>NZ_WHOM01000009.1 GCF_009739465.1 Streptomyces apocyni
CATCGCGCCGTCGGTGCGGGCGGCTTGCATCAGGCGGCCGCGGGTGGTGACGAGGTGGGCCGCGTCGGTGAGGGAGAGTACGCCCGCTATGTGGGCGGCGGTGAGTTCGCCGATGGAGTGTCCGGCGAGGTAGTCGGGGGTGATGCCCCAGGATTCGACCAGTCGGTAGAGCGCGACTTCGATGGCGAACAGGGCGGGCTGGGTGTATTCGGTGCGGTCGAGCCCGTCGCCTGAGGTGATCACCTCGCGCAGTGGCCGCTTCAGGTGCGGGTCGAGTGCGGCG
>NZ_WHOM01000010.1 GCF_009739465.1 Streptomyces apocyni
GAGTGGGGCAACCAGTCCGCGAACGCGACGCTGCGGCTTGGCGATTACAGCCGGGTCGCGGCGCAGTGGCTGGAGGAGGCGTCGCAGGCGATCGCGGAGGCGAAGGCGGCGATGCCGCCGCTGTCGGAGACGACATCAGCGAAGGCGGACCTGGCCAAGGCCCGGGAGAGCTACGCGACGGCGACCGACCCGGACAACCGCAACGACCCAGACGCCCGGACAGCCGCCCAAACGGCACGCTTGGATGAATCGGCGGCGCAGGGACGGATGGACGCGGCGCGAGGGGAGGCGGTACAGCGGCTGCGGAAGCTGGGTCAGACGTATGAGTACTCGGCGCAGAGCATGCAGGCGGAGGAGGTGCCTACGTTTCCGCCTCCGGCGAAGTATTTGGGGAAGAGCTGGGAGGATCCGGATCGCGAGCGTTATCCGGCTTCCCCGAGCGGCTCCGGGGGCAACAGCGGTGGGGCAGCGGGTGCCGTAGTGAGCGGATCGGCTGGTCCTGCTGGTCCTGCTGGTACGGCCAGCTCACCCTCTGGGGGGTCTGCCCTGCCTGTGGGGACACCTGCCGTAACTGCTGGGACGGGTAGCCCTTCTCAGGCCCAGCCTTCAGGTCCAGGGGATGGTGCTGTCGCAAGCCCAATTGGGGGAGCCGCGCCGTCCGCCGTTGTGGGTTCGCCGGAACGTCCGGTCGCGATGGGGATCGACAGCGTCGCCGCGCCCCCGCAGGCGCCAGCCGCGCCCTCGCCCACAGGCCCAGGCGGCACTCCGCCGGGTCCGGGACGGCCGGACGCCGGTCTGCCCTTGCCTCCCGGCGCCCTGCCGCCGCTCGTGGGCGGCACCCGCACCGGGACAACTCCCGCTCCCACGACCGGTACCGGACGTCCGGCCCCGGGGACGGCCCGCCCGGTCGGCCTGCCCGGCCAACAGCGCCCGGCCAACCCCGGCCCCGGCGCGGCCGGTCGCCTGCCGCGCGAC
>NZ_WHOM01000011.1 GCF_009739465.1 Streptomyces apocyni
TCGAGTACGCCTGCGGTGTGGATGACGGCGGTGAGGGGGTGTTCGTCGGGGATTTGGGTGAGTGTGGTGGCTAGGGCGTTGGGGTCGGTGATGTCGCAGGCGGTGAGGGTGATGTGGGCGCCGAGGTTGGTGAGTTCGGTGTGGAGTTCTTGGGCGCCGGGGGCGTTGGGGCCTCGGCGGGAGAGGAGTAGGAGGTTTTTGGCGTGGTGGTGGGTGACGAGGTGGTGGGCGAGGAGGGTGCCGAGGGTGCCGGTGGCTCCGGTGATGAGGATGGTGCCTT
>NZ_WHOM01000012.1 GCF_009739465.1 Streptomyces apocyni
CGCAGAGCCCTACCCGCACCCACCGGCGAACGGCCCGACATCACAACCCAGTTCGAGCCCGCCCGACCCGGCATCGAAGAACAACTCGCCGGGATCTGGAGCCAAGTCCTGGGCGTGGACCAGGTCGGCCGCCACGACAACTTCTTCGACCTCGGCGGCGACTCCATCCGCAGCATCCAAATCCTCGGCAAAGCACGCGATGCCGGGCTGCTGTTCCACCTCCAAGACCTCTTCGAGCACTCCACCCTGGCCAAACTCTCCGCCGTCGTGGAGCGCGAGAGCGACGCGAACGGAGCGGCGCACACTGAGCCGTTCGAGCTGGTGTCGACCGAGGACCTGGCACAGTTGCCCGAAGGCCTGGAAGACGCCTACCCCATGGCCGAACTCCAACTCGGCATGGTCTACGAA
>NZ_WHOM01000013.1 GCF_009739465.1 Streptomyces apocyni
GGGATCGACGACAGCTTCTTCGCCCTGGGCGGACACTCCCTGCTGGCCACCCGACTGGTCAGCCGCGTCCGCACCGAACTCGGCGCGGAACTCCCCATCCGGGCACTGTTCGAAGCACCCACCGTCGCCGCCCTCGCCGACCGACTGTCCGGAGCACAGCGGGCACGCACGGCACTGGCCCGTGTCGAGCGGCCCGAGGTGGTGCCGCTGTCGTTCGCGCAGCGCCGCCTGTGGTTCCTCAACCGCTTCGAGGAGGCTGACGCCTCCTACAACATGCCGCTCCTGCTGCGGCTGACCGGCGACTTGGACCGGGATGCGCTGGAAGCGGCGCTGGGCGATGTCGTGGCCCGGCACGAGAGCCTGCGGACGGTCTTCCCCGAGGTGGAGGGGGCAGGAGCCGAGGAGGCGGGCAGGCAGGTCGTGTTGCCGGTCGGCGCGGACGGTGCGCGTCCGGTGCTTTCTGTGGTGTCCACCACCGAGGACGAGCTCCTTGCCGCCGCGCAGACGGCGGCGGGCGGGGCGTTCGACCTCACGGTCGAGGTGCCGTTGCGGGCGTGGTTGTTTTCGGTGGCCGGGGACGAGCATGTGCTGTTGCTGGTGTTGCACCACATCGCGGGTGACGGCTGGTCGATGGGCCCGCTCTCCCGTGACCTGGCGGCGGCGTACACCGCTCGTTGTGACGGTACGGAGCCGCAGTGGTCACCGCTGCCGGTGCAGTACGCCGACTACACCCTGTGGCAGCGCGATGTCCTGGGCACTG
>NZ_WHOM01000002.1 GCF_009739465.1 Streptomyces apocyni
CTGCCGACCAGCGGGTGACCGGGCGCGCGAGCGGCGCGTGGGTGGTGGCGCCCGGGCTGGCGGCCACCGGCCGGTGGGGCAGGAGGGCATGTCTGGGGCTGGTGGGATCAGGTCGGGAAGAGAAGTGCGACTTTGGGACACCAAAAACCGGGCAAAAGGTGCGACTTGGTGTACCAAAGTCTCCTCTTACCCCCGACAGGGGTGGGATGGGGCCGCCGAGCAGCCCCCAGCTCAACTAACCGGCCCTACCCCCTGGCACGGCCCTTGCTCAGCGTCACGCGCTGGGCGTGGGCGACGGCCGACAGCAGACCACCACCCCTCGACCTCTGCCCCCTGCCGACCTCCAGCCGGGGCCGCAGACACCGCCACCGCCACCGCCACCGCCACCGCCACCGCCACCGCCACAGGCAGGCGACACCCCACCACTCGCATCCCGCAACCGCCCGCAGCCGCCAAGCCGGGGCCCCGCACCCAACCCCCCGCCCGGTCACCCCCACCCGCCGCAGGCGCTGAGGGGCGAGCACGCACCACCCACCCCGTTTCGTGCGCACCCGAAGTCCCCACGGCCTGCGGCCGCTAGGCCGGTGTCGAGCCGCCCTGCCCCCTTCGTGCGCGCCGGTCACCCCCACCAGCGGCAGACGCTGAGCCGGTGTCGCACCACCCACCCCCTCATGCGCCCCACCAACCAATCCGCACCCGGCACGCAAACACCCGCCCCTCCCCCACCCCTCCCGCTGCCCCGCTTTTGGGCCGCCCGGTGTA
>NZ_WHOM01000003.1 GCF_009739465.1 Streptomyces apocyni
TCCCGCGCCCAGCTTGGTGTACAGCGCGCTCAGTGCGGCTTGCAGGACCATGAAGAGGCTGGTGCCGGAGTCCCGTGCCAGTGCCAGCAGGTCTGCGTGCAGCTGCGGTGGGAGCGAGAGGGAGATGGCATCGCTGGGGAAGTCGCTGGCTGCCGGGCGGGGCCGGTCCGTCGGCAGCCCCAGCTCCTCGGGCAGCCCCGCGAGTGCGGTGGTCCAGTAGCCGAGCTGCTGGCTGATGGGGCTCTCGGGGTCGTCCTCAGTGCCCAGGACATCGCGCTGCCACAGGGTGTAGTCGGCGTACT
>NZ_WHOM01000014.1 GCF_009739465.1 Streptomyces apocyni
TTCGTAGACCATGCCGAGTTGGAGTTCGGCCATGGGGTAGGCGTCTTCCAGGCCTTCGGGCAACTGTGCCAGGTCCTCGGCCGACACCAGCCCGAACGGCTCGGTGACAGCCCCCTGATCCCCACCCCTCGCGTCCATGTCCACGGTCACCGACGCGCAGAGCCCGGCCAGCGTCGGCGCCTGGAACAGCTCCGGCAGTCCGAAGACCAGCCCGGCATCCCGCGCCTTGCCCAGGACCTGGATGCTGCGGATGGAGTCGCCGCCGAGGTCGAAGAAGTTGTCGTGGCGGCCGATCCGGTCCACGCCCAGGACTTGGCTCCAGATCCCGGCGAGTTGCTCTTCGATGCCGGGTCGGGCGGGCTCGAACTGGGTTGTGATGTCGGGCCGTTCGCCGGTGGGTGCGGGTAGGGCTCTGCG
>NZ_WHOM01000015.1 GCF_009739465.1 Streptomyces apocyni
AAAATGATCCAAGCCATACGACACGGCACCCTCCCCAAAACCCTCCACGCCGACCACCCCTCCACCCACATCGACTGGGAGGCGGGAGGGGTGGAGCTGCTCGCTGAGGCCCGCGACTGGCCCGAGACCGACGGGCGCCCGCGCCGCGCGGGTGTGTCGTCCTTCGGATTCGGCGGCACCAACGCGCATGTGGTGATCGAACAGGCCCCGGCCCCCGCCACCGCCGCCGAGTCCGAGGAGCCGCGGGAGTCGGGGGAGGCGCAGGAGTCGCGCTCGCTTCCGGTGCTGCCGTGGGTGCTCTCCGGAAAGTCCGCCGAAGCCGTCACCGCCCAGGCCGAG
>NZ_WHOM01000004.1 GCF_009739465.1 Streptomyces apocyni
TCGAGTACGCCTGCGGTGTGGATGACGGCGGTGAGGGGGTGTTCGTCGGGGATTTGGGTGAGTGTGGTGGCTAGGGCGTTTGGGTCGCTGATGTCGCAGGCGGTGAGGGTGATGTGGGCGCCGAGGTTGGTGAGTTCGGTGTGGAGTTCTTGGGCGCCGGGGGCTTGGGGGCCTCGGCGGGAGAGGAGGAGGAGGTGTTGGGCGTGGTGGTGGGTGACGAGGTGGTGGGCGAGGAGGGTGCCGAGGGTGCCGGTGGCTCCGGTGATGAGGATGGTGCCTT
>NZ_WHOM01000016.1 GCF_009739465.1 Streptomyces apocyni
ACGCGTCCGCCGGTGGTGAGGGCACCCCACATTTCCCAGACGGAGAAGTCGAAGGCGAAGCTGTGGAACAGCGACCACACGTCACCCCTGCCGAAGGGGAGCCGCGCGCGGACCGCCTCGAAGAGTCGGGTGACGTTGCCGTGGGTGACGGTGGTGCCCTTGGGGCGGCCGGTGGACCCTGACGTGAAGATCACGTAGCACGCGTGATCCGTACTGACCTCCACCGCGACCTCGTTCGCGACCCGCTCCAGCGTCAGGCCTTCCGCCCACAGATGACCATCACTGTCGAGGTC
>NZ_WHOM01000005.1 GCF_009739465.1 Streptomyces apocyni
AGTTCCACCAGTCCGGTACCGGGCAGCAGGACCGTCCCGGCCACCGCGTGCTCGGCCAGCCACGGATGCGTACGCAACGAAAGACGGCTGGTGAACAGGTACTCGTCCCGGTCCGCCATTCCCACGGACGCGCCCAGGATCGGGTGCCCCATGGGGTGCAGGCCCAGGCCCGCCGCGTCGGCTGGTGCCTCTGTGGCGTTCAGCCAGTAGCGCTTGTGCTGGAAGGCGTAGGTGGGCAGGGGGGTGTGCTGGGCGCCGGTGCCCGCGAAGTACGTCTGCCAGTCGGCTGTCACCCCGATGCAGTGGGCCTGGCCGATGCCGGAGAGGAGGGCGTCGGGCTCGTCGCGGTCACGGCGTTGGAGCGCGACGGAGGTGATGGTGCCGCTGTCGAGGGTGTCCTCGGTGAGGGGGGTGAGGACGGCGTCGGGGCCGAGTTCGAGGTAGGTGCGGACGCCGGTGTTGTGGAGGGTGGTGAGGGCGT
>NZ_WHOM01000017.1 GCF_009739465.1 Streptomyces apocyni
TGGTCACCGCTGCCGGTGCAGTACGCCGACTACACCCTGTGGCAGCGCGATGTCCTGGGCACTGAGGACGACCCCGAGAGTCCCATCAGCCAGCAGCTCGGCTACTGGACCACCGCGCTCGCGGGGCTGCCCGAGGAGTTGGAGCTACCGACGGACCGGCCCCGCCCGGCCGTGGCCAGCTACCGGGGCGAGGCGGTGACCTTCCGCTTCCCGCCGGAGCTGCACCGAGGGCTGGTCGAGCTGTCCCGGGACTCCGGCGCCAGCCTCTTCATGGTCCTGCAAGCCGCACTGAGCGCGCTGTACACCAAGCTGGGCGCGGGACACGACATTCCCATCGGCACCGCCATCGCCGGACGCACCGACGAAGCCCTCGACCACCTCGTCGGCTTCTTCATCAACACCCTCGTCCTGCGCACCGACACCAGCGGCAACCCCACCTTCCGCGAACTCCT
>NZ_WHOM01000006.1 GCF_009739465.1 Streptomyces apocyni
GTCGCGCGGCAGGCGACCGGCCGCGCCGGGGCCGGGGTTGGCCGGGCGCTGTTGGCCGGGCAGGCCGACCGGGCGGGCCGCTCCCGGGGCCGGACGTCCGGTACCGGTGTTGGGAGCGGGGGGAGTTGTCCGGGTGCGGGAGCCGCCCACGAGCGGCGGCAGAGTGCCCGGGGACAGGGGCAGACCGGCATCCGGCCGTCCCGTGCTCGGTGGAGTGCCCGAGCCTGTGGGCGAGGCTGCAGTGGGTGCCTGCGCGGGCGCGGCCACGCTGTCGATCCCCATCGCGACCGGACGCTCAGGCGAAACTGCAACGGCGGGCGGCGAGGCGCTGCCAACTGTGGTTCCGTGCGCGTTCACCTCAGAGCCAACAGAGGACGGAGCAGGCGCATTTGCCGCCCCAAGAGGCTGGCCGGTAGCTCCGCCAGGCGAATTGGCAGCGTCAGCGGGGCCGCCCCCGACCACTCCTGCTCCGCTAGGTACAGGCCCTGCTCCCCCACTCCGCCCCGGGGCCGACTGATATTCGGGGCGGTGCCCCTGAGGGTCGACCCACTCCCGGGTTCCCAGGTACAGAGCGGGTGGTGGGAACGTAGGTGGCTCCTCTGCCTGCATGTTCTGCGCCGAGTACTCATACGTCTGGCCCAGTTTCCGCAGCCGCTGTACCGCCTCTCCCCGCGCCGCGTCCATCCGTCCCTGTGCCGCCGATTCATCCAAGCGTGCCGTTTGGGCGGCTGTCCGGGCGTCTGGGTCGTTGCGGTTGTCCGGGTCGATTGCCGTCGCGTAGTTCTCCCGGGCCTTGGCCAGGTCTGCCTTCGCTGATGTCGTCTCCGACAGCGGCGGCATCGCCGCCTTCGCCTCCGCGATTGCCTGGGAGGCCTCCTCCAGCCACTGCGCCGCGACCCGGCTGTAATCGCCAAGCCGCAGCGTCGCGTTCGCGGACTGGTTGCCCCACTC
>NZ_WHOM01000018.1 GCF_009739465.1 Streptomyces apocyni
AACGCCCTAGCCACCACACTCACCCAAATCCCCGACGAACACCCCCTCACCGCCGTCATCCACACCGCAGGCGTACTCGATGACACCGTGGTGTCGGACCTGACACCCGAACGTCTGGACGCGGTCCTGCGCCCGAAGGTCGACGCCGCCTGGAACCTGCACGAGCAGACCAAACACCTCGACCTCTCCGCGTTCGTCCTCTACTCCTCCATCGCCGGACTCATCGGCAACGCGGGACAGGCCAACTACGCCGCCGCCAACACCTTCCTCGACTCCCTCGCCCAACACCGCCACGCCCAAGGCCTGCCCGCCCA
>NZ_WHOM01000019.1 GCF_009739465.1 Streptomyces apocyni
AACGCCCTAGCCACCACACTCACCCAAATCCCCGACGAACACCCCCTCACCGCCGTCATCCACACCGCAGGCGTACTCGACGATGGTCTGCTCTCCACCCTCAGCCCCGACCGCCTCGACGCGGTCCTACGCCCGAAGGTCGACGCCGCCTGGAACCTGCACGAGCAGACCAAACACCTCGACCTCTCCGCATTCGTCCTCTACTCCTCCATCGCCGGACTCATCGGCAACGCCGGACAGGCCAACTACGCCGCCGCCAACACCTTCCTCGACTCCCTCGCCCAACACCGCCACGCCCAAGGCCTGCCCGCCCA
>NZ_WHOM01000020.1 GCF_009739465.1 Streptomyces apocyni
ACCCTCCCCGTTCGCGTACGCCTGAACCCGCACACCACTGTCGGCCACCTGCTGGCCCAGTTGCAGGACCAGCAGTCCGGTCTGATGGCCCATCATCATCTGGCCCTCACCGACATCCAGCGCCTGGCCGGGGGCGGTGAACTCTTCGACACCCTCGCCGTCCTGGAGAACTACCCGATGGACTCCAGCACCTTGGAGAACACCGTGGGCGGCGTCCGGCTGGAGGGCGTGTCCGGCCGGGATGCGACGCACTATCCGTTGAGTTTGGCGGTGATTCCTGGTGATGGGCTGAGGCTGCGGTTGGACCACCGCACCGACGTGTTCGACCACGATGCGGCCGCACGCATCCTGGACCGCTTCCAGCGAGCTCTGGAGATCCTGGCCGACGACCCGGACCAGCCTGTCTCGCGTCTGGACCTGCTGGTGGCCGATGAGCGTGAGCTGGTTC
>NZ_WHOM01000021.1 GCF_009739465.1 Streptomyces apocyni
GCCGCCCTGCACACCCTGCTGCCCGGGGTCATCGACAACGACCGACCCGCCCTACTCCCCTTCTCCTGGAGCGGAGTCACTGTGCACGCCGTGGGTGCGACCACCCTCCGCGTCCGACTCACCCTCACCGGACCCGAAACCGCCACCCTGACCGCCACCGACACCACCGGAATGCCGGTCGCCACCGTCGACGCCCTCGACCTACGCCCCCTGAACAAGGAGGCCCTACGTCAGGCCGCCGCCACCGCCACCACCCTCGACGGACTGCTCCGCCCGACCTGGAGCCCGGTTCCGGCCAGCGACGCCGACAGCCCGACCCTCGAGACCGTACTGCTGACCATCGACGCGTCCGACACCGACGCAGGTGACGTGCCAGAGGCCGTACGGGACCGCCTGCACCGGACCCTGGGCACCGTGCAGGACTGGCTCACGGGCGATGACGCCTCCGACTCCACGCTGACCGTGGTCACCCAAGGCGCCCTCGCCACCACCCCCGGCGAACCCATCACCAACCTCACCCACGCC
>NZ_WHOM01000022.1 GCF_009739465.1 Streptomyces apocyni
TCTGCGCCGGGCCGGTGTCGAGTGCACCGGCTCCTTCGGGGCCGCGCTGACCCGGGTTCTGTGCCAGGAGGGCATCGACGTCGTAGAGATCAACCAGCCCGACCGCGCCACCCGGCGCAAGCGCGGCAAGACCGACGCCATCGACGCGGACGCGGCCGCTCGTGCCGTGCTGTCCGGACGGGCCACCACCGTGCCGAAGAGCGCGGACGGGCCTGTGG
>NZ_WHOM01000023.1 GCF_009739465.1 Streptomyces apocyni
GGCGTGGGTGAGGTTGGTGATGGGTTCGCCGGGGGTGGTGGCGAGGGCGCCTTGGGTGACCACGGTCAGCGTGGAGTCGGCGGATTGTTCGTCGGTCAGCCAGTCCTGGACGGTGTGCAAGGTGGCGTGCAGGGCGTTACGTACCGCCTGCGGTAGGTCGCTGTCCTCGGGGTATTCGGCGTCGGACGCGTCGATGGTCAGTAGTACGGGGGTGGGGGCGGCCGCGTCGTCGGCGTTGTTGGCGGGGACGGGGGTCCAGGTTGGGCGGAGCAGTCCGTCCTGGGTGGTGGCGGCGGCCTGACGTAGGGCCTCCTTGTTCAGGGGGCGTAGGTCGAGGGCGTCGATGGTGGCGACGGGGTTGCCGGTCGGGTCGGTGAGGGTGAGCGATGCGGTCTGGGGTCCGGTGAGGGTGAGGCGGACGCGGAGGGTGGTCGCGCCTACCGCGTGCAGGGTGACTCCGCTCCAGGAGAAGGGGAGTAGGGCGGGTCGGTCGTTGTCGATGACCCCGGGCAGCAGGGTGTGCAGGGCGGC
>NZ_WHOM01000024.1 GCF_009739465.1 Streptomyces apocyni
CGTGTAGTCCTGGTCGGCGAGGCGGTCGTAGACGCCGTCCAGCGGGACTTCCACGGCCCCGGCCGGTGGCCACACGGCCAACGTCTCCGTCGCGCCGCTCTCAGAACCGGCGGCGACCAGCGTGCCGGTCGCGTGCACCGCCCAGGGGTCGTCGTGCGTTCCGTCGTCGGCTCGTGAGTAGATCTCGACGGACCGGACCCCGGACGGGTCGACCGCGCCCACGACCAACTGAAGCTGCACCGACCCCTGCTCCGGCAGCACCAGCGGCGCGGACAGCGTCAGCTCCTCGACCCGCTCGGCGCCGACCTGGTCACCTGCGCGCGCGGCCAGTTCCACCAGTCCGGTACCGGGCAGCAG
>NZ_WHOM01000025.1 GCF_009739465.1 Streptomyces apocyni
CGTGTAGTCCTGGTCGGCGAGGCGGTCGTAGACGCCGTCCAGCGGGACTTCCACGGCCCCGGCCGGTGGCCACACGGCCAGCGTCTCCCCGCTCTCAGAACCGGCGGCGACCAGCGTGCCGGTCGCGTTCACCGCCCACGGACGAGCCTGGGAGGGAGGCGGAGCCGCCACGCCCTCGCTGTACTCGTCGCCTTCGACGCGCGAGTGGATCTCGATCGAACGGTATCCGGAGCCGTCGTCCGGGCCCACGGTCAGCTGAAGCTGGACCGACCCGTGCTCCGGCAGCACCAGCGGCGCGGACAGTGTCAGCTCCTCGACCCGCTCGGCGCCGACCTGGTCACCTGCGCGCGCGGCCAGTTCCACCAGTCCGGTACCGGGCAGCAG
>NZ_WHOM01000026.1 GCF_009739465.1 Streptomyces apocyni
TCGTTGAAGGTGAGTTGGGCGGCTATGTCGTGGAACTCGTCGAGTACCTCGTCCATGTGGGGGGAGTGGAAGGCGTGCGAGACGGTGAGGTGCTTGACCTTGCGTCCCTGGGCGTCCCAGAAGTCGGCGATGCGCTGAGCCGCCTGGGCGTCGCCGCTGATGACGAGGGAGGTGGGGGAGTTGACGGCGGCGATGGTGACGGCACTGGCGGTGCTGTCGCCGCCGTGCTGGGCGGTGAGGGAGGTGGCCATCTCCTCCTCGCTCGCCTGGATGGCGATCATCGCGCCGTCGGTGCGGGCGGCTTGCATCAGGCGGCCGCGGGTGGTGACGAGGTGGGCCGCGTCGGTGAGGGAGAGTA
>NZ_WHOM01000027.1 GCF_009739465.1 Streptomyces apocyni
CCGACTCCACGCTGACCGTGGTCACCCAAGGCGCCCTCGCCACCACCCCCGGCGAACCCATCACCAACCTCACCCACGCCGCCATCTGGGGCCTCATCCGCACCGCCCAAACCGAAAACCCCGGACGCATCACCCTCATCGACACCGACACCGAGCTGGACACACTCCCGTCAAGGATCCCCACCGGCGAACCCCAACTCGCCTACCGCAACGGCCAATGGCTCACCCCACGCCTCACCCGCACCACACCACCCCCCACCACCTCCAACGAAACCCAACCACCGCCCCGCTGGGACCAAGGCACCATCCTCATCACCGGAGCCACCGGCACCCTCGGCACCCTCCTCGCCCACCACCTCGTCACCCACCACCACGCC
>NZ_WHOM01000028.1 GCF_009739465.1 Streptomyces apocyni
GCTCGCTTCCGGTGCTGCCGTGGGTGCTCTCCGGAAAGTCCGCCGAAGCCGTCACCGCCCAGGCCGAGCGACTCCTCTCGCACATCGACGACCACCCCGACCTCGACCCGCTCGACGTAGCGTTCTCCCTCGCCACAGACCGGGTTCTCTTTGACCACCGGGCCGTGGTCACCGGCCGCGACCGGGACGAACTGCTGGACGGGGTAAGCGCGCTGGCGTTGGGCGGAACCGTGCCGGGCGCGGTGCGGGGCGCCAAGGGGAGCGGAAAGACCGCCTTCCTCTTCACCGGGCAGGGTGCGCAGCGCGTCGGGATGGGCCAGGAGCTGTACGCGGCCTTCCCGGTCTTCGCCGACGCCTTCGACCAGGCCGCCGCCGCACTCGACCCGCACCTGAAGCGGCCACTGCGCGAGGTGATCACCTCAGGCGACGGGCTCGACCGCACCGAATACA
>NZ_WHOM01000029.1 GCF_009739465.1 Streptomyces apocyni
GAACCAGCTCACGCTCATCGGCCACCAGCAGGTCCAGACGCGAGACAGGCTGGTCCGGGTCGTCGGCCAGGATCTCCAGAACGCGCTGGAAGCGGTCCAGGATACGTGCGGCCGCATCGCGGTCGAACACGTCGGCACGGTGGTCCAACCGCAGCCTCAGCCCATCACCAGGAATCACCGCCAAACTCAACGGATAGTGCGTCGCATCCCGCGGCTCGACATCCGTGACCCGCAGCCCGGTGCCCGGCAGCTCCAGGACGTCCGCATCCAGCGGGTAGTTCTCCAGGACGGCGAGGGTGTCGAAGAGTTCACCTCCCCCGGCCAGGCGCTGGATGTCGGTGAGGGTCAGATGATGATGGGCCATCAGCCCGGACTGCTGGTCCTGCAACTGGGCCAGCAGGTGGCCGACAGTGGTGTGCGGGTTCAGGCGTACGCGAACGGGGAGGGT
>NZ_WHOM01000007.1 GCF_009739465.1 Streptomyces apocyni
GGGACCAGCGATTGGGACGAAGTCGTAACAAGGTAGCCGTACCGGAAGGTGCGGCTGGATCACCTCCTTTCTAAGGAGCATCTAGATCTCGTAAGAGATCCAGAGCCACTACGCAGGCGAATGTTCTGCGGTGGTTAGCTCATGGGTGGAACGTTGACTATTCGGCACTCTTGGTTGATTCCTTCTTCTAGTACTGCCCTT
>NZ_WHOM01000030.1 GCF_009739465.1 Streptomyces apocyni
AAACTCCTCGCAGACCTCTTCGCCGAAACCCTCGGCCTCCCCACCATCAACATCGACGACAGCTTCTTCCAACTCGGCGGCGATTCACTGCTGGCGACTCGGCTGGTGAGCCGGATACGGAGCGCGCTCGGTGCGGAGCTGCCGGTCCGGGCGCTGTTCGAGGCACCCACGGTCGTCACGCTCGCCGAGCGGCTGGCGGGTGCGCGGCCGGCGCGGAAGGCGCTGAGCCGGGCCGAGCGGCCCGAGGTGGTGCCGCTGTCGTTCGCGCAGCGCCGCCTGTGGTTCCTCAACCGCTTCGAGGGCTCCAGCTCCACGTACAGCATCCAGTTCGCGCTCCGGCTGACCGGTGCACTGGACCGCGCGGCGCTGGATGCCGCCCTGGGCGACGTCGTCGCACGGCACGAAAGTCTGCGGACGGTCTTCCCCGAGAGCGACGGTGTGCCTCGGCAGCTCGTCCTGGACGCGGACGCCGTGCGTCCGGAGCTCCGCGTCCTGCGGGCGGCGGGCGAGGAGGAGCTGACCGCTCTGCTCGATGATGCCGCGGGGCAGGGCTTCGACCTGGCGACGGAGCCGCCGCTGCGCGCGCAACTGGTGGAACTGAGCTCCGAGGAGCACGTCCTGCAACTGGTGCTGCACCACATCGCGGGTGACGGCTGGTCGATGGGCCCGCTCTCCCGTGACCTGGCGGCGGCGTACACCGCTCGTTGTGGCGGTACGGAGCCGCAGTGGTCACCGCTGCCGGTGCAGTACGCCGACTACACCCTGTG
>NZ_WHOM01000031.1 GCF_009739465.1 Streptomyces apocyni
TGGCCGTGTGGCCACCGGCCGGGGCCGTGGAAGTCCCGCTGGACGGCGTCTACGACCGCCTCGCCGACCAGGACTACACGTACGGGCCCGCCTTCCAGGGGCTGCGACGCGCCTGGCGCGGCCCGGACGGTGAACTTCTCGCCGAGGTCGCGCTGCCCGACAGCCAGCGCGCCGAAGCCGACCGCTTCCTGCTCCACCCGGCCCTGCTGGACGCCGCCCTGCACACCCTGCTGCCCGGGGTCATCGACAACGACCGACCCGCCCTACTCCCCTTCTCCTGGAGCGGAGTCAC
>NZ_WHOM01000032.1 GCF_009739465.1 Streptomyces apocyni
GTCGCTATTCACCAGCCCGGCGGCGACGAGAACGCCGGCGGTCAGCCAGATGTGACACTGCTCGAAAGGGTGCTCAGTGGACTTCGCAAGCTCTGACGGCGGAGGCCGTTCCACCACATCCGCCAAGATCGTGGTGGCGGGCGGCTTCGGCGTGGGCAAGACCACGTTCGTCGGCGCTGTCTCGGAGATCAATCCGCTGCGCACCGAGGCCGTGATGACGTCAGCCTCGGCGGGTATCGACGACCTCACGCACACCGGGGACAAGACGACGACGACCGTCGCCATGGACTTCGGCCGCATCACGCTGGACCAGGACCTGATCCTGTATCTGTTCGGTACGCCGGGTCAGGACCGTTTCTGGTTCATGTGGGACGACTTGGTACGGGGCGCCATCGGCGCCGTCGTCCTCGTGGACACTCGCCGCCTCGCCGACTGCTTCCCGGCGGTGGACTACTTCGAGAACTCCGGTCTGCCGTTCGTGATCGCCCTGAACGGCTTCGACGGCCACCAGCCGTACAGCCCGGACGAGGTGCGTGAGGCCCTGCAGATCGGCCCGGACACCCCGATCATCACCACCGACGCCCGGCACCGCGCGGACGCCAAGAGCGGCCTGATCACGCTGGTCGAGCACGCCCTGATGGCACGCCTGCGCTAGCAGCCGTGGCGGTGTCGCCGCCACAGGCCACGAAAGGGCCGCTCACCCGCTACGGGTGCGCGGCCCTTCGCCGTTGTCCGGGAGCGCCTGTACGGGCCGTTGACGCCGTCCCCGGTCCGGGTGGCGGGGTTTGGCCGTGGCGTGAAGTGCGGTGCGGGGATACCCGTTTTGGAGTGCCGTCCACCTTCGGGTAATGTTCTTTCTGCGCCGCCCACCGGGCCGAAAGGTCAGGCGGGAAGCGCAAGCCGAACAAAATCTCCTCCGGGGGTTGTGTTTTGGTGGCCTATGGTGTAATTGGCAGCACGACGGTTTCTGGTTCCGTTAGTCTAGGTTCGAGTCCTGGTAGGCCAGCTCGCAGAGCTCATCTGCAACGCCCCCGTTGTGTAGCGGCCTAGCACGCTGCCCTCTCAAGGCAGTAGCGCCGGTTCGAATCCGGTCGGGGGTACAGATCCATCCTGTGGATCACCTGGGTCGCACCCGGTGGTCTGCGGTGACATCCATCCGGCTCCTGTCGGGTGGGGATCGCTAGGGCCCCCGTTGTGTAGCGGCCTAGCACGCCGCCCTCTCAAGGCGGTAGCGCCGGTTCGAATCCGGTCGGGGGTACTTGCTGGTCTAGACCAGTGGGCTATGGTGTAATTGGCAACACGACGGTTTCTGGTTCCGTTGTTCTAGGTTCGAGTCCTGGTAGCCCAGCGCAGTAATAATGCAGGCAGGCCCCCGTTGTGTAGCGGCCTAGCACGCCGCCCTCTCAAGGCGGTAGCGCCGGTTCGAATCCGGTCGGGGGTACGTCATCGAAGAGGCCCTTCCCGTACGGGAAGGGCCTCTTCGACGTTGGGTCAACTTCCGATCGAGCAGGGCACGTAACGGAGCTCGCCGCGGCGTTGAGGCGGCTCCGCCACATGCCCTGAAGGTCAGCCGGTACGGCGCAGGGCCTCGGAGAGCCGTCCCGCCGCGTCGATGATCGCCTGGGCGTGCATCCGGCCCGGATGCCGGGTCAGCCGCTCAATCGGTCCGGAGACCGAGACGGCGGCGACCACGCGGTTCGACGGACCGCGCACCGGCGCCGAGACCGAGGCCACGCCCGGCTCCCGCTCGCCGATCGACTGTGCCCAGCCACGACGCCGTACGCCGGACAGCGCGGTCGCCGTGAAGCGGGCGCCCTGAAGGCCGCGGTGCAGCCGCTCCGGCTCCTCCCAGGCCATCAGGATCTGCGCCGACGAACCGGCCTTCATGGTCAGCGTGGAGCCGACCGGCACCGTGTCCCGCAGTCCGGACAGGCGCTCCGCCGCGGCGACGCAGATGCGCATGTCGCCCTGGCGGCGGTAGAGCTGGGCGCTCTCGCCGGTCACGTCGCGAAGATGGGTCAGTACGGGGCCAGCCGTCGCCAGCAGGCGGTCCTCGCCCGCCGCAGCGGCCAGCTCGGCCAGCCGGGGGCCCAGGATGAACCGGCCCTGCATGTCCCTCGCCACCATCCGGTGGTGTTCCAGTGCCACGGCGAGGCGATGTGCCGTGGGTCGTGCGAGTCCCGTGGCCGCGACCAGCCCCGCGAGGGTGGCCGGACCGGACTCCAGGGCGCCCAAGACAAGGGCTGCCTTGTCGAGAACGCCTACGCCGCTAGAGTTGTCCATGCAACGATATTCGCGTCTCACTCTGTGAAACGCAAGTTCAATTTTCCGGTGAACTTGTCACCCTGTACGGACAGCGCCCGCCAACCAACGGGCAACGGCGTCGCACGCCCGGTACCAGGGCTACGGGCGTCGGGCGTTCACCTCTCTAGTGGGGCCGAGACATCACGTCGGCCGAAGGGAAAGCGATGGGTAGGACACTCGCGGAAAAGGTCTGGGACGACCATGTCGTCCGGCGCGCCGAGGGCGAGCCCGACCTTCTCTTCATCGATCTGCACCTGCTGCACGAGGTGACGAGCCCCCAGGCCTTCGACGGCCTGCGGCAGGCCGGCCGCCCGGTGCGGCGCCTGGATCTGACCATCGCCACCGAGGACCACAACACCCCGACGCTCGACATCGACAAGCCGATCGCGGACCCGGTCTCCCGCGCCCAGCTGGAGACCCTGCGGAAGAACTGCGCGGACTTCGGCGTACGGCTGCACCCGCTCGGCGACGTCGAGCAGGGCGTCGTCCACGTCGTGGGACCGCAGCTCGGCCTGACCCAGCCCGGCACCACGGTGGTCTGCGGCGACTCGCACACGTCCACCCACGGCGCCTTCGGCGCGCTGGCGTTCGGCATCGGCACCTCGCAGGTCGAGCATGTGCTGGCCACCCAGACGCTGCCGCTGGCCCGCCCCAAGACCATGGCCATCACCGTCGAGGGCGAACTGGCCGACGACGTCACCGCCAAGGACCTGATCCTGGCCATCATCGCCAAGATCGGCACCGGCGGCGGCCAGGGCTACATCCTCGAATACCGCGGCTCCGCCATCGAGAAGCTCTCGATGGAGGCCCGGATGACCATCTGCAACATGTCGATCGAGGCCGGTGCCCGCGCGGGCATGATCGCCCCCGACCAGACCACCTTCGACTACATCGAGGGCCGTCCGCACGCCCCGCAGGGCGCCGACTTCGACGCCGCCGTCGCGTACTGGAAGACCCTGAAGTCCGACGACGACGCCGTCTTCGACGCCGAGGTCGTCATCGACGCTACCTCGCTCGCGCCGTTCGTCACCTGGGGCACCAACCCCGGCCAGGGCGCGCCGCTCTCGTCGTCGGTCCCCGACCCGGCTTCGTACGAAGACGCTTCGGAGCGCCTGGCGGCCGAGAAGGCCCTGGAGTACATGGGCCTGGAAGCCGGTCAGCCGCTGCGCGACATCAACGTCGACACCGTCTTCGTCGGCTCCTGCACCAACGGCCGGATCGAGGACCTGCGGGCCGCCGCCGCCATCGTCGGCGGCCGCAAAGTCGCCGACGGTGTACGGATGCTGGTCGTACCGGGATCCGTCCGGGTCGCCCTGCAGGCCGTCGAGGAAGGCCTGGACAAGGTCTTCACCGCCGCGGGGGCCGAATGGCGGCACGCGGGTTGCTCGATGTGTCTGGGCATGAACCCCGACCAGCTGGCACCCGGTGAGCGCTCCGCCTCCACCTCCAACCGCAACTTCGAAGGCAGGCAGGGCAAGGGCGGCCGTACCCACCTGGTCTCGCCGCAGGTCGCCGCGGCCACCGCCGTCCTGGGCCACCTGGCTTCGCCGGCCGACCTGTCCGACACCCCCGTGACCGCCGGAGCCCGATAACCATGGCCATGGAAGCATTCACCACCCACACCGGGCGGGCCGTCCCGCTGCGCCGCTCGAACGTCGACACCGACCAGATCATCCCGGCCCACTGGCTGAAGAAGGTCACCCGCGACGGTTTCGAGGACGGGCTCTTCGAGGCCTGGCGCAAGGACCCGGAGTTCGTGCTCAACCGCCCCGAGTACGAGGGCGCCACAGTCCTGGTGGCCGGTCCTGACTTCGGTACCGGGTCGTCCCGCGAGCACGCGGTCTGGGCGCTGCAGAACTACGGCTTCAAGACCGTCATCTCCTCGCGGTTCGCGGACATCTTCCGGGGCAACTCGCTCAAGAACGGCCTGCTGACGGTGGTTCTGCCGCAGGAGACCGTGGACGAGCTGTGGGCGCTCGTCGAGGCCGACCCCACGGCCGAGATCACCGTCGACCTGCAGGACCGGCAGGTGCGCGCCGAAGGCGTCACCGCCGACTTCGAGCTGGACGAGAACGCCCGCTGGCGGCTGCTGAACGGCCTGGACGACATCAGCATCACGCTGCAGAACGAGGCCGACATCGCGACCTACGAGTCGGGTCGGCCCGCGCACAAGCCGAGCACCGTGCAGGCCTGACCTCACGACCCGCTTGCGCCATCTGAACCACCCGCTCCCTCCGAACCATCCGAACCGCGGTCTGCACGCAGACCGCGGTTCGGCGTTTTCCGGCCCCGCCAGTGGCCCGTGACAACCCTTCCTGGCCTACGATGAGTTGGGCGATTTTCGGCCACCCCGATGAGGGCGTCGTCCCGGGTCGACTTAGCCGCTCCGCAGGGCCCGATCGCCCCATTTGGGCGGCACGCTGAGGCCTCGTGGGGCGACAACTCAACTCAGATGGCACAATCGGTGCATGGAACGCGACAGCCAACTTGAGCTCTACGGCCTAGTCGCTGACCGGCTGAAAGAAGCGCACGCCACCGTGCGCGCACTGCAAGTCCCGGAGGGCGTACGGATGGCGCTGACCCGGAAGCTGCTGGTCGTAACGGCCGCGGCCAAACACGATCTCGCTGATGCGGCAAGGCGACTGGACCGGTTGATGAAGGACATCGACGAGGGTCGTTTTCCCCAAGATCCCTCCGCCGATGGACCCGAGTGACCGTCGAGTTCGTTGCGGCACAAGGGTGATTAGCCCGTTTCGTGTTTGATTTGCGGTATACATCTGCCTAACGTGCGAAAAGCCTGAACAATACGTTCGGGCAATGTCTCCGAAGGGGAAGACGTGAACAAGGCGCAGCTCGTAGAAGCGATTGCCGACAAGCTCGGTGGGCGTCAGCAGGCCGCTGACGCGGTCGACGCCGTACTCGACGCCATCGTCCGCGCGGTCGTCGCCGGAGACCGTGTCTCGGTCACCGGCTTCGGTTCGTTCGAGAAGGTCGACCGGCCGGCTCGGTACGCCCGTAACCCGCAGACCGGCGAGCGCGTCCGGGTCAAGAAGACCTCGGTGCCCCGCTTCCGGGCGGGACAGGGCTTCAAGGACCTGGTGAGCGGCTCGAAGAAGCTCCCGAAGCACGATGTCGCGGTCAAGAAGGCGCCCAAGGGCAGCCTTTCGGGTGGTACCAAGACCACCGCCAAGGCCGCCGCCAAGAAGGCGACGGCGAAGAAGGCCACGGCCAAGAAGGCGGCTCCCGCCAAGAAGGCCACCGCCAAGAAGGCCACCGCCAAGAAGACCACGGCGAAGAAGACCACGGCCAAGACGGCGACGGCGAAGAAGACCACGGCCAAGAAGGCGGCTCCCGCCAAGAAGGCCACCGCCAAGAAGACCGCCCCCGCCAAGAAGGCCACAGCGAAGAAGGCGCCCGCGAAGAAGTCCACGGCGCGCAAGACCACCGCCAAGAAGACCACCGCCAGGAAGAAGTAGGCGAGGCCAAGGCTTACTGGGCTCACCGAGCTCGCTGGGCCTACTGGGCTTAACTGGGCTTACTGGGCTTCTCACGCGCCGGGCCGGGCTCCCCACGGGGAACCCGGCCCGCGTGCGTGAGCAAGCCCGCGCGGGACTTCAGAGGGTCTGGAGCGTCACCAGCGTGATCCGCGGGACGTCGCCCGCCCCCGTCGCGTCCTCGTCGATCTCGATACGGACCCGCTGCCCGACCCGCAGCAACAACAGCCCGCCCGCGTCGAACGCCGCGGCGTCGAACGGCACCGGGGTGCCGTCGTCCAGTAGCACACTGCCGCAGCGGGTCTCGGGATCGTATGTGTACGAGGTCGCCTGCATGCCCCGCAGCCTATCGGGCGGACCGCGCCCTCATCGCTGGTCTCAGGCGGGCCGCAGTGCACGGCTGGCGTGCGACGTGCGGGGCCCCAGACCGAGGCGGCGGGCGGCGTCGAGGTCGGCGCCGGTGTCCACGTCCTGGCGGACCGAGTCCACATCGGGCGTCAAGAGTTCGGTGGCCCCGGACGCCAGATGCCGGGCACGGGAGGCCCCGCCGAAAAGCGGCCGCAATTCCACGCCAGGCGCGGCGGTCAGCAGGGTGGTCCCGATTCCCGCGGCATCGGCCAGAAAAGCCCGCGGAAAAGCCGCGGCGGCGCCGAGCACCTGGCCCAGTTCCGCCGACCGCAACGCCGGCAGATCGGCGTTCAGGGCCGCCACAGCACTCGCTGGCCGTACCGCTCGCGCGCTGCGCGCTCCGTGCGCCAGAGCGGCGTTCAGCCCCCCTGCGGGCTCATCCCGCACGATCCGGGCCCCGAGCGCCCCCAGCTCCGCCGCGGCCCGCGCGTCATCCGTGACGACCACCACATCCCGTACCGCCCAGCAGGCCACCACGGCGGCCACGGTGTCCTGGGCGAAGGCGAGCGCCAGCGAGGGGCGCAGACCGTCGCCCGCCGTGTCAGCGAGCCTGCTCTTGGCCCGCGGCAAGGGCTTCAGGGGTATGACCAGCGTCCACGCGGAGACCACGGGCTGGTCGACATCGATGCGCATCAGGCCCATTCTGGCCTGCCGCGGGGGAGTCCGGGGGAGAGTGGCGGGCGTACGGTGTTCTCTTACGTTCTCGACAGACGGTTGGCCTGGGGCGACACTTGTGCGGCGCACCAGCGCAGTAGGCCCGTAGAGGAAGGTGTCCGAGTGTCCCGCCGCAGAATCGGCTTCTGGTACCGCCTGGCGGCGGTCATCGCAAAACCGCCGCTTGTGGTTCTGTTCAAGCGGGACTGGCATGGAATGGAGCACATTCCGGCCGCTGGCGGATTTATCACCGCGGTCAATCACAACTCGTATCTCGACCCCCTCGCGTACGGGCACTTCCAGTACAACACCGGACGGGTACCGCGTTTCCTGGCGAAGGACAGCCTTTTCAAGGACGGCTTTGTCGGCACAATGATCCGCCGTACCGGCCAGATCCCGGTCTACCGCGAGAGCACCAACGCCCTGGACTCCTTCCGCGCCGCACTCGACGCCATCGAGAGAGGCGAGTGCGTCGCCTTCTACCCCGAGGGCACCCTCACCCGCGACCCCGAGCTCTGGCCGATGGCCGCCAAGACCGGAGTCGCCCGGGTCGCGTTGCGTACCAAGTGCCCGGTGGTGCCGGTGGCCCAGTGGGGCGCGCACCTCGCGATGCCGCCGTACGCCAGGGAGAAGAAGTTCCGGCTCTTCCCGCGTAAGACGTTCCGGGTACGGGCCGGAGCGCCGGTCGACCTCACGCGGTACTACGACCAGGAGCCCACGCCGGAGGTCCTCAAGGAGGTGACGGAGCTCATCATGGCCGCCGTCACCGAACTCCTGGAGGAACTTCGCGGCGAGAAGGCACCGCCGACGCCCTATGACCCGCGCCAGGCGCGCATCGAACAGCGGCTCAAGGCCGTGGACCGCAGCGGGTCCGACCGCAGCCCGTCCGACCTCAGTACGTCAGATCGCAGTAAGTCCTTGGAGGACGAGAAGTGACACGGCCGGTGAAGGCAGCTGTCTTCGGCACAGGTTCCTGGGGTACGGCCTTTGGCATGGTGCTCGCCGACGCGGGCTGCGAGGTGACCCTGTGGGGCCGCCGCGCGGAGCTGATCGACGCCGTCAACTCCACCCGGCGGAACCCCGACTACCTTCCCGGCGTGGAACTGCCGGAGAACATCCGGGCCACCACGGACCCCGCCGACGCCGCCAGAGACGCGGACTTCACCGTGCTCGCGGTGCCCTCCCAGACGCTCCGCGGCAACCTCGCCGCGTGGGCGCCGCTGCTGGCCCCCGACACCGTCCTGGTCTCCCTGATGAAGGGCGTCGAACTGGGCTCCGCGATGCGGATGAGCGAGGTCATCGAGGACGTCACCAAGGCGGCCGCCGAACGCGTCGCCGTCGTCACCGGACCCAACCTGGCCCGCGAGATCGCCGCCAGGCAGCCCGCCGCCGCCGTGGTCGCCTGCCGCGACGAAGCCGTCGCCCAGCGCCTCCAGGCCGCCTGCCACACCCCGTACTTCCGCCCGTACACCAACACCGACGTGGTGGGCTGCGAACTCGGCGGAGCCGTCAAGAACGTCATCGGTCTCGCCGTGGGCATCGCCGACGGTATGGGCCTCGGCGACAACACCAAGGGCTCGCTGATCACCCGGGGCCTGGCCGAGACCACCCGGCTCGGCCTCGCCATGGGCGCCGACCCGCTGACCTTCTCCGGACTCGCGGGCCTCGGCGACCTGGTGGCCACCTGCTCCTCGCCGCTGTCGCGCAACCACACCTTCGGCACCAACCTCGGCAAGGGCATGACGCTCGAGGAGACCATCGCGGTCACCAAGCAGACCGCCGAAGGCGTCAAGTCCTGTGAGTCCGTACTGGAGCTGGGCCGCCGCTACGGCGTCGACATGCCCATCACCGAGACCGTGGTCGGCATCGTGCACGAGGGCAAGCCGCCGGTGGTCGCGCTCAAGGAGCTGATGTCCCGCAGTGCCAAGGCCGAGCGACGCTGACTCTCGTTCTACCAGCAGGTACGCTCAGCCTGATATGAGCAGCGAGACCTCCCCCCAGAGCCCGGTTCCCTCCTCGCCCGGAGGGGAGCCCAGCAAGCCGCGTGTCGCCGTCGTGTTCGGCGGCCGCAGCTCCGAGCACGGCATCTCGGTCGTCACGGCCGGCGCCGTCATGCGGGCCATCGACCGTACGAAGTACGACGTCCTGCCGATCGGCATCACCCGCGACGGCCGCTGGGCGCTGACCACGGACGACCCCGAGCGGATGGCCATCACCGACCGCGCCCTGCCGGACGTGGACCAGCTCGCCGAGTCCGCCGAAGGCGGCGTGGTGCTCCCCGTCGACCCCGGCAACCGCGAAGTGGTGTACGCCGAGCCGGGCTCGGTGCCCAAGGCGCTCGGCGAGGTCGACGTCGTCTTCCCCGTCCTGCACGGCCCGTACGGCGAGGACGGCACCCTCCAGGGCCTGCTGGAGCTGTCCGGGACGCCGTACGTCGGCTCGGGCGTGCTGGCCTCGGCCGTCGGCCAGGACAAGGAGTACATGAAGCGGGTGTTCACCTCCTTCGGGCTGCGGGTCGGCCCGTACGTGGTGATCCGCCCCCGCGAGTGGGCCGAGGACCGTGACATGGCCCGCAAGAAGATCGTCGAGTTCGCCGGTGAGCACGGCTGGCCGCTCTTCGTGAAGCCCGCGCGGGCCGGGTCCTCGATCGGCATCACCAAGGTGGAGTCCTTCGAAGGCCTGGACGAGGCGATCGAGGAGGCCCAGCGGCACGACCCGAAGATCCTGGTCGAGGCGCTGCTGCGGGGACGCGAGATCGAGTGCGGTGTGCTGGAGTTCGAGGACGGGCCGCGGGCCAGCCTGCCGGCCGAGATCCCGCCGGTCTCCGACCACGCCTTCTACGACTTCGAGGCCAAGTACATCGACTCGGCGTCCGGCATCGTGCCCGCGCCGCTCACCGCCGAGCAGACCGCCGACGTACAGCGGCTGGCGGTCGAGGCCTTCGAGGCAGCGGCCTGCGAGGGGCTCGTACGCGCGGACTTCTTCCTCACCGATGACGGCCAGTTCGTGATCAACGAGATCAACACCATGCCGGGCTTCACCCCCATCTCGATGTACCCGCGGATGTGGCAGGAGAGCGGCGTCGGCTACGCGGAACTGGTGGACCGCCTCCTCCAGGCGGCTCTGCGCCGCCCCACCGGGCTGCGCTAGCGCTTGGGCCCGCGCGGGTCAGCCCGCGATTCCCTCCGGCACCGTCTTCTTGATGGGCCCCGCGAGGTCCGTGAGCGGGCCGAGGCCACCGGCCTCGGCCCGCTTCTTGTCGAGCGTGACCTCGATATACGCCTCGCGCAGCGTGCTGGTGAGCCGGAAGCCCCCGCCGCCCTGCCGCTCCAGCAGCCAGCCGACGCCGTTCACCTCGACGCCGTCCGCGCTCTCGTCACTCATCCGGTCAGGGCGGGGGACACCGCAGCGCAGTATGATCGCCGAGCCTCCCCAGGCCGCGGTCAGTTCGGAGCGGGGCGTGGGGTCGGCGCGGTCGAGACCGTCCAGCTGCCGCGGCAGCTCGCCGTGCAGGTCACGGCAGGCCGCGGCGGACCGTGAACCGGGCGAGGGAACGGCGGCCGACGGCGTGTCGTCCGCGGACGAGCAGCCCACGGCGGCGAGCAGCAGGCCGAGGGCGGGCAGCAGGCTGAGCCGGCGACGGAAAATCTTCACCGGCCAAGGGTAGACGGGGGTTACAAGTGCACGACCGGGCAGGTCAGCGTGCGAGTAATACCGTCCACTTGCTGGACTTTCGCGACCACCATACGGCCAAGTTCATCGACCGTGTCGGCTTGAGCGCGCACGATGACGTCGTAGGGACCGGTCACGTCCTCAGCCTGGATCACTCCGGGAATCTGGCCAATGAGCTCGGCAACGGTCGACGCCTTGCCTACCTCGGTCTGAATCAGGATGTACGCCTGTACCACGGAACCTCCAGGGCGGCCACGAGGATCATGTGGGGGAAAGAGACGCCACGGTATCGCGTCGTCGCACGTCGCGGGGAGACCCGCGGGCCCTGTGGCGCGGAGAGTATGGCGTGTGGACAACCGAAGTTGACGAATTCGACCTGTCTGTTGACGGTACCCGTGGCCACAGTGGCCCGCGACCGCAAGCGGACTGGCGCAGAAGGGGTACACCAATGAAGGGCACCGTCGGAGAGCTCGGAGAGTTCGGGCTGATCAGGGAGCTCACCTCCCGGCTCACCACGACTCCGGCGGTACGCCTTGGCCCCGGCGACGACGCCGCGGTCGTGGCCGCGCCCGACCGCAGGGTGGTGGCCAGTACGGACATCCTGCTCGAAGGGCGCCACTTCCGCCGTGACTGGTCCACGGCGTACGACGTGGGCCGAAAAGCGGCCGCGCAGAACCTCGCGGACATCGCCGCGATGGGCGCCGTACCGACCGCGCTGCTGCTTGGCCTGGTGGTCCCGGCCGAGCTGCCGGTCACCTGGGCCACCGAGCTGATGGACGGGCTGCGCGACGAGTGCCAGGTCGCGGGCGCGGCCGTGGTCGGCGGTGATGTCACGCGGGGCGACACCATCACCGTGTCGATCACCGCGCTCGGTGATCTGCGCAACCACGAACCGGTGACCCGGGCGGGCGCCCAGCCGGGCGATGTCGTCGCGTACACGGGCTGGTTGGGCTGGTCGGCCGCCGGATACGCGGTGCTCTCGCGCGGCTTCCGCTCGCCGCGGGCCTTCGTGGAGGCGCACCGCAGGCCGGAGCCGCCGTATCACGCGGGACCCGCCGCGGCCGGGCTCGGCGCCAGCGCGATGGCCGACGTGAGTGACGGACTGATCGCCGACCTCGGGCATATCGCCGAGGCGAGCAAGGTCCGGATCGATGTGAAGTCCGGCAGCATCGACGTCCCCTCGCAGATGAACGACATCGCGCAGGCCGTCGGCATCGACCCGATGCAGTGGGTGCTCACCGGGGGAGAGGACCACGCGATCGTCGCGACGTTCCCGCCGGACGTGAAGCTGCCCGCCCGCTGGAAGGTGATCGGCGAGGTACTCCATCCCTCGGCGCTGCCCCAGGTGACCGTCGACGGGGCGCCGTGGACCAGCAAGGGCGGCTGGGACCACTTCGGCGAGATCGAGGACTGAGATGACCCGCGACGCGACTGATGCGACCGGTGCTCCGCCTCTGGTGCTGACCGTCGCCGGGTCCGACTCCGGTGGCGGCGCGGGCATTCAGGCCGATCTGAAGACGATGCTGGCGCTCGGCACGCACGGCATGAGCGTGCTCACCGCCGTCACCGCGCAGAACTCCCTTGGTGTGCAGGGCGCGTGGGAGCTGCCGGTCGAGGCGGTGCGGGCGCAGTACCGCAGCGTCGTGGACGACATCGGGGTGCACGCCGTCAAGACCGGGATGCTGTCCTCGGCCGAACTGGTCGAGACGGTCGCGGAGTTGCTCGCTGGCACGGACGCGCCGACGGTGGTCGACCCGGTGGGCGTCTCGAAGCACGGTGACCCGCTGCTGGCCGCGTCCGCCCTCGACTCCGTACGCAGCGCCCTGCTGCCCGCCGCGACCGTGGCGACGCCGAACCTCGACGAGGTCGCCCAGCTCACTGGCGTACGGGTCGCCTCCGAGGACGACCTGCGGCGGGCGGCCGACGCGGTGCTCGGGTACGGGCCGCGCTGGGCGCTGATCAAGGGCGGCCATCTCGCGGGGGACGCGGTGGACCTGCTCACCGACGGCTCCGAAGAACACTGGCTGCGCGCGCCCCGCCACGACAACCGCCACACGCATGGCACGGGCTGCACCCTGGCCAGCGCGATCGCCGCGGGCCTCGCCAAGGGGCTGACGGTCCCGGAGGCGGCGAAGGCCGCCAAGGAGTACGTCACCGGGGCGATCGCCGCCGGGTTCGCGCTCGGCGCGGGCATCGGCCCGGTGGACCACGGCTGGCGGTTCAGGGGCGCGTAGGGCGGCCAGCGCCGCCTGTGTGCGAGGGGGCGCGGCGTGGGGTTGTCCGGTACACACGGAGTGCGCGCTCGGCGGCGCGGTTCGGTGGGCGGTCCGCGCGTGCCCTCCGCCGCGTTCTCGCCCGTCGGTTTCGCGCCCGCGGCCCGGCGGGACCACGCCCGCCTCGCCGCGCTAGGCGTCGCGCCTGCGGCCTGAGGGCGCGCCCGGTCCGCGCCCGACCCCGTCAGCCGGGCTCGCGCTCAGCGCCGTATGCGCGTGTTTGCCCGCGTGACGCACACATGCCCGCCGGGAGAGTTCCCCGGCGGGCATGTGCGGTCAGGCGTCAGTCAGTCAGGCGGGTGCCGTGTCGGAGGCGGTGTCGGCGGCCGCCCCCTCCACCGCGGAATCGGCGGCCTTGGCCGCCTCCGCGCGCTCGTCCGCGGCGGCGCGAATGGCGCGCCAGGCGGACTCCGCGGCCTGCTGCTCCGCTTCCTTCTTGCTGCGGCCGGTGCCGGTGCCGTACGAGACGCCCCCGACGCGGGCAGCAGCGGTGAAGGTCTTCTCGTGGTCCGGGCCCGTCTCCGTGACCAGGTACTCGGGAACCCCGAGCCCCTCGGTCGCGGTGAGCTCCTGGAGACTGGTCTTCCAGTCCAGGCCCGCGCCCAGACTCGACGACTTCTCGATCAGCGGGTCGAACAGGCGATGCACCAGTTCGGAGGCCACGTCGAGACCCTGGTCGAGGTAGACAGCGCCGATCACCGCTTCAAGGGTGTCGGCGAGGATGGACGCCTTGTCCCTGCCGCCCGTGCCCTCTTCGCCCCGGCCAAGCCGGATGAAGGCACCGAGGTCCAGGCCGCGGCCCACCTCCGCCAGCGCACGCGAGTTGACCACCGCGGCCCGCAACTTGGCCAGCTGGCCTTCGGGCAGGTCGGGGTGGGTGCGGTACAGCGTGTCCGTGACCACCAGGCCGAGCACTGAATCCCCGAGGAATTCGAGCCGCTCGTTGGTGGGCAGACCGCCGTTCTCGTATGCGTACGAACGATGGGTCAGCGCACGCACCAGAAGGGCGGACTCGAGGTGGTACCCGAGCCGCCCTTCCAGAAGCGTGTGGGACGAGGCCGTGTTGTCCGCCTGCTTTTTAGCGTTCGACGGTTCAGACATCGTGCCTCTCACCAGCCGCTCAGACCTCGAGGACCTGGCGCTTGTTGTACGTGCCACAAGCGGGGCACGCGATGTGCTGCAGCTTGGGCTCCTGGCACCGCTCACACGAAACCAGGGTGGGGACCGCAGCCTTCCACTGCGACCGGCGGTGGCGCGTGTTGCTGCGCGACATCTTCCGCTTCGGAACAGCCACGGCTACTTCTCCTGCTCTTCGTCGACGCCCGCTTCGGCGCCGCTCTTCTTGTCTTTCTCGCCGTCCTGGAGCGAACCGGCGAGTCCCTGCAGTGCCGCCCAACGAATGTCGACGGCGTCATGGTGGTGGTCCGGGTCGTCCGCGAGCCGCACTCCACACTGGGAGCACAGACCCGGGCAGTCGTCCTGGCACACCGGCTGCATCGGCAGTGCGAGCACCACCGCATCACGCAGCACGGGCTCGAGGTCGAACATGCCGTCCTCGAGGGGGGTCATGTCCTCGTCCTCGGCGTCGTCGGCCGGCTCCGCCTGCTTGCTGCGGCCCCGGTCATCGGCGTCAGGGTACGAGAACATTTCCTGGAAGTCCGCGACGAGCTCTCGCTCGAGCGGCTCCAGACACCTTACGCACTCCCCCTCGACCCGTGCACGGGCGGTGCCTGTGACAAGCACCCCTTCCATGACCGACTCAAGCCGCAGCTCAAGCTCCACCGGTTCGCCTTCCGGCGTCCCGATGACCCCCTGGAGACCGAAGTCCTTGGGGGCCCGGACGGTGCGGGTCAGCCGCTGGAGCGCACCAGGACGCCGACCCAACTCGTGTGTGTCGAACACGAGAGGGTTGCGGTGGTCGAGGCGCGTACTCAGGGCGTTTCCTGCTTTCGGATCATGTAAGTCGAGAAGAGGCCGACCTCGTGAGCGCTTGGATGAGTTCTCACGATGAGTGGGCAGCCGTGATCGCGGGCGTATGCGCGACCGAAGAGCCAGGATACTGGACCTTTCGCCGTCGGCCCAATCCGGTGCCTCGGCGCAGGCGGCGGGGACCGGTCAGGGGTTCTGCCGACGGTCCTGTTCGTACTGGCGTAGCTGGTCCATGCTGATCATGCTGGTGTCGAAGAGGCTCGTCTCGTCGAGCGCCGACGGTTCCGGTGTGGCCGCGGCTGCTGCTGGGGCGTAGCCCTGCTGTGGGTATCCGTACGGGTCCCGCTGGCCGCCGTACTGCTCCTGCTGCGCATAGCCGTACTGCTCCTGCTGGTGACCGTACGGCTGGTGCTGGCTCTGGTGCTGGCTCTGCTGCTGGTAGGCGTACGGGTCGTGCTGGGGGTGCTCGGGGTGCTGGGGGTATCCGTACTGCTCCTGCTGCGGTGCGTACGGCGGCGGCTGGGTCGGTGCCGTGGGCGGCTCGGCGAGTTCGGCGAGGTAGTCGGCGTCGCTGGTGTGCTCGCCTGTCAGCGCGTCGGTGGGCTGCTCGCCCAGGCCGTCGCTGGCCATCCGGCCGTGCAGGGTCTGGCGGCCACGGCCGACCGCGTCCAGGGTCTTGGCCAGCACCGCCTCGAAGGCGCCCAGCTTGACGTCGACGTACTCATCGGCCCGTCGGCGTAGCGTCTCGGGGTCGTGGCTGCGCTCGGGGGCCTCGGTGAAGTCCGGGTCCTCGTAGCCCTGCTCGGTCAGGCCCGCGCCGGTGCCCAGGAGCTTCTCGCGGCCGCGGCCGACCGAGCCGAGGGTCTTGTTGAGGACGACCTCGAAGTTGGCCAGCTTGGAGTCGACGTAGTCGTCGGCTTCGGCGCGGATCTCGTCGGCCTCCTGGCGGGCCTGGGCGAGGATGCGCTCGCTCTCCTCCTGGGACTGCCGGGCGACCGCCGTGTCGGAGATCAGCGAGCCACGCTCGGCGCGGGCCGCCTCGATGATCCGGCCCGCCTCCTGGCGGGCCCGCTCCACGACCTGCTCCCGGTCACCGATGACTTCCCTGGCCTGGGCGAGGGAGCCGGGCAGCGCCTCCCGTACCTCTTCGAGCATCGACAGCAGCTCGGCGCGGTTGATCACGCATGAGGCCGACATCGGCATGGACTTGGCGCCCTTGACCGCCCCGACGATGTCGTCGAGCTTCTTCTGCACGTCCACGGGGTGCTCGCCACTCTCTGCCTGGGTGCCTGCTTGGAGCCTGACAAGTCGACCTTAGCTCCAGCGCCTGCCGCGCAGGCCCGGGTTCAGTCTTTCGCGAGACGCTTGGTGAGCGCGTCGAGGACCTCCGGCGGCACCAGGTGGGACACGTCCCCGCCCCAGGCCGCGACCTCCTTCACGAGTGAGGAGGAGAGGAAGCTGTAGGTGGGGTTGGTCGGGACGAACAGCGTCTCGACGCCCGAGAGGCCGTTGTTCATCTGGGCCATCTGCAGCTCGTAGTCGAAGTCGCTGACCGCGCGCAGACCCTTGACGATGGCCGGGATGTCGCGCTGCTTGCAGTAGTCGACCAGCAGGCCGTGGAACGGCTCCACCTGGACGTTGCCGTAGGCGGCGGTGACCTGGCGGAGCAGGTCGATCCGCTCGTCGACCGTGAACAGGCCCTGCTTGGACTGGTTGATCATCACCACCACATGCACGGCGTCATACAGCTTGGACGCGCGGGAGATGATGTCGAGATGTCCATTGGTGACGGGGTCGTATGACCCCGGACAGACGGCGCGGCGCAACTGAAGTCCCTCGCTCTCCGGTCCGGTCATGGTGCGGTCTCTGCGTTGTCGCAGGTAGAGGCGGCGCGACCGTACCAAAATGTGCCCTCGCCGTAGCGTCGGGACCTCAGTGGTGCGAAGCCGTCCGGCCAGTGGAACTCGCCGCCTCTGGTGCTGCGTTCCACGGTGACGAGCGCATCGGCGGCTAGCCAGCCCTGAGTGCGGAGTGTGAGCAGGATCTCCCGAAGATCGTCGTCGGTCACGGCGTAGGGAGGATCGAGGAAAACCAGGTCGTACGGGTCGCCGGCGGGCGGTGCCGCGATCACCTGGGCCGCCTTGGCGGCCCTGACCTCGGCGCCGGGCAGGCCGAGCGAGCGGACGTTCTCGCGGATCGTACGGACGGCCTTGGCGTCGGCCTCGACGAGCAGGGCGTGGCTCGCGCCGCGCGACAGCGCCTCCAGGCCGACGGCGCCCGAACCGCCGTACAGGTCGAGTACCCGCTCGCCGTCCAGCGGGCCACCGAGCAGCGACTGCCACGTCGAGAACAGGCCCTCGCGCGCGCGGTCGGAGGTGGGGCGGGTGCCGGTCCCCGGGGGTACGGACAGGCGGCGCCCGCCGGCGCTTCCGGCGATCACGCGGGTCATCTGCGTCCTTCGGGCTCGGTGATGCGGTCACCCCACGATATGGCGTACGGGCCGAATGGACCCGGCCAGTCCCGGTCAGGCCCGGGTGGAGGCGACAAGCAGAGTGCGTCAGCCCTTCTCCAGGTAGTCCTCCCGGTTCTTGTCGACGAGCGCGTCCAGCGCCGTACGCAGCTCCGGATACCGCTCGAGGTCGGGATCGTCCGCGACGAGCGTTACCGCCTCCGCCCGGGCCTCGGCGATCACCTCCTCGTCCTCGATGACCGCCAGCACCCGCAGCGAGGAGCGGACGCCGGACTGGGCCTGGCCCAGCACATCGCCCTCGCGGCGCTGCTCGAGGTCGATCCGGGACAGCTCGAAGCCGTCCAGTGTCGCGGCCACCGCGCCGAGCCTGGCCCGCGCGGGGCTGGCCTCCGGCATCTCGCTGACCAGCAGACACAGTCCGGGGGCCGCGCCTCGGCCGACCCGGCCGCGCAACTGGTGCAGCTGGGAGACGCCGAACCGGTCCGCGTCCATGATCACCATCGCGGTGGCGTTGGGGACGTTCACCCCGACCTCGATGACCGTCGTCGCCACCAAAACGTCGACCTCGCCCGCGGCGAACCGGCGCATCACCGCGTCCTTGTCGTCCGGCGGCATCCTGCCGTGCAGCACCTCGACGCGCAGCCCCCGCAGCGGCCCCTGGGCGAGCTGCTCGGCCACGTCCAGCACGGCCAGCGGCGGCCGCTTCTCGGCCTCGGCTCCGGCTCCGGCTCCGGCCTCGGCCGCGCCGTCGCCTTCGGCGGACTTCTTCTTCGGCTCCGTTCCGTTCTCCTCGCCGTCGCCGATTCGCGGGCACACGACGTACGCCTGGTGCCCTTTGTTCACCTCCTCGCGCACCCGCTCCCAGGCCCGCGCCAGGAAGTGTGGCTTGTCCTGGGCCGGTACGACATGGCTGGCGATCGGCGAGCGGCCCGCGGGCAACTGGTCCAGGACCGAGGTCTCCAGGTCACCGAAGACGGTCATCGCCACCGTGCGCGGGATCGGGGTCGCCGTCATCACCAGCAGGTGCGGGGGCTGCTTGCCCTTGGAGCGCAGCGCGTCGCGCTGCTCAACGCCGAAGCGGTGCTGTTCGTCGACGACGACCAGGCCCAGATCGTGGAACTGGACCTTGTCCTCGATCAGGGCATGGGTGCCGATGACGATCCCGGCCTCACCGGTGACCAGGTCAAGCAGCGCCTGACGGCGGGCGGCCACCCCCATCGAGCCGGTCAACAGCACCACCTTGGTGCCCTGCTCGGCACCGCCCAACATTCCCCCTTCCGCTAGCTCGCCCATCATCTCGACGATCGAGCGGTGGTGCTGCTGCGCGAGCACCTCGGTCGGCGCGAGCATCGCGGCCTGCCCGCCCGCGTCCACCACCGTGAGCATCGCGCGCAGCGCCACCAGCGTCTTGCCCGAACCGACCTCGCCCTGGAGCAGCCGGTGCATCGGATGCTCGGTGGCGAGGTCGTCGAAGATCTCGCCGGAGACCTTCTGCTGGCCCTCGGTGAGGGTGAAGGGCAGCTTCGCGTCGAACGCGTCCAGCAGGCCGCCCGGCTGGGGCCTGCGCGCCACGGCGGGCAGCTGGGTCTCCGCGAACCGGCGCCGGGCCAGCGCCACCTGGAGCACGAAGGCCTCGTCCCACTTCAGGCGGGCCCTGGCGTCGGCGATATCCGTCTTGCTGTGCGGGCGGTGGATTTTCAGCAGGGCCTCGGGGAGCGGCACCAGCCCCCGGCCGTCCCGCAGCGCGGGTGGCAGCGGGTCCACGGCCTCCTGGGCGCTGGGCAGCACCGCGTCGACCGCCTTGGCCAGCTTCCAGGACTCCAGCTTCGCGGTGGCCGGGTAGATCGGGATCAGGGCCCCGGCCCAGGAGCCGACCGCCGCCGCGTCCGCACCCTCGCCGCCCTCGCCACCGTCACCGCCGCGCAGGACCTCGTAGGCGGGGTGGGCGAGCTGGAGCTTGCGCTGGAAGGCGGAGACCTTGCCCGCGAACATCGCGCGGGTGCCCGGCAGCAGGTCCTTGTGCGGCTTGTGGATGCCACGGCCGAAGAACACGAGCTGGAGCTGGCCACTGCCGTCGGTGATCACGACCTCCAGGCGCTGGCCCCTGCCGTGGTTGAACTTCAGCACCCGGGCGCTCGCGACCTGGGCGACCACGGTCACATGCTCGTCCATCGGCAGCTCGGCGAGGCGGGTCAGCTCACCACGCTCCGCGTACCGCCGCGGGTAGTGATGCAGCAGATCGCCGACGGTGTGCAGGTCGAGGTGCTCGGCCATGACCTTCGCGGTGGCGGGGCCGAGCAGTTTCTTCAGCGGTTCTTCTAGCGCGGGCACATGTTCCATTGCACACCACGGCAGTGACAGACACGGTCCGCCTGTAGAAAACCCTCCGATGCGCGGAGTGTTATTCCACTCCGATGAGGAGCAGCGGCGACTGCCGCCCGCCGCGGTAGACGACCGTGTCGACCGCCAGATGCGCCTCGCGTACGTGGTCCTCCAGCCGCACCGCGACAGCGTCGGGCACTTCGTCACCGAGCACTAGGGTGACCATCTCGCCGCCCGCCGCGAGCATCCGGTCCAGCACGGTCGTGGCGATGTCCGGGAGGTCCGCGCCGATCACGGCGACATCCCCGTCGATGAGCCCCAGGACATCACCGGCCTGGCAGATCCCGGCCATCGTCCAGGACTGCCGCTCGGCGACGGCCAGTTCGGCGTAGCGGGTCGCGCCCGCGGCCGAGGTCATGGAGACCACGTCCTCGTCGAAGCGGCGGTCCGGCTCGTGTACGGCGAGCGCCGCGATGCCCTGTACCGCGGACCGGGTCGGGATGAGCGCGACCCGTACACCGTCCGTACGGGCCTGTTCCGCGGCGGCCGCGACGGTGTGCCGCAGGGTCCCGTCGTTGGGCAGTAGCACCACCTCGCGCGCGTGGGCGCGGCGGACGGCGTCGACGACCTCACCACTCGCGGGCGGCTCGCCGGGACGCGCGAGCACCGTGGTGGCCCCGGCCTCGGCGTACAGACCGGCAAGCCCTTCCCCCTGGACCACGGCGACGACCGCGCGCCGCACCCGCTCCCGTGGCGGTGTGAAGCCCGTGCTGTGCGCGTCCTGGGCCCCGAAGTGCGTGATCCTGATGCGGTACGGGCGCCCCGCCTCGACGCCCGCCTCGACGGCGGCGCCCGCGTCGTCGACATGCACATGGACGTTCCACAGCCCGTCGCCGCCGACCACGACCAGGGAGTCGCCCAGCGCGTCCAGGCGGCCGCGCAGCCGGTCGACGGCCGGGTCGTCGGCCTCCAGCAGATAGATCACCTCGAACGCGGGCCCGCTCCCTGCGGGCACCGCGTCGGCCGCACAGTCCACCAGGTGAGCCGACGCCGCGGCTGCCCCGACGTCCGTACGCTCAGCCTGCCGCACGCGCGCGTAGCCGCGTATCTGCCGTGGGGGTGCGGGTGGCGCCTGCCCCGACAGCGCCTCCACCAGCGCTCCCAGCACGGCCACCAGACCCTGCCCGCCCGCGTCCACGACACCCGCCCGCTCCAGCACGGCCAGCTGCCCCGGGGTCCTGGCCAGCGCGGTACGCGCCCCGTCGTACGCCGCCCGCGCGGCCGTGGCGCAGTCGCCGTCGGCGCCCTGGGTCGCCGCGTCGGCCGCGGCGGTGGCCACCGTGAGGACCGTCCCCTCGACCGGGTGCGCGACGGCCTGGTATCCGGAGTCCGCGGCCCGCCGCAGCGCGATTCCGAGCAGCTCCCCGCCCACGACAGGCCGCGCCGCGTCGCTCTCGGTGGACACCACCTGAGCCATGCCCCGCAGCAGCTGAGCCAGGATCGTGCCCGAGTTGCCGCGCGCCCCGATCAGCGCGCCATGCGCCATCGCGCGCATGGCCTCAGCCGCCGAAGGGCCCTCGGCCGACCCGGCCGCCTCGTGCCCGGCGAACACGGCCTCGACCGCCTGCGCCGCCGACTCCACCGTCAGGTAGAGGTTCGTACCGGTGTCCGAGTCCGCGACCGGATAGACGTTGATCGCGTCGATCTCCTCGCGGGCCCGCCCCAACGCGTCCAGGGCGAGACCACACCAGGTGCGCACCACGACGGCGTCGAGCAACTGCGGCACCTGGGCCTCCTAGCTGCGGTTTTGCTCCGCAGGGTAGTTCTCGGTGGGCAGGGTGCCCGGGGCGGGGGGCGAGCTGACCATGGTAGTTTCGTTCTACCGAAGCGGTCGTTGTATGCTGCTCCGGTTGCCCGATAGATATCGGGTCACCCCCTGGCACCGCCACTTCAGATCACTGAACCCGGCATGCCGGGTTTAACCGTAAGAGCATCTGAAGTCTTTGGAGTGTCCCGTGGCTGCCAACTGCGACGTCTGCGGCAAGGGGCCGGGCTTCGGCAACAACATCTCGCACTCGCACCGCCGTACGCCCCGTCGCTGGAACCCGAACATCCAGCGCGTGCGTGCCGTGGTCAGTGGGACGCCGAAGCGGCTCAACGCCTGCACCTCGTGCATCAAGGCCGGGAAGGTCTCGCGCTGACGCAACGCTAAGCGCGGCCACTTGCCTGGTTGCTGAACAGCCGGTCCACCCCAGGGTGGGCCGGCTGTTCTGTTACTCACTCCCCAACCCCCAGGAGCTACTGTGCCCGAGCTGCCCGAGGTCGAGGTCGTACGCCGCGGACTCGAAGCCTGGGTCAGCGGACGGACCGTCGCCGACGTGCAGGTGCTGCACCCGCGCGCCGTACGCCGTCACCCGGCGGGCGGCGTGGACTTCGCGGCCCGGCTCACCGGACACCGTGTCGGCTCCGTCCAGCGCCGTGGCAAGTACCTCTGGCTGCCGCTCGGGGACTCCGCGGCCCCTGGGTGTTCCGTGCTCGCCCACCTCGGCATGAGCGGCCAGCTGCTGGTCCAGCCGACGGACACGGCGGACGAGCGGCATCTGCGGATCAGGGTCGGCTTCACCGACGACCTCGGCACCGAACTGCGCTTCGTCGACCAGCGCACCTTCGGCGGGCTCTCGCTGCACGAGAACACCCCGGACGGCCTCCCGGACGTGATCGCCCACATCGCGCGCGACCCGCTCGACCCGAAGTTCGACGACGCCGCGTTCCACACCGCCCTGCGCCGCCGCCGCACCACGGTCAAGCGCGCCCTGCTCGACCAGTCACTGATCAGTGGGGTCGGCAACATCTACGCGGACGAGGCCCTGTGGCGTACCAAGCTGCACTACGAACGCCCCACGGCCACCCTCACCCGCCCCAAGACCACGGAGCTCCTGGGACACATCCGGGACGTGATGAACGACGCACTCGCCGTCGGCGGCACCAGCTTCGACAGCCTCTACGTCAATGTGAACGGCGAGTCCGGGTACTTCGAGCGGTCCCTGGACGCGTACGGGCGCGAGGACGAACCCTGCCGCCGCTGCGGCACTCCCATGCGCCGCCGCCCTTGGATGAACCGCTCCAGCTACTACTGCCCGCGCTGCCAGCGCCCGCCGCGCCCGCAGTAGGCGTGCGCCGCGCCCCCAGGAGGCGTTCTAGGCGTCAGAACCCGAAGAAGTGACGCGGAGCCTCGCTGACCTGGGAACTTGTTGGTGATCGGTAGCCCGACCTACGGAATGACGGTGGGCTGCGGTTGTCGTCTGTCACCGTTGGCCACTGTCGGACGGCCCAGGGACGGCCCGTGTCGACGACTCGGCAGCCCCCTGTGCGCGTTAGGGTGATTCGCCCTTGTGGCAGTACGCGCAAACGGTGCGCCGCAGTGTAGCGGCTCCCCTATCTTGGGCTTCCGGAGGTTGGCATGGCTCGATTGCAGTACTTCTTGCTTGCTGAGTACGCCCGCGTCGACGCGGGTGGGCTGCTTACTGTGGTGGGGGCGGGGTTCGACAGGGTCGCCGTCGACGCGCTACCAGGCCAACTGTCATTGGGATGCGCGGCGCGCGTGCTCCTCGACGAGGGAGAGTCAGAGGCGCAGCTCAGTGTCGCCGTGCGTCCACCACAGGGCAGGGGGCTAGCTATCGCCAGCACGGTAAGGCCACCCGTAGACGCCAAACCTCATCTAGGCCACGTAGGTGTCATCTTTGCGGCCACTTTTGGGCTTCCCGTCGTAGCAGAAGGCCTGTACACCTTTGAGGTGACGGTCAATGGCGAGGAGCGACAAGACGCATCGTTCACCGTCGAGTTGCAGTCGGCCACGGGACAGGCCGATGCCTAATGCGACTGACGTACACTCGCCACGCACAGAGGCGCATGCAGCAAAGAAGTGTAACGAAGAGTGATGTTGAGCACGCCTTGGGTAACTTCATTGAGAGGAAGTGCACCCCTGAACCGAGCATCCGGTATCGCGGCCCTGGCCTCAACGGCGGCATACTCAAGGTGTGGGTAGTGCCAGACCAAGGGCCAATGTCCGACAAGATCATCAAGAGCGTGGCTTGGGAAGGAGTGAGTGATGTCTGAGCCCATGGTTCGCATCGAGATTGAGCCCTCCGTCGACCTGGCCTACGTCGAACTTAGCCAGGGCCAGGTAGACAGGACCGACGAGTTCACGCCTGAGATCGCGATCGACCTGGACCGGTACGGAATGGTTCTAGGGATTGAGCTGCTCACGCTCTCCGTCAACCTCGACGCAGAGCTGCGCGCTCGCCTTGCTGGGCAGTATCACATCCCGTCCTCCGTTCTGGATCTCCTGTCGCCTGCGCTCAATGTCGTCGCCGACTGGGAGAGGCAGGTCGCTGAGCGAAAGGCTGCTCAGCAGCTAGCCCCCCGCGCGACCTACGGAGTACTCCGTGCGTCCACCCAGCCAAGGCTCACAGAGTGCCACTGAGCTCTGTTGATGGCATAGGTAGCTGGACGAAACAACCCCTGACCAGGTGAGATGGTTAGGGGTTACTCGTTTCTAACGGGCAGTGGGGTTCGCGCCTAGTGCGTGCTGCTCAGCAAGCAGCCTTCTTCCCCCTTTGTGGGTAGCCGGACCCCTCTTGCCGGGTCGAGCCTAGTCGGCGGTTACGCGGCTGCCTGAGGGTGTCATCATCCGGTCATGAACTACCAGCCACTTGCTGCGGCCGTCGTCGCTGTCTCAGGTCTAGCGGGTCTGTACATCCAGAGCCGCCGCACGACCGGGCATGCGGCGGAGGAGATCAAGAGAGAGCTCGACATCCTCGCTGCTGCCTGATCAAAGCGAGCTTCGGGAGCCCCTTCAAGTACGCATCGATGACTTGCTCCGACGCTACATGTCCAAGCGACAGGAGGAGGCTCGCGATTGGTCAGGAGTCACCCTCGCTGTCTTGCTCTTAATGGCCTCCGCGTTCTTCGCCTGGATGGCGGTAAGCGAGGGCGCCTGGTGGTGGGCGGGCCTCGTGGTGACCGTTCCCTTCGGGATCTTCGGCGTTTACGGATTCGTCGAATCCATCCTGCCAGCGAAGCGCGATGAGAGAGGGCGACGTCTTCAGAGGCGCCCCTGGGACCACCGCCCGGAGCCACCCCAGTGAACGGTCACGTTGGCCGTCGCGGTCGGTGGAGCGGCTTTGGGCGGGAGCTGCCATGGGGTGAGTGATCATGGCCCCTTACGCTGGCCGCGATCGGGCAGTCCGTGGACCTGCCCGCAATAGCCCGATCTGGGGCCATGATCTTCGAGGCTCGCCCCATGGTGGCTGCCTAAAGCCGTGGAGCCGACCGCCCCAGCCACGGGGCACCGGCCCAGGGAGCGGGTTTGCCCGCCGCGTACCGCCGCCGCGATCCGGCCTTATCGGTGACCCACAGCGTCGGTGACCTGGTGGTGCGGCAATCCCCTTGTGCCCCTATGGCCTGGTGCTGGGTTTGGCCGCTGGTGGGGGCGACGGGCGGACGGCGGTCCGCAGCTGGTGGCGGAGACATGGAAGCGGCGGGGCGGCGGCCGACCGGCGCCGCCGCGCGTGCGCGGCCCTCGGTCCTTTGGATCGACCCGACTTCGCTGGGCGGCGCCGGTCTGGTGGTCTTGATGGGGTGTTTCGTGTGCGTGCGCCCTGTGGTCCTACGGTTGCTGAAGGGTTCTCCCCTCCTAGGTCGGATCGCGGCGGCGGTACGCGGCGGGCAAACCCGCGTCACCGGGTCGAAGGCTCGGGCAAGGGGCGGTTGGCGCCTTCGGCTGATCAGACGGCCGCGAGCGGAGCGAGTCTTGATGAGGTAGAGAAATCTGTAACGGCCCGTCGTACGGCGGTCAGTTGAGGTCGTACTCCGCGGTGAGCTGTCGGCCAGCGCCCAGGAAGTCGGTCGCGTACTCGGTCATGGAACCGTGCTGGTCCCAGTAGTAGTTGGTCATGGTCAAGGCGGGTTCTCCTGCCTCGACTCCGAGTAGCGGCGCGGCGTCCTCTGGCACTGGACGTAGGCCGACAACATCACGCCTTCGGACTGTGCGGCGCCCGGTGCGCTCTTCGATCAACCCGAAGGTCATCTTCGGCAACGCTTCTGCGACGATCAATTCCGGAGCGCTCTCGGCAAGTTCGCCTTGCAGCCAGGATGTGGACAGCGTGATTACTCCGTCGTCATCCAGGTACCGGCGCTGACGGCGTACGACTGGCGCACCCTCCTCGACTCCAAGGGCTTCGGCGACCTCGATTGGGGCTGGCGTCAGTCCGGCGCTGAGGATCTCGACATGCTCACCAGGACGAAACCCGCTGCCGGTTGCCCGCTGGAGCTGGAGGCGGTCGGAGCCGCTCGTGAGCTTCCGGCCAAGGTCAACGAAGGTGCCTTGCGTTGATGAGCGTACGTACCCCTCGGCTTGTAGCTGCTTGATCCCCTTGGCTGCTGTGGCGGTGGCTACCCCCCACTCTTCGGCGATCTCCGCGATGGGCGGGAGCTTGGTGTCCTGGGTCAGAACGCCATCAATGATCTTCTGCCGAAAGTGGTCCGCGATCTGCATGAACGGTGGTGCGGCTCGCTGGACTCGCGGTGTCATCTCTCCTCCGAGATCGTCTACTAGCTCGCAGACAAGCATACCCCGGAACCCCTCTTGCCATCGCGTGCTAGCACGCGTATATATGAGTGTGAGCTAGTACACGAACGCCGGGGGCGACGTCCTACCGCCAAGCAGTTTCGTCGCCCCCGGCTCCCTCGAAGGGAGCTTCCATCATGCCTGCGACGTTGAATGCTTCGCACTCTTTGGTCGGTGTCTCACCGGCCGTGACCTCTGGTTGCCTGTCGGCTCCGTTGTCGCGTACGGATGACGCTGAGGTGATCTCCTCGTCGTGCATGGCGTGCGGACGGGAGATCGGGGGTTGGGGCTGGGTCAACCGGGTCGGTACCGGGGTGCTGATGCACCACACCACCGAGGGCTCGGTTCCGTGCCCGACGGCCGCGCCGTTTGACTGGGTGACCGGCGACACCCTGCCCGTGCCTGCCGCGGGGGTGACGGCATGACTGCTTCGGTGATCGTCACGCGAACCGTGACCGCTCGGGCCGCCGTGCCGACCGACGGTGACTGTGGCTGCTACAAGTCGGGATGGATTCGACGGAAGACCTCGGACACCCCGAACACCTGGAGTGTGGCCAACTGCCCCGTGCATAACCCGGAGGCGGTGGGATCTCCGGTCAGTCGGGATCTGTCCTTCGTGTGGGCCGACGTGGACACCGGCCGGGTGCCCTGCCCCGGCTGCGCCTCGGACCGCTTCCCGTCGTGGACCTTCGTTCAGGCTGACGGTCTTCGGGTGCTGACGCACGACGGCAACACGATCTGCCCTGGCGACCCTACCTTCGGCGCGCTGACCGGACCCGAGCCGCTGCCGTCGACCGAGTCCGTGGGGGTGGCTGCGTGATGGGCCTCTTCAGCGGACGCGACAAGGATGAGGGCGAGCGCTACGCCGCGGAGATGAACGCGGAAGCCCGAGCACTCGGCAGGGACCCCTACGACTACGCCAAGCAGGTCGTTGCGGAGACGAACAGGGCCAACGAAGCCCTGGACGCGGGCAAGCCCAAGGGGGACACTTCCGGGCCTTCCTGTGACTCGGCCAGCACCCCCGAGAGGGGGCGGCGCTGGTGACCTACTTCGACGACCCCCAGCACGCCGCCGAAGCGGCCGACGAAGAGCGCACCGGCCAGATCGCCGCGTTCCTGGACGCCTGCGACGTGAGGCCGCACACCGAGTTCTTCACCGTGGTGGACGATGCGATCTACGCGGAGGACTGGGCCAAGCTGCACGGCCAGTACCCGCCCCTCGGCCACGGCTACCCGAGGGAGGACCACCCGTGACGGTCTTCCCCATCGCCCCTGAGGCCGTAGCCGGTGCTGCGGCCTCCCTGGGCACCGACCCAACCACCCTGGCCGACCTGCTGCGGGTCGCCAACACCCCCGGCTTCGACCGCTGGCGCGAGCAGATCAAGCGCACCGGCGGCTGTTCCAACCCCATCCACCTGACGGGCCAGACCGTGACCCGCGACCGGGCCTCGGGCGAAGTCCTGTACTCCTACTCGACCCAGGGCGAGCCCGGTGGGCGGCTGCGGATCGCCTGCGGCAACCGGCGCGCCTCGCGCTGCCCCTCCTGCGCCTGGACCTACGCCGGGGACACCTACCACCTGATCCGCGCCGGGATCACCGGCGACCAACGCAAGGACGTCCCTGAAACCGTCCGCGACCACCCCCGCGTGTTCGTCACGCTGACCGCACCGTCGTTCGGCCCGGTCCACAACCGCCCCGACACCGGCCGCTGCCGCTGCGGCGTCCGCCATGGCGAGGACGATCCCGCGCTCGGCACTGCGCTCGACCCCGAGCGGTACGACTATGCGGGGGCGGTGCTGTTCAACAACCATGCCGGGCAGCTCTGGCAGCGCTTCACGATCCGCCTCGGCAGGGAGATCGCCGCACGGGCGGGCCTGTCCCAGCGCGCCTTACGCGAGCACTGCCGGGTCTCGTTCGGCAAGGTCGCCGAATTCCAGCGCCGCGGCGCGGTCCACTTCCATGCCGTGGTGCGTATCGACGGGCCCGACGGGCCCGATTCCGTCCCGCCCGCCTGGGCCAGCACCCAGCTCCTGGACGAGGCGATCCGGGCCGCTGCCGGACGTGCCGCGGTGACCGTCCCGGCCTCCGGCCCCCACCCGGAACGGGTGCTGCGCTGGGGTACGCAGGTGGATGTGCAGCCGATCGGCGCCCTGGGATACGAGGAGCTGACCGAGCAGGCCGTCGCCTCCTACGTCGCGAAGTACGCCACCAAGGCCGCTGAGACCACCGGCACCGTCGACCGCCGCATCGGAGAGCTGGCCGAACTCGACAAACTGCCCGGCCTGCCCGCCCACACCCGGCGTCTGATCGAAACCTGCTGGGAGCTGGACGGCGCCTACCCGGACCGGCTGCTGGCCCACTGGTCCCACATGCTCGGCTTCCGCGGCCACTTCAGCTCGAAGTCCCGCCGCTACTCCACCACCCTCGGGGCGCTGCGCAAGGTCCGTGCCGACTACCGCGCCCGGCAAGAACGTCAGGAGCGCGGCTACGCGGAAGACCTCGACGACACGGAGGGCTCCACGCTGGTCCTCGCCCACTGGACTTATGCCGGACACGGCCACACCCCTGGTGAATCCTGGCTCGCCGCTTCCATCGCCCGAGACCTCCGGCTGAACCGCGAAACCGCCCGCGAAGCACTCGCCGACCTAGACGACGTCGACGGCTGGGAGGTGTGCGCATGAAGCGTCCGCTTCCGGACCGGTACCTGACCCCGGTCGACGTCGCCGATCTCCTGGGCGTCCCGGTCGAGACCGTCTACCAGTGGCGTCGCAAGCGCACCGGACCCCGCGGCTTCCGCGTCGGCCGACACCTGCGCTACGACCCCGAAGACGTCCGCGCCTGGATCGCCACCCTGATGGAAGGGGCCGCGTGATGGCCGGACACATCCAAGACCGCTGGTACAAGACTGAAACCGGGCCCGACGGCAAGGGGCGCAGGGTCAAGACCGACCGCTACGGCACTGGCAAGCGCTACAGGGCCCGATACATCGCCCCGGACGGCACCGAGAAGAGCCAGTCATTCCCGGACAAGCAGAAGCGCAAAGCGGAAGCCTGGCTAGCGAACATCGAAGCCGACATGACCCGCGGTGACTACGTTGACCCGAACGCTGGCAAGATCACCTTTCGGCAGTACGCGGGGGAGTGGCTGGAGACTCTGACCACTGATCCGGCCACACGGGCCGCTACCGAGATGCGGCTACGGCTGCACGCCACCCCGCATCTAGGGTCACGGGCAATGAGTGCATTCCAGCCGTCTCACCTGCGCCTCTGGATGCGACAGATGGAGGATGCTGGGCTGTCTCCGGCGTACCGCCGAGTGATCTTCGCGCACGTATCAACGCTCTTCACAGCAGCTATGGAAGACCGTGTCATTCGTACGAATCCATGTACCTCGCGGTCTGTCAAAGCTCCGCGGCTCGATCCACGCAAGGTCAAGCCGTGGATGCAACAGCGTGTCATGGCTGTGCGGCTGGAGCTTCCTGACCGGTACCGCGAGATCATCGAGTTGGCGGCGGGGTGCGGACATCGCCAGGGGGAAGCCTTCGGGCTGGCCGTGGAAGACGTTGATCTCCTCGGCGGCGTCGTTCACGTCGTGCGTCAGGTGAAGCTCGTGAACAACCGGCCGGTCTTCGCCCCACCCAAAGGCGGCAAAGAACGAGATGTGCCGCTGCCCGACTCGGTCGGCTCTGCCCTGGCTGCGCACATCACCCGCTATCCACCGGTAGAGGTCACTCTCCCGTGGAAGACGCTCGACGGGCCACCGGTCACGGCAACGCTGATCTTCTACGGTCTGGGGGGTCTCGCTTTGATACGCAACCGCTTCAACGATCGCGTCTGGCGTCCGGCTCTCCGTGCCGCTGGGGTGCCTACGGGACGTGAGAACGGGTTGCACGCGCTACGGCACTTCTACGCGTCGGTGCTTCTCGATGCAGGGGAATCGATCAAGGCTCTATCCGAGTACCTGGGACACCATGACCCCGGATACACGCTGCGGACCTACACCCATCTGATGCCCGCCAGCGAGTCCCGGACTCGGGCTGCTGTCGATCGCGTCTTGCGGGACGTTGGAGCCTCGGATGACGGCCCCACCACGGCCCAACCGCCCGCCTAGGGCTCTGGCCTGCGTGATTCTCAGAACCCGAAGTTCTGGGTCCACCACGGCCCGCCGGACGCGAAGTGCGCCCCGACGCCGAGGGTCGTGTAGTCGCAGTTGAGTATGTTCGCGCGGTGACCCGGGCTGTTCATCCAGGACTCCATCACGGCCCGCGCGTCGGCCTGGCCCCTGGCTATGTTCTCGCCACCCATGTTGTCGATCCCGGCCTGGTCGGCCCGGTCCCATGGAGTGTCGCCGTCCGGGTCGGTGTGGTCGAAGAAGCCTCGGGTGGCCATGTCCTGGCTGAAGTTCCTGGCGAGGGTGGCCAGCCTGGCGTCCGCGCGCACCGGGGCGCAGCCCGCCTTGGCGCGCTCCTGGTTCACCAGCGAGAGCACCTCGGCCTCGGCTTCGGCGGCCGCGCCGGTCGCCTGGGCGGGTGCCGGTGCGGGGGCGGGCGCGGGCTTGGCGGATTCGGCGCGGCGCTGACCCTGGGCCTGGCCCGGGTTCTTGGCCTTCTCCGGCTGGTCGGGCTTCTTGGCCGCCTGGTCCGGCGCGGTGGAAGCGGGCGCCTTGGACGCCTGCTCCTCTTTACCCTTCTTGTCCCTGTTGTTCTTCTCGTCGTTTTCCGCGTCAGCGTCCTTCGACGGTTTCGCCGAGGGCTCGGCGGGGGACTCCGACGGGGATGGTACGGACGGTGTGGCGCGATCGGAGCCTCGGCTGGCGGGGGTCTCCCCGCGCTCCGCCGCCTCACTGGCGCCACCCTGTGCCTGTACGTCGGACGAACCGTCGGCCTGCACCCTGCTGTCGTCACTGCCCAGCCGGAAGGTGTCGCCGGTCGGCAGCACGCCCGAGGTGACGGCCACGGTGCCCAGGGCCACCGCCGCGGAGACGCCGAGCAGTCCGGTCCGTACCGGGGCGGCTGCGGCTCGCTTCCTGCGCTGCTGGCCGACGGCGCTTGCGGCGTCGGAGCGTCGGTGGCGTCCCATGTACAGGCCTTCCTCGGTACGTACGGTCAATGCGCTTCGCCCATCCGGGTGAGCCACATCGGACGCGACTGTACGCGAAGTCGCCTGGGGAGGAAGTGCCTCGAGAGCTTTTGGCCGGTTAGCTTGCCCACATGAATGACGACGTACGGTTCACCGCCTGGGTACGCGGCCGAGTGCAGGGAGTGGGCTTCCGCTGGTTCACCAGGGCGGCGGCCCTGGAGATCGGTGGGCTCATCGGCTTCGCGCTCAACCTGGAGGACGGTCGGGTGCAGGTGGTGGCCGAGGGGCCGCGGACGGAGTGTGAGCGGCTCCTCGACTGGCTGCGGCACGGCGACACACCCGGCAGGGTCGACGGAGTCACTGAGATCTGGGCCACGCCACGCGGTGGCTACGACGGCTTCGCCATCCGCTGAGCCACCCCCGGGGGAAGCGAGCCGGGGGAGCCGCCCACGGTAACCACGCGCGGCGGCTGTGGACGGCGGAAACAGCCTGGTGGTTGCCAAGAACGGCCATGCGTGCCAGGCTGCGCGAGTAAGGATGATCTCCACGCCTTCGAACCATCACGTCTTTGGACAGATGGGACAAAACGGCCCCGTGGAAGAGGCTGCGCCGCACGTTTTCTTGCCGCGCGCCCCCGGGTTGCCCGCCAATACGGGGCGTGATCGTGTTGACCGTCAAACTTTTTGGTGAGACGCTGAAAGCCCCGCGCACCCTAGCTGTTTGGCATGTGGGAACGCAGTAATCATCAGTAGTGCCAATCACCGCGGGTGCTTCCCTCACGACCCACACCGCTTCGGTCGGTCACTCAGTGTGGAGGACCATCCATCATGGCAAAGGCGCTTCTCGGATACGTCGGCGGTTCTGACCCGCGACTCCTCGCCGAGATGCGACGGCTTCAGCAGCGTGTCCAAGACCTGGAATCCGAGCTCGGACGCATCCAGGCCGAGAACGACGCGCTGGCTTCGGCTGCCGCTTCTCACCCCGGAGAACTCCTCGAGAGCATCGACGTACCCCAGGCGGAGCCTGCGCTTACCTGACCCGGGACTGTAGAACGAGGGTCAGGCTGCTCATGTCACCGTCAACTGCTTGAGAAGAAGACCTGCAAGGGGCGCCTCGGCGTCCCTTCTCTCTTTCCACCCGGTCCCCCCTGCCCGGCAGCCTCTTACCGTCTGATGTGCCCTGCACCTTCCTCCGTGAAACCGGATGGCTCGCAGGGTGAGACGGCGCGCAGGCAGTAAAGTCCGGGGGCGTGCACCTCAAGGCCATGACCCTGCGCGGGTTCAAATCCTTCGCCTCCGCCACGACGCTGCGGTTCGAACCCGGCATCACCTGTGTCGTGGGGCCCAACGGCTCCGGCAAGTCCAACGTCGTGGACGCGCTGTCCTGGGTCATGGGCGAGCAGGGGGCCAAGTCGCTGCGTGGCGGCAAGATGGAGGACGTCATCTTCGCCGGGACGACCGGGCGGCCGCCGCTCGGACGCGCCGAGGTGTCCCTCACCATCGACAACGCCGACGGCGTGCTGCCGATCGAGTACGCCGAGGTCACGATCACGCGGATCATGTTCCGCAACGGCGGCAGCGAGTACCAGATCAACGGGGACACCTGCCGTCTCCTGGACATCCAGGAGCTGCTGTCCGACTCCGGTATCGGCCGCGAGATGCACGTCATCGTCGGCCAGGGCCAGCTGGACTCCGTACTGCACGCGGACCCCATGGGGCGGCGGGCCTTCATCGAAGAGGCCGCGGGGGTGCTCAAGCACCGCAAGCGCAAGGAGAAGGCGCTGCGGAAGCTGGACGCGATGCAGGCCAACCTGGCGCGTGTCCAGGACCTCACCGACGAGCTGCGACGCCAGCTCAAGCCGCTCGGGCGACAGGCCGCGGTGGCGCGGCGGGCCGCTGTCATCCAGGCCGACCTGCGCGACGCGCGGCTGCGGCTGCTCGCCGACGACCTGGTCCGGCTGCGTGACGCGCTGCGCGGCGAGATCGCCGACGAGGCCGAGCTGAAGCGGCGCAAGGACGCGGCCGAGGCCGAGCTGAAGGCGGCGCAGGCGCGGGAGTCCGCGCTGGAAGAGGACGTACGACGGCTGACGCCGCGGCTTCAGCGCGCCCAGCAGACCTGGTACGAGCTGTCCCAGCTCGCCGAGCGCGTCCGCGGCACGATCTCGCTCGCCGAGGCGCGCGTGAAGAGTGCGAGCAGCGCCCCGGAAGAGGAGCGGCGCGGCCGGGACCCCGAGGACATGGAGCGCGAGGCCGCCCGGGTCCGGGAGCAGGAGGCCGAGCTGGAGGCGGCCCTGGAGGCCGCCCAGTACGCGCTGGAGGACACGGTCGCGCGCCGGGCCGAGCTGGAGCGCGACCTCGCCCAGGAGGAGCGCCGGCTCAAGGACGCGGCCCGGGTCATCGCCGACCGCCGCGAGGGCCTGGCCAGGCTGCACGGCCAGGTCAACGCGGCCCGGAGCAGGGCCGCGTCGGCCCAGGCGGAGATCGGCCGCCTCGCCGCCGCGCGCGACGAGGCGCGGCAGCGGGCGGCGGCCGCGCAGCGCGAGTACGAGCAGCTCCAGGCCGAAGTCGACGGTCTGGACGCGGACGATTCCGCGCTCGGTGAGCGGCACGACGCCGCGAAACGGGAGCTCGCGGACACGGAGGCCGCGCTGTCCGCCGCGCGCGAGGCGGTCACCGCCGCGGAGCGCAGGCGGGCCGCCACCGCAGCCCGCCATGAGGCGCTCGCCCTCGGCCTGCGACGCAAGGACGGTACGGGCGCGCTACTGTCCGCACACGACCGGCTGACCGGGCTGCTCGGCCCCGCGTCCGAACTCCTCACCGTGGCCCCGGGTTTCGAGGTCCCGGTGGCGGCGGCACTCGGCGCGGCCGCCGACGCCATCGCCGTCGCCGACCCCTCGACCGCGGCGGAGGCCATCCGCCTCCTCCGTGAACAGGACGCGGGCCGCGCCGCCCTCCTGCTGGCAGCCGCCCCGAGCCATCCCGCGCTCCCGCCGCCGAGGCCCAGCCCCACAAGTGCCGCCGACGGTGCGTCTGTCGCTGGAGCGCCGCTGCCTGGGGCGCGAGGCGCCGCTCACGGTGGCCACGCCGCGGGCGAGCGCGTGGGGCCGTCCGCTGGTGGTTCGCATGTTTCCGGCGAGGTGGCTGAGGGCGTGTGTGCTGGCGCGGGGGCGGGTTCCGCCGGGGCGGTCGCTGAGGGTGCGTCCGCCGGTGGCGCCGTGACGTCTGGGGCCCGGGGGGCCACTCACGGCGGCCCGGCCGTGGACGAGGCCGTGGCCGCGCCTCCGGGCACCGGCGAGGGGGCGCCCGCCGCCGCCGAGTTGGTGCGGGGGCCCGCCGCGTTGCTGCCCGCCGTGCGGTGGCTGCTGCGGAACACGGTGGTCGTCGGCACGTTGGAGGACGCCGAGGACCTGGTGACCGCGCACCCGGAGCTGACGGCCGTGACCGCCGAAGGCGATGTGCTGGGCGCGCACTTCGCGCAGGGCGGCTCCGCGGGGGCCCCGAGCCTGCTGGAGGTGCAGGCGTCGGTGGACGAGGCCGCCGCCGAGCTGGCCGAGCTGGACGTGCGCTGTGACGAGCTGACCCAGGACCAGCGTCTGGCGGCGGAGCGGCGCGGCGAGAGCGCCGCGCTGGTCGAGGAGCTGGGGGAGCGGCGGCGGGCCGCCGACCGGGCCAAGTCGACTGTGTCCCAGCAGCTCGGGCGGCTCGCCGGACAGGCCCGTGGCGCCGCTGGCGAGGCCGAGCGTACGGCCGCCGCGGCGGCCAGGGCCCAGGAGGCCCTGGACCGGGCGACGGGGGAGGCGGAGGAACTGGCCGAGCGGCTGGCCGTCGCCGAGGAGGCCCCGGTCGACGAGGAGCCCGACACCGCCGTACGGGACCGGCTCGCCGCCGACGGCGCCAACGCCCGCCAGACCGAGATGGAGGCCCGCCTCCAGGTACGTACCCACGAGGAGCGGGTGAAGGGCCTCGCGGGACGGGCCGACAGCCTCGACCGTGGCGCGCGGGCCGAACGCGAGGCACGCGCGCGTGCCGAGCGGCGCCGGGCCAGGCTGCGCCACGAGGCGGAGGTCGCCGCCGCGGTCGCCTCGGGCGCCCGGCAGCTTCTGGCGCACGTCGAGGTGTCCCTCGTACGGGCCGAAGAGGAGCGGGCCACGGCCGAGAGCGCCAAGGCGGAACGCGAGCGGGACCTGGTCGCCGAGCGCGACGCGGGCCGCGGCCTCAAGGAGGAGCTGGACAAGCTGACCGACTCGGTGCACCGGGGCGAGGTGCTCGGCGCCGAGAAGCGGATGCGGATCGAGCAGCTGGAAGCCAAGGCGCTGGAGGAGCTGGGCGTCGAACCGGCGGGTCTGGTCGCCGAGTACGGCCCCGACCAGCTGGTGGCCCCGTCGCCGCCCGCCGAGGGCGAGGAGCTTCCCGCTGACCCTCAGCACCCGAGGAACCAGCCGGTCCCGTACGTCCGCGCCGAGCAGGAGAAGCGGCTCAAGGCCGCCGAACGGGCCTACCAGCAGCTCGGCAAGGTCAACCCGCTCGCCCTGGAGGAGTTCGCGGCGCTGGAGGAACGGCACAAGTTCCTCTCCGAGCAGCTCGAAGACCTGAAGAAGACCAGGGCCGACCTGCTACAGGTGATCAAAGAGGTCGACGAGCGCGTGGAGCAGGTCTTCACGGAGGCCTACCGGGACACCGCCCGGGAGTTCGAGGGCGTCTTCTCGCGGCTGTTCCCCGGCGGCGAGGGGCGGCTGGTGCTGACTGATCCGGACAACATGCTGACCACCGGCGTCGATGTCGAGGCGCGGCCCCCGGGCAAGAAGGTCAAGCGGCTCTCCCTGCTCTCCGGAGGAGAGCGGTCACTGACCGCGGTCGCCATGCTGGTGTCCATCTTCAAGGCGCGGCCCAGCCCGTTCTACGTGATGGACGAGGTCGAGGCCGCGCTGGATGACACCAATTTGCAGCGGCTCATCCGGATCATGGAGGAGCTACAGGAGTCCTCGCAGCTCATCGTGATCACGCATCAGAAGCGCACGATGGAGGTCGCCGACGCGCTGTATGGCGTATCGATGCAGGGTGACGGCGTTTCCAAGGTGATCAGCCAGCGGCTCCGCTGACGCCCTTCCTTTCAAGCCTTGAACTCTTACGCTGGGACTGCCTCTTCAAAGTCACACCATTAGACCTATTGACTTCGAAACTTGAAGGCATAGTCTCTGCAACGCAGTCTTTACCTTCAAGTGGTGGTCGACTCCAAGGTGTGCGCCACTTGTAGGGCCCCAGCCCCACACGCCCGGACGCCGCCGTCCGGGCTCTGTAGGAGACACCGTGACCACCACAGCGAAGCTGAAGCCGACGCCCGCGGGCGGCGGTCGGCCCGAACACCTCAGTCATGTCATCTTCATCGCCGCCACCGCGGCACTGGGTGGCTTCCTGTTCGGCTACGACAGCGCGGTCATCAACGGCGCCGTGGAGGGCATCCGCGGCAAGTTCGACGTCGACCCCGGAACCCTCGGCACGGTCATCGCCATCGCCCTGCTCGGCGCGGCGATCGGCGCCATGGTCGCGGGCCGCCTCGCCGACCGCATCGGCCGTATCCGGGTCATGCAGATCGCCGCCGTGCTCTTCGCGGTCAGCGGCCTCGGCTCGATGCTGCCGTTCGCCCTGTGGGACCTGGCCATGTGGCGGACACTCGGCGGCGTCGCCATCGGTATGGCGTCGGTCATCGCCCCGGCCTATATCGCCGAGGTCGCGCCCGCCGAGTACCGAGGCCGCCTGGCCTCCTTCCAGCAGGCCGCGATCGTGCTCGGCATCGCCATCTCGCAGCTGGTCAACTGGGTGCTGCTGCAGTTCGCCGACGGTGATCAGCGCGGCTCGCTGCTCGGCCTGGAGGCCTGGCAGATCATGCTCGGCGTCGAGGTCGTCCCGGCCCTGCTGTACGGCCTGATGTCGCTGCGTATCCCCGAGTCCCCGCGGTACCTGATCGCCCAGGGCCGCAGAGCCGAAGCCCAGGCCGTACTCGCGGACGTGGAGCCGAAGGGCACCGACCTGGACGCGAAGGTCGCCGAGATCGACGCCCGGATGCACATGGAGCACAAGCCGCGTCTCAGCGACCTGATGGGCGGTCGCGCCGGACTGCTGCCGATCGTCTGGGTCGGTATCGGGCTCTCGGTCTTCCAGCAACTGGTCGGCATCAACGTGATCTTCTACTACAGCTCCTCGCTGTGGCAGTCCGTCGGCATCGACCCGTCGAGCTCCTTCTTCTACTCCTTCACCACGTCGATCATCAACATCATCGGCACGGTGATCGCGATGATCTTCGTCGACCGGCTCGGGCGTAAGCCCCTCGCGCTGATCGGCTCGGCCGGTATGGCCGTCTCGCTGGGGCTCGCCGCCTGGGCGTTCTCGTACAAGGAAGGCACCGGCGACAACATCACACTGCCGGACGCGCAGGGCACCGTGGCGCTGCTCGCCGCCCACTCCTTCGTGCTGTTCTTCGCGCTCTCCTGGGGCGTGGTGGTCTGGGTCATGCTCGGCGAGATGTTCCCCAACCGCATTCGCGCCGCCGCGCTCGGTGTGGCCGCGTCCGCCCAGTGGATCGCCAACTTCGCGATCACCAAGACCTTCCCGAGCATGTCGGACTGGAACCTGTCCGCGTCCTACATGATCTACACAGCCTTCGCGCTGCTCTCGATTCCCTTCATCCTCCGGTTCGTACCCGAGACGAAGGGCAAGACCCTGGAGCAGATGGGCTAAACCCCGCTGCCCCTCGCTCCAGGAGGCGGCCCCTGCCCGGATTCCGGGTGGGGGCGGCCTTGTTCGCTCCCTGGTTCACTTTAGGAGTCCGGGTCACTCCGTCAGCCGTGGCAGCACCTGCTCCGCGAACAGGTGCAGGCTGCGCCACCCCTCGTCGACCGGCATTCCGCCGCACAGCGGATGCAGGATCAGGCTGTGGCCCTGGTGGTCCTGGGCGAAGGCCACACACGCGTCCGGCGTGAGCACCCGGTACACGCCCTCGGCGCGCAACGCGTCGACGGTCGTGGCGCGGGAACGGACCGCCGAGCGGATGTCCTTGGACTGCCACGAGGCATACGTCCGCGCCTCGTGCAGGAAGTGCCCGCCGTACATGGCCCACGTGCGGTCCGGGTCGTCGGAGACATGCAGCAGTGGCGTCTCGGACGCGGGCATCATCACCCAGCCGTCGGTCCCCAGCGCCGCGCGCCGCTCGTGGTAGTACGCCTCCAGTTCGGGCAGGTGCGCGCTCGGGAAGAACGGCAGCCCCAGGCGGGCCGCACGCCGCGCCGCGGCCCGCGACGAACCGCCGACCAGCAGCAGCGGGTGGGGCTGGGTGTACGGGCGTGGGGTGACCCGGACGGTGCGGCCGCGGAAGGTGAAGGGCTCACCGGTCCAGGCCGTGAGCAGGGTCTCAAGGAGTTCGTCCTGGAGCTTGCCCCGGCTGCCCCACTCGACGCCGAACGTCTCGTACTCCTCGGGCCGGTAGCCGATCCCCGCCACCGTGACCAGGCGGCCGCCGCTCAGCAGGTCCAGTACGGCGATCTCCTCGGCCAGCCGCAGCGGATCGTGCAGCGGCCCGATGACCGCCGACACCGTGACCGCGAGGCGGCGGGTGGCGCCGAAGACCGCGCCCGCGAAGGCGAACGGCGACGGCAGCCAGTTGTTGGCGGCGCCGTGGTGCTCCTCCGTCTGGATCGTGCTGATGCTGCGGTCGTCGCTGTACGCGGCCATCTCGACGGCGGCGCGATAGCGGGCGGAGAGCGCGTCGGGTGTCGCACCGGGGGCGACGAGGTTGAAGCGTACGACCGTGACGGGCATGGCCAAGTCCCCCTTCACCGGGCGGGTGCCCAGGAAGGGGGACGGTAGTTGACGGTGTGTCAGATGGCCAGAGTCCGGCGCGGAGGGCTACGGCTCAGACGGCTGTGACTCAGACCCCTGCGGGCTCAGACGCCTTTGGCTCAGACGGTTCGGTGTCCTGGGTCCGCGGTGCCTCAAGCGAGGGCTTCGGCAGCGCCAGGTACAGCAGACCCGAGATCACGATCGTCGCGATCCAGCCGAGGCCGTACTCGCCGATGGGGTTGTTCGACGCCAGCGGGCCGGTGAACCAGTCCGACGTGGTGAACAGCAGGCCCACCACCAGGGACACGCCCCAGGCGATCACCGCGGCCGGGGCGAAGCCGCCCTTGTACCAGTAGGCACTGGTGCGCGTGGTGTCGAGCAGGGCCTCGCCGTCGTACTCCTTGCGGCGCAGCATGTCCGCGCCGAAGACGCCGATCCAGGCCGAGAAGGCCACCGCGAGCAGCGACAGGAAAGCGATGAAGGAGCCCAAGAAACTGGTGGCGACCAGCATCAGGATGCCGCCGAAGACCAGCGAGATAAGGGCGTTGATCGACACGGCCCAGTGGCGGGCGACGGTGAAGCCGAGGGTCTGCGCGGTGAAGCCCGCCGAGTACATCGACATGGCGTTGATCAGCAGCATGCCGACCAGCGCGATCAGCAGATAGGGCACCGCGATCCCCATCGGCAGGATCTCACCGAGGAACGAGACGGGGTCCTTGGCGTTGGCCAGATCCGGAGTGGAGACCGCCATCACCGCACCCATCAGGACCATCGGCAGGACGACGATCCCGGCGCCGCCGATGGAGTTGCCGACCATCGCCCTGGCGGAGGCCGTACGCGGCAGGTACCGGGTGAAGTCCGGGGCCGAGGGAATCCAGCTGACACCGCCCGCGGCGATCATGCCGATACCCGCGACCACCATCGCCGTGCTGCCCGCCGGGCGGTCGAAGACGGCACTCCAGTCGGTGTTGAAGATCAGATAGACCAGTACCAGGACCGAGAACCCGCCGAACAGATACGTCGCGTATTTGTTGCACCTCTGCACGGCGTGAATGCCGAGGCCGGAGATCACGAAGGTCGCGATCACGAAGAGCAGCAGCGTGACGATGACCAGCGGGGTGCTCTTCTGGATGCCGAAGACGATGTCGAGCACCGTGAGCAGCGCGTACGCGCCCGTCACCGCGTTGATCGTCTCCCAGCCCCAGCGGGCGACCCAGATCAGCGATCCCGGCAGCAGGTTCCCGCGCTGCCCGAAGACCGCGCGGGACAGGGCCATACCCGGAGCGCCGCCCCGCTTGCCCGCGATACCGAACAGGCCGACCAGGCCGTACGACAGACTGGGGGCGGCGACCGCCACGATGACGGCCTGCCAGAAGTTCAGCTGGAAGGCCACCACCAGGCTCGCGCCCATGGTGAGCAACAACACGCTGATGTTGGCGGCCACCCAGGTGGGGAAGAGTTCGCTGACCTTGCCGGTGCGCTCGCTGTCAGGGACCGGGTCGAGACCTCGGGTCTCCAGGGCGGTGCCTTCGGCTTCGGCGGTAGTGCTCATGCGTGGGTGTGTCCAGACCTCTTGTGCGGCTCGACGGTGAGCCGTTGGGGGCGGGAGGGTGCAGCGCCGACTCTACGCGCGTTGACACGGCCCTCACCATCGTACTTTGATCTGAGTAGTGCCTTGTAGGGTCTTTTGTCCTTTGGGGGAAGCTCCAACCGGCGGGGTTCGGCGGCCGATGACTGATACTGGGGCTGTTATGGAAATCGTCATCCTTGCTGTAGTCATCGCCCTGGTCGCGATCGGCCTCGTCAGCGGGCTCGTGGTCGGCAGTCGTAAGAAGAAGCAGCTGCCCCCCACGGCGCCCTCGGCCACGCCGACCGTCACCGCGCCCCCAGCCGAGCCGCATGTCGGCGAAGAGGCCGAGAAACCGCGCGACGAGCCACGCCGCACGATCGAGGAGGTCACGCTCCCCGAGGCGGAGGCCGCGCCCGCCGGGCCCGAAGCCCCGATCGCCGTCGAGGAGCCCGAGGCTCCCGCCGCGCCCGAGATCGAGGTCCCCGAGCCCACAGCGGGCCGACTGGTCCGGCTGCGTGCCCGGCTGTCCCGCTCCCAGAACGCCCTCGGCAAGGGGCTGCTCACGCTCCTCGCGCGCGAGCACCTCGACGACGACACCTGGGAGGAGATCGAGGAGATCCTGCTCACCGCCGATGTCGGCGTCGCCCCCACCCAGGAGCTCGTCGAGCGGCTGCGCGAGCGGGTGAAGGTCCTCGGCACCCGTACCCCGCAGGACCTGCGCGCCCTGCTGCGCGAGGAGCTGCTGCAGCTCGTCGACCCCACCATGGACCGGGTCGTCAACACCGAGTCCGACACCGAGGCCCCCGGCATCGTGATGGTCGTCGGGGTCAACGGCACCGGCAAGACCACCACCACCGGCAAGCTGGCACGGGTCCTGGTCGCCGACGGCCGCTCGGTGGTGCTCGGCGCGGCCGACACCTTCCGGGCCGCCGCCGCTGACCAGCTGCAAACCTGGGGCGAGCGGGTCGGCGCCCGTACGGTGCGCGGCCCCGAGGGCGGCGACCCGGCGTCGATCGCCTTCGACGCCGTCAAGGAGGGCATCGAGGAGGGCGCTGACGTCGTCCTCATCGACACCGCGGGCCGACTGCACACCAAGAGCGGCCTGATGGACGAGCTCGGGAAGGTCAAGCGGGTCGTCGAGAAGCACGCGCCGCTGGACGAGGTGCTGCTGGTACTCGACGCCACCACCGGGCAGAACGGCCTGGTGCAGGCCCGGGTCTTCGCCGAGGTCGTGGACATCACCGGCATCGTGCTCACCAAGCTGGACGGCACGGCCAAGGGCGGCATCGTGGTCGCGGTCCAGCGGGAGCTGGGCGTACCGGTCAAGCTGGTCGGACTCGGCGAGGGCGCGGACGACCTGGCGCCGTTCGAGCCGGAGGCTTTCGTGGACGCGCTCATCGGAGACTAGGGGACCCGGAGACCCGGAGACCCGGAGACCCGGAGACGAGAAGCCGACCTGACGGAAAGGACCCGCCCCAGGGTGCAGCTGGGGCGGGTCCTTCCGGTTGTGGCTCAGCTGGACGTCGCTCGGCGTGGTCCTGGGGCCGGATGGCGGTGGGACGCGTACGCCAACGCGCCCAGCAGGAGCCGCGCCTGCGGTGGCCGGGTGGCCGAGTCAAGCGCCGGGGCGCGCAGCCAGCGGACCGGACCGAGGCCTCCGCGGTCCGACGGCGGCGCGGTGACGTACTCGCCCGGGCCGATGCCGCGGAGGTCGAGCTCGGCGTCGTCCCAGCCCATCCGGTAGAGCAGCGTGGGGAGTTCGGCCGCGGCGCCGGGGGCGACGAAGAACTGGGCGCGGCCCTGCGGCGTCGCCGTCACCGGCCCGAGCGGCAGGCCCATCCGCTCCAGGCGGACCAGGGCGCGGCGCCCCGCGGGCTCGGAGACCTCCAGGACGTCGAAGGCGTCGCCGACCGGCAGCAGCACCGCGGCGCCGGGGAACTCGGACCAGGTCAGGGTGACTTCGTCGAGTGTGGCCCCGGCCGGGATACGCGCGGCGCGGTCCAGTGGGTGGGCGCCCGGCGCCGTACAAGCGCGGTCGCCGCAGGAGCACGCCCCGGCGGCGGCACGCGCGCCGGGGACCGCGTCCCACCCCCAGAGACTGGTGAACTCCGCCACCGCGGTGCACTCCGAGGTGCGCCCGCGGCGGCGGGCGCCGGGCCTGATCTCCCGGATTCCGCGGCTGCCGCCGATCGTGAAGCCCATGCCCCCTCCAACGGGTCGAGCGCGTCGCTGGTTACGAACCGAAGTGGACCCGTGACCCACAGTGGGCGATGCCCGTTCTGGCAGCGTCCAGGAGTGTCACGGGTGGTGCGCCGGGCCGCGTACGCCCTGGCGTGCTTCGGTCCGCCCACTCGCGGATGGCCTGTGTCAAGTGAATCGCGTGTAGCGGTTCCTGAGTTCATTCGAAGGGGTGGCGAATGGTGGCGTTTCCGCGAACCCCCTCGCCGGAGGGGTGATCGTAGGATTACTTTCGGTACACGAGCCCAGGGGATGTGCGTGCTCGTGGGTATGCCGGAGGCAAGCCGTTTTCTTGTTCGACGAGTGACAACGGGCGGACGGGAGGCCTCAAGTCACGGCATTCTGTTAGTACTTCGCGTACGAACGCGCGACATCCGCGCGGCATCCGAGCTTCAGGAATGGGGGTGTTCCAGTGGGCGGCACCGGCGACAGCGTGGGAAGCGCTGACAAGCGCCCTAACGACCAACTGACTTCGTGGTTCGTGCGGAGCGGCTGGTCCAAGGGTGAACTGGCACGCCAGGTGAACCGCAGAGCGCGCCAGATGGGCGCCAACCACATCTCCACGGACACCTCGCGCGTGCGCCGCTGGCTCGACGGCGAGCAGCCACGCGAACCCATCCCCCGCATCCTCTCCGAACTCTTCTCCGAACGCTTCGGCGCCGTCGTCGCCATCGACGACCTGGGCCTGCGCACCGCGCACCAGACGCCGTCCCTCTCCGGAGTGGACCTGCCCTGGACGGCCCCGCAAGCGGTGGAACTGATCAGCGAGTTCTCCCGCAGCGACCTGATGCTGGCGCGGCGCGGCTTCCTGGGGACGTCACTGGCCCTCGCCGCGGGCCCCGCGCTCATCGAGCCCATGCAGCGCTGGCTGGTGCCCACTCCGGTCGCGCCCGCCGCGGCCAAGGAGCCGGGGTCCCAGGCACGGCGTGGATCGCGGCTGTCGGGGCCCGAACTCGAACTCCTCGAGGCCACCACGGTCATGTTCCGCAAGTGGGACGCCCAGTGCGGCGGCGGGCTGCGCCGCAAGGCCGTCGTCGGCCAGCTCCACGAAGTGACGGACCTGCTCCAGGAATCCCACCCGGAGGCCACCGCCAAGCGGCTCTTCAAGATCGCGGCCGAACTGGCCGAGCTGGCGGGCTGGATGAGTTACGACGTAGGGCTACAGCCCACCGCGCAGAAATACTTCGTCCTCGCCCTGCACGCCGCGAAGGAGGCGGGGGACAAGCCGCTCGGCTCGTACATCCTGTCCGGCATGAGCCGTCAGATGATCCACCTCGGACGCCCCGACGACGCGCTGGAGCTCATCCACCTCGCGCAGTACGGAAGCCGGGACTCCGCCACCGCCCGCACCCAGGCGATGCTGTATGCGATGGAGGCCCGCGCGTTCGCCAACATGGGCCACCCGAGCAAGACCAAACGCGCCGTGCGGATGGCCGAGGACAGCTTCGCCGACGCGATCGAGACGGCCGAGCAGGAGCCCGACTGGATTCGCTTCTTCTCCGAGGCCGAACTCAACGGCGAGAACTCCCACTCGTACCGCGACCTCGCCTATGTGGCCGGCCGCAGCCCCACCTACGCCTCGCTGGCCCGCCCGGTGATGGAGCGCGCCGTCGAGCTCTTCGGCAAGGACACCGAGCACCAGCGTTCGTACGCGCTGAACCTCATCGGGATGGCCACCGTGCACCTCCTGGAGCGGGAGCCCGAGCAGAGCACGGTCCTGGTCGGGGAGGCGCTGGACATCGCCAAGAAGGTCCGCTCGGAGCGGGTCAACACCCGGCTGCGTAAGACCGTCGACACGGCGCTGCGGGACTTCGGTGACGTGGCTGAGGTCATCGACCTCACCGACCGGCTCGCCGTGCAACTGCCCGAAACCGCGGAGGCGGTCTAGGGACCCTCACACTCCGGCCGCGGCTCGCCGTCCCGAACAGCCCGACTCGGCTCCCCCGCCAAGTCATTCGGACGGCCAGCCGCGGTCGGTCCCCTCTTTGCGCCTAAACCGGCGCCGCTCTCGCGGACGTGGTTGCTCGCCGTTGGGGTCCTCAATTGATGGTTGCGGTTGGGGAGGGTATGTCCGAGGCGGGAGCCTTCGGGCGCGGTTCACTGGGGCGTAACACGTAGGCCGTGTTCGTCACTGGCCCGAAACATCGAGGGGCATCGACGGAAACGGCGCTGCGCCAGTCTCCTCAGCACAGTCGGCCCACCCCTTCAGAAGCATCCGCACGGGCCGTTCGCGATCACGAGGAGACTCGGCCTTGAATGGCGCAGATACCGCATTTGTCCTGATCAGTGCCGCGCTCGTCATGCTGATGACGCCCGGCCTGGCATTCTTCTACGGCGGCATGGTGCGGGTGAAGAGCGCCCTCAACATGCTCATGATGTCCTTCATCTCGCTCGGCATCGTCAGTGTGCTGTGGGTGCTCTACGGGTACTCACTGACCTTCGGCGATGACATCGGCGGCGGGCTGCTGGGCAACTTCGACCACATCGGCCTCAAGGGCATCAGCGCCGAGACGCTGACCGGCGGCGACGAGGGCATTCCGGTCCTCGCCTTCGCGCTCTTCCAGCTGATGTTCGCGATCCTCACGCCTGCCCTGATGAGCGGTGCGCTCGCCGACCGCGTGAAGTTCACCGGCTGGGCGCTGTTCATCGCCCTGTGGGTCAGCATCGTGTACTTCCCCGTCGCCCACTGGGTGTGGCAGGCCGACGGCTGGCTGTTCCAGCTCGAAGTGATCGACTTCGCGGGCGGTACGGCGGTCCACATCAACGCGGGCGTCGGCGCCCTGGCCGCGGTCCTCGTCGTCGGTAAGCGCATCGGATTCAAGAAGGACCCGATGCGCCCGCACAGCCTCCCGATGGTGGTACTCGGCGCGGCCCTGCTCTGGTTCGGCTGGTTCGGCTTCAACGCGGGCTCCTCGCTCGCCGCCAACGGCACCGCCGCCCTGATGGCCTTCAACACCCAGGTCGCCACCGGCGCCGCGATCCTCGGCTGGCTGATCTACGAGCGCATCAGGCACGGCGCGTTCACCACGCTGGGCGCCGCCTCCGGTGCCATCGCGGGTCTGGTCGCCATCACTCCGGCTGGTGCCCACGTCAACGCCTTCGGCGCGCTCCTGATCGGCGTCGTCGCCGGTGCCGTCTGCTCCTGGGCCGTCAGCCTCAAGTACAAGCTGAACTACGACGACTCGCTCGACGTGGTCGGCGTGCACCTCGTCGGCGGTGTCATCGGCACCCTGCTCGTCGGCTTCCTCGCCATCGACGGCGTCGGCGGCGTCAGCCAGTTCGGCAAGCAGGCCATCGGCGCCTTCTCGGTGATGGCGTACTCCTTCGTCGTCTCCTACATCCTCGCCAAGATCGTCGATGTCACCATCGGCTTCCGGGCCTCCGAGGACGACGAGACCAGCGGTGTCGACCAGGCCTTCCACGCCGAGACGGCCTACGACTTCAGCGCGGTGGGCGGCACCCCGATCAGCCGTACGCTGCCCGCAGCGAGCAACGACGAGAACAACGCGGCCGCGCCGCAGACCAAGAAGGTGGAAGCGTGAAGCTCATCACGGCAGTTGTGAAGCCGCACCGGCTCGACGAGATCAAGGAAGCCCTGCAGGCTTTCGGCGTCCAGGGCCTCACGGTGACCGAGTCCAGCGGCTACGGACGCCAGCGCGGCCACACCGAGGTCTACCGCGGTGCCGAGTACACCGTGGACCTCGTGCCGAAGATCCGGATCGAGGTGCTGGCCGAGGACGATGACGCCGAACAGCTCATCGACGTGGTGGTCAAGGCCGCCCGCACCGGAAAGATCGGAGACGGCAAGGTCTGGAGCATCCCGGTCGAGACCGCCGTCCGGGTACGCACCGGCGAGCGCGGCCCCGACGCGCTCTGACCGACACGGACAGACAGCAGATCGACAAGGAGTCGCTGGGTGACGGGTGTGGACGTGACTACGGGAACGGAAGACACAGGCAGTACGGAACCCAGCGGCTACGCGGCGGCCCGGCTGCGCCTCCTCCAAGGAGAGGCGCGGTCCGGGCCGCCGCGCCGTGCGGCGCTGGCCGAACTCACCGACGGCTGGCTCACCCGGCTGTTCGCCGCCGCGGCGGCCGACACCCGGGGCATGGCACTCGTCGCCGTCGGCGGGTACGGGCGCGGTGAGCTGTCACCGCGCAGCGACCTGGACCTGCTCCTGCTGCACGACGGCAGCGCGGACCCGGGCACCGTCGCCTCGGTCGCGGACCAGATCTGGTACCCGGTCTGGGACCTGGGGCTGGCCCTCGACCACTCGGTCCGTACTCCCGCCGAGGCGCGCAAGACCGCGGGCGACGACCTCAAGGTGCAGCTCGGCCTCCTCGACGCCCGGCACCTCGCCGGGGACCTGGGCGTGACCGCCGGACTGCGCACCGCGGTCCTCGCGGACTGGCGCAACCAGGCCCCCAAACGGCTGCCCGCCCTGCGGGAGCTCTGCGAGGCACGGGCCGAGCGCCAGGGCGAGCTGCAGTTCCTGCTCGAACCCGACCTCAAGGAGGCCAGGGGCGGCCTCCGGGATGTCACCGCCCTGCGCGCCGTCGCCGCCTCCTGGCTGGCCGACGCCCCGCGCGCCGGGCTCGCCGACGCCACCAGGCGGCTGCTCGACGTACGGGACGCCCTGCACCTGGGCACCGGGCGCGCCACCGACCGGCTCTCCCTCCAGGAGCAGGACCAGGTCGCGGCCGGTCTCGGCCTGCTGGACGCGGACACGCTGCTCCGCCAGGTGTACGAGGCCGCCCGGACCATCTCGTACGCGAGCGACGTCACCTGGCGCGAGGTCGACCGGGTGCTGCGCTCACGCGCGGCCAGGCCACGGCTGCGGAAGCTGCTCGGCGCGGGCAAGGCGGCGCCCGAACGGACCCCGCTGGCCGAGGGCGTCGTAGAGCAGGACGGCGAGGTGGTGCTGGCGCGCACGGCGCGGCCCGAGCGGGATCCGGTGCTGCCCCTGCGGGCCGCCGCCGCTGCCGCGCAGGCCGGTCTGCCGCTGTCCCCGCACGCCGTACGCCGCCTCGCGGGCGCCGTACGCCCGCTGCCGACCCCCTGGCCCGCCGAGGCCCGGGAGCAACTGGTGACCCTGCTGGGCGCGGGCCGCAGCACCGTCGAGGTGTGGGAGGCACTGGAGGCCGAAGGCCTGATCACCCGGGTGCTGCCGGACTGGGAGCGGGTGCGCTGCCGCCCCCAGCGCAACCCCGTACACACCTGGACCGTCGACCGGCACCTGGTGGAGACGGCGGTACGCGCCGCCGAACTGACCCGTCGCGTCGGACGGCCCGACCTGTTGCTGGTCGCGGCCCTGCTGCACGACATCGGCAAGGGCTGGCCGGGCGACCACTCGGTGGCGGGCGAGACCATCGCCCGCGACGTGGCGGCGCGGATCGGCTTCGACCGGGCCGATGTGGCCCAGCTCGCCTGTCTCGTACGGCACCATCTGCTGCTCGTCGAGACGGCGACCCGGCGCGATCTGGACGATCCGGCGACCGTCGGCGCTGTCGCGGCGGCGGTCGGTTCCGTATCGACGCTGGAGCTGCTGCACGCGCTCACCGAGGCGGACGCGCTGGCGACCGGGCCCGCCGCCTGGTCGTCGTGGCGCGGGTCCCTGGTGGCCGACCTGGTCAAGCGGGTGACGGCGGTCCTGGACGGGGAGGCCGTGGAACCACCCGAGGCCGCGGTGCCGACCGCCGAGCAGGAGCGGCTCGCCGTCGAGGCGTTCCGCACGGGCGGTCCCGTCCTCGCGCTGCGGGCGCACCCGGAGGCCCCGGGCGCGGACGCGGGCGCGGACGACGATCCCGAGCCGCTCGGTGTCGAGCTGCTGATCGCGGTCCCGGACCAGCCCGGGGTGCTGCCCGCGGTGGCGGGGGTGCTGGCGTTGCACCGGCTGACCGTGCGTACCGCGGAGGTGCGCGGTCTTGAGCTGCCGGACGGTCTGGGCAAGGAGGTGCTGTTGCTGGACTGGCGGGTGGCGGCGGAGTACGGGTCGCTACCGCAGGCCGCGCGGCTCCGGGCGGATCTCGTACGGGCCCTCGACGGGTCGCTCGACATCCCGGCCCGGCTGGCCGAGCGCGAGGCGGCGTACCCGCGGCGCCGGGGCGTCTCGGCGCCGCCGCCGCGCGTGACGGTGGCCCCGGCCGGGTCGCGACTGGCGACGGTGATCGAGGTACGGGCCCAGGACGCACCAGGGCTGCTGCACCGGATCGGGCGGGCGCTGGAGGGGGCGGACGTACGGGTGCGGAGCGCCCATGTCTCGACGCTCGGCGCGAACGCGGTGGATGCTTTCTATGTCACAGGCCCGGACGGTGCACCCCTGCCGGGCGAGGAGGCGGCGACGCTGGCCCAGGCACTGGAGGGTACGTTTCGGGGCTGAGGCCAGGGAGCTTCCTTTCCCCCGCCCCGCCCCTGCCCGTATCGGGGGGCAAACCCCCAGACCCCGAATCGCCCTTCGGGCTGGTCCTCAATCGCCGGACGGGCTCAAATTGAGCCCGTCCGGCGATTGAGGACTCTCGGGAAGGGGCGGGGCGGGGACAGAGCCCTGGCGCGCGCTACCGCGAACCGCACCGGAACCAGACCAGCACACCCCGCGGTGGAGACCCCACCGCCAGCGGCCAGATACCCTGGAGGGCGTCTGTCCGCCCGCACCCGACCCGAGGATCTGCGACCGCCGTGTTCGATACTCTTTCCGATCGCCTCGCAGCGACTTTCAAGAACCTTCGCGGCAAGGGGCGCCTCAGCGAGGCGGACATCGATGCCACGGCGCGTGAAATCCGTATCGCGCTCCTTGAGGCGGACGTCGCCCTCCCCGTCGTCCGGTCCTTCATCAAGCAGGTCAAGGAACGGGCAGCGGGGGCTGAGGTCTCGCAGGCCCTCAATCCGGCCCAACAAGTGATCAAGATCGTCAACGAGGAGCTCGTCGGCATCCTCGGTGGCGAGACCCGCCGCCTGCGCTTCGCCAAGAACCCGCCCACCGTGATCATGCTCGCGGGTCTGCAGGGTGCCGGTAAGACGACGCTGGCCGGAAAGCTGGGCCGGTGGCTCAAGGGCCAGGGCCACTCGCCGCTGCTCGTCGCCTGTGACCTACAGCGTCCGAACGCCGTGAACCAGCTGAGCGTCGTCGCCGAGCGCGCGGGCGTCGCGGTGTACGCGCCACAGCCGGGTAACGGCGTCGGCGACCCGGTCCAGGTCGCCAAGGACTCCATCGAGTTCGCCCGGACGAAGGTCCACGACGTCGTCATCGTCGACACCGCCGGACGCCTCGGCATCGACCAGGAGCTGATGCAGCAGGCCGCGGACATCCGCGACGCCGTCAGCCCGGACGAGGTCCTCTTCGTCGTCGACGCGATGATCGGTCAGGACGCGGTCAACACCGCCGAGGCCTTCCGCGACGGCGTCGGTTTCGACGGCGTCGTGCTGTCCAAGCTGGACGGCGACGCCCGTGGTGGTGCCGCGCTCTCCATCGCGCACGTCACCGGCCGCCAGATCATGTTCGCCTCCAACGGCGAGAAGCTGGACGACTTCGACGCGTTCCACCCGGACCGCATGGCGTCCCGCATCCTCGGCATGGGCGACATGCTCAGCCTCATCGAGAAGGCCGAGCAGACCTTCAGCCAGGCCGAGGCCGAGAAGATGGCGGCCAAGCTCCAGAAGGGCCCCAAGGAGTTCACGCTCGACGACTTCCTGGCTCAGATGGAGCAGGTCAGGAAGATGGGCAGCATCAGCAAGCTGCTCGGCATGCTTCCCGGCATGGGGGAGATGAAGAGCCAGATCGACAATCTCGACGAGCGGGACGTGGACCGCACCGCGGCGATCATCAAGTCGATGACCCCGGCCGAGCGTGACCAGCCGACGATCATCAACGGCTCGCGCCGGGCCCGTATCGCCAAGGGCTCGGGCGTCGAGGTCAGCGCGGTGAAGAACCTGGTCGAGCGGTTCTTCGAGGCTCGCAAGATGATGTCGAAGATGGCTCAGGGCGGCGGTATGCCGGGGATGCCTGGTATGCCGGGCATGGGTGGCGGCCCGGGTCGGCAGAAGAAGAAGCAGAAGCAGGCCAAGGGCAAGCAGCGCTCCGGTAACCCGATGAAGCGCAAGCAGCAGGAGCTGGAGGCGGCCAAGCGCCGCGAGGAGCAGGCCGGGGCGGGCGGCGCGTTCGGTCTGCCGGGCGGGGAGCAGCAGAAGGACTTCGAGCTCCCGGACGAGTTCAAGAAGTTCATGTGACGTCACGACGTTCATGTGACGTAGCAGCGTGATCTGCGCGTAAGGGGCGCCCTCCAGGAGGGGCGCCCCTTACGCGTACCCATGGCGTAGTGAACATGCCGGGAATGTCCCGTACGCCAATAATGGCCAGCGTGACCAGTCCCGTGCCCCCGCGCGACCGCACCGACCAGCCGTGGCGCTCCGAGGGAGCACCGCCGCCCCCGCCGCAGAAGCGGAAGATGCGCTGGGGCGCTCTGATCCTGACCGCGCTGCTCGTCTACCTCGCCACCAATGTGGTGCTCTCGTTCTTCGGTGATGACGCGCCCAGGACCATCTCGTACACCGAGTTCAGCAGCCAGGTCACCGCGGGCAACGTCGCGAAGATCCACGCCAAGGGCGACCAGATCCAGGGTGACCTGAAGCAGGCCGCGGACGTGCCCGGTGACGACAACGGCACCTACGACCGGTTCACCACCCAGCGCCCCAGCTTCGCCGACGACAACCTCTGGGACGAGTTGACCGAGCACGAGGTCGAGGTCGCCGCTGAGCCGGTGTTCGAGGAGCCCAGCCTGCTCAGCAATCTGCTGATCGCGCTGCTGCCGATCCTGCTCCTGGTGGCCCTGTGGGTGTTCGTGGCCCGGCGGATGGCGGCGGGCATGGGCGGCGCCGGAGGCATGCTCGGCCGTAAGGCTCCGCCCAAGCCGATCGAGATGGAGTCCGGCAAGCGCACCACCTTCGAGGACGTCGCCGGGATCGACGAGGTGGAGGGCGAGCTCAACGACGTCGTCGACTTCCTCAGGAATCCCGACTCCTACCGCAAGATGGGCGCGAAGATGCCGCGCGGTGTCCTGCTGGCCGGTGCGCCCGGAACCGGCAAGACGCTGCTCGCGCGGGCGGTCGCGGGCGAAGCCGGAGTGCCCTTCTTCTCGGCCTCCGCGTCGGAGTTCATCGAGATGATCGTGGGCGTGGGCGCCTCGCGGGTACGGGAGCTGTTCGCGGAGGCCCGCAAGGTGGCACCGGCGATCATCTTCATCGACGAGATCGACACCATCGGCCGGGCCCGTGGCGGCGGCTCCGGCATGGGCGGACACGACGAGCGCGAGCAGACCCTCAACCAGATCCTCACCGAGATGGACGGCTTCTCCGGCTCCGAGGGCGTGGTCGTGGTCGCCGCCACCAACCGCGCGGACGTCCTGGACCCGGCCCTGACCCGCCCCGGCCGGTTCGACCGTACGGTCCAGGTCAGCCCGCCCGACCGCGGCGGACGCGAGGCCATCCTGCGGATTCACACCCGCGGGATCCCGCTGGCCGAGGACGTCGACCTCGCCCAGGTCGCCCGTACGACACCGGGAATGACCGGTGCGGACCTCGCCAACCTGGCCAACGAGGCGGCCCTGATCGCGGTCAAGCGGAACCGGCGGGAGGTCACCCAGTCCGACCTCTCCGACGCCCTGGAGAAGGTCCAGCTCGGCGCCGAACGCCCGCTGGTCATGTCCGACGAGGACCGCCGCCGTACCGCCTACCACGAGAGCGGCCACGCGCTGCTCGGCATGCTGCAACCTGGCGCCGACCCGGTCCGCAAGATCACCATCGTGCCGCGGGGGCGGGCGCTCGGGGTGACGCTGTCGACGCCCGAGGCCGACAAGTACGCGTACACCGAGGACTATCTGCGGGGGCGCATCATCGGCGCGCTGGGCGGGATGGCGGCCGAGCATGTGGTCTTCGACGTCATCACGACGGGTGCTGAGAACGACCTCGAACAAGTCACCGCCATCGCCCGGGGCATGGTGGCGCGCTGGGGCATGAGCCAGCGGGTGGGTCGGCTGTCCGCGCTGCCGAACAACGGACAGCAGCAGCCGTACGGTCTGGCGGCGGCTCCGGCGACGCTCGACGTGGTGGACCACGAGATGCGGCGCATCGTCGACGAGTGCTACGAGAGCGCCTGCGACCAACTGCGGGAGAACCGGGGGCGGCTGGACGCGCTGGCGACGGCGTTGCTGGCGAACGAGACCCTGGAGGAGGCGGAGGCGTACCGCGCGGCGGGCATCACCCGGATGACGAAGGACACGTGAGGGCCTGGCTCAGCGGGTGCGGGCGATCAGGTACCGGAAGACGTTCGCCATCCATACGGTGCCGTCCCGGCGGACATGCGGGTGCAGCGCCTCCGCCAGTTCCTTCGTCACCTGTGCCGGATCGGTGGCCTCGATCGCCGTCTCGAACAGTCCGGTCGACAGCAGCCCGCGCACCGCGCTGTCCAGATCCGCGTATCCGAAGGGGCAGGCCACCCGCCCCGAGCCGTCCGGCCGCAGCCCGGCCCGCTGGGCGACCTCCTCCAGGTCGTCCCGCAGCGCGGGCCGCCAACCGCCACTGGCCCGCAGCGGATCGGCGAGCCGCGACGCCACCCGCAGGACCGACGACGTGGTGCACCGCTCGGGTGGGCCCCAGCCGGCCAGCACCACCGGGGCGCCATGCTCGGCGAGCGGCGCGGCCCGCTTCAGCAGCGCGGCCAGGCAGTCGGAGTCCCCGGCCGCGCACCCGATCGGCTGAAAGGCGGTCACCAGGTTGTACGGGGGCAGCTCGGCCGCCGTCGCCGCTTGGTCAACGTCGTGGGCCAACAGGTGGGTGTGCCCGGCCAGCTGGGCGTGCTCGGCCCGCGCGGCCGGGGCAGGGCCGGGCAGCAGCCGCTCATGGGCCAGCGCCAGCCGCTCCGGTGCCGCTGGCTCGACACCGGTCACCGTCGCGCCCCGGGACGCGGCCAGCAACAGCGCGAGCCCGGAGCCGCAGCCGAGTCCGAGCAGCCGGGTGCCCGGGCCGATCTCCAGCCGGTCGTACGCCTCTTCGTAGAGCGGCACGAGCATCCGTTCCTGGATCTCCGCCCAGTCACGCGCGCGCGCCCGCGCGTCCGTACCTTCGGTACGGGAGGGGGACGCGGCCCCTGGCTGGGGAAGCTGTCGTCGTACGAGCGTGGGTGTCATCGAAAGTGCCCCAATCGACGAGAGGTGACGAGAGGTGACGAGAGTGACGAGAGGTTCCCCTGGTACGTGTTCTCCGCCCCCGTGTCCGTGCGCGCACGTCCCCCGTATGCCAGGGAACTGCGCATCCGCGACGGCGTCCAGGGGTTGTCGGGTCCCGCTTGCGCGCCGCGCGGGGCGGGGCGAGTCGTACCATGCGCGCTATGGCAAAGGCTCCCGTTCTCACGCCCCAGGCGGACGACTTTCCCCGCTGGTACCAGGACCTGATCACCAAGGCCGAACTGGCTGACAACGGCCCGGTGCGCGGCACCATGGTCATCAGGCCGTATGGCTACGGGCTCTGGGAGCGGATGCAGCAGGAGATGGATGCCCGTATCAAGGAGGCGGGTGCCCAGAACGCGTACTTCCCGCTCTTCATCCCGCAGTCGTACCTGACGAAGGAGGCCCAGCACGTCGAGGGCTTCGCGCCCGAGCTCGCGGTCGTCACGCGGGGCGGCGGCAAGGAGCTCGAAGAGCCGGTCGTCGTCCGCCCCACCTCCGAGACGGTCATCAACGCCTCCTTCGCCAAGTGGGTGCAGAGCTACCGCGACCTCCCGCTCCTGATCAACCAGTGGGCGAACGTGGTCCGCTGGGAGATGCGCCCGCGGGTCTTCCTGCGCACCACCGAGTTCCTCTGGCAGGAGGGCCACACCGCGCACGCCACCTACGAGGAAGCCCGGGACTACGCCGCGTACATCCACCGGCGGGTGTACGCGGACTTCATGGAGAACGTGCTGGCCATGGATGTGGTGCTCGGCCGTAAGACGCCCCAGGAGCGTTTCGCGGGCGCCATCAACACCCTCACGCTCGAAGCGATGATGCGCGACGGCAAGGCCCTGCAGATGGGCACCAGTCACGAACTCGGCACCAACTTCGCCCAGGCTTTCGGTACGCAGTACCTGTCGAAGGACGGCAACCAGGAGCTGGTCTGGCAGACCTCCTGGGGCAGTTCGACCCGGATGGTCGGCGGGCTGATCATGTCGCACGGCGACGACAACGGTCTGCGCGTACCGCCGCGCCTCGCGTCCGTCCAGGTCGTGGTGATGGCCATCAAGGGAGACGAGGCCATCACCAAGGTCCGTGAGATCGGCGAGCGGCTCAAGGCCGCGGGCATCCGCGTCCAGGTCGACGACCGCGTGGACACCCCCTTCGGGAGGCGCGCGGTGGACTGGGAGCTGAAGGGCGTGCCGGTGCGGATCGAGATCGGCCCGCGCGACCTGGCGGCGGGCACCGCGATGCTGGCGCGCCGTATCCCGGGTGGCAAGGAGCCGGTGGCGATCGACTCCTTGGCTGGATTGCTTCCTGAGGTGTTCGAGGAGGACCAGGCGCGGCTGCTGGCGGAGTCCAGTGCGCGCCGGGTGTCCCGTACGACGGATGTGGCCACGGTCGAGGAGGCCGCCGAGGTGGCCGCGGCGGGCGGCTGGGCGCGCCTTCCGTGGGCGACGCTCGGCGGTGAGGGCGAGGCGAAGCTGGCGGAGAACGCCGTGACCGTACGGTGTCTGCTGGCCGAGGACGGGTCGGTTCCGGACTCCGACGACGCACCCGGTACGGTCGCCGTGGTGGCCCGCGCATACTGACGCGTACTGAGGTGCCGGGCGACCGCGGATGCCCCGGAGCGACGAGGCCGAAATGCCTCTTGCGGATGTGATGAGAACGGTTACCTGGCGTGCGGAGTAGGCCTACACGCCGAAGAGCGGGGGCGGGCCCGCAGGGCCTCCGTTGAGGGCGGTGGTGGGAGACGGGCGGGCGTACGCGCTGCTACGTACCACAATCGTGTGAGCTGTGTGGCTTCTCCGCAGATCAGCGCACACGCCGTCGTCGTGACGCATGAGTAGCAACTGACGGGTACGTGCAAATTATTTGAGATGCCCCGTAATAGGAACACCGAGGGCACCCGGCTCGTTGTCACGACGTGAGCACGACACCACCTGTTCTCGCCGCAGAGCTGGCACAGGCGTGGGCCGACATTCAGCGGCACCACTCCGAGCTGCCGGATCTTGCCGCGCCCGAATCCCTGATCGGAGAGTCGTCGTCCGCCTGTGGCGCCGAGCTCTCCTTCGAGCGACTGCTGCACGAGGCAGTCCACGGCATCGCCGCCGCGCGTGGCATCCGTGACACCTCGCGCGCTGGCCGCTACCACAACCGCCGATTCCTGGCGATCGCAGAGGAGCTGGGCCTGGACCATCCCGAGGAACCGCATCCGAGTAGCGGCTTCTCGCTGGTCTCGCTCAACCCCGAGGCCAGGAAGCGCTACCGCCCGACGATCGAGCGCCTGCAGCGCGCCCTTCAGGCACACACCGCGGCGACCTCCGAGGACACGGCACGCAGCTTCCGGGGGCCTGCCGCACGGCACGGCTCGTCCGGTGGCGGCGTGCGGGTCAAGGCCGTCTGCGACTGCGGACGTAACGTCCGCGTGGTGCCGTCGGTGCTCGCCCAGGCGCCCATCGTGTGCGGTGGCTGCGGCAAGCCGTTCCGTATTCCCGAGGTGGTGGCCGCCGCGAGATGACCCAGGCCGGGGCCTGAGAGCCTGTCTCCGAGGGCGGTCGGCGCCGGGTCGGCCGCCCGAACGACGTATGGCACAATGGCTAGCTGTACTCGACAGCCGCATAGGAACCCTCTCATCCTCCGGCTGACGCGTCCATCGGGCACTCGGGTACCGCAACCCCACGCGGCATCTCGTTGTGCCCTACCACGTCAAGACCAGGAGACACCACTCCAGTGGCAGTCAAGATCAAGCTGAAGCGTCTGGGCAAGATCCGTGCGCCTCACTACCGCATCATCGTCGCCGACTCCCGTACCCGCCGTGACGGCCGGGCCATCGAGGAGATCGGCCTGTACCACCCGGTGCAGAACCCCTCGCGCATCGAGGTCGACTCCGAGCGTGCCCAGTACTGGCTGTCGGTCGGCGCCCAGCCGACCGAGCCGGTCATGGCCATCCTGAAGCTCACCGGCGACTGGCAGGCCCACAAGGGTCTCCCGGCCCCGCCGCCGCTGCTCCAGCCGGCGCCGAAGGCCGAGCGTCCGACCTTCGACGCGGTCGCCGTCGCCGACGAGCCCAAGGGTGAGGCCATCACCCAGAAGGCGAAGAAGGCCGACAAGAAGGCGGACGACGCCGAGAAGGCGGACGCGTCGGCTTCCGCCGCTGAGTCGACCGAGGCCTGAGCATGCTCGAGGAGGCTCTCGAGCACCTCGTGAAGGGCATCGTCGACAACCCCGACGATGTGCAGGTCGCCTCGCGCGATCTGCGCCGTGGGCGCGTGCTCGAGGTTCGGGTGCACCCCGACGACCTCGGCAAGGTGATCGGCCGTAACGGCCGCACCGCGCGCGCTCTGCGCACCGTCGTGGGCGCTATCGGCGGCCGCGGTGTCCGCGTCGACCTCGTCGACGTCGACCAGGTTCGCTGAACCATCGCAGCACCGGCTCGGGCCGGGGAGGGCTTTCGAGCCGTCCCCGGCCCGACGTCGTAGGAGAGCAGGCTCTGACAGGAGAGAACGCAAGTGCAGCTGGTAGTCGCGCGGATCGGCCGCGCCCACGGCATCAAGGGCGAGGTCACCGTAGAGGTACGCACCGACGAGCCGGAGCTGCGGCTCGCGCCCGGTGCCGTACTGGCCACGGACCCGGCCGCCACCGGGCCGCTGACCATCGAAACCGGCCGGGTGCACAGCGGCCGCCTGCTGCTGCGCTTCGCGGGCGTCCGTGACCGCACCGCCGCGGAGGCGCTCCGTAACACCCTGCTGATCGCGGACGTCGACCCCGACGAGCAGCCCGAAGGCCCGGACGAGTACTACGACCACCAGCTGATGGACCTGGACGTGGTGCTCGCCGACGGCACCGAGGTCGGCCGGATCACCGAGATCTCGCACCTGGCCTCGCAGGATCTGTTCATCGTCGAGCGGCCGGACGGCAGCGAGGTGATGATCCCCTTCGTCGAGGCGATCGTGACCGGGATCGACCTGGAGAAGCAGCAGGCCGTGATCGACCCGCCGCCCGGGCTGATCGACGACCGGGCGGAGATCGCTTCGGCGCGCGAGGAGCCATCGGCGCGCGAGGGGTCACCCACCTCCGAGGAGTCATCCGCCTCCGAGGAGTCATCGGGGCGCGACGCTTCGGAGGGCCAGGACTGATGCGCCTCGACGTCGTCACGATCTTTCCCGAGTACCTCGAACCCCTGAACGTGTCCCTGGTCGGCAAGGCACGCGCGCGTGGGCAGCTCGACGTCCACGTACACGACCTGCGGCAGTGGACGTACGACCGGCACAACACGGTCGACGACACTCCCTACGGGGGTGGCCCCGGCATGGTCATGAAGACCGAGCCCTGGGGCGACGCGCTCGACTCGCTGCTGGCCGACGGCTACGAGGCGGGCGACGGCGGGCCGGTCCTCGTCGTGCCGACCCCCAGCGGCCGCCCCTTCACCCAGGAGCTCGCGGTCGAACTCTCCGAGCGCCCCTGGCTGGTCTTCACCCCCGCGCGCTACGAGGGCATCGACCGCCGGGTCATGGACGAGTACGCGGCCCGGATGCCGGTCTACGAAGTGTCCATCGGCGACTATGTCCTGGCCGGTGGCGAGGCCGCGGTGCTGGTGATCACCGAGGCGGTGGCCCGGCTGCTGCCGGGCGTACTCGGCAACGCCGCGTCCCACCGCGACGACTCCTTCGCGCCCGGTGCGATGGCCAATCTGCTCGAAGGGCCGGTGTACACCAAGCCGCCCGAGTGGCGCGGCCGGGGCATTCCGGACGTTCTGCTCAGCGGTCACCACGGAAAGATCGCCCGCTGGCGCCGGGACGAGGCGCTGCGCCGTACCGCGCTCAACAGACCTGACCTGCTGGAGCGTTGCGCCGCGGCCGACTTCGACAAGAAGGACCGCGAGATGCTGTCCATCCTGGGCTGGGCCCCCGAGCCCGGTGGTCGATTTTGGCGCAAGGTCCAGGACGTGGAAGAATAGGCCGCTGCTGTACGTCCAGCGTGCGCCCCTGCCACAGGGGGAACGACGCCCGCCCGATGTGGTCAGCACCCCGAAACTCATCACAATGATTCCGCTGATGACCTGTGGCATCAGTGAGGAAGTAGACGATCATGGCTCACCTGCTCGACACCGTCGATGCCGCGTCGCTGCGGACCGACATCCCCTCCTTCCGCCCGGGCGACACGGTCAACGTGCACGTCCGCGTCATCGAGGGCAACCGCTCCCGTGTGCAGCAGTTCAAGGGCGTAGTCATCCGTCGCCAGGGCGCCGGTGTCCGTGAGACCTTCACGGTCCGCAAGGTCTCGTTCTCCGTTGGCGTCGAGCGCACCTTCCCGGTGCACACCCCGATCGTCGAGAAGATCGAGCTCGTCACCAAGGGTGACGTCCGTCGCGCCAAGCTGTACTACCTCCGTGACCTGCGCGGCAAGGCCGCGAAGATCAAGGAGAAGCGCGAGAACTGATCTCGCGCTAGGGCCTGTCCGCCGGGCAGGCAATAGGCCCGTCGGGGCGGCCGGATAGGCTCAAGCCCCGATGGACAGCGAAGCACAGCACACGGAGCGCGATCGCTCTCTGGAACCCGCCGACAGCGCGGAGGACGGAGAGGGGTCGCGCTCCGTGCGCGTTTCACGGCACCTGTCGTGCCGGATCTCCCGACGTAGGCCTGGGCCGTGGCTGTCCTGGCGCGCGGCCGCCGGGGTCGGTGCCCTGTGTGGGGCCTTCCTGCTGCTCTTCAGCTTTGTGGTGCAGCCGTTCCAGATTCCCAGCAGTTCCATGGAGCCCACGCTGTGGTCCGGGGACCGCGTGCTGGTCAACAAGTTGGCGTACCGTTTCGGTTCCGAGCCCCAGCGGGGTGATGTCGTGGTCTTCGACGGCACGGACGCCTTCGGTGACTCTGACTACGTCAAGCGTGTGGTGGGTGTCGGCGGCGACCGGGTGGTCTGCTGCGGCGAGGAGGGGAGCCTCAAGGTGAACGGCGAGCCGGTGGACGAGACGGAGTACCTCTACCCGAGAGACGAGCCGTCGTCCGTACGGTTCGAAGTCGTCGTACCGCAGGGCACCCTGTTCGTCCTGGGCGACCACCGCGCCAACTCCAGCGACTCGCGCGACCGTCTCGGCAAGCCGGGCGGCGGCATGGTGCCCGTCGACACGGTGATCGGCAGAGCCGACTGGATCGGCTGGCCCTTCAGCCGCTGGACGTCCCTGGACCGCCCCCGGACCTTTGAGCGGGTGCCAGCGCCGGACGGCGCGCATGGGTAGCCGTGGACGCCCGCGGACCAACCCGGACATCGACACCCGGCTGCCCACCGGTACGCGGCGGACGAGCGGCCCCGTACCGCCGGGAAGGGCCGAGCGCCGGAAGCTGGCCCGTAAGGTGAAACGGCGCCGACGCCGCTCCGCGCTGCGGGAGATACCTCTGCTCGTCGGTGTCGCGGTGCTGATCGCCCTGGTCCTGAAGACCTTCCTGGTCCAGGCCTTCGTGATTCCCTCCGGGTCGATGGAGCAGACGATCAATATCGGCGACCGGGTGATCGTCGACAAGCTGACCCCGTTCTTCGGCGCCAAGCCGCAGCGCGGTGACGTGGTCGTCTTCAGGGACCCGGGGAACTGGCTCGAAGCTGACCCGCAGCAGCAGCGTGAGGACGACCCCGTCGTCGTCAAGCAGGTGAAGCAGGCCCTGACGTTCATCGGACTGCTGCCGTCCGACGATGAACAAGATCTGATCAAGCGGGTCGTGGGTGTGGGCGGTGACCGGGTCACGTGCTGCGATGAAGGCGGCCGGGTCACGGTCAACGGCGTCGCGCTCAACGAGCCGTACCTCAAACAGAACGAGGAGCCCCGCGCCTTCGACGTGACGGTGCCGCAGGGCCGTCTCTTCGTCCTCGGTGACCATCGGGACAACTCCGCGGACTCCCGTTTCCACCTCGACGAGGCCTTCAACGGCACGGTCTCCGAGGGCGGTGTCGTCGGTACGGCGAAGGTCATCGCCTGGCCCGTCGGCAACTGGCGCACCCTTGAGTCGCGCGGGACCTATGCCTCGGTGCCGGCGTCCTCGGCTCCGGACGCGACTGCGACTGGGGCTGGGGCTGGGGCTGGGGCCGACGCCGCGTCCGCGTCCGCGCGTGGCGAGTCGGCCGCGGCCGTCGGCGCGTCGCATAGGGTGGCTCCCGATGAATTGACCACGAAAATCCCCCTCCCGACTCCTGCGGAACTCCCGCTCGTTATGGGAGTGGTAGGCCTGCGTCGCGCATGGGACAGGCAGTGGCATGGAATGAGGAGTGGATGTGGGGGATTTGGCCGTCGGCGCACGATCAGGACACGACGAACCCGAGGATGAACGCGAAGTGACGAGCGGCGGTTCCGGGGACGCGGGCGGAGACCGAGACGGCGCCGAGAGCGAGCGCGGCGGCGGTGGCGCCGCTGAACCCGCGAAGCCCGGGCCCAAGAAGCAGCGCTCCTTCTGGAAGGAGCTGCCGCTGCTCATCGGCATCGCGCTGGTCCTCGCTCTGCTGATCAAGACCTTCCTGGTGCAGGCCTTCTCCATCCCGTCGGACTCCATGCAGAACACCCTGGAGCGCGGCGACCGGGTGCTGGTCGACAAGCTGACCCCGTGGTTCGGCGCGGAGCCCGATCGCGGCGAGGTCGTGGTCTTCCGCGATCCGGGGAACTGGCTCCAGGGCGAGCCGACCCCCGATCCGAACGCGTTTCAGCGGGTCCTGAGCTTTATCGGTCTGATGCCGTCGGCCGAGGACAAGGACCTGATCAAGCGGGTCATCGGGGTCGCCGGTGACACCGTGGAGTGCAAGGGCACCGGGCCGCTGACCGTCAATGGCAAGGCGCTGGAGGAGAAGTCGTACGTCACCATGGGCACGCCCTGCACCGACATCAATGACGGCGGTACGTTCAAGGTCACGGTGCCCGAAGGCAAGCTCTGGGTCATGGGTGACAACCGTCAGAACTCCAGCGACTCGCGCTACCACCGGCAGGACCCGGGTGGCGGCTTCGTCCCCGTCGACAACGTCGTCGGGCGCGCGTTCGTGAAGGCCTGGCCGATCAACCGCTGGGACACCCTGCCGGTGCCGGACACCTTCGAGCAGTCCGGCATCAACGCCGCGGGTGCTGGTGGTGCGGCGGTGCACACCGTGGCGGCAGCGGCGCCTGGGGCGCTGGGGCTCGCGGGCGCGGTGCCGTTGGTGCTGTGGCGCAGGCGGAGGCTTTCTGGCGGCAGCACCGCCGGGTAGGGTGCCGTCCCAGTTCGCCGGTCGACCCGGCGCGGGCGATACGCGGGATGGGACGGGATGAGCAGAGCGGGACGTACGGGCGAGGGCCGCCGTCGGCTGGGCAGTGTGCTGTCGTCGGTCGCTGTGGCCCTCGGCTGTTTCCTCTTCCTCGGCGGCTTCCTCTGGGGCGCGCTCCTGTACGAGCCGTACAGCGTGCCGAGTGACTCGATGTCCCCGACGATCAAGAACGGCGACCGGGTGCTGGCCCAGCGGATAGACGGCAGCGAGGTGCGCCGTGGGGACGTCGTGGTGTTCCACGAGCAGAGCTGGGGCCCGCTGCCGATGGTCAAGCGCGTGGTCGGCGTCGGGGGTGACACGGTCGCCTGCTGTGACGCGGGCGGACAGCTGACCGTGAACGGCAAAGCCATCGAGGAACCGTATCTGCGGGCGGGCTCGGAGGCTTCGGCGGCCGGGGGTATTCCGCTGACCACGGTCCCCGAGGGACGGCTCTTCCTGCTCGGCGACGAGCGCGCCAACTCGATGGACTCCAGCGCCCGCCTGGAAGACGCCATGAAGGGTTCCGTACCGCGCGGCGCGGTGGCGGCCAGGGTCGACGCGGTCGCCTGGCCGAACGAGGGGATGCTGGAGCCGCCCACCGGCTTCGCCGAGATCGGTGCGGTCTCCCAGCCCGGGCCGCTGCGCCTTGTCCTGGTCGCGGTGCTGGCCGGGGCGGTGCTGATCTTGGGCGGAGCCGCGTACGGGCCGGTGGCGGGGTTCTTCGGCAGGCGGCGGCGGGCGGCGTCCTCGCATGCCCGTTGAGCCCAAGGAGGAACCCCGGGAGCCCGCCCAGGCGCCGCGAAAGGTGGCCCGGGTGGTGCTGCTCGACCCGCAGGACCGCATTCTGCTGTTGCACGGGCACGAGCCGGGGGATACCGCCGACGACTGGTGGTTCACGCCGGGCGGTGGCCTCGAGGGCGACGAGAGCCGGGAAGCGGCCGCGCTGCGGGAGCTCGCCGAGGAGACCGGCATCACGGATGTCGAGCTCGGGCCGGTGCTCTGGCGGCGGAGGTGCTCCTTTCCGTTCGCCGGGCGCCGCTGGGACCAGGACGAGTGGTACTTCCTGGCACGTACGGCACAGAACGCGCCGGTCGCGACCGTCGGCGGCGGGCTCACCGAGCTGGAGCGGCGCAGTGTCGCCGGACTGCGGTGGTGGACGTGGCGGGAACTCGCGTCCGGCCATGAGACGGTGTACCCGACCAGGCTCGCCGAGCTGCTCCGCACGCTGTTCGACGAGGGTCCTCCGAGCAGTCCCGTGGTCCTTGACACCGAAATCGTCTAGGGCCGCCCGGGGCTGGCGCACAATAGGGGGACGCACGGCTGAAGGGGAACATGCCATGAGCGCCGAGGACCTCGAGAAGTACGAGACCGAGATGGAGCTCAAGCTCTACCGGGAGTACCGGGACGTCGTCGGTCTGTTCAAATACGTGATCGAAACCGAGCGGCGCTTCTACCTCACCAATGACTACGAGATGCAGGTGCACTCGGTACAGGGTGAGGTCTTTTTCGAGGTCTCCATGGCCGACGCATGGGTCTGGGACATGTACCGGCCGGCCAGGTTCGTGAAGCAGGTCCGGGTGCTGACGTTCAAGGACGTGAACATCGAGGAGCTCAACAAGAGTGACCTTGAGCTGCCGAGCAGCTGATCTCCACCCGGGAGGGTGACGGAGTTATCCACAACTGACGGGTTGTCCACCAAGATCAACTCGCCGTGCGGAAATGCGTCACATTCGGTGCCGGAGGTGGTGCCGCGTGAACGCACAGAAGGCACTGGGCAAGTACGGCGAGCAGCTCGCCGCCCGGCGGCTGGCCGAGGCCGGAATGACCGTCCTGGCCCGCAACTGGCGCAGTGGCCGGGGCGGCGAGATCGACATCGTCGCGCTGGACCGCGATGTGCTGGTCATCTGCGAGGTCAAGACCCGAAGAGCGGGACCCGTCGAGCGGCGTCCCTTCGAACATCCCATGGCGGCCGTCACCCCGGTGAAGGCAGACCGCCTGCGCGCTCTGGCCGAGCGCTGGCTGGCGCGGCACGGCGGACCGCCACCCGGTGGGGTACGGATCGATCTGGTCGGCGTGCTGCTGCCGCGTCGCGGGGCCCCCGTGGTCGAACACGCGCGGGGGGTGGCCTGAGATGGGCTTCGCACGCACCTGCTCGGTGGCACTGGTGGGCGTCGAGGGCGTCGTGGTCGAGGTGCAGGCGGATCTGGAGCCGGGCGTGGCGGCGTTCACGCTGGTCGGCTTACCGGACAAGAGCCTGACCGAGAGCCGGGACCGGGTGCGCGCCGCCATCGTCAATTCCGACGCCGAATGGCCACAGAAGAAGCTCACCGTCGGGCTCAGCCCCGCCGCCGTCCCCAAGGCGGGCAGTGGCTTCGATCTCGCTGTCGCCTGCGCGACGCTTGGCGCGGCCGAGCGGATCGACCCACGGGTGCTGGTCGACATCGTCATGATCGGCGAGCTGGGCCTGGACGGCCGGGTGCGGCCGGTGCCGGGGGTGCTCCCCGCGGTGCTGGCGGCGGCCGAGGCCGGGTACGTCAAGGTGGTCGTCCCGGAGCGCACGGCGGCCGAGGCGTCGCTGGTGCCCGGGGTCTCGGTCCTGGGCGTACGGAGCCTTCGGCAGCTCATCGCGGTGCTGACGGACGAGCCGGTACCCGAGGAGGAGCCCGACGAAATGGGGCGCCCTGATCCGTCGCTGGCCGGACTGAGTGTGCCGGGCGCCGGGGTGGGCGCGGGCCTCGGCGTCTACGCGGGGGACCGTGAGCATCAGCTGGACCTCGCCGACGTGGTGGGTCAGGGCCCCGCCAGGGCGGCGATCGAGGTCGCCGCGGCCGGCGGACATCACCTCTTCCTGTCCGGACCGCCCGGCGCGGGCAAGACGATGCTCGTGGAACGGATGCCGACCGTCATGCCGCCACTGACCCGGCAGGAGTCCCTGGAGGTGACCGCCGTCCACTCGGTGGCCGGCATACTGCCCCCGGGACGGCCACTGGTCGAGACCCCGCCGTTCTGCGCTCCGCACCACTCCGCGACGATGCAGTCGCTGGTCGGCGGTGGGAACGGCCTGCCGCGCCCTGGGGCGGTCTCGCTCGCGCACCGAGGCGTGTTGTTTCTTGATGAGGCGCCGGAGTTTGGTGCCAAGGCGCTGGACGCGCTCAGGCAGCCCCTGGAGGCCGGGCACGTCGTCGTCGCGCGGGCCGCGGGCGTGGTCCGGCTTCCGGCGAGGTTTCTGATGGTCCTGGCGGCCAATCCCTGCCCGTGCGGCAGATACACGCTGGTGGGCGATGCGTGTGACTGTCCGCCCTTCGTGATCCGTCGGTACCAGGCCAGGCTGTCCGGGCCGCTGCTCGATCGGGTGGATCTCAAGGTCGCGGTTGACCCGGTCACTCGCTCGGAGCTCAGCGGTCTGGTGGGGCAGGGCGAATCCACCGAGACCGTGGCGCACCGGGTGCGGGAGGCCAGGGAGCGGGCCGCGGCCCGGCTGACCGGCACACCCTGGCGGACCAACAGCGAAGTGCCCGGGCACGAGCTGCGGACCCGCTGGCAGACCGGCCCCGGCGCACTCGCTGAGGCCGAGCGGGACCTGGAGCGGGGGCTGCTGAGCGCGCGCGGCCTGGACCGGGTGCTACGGGTCGCGTGGACGATCGCCGACCTGGCCCAGCACGCCCGGCCGGACGAGCACGACGTGATGCTGGCGCTGCAACTCCGCACGGGCGTCTCCCGCGGAGTGCCGATGGCGATCGGAGGCGGGGGATGACGGGGACGGAGGCGGCGCCCGGTGCGGGGCAGGTCGCGAGCGGGGAGCGGGTGGCCAGGGCGGCGCTGACCCGGGTGCTGGAACCGGGTGACGAGGTAGGCGGCGCGTGGCTGCGCTCGTATGGCGCGCGGGGGCTCATAGAGCGCCTCAGGGAGGGGGCCGAGCTGGTTCCACGCGTGACCTCCGCACGTCAGGAGGGGCTACGTGCGCGCGCCCTCGCGGCGCGACCGGAGCGGGATCTGGAGACCGCGGGCGCGGCGGGTGCGCGGTTCGTGTGCCCGGGGGACAGCGAATGGCCCGGACAGTTGGATGACCTGGGGTGCGCGCGGCCGGTCGGCCTCTGGGTCAGAGGGCGGGCCTCGCTGCGGCTGTGGGCACTGCGGTCGGTGGCCGTCGTGGGCTCCCGCGCCTGCACTGAGTACGGGGCGCAGATAGCTGCGCGGCTCGGCGCGGGACTCGCGGAGCGCGGCTGGGTCGTGGTGTCCGGCGGGGCGTACGGCGTGGACGGCGCCGGGCATCGGGGGGTGCTCGGCGTGGGTGGGGCCACGGTGGCGGTGCTGGCCAGCGGTGTTGACGTCCCCTATCCGCGCGGGCACCACAGACTGCTCGACCGGATCGCCCAACAAGGACTGCTGGTCGGAGAGTTACCCCCGGGCGACCACCCCACCGCGTACCGCTTCATCCAGCGCAACCGCGTCATCGCCGCGCTCACCCGCGGCACGGTCGTCGTCGAGGCCGCGTACCGCAGCGGGGCACTGGTGACGGCGCGCAGGGCGCAGTCCCTGGGCCGGTACACGATAGGGGTACCAGGCCCGGCCACCAGCGCGCTGTCCGGCGGCGTGCATCAACTCCTGCGCGGTGAGGCTGTGCTGGTCACCAGCGCCGCCGAGGTCACGGAGCTGGTCGGGGCCATCGGTGACCTCGCCCCGGAGCGGCGCGGTCCCGTGGTGCCCAGGGATCTGCTCGGGCCGAGGGCCGCCCGGGTGCTCGCCGCGCTGCCCGCCAGGGGAGCGATGTCCGCGGCGGACGTCGCCCGCGGGGCGGCGACCACGCCGGACGACGCGGTCGGCAGGCTGTACGAACTCCAGTCCCTGGGGTTTGTCGAACGACATGGCGACAGCTGGAAGTTGACACGCCAGACGACACAGACTGTCTTTTCGTCGAATGAAAGGGAGTGAGCCGAAGCCGTTCCACCGTCCGGATGATCCCTGATGACCTTGGCAGATTCCGGGATCAGACGTCTTTCGGCCGCCGTGGCTGGTGAGAGCAGCCGCACGGTGGGCCGACCGGCTGAACGTATCTGCCCATGCCAGATCCCCTACCCTTCGCAGACTGCGACGCTCCAGTCACGCTACGCTCGCAAGACTCCCGACTCCGCACCACGACCGCACCCCGTTTTTCCCAGTTCACAGCAGGACGACTCAAGGCGACGAATGCCCCAGCACACCTCCGGGTCTGACCGGGCGGCTGTTCCGCCAGCTGCCCGCGGCAGCGTGCGCCCGCCCGCACCCTCGTCGCTCGACGAGCTGTGGCGCTCGTACAAGTCGACGGGTGACGAGCGGCTGCGCGAGCAGCTGATCCTGCACTACTCACCACTGGTGAAATACGTCGCGGGCCGGGTGAGCGTGGGGCTGCCGTCCAACGTCGAGCAGGCGGACTTCGTCTCGTCCGGGGTGTTCGGACTGATCGACGCCATCGAGAAGTTCGACATCGAGCGAGAGATCAAGTTCGAGACGTACGCGATCACCCGCATCCGCGGAGCGATGATCGACGAACTGCGGGCCCTGGACTGGATTCCCCGGTCGGTGCGGCAGAAGGCGCGGAACGTCGAACGCGCCTACGCCACGCTCGAGGCGCAGCTGCGACGCTCTCCGTCCGAAGGCGAGGTCGCCGCCGAGATGGGCATCGGGCTGGAGGAACTGCACACGGTCTTCAGTCAGTTGTCGCTGGCCAACGTGGTGGCCCTGGAGGAGCTGCTGCATGTCGGCGGTGAGGGCGGCGACCGGCTGAGCCTGATGGACACGCTGGAGGACACCTCCGCGGACAACCCCGTGGAGGTCGCCGAGGGCCGTGAACTCCGCAGACTCCTCGCACGGTCGATCAACACCCTGCCGGAGCGCGAGAAGACCGTGGTCACCCTCTACTACTACGAGGGGCTCACGCTCGCCGAGATCGGCCATGTCCTCGGCGTCACCGAGAGCCGGGTCAGCCAGATCCACACCAAGTCAGTGCTCCAGCTCAGAGCCAAACTGGCCAGCTTCGGACGCTGAATCGGTCCTGCCTCAGGGGCTGCTGAATCGCTGGTCAGCCCCCGGCAGCGGTGTCGGCTCCGTACAGTGGGAGCGTGCCAAGGATTCGAGCGGCCTCTGTGGCCGAGCACCGGTCGATGCAGCGCGGCGCCCTCCTGGACGCCGCGCGTTCCCTGCTGTCCGAGGGCGGTACGGACGCGCTGACGTTCCCCGCGCTCGCCGAGCGCACGGGCCTGGCCCGGTCCTCCGTCTATGAGTACTTCCGCTCCCGTGCGGCGGTGGTGGAAGAGCTCTGCGAGGTCGACTTCCCGGTGTGGGCAGCCGAGGTCGAGACGGCGATGGAGCGGGCGGACTCGCCGGAGGGCAAGGTCGAGGCGTATGTGCGCGCCCAGCTCGCCCTGGTGGGCGACCAGCGGCACCGCGCGGTGGTCGCGATCTCCTCAAGCGAGCTGGACGCCGGCGCCCGCGACAAGATCCGCGCCGCGCACGGCGGTCTGGTCGCCATGATCGTCGAGGCGCTGCAGGCGCTGGGGCAGGAACAGCCCCGGATGGCGGCGATGCTCCTCCAGGGCGTCGTGGACGCGGCGGTACGCCGCATCGAGCTCGGCGCGGCGGAGGACCCGTCCGCCATCACGGACGCGGCGGTATCCATGGCCCTCCGCGGCGTTCGCGGCTAGGGGGCACGTGGTTCCAGGGCCGCACCCTGGACCGGTTACGTGTCAGGCGCCCCGTAGCGGTGCGCAGGGTGTGGTGGGTCCAGGCGGCTGTGACCGTGAGGAGTACCGCCTGGAGGGCGTGGTGGCCCGGGCCCGCGCGTAGGGGCGGCATGGCAGGGGTCATACGGGCCGCCGCCCGGCCCGTCGCCGGTTCCGGTACCCCGAACACGGGCAGCAGTCGCGACGGGCCCCGCGGTGGCAGCAGCGAGAGCGGGTCGAGGTAGCGGTCGGCGCGTCGCAGACCCCAGTGCAGACAGGTCGGCGCGCAGTGCGCGGGCCCGGGCTCCAGGACGCCGACCACGTCGCCCGCGCCGACCTCGTCCCCCTTGGCGACCGTCGCGCGGACCGGCTCGTACGTCGTACGCAGGGGCGGCTCTCCCGTACCCGCGAGCTCGATCGACAGCACCCCGCGCCCAGCGACCCGGCCCGCGTACGACACCCGCCCGGCCGCCACCGCCCGCACCGGCGCTCCAGCGGCCGCCGCGAGATCCACCCCCCGGTGCCCGGGTCCGTAGGCCGAGGCGGGCGGCTCCCACCCACGCAGCACCGGAGGCCGCTCCCCGACCGGCCACACGCGCTCGCCCCGTACGGTCCCGCCTGCACCCTCCGCCGGCGCAGCCGCCGCGGCCCCGGCCGGGACCAGCGCGCACAGCACCAGCAGTACGAGCCGCACAAGCCGCATGCGCCGCACAAGCCGCACGATCCGCACGAGACGCACGGCCCACGCATCGTTGATCCGTTTCATCCCCGCACCGTGGCACCACCGAGCCGATCCGCGCTGATCATGGAGCGGATCTGTGGACTACCGACCGGTTGTGGACATCGGCGTCACCCGGTACCTCGCGGGTCCCGTACACTTCTTGTGGCGATCCGGGTCACCGGGTCGACTTCGCACGCCCCGACGTCGATCTCCTGAGTATCGGCGTCAGCGCCCCTCGGTCCCGTATGCGGCTCACGCCCATATGTGGCACGGCGCGCGCTGGGGTGTCAGGACATAACCGAGCAAAAACAAGGAGTACGGCCATGGCCGTCGTCACGATGCGGGAGCTGCTGGAAAGCGGCGTCCACTTCGGTCACCAGACCCGTCGTTGGAACCCGAAGATGAAGCGCTTCATCTTCACGGAGCGCAACGGCATCTACATCATCGACCTGCTCCAGTCGCTGTCGTACATCGACCGCGCCTACGAGTTCGTCAAGGAGACCGTCGCCCACGGCGGCACGGTCATGTTCGTCGGCACGAAGAAGCAGGCCCAGGAGGCCATCGCCGAGCAGGCCACTCGCGTGGGCATGCCCTACGTGAACCAGCGCTGGCTCGGCGGCATGCTGACCAACTTCTCGACCGTCTACAAGCGCCTGCAGCGCCTGAAGGAGCTCGAGCAGATCGACTTCGAGGATGTGGCCGCTTCCGGCCTCACCAAGAAGGAGCTCCTGGTCCTCTCCCGCGAGAAGGCCAAGCTGGAGAAGACCCTCGGTGGTATCCGCGAGATGCAGAAGGTGCCCAGCGCCGTCTGGATCGTGGACACCAAGAAGGAGCACATCGCGGTTGGTGAGGCCCGGAAGCTCAACATCCCGGTCGTCGCCATCCTCGACACCAACTGCGACCCCGACGAGGTCGACTACAAGATCCCGGGCAACGACGACGCGATCCGCTCCGTCACCCTGCTCACCCGCGTGATCGCCGACGCCGTCGCGGAGGGCCTCATCGCCCGCTCCGGTGGCGCTGGCGAGGGCAAGGGCGAGAAGGCCGCCGGCGAGCCGCTGGCCGAGTGGGAGCGTGACCTGCTCGAGGGCGAGAAGAAGGCCGACGCCGAGAAGGCTGACGCCGACAAGCCCGCCGAGGCCCCGGCCGCCGAGGCTGAGAAGCCGGCCGAGGCCGCCGTTGAGGCTCCGGCCGCGGACGCCGCTGCCGAGGCTCCGGCCGCGGACACCGCCGAGCAGGCCTGACCTCCCCAGAAAATCCCGGGGAACCGGTCACAGATTCGGTAGTTGACGGCGGGGGCCATGGCCCCCGCCGTCCACCCGTAGATCTGTCCACCCGTAGATCTTCAGACTTCGCTTCGAGAGAGAATTCCGAGAATCATGGCGAACTACACCGCCGCTGACGTCAAGAAGCTCCGCGAGCTCACCGGCGCCGGCATGATGGACTGCAAGAAGGCGCTGGACGAGGCCGACGGCAGCGTGGACAAGGCCGTCGAGGCCCTGCGCATCAAGGGCCAGAAGGGCGTCGCCAAGCGCGAGGGCCGCTCCGCCGAGAACGGCGCCGTGGTCTCCCTCATCGCCGACGACAACACCTCCGGTGTCATCGTCGAGCTGAAGTGCGAGACGGACTTCGTCGCCAAGGGCGACAAGTTCCAGGCCGTGGCGAACTCCCTCGCCGCGCACGTCGCCAAGACCAACCCGGCCGACCTGGAGGCGCTGCTCGCCTCCGAGATCGAGCCCGGCAAGACCGTCCAGGCGTACGTCGACGAGGCCAACGCGACCCTGGGCGAGAAGATCGTCCTGGACCGCTTCGCCCAGTTCTCCGGTGGCTACGTCTCGGCGTACATGCACCGCACGATGCCCGACCTGCCCCCGCAGATCGGTGTCCTCGTCGAGCTCGACAAGGCCGACGCCGAGGTCGCCAAGGGCATCGCTCAGCACATCGCCGCCTTCGCGCCGAAGTACCTCTCCCGCGAGGACGTCCCGGCCGAGGTCGTCGAGGCCGAGCGCCGCGTCGCCGAGGAGACCACCCGCGCCGAGGGCAAGCCCGAGGCCGCGCTGCCGAAGATCGTCGAGGGTCGCGTCAACGGCTTCTTCAAGGAGGCCACCCTCCTCGGCCAGCCGTACGCGCTCGACAACAAGAAGACCGTCCAGAAGGTTCTGGACGAGGCCGGACTCACCCTGAAGCGCTTCTCGCGCATCAAGGTCGGCATCTGAGTCCGTACCGCGATCGGCTGTAGACCCCGCTAGGGTCTACAGCAGCCGTTCGGCGACGACGTCCCGTACGGACCCTCGTACGCGCCGGACGACCGCAGATCTGACGAGGAGGCCATTGCCGCTGAGGGACTATTGAGATCCCACCGGCAATGGCCTCTTTGTATGTGCACCACTAGGAGATCCCCATGACCCAGTCGACCACGTCCGACACCAGCGGCGACGGCAAAAGGACCGGCCGCTATCTCCTGAAGCTCTCCGGCGAGGCGTTCGCTGGTGGCGGCGGCCTGGGTGTCGACCCGGACGTGGTGCACGCCATCGCCCGCGAGATCGCCTCCGTCGTCCGTGACGGAGCGCAGATCGCGGTCGTCCTCGGCGGCGGCAACTTCTTCCGGGGCGCCGAACTGCAGCAGCGCGGCATGGACCGGGCGCGCTCCGACTACATGGGCATGCTCGGCACCGTGATGAACTGCCTGGCCCTCCAGGACTTCCTGGAGAAGGAGGGCATCGACTCCCGCGTCCAGACCGCCATCACCATGGGGCAGGTCGCGGAGCCGTACATCCCGCTGCGCGCCGTACGGCACCTGGAGAAGGGCCGCGTCGTGATCTTCGGCGCCGGTATGGGCATGCCGTACTTCTCCACCGACACCACCGCCGCCCAGCGCGCCCTGGAGATCAACGCCGAGGCGATGCTGATGGGCAAGAACGGCGTCGACGGGGTCTACGACTCCGACCCCAAGACCAACCCCGACGCCGTCAAGTTCGACGCACTCGGATACGGCGAGGTCATCACCCGCGACCTGAAGGTCGCCGACATGACCGCCATCACCCTGTGCCGCGACAACAAGCTGCCCATCCTCGTCTTCGAGCTGCTGGCCGCGGGCAATATCGCCCGCGCGGTCAAGGGTGAGAAGATCGGCACGCTCGTGAGCGACCAGGGCACCCGGGCCTGATCCGGGGGACCTCCCCGAGGGATAGACAAAGCCCTGCCGGTCGGACACCGTGCAGGGAAAGAGACGCGACGCAGCCGACCGCCCCGGGCAAGCCGGGCCCACTCAAGATACGCAGGAGCAAGTGGTGATCGAAGAGACCCTCCTCGAGGCCGAGGAGAAGATGGAGAAGGCCGTCGTGGTCGCCAAGGAGGACTTCGCCGCGATCCGTACCGGTCGTGCGCACCCGGCGATGTTCAACAAGATCGTGGCTGACTACTACGGCGCGCTGACGCCGATCAACCAGCTGGCGTCGTTCTCGGTACCCGAGCCGCGGATGGCGGTGGTGACCCCGTTCGACAAGACCGCGCTGCGCAACATCGAGCAGGCGATCCGCGACTCGGACCTGGGCGTCAACCCGAGCAATGACGGAAACATCATCCGGGTGAACTTCCCCGAGCTCACCGAGGAGCGCCGCCGGGACTACATCAAGGTCGCCAAGTCCAAGGCCGAGGACTCCAAGATCTCGATCCGCTCCGTCCGTCGCAAGGCCAAGGAGGCCATCGACAAGGCCGTCAAGGACGGCGAGGTCGGCGAGGACGAGGGCCGCCGTGCCGAGAAGGAGCTCGACGACACCACCGCGAAGTACGTCGCGCAGGTGGACGAGCTGCTCAAGCACAAGGAATCCGAGCTGCTCGAGGTCTGATGAACGACTCTTCCTGGGGGGCTCCGGCGCAGGCCGACCACTGGCGACCGCCGGAGCCGGGGCCTGTCCAGGGGTCCGCGTCGGCGGGTCCCGCCTACGATGAGGCCCCGGCGCAGCAGACTCGGCCCATGCCCATCGTGCCCGAGGTCCCCGACGCCGGTGACCCAGAGCCCTCGCGCCGCACCCCGTCACCGCAAGAGCCCGCGCCCCAGCCGTCCGCAGGGCCCCACAAGGCCCCACGGAAGAAGCGCGCGGGCCGTGACCTGCGCGCGGCGATAGGGGTCGGGGTCGGCCTCGGCGTGGTGATCGCCGCGTCGCTGTTCATCGTGAAGGCCGTCTTCGTCGGCGTCATAGTGATCGCCGTCGTGGTCGGGCTCTGGGAGCTCACCTCACGCCTCGCGGAGCGCAAGGAGATCAAGGCCCCGCTGGTGCCGCTCGCGGTCGGTGGCGCGGCCATGGTCGTGGCCGGATACGTCCGCGGTCCCGAGGGCGCCTGGGTGGCGATGGCGCTGACCGCGCTCGCGGTGCTGGTCTGGCGCATGACCGAGCCGCCTGAGGGCTATCTCAGGGACGTCACGGCCGGTGTCTTCGCCGCGTTCTACGTGCCGTTCCTGGCCACCTTCGTGGCCCTGCTGCTCACCGCCGGCGACGGTCCGCAGCGGGTGCTCACCTTCCTGCTGCTCACCGTGGTCAGCGACACCGGTGCGTACGCGGTCGGCTGGCGCTTCGGCAAGCACAAGCTGGCCCCGCGCATCAGCCCCGGCAAGACGCGTGAGGGGCTGCTTGGAGCGGTCTCCTTCGCGATGGTGGCCGGTGCGCTGTGCATGCAGTTCCTGATCGACGACGGGACCTGGTGGCAGGGGCTGCTGCTCGGGTTCGCGGTCGCGGTCAGTGCGACGCTCGGCGACCTCGGGGAGTCGATGATCAAGCGGGACCTCGGCATCAAGGACATGGGGACCCTGCTGCCCGGCCACGGCGGCATCATGGACCGCCTGGACTCGTTGCTGCCGACGGCTCCGGTGGTGTGGCTGCTGCTGGTGGTCTTCGTAGGCTCCTGATGTGAGCTCTAGGTGTGAGCTCTTGATGTGAGCTTCTGACCTGCGCGTATACGAAGCGGGGCCCGTTGTCCACAGGACGGCGGGCCCCGCTTCGTACATCTGCGACACTGGATGAACCATGCCCAAGCCCGGAGAACTCACTTTCGTCGCGCCCCGCGGAGCCAAGAAGCCCCCGCGGCACCTCGCCGACCTCACGCCCGCCGAGCGCAAGGACGCCGTCGTCGCCGTTGGCGAGAAGCCGTTTCGCGCCAAGCAGCTTTCGCAGCACTACTTCGCGCGGTACGCGCACGACCCGGCCGAGTGGACCGACATCCCCGCCGCCTCCCGGGAACGGCTCCAGGAAGCGCTGCTGCCCGACCTGATGTCGGTGGTGCGGCACATCAGCTGTGACAACGACACCACCCGTAAGACGCTGTGGAAGATGCACGACGGCACGCTCGTCGAGTCCGTGCTGATGCGGTACCCGGACCGGGTCACGATGTGCATCTCCTCGCAGGCCGGGTGCGGGATGAACTGCCCGTTCTGCGCCACCGGGCAGGCGGGCCTGGACCGCAACCTGTCCACCGCCGAGATCGTGCACCAGATCGTGGACGGCATGCGGGCGCTGCGGGACGGCGAGGTCCCCGGCGGGCCCGCCCGGCTGTCGAACATCGTCTTCATGGGGATGGGCGAGCCGCTCGCCAACTACAACCGTGTCGTCGGCGCCATCCGCCGCCTGACCGACCCCGAGCCGGACGGCCTCGGCATCACCCAGCGCGGCATCACCGTCTCCACGGTCGGGCTCGTCCCGGCGATGCTGCGCCTGGCCGACGAGGGCCTCAAGTGCCGTCTCGCCGTCTCGCTGCACGCACCCGACGACGAACTGCGCGACACCCTCGTACCGGTCAACACACGCTGGCAGGTACGCGAGGTACTCGACGCGGCCTGGGAGTACGCCGACAAGTCGGGACGCCGCATCTCCATCGAGTACGCGCTGATCCGCGACATCAACGACCAGGCCTGGCGTGGTGACCGGCTCGGCCGCCTGCTCAAGGGCAAGCGGGTGCATGTGAACCTGATTCCGCTGAACCCCACGCCGGGGTCCAAGTGGACGGCATCGCGGCCGGAGGACGAGAAGGCCTTCGTCGAGGCGATCGCCGCGCACGGCGTGCCGGTCACCGTACGGGACACCCGCGGCCAGGAGATCGACGGGGCGTGCGGTCAGCTCGCCGCTGCCGAACGGTAGTCTGGTCGCAGTACACACGTACGCCACGTACATCTTCATATTCCGACAGGGGAGCGCCACAGCGCTGAGAGTGCGGCAACCGTCCAGGCCGCAGACCCTCTGAACCTTGCCCCGGTCATGCGGGGTAGGAAGTTCGGTCATCACCTCATGCTGTTGCGCCCTGCCCGCGGCCGATCAAGGCCTCGGGCAGGGCCGCGTCTCTTCCTGGTCTCCCAGGAGGAAATCAGTGAGCACCATCAAGAAGGCCGCGGCGCTCGCCGTGGTCACCGGACTCGGCCTGGCCACCCTCACCGCCTGCGGGAGCGATGACGGCGACTCCGGTTCGTCCGGAAGCGGGTCCAAGACCGTGACCCTCGTCAGCCACAGCTCCTTCGCCGTGTCCAAGGACGTACTCAAGGAGTTCGAGAAGGAGTCCGGCTACCGGGTCAAGATCCTCAAGAGCGGCGACGCGGGCGAGGCGGTCAAGAAGGCCGTCCTGGTCAAGGGCAACCCGCAGGGCGATGTCTTCTTCGGCGTCGACAACACCCTGCTGTCCCTCGCGCTCGACAACGACCTCTTCACGCCGTACGAGGCCAAGGGCCTGGACCGCGTCCCCGACGAGGTCCAGCTCGACCAGGACGAGCACCGGGTCACGCCCATCGACACCGGCGAGATCTGCGTCAACTACGACAAGAAGTACTTCGCCGACAAGAAGCTGGCGCCGCCCAGCACCTTCGACGACCTGATCAAGCCCGAGTACAAGAACCTGCTGGTCACCGAGAACGCCGCGACCTCGTCGCCCGGCCTCGGCTTCCTGCTCGGCACCGCCGCCCAGTACGGCGACGACGGCTGGCAGGACTACTGGAAGAAGCTGAGCGCCAACGGCGTCAAGGTCGTTGACGGCTGGGACCAGGCCTACAACGAGGAGTTCTCCGGCTCCGCGGGCGGCAAGCAGGCCAACGGCGACCGGCCGCTGGTCGTCTCGTACGCCTCCAGCCCGCCCGCCGAGGTGCACTTCGCCGAGCCGCAGCCGAAGGAGGCGCCGACCGGCGTCGCCACCGGCACCTGCTTCCAGCAGACCGAGTTCGCGGGACTGCTCAGCGGAGCCAAGAACGAGGCGGGCGGCAAGGCCCTGCTGGACTTCCTGATCTCCAAGAAGTTCCAGGAGGACATGCCGCTGAACATGTTCGTGAACCCGGTCGTCAAGGACGCCAAGCTGCCGGAGGTGTTCACCGAGTTCGGCGCGCAGGCCGACGACGCGCAGACCATGGACCCCCAGAAGATCGCCGACAACCGTGAGGCCTGGACCAAGTCGTGGCAGTCGCTGGTCCTGAAGTAGCGGCGGCCGAGCGCCAGCCAGGCCCTTCGGCGGGCGACCGTACGAAGCGCGGCTGGCGCGGGAGCGCGGCGCGGCTGGGCCTGATGGCCCTGCCCGTCGCGTTCTTCGCGGTCTTCTTCGCCTACCCGGTCTCGGCGATCGTCAGCCGGGGTCTCCGGACGGACGGCGCCTGGCACTTCGGCCGCTTCGCCGATGTGCTGAGCGATCCCGGCATTCTCGGGGTGCTGTGGTTCACCACCTGGCAGGCGCTGGCCTCGACCGCGCTCACCCTGCTCATCGCCCTCCCGGCCGCGTATGTCTTCGCGCGCTTCACCTTTCCCGGCAAGCAGGTGCTGAGGGCGGTCGTCACGGTGCCGTTCGTGCTGCCCACGGTCGTCGTCGGCTCCGCCTTCCTGGCGGTACTCGGCCGCGGCGGACTGCTCGACGAGCTGTGGGGCCTGCGTCTGGACACGTCGGTCTGGGCGATCCTGCTCGCCCATGTCTTCTTCAACTACGCGGTCGTCGTCCGTACCGTCGGCGGACTCTGGTCGCAGCTCGACCCGCGCCAGGAGGAGGCGGCCCGGATGCTCGGCGCCTCGCGGATCGCCGCCTGGCGGAAGGTGACCCTGCCCGCGCTCGGGCCCGCCGTCGCGGCCGCCGCGCTGATGGTGTTCCTGTTCACCTTCACGTCCTTCGGCGTCGTGAAGATCCTCGGCGGCCCCGCCTTCTCCACCCTGGAAGTCGAGATCTACCGCCAGACCGCACAGCTGCTCGCCCTGGACACGGCGGCCGTGCTGACCATGGTGCAGTTCGCCGCGGTCGGCTCGATCCTCGCCGTGCACGCCTGGACCGTACGGCGCAGGGAGAGCGCGCTGCGCCTGGTGGACGCGGCGCACACGGCGCGCAGGCCGCGCGGCGCCGGGCAGTGGGCGCTGCTCGGCGGCGTACTGCTGACAGTCGTCCTGTTGATCCTGGTGCCGCTCGGTGTGCTGGTCGAGCGGTCCTTCAACACCTCCACCGGCTACGCCACCACGTACTACCGGGAGCTGACCTCCCAGGAGGGCGGCGCTTTCCTGGTACCGCCGATCGACGCGATCGGCAACTCCCTCCAGTACGCGCTCGCCGCCACCGTCATCGCGGTCGTGATCGGCGGTCTCGCCGCCACCGCCCTCACCCGCAGGGCGGGCCGCCTGGTCCGTGGCTTCGACGCCCTGCTGATGCTGCCCCTCGGCGTCTCCGCCGTGACCGTCGGCTTCGGCTTCCTCATCGCGCTGGACGAACCGCCGCTGGATCTGCGGGCCTCCTGGATTCTGGTGCCGCTCGCCCAGGCGCTGGTCGGCGTGCCCTTCGTCGTACGCACCATGCTGCCCGTGCTGCGCGCGGTGGACGTGCGGCTGCGCGAGGCCGCCGCCGTGCTCGGTGCCTCGCCCTGGCGGGTGTGGCGTGAGGTGGACCTGCCGCTGGTACGGCGCGCCCTGCTGGTCGCCGCGGGGTTCGCCTTCGCGGTGTCGCTCGGCGAGTTCGGCGCGACGGTGTTCATCGCGCGGTCCGACAACCCGACGCTGCCGGTCGCGGTGGCCACCCTGCTCGGCCGCGCGGGCGAGCTCAACTACGGTCAGGCGATGGCCCTCTCGACCCTGCTGATGCTGGTGTGCGCGGTCTCGTTGCTGCTGCTCGAACGCATCCGTACCGACCGGACTGGGGAGTTCTGATGACGCCAGCACATGCAGGGGCAGGGGCAGAGCCGGGGCGGGGGCCAGCCCTGCTCAGCCTCACCGAGGCCACCGTCCGCTTCCCGGGCGGCCCCGCGCTCGACGGCGTCGACCTGGAGGTCGCCGAGCACGAGATCGTCTGCGTACTCGGACCGAGCGGCAGCGGCAAGTCCACCCTGCTGCGCGCCGTCGCGGGCCTCCAGCCGCTGGACAGCGGACGGGTCCTGCTCGAAGGCCGCGACCAGGCCCGGGTCCCCGCCCACCAGCGGGGCGTCGGCCTGATGTTCCAGGACCACCAGCTCTTCCCCCAACGGGACGTCGGCCGCAACGTCGCCTTCGGCCTCCAGACCCGTGCCGTGCCACGCGACCAGCGGGAGCTACGGGTACGCGAGTTGCTGGAGCTGGTCGGACTGCCCGGCGCCGGGCGCCGCGCTGTCGCCTCGCTCTCCGGCGGCGAGCAGCAGCGCGTCGCCCTGGCCAGAGCGCTGGCGCCACGGCCCCGGCTGCTGATGCTGGACGAGCCGCTCGGCCAGCTGGACCGGTCGCTCCGCGAGCGCCTGGTCGTCGAGCTCCGCGAACTCTTCGACGAACTGGGCACCACCGTGCTGGCCGTCACCCACGATCAGGGCGAGGCCTTCGCGCTCGCCGACCGGGTCGTCGTGATGCGGGAGGGCCGCATCGCCCAGGCCGGATCTCCGCTCGAGGTGTGGCAGCGGCCGGCGGACGCGTTCGTCGCCCGCTTCCTCGGATTCGACAACGTGGTCGACGCGACTGTCAGCGGTGAGGTGGCGGACACCGCCTGGGGCAAGGTGCCGGTCCCCGACGGTTCGGCGCAGGGCGCGCAGACCCTGCTGGTGCGCCCCGCGGGCGTCCGCCTCGTACCGGCGAAGGAGGGGCTGCGCTGCCGCGTGGCGGCCCGTACCTTCCGTGGCACCCATGTCGCCGTGCACCTTCAGCCCACCGACGCGCCTCGGCTCGAAGCGGCCTGCGGGCTGCGGGACGCGCCCGCGGTGGGCGACGCGGTCGGCGTGGTCTTCGATCCGGACGAGGTGGTCGTACTCGGCTGAGCGGGCCCGGCGAAAACCGGATGTCGTGACCCGCCGGGCAGCCCATAGGGTGCGCTCATGACGTTCCTGGACCATGACCGATTCTGCGACGAAATCATTCGCCAGACCGAGCTGTTGAGAGGCCACCTGGACGGCGCGGACCTCTCCGTGACCGTGCCGACCTGCCCGGACTGGACCCTGCGGGACCTGGCCGTGCACGTCGGCGGCGCCCACCGGTGGGCCGAGCTGCTGGTACGGACGCGGGCGGCCGATGACGTCCCCGAGGAGCAGGTACCCGGGATAGCTGGGCCGGTTGGTGACGACCCCGCCGCCCTGGACGCCTGGCTGGCGGACGGCGCCGAGCGGCTGGTCAAGGCGCTGCGCGACGCGGGACCCGAGGCCGAGGTGTGGTCCTGGGCGTGGGAGCGGAACAGCGGGTTCTGGGCGCGGCGGATGGCCCATGAGACGGTCGTGCACCGCGCGGACGCGGCGGGCGCGGTCGGCGCGGAGTACGTGCTCGCCCCTGAGGTAGCGGCCGACGCGATCGACGAGTGGCTGGAGATCGTACGGTTCGCCCAGCGCACCGAACCAGACGACAGCGCCGCGGAGCTGCGCGGCGGCGGCCGCAGTCTCCATCTGCATGCCACCGACACCGCGGCCGAGCTCAACGCCGAGTGGTTGATCGAGTTCGGCGATGAGGGTTTCAGCTGGAGGCGTGGGCACGAGAAGGCGACCGTCGCGCTGCGCGGCCCGCTGACCGATGTGCTCCAGGTCTTCTACCGGCGGCTTCCGATGGACAGCGAGCGTGTCGAGGTGCTGGGGGAGCGGGAGTTGCTTGACTTCTGGCTACAGCGGGCCACCTTCGGCTGAAGGCAGTCGAGAGCCGCTGTCGGGTTGAGGGACGGGCTCTAAGGCCGTGCGGGTGGGACCGCCTGGGTCATGGCCGATGGTGGGGGTGCCGTTTCGTCGCCGTCGTGGTGGATCGGCGTATGCGCACCGGTCAGCGAGACCCCGGTGCCGCCGCGACGGGCCGCGACGATCTCCGCCGCGATGGACAGGGCCGTCTCCTCGGGCGTACGGGATCCCAGGTCGAGGCCGATGGGGGAGTGCAGGCGGGTCAACGCCAGGTTACTCACGCCGACTTCGCGCAGGCGGCGGTTGCGGTCTTCGTGGGTGCGGCGGGATCCCATGGCGCCGATGTAGGCGACCGGGAGGGTGAGGGCGAGTTTGATGAGCGGGACGTCGAACTTGGCGTCGTGGGTGAGGACGCACAGCACCGTGCGGCCGTCGACCTCCGCCCTCGTACGCTCCAGAAACTTGTGGGGCCACTCCACGACGATGTCGTCCGCCTCGGGGAAGCGGGTGCGGGTGGCGAATACCGGGCGGGCGTCGCAGACGGTGACGTGGTAGCCGAGGAACTTGCCGACCCGTACCAGCGCCGACGCGAAGTCGATCGCGCCGAACACGATCATCCGGGGCGCGGGCAC
>NZ_WHOM01000033.1 GCF_009739465.1 Streptomyces apocyni
AATCGGGTGACACCACGAGAGCGGAACGGTCAGACGGAATAGGTCCAACCGTTCACAGCGTCCTCGCTGTGTTGCCTACCCGCCACTGGCCGGTAGGACTTTTTCAAAGGAACCTCGTCCCAGCCGTGATGGCTGGTAACGGGGTATCAACATATCTGGCGTTGACTTTTGGCACGCTGTTGAGTTCTCAAGGAACGGACGCTTCCTTTGTACTCACCCCGGTTTCCCTGGGCTTTCCTCCGGGCGCTTCCCTTCGGTGTTCCAAACTCTACCAGGACTTTTTCCGCTTCCTGACCACGGTGTCTGCGAGCATGCAGAAGCCGAATCCAGGGATAGGATCGAGCAGATAGGTGCTGCCGGAGCCTCGCGCTTGTTTGCGCGGTGCGGCGTCAAGCAGGAGTACGACAGTACAGCGCCCTCCACGGGCGACGCAAATCGCTTCCGGTGCGTTGGTACGTCTGTCAACGGGGAGCAGTCATGGGGAACCGGGACTTCCCATGACTTACCCTTCTGAACAGTGCGCCGTCCAGGACAGGTAGTGACGGCGTGTATGACTCTCCACCCCCTGGGAGGCTCCCCTATGACAACTGTGACGTCACCCCTTCGTGGACGCGCCATCGGGCTCGCTGAGGTACCCGACCCGGTGTTCGCCGGTGCGATGGTCGGCCCCGGTATGGCGATTGATCCCGCGCGCGAGGCTTCGGAGGCCGTCGCCCCCGTTGACGGCGTCGTTGTCTCGCTGCATCCCCACGCGTTCGTCGTCGTCGACGCCGCGGGTCACGGGGTGCTCACGCACCTCGGCATCGACACCGTCCAGCTCAACGGCGAGGGCTTCGAGCTGCTCGTCAACAAGGGTGACACCGTGCAGCGCGGCCAGGCCGTGGTGCGCTGGGACCCCGCCGCTGTCGAAGCGGCCGGGAAGTCGCCGGTATGCCCGGTCGTGGCGCTCGAGGCCACGGCTGAATCCCTCTCCAACGTCGTAGAGGACAGCGATGTGAAGGCTGGAGACGAGCTCTTCAGCTGGAGCTGACGCCCGCGCCGCGGAACGCGGTGGCGGCAGGTACGACATCCATCGCGACGGTTGGGTCCGTCGCATCTATCGGAGACGGTGAAATGGAGACAACGCTGCGAGGCGTCGGTGTGAGCCACGGTGTGGCGATCGGCGAGGTTCGGCACATGGGAACCGCGGTTCTCGAGCCGCCGGCCAAGCAGATTCCCGCGGAGGAGGCTGAGCGCGAACAGGGGCGCGCTCGGCAGGCGGTCGAGGCTGTGGCGGCCGACCTCATCGCGCGCGGCAATCTGGCTGGTGGCGAGGCGCAGCATGTGCTCGAGGCTCAGGCGATGATCGCCCAGGACCCCGAGCTCATGGCCGACGTCGACCGTCGGATCACCGTCGGCAGCACGGCGGAGCGTGCGGTGTATGACGCGTTCTCGCACTACCGGGAACTGCTCGCCGGTGCCGGTGAGTACATGGCCGGGCGGGTGGCCGACCTGGATGACGTGCGGAACCGGATCGTGGCCCGGCTGCTGGGTGTGCCGATGCCGGGTGTGCCGGACAGCGACGAGCCGTATGTGCTGATCGCGCGGGACCTTGCTCCGGCCGACACCGCGCTGCTCGACCCAACGCTGGTGCTCGGGTTCGTCACCGAGGAGGGCGGGCCGACCAGTCACTCCGCGATTCTCGCGCGGGCGCTCGGAGTGCCCGCGGTGGTGGCGCTGCCGGGCGCGGGCGAGCTGGCCGAGGGCGCGGTGATCGCCGTGGACGGGAGCACCGGGGACATCTTCGTGAACCCGAGCCCGGAGAAGCGGGCCGAGCTGACTCGGGCCGCTGAGGAGCGCAAGGCCGCGCTCGCGTCGTCGAGTGGGCCGGGTGCCACGTCCGACGGTCACAAGGTGCCGCTGCTGGCCAATGTCGGCGGTCCCGCCGATGTGCCCGCGGCGGTGGAGGCGGGTGCGGAGGGCGTTGGCCTGTTCCGTACCGAGTTCCTGTTCCTGGACGACAGCACGAAGGCTCCGTCCGAGGAGAAGCAGGTCGAGGCGTACCGCAAGGTGCTGGAGGCCTTTCCCGAGGGCCGGGTCGTGGTGCGTGCCCTGGACGCGGGTGCGGACAAGCCGCTGGACTTCCTGACTCCGGCCGATGAGCCGAACCCGGCGCTGGGTGTGCGGGGGCTGCGCTCGCTGCTTGAGCACCCGGAGGTGCTGCGGACGCAGCTGACCGCGCTGGCCAAGGCCGCCGAGGGGCTGCCGGTGTATCTCGAGGTCATGGCGCCGATGGTGGCCGACCGGATTGACGCCAAGGCGTTCGCTGACGCGTGCCGTGCGGCCGGGCTGCAGGCGAAGTTCGGTGCGATGGTGGAGATTCCGTCCGCCGCGCTGCGGGCTCGCTCGATTCTGCAGGAGGTCGAGTTCCTGTCGCTGGGCACCAACGACCTGGCGCAGTACACCTTCGCGGCTGACCGGCAGGTCGGTGCGGTGTCGCGGCTGCAGGACCCGTGGCAGCCCGCGCTGCTCGACCTGGTGGCGGCTTCGGCCGATGCCGCCAGGGCTGAGGGCAAGAGCTGTGGCGTGTGCGGTGAGGCGGCGTCGGACCCGCTGCTGGCGTGTGTGCTGACGGGGCTTGGGGTCACCTCGCTGTCGATGGGGGCCGCGTCGATTCCGTACGTCCGGGCGACGCTGGCCAAGCACACTCTCGCGCAGTGTGAGCGTGCCGCTGCCGCGGCGCGTGCCGCTGACAGCGCGGACGAGGCTCGCGCGGCGGCGCAGGCTGTGTTGTCTGGCGAGTGATCAGGCGCTGACCGGTTCCGAGGGGCGTCCCACCTGTGTGGTGGGGCGCCCCTTTTTGGGGGCCCGCCTTTGTCGCGGCATCGCGAGGTGACAGCAGGGTCGCCACGGCTCTCTGTCGCGTTTTGGCCTGGAGCGCTTCGACGCCTCGGACCCGCCGCCGGAGTTCCGCCGCGCTCACTGGTGGCGTCCCAGGCGCGCGTTGGGGCCGCTTGCCGCCCACGTCGTGCATCCGCTGCCCCGAGTTGCCGCGGTAGCAGGCGATTACTCGGTGGGTTCCCCGGCCGGGGCCGCCGGGTTCCGGCCGGTGTGTGTGGCGGGCCTGGTGTGGACGTACAGCTCCCGGCGGTCCTCGACCGCGAGGTGCCGGGGGAGCGGCAGCTCGTACCGTACGGGCCTGGCGTGGTCGGCCATCTGCCGCTGGGGGTTGTAGACGCTGTTGAAGCGCCACAGCATGCGGGCGAAATTCGTCTGGCCCCGCGCGAGGTTTGCCGCGAGGATCCGCGCGGCGCCGACCGCGGTCCGCAGACCGAGGTGTTTGCGGTTGATCACCGACTGGGTACGGACCAACTCCGCGTAGAACTCCTCCAGGGGCAGCGTGGTGGGCACCACGGCATGCTGGATGTCGAAGAGCCGGTAGTCGCGGGTGGTGAGCTTGCGGGCCTCGGTGTGCCAGATCTCCGTGCCCGGGTAGGGCGTCATGACCGTCAGATGCACGATCTCCGGAACGGCCAGGGCGAACTCCCGCACGATGCGGAACCGCTCCTTGTCCCACGCCGGGTCGACGATCAGGTTGATGGCCACGGTGATGCCCAGCTTCCGGGCGACTTCGAGGGCCCGGAAGTTCTCGTCCGGACTGATGCGCTTGCGATAGAGGTCAAGGCCCTCGGCGTCGATCGCCTCCATGCCGAGGAACATGTACTTCAGACCCAGTCTCCCCCAGCGTTCGAAGATCTCGGTGTTGCGCAGCAGCACATCCGCGCGGGTCTCCAGGTAGTACCTCTTGCGGATCCGCCGACGCTCCAGTTCAGCGGCGATGGCGTCCCCGTGTTCGGGCCGGATGAACGCCACGTCATCGACGATGAACACGTTGCGCTCACGGATGCTCGCCATTTCCTCCGCCGCGGCCTCCGGGGACGCCTTGCGGTAGCTGCGCCCGTAGAAGGTCCACGCGGAGCAGAAGGAGCAGTCCCACGGGCAGCCCCGGGTGAACTCGATGGAGGCGCAGGGGTCGAGTTCACCGATGAAGTAGCGGCGTCTGTGGCGGAGCAGATCCCTGGCGGGCCGTGGGGAGTCGATGCTGTGCAGCATCTGGGGGGCGGGGCCCCGGCCGTCGACGCTCACCACGCCCGGTACGGAGGAGACGCCGCCGTCCCGCGACGCCGTCAGCAGGGGGGCGACGACGGATTCGCCCTCACCGCGCGCGACCGCGTCGACCGCGCCGTCGGCCTGCCGCAGCACGTCGTCGGCGACGAAGGAGACGCTGTGGCCGCCGAAGAAGACGAAGACGCCGGGCAGCCTCCGCTTGGCGAGCTGGGCGATCTCGATCGCCTCGGGAATGTTGGCCAGGTAGTTCAGCGACACACCGATCGCCTCCGGCCGGAACGTCTCCAGTTCCCGGTCGAGCGCCGTGTGCGACTCCGTCTGGAGGTCGATCACACGCACCTGGTGTCCCGCATCGCGTGCGGCGCCGGCCACGCGCTCCAGTCCCAGGGGTTCCAGACGGAGAAAGATCTCCGAGTACATCAGAGCACTCGGATGGATCAGGAGCAGACGCATCGGCGGACCTCCAGAGCGGCGAGGGTGACGTGGGCCGGCCCGCGAGTGGGACCAGGGAGGGCGACAGCCTGACTTCTCCTCGACCCCCGGGACGAACGAGGACAGTCGGCCACCACTGCCGCGCCAGGGGAGACGACGAGACCGCGGGGCGTACGCGCCATGACCGCCGGACATCGAAGGAGCCGTCACGCACCCGTTAACCGTGCGGCACCGCGTGGATGGGGCGAGGCGCCGACACGCCGCCGACGCGCGAATCGCCCCGATGGCGCAGGCTCCGCCGTGGCGGAGCGGTTCGCCGCGCTTCAGCCCAGGCGAGTGGCCAAGCGGTGGAAGAGACCGGGTGCGACCCCCTGGAACCGGGCCGGCAGCCGCAGCCAGGCCGGCAGGTAGACCTCGGCGCGCCGGTGGACCACCGCGTCGTGCACGGCCTCGGCGACGCGGACAGGAGAAACGGGGTGAGGGCGGGAGCGGTGGTACGGCCGGCCCCTCCGGGTGAAGAACGGAGTGTCGACAGCCCCGGGGATGATCATGGAAATCCCGACCCGCGTCCCCCGCAGCTCGTACCGCAGGCTGGTGGCGAAGGTCTCCAGCGCCGCTTTTGAGGCCGCGTACACCGCCTCGTCCCGTACGCCCACGGAACCGGCGATGGACCCGATGAACGCCAGGTGGCCGCGGTCCCGGCGCAGCATGTGCGGAAGGACGAGACGCGTCAGGTGGACCACCGCCGCGAGGTCCACGGCCAGGATCTCGTCGATCTTGTCGGCCGGCATGTGGTCGAACGGGCCGGCCCAGCCGACGCCCGCGGAGGCCACCAGGACGTCCAGGTGCCGCACATGGGTGAGGGCGGTGCTGACCAGCCGCTGATGGCTGGTCCGGTCGCGGAGATCCTCCGGCAGCGCCACGGCGCCGCACGCGTCCGCCACGCGGCCCAGGCGGCCCCGGTCCCGGCCGCTCAGCAGTACATCCCAGGCCCCCTCGGCGGCGAAGCGGGCGGCTACCGCCGCTCCGACTCCCGACGACCCACCCGTGATGAGAACGCTCGGGCACGGCACGCTCGGCGAGAGTCCCTGGACCGGGCGCTCCCGTGCGTGGCTTTTCGCATTCGTGAAAACGTTCATGCGCTGTCCGGCATCTCCCTGTTCGCGCGCTTCATGACGTGTACGTACGCTCACTAGGTGTACAGCGAGTCCTGTTCCGGGTGTCAGCCTTACCCGCTCGGCGTTCCCCTCGCCATCACGACGCACCCGTACGGCGGCGTGTGTCGGCGGCAGTACCGGAGAACGTGAAGGGAGGGGAGAGCCGACACGGACTGTGCGCGAGGAGGGATCTGTGACGGCGAAGGGAAAGCCATCCGGCGGACCGCTGTCCGTGGCGGTGCTCATCGAACTGGTCAGGTCACCGTCGTCCGGCGGCCAGGTCAAATGCTGGGAGCGTTTCGCCGAGGCGGCCGCCGAGGTGAGCCCCGCCGAACTGGGTGTCGACTTGACCTTGTACGTCCTCGGCGACCGCCACCGCGTCGAATCCCTCTCGCCCCACGTGCGGTTCGTCTCGCTCCGCCCCGTGATCAGCACGGCGTCGATCAGCCGCAAGGGGGGTGTGGACGTCTCCGACATCGCTCCCCACCACGCGGAACTCGCACGGCTGCTGCCCCGCCACGAGGTGTGGCACGTGACGCACACCCTGGCCTTCGCGTCGACCGCGGTCCGCCTCAGCCGACGGCAGCGGCGCGGCGCCCGCGAGCGCTCCGCGGGGTCCGCGGGGATGGTGGGCTCGATCCACACCGACGTCCCGGCGGTCACCGAAGCCTTCGTCCGGGCCGTGGTGGACCGGCGGCTCCGCCGCGTCCCCGTCCTGGACTCGTTCGACGCCGCCGCCCGCTGCGCGGCACTCGTACGCCGTCGCCGCGACCGCATCCTGAACGCCTGCGACCGGATCATGGTCGCCACACCGTCGCAGCAGCGGGAGCTGGCCGCGGTCGTCGGACCCGAGCGGCTCCGCCACCTGGGCAGGGGCATCGACCGGCACCGGTTCCGGCCCGACGCCTCGGCGAGAGCCGAACTCTCCGGACACGGCGTCCCCCGGCACCGCACCACCGTTCTGTTCGCCGGGCGGGTCGACGCCTCCAAGCGGGTCCTGCTCCTCGCCGAGGCCGTCCGGCGACTGCGGGACGAGGGAAGTCCCGTCCACCTGGTCGTCGCCGGGACCGGCCCGGACGCGGCGGCGGTCTCCGCGCTTCTCGGCCCCGACGTGACGTTGCTGGGCGCGCTGCCCCAGGAACAGCTGGCGCGCGTGTGCGCCGGGTGTGACATCTTCGCCTTCCCGTCCCTGACGGAGACCATCGGCAACGTCGTCGGCGAGGCCATGGCGTGCGGAGTTCCGGTGGTCCTGCCGAACGGCACGCGCACCAACCAGTGGCTCTCCTCTCCGGGCGAGGACGGTCTGCTCGTCGACGGCGATACCCCGGGGGCGTGGGCCACGGCACTCGCCGGCCTCGTCGACGCCCCGGCGGCGCGCGCCGCCATGGGGCGACGCGCGCTGGCGACCTCCCTCGCCCGGCACCGCGGGTGGGGCCAGGTGCTGACGGACGATCTTCTGCCCGTGTGGCGGAGCGTGGCCGCGGACCAGGCCCGGGCCTGGTCCGGGGCCGGGGGCTGACGGAGTGCTCGTCACCGTTCTCGCCGCGCTGGCGGCCGGTGTGTGCTTCGGCGTCGCCGGCGTACTCCAGCAGCGGGCCGCCGTCCGGCGGCCCGACGGGGACGCGCTCTCCTTCCGGCTCGTCCGGCGGCTCGCGCGGGAGCCGATGTGGCTGACCGGGATCGCTCTCGCCGTCGTGGCCTACGGTTTTCAGTCCGTCGCCCTCGCGTTCGGCCCGCTCAGCCTCGTACAACCGCTGATCATCAGTGAGCTGCTCTTCGCCATCCCGCTGTCCGCGTGGTTACGCCACCGGTCCCTGCGGGCCCGGGAGTGGCTGGGCACTCTCGCGGTGACCGCGGGGCTGGCGACCGCGCTCGGCTCCGCCCGCCCGCGCGGCGGCGACCCGGATGTCGCCCTCGGCCACTGGCTGCTCCTCCTGAGCGCCGTCGGCGCGCTCGTCGCCGTGACGCTGGCAGGCAGCCGCCGTGCGAGCGGCCCGCCCAGGGCGTCGCTGCTCGGCCTCGCCGCCGGACTTGTCATGGGTACGCAGTCGGTGCTACTCGCCGCGACCGTGGACCGGATGTCCGAGGGGGCCGTCGCCGTGCTCGTCTCCTGGCAGACGTACCTGCTCGTGGGCGCGAGCATCGGCGGCCTCGTCCTCATCCAGAGCGCCTTCCAGGCCGGACCGCTGGCCGCCGGCATGCCGGTCATCGACGCCACGGAACCGGCGGTCGCGGTCACGGTCGGTGTCGCCGTCTTCGGCGAAACCATCCACACGGGCTGGCTGCCGACTTCCCTGACCGTCGGCGGCATCGCCCTCCTGCTCTACGGCATCCTCCTCCTGGACACCTCGCCCCTCCTGGAGAAGCTGGAGCAGCCGGAGACCGCCGAAGGAAGCTAGTCGGCGGACGCGGCCTCGCCTCTGTCTGGCCAGACTGCGGTGTCCGTCCGCGAAGGAGACTGGGACGCGCAGCAGTTCGAGGCCCATCACCTCCAGGAGTACGCCGCTCGGTGTGCACGTCTCGCACCCGGACTGGCCGCCAACGCGGGCCAGTGAACCGGGCAGCGTTCGAGGAGCCTGCCAGGCTCCTCGAACGCTGGGGAGAAGGTCGCGCTCCCAGCGAGATCACGGAGCACCTCTGTGCGCGGTGTGCGCGGTGTGCGCGGTGGTTCAGTGTGGATGGGGCTCCTCGTCGGGGCCCAGGTCGGGTGGGGCGGCGTAGTCGACTCCGGATTCGGGTGGGACGGGTTCTCCGGTGTGGCTGTCGGTGCAGTAGGCGTCGAAGACCTCGGCGGCGGTGAGCGGGAGGAGGCGTTGGTTCCTGAGGCGCCAGCCGCAGACCTGGTCGGCCTCTCCGGGGTTGCTGGTGCGCAGGACGATGCCGCCGTGGCTGCTGGTGGCGATGCCGGCCGCGAGGAGCATGGTGAAGTCCGTGGCCGCTGCCTCGTCGACCAGGACCGTGCCGGAGTCCGTGGTCTGTGCGCGCAGTACCGCCAGGAGTGGCTCGCTGTCGGGCGAGACGCTGCAGACGAGGTGGTGGCGGCCACCGGCCACCCTGTGGAGCACCCGGGTCAGCAGGTGCACGGCTCGTGCGTAGGCGGCCTGTCCGATGTCCTCGCCGCAGTCGGCGCAGGCGCCGATGTCGGCGAGCAGTGACTCGGCGTACGCGCGGGTGGACTGGCGGAGGGCTTCGGCGATGAGGTCGGGGACCAGGTCGCTGAGCGGTCTGCCGTCGTACGGGAGGGTGGCGCCGTCGGCGGCGAGGCGGGCGGTGTAGCGGCTTCGGGCGGCGGAGGTGTCGGGGTCGATGCCGCTTTCCGCGCAGAACGCGTCGTACTCCACTGGGTCGAAGAGCGCGACGGTGGTGTGGCGGCCCTGTGAGGCGAGGGATTTGAGGAGCTGCTCGGCCTCACGTAGGTAGGTGGTGTGGTCGTCGAAGGTGAAGGTGCGGTAGCGGCGCATGGCCGCGAAGTCCGCCTCGTCGGCCAGTAGGCCGAAGGTCCCGGCGACTTCGCGGCGCAGGGTGCGTCGCATGGTGGGGTGCTTGGGGTGCTTGGGGTGGTGCTGGGTGGTGTTCTGCTTGGTGCGTGCCATGGTTCCCCCTGAGCGCTGTCGATCAGTGCTCACTCACCGTAACCGTGGGCACTGACAGTCAGGGGTCGCGCGGGTCAGCCGCGGTCGCGGGCGAGGTTCGCGTAGAAGCGCAGCAGTTCGAGGTTGTTGACCGAGCCGGGGTTCACGGCCTTCTCCAGCGGGGTTCCCTGGAGCAGGCGCTTGACCGGGACCTCGATGCGCTTGCCGGTGAGGGTGTGGGGGACGCCGGGGACTTCGATGATCTCGTCGGGGACGTGGCGTGGGGAGAGTTGGCCACGGATGGTCTGTTTGATGCGTGTGCGGAGTGCGTCATCGAGTTCGGCGCCGGGTGCGAGGTGGACGAAGAGGGGCATCCAGTAGCCGCCCTCGGGCTCTTCGACGCCGATGACGAGGGATTCGCGGATTTCGGGGAGGCGTTCGACGGCTTCGTAGATGTCGGCGGAGCCCATGCGGACGCCCTGGCGGTTGAGGGTGGAGTCGGAGCGGCCGTGGATGACGACGGAGCCGCGGGAGGTGAGGGTGATCCAGTCGCCGTGCCGCCAGACGCCGGGGTAGGTGTCGAAGTAGCTGTCGTGGTAGCGGGTGCCGTCGGGGTCGTTCCAGAAGTGGATGGGCATGGACGGCATGGGGTTGGTGACGACGAGCTCGCCGACCTCGTCCACGAGCGGCTTGCCCTGGGGGTCCCAGGCCTGGAGGTCTGTGCCGAGGCAGGGCGCCTGGAGTTCGCCGATGTGGACCGGGAGGGTGGGGACGGCTCCCGCGAAGCAGGAGCAGACGTCGGTGCCGCCGCTGACGGAGGCGATCCACAGGTCGTGGGCGGCGTCGGCGAACTCGTCGTGGAGCCAGCGGAAGCCGTCGGGCGGGAGGGGGGAGCCGGTGGTGGCGACGCATTGGACGCGGGAGAGGTCGTAGTCGCGGGCCGGGTGGATCTCCGCCTTACGGCAGGCCATGACGTACGCCGCTGAGGTGCCGAAGAGGGTGGCGCCGGTGAGTTCGGCGATGCGCCACTGGGCGCCGGTGTCCGGATGGCCCGGGCTGCCGTCGTACAGGATCACCGTGGTGCCGGTGAGCAGGCCGGAGACGAGGAAGTTCCACATCATCCAGCCGGTGGAGGTGTACCAGAAGAACCGGTCGTCGGGGCCGAGGTCGCAGTGCAGGCCAATCTGCTTGAAGTGCTCCAGGAGGATGCCGCCCTGGGACTGGACGATCGCCTTGGGCAGGCCGGTCGTACCGGAGGAGTAGAGCACCCACAGCGGGTGGTCGAAAGGGAGCTCCTCGAAGACGGGGGTGGTGTCCGCTGAGGTGAGGGCCGACCAGTCGAGGGCGCCGTCCGGTGCCTCGGTGCCGAGGAGGGGAATGTGCACCACGGCTCGCAGGGTGGGCAGTTCGCGGCGGAGTTCGGCGACGGTGTCGCGGCGGTCGTGCTCCTTGCCGCCGTAGCGGTAGCCGTCGACGGTGAAGAGGACGACGGGCTCGACCTGCTGGAAGCGGTCCAGGACGCTGCGGGCGCCGAAGTCGGGGGCGCAGGAGGTCCAGACAGCGCCTACGGCGGCGGTGGCGAGGAAGGCGGTGATGGCTTGCGGGATGTTGGGGACGTAGCCGCTGACGCGGTCTCCGGGGCGTACGCCGAGTGCGCGCAGTTCGGCCGCGAGGGAGCCGACCTGGCGGCGCAGTTCGGACCAGGTGACGGGCTGGGGGGCGTGGGTCTCGTCCGCGTACAGCAGGGCCGGGGCGTCGGGGCGGTCGGCGGCGGCGCGCAGGGCGTGCTCGGCGTAGTTGAGGGTGGCTCCGGGGAACCACTGGGCGCCGGGCATGGAGCGGTCGGCCAGGACGCGCTCGTACGGGGTGGAGAAGCGGACGTCGAACCAGTCGGCGATGGCCTGCCAGAAGGTCTCGAGCTCAGCCACGGACCAGCGGTGCAGGGCCTCGTAGCCGCCGGTGGCGGGCGCGCCGTACCGCTCAGCCGCCCAGGACTGGAAGCGGGTGATCGCGGCCTCGTCGATGCGTTCCTGGTCGGGCTGCCAGAGGGGGCGCGGCTGCGGTGTGGCGGTGGACACGGGGCGGCTCCAAGCTGTACGCGGTGTGTGCGTTCGGCATGCGCACGGGCGGGGTGTGCGCGTGACACGGCCAGGGCCTGTCGTCAAACTCCCGTCGTCGCCCGGAGGGCGGCCCCGCGGCGTCAGGTGCGTGCTCTCGGCGTGCCGGGTGCAAGTCCTCGTACTGGATGTACGTGGACTTGTGCCCGGTGCGGCGAGAGTGCGTGCATGGCGTCGCGGGGCAGGCGGGAGTTTGACGACAGGCCCTAGCAGGACGATGCCATGTGATCGACTCGTGCACCAGGGTGGGTCGCCGGTCGTCGGCCCTGGCGGGTGAACGGCGGCTGAACGGACTGCGCGCTACGCGCGCGTGGTGGCAGGGTGAAGCCTATGGACGGTCATGGCCTGGTGCGTTCGGTGAAGACGGTCGGCATGGTGGGTCCGGGGCAGGGGTTGCGGGCGGTGCGGTCGGCGTGGCGCAGGCGGCGCCTGGACGCGGCGGCGCTGGCGTCCAGGGGTGCGGAGCGCGCTCGGGTTCCCGGGGCGGTGACCAGTGTCGAGCCGGGGCCTGGCGGCGGTGTGGTGCGCTTCGCGCGCTCCGAGCTGCGGGTGTCGGTCACGGGCGGCGGGGCGGTCTTCTGGGGCTGGGACGGCGCGGGACCTGAGCCGTCGTACGCGCTGGTGGGCGGGTGTCCTGAGCCTGATCCGCGGGCGCTGCTCGAGCCGGACAAGGACGGTGGCTGGCGGGTCGTGTCCGAGCGGGTGACCGTCGTGATCTCCCGGCATGGCGCCGTCGAGGTGCGTACGCCCGGCGGTGTGGTGTTGCGCCGGGATCTGCCGCCGCGGTGGTGGGAGCCGGTGGGCGGGGGTACCGCGCGCTGGTCGCAGCGTACGGAGGTGGCCGCCGACGCCCGTTTCTTCGGGCTTGGCGGGCGGGCGTGCGGGCCTCGGCTGCCGGATGGGACGTACCGGCTGTGGAACACCGATCCCGGGGGGTCCTTCGGACCAGGGGACGACCCGCTGTCGATCACCATGCCGGTGCAGCTGGTGGTGGCGGACGGCGGTACGCACCTGGTCTTCCACGACAATCCGTGGGACGGGACGGTGACGCTGCGGGAGGGCGAGGAGGGGGCGGGCTCGGGCCATGACCGGGCGGGCGGCTGTGAGCTGCGGATGGAGGGCGGGCCGCTGAGGTGCTGGGTGGTGGTGGGGACGCCCGCGCGGGTGCTGCAGGCGTGGACCGCGCTGACCGGTGCGCCCGCGGTGCCGCCGTCCTGGGCGCTTGGTGCGCAGCACGCGCGGTGGGGCTTCGGCGACGAGCGGGAGGTCCGGCGGGTCGTCGCGGGGTACCGGGAGCGCGGGCTCGCGTTGGACGCGCTGCACTTGGACATCGACCACTATGACGCGCATCAGGTGTTCACGGTGGACGGTGAGCGGTTTGCGGAGCTGCCGAAGCTGGCCGATGAGCTGGGCCAGGACGGCGTTCGGCTGGTGTCCATCGTCGATCCGGCGGTGAAGTGTGAGCCGGGCAACGCGGTCTACGACTCCGGGAGCGCGGTGGACGCGTTCGTACGGGACGCGCGGGGGCGGTTGGTGCGGGGCGTGGTGTGGGCTGGTGAGTCCGTCTTTCCGGATTTCACGTCGCCTGAGGTGCGTGTCTGGTGGGGCGGGCTGTACGCGGAGCGGCTCGAGCAGGGCTTCGCCGGGTTCTGGCACGACATGAACGAGCCGGTGTCGTTCGCCGCGTTCGGTGACGCGTCGTTGCCGCGCTCGGCGCGGCACGCGCTGGAGGGGCGCGGCGGCGACCATCGCGAGGCGCACAACGTGTACGGGCTGTGTATGGCGCGGGCTGGCTATGAGGGGCTGCGGGCGCTGCGGCCGGATGAGCGGCCGTTCCTGTTCTCGCGTGCCGGGTGGGTGGGGATGCAGCGGTACGGGGGCACCTGGTCGGGGGATGTGGCGACTGGCTGGCCGGGGCTGCGGGCGTCGTTGTCGCTGGTGCTGGGGCTTGGGCTGTGTGGGGTGCCGTATTCGGGGCCCGATGTGGGCGGCTTCGACGGCAGTCCGTCGCCGGAGTTGTATCTGCGGTGGTTCCAGCTGGGCGCGTATCTGCCGCTGTTCCGTACGCATGCGGCGCTGCGGGCGGGGCGTAGGGAGCCGTGGGAGTTCGGTCCTGAGGTGGTGGAGCACGCGCGCGTGGCGCTCGATGAGCGGCGTCGGCTGCACCCGTATCTGGTGACGCTGTCGCATCTGGCGCAGCGCACCGGCGCCCCCTATGTGCGGCCGGTGTGGTGGTTCGCGCCGGAGGACCGGGCGCTGCGGGACTGTGGGGACGCGTTTCTGCTGGGGGACGCTTTGTTGGTGGCTCCGGTGCTTGAGCACGGGGCCGACCGGCGTGCGGTGCGGCTGCCTCGGGGGCGCTGGTACGACACGGTGACGGGGCAGGCGTACGAGGGGCCGGGGCAGGTGCTGCTCGATGCCCCGCTGTCCCGCATTCCGGTGCTGGCCAGGGCGGGGTCGGTGGTGCCCGTCCGGGGCGGTGGCGGTGAGCTGGAGCTGGAGGTGTGGGCTCCGGCCCGGGGGCGTACGGGTGGCGGTCTTGTGGTGCGCGAGGGCGGGGACGGCTGGGAGCGGCCCGGCATCGAGCGGTACACCACGCGTTGGGAGCGTGGGCGGGTGGTGGTCGAGCGGGAGGACGAGGGCGGGCCGGTGCGGATCGAGGGGGCGGTGCGCGTTCGGGGCGCGTAGGGGTGGCGCTCGCGGCTAGGTCCTGTCTTCCCGAGACCAGACCTAGAGCGAGCGGCGGGTGACGGGGAAGTCGAAGTAGGTGTTGGGGAACGGCTCGTTGTGGTGGGTGAAGTGCCACCATTCCTCCGGGAGGTTGCCGAAGCCGACCGTGGCCAGGGTGTTGCGCAGCAGGTCGCGGTGGGCCCGCTGTTCGGCGGTGATGCGTGGGTCGTCCGTGTGGGAGAGGGTGTCGAAGCAGTCGAAGCCGGTTCCGGTGTCGACGGCATTGTCCGGGAAGCGCTCGTCCTGGGGTGCGTGGCACGGGACCAGCGGTTCGCCTGGCAGATAGGGGCGGGTCGGTTTCGCCGGGAGCTTCACGAGTGTCAGGTCGACGGTCGAGCCGCGGCTGTGGCCGGACTTCTCCGCGATGTATCCGTCCTCGAAGAGACGCGACTTGTCGACTTGTGGATAAAACTCCCGCTTCATGCGTTGGTCGTTTAGGTCCTTGGCCCAGCGGACGAAGTGGTTGACCGCGCGCTGCGGCCGGTAGCAGTCGTACACCTTCAGTGAGTAGCCCTGGCGCAGCAGTTTCCGCTGCGCCCGGCGCAGCGCTTCGGCGCTCTGGCGGGTCAGGATGCACAGGGGCTGCCGATAGCCGTCGATGCGTTCTCCGACGAAGTTGTGCGGCGTGAAATAGCGCATCTCTTCGATGATGGTCCTGTCCACGGACCGCAGGGCCACGAACGCGTGGGGCGGCGCCTCGTGTCCGGGCTTCTCGCGTTCGGGTGTGGGGGTGGCTGCCGGTGCTGGCGCGGCGGTCGCGGCGGTGGCGGCGGTCGCGGTGAGGGTGAGCAGGGCGGCAAGGGCGGCGACGGCCAGGCCGCGCGGTCTGGCGGGGGATGTCCTCATACCTTGCTCTTGTACCAGGGAGCGGCTGTGTTCACGCGTCCCTGCTCTCGCGAGATCGGTGGAGCCGTGGCACACTTCTGACGGTCCGTCAGGTTCACTTGGCGGTCCCGTGTCGGAGAGTGCCGGGAGGGGTCATGTCGCGTACGCGGGTGCCGGTGGTGGCTGGTTGGTTCACCGGGGAGGGGGACGGCTTCCGGCTGCTGGGGACGCGGTGTGCGGACTGTGGGTCCGTCTTCTTCCCCCGAGAGGACACGGCCTGCCGCAACCCCGGCTGCGGGGGCCAGGACCTCGCCGAGGTTCCGCTGTCCCGGCGGGGGCGGGTCTGGTCGTACACCGACGGGCGTTACCGGCCGCCCGCGCCGTACGTCTCCGACCCCGAGCGCGCGTGGGAGCCGTACACGCTGGTCGCCGTGGAGCTGGCGGCCGAGCGGATGGTGGTGCTCGGGCAGGCGGCGCACGGGGTGACGCCCGCGGAGCTGGCGGTCGGCATGGAGGTCGAGGTCACGTCCGGGGTGCTCAACGAGGACGCCGAGACGACCTGGATGACCTGGCACTTCCGGCCGGTGGTGGAGGAGGAGGCGTCGTGAGCGGGCAGCGGCACGACGTCGCGGTGCTGGGTGCCGGGATGCATCCATGGGGCAAGTGGGGGCGGAGTTTCGTCGCGTACGGGGTGCTGGCGGCCCGTGCCGCGCTCGCCGACGCGGGCGTGGAGTGGCGGGACGTCCAGGCCGTCGTCGGCGCCGACACCGTACGCGGCGGCTACCCCGGCTATGTCGCCGGGGCGACCTTCGCCAAGGCGCTCGGCTGGCAGGGCGCGCGGGTGACCAGCGTGTACGCGGCGTGCGCGTCCGGGGCGCAGGCCGTCAACGCGGCCCGTACGCAGATCCTCTCGGGCCTGGCGGACGTCGTCCTCGTGGTGGGCGCGGACGCGGCCCCCAAGGGCTTCTTCCGGCCCGCGGGCGGCGACCGTCCCGATGACCCGGACTGGCTGCGCTACCGGGTGCTGGGGGCGACCAATCCCGCGTACTTCGGGCTCTACGCACGCCGCCGGATGGCGCTGTACGGAGACACGCTGAACGATTTCGCCCAGGTGAAGGTCAAAAACTCGGCCTGGGGGGCGCTCAATCCGAACGCCCGCTACCAGAAGCGGGTGAGCGCCGACGAGGTCGCCGCGTCCGCCGTCGTCGCCGACCCGCTGCGGCTGCTGGACATCTGCGCCACCTCGGACGGCGCCGCCGCGCTGGTGCTGTCCAGCATGGACTTCGCCCGGCGGCACGGGGTGCCGGAGCCGGTCAGGGTGCGGGCCGTCTCCACCGTCACGCCGCGCTTTCCCCAGACCGTACTGGACCTGCCGGACATCGCGACGGACTCGGCCGCCGCCGTGCGGCCACCGCCCGAGACCTTCCGTGCCTCGATCGCGCGGGCCGCCTACGAGGAGGCGGGGATCGGCCCCGAGGACCTGTCGCTCGCCGAGGTATACGACCTGTCGACGGCGCTGGAACTCCAGTGGTACGAGGAACTGGGGCTGTGCGCCGAGGGCGAGGGCGCCAAGCTGCTGCGCGAGGGGGCGACCTCGGCGGGCGGACGCGTCCCGGTCAACGCCAGTGGTGGCCTCGCCTCCTTCGGCGAGGCGGTACCGGCCCAGGCGATCGCGCAGGTCTGTGAGCTGACCTGGCAGTTGCGGGGCGATGCGGGGCAGCGGCAGATACCTGGCGCGCGGGTGGGCATCACCGCGAACCAGGGGCTGTTCGGGCACGGCTCCTCGGTGATCGCCGTACGCTGACTCAGGCTCTCCCCCGGGCGTCCGTCAACCGCCTCGGTCCGCGACCTTGACGCTCCCACAGCGCCGGTGAACACTTCCGGGTGTCAGTCGGCATCGCCGCACCTTGCTTCATGCGGAAGTACGCCGCTCAGGGTCCCCGCCTGCGTAAAGGGTCATCCCCCACGGGCGATACGGCTGCCACGGCACGCTCGTCACGGACGCCGGGCGGGGCGCGGTTCTCCCCCGCCTTCGGTGCTGTAGGTATGGGAACGCACCCCGCACGGAGGACCGGGGCACGACACCCCGGCCGAGGGCCTAGGAGCCGCCATGAGCAACGGAGACATTTTCGTCGGCGAGATCATCGGTACCGCGATCCTGATTCTGTTCGGCGCCGGCGTAGTGGCTGGTGTGCTGCTCAACAGATCCAAGTCAAAAGACGCCGGGTGGATCGTGATCGCCTTCGGCTGGGGCTTCGGCGTCCTCGCCGGTGCCTACACGGCCGCGCCGCTGTCCGGCGGACACATCAACCCGGCGGTCACCCTGGGCTTCGCCATCGAGGGCACCACCGAATGGTCCGAGGTGCCGGTGTACGTGGCCGGGCAACTGGTCGGCGCGTTCCTCGGCGCCGTACTCGCCTGGCTGGTCTACTACGGGCAGTTCGCGCTCAACCGCGACGACAAGCTCCGGATGGAGACGCTGGGGATCTTCTCGACCCGGCCCGAGATCAACAACCCGGTCCAGAACCTCACTACGGAGATCATCGCCACCATCGGCCTGGTGCTGCCCATCCTGGCGCTCGTCGGCGGCAGGAGGCACGTCGCGGGCATCGGGGACGCGGGCATCGCCACGCTGCTGATCGCCCTGCTCGTCGTCGGGATCGGCCTCTCGCTCGGCGGGCCGACCGGATACGCCATCAACCCGGCCCGTGACCTCGGGCCGCGGATCGCCCACGCGCTGCTCCCGATTCCGTCCAAGGGAACATCGGACTGGCGCTACGCGTGGGTTCCCGTGGCCGGACCGCTGATCGGCGGTGCGATCGGGGCACTGATCTACAACGCAGCCTTCTGACGAAAACGCAGCCTTCTGACGAAGAGGTAGCCATGACAGACATGTTCGTCGCCGCCATCGACCAGGGCACTACGTCAAGCCGCTGCATCATCTTCAACCAGGACGGTGCCATCGTCGCCGTCGACCAGCGCGAGCACCGCCAGATCTTCCCGAAGCCGGGCTGGGTGGAGCACGACGCGACCGAGATCTGGTCCAAGGTGCAGGCCGTCGTGGCGGGCGCCATCGCCAAGGCCGGGCTCAGGCCCGACCAGCTCAGCGCGCTGGGCATCACCAACCAGCGCGAGACCACCGTGCTGTGGGACCGCGCCACCGGAAAGCCCGTGCACAACGCCATCGTGTGGCAGGACACCCGTACCTCCGCGCTCTGCGCCGAACTCGGCGGCAAGGACGGCCAGGACCGCTTCCGGGAGCAGACCGGGCTCCCGCTCGCCAGCTACTTCTCCGGGCCCAAGGCCGCCTGGCTGCTGGACAACGTGCCCGGGCTCAGGGCTCGTGCCGAGCGCGGCGAGATAGCCTTCGGCACCATCGACTCCTGGCTCATCTGGAACCTCACGGGCGGTACGCAGGGCGGGGTGCACGTCACCGACGTGACCAACGCCGGGCGCACCATGCTGATGAACCTCCAGACGCTGCAGTGGGACTCCTCGATCCTGTCGGCGATGAACATTCCAGAGGCGATCCTGCCGGAGATCCGGTCATCGGCCGAGGTGTACGGCACCGCCGTCGGCCAGCTCCAGGGCGTGCCGGTCGCCTCGGCGCTCGGCGACCAGCAGGCCGCCGTGTTCGGGCAGGCCTGCTACGACACGGGGACGGCCAAGAACACGTACGGCACCGGTAGCTTCCTGCTGCTCAACACCGGTAACCGGCCGGTGGTGTCGAAGAGCGGGCTGCTCACCACGATGGGCTACCAGATCGGCGGTGAAGCGCCGGTGTACTGCCTGGAGGGGTCCATCGCGATCACCGGGGCGCTGGTGCAGTGGTTCCGTGACCAGCTGGGCATCATCCGCAGCGCGGACGAGATCGAGCCGCTCGCGGCGAGCGTCGAGGACAACGGCGGGGCGTACATCGTGCCCGCGTTCTCCGGACTGTTCGCGCCGTACTGGCGCTCCGACGCCCGTGGCGTGATCACCGGCCTGACCGGGTTCGTCACCAAGGCGCATCTGGCCCGCGCCGTGCTGGAGTCGACCAGCTGGCAGACACGTGAGGTCGTGGACGCCATGTACCAGGACTCCGGTGTGCGGATCACCACCCTGAAGGTCGACGGCGGCATGACCAAGAACAATCTGCTGATGCAGCATCAGGCGGATGTGCTGGGCGTGCCGGTGGTCCGGCCGAAGGTCTCCGAGACGACCTGTCTGGGCGCGGCGTACGCGGCCGGGCTGGCGACCGGCGTGTGGAACGACCTCGACGAGCTGAAGGCGCACTGGCAGCGGGACGCCGAGTGGACTCCGCGGATGCCGGACGAGGTCCGGGAGCGCGAGTACGGCAACTGGCACAAGGCGGTCGAACGCAGCTTCGGCTGGCATGAGGACGGCGAGGGCTGACCCTCGCCACACCGCGGCCCGTACCCCGGTCGGCGGGGGTACGGGCCGTCCTTCGTCAGAGCGTCGCGCGCTTCAGAGCGTCGCGGGCTGGCGGGCCTGGGCCGCGCGGGTCATGGCGTGTTCCACCACGTTGATCAGGACCTCCTTCACCGACTCCCGCTCGCGTGCGTCGGTCAGGATCACGGGGACCTCGTCGTCCAGGTCGAGGGCCTGGCGCACGGTCTCCACCGGGTACCGTGCGGCGCCCTCAAAGCAGTTCACGCCGACCGTGAAGGGTATGCCGCGCCGTTCGAAGTAGTCGATGGCGGCGAAGCAGTCCTCCAGGCGGCGGGTGTCGGCGAGCACCACCGCGCCGAGCGCTCCCTGGGCCAGCTCGTCCCACAGGAACCAGAAGCGGTCCTGCCCAGGAGTGCCGAAGAGATAGAGCACCAGGTCCTCGCGCAGGGTGATCCGCCCGAAGTCCATGGCGACCGTGGTGGTGTTCTTGCCCTCGACGCCGCGGGTGTCGTCGACCGGGCGTCCCGCCTCGGTAAGCCGCTCCTCGGTGCGCAGCGGTTTGATCTCGCTGACCGCGCCGACCAGCGTGGTTTTGCCGACCCCGAAGCCGCCCGCCACCAGGATCTTGAGCGTGACCGGCTCGACGGGGGGCTTGCGGCGTCCAGCAGAGCGCCCGAGGATCATTGACTTCCACTCCTACCGGGGTCCGCGGGCTTGTCCCCGCGCGACCGCTGTGCGACGGTCCGGAACTGCCCGGTGACATACGGCAGTTCCCTCGCAGACTCTAGCGGCGCGTGGGGCCCGGTTCACTCCGGGTGCCCGTATCCGCCACCGCCGGGTGTCTCGACCACCAGGACGTCGCCGGGTGCCAACTGGGCCGAGTCGCTGCCCTGGAGCTCCTCCACGGTGCCGTCCACGCGTTCCACCCGGTTCGCGCCGAGGGCGCCGGGTGCCCCGCCCGCCATGCCGTACGGCGGGACTCTGCGGTGTCCGGAGAGCGTGGACACCGTCACCGCCTCACGGAACCGCAGGCGGCGCACGGCTCCGTCGCCGCCGCGCCAGCGGCCCGCTCCCCCGCTTCCCTCGCGTACGGCGAACTCCTCGAGCAGCACCGGCAGGCGCCACTCCAGGATTTCCGGGTCGGTGAGCCGGGAGTTGGTCATATGGGTCTGGACCACGGGCGCTCCGGCGAAGCCGTCACCCGCTCCGGAGCCGGAGCCCACGGTCTCGTAGTACTGGTGGTGGTCGTTGCCGAAGGTGACGTTGTTCATCGTCCCGGAGCCTTCGGCCTGGACGCCGAGGGCCGCGTAGAGCGTCCCGGTGAGGGCCTGTGAGGTTTCCACGTTCCCGGCGACGACGGCCGCGGGCGGCCGGGGGGCCAGCATGGAGCCGTCGGGGACGATGATGCGCAGCGGCCGCAGACAGCCGTCGTTCAGCGGGATGTCGGCGGCGACCAGGGTGCGGAAGACATACAGCACGGCGGCGTTCACCACGGCGTAGGGGGCGTTGAAGTTGCCGGGCAGTTGGGCGGAGGTGCCGGTGAAGTCGATGGTGGCGCCGCGCTCGGCCCGGTCGACAGTGACGCGGACGCGGATCGTGGCGCCGAGGTCGGTCTCATAGGCGTACGTGCCGTCGTCGAGGGTGTCGATGACGCGCCGTACGGCGTCCTCGGCGTTGTCCTGGACGTGCCGCATATAGGCCTGGACGACGTCGAGGCCGAAGTGGTCGATCATCTTGCCGACCTCTTCGACGCCCTTGGCGTTGGCGGCGATCTGCGCGCGGAAGTCGGCGAGGTTGGTGGCCGGGTTGCGGGACGGGTACGGCGCGTCGGTGAGCAGGCTCAGGGTCTCCGCCTCACGGAAGCGGCCGTTCTCGGCCAGCAGCCAGTTGTCGAAGAGGATGCCCTCCTCCTCGATGCGCTGACTGTCGGCGGGCATCGAGCCGGGCGCGATCCCGCCGATCTCGGCGTGGTGGCCACGGGAGGCGACGTAGAAGAGGATCTCCCTTCCGTCGGCGTTGAACACGGGCGTGATGACCGTGACGTCGGGGAGGTGGGTGCCGCCGTGGTAGGGGTCGTTGACGGCGTAGGCGTCGCCTGGACGCATGGCGTCGCCGCGGCGTCGGATGACCTCCTTGACGGCGGTGCCCATGGAGCCCAGGTGTACGGGGATGTGGGGGGCGTTGGCGACGAGGTTGCCATCCGGGTCGAAGAGCGCGCAGGAGAAGTCGAGCCGCTCCTTGATGTTCACGGACTGGGCGGTGGACTCCAGGCGGGCGCCCATCTGTTCCGCGATCGACATGAAGAGGTTGTTGAAGACCTCCAGCAGGACGGGATCCGCGGCGGTGTCCGCCGTCAGCCCCTGGGGCGCGGACACCCGCTCCATCACCAGATGGCCGTCGTCGTTCATGGCCGCCTGCCAGCCGTCGTCCACGACGGTGGTGGAGTTGGCCTCGGCGATGATCGCTGGCCCGGTCACCCGCTGGCCTGGAGTCAGGTCCTCTCGGTGGTACAGCGGTACGTCGCGCGGGGCACCGGAGGTGTGCAGGCGTACGGTGGCGGGCTCCGGGGACGCGCCGCTGCGCGCGCGTGGCTCGGCGAGGCCCGACAGGTCGGGCGGGTCGGTGAGTCCGGTGGCCTCTACCGAGAGGGCTTCGACGACGATCGGGCGGTCCAGGGCGAAGGAGTAGGTGGCGCGGTGCCGCTCCTCGAAGGCCTCGGCCATGGCCTCCGGGTCGGTGAGGTCCACCGTGAGGGTGGTGTCGGTGCCGTCGTAGCGCAGTTGGGCGCGGCGGGCGATCCGGATGCGGTCGGCGGGGACGTCCTCGGCGAGGAGTTCGGCGCGGGCCGCGTCCTCGAGAGCGTCGGCGGTGCGTCGTACGCGGGGCATCGACGCGGGGTCCAGGGAGGCCTCGATGGACTGCTCGCGCATGGCGGTCGTGTCGGCGAGGCCGATGCCGAGTGCGGAGAGCACCCCGGCCATGGGGGGCACCAGCACGGTACGGATGCCGAGGGAGTCGGCCACGGCGCAGGCGTGCTGGCCGCCCGCGCCGCCGAAGGTGGTGAGCGCGTACCGGGTGACGTCGTGGCCCTTCTGGACCGAGATCCGCTTGATCGCGGCCGCGATGTTGGCGACGGCGATCCGCAGGTAGCCCTCGGCGACCTGCTCGGGGCTGCGGTCGTCGCCTGTCTGATCCCTGATGTCGGCGGCGAGGACGGTGAACCGGTCGCGTACCAGCGCGTCGTCGAGTGGCTGGTCGCCGCCCTGGCCGAAGACGCTGGGGAAGTGGGCCGCCTGGATACGGCCGAGCATGACATTGGCGTCGGTGACCGTGAGCGGGCCGCCGCTTCGGTAGCAGGCCGGTCCCGGGTCGGCTCCGGCCGAGTCCGGACCGACGCGGTACCGGCTGCCGTCGAAGTGCAGGACCGAGCCGCCGCCCGCCGCGACGGTGTGGATGTCGAGCATCGGGGCGCGCAGCCGGACTCCGGCGATCTGGGTGGTGAAGACCCGTTCGTACTCCCCGGCGAAGTGCGAGACGTCGGTGGAGGTGCCGCCCATGTCGAAGCCGATGACCTGGTCGAACCCGGCGCGCTGCGACATCCGCGCCATGCCGACGATGCCGCCCGCTGGCCCGGACAGGATCGCGTCCTTGCCACGGAACTGGCTGGCCTCGGCCAGGCCGCCGTTGGACTGCATGAACATCAGCCGGACGCCCTGAAGCTGGTCGGCGACCTGCTGGACGTAGCGGCGCAGCACCGGTGAGAGATAGGCGTCGACGACGGTCGTGTCGCCGCGCGGCACCAGCTTCATCAGCGGGCTGACCTCGCTGGACAGCGAGATCTGCGGGAAACCGATCCGGGCCGCCAGCTCGCCGATGGCCTGTTCGTGTGCCGGGTGCAGATGGCTGTGCATGCCGACGACCGCGAGGGCGCGGACCCCGTCGTCGTACACCTGTCTGAGCTGCTCGGCGAGGGTGTCGAGGTCAGGTGGCGTGAGGACGGTGCCGTCCGCGGCGAGCCGTTCGTCGGCCTCGATGACGCGCTCGTAGAGGAGTTCGGGCAGGACGATCTCACGGGCGAAGATCTGCGGGCGGTTCTGGTAGGCGATGCGCAGGGCGTCCCGGAAGCCGCGGGTGATGACCAGGGCGGTGCGCTCGCCCTTGCGTTCCAGGAGGGCGTTGGTGGCGACCGTCGTGCCCATCCGTACGGCGTCGATCCGGGCCTCGTCGAGGGGGACGTCGAGCAGGGCGCGGATTCCGGCGACCGCCGAGTCGCGGTAGCGGGCGGGGTTCTCCGAGAGGAGTTTGTGGGTGAGGAGTCGGCCGTCGGGGCGCCGCGCGACGACATCGGTGAACGTTCCGCCACGGTCGATCCAGAACTGCCAGCCAGTCACAGAGTTCCCCTGTTCAGGGCGTACGCGGACGGGTGGTGTCAGGGTGTCAGAGCGCACGCAGACCGTCGATCACGTCGCGCAGAATACCCTCGTCGGGAAGCTGCGCCGGAGGGACGGGGCGTGTCACATGGACCAGTTCGTCGGCCACCAGGTCGCCCACCAGGACCCGGACGACGCCGATGGGCAGATCCAGTTCGGAGGCGAGCTCCGCGATGGACTGGGGTGCCGTGCGGCAGAGTTCGACGATGTCCATGTGCTCGGGCGCCAGGGTCTGGTCCGCCCCGGCGTCGTCCGCGTGCGGTTCGGTGACGACGACCGCGATCAGGTCGAGGCGGTACTGGGCGGCGCTGGTGGTGCGGCCGCGCGTCATGGCGTACGGACGCACCACCGGTCCGGCGTCGTCGTCGAACCAGTGGGGCGCCCCGTAACCGTCGTCACTCATGTCATCCCACTACCCACCCGCGGGCAGATCGGTGCGCGGTGTGGCGCCCAGATGCACACCTACCCGCTTGACGAGCAGCGTCATCTCGTACGCGACCTGGCCGACGTCGGAGTCCGCGTCGGACAGCACGGCCAGGCAACTGCCGTCGCCCGCGGCCGTGACGAACAGGAAGGCGTCGTCCAGCTCGACCACGGTCTGGCGGACTCTGCCCGCCTCGAAGTGGCGGCCGACGCCCTTGGCGAGGCTGTGGAAGCCGGAGGCCACGGCGGCCAGATGCTCGCTGTCCTCGCGGGTCAGGTCCTTGGAGACGCCGGTGGGCAGGCCGTCGCCGGACAGCACGAGTGCCTTGCGGATGCTGGCGACCCGGGTCACCAGGTCGTCGAGCAGCCAGTTCAGCTCGCCTGAGCCTCGGCGGTCGGTGCTCTGTGCGGCGGTCTGTGGTGCGGTCATCGACCGTCCCCCTCCGGTGTGGTGCGGTCTGGTGCTTCGGGTGTCGCTGCTGTCTGTGCCTGTGTCTGTGCCTGTGGTGCCTCTGGTGCCTCGGATGCGGCGTTGTCCCGGCGTCCGCGCTGCCAGCCGCGCTGTAGGGAGGCCATCCTGCTGCGTACCTCGTCGGGATCGCGGTCGTCCAGGGGCGGGTCGTCGGCCGCGGGCTCGCGTGGCTGGCTGTCCCTCAGTTGCGGGGCGATGCTGGCCTGTCGTACTCGGCGGGGCAGGGCGCCGCCGGGCTGGGGGGTGGGCGTGGCGTCGCCGGTGGGTTCGGTGGGGTCGGTGCGCTCGGGGGCCGGTTCGGGGGCGACGGACCGTACGGGGCCGGTGGGGCGCTCGGGGCCGCGGTCCCTGGGCTGGGTGACCCGGCGGCCGTGCGAGCTCACCAGCTTGGGGGTCCTGCGACGCGGCAACGGGACCGGGCCCGAGGTGGCGTGCGACGGCTCGCCGTGACGGTCCTTGGCGCCACCGGCCGGTTCCTCGTCCCCGGGCCTGCGATGCCGCTCGCCCAGGCTCGCGGGCGCCGGGCGGCGCGGCCGGAACAGACCACCGCGCTCACTGTCCTCGTCGCCGATGTCCCCCAGGCCGCCGAAGTCGTCGAGATCGCCTAGGTCGCCGAGGTCGTCCAAGACGTCGATGCCGAGTCCCCCCGAGCCGACGGGGGCTTCGAGTTCCACCGGGCCGTCGACCACCGAGTGCGGCAGTCCGGGACGGCTGACGGGCACCTTGGAGAGCTGGACCGTACGGTCGGCCGACGTCCCGTGTCGCTGGGCCTGGCGGGCGCGGTCCAGGCGGAACCCGGCCCCGTCCGTGTCCTGGGCTTCGGTGAGCAGGGCGTCGGGGATGAAGATCACGGCGGTGGTTCCGCCGTACGGGGAGGGCTGGAGCGAAACCCGGATGTGCTGGCGCTGCGCGAGACGGCTGACCACGAACAGGCCGAGCCGGTCGGTGTCGGACAGCTCGAACTCGGGGGTCTCGGCGAGCCGCAGATTGGCGTCCAGGAGCGCCTCCTGGGTCATCCCGAGGCCACGGTCATGGATCTCCAGCGTGAAGCCGTTGGCGACCCGGTCGCCGTGCACCTGGACGGCGGTGTGCGGGGGTGAGAACACCGTGGCGTTCTCCAGGAGTTCCGCGGCGAGGTGGGTGAGGTCGGCGACGGCGGGTCCGGTCACGGCGATCCGCGGCAGGCGTCGTACCTCGATGCGCTCGTAGTCCTCGACCTCGGCCACCGCGGCCCGTACGACGTCCATCAGCTGGACGGGTCTGCGCCACTGTCGGGAGGGAGCGGCGCCGGAGAGGATCACCAGGCCCTCCGCGTGCCGCCGCATCCGGGTGGTGAGGTGGTCGAGGCGGAACAGGTCGGCGAGTTCCTCGGTGTCCTCGGTCCTGCGCTCCATGGTGTCGAGCAGGGTGAGCTGCTTGTGCAGCAGGACCTGGCTGCGGCGGGCGAGGTTGACGAACACCTCGGAGACGCCGCGTCGCATGTCGGCCTGTTTGACGGCGGCTTCGACTGCGGCCCGCTGCAGGGTGTTCAGGGCCTGGCCCACCTGGCCCAGCTCGTCCTTGGCGTACACCAGTCGGGGCGCCTCGGTACTGACGTCGACGTGTTCGCCCGCGGCGAGCCTGCGCATCACGCTGGGCAGCCGCACTCCGGAGGCCTCGTGCGCCTCCTGGCTGAGCCGGGACAGGTCCCGGACCAGGCCACGTCCGACGCGTATGGACAGGAACAGCGAGGCGGCCAGGGACAGTAGTCCGAGTACGGCCACGGCACCCGCCTTGAGCAGGAACTCTACGGCGATCGGTGCGACCCGGTCCTGGTAGCGGTCGCCCGCGGCGGTGTTGCGTTCCTTGAGCTCGTCCAGCACGGAGCCCGCCGCCTTGTCCCAGCGGGCGGACGTCAGGCCTTGCGGAGCGCCCGGCCGGGCTGCCGTGATCGTCTTCTCGGCCGCCCGCAGGGGCGCGGTGGCCGGGCCCTTCCAGAACTGCTCGAATCTCTCGCGCTCACTGTGCGGCAGGAGGGAGAGGTTGACCTCGTACAGCAGCTCACGCTGGGCGATCAGGTCGGATATCTGCCGCAGCTCCGGTGCCTCGATCCGCTGGGCGACGAGTGCTGACCCGAGCAACGCGTCTTCCCGGGAGAGGAGTTCCCTGGCCCGGGTGACGCCGACCAGCGCGCGGCCCTGCTTGTCCATCTCGACGTCGTCCAGGCCGTGCAGGGTCTGCAGGAAGTCGTAGCAGGGGGCGATCAGTTTGGTATAGATGTCCAGGGCCTGGGCGCGGGTGAACGGGCCGTCCTCGACGGAGTGGCGCAGCGACTCGATGCCGTCGAAGGCCTCGACGATCGAGGCGAGCCGGCTCTTGGAGTTCTTGGCCAGTTCGCCCTGGACTTCCTCGTCTTCGGCGTTCGACTTGATACGGGAGAGCACGGCGTCGGTCGCGGCGTGCTGGCGGCGCAGGGTGGCCAGCGCGTCCGATGCCCGCGGGTCGGCCAGGTAGACCAGGGCTTGTCGGCGCTCTTCCTGGAGGACTCGGGCCGCGTCCTCGATGGGGTAACCGACCTTGTCGACGATGTACTCGACGCCGCGCAACTGGTCTGCCTCACGCCAGGTGACCACCGTCGCCACGCCTCCGATGGCGGTCAGCGAAACCAGCGGCACCAAGAGCAACGCCACGATCTTCCGGCGGATGGACTTCCCGCGAAAGCGCATGGCCTCCCCCAGCTCAGCCCCCGTGACCGGGGGTACGTGCGTCAACAAACGGCGCGAGCCTACTACTGCGACAGGAGTAACTCGAAGGCATGTCCGGTCGCTTTTCAGCCGAACAGCGTGGCGGACGTCGGGAGTTATCCGGCTTTACGAGGTGATAGCTGACCAGCATCGGGGCTCGGTGGCCCGGCGCCGCCCGGCCACTCCTTCGTATCGGATGGCCGGAAATCTTCGGTCGCGGGAATCTTCGGCACCTGTCATTCGTCCTGCCGTACGGGAGTTGGGTACAGATTGCGCCACCCGGTGCGGCGAGGCCGCAAGTGCGGCTGGGGCAGTGCTCAGGGTGGCATAAAATGCCGCAAGCCGGGCAGTTAGTGAGAGGTCGGACCCGCACGGAGTCGGGTGGCCGATTGCACGGCAGCGGGGCAGTGGGGAGTGACGTGGGCGTGGGGATGTCAGAACGACGGGGGCCGGGTGGACAGCTGTGGGTGGAGGAACCAGCAACGCGGGCGCGGATGCCTGATCCGGTACGGGACGCGGCTGTGCGGGCGGTGCTCTTCGTGGCGGTGACGCTGATTCAGGCCATGGTGGCCGTTCTGTGCACGCTGACCGGGTCCTGGCTGGCTTTCCCGATGGTGATCGGGACGGTCGTCGGCACGGTGGTGGCCACGTGGGGCGTGCTGGACGTGTGGGTCACCCGGCAGGTGTGGAACCAGCGGAACGGCGTGGTGTCGACGCCGAGCAGTTCGGCGCGGCAGTTGCACAAGGAGCGGCGGCGGGCGCGCCGTGCGGCGCGGGCGGCGGCACGGGCGCGGCCATCGGCGAGCGGTCAGCTGTCGCAGGCATGACCGCTGGGCCTCGGATGGACACCTGATGGACCTCGGATAGACCGCGGATCAGACAGTTCGGGATGGTCGGTGGCGGGGTCGCGTAGAGCGCGGCGGGCGCGCAGGAAGGGGCGGGGGCGGTCGACGGCGAGTACGGCGACGGTGTGACCCGCGCGCTCGTAGCGGGCGAGGAAGCTCCCCTCGGCCAGGGAGCCTTCGGCGATCTCGACGGTGTCGCCGTCCTGCCGGTGGCCCGCGAACTGGATCCGGGCGCCGTACTGGTCGGACCAGAAGTACGGAACCGTCCGCAGGGTCTCCGTGGTGCGTCCGGCCAGCAGGTTGCGTACGGCGACGGCGGGCTGCTCGGTGGCGCTGGTCCAGTGTTCGGCCCGGATGCCGCCGACCTTGGCCACGTCTCCGACGGCGACCACCTGGGGCAGCGCGGTGACGCACCCGTCGTCGCAGATCACCCCGCCGTCGATGGCGTCGAGGGCGAGTGACGAGCCGGAGAGCCAGCGGGTCTGTGGGTGGGCGCCGATGCCGACGATCACCAGGTCCGCCGCGAGCAGGCGGCCGTCGGTGAGCTCGACTCCGGTGACGGCCCTGTCGTGCGCGCTCCCGCCTGAGCCCGTGACCGTACGCCCGGCGTGGAGGGCCGCGACGCCGGTGCCGCAGATCAGCCGCACCCCGCCGCGTTGATGCAGACCCGCGCAGAACGCGGCCATGTCCGCGCCGAGTTGCGGCACCAGCGGCAGCGGTGCGGCCTCGATGACCGTGACGTCGTGGCCGAGCGCGGCACAGGAGGACGCGGTCTCCGCACCGATGAAGCCGCCTCCGATGACGACGATCTGTCGTGGCCCGTTGGCCAGTTCGGTGCGGAGGGCGCGGGCGTTCCCCAGCGTGCGCAGCACATGGACACCGGCGTACGCGGGCCCCGGCAGCATGCGCGGGCCGGCACCGGTGGCGATGACCACGCCGTCGGTGGTGAGGGTCCTGCCGTCCGCCAGGAGCACGGCGCGCCCCTGGGGGTCGAGCCCCTGAGCGGGCATCCCGAGCAGCCATTCGGCGTCGAGCTCGGCGCTCTCCTCCTCGTCGCAGAGGGCGAGCTGTTCCTCGTCCGCCTTGCCCGTCAGGAAGTCCTTGGACAGCGGCGGACGGTCGTACGGGCGGTGTGGTTCGGCGCCGACGACCACCAGCCGCCCGTCGAACCCCTGGCCGCGCAGAGCGCGCGCCGCGTAGAGCCCGGCGAGCGAGGCGCCGACCACGGTGACGGTCCTCATGCGGCACTGCCCTCCTCGGCGACCTGGCACACGTCGGCCGCCACCCGCACGACGACCATGCCGTCGTCCACGGTCACCTGATGGGTGCGCAGCGCGCGGCGGGCGGGCAGGCAGAGCGGCATTCCGGTACGAAGGTCGAATGACGCGGCGTGCAGCGGGCATTCGACCGATGCGCCCTCCAGCCATCCGTCGGACAGCGACGCGTCCTGGTGGGTGCAGGTGTCATCGACGGCGAACAGCTCGCCGTCGGCATGGAACACGGCGATCGGAGGCGTGGTGTCGATGCGGACACTCGCGCCCTCGGGGAGGTCTTGCAGACGGCAGACGGGTATCACGGGACCCCCTGTGGATGCACGACTGTTCGGTAACATCAGGTTGCGTATAGCGCTCTCGAGAGCGTTATACGCAACAGAATCCGGGTGGGAAGCGAGCCGCGTCAAGCGCTTCCCTACAATGCGGCCCTGACCAGGTCGCCAGGGGGTGAGAGCGGAGCTATGGCCGGCAAGCGGAGTGAGGACGACGTGAGTGAGCAGAGGCAGGAGGGACAGCCGAGGCGGGAGAAGCGGTCCGTGGGTCCGGACAGGTCCGCGGGCGGCCCCGAGAAGCACGGCAAGGCCACCGCCAGCGCCGTGCAGTCCGTAGACCGTGCCGTGACCGTCCTGGAGATCCTCGCCGAGCGCGGCGAGGCAGGCGCGTCCGAGATCGCGGACGCGCTGGAGGTGCACCGGTCCACGGCGTTCCGGCTGCTCGGCGTGCTCGAGAACCGTGGCCTGGTCACCCAGTCCCAGGACCGCGGCAAGTACTACCTGGGGGCCGGGGTGCTGCGCCTCGCGGGCGCGGCCGCGGTGCGCCTGGACATCTCCCAGGAGGGCGCCCCGGTCTGCCGCGACCTCGCCGACGAGCTGGGCGAGACGGTCAACATAGCGGTGCTGGACGACGACGCCGCGGTCAACATCATGCAGGCGCGCGGCTCGGCTTCCGTCACGGCACAGAACTGGCTGGGCCGCCGCACCCCGCTGCACGCCACCTCCAGCGGCAAGGTGCTGCTCGCCTATCTGCCGCCGACCCTGCGCGAGGGCCTGCTCGCCCGCACCCTGCCACGGTTCACCGACCACACGGTGACCGGCACGGCGGCGCTGCGGGCCGAACTCGAAGCGGTGGTGGAGCAGGGGTACGCCCTGGCGATGGAGGAGCTGGAGGTGGGACTGACCTCGGCGGCGGCGCCGGTGCGCGCGCACGACGGGAAGGTGATCGGCGCGATCAGTGTCTCCGGGCCCGTATACCGCCTGACCGAGGACCGCCTAGAGGAGCTCGCCAAACGCACGGTCGTGGTGGCGGCGGACCTGTCCCGCCGGATGGGGTACGGCTTCTGAACGACTCCCGTCGAGACGGATAGCGGACACACGAGTCGGAGACACAAGCGACGCGGGGCCAGCTGGGGCTGGCCCCGCGTCGCTGTGGTGTCCGACGCGTTTCTCCCCCGCCTCCAGACCATTTCCCCGGGCTTGACGCCGCCCCCTTGACGGCACGATGCGGCGTTCTCACTATGTCTCTCATAGCGCAACGCATCGTGCTGTGCGCAACATCGGGAGGTGGGGGCCGTGCCGTACGAAGTCCGTGCTGTGGTCGCCGTGAAGAGGGACGCGCCGGTGGAGGTCCGGACGATCGTCGTGCCGGATCCTGGCCCCTCGGAGGTTCTCGTCGCCGTACAGGCCTGCGGGGTCTGCCACACGGATCTGCACTACCGGGAAGGCGCGATCAGCGACGACTTCCCGTTCCTGCTCGGCCATGAGGCGGCGGGCACCATCGAGGCCGTCGGCGCGGATGTCACCGACCTCGTACCCGGCGACTACGTGGTGATCGCCTGGCGTGCGCCCTGCGGTGCCTGCCGCTCCTGTCGCCGCGGCCGCCCCTGGTACTGCTTCGACTCCCTGAACGCCACCCAGCCGATGACGCTGCCGGACGGCACCCCGCTCTCGCCCGCCCTGGGCATCGGCGCCTTCGCCGAGAAAACCCTGATCGCGGCCGGGCAGGCGGTGAAGGTCGACCCGGCGGCCCGCCCCGAGGCGGCCGGGCTCATCGGCTGTGGGGTGATGGCCGGGTACGGCGCCGCGGTGCACACCGGGGGCGTACAGCGCGGCGACACCGTCGCCGTCATCGGCTGCGGCGGCGTCGGCAACGCCGCGATCGCCGGTGCCTCACTGGCCGGGGCCCGCCGGGTCATCGCCGTCGACATCGACGACGCCAAGCTGAACGGCGCGGAGCGGTTCGGCGCCACGCACACCGTCAACTCGCGCGGCACGGACCCGGTCGCCGCCGTGCGCGAGCTGACCGGCGGCTTCGGCGTGGATCTCGCGATCGACGCGGTGGGCCGCCCGGAGACGTACCGCCAGGCCTTTTTCATGCGTGACCACGCGGGCGTGCTGGTCCAGGTCGGCGTTCCGGACCCGGAGGTGACGATCGAGCTGCCGCTGATCGACCTCTTCTCGCGCGGCGGCTCGCTCAAGTCGTCCTGGTACGGCGACTGTCTGCCCACCCGGGACTTTCCGATCCTCATCGACCAGTACCTCAGCGGCAGACTCGATCTGGGCGGCTTCGTCACCGAGACGATCTCCCTGGAGCGGGTCGAGGAGGCCTTCGCCGCGATGCGGCGCGGCGAGGTGCTGCGCTCGGTGGTGGTGTTCTGATGCGCGCGGTCATCATCGGCGCCGGGATCGTCGGCTGCTCCCTGGCCGACGAGCTCACCGCACGCGGCTGGCGCGACGTGACCGTACTGGAGCAGGGTCCGCTGCCCGCGCCCGGGGGCTCCACCTCGCACGCGCCCGGACTCGTCTTCCAGACCAGCCCGCGCAGGACGCTCACCGAGTTCGCCGCCTACACCGTGCGGAAGTTCGGGTCGCTGATCGTGGACGGACAGCCGTGTTTCACCCCGGTGGGCGGCCTGGAGCTGGCGACCACCCCGGAGCGCTGGGCCGATCTACACCGCAAGGCGGGTCTGGCCGCCGCCTGGGGCGTCCGCGGCGAACTCATCCCGCCGCGACGCTGCCAGGAGCTGTGGCCCCTGCTCGACGCCACGAAGGTGCTCGGCGGGTTCCTCACCCCCGATGACGGCCTGGCCCGCGCGGTGCCCGCCTGCCGCGCCCAGCGCGAGCGGGCCGAGCGGCGCGGCGCCCGCTTCCTGGACCGGCACACCGTCACGGGTATCGAGCGCGAAGACGGCCGGGTCACCGGCGTCGTCACCGACCGGGGCACCTTCCCCGCCGACCATGTGGTGTCCGCGGCCGGGTTCTGGGGCCCGGTGATCGGGCGGATGGCCGGGGTGGACGTACCGCTGCTGCCACTCGCCCACCAATACGCCACGACCGCGCCGCTGCCCGGTCTCGCCGCGGCGACCGGAACGGCGACCGGAACGGAGCCCGGCTCGGCGCCCGGCTCAGCGCCGCCCTGCTCAGCGCCCAGCGCCGACGCCTCGCGGCCGATCCTGCGCTTCCAGGACCGCGACCTGTACTTCCGCGAGCACGGCGACCGCCTCGGTATCGGCTCGTACGCCCATCGCCCGCTGCCCGTCGACGCGTTCACCGTCCCGGGCTATGACGACGCGCCGGTGATGCCGTCCTCGTACCCCTTCACGGAGGAGGACTTCGCGCCGAGCTGGGACGACTGCGCGTGGCTGATCCCGGCACTCGCCCACTCCAAGGTCGAGGAGGGCTTCAACGGCGTCTTCTCCTTCACGCCCGACGGCATGCCGGTGATCGGGGAGTCCCGTGCGCTGCGCGGCTTCTGGCTGGCGGAGGCCGTGTGGGTGACGCACTCGGCGGGCGTCGCGCGGGCCGTCGCCGCGTGGATGACCACCGGGAACCCCGGCATCGACGTCCACGCGTGCGAGCTGACCCGCTTCGAGGACGCCCAGCGCTCCCCCCGCTATGTCGCCGATCGCGGTGCCCGGCAGTTCGTCGAGGTGTACGACGTCATCCACCCCCTCCAGCCGATCGAGCAGCCGCGCCCGCTGCGGGTCAGCCCCTTCTACGCCCGCCAGCGCGAACTCGGCGCGTACTTCCTGGAAGGCGGCGGCTGGGAGCGCCCGCACTGGTACGAGGTGAACGCCCCGCTCACCGACGGCCTCGCGGTCCCCGAGCGGGACTCCTGGTCGGCCCGCTACTGGTCGCCGATCGCCGCGGCCGAGGCCAAGGCGACACGGGAGCGAGTCGCCCTGTACGACATGACGCCGCTCAGGCGCCTGGAGGTCAGCGGGCCCGGCGCGCTGGACTTCCTGCAGTACATGACCTCCAACAACGTGGCGAAGCGGCCCGGTTCGGTGACGTACACGCTGCTCCTCGACACGAACGGAGGAATACGTTCCGACCTCACGGTGGCCCGGCTCGGCGCGCACCACTTCCAGGTGGGGGCCAACTCCCCCGCGGACCTGGACTGGCTGCTGCGGCACGCGCCCGACGATGTGTGGATACGGGACATCACCGCCGGGACCTGCTGTGTCGGGGTGTGGGGGCCACTGGCCCGCGAGCTGGTCCAGCCGCTCACCCGCGACGACTTCTCGCACCAGGCGTTCGGCTACTTCAAGGCCCGGCAGACCTACGTCGGCGAGGTGCCGGTCACCGCGATGCGGCTGAGCTACGTCGGTGAGCTGGGCTGGGAGTTGTACACCAGTGCCGATCTCGGGCTCAGGCTCTGGGACACGCTCTGGGCGGCGGGCCAGCCGCTCGGCGTGGTCGCGGCAGGACGCTCGGCCTTCAACAGCCTGCGCCTGGAGAAGGGGTACCGCGCCTGGGGCCACGACATGAGCACCGAGCACACGCCGTACGAGGCGGGGGTCGGCTTCGCCGTACGGCTCGACCGGGGCGACTTCGTCGGGCGCACGGCGCTTGACCCGCTGGCCGAGCCCGAGCGCAGACTCACGGCGCTCACCCTGGACGATCCCGCCGCGGTCGTCCTGGGCCAGGAGCCGGTGTACCTGCGAGGGCACACCGGGGACGCGTGCGGCTATGTCACCAGCGCCGCGTACGGCTACACCCTGGGCCGGTGCGTGGCGTACGGCTGGCTGCCGCCGCTCCCGACGGGGGCCGCGGTGGATATCGCGTACTTCGGCGAGCGGTTGCCCGCGACCGTCGCCGACGAGCCGCTGTTCGACCCGAAGATGACCCACATTCTGCGCTGATTCCTGATCGCCCCCCTTGCCCGTCTCTCGCCCGGGAGGCCCTGATGTCCCCCACCTTCGATGTGATCGTGATCGGCCTCGGCGGCATGGGCAGCGCCGCCGCGCACCAGCTGTCGGCGCGCGGTGCCCGCGTCCTGGGCCTGGAGAAGTTCGGCCCGGTGCACCGCCGGGGCTCCAGCCACGGCGGTTCGCGGATCACCCGCCAGTCGTACTTCGAGGACCCCGCGTACGTGCCGCTGCTGCTGCGCTCCTACGAGCTCTACGAGCGTCTTGAGCGGGAGAGCGGACGGCGGATCGCCGCCCTGTGCGGCGGGGTGATGCTCGGCTGCCCGGACAGCAGAGTGGTCGCGGGCTCCCTGCTGTCCGCCGAGAAGTGGGGGCTGCCGCACGAGCTTCTGGACGCTCCGGAGATCCGGCGGCGCTTCCCCACCCTGGCCCCGGGCGACGACGAGGTCGCGCTGTACGAGGCGCGGGCCGGTCTGCTGCGCCCGGAGAGCACCGTCGCCGCCCAGCTGCAACTCGCCACCCGCGCGGGGGCCGACCTGCACTTCGACGAGCCGGTCACCCGCTGGGAGCCGTACCGGGATGGCGTACGGGTGCACACGCCCGACGACACGTACACCGCGGGCCAGCTGGTGATCTGCCCGGGGGCCTGGGCGCCGGGGCTGCTCGCCGACCTGGGGGTGCCGTTCGCCATCGAGCGGCAGGTCATGTACTGGTTCCAGCCGACCGGCGGAGTGCGTCCGTACGCCCCCGAACGCCACCCCGTCTACATCTGGGAGGACGCCGCCGGAACGCAGGTCTACGGGTTCCCAGCGCTCGACGGGCCGGACGGCGGCGCCAAGGTGGCCTTCTTCCGTAAGGGCACCCTCTGCACCCCCGAGACGATCGACCGGACCGTGCACGACGACGAGGTGGCGGCGATGGCGGCGCAGGCGGGGCGTCGACTGCCGTCGCTGCCCGGCGACTTCCTCCATGCGGCGACCTGTATGTACACCACCACACCCGATGAGCACTTCGTGATCGCCCGGCATCCGGCACACCCCGAGGCGGTGACCGTGGCGTGCGGGTTCTCCGGGCATGGCTTCAAGTTCGTGCCGGTCGTCGGGGAGATCCTCGCCGACCTGGCGCTGCGGGGCACCACCGAGCACCCCATCGAGCTGTTCCACCCGTCACGGCTCACCGCCGCACCTGTCTGAACGATGCGAGAGGCAGCCCCCCATGACCACCACGCCGACCACGCCGACCACGCCCCTCTCTCCCCACCCTCCCGATTCGGCGGATTCGGCGGATTCGGCGGGTTCGGCGGGTCCGCCGAGTCTGATCGCGACGCTGCCCGGCCGTCACTACACCGATCCGGAGCTCTTCCGCCAGGAGCAGGAACGAATCTTCGAGTCCGTGTGGTTCTGCGCGGTGCGCGGCGCCGACCTCGACAAGCCCGGTGCCTTCCGTACCGTGCGGATCGGCCGTGAGTCGGTCGTCGTCACCCGCAACCGCGCGGGTGAGCCGCGCGCCTTCCTCAACGTCTGCCGTCACCGGGGCGCCCGGCTCTGTCTGGAGTCGGCGGGCGAGGTGCGGCGGTCGCTGCAGTGCCCGTACCACGCGTGGACGTACGACCTGGACGGGAAGCTGATCGCGGCGCCCAACCTGGCCCAGCTCACCGACGTCGACCGCACGCAGTACGGGCTGCGGCCGGTCCGGCTGCGCGAGTGGCTCGGCTATGTGTGGCTCTGCCTCGCCGACGAGCCACCGTCCTTCGAGGAGACGGTGATCGGCGCGGCCGTGGAGCGGCTCGGGGACGTCGCCGTCATCGACCGGTACGGGGTGGCCGGGCTCGCCCTCGGCAGGCGGATCAGCTACGACGTACAGGCCAACTGGAAGCTGATCGTCGAGAACTTCATGGAGTGCTACCACTGCGCCACCATCCACCCGGAACTCACCGATGTCCTCCCTGAGTTCGCGGATGGTCTGGCCGCCCAGTACTACGTGGGACACGGCGCCGCGTTCGGCGACGACATCAAGGGCTTCACCGTGGACGGCAGCGCGGGCTTCGCACCACTGGACGGGATCGGCGCCGAGCTGGACCGCCGCTACTACGCGCTCACCGTGAAGCCGACGGTCTTCGTCAACCTGGTGCCCGACCAGGTGATCCTGCACCGGATGTTCCCGCTCGGCCCGGACCGTACGGTCGTGGAGTGTGACTGGCTGTACGCGCCCGAGGTCGTCGCGTCCGGCGCGGACCTGTCCGGCTCGGTGGAGCTCTTCCACCGGGTGAACGCGCAGGACTTCGCCGCGTGTGAGCGCACGCAGCCCGCGATGAGCTCGCGCGCCTACCGGGACGGCGGGGTGCTGGTGCCGTCCGAGCACCACATCGGGGCGTTCCACCAGTGGGTGCGCGAGCACATCAGCTCTGTGCCGAAGTCTGTGGCGAACTCTGAGCCGGGCTCTGAGCCGAGCTCTGTGCCGTCGTCGGGCGCTTGTACATCCGCGTCGCCGTGATCTCGCCGTGCACCGTCTCGCCGTCCGGGTCCTGCTGCGGCAGCCCAGGACGGAGGTGCTCCTCCACGCTGATGTACTTCAGGCCCGCGCGCAGATCCGCGTCGTTCCGCAGCCGGATGACCAGCGGGAACTCCGCGAGCGCCGTGGTGTCGAACAGGCCGGTGGTGTACAGGAGCTGGACACCCAGCGCGTCGGACACCGCGCGCTGGAGCTCCAGCAGGTAAGTGGCGTTGGCCCGGCCGATGGGGTTGTCCAGGAACAGCGTGCCCGCGTGGCGGTGCTTGTCGCGGCCCCGGTCGTTGCTGCGCAGGGCGGCCATCGTGCAGTACAGGGCGATGGCGGCGGTGAGCAACTGGCCGCCGGAGAAGACGTCGCCCATCTGTCCGACGGGCACCCGTTCGGCGCGCAGCACGGCGTCCGGCTTGAGGATCTCGACGGATACGCCCCGTGGCTCTAGTGCCGCCTGGACGCCCCTGAGCAGCAGGGACATCCCGTCGCGGCGCCCCTCTCCGTAGGCCGCCGCGGTGTTCTTGCGGACGGCGGCGCGGGTCGCCTCGTCGACGACCTCGCCGAGGCGTTCGGTGAGGGTCGCCTGGTCGGGTTCCTCGAAGCGGATGCGCAGGAACTCCTGGCCTGACCACTCGCCCAGGCCTTCGGGGAGGCGAGACAGTCGCTGCGCCGAACGCAGGGTTGCCAGCGCCGTCTCCACCAGGCCGCGCAGCCGGGCGACGATACTGTCGCGGTTGCGCTCCAGCTGTTCCAGTTCGTCGGTGAGCACCCGCAGGCGGGGGGCGAACGCCTCGGCCCACTTGTGTGCGTGCTCGGGCAGGGCGGCGGCGGGCAGTTCGCGGATCTGCTGGCGGGCCGGGGTGCGGACCTGCTCGTAGCGGGTGGAGTTGGCGTACCGGACCAGGACGTCGCTGCTCTCGCGTACGGCGGCTTCGGCGGCGGACAGGTCGGCGGCGCAGCCGCGCAGGGACCGCCGGGTCTCGGCGGCGGACTGGCGGGCCTCCTCCAGGGTGCCCGGGTAGGGCTCGGGCGCTTCGGGCTCGTCGTCCGTGTGGTCACGGAGCAGGTCGCGCAGGAGGGCGGCGGTCTCGTCGAAGCCGCCCGCCGCGTCCTCGGCGGCGCGGTGTGCCGTCAGGAGGTCGGTGTGTGCCTCCTTCGACTGCTGGAGGGCCTCGGTACGGGTGGCGAGTTCGGCGGTGGCGGTACGCAGCAGGGTCTGGGCGTGCTCGGCGTCGGCCGGGACCAGGTCGTCGGGCAGCTCCGTGTGCGCCTCGCCGTCCTCGGGGGCGTGCCGCTCGGCCTCGCCGCGGAGTCGGCCGAGCTGCTCGCTCGCGGTGGAGGCACGGGTCTCCAGCATCTGCACCAGGGTCTCGGCACGGGCTGCGGCGCCCTGACGCGAGGGGCTGTCGGCTCCGTCCGGGCCCTCGAGGAGCTGGGCGGCGCGGGTGCGGACCTTGTTGCTGAGCCGGTCGAGCTGGGCGAGTGCGGCGCTCTCGTCGCTCTCGGCGCGGGCCTGTTCGGCGCGCAGGTCGGCGCCGACGCCGACCTTCTCGTACAGCTGGGACGCGGCGCGGTAGGCCTCGCGCAGGGTCGGCAGGGCGGTGCGCGGGGCGCCGCCCTTCTCGGCGGTCTCTTCCCTTTCGGGGGTCTCTTCGGCGATCTCCTCGGGCGCGCCAGCGATCTCGGCGCGCTCGGCGCGGAGCGCGCGGGCGGTACGGCGGGCGTCGTCCGCGGCGCGCTGGGCGGCGCGGCGGTCCTCGTCGGCGGCCCTGGCGCGCTCCAGGCAGGACTGGGCCTTGGCCTCGGACTCGACGGCGTCATCGGCCAGTTCGCGCAGCTTGACCTGCCATCCGGCGCGTTCACGCAGCCGGAACGCCAGTCCGGCGAGGGCGTCGGCGGCCCGGCGGGCGCGCTGGGCGGCGTCCCCCCGCTCGTCCCGTACGCGCGCGGCGTCGGCGGCGGCCTCGTCGGCCTCGGCGCGTGCGGTGCGAGCCTCGACCAGTTCGGCCTCGGCTTCCTGGGCGAACGCGCGCGTCGTGTCGGCGGCCGTGGCGAGTTCGGCGAGGCTCCCGGCCGGACAGCTCGCCCGCCAGGAGGCGAGCCGGGCCGCGAGCTCGCGGTCCTTGCCCAGGCGGGTGGCGAGCGCCCGGATCTCCTCGTCGCGCAGGGTGGCCCGGGCCCGCAGGGCGTGGCGCTCCTCATCGGCGGCGTGCTCGTCGTGCATCGCTGGGTTCGGCGGTACGAGAAAGACGTCCCCGTCGCCCGCGCCGGGGCCCGGGGTGGGGGCGAGCAGCGCGGCGGCGGTGCCGACGGCCACCGTGGAGCGGGGCAGCAGCGCGGCCTCGTCCAGGACCTCGCGGGCGCGGGCGTGGGTCGCGGGGTCGGTGATGACGACGCCGTCGACCAGTTCGGGTCGGGCGGCGAGCACGCGCGCGTGGTCGGCCGGGTCGACGGCCTGCGCGAGGTAGCGCCAGCCGGGCAGGGCGGGAATGCCGTGCTCGCCCAAGTACTCGACGGTGGCCAGCACATCGGGCCCGGGTGGCAGCAGCCCGCCGTCACCCAGCGCGCCGAGGATGCGGGCGTCGTCGGCGGCGGCCGTACGCAGCTCGAACAGCTGCCGCTCGGCGGAGGCCACGCCCTGCTCGAGTAGCTCACCCAGTTCGTCGGCGTAGCGGTCCAGTTCATCGGCGGTGAGGGGACTGTCCGGGCCGGGCCGGGCGGGACGGTGCCCGGGTGCGGCGCCGTCGCCACGGCGGTGCGCCGACGGCTCCTGGCCGGTTTCGGCGTCCGCGTTCGCGTGCCCGGCCGCGGCGTGCGGGCTCGCGGAGTGGGCGTCGCCGTGCTCGTCCCCTGAGCGGGCCGCCCCGCGACCGGACGCGCGACCGGACGACGGCAGGCTCAGGAGTTCGGCGAGGCGTTCTTCCGCGGCGAGTGCCTCGGCGGTGCGGCGCTCCGCGTCGTACGCCTGCTCGGCGGCCGTCGCGGCGTCCGCGGCGCGGGCCGCGGTGAGCTCGGCGCGGGCCTCGGCGGCCGCGGTCTCCCTGGTGCGCTCGGCGGCGGTACGGGACACCTCGCGGGCGGCGTCCCACGCGGCGACCGCGGTCTGCTCGGCGTCACTGGCGGCCAGCGCGGCACGGGCCGGGTCGGCGTCCGGGGCCACGTCGTCCAGCCAGCCCGCGCGTACGGCTTCCGCGGTCTCCTGCTCGACCTCGGTCAGGCGCTGGCGCAGATGACCGCTCTCGCTGCGGGCCCGCTGCGCCTCGGTGGCCGCGGCCGTGGCGTCGCGGTGCGCCGCCTCGCCCGCCTCCTGGAGTACGGCGGACCGCTCCTCCTCCTCGTTGGCGAGGCGCTCGCCGTCCGCCGCGGCCGTGTGCAGCGCGCGTACGAGATCGGCGGCGGCCTTCGCCCTGGCGGCAAGCGCGGGCGCCGCGTCCCGCTCGGCCTCCCGGATGGCGGCGGCCACCCGGGCCGCACGATCGGCGGCGGCGCGGTGGCGGAGTACCGCCTCGGCGGCCTGCCACGCGGCGTGCAGGGTGCGCGCGTCGGCGAGTTCGCGCTTCTGCGCGGCGGCCGACTTCTCCGCGGCGGACAGGGCCAGGGACGCGTTGCGGTAAGCGAGTTCGGCGGCGATCAGCGCGCTCTGGCCGCGGGTCCGCTCGGCCTCGGTGACGGTGTGCGCGGCGTCGGTGACCCGCTGGGCCAGGTCGGTGGCGCGGGCCCGCTCCTGGGCGGCGCGCGCGGAGAGCCTGCGGGACAGCGTCCGGGTGCGCCGCTCGGCGCCCGCGTGCACCTCACGCGCGCGTGTCCGCGTCTGGGATGCCTCCACGATCCGCCCGAGCAGGTCCACCGATCCCGCGGTGAAGTCGCGTTCCGCGATGAGCTCCGCGCGCCGCCCCAGTTTGTTGCCGAAGCCGCTCACCAGGTCGGCGAGCCCGTCGGTGTCCCGGGTGTCGGTGACGGCACGCAGCAGCAGGTCGGTGAAGTCGGAGTCCTTCTTGACCGCGAAGAGCCCGGCCGCCTCGCCCTCGTCGGCGTTCATCTCCCGCTGGTAGCGGAAGAGTTCGGGGTCAAGGCCCACCTCGCCGAGGTGCTCGTTCCAGCGGTCGTGGATCTCCTCCCAGTGGACCTCGAGATGCGGGTACGCCTTGCCCGCTTCGGTGAGCGCGTCCCTGAAGCCCTTCATGGTGCGGCGGCGCCCCTGGGCCCCGGACACGCCCTCGGCCGTCGGACGTACCGCCGTGGACTCGGCCACCGGCAGGTTGTCCAGGCTCATTCCGGGGCCGGGACGCAGCGAGTACCAGGCCTCGGCGAACTTCCGCGGATCGCTGGAGACCTGCCGCCCCCGCCACTCGCTCACCTTGCCAACCACCACGCACTCGCCGGTCAGGGTGTGCTGCCACTCCAGGGCCACATGCCCGCAGTCGTCGGCGAGCAGGAACTTGCGCAGGACTCCGGAGCTGGCGCCGCCGAGGGTGTTGCGGTGGCCGGGCAGCATCACCGAGAAGATCAGCTTGAGCAGTACGGACTTCCCGCCGCCGTTCTCCAGGAAGAGCACCCCGGCCGGGGCCGGGCGGCGCGGCGGGCCGGTCGGCTCGTCCTCGAAGAACTCCGCCTGGGTGGGCGCGGGGTTCGGCACGGCCGGGCCCACTCCGCGCAGGTCAAGCACGGTGTCGGCATAGCGCGCACCGGCTGGGCCGATGGAGTAGAGGCGGACCCGGGACAGCTCGTACATGGCGGGGACTCTCGTCGTCAGTCTGAGGGCGGGAAGCGGGGAGGCGGGAAGCGGGGAGGCGGGGAGGCGGGGAGCGGGAGGTTGTGGTGGTGAGCTGGGGCTCAGGGCTGCTCTGTTGTGGCGTGGAAGGGCAGTCCGGCGCCGGCGACCAGCTCCAGGTCCTCGCCGTCGTGGGCGGGCAGGAGGCTCGCGGTGCCGTCGGTCACCGGGACGATGCCCAGCTCCAGCAGCTCGGCCATCGCGGCGCTGCCCGCCAGGTCGCGGACCTGTAGCTGGTAGCGGGCGGTGGTGCGGTAGGTCCCCCCGGAATCGTCGCCGGTGCGCTGCAGGAACCCGGAGTCGGTGAGAAAGACGGCGGCCTTGCCGACGATGCCGGTGGTGGAACCCGCCAGGCGGCGCGCGTCCTTGGTGGCACCGGTGGCGCTGCGCCGGGCCCAGATCCGCCAGCCCGCCTCAAGCCCGGGGGCATCGGAGGCGGGGTCGGTGTTCTCGCCCTGTTCCTCGGCGCGCTCTTCGAGGCGGCGGCAGGCCTGGCGGACGAACGCGTCGACGCCGTTGACGGTGACGCGTCCGATGTAGCCGTCGTCGGCGAGGTCCTCGGGGCGCGGGAAGGCCATGGCGGCGATCGCGAGGTGGGCGAGGCCGTGCAGGAAGCGGTCGGCCGCGTCGGACGAGGCGCGCCGGGCGTAGTCGCCCATGCGGACGGCGAACACGGAGTCCTCGGCGGCGGTCACCGCCATGCCCGCGCGCGGGGACACCTCCAGGACGACGAGTCCGAGCCCGGTGGCCACGGCGTCCGCGAGCCGGGCGAAGGGCGCGTCCTCGCGGTAGCGGCGCAGCAGTTCGGTGTACTCGGCGTCGCGGGCGGGCTGGAGTTTGGGCTGGAGTCCGAAGGAGACCAGCCGCGCGGCGTCGGCGGCGTCGGCGGGAGTGACGGGGGCGGGGGCCGTGGGGCGGGTCTCCGGTTCGCTCCACGCGGCGGTGTCTGCGTGGTGGTCGGTCACGGGTTCGCTCCTTGCTGAGGTTCGGAAATCAGCCCGTCCAGGCTGCTGCGACGGCTACGGCTCCGGCTTCGGCTTCGGCTGGGTCCGAGGCTGGGGAAGGCACCCATCACGCCGCCTCCGTACGATCCGCGGCCATGCCCGCCGCGTCGAGCAGTGCCGTGCCGACGATCAGGTCGGCGCCGCCGAACTCCGGGTCGTCCAGGTCCGTTCCGTCGTCCACCGCGAACAGCAGTCGCCGCTCCCCCTGCCGGTACGCGGTGCCGACCGGCGGGCTGGCCGCGTGCACGGCCAGCAGCGCGACGAGATAGGGCAGTTCGGGGTCACGGCGCCGGGCTTCAGCGAGCAGTCCGGACAGTCGGCGCGGCGCGTCATGCTCCAGATCGAGCAGTTCCATGGCGCTGGCCAGCTGCTCCTCGCTGAACCTGCTGTCGTCCGGTGTGGCGATCAGATCCGGCTCGGGCATCTCGGCGCCCAGCTGCTCGCGCTCCACAGGAGGGGTCAGGAGCATCTCCACGAGGTCACGGGCGCGCACCGACGTCGGGGTGCGCAGGCCGGTGCCGCGGGCGAAGAACGCGTCCGTGACGCGGGTCGCCCGCTCGACGGGGAGCGGCAGCAGAGGGGCGACCAGCTGGCCGTACAGGTCGAGCCCGGAGCGGGCGGTGGGGGTCGCGAAGGCCTGCCGGTCCTGCTCGGCGCGGAACAGCGGTCCGGCCTCCAGGAGCCGGGACTGCAGCTGGGTGTGGCGGCGGATGCAGTCCTTGACGATGTCGACGAGCTCGGCGGCGCGCCGCTTGTGTTCGGCGGTCTTGGGGTCGGAGCCGGTGTCGGCCTCGTCTCTGGCCTTGCGGATATTGGTCAGGATGGCGTTTTCGTGGCGGTACCGGTCGGCGACGTGGTCGAGCGCCTCGGCGATCATGTCGGGGACGGCCCGCAGCCAGTCCACCGCGCGGACGTTGCGCCGGGTGGCGTCCAGGGCGCGGCGCAGCGACTCCGAGTACTGGACGGTGCGGTAGCGGGCCTGTTCGGCGGCGAGCTGGGCGTCGGCGAGGCGGCCCCGGTTGATCAGTACCTCGAGTTTGACCTCGGCCGCGATCTGGGCGCTGGTGACGTCCGTGTCGAGGGCGCCGACCAGGACGTTGACCGCTTCGTCCGTGGTCCGGAGATAGACCCCGCCGCCGTAGCCGGGGACCTCCTCCACGAGCTTGAAGTCGTAGTCACGGCGGACGTAGGAGCCGTCGGGGGCGAAGGTGCCGTACACGGCGCGGAAGCCGCGGTCCGCGCTGCCGACGTTGATCAGGTTCTCCAGGACCCAGCGGGCCACCCGCTCGTGTTCGGCGGTGGGCCGCTGGGGCGCCTGGGCGGCCACGCGCGGGACGAGCCTGGCCACGATCTGCTCGTGGTCGGCGCCGGTGTCGAAGTCCATGTTCAGCGTGATCAGGTCGATGGCGGAGAGCGCCACCTCCGCCATCGCGTACGTCGAGTACTCGCCCGCGAGGTTGGCCTTGCGTACGTCGAGGTCGTGCAGCGGGGCCGTGCAGGCGAGCGCGCGCAGCCGCCGAGCCAGGCCCTCGTCGGCGGCCGGGCCCAGGACCGGGGACGGGACACTCTTGGCCAGGGCAGGTGCAGTCACGACGGAAAGATTAGGCGGTCGCACTGACAACGGCCGAAACGGCGCAGATGGCCCCGCATGCGCGCGGGGACCGCGCGGCGGCGGCCATGGTCTGTTCCGCCGCGTTCGGTGTCCACCAGGCAGCCGCCCGAGGCTGTCTGATAGCCGTGCCGCACGCCGTGAACCGCCCTTGCGCGCGGGAGAGTTCAGGCGACGGCGCTTGGCTGCCCAGCCGTCGACAGTGCGCTGAGAACGGCGGCACCGCTGCGTTGTGCGCAGGTCGAGCGGCAGGCTGGAGCCGCGGACCAGGTGACGTAGTTCATCGGCCGCGAGCATCAGCGGCTAAGGCAGCGGGTCAGCGCACCGGGGCGCCACCCGGCCGGTAGGTGGGGGCTGCTCGGGCTCGTACACCGCGTCGAGGCGGGCGGCGGGCGTGTGCTGCTCTGGGGCCGTCGAGCGCCGTCCGGCGCCGCGTCACACGGCGGGTGCGTCGGGTCCGATCCGGCTGCGTACCGCCGTCTGCACCTCGTCCTCCTCGGCCGGGTCGGCGGCGAGCCTTCTGAGCTGGTCGACCACGCGGTTGTCCGCGGTCTCGGCGTGCCGGGCGGCGACCTCGCGGGTGGACTCCTCGCAGTCCCACAGACATTCGACGGCGAAGCCCGCAGCGAACGAGCGGTCGGTAGCGGCCAGTGCGCGGGCGGCGCGGCCGCGGAGCTGGGACGAGGCGGTCTCGCGGTAGACGTGGCGCAGTACGGGCGCCGCGCAGGAGATGCCGAGCCGTCCGGCTCCGTCGACCAGCGTCCACAGGGTCTGCGCGTCGGGCCCTTCGCCGCGTACGGCCTCGCGCAGCGCGCCCAGCACCAGGGACGCGTCCTGCGCGCCGCCTCGGCAGGCGAGCACCCGGCCCGCGGCGGCGCCGAGTGCGTCGGGTCGGTGTACCCAGCCGCGGGCGCGGTCCACGGCGGTATCGCTCTGCATCCGCTCGAAGGCGTCCACGGCGGCGTCCACGACGGTCCGGGTCCCGTCGGCCACGGCGGCCTCGATCAGGTCGAGAACGGCGGGGTCCCGGGCGTCGGCGAGGTAGCGCAGCGCCGTGCTGCGCGCCCCGTCGCCGCCGGCGCGGGCCGTGGCCAGGATCTCCGGGCGGTCGTCGGGTCCGGCGACCGCGGTGAGACATCGCGCCGCGGGCACATAGCGTCCCGCGCCGCGCTCGATGGCTTCTTCGGCCCAGTCGAAGACGGCGCGCACGCTCCATCCCGGGCGGGGGCCCGCTGGCCGCATCTGCCGCTGCCACTGGTCGAACGAACCGCGCTCCTGGGCGGCCCTGACCCGGGTGGCCACAGCCTCGCGCGGGTCGTCGGCCCAGAGTCGCCAGGGGCGTGGCTCGAAGGCGTCCCGTACGGCGGCCGCGAGGTCGGCCTCACCTTCGGGGGTGTGCGGGAACCGGGCCAGGACAGGTCCGGCCAGGGCGCGCAGGCCCGCGTCCTCGTCGCGCAGGGCGAGCTCGTCCAGGGCCCAGGCCCAGCTGGTGCCGCTCGCGGCGTACCTGCGCAGCAGGGCCAGGGCGTCGCCTCTGCCGTACGAGGCGAGGTGGCCGAGTACCGCGAGGGTGAGGCCGGTGCGTGACTCGTCGGTGTCGACGACGTCGGCGCCGCAGAACAGATGCCGTTCGATCTCGTCGAGCCCGCCGTGCAGGTCCAGGTAGAGGCGGGCGTAGTAGAGCGAGCGGCTCTCCACCTGCCAGTCGTGGCGAGGGTCGCTCAGCACGCAGTGGTTGAGGGCCGCGAGTGCCTCGGCGCGGGGCGCCGTAAGGGCGTGCAGGGTGCCGTCGCCGCGGCCCCGCTGAAGCAGGCCGAGCAGGGTGCCGCTGGGCGCTATGACCGTGTCGAACATGGGAAAAGCCTCACATCAAGCTGTCGACGCAACAGGGGATCGTGCACTACCTGGCCGCGCGACAACACGTACGGCTGCCCGTCGTCTCTTGCTTGCGGTAGACCATCGTCCTCTGCCTCTCGTCGTGGCCCGGCACGGGCCTCACGGTCCGCGTGGTGCAGCGTCTGCCCAGCCATCGCGTCCGTGAATCACGACGTCATGATGGCTCAGCGGTTCCGGCCAACGCGACCAGATTTCCTGTGGTTCCCCCCGTTTCCCTCTTCGCCCCCCGTGGGCGCCCCCCGTGGCCGCCCCCATGGCCCCGTCACTGGGCGCCGAACAGCTCCAGCAGTTCGCTCTTGCCGAACATCCGGGCGGTGTCCAGCGCGGACGGCGTCCCGGCGGCCGGATCGGCACCGCCGTCCAGGAGCACCCGGACCACCTCGTCCTCCCCCTTGAAGACGGCTCCGGCCAGGGGTGTCTGTCCGCGGTCGTTGATGCGGTCGGCATCCCCGCCGCGCTCCAGCAGGGCCCGCACCGCGTCCGCGTGGCCGTGGTAGGCGGCGAGCATCACCAGGGAGTCGCCCCGGTCGTTGGTGAGGTTCACCGGCACACCCGCGTCGACGTACGCGGCGAGCGCCTCGGCCTCGCCCTGTCGCGCCAGATCGAAGATCTTCGTGGCGAGCTCCACGACCTCCGGATCGGGGGCTTCGGTCATGGGTGGAACCGCCTTTCGCTGCATAGGGAGGTACGCCCGTGGGCCGTACGAGTGAATCGACAGCGTACTGCCCACCAGGGCACATGACGGCGCGCGCCCGAGGCATAGATCACTCCAGGGTCACCGGTCTGGCCGTGTGGCGCGTCCGGGCGGAAGTTCACGTTCCGCCAGCGCGGTGAAACATTCCACAATTCACCCACTCGCACCTTTTGTCGTATGGATACATGCTGTGAACCTGGAACAACTCATGGTGACTGTCCCATCAACCAGGAGAACACTCATGATCCTGTCCATCTCAGGCGTCGTGCTGCTCGGAGTCATCGTCTTCCTCTTCTTCCGCAAAGACGGACTCAAGGCCTCGCACGCGTTGGTCTGCGCCCTCTTCGGTTTCTATCTCGCCGGTTCGGCGATCGCGCCGAGCATCGAGGCGGGCGGCGCCAGCCTGGCCAGCCTGCTCGGTGGGCTGAAGATCTGACCCCGGCGGACTACCTCAGGAGACAGACGTGGCCAGGCGCCCACTCCCCCACATTCTGACCAGCGGATCGGCCTCGATCGCCCGCGGTAAGGCCTCGATCGCCCGTGGCCGGGAGCTGGCCAGGACGGTCGCCGACAGCGCCGCCGACGTTCTCCATCCGCTCATCACCCTCTCCAAGGGGCTCGGCCGACTGGCTGCCTCGGGTCGGCAACGGTGGACCGCGACACCCAAGGACCGGCGCGGTCCACTGCTGTTCCTGGTGGCCGCGTGCGTCCTGGTCGTCGCCCTCATGCCGTACGGGCCCGTGGTCGCCCTGATCTCCCTGATGGCCGCGTCCGCCTGGGCCGGCCGGGACCGCACCCCACCGGCCCCGGAAGGTCCCGACGACGCGCAGCGGCAGCGGCTGCGGGCGCTCTACGAGGCGCTGGTCCCGTACTTCTCGGTGGCTGACGACCCCAGTCCCCTCTACGCCCACGGCGGGGACTGGGGCCAGGTCTTCGTCAGCCACGCGTTCGACCACAGCGGGCGCCTCGAGCGCCTCGTGCTGCGCTATCCGGCGTACTTCACGGACGGCGAGGCCACGTCACGGGCCCGGATCGAGCAGTTGCTGCACGCCAAGTCGGGGCGCGGCCGCGAGCACCACTTCGCCTGGGACGAGGAGGGCAACCAGCTCACGGTCAGCGTGCTGGCCTCCCTGCCCACCGATATCGCGGCCCAGCGATTCGTCACGGCCCCGGGCGAGACGGTGCTCGGCTTCACCGACGCGACGACCGTGCGGCGCACGCTCCCGGTGACCGACGGCGACGAGCGGCGGGATGTGCCCCCGGTCGTCTGGCGCACGGGCGCGCGCTCGACCGAGCCGCATCTGCTGGTCGTCGGCCAGCCGGGAAGCGGCACGACCACCTTCATGCGTTCCGTCGCGCTACAGGCCCTCCAGCACGGCGATGTCCTGATCATCGAGGGCGGCGGCACCGGCGAGTACGCCTGCCTCACCGGCCGCGCGGGCGTGCTCGCCCTGGAATGCGGCCTCTCCGGCGCGCTGGCCACCCTGGAGTGGGCGGCCCACGAGACGGAACGGCGGCTGATCGCCGCCAACCGCGCACGCCAGGCGGGCCACCCGCCACCCGACGACACGCGTCGGCCACTGTGGCTGCTGCTGGACCGTCCCAGCGTCCTGGGACACCTGGCCGCCGCGGACGGCCGCAGGGAACCACAGGCGCTGCTCCAGGTGCCGCTCCGGCACGGCCGGGCGGCGAACGTCACGGTCGTCGTGGCCGACCAGTTCGACTGCCTGGACACCCTGAGCGATCCCGTATGGCAGCACACCCGCGCGCGCGTGGCGCTCGGCCCCGCTACTGAGGAGCAGCTGACGGCCGTGCTGGGCCTGCCGCCGTCCACGACGCCCACGTCCGACGTGCCTCCGGGGCGCGGATACGCGCGGCTCGGCGCCGGTCCCGTGCACCGTTTGCAGGTACCCGCCACGCCAGACCCGTACGACGACGCGACCAGCGAGGCGCACCGGCAGGCGGTCCTGGAGCTGCTGCCGCCGCGCACCGAGGTCCACGAGGCCACCGCGCCCGAGCCCCCCGCGGAGGTGGTGCTCACCAAGGCCGCCGGACCGGTGGCCTTGGTGAAGGCGGAGGGCGGGGGCGAGGGCGAGGGCTGACACGGGCCCCGCAACACGACAGACCGTCAGACCGTCAGGCACTCAGGCACTCAGGCGCTCAGGCGCTCAGGCGCTCAGGCGCTCAGGCCTTCAGGCCACGAACATCCGCCCCGACTCCGTCCCGCCCGCTCCGGTCCGCACCAGCCCGGCGGCGGCCGCGAGCCGTACCGCCGCCTCGTCGGCGAGCGCCCCCCCGACCGTGAACGGCAGCCGTAGGTACCCCTCAAACGCGCCGTCGACGCCGAACCGCGGCCCCGACGGCACCCGCACCCCCACCCGCTCGCCGACCTCGGCAAGCCGCGACCCGGAGAGCCCTCCGGCGCGCACCCACAGCGTCAGCCCACCCGCGGGCACCTCGAACTCCCAGTCGGGCAGCTCCCGGCGCAGGGCGGCGACCAGATCGTCACGGTTCTCCCTGGCCTGCGTGCGGCGCACCTCGATGGCCTCCTCCCAGCCGCCGGTGCTGAGCAACCAGCTGACCGCGAGCTGCTCCAGCACCGGGGTGCCCAGGTCGGCGTACGCGCGCGCCGCCACCAGGCTGCGGATCACATCGGGCGCGGCCCGCACCCAGCCGATGCGCATGCCCGCCCAGAAGGCCTTGCTCGCCGAGCCGACCGTGATGACCGTGGAACCGCCGGGGTCGAAGGCGCACACCGGGCGCGGCATGGCCCGGTCCGCGTCGAGGCACAGCTCCGACATCGTCTCGTCGGCGACCAGGACCGTACCCGCCGACCGTGCGGCGTCCACCAGAGCGCGCCGCTGGACGTCGTCGGGCAGGGCCCCGGTCGGGTTGTGGAAGTCGGCGACCACATAGGCGAGGCGGGGCGCGGCGTCGCGGAGCACCTGGCGCCAGCGATCCAGGTCCCAGCCGCTGAGGCCGTCGCCCATGGCGACCGGCACCAGCCGCGTTCCGGCCTCGCGCATCAACTGGAGGATGTTCGCGTACGACGGGGACTCGACGGCGATGCGCTCACCACGCCCGCCGAACAGATGGCAGATCGCGTCGATCGCGCCCATCGCCCCGGTGGTGACCATGATCTGTTCGGGCATGGTCGGGATGCCGCGCGCGGTGTAGCGCTCGGCGAGCAGCTGGCGCAGCACGGGCAGCCCCGCCGGGTAGTCGCCGTGGGTGTGGGCGTACGGCGGAAGCTCCTCCAGGGCGCCCTGTACGGAGCGGGTGAGCCAGGGCTCGGGGGCGGGCAGGGCGGCGCATCCGAGGTCGATCATGGAGCCGAGCGCCTCGGGCGGCAGCGGCTCCAGACCGCGCGCGGGCAGCGGATTGCCCGCGGGTACGGCGGTCCAGCTGCCCGCTCCTCTGCGGGACTCCAGGAAGCCCTCGCCGCGGAGCGCCTCGTAGGCGGCGGCGACGGTGGTGCGGCTGACGTTCAGCGCCAGCGCCAGCTCACGCTCGGCCGGGAGGCGGGCGGCCACCGGGACCCGGCCTTCCAGGACCAGCAGCCGGATGCCGTCCGCGAGCGACCGGTAGGCGGGCGGGCGGCGGGTGCCCGCGCCCGCGGGGCGCTCTTGCTGGGAGCGGATGAGCCGGGAGAGCTGAGTGGAGCCCACCGCAGAAGTCCACTGCGCCATACAGATCAGTCCACCTTCCCTGAATTGGCCCTGGTTGGCCTCATATCCCAAGCCACAGAGTGACACGAACCAAGCCACTATCACCACCGGGGGCACACCTTGTCCGGATCAGTCACCTCCACGGTTCCGCGGACCCAGCTCCCGCGCAGGCTGCTGCAGTTGTATGTCGGGCTGGTGCTGTACGGCGGGAGTTCGGCGCTGATGGTCCGCTCAGGGCTGGGTCTTGAGCCATGGAACGTGCTGCACCAGGGCCTGGCGCGGCTGACCGGGCTGAGCATGGGCGTCGTGCTGACCATCCTCGGCGCGGCGGTGCTGCTGCTGTGGATTCCGCTGCGGCAGCGTCCGGGCCTCGGCACGGTCTCCAACGTCCTGGTGATCGGTGTCGCCATGGATGCCGCGCTCGCCGTCATGCCGGATGCCCAGGGCCTGGCGGTACGCGTATCCGCGCTGGTCACCGGGATCGTGCTCAACGGCGCGGCGACCGGCCTGTACATCTCCGCCCGTTTCGGCCCGGGCCCACGGGACGGCCTGATGACCGGTCTGCACCGGGTCACCGGCCTCTCCATCCGCCTGGTGCGCACCGCCGTGGAGGTCACGGTCGTCGCCACCGGCTTCGCCCTCGGGGGCACGGTGGGGCTCGGCACCGTCGCCTACGCGCTGGCGATCGGCCCGCTCGCGCAGTACTTCCTGCGCCTGTTCGCCATCCCCGCGGCGGGCTCCAGCAGCACGGTGGTCGCCAGCTCGCCACGGGAGCACGCGATACTGCCGCGGTGAACATCCGCGTACGGCACCCCTTCCTCGACACGCCGGGACCGCTCGCCTTCGCCCACCGGGGCGGGGCGATGGACGGTCTGGAGAACACCGCGGCCGCGTTCCGGCGCGCGGTCGACTGCGGGTACCGCTACCTGGAGACCGACGTCCACGCCACGGCCGATGGACGGCTGGTCGCCTTCCACGACGCCTCACTGGACCGGGTGACGGACACCGGCGGCAGGATCGCCCGCCTGCCGTGGAGCGTCGTACGCCACGCGCGCGTAGCGGGCGGTGAGCCGATCCCGCTCCTGGAGGAGCTCCTAGAGGAATTCCCCGAGGCCCGCTGGAACGTGGACGTCAAGGCGGAGTCCGCGCTCGCCCCGCTGATCGCCCTCTTGCGGCGCACCGGAGCCTGGGACCGGGTGTGCGTCGGCTCGTTCTCCGAGGGCCGGGTGGCCCGGGCCCAGCGCCTCGCGGGCCCGCGCCTGGCGACGTCACTGGGCACCCGCGGCGTCCTGGGGCTGCGACTGCGCGCGTACGGCGCTCCGGCGACGCCACGGCGCTCGGCGGTGTGCGCCCAGGTTCCGGAGGTGGCTTCGGGGGTACGGGTGGTGGACCGCGGCTTCGTGCGGGCCGCGCACGCGCTGGGCCTGCAGGTCCATGTGTGGACCGTGAACGACCCGGAGCGGATGACCGCCTTGCTCGATCTCGGCGTGGACGGCATCGTGACCGACGAGATCGGCACCTTGGCCGAGGTACTGAAGGCGCGGGGAGCCTGGTCCTGAGCCCGTGGGCCAGTGATCGTTCCCGAATCGATTCCGAGCAGATTTAGCCGTTCAAGCCAAAGGCCGGTAGTGTACGCCTTTGACTTGCCGGGCGGACCGTTACTGCGCGCTAAAGAAAGAGAATCGCTGGGTGACATCTGCTGCTAGATGTGACAAACCGGGCGCCGGTGGGTACAACAAGGGGCGGCTACGACGGCGACGCGTTTACCCGGAACGGGAATCTTATCCGCCGACCGGACGTTGACCGGATGACGACGACAGCGACACCTGTCCTGTGGGCGACAAGCCCGGGAGGCACGATTCATGAGTGAGCGAGCTCTTCGCGGCACGCGCCTCGTGGTGACCAGCTACGAGACCGACCGCGGCATCGACCTGGCCCCGCGCCAGGCCGTGGAGTACGCATGCGAGAACGGACATCGCTTTGAGATGCCGTTCTCGGTAGAGGCGGACATCCCGCCGGAGTGGGAGTGCAAGGTCTGCGGGGCCCAAGCACTCCTGGTAGACGGCGACGGGCCCGAAGAGAAGAAGGGCAAGCCCGCGCGTACGCACTGGGACATGCTCATGGAGCGGCGCACCCGCGAGGAGTTGGAGGAAGTCCTGGCCGAGCGCCTGGCCATTCTCCGCTCCGGAGCCATGAACATCGCCGTGCATCCGCGGGACAGCAGCCGTAAGTCCGCCTGACTCCGCGTACTTCAGCTAACGGCATCAACCAGCAAGAGCCGGGGGCGGCGCCNNNCCGCCCCCGGCTCTTTCCTGTGCGCCCACGGGGCTCTTCGCTCCTACGGGGTCAGCGGTGGGCGCGGGCCGTCGTCGGGGCGTGGTGCGTCGTCCTGCGGGCGCTCGTCGTTCTTGATGACCTCACCGGGGACGACCTTGCCGTCCGGGCGGTGCATGCGGGACTGCTGGTAGGCGTCCTCGAAGCTGCCCGGCGGTGCCTGCCGGACCCGCCGTTCGAAGGCCCGTTGCGCGTACCGGCTCACCCCACCGCGTACCGGTGGCAGCAGGCACAGCAGACCGAGGGCGTCGGAGAGCACGCCCGGCATCATCAGCAGCAGGCCGCCCAGCATGACCAGGCCGTTGCCACCGCCCTGCTCGGGCGGCATGGGCTGCTCGCCCCGCTGTTGCCGCTGGAGCGTCTCGCTCAGGTTCTGGAAGGCCCGGCGCCCGGCGCGCTTGATCACCGCGGCGCCCAGTACGAAGCCCGCCACGAGCAGCAGGAAGACGGTGAGGCCGCCAGCCACGCTGCCGATCTCGATCAGCAGCCAGATCTCGAGGACCAGCCACGCAGCGACAGCGAGCGGCAGGAGCCTGAGCAGCCGGGAGCGCGGCGGGCGGGCGGGGTGGGTCGGAGGCGGAGTGCCGGTCGTCATACTCCCAGTGTGCCGGGCGAAACGTCCGAACGGAGTAAGCGGGGTCAGCGGGGCTTGCGGCGGTCCGTCACGCGTCCGACTCGCTCCCTCACACCCCAGGCGGTGACCCGCCACAGCGCCTCGACGACGATGTCCCGGCTCATCTTGGAGTCACCGAGTTCGCGTTCCACGAAGGTGATGGGCACCTCGACCACATGGAAGCCGGCTCTGACGGCGCGTCGGGCCAGGTCCACCTGGAAGCAGTAGCCCTGCGAGGCGACCTCCTCCAGGCCGAGCCCTTCGAGGGTCTCTCGCCTGAAGGCCCGGAAACCGCCGGTGACATCGCGGATCGGTACATCGAGGAGCAGGCGCGAGTACGTACTGCCGCCACGGGAGAGGAACTTCCGGGACGCGGGCCAGTTGACGACCCGCCCGCCGGGCACCCAGCGCGAGCCGAGCACCAGGTCGGCGCCCCTGAGCGCGGTCAGCAGCCGGGGCAGTTCCTCGGGGCGGTGGGAGCCGTCGGCGTCCATCTCCACCAGGACGCCGTAGCCGTGCTCGATGCCCCAGGCGAAGCCCGCGAGGTAGGCGGCGCCCAGGCCTTCCTTGCCCTTGCGGTGCAGCACCTGGACGTGGTCGTCGTCGGCCGCGAGCTCGTCGGCCAGTTTGCCGGTGCCGTCCGGGCTGTTGTCGTCGGCGACAAGGACGTGCGCCTCGGGCACCGAGGCCCGTACGCGCTCGACGATCGACTTGATGTTCTCGGCCTCGTTGTAGGTCGGGATGATCACCAAGGCTGTGCCGAGCGGGCCGTACTGCCGCTCTTCGCCGTCCTTCACTGCTGCCCCTTAAGTCCGTCCGCAGAAGCCCCACCTTAGTCTGCGGACCCAGGCGACCCACGGCTACCCGCCACTCAAGATCCGGTCGAGCCTGCGGATCGGGGCCCGGCGCCCTTCGGGCCGACCTGGGGCCCGCTGGCTGCGGGTCGACCGAGTGCCGTTGTCTACTGAGCGTCCGGGCCCCACCCGGGTCACACCCGCCCCCAAGCTCTCGACTGCGCTCGAGCAGGGAGGGCCCCTTCCCAGGGGCCCTCCTACCAGGCAGGACCTCCCATGCCCCCGAGGCGCGGGCGCTGGACCTGGCTGCCAGTGAGGGTGAGCCGGTGCGGCACGCCCCCCATTGGCCCAGCGGCGTTCGACGACTGTGTGGAGGTCTCCCGGTCGGACGTCCTGTGGTGGACCCGGCAGAACCTACCCGGCCTGGTCTGCCGTCTGTCAATAGCCTTTTGACCTGCGGCGCTTCCATGAACAGCCAGGTCAGCGCCGAGGATGCGCAGGTCGCACGACAGGCCGGAAACATCCATCAGCCGTACCTCGCCGGGCGAGGATCACTCGTTAGGCCCTACGAAGCATCAGGCGCCGCGAAGACCGTCTCGCCGAGCACCACGGTCCGCAGGCAGACAGGCAGCTCGGCGTCCGGTGAGAGATCGGGCAGCCCCGGGGTTCCGGAGCGCGGGTCGGTCGACCAGCGGGCGACCCGGTCGTCCGGCGCCTGCACCACGAGGTCGCTGGTGCGCCACACCGCGTAGTCCGCGGGCGCGCCCGGCACCAGCACCCCGGCGTCGTCCCGGCCGATGGCCCGCCAGCCGCCCCGGGTGTGCGCCGTGAACGCGGCCCGTACCGAGATCCGGTGCTCCGGGGTGCGATGGAAGGCGGCGGCCCGCACCGTGCCCCACGGGTCGAGCGGGGTGACCGGAGCGTCCGACCCGAACGCCAGCGGCACACCGGAACGCAGCAGCGCGGCGTACGGATTGAGGGTCAGTGCGCGCGCGGCACCGAGCCGCTCGGCGTACATCCCGTCCGGGCCGCCCCACAGCGCGTCGAAGGCGGGCTGTACGGACGCGGTGAGGCCGAGCTCGGCGAAGCCCGCGAGGGTCGCCGGGGTGAGCATCTCGGCGTGCTCCACGCGGTGCCGGGCCGCGCGGACCCGGTCCAGACCGACCTTCTCGGCGGCGGCGCGCACTCCGTCGACGACGGCGGTCACGGCCGCGTCGCCGATGGCGTGGAAGCCCGCCTGTAGTCCCGCCTCGGTGCAGGCCGCCACATGGGCGGCCACGGCGTCGGCGTCCAGGTAGGCGGTACCGGTGTGGCCCGCGTCGGCGTACGGCTCGTGCAGGCAGGCGGTGTGGGAGCCGAGGGCGCCGTCGACGAAGAGGTCACCGGCGGCGCCGACCGCGCCGAGGGCGCGGATGCGGTCGGCGTCAGCGGGACCGGTGACCTGTTCGGCCCAGTAGCCGAAGACTCGCGGTCCCGGCTCGTTCGCCGCGAGTTCCAGCAGCCCGGTGAGGTCGTCCTCGCTGGAGATGTCCGGGCCCGCGCACTCGTGCAGCGCGCCGATGCCGAGCGACGCCGCGCTGCGCCGCGCGGCGCGCTGGGCCTCGGCGCGCTGCGCACCGGTGATGGCGCCGAGAGCGGCGGCCCGCACCGCGTGGTGGGCGCCCTTGGTGAGCGGTCCTTCGGCCTCGTATCCGGGGCGCCCGGTGATGCCCGGCACCAGCTCGAGCAGGGCCGTCGTGACCACCGCCGAGTGCGCGTCGATACGGGTCAGGTACAGCGGCCGGCCGCCAGTCGCCTCGTCCAGCTCGGCGCGGGACGGGGGCCGCCGCCCCGGCCAGCGGGCGGCGTCCCAGCCGTGCCCGATGAGCACCCGCTCTCCGGGCCTGGCCGCGGCGTGCGCCCGTACGAGACCGAGCGCCTCCTCAAGGGTGCGCGCGCCGGAGAGGTCGAGGCCGGTGAGAGCCAGGCCGGTCGCCGTGGTGTGCACATGGGCGTCGGTGAACGCCGGGGTGACCAGCGCCCCCTCCAGGTCGACCACCTCCTCGACACCCTCAGCGAAGGCGTCGGCCGCGCCTTCGGAGCCGACCCAGGCGATATGCCCGCGTTCGACCACCATCGCGGTGGCGAAGGGGTCGGCGGGGCTGTGGATGTCTCCGCCGCGCAGCAGCACGGTGCGGTTGGCGCTCTCGGTCATGGGCACCAGTCTCGCGCCTGCGCCTGGTCGGTCCGACCAGGGGGTCGGTGTTCATCCCCCCGGCCGCCCCACCCGCCGCCCCACCGGTCGTCAGGTACGCGGCCACGGCGTCGGGCGCCACCACCTGGTACAGGTGGCCACCGGGCAGCAGTGTCACCGGCCAGTCACGCGCGCGTGCCTCCGCGGCCACCTCACGCTCGTCGAACCAGGTGGTCCACGGGGGCAACATCCCGTCGTCGTCGGCCCGTTCCCGCAGCCACCGAAGCTGCCCGGGCGGGACGCCCCCGCCCGGCAGCGGGGCGTCGGCGAAGACCACGCGAAGCACCCACTCCCCCAGCCCCTCCGGTCTCCGGCTTCTCCGGCTCATCCACGAGCGCCGGTACGAACAACGCGGCGTTGCTGTGGACGACGAGCGTCGCGGGGCCGGGCAGCGACGGCACTTGCGCGATGTGCCCCGCCGCGGTCAGCTCCGTGGCGACCGGCTGCCAGGTGGCCGGGCCGACCACCGGGCTGTGCACCAGCAGGAACGACCGCGACTCCACGGTCAGACCCGTGGCGGCCGGGCCTCGTACGGCGTGGAGAGGACCACCGTCGTACGGGTGGAGACACCGGCCAGGGCGCGCAGCCGCGCCAGCAGCTCTTCCAGTTCCAGCGGGGTGCCGACCCGGACCTTGAGGATGTAGTTCTCCTCGCCCGCCACGCTGTGGCAGGCCTCGATCTCGGGGACGCCCGCCAGGCGTTCCGCGATGTCGTCGGGGGCGCTGGGGTCGAAGGGTTTCACCGAGATAAAGGCGGTCAACGGCAGCCCCACCGCTTCGGGGTCGACCTCCGCCGCATAGCCGCGGATGACGCCGCGCTGCTCAAGACGGCGCACCCGCTGGTGCACCGCTGACGTGGACAGGCCCGTGGCCTTGCCCAGGTCGGTGTAGCTCATCCGCCCGTCCTTGACGAGCAGCTGCACGATCTGCCGGTCCAGCTCCTCCATGACGCAAGAACCTACAGTGCCGTGATCCCCATTGATACCTGGGTGACAACTCGGCGATACCTGGACGACCTCCGGCGCGCATCCGCCGGTGGCATGTGACGAACGCCACAGCCCTGAGGGCGTGTCCACCGGCACGGCGGGATTACTCAGGGGACCGGGCGGGCAATGCTTGCTGTGGTCGAGGCCGCAGCGCCTTGTCGGCCCACCCGAGGGGGAGAAACCCATGCAGAATCCCAAGCGCTCCAACCACGGCGCTCACCAACGGCAGAAGCACGTCGCCGAGCCCTCTCCGGAGGGCGTCGAACCCGGCGTCGCCATCGACTCCGGCACCGGCTTCGCCGCCGAATCCACCGACGGCGGCGACGCGTTCGACGCGTACGACACCTTCGAGATGTACCGGGTGACCTGCCCGGACTGCACGCAGCCGATCGCGCTCCTCGCGGATGAGGACGTGCTGCCCGAGCACGCCAAGTGCCCCACTCCGTGGAACCCGTTCGGGCTCACGGTCTGCGAGGGCACCGGTCGCGCAGCCGCCGACGCCCGCCCGGCGGACGAGGTGACGGAGCCCCAGGAGCAGGACACAGCACTGCTCCTGACGCTTCCTCAGGGTCTCGACTGGCGGAAGCAGCCCTTCTCGCATGTGGGCGGTCCGGGCTCGCGTCCGCTCAAGGCGGCGCAGTTTCACCACGCGGCCTGACAGCGGCCTGACGCCGGTCTGATACCGGTCGGGTGGTCGCACACACCACTCATGCGAGTGGGCGCCCCGGTCAACTCCAGTAGTCGCCCCGCACCATGGCAGCCAGTGAGGCGTGGTGCAGGATCAACCGGTCCGGGTCGTCGGGTATCGCGGCCTCACCGAAGTGCACCTGCCGGTAGGCCACGCGCAGCATGATGACGGCCTGCCGCAGCGCCGCGTAGAGCGTGTAGAAGTCCATGTCGCGCGGTGTGTGGCCGGTGAGCCGCGCGTAGTGTTCCTCGATCCGGTCCCGGCGCAGGAAGTCCGGGAGACCCGGCTGCCCGAAGCTGACGGTCAGGTCCTGGAAGAACCGGTGCAGGTAGACGGTCCAGCCGAGGTCGACCTCGCGCGGGGCGAGTGCCGCCATCTCCCAGTCCAGTACGGCCGCCGGGGCGAAGCCGTCGTAGATGATGTTGCCGATCCGGGCGTCGCCCCAGCTGAGCACCGGATCGCCCTCGTCACTCGGCCAGAGTTCGGCCAGCCGCGCGAAGCCGCTCTCGATGAGCGGCGAGCTGGGCAGTCCGTCCACCACCCAGGCGTAGTAGGCACGTTGGGCCTCGACGTGACGGCGCAGCGGGCTGCCGTCGCCCGGCAGGGCGAGGAACCGCGCCTGGTCGACCGGGAACTGGTCGTGCAGGGCGGCGATGACCCGTACGGTGCCCGCTTCGAGTGCGGCACGCTCGGCGTCACTCGCGGCGTGCAGCCAGTTTCCCTCGTACGTGTAGGGCATCACGTCGGGCGGTACGCGCCCCTCGACCCGCTCCATCACGAAGAAGGGCGCCCCGAGCGGCCCGGAGTCCTCCTCCAGCCAGCGCACTTCGGGCACCGGGAGGTCGGTGTGCTCGGCGACCAGGCGCATGGTGCGGTACTGCCGTGGCAGGTCGTATACGGGGAAGATGGTGTACGCGGCCGGGTCGGCGGCCAGCCGCAGGGCACAGGCTCGCAGCGGTGGGTCGGGGTGCGCGATGTCGAAGAGCAGGGTCTCGCTGGACATGCCGTTGGATTCGGGGACGCGAACTCCGGTGGCCTTGGCGCCGGGCAGCCGCGTGGCCAGCCAGGCGCTGAGGCGGCGGGTGAGTTCTTCGGGGTCGCGGGTGCTGGTGCGCGGGCGGGGGGCTGTCGCCATCGCCGTACTCCTCTCCAAAGATCTTCGAGGGCTCGAGGGAGGTGAGGGGGTGGGGTAGGGGTGCGGTGGGTGTGGGAGCTCGGGAGGTTCAGAGGCCTACGGCACTCAGGGCGCGACCGAGTCGAAGCCGGTGAAGCCACTGGGGTCGTGCCGCCCGAAGCTGCCGTGCTCGAAGATGCCGTAGCCGATCCGCCCGTCGAGGGTGAAGCGCGCGGCGTGGTCGGTCACGCCGTACCCGGCCAGCGGGTGGGCGCCCGGGTCGGACAGGTCGTAAGCGCGCCGGTCGGTCCAGCCGCGGCCCTGCCAGGTGCCGTGCTGCCAGTCGTCGGCGGGCGGGTATCCGGCGCCGAGCGCGAGGGGTGAGGAGGTGAGGACCTCGACGCCGAGTTCGAGGGGCTTTCGGGCCGGGTCGGTGAGGTGGATGACGGCCCGCTCGGGGTGGCGGGTGCCGGAGCGGTAGCTGATGTCGGTGTGCGGCCAGCCGAGCTGGACGTCGCGGAACCCGCCCCGCACCAGGAGGGCCTCGTTCAGCGTCCGGTGGCCGTCCGCGTCCTCCTGCGCGATCACCATCACAAAGCGGTCGTCGAAGCGCACGGGGGCCCAGATCCAGTGGAAGCCCTCCGTCCGGTGCTCCTCGGCACCGCGTCCGCCCTCCTCGCCAGGGATCGGGCGCACCCCCCAGCTCCGGTCCCGGGTGCCGGTCCACTCCCCCGGCGCGAGCGTGATGTCCTCGCCCCCGGCCCGGATGACCCCCTGGACTCCGCCCGCCTGGACATAGCGGCGGCCCTCCAGGGTCAGCCGGTCGCCGCGCCGCTGGATGTGGTGGGGTTCCCAAACCGCGGGGAAGTCGGCGTTCCAGGTCAGGTCGTACGACAGCGAGTCGGGCCCGTCCGGGTCGCAGCGCAGCCGCAGTCGCTTCAGCGGCTCCTCGACCGTGATGCTCAGCGGCCCGACGCTCAGGTTCATCCGGTCGTCGCCCAGGGCGTCCGAAGCCCGTACGGCGTGCAGGGTCTCGCCGGTCCGCAGCGTGGCGTAGGCGTCGATCACCCCGGTGTTGGGGTAGACCCCGAGTCCGAGGATCAGCAGGAACCGGCCCTCGTGGTCGAGGACATGGAAGATACAGCGGTCGTAGGCGTTACGGTCCCCGGTCGCGACGTGCTTCATCGACAGCGGGACCTGATGGACGGGGTACTCGTCGAGCGGGACGGGGCGGTCGTCGGCCACGGTAAGCCTCCCTGGACGCGGCAGTAGGCGTCGCACGGAGGGGGTGCGGCCCCCCCGGCGGCGGATTTGACGGTACGTCAGATCCGGTACGGGGGGCCATACTCGTGTCACCAGGTCCGGTTCACCGCGGGCCCGGACGCGTCAGCGGGTGGCTGTACGGGGCCACCAGGCCGCGCACGCTGGACCTCGCGAGCACGTACGGGCCGCCACCCGAACCGACTCCCGAATCCGCCCGGCGGTGACCCGGGCGCCATTCGTGGCGTTTGCCTGACATGACCACTGTGTACGAACCGGTCGGCCGACGCCGTCGCACGCTCTACGTCCCCGCTCCCACCTATGCAGAATCGGTTCAGCACCCCGGCCCCTACACCGAGGTCCGGCCCTCCGACCCGCCGATCTACCGGGATCTGCTGCACCACTGGGCGAGCCAGGGCAGAACCCTGCCCGGGCGCCGCGACCCCGAGTGGGCCAGGCTCACGGCGCCCGTGGTGCGGCCCGGGCAGTTCAGAGCCGGGCTGTGAACCCGCGCCCGCTCAGCGCGACTCGGGACCCGCGAGGTGACGGGCGATGACCATGCGCTGGATCTGATTGGTGCCCTCGACGATCTGCAGCACCTTCGCCTCGCGCATCAGACGCTCTACGGGGAAGTCCGCGGTGTAGCCGTAGCCGCCGAGTACCTGTACGGCGTCGGTGGTCACCCGCATCGCGGCGTCGGTGCAGAACAGCTTGGCCATCGCGGCCTGCCGGGAGAAGGGCCGCCCGGCGTCCCGCAGCCGCGCCGCGGCGAGATACAGCGCCCGGCCCGCCTCGATCTGCGTGGCCATGTCGGCGAGCATGAAGCGCAGCCCCTGGAAGTCGGCGATCGGGCGGCCGAACTGCTTGCGCTCGGTGGCGTACGAGAGGGCCTCGTCCAGCGCGGCCTGGGCCACCCCGATCGCGCAGGCGGCGATGCCCAGGCGCCCCGAGTCGAGCGCGGACAGGGCGATCGCGAAACCCTGCCCCTCGTCGCCGATGCGCCGGGCGTCGGGGACGCGTACCCCGTCGAAGTGAAGCTGGGCGGTGGGCGAGCCCTTCATGCCCATCTTGCGCTCTGGCGCGGCGGCGCTCAGACCCTCGGCGTCACCCGGCACCAGGAAGGCCGTGATGCCGCGGGCGCCCTCGCCGCCGGTGCGGGCCAGCACGGTGTAGAAGTCGGCCAGGCCGCCGTGGGTGATCCAGGCCTTGGTGCCCGTGATGACCCAGTCCCCGCCATCCCGTACGGCCTTCGTCCGCAGCGAGGCGGCATCAGAGCCCGACGAGGGCTCGGACAGGCAGTACGCGCCGAGCAGTCCGCCGCCGAGCATCGCCGGGAGGTGGTCCGTACGCTGCTCCTTGGTGCCGTATCCGGCGAGCGCGTGGCAGGCGAGCGAGTGGACGCTGACGCCGAGGCCGACCGTCAGGCGGGCGGCCGCGAGCTCTTCGAGTACCTGGAGGTAGACCTCGTACGGCTGGTCGCCGCCGCCGTACTCGGAGTCGTAGGGCAGACCCAGCAGACCGGACTCCGACAGGAGGGTGAAGACCTCGCGCGGGAAGTGTCCGGCGTCCTCCTCCTCGGCCGCCCGGGGGGCGATCTCCCGCTGGACGAGTTCACGCACCAGCGCGAACAGGTCCCGGGCCTCTTCGGTGGGCAGTTGACGTTCCACCGGCTGTACGGCGCGGTCTGTCATGGCGGCGCTCTCCTCCGTGTCGGGCGCTGCGGCGGGCACGCGAAGGGTGTGGCGGCGCCGCCTGGATCTCAGGCTCTCCCCCAGTCGATGCCGCCTCTTCCGGGTCTCGGACCAGGCTGACCAGCGACTGTGGCGGGTTGAGTATGCCCGATCAGAGGCCGCACGTCACCAGGTTCACGACCGTTCACTTCACTTCTCACAGTACCGCGCGGCCGCGGTGCGTACGCGGCGGTCGCCTCGGCGCAGCTTTCCGGTCATCCGCGCTTGGAGTGACGAACTAGTAGCGGATTGTCAGACCCTGCCCCTAGGCTCTCCTCATGCCCCCGAACGCTGAGTGGAGCGGGTCCGTGCGGTCCGCTGCCGTGGTCAACGAGCAGATACGCGCCTTATGGGAGCGCGCCCAAGGGCGCCTCACCGTGGAGCAGCGGCGTGAGTACGAGCTCCTGGTCACCGAGTGGGCCATGGCGCGGCGCACCGAGGTCGTCGAGGCGGCCTAGGCCGTGTCGAGGCGGCCTAGGCCTGGCAGGCCCTAGACGACGCGGAGCCGGCGCAGTACCCGGCGCTGAGCCGGTGTGGGCCTCGCGGGGAAGTAGAGGTAGCACACTCCCCCGGTGCCCCCTCTGACGTTGCCGTCGGCGTCGTACCTCTTGGTCCGCAGCCAGATGTTCTCCCACTCACGACGCCGGTAGACGCGGCGCACGGCTTCGTTGGTCGGCGAGTTGGGGTCGTTGGCGATCACATCGCCGGACTCGGTGAAGCCGATCACCGTCATCAGGTGGCCCGCCGTGCCGTAACCGGCGCCGGTGAGCTCCGAGGCGAGGAAGGACTGTGAGGTGATCGCCGGGATGCCCGCCCCGATGAGGGTCTCCAGGTCGGTGAGCGAGGCCAGCCGGGTGACGACGCCCCGCAGGTCCTTGTACGTCGCCGCGTAGGCCGCGTTGAAGGGCCAGTTGCCGCAGCCCCCGTACTCGTAGTCGTAGGTGTAGCGGGCCGCGTGGCAGACCTGCGGGTCGGCGAAGTCCGGGTTTACCCAGGCCAGGTCTTCGGGGGTGGGCTTGCGGCCCCAGTACTCGATGATCATCTGTGATGAGGTGGGGCTGCACCAGGCCTCACCACCGTTGTCGTACTCGGGATACTGGCCGATATGCGTCTCCTGCGAGTAGCGGGGCACGATCAGCTCCCGCGCGACACAGGGCCTGGACGCGGGCACCGTGAAGCGGTCCGGGATGTCCGAGCCCATCGCGCCCAGCCGCCAGACGGTGGGGGTGGCGGTGCTGCCGGGCTTGCGCAGCAGGGTCAGTCTCAGCTGGTACGAGACCAGCCGCAGGCCGGAGTCGGTGTCGTTGATGGCGAGGACGTCGGTCCAGACGGAGCTCTTGCCGTCGCGCTGCCCGTTGAGGGAGGTGCGGCGGATGTCGATGCCGTCGGCGTCGCCCGACGCCCAGCGGCCCATCACGTACCAGGGGGTCTGGGTGCCGTCGGTGTACTCGCCCCGCAGCTCCACCTCCAGCCAGGTGCCGGCCGGGGTGCTGGCGTTCCAGGAGGGGATGACCTCGCTTGAGCGGACCGAGAGCCGGTGCACCGGTGCGGTCCAGGTGGCGTACTCCCAGGTGGCGCTGGTGCCGGTGTGCGGGTCGGTGTAGTCGCGGCGGCCCACGGGTTCGGCGATGACCAGTCCTGGCCGGATTCCGGGGACCGGGGCGGTGCCGCGCGCGGTGCCGCCACGCCAGTCGCGGTAGGAGGTCCAGAAGCGGTTGTCGATCAGTCGCTCGGGTGCCGTCGGCGCGGGTGCGGCGGCCGCCGCCCCGCCCGGCGAGGCGGCGGCGGAGGTTGTGACACCGGTGGCGGCCGCTGCCAGGGCGGCGGCCAGCACGGTTCGGCGCGTGGTGGGGCGGGACGGTCGGACCATGAGGAGGGACCCCCAGTCGAAGACGGGTTCGTATGGGGCGCGGGCATGGCCCCATCCAGCCGGGCGACCAGCCCGTGGGCGGCAGGTGCACGACAGTGGAACAACTATCCCCGGTCTCGGCGGACTTCTGCCAGCATCGCGGCCCGCGCGGTCGGCACCAATCCGCGCCAATCCGCGCCAATCCGCGCCAAACCGCGCCCATCCGTGGCTCTGTCCCGGCGGACGGCTTCGCGCGGCGCGGCGGCCGTAGGGTGGAGGGTGATGAACGGCCTCACTCCACTCCCCCACATCGCCGCTGACCTGCGCGGACTGCCGCCCTCCTGCGGCCCGGTGCGACTGGTCGCGGTGGACGGACACGCGGGGTCCGGCAAATCGACGTTCGCCGAACGGCTCGCCGAGGCGCTGGGCGGCGCCCCGGTGCTGCACCTGGACGACTTCGCGACCCACGAGGAGCTGTTCGCGTGGACGGACCGGCTGCGGCGGCAGGTGCTGACGCCGTTCTCCCAGGGGCGAGCGGCCCGCTGCGCCCCGTACGACTGGCGGCTGCGCCGCTTCGGTCCCGCGCGCACCGTACGGCCCGCGCCGGTCGTGCTCCTGGAAGGCGTGGGGGCCGGGCGGCGGGTGCTGCGCGGTGAGCTGGCACGGCTGTACTGGATGGACCTGGAGCGGACGGACGCCTGGCGGCGCGGGCGCCAGCGGGACGGCACCGGGCAGCGGGCGTTCTGGGACGGATGGGAGCCCGCCGAGCGGCGGCATTTCTCCGAAGACCCCTCACGCCCCTTCGCCGACGCCTTGGTGCGGCAGTGTCCACAGGGGTATGTGGTGCTGCCGAAGGGTCCTGAGGCGTCAGCCGACGCTTGAGCCGTCACCCAGCGTGAGGGCCCATCGGAAGGGCGCTGAGCTGCCGGAATCCGCGCCCACGACTCCTCCAACTCTGCTTGACCCCGGGGCCATACAGGTCTTACGTTCTCAATGTGCGGCTTTTCGTAGCCGCCCGCGGATGCGAAGCCCCCGGTTGTTCCCCCGTGATCGGGGGCTTCGTTCTGCCCTTTGTCCGTTATCGGACCACTCCCGAGGCACCCGTCGTTCACCCTCGGTCACCGTCCAGGGGTCAACCCTCTGGCTCCTCGCGTCCGGCGCTCTTCGGCCGACGGTGGACTCGCGGGTACGATGCCTCTCGGTGCGACCTCCTGGGACGGTGGAGTCGACACCTGGTCAACTCCCGTCCCCGGTACGAAGGTTCGGTGGCACGGAGCACGCCGCCGACGGGCACCCGCCCGACGGCGCAGCGCGGGGGCACGGTTTGTGGGGGCGTGATGGACTTCGACGCGGTGGGCTCGTCGACCCCGGCCGACCTCGCCTGGCTGCGCGGAGTGGACGCCTACACCATGGGCGCCTACCCGCAGGCCGAGGAGGAGTTCCGGACCGCGGTACGGCTTGACCCCGGCATGGCGGACGCCTGGCTCGGACTGCACGCGCTGCGGGTCGACACCACGACGGCGCTGCTGCGGATGTTCCGCCACCAGGGCCGCTTCGGCGAGCAGCGCGCCCGGCACCGCCGCACCCTCAACTCCTGGTACTGGCTGGGCTGGTGGGTGCAGCCGGTGCTCGAGTCGACCCGTGACCTGTTACTCGCGCACGCCTCGCACTGGCTCGACGGCCGCCATGTGCCGGAGCTCGACCAGGCGCTGGCCGGGCTGCCACCGGTCGACGCCGACCGTCAGGTGCGGTTTCTGCACGCCTGCCGCTGCTATCTGGTCAAGGACTGGGACCAGCTCGTACGCCATACCGACCCGCTGCTCGACGATGGCGTACTCGGCATCGAGGCGGGTCTGTTCGGCGGCATGGCCCGGGTGCGCCTGGAGATGTACGGACAGGCGGAGCCGCTCCTGTCCACCGCGCTGATGCGCTGCCGCAGTGAGCAGCCGCAGCGCAAGGAGTTGCGCTACTGGCTGGCCAGGGCGCACGAGGGCACCGGCCGCAGCGCGGCCGCGCTGCCGCTGTACCGGGCGGTGCACCGGATCGACCCCAGCTTCATGGACACCGCGGCACGGCTCGCGGCGATCGCGGACTACGACGGGTTCGACGACCTGGACGGGACCGGCGCCGACGCCGCCGGTCTCGCCTCGGTGGCCCTGGCGGGCGTCGGCCAGGACAGCGCGGACCTCCAGGAGAGCACCGACGCCGCACTCAGCGCCGAGGGGCGCGAGATGAAGCTGGGCATGGACCCCGACGCGGGCGGTACGGGAACGGCGCCGACGCCGCCGGATGACGTACGGGAGAAGACGGTCGCCCCCGCCCAGCCGCGCCCCGCGCATCTCCCGCCCGGGCCCGCCGACCCCGCACTCCTGCAGCAGGCGCTCGCCGAGCTGGAGCGCATGGTCGGACTCGAACCAGTAAAGCGTCAGGTCAAGGCGCTCTCGGCCCAGCTGCGGATGGCACGCCTGCGGGCCGGGCAGGGGCTGCCCGTGCAGCCGCCGAAACGGCACTTCGTCTTCTCCGGCCCCTCAGGCACCGGCAAGACGACGGTGGCCCGCATCCTGGGCCGCGTCTTCTACGCACTCGGTCTCCTCGGCGGCGACCATCTGGTGGAGGCCCAACGCGCCGATCTCGTCGGCGAGTTCCTCGGCCAGACCGCCGTCAAGGCCAATGAGCTGATCGACTCGGCGATCGGGGGCGTGCTGTTCGTGGACGAGGCGTACGCGCTGTCCAACTCCGGCTACAGCAAGGGCGACGCGTACGGCGACGAGGCCCTGCAGGTCCTCCTCAAGCGCGCGGAGGACAACCGCGACCACTTGGTGGTGATCCTGGCGGGCTACCCGGAGGGCATGGACCGGCTGCTCACCACCAACCCCGGCCTTGGCTCCCGCTTCACCAGCCGGGTGGACTTCCCCTCGTACCGTCCGCTGGAGCTGACCTCGATCGGCGAGGTGCTGGCCGCCGAGAACGGCGATGTGTGGGACGAGGAGTCCCTGGAGGAGCTGCGCGCGATCAGCGGGCATGTCGTGGATCAGGGCTGGATCGACGAGCTGGGCAACGGCCGTTTTCTGCGCACCCTGTACGAGAAGAGCTGTGCCTACCGCGACCTGCGGCTCTCCGGCTTCACCAGCACTCCGACCCGCGACGACCTGGCGACCTTGCGGCTACCGGACCTGATGCAGGCGTACGGCGAGGTGCTCTCGGGCCGCGGCCCGGAGGACCCTCCGGGTCCCTGACCGGCGCCAAGACGTGTCTGGGCAGGCTCTACGCCAGCCCGCTCTCAGGCTTCGGGGCCGGTGCCGTGCCGCTGGCTGAGCGCGCGCAAGGCTCCGGCGTCGCTGATGGCGCGCTGCTTGGCGATGCCTGGCTGGATGCCCAGGGCCGGGAGGCTGGTGCCGTCGCTGAGGTCGAGGAACACCCAGGGGTCGCCGGGCCGGAGGTTGACCTGGAGGATCTCCTCCCAGGCCAGGCGCCGCGTGTTGGTGAGGTTGACGACCGTGACGCCGGACTCGTCCGCGACGACCTTGGGCCTGCTGAGCAGGATCAGCACGCCGAAGAGCAGGGCGCCGATGAAGACGAAACTGGCCCGCTCGCCCCCGCTGAGGCGCTCCAGGAGCAGCGCGATCGCGGTGATCACCACGAACATCGCGGCCCCGACCGTCAGCAGGACGACCCGGGTCCGGGTCGGCCTGAAGACGACGGGCAGGGTGGGGAGTCGCTCGGACATCGACATACTTCCGTGGTTCAGAGTCGGCAGGCGTGGATGGCCGTGGTCAGGATGGCCCGTGCCCCGATGTGGTACAGGTCGTCCATGATCCGCTGGGCCTCCTTGGCCGGGACCATGGCACGGACGGCGACCCAGCCCTCGTTGTGCAGCGGGGAGATCGTCGGCGATTCGAGGCCGGGGGTGAGGGCGACGGCCTGCTCCAGGTGCTCGGCGCGGCAGTCGTAGTCCATCATCACGTAGGTACGGGCCACCAGGACGCCCTGGAGGCGGCGCAGGAACTGCTGCACCTGCCGGTCGCCGCCGTCCGCGCCCGTACGGCGGATGACGACCGCCTCGGACTTCATGATCGGCTCGCCGAAGACCTCCAGGCCCGCGTTGCGCAGGCTGGTGCCGGTCTCCACGACATCGGCGATGACCTGGGCGACGCCCAGCTCGATCGCGGTCTCGACGGCGCCGTCGAGGTGGACGACGGAGGCGTCGACGCCCTGCTCGGCCAGGTGTCCGGCGACGATTCCCTCGTACGAGGTGGCGACCGTGGTCCCGCCGAGGTCTCCGACGCTCTTGGCCGTGCCCGGCTTCGCGGCGAAGCGGAAGGTGGAGCGGGCGAAGCCGAGCGGCAGGATCTCCTCGGCGTCGGCGCCCGAGTCGATCAGCAGGTCGCGTCCGGTGATGCCGATGTCCAGCTTGCCGGAGGAGACGTAGATCGCGATGTCGCGCGGACGGAGGTAGAAGAACTCGACCTCGTTGTCCGGATCGACCAGGACGAGCTCCTTGGACTCCTTGCGCTGCTGGTAGCCGGCCTCATGCAGCATCTCCGACGCAGGCCCTGACAGTGAACCCTTGTTGGGGACGGCGATGCGCAGCATGAGGTCGGCTTCCTTTGCTCGGTGTTCGTACGGGGCGGGGTCTTGGCGGATCAGAGGTGGGCGTAGACGTCGTCGAGGGAGATGCCACGGGCGACCATCATCACCTGTACGTGGTACAGGAGTTGCGAGATCTCCTCGGCGGCGGCGTCCTTGCCCTCGTACTCGGCGGCCATCCAGACCTCGGCGGCCTCCTCGACGACCTTCTTGCCGATGGCATGGACGCCCTTGCCCACCAGCTCGGCGGTACGGGAGGTGGCGGGGTCGCCGTTGGCGGCCTTGTGCTGGAGCTCGGTGAAGAGCTCCTCGAAAGTCTTCTGGGACATGGTGGTGCTCACTCTACGCGGCCCGGGCGCCCCGATCAGCGCCAGGGCTCGGAGACGGACCGCAGGGTGGCCGCGGTGGCGACGGCGGCGGTGACCGCTTCGTGGCCCTTGTCCTCGTTGGAGCCCTCCAGGCCCGCCCGGTCCAGGGCCTGCTCGTCGGTGTCGCAGGTCAGCACGCCGAAGCCGATGGGGACGCCGGTGTCGACCGAGACCTGGGTGAGGCCCTGGGTGACGCCCTGACACACGTACTCGAAGTGCGGTGTGCCGCCCCGGATGACGACGCCGAGCGCGACGACGGCGTCGTAGCCGCGGTCGGCGAGTACTTTGGCCACCACGGGCAGCTCGAAGCTGCCGGGGACCCGGAGCAGGGTCGGCTCGTCGATGCCCAGCTCGTGCAGGGCCCGCAGGGCGCCGTTGACCAGGCCGTCCATGACCTTCTCGTGCCACTGCGCCGCTACCACCGCGACCCGCAGGTCGCCGCAGTTCTTCACGCTCAGTTCGGGTGCGCCCTTGCCGCTCACGTCTCTCCTCGGTGCTGTGTGCTGGTGCGATGTGCTGGTTACTCGGTATGCAAAGTGCCCGGACGCGTCAGTTCGCGTCGAGCCAGGGCAGGTCGTGTCCCATCCGGTCCCGCTTGGTCCGCAGATAGCGCAGATTGTGCTCCCCGGTCTGGACGTGCACCGGCTCTCGCCCGGTCACCCGCAGGCCATGGTTCACCAGGGCCTCGGTCTTCTCGGGGTTGTTGGTCATCAGCCGCAGGCTGCGTACCCCCAGGTCGGTGAGAATCTGGGCGCCGGCGGCGTAGTCCCGGGCGTCGGCGGGCAGGCCGAGCTCCAGGTTGGCGTCCAGGGTGTCGCGGCCGCGCTCCTGGAGTTCGTAGGCGCGGAGCTTGGAGAGCAGCCCGATGCCGCGCCCCTCGTGGCCGCGCAGATAGACGACCACGCCCCGGCCCTCGTCGGTGATGCGGTCCATCGAGGCCTGTAGCTGCGGGCCGCAGTCGCAGCGCAGTGAGTGGAAGACATCGCCGGTCAGACACTCGGAGTGCACCCGGACCAGGACGTCCTCGCCGTCGGCGATGTCGCCCTGGACGAGAGCCACATGCTCCACACCGTCGACCACGGAGCGGTAGCCGTAGGCGGTGAACCGGCCGTGCGCGGTGGGCAGCTCGACCTCGGCCTCGCGCCGTACGGTCGGCTCGGCGGTGCGCCGGTAGGCGATCAGGTCCTCGATGGAGATGATCGTCAGACCGTGCTTACGGGCGAACGGGATCAGCTCGGGCAGCCGCAGCATCCGGCCGTCCTCACCGGCGATCTCCACGATCGCTCCGGCGGGGCGCAGGCCCGCGAGTCTGGCCAGGTCCACGGCGGCCTCGGTGTGGCCGTTACGAACCAGGACGCCGCCCGGCCGCGCGCGCAGCGGGAAGATGTGGCCGGGGCGTACGAAGTCGCCGGGCTGGGCCGCGCCGTGCGCGAGGAGCTGGAGCGTGGTGGCGCGGTCGCTGGCGGAGATGCCGGTGGTCACGCCGTGCGCGGCGGAGGCGTCGACCGAGACGGTGAAGGCCGTCTTCATGGACTCGGTGTTGTCCTGGACCATCTGCGGGAGCGCGAGCCGGTCCAGCTCGTCGCCCTCCATGGGGGCGCAGATCAGACCACGGCACTCGCTCATCATGAAGGCGATGATCTCGGGGGTGGCCTTCTCGGCCGCGATCACGAGGTCGCCCTCGTTCTCGCGGTCCTCGTCGTCGACGACGACGACCGGTCGGCCCGCCGCGATATCGGCGATGGCCAGCTCGATGGGATCGAGGGCGAGGTCCGAGGTGTCCTCACCGTGAGCGGTGCTGTACCAGACGGGGGCGGTACTCATGCCGGTGCTCCTTCCAGGACGGGCGTGGTCGCACGGGAGCGCAGCCACCAGTCGCGCATGCCCCACAGGACGAGGGCGAGGTAGATCACGTATACGAGGCCGGAGAAGGCCAGGCCGCTGCTGAAGGCGAGCGGGACGCCGACGAGGTCGACCAGGAGCCAGGCGAACCAGAACTCCACCAGGCCGCGGGCCTGGGCGACCATCGCGACCAGGGTGCCGACGAAAATGTAGGCGTCGGCCCACGGGCTCCAGGAGAGCGAGGGGAAGGCGGTGAACAGGCCGCCCACCGCCAGGGTGCCGACGACGGCCCCGGCCAGCAGCAGGACCCGCTCGTGCCAGCTGGCGAAGCGGATGGCGATGGAGCCGTCCTGGGCCTGCTGCCGTCCCCGCTGCCACTGGCGCCAGCCCCAGACGGCCACGCCGATGACCAGGAGCTGCTTGCCGACGCCGCCGGACAGCTGGGCGGACGCGTACGCGGCGACCAGGATCAGGCCGGACAGCAGCTGCGCGGGCCAGGTGGCTATGGAGCGCCGCCAGCCGAGCGCGAGGGCGATCAGGCCGACGGTGTTGCCGACCATGTCGGACCAGATGACGTGCTGGCCGAAGGCGGTGAAGGCCTCGGCGTTGAGGAAGTCGAAGGTGCTCACTTGGCGCGCTCCCCGGCGCCGGTGCCGAGCAGCCGCTCCACGTACTTGGCGATGATGTCGACCTCAAGGTTGACCACGTCACCCGGCTGCTTGATGCCGAGCGTGGTCAGCGCGAGGGTGGTGGGGATCAGGCTGATCGTGAAGAAGTCCGGGCCCGCGTCGACGACGGTGAGACTGATTCCGTCGACCGTGATGGAGCCCTTCTCGACGACATAGCGGGAGAGCCCGTCGGGCAGCGAGACCGTGACGAGTTCCCAGTTGTCGGAGGGCTTACGGTCCACGACGGTGCCCGTTCCGTCCACATGCCCCTGCACGATGTGGCCGCCGAGGCGGGCGCCGACGGCGGTCGGGCGCTCCAGGTTGACCCGGGAGCCGGGCCGCAGCTCGCCGAGGCTGGAGCGGTTCAGCGTCTCGGCCATCACATCGGCGGTGAACTCCTCGCCCTCGCGGTCGACGACGGTCAGGCAGACGCCGTTGACGGCGATCGAGTCGCCGTGCTTGGCGTCCTCGGTGACGACGGGGCCGCGCAGTCGGAAGCGGGAGGAGTCACCGAGGTTCTCGACGGCGGTGACCTCACCCAGCTCTTCGACGATTCCGGTGAACACTTCAGTGCTCCTTCGAGGCGGGAGTGGCGAGGGTGGCGGGAGGAACGGAGACGGCAGAGGCGGCGGGCAGCGGGACGGCGGTGACGCGGAGATCCGGGCCGATGCGCACGGTCTCGGTCACGTCGAGCCGCAACGCGTCGGTGATCGTGGTGATTCCGGCGTCCACGAGGGCCGCGGGGCCCGCGCCGAGCAGGACCGGGGCGAGGTAGCCGACGACCCGGTCGACGGCGCCCGCGGCGACGAAGGCCCCGGCGAGCGTGGGGCCGCCCTCCAGGAGGACGGAGCGGACGCCGTCCTCGTACAGGGCGGTGAGAAGTGCGGGGATGTCCAGGCCGGTGGTGGCGGCGCGCGGGACGCGCAGGACGTCCGGCAGGTGGGTGGTGGCGTCCGGCGGGAGGTCGGCGGCGACCGCGATGACGGTGCGGGCGGCGTCGTCCAGGACGCGGGCGCCTGACCGTACGGCGGTGGCGTGGGTGTCGATGACGACGCGCAGCGGCTGGGTGGCCCCGGCGACGCCACGTACGGCGAGGTGCGGGTCGTCGGCGCGTGCGGTGCCCGAGCCGACGATCACCGCGTCCACCTCGGCGCGCAGCCGGTGGACGTCGGCGCGCGCGTCGGCGGAGGTGATCCAGCGGCTGGTGCGGTCGGCGGCGGCGATACGGCCGTCCAGGGTGGCGGCGTACTTCCAGGTGACGTACGGGCGGCCGGTGCGTACGGAGGTCAGCCAGGCGACGTTGCCCGCGGCGGCTTCGTCTCCGAGCAGGCCGGAGGCCACCTCGACACCGGCCTCGCGCAGCCGCTGGGCGCCGCCGGTCGCGGTGGGGTTGGGGTCGCCCACCGCATAGACGACCCGGGCGATCCCGGCGTCGATGAGGGCCTGGGCGCAGGGTCCGGTGCGGCCGGTGTGGGCGCAGGGTTCGAGGGTGACCAGGGCGGTGCCGCCACGGGCCCGTTCGCCCGCCGCGCGCAGGGCGTGGACCTCGGCGTGCGGGCCGCCGGCGCGCTGGTGGTAGCCCTCGCCGACCTGCTCGCCGGAGGCGTCGAGGATGACGCAGCCGACGACGGGGTTGGGGCTGGTGGAACCGAGTCCGAGCGCGGCGAGCTCTACGGCACGGCGCATGGCGGCGTGCTCTGGGTCGGGCGCTGCTGCGGTGGCCACCGGGTCCTCCTGCCTCTTCGGGCACGGACTCCGGGGCTGTCGATGACGTGAGGTCACGACGGAAATCGACGAACTGCGGCACCGGGTACAACGCCGAAAGGGCCCGCCGGTGAGGGCGGACCAACGGCGGCGTACAGCTGACGCTCGCTCGCCGCGCACTGCCTCCCATCCGGACTTTCACCGTCGGTCCAGGAGTTTCACCTGGTCAACCGGCCACTGGATGCGGCCGGGTCGCGGACTATAACCGCCGGTTCGGAATTACACCGACCCCGGAGTGCGCTGCTGTTGGTACAGGGTCAGTCTGCCACGGCTACGCGCCGCGCATGCGGGCGATCACCTGTGGGCTGACTCACAGCGCCCTGACATGGACATATCGCACCGCGCCTCGCGCGAGACCGGCCCCAGGCCCGCTCCAGGCCCGTCCGGCGGACGGACCTAGGTGTTCGTACAACGTTCACCCGGATTGGTCCATACCTATTGACGCTCTGGTCTAGTCCTCTTAACGTCTGCGTCACTCCGAGGAGTTGGCCCAGTTGGTGTGCGCACACCGGGGCCCTGCCCTGATTCGTTGTGTGACACCGAGCCTCCCCAGGAGGAACCGACGTGCTGTCCCCCACACGCGCGAGAGCCACGCTGCTCGCCGCGGGTACGGCGGTCGCCGGGCTGCTGCTCAGCGGCCTCACCGCGACCACCTCCCATGCCGCCGACGACGCTTCGTGCCGCCCCGACGGGCTCTATACGACCCCAGGCGTCGATGTCCCGTACTGCTCCGTCTATGACGCGGACGGCCGCGAGAAGATGGGCGACGACCACCAGCGCCGCGTCATCGGCTACTTCACCGGCTGGCGCACCGGCCAGGACGGAACGCCCGCCTACCTCGCGGGGGACATCCCCTGGGAGAAGATCACCCATATCAACTACGCCTTCGCCCATGTGGACGGCGGCAACAAGCTCTCCGTTGGTTCGGACGGCGCGAAGAACGCCGCGACCGGTATGACCTGGCCGGGTGTCGAGGGTGCGGAGATGGACCCCTCGTACCCCTACAAGGGCCACTTCAATCTGCTGAACAAATTCAAGAAGCAGCACCCGAACGTCAAGACGCTGATCTCCGTGGGTGGTTGGGCCGAGACCGGTGGTCACTTCGATGACAACGGCGACCGGGTGGACGACGGCGGCTTCTACAAGATGGCCACCAACGCGGATGGTTCGGTGAACCACGCGGGTATCGAGACGTTCGCCGACTCCGCGGTCGACTTCATCAAGAAGTACGGCTTCAACGGCGTCGACATCGACTACGAGTACGCGACGACCATGAAAGACGCGGGCAATCCGCTGGACTGGTCCTTCGCGAACTCCCGTCGCGCGGGCCTGGTCAAGGGCTATGACGCCCTGATGAAGACCTTGCGCGAGAAGCTGGACCGGGCCGGTGCCGCCGACGGCAAGCACTATCTGCTCACCGTCGCCGCGCCGTCCTCCGGCTATCTGCTGCGCGGCATGGAGACCTACCAGATGCAGAGGTATCTGGACTACGTCAACATCATGTCGTACGACCTGCACGGCGCCTGGAACGAGCACGTCGGCCCGAACGCCTCGCTCTACGACGACGGCAAGGACTCGGAGCTCGCGGCCGCGGGGGTGTACACCACGTCCCAGTACGGCGGCATCGGCTATCTCAACGCCGACTGGGCCGCGCACTACTTCCGCGGCTCGATGCCCGCGGGCCGCATCAACATCGGCCTGCCGTACTACACACGCGGCTTCAAGAACGTGCAGGGCGGTACGGACGGGCTGTGGGGCAAGGCGTCATCGACCGACTGCCCGGCCGGTTCCGGCCTCACCACGTGCGGTGACGGCGCGTCCGGCATCGACAACCTGTGGCACGACAAGGATGACAACGGCAAGGAGTCCCCGGCCGGTTCGAACCCGATGTGGCACGCCAAGAACCTGGAGAAGGGCGTCGTCGGGGACTACGTGACCGACTACGGCTTCCCCGCGGACACGACCCTGACCGGCGACTACGCGCGCAAGTACGACTCCACGCTGGTCGCGCCATGGCTCTGGAACGCCGAGAAGAAGGTGTTCCTGTCCACCGAGGACGAGGAGTCGGTCACCACCAAGGCCGACTATGTCGTCGACCAGGGCCTGGGCGGCACCATGGTCTGGGAGTTGGCGGGCGACTACGACTGGAACGCGGCCAAGGGCCAGTACGAGATGGGTGACACGCTCACCACGGCCATGTACGAGAAGTTCAAGTCGGCCACACCGTACGGCGCGCAGCGCTCCACCATCGACCTGCCCACCGAGGCGGTCGACATCGAGGTGGGCTTCGACGCGTTCCCACTCGGCGACTCGAACTACCCGATCAGCCCGAAGCTGACGATCACCAACAAGACGCAGACGACGCTGCCGGGCGGCACCGAGTTCCAGTTCGACTACGCCACGTCCGCGCCGAACAACGCCAAGGACCAGTCCGGTTTCGGTACGGAGATCATCCGCAGCGACCACACCGGGGACAACGTCGGCGGCCTGAAGGGCGAGTACCACCGCACCTCGCTGAAGCTCCCGGCCTGGCAGTCGCTGGCACCCGGCGACTCGGTGCAGCTCGACTTCGTCTACTACCTGCCGGTGTCCACACCGTCGAACTGGACGGTGACCGTGGGCGGCACGACGTACGCGCTGGCCGGTGACCTGGCGCGCGGTACAACGCTGGTCGAGCCGGGCGATGGCTCCTCGGGCGGCGGTGACGGCGGCGGCGATGGTGGCGGTGGCGGTGAATGCACCGACCCGGCCTGGAAGGCCGGAGACACCTACACCGGCGACTCCGTCGTCTCGCACGACGGCCGCTCCTGGAAGGCCAAGTGGTGGACGCAGGGCGACGAGCCCGGCACCACCGGCGAGTGGGGCGTCTGGCAGGACCTCGGCGCCTGCTGATCCGGAGTACCAAACGACCCGGCGGCGGTGTCGACGGCCCTTGCCCGCCGCCGGGTTCTTCCCCCTAAGCGCTGAGCCCGCCCCCCAGTTCCCCGGGCGGGCTCAGCGCTTCACGGACTCACCGCGAAGAGCTCGTCCTGCGCCGCGTCCCGCGCGACGAACAGCGCGCCACGCAGCACCGCGGCGCCCCCCAGCGTGCCCGCCCGGACCTCGGTGGCCAGCGGCGTCATCGCGGCGAGCCGCGTCTCGACACGGGCGGCCAACTCCGCGCCCCCCGCGCGGCCCACCTCACCCCCTAGCACCACGCATCCGGGGTCGAGCACCGCGACCACGGAGGCCACGCCGATCGCGAGGCGATCAGCGAGCGCATCGAGAAACGCAGCGGCGCCCGCCTCCGGCAGCTCTGCCCCCGACAGCTCCGCCACCGCCGCGACCGCCGCCCGTACGACGGTCGCGGCCCGCCGCTCGTACGGCGCGCCCCGCTCCGTATCCGCCAGCAGCCCGTGCTCCGCGGCGAGCGCGCTGACCGCGGCCGCGCCAGCGAGCGAGTGGAAGCCACCATCGCAGCCGGTCGACGACGGCAACGCGCCGGTGCCCGGCACCGGGAGGAAGCCGATCTCGCCGGTGCCGCCAGACGCTCCGCGGCGCAGCGCGCCGTCCAGAACGACCGCCGCGCCCACCCCCTCGCCCAGCCAGAGCAGGACGAAGGTCTCGCGGTCCGTCACCGCTCCACCGCGCTGCTCGGCCACGGCGGCGAGGTTGGTCTCGTTCTCGACGAGGACGGTCGCGGGCAGCCGCTGCTGCAACGCGGCGACCAGACGGCGGTGCCAGGCGGGGAGGCCGGTGGTGTTGCGGAGTTCGCCGGTGGCCGGGTCGACCAGACCCGGCGCGCCGATGCCGACGCTGTGCAACGGCCGCGCCCCGGCGGCCTGGGCGGTGCGCTCCAACAGCGCCACGGCCCGCTCGACGGCGGGCTCGGTACCGGCGTCCTCGTCGATCGGCTGGGTGGCCTCGGCCAGGACGGTGCCCAGCAGGTCGGCGACCACGACGGAGACCCCGTCGGTACGGACATCGAGGGCCGCGAGATGGGCGCGGTCAGCGACGATCCCGTACAGCCGCGCGTTGGGACCGCGGCGCTCGGCCCCCGACTCGCCCACGACGGTGATCAGCCCAGATCCCTGAAGGCGCTCCACGAGGTCGGCGACGGTGGGCCGGGACAGACCGGTGAGCCGCTTCAGCTGGGTGGCCGTCAACGGGCCTTGCCGCTGTAGCAGTCCAAGGGCGAGCCGGTCGTTGATGACCCGGGCGGTACGGGGTGATGCGGACATGCCGACGATCCTTCCAGACTCCTCCGTGACTCCCTTATGCCATTTCTATCAGGCAAGGTTCCTGATAGTTTACGCCCGAGACAACCCCGGGGAGGGACAGATGGGCGAAATCACCGTCGACGCACAGCGGTTGAGGCGGGCGCGCTACGCCGTGGGCGCGGTCTTCTGTGTGCACGGCGCGGTCACCGGGTCCTTCGCGACCCGTGTGCCGTGGATTCAGGAGCACACTGGCGTGAGTGCGGGCCAGCTCGGCCTGGCGCTCGCCTTTCCGGCGATCGGCGCCTCCCTGGCGATGCCGCTCGCGGGATCGATCAGCCACCGTTTCGGGGCCCGTACGGCACTGCGCGGCCTGCTCGCGCTGTGGACCCTCGCCCTGGTCCTGCCCTCCCTGGCTCCGAACCTGCTCACCCTCTGCGCGCTGCTCTTCGTGTACGGGGCGACGGCGGGCATGTCCGACGTGGCGATGAACGCCCTCGGCGTCGAGGTCGAGAACCGTATGGACCGCTCGATCATGTCGGGGCTGCACGGTATGTGGAGCGTGGGCGCGCTGATCGGCTCGGCGGCGGGGACGCTCGCCGCGCACCTGGGCGCCGATGCCCGGCTGCACCACCTGCTCGCGGCCGGGGCGCTCACCGTGTTCGGCCTGCTGGCCTGCCAGGGCGTGCTGGATCTCCGCAGCGCCCCGGACCAGGCGGCACCGCCGCGCTTCGCGCTGCCCCCCAGGTCGGCGCTGCTGATCGGCGCGGTGGGGTTCTGCGCGGTGTTCGCGGAGGGGGCGAGCCTGGACTGGTCAGCGGTGTACCTACGCGATGTGCTGAGCGCCTCGCCAGCGGTCGCGGCCGCCTCCACGACGGCGTTCGCGCTGACCATGGCCGTGGCCCGGCTCTGTGGGGACGCGGTGGTCGACCGGTTCGGCGCGGTACGGGTGGTGCGGGTCGGCGGGGTGTTCGCGACGCTCGGCGGCCTGCTCATCGTCACCGCGCCGAACGCGGCGCTCGCGATGACCGGCTTCGCCTTCATGGGCCTCGGCATCGCCGTCGTCGTGCCGCTGGCCTTCGCCGCGGCGGCCCGCAGTGGCGACAACCCGAGCCTGGCCATCGCGGGCGTCGCCACCATCACGTACACCTCGGGCCTGGTCGCCCCGTCGGCGATCGGCGCGGTGGCGGACGTGACGTCGCTGGTGGTCTCCTTCGGCCTGGTCACAGCTCTGGCCTTCGGCCTCGTCGCCTGCGCGAACGTACTCCGCACAACCCCCCAACCCACAGCCCAGCACCTGACCCCCACACCGCGATCGGACCAGCAGCGATAGCGGGGCCACCCCACCGAGCCCGGCTCACCGCGAAGCACGGCCGCCCTCAGTTCCCCGTGGCGAGCTCGTACGCGTAGTCCGGCGTGAAGCTGCCCGCCTTGCCCCGGCAGCCGTCCGCCTCGCCCGGCAGTTTGATCCACAGGTAGGCGTCGATGCGCGCCCGCCCGGTGCTCAGCGTCGGCGGCTGTCCCAGCTTGCGGCCCGCGGGGTCGCACCAGGCGCCTCCCGGCGGCGGGCCGTTGCCGTTGCGGCTGGTGTCGATGACGGCGCCCAGCGAGGCGGGCCCGCCCAGGGCCGACAGCACCTGGCGGGCGTAGGCCGCCTCATCGCCGGTGCGGTGGAAGTTGGACACGTTGGTGTAGACGCCATCCGACGACGCGCTCGACGCCGCGCCCGCCTGCCGCAGCAACCCCGCCATCGTGCCCGCCGGATGCCACCCGGAGTGCCCAGCGTCGTAGTACACCCGAGCCTTGGGGTTCGCCGCGTGCAGGGTGCGTCCCGCACGGGCCAGCGAGGCGAACCGCGCTTCCCGCTGCCCGGCGGAGAGGCAGTCCGAGAGCGCGATCGCGTCCGGCTCCAGTATCACGATGGCCTCACCGGAGCCGAGCCCCGCGGCGAACCGCTCCACCCACCGGTCGTACGCCGCCAGGTCAGGCGCCCCGCCCTGCGACGCGCCCCCGCAGTCACGGTCAGGGATCGCGTACGGCACCAGAATCGGCACCCGGCTGCCGGACGCCGAGGTCACCGCCCGCACCCGCGACGTGATCACCTCCGGGTTGTACTCGGCGAACCACACCGCCGCGGGCCTGGCCGCTATCCGCTCCTCGATCAGCGGACGCCGCGCGTCACCTCGGTTCGCCCTGACCCAGTCGAGCACCTGCGACTGCCCATGCCGGTACAGCCTCCCGTCGGCCCGCTCGGGGGCGCCCGGGGCCGAACTCCCGCCCCCACCAGTCGCCTTCCCGGTCTTCGTCGGGGACGGCTTCGGCGACGTCGGCTTCGACTTCGACGCGGACGGCGAAGCCGAGGCAGAAGGTGAGGGAGACAGCGACGGGGACGGCGACGCGGAGGGCGACGGAGACGAGCTCGGCGTAGGCACCGCGGGAAGCGGCTGCAGGCTCGGCGCCCGGCTCTCCTCAGCACGCGCCTCGTCCCGCTCGCCGCCGCCCCGCACGGACGCCTGCACCCCCATCGCCGCTCCCACCACGACCACCACCGACGCGACCACGGCCATCGTCTGCCGCCCGGCCGCCCACCGGCGCCTGGTGTGTCCCGCGCCCCCGGCGCGGACGGCGCGTTGGACCCGGCGCTGTGCGCGTGAGCCTGACACGGTGAATCCCCCCACCTTGACGTGCTGTACCCCGGCCGTTCCCCCGTTTCGGGGAAGCTCACGGCCGGGTGAACCCCGCGCCAGCCTACGACTGGGACGCTGCCCGCATGGCGCAGACGCTGCAACACCCCGGCCCGGCCGACGTCAACACCCTAGTCGCACGGATGCGCGCGCTGGAGTCGTCGTGGCCTCGGACTGACGGGGTCGCCGTGTTCCACCGCGCCTACCTCTCGGCAACGGAAGAGCCCAGTCGGCACGTTCCCGAGCCCCCCACCACGCTGGACGTCCACCGCACGGAGCGCTACCTGGCGGCCGTCGACACGGCATCGACCGCGAGGCGGCCACCCGCCTGCTGGCGCCCGCTGTTCCAGCATCGGCGACACCCCGGCGTACGTCCGATGCAGTTCGCGCTCTCCGGCATCAACGCGCACGTCGGCCACGATCTGGCGCTGGCCATCGTGGACGCCTGTCGTACGCTCGACTGTCAACCGACGGACCTGGAGGGCGAGTTCGACCGCGTGGGTGATCAGCTGACGGCCCTGGAGGAGCGCATCAGAGAGGATCTGATGCCGGGCCCCGACCTCCTGGAGGTCGCCGATCCGCTGACGCATCTGGTCAGTGCGTGGAACCTGGAGCGGGCCCGGGAGGCCGCCTGGTCAGCGGCCCGGGTGCTGTGGGGGCTACGGGATCTCCCGGAGCTGGCCGAGGAGTTCAGGGGACGGATGGACGACGGAATCGGCCTGGTCGGGCGCTGTCTCCTGACACCCTGGCGCTGAACGCCCGACCCACACGTACTACGCCTCAGTCCCAGTCCCAGTCCTCGGTCTCAGTCCTCAGTCCTCAGTCCTCAGTCCTCAGGCAGCTCGACCGGAGCGATCTCGTCGTACAGGTCACCAGGCCCCGGGTTGGCCGCGTCAGTGGCGCCACCGAACTGGTGCATCACGCCCCAGACGGCGTTCAGCGCGGTCTGGATGGCGCCCTCGGCCCAACCGGCCGTCCAGGAGATGTCATCGCCCGCGAGGAACAGACCGCGCTTGTCCTCGGCCAGCTCGTCCTGCATGAAGTGGGTGAACAGCCGCCGCTGGTAGCGGTAGTGGCCGGGCAGGTTCGCCTTGAACGCGCCCATGAAGTAGGGCTCGTTCTCCCAGGACACGGTGACCGGGTTGCCGATGATGTGGCGCCGGATGTCGACCTTCGGGTAGATCTCGCCGAGCGACTTCAGCATGACCTCCATCCGCTCGTTCGCGGACAGCGGCAGCCACTTCAGGCTGTCATCGCACCAGGTGTAGGAGAGGCAGATGACGGCGGGCTGGTCCGGGCCGTTGTCCAGCAGGTAGGTGCCACGCGTCATCCGGTCGGTGAGCGTCATCGACATCACGTCACGCCCGGTGTCCTCGTCCTTGTCGAGCCAGAACGGCCGGTCAACCGGCACGAACAGCTTGGACGACTCCATGTAGTGGGTGCGCTCGATCGCCGTCCAGTGGTCGATCGGGAAGAGCGAGTCATCGCAGTCGATCTTGGAGAGCAGCATCCAGGACTGCGCCGTGAAGATCGCCGCACGGTAGGTGCGAATGTCCCCGGACGCGTCGGTCACGGTGATGCGGTTGCCCGCGGTGCGGTGCAGCCGGGTCACGGCGGGACGAGGTTCACCCTCGTGCAGCGACTTCAGCGACGTGCCGTACGCCCAGTGCACGAGCTTCTCCGGCTCGCGCTCCCACAGGCGCAGCGGCAGCTGCTGGCTGCCGCCGACGATGCCACGGTGGTGGTCGTCGGCCTCGGTGTAGACGACGCGCAGGATCTCCAGGATGGAGTTGGGGAAGTCGGTGTCCCAGCCGCCGGTGCCGAAGCCGACCTGGCCGAAGATCTCGCGGTGCCGGAAGGACTTGAAGGCCTCGGACTCGCAGAGGAAGCCGTAGAAGGTCTGGTTGTCCAGCTTCTCCACCAGCTTCGCCCAGATCTCCCGGATACGCGGGACGTCACGCTCGCGCAGGGCACGGTTCATGTCGGAGAAGTCGGCGCCCTCCTCCAGGCAGGCGTTCCACGCGTGCATCACGTCGCGGTAGACCTGCGGCAGGTCGTCGACGGTCTCGGCGTAGTGCGCCTCGCCCTTGAGGTCGACGACCGTGGAGGGGGTCTCGGGGGCCAGCGGGTTGGGGAACGGCCGGGTCTCCAGACCCACCAGGTCGATGTAGTGCTGGAGGGCGGTCGACGACGGCGGGAAGCGCATCGCGCCCATCTCGGCGGTCAGGTCGCCGTCACAGCCGGGGAAGCCCACCGTCCGGAGCCGTCCGCCGATCTGGTCGGCCTCGTACACCACGGGCTTGAGGCCCATCTTCATCAGCTCGTACGCGGCCACGATGCCGGAGAGCCCGCCGCCGATGACGGCGACCTCGGCGCCGTGCTCACCGGCGGGTATCTGGCCGAGCCCGGCCGGGTGGGCGAGGAAGTCGTCGTACGCGTACGGGAAGTCCGGACCGAACATGGTGATCGGCGGCTGCGCGTCGGTGTGCTGGACGGCGGTGGGCACCGTGGACGTCATGGGGTACGGACTCCTTGCGCGGTGGTGAAGGGGGAAGCGGGTGGAAGCAGGGGAGGTTGTTCAGACGAGGGAGGTGTAGAGGCCGGGGCGGCGGTCCCGTAGATACGGATTGGTCGCCCGCGACGCCGCGAGGAACTCCGGGTCCACCTCACCGGACACCAGTTCCTCGGCCCGGCCCGCACGCGCGCGGGCGACGCCGTCGGGTCCGACCAGGGTGGAAAGACCGGCGAACTCGAACGCGCCCTCGGGTCCTGTCCGGTTGGCGTAGGCGAGGTACATCTGGTTCTCGAAGGCCCGGACCGGCAGCACGGACTCGGCGACGATCTGGAAGGGGTGCATCAGCGCGGTGGGGACCAGCAGCAGATCGGTGCCCGCCAGGGCGTGCGCCCGTACGTTCTCCGGGAACTCCACGTCGTAGCAGATCACGACGCCGACGGTCAGACCGCCGAGCTCGGCCTGGACGACCGGCTGGTCCCCCGCGGTGAACTGCTCCGCCTCGAAGGCGCCGAACAGGTGGGTCTTGCGGTAGTTCAGCAGGAGAGCGCCGTCAGGGCCGACGAGCCGCGCCGCGTTGAAGACCATGTCCCCCGCGCGCTCCGGGTAGCCGTAGGCGACGGCGATGCCGTGGCGGCGGGCGATCTCGGCCACCGTACGGGCGGACGGGCCGTCCACCGCCTCGGCGAGCCGGTGCACATCGTCGCCGATCGCGTAGCCGGTCAGGTACAGCTCGGGGCAGACCAGCAGTCCGGCGCCGGTGGCGGCCGCCCGGCCCGCCTCCGTGTCCAGCAGTTCGAGGTTCTTCGCCACGTCACCGGGTCGTCCGGAGCTCTGGAGCAGGGCGGTGCGCAGCGGCGGCATGGGCTTCCTCGGGCGGTACGGAAGGGTGCTGGGGGACGCCTTTGACGGTACGGGCCAAGGTTCTGCCCGGACAAGGCGCTACCGTTGCGCGGATCTGAGCGATCTGTTGCGTGTTTTCGCCGTGATGCGGCGATTCGTTGCGCGCCAGCGCGGGCCGTGTACGGAAGCCCCGCCGCCCGTACCCGTAGGGAAGCCCACCTCCCCTGCCCGTACGGTCCTACGCCACCGACCCCGACGTGAACCGCCTCAGCAGCGGCGACAGCACCAGCACCGACTTGGTGCGCTCCACGAAGGGCTCACCCGCGATGCGCTCAAGCACCCGCTCGAAGTGGCGCATGTCGGAGGCGAAGACCTGGACGACGGCGTCCGCGTCCCCGGTGACGGTGGACGCGGACACCACCTCCGGATACCGCTCCAGACCACGGCGGATGTCGTCTGGAGCGGTGTTGTGCCGACAGTAGATCTCGACGAACCCCTCGGTCTCCCAGCCGAGCGCCGCCGGGTCGACCCGGACCGTGAAGCCCGTGATGGCGCCTTCGGCGCGCAGCCGGTCGACCCGCCGTTTGACGGCAGGGGCGGAGAGGCCCACTTCGGCGCCGATGTCCGCGTAGGAGCGGCGGGCGTCTTCGGCGAGGGCGTGGACGATGCGTTCGTCGAGGTCATTCAGTCGCACTGCGGGTGGATCACTTCTCTGCGGTGGCCAGTGGTGACGGCGCGCCCTCGAGTCGGGAGCGCTGCATGCCGTATCCGAAGTAGAACACGAGCCCCACGATCATCCAGCCAGCGAACCAGATCCAGGTGATGACCGGCAGGCTGAACATCATCCAGGCGCAGAAGCCGAAGCCCAGGATGGGCGTCAGCGGGAACAGCGCGACCTTGAAGGTCCTCGGCATGTCGGGCCGCTGCTTGCGCAGGATGACGACCGCGACGTTCACCAGTGCGAACGCGAAGAGGGTGCCGATGCTGGTGGCATTCGCCAGCTCACCCAGCGGGATGGTCGCGGCGAGCACACCGCAGAACATCGAGACGATCACCACGTTGGCCCTGGGGGTGCCGGTGCGCGGGTCGACCTTGGCGAAGACCCGGGGCACCAGGCCGTCGCGCGACATCGCGAAGAGGATGCGGGTCTGGCCGTACAGGACGGCGAAGACGACGCTGGCGATGGCGATGACGGCGCCAGCGGCGAGGACCACGCCCCAGAAGCTGTGCCCGGTGACGTCCTTCATGATCTGGGCGAGTGCGGCCTCGGTGCCCTCGAAGGTCTCCCACGGCATGGCGCCGACGGCGACCAGGGCCACCATGCAGTACAGGACCGTGACGATCACCAGGGACAGCATGATCGCGCGCGGCAGGTCACGCTTGGGGTTCTTGGCTTCCTCACCGGCGGTGGAGGCGGCGTCGAAGCCGATGTACGAGAAGAACAGGACGGCCGCGCCGGCGCTGATCCCGGTGATGCCGAGCGGGGCCAGCGGGGTGTAGTTGCCCGCCTTGATGCCCATGAAGCCGATGACGCAGAAGAGCACCAGCGTGGCGATCTTGATGACGACCATGATCGTGTTGACCCGGGCGCTTTCCTTGGCGCCGCCCATCAGGAACACCATGGCCATCAGGATGACGATCAGGGCGGGCAGGTTGATGTACCCGCCCTCACCGAGTGGCGCGGACACCGTCTCGGGGATGGTGATGCCGAGGGTGCCGTGCAGCAGCTCGTTCAGGTACTCGCCCCAGCCGACCGCGACGGCCGCGACCGACACGCCGTACTCGAGGATCAGGCACCAGCCGCATATCCAGGCGATGAGCTCGCCCATGGTGGCGTACGAGTAGGAGTACGAGGAGCCGGAGACCGGTACGGACCCGGCCAGCTCCGCGTAGGAGAGCGCCGAGAACAGGGCGGTCAGACCGGCGATGACGAAGGAGATCGCCACCGCGGGACCGGCCAGCGGAGTCGCCTCGCCGAGGACGACGAAAATGCCGGTGCCGAGGGTGGCACCGATGCTGATCATGGTCAGCTGCCACATGGTGAGCGAACGCCGCAGCGTGCCGCCCTCGCCCTGACCGCCCTCGGCGACCAGCACCTCGACGGGCTTGCGGCGCATCAGCCGCGTTCCGAGCCCGGAGGATCTTACGGTCGTGGGGGGTGCCGAGCTTTGGTCCAACACTGGGGACGCTCCTTGTCGTGCTGCGGGTCGAGCGCGGTTGACCGCGACGGGGCCCGTGGCAGCGCAGGGGGAAGCGCCTCGCACCAGGAAGGACCGCCGAGCAGGCGGTCAACGCCACTCCACGTACAGCGGTTGAGCCTATGAGCTGGGGGTTCCCGTACGTAATGCATCAACCTTGCGCGTCAACGTGTGATCATTGCGCGCAAGTGCCCCGGATGGGCTTTTGTTGCGCACTGCCGTTATGACTCGCTCAAAACGGACCGCGGCCCCGACCGTCCGGAGACGATCGGGGCCGTGGCCGAGGGAACGTGTGGCCGAGAGAACGTAAGGGGGCAGCCGGTACTAGCTCCAGCTGGCGTGCAGCGGCTTGCCCTCCGCGTAACCGGCGGCGCTCTGCACACCCACGACGGCGCGCTCGGCGAACTCCTCCAGCGAACCGGCACCGGCGTAGGTGCAGGAGGAACGCACGCCCGCGATGATCGAGTCGATCAGGTCCTCGACGCCCGGGCGGGCCGGGTCCAGGAACATCCGCGAGGTGGAGATGCCCTCCTCGAACAGCGCCTTGCGCGCGCGGTCGTAGGCCGACTCGTCGGAGGTGCGGTTGCGCACGGCACGCGCCGACGCCATGCCGAAGGACTCCTTGTAGAGGCGCCCGTCGGCGGACTGCTGGAGGTCGCCCGGGGACTCGAAGGTGCCCGAGAACCACGAACCGATCATGACGTTGGACGCACCGGCGGCCAGTGCCATGGCGACGTCACGCGGGTGCCGGACGCCACCGTCGGCCCAGACGTGCTTGCCGTACTTCTTGGCCTCCGCCGCGCACTCCAGCACGGCCGAGAACTGCGGACGGCCCACGCCGGTCATCATGCGAGTGGTGCACATGGCGCCGGGGCCCACACCGACCTTGATGATGTCGGCGCCCGCCTCGATCAGATCCCGTACGCCCTCAGCGGCGACGATGTTGCCCGCGACGATCGGAACCTGCGGGTCCAGCGCCCGTACGGCCTTGACGGCGGAGATCATCGACTCCTGGTGGCCGTGTGCCGTGTCCACCACCAGCGTGTCCACACCGGCGTCGAGCAGCTGCTTGGCCTTGCCCGCCACGTCGCCGTTGATCCCGACGGCGGCGGCGACGCGCAGCTTGCCGTTCGCGTCGACGGCGGGCGAGTACAGCGTCGCGCGCAGGGCGCCCTTGCGGGTCAGGATGCCGACGAGACGGCCGTCCTTGTCGACGGCGGGAGCGACCTTGCGGTGGCCCGCGTCCAGCTGGGTGAACGCCTCACGGGGGTCGATGTCGGCGTCGATGAGCAGCAGCTCCCGCGACATGACCTCGGACAGCTGGGTGAACCGGTCCACTCCGGACAGGTCCGACTCGGTGACGACACCGATCGGCTTGTGGTCGCCGTCGATGACGACACCGGCGCCGTGCGCCCGCTTGTGCAGCAGCGACAGCGCGTCGGCGACCGTCTGCGTCGGGGCCAGGATGATCGGGGTGTCCAGCACGAGGTGACGGCTCTTGACCCAGGTGATGACCTCGGTGACGACCTCGATCGGAATGTCCTGGGGGATCACCACAAGCCCGCCCCTACGGGCGACGGTCTCGGCCATACGGCGACCGGCGATCGCGGTCATGTTCGCCACGACCAGCGGAATCGTGGTGCCCGTACCGTCCGGCGAGGAGAGGTCCACGCCCTGCCGGGAGCCGACGGCGGAGCGGCTCGGCACCATGAAGACATCGTCGTACGTCAGGTCATAGGGGACCGGAGAAGAATCCACGGGGCGCCCGGTACCTGGCTCAAGAAAACGCATAAGACCCAGTTTTCCATACGAAATAGCGCAGGTCGCTTCCACGAAGACACAGCAAAACACCCCCGTGTTCGTCTACTCCTCCGAAGAGGCACGGAAGAGGTCCGGGGGCTTTGGCGCTTTGGTGTCAGGCAGTGGAACCTGCCTTACCCCCGGATGCTACCCGCCTCCAGCGTCAGCAGCACGACGAGCTGGGTGTCGCTCGCCCGCCAGTGGTCCGCCGCGTCGGCCAGAACCTCCTGGGCGATGCCCCACTCGCGTGGCTGCGCACGGGCGTACGCGTGCCAGCCCGACACCACCAGGAGCCGCCCTCCGGTGGCCGGAGCCCACGACAGGTCGGTGAGGCAGTCCGCGAGCGCGTCCCAGTTGCGTCCGAACCATGCGGGCAGGTCCAGGTGGCGGGCGCAGCGGTCCATGAAGGTGGCCTTGTCCACGGCACCCTCGAGGTCGAGTACGGCGGTGTGCCAGCCCGTGGCGCGGGCGGCTGCCAGGACGGGGGCCAGGGCGAGGGCGTCGGTCATCGCAGAACCGCCTTGAACGAGTTGTAGTGGTCCGGCGTGTAGTAGGTCTCGCCGCCGTCACCGGTGACCAGACGCCGGGCCCCACGCGTGCGCTCGCCCGGGGTGCGGACCGTGTACTCCCGGTAGTAGCCGCGCTGCTGACGGGGCAGCAGCCGCTCGAAGTTGCCGAAGGTCGTGCCGTCCTGCGCGTACGGGAAGGGGCCACCGGAGTCGATCAGGCGCAGCGTCTCGCGTGCCTCGGGTGGCAGCTCGCTCACCAGAACCGTCGCCATGCCCCGCGCCCAGCCCGGTGTCGCGGGGGCCGACGCTCCGCCGGGGGTAGGCGTCCCGCCCGGCGCGCTGGTGTCGCTGGTCGTGGCGCAGCCGCCGAGCAGCAGCGCGACGGCGGACAGCAGGGCGAGTAGCAGACCGGTAGGGCGGCGGTGGGGTGGTGCCTGACGGGGCCCGTGCAGCATGCGGCCGATGCTCCCACAGGCGCCGAACCACTGCGGGTAGGCGGCTGCTGGGCCACGATGTGTTCATGCTGCTCTCCGATGTGGCCAGAACCTCGCGGGAGATCGCCGCGACCCGTTCACGGTCGAAGAAGACCGCTCTCCTCGCCGAGCTGTTCCGCGGGATGTCACCGGCTGACGCGCCCCTGGTCGTCTCGTATCTCGCGGGACGGATGCCACAGCGGAAGATCGGCGTGGGCTGGACGTCCTTCAAGGAGCGGCAGCCGCCAGCCGATGAGGCCCGGCTCACCGTCCAGGAGGTGAACGCGGCGTTCGACCAGATCGCGGCTGTGTCCGGCCAGGGCGCGCAGGCCGAGCGCAGACGGCTGCTGCACGCACTGTTGTCCGCCGCGACCGAGGACGAGCAGCGCCTGCTGTACGGGCTGATCGGCGGTGAGCTGCGGCAGGGCGCGCTGGACGCGCTGGCGGCCGAGGCACTGGCGGTGGCCGTCGGCGCTGACCCGGTGGCGGTACGGCGGGCGGTGATGCTCGCGGGGCGGCTCGACGTGGTGGCGGCGGCGCTGGCCGCCGACGGGGTGGCGGCGCTGGACGACTTCCGGCTGGATGTGGGGCGCCCGGTGCTGCCGATGCTCGCGAAGACCGCGAAGGACGTGGACGAGGCGGTGGAGCGCCTTGGTCCGTGTGCGGTCGAGGAGAAGCTCGACGGCATCCGGGTGCAGGTGCACCGGGCGGGTGACGCGGTGCGGGTCTTCACCCGGACGCTGGACGAGATCACCGTACGGCTGCCTGAAGTCGTCGCCGCGGCCCGAGAGTTGGCGGCCGACCGGGCGGTGCTGGACGGTGAGGTGATCGCGCTGGACGGGCAGGGGCGGCCGCGGCCGTTCCAGGACATCGCGGGCCGGGTCGGCTCGCGCCTCGACGTCGAGGGCGCTCAGGCCTCGCTGCCGCTGTCCCCGGTCTTCTTCGACCTGCTGGCCGTGGACGGCCGTGACCTGCTCGACCTGCCCGCCCGGGAGCGGCACGCGGAGCTGGCCCGGGTGGCGCCGGAGCCGCGCCGGGTGCGGCGGCTGGCGATCGACGACCCCGGGGACGTACGACTGCGGGAGGCCGCGCGGGAGTTCGCGGCCGAGGCCCTGGAGCGCGGGCACGAGGGCGTCGTACTCAAGGCGCTGGACTCCGCGTACAGCGCGGGGCGGCGCGGGGCGTCCTGGCTGAAGGTGAAGCCCGTGCACACCCTGGACCTGGTGGTGCTCGCGGCGGAGTGGGGGCACGGACGGCGCACCGGGAAGCTGTCCAACCTGCATCTGGGCGCGCGCCGCCCGGACGGCTCCTTCGCGATGCTGGGCAAAACCTTCAAGGGCCTCACCGACGCGTTGCTGGCGTGGCAGACCGAGCGGCTCGGGCAGTTGGCGGTGAGCGACGACGGGTGGGTGGTGCGGGTACGGCCCGAGTTGGTGGTGGAGGTGGCTTTCGACGGCGTGCAGCGCTCTTCGCGGTATCCGGAGGGGGTGACGCTGCGGTTCGCGCGGGTGGTGCGGTACCGCGAGGACAAGCGGGCGGCGGACGCGGACACGGTCGCCGCGGTGCACGCGCTGCACGAGGGGTAGCGCGCGGGCCAGGCGTCGTCGTTCAAGCGGGGGCCGCTGACGGGCTCTCAACCCCCGCCGCCGACACTGGCTACTACCGGCCCTGCGGCCCCTCGCTGTCCGGGTCCGCGCGGTCCAGTGCCGGGCGCGGTGCCGGGCCCGTCTCCAGGAGCAGGTCCGCCGCCGCGGTGTCCGTGACCAGGCTGGTGACCAGGCCGGAGCGGAGCACCGCGTCGATCGCGCCCGCCTTGCGCTGGCCCCCGGCGATCGCCACCACCTCGGGGATACGCCGCAGCCGGTCGGCCTCGACCGTGATGCACCGCTCCCCCAGGTCACGTCCGACCCGGCGGCCCTGCCCGTCGAAGAGGTGCGCGGACATCTCGGCGGCGACTCCGAGCGAGGCGTAGTGGGCGCGCTCGTCGTCGGTCAGCATGTCGTGCACCGTGGAGATGCCGGGCTCCCAGGAGCCGATGGAGACCGCGGCGACGGTGACCTTGTCGAAGTACTCGAAGGCGCGGGCGATCCCGGTCTGGTTCCGCAGCGCGGCGGCGGTCGCCGGGTCCGGCAGCAGCATCGGCGCGTAGATGGGGTGCGCCTCGCCGCCGGACACCTGTGCGGCACGCCGTACCGCCTCCACCGAGCCGCGCTCGGCGGTCCCCGCGTCGTACACACCCGTCAGCTGGACGACCGTGCAGGGCGGCAGCCGGTCCAGGGCCGCGGCCATATGGATGGTGGACCGGCCCCAGGCCAGACCCAGCACATCGCCCTCGTTGACGAGCTCGCCGAGCAGGTCAGCGGCCACCTCGCCCAGGTTCTCCGGATCGGGCGACTCCTCGGCCGACTCCGCCGGTGACTCGACGACGACCGCGTGCCGCAGGCCGTAGCGGGCCCGCAGCCGGTCGGAACGCTCCGCGTCGAGTTCCGCTGGCACCCGGATCTCGATCCGTACGAGGTCGCGTTCGAGCGCCGTCTCCAGGACCCGCGCGACCTTGAAACGGCTGACGCCGAACTCCTCGGCGATCTGGATCTTGGACTTGCCCTCGAGGTAGAAGCGGCGGGCCATGGCCGCCGCCTGCACCAGCTCAGCGGGTCCCATCCGCAGGGCTGGCCGACCCGCCGACATGCCGGACACGGCAATCTCCTCACTGTTCACAAGTTCACTGAGCGACTCACCGTTCATCCTCGCAGATCCGGCGGTCTTGATCAGTCGTGCGGTACTGCGTTCACCTGGCCGTGGCTCAGCGGACGCGTGGCCGGTGACTCAGTGGTCACATGCCCAGGCCGCCGCCGCGCTCACGGCCTGTTCATGCGACGCGGCAGCGCCCTCGGCCTTCGCCCGCAGGGCGCGTACCGCCGCGGCCGGGTCGTCCTTGCCGAAGACCGCGGAGCCCGCCACGAAGACATCGGCGCCCGCCTCGGCGCAACGCTCGATGGTGGCCTCCGCGACCCCGCCGTCCACCTGGAGCCACAGGTCCAGGCCGTGCTTGGAGATCAGCTCGCGGGTCCGCCGGATCTTCGGCAGCATGATGTCCAGGAAGGCCTGGCCGCCGAAACCCGGCTCCACGGTCATGATCAGCAGCATGTCGAGCTCGGGGAGCAGGTCCTCGTACGGCTCGATGGGCGTCGCGGGCTTCAGTGCCATCGACGCCCTGGCTCCCTTGGCGCGGATCTCGCGGGCCAGCCGTACGGGCGCGGCCGCGGCCTCGGCGTGGAAGGTGACGGATCCGGCCCCCGCTTCCACGTACTGCGGCGCCCAGCGGTCGACGTCCTCGATCATCAGGTGGCAGTCCAGCGGAGTGTCCGTGGCCCGGCTCAGGGACTCCACGATCGGCACGCCGAGCGTGAGGTTCGGGACGAAGTGGTTGTCCATCACGTCGACATGGAGCCAGTCGGCGCCTTCGACGGCCTTCGCTTCGTCGGCGAGCCGTGCGAAGTCAGCGGACAGGATACTGGGATTGATCTGAACGGCCATGCCCCCAGACTGCCATGCCCGCGGAGCTTTCCCACCCTCGGTCCTGGTGGTCGGCCCCGGGCCCACCCGGAACCTCACCTTCCATGCCGTTCTGGCGCGTAGGCAGTTAGGCAGTTATGCAGTTAGGCAGTGCGCCGCAACACCGCCAGGTACATCGCGTCCGTGCCGTGCAGATGCGGCCACAGCTGGACGTCCGGGCCCTCGCCGAGTGCCGGGACGCCGGGCATCAGGGGGCGGGCGTCGATCAGTTCGGCGCCGCCCTGCTTCGTCAGTACGTCGTCGACGACGGCGCGGGTCTCGGCGAGGTGCGGGGAGCAGGTGGCGTAGCCGACGACACCGCCGACGCGGACGGCCGCCAGCGCCTCCTCGAGGAGGGCCCGCTGGAGCGGGGCGAAGCCGTCCAGGTCCTCGGGGCGGCGCCGCCAGCGGGCCTCGGGGCGGCGGCGCAGGGCGCCAAGTCCGGTGCAGGGAACGTCCATCAGTACCCGGTCGAAGCTGCCGGGCCGCCAGGGCGGTCGGGTGCCGTCGGCGGCGATCACCTGGTACGGGCCCGGGTTGCCCTCCAGGGTGCCCGCCACCAGCCGGGCGCGGTGCGGCTGCTTCTCCGAGGCGAGCAGCAGCGCGCCACGCTGGGCGGCGAGCGCGGCCAGCATCGCGGCCTTGCCGCCGGGGCCCGCGCAGCCGTCCAGCCACCGCTTGTCCGGCCCGTCCAGCGGCGCCTGGGCGAGCGCGAGCGCGACCAGCTGGCTGCCCTCGTCCTGCACTCCGGCGCGCCCCTCGCGCACGGCGTCCAGCGCCCCCGGCTCGCCTCCCTCGGTGAGCCGTACGGCGTGCGGCGACCAACGCCCGGGCAGGCCGCTCTCCTCGCCGAGCGTGTCCAGGAGCTCGTCCGCGGTGCTGCGCCCCGGCCGGGCGACCAGGGTCACCTCGGGGCGTTCGTTGTCGGCCTCCAGCAGGTCCTCGATGCCCGCGCGTCCGCCGCCCAGCGCGTCCCAGAGCGCGGACACGATCCAGCGCGGGTGCGAGTGCACCACCGCGAGATGGTCCTCGGGGTCCTGGTCGTACGGCGGCGCGACCTTGGCCAGCCAGCCGTCCAGATCGTCCGCCGCGATCTTCCGCAGGACGGCGTTGACGAACTTGGCCCGCCCGTCGCCGAGCACCACCCGGGCCAGTTCGACGCTGGCGGACACGGCCGCGTGGCTGGGAATCCGGGTCCCGAGCAATTGATGCGCACCGAGGCTGAGCACGTCCAGAACCGGCGGGTCGACCTCGCGCAGCGGCCGGTCGACACAGGCCGAGATGATCGCGTCGTAGGTGCCCTGGCGGCGCAGGGTGCCGTACACCAGCTCGGTGGCCAGCGCCGCGTCCCGCCCGTCGAAATCGCCCTTGTCGCGTGCCTTCTTGAGCAGCGGCGGCAGGACGAGGTTCGCGTACGCGTCCCGCTCGTCCACCGCCCGCAGCGCCTCGAACGCGAGCATCCGCACAGGGTCCTTCTGCGGGCGGCGGTAGGGCTTGCGCGGACGGCGACGAGGCTGGTCGTTCACGAAAAGGTGCTCCGGATCTGGATAGAGATACGTACTAAGCCTACGGCGACCCGCCGACCAGGCCCGCCGAGCAACGCCCGGCCCCTCGTCTCAGGCGCCCAGCGTCTCACCCGGGGCGATGCGGACCCCGCGGGCCCAGTCCGCCGCCCGCATCGGCTTCTTGCCCTGCGGCTGCACCCAGAGCGGCTCCACGGCGTGTGAGCCGGTACCGACGTACACGTTGTTCTTGGCGACGGACAGTTCGCCGGGGGCCAGATCCTGGTGATCCGGGACCAGTTGTACGGAGATGAGCTTCAGCCGCTCCCCACGGAAGACCGTCCACGCTCCCGGCGCGGGGGTGCAGCCGCGTACCACGCGGTCGACGCGCAGCGCCGGAGCGGCCCAGTCCACCCGGGCGTCCTCGACGGTGATCTTCGGCGCGAGCGAGATGCCCTCCCGCGGCTGCGGCACGGCCTTGAGCGAGCCGTCCTCCAGCCCGTCCATGGTCGCCGCGAGCAGGCCCGCGCCCGCGAAGGCGAGCCGCGTCAGCAGGTCACCACTGGTGTCCGTGGGGCGGACCCGCTCGGTGACCGTCCCGTACACCGCACCCGCGTCAAGGCCCTCTTCGATCAGGAACGTCGACGCGCCGGTGATCTCGTCACCCGCCATGATCGCGTGCTGTACGGGGGCGGCGCCACGCCAGGCGGGCAGCAGCGAGAAGTGCAGATTGACCCAGCCGCGCGGGGGCACATCCAGCGCCACCCGGGGCAGCAGCGCACCATAGGCGACGACCGGGCAGCAGTCGGGGCCGATCTCGCGCAACCGGGCCAGGAAGTCCTCGTCCCGTGGCCGCCGGGGCTTGAGCACCTCGATACCCGCCTCCTCGGCCCGCTGGGCGACCGGGCTGGCCACCAGCCTGCGACCGCGCCCTGCGGGGGCGTCGGGCCGGGTGACGACGGCGGCCACCTCGTGGCGCTCGGAGGCGATCAGGGCGTCCAGGGCGGGAACGGCGACCTCGGGGGTGCCTGCGAAGACCAACTTCATAGGTGGGCGACTGCCTCTCGGGCGGGGGTCAGGACGAGCTCTCGGGCGGGGTCAGGACGAGCAGCACACCAGTCTATTGGCCCGCCTGTGAGGCCGCCGCCCACAGGGCGTGCGAGACACCGTGCGCCCTGCGCATATGCGCATACGCCCCCGTACCGTGACCACATCGCCGAGGGCGCGTTGGTCAAGAAAGAGTTGACCACAACGGGCCGCGCATGCGGCCCGATCCTTTTAACCGCCGGTTCGAGAGGCTTGTTCATGGCCGACCACGCAACCCACGACGCCCAGGCACGGGCCAGCCTGCATCTGCTGGTGCGGGACATCGAGCGGGTCCGCCGGCAGGTGGACGCATTGCGCACCCTCACCGCCCAGTTGGGCAACGTCTACCGCCCGCGCCGCTCCGGGCCCTCCACGGGCTTCGTCGTGTACGGACGCGCTCCCGCACCGACCGTCCGCCTTGCCCAGGAGCTCCGCGACAGCGTCGAGACACTCGTCACGGCCGCCGTGGACTTCGACCGCTCGCTCGGCTTCTCCTGGGACGCGGTGGGCTCGGCGCTCGGCGTCACCAAGCAAGCGGTGCACCGCAGGTACGGCGCCCGGCGGGCGACGACGCAGGCGGCCGCCGAGGCGGAGCGCTCCACCGATTCGGCGAGCTCCCGCCCGGTCTCCGTCGGGACCGTCGGGACCGTCGGCTCCGGCGGCTCCAGCGGTTCCGGCGCGCCCCTGCCGACCGTTCCCGCCGCGCGCTCCATGCCGACCCAGCCGACGGCAGGCAGCTCCGGCCTCCGCGACGAGGCCCGCCCGGGAGCCTTCCCCGGCCCGCGCAACGGCTGAGACCGAGACCGAGGCAGCGTTCGCCGAGGCGGTGTTCGCCGATACCGCTGCCCCACCACGCTGTGCTGGCCCTGGTACGGGGCACCGCCCGGGTGTCCCGTACCGAGGTCGTTACCCGGCGAGCCCGCCAGGCCCGCCAGACTCGTCAGCCGATGTCCAGCGGGTCGATCCGGATCCGTACCGGCTCGCCCTCCCCCCGCGCCATGCGTGCGGCCTGCGCCGCCTTGAGCGCGGCGGCCAGCGCCGAGCCGCTCCCCGGCGGCACCCGTACGAGCGCCCGCTCCCACTGTTCACCCGGCGGCGGTCCACCCGAGCGCCGTGGCCGGCCCGGGTCCGTGACAGGCAGCGGTACGGGGCCCAGCACCTCGGCGTCGCCGGGCAGTTCGACCGCGTCGAGAAACTCCGCGATGGCCTCGGGGCGCCCAGCGACCGCCGCCATCCGGGACACCGGCGGAAACCCCAGCTCCGCGCGATCCGCCAGCTCCCGCACCGCGTGCCCCACCGGGTCCCACCGCACCAGCGCCTGCACCGGCCGCAGCGTCGGCTCGGCGACCATGACCACAGTGCCGCCCGCACCCTGCGGACGCACCAGTCCCGCCGCCCCGATCCAGCGGCGCAGCGCCTCCTCGCCCGCGCGCAGATCAGGCCGCCCCAACATCGCCCAGCCATCGAGCAGCAGCGCCGCCGCGTAACCGCCGCCGTCGGCGACCGGCTCGGCACCGGGCGTCGACACCACGAGCGCGGGCGCCGACGGCACCGTGTCCAGCACCTGCTCACGCCCCGACGTACGCACCGGCACCGCGGGGAAGGCCCGCCCCAGCTCCTCCGCCGTACGCCGCGCCCCCACGACCTGGGCCCGCAACCGGAAACCCCCGCACTCGGCACAGTGCCACTCGGGCTCACCGCGCCCGCACCACCCGCAGTGCAGCGCGCCCGCGTCCCGCGCCTCCAGCGGCCCCGCGCACTGCCGACAGCGGGCGGCCGCCCGGCACCGCTCACAGGCCAGCCGGGGCACGTACCCCCGCCGCGGCACCTGCACCAGTACCGGCCCGTGCGCCAGCGCCTCCCGTACCACCCGCCAGGCCAGCGTGGGCAGCCGCGCGGCCCGCGCCGCCTCGTCCCGTGCCAGGTCCTCGTCGCCCACGGTCCGCACCAGCGGCGCGGCCCCGCGAACCTGCTCGCGTCCGGCGGTCAACGGCCGCGCCCAGCCACTCTCCACGAGCTGGGCCGCCTCCACCGTGCAGCTCCAGCTCCCCACCAGAAAGCCGCACTTCTCCTGCGCGGCGCGCAGCTCCAGCACCTCGCGCGTATGCGGCTGCGGGGCGTGCGGCTCACTGTGGCTGCCGTCCCCGTCCTCCCAGACGGCGACCAGACCCAGATCCCGTACCGGCGCGAACATCGCGGCCCGTGTCCCCACCACGGCCCGCACCGACCCACGCCGCACGGCGAGCCACTCCCGGTACCGCTTCTCCGGCCCGGCGTCCGCGGTGAGCACCGCGTGCCTGCCCGCGCCGAGCAGCGCCGTCAGCGCGGCATCCACCCGCCCCGCGGCCCGCCCGTCCGGTACGACCACGAGCGCGCCCCGCCCCGAGGCGAGCGTCGCCGCCACGGCACGCGCCAGCTCATCGGCCCAGTGCGGCCCCGGCAACGCGTTCCACACCGCCCTCGGCGCCTCGCCCTGAGCCAGCGCCCGCAGGAACGCCGCCCCCTGCGGGTACCGCTCCCAGGTCCCCGGCTCAGGGACCTCAGGCGCCGCGAGCGGCTCGGGCGACTCCTTGCGCTCGGCCCGGGCGTTCCTGGGCGGCACGGCCAGTTGCAGCACATCCGCGAGACTCCCCGCGTAGCGGTCGGCGACCGCCCGGGCCAGACCCAGCAGCTCCGCGCTCAGCACCGGCTCGGGCGACACGACCTGCGCGAGCGCCGCCAACGGCCCCGCGTAGTCGGACTCCGCCCGCCGCTCGACCAGAAATCCCCCGATCAGTCCCCCGCCCTCGCGCCGCCCGCCATGCACCCGGTGCTTACCCGCCCCGAACCGCACCCGCACCCGCACGCCGGGCTGCGCGTCCGCGTCGAGCTCCTCGGGCACCGCGTAGTCGAAGTACCGGTCCAGATGCAGCACCCCCTTGTCCACGAGCACCCGCGCGACCGGCAACTCCTTCGCCAGTGCGGCCCCCCGCCAGGTCCGCGGCTTGGCCCGCGGCACCTGGGCCTGCCGCACCGTCTCCCGAATGAGCGCAAGCTGCTCCGGGCGAGGGGCCTCACCCCCCACCTCGTCCGCCTGCCCGTTCCCGCTGCTCACAGCCCCATACCTACCAGACCCCACTGACACCGGACGCCCTCCCGTACGTCCGCACGACCACCGGACCGCACAGCCGCACGGCACAGCGAAGGCGCGGCCCTCCTCTGAGGGAGAGCCGCGCCTCGTCAGCCGTTACCCGTTACGGGCGCGGGGAGCCGCTACAGCCCCGCCGCCGCGCGCAGGGCGTCCACGCGGTCGGTGCGCTCCCAGGTGAAGTCCTCCAGCGCGCGGCCGAAGTGGCCGTACGCGGCGGTCTGGGCGTAGATCGGCCGGAGCAGGTCCAGGTCCCGGATGATGGCGGCCGGGCGGAGGTCGAAGACCGTCGAGATGGCGGCTTCGATCTTGTCGGTGTCGACGGTCTCCGTACCGAAGGTTTCGACGAACAGACCGACCGGCTCGGCCTTGCCGATCGCGTACGCGATCTGGACCTCGCAGCGGGAGGCCAGACCCGCCGCGACGACGTTCTTGGCGACCCAGCGCGTCGCGTACGCGGCGCTGCGGTCGACCTTGGACGGGTCCTTGCCCGAGAAGGCGCCGCCGCCGTGCCGGGCCATGCCACCGTACGTGTCGATGATGATCTTGCGACCGGTCAGGCCCGCGTCACCCATCGGACCGCCGATCTCGAACCGGCCGGTGGGGTTGACCAGCAGGCGGTACCCCTCGGTCTCCAGCTTGATGCCGTCCTCAAGGAGCGCCTTCAGCTCGGGCTCGACCACGAACTCCCGGATGTCCGGAGCCAGCAGCGAGTCCAGGTCGATGTCCGACGCGTGCTGCGAAGAGACCACGACCGTGTCCAGGCGGACCGCCTTGTCGCCGTCGTACTCGATGGTGACCTGGGTCTTGCCGTCCGGGCGCAGGTACGGGATGGTGCCGTTCTTGCGGACCTCGGAGAGGCGCTTGGAGAGCCGGTGGGCGAGGTGGATCGGCAGCGGCATCAGCTCGGGCGTCTCGTCCGACGCGTAGCCGAACATCAGGCCCTGGTCGCCCGCGCCCTGCTTGTCGAGCTCGTCCTCGTCACCCTCGACCCGCTTCTCGTACGCGGTGTCGACGCCCTGCGCGATGTCCGGGGACTGCGCGCCGATGGACACCGAGACGCCACAGGAGGCGCCGTCGAAGCCCTTCTTGGAGGAGTCGTAGCCGATCTCGAGGATCTTGTCGCGGACCAGCGTCGCGATGTCGGCGTACGCCTTGGTCGTGACCTCACCCGCCACATGTACCTGGCCGGTGGTGATCAGCGTCTCGACGGCGACGCGGGAGGTCGGGTCTTCCCGCAGCAGGGCGTCGAGGATGGTGTCGCTGATCTGGTCAGCGATCTTGTCGGGGTGACCCTCGGTCACAGACTCCGAGGTGAAGAGACGACGGGACACAACGCTCCCTGGGGTTGCAGCGGCTGCTGGCTGATCATTGGTGGAACGTCCGGGAGCTGCGCCCGGTTCCGTTCCGAGACCAGTTTATCGGTCTGTGCCGGTCAACGACCCCCGTGTCTCGCCAGATGGGAGTCCTGTGACCTGCGACACCGCATTCTGCGGCATGAAGCCGGATCTCCACCAGAGGGTCCTCGCCCGGATTCCACGGTTTTGCGCAATCCTAGGGTGCGAAGTGCCGTTCACCCGAAACGGGCGACGACGAGGTCCCAGACGGTGTCGGCGAGCGCTTCCTTGGGGCCGTACGGCACCGGGGTCTCGCTGCCGTCGGCGCCGAGCACCAGGGCCTCGTTCTCCTCGGAGCCGAAGGTCTTGCGTTCTCCGACCTCATTGACGACGAGCAGGTCACAGCCCTTGCGGGCCAGCTTGGCGCGGCCGTTCGTGAGGACGTCGTCGGTCTCCGCGGCGAAGCCGACGACGACCTGTCCTGGCCTGGCCCGTTCGGCGGAGATCTCGGCGAGGATGTCCGGGTTGCGGACGAGGGCGACCGGCTCGGGCTCCCGTCCGTCCTGCTTCTTGATCTTCCCTCCGGCATACGTGGCGGGGCGGAAGTCCGCCACGGCGGCGGCCATCACCAGCGCGTCGGCCTCCGGCGCGGCCTTCAGTACGGCCTCGCGCAGCTGAACGGCGGTCCCGACCCGTATGACGTCGACGCCCGCCGGGTCGGGCAGCTCCGCGTTGGCGGCGAGCAGGGTGACGCGGGCGCCGCGCGCGGCGGCGGTGCGGGCGAGGGCGTACCCCTGCTTGCCGGAGGAGCGGTTGCCCAGGAAGCGGACGGGGTCGAGTGGCTCCCGGGTGCCGCCCGCGCTGATCACCACATGGCGCCCGGCGAGGTCGGGCTCGTCCACCCCCCGGGCCACTACCCGACGGCAGACCTCGAAGATCTCCCCCGGGTCGGGCAGCCGCCCCTTGCCGGTGTCCACGCCGGTGAGACGGCCGACGGCGGGCTCGATGACGAGGGCGCCGCGGCGGCGCAGCGTCGCGACGTTCTCCTGCGTGGCCGGGTGCTCCCACATCTCGGTGTGCATCGCGGGGGCGAACAGGACCGGGCAGCGCGCGGTCAGCAGGGTGTTGGTGAGCAGGTCGTCGGCGAGGCCGTGGGCGGCCTTGGCCAGCAGGTCGGCGGTGGCCGGTGCGACCACGACCAGGTCGGCGGACTGGCCGATCCGGACGTGCGGGACGTCGTACACATCGGACCAGACCTCGTCGGAGACCGGATGTCCGGAGAGCGCGGCCCAGGTGGGAGCCCCGACGAACTTCAGCGCGGCCGCGGTCGGCACGACCCGTACCTCGTGGCCGGACTCGGTCAGCCGTCGCAGCAGCTCACACGCCTTGTAGGCGGCGATCCCGCCGCTGACCCCCAGAACGACCTTCGGCTTGCCCACTGCGTCTCCCCGCACTCGGAACCCGTACCTGCAATCCCCATGACACACCACAGGCCCGGCAGTCGCGCTGCCGGGCCTGGGATGAAGTTCGTGCTACTGAGCCGGGCCCTCGATGGGCTCGGAGGTCAGCAGACCCGCGTTGATCTCGCGCAGCGAGATCGAGAGCGGCTTCTCGTGGACGTGGGTGTCCACCAGCGGACCGACGTACTCAAGGAGGCCCTCGCCGAGCTGCGAGTAGTACGCGTTGATCTGACGGGCGCGCTTGGCGGCGTAGATCACCAGGCTGTACTTCGAGTCGGTGGCCTCGAGGAGCTCATCGATCGGCGGGTTGATGATGCCCTCGGGCGCGGTCATGGAAGAGGACACGATCTACCTTCCGAAAAGGGATGAAAAACAGAATTCAGAATTCTAGCCAACGTTCATCAAGGCTAGCAGCTCGCGAGCCACGTCCTCGACCGAGGTGTTGACCAGGGTGGTGTCGAACTCGGACTCCGCCGCGAGTTCGACCCTGGCGGCCGCGAGCCGACGCTCGATGACCTCAGGGGCTTCCGTTCCGCGGCCGGTGAGCCGACGTACCAGCTCCTCCCAGTCGGGCGGAGCGAGAAAGACCAGCTGAGCCTCCGGCATCGACGCGCGGACCAGCCGCGCGCCCTGCAGATCGATCTCGAGGAGCACCGGCTCGCCGTTCTCCAGCCGCTCCAGGACGGCCTTTCGCGGAGTGCCGTAGCGGTTGCCCGCGAACTCGGCCCACTCCAGCAGCTCACCGTTCGCGATCAGCTTGTCCATCTCCTCGTCGCTGACGAAGAAGTACTGGACGCCATGACGCTCACCGGGTCGCGGCTTGCGTGTGGTGGCCGAGACCGAGAGCCAGACCTCGGGGTGTTCTTTGCGCATATGGGCGACGACCGTGCTCTTGCCGACCCCTGAGGGGCCGGAGAGCACGGTCAGCCGCGGACGTGCGTCCGGGGGTTCGGGGGTCGTCCCCCGGGGTGTTACAGCCATGCAGCGATTATCCAGGTTCTCGGCGGTGCCGGAGACCGTGAGGCCTCCGGGTGGCAGAGCCTAGGCGGCACCGCCGCCGAACTCACGCTCCAGCGATGCGATCTGGTTGGAACCGAGCCCCCGCACACGCCGGCTCTCGGAGATCCCCAGACGCTCCATGATCTGCTTGGCGCGGACCTTGCCCACGCCGGGCAGGGACTCCAGCAGGGCGGAGACCTTCATCTTGCCGATGACATCGTTCTCCTGGCCTTGCTTGATGACCTCGTGAAGAGACGCGCCGGAATGCTTGAGTCGATTCTTCACCTCGGCCCGCTCCCGGCGAGCCGCGGCGGCCTTTTCGAGCGCGGCTGCGCGCTGTTCAGGGGTAAGGGGCGGAAGAGCCACGCCTACGTCACCTCGGTTGTCGAACTGTCGGATACGGACCGGTGAGGAACCTAGTCGCCCCACACCAGGTGAGCAACGAGCGAAACTCACCCGTGCACTCCCGTCGGAGACTAGCGGCCATGACCGCTCTAGTCAGCGAGAACAGCGGAAAAGTCCTGGTCAGCCTCCGCTGAACTATACATATCCGACATAACGCCCCAGATTTTGGAGAAGTGCACATCAGCCGAGGGGCGAGCCTACGACCCGACAGCGGCCCGCACCTCGTCAGCGAACCGCACCGCCGCGTCCCGCAGCGCGGTCAGATCCGGTCCATGGCGCAGCACGCCCCGGCTGACGTTCGGCACGACATTGCGCACCGCCGCCCCGAACACGCCCGGCAGATCCGCTGGCGTGGCCCCCTGCGCCCCGATCCCGGGTGCAAGCAGCGGACCGTTGATGTCCAGCTCGTACGTCGACAGATCACCGAGCGTCGCCCCGACCACGGCGCCGAACGACCCCATCGGCACCGCCCCGGTGTTCTCCGCCGCCAGCCGCGCCAGCATCGTCGCCCCGACGTCACGCCCGTCCGCCCGCACCGCGTGCTGCACCTCGCCGCCCTCCGGGTTGGAGGTGAGCGCCAGGACGAACAGCCCCGCGCCGCTCTCCCGCGCCAGATCCACCGCGGGCTTCAGCGACCCGTACCCCAGGTACGGCGACACCGTCAGCGCGTCCGAGAACAGCGGCGCGCCCTTGCGCAGGAAGGTCTCCGCGTACGCGGCCATGGTGGACCCGATGTCACCGCGCTTGGCGTCCATCACGACCAGCGCACCGGCGTCCCGCGCCTCCTCGACCGACTTCTCCAGGACGGCGATCCCCCGCGACCCGAACCGCTCGAAGAACGCCGACTGCGGCTTGAGTACGGCGACCCGGTCGGCCATCGCCTCCACGACCGTGCGCGAGAAGCGCTCCAGGCCCTGGATGTCGTCGCTGAGCCCCCAGGACTGGAGCAGCGCGGCATGCGGGTCGATGCCGACGCACAGCGGTCCACGCTCGTCCATGGCCCGGCGCAGCCGCGCGCCGAAGGGTTCCAGGGTCATGCTGATGCCTGCTTCCTGACGTCGGCGCCGACCGCGTCGGCGAGGGTGGCGTACGGGCTGTCGTTCAGCCGGGCCGCGAGGCCGCGGTGCATCGCGCGCATCCAGAAGGGGCCCTCGTAGATGAAGGCGCTGTAGCCCTGGACGAGGGTGGCACCGGCGAGGATGCGCTGCCAGGCGTCGTCGGCGTTCTCGATGCCCCCGACGCCCACGAGGGTGAGATCGTCCCCCACGCGCGCGTAGAGGCGCCTCAGCACCGCCAGGGAGCGCTCCTTGACCGGCGCTCCGGACAGCCCGCCGGTCTCCGCGACCAGCGCGGCGTCCGACCGCAGTCCGAGCCCGTCGCGGGCGATGGTGGTGTTGGTGGCGATGATGCCGTCCAGACCGAGCTCGACGGCCAGGTCGGCGACGGCGTCGATGTCCGCGTCGGCCAGATCAGGGGCGATCTTCACGAGCAGCGGCACCCGGCGCTCCGGCACGCTCCGGTCGGCCGCTTCGCGTACGGCGGTGAGCAGGGGCCGCAGATGCTCGACGGCCTGGAGGTTACGCAGTCCGGGTGTGTTCGGCGAGGACACGTTGACCACGAGGTAGTCGGCGTGCCGGGCCAGCCGCTCGGTGGACTTCACGTAGTCGGCGGCCGCCTCCTCCTCGGGAACGACCTTGGTCTTGCCGATGTTGACGCCCACGACGGGCTTGAAGACCGGGTGACGGGTGGCCAGCCGCTCGGCGACGGCCGCCGATCCCTCGTTGTTGAAGCCCATGCGGTTGATCAGCGCACGGTCCGGTACGAGGCGGAAGAGCCGCTTCTTGGGGTTGCCTGGCTGCGGTTCGCCGGTGACGGTGCCGATCTCGACGTGGTCGAACCCCAGCATCGCCATGCCATCTACAGCGACCGCGTTCTTGTCGAAACCGGCCGCGAGACCGAAGGGGCCGTGCATCCGCAGCCCCAGCGCCTCGGTGCGCAGTTCCTTGGCGCGCGGCGCGAGCACGGCGGCCACGAAGGTCCGCAGGACCGGGACGCGAGCGGCGAGCCTGATCCAGCGGAAGGCCAGATAGTGGGCGCGCTCGGGGTCCATCCGCCGGAAGACGAGATTGAAGAAGAGTTTGTACATCGCGATTCCTCGTCGGGCCCTGGCCACGCGGCGACACGGCGACGCGGCGGGGGCCTCATGAAGAGGGGGACACCGTTTCGGTGTCCCCCTCGTGGGCTTGCTAGTCGCGGGCCGCGGTCAGGTGCTCCGCGTGCTCCTGGAGCGAGCGGACGCCCACATCGCCGCGCCCCAGCGCGTCGATGCCCTGGACCGCCGCGGCGAGCGCCTGGACCGTCGTCAGGCACGGCACGCCGCGCGCCACGGCCGCCGTACGGATGTCGTAGCCGTCGAGGCGGCCGCCGGTGCCGTACGGGGTGTTGACGATGAGGTCGACCTCACCCTCGTGGATGAGCTGGACGATGGTCTTCTCGCCCTGCGGGCCCTCACCCTCGGACTGCTTGCGGACCACGCGCGCGTTGATGCCGTTGCGCTTGAGGACCTCGGCGGTGCCGGAGGTGGCCATCAGCTCGAAGCCGTGGGCGACCAGTTCCCGCGCCGGGAAGATCATCGAGCGCTTGTCGCGGTTGGCGACCGAGATGAAGGCCCGGCCACCGGTGGGCAGCGGCCCGTAGGCGCCGGCCTGCGACTTGGCGTAGGCCGTGCCGAAGACCGAGTCGATGCCCATGACCTCGCCGGTGGAACGCATCTCCGGGCCGAGGATGGTGTCGACGCCACGCCCGTGGATGTCGCGGAAGCGCGACCACGGCATCACGGCCTCCTTGACGGAGATCGGCGCGTCCATCGGCAGCGTGCCGCCGTCACCGGTCGCCGGGAGCAGGCCCTCGGCGCGCAGTTCGGCGATGGTCGCGCCCAGCGAGATGCGGGCGGCGGCCTTGGCGAGCGGCACCGCGGTCGCCTTGGAGGTGAACGGGACGGTGCGCGACGCGCGGGGGTTGGCCTCCAGGACGTACAGGATGTCCCCGGCCATCGCGAACTGGATGTTGATCAGTCCGCGGACTCCGACGCCCTTCGCGATCGCTTCGGTGGAGGCGCGCAGCCGCTTGATGTCGAAGCCGCCGAGGGTGATCGGGGGCAGCGCGCAGGCCGAGTCGCCGGAGTGGATACCGGCCTCCTCGATGTGCTCCATGACGCCGCCGAGGTAGAGCTCGGTGCCGTCGTAGAGGGCGTCCACGTCGATCTCGATGGCGTCGTCCAGGAAGCGGTCCACGAGCACCGGCCGGGAGGGGCTGATCTCGGTGGATTCCGCGATGTACGCGGAGAGCCGGGTCTCGTCGTAGACGATCTCCATGCCGCGGCCGCCCAGGACGTACGAGGGGCGGACCAGCACCGGGTAGCCGATCTCGTCGGCGATGGTCTTGGCCTCGGCGAAGGTAGTCGCCGTGCCGTGCTTGGGGGCGGGCAGCCCGGCTTCGGCGAGCACCCGGCCGAAGGCGCCACGGTCCTCGGCGGCGTGGATCGCCTCCGGGGATGTGCCGACCACCGGGACGCCGTTGTCCTTGAGCGCCTGCGACAGGCCCAGCGGGGTCTGGCCGCCGAGCTGGACGATGACGCCCGCGAGCGGGCCCGCCTCCTGCTCGGCGTGCACGATCTCCAGGACGTCCTCGAGGGTGAGCGGCTCGAAGTAGAGCCGGTCGGAGGTGTCGTAGTCGGTGGAGACGGTCTCCGGGTTGCAGTTGACCATCACGGTCTCGTAGCCCGCCTCGCTCAGCGCGAAGGAGGCGTGGACGCAGGAGTAGTCGAACTCGATGCCCTGGCCGATGCGGTTCGGTCCCGAGCCCAGGATGATCACGGCGGGCTTCTCGCGCGGGGCGACCTCGTTCTCCTCGTCGTAGGACGAGTAGAAGTACGGCGTCTTCGCGGCGAACTCGGCGGCGCAGGTGTCGACCGTCTTGTAGACCGGGCGGACGCCGAGGGCGTGCCGTACCTCGCGGACGACGTCCTCGCGCAGCCCGCGGATCTCGGCGATCTGGTGATCGGAGAAGCCGTGCCGCTTGGCTTCCGCGAGCAGGTCGGCGTCGAGGAGCTCGGCCGCCGCGATCTCGTCAGCGATCTCCTTGATCAGGAAGAGCTGGTCGACGAACCAGGGGTCGATCTTCGTGTACGCGAAGACCTCGTCCGGGGTGGCACCGGCGCGGATCGCCTGCATGACGGTGTTGATCCGGCCGTCGGTCGGGCGGACGGACGCTTCGAGCAGCTCGGTCTTGTCGCCCACCTCCCCGACGAACGAGAACTGCGAGCCCTTCTTCTCCAGCGAGCGCAGGGCCTTCTGGAACGCCTCGGTGAAGTTGCGGCCGATCGCCATCGCCTCGCCCACCGACTTCATGGTGGTGGTGAGCGTCGCGTCAGCGGACGGGAACTTCTCGAAGGCGAAGCGCGGGGCCTTGACGACCACATAGTCGAGGGTCGGCTCGAAGGAGGCCGGGGTCTTCTCGGTGATGTCGTTGGGAATCTCGTCCAGCGTGTAGCCGACGGCCAACTTGGCGGCGATCTTCGCGATCGGGAAGCCCGTGGCCTTGGACGCGAGCGCCGACGACCGCGACACACGCGGGTTCATCTCGATGACGATGACGCGGCCGTCGGCCGGGTCGATCGCGAACTGGATGTTGCAGCCGCCGGTGTCGACGCCGACCTCGCGGATGATCGCGATCCCGACGTCGCGCAGCCGCTGGTACTCGCGGTCGGTGAGCGTCATCGCCGGGGCCACGGTGATCGAGTCGCCGGTGTGTACGCCCATGGGGTCGAAGTTCTCGATGGAGCAGACGACCACGACGTTGTCGTTCCGGTCGCGCATCAGCTCCAGCTCGTACTCCTTCCAGCCGAGGATGGACTCCTCCAGGAGCACCTCGGTGGTCGGCGAGAGGGTGAGGCCCTGCCCGGCGATCCGGCGCAGCTCCTCCTCGTCGTGGGCGAAGCCGGAACCGGCGCCGCCCATGGTGAAGGAGGGGCGGACGACGACGGGGTAGCCGCCGAGCGTGTCGACGCCCGCGATGACCTCGTCCATGGTGTGGCAGATGACCGAGCGGGCGGACTCGCCGTGGCCGATCTTGGCGTTGACGGCCTCGACGACCTCCTTGAAGAGGTCGCGGTCCTCGCCCTTGTTGATCGCCTCGACGTTGGCGCCGATCAGCTCGACGTCGTACTTCTCCAGGGTGCCCGCGTCGTGCAGCGAGATCGCGGTGTTCAGCGCGGTCTGGCCGCCGAGTGTCGGCAGCAGTACGTCCGGGCGCTCCTTGGCGATGATCTTCTCGACGAACTCGGGGGTGATCGGCTCGACGTAGGTGGCGTCGGCGATCTCCGGGTCGGTCATGATCGTCGCCGGGTTGGAGTTCACCAGGATGACGCGCAGGCCCTCGGCCTTGAGGACGCGGCAGGCCTGGGTGCCGGAGTAGTCGAACTCCGCGGCCTGGCCGATGACGATCGGGCCCGAGCCGATGACCAGGACGGACTGGATATCGGTGCGCTTAGGCACGCTGGCCCTCCATGAGCTGTGTGAAGCGATCGAACAGGTACGCGGCGTCGTGCGGGCCCGCGGCGGCCTCGGGGTGGTACTGGACGCTGAAGGCGGGCTGGTCGAGCAGCCGCAGGCCTTCCACGACGTTGTCGTTGAGGCAGACGTGGGAGACCTCGGCACGGCCGTAGGGGGTCTCGGAGACCTTGTCGAGCGGCGCGTCCACGGCGAAGCCGTGGTTGTGCGCGGTGACCTCGACCTTGCCGGTGGTGCGGTCCTGGACCGGCTGGTTGATGCCGCGGTGGCCGTACTTCAGCTTGAAGGTGCCGAAGCCGAGCGCGCGGCCCAGGATCTGGTTGCCGAAGCAGATGCCGAAGAGCGGGGTCTTGCGCTCCAGGACACCGCTCATGAGACCGACCGGGTGATCGGCCGTGGCGGGGTCGCCGGGGCCGTTGGAGAAGAACACCCCGTCCGGGTTCACGGCGTACACCTCGTCCAGCGTCGCGGTGGCGGGCAGCACGTGCACCTCGATCCCGCGCTCGGCCATGAGCTGCGGGGTCATGCCCTTGATGCCCAGGTCTATGGCGGCGACGGTGAACTTCTTGGTGCCGACCGCGGGGACGACGTACGCCTCCTCTGTGGAGACCTCGGCGGAGAGGTTCGCGCCCTTCATCTCGGCCGCCTGGCGGACCTCGGCGAGCATCGTGCCCTCGTCGGGCAGGGCGTTGCCGGAGAAGATGCCGACGCGCATCGCGCCGCGCTCGCGCAGGTGGCGGGTGAGGGCGCGGGTGTCGATGCCGCTGATGCCGACGACGCCCTGCTTCACCAGCTCTTCGTCCAGTGAGCGCTGCGAGCGCCAGTTGGACGGCACGCGCGCGGGGTCGCGCACCACGTAACCGGCGACCCAGATCCTGGCCGACTCGGGGTCCTCGTCGTTGACGCCGGTGTTGCCGACGTGCGGGGCCGTCATGACGACGACCTGGCGGTGGTACGACGGGTCGGTGAGGGTCTCCTGGTAGCCGGTCATACCGGTGGAGAAGACGGCCTCACCAAAGGTGTGCCCCACGGCCCCGTAGGCGCGGCCGTGGAAGATCCGGCCGTCCTCCAGGACGAGTACGGCGGGAACCCTGGCGGCTCCCCGGGTGGAGGTCGTCATCGTGCGGCGCCTTCCGTCGTGTTGGTCTGGTTCATGGAGTTGATGGCTTCGACCCAGGCCGCGTGCTCGGCGGCGTGGTCGGAGCGGAAGCCGGAGTCGAGCAACTGGTCGCCGTGCGCCCAGGTGACGATGAGCAGTCCGCCCTCGGCCAGGACCTTGCCCGCGATGCCCTTGTCGAGCCGGGCCTCGCGCAGCGCCGCCGCCGGGACGAAGAAGTCGGCGGCCCCGGGGCGCTGGACGTCGAGTCCGGCGTCGGTGAGCGTGAGCTCGGCGCGGCTGCGGGTGCCAAGCCCGTGCGCGACGATCCGGTCGAGCCACTGCCCGGCCGTGGTCGAGCCGTGGTAGCGGCCGCTCATGCTCAGTGTGGCCGGGCCGGGCTCAGTCGGCGCGGTGGGCAGCTCGGGCAGGCCGCCTTGGAGGGTGCCCCGCCACTTCCAGCCCTGGCGCATCAGCCAGTAGACGAGCGCGACGAACAGCACGAGTCCGACCAGCCAGCCGATCCGCGCGGCCCATTCGGTCACCTCCGCCGACTTCTGCTCCGCGGCCAGCTCCAGCAGGGGGGTGTCGACCAGAGAGGTCTTGATCAGAGGTGTCACGCCAGCTTCCCGTCCACGACCGTCGCGCGGCCCCGCAGGAAGGTGTGGGTGACGCGCCCCGGCAGCTCGCGGCCCTCGTAGGGGGTGTTGCGGCTGCGGGAGGCGAAGCCCGCGGGGTCCACGGCACCACGGTAGGCCGGATCGACCAGCGTGAGGTTGGCGGGCTCACCTGCCGAGACGGGGCGGCCGTGGCCGTTCAGGCGGCCGATCTTCGCCGGGTTGGCCGACATCCGTTCGGCGACACCCGCCCAGTCGAGCAGCCCGGTGTCCACCATCGTGTGCTGGACCACGGAGAGCGCGGTCTCCAGGCCGACCATGCCCATGGCTGCGGCGGCCCACTCGCAGTCCTTGTCCTCGCGCGGGTGCGGGGCGTGGTCGGTGGCGATGATGTCGATCGTGCCGTCGGCGAGTGCCTCCCGCAGCGCCATGACGTCCGCCTCGGTGCGCAGCGGCGGGTTGACCTTGTAGACCGGGTTGTACGAGCGCACCAGTTCGTCGGTGAGCAGCAGGTGGTGCGGGGTGACCTCGGCGGTCACGTCGATGCCCTTGGACTTGGCCCAGCGGACGATCTCGACCGAGCCCGCGGTCGACAGGTGGCAGATGTGCACCCGGGAGCCGACGTGCTCGGCGAGCAGCACATCGCGCGCGATGATCGACTCCTCGGCGACAGCGGGCCAGCCGCCCAGGCCCAGCTCGGCGGAGACGACGCCCTCGTTCATTTGGGCGCCTTCGGTGAGGCGCGGCTCCTGCGCGTGCTGGGCAACCACGCCGTCGAAGGCCTTCACGTACTCCAGGGCGCGGCGCATGATCACGGCGTCGTCGACGCACTTGCCGTCGTCGGAGAAGACCATCACGCCCGCGGCGGACTCGTGCATCGCGCCCAGCTCCGCGAGCTGCTTGCCCTCCAGGCCGACGGTGACGGCGCCGACGGGCTGCACATCGCAGTAGCCGGACTCCCGGCCGAGCCGCCAGACCTGTTCGACGACACCGGCGGTGTCGGCTACGGGGAAGGTGTTGGCCATGGCGTGTACGGCGGTCCAGCCGCCCTTGGCGGCGGCCTTGGTGCCGGTGAGGACGGTCTCGGAGTCCTCGCGGCCCGGCTCGCGCAGGTGGGTGTGCAGGTCGACCAGGCCCGGCAGCAGGACCTGGCCCTCGGCCTCGATGACCTGGGCGCCTTCGGCGGACAGGTCGCTGCCGACGGCCTCGATGGTCTCGCCGTCGATCAGGACGTCCTGCGGTTCGCCACCCAGGACCTTCGCACCACGGATCAGGATCTTGGTCATGCTTACTTGCTCTCCTCGGTACGCGCGTGGGTGACGGCGGGTTCGTTACCGCCCAGAAGCAGATACAGGACCGCCATCCGGATCGAGACGCCGTTGGCGACCTGCTCGATGGCGGTGCAGCGGTCGGAGTCGGCGACCTCCGCGGTGATCTCCATGCCGCGGACCATCGGGCCCGGGTGCATCACGATGGCGTGCTCGGGCATCTTCGCCATGCGCTCGCCGTCGAGCCCGTACCGGCGCGCGTACTCGCGCTCGGTCGGGAAGAAGGCGGCGTTCATACGCTCGCGCTGCACCCTCAGCATCATCACCGCGTCGGACTTGGCCAGCACCCGGTCCAGGTCGTAGCTGACCTCGCATGGCCAGTTGTCCATGCCGACCGGCAGCAGGGTGGGCGGTGCGACCAGGGTGACCTCGGCGCCGAGTGTGTGCAGCAGGTCGACGTTCGAGCGGGCGACCCGGCTGTGCAGGACGTCGCCGACGAGCGTGATCCGGCGCCCGGCCAGGTCCTGGCCGAGGCCCTCGTCCCGGCCGACGAGGCGGCGGCGCATGGTGAAGGCGTCCAGCAGCGCCTGGGTGGGGTGCTGGTGGGTGCCGTCCCCGGCGTTGATCACGGCGGCGTCGATCCAGCCGGAGTTCGCCAGGGTGTACGGGGCTCCGGAGGCGCCGTGCCGGATGACGACGGCGTCCACGCCCATCGCCTCCAGGGTCTGCGCGGTGTCCTTCAGCGACTCGCCCTTGGAGACGCTGGAGCCCTTGGCGGTGAAGTTGATGACATCGGCGGACAGCCGCTTCTCGGCGGCCTCGAAGGAGATCCGGGTCCGGGTCGAGTCCTCGAAGAAGAGGTTGACGACGGTACGGCCCCGCAGGGTCGGAAGTTTCTTGATCGGCCGGTCGGCGACCCGGGCCATCTCCTCGGCGGTGTCGAGGATCAGGACGGCGTCGTCGCGGGTGAGGTCGGCGGCCGAGATGAGGTGACGCATCATCGGGATGGCTCCATGCTGAATCCGGAGGTTTCGGGCATGCGGGCGCGCAGTGGCGCTCGGAGGGATGCGTACACCCGAAGGGGCGTACGCCTGAGTGCTACTGCTCGCCGACCGGAGCGGTCGGCCGGTCGCCGAGCAGCACGGTGTCGCGACCGTCCTCCTCGGCGAGCTGGACCTTGACCGTCTCCCGCAGCGACGTGGGGAGGTTCTTGCCGACGTAGTCGGCACGGATGGGGAGTTCGCGGTGGCCTCGGTCGACCAGGACCGCGAGCTGTACGGCACGGGGGCGCCCGATGTCGTTCAGGGCGTCGAGTGCGGCGCGGATGGTGCGGCCGGAGAAGAGCACGTCGTCGACGAGGACGACGAGGGTGCCGTCGATGCCGTCGGCGGGAATCTCGGTGCGGGCCAGCGCGCGCGGCGGGTGCATCCGCAGGTCATCGCGGTACATCGTGATGTCCAGGGAGCCGACCGGGATGGTGCGGCCGGTGATGTCCGCCAGTTTGGCGGCGAGCCGCTGGGCGAGGAAGACGCCGCGGGTCGGAATGCCGAGAAGCACCACGTCGTCGGCGCCCTTGGCGCGTTCGACGATTTCGTGGGCGATGCGGGTCAGTACGCGGGCGATGTCGGGCGCCTCGAGAACTGGACGTGCGACATCGGGGTTTTTCGTGTCCATTGGAAACGGACCTCCTTCTCCGCCTCACGGGACGGACCTTAAAGGACGTCAAGATTGCGCCACCTACGCTACCAGGAGACGGCAACACCGCAGATCACCCCCCTCCTTGGGGGCGGTACATACCATCCAGCTTGACGCATCCAAGTAACGCTGCGTAACCTCACAGTGAGTTACCAGCCACGCGGCGCAGCCGCCAATGTTCCAGCGTCCGGGGAGCCATATGTCCAGCGAATACGCCAAACAGCTCGGGGCCAAGCTCCGGGCCATCCGCACCCAGCAGGGCCTTTCCCTCCACGGTGTCGAGGAGAAGTCCCAGGGACGCTGGAAGGCGGTCGTGGTCGGTTCGTACGAGCGCGGCGACCGCGCTGTCACCGTGCAGCGCCTCGCCGAGCTGGCCGACTTCTACGGCGTTCCGGTGCAGGAGCTGCTGCCGGGCACGACGCCGGGCGGGGCCGCCGAGCCACCGCCGAAGCTGGTGCTTGACCTGGAGCGCCTCGCGCACGTCCCGCCGGAGAAGGCCGGACCGCTCCAGCGCTATGCCGCCACGATCCAGTCCCAGCGTGGGGACTACAACGGCAAGGTGCTGTCGATCCGCCAGGACGACCTGCGCACCCTTGCCGTGATCTATGACCAGTCGCCCTCGGTCCTCACCGAGCAGCTGATCAGCTGGGGCGTACTGGACGCGGACGCGCGTCGCGCCGTGGGTCACGACGAGCTCTGACCCGGAGGCCGGCCGGCTGCGGCCGCTCACTACAGCAGAAACGTACCGCCGTGTGCGCGGGAGCTCCCCGCTCCCGCACACACGGCGGTTTTTTGTCTGCCCCGCGCACCGGACCGCCCCCCTTCTTTCGACTTCCTTCGGCTTCCTTCGACTCGACTCACCCGAATGGCGCATGACGACGGGCCCACCGCGCGGGATTCGCGCGGTGGGCCCGTGGTCGTGTTCGCGTGACGGGGGACGGTCCGTCAGGACCCGTCCGTCTCGTCCCGCCGCAGGGTCGGCTTGAGGTCCTTGAAACGGCCGAGGAGGCCGTTCACAAAGGCCGGTGAGTCATCCGTGGAGAACTCCTTGGCGATCTGCACCGCCTCGTCCATCACCACCGCGTCCGGCGTCTCGTCCATCCAGATCAGCTCATAGGCGCCGAGCCGCAGGATGTTCCGGTCCACCACCGGCATCCGGTCGAGCGTCCATCCCACCGCGTACTGCGAGATCAGCTCGTCGATCCGGTCCGCGTGGCCGGCGTAGCCCTCGACCAGCTGCATGGTGTACTCGCTGACCGGCGGCTGCCGGGTGTCGGTCCGCGCGTGCCGCATCCAGTCGGCCAGCACCGTGACGACGTCGGTACCGCGCTGGTCGGCTTCGAAGAGGATCTGGAAGGCGCGCTTACGGGCCGTGTTCCGAGCAGCCACGGTTAGCTGTTCACCCGGCCGAGGTAGTCGCTGGTGCGGGTGTCGACCTTGATCTTCTCACCGGTGGTGATGAAGAGCGGGACCTGGATCTCGTGGCCGGTCTCCAGCGTGGCGGGCTTGGTGCCGCCAGTGGAGCGGTCGCCCTGGACGCCCGGCTCGGTCTCCTGGATGACGAGCTCGACCGCGGCGGGCATCTCGACGTACAGCACCTCGCCCTCGTGCTGCGCGACCGTGGCCGTGAAGCCCTCGATCAGGAAGTTGGCGGCGTCACCGACGGCCTTGCGGTCGACATGCAGCTGGTCATACGTCTGCATGTCCATGAAGACGAAATAGTCGCCGTCCATGTACGAGAACTGCATGTCGCGCTTGTCGACAGTGGCCGTCTCGACCTTCACACCGGCGTTGAAGGTCTTGTCGACCACCTTGCCGGAGAGCACGTTCTTGAGCTTGGTGCGCACAAACGCGGGGCCCTTGCCGGGCTTGACGTGCTGGAACTCGACGACGGACCAGAGCTGGCCTGCGTCGAGCTTGAGCACCATGCCGTTCTTGAGGTCGTTCGTGGAAGCCACGGTTGCGGAATCTCCTGGACTGAAGCTGGTGGGACCGAGGGTGCGCACCCCAGCGGGGCTAGAGCGCGAGCAGCTCCTTGGTCGTAATGGTGAGTAGCTCGGGTCCGCCGTCCGCCTCGGGGCGTACGACGAGCGTGTCATCGATCCGGACACCGCCCCGGCCCGGGAGGTGGACCCCCGGTTCGACGGTGACCGGCACACAAGCGTCCAGTTTACCCATGGACGAGGGAGCCAACTGCGGGTCCTCGTCGATTTCGAGTCCGACACCGTGCCCGGTGGACTCGCCGAGGCCCCCGGCATGGCCAGCGGAGTCCAGTACCTGACGGGCCGCGCGGTCCACATCGCGGTACGCCACACCAGGCGCCAGCGCCTCCCGGCCCGCCCGCTGAGCGGCGAAGACCAGGTCGTACAGCTCGATCTGCCAGTCGGCGGGCGTGGTCCCGATGACGAACGTACGGCCGACCTCGCTGCGGTAGCCGCGATAGACGGCGCCGAGGCAGACGCACAGGAAATCTCCCTCTTCCACCCGCCGATCCGTCGGCCGGTGGCAGCGGCGGCCCGCGTGCGGACCGGTGGCGACCGACGTGGGAAAGGCCGCGCCGTCGGCCCCGTGGTCCACCAGGCGCCGCTCGAGCTCCAGCGCGAGGTGCCGTTCCGTACGGCCGACCAGAATCGACTCCAGAAGCTCACCGAGCGCCTGGTCGGCGATCTCGGCGGCGATCCGCAGACAGGAGATCTCCTCGTCATCCTTGATCAGCCGCAGCTGCTCGACGGCACCGCCGACGCTTTCCAGGCGGAGCAGCGGCGCGACAGAACCCAGGGCGCGGTAGCGGGCGACGGTCAGATGGTGCTCCTCGACCGCGAGCGACTCGGCCCCCTGTCCGCGGGCGAGGTCGGCGGCCCCGACAGCCGGGTCTCCCCCGAAACCCTCCAGCACATGAAGCCGCAGCGCCTCGTCGGGGCGGCCCTCCACGGCCTCCCCTGACAGCGGGCGGTCGCACACCAGGATGTCGTCGCCGGGTGCGAGCAGCAGTACGGCGGACGGTGGGGCCGCGCCCGTGAGATAGCGGACGTTGGCGGGCCGGGAGATCACCGCGGCCGCGCTGCCGCCGGCCGTGCACCGCTCCCTGAGCCGCTCGCGGCGGGCCACGTACACCTCTGACATGAACCGAGCCTACGAGCGGTGGAGCCGCGCGGCTGGTTCAGCGCGTCCGACCGGGCGGCTCGGGCACGGCCGCCGCCGCCACCTGGGTGGCTACCACTTCGGGGGGCTGGCGATCGAGCGGGCGAGGACGTCGTCCAGGACCTGGGCGGTGGTGGGCACGTCGTAGCCGGAGTTGTCGATGATCGGCAGTCCGGAGCCGTACCAACCGGCCATCCTGCCGTGGATACTGGCCACTTCCTCGTCGGCCAGGCGGCGGTTTCCGCTGCGCTGGGCGTTGCGCTCCAGGACGATCTCCAGGCCCGGCAGCAGGACCACGGGCAGCAGCCCGGGACCCACATGGCGCTTCCAGCCGCCGAGGCCCACGACCGGGCGGTCCGGGAAGACCGCGTCGTCCAGGACGCAGGATATGCCGTTGGCCAGGAAGTTCCGGGCGGCGAAGCCGCAGGTGCGGCGGGCCAGGCGGTACTGGGCCTCGGAGTGGTCGTTCCACCCCGACTGCGGGTCGGCGAAGCCCGAGCGCACCCATTCGCGTACGTCATCGAGGCTGATGTGGGCGGTGGGCACGCGGCGATGCTCCGCCCAGTACTTGGCCACGGAGGTCTTGCCCGCGCCCGCCGGGCCGATGAGCAGCACCGCGAGCGTGGTCGCCCCGGTGTCCGCCGCGGCGGCGCCCGGCGGCGGGCTGGGCACCGCGACGGGTGCGCCGGGCGGGAGCTGGACATGCCCGGTGGTCTCCGGGACGGGCGCCACCGGGGCCTGCGGCCGAGCCTGCCCGGCGAAACCGGGTGCCTGATGGCTCTGAGGGTGCTGGTGGGCCAGCCCCCGCCCAGGCGGGTGGGGCGGCAGCGGGTCCCCCACTGCGTGCTGCATCCGGTGCCACTCCGTCTCGTACAGGGCTCGTCCAGGGTTCGTACCGGCGACTGTCGCTGGCCGCCAGCTCATCGGCGGCCAGATTCCCGGCGAACGGTACCGTCCCCGGCCGCCGTTGTGTGAACGGCCGGGGGACGGAACTAGTGCCCAGTCAACGGAACACGTGTCCGATCAGACCAAGATCAGACCGCGATCAGCCGGAGACCTCACCATAGGCGGCGAGCAGTACGGCCGGGTCGGGGCCCTCGAGCACGGTCGGCTTGGCCAGCCCGTCCAGCACGATGAAGCGCAGCAGGTCACCCCGCGACTTCTTGTCGACCTTCATGGTCTGCAGCAGCTTGGGCCACTGGTCGCCCCGGTAGGTCAGCGGCAGACCCACCGACTCCAGGACGCTGCGGTGCCGGTCGGCGGTGGCGTCGTCGAGGCGCCCGGCGAGACGGCCCAGTTCGGCGGCGAAGGCCATACCGACCGAGACGGCCGCGCCGTGCCGCCACTTGTAGCGCTCGTTCTTCTCGATGGCGTGGGCGAGGGTGTGCCCGTAGTTGAGGATCTCCCGCAGCCCGGACTCCTTGAGGTCGCTGGAGACCACCTCGGCCTTGACCCGGATGGACCGCTCGATCAGCTCCGCGGTGTGCGGGCCAGCGGGGGTGCGCGCCGCCGCCGGGTCCGCCTCGATCAGGTCGAGGATGACCGGGTCGGCGATGAAGCCCGCCTTGATGATCTCAGCGAGCCCGGAGACGTAGTCGTGGACCGGCAGCGAATCCAGCGCGGCCAGGTCGCACAGCACCCCGGCGGGCGGGTGGAAGGCGCCGACGAGGTTCTTGCCCTCGGCGGTGTTGATGCCGGTCTTGCCGCCGACCGCCGCGTCCACCATGCCCAGGACCGTGGTGGGTACGGCGATCCAGCGCACACCGCGCAGCCAGGTCGCCGCGACGAACCCGGCCAGGTCGGTGGTGGCGCCGCCGCCGACACCGACCACGACATCGGTCCGGGTGAACCCGGACTGGCCGAGCGCCTTCCAGCAGTACGCGGCGACCTCGGCGGTCTTGGCCTCCTCGGCGTTCGGCACCTGGATGGCGACGGCCTCGTAGCCCTGCCCGGCCAGGTCGGCGCGCAGGGCCTCACCGGTCTCCGCCAGCGCCTCCGGGTGGATCACCGCGACGCGCTGGGTCTGCGTGCCGATCAGGCCGCCCAGCTCGCCCAGCAGTTGCCGTCCCACCAGTACGTCGTACGCGTCGGTGCCCGCCGAGGCGCCGACGTGGATCCGGGTGGGTGCCTGCTCCGTCATGCTTCCTTCAACTCCAGTGCGTCAAGGACCGCCTGGGCGACCTCTTCGGGGGTGCGGTCGTCCGTGCTGACGACGGCGCGGGCGACCTCGGTGTACAACTCACGGCGCGCCTCCATCAGCTCGCGCCACTGACGGCGTGGGTTGACGGCCAGCAGCGGGCGGGCGACGTTCAGGCCGGTCCGCTTGACGGCCTCGTCGACGCCCATCGCGAGATAGACGACCCGGTGCTCGGTGAGCAGCGCGCGCGTGGACGCGTCCAGGATCGCGCCGCCACCGAGGGCCAGGACACCGTCATGCTCGGCGAGGGCCGTGCGTACGGCCGCCCGCTCCAGCTCGCGGAAGTACGGCTCGCCTTCCTCGACGAAGATCTCCGAGATCTCCCGGCCCTGGGCGGCGACGATATCGGCGTCGCTGTCCCTGAAGGACGTGTGCAGCCGCTCGGCGAGCAGCGCGCCCACGGTCGACTTGCCGACCCCCATCGGGCCGACGAGGACGACCAGCGGGCCGCTCATCGGATCTGCAGGTGGTCGAGGTAGGACTGAACATTGCGGCGCGTCTCGGGCACGCTGTCGCCGCCGAACTTCTCCGCGACCGCGTCAGCGAGCACCAGCGCGACCATCGCCTCGGCCACGATCCCGGCCGCGGGCACCGCGCAGACGTCCGAGCGCTGGTGGTGCGCCTTGGCCGCCTCGCCGGTGGTGACGTCGATGGTGGCGAGCGCCTTCGGCACGGTCGCGATCGGCTTCATCGCGGCCCGTACGCGCAGCAGCTCACCCGTGGTCAGACCGCCCTCGGTACCGCCGGAGCGGCCGGACGTACGCTTCACGCCCTCATCCGTGGCCACGATCTCGTCGTGCGCCTTGGAGCCCGGCACCCGCGCCAGGTCGAAGCCGTCGCCGACCTCGACACCCTTGATCGCCTGGATGCCCATCAGCGCGGCGGCCAGCCGGGCGTCCAGCCTGCGGTCCCAGTGCACATGCGAGCCCAGGCCCACCGGCACGCCGTACGCGAGCACCTCGACCACGCCGCCGAGCGTGTCGCCGTCCTTGTGGGCCTGGTCGATCTCGGCGACCATCGCCTTGGAGGCGTCCGCGTCCAGGCAGCGCACCGGGTCGGAGTCCAGCTTCTCGACGTCGGCGGGCTTCGGGTACACGCCGTACGGCGCCTTCGCCGCGGCCAGCTCGACGACATGCGAGACGATCTCGATCCCGGCCGTCTCCTTCAGGAACGACCGCGCCACCGCACCCAGCGCCACCCGCGCGGCGGTCTCCCGCGCCGAGGCACGCTCCAGGATGGGCCGGGCCTCGTCGAAGCCGTACTTCTGCATCCCGGCCAGATCGGCGTGCCCGGGGCGCGGCCGGGTCAGCGGCGCGTTCCGCGCCAGCTGGGCCAGCTCGGCCGGGTCCACCGGGTCGGCGGCCATGACCTGCTCCCACTTGGGCCACTCGGTGTTGCCCACCATGACGGCCACCGGCGAGCCCATGGTCAGGCCGTGCCGGACCCCGCCGATGAAGGTGACCTCGTCCCGCTCGAACTTCATCCGCGCACCGCGGCCATAGCCAAGCCGCCGCCTGGCCAACGCGTCCGCCACCATCTCCGTGGTGATCGGCACACCGGCGGGAAGACCCTCCAGCGTCGCCACGAGTGCGGGCCCGTGGGACTCTCCCGCGGTCAGCCAACGCAACCTGCTCAACGGTGCTCCTCTTGCTCGCGCCTGCCACTGCGACGGCAGGGCCGGGTGCGCGGCCCTGGCCCGCCTGCCTAGATCCTCCCACGCCGGGCAGCCAATCCCGGCAGAGGTCCAGCAGACGGACGCTCAGCAGGATGCTCAGCGGACGTTCAGCGGGACGTTCAGCGGGACGCGAGTGCCCGTTCGCCCGCTGTGCGCATCGCCGCCAGCGGCGCCGGGTGGCGGCCGGTCATCTGCTCGACCTGGAGTACGGCCTGGTGGACCAGCAGGTCCAGGCCGCTCACCACGGCGCCGCCGAACATCGACCAGCGCGCGGCGAGTTCGGTGGGCCATGGGTCGTACAGGACGTCGAAGAGGGTGCCCGGACGCTCAGGCACGGCAGCGGCGAGGCTGTCCGTCGTCCCCGCGGGGGTGGTCGCGATGACGAGTGGCGCGGTGAAGGCCTTGGCCGCGTCGGTCCAGGCGGCGGTGCGCACCTCCACGTCCAGCCGCTCCCCCCACTGCCGCATCTCGGCGGCGCGGGCGTCGCTGCGTACGTAGGTGACGATCTCCCCCGTGCAGATCCGCGACAGCGCGGCCAGCGCGGAGGACGCGGTCGCGCCCGCGCCCAGGATCGCGGCGGACTCGACCTGCTCGATGCCGCGCTCGCGCAGGGCGGCGACCATCCCGGGGATGTCGGTGTTGTCGCCGACCCGCCGCCCGTCCTCCGTACAGACCACCGTGTTCACGGCCTCGACCGAGGCGGCCGTCTGGCTGACCTCGTCGAGCAGCGGGATCACGGCACGCTTGAGCGGCATGGTCAGCGAGAGGCCCGCCCACTCGGGGCCGAGGCCGTCCAGGAAGCCGGGCAGTGCCTCCTCGTCGACCTCGAAGCGGTCATACGACCAGTCCGCCAGGCCGAGTTCCGCGTACGCGGCGCGATGTAGGACCGGGGACAGCGAGTGGGCGATGGGTGAGCCGAGTACCGCGGCCCGCCGCGCCGCCGTTGCCTCACTCGGCATTCTTCCTCCGGTCGTTGAACTCCTTGACGAGCTTCTCGTGCTCGGCCAGCGTCTTGGTGAACTCGGTGGTCGTGCCGTCGACGGAGATGAAGAACATCCACTTGCCGCCGTCCGGAGCCGTCGCGGCCTTGAGGGCGACCTCGCCCGGATTCCCGATCGGCCCGGGTGGCAGCCCCCGGTGGTAGTACGTGTTGTACGGGTCGGGGTCGTTGCGGATCTGCGAGAGCGGGATGTCGATGTTGCTCTCGTTCTTCAGATAGTTGTACGCGGAGTCGAACTCGAGCTTCTGGTTGGTGACCGTATTGGCTGGCTTGAGCCGGTTGTAGACCACCGCGGCCATCTTCGTGAAGTCGTCGTGACTCATGCCCTCGGCCTGGGCGAGGCTGGCAACCGTGATGACCTGGAGCGGGTCGGCGAGCTTCAGCTCCTTCGCCTTGGCCTCGAGGTCGTACTCCTCGTACTCCGCCTTGGCGGTGTCGACCATCTTCTTCAGGACGTCCCCGGTGTCCATGCCCTTGGCGACCGGATAGCTGGAGGGGTACAGGAAGCCTTCGAGCGGGTCCTTCACATCGCTCGCGGGCTTCGCCGCCCACTCCGGCAGGCCCAGGTCCTTCCAGTTGTCCTTGGCGTACTTCGCCGTCGTGCCCTTGGGCTGGTCCAGCCGCTTGTCGATCTCCTCGTAGACCCGGACGTTGCGCCAGCCCTCGGCGATGATGAGGTTGGCGCGGCTCTTCTTGTCGAGCATCAGCTCGACGGCGCTTTTGGCCGACATCTGCTTGTTGAGCGTGTAGACGCCCGCCTGGATGGTCAGCCCCTTGGGGTTCTTGGACTGCGCCGAGACGAACGCGTCGACGCTCTTGACGACGCCCTCCTTCTTGAGCACGTTGCCGATCTGGGTGCCGCCCGCGCCCTTGGGGATCTCGACGGTGACCTTTTGGCCATTGCCGTCACCGGCGTAGTCCTCGGCGGGGCCGAACCGGTCCTGGTAGAACTGCGTGCCGAAGTAGATGACGCCGCCCAGCCCGCCGAGCAGGACCACCGCTACCAGCAGGCACGCCAGACCGCTGCGGCGTTTTCGGCCTTTACCGCGGCGGTCGCCGCGACCGCGCCGCGCCGCGCGGGAGTCGTCGTAGTCATCGTCGTCGTACGCGTCGTCGTCCCCGCCGCCCGCGAAGAACGCGTGCTCGCCCTGGTCGGGGCCCGGGTCCCAGTCGGGGTTCTGCGGGGGCTCCTCGCGGCGCCGGTCCGGCGGCTTGGGCGGGGGGTAGGCCTCGGGCGTGCCGTAGGAGTCGGGCTGCTGCTCACCGCTGTAGCCGGACTGCTGGTCCGCGTACGGGTCGGGGTTCGTGCCGTACTCCGGGCCCTGGCCGGTGTCCCAGGCGCCGGTCTGGTCGTACTGGGGGTATCCGCCGCTCTGGTGCTGCTGGCCGCCGTACTCCTGGTGGCCGTACTCCTGGTGGCCGTAGTCCTGGTGGTTGTACTCCCGCTGGCTGTATCCCTGAGCGTCGTACCCCTGCTGACCGCCGTATCCGTGCGGACCGTCGAACGCCTGCTGGCCGCCGTATCCCTGAGCGCCGTAGCCGGACTGATCGTCGTACTGGACCTGCTGCGGCTGCGGCTGCGACTGCGGGTAATGCTGCTGCTGGCCGCCGTACGGACTCTGGCTGGCGGCAGCCTGCTGTCCTCCCCATCCCTGGTCCCCGTACAGCGGGTCCTCGGGATGCCACGGTTCGGAGCCAGGGCCCCGGCCATACTCAGTCATCGATCCCCTACGAGCCGCGAGGCGGCGGCCGCTTGGCACGGGTGCCGGGCGGCCCTTCCGCCTCTTCTGCTGTGCGGTGGCTGTTCGAACACCACCGCATCGCGCGGAACGTTACCGTATCGCGATCAGATGACCACTTCGACGCCCTCGCCCGGGGCTTTACCTGACGCCCGTTCGGCCTCCAGGGCGTTCTGCAGGATGATCACCGCTGCGACCTGGTCAATGACCGAGCGGCCCTTCTTCGATGTCACGCCCGAGGCGCGGAGCCCCTGGCTCGCTGTGACCGTGGTCATGCGTTCGTCCACCAGGCGTACGGGAACGGGGGCGACCCCACGGGCCAGTTCCTGGGCGAACGCCCGGACCTTGGCCGCGGCCGGGCCCTCACCGCCGCTGAGGGAGCGGGGCAGGCCGACCACGATCTCGATCGGCTCGTACTCCTCGGCGATCTGCTTCAGCCGCCGGTGGGCGGCCGGGACATCGCGTCCCGGCACGGTCTCCACCGGGGTGGCGAGGACCCCGTCGGGGTCGCACGAGGCGACCCCGATCCGGGCGTCCCCGACGTCGATCGCGAGGCGACGTCCGCGGCGCACGGCGTCAGACCGTCTCGGCGACGAGGCGCTCCACGGCGGCCACGGCGTCGTCGATGGCCGCGGGGTTCTGGCCGCCGCCCTGCGCGACGTCCGGCTTGCCACCACCGCCGCCGCCGAGCGTCTTGGCGGCCGTACGCACCAGGTCACCGGCCTTGAGGCCGCGCTCGCGGGCGGCTTCGTTGGTGGCGATGACGGTGAGCGGGCGGCCGTTGGCTGTCGTAAACAGGGCCACCACCGTCGGGCGGTCACCCGGGATGCGGCCGCGTACGTCGAGGACCAGCTTGCGCAGGTCGTCGGCGCCCGTGCCGTCCGGTACCTGGCCGGTGACCAGGGCCACGCCGTGCACGTCCTTGGCGCCGGAGGCGAGACCGGCGGCGGCCTGCAGGACCTTCTCCGCGCGGAACTTCTCGATCTCCTTCTCGGCGTCCTTGAGCTTGGCGAGCATCCCGGAGACCTTCTCGGGCAGCTCTTCCGGGCGGCCCTTGACCAGTTCCTGGAGCTGGGCGACGACCGTGTGCTCCTTGGCGAGGAAGTTGTACGCGTCGACGCCGACCAGGGCCTCGATACGCCGTACCCCGGACCCGATGGAGGACTCACCGAGCAGCTTCACCAGGCCCAGCTGGGCGGTGTTGTGGACGTGGGTGCCGCCGCACAGCTCCTTGGAGAAGTCGCCGATGGTGACGACCCGCACCCGCTCGCCGTACTTCTCGCCGAACTCGGCGATGGCGCCCTGCTTCTTGGCCTCGTCGATGGACATGACCTCGGCCTGGACGTCCAGTTCCCGGGTGAGCACCTCGTTGATCTTCTGCTCGACGTCGGTCATGACGGCGCCGGGTACGGCGTTCGGCGAGCCGAAGTCGAAGCGGAAGCGGCCGGGTTGGTTCTCCGAACCGGCCTGGGCGGCCGTCGGGCCCAGAGCGTCCCGCAGCGCCTGGTGGGTGAGGTGCGTGGCGCTGTGGGCGCGGGCGATGGCGCGGCGGCGTACCTGGTCGATGGCGGCGTGGCCGTGGGCGCCGACGGTGACCTCGCCGACCTGCACGACGCCCTTGTGGACGTACACGCCGGGGACCGGCTTCTGGCAGTCGCGCACCTCGACGACGGCGCCGGAGTCCAGCTTGATGCGGCCGGTGTCGCCGATCTGACCGCCGCCTTCGGCGTAGAACGGGGTGCGGTCGAGGACGATCTCGACCTCGTCGCCCTCGGTGGCGGCGGGCGAGGGCAGTCCGTTGACCAGGATGCCGACGACCGTGGACTCGCCCTCGGTGCTGGCGTATCCGATGAAGTCGGTGGCTCCGGCGCGGTCGGCGATCTCGCGGTAGCCGGACATGTCGGCGTGGCCGGTCTTCTTGGCCTGGGCGTCGGCCTTGGCGCGGTCCCGCTGCTCCTTCATCAGGCGGCGGAAGCCGTCCTCGTCCACCGACAGGCCCTGCTCGGCGGCCATTTCGAGGGTGAGGTCGATCGGGAAGCCCCAGGTGTCGTGGAGCAGGAACGCCTTGTCGCCGCCCAGGACCGTGCCACCGGCGGCCTTGGTCTCGGTGACGGCGGTGTCCAGGATGTTGGTGCCGCCCTTGAGCGCCTTGAGGAAGGCGGCCTCTTCGGCGAGGGCGACGGCCTCGATGCGGCCGCGGTCGGTGATGAGTTCGGGGTACTGCTGACCCATCTTCTCGATCACGACGTCGATCAGGTCCTTGACGACCGGGCCGGTGGCGCCGAGCAGGCGCATGTTGCGGATGGCGCGGCGCATGATGCGGCGCAGCACATAGCCGCGGCCTTCGTTGCCCGGGCTGACACCGTCACCGATGAGCATCACGGAGGTGCGCATGTGGTCGGCGACCACGCGCATCGAGACGTCGCTGGCCTGGGCCGCGCCGTAGCGGACGCCGGTCAGCGCGGTGGCCTTGTCCATGACGACGCTGAGGGTGTCGGTCTCGTACATGTTCGGTACGTCCTGCAGGATCATCGCGAGGCGCTCGAGGCCGAGGCCGGTGTCGATGTTCTTCGACGGCAGGTCGCCGAGGATCTCGAAGTCCTCCTTGGAGGTGCCCTCGCCGCGCTCGTACTGCATGAAGACCAGGTTCCAGATCTCCACGTACCGCTCGTCGTTGACGGCCGGGCCGCCCTCGACGCCGAACTCGGGGCCGCGGTCGTAGTTGATCTCGGAGCAGGGGCCGCAGGGTCCTGGCACGCCCATGGACCAGAAGTTGTCCTTCTTGCCCAGGCGCTGGATGCGCTCGGCCGGGACGCCGATCTTCTCGCGCCAGATCTTCTCGGCCTCGTCGTCGTCCAGGTAGACGGTGATCCACAGGCGCTCGGGGTCGAGGCCGTAACCGCCCTTGTCCTGGGGTGAGGTGAGCAGCTCCCAGGCGTAGGCGATGGCGCCTTCCTTGAAGTAGTCGCCGAAGGAGAAGTTGCCGCACATCTGGAAGAAGGTGCCGTGCCGGGTGGTCTTGCCGACCTCTTCGATGTCCGGGGTGCGGACGCACTTCTGGACGCTGGTGGCGCGCGGGGCGGGCGGCTTGGTCTCGCCGAGGAAGTACGGCTTGAAGGGGACCATGCCCGCGTTGACCAGGAGCAGAGTCGGGTCGTCCGCGATGAGCGACGCCGAGGGGACGGGGGTGTGCCCGCGCTCCTCGAAGAAGCTCAGCCAGCGGCGGCGAATTTCAGCCGACTCCATCAGTGGTCCTCATTCCGGTTGTACGAGTACGTCGTGTCGTTGGTGGTGCGGCGGGGGGTGCCGAAGGCGTTCTTGAGCGGGTTCTCCAGTGCCGCGAAGCGTCGCTGCTGCGGGAGTTCAAGAGCGTCCGGGGTGTTCAGGCCCAGGGCGTCGTTGAGTTCTTCCTCGCGCTGGCCCATGCCGTCGCGGACGTCGAGTGCGAAGTCCTTGAGCCGGTGCCCCGCGTCGATGGCCTTGTTCGCGGCCTGGGCCGCGAGGCTTTCCGGGGTCAGCTGCTTGAGCTTGCGGTTGACCTTGGTGGTGGCCCACACACCGGCGGCAGCGCCCGCGGTGAACCAGAACGTACGGCGGAACATCGCAGCTCAGTCCTTCTTCCGCTTCCCCCGCCGTGCGGAGGGCACGGCCCGGCCCACGATCACCGTACGACGCGACGGCTTCGGGGGCGCACTGTCGGTGCTGCGGCTGATGGCCCGGCGTACGCCGTAGCCGAAGGCCGCCACCTTGACCAGCGGGCCGCCGAACGTGGACGCGACGGTCGTGGACAGCGCCGAGGCGTTGGAGGTGACCTCCTGGACGTCCGTCGCGATGGCGTCGACCCGGTCGAGCTGGGTCTGCGCCGAGCGGACCGTCGTGGACGCCTCGGCGAGGAGCGGCACGGCCTGTTCGGTCACGTCCGCCACCAGCTTCGTGGCCGCCTTGAGCGTCTGGGCCAGCCTCACCAGTGCCACAGCGAGGAACGAGACCAGAATCGCCCAGAAGACGGCTACGAGAATCCCGGCCACCTCTCCACCGGTCACGCCGCACCGCTCTCTGCCTGTTCGGGGCTTGTTGACAATTCGTTCCCCCGACCCTATCGCGCCGGGCCTGCGACTTCGTACCGCATTATCCCCACGGTCCCGTCCGGCCGGTGGGGAACGCCGAAGCCCGCCGCTTCCCACCGGCAGCGGTGGGAAGACGACGGGCTGAACCTCTCGGCGACCGGGGTTCCGGGGTCACCCCCGGAGCCCGCGTCGGTACCGCGCCTGGATCAGCGGGCGTAGTACTCGACGACCAGCTGCTCGTCGCAGATGACCGGGATTTCCTTGCGGTTCGGGTCACGGTCCAGGCGGAAGGCCAGGGCCTTCAGGTTGACCTGGAGGTAGCGCGGGGTCTCGCCGTCGGTGTCGTAGCCACCCTCACGCGCGACCTGGAAGGGGTGCTTCTCGCGGCTGCGCTCACGGACGGACACGACGTCGTCGGGGCGGACGCGGAAGGACGGCTTGTCGACCTTCTTGCCGTTGACCTCGATGTGGCCGTGGACGACCATCTGGCGGGCCTGGTAGATGGTGCGGGCAACGCCCGAACGCAGGACCAGGGCGTCGAGGCGGCGCTCGAGCTCGATGATGAGGGCCTCACCGGTCTTGCCCTGCACCTTGCTGGCGCGCTCGTAGGCGCGGACCAGCTGCTTCTCGGAGATGTCGTACTGCGCGCGCAGGCGCTGCTTCTCCAGCAGACGGACCTTGTAGTCCGAGTTCTGCTTGCGGCCACGGCCGTGCTCGCCCGGCGGGTAGGGGCGGGCCTCGAAGTACTTGACAGCCTTCGGCGTCAGGGCGATGCCGAGCGCACGGGACTTCTTGACCTTGGGACGCGACTGGTTAGGCACGTTCTCCAGACCTCCGTTGTAGGTTAGGTTAGGCTCACCTTACTTAAGGAGATCGCATGTCTCGCCGTGGGAACACCACACACGTCACGGACAGCACGCAGAACATCGACGCTCACAAGGCGGTCGATAAGACGGAGGTCCGATCAGATCGTGGTCAGCCGCGTCCCAGCCGGCTTGAATCCGTACAGATGCCGTCAGCAGCCGTACGCACACGAACTCTCGTACAGAGTACATGCTCCGCGGTGCTGCTCGTCCCCGGCCTGGACGGAGCCCGGCCCGACCAGCTGACGCCGCTCGCGCGCAGTGTGGGCGCCGACGGCGAACTGGTGCTGGTGTTCCCCGCCGACGCGCCGCCGGTGCGCGCCGCGACGCACGCCCAGGACGACGAGCTGGCCGCCGTGCTGGAGCTCACCGATGTCGCACCGGTCTCCGTGCCCCACCGTATCCGGGGCCGCGCCTGGATCTCCGGCTGGCTCACACACGCGCCTGGGCTCGCCGAGCGCGGTCTGATGGCCCTGCGCCTGGAGATCGGTGAGATCTCCGTCGACGACCTGTGGGGCGCCTCAAGCGTCGAACCGGCCGAGTTCGCCGAGGCGTCGCCCGACCCCCTGGTCGGCTACGAGGTGGAGCTGCTGCAGCACCTGCACGCGGCGCACGGCGAGCAGGTGGACCAGCTCCGCTCACTGCTGGGTGAGCGGGCCTCAGAGGGCACGGAGGCCACACCGCTGGCGCTGGACCGCTTCGGGCTGCGGGTCCGCTTCACCGGTGCCCAGTGCTTCGACGCGCGCTTCGACTTTCCTGAGCCGGTGGACGATGTCGTGGGGCTGCGCCGGGCCATGCACGCCCTCTTCGAGGCCGCCGGGACGTGAGCTACTGCGGCTCGCCCTGGAGGCGGTCACGGACGCGGTCGGCGACGTCGGCGTACCGCGCCTCCGCGCCGTATCGGGTGGGCTGGTAGTAGCGCTTGCCGTGCACCTCGTCGGGCGCGTACTGCTGGGCCGCGATGCCGCCCGGCACGTCGTGCGGATACACATACCCCTGGGCATGGCCCAGCTTGGCCGCGCCCTTGTAGTGCCCGTCCCGCAGATGCGGCGGTACGGAGCCCGCGTGCCCCGCCCGTACGTCCGCCAGGGCGGCGCCGATCGCGGTGGTCGCGGAGTTGGACTTGGGGGCCAGGGCCAGCGCGATGGTGGCGTGGCTCAGGGTGAGCGCGGCCTCCGGGAAGCCGATCAGGGCGACGGCCTGGGCGGCGGCGACCGCGGTGGGCAGCGCGGTGGGGTCGGCGAGGCCGATGTCCTCGCTGGCCGAGATCATGAGTCGGCGCGCGATGAACCGGGGGTCCTCGCCCGCGTCGATCATCCGGGCCAGATAGTGCAGCGCCGCGTCCACGTCGGAGCCGCGGATCGACTTGATGAGGGCGCTCGCCACGTCGTAGTGCTGGTCACCGTCGCGGTCGTAGCGCACCGCCGCGCGGTCGACCGACTCCTCCAGCGTCTCCAGGGTGATCTCCCGCTCCCCCTTGGCCAGGGCCGAGCCCGCGCCCGCCTCCAGCGCGGTGAGAGCGCGGCGGGCATCCCCACCGGCGATCCGCAGGAGATGCGCTTCGGCGTCCTGGGACAGCGTCACCTCGCCCCCGAGGCCGCGCTCCTCGGTGAGGGCGCGGCGCAGCAGGCCACTGAGGTCGTCGTCCGTGAGGGATTCGAGCGTGAGCAGCAGGGAGCGGGACAGCAGCGGGGAGATGATCGAGAAGTACGGGTTCTCGGTCGTGGCGGCGATCAGGGTCACCCAGCGGTTCTCGACAGCGGGCAGCAGGGAGTCCTGCTGGGCCTTGCTGAAGCGATGGATCTCGTCCAGGAAGAGGACGGTCTCCTTGCCGTACCCACCGGTGGCGCGGCGGGCGCCGTCGATCACGGCTCGTACTTCCTTGACGCCCGCGGTGATGGCGGAGAGCTCCACGAAGCGCTTGTTGGTGGCCTTGCTGACGACATAGGCCAGGGTGGTCTTACCGATGCCCGGCGGTCCCCACAGCAGCACCGACGACGGCCCCGCGGGGCCAGGACCGCCCTCGCCGACGAGCCTGCGCAGCGGCGATCCGGGCTTGAGCAGATGCTGCTGGCCCATGACTTCGTCCAGGGTGCGCGGGCGCATCCGGACGGCCAGCGGACTGCTCGCCGGGTCTTTCTCCTGGCGGTCCTCGGCTGCGGCGGTAAAGAGGTCGGGCTCCACGCTGTGAAGCCTAGGTCACGCCACTGACAACGCCGTCGGTGGCGTCGGTGCCGTGGATGCCGTGGATGCCGCAGGCACCCTGAGAGCCCAGGCGGTCAGCTGGTCCAGAAGTCCCACCAGCGGGTCAGGATCAGCATGCCGATGATGCCGGTGTGCAGGACCGGGAGGACCCACGTGAACTCGTCGAAGAAGGCGCGCAGCCAGCTCGGCGCGGGCAGCAGACCCTGGCGGATGTTGTGCGCGGTCACGTACCAGAACATGAAGATGGTGGCGACCCAGGCCAGGCAGCACCAGAGGCAGAGCGCGTTGATGTTGTACAGGGACTGGTACATCAGCCAGAGGCAGAAGCCGACCCCGAAGAGCATCCCGGCGTTGAGGGTCAGCCAGTACCAGCGCGGGAAGCGGGCCCCGGCCAGCAGGCTCATCCCGACGCAGACCACGATGCCGTAGGTGACCAGACCCAGCATCGGGTTGGGGAATCCGAAGGCCGACGACTGGTCGCTCTCCATGATGTTGCCGCAGGAGACCACGGGGTTGAGGCTGCAGCCCGGTACGAAGTCGGGGTCCTCGAGGAGCTTGAACTTGTCCAGGGTGATCACCCAGGCGGCCAGCAGCCCGGCCGCGCCCGTGATCACCAACAGCAGGGCCAGCGCACGGCTGCCGCCGACCCGCCGCCCGTCATCCTGCTGCCGCTCGCCGGAGGGCACGTCTGCCGTTTTCGTCGTCATATCGCCGTTCCATCGGTCCGGTGCTGCGAGGCATGGTCATTCTGCCGTACCCCTCGGGGTACGTGTGAGGGGCCGAACGGCCAACCCGTCCGGCCCCTCCACCCCGTACAACGACTCAGGCGAGCTTCTGTCGCAGCTCGTCGACGAGTGAGGCGAGCGCCACGGGCGCCTGCTCGCCGGTCTCCATGTCCTTGAGCTGCACGACGCCTTCGGCGAGATCCCGCTCACCTGCGACGACGGTGTAGCGCGCGCCACTGCGGTTGGCGTTCTTCATGGCGCCCTTGAGGCCCTTGCCGCCGTACGCGAAATCTGCGGCGACTCCGGCCTTACGGAGCTCGGTGACGACGCCGAACAGCACCCGGCGTGCCTCATCGCCGAGCGGCACCGCGAAGACGCTGGTGGCCGCGGGCAGGGCGAGTCGTACGCCCTCGGCCTCCAGGGCCAGCACCGTACGGTCCACGCCGAGCGCCCAGCCGACGGACGGCAGCGCGGGGCCGCCGATCATCTCGGAGAGCCCGTCGTAGCGGCCGCCGCCGCCCACCGCGGACTGCGAGCCGAGCCCGTCGTGGACGAACTCGAAGGTGGTCCGCGTGTAGTAGTCGAGCCCTCGGACCAGCCGGGGGTCGTCCTCGTAGGCCACGCCCGCCGCGGTGATCAGCTCGCGCACCTGCTCGTGGTACGCCTTGCACCCGTCGCACAGGTAGTCGCGCAGCAGCGGGGCGCCGACGAGCTGCTTCTGGACGTCGGGGCGCTTGTCGTCGAGTACCCGCAGGGGGTTGATGTCGACCCGGCGCCGGGTGTCCTCGTCCAGGTCCAGGGCGCGCAGGAAGTCCTGGAGCGCGTCGCGGTAGACGGGGCGGCACTCCTTGTCGCCCAGCGAGTTCAGCAAGATGCGGAACTCGCGCAGGCCGAGCGAGCGGTACGCCTGGTCAGCGAGGATGATCAGCTCGGCGTCGAGCGCGGGGTCCTCGGTGCCGATCGCCTCGGCGCCGACCTGCGAGAAGTGGCGGTAGCGGCCCTTCTGGGGGCGCTCGTAGCGGTAGTACGAGCCGGAGTACCAGAGCTTGACGGGGAGGTTGCCCGCCTTGTGGAGGTTGGCCTCGAGCGCGGCGCGCAGGACGGAGGCGGTGCCTTCGGGGCGCAGCGCCAGCTGGTCGCCGCCCTTGGTCTCGAAGGCGTACATCTCCTTGGTGACGATGTCGGTGGACTCGCCGACTCCGCGCGCGAAGAGCTCGACGTTCTCGAAGCCGGGCGTCTCGATGTAGCCGTAGCCGGAGTTCCTGAGCGGCGCGGCGATCGCCTCGCGTACGGCGAGGTAGGTCGCGGAGTCCGGCGGGATCAGGTCGTAGGTGCCCTTGGGGGCCTTGAAGGTGCTCACTGGGAAGTCTCTCGTCACATTCCTCGTCGAGGAGCGGAAGTGGGGCTGATGCCCTGGCCGGCCGCCACCTGCCGCAGATACGGGTTGGTGGCGCGCTCCTGGCCGATGGTCGTCTGGGGGCCGTGGCCTGACAGCACCACGGTCGAGTCGTCGAGCGGCAGGCACACCCGGGCCAGCGACTGAAGGATCTCGGCGTGCGAGCCGCCGGGCAGGTCGGTACGTCCGATGGAGCCGGCGAACAGCAGGTCGCCCGAGAAGAACACCGACGGGATGTCGTCGCCGCGGGGCGCCTCGGGCATCTGGAAGGTCACCGACCCCTTCGTATGGCCCGGTGCGTGCGCGACGGAGAAGTCCATCCCGGCCAGGCGCAGCTGCGCGCCGTCGGCCAGTTCCCTGACGTCGTCGGGCTCCCCCACGGTCAGCTCGCCCATCAGCGGCATCCCGATGGACCGGCCGAGGGCCTTCTCCGGGTCGCTCATCATGTAGCGGTCATCGGGGTGGATCCAGGCCGGTACGTCGTGTGCTCCGCACACCGGGACCACCGAGGCGACATGGTCGATGTGGCCATGGGTGAGGATCACGGCGGTGGGCTTGAGCCGATGCTTCCTGAGTGCTTCCTCGACGCCTTCGGTGGCCTCGTGGCCCGGGTCGATGATCACGCACTCCTCACCCGCGGCGGGGGCGACCAGATAACAATTGGTCCCCCAGGCCCCTGCGGGGAACCCGGCAATCAGCACGATCGTCCTTACATTACGGTCCGGACGCCTGGTCCGGCGAGAGGTCACAGCGCTGCACGGCAGCAGGGGCAGCCTACCGGCGCGGCTCCTCTCACAGCGAACCCGTATACGGTACGGGCAAGCTCAGGCGGACAGATTCACCCAACGTAACGAGGAGCAGGCCCGGTGGTCAGCAGCGAACAGCGGCGGCGGCAGCTCGCCCGGGAGAAGTACCTGCGTCAGCAGCAGCGGCGCGAGACCGCGCGGCTGAGGGCGCGGCGGCGGAACACGGTGATCGCCGCGGCACTGGCCATCGTGCTCGCGGCGGGTGCGGGTGCGGCGGCGACCGGCGCCTTCAAGGGCGACGACGGCAACAACGAGAAGGACAACGCGGCGGCTGACCCGAGCCAGTCGCCGGTGCCCGAGCCGTCGGAGCCCAAGCCGTCTCCCGAACCCAAGATGGCCATCGACAAGAAGGCCACGTACACGATGGGGCTCAAGACGAACCTCGGGGACATCTCGATCGCCATGGACGCGGCGAAGACCCCCAGCACCGTCAACTCCTTCAAGCACCTGGCGGACAAGAAGTACTTCGACGGCACCAAGTGCCACCGGCTCACCACCAAGGGCATCTTCGTGCTGCAGTGCGGCGACCCGGAGGGCACGGGCGCGGGTGGCCCCGGCTACAACATCCCGGACGAGAACCTCGAGGCGCTCGGCAAGCCCAGCAAGGAGGACCCCAGGGTGACCTATCCGGCCGGGTCGGTCGCGATGGCCAACACCGGCCAGCCCAACTCCGGTGGCAGCCAGTTCTTCCTCGCGTACAAGGACACCAAGCTCCCGCCCCAGTACACCCTCTTCGGCACGATGGACGACGCGGGTCTGAAGCTGGTCAAGAGCGTGGGCAAGGAGGGCGTCGCCGAGGGCGGCCAGTCCCCCACCGACGGCGCGCCGAAAAAGGGCGTCACCATCGAAAAGGCGACCGTGAAGAAGGATTGATTGGCTCGCGCTGGATGCGGACAGCCGCCCTGCTCGTCGCCTATGTTGGCGTTGTGCAGGGCGCCGCGTGCCGGTGGTCCTGAAGGAACTGTGGACGATGCCCCGGGGCCGCGGCCCCGCGCAGGCATCATGGTGGAGGAGGCGCTGTGAGCAGCGACCCGTGGGGCCGCGTCGACGAGGCGGGGACCGTGTACGTGCGTACGGCCGACGGAGGCGAGCGCGTCGTCGGTTCGTGGCAGGCAGGCTCGCCCGATGAGGCGCTGGCCTACTTCAAGCGCAAGTACGACGGCCTGGTGGTCGAGATCGGGCTCCTGGAGCGCCGGGTGCGGACGACCGATCTGTCGACGAAGGACGCCATGACCGCGATCGACCACCTGCGCGAGCAGGTCGTCGACGCCCACGCGGTCGGTGACCTGGAGGCTCTGGGCCAGCGTCTGGACAAGCTGGTCGAGACGGTCGAGGCCCGCCGCGAGGAGCGCAAGGCGCAGAAGGCGAAGCAGACCGACGAGGCCCGGCACTCCAAGGAGGCGCTGGTCGCCGAGGCCGAGGAGCTGGCCCAGAGCGAGCAGTGGCGGTCCGCCGGCGAGCGGCTGCGGGCGCTGGTGGACATCTGGAAGGGACTGCCGCGGCTTGACCGCAAGTCGGATGACGAACTGTGGCACCGCTTCTCGCACGCCCGGTCCGCCTTCTCCAAGCGCCGTAAGGCGCACTTCGCCGCGCTGGACGCCCAGCGCGAGGAGGCCCGTAAGGCCAAGGAGCGGCTGGTCACGGAGGCCCAGAGCCTGTCGAAGTCGACTGACTGGGGTCCGACCGCCGCCCGGTACCGCGAGCTGATGACGGAGTGGAAGGCCGTAGGCCGCGCGCAGCGTGAGCACGAGGACGACCTGTGGAACCGCTTCCGTGGCGCGCAGGACGTGTTCTTCACGGCGCGCAGCGAGGTGTTCGCCGAGCGGGACGCCGAGCAGACGGAGAACCTGAAGCTCAAGGAGGAGCTGGCCGAGGAGGCCGAGAAGATCCTCCCGGTGACGGACCTGAAGGCGGCCCGCGCCGCGTTCCGCTCGATCAACGAGCGCTGGGAGGCTATCGGCCACGTACCGCGTGACGCGCGGCCGAAGGTCGAGGGCCGGATGCACGCCGTGGAGCGGGCCATCCAGGAGTCCGAGGAGAAGGAGTGGCGGCGCACCAACCCGGAGGCGCGGGCGCGTGCCGAGGGGCTCACGGGTCAGCTGCAGGCCGCGGTGGACAAGCTGCGGGGTCAGGTGGACGCGGCCCGCGCTGCGGGGAACAACGCCAAGGCGGACAAGCTCCAGCGGGAGCTGGACGGCCGCCAGGAGCTGCTTGACCAGGCGCTGAAGGGGCTGCACGAGTTCGGCGGCTAGTGCTGGTCGGCTGTGTGCACTGACGCCGAGGGGCTCCCGTACATCGCGTACGGGAGCCCCTCGGCGTTCCTGTCGCTGCGGCCTACGGGCCTGCGGGCCCGGCCTACGGCCTGCGGGCCGACGTCACGCGGTAGACGTCGTACACGCCCTCCACGCCACGTACGGCCTTGAGGACGTGTCCCAGGTGCTTGGGGTCGCCCATCTCGAAGGTGAAGCGCGAGGTGGCCACCCGGTCGCGGGACGTCTGGACGGCCGCCGACAGGATGTTGACGTGCTGGTCGGACAGGACGCGGGTGACGTCCGAGAGCAGCCGCGAGCGGTCCAGGGCCTCCACCTGGATGGCGACCAGGAAGACCGAGGACTGGGTGGGCGCCCACTCGACCTCGAGCATCCGCTCGGGCTGCTGGGAGAGCGCGTCGACGTTCACGCAGTCCTTGCGGTGGACTGAGACGCCGCTGCCGCGGGTGACGAAGCCGATGATCGGGTCGCCCGGCACGGGGGTGCAGCAGCGGGCCAGCTTGACCCAGACGTCGTCGACTCCCTTGACCACCACGCCGGGGTCGGAGCTGGTACGGCGCTTACGGCTGCGCGTGGGCGGGGCCGTCTCGGCGATGTCCTCGTTGGCCGCGTCTTCGCCGCCGAGCGCCTGGACCAGCTTCTGGACGACGTTCTGCGCGGTGACATGGCCCTCGCCGATCGCCGCGTACAGCGAGGAGATGTCCGGGTAGCGCATCTCGTGCGCGAGAGTGACCAGGGAGTCCCCGGTGAGGATGCGCTGGATCGGCAGGTTCTGCTTGCGCATCGCGCGGGCGATGGCGTCCTTGCCCTGCTCGATGGCCTCGTCCCGGCGCTCCTTGGAGAACCAGGCGCGGATCTTGTTACGGGCCCGGGGCGACTTGACGAAGCCCAGCCAGTCACGGGACGGTCCCGCGCCAGCGGCCTTGGAGGTGAACACCTCCACCAGGTCGCCGTTGTCCAGGGTCGACTCGAGCGGCACCAGGCGTCCGTTGACCCGTGCGCCGATCGTCCGGTGGCCGACCTCGGTGTGGACGGCGTAGGAGAAGTCGACGGGTGTGGCACCGGCGGGCAGCGCTATGACGTCGCCCTTGGGCGTGAAGACGAAGACCTCGTTACGGGACAGGTCGAAGCGCAGGGACTCCAGGAACTCCGAGGGGTCCTCGGTCTCCTTCTGCCAGTCGAGGAGCTGGCGCAGCCACGCCATGTCGTTGACGGCGCCAGCGTCCTTGCCGGCCTTGCCGGCTGCGCTCTTGGGGACGTCGGTGCGCACCTTGGAGGCCCCGGCGACGGCCTCCTGCTTGTACTTCCAGTGCGCGGCGATGCCGTACTCGGCCCTGCGGTGCATGTCGAAGGTGCGGATCTGGAGTTCGACGGGCTTGCCGTTGGGGCCGATCACCGTCGTGTGCAGTGACTGGTACATGTTGAACTTGGGCATCGCGATGTAGTCCTTGAACCGGCCGGGGACCGGGTTCCATCGCGCGTGCACCGTGCCGAGGGCCGCGTAGCAGTCGCGGACCGTGTCGACCAGGACCCGAATACCCACCAGGTCGTAGATCTCCGCGAAGTCACGGCCACGGACGATCATCTTCTGGTAGACGCTGTAGTAGTGCTTGGGCCGTCCGGTGACGGTGGCCTTGATGCGGGCGCCGCGCAGGTCGGACTGGACCTCGTCGGTCACTATGGCGAGGTACTCGTCGCGCTTGGGGGCGCGCTCGGCGACCAGGCGCACGATCTCGTCGTACATCTTGGGGTAGAGGATCGCGAAGGCGAGGTCCTCCAGCTCCCACTTGATGGTGTTCATGCCCAGCCGGTGTGCCAGCGGAGCGTAGATCTCGAGCGTCTCGCGGGCCTTCTGCTCCTGCTTGTTGCGCTTGAGGTAGCGCATGGTGCGCATGTTGTGCAGCCGGTCAGCCAGCTTGATGACCAGGACGCGCGGGTCCTTGGCCATGGCGACGACCATCTTGCGTACGGTCTCGGCCTGCGCGGCCTCGCCGAACTTGACCTTGTCCAGCTTGGTGACGCCGTCCACCAGGAGGGCGACCTGGTCGCCGAAGTCGCGGCGCAGGGTGTCCAGGCCGTACTCGGTGTCCTCGACGGTGTCGTGCAGCAGACCCGCCATCAGGGTGGCCGGGTCCATGCCGAGCTCGGCGAGGATGGTGGTCACGGCGAGCGGGTGGGTGATGTACGGGTCGCCGCTCTTGCGCTTCTGGCCGCGGTGCCAGCGCTCGGCGACCTGGTAGGCGCGCTCGATCTGGCGGAGTGTGGCGGTCTCGATCTTGGGGTCGTTGCTGCGCACGATCCGCAGCAGGGGCTCAAGGACCGGGTTGTACGGGTTGGAGCGCTGCACACCGAGCCGGGCCAGGCGGGCGCGGACCCGGTTGGATGACCCGCCGGAGCGCGCGGGCTGACCCGCGGTCGACGGGCGTACGGCGGGGGCCGCGGCGCTGCCCTGCGACCGCCCGGCCGGGGGCGCGGGGCGTGCCTTTTCGGCCGCCTGGTCGCTCTTCGGGGGCGTGGCAGCCGGTGCCGCGGCCTGGGGCTCAGCGGTCTCAGCGGCGTCGGCCTGCCCGGACTGCTGCTCGGGCTGGGGCTTCGCGGCGAGTGGCTGATGGGCCTCGTCTGGCAAGAGCGCTCCTCATGCAGGTTCCGGCCCCCCGATCAGGTCCGGAAGTCCATGGTATCGAGCCAACGGCTCGGGCTCGCGTCCGTCCGCTGAGCGGGACACCTGTGGGGGACGCGCGAGGCGGGCACCTGGAGTGTTCCAGGTGCCCGCCTCGGCTTGCTACGACTGGGTCAGAGGGTGATGAGGGCGTCCAGCGGGGCGCCCTGGAGAGCGGGTTCCAGACGGGGCCTGCCGCCGAGGAAGCCCAGTTCCATCAGGACCGCGACGCCAGCGACCTCGGCCCCGGCGCGACGGATGAGCGTCAGCGATGCCTCCGCCGTGCCGCCGGTGGCCAGGACGTCGTCGATGACCATGATCCGGTCCCCGGTGACCAGGTCCTCGGCGTGCACCTCGATCTCGGCGCTGCCGTACTCCAGGTCGTACGCCTGCGAGAGGGTCGCTCCGGGGAGCTTGCCCGCCTTGCGTACGGGGATGAAGCCGAGGCCCGCGCGGACCGCGACCGGGGCGCCGAGGATGAACCCCCGTGCCTCGAGGCCGACGATCTTCGTGGCACCGTGCCGGACGCAGAGTTCCGCCAGGGTGTCCGTGAGGATCGTGAAGGCCGCCGGGTCCGCCAGCAGCGGGGTGATGTCCTTGAACATCACGCCCGGCTGCGGGTAGTCCGGGACGTCGCGGATACGGCTGAGCAGCAGCTGGCCGGCCTCGGTCATCGGCGCTTCCCCGAGGGGCGGCCGCGCCCGCGCGCGCGGGACTGCGGCTGGGTGCGGCGCTGGCCCGCGATGGGTCCGGCGCCCACGGTCGCCGTGGCGTCCGATACGTCGTCAGGCGCGTCGTCCACCTGCTCCGCGGCCAGGTCGGCCCCGGTCCGTGGCACGTCGTTCAGCTCGTCCTCGTCGGACCCACCGGCCTCGGCGCGCTTGGCGCGCTTGTGCAGGACGCGCTTGTCGTGCGCCTTGACAGCCGGGTCACGGTTCTTGAGGTCGACGACCACCGGTGTGGCGATCATGATCGACGAGTAGGTTCCCGCGGTCAGGCCGACGAACAGCGACAGCGCGATGTCCTTCAGCATGCCGCCGCCGAGCAGACCCGCGCCGATGAACAGCAGTGCGGCCACCGGCAGCAGGGCGACGATCGAGGTGTTGATCGACCGCACCACCGTGCCGTTCACACCCTGGTTGGCGAGCTCCGCGTACGTGTGCCGGCTGTCGTCGCTCAGGGTCGCGGTGTTCTCCCTGACCTTGTCGAACACCACGACCGTGTCGTAGAGCGAGTAGCCGAGGATGGTGAGCAGGCCGACCACCGTGCCCGGAGTGACCTCGAAGCCGACGATGGCGTACACGCCGACGGTGATCACGAGGTCGTGGACGAGGGCGACCAGCGCGGCCACCGCCATCCGCCACTCAAAGGCGATCGCCAGATAGACGCTCACCAGGACCAGGAAGATCACCATGCCGGTGAGGGCCTTGCTGGTCATCTGTTCGCCCCAGCTGGGGCCGACCAGTTCGGCGTTGAGATCCCCGGCGGGAATCCCGAGGTCCTTGGCGAGGGCCTCGCGGGTCTCGCCCTGGTTGTCGGTGTCCAGGCCGGTGACCGTGATGCGCAGCGAGTCGTTGCCCAGGCGCTGCACCTTGGCGTCGCGGCCGGACACCGACGAGGCGGTGTCCCGTGCGTCCTCCACCGACAGCTCGGTGCCCGCCGGGGTGGTGAAGACGGCTCCGCCCCGGAACTCGACGCCCATCTCCAGGCCCTTGAAGCCGAGGCCACCGAGCGAGATCGCCACCAGGACCAGCGAGATCAGGTACCAGATCTTGCGGCGGCCGATGAAGTTCAAACCGATGTCACCACGGTGCAGCCTGCCACCGAGATCGCCCAACCTTGACATCTCAGGCCTCCTTCGGTTCGGCGGACGGGGCGGCGGCGCGGCGACGGCCCCTGATCGGCGGGGTAGCACCCAGACGCTTGGGGTCCAGGCCGGACATCGGGTGTCCGTCGTAGAAGAACTTGCGCCTGGCCAGCAGGGTGGTCATCGGCTTGGTGAGGCCGAAGACGACCACGACGTCCAGCAAGGTGGTCAGGCCGAGGACGAAGGCGAAGCCCTGGACCGTGCCGACCGCGGCGAAGAACAGGACCACGGCCGCCAGGAACGAGACGACGTCGGACACCAGGATGGTGCGCCGGGCCGTGGGCCAGGCCCGCTCGATGGCGGGGCGGATCGACCGGCCGCCGCGCACCTCGTCCCTGATGCGCTCGAAGTAGACGATGAACGAGTCGGCCGTGATGCCGATGGCCACGATGGCGCCGCACACGGCGGGCAGACTCAGCGCGAAGCCGACGGCGGGCCCCATCAGCGACATGATCACGTAGGTCAGCCCGCCCATGAGCGCGAGGCTGGCTACCGCGACAAGGGCGAGCGCCCGGTAGTAGAAGACCAGGTAGGCGACGACGAGCAGCAGGCCGATGACACCGGCGATCAGGCCCGTCTTGAGCTGCTCCCCGCCCAGCGAGGGCGAGATCGTGAGGACGTTGACCTCTTCGAAGGAGAGCGGAAGCGCGCCGTAGGACAGGATGTTCGCCAGGTTCTGGGCTGACTCCTGGTTGAAGCTGCCGGTGATCTCGGCGTTCTTGCTGAGCGTGGTCCGCACGCTGGGGGCGGAGACGACGTTGTTGTCGAGGACGATCGCGAACTGATTCTGCGGGGGCTGCTGCTGCGAGAGCTTGGAGGTGATCGACGCGAACTTCTTGGACCCCTTGCCCGTGAAGTCCATGGTGACCTTCCAGATCCCCTGCTGGGGATCCAGTTGACCCTTGGCTTCCTTGACGTCGGTGCCCTCTACCTCGGCGGGGCCGAGGATGTACTTCTCCCACTGCTCAGCGGCGTTCTTGCCGCAGGCCACGATCGTGTCGGTGGGCTTGGTGCCCTCGGCCGCCTTGGTCCGCTGCGCCGGCTTGGTGCAGTCGAGTTCGGTGAACTTCTTCTGCAGCGCCGCCGTCTCCGCGTCCGCGGAGGGGTCGGGCATGGGGGAATCGGAGGCCTTGGGCTTGTCCGACGCGTCGGCCGAAGGCGAGGGGTCGTCGTCGGCCTTCAGGGCGTCGGTGACGGCCCGGCCCTGCGTCGTCGCGGTCGGGGAGGGCGACGCCGAGGGGTCGCTCGCCTCGTCCTTGGCGTCCTTGTCGTCCTTCTTGCCGTCGTCCTTGGCGTCCTTGTCGTCGGCCTTGGGCGTCTCGGAGGGCGACGCGGCGGGGTCGGGGGTCGGCCCGCCCGGAGCCAGCGTGATCACCGGGCGGAAGTACAGCTGGGCGGTGGTGCCGACCTGCTCCCGCGCCTGCTCCTCGTCCGTCCCCTTGGGGACGTTGACGATGATGTTCTTGTTGCCCTGCGTCTTGACCTCTGCCTCGGAGACGCCGAGACCGTTGACACGGCGGTCGATGATGTCGACCGCCGTGTTCATGTTGGTCTCGTTGATGGCGCTTTCCCTGCCGGGCTCAGCCTTCGCCTCGAGCGTGATGCTCGTGCCGCCCGCGAGGTCGATGCCCAGGCGGGGTGTGGTGTGCCCGGAGAGGAACATCCCCCCGGTGAGCGCGACCATGGCGATCAGGATCAGGGCCAGTGCCCGCCCCGGCCTGGCCTGGCCGCTCTGCCTCCGGCCCTTCTTCGGTGCTGCCACCTTGTCGTTTCTCCCTGTCCGACCGCCCGGGGCCGATTAACGCCCGTTGGCCCTGTGTGGGCGGCGATGAAGTGGTGTCGAGACCCCTTGCGAAGCACGCACGATCCAGCGGACCGCGGCGCGTCCTGGCGCCCCGGTCCTCGGTCGTCCTACTTCGCGTCGGACTCGCCGTCGGTCTTCTTCGGCTCCGCGCTGTCCGTCGCGGCCTCGGCCGAAGCGGTGTCGGCGTCCTTCTTGCCGAGGTCGATGCGCGAGTCGTCGGAGTCGGCGGCGCTGTCGGAGGCGTCGTCGATCAGCGAGGAGGCGTCGTCCGGCACCACGGTGCCGTCGGCCTCGAGCTCGTCGGACGTGCCGTGCACGATGCGGTTGTACTCCTCGTCATCGAGAACGGCGCCGACGGAGTTCTTGGCGTAGACGGCGTGCACGCCCGGGGCCACCTCAAGGAGGATCGTGTCGTCGTGGACCTCCTTGACGGTCGCGTACATGCCCCCGATCGTGCGGATACCGGTACCGGGCTGCATCTGGTCGCGCATCTGCGCCGCCTGCTGCTGCTTCTTCTTGGCGGAGCGCGTCATCAGGAACATGGCCCCGATGAGCACGATGAAGGGGAGGAGGGTCACGAGACTCACGGGTCGGACTTCCTTCGTACGACCGCGCTGGTGGGCGGCCGGATGGATGGGGGTGGGCATGCTGCCGACAAGGGCGGCATCGGCGGAGTCTAAGCGAGTCCGCACCTATGGAACAACGCTCAGCATGGCACCGAGGTTCCTGGCCGTGCGAGGACGCACGCCGTCAAGCCCTGAACAGGCCCTGTTGCCCCGCTGTGCCGCTTCCCTGGGTCTGCGGCGGTACGAGGCCCAGATGAGCCCACGCCGCGGGAGTAGCCACCCGGCCACGCGGGGTGCGGGCCAGCAGACCCTCGCGGACCAGGAAGGGCTCCGCGACCTCCTCGACGGTCTCGCGCTCCTCCCCCACGGCCACAGCCAGGGTCGACAGGCCCACCGGTCCCCCGGCGAAGAGCTTGAGCAGGGCCTCCAGGACGGCCCGGTCCAGGCGGTCGAGTCCCCGGGCGTCAACCTCGTAGACCCGCAGGGCCGCGGCGGCGATCTCCTGGGTGATGAAGCCGTCGGCCTTGACCTGCGCGTAGTCGCGGACGCGGCGCAGCAGGCGGTTGGCGATACGGGGTGTGCCACGCGAACGTCCGGCGATCTCCGCCGCGCCGTCCGTGTCGATCGTGACGTCCAGGAGTTCGGCGGAGCGGTGGATGACGCGCTCCAGCTCGGCGGGCTCGTAGAACTCCATGTGCGCGGTGAAGCCGAAGCGGTCGCGCAGCGGGGGCGGCAGCAGCCCGGCGCGCGTGGTGGCGCCGACGAGCGTGAAGGGCGGCAGTTCGAGGGGGATCGCGGTGGCGCCGGGGCCCTTGCCGACGATGACGTCGACCCGGAAGTCCTCCATCGCCATGTAGAGCATTTCCTCGGCGGGCCGGGACATCCGGTGGATCTCGTCGAGGAAGAGGACCTCGCCTTCCTGGAGGGAGGAGAGGATCGCGGCCAGGTCGCCCGCGTGCTGGATGGCGGGGCCGCTGGTGATGCGGATGGGGGCTTCCATCTCGGCGGCGATGATCATGGAGAGGGTGGTCTTGCCGAGGCCGGGGGCGCCGGAGAGCAGGACGTGGTCCGCGGTGGCGCCGCGCTGCCTCGCGGCCTTGAGGACGAGGTCGAGCTGCTCGCGCACCCGCTCCTGGCCGACGAACTCGGCCAGGGACTTGGGGCGCAGGGCCGCCTCGACGGCCTGGTCGTCGCCGTCCGCCGCGGCCGCGACCAGTCGGCCGCCTTCGGTGTCGTCGGCCGGGGGTGCGGTGTCGTCCCAGTTCACGGGGGTGCCTCGCGAGTCGTCGGTCGGGGGCTGGCGGGTGGGGTTGCCGGTCAGCGGGTGCGGTTGAGGGTCTGCAGGGCGGCCTTGAGGAGCTGGCCCACCTGCGGGGTGCCGCCCGCCGCCTCGGCCTGCGGGGCGACCGCGGCGACCGCGTCGTCGGCCTCGCGGGTGGCGTAGCCGAGGCCGATGAGCGCGGCGTGCAGTTGGTCGCGCCAGGAGCTCGCCTGCGGGGCGCGGGCGGCGGGCATGCTGCCGAGCGGCTCGCCGAGGCGGTCTTTCAGTTCGAGCAGCAGCTTCTGGGCGCCCTTCTTGCCGATGCCCGGTACGGCCGTGAGCGCCTTCTCGTCGGCCGTGGCCACGGCCCGGCGCAGGTCGTCCGGGGAGTGCACGGCCAGCATGGCCTGGGCGAGCCGGGGGCCGACGCCGCTGGCGGTCTGGAGCAGTTCGAAGGTCTGGCGCTCGTCGTCGTCCGCGAAGCCGTAGAGGGTGAGCGAGTCCTCCCGCACGACCAGGGAGGTGGCCAGTTTGGTCTGCTGGCCGACGCGCAGCCCGGAGAGGGTGTTCGGCGCGCACTGGACGGCCATGCCGATGCCACCCACCTCCACCACCGCGGAGTCGGGGGCGAGGGCCGCGACCGGGCCGCTGACGAACGCGATCATCGCGTGACCTTCCGTACGGGGACTGCGGGGGCGGAGGCGCGGCGGGCCGCCGCGTGTGCCTGCTGGAGGCGGTTCAGCGCGGGGGCGCGCCAGATGTGGCAGATGGCGATCGCGAGGGCGTCGGCCGCGTCGGCGGGCTTGGGCGGTGTGTCGAGCCGCAGGAGACGGGTGACCATGGCGCCCACCTGGGCCTTGTCGGCTCGGCCGCTGCCGGTGACGGCGGCCTTGATCTCGCTGGGCGTGTGCAGGGCGACGGGCAGGCCGCGCCGGGAGGCGCAGAGCATGGCGACGGCGCTGGCCTGGGCGGTGCCCATCACCGTACGGACGTTGTGCTGGCTGAACACCCGCTCCACGGCCACGTACTCGGGGCGGTGTGCGTCGAGCCACTGCTCGATGCCGCGCTCGATGGCCACCAGCCGGTCGCCGATCTCCGCGTCAGCCGAGGTGCGGACGACGCCCACGCCGAGCATCGTCAGCGGGCGTCCCGCGGTGCCCTCGACGACACCGATGCCGCACCGGGTCAGCCCCGGGTCCACGCCTAGCACCCGCACGCCGCCCCGCCCCCTTCTTCGCTCACCTGTTTGTGCAGGCTATCGGCTCGCACTGACAACTGCCGACAACGGAGCGGGCCGACGGGGTGTGTGTCCCCGTCGGCCCGTGTGCCCGCGCTGAATTGAGCCAAGCCCGATCAGGCGTCGACCTTCTCCATGACCTCGTCCGAGACGTCGAAGTTGGCGAAGACGTTCTGCACGTCGTCGCTGTCCTCGAGGACGTCGATCAGCTTGAAGATCTTCTTCGCGCCCTCCTCGTCCAGCTCGACCTGCATGGTCGGGACGAAGTTGGCGTCGGCCGAGTCGTAGTCGATACCGGCCTCCTGGAGCGCGGTGCGCACCGCGACCAGGTCGGTCGCCTCGCTGAGCACCTCGAAGGACTCACCCAGGTCGTTGACTTCCTCGGCACCCGCGTCCAGGACCGCGCCCAGAACGTCGTCCTCGGACAGCTCGCCCTTGGGGACGATCACCACGCCCTTGCGGTTGAACAGGTACGAGACAGATCCCGGGTCGGCCATCGAGCCGCCGTTGCGGGTCATCGCGACGCGTACGTCGGAGGCCGCGCGGTTGCGGTTGTCGGTGAGGCACTCGATGAGCACCGCGACGCCGTTGGGGCCGTAGCCCTCGTACATGATCGTCTCGTAGTCGGCGCCACCGGCCTCGAGACCGGCGCCGCGCTTGACCGCGGAGTCGATGTTCTTGTTCGGGACCGACTGCTTCTTCGCCTTCTGGATGGCGTCGTAGAGGGTCGGGTTGCCCTCGATGTCGGCGCCGCCCATGCGTGCCGCGACCTCGATGTTCTTAATCAGCTTCGCGAAGAGCTTGCCGCGTTTGGCGTCGATCACGGCCTTCTTGTGCTTCGTCGTAGCCCATTTAGAGTGGCCGGACATCTGCCTGTCTCCTTCGCGTAACCCATCTCTGTACCAGCGTCAGAGATCCTACCGGGCGCGTGCCACCTGCTGGGCGCGCACCATGTCCACGAACAGCGTGTGCACCCGGTGGTCGCCTGTCAGCTCCGGGTGGAACGACGTGGCCAGGACGTGGCCCTGGCGTACGGCGACGATGTGGCCCTCGTGCTCGGCGAGCACCTCGGTGGTGGCGCCCACCGACTCGACCCAGGGGGCGCGGATGAAGACGCCCTCGACCGGTCCGCCCTCGATGCCCTGGACCGACACGGCCGCCTCGAAGGACTCGTTCTGCCGTCCGAAGGCGTTACGGCGCACGATCATGTCGATGCCGCCGAAGGTCTCCTGGCCCGAGCGCGGGTCAAGGATCTTGTCGGCGAGCATGATCAGCCCGGCGCAGCTGCCGTAGACCGGCAGGCCCGCCCTGATCCGCTCGCGCAGGGGCTCCGTCAGGCCGAAGAGCGCGGCCAGCTTGGAGATGGTGGTGGACTCGCCGCCGGGTATGACCAGTCCGTCGACCTCGGCGAGCTCTTCGGGGCGCCGGACCGGCCTGGCCACGGCGTCCGCCGCGGCCAGGGCGACCAGGTGCTCCCGTACGTCGCCCTGGAGTGCCAGAACTCCGATGACCGGGCTGTCAAGGATGTCACTCATCGAATGCGCGCCTTACCAGCCGCGGTTGGCGTAGCGCTCGGTCTCGGGCAGGGTGTCGCAGTTGATGCCGACCATGGCCTCGCCCAGGTTGCGGGAGGCGTCCGCGATGACCTTCGGGTCGTCGTAGAAGGTGGTGGCCTTCACGATGGCGGCGGCGCGCTTGGCCGGGTCGCCGGACTTGAAGATGCCGGAGCCGACGAAGACGCCCTCGGCGCCGAGCTGGCGCATCAGCGCGGCGTCGGCCGGGGTGGCGACACCACCGGCGGAGAACAGCACGACGGGCAGCTTGCCGAGCTCGGCGACCTCCTTGACCAGCTCGTACGGGGCGCGCAGGTCCTTGGCGGCGGCGTACAGCTCGTTGTTGTCGTAGCCGCGCAGGCGGGCGATCTCGTTCTTGATCTGGCGCATGTGGCGGACGGCCTCGACGACGTTGCCGGTACCGGCCTCGCCCTTGGAGCGGATCATGGCCGCGCCCTCGGCGATCCGGCGCAGGGCCTCGCCCAGGTTGGTGGCACCGCACACGAAGGGGGTGGTGAAGGCGAACTTGTCGCTGTGGTTGACCTCGTCGGCCGGGGTCAGAACCTCGGACTCGTCGATGTAGTCGACGCCCAGCGACTGCAGGATCTGGGCCTCCACGAAGTGGCCGATCCGGGACTTGGCCATGACCGGGATGGAGACGGCGTTGATGATGCCCTCGACCATCTCCGGGTCGGACATCCGGGCCACGCCGCCGTCCTTACGGATGTCGGCCGGGACCCGCTCCAGGGCCATCACCGCGACCGCGCCCGCGTCCTCGGCGATCTTCGCTTCCTCGGGCGTCACGACGTCCATGATCACGCCGCCCTTGAGCTGCTCGGCCATGCCGCGCTTCACGCGCGCGGTGCCGATCTCGGGGGTCTGGGTGGTGGGGCTGGAGAGCGTGCTGGACACGGATGACCTCGCTGAAGTGAAGAGAAGTTCTGCAGTCTCGAGACAACCTCCCCCGAGCAGTCCACATCAAGGGCCAATGGTCACCCGGTGGATCATTTTCCCCTTCCCCTCCTCGAAACTCCAGTTCAGGGCACCGAGGAGGTGTGCTCTCGTGAGGAGACGGCTCTAGTTCGTGGCGCGGTCCGCCAGTGCCGCTGGTGGCTCGTCGTCCATCTCGAAGGCCATCGGGAACGGCGCGTGACCGGCCAGCCGGAACCATCTGACCTTGCGGTGTCTGCGCAGGGCACGGGCGGCGCGTACGGAGTCGTTGTGGAAGCGCCGGGCCATCGGGACGCGGCGTACGGCCGCCGCCAGTTCGAGGGCCGCTTCCTCGCCGCCCGGGGCCGCGCGGACCGCCTCGACCTGGTCCAGTTCGCCGAAGACCGCCCGCAGCGCCTGGCTGAGGTCGCTCTCGGCGACCTCGCGGTGGTCCTCCTCGGCCTGGCGCGCGGCGTGGGTCGCCTCGTAGAGGACGATCGACGCGGCCGGGTCGAGCACTCCGGACGTGGCCAGCTCCTGCGCGACCGACGCGCGCCGCAGCAGCTGGGCGTCCAGGGCGGCGCGGGAGGCGTCGATACGGGCGTGCAGCCGGTCCAGGCGGCCCGCCGTCCAGCTCAGGTACAGGCCGACCGCGAAGAGGACGACGGCGATCCAGATCAGTGTGGAGGTCACGGGCGGCAAGGCTACCGCCGCCCGGACCACCCCTGGCCCCCCAGACCGCTCAGACCGTCAGACCGCTCAAGACCGCTCAAGACCGCTCTCAGTCTCGCGAAGCCAGCCCGAACCTGGCGCGCAGCCCGGTGCGTTCGTCGGCGGCGACCGAGGCGGCGCCGTCGGTGACCGTCTCGTACACCGAGAGGATGTCGGCCCCGACCGTCGACCAGTCGAAGCGGCGTACGTGGGCGCTGCCGCGCTCCTGGAGCTCCGCGCGGCGCCCAGGGTCCCCGAGCAGCCGCAGCGCGCTGGAGGCGAGCGCGTCCGCGTCCTCGTTGGCGAACAGCTCACCGGCCCCGCCCTGGTTGAGTACCTGCGCGAAGGCGTCGAGGTCGGAGGCGAGTACCGGGGCTCCCGCGGACATCGCCTCAACCAGGATGATCCCGAAGCTCTCGCCGCCGGTGTTGGGGGCGACGTAGACGTCGACACTGCGCAGCAGTCGGGCCTTGTCCTCGTCGCTGACCATGCCCAGGAACTCGACGCGGTCGCGCAGTTCCACGGGCAGGGTGGCCACGGCCTCTTCCTCGTCGCCGCGGCCCGCGACAAGGAGCCGCGTCTCCGGGCGCTCGGCGAGGATCTTGGGAAGAGCCTTCATCAGGACGGGCAGGCCCTTGCGCGGTTCGTCGATCCGCCCGATGAACCCCAGAGTGCCCCCCTGCCACTCTGACTTGGCCTCGGCCTTGGCGAAGACGTCGACATCGACGCCGTTCGGGATGACGACCGCGTCACCGCCGAGGTGCTCGACCAGCGTGCGCCGGGCGTACTCGCTGACCGCGATCCGCGCGCTGATCTTCTCCAGGGCGGGCTGCAGAATCGGGTACGCGGCGATCATCGCCCGTGACCTGGGGTTGGAGGTGTGGAAGGTGGCGACGATCGGCCCCTGGGCGGCCCAGCAGGCGAGCAGACCAAGCGAGGGCGACGTCGGCTCGTGGATGTGGATCACGTCGAAGGTGCCCTCGTGCAGCCAGCGGCGCACCCGGGCGGCCGACAGGAAGCCGAAGTTCAGGCGCGCCACCGAGCCGTTGTACGGCACCGGGACCGCGCGGCCCGCCGAGACGACATAAGGCGGCAGCGGGGTCTCGTCGTCCGCGGGCGCCAGCACCGACACCTCGTGGCCCCACCGGATCAGATGCTCGGCGAGGTCACGGATGTGGAACTGGACGCCGCCCGGCACATCCCAGGAGTACGGGCAGACGATGCCGATCCTCACGGCTGTCCCACGTCCGGGGTCGTGTCAGGGGTGGTGTCAGGCGTCTTGTCGGGGGTCTTGTCGGGGTCGAGGTCGTCGAGCCACAAGCGCTGCAGCATGTGCCAGTCCTCCGGATGGTCGGCGATGCCCGTGGCGAAGGCGTCCGCGAGCGTCTGCGTCATGACGGACGTCTTCTCGCCGCGGGTACCTGTCTCCGGCACCTCGACGGGGGCGTGCACCCGGGCCTTCATGACTGGCGACGCGTCGTACCAGAGGGTCACCGGCAGCAGCAGGGCGCCGGTCTGCTGGGCGAGCAGCGCGGGCCCGGCGGGCATCCGGGCACGGTCGCCGAAGAACTTCACCTCGACGCCGGACGCGGACAGGTCGCGGTCGGCGACCAGGCATACCAGGCCGCCCTCGCGCAGCCGGCGGGCGAGTACGCCGAAGGCGGTGCCGCCGGTGTGCGGCAGCACCTCCATGCCCAGACCGGCGCGGTAGGCCACGAACCGGTCGTACAGCGACTCGGGCTTGAGCCGCTCCTGGACGGTGGTGAACGGTGTCTCCAGCCGGGTGGTGACCCAGGCGCCCGCCAGGTCCCAGTTGGCCAGGTGCGGCAGGGCGAGGATCACGCCGCGGTCCGAGGCGAGGCCGTCGGTCAGATGGTGGAGGTCCGTGACCTCCATGCCGTTCCTTACCCGCTCCTCGCTCCAGGCGGGCAGCCGGAACGACTCCATCCAGTACCGCAGGTACGAGCGCATGCCCGCCCTGGACAGCTCGGCGAGCCGCTCCGGGGTCGCGTCGGGCACCACGCGCGCGTAGTTGGACTCAAGGCGCCGCACGCCCTTGCCACGCCGCTTCCAGGCGAGGTCGGCGATGGTGCGGCCCAGGCGTACCGCCACGGGCTCGGGGAGCTTCTTGACGGTGCTCCAGCCCGCCCCGTAGAGCGCGTCGGTGAGCTTCTCCCTCACGCGGTCTCGCCTCCGCTCGCGGCGTCCGCCTCCGCGGCCTCGCGACGTACCGTCACGACCCGCTGCGCCAGTGTCACCAGGCTGCCGACGGCGACGATCCACAGCGCGATCGGCAGCAGTACGTCGATACCGGGTACCCCGAACTTGTGCAGTCCGGCGAGACCAGCGGCGACCAGCGAGATCACCAGGCGCTCCGCGCGCTCGATCAGGCCGTTGACCGCGACGGGCAGCCCGATCGACTCGCCGCGCGCCTTGGTGTACGACACGACCTGGCCGCTGGCCAGGCAGAACAGAGCGACGGCGCACAGCAGGTTGTTGTCGCCGCCGCCCGCGTACCAGAGCGCGAAACCGCCGAAGATCGCACTGTCCGCGACCCGGTCGAGGGTGGAGTCGAGGAAGGCGCCCCAGCGGCTGGACACCCCGGCCTGCCGCGCCATGTTGCCGTCCACGAGGTCGGAGAACACGAACAGGGTGATGACGATCGTGCCCCAGAAGAACTCTCCGCGGGGAAAGAAGACCAGTGCGCCCGCCACCACACCGGCCGTGCCGATCAGGGTGACCGCGTCGGGGCTGACCCCACGGCGGAGCAGAAACGCGGCGAACGGCGTGAGGACACGCGTGAAGAATGCACGCGCGTACTTGTTCAGCATGGCCTTCCCGAGGGTTCGGTGAGCCGCGCGGCCCCTTCGGCCACCGGCGGGCCCATCGTAGCCACGGAGACGGGCCCCGTATCGCCACCGCCCCCGTACGGCGATCACGCACGACGTATGGACGGCCTGTGACCTGAGTGGAAAGCTCGAAGGACGCGGGCGTCGCCGGAGCCGCCAGCACACGCGGGTCTCGCGCGATCGCCCTTACTCCTCACCGTGCAACAAACCGGGAGGCCAGCCATGGGCGACAAGGCGAGCACACAACCCGGAGCCGCCGGCAGGGCAGCTACGGCCGACCACCCCGCGTCCTTGCGGAACGTGGTGCTGGTCGGCCACAGCGGTTCCGGCAAGACCACGCTGGTGGAAGCCCTCGCACTCACCGCGGGGGCGGTGAACCGAGCGGGCCGGGTGGAGGACGGCACGGCCATCTCCGACTACGACGAGATCGAGCACCGGCAGCAACGCTCGGTACAGCTCTCCCTGGTGCCCGTCACCTGGGGCGGGTGCAAGATCAATCTGCTGGACACCCCCGGATACGCCGACTTCGTCGGGGAACTCAGGGCCGGTCTGCGAGCCGCGGACGCGGCCCTTTTCGTCGTCTCGGCCGCGGATGGCGTGGACGGGGCGACCCGCCTGGTGTGGGACGAGTGCGCCGCGGTCGGGATGCCCCGAGCGATCGTGATCACCCACAACGAAGCGTCCCGCGCCGACTTCGAGGAGATGACCAGAAACTGCGCCGAGGCGTTCGGCGGCGACGACCCGGACGCCGTACTGCCGCTGTACCTGCCGCTGCGCGGCCAGCCAGGCGCGGACGGGCACGCGCCGGTGACCGGCCTGATCGGGCTGCTCTCCCAGCAGGTCTTCGACTACAGCTCCGGTGTACGCCAGGCCTCCGACCCCAGCGAGGACCAGCTGCCGCTCATCGCCGAGGCCCGCAACCGGCTGATCGAGGGGATCATCTCCGAGAGCGAGGACGAGTCCCTGATGGACCGCTACCTCGGCGGCGAGGAGATCGACGTCAAGACACTCGTGGACGACCTGGAGCGGGCCGTCGCCCGAGGCGCCTTCCACCCCGTACTCGCGGCCGCACCGGCCGCCGAGGGCGCCCGGCAGGGCCTGGGCACGGTGGAACTCCTGGAGCTGATCACGGGCGGCTTCCCGACGCCGCTGGAGCGTACGGCGCCCGTCACCACGGTGCGGGGCGAGCCGCGGCCCGCGCTCGGCTGCGATCCCAAGGGACCGCTGGTCGCCGAGGTCGTGAAGACCTCATCGGACCCGTATGTGGGCCGGGTCTCGCTGGTCCGGGTCTTCTCCGGCACCCTGCGCCCCGACGCCACCGTGCATGTCTGTGGCTCCGACCACGGCCCCGTAGAGCCCACCGCCGACGGCCCGGACCTGCACGAGGCCGACGAACGCATCGGCGCGCTCTCCTCCCCCTTCGGAAAGCAGCAGCGTTCCGTCACGGCCTGCGTCGCGGGCGATCTCGCGTGGGTGGCCAAACTCTCCCGAGCCGAGACCGGCGACACTCTGTCGGCCAAGGACGCCCCCCTGCTGATGGAACCCTGGACGATGCCCGACCCGCTGCTGCCCCTGGCCATCGAGGCACACAGCAAACCGGACGAGGACAAGCTCTCCCAGGGCCTGTCCCGGCTGGTGGCCGAGGACCCGACGATGCGCCTGGAACAGAACCAGGACACCCATCAGGTCGTCCTGTGGTGCCTGGGCGAGGCACACGCGGACGTCGCCCTGGAGCGGCTGCGCAACCGCTACGGCGTGCAGGTCGACGTCGTCCCGCACAAGGTCTCCCTCCGGGAGACGTTCGGCGAGACGGCCGCGGGCCGCGGGCGGCATGTGAAGCAGTCCGGCGGCCACGGTCAGTACGCGATCTGCGAGATCGAGGTGGAGCCGCTGCCTGGCGGCTCGGGCATCGAGTTCGTCGACAAGGTCGTGGGCGGAGCCGTGCCCCGCCAGTTCATCCCCTCCGTCGAGAAGGGCGTACGCGCCCAGGCCGCCCGCGGTCTCGCGGCCGGACACCCCATCGTCGACATCCGGGTCACCCTGCTCGACGGCAAGGCGCACTCGGTCGACTCCTCGGACGCGGCGTTCCAGACGGCGGGCGCGCTGGCGCTGCGCGAGGCGGCCGCGGACGCCACGATCCATCTGCTGGAGCCGGTCGCCGAGTTGCGGGTGCTCATCGGCGACGCGTACGTCGGCGCCGTGATGAGCGATCTGTCCGGACGCCGCGGCCGCGTGGTCGGCACCGAGCAGACCTCCGGCGGGCACACCCTCGTACGGGCCGAGGTGCCGGAGATCGAGATCGGCCGGTACGCCGTGGACCTGCGCTCCCTGTCCCACGGCACCGGGCGGTTCAGCCGCTCGTACCTCCGGCACGAGCCGATGCCGGCCCAACTGGCGGCGAAGTACCGGGAGGAGGCGCACAAGGGCTCCTAGGGCCTGTCAGCGGCTGCGTACGGGCCGCCCCCTGCCGGATGTCAGTACCCCCCGATACATTGATGATCTGCTCATCGGTGCACTCAACGGATGTGCGGGGTACAGAAGTCGGGAAAGGCCGCGGCAGCGGCGGGGTGGCGAGGGGGCGGCAGTGGCAGACGATGTCTTTGATATGAGGCCCGGCGCGCAGGTTCCGCTCTCGGGCGCCGCGGGCGAGACGGCGGTCACGCATGCCCTGGCGTCGGCGGCGTACCGCGACTCGGAGATCTCCGAGATACTCAAAGCCAACAACGAGTGGCACGAATCCGCCGTCAAGAAAGGCAAGTTGTCGCTCTTCGAGCCGAATCTGGGCGAGGCCTTCGCGCATGCCGTGCAGACCCGGATGCTGGGCGGCTCCCGTAAGCCGCTGATCCAGTCCTTCGGCACCGACCCGCAGGCCGTCGTCGAACACTGCCTCGCCGCGAGCCGCATCCGTAAGGAACGCGACACCAAACTCACCGCCGTGACCGGGCTGTTCGGCCTGGTGTTCCTGCCCGGGGTGCTGCTCTGGCTGGGCGTCTTCCAGGCCAGGCGGACCATCAGCCGCCTCAAGGACAAGCGGTTCCAGGCGCTGGCCACAGCGGCGCTGATCGGCGCCTGCGGTCTCGCCGTGCTCTATCTGATCCGGCTGCCGTTCGGCGGCGTCCTGGGGATCTACGTACGCGCGATGGTGATCGCTCCCGTCATCGGCTGGCTGCTCGCCCGGCAGTTCAGCGAACGCACCGCCAGGGACCTGCGGGCGGGCTGGGAAGGCCTGCTGTCGGGCGGCGGGGTCGGCGCCAAGATCCCCGAGGCCGTGCCCGCCAACCCCAACGAGACCTCGGCCGAGCAGCTGCGCCAGAGCCTCGCCAAGCTCTCCGCCGAGCAGCAGTCCAACTCGGTGTTCTACGCGGGACCCAAGGGCGTGCTCGGTATGGGCACCCGCTGGGGCAGCTGGCAGCTCGCCGAGGATCTGCTGCCGCGCGAGGGCGCCGCCGAGATCCAGCCGTTCCGTAGCTGGGACGTCGTACGGGCGATCTACGACCAGCTGCGCATGATCGAGCGCGGCCCGCTGCACACCGGCGGCTTCCCGGTCCCCTCGATACGCCACTGGATCGTCTCCCCGGTCGGCGAGAACGCCAAGGAGGTCGCCCGGCCCGGCGGCACGGAGGTCGAGTCGTTCCAGATCAAGGGCCACGAGATCCAACGCATCTGCAACGAGCAGCAGTTCGGCAGCGGCGACCGGCACTATCTGGGCGTCCAGTTCACGCTCTGGGACGGCCAGTTGGTCATCACGATGCTGATCACCGTCACCGTGCTGCACCAGACGTTGCGCGTCGAGGTCACCGGCCACGCGCTCGGTCCGGTGCACCCGCTGTTCACCACCAAGCCCAAGCCGAAGGTCAAGGAGGTGCCCAAGGCGGTCAGGTTCTGGGAGACCAAGGCGGTGAAGCAACCGCTGGTCGAGCCGTCAGAGGTGGTGCGCCTCGCCGTGCGGGCCCCGTTGACCTGGTATCCCCCGCTGCTGGACTTCCTGGGCGGCAAGCTGGTGCTGCCCGAGCCGTTCGGCCTGCGGCATGCCTGGGCGGACCAGCCGTGGCGGCACCGCTTCATGGCCGATGACGCGCTGCGCGCGGCGACGCCGGTGCTCCGTGTGGTGCACGCGGCGGCCCTCAGGGTGCTCGAGGACAACGAGGTGAACACCGAACGCTTCGGCAACCGCTCGCTCTTCCTCAGCGGAATGGTCCAGGACCCGACCCCGAGGAACGCGGACCTGTACAACGCGTAGTGGGCGCGTTTACCGCGTTACCCGTTACGGCGTGAGGTCAGTCGACCGGCCACGCGTCGGCGAGCATCGCGCGGGTGTCGGCGAGGAGTTGAGGCAGCACCTTGGTGTGGCCGACGACCGGCATGAAATTGGTGTCGCCGCCCCAGCGCGGGACGATGTGCTGGTGCAGATGCCCGGCGATGCCCGCGCCCGCCGCCTCGCCCTGGTTCATGCCGATGTTGAAACCGTGCGCTCCCGAAGCGGTGCGCAGCGCGGTCATCGCCCGCTTGGTGAGTTCGGCCAGCTCGGCGGTCTCGGGCCCGTTGAGGTCCGTGTAGTCGGCGATGTGCCGGAACGGGACGACCATGCAGTGACCGCCGTTGTAGGGGTACAAATTCAGCACTGCGTAGACAGCCTCACCCCGGGCGATGATCAGCCCGTCCTCGTCGGACTTGGCGGGGAGAGAGCAGAAGGGACAGCCATCGCCGGCTCCCGTACCACTGGGCTTGCTCTCGCCCTGGATATAGGCCATCCGGTGGGGCGTCCACAGACGCTGGAACGCATCCTGCGTCCCCACTCCGATCTGCTGCTCCGGCTCATTCGTCATGGGTGCAGCATATGGCCGGGTTATAGAGGCACGGCAAAGGCCCCCGGGAAAGATCCCGGGGGCCGATCCCCGCACTGGCGGGGACAAGGTCGACATATGCCACGTCCGACCGATCGCGTCCGGATCATCCCCGCATTCGCGGGGACAACGTCATACCTGAACCCGGCGCTCCACTACGTCAACGATCTCGGCGATCGCTTCGTCACACGGGATGCCGTTCTTTTGCGAGCCGTCCCGGTAGCGGAAGGACACAGAGCCGTTCGCCATGTCCTCATCGCCGACGATGATCATGAACGGGACCTTCTGCTTCTGGGCGTTGCGGATCTTCTTCTGCATGCGGTCCGATGACGCGTCCACCTCGACCCGCAGCCCCTGCTTCTTCGCCTTGGCGGCGAACTCCCGCAGATACGGGATGTGCGCGTCCCCGATCGGGATGCCGACGGCCTGCACCGGAGCGAGCCACGCCGGGAACGCGCCCGCGTAGTGTTCGAGCAGCACCGCGAAGAACCGCTCGATGGAGCCGAACAACGCCCGGTGGATCATGACGGGCCGCTGCTTGCTGCCGTCGGGGCCGGTGTACTCGAGGTTGAAGCGCTCGGGCAGGTTGAAGTCCAACTGCACGGTGGACATCTGCCAAGTGCGGCCGATGGCATCGCGAGTCTGGACGGAGATCTTCGGCCCGTAGAAGGCGGCGCCGCCCGGGTCGGGTACGAGCGGCAGGCCCTGCTTCTCGGCCACCTTCCGCAGCGTCTCGGTGGCCTCCTCCCACACCTCGTCGGAGCCGACGAACTTCTCCGGGTCCTTGGTGGACAGCTCCAGGTAGAAGTCGGTCAGGCCGTAGTCGCGCAACAGGTCGAGGACGAAGGTGAGCGTCGAGTCGAGCTCGTCGGCCATCTGCTCCTTGGTGCAGTAGATGTGCGCGTCGTCCTGCGTAAAGCCCCGGGCGCGGGTCAGACCGTGCACGACGCCCGACTTCTCGTACCGGTACACCGTCCCGAACTCGAACAACCGCAAGGGCAGCTCACGGTACGAGCGCCCCCGGGCGTCGAAGATCAGGTTGTGCATCGGGCAGTTCATGGGCTTGAGGTAGTAGTCCACGCCCTCGTCGAGCTGCATGGGCGGGTACATGCCGTCCGCGTACCAGTCCAGGTGGCCCGAGGTCTCGAAGAGCTTCCCCTTGGTGGCGTGCGGGGTGTAGACGAACTCGTAGTCCGCCTCCTCGTGCCGCTTGCGCGAGTAGTCCTCCATGACCCGCCGGACGACGCCGCCCTTGGGGTGGAACACCGCGAGGCCGGAGCCGATCTGGTCCGGGATGGAGAACAGGTCGAGCTCGTTGCCCAGCTTGCGGTGGTCGCGCTTCTCGGCCTCGGCGAGGAACTCCAGGTGCGCCTTGAGCTCGTCCTTGGACGGCCAGGCAGTGCCGTAGATGCGCTGCAGCATCGGGTTCTTCTCGCTGCCGCGCCAGTACGCGGCGGCGTTCCGCATCAGCTTGAACGCCGGGATGTTCCGGGTGGTGGGCAGGTGCGGACCGCGGCAGAGGTCCTTCCAGCACAGGTCGCCGGTCTTGGCGTCGAGGTTGTCGTAGATGGTGAGCTCGCCCGCGCCCACCTCGACGTCCGCGCCGTCGTCGGAGGAGGCCGAGCCCTTCAGCCCGATGAGTTCCAGCTTGTACGGCTCGTCGGCGAGCTCCTCGCGGGCGGCCTCGTCGGTGACGACGCGCCGCGAGAAACGCTGGCCGCGCTTCTGGATCTCCTGCATTTTCTTCTCGACGGCCTTGAGGTCCTCCGGGGTGAAGGGCCTGGCCACGTCGAAGTCGTAGTAGAAGCCGTCCTTGACCGGCGGGCCGATGCCCAGCTTGGCCTCGGGGAAGAGCTCTTGCACGGCCTGCGCCATCACGTGCGCGGCCGAGTGGCGCAGGATGTTCAGACCGTCTTCCGAGGAGATCTCGACGGGCTCGACGACCTGGCCCTCACAGACGCTGTACGCCAGATCCCGGAGTTCGCCGTCCACCCGCGCCGCGACGATGGTGCGCTCTCCGGCGAAGATCTCCGCCGCCGTAGTGCCCGTGGTCACCACGCGCTCTTCCCGCTCGGAATCGCGTTGGATGATCACACGGACGTCTGACACCGGTCTCTCCTACCTGATGAGGTCGCCGCAGCGAATACTGCGCGGCTCGAATCGTACCGAGCCGGACGGGTCGATCGCGAAACGGTTGCTGCGCGACCCCTTCCCGGGGCCCGTCCTTAGGCCCTTCCAGCGGCCCTTCGCAAGGCGTCGGACAGCCTCGGAAACCTCAGAACCTCAGAGCCCGTCCCCGCCGCAGGCCTCCTCGAAGAAGTCGAGGTTCTCCTGGAGCGCCTTCCGCAGCCGGTCCCGCTCCGCCTCGTCCACCTGTACCGGCGCCAGCTCACACGCCCCGGTCAGCCGCCGGAAGCCGCCCCGGCTCTCCAGCCGCCCGTGCACCCGTACCGGCAGCCCGACCAGATGGGCATGGCCCGCGACGCGGTACGCCTCCTCGTCCAGGGTCACCCGTACCTGCCCGACGTCCGCACCGGCCAGCACCCGCAGCCGCACCGTGCCAGGACCGCCCGGAACCGCCCGGCGCAACCGCACCACGGTGCCGGTCAGCCGTACCGGAATCGAGGGCTCGGTACGCAGATAGCGGGCCCCCGCCGCACGGAGCACCGGCAGATCGCCGGGCGAGAACTCGACGGGCTCCGGCCGCGCCGCACATCGCTCGGGCACCCCCGCGGCCGGTGCCCAGGCGATGGCGACCCGGGCGCCCTCGGTCCCCCGGACGAGGGCGACGAGCGCCTCGGTGAGCTCCCGGCTGACGCCCGCCTGGACCGCCGAGTCGAAGGCGTCCATGCCCCCGGTCGCCCGCTGGTAGTCGACGGCCTCCCGGGCCGCGTACAGCGCGTGATGCAGCCGTACGACCAGCGGCCGGGACGGTACGGGCACGAACACGGTCAGCCGCCGTCCGCCTGGCTCGGGACCCACCAGGACGTCGTCCAGCGCGGCGGTGGCGGCAGCGCGGTGCCGCGCCCCGTGGTATCCGGCCCGGTCGCACACCGCGAGCGCCGCGGCGAGCAGCATCTGCCGCGCCGCGGCACGTAAGCGCTCCGCCTCGGTCCACGCCGCGCCTCCCCCGGGCCCGCCGGGCACATCGCGTGACCAGCACAGTTCGTCGCTGGGCACGGTGAGGCCGAGCAGGACCTCGCGCGCGGACGGCGCCGCGCTGCGGGACAGGGCGAGCAGCGCCTCGCCGATGAGGTCGTCGCTGTCCGGGAACGCCCGGCTCTGCGGCACCAGCAGACTCGTGCCTGAGCTGCCTGAGGGTTCGGTCCAGCGCGCGTACCGGCCGGCGGCGCCACCGCGTCGGCGCCAGCCGTGCCGGTCGAGCAGGGCGCTGAGCACCGCGGGGTCCACGGCGCGGGCGTCGGGGGGCTGGGCCCATGGCTCACAGGCCTCGTGGCCAGGGCGGGAGTGAGGGGAGTGGGGGCGTAGGGGCTCGTCCATCGGGCGGTGCATCAGGGTCTCCCTCCCGTCCCGACCCGCGTCATGATCTCGCGCAGGGCCCGGTCGTCGAAGATCCGGGAGGTCGGGACGCGCACGGTGGTCCTGCGCCGGCCCGTCACCGGGTGCCCGGCCAGGTTGGTCCAGTAGCAGCAGTGCCGTAGTTCCAGCCGGTCGTGCCCGGCCCGCAGCCAGTCGTCCTGCGACCTGGGCACCAGCATCACGACGAGGATCTTGTGCACCGAGACCGGGGTGCGGGCCAGCTTCGCCAGATGCGCGTTGTCCAGGGTGAAGGAGAAGGCGGCGCCCGGGGGGTTCGGCGGGACCTGGTAGGTGCACTTGAGCTGCACCTTGATGGTGACCTCGTCGTCGACCGTGTGCCCGGGGGCGCTGTGGCTCAGGTGCCAGTCGATGCCGTTGTCCGGAAAGGGCTGGGACAGCGAGCACCCCGCGGCCGCCGCGACGGCGTGCAGATAGCCCACCTGAAGGGTCTCCATACAGGCGGTGGTGGCGAGTGTGCCGCGCGGCGGCGGGGTCCGCTCGGGCAGCAGCCCACCCTGTTCGGGCTGCGCGAGCGCCATGTCGAACAAGCCTTCCGGGCTGAGGTGTTCCTTGCACCGGTCGCTGGACCGGGCGCGGCGGCCCGCCCAACTCCACGGCCCGTCAAGTGTGTTGTCACCGCCCGGCGTACGGCGCAAACGGTCCGGGTATCACCAGCTCGGGCAGACGAGGGGGGCAAGGGCGCCAGCTGCCCGTAGTGGACCGGGAGTTGTGGCTATGACGTGCTGGTACGAGGGGCCGCTGACCGCATTCGACACGGAGACCACCGGGGTGGATGTCGAGCACGATCGCATCGTGTCCGCCGCCGTGGTCGTCCAGGACCGCACCGACGCCCGGCCGCGCGTCACCCGCTGGCTGGTGAGCCCGGGGGTTCCGGTGCCGGACGGGGCCACCGCGATCCACGGGCTGACCGACGATCACCTGCGGTGCAACGGCCGCTGGCCGGCGCCGGTGATGGAGGAGATAGCCCGCAAGATCGCGGACGAGACCGCGACCGGGCGGCCGCTGGTGGTGATGAACGCGCCCTTCGATCTGACGCTGCTCGACCGCGAGTTGCGCCGTCATCGCAACGCCTCGCTCGGTCACTACCTGGAGACCCGCCCGTTGTGCGTGCTCGACCCCCGGGTGCTCGACAAACACCTGGACCGCTACCGCAAGGGCCGCCGCACCCTCGCCGACCTCTGCGAGCTGTACGGGGTCGAGCTGTCGGGTGCGCATGACGCCGCCGCCGACGCCCAGGCCTCGTTGGAGGTCGTACGGGCCCTGGGGCGGCGGTTCGCCGCCCGGCTCGACGACCTGACGCCCGGCGAGCTGCACGCCAGGCAGGCCGTGTGGCACGCGGCCCAGGCGCGCGGGCTCCAGGCGTGGTTCGCCCGTTCCGGTTCCCAGGAGGCGGTGGACCCGGCCTGGCCGCTACGGCCCGAACTCCCGGCGGCGGCCTGACCCGTAGCGTCTCCCCCGAACATGAGAAAGCCGGTCCGTCATCGACGGACCGGCTCTTCCCGGTGGGCGATACTGGGTTCGAACCAGTGACCTCTTCGGTGTGAACGAAGCGCTCTCCCACTGAGCTAATCGCCCGGGAACGCACTGAACCATACAGGTCCAGGCGCCCGTCGTTCAAACTCTCTTCAGCAACTGACGCAGGCCACGGCGCCCGCCGCGCATCATCAGCGCGTGGTTGAGCAGGAACACCGGCCGGGCCAGCAGGGCGAGTCGGCGCATCAGCGGTTTGCGCACCTCGACTTCCTGCTCGTAGAGCACGCGGGTGCCACCGCTGTCCGCGGTGACGGTCCAGCGCGCCCAGCCGTCCAGGTCTCCCGTCATCGCGATCTCCAGCACTCCGGCCGCGGGGTCGCGCCGCTTCTCACGGGCGGTCACGACCAGGTCGTACGGCAGCAGGGAGCGGAAGCGTGCGGTGCCGCTGAGCTCGTCGAGTGAGGTCACCTCGCGCACCTGCGGCCACCAGTTCGGATAGTCCTCGGCCCGTTCGAGCGCCGCGTACACGGCATCGGGTTCTGCGGCCAACTCCCAGACGGAGCGGAAGCGGTATCGGCACCAGTCCATGGGGGAAGTGTGCCCCGTGGTCCGCACACGACAGTCCGTACACCACAGTCCGCACACGACGAAGGTCCGTGAGACAGCTGCTGTCTCACGGACCTTCGATCCGGGGTGGGCGATACTGGGTTCGAACCAGTGACCTCTTCGGTGTGAACGAAGCGCTCTCCCACTGAGCTAATCGCCCGGGCGCACAGAGAACATTACCGCACCTCAGCGGGTGCCCCGGACCACCCGAGCCCGGTCATTCGAGCCGGGTCACTCACTGATGTTCCACGGCAGCGTCATCCCGAATTTCCAGAGGTAGACGCCCAGCAGTACGGCCGTGATCACCAGGCCGATGGTGGTGAGGATGATGTTCCGGCGGCGCACCTTCGGGTCGAGCGCGCGCTGAGCGGCCTCGGTCACTTTGCGCTTGGTCCAGCGCAGCACCAGCTGGGCCCAGACGAACTCGGTCGCCCAGATCGCCATACCGGCGAAGATCACGAACCAGCCGGGGCCCGGCAGCACCAGCATGGCGACGCCCGCGCCCACGACCGCGAGCCCGACCAGGAAGACGCCGACCTGCCAGCTCAGGTGCAGCGCCCTGCGGGCCTTGATGAAGTCGGGCGCCCTGGACCCGAAGGCCCGCGGGGCCTCCTGTGTGGCGGGGTCGGCCTCCGCGACGCTCCCGCTCAACCGGTCACTCTCCGTATCCATGGTGCGAAACATTACCCGACGGAAACCCGTCACCGGAATGGCCGCACCGAGCGTAGTCACAGGCGCCGTACGAGCTACGTAAAGGCACGCAAATCCCTCAGAGGGGTTTACAACGGCACCGTAGGTGGCATGTCGATTTCGCCGACGTGCGAATCCCCGAGCGCACACTGAGCGAAAGGCCCTGGCGCTTATGAACACCACGGTCAGCTGCGAGCTGCACCTGCGCCTCGTTGTGTCGAGCGAGTCCTCACTGCCTGTACCCGCAGGACTGCGGTATGACACGGCCGATCCCTATGCCGTGCACGCCACCTTCCACACCGGAGCGGAGGAGACCGTCGAGTGGGTCTTCGCCCGCGACCTCCTCGCCGAGGGGCTGCACCGGCCCACCGGCACCGGTGATGTCCGTGTCTGGCCGTCCCGCAGCCACGGACAGGGCGTTGTCTGCATCGCCCTGAGCTCTCCGGAAGGCGAGGCTCTGCTCGAGGCCCCGGCGCGGGCCCTTGAGTCGTTCCTGAAGCGGACCGACGCCGCCGTACCACCCGGCACCGAGCACCGTCACTTCGACCTGGATACGGAGCTGTCACACATCCTGGCCGAGAGCTGAGCCAGCCCGGCCAGCCACAAACAGCCCGCCACCGTCCGAACTCGGGGCGACGGTGCGGGTGACGACAACCGCATACCGGCAGTCACCGACGCCGTCCCCGCGGGTTCATCCTGCGAGGACGGCGTCGCTGCGGATCGATACTGGTCGGTACTGGTCGGTGCGACGTCAGTGCGAGCGACTAGCATCGGCCAGCGTCGGCGGGCACTAGCCCGACCCCCAGGCCAGGGAGCGAATCGTGCTGATCACCCACGACACCCGGTGCGCGCTCGACGCCGTGGTCGATCTGGTGAACACCGCACCGGAGGACGACAAGACCGACGGGCTCGCGGACCTCGCGGCGCTCCACACGTTCGTCGAGACCCACGAGATCAGCGATGTCGGCGCCCTGTCCGAGCCGGACCTGGCAGCGGTACGCCAGGTCCGGGCCCGGTTCGCGGAGGTCTTCTCGGCGCCTGACGTCCGGGTCGCGGCCACGCTGATCAACGACCTCGTGGCCGCCGCCGGAACCACCCCACGACTCACCGACCACGACGGCTATGACTGGCATGTGCACTACTTCGCGCCGGGCGCGTCGGTGGCCGACCACCTCGCGGCCGACTGCGGGATGGCCCTGGCGTTCTTCGTGGTCGCCGGAGAGCAGGACCGGCTGCGCCGCTGCGAGGCGCCTGACTGCCGACGCGCCTTCGTCGATCTCTCCAGGAACCGCTCACGCCGCTACTGCGACAGCCGCACCTGCGGTAACCGCCTGCATGTCGCCGCGTACCGGGCGCGACGCAAGGAAGCCGCCCGCTGACACGTCCAGCGGCCGACGCGGCTGACCTCACAGCAGATACAGGTCGTACATGGCGGCGATCAACAGCAGACAGCCGATCACGCCGAGGAAGATCATCAGCGGTGGCTGAGAGAGGGCGAAGAGGCAGCCTCGCGGTTCGGACGCGGGCGCCGACGGCGCGGAGGTCGGCGCTGGGCCCGGGGCTGGCGCGGAGGCTGGTGCGGGGGCGGGGGCTGGTGCGGGGGGCTCGCCCCGGGAAGTGTCCTGCATCTCGGGGCGATGATGACGCAGCCGCACCCACCCGGTTGACCAACACGCCCGCCTAGAGCGGGAGTTAGCCGAATTTCGCGCTCACTCGGGGGCGATCCCGGCACTCTTCGGACAGCGGTGAACAGCGGCGGACAAGCCACACGCAGAGATCCTCAGATCCCATGCTTTTTCAGAATCGCCTCGATGTCCGAGAAGTCCTCCGTCGGGGCGTCGGACTTCTTCTGCCGGGCGGGCGGAGCGGACTGGCCCGCGCCGAGCGAGGGCGCCGACGCCCCAGGGGCGACCGCCGCCTGCTGCTCCGCCGCGGCGGCCTGCTTACGCTCCTTGCGGGTACCGCCGCCGCGCCGCTCGATGGCACGGGTCGTCATGAACAGCAGCCAGGCCAGACCGAGCACCCCGAAGCCGACCCAGGTACTGGGCTTGAAGACCAGGTCGGACACCCACTCGATCACGCCGGTCATCACGAGACCGAGCGGGATGAGTGAGTAGGCCGCGATACGGGTGGCGGTCAGGAACCGCTTGCGGTACGCGGTGATCGCGGCGATGCCCAGGCCTGCCGCGGACACAGCGGAACAGACGGTCTCGGCAAGCATCCGGTCCTCCAGCGTCGAAGTGCCATGGCCGCACGGCGGTACCGCCGCACGCCATGGTGTACGTCCCTTCCATCCTGCACCGTCCAGGGGCCTCGGGGCCACGATCCGGGAGGGACATCAGGGACAACTCCGGGTCGGCCCGCTCGCCAGATCCGGGTTGGGGCGTGGGCCGCGGGACTGGAAGACTGTCCCCATGAGCGACTCCCTCCCTGGCGGCCCCGCCGCCCCTGCCGTAGCCGTGCTCGACGTGTGGTGCGACCTCCAGTGCCCCGACTGCCACACCGCCCTGGACGACCTGCGTGCGCTGCGCGCCCGCTACGGGGAGCGCCTGGAGGTGCGACTGCGGCATTTCCCCCTTGAGAAGAACAAGTACTCCTTCCCCGCGGCCCAGGCCGCCGAGGAAGCCGCCGAGCAGGGCCAGGGCTGGCCGTACGCGGAGGCGCTGCTGGGTCGGGTCAAGGAGTTCGGCCACCGGGGCGAGGCGCTCCTGTCGGACGTGGCGCGGGACCTCGGCCTGGACGCCGACGAATTCGAGACGGCCCTGATCGACGGCCGCCACATCCTGATCGTCGACGCCGACCAGGCCGAGGGCAAGGCGATCGGGGTCACCGGGACGCCGACGTATGTCATCGGGGGCGAGCGCCTCGACGGCGGCAAGAGCCAGGAAGGGCTGCGCGAGCGCGTGGAGCGGATCGCGGACCGCCTGCTAGCCGACGAGGGCACACCGCGGAGCTAGGCAGCCACCTAAGGGCGCCCCAGCACGCCCGAGGGGGCCCCAGCACGCCCGAGGGGGCCCCAGCACGCCCGAGGGGGCCCGAGGGGGCCTGCCTCCCCCGAGGTCAGAGCAGCGGCTTGGACAGGTGGTACGCGGTCGGCTGGTAGCCGAGCGAGGCGTACAGCCGCATCGCCGGGGTGTTGTTCGTGAAGACGTTCAGGCCGATCTGGCGGGCCCCGGCGCTGAGCGCCTCGCGCTCGGCGAGCCGGAGCAGCGACCGTCCGTGCCCCCGGCCCCGGTACTCCTCGGCGACCTCGACGTCGAAGACGTACGCGCCACTGTCGCGCACCGTGACCCAGAGCGTGCCGACTGCCGTGCCCAGGTGCTCCAGGACCCGCAGCCGCACCCCGTCGGTGGCCGTGCCGTCCGGCAGCTGTGCGGCGTGGTCGGCCTCGGACTTGGCGTACGCCTGGCTCTCGGGGATGCCCTGGGCCATCCAGTCGCGCGCGTAGTGCTCCTTCGCGTGCGCCAGCCACGGGCCGTATTCGGCATCGGACATCGGGCGGCCGACGCTGCCGTCCGGGAGGTCGGGGGCCTGCCCAGGCAGCGGCTTGGACAGGGTGCGGTTGCGCTCTACGTAGCCGAGCACGGTGGCCAGTCGCACGGCGGCTGCGGCGTCCGCGGGGATGATCGCCTCGACCCGTGTACAGCGCCAGCCGCGCAGGATCTCCTCGGCGGCGAGCGCCGCCACCGTGGCCCTGCCCCGTCTGCGGTCGGGTTCCTCGATTCTGAGGGCGCGTATCTGGCCCACGGTGGGGCCGAAGGCCAGGTGGGTGGCGAGATCGAGTCGGCCCACCGGACGGCTGTTCACACACACGTCGTACGGGCGTGAACGCGCTCCGTCAGCTTCGCTCTGCAGCGGCCCGGTCGGCCGTAGTGTCGTGGTCATCGACAGGTTTCTACCCGCTGACGCGCCCCGTCGTCACCGGGGTTCGCGCTCCGTACGCCGACAAAGGCGCGACGCAGGCTCTCAGGGGTCCAGGTCGGCGCCGGAACGCTCGTCGAAGATCCGCATAGCCTTGGCGGTCACCGGCCCCGGGGCACCCGGCAGTTCGCGTCCGTCGACCCGGTGTACGGCCTGGATGTCGCGCAGTGTCGAGGTCAGGAAGATCTCGTCGGCACGGTCCAGCACATCGAGCGGGAGGTCCGTCTCCTGAGCCGAGGTCCATTCGACGGCGAGCGCGCGGGTGATGCCCGCGAGACAGCCCGACGCGACGGGCGGGGTGTGGATCTCGCCGTCGAGTACGACGAAGACGTTGGACCCGGTGCCCTCGCAGAGTCGCCCCACCGTGTTGCCGAACAGCGCCTCGCTGGCGCCCCGTTCGTGGGCCCGGCCGAGGGCGACGACGTTCTCGGCGTACGAGGTGGTCTTCAGGCCGGTGACCGCGCCGCGCTCGTTGCGGGTCCACGGCACCGTGATCACGGCGGTGCTGTCGGGCCTGCGTGGCGTCTCGCCGAGCGCGACGATCAGGGTCTGCCCTGCCTCACCGCGGTCCGAGCCGAGCGGTGAGAGCCCGCCGGTATACGTGATCCGCAGGCGGCCCAGTGCCATCGGGTTGGCTTCGAGTACGGCGGCGCAGGCGCGGCGCACCTCGTCCTGGTCCGGTTCGGGGAGCCCGAGGCCGCGCGCGGAGCGGGCGAGCCGGTCCAGGTGGCGGGTGAGCGCGAAGGGCAGGCCGTCGACGGCCTTGAGCGTCTCGAAGACGCCGTCGCCCACGGTGAGCCCGTGGTCGAGGACCGAGACGCGGGCCGACTCCAGCTCCCGCAGCCCGCCGTTCAGCCAGATCTTCACGTGCCAGCTCCTTCTGAGGGGTCGTACGTACCCGACGCTACCGCGAGCAGCCGCGCGGCCTTGAGTTCGGTCTCCCGCCACTCGCGCTCAGGGTCGGAGCCCCAGGTGATGCCCGCGCCCGTACCGAACCGCAGCATGCCGTCAGCCCGGTCGGCCCAGAAGGTACGGATGCCGACGGCCAGCTCCCCCGCACCCCGGTCCGCGTCCACCCAGCCGATGCCGCCGCAGTACGGGCCACGGGGTGCGGTCTCCAGCGCGTCGATGATCCGCAGGGCGCTGGACTTGGGGGCTCCGGTCACCGAACCCGGCGGGAAGGTGGCGGCCAGCAGTCCGGGCCAGCCCACCCCGTCGGCGAGCTCTCCGCGCACGGTGGAGACCAGGTGGACCAGGCCAGGGTGCTTCTCGACGACGCAGAGGTCGGGGACGGTCACCGTCCCGGTGGCGCAAGCCTTCCCGAGGTCGTTACGGACCAGGTCGACGATCATCACGTTCTCGGCGTGATCCTTCTCCAGCAGGTCCGTCTCGGTCCGTCCGGTGCCCTTGATCGGGCCGGACTCGACGACCCGGCCCGCGCGGCGCAGGAAGAGCTCGGGGGACGCGGTGGCGATCTCCACGCCCTGTGCGGGGAGACGGATGGTGCCCGCGTACGGAGCGGGGTTGCCGCGCGCGAGGAGGGCCGTCAGGGCGTCCAGGTCCGCGTCCGCGGCGAGCGGCGCGGAGAGCACCCGGCAGAGGTTGGCCTGGTAGACCTCCCCCGCGGCTATGTGCTCGCGGATCCGCCGTACGCCCGCGGTGTACGCGGCGTGGTCGAGGGAGGTCGTCCAGTCACCGGCCGCCGGTCCCCGCCAGCGCCCCGGGACGGGGGCCGGGACCGGTTCGTCGCGTACGTCCCCGAAGCGGGCACAGACCAGGCGGCCCTCGAAGTCCGCGGAGACGGCCCAGAAGCCGGTGGAGTCGAGGGCGGCGGGGTCGCTGGTGACATCGCGCAGATCGGAGGCGACAAGGCCACCGAAACGTGCCATAGGGGGGAGGTCGTACACGGCTGTGAGTCTATGACCGGTGGGTGCGGGCCGCCCCGGCCCGGGTGTCAGCGCAGCACGCTGCGTAAACGCGTTTTTGTACTGGCCCCGGAATCCGCTAGAGTTCAACACGTCGCCGGGACGCGCCAAGCGCTCCGGAGAGACACGCGGACGTAGCTCAGTTGGTAGAGCGCAACCTTGCCAAGGTTGAGGTCGCCAGTTCGAACCTGGTCGTCCGCTCGGAAAAACAGGGGGATCTTCCCGAACCCCCGACTCCTGGTGGAGTGGCCGAGAGGCGAGGCAACGGCCTGCAAAGCCGTCTACACGGGTTCAAATCCCGTCTCCACCTCCAAGGACGATTAGCTCAGCGGGAGAGCGCTTCCCTGACACGGAAGAGGTCACTGGTTCAATCCCAGTATCGTCCACTGGTCCGTGAGGACCACCCCGCGCGATTAGCTCAGCGGGAGAGCGCTTCCCTGACACGGAAGAGGTCACTGGTTCAATCCCAGTATCGCGCACGCACCGCCCATGATCGTCGATCGTGGTCCCGAGGACGATTAGCTCAGCGGGAGAGCGCTTCCCTGACACGGAAGAGGTCACTGGTTCAATCCCAGTATCGTCCACACACTGAAGCCCCCGGTCCTCGCGACCGGGGGCTTCTGCGTTGCGGGTGTTGCGGGATGCCGGTGTCTCAGGACGAGACCGGTGTCTCAGGACGAGAAGAGCATCCGCCCGAAGCCCTGCTTACGACGGTGGCCGTGGTGCCCGCCGTAGTGCCCACCGCCGTGCTGCGGGGCACCCCAGGCAGGGGCAGGTGCGGCGGGGTAGGCCTGGGGAGCGGGCGGGGGCGGCGGAGCCTGCTGCGGGGGCGCCTGCTGCGACCACTGCGACTCAAGCCGGGTCAGCGCCTCAAGCTCCCCGTAGTCCAGGAAGATTCCCCGGCAGCCGCTGCACTGCTCGATCTGGACACCATTGCGGTTGTACGTCTGCATCGGTGCTCGGCACTTGGGACACTGCATGCTCGGCTCCACTCTCGCCGTCCGGAACTGCTACACCCGCCAGCCTACTTGGCGGCGCCGTCGGCGAACTCCGCCGGGAGCGCCGCGATGCGGACGCAGGCATCGACCAACTCCCGCTCGGCCTCGTCGAACGGACGCGACTCGGTGACCGACTTGGCGACGGCCAGGGCGGCGCTCTGTACAGTCAGCGCCCTGGCGGGTACGTCCAGTACGGGCCACGGGTCGCCGTCGGCGGGGACGGCCGGGCCGTTCGCCGCCTGGTAGGTGCCGATGAAGCGCGTCCAGTCCTCGGGCGCCAGCAGCCCCGACGCGTACCAGGCGGCGGGGCGGGCCAGGTCCCAGGCCGGTATGCCCAGGCCGAGGTCGTCGACGTCGATCAGCAGCCAGGGGCCGTCGGGGGGCGGGTGGCGGACGAGCTGGCCCAGGTGCAGGTCGCCGTGGCACACCGTGCTGGCGTACGGCATGGGGGCCTCGGCGCGGGCCCAGGCGGGCAGCATCGACCAGGCGCGCTCCACGGGTACGGCCGCACCGTGCGCGGGGGCGTCCCGGCGCATCCGGGCGACGGCGCGTGCGGCCTTCGCGGGGCCGCGCATCTCGGGGAGCGGGCCGGGCAGTTCGGACGCGGGCACGCTGTGCAGACGGGCCAGCAGGGTGGCTGCCTGTTCCCAGGGGGCGTCGTCCGGGGCGTCGGGGTCCACCGGGGTGCCGTGCGGCCAGCAGGTCACCGGGCGGCCGTGCAGTTCGGCCGCCGGGACCCGTAGCGGGGGCAGCAGGATGCCGGTGAGCGCGGGGTGGGCGGCCAGGGTGAGACGGGCTGTGAGCTCGGCGCGGTCGGTGGTGGGGGCGTGGGCCTTGGCGACGACGGCGCCGTGCCGGACGACCGTAGCGTCCTGCCGGTCGGCGAGCACGGTGTCGGGCTCTGGGCAGGCGCAGGGTGCGGTGCCCCGGCGGTGAACGGTGCGGCGGGCGGCCGCGGCGAGCGCGCGCGGCACGGGTGTGGTCATGTGGCCCCCGCGCTCCATCAAGTTCCGTAGCTCCGTCTGCCCGGTGAGGGTACGCCACGGCCCCTCGCGCCGCGCGGGGCTGAACTCGGAGCCGGAACCGGGGCCGAAACCGGCCCCGGAACGCGCGATGCCCGCGCAGCTCGAAAGCTGCGCGGGCACTCGTGCCGTCCGCCGCACCCCCGTCCCCACGGGGTTATATGGCCGGATGTCCCCGCCCGGACCGCTCTTCCGGGCCTGGGGCGCCGCTCAGCGCCCCAGCATCACGCCCACGGACGACGCTTGTGTGACCACTGCTTCCCAGCCGCCGAAGACGACTACGAGCAGGGCCGCCAGGGGAACCACCATGGCCGTCGCCACCAAGGGGTGACGCGTACCGGACGGGCGGCCGCCGAACGCGGCGTATGACCTGCGTCCCTGCGTGCGGACCATGGTCCGCGGTGCCGTGTCCGCCATGGGTGCTCTCCTGTCGTTTTGGCAGCGGCGGGTGTCTGACCTCGGGGGACGAGTGCTGCACCCGCCGCTTGACTCCAAACTTAGGCGGCGCGCGCCCCGGCGGCGTCATGCCCTCGTACTGATTGCCGGGCCTCCCCCAGGATGAGCGGCGGGCCGCGATGTACTCCCCAGGGTGGAGACGCGGGGTCAGGTCTTAGGGTCTTCCCGGAGGGGTCGCCGCTCGGCGGTCTCCGACGCCTGCTCCCGTGGCACCGGCTGCTCCACGAGCGCCAGCACGCGGCTGGCCATGAAGCGGGCCGTGCGCACCACGGTCCCGGTCCGGGTGACTTCACTCACTTCGACCACCCCTCTGCGCACCGCGGTCTCCACCCGGCGGCCCGCCCTGGCGGCCACCATCTCGTACGTTCTGGTCGTGTCTCCGGCATCCACCACTATCTCGACTCGGTCACCCTTCATCGACCCAATCCCCCTTCAGCGACAGACCGTTGGGCACCAGGGCAGGCTGCGCGGCCCCGGGGTCCCGTTCTCCTGACCACCCTTCAATTCTCCCACCGGGCACTGACAATCGACGGGTCCGCGAAGGCGCGGCCTCTGCGCGCGCACGGGCGGGGAAACGTAAGCTGTGGCTCGGTCAATCGGACAGGCAGCCAGGCAGCGGGGATGGACATGGCGATGATGCGGCTCCGGCGCGAGGACCCGCGTGTCGTCGGCTCGTTCAGGCTGCACCGGCGCCTCGGCGCGGGCGGCATGGGTGTGGTCTTTCTGGGCTCCGACCGCCGTGGCCAGCGCGTCGCCCTCAAGGTGATCCGGCCGGATCTGGCGGAGGACCAGGAGTTCCGCTCGCGCTTCGCCCGCGAGGTGTCGGCAGCACGACGGATCAGGGGCGGGTGTACGGCCCGGCTCGTCGCCGCCGACCTGGAGGCGGACCGGCCGTGGTTCGCGACGCAGTACGTACCGGGGCCCTCGCTGCACGACAAGGTCGCCGAGGAAGGGCCGCTGACGGCGGCCGAGGTCGCCGCGGTGGGCTCGGCGCTCGCCGAGGGCCTGGTCGCCGTCCACGAGGCCGGGGTGGTGCACCGGGACCTCAAGCCGTCCAACATCCTGCTGTCGCCCAAGGGCCCGCGGATCATCGACTTCGGTATCGCCTGGGCGACGGGCGCGTCCACGCTGACCCATGTGGGTACGGCGGTGGGCTCGCCGGGGTTCCTGGCGCCGGAGCAGGTGCGGGGAGCCGCGGTCACGCCCGCCACCGACGTGTTCTCGCTGGGGGCCACGCTGGCGTACGCCGCGATGGGCGACTCGCCGTTCGGGCACGGCAGCTCCGAGGTCATGCTGTATCGGGTGGTGCATGAGGAGGCGCAGCTGCACGGCGTGCCGGACGCGCTGGCTCCGCTGGTGCGGGCCTGTCTGGCGAAGGACCCTCAGGAGCGTCCCAGTACGCTCCAACTCTCGCTGCGCCTCAAGGAGATCGCCGCGCGTGAGGCCCACGGCCTCACCGACACCCGCCCCCCGGTCCAGCGCCGCGAGGCGGACCGGCCGTCCGGGCAGCATGCCGAGGCGTACGGCGAGCGGCGCACCCTGCGCCACACCCAGTCCGCTCCCCCGCAGTCCCGGCCGGAAGCGTCCCGCCCGGGGACGAGTCCAGGTCGGCGGCCGCCCGCTCCCCGCGGCGGCACCCGCCCAGGAGACCGGGCCGCGCCCCGCAGCGGTACGGGCCGACAGGGCCCGCGGACGACGGGGACCGGGCGTCGGGTACCCGCCAACCCGCGGCTGCTGCGCCAGCGGCTGGTCGTGTTCGTCGTGGTGACGCTGCTGGTGGCCCTGGGGATCGCGGCGGCCCAGGGCTGCCAGGGACCCGCCCAGGGGCTGCGGCAGCAGATTTCGGGACACTCCGCCACGGATGGCGACGTACAGGCGTCGCGGGGCAGCGAAGATCGGGGAGACGCCCCCTAGGGGGTGGGTCCGCGGGTCAGAGCTGGGGGCGGCCCGCGGTGACCGCGTAGAAGGCGACCGCCGCGGCCGCTCCCACGTTCAGGGAGTCGACGCCGTGGGCCATCGGGATACGCACCCATTCGTCCGCGGCGACCAGCGCGCGGGTGGACAGGCCGTCGCCTTCGGCGCCGAGCATCAGGGCGATGCGGTCCCGGCGATGCGGAGCGGCTTCGTCGAGGGTCGCGGCCTTCTCGTCCGGGGTGAGCGCGAGGAGGTCGAAGCCCGCCTCCCGTACCGTCTCCAGGCTCCTGGGCCAGGACTCAAGCCGGGCGTACGGGACCGAGAAGACCGCGCCCATCGACACCTTGACGGAACGACGGTAGAGCGGGTCCGCGCAGTCCGGCGAGAGCAGCACGGCGTCCAGGCCGAGTGCGGCCGCGCTGCGGAAGATGGCACCGATGTTGGTGTGGTCGTTGACCGACTCCATGATGACCACGCGGCGGGTCGTGGTCAGGAGTTCCTCGGCCGCCGGGAGGGGTTTGCGCTGCATGGAGGCGAGTGCGCCCCGGTGTACGTGGTAGCCGGTGACCTGCTCGGCGAGCTCGGGGCTGACCGCGTACACGGGGGCCGGGACCTCGTCGATGACGTCGCGCATCACGTCGACCCACTTGGCCGAGAGCAGCATCGAGCGCATCTCGTAACCGGCGAGTTTGGCCCGTCTGATGACCTTCTCGCCCTCGGCGATGAAGAGGCCCTCGGCGGGCTCGCGCCGACGGCGCAGTTCGACGTCGGTCAGTCCGGTGTAGTCGCGCAGGCGCGGGTCGTCGGGGTCGTCGATGGTGATGAGATCAGCCACAGGGTGATACTGCCTTGTCCGGAGTGTGGTGCCAACGGCTGCGCACGGATTGTGTTACCGGTGGTTACCAGGGTCTGCTGCCGGGGTCTGCTACCCGGTTCTGTTACCGGGGCCCTACCGTGACGACCTCGCCGATCACGATGACCGCGGGCGGACGGACCTCCTCGGCCGTGACGACCTCACCGACCGTGGCGAGCGTGGCGTCCACCCGGCGCTGGGCAGCCGTGGTGCCCTCCTGGACGAGGGCGACCGGCGTCTCAGGCGCCCGGCCGCCGTCGATGAGCGCCTGCGCGATCGCGCCGATCTTGTCGACGCCCATCAGGATGACGAGGGTGCCGCGCAGTGCGGCGAGGGCCGCCCAGTTGACGAGTGAGCGCTCGTCGTCCGGCGCGACATGGCCGCTGACGACCGTGAACTCATGGGCGACGCCCCGGTGGGTGACCGGGATTCCGGCCGCGCCCGGAACGGAGATCGAGCTGGAGATGCCGGGCACGACGGTGCACGGAATGCCGACCTCGGCGAGCGCCTGCGCCTCCTCCATGCCACGGCCGAAGACGAAGGGGTCGCCGCCCTTGAGGCGGACCACGGCCTTGCCCGCCTTGGCGTGCTCGATCAGCGCGTTGTTGATGGCCTCCTGGGCCATGAAGCGGCCGTACGGGATCTTCGCGGCGTCGATCACCTCGACGTGCGGCGGGAGCTCGTCGAGCAGGTCGCGCGGGCCGAGCCGGTCGGCGATGACGACGTCGGCCTCGGCGAGCAGCCGACGGCCGCGGATCGTGATCAGGTCGGGGTCGCCGGGGCCGCCGCCGACCAGCGCGACGCCCTGGGCGCGGCTGCGGTGCTGCGGGGCGACCACGGTCCCGTCCCGCAGGCCCTCGACCACCGCGTCCCGGATGGCGGCGGTACGGCGCGGGTCGGGGGTGCCGTCCGTGAGGACCGCGACCGTGACGCCTTCGGAGCGGCCGGTGGCCGGGGTCCAGGCGGTGGCGGCGGTGGCGTCGTCGGAGCGTACACACCAGATGCGGCGGTGCTCCGCCTCCGCGCTGGCGGCCTCGTTGGCCGCGTGGTCGCTGCTGGCGATCAGCGCGTACCAGGCGTCCGCGAGGTCGCCCGCGGCGTACGGGCGCCGGAGCCAGGTGATCTCGCCGGTGTCGGCCATGGCCTCGACCGACGCGGTGGCGGAGGGCGAGACGAGGACGACGTCGGCACCGGCCGCGAGCAGCGTGGGCAGGCGACGCTGGGCGACCTGGCCGCCGCCGATGACGACGACGCGCCGTCCGGTCAGGCGCAGTCCGACGGGGTAGGCGGGGTGGTCGACGTGCTCGGCCATGGCTGTGCGGCTCCTGAGGGCGGGGCGGGTGGGCCGCTGCGACGGTGGAGCGGCTGGTGGGGTGCCGGTTTCGGGGTGCGGGTCCACGATACGGCGCGGGTGGGGGTGGGGCCATGGCCGTGGCCGGGGTCGGGCCTAGGCCGGGGCTGCGGGGAGCGGCGGCGGCTGGGGGGTGGGGGGGTACGCCGCGCGGGCCGGTCTGGTGGGTCCGGACCCGCGCGGCTGCGTGCCTGCCTCTTTCCTGCTTCTGTTCTGTGCTGCTTCTTGGCTACTTCTCCGTGACGCCTGCCGAGTCGAACGTCGCCACCTCGTGCATCGCCCGCGCCGCGCTCTGCACCACCGGGAGGGCCAGCAGCGCGCCGGTGCCCTCGCCGAGGCGAAGGTCCAGGTCGACCAGCGGACGCAGTCCCAGCTTGTTGAGGGCCGCGACATGGCCGGGCTCCGCGCTGCGGTGGCCCGCGATACAAGCGGCCAGGACCTCGGGGGCGATCGCCCGGGCCACCAGGGCGGCGGCTCCCGCGCTGACACCGTCCAGGATCACCGGCGTACGCAGCGAGGCGCCGCCGAGAAGCAGGCCGACGATCGCGGCGTGCTCCAGGCCGCCGATGGCCGCCAGGACGCCGATCGGGTCCGCCGGGTCGGGCTGGTGGAGCTCCAGGGCCCGGCGTACGACGTCGGTCTTGCGGGCGAGCGTCTCGTCGTTGATGCCGGTGCCGCGGCCGGTGACCTCAGCCGGGTCAGCGCCCGTGTAAACAGCGATCAGGGCGGCCGACGCGGTGGTGTTGGCGATGCCCATCTCACCGGTGAGCAGCGCCTTGTTCCCGGCGGCCACCAGGTCGCGGGCGGTGTCGATGCCCACCTCGATGGCGGCCCTGACCTCCTCGCGGGTGAGCGCGGGGCCGGTGGTCATGTCCGCCGTACCGGCCCTGACCTTGCGGGGCAGCAGGCCCGGTGTGGCGGGGAGGTCGGAGGCAACGCCCACGTCGATGACGCAGACCTCCGCGCCGACCTGGTTGGCGAAGGCGTTGCAGACCGCGCCGCCGCCGAGGAAGTTGGCGACCATCTGGCCGGTCACCTCCTGCGGCCAGGGGGTGACGCCCTGGGCGTGCACACCGTGGTCGCCCGCGAAGATCGCGACGGCCGCGGGCTCCGGGATCGGCGGCGGGCACTTCCGGGACAGACCGCTGAGCTGCGCGGAGATGATCTCCAGCATGCCGAGCGCACCGGCCGGTTTGGTCATCCGCTTCTGCCGCTCCCAGGCCTCGCCGAGCGCTTTGGCGTCCAGCGGGCGGATGTTGGAGATGGTCTCGGCGAGCAGGTCGTGCGGCTCCTCACCGGGGAGCGCGCGGCGGCCGTACGTCTCCTCGTGGACGACCCAGGACAGCGGGCGGCGCTTGGACCACCCGGCCTGCATCAGCTCCGGCTCCTCGGGGAACTCGTCGACGTATCCGACGCAGAGGTACGCCACGACCTCCAGGTGGTCCGGCAGGCCCAGCTCGCGGACCATCTCCCGCTCGTCGAAGAAGCTGACCCAGCCGACGCCGAGGCCTTCGGCGCGGGCGGCGAGCCAGAGGTTCTCAACGGCGAGTGCCGAGGAATAAGGGGCCATCTGCGGCTGAGTGTGGCGGCCAAGGGTGTGGCGGCCGCCCCGGGTGGCGTCGGCGGTGACGACGATGTTCACCGGGGTGTCGAGGATGGCCTCGATCTTCAGTTCCTTGAACTGCTTGGCGCGGCCCTTGGGGAGGGACTTGGCGTACGCCTCGCGCTGGCGGGTGGCCAGTTCGTGCATCGCGCGCCGGGTCTCGGCGGAGCGGATGACGACGAAGTCCCAGGGCTGTGAGTGGCCGACGCTGGGGGCGGTGTGGGCCGCCTCCAGGACGCGGAGCAGCACCTCGTGCGGGATGGGGTCGCCGCGGAAGCCGTTGCGGATGTCCCGGCGCTCGCGCATGACGCGCAGGACGGCGGCGCGTTCGGCGTCGTCGTAGCCGGGGGCGGCGGCGGTGGGGGCGCCGGAGGTAGCGGGAGCGCCGAGCAGCTCCGGGCCTTCGGGGAGCTCCGGGTCGTGCGGGGTGGGCGCTTCGGCGTACGGTACGGCTGGTTCCGCGCCGCTCACGGCGACGTCGGGGGTGGCGGGGGTGGCGGGGGCGGCGACCTCGGCGGCTGGCGGGGTCGGCGCGGGCTCCGCGAGGGCGTCGGGGGCGGGTTGCGCGGCGGGCGGTTCGTCCTCGGCGGCCGGGGCGGGCACGGCGACGGGCACCGGGGCCTGCGCGTCGGCTACGGGCGCGGCGACGTCGGGCACGGCAGCATCGGACTCCGAAGCGGCCGCCTCCAGACCGGGTGCGGGGGCCTCCTCCTCAGCGCCAGGCGCGACCGGAGCCTCCGCGTGCGCGCCGAGCGCGACGGCAGCCTGTGCCACGGGGGCGGGGGTGGGGGCGACCACGGGCTGCGGGTCGGTGGCGGCCGCGGCCCCGCCAGACGGGGCAGCCGTCTCCGCGTCGGTGGTCGGCGCGGCGTCCGGCCGCGCCTCGGCGCCGGGCATGACGGCCGACGGCCCGTCAACGTCAGGACCGGAAACAACCGGCACCCCAGCATCCGGTCCGGCGACGAACTGCTCGGCAGCGTCGGGACCAGAAACAGCCTGGGGCCCGGGGGCCGGTACGGCGACGGGCTGCTCGGCAGCGCCCTGCATGGCGACCGGTCCGTCCGCGTCCGGCGCGGTGACCGGCTGGACGTCGGCGGCAGAGTCGGCGGCGGCCGGTACGGCGATGGGCTGCTGCCCGTCGGTAACGAGCACGGCGCCCTGCCCATCGGTCGCGCCGGGCATGACAGCCGACGGCCCCTCTACGTCAGGGCCGGAAACATCCGGCACGCCAGCGGCCGGTACGGCGACGGCGACAGGATGCTCGTCAGCGCCCGGCGCGACGGCCGACTGGCCGTCAGCCTCCGGGCCGGAAACAGCCTGTGGCGCGGTGGCGGGTGCGGCAGCGGGCTGCTGTGCGTCGGTGCCCTGCGCGTGCGCGGCGGGCACGGTGGTCGGCTGGGCGTCAGCGTCCGCGGCCAGTTCGCCCGCGCCCGCTTCCGCGTCGGCGGCCGGGGGCGCCACCGGCGCGGGCATCGCGTGGGGCGGGGTCGGGGCCAGGTGCGGGGTGGACGGTACCTGGCCTTCGACCGGGACGAACTGCCCGACGGGCGGCGGCACGGCAGCCGTAGCGGGAGAGGGGGCCGCTGTGTCAGCGGGGGCCTGAGGGACGACCGTTTCTTCAGGCCGTACGTCTGCGCTCTGCGGCTGCGGCGTCCATGGGGTCGCCCCTTGCGGCGGGACTCCCCCCTGCTGCTGGCCAGCCAGCGAGCCATGGTCGCCCGGGACGTCGAGGTACTCCGGGCCCGAGGTGGGCGGGCCGTGTCGCCGCGCTGGCGCGCTCGGTGACGGCGTACCGGCCGGACCACGGTCGGCGAGCGAGCGCACCGGGCTTGCCACGGCGCCAGGCGCGGGCGGCCCCAGGTGCAGCGGGCGCCGCGAGGGCGTGGCCTGCGGCGGCGCCGCGGGATCGGGGTAGGCCTCCGGAGTCGGCGAGGGGCTGGGCACGCGTACCGCTCCGAGGTCGATCGCACCGCTGTCGCGGCCCGCCATCTCGTGCGGCCCGGGCTCATGCGCGAGCGGCGGCACCGCAGCCTGCTCCTGCGCCATCGCATCCGGCTCCTGCGCGTCCTGCGCCATCACCGGCTCGGGCGCCACCGCCACGGCACCGGCCTCAGGCGACGGCACCTGCACGGGCGCCTGCCCCACCGGCTGAGCCGTCATCGGCTGACCTGGCTGACCTGGCTGACCCGGCTGGCCTGGCTGCCCCAGCTGGCCCTCGGTCCACGCCCCCTGCGCACTCGGCATGAGCAGCAGGTCATCGTCGTCCACAGCGGTCTCCGCGGGGTCGAGGAAGGTGTACGCACCCGGGGCGGGAGCTCCCGGCTGCTCCACCGTGCCCGCGTCCTGAGGCAGTCCCTCGCCCGGGACCTGGCCGGTGTCGGTCATGCGTACCCCTCGCCCATTGGTCATGCTCTCCTTCGGCCGGCTCGCCCGGGGCAGCACATGACCACCCATAGACAAGAACGAGCGTGCGCGCCGCGCGGCACGAACGACCCATCGACAAAACGACAAAGCGCAAAAACGCCAAAGCCATTGTCGCGGCCGCACCCACCACTGTGACGGCAGATCCGTCACAGTCCGCTGTGGACTGCGCCACGTCGCGCGTCCTACCGGTCCCCCGCAGTACCACAGACGCCCCAAACCGGGCGCACCCTCCGGACATTGACGGATAAACCGACGAACATCCTGGCGCAGTACAACGATCGGCCAGCCTACCGCGCGCCGCGCGGCACCATGGTCACGGGGCGCCCGCCCCAGGGCCTGTCCGGCGGATCAGGTCGTAGGGTCCGCCGGGCAGGCCCTAGCGTGCCCCCCGTGCCTCCAGTTGCCCGGAGAGCAGGAAGGCGACCGCGCGCTCGCGCTCGGTCCAGGCGCGGGTGTCCAGTTCCACGGACTGCAACAGGGCGCACTCGACGGCGTATCCGTGCTCGGTGAGGTCCCGGCCGATCAGTTCGGCCTGGTCGCGGGTGGCGGCGTGGGTCACGATCCGCGCGGGCCTGCGATCGGCGACCGCGGAGACAACGGGTGCTCCCCCGCCCCCGACCCGTACGACATCGGGCTCCGGGAGGTCTTCCAGGACGAGCGGGGCGGTGCCGTGCAGGATCTGCGGCTGTACCCCGAAGCGGCGGGCGACGGCCGCGGTGCGGCCGCAGGCGTCGGCGTCGCGGTCGACGGCGATCACGGCGGCGCCGAGCCGGGCGGCCTCGACGGAGAGTGCGCCGCTGCCGCAGCCGATGTCCCAGACCAGGTCACCGACCCGCGGGCCGAGCCGCGCCAGTTGGGCCGCGCGCAGCTGGTGGCCCTCGCCCTCGGCGAGCTCACCCCCGTACTCGGTGGCGGGCAGCCCCCAGCCTCGGGGACGGGTGGCGGGATCGCGGCCCGCGAGCCAGCCGGTCTCGGCGGTGGCCGGGCTGCCGCCGATGACGATGACGACGTTCGGGTCGCGCCAGCCACGGTCGGCGACCTTCTCCGATGTGAGGACGGTGACCTGCTCCCGGGCGGTGCCCAGCTCCTCGCAGATGACGAAGGTGCGGTGCACGCCTTCGAGGAGCAGGGCCAGTTCGGCGGGACCCGCGCCAGGCGAGGTGAGGACGGCGACCTTCGGGTGGGCCCGGCAGACGTTGACCGCACGGCGCAGGGTGCGCGGGTGGGCGACGACGACCTGGGCGTCGTCCCAGGGCATGGAGGCGCGGGCGAAGGCCTGCGCGACGGCGGAGACGGCGGGGACCACCTCGACCTCAAGGCCGTGCTCGGGGGCCCGCAGGGCGCGGACGACGCCGAAGAAGCCGGGGTCCCCGTCCGCGAAGACCACGGCGGTGCCCCGGTGGGCGGCGATTCTCCGGGCGGCCAGCGTGACGCTGCCAAGCCGGACCTGTTCGGCGCCCGCGGGTACTCCGGGGAGCGCGAGGTGGTGCGGTGCGCCGGCCACGAGTGTGGCGGCGCTGAGGGCGGAGCGGGCCGCGTCGGTCAGTGGCGAGCCGTCCCAGCCGATCACCGTGACCCGGTCGGTCATCGTTGTCAGTCTCCTGGAGGTTCTCGGACGGGGTTGTCGTTCAGGTCAGCACGTCAGCACGTCAGCTCAGCAGGTCAGCGGTGATCCCCGGCGGGGCTACGTGAGCGTACCCCTCCCGCATCACCCGAAGTCCTCGGGGAGATCAGTTCCACTCGGAGAAGGCGGTGTAGCCGGAGGCGTCGGCGAGCTGCTCGGTGACGCCGTCCAGGTCCTCGGGCAGCAGGCTCCAGACGATCAGGTCGGTACGCACGTCACGCCAGCCGCCGTCGCCGCCACCACCATCCCCGTCGACGCCGTCGCCGTCATCGAGTCGGGTGCGCGCTATCCAGGCGCCGCGCAGCACACCTTCGCTGACGCAGCCGATCTTCTGCGCGACCTGCTGGGCGGCGGTGTTGTCCGCGGCGGTCCGCAGCTCCAGGCGCTCGAACCGCTGGTCCCGGAACAACCACTGGGCGACAGCGACGGCGGCCTCCGACGCATAGCCCTCGCCACGGGCCCAGGGAGCGACGAGGTAAGCCATCTCCGTGGCGCGTACCCGCCAGTCGGTGTGCTGGAGGTGCACGACGCCGACCAGTCGCTGGGTGAGGAACTCAGTAACCGCGAAAACGATCCCTCGGCCCTCCGTACGCTCCGCTGGTGCGAGCCGGGTGATCCACTCCCGCGCGTCCGCTTCGGTATACGGCTGGGGGACGGCGGTCCAGGAGGTGATCAGTTCGTCGTTCATCATCGCGGTGCAGGCCTGAATGTCCGCCTCCTCGAACGGGCGCAGCACCAGCCGCTCCGTGCTGATGGAGATGTCCGGGAACACCAGGTGGGCCGTCTGCATCGCGCCGCTCCGTCACTACAGGCTGCTGAAGTGCCCCAGCATGCAGCATCGGAGCGGGCAACCGCACCACGGGGCCCGCGCCTTGGCGGGCGCGGGCCCCGTGGTAAGCGACGATCCGTCAGGAAACGACCCGTCAGAAGGCGGGGATGACAGAGCCGTCGTCGAACTCCTTCTCTATGTACTTCTTGACCTCGGGCGACTGGAGCAGCTTGACCAGCTTCTTGACCTTCGGGTCGTCCTCGTTGCCCTTCTTGACGGCCAGGAAGTTGGCGTACGGGTTGCCCTTGGCGGCCTCCTGGACCAGGGCGTCCTTGGCCGGGTTGAGCTTGGCCTCCACCGCGTAGTTGCCGTTGATCACCGCGGCGTCCACGTCACCGAGGGAGCGCGGCAGTTGAGCCGCCTTGAGCTCCTTGAACTTCAGGCCCTTGGGGTTCTCGACGATGTCCTTGAGGGTGGCGTCGTTGCCCGCGCCGTCCTTCAGCTTGATGACACCGTTGGCGTCGAGCAGCTTGAGGGCGCGCGCCTCGTTGGTGGTGTCGTTCGGGACGGCGACGGTCGCGCCCTTGGCGAGCGCGTCCAGCTTGTCGATCTTCTCCGAGTAGAAGCCGAGCGGCTCCAGGTGGACGTCGCCCACCGGCACGATGTCGGTGTTGTTCTTCTTGTTGAAGTCGTCCAGGTAGGGCTTGTGCTGGAAGTAGTTGGCGCCGACCGAGCCGTCCTGGGTCGCCGTGTTCGGCAGGACGTAGTCGGTGAACTCCCTGACCTCCAGCTTGAGGTTCTCCTTGGCCGCCAGGTTGTCCCTGACGTACTCGAGGATCTTGCCGTGCGGGGTCGGGCTGGCGGCGACGACGAGGGTGTCGCCGCCGGTTCCGGAGTCCGCGCCGCAGGCGGTGAGGCCGAGAGTGAGGGCTCCGGCGGCCAGGACAGCGCTGGTGATCTTGACGGTATTACGCACGAAAAGTGCCTTTCTCCATGGGTGGTGCCACCCGGGTTACGGGTGTCGGTGCGGGTCAGGAAGCCTTTGAGGGTTCGGCCGCTGGTTCGGCGGCCGGGACGGTAACCGAACCAGCGGCCGGAGCGGCGGCGCGCAGCAGGCGCAGCCTGGGGACGGTGGAGCCGCGGCCGCGGCGGGAGAGCGAGCGGGCCGCGTAGTCCCCGGCGAACTGGATGACGGAGATGACGACCGCCAGGATGCCCACGGTGATCCACATCAGGCCGGACTCGAAGCGCTCGTAGCCGTAGCGGATCGCGATGTCGCCGAGGCCGCCGGCGCCGACGGTTCCGGCCATCGCCGAGTAGCCGATGAGGACGACGACGGTGGTGGTGGCGCTGGAGATCAGCGAGGGCAGCGACTCGGGGACGAGGACCTTGCGGACGACGGTCCAGGTGTTGCCGCCCATGGCCTGTACGGCCTCGACGAGTCCGTGGTCCACCTCGCGTACGGCGGTCTCGACCAGCCGCGCGAAGAACGGGATGGCGCCGATGGACAGCGGCACGATCGCCGCCTCGACCCCGATGGTGGTGCCGGTGATCCAGCGGGTGAAGGACATCAGCGCGACCATCAGGATGATGAAGGGCATCGAGCGCGCGACGTTCACGATCTGGCCCAGCACCTTGTTGAGCACGGTGTTCTGGAGCAGCCCGCCGCGGTCGGTGAGGACCAGCAGCACGCCGAGCGGGAGACCGCCGACGACGGCTATCAGGGTCGAGACGCCGACCATGTACAGGGTGTCCCAGCTTGCCTGCTCCAGGAGCGGCTGCATCTCCGACCAGGTCACTTGGCACCTTCCTTGACCAGCTGGGACTCGGCGGCCGCGGACCCGGCGGCCGGGCGGCCAGCCACGTCCACCTGAAGCCCCTGCTCACGCAGGAAGCCGATGGGGACGACGTTGTCCTCGAACCGTCCGGGCAGTTCGATGCGCATCCGTCCGACCTGCTTGCCGCCGACGGTGTCCATCGCGGCGCCGAGGATCGAGATGTCGATGTTGTACGTACGGGACAGCTGGGAGATCACCGGCTGGGCCGCGGTATCGCCGTGGAAGGTGATGTCGACGACGGTACGGTCATCGCCTGACGCTTCTCCGCTGACCGGGAAGAGCGCCGTGGCCAGCTCGGAGCCGGGCGTGGCGAGCAGGTCGTCCAGGGTGCCGGACTCGACGATCCGGCCGCGCTCCATCAGGGCGGCGGAGTCGCAGATCTGCTTGACGACGTCCATCTCGTGCGTGATGAGCAGGACGGTCAGGCCGAGCTCCCGGTTGAGGTCGCGCAGCAGCTGAAGGATCGAGCGGGTCGTCTCGGGGTCCAGGGCGCTGGTGGCCTCGTCGGAGAGCAGCACCTTGGGGTCTCCGGCCAGGGCGCGGGCGATGCCGACGCGCTGCTTCTGGCCGCCGGAGAGCTGGCTCGGGTAGCTGCCCGCCTTGTCGGCGAGGCCGACCAGGTCGAGGAGTTCGAGCGCCTTCCGGGTCCGCTCACGGCCCTGGACTCCGAGGATCTCCAGGGGGAGCTCGACGTTGTCCCGCACGGTGCGCGAGGACAGCAGGTTGAAGTGCTGGAAGACCATGCCGATGCGGCTGCGGGCGGCGCGGAGCCGCTGGCCCGCGCGGGGGCCACGGCCGCCGCCGAGCGCGGTGAGGTCCAGGCCGTCCACGGTCACGGTGCCGGATGTGGGGCGTTCCAGGAGGTTGACGCAGCGGATGAGCGAGGACTTTCCGGCGCCGCTCTGGCCGATGACTCCGTACACCTCGCCTTCGCGCACATGGAGGTCGACGCCGTCCAGGGCGACGACGTCGCGGCCGCGCGAGCGGTCACGGTAGACCTTCGTCAGGCCCGTAGTGGTGATCACAGGGTTTCCGTCACTGTCGAGTGCGGGGCGAGATCGTCGCCGGGCACGGGGCATTCGTGGTTGCTTCGTGGTTGCGTAGCTTCGAGGTCCACACGCGGCACGGGTTGTCACAGGCGGTCGAGCCTGGGGGCAACGCATGCGCGGGGCAGGCCGGATCCGGGCCGCTCAGGGCGTACGGACGGGGCTCAGCTGGCTCGCTTTGGGGCGCGAGGCTGGCGCGGCAGGGGCCCTCAGAAGGCGCACATTCGACACATACGGCGAGCACCGGGCGTCATGGTCGCCTCGGTCGCAAGGGTGCGGCTGCTCGTCGTGGTCATGGGCCCAGTAAAACAGACGGCGGCGTCGGACCCTCCCACCTGTCCGTATAGCGGACAATCCTGTCCACCCTGAGGACATCGAAGGGGTGCGCGCAGCGGGCTTTTCGTCCCGTAATAGGCTCGCGGCATGCTTGCTGCCCTGACGATCGCGACCGCCGTGTCCGCGCTCGTGCTCGCCGCGTGGTGCGGCTACGCCGCCTACCGCGATCAGCCGACCAAGGACCGGCACTTCGTCGGCATGGCCGCGGTGACCCTGCTGGCCGTGGCCCAGCTGGTGGTCGGGATCGTGCAGTTGGCGCGGGGCGAGAAGCCGGAGCAGGGGGCCACGCTGTTCGTGTCGTATCTGGTCGGTTCGGCCCTGTGTATTCCGGCCGCGGGCTTCCTGTCGCTGGCCGAGCGCACCCGCTGGGGTTCGGTGACCGTCGCCGCGGGCGCGTTCGTGCTGGCCGTACTCGAGGTCCGGCTGTACGACATCTGGAGAGGCTGAGATGACCGGGCAGCGCACCGAGGGCGGGCAACCGACGGACACCCGGCTGATCAGCGGCCCTGGGCTGGTGCTGGTCTGGCTGTACGGCGTGATGGTGGTCGGCGCCGTCTCGCGCTCGATCTACCAGATCTCGGCCGACTACGAGCGGGCCCCGCTGGCGTACACGCTGTCGGCTGTCGCCGCCGTGGTGTACGCCTTCATCACGTACACGCTCGTACGCGGCGGGGAGACGGCCCGCAAGGCGGCGCTGGTGTGCTGCGCCGCCGAGCTGGTGGGCGTGGTGGTGGTGGGCGCCTGGACGGTGCTCGCTCCCGACGCCTTCCCGGACGCCACGGTCTGGTCGCGGTTCGGGATGGGCTATCTGTTCATCCCGGTACTGCTGCCGGTGACGGCGGTGTACTGGCTGCGGCGTCCTTCGCCAGGGTCACCAGCGTCATCCGGGCACTGACCTGCTCGGTGGAGACCGGCAGATAGCCGTGCTTGCGGTACAGCTGGAGGTTGTTCTCGCTGCGGTGGCCGGTGAAGAGCTGGAAGTGCTTGACGCCGCCCGCGGCACCGAGCCGCTCCTCCACCGCGTTGAGCAGCCGCCCACCGAGGCCGTGCCGCTGCATCCTCGGGTGGACGACCAGCTTGTTGACCCGGGCCGTACCGTCGGCGTCCACCGTGCCGCGTACCGAGGCCACCACCTCGTCACCGAGTCGGGCCACCAGGACGCATCCGACGGCCAGTTCCGCCGTGAGGGAGGCGAGCGACTGGGTGAGCGGTTCGATGGTGTAGTCGCCGTAGAGCTCCGCCTCGCTCTGGTAGCAGAGGTACTGCAGTTTCAGTATCTGCTCGGCGTCCTGCTCGGTCGCCGCAGAGATGGTCACACTCATGCCCATGTGCGTATGCCTCCCGCTCACCTGTCCGCCGGTTGCCTCCTGAGCACCTTTCCCCTTGCTCCAGGTGCCGCAACCTCCGCCGCGAGCATTCTGCGCAGGCATCCCAGGCACCGGGAACGTTCTGGCCCCAAAGACCCCTGTGAGATACCCAACTCCCCTGCGATCTCCCGGTAGGTCAGGTCCTTCGATGACAGCAGCGCGTCCAGCAGGCCTGGGCAGCGGCCGGGCAGTCTGCGCACGGCCGCGCGCACGGCGCGGCAGCGCTCGGCCGTCAGGGCGGCGCGCTCCGGGCCGCCGTCCGGTGCCGGGGGCTCGGTCGCGTACGGCTGCTCGTGGCGGGCCCTGCGGCGGGCGCGGCGTGATTCCGCGCGTACGGCGTGCCGCAGCCAGCGGGCGGGGTCGGGCGGTGGGTGTGCGGCGTCCAGCCGCTCCAGGAGGCGTAGCCACACCGCCTGTTCGAGGTCGGCGGGTTCGGTGCCGGAGCCGAGTGCCTCGGCGGCCGCTTCGGCGGCGAGGAGCGGGCGCAGCGCGCCTACCAGGTCTGATGCGTCGGTCTTCATGCCCGGCGGGACGCGGCCGACCCGGCGGGCGGTTGCCGGGTCGGCCGCGTCTCACTCGTGCGGGCGTGCGGTGATCAGTCCTTGACGAAGTCGGCGGCCGCGAGCAGCGCCGTGTCCGGGTTGTCGGTGAAGATCCCGTCGATGCCCGTCTCGAAGTACCGCTTCAGGGCGCCGAAGGCGTCTCCGTAGGCGTTCGGGTCGGTGCCGCGCCGGAACTCGGTCGGCAGGAAGCGGTTCTCGTTGCGCAGGGTGTACGGGTGCAGCACCAGGTTCTTCGCGTGCGCGTCCGGGACCAGGGTGGTCGGGCTGCCCAGGCTGCCGTCGGCGTTCTTGGGGATGATCAGGTCGACCAGCGGGCCGATGCCCTGGGCGAAGGACGCGATCCACTTCAGTCCCTCGGGCGTGACCAGGTCGGCGACCGTGCGCGGGTCGCCCGCCTCGACGAAGTCCCACGGCCTGTCGTCCGGTGTCCACAGCAGCACTACGCGGGGTGTGTGGACCAGCCGCGCCATCCGCTGCATGCTGCTGGGCTCGAAGGACTGCAGGAACGTGGGCGAGTGCTTGCCGTGCCGTCCGTAGCGGCGCAGCAGCCGGGCGAGACGTTCCTCCAGGCCGAGGCCGATGCCGCGGAAGTAGCTGGGGTGCTTGGTCTCGACGTGCAGCCACACCTTGTGGCCGCGCCGCCTGCCCTGCTCGTCCGCCCAGCGCAGCACCTCCTCGAAGCTGGGCACCGTCCAGCGCCCGTCGTAGAGGGTGTTGCGCTGCCGGATGCCGGGGATACGTTCCACGGCGCGCAGCGTCTTGAGCTCGGCGAGCGTGAAGTCCTCGGTGAACCAGCCGGTGAGCTCGACCCCGTCGACCGTCTTGGTCACCTTCCGGTCGGCGAACTCCGGGTGGTCCGCGACGTCCGTGGTGTCGGTGATGGCGTTCTCGTGGCGGCACACGAGGTGGCCGTCCTTGGTCGGTACCAGGTCCTGCTCGATGACGTGCGCGCCCATGTCCAGCGCCAGGTCGTACGCGCCGAAGGTGTGCTCGGGGCGGTAGCCACTGGCGCCGCGGTGTGCCACCACCGCCGGGACCGGAAGGTGCCGGTAGCCGCCGCGGGGCCCCCGCCCCTCGCCGGCGGCTCTCGCCGTGCCGGACAGGCCCAGGGTGGCTCCCCCGGCACCGAGGGCCGCGGCCGCTCCCAGTACCGCGCGCCGCCCCAGGCTTGTGCCCGGCTGCTGCTCCGTCGTCCTGCCCTGCGTCATAGGGGTCCTTCCCATTCAAGGTCCGGTCAAGGCGAGGCCCTGATGCTAGGGGCCTACGCCTGTTGTAGGGGAGACTCTTGGACGAACGTGGCGCCAACACACGTCAACACTGCGTATCCATCTTGTGAACCCGATGTGCAATCCGCACGGACCCGCGAGTATCGTCCTCACCTGCACAGACCTCACCCTCACCCCTTGACACCGGAGGACTAGTTGTCCCGCTTTGCGTTCATCAAGGCAGTGCTCGGACCGGTCATGCGCCTGATGTTCCGCCCACGCGTGGAGGGCGCCGAGAACATCCCGGGCTTCGGGCCCGTGATCCTCGCGGGCAACCATCTGACGTTCATCGACTCGATGATCCTGCCGCTGGTCTGTGACCGGCAGGTGCTGTTCATCGGCAAGGACGAGTACGTCACGGGCAAGGGCGTCAAGGGGCGGCTGATGGCCTGGTTCTTCACCGGAGTCGGCATGATCCCGGTGGACCGGGACGGCGCGAACGGCGGGGTCGCGGCGCTGATGACCGGGCGCCGGGTGCTGGAGGAGGGCCAGGTCTTCGGTATCTACCCGGAGGGCACCCGCTCCCCTGACGGCCGCCTCTACCGGGGCCGTACCGGCATCGCCCGGCTCACTCTGATGACGGGGGCGCCGGTGGTGCCGTTCGCGATGATCGGCACGGACAAGCTGCAGCCCGGTGGCGCGGGGTTCCCCCGGCCCGGGCGGGTGACGGTCCGCTTCGGTGAGCCGATGGAGTTCTCGCGCTACGACGGCATGGGCCGCGACCGCTATGTGCTGCGGGCGGTGACCGACTCGGTGATGACCGAGGTCATGGAGCTGTCGGGCCAGGAGTACGTGGACATGTACGCCACGAAGGCCAAGGCGGCGTAGCGCTCGCCGCCCTTGGGGCCTGTCTTCGCACCTTGGCCGGGGTGCGAAGACAGGCCCTTACGGGTGCTCGACGCCCTCTTCGAGGCGCTGGCCGCGTAGCAGGAACCAGGCGGCGACGGCGGTGGCGAAGAGCACCGCCGCGCCCACCCCGGCCGCCGCCTCGAACCCCTGCGTGAAGGCGTCCCGGGCCGCCGCGAGCAGGGCCGCGCTCTGCTCCGTCGGCAGGCTGGCGGCCGTCTCGACCGCCCCGCCGAGGGATTCCCTGGCCGCGTCCGCCGCGGCGGCGGGCACCCCGTCGGGTGTGGCGAAGCCCCGGTAGGTGCCGGTGACGATCGAGCCGAGCACCGCGATACCGAGCGCCGCGCCCAGTTCGTACGCCGTCTCGGAGACCGCGGACGCGGCTCCCGCCTGCTCCTTGGGGACGCTGGAGAGGATGACGTCCGCCGTCACGGTGAAGGCGAGCCCGGCCCCCGCGCCGCCGATGAACAGGGCCACGACCAGCGACGGCACCGCGGTCTCCGCGTCCAGCGCCGTACACGCGGCGAGCGCCAGGCCGACCGCGGTGAGGCCGCCCGAGATGGCGATCCGCACCGACGTCCGGCGGGCCAGCACTCCGGCCGTGAGGCCGAGTACCACCGCGCCCACGGCCGCGGGCAGTTCGATCAGCCCGGCTTCCAGGGGTGAGCGGCCCTGGACCAGTTGCAGGAACTGGGAGAGGAAGAAGACCAGACCGGACAGGCCGAGGATGGTCAGCAGGTCGGCGAGGACCGCGCCGGAGAAGCCCCGGTGCTTGAACAGCCGCATGTCGAGCAGCGGCGAGGGCAGCGTGAGCTGTCGCCGGGCGAACCAGACCAGCGCGCCGGTCCCGACGGCGGCGGCGACCGCGATGTCCCAGCGGAAGCCGTGCACGGCCGCCTCCTTCACGGCGTACACGACGGAGACCATGCCGACCAGTGAGAGGCCGACGCTGAGCAGGTCCCAGGGGCCGGGCGCCGGGTTACGCGACTCGGGCAGCAGCTTGACGCCCACGACGACCAGCACGGCCATCACCGGCAGGTTGATCAGAAAGACCGAGCCCCACCAGAAGTGCTCCAGCAGAAAGCCGCCCATGACCGGCCCGACGGCCGCGCCCGCGGACGCCGCCGCACCCCAGATGCCGACGGCGAGGCTGCGCTCCCTGGGGTCGTGGAAGATGTTGCGGATCAGCGCCAGGGTGGACGGCATCAGCGTCGCGCCCGCCACACCGAGCAGCGCTCGCGCGGCGATCATCATCTCGGGGCTGGTGGCGTAGGCGTTGAGCACCGAGACGGCGCCGAACGCGACCGAGCCGATGAGCAGCAGCTTCTTGCGGCCGATACGGTCGCCGAGGCTGCCCATGGACACCAGCAGACCGGCGATGACGAACGAGTAGACGTCACCGATCCACAGCAGCTGGGTGCCGGACGGCTTCAGGTCCTCGCTGAGGAACGGGGTGGCCAGGCCCAGTACGGTCGCGTCGACCGCGACCAGCAGGACGGCCAGGACGAGCACGGCGAGCGCGAGCCAGCGCCCGGGATGCCGACCGCTGTGCGTGTCCGCTACCCGCTGCTCTGCGCTCGTCATCGCTCCACGCTCCGCCGTACTCCGCCGAGCAGCAACTCGACGATCATGTATGAGAAGTCCTTCGCCGCGAGGCGGCCGTCCTGCACCGACCAGGCGCCGGCGCCGATCAGCCCGTACAGGGCCTCGGTCAGCCAGGCCGGGGACAGGTCGATACGGAACTCGCCCGCCTCCTGCCCGCGCCGGAACAGCACCGCGAACCGTTCGTCGATCCGCGCCCAGCCCTGGTGCTGCTGCTCGCCTTCGAAGAGCTGGTTCTCGGTGACCAGGAAGGCCAGGAACCCGGCGACCGGCTGCACCTCGACGACCAGCCGCCTCACGGCGTCGGACGCGGCGCCCTCGTCGAGCCGGGCGCGGTCCAGGGCCTCCTCCAGCTGGCGCAGGCCCAGCTCCTCCAGCGCCTTCACCAGCGCGTCCCGCCCGGCGAACTGCCGGTGCAGCGTGGCCCGGCTGATCCCGGCCGCCTTGGCCACCTCGTCCATGGTGGCGGTGGCTTTGCGGGTCAGCAGGTCAGCGGCGGAGCGCAGTACGTGTTCACGATCAACAGCCATGAGACAACAGTAACGCATGTGAGACATCATTGTCTCATCCGCTGAGGGTGCGCGGACACACGTCGGGGCCCGGCCGCCCTGACGGCGACCGGGCCCCGAGAACCCCGATAACGACGTACGCGCTACTTCTTGGCGTCCGCCCAGGCCCGCTGGACCCCCAGGTCCCGCTTGACCTCGGCCAGTTGGACGGCGACCGCCGAGGGAGCGGTGCCGCCGCGGCCACTGCGGGAGGCGAGGGCGCCCGGCACGTTGAGGACCGTGCGCACCTCGGGCGTCAGATGGGCGGAGATCTTGGCGAACTGCTCGTCGGTAAGCTGGTCGAGCTCGATGCCGCGCTGCTCGCACTCCTTGACGCACTCGCCCGCGACCTCGTGCGCGACCCGGAACGGCACGCCCTGCTTGACCAGCCACTCGGCGATATCGGTGGCCAGCGAGAAGCCCGCCGGAGCCAGCTCCTCCATCCGCTCACGGTGGACGGTCAGCGTGGCCATCATGCCGGTGAAGGCGGGCAGCAGGATCTCCAGCTGGTCACAGGAGTCAAAGACCGGCTCCTTGTCCTCCTGGAGGTCGCGGTTGTACGCGAGCGGCAGCGCCTTCAGCGTCGCGAGGAGGCCGGTCAGATTGCCGATCAGCCGCCCCGACTTGCCCCGGGCCAGCTCGGCGATGTCCGGGTTCTTCTTCTGCGGCATGATCGAGGAGCCGGTGGAGAAGGCGTCGTGCAGGGTGACGAAGGAGAACTCCTTCGTATTCCAGAGAATGACCTCCTCCGCGATCCGCGAGAGGTTCACGCCGATCATCGCGGTGATGAAGGCGAACTCCGCGACGAAGTCACGCGACGCGGTGCCGTCGATGGAGTTGCCCGCGCTCCCGTGCTCGAAGCCCAGGTCCTTGGCGACCGCCTCCGGGTCCAGGCCGAGCGAGGACCCGGCGAGCGCGCCGGAGCCGTACGGGGACACGGCCGTGCGGGCGTCCCACTGGCGCAGCCGCTCGGCGTCCCGGGACAGCGACTGCACATGAGCCAGCACATGGTGCGCGAAGAGTACGGGCTGCGCGTGCTGGAGGTGCGTACGGCCGGGCATGGCGACGTCCGGGTGCGCCTCGGCGAGGCCGACCAGGGCCTCCTGGAGATCGGTGAGCAGCGACCCGACGATCCGGCCGTGATCCCGCAGGTACATCCGGAACAGGGTGGCGACCTGGTCGTTGCGGGAGCGTCCCGCCCGCAGCTTGCCGCCGAGGTCGGCGCCGAGCCGCTCCAGCAGGCCGCGCTCCAGGGCCGTGTGCACGTCCTCATCGGCGATGGTGCCGACGAACGAGCCGTCCGCGACGTCCGCTTCGAGCTGGTCGAGCCCGGCCAGCATGCGCGTCAGCTCGTCGGCCGTGAGCAGGCCAGCCTTGTGCAGCACGCGCGCGTGGGCGCGGGAGCCGGCGATGTCGTACGGGGCCAGTCGCCAGTCGAAGTGGACGGACGCCGACAGCTTGGCCAGGGCCTCGGCGGGACCGTCGGCGAAACGGCCGCCCCAGAGGCGGACATCGCCGGTGTTGCTGCTCACGGTTGCTCCTCAAGGGGGTGGATGTGCGGCCGCCTCCCCGCCGTGTGCGGCCGGGGAGGCGGCTGTCGTACTGCGCTCAGTCGTACCGCGTTCAGTCGTACCGCGCTCAGGGGTGAGGCTACTCAGCCCAGGTCGCGCTTGGCCGCGATCTTCGACGACAGGCCGAAGAGCTCGATGAAGCCCTGCGCCTTGGACTGGTCGAAGGTGTCGCCCGAGTCGTAGGTGGCGAGGTTGAAGTCGTACAGCGACTCATCGGACTTCCGGCCGGTGACCACGGCGCGGCCGCCGTGCAGCGTCATCCGGATGTCGCCGGTGACGTGCTGGTTGGCCTCGGCGATGAAGCCGTCCAGGGCCCGCTTGAGCGGCGAGAACCACAGGCCGTCGTAGACCAGTTCGCCCCAGCGCTGCTCGACCTGCCGCTTGTAGCGGGCCAGTTCACGCTCGACGGTGACGTTCTCCAGCTCCTGGTGGGCGGTGATCAGCGCGATGGCGCCCGGAGCCTCGTAGATCTCCCGGGACTTGATGCCCACCAGCCGGTCCTCGACCATGTCGATCCGGCCGATGCCCTGGGCACCCGCCCGCTCGTTGAGCTGCTGGATCGCCTGGAGCACCGTGACGGGCCTGCCGTCGATGGCGACCGGGACGCCCGCCTTGAAGGAGACGATCACCTCGTCGGCCTCGCGCGGCGTGGCCGGGTTCTGGGTGTACTCGTAGACGTCCTCGATCGGGCCGTTCCAGATGTCCTCCAGGAAGCCGGTCTCCACGGCCCGCCCGAAGACGTTCTGGTCGATGGAGTACGGCGACTTCTTGGTCGTCGCGATCGGGAGGTTCTTCTCCTCGCAGAAGGCGATCGCCTTGTCCCGGGTCATGGCGTAGTCACGGACCGGGGCGATGCACTTCAGCTCGGGGGCGAGGGCGACGATTCCGGCCTCGAAGCGCACCTGGTCGTTGCCCTTGCCGGTGCAGCCGTGGGCGACGGTGTCGGCGCCGTGCTTCTTGGCGGCGGCCACCAGGTGCTTGACGATGGTCGGCCGCGAGAGGGCGGAGACCAGCGGGTAGCGGTCCATGTAGAGGGCGTTGGCCTGGATTGCCGGGAGGCAGTACTCGTCGGCGAACTCGTCCTTGGCGTCGGCGACTTCGGCCTCGACCGCACCGCAGGCGAGCGCGCGCTTACGAATGACGTCCAGGTCCTCGCCGCCCTGGCCGACATCCACGGCGACGGCGATGACCTCGGCGCCCGTCTCCTCGGCGATCCAGCCGATGGCGACGGAGGTGTCCAGGCCGCCCGAGTAGGCGAGTACGACGCGCTCGGTCACGGGTTTCTCCTTACGATGCATTCACTGTCGTGCATGAGTATGCAGGAGGCCGCATGATTCGTCAACGCGAGTCGCGATGAGGTGTCGCGCCAGGTAGTGGGCGGTGGGACGGAGCCCCCTCAGCGCGGCAGGAGCAGCAGGGTGCGCTCGCCGCCGGGACCCGGCGGCACGCCGTCGACGCGGTGGATGTCCAGGTCGAGGGCGCGGTAGCGGCCCAGCACCTCGTCGGGGTCAGCGCCTCCGGCCACGATGGACGCCGGGGCGAACTCGGTGATCACGGCGGGCCGTTGGAAGCGGATGACGCGTTCCATGCCGCGCATCACCCGGTGCTCGGCGCCCGCGGCGTCGATCCTGACCAGCGTGATGCCGGGGACGCCCGCCAGGAGGTCGTCCAGCCGCATCGCGGGGACCCGTACCAGCCCGCCATCTAGCCCGCCATCTAGCCCGCCATCTAGCCTCCCGCCGAGCCGGAGACCGACGGCTCCGTTGCGGTCGAGCGCGGCCACGGCCGGTGCGGCATACGTGCCCGGGGCATGGCGCTCCAGGTGGGCCGCGAGCAGCCAGTGGCGGCGCGGCTCCGGCTCGACCGCGATGACATGACCGCTGGCCCCGGTCAGCCGGGCCCCGAGCACCGCGTGGTGTCCGGTCCTGGCGCCCACATCGACGAAGGTGTCGCCGGGCCGCAGATGGCCGCGGAGCATCGCCGCGATCTCCGGCGCGATCACCGCGGCAGGCGCCTGGTATGCCACGGTGGCGTCGGCCGCTCCGTACTCGACTGTTCCCATCGACATCCGCTGCCCCTTCCCCTCAGCGAGGCGGACCGATTCCCCCAGCATCGTGCAACCCGGGGGACCCGTACTCGGGCCCCGATCGAGCCGGGGTCCAGTGAGATGATCAGCGCTATGGGAAAAGTGCATGAACGTATAGACGACAGGCTCCGCACCTTCATCGAGGCCCAGCCCATCTTCTTCACCGGGACCGCGCCGCTCTCCGGCGACGGCACGGTGAACCTCTCCCCCAAAGGCCTCACCGACTCACTGGCGGTCATCGACGACCGGACAGTGGCCTATCTGGACTTCGCCGGGAGCAACGCCGAGACCATCGCCCACCTCCGTGAGAACGGCCGGATCACGCTGATGTGGTGCGCCTTCCAGGGACCGCCCAACATCGTGCGGGTACACGGCCACGGCGAGCCCGTGTTCCGCGACGACCCGCGCTTCACCGAGCTGCTCGGTCACTTCACGGGCATCGACCCAAGCCCGCACGGACTGCGCGCGATCATCGTCGTGACGGCCGAACTGATCCGCGACAGCTGCGGGTACGCGGTCCCCTATATGGCGTACGACGAGGACCGCGACCTGCACGCCAAGCGCTTCGCGCGCGAGGACGACGCCTCGCTGTCCGCGTACTTCGCGAAGAGGGACATCGCGAGGAGCATCGACGGCATGCCGGGGCTGCCGCTCCCGCTGCCACCCAGCAGCTTCTGACGTGTCTGAGTAACCGAAGCTCAGCGTTCGTTCTGGGCCAGGCGCAGCAGATGGTCGGCCAGCGCCTGGCCACCCGCTGGGTCACGGCTGATCAGCATCAGCGTGTCGTCGCCCGCGATCGTGCCGAGGATGGCCCGGAGTTCGGCCTGGTCGATGGCCGAGGCCAGGAACTGGGCCGCGCCCGGTGGCGTACGCAGCACCACCAGGTTCGCGGACGCCTCGGCGGAGATCAGCAGCTCGGCCGAGAGCCGCCGCATCCGCTCCTCCTTCGCCGACTCCCCCAGCGGGGCCTGCGGGGTGCGGAAGCCGCCCTCGCTGGGCACCGCGTAGATCAGCTCACCACCGGTGTTGCGGATCTTCACGGCGCCCAGTTCGTCCAGGTCACGGGAGAGTGTCGCCTGGGTGACGGAGAGCCCGTCGTCCGCGAGCAGCTTCGCCAACTGGCTCTGGGAGCGCACCGGTTGCCGGTTGAGGATGTCCACGATCCGGCGGTGTCGGGCGGTGCGGGTCTGCGGGACCGCTGGCCCGCCCGGTTCGTTCTCCTGCAGGCTCATCGTCGTCTCATTCTGTGGGTCGTCCGTCCCCGTCGGCCTGGTGGGCCCCGTCCAGGACGCCGGGCAGTGCCTGGAGGAACGCGTCCACCGCGTCGTCCCCGATGGTCAGGGCCGGCATCAGCCGGACCACATCCGGGGCCGGCGCGTTCACCAGCAGCCCTGCGTCCTGAGCCGCCTGCTGCACGCGGTGCGCCAGCGGCTCGGTGAGCACGATACCCAGCAGCAGCCCGGCGCCTCGGACATGGTCGATCAGAGGGTGGCCGGAACCCTCGATTCCGCCCCGGAGCTTCTCGCCCGTGCGCTTGACCTGGTCGAGCAGTCCGTCCGCGGCGATCGTGTCGAGTACGGCCAGACCGGCGGCGCACGCCACCGGGTTCCCGCCGAAGGTGGTGCCGTGCTGGCCGGGCCGCACCAGGTCGGCCGCCGCGCCGAAGGCGACGACCGCGCCGATCGGGAGTCCGCCGCCGAGGCCCTTGGCCAGGGTGATCACATCCGGCTCGACGCCCTCTTCGGCCTGGTACGCGAACCAGTGGCCGGTGCGCCCGATGCCGGTCTGCACCTCGTCGAGTGCCAGCAGGGTGCCGGTGGCGGCGGTGATCTCCCTGGCCGCCCGGAGGTAGCCGGGCGGCGGTACAACGACGCCGTTCTCGCCCTGGATCGGCTCGATCAGGACGAACGCGGTCTGTTCGGTGACGGCCGCTCGCAGCGCCTCGACATCGCCGTACGGCACATGTGTGACGTCGCCGGGCAGCGGCTGGAAGGGGCCCTGCTTGGCGGGCTGGCCGGTGAGCGCGAGCGCGCCCATGGTGCGGCCGTGGAAGCCGCCGTCGGTCGCGACCATGTGGCTGCGCCCGGTCAGCCGCCCCAGCTTGAAGACGGCTTCGGACGCCTCCGTACCGGAGTTGCAGAAGAAGACCCGGCCGGGGCGGCCCGCGTGCTGGAGCAGCCGCTCGGCGAGGTCGACGGGCGGCTCCGCCATGAACAGGTTGGAGACATGGCCGAGGGTGGCGACCTGGTCGCTGACCGCGCGGACGACGGCGGGGTGCGCGTGCCCGAGCGCGTTCACGGCGATGCCGCCGACGAAGTCCAGGTACTCGATGCCGTCCGCGTCCCACACCTTGGCGCCCTCGCCGCGCACCAGCGCCAGCTTCGGGGTGCCGTAGTTGTCCATGAGCGCGCCCTGCCAGCGCTGTGTGAGCTCGTCGTTGCTGGTCATGATGCTCCCCCTTGGTCTTCGTCGTGGCCGCCGCTGTCGCGGTCGCCGCTGTCGTCGTCGGCGCCGTCGGGCACGACCATGGTGCCCACACCGTCATCCGTGAAGATCTCCAGCAGGATCGAGTGCTGGACCCGGCCGTCGATCACGCGGGCGGTGTGCACACCGTTGCGTACGGCGTGCAGACAGCCCTCCATCTTCGGCACCATGCCACTGGCCAGATCGGGCAGCAGCTTCTCCAGCTCGGCCGCGGTCAGCTTGCTGATCACGTCGTCGCTGTGCGGCCAGTCCTCGTACAGGCCCTCCACGTCGGTGAGGACCATCAGCGTCTCGGCGTTCAGCGCGGCGGCCAGTGCGGCGGCCGCGGTGTCGGCGTTGACGTTGTAGACGTGGTCGTCGTCGGCGGACCGCGCGATGGACGACACGACCGGGATACGGCCGTCCGCCAGCAGCGCCTCGATCGCGCCGGTGTCGGTCCCGGTGATCTCCCCGACCCGGCCGATGTCCACCAACTCGCCCTCGATCCGGGGCTGGTGCTTGGTCGCGGTGAGGGTGTGCGCGTCCTCACCGGTGAGGCCGACGGCCAGCGGGCCGTGCCGGTTCAGTAGTCCGACCAGTTCACGCTGGACCTGTCCGGCGAGCACCATCCGTACGACGTCCATGGCCTCGGGCGTCGTGACCCGCAGCCCGGCCTTGAACTCGGAGACCAGACCGTGCCGGTCGAGCTGCTTGCTGATCTGCGGGCCGCCGCCGTGCACCACGACGGGCTTGAGCCCGGCGTGGTGCAGGAAGACGACGTCCTGGGCGAAGGCGGCCTTCAGCTGCTCGTCGACCATGGCGTTGCCGCCGAACTTGATCACGACGGTCTTGCCCTGGTGGCGGGTCAGCCAGGGCAGCGCCTCGATGAGGATCTGCGCCTTGGGCAGTGCGGTGTGCTGACGAGTGCTCATGAGTCCTCAGGAGGAGTACGCGCTGTTCTCGTGGACGTATTCGGCGGTCAGGTCGTTGGCCCAGATCACGACGGGCTCGGCGCTGCCGGCCGCGAGGTCGGCGGTGATCCGCACCTCGCGGTAACGCATGTCGACCAGGTCACGGTCCTCGCCGACGCTGCCGTTCTTGCAGACCCAGACGCCGTTGATCGCCACGTTCAGCTGGTCAGGATCGAAGGCCGCCGCCGTGGTGCCGATCGCGGACAGCACCCGGCCCCAGTTGGGGTCCTCACCGTGGATGGCGCACTTGAGGAGGTTGTTACGGGCGATCGAGCGGCCCACCTCGACGGCGTCGTCCTCACTCGCCGCGTTGATCACCTCGATCCGGATGTCCTTGCTCGCGCCCTCCGCGTCACCGATCAGCTGCCGGGCGAGGTCGTCACAGACGACCCGTACGGCCTCGGTGAACTCCGCTTCCCCGGGGGTCACTTCACTGGCACCCGAGGCGAGCAGCAGCACCGTGTCATTGGTCGACATACAGCCGTCGGAGTCGACGCGGTCGAAGGTCTTACGAGTGGCGTCGCGCAGCGCCTTGTCGAGCCCGGCAGGGTCGACGGCTGCGTCCGTGGTCAGGACGACCAGCATCGTGGCGAGCCCGGGGGCCAGCATGCCCGCGCCCTTGGCCATGCCGCCGACGCACCAGCCGTCGCCCTCGTACACCGCCGTCTTGTGCACGGTGTCGGTGGTCTTGATGGCGATGGCGGCCTTCTCGCCGCCGTGCGGGGAGAGCGCGGCGGCGGCCTGCTCGACGCCCGGCAGTAGCTTGTCCATCGGCAGCGTGACGCCGATGAGCCCGGTGGACGCGACGGCGACCTCACCGGCGCTGTGCCCCTGGAGGACCTCCGCCACCTTCTCCGCGGTGGCGTGCGTGTCCTGGAAGCCCTTCGGACCCGTACAGGCGTTGGCGCCACCGGAGTTGAGGATGACGGCGGAGACCTGACCGCCCTTGAGGACCTGCTCGGACCACAGGACGGGCGCGGCCTTGACGCGGTTGGAGGTGAACACACCCGCCGCGGCGAGGCTCGGGCCGTTGTTGACCACCAGGGCCAGGTCCGGGTTGCCGTTCGCCTTGATGCCCGCGGCGATGCCGGAGGCGGTGAAGCCCTTGGCGGCGGTGACACTCACGGTGCGACTCCGATCGTGGAGAGCCCGGTCTGCTCGGGCAGGCCCAGGGCGATGTTCATGGACTGCACGGCGCCACCGGCCGTGCCCTTGGTCAGGTTGTCGATGGCGCTGATGGCGATGACGCGGTGTGCGCTCTCGTCGTAGGTGACCTGCACCTGTACGGCGTTGGAGCCGTAGACGGAGGCGGTGGCGGGCCACTGCCCCTCCGGGAGCAGGTGGACGAACGGCTCGTCGGCGTAGGCCTTCTCGTACGCGGCCCGGACGGCGTCGGCGGTCACACCTGGCCTGGCCTTGGCGCTGCACGTGGCCAGGATGCCGCGGGCCATCGGGGCGAGGGTCGGCGTGAAGGAGACCGAGACCCGCTCGGCCGCGGCCGCGCTCAGGTTCTGGATCATCTCCGGCGTGTGCCGGTGCACTCCCCCGACCCCGTACGGCGACATCGACCCCATGACCTCGGAGCCCAGCAGATGCGGCTTGAGCGCCTTGCCCGCGCCGGAGGTTCCGGTCGCGGCGACGATCACGGCCTCCGGCTCGGCGAGGGACGCGGCATAGGCTGGGAAGAGCGCGAGCGTCACGGCCGTCGGGTAACAGCCAGGCACCGCGATCCGCTTGGCCCCCTCCAGCGCCGCCCGGCCGCCGGGCAGTTCGGGCAGCCCGTAAGGCCAGCTCCCGGCATGCTCGGACCCGTAGAACTTCTCCCAGTCCGCCGCGTCCCGCAGCCGGAAGTCAGCCCCCATGTCGACGACCAGCACATCGGGGCCCAGCTGCTCGGCGACGGCGGCGGACTGGCCGTGCGGCAGCGCGAGAAAGACCACGTCATGCCCGGCGAGCACGTCACCGGTGGTCGGCTCCAGCACCCGCTCGGCCAGCGGCGCCAAGTGCGGCTGCAGCGCACCGAGGCGCTGACCGGCGTTGGAATGCCCGGTGAGGGCGCCGATCTCGACCTCGGGGTGGGCGACCAGCAGACGCAGCAACTCCCCGCCCGCGTATCCGCTCGCCCCTGCCACTGCCGCACGTACCGTCATCGAACCCTCCTAGTGATGGCATGACTATACGCAAGACCGCAGTTTTATGCAATGTAGTGCTGGACGGAGGGGTCCGGACCCGGTGGCTCACGTCACCCTGGTGGCTCACGTCACCAGGTGTAGATGGCCGGAGCGTCGGGCTCGTACCGCCGCCAGGCCTCGTTGAGGCGCGCGAGCCGGTCCGCGGCGGCGATGCCGCAGAGGAAGGCGACCTTGCCGTCGCTGATCTCGAACGCCACGGCGCCCACGATCTGGCCCTCGATCACGGCGATGACGGTCGGGGAGCCGTTGACCTGCGCCACGTGGAACGCGGGAGTGCCTCCGGCCAGCCGCCGCTTCGCGGGTGTCGGCTTGAAGCCGGTCCGCACGAAGGAGGCGACGCGCTCACGCGTCGTGTACCGCAGCAGCCGCCTGGCCAGTCCGGCACCGTCCGAGAGCGCGGTGACGTCGGCGGTGAGCATCGCCACCAGACGGTCGGTGCGTCCCGACGCGGCGGCGGCGATGAACTCCTCGACGACACGGCGCGCGGTCGCCGGGTCCACCTCGTCGCCGCGGCGGCGCTCGGCGGCGACCCGGCGCCGGGCCCGGTGGACATGCTGCTGGCTCGCGGACTCAGTGATCTCCAGGATCCCGGCGATCTCGGCATGAGGGTACGAGAAGGCCTCACGCAGGACGTAAGCGGCCCGTTCGACCGGTGACAGGCGCTCCATGAGGGTCATCACGGCCAAGGACACCGATTCTCGCTGCTCGACGGTGTCGGCCGGGCCGAGCATCGGGTCGCCCTCGAGGAGCGGCTCGGGCAGCCAGGCACCGGCCGTGCGCTCGTGGCGCGCCTGCGCCGAGCGAAGCCGGTCGAGGCAGAGATTCGTGACGACCTTGGTCAGCCACGCTTCCGGCACCTCGACCCGTTCGCGGTCCGCGGCCTGCCAGCGCAGGAACGTGTCCTGCACGGCGTCCTCGGCGTCCGCGGCCGAGCCGAGCAGACGGTACGCGAGCGAGGCCAGCCGACCCCGGCTGGCCTCGAACTGATCGACGGCCGCACTGTCCATGCGGAGCAGCCTATGCGGCGGCCCTGACGCTGGCCCTGTCGGGTATGGTGGCCAGGCGGCGCTGGCGCTTCGGCATGCCGAACGTCGGGTGGGCGATGCCCCATCCGGCCCCCTTGAGCACGCCCGACTTGAGCCGCGCGGCGAACTTCCCGCCCAGGAACCAGGACTTCGACCGGACGTCCCCGTCCACCATCTGGAAGATCGCGTCCCGCTGTCCGAGGCTGATGTGGTTGCCGAGGTACTTCAGCCCGACGGTCGGGACCTTGCCGCCCGTCAGGCGGGCGATGATCGCGGCGGTCGCCTGCATGTTGGTGTATCCGGCTGAGCCGCAGGACATCGGCAGCGGGCGGCCGTTGTCGCCGATCGCGTAGACGCTGTCACCCGCGGCGTAGACGTCCGGGTGCGAGACCGAGCGCATGCTGCGGTCGACGACGATCTGGCCGGTCTCGGCGACCTCCAGGCCGCTGGCGGCCGCGATGGGGTGCACGGCGAACCCGGCCGTCCACACGGTCACGTCGGCCGGGATGGACGACCCGGTGACGCGGTCGGCGATCGCCCGCGTCGGCTCTACGGCCTCGATGTTCGTGTGTTCGTGGACGGTGATGCCAAGCCGGTCGAAGGCCTGGCGCAGGTGACGACGGGCCTTCGGGGAGAGCCAGGCGCCCAGCTCGCCGCGGGCGGCGAGCGTGACCGAGAGGTCGGGCCGCGACTCGGCGAACTCGGTGGCGGTCTCGATGCCGGTGAGCCCCTCACCGACGACCAGCACCGTGCCGCCCGCGCCCAGGCGAGCCAGGCGCTCGCGCAGCCGCAGTGCCGATGACCGGCCGGCCACGTCGAAGGCGTACTCGGCCACGCCGGGGACACCGTGGTGGGCGACGGAGCTGCCGAGCGCGTAGAGCAGCGTGTCGTACGCGAGCTCGCCGTCGCCGTCCTCGCCCGTGACGGCGACGGTCTTGCGCTCGGGGTCGACGCTGGTGACGCGCGCCAGCCGCAGCCGCACCCCCGTGCCCGCGAACACATCGGACAGCTTGCGGACGGCGAGGTCCTGGCCGATCGCGAGCTGGTGCATCCGCATCCGCTCGACGAAGTCGGGCTCGGCATTGACGACGGTGATCTCGGTGTCGGCGGGCGAGAGCCGACGGGCCAGGTTTCCGGCGGCGAAGGCTCCGGCGTATCCGGCGCCGAGTACGACGATGCGGTGCTTCATGGTGGTGCTCCTGTCTCGTTCGTGTGCCGTTCGCGTGCCCCTTGAACGAGACGGCGCCCCGATCCCTGACAGAACCCTGATGTGACGTGGGTCACCGGCCCGCCGAGGTGCGGCCGCCGGGGGCGTGACCGATGACGACGGTGGCGTACAGGTCGTCGTCGGTGACTACCTGGGGGATCAAGCCGCCCCTGGTGAACGTGGTGACGGCGTCCTGGGCCTGGCGCTCGCTGGTCTCGACGAGGAGGTGTCCACCGGGCGCGAGCCAGGACGCGGCGTCGGCGGTGACCCGCCGCAGCACGTCCAGGCCGTCGCCACCGCCGTCCAGTGCGACCAGCGCCTCGTGCTCACGGGCCTCCTGAGGCAGCAGCCCGACCTCGCCGGTGGGCACGTAGGGCACGTTGGCGAGCAGGACGCCGACGCGACCCCGCAGTGCGGCGGGCAGCGGCGCGAAGAGGTCTCCCTGGTAGACCTGGCCACCGGCCGCGGCGACGTTGCGGCGGGCGCAGCGCACGGCCGCGGGGTCGATGTCGGCGGCGTGCAGCTCAAGTGGGCCTACGGCGGCGGCCAGTGCGGCGCCCAGGGCTCCCGAGCCGCAGCACAGGTCGACCACGACCGGTGTGGGCCGGTCCTCCCAGCGGAAGAGACCCGCCGCCTGGGCGACCAGGAACTCGGTACGGCGGCGCGGCACGAAGACCCCGGGGTCGACGGCCATCCGGCTGCCGCAGAACTCCGCCCAGCCCAGGACGTGTTCCAGCGGAAGCCCCTCGACGCGGCGGTCCACCATCGCCGTGAGCTCGGCGGGAGTCGAGGCCGTGGAAAGGATCAGGGCCGCCTCCTCCTCGGCGAAGACGCATCCGACGGCGCGCAGCCTGGCGACGATGCCGGGGAGGAGGGAAGAGAAGGGGGAAGAGAAAGGAGATGCTGACGGTGATACGGACAGCGGCATAAGAGCGGAAAGACCTTTCGGAATGCCGAAGGGTGCTCTCGCGGTCGCCCGGGTCAGCCGAGCTGAGAGCCTGTGTCACATTCCCGGTCGGGGATGTGTCACAGGCTCTGAAGCACCGCGAGGTGAGAACACCCAGCCTGAACAGCGGTAATGGGTCTCACCTCCTCGGTATGCCCCCGGTTGGGGACGCCCACGTTATCTCACCGGGCGCCCGGTGGTGACTGCGATTCTGTCGCGATGACGACAGTGGACCGACGAGTTCCCGGAGGGCTCCGCGGTGACCGACTTCGAACTCGGGTGCGCGCATCACTCAACCGGTCTGCCTCAGCAGGCCGTGGTGCGCTACCGCGCGGCCCTGGCCACCGGCCTGACCGGCGTCCGGCGCCGCCGCGCCGTGATCCAACTGGCGAGTTCGCTGCGCAACCTGGGCCCTAGCCGTCGCCCAGGCTGAGGCTCCAGCGGCCGGTCCAGCCGGTGACGTTCACCGCCGACAGGGGGCGGACGCCGATGTTCCAGTACGTCGCCGGGGGCGCTTTCAGCGCGTAGACGATCGCCGCCCGGACCACGCCGGGTTCGGCGACGGCGACGATCCGGCCCCCGTCGTCGGCCGGGCGGGTGTCCAGCCACCGGCCGACCCGGGAGATGAAGGCCAGCAGCGACTCACCGCCGTGCGGTGCGGAGCGCGGATCGCCGAGCCAGGCGTCGACGGCGGCCGGGTCGTGCGCCGTCACGTCGGAGAGCGTCAGGCCACGCCAGCGGCCCATGTCGCAGTCGCGCAGCGCGGGCTGGGCCAGCGGTGCGAGGCCGAGCGCGTCGCCGGTGGCCCGGCTGCGCGGCGTCGGCGAGCAGTAGCGCAGTTCGGCGGCTGCGAGCGGCGTCAGGGCGGGCGCGGCGAGCCGGACGTCGTGCCAGCCTGCCATGTCCAGCGGCCGGTCGTCGTCGAAGCGCTCGCCGAGCATCGAGGAACTCCGTGCGGCGGCTATCAGCGTGAACCGAACGTTCATGCGGTGATCGTGCGGGCCAGGGACGCGCGGGTCAAGAGCTGAGCGCCGGGTGCGGAAGGACGCCTTCCGCGGGCACTCACCCGGCACTCACTCCTCCAGGAGCAGCGCCATCCAGTGCTCGGGGTTCCGCAGCGGCTGGAAGCCGACCTTCTCGTACACCCCGTGCGCGTCGCGCGTGGCCAGCAGGCAGCGCCGCACTCCGTAGGCGTCGAGCCGCTCCCGTACAGCGGTGACCAGCTCGGTGCCCAGGCCCTTGCCGCGCGCCGACGGGGCGATGTAGACATCACAGAGCCAGGCGAAGTCGGCCTGGTCGGTGAGGACTCTGGCGTAGCCGACCTGCTCCCCCGACGCCCCGTCGTACACCCCGAAGTTCAGCGATCCGGCGATGGCCCTGTCCTGCTTCTCGCGGCTGCGGCCGAGTGCCCAGTAGGCGTCGGTGGAGAGCCAGTGGTGGATACGGGCCGGGTCGAGCCGGGCGGGGTCGGTGGAGATCTCGTAGTCGGTCATGGCGGGAGCCTGGCAAAGGCGGGGCATGCCTGGCGAGTGATTTTCACGGAGCGCCGAGTGCCTCGTCGCAGGCGGTACGGAGCCGGCGCACCCCCTCGGCGATCTCGGCCGCACCGGCGACGGCCGCGAAGCTCAGGCGCACATGCCCGGCCGGGGGTTCGGCGCTGAAGTAGGGGCGGCCAGGGGTGATGGCGACTCCGGCCCGCAGCGCGGCCGACACCAGGGCCGCCTCGTCGGCGCCGTCCGGGAGCCGCAGCCACAGATGGTAGCCGCCCGAGGGGATGTGTGGCAGGGCGAGTTCGGGGATCTCCCGGTGCAGGGCGGCCGTCATCAGGTTCCGGCGCTCCTTCAACGCGGCGGCGACCGTGCGCAGATGGCGGCTCCAGGCAGGTGAGCCGACCAGTTCGAGCGCGGCCTCCTGGAGCGGCCTGGGCACGAAGAAGTGGTCGACGATCTGGATGGCGCGCAGCCGCTCCAGGACCGGGCCCCTGGCGACGAGGGCGCACACCCGGAAGCTGGGCGAGGTCGCCTTGGTGAGCGAACAGACGTGGACGACGACGCCGTCGTGGTCGTCGGCGATGAGCGGTGGCTGAAGCTTCCCGGCGTCCTCGTGCACAAGGCGGCGTACGAAGTCGTCCTCGACCAGGAACGCCCCGGCCTCCCGGGTGATCCGCAGCACCTCGGCGCGGCGGCCGGGCGCGAGCACGGCGCCGGTGGGGTTCTGGAACAGCGGCTGGCACACGAACACCCGGGCGCCGGTGGCCCGGAACGCGGAGGCGAGCAGATCGGGACGTACCCCGTCGGTGTCCACCGGCACCGGCACCGGCCGCAGCCCGGCGGCGCGGGCGATGGCGAGCATGCCCGGGTACGTGGGCGACTCGACCAGTACGGGCGCACCGGGCGGGGCGAGCGCGCGCAGTGCGGTGGTCAGCGCCGACTGGCCGCCCGCGGTGATCAGCACCTCGGAGGCGGTGATGGCACCGCCGCAGCCGCGGGCGAACCACTCACGCAGCTCGGGCAGCCCGTCCATCGGCGGCCTGCCCCAGGCACCGGGCCGCCGCCCCGCGCGGGCGAGCGCCGCGGCCATGGCGCGCTCGGGCTGCAGGGAGGCGTGCAGATAGCCGCCGTTGAGCTCGATCACCCCGGCGGGCGGGGCGGCCAGGCTGGCCAGCACCCCGGAGGCGTCGACCGTGCGCGGCACCGGGTCACTCGCGGCGTCGGCGCTGAGCGCCAGCTGCTGCCAGGAGGTGTCGCCCACCGGGTCGGCGGCCGCCGCCCTGGGCTGGGCACGGAAGGCCCCGGCGCCGGGGCGGGTGACGACCAACCCCTCCGCGGCGAGCACGCCAAGCGCCCGCGAGACCGTCACCGGGCTCACCCGGTACTCCTCGACCAGCGCCCGACTCGACGGCAGCTTCCCGCCGGGAGAGTAGCGGATCAGCTCTTTTCGCAGGAGTCCGGCCAGCTCACTCACACTGCTACGCTCATGCATGACAGCACAGGATAGCGCTACTCAACCCAGCTCGATAGCGGTCACCAGCACTGCGGGCACCAGCACCGCAGTCACCAGCACCGCGGGCGGCACTCTGCTCGCCGCGCTCGGCGTCATCGCCTTCTCCCTCACCTTCCCGGCCACCGCCTGGGGCCTGGAGGGCTTCGGCCCGTGGTCCCTGGTCGCGGTGCGCAGCGCGCTGGCGGCCCTGATCGCGAGCTGCTGTCTCCTCGCGCTACGCGTCCCGTTTCCCGACCGCCGCCACTGGCGGGGCCTCGCGGTAGTGGCGGCAGGCGTAGTGGTCGGCTTCCCGCTGCTCACCACGCTGGCGCTGCAGACCTCGACGACCGCGCACGCCGCGGTGGTGATCGGACTGCTCCCCCTGACCACCGCGCTGTTCTCGGCGCTACGCACCGGGGCGCGGCCCTCACGCACCTTCTGGACGGCGGCCCTGGTGGGCGCGGTCGCGGTCGTCGCCTTCACCGTCCAGCAGAGCGGCGGCGCGCTCTCCACCGCCGATCTGCTGCTCTTCGGGGCGCTGCTGATCTGCGCCGCGGGCTACACCGAGGGCGGCCGACTGGCCCGGGAGATGCCGGGCTGGCAGGTCATCAGCTGGGCCCTGGTGTGCTGCCTGCCGCTGGCCCTGCCCGCCACCCTGCTGGCACTGGCCGCCGAGCCGGAGCCCGTACGGCTGACCGCGCACAGCGTGACCGGGTTGCTCTGGGTGGCCGCGGGCTCGCAGTTCCTCGGCCTGGTCGTCTGGTACCGGGGGATGGCGGTGATCGGTGTCCCCCGGGCCAGTCAGCTCCAGCTCGCCCAGCCGCTGCTCACTCTGGTCTGGTCCGTGACCCTGCTGGGCGAGCGGCTCCCGGCGGCCGCCCCGGTCACCGCCGTCGCCGTCCTGGTCTGCATCGCGCTCACCCAGCGGGCACGCGCGTAACAGACACGCGCGTAACAGACACGCGCGTAAGAAACCGTAGGCGCGCGCTTGAGGAGTCATCCGAAGACCACGGCCCTAGACTGGCAACCACGGACAGATCGCTACCTCTCATCCCATGAGGAGGGCACTTTCCATGCAAGCAACAGTGGGTGACCGACTGCTGGTGCACGGCAGAGTCGTCGGCCAGCACGACAGAACCGCGGAGGTCATCGAGGTACTGGGCGAGGACGGCTCTCCCCCGTACCGCGTCCGCTTCGAGGACGGCCACGAAACGGTGATGTCTCCGGGCCCCGACACCGTGGTCCGGCACTTCTCGGGCGCCGAGGACTAACGAGAACTCACACTCAGCCCAGCGGCGGACACGCCGTGCGGTAATGGTCGGCGACCACCCTGGCCATCGCTCCGGTGGGGTCGCCCGCCACCTCCTTCGCTGAGAAGAAGCAGTGGCCGCGCACCTGCGGGTACCGCCCGGCGAGCGTGAGATGGCGGGACAGCTCGGCAACGTCCTGCCAGGGGTCGGGCTGTGCCGGATCGCCCGCCTTGTACAGCGCCTCACCGATGATCAGCCGTACCCTCGTGCCGCGTACGACATCGGCCCACCACGGGACCAGCTTGGCGTAGTCCGCGGGCGCGAAGCCGATGTTCCAGTACACCTGGGGCACGATGTAGTCGATCCAGTCGCGCTTGACCCACTTCCGGGTGTCCGCGTACAGGTCGTCATAGGTCTGCACGCCCGCCCTGGTGTCCGAGCCCAGTGGGTCGGTGGCGGCATTGCGCCAGACCCCGAACGGGCTGATGCCGAAGCGCACGCCCCGGCGCGTCCGTGGGATGCGCTCGGCCATCTCGCGGACCAGCTGATCGGTGTTGTCCCGCCGCCACGCGGCCCGGTCGGGGAAGCCCCCGCCGTAGCGCTCGTACGCCGCGTCGTCGTCGAAGTCCTGGCCCGCCACCGGGTACGGGTAGAAGTAGTCGTCCCAGTGCACCGCGTCGACCGGATAGCGGCGCACGGCGTCCAGCATGGCGTCCTGGACGAAGCGCCGGACTTCGGGCAGCCCCGGGTTGTAGTAGAGCTTCCCGCCGTACGGCACGATCCAGTCGGGGTGCACACGCGCGGGGTGCTCGGGGATCAGCCGGGTGGGGTCTGTGTGGTTCGCCACCCGGTAGGGGTTGAACCAGGCGTGCAGTTCCAGGCCGCGCCGGTGGGCCTCCTCGACCGCCGTGCCCAGCGGGTCCCAGCCGGGATCTCTGCCCTGCTCGCCGCTGAGGTACTGAGACCAGGGTTCGTACGGTGAGGGCCACAGGGCGTCCGCGGTGGGCCGCACCTGGAAGACCACGGCGTTCAGCCGACGGCGTACCGCGGCGTCCAGGAAGTCGAGCAGTTCCGCGCGCTGCCGCTCCGCGGGCAGCCCGGGCTCGGACGGCCAGTCGCGGTTCACGACGGTCGCCAGCCACATCCCGCGGAACTCCTTCGCGCCCTTGCCCCGGCGGGGCCCCGCCGCGGCCCCGCCGGGCGCCGCCATCGCGTCGCCGCCCAGGGCGAGCCCGGAGAGCGTCGCCGCCGCGACCATCGCAAAGTTCCTGCGACTCATTCGCACGTTTTACCCCTTCCTGCACCTTTTACCAGTGGATATCACCCATTGCCACGCGTTGTGCTGCGGTATCGAAGAGCATGCCCGCCCCGACCCGACATCCACCGCAGGGCGCGGGGTAACGTCGGGGGGCGAGGCGGGCGCCTAAGCCAAACGGGGGATTCCCGCCGGGCCGATGATCTGCGAAAGGCACGAAGTGACGGACTTCTCGACCGATATCTCACGCGTCGGCGTGGTGGGCTGTGGCCAGATGGGGGCGGGCATCGCGGAGGTCTGCGCCCGCGCGGGCCTGGACGTCATGGTCGCGGAGACCACCGGCGAGGCCCTGGAGATCGGCCGCACCCGGCTGCACAACTCACTCTCCAAGGCAGCCGAGCGCGGAAAGATCAGCACTGAGGAGCGCGACGCGACGCTGGCACGGCTGAACTTCACCACTGACCTCGGTGAGTTCGCCGACCGCGATCTGGTGATCGAGGCGGTGGTCGAGAACGAGCAGGTCAAGACCGAGATCTTCCAGGTGCTCGACCAGGTGGTGACCCGGCAGGACGCCATCCTCGCCTCCAACACCTCCTCGATCCCGCTGGTCAAGCTGGCCGTCGCGACCTCCCGTCCGGACCAGGTCATCGGCATCCACTTCTTCAACCCGGCGCCGGTCCAGAAGCTGGTCGAACTGATTCCCGCGCTCACCACGTCCGAGGGCACCATCAGCCGCTCGGTGGCGATGGTCGAGAAGATCCTCGGCAAGCACGCGATCCGCGCCCAGGACCGCTCGGGCTTCGTGGTCAACGCCCTGCTCATCCCGTATCTGCTGTCCGCGATCCGGATGTTCGAGTCGGGTATCGCCAGCCGCGAGGACATCGACAACGGCATGGAGCTGGGCTGCGCCCACCCGATGGGCCCGCTCAAGCTGGCCGACCTGATCGGTCTGGACACCGTGGCCTCGGTCGCCGACAGCATGTACGCCGAGTACAAGGAGCCGCTGTACGCCGCGCCCCCGCTGCTGCAGCGGATGGTCGACGCGGGCCGACTCGGCCGGAAGACGAGCTCGGGCTTCTACACCTACTGAGAACCGATACGGAATCGGCCACTCTGCGTAAACATCCAGCCATCGAGGACAGGCCCGGTACCCGTGATGGGTGCCGGGCCCGTCCCGTTCGCACACCGTGTGTTCGACGGACACGCATATGCCTCTCGCACACGCTCCCGCACGGCCCACCAGCCTTGTTTACTGTCCGTGCGCGTGGAAGGCATGGCTGAGCCTTACCTGGAGAGGAGTGGACTCGTGACCGCCGAGCCCGACCATCCCGTGGTCCCGGAGGAATACGCAGAGTTGCGTCGCAGCCTCGATGTGGGCCTGGCCCACATCGACGGCAAGCTGGCACTGCTCACCCAGCGCGACGAGCAGCACAGCAGGGACGTGGGCACCCTGAGCACCCGCGTCACAAACCTGGAACACACCCGCTGGCCCCTGCCCGCGGTGGCCGCGCTCACGGCCATAGGCGCGCTGGTGGTGGCCATCTGGCAGGCCGTCGGCCGCTGAGACACGGAGCCCGCGGCCGAGGCCAAGGTCAGGTCAGGTCAGGTCAGGTCAGGTCACGCCGTGAACGGCAGCTAGCCGAGCCGCAGATGGTGGAGCAGGAGGAGGGCGGCCGCCATGTTCGCGGCGGGGACCTCGCCGCGGGCCACCATGTCGGGGACCAGCTTCAGCGGGACCCACTCGCGGCGGTCCGATTCGAAGTCGTCCTCGGGGTGCCCGATGTACTCGCCCTCATCGGAGTAGAAGATGTGGTGCCGGGCGTCGGTGAGTCCGTTGGACGGCTCGACGCTCATCAGGTGCTTGAGGCGGCCGGGTCGCCACCCGGTCTCCTCCTCCAGCTCGCGGGCGGCCGCGTCGGCTATCGGCTCGCCGTCCTCGACGACGCCCGCCGCCAGCTCCCACCCCCAGCTGTCGGTGATGAAGCGGTGCCGCCAGAGCAGCAGGACTTCGTTGGCCTCGTTGACCACGGTGGCGACGGCGACCGGCCGGAGCCTGATCACGAAGTGGTCGAGATGCCTGCCGTCGGGCAGCGCGACATCTGCGAGGTTGACCTGAAACCAGCGATTCTCGTACACAGTTTGTTCTTTTAGGTTCGTCCACTGCACGGTTCTGCCACCTTCCGCTGAGATAGATGGCAATATCGCAGCAGGAGGGTGTACTCACAGCGGTACGCGCAGCGCCCCGTCGATCATGGCGGCCGCCTCAGCGGTACCCGAGCAGCCATTGCGTACGAGATGCTCACGCACCGCGCGCAGCCGGTCGCGAAGCCGCTGGGACTCCATCCCCCGTGCCTGTTCGGCCATTTCCACCGCGGTGGCCACCGCCTGGTCGGCCTCACCCTGGCGCAACGCGATCTGGCTGAGCATGGCCAGCCGGTGCACCCGCCCCCGGTCGTGCGCCGGAGTGTCCACGGCGGCAGCCGCGTGCTCCCGGGCCGCCTCCAGGTCGCCAAGGCTCAACAACGCCTCCGCCACTTGCACGTTGACCAGGCCCGGCTGGACATAGCCGGTCTCGTCCGGCTCCTGTCGGCGGCGGATACGGTCGGCTGCGGACTCGGCTCGGCGAATGCAGGACAGCGCGCTGCTGCCGTCCCCCAGATGTGCGTACGCCTTGGCCTGCATGGCGTAGAGGTCGGCGGCCAGGGCCGGGGTGATGTGCCGTCCGGCGGCGCGCAGCGCGGCCTCCGCGAAGGCGACCGCCTGCCGGAACTCCCGCATGAACAGGGACTGGTTGACTAGCAGCGCTATCACATAGGCGCCAAGGCCCCGGTCGCCGCTCGCCTTGGCGAGGCGCAACGCCTGGTGGAAGTAGCGCTGGGCGAGCCCGTGCGCGTTCGAGTCATAGGCGCAGATCCCGGCGACCGCCACCAGCCCCCCGGTGGCACGGTGCAGTTGGCGTCCGGTGGCGTCGGTGTAGCTGCCGCGCAGCAGCGGCGCGGTCTCGGAGTTCAGGAAGCCGACGATTCTGGCCCGGGTCGCGACCCCGCCGGTCTTGCGGTACATCTGCTCGTAGTGCGCCCGGGCGGAGCGCAGCGTCTCGATGTCGGACATGCTGACCCGGTGCCGGCCGCCCCGCGACACATCCACGTCCTCCGGGGGGTTCTCCCACTCCCACACCGGCATCACGGCGGGGGTCCCGGTGACGGCGGGCGCGCCCAGGATGTGTGGGCGCTGCTGCTCGTCGGAGCGCCACAAGGCGGTTGCCCGCTCGACGAATCCGGAGATCGACGAACCGCCGACGCCGCCCGCGCCGCCGTCGGCGTACGGTCCGGTCCGCTGTCCCGGCACGCCGAGGCCGATGTCGTCGAGGGTGACGTGCCGGTGCAGGCGCTCGGCGAGTACCTCGCAGATCAGGTCCGGAACCCGGCCGCGGGGCCGCTGGCCCTTCAACCAGCGGGCGACCGCCGTGTGTTCGTAACGTAGCTCGAGGCCCTGGGCTCTGCCCGCGTGGTTGACGTGGGCGGCGAGGCCCGCATGGGAGATCCCCGCTTCGTCGAGGATGGCATCGAGCAGGGTGTTGGGCTGCATGCTGGCCCTCCGGTTGGCTCGGTGCCGCCCAGCGTAGTGGAGTTGACTTCACACGGGGTGCGAAGCGGGGGCCGTTCACACGGGGTGTGAACGGAGTGCCCGCACCCGTGGCGCGCACCCGGTGTCGTACGGCGGATGGCTGGGCTTCACTGAGGGAGGTCCGGCTTCCCCTGGGTCGGACCTTCTGGCCTCGCCAGAGGCGGCCGGGGCCGCCGGCTCCCCCTCGTACAGTACGGCGGTCCGTCTCCGCGTCGTCCCGCTCAGCCGCCCGCACTCGTCCGCGGCGGGGCGGACGGCGTCGGCCGGGGATCTGACACCAGGTCTCAGGTGACGGTACGGGCGCGGTGGGCGGCCGCCTCGGTCGCCTGTGGGGGCACCCGGCGCCGGTCGTTGCGCAGCACCAGCAGGGCCACGTCGTCCGAGAGGCGCCCTCCGGTGTGCCGCAGCAGCGCCTCATGCACCGACCGCACGAGGGAGTTGGGCGGCACCGGAGCCCCGCGCGCCAGCGTCGCGAGCACGTCCGGCAGCGGAAAGAACCGCCCCGCGGAGTTCCGCGCGTCCTCGACTCCGTCGGTGTGCAGAAGCAGCGCCTCGCCTGGCCGCAGCCGCCCACAGCGCCGGACCGGAACCGTGTCGGGAAGCGGGAAGGACCCCAGCGGCGGCAGCGGATCGCCGCCCAAGAGGCGCTCGGCCCGGCCGCCCAGGCGATAGGGCCAGGGGTGGCCGCAGTTGACGGCGAACAACTCGCCGTCCGGGCGGATCTCCAGGAGCAGGACCGTGACGAACTCCTCGGACAGCGGATGGTCCGGCTCACTCCCGCAGGACGCGGGGTGCTCGGCACGGGAGCGTTCGCGCAGGTGTCGTTGCAGGGCGCGCTCCAGGCGGCGCAGTACGCCCGGGAGTTCGGCCTCGTCGTGGGCCGCCTCGCGGAAGCTGCCGAGCACCGCGGCGACCGTACCGATGGCGCTGAGGCCGTGGCCCCGTACGTCGCCGATGACGACCCGCACTCCGTGGTCGGTGGCGACCGCCTCGTACAGGTCTCCGCCCACCGCGGCGCCCCGGTGGGCGGAGAGCTGCCCCGCGGCGATGGCCAGTCCGTCGAGCCGCGGCGGCAGGGGGCGGAGCAGCACCCGCTGGGCGGCACCGGCCACTTCGCGGACCTGGGCCAGTTCCTGGAGCAGTGCCCGGCGGACGCCGACTATGAGTCCGGTGCCCACCACGAAGAAGACCGCGCTGGTGGCGATCCGCGCCCCGAGGCTGTCCTGCTGGGCGAGCGGGCAGGTGAGCTTGTAGGTGATGGCGACCGCACCCCACAGGGTGGGCACGGCTAACGGGAATCCGCGGCGCAGCCGCGAGGCGTCCGCGCGCTTGCCGTTGTCGCCGAGCCGGCCTCGCCAGGGAGCCCAGGGTCCGATACCGATCATGCCGACGGCCTCCCTCAGGCCCGAGTTGGGCGCACGCCGTCCGGCGCCCTCCTCACTCCGGTCTCCCGCGACTCGCTCAGGTTCCTACGACCGGGTCGATTCTGTCCATGAGGGGGCCCGGTCGGGCCATGGAGCTCGGACTTCTCACCCGAACGAGTGAGGGGCGCACTCGGATCACCGAGTGCGCCCCTCACCAGGGAAAACGCGCCTACGCTCCGCGCAGCACCGCGCCGGTCCGCTCGCCCGCGAGGGCGATCGCGGCGTCGCGGGCCGCGGACGCCTCGTCGACGGTCAGGGTGCGGTCCGTGGCACGGAACCGCAGCGCGTACGCCAGGGACTTCTTGCCCTCGCCGAGCTGTTCGCCGGTGAAGACGTCGAACAGCCGCAGCGACTCCAGGAGTTCACCCGCGCCGTCCCGCAGCGCCCGCTCCACGTCGGCGGCCGGGACGTCGCCGTCCACGATCAGCGCGACGTCCTGGGTGGCCACCGGGAAGGTGGAGATCCGCGGCGCGCGCAGCGCACCGGTCGACGCCTGCTCCAGAAGGTCGGTCTCGATCTCCATGGCGCAGGTGCGCTCCGGCAGGTGCAGCGCCTTGACGACCCGCGGGTGCAGCTCACCGGCGTGCCCGACGAGGGTCTCCTGGCCGTCCACCGTCACATACAGCGCGGCGCAGCGGCCCGGGTGCCACGGCGCGTGCTGGTCGGCGCGCACGGTCAGCTCGACCCCGGCCTCGGCGGCCAGCGACCGAGCGGCCTCGATGGCGTCCGCCCAGGTCGCCGGGTAGCCCTTGCCCCACCAGCCGGACTGCTCGCGGGCGCCCGCGAGGACGACCGCGGCGCGCAGCGGCTGGCGCGGCAGCGCGGCGTTGAGCGAGGCGATCTCCTCGTCGGTGGGCCGGCGGTCGACGGGCAGCCGTACCGCCTTGGTCTCCTCGCCGGTCGGCCGGAAGACCAGGCCGGTCTCGAAGAGCGCCAGGTCGTGACTGCCACGGCCGTCGTTGCGCCGCAGCGCGCCGAGCAGGCCCGGCAGCAGCGTGGTGCGCAGCGCGGGCTCCTCGTCGGAGAGCGGGTTGACCAGCTTCACCGTGTTGCGGCGCGCGTCGTCGGCGTCCAGGCCGAGCTGGTCGAAGACCGGCTCGCCGATGAACGGGTAGTTCAGCGCCTCGACATAGCCCGCCGCGGCCAGCGCGCGGCCGACGCGGCGGTGCAGCCGCTGCCGGTCGGTGAGGCCGCGCCCCGCCGGGGGCTTGGGCAGCGTCGAGGGCAGGTTCTCGTACCCCTCAAGGCGGATGACCTCTTCGGCCAGGTCGTTGGGGTCGGTCAGGTCGGGCCGCCAGGACGGCACGGTGACGGTCAGGTCATCCTGCCCGTACACGTCGCAGCCGACCTCCTGGAGGCGGCGTACAACGGTCTCCCGGCCGTACGCGACGCCGGCGACCTTGTCCGGGTGGTCGGCGGGGATCCTGACCGTACGCGGCGCGGACGGCGTGATGACCTCGGTGACCCCGGCCTCGGCCGAGCCGCCCGCGAGCAGCACCAGCAGGTCGACGGTGCGCTGCGCGGCGGCGGACGCGGCCTCGGGGTCCACGCCGCGCTCGAAGCGCTTGGACGCCTCGGAGGACAGCTTGTGGCGGCGCGCCGTGCGGGCGATGGAGAGCTGGTCGAAGTGCGCGGCCTCGATGATCACGTCGGTGGTGCCCTGGACCTCGCCGGTCTCCGGGTGGGTCTCGACGTCGGCGATCTCGGTGTGGGCGCCGCCCATGACACCCGCCAGGCCGATCGGCCCACGGTCGTCGGTGATCACCAGGTCCTCGGCGTCCAGCACCCGCTTGGTGCCGTCGAGGGTGGTGAACTTCTCGCCCGGCTCGGCGCGGCGCACGCCGATCGTGCCCTCGATACGGGACCGGTCGTAGGCGTGCAGCGGCTGGCCGAGCTCCAGCATCACGTAGTTGGTGACGTCGACGGCCAGCGAGATCGGGCGCATCCCGGCCTTCTGCAGGCGGCGGCGCAGCCAGATCGGGGAGCGCGCCTCGGGGTCAAGGCCGGTCACCGTACGGGCGGTGAAGCGGTCACAGCCGATCGGTTCGTCGATCTTCACCGGGTAGCCGTAGTCGTTCGGCGCGGGGACGTCCAGGAGCGCCGGGTCGCGCAGCGGCAGGCCGTACGCGGTGGCGGTCTCGCGGGCGACGCCGCGCATCGACAGGCAGTAGCCGCGGTCGGGCGTGACGGCGATGTCCAGGACCTCGTCGTGCAGTTCGAGCAGCTTGGTGGCGTCGATGCCGATCTCGTGCTCGGGGGGCAGCACGATGATGCCGCCGGTGCCGTCGTCGCCCATGCCCAGCTCGTCACCGGAGCAGATCATGCCGCGGGACATCTTGCCGTACGTCTTGCGCTCGGCGATCCGGAAGTCCCCGGGCAGCACGGCGCCGGGCAGGGCCACGACGACCTTGTCGCCCACGGCGAAGTTCCGGGCGCCGCAGACGATCTCCTGCGGCTCCCCGGTGCCGTTGGTCTGGCCGACGTCGACGGTGCAGAAGCGGATGGGCTTCTTGAACTCCGTCAGCTCCTCGATGGTGAGGACCTTGCCGACCACCAGCGGCCCGGTGAGGCCTGCGCCGACGGTCTCGACGGTCTCGACCTCGAGGCCGACGTCCACCAGCTTGGCCTGTACGTCACGGCCGGTCTCAGTGGCGGGGAGGTCGACGTACTCCCGCAGCCAGGAAAGCGGGACCCGCATCAGATCTCCATCCCGAACGGCCGGGTGAAACGGACGTCACCCTCGACCATGTCTCGCATGTCTTCGACGTTGTGGCGGAACATCAGCATCCGTTCGATGCCGAACCCGAAGGCGAATCCGCTGTACTTCTCGGGGTCGACGCCACAGGCGGTGAGCACCCGCGGGTTGACCATGCCGCAGCCGCCGAGCTCGATCCAGCCCTCGCTGCCGCAGGTCCGGCAGGGCCGGTCCGGGTCGCCGACGGAGGCGCCACGGCACACGTAGCAGACCATGTCCATCTCGGCGGACGGCTCGGTGAACGGGAAGTAGTTCGGGCGCAGCCGGGTCTTCATGTCCGGGCCGAAGAGCGCCTGCACCATGTGGTCCAGGGTGCCCTTGAGGTCGGCCATGGTCAGGCCCTCGTCGACCGCGAGCAGCTCGATCTGGTGGAAGACCGGGGTGTGCGTGGCGTCCAGCTCGTCGGTGCGGTAGACCCGCCCCGGGCAGACGATGTAGACGGGCGGCTCCCGGTCGAGCAGGGCGCGCGCCTGCACCGGCGAGGTGTGGGTACGCAGCACGACACCGGACTCGTCGCCCGTGGTGGCCTTGCCGTCCGGCGAGGTGCCCTGGACGAAGAAGGTGTCCTGCATCTGGCGGGCCGGGTGGTCGGGCACGAAGTTCAGGGCGTCGAAGTTGAACCACTCCGCCTCGACCTCAGGGCCCTCGGCGACCTCGTAGCCCATCGCGACGAAGACGTCGGCGACGCGCTCCATGATGGTCGTGAGCGGGTGCCGGGCGCCGGCCGGGACACGGTCGTAGGGCAGCGTGACGTCCACGGCCTCCTCGACCAGGACGCGGGCGTCGCGCTCGGCCTCCAGCTCGCTCTGTCGGGCGGCGAGCGCCTTGTTCACGACGCCGCGTGCCATGCCCACACGCTTGCCGGCCTCGGCCTTGGCCTGCGGCGGAAGCGCGCCGATCTCGCGGTTGGCGAGCGCCAGCGGCGAGGTGCCACCGGTGTGCGCGACCTTCGCGTGGGCGAGCGCGTCGAGGTCCTGCGCCGCGGCGAAGGCGGCGAGCGCCTCGTCCCGTACGCGCTCGATCTCGTCCGGTTTCAACGCGTCGACCTGAACAGGGTCGTACGACTTATTGGGTGCCGACATCTCTTCCCGTACTTCCGATTGGCTTGGCTGGGGAGTCCCGCACACGACAAGGACACAATCGCGCCAAAGGTCGAGTCTAACGGTGTACGGGAAGGCGAAGGTGCCCGTGGGGCGCTCAGACCAGGTAGGCAGGCGTCGCCACGGGCAACGTAAATCGGAACTCGGCGCCGCCCGCCGGTCCCCGGCCGACCGTGATCGTGCCGCCGTGGGCCTCCACGATGCCCTTGACGATGTACAGGCCGAGGCCGGTCCCGCCGCGTTTGCTCCCCCGCCAGAAGCGGGTGAAGACACGGCCCATCGACTCCTCGGGGATGCCGGGGCCTTCGTCGCTCACGGTGACTGCCGTTCCCTCCGCCTGGTGCTTGGGCCGCGCCGGGTCGTCCGGGCGGGCGGTGCTGTCCAGCCGCACGGCGGCCACCTCGATGGTGACAGTTCCCTCGCCGTGCCGCACCGCGTTTTCCAGCAGGTTACTCAGCACCTGGTCGATCTTGTCCGGGTCGGCCCACAGTCCCGGCAGCGGCTGCTGTAGCCGTACCAGGAAGCGCTCGGGGGGCTGGCCCGCGGCGACATGCGCCTGGACATGCCGTCCGACGGCCGCGCCGAGGTCGACGGGCTGACGGCGGACCTCCAGTCGGCCGGAGTCGATCCGGGAGATGTCGAGCAGTTCGGCGATGAGCCGGGTGACGCGGTTGGCGTCGGCGTCGACGGTCTCCAGCATCAGGCGCTTCTGGTCGTCGGTGAAGCGTTCCCACTTCGCGAGCAGGGTGGCCGTGAAGCCCTTGACGGAGGTCAGCGGCGAGCGCAGCTCATGGGCGACGGTGGCGATCAGTTCGGCGTGGCTGCGCTCGGTGCGGCGGCGGGCCTCGGTGTCCCTGAGCGAGACGACCAGGCGGCGCAGCGGTCCGGTGGGGCGGGTACGGACGTACCGGGCGGTGACCAGGACCTCGCGGCCGCCGGGCAGCAGGAGGTTGCGCTCGGGCTGGCCCCTGCGGGTGGCAAGCCCGCCGTACGGGTCGGTCAGCTGCCACCAGCGTCGGCCTTCGAGATCCTCCAGCGGCAGTGCGCGCTCCAGCGGACTGCCCAGGGCGTCGGCGCGGGGTACGGCGGTGATGCGGGCGGCCGCGGCGTTGAAGCAGATCACCCGGCCCGTCTCGTCCGCGACGACCAGGCCGTCCGGCAGGTCATCCGGGTCCAGGCCGAGGCCGCCGAGGCCGCCGGGGTCCTCGGCGTCCTCGGGGGCGGCACAGGGCGTCGGGGAAGGTGGCGGAGCGGCGCCGTGTGCTCCGCGTGGTCCCCTGGTGCCGACAGTCATTCCCCGTACCCCACCCTCTCAACTGGTGCAGTGGGTCCCCGAGCCCGCCACACTACTAGCTGAGGGTTACCGAACGGACCCCCTCAGCCAGCGGTCAGAGCCAGCCAGGGCCTAGGACCGCCCCAGGCCTGTCCTAGGCTCGCTGGGCGCGCGCCGAGGCGTAGAGACATACGGCGGCGGCCGTGGCGAGGTTCAGGCTCTCGGCCCGTCCGTGGATCGGGACGCGCACCACCGCGTCGGCCAGGGCGCGGGTCTCGGCTGGCAGGCCCCAGGCCTCGTTGCCGAAGATCCAGGCGGTGGGGGTGCCCATGGTGCCCATGTCGAGTTCGGTGTCGAGGTCGTCGGTGCCCGCGCCGTCGGCGGCGAGTACCCGGACGCCGGTGTCCCGGAGTCCCGCGACGGCGTCCTCCACGGGGACGCCCACGGCGATCGGCAGATGGAAGTGCGAGCCGACCGAGGCCCGTACCGCCTTGGGGTTGTACAGATCGACCGAGGCATCGGTGAGGATCACGGCCTCGGCGCCCGCGGCGTCCGCGCAGCGCAGCACGGTGCCCGCGTTGCCGGGGTCGCGGACGTGGGCCAGTACGGCGACGAGCTTGGGCCGGGCGGCGAGGATGTCCGAAAGCGGCGAGTCCAGGAAGCGGCAGACGCCGACCAGTCCCTGCGGGGTGACGGTGGTCGAGATATCGGCGATCACGGATGCGTCGGCGTAGTGCACACGGGCTCCGCCGCCCTGGGCCGCGTCGATGACGTCGGTGTACCGCTCGGCGGCCTCGGGGGTGGTGAACAGCTCGATCAGCGTGGGCTCGCCGCCGCTGCGGTGTCCGGCGGCCTCCCGTACGGCCTGGGGCCCCTCGGCGAGGAATCTGTGCTCCTTGGCGCGGATGTTGCGCTTGGCCAGCCGCTTGGCGGCGGCCACCCGCGCGGAGCGGGGGGAGATCAGCTCGGGGGTGCCCATGGTCGGCGGCTCACCTTTTCACGTACGTACGGAAGGGCGGAACGCGGAACGCGGACCGTGGATCGTAGAACACGGACCGCGGAACGCTGAACGCACCGGACCCGCAGGCATGCCACCTGCGGGTCCGGCGAAAGGCCTGTCACGGCCGGGAAGACGGGGCCTGGATCAGGCGGCGGTCTTCGGGGCGTTGACGTCGCTCGGGAGGGCCTTCTGGGCGACCTCGACCAGCGCGGCGAACGCGTTGGTGTCGTTGACCGCGAGCTCGGCCAGCATCTTGCGGTCCACCTCGATGTTGGCGGCCTTCAGACCCTGGATGAGGCGGTTGTACGTCATGCCGTTCTGGCGGGCAGCGGCGTTGATGCGCTGGATCCACAGCTGACGGAAGTCGCCCTTGCGCTTCTTGCGGTCGTTGTAGTTGTAGACGAGGGAGTGGGTGACCTGCTCCTTCGCCTTGCGGTACAGGCGCGAACGCTGACCGCGGTAGCCGCTGGCCTGCTCGAGGATCGCCCGACGCTTCTTGTGGGCGTTGACTGCCCGCTTGACGCGTGCCACTTGATAACTCCTTGTAGCGGGGCCGTGGTGATCGTCACACGGCCCGGTTCGAATAGGTCCCGGTCTCGGCGTCCGGCCCCCGTCGGTGCGGGGGCCGTGACGTCACTTGCCGAGAAGCTTCTTGATCTTCTTGGCGTCGCCCGGGGCCATCTCGGCGTTGCCGGTGAGGCGACGCGTCAGTCGGGACGACTTGTGCTCGAGCAGGTGGCGCTTGCCGGCGCGCTCGCGCATCACCTTGCCGGAGCCGGTGATCTTGAAGCGCTTGCTGGAACCGCTGTGCGTCTTGTTCTTCGGCATAGCGCCGTTCTCTCCTCGTCGGTGGCACTCCCCCGGTCGGGACCGGCAGGCGGGAGCGTCAGTTGTATCGGTTGGCATCCAGGGCTCGCGCCCCGGATCAGGCCTCGGCGGGCTCCTCGGAGGACGCCTCGGCGACTTCCTCGTCGGGGGCACGGTCCCGACGGCTCTCCACCGCGGTCTCCGCGGCTTCCGCCTTGCGGGCGGCCTGGGCCTCGCGGGCCTCGGCCATCGCCTCGGTCTTCTTCTTGTGCGGACCGAGAACCATGATCATGTTTCGGCCGTCCTGCTTCGGGTTCGACTCGATGAACCCGAGGTCCTCGACGTCCGAAGCCAGCCGCTGCAGCAGCCGGAAGCCCAGCTCGGGGCGGGACTGCTCGCGACCACGGAACATGATCGTGATCTTGACCTTGTCGCCCTGCTTGAGGAACCGGACGACGTGACCCTTTTTGGTGTCGTAGTCGTGCGGGTCGATCTTCGGCCGGAGCTTCATCTCCTTGATGACCGTGTGCGCCTGGTTCTTGCGCGCCTCACGGGCCTTCATGGCCGACTCGTACTTGAACTTGCCGTAGTCCATGAGCTTGCAGACGGGCGGGCGAGCGTTCGCCGCCACCTCGACCAGGTCGAGGTCGTACTCCTGAGCGAGCTCAAGGGCCTTGGCAAGCGGAACAATCCCGACCTGCTCGCCGCTTGGACCGACAAGTCGCACTTCGGGAACGCGAATCCGGTCGTTGATGCGGGGCTCGGCGCTGATGGATCCTCCTCGGTAGCACCACGCGACGGTCTGGCGGACTGCCGCGTAACGTCTCTATTCGTTAGACCTAACCGGCCCGGTGCATGAAAAATGCCCCGGACGATCACTTGCGGGGCTCCATCACTACCGGAGCACCGCCGTGTCGTACACGGGGCGCACATCGGACGACCACTGCGGGAGTGGAGCGTCTGACCGGTGACCCGCCGCCCGAAGAGCGGCCAGGTGGGAGATCGGAGCCTCCACTTGTGGGCCGGACACTCGTGGTGCACACGGATATCCAGCCGGTCGATTCACCAGCATACCAGCGTTCGGGGCCGTCGCCGCCCGCCTGCCGGGTGGGCCTAGGCTGGACCGGCCCGTCAATCCGCAGGAAGAAGAAGCAGTCATGAGCGACGACCCGACCACCGAGCCCGGCAGCACCGACTTCGACGCCATGACCCGCGATATCGCGGAGGTCCCCGCGGTCGAGGTGATCGTGACGGTCGCGGTCAACCTGATGAGCGCCTCGGCGGTGAAGCTGGGCCTCACCGACGAGGGCGAGCAGCACAAGGACCTGGACGAGGCCCGCAAGCTGGTGCACGCGCTGGCCGGTCTGCTGGACGCCAGCACCACCGAGATCAGCTCCTTCCACGCGGCGCCGCTGCGCGACGGGCTGAAGTCGCTGCAGCTGGCGTTCCGTGAGGCGTCGCTGGTGCCGGACGAGCCGGGGCAGGGGCCTGGCGAGAAGTACACCGGGCCGGTCTTCGGCTGACCTTCCGTCCTCCCGTCCTCGTAGGTACGCAGGTACTACGAGGACGGACCACGTACGAACAGGGGCTCGCCCGGTGGGGTGGCCGTGACCGGCAGCAGTGCCAGGTCCAGGCCGCGCACCAGGCGGGCCCTCAGTGCGTCGTCGGCGGCCAGCGCCTCGGTGACCTGGCGGGCCGCGTCAGCCGGTTCGGCGTCCGCGGACAGGACCAGCGCGAGGGTTCCGTCCGCCTGGCCGGGGCCGAGGTAGGCGCGGAGCACCGCGGGCACCCCGGCGACCACGGTCCGTACCGCCTCGACGACCGCGGGGTCGGCCAGCGGGTCGGTGGAGACGCGTCCTTCGGCGAGGGCGAGGAGCGCGGGGCGGGGCAGTTCGAAGGCCACGGGACCCGCCAGGTCCAGCACGATGGTGTCGGCCTTCTCATGGGCGGCGGCGCGCAGCGCCTGCCCCAGCGGTACGGCGACCGGCCTGGCCTCGGGGTCCCAGCGGGCGAGTGCGGCGGTCGACGAGAAGGCGGGCAGTGCGGTACGGTCCCCGGCCTTGAGAGTCGGGACGGCCATGTCGCTGGTCTTGTCGCGTTTCAGACCGTTCGCGTCCGTTTCCGCCTCGCCCAGCACCGCGACGACCGGCACCAGCAGCCGGGTGCCGGAGAGCGCCTGAAGCACCCTGCTCGCGTTCTCGGCCGTCCGGTCGCCCGCCCAGGTGGTGAGGGCCGCGGTCAGCCGCGGGTCCGCGGAACCGTCGTCGTCAGAAAAGCCGGAGTCAGGGATGTTCTTGTTCGCCACGACCAGTGACCCTACCGAGCCCGCGCGCGAGGCGTTCCCCTCGGGTTCAGGGGTACGACGAACAAAGCACGCGGGAACGTCGGCGACCACGGGAACGTCGGCGACCATGGGGGGCATGCGACGGCTCAGATACGCGCCCGTGGCCACCGCCGTCCTGCTTGGCTGGGGGCTCGTGGGCTGCGCCCAGAACCAGGCGAACGTGGTGCACGACGCGGCACCACCGCGCCACATACCCACGGTCGCGCCGTCAGCTCTCTCGACGCCGCGAGAGGCGGTCACCGCAGAGCAGGAGGCGGCCACAGGGGCGCGGGAAGCGGCGCAGGAGGCGGTCACGGAGGTGGCGGTGGGGGCGGACCCGGAAGCGAACAAGCGGCTGGCCGAGGCGCTGGCCTCCGTCCTGCCCGACGACGGCCCGACCCGGCTGTCGGTCGCGGTCCTCGACCTGGGCGACGGTGCCCTCGCGGTGCACGGCGGCGAGGAGACATACGACACAGCGAGCATAGTGAAGGTCGACATACTGGCGACGCTGCTGCTCCAGGCCCAGGACGAGGGGCGGGAGCTCACCGAGCGGGAGCGCGCGGCGGCCACCGACATGATCGTCAACAGCGGCAACGACTCGGCGACGGAACTGTGGGAGGCCATCGGCGGGGCCGCGGGTCTGGACGCCGCCAACCAGCGGCTCGGGCTCACCGGGACCACGGCCGGTGAGAACGGCGAGTGGGGGCTGACCCAGACGACCGCGGCGGACCAGGTGGCGCTGTTGCGGGCGGTCTTCGGCGGGCCGGAGTCAGAGCTGGTCGAGGCCTCGCGTGCCTACGTCCAGGAGCTGATGGGGGGCATATCCGACGGCCAGGGCTGGGGCGTGTCGGCGGCCGGTTCGAATGGCGCGCTGAAGAACGGCTGGCTGCCGCGGAGCGCGAGCGGGCTGTGGGACGTGAACAGCATCGGGCGGGTGACCACGGACGACGGTGACCGCTTGGTCGCCGTGATCTCCGACGGCCACGCGACGATGGAGGACGGCGTCGCGCTGGTCGAGGCCTCGGCGAGGGCCGGGGTCGCCTCACTGACGTCCTGACGCCCTGGCGTCCTGAGTCCTGAGGTGCTGGCGCCCTGAGGTCCTGGCGCCCCAGCGTCCCGAGGTCCCGACGCCGCTCGCCCGACGCAGGACGCGACGGGACGGTTACGGCAGCGGTCCGCCGCCCGGCCGTGCGGGCCCCCGGTACCACAGCAGTACGGCCGTCACCAGCAGCGTCGTACCGAGACCACCCGCCAGCAGGCCAGCCCAGCCGATCGCGTCGCGCTCCTCCTCGGGCTGGTCGGGTCCGGGACCGAAGTACCGCGTGCCGAACTCGGCCGGGCGCAGCGACTCGGGCCGCAGCGCGCCGCCCGCGCGGATCGCGGCGGCCGGGTCCACCAGGCCGTAGCCACGGGAGTCGTCGCGGCCGTTGTCGGGGGCGTGCTGGGTGGTGTCCTGGAGCAGCTTCTTGATCTGGGCCGGGGTCAGGTCCGGGTGTGCGGAGCGCACCAGCGCCACCGCGCCCGAGACGAAGGCGGCGGCGGAGCTGGTGCCCCAGCCCTCCACGTATCCGCCGTCAGGCGCGGCCATCACGATGTCGTCGCCGGGTGCGCTGACGGTGGCGTACCAGCGGCGGGTGGAGAACGCGGCGCGGTTGCCGAAGCGGTCCTCGGCGGTCACCGCGATCACGCCGGGGTAGGCGGCCGGGTAGGAGACGCGGTCGCCCTCCTCGCCGCCGTTGCCCGCCGACGCGACGACGACGGAGCCCTTCTTGAGGGCGTACCGGACGGCCGCGTCCTCGGCGGCTGCCGGGTGGGCGGACTCGCTGTCGTCGCCGAGCGAGAGGTTGATCACGTCGGCGCCCTGGTCGGCGGCCCAGCGGATGCCCTTGGCGAGGGCGTTGCCACGGGTGCTGCGGGCCTTCGTCCGCAGGGGGTCGCCGTCTTCGAGGATCACCCGGACCGGGAGGATCCTGGCCTGGGGCGCGACGCCGAGTACGCCGTCGCCGGAGTCCTGGCCGTGTCCGTGGCCCGCGATGATCCCGGCCATCGCGGTGCCGTGCTTGGCCCAGGAGCCATCGCCCCGCGCGGCGCCGAAGCCGATCATGTCCTTGCCGTCGACGACGTTGCGCTCAAGGTCGGGGTGCGCGGCGTCGACGCCGGTGTCCAGGACCGCGACGGTGACGCCCTCGCCCCGCGTGGTGCGCCACGCCTCGCGGGTGGTCGTGCCGTCCAGGCTCCACTGGCGGGCGCGGATCGAGTCGGCCTCGGCGGTGGTGGCGGGCAGCAGGGTGAGCGCGGCGGCGGCGAGCAGGGCGGCGGTCTTGCGGAGTCTCATACGGCGGAGTCTCATGCGGGCTTCTCGGTGGCCGCGCTGACGGTCTTGCGCAACGTGCGCTCCACCCGGTCCGCGAGTCCCTTCGCCTCGTGGCCGAGACCGGCCTGGGCGGGGGCGCTGGTGGCGTCCGTGGCGAGTGCGTCGGCGACCGGCTCCGGGGCGCTGACCGTACGGCCGTCGGCGAAGCCGGACACGGCGTAGACGACCACGGGCGCGTCGGTGAGGACGGAGACCGTCCAGGTCGCGCGCTGCCGGTCGCCGAAGCCCTCGGCGACGGTGCCCCTGGCGGGGTAGGTGCGGGGCATCAGATCGTCACGCCGTTCCAGGCTGTCCTTGGCGAAGCGGGCCCGCAGGGCGCGCATGGCCGGTTCGTCCGCCTCGCTGAACACCATGCCGACGGTGGTGACATGGCTGCGGGTGTCGTCCGTGTACGTGGCGCGCACCAGGCGCTCGCAGCCGACGGGTTCGAGTGCCTTGAGCAGCAGCGGGTCGAGGGCGCCCGCGCACTCGCTGTCCGGGGCGACGGCGATCCGGGTCCAGCGGCGGTCGGCGCCGCCGGGGCCCGCGCCCTCGCCCTTGACCACGGCGGGCAGGAGCGTGTCGACGGGCTCGCTGTGCCAGGTGTCAGCGGCCGCCGCGAACCGGGACCGCTCGGTCGGGTCGGCGGCGTCGGCGGTGAGCCAACTGCCGGTCACCGCCCCGCCGATGAGACCAAGGCCCAGGACGACGCAGGCCGCGGCGACGGCGGTGCGGGCCCTGCCACGGGCGGGGACTCGGCGCAGCCGGGTCGTGGGGGCGTCCTGGTCGTCGTACGGCGAGGGCTCGTCGAACGCGAGCGGGCGCCGCGCGCCGGGCCTGGGCGGTATGACGTCCGCCCTGCGGGACCCCCAGCCGACGGCGTCTGACGGTACGTCACCCGATGGTGCGGCCGCCCTGGGCTGTACGCCCCCGAGCAGTCCCGCGTCCTGGCCAGGCTCGGCTACCCGGGTCGGCCCCTCGTCGACCACCTCGGCGGACAACCCGCTGGCAGGCGGCTCCCAGGGCCGTGTCCCCACGGGCGTACCGGCTGCGGGTCGCCGCCCATCGGGGTTCCCCCGCTCGCCAGCCGTACCGGGGGCCTTCACCGGGCGTAGAGGGACGCGAGGCGCGTGCACTGCCGCAGCGGCCGCCGCGCGGGCGCCAGCGGTGCCAGCCACGCCAGCGGTGCCAGCCGCGCCAGTCACCACCGGGTCCGGACGCGGCTCGCGCGCCGTGGGCGGTGTCGTGGGGGCCTCGGGCACGTCTCGCGGAGCCTGCGAGGCCTGCGGGGTCTCCGAGGCCTGCGGGCGGGCAGGGGCCGTCGGAGGCTGGTCAGAGACCCTCGGAGGCCGGTCAGGGAGGCGGGTCGAGGGGTGCGGGGGTGGCGGGCCAGCGGGGCGCGGAGGTACGGGAGCGCGCTGCGCTTCGGTGCTCATGCACCCCCCGTTCCTCACTCTTGGGCCCCGCTCGATCGCCTTTGGGGACAGGCCCGTTCCTTCCCTGTACCCGCGTCACTCTACGGGCTGACACCGTTCGGCCGAGACCCGATCCACAGCCATGAGGCGATCTGCCCTCTTCATCACGCTCATCCCCCGCATCCCCCTACCCTGCGGTAATCGCGTCTGGCAAGCTGCGCTCATGACAGCCCGCGCCAGTGACCGCGTCCGCTACGACCGGGCCACCGCCCACCTCGACGCGCCCGTCGCCATCGTCGACCTCGAGGCCTTCGACGCGAACGCCGCGGATCTCGTGCGACGGGGCGGCGGTAAGCCGATCCGGGTGGCGAGCAAGTCCCTGCGCTGCCGCGCCCTGCTGGAGCGCGTACTGAGCCGGGACGGGTTCGCGGGTGTGATGTCGTTCACCCTGGCCGAGTCGCTGTGGCTCGCCCGGTCCGGTGTCGACGACGTCCTGCTGGCCTATCCGTCGACCGACCGGGCCGCGTTCGCCGAACTCACCGCCGACCCCAAGTTGGCCGCCGCGGTGACGGTGATGGTCGACGATCCGGCGCAGCTGCGGCTGATCGACGAGGCCAGGGACGGGGACGGCGGCGGCGAAGAGGTGCGGGTCTGCCTGGAGTTGGACACCGCGCTGAAGCTGCTCGGCGGCCGGGTACGGGTCGGAGCCCGGCGCTCCCCGCTGCACTCCCCCGCCCAAGTCGCCGAGCTGGCCCGCGCGGTGGTGCGCAGGCCCGGTTTCCGGCTGGTCGGGGTCATGGCGTACGAGGGTCATGTGGCCGGGGTCGGCGACCGCGTCGCCGGGCGGCCGTTGCGCTCCCGGGCGATCCGGCTGATGCAGTCGGCGGCCCGCCGTGAACTGGCCGCCCGCCGGGCGGAGGTGGTGCGCGCCGTGCGGGCAGTGGCACCCGACCTGGAGTTCGTCAACGGCGGTGGCACCGGCAGTGTGCAGCACACCGCCGCGGAGGACGCGGTCACCGAGATCGCCGCGGGCTCGGGCCTGTACGTACCACGGCTGTTCGACAACTACAGCTCGTTCACCGGCCGTCCGGCGGCGCTGTTCGCGCAGCCCGTGGTGCGCAGGCCCGGTGTGGGCGTGGTGACGGTGCTCGGCGGCGGCTATCCGGCGTCGGGGGCCGCGGGCGCGGACCGGCTGCCGGTGCCGTACCTTCCGGAGGGGCTGAGGTATGACCCGCAGGAGGGGCCGGGCGAAGTGCAGACGCCGCTGCTCGGGTCGGTGGCCGACGATCTGCTGATCGGCGACCGGGTGTGGTTCCGGCACGCCAAGGCCGGGGAGCTGTGCGAGCGTTTCGACGCGCTGCACCTGGTGGAGGGTGAGCGGGTCACCGCGACCGTTCCCACGTATCGCGGTGAGGGCCGCACGTTCCTCTGAGTCGCGAGCGCTCCGGCCCTACGACGGGCTGATGCTGCTGCCCACGCCGCCTGTCCCGGCCTCCTCGTCGCCGAGGTCGCGGATGCCCTTGGTGATCTCGTCCATCCCGGACAGCGGCGGTCCGTCCGCCCCTGCGTCGAACGCGAAGCGCACGATGATCAGGGACTCGGTGCCGATGGTCGACGGGAAGGCCAGGGACTGGACGTATCCGCCGGGGCCCTTGCCGGTCTTGACCTGCCAGCGGACGAGATAGCCGGTGCGGCCCGCCACCGCGACCTGGCCCGCCTGGACCTTCTTGGTCGACGTGATGCCGCCGTGCGGTTCACGGTCGAGGATGCCCTCGCCGTACGCCAGCTCGGCCCAGTCGGAGATGTCTTTCTCGGCGGCCTCTTTCGCGGTGTCGCCGCTGCCTCTGTCGGCGGTGCCGCTGGTGACGGTGCCGTGGTAGCAGAAGCCGCTGGTCGCCGGGCAGTCGTAGCTGTCCTTGGTGCGCATGGTCAGTTCGCTGCCAACTGTGTGCTCCGGCTTCTCCCAGCCGTCCGGGATCGGCAGGGAGACGCCGTTGAGCTGGTCGACCAGCACGCTGGGATCGTCGGCGGACGCGCTGGCGGAGGGCGTGGGGTCGTCGGACGGCTCGTCGCTGGGCTGCTCGTCGCCGGTCTCGGACGGAGGCGCGGTCGGGGTACCGCCGCTTTTCGCCTCCGCACCGTCTGTGTCGTCCTTGCCAAGTACGACGACTCCCGTGACGATCGCGGCGATGAGGACGACCCCGGCGACGGCGAGCGCGATCATCTTGCCCCGCCCCGCGCTCTGGCCGGGGCCTGACGCGGGCATGGGCTGCGCGGGGCCGAAACCGACGGGCTGCCCGGCCGACTGACCGGCCAACTGCTCAGCCGAGTGCCCGGCCTGCTGCGGGGCCCGGGTGTGCTCGGTCCACGCGGTCCCGTCCCACCAGCGCTCAAGGGACGGGACCGACGGGTCCGGGTACCAGCCGGGCGGGGTCGTCATGCTCATGCGGCCACCCTAAGCGGTCGCACGGGGTGCGTGCACCGAACACCCAGGTGACCGGTGACCGCTACACCGGAGTGACGTACGCCCCGGCGATACCGCCGTCGACCAGGAAGTCCGTGGCGTTGACGAACGACGAGTCGTCGCTCGCCAGGAAGGCGACCGCGGCGGCGATCTCCTCGGCCTCGGCGAACCGGCCCACCGGAATGTGCACCAGTCGGCGCGCGGCCCGCTCCGGGTCCTTGGCGAACAGTTCCTGAAGCAGCGGGGTGTTGACCGGGCCTGGGCACAGGGCGTTGACCCGGATGCCCTCGCGGGCGAACTGCACGCCCAGTTCGCGCGACATCGCGAGCACCCCGCCCTTGGACGCGGTGTACGAGATCTGGGAGGTGGCCGCGCCCATGATGGCCACGAAGGAGGCGGTGTTGATGATGGAACCGCGGCCCTGGCGCTGCATATAAGGGATGGCGGCCTTGCAGCACAGGTACACGGAGGTGAGGTTGACGTCCTGGACGCGCTTCCACGCCTCCAGCCCGGTGTCCAGGATGGAGTCGTCGTCGGGCGGTGAGATCCCGGCGTTGTTGAAGGCGATGTCCACGCTGCCGTAGGTGTCGTACGCGGTCTTGAAGAGGGCCTCGACCTGCTCGGCGTTGGTGACGTCGACGCGTACGAAGGTGCCGCCGACCTCCTTCGCCGCGGCGTTGCCCGCGCTCTCGTCGATGTCGCCGCAGACGACGTGGGCGCCCTCGGAGGCGAGTCGGCGGGCGGCGGCCAGGCCGATGCCGCTGCCCGCGCCGGTGATGACGGCGGTGCGGCCCACCAGGCGGCGGCAGATGTTCTCAGTGGTCGTCATGGTGCTCAGGCCTCCGTGCTCTCCGTGCTGATGAAGACGTTCTTGGTTTCGGTGAAGGCGGTCAGGGCGTCCGGGCCCAGTTCACGGCCGAGTCCGGACTGCCGGTATCCGCCGAACGGGGTCCAGTAGCGGACGCTGCTGTGGGAGTTGACGGAGAGGTTCCCGGCGGCGACGGCGCGCGAGACGCGGATCGCCCGGCCCGCGTCGCGGGTCCACAGCGAGCCGGAGAGGCCGTACTCGGTGGCGTTGGCGAGCCGTACGGCGTCCGCCTCGTCGTCGAAGGGCAGCACCACGGCGACCGGCCCGAAGACCTCTTCGACGGCCACGCGCGCGTGGGGCTCGACGGCGGTCAGCACGGTGGGCGGGAACCAGAAGCCGGGGCCTTCGGGCGCGCTGCCGATGATCGCCTCGGCGCCGCTGGGGACGTAGGACCGTACCCGCTCCCACTGCGCCCGGGAGATCAGCGGGCCCATCTGGGTCTTGTCGTCCGCGGGGTCGCCAACGGCCACTGACTCGACGGCGGGGGCCAGGAGTTCCAGGAAGCGGTCGTACACCGGGCGCTGGACGAGGATGCGGGTGCGGGCGCAGCAGTCCTGTCCGGCGTTGTCCAGGAAGGACATCGGGGTGGCGGCCACCGCGGCGTCGAGGTCGGCGTCGGCGAAGACGATGTTGGGGCTCTTGCCGCCGAGTTCGAGGGTCACCCGCTTCACCTGGTCGGCGCACTTGGCCATGATGCGCTTGCCGACCGTGGTCGAACCGGTGAACACGATCTTGGCGACGCCCGGGTGCTCGACCAGGGCGTTTCCGGCGACGGCGCCCGCGCCGGGCAGCACCTGGAAGAGGTGCTCCGGAAGGCCTGCCGCCAGGGCGAGTTCGGCCAGTCGCAGCGCGGTGAGCGGGGTGGTCTCGGCGGGCTTGAGGAGTACGGCGTTGCCCGCGGCCAGTGCGGGGGCGGTGCCCCAGGCGGCGATCGGCATCGGGAAGTTCCAGGGCGCGATCACGCCGACGACGCCGAGGGGTTCGAGGAAGGTGACGTTCAGGCCACCGGGTACCGGGATCTGGCGGCCGCTGAGGCGCTCCACTCCCCCGGCCGCGTAGTCCAGGAGGTCACGGACGTTGCCCGCCTCCCAGCGGGCGTTGCCCAGCGTGTGGCCCGCCTCCTGGACTTCGAGGCGGGCAAGTTCCTCGACGTGGTCGTCCACGGCGGCGGCGAAGCGGCGCAGCAGGCGGGCCCGGTCGGCGGGGGCCAGCGCCGCCCAGCGGACCTGCGCGGCGGCGGCCCGGGTGACGGCGGCGTCGACCTCGGCCGCGGTGGTCGCCGGGACGGTCGCGATGACGTCTTCGGTCGCCGGGTTGAGCACCTGGTGCGCGTACGGCTGCTCATTCGGCTCATTCGGCTCGTGCGAAACGGACAAGTCGGGCCTCACATACGTTCGAAGGAGCGGCGGAGCTCCCAGTCGGTCACCGCGGCGTCGAAGGCGTCCAGCTCGACCCGCGCCATGTTGCGGTAGTGCGCGACCACCTCGGCGCCGAAGGCGGCCTTGGCGATGGGGCTGTTCTCCCAGAGCTCGGCGGCCTCGCGAAGAGAGGTGGGGACGTGCGCGTACTCGCCGGTGTAGGCGTTTCCTTCGCAGACCTCGGGGAGTTCGAGTTGCTGCTCGATGCCGTACAGGCCCGCCGCGACCAGACCCGCGACGGCCAGGTGCGGGTTGACGTCGCCGCCCGGCAGCCGGTTCTCGAAGCGTGTCGAGCGGCCGTGGCCGACGACGCGCAGCGAGCAGGTGCGGTTGTCATGGCCCCAGGCGACGGCGGTCGGGGCGAAGGAGCCCGGCTGGAAGCGCTTGTAGGAGTTGATGTTCGGGGCGTAGAGGAGGGAGAAGTCGCGGAGGGCGGCGAGCTGCCCGGCGAGGAAGTGCCGCATGACCGGGGACATGCCGCCGGGGCCGTCGCCCGCCATGACGTTGACGCCGTCCGCGTCGGTGAGCGAGAGGTGGATGTGGCAGGAGTTGCCCTCGCGCTCGTTGTACTTGGCCATGAAGGTGAGCGAGACGCCCTCCTGGGCGGCGATTTCCTTGGCGCCGGTCTTGTAGATGGCGTGCTGGTCGCAGGTGACGAGTGCCTCGTCGTACTTGAAGACGATCTCGTGCTGGCCGGGGTTGCACTCGCCCTTGGCGGACTCGACGGTCAGGCCCGCGGCGGCCATCTCGTTGCGGATGCGGCGCAGCAGCGGCTCGATGCGGCCGGTGCCGAGTACGGAGTAGTCGATGTTGTACTGGTTGACCGGGGTCAGCCCACGGTAGTCACGGTCCCAGGCCTGTTCGTAGGTGTCCTTGAAGACGATGAACTCCAGCTCGGTGCCGACCTGCGCGGTGAAGCCGTGCTCGGCGAGGCGCTCCAGCTGGCGGCGGAGGATCTGGCGGGGGGCGGCGACGACCGGCGAGCCGTCGTTCCAGGCGAGGTCGGCGACCAGCATCGCGGTGCCCTCGTTCCAGGGGACGCGACGCAGGGTGTCCAGGTCGGGGCGCATGGCGAAGTCGCCGTAGCCGCGGTCCCAGGAGGCCATCTCGTAGCCACCGACGGTGTTCATCTCGGTGTCGACGGCGAGCAGGTAGTTGCAGCCCTCGGTGCCGTGCTCCAGGACCTCGTCCAGGAAGAACTGCGCGGCGAACCGCTTGCCCTGCAGCCGCCCTTGCATATCGGGGAAGGCGAGGACGACAGTGTCGATCTCACCGCTCGCGACGCGGGCACGCAGTTCCTCGATCGCGAGCGGGGGTGTGCGGTCAGCCACGGGATTCTCCTCCTTCGGGCTTCGGGAGTCATAAGGTATGGGTGATGACCATTGATTGGGAAGGGGGAACCGCAACATGGCGGAGATCGGTGCGGACGACCGGCTGACACCCGTGCTGCGGCCCGTGCGGGCGGGCAACGGCTTCGAGGAGGCGCTGGAGCAGATCCTGCAGGTGCTGCGCCTGGGACTCGTACCTCATGGTGAACGCCTCCCCGCCGAGCGAGAGTTGGCGGACCGGCTGCGGATCAGCCGGGTCACACTGCGCGAGGTGCTGAAGGTACTCCAGGACCAGGGGCTGGTGGAGAGCCGACGCGGCCGGTACGGCGGCACGTTCGTCCTGGACCGGCCGCGACCGCCGGGCGAGGGCGAGCTGCGGCGGCGGGTCGCGTCGGTGGACGTCGAGGACATCCTGCGGTTCCGGGAGGTGCTGGAGGTCGGCGCGGCCGGGCTCTGCGCGGCTGACGGGCTCGACGGGGCCCGGGCCGAGCAGCTGCGCGCGGCACTCGCGGCGACCCATGACGCACCCCTGGCCGAGTACCGCCGTCTCGACACCCTGCTCCATCTCACGCTCGCCGAACTGTCCGGCTCGTCCACTCTGACGGCCCAGTACGCCGCCGTACGAGCGCAGGTGAACGACCTCCTGGACGGCATCCCGCTCCTGGTGCGGAACCTGGAGCACTCACAGCAGCAGCACACCGCGCTGGTGGAGGCCGTCCTGGACGGCGACGCGGACGGCGCGCGCGAGGTGATGCGCGAGCACTGCGCGGGGACGGCCGCGCTGCTCAGAGGCTTTCTCACCTGAGCCCGCGTTCACCTCCCCCGCCGGGTACCTCCCCCACCGGGCGCTTCCGGCACCCCTGAAGGTCGGATCCGTAACATCCGTTTAACGCACGGGTCTTGCGCGGCCGCCGCCGGAGCGCAAAGGTGTGGCCCCACACCATTGCCCCGAGACAGGAGCGGTCTATGGCCGAGGGCACCGAATCGCGCATCCCACCAGCCGCCCCTTCCCAGGGCGGCTCCGACGAAGACCGGTACCTCCAGCGGCGCACCCTGCGCCGGGGCAGCGCGGGCTGGCTGCTGCTCACCGGCCTCGGTGTCGCCTACGTGGTCTCCGGCGACTTCTCCGGCTGGAACATCGGCCTGGCGGAAGGAGGCTTCGGCGGGCTCGCCATCGCCATGCTCCTGATGGGCGCGATGTACGCCTGCCTGGTCTTCGCCCTCGCCGAACTCTCCGCCATCCTGCCCACCGCGGGCGGCGGATACGGCTTCGCCCGACGCGCCCTCGGCACCTGGGGCGGCTTCCTGACCGGCACCGCGATCCTCATCGAGTACATCCTGGCGCCCGCCGCGATCTCCATCTTCATCGGCGACTACATCGAGTCGCTCAACCTCTTCGGGCTGACCTCGGGATGGCCGGTCTACCTCGCCTGCTTCGCGATCTTCATCAGCGTGCATCTGTGGGGCGTGGGCGAGGCCCTGCGGTTCAGCCTGGTGGTGACCGCGATCGCGGTGGCCGCGCTGCTCATCTTCGCGGTCGGCGCGTTCACCGAGTTCAGCGCGGACGGCCTGAACGACATCCCGGTCGACACCGAGGCCTTCGGCGCCAGCTCGTGGCTGCCGATGGGGCTGCTGGGGATCTGGGCCGCGTTCCCCTTCGGCATGTGGTTCTTCCTGGGCATCGAAGGGGTGCCGCTGGCGGCCGAAGAGGCGAAGGACCCGGTGCGCTCGATGCCCAAGGCGCTGTCGATCGCGATGGGCGTCCTGGTGCTGCTCGCCCTGCTCACGTTCTTCGCGGCGACGGGCGCGCACGGCGCGAACGCGATCAAGGAAGCGGGCAACCCGCTGGTCGTCGCCCTCCAGGGTGACGGCGAGCCAACGGCGCTGTCCCGCTTCGTCAACTACGCGGGCCTGGCCGGTCTGGTCGCCTCCTTCTTCTCCCTGATCTACGCCGGGTCCCGGCAACTGTTCGCCCTCTCCCGCGCGGGCTATCTGCCCCGCTTCCTGTCCCTGACCAGCAGCCGCAAGGCCCCATACCTGGGCCTGGTCATTCCCGGGGCGATCGGCTTCGGACTGGCCGCGGCGACCGGCGACGGCGGCCGGATGCTCAACATGGCGGTCTTCGGCGCGACCATCTCGTACGCGATGATGGCGCTGTCGCACATCGTGCTGCGCCGCCGCGAGCCCGGCCTGCACCGGCCCTACCGCACGCCGGGCGGCATCGCCACGTCGTCGGTGGCCTTCGTGCTGGCCCTGTCCGCGCTGGTCGCGACGTTCCTGGTGGACAAGACGGCGGCGTTCATCGCGCTCGGCGTCTACGCGATCGCGCTCGCCTACTTCGCCTTCTACAGTCGGCATCGGCTGGTCGCGGCGGCGCCCGAGGAGGAGTTCGCGGCGCTGGCCGAGGCCGAGGCGGAACTCGAACGCACCTGACTCCCCCGTTCTGCCGACCTGGAGGAACCCGAACCGTGTCCCACCCGCCGCTCATCGGTGTCAGCACCTACCTGGAAGCCTCGGCCAAGTGGGGTGTCTGGGACCTGCCCGCCGCCCTGGTCCCGGCCGGTTACCCCCGGCTCGTCCAAGCGGCGGGCGGTCTCGCCGCGATGCTGCCGCCCGACGGCCCTGAGCAGGCCGCGCGGGTGGTGGCGCGCCTGGACGGGCTCGTCATCGCGGGCGGACCCGATGTCGAGCCCGTACGGTACGGGGCCGAGCCCGACCCTCGTACGGGTCCGCCCGCGCGGGAGCGCGACGCCTGGGAACTGGCCCTGATCGAGGCCGCGCTGGCGGCGGGGACGCCGCTGCTCGGGATCTGCCGTGGGATGCAGTTGCTGAACGTGGCGCTCGGCGGGACGCTGACGCAGCATCTGGCCGGGCACCTGGCGGACGTCGGCGTCTTCGGCCAGCACACGGTGAAGCCGGTTCCGGGGACGCGGTACGCGTCTGCGGTGCCCACGGAGGCGGCGGTCCCGACGTACCACCACCAGGCGGTGGACCGGCTCGGCGCGGGCCTGGTGCCGTCGGCGTACGCGTCCGACGGCACGGTGGAGGCCGTGGAACTCCCAGGAGACGGCTGGGTCCTGGGAGTCCAGTGGCACCCGGAGATGGGCGAGGACACTCGGGTGATGGCGGCCCTGGTGCACGCGGCGAAATCTTCCCCACCCCGCCCCTTCCCGTAACTGGGGCTCCGCCCCGGACCCCGGTCCTCAATCGCCGGACGGGCTGAAGAGATCTCAGCCCGTCCGGCGATTGAGGACATCTTTGAGCCCGGCCGGCGAGGCCTTTCGGGAAGGGGTGGGGTGGGGGCTCAATCTCTGACCCGCGCCACCGCGCCCCGGTCAGGCGACCACTCGCCGCGTCAGCGACAACAAGTCACGCGCGGGCCCGGTGGGCCGATGCCCCGTCGTCCACACCGCCCGCAGATCCCGCCGGAGGCGAACGCCCTCCACCGGCACCTGCACCAGCCGCCCCGCCGCGACCTCGTCCCCCACCACCAGCTCACTCAGCACGGAAGGACCCGCCCCGCTCACCACCGCCCCCTTGACCGCCGTGGTCGAGGACAGTTCCAGCAGCGGCCGCGCCAGCCCCCCGTCCGCCGCGAGCGCCGCGTCCAGGACCTGCCGCGTCCCCGAACCCCGCTCCCGCAGGATCAGCGGCGTCGCCGCGAGCTCGGCCGGGCCAAGCGGGGCCCGTCGCCGGGCCCACGGATGCCCCGGCGCCACGACGACGACCAGACTGTCCTGGGCGATCACGACCCCACTGAGCCCATTGGGCACGTCGAGCCCCTCGACGAACCCGAGGTCCGCCTCACCCGCGAGCAACTGCTCGGCTACCGCCAGCGAGTTCCCGGCCCGCAGCGACACCGCGGTGTCCGGCCGCTCCCGGCGCAGCGCGATCAGCCACCCCGGCAGCAGATACTCGGCGATCGTCATACTCGCGGCTACCCGCAACCGCGAGTCGCGCCGGTCCCGCAGCGCCTGCGCCCCCACGTCGAACGCCTCGGCCGCCTCGACGATCCGCCGCGCCCAGTCGGTGACCAGCACCCCGGTATCGGTCAGCCGCGACCCGCGCGGCGACCGGTCGACCAGGGCGACCCCGAGCTGCCGCTCCATCGCCCGTACCCGGCTGCTCGCCGCGGGCTGGCTGATGCCCAGCTCGCGCGCCGCGCGCCCCAGGCTCCCCAGCCGCGCGACGGCGAGCAGCAGCTGCAACGCCCCCAGCTCGGGCACGCGGTGGGCCAGACCCGCCGCGTCGTCGCCCGGGCCCGCCCCCGAGCTCACGCCCGGGCTCACCCCTGCGTTCGCCCCCACCTCACTTGTACTCATAACCCCAGCTTATGCCCTCATAGAGACAAAGCTCCTGGTGACGGACGCGCGCACCCGAGACGCTGGGTTCATGGCCACGTACACGCAGCAGCGCCCGCACACCGCGCCCACCGTGCCCTCCGTCAAGGCCGCCCCCGCCGCCCCCGGCCGCTCGCTGCGGCACCTGGGCCCGAACTGGTACGCGGCCGTCATGGGCACCGCGATCGTCGCGACGGCGGGCACCGCGCTGCCGACCCCGGTGCCACGCCCGGCGGCCGTCGCCGTGTGGGCGCTGTCCGCGCTCGCGCTGGCCGCCGTACTCACCGCCCGCGCCGGGCACTGGCTGCACCACCGTGACCAGGCCCGCGCCCACCTCCTCGACCCGGCGGTCGCCCCGTTCTACGGCTGTCTGGCCATGGCCCTGCTCGCGGTCGGCGGCGGCACTCTCGTCGTCGGCCAGGACGTCATCGGGGCACGCGCGGCGCTCGCCGTGGACGCCGTGCTGTTCACCTCCGGCACCCTGATCGGGCTGCTGGCCGCCGCCGCGATCCCGTATCTGATGGTCACCCGGCACCGGATCGCCCCGGGCACCGCGACGCCTGTCTGGCTGCTGCCCGTCGTCGCCCCCATGGTGAGCGCGGCCCAGGGGCCGCTGCTGGTCCCCCACCTGCCCGCGGGTCAGTGGCGCGAGGCCATGCTGCTGGGCAGTTACGCGATGTTCGGGCTGAGCCTGCTGGCCACGCTGCTGATGCTCCCGTTGGTCTTCGGCCGCCTGGTGCAGCACGGGCCGCTGCCGCTCGCCCTGACTCCCACGCTGTTCCTGGTCCTGGGCCCGCTCGGGCAGTCGATGACCGCGGTCAACGCGCTCGCCAATGTGGCCCCGGGCGCGGTCGGCCCCGCGTATGCCGCGGCATTCGGTGCGTTCGCCGTGGTCTACGGGGTGCCGGTGATGGGCTTCGCTCTGCTGTGGCTGGTGTTCGCCGGTGCGCTGGTGGTGCGCGCGTGGCGGCAGGGAATGCGGTTCACGATGACGTGGTGGGGCTTCACCTTCCCGGTGGGCACCTGCGTGACGGGCGCGGCGGGACTGGCCCGGCACACCGGTCTTGACGCGTACGGCTGGCTGGCTGTGGCGCTGTTCGGCTTCCTGGTGGCGGCGTGGGCGGTGGCCGGGTGCCACACGCTGCGCGGACTCGTCAGCGGCGCGCTGCTGGCAGCACCGCGCTGAGAGCCTCTCCGAGCCGCGCGGGAGCCTCGATCAGCGAGGGCCCGTACCAGGTGAGCATGCGGCCGTCGACGAGAGCCACGGGCAGCCCGGGAAAGGCCTCGGGCCCGTCCTCCGCGGTGAAAGGGTACGGCTCGTCGGGCAGGACGACCAGATCAGCGCCCGCCGCGCGCAACGCGTCCACGGGGGTACGCGGATAGCGCTCCGGATGGTCCGCGTAGACATTGTCGACGCCGAGGCGGGCCAGCAGGTCCCCGGCGAAGGTGTCGCTGCCGAGCACCATCCAGGGCCTGCGCCAGATCGGTACGACGGCCCTTCGCCGCGCCCGCGCCACGCCCACGGGGAGCGACGGCAGCTCGCGCCAGGCGCGCTCGGCCTCGGCCAGCCAGCCGGGACGGGTCAGTCGGCAGCCCGCCACGAGTACCCGCTCCAGCTCACGGAACGCGTCCGGCAGCGTACGGACTTCGGTGACCAGGACGTCGAGACCGGCGGCGCGCAGGGCGGCCAGGTCCGGCTCGCGGTTCTCCTCCTCGTTGGCGATGACCACGTCGGGGGCGAGCGCGATGATCCGGGGAACGTCAGGGTTCTTGGTGCCCCCGATCCGTACGACGCCACGCTCGTCCAGGTCGGCCGGGTGGCTGCACCAGTCGGTGGCGCCGACCAGCAGTCCGGGCGCGCTGTGCGCCACCGCCTCGGTCAGCGAGGGCACCAGGGAGACGACACGCATACGGCGCTACTCCGGCTCGGCCTTGATGTGCTCGGCCACCGCGACCAGCAGAATCCGCGTGTCGGGCACGGCTGACCGCCAGCGGTGCCGTACCCCACCGGACAGGAAGAGGGTGTCGCCGCGTGCCAGGCGGTAGGCCCTGCCCTCCGCCTCCACCTCGACGGCGCCCTCCGACACGTACATCAACTCGTCGTTGCGGTGCTGGAACTCGCGCCCCGCGTCGTGGTCGCCGACGAACTCCACGGCGTGCAGCTGGTGCTGACCCCGCACCAGGTGCCGGGTGCTCGGTCCGTCCGCTGGCTCGCTCTCGGGGCCAGCGCGCACCACGTCGACCGTGCGCTCCGCGTCGGCGGCGCAGAGGAGCTGGGCGGCCGTCGTCCCCAGGGCGTCCGCTACGCGCTCCAGCGAGGTGCGGCTGGGCCGGGCGCGTTCGTTCTCGACCTGGCTCAGGAACGGCACGGACAGGCCGCTGCGCCGAGCGACCGTGGCGAGCGTCAGGCTCAGCGACCTGCGCCGACGGCGGATGGCCACGCCGACGCGGACGGATTCCTTGTCATCCATGCTCCGACCCCCCTCTGTCCTCGTTCCTGTGTCGTGTGTTCTGTGTCGTGTATCCAGTGTCCCGCGCCCTGTGCCTGTGCCTGTGCCCTGGCAGTCGTATCCCTGTGCTGTGCACCCTACGCAAGGCACGGCGTCCATGCCCCGACAACGGCTCTCTCGCACGAGGTGCCCGTACGGCCGTGACCGTAACGCCCCGTTGTCAGTGGCGTGCGGCATGATGCCGTGTGTGACGCAGCAAACTCGACGGCTCATGCTCCTGGACACCGCATCGCTCTACTACCGGGCGTACTTCGGGGTACCCGACTCCGTCCGGGCCCCGGACGGCACCCCGGTCAACGCCGTGCGCGGACTGCTCGACTTCATCGCCCGGCTGGTGCAGGACCACCGCCCGGACGATCTGGTGGCGTGCATGGACGCGGACTGGCGCCCGCACTGGCGGGTCGAACTGATCCCCTCCTACAAGGCCCACCGAGTCGCCGAGGAGTTCGCCGAAGGACCGGACACCGAGGAGACCCCGGACACGCTCGCCCCCCAGGTCCCCATCATCGAGGACGTGCTGGACGCGCTCGGGATCGCCCGCATCGGCGCTGAGGGATACGAGGCGGACGACGTGATCGGCACCCTGGCCTCCCGGGCCACGGGCCCGGTGGACATCGTCACCGGCGACCGGGACCTCTACCAACTGGTGGACGACGCACGCGGCATCCGCGTGCTCTACCCGCTCAAGGGCGTGGGCAGCCTGCAGCTCACCGACGAAGCGGTGCTCCGCGAGAAGTACGCGGTCGACGGCCCGGGCTATGTGGACCTGGCCCTGCTGCGCGGCGATCCGAGCGACGGGCTGCCGGGCGTCCCCGGCATCGGCGACAAGACGGCCGCCAAGCTGCTCGCGCAGTACGGCGATCTGGCCGGGATCATGGCCGCGATCGACGACCGCACCTCCAAGCTCACCCCGTCGCAGCGCAAGCGCCTGGATGAGGCGCGGGCCTATATCGCCGTAGCGCCGAAGGTGGTGCGGGTCGCGACCGACGTGCCGGTGCCGGATCTCGACTTCGCGCTCCCCCGTGAACCGCTGCACCCGGCGGCGCTGGACGAGCTGGCCGCGCGGTGGGGCCTGGGCGGAGCTTTGAAGCGTCTCCTCACGACACTCCAGGCCTAAGAGCCTGTCCGTGCCGCTGACGCGAGGTGTTAACTTAGGTTTACCTAAGTTAGTCGATGGTCAGGGGAGGCCTCCGTGGCAGCACGTCCGGCACCGACACCGGCACCGGCAGGACCAGCGGCACGCACCGCGCCGAAGACCCACCGCGGGGAAGTGCTGCGCACCGAGCGCCTCACCCCAGGCATGCAGCGGGTGGTCCTCGGCGGTGCGGGCCTGGACCACTTCACCGTGGGCGATTACACCGACCACTACATCAAGCTGCTGTTCCCCATTGAGGGCGTCCGCTACCCCGAGCCGTTCGACATCCGGCGGATACGCGCCGACTTCCCCCGCGATAAGTGGCCCGCCCAGCGCACCTACACGGTACGCGGCTGGGACGCCGAACGGCGCGAGCTGACCGTGGACTTCGTGGTGCATGGCGACGAGGGTCTCGCCGGACCGTGGGCAATGCGGGCACGGCCCGGCGATGTGCTGCACTTCGGGGGCCCCGGTGGCGGCTACGCACCGCGAGCGGACGCGGACTGGCATCTGCTGGCCGGTGACGAGAGCGCCCTGCCCGCCATCGCCGCCTCACTGGAGCGGCTCCCGGCAGGCGCCACGGCCCACGCCTTCGTCGAGGTCGCGGGCCCGGAGGAAGAACAGCAGATCAACGCCCCGGACGGCGCCCGGATCACCTGGCTGCACCGTGACGATCGCCCCGTGGGCGCGGCGCTGACGGAGGCCGTACGGAAGCTGGACTTCCCGGCAGGTGAGGTGCAGGCCTTCGTCCACGGCGAGGCCGGATTCGTGAAGGACCTCCGCCACTACCTCCGCATCGAGCGCGAGGTGCCACGCGAACGGCTGTCGATCTCCGGCTACTGGCGACTCGGCCACAACGAGGACGGCTGGCAGGCCACCAAACGCGACTGGAACACCCAGGTAGAGGCGGAACAAGAGCCCGCCACCGCCCTCCCGACGGCGTCCTGACCGCACCGCGGGCCTCGTACGCTTGGTTCCGTGTCCCGACGCAGGCCCCGTATCCCACCCGCCCCGCTGCCCCAGCGCCACGGAATCGACCCCGTCCGGCTGAGGCTGCCCCAGGGCGGCGGCTGGGCGACCGTACGCGAGCACCTGGTGGAGCGGCTACCGGTGGGCCCGGCGACGATCGACGCCATGATCCGGGACGGGGACGTGGCCACGGTGGACGGGCCCGTGGCACCGGACACCCCCTACGCGGGAGGTGCCCATGTCTGGTTCCACCGCGATCTGCCCACCGAGATGCCGGTCCCATTCGGCATCGACGTGGTGTATCAGGACGATCATCTGGTCGTCGCCGACAAGCCGCACTTCCTCGCCACCACCCCGCGCGGCAGCCACATCACCGAAACGGCACTGGCCCGGCTGCGCCGTGAGCTGGAGCTGCCCACGCTCAGCCCGGCGCACCGGCTCGACCGGCTGACCGCTGGCCTGGTGATGTTCACCGTACGACCCGAGGACCGCGGCGCCTACCAGTCGCTCTTCAGCGACCGGCGTGTGCACAAGGAGTACGAGGCCGTGGCCGCCCACGTACCGGGGCTCGACCTGCCGGTCTCGGTGCGCAGCCGGATCGAGAAGGTACGGGGTCGGATCGACGCCTACGAGACGGAGGGCGAGCCGAACAGCGAGAGCCACATCGAGCTGGTCGAACACCGCGCGGGGCTCGGGCGGTACCGGCTGATCCCCCGCACCGGCCGCACCCACCAGCTGCGGGTCCATATGAACGCGCTCGGCATCCCGATCCTCGGCGACCCGACCTACCCGGCCGTCACCGACCCCGCCCCGGACGACTTCGGCCAGCCGCTGCAACTGCTCGCCCGCGCACTGGAGTTCACCGACCCGCTGACCGGCCGCGCGCATCGGTTCGCGAGCCGCCGCACGCTGGAGGCCTGGACGGCCCCGGACCAGTGGGCTCCCCCACCCGCCGCCTGACCTAGACCCAGACCCAGACCCCCAGCTCTCAGCCTCGTACGCCCCGCCCCGCCCCGCGCCCGGCCTCAGCCGACCGACGAGTACGCCACCACGCCCCGGCGCACCGCGTCCACAGCCTTGCGCGCGTTCTTCGCGACCGTGCTGCCGCCGTCCGCCGGGGCCGCCGCGGCGATCTGCCCGAGCACGTCGATGACCTGCTTGCACCAGCGCACGAAATCGCCCGCGGGCATCTCGGCCTCGCGCAGCACCTCGTCAAGTCCCTTGCCAGAGGCCCACATATACGCGGCCCAGGCGAACCCGAGGTCGGGCTCGCGCTGCCCGACCCCCTCCGCTTGGTTGATCTTGAATTCCTCTTCCAGGGCATCGAGCCGTCCCCAGATCCGCACCATCTCGCCGAGCGAGGCCTTCGCCCCGCCCGCTGGCAGCTTCGGCGCGAGCGCGTCGTCCGCGGCCCTCGCCTCGTACACCAGCGCCGAGACACAGGCGGCCAGTTCGGCGGGCTTGAGGCCCTCCCACACACCGGCCCGCAGGCATTCGCTGGCCAGCAGGTCCAGTTCGCCATAAAGCCGGGCGAGCCGCTGGCCGTGCTCGGTGACCGCGTTACCGCGCAGGTAGTCGAGCTCGGTGAGCAGCGCGACGATGCGGTCGAAGGTGCGGGCGATGGTGTTCGTCCGCCCCTCGATGCGCCGCTCCAACTGCTTGGTGTCCCGCAGCAGCCGGTGGTAGCGCTCGGCCCAGCGGGCGTGGTCCTCGCGCTCGTCGCAGCCGTGGCAAGGGTGTGCGCGCAGTTCGTTACGCAGCCGGGCGATCTCGCGGTCGTCGACAGCCGCGGAGCGCCCGCGCCGGTGCTTCTCGGCGCGGAGGTGGCCCGCCTTCGTCCGCAGCGCGGACGCCAGGTCACGCCGCGACTGCGGGGAGCGCGGGTTGAACGACTTGGGGATCCGCATCCGCTCCAGCGGCTCGACCGGAACCGGGAAGTCCATCGCCGCGAGGCGCTTGACCTGCCGCTCGGCGGTCAGCACCATCGGGCGCGGCCCGTCGGCGTGCTCGAAGCCGCGATGGCCGTTGGACCGCCCGGCGGGCAGCCCCGGGTCCAGGACCAGCGCCAGGCCCGCGTACTTCCCGGTCGGCACATGGATCACATCGCCCGGCTTGAGCTTCTCCAGCGCGACGGCGGCCGCGGCTCTGCGCTGCATCGCGCCCGCCTTGGCCAGCTCCGTCTCACGGTCCTTGAGCTCGCGGCGCAGCCGCGCGTACTCCTCGAAGTCGCCGAGGTGGCAGGTCATGGAGGCCCGGTAGCCCTCCAGGCCCTCTTCGTTGCGCTGCACCTGCCGGGAGATCCCGACGACCGACTTGTCGGCCTGGAACTGCGCGAAGGACGTCTCCAGGAGTTCGCGGGAGCGGTGCCGTCCGAACTGGTGCACCAGGTTCACGGCCATGTTGTACGAGGGCCGGAAGCTGGAGCGCAGCGGATAGGTCCGGGTCCCGGCGAGACCGGCGAGTGCCTCCGGGTTCATGCCGCGCTGCCAGAGCACGACCGCGTGGCCCTCGATGTCGATGCCGCGCCGCCCGGCCCGGCCGGTCAGCTGGGTGTACTCGCCGGGGGTGATGTCGGCGTGCTGCTCGCCGTTCCACTTGACGAGCTTTTCCAGGACGACGCTGCGGGCGGGCATGTTGATGCCGAGGGCGAGGGTCTCGGTGGCGAACACGGCCTTGACCAGGCCTTGCACGAACAGCTCCTCGACGACCTCCTTGAAGGTCGGCAGCATGCCCGCGTGGTGGGCGGCGATGCCGCGCTCGAGGCCTTCCAGCCACTCGTAGTAGCCGAGGACGTGCAGGTCCTCGTGAGGGATGGAGGCCGTGCGCGCCTCGACGATCTCGCGGACCCGGTGGCGGGCCGCCTCGTCGTTCAGCCGCAGGCCCGCGTACAGGCACTGCTGTACGGCGGCCTCGCAGCCGGCCCGGCTGAAGATGAAGGTGATCGCGGGCAGCAGCCCCTCGGCGTCGAGCCGCTCGATCACCTCGGGACGGGCCGGGGTCCAGATCCTGGAGCGCTGGCGGCGCTCGCGCTCACGGTCGGCCTCGCGCAGGTTCTTGCCGCGTCTGCGATCCCGGCCGAAGGTCTGGCGGCTGGCTTCCATGCGGGCCATCCGCTCCAGGTCGGGATTGACGGCCCGCCTGGCGGCCGTCGACTCCTCCTCGAAGAGGTCGTACATCCGGCGTCCGGCCAGCACATGCTGGAACAGCGGCACCGGACGGTGCTCGGAGACGATCACCTCGGTGTGGCCGCGTACGGTGTCCAGCCAGTCGCCGAACTCCTCGGCGTTGGAGACGGTCGCCGAGAGGGAGACCAGGGTCACCGACTCCTGGAGGTGAATGATCACTTCCTCCCAGACGGCGCCCCGGAAGCGGTCGGAGAGGTAGTGCACCTCGTCCATCACCACGTATCCGAGGCCGAGCAGCGCCTGCGAGCCCGAGTAGAGCATGTTCCGCAGGACCTCGGTGGTCATCACGACCACCGGGGCGTCGGCGTTGACGCTGTTGTCACCGGTGAGCAGGCCGACCTTGTCGGCGCCGTAGCGCCGTGTCAGGTCCGCGTACTTCTGGTTGGAGAGCGCCTTGATGGGGGTGGTGTAGAAACACTTCTTGCCCTGCTGGAGGGCGAGGTGCACGGCGAACTCGCCGACGATCGTCTTGCCGGAGCCGGTCGGGGCGGCCACCAGCACGCCCTTGCCCGCTTCCAGGGCCTGGCAGGCCTCTATCTGGAACGGGTCGAGACCGAAGTCGTACATCTCGCGAAAGGATGCGAGCGCGGTGGCCTGCTCGGCGGCTCGCTTGCGTGCTGCCGCGTACCGCTCGGCCGGTGAGAGGTCCTCTGTCATCTTGCTCCCGAGCCTACCCGCCACCACTGACACAGGTCGCGATCTTTGTTGAGCGCGCAAGAGACAGGGCCAGGGGCGGCGCGGGGCTGAGCCGGGCTGACCCTAGGGTGCGAGCACGCGCACCGCGCCCGGTACGCAGCGGGCGGTCAGGGGCAGCGGTCCGAGCGGTTCCCCGTCGGCGTATCCGGTGACCCCGGCCGCCTCGAGCGTGATCGAGGAGACCCGGTGCACGGTGACCTTGGGGTGGTCGAGGTGGGTCCCCCGGTACACCCGCGGGAAGACCTTGAGGAGCGTGGCGCGGCTACAGTCGCCGACCACGGTGACGTCGAAGAGTCCGTCGTCCAGCTCGGCGTTCGCGCAGATGCGCATGCCGCCTCCGTACGACGGGCCATTGCCGACGGCGATCAGGGTCGCCTCGATCTGCTGGACGGGCCCGTCGTCGAGGCGGACGCGGTACGGGATGGGCTGGAAGGCGGCGAGCTCGGCGACCATCGCCAGGTCGTACCGGAAGCGGCCGGTGGGCCAGCGCATCCGGTTGCCGCGGTCGTTGACCCGGGAGTCGAAGCCGGAGGCGAGGACGGTTCCGAACCATCGCTCGCCGACCCGCCCCAGGTCGACGTCCCGGACGCGGGCCCCTTTGAGGGCATCGGCGGCTATCCGCCCCGCCGCCCGCGGATCGCGGATGGGCAGGCCCAGGGCGCGGGCGAAGTCGTTGCCGGTGCCGACGGCGATCACACCGAGCGGAGTACGGGTGCCCGCGACGGCCTGGAGGCCGAGGTGGGTCATCCCGTCACCGCCGACGGTGATGAGCGCTCCGGTACCGGCCTCGACCGCCGCGCGGGCCCGGCGCAGCGCGTCGTCGGGGTCGGCGCCGAGGAGGGTGCGTACGGAGAAGCCGGCGGCGCGCAACGCCGAAGCGGCCGGTTGCGCCGCGTGGGCGCCCCGGCCGCGTCCCGCGGTGGGATTGACGAAGAGGGTGATCTCGCTGGTCACGGCCGGACCATACAAGGCCGCCTCAGGTCACGTCGTCGAAACCGTTCATCCTGCGGTTGTCGGAGTTCGCCTGTCCCGGCACGGTGGGGCCACCGGACGCCGACTCGGGTCCGCCGACGGGCTCCGGCGTGAGGTCAAGGTCGGAGGCTTCGTCGTCGCTCAGTTCGGGGCCCGCGCGCCGGGCCTTACGGCGGTCGTTGAGCAGCGAGAACGCCACGGCGCCGAAGTAGAGGGCGACCATGGGGATGGAGAGGGCGAGCATCGACACGGGGTCGGTGGGGGTCACCACCGCCGCGAACACGTTGATGCCCAGGACCATGCCGCGCCACCAGCCGAGCATCCGCTTGCCAGTGATCACTCCGCCGAGATTGAGCAGGGACAGCAACAGCGGCAGTTGGAACGCCAGGCCGAAGGCGATCACCAGCTTCACCGACATGCCGATGATGTCGTCCACGCTGATGTAGTTGGTGGCGCCGTCCACGCTGAAGCTGAGCAGCACCGGCACGGCCATCGGCAGGATCACGTACGCGAGATAGGCGCCGAGCAGGAAGAGCGGGGTGCCGACGGCCACCGTCCACAGGGCGTACTTCTTCTCGCTGCGGTGCAGGCCGGGCGCGACGAAGGCCCAGAGCTGGTACAGCCACACCGGCGCCGCCGCGACCAGGGCGGACACGATGGCCACCTTGACGTAGGTGGCGAACGGGGACGTAATGCCTGTTTGGGACAGGACGGCGCATTTCCCGCCCTGCGCCGCGGCCTCGGCTTCGTTCGCGCACCGTGGGACCGGTTCGCTCAGGAACTCGGCGATCTCCTTGGCGAAGAAGAGCGCCACGATCGCCAGCGGCACGATGGCCACCAGCGCTTTGAACAGCCGGTTACGCAATTCGCGCAGGTGTTCCACCAGGGGCATCCGCCCCTCCGGGTCCCTGGCCTCCTTGCGGGCGGACTTGAGCAACCCACGTCCTCGTCTTAGGGGGCGACCGGCCTACGGGCCGGCCACCCAGGTGCCTGTGGTGATTCGGTGTGCTGCTCAGCCCTGGGCGCGCTTGGTCTCGTCCACGGGGCGTGCGCTGCTGACGTCACCGGGGGCTGCCTGGATGGTCCTCGGCTGGGGCTCGTCGGAGGTGGACTCGGCCTTGGCCTTGTCCGCGCTGCTGCTGCCGGAGGCCGACGAGTCGCTCTTCATCGCGGCGGCCTCACTCTTGAGGATGCGCGCGGACTTCCCCAGCGAACGCGCCATGTCCGGAAGCCGCTTGGCACCGAAGAGCAGGAGAACGATCCCGAGGATGATGACGAGCTGCCAGATACCGATCTGACCGGGCATGAGTGCCTACCTTCTCACCGAGGCCTGTGGACAATGGATGCGACCATACGGACCACTCCCGAGGCTCGCACTGGTCAGTCATCGTAACGCGCGGCGGTAAACGCCTGGCAATGCCCGTGCGTACTCGCGCTGACGGGGGCCTCGCCGGTCAGCGCAGGGTCTCGCCGGAACGCGCCAGATCAGCCGCGGCTCGCTCCAGATTCCCGGCCGCGCGGTTGATCTGCCGCGCGGTGTCGTCGACTTGCCTTCCCAGCCTCCCGACCTCCAGGAAGACCCGGACGGCCAGGACGCCGAGCACGGCGATACCGCAGAATCCGAGGGCGATCGCGAGCATGGGCCAGAACATGCGGGCCAGCCTAGACCGTGGAGTGCAGCCGCAGGGTCCGCACCCCGCCGCCCGTGAGGAGTTCGACGATCCGCTCACCTGCGGGCTTGCGGACCGGGGTCTCACATTCGGGACAGGTGAACGAGTAGAACGTGGTGCGGGGACTGGCGCCGATCGCCAGCCGCAGGGCACCGGCGGACAGTTCGAAGTGGGCGCGGCAGTCGGGGCAGGCCGCCTTGAAGAGAATGGGAACCGAAGACCTGGAGATTTCGGTCACACGAGACATAGTCGACATGTTCAAGCTCCCTGCTCCCGCCCGTGTTCCTGCCCGTGATCCCACCCGCGATCCCGCCCGCGGTCCCGCCCGTGCCCCGGCCCGTCGTACGCCGCGAGTGCCTCCCGCGCCACCTGCCGCGCACTGTCGGCGAGACCCTGCGGCGACACAATGCGCCCGTCCCGGCCCAGCCGCAGCGCCAGCCGGCGCAGCGAACTCGGATCGGGCGTCCGCAGCGTGATCCGCAGCCCCCCGTCCGACAGGTCCTCCGCACTGTCATGCGGGTAGTACTCGGCCACCCAGCGCCCGCCAGGACCCACCTCGACCACAACCTCGGGATCATCCGCCGAAGGCTGCACCAGCCCCTCGGACAGGTCACGCAGCTCCAGCTCCGGCGGCGCCGCCGGAGCGTCGAGGATACGGATCTCCGCGACCCGGTCGAGACGGAACGTACGCCGGGCCTCCGACAGGCGGCACCAGGCCTCCATATACGTATGCCCGACAGCGAACAGCCGGATCGGGTCCACCTCGCGCTCGGTCAGCTCGTCCCGCGTCGGCGAGTAGTAGCGCAGCCACAGCCGACGCCGCTCCGAGATGGCCCGGTCCACCTCGGCGAACACCCCGCCCTCGGACTCGAACGTCACCGACAGCCGGTCACTGGCCCCGGCGGTGTCACCCGCGGCCGCCTCCAGCTTCGCGGTCGCCCGCAGCAGCGCCTGCCGGTCGCTCTCCCGCAGCCCCGGGAGCGTGGCGACCGCGCGGGCGGCCACCAGCAGCGCGGTCGCCTCATCGGCCGCCAGCCGGAGCGGCTCGGCCACATCGTCGGGGTTGTGCCACCAGATCCGCTCACCATCGGTGTCGATATCCAGCAGGTCACCGCCCCGGAAGCTGGTCCCGCACAGCGGCAGCACATCGAGGTCGGAGATCAGCTCGTCCTCGCTCACCCCGAAGGCCCGGGCCACATCCGCGATCCGGGCACCGGGGCGCTCCCGCAGATAGGTCACCAGCGACAGCATCCGCCGGGTCTGGTCGATCGCGTTCGCCGCCATCTTCCGCGTCTCCCCCTCAGCCCTTGGCCACGGCGCGCAGCCGGTCCACGACATCAGCCCGCAGCTCGGCGGGCTCCACTACGACCACATCGGCGCCGAACTCCACCAGCCAGGCGTCCAGACCGTGCCCGTACGGAATCTCCAACTCGTCCCAGCCGCCGCCCAGCTCCCGCACCGCCGTGGCCCGGGCCCGCAGCGGATAGCCGGCCCCCGCGCGCAACTCGATCCGCGCCGAGCGGTCGGCGTTCTCCCCCGCCCAGCTCGCGACCGTCTCCCGTACCCGCACCACATCGGGCACCTCGGCGGTGAACCGTCCGGCACGGGAACGGACCTTGCCGGTGATCCTGGAGAGCCGGAAAACCCGCTCCGCACCACGGTCACGGTCCCAGCCCGCCAGATACCAGTGCCCTCGCCAGCATTCCAGCGCCCACGGCTCGACATGCCGCACCTCGGGCCGTACCGCGGTCGCCTTGCGGTAGTCGAAGACCACCGGGCGGCGGTCCCGGCAGGCCAGCATCAACGGCTCGAACGCCGCCTCGTGCACCGGGATACGCGGCTCCAGCGCACTGTGCACCTCCCGCGGATCGGTCTCCTCCGGCATACCCGCCGCACGCAGCTTCTGCAGCGCGCCACTGGCCGCCCCCGCCAGCCTGGCCTGCTGCCAGACCTTCGCGGCCAGACCGAGCGCCGCGGCCTCCTCGGCGTCCAGCGTCACCGGCGGCAGCCGGTTGCTGTCCCGCCTCGCCAGATAGCCGACCTCACCGTCGAGGTTCTCGACGGTCTCGATGACCAGGCCCAGCTCACGTAGGTCATCCTTGTCCCGCTCGAACATCCGGTTGAAGGCGTCGTCCTGGCCCGCTTCCAGATAGGCCTCGATGGAGCCGCGCAGTTCACGCTTGCTGAGCGGCCGCCGGGTCCCGAGCAGACACAGCGCCAGATTCATCAGCCGCTCTGCCTTGGCAATCGCCATCGACGCCCTCTCCACCCTCCCACAAGTGCTGCTACGACCGTTGACCGTACCGCTCCGGGGACGCGTGGCAAAAGCCGAGGGCCCATGCCGGTCAGCATGGGCCCTCCACTCGTTCACACCCGGCCGGACATCCGTCCGACCGGACTGCGATCAGACGGCGGTCAGACGGCGACCAGGTCGCAGACGAAGATCAGCGTCTCGCCCGGCGCGATCCGGCCACCGCCGGCGCCCCGGTCGCCGTAGGCCAGGTGCGGCGGGATGGTCAGCTGGCGACGCCCGCCCACCTTCATGCCCTGCACACCCTTGTCCCAGCCGCTGATGACCTGACCGGCGCCCAGCTCGAAGGACAGCGGCTTACCGCGGTTCCAGCTCGCGTCGAACTCCTCACCGGAGGAGAAGGACACGCCCACGTAGTGGACCTCGACACTGTCGCCCGCCTTGGCCACCGGGCCGTCGCCCTCCCAGATGTCCTTGATCTCAAGGTCCTTCGGGGGCTCCCCGCCCGGGAAGTCGATCTCGGGCTTTTCGATGCTCACGTCAAACGCTCCTGCTTCTGCTGATGGCAACCGGGACAGTCTTACAGATGCGCCGTCACATCTTGGCGATGATGTCGACCGAGAAGACCAGCGTCGAGTTCGCCGGGATCTCCCCCTTCTCCTGATCCCCGTACCCCAGGTCCGGCGGCACGACCACCAGTACACGGCTGCCGACCTTCTTGCCCGTCAGCCCCTGCGACCAGCCCTTGACCACCTCACTCAGCGCGAACTGAGCCAGCTCACCGCGCTTGTACGAGGAGTCGAACTCCTTCCCGCCGTCCCACAGCACGCCCTTGTACTGCACCAGGACACTGTCGGACGCCTTCAGCTCCTCACCCTCACCCTCGATGACGTAGTTCGACACCAGCTTCTTCGGCTCGTCCTTCTCCGGGACATCGATCGACGGAGCCTTGCCGTCGGTGTTCGTGCCCACCTTCGGCAGGTCGATGTTGTCCTGCGCCACCTCCGTGCCCTTGGCGGCGCTCTTGCCGTTGAAGGAGTCCACGATGTCCACGACGAACACCAGCGTGTCGGTGCCCTTGATCTCCGCCTGCGGGTTGCCCTGCTCGCCATAGCCAAGCGCCGGCGGGATCGCCAGTTCGACCCGGCTACCGATCTTCTTGCCCACCAGCCCCTGGTCCCAGCCCGGGATGACCCGGCCCACACCGATCGGGAAGACCGCCGGAGCACCACGGTCATAGGAGTTGTCGAACACCTTGGCCGTATCCCAGATCTGACCGAGATAATCAGCCTGCAGGAAGTCCCCCTTCGCCACGACCCCGCCCTCGCCCCCGATCACGGTCTTCACCGCGAGGTCAGACGACGGCCTACCGGAACCCTTGGCCACGGTCGGCTTCTCACCGAACTCCGTACCCTCGGTGATCTCCGGCACAGGGCCGTCCACGATCTTCGCCTTCGCCGCATCTCCGGAACCAGGAGACTCCGGGGACTCGGGGCTGGGCTCGGACTTGCTCTTGTCGCTCTTTTCATCGCCGCAGCCAGCGAGCGTCAGCAGTCCAGCGGGGACGGCCAGGAGCAGGGAACGTCGGCGCACAATGGGCCTCATCATCGGTCGATCTTGCGGGGTCGGGTGCCCGCAACTCTACGACGCGCGAAGGGCGCCGCACGAAAGCCGTACGGCGCCCCGCGTTGCGCTCCGCCCCCGAAAAGGCGGCCCGCCCCACCTCACATACCAGCGATCAGCTTCTCCACCCGGTCGTCCACCGACCTGAACGGGTCCTTGCACAGCACGGTGCGCTGCGCCTGGTCGTTCAGCTTCAGATGCACCCAGTCGACCGTGAAGTCACGGCGCTGCTCCTGGGCGCGGCGGATGAAGTCACCGCGCAGCCGGGCCCGGGTGGTCTGCGGCGGCACCGACTTCCCCTCGAACACCTTCAAGTCGTTGCAGATCCGGGCCGCTTGCCCCTTCTTCTCCAGCAGGTAGTACAGACCACGACGACGATGAATGTCGTGATACGCGAGGTCTATCTGAGCGACCCGCGGATGCGACATGGTCATGTTGTGCTTGGCGCGGTACCGCTCGATGAGCTTGTACTTCATGACCCAGTCGATCTCGGTGTCGATACGGTCGAGATCCTCCGCCTCGATCGCGTCCAGCGTCCGGCCCCACAACTCCAGGACCTGCTCCACCGTGCCCGTACGAATACCCCGGCGGTCGACGAAGTCCACCGCCTTCTCGTAGTACTCGCGCTGCACCTCAAGCGCCGAAGCCTCACGCCCACTGGCCAGGCGCACCTTGCGCCGGCCCGTGAGGTCGTGACTGACCTCACGGATGGCCCGGATCGGGTTCTCCAGCGTCAGATCCCGCATCACCGTGCCCGCCTCGATCATGCGCAGCACCAGATCCGTCGCGCCGACCTTCAGCAGCATCGTCGTCTCGGACATGTTCGAGTCGCCGACGATGACATGCAGCCTGCGGTACCGCTCAGCGTCCGCGTGCGGCTCATCACGCGTGTTGATGATCGGGCGGGAGCGGGTGGTCGCCGAAGAGACCCCCTCCCAGATGTGCTCAGCCCGCTGACTGACGCAGTACACCGCACCTCGCGGAGTCTGCAGCACCTTCCCCGCGCCACACAGCAGCTGACGGGTCACCAGGAACGGAATGAGAATATCCGCGAGCCGGGAGAACTCCCCATGACGGGCCACCAGATAGTTCTCGTGGCAACCATAGGAGTTCCCCGCCGAGTCGGTGTTGTTCTTGAAGAGATAGACGTCGCCCGCGATTCCCTCCTCATGCAGACGGCGTTCGGCGTCGACGAGCAGGCCCTCCAGGATGCGCTCGCCCGCCTTGTCGTGGGTGACCAGCTCGGTCACGTTGTCGCACTCGGGAGTCGCGTACTCCGGATGCGAACCCACGTCCAAGTACAAGCGGGCGCCGTTCCGCAGGAAGACGTTGCTACTGCGGCCCCATGACACAACACGGCGGAAGAGGTAGCGCGCCACCTCGTCAGGAGACAGACGGCGCTGCCCCCTGAACGTACACGTGACGCCGTACTCGTTCTCCAGCCCGAAAATGCGGCGGTCCATGACTGAACATTACGCCTGATGCCCCGCACTGAAACCGGGTTCGACAGCACCGTTTCGATCACTTTCGGACGAGCCGGTCACCCGCACCGTACGAACCGGAGCCGCCAGCACCCGAACCGTCGCCATCAGAACCAGGAACGCGGCCGCTCCCCCACCGCCCGCCACCACGAAACCCGCGACGGTCCCGCCCCCTTCAATCGCCGGCCCCGCCACGCCCGTGCCCAGCGCCGCCCCCACACCGAACGTCGTCACCAGCCACGAGAACGCCTCCGTGACCGTCCCCGCCGGCGCATGCCGATCCACCACAATGAACGCACACGCCAACGACGGCGCCAGAAACACACCCGACACCGCCGCCAACGCACACATCGCCAGCACCCCCGGCGTCAGCACCAACGGCAGATACCCCAGCGCCAGCAACCCCACCAGCACCCGCAGCCGCCGCTCCGGCACCCCCGCCCACTGCCGCGCCCCGTACAACGCACCACCGACCAGCGCGCCGAGGCCCAGTGACGCCATCAGCCAGCCGTACACGGCCTCCCGCCCATGGTCGTCCGCGTACGCCACACCGGCCACCGTGATCGACCCCAGCGCGAGCCCCACGAAGAAGAACGCACCCAGCAACGCCAGCAGCCCCGGCGAACGCAACGCCCCCAGCCAGTGCGCCTCACGCGGCGCCGACCGCCACGCGCGCGACGGCCCCGACACCACGACCGACACCGCACCGGCGACCCCGATCACATTGATCACCAGCAGCGCCGCGGGAGCCGACCACAGCGACACGATCAGCGTCACCAGCAACGGCCCCACCGTGAACAGGATCTCCTGCGCCACCGCGTCCAGCGCATATGCCGCGTGCACCCGGTCCTCACGCCCCAGCACACTCGGCCACAGCGCCCGCAGCCCGCCCTCAAGCGGCGGCGTGAACAGCCCCGCCATCCCCACGGCCGCATAGGCCAGGGGCAACGACCCGATACCCGAGAACGCGAACACCGCCATCCCCGCCGCCGACAAGACCGCCGCGGGGAACATCACCCGCGGCTGCCCCCGAAGATCGACCACACGGCCCAACAGCGGCTGCCCCAGTGCCATCGCCAGGCCATAGACGGCCGCCAGCGCCCCGGCCAGGGTGTAGCTGCCGCCCTCGGCACGCGTGAACAGCACGATCGCGACATGACCGGTGGCACTCGGCAGCCGACCGACCAGCGTCCCGCCGAGCAGCCTGGCCGCATGCCGCGTCCGCAGCAGGTCCACATATCCCGCGGCCATGTACGGCCCCTCTCACCCACACCGAGGTTTTACGTATAACGTCTGCCGTTATACGTACCATGAGCCCAGCCAACAGGTCCACCCAGAGACCACGCGGCGACCACACAGCGACCCCACCACCAGCATCCGCCGCCCCCGCGGCAACCGCACGAGAGGAGCCCCCCGTGGCACGGCCCACGAGCAAAGACGTGGCCCACGCCGCCGGCGTCTCCCAAGCCGCCGTCTCCCTCGTACTCGGCGACAAATGGCGCGGCCGCGTCTCCGAACGCACCGCCCAACGCGTCCGCGCCACCGCACGCGAACTCGGCTACCGGCCCAACCTCGCCGCCCGCAGCCTCCGCCTCGGCACCACCCGCACCGCACTCCTCGTCGTCCCCGCCCTCACCCACGACTTCTTCGCCCGCGTCTACACCGGCGCCGCCCGCATCGCCACCACCCACGACTTCGGCGTCGTCCTCTACCCCTCACCCGAAGGCATCGGCCCCGCCAAAGACCCCTTCGCCTCCGCCCGTACCGCACTCGACGGCGTCATCGCCTCCTCCATGGCCGCCGAAGCCCTCACCGCCATCCGCGGCGCCGACCTCCCCCTCGTCATGCTCGACAGCGACCCCACCGACCCCACCCCCGCCGCCCACGTCAACGTCGACCTCGCCGACGGCATGCGCCAAGCAACCGAACACCTCCTCACACTCGGCCACCGCCACTTCCTGCACCTCGCCGCCGACGTCGACTCCTGGACCTTCCACGTACGCGCCAGGGCCCTCGCCGAAACCCTCAGCACCACCCCCGACGCCACCGCCCGCACCGCCCCCGCACCCCTCGCCGTACACGAAGCACGAGCAGCCGCGGAACACGCCCTCACCGCACCGGGCCCCCGTCCCACCGCCGTCATCTGCGACGACGACATCATCGCCGCAGGCGCCTGCAAAGCCGCCCGCCGCCTCGGCCTACACATCCCCCACGACCTCTCCATCACCGGCTTCGACGACCTCACCCTCGCCACCGCCGTCGACCCCGAACTCACCACCATCCGCCTCCCCGCCGAACACGTCGGCGAACGCGGCATGGAAGCCCTCCTCGCCGTACTCGACGGCCGCACCCCCGCACACGACCCACTCCCCGTCGAACTCGTCGTACGCGACTCCACCGCACCACCCCCGCCCTAACCCGCCCCACGACGCACCGCGCCCCCGCGTCGCACGAAACGACACGGGGGCGCGAACACCTACCCAGAAGGCGAGAAAGAGCTACTCCGCGCTCTCCGCGCCCCCTCCACCCTCCCCAGTCTCCTCATCCGACGGAGCCTCCGTCGGCGTGGTAGCCGCAGCGTCCGCCTCCGCCTCCAGCAGACGACTCAACTGCCGCCCCACAATCCGCTTGAACTTCCGCTGCTGCGGACGCGTACGATCCAGCACCGCCACCTCAAGACGCTCCGCGGGAATCTCCCGCTCACCGCCGTTCGGCTCACGCGACAGCGCCTGAACCGCCAGCTGCAACGCCTCCGCCAGACTCATCCCATCCCGATGACGCTGGTCCAGGAAACTGCTGATCTGCTCCGCGTTACCGCCAACCGCCACCGCGCCGTGCTCATCGACGATCGACCCGTCATGCGGCAACCGATAGATCTGATCACCCGCCGCCTCGGCGCCCACCTCGGCGACAACCAACTCCACCTCATACGGCTTCTCAGCCTGACTCGAGAAGATCGTCCCCAACGTCTGCGCATAGACGTTCGCCAGACCACGCGCCGTCACATCATCACGGTCATACGTATACCCACGCAGATCCGCATAACGGACCCCACCGATCCGAAGATTCTCGTACTCGTTGTACTTACCGGCGGCCGCGAAACCGATCCGGTCATAGATCTCGCTGAACTTATGCAGCGCACGGGACGGGTTCTCGCCGACAAACACAATGCCGTCGGCGAACTGCAGCACAACAAGGCTGCGACCACGGGCGATCCCCTTACGGGCATACTCCGCCCGGTCGGCCATGGCCTGCTGGGGTGAGACATAGAACGGCGTCGACACCGGCTATCCGTCCCTTCCTATCAGTGACAAGTGAACTCCGGACCCCACTTCCGCCCGGCCCATCAGAACCACACAGCCCCTCAGAGCAACGCGGCACGCGGACCATCGGGCCGCTCAAGCCGCCGCTCCGTGATCTGACGAGCCAACTCAGACGACTCCTCCTCCGAAAGCCTCCGGAACCCCTCATCGGAGATCACCGTGACAATCGGGAAGATACGCCGAGCCATATCCGGACCACCCGTCGCCGAGTCGTCATCCGCCGCGTCATACAACGCCTGCACCACCAGTGTCGTCGCCTCCTGCTCCGTCAGATCCTCGCGGTACAGCTTCTTCATCGACCCACGCGCGAAGATCGAACCCGAGCCCGTCGCCGCGTACCCCTGCTCCTCAGAACGGCCACCCGTCACGTCATACGAGAAGATCCGCCCCTTCTCACGATCCAGGTCATACCCCGCGAACAGCGGCACCACGGCCAGACCCTGCATCGCCATCCCGAGATTCGACCGAATCATCGTCGACAGGCGATTCGCCTTACCCTCCAACGACAGCTGCGCACCCTCAACCTTCTCGAAGTGCTCCAGCTCCAACTGGAAGAGCTTCACCATCTCCACCGCGAGCCCAGCCGTGCCCGCGATCCCGACGGCCGAGTACTCATCCGCCGGGAACACCTTCTCGATGTCCCGCTGCGCGATCATGTTCCCCATGGTCGCCCGCCGGTCACCGGCGAGCACCACACCGCCGGGGAACGTCGCCGCCACGATCGTCGTGCCATGCGGCGCCTGTACCGCGCCCTGCCCGGGCGGCAGTTGGCGACTGCCCGGCAGCACGTCCGGCTGATGCACGGCCAGGAAGTCTACGAAGGACGACGACCCAGGCGTCAGGAAGGCAGCTGGTAGACGCCCGGTGCTACGAGGATTGGCTTCCACGAGTTTCCTCCCAGGTATGCGATGGCCCGTCTCAGCGCGTCAGGGTCGTCCCCCAACTTGCCAATGGCCGAATTACAGTTGAAGCACAGTACGCCACGGACCTTACCCGTCTCGTGGCAGTGATCCACCTGTACTGCCGGGGCTTTCAGGCAGATCACGCAGAGCCCTCTCTGCGACGCGATCATCTCGTCACGCTCAGCCTCCGTGATGCCGTACTGACGCTTCAGGTGGCTCGCCCGACCCGCTATGGCCCGGCACGCCTTGCAGCGCGTGGCCAGGCCGTCAGAAGACGAGCTGTTTCGATGCCACTCCGAGTACGGCTTGACTTCCCCACAGCCCAGGCACCACTTGCACCCTGCAGGCACCCGCCCTTGCGGGAACGCCGCCCTCCCCATCGCCTCTTGGCGCTTCCGGTCAGACAGCGCCCCGCAGTCACGGCAGAAGCCCTGCAAGCCATCGAGGTTCGACCGCTTGGCTGCGAAGCACGTGCGCGGCTTCACCTCACCGCACCGCGCACAACACTTCAGGTTCCCTGAGGCCACCACTTCACCCACCGGACGCCTTCGATTCGAAGGTGAAAGTGGCCTACTGGCCACCTTTCTGAACGAAGGAGCGCACGAAGTCCTCCGCGTTCTCCTCCAGTACATCGTCGATTTCGTCAAGCACGGAGTCCACGTCGTCCGACAGCTTCTCCTGGCGCTCCTGGAGGTCTTCCGAGGCCTGCGCGTCCTGCGCGGTCTCCTCGACCTCCTCGGTGGAACGCGTGGCCTTCTGCTGCCCACCGCCGGTGTCCTTGGTCGCCATTTCCCTCACCCCGCTCCGGTAAGTACGACTCGATTGCATCGGTCAAGATCAGACCCTACAAGCCCGGTCCGACATCGGCCCCGCACTTGCTTACTACAACGTGCGAGGACCACCTCGATGATTCCCGCACAGGCGCGCTTTAGCCTCCGGAGAGCACGCGGACCAGGTCTTCCGCCGTGCGGCAGCGGTCCAGCAGCTCCTTTACGTGGTTTCGCGTTCCGCGTAGTGGTTCCAGGGTTGGCACGCGCTGCAGGGAGTCGCGGCCGGGGAGGTCGAAGATGACCGAGTCCCAGGAGGCCGCGGCGACGTCGTCGGCGTACTGCTCCAGGCAGCGGCCGCGGAAGTAGGCACGGGTGTCCTCTGGGGGCTTGGTCTCGGCCCGTTCGACGCCGGGCTCGTCCAGGAGGCGTTTCATCTTGCCGCGGGCCGCCAGACGGTTGTAGAGGCCCTTGTCGGGGCGTACGTCGGCGTACTGGAGGTCGACGAGGTGGAGCCTGGCGGCGTCCCAGTCGAGGTTGTCGCGGCGGCGGTAGCCCTCCATGAGCTCTCGTTTGGCGACCCAGTCGAGTTCGCCGGACAGGCTCATCGGGTCCGTCTCCAGGCGGCCGAGCACGTCTTCCCAGCGGATCAGGATGTCCTTGGTCTGGTCGTCGGCGTCGGAGCCGAAGCGTTCTTCGACGTACTTGCGGGCGAGCTCGAAGTACTCCATCTGGAGTTGTACCGCGGTGAGTGTCCGTCCGCTACGCAGCGTGATCAGGTGCTGGAGGCTGGGGTCGTGGGAGACGTGGTGGAGGGTGCGGACGGGCTGGTCGACGGCGAGGTCCACGTTGATGAAGCTGTCCTCGATCATGGAGAGGACGAGGGCGGTGGTGCCCAGCTTGAGGTAGGTGGAGATCTCGGAGAGGTTGGCGTCGCCGATGATGACGTGCAGGCGGCGGTATTTCTCGGCGTCGGCGTGTGGCTCGTCGCGGGTGTTGATGATGGGGCGTTTGAGGGTGGTCTCGAGGCCGACCTCGACTTCGAAGTAGTCGGCGCGCTGGCTGAGCTGGAAGCCGTGTTCGTGGCCGTCCTGGCCGATTCCGACGCGTCCGGCGCCGGTGATGACCTGGCGGGAGACGAAGAACGGGGTGAGGTGGCGGACGATGTCTGAGAAGGGGGTTTCCCGCTTCATCAGGTAGTTCTCGTGGGTGCCGTAGGAGGCGCCCTTGTTGTCGGTGTTGTTTTTGTAGAGGTGGATGGGCTGGGCGCCGGGGAGCTGGGCGGCGCGTTCGGCGGCTTCGGCCATGATGCGCTCGCCGGCTTTGTCCCAGAGGACGGCGTCGTAGGGGTTGGTGACCTCGGGGGCGCTGTATTCGGGGTGTGCGTGGTCGACGTAGAGGCGTGCGCCGTTGGTGAGGATGACGTTGGCGAGGCCGATGTCCTCGTCGGTGAGCTGGCTGGCGTCGGCGGCCTCGCGGGCGAGGTCGAAGCCTCGGGCGTCGCGCAGCGGGTTTTCTTCCTCGAAGTCCCAGCGGGCGCGGCGCGCCCGGTGCATCGCCGCTGCGTAGGCGTTGACGATCTGGGATGAGGTGAGCATGGCATTGGCGTTGGGGTGGCCGGGGACGGAGATGCCGTACTCCGTCTCGATGCCCATTACTCGCCGTACGGTCATGCGGCCCTCCTTGCCCGGCGGCGCTCCCCTTCGGGTGCGGCGCTCAAGTACCGCTGGTTCTCCGGTGCGTGTGCGGTGCCCGTCCCCGCACTGCGCGACTCGGCGGTACCGAAGAGCCTAGAGCGCCTTTGTGCTGGTGGGGAGATCGTTTCAGTCATTGGTGGTGCATGGTTTTGGCCTGGAATGCAGTCGGCTGCGGGTACCCGTGTGGGGCACCCGCAGCCGCCCTTGGTTTTACAGGTACTGGCCGGTGTTGGCCACGGTGTCGATGGAGCGTCCGGTGTCCGCGCCCTGTTTTCCGGTGACGAGGGTGCGGATGTAGACGATCCGTTCGCCCTTCTTGCCGGAGATGCGGGCCCAGTCGTCGGGGTTGGTGGTGTTGGGCAGGTCCTCGTTCTCCTTGAACTCGTCGACGCATGCCTGGAGGAGGTGCGCGACGCGGAGGCCCTTTTGGTTGTGTTCGAGGAAGGCCTTGATGGCCATCTTCTTGGCGCGGCCGACGATGTTTTCGATCATGGCGCCGGAGTTGAAGTCCTTGAAGTAGAGGACTTCCTTGTCGCCGTTGGCGTATGTGACCTCGAGGAAGCGGTTCTCCTCGGATTCGGCGTACATGTGCTCGACGACGGACTGGATCATGGCGGTGGCGGTGGCCTGGCGGTCGCCGGTGTGTTCGGCCAGGTCGTCGCCGTGGAGCGGCAGGGTGGGCTTCAGGTACTTGGTGAAGATGTCCTTGGCCGCTTCGGCGTCCGGGCGCTCGATTTTGATCTTTACGTCGAGGCGTCCGGGGCGCAGGATCGCGGGGTCGATCATGTCCTCGCGGTTGGAGGCGCCGATGACGATGACGTTCTCGAGGCCTTCGACTCCGTCGATCTCGGCGAGGAGCTGCGGGACGATGGTGTTTTCCACGTCTGAGCTGACGCCGCTGCCGCGGGTGCGGAAGAGGGATTCCATCTCGTCGAAGAAGACGATGACGGGGGTGCCTTCGCTGGCCTTCTCGCGGGCACGCTGGAAGACGAGGCGGATGTGCCGCTCGGTCTCGCCGACGTACTTGTTGAGGAGTTCGGGGCCCTTGATGTTGAGGAAGTAGCTCTTTCCGGCGGGCTGTCCGGTGACTTCGGCGACCTTCTTGGCAAGGGAGTTGGCGACGGCTTTGGCGATGAGTGTCTTGCCGCAGCCGGGGGGGCCGTAGAGCAGTACGCCCTTGGGGGGCCTGAGCTCGTGTTCCTTGAAGAGGTCGGGGTGGAGGTAGGGGAGCTCGACGGCGTCCCGGATCATCTCGATCTGTCCGCCGAGGCCGCCGATCTTCTCGTACGAGATGTCGGGGACCTCTTCGAGTACGAGCTCTTCGACCTCGCTCTTGGGGATGACTTCGTAGACGTATCCGGAGCGTGGTTCGAGTAGGAGGGCGTCGCCGGCTCGGATGTTGATGTCCAGCAGGGGCTCGGCGAGTCGTACGACGCGTTCTTCGTCGGTGTGTCCGATGACCAGGGCTCGTTCGCCGTCCTCGAGGATTTCCTTGAGGGTGACGATGTCTCCGGCGCTCTCGAACTCCATGGCCTCGACCACGTTGAGCGCTTCGTTGAGCATGACTTCCTGGCCGCGTCGGAGCTCGTCGAGCTCGACGCTGGGGCTGACGTTCACGCGGAGTTTGCGGCCTCCGGTGAAGATGTCGCAGGTGTCGTCCTCGTTGGCGTGCAGGAAGACGCCGAAGCCGGCGGGCGGCTGGGCGAGCCGGTCGACTTCTTCCTTGAGGGCCACGATCTGGTCTCGGGCCTCACGGAGTGTGTTCGCGAGTCGTTCGTTCTGTGCGGAGACTCCGGCCAGGTTGGTCTGCAGCTCGACGATGCGCTCTTCGAGAATCCTCGTGTGGCGCGGTGAGTCGGCGAGCTTGCGTCGCAGGACGGCGATCTCCTGCTCTAGGTAGGCAATCTGACCGGCAGGGTCATCGGACCCTCGACCCGGGCGGATGCCGCGGTTCATGTCGTCGTCGTGGGCTGCCACGGTCCTCACCTCCTCCAAGGGGAGCTGGACGCTTCCTGACCCTACCTGGGCAGGTACGGATTGAAACCCCTAGATCCACAAAGACGGTCGGGGTGTGTCCGATCTTCACCCTTGCGTACTCCCTCACGCCAGGTGAATACCCACGGAACAACATCGGAAAGCGAGCGGTTGTATCGTCGAAACGTTCAACACCCGTCAGGGCTGGCCCGACTTGTCCTGTGGCGGGTGGTCTGGCGGAGGAAACGGCAGGAGAGATGACCGTGCAGCACGAGGCGCCCACCGTCGATGGCGGCGAGGCTCTGGAGGTCTGGATCGACCAGGATCTCTGTACCGGCGACGGCATCTGTGCGCAGTACGCGCCAGAGGTCTTCGAGCTCGACATCGATGGCTTGGCCTATGTGAAGAGCGCCGATGACGAGCTGCTGCAGGAGGTGGGGGCGACCACGCGCGTGCCGCTGCCGTTGCTCAGGGATGTCGCGGATTCGGCGAAGGAGTGTCCGGGCGACTGTATTCATGTGCGGCGGGTGTCGGACCAGGTCGAGGTGTACGGGCCTGACGCGCCGTAGTCACAGGCTGTGGGCGGTTGCCTGCGGTGAGCGAAGGAATGTTCCGTCTTTCCACTGCCAGCTGGCTTTCTCTTGCTGGTCGGGGCAGCAGCGGGGTACGTCGGGGGTGGAGTAGCCGTACAGGGTGGCGGTGACGGTGTCGTCTTGTACGGCGAAGTCGCTGACGCTGAGCCGGTCGGCGGGGTCGACGAGCGTGGCGACGATGCGGGGCGCCGTGGACGGGGGTGCGGTGATGACGTAGATGCCGCTGGGTGGGGTGCCGGAGCCTGCGGCGCAGCGGACCACGGCGATGGTTTCCGGGTGGCCGTCGTGGTCGAGGTCGGTGCTGGCTTGGTGCTGGACTTGGGGTGGTGTGGTGCCGCATCGCATGGGGTAGTCGATGGTGCCTGGGTCGGGTGCGCTGGCGGCTGCGGCGGGTGGGGGTGGGCTGGGTGCTGCGGCGGTGGCGTTTCTGGGCTGGGTGAGGGTGGCGAGGGCGACGACGGCGGCGAGGGCTGTGGCGGTCGTGAGCCAGTGGATGGGGCGGGTGCGGGTGTGTGCGAGTTCCGGGACGGCGGGGTGCTGCACGAGGAGTGTCTCCTGTGAGGGCTGTGCCGGTGGGGGTGGCCAGCATCGTGCCATACCTCACAGTGGGGCGGAATGGTGGGGTCTGGTTCTGAGCTCTGGTTCCGCGGTCTGGTTCCGCGGTCTGGTTCTGGGGTTTGGTTCGGAGGCGGGCTCTCAACGGAAAGTCCCCGCCGCTGAGTTCTCCGGTGGTGCGGGGAACTCGGCGGCGGGGACTTGTCGTTGAGGGTTGTGCTGTGGCTGGTGGGGCTAGCTGGCGGTGGGGGTTCCGCCTCCGGCGTTGGGGCCTGTGTAGTCCTCGCCGTAGGCGCCCTTGGAGGGGCGGCGGCGGCGCATCGGGGGCTCGACGCCGTCGGCGAGGCGGCGGGCGGTGAGCAGGAAGCCGGTGTGGCCGATCATCCGGTGGTCCGGGCGGACGGCGAGGCCTTCGATGTGCCAGTTGCGGATCATCGATTCCCAGGCGGTCGGTTCGTTGAAGCAGCCGATCTCGCGGATGGATTCAACGGTGCGGGCGAGCTGGGTGGTGGTGGCGACGTAGCAGCAGACGATGCCGCCGGGGACGAGGGCCTTGGAGACGGCGTCCAGGCACTCCCAGGGGGCGAGCATGTCGAGGATGACGCGGTCGACGTCGGTGTCGCTGAGGTTGTCCTGGAGGTCGCCGACGGTGAGTTCCCAGGCGGGGTGGGGGCCGCCGAAGTAGCGTTCGACGTTCTGCTGGGCGATGTCGGCGAAGTCCTGGCGGCGCTCGTAGCTGTGCAGCATGCCCTGGTCGCCGATGGCTCGCAGGAGGAAGCTGCTGAGTGAGCCGGAGCCGACTCCTGCCTCGACGACGCGGGCGCCGGGGAAGATGTCGGCGAAGGACAGGATCTGTCCCGCGTCCTTGGGGTAGACCACGGCGGCGCCGCGGGGCATGGACAGGACGTAGTCGGGGAGCAGGGGGCGCAGCGCGAGGTAGGCGACGTTTCCCGTGGTGCGGACCACGCTGCCTTCGGGGGCGCCGATCAGTTCGTCGTGGGGGAAGGAACCCTTGTGGGTGTGGAAGTTCTTCCCGGCCTCGAGCGTGAACGTGTAGTGGCGGCCCTTGGGGTCGGTGAGCTGCACCTGGTCCCCGACCTTGAAGGGCCCGCGGCGGCGGGCGGCACCGGTCGGTTCGGACATGTGACCAGCGTACCGGTCCGGCGTGGGGCGGCTGACCACGGGTGTGGGGGTCCTGGGGGTGCGGCTGGGGGGTGGGGCTGGGTCAGTTTGGCCTGGCCATGGCTTTGACGAAGGCGCGCTCGACGTCGGCGGTGGAGAGTACGCCGTAGATCTCGCCGGTGTCCTCGAGTACGAGGTATTCGGTGGCGGGGTGGGCGCGGAGGGTGTCGAGGAGTTCTTCGCCGGAGAGTTCGACGGAGAGTTTCATGTCGTCGGTGAGGTCCTGGGCGAGGCCGCTGACGGCGACCCAGGGGCGGCGGTGTTCGGGTACGGAGACGATGGCGGCTTCGCGGACGACGGCGAGGGGGTCGCCGTGGGGGTCGACGACGACGAGGGCGCGGGCGCCGGATTCGTTGGCGCGGCGGAGGGCCTCGGAGAGGGGGGTGTCGGATTCGACGGGGACGGCGCGTCGGGTGAGGGTGCGGGCGCGCAGGGTGGGGAGGTGTTCGCGGAGGCGTGCCATGCGGAGGCTGTTGCCGGCGCCGGTCCAGATGATGGCGGCGAGGATCGCGGCGAGCAGGGCGTCCATGACGGTGTCCATGCCGACGCCGTTCTTGGGTTCGCCGATGGCGCCGGTCTGGGTGAGGAGGGGGAGTCCGATGAGGACGGTGACGGCGAGGGCGCGGCCGAACCAGGCGGCGGCTACGGTGCCGGTCATGGGGTTGCCGGTGACTTTCCAGATGACGGCGCGGAGCATGCGGCCGCCGTCGAGTGGGAGTCCGGGCAGGAGGTTGAAGGCGGCGACGATCAGGTTGGAGATCATCAGTCCGGCGAGGAGGACTCCGGGGACGGTGCCTGCTTCGACGGTCTGCATGCCGAGGTAGAAGGCTCCGCCGAGGGCGAGGGAGAGGAGGGGGCCGACGAAGGCGAGGAGGAATTCGCGGCCGGGGGTCTCGGATTCCTTCTCGATTTCGGAGACGCCGCCGAAGAACTGGAGCTGGATGCGGCGGACGGGGAGTTTGTAGTGCAGGGCGACGACGGTGTGGGCGAGTTCGTGGACGAGGACGGAGGCGTAGAAGGCGACGGCGAAGAAGAGGGAGACGAGGTAGCGGGCGTTGCCGAGTTCGGGGAGGACGCGTTCGAGCTGGCCGCCGAAGACCCAGGTGATGAGGGCGGCGACGAGGAACCAGCTGGGGGCGACGTATACGGGCACGCCGAAGGGGCGGCCCATGAGGAGTCCGCCGCCGGGTTCGCGGGGGCGCTCGGGTTTGCCTGCTGGTTTCTGCGGGAGCTGCGGCGTGTCGTTGTCGGTGGCGGGGTCCGCTTCGCCCTTGCCGGGTTGCGGCCGTCCGCTCCCGCCGCTGTCGTCCACTGTGTCCCCTCAGTCCCTTCGGGTAAGTGTCTCTCGCTGTCGGTGACGTTGTCCCACGATCATGCAGTGCGAGAGGGTCTGACGTCGATGGTATGCGGCTGCTGTCAGTGGTGGGTCGTAGGGTCTTGCCCATGGATGTCAGCTCTGATGCCGCTGTGGCCGCCGCGGGCCCGGTGTCGCTCTCTCCGTCGCGGGCTAGTGACTTTATGCAGTGTCCGTTGCTGTATCGGTTCCGGGTGATCGACAAGCTGCCGGAGAAGCCGAGTGAGGCGGCGACGCGGGGCACGCTGGTGCATGCGGTGCTGGAGCGGCTTTTTGACGTGCCGGCCGCTGAGCGTACGGCGCCGGCGGCCAAGGCGCTGGTGCCGGGGCAGTGGGATCGGCTGCGGGAGGCGAAGCCGGAGCTGTCGGAGTTGTTCGCGGACGCTGATGAGCAGGCGGCGGGTGAGCGGCTGGCGCGGTGGCTGGAGCAGGCTGAGGCGCTGGTGGAGCGGTGGTTCACGTTGGAGGACCCGGCGCGGTTGGAGCCGGCTGAGCGTGAGTTGTTCGTGGAGGCGCGGCTGGAGTCGGGGCTGCGGTTGCGGGGGATCATCGATCGGGTGGATGTGGCGCCGACGGGTGAGGTGCGGATCGTCGATTACAAGACGGGTAAGGCGCCGCGTCCGGAGTACTCCGAGGGTGCGTTGTTCCAGATGACGTTCTATGCCCTGGTGGTGTGGCGGTTGAAGGGTGTGGTGCCGCGGCGGCTGCAGCTGGTGTATCTGGGCAGTGGTGATGTGATCACGTATGACCCGGTGGTGGCGGATCTGGAGCGGGTGGAGCGGAAGCTGCACGCGCTGTGGGAGGCGATTCGGCGGGCTACGGAGACGGGTGACTGGCGGCCGCGGCCGAGCAAGCTGTGCGGCTGGTGTGATCATCAGGCGGTGTGTCCGGAGTTTGGTGGTACTCCCCCGCCGTATCCGCTTTTGGTGAGAGCCTGACTTTGAACCCCCGTCGTTCGCGCGAAGCGCGGGCGCAGCGGCGGTCGGTGCGTGCGATCGGCGTGCGGCGTCCCAGGTCATGTGGCGGAGCCACCTGTCCTGGGACGCCGTGCGGCGAGCGTGCGTGCCGGGCGTCGGGGCGCAGGCGGGGGTTCAAAGTCAGGCTCTGAGGGCGCCGGGGTCTGAGGGCGCGGGGCAGGGCAGAATGGGCCCGGTCTAGCTAAGGGAGATGTGTTGTGGCGATCCGCGTCCTGCTGGTCGACGATCAGCCGCTGCTGCGTACGGGCTTTCGGATGATCCTGGAGGCCGAGCAGGATCTGGCGGTCGTCGGGGAGGCCGGGGACGGGCTGCAGGCGCTCGACCAGGTCCGGGCGTTGCAGCCCGATGTGGTGTTGATGGATATCCGTATGCCGCGGATGGACGGGGTCGAGGCGACGCGTCAGATCACCGGTCCGGGGCGGGATGGTCCGGCGAAGGTGTTGGTGCTGACGACGTTCGACCTGGATGAGTATGTGGTCGAGGCGTTGAAGGCCGGGGCGAGTGGTTTTCTGCTGAAGGACGCTCCGGCTCATGAGCTGGTGCAGGCGATCCGGGTGGTGGCGTCGGGTGAGGCGATGCTGGCACCGAGTATCACGCGTCGGCTGCTCGACAAGTACGCGGGGCATCTGCCGTCGGGGGACGAGCCGGTGCCGGACACGCTGCACACGTTGACCGAGCGGGAGGTCGAGGTGCTGAAGCTGGTGGCGCGGGGGCTGTCGAACGCGGAGATCGCCGCGGATCTGTTTGTCAGTGAGACCACGGTCAAGACGCATGTGGGTCATGTGCTGACGAAGCTGGGGCTGCGTGACCGGGTGCAGGCCGCGGTGTACGCGTATGAGAGTGGTCTGGTGCGCCCTGGCGCGCAGGGTTAGCGCGGGTTCGGACTGCGCTGGTACGGACGAGAGCGGGCCGCCCCTCCTCAGGGGGCGGCCCGCTCTCGTCTGGGTGCGGGGGTCAGTGCTTGGCGATCTCCCAGAAGCGGAAGACGGTGGACGCGTCGAGGCACCACTCGAGCCCGGTGACGTTCTCGCCGACGGCCGCGTACTGCTTGCCCTGCCAGATTGGGATGATGGGCAGTTCCTTGGCCACGGTGTCCTGCAGCTCGCCGTACTGCTTCTCGGTGGCGGAGCGCTCGGTGAGGGCGGAGGTGGCCGGGATGATGCGGTCGGTGATCGACTTGTTGGTGTAGTTGTTCAGCAGGACGTTGTCGTCGCCGAAGAACGGCTGGGTGAAGTTGTCGGGGTCCGGGTAGTCCGGAATCCAGCCCTTCACGTAGACGCCGTACTTTCCTGCCTCGATGGCTTTGTTGTACTCGTCGAGCGGCGCGGACTTCACGTCGGCGTCGAACAGGCCGCTGTCGTTGAGCTGCTTGGCGATGGCCTTGAACTGCTCGACGGTGGCGGGGCCGTAACGGGTCGGGGTGGCCCAGAGGGTGAGCTTGACCTTGTCGTGGATGCCGTCGTCGCTGAGTGCCTTGGCGGCCTTGTCGCGCTGGGGGCGGCCGCCGTAGGTGTCGAAGAAGGCCGTGTTGTGGCCGGTGATGCCGGCCGGGACGATCGAGTACAGGGGCGCGGCGGTGCCGCGGTAGACCTCGGCGAGTACGGCTTCGCGGTCGATGAGGTAGGCCATGGCCTTGCGGACGCCGAGCTTTCCGGCGACCGGGTCGTTCATGTTGAAGACCAGGTGCTGGACCTCGGCGCTGGAGCCCTCGACGATGTCGATATTCGACTCTTTGCCGCTGGTGCCCTCTTCGATGGCCGCGATGTCCTCGGCGGCGAGTCCGCGGTAGGCGACGTGCACCTTGCCGTCCAGCAGTTCGCTCTTGAGCTGCTTCTGGTCGCCCGCGTAGAACTTCAGGGTCACCCCGGAGTTCTTGGCCTGGGCGGTGCCCTGGTACTTGCCGTTGACCTTGAAGACCGCTTCCTTCTTGCCGAAGGAGTCCAGTGCGTACGGCCCGGAGCCGACGGCCTGGCCGTCGGTGCGCAGCTTGTCGAAGTCGTAGCTGCGGTGGTCCACGATCGAGCCCGCGCCAGAGGCGATCTTGCTGGGGAAGGTGGCGTCGGGCACCTTCAGCTTGAAGACGACGGTCTTGGCGTCGGGTGTCTCGATGCGGTCGATGGAGGTGAGCATGACGGCCGGGCCGTTGTCGTCGTTGATGTTCCGGGTGCGGTCGAAGGAGTACTTGACGTCCTTCGAGGTGAGGGAGTTGCCGTTGCTGAACTCCAGCCCGTCACGCAGGGTGCATTCGAAGACCTTGGTCTGGGCGTCGGTGAATCCGCACTGCTTGGCGGCCTCGGGTTCGGGTGTGGTGCCGCCCTTGGGGAAGCTCAGCAACGACTGGAAGACGTTGTTGAACAGCAGCCACGAACCTGGGTCGTAGCCCGCCGCCGGGTCGACGGACTGGACTTCGTCGGACATCCCGACGACCACGGCGTCGCCTGAGCCCGCGGAATCGCCCTGCTCACTGCCGCAGCCGGTGAGCAGTCCGGCGGCGAGCCCCGTAGCGAGCAGGGAGGCCGGCCACTGGATGTGCTTCTTCACGTTGTTCCTTGTTCCGTTGGTACTTGGTACTTGCGTTCTTGCGTGCTTGCGTGCCTGGTACGTGCGTACGTGTGTGCTGGAGGGCCGGGAAGCGGGCATTACTTGCCTACGCCACGGCCGAGTTCCCACAGTTGGAGGTTGGAGGACGAGTTGAGGGCCCATTCCACGCCCGTGACGTTGTCCCGCGCGGCGACGTACTGCTTGCCCTGCCACAGCGGCAGCACGGGAACGTCCCGGGCCACGATGTCCTGGATCTTCTCGATGCTGTCGGCCGCGGTGATCCGGTCCGCCTCACGGCGCGACTGGGGGATGTGCTGCTTGCGGATGGCCTGGTTCACGTAGGGCGAGTGGAGGAAGTTGTCCTCGTCCAGGAAGGGTGCGAGGAAATTGTCGGCGTCGGGGAAGTCGGGGAACCAGCCCATGCCGAACACGGGGAGTTCGCGGTCTCGCTGGGCGGCGCGGTAGGTGTCCCACGCGGTGCCCTTGATGGTGACGTCGAACAGGCCGCTGTCGTTGAGCTGCGCGCGCAGCATCTCGAACTCGCCCTTGGTGGCGGGCCCGTAGTGGTCGGTGGTGTAGTGCAGGGTGAGCTTGGCGGGGGTTGGCACATCGGCCTTGGCGAGCGTGGCACGGGCGTCGTCGACGCTGGGCTTGCCGTACGTGTTGAGGAACGCGTTGGTGTGCCCGATGACGGTGGCGGGGACGAGCGAGTAGAGCGGTTCCGCGGTGGTGCCGTAGACCTTGGAGACGAGCTTCTCGCGGTCGATGACCTGGGCCATGGCCTGCCGTACGGCCTTGCTTCGCACGCTCGGGGCAGTGGTGTCGAAGGCGAGGTAGCGGATTTCGAGGCCGGCCATCTCGACGAGGTCGATGTCGCCGCCGGATTCCTTGGACAGTTGCTCGATCTGCTCGGGCGACATGGTGCGGGTCATCAGGTCGATGCCGCCGTCCTTGAGCGCCTTGCCCATGGCGTCGGTGTCGGCGAAGGAACGCAGCTCGATCTTGTCGCTCTTCGTCTTCAACGCCCCCTTGTAGTGGGGGTTCTTGGTGAAGACGGCCTTGACGAGTTCGTCGCCCTTGACCTCGGCTTTGAGGGAGTACGGTCCGGAGCCGTCCACGCTGAAGCCTTCGCGGAGCTTCTTCGCGTCGTAGGCCTTGGGGTTGACGATGCCCGCGGCCGGGGTGGCGAGTTTCTGCGGGAAGGTGGCGTCCGGCTCCTCGAGGTGGAAGATGACCTTGCGGTCGCCCTGGACCTCGATGGTGTCGATGCCGGCGAGGAGGTTGAGCGGGCCGTTCTCGTCCTTGATGGTCCGTACCCGGTCGATCGAGTACTTCACATGCTCGGCGCTGAGGCTGCTGCCGTCGGAGAACTTCAGCCCCTCGCGCAGGGTGCACTCGTAGCGCTCGCTGCCGGTGTCGGTGAAGCCGCACTGCTCGGCCGCCTCGGGTTCCGGCTCGCCGCCGCCGCGTGGCAGGTGCAGAAGGCTCTGGACGGTCTGGCGGAGGATGTTCCAGGAGCCCGCGTCGTAGGCGTAGGCCGGGTCGAAGAGTGCGGGAGCCTGCTTCGCGGAGAACCGGTCCGTGGTGCCGACGACGATCGCTCCGCCGCCCCCGCCACTGCCTGATCCACCGCAGGCAGCGAGCACGGGGGCGAGCAGACCGATGGCGGCCGACAGCGCCCATGTCCTTCGGTTCATTCTCGAAGCTCTCCAGCGTTGGTTCCCGTGTTCCCGGCAACTGGGGTGTGTTGCCAGATCACGGGAGTTACGTCGATGTTCTCGACCACGAGATTAGTCCGCGGCGCCAGGGCAACTGGAGGGTCCCGGAGTTGGACGGTAATCACGCAGCGGCACGGACGCGCGACGCACCGATATCCGAACAGTGGAATGTTTCGTGCACCTGACTATCAATCGGGACACAAGGGCACGCCAGGTCACGCATTTCGGGCAGCCTCAGCACACGGCCTGAGCCGTGTCGACGTCGGACCACGTGAGAAAGGTCACGCATTCAACTGAAGTACCGTGCATCGGAATTCAGCCATCCGATGCATCACGGAAAAGGCACGGGCTGACGCTCTTCGCTTCCCTCGGCATTCACCGGAACACGCTCGGTGTGCGGATCAGTTCATTCCTGCCATCAGGCTCCGCAGAAAGGGAAGGTCAACGTCCTCCAGCGAGTCGACCACCGTACGGCCCGCCGCTGGTGGGATGGGTGCGACGGACGGCACCGCCACCACCCGGCAGCCGGCCGCCTCCGCGGACGCGACTCCGGTCGCGGTGTCCTCGATGACGGCGCAGCGGCCCGGCTTGGCGCCAAGGCCCGCCGCCGCGAGGAGATACGGGTCCGGGTGGGGCTTCGTACGCGACACCTCGTCGCCCGCGATGCTCAGGGCGAAGTGCTGCGGGCCGAGCGACTCCAGTACCCGGTCGATGATGCGGCGATGGGAGGCGGAGACCAGGGCGGCCGGGACGTTGTGCGCGGCCAGCTGGGTCAGCAGGCGGGAGGCGCCGGGCATCAGCGGCAGGGAGTGGCTGATGCGCTGCTCGAAGGTGTCGTTGAGCAGCACCGTCAGTTCGGTGAGGGTGATGTCGGCTCCGGTGGCCTCGATCAGGAAGCCCGCGCTGCGGGTCATCGGGCCGCCGACGACGACGTGCCGCCAGGAGGCGTCCAGGGTGTGGCCCAGTTGGGCGAAGGCCTCGACCTCGGCGTCCCACCAGAAGCCCTCGGTGTCCACGAGGGTGCCGTCCATGTCGAGCAGCACGGCCTGGAGGGCGGAGCCGTCGGTCAGCGAGGTCTCCACCGCTCGAACAGAGTTGCGAGTCTGGGACTGCGTGCCGACTGCGGGGACCGTACTCGTCATCCGCGCACCTCCATGAGGGACGAGAAGGCCGGCCACCTTTCCCGGCGGGGAGTTCCCTGGGGAAAGACGACCGGCCTGCACTGGACCTACCAGTGTACGACGCGTCGCTCGATGGCGCCTCGCGACAAGGTTCTCAGCGGGCGTTGAAGTACTTGGCTTCCGGGTGGTGGATGACGATGGCGTCGGTGGACTGCTCGGGGTGGAGCTGGAACTCCTCGGAGAGCTGGACGCCGATCCGCTCGGGTTCGAGGAGCTCGGCGATCTTCGCGCGGTCCTCGAGGTCCGGGCAGGCGCCGTAGCCGAGGGAGAAGCGCGCGCCGCGGTACCGGAGCGCGAACATGTCCTCCATCTCGGCGGGGTCCTCCCCCGCGAAGCCGAGTTCGCTGCGGACGCGGGCGTGCCAGTACTCGGCCAGGGCTTCGGCCAACTGGACGGACAGGCCGTGCAGTTCGAGGTAGTCGCGGTAGGCGTTGGCTTCGAAGAGTTCGGCGGTGGACTCTCCGATCTTCGAGCCTACGGTGACGACCTGGAGCCCTACGACATCGGTCTCGCCGGATTCCTCGGGGCGGAAGAAGTCGGCCAGGCACAGGTGGCGGCCACGGCGTTGGCGGGGGAACGTGAAGCGGGTCCGTTCGCCGCCCTTCTCGTCGAGGATGATGAGGTCGTCGCCCTTGGAGACGCACGGGAAGTAGCCGTGCACGACGGCCGCTTCCAGCATGTTCTCGGTGTGCAGCTTGTCCAGCCAGCCGCGCAGCCGGGGACGTCCCTCGGTCTCGACGAGCTCCTCGTAGGTCGGGCCGTCGCCGGTGCGGGCCTGCTTCAGGCCCCATTGGCCCTTGAACAGCGCGCCCTCGTCGAGCCAGGAGGCGTACTCCTTGAGCTGGATGCCCTTGATGACGCGGGTGCCGAAGAACGGCGGGGTGGGGACCGGGTTGTCGGTGGCCACATCGGAGCGGGCCGGGCCCTCCTGAGGGCGCTCCTCGGCTACGGCGGTGGCGGTGGCCTTGACCCGGCGCTGCTTGAGGTCGGGCAGGGTCGCGCCGGGAACGCCGCGCTTGACCGCGATCAGCGCGTCCATCAGCCGCAGGCCCTCGAACGCGTCGCGGGCGTAGCGGACTTCGCCCTCGTAGATCTCGTGGAGGTCTTGTTCGACGTAGGCGCGGGTGAGGGCGGCGCCGCCGAGGATGACGGGGTAGTCGGCGGCCATCTGGCGCTGGTTGAGCTCCTGGAGGTTCTCCTTCATGATCACGGTGGACTTGACCAGCAGTCCGGACATGCCGATCACATCGGCCTTGTGTTCGGCGGCGGCGTCCAGGATCGCCGCGACGGGCTGCTTGATGCCCAGGTTGACCACGTTGTAGCCGTTGTTGGACAAGATGATGTCGACCAGGTTCTTGCCGATGTCGTGCACGTCACCGCGCACGGTGGCCAGCACGATGGTGCCCTTGCCCTCGGCGTCGCTCTTCTCCATGTGCGGTTCGAGGTGGGCGACCGCGCCCTTCATGACCTCGGCGGACTGGAGGACGAAGGGGAGCTGCATCTGGCCGGAGCCGAACAGCTCGCCGACGACCTTCATGCCTTCCAGGAGGGTGTCGTTGACGATGTCCAGGGCCGGGCGTTCGGTGAGCGCCTCGTCCAGGTCCTGGTGCAGGCCGTTCTTCTCGCCGTCGATGATGCGCCGCTTGAGGCGCTCGTCCAGCGGCAGGGCGGCCAGTTCCTCGGCCTTGCCCGCCTTCATCGACTTCATCGTGGCGCCCTCGAACAGCGCCATCAGCTTCTGCAGCGGGTCATAGCCCTCCGCGCGCCGGTCGTAGATCAGGTCCAGCGCGGTGGTGACCTGCTCGTCGTCGAACCGGGCGATCGGCAGGATCTTGGAGGCGTGCACGATCGCCGAGTCAAGACCGGCCTTCACGCACTCGTCCAGGAAGACGGAGTTCAGCAGGACGCGGGCGGCCGGGTTCAGGCCGAAGGAGATGTTGGACAGGCCCAGGGTGGTCTGCACCTGCGGGTGGCGGCGCTTGAGTTCCCGGATCGCCTCGATGGTGGCGATCCCGTCCTTGCGGGACTCCTCCTGGCCGGTGCAGATGGTGAAGGTGAGGCAGTCGATGAGAATGTCCGCCTCATGGATGCCCCAGTTCTGCGTCAGGTCGTCGATCAGCCGTTCGGCGATGGCGACCTTGTGCTCGACGGTGCGGGCCTGGCCCTCCTCGTCGATGGTCAGCGCGATCAGCGCGGCCCCGTGCTCCTGGGCCAGCGCGGTGACCTTCGCGAACCGCGACTCGGGCCCGTCGCCGTCCTCGTAGTTGACGGAGTTGATGACGGCCCGGCCGCCGAGCTTCTCCAGCCCGGCCTGGATCACGTCGAGTTCGGTGGAGTCCAGCACGATCGGCAGCGTGGAGGCGGTCGCGAAGCGTCCGGCCAGCTCGGCCATGTCCGCGACGCCGTCCCGGCCGACGTAGTCGACGCACAGGTCGAGCATGTGGGCGCCCTCGCGGATCTGGTCCCGGGCCATCTCCACACAGTCGTCCCAGCGGGCCTCCAGCATGGCCTCACGGAACTTCTTCGACCCGTTCGCGTTCGTCCGCTCACCGATCGCCATGTACGCGGTGTCCTGGCGGAACGGCACCGTCTGATACAGCGACGCGGCCCCGGGCTCCGGGCGCGGGTCGCGCACCGACGGGCGCAGGTCCCGTACCCGCTCCACGACCTGCCGCAGATGCTCCGGCGTGGTGCCGCAGCAGCCGCCCACCAGCGACAGCCCGTACTCCCCGACGAAGGTCTCCTGCGCGTCGGCCAGCTCGGCGGCGGTCAGCGGGTAGTGCGCGCCGTTCTTGCCCAGCACCGGCAGCCCCGCGTTCGGCATGCAGGAGATCGGCACCCTCGAGTGCCGGGCGAGATAGCGCAGGTGCTCGCTCATCTCCGCCGGGCCGGTCGCGCAGTTCAGCCCGATCATGTCGATGCCCAGCGGCTCCAGCGCGGTCAGCGCCGCCCCGATCTCCGAGCCGAGCAGCATCGTCCCGGTCGTCTCCACCGTCACCGAACAGATCACCGGCAGACTCATCCCGGTCGCGTCCAGGGCGCGGCGGGCGCCCAGGATCGCGGCCTTGGTCTGCAGCAGGTCCTGCGTGGTCTCCACGAGCAGCGCGTCCGCGCCACCGGCGATCATGCCCTCGGCGTTGATCTGGTAGGCGTCGCGCAGGGCCGCGTACGGGGCGTGTCCCAGCGTGGGCAGCTTGGTGCCCGGGCCCATCGAGCCCAGCACCCACCGCTGCTGCCCCGTCGAGGCGGTGAACTCGTCCGCCACCTCCCGCGCGATCCGCGCTCCCGACTCGGAGAGCTCGAAGTTCCGCTCCGTGATGTCGTACTCACTCAGCGCCGCGAAGTTCGCCCCGAAGGTGTTCGTCTCCACACAGTCCACACCGACGGCGAAGTACTCCTCATGCACCGACCGCACAATGTCCGGCCGGGTGATGTTCAGTACCTCGTTGCAGCCCTCAAGCTGCTGGAAGTCGTCGAGCGTGGGGTCCTGTGCCTGGAGCATCGTGCCCATTGCGCCGTCCGCGACCACGACGCGCGAGGCGAGTGCCTCGCGTAGGGCGTCGGCGCGGGCCTGGCTGGAGGATGCGGGGGTCGGCAGCGTGGCCATGGATGTACTCCCTGGGATGCGACGGCTGTCGGCTTTGCACCCACCGGCAGGCGAGTGCACGCCGCCAGGGTATCCACGACCGGGGCTCCGATGGGAAGGGTGTCCACCGGGCGGGACGGCGTGCCGCCCGGTGACCTGGTGGTCAGCGGGTGGGATCACGGCGCGTCTCTCGTGTAGAGATGTGTGCGCACCGCATGGCCGCACCATTAGGACAAGGTCGACATCGACCGATAGTGTTCAGCATTGCCGAACAATGGAAGCGGCAGTAAACAAAGGGCAAAGGGGGCGCCGACCCGATGGCGAAGAACATCCAGTCGCTCGAGCGGGCTGCGGCCATCCTGCGGCTGCTCGCGGGCGGTGAGCGACGCCTGGGCCTCTCCGATATCGCCTCGTCCCTGGATCTCGCCAAGGGTACGGCGCACGGGATTCTGCGCACCCTTCAGCACGAGGGTTTCGTGGAGCAGGACCCGCCGTCCGGACGCTATCAGCTGGGTGCCGAGCTGCTGCGGCTCGGCAACAGCTATCTGGACGTACACGAGCTGCGCGCCCGCGCGCTGGTGTGGACGGACGATCTGGCGCGCTCAAGCGGGGAGAGCGTCTATCTCGGGGTGCTGCACCAGCACGGCGTGCTGATCGTGCACCACGTCTTCCGGCCCGACGACAGCCGCCAGGTGCTGGAGGTGGGAGCGATGCAGCCGTTGCATTCCACGGCGCTGGGCAAGGTGCTCTCGGCGTACGACCCGGTCGCGCACAGCGAGGTCGTGGAGGTCGAGCGGCCGAACCTCACCCCGCGTACGGTCAGCGGCCTGGCCGCCTTCGAGGAGGTGCTGGACCTGACCCGTGCTCGCGGCTGGGCCGCGGACGTCGAGGAGACATGGGAAGGGGTCGCCTCGGTCGCGGCGCCGATCCATGACCGGCGGCGGATGCCTGTGGGCGCGGTCGGTATCACCGGGGCCGTGGAGCGGGTCTGTGTGGCCGGGGAGCTGCGGTCTGAGCTGGTGGCGGCGGTGCGCGACTGCGCGCGTTCCGTGTCGCGGGATCTGGGCGCGGGCCGGTTCTGAGCGGGGCACGCTAGCGGCGCCTGCCCTGGCGCCGCCGTCGCGGCGGCCCCGGCCCTCCCGGCACTCGCAGGGGTCCCTCGGATAACGATCGGGACTCTCGCCACAGAAGTCACACCGAAGTCTTGACGTCGCGTTAACCGTGGCGCAAAACTGCCGTTCATCGGTCGACATTGTCGAACACCTACCGGCAATACGGGGTAGGGTATGGCAGACGTGGATCGAGCATTCCGCCCTCACCGAGGGCTCGGACCACCGGAAGGACCCGGGGTACGACCTACTCGGTGTTCCATCTGGACGAAGGACAAAGGAGTCGCCGGTGTCCAGCTCCGACATCTTCATTGGCGAGACCATCGGTACCGCCGTGCTCATCCTCCTCGGCGGCGGTGTCTGTGCCGCTGTCACCCTCAAGCGCTCGAAGGCGCAGAACGCCGGCTGGGTCGCCATCGCCTTCGGGTGGGGCTTCGCGGTCATGACGGCCGTCTACATGACGGCCCACCTCTCCGGCGCTCACCTCAACCCCGCGGTCACGGTGGCCCTGGCCATCGAGAACGGCGGCTGGGATGACGTCCCGGTCTACGTCATAGGCCAGCTGTTCGGCGCCATGATAGGTGCGGTGCTGGTCTGGATCGCCTACTACGGGCAGTTCCTCGCACACCTGACCGACAAGGAGATCGTGGGCGGCCCCGGCGCCCAGGACACGGCGGTGGCCCGGTCCACCACGGAGCCAGGCCCGGTGCTCGGGATCTTCTCCACCGGCCCCGAGGTGCGTAACCCGGTCTACAACCTGGCCACGGAAATCATCGGCACCGTGGTGTTGGTCCTCGCGATCCTCACCCAGGGGCTTAACGATGAGGGCAACGGTCTCGGCCCGCTCGGCGCGCTGATCACGGCGTTCGTCGTCGTCAGCATCGGTCTGTCGCTGGGTGGCCCGACCGGATACGCGATCAACCCGGCCCGTGACCTCGGTCCGCGCATCGTGCACAGCCTGCTGCCGCTGCCGAACAAGGGAGGCTCCGACTGGTCCTACTCCTGGGTCCCGGTCGTCGGCCCCCTCATCGGTGGCGCTGTCGCCGCCGGTATCTACAGCATCGCCTTCGCGTAAGCCACCGCAGCCCCCCGCACACAGACTTCCAGGAGCAAGAACGTGACCGACGCACACACCGCTGGCCCCTTCATCGCCGCGATCGACCAGGGCACCACGTCCAGCCGCTGCATCGTCTTCGACCGTGACGGCCGGATCGTCTCCGTCGACCAGCGCGAGCACGAGCAGATCTTCCCCAAGCCGGGCTGGGTCGAGCACGACGCCACCGAGATCTGGACCAACGTCCAGAGCGTGGTCGCCGGCGCCATCTCCAAGGCGGGCATCACCTCCGCCGACGTCAAGGCGATCGGCATCACCAACCAGCGTGAGACCACGCTGATGTGGGACAAGAACACCGGCGAGCCCGTCTACAACGCCATCGTCTGGCAGGACACCCGCACCGACGCGCTCTGCAAGGAGCTCGGCCGCAACGTCGGCCAGGACCGCTTCCGCCGCGAGACGGGCCTCCCCCTGGCGTCGTACTTCTCGGGCCCGAAGGTCCGCTGGCTGCTCGACAACGTCGAGGGCCTGCGGGAGCGCGCCGAGCGCGGCGACATCCTCTTCGGCACGATGGACTCCTGGGTCATCTGGAACCTCACCGGTGGCGCGGACGGCGGTGTGCACGTCACGGACGTCACCAACGCCTCGCGCACCCTGCTGATGAACCTGAACGAGATGGCGTGGGACGAGCGCATCCTCGCCTCCCTCGAGATCCCGGCCGCGGTTCTGCCCGAGATCAAGTCCTCCGCCGAGGTGTACGGCACCGCCAAGGGCGGGGTGCTCGACGGCATCCCGGTCGCCTCCGCGCTCGGTGACCAGCAGGCGGCCCTGTTCGGCCAGACCTGCTTCGCCCAGGGTGAGGCGAAGTCGACGTACGGCACCGGCACGTTCATGCTGATGAACACCGGTCACACGCCCGTCAACTCGTACAACGGCCTGCTGACCACCGTCGGCTACCAGATCGGCGACCAGAAGCCGGTCTACGCCCTCGAGGGTTCGATCGCCGTCACCGGCTCCCTGGTGCAGTGGATGCGCGACCAGATGGGCCTGATCAACTCCGCCGCCGAGATCGAGACCCTCGCCTCCACGGTCGAGGACAACGGCGGCGCCTACTTCGTACCGGCCTTCTCCGGCCTGTTCGCCCCGTACTGGCGCTCCGACGCCCGCGGTGTGATCGCCGGACTCACCCGGTACGTCACCAAGGCGCACATCGCGCGCGCCGTGCTCGAGGCCACCGCCTGGCAGACCCGTGAGATCACCGACGCCATGACGAAGGACTCCGGCGTCGAGCTCGCGGCCCTCAAGGTCGACGGCGGTATGACCTCCAACAACCTGCTGATGCAGACCATCTCGGACTTCACGGACGCGCCGGTGGTGCGCCCGATGGTCGCCGAGACGACCTGCCTCGGCGCCGCCTACGCCGCCGGTCTCGCCGTCGGCTTCTGGCCGGACACCGACGCCCTGCGTGCCAACTGGCGCCGGGCCGCCGAGTGGACCCCCCGCATGGAAGCGGACCAGCGGGACCGCGAGTACAAGAGCTGGCTCAAGGCCGTCGAGCGGACCATGGGCTGGATCGAGGACGAGGAGTAAAAACCCATGACGACCACCCTGCAGAGCGGCTCGGCCCTCCCGGCTCTCGGGCTGCATCCGGCCGGCGGCTCCCACCCGAGCCGCGCCGAAACCCGGGAGCAGCTGAACAAGGCTACGTACGACCTCCTGGTGATCGGTGGCGGAATCCTGGGCATCTCCACTGCCTGGCATGCTGCCCAGTCCGGTCTGCGGGTGGCCCTGGTGGACGCCGGTGACTTCGCCGGCGCCACCTCCTCCGCCTCCTCCAAGCTGCTCCACGGCGGTCTGCGCTACCTGCAGACCGGCGCGGTGAAGCTGGTGGCGGAGAACCACTTCGAGCGGCGTGCGGTGTCCCGCCAGGTGGCACCGCACCTCGCCAACCCGCTCACCTTCTACCTGCCGGTCTACAAGGGCGGCCCGCACGGCGCCGCCAAGCTCGGCGCGGGCGTCTTCGCCTACTCGGCGCTGTCCGCGTTCGGTGACGGCGTCGGCCATCTGCTCAGCCCGTCCAAGGCCGCGCAGGACGTGCCGGAGCTGCGGACGGACAACCTGAAGGCCGTGGCCGTGTACGGCGACGACCAGATGAACGACTCCCGGATGGCCCTGATGACGGTCCGCGCCGCCGTCGAGTCGGGCGCCACCGTGCTCAACCACGCCGAGGTCACCGGCCTGCGCTTCACCCAGGGCCGGGTCACCGGCGCCGACCTCAAGGACCGTACCGACGGCAGTGAGTTCGGGGTCACCGCCCGCCTGGTGCTGAACGCGACCGGCCCGTGGGTGGACCACCTGCGGAAGATGGAGGACCCGAACTCGGCTCCGTCCATCCGCCTGTCCAAGGGCGCGCACCTGGTGCTCAAGCGCACCTCGCCGTGGAAGGCCGCGCTGGCGACGCCGATAGACAAGTACCGCATCACCTTCGCCCTCCCCTGGGAGGACATGCTGCTGCTCGGTACCACGGACGAGGAGTTCGAGGGCGACCCGGCCGATGTCGCGGTCACCGAGCAGGACACCGCGCAGATCCTGGACGAGGCGGCCTTCTCGATCCGCGACCAGCAGCTGTCCCGCGATCTGATCACGTACTCGTTCGCGGGTCTGCGGGTCCTGCCCGGTGGCCCCGGGGACACCTCGAAGGCCAAGCGCGAGACGGTCGTCACCGAGGGCCGTGGCGGGATGCTGTCGGTCGCGGGCGGCAAGTGGACGACGTTCCGGCACATCGGCCGTACGGTCATGACCAAGCTGGCCGAGCTTCCGGGGCACCCGCTGGGCGAGGACATGGAGCCGATCTCACGGCTGCCGAAGAAGCTCCCGCTGCCGGGTATCGCCAACCCGCGCGCGGTCGCGCACCGGCTGCTGGTCGACGGACCGGCTCCCGGGCCGCGGATGGCCGCGGACACCGCGCGCCACCTGGCCACGCACTACGGCTCGCTGGCCTTCGACATCGCGCGGCTGGCCAACGAGGACGCGGCGCTCGCCGAGCGCGTCCACCCGGACGCCCCGGAGATCTGGGCGCAGGTCGCCTACGCCCGGGACCAGGAGTGGGCGGAGACGGCGGACGACGTGCTGCGTCGCCGTACGACGCTGACGATCCGCGGTCTGGACACCGAGGACGTACGCGCCAAGGTGCAGGGGATGCTCGACGCCAAGCGGTAATCACCAAGCAGTTATCGCCAAGCGGTAAGCAGGGCTCGACGAGGGGCGGCCGGGTAGGTACGGTCGCCTCTCTCGTGCTTGGCTGGGCGCGCTTTACACACCGGCCGGGGAAGTTCACTCCCGCGCATGAGGCCGATATAGGGGGCTGCGGAGGCACCCGGCTGACGCCGTAAGGTTGGCACGTACGTAAGGCTCGTCGGAAGGAGGCACTGGGTGATCGAGCTCGAGGGGGTTCCCGAGCTGATCGACCCGGTCATGGTGGCCGCGTTCGAGGGCTGGAACGACGCTGGTGACGCCGCCTCCGCCGCGGTCGCGCATCTGGACAGGGAATGGAAGGGCGAGGTGTTCGCGGCGCTGGACGCCGAGGACTACTACGACTTCCAGGTGAACCGCCCCACGGTCTGGCTGGATGGCGGGGTGCGCAGGCTCACCTGGCCGACGACCCGGCTCTCGGTGGTCCGTATCGGTGGGGACAAACCGCGGGACCTGGTGCTGGTGCGCGGGATCGAACCGTCGATGCGCTGGCGGTCGTTCTGCAACGAGCTGCTGGGCTTCGCGCATGAACTCGGCGTGGAGCTGGTGGTGGTGCTCGGCGCGCTGCTGGGCGACACTCCGCACACGCGCCCGGTGCCGGTCACCGGTGTCACGTCGGACACGGACCTGGCCCGCACGATGAACCTGGAGGAGACCCGGTACGAGGGCCCGACGGGCATCGTCGGTGTGCTGCAGGAGGCCTGTACGCACGCGGGGGTGCCCGCGGTGTCGCTGTGGGCGGCGGTGCCGCACTATGTGTCGCAGCCGCCGAACCCGAAGGCGACGCTGGCGCTGCTGAACCGGCTGGAGGACCTGCTCGATCTGCGCGTCCCGCTCGGCGAGTTGGCCGAGGACGCGCGGGCCTGGCAGCTGGGTGTTGACCAGCTGGCCGCGGAGGACAGCGAGGTCGCCGAGTACGTGCAGTCGCTGGAGGAGGCGCGGGACACCGCGGAGCTGCCGGAGGCGTCCGGCGAGGCGATCGCCCTGGAGTTCGAGCGGTATCTGCGGCGTCGGGACGGCGGGCCCACGCAGGCTCCGGGGCATGCGACGGACGGCGGCGAGGGGAGCTCGTACCTGCGGGAGAACCCCAGCGGGCGGACCCGGCCACCGAAGCCGCCGCTCCCGGAGTCGCCACCGCCACCGCCGAGTTCGCCACCGCCGGGTTCGCCGAGTTCGCCGCCTTCACCGTCGCCGGATGCGACGGACCCCGAGGAGGACGACGGCCCGTCCGGCTCCGAGAGTTGACGCCCGCAGGGCGTCAGACCTGGTCGACGGCCACCACGTCGTAGCGGGCGTTGGGCAGCACGGATGGTGCCGCCTACGACAGAGGCGCCGGACGAGCTCCCGCTCGTCCGGCGCCTCGCGTCACTGGGTCACCACATGACGTGCGTCCCCGGCGTCCCTAGAGGGCGACACCGAGCAGCGCGTCGACGGCGCGCGAGACCACGCCGGGCGCCCCCTCGTCCGTACCGCCCGCCGATTCCTGGAGCCCGGCCCAGCGGTCCACGGCCGCGAGCGCGGCGGGCGAGTCGAGGTCGTGGGCGAGAGCCGTACGGATCTCCTCCACAAGCGCGTCGGCGGACGGACCGTCCGGCCGGGAGACGGCGGCCCGCCAGCGGTCCAGACGCGCGGCGGCGTCGACGAGCACCTGGTCCGTCCACTCCCAGTCGGCCCGGTAGTGGTGCGCGAGCAGCGCCAGCCGGATGGCGGCCGGGTCGACGCCGGAGCGGCGGACCGTCGAGACGAAGACCAGGTTGCCCTTGGACTTGGACATCTTCGCGCCGTTCAGCGCGACCATCCCGGCGTGTACGTACGACCGTGCGAAGGGGTGTTCGCCGGTCAGTGCCTGGGCGTGCGAGGCACCCATCTCGTGGTGCGGGAAGGCCAGGTCGGACCCGCCGCCCTGGATGTCGAAGCCCATGCCCAGGTACTCGAGGGCGATGGCGACGCACTCGATGTGCCAGCCGGGGCGGCCGCGGCCCAGGCTGCCGCCGTCCCAGCTGGGCTCGCCTGCGCGGGCGGCGCTCCAGAGCATCGGGTCGAGCGGGTTCTTCTTGCCGGGGCGGTCCGGGTCGCCGCCGCGCTCGGCGGACAGCAGCCTCATGGCCTCGGCGTCGAGTCCCGAGACCTCCCCGAAGTGGGCGTCCGACTCCACGGAGAAGTAGACGTCGCCTTCGAGTTCGTAGGCGGCGCCGTTGTCCCGCAGGCGCTCGACCAGGGGGACGATCTTGGGTATCGATTCGACGGCGCCGATGTACTGCCGCGGAGGCAGCATCCGCAGGGCGGTCATGTCCTCGCGGAAGAGCGCCGTCTCGCGCTCCGCGAGCACGGTCCAGTCCTCCCCGTCGCGCTCGGCGCGCTCCAGCAGCGGATCGTCCACGTCCGTCACGTTCTGCACGTAGTGAACCTGCCGCTTGTTGTCGAGCCACACGCGCTGCACGAGGTCGAACGCGTTGTAGGTCGCCGCATGACCCATGTGGGTGGCGTCGTACGGGGTGATCCCGCAGACGTAGAGGCGGGCGACGGGACCGGGCTCAAGCGTGACGAGCTCACCGGTCGCGGTGTCGTGGATCGTGAGGTCGCGGCCCGTGCCGGGCAGGGCGGGGACCTCGGAAGCTGGCCAGGCATGCATGGGTCGAGCCTAACCGGACGGATGTTCCGGATACGAACCGGACGGGTGACGTTGACTGATTCAGCACTCTTGCGCGGCTGGCTTCGGCGTGCTTCAACGCGCTTCCGCAAGCGTCCCCACCGTCTGGCAGCGCCCTGACCGTCTCGTCCTACACCGGCGGCCAGGGAATCGCGGGCCAGTCACCCGAAGGTGCCGGGTGGCGTCCGCTGGTGCGCAGGCCCGCCACCCGGGCGCGCAGCGCTGTCAGCTCGGCCTGGGTGATCAGGTCGGGGAGCCGCGCGGCGAGTGGGCCGCTGTCCAGGTCGGTGGCGAGCCGGTCGAGTACCTCGACGGCCTCGTCGGTGAGCGGCTCCCCCGCCCAGCCCCACAGCAGCGTGCGCAGCTTGTCCTCGGTGTTGAAGGTGACGCCGTGGTCGATGCCGTACAGCCGTCCGTCGGCGGTCGGCAGCAGGTGGCCGCCCTTGCGGTCGGCGTTGTTGATCACCGCGTCCAGGACGGCGAGCCGCCGCAGTCTGGGGTCGTCCGCGTGCACCAGCAGGGCGGTGCGGCCTTCGTCGACCTCGGCGAAGCCGATCGCCTTCCAGCCGTCGGCCGGTTCCTGGCGGTCCACCAGGGCGAGGAGTTCCGGTGCCGTGCCGTCGGGGGCGGCCTCGATCCACAGCTGGCACATGCCCGCGCCGTAGGGCCCCTCCTCGCGCAGCACGGTCGGCGGTACGAGGCCCCAGCCCATGGCCGCGTCGACCTCGTACGCGGCGACCTCACGCTGGGCGAGGGTGCCGTCGGGGAAGTCCCACAGCGGCCGTTCCCCCGCGACCGGCTTGTAGACGCAGGTGGCGCTCTCGCCCTCGTACGCGACCGAGCAGAACAGCACCGCGTTGGAGGCCTCGCGGATGCGGCCGCGCACCGAGAGTTCCCCGTGGGCGAGCAACTCGACGCTGGTCGTGGTCACGCTCCGCGACGGTATCCGTTCTGGCGCGGGCATACGTGTCCTTCCGGGTCGAGCGGCAGGCTGCACAGCGGACAGGGCGGGCGCCCGGCGTTCACGACGTCCAGCGCGCGTTTGACGAAGGCCCTGGCCTGGCTTCCGGAGAGCCGTACGCGGAGCATCGGGGGGCCGTTCTCGTCGTCCTGGAGCAGTCGCTCCTCGGCCTCGGCGAGGCCCTCCTCATCGTCCGCGTCCAGCTCGACCAGAGCCTGGGCTTCGACGATCATGCACTGGTCGTCGCCGTCCCAGGCCAGTGCCATGGTGCCGACCCGGAACTCCTCCTCGACCGGAGCGTCGAGCGGCGCGCTGTCCGTGATCTCGGCGGGTCCTACGGCGGGCACCGGGGCGCTGCCTCCGCTGCGCCGAACGACCTCGTCGAGCAGTTCGTCCATGCGCTCGGCGAGCGCGGCGACCTGGGTCTTCTCCAGGGCGACGCTGGTGACCCTGCCTCCGGCCGAAGCCTGGAGGAAGAACGTACGGCGCCCAGGGAGCCCGACCGTTCCGGCCACGAAGCGTTCCGGTGGGTCATAGAGGAACACCTGACGGGACACGTCCTGGCCTCTCCCTTACTTAGACTGGTACGACACTTGGACTGGTGCGACGAGTTCACCCTACTGCGGGTGGCGATCACGGTGCTCCCGCACCGCCACCCACGGTCGCGTCCGACGTGTCGCCCCCCGGGTCGCTCGCGCGCGGGACCAGTGAGGCGAAGTCACCGGTGTCGCTGAGTCGTAGGAGGAAGGGGCGCAGCGGGGTGTAGCGGATCGCGGTGATCGAGGAGGGCTCGACCGAGATCCGCTGGAAGAGGTCCAGGTGGAGCCCGATGGCGTCGGCGACCAGGGACTTGATCACGTCGCCGTGTGCGCACATCAGATACACCGCGTCGGGGCCGTGATCGCGCACTACGCGCGCGTTCCAGTCATGTACCGCCTCGGCCGCGCGGGTACGCATGGCGGGCATCGACTCGCCGCCGGGGAAGGCGGCCGCCGAGGGGTGTTGTTGGACGACCTGCATCAGTGGTTCGTCCATGAGTTCGGCGAGTTTGCGGCCGGACCAGTCGCCGTAGTCGCATTCGTTGATGCGTTCCTCGGTGTGCAGTGCGAGTCCGGGGCGTGCGGCGAGCAGCGGCGCGAGGGTCTCCTGGCAGCGCTGCAGCGGGCTGCTGACAGCCGCGACCAGCGGGAGGGCGGCGAGCCGCTGGGGCAGGGCGGCGGCCTGGGCGCTGCCCTGCTCGTCCAGGCCGATGCCTGGCGTCCGGCCCGCGAGCAGGCCCGCGGTGTTGGCGGTCGACCGTCCGTGCCGGACGAGGATCAACGTGGGCATGACTGCCACCCTAGGGCCTGCCCGGCGGATCAGGTCCGAGACGCAGAACGAGGGTCTAGGCGAACTCCGCGGCGGAGGTCGGTGGCCCGCTCAGCGCGTTGCGTCGTGCGGGCATCTTCAGGGACGCCATCCGCCGCCAGCCCCCGAGGCGCTCGTACGCGTATATGGCGTGGATGCCCACGGCGAGTGCGGCCGACTTGGGTTTTGGCCAGTTCAGGATGCGGCCCATGCGGGCCATCACGGCGAGGCTGACGTCTCGGTAGACGCGGATCTCAGCGAGGGCGCAGTCGTGCAGGGTGCGCTGGATGAGGCGGGCGTGGCCCTCCCGGGCGAGCCTGAGCAGTTCCTCGTGGCAGTAGGCGAGGTGGTTGTCCTCGTCGTTCGAGATCATGGTCACGGCCTTGCCGATGACGGGGTGGTCGGCGAAGTACGTGCGGAGCATCACCATCTGTTCGGCGGCGCGCTGCTCGGTGACGCGACTGTGTGCCAGGTAGGTGACGATGTCGGCTTCGCTCAGTCGCTCGTCTCGGCGCAGCTGTTCGTGGGCGAGTCCGACGCCCCGTTTCTCGAGCAGGAGTGTGTAGTCGGTGTCCTCGGGGACGTTGACGGGGGTGAGTCCGCGCCTCTTCATCAGGGCGTTGAAGATCCGGCCGTGTTTGTCCTCGTCGGCGCCGTGCCGTGCGATCTTCGGCGCGAGTTCGCGCTGGCTGTCGGGGATCAGTGCCGCGATCCGCCCGTTCTCCCAGCCGCCTTGGGTCTCGCCGCTGGCAGCGATGGAACAGAACAGCTGAAACGACGCGTCGTTGTCGATGATCTCCTGGAACAGACTTCTGGCCGAGAGCATGACCGCCACCTCCTACGCAGGGACCGGACCCAAGTGAAGTCCGCTGCGGGGCGCCGGGCAACAGCACACCAGACAACTCCGCCAAAAGGAGGATCTGAGGTTTACGAAGTGACGGTCGGGCCATATGCGCGCGGCGGGTCCCGTAACCGACCCGTGCGTGCGGCGTTGTATGGGTGACGGCCGTGGCGGGGAAGACCCCCGAGCCCCCACCACGGCCGCAGAAACCTCTACTTGGCTCTCTCTCGCCCTCGCCCTCTGGCGCCTGAGGGCGGCGGATTACGCCAGTCCGGCACGCTCCAGGGCCTCGGTGCCCGCGCGCAGCGAGGCGATCCGCTCCTCCAGCGTGAACCCGGCCGGGGCCAGGGTGAGGGTGGTGACACCGGCCGCGGCGTAGGCCCGCATCCCGTCGGCAATCCGCTCCACGGAGCCCAGCAGGGTGGTCTGTTCGATCAGCTTCTGTGGTACGGCCGCGGCCGCGCCCTTCTTGTCGCGGTCCAGGTACTTGTCCTGGATCTCGGCGGCTTCCTTCTCGTAACCCATGCGCTGGGCAAGCTGGTTGTAGAAGTTCTGCTTGCGGCTGCCCATGCCTCCGACGTAGAGCGCGGTGTACGGACGGAACGTGTCGGCCAGGGCCGGGACGTCGCTGTCGGCGCCGAGTGCGAGGGGCACCGTCGGGCAGACGTCGAAGCCCTCCATGGTGAGCCCGGCCTTCTCGCGGCCCGCCTTGAGGTGCTTGATCGCGGTGTCCTGGAGGTGCTCGGCGGACGGGAAGATCAGCAGGGCACCCTCGGCGATCTCGCCGGTCTGCTCAAGGTTCTTCGGGCCGATCGCGGCGATGTAGACGGGGATGTGCTCGCGGGCCGGGTGGACAGTGAGCTTGATCGGCTTGCCGGGGCCGCCGGGCAGCGGCAGGGTCCAGTGCTCGCCCTCGTAGGACAGGCGCTCACGGGCCATCGCCTTGCGGACGATCTCGACGTACTCGCGGGTGCGGCGCAGCGGCTTGTCGAACTTGACGCCGTACCAGCCCTCGGAGACCTGCGGTCCGGAGACGCCGAGGCCGAGACGGAAGCGGCCGCCGGAGAGTGAGTCGAGGGTGGCCGCGGTCATCGCGGTCATCGCGGGCTGCCGGGCCGGGATCTGTAGGATCGCGGAGCCGACGTCGATGCGTTCTGTCTGCGCGGCGACCCAGGACAGCACCGTGGGTGCGTCCGAGCCGTACGCCTCGGCGGCCCAGCAGACCGCGTATCCGAGCTTGTCGGCCTCCCTGGCGACGGCGAGATTGTCCGCGTCCATCCCGGCGCCCCAGTAGCCGAGGTTGATCCCGAGTCGCATGGGCCGATCCCCTTACTCATCTACTCATCAGTAATGTCACTGTTGTTGGGACTCTAGCGCGCCGGCGCGTGATCCGTCAGGGGTCGGTTATCCACAGGCCTGCCACGGGGTGAACTCCGGCCAGTAACCTCAGCGCCCATGGAGCAGAGGCAGCTGGGCCGGACCGGCCTGCGTGTGTCCCGGATCGGGCTTGGCACGCTCACCTGGGGACGGGACACGGACGAGCACGACGCCGCGGATCTGTTGAAGGTGTTCTGGGACGCGGGGGGCACGCTCGTCGACACGGCCGATGTCTACGGCGACGGGCAGGCGGAGTACGTACTCGGACAGCTGATCGAGGGCCTCGTTCCGCGCCGTGACCTGGTGATCGCGACCAAGGCGGGCAGCGTGCCGGACCCTGACCGGCGCTTCGACGGCTCGCGCGGGCATCTGCTCGCGGCGCTGGACGCGTCGCTGCAGCGGCTGGGTACCGACCACGTCGATCTGTGGCAGCTGCACGCGTTCGATCTGTACACCCCGCTGGAGGAGACGCTCCAGGCGCTCGACCTGGCGGTCAGTAGTGGGCGGGCTCGCTACGCGGGCGTGTCCAACCTCTGCGGCTGGCAGCTGGCCAAGGCCGCGACCTGGCAGCTGGCCGCGCCGGGCCTACGCACCCGGCTGGCCAGTGCGCAGCTGGAGTACTCGCTGCTGCAGCGCGGCGTGGAGCGCGAGGTGCTGCCCGCGGCGCTCGATCTGGGCATCGGACTGCTGCCGTCCTCGCCGCTCGGGCGCGGGGTGCTGACGGGTAAGTACCGGCACGGCACGCCTCCGGACTCGCGGGGCGCGTCCGAGCATCTCGCGCCGTTCGTCGCGCCCTACCTCGACGAGGCGGCGAGCCGGATCGTGGACGCGGTCACCACCGCGGCGGACGGGCTGGCCACGACCCCGTTGCAGGTCGCGCTGGCGTGGGTCAGGGACCGGCCTGGCGTCGCCGCGCCGATCATCGGCGCGCGCAACGCGCTGCAGCTCACGGCGGCGTTGTCAGTGGAGACCCTTAGTCTTCCTGACGAGATCTGCCAGGCGCTCGACGATGTGTCGGCGCCCGTGCACCGCTATCCCGACCAGGACTGGAGCACGCTGTGAGTACGGAGTCCGCCGCCGCGGAGAAGACCGGGCCGGGCACGCCCACGGCACCCGGGGCTACCCCCTCGCCACCCGCCACCCTGGGCACCGAGGCCGCCCCCGCGCCTTCGCCTTCGCCTTCGCTTCCGTCGGCCGACGCTCGGGCCGGGGCCCCGGCGGCGTCGGGCGACAGCCCGGTGGGGCAGGACATGGGGGGCGATCACCCGGGCGCTGAGGCGGGGGGACCGGTCGCGAGCGCGGACGCGGACGCGGGCGCGAACTCGAGCAAGAGCGCGGAATCGGGCGTGGCAGAAGCTGGCGTCAGGGCGGGTGCCAGGGAGGTTGAGGCGGACGCCGTAGGCGTGGGCGCCGGGGAAGCGGACGAGGGGGCGGGGGCGGGTGCGGGCGCTGGAGAGGCAGACGTGGACACCGGGGACACAGGTGCCGGTACCGGTGCGGGTGGCGGGGAGGCCGACGCAGACGCGAGGGCGGATGCAGGTGTGCACGCTGGAGAGGCAGAACTGGACACCGGGGACGCAAGTGCGGGTGGCGGGGAGGCCGAGGCGGACGCCGTAGGCGCGGGCGCCGGTGCGGGGGGCGGGGAGGCCGAGATGGACGCCGCAGGCGCGGGCGCCGGTGCGGGGGGCGGGGAGGCCGAGACGGACGCCGTAGGCGCGGGTGCGGGCTCCGGGGAGGCTGGTGAGGGTGGGGTTTCTGAGGCTGAGGCGGAGTTGGCTGCTCAGCGGGCGTTGCGGGAGCGGATCGAGCGGCGTAAGGCCGAGCGGGAGGCGCCCGTCGAGAGCGGCACCAAGCTGAGCGGGCAGGCCGCTGATCTGCTGGCGGCTGTTCGGGCGGTGGAGAGTGGGGCGAAGCCGGTGGCCGCCGCCTTCCGGGAGCCCGCGCCCGCGCCTTCGCAGGCCGTGGCGGAGCCGGTGCGGCGGGCCGCGCCAGAGCAGCCGGTAGGTGGCGCGGGGCCCGCGTCGGAGACGGTCGCCGCGGTGGCGGCCGTCCTCGCCGAGGGTGGCGCGCCCGAGGCGTTCGCCGGACCGGCCGCCGCCGTGCTCGGTGTCGGCGCGGAGGGCCAGCTGCGGAACGACCCCTGGCTGCTGCTGCGCGCCCCGGGGGTCCGCCCCGAGCAGGCCGACGTCTTCGCACGGGCCCTGCTGGGCGACGCCTGCGGCCCGGACGACGAACGCCGGGGCAGGGCCGTCGCCGTGTGGCTGCTCGAACAGGCCGCGCTGGCGGGCCACACTGTGCTCGACGCCGCCGCGCTGGCGGCCGCGCTCGGACAGCGCGGAGTCCCCGACCCGGACGCCGCCGTGCAGAGCGCGATCGCCGAGGGGGATGTGCTCCTCTTCCAGGACGCCTTGGAGGAGGAGGGCGCCGGTGCGCCCGCCGACCCCGACGAAGAGCGTCCGGTACGCGTACGCGTCGGTCTGGAGCGCTGCGCGCTCGCCGAGGAGAGCCTCGCCGACGGGCTGGCCAGGATCGTCAACTCCCTCGCCAAGGAGGACGATTCCGAGCAGGCGCGCTGGGAGGCCGCGGCGGGCGGAGGCGCGGCGGCCAAGCTGCTGCGGGCCGTCGCGGGGCACGGCCTGGTGCTGCACACCGGCGGTGAGGCGGCCAGGGCCGAACCCGCCGCACTGGTCGACGCGGCGCAGCGCCTCGGTCTGCGGGTGTGTGCCGCCACGCACAGCGCGGACGGGCGGGACCGCTTCGCCCGGCTACTCGCCGCGGATGGCCCGGAGGGCGGCCCCGAGGGCGGCCCGTTCGTGACGACCGTGGCCGGGCTGCTGTCCGGTGCCGAGGGCCCAGGGCGGGACGCGGAAGGGGCGTGGGCGGTCGACCTCCTGGTACTCCTGGACGCACCCCAGTTGGACGTGGAGACCGCGGCGATGCTCGTGGAGTCGCTGCCGGAGGGCGCCCGGCTGCTCCTCAGCGGCGACCCGGGCGTCCTGTGGTCGGCCGGTGCGGGCCGGGTCTTCGCGGACCTGCTGGCCGCGCAAGCCTGCCCGCACATCGTCTCCCGCACCCCCGATCCAGGCCCGCTCGGCGAGCTGGTCTCGGGCATCGGGATCGGCGAGCTGAACCAAGTGGCCGCGCCCGGCAAGGAGGTCGTCATCGTCCCCGTACGCGACGCGGGCGAGGCCGTACACCGCACAGTGCAGCTGGTCGCGGACTCGGTCCCCAGGGCCATCGGCATCCCCGCCGAGCACACCCAGGTGATCACCCCGGGCCACGGCGGCGCCGCCGGCACCCGGGTGCTCAACGCCGCGTTGAAGGAACGCCTCAACCCCGGCCCCGGCCGCTTCGGCGGTTTCGACCCCGGTGACCGGATCGTTCATACCCCGGCCCCGGGTCGTACGGCCCCGGGCCGCGTGATCCGCGCGGATGCCGAGGGGCTCCACCTGGACTGCGCGGGCACGCCCGTGGTCGTACCCAAAGAACGGGTGGAGCAGACCGTGCGGCACGGCTGGGCTCTCACCGCGCACCAGGCCGTGGGCCAGCGCTGGCCCGCCGCGGTCGTCGTCCTTCCCGGAGACGAGGTGCGGGCGCTCACCAGAGCGTGGGTGTACACGGCCTTCGGGCGGGCGGAGCGCCATCTGTCCGTGGTGCACGGGGTGGAGCAGGCCCTGGCCCGGGCCGTCGCGGAGGTACCGGCGAAGGAGCGCCACACCCGCCTGCGGACCCTGCTGTCCGCACAGGTCCCAGCGGCGGGATAGGTCGTGGGTCAGCGCTCCACGTCGAGCGGCTCCAGGTCGTCGTCACCCAGGTCGCGGCGGCCGGGTCGACGGTCCTCGTCCTCCGGTTCCTCGTCGAAGACCGTACTGACGTCGAAGCGGCAGACGATCCGCTGCGGGGCGGCCTGGTCGAAGGGGGCGTCCAGCCACTCCCCCGGGTCGGCCGGGGTGTCCTCCGCGGTGACCCAGAGCGTGGAGTCGCCCTCCTCGAGGCCGAACTCCTTGTACCGGGAAGCGATCTCGTCGGGCTCGAACTCGCCGAACAGCACGCCGAGGGCGGCGTGCACACTGCCGCCGACCACGCCCGCGGCGGACGCCCTGTCCGCCGCGGTCTCCGCCTCCAGGTCGGCGACCCGCTGTGCCTGCGCGAGCAGCCGCTGGGGTTCGGCCACGGCGTAGTCCCGGCGGATCAGCACGCTGAGCGCGTTCGGCTCGTCGGGTCCTGTGTAGGGCGGCAGGCTGTCCTCAGTGCCCGGAATCTCGAACGGCGTGACCTCGTCGTACCGGTCGTAGAGCACTTCGTCGTACGCCTCGGCCGCCGCGGCCAGCTCGTTGAACGCCTCGTAGACGGCCGGGTCGTCCTCCCCCGACCGGGCTTCGACCGCCGCCAGGTGGCGGTCGAGAGCGGTCTTGACGGCCTCGGCGGCAGCGCGTACCTCGGCAGCGGTGGGCTGCGCAGCATCAGACATAGTGCAGACGCTATCCGTACCAGGGCGTTGCCCGCACAATAGATGCGATGCCGGAATACGAATTTGTCGACGTGTACGTGCCACGCGGGGTCTCCCGCAAGGACGCGACCCGCCTCCTCACCGACCACGCGGAGTACGGACACTGGGAGTTGGACCGACTGAGACTGCACCGGGACGGCAGCCGCAGGGTGCGCCTGCGTCGGCGGATCATTCGCCAACTGCGCGCCACATGGTGACCGGAAACCCAGCAGGAAGCTCAGCCGGAAGCTCAAACGGAGTGGGCCCCGCGGTCGCGGGGCCCACTCCGTGATGTGTCGCTGACGTGTCGCTCCGGTGGCGGCTAGGCCGCGCGGCGTGTCTTGCGGTAGAGCACGGTGCCCGCGAGCAGCAGCCCAGCGCCCGCTCCGGCCGCGATCCCGACCGGAAGGTCGTTACCGGTCTGGGCGAGGTGGCCGGAGCCCTTGGGCGGGGTGACGATCTGCGTTCCGGACGCCTGCGTTCCAGGCCCGTCCTGCGGCTTGTCGGCCTCGCCTTCCGCTTCTTCCGGATTCGACGGCTTGGTCGGCTTTTCGGGCGTCGCGGGCTTCGTCGGCGACTCGGGGTCGGGGTTGCCTTCCGCAGGCGGAGCCTCGCCGGAGCCGTTGGCGCAGTCGTTGCCCGTAGTGCCGTTGCCGAGGCCGCCGACGTTGACGCTGTTCCCGCAGGCGTTCACGGGAGCGTGGACGGGGGCCTGGATGACGTTGCCCGAGAGCACGCCGGGTGAGCCCTTGGCGCTGCCGTCGGCCTGGGCCCCGCCGCCGGACGGTGCGGGCTGACCCGCGTCGCCGCCCTGGGAGCCGTCAGGGGAACCGCTCCCCTTTGAGCCCCCCTTCGAGCTCCCGTTAGAGCCGTCCGCCGTACCGCTCTTGCCGCTGCCGTCGGAGCTGTTGACACAGCTGTTGCCCGCGGTCGGGTTGAGCAGCCCGATGACGCTCACGGTGTTCCCGCAGACGTTGACCGGGGCGTACACCGGGGCTTGCACGGTATTGCCGGACAGCACACCGGGCGAGTCCGAAGCGGAGCCGTTCGCGCCCGAGTCCGCGTGCGCGTAGCCGCCGGTCACGGCGAGTACGCCGCTGGCTGCCGCCACGGTGATCAGGCCTTTGCGGGTGACCTGTCGCATAGCTTGATTCCCTGCCTTCCACCTTCCGGATTACGCACGGACCTGTTGGCCGTGCGTCGAAAAGCCGATCGGTCCCGGAGTGCATGGCACGCACTCCGGGACCGATGGGCTCAGACCCTCATGGGGTGAGGCACAACGTCACTGGTTGACACAGGTGTTGCCGAAGGCGGGGTTCAGCAGCCCGATCACGGAGACCGTGTTGCCGCAGACGTTCACCGGCACGTGGATCGGCGCCTGAACGACGTTGCCCGAAAGGACGCCGGGAGAGTGCACGGCGGCACCCTGAGCCCCCGCGTCGGCGACGGCCATGCCCGCACCGGCGAGCACGAGACCACTGGTGGCAACCGCAGCAGCAGCGACCTTCTTGATCATTATTCCTCCTAGTTGGCAATGCAGTCCTAGCCGCGGACTGCACACCTTGTAACGAGGAGGGAGTAATCAAGCTACGAGCCTATGAGTCCTTTCACTCTTCTCAGTTACTCACGCACACCCGAGCGATTAGCAGGCGTCAATGAACCGGTCCAGCACCCGCGCCCCGAACTTCAGCCCGTCCACCGGCACCCGCTCGTCCACACCGTGGAACATGCCCGCGAAGTCCAGCTCCGGCGGCAGCTTCAGCGGCGCGAAGCCGAAGCAGCGGATACCAAGGTCGTCGAAGGACTTGGCGTCAGTGCCCCCGGAGAGCATGTACGGCACGGCGCGCGCGATGGGGTCCTCCGCCTTGAGCGCGGTCTGGATCGCGTCGACGAGCTTGCCGTCGAAGTCCGTTTCCAGCGCCTTGTCGCCGTGCACGTCCTCGCGCTTGACCCGGGGGCCCAGGATCCGGTCCAGGTCGGCCAGGAACTCCTCCTCGTACCCGGGCAGGAAACGCCCGTCCACATGCGCGGTGGCCTGCCCGGGGATCACGTTCACCTTGTATCCGGCCCCGAGCATGGTGGGCGCGGCGGAGTTACGCAGCGTGGCGCCGACCATCTTGGCGATGCCGCCCAGCTTGGCGAGCGTGGCCTCCATGTCCTCGGGGTCGAGTTCGGTGCCGAGCGCGTCCGAGAGTTCGTCGAGGAAGGACCGTACGGTCTTGGTGGGGCGCACCGGCCACTCGTGACGGCCCAGCCGCCCGACCGCCTCACACAGCTCGGTGATCGCGTTGTCGCTGTTGGTCATCGAGCCGTGCCCCGCCGTGCCGTCGACCGTGAGGCGCATCCAGTGCATCCCCTTCTGCGCGGTCTCGACCAGGTACAGCCGCAGCTCCTCGTTGACGGTGAAGGAGAAGCCCCCCACCTCACCGATGCCCTCGGTCACGCCCTCGAAGAGATCGGGGTGCTTGTCGACCAGGTGCCGGGCCCCGTACGTGCCGCCCGCCTCCTCATCGGCGAGGAAGGCCAGCACGATGTCCCGCGGGGGCTTACGGCCGCTGCGCAGCCGGTCGCGTACGACCGCGAGGGTCATCGCGTCCATGTCCTTCATGTCGACCGCGCCCCGGCCCCACACGCAGCCGTCCGCGATCTCCCCGGAGAACGGGTGGTGCGTCCAGTCGTCGGCGTTGGCCGGTACGACGTCGGTGTGCCCGTGGATAAGCAGCGCGGGCCTGGACGGGTCCGCACCCTCGATCCGCGCCACCGTCGAGGCGCGCCCCGGGTGGGACTCGATGATCCGGGGCTCAAGCCCGACCTCGGCCAGCTTCTCCGCCACGTACTCGGCGGCCTTGCGCTCGCCGGGCCCCGAGTGGTCGCCGTAGTTGCTGGTGTCGATACGGATCAGGTCACGGCAGAGGTCCACGACCTCGTCCTGGCCGGACACGGCCTCGCCCCGCTTCGTCCTGCTCGACTCGCTCACGCTGCTTCCTCCCGCGGTTGCTGCTGGTGGTCCCCGCCCATCCTCCCGCGTGGACCCGCCACACCCAAGGCCGGGACTCGGCCGTCCGCACCCGCTGGTGGGCGTGATCAGGGAGCTCTGAATGTTTGCTATGGTTTTCCACGTCGCCACGGGAGACCGGGGCGACAGACACCTGGTCCGGGTGGCGGAATGGCAGACGCGCTAGCTTGAGGTGCTAGTGCCCTTTATCGGGCGTGGGGGTTCAAGTCCCCCCTCGGACACTGAAGGCAAACGACCAAGCAAAGCCGGTCAAGGCGACTTATGTCGCTTTGACCGGCTTTGTCGTTGTGGTGGGCGCGATCTGGCCCTCTGCGGGTCAGGCCTCGCGGGCGCCCTCATACATTCCGTCGATGACCCGGGCGTACGCGCGCTCCACGACAGGCCGCTTGACCTTGAGACTCGGGGTGAGTTCGCCGTGCTCGATATCGAGATCGCGCGGGAGCACGGCGAACTTCTTGATCGTCTGCCACCGCTGCAGATCGCCGTTGACCCGCTGGACGAAGCCGTCGATCAGCTCGTGGACCTGCGGCGAGGAGACGATCTCGGCGTACGTGCGGTCGCCGGGGCCCTGGGTCGCTGCCCACGACGTGATCGCGGACTCGTCCAGGGTGATCAGGGCGGAGCAGAAGTTGCGGCCGTCGCCGATGACCAGAATGTTGCTGACGAACGGACAGATGGCCTTGAAGCGGCCCTCGATCTCGGTGGGGGCCACGTACTTGCCGCCCGAGGTCTTGAACACGTCCTTCTTGCGGTCGGTGATCCGGACGTAACCGTCCTGGTCCACCTCCCCGATGTCGCCGGTGTGGAACCAGCCGTCGCTCTCCAGCACCTCCGCGGTCTTCTCCGGGAGGTTGTGGTAGCCGCGCATGACGCCGGGGCCCCGCACCAGGACCTCCCCGTCCTCGGCTATGCGGATCTCGGTGTCGGGCAGCGGCTTGCCCACCGTGCCGACCCGGTAGTCGTCGGCGGGGTTGACGGTGCAGGCGGCGCTGGTCTCGGTGAGCCCGTAGCCCTCAAGGACGCGCACACCCGCGCCGGCGAAGAAGTAGCCGATGTCGGGGGCGAGTGCGGCACTGCCCGAAACGCTGCCGCGCAGGTTGCCCCCGAAGGCGGCGCGGATCTTGCCGTACACCAGCCGGTCGGCGACGGCGTGCCGCACGGCGAGCGGCAGGGGCACCCGGCGCCGTCCGGTCGCCGCCTTACTCTCCTGCTCTGTCCGGGCGTAGTCGCGGGCGACCTGCGCCGCCCAGAGGAAGATCTTGTACTTGGCTCCCCCCTCGGCTCGCGCCCGGCCCGCGATGCCGTTGTAGACCTTCTCGAAGATCCGCGGCGCCGACGCCATCAGGGTGGGCCGGACGGCGGGCAGGTTGGTGATGATCCGGTCGATCCGCCCGTCCACCGCCATCACATGGCCGGTCCTGACCTGGCCGGAGATCAGGGCCTTGCCGAACACATGGGACAGCGGCAGCCACAGGAGCTGCACGTCGTCGGAGCGCAGCAGCCCGCTGGCCTCCTGGGCGACCCCCTGGTACGACCAGCAGTCGTGCACCAGGCGCACGCCCTTGGGGCGGCCCGTCGTGCCCGAGGTGTAGATCAGGGTGGCGAGCTGTTCCCGCTCGATGGCCCGGACCGTCTCCTCGACCGCGTCCGGGTGCTCGTCCAGGTACGCCGTGCCCCGCTTCTCCAGCTCGGCGAGGGAGAGCACCTCCAGTCCCTCCACCTGAGGGAGGTCCGCCCCGGGATCGAAGAGGATCGCGTGGCCGAGCCCGGGCAGGCGTCCGATGTCGGAGGTGACCTTGTCCAGCTGGTCCGCGTTCTCCACGAAGATCGCCCGGCTGCCGGAGTCGGAGAGGATGTAGACCGTCTCCTCGGCATGGGTGCTGGGGTAGACGGCCGTGGTGGCGGCGCCCGCGCACATCGCGCCCAGGTCGGCCAGGATCCACTCCACCCGGGTGGAGGAGGAGATCGCCACCCGCTCCTCGGGCCGCACCCCCAGGGCCAGCAGGCCGGCCGCGACCGCCCTGACGCGTTCGGCGGTCTGTGCCCAGGTCAACGAGCGCCACTGCTCGGCGTCGGCGGCGCCGTCGTCGGCCTGCACGGGATAGCGGTAGGCCTCCTGGTCGGGTGTGGCTTCGACCCGTGAGAGGAAGAGATGCGCCACGGAAACCGGGCGGTTGTCGACAAGGGACTGCGCGGAACTCACATTGACCTCCGGGCCCGGGGGCGCCCATCTTCGAGTGGTTTACTGAGAGGTAACTCGCAAGAGGTGGTCACACTATGGGGAAGTCCGCCTCCGCGTAAGGGGCTGGCAGCCGACCGGATCGGCCGGGGTTGCCGCGATCCCGGTCAGAGGCTGAGCACGAGCTTGCCGCGGACCTGCCCGGTCCTGCTGATCAGCTGCGCCTCGGCCGCCTTCTCCAGCGGCAGGACGTCCTGGATCTCGACGCGGACCGCTCCCGAGTCGATGAGCTGCCCGATGTGACGCAGCGCCTCGCCGTCCGGAGCGACGATGACGCGTCGCCCCGTGATCCCCGCGACGCGGTAGGTCTCGTCGATCGGTTCCGGCAGGGTGATGAGCACGCCGCCCGGACGCAGCAGTCGCCACGACTCCTGCTGCGTCCGGCCGCCGACGGTGTCGATGACGACGTCGACCGGTTCGGTGGCGTGCGGGTGGTCCGCCGTGCGGTCCAGGGGCTCGTCGACGCCGAGCTGGCGCAGGAAGCCGAGGTTGCGCGGTGAGGCGGTGGCCGCGACACGCGCCCCACGAGCCTTGGCGAGCTGAATGGCGAAGTGGCCGACCCCACCCGCGCCACCGTGGACCAGGACGCGCTGACCGGCGCTCACCTGTGCGGCGTCGAGAGACTGCCAGGCGGTCAGGGCCGCCAGCGGGACGGCCGCCGCCTGCGCGAACGACAGCTCGACGGGCTTGGGGGCCACGGCTGAGACCGGCAGGACGGCGAACTCCTGATAGGCGCCGGCGTACGGCAGGGGCAGCATGCCGTACACCTCGTCACCGACAGCCGGGCCGTCGGCCGTCGTCGTCGCGACGACCGTCCCCGCCACATCCCAGCCCATGCCCAGGGGGAAGGGGCGGTCCGTGCCGACCGCTCCCTCACGGAACTTCCAGTCGACGGGGTTCACTCCGGCGGCCCGCACCTTGATCAGGAGCTGTCCGTCCGCGGGGGCCGGTACCGGCTGCTCGGTCAGTTCCAGGACGCTTTCGTCGCCGTGGCGGGAGAAGGTTACTGCTCGCATGACCGGTGCTCCAGGAGGGCGGGACGGGCCGACACCGCTGGCGGCGACGGCCGTGCGCGGTGCGCACTGAGCTCAACCCTGGACCGGGGGGATCCTGCCGACCAGTACCCCGTCAGTACCCCCTTTCGCGGTGAGGAGAGGGTACTGACGGGGTGGGTGAGGAGGGGGTACTGACGGGGTGCAGGGCAGCGCGCTCCGGTGAGGGCATACTGACGCCGGAGGCGCGGGGGCAGACGGCGTCCCGCTGTGCCGAGAGGATCCGGGGGAGCCATGACGCAGGCACGTGAGCTGGGCAGGTTTCTTCGTTCACGGCGGTCGCATGTGACGCCTGAGGCCGCGGGCGTTCCGGCGCTGGGCCGACGGCGGGTGCCGGGACTCCGCCGCGAGGAGGTGGCGGGACTCGCGGGAGTGAGCACTGTCTACTACACGCGCCTGGAGCAGGGGCGGGCGACCAATCCCTCGGACGCCGTGCTGGATGCCTTGGCCCGTGTGCTGCGGCTGGACGCGACCGAGCGGGCCCATCTGCACGATCTGGCGCACCCTCCGCAGCGTCGGCCGGCCGAGTCGTCGCCCCCCGGGGCCGGGCGGGTCCGTGCGGACGTCCGTCGGCTGCTGGACGCGGTGGGTGCCGTGCCCGCCTACGTCCTCGACCCCGGGATGGACGTTCTCGCCGCCAACGAGCTCGCTCTGGCCCTGGTCCCCGGCCTGGCCGGTGCGCCGACAGGCGGATCGAACCTCGCCCGTCACGTCTTCCTGGACCCCGCGGCACGCAGCCTGTACCCGCGGTGGGATCGGGTCGCCCGCCAGACCATCGGCTACCTGCGCTTCTCCGCCGCGCGTCACGCGCACCACTCTCGTCTGGGGCACCTCGTCGCCGACCTCAGTGCGCACAGCCCCGAGTTCCGGATCCTGTGGGCGGCCCAGGACGTGCGGGAGAAGACGTATGGCACCAAGAGCTTCAACCACCCCCTGGCCGGGAGGTTCGACCTCGCGTACGAAACCCTCTCCTTCCCCGGCGACGAGGGCCAGTCGCTGGTCGTCTTCACGGCTGTCCACGGCACCGCGGAGAGCGCGTTGAAGCGGCTGAGCGGTTCGCCGACCGCGTCGGGCCTTCACCTTGACCTCGAACGCTGAACGTGAGCGGTGCTGTGCACAATGGGCGGCATGTCTCGTCGCGGCTCACGTGCCTCTCGTGCCTCACGTAACTCTCCGGCCCCTCGGCCTCCTGCGCTGGGAGCCGCCTCGCCCTGTCCCTGCGGCCTTTCGGCGCCGTACGGGGAGTGCTGCGGGCGGTTGCACTCCGGTGCGGCGAAGGCGGGTAGCCCGGAGGCGTTGATGCGGTCGCGGTACAGCGCGTTCGTGGTGGGGGACGAGGGGTATCTGCTGCGGACCTGGCACCCCGACACCCGGCCGCCTGGGATCGGCCTGGAGGACGGGATGCGCTGGGTGGGTCTTGAGATCCTGGGGACGACTGAGGGAAGTGCCTTTCACCAGACGGGGACGGTGACGTTCCGGGCGCGGTACACCGACAACGGGCAGCCTGGGTCGCTGTACGAAGTGAGCAGGTTCGTACGGCTCGACGGGGACTGGGTGTACGTCGACGGGGACACCGGCGAGCCGTAGTCCCGGTATCCGCGCACGTCGCCCGATCGGGCCAAATCGAGGCCAAAAGGGCTCGGCGAGGGGGGCGCTCCAGCACCCTGACCGGGTCAGGCATCATGAGGGTGACGTGCGCAAACGCGGAGAGGTGGAAGTCATGGAGGCCGACCGAGTCGTCGTGGTGATGGGTGTGTCCGGGGCGGGCAAGTCCGTTGTCGGGGAGTTGCTCGCGGCGGAGTTGGACGTCGCCTACGCGGAGGCCGACGCCTTTCACCCGGCGGCCAACATCGCCAAAATGGCGTTCGGCACTCCGCTTGACGACGAGGACCGTTGGCCCTGGCTCGAGGCGATCGGTGAGTGGGCCAAGGAGCAGGAGGGGCACGGCGGTGTGGTCAGCTGTTCGGCGCTCAAGCGCGCCTACCGTGATCGGCTGCGGGCGGCGGCGCCGGGTATCGCCTTCATCCATCTGAGCGGCGACCGGGACCTGATCGCTGAGCGACAGGCGGCGCGCGAGGACCACTTCATGCCGAGCTCGCTGCTCGACTCGCAGTTCGCGACGCTTGAGCCGCTGGAGTCGGACGAGTTGGGGATCACGGTGGATGTGACTCCGACTCCGAAGGAGATCGCGACGCAAGCCGCGGCCCGGCTGCGCGAGCTCTAAGCGCGCGTAGGGGGCGTCCCCCTAGGCCGTGTCCGCAAAGTCCCGCCTGCCCGGCGGGCGACGACGGGACTTTGCGGACACGACCTAGGGCTTCCAGAGTGGGTGTTCGCGTTTCGCCCACTCCCGGTCGACCGTGCCGGTCCGCAGTCCGCGCCGGGCCTCCGGAGAGCCGAGGGCCATCCCGATGTGCCCGGCGACGACCACCGCCGTCGCCAGCGCCAGCCAGTCGTGCACGAAGGTCGCCGCGGTGCGCCAGGCCAGTGGCGTCAGGTCCGTGAACCACATCAGCAGCCCGGTGCCCAGCAGCACCAGGACGGCACCGGCCAGCCACGCGGCGTACGACTTCTGTCCGGCGTTGAACTTCGCCGCGGGCCGTCGGCCCTTCCTGCGCATCAGCGCGGCCCAGAGCCAGTCCCGGTCGTGCGGCCCGAAGCGGTTCAGTCTGCGCAGGTCGGCGCGGAACGCGCGGAAGGCGAGGCCCAGCAGGAAGGGCACCGGAAGCAGCAGGCCCGACCACTGGTGGGCGGTGACGACGAGATAGCGGCGGCCCACCAGCTGGGCGAGTTGGGGGACGTACAGGCAGGCCGCCGACAGCAGGCAGACGGCCATCAGTGCTGCGGTGGTGCGGTGGATCCAGCGCTCGGCGCGTGTGAACCGGCGTACGCGGGAGGGCGCTTCAGACGGTGGGGGTGTCGCCGCGGCCGTTGGACCGGCCGACCCAGGCGTCGACGTCATAGCCGCGCTCCTCCCAGTAGCCGGGGCGTACCTTGTCGGTGATGGTGATCCCGGAGAGCCATTTGGCTGACTTGTAGAAGTACATGGGCGCGACGTAGAGCCGCGCCGGGCCGCCGTGCGCGTGGCTGAGCGGCTTGTCCCGCATGCGCAGCGCCACCAGGACGTCGTCGCGGCGGGCCTGGTGCAGCGTCAGGCTCTCGCTGTACGTGCCGTCGAAGCAGGTGAAGTACAGGGCTCGGCCCTCGGGGTGTACTCCCGCGGCGTCCAGGAGCGCCGAGAGCCGTACGCCTTCGAACGGCGTCTGGGGCACCCGCCAGCCGGTGACGCACTGAACGTCACGGACGATCCGGGTCTGTGGCAGGGCGCGTAGCTGATCGAGGGTGTACGTGGCCGGGTGCTCGACCAAGCCGTCGATCTTCAGCTGGTAGGTGTCGGCGTTCTTGCGCGGGACCGACGAGGCGACCGAGTAGTAGCGGAACCCGCCGCCCGCGGGGAGCAGTTCGGTCAGCCCGGTGGGATCGTTCTGGGCGATGGTCTCAACGCCGCGCTGGAGCACGGGCGCGGCACCGAGGCCGACGGCGCCGAGGCCGAGCATGCCGAGGACGATCCGGCGGCCGACCGGCTTGCCGGATGCCTCCGCGTCTGCGGTTTCGTCAGCGGTTTCGTCATACGGGATGGGGCTCACCCTCCCGAGTTGAGCACCCGCGGCCGCTGAAGGCCAGGGGCCGCGGGGTGACGTCAGACTTCCGTCATGCTTGTACGGGCGTGGTCTCGGAGTCGCGGGACTCGGCGGCCTTCTCCAGCTGGAACGCCTCGTTGCCGAGGCCGATCCTCGCGTGCAGCTCGGGGTTCCTGCCGCGCAGCACCGCCCCGTACACCAGCCCGGTCAGGGCGGCGGCGACGATGATGCCGGGCAGCACCCAGCGCAGCAGCGAGCCCGGGCCGGAGCCGACCAGGACCGCGAAGTCCTTGACCGTGTAGACGGCGATGGTCACCAGCGCCAGTCCGGCGATCGCGGCCGCGACCAGCCGCCAGGCCTGGGCACGGGCCGCACCACGCCGTACGAAGAAGGCGATCACGGCCGCGGACGCGGCGGCCATCAGCGTGATCACGCCGAGCGCGCCGACGTTGCCCATCCAGGTGAACAGTTGCAGTACGGGCGTGGTGGGGTCGCCGACCGGTCCGTCGTCGGTGAGCGCGAAGGCGAGCACGATGACCAGGGAGACCGCGCTCTGCAGCAGCGATCCCGTGCCGGGGGCACCGCTGGCGCTGTTCGTCCGGCCGAAGGCAGCGGGCAGCAGGCCCTCGCGGCCCATGGCGAAGGCGTACCGGGCCACGACGTTGTGGAAGCTGAGCAGGGCGGCGAACATTCCCGTCAGGAACAGAACGTGCAGTACGTCGGTGAAGGTTCCCCCGAGTCTGGTCTCGGTGAGGGCGAAGAGCAGATTGGGGCCCTGCTCCTCGGACGCGCCGACGATCGAGGAGGGTCCGGCGGCGACGGTCAGGGCCCAGGAGCTGAAGGCGAGAAAGAGCGCGGCGAAGCCCACGGCCAGGAACATCACGCGGGAGACGACGACCTGCGGCCGGCTGGTCTCCTCCGCGTACACGGGTGCCTGCTCGAAGCCGACGAACGCGGCGAAGCAGAAGCACAGGGCCGTACCGAGTCCGGCGCCGGTGAGGGTGTCGGGGTTGAAGGCGTGCAGCGACAGGCCTTCCTTGGCCGGGTCGGCGACGGCGGCGAAGTTGAAGATGACGACCAGGGCGACCTCGATGAGCAGCAGGACGCCGAGCACCTTGGCGTTCAGGTCGATCTTCAGCCAGCCGAGTACGCCGACGACGGCGACGGCGAGCAGCGCCGGTATCCACCAGGCGAGTTCGATGTCGAGGTAGAGGCCGAACAGCACCGAGACCTCGAAGCCGAGGATGCCGTAGACGCCGACCTGCATGGCGGAGTACGCGACGAGTGCCACCAGCGAGGCCCCGACGCCCGCCGTGCCGCCGAGACCGCGGGCGATGTACGCGTAGAACGCACCGGCGTTGTGGACGTGGCGGCTCATCTCGGCGTATCCGACGCTGAACAGGATCAGGACGATGCCGAGTACGACGAAGAGGAGCGGGGTGCCGACGACCCCCATCACGCCGAATGTTGTGGGCATGACACCTGCGACTACCAAGAGAGGGGCGCTGGCGGCCAGCACGGAGAGCAGCAGGCCCATGGTGCCGAGGCGGCCTGCGCGCAGGGCGCTGCCCTGCCCCTTGAAGGTCTTTATGCCCTCGGTCGTACGCGAACTGCCCGTAGACATGGCAGGGGTTGTCCTTTCGTCAGGTCTGGTGTGTCAGGTCGAGCAGGCGGAGCAGGTTGGTCAGACAGAGCAGGTCGAGCAGACGGAGCAGGTCGAGCAGGCGGAGCGGGTCGAGCGCATCAGGCCGCGCCGAGCGCGGCGTTGCGCGCGGCGCGGAAGGCCGCCCCGGGGTCGCGGTCCGGGTAGGCCCAGGGCTCCCTCGTCCCCTGTGTCCCGATCCGGTGGAAGAGCGCCGCCGCCTCCGCCGCCCGGCCCTCGCAGAACTTGGCGTGGGCGAGGAAGTTGAGGTCGATCCGGTTCCTCGGGTGGCTGCTGCCGCCCCACTCAAGCCACCAGTCGAAGGCGGCCTTCATCACCAGCCGGGCGCGGCGGCCCGTCCAGTGCTGGGAGGTCTCGGGGTCGGCGGGTTCGCTGCCGACCGAGGCGAGCACCCGGTAGCGCTCGGCGTGTGCCACCACCGGAAGCACCGCCAACGGCGAGTCGGCCGGGGCCTGTTCCACCGCCCAGGCGGCGAAGTCGTACACCTCGTGCAGGGGGTCCTGCCCCGCTGCCGTACGGCGCTCGGCGAGCCGCGCGACCATCAGGTGATGGGCGTGGTGGTGCTCTGGATGCCGGTGGCGCACCTCGTCGAAGAGCCGGACCACCTCTTCCTCGGTGCCCAGCGTGCGGGCCAGGATGAGCAGGGCGAGCCAGGGCGTGGGGTCAGCCATGGCCAGGGCCGCGGCGGTGTGGCACGCCTCCTGGGCACGTTCGGCTCGCTCCTTGCCGCGCAGCGCGCGGAAAACCGCCGCGCAGGCCACCAGCGCGGCGGCATCGGCGCTCTCCGGCTCCGCGAGCCGCCACTCCTGGGCCCAGGCTCCGGTGGACCGCGGCTGGGCCAGGACGACCATGCGGTGTCCGCGGCGGTCCCAGTCGTCACCCGTATCGGCGAGCAGCGAGCGGGCCGCCGTCCAGCGGCCGCGGTCCAGCGCGGTGCGCGCGGCGACCAGCTCGGCGTCGTCGAGTGCGGGGTCGAAGCCCTGTGCGCCCCGTCTGCGGGAACGCCCGAGGGGTGGTGGCGGGGACAGCGGGCTTCCTCCACAATGCGGCATGCGAGCGGATGATCACGCACAGCAAACCGGTCGGAACGCTCCGCGTCAAGACCGGTCTGGACCTCTACTGGTGTCCAACTTCGCTCTCGCGTCCCCCAGTTCGGCCCCCACCTGCACAGATGCCCATTCGGCGACCCGGCACGTACGCTGACGGAATGTCTGACCTCGCCGCCCTACCACGCTTCGAACTCGCCTTTCCCGGGCCGCTACGCGACAAGTTGATCGCCGCCGTCCTGTCCGGGGCGAAGACCACGACCACCGGACTGCTGGCCCACTACGAGGCCGAGGGTGAGGCCCTGCCCGTACCCGGCACGCGGAGTGTCCTGCTGGATTCCGACGCGCGCGGCGTGGCCATTGTCGAGATCACCGAGGTGCGCACGCTGCCGCTCGGGGACGTCGACCTGCGGCACGCGGTGGACGAGGGCGAGGGTGACCAGACGGTGGCCGCTTGGCGCGCCTCACACGAGCGGTTCTGGCACGGCCCGGAGTCGCTGGAGGTCCTGGGCGACCCGGGGTTCCGCGTCGACGACACGACGCTGGTCGTCACCGAGCGCTTCCGGGTCGCCGAGCTCGTCGATCCGCCCGCTCGCGTGGATGACGGCTTGGATGGCTGATCGAACGAAGGCTCGAACGATGGCTCGGATGGCGGATCGAATGGCGGATGGGATGGCGGGCATGAGCGCTGACGAACTGCTGGACATCGTGGACGAACAGGACCGGGTCGTCGGGCAGGCCCCGCGCGGCGTTGCCTACCGCGAGCGGCTGCGGCACCGGGCCGTGTTCGTACTCGCGCGAGACGCCGATGACCGGGTGTTCGTGCACCGCAGGACCCCGACCAAGCTGGTCTTCCCCTCGCTGTACGACATGTTCGTGGGCGGCGTCGTCGGCGCGGGCGAGTCGTATGACACGGCGGCGCTCCGGGAGGCCGAGGAGGAGCTCGGCGTCTCGGGGCTGCCTCGCCCCCGGCCGCTCTTCAGGTTCCTGTACGAGACCGCGGAGCACACCTGGTGGTCGTCCGTGTACGAGGTACGCTGCACCCTCCCCGTGCGGCCGCAGGTGGAGGAGGTCGCCTGGTACGCCTTCCTCGACGAGCGGGAGCTGGAGCGACGGCTGGCCGACTGGGAGTGGGTGCCGGACGGGCTCGCGGCGTACGAGCGGCTCCAGGCGTTCCGTAGGACGGCGGACGGCTCCCCGCCCGGCTGACGGCTCCCCGCCCGGCTAGGGCCCTGCCCAGCGGATCGGGCCCTGGCCAGGAGTAGGGTCGTAGGGTGATCGACTTCGTGGCATCGCTCCGGCTGTGGTTCTCGCCCCGGCGGCTCCGTGAGGAGGGCGAGACCCCTGACTACCGCTTCTCCCTCGCCAACGAGCGCACCTTCCTGGCGTGGGTCCGTACGTCCATGGCGCTGGTGGCGGGCGGTTTCGCCGTGGACCAGTTCCTGCCGGACCTGCGGTGGGGCTGGCGGGTCGGGTTCGCGATCTCGCTGCTCGCCTTCGGTGCCCTGTGCTCGCTGCGCGCCATCAACCACTGGGTGCGCTGTGAGCTGGCGATGCGGCGCGGTGAGGATCTGCCCGCCTCCCGCTTTCCCGCCCTCCTGAGCATCGCGGTCGGCCTGGTGGCGGCACTGATCACGGTGGCCCTGCTGGCCGGCTGGGTCGGGTGAGCGACCCGGCGCCCCAGCGGGCATCCGAACCTGACGCCGAGCGCGATGCCGGTCTCCAGCCGGAACGCACCCGGCTGGCATGGCGGCGTACCACTCTCACCTGCACGGTCGCCGCGTCCCTGGCCGCCCGGCAGACCATGCGTAACGGAGGGACGGGCGGGCTGGTCGCCCTGGCGGGCATCCTGCTGATCTGGCTGGGTTTTCTGGCGCTGGCCCACTTCCGTATCACGACGCTGAGCGTCGCGCGCCCACGCGGACTGCGGTGGCGGGAGGCTCTGGCGACCGTCGGCTGCGCGGTGACGCTGGCGGCCTGCGCGATGCCGCTGATCATGCGATGACGGTGGCCAGCTCATCCCCGCCCACTCCCATCCGGCATCGCGGGACCAATCAGGCCAAACGGCCATAAGACGCTAGCCTGGAGACGTCAGCGTTCTCGGACTCCCGAAGGCGATCACCATGAGCACCCTCCACCAGGAGCACCCCCTCCACGAGCACGTTCACGGCCCCGCCTGCGGCCACCCCGAGGTGCCGCACGGCGACCACGTCGACTACGCGCACGACGGGCATCTGCACCGCCAGCACTCCGGCCACTGGGACGAGTGCGAGCAGAACGGACACGTCCCGCACGAGGGGCACGAGCACCAGCATCGCGAGGGTTGCGGCCACGCGGCGGTGCCACATGGCGACCACGTCGACTACCTCCACGAGGGGCACCGGCACGCGGCGCATGACGGGCACTGGGACGACCACTGACCGGACACCCACGGCCGCCATCGGCCGCCCGGTCCTTCCCCCCGAACCCGCCGACTGACAGGATCTGACCGCCGGTCCTGCTGGGTTCGGGGGAGCGTCGTGTCCCGGTCATTTTCGGGTAGCCACTGGACGGCATACCGACTGGTCGGCATGATGCTCCTCAGAGTCCACTCAGGAGGAGCGAACGCATGACCTCAGACCAGCCACCGGGCCTCGACCTCGATCGGCTGCGCGGCTACCTCGACCAGCAGCGGCCCGGTCTGGTGCGCGGGCCGCTCACCGGACGGCGGATCGAGGGCGGGCGGTCGAACCTCACCTACGCCGTGTCCGACGGCACCTCCCGCTGGGTGGTACGGAGGCCACCGCTCGGGCACGTACTGGCCACCGCGCACGACATGAAGCGCGAGCACCGGGTGATCGACGCACTGCACCCGACGGCGGTGCCCGTGCCCCGGCCGCTGCTCCTGTGCGAGGACGACACGGTGCTCGGGGCGCCGTTCTACGTGATGGAGTTCGTGGACGGCACGCCGTACCGCACCGCCGACGAACTCGTGCCGATCGGCCCCGAGCGCACCCGGAACGCCGTGCTGGCCCTGGTGGACACGCTGGTTGAGCTGCACGCCGTCGACCCCGCCGAGGTCGGCCTCGCGGACTTCGGGCGGCCCGACGGCTTCCTGGACCGGCAGCTGCGGCGCTGGGGCAAGCAGCTGGACGCCTCGCGGGGCCGGGAGCTGGCCGGTATCGACGAGCTGCACGCCGCGCTCGGCCGCGAGCTGCCGCACTCCCCCGCACCCGCCGTGGTACACGGTGACTACCGCCTGGACAACGTCCTGCTCGGCGAGGACGACCGGATCAGGGCGGTACTGGACTGGGAAATGTCCACCCTGGGCGACCCGCTGACCGACCTCGGCCTGCTGGTGATGTACAGCCAGCCTCTGGAGCTGCCGAACTCGGCGATCAGCACCACCAGTTCGGCCCCTGGCCACCCGGACCCGCGAGAGCTGATCGAGCGGTACGCGGCGCTCTCCGGGCGGGATGTCTCGGCCGTCTCGTGGTACACGGCGTTCGCCTGGTTCAAGCTGGCCGTGATCCTCGAGGGCATCCACTACCGCTACACGCTCGGCCAGACGGTCGGCGCCGGTTTCGACCGTATCGGCGAGCTGGTCCCCGTCTTCATCGACCACGGCCTGACGACCCTTCAGGAGGGCTGACCTCTCATGGACTTCGCATTCGACGCACGGACCGAAGAGCTGCGCACGCGGCTGCTGGCCTTCATGGACGGCTACGTCTATCCGGCTCAGGAGGTCGCGGAGCGGCAGCGGGCCGAGCTGGACTCGCCCTGGGACACCCCGCGGATCGTCGAGGAGCTCAAGGCCGAGGCGCGCAGGCAGGGCCTGTGGAACCTCTTCCTGCCCGATGCCGAGCATGGCGCCGGGCTCACCAACCTCCAGTACGCCCCGCTCGCCGAGATCACCGGCCGCAGCCCGCAGTTGGCGCCGACGGCGCTGAACTGCGCGGCCCCGGACACCGGAAACATGGAGGTGCTGGCGCAGTTCGGCAGCGAGCAGCAGCGGAAGCAGTGGCTGGAGCCGCTGCTCGCTGGGGAGATCCGCTCGGCGTTCGCGATGACCGAGCCCGAGGTGGCCTCGTCGGACGCGACGAACATCGAGACGCGGATCGAGCGGTCCGCGGACGGCGCGGAGTACGTCATCAGCGGCCGCAAGTGGTACATCTCCGGGGCGATGAACCCCGACTGCAAGATCTTCATCGTGATGGGCAAGACCGACCCGGACAACCCTGACGTCCGGCGCCAGCAGTCCATGGTGCTGGTCCCCCGCGACACCCCGGGGCTCGAAGTCCGGCGCGCCATGCGGGTGTACGGCTACGAGGACCACTGGCACGGCGGCCACGCCGAGGTGGTCTTCGACCAGGTGCGGGTCCCCGTGACGAACCTGATCGGCGAGGAGGGCGGCGGCTTCGCCATCGCCCAGGCGCGGCTCGGACCTGGGCGTATCCACCACTGCATGCGGCTGATCGGCATGGCCGAGCGCGCGATCGAGCTGATGTGCCGTCGCGCGGTGTCCCGTACGGCCTTCGGCAAGCCACTCGCCCAGCAGGGCGCCGTACAGCAGTGGATCGCCGACGCGCGGGTCGCCGTCGAGCAGTTGCGGCTGCTGGTGCTCAAGACCGCCTGGCTGATGGACACGGTCGGCAACAAGGGCGCGCACACCGAGATCCAGTCCATCAAGATCGCGACCCCGCGTACGGTCGTGGACATCATCGACCGCGCGGTGCAGCTGCACGGTGCGGGCGGCGTGAGCCAGGACTTCCCGCTGGCTGAACTCTGGGCGGGGGCACGGACGCTGATGCTGGCGGACGGGCCGGACGAGGTGCACCAGCGGTCGTTGGCGCGCCGGGAGCTGAAGAAGTACCTGTGACTCCGCGCTCTCAGGGGCGCAGGGCCCGCAGCAGGAGGTCGGCGAGGTGGTCGGCGACCTGCTGCGGGGAGAGCGGGCCGTCGGGGCGGTACCAGGTCGACAGGTGGTGGACTGACCCGAAGTGGTAGTCGACCACGAGGTCGGCCGGGGTGGCGCGGGAGAGCACTCCGCTCTCCTGGCCCTCCTCGATCAAGGCGCGGAATCGCTCATGGTAGCGCCGCCGCTCGGCGCGGACCTGCTTGTTCTTCTCCGGGCTGAGGTGGTGCATGGAGCGGAAGAAGATCGCGGCGTCGTCGAGGTTGTCGATGGTGGTGACCACGACATCGGCGGCCGCGTCGCGCAGCCGCTTCTCCACCGGCTCGTCCGCCTCGGCGAACGCGTCGAGACGCTCCTGCTGGAGGCGCAGCACGCGCGCGTAGACCTCGTGCAGCAGGTCCTCCTTTGAGCCGAAGTAGTGATAGAGGGCGCCCTTGGTGACGCCCGCGGCCTCGACGATCTCCTGTACGGAGGTGCGGTCGTAGCCCTGGTCGGCGAAGAGCCGGGTGGCGGCGGCCAGGAGTCGCTGGGGGACGGTCGTCGTGCCGCCCGGGTCCGTCGTTCTTGGCACTGCCGCCACCTGCCTTTCGTTCACTGTTCGCGCTCGTCGCCTGCCGAGCCGTGCGTGCGGGAGCGCAGTTCCCGCCGGAGGATCTTCCCACGGTGGCCGGAACCAGTCGTCACGCTCCCACGGTGTGGAAAGCGGATCACGGTCGGACGGGGCCTGACCGGGTCGGCCGGGGCCGGTCAGGCCTAGCCCACGGCTTCCCACTTCTGCTGGATCTGGTTCATGCTGCCCAGCCAGCGGTCGGGCTCGCTCGCCCGCGCCTGGTAGTACTCGGCGACCTCGGGGTGCGGCAGGATCAGGAAGCGGTCATCGGCCATGCCGGTGAAGAGCGCGTCGGCGACGTCCTCCGGCTCGATCGCGGTGGGCGCGAGGACCAGTTCTCCCGCGGTGCCCGCGGCGGTCAGCATGTCGGTCCGTACGCCCTGTGGGCAGATGGCGTGGACTTTGAGCCCGCGGTGGCGGTAGGTCAGCGAGAGCCACTCGGCGAAGGCGTACGCGCCGTGCTTGGACACGCTGTAGGGCGCGGCGCCCACCATGGTGAGCAGGCCCGCCGCGGAGACCGTCGAGACGAAGCGGCCTTCGCCGCGCTCCAGCCAGCCGGGCAGCAGCGCGCGTGCGGCGCGGACGTGGGCCATGACGTTGACGTCCCAGGCCGCGGCCCAGATCTGTTCGTCGGCGTCCTCGGTGCCGCCCGACGCCAGTCCGGCGTTGGCGCAGTAGACGTCGACCGTGCCGCCGAGCGCCTCGCTGACCTGGTCGATGATCTCCGAGGCGTCGCCGGGCACCGCCGTGCCGCCGCACTCGTCGGCGACGGCCCGCGCCTTGGCGGCGTCCAGGTCGTTGACGACGACTCGGGCCCCCTCGGCGGCGAACCGGCGGGCCAGTGCCGCGCCGATCCCGCCGCCCGCTCCGGTGACGACTACGCCCTTGCCCCGCACGGTGTCCACCATCGGTCCCCTTCGACTCAGTCCGACTCAGCTCCAGAACAGACTAACCAGTCGGTATGCCAGGTGGGAAGGGGTGACCCGGCGCCAAGCGCTGAGCTGATGGCTGCCATCGGGAATCCGATGGAGCCGATTCGCGAGTCGTTACGTCTATACGCCGACGTCTGTTCGCCGACGCCGAAGTACCAGCGACGGAGGTGCGATGCGATGGCCGGTTTCAGAAGCCTCGCGAGACAGGTGCGGGACCCCCGCAACGACCTGGCACTGCGGCGGTATTCGCTGCGCAAGTGCCTGGAGCGGTTCGCCCCCTACGGTCACCGGGCGACCTGGGCCCACTTGTGCGCCCGGGCCGGGTTCGGCCCCGAGGACCGCTCCCCCGACCCGGCGCGGCTGGTGTCCGCGCTCGACGAGCTGGAGGCCGCGCGTGCGGTGTGGCTCGCGTACCAGGAGGAGTTCGCCGAGCGGCGCAGGCAGGAGAAGCACGACGGGCTGCGCAGACCGTCCGACGTGGACTCCTGGCACCGGCGCGCCTGGGGCGGTCACGGCGTCGCCTGGTGCGAGGACCCGGGGACGCGTCCCGCCGAACCGCTGGATGAGGTGCTGCGCAGGCTGATCGGAGCGCTGGAGCGGGAGCCGGGCACGGTCTGCCCGGTGTGCGCGTCCGCGGACATCGTCTGGAAGCAGGATCTGTCGCACGAGCCGTGGTCGGGTCCGCTCTGCACGCGCTGCGGCATCGTGGTGCCACAGCCCGTTCTGGCGCCGGGGGCGCTGGCACGGGCTCGTCAGGGGAGGGCGTTGCTGGCTGTGTGAGGGGGCGGGGGGTGCGCCGGAGGGCGCACCCTCGTCTGTACGTACGTTCACTCAGGTGTCAGGACGTCCGTGTGGATCGCGAGTTTGAACTGCGCGTGCGTCAGCGGCACCGCGATCTTCGTGTCGCCTCTGCCGCGTGCGGAGATCTTCAGCCCGAGCGGTGTCTGAGGCTTCACGAAGATCTGCCAGACGTAGGTGCGGTACTGGCCGCCGCCGGTGGCCGTCGAGTCGGTGGTCGCGGTCGAGTCGTAGCCGGTGCACAGCGAGAGTGGGTCGCGGACGAACCGCCACCGGTATTCGTGCGGTCGCGCGTCGGGCGACCAGAACACCATCGCCGACAGCACGCCCCAGCCGTGATGGCTGGGCCAGATCAGCCCGGAGCGCGGATCGGGGTACGCCGAGGGTGTGTCGCCGCCGTGCGCCGGGTCGTGCATACGCCACGGGTCGTAGCTCTCGGCGCACTCCTCGTACGGGAAGCGCACCAGGTGGTAGCCATCGCTGTCGTACGTGATCCGCTGCGGCCCGATCCGGGCGGCGTCCCACAACAGCGAGCAGACGACGACTCCCATCGGCCTCCCCCTCGTCCACTCCTCCTCACCATTCCTGCCCACGCGGCGTTCCCGCCTACCATCGAACGCATGGTGCAGGTCTGTCTCAACGGCGTCCGGGGCGCGGGCGACGGCTCCGCGGTGCCGCTCTCGCCGGAGGCCATGGCCGAGGCGGCGGAGCGAGCCGTCGCCGCCGGGGCCCGCGAAGTACAGCTGCACCCCAAGTCCCCATGTGGACACGACACTCTGTCGCCGCGCGCGGTGACGGCGACGCTCGAGGCCGTACGGTCCCGGGTCGCCGTCCCGGTCGGGGTGGCCGCCGCGGCCGAGGTGGACCCGGGGCGGCGCGTCGAACGGGTCCGCTCCTGGACCGTCCTGCCCGACCACGTCTCCGTGAACTGGGCTGAGCCAGGCGCGGAGGAGCTCGCGACGGCGCTGATCGAGCGCGGCGTCGGGATCGAGGCGGGCATCAGCTCGGGGACGGGCGCCGCCCGACGCTTCCTGGCTTCCCCGTGGGGGCCGCGGGTGCTGCGGGTTCGGGCCGAGGTGACGGAGCACGACCCGGATGCGGCCGAGACGTCGGCGTACCGGCTGCTGGCCGACTTGGGCGCGGCTCATGGTCGCCCGGTGCTGCTGCATGGCGTGGCGGGCGGCGCCTGGCCGGTGGTGTGGCTGGCGCGGCGGCTTGGCCTGGGCGTCCGGGTCGGGCTGGAGGACACGTTGCTGCTGCCGGACGGACGGCCCGCCACGTCCAACGCCCAGTTGGTGCGCGCGGCTTCGGCCGAGCCGCCTTCTGGCCCTTGACCTCGCCGGGCCGTCTGGGCCGTCTGGACCGTACGGTCAGGTCCGGCGCTCTCCCAGGAGGCGTGAACCCGTCAGCTTCTCGCCGAAGACGTCGTCGGGATTGGAGAGCACACACGTCTCCAACGACAGGCAGCCGCAGCCTATGCAGTCCGTCAGATGGTCCCGCAGGCGGCCGAGCTGGTTGATGCGCTCGTCCAGTTCGGAGCGCCAGGCCTCGGAGAGGCGTGCCCAGTCCTCGCGGTTCGGGGTGCGTTCTTCCGGAAGTTCGGCGAGCGCGTCGCGGATTGTGGCCAGCGGGATGCCGACGCGCTGCGCCGCGCGGACGAACGCGACGCGGCGCAGCGCGTCCCGGCCGTAGCGGCGCTGGTTGCCCGTGGTGCGACGGCTGCTGATGAGCCCCTTGGACTCGTAGAAGTGCAGGGCGGAGACGGCGACACCGCTGCGCGCGGACAGCTGGCCGACGGTGAGTTCATGGATCTTCTCTGGAATCTGCGGCACCCCGTCGAGCCTACGTGTGCGTTGACAGGGGCACGAGGCCCCCGCATGCTGAGCAAGCGCTTAGACATCTGGACGTAGACCGTAGACGCATGCGTAGACCCTGGAGGCATGGGACATGGCAGAGCCGAGGATCTTCACGTCGGCCGACGAGCTCAAGGTGGCCGTGGGCGAGCGACTTGGGGCCAGTGACTGGCTGGAGATCGACCAGAAGCGGGTCGATCTGTTCGCCGAGGCCACGGGCGACCACCAGTGGATTCACGTAGACCCGGAGAAGGCCGCCGACGGACCCTTCGGCACCACCATCGCGCACGGCTATCTGACGCTCTCGCTGCTGCCCACGCTGGTGCCGCAGATCCTGCGGGTGGACGGCGTGCGGATGGGCCTCAACTACGGCACCAACAAGGTGCGCTTCCCGTCCCCCGTGCCGGTCGGATCACGGCTGCGCGCGACGGGCGTCCTCAAGGAGGTCGTCGAGACCGCGGACGGCGGCGTACAGCTGACCACGGCGGTCACCGTCGAGCGCGAGGGGGCCGAGAAGCCCGCCTGTGTCGCGGAGTCGGTGTCCCGCTTCTACTTCTGACACTTCTGACACCGCTGACGTTTCTGAGCTACTGCTGATTCCGGGCGACCATGCGGAGTACGAGGTCGGCGTAGAGTTCGCCGACCTCGTCCGGTGTCCGCCGCCCCGCCACGTTGAACCAGCGCGCCACGTCGATGCAGAGGGACAGTACGGCCAGCGTGGTGCCGGAGACGTCCGGGACGTCGAACTCGCCCGACTGGACGCCGTCACCCAGGATGCGCCGTACCGCCGCGTCGCACTTGCGGCGCAGCTGGATGATCTCGGCGCGGTGCTCGGCACCGAGCGCGTCGAGCTCGTACTGCACCACGCGCGCCGTCATATGGCGTCCGGCGTGCCAGACGACGAAGGTGCGTACGGCCTCCGCGAGCCGCTCGGACGCGGTGCCGGGGCCGTCGGCGGCCGACTCAAGGATGCGGAGCGCCTTGCCGTGGCCGATCGCGCTGATCCGGTGGAGCAGCTCTTCCTTGGTCTTGTAGTGGATATAGAGCGCCGCCGGACTCATCCCCGCGCGTCCCGCGATGTCCCGGGTCGTGGTCGCGTGATAGCCGCGCTCGGCGAAGGCCTCGACCGCCGCGACGAGCAGTCGCCTGGCCGCGTCCGGCGTGACCTCGTCCCACGCCGCGCCCTCCGCGCGCTCCGCCGTGCTCATGCTCACTGGCCCCTTCCGCCGTTCCACCGTGCCGCTGGCAGGAGAGCACCATACCCCTGATGCTGAGCAAGCGCTTAGGGGTGCCGCTGCGCGTGTGGGCTGCGAGGGGTCACGGTGTCTTGAAGGGGTCGTGCTCGGCCAGGATCTTGTCCAGTCTGGCCTGATCCACCCGGCTGACGAGCTGTCCGACCTCCTGGCGGTCCCGGATGACCTTGGCGAGGGTGAAGGAGGACGTGACGAGGTACAGGAGGGCGATGCCCAGGAAGGCACGTACCCAGACGTCCACGTTCATATAGAGGACGGCGGCGGCCACGGCTCCCAGCGAGATCATGAAGGAGGCGACGGCCATCCCGTAGTAGGCGTTGGTGTCCTGCTGCTTGGGTGCGTCTGTCATGGCGTCAGCATCCGGGGGCGGGGGACACCGCGACTATCCGTACGGGTACTCATGCGTGTACTCAAAAGGCTGAAACTCCGGTCAGGGCACGGCCGATGACCAGCTTGTGGATCTGGCTGGTGCCTTCGTAGAGGGTCATCACGCGCGCGTCGCGCAGGAGTTTGCCGACCGGGTACTCGTCGATGTATCCGTAACCGCCGAAGACCTGGAGGGCGTTGTTGGCGGCGCGTACGGCGGCCTCCGAGGCGAAGAGTTTGGCCTGGGACGACTCGGTGGCGAAAGGCAGACCGCGGTCGATGAGGTCGGCGACCCGCCAGGTGAGCAGCCGGGCGGCGTCCACGTCGACGGCGATATCGCTGATCAGCTCCTGGACGAGCTGGTGCCGGGCGATGGGCTTGCCGAACTGCTCGCGCTCGGTCGCGTACGAGACCGCCGCGTCCAGCGCCGCCTGGGCGATGCCCACGCAGCCCGCGGCGACCGACATCCGCCCCTTGGCCAGCGCCGACATGGCGACCGAGAAGCCCTTGCCCTCGGGGCCCAGCATCGCGCTCGCGGACACCCGGACGTCCTGAAGTACCAGCTCCGCGGTGGCCTGACCGCGCAGGCCCAGTTTGCCGTGCACGGTGCGGCGGGTCAGGCCGGGTGTGTCGGTCGGGACCAGGAAGGCGGAGATGCCGTGGTGTCCTGGCCTGTCGTTGGTGCGGGCGAAGAGCAGCACCACGTCGGCCCAGGTGCCGTTGGTGATGAACATCTTGGTTCCGTTGACGATGTAGCTGCCGCTACCGCTACTGCTACCGCTGCCGCCGTTGCCGTGCCGTACGGCTTTGGTGGTGAGGCTGCCCGCGTCGGAGCCGGTGCCTGGTTCGGTGAGGGCGAAGCAGCCGATCGACGCGCCCGAGGTGAGGCCGGGCAGCCAGCGGCGCTTGTGCTCCTCGTCCCCCCACGCCGCGATCGTCTTGGCGACCAGGCCGAGCGAGACCGAGACGATGCCGCGCACGGAGGAGTCGCCGCGGCCCAGTTCCTCGGTGACCAGGCAGTACGTGAGGTGATCGCCGCCGCTGCCGCCGTACTCGGCGTCGAGGGTCAGCCCGAGGAAGCCGACCTCGCCCAGCTTTCGCACGAGGGACCGGTCCACGCTCTCGGAGCGGTCCCACGCGACGACATGCGGGGCGATCTCGCGCGCGACGAAGTCCTTCGCGAGCTGCCGGACCGCGGTCTGCTCCTCGTTCAGCTCCAGGTTCATCTGCGGCACTCCTGCTCTTCTGCCCTGTGCACTTTAATTAGCACTGCTAGTTTAGTGGCGTCAGGGCCTACTATGAGCCGCATGGCCCGACCGCGCAAGCCCCTCCTGAGCAGAGAACGCATCGTTGGCGCGGCGCGCGCGCTGGTCGACGCGGAGGGCCTGGCGGCCGTGTCGACCCGGCGCCTCGCGGCCGAACTCGGGGTCAGCGGGCCTTCCCTGTACAACCACTTCCGCACCAAGGACGAGATCCTGGAGGCGGTCGCGGACTCGGTCAGCGCCCAGGTCGATCTGTCGATGTTCGAGGACGGACGGCCGTGGCGGACCGCGCTGCACGATTGGGCCGTCTCCTACCGGGCGGCGCTCAGGACGCACCCCAACATCGTGCCGGTGCTCGCCCAGGGACCCGGCCGCCGCCCCAGCGGGCTGCGGCTCGCGGACGCGGTGTACGGGGCGATGACGGCCGCGGGCTGGCCGCCTTCGCAGGCCACGTCGATTGGCGCGCTGATGCGGTACTTCGTCATGGGCTCGGCGCTCGGGTCGTTCGCGGGCGGCTTTGTGGACGACGCGGCCGCGTACGATCCCGCGGACTATCCGCACCTTGGGCAGGCGCACCTGCTGGCGGAGCGTCAGGACGCCGTCGACGAGCGGGCCTTCGAGACGGGGCTGCGGGCGCTGTTGGACGGGCTGGAGCAGCAGTACCGGGCACTGGGTGACTGAGGCCTTCACCGGTTCCGCGGTGGGCGCCGACTGTTCGGTGGGGGCCGACTGTTCGGTGGGGCCGAACTGTTCGGTGGGGGCCGAACTGTTCCGTGCCTAGGGTGACCCGCATGTCTGACACCAAGCACACCGCGAGCTCCCCTCGTACGGCTCATACATCCAGGCCGTCGCCGGACCGCCGTGCGGAGCTGCTCGCGTGGGGAGCGGCGGGGGTCACGGTCGTGCTGTGGGCCTCCGCCTTCGTCGCCATCCGCAGCGCGGGCGCGGTGTACTCGCCGGGGGCTCTCGCGCTCGGCCGGCTGCTGGCCGGGGCGCTCGCCCTCGGCTGCGTACTGCTGCTGCGGCGTGAGGGGCTCCCACCGCGCGCCGCCTGGCCCGGCATCGCCGTGTCGGGGCTGCTGTGGTTCGGGGTGTACATGGTGGTGCTCAACTGGGGTGAGCAGAAGGTCGACGCGGGCACCGCCGCGCTGGTCGTCAATATCGGCCCGCTGGTGATGGCGCTGCTGGCGGGCTGGTTGCTGAAGGAGGGGCTGCCGCCGCGGCTGCTGGCCGGGATGGCGGTGTCGTTCGCGGGGGCCGCGGTGGTCGGCCTGTCGATGTCGGGCGAGGGTGACGCCTCGGTGGTCGGCGTCCTGCTCTGTCTGCTGGCCGCGGTGTCGTACGCGGGCGGGGTGGTCGCCCAGAAGCCCGCGCTCCGGCACGCTTCGCCGCTCCAGGTGACCATGTTCGGCTGTCTGATCGGCGCGGTGGCCTGTCTGCCCTTCGCGGGTGTCCTGGTGACCGAGGCCGCGAGCGCCCCGCTGTCCGCGACGCTCAACATGCTGTATCTGGGCGTGTTCCCGACGGCGCTGGCGTTCACCACCTGGGCGTACGCGCTGGCGCGTACGACGGCGGGCCGGATGGGCGCGACGACGTACGCGGTGCCCGCGCTGGTGGTCCTGATGTCATGGCTGGCCCTGGGCGAGGTGCCGGGGTGGCTGACGCTGGGCGGCGGAGCGATCTGCCTGGCGGGGGTGGCGGTTTCGCGGTCGCGGCGGCGGGGCTGAGCGGCCCCGAGACTGCTTAGCGGACCCGAGAGACGACCGCTTAGAAGACCACCAGGGCCCGGCCGCCCTTGCCCGCGGTCATGTTCTCGAACGCGGTGGGGATGCCGTCCAGGGCGATCCGGTCGGTCACCAGCGCGCCGAGATCGAGGCGCCCGGCGCGGATGTGTTCCGCGAGCACCGGCAGGTCCACGGCGGGGTCGGAGTTGCCGTAGACGCAGCCGGACAGGGTGCGGCCCCAGTGGAAGAGTTCCAAGGCGTTGAAGGTGACGTGCTGGTCCTTGCCGCCGATGCCGACGACCGTCGTACGGCCGCCGCGGCGGGTGGACTCCCAGGCGGTACGGATGGTGACGGCGCGTCCCACGCACTCGACGGCGACGTCCGCGCCCTGGCCTTTGGTGAGCTTGCGGATCTCCTTGGCGGTGGTGTCGGAGGCCAGGAGGTAGTCGGTGGCTCCCGCCCCGCGCGCCAGCTGCTCCTTCTCGGGCGCTACGTCGACCGCGATGATCGTCCGGGCGCCCGCGATCCGCGCGGCCTGGAGGGTGGCCAGGCCGACGCCGCCGACACCGAACACCACGACCGACTCGCCCGCACGGACCCGGGCCGCGTGGTGGACGGCGCCGTATCCGGTCAGGACGGCGCAGCCGAGCAGGGCGGCGTCGGTGAGCGGGACGCCGTCCGGGACGGGCAGTACACAGTTGGCCGCGACGACGGTCTCCTCGGCGAAGGCGGCGACGTTCAGGCCCGGATGCAGGTCCGTGCCGTCGGCGGTACGCGCGTACACCGAGGCGGATCCGACCAGAGCGTTCACGCACAGCCACACCTCGCCGATCCGGCAGTGGTGGCAGCTGCCGCAGGAGGGTGCCCAGTTGAGGACGACCTCATCGCCGGGGGCGACATGGGTGACCTCCGCGCCGGTCTCCAGGACGGTTCCCGCGCCCTCGTGGCCGAGTACGCAGGGGGTGGGCACCCGCATGGTGCCGTTGGACAGCGACAGGTCGGAGTGACAGACCCCGGCTGCGGCCAGGCGGACCCGCACCTGGCCGGGGCCGGTCTCCGGGAGTGCGATCTCGGCGATCTCCAGGGGAGAGCCGACGGCGGGCAGGATGGCGGCGCGGACCACGTTGGGTACTCCCGGGTCTTCGGAGGGCTGGGCGACGGGCGGGCTGTGCGGGCTGTGCGGGCTGTGCGACGGGCGAGGCAGCTGGCGCTCAGAACTGGAGGGACTTGGTCTGGAGGTACTCGCCCAGTCCGTGCGGGCCGAGTTCGCGGCCGACGCCGGACTGCTTGTACCCGCCGAAGGGGGCGAGCGGGTTGAAGCGGCCGCCGTTGATATCGACCTGCCCGGTGTCCATCCGGCGCGCGAAGGCGACAGCCTCGGCCTCGTCGCCCGCCCACACCGCGCCCGCAAGCCCGTACACGGTGCCGTTGGCGATGCGCAGCGCATCGTCCTCGTCCTCGTACTTCAACAGGGACAGTACGGGTCCGAAGATCTCCTCCTGGGCGATCGTCATGTCCGGGGTGACATCGGCGAACACCGTGGGGCTGACGAAACAGCCCTGCTCACGCGGGGCTTCGGGGCCGCCCGCGACCAGCCGCGCGCCCTCGGCCACACCCTTCTCGATGTAGCCATGCACGCGTGCCTGCTGCTTGGCGTTGACCACCGGGCCGATGCGGTCGCCGTACTTGTGCGCGGCCGCGACGGCGAGCTCGACCGCCTCGTCGTACTGGTCGGCGTGCACCAGCATCCGCGTCCAGGCGCTGCAGGTCTGCCCGGAGTTGGACATCACGTTGGCCACCCCGACGTTCACCGCCTTGGCGAGGTCCGCGCTCGGCAGGATGACGTTGGCCGACTTTCCGCCGAGCTCCAGGGCGACCGGCTTGACGGCGGCGCCCGCGATGGCACCGATCTGCCTGCCGACCGCGGTGGAGCCGGTGAAGGAGATCAGGTCGACGCCGTCGTGTTCGGCGAGTGCCTGGCCCGCGACCGGGCCGAGGCCGGTGACCAGGTTGAACACTCCAGCGGGCAGCCCTGCTTCGTGCACGGCTTCGGCGAAGAGCTGGGCGACGAGCGGAGTGTCCTCAGCGGGCTTGAGGACGACTGTGCACCCGGCGGCGAGTGCGGGTGCCACCTTGGCAACGATCTGGTGCAGCGGGTAGTTCCACGGGGTGATCGCGCCGACGACACCCACGGGTTCGAGCAGCACGGTGGAGTTGCCGAGGCGCTCCTCGAAGGAGTACTGAGCGGCCAGTTCGGCGTACGAACCGGCGACCGCGATCGGCACACCCGCGTGCACCACTTGCGAGAACGGCAGCGGCGATCCGAGCTCGGCGGTGACCGTCTCGGCGATCTCGTCCTTCCGTGCCACCAGGACGTCGCGCAGGGCGCCGATCCGCGCGGCGCGCTCCGCTGGCGGAGCGCTCGCCCAGCCGGCGAAGGCGGCGCGGGCGGCGCGCACGGCCGTGTCGATGTCCGCTGCCGTACCGGCGGGCACGTGGGCGATCACTTGGTCGTCAGCCGGATTCACGACGGGAATCGTGTCCTTGCCCGCGGCGGGCTGCCACGCGCCGTCGATGTACATGCCGTCGTGGGCCTTCATCGCGCTCCTCCTGGGGCTTCTGCGGGCTTGCGTGTTGGCTTGGGTGTTGGCATGGGTGCGGGCTTGCGTGCCGGTGGGTCGTACGCTCGCATACGCGCTCCAAACTAGCGCTGTTAGTTTTTTGGCGCCAGGGGGTCCCCTGCCGACAGCTGGACGGGGACGCCGTTGAGCACGGCGGTACCCGACAGCGGGTCCAGCCGGGTGCCATCGAGCAGTTGGTTGCTGTTGACGCCCGGGGAGGCCGAGGCGACGGCCATCCGGGTCCCCGGCCGGTCGTGGCCCCAGCCGTGCGGCAGGCTCACCACCCCGGTCCGTACGGTGTCGGTGATCTCCGCCGGAGCCTCGACCTCTCCCCCGTCGCCCTTGATGCGGACCGGCACTCCGTCGGTGAGGCCGAGCCTGGTGGCGTCCTCGGGGTGGATGTGGAGGGTGCAGCGGTTGGTGCCCCGGTTGAGGCTGGGGACGTTGTGCAGCCAGCTGTTGTTGGAGCGCAGGTGGCGGCGGCCGACCAGCAGGAAGCCCGTCGGACGGTCGGCGAGCGCGCCGCGCAGCCGGGGCAGGTCGGCGGCGATGGGCGCGGGCAGCAGTTCGATACGGCCGCTGCGCGTCTTGAGCAGCTGCGGAACGCGGGGCCGCAGGGGGCCGAGGTCCAGGCCGTGTGGGTGCTCGAGGAGCCTGCTCAGGGTGAGGCCGCCCGGGTTCGCGCCGAAGCCGTCACCGTAGGGGCCAAGGCGCAGCATCAGGTCCAGGCGCCGCTCGGGTCCGCTGTCTCCGGTGAGTTGAGCGGCGAGCTCCTTGGGGTCGCGTCCGTGCACGCGCGCGTGGGGGTCGCCGACGGCCTTGTCGAGGGAGCGTTCGATAACCATCGCGTCGACCGCGTCCGGGGGTGCGCCGTGCATGCCGGTCGCCGCCAGGATCAGTCGGGCGTGGATCTCGCACTCGTCGAGCGCGCCCTCCCGCAAGGGGATGGCGGGGCGGCTGTAGCGGACCTGGTTGTGTACCGCGAAGGCATTGAAGGCGAAGTCGAAGTGCGCGCTCTGTGCGGGTGGCGGGGGTGGCAGCACTACGCGCGCGTGGCGCGAGGTCTCGTTGAGGTACGGGTCCACGCTGACCATGAAGTCCAGGCTTTCCAGGGCCCGGTCGAGGCGGTTGCCGTCGGGTGCGGAGAGCACCGGGTTCGCGGCGATCGAGATGACCGCGCGGATGCGGCCTTCGCCTGGGGTGTCGATCTCCTCGGCGAGCGCCGCTGTGGGCAGTTCGCCCTTGGCCTCCGGGTGGCCGCTGACCCTACTGTGCCAGCGGCCGAGCGCGAAGCCCTTGCCGGGGGCCGCTGGGCGCGGGGCTCGATCGGTGGCGGAGAGCGGGAAGAGGGCGCCGCCGGGGCGGTCGAGGTTGCCGGTGAGGGTGTTCAGTACGTCGACGAGCCAGCTGGCCAGCGTGCCGAACTCCACGGTGCTGCTGCCGATCCGGCCGTAGACGGCGGCGGTCGGCGCGGCGGCGAGCTCCCGGGCCAGCGTACGAATGACGTCGGCTGGTACGTCGCAGGCCGCGCTGACCGCCTCTGGCGCGAAGTCACGCACCGCGTCCCGCAGTTCTGCCATCCCTTCGACGTGCGGTTCCAGTACGCCCAGGTCGGCGAGCCCCTCGTCGAGGAGTACGTGCGCCATCGACGCGAGCAGCAGGGCGTCCGTGCCGGGCCGGATCGCGAGATGCCGGTCGGCGAGCCGCGCGGTGCGGGTGCGGCGCGGGTCGACGACGGTGAGGGTGCCGCCGCGCTTCTTGAGGTCCTTGAGTTTGCCGGGGAAGTCCGGTGCGGTGCAGAGGCTGCCGTTGGACTCCAGGGGGTTAGCCCCGAGCAGCAGCAGGTGATCCGTACGGTCCAGGTCGGGTACGGGAATCGCCAGGGCGTCGCCGAACAGGAGTCCACTGGAGACGTGCTTGGGCATCTGGTCGAGCGTGCTCGCGGTGAACAGGCTGCGGGTTCTCAGACCCGACAGCAGCACGGGCGGGTAGAGCGCCCCCGCCATGGTATGGACGTTCGGGTTGCCGAGGATCACACCCACGGCGTTCGGCCCGTACTCCTCGACCAGGGGCCGCAGGCCCTCCGCGATGGCGTCGAAGGCCTCTTCCCAGCTCGCCTCTTCGAGTTCGCCGCCGCTGGTCCTGCGGATCAGTGGCCGGGTCAGGCGGTCGGGGTCCGCGTCGAGCTCACCGAACGAGGCGCCCTTGGGGCAGATGAAGCCGTGACTGAAGACGTCGTCACGGTCGCCGCGAGCACCGGTCACCCTGGTGCCCTCGATCGTGAGGGTCAGCCCGCAGGTGGCTTCGCAGAGTGGGCAGATCCGCAGGGCGGTGCGGGATGGGGCGTGCTGGGCGTCTGGCGTGGACAAGGGGGCCTCCCCTGGGCGGCGACGGTGGCGCGCGGGCGTCATCGAGCATACCGACCGGTAGGCACGTTCGGTAGGCACGTTCGGTAGGCACGTTCGGTAGGCACGTTTGGTAGGGCGCGCGGCTGGCCGCTCTCAGCCGAAGGTGCCCGCGAGGTACGCGTGGAGCAGCGTGCGCACCTCGGCGATGAGCTCGGGGTCGCCCGCGGCGTCGGCGCGAAAGGCGCGCTGCAGCACGGCGTCGGCCGCTTCGACACCGACGAGCACGGCGCGCCTGGCCCGGTCATCGAGCGGCCGGTCGACGTGCCCGGCGAGCAGCGCGGCGAGCCGGTCGGCGACCAGGTGGTTGGGGTCGCCGGACTGCGCGGGGACGCCGAAGTCGACGAGGGTGAAGCCGGGCACGGTGCGCTTCATCGCCACGTACTCCTCGAGCGCCACGTCGATGGCGGCCCGCCAGTCGGCGTGCGCGAGGTCCGCGATACGGACGGTGACGCGCTGGGCGTAGAGCTCCAGGTTGCGGTGCGCGAGGGCGTCGGCCATAGCCCGCTTGTTGCTGAAGAACCGGTAGACCGAGCCGATAGGGACGCTCGCCCGGTCGGCCACGGCACGGGTGGTGAGGCCGTCGTAGCCCACCTCGTCAAGCAGGGCCGCGCAGGCGTCGAGTATCCGGGTCAGGCGCTCCGCGCTGCGCTGCTGCACGGGCTCGCGGCGGAAGGGGCCGGTGTGGGGTTGGGTCAGGGGCACGGGTTCCATGATGCCGTCGCCGCCTTTCCGGTACGGGTGGATCGGTTCCGCCTGGTGCGTTCTGGTGCGTTGTCCGGTCAGGCGAGCAGCAGGCCGAGACCGCCGAGGGTGTACATGATCATGAGGGCCAGCAGCGGGAGTTGACCCGCGACCGCTCGCGCGGGCGGAAACAGGCGTACGGACCGGTCGTGCGCGGCGATGACCCCGAGGATATGGCCGGTCACGATGGCGACGACCTGGAGCGTGGCGAGGCCGCCTGGACCCAGTGGCGGCTCGGGTGGGACGGCATTGTCAGTGCCGGATGCCACGATGACTGTGCGTGGTCCTTCCGTGACGAAGAGTGTGAAGTAGTGGGCGACGAGATAGCCGAGGGCGATGGGGACGAGTGAGTGCGCGAAGGAGGTGAGGGGATGCGGTAGTTGGCCCGAGATCGCGCGGGCGGCGCCCGCGCACAGGCAGTACAGCGCCGCGACGAGTGCGACGGCTCCGAGCAGTCCGAGTGTGGCGGTGGGGGTACGGCCGAGGGTCGAGGTCTGCAGGGTGGTGATCCAGGAAGGGGAGTCGGAGAAGCCGTCGTAGGCGGTGGAGCCGAGCATGACGCAGACGGTGGCGACAAGACCGGGGGCAGGCTCGGTCGCGTCGAGGCCGTGGAGGGGGTTGCGCAGGACGAGACGGCCGTCCCCGCGGCGGCCGAGGGGAGAGAGCCGGGCCAGCAGCGTGGAGTACGCCTCGAAGGCATCGCCGCGGGCGAACCACTGGTCGCCGTGGCGAGCGGCGGCCGCGAGCTGGAGGACGGCGTAGACGGCGAGGAAGGTCAGGAGGGTGGTGGTCGACGCGGGCTCGGGCGCGGCGAGTTCGAGCCAGGTGAAGAAGAACAGGCCGAGGGCGGCGGGCCACAGGCCCAGGCGCGCGGGCAGCGGGCGGTACGCGGCGGCGGGGTCGCGGCGCACGGCACGGCAGGCGAGGGCGTAGGCGGCTCGCAGCGGGTTGAGGAGCCGCCAGACAGGGCCGAGGAGCAGGGAGGCGGGGACGAGGCCGACCCAGAACAGGACGTAGACGGCGCCGGGGGCCGGGTTGCGGTCGGGGTCGTCGGGACCGAACAGGAGGTGCAGCGCGACGAACAGTGCGGCGGCCAGACCGAGTCCGCGCAGCGCGGTGCGGGTCGCGCGGGCGTCGGCGAGGCGTTGGAGCGGGGCGGGCAGCGGCAGGCCGGTGCGGTCGCCGTGGAAGCGGGAGGTGGACCAGAGCAGGCCAAGGGCGAGAAAGGAGACGAAGAGTGCGGTGAAGGCACCGGCGTAGGCATAGAAGGGAGAGATCGGCAGGTCGTGCTGTGACCCGACACCGTGGGCGAGTCCGGCCGGGGTGCTGGCTGTCACCGGACGGCGAGTTGGGTGAGGACCAGCTTCGCGTCGTGCGTTTCGACCTCGAAGAGGCCGGTACGGTCGGCGGTGAAGGTGAGGGTGGTGGTTTCCCCCGCGCGCAGGGGTGCCTGCCGGTCGTAGCCGTGGACGTGCAGGGTGTCGTCGCGGTCGCTGGTCACCTTCAGGCGTACTCGCTGGCCCTTCTTGACGTCCACGCGGCCGGGTGCGGGGCTGACCTTGCCGTCGGCGAGGGCGATCTTCACAGTCTGGTCGGCGGGCCCGGTGTCCTGGCTGGCCGCGTTCTCGGTGAGCTTCGCGGTGGACTCGATTGGCTTGCCTTTCACCGCCCATGGGGTGTGGTCGTCGGCGTACAGGCGGACGGTGACCTCGCGGGTGCCCTTTGCGACCAGGCGGCTGGGCAGGTGGTGCCAGCGGGCGTAGAGCCGGGCGGTCTTGCGGCCGTCGACATAGAGGTGGGCGTGACCGGTGCCGTGCAGGGCGCCGCCGCCGACGCTGTCGGGGGTGAACCGGAAGTTCCGTACGGAGAGTTGGAGGTTCCAGCCGTCATGGGAGTCGGGGCGCGCGGTGAGCTTGACCTCGGGTGCGCCCTTCCGGGGAACTTGCCGGTAGCGGTGGCCGCTCTCGTCCCTGGTGTCGAGCAGTTCGCCGACCGGGCCCTCGGCCTCCTCGTGGCTGGTGCCGGGCTTGTGGTGGGTGGTGGGGCGGCCCCCGCACCCGGCCACCGCGCCGATGAGGAGGAGGACGGCGGTGAGCGGAAGGACGGTTCGACGGGCGGAGCGGGCTAGGGCGGAGTGGGCTAGCGCCGGGCGGGCCCGTGGTGGGGAGGTGGTCATGCCGGGGCTCCCTTCGGGGTGGGCGGTGGGGTGCCCGGGTCGGGGCGGCTGCCCGTGGCGGGGCCGGTCTCGGCGTCGGGTTCCGCGGCCGTGGTGGTGTCGCGGCCCGCCGCGGCGACCACGGCCCACAGCACCCAGACCACACCGAGCAGCCCGCGAAGCCACGCTGGCCCCAGGGGAATCCAGGGGATCATCAGGACGGCCTTGTCGAAGGCGTCGAGGAGGGTCAGGGCGCCGAGGGCGACCGTCGTCCAGCCCAGCACCGGCCGGGTACGCCGCAGGGCGAGGCCGATGCCGGTCCACCAGGCGCCGATGAGGAGCAGCGCCAGTGCCGGGACGTAGGACGCGGTGAGGCTGGTCGTCGAGCCCGCCACGTCCAGCGCGAGCCCGACCGCGCCCACCGCCGAGGCAACGGTCGCGAGCCGGTCGTGCCGCAGCCTGCGCCACCACAACACACCGCCGACCAGGGCGAGGACGACCGCGATGCCCAGCGAGAGCTGGACCTCGACCCGCTCGATGCCGCGCGCCCCGTACCAGTCGCAGCCTGCCGGGAGGCGGCGTGCCTGGACGTCGTAGTCGGCGCAGACCAGCAGGTGGGCGAGTTTGCTGGGCTCGCCGGCCAGCCGGTCGGAGCCGCCGGACACCGCGCCACGCTTCGCTCCGCACTCGGGCAGCGCGCGCGGCGTGGAGGCTCCGGTGTCGGCCTGCCAGCAGTTTCCCTCGCCCTGCCCGTCCCACCAGACGTCGGTGCGGTTGGGGCGCGCCTTGCCCTGCGGGTCCTCGCCCAGGTGGTTGCTCGCGTAGCGGTTGTGGTGGGAGGTGTCGGCCTGCTTCGACCAGGCCGACTCGCCCCGGATGAACGCGGGTACGGCGCTCAGGAAGAAGGCGGCGCGGTCATGCCCGTACACCCAGTTGTCCTCGTAGATGTTCCAGTTGCCGCCCGCGGTGATGATGCCGGTGCCGGGTGGCATGGAGATCTGCGGGCACACCACGCCCCGTTCGTAGCCGCGCTCGACGGGTGGCTTGGCGCAGGTGCCGTCGGCGACGTGCCGGTAGTAGTTCTGGTTGTTGTCGTGGATGCGGTTGCGTTCGAACTTGGCGTGGTTCTGCGGCAGTCCGGGGTGGCCGGGGAAGGCGGAGTCCATGGAGGCGCCGCCCATGTTGTGGTCGAACTCGTTGTCGTGGACCCAGACGGAGTCGCCCGCCGTGCCGGAGTAGCCGACCATGTTGTGGTGGCTGCGGCAGCCGGTGATCTCGATGGAGTAGCGCGGTACGTCGTAGCCGCGGTCGGCGTTGATGTCGGATGCGCTGCCCGGGTAGATGCCGGAGTCGCCGTTGCCGTAGGCCTCGCAGTCCTTGTAGAGCCCGTGGTCGCTGGCGAAGGTGAGGAAACCGTACTCGTCGTTCCAGCGGGTGAGTACGTCGTCGATGACGAAGCCGTCGGCGGCGAGGATGTACAGGGAGTTGAAGGTGCTGCGCTGGGCGGTGAAGTTCCGGAAGTAGATGCCGTCGGCGCTGTCCGCGCGGACGGCGTTGAGCTTCTGGTACTTGGCGTCGATCACGACGTCGCCACGGCCCGCGCCGGTGCCCTCGATCTGTAGGTTCTTCTTGCCGAGGATCGCGACCAGGTTCTGGTTGTGCGGGCACTGCTTCTGCTGCGCGTACGACAGAACCTGGTAGCCGAGCGCGGAATCCGGCGCCTTCAGCCGCGCGCAGGCGCCTTTCGGTTTCGGCTGGGAGGGCTCCTCCTCGTAGAGCCCGGGCAGGATCGCGATGTTCATGCCGGGCTTGTCGACCGCGTCGACGGCCTCCTGGAGGTGCCGGTAGCCGTCGTCCAGGCAGCGCGTGAAGAGCTTCAGGTTCCGTTCGCGAAGCTCCTTGGGGAAGCCGGATATCCGGCGTTCGAACGCGCCCCGGTCGGTCTTGCAGACCAGCAGGTCCGGCTCGCCCTCGCGGTACTCGGGGACACTTCCGGAGCCGTCGGGGAAGTCGACGGGCCGCTCTTCGTGCGCCTGGGCCGCCGCGGCGGCGGTCAGCGTGAGGGCGATGGCCACCAGGACGGCGAGGAACCTGCGGGTCCATGACATGCGCGAGAGAGTAGAGGATTGTTCATCTTTTGGAACCCCCCGCGCACAGGGAGTTTTTCCGGTGCCGATACGACCAGACGCCGCCCAGACACCCCACAGACCCGCCCAGATGCCGCCCAGATGCCGCCGCGATCACCGTTGACGGTCATCCTCAGGATTCCTATGGTTATCAATAGGAATCCTTCAGCACTCAGGAGCGGTCACGATGAGCGGCATCGAGCAGGCGCGGAAGACAGCCCAGGGACTCGGCGGGCTGTCCGGATTCGGCAACGAGCACAGCTCGGAGGCAGTACCCGGCGCCCTGCCGATCGGCCGCAACTCCCCCCAGCGCGCCCCGCTCGGCCTGTACGCGGAGCAGCTCAGCGGCTCCGCCTTCACCGAGCCCCGCGCGCACAACCGCAGGTCATGGCTGTACCGCATCCGCCCATCGGCGTCGCACCCGGCCTTCGTACGCACCGACAACGGCGCCCTGCGGACCGGCCCCTTCACCGAGACCGTCGCCGACCCCAACCGGCTGCGCTGGAACCCGCTGCCCGAGCCCGCCCCCGGCACCGACTTCCTGGACGGCCTGTGGACCCTCGGCGGCAACGGCGACGCGACCCAGCGCACCGGCATGGCGGTGCACCTCTACCACGCCAACGCCGCCATGGACCGCCGCGTGTTCAGTGACGCTGACGGTGAGCTGCTGATCGTCCCCGAGCACGGCGGGCTGCTGATCCGTACCGAGTTCGGCCTGCTGCACGCCGAGCCCGGCCACATCGCCCTGATCCCGCGCGGCATCCGCTTCCGCGTCGAACTCCTCCAGGAGAGCGCCCGCGGATACGTCTGCGAGAACTACGGCGCCCCCTTCCAGCTCCCCGACCTCGGCCCGATCGGCGCCAACGGCCTGGCGAACACCCGCGACTTCCTGGCACCCGTCGCCGCGTACGAGGAGGTCGAGGGCCCCGTCGAGGTGGTCAACAAATTCTGCGGGAACCTCTGGAAGGCGACCTACGACCACTCACCCCTGGACGTCGTCGCCTGGCACGGCAACCACCTGCCGTACGTCTACGACCTACGACGCTTCAACGTCATCGGCAGCATCAGCTACGACCACCCCGACCCGTCCATCTTCACGGTGCTCACCTCGCCGTCGGACACACCCGGCCTGGCGGGCGTGGACTTCGTGGTGTTCGCGCCGCGCTGGCTGGTCGGCGAGGACACCTTCCGGCCGCCGTACTTCCACCGCAACGTGATGAGCGAGTACATGGGCCTGATCGAGGGCGCGTACGACGCCAAGGCGGCGGGCGAGGGGGGCTTCGTGCCCGGCGGCGGCTCCCTGCACAACATGATGTCGGCGCACGGACCCGACCGGGAGACCTTCGACCGGGCGAGCGCCGCCGAGCTCGCACCGCAGAAGATCGACGACAGCCTGGCGTTCATGTTCGAGACCCGGTGGCCGGTGACGCTCACGCCGCAGGCCGCGGCGGCGGACCATCTGCAGCAGGGGTATGACGATGTGTGGCAGGGGCTCCAGCGGCACTGGGGATCTGAGGGATCTGAGGGATACTCGCCCAGTGATGTCAGCCGATCGTAATACGGAGCAGCCGTGACCGCCTTTGCCCCGGACTCGATCGTCCTCAATCGCAAGTTGCCCCTCTGGTATCAGGTCTCCCAGTCGCTGCGGGCCTCGATTCTCGGCCGCTCGCCGGAGGCGCCGCTGCGGCTGCCCACCGAGGAACAGCTCGCGCTGCACTACGGCGTCAGCGTGCTCACCATGCGGCAGGCACTGAAGGAGCTGGAGGACGAGGGCCTGATCTCCCGGCACCGGCGGCGCGGCACCTTCATCGAGCCGAGCGCGCGGCGCGGCAGTCCTGTGCGGCTGCTCGGCTCGGTGGACGCGATCGTGGCCCAGCAGTCCGGTATGTCCACCGAGCTGCTCGACCACGGCACGGCCCCGGTGCCAGCCGAACTCGCCGAGTACTTCCCGGACACCAGCGGTGTCGCGACGTACCACCGGCTGCGCAGCGACGAGAAGACCGGCGAGCCGACCAACCACGCGCGTAACTACGTCCTCCCCGAGGTCGCCGAGCGCATCGACCTCGCCGATCTGGCGCGCTGGCCCATGACCAAGGTGCTGCGCGACGGGGTCGGGGTGCGCATCAGCCGCATCACCGACACCGTCGAGGCACGGCTCGCCGACCCGGAGACCGCGAGGCTCCTCCAAGTGCCGCTGCTCAGCCCGATCCTGCACTACACGGGCGTCACCTACGACGAGGAGGGCCGCGTCCTGGATGTGGCCCGCATCCACTACCGCGGCGATCGCTTCTCGTTCACGGTGACGCTGGACGCCCACTAGCTGGACCCACTCGCTGGACGCCCACTAGCCGGATACCCATTAGCCTGACGCCCACTAGACGCCCGCTCAGGCCGCCGTCCGGCCCACTGATCACGGTCGCCACCCGTGAGTACGATGCTGGGCGTGACGCACGACGACGCACCGCTGCTCGCGGACCTCATGCCGTGGTCCGTCGCACCGCTGCGGCTCGGCCGCGCCTGGCCGACAGCGCCGGACGCGGCATCCCTCAGGTCCCGCTGGGACGCCTTCGTCCGCGCTGAGGGCCCCGCCCGGGAGGCGCTGCTGCGGCCCAGCAGATCGCGCACCCTGCACAGCGCGGTCGCCCAGCTGCCCGGGCAGGCCTCGGGCACCGGCCGGCTCGCCCGCGCGTCGGGCCCCTGCCCCGAGCCCGTACGGGTGCTGCGCGGGCCGTTCGACGAGCAGTGGCTGATCCCCGACCACCGGCTGATCGACGCGGCCCGTCCTGAATTGTGGCGGGTCGCCGACGCCCACCAGTTGTTCCTGGTGGAGCAGGGATACGTTCCCGGCGCCGGTGGCCCCCCGCTGATCGCCACCGCGCTGCTCCCCGAGGGCCGCTCCCCCGCCGGGCGCCCCGGACGTATCCGTCCGCTGTACCGGCGGCCCGGTGGCGTCGAGCCGAACCTGGCGCCGGGGCTGCTGCGGCTGATCGGTGAGCGGCTCGGCGGGCCGGTCACCGCCGAGCAGTTCCTCACCTGGGCCCTGGCCGTGGCCTTGCCGACCGCGACCGCGACGGGCTGCCGGGTGCCGCTCCCCGCCGACCCGGACATCTGGGCGCATGGCGTGGAGCTGGGCCATCGCCTGCTCTGGCTCCAGCTGCGCACCGGGGAGCGCCCCAAACTCCCCGGCGGCCGCCGTCCGTACGTCCGCGCCCCGCTTCCGGCCCGGCCCGCCGAGCTGCTCTACGACCGCGATGAGGAGGCCCTGCTCATCGGCGAGGGCCGGATCTCGCCCGTACCTCCCGAGGCCTGGGACTTTCATGTGAGCGGGGTACGGCTGCTGGAGCACTGGTTCGCGCGGCGGACGGAACCGGCCGAGCCGGGCACGCTGGAGGCGATACGCCCGGCCACCTGGCCGCAGGGGTGGACGTCCGAGTTGCTGGAGCTGATCACCGTGCTGGCCCTGCTCGCCGAGCTGCGGCCCCGGCAGGAGGCGCTGGCGGCCGCCGTCGAGGGCGAGGTCACGGCGGCGGAGCTGCGCCGGGCCGGGGTCCTGCCGCCCCCGGAATCCGCGCTGCGGCCCGCCTCGGTACTCGACCACCCCGAGGAAGGTCCGGACGGGCAGTTCGCCCTGCTCTGAGCCGTCGGCGCGCGGGGGCTCACCAAGCTGACCGGCTCATGGGGTGACAAGAGCGGGGCAGCCGAGTAAGGATCGTGGCCTATGCAGCCACTTCCCCTGGACGGCATCACGGTCGTCGCCGTCGAGCAGGCCGTGTCGGCCCCCTTCGCCACCCGGCAGCTCGCGGACCTCGGAGCCCGGGTCATCAAGATCGAACGCCCGGACGGCGGCGACTTCGCCCGCGGCTACGACACCGCCGCGCGCGGCCTCGCCTCACACTTCGTCTGGACGAACCGCGGCAAGCACAGCCTCGCCATCGATCTCAAGGACCCCCGAGGGCTGGCGGCCGTGCGGCGCCTGATCGCGGACGCGGACGTGTTCGTGCAGAACCTCGCGCAGGGCGCGGCGGCCCGGCTCGGCCTGGACGCGGCCACCCTGTGCGCCCGGCATCCGCGGCTGGTCGCGGTGGACATCTCGGGCTACGGGGTGGGCGGCCCGTACGCCGACAAGCGCGCCTACGACATGCTCGTCCAGTGCGAGGCCGGTCTGGTCTCGGTGACCGGGACGCCGGAGCAGCCGGTGAAGGCCGGGATTCCGGCCGCCGACATCGCGGCCGCGATGTACGCGTACTCGGGTGTACTCGCGGCGCTGTTGCGACGGGCGACGACCGGGGTCGGCGGGCCGGTGGAGGTCTCGATGCTGGAGGCCCTGGCCGAGTGGATGGGGCATCCGCTGCACCATGCGATGCACGGCGGCGCACCACCGGCGCGCACCGGCCTGGCGCACGCCGTCATCGCGCCGTACGACGCCTTCCCGACGGCCGACGGCGCGCGGGTACTGCTGTCGGTGCAGAACGACCGGGAGTGGCGGCGGCTGGCCGAACAGGTCATGGTCAGACCGGAGTTGGCGCACGATCCGGCGTACGCGACGAACGCGGCCCGTACCGCGCACCGTGAGCAGACCAACGCGCTGGTCGCGAAGGCACTGGCGGAGCTGGACACCGACGAGGCGCTGCGGCGGCTGGAGGAGGCGGGGATCGCCTGTGCGCGGCTGCGGGATGTCGCCGACGTCGCCGCGCATCCGCAGTTGGCGGCCAGGGAGCGTTGGCGGGAGGTGGACTCACCGGCCGGGCCACTGCGGGCCATGCTTCCGCCGGTGACGATGCCGGGTGCGGTGGAGCCGGTGATGGGAGCGGTGCCCGCGCTGGGCCAGCACACGGAGGAGGTGCTGCGGGGCGTGGGGGTGACGGACGGGGAGATCGCCGCGATGCGCCGCGACGGTGTGATTGTTTGAGGGTACGGCGGGCGGCCGTGGCGGGAGCGGGCCACAGGAACGGGCCAGGCGTGAAGCCGGGGGGCTGGAGCTGGAGCCGGTGTGGAGCGGGAGCCAGAGTTCGAGCGGGAGTCGGGACTGGAGCGGGAGGTGTCTGGCGGATCAGGCCTGGTGGAGCGGGCGACGCTGCTCTGCGGGTCGCGCCCCGGCATGATCCGCCGGACACGCCCCGTGGTCGTGGGCCCGTGGTTCACGGGCCCAGACAACGGCCGCCTTCGCCCTGACAGCGGGCTCAGCGACCGCCGAAGAGCGTGCGGCTCAGCCGCCGCAGTGGCGCGAAGAGCGAGACCCGACGCATCCGCGCGCCCCGCCCCGTGCGCTCGTGCGCGACATCACGCGTGGTCAGCTCACGCATCAGCAACGTCGCCTCGACCGTCTCCCGCTGCGGGACGGCAGGTCCGCCCAGCACCGACAGATGACGGTCAAGACGAGAGCTGGTAGCGCTGCTCCCGCAGGTGATCGCAGGGACTCGCGCCCTGCTGCGCACTGTTATCTGTTCCATGTCACTCCCCACCCATACGAGGGCACCCGGCCCGGGCAGGCTAACCCTATCGCCCCTCAGTGACACTCGTGTATCCCGCCCACGGGATTCACCGCTCTCATAAGGATGTTGACAATAACTCTCCGAATCCGCCTGATTCCAGGCTGAGTTGGATTGCCCTGTCAGAGAGGGATGCAACCCCGCCCGACCAGGGTACTTTGGTGGAAAATCGCTCCACCGCGGATGGGGGTTCGCCTGTGAGCGACGACGCATCAGGAACCGCTGGCCAGCAGGGCCCAGGAGACAGTCCAGGAGACAGTGAGCGGGTGATCGCGGGCCGCTATCGGCTGCTCGCCAGGCTGGGCGCGGGCGGCATGGGTGTCGTATGGCGCGCCCGCGACGAGGTGCTGAAGCGCGAGGTGGCTGTCAAGGAGGTGCGCGCCCCGGGCGGGATTCCGCCGGAGGACGTGGAGCGGATGTACGCGCGCCTGGAGAACGAGGCCTGGGCCGCGGCCCGGATTTCGCATACCTCCGTGATCACGGTCTACGACGTGGTGACCGAGGACGGGCGCCCGTGGATCGTGATGGAACTGGTGCGCGGGCTGTCCCTGTCCGATGTCCTGGACGCCGAAGGGCCGATGCCCGCGCGGCGCGCCGCTCAGGTCGGCGCCGAGGTGCTCGCCGCCCTGCGCGCCGCGCACGCTGCGGACGTACTGCACCGCGACGTCAAGCCGGGCAACGTCCTGCTCGCCAACGACGGCCGGGTGGTCCTCACCGACTTCGGGATCGCGCGGCTTGAGGGCGCCTCGCATCTGACCGTCACCGGCGAGCTGGTCGGTTCACCCGAGTTCGTGGCTCCGGAGCTGGCGATAGGCCGGACGCCTACCCCCGCGTCGGACCTGTGGTCACTGGGTGTGCTGCTGTACGCGGCGGTCGAGGGGCACTCCCCGTTCCGGCAGGACACCCCGTGGTCGACGCTGCGCGCGGTCGTCGAGGACGAGCTGCCGCCGCCCAGCCGGGCCGGGGCACTGACCCCGGTCATCGAGGGGTTGCTGCGCAAGGAACCCGCCGAGCGGCTCTCCGCGGCGGACGCCGAGCGCGCGCTGCGGAGCGTGGCCACGGGTGGTGCGCCGCCGCCTGGGCCGGGTCTCGACGCGGAGTCGGACCCGCACCGTCGGCCGACGGTCACCACCCCGTCCCCCGTACCGCCACCACCCCCTGGTCCCGGTTCCCACACCCAGCCGGGCTCCTCGGACTCGCATCCGAACCCGGCGCCTGACCCCGCGCCTGACCCACCCCGCCCCCGGCGCGCCCTGCTGCTGATCGCGGGACTCGCGGCGCTGGTCCTCGCCCTCGGCGGCCTGACGTACGCCCTCATGGACGGCGGCGGAGGCGGTGGCGGCAGCGGGAATGGGGGAGGTTCAAACGGCGGGAGTTCCACCGGCGGGGACGGCTCGGGCGGCGGTGGTGACAGCGGTGGTTCAGACGGCGGTGGCGACAGCGGCGGTACGGACGGCGGTTCCGGCGGGAACGGTGGCGACACCGGGGGCACCAACAACGGCGCCAGCAACGGCACCACCCAAGGGGGCGATACCGGTAGCGGGGACAACGGCGGAGGCCACAACGGCGGCGGAGACACCGGTGGAGACGGCGGCCCGACCACCCATCCCCCACACACCGTCGAGGTGTCCGTCACCGCGACCAACGACAGCTACTCCGGCCCGTGCCCGCCCCCCGCGGCCCAGGCGCCGTCCTTCACCGCGTCGTTCACCGTGGGCCGCACCCCGGTCACCGTCGAGTACCGCTGGCTGACCAAGACCGGCCAGCCGACCAACCCCGGCTGGAAGACCCTCCAGTTCGCCGACGGCGGGGACAAGACACAGCAGGTGAACCACACGGAGCTGGGCCACGATCCGGACGGCACCCTGGACAACGAGATCAGCGTGGAGGTTCGCGACCCGGTGACCGAGAAGTCCAACGCCGTGGCGTACTCCGTGACCTGCGAACAGGAGCCCCCGACCAGCGGAGGCTCCTCCTACGCACCGAACAGTTAGGCCATCCGTCAGGCCGTCCGTCAGGCCAGCGGTCAGACCAGCGGTCAGGCAGCGGCGGCGAAGGTCGGCAGGTAGCCGCCCGACTGTCCGGCCGCGGTGGGGTGGTACGACTCTCCGATGTTGCCCCAGTTCACACTGTGCAGCCAGGAGTTGCCGGAGCAGATCTCGTGTCCGGTGAAGGCCGGAGTGACGTCGGCGAAGGTGAAGCCGTGGTCGGCGGCGCGCTTGGCGGTGGCGGCGTTCAGGTAGTCGGCGGCGCCGTTGATGGCGGAGCGCTTGGTCTCGGACAGCCCCAGCCAGCAGCCACCGCCCAGCTTGTAGAAGCGCGGGTAGCCCAGGACGACCACATGGGCGTTGGACGCCTTGGCGTCGATGGCCGAGTAGACCGTGTCGAGGCGGCCGGGAAGGGTGGTGTCGACGTACTGCTTGGCCTCGGCGATACGGCTCAGGCAGACGCTGTCGGAGTTGAGGACGCAGGTGAGCATGACGTCGGCGAAGCCCGCGTCATTGCCGCCAACCGAGATCGAGACGAGCCCGGTCGACGCGCTCAGGGGTGCGAGCTGGGAGTTGACCACATCAGTGGTACGGGCCCCGGAGCAGGCGGTGAAGTGGAACGTCGAGGGCGAGTTGGCGGCCGCCCAGAGCGCGGGATAGGCGCGGGTGCTGCGCTTGCAGTCGCCGCTGCCGCTGTCGTAGTTACCGGCCCCGACCCCCGATGAGTAGGAGTCCCCGAGCGCCACATAGCCGGTCGCTGCCGCCTGTTCGGCGTCGGCGGAGTAGGCCGCACTCGCCCCGGCGAGGGTGAGCCCGGCGGCGAGGAGGAGCGAGGACAGGTATGCCGTGATTCGGGATAATCTCATGGAACCTCCTTTAGCAGGATCACTGCCACAACTGTGGTACCACCCACCTCATTTCGTGGATAGTGTCCATGCCAAGAAGTTTCGGTACAGAAGAGTTCCCTATGTACAGGTTTAAACGAACGGCACTGTTGAGCAGTTCAACTTCCTTACCGTGTCCGGCAAGTGACCCTCCGTCGAACCATGGGCGTCCTTGACGCGCCACCGCCGGTTGCGCGACATTGAAGCCCGCATCCGACGCTTCGGGGGGAAAAGTCGCGTATGCAGCACACCAGTGACCCACCCGACCACCTGCCGATGTACACCCTGGCCGGAGCGGCGGTCGCCGTCACGGCGGTGGGCGGCGTGCTCGCACTCGCCGACCTGGACACCTCACTGCGCGGCCCGTTCGCGCTCTTCTTTCTCCTCGCCGCGCCCGGCGGCGCGGTCGCCCTCGCCCTGCGGGGGCTGGAACCATGGGGCCGCCTGGTGGCGTCATCGGCGGCAGCGGTAGCGGTCAATCTCCTGGTCGCCCAGGCCATGTTGGCCCTGCGACTGTGGTCGATACGTGGCGGGATCACGGCAGTCGCCGTGATCAGCCTCCTGATTCTGGTACTCACCCTGGTGCGCCACCCGCACGGTGGCCGCACAGCGAGAAGACGGACTCCATGACGTGGACATCAGCGTGCACCGCCCCGGTGAGCTGACCGCCGCCGACCGGGCGGCCTGGACAGCCTTACAGTCCAAGGCCCACTTACAGGGCACACCCGAGCTGGCCAACCCGTTCCTGTCACCCGAGTTCGCCCTCGCCGTGAGCCACTGTCGCCGTGGGGTGCGGATCGCGGTCGTACGAGAGGGCGGTGAGCCCGCGGCCTTCCTGCCGTACCAGCGCTCCCGCACGGGTGTTGGCCGGGCCGTCGGCCTGGGCGTCTCCGACTGCCAGGGGCTGGTGCACCGGGCGGGCCTGAGGTGGGACGCCCGGGAGCTGCTCGCGGCCTGCGGGCTCGCCGTATGGGAGTTCGACCACCTGGTACAGGGCCAGCCGCCGTTCGCGGCCTTCGCGGCGGCCGACTTCGCGTCGCCGGTCATGGACGTCGATCAGGGGTACCCGGCCTACCTCGCCGAACTGCGCGCGAGGTCACCGAAGTTCGCCAGGACCACCCTCGCCAAGGAACGCAAGCTGGGCCGGGACGCGGGCGAGGTGCGCTATGTCCACGACGAGCGCGACCCCGAGGCGCTACGCGTCCTGATGGCCTGGAAGTCCGCGCAGTACCGCAGAACCGGGCGCGGCGACCGCTTCGCGCATCCCTGGATCACCCAGCTCGTCCAGCGGCTCTTCCACACCCGGCCGATGCCGTCCGGCGGGCTGCTCTCGGTGCTCTACGCGGGCGAGCGGCCGATCGCCGCGCACTTCGGGCTGCGTTCCGAGCGGGTGCTCGCCTGCTGGTTTCCCGCGTACGACCCGGAGTACGCCAAGTACTCCCCCGGACTGATCCTGCATCTGCGGATGGCCGAGGCGGCTGCCGCCGACGGCATCGCCTACCTCGATCTCGGCCGGGGCCAGAAGGAATACAAGGACTCCCTCAAGACGCGTGAGCTGACCGTGTCCGAGGGCTGGGTGACACGACGTCACCCCGTGGCGATCGGGTACCGGGCGCGTCGCGTACCGGTCCGCGCGCTGCGTAACACCGTGGTGTCCAGGCCCGAGTTGTTCGAGCCTGCCGATCGACTGCTCAAGCGCGTCGGAAAGATCCGCTCAATGAGAAAGATCCGTTCAAGAGAATGAAGACCGAAAGGAGAAAGCACCGGCCACGGCATTCCATGATCCATTAACGCCGGCGCAAAAAACGCCAAAGCCAATAAATGCGAGTCCTTGTTCCAGGTCTTGCCATAGCGGCCTAGTTATCAATACCGTCATACATTCACCCGCACCGGACCATCATGCACGCGGCTCTAGGGGAGGGCTCAAGAACCGCGGTGGTCATCGGCGTGGGGCGCGGTAGGGGGGTGCCGTGCTCGGTGACGTCATGTGCCGAGTCGCGTGCCATGCGGTCAGTTTTCCCAGCTCACCAGGTAGTCCGGTGTTCCGTTCCGGCATGCCGTCATGCCCTGGTGAGGCCCCCTCTTTCGAACCGGAAACTCATCCGGACTGCCCGGGGGCGGGCGGTCCACCGGACGAGAGGGAAAAGACTCGTGAGCTCTTCTGTACGCCCGGCGATACCGGGCAAGGACGCATTACCGTACCGGCTGATCTCCACTCACCTCGCGATAGCGCCACCGGTGAGTGTCGTGATCCCCGCGATGAACGAGGCGGAGAATCTCCCGTACGTCTTCAAGACGCTGCCCGACTGGATACACGAAGTGGTCCTGGTCGACGGGAACTCCACGGATGACACCGTGCGGGTGGCCCGGGAGCTGCGGCCGGATGTCAAGGTCGTGAAGCAGCGCGGCACGGGCAAGGGGGATGCCCTGATCACCGGCTTCGCGGCCAGCACCGGCGACATCATCGTGATGGTCGACGCGGATGGTTCGGCTGACGGAGAGGAGATCGTCTCGTATGTCTCGGCGCTGGTCTCCGGCGCCGACTTCGCCAAGGGCTCCCGCTTCGCCAACGGCGGTGGCACCGACGACATGACGCCCATCCGCAAGCTGGGCAACCACGTCCTGTGCGCCGTCGTCAACGCCAAGTTCGGCGCCCGCTACACCGATCTCTGCTACGGCTACAACGCGTTCTGGCGGCACTGCCTCGACCAGATCGACCTCGACTGCACCGGCTTCGAGGTCGAGACGCTGATGAACATCCGGGTGGTCAAGGCCGGGCTGAAGGTGCAGGAGATCCCCAGCCACGAGTACCTCCGCATCCACGGCACCAGCAACCTGCGGGCGGTACGGGACGGCCTACGGGTGCTCAGGGTGATCCTCAAGGAGCGCTCGAGCCGCCGGGCGCTGCGCCTGCGCACCCGGACGGCCGCGGAGCTGCGCGCCGGGCGAGGGGTGGCGCCTTGAGCCACCAGAGCGACGGCAGCCACCGGGAGATGTCCATGGAAGTCCCCATGGAGATCCCCATGGACATCTCCGTGGTGATCTGCGTGTACACCGAGGAGCGCTGGGAGGACATCCTCGCGGCGGTCTCCTCGGTGCGCGCGCAGTCCCTGCCCGCACGGGAGACGCTGCTGGTCGTGGACCACAACCCGCGGCTACTGGCCCGGCTCAGCCGGGAGTTCCAGGGCGTGGACGTAGGCGAGGAGGTGCGGGTGCTCGCGAACGCGGGTCCCCGCGGCCTCTCCGCGGGCCGCAACACCGGCATCGCCGCCTGCCGCGGCGAGATCGTCGCCTTCCTCGACGACGACGCCGTCGCCGAGCGGGACTGGCTCAGATACCTCGCCTCGGGGTACGAGGACCCCCGGGTCCTCGCGGTCGGCGGCCGCACCGAGCCCATCTGGGGCTCGGGGCGCCGCCCCGCCTGGTTCCCCGAAGAGTTCGACTGGGTCGTCGGCTGTACGTACCGGGGGCTGCCGCGTGGCCGGGTCCAGGTGCGCAACGTACTGGGCGGCAACGCGTCCTTCCGGCGGTCGGCCTTCGACATCGCGGGGGGCTTCGCGACCGGCATCGGCCGCGACGGCGACAAGCGGCCGCTGGGCTGCGAGGAGACCGAGCTCTGTATCCGGCTGGCCAACGCCAGGCCGGACGCGGTGCTGCTGATCGACGACCGGGCGGTGATCCACCATCGGGTGCCCGTGGTCCGTGAGCGGCTGCGCTACTTCCGTTCGCGATGTTACGCCGAGGGGCTGTCCAAGGCGCTGGTGGCGCGAAGTGTGGGAAGAGGTAAGGGACTTGAGTCGGAGCGCCGCTACACCACGCGGGTACTGCCCGCCGGAGTGGGCCGCGGCGTACGGGACGCGCTGCTCGGCCGCCCGGGTGGCGCGGGGCGGGCGGGCGCGATCGTGACGGGGGTGGCCGCGGCGGCGGGCGGGTACATGCTCGGCAGCATCCGCGCCCGGCGCGCTGGCGTGTCCTTCGCGGGAGCGGAGACGGCGGTCGCCGGGGGCGGGGCCGGTGTCGGCGTCGGCGTCGGCGTCGGCGTCGGGGGTACGGGGTCACCGCCCCGGACCCGAACGGCGCCTAAGGCCCCGCCATCCAAGGCCCCGCCGCCACTAACGGGCCAAGCGCCGCTGTCGGACACGGCGCCGTCGCCGGACCAAACGCCGCTCACGAACCAAGCGCCGCCCCGGGACCAGACGCCGCCGCGGGAGCATGCGCCGCCGTCCGACCCGGCGCCGTGGCCGGTCCAAACACCACCGTCGGACGCGGGGGAAGGGGGCGTCGCGTGAGATCCGCTGTGCCCGTGCTGATGTACCACGCCGTGGCGCGGACGCCCATGCTCGCGACCCGCGACCTGTCCGTGTCACCCGACGCCTTCGCCGCGCAGATGGCGGTGCTCGCCGAACGCGGATTCACCCCGCTCACCACGAGCGCCCTCGCGGCGGCCTGGCGCGGCAGCGGACAGCTCCCGCCCCGGCCCGTACTGATCACCTTCGACGACGGGTACGCGGGCGTGCACGGCCACGCTCTTCCGGCCCTGGCCGAACACGGCTTCCCGGCGACGGTGTTCGTGTCCACGGGCTGGCTACGCGGGCCGTACGACACCGGGGGCGCCCCGGACACCATGCTCGACTGGCCCCAGGTGCGGGCGCTCGCGGCGGCCGGTGTCGAGATCGGCGGGCACAGCCACACCCATCCCCAGCTCGACCAGCTCGACGACGACGCGCTCTGGTTCGAACTCCTGCGCTGCCGGGAGATCATCGGCGACGAACTCGGCACCCGGCCGGAGTCCTTCGCCTACCCGTACGGCTACTCCAGCCGACGCGTACGGCGCGCCGTACGCGACGCAGGGTTCCGGCAAGCCCTGGCGGTGGGCAACGCGCTCGGTCAGCGCCGCCAGGGGCCGTACGCGATCCGGCGGCTGACCGTACGCCGCGGCACCTCAACAGAGGCCTTCACCCGCATCGTTGAGGGGCAGGCGATCGGGCGCAGCTTCGCCGCGCAGCATGCCCTGACGCAGGGATACGCCATGGTCCGCCGAACCCGACGAGCGTACGGGAAGGCCTTCCCCACTCGTGACTGACACCACCACCCAGGCCGGGGTCACGGCGAGCGAGCCAACCGGGACGGCGCGACGGGCACCGTCCGCCCGACGGCTGGGCCTGCGACTGCCACGGCGAGGCGGCGGAGGCGGAGGTGGAGGCGGCGATCCGCTGTTCCGCAACGCGTACGCCCTGATGCTCAACACCTGCATCAGCGGGGTGCTGGGACTCGGCTTCTGGCTGGCCGCCGCCCGCTACTACTCGGATACCGCGGTCGGCCAGGGCTCGGCGGCGATCGCCGCGATGAAGCTGCTGGCCGGGCTCACCGCGGTGACGCTCACCGGAGCGGTGGCCCGCTTCATCCCGATCGCGGGCCGCGCCACCGGGAGATTCATCTTCCGTACGTACGCGGGCAGTTCGCTGCTCGTGGCGGTCGCGGCCGGGATCTTCCTGCTCACGCTGGACCTGTGGGGACCCTCGTACAGGTTTCTGCACGGGCCGTTGAACGGCCTCGGGTTCCTGCTGGCGGTCGTCGCCTGGTCGGTGCTGACGCTCCAGGACGGGGTGCTGACCGGGCTGCGCAGCGCGCTCTGGGTGCCCGTCGGGAACACCGTCTTCTCGGTGGTCAAGCTGGTGCTCCTGATCGTGTTCGCCGCCGCGATCCCGACGGCCGGGGTGTTCGTCTCCTGGGTCGCCGCGATCGGGGTGTCCGTACTGCCGCTGGGCTGGCTGGTCTTCCGGCGCCTGGTGCCACGTCATGTGAAGGCGACCGAGGGTAAGTCAACGCCGCCGACCGCGCGCGAGCTCGGCCGCTTCCTGGCCGGTGACTACACGGGGGCGCTCTTCTCGCTCGCCGTGGTCTACCTGCTGCCGGTGATCGTCGCCGCGCAGGTGACCTCGGTCGACAACGCGTACTTCTACATCACCGCCACGATCGCTGGAACGGTCAATCTGCTCGCCATCAACATGGGTGCCTCGCTCACCGTGGAGGGCGCGCACGATCCGGCGCGGCTGGCGGCGAACTGCCGGGCCGCACTGCGCCGGATGGCACGGATCATGCTGCCGGTGTGCGGGGCGCTGTTCTTCGGCGCTCCGTACATTCTGGGGGCGTTCGGCCAGGGGTACGCGGATGCGGCGACCGGGCTACTGCGGGTGTTCGCGGTCGGCGCGTTGCTGCGGGTCGTCATCGAGACGTACTTCGCGGTGCTGCGCGCCCAGAGCCGTACGTCCGGGCTCGCGTACCTGCAGGGCGCGCTGTGTGTGCTGGTGCTCGGGCTGACGCTGCTGCTGCTCCCCAGGATGGGGCTGATCGGCGCGGGCATCGCGGAGGTCTCCAGCCTCGCGCTGATCGCTACGATCGCCGGGTTCAAGCTGTACCGCATCGTCAGGTCGGTGCCGCCGGGGGCGGGGCGCCCGGCATCGGTCGCGCCCGACGGCGACCTCGCCGACCTGGGTACGGCGGAGTCCGACAGCGGTACGGTCCGGCTGACCAAGGACACCGGGCAGCGCCCGACCTGGGCGCTGCGGCGGGTGTTCGACGCGTCGACCCTGGAGCTCGGGGTACGGGCCGACATCGACCATCAGGAGCGCCGCCCCGATCTCCGCGCGGGCCCGGGCGAGACCGGAGCGGACGCGCCCGCGACGCGGGACGCTGACGAAGACGAGGACAGGGACAGGGACAGGGACGGCGCGCCCGCCCAGGACAGTGGACCCGCCCCGGACAGCGGGACCGTCCAGATCCGAGGGCTCTTCTTCGGAGACGTCCAGCCGGGAGCGCGCGGCGCCCACCTCAAGGACACCGGGCCACCGGTCGCAGGAGACGCGGAGGAACACCGGCCCACCTGGGCCCTCAACGCCCCGCTAGCGCCGCCCGCGCCCAGGCCCGGCTCCACCCCGGAGCCGGAGCCGTCCGGTGAGCGGAGCGCGGACCTCGCCCACGCGCCGAGCCCAGCCACGCCCCCGCCCAGCCCGAAGCCCACACCCACACCCCACAGCTGGCGGCGGACCTACGGCATCGGGGCGCTGCTCGCCGCCGCCCTGGCGCTGTTCTGGGTGCCCGTCCTCGGCATGAGCGAGGCCGACCTGGAGGCCATGGGCGGGCTCGGTCTCATCTCCGTACTGCCGCCCGCGACCCTGCTCGGCGCGGCCCTGCTGGTCGTCGCGTTCGCCTCGCTGCTGTGGCACGAGCGGCCGCACCGGGTGCTGCTCACCCTCGTACTGCTGGCGACGCTGGTGTCCCTGCACGCGCTGCCCGCGGTGATCGAGGCCGAGCCACGGTTCGCCACGGCCTGGCAGCACCTGGGCTTCCTGGAGTACATCGACCGGACCGGGACGGCCGCGCCCGACCTGGACGCGCGCTTCAGCTGGCCGGGCTTCTTCGCCGCTGCGGTCTTCGTCGCCGAGGCCTGCGGGGTCTCGGACCTGAGTGGAGTGATCCGCTGGTGGCCGCTGGCCATCCAACTGCTGTATCTGCCGCCGATGTTCCTGCTGACGCGCTCGATGCGAGCGGGCTGGCGCGCGCGGTGGACCGGCGTCTGGATCTTCGTGCTGAGCGGCTGGGTGGGACAGGACTACTTCTCGCCGCAGGGCTTCACCTTCCTGCTGTACCTGGTCTTCGTGGCGATCCTGCTGGCGTGGTTCCGGGCTCCCCGCATGCTGTGGGCCAAACGGCGGCCCGGCGAGGCGGAGGTGCTGCCCAGCACCCGCGGCCAGCGCACCGTACTGCTGCTCGTGCTGCTGGCGCTGTTCGCCGCGACCGTCCCGGCGCACCAGCTCACGCCGTTCGTGATGCTCGGGGTGCTCGCCGTGCTGGTTCTGGTGGGCCGCTCGGAGCTGCGCGGGCTGCCGATCCTGTTCGGGGTGCTGGTGGCCGTGTGGGTGGGCTTCTTCGCCGAGCCGTACTGGTCGGGGCATTTCGACGAACTGTTCGGCGGGGTCGGCGGCGTGGGCGGCAATGTCACCTCGTCGGTCGCGGGCCGGATCGAGGGCGGCAGCTCCACCCATCAGCTGGTGCTCTACGCGCGCGTGGCGCTGGCTGGTTCGGTGCTGGCGCTGGCCTGCTGGGGCTGGCTGCGGCGCCGCGCCCACCGGTACGCCGAGCGCTCGCTGCTCGTCCTCACGTTCGTGCCGTTCCTGGGCTTCGGCATGCAGTCGTACGGCGGCGAAATGGCCCTGCGCGTCTTTATGTTCGCCCTGCCGGGGGCAGCCCTGCTCGCGGGCCTCGCGCTGTTCCCGCGCACCGGCGTCACGGCACAGGAGCGCGACCGGGACCGGGTGAGCCTGGCTCCACTGGCCGCGCTCCTCGCGGGGCTGATCCTGGTCGGCGGCTTCCTGATCGCCCGTTGGGGCAACGAGCCCTTCGAGCGGGTACGCGGCGGTGAGGTCGCGGCCATGGAGTACGTGTACGAGCATGACCGGCCGACCGCGCGGCTGCTGTGGATGAGCGATAACACCGAGGTCAATGTGACGCCCGCGATGCCCTGGGGCAGCAGGGACATGGAGCGAGTGCGGTACGTGCCCACGCTGGCGCCGCCCGACCCGGTGCTGGTCTCCGGCCTGGTGAAGGCCCTCAAGGACGCGGGCCCCAACTCGTACCTGATGGTCAACCGGGGGCAGTCGACCTACCTGTACATGGACGCGGGCTATCCACGGAACTGGGAGACCCGGGTGCTCCGCAGTCTCGACGCCCGGCCGGAGCTGACGAAGGTGTTCGCGCACGACGACGCCTCCCTCTACGCGCTGAAGACGCAGCCGAGGGGGCCGGTGGAGCAGCCCGCTCCGGGGCCCCCTGGCCCCAGGGTGACCTGGACGCCGTGGTCGGTGGTGGGGGCCTTCGCGGCGGTGGCGCTGATCGCGCTGCTGACGGCGCGCGAGGTGGTACGGGTGTCAGTGCGGCCGAGTGCGCGGCGACTGCGGTGGCTGCAAGGGACGTTCTGGTTCGCGCTGCCGCTGCTGGCGGTGCTGGTGGCTTCGCTGGTGCAGCGGTTCGTGACGCTGGTGTAGGCGGCGGTTCGTGACGACGGTGTAGGCGCTGGTGCCTCTTCAGCGCTTGAGCCACTTCACCTCGTGGCCGCGCAGGTCGACGCTCTCACCGTCGATGCGCGCGATGATCGGACGGTCGAGGGTGTTCACCACCAAGGCGACCTGGTCGTCCGCGATGACCCGGACGTCCGACGCGTCGTCCTCGGCCGCGATGTCCACCGTCTCGTAGGACGTGCCCGGCGGGAACTCCCGGTGAAAGCGGGAGATGAGCTCCAGCATCGGCAGACCGCTGCCGCCGTCGCTCAGTTCGGTGGACCGCCACAGGCAGCCCGCGCAGGAGGCGCCCTTGTTCTGCGGGTTCCAGTAGAAGCCGGTGGACGCCCCGCCCTTGGCCATGGCGATCAGTCCTGAGGCGTGGACGGCGACCCGGTGCGATTCCTCCCAGCCCGCGCGCGCGTCCTGGGCGTCGCCCGGCTCGACGTAGTACTCGGCCCACCACAGCGGCAGGTCGCCGGTCTGCTCGCGCACCCAGCGGCCGACAGCCGTGAGCTTCTCGGTGGCCCGGAACGCGTCAGGAAGCAGCTCGTCGTCGACGGTGTAGCTGGAGCCGTCCACGACCACGAAGTCGGCTCCCTTCTTGTGCTCGTTCCAGTAGCGGAAGGCGTCCAGGACCCTCTGGTCGGCGCTCCCCCAGGGGCCCTTGAGCTCGGTGGAGGCGTTCTGCCGCTGGCGTGGGTCGAGGCTGTCCATGACCAGATAGGGACCGCCGACCATGATGTCCTTGTCGACCTTCTTCAGCGCGTCGTGGACCAGGTTGTAGAGCTCGGTGTAACCCTCGTGGTCCCAGCGGCCCTTGTCCGCGTCCCAGAAGCCCTTGAACTCGTTCCAGACGACAAAGTGACGTACGTCGGGATAGCGCTTGGCGACGGTGGCGGCGAGTCGCGCGAAGTCCTTGTAGTGGGCGCGTACGGGGGCCTTCTCGACCTGGTCCCAGTCGGTGTTGTCGACGCCCGGCTCGCCGCCTTTCATCCAGTCCGGTGCGCAGCACAAGGTGATCACCGGGGTGCCGCCGGTGGCGCGGACGAAGTCCATCCGGCGGTCTATCGCGGCGAAGTCGTAGTGCCCTGGGACGGGTTCGGGGTTGTCGGCGCCCCAGCCCATGATGTGCTGGATCTGCGGAAGCGGCTGCTTGGCCAGCAGCTTCTCGGCTCGCTGGACGGCGGCGGCCTCGCCCTCGTCCGCGCTGTTGGCGGTGTGGGTGAAGCCCCAGCCGAGTTCGGGGCTTGGCTTCCCGGGAGGTGTCACGGGCGTGCCGTGGACCTTGTCACCGTCGGTGGTGGTCCCTGCCGTCGAACCGCCGCTGTCACGCGGGGAGCTGAGGGTCACGACCAGGGCCAGTACGGCCAGCCCCACACCGAACAGCGCGGCGAGCCGCCACCGCCGTACCCCCGTGTCCCACCCATGACGTCCCATCAGAAGCCATGGTATCCGGGGGAGTTGTCCCAGCGGCGGGGTTCGCCGCCACAGGTCGGTAACGAGGCCGCGGCGGGCCTGGGGAAATCCGGTGCGCGAGGTGGCCCGGTGCCGGATCATGGCCGCATGTCAGCCACCCCGGTCGATCCGCTGCACGCTCTGCCGATCCGTCTCAACATCGACGACAGCGACTCGCCGTCGGACGTCGTCGACGCGCTGTTCCTCGGCCGCTTCGCGACCGGCGAGCAGCCGTACGCGCACAGCGCCTCGCTGGACCGCGTCAAGCCGCGCGCCACGCTGCTGCCGCCACGCGCGACCGTGCTGCGCGCGGCCCGCGACGGCGACCGCAGCGCGACGCTCGCCGAGGGCGACGGCTGGACACTGCTGATCTCCCGCTGGAACAGGGGCGCCGACGTCACGGTCACCGCGGTCACGGCCGAGCTGGCCGAGAAGGTCGTCGGGCAGGCCACGGACGGTGCGGCGGACGAGCCCGAACCACAGCCGGAGAACGTCACGATGGGCTTCTGGTACGTCTCACCCCGCCGTGGCCCGCACCGTACGACGCGGCAGATCTCGGCGGGCACCTGGGACGAGGTGCGGTCCAACTACACGGCGCCGGTGGCGGACGCGATGGACGGGCTGATGAAGACGACGCCCGAGGACATCGCGGGGCGGCTCCTGCTGCTGCACGGCCCGCCGGGCACCGGGAAGACCTCGGCGCTGCGGACGCTGGCCCGCTCCTGGCGCGACTGGTGCCAGGTGGACTGCGTACTGGACCCGGAGCGGCTGTTCTCGGATGTGGGCTATCTGATGGACATCGCGATCGGCGAGGACGACGGTACGGCCAAGGGCCGCTGGCGACTGCTGCTGCTCGAGGACTGCGACGAACTGATCCGTGGCGAGGCCAAGCACACGGCGGGGCAGGCGCTCTCGCGGCTGCTGAACCTCACGGACGGGCTGCTCGGGCAGGGGCGCAACGTGCTGGTCGGCGTGACCACGAACGAGGATCTGGAGCGGCTGCACCCGGCCGTGGTGCGTCCTGGGCGCTGCCTGGCCCGGATCGAGGTCGGCCCGCTGACGCGCGCGGAGTCCGTGAACTGGCTCGGCCGCACGGACGAGGGCCTCGGCCGTGACGGCGCGACCCTCGCCGAGTTGTACGCGCTGCGCCGTGGCACGGCCCCGACGTCGGTCCCGGAGCAGCGGGGCGCGGACGCGGACGGGGGCCTGTATTTGTGACGGGCGCCGCCGCCCCCGCCTGCCCCGTATCCATGGGTCCGTTCGCCTACGAGTACGCCGCCCGCAGCGCCTCCTCCACCGCCGCCAGCGCCGCCGCCCGGTCCAGGCCAAGCCGCCGGGCGTGCGTGGCGTACTCGGCGGCCGCGGCGGCGGCCTTGCGGGCCGCCGCGTCCCCCGCGGCCGCCACGAACGTCCCCTGGCGGCCCCGCGTCTCGATCACGCCGTCCGTCTCCAGCGCGCGGTACGCCTTGGCCACGGTGTTCGCGGCCAGCCCCAACTGCTCGGCGAGGCCGCGCACCGTCGGCAGCTTGTAGCCCACCGGCAAGGTCCCCGAGCGGGCCAGCTCGGAGATCTGCGTGCGTAGTTGCTCGTACGGCGCGGTCGCGGCGCCCGGGTCGATGTCAAGCCTCAAGGTCACGGGCCGAGTATCCCGTACGGACGGAAAAACGGGAGGCAGGGGGCGCGCCCCACGCGTAGCGTGCCGCTCCATGGCATTGATCGTTCGCGCACTCCGCACCGGAGACTCCCACGACGCCGAGGCGTTCGCCCGCGTCCGTCGGGCGGCCCTTCCCTTCATGCTGGCCACCGCCGACTCCGTCGCCTTCGACCTCGCCCAGGCGCATCCTGAGGCCCACTTCCAGATGCTCGTCGCCGAGGCGGACGGGGAGATCATCGGCACCGCGCAGACGGGCCTCGCCTACGACAGCCCGGAGCCAGGGCAGGCCTTCGCCAACGTCTATGTCGACCCCGAGCGGCAGGGGCGTGGCGCGGGTTCGCTGATCCTGCGCACCGCCGAGGAGCGGCTTGCGGCGCTGGGCGCCACCACCGTCTACTCCTGGGTCCTGGACGCACCGGCGCATCGGGCCTTCGCCGAGAAGCGCGGGTACCGCTCCAGCCGGTCGGCCCACTTCCTCCGCCTCGACCTGGTGAACGGCCCGCTGCCACCGCTGCCCGAGGTGCCCGCCGGGGTCGAGTTGCGCACGGGCGAGGACTTCGCGGACGATCCACGTCCGCTGTTCGACCTGGACGCGGAGACCATGGCGGACGAGCCGAGCGACATCGGTGTGGAGTTCGTGGACTACGCGCACTGGCTGACCCACACCTGGCGGCATCCGCTGTTTGACCGCGCGCTGACCACGGTGGCGGTATGGGACGGCCGACCCGTGGCGTTCACCCTGGCCCGCGGGGACGGCGGCGCCCGCTACGGGTCGGTGATGACGGGTACGGCCCGCGACCACCGCGGTCTCGGCCTGGCCAAGCTGGCCAAGGCCGCCTCGCTGCACCGCGCCCGCGCCGCGGGTCGCACCGAGGCCTTCACCGGCAACGACACGGGCAACGGGCCCATGTTGGCCATCAACAGGTGGTTCAGCTACGAGGTCGGCGCTACGGAGGTGCGTTATGTCCGCGAGCTCGGTTGAGATCGTCCTCACCAAGGCGGGTCGCACGAAGATCCGCTATCCGGCGGCCGTCGTGAGCGACGACGGCACGCGCCTCACGGTCCGCGCCCCCTGGGCCGCCGATGGCACCAGGGACTTCGGCTTCGTCCGCTTCGAGCCGGGCGACGTCTTCACCGAGCACTACTGGCGCGACCGGTGGTACGCGGTCAAGGAGGTCCGCACGGCCGACGGCACCCTGAAGGGCTGGTACTGCGACGTGACCCGCCCGGCCGTACTGTCCGACTCCGGCACCGGCACCGGCACCGGCACCGAGCTGACGGTCGAGGACCTGGATCTGGACCTGTGGTGCTCGGCGGACGGCAAGACGGTACTGCGCCTGGACGAGGACGAGTTCGCCGCGAGCGGCCTGCCCGAGCGCGACCCGCGGACAGCCGACCGCGCCCGCCGGGCCCTGGACGAACTGGAACTCCTCGCGAGCCAGGGCTGGCTGAGCTCGCTGGCGGCGGACAGACCCTAGGCGCCTGGTAGGGCGGGGTCGTCGGACGGCAGGAGGGACGTAGCGCGGCTCGCACCCTCACGTTCGTACGCGATGGAGTCCCCCGCCTCGTGCAGGTGGAGGACAAACCGCTCCCCCGCCCGATAAGCGTCGAGCCCCGCTCGGCAGTACGCCACCAGGTCGTCCGGCAGCGCGTCCAGGGGGTGCCAGCTGAGTTCGGAACACTTGTCCGGCTCGGCGTTGACCGGCTCGCCGCCCACGCCGTACCCGGCCTCGAAGAACCAGCCGATGCGGGAGTCGCCGCTCGGCGAGCGGTGCTGCATGACCAGCGCGACACGGAGATCGTCCAGGCGGAGCCGCAGGCCGACCTCCTCGTACGCCTCCCGGATCATCGCCTCCCGAACGTCCTCGCCATCCTCGAGGTGGCCCGACGGCGCGTGCAACAGGCCGTCCGCGTAACCGGTGTTGGTACGCCGGGCCAGCAGCACCTCATCGCCTCGGCGCACCAGCAGGTGCACGTCGACGACTTCGGCGTGCCGCCGCTTTCCGGCGCGGGTCGCCACGATCACGTACCGCTCGTCGTCGACCGCGCGCCCCCACAGCCGCGCGTCCCCGGAGAGCCGCTCGGAGTGGACGCGGTCGGCCAGGGGGCCCAGGGCGCCGGTCAGCCGGGCGGCCGGGATGCCGACCGGGCTGACGGTCCCCCACACTCCCTCGACCAGCACCAGCCGCCCGCCCGGGCGCAGCAGCGAGACCCAGTGGCGCAGCGCCGCCTCCGGGTCGGGCAGCAGCCACAGCACATGCCGGGCCAGCACGACGTCAAACCGCCGCCCCGAGACGGGCGGGCGCCCCGCGTCGCCCACCAGGACCTCGGCGCCGGTCCCGGCCAGCTTGGCCCGGGCCCGCGCGGCCATCTCCGGTGAGAGGTCGACCCCGGTGACCCGGTGTCCCCGCTCGGCGGCGAGCAGCGACAGGCTCCCCGTACCGCACCCGAGATCGAGCACGTCGGACGGCTCGCGGGGCAGCCAGTCGCTGAGCCTGGCGGCCCAGGCCTCCCGCGCCACGGGGTCCCGCAGCCCGTGATCGGGCTCCTCGTCGAAGGTGGCGGCCTCGGCGTCCCACTCGCGTACGGTCCAGTCGTTGGTCATGCGCTGATCGTCGCAGCCACCACTGACAACAGGCCGTGCTCGCGAGGCTTCAGAGAGGCGACCTCAGGGGACACTCATGTGACGAGCGCCACATCAATCCGTGACCAACGCCACTGACAAGGGGGCTGGCGATGGGTAAGGCTCCTTGTCTGGGTCTACCTCTACGGAGGAACAGACCGGGACGACTGCACTAGGAGGCCGTCATGCGCCGCCAGACCGTACAGAAGCCCGTCAACAAGACCGTGAGCCGTCGGCAGCGGGACCGCGCCGAGGAAACGCCGCGCCCGCGCCCCGAAATCCGCCAGGACATCCGCAGTACCTGGTGGCCGGACGGCTGAGCCAGCCCGGGCTCACCCACCTGGCGGCCCGGGCGCCAGACACCGCACCCGCACCGTGAGGCCACCCTCCGGGTTGGCCCGCGCGGGACAGCGGCGCCCTGCCGCCGTACTGGGCGTATCCGCCGCGAGCAAGCCGAACTCCTCCGGCAAGTGACCCGGCCCTCGCCCACTCCAGCGCCGCACACGGCCTGAGCGCCTGTGCGGGCGACAGCGGACATTCCAGACCCGCTCTTAATCACCGCTGAGCCCATCCTTAACTCGACCATAAGGATCGCCCTCACCCCACCTCAGCAGGCGATTTCACGGTTCCCACGGGCTAGCTTTCTGATCGCCGGGGCGAGTTCGAACCACCGGCGCCGCTGGTTTCGGGGGGCGGCACCGCCGGTTCGCACTCGCCTCGTGGCCCCCCACGTGGAACCGTCAGAGGAGATCGTCACCATGACCGCTCGCCGCAAGGTCGCCGCCATCGCCAGCGTCGGCATAGCGCCACTCGCCCTCGCCGCGCTCGGCACGGCCCCAGCCGCCGCGCACGGTTCCATGACGGACCCGGTGAGCCGTGTGTCGGCGTGTTACGCGGAGGGCCCGGAGTCCCCGCGGTCGGCCGCCTGCAAGGCAGCGGTCGCCGCGAGCGGGACGCAGGCCTTCTACGACTGGAACGAGGTCAACATCGGTGACGCCGCGGGCAGGCACCGCGCGCTCATCCCGGACGGCAAGCTGTGCAGCGCGGGCCGCGACAAGTACCAGGGGCTTGACCTGCCACGCGCCGACTGGCCGTCCAGCAAGCTCACTTCGGGCCAGCACTCTTTCCGCTACAAGGGCACAGCCCCGCACAAGGGCTCGTTCGAGCTGTACATCACCAAGGACGGCTACGACCCCACCAAGCCGCTGAAGTGGTCGGATCTGGAGGAGAAGCCCTTCGCGAAGGTCACCAACCCCACAATGGACAACGGTGACTACGTCTTCGACGGCGCCATCCCCGACAAGTCCGGCCGCCATCTGATCTACAGCATCTGGCAGCGCTCGGACTCGCCTGAGGCCTTCTACACCTGCTCCGACGTCGTCTTCGGCAAGGACAGCGGCGGCGAGGCGACCGCCCCGGCCCCGACCGCCTCCGCCCCGAACCAGGACCAGATCGACGCGGGCAGCGACAAGTCCACCGTGGACCACGACGGGCACGGCGGTGACGAGGGCGGCGACCACGGCGATCACAGCGACCGCAACAGCGACGAAGGCACCGCGTCCAAGGATGCCAAGGATGCCAAGGATGCCAAGGACGCGGACAGCTCACCGCAAGCGCGGGAAACGCAGGACTCCAAGGACGCCGCGTCCGCCGACGAGGGCAACCAGCCCCAGGCCAACGGCACCTCCGAACAGACCTCCGAGCAGCCCGCCACCACCGGCGTGAACCTCGCGGAGACCGGTAGCGACAGCAGCACCTCGTACCTCGCCGTCGGTGGCGCCGCCACCCTCGCCGTCGGCGCCGCGATCCTCTTCGCGACGGTCCGCCGCCGCGCCACCGCCACCGGCCGCAGCAGCCGCTGACGCGGCGCTCCCCGAACCCCGCCGGGCCCCACACCGCGGGAAGAGACGGACACCTGGCACCTGATTTAGGCTCGCCAGGTGTCCGTCTTCCGTGTGGTACGCGTGTCACCGCTGTCCGTCGAAGAGACCTGGCAGCGGCTGACCGACTGGCCGCTGCACGCCGCCCGTGTCCCGCTGACCAGGACGGTCGTACAGACTGACCCACCGAATCGGCGGGGCACCCGTTTCGTGGCCCGCACTGGGATCGGACGGCTGGCGTTCGACGACCCGATGGAGGTGACCGTCTGGGAACCACCCGGAACGACCACACCGGCCGGTCGCTTCCGCCTGGTGAAGCAGGGGACGTCGGTCACGGGCTGGGCCGAGATCGAAGTGCACCCGCGCGGGCGAGCGGCGTATGTCATCTGGCGTGAAGAGCTGTCCTTCGCACGGCTCCCGCGTTTCCTCGATCCGCTGACCGCGCGGGCGGGCCGCGTGGTCTTCGCTCTGGCGCTGCGCGGGCTGCTGCGGCCAGACGCCTGAGAGTAGGCGCGTACGCCTAAGACCCGGCCCACCAGCACGGCGGGCCGGGTCTTGTGCGTGACACGAACAGAGCGTCAGCCGATCTCGGCCCCCAGCGCCTGGAGCGCCTCAGGTACCGGCTGGAAGAAGGTCGTGCCGCCCGACGAGCAGTCGCCGCTGCCGCCGGAGGTCAGCCCCAGCGCGGTGCTGCCCGCGAAGAGGGAGCCGCCGCTGTCGCCCGGCTCGGCGCAGACCGTGGTCTGGATGAGCCCGGTGACGATCTGGCCGTTGCCGTAGTTCACGGTGGCGTCCAGCGCCGTGACCTGCCCGCCGCGCACCTGGGTCGTGGAGCCGCTGCGCGTCACCTGCTGCCCGACGGTCGCCGCCCCGGCCTGGGTGATGACCTGGCCGTTGCCGTTGTACAGGTTGACGACACTCGGGCTGCCGACACCGTTGTTGAGCTTGACGAGCGCGAAGTCGCTTCCGGGGAACTCCGATGCGACCATCGAACCGAGCGCGCCGCCCTGCTGGTCGGTCCACGCGCTGCCCACTCCGCCGCAGTGGCCCGCCGTCAGGAAGTGCGGCTCACCGTCCTTGACGACGTTGAAGCCGAGGGAACAGCGCCCGCCGCCGCTGAGGATGGCGTCGCCGCCCGCGGCGAACTTCTCGAACTGGCCCTCGGTCCTGTTTAGTTCGGCCTTGGCACCGAGGTCTTCGACGACCTTGCTGAGCCGGGACCAGTCCGCGCCCTTGACGGTGCTGTCCGCCGTCACCACGACCTTGTTGGTGGTGGGGTCGGTGGCCCAGGAGGTGCCGGGGATGGTCGCCCTGTCGGTGAGCGTCGTACGGGCGCCCTTCAGGTCCGCCAGGGAGTTCGCTACGACTCTGGCCTTGCCCCCGGCCTCCCGGACCTCCTTCGCCGCCGCCTCGTCCAGCACGTTCACCACGAGGGTCTTGGACGTGGCCTGGTAGTACGTACCCGCCGCGTCGGTGCCCAGTTCCCGGTCCAGGGTGGCGGCCAGCTTTCCGGCCGCGGATGCCGAGAGGGTCTTGACCCCGGAGGCCCCGGAGGCTCCGGAGACCTCGGCGGCCCCGTGGACCGAGGGGCTCTGGCTCGCGTTCGCAGTCTGGAACGTCACGCCCGCGGCCACCAGTGCGGCGACACCCGCACCTGCCATGGCCACCCGCCGCTTGGGTATATGTCGGTGCTTCAAGTGTGGTCCTCCTGTGGGGGGAGACCGAGACCGGCTTCGTGGGGTTGCCGGGCCCGGAAGGTGTACTCGCGCGGGCCTGGCCATCCTCCGATGACCTTGTCCACGCCGATGGGTGGAGCACACTCTTCCGGTACTGCGAGGTAGCACACAAGGTCGACTTCAGGACGCGCACACGGCAACGGCCGTGCGCCCCGCGCACCTTGGGTACCCACGGTCACACCATGTCGGTTCCTGGAGCAAACACCCCGTGCGAGCGGACCATCGGCAGCGCGTGAGGACTAGTCCTGTCCTGTTCTCGATGGTCCATCGTCGAGTTCAGCGTCGAGTTCGGCGTCCCGTTCAGCAAGGGCGAGCCCCCGCCCGGAAGTTCGGACGGGGGCTCAACTGCCACTGGCTAGCCGCGGTGCGCTAGCGGGGATACTCCGCTCTCTGATCAGTAGACGCTGACCCCGTACCTGCTCAGGGCCTCGGTGACGGGCTGGAAGAAGGTCGTCCCGCCGGTCCGGCAGTTTCCGCTACCACCGGAGGTGAGTCCGAGGGCCGTGGTGCCGGAGTAGAGCGGGCCACCGGAGTCGCCCGGCTCGGCGCACACGCTGGTGCGGATCATGCCGTAGACGACGTCTCCGCCACCATAGTTGACCGTGGCGTTGAGGCCCGTGACCCGGCCGCTGTGCGTGCCGGTGGTCGAGCCGCGGCGGGTGACGTACTGGCCGACGGTCGGGTTGGCGGCCCGGGTGATGTCCTGACCTCCGACGGTGCCGGGTTTGCTGATCGAGTTGTTGGTGTACCGGACGATGCCGTAGTCGTTGACCGGGAAGCTGGACCCGGCCGTGGAGCCGAGCACGGTGCTGCGGCCGGAGTTGGCGTACCAGGTTCCCGCGCCGTCCGTGCAGTGACCGGCGGTCAGGAAGTAGTACGCGCCGCTGCTGCTGCGGACGTTGAAGCCCAGGGAACAGCGCCAGCTACTCGCGTAAATCGCGTCGCCGCCGGATATCAGTTTGCTGAACTTGCCTGGAGTGCGCTCGATCTTGAGGGCTCCGGCGTGGGGGCCGGCAGCGCGCTTGATCTTGTTGAGTTCGGCTTGGGAGACCGTGCTGTCCGCTGTCACGACCAGACGGTTGGTCTTCGGGTCGATGTCCCAGGCGGTACCGGCCACGTCGGCTCTGAGCACCGCGTCGCTGGCCTGCGTGAGCTGGGTCGCGCTGAACTGGTCCGGTCTCGCCTCGCCTGCCTGCGCAGCGGGGATGGCCAGGGCACCTGCGGTCACCAGGCCGACGGTCACGGCGAGGAGCCGGGTCCGTCTGCCCACGCCGCTGCGGGGGGTGGTGCGCTTGATCCTCACTTGTCGTTCCTCCCGAGGGGAATCGGGGGCCCGCCGAGTGGCGGTCCCGTGAGGCGCGGTCAGGAGCGCGCGTTGTTCGGTCAGTTCGACCTCGTTCGACATGTCGAATGAGTTGTGCCCCTGACAAGCGCTGTTCGGGAGTATTCGGCGACTCACGCCCCGGCACAAGGGCGCGTTTCGGCCGTACGTACCTACGGCCCCTCCCACCACTCGACGCCAGTGGGTTAGGGCCCGTTAGAGCCCGCCCTAGCAGTCGCACCCGCAGCAGTCACCGCAGGTACAGCAGCTGTCACCGCAGTTGCTACAGCAGTCACAGCACTCGCAGCAGTCACCGCAGTGGCTACAGAGCCCCTCCCGGCGCGTGCCGGACCAGGGGTCCTCGTAGGTGCCGCAGCACAGCTGGCACGTACAGGCGAGCCCCGCCCACACCAGGCACCCCGCGAGCAGGCCCCGGCCACGGCGGGGCGGCTCGGGCGGGCCCGGTGGCGGGCCGTACGGACCACCGGGGCCTGGCGCGTACGGACTTCCGGGGCCTGGCGCGTACGGGTTACCAGGGCCCGGCGCGTACGGACCGTTCGGCGCGTACGGGTTACCCGGAGGCGGCGGACCGCCAGGACCCGGCTGGTGCGCGCATGTCGTCGTGCCGAAGGCACGGTCCACGGACTGGCGTAGCTCGTGCGCCAGCAGCACATGCGCCAGCCTGCCGTCCGTGAACTCGGCCTCCCGCAGCGCCAGCCGGATGCCGTGCAGCGCGTCGTCGGCCAGCCGTCGCGCCTCGGCCCGCGAGGTCCCCGTCGCGGTCAGCGGGTTCCAGGCGCCCGACGCGGCATCCGCTTCCTGGTCCTCGACCGCGTCCAGCAGATGCGCGAGCCGCCCGAAGAGCCGCCCGGCCTCCGCGAGCGGCTCCGCGTTGGCCGGGCGCCCGGCGAGGACCGCGGTGTGCGCGAAGGCCGCGGCGGTCGCGGTCTCGGTCGGCTCGGTGACGGTGAGCAGCGAGGTGCCGATTCCGGCCAGCGTCTCGATGCCGCTCTGCCGGTCCACCGCGTCCAGCAGTACCGCCGTGTCGAAGCCCACGTCGGCCGCGCCGCGTGCCCCGGCACGGTCCCAGTTCCTGGCGACTTTGCGTGCCGCCGCCGCCACTGGGCGGCGCGCCAACAGCCCGTCCCGGTCGGTGACGTGGTCGCGTATCTTCGCCGACGCGAGGACCAGCGAGACCGCGGCCGCGAGCCGCGCGCCCTCGCCCTGGGCGACGGACGCGCCGCGCATGCCCCGCAGCGGGCAGGGCCCGGCGGTGCGTCGCCAGTCCGTGGCGCGTTCGGCCTGAGCCTCCGTCAGGACCGAGATCAGCAACCCGTCGTAGTTCGTGACGACGCGCGCGAACTGGCCGTGATCACCGCGCAGCGCGAGGCAGAGCCCGCACAGATGAGCCATCCACTGGGTCTTCAGGCCCTCGCCAAGTCGGTGGCCGCAGGGCCTGACGATTCCGAACACGATGACTCCCCCGTGAATGCCGCTGTGTGCGCGCCTGCGCATGATATCGGCCACATCGACACATCAAGACACGCCCTACGTCACCCGTATGCCAAACAAATCATATTTCACTCACTGTCAGCAGCCGTACGCCACAGGGCCCTTGAAGAACGGGGATGCCTTGTGCACCAGTAACGTCACGAAACCCGTGCGCGGCGACTATCCACTTGGCGCTACGTCCGCATCATGGACGACCATAGGGGGGCGGACAGCAGGAACCGCTGCGAGAGGAGGCGTCCATGGGATCGGTGCGCAAGGCGAGTGCCTGGCTTGGCCTCGTCGACGACAACGATGACGAGCGTTACTACGACGGATACGAAGATGATGCGGCTGACCCGGCCACCGGGCCCGAGCCCGGCAACGCCTGGGTGACCGACCCACGCGTGCGGGTGGCCTCGGAATCCGCCGAGGAGAAGGGCCGCAGGATCGGCACCGTCACTCCGGACGGCTTCCGGGACGCGCGCGGCATCGGCGAGCTGTTCCGGGCCGGTACCCCGGTCATCATGAACCTCACGGCCATGGACGCCGCCGACGCCAAGCGCGTGGTGGACTTCGCGGCCGGGCTGACCTTCGGGCTGCGCGGCTCGATCGAGCGCGTAGCCAACCGCGTCTTCCTGCTCACCCCCGCCGACACGCTGATCGTGAACGGCGAGAGCGAGAGCCGCCCGAGCGACGGCTTCTTCAACCAGAGCTGAGCAAGGCGTTCACCGCTCGCCGTACGCCTACGCCGCGCCCGCTCAGCGGAACGCGTCGAGGCCGGTGAGCGCCTTGCCCAGCACCAGCTGGTGCATCTCGACGGTGCCCTCGTAGGTGAGCACCGACTCGAGGTTCGTCGCGTGGCGCATCACGGGGTACTCCAGCGAGATCCCGTTGGCGCCCAGGATCGTACGGGACGTCCGGCAGATCTCGATCGCCTCGCGGACGTTGTTGAGCTTGCCGAAACTGATCTGTTCGGGCCGCAGCCGCCCCGCGTCCATCCGGCGGCCGAGGTGGTGCGCCAGCAGAATGCCCTTGTGCAGCTCCAGCGCCATATCGGCCAGCTTGGCCTGGGTGAGCTGGAAGCCGCCGATGGGCCTGCCGAACTGTTCGCGCGTGGTGGAGTAGTCGACCGCGGCCTCGAAGGACGAGCGGGCCGCGCCCATCGCGCCCCACACGATGCCGTAGCGGGCATGGCTGAGGCAGCCGAGCGGTCCGCGCAGACCGGTGACCTCGGGCAGTACAGCGTCGGCGGGCAGCCGCACCTCGTCGAGTACGAGCTCGCTGGTGACCGAGGCGCGCAGGGACCACTTGTGCCTGATCTCGGGTGCGGAGAAGCCGGGGGCGTCCGTCGGAACGACGAAGCCCCTGATGCCGTCCTCCGTCTGCGCCCAGACCACAGCGACCGAGGCCACCGAGCCGTTGGTGATCCACATCTTGCGGCCGGTCAGCACCCAGTCGGTGCCGTCCTTCTTGGCGTACGTACGCATCGACGCGGGGTCGGAGCCGACGTCGGGCTCGGTGAGGCCGAAGCAGCCGATCAGCTCTCCGGCGGCCATGCCCGGCAGCCACCGCTCCTTCTGCTCCTCGGAGCCGAAGCGGTGGATGGCGTACATGGCGAGCGAGCCCTGCACGGAGACCAGGGAGCGGATGCCGGAGTCCGCGGCCTCCAGCTCCAGGCAGGCCAGGCCGTACTGGACGGCGCTCGCACCAGCGCAGCCGTAGCCGGTCAGGGACATTCCGAGGGCTCCGATGGCGCCCAGCTCGCGGGCCAGGTCGCGGATGCCGGGGAGTTCGCCGCGCTCGTACCAGTCGGCGATGTGCGGCAGTACGCGGTCGGCGGCCCAGGTGCGCACCGTGTCACGGATCGCGAGCTCGTCGGAATCGAGCAGGTCGTCGATGCCGAGCGGGTCGCGCGGGTCGAACGCGGGCGGGCGGTGGGCGGACATGCTGGCCTCCGGGGCGGCGGGAAAACTAGCAGTGGTAGTCGCGACGTGCGTGGCGGCGACGTTACGGGCTCAGTGTCGCGTACGTCCAGAGCCCTCCGGGCGCCGACCGCGAGGCGCGTCCCGCGCGTGCCGCCCGTCCAGCACGGCTCAGCTCAGGAATCGGCCGCGACTCCGGCCTGCTCCCGACGCTCCAGGGGGTCCCGACGCTCCAGCTGGTCCCGGCGGTCCCGGTGGTCCCGGAGCAACGGAACAGCCGCCGCCTGCCTGAACCCCTGCTCCAGCACCTGGTCCAGCGCCTGCGCCGGGGTCGGTTCCGGCGCCCGGGCCAATGTCGGTTCCGACGTCGCGGCCAGGCTCGGCTCCGGCGCCTGCGCCTGCGCCGGGATCACCGCATGGCCGCCGCCGCCCGCGGGCGCCGCGCACTCCATGCCGCGCGGCAGTCGCAGCGCCGCGAGGGCGCCGAGCAGCAGCAGTCCGGCGCTGACCAGCAGGCTGACCCGCATCCCGTGCACGAACGCGTCACGGGCCGCGATCCGCAGTACCTCCCCGGCGCCGCCACCGAGCCCGGCCGCCACTTCGTACGCCTCCCCCAGCGAGTTACTGGCGGCGTCGCTCGCCCGATCCGGGACACCGGACACCGAGGAGAGCCCCGGCGCGTACACGGCGTTCATCACACTGCCGAGCAGGGCTATCCCGATCCCGGCGCCCAATTGGTAGGAGGTCTCGCCGATCGCCGCGGCCCCACCGGCCTGTCCCTGCGGGGCCTCGCTGAGCATCGACTCGTACGCGCCGAACAGCGTGGTCTGCAGGCCGAAACCGAGGAGTACGAAGCCCGCCAGCATCAGCGCCGGATTGTCCTGGTGGCCCAGCAGGGTGAGCACGAGGACGGCGAACGCGGTCAGACAGAACCCGGAGGCGACCATCGCGCGCGGGCCGAGGCGCCGCAGGAGCGCGGAACCCGCGAGCCCCCCGGCCATCGCGGCCAGCGTGAGCGGCACCATCCGCAGCCCGGTCTCCAAAGGAGACAGGCCCAGCACGAGCTGAAGATACTGAGCGGCGATCAGCATCAGGCCGACCAGCGCCAGCATGGCCAGCACGATGCAGCCGACGGAGGTGCCGAACGCGGGCCTGGAGAACATCGACAGGTCGACCAGCGGATGCCTGCGCCGCCGCTGCCTGCGGACGAACCCGGTCAGCAGCAGTACCCCGAGCACCAGCGGGACCAGCGTCAGGAAGCTGACGACGCCTTCGCCGCCACCCGCGCGCTTCACCCCGAGCACCACGCCGAACAGCCCGGCGGCTGCCATCAGCGCGCCCACCACGTCCCAGGGGCCGTTATGGTCCCCGGTCGACTCGGGCAGCAGCCAGCGGCCGATCGGGATGCTGGCGAGCATCAGCGGGATGTTGATCAGGAAGACCGAACCCCACCAGAAATGCTCCAGCAGCAGACCGCCGAGCAGCGGCCCACCAGCGGCCCCCACGGCGGCGACCGCGGTCCACAGCCCGATGGCGACGGCGCGCTCGCGGCGGTCGGGGAAGACCTGGCGGAGGATCGACAGCGTGGCGGGCATGATCATCGCGCCGCCGACGCCCAGCAGCGCACGGGCGGCGATCAGCACCGTGGGGGTGTCGGCGAGCGCCGCCATGGTCGAGGCGACACCGAAGAGCGCGTATCCGATCAGCAGCACCCGGCGGCGGCCGACGCGGTCGCCCAGGGTGCCGAAGAGGATCAGCAGTGAGGCGCAGACCAGGGGATAGACGTCGACGATCCAGAGCAGCTGGATGCCACCGGGCTTGAGGTCCTCGGTGACGGCCGGGACGGCGACATGCAGCACGGTGGAGTCGATGGCCACCAGCAGCAGGCTGGCGCACAGGACCACGAGCACGACCCAGCGGTTGGCACCGCCGGACTCCCCCGCGCGGCGGGAGAGAGGACGGGAGAGGGGAGAGGTACGGGAAACACCAGCAGCCGGTACCGAAGCGGCCGTGGGCGTCCCGGACATATGGCTTCCTCCCAGCGGGTTACTCGGATTCCGGCCGGCGTGGCGGCGGCCCTGGCCCGGCTTCCAGGAGTATCGGCCCTGGCCAGACCTCCGAGAACACGAGCGAGCGTCAGCGTACGCGAGTGAACGGCAGGGGTGAGTGGCGCACCTCTCACGTAACGAAGCGGCGAAGTGTGGCATACGCCACGGAAGGGGCGTTCTGCCCGTCCTCACGGGGGGTGCGCCCCCGTCCGACGCCCATAATCGAGCCCGTGACCGATCTTGATCAACGCTCCACGCCGCTCGGGGGCGCGCTGCGCCGGGCCGCGCCCGCACTGCTCGCGTACGCCGGGGTGCGCGCCCTGGGGCTCGCCGTGCTCGCGGCGTGGGGTGCGGCCACCGGGAAGAGCCCGCACCAGCTCCTGTCGGCGCGCTGGGACTCGCTCTGGTACACGCGGGTCGCGGACTTCGGCTACGGCTGGGAAGTACGGCTGCCCGACGGCGGGGTCCACTCCAATCTGGCGTTCTTCCCGCTGCTGCCGTGGCTGGAGCGGCTGGGATCGGCGGTGAGCCCGCTGTCGTACGCCGATGCCGGGCTGCTGGTCAGCTGGCTGGCCTCGATCGGCGCGGCCGCCGGGATCTTCGCGGTCGCGGACCGGTTGTACGGGCGCCGCGCGGGCGTGCTGGCCGTGGTGCTGTGGGCGGTGCTGCCGGTCGGCATCGTGCAGTCCATGGCGTACAGCGAGTCGCTGTTCACGGCGCTCGCCGCGTGGTCGCTGTACGCGGTGCTGACCGGCCGCTGGGTGTGGGCCGGGGCGCTGGCCTGTGCGGCGGGGCTGACCCGGCCGGTGGGGGCCGCGGTGGTGGCCGCGGTGTGGGTGACGGCCGCGGTCCGGGTCGCCCGGGACCGGGAGGCTGACTGGCGGATGGTGCTCGGGGTGCTGATCGCCCCGCTGGGCGCCGCGGGCTACGTCCTCTGGGTCGGGCAGCGGACCGGCGGCGGCCTCTTCGGCTATCTCGACGTCCAGGGGCAGTGGGGCAACGGCTTCGACGGGGGCTGGGCCTTCGCGCGGTTCATCGGCGCCAAGCTGACGACGTTTCCGGACGCACTGGCCGGACTGGGACTGATCCTGGGGGTCGCGCTGGTCATCTGGCTGTACGTGCGGTGCGTGCGGCAGGGCCAGCCGCTCGCGCTCCTGGTGTACTGCGGGATCGTCGTCGCCCTCGCGCTGTGCGCCTCGGGGTACTTCGGCTCGAAGCCACGGCTGTTGCTGCCCGCCTTTCCGCTGCTGCTGCCGATCGCGGTGGCGCTGGCCCGGTTCCGTACCTCCAGGGTGGTCGTACTGCTGGGGGCCGTGGCAGTGGCGTCGGCGGTCTACGGCGCGTTCTGGCTGCACGGCTCGGGCCCCCCGTGACCGAATCCGTCCCCTCGTGACTGAACGGAGAATTCCACACCGAGTAAAGGTGAACGAATTCAGAGGGCGCTGGAACGACATCCGCATACGATCGGAGTAAACGCACGCCACGGTCAGTTCGCGGAGTGAAAACCGGGAAAGCAAAGGCGCCTTGAGATGAATCCCACATCACATCGTCATCACGAAGCCGGTGCTTCGACCAGGCCCGCCGCTAACCCGCTGTAACGTCGATCGAGTGCGTACCGAACGAAACCCCACCCGTCTGGACCGGGTGTTCGCCCGTCTCGACCGTGAACCGGAACGGCCGGAGGGCCTCGACATCCCGCGGATGAGTCCGCACCGGATGGTGCTTCTGGGCTCGACGCTGGTCTTCTACGTGCTGATCGTCGTCGCCGTGATCAACACCTCGTGGCTGGTGCGGCTCGACTGGCAGGTCATGTTCTTCCGCCCTTACCAGCAGTGGCCGGAACTGCACGCCTGGCTCGACTACTTCGTGGTGCTCGGCCAGCGCGGGCCGACCGCGGTGATGGTCGCCGCCTGGCTGCTGTGGCGCTCCTGGCGCCAGCACACGCTCCGCCCGTTGCTGGTTCTCGCCGTCGCGCTGCTGCTGCTCAACGTCACGGTGGGGGCCGCGAAGCTGGGCATGGGCCGCCTCGGTCCGCACTACGCCAACACCATCGGCGCCAACGAGATGTGGCTGACCGGCGATATATTTCCTTCGGGCCACACCGCCAACGCCGTGGTCACCTGGGGCATCCTCGCCTATCTGGCGGCGACCCACCGCACCCGCCGCTATCTGTCTGCCGTCTCGGCGGTCGTTGCTCTCGGCGTCGGGCTGACCACGGTCTACCTGGGCACGCACTGGCTGACCGATGTGCTGCTCGGCTGGGCCGCTGGTGTGCTGATCCTGCTGGCGCTGCCCTGGTTCGAGCCGCTGATCGCGCGTGCCGAGGCGTGGATCTTCCGGGTCCGCGAGAGCGTGCGCGACAGAGTGCGCGCGTACGGTCGCCGCCCCGCCGCCGTGCCCGCCCCGGTCACCATCGCCGCACCAGCGCGCCGCCCGGACGCCGACGAGGCGCCCGCGACGCGTACGCCGGTGGGCGCGGCCGCCCACAGCGTCACACGCTCTCCCGGGCACCTGTCCACCTCACGCGCGCACGCGTCGCACGCGGAGCGCGCTCCCGGCGCCCCGACCGGCAGCCGTCGGCCGCCGCACCCGGACCGGGTGGGGCGTCCCACCTCGGCTAGCCCCGTGACGGGCGGCTGACACCAGAGACCGCGCTGACGCCAGAGACCGAACTGACAGCAGGACGCGCTGACACCAGAGACCGCGGGGCGCGGTACGCACCACCCAGCCCCGTACGGACTCGCCCGCCGAAGGCGGTCTCTCAGCCTGCCCAGCAGCGGGTGACGACGTCGTCGCTGACCTCGAAGTTCAGCCGCCCCTCGAGGTACTCCATGGTGATGAACGCGCCGGGCGGCACCGATCTGACGGTGGTCCAGCCGCGTTCGCGGGCCCGGCGTTCGGCGCGATCGGCGTCGAGTCCGACGTAGGAGTCGGGGGCGTCCTGAGGCTGCGCGGAAGGAGTCGGTAGGGGTGCCATACGGCCACCGTAGGCGGCCGGGTCCCGGTGGCGAAAGGGTCACGGGAAGCGGATACCGAGCGTCACCTCACCCCCTCTATCTTCACGCGGTCACGCTTGTGTCACAAGATCACTACACAGGTTTATCCCGCACCCGGCCATACGCGCGAACCAACCGGTCACGCGCACGTACGATTTCGAATTCCCGCCGCAAAATAACCGGCTCCGGCTTTTCGACTGCGTAACCTGCCAAAAGCGTCCCGGCTCGAACACGGCCGAGCGCCCCCTGTCGGAGCCGGGTACCCGCCGAGCATCATGGCGGGTGCGCTCGTGACCGAAGCCGTGGCTAGCGAGGGAGCAGTAATGGGGACGGAGACCGCGAGGCCGGCAGCACGGCCGGAGGACTCAGCGCGACCGCCCCGGCCCCGGTCGGTGATCGTCGCCTGGCTGACCACCACCGACCACAAGCAGATCGGGTACCTCTACCTGGTCACGTCGTTCGGCTTCTTCCTCGCCGCCGGGCTGATGGCGCTGCTGATGCGGGCCGAACTCGCCCGCCCCGGGCTGCAGATCCTGAGCAACACCGAGTTCAACCAGATGTTCACGCTGCACGGCACGATCATGCTGCTGCTCTTCGCGACCCCGACCTTCGCGGGCTTCGCCAACGCGATCATGCCGCTGCAGATCGGCTCACCTGATGTGGCGTTCCCCCGGCTGAACATGCTCTCGTACTGGCTGTTCCTGTTCGGCGGGCTGATGGTGCTCGGTTCGCTGCTGCTGCCGAGCGGACCGGCCGACTTCGGCTGGTTCGCCTACTCGCCGCTGAACAGCCTGGAACGCACACCGGGGATCGGCGCCGACCTGTGGATCATGGGCCTGGCGCTCTCCGGGTTCGGCACGATCCTCGGCTCGGTCAACTTCCTGACCACCATCATCGGGATGCGGGCCCCCGGGATGACGATGTTCCGGATGCCGATCTTCACCTGGAACGTGCTCTTCACGTCGATCCTGGTCATCGTCGCGTTCCCGGTGCTGGCCGCCGCGTTGCTGGCGCTGGAGTCGGACCGGCGGTTCGGTTCGCAGATCTTCGCGTCGGAGACCGGCGGGGCGCTGCTGTGGCAGCACCTCTTCTGGTTCTTCGGCCATCCCGAGGTCTACATCATCGCGCTGCCGTTCTTCGGCATCATCAGCGAGATCCTGCCGGTGTTCTCCCGTAAGCCGATCTTCGGCTATGTGATGCTCGTCGGCGCCACGATGGCCATCACCGGGCTCTCCATCGTGGTCTGGGCCCACCACATGTTCGCCACCGGAGCGGTGCTGCTGCCGTTCTTCTCCTTCATGTCCTTCCTGATCGCGGTCCCGACCGGGGTGAAGTTCTTCAACTGGACGGGCACGATGCTGAAGGGCTCGCTGTCGTTCGAGACACCGATGCTGTGGTCCATCGGCTTTCTGGTGTCGTTCCTGTTCGGCGGGCTGACCGGGGTGATCCTGGCCTCGCCGCCGATGGACTTCCATGTCACGGACTCGTACTTCGTGGTGGCGCACTTCCATTACGTGGTCTTCGGCACGGTGGTCTTCGCGATGTTCGCCGGGTTCTTCTTCTGGTGGCCCAAGTTCACCGGGAAGCTGCTGGACGAGCGGCTCGGCAAGATCCAGTTCTGGACGCTCTTCGTCGGCTTCCACACGACGTTCCTGGTGCAGCACTGGCTGGGCGCGGAGGGCATGCCCCGGCGGTACGCGGACTACCTGGACGCCGACGGGTTCACCGTGCTCAACACCATCTCGTCGATCGGCGCGTTCCTGCTCGGTCTGTCGACGCTGCCGTTCCTCTACAACGTCTGGAAGACGTCCAAGTACGGCGTACGGGTCGACGTCGACGATCCCTGGGGGTTCGGCCGGTCCCTGGAGTGGGCGACCTCGTCTCCGCCACCGCGGCACAACTTCGTCACGCTGCCCCGGATTCGCTCGGAGTCTCCCGCGTTCGATCTGCATCACCCTGAGTTCGCCGCGAACGCTCCAAAGCCCGGGACATCAAGTCCCGAGCGGACCTGAGGTGGTCGGTGAGTTCAGCGGGTTCGATGACCTCGAACTCCAGGCCCAGCAGCGTCACATGAATCACCATCACCTCCAGGCTGGCCGCCCCGGTGCGCAGCAGACAGGTGTCCGCGCCCTCGGCCTCCAGGGTGCCCACCGACGGTGAGATCCGCTGCGCCGCCTCGGCCAGCGGCACCAGCAGCCGGACCACCGCCTGGGTCGCGTACACGGTGGTGGACACGCCCTTCGACACATACGCCGCAAGGTCATCGGCGGGTGCGGGGCGCGGGGCGAAGCGCGGCCCGTGCGGGGGTCTGGGGGTGATCCGGTCCACGCGGAAGGTACGCCAGCCGGCGCGGTCCAGGTCCCAGGCGACGAGGTACCAGCGGCGTTCGGTGCAGACGAGACGGTGTGGCTCGACCACACGGCGGGTGGCCGAGCCGCCGTGGTCGCGGTACTCGAAGCGGAGTCGTTCGTTGTCGCGACAGGCGTGCGCCAGTTCGGTGAGGATCTCGGGCTCGACGGTGGAGACGGCGGGACCGCGCAGGAGCGGCACGGTGAAGGCGTTGAGCGCGCCGACCCGTCGGCGCAGCCGGTTCGGCAGCACCTGCTCCAGCTTGGCCAGGGCGCGTACCGAGGTCTCGCCGATGCCCTCGATGCCCTGCCCCGCGGCCGTGCGCAGCCCGACGGCGACGGCGACGGCCTCGTCGTCGTCCAGCAGCAGCGGGGGCATCTCGGCGCCCACCCCGAGCTGGTAGCCCCCGCCGGTGCCGGGGCTCGCGTGCACCGGGTAGCCGAGCTCACGCAGCCGGTCGACGTCCCGGCGCACCGTACGCGGGGTGACGCCGAGCCGGTCGGCCAGGTCGGCGCCCGACCATTCGCGGTGGGCCTGCAGCAGTGAGAGCAGGCGCAGCAGTCGTGCCGATGTCTCCAACATGCGGCTGAGTCTGCCAGCCCTTGCGGACAGCCACGGTCCGCAAGGGGGTGACGCGTGGGCGTCCCCCGGCCGCCGTCAGGCCACCGTCAGACCGCCTCAGGCCACCGTCACGACCCGTACCGACAGATCGTTGTCGGTCGTGTAGTACGGCCCGACGTCGACTGGACCGGCCTCGGTGTCCAGGCGCGTCAGGGGGTAGGTGAAGATCGGCTTCTTGTCGGCCACGTCGTCCAGGAGCCGGGCAATCCGCACCCTGGGCCCCGCCGCGCCGGACGGATACAGCCACAGGTCCCAGGAGCCCGGCTGTGCGGCCAGTGCCTGGTGGTCCAGCGTGCAGGTGAAGTCGGCGCCCTGGCTGGTCACGTCGGCCCGGTGGGTCAGCGCGGGCTGACGGCGGCTGTGCGCCTCGGCGTACGCGTCGGAGGTGGGCGTGGTGCCGAAGAGCCTGCCGTGCACGGTCAGCTCCGTGTCACCGATGTACAGTTCGCCCCCCTCCGCGTGCGGTGCCCGGTGCCAGGCCCGCACGGTGAGGTTGCCGTACTTGGTGGCGTACGGGATGCGGACCGCGACATGGCCGCGGGCGCCGCTCGGCACCCGGTCGACGAGGGAGCGCAGGTCGTTGAGGCCGGGGACCAGCCGCCGCGGCTCGCTCGCGCCGTACTCCGCGTACGCGTCCCACCGTCCCTCGGGCAGGTCCACGCTGCTGGGCAGCACGGCCCGCAGCCGTCCGTGGCCCGCGGGGGTCAGTGGCAGACGCACCTCGTCGGGCTCGCCGTCGACGTCACTCGCGCGCAGCCGCAGCAGCAGATGGGCGTCGCCTCTCGCTCCCGGGTCGGCCAGGTCGAAGGTGAGGCCGCCAGCGGAGTCGGCGACACAGTCGGTGCTAAGCGACAGGTGGGCGTCCCGCGCGGAGTCCGCTGTGGGCGTGCGAAGCGTTGCGTTCATGTCCTACGTCCCCTGTGCAGTGCGGCCCGCGCGTTGTAACCGCTGCCGAGCAGCGTGCCGCGGGTGCGGTGCAGGGAGCCGCGCACCCTGCCGATGGCGGTGGTACGGCCGCGCAGGTCATGGAAGAGCGACTCGTAGCGCTCGGCGATCCGGGCCGGGTCGAAGCGCTCGGAGTCCTGGAGCGCCGCCTGCCCCATCCGCTCGCGCAGCGCGTCGTTGTTGATCAGCTCGAGGAGTCCGTCGGCGATGGCGTCCACGTCCCCGACGGGCACCAGCCGTCCGTCGACGCCGTTGTCGATGATCTCGCCGGGGCCGTGCGGGCAGTCGGTGGAGACCACGGGCAGGCCACAGCGCATCGCCTCGACGATCGTCATGCCGAAGGACTCCAGGCTGGAGGTGACCGCGGCGATCGAGCCCTTGGCCCACTCCGGGTCGATGGGGTGGGCGGGCCCCATCAGGAACACATGGTTGTACAGGCCCAGCTCATCGATCAGGGCGCGCAGCCGGTCCTTCTGCTTGCCGCTGCCGTAGATCCGCAGCCGCCAGTCAGGCCGCTCGCCGCGGACCCGGTCGAAGGCCCTGATGAGCAGGTCGTACCGCTTGACCGGGGCCAGCCTGCCCGCCGCGACGACCCACTTGCCGGTGCCGTCGGCGGGCGAGACATCGGGCCGGGGCACGGAGTTGGGCACGGCCTGCACGCGCACCCCGGGCAGTCGCATCGTGCCGCGGTAGGCACGGGCGTCGGCCTCGGTGGTCGTGGTGAGCGCATCCAGCCGGGGGTAGACGCCGCGCAGCTGGTTGCGGAGCGCCTTGGAGTGGCTGTCGAGGGTGAGGTGCTCCTGGCCGACCCGCAGCGGGCCGCGCTTGGTCTGACGGGCCAGGTGCACGTTGAGGCCGGGGCGGGTGCCGATGACCACGTCCGCGTCGACGGACGCGAGGTGGTCGGCGATGCGCTCGTCGGTGAGGGCGTTGTACTGCTGGTAGCGGCCTTCCGCGTACGGAAAGACCTGGGCCGGGCTGTGGTACTCGGGTCGGTCACCCTCGTAGCCACGTTCACCCTTTCGAATGTCGACCAGGTGGCGCAGTCGGACGTTCGGGGCGAAGTCGAACACTGGCTCGTCGCGGTGCCGGAACACCGAGACGACCTCCACGTCGTGCTGCTCGGCCAGTGTGCTGGCGAGGTTGCAGGTGGTCCGGATCGTCCCCCCGATTCCGTACGCGTTGTGTATGAGGAAAGAGATATGCATGCGTCCCCGTATCCCACGCTTTCTCGCGGATCATGCCACTCATCCGCCTTATGCATAGTGAGACCCGTGTTCCGCGAGGAAGGTTGGCCATGGGTGCAGGATCAACATCAACTTGTTTTGGAACGGTTGTGTTATCGATAGGCGATTTATGGAACCCGGCGGCCGCCGCACGCATCAGGGTTCGTAGGACAGCTGCGGTACGTCGAAGCAGTTGTCGTTCATCTCGCCGCCCTGGGTCACCCAGCCCTGACCGTCCTGCCAGCGGGCCACCGACAGACAGTTCCGCACGGTCTTCGGCGGCTCGGGCAGCCGCTCGAAGACCACCGGCAGCAGCAGCCCGCGCGCGCTGTACGGCTCACCGCGCTCCATGAACCGGTCCACGCACGCCCGGGTGACCTCCCCGTCGCAGGAGCGAGCGGCGTCCGTGAACCACATCGCGGCCGCCCAGCCCTCCAGCTGCCACTGGGAGCGCTCGTCGGCGCCCTCGGTCGCCTCGCGGAACTCGCGTACCGCGGGATGCCCCGCGTCGTCGTGGTTGCGGCTCGACCCGGTCACCCACAGGGCGTTGCGGCAGCGCGGAGCGTCCTTGTAGTCGTCGGCGACCGTGGACGTCCAGTTCTGCGCGTTGGTCACCTTGGCGGTGACGTTCGCGCCCACGGCGTCCATGGCCCGGCACAGCTGGACGTTGCCGTGCGTGTCCATCGCGTCGAAGACGAGGTCGGCGCCCCGCTGTTTCAAGTCGGCCGCCACCGCGCGGAAGTTGGGCAGCGTGAAGTCCACCTGGTGGGTGACCACCCGGTACCCCTCGGCCCGCAGCCCACGCGTCACCAGCCGCGCGTACGCGGCCGACGCCGACTGGTTGTACGAGACGACCGCGGCCGTCCCGGCCCCGTGCTCCCGCTTGAAGTAGCGGTAGACCTCGGTGCCGCCGTACAGCTTGCCGTCCCAGCCCGGCTTGTCGCCCTCGCGTGGCGCCCGGCTGCCGTAGATCGAGTACAGATGCGGATACGTGTCGTACGCGGGCCCGATCGGCTGGCCGCCGATGTCCGGCACCCCCGCGGCGGAGACCCGGGGGGCGCCCGCGTAGTCCAGGACGGTGGTGCCGACCAGGGCGACCACCTGCTGCTCCTCGACCAGCTCGCGCACACATTCGTTGTTACCCACGCCGCTGCCGCCGTCGTCACAGGTGCGCACCTCGACCTGCCGGCCGTCGATGCCGCCGCGCGCGTTGAGCCGGTCGAAGTAGGCCTGGGCGCCGTCCCGTGGCCCGGTGAAGGCTCCGCCACCGACCGGGCTGGTGGCGGAGGCGATGATGCCGACGCGGATCGGCTCCGTACGCGCCGGTGACGCGGTACCCGTACCGCGTCGTCCGCCGAAGTCGCTCTCCGGGAGGCGGCTGCCGCAGGCCGTGCTCAGCAGGACGAGCAGGCCCGCGGCGATGGCCTCAGCAGCCAGGAGCCGGCGACGCATTGTCGCTCAGCTGCACCAGCGCACACAGCGTCTTGGCCGAGACCTTCCAGGTGTCGTCCTGGTTCACGGCGACCCCCGAGGCGTCGGGCAGCACGGTGGCCCCGGACAGCTCCAGCGAGTACTTCACATCGGCCTCCTTGTCCGAGGTGAAGTCCACCTCCGTGACCGTCGCGGTCACCTGCTGGCCGCGCTCGTCACCACTGAAGGCGGTGAGCACCGCGCGCATCTCGGAGCCGTTCTCCAGCACGTCCTCCTTGTCCCGAAGCGTCACGTCCGGGTCGAAGAACTTCTCCCAGTTCTCCTTGACCTCCTTCTCGGCCGCCGCCGGATCGGCCGGGGCGTCCGCGCCGGGCGGCGACGGGACCCTTGGCGCGGTGGGCGAGATGTCCACCGGAGGCACCGGCGGAGGGCTCTCCGTACCTGAGTCGTCGTCGTCCCCGCACGCCGTGGCGGCCCCTCCCACCAGCAAGACCGCGGCTGCCGCCCACGCCACAATCCCTGACCTGCCCCGCCTGGGGCTACTCCCGAGAACCATCTGGCTCACCACCGGGTATCGGACCGGGCCCGGATCGCCCGGTGCTTTCAGGGTCAGCTCGCACAGGGCATAGTGCAAGCGATCGGCTGACATGAACAGACGCGTACCCAAATCCCCAGCGCACCCATATCCCCAGGGAGATCCCGGATGCGGACGGCTCGACTGCGTACTGTGCACCCCCTGCTCCTGGCGGGCTGGGCGGCGGCCGCCACCGGAGCCGTGCTCTGCGTGATCGGCTGGTACGGGGTGTCGGGTGAGCGCTTCGCCGAGCGCCAGGTGCCCTATCTGGCCTCCTGCACGGTGCCGGGGGCCGCCTTGCTCATCGCCGGGGCGGTGCTCCTCGTCGGAGGTCGCCACCAGCTGGCGGCGGCGCGGGTCGAGGAGCTCTACCGGCTGCTGGTCACGGCCGGAGCCGGAGCCGGGGATGCCACGCCGTCCCGGGAGCTGGCAGCGGAGCCCCTGGCCACCAGCGAGGAGCTGCGTACGATCCCCGGGGGCACCCTGTGGCACCGCGCGGACTGCCCGTTGGTCGCCGGAAAGCCCGAGGCGGAGGTGGTGGCGGCGGGCGCGGCGGCGCTGGCGGGCGGCGTGCTCAGCCCTTGCCCCGTGTGCGAACCGGACGCCGGACCGGGGGACGGACCGAGGCACGCGTCCGGGACCGCGACGAAGGACGGACCGGGGGCCGGGGCATCGGCCTCGGAGTCCTGACGGATGGGGTCACTCACGTACGACCTCACCCTGGCGGGTCTCTCGGTCGGCGCTGCGGCCGCGCTCACCGGCATCGGGCTGATCGTCACCTACCGGGCGACCGGCGTACTCAACTTCGCGCACGGCGCGGTCGCGATGGTGTGCGCCTATCTGCTGCGCCAGCTCACGGTCGAGTGGGGCTGGCCGCTGTGGCTCGCGGCGTCGGTCACCCTCCTGGTGGTCGCCCCGGGGATCGGGCTGGTCCTGGAGCGCGCGGTGTTCCGCCCGCTGTCCGTACTCGGCGGTGATCCGGCGCAGACCCTGGTCGCCTCGATCGGCGTCTTCATCCTGCTGGTCGGCGGGGCCGTGCTGCTGTGGGGGCAGGGCGCGCGGGCGGACGCCCCCGAGCTGCTGGGGGCGGAGCCCTGGGGTCAGCTGGCGGCCGTGCTCGCGGTGGGGCTCGGGGTGTGGGTGGTGACCCGGTGGACGCGGCTGGGCAGCGAGCTGCGGGCCGTGGTCGACAACCGGCGGCTCGCCGTGCTGGGCGGGATCGACGCGGACCGGGTGGCGGCGGCGGGCTGGGCGTTCGGCTCCTTTACGGCGGGCCTGACCGGCGTCCTGCTCGCGCCGTTCGTACGCCTCGACCCGTACGGCCTTCCGCTGCTGGTCATGGAGGTCCTGGCGGTCGCGGTGGCGGCCGGGATGCGCAGCCTGCCGATCGCGGTGGCGATCGCGCTGGGGATCGGCGTGGTGCAGAGCCAACTGACCCGGCTGCACCCTTCGGGGTGGGGCGAGCCGCTGCTCCAGGCGGTGGGCGCCAATCTGTTCGTGGTGGCGCTGCTGATCGCCGCGCTGGTGCTGCCCGGGGTGGGCAGCCGGGACGCGTTGCCGCGCACGGCGTCCGCCCGGGTCCGCACGCCGCCGGGCGCCTGGATAGTGGCCGGTGTGCTCTTCCTGCTCCCGCTGGGGTTCGCGGGGTCCGACCTCTCTACGTCCGTGCAAGTCCCGGCGCTCGCGGTGATCCTGCTGTCGCTGGTCGTGGTGACCGGCAGGGGCGGCCAGATCTCGCTCGGCCAGGCGGCGTACGCGGGTCTGGGGGCACTGTTCACCGCGCTGCTCGCGGCGGGCCGGTTCCCGGGGCTGCCCGCACTGCCGCTTCTGGTCGCGCTGGGGGTCGCCGTGCTGCTGGTGGCGCCGCTGGGGCTGCTCACCGGGTGGCCCGCGATCAGTCGGCACGGTCTCGCGCTGGCGCTGGCGACTTTCGCGGTCGGGGTCGCGGTGAGCCGCTTCGTCTTCGCCCAGCCGTACGTGACGGCGGGGCTCCGCCTGGACCGCCCCCCGGGCTTCGCCGGTGACCGGGCGTACTACGTGCTCGAACTGGGCCTGCTCACTGGGGCGTTGCTGGTGGTGACCGCACTGCGCCGGGGGCGGGTGGGCCGGGCGCTGGCCGCGATGCGGGACCACGAGTCGGGGGCGTCGGCGGCGGGCGTGCCAGTTCCGGCCTTGAAGCTGTGCGCCTTCGTGGTGGGCGCCGCGCTGGCCGCGCTGGGGGGCGGGATGCTCGGTATGGGGCTGCGCGCCTTCGATCCGGCGGCGTTCGATCCGGTGCGCGGGCTGCTCTGGTTCGCCGCGATCGTGGTGCTGGGCTCGGACTCGCTGATCGGCGCGCTGGCCGCCGCCGCGCTGCTGGTCGGCCTGGACGCGGGTACCCGGGGCGGCGTCGCGGCCGCGGTGATCGGCGTCCTGGCGGTTCTGATCGGCCGCTTCCCCGGTGGCCCGTACGACGCGCTGCGCTCCGCGCTGGCGTACCTGCGCCCGCGTACGTATCGGACGGCCCGGCTGACTCCGCTGGGGGCCGGGGTACGGGCGCGGCTGGCGGTAGCGGGCATGGGAGCGGGAGCCGGAACCGGAGTCGACGCGAGAGCCGGAGCGGGAGCAGACACGGGAGCCGGAACCGGAGTCGACGCGGGAGTCGAGCCGGGGGCGTCCCCGCGTGCCGTGGGGCGCCTCGTCGAGTCCGCCGGGGCCCAGCCCGAGCGTCCACGCGCCACCGCGCCACCGGACCGAGGACGGCCGGTACGCGCCGGGGCCCCGCGGAAGCCGGACGCCGACGGGGCGTCCCGGTCGGCGGGGCCGTCGCTCGTGGCCCGTGGAGTGCGGGTCAGCTTCGGCGAGTTCACCGCCCTGGACGGAGTCGACCTGGACGTGACGCCGGGCCGGATCACCGCGGTCGTGGGGCCGAACGGCGCCGGGAAGAGCACCCTGTTCCACTGCCTGGCCGGAACGGTCAGGCCCGACGCGGGGCGGGTGGAGTTCGGCGGACGGGACATCACGTACCGGCCCGCCCACGCGCGTACCCGCCTGGGCGTGGCCCGGACCTTTCAGCAGCTCGCCGTGTTTCCGTCGCTGACCGTCGAGGAGAACGTCGCGGTCGGGGCCGAGCAGGGGCGTCTGCGGGACGCCCGAGCCGTGCCGAGGACCCTCACCCTGCTCGGACTCGACGCCGTACGGCACCTGCCCGCCGCCGACCTGCCGACGGGCGCCCTGCGCCGCGTCGAGCTGGGCCGCGCACTGGCCGGTGGCCCACAGGTCCTGCTGCTCGACGAACCAGCCGCGGGCCTGGACACCGCCGAGGTAGCCGCCCTCGCGCGGCTGCTCAGGGCGCTCGCCGCCGACGGTATGGCCCTGCTGATCGTCGAGCACGACCTCGACCTGGTGGCCCACCTCGCCGACACGGTACGGGTGATGGCCGCCGGGCGGATCGTCGGCTCCGGCCCCGCCCACCGCGTACGGGACCTGACGGCCCGGGACAGCGCCCCCGACACGCCCGGACGGCGGCCGCATCGTGAACCCTGAGATCGAACTGCGCCACGCGCGCGTGCGCTACGGCCCCCTGGAGGCGCTGCACGGCGTCTCCCTCGCGGCCCCCTACCCGGGCGTGACCGTTCTGCTGGGCCGCAACGGCTCGGGGCGGACGACCGCGCTGCGCGCCCTCGCCGGTACGGTCCCGCTCTCCGCCGGGGCCGTGGTGTGGCGCGGCGCCGACGTGACCCGGCTCCCCGTCCACGAGCGCGCCCGCCGCGGCCTCACCTACGTCCCCGACCGGCAGGCCGTGTTCGGCTCGCTGACGGTCGCCGAGAACCTGGAGATCGCCGCGGGCCGCGGCGACTTCACCGCGGCCCTGGCGGCCTATCCGGAGCTGCGCCCGCTGCTGCCCCGGCACGCGGGCACCCTCTCGGGCGGCGAACAGCGGATGCTCGCCCTGTGCCGCGCGCTGCTCGCCGACGCGCGCGTGGTGCTCGTCGACGAGCCGACCCAGGGGATGTCTCCGCCCGTGGCCGCCCGTACATACGAGCTCATCGCCGCGCTGGACGCGGCCGTACTGATCGCCGAGCAGCGGCTGCCGCCCGGCCTTGGCCCGGACACGGGGAGCGGCCGCCCGGTCATCGTGCACGAGCTGCGCCGCGGCACCCTGGTGTTCAGCGGTGAGGCGCGGCAGCACGCGCGGGCTTCGCAGCCTCCCGGGCCTCCTTCCCAGCCCGCCCCGCCTTCCCGGCCTCCCCGGCCTACGGAATGACCAGCCTGGTGCCGATCGTCAGCCGGTCCGGATTCGAACCGACCGTCTTCTGATTGGCCTGGTAGAGCGCGGGCCAACCGCCCTTGACCTCGTACTTGGCGGCGATCGAGGAAAGCGTCTCACCCGGCCTGACCTTGTGGATGCCGGTGACGAAGCCATAGCGCTTGGAGCACTGGGGCCAGGCCTCCCACCCCTGGGTGAGCAGCACCCTCTCCGCGACCTTGATCTGCTGCTCGCGGGTGGCGAGGTCCGCGCGCGCGGCGTACGTGAGCCCGCCGTGTTCTTCCCAGGTCGGCTGCCAGAACTGCAGTCCGCCGTAGTAGCCGTTACCGGTGTTGATCTGCCAGTCTCCGCTGCTCTCGCACTCGGCGAGGCAGCTCCAGGGCGACTCCTGCGAGGGGCACTCGTCGAGCACCTCGGCGAGCAGGGCACGGGGCGAGGTGGGGTCCGACTGGGTGGCGCCGGACACCCCCGCAGGGGTGAGGGACAACAGGGCGGCGAGTAGGCCCACGAACCAAACGCGAGTGTGTGACATCGCGTCACGCTATGGGCGGTGACGGCGTGCGGCGGCGTCCCGCGCCCGGGACGGGGCGAGCCCCACCCGGTCGGACTATCGGATGACCGGGTGGGGCCAGCTCGTACCAGATGGTCAGATAGCCATCTGGTCAGATGGTCAGCCGCTGTCCCGGCAGGATGAGATGCGGATCACCGCCGATGACGGACGCGTTGAGGGCGTAGACCCGCTGCCAGCTGGTCCCGTAGCGAGTGGCGATGGCACTCAGGGTGTCTCCCGGCCGCACGGTGTACGTGTCACGGGACGCCTCGCGGTCGGCGCGGGCCGGTGCGCGCTGAGGCGTCCCGGTGACCTTGGCGCCCTTCGAGTCCTTGGCCGCCTTCGGGACCTGGGGCGCCTGGGACGTCGTCCGGGGCGCCTTGGCCGCCCCCGGCGCGCTGCCGGACGCTCCGGCGCGTGCCGAGCAGGTCGGCCACGCGCCCCACCCCTGTGCGCGCTGGACCTTGGTGGCGACAGCGATCTGCTGCGCCTTGCTGGCCCGGTCGGCGGTCGGCGCGTACGCCGTTCCGCCGTACGCACGCCAGGTGGAGGCGGCGAACTGTAGTCCGCCGTAGTAGCCGTTGCCGGTGTTGATCTGCCAGTTTCCGCCGCTTTCGCACTGGGCGATGCGGTCCCATACTCCGCTGTCCGCCGCTGCGGCCTGTCCGGCCCCGGCGAACCATGCCAGCGGGGCGAGCAAGGCCGCCCCGGCGAGTACTGCTGTCTCTCGACTGCGCGTGGGACGTGCGGACATGTGGTTCCCTCTCGAAGAACCCGGGCTCCCCCAGGGCTGGCCCGGCCGCCACACGTCCTGCGTGGCGTGTCCGTGCCGCCCCGTCCGCCGAAGGGGCACCGCGTGGAGCTGGCTGGTGCGACCGGCGGACGTACCCGAGCGGTGCTCGCTGCACACGGCGGTGGAATCTAGGGACCCCGCCGCCCCGGTATCAACCAACTCCTTGTCACTCCAGGCCAGTTGCCGGTTACCAGGAGTATCGTCGAATTCCGGACACCCCCTTCATCGGCTGATTTTCTGATTTGTCGACCCGTGAGCTCGCCGATCTGTGACTCACCTCTCCCCCTCAACTTCGGTGCATACCCCAGGGGTTGTCATGGAGTGAGGAATTCCGCCCCTCGCCTCACCCTCCGCTCAGGATGGTTCGATTCCGTTCACCTCTCGGCGTGACCTGCGCCACGGGTCACCCGTTGTGCTCCACAAGGGCCGGGGACCCTCCCGGCCACATGACGCACCCACACTCCGAGGAGCCCCCCGTGCCGCGCATGCTCGACGTCAGTGATGACGTACGCGCCGAGATCGGCGACGACGAAGCCGACCGGCTGCTCGCCGGTGACAACTCCCCGGGCAGCTACGACTGCACCTCCTGCCGCACCCCGGGCGACTCCGGGCAGGAGCACACCAGCACCGTGCTGTTCGTCGGCGAGGAAACCGCGGTCCTCGCCTTCGCCCACGCCACCTGTCTGCCCTCCCAGGTGGTGCAGGTCGCCGAGGAACACCTGCAGGGCGCCGTACGGTCCATCACGGGCGAGGCCGACAGCGCCCAGCCCCCCGCCGCACCGGCGGCGGAGCAGGCCGTCCTCGGCATCACCAGCGGTCTCCTGCTGATCGACGGCGAACTGCACCCCGCGCTCGTCGTCGAACCCACCGGCCCCATCGCCAGGCCCGGCACGACCGGTCCGGGAGACGACTTCCTGCCGCTCCTGATCGAGCAGGGCTTCATGCCGGTCACCGGCGTGCAGGAGGTACCCGCCAAGCTGCCCGGCTGGTCCGTACTGCTCGCCATGGGCCAGCTGCACGCCGTGCTCCAGCCCAGCGCTGGCGGCGGCACGGTCGCCTGGTGGCAGGCCCACCAGCCGCTGCCGGTCACCGACGGCTGGCGGGCCGCGGCCAACAAGCTGAGCAGCGTCCTGGTGTTCGCCGCACCGGCTGGCTCGATCGGCCGTCAGCAGCGCGAGGACCTGCTGCGCGAGGCCCTGGAGAAGGCGGCGGCCGACGGTGTCCTGGTGGGCGGCTCGATGCCGCTGGCGGGTACCTGAGAGCCCGTACTCGATCCCCCGCATCCGACAGCCCTCAAGGTCGTTGGCACATAACGTGCAGCCTTACGAGCCCTCCCGCCACCAGATCCCTCCCATGCGCCCCGCCCGGAACGCCTCGGGGGGCCGCTCAGCCACCCCCATCTACGACGAACTGTTCGCGGAGTGGCGCCGGTCCTTCAAGGCGCTGCCAGGCGACCGGTCCGGCGAGGACAATCTGGGATTCACGGGCTTCGGCAGCCTGCCGTACGGCGACAGCGGCCAGAGCCACGGCTACGACAGCCACAGCGGGTCCACCGGATACGGCGGCGGGTACGGAGCCCACAGCGGCCAGAGCGGCTCCTGGTACGTCGACGGGCGACAGCCGCACACCGGGGGCAGGCTCCCGGCGGCCCTGCCGCCCGCTCCCCGCAGGGGCCGCTGACCCGGCCCGCTCCCGCCCCCCGCGCCCCGCGCGAAAGGCCCCGGCGCCCTCCCTGAGGAGAGCGCCGGGGCCCACACGTACGCGCGTACAGGCGTACACGCGTAGGGACGCCTGTTTCTTGCGGCTACTTCTTGCGGCTACTTCTTGCGGCCGCGCTTCTCGCGCACCCGCACGGAGATATGGATCGGCGTGCCCTCGAAGCCGAACTCCTCACGCAGCCGCCGCTCCACGAAGCGCCGGTAGCCGTGCTCGATGAAGCCCGAGGAGAAGAGCACGAAGCGCGGCGGCTTGGTGCCCGCCTGGGTACCGAAGAGGATGCGGGGCTGCTTGCCGCCACGCACCGGGTGCGGGTGGCCGGCGACCAGCTCGCCGAGGAAGGCGTTCAGCCGCCCGGTCGGCACCCGGGTCTCCCAGCCCGCCAGCGCCGTCTCGATCGCCGGGACCAGCTTCTCCATGTGCCGCCCGGTGCGCGCCGAGACATTGACCCGAGGCGCCCAGGCGACCTGCGCGAGCTCCGACTCGATCTCCCGCTCCAGGTAGTAGCGGCGCTCCTCGTCGAGGGTGTCCCACTTGTTGTACGCGAGGACGATCGCCCGCCCAGCCTCGACGGCCATCGTGACGATGCGCTGGTCCTGAATGCTGATGGATTCACTGGCGTCGATCAGGATGACCGCCACCTCGGCCTTCTCGACCGCGGCCGCGGTGCGCAGCGAAGCGTAGTAGTCGGCGCCCTGCTGGAGGTGGACCCGCTTGCGGATGCCCGCGGTGTCCACGAACTTCCAGGTGACCCCGCCGAGTTCGATCAGCTCGTCGACCGGGTCGCGGGTGGTACCGGCCAGTTCGTTGACGACGACGCGGTCTTCGTCCGCCACCTTGTTGAGCAGCGACGACTTGCCGACGTTCGGACGGCCGATGAGGGCGATCCGGCGCGGGCCGCCGAGCCCGGCGGCGCCGAAGGTCTGCAGGGGGGCCTCGGGCAGCGCCTCCAGGACGGCGTCAAGCATGTCGCCCGTACCACGGCCGTGCAGCGAGGAGACCGGGTGCGGCTCGCCAAGGCCCAGCGACCACAGCGCGGTGGCGTCCGCCTCGCCGCTGGGGCCGTCGACCTTGTTGGCGCAGAGCACGACGGGCTTGCCCGCCTTGCGGAGCAGCCGGACGACCGCCTCGTCGGTGTCGGTGGCGCCGACCGTGGAGTCGACCACGAAGACGACCGCGTCGGCGGCCTCGATCGCGTACTCGGCCTGGGCGGCGACGGAGGCGTCGATGCCGAGGACGTCCTGCTCCCAGCCGCCGGTGTCGACGAGCTTGAAGCGGCGGCCCGCCCACTCGGCCTCGTAGGTGACGCGGTCCCGGGTGACACCGGGCTTGTCCTCGACGACGGCCTCGCGGCGGCCGATGATGCGGTTCACCAGGGTCGACTTGCCGACATTGGGGCGGCCGACGACAGCGAGCACGGGCAGCGGTCCATGACCGGCCTCGTCGATCGCGCCCTCGACGTCGTCGGCGTCGAAGCCCTCCAGCGCGGCGAGCTCCATGAACTCCGCGTACTCGGCGTCGCCGAGCGCTCCGTGCTCGTGGTCGCCGGCGCCCGCCGAGTCATCGGCGTGGATGTGGTCGTTCATGAAGTCCGTACCTCTGTCATCAGTCATCGATGGACCGCTGGTGTCGCGGCCCACTACTCAAGTCTCGCTCAGCGCCCGGTGAGGCGCCTGGCGTTTTCCAGGTGGGCGGTCAGCCGCTCCTGGATGCGCACGGTCGCCTCGTCCAGCGCCTTACGCGTCCGCCGCCCGCTGCCGTCTCCGGCTTCGAAGCCGTCTCCGAAGACGACGTCGACCCGGCTGCGCAGCGGCGGCAGCCCTGGTATCAACCGTCCGCGGCACTCGGTGCTTCCCAGCACCGCCACCGGGACGACTGGCGCCCCGCTGCGTACGGCGAAGTACGCGAGGCCCGCGCGCAGCGACGCGAAGTCACCCTCGCCACGGGTGCCCTCGGGGAAGATCCCCAGCACTCCCCCGTCGGCCAGCACGTCCAGCGCCTGGGTGATGGCCCTGCGGTCGGCGACCGAGCGGTCCACCTTCAGCTGGCCGATGCCGCGCAGAAACGGGTCGAGCGGGCCGACGAACGCTTCCTTCTTGATCAGGAAGTGGGTGGGTCGGGGTGCGGTACCCATCACCATCGGTCCGTCGACCATGTGCGAGTGGTTCACGGCCAGGATCGCCGGGCCACTCGCGGGCACCCGCCAGGCGCCGAGCACGCGCGGCTTCCACAGCCCGTACATCAGACCGACGCCGATCCGGCGACCGACCTCAGCGCCTCTGCCAGACGGCACGGACGATCCGGATGGCACGGACGATGCGGTCACTTCGCGGCCCGCTTCTCCTCGGTAGCGGCTCGCTTCTCCTCGACGAGGGTGACGACGCACTCGATGACCTGCTGGAGCGTGAGGTCGGTGGTGTCCACCTCGACCGCGTCACCGGCCTTGGCCAGCGGCGAGGTCTTCCGGCCCGAGTCGGCCGCGTCCCGCTTGATCAGCGCTTCCCTGGTGGCGTGGATGTCGGCGCCCTTGAGCTCACCGCTGCGGCGGGCGGCGCGCGCCTCGGGGGACGCCGTGAGGAAGATCTTGAGGTCCGCGTCGGGCAGCACCGTCGTACCGATGTCCCGGCCTTCCACGACGATGCCGCGCTCGGCGCCGGCGGCGATGGAGCGCTGCAGCTCGGTGATCCGGGTCCGCACCTCGGGGACCGCGCTGACCGCGCTGACCTTGGAGGTGACCTCCTGCGTACGGATCGGACCCGCGACGTCGACGCCGTCGACCGTGATGGTCGGGGCGGCCGGGTCGGTGCCGGAGACGATCTCCGCCTTGGCGGCGACCGCGGCGATGGCGGACGGGTCGGTGATGTCGATGCCGTGGTGCACCATCCACCAGGTGATCGCCCGGTACTGGGCGCCGGTGTCCAGGTAGCTGAGGCCGAGCTGGGCGGCGACGGCCTTGGAGGTGCTGGACTTGCCCGTGCCGGAGGGGCCGTCGATGGCGACAATCACTGCCGGGGCGGTGCTGGCGGCGGTTCCTGCGGTTTCCACGGGCGGGGTACACCTTCCTGATCACACAAGCGGGAGAAGAGGCCGCTGCGGTGAACGGACCCTGGACAAGGTTACTGGCTCGCCCGCCCGCCTTTTACTGCCGGACCGAACCCGCGGTCAACACCACGGGAAACCGCCACGGGAAACCCGCCCTCACTGCCGGATCGACCAGCCCCGCTCGCGCAGCGCCGCGCTCAGCACCGGCGCCGCCCTCGGCTCGACCATGAGCTGCACGAGACCCGCCTGCTGCCCGGTCGCGTGCTCGATGCGTACGTCCTCGATGTTGACGCCCGCCATTCCGGCGTCGGCGAAGATCCGGGCCAGCTGTCCCGGCTGGTCATTGATGAGGACGGCCACGATTTCGTATGTGGTCGGGGCCGAGCCGTGCTTGCCGGGTACCCGCACCTGGCCCGCGTTGCCGCGGCGCAGTACATCCTCGATGCCGGTCGCGCCGCCCAGCCGCTTGTCCTCGTCCGCGGACTGCAGCCCGCGCAGAGCCCGTACGGTCTCGTCCAGGTCGGCGGAGAGCTCGGCGAGCAGGTCGGCGACCGGGCCCGGGTTGGCGGACAGGATGTCGATCCACATCCGGGGGTCGGAGGCCGCGATCCGGGTGACGTCGCGGATGCCCTGGCCACAGAGCCGTACGGCGGTGTCCTCGGCATGCTCCAGGCGGGCCGCGACCATGCTGGAGACCAGGTGCGGCATATGCGAGACGAGAGCGACGGCGCGGTCGTGGGCGTCGGCGTCCATCACGACCGGCACCGCGCGGCAGAGCGCGACCAGCTCGAGCGCCAGGTTCAGCACCTCGGTGTCGGTGTCGCGGGTGGGCGTGAGCACCCAGGGACGGCCCTCGAAGAGGTCAGCGGTCGCGGCGAGCGGCCCCGAGCGCTCCCGGCCGGACATGGGGTGGGTCCCGATGTACGCGCTCAGGTCAAGACCGAGTGCCTCGAGCTCACGGCGCGGACCGCCCTTGACGCTGGCGACGTCCAGGTAGCCGCGGGCCACCCCGCGCCGCATCGCGTCGGCCAGGGTCGCCGCCACATGCGCGGGCGGTACGGCGATCACCGCGAGGTCGACCCGGCCTTCGGGGGCGGCGTCGGTACCCGCGCCGAGCGCGGCGGCGGTGCGGGCCTGCTCCGGGTCGTGGTCGGTGAGGTAGACGGTGACCCCGCGGCTGGCGAGGGTCAGTGCGGCGGAGGTGCCGATCAGGCCGGTCCCCATGACCAGGGCGGTTCTCACTGGGCGATGTCCTTGCGGAGAGCGGCCGCGGCACCGAGGTACACATGCGCGATGTCGGCCTTGGGCTTGTCGGACTCGATGTGCGCGAGGATACGTACGACCCGGGGCATGGCACCGGCGATATCGAGCTCCTGCGCGCAGATCAGCGGAACGTCGACGATGCCGAGCCCCCGGGCGGCGGCGGCCGGGAAGTCGCTGTGCAGATCGGGCGTGGCCGTGAACCAGATACTGATCAGCTCATCCGCGCTGAGGCCATTGCGCTCCATGATCGCGGTGAGCAGCCCACCGACCTGCTGCCCCATCTCCTCAGCCGTGTCCTGCCGAAGCTGGACAGCCCCGCGAACCGCTCGAACCGCCACCGCGCTGCTCCTCGCCTGTCCGTACGTCATGAACGTCCCTGTCCCGATCAGCCTAGTCAGCTTTGTGACCCACCAGCGCACGACGCCCGCCTGGCGAGACGCGGGCCGCTCCCGCTCACGTAGTCTCGCGGCCATGCGTCCCGAGCAGCTCGTCCGCGACCACACGGTGTACTCGTGCGTGATGGGCTCCCGCGCCTTCGGCCTGGCCACCGAGGCCAGCGACACCGACCGGCGCGGGGTGTTCGTCGCCCCGACGCCGCTCTACTGGCGCTTCGAGAAGCCCCCGACGCATGTGGAGGGCCCTCTGGAGGAGCAGTTCTCCTGGGAGCTGGAACGCTTCTGCACGCTCGCGCTGCGCGCCAATCCGAACATCCTGGAGTGTCTGCACTCCCCGCTCGTCGAGCGTCTGGACGACACCGGTCGCGAACTGCTCGCCCTGCGCGGCGCGTTCCTGTCCCGCCAGGCGCACCAGACGTTCTCCCGCTACGCGCTGGGGCAGCACGAGAAGCTCGCGACGGACGTACGCCGCCGCGGAGCGCCGCGCTGGAAGCACGCGATGCACCTGCTCCGGCTGCTGATGACCTGCCGCGACCTGCTGCGCACGGGCGAGCTGGTCATCGACGTCGGTGACGCCCGTGACTTCCTGCTCGCGGTTCGGCGCGGCGAAGTCCCCTGGGCTGAGGTCCAGTCCCGGATGACGCGGCTCGCCGCGGAGGCCGATGAGGCGGCGGCGCGCAGCCCACTGCCGCCGGAGCCGGACCGGGCCCGCGTCGAGGACTTCCTGACCCGCACCCGCCGCGCCTCGGCCCGCTGAGGGGCCTACGCGAGGCGCGTGCGTACGACGAAGTCGTGCAACGCGTCGTGGGCTCCTGGCGCGTCCGGCAGCCCCGAGCCGTCCTGTGCCGCGTCCAGCACCGCGTGCAGCGCCTCCACGTCGCCCCGCACGCGCGTGTCGTCCACGTCCGCCACACCATGCTCCTCCGCGGCCTTGGCAGCGATCAGATCCGGCAGATAGCCCGGCGCGGCCACCTGTGACAGCAGGCTCGGCAGGTGGGCCTGAACCTGACCAGACCGCATCAGATGGATGCCGGTGAGCAGCACCCGGAAGGTGTAGAGCAGCGGCTTCAGCTCACTGGTCTTCTCGAAGAGCCGCCACTGGGTGTGCGCGAACCCCCGATAGTGGTGCGCGTGGTGGTGCGTCAGCACGCCGGGCACCAGCGACGCCAGCTCCGCGTGCGCCTCGGAGGTGCGCACCACCAGGGGGGACAGCAGTTGCTCCAGCACGTAGCCGTTGCGGCGCAGCAGCAGCCGGACGAACTTGCGCAGGTCGTGGGTGACGAGATCCAGTTCGATGCCGTCGCGCTGCCATATCCGTGACCTGGTCTCGTCCGGCTCCCGCAGACCGACCAGTGCAGCGGTCGGCAGCAGATGCACCCCGCGCAGGTCGACGTCCGAGTCCTGGGACGGGAAGCCGTACAGGTGAGCCCCGGAAACCGTCGCGAACAGCACGGGGTCGTCCTGCTCCGCGATAGCCGGGCGGAGGTCCGTCTCCGGCAGCCCGGCCGCGCGCAGCGACGTGCCGTCGTATCCGTCCATCCGTCAGACGTCCCAGCTCGCACCGAGCGCCACCAGCTCGTCCCGGTACTCGATCCGCTCGGCCCACGCCGCGGGCCACGCCCCCGCACCCAGGTGCGCGCCCGCGAGCGCGCCCGTGAGGCAGGCGATCGAATCGGAGTCGCCCGAGGTGCAGGCGGCCCTGCGGAGCGCGGTGACGGGCTCGTCGGGGAAGTGGAGGAAGCAGAGCAGCGCGGTGGCGAGGGCCTCTTCGGCGATCCAGCCCTCCCCGGTGGCCAGGCACGGGTCGGTCTCCGGGTTCGCCTCGCGCACCGAGGTGGCGAGGCGTTCCAGGATGGCCAGGCATTCGTCCCAGCCGCGGGCGATGAAATGCTCCGCGCTCGGGTCCTGGGCGTGGGTCCACAGGTCGCCCAGCCAGCGCTGGTGGTAGCGGGTGCGGTTCTCGATGGCGTACGAGCGCAGCAGCCCGACCAGGGCTGTCGGGTCCGCGCCCTCGGCGAGCAGGAACACCGCCCTCGCGGTCAGGTCGCTCGCCGCGAGCGCCGTCGGGTGCCCGTGGGTGAGCCCGGACTGCAGCTGCGCGGCACCGGCCCGCTGCTCCTCGCTGAGCCCCGGCGCGAGCCCGATCGGCGTGACCCGCATGTTGGCGCCGCAGCCCTTGGAGTGGATCTGGCTCGCGGCCTGCCACGGCCGTTCGCTGTCCAGCTTCCGGCAGGCGACCAGGCAGGTGCGGCCGGGTGCCCGGTTGTTGTCGGGCGAGTGGTACCAGTCGACGAACTCCTCGCGGACCGGTCGCTCCAGGCGCTTGGGGCCGAGCAGTCCGCGGTCCATGGCGGTGCGCAGCCCGCGGCCGAGCGCGAGCGTCATCTGTGTGTCGTCCGTGACGAACGCGGGCTCGGGCAGGCGCATCTCCCGCCAGGGCCCGCACTTGGCGAGGATCGACGGTACGTCGTTGAACTCGGTCGGGAAGCCGAGCGCGTCTCCGATGGCGAGTCCGATCAGCGAACCCGTGGCCTTGCCGGGCATCTGTGCCACGACACCCACCCCCTTATCGTCACTGAGACTATAAAGGGGTGGGGGGCAGAGCGCCACCACGATGTGAGCAGCGCGCCACGGTGTCAGCGGCTGCCACCCGTCAGAGCTCGACCTCGCGCATCAGCATGCCGACCTCGGTGTTGCTCAGACGGCGCAGCCACCCGGACTTCTGGTCGCCGAGCCCGATCGGGCCGAAGTGGGTGCGCACCAGCTTCTCGACCGGGAAGCCCGCCTCGGCGAGCATCCGGCGCACGATGTGCTTGCGGCCCTCGTGGAGGGTCACCTCGACCATGTAGTTCTTGCCGAGCTGCTCGACGACCCGGAAGTGGTCGGCACGGGCGTACCCGTCCTCCAGCTGGATGCCGTCCTTGAGCTGCTTGCCCAGGTCGCGCGGGATGGGGCCCTGGATGGCGGCGAGGTAGATCTTCTTCACGCCGTACTTGGGGTGGGTCAGGCGGTGCGCCAGCTCGCCGTGGTTGGTGAGCAGGATGATGCCCTCGGTCTCGGTGTCGAGCCGTCCCACGTGGAAGAGCCGGGTCTCCCGGTTGGTGACGTAGTCACCCAGGCACTGGCGGCCGTCCGGGTCCTCCATGGTGGAGACCACACCGGCGGGCTTGTTCAGCGCGAAGAACTGGTACGACTGGGTGGCGACCGTGAGCCCGTCGACCTTGATCTCGTCGCTCTCGGGCTTCACCCGCAGCCCCTGCTCGAGCACGATCTCGCCGTTGACCTCGACGCGGGCCTGCTCGACCAGTTCCTCACAGGCACGCCGCGAGCCGTACCCGGCCCGGGCCAGCACCTTCTGCAGCCGCTCGCCTTCCTGCTCGGCGCCCGGGAAGGCCTTGGGGGTCTTGACCTCCGGCTTGCCCGCGTAACGCTCGCGGTTGCGCTCCTCCTGCCGCGCGTCGTACTCGCGTGACGTGGCGGGCGCGCCGCGGCGGGCGCCTCGCGCGCCGCTGCCCTGGGACGTACGAGGACCGCCCTTGGCGCCACCCCGCGCGGCCTCGCCGCGGCCCTTCCTCGGCCCGGGGCCGCCGTCGGCCGGGCTCACGTCGTAGCGGCGCTCCTCGGGACGAGGCTTGCTGGGTCGTTTCGGCTGGCCGTCGCGGCTGCTACCGGAACCCCGGTAATCGCCGCGGCCGCCGCTGCTGCCGCGGCCGCCGCTGTTGCCACCACGGCTCCCGCCGTTGTTTCCGCTGCTGTTCCTGCCGCTGCTGCTTCGCATCAAAGTTCCGTCTTGTCGTCTACGTCGTCTGGCTCCGGGGCGTCCGGATCGAACGACGGAACGCCTTCCTGCGTATCGGCCTCGATCGCGTCCGCCTCGGGGAGGAAGGGCGCGAGCTCCGGGAGCTCGTCCAGGCCGCGCAGGCCCATCCGCTCCAGAAAGTAGTTCGTCGTCCCGTACAGGATCGCACCTGTTTCGGGTTCCGCGCCCGCCTCCTGCACCAGACCCCGCTGAAGCAGCGTCCGCATCACACCATCGCAGTTCACTCCGCGCACCGCGGAGACCCTTGAGCGGCTCACCGGCTGGCGGTACGCGACCACGGCGAGCGTCTCCAGGGCCGCCTGGGTGAGCCGGGCCTGCTGGCCGTCCAGGACGAAGCCCTCGACGGCCGCGGCGTACTCGGGGCGGGTGTAGAAGCGCCAGCCACCGGCCACCAGGCGCAGCTCGAAGCCGCGTCGCTGGGCCGTGTACGCGTCGGCCAGTTCGCGCAGCGCGTCGGCGACCTGGCGGCGCGGGCGCTCCAGCACCTTGGCGAGGTGCTCCTCGGTGGCCGGTTCGTCGACGACCATCAGGACGGCCTCCAGTGCGGGCTTGAGGTCCAGGTCCGCCACGGCCGCCAGCCCGGCCGGAGGCCGGCCTTCCTTCGCACTCACGCCTTCCTTGGCACTCACGCCTTCTCCTTCGTCTCACGCGGACCGTCCGCGGCGCCTGGGCCGTCCTCGACCTCGGACGCCCGGTCGAACTCGTCCGTGACCACCGGCTCGGCTCCCTCGCCCCCGGTCCAGCGCACCAGCAGGTCGGCCAGCGCCTCGTCCTGGTCCAGGGCGACGGCCTTCTCGCGGTACAGCTCGAGCAGCGCCAGGAAGCGGGCCACGACCGTCAGCGTGTCGGCGGCGTCCGCGACGAGCTCCTGAAAGCGCAGCTCGCCGCGCTCACGCAGCCGCGCGACGACGACCTCGGCCTGTTCCTGTACGGAGACGAGCGGGGCGTGGATGTGGTCGACGTACACCTGGGGCCTGGGCCTCGGCTGCATCGCCTTGACCGCCAGTTTGGCGAACCCCTCGGCGCCGATGCTGATGACCACCTCGGGCAGCAGCGCGGCGTGGTGCGGTTCGAGCCCGACGGTACGGGGGTAGCGCCGGGCCTCGTCATCGAGCCGCCCGCTGAAGATGTCGGCGATCTCCTTGTACGCCCGGTACTGCAGCAGCCGGGCGAAGAGCAGGTCGCGCGCTTCGAGCAGGGCGAGGTCGGCCTCGTCCTCGACCTCGGCCGAGGGCAGCAGCCGGGCGGCCTTGAGGTCGAGCAGCGTGGCCGCGACGACCAGGAACTCGGTGGTCTGGTCGAGGTCCCAGTCCGGGCCCATGGCCCGGATGTACCCCATGAACTCGTCCGTGACCTGCGAGAGCGCCACCTCGGTGACGTCCATCTTGTGCTTGGCGATCAACTGCAGCAGCAGGTCAAAGGGCCCCTCGAAATTGGCCAGCCGCACGGTAAACCGCCCGCCATCCCCCTCACCACCCGTAGGCGTCGCCTCCCCGGCAGCCATCCGACCACCGCACGACACGCCGCCACCGCCAGACGTCCCACCCTCGGTAGACGTCCCGCCTGGCGAGCCGGTCGCAGGCCGCTCGCCCGGCGCGGCCTGGGTGTCCGGCGCAGCCAGCTCGCCCCCGGCCGCCAGCATCCGACCGCCACGCGGCACACCGCCGTCGGCAGACGTCCCACCGTCGGCAGGCGTCCCACCCTCGGCAGACGTCCCGCCTTCCGGGCCGGTCGCAGGCCGCTCGCCCGGCGCGGCCTGGGTGTCCGGCGCAGCCAGCTCGCCCTCGGCGGGAGGGTCGTCCGTCGCGTTGCGCGACGCCGACGCCGCGCCCGGCTCAGGCGCCGACCGTCGGGGGTCCGGGGGCTCGCCCCCGGTTTCGGGGAGGGGCGGGGTGGGGGAGGTCTCCTGCTCCGCGGCCACCACCGCGCCTGGCCCCCGCCCCAGTGAGCGGCGGTGTCCACGGCGAGGCTGGGTGGGGTCTTCGGGCGGCGGCATCACGATCCAGAGGGGCGACAAACAGCGGCGTACGGCTGCGCATCAGCACAAAGCAGGCACAGGCGCAGACGCAGGCTATCGCCCCGACCCCGCCGCGGCGGCACGCCGACCCGCGTCAGCGCCCCCGCAGCCGCCGTACGAGAATGCTGGCCTCGCCTCGCGACTCAAGGTCCGCCAGGACCACCGCGACCGCCTCGCGGACGATCCGCCCGCGGTCCACCGCGAGCCCGTGCTCGCCGCGCAGCACCAGCCGCGCGTGCTCGAGGTCCATCAGTTCCTCGGCCGACACGTACACCGTGATCTTCTCGTCGTGGCGCTCGCGCCCACTGGGCCGACGCCCCTGCGCCCTGCCCCGGCGCCGCGTGGACCCGGCGGACCCGTCAGCGGTCCTGGCCGAAGGCGATGACGGCGGCGCGGAGGCCGCCTCCTGCGCCTGACGGCGCTTGGTACGCCCTTCCGCGTCCACGCCTTCGGCGCCCCGGCTGCGATGGTCGGAGGAGTCCGCCTCCGCGGTGGAGTGCTCGGCGCTCTCGCCGTCGTCCTCGCCCGCGGCCGCCCCGTCGCTCTCGCCCGCCGGAGCCGGAACGCGCGCCTCACCGTTGGCCGGTCGCCTCGGGGACGACGAGGTGAGCGCCATTCCCCCGGTGGTACGGAACAGTTCGTCGGCCCCCGGCAGACTCACTCGGCGTGACACCGGGCGAGCACCTCCCTGGCGAGCTGGCGATAGGCGGCGGCACCGACGGAGTTGGAGGCGTACGTCGTGATCGGCTCACCGGCGACCGTGGTCTCCGGGAAGCGGACCGTGCGCCCGATCACCGTGTGGTAGACGTGGTCGTCGAAGGCCTCGACGACCCGGGCCAGCACCTCACGGCTGTGCACCGTCCGCGAGTCGTACATCGTGGCCAGGATGCCGTCGAGCTCCAGCTCGGGATTGAGCCGCTCCTGCACCTTCTCGATCGTCTCGGTGAGCAGCGCCACCCCACGCAGCGCGAAGAACTCGCACTCCAGCGGCACTATCACCTTGTGCGCCGCGGTCAGCGCGTTCACAGTCAGCAGACCGAGCGAGGGCTGGCAGTCGATCACGATGTAGTCGTAGTCGGCCATCAGCGGCTTGAGCGCCCGCTGCAGCGTGGACTCGCGCGCGACCTCGCTCACCAACTGCACCTCGGCCGCCGAGAGGTCGATATTGCTCGGCAGCAGGTCCATGTTGGGCACGGCCGTCTTCAGGAGCACCTCGTCGGCCGCCATGCCCCGCTCCATGAGCAGGTTGTAGACGGTGAGGTCGAGCTCCATCGGGTTGACCCCGAGGCCGACCGAGAGCGCGCCCTGCGGGTCGAAGTCGACCAGCAGCACCCGGCGCCCGTACTCGGCGAGCGCGGCACCCAGGTTGATGGTGGACGTCGTCTTGCCGACGCCGCCCTTCTGGTTGCACATCGCGATGATCTTCGCGGGACCGTGGTCGGTCAGCGGCCCGGGGATCGGGAAGTACGGCAGCGGGCGCCCGGTCGGGCCGATCCGCTCCCGGCGCTGGCGGGCGGCGTCCGGGGCGAGGGTGGCCGCGTACTCGGGGTCGGGCTCGTACTCGGCGTCGGGGTCGTAGAAGTGCCCCTCGGGCAGTTCTTCGTAGTCAGCGAATTGGGTGGTGTTCTCGCCACTCCGGTCGCCGGCCATGGCGTTCACTTGATGGCCATCCATGCTCTGGTGGGCTGAAAGCGTCGGCTGCGCGCGCTGGGCGCGCTGCGTGTTCTGACGGTCGGCGAAGGTGCGGACAGCGACGGAGCCGACAGCTTCGAGCCCCTCGGGGCCCGATCCCTGCGCAGGCATTCCTGGTTGACCACCCCCGGGAGTAAATGTCGACTCATTCACAAGTCGTCTTACCTCCTTGGTGACCAGGAAACTTCTCGATAGGTCAGCGTGGCACCATGCCGACGGTTGGCGACTCTATGGCGTGTCACCGGTCCGCAGCAACACAATCCGCCGTTCCGGGCCCGATGTGTCGGCAACCGAACACCCCGCTGTCAAGGGTGCACAAGGACCTCTCACCGGGTTTCACGGGGGTGCGAATCGGTTAAAGGGCTACGTTCGGCGCGAGTTGATCGAGTCTCACAAAGTGACCTGATACACACCCGGCCGAACCTTGACGGGCAAGGTCCGGCCGGGTGTGCGAGATTGACGCTCAGGTTGACGTGAACGACCGAGTGGCGGCCGATTCAGCCCAGCAGCGTGCTCAGTTCGACGCTGGACAGGCCGTGGGCCTCGGCGACCGGACCGTAAACGACCTCGCCGTCATGGGTGTTGAGACCCAGGGCCAGCGCCGGGTCGCGGCGCAGCGCCTCGACCCAACCGCGGTTGGCGAGCTCGACGATGTAGGGCAGCGTCGCGTTGGTCAGCGCGTAGGTCGAGGTGTTGGGCACCGCGCCGGGCATGTTGGCGACGCAGTAGAACACCGACTCGTGGACCTTGAAAGTCGGCTCCGCGTGGGTGGTCGGACGCGAGTCCTCAAAGCAGCCACCCTGGTCGATCGCGATGTCGACAAGGACACTTCCGGGCTTCATCTTGGCGACGAGCTCGTTGGTGACCAGCTTCGGCGCCTTGGCACCCGGGATCAGCACCGCGCCGATGACGAGGTCGGCCTCGGTGACGGCCTTCTCCAGCTCGAAGGCGTTGGAGACGATCGTCTGCACCTTGGTGCCGAAGATCCGGTCGGCCTCGCGCAGCTTATTGATGTCCCGGTCGAGCAGGGTGACGTGGAAGCCCATGCCGACGGCGATCTGGGTGGCGCTCCAGCCGGAGACACCGCCGCCGATGACGACGGCCTTGCCCGCCGACGTGCCGGGGACACCGCCCGGCAGCACGCCGCGGCCACCGTTGAAGCGCATCAGGTGGTACGCGCCGACCTGCGGGGCGAGACGGCCCGCGACCTCGGACATCGGGGCGAGCAGCGGCAGCGCGCGGCTCGCGGTCTCGACGGTCTCGTACGCGATCGCGGTCGTACCGGACTCCAGGAGCGCGTCGGTGCACTCACGGGACGCGGCCAGGTGCAGGTAGGTGAAGAGCGTCTGGTCCTTGCGGAGGCGGTGGTACTCCTCGGCGATCGGCTCCTTGACCTTCAGCAGCAGGTCAGCGGTGGCCCACACCTCGTCGGCCGTGGGCAGGATCTGGGCGCCCGCGGCGACGAACTCCTCGTCCGTGATCGACGAGCCGACGCCTGCGTTCCGCTCGATGACGACCTGGTGGCCGTGGCGGACCAGCTCATGCACTCCGGCGGGGGTGATCGCCACCCGGAACTCGTTGTTCTTGACCTCGCGGGGGATGCCGACCTTCATCGTCGATCACGGTCCTTGACTCAGGGATGTTTCCGGGCAACAGCAGACTTTCCCCGCTACATGGGGGCGCAACGGGAGACACCACGGAAGTACGCGGCGGAGCCAGTCTAATGAAGGATTTTGAGCTGTCTAGCCTTTCAAAGCATCAATCTCTCGAAGATGCGCTACGGATTTCGTAGGCGGAAGATCTTGCTCCGTCCTCGGGGAGCTCCCTTCCCAGCATGCGCTCGGCCGCCGTGCGGTGCAGCCCGGCGGCGGCCGGGTCGCCCAGCCGGTCCAGGGTGTCGGCCAGCCTGAGCTGTAGCGCACCCAGCAGTCGTACGTCCTGGGCCTGCCGCGCCCACTCCACCGCCTCCCGGCAGGTGGCCAGCGAATCCTCGGGGTGGCCCGCGTACTCCTGGACCCGGGCCAGCTCGCTCAACGCGCGTGCGTGGGACGGGACATCGCCCGCCTTGCGGTACCCGGCGACCGCGGAGCGCCAGTTACGCAGCGCCTCGCCGTAGCGGCCCGCGTAGGTGTGCGCGGCCGCGATCCGCCCGTACAGCCGGGCCGCGTCCAGCCGCTCGTCGCGCGCCAGCCGTGGTCCGAGCGCCCGACCGAACCAGTCGGCGGCCCGCTGCCAGTCCCCCAGCTCCTGGTAGGCGCCGCCGACGGATTCCATCGCCCGGCCGGTGGCATACGGGTCGTTCGCGGCCCGCGCCGCCTCCAGCGCGGCCCGGTAGCGGTCCAGCGCCTGCTGGGTACGGCCCGTGGCGGCGTCCAGGTCGGCGAGGTTCAGCAGCGCGGCGGCCTGCTCGCGCAGCAGACCACGCCGCCGCGCCACATCCAGGACGAGCTGGTGGATGCCGTACAGCTCGGGGGCGGCGGCCTCGGTGCCCTGGTGCGCCACCAGGGCCCGGACCAGCGCGGCCATCAGTCGCCTGGCGAGCGTGTCCAGCTCGCCCTCGGCCACCGCGAGCCGGGCGGACGCGAGCAGCGCGGGCTGCCGGGCTCCGAGCCACTGAGCGGCCGCCGAGACGTTCGGAAAGCGGAGCGAGCGGGGCAGCCCGGCGAGCCGTTTGCGGGCCGGTGAGCCGTCCGGATCGGTGATGGCCCGGCAGGACTGCAGCAGCCGTACGGTCCGCTCCAGCATCCGGGCCCGCGCCAGTTGCAGTTCGGCGGGCCGGTCCTCGGTCTCGAGCAGCGCGCGCAGGCTCGGCAGCAGACAGCTGGGCACCTCGTACTGCGGCAGCTCGGTGTCCGCGCCGCCGCGAGACCCGGGGCGGCGCTCGTCGAAACGGCTCCGGTCGAGCGGGTGCAGCAGTCCGAGCGTGGCGAGGTCGTCCAGGGTCGTGCGGGCGGCGGATACCGAGCAGCCGGCCAGCGCGGAGGCGGTGTGCGGGTCGGCGATCCCGGCGGGGGCCAGCGCGAGCAGTCGCAGTATGCGGGCCGCCGGGCGCGGCAGTCCGGCGTGCACGAAGCGGAAGACCCGCTCCAGGGAGCCTCTGGCTCCGGCCGTGTCGGCCGGCAGGTCGTTCAGCTGTTTGGCCAGCTCGGCGACCGAGGCCTTCGGCCTGGCGGCCAGCCAGCCCCCGGCCAGGACCAGCGACGCGGGACGGTGCGCGCACTGCTCGGCCAGCGCCTCGGCGGCCCGGGGGTCGCAGGTGATACGTACCGAGCCAGCGAAGCCGCTGAGCAGCTCCCGGGCGGACCCGGCGTCCAGGCCGCCGAGTGTGCACGGCCGTACGTCGGGGATGCCGGTGAGCGGCCCTTCGGCGGTGGCGACGACCAGGCAGTCCGGAGCGTCCGGCAGGAGCGGCTCGACCTGCTCGGCGTCGGCGGCGCCATCGAGCAGCAGCACCACCCGGCGTGCGGACAGAGCGGCGCGCAGCACCTCGGTGAGGTCGTCGTCGGTGGCGCCGGGGGTCGCCGGGATGTCCAGCGCGTCCAGGAGTCGCCTGGCGCTGCGTTCGGTGGGGACGCGCTCGCCGCCGGGCTCGGTGAGCCGGGCGCGCAGCACCCCGTCCGGGTAGGCGTCGGCGACCTGCCGGGTGAGCTCCTCGGCCAGCGCGGTGCGTCCCGAGCCCGGCCGTCCGGCGATGAGCAGGACCCGGGCGCGTGGCTGCTTTCGGCCGGTGAGGGTGTCGAGGCCGGTGCGCGCGATATCGGCGCGCAGCTCCCTCAGCTCCCGCTCCCGGCCGAAGAACCCGGGGGTCCCTGGGCCGGGCCCGGCTCCTGGCGCGGGACCCTCCGATACGGGCGAAGCCGTGTGGGTGTCCACCGCCTGATCCGTCACGGGCCACGCTCCCGTCCACCTGCGCACCGAGCCCGCCCGCGGCTGCGGTCGGGGGGATTCCGAGCGTAGTTCACGCTCGGCGACGGACCTGGTGGAGCATGGCGGACAGATCCCTCGATCGGATCAACGGATGGTCATACCGCAAGAGGTGAGAAGGGTGAGGAGAGCCTGACAGGCCCTCAGGCCTCGAAGGGGCGGGCGGGCCAGGGCGCGTCGGCCGGGCGCAGCGCGTCCAGACCCTCACCCCGCTCCGCCGCGACGAGTGAGAGCACGCCCACGACGAGGCAGTTGTTGTGCAGGTCTCCGGCGAGCACGCCCCGTACGAGGTCCTCCAAGGGCACCCGCGCGAGTTCCATGTCGGCCTCCTCCTCGCTGACGTCGAAGCGCTCGCCGTCGGCCGCCGACAGATCGCGGGCCAGGAAGATACGTACCGCCTCGTCACAGCCGCCGGGTGTGGTGAAGACGTCGGTGAGCACCCGCCAGTCCTCGGCCTTGACGTGCGCCTCCTCATAGAGCTCGCGCTGGGCCGCGTGCAGCGGGTTCTCGCCCGGCACGTCGAGCAGCCCGGCCGGGATCTCCCAGAGCTTGTGGCGTACGGGGTGCCGATACTGCTTCAGGACCAGGACCCGCCCCTGCTCGTCGAGGGCGAGCACGGCGACCGAGCCGGGATGGACCTGGTAGTCACGGCGGGCGACGGTGCGATCGGGCATGATCACGTCGTCGGCGCGGACGCTGGTCTTGTTACCGACGAACGGCGTCTCGGTGGCCGTGACCTGCCACTGTTCGGCGGTGTCCCTGAGCGTCATGAAGAACGTCCTCCTACGCGCGTGCGCATGCCTTGGAAACATGCCATCGAAAGCAGAAACCGGGGTACAAGCCCGCAAAGAGCCCGTACCCCGGCAACCGTATCTCTCTTGTACGACTAGCTCTTACGGCCAGCCCGTACGACTAGCTCTGCTGCCCCGCGCTCTCCTGCCGCTGCACGGCCGCCTTCACCAGGCCCGCGAAGAGCGGGTGCGGGCGGGTCGGCCGGGAGCGCAGCTCCGGGTGCGCCTGGGTGGCGACCAGGTAGGGGTGGACCTCACGCGGGTACTCGACGTACTCGACCAGCTTGTTGTCCGGGGACGTGCCGGAGAAGACCAGGCCCGCCTTCTTCTCCAGTTCCGCGCGGTAGGCGTTGTTGACCTCGTAGCGGTGGCGGTGGCGCTCCTCCACGTACTCCTTGCCGTCGTAGACCTCACGGACGATGGAGCCGTCCGCCAGCTTCGCCGGGTACATGCCCAGCCGCATGGTGCCGCCCATGTCGCCCTCGCCCGCGACGATGTCGAGCTGCTCGGCCATGGTGGAGATCACCGGGTGCGCGGTGGCCGCGTCGAACTCGGTGGAGTTGGCCTCCGGGATGTCCGCGAGGTTACGGGCCGCCTCGACGACGATGCACTGCAGGCCGAGGCAGAGCCCGAGCAGCGGGATCTTGTTCTCGCGGGCGTACGTGATCGCGCCGACCTTGCCATTCACCCCACGGTCGCCGAAGCCGCCGGGGATGCAGATCGCGTCGACGTCGCCGAGCTGGCGGGCGGCACCCGCGGCGGTCTTGCAGTCGTCGGACGTGACCCACTTGACCTTGACCCTGGCCTTGTTCGCGAAACCGCCCGCACGCAGTGCCTCGGTCACCGACAGGTAGGCGTCGGGCAGGTCGATGTACTTGCCGACCAGCGCGATGGTGACCTCGTGGTTCGGGTTGTGCACCCGGTCCAGGAGGTCGTCCCACTGGGTCCAGTTCACATCGCGGAACGGGAGGTCCAGCTTGCGGACGACATAGGCGTCCAGGCCCTCGGTGTGCAGCACCTTGGGGATGTCGTAGATCGACTTGGCGTCGATCGCGGCGACCACGGCGGCCTCGTCGACGTCACACATCAGCGAGATCTTGCGCTTGATGGACAGCGGTACGTCCCGGTCGGCGCGCAGCACGATGGCGTCCGGCTGGATACCGATGTTCCGCAGGGCGGCCACGCTGTGCTGGGTGGGCTTGGTCTTCAGCTCACCGGACGGGCCGATGTAGGGCAGCAGCGAGATGTGCACGACGAAGACGTTGTCCCGGCCGACCTCGTGGCGGACCTGGCGGACGGTCTCCAGGAACGGCAGCGACTCGATGTCGCCGACGGTGCCGCCGACCTCGGTGATGACCACATCGACGTCGTCGGTGGCCATCCGCCGGATGCGGTGCTTGATCTCGTTGGTGATGTGCGGGATGACCTGCACGGTGTCACCGAGGTACTCGCCGCGCCGCTCCTTGGCGATGACCTGCGAGTAGACCTGGCCAGTGGTGACGTTGGCCGAGCCGTCCAGGTCGACGTCGAGGAAGCGCTCGTAGTGGCCGATGTCCAGGTCGGTCTCAGCGCCGTCGTTGGTGACGAACACCTCGCCGTGCTGGAACGGGTTCATGGTGCCGGGGTCGACGTTCAGGTACGGGTCCAGCTTCTGCATGGTGACCCGCAGGCCCCGCGCCTTGAGCAGCGCACCCAGACTGGAGGCGGTCAGGCCCTTGCCGAGGGAGGAGGCGACACCCCCGGTGACGAAGATGTGCTTGGTCGTCGTGGCTTTGGGCGGCATGGCCAAGAGGGGGCTCCCGTGGTCGCGAGTGGTGGTGCGTACCGACATCCGGACCCCGATATCGGCTATCGAGGGGTGGCGTCGTCGCTGCGGTTCGGGGGTCTGACACCCACCGGTCCACGGGCTACCAGGGTATCAGCGAGTGACGGGACCCGCTTCCAGCCACCACCGCACAGGCCGCGCGCCGCCAACGCGGGCTCCGGGCCCGGCAGGCACAGGGTACGCACAGGGCACGGATCACCGCGCGCAACAGGGCACGGTTCACCGCGCGCATACGGCCTGTACGCGACGCATCACCCCTCGTCTACCTCTCACCCAGCGCTCACTCGTTCGGCGGACATCTCTTGCCGCGACCCCCGCGCGGATCACTAGGGTGCGTCGTATCCTGCTCGGACACTCGCTGCCGAGCCAGGCCGGCCCAGGCACCATCCCCGCCCGAAACCGGATCACCCAAGCTCGTCAACGACCCTTGACTGCAACGCAAGCGCCCCGCGGGGCGGACGTGGCCGTTCGACTGGAGATGCACGTGGCCGGGCGCATCGAGGACTACGCACTCATCGGCGATATGCAGACCGCCGCCTTGGTCTGCCGGGACGGCACGGTCGACTGGCTGTGCCTGCCCCGCTTTGACTCACACGCCGTGTTCGCCGGACTGCTCGGCACCGAGGAACACGGCTTCTGGCGACTGGGCCCTGCCTACTCCGCCGCACACGGGCCGCCCCCCGCCGACCGCCGTACGTATCGCGGCGACTCCCTCGTACTGGAATCGGAGTGGGACACTCCGCGCGGCACGGTCCGGGTGACCGACTTCATGCCGCCGCGCGACGGTGCCCCCCAGCTCATCCGGATCGTGGAGGGCGTCAGCGGTCGGGTACCGATGCGCTCCGCGCTGCGGATGCGCTTCAGTTACGGGCGGATCGTGCCCTGGGTCCACAAGGTCGACGGCCGTACGGTCGCGGTCGCGGGCCCGGACTCCGTGTGGCTCGACACCCCTGCCGAGACGTACGGGGAGAACCTCACCACGTACTCCGACTTCACCGTCGCGCCCGGCGACCGGTTCGCGTTCACCATCAGCTGGCAGCCCTCGCACCGCGAACCGCCCGCGCTGCCCGAGCCCGAGGCCGCGCTGGAGGCGACCGAGGACTTCTGGCGCGAGTGGGTCGAGCACTGCACGTACCACGGCCCCTACCGCGAGGCCGTGATCCGCTCGCTGATCACGCTGAAGGCACTCACCTACGCGCCGACGGGCGGGATCGTGGCCGCGCCGACCACCTCGCTGCCGGAGGACATCGGCGGCTGCCGGAACTGGGACTACCGCTTCACCTGGCTGCGGGACGCGGCGATCACCCTCTCCTCGCTGCTGCGCACCGGCTACCGCGAAGAGGCCCGCGCCTGGCGCGAGTGGCTGCTGCGGGCGGTCGCGGGCGACCCGGAGAACCTGCAGATCATGTACGGCATCGCGGGGGAACGAGAACTCGGCGAGACCGAACTGGACTGGCTGCCCGGATACGAGGGCTCGACACCGGTCCGGGCGGGCAACGGCGCCGCACACCAACTCCAGCTCGACGTCTACGGCGAGGTCACCGAGGCGCTGCATCTGGCCCATATGACCGGCCTGTCGCGCAACGACTACGCCTCGCTGCTCCAGCTGAAACTGATCCGCTTCCTGGAGACCCACTGGGACCAACCGGACGAAGGCATCTGGGAGGTACGCGGACCGCGTCGGCACTTCGTGCACTCCAAGGTGATGACCTGGGTCGCCGTCGACCGCACCATCAGGCTGCTCGAGTCGGGCGACGCCGACGGACCGCTGGAGAAATGGCGCGAACTACGCGACGACATCCACCGCGACGTATGCGAGAAGGGCTACGACCCGGAGCGCAACACCTTCACCCAGTCCTACGGCTCCAAGGAACTCGACGCGTCCCTGCTGGTGATCCCGCAGGTGGGCTTCCTGCCCCCGGACGACAAGCGGGTGGTCGGCACCATCGAGGCGATTCAGCGGGAGCTGTCCACCTCCGACGGATTCATCCTGCGCTACCCGACATCCGGTGACGACACAGGCGTCGACGGCCTCGAGGGCGACGAGGGCGCGTTCCTGGCCTGCTCCTTCTGGCTCGCGGACGATCTCGCGATGATCGGGCGCGTCGACGAGGCCCGCGAGCTCTTCGAGCGGCTGCTCTCGCTCCGCAACGACCTCGGACTGCTCGCCGAGGAGTGGGACCCACGGCTCAAGCGCCAGGTCGGGAACTTCCCGCAGGCCTTCAGCCACGTCCCGCTGATCGACACGGCGCTACGGCTGACCGCGTCGGGGGCGTACGGGGGCTGATCTCCCCGGAGCGTACGGACGGGGTACCGTCCCGCCATGGACGTGCAGGGCGGTATCACCGTACGACGGGCACTGGAGCTGCCGGGGCTGCGCAGCGGCCTGCCCGAGGTCGTCGCGGGGGCCGACCGGCTGCACCGCACCGTGCGCTGGGTGCACGCGGGTGAGGCGCCGAACATCGCCTCCCTCCTCAAGGGCGGCGAACTGCTGCTCAGCACCGGCATCGGCCTCGGCACCCGGCCCGCCGAGCAACGCGCCTTCGTGACGAAGCTGGCCGAGCGCCAGATCGCCGCGCTGGTCGTGGAGCTGGGGACGCGATTCACGCAGCTTCCGGCCGCGATCGTGGAAACCGCGCGCAGCACCGGGCTGCCGCTGGTGCAGCTGCACCGCGAGGTGGCCTTCGTGACGGTCACCGAAGAGGTGCACACCGAGATCGTCAACCACCACTACGCCCTGCTCCAGCAGGCCGAGGAGGTGCACCAGCGCTGCACCCAGGTACTGCTCGGCGGCGGCGGAGTGCCCCAGGTACTCGGCACGCTCGCGGACTTCTGCGGCAACCCGGTGTTCCTGGAGACCGCCGACGGACAGCTGCTGTACGCGGCCGGGCCGACCGCCATCCAGGCCGCCACCGAGGCTTCGGGGGGCACGTCCACGGTGTCCACGGGCGGGGTCGACCCGCTTCAGGTGTGGGAGGGGCTGCGCGGGCGGCGCCCGGAGCGCGCGGAGGGGCCGCCCGCGGGGGCCGTCGTGGTCGATGTGCCCGGGGGCGGCCCGGGAGCCGGGTCCGTACGGGCCCGGCTCGTCCAGCTTCCGGTGGCCGGGCCGCTGCTCGCGGTGCACCGGATGGCGGCCGAGCGCGCCGCGGGCATCCTGGCCGTGGTGCTGATGCAGGCCCGGCAGGAGGAGGAGCTGGCGGCGCGTGGCCGTGGCGACTTCCTGACCGATCTGGCGGAGGGCCGCTGCACCCCGGACGACGCTCCGGCGCAGGCCAGGGTGCTGGGGTTCAAGCCGGGTGCCGGGCCACTGCTGCCGGTCGTGATGCGGCTCCCGGACGGCGGGGACGGCCTGGCGCCTGGTGGCGGCTGGGCGGTGCTGGCCCGCGCCGTTACGGAGGAACTGGCATCGGTGGGAGTGCCTGTCCTGGTGGGGGTGCGTCCGGTGGAGGGGCGGGTGCCGCTGCTGGTCGGGCTGCGCTCGGAGTCCGAGCGGACGGCGGTGGCCGACCGGGTCGCGGCAGCCCTGCGGGCCGGGGTCGAACGTGCGGGCATGCTGCGGCCCGGCGCGCGCGCCCCGGTCGTGGTGGCCGGGGGCGTCGCGGGCGGCTGGGCGGCGGTCGCGGCGGGGCTGCGGCACGCGGCGGAGACGGCGGCCGCGGCACAGGGACTGCCCGACCGGCCGTGGTACGACGCGCGGCGCCTGGACACCGATCTGCTGCTGTGGCGGCTGCGCGAGCACCCGGACCTGGCGGCGTTCGTCGAGCGGGCGATCGGTCCGCTGCGCGCGCACGACCACCGGTCGAAGACTCCGCTGCTGCCCACCCTGGAGACGTATCTCGCCCACGCGGGCCGCAAGGCGGAGACGGCGCGCGAACTGCATCTGAACCGGCAGACGCTGTACAACCGGCTGGCCCGAATCGCGGAGCTGCTCGGTACGGATCTGGACGACCCGCAGACGGTACTCGCCCTCAGCCTGGCCCTGCGGGCGCGGCGGCATGTGACCTGACCTGGCCTGACCTGCCTGACCTGGCCTGGCCGGCTCAGCGGGCGAAAGGCCTCAGCGGGCGAAAGGCTGAGCCAACTCGTCGTACACGCTCAGGATCTGCGCGACCGTCTCGTCCTCGGTGGGCCAACTCGCCGCCTGGGCCAGGCCCTTGCGCTTGAGCTCTGCCCTGCGCTCCGGGTCCGCGAGCAGCGCGGCGACGCTGGCGGCGAGCGCCCCCGCGTCTCCGTACGGGACCAGTTCGGCGGCGTCTCCCACCAGTTCGGGCACCCCGCCGACGGCGGTGGCGACCAGCGGAACTCCCGCGTGCAGCGCCTCGTGGGCCAGCACCGAGCGGGACTCCCAGCGGCTGGGGAGCAGCGCGATATCGGCCGCGGCGAGCAGTTCCGGGATGTCGTCCCGGCGGCCGAGCAGCCGCACCGGCAGTTCCTCGGCCTCGATCCGGCGCTGCAGCGCGCCGCGCTCTGGCCCTTCGCCCGCGACGACCAGCAGCGGAACCGGGTCGAGCTGCCGCCAGGCGCGCGCGGCGTCCAGCAGCGTGTCGTAGCCGCGGTGCCGGTCGAGCGAGCCGACCGCCATCAGCAACGGGCGTTCCACGGAGCCCAGTTCCGCCCGGGTCTTGTCGCACACCTGATCCGGGTCGTCGGGGCCGGAGGCGACCGTACGGCGTGCCACGGGAAAGGCGATCGGCGCGAGCCGGGCGTCGCGGGCGCCCCTGCGGCGGGCCCGGTCGACGAGCTCCGAGGAGGTGCCGAGCACCACGGCCGCGGTCCGCGCGACCTGGCGTTCGAGCAGCCGCAGTACGGGGGCTCGGGCTCCCTCCGGGTAGCCGCGCGAGTGCCAGGTGACGACCAGCGGGGTGCGTCGGCGGGTGGGCCACGCCCCGCGCCCGGCGAGTGCCAGCGACGCGCGGACCGCGGCGTGCAGGCCGTGCGCGTGGACCAGGTCCGCGTCCGCGCAGGCGGCACGCAGCGCGGCCACGGATTTCGGGTCGCCACTGCGCGGCACCGACACGAACTCCGCCCCGGCGCCGGTGAAGTCATACAGCGGGTCGAGCTCCGCGGGTGCGCAGACGGTGGCCCGTACGCCACGCGCGACGAGGCCTGCGGCAAGCGAGCGGACATGGGTGCTGCTGCCCGCGCTGCCGCCACCCAGCACCAGCACGGTGCGCAGCGGCGGCTGGCCTTGCGGTGCGTGGCTGCTCACGGTGGCCAGGGCTCCTGGGTCGAGGGCGGACGGGTCTCGTACGGTGCGTGCGCACCGTCAAGGATGCCAGCCCGCACGGACGTTCCGGCACCGCCGAGGGGCTAATCCCGCGACGGAACGACACGACGCCCGCGCAGATCACCCAGATGGGTGATCGCACACCAGTGCAGCGGCGACGTCCTCACCCCGCGCGGACCACCGTGGGCACCTCGGATGCGCCCAGAACACCACAGCCCGGCACGGCGGCGTCCGCGCGGCCGACCACATCGCCGTACACCGCCGCGGCGACCACGGCCGCCGCATGCGCGGCGAGCCCCAGCCGTCCGTTGCCCGCGACGATCGCCGCGCCCAGGCCCGCCCCGAGGGCGTGCGCCCCCGCGTCGCCCAGCATGGTGCGCTCCCCCAGGTCGTCCACCAGCACGGCCGCCGCCGCCCCCATGGGCGCGGCGGCGAGCGCGCCGCTCCGCTTCAGCAGGCCCGGCGCGCCAAGGGCCAGCACCGTCAGACCGGCCCGCCCAGGACGTACGTCCACCAGGTTCACGCAGTGCGCCGCGCCCGCGATCACCACACCCGCCAGCACCTGGTCGACTGGCCGCTCCTTGAGCAGCGCGCCCGCGGCCAGCCCGGCCGCCCCGATACCGAAGAGCTTCACCGCGCCGCTGGTCACCTCGCCCCGGCGCAGCGCGCCCAGATGCGCGCGGAATCCGCGCCGCGGGTCGTCGGCGCCCACGATGTCGTCGTACGCCCCACAGGCCCCCGCCACGGCGACCGCCAGCGCGGTGGCGCCGCGAGCGGGAGGCTCCAGGCCACGCGGGGCGAGCGCCGCGAGGACGCCGCCGAGCGTGGCGGCGGGCCCGGCGCACAGGTCGACGGTGCGCCCCGCGTGGTTCTTCCGCTCCCAGCGCCCTGCCCCGCCGGGCTTCGCCCGCCGCAGCGCCTCGTATCCGGCCCTGGTCGCCAGGGCGGCCGTGGCCAGCGCGGCGATACGGCCACCGGGCCGACTGATCCCCATCTGCATACCGCGACTCTATGGCCTGGCGGGCCTGGCAGACCTGGAGGGCCTGAAGGGCCTGAAGGGCCTGGCGCTGTCAGCGCCCGTACTCAGCCGTCCGCGCGGGCCGCCGCCAGGAGTTCCTCCGCGTGCGCGCGGGCCGTCTCGGAGTCCTCCTGGCCCGCGAGCATCCGGGACAGTTCGCGGACGCGGTCCTCGCCTTCGAGTACCTGGACACCGGACCGGGTCACCGAGCCGTCGTGGGTCTTCTCGACCAGCAACTGCCGGTCGGCGAAGGCCGCCACCTGGGGCAGGTGGGTGACCACGACGACCTGGGCGGACCTGGCGAGCCGGGCCAGCCGTCGGCCCACCTCGACGGCCGCCCTGCCGCCGACGCCCGCGTCGACCTCGTCGAAGAGATAGGTCGGCACCGGGTCGGAGCCCGCGAAGACCACCTCGACCGCGAGCATGACCCGGGAGAGCTCACCACCGGACGCGCCCTTGGCGATCGGCCGGGGCGGAGCTCCCGGATGGGGCGCGAGGAGGAGTTCGACCTCGTCGACGCCGGTCGGGGTGTACGCGACGGTCCGGCCGCCGACGTCGATGCCGTCCGGATCGTCGGTCTGCCGGATGTCGATGCTCACGCGCGCGTGCGGCATCGCGAGCGAGGCCAGCTCCGCGGTGACCGCGGCGGCGAACCGCTCGGCGGCCTCCGTGCGGGCGTCGGTCAGGGCCTGGGCGAGCCCGGCCAGTTCGGCGCCGAGCGCCGCCCGCTCGGCGGTGAGCTCCTCGATGTGGTCGTCGTCGCTGTCGAGCTCGGTGAGCCGCGCGGCGCTGTGCTCGGCCCAGGCCAGTACGGCGTCGATGTCCTCGCCGTACTTGCGGGTCAGCTGGGTCAGCGCGGCCCGCCGCTCCTCGACCGCGGCCAGCCGCAGCGGATCGGCGTCCAGCCGGTCCGCGTACCCCGCCAGCTCGCCCGCCACATCGCCCAGCAGGATGCCGACCTCGCCCAGCCGATCGGCGAGCGCGGACAGCGCGGGGTCATGCGCGCGTACGGCGTCCAGCGCCCGGTGCGCGCCCCCGACCAGCAGCCCGGCGTCGACGCCCTCCGGGTCTTCGGGGTTCCCGGCGAGCGCGGCGTGCGCGGTGGACGCGGCGGAGCCGAGTGCCTCGGCGTGCCCGAGCCGCTCGGCTTCGGCGGCCAGTTCGACATCCTCGCCGCCGCGCGGCTCGACCGCCGCGATCTCATCGAGTCCAAAGCGCAGCAGGTCCGCCTCCTGGGCACGCTCCCGCGCCCGGGTGGTCAGCTCATCGAGCTCAGTGACGACCGCCCGCAGTCTGCGGTACGCCGCCGTGTACTTGGCGAGCGGCGTGGCCACCGCGTCACCCGCGTACCGGTCGAGTGCTCCCCGCTGCCGGGCGGGCTTGAGCAGGCCCTGCTGGTCGGTCTGGCCGTGCACGGCGACCAGGTCGTCGGCGAGCTCGCCGAGCAGCCCGACCGGCACCGACCGGCCCCCGAGGTGGGCGCGGGAGCGCCCTTCGGCGGAGACCGTACGGCTGATCAGCAGCGCCCCGTCGTCGAGTTCGGCGCCCGCCTCCTCGGCACGCAGCACCGCCGGGGCGCCGGCGGGCACGGAGATCCGCCCCTCCACCACCGCCGACTTGGCGCCGATCCGCACCAGGGCGGGGTCCGCGCGCCCGCCGAGCAGCAGCCCGAGGCTCGTGACCACCATCGTCTTGCCCGCACCGGTCTCACCGGTCACGGCGGTGAAGCCTGGTGACAGCTCGACGACCGCGTCGTCGATGACTCCGAGCGACCGTATCCGCATCTCCTCCAACACGGACACGACCTTACGAGGTCCCCGCCCCGCTGTGCGACGGGCCCCGCCCAGCACGTACGAAGACGCAGGTGACGAGGGGGCAGGGCGAACGGCCTGTCACTCGCCGGGGTGGGGTTTCCCCCAGGAACGGCTAGTGCGGCGCTCCCCGCCACCCCGACACCGGCAGCGCGAACTTGGCGACCAGGCGGTCCGTGAACGAGGCATGGTGCAGCCGGGCCAGCCGGACCGGCACCGCGCCCCGGCGCACCTCCACACGCGCGCCCGCGGGCAGCTCCACCGTCCGCCGCCCGTCGCACCACAGCACGCCGTGCGGCGTGTGCGGCTGTACCTCGACGGCGAGCACCGAAGACGGCGAGGTCACCAGCGGCTTGGCGAACAGCGCGTGCGCGCTGATCGGCACCATCAGCAGGGCCTCGACCTCCGGCCAGACCACCGGGCCGCCCGCGGAGAAGGCGTACGCCGTCGACCCGGTCGGGGTGGCGCAGACGATGCCGTCGCAGCCGAAGCCCGAGACCGGCCTGCCGTCGATCTCCAGGACCACCTCCAGCATCCGCTCCGGGGACACCTTCTGGACGGCGGCCTCGTTCAGCGCCCAGTTCGTGTGCACCACGCTGCCGTTGTCCCGTACGAGCACATCGAGGGTCATCCGCTCCTCGACCTCGTACGCGCGGGTGACGACCCGGTCCACGACCTTGTCGAGGTCGTCCCGCTCGGCCTCCGCGAGGAAGCCCACCCGGCCGAGGTTGACGCCGAGCATCGGCACCCCGGAGGCGCGCGCGAACTCCGCGCCGCGCAGCAGCGTGCCGTCCCCGCCGAGCACCACGATCAGCTCACAGCCGTCGAGCACCTCGGGGGTCGCCTCCGGCACCTGCTCAACGGTGGGCGGCAGCGGCAGGTCGCAGGCCTCGGCTTCCAGGACCCGTACCCCGATGCCGCTGTGCAGCAGCCCTTGGACGACGAGTTCGGCACTGCGGATGGCGGCGGGCCGGCCGGTGTGCGCGAGCAGGAAGACGGTACGCGCTGAGTCTCGGCCGCTCGTCACCTCGGACGCCTCCTCAGAGGTCGCGTCAGACGTCTCGGCCGTCAACTGGGTCGTCAACTGGGTCCCTCCGCCACCGCACGGTCAGCATCCGCCGGGTCGAGTGCGGGTGCCCCGGCCCTGAGCCACAGAAAGTACTCGACGTTCCCGGACGGTCCCGGCAGCGGGCTGGCGGTGACGGCTTGCGTCCCGAAGCCCAGGTCCCAGGCCTGTCGGGCTACCGTCCGCACGGCATCGGCGCGCAGTGCGGCGCTGCGCACCACACCGCCGCTGCCGAGCCGCTCCTTGCCCACCTCGAACTGCGGCTTCACCATCAGCACCAGGTCGGCGCCGGGCGCCGTGCAGCGCACCAGGGCGGGCAGCACCAGACCCAGCGGAATGAAGGACAGGTCGCCCACGACCAGGTCAACCGGCTCGTCATCGATCACCTCAAGCGTCAACTCACGTACGTTAGTACGGTCCTTGACGGTGACCCGTTCATCGCTCCGCAGCGACCAGGCGAGTTGACCGTAGCCGACGTCCACGGCCACCACATGGGCCGCCCCGGCCCGCAGCAGCACATCGGTGAAGCCCCCGGTGGAGGCGCCCGCGTCCAGCGCGCGCCGCCCCTCGACCTTCAGGCCCTGCGGGACGAACGCCGCGAAGGCGCCCGCCAGCTTGTGCCCGCCGCGTGAGACGTAGTCGGGGTCGTCGGCGTCCTGGGTCACCACGATGGCGGCCCCGGTCTCCACCTGGGTGGCGGACTTGGTCGCGGTGTTCCCACCGACGGTGACCCGCCCGGCGGCGATCAGCTGCCCGGCGTGCTCGCGCGACCGCGCCAGCTTGCGGCGTACCAGCTCGGCGTCGAGGCGGCGGCGTGCCACTCCTGCCACGTTCGGTTCAGCTCCTGTTGTCGTACGGGCTTGTCGGGGCGGGTGCGTCGGAACCCTGGCGTGCGTCGGGACCCTCGCGTGCGTCCAGCGCGGTCAGCGCGTCGCGCAGCCCCCGGTGTACATCCTCGTACACCTCGATATGCCCGTCCGTGGCGAGGTGGTCGGTATCGCCGAGTCGTGCCATGCGCGCGTCGACGTCGGCGTGGCCGGTAGCGGTGCGCGGTACCCCGAGGGGCCGGGGCTCGGCCGGGTCGTGCGTCGATGCGGCCGACGGCTCTCCCCCGTGGTCAGGCTCCTGCTCCGGCATGGTGTCGCTCATGCCCCGACGCTACCGCGAAGGACTGACAGGCCGCTGGAGAGCCTGCCGAAGGCAGGCACTGGGGTACCTTCGATCACGATGGCGACGATAGAGGAGTGCCGCGCCGCACTCGACACACTTTCGGACAACATGTCCCGGGCGAACGGCGACGTACGCGGCGCCCTCGCCCAGGACCGCTCGCTGAGCTGCCGTATCACCGACCTCGACACCACCTTCGAGGGCCGCCTCACAGGCGGCCGGATCGAGGTGACCGGCGCCCACAGCGGACCGCCGCGCGGGAAGGCCCAGATCCGGCTCGCGATGACCGGCGACGACCTGGTGGCCCTGGTCGGCGGCGACCTGCACTTCGCCCGCGCCTGGGCCTCGGGCCGGGTACGCCTTGAGGCCGGAGTCCGCGACCTGCTACGGCTCAGGACACTCCTGTAGCTACGGCTCAGGACGCTCCTGTCACCCGCCAGGGCCACCCCGGCTCAGCGCGCCCAGGTCCTGCTCTCCGGTCGTCCTAGTCGACCCGCGCCGCAGCCACCCGGGCCCTGCGCGCCGCGGGCACGACCAGCGGCGTCCCCGTCTCCGGGTCGTCGATGACCTGGCACGGCAGCCCGAAGACCCGCTCCACCAGCTCCGCCGTGACGATCTCGGACGGCGGGCCCTGCGCGACGACCTCGCCGTCGCGCAGCGCGATGAGGTGGGTCGCGTACCGCGCCGCGTGGTTCAGGTCATGCAGCACCGCGACGAGCGTGCGCCCCTGCTCCTCGTGCAGCTCGGCGCAGAGGTCGAGGACGTCGATCTGATGCTGGATGTCCAGGAACGTGGTCGGCTCGTCCAGGAGCAGCAGTGGTGTCTGCTGCGCCAGCGCCATCGCGATCCAGACGCGCTGCCGCTGACCGCCGGAGAGCTCGTCGACATAGCGATCAGCCAGTTCGGCGACTCCGGTGGCGGCCATCGACTCGTCGACGACCCGCTCGTCGTCCGGGGACCACTGCCGCAGCAGCCCCTGGTGCGGATAGCGTCCGCGGGCCACCAGGTCGCCGACGGTGATCCCGTCGGGGGCGATGGACGTCTGGGGCAGCAGCCCCAGCGTTCTGGCCACCTTCTTGGCGGGAATCGAGTGAATGGTCTGCCCGTCCAGGAGCACCCGGCCATGGCTGGGCTTGAGCATCCGGGAGAGGGCCCGCAGCAGCGTCGACTTACCGCAGGCGTTCGGGCCGACGATCACGGTGAAGGAGTTGTCCGGGATCTCGACCGAGAGCCGCTCGGCGATGATCCGCTGGTCGTAGCCGAGGGTGACCTCGTCGGCGATCAGCCGGTTCTGCCCGTTCACAGCCGTACGCTCCTGCTTCTGAGGGGTCTTCATATCCGTCCCGCCTTACGTTCGGTGACCAGCAGCCACAGCAGATAGACGCCGCCGAGCAGACCGGTCAGTACGCCGACGGGCAAGGTGTCCGTGCCGAACAGCCGCTGCGCGGCCAGGTCGGCGGTGATGAGCAACAGCCCGCCCATGAGCGCGGCGGGAAGCAGACCAGGTCCCGGCGACCGCGTGAGCCGCCGGGCGAGCTGCGGCGCGGTGAGCGCGACGAAGGAGACCGGCCCCGCCGCGGCCGTGGCGCTGGCGGCGAGCAGCACCGCGGCCGTCATGAGGACCAGGCGGGTGCGCTCCACCGGTACGCCCAGCGCGTACGCCACGTCATCGCCCATCTCCAGCATCCGCAGCGCACGCGCCCGGGAGAGCACCAGCGGTACGAGTACGGCGCACAGCGCGAGCAGCGGCCAGACATGCGCCCAGTCCCGGCCGTCGAGCGAGCCGGTGAGCCAGACCATGGCACGGGCGGCGTCGACTAGCTGGGCCTTGGTGAGCAGATAGCCGTTGACCGCGGTGAGCACAGCGGCCGCGCCGATGCCGACCAGCACCAGCCGGTAGCCGTGCACACCCTGCCGCCAGGCAAGCGCGTAGATCACCGCACCCGTCAGCACGCCTCCGACGATCGCCCCGAAGGCGACAGCCGCGGCGCCGCCCTGAAAGAGCACGATCACCGTGAGCGCGCCCACCGCCGAGCCCTGCCCGAAGCCGATGATGTCGGGGCTGCCCAGCGGATTGCGGGAGATGGTTTGGAAGATCGCCCCGGACAGCCCGAGCGCGGCGCCGACCAGAAGCCCCACCAGAACCCGCGGCAGCCGCAGGTCGTTGACAATGAACTGGTGCGCGGGTGCACCGCTCCCGAGCAGCGTACGGATCACGTCGGCGGCGGGGATCTCGAAGTCACCGGTGCCGATCAGCACGACGCTCGCGGCGAGCACCGCGGCGCAGAGCAGCCCGACGACGGCGAGCGCTCGTGGGTCGAACCGGACGGAGAGGCCCGCCCGGGTGCGTAGGGCCTTCACAACTGGGCCAGCTTCCGGCGGCGTACGAGATAGATGAAGAGCGGTCCGCCGATCAGGGCGGTGACGATGCCGACCTGCAGTTCGGACGGCCGGGCGACGACCCGCGCGACGACGTCCGAGCCCAGCAGCAGGACCGGCGACAGCACGGCCGCGTACGGCAGGATCCAGCGCTGGTCGGGGCCGGTGAACGAGCGGACGAGGTGCGGCACCATCAGCCCGACGAAGGCGATCGGCCCACAGGCGGCGGTGGCCGCGCCGCACAGCAGTGTCGCGGCGGCCATGGACAGCGCGCGCGTACGGTTCAGCCCGGCGCCCAGCGCACGGGCGGTGTCGTCACCCAGCGCCATCGCGTTCAGCGGCCGGGCCAGACTCAGCGCGAGAAGCGTGCCGACCGCCAGGAACGGCAGCACCTGCCACAGCGTGTCCATCGAGGCGGAGGCCAGCGAACCGACCGTCCAGAAGCGCATCTTGTCCAGCGCCACGTTGTCCATCAGCTGTACGGCGTTGATGTACCCGATCAACGCGGCGGTGGCGGCCGTGCCCGCCAGCGCGAGCCGCACCGGCGTGGCGCTGCGGACGCCCCCGAGCACGTACACCAGGACGGAGACGGCCGCGGCACCCCCGAAGGCGAACCACACATAGCCGCTCAGCGAGCTGACTCCGAAGAAGCTGATGCCGGACACCACCGCGGCCGCGGCGCCCGCGTTGATGCCGAGCAGCCCCGGGTCCGCGAGGGGGTTGCGGGTGAGCGCCTGGAGTACGGCACCGGCCAGCCCGAGCGCGGAGCCGACAACCAGGCCGAGCAGAGTGCGGGGCACCCGAAGGTCCCGTATGACGACGTCGTTGTCCGTCCCGGTGTACTGGAACAACCCGTGCCAGACGTCGCCGACGGGTATCTGCTTGGCGCCTACCGCGATGCTCGCGACGACCACCACCAACAGCACCCCGACCGAGACCAGGAGACCGGCGGCGCAGATCGCGGAGCGTCGCCAGGACGACGGCGGTGACGATAGCGGCGACGGCGGTGGCGGTGGCGGTAGCGCCTGGGGACGCTCGCGGGGAGTACTGTCAACCAACACGAGGTTAGGTTAGCCTACCCCTACTTCTCTGGCTGACCCCGTCAACCACCCTCTCCAGCGGCCGAGGCCGCCCACCAGCGCGCCTACCACCCCAGCCTGGCCAGCGCCTTCCCCGCGTCCAGCGTGCAGACTCCGTCCCCGGCCCAGGTCCACGCCGCCGCGCACAGCGCCCGCAGCCCGTCCATGACCGCACCGTCGCCGTCCAGCACAAGCGCGTCATCCCGTACGACCGCGGTCCACCCGCCGCACCCGAACCCGTCCCCCGCGACCGACACCTCCGGTTGCCCGGTCAGCATCCCGCGCAGATCCGCGTCGACATACGTCGGCCGGTGCTCGGGCCGAGCGGCCAGCAGCTGCCCGGCGTCGGTCACCCCGGTCAGGACGAGCAGCGAGTCGACGCCACCGTTGAACGCCCCCTCAATGTCCGTGTCCAGCCGGTCACCGACCACCAGCGGACGCTCGGCCCCGGTCCGCAGAATCGTCTCCCGGTGCATCGGCGGCAGCGGCTTGCCCGCCACCTGCGGCTCGGCACCCGTCGCGATACGGACCACCTCGACCGCCGCGCCGTTGCCCGGCGCGATCCCCCGCGGACTGGGAAGGGTCAGATCGGTGTTGGACGCGAACCACGGCACCCCCAGCGCGATCGCGAAGCAGGCCTCCGCGAACCGGCCCCACGCCAGATCGGGCCCGCCGTACCCCTGCACCACCGCGGCCGGACCATCCTCCGCCGACTCCACCGGCACCAGACCACGCTCGCGCAGCGCGATCCGCAACCCCTCGCCACCGATCACCAGCACCCGCGAACCGGCGGGCACCTGCTCGGAGATCAGCCGGGCCACGGCCTGCGCGGAGTTGATGACATCGGCCGCCTCGGTCGGCACCCCCAGATCGGTGATGTGCGCGGCCACGGTCTCCGGCGTCCGGAGGGCGTTGTTGGTGACGTACGCGAGACGCATCCCGCCTTCACGCGCCGCCAGCAGTGCCTCCACGGCGTGCTCGATGGCCTCACCGCCCGCGTACACCACCCCGTCCAGGTCGAGCAGGGCCGTGTCGTACGCCTCGCTGAGTGCCCGCTCGCTGGCCGCCGGGCTGGTCCTGGGGGTTTGGCTCATTACGTATGGCTCCTCGCTCGCCGTATTCACCCCGATCATCTCGCATCCAGCGCCCCACATACGATGCAGGCATGAACTCCACAGGTCCGGCAGTCAAAGGTCTGCACCTGATCCCGTTCCGCGGACTGCGCTACGTCCCCGAACGGGTCGGCAGTCTGGCCGCCGTGACCTCACCGCCGTACGACGTCGTGGTCCGCCCGGACGGGCTGCACCACCTGGAGTCGGCGGACCCGCACAACATCGTCCGGCTGATCCTCCCCCAGGCCGACACCCCGGCGGCCCGCCGCGAGCAGGCCTCGGACACGCTGCACCGCTGGCTGTCCGACGGGATACTCGCGCCCGACGACGAGCCCGCGCTGTACGTCTACGAGCAGCGCAAGGGCGACCTGCTCCAGCGCGGGATCATCGGGGCACTCGAGCTCTCCGACGCCACGGAGGGCGTCGTCCTGCCGCACGAGGGCGTGATGCCGCACATCATCGAGGACCGCGCGGACCTGATGCGTGCCACCGCCACCAACCTGGAACCCCTGCTGCTGTCCTACCGTGGCAACGGCAACGCGATGGGCGCGGCCGCCGTCGTCGAGCGCACCGTGCTCCGTACCCCGCTGCTCTCCACCACCACCGAGGACGGCCACAGCCACCGCCTCTGGGCGGTCACCGACCCGGCCGAGCTGGCCGAGGTCCGCGCCGACCTCGCCCAGCAGCAGGCCCTGATCGCGGATGGCCACCACCGCTGGGCGACGTATCTGCGCCTGCGCGCCGAGCACACCCCACCGACCCCGTGGGACTTCGGCCTGGTCCTGCTGGTCGACACCGCGCGCTACCCACTCCAGGTGCGCGGTATCCACCGCCTGCTGCACCGCCTCCCCGTCGCGGAAGCGCTTTCAGCCGTTTCGGACACCTTCCGGGTACGCCGAGTCGACGGCCCGCTCCCGCAGGCCCTGGACACACTCGCCGAAGCCGCCGCCGAGTCCAACGCGCTGCTGCTGGCGGGCGACGGAGCCTTCCACCTGATCGACCGACCCTCACCCGAGCTGCTCGCCCGTACGGTCCCGGACGACCGCCCCGAGGCCTGGCGCACCCTGGACGCGACGGTCCTGCACGCCGCTCTGCTCAACCACCTCTGGAAGATCCCGGACGCCCCCGAACACATCGGCTACATCCACGACGCCGCGGCCACGGTCGCCAAGGCGGAGCGCGACGGCGGTACGGCGGTCCTGATGCACCCCGTACGCGAGGAGGTCGTGCGGGACCTGGCCCGCCAGGGAGTCACGATGCCCCGCAAGTCCACCTCCTTCGGCCCGAAACCGGCCTCAGGCCTGGTCCTGCGCAGCCTGGCCCACTGACCCACGGCCGCACATACGACGAAGGAGGGGCGGGACCGTTTCGGTCCCGCCCCTCCTTCGTTTCGTCCCCTACGCCCTACTCAGCCGCGCGCTCAGGCCGGTCATCGTCGGCGCCTTCATCACGCTGCTCGGCCTCGGCGGGAGCGGGAGCCGTGGACGCGCTGTCGCCCGCCTCGGACTGAGCCTCGTCACCGTCACCCTCAACGTCCTCGTCATCTTCATCGAAGGCGTCGACGAACTCCACACCGTCCAGCTCCGCCAAACGGTCGGAGGCGTCCGTGCTGCCGTCCTTGTCCGCCTCGATGGCCTTGGCGAACCATTCGCGCGCCTCATCCTCCCGCTCGGCGGCCAGCAGCGCGTCGGCGTAGGCATAGCGCAGCCGCGCGGTCCACGGCTGTACGGAACTCGAGGCGAGCTCGGGGCTCTGCAGCGTCACGATCGCCGCGTCCAGCTGCCCCATGTCCCGCCGGGCACCGGCCGCGACGAGCCGCATCTCGACCTGGCCCGCCTTGTCCAGCTTCTGCACCTCGGGCGCACCGGCCATGTCGAGCGCCTTCTCCGGGCGGCCCAGGCCACGCTCGCAGTCCGCCATCATGGGCCACAACTCCACCGACCCGCTCATCCGACGCGCCGCCCGGAACTCGGCGAGCGCCTCGGAGTACCGCTGCGTCGCGTACGCGGCGAAGCCCGCGGCCTCCCGTACGGCACCCACGCGCGAGGCGAGCCGCAGGGCGACCTTCGAGTAGCCATAGGCCAGCTCGGGGTCCTCGTCGATCGACTTGGCAACCATCACCAGGTTCTTCGCGACATCCTCGGCAAGCCCCTTGGGCAGGCTCAGCAGCTCCTGCCGTACGTCGCTGTCGATCTCCTCGCCCGTGACGTCCTCCGGGATCGGCAGCCGCTTGATCGGCTCACGCTCCCGCTCGTCCCAACGCGGGCCACGATCGCGGTCATCCCGCCCCCGGAACCCACCACCGGGACGTCCCCGGCTGTCGTCCCTGCGCGGCCCACGGCCACGGTCATCCCGCCCACGGTCATCCCGCCGGAACCCGCCACCACGCCGATCATCGTCGCGCCCACGGAACCCACCACGCTCGTCACGCGGTCCATCCCGCCGATCGTCGCGACGGAACCCACCACGATCATCCCGGGGAGCGTCACGCCGATCGTCACGACGGAACCCACCGCGGTCGTCACGCGGGGCGTCCCGCCGATCGTCACGCCGGTCATCGCGGCGGAAGCCACCACGGTCATCCCGGGGAGCGTCCCGCCGGTCATCCCGGCGGCCGGAGCTCCCACGATCGTCGCGCGGGAACCTACCGCGTTCGTCACGCGGGCCATCACGACGGTCGTCACGCGGGAACGCACCACCGGGACGTCCCCGGCTGTCGTCCCTACGGTCATCGCGCCGATCGTCGCGGCGGAAGCCACCGCGGTCATCGCGGGGGCCGTCACGTCGGTCATCACGACGGAACCCACCACGGTCATCCCGGGGAGCGTCCCGCCGGTCATCACGACGGAACCCACCACGGTCGTCACGCGGGCCATCACGACGGTCGTCACGGCGGAAGCCACCACCGGGACGTCCCCGGCTGTCGTCCCTACGGTCATCGCGCCGGTCATCGCGGCGGAACCCGCCACGGTCATCGCGGGGGCCGTCACGCCGGTCATCACGACGGAACCCACCACGATCATCGCGCGGGGCGTCCCGCCGATCGTCACGGCGGAAGGGGGGACGGTCGCCCTCGCGACGCGGACCGCGGTCGCGGTCGTCCCGTCGAGGGCCATCCGTCCGGTCGCCGGACCGGAACGCGGGGCGTCCGCCACGGTCATCGCGGGGGCCATCGCGCCGGTCATCGCGCCGGAACCCACCACGGTCGTCCCTGCGGTCATCGCGACGGGCCCCACCGCGATCGTCACGCGGGGCACCTCGACGGTCGTCGCGCGGGGCGTCCCGCCGATCATCGCGGCGGAAACCACCGCGGTCAGCACGGGGGCCGTCGCGCCGATCATCACGGCGGCCGGAGCTCCCACGGTCACCGTCTCGACGCGGCCCTCCGCGGGATCCGCCCCGGTCGCCGTCGTCCCGTCGACGCTGCTCGCGTTCCGGTCGGTCGTCGGGAGAGTTGGTCGACATGGGTGACTCCTGTCATCGGTACCGCAGTCATTCTTACGCACTCGGCAACCGAGCGCGCTTCGACAAAAACAAAAGGACCCCTGGTCCCAGCGTGAACGCTGGGACCAGGGGTCCTCAAAAATTGTTCGGCGGCGTCCTACTCTCCCACAGGGTCCCCCCTGCAGTACCATCGGCGCTGTAAGGCTTAGCTTCCGGGTTCGAAATGTAACCGGGCGTTTCCCTCACGCTATGACCACCGAAACCCTATTAAGTAGCCCCGCGATGCGGAGCTGAACAGGGCAGCGAACAAGCACACTCTTCAATTGAGGAACTGTTCAGCCGACACAGCTGTTCGTTACTTCAGAACTAACACAGTGGACGCGAGCAACTGAGGACAAGCCCTCGGCCTATTAGTACCAGTCACCTCCACCCGTTACCGGGCTTCCAGATCTGGCCTATCAACCCAGTCGTCTACTGGGAGCCTTAACCCCTCTAGGGGGTGGGAGTCCTCATCTCGAAGCAGGCTTCCCGCTTAGATGCTTTCAGCGGTTATCCTTTCCGAACGTAGCCAACCAGCCATGCCCTTGGCAGGACAACTGGCACACCAGAGGTTCGTCCGTCCCGGTCCTCTCGTACTAGGGACAGCCCTTCTCAAGACTCCTGCGCGCGCAGCGGATAGGGACCGAACTGTCTCACGACGTTCTAAACCCAGCTCGCGTACCGCTTTAATGGGCGAACAGCCCAACCCTTGGGACCGACTCCAGCCCCAGGATGCGACGAGCCGACATCGAGGTGCCAAACCATCCCGTCGATATGGACTCTTGGGGAAGATCAGCCTGTTATCCCCGGGGTACCTTTTATCCGTTGAGCGACGGCGCTTCCACAAGCCACCGCCGGATCACTAGTCCCGACTTTCGTCCCTGCTCGACCCGTCGGTCTCACAGTCAAGCTCCCTTGTGCACTTACACTCAACACCTGATTGCCAACCAGGCTGAGGGAACCTTTGGGCGCCTCCGTTACTCTTTGGGAGGCAACCGCCCCAGTTAAACTACCCATCAGACACTGTCCCTGATCCGGATCACGGACCCAGGTTAGACATCCAGCACGACCAGAGTGGTATTTCAACGACGACTCCACAACCACTGGCGTGGCCGCTTCAAAGTCTCCCACCTATCCTACACAAGCCGAACCGAACACCAATATCAAACTATAGTAAAGGTCCCGGGGTCTTTCCGTCCTGCTGCGCGAAACGAGCATCTTTACTCGTAGTGCAATTTCACCGGGCCTATGGTTGAGACAGTCGAGAAGTCGTTACGCCATTCGTGCAGGTCGGAACTTACCCGACAAGGAATTTCGCTACCTTAGGATGGTTATAGTTACCACCGCCGTTTACTGGCGCTTAAGTTCTCAGCTTCGCACACCCGAAAGTGCACTAACCGGTCCCCTTAACGTTCCAGCACCGGGCAGGCGTCAGTCCGTATACATCGCCTTACGGCTTCGCACGGACCTGTGTTTTTAGTAAACAGTCGCTTCTCGCTGGTCTCTGCGGCCACCCCCAGCTCACTGTGCAAGACAGATCACCGGTGATGGCCCCCCTTCTCCCGAAGTTACGGGGGCATTTTGCCGAGTTCCTTAACCATAGTTCACCCGAACGCCTCGGTATTCTCTACCTGACCACCTGAGTCGGTTTAGGGTACGGGCCGCCATGAAACTCGCTAGAGGCTTTTCTCGACAGCATAGGATCATCCACTTCACCACAATCGGCTCGGCATCAGGTCTCACCCACATGCCATCCGGATTTACCTGGATGACGGGCTACACCCTTACCCCGGGACAACCACCGCCCGGGCTGGACTACCTTCCTGCGTCACCCCATCACTCACCTACTACAAGTCTGGTCCGTCGGCTCCACCACTTCCCTTTCCCCGAAGGGTCCAGGACGGCTTCACGGACTTAGCATCGCCTGATTCAATGTTTGACGCTTCACAGCGGGTACCGGAATATCAACCGGTTATCCATCGACTACGCCTGTCGGCCTCGCCTTAGGTCCCGACTTACCCTGGGCAGATCAGCTTGACCCAGGAACCCTTAGTCAATCGGCGCACACGTTTCTCACGTGTGTATCGCTACTCATGCCTGCATTCTCACTCGTGAACCGTCCACAACTCGCTTCCGCGGCTGCTTCACCCGGCACACGACGCTCCCCTACCCATCACAGTCCCCGTTGGGGGTATGTACTGCAATGACACGACTTCGGCGGTACGCTTGAGCCCCGCTACATTGTCGGCGCGGAATCACTTGACCAGTGAGCTATTACGCACTCTTTCAAGGGTGGCTGCTTCTAAGCCAACCTCCTGGTTGTCTCTGCGACTCCACATCCTTTCCCACTTAGCGTACGCTTAGGGGCCTTAGTCGATGCTCTGGGCTGTTTCCCTCTCGACCATGGAGCTTATCCCCCACAGTCTCACTGCCGCGCTCTCACTTACCGGCATTCGGAGTTTGGCTAAGGTCAGTAACCCGGTAGGGCCCATCGCCTATCCAGTGCTCTACCTCCGGCAAGAAACACACGACGCTGCACCTAAATGCATTTCGGGGAGAACCAGCTATCACGGAGTTTGATTGGCCTTTCACCCCTAACCACAGGTCATCCCCCAGGTTTTCAACCCTGGTGGGTTCGGTCCTCCACGACCTCTTACAGCCGCTTCAACCTGCCCATGGCTAGATCACTCCGCTTCGGGTCTAGAGCGTGCAACTCAAACGCCCTATTCGGACTCGCTTTCGCTACGGCTTCCCCACACGGGTTAACCTCGCTACACACCGCTAACTCGCAGGCTCATTCTTCAAAAGGCACGCAGTCACGACTGACAGAACAAGTTCTGCCAGCGACGCTCCCACGGCTTGTAGGCACACGGTTTCAGGTACTATTTCACTCCGCTCCCGCGGTACTTTTCACCATTCCCTCACGGTACTATCCGCTATCGGTCACCAGGGAATATTTAGGCTTAACGGGTGGTCCCGCCAGATTCACACGGGATTTCTCGGGCCCCGTGCTACTTGGGTGGTTCTCAAACGAGCCGTTGATGTTTCGACTACGGGGGTCTTACCCTCTACGCCGGGCCTTTCGCATGCCCTTCGCCTACACCAACGGTTTCTGACTCGCCGACCGGCCGGCAGACCGGTCAAGAGAACTCCCACGACCCCGTACACGCAACCCCTGCCGGGTCTCACACGTATACGGTTTAGCCTCATCCAGTTTCGCTCGCCACTACTCCCGGAATCACGGTTGTTTTCTCTTCCTGCGGGTACTGAGATGTTTCACTTCCCCGCGTTCCCTCCACACTGCCTATGTGTTCAGCAGCGGGTGACAGCCCATGACGACTGCCGGGTTTCCCCATTCGGAAACCCCCGGATCAAAGCCTGGTTGACGACTCCCCGGGGACTATCGTGGCCTCCCACGTCCTTCATCGGTTCCTGGTGCCAAGGCATCCACCGTGCGCCCTTAAAAACTTGGCCACAGATGCTCGCGTCCACTGTGCAGTTCTCAAACAACGACCAACCACCCATCACCCCGCCCAACCGGGCGAGTGCACTGGGGTCGGCACCGAAGGACAGGC
>NZ_WHOM01000034.1 GCF_009739465.1 Streptomyces apocyni
CGCGCTGACCGGGGGCCGCCCCGCGTACAGCAGCACGGCGTGCAGCCGCTCCTCGCTGGTGGCCGGGCCCTGGCGGAGCAGAAAGACGCCGGGCAGGAGCTGCTGCCAGGGCCCGCCGGGTCGGCAGGCGTCGTCGATCTCGGCTCCGGAGACGCCGTGGATCCGGAGTTGGGACCCGGTCAGGACCTGGCGCTGGGCGCCGGTGAGGTGGCGCAGGGGGCGGGGGGAGAGCGGGGTGTTGTGGTTCATGACCCGGAGATGCCCGCCCTCGAGCTCCTTGCTAACCGCTGTTACCGTCCCGTCGACAGAACGGGACAAGCCCGCACTAAAGGACGGACGTTCGACTGCCGAAAGCCCCACCCCCATCCGAGTGACTCACGGGCCCCCGCACATCCCGAAGGGGCGGGGGAATCCGCGAGCTCAACCACAACAGAAGGGGCGCGGGGAACTGCGCGACAAGCCACAACGCACCCGCACCCGACACACTGCCCCGCCCCGCCCCCTCGCCCCGCACAGGGCGCCCGGAACTACACCGCCGCCGCAGCGTCGCACCCCTGCGCCCGCAGGGCGCGGGCCAGATCGTCACGCGACTCCAGAACAAGGCGCCGCAGCGCGGGCGCCGCGTCCTGGTGCGTGGCAAGCCACGCGTCCGCCGCCGCCAGCGTCGCCGCGTCGTCCTGCAACGCCGGGAACAGCCCCCGCACCACCAGCATCCCGATCTGGATGGACCGCGAGGCCCACACCCGCTCGATCGCGTCGAAGTACGCCGTGGCGTACGGCGCGACCAACTCGCGCTGGGACGGCTGCGCGAACCCCGCGATCGTCGCCTCCACCAGCGCGTTGGACAGCGCGTCCGACTCCACGACCTGCGCCCAGGCCTGCGCCTTGACGGCTGCCGAAGGACGCGCGGCCAGGCACCGCACCTGGTGCCGCTTACCGGACGCCGTGTCATCCCGGGCCAGCTCCGCCGCCATGACGCTCTCGTCCGCCGCACCGTGCACCGCCAGCGGCTCCAGGAAGCTCCAGCGCAGCTCCTGGTCCACGTCGAGCCCGTCGATCTTCGCCGTGCCCTCCAGCAGCCCCCGCAGCAATTGCAGGTCCGCGGGCGACGAGGCGACGGCCGCGAAGAACCGCGCCCAGGTCAACTGGTGCTGGCTGCCCGGTTCCGCGACCCGCAGCTCGGTCAGCGCACCCTCGGCGACCAGCTCAGCGCCCCGCTCACGCCACTCGGGCGCCGCGTAGTGCGTCAGCGCCGTCCGCGCCCACGTGTGCAGCATCTGCAGCACCCCGATGTCGGTCTCGCGCCCCGCGAACCGCAGCACCAGGTCGATGAAGTCACGCGCGGGCATCAGCCCGTCCCGGGTGAGGCTCCACAGCGCGGACCAGCACAGCGCGCGGGCCAGCGGGTCGGTGATCTCGCCCAGGTGGCCCCGGAGCGTGGCCAGTGAGCGCTCGTCGAAGCGGATCTTGCAGTACGTCAGATCGTCGTCGTTGACCAGGATCAGGTCAGGCCGCACCGAACCCGCCAGCTCCGAGACGACTGTACGTGGTCCGGCCACATCCACCTCGGCGCGCGCGTACCGCACCAGGTCGCCGTCGGGGTCGCGGTGGTAGAGCCCCACCGCGACCCGGTGCGGGCGCAGTTCGCCACGCGGCGAAGCCGCATGTTCAGATGCAGCGGAGTCGGCGGCCTCCTGGAGCACGGCCAGCTCCGTGATCAGCCCGTGCGCGTCATAGGTGACCACCGGCGTCAGCGAGTTGACCCCCGCAGTCTGCAACCACGACCGCGACCAGGCGGCCATGTCCCGCCCGGAGGTCTCCGCCAGGACTGACAGCAGGTCCTCAAGCCGGGTGTTGCCGTACGCGTGCCGCTTGAAGTACCGCCGGGCGCCTTCCAGGAAGGCGTCCTGACCCGCGTACGCCACCAGCTGCTTCAGCACACTGGCACCCTTGGCGTAGGTGATGCCGTCGAAGTTGAGCTTGGCGTCCTGGAGGTCGCGGATGTCGGCGGTGACCGGGTGGGTCGACGGGAGCTGGTCGGCGCGGTACGCCCAGGCCTTGCGGTTGTTGGCGAAGGTGATCCAGCCGTTGGTGAAGCGGGTGGCTTCCACCATCGAGAAGGAGCCCATGAAATCGGCGAACGACTCCTTGAGCCACAGGTCGTCCCACCACCGCATGGTGACCAGGTCGCCGAACCACATATGGGCCATCTCGTGCAGGATCACGTTCGCCCGGCGCTCGTACGCCGCCTGGGTCACCTTGCCGCGGAAGATGAACTCCTCGCGGAAGGTCACACAGCCCGGGTTCTCCATCGCGCCGAGGTTGTACTCGGGGACGAAGGCCTGGTCGTACTTCCCGAACGGGTACGGGTAGTCGAAGTGGTCGTGGAAGAAGTCAAGGCCCTGCTTGGTGACCAGAAAGACGTCATCCGCGTCGAAGTGCTTGGCAAGCCCCTTGCGGCACATCGCGCCGAGCGGGATCTCCAGCGTCGTACCGTCGTCGAACGTCCGCGTGTAGTGGTCGGTCACATGGTGGTATGGGCCCGCCACGATGGCCGTGATGTACGTCGAGATCGGCTTCGTCTCGGCGAAACGCCACACGCCGTCCGTCAGTTCACCGCTCCCGTTACTCCACACCGTCCACCCCTCGGGCGCCCGCGCCTCGAAGCGGAAGGGTGCCTTCAGGTCGGGCTGCTCGAAGTTGGCGAACACCCGGCGGCAGTCGGCCGGTTCGTACTGCGTGTAGAGGTAGACCTCGCCGTCCTCCGGGTCGACGAAGCGGTGCATGCCCTCGCCGGTGCGGCTGTAGGCGCACTGCGCGTCGACCACCAGGACGTTCTCCTCGCGGAGGTCCTCCAGGGCGATGCGCGAGCCGTCGAAGACGGCGCCCGGGTCGAGGTCCTGTCCGTTCAGGGACACCGCCGTCACGCTCGGGGCGATCAGGTCGGCGAAGCTGGTGGCACCCGGCTCCGCACAGCGGAACCTGATGGTCGTCACCGAGCGGAACGTGCGCGGCTCACCCTCGCCGCCCTCGCCGTCGGCTCCGCCGATCGCCGAGCGCAGGTCGAGCGCGACCTCGTACCCGTCGACGGACAGCAGCGCGGCCCGCTCGCGGGCCTCGTCGCGGGACAGGTTCTCACCGGGCACAGGCACTCCCTTGTGACTGATATGACGTATGTGCGAACGCCTACGATCCTGCCATGCGGCGCTGACGGCGCGTATCCGGGAATGCCCGCGCCCGGGGCGGCGTTCCCGCGTGCAGCCACTACGACGCTAGGAGAAACATGACTGCCGCCCAACCGTCGAGCGACAAGGTCACGGCCGACTTCTGGTTCGACCCCCTGTGCCCCTGGGCCTGGATGACCTCCCGCTGGATGCTTGAGGTCGAGAAGGTGCGCCCGGTCCAGGTGCGCTGGCATGTGATGAGCCTCGGAGTGCTGAACGAGGACAAGCTGGACCAGCTCCCCGAGGAGTACCGCGAGAACATGCTCCCCGGCGGCCCGGCCTGGGGTCCGGTCCGCGTCGTCACCGCGGCGAAGGAGGAGCACGGCGAGGAGATCCTCGGCGACCTCTACACCGCGCTCGGCACCCGCATACACAACCAGGGCGAGGGTGTCACCAAGGAAGGCGTCGCCGCCGCCCTGGAGGAGGTCGGTCTGCCCGCCTCGCTCCTGGACCACTGGGACTCGCTGCGGTACGACAAGGAGCTGCGGGCTTCCCACAAGGACGGCATCGACAGGGTCGGCCAGGAGGTCGGCACCCCGGTGATCTCGGTCCCGGGCCCCGATGGCACCGAGATCGCGTTCTTCGGCCCGGTCGTCACCCCGGCCCCGCAGGGCGAGGAGGCGGCCCGCCTCTGGGACGGGACGCTGGCCGTGGCGTCGGTGCCGGGCTTCTTCGAACTCAAGCGCACCCGTACCAAGGGCCCGGACTTCAGCAACCTGTAAGAGCCCGCCTTCGCATCACGCAGAAGCCCCCGCGAGTCATGTCCTCGCGGGGGCTTCCGTTTCATCCGCCTGCCCGGTGAAGGTTGAGAAGACGATCACGAGCAGGACGCAGTAGGGGCGTCAGGGGGCGAGCAGCAGCGTGTTCGCGCGCTCCTTGGCCGCGGCGTAACGCTTGGCCACGTCCTGCCAGTTGACGACCTGCCACATGGCCTCGATGAAGTCGACCTTCTGGTTCTTGTACTGAAGGTAGAAGGCGTGCTCCCAGGCGTCGAAGACCAGGATCGGGACCGATCCCTGTCCGACGTTGCCCTGGTGGTCGTAGATCTGCTCGACGATCAGACGGCCGCTGACCGGCTCGTACGCGAGGACGCCCCAGCCCGAGCCCTGGGTGGTCGCCGAGGCCTTGGTCAGCTGGGCCTTGAAACCGGCGAACGAGCCGAAGGAGTCGGCGATGGCGTCCGCGAGGTCGCCCACGCCATCGGCGGCCAGCGGCTCACCGCCGCCCTCGCCGGTCATGTTGTGCCAGTAGATGGAGTGCAGGATGTGGCCGGAAAGGTGAAAGGCCAGGTTCTTCTCCAGGCCGTTGATCGCCCCCCAGGTCTCCTTGTCGCGCGCCTCCGCGAGCTGCTCAAGCGTGTCGTTCGCGCCCTTCACGTACGCCGCGTGGTGCTTGTCGTGGTGCAGCTCGATGATTTCCGGGCTGATCACGGGAGCGAGTGCGGAGTAGTCGTAAGGAAGTTCCGGAAGTGTGTAGACGGCCATAAGGATCGATCCCCTCCGAGCGCTTATTGCAATCAACTTGCAAGTGCACGCTACCAGCAGCAATGTCCGGAAGGCGGCCCAGGGCAGCCAAAAGGGGCCCTCGTACGGAACGTCATCCGTACGAGGGCCCCGAGAGCCTGCGCGTGCGCGTCAGCGATGTGTCAGCGGCGCGCCAGTGGTGCGCCAGTGGCGCGTCAGTGGCGCGACATCTTCGCCGCCAGCCGCCCCAGCAGCCCCTTCTGGTGCGCGTATCCCAGCGCCGCGAGCGTCGTCACCAGCCCGCCCGTGAAGTACAGCTGGACCCGGGTGTCCGGCTCCCGCGCCATCAGTACGAAGATCACCACCATGCCGAGCAGGGCGACCACCGTCAGGTACGGGAACAGCCACATCCGTACGACGAGCTGCTCCTTGTTCCTGCGGCGCAGGATCAGCTGGGACACCCCGATGAAGATCCAGACGACCAGGATCATCGCGCCGATCATGTTCAGCAGCCAGGTGAAGATCGTCTCCGGGCGCCAGTAACTGAGCAGCACGCACACGAAACCGAAGAGCGACGAAGCGAGTACGGCCAGCCGCGGCACCCCGCCGTTGACCCGGCTCAGCACCCGCGGGCCCTGCCCACGCTCGACCAGCGAGTAGGTGATGCGGGACGCGCCGTAGATGTTGGCGTTCATCGCGGAGAGCAGCGCGATCAGGATGACCACGTTCATGATCTGGCCCGCGCCCGGGATGCCCAGGTGGTCCAGGGTGGCCACGTAGGGGCCCTTGTCCTTGACCGCCGGGTCGTCCCAGGGCACCAGCGTGACGATGACCGCCATCGAGCCGATGTAGAAGATGGCGATCCGCCACATCGCCGTACGCACGGCCTTGGCCACACCCTGGACGGGGTTCTCCGACTCGGCCGCCGCGATGGTGACCGTCTCCAGACCGCCGTACGCGAAGATCGAGGCAAGCAGGCCCAGCATCAGCCCCTCGCTGCCGTTGGGCAGCCAGCCGCCGTCGCCGGTCAGGTTGCTCAGGCCGGGGGCATCCGAGCCGGGCAGTACGCCGGTGATCGCCAGGATGCCGAGGCCCAGGAAGAGGACGATCGCGCCGATCTTGAGCGCGGCGAACCAGAACTCGAACTCGCCGAAGTTCTTCACCGCGGCCAGGTTGGTGGCACAGAACACCAGCATGAACAGCGCGACCCAGGCCCACTCGGGCGTGCCGGGCAGCCAGCCCGTGACGATCTTCGCGGCGCCGATGGCCTCCAGGCCGACGGCCACACAGAGCAGCACCCAGAAGCCCCAGCCCGCGGTGAAGCCCGCCCAGGGGCCCATCGCGCGCTCGGCGTGCGCGGAGAACGAGCCCGACGAGGGGTTCGCGGCCGACATCTCGCCGAGCATCCGCATCACGAGCATCACCAGCAGCCCGGAGATCGCGTACGCGACGACGATAGAGGGGCCCGCCATGGCGATACCCGCGCCGGAGCCGACGAAGAGTCCCGCGCCGATCACGCCGCCCAGGGCGATCATCGAGAGGTGGCGCTGCTTGAGGCCGTTCGACAGCGGCGAACCGCTGGGGCTGGAGGAGGCCGGGGCGTCCTTCTTGCCGTCAACTGCCTCGGAAGTGAGGGTTGTCCGAGTCATGGGGGTGACGTGTCCAGTACGTGAGATGGCGTGCGAGGGCGGTCAGTGTGCGACGCGCGTTCGGCGAGGCGTCAGGGGTGACCGATATCCGGACGGAGCGGTGACCCAGAGTGCGCGCGCCCGTACGCGACCGCCCGCGCGGGTGGCGGTCGTGGCGGCGGGGGTGTCGTGCATGGTGGTGATGGCGCGCTCTCAGGGATTTGGCGAGACTCCACAGTCTCGCCCGCAGAAAGCCATCTACGCAAAAAGGGCAGCATGCGTCTAGCCCCCAGTGACGAGCATCACGCCCCGCCCTCCCCGCCTCGCGCATACTCCCTTCCCTTTGTGCACACCCCACCAAGTCCTCAAGCCCCGCTTTGTGGGCGGCTGATGGTGATCGGATGACCGCCGGTCGGTAGCGTCACGGTGTTCCCCCTTCGTTCCCGCTTCGCCCCACCCGCCCCTCGGAGTTCGCAGGCGTCCCCGCGCCCGGAATCCGGAATCCGGATGAACCTGGAGTCCGTATGACCACCGCTGCCCTCACCGCGCGCCCCGGCCAGGTGCTGGCCGACCTGCTGCCCGCCACCCGGGCCCGGGACATCGCGCTCGTGTTCGGCGGCGCCGCGCTCACCGGTATCGCGGCCCAGCTCGCCGTGCCCGTCCCCGGCTCGCCGGTGCCGGTCACCGGGCAGACCTTCGCGGCTCTGCTGGTGGGCACCACGCTCGGCGCCCGCCGCGGCTTCCTGTCGCTCGGTATCTACCTGATGGTCGGCATGGCGGGCGTTCCGTGGTTCGCCGAGGCCCAGTCCGGCGCCGCGATACCGTCGCTCGGCTATGTCATCGGCATGTTGCTCGCCGCGACGCTGGTGGGCGCCCTGGCCCGACGCGGAGCCGACCGCTCCGTCGTGCGGATGGCGGGTGCCATGGCGGTCGGCTCTCTGGTGATCTACGCGGTCGGCGTCCCGTACCTGATGCTCGCGACGGGGATGTCGCTGAGCAAGGCGGTGGCCGTGGGCCTGGTCCCGTTCCTGATCGGGGACGCCCTGAAGGTGGCACTGGCGATGGGCGCGCTGCCCACGGCCTGGAAGCTGGTCGGCCGCCGCGGCTGACCCGGGCGCGGCCACGCGCCCCCGGACATGCCACACTCAGACCATGCGCGTGTACCTCGGTTCCGACCATGCCGGATACGAACTCAAGAACCACCTCGTCGAGTGGCTCAAGGCGAACGGCCACGACCCCGTCGACTGTGGTCCCCACATCTACGACGCCCAGGACGACTACCCGCCGTTCTGCCTGCGCGCCGCCGAGCGGACCGCCGCCGACAGCGACAGCCTCGGCATCGTGATCGGCGGCTCCGGCAACGGCGAGCAGATCGCCGCGAACAAGGTCAAGGGCGTCCGCTGCGCCCTCGCCTGGAGCGAGCAGACCGCCGCGCTCGGCCGCGAGCACAACAACGCCAACGTCGTCTCTATCGGCGGCCGGATGCACACCCTCGACGAGGCGGTGAAGTTCGTGGAGATCTTCCTCGCGACGCCGTACTCCCACGAGGAGCGCCACACCCGCCGTATCGACATGCTCTCGGCGTACGAGACCACCGGCGAGCTCCCCGCGATCCCGGCCCACCACCCGCAGCCGAAGTAAGAGCCGTCTGAAGTAGGGGCCGTCTGAAGTAAGGGCTGTCTGAAGTAGGAGCCGTCTGAACCCCTTGGGGGCTGGGCTGGTAGCACACGTGACGAGGAGGACTCGTGCCTGAGGGGCACACCATCCACCGCCTGGCGGCCGACCACCGGGACCGCTTCCTGGACCAGGCGACCCGCGTCACCAGCCCCCAGGGCAAGTTCTCCGACAGCGCCGCCCTGCTGGACGGCCAGCGCCTCACCGAGGCCGAAGCCCACGGCAAGCACCTCTTCCTCGGCTTCGCCGACACCGGCTGGGTGCACATCCACCTTGGCCTGTTCGGCAAGCTGGGGTTCGGTACGGCCCCCGCGCCGCCGCCCACGGACACCGTACGGCTCCGACTGCGCACCGACGCGGCCTACGCCGACCTGCGCGGCCCCACCACCTGCGCCCTGATCACGGACGCCGAGAAGCAGGCGATACACGACCGCCTCGGCCCCGACCCGCTTCGTCACGCGGACGACCCGGACCGCGCCTGGCACCGCGTCTCCCGCTCCCGTACGACCATCGCGGCCCTGCTCATGGACCAGAAGGTGATCGCGGGCGTCGGCAACGTCTACCGCGCCGAGGTGCTGTTCCGGCACGGCATCGACCCGTACCGCACCGGCCGCGACCTCACCCCCGCCGAGTGGACGGCGATCTGGACCGACCTCGTCGCCCTGATGCGCGAGGGCGTACGCCTCAACCGCATCGACACCGTACGGCCCGAGCACACCCCCGAGGCGATGGGCCGCCCGCCGCGCGTGGACGACCACGGCGGCGAGGTGTACGTGTACCGCAGAGCCCACCAGCCCTGCCACATCTGTGGCGGCGAGATCCGCACCGCCGATCTCGCCGCCCGCAACCTCTTCTGGTGCCCCACCTGCCAGCGGCGCTGACAGTGCTGACCGTCCGACGGTCAGAAACCGTGCGGCAGCCAGGGCGCGACCGCCGACCCGAACGCCACCGACGCCTGAGCCACCGCCCCGCCGCGCAGCTCCCGCACCCGCCCGGCCGCCGCCAGCGACACCAGTGAGACCCCACCGAGATAGGCCGCGCCCAACTCCCGTACGGACAGCGCCACATCGGCCGCGTCCTCGGTGCGCTCACAGGACGCGCCCTTGGCGTCACCGGTCAGCCGCCAGCGCCCGGCGTTCCATGGGCAGAAGTCATCCTCGACGTCGAACACCACATCCACCGGCGTCTGATACGTACGCGCCTCAAGCGCGGCCCCGACCTCGACCAGCCGTACGTACAACGAGTCCCGCACCCGCACATTGCACCGCCGCACATCGGACACCATCTGCTGCCAGGCGTCGTCGACAGGCCGGTTCCGCAGCTGGACCGTCGAGATCAGGTCCAGGTCGAGGAGGTACCGCAGCAGCGCGGCGTACGCGGCCGGGTCCAGTGCGTCCAGATCGCGCAGCTGGACCGTGCCCTCGTGGGTGGAGGTCCACGTCCAGTCCGGCTTGACGTGGAACCGCGCGTACCCGACGATCTCACCCGCCCGCTCGGCCACCAGACACTGCAACGGCGACGCGCCGCCCCGGTCCTCGGCCGGGTCGATCAGCGCATGCCGCTCCCAGGGCGCCACCCGCGCGAGCATGCCGGGACGCCCCGGCACCAGCCGTGCGTACACCGCCTCACACGCGTCCAGTACCTCCGCGGGCGGCACCAACCGCAGCCGTACGTCATCCGTCCCGTCCGGCACGGCCAGCCGCACCCGACTGGTCTCGATCTCCGCCATCAGCTGCTGCGTCGCCGCCCCGTACCCGAAGCGGCCGTAGATCGCGGGTTCGGACGCGGTCAGGATGGCCAGCGGCTCACCCAGCGCCCGTACGTCGTCCAGCTGCCGCCGCATCAGGGCGCTGAGCAGACCGCGCCGCCGATGGGTGGGCTTCACGCCGACCATCGTCACCCCGGCCGACGGCACGAGGGCGCCGCCAGGCACGGTCAGCCGGAACGGGAAGGACCCGGCACCGGCGACGATTTCGGCCCCGCCCTTCGGCCCATCCCGGACGACGAGCGACCGCTCAGGGACGGTCGCCGCACGATCGAACCCGCGATTCTCGTCATCTTCTCTGATCCCGCCGAACGCCAGCTCCAGATTGCTGAACCAGGCATCCCAGTCACCCGGATCAAGCACGCCTATGTCTAGTCGTCCATCGCCTACTCGCCCATCCACCGTCATAGGCCATGCCTACCAGTACGCCGCCGCCCCGAGCGAGCCAATTCCCGCAGGCCGCGAGCCCGGCGCCCACCCAGACCGCCGACGGCCCCGCCGATGGCCCGCCGACAGCCCGCCGACGGCTCCGTAGAGGCCCAGAAGGGGACAACCGGCACCTCCTGTGCGCGACGGCCCGGCGGGTGGATAGGGTCCAGAGGCAATGGCACGAGCACGACGGCGCGGTCGCGGTAACCGCGCGGAAGCCGACACCGTCCCGGCCCGGCTGCGAAAGCGGGTGCACCGGGCGCGTATCGCGCTGCGCAGATCCGGCGTGGACTACTTCCGCGGCGACGGCTCCGACTGGGTAGCCCTGGCCGGGCTGCTGCTGTCAGTCCCGGCGATCACCGCCGGGACCCTCGCCATGCCCCTGTGGTTCTCGCCCGCACTCCTCGTGCTGCCGATCGTCGCGGGCGGCCTGCTGCTGCGCCCCGCCAGCCTGCTCGGCCTGTACGCCACGGTCGGCGCGGCGCTGATCCTGGAGTCCGTCCACCTCGGGCCCTACACGGAGGGCCATGACAGCGTCACCCCTGGCGTCGTCCTGACCGTCGCCGCCTGCGGCTTCTTCGGGCTGCTCATCGCCCAGTTCCGCAGCCGAGTCGGCGTGCCCTGGCGGCGCGGCCACACCATGCTCTTCGATCTGCGCGAGCGCATCCGCGTACAGAGCAAGCTGCCCAAACTCCCGAGCGGCTGGCACCGCGAGATGGCGCTGCGCCCGGCGGGCGGCCAGTCCTTCTCGGGGGACTTCGTGGTGGCCGCCCGTACGAACGGCGGCCGCACCCTGGAGATCGTCCTGACCGACGTCTCCGGCAAGGGCATGGACGCCGCCTCCCGCTCCCTGCTCCTGTCCGGCGCCTTCGGCGGCCTGCTCGGCTCGCTGCCCCCGCACGCCTTCCTCCCCGCAGCCAACGGCTACCTGCTCCGCCAGGACTGGGACGAGGGCTTCGCCACCTCCATCCACCTCGCTCTCGACCTGGAGTCCGGCGACTACGAACTCCTCACCGCAGGCCACCCACCCGCGATACAGCTGCACGCGGGCACCGGACGCTGGGAGGAGAAGTCCGCCGAGGGCCCCCTCCTCGGCGTGTACGACGGCGCCCAGTTCGACCCGGTCAAGGGCACCCTGCGCCCCGGCGACGTACTGCTCCTCTTCACCGACGGCTTGGTGGAGACCTCCGACCGCGACATCGCCGAGGGCATAGACCGCCTCACCGGCGAGGCCGACCGCTACGTCGCGGGCGGCTTCCGAGGCGCCGCCTGGCACCTGATCGAAGCGGTGGCAAAGGACGTCAACGACGACCGCGCCCTGCTCTTGCTGTCGCGAGACGCGTAGCTCTGCCCGGGATTAGGTCACCCGGTCACCCGGTACACAACCCACCCCACGGCAACCACGGTCAGCACGGTACTGGTGAACACCCACCTGCGCCGCAACCACCTGGCCACGCGAGGCGAAGCCCGCCGCGCCAACTCCTCCCGCCGAACCGCCCAGGCGGCCCGCACGGGCGCGGTCTTAAACCGAAGCGCGACAAGCACGAGCACCCCCAGCACCCCATAAACGATCAGCAACGCCCAAGCACCCCTTAGATCGCGGAAGCCGCGAGCGATGCTAACGGAGGCCCGACCCCCTGGCGTGCTCGGTGTTGGGGCGGGGCGGGGCGGTGTCCTGGTTGCCCAGTACCGGAGTAGGCACCGGCGGCCGCCCGGTCCGTCCGATGGTGGCAGGTCCGGGACGGGCGTCAAGGGCGCTCCCTTCGGTCGCGTCGGCTCCGCCGATTCCGCTGTCGCTCCACCCTTGACACCCGTCCCGGACCCGCGAGGGCGAGGTACACCGGGCGGCCCAAAAACGGGGCAGCGGTCCGGCCTCGGGAGGGGCGCGCGTTTGACCGCCGACCGCGGACTGGTTGTTGGGGCGCACGAGAGGGGCGGGGTGGTCCGACACCGGCTCAGCGTCTGCGGCGGGTGGGGGCCACCGGTGCGCACGAGTTGATGGCGGGTGCCGTCCCGGCTGAGCGGCTGCAGGTCGGGGACGGTCGCGGGTGGTGGGGCGAGGCCCCGGCCGGGAGGCCGACCGGCCCATCCTGCTTCAGTCGGGGGTAAGGGGAGACTTTGAGACAGCAACCTGCCCTCTTTGTCTGGCTTGTCGTGTCTCAAGTCGCACCTTTACTCCCCGACCTGCCCCTCACCGGCCCGTGGCAGGCGCACGGGCAGCGAGGTGTCAGCAGCACGCCCATCCCGTGGGGGAGGGGGACGTCTCGGGTCTGGCGACAGTCGTGGTGCAGGCCCTGGTACTCCGGGTGGCGGGCGAGCGTGCACTCGGCCGACAGCCCGTTCACCGTCCGTCTCCGGAGGCGGGCAGCAGGGTGACCACGTCGGGTGTGGGCGGCAGGACCGCCGCGCAGTCGGGGCAGGCGTAGACGCTGAAGCCGGGCCCCGAGTTCTGGTGCACCTCGGAGACGACCACCGGGGTCGTAGTGAGCACGGCGCACCGCACGCACACACGCGGCACTGGGCGCTGTGAGGTGGCTGCGCACGGCTGACACAGCAGTCGGTGACGCACCTGGCCGTCGCCGGTCTCGCTGGTGACGGTCGCGTACGGCCCCTGCGCCGTGCCGCACCCCGCGCACAAATCACCGCCCGTCTGCGATACGGCATCCATCACACCACCCCCACCCCGTACAGGACGTGGGTGTCGAGGTCGATCCCGAAGTCGGCCGCGAGCACGAGGGCGAGCCGCCGCTGCCGCTGCTCGTCGGCAGCCAGATACGGACGCACCAAGGCCGTCTCGGCACCGTCGATCGGTAGGTCCAGCCCGTATGGGGATCGGGGGAGCGCGACGGAAATGGGCCCGAGGGGGCGCGCCGACCTCTCGGGCGAGGGACCAGGCGTCGGGCGGCAACGGTGACGACCGTACGGACGAGGGCCAAACTTCACCGCCACCCAACTCAACAACGCGTGGATAATGCGCACTGTCATCAACCTCCATGGGGTTGGTGGCCACGCCCCCGGACGGCCGTCTCCCAAACGCCGTCGCGGGGGTCTGCTCTCGTCCCCCGACCTTACGCCAACTTGGTACGTCTTGGAACGTCTTCTCTCGTCCTAACCCGCCCTATGCTGTGATGGGTTGACCTTTTACGCTCCGAGTCATGATCGAGATCGACCGGGAGAGCATCACCCCGATGTACTTGCAGCTGGCATCGGTGCTGCGCGAGCGCATCCGACGCGGGGAGATCCCGGTTGGCCGCCGCATTCCCTCCCACCACGAACTGGAGCAGGAGACGGGCGGTGCGATCAGCCGCCGCACCATCAAGTCCGCCATTGACGTACTTGCGGCCGAGGGAACCGTTCAGGGCGTCCAGGGCAAGGGCGTATTCGTTGTCGCCGTGCCCGACGCTCCCCCGTCCACCGAGACGCCGGAGGCCGACGAGTCCGTCGATTGACGGCACCTTCACGTTCGCGTCGGAGGGGGCGCTGTGATCGCCCCTACGGCTATCGCCTTGCTGGACCTGGGGACGTCGAGCTTCAGTCTCCAGCCGGTGCGCGACAGAGACAATCGGGCCCCTGATCGGCCGCCTTGACGCCCCCGCCCGCACCACACCGCCAGTCGCGGCTGTGACCTACTGTGCTTCTCGGCCCCCGGTGGGCGCCTTCCAGACGATGTCTTCCTGGGCGTGTCCCCCACCCAGGAACGAAATGGTGGCGGGGCGGTCGTCCTTGGGCAGGAAGTGGATCGAGCACTGGGTGACTGTGGCGTTCGGCTTGACGAAGTCGTTCGGGACAGAGTGCGGACACTGCTTGACCCCAGGCCCGCCGATCTCAATTGCTGGCGCTCCTCCCACGGTCAGCCCGTTGGTGGTCTGTAGTTTTACGGTGTCCTGCATGCCGGGGTAGAGGTCGTTCTCCCCGTCGTTTCGGTACTCGAACGTCACGTAGTGCGGAACGGCCTTCTTCTGATCGTTGGTCAGGTCGAACTTGCTGAGATCGGCCAGGCTCCCCGCGCGGACGCTCTTCGGTGTGACCGGGATCGGGATGGAACAGCTGGACCTGTCCGTGCCGATGGCCTTGGCGGGTTCGCCCATCGGCAGCGCCTTGCTCGCTTCGGAGGCGTCGTCCTTGTCGTCCTTCGTGTCTCCCGCCTTCCAGGAGACCGGGTCGCCTCCCGGGGCGTCGTACCAGACGGACGCGGGCTCCTTGTGCTTGGTCAGCATGACGAGAGCGCAGACTTCCGCGGTTTCCCGGCAGCGAGCTCTGCGGGGTTTCCTTTCCGGCACTGCTTCGGCAGGTCCGAGGCGGAGGCAGGAGTGGCGTCGGCGAGCAGGACCGCCTTGCTCCGTGAGCTCGTCGGTCCGGCGAGGTAGAGGTAGCCGCCGAGGTCGGGGCGATCGAGCGTGTCCGGTCCGGTGTTGGTGAAGGCGACCGCGAGGTAGTACGGCCGGTCGTGCTGGAAGTTGACGTCGAGCCCCAGATGACTGAGATCCGATTCCGAACCGAGGGTCAGGCTCTTCGGAGTGACCCGGAGGGTACGGTCCTTCTCCTCGCGACTGGTCAACGTGACCTGTTCGGGGGTGGTCTGCAGGGGCAACGTCCGTGCGGCGGCGGCCTCGGCTGACGGTGTATCGGAGTTGGAACCCCCGCTACCCCCACCGCACCCCGTCACGAGGATGAGCAATGCGCCCGCCCCCGTGAAGCCAGCCTTCCGCCGAGCTGGTCGACCTATCCGCACGGTGCTCCTGTCCATCCTCTGCCCTGCAAAGCTGTTGTCGCTTACGTGTCGAGCTAGCCCACACCACCGCGCTGCGGCGGTGGTTGAAGGAGGCGTGAGCCTCAGGTGTCGATCTCGCCCACCCAGGCGTACTCCAGCAGTGCCTTCGGTAGGTAGTCGGATTCGACGTCGATCGGCATGTCGGCATCATGGGCCAGACAGGCGATGGCCAGGGGGCCGAGCGCGACCAGGCCGTCGCTACTCAGGGACCTTTCCTCGTCTGTGGTCCAGTACTCCTTGTGCCACCTGAGAGATTCGGCCAGCGCTTCGTTGAACTCCGCCTGCTCCCGGCGCAGATAGCGGTAGAAAATGTTGAGTGGCGGGTACAGGATCTTCAGCATCAGCTCCGTGTCCGCATGCCGGGCCACCGCTGGGGCGGTGCCGTTGACGGCGGCGACGAGTTTGTCCCAGGTGTCTTGTCGACCGAACCAGAAGTTCTGCAGGGTCTCTACCCAGTCGTAGATGTACTCGTCGAATTCTGCCCCCGACTCGCGGAGGAAGGAGACGGGCACCTGCGCCAGCTGCGCCAAACGCTCGTTCTCGCGGCAGATCGCCGCTAGGTAGAAGGAGGTGACCCAGGCTCCTGCGTGCAGGTAGGGCTGAGGCCCGGTCGCAGGGAGGTTCTTCACCTCACCGTGGCTCCCGATACGGCACGGCACAGGGCCCTCGGTCGCTGTGCCTGCGGCGAACAGCGCGGAGCCAGTCTGCATGGCCGTGACCCATGCCTCCCAGGTTGGGAACTCTGCCCCCCGTGGGTCGTCCGCGCAGTACGACTTGGCCACGTTCAGCGTGCTGCTCAGGACCCGGGAACGGGACATCTCCGATTCCTCGATCCGGTCGAGCATCCGGCCGAGACTCTCGATGCGCGCGGTGTTGCCCTCAGCCGTAACGCTATCGCTGGGGAAGTCATGACGGGTAACGCTCGTCACCACTGAGTCTCTCCTCTAGTAAATCTTGAGGTGCTCCAGTACTACAGCCGGAGATCTTGTAACCGTGGCATGTCACGTTCGTTGACCGGGCATGATGGGTGTGACGGCTGAGCAGATGGCTGGGTGGGACACGGAACTGTCCAAGCTGACCGGTTCGTTGGGCGGTTGTTCAACCGGCCTGAGCCACGCGTGGTGGCAATCCGACTGAGTTGTAGGAGGAGGTGACGGTAGGAACTCTCAGGACTGAACCAGGAGGGTTTCCGGGGCCATACCTTCTCGCACCCACGCGATCGCGACCTTCCTGGCGACGGCACGGTACAGCATGTCCTCGTCGCCGTCTTCGGATGAAGTTGTTTCAGTCTCCTTATTCAGCAGCATCGTCCGCTCGCGGCCCTTGATATCCGTGTACTTGTAGCGAACTTGCTGCTCGTCTTCCTGTAGTTTCTCAATCTTGGCGTACAGTGCCATCTTTACTCCCAGGCATAGTTTTCCCTTGCGGGAGGTGTCCTGACGCTACTCCAGTCGGCGACTTCTGTTGCCGCCGCATGCGCTTCTGCGTAGGTGGAACCGGGGTGAGCTTGGTAGTAGCGGTGTTCGGCGAGCTCGTGCTCCAGTAGAAGCAGATCAGACTCGGTATGCCTTCCGGACCTCAAGCGAATCCATGCCTCTGCCATGTCGGGGTTCGGATCATAGCGTGCGTGGACAATTCCGCCATCGACGGTCGCAAGTGGATGCTCCGCATTGAATACATGGTGCTTGATCTCTTCGATCTCTGCTCGCGAAAATCCCCTTCCCCCATCGATTCGCGGCACGTCACCTAGATGCTCTGCCATTGCCGTGGCATCGTCCGTAGTTCGGATCGCATCGTAGGCTTCCTCTGCCCACTCCTCCGATTTCATGTAGCTACGGACGCTGCCGTTGTCGGGCGGGCGCACTGTCCCACCGTGCTGACCTGGCGCATGGCCGTCCGCGCTCCCCGTACCGCCGTTGGCGCCCGTTGGGCCGCCGTGGCTTCCGCTGTTCGCGCCATCTCCGTAGTCACCCGGGCTGTCGCTATGTGGACCGACCGTACCGTCGCTGTCCCCACGTGGGCCGACAGGCGGTTCCTGGTTCGCGGACGGCCCCCGTGTCAGGTCATCGGTGCTGGCACCGGGGAGGTTGCCGCTTGTCCGACCGGCGTCGTCACCGGTCCGGCCAAGACCTCCGCCGCCCGGACCATTCGCACGGCCGGGCAGCGTGTCCGGCGCGCTGCCGCCCGAAAGGCCGTGGCTTGCGGTAGGGCCGCGGCCTCCCGGCAGGTTGTCGTCCAAGGCGCCGCCGCGCACGTTGTTGGTAAGGCGCCCGGGCAGTCCGTCGCCACCTCGTGCCACGCCTGCCGCGTCGCCGCCGACTTGTGCCCCGACCAACTGCCGGTCGGGGGCCGCGGCTCGAGTTGCGGCGGAGGGCTCGTGCGGGATGACGGCGCTGCTGATAGTGCCGTCGGTGTGGTGGATTTTGCGGGTTTCGACGTTGTAGTAGACGACCTTGCCCTCGGGGGTTTCCATGCGGACGGAGTTTTCCGGGGTCACACCCTCCGGGAGTTTCTCGGCCCTGGCGGAGTTCTCGGCGATCCTGTAGGACGTGTTGGCGAGTTCTACGTAGGTGCCGTTGGTGACTCCCTTCAGGCTTGCCATCACGTCACTGATCTTGACCATGCCGGCGCTCGCGCCCTTGATGATGTACGTCGTGGGGTCGACGATCCGGCTCGCCTTGTTCGCCGCCGAGAGCGCCTTGGCTGCCATGGAGGCCTTTCCGGCGGCGCTCGCGCCGGTTCCCACGCCGCCCGTGAAGACCGTGGTCAGGACGTTGAAGGTCGTCGCGCCTGCGGCCCGGGCCGGGTTGGTGCCCCACTGGTCCCAGGCGACCATCGCCTTGCCGGTCTCCTTCATCGCCGTACGCGACTCGCGGAGCCAGGAGGGGAGTTTGTCGTCGGGGGCGGTCAGGTAGGCGGCGCCGAGGCCCGGGGTGAGGGTGATCGCGAGGCCCGTGCCCAGCTTGCCCAGGCCCTTCCAGGCCTCCCCGGCCGCGTCCCAGCCGTCCGTGCCGACCAGGGTGCCCAGGCCCTTGAAGGTGCCCACGACGCCGTCCATGATGAAGCCGTCCCACACCGCACGTTTGATGTAGCGGTGGATCTCCCAGCCTCGGATGGACTCCTGCACCGGGTCGCCCCAGGGGAGGCCCTTGGCCCCGGCGAGGTCCTCGGCGCGGAAGCCGTACATGCCCTCCCGCTCGGACCCGTCGTTCACCGTCAGCGGGGTTCCGCCGACCAGGGTGACGATCTTGGAGTGGCAGGCCCGCTCGGCGGCCGTGAAGGCGTTCCAGGTGGCGGTTACCTCGTTGAGCCGTCGGTTGTTCTCGTCGGTCTTGCCGCCGTCGTCCTTCCAGTGGGCGTCGTCCGCGATGCTGGCACGGAAGGCGGCCGCCTGTCGGCGTAGCTCCTCGAGTTTCGCGATCAGCGGGCGGATCTCGCTCGCATAGGTGGCCAGTGCCTTGGAGATCGTCTGGAGTTCGTCGTGGAAGTCCTCGCCGGTGGCCGCCACAGGGGCGGTGGCGGCGAACAACTGCTCCGCCTCGGGCGCCTGGTAGTAGGCCGACAGTCCGCCGAAGGTCTTGTCCACGCCGGTCCCGGCGTCCCGCATCGCGGTCGCGGACCCGGCCAACTGCTTGATGTTCTGCTCCAGTTGGGCCAGGTTCCCGGTGAACCTGGGTATCTCTGCTGGGTCGACGGCGTCCTTGCCGCTCATCGGCGGCCCGTCGGCGGTTGCTGGGGACCGAGTTTGTCGGTCTCGGGCGTGAGCAGGGCGTCGCTCTGGGCCTTCTGGGCCTTCTTGGCCATCTCCTGGCCGCCCTCGTTGTAGGCGTTCATGGCCTTGACCGTGCCGCTCACGCTGTTCGCGGTCCGCTCTGCCATGAACGTCATCGTCTTCTGGCGCTTTTGCACGTACTCGTTCAGCGCGGCGGCCACCGGCCCAAGCGGCGCCCCCTCCCGGGGGGTTCCCACGGGCATGGGCCCCTGCACCGGCTGGTACTCGCTGCCCTGCACGACCGTGCCCGCCGACACCGCGGCGTCGGCCAGTTGCGTCACCATCGCCGAGCCCGCCTTCTCCAGCCGCCCGGCGGCCTCAGCCGTGGTCTTCAGTACCCCCAGAACACCCTGCTGCTTGATGTCCCACCCCGTCATGCCCCGCGTACCCCTATTCGCCTCTTCGCCGAAACGTTTCCCCGCGCCCTCTGGCGGCTGCTCAGCCGATGCCGTCGACTGCGGCCTTGGCCCGCGACATGGTCTGCTGCGCGGTGCCGTCGTTCTTCTCCAGCGTCGACTTCAGCAGTCGGATGATGGAGCGGACCTCGTTGGAGGCGCGGTTCCAGCGGAGTTCCTTGCCGTGGTACTCCTCGGAGACCCCGTCCGCCTGGAAGTCGGCCATCGCCGCCTTCACCTGCCGGTCCCGGTCCGCGATCACCCGTTCCAACTGGCCGATCACGGCTTGGATGTTCAGCTGCGCGTCCGAGGACGCGTTGGTGTCGTAACTGTTGCGGTCTGCGCCTGCGTTCGCCATAACGATGAATCTCCTTGGGTCAGCGGCCGCCGAAGCGGGCGGCGTCGAAGTTCGCGGCGGCCATGCTGGAGCGCGCGTTGTCCGCCGACTCCTGCTGGCCCGAGCCGAACGCCGCGTCCATCCCTGACTGGCCGCCCAGCAGTGCTGCCAGCGAACCGTTCAACGCCGCTGTGATTTCATCCGAGTTGTTCTTGAACTGGTCGAAGGCGACCTTGCCCGCTCCGTTGAAGCGGCCCTCCAACGGCTCCGCCGCCCGGATCAACTGCCGGATCAGCAACCCCAGATCCGTACTCGACCCCTGCGACTGCGACTGCAGACTCGCCAACACCGTCGCACCCATGTCGAACTTCATACGGCAACCCACCCCCATGTCTCAGTCCTGCGGCGGCACCTAGTCAGTCACACTGTTCGCATGCCGCACATGAGTACCCTACGCAATGAAGCCTAGGTGATTACGCGGGGTGAACTGAGAGGACATCGTGGTACAGCTGACCCTGGCCGAGGTCGAGGCCATCGCACGTGCCGCGCACGCCGGGCAGACCGACAAGGCCGGTCGCGCCTACGCCGAGCACCTGGCGGCCGTGGCCGACGGCGTACGCGCACGGGGCGGGACGGCGGAGCAGATCGCCGCCGCCTGGCTGCACGACGCTGTGGAGGACGGCGCGTTGAGCGAGGAGTGGCTCGAAGGGGCCGCGCTGTCTCAGCGGACCAAGGACGTCGTACGGGCGTTGACCAAGCAGAGCGGGGAGGAACCGCAGGCGTATGCGCGGCGCATTCTCGCGACACCGGGGGCCCTGCTCGTCAAGGAGGCCGACCTCGCGCACAACGCCGACCCGGCGCGGCTCGCCGCGCTCGACGACGAGCCGACCAGGATGCGGCTCAAGCGGAAGTACGCGGCCATGCGACAGTACCTCGGGCTGCCGGGCGAGGGCGGCGAGGACGGCGCGGATGGGGAGTAGGGGGCACGTACGTGGCGCGGGATTACGACAGCCAGCTCCTGGAGTCCGTGTCGGTACGCCGACGCAGACTGCGCGACGCGCTGCTCTTCGGAGCGCAGCGGGCCCGGCGCAGCGCGGACGAGCGGCTCGGGAAGGTGTTCGCCGGGATCGCCATCGCGGCCGTGCTGTGCGCGGGGTGCGTCGGCTGGTCGTTCGTCCAGGACATGCTGGCCCAGCAGAAGGCTGAGCAGCAGGAGCGCCAACAGCAGCAACAGCAGGTCAAGTAGCTGGCATATCAGGTGAATCGGGCCAAAGGGCGTCTCAGTCTCGCGATGATAGGTTCCCGCAAGTGGTGAGCACAGTAACGAATTCCCGTGCGCAACTGAGCCGGGTGACCCTCGTCGGCGAGCGGCGGCGGGCGGACATCGTGCTGCCGTCGGACGCGCCGATCGGGCAGTTGCTCCCGGACATCCTGCAACTGCTCGACGACCGGGCGGCGTCCCGCCCCATGACCCGGCAACTGATCACGACGGACGGCTCCGTACTTCCGCACGACAGCACACTCGCCTCCGCCGAGGTCGCGGACGGCGCGGTACTCCGCCTCGTACGCGCCCACGCCGCGCCCCCGGCCCCCGTCGTGCACGACGTCACCGACGAGGTCGCCGACGACCTCGACCTGCGGGCCTGGCGCTGGCGGTCCGCCGCGCGCCGGGTGTGCGCGGCGGTGACGACGGTCGTCTTCGCGGTGATCGCGGCACTGCTCGCCCGTGGCGAGTTCGCGCTCGCATCGGTCGCGGGAGGCCTGCTCGCGGTCACGCTCGTCGTCGCCGCTGTCGGCGCGCTGGTCGCCAAGGTCGGCGGAGGCAACCGAGGGCTTGCCGCCGCGCTGGTGCTCACTTCCGGGGTGCTCGGCCTGCTCGCCGCCTGGACGGGTGCGGACGCGTACGACTGGTCGGGCGCGGCACGCCTCGCCGCCGTCGCGGCGGCCCTTTTCCTTACGTTGCTGCTGCTCGGGTTCTTCACGCCGCTGGGCCGGGGCGGGCTCGTCGGTGCCGTGGCGGTCGCCGCGATGACCGGCGTCTGGGAGGTGGCCGCCGCCGCGCAGTCCGACCCGGCCCGGCTCGGGGCCGCGATGGCCGTGGTGTCCGTCGTGCTCCTCGGGACGCTGCCGCGGCTCGCGCTGATGGCCTCCGGGCTCACCGGCATCGACGACCGGCGCTCGGCGGGCAGTTCGGTCAGCCGCCACCAGGTGGGCAACGCGCTGGCCGCGACCCACCGCGGGCTGGCCCTCGCCACCCTCGTCACGGCCTGCTCCGCGGCGGCGGCGGGGTGGCTGCTCACGCTCGCGGAGCCGACCAGCTGGACGGTGCCGCTCGCGGTGCTCACAGCGGTGGTGCTGCTGTCCAGGGCGCGAGCGTTCCCGCTGGTCGCCGAGGTGGTGGCGCTGTTCGCCGCCGCCGCAGTGCTGGTGGTGCGGCTGGTCATGCTCTGGATGCGGTACGACGACGGGGTCGGGCCGCTCGCCGTACTGTGCGCGGCGGCCGTACTGCCGCTGCTCGTACTGGCGGTCCAGCCGCCCGAACATCTTCGGGTCAGGCTGCGGCGGATCGCCGACCTGGTCGAGTCCATCGGTGTGGTGGGGCTCTTCCCGCTCGCCGTCGGCGTCTTCGGCGTGTACGGGCAGCTGCTCGACACGTTTTGAGCGCGCCCCTAGAAGCCTTGGCCCCTGGGCCGCTTGGGCCCTTCGAAGCAGGGAGTAGGACGGGACATGCCGAACGGCGACAACTGGCAGGGTGACGTCCTGCGCGACCTGACGGGGGCGACGGCGCAGGGCGCGATACCCGTGACACCCACGGCACTGCCCGCCCCCGCACCCGCGCAGACGACCGCAGAGGCACCCCGTACCCGCGCCCCCGCAATCGAGGCCGGCCCACCCGCCCCGATCGCCCCCGCCACTCCCCACCCCACCCCCAACTCCCGCCCCACCCTGCCCCCCGCCCTCACCGCCACCGCCCGCAAGCCCCGCCACGGCGAGCCGCTCGTCACCCGAACCCTGCGAGCCCTGCGGCGAACCGTTTCCTCGTCCGCCGCCCGCGAGGTCGCCGAAGCGTCGAGCGTCGCCGAAGCGCTCCAGCAGCCCGTCACGACCGGGCGGCAGATCGCCGTCACCTCCATCAGAGGCGGCGCGGGCAAGTCCACCGTCGCCGCCCTGCTCGGCACCACCTACGCGCACTACCGGCACGACCCGGTCCTGCTCGTCGAGGCCGACCCCGCGCTCGGCACGCTGCCGCTCAGGCTCGGCGCCGACGCCCTGCGCTGGACGACCGCCGACGTCGCCGCCATCGTCGAGCCGCAGATGTCCCTGCTCGACATCACCGGCTACCTGGTCCAACTCCCCGACAACGCCTGGCTGCTGCCCGGTAGCCAGGGCCGTGTCGGCGCGATGCTCGACACAAAGGCGTACGAAAAGGTCATGGTGTCGCTGCGTCGCTACTTCGGGATCACCGTCGTGGACTGCGAGACCCTGCCCGCCGAAGTGGCCCGTACCGCCCTGTCCGCCTCCCAGGCCCGCGTCCTGGTCGCGCCCGCCACCCTGGAGGGCGTGGCCAGCACCCATTCCGTACTGGAGTGGATGACCGGACTGCCCCCGCACATCGTCGCCGGAACGGTCGTCGTGCTCACCCAGTCCGTGCCGCACGGCGGCGTCGACCTGGACAAGGCCGCCGGGCAGCTACGCGACACCGGCGCGAGCGTCCAACTCCTCCCGTACGACCGGCATCTGGCCGCCGGTGGCGCGATCAGCACGGACCGCTTGGCGCACTCCACCCGCACAGCGGCCACCCGCATCGCCGCCGAGGCACTCCAACTCTCCCAGCGACGACGCTGAGCGACCGAGACCCGACAGCGACAGTGACAGCGACAGTGACAGCGACATCGACATGAGTACGCGACTGATCCACCGCCCGGCCAGGACCACCCGCCCCGCGGCCACCCCCGAGCCCCGCACCATCGAGGCACCGCCCAACCTCCCCGAGGGCAAGGCGGGCAACATCGCGACGTCGCTGCTGCCCGTCGCCGGAGTGATGTCCTCCGTCGTCATGATGACGGTGCTGCGCAATAGCCAGTTCGCCGCGATCGGCGCGCTGATCCTCATCGTCACCGTCATCGGCTCCCTCGCCCTGGTCTTCTCCCAGCGCGGCAAGGCCCAGCGCACCCGCCGCACCCAGCGCGAGGCCTATCTGGAGTACCTGGAGGACCTGCGCGAGGAGCTGACCGACGAGGAGCGTGAGCGCCGCGACCGGGCGCGGGTCCTCAACCCGCCACCGGACGCGCTGTACGACATCGTCCGCGACCCGGCTCGCCTGTGGGAGCGGCGCCGCACGGACGGCGACTTCCTCCGGGTCCGCGTCGGCACCGGTGAGATGCCGGTACGGGACATCAGGATCGGCGAGCAGAGTTCGACGGTCCTCACGCCGCCCGACCGCTTCATGCTCAACGAGGCCTCGGCACTGCGCGCCCGCTTCCGCGACGGCACCGAACTCCCGCTCACCGTCCCGCTCGACCGCGTCGGCGACGTCAGCGTCGTCGGGCCGCGCGAGGACGCGCTGCGCCTGGTGCGCGCGCTCCTCGTCCAGGCCGCTGCCACCCACGCGCCGGACGACGTGGCGATGGCCGTCGCCGTACCCGGCGAGCACCTGGCCGACTGGGAATGGGCCAAGTGGCTGCCCCATCTCCTCGACCCAGAGCAGCTCGACGGCCCGGTCGCCGCCCGCCGCATCGCCCCGTCCCCGGCCCAACTCGCCCGCCGTATCGGACCCGAGCTGCGCCGCCGCGCCTCCTACGCCGCCGAGGTACGCCGTGGCCTGTCCGGCCGGGACGCCCTGGCGATGACCTCGCGGCTGCTGGTCGTCAGCGACGGCCACGGCGACGACGCCGCCGAACTCCCGCGCCCCGACGACGCGGTCGGCCTGCGCGAGATGGGCGTCACCGTGCTCCACCTGCTCGCCGAGCGCGTCCAGGAGCCCGGCCAGGTGTCCGTCCGTATCACCGTCGACGGGGACCAGGTCCGCATCGAGGACCTGCGCGATCCCGACCAGCCCGTCACCGCCCACGGCACGGTCGACGAGGTCACCGTCCCCGGCGCCGACGGCATCGCCCGGATGCTCGCCCCGCTCAGGCTCTCCGCCGAGTCGCTGGTCGACGCGCCGCTGTCCGGACCCGTCGACTTCGCCGAACTCCTCGGCATCGACGACGCGTCAGACCTGGATCTCAAACGGCTGTGGGCCCCGCGCGGTGAACGCGCCTTCCTGCGTGTCCCGATCGGCATCAGCGACTCCCACGAGCCCGTGCTGCTCGACCTCAAGGAGTCGTCCGAACTGGGCATGGGCCCGCACGGCCTGTGCGTCGGCGCTACCGGCTCCGGAAAGTCCGAGCTGCTGCGTACGCTCGTACTCGCCCTGGTCGCCACGCACCCGCCCGATGACCTCGCCCTGGTCCTGGTCGACTACAAGGGCGGCGCCACCTTCGCGCCGTTCGCCGGACTGCCGCACGTCGCGGGCGTCATCACCAACCTGGAGAACCAGGCGGGCCTGGTGGAACGGGTCCACGCGAGCCTCGCCGGAGAGGTCAAGCGCCGCCAGCAGGTACTCAAGGACGCGGGCAACGTCGCCGACATCGGCGACTACGCGGCCCTGCGCGCGAGCGAGCGCCCCGACCTCGACCCGCTCCCACACCTCTTCGTCGTCATCGACGAGTTCGGCGAACTCCTCACCGCCAAACCGGACTTCATCGACCTCTTCCTCTCCATCGGACGGATCGGCCGGTCCATCGGCGTCCACCTGCTGCTGTCCAGCCAGCGCATCGAGGGCGGCAAGCTCAAGGGCCTGGACACCTATCTCTCGTACCGGCTCGGCCTGCGCACGTTCTCCGCCGACGAGTCACGTACGGTCCTGGACACCACGGACGCCTTCCACCTGCCGCCGCTGCCCGGCTTCGGCTACCTCAAGGTCGACACCTCGGCGTACGAACGCTTCAAGGCGAGCTACGTCTCGGGCGCCTACCGTGGCCCGGTCACGCGCGAGACCGAGGACACCGGACCACTCGCGCTCCCGTACGACGCCTTCAACACCCTCACCGAGCCCGAGAGTTCCGCGCACGGGGGCGAACAGACGGTACGCCGCCGGGAGACCGGCCCCACCGAACTCGGCGTCATGGTGGACCAACTGACCGACGCCGCCGACCCGGTACGCCGCATCTGGCTGCCGCCGCTGCCCGACGCGATCACCCTCGACAAGGTCGCGGGCCCACTGGACGTCGGAGGGGCCCGCGGCATGCAGCTCGCCGGGCGCGGCGGCCCGCTGCGCGTGCCCGTCGGGCTGCTGGACGACCCGGCCAAGCAGTGGCAGGGCCGCTGGTACCTCGACCTCACCACGGCGGGCGGCCACGCCGCGATCATCGGCGGCCCGCAGTCCGGCAAGACCACCTTCCTGCGCACCCTCGCGCTGTCCCTCGCCCTCACCCACACCCCACGCGAGGTCGGCGTCTACGGCCTGGACCTGGTCGGCGGCGGACTCCAGGCACTCACCGGACTGCCGCACGTCGGCGGCGTCGCGGGCCGCGCCAACCGGGAGCGCGCCGCGCGCACGGTCGAGGAGATACGCACCATGCTGGCCGCGCGCGAGGAGCTGTTCCGCGAGCACGGCATCGACTCCGTCGACCAGCTGCGCGATCTGCGCGCGGCGGGCCGGATCGACGAGCTCGCCTCCACCGAGATCGTGCTGCTGATCGACGGATTCGGCGCGCTGCGCGACGACTTCGAGGAGCTGGACGACGCGGTCGTCGACCTCCTCAAGCGCGGCGGCGGCTACGGCGTCCACGTCGTGGCCTCGATGCTCCGCTGGAACGACGTACGGATCGCCACCCAGTCCACCTTCGGCACCCGCGTCGAGCTGCGCCTGAACGACGCGACCGAGTCCAGCGTCGACCGCAAGCTGGCCGAGACCCTGGCCCCCGACGAGCGCGGCCGCGCCCTCACCGACGGCAAGCTCTTCGCCCAGGTCGCCCTGCCCCGTACGGACGCCATCGCCGACGCGTCCGACCTCGGCACGGTCCTGGAGCGCACCGTCCGTACCGTCCGCGCCACCTGGACCGGCGAAGTCGCCCAGCCCGTACGGGTGCTGCCGCACCTGCTGGAGCCGCACCTGCTGCCGGGCCCCGCGGCCGAACCACGCCGCGTACCGATCGCCCTGGACCAGAGCGCCCTGGCCCCCGTGCACCTCGACCTCTTCGCCCATGACCAGCACCTGCTGATCATGGGGGACAGCGAGTGCGGCAAGACCAACCTGCTGCGGGTGATAGCCGACGGGCTGATCGAGCGCTACGGCGAGGACGATCTGGTCTTCGGTGTGATGGACCCGCGCCGTGGGCTGCGCGGCGCGATCCCCGAGGAGTACCGAGGCGGCTACGCCCACAACGCCAAGCTGTGCGCCGCTCTTTCGGCCGGTATCGCCACCGAGCTGGAGAAGCGGATGCCGGACGACGCCGCCGACGGTGAGCAGCTGGAGCCGGGCAGCTGGGGCTCCGGGCCGCGCATCGTGATCCTCGTCGACGACTACGACGTCCTGACGACCGCGGGCCAGCAGCCGCTCGCGCCGTTCCTGCCGTACATCCCCTCCGCGGTCGACATCGGCCTGCACTTCGTGCTCACCCGCCGCGTCGCGGGGGCGTCGCGCGGGCTGTACGAGCCGGTGGTGCAGGGCCTGCGCGAATCGGGCGCGTCGGCCCTGGTGATGACCGGCGACCGCGGCGAGGGCCAGCTGTTCCCCGGCGTGTACGCGTCCCAGCAGCCCACCGGACGGGGGGTGTTCGTCCGGCGTGGCGAACCGAACCGACTGATCCAGACGGTCCACGCGAGCAAGGACTGACCTGCGATGACCAAGAACCGAGCTGTGCCGAGCAAGGACTGACCTGCCATGACCAAGGACGTCACCGTCCTCACCCCGACCATGCCCGACCCGTGGAGCGTGCTCGCGGGTCTGCTCGCCGGTGGCCCCGACAAGCTGGTACGGGCCGCGGGCGACGGAGCCGTGGTCCAGCTCTGCGACGAGCGGGGGCGGCCGCTGGTCTCCATCGAGGCGCCCCTGTTCGTCCAGGTCGAGGGCGAGGCGGAGCGGCTGCTGGGCGCCGCCGCGCCCCACGCACCTGATGCGCCCGCCATGCCCCCCGTGCCCTTCTGGTGGACCGAGGCCCGCGCCAGCACCGGGGTCGGCGAGGCCGAGCAGTTGGCAGGGGCCTTCGCGGCCCGCGTCGTCGCGCTGCTCGGTGGCGGTGTCTGGCCGCCCGAGGCCGCGGGCGGGCTGGACGTGGTGGCCTCCTCCGGGGTGAGCGCGGTGACCGCTCCGGCCGCCGCGCAGCCCGCCGTCGACGTACTCACCGAACGCGCGGCCGTCGTCATCCAGGACCGTCCCGTCGTCGCGATGACGGCCTGGCTCTCCGACGCGCTCAGCGCCACGGCCGCCGCCGGGATCGGCCTGCAGATCGTCAGCCCGCCAGGCGCCCGGCTCACCCAGGCCGTACGTGACGCGCTCGGCGGCTGGCCTTCGCGCTGGGTGGTACGGGACGCCCGACGCGGATACTACGACGGTCTCTCCGGGGCCGTACTGAGCTGGCAGGACGGCATGTTCCAGCCGGTGCCCCGCGGTGCGGCGGTCGGCGAGGCGGACGGAGAGGCGGACGGCGGCACTCCGGTGGCCGAGTCCTTCCAGGAGGACATCCGCGACACAGGCGAGCGGCAGCTCACCCTCTCGTTCCGTACGGTGCACCCCGCCGACGAACGCCTGGTGCTCGGCGGCGCCCTGGAGGCCGTCTGGCGTGAGCTCACCGGTGGGCCCCCGGCTGGCTGGGGCACCGCCGAACCCGCGAACACCCCGTGGTCCCTACGGCAGCTGACCGACCTGGCCCGCGACCGGGCGCCCGAGCCGACCTGGCTGGTGGTGGTCGGCGACCCGGCCAGACCCGGCCTCGCCACGCTGCGGGTCAGCCGCACCGACGCGGGCGTGGAGGAGGAGGTCACGGTCACCTTCGGATACGGACCGGGCGAGGAACCCCCGCTCGCCGCCCTCCCGAAAGCCGCCGAGGCCCTGGCCACCCGCCATGACCTGCGCTCGCTGCTGGCCCAGATCCGCAAGGCCCGCCGCGACCTGTCCGTGCCGCCGCGTTTCGAGCCGCCCGCGGTTCCGGCCGGTTTCGCGCTCGGTGTGGACGAGGTACGCGCCCTGCCGGGCGACCGGGCCCGTCGTACGCCACTGGCCGCCGCCCCCGCCCAGCTCGGACCGGCCGCCCGGCACGGGCTGTACTACCCGCTGCCCGGCGACCCGTCCGACCTGTCCGGCTGGGCGGACTTCGAGCGGCTGGTCCGGCACCTCAACGGCGCTTGAACGCCCAGTCCAGCCGCGGCTCCACCGCGAACCCGAACAGCCGCCGGACCGGCGCCGTACACAGCAGGGTCACCACCACCCCCGACACGGCCGTGACGAAGATCGCACCCAGCGGCGTGTGCAGCCACTCCAGGTCGTACCAGTCCCAGAAGCGGGAGCCCTTGGCGAGGAAGCCGTGCAGCAGATAGCCGTACAGCGTGCCCGCCCCCAGCACCGTGAACCACATGTGCCGCCGGGGTACCCAGGCCAGGAAGCAGGCGACCAGCACCATGGAGCAGACGAAGAAACCGAGGGTCATCAGCACGCCGCTCCACCACGGAGCGGCCAGCTCCTGGGCGCTGTCCCGGTGGTAGAACCACTCGACGTTCATCCGCGGCGCGGCCCAGTACGCGAACGCCACCGCGCACGCGAAGACCGGTACGGACAGCCGCCGCACCTCACGGCGGCGTACCAACTGGAAGTGCTCGGGCTTCAGGAACAGGCCGACGACAAAGAACGGCAGGAACTGCAGCACCCGTTGCAGGTCGAGGTCGTTGCCGATGCTGGGTGACAGGGAGGCCAGTACGGCGATGGCGAGTGACAGCGGCACCGGCCAGCGCACCAGTTGCCACAGCGGGGTGGTCAGCCGCCAGATGAAGAGCGCGGCCAGGAACCAGGTCAGATACCAGGGGTCGAGCAGGCTGATCGGCTGGCCCGGAGCGTCGTCAGCCCATCGCTTGAAGAGGCTGTACGCGACCTCGAACACCACATAGGGGACCAGCACTCCGGTCACCAGCCGCTTGAGCCGGTCCGGCCGCATGTCGAAACTGCGGGAGAAGTAGCCGGAGATCAGGATGAAGGCCGGCATGTGGAACGCGTACACGGTCATGTAGAGCGCTTCGGCGGCACGGCTGTCGGCCGTCAGGGGCTGCCAGCCGTGGCCCATGCCCACCAGCACGATGGCCAGATACTTGACGTTGTCGAAGTACGCGTCCCGCTGCTTGACGGGTTCGGCGCCCCGGACATCGCCCCGGGAACTGGGGGAGGCGATCCGCGGCCGCTCGGTGTTCTTCACTGCGGTGGTAGTGGCGGCGTGGAACATCTGAGGCACCCTAGCCCCGCGAATGGGAATTCGTAAAACGGCCTCACAGGGTCTGTTTATGCGGCCCTCACATTGCGGCTCAGGTGACGTCGACATAGCGATCTGTTCCCGTGAGCGGAACCAGCAGGGTGACCGTTTTCTGCGCTCTCGTGCCGGTTGATACGGGCATAGCGCCTGCGGGGGACTCCGGTGATATGTCCCGGCTGCGGACCCGAGTGCGGGCCCGACTGTGTGCGCACCAACAATTCGAATGCATGACGAACACGATGTGTGTGTGGCGAAACGGGCGGGGCGGTTCAATATCATCAGCACAATCGAAGAAATTCGAATTTCTGCGCAAAGCTCCGCACAAGCGTGCGTACGGAGGTCCCGTACGAGTACCCCTGGCCCCTCGCCCCCCGCCGGTCCCTCCCGTATCGGCGGCACCCGGCGTGTGCGGTGGTCAGGTGATGTGTCAGGTGCCGCATACGGCGGGCGAGTTGGTGGCACGATGGTGTGGGCGGGGGCGTGCGGGGGCCGTGCACCTCCGGGCCGGGAGAGCGGACCGACCTAAGGTGTGATCAGTGTGGCCATTTCACTGTCAGTGGTGCTGATGTTGGGGATCATCCTGGTGGTGCTGATCCGTGGGGGGTCGATCAAGACGGGGCCCGCGATCGTCGCGATCCTCTTCGGCTTCTTCCTGGCCTCGACCGACATGGCGCCCTCGGTCAACCGCTTCCTCAACTCGATAGCGGACACCATCAACGAGATCACCTTCTGACCAGCCGCTGACGGGACCGGGACCGGGGCCGGAGGCCTGCGGCCGCAGGCCGTGTACGACCGGGAGATCCGAGACCGGAATCGGTGAGGAACGGGCGTAGTAGATTGGCGTTTTTGTCGACGTGCCGGTAACACCACCGGTAGCACCCGCACTTGAGGACACAACGTGACCACCAACGACCGGCCTCCCGTCTACGGTCAGATCACCCCGGACCCTCAGCAGCCCATCGCCCCGCCTGCCCCACCCGCTTACCTGGCCGCTCCGCACCAGCCCGCGCCCAAAGCGGACACGATCACCGTTCCCGTCATCAAGGGCAAGGCGGCCGCCTTCCTCTATCTGACGACTCTGCTCGCGCTGGTCGTCATAGCGTGGGCGCAGGTCAGCATGGCTTTGTCCGCCCGCGAGGACAGCGAGCGGTTCGAGCTCAACTACTGCGCGGGCGAGACCTACGGCGCGGAGCACTACACCGAGGCCGAGAAGGACAAGTTCCGCGAACTGTGCGGCCACGCCCCCCGCACCTCTGAGGAATAAAGCTGATCCCGGCCTCCAGAACGCGATCAGGGCCAGGCGAGGAAATGTCCTCTGACCTGGCCCTGAGTCGTGTGGAGCGGGTGACGGGAATCGAACCCGCGTAGCCAGTTTGGAAGACTGGGGCTCTACCATTGAGCTACACCCGCATATGCGGACCGCAGGTCACGACTGGCTGAAGACCGGTACGTGGACCGCGGCACGGAGAGCATCGTAGCGGGTCAACGCCCCGCGGCGCACACCCCCGTCAATGCGGAGGCCGCATCGCCTGCGGGCATGTACCCTACGTGTCGCACCGACGGGGTGTGGCGCAGCTTGGTAGCGCGTCCGCTTTGGGAGCGGAAGGCCGTGGGTTCAAATCCCGCCACCCCGACCACCAGCTCGACCAGCTCGGGCTCCGGCAAGCAAGATCGCTGGATCGTTTTTTGGGGCGCGTACCTGCTGCGGTTACTATGCAAGCTGCGCGCCCGTGTGTCTCTGTTCTGATCCGTTCTGATCCCAGTGTCTTCCGGGCGACGCTAATCCGCTGCAGCTCTCTGGCTCAGCAGAACCCAAAGCAGTCAGCCACAAGGAGACCGAACCGTGAAGAGCGCCGTGGAGACCCTGAACCCGACTCGGGTTCGGCTCACTGTCGAGGTGCCCTTCGAGGAGCTCAAGGACAGCCTCGACGCGGCGTACAAGAAGATCAACCAGCAGGTCACGGTGAAGGGCTTCCGTAAGGGCAAGATCCCGGCCCGCGTCATCGACCAGCGGTTCGGCCGCGGTGCGGTGCTGGAGGAGGCCGTCAACGACGCCCTCCCGAAGTTCTACACCGAGGCGGTCAACGAAGGTGAGCTGAACGTACTCGGTCAGCCCGACGTCGACATCACCGAGCTGAAGGACGGCGAGCTGCTGGCCTTCACCGCCGAGGTCGACATCCGCCCGACGATCGAGATCCCGGACTACTCCGGCATTGAGGTCGAGGTCGACGCCGTAGAGGTCACCGACGAGGACGTCGAGAAGTCGGTGGAGCAGCTCCGTGAGCGCTTCGCCTCCACCAGCCCGGTCGAGCGTGCCGCCGCCGAGGGCGACGTCCTCACCATCGACCTGCAGGCCAAGGTCGACGGCGAGGTCCTGCCCGACGGTGTCGCCGAGGGTGTCTCGTACACCATCGGCTCCGGTGAACTCCTCGAGGGCATCGACGAGGCCGTGACCGGCCTGGAGGCCGGGGCTGAGACCACCTTCACCTCCGAGCTCAAGGGCGGCAGCGCCGAGGGCAAGGAGGCCGAGGTGACCGTCAAGGTCACCCAGATCGCCGCCCGCGAGCTGCCCGAGCTGGATGATGACTTCGCGCAGCTGGCCAGCGAGTTCGACACCCTGGACGAGCTCAAGGCTGACAGCCGCAAGCGCCTCGAGAACATGAAGCAGTACGACCAGGCCACCCAGGCCCAGGAGCGGGTGCTCGAGAAGCTTCTCGAGCTGGTCGAGGTCCCCGTCCCCGAGAAGCTTCTCGAGGACGAGGTCAACACCCGCAAGCACAACCTGGAGAACCACCAGCTCGCCCAGATGGGCATGGACCTCGAGGGCTACCTCAAGATCCAGGGCAAGACGGTCGAGGAGTTCGACGCCGAGACCAGCGAGCAGGCGGTCAAGGGCATCAAGACGCAGTTCGTCCTGGACGAGCTCGTCAACAAGGAGAAGCTGAACGTCAACCAGGAGGAGCTCACCGAGCACCTCATGCGGCGTGCCCAGTCCTCCGGCATGAGCCCCGACCAGTTCGCCCAGGCTGTCGTCGAGGGCGGCCAGGTGCCGATGCTCGTCGGCGAGGTCGCCCGCGGCAAGGCCCTCGCGGTCGTCGTGGAGGCCGCCACGGTCAAGGACACCAACGGCGAGCTCGTCGACCTTTCGGACGACGAGGTCGAGGCCGAGGCCGCCGCCGAGCAGGCCGACGACAAGGCTGGCGACAAGGCCGAGGAGAAGAAGGAGGCCTGAGCCTCCGACCGACCCCCGATCTCGCCTAGGGCCTGATCACGTACGAGGGCCCCGGGACGCACTACGCGCCCCGGGGCCCTCGCCGTACCCGGCACACCGCGCCGTACCCGGCACCCGCGAAGTACCGCCATCAGGCCCGGCCGACAGCCCTGAGATCTGCCTCGGTGACCCTGCGCTCACAGCGAACAGTTCCCTGTGCGGGATGGCTCCCGCCTGCCTGCGCGTTAGGGTCCATAACTACGAGGGCAGGGGAGTCCCCGAAGCCGCCTGAGGCGGCGCGACGCGGGGAGTCCAGGCCCCGACCGAAGACGTGAGACGGCCCAACACCGTCGCAAGACGAGCAGGTGGATACGTGACGAATCTGATGCCCTCCGCCGCCGGCGAGCCTTCCATCGGTGGTGGCCTCGGCGACCAGGTCTACAACCGACTGCTCGGCGAGCGGATCATCTTCCTCGGCCAGCAGGTCGACGATGACATCGCCAACAAGATCACCGCGCAGCTGCTGCTCCTGGCCGCGGAGCCGGACAAGGACATCTACCTCTACATCAACAGCCCTGGCGGCTCGATCACCGCTGGCATGGCGATCTACGACACGATGCAGTACATCAAGAACGACGTCGTGACGATCGCCATGGGTATGGCCGCCTCGATGGGCCAGTTCCTGCTGAGCGCGGGCACGCCGGGCAAGCGCTTCGCGCTCCCGAACTCCGAGATCCTGATCCACCAGCCCTCCGCCGGCCTCGCCGGTTCGGCGTCGGACATCAAGATCCACGCGGAGCGGCTGCTGCTGACCAAGAAGAAGATGGCGGAGCTGACCGCCTTCCACACCGGGCAGACCGTCGAGCAGGTCACCCGCGACTCGGACCGCGACCGCTGGTTCGACCCGCTGGAGGCCAAGGAGTACGGCCTGATCGACGAGGTCATGCCCACGGCCGCAGGCGTACCGGGCGGCGGCGGCACCGGGGCCTGAGCCCCCAGCGCCCCGAGCCGACCCCCAGCCCCCTTCAGGAGACCCACAGTGAACGACTTTCCCGGCAGCGGCCTCTTCGAGCGCGCTCAGGCCGAGTACACCGGCCCGCGCGCCGAGTCGCGCTACGTCATCCCGCGCTTCGTCGAGCGCACCTCGCAGGGCGTGCGCGAGTACGACCCGTACGCGAAGCTCTTCGAAGAGCGGGTGATCTTCCTCGGCGTGCAGATCGACGACGCGTCCGCCAACGACGTGATGGCGCAGCTGCTGTGCCTGGAGTCGATGGACCCGGACCGCGACATCTCGATCTACATCAACAGCCCCGGCGGCTCCTTCACGGCGCTCACGGCCATCTACGACACGATGCAGTTCGTGAAGCCCGACGTGCAGACGGTCTGCATGGGCCAGGCCGCGTCGGCCGCCGCGGTGCTGCTGGCCGCTGGCACGCCGGGCAAGCGCATGGCGCTGCCGAACGCCCGCGTGCTGATCCACCAGCCGTACAGCGAGACCGGCCGTGGCCAGGTCTCCGACCTGGAGATCGCGGCGAACGAAATCCTTCGGATGCGTTCGCAGCTGGAGGAGATGCTGGCCAAGCACTCCAAGACGCCGATCGAGAAGATCCGTGACGACATCGAGCGCGACAAGATCCTCACCGCCGAGGACGCGCTGGAGTACGGGCTGATCGATCAGATCATCTCGACCCGGAAGATGAACAACGGCGCGGTCGTCTGAGCCGTCGCCTGACGCGGCACAGCGGCACCTGCCTCCCCTTGGCACGGTTCACGACAGGTTCACCTGATGGTGCGTGTCAAAGTGAACCGGGCCAAGGGGGGCCCGAACGGAGGGCCCGGCAAGGTACCGTCGGATAGAGGCACCAGGAGCCGCCGAACTTGGCGACTCCCAGGCGATTGGGGAAGCACCTCGTGGCACGCATCGGTGACGGCGGCGATCTGCTCAAGTGCTCGTTCTGCGGGAAGAGTCAGAAGCAGGTCAAAAAGCTCATCGCAGGCCCCGGTGTGTACATCTGCGACGAGTGCATCGACCTCTGCAACGAGATCATCGAGGAGGAACTCGCCGAGAACAGCGAGGTGAAGTGGGAGGAACTCCCCAAGCCTCGTGAGATCTACGAGTTCCTTGAGGGGTACGTCGTCGGGCAGGAGCCCGCGAAGAAGGCCCTCTCGGTCGCGGTGTACAACCACTACAAGCGCGTCCAGGCCGGCGAGAACGGCGGCGCCCAGGGACGCGACGACGCCATCGAGTTGGCGAAGTCCAACATCCTCCTGCTGGGCCCCACGGGCTCCGGCAAGACCCTCCTGGCCCAGACCCTGGCCCGGATGCTGAACGTCCCGTTCGCCATCGCCGACGCCACGGCGCTCACCGAAGCGGGCTACGTCGGCGAGGACGTCGAGAACATCCTGCTCAAGCTGATTCAGGCGGCGGACTACGACGTCAAGAAGGCCGAGACGGGCATTATCTACATCGACGAGATCGACAAGGTCGCCCGTAAGAGCGAAAACCCGTCGATCACGCGCGACGTCTCCGGCGAGGGCGTGCAGCAGGCCCTGCTGAAGATCCTGGAGGGCACCACCGCCTCCGTACCGCCCCAGGGCGGCCGCAAGCACCCGCACCAGGAGTTCATCCAGATCGACACGACGAACGTCCTGTTCATCGTGGGCGGCGCCTTCGCGGGCCTGGAGAAGATCATCGAAGGCCGCGCCGGTGCCAAGGGCATCGGCTTCGGCGCCACGATCCACTCCAAGCGGGAGCGGGAGGAGAAGGACCAGTTCGAGGACGTCATGCCGGAGGACCTGGTGAAGTTCGGGATGATCCCCGAGTTCATCGGCCGCCTCCCGGTCATCACCTCGGTCCACAACCTCGACCGTGAGGCCCTGCTCCAGATCCTGGTCGAGCCGCGCAACGCGCTGGTGAAGCAGTACCAGCGCCTGTTCGAACTCGACGGCGTGGAGCTGGACTTCGAGCGCGAGGCGCTGGAGGCCATCGCGGACCAGGCCATCCTCCGCCAGACCGGCGCGCGCGGCCTGCGCGCCATCATGGAAGAGGTCCTGCAGGCGGTGATGTACGAGGTCCCGTCCCGCAAGGACGTGGCCCGCGTCGTCATCACGGCGGACGTCGTCCGCTCCAACGTGAACCCGACGCTGGTGCCGAGGATCGTCGGCAAGAACGACGGCCGCCACGAGAAGAGCGCGTAGCGGCACTTGGTAAGCAACGCGTAGGGGCGCCACCCGGCCGGGTGGCGCCCCTACGCGTTGTCCACGTTGTCTACGCGGTCGCTATGCCTTCTCGCGCACCGCCTTGTAGACCTCGGCGGTCAGGTCCGCGAGTTCCGACTGGGTGTATCCCGTCGAGCCGCTGAGGATGCTCGCCATCTTGACGCCCTGTACCGAGCCGACGGTGCTGTAGTCGGCCCAGGCGCAGATCGGCGTCTCGATCGTCTCCGGCATGCCAGGCTTGGAATTCCCGCTGGTGTTCGTCATCTTGACGTCCTGGCACTTCATCAGGGCGCCCTCGAAGCCGCTGGGCTTGACCTCCTTGAGGTCGCCGACCAGCTCCACCTTCATGCCGCCGGAGCTCTTCTTCTGCTTCTCCTCCAGCCGCTCCTTCGAGAAGTAGCTGTCGAGCGCCTTCTCCGGGTCGGAGACGTCGCCCCAGAGCCCGTTGAAGTTCAGCTGCGTGCCCTTCAGGGCGTCCGCGGCGTTGGTGGGCTTGGCGACCTTGTCCTTCGCGTACGTGCCCTCGGCCTCGCGGGGGTTCGTGATCCCCACGGCCTCGGCTTCCGCCTTCTCCTCGCTGCCGACGGGCTTGTCGGCGTTGCCGGTCTGCTTCTCGAACTCGCCGATCTTGTCCGGGACGATCACCTTGTATCCCTTGGTGTCGTCGGCCACGGCGCCGTTCCCCTCGCTGCCGCTCATGAAGTACCAGACTCCGCCGCCGATCGCGGCGAGCGCCACGACGGCGCCGATGATCAGCCCGGTCTTCTTGCCGCTGCCGCCACCGGCCGGCGGGGGCGGCGGCGCCTGGCCGTACGGTGCCTGCTGGCCGTAAGGCTGCTGGCCGTAGGGTGCCTGCTGGCCGTACGCGGGGCCGGGCTGCTGAGGCTGGCTGTAGCCGCCCTGCTGCTGCCCGTACGGGTCCTGCTGCGGCACGCCGCCCTGCGGGGCCTGCTGCGGGTAGCCGTAGCCCGGCTGGGGCTGCTGCTGCGGATAGCCGTAGCCGGGCTGGGGCGCCTGCGGCTGCTGGCCGTGGGCCCCCGGCTGACCGTACGGTCCGGGCTGCTGAGGCTGGCCGCCGTACGGGCCCGGCTGGTTGTGGCTCATCTCTGTGTCCCCTCAAGATGCTTATGCGTTCCGAACATCCTCGCGGACGCGCCGACCGAGTGGGGTGGCGGGGGCCACTCCGTTACCGGAGAATCTGGTTTCGGTACACGACGGTGACAGCCCTAAACTGTGCCCGTGACCGAGAACACTCAGCATCAGACAGCCCCCGCCCCCACCCCCGAGCTGCCGAAGACCTTCGCTCCGGCCGAGGTAGAGGGGCCGCTGTACGAGCGCTGGGTAGAGCGCGGTTACTTCACCGCCGACGCGAAGAGCGACAAGCCGCCGTACACCATCGTCATCCCGCCGCCGAACGTCACCGGCTCGCTGCACCTGGGCCACGCCTTCCAGCACACCCTGATGGACGCGCTCACTCGCCGTAAGCGCATGCAGGGCTTCGAGGCGCTCTGGCTGCCCGGCATGGACCACGCGGGCATCGCCACCCAGAACAAGGTCGAGCAGCAGCTCGCCGAAGAGGGCAAGTCCCGCTACGACCTGGGCCGCGAGGAGTTCGTCGACCGCGTCTGGCAGTGGAAGGAGGAGTACGGCGGCAAGATCCTCGGCCAGATGCGACGCCTCGGCGACGGCGTCGACTGGTCGCGTGAGCGCTTCACCATGGACGAGGGCCTGTCCCGCGCCGTCCAGACGATCTTCAAGAAGCTGTACGACGACGAGCTGATCTACCGCGCCGAGCGCATCATCAACTGGTGCCCGCGCTGCCTGACCGCGATCTCGGACATCGAGGTCGACTACCAGGACGACGACGGTGAGCTGGTCTCGCTCAAGTACGGCGAGGGTGACGAGACCGTGGTCGTCGCGACCACCCGGGTCGAGACGATGCTCGGCGACACGGCCGTCGCCGTCCACCCCGACGACGAGCGCTACGCGCACCTGATCGGCAAGCGGATCAAGCTGCCGCTGACCGACCGGACCATCCCGGTCGTCGCCGACACCCACGTCGACCCCGAGTTCGGCACCGGCGCCGTCAAGGTCACCCCCGCCCACGACCCGAACGACTTCGCGATCGGCCAGCGGCACGGCCTCGAATCTCTGACGATCATGGACGAGCGCGCGGTCATCACCGCGCACGGCCCCTTCCAGGGTCTCGACCGCTACGAGGCCCGCTCCGCGATCGTCGCCGCGCTGCGCGGGCAGGGCCGCGTCGTCGCCGAGAAGCGCCCGTACACCCACTCCGTCGGGCACTGCTCGCGCTGCAAGACGACCGTCGAGCCACGCCTGTCGCTCCAGTGGTGGGTCAAGGTCGAGACGCTCGCCAAGGAGGCGGGCGACGCCGTCCGCGACGGCCGGGTCCAGATCCACCCCAAGGAGCTGGAGAAGCGGTACTTCGACTGGGTCGACAACCTCAACGACTGGTGCATCTCACGCCAGCTGTGGTGGGGCCACCGCATCCCGGTCTGGTACGGCCCCGACGGCGAGGTCGTCTGCGTCGGTCCCGACGACGAGGCCCCGACGGGCGAGGGCTGGACCCAGGACGCGGACGTCCTGGACACCTGGTTCTCCTCCGGCCTGTGGCCGTTCTCGACGCTGGGCTGGCCCGAGCAGACTCCGGACCTGGAGAAGTTCTACGGCACCGACGTGCTGGTCACCGGGCACGACATCATCTTCTTCTGGGTCGCCCGGATGATGATGTTCGGCCTGTACGCGATGGACGGCGTGGCCCCGTTCCACACCGTCGCGCTGACCGGACTGGTCCGGGACGAGAACGGCAAGAAGATGTCGAAGTCCTTCGGGAACGTCGTCGACCCGCTGGACTGGATGGACAGCTACGGCTCGGACGCCCTGCGCTTCACCCTCGCGCGCGGCGCCAACCCGGGCACCGACGTCCCGATCGGCGAGGACTGGGTCCAGGCGTCCCGTAACTTCGCCAACAAGATCTGGAACGCGACGCGCTTCGCGCTGATGAACGGCGCCACGGTGGAGGGCGAACTGCCGCCCGCCGAGCAGTTGTCGGCGACCGACCGGTGGATTCTGTCGCGGCTCAACCAGGTCGTCACGGAGGTCGACGCCTTCTACGAGGACTACCAGTTCTCGAAGTTGAGCGAGGCGCTCTACCACTTCGCGTGGGACGAGGTCTTCGACTGGTACGTCGAGCTGTCCAAGACGACGTTCATGGCCGGCGGCGCACCGGCCAAGGCGTCCCAGCGCGTCCTGGGTGAGGTCCTGGACGTCACGCTCAAGCTGCTCCACCCGGTGGTCCCGTTCGTCACCGAGACGCTGTGGACCACGCTCACCGGACGCGAGTCCCTCGTCGTCGCCGACTGGCCGACCGACAGTGGCTTCCGCGACACCGGCGCCGAGCAGGAGATCGAGACCCTCCAGCAGGTCATCACCGAGGTCCGCCGCTTCCGCGCCGACCAGGGGCTCCAGCCGGGCCAGAAGGTCCCGGCACGGCTGTCCCTGGACGGTACGGCGCTGGCCGCGCACGAGGCGGCCATCCGGCAGCTGCTGCGTCTGACGCCGGAGGGCGACGCCTTCAGCCCGACCGCGACGCTGCCCGTCGCGGGGGCCACGGTCGCGCTCGACCTGTCGGGCACCATCGACGTCCCCGCCGAGCGCAAGCGGCTGGCCAAGGACCTCGCGGCGGCCGAGAAGGAGGTCGCGGCGGCGACCGCCAAGCTGGGCAACGACGCGTTCCTCGGCAAGGCCCCCGACCACGTCGTGGAGAAGATCCGCACCCGCCTCAGCAAGGCTCAGGCGGACATCGCCCGTATCGAGGGGCAACTGGCCGCGCTTCCGCCCGAGTAGGCCCGGGCGCGCGTGTCCATCGCCTCAATCGCCTCAATCGCCGGACGGGCTCACCGCGAGCCGGTCCGGCGATCGGGGTTCTGGGGGCTTGGGTTCTGGGGGCTTGCTGCCCGTGACGGGCACGGGAAGGGGCGGGGCGGGGGAAGGCCAGGCCGGACGCAGGCCAAGCCGTCTCAGCTCCGCCTCCGCCAGCACGTCCAGCGTGTCGGGGTCGCCCTCGCGCCAGCCCTCCGCGAGGCTCCCCGGGGTCGCGTCCGGGAGGGCGGTGGCGGTACGGGCCACCTCGTCCAGAGGGCGCATCAGGGCCCGTAGGGCGAGCAGCTCCCTGCCGTCGTCCGAGGTGGCCAGCTCACGCGCCGCGACCGCCTGACGGCTCCAGCGCAGCCGTCGCGGCAGCCACACGGTGAGCACCAGGCCGACCGGGAGGACGAGGAGCGCGAGCGCTCCGGTGGCGGCGAGCACATCCACCAGGTGCGGCCCGCCACCGCCCGCGCTCACCAGCCGGTCCCCGGCACCCCCGACCGCACGCAGCGCCGCGTCCAGCGTGCCGCCGACCAGCGGCACCCTGGCGGCGGTCACTCCCGCCTCCGCCAGTTCCGCGCTGAAGCGGCTCCCCTCGGTGCCGCCCTCGGTGCCGCCCGGTGCGGGCTGGCCTAGAAGCTGAGCGAGCCGGTACGCGGTGACCGCGACCACGGCCCACAGTGCGGCCCACGACAGGACCGCGCCATCGACCATCATCTGCCGCGTACGGCGGCTGGAGCTCTGGGCATACCACATGCACCTATTGCACCCTTATATGCGGTTTACCTGATGAGGCCGCGCCGTGCGCGGGGCGGCGGTCGCCGGAACGGGTCAGTCACCCGGCACGGCCGGACGGGGCGGGTCGAGCGTCCTGTCCGACCTTCTCCGTAGACTGGCGTACGTGAGTGAGCTCCCCCCGCACGACAGCAGTGAGCCCGACCCCTTCGCCGAGGGCGGTGCCGGCGGTGACGGCGACGCGTTCGACGACCTGGTCGAGGCCGAGACCCAGCGCGACCCTGACCTGGCGGTGATCGAGGCCGGCAGCCGTACGCTGCGCACCCAGGCGGGACCGCCGCAGGGCGATGGCATCCCGGCCCGCCCCGATGACCCCGAGGTGGACCGGGCGCTGCGCGCGGTCGAGGCCGAGCTGGCCACCCGGTGGGGTGAGACCAAGCTGGAGCCCTCGGTCACCCGTATCCAGGCCCTGATGGACGTGCTGGGCGACCCGCAGCGGGCGTACCCCTCGATCCACCTCACGGGCACCAACGGCAAGACGTCCACGGCCCGCATGATCGAGGCGCTGCTCGGCGCCTTCGAGCTGCGCACCGGGCGGTACACCTCGCCGCATGTCCAGTCGGTCACCGAGCGGATCAGCCTGGACGGCGTGCCGATCAGCGCCGAGCGCTTCGTCGAGACGTACGACGACATCAAGGCGTACGTCGAGATGGTCGACGCCCAGCAGGAGTACCGGCTGTCGTTCTTCGAGGTGCTCACCGGCATGGCGTACGCCGCGTTCGCGGACGCCCCGGTGGACGTCGCGGTCGTCGAGGTCGGCATGGGCGGCCGCTGGGACGCCACCAACGTCATTGACGCGGATGTCGCCGTGGTCACCCCGATCGACCTGGACCACACGGACCGGCTGGGGAACACCCCCGCCGAGATCGCCGTCGAGAAGGCCGGGATCATCAAGCAGGACGCCACGGTGATCATGGCCCAGCAGCCGGTGGACGCCGCGCAGGTGCTGCTCAAGAAGGCCGTCGAGGTCAACGCCACGGTCGCCCGCGAGGGCATGGAGTTCGGCGTGGTGTCCCGTCAGATCGCGGTCGGCGGCCAGCTGCTGACCCTGCGCGGGGTCGGCGGGGAGTACGAGGAGATCTTCCTGCCGCTGCACGGCGCCCACCAGGCGCACAACGCCGCGGTGGCGCTCGCCGCGGTCGAGGCGTTCTTCGGCGTCGGGGCGCAGCGCGTCGAGCCGCTGGACGTCGAGGTGATTCGCTCGGCGTTCGCCACGGTGGTCTCGCCAGGCCGCCTGGAGATCGTCCGCAAGTCCCCGACCGTCCTGCTGGACGCCGCGCACAACCCGGCCGGGGCGCGCGCCACGGCCGCGGCGATCAGCGAGGTCTTCGACTTCAGCCGCCTGGTCGGCGTGGTCGGGGCGAGCGACGGCAAGGACGTCCGTGGGCTGCTCGAGGCCTTCGAGCCGATCTTCGCGGAGATCGTCATCACGCAGAACACCAGCCACCGCGCGGTGAACGCGGACGAACTGGCCGCGATCGCTGTCGAGGTGTTCGGCGACGACCGGGTGCAGGTCGAGCCGCGGCTGGACGACGCGCTGGAGGCGGCGATCACGCTCGCCGAGGAAGAGGGCGAGTACGCCGGTGGCGGGGTCCTGGTCACCGGGTCCGTGATCACGGTCGGCGAGGCCCGGCTGCTCCTGGGGAAGGGGTAACGAAACGATGCGTACGCTCTGTGCTTCCACGCTGATCGGCGAGCTGTTCGTCATCGGTTTCGCGGCGCTGGTCGCCATCAAGGACCCGGATCTGGCCACCTCCACGGTCTGGGCGGTGTCCGGTACGGCGATGGCGCTGTGCCTGCTGCTGTGCGGAATGATCACCCGCCCCGGAGGGGTCCAGCTGGGTTGGGCTTTGCAGATCGCCCTGATCGCCAGCGGCTTCGTCATCCCGACGATGTTCTTCCTCGGGGCCTGCTTCGCGGGCCTGTGGTGGGCTTCGGTGCATTTCGGCCGCAGGATCGACGAGGCGAAGGCACGCTTCGCGGCGCAGGAGGGGGAACAGGCTCAGGCGTAGGCGGTACGGGCCTCGGTACCGGGTGCCGCCTGCCGCGGGGCACCCGGTAGCCTCAGGGCAACCGCACACCCTTTGGCCTGCAAGGAGCCGCACACCATGACTCAGCGCACTCTCGTCCTCCTCAAGCCGGACGCGGTCCGTCGCGCACTGGTCGGCGAGATCGTCAGTCGCATCGAGCGGAAGGCGGACTGGCGCATCACCGCGCTGGAGCTGCGCACCCTGGACCGGGCCACCCTGGAGACGCACTACGCCGAGCACGTCGGCCGCCCGTTCTACGAGCCGCTGGTCGAGTTCATGCTGTCCGGCCCGGTCGTCGCGATGGTTGTCGAGGGGGAGCGGGTCGTCGAGGGCGTACGGACGCTGACCGGACCGACCGACCCGATCGCCGCAGCGCCCGGCTCCATCCGCGGTGACTACGGCACGATTGTCCGGGAGAACCTGATCCACGCCTCGGACTCCGAGGAGTCCGCCGAGCGCGAGCTGAAGATCTTCTTCCCCGGCTCCTTCTGAACCTCTCGCTGGCCTTCCCGCTGACCTCTCGCTGACGTCTTGCCGGCTTCTTTCTGACGGCCTGTCAGTGCGGCGGGTCCACGGGCCCGGGCGGTCGCCCACTCGGTGGCCGCCCTTTAGACATAGGCAAGCCGATTGGGGGAACGCATCCTTCCATCGGCACGTCTCCATTAGCGGGACGGCGATTCATCTGCTGACAATGGCGAAGACCCTTCAGGTCGCGTTCACCAGGGCGCGACTACGATGGGGACCCTTCACCCCTACACCCAACTTGCCCCCCAACCAGCCATCGACGCTCCACTTGGGAAGGCCAGAGCACCTGATGGGAACCACTATGTCGTTCATCGGCCGTGACATGGCTGTCGACCTTGGGACCGCCAACACGCTGGTGTACGTCAGAGGCCGGGGAATCGTACTCAACGAACCGTCCGTGGTGGCCATCAACACCAACACGGGCGGCATCCTCGCGGTCGGCGCCGAGGCGAAGAAGATGATCGGCCGTACGCCGGGCAACATCGTCGCGGTCCGCCCGCTGAAGGACGGCGTCATCGCCGACTTCGAGATCACCGAGCGGATGCTCCGCTACTTCATCCTCAAGATCCACAAGCGCCGGTACCTCGCCCGGCCGCGCGTCGTCGTCTGCGTACCCTCCGGGATCACCGGAGTCGAACGCCGCGCCGTCATCGAGGCCTCCACCCAGGCCGGTGCCCGCCAGGTGCACATCATCGAGGAGCCCATGGCCGCGGCCATCGGCTCCGGGCTGCCGGTCCACGAGGCCACCGGCAACATGGTGGTGGACATCGGCGGCGGCACCACCGAGGTCGCCGTGATCTCGCTCGGCGGCATCGTCACCGCGCAGTCCATCCGCGTCGCGGGCGACGAACTGGACAACGCGATCATCCAGCACATCAAGAAGGAGTACTCGCTGCTCCTCGGCGAGCGCACCGCCGAACAAATCAAGATCACCATCGGTTCCGCGTACGACATGGACAAGGACGAGCACACCGAGATCCGCGGCCGCGACCTCGTCAGCGGACTGCCCAAGACGGTCGTGATCTCCGCGGCCGAGGTCCGCAAGGCCATCGAGGAGCCGGTCAACGCGATCGTGGACGCGGTCAAGACGACCCTCGACAAGTGCCCGCCCGAACTCTCCGGCGACGTCATGGACCGCGGCATCGTGCTCACCGGCGGCGGCGCCCTGCTGCGCGGACTGGACGAGCGGCTGCGCCGCGAGACCGGCATGCCGATCCACATCGCCGAGGACCCGCTGGACTCCGTGGCCCTCGGTTCCGGCAAGTGCGTCGAGGAGTTCGAGGCGCTCCAGCAGGTGCTGGACGCGTCGCCGCGACGGTGACGCGGCACAGTAAGATCACGCATCCGCCGTACGGGCCCGCCTTTCCGTACGGCGGATCGTTGCTGCCGACATCGCCAGGCAACCCCGGGTGATATAGAGGGCATTACCCACCCATTCCGATGAGGAAGGCACGGCCGCCGCACTGTGAGGGACACACGAGAGAGTCGGCTGCTCCTGGTGCTGCTGATCGCCATCGCGTTCGCACTGATCACGGTGGACATCAGAGGCGGTGAGGAGTCTCCGGTCGAGGGTGCCCGCAAAGCCGCCGCGACGGTCTTCGGACCCGTACAGAACGGCGTGGCCGGAGCCGTCGACCCGGTCGGCAACGCCATAGCGGCGGTACGTGACTCCGACGACCGGCACAGCCGCATCAGCGAACTCGAACGCGAGAACGCGGCGCTCAAGGCCAAACTGGGCAGCGACGACCGCAACCGCAGCCGGGTCCGCCAGCTCGACAACATGCTCAAGAAGGCGGGCGCGGGCCAGTACGCGATCAAGGGCGCCGAGGTCATCGCCATAGGGGCGAGCCAGGGCTTCTCCTGGACCGTCACCATCGACGCCGGGGCACGCGACGGCATCACCCGCGACATGACCGTCCTGAACGGCGACGGCCTGGTCGGCAGGGTCACCACGGTCGGCCCGTCCACCGCCACGGTCCTGCTCGCCAGCGACCCCGGCTTCACCGTCGGCACCCGGATGGAAGGCAACGACGAACTCGGCTTCGCCACCGGACGCGGCGACCGCGCCCTCGCCGTACAGATGCTCAACGGCAAGGCCAAGGTCAAGGCGGGCGACCGGATGGTCACCTTCGGCTCGCAGGCCGACAAGCCGTTCGTCCCCGGCGTCCCGCTCGGCGAGATCGTCCGCGTCGACCCCTCAGGCGGCGACCTCACCCGCACCGTCTACGTGAAGCCCTACGTCGCCTTCTCCCAGCTGGACATCGTCGGAGTCGTCGTCGAAGCGCCCCGCAAGGACCCCCGCGACAAGGTCCTCCCGGAGCCGCCCAAGCCGAAGCCGACCCCGACCGTGACCGTCACGGTCACTCCGTCGGAAGACGCCCCCGCAGACGGGCCCGCCGACGGATACGAGCAGGAGTAGCAGCAGATGCGTTTCAACCGGATGCTCCTGGCCACCACCCTGGTGACCGTCGCGCTGGTCGTCCAGGTCACCATCCTCGCCCGACTGCACCTGCCGGGCGCCGTCCCCGACCTGCTGCTGCTCACCGTCCTTGGCCTCGCCCTGGTCTACGGCCATGTCAGCGGCGCCCTGATCGGCTTCGGCGCCGGACTGCTCGCCGACCTCGCGCCGCCCGCCGAGCACGCCGCGGGCCGCTACGCCCTGGTGCTCTGCGTCATCGGCTACCTCGCCGGACTGGTCAAGCCCGAGAAGGGCCAGGTCCGCTCCGCCACCGGGCCACTAATCGTCGTCGTCGGCGCGGCGGTCGGCGCGACGCTCCTCTACGCCGGTGTCGGCACCCTCGTCGGCGACACCGCCGCCCACCATGTGGGCCTCGGCAACCTGCTGTTCACCGCCGCCCTCTACGACCTGCTGCTCGCGCCGTTCGTCGTCCCCGGCGTGATGGCGCTGGCCAGACGGGCCGACAACGACCCGCTCGGCGAGACCGGCGGCAGCGGCCAGGCCAGCGACGTCTCCTCCGGCTGGCTCTCCGGCGGCACCGGACTGAGCATCGGCGGCCAGCGCGGCGGGCTGCGCACCAAGATGGCCAAAACCAAGGCGGCACGCGCCGGACGCATCAAGGGGGTCAAGCGGCTGTGACGACGACGATCCGGCCGACGAACCACGCCGCCGCGACCGACTGACCAGGGGGCAGACGTGACCAATATTCCCGAGACCGGCAGGACCCCCCGCGTCCAGATCCGGCTCATCATGATCCAGATCCTGGTTCTGTCGCTGCTCCTCACTCTCGGCGGCCGCCTCTGGTACCTACAGATCCGCAACGGCGACGAGTACGCCAGCGAGGCCAGCGGCAACCACGTCCAACGCGTCGTCACCCCCGCCGTGCGCGGCTCCATCCTGGACGCCCGTGGCGTCCCGCTCGCCGACAACGAAACCCGCCTCGTCGTCTCCGCGTCCCGAACTGACCTGATGAAGATGCGGGACGACGGCGACGCTGTGCTCACCCGGCTCGCCGAGGTCCTCGGTATGAAGCCCAAGGACGTCGCCGACAAGGTCCGCCTCTGCAACGCCGAAACACCGCAGCCCTGCTGGAACGGCTCCCCGTACCAGCCCATCCCGATCACCGACGAGGCCACCCCCAAGCAGGCCCTGCAGATCCGCGAACGCGCCGAGGACTTCCCCGGCATCACCGCCGAGCCCACCGCCGTACGCCGCTACACCGCACCCGGCAAGGCCAACACCGCCCAGGTGCTCGGCTACCTCTCGCCCGTCACCGACGACGAGATCCAGGCCGCCAAGGACAGCGAGTCCCCCTATCTGCGCTCCGACCAGGTCGGCCGCTCCGGACTCGAGCGCACCTACGACAAGCAGCTGCGCGGCAAGGCAGGCGTGACCGCCTACGAGGTCGACAAGCTGGGCCGCGTCATGGACCAGACCCAGAGCGACCCAGCCCGGCCCGGCTCCAACGTCGTGACCAGCATCGACGCCCACGTCCAGCGCGTCGCCGAGTACGAGCTCAACCAGGCGATGAAGCTCGCTCGTACCCAGACCGACAAGATCACCGGTCGTAAGTACGAGGCGGACTCGGGCGCCGTGGTCGTCATGGAGTCCAAGACCGGCCGGGTGGTGGCCATGGCCTCCGCCCCGGACTACGACCCCAACGCCTGGGTCGGCGGGATCTCCGGCAAGGACTACGCCAAGCTCACCGGCGAGAAGTCCAACAACCCGCTGCTCAACCGCGCCATCCAGGGCCAGGCCGCACCCGGGTCCATCTTCAAGGTGGTCTCCGCGAGCGCCGCCGTCCGGGCCGGATACCCGTTCAACGGCCGCTACAACTGCTCCAGCTCGTACAGCCTCGGCGGCCAGAGCTTCGCCAACTTCGAGTCCAAGGGGTACGGACCGATCAGCCTCGGCCGGGCCCTGGAAGTCTCCTGCAACACCGTCTTCTACGCGCTCGGCCACAAGGAGTGGCAGCGCGACGGCGGCATCAAGCCGAAGAAGGGCGCCAACGACTGGTTCTACAAGACCGCGCGCGACTTCGGGCTCGGCGCGGAGACCGGCATCGACCTGCCGAACGAAGTCACCGGGCGCATCCCGGACCGCCAGTGGAAGAAGGACTACTGGCAGGCCAACAAGGACGCCTGGTGCAAGCAGGGCAAGCGGCGCGGCGACTACGCCGAGCGGATCGCGTACGAGAACTGCCTCGAAGGCAACCGGCTGCGGGCCGGTGACAGCGTCAACTACGCCATCGGCCAGGGCGACATCCTGGTCACCCCCATCCAGATGGCCACCGCCTACGCGGCCATCAGCAACGGCGGCACGCTGTACGACCCCACCGTCGGCAAGGCCGTCATCAGCCCCGACGGCAAGAAGATCACCGAGATCAAGCCCACCTCGCACGGCAAGCTGCCGATAGGGGCCAAGACCATCAAGCAGCTGAACGGCGCGCTGAGGGACGTGGCGACCCAGGGCACCGCTTCCTGGCGGTTCGGCGGCTGGCCACACGACAAGATCCCGATGCACGCCAAGACCGGCACCGCCCAGGTCTACGGCAAGCAGACCACCTCCTGGCTCGCGACCTACACCAAAGACTTCACGGTCGTCATGACGATCTCCCAGGCGGGCACCGGCTCCGGCGCATCCGGACCGGCCGTCCGCAACATCTACAACGCCATGTACGGCCTCGACGAGAACGGCAAGCAAAGCCTCAAGAAGGCCCTGCTGCCCAAGCCCCAGAAGAAGCTGCCCAAGATCGACTCGGACGGCTCGATCCACGCGCCCAAGGTCAGGCCGTACGAGCCCCTGAAGGAAGAAGACCCCGTGGACGACCCGGCAGGCGAGGAGGAAGTGTTCACGGCCGGACCTCCCGGATTCGGCGGATCACCTGGAGTCGGTGGATCGCCCGGAGTCGGCGGGCTCGGCGGAGCGCCGGGCGGAGCGCCACCGGCCGGACTGCCCCCGGCCGGAGCCCCGGTCACCGGAAGGCAGCCCTGATGACCAGCGGCTTCTCCGTATCCGGATACGGCCCCGACCGGGTCGGCCTCTCCAAGCTGCTGGCCCGCGACTCCGTCGTCCGCAGGCTCGACTGGCCGCTGCTGGTGTCCGCGCTCGCCCTCTCCCTGATCGGTACGGTCCTGGTCTACTCGGCCACCCGCAACCGCACCGAGCTCAACCAGGGTGACCCGTACTTCTTCCTCACCCGGCACGCGATGAACACCGGCATCGGCGTCGCCCTCATGATCGGCATGCTCTGGATCGGGCACCGCGCGCTGCGCACCGCCCTGCCCGTGCTCTACGGCCTCTCCGTCTTCCTGATGCTGCTCGTCCTCACCCCGATGGGCGCCACCATCAACGGCGCCCGCTCCTGGCTGGTGATCGCCGGGTTCTCGCTCCAGCCGTCCGAGTTCGTCAAGATCACGGTGATCCTGGGGATGGCGATGCTGCTCGCCGCCCGGGTGGACGCGGGCGACCGCACCTACCCCGACCACCGCACCGTCGCCCAGGCCCTCGCCCTGGCGGTGGTACCGATCGTGATCATCATGCTGATGCCGGACCTCGGCACCGTCATGGTGCTCGCGGTGATCATCCTCGGCGTACTGCTCGGCTCCGGAGCCTCCAACCGCTGGGTGCTCGGACTGCTCGGCGCGGGCGCGGGGGGTGCCGTCGCCGTCTGGCAGCTCGGCGTACTCGACGAGTACCAGATCAACCGCTTCGCGGCCTTCGCCAACCCCGCTCTCGACCCGGCGGGCGTCGGCTACAACACCAACCAGGCGCGCATCGCGATCGGCTCCGGCGGCCTGACCGGCACCGGCCTCTTCCAGGGCAGCCAGACCACCGGCCAGTTCGTCCCCGAGCAGCAGACCGACTTCGTCTTCACCGTCGCGGGCGAGGAACTCGGCTTCCTCGGCGCCGGACTGATCATCCTGCTCTTCGGCGTGGTGCTCTGGCGGGCCTGCCGCATCGCCCGCGCCACCACCGAGCTCTACAGCACCATCGTCGCCGCCGGAATCATCGCCTGGTTCGCCTTCCAGACCTTCCAGAACATCGGGATGGCCCTGGGCATCATGCCGGTGTCCGGGCTGCCGCTGCCCTTCGTGTCGTACGGCGGTACGGCGATGTTCGCCGTGTGGATGGCCATCGGCCTGCTCCAGTCGATAAAGATCCAACGCCCGCTGTCCGCGTAGGTCCGTGCGGACGGTCTGCGGAGGCGGTCAGCGGAGGCGGTCTGCCCAGCAGACGACTTCGCGACTAAATTCGATTTATGGCGGAGACGAAGCGCGAGATCGAGCGAAAGTACGAGGGTTCCTCAGCAGCGGCCGAGGGCACCAACCTCCCCGACCTGACCAAGGTCGCCGGAGTGTCGGCCGTCGTCGACGAGGGCGTCGCCGAACTCGACGCGACCTACTACGACACGGCCGACCTCAGGCTCGCGGCGGCCAGCCGCACCCTGCGCCGCCGCACCGGCGGCGACGACGCGGGCTGGCACCTGAAACTTCCGGTCGCCACCGGCGTACGGGACGAGATCCGGGCCCCGCTCTCCGACACCGTGCCGCGCACGCTCGCCGGGCTCGTCCGGGCCGTCGTCAGGGAAGCGGAGCTGGTCCCGGTGGTCCGGCTGATCTCCTCCCGCGACGTACGCCATCTCGTGGACGCGGACGGCGCCCTGCTGGCCGAGCTCAGCGTGGACGCGGTGCGCGCCGAGCGGCTCACCGACGGTGGCGGCACATCGGAGTGGACCGAGATCGAGGTGGAGCTGGCGGACGGCGGCGACCCGGCCCTGCTGGACAAGGTCGAGAAGAAGCTCCTCAAGGCGGGTCTGCGCCCATCGGCCTGGGCGTCGAAGCTGGCCAGGGCACTGGCCGACACGGCACCGGAGGGGACCGAGGCGGCCGCGGACGAGTCCGGCACGAAGTCAGGCAGCAAGGCGAAGGCGAAGGCGGAGGCAAAGGACAAGGCGAAGGACGACGGCCCCCCGACCGCCGGAGACCACGTCCTCGCCTACCTCCGCACCCAGCGCGACGCCCTCGTCGAACTCGACCCCGCTGCCCGCCGCGATCTCCCCGACTCCGTGCACCAGATGCGGGTCGCCACCCGTCGTATGCGCAGCGCCTTCCGCTCGTACCGCAAGGTCATCGACCGGGCCGTCACGGACCCCATCGGCGACGAACTCAAGTGGCTGGCCGCCGAACTCGGCGTCGACCGGGACCGCGAGGTGCTCACCGAGCGCATCCAGCAGGGCCTGACCGAACTGCCCAGAACCCTGATCAGCGGCCCGGTACGCGGCCGCCTGCGCACCTGGAGCGCCGCCCGCCGCTCCGGTTCGCGCCGCCACCTCGTCGCCGTACTCGACAGCAAGCGGTACCTCGCGCTGCTCGACACCCTGGACGCCCTGCTCGACGCGCCCCCGCTGCGCCCCGCCGCGGCCAAGCCCCCCGCCGCCGTCATCGCCAAGGCCGTACTGCGCGACTACAAGCGCCTCTCCGCACACGTCCAGGAGGCCCTGGACGCCCCACCCGCGACCGAAGCCCGCGACCTCGCGATGCATGAGGCCCGCAAGAAGGCCAAGCGCACCCGGTACGCGGCCGAGGCGGCGACCCCCGCGCTCGGCAAGCCCGCCAAGAGACTCGTCCGCTACATGAAGGACCTGCAGAACCTGCTCGGCGAGCACCAGGACAGCGTCATGGTCCGCGGCGCCCTGCGTGACCTGGCCGCCCAGGCCCACGCGGCGGGCGAGAGCTCCTTCACGTACGGCGTCCTGTACGGCCGCGAAGAGCACAAGGCAGCCGCGTACGAGGACCAGCTTCCCGCCAAGAGCCCAGGCCAGCACCCCTCCTACGCCGCTGATCTTCGAGCGGGCTGACACGTTCGCAAAGCAGGTTAGGCTTGAGGGTCACCCCTGCCAGCTCATGAAGGTTCGCGATGCCTGTCGAGTCCGTCTTTCCTCAGCTCGAGGCTCTGCTCCCGCATGTGCAGAAGCCCATCCAGTACGTAGGCGGAGAGCTCAACTCCACCGTCAAGCCGTGGGAAAGCTGTGACGTCCGCTGGGCGCTCATGTACCCGGACGCGTACGAGGTCGGACTGCCCAACCAGGGCGTCATGATCCTCTACGAGGTACTCAACGAGCGCGAGGGCGTACTCGCCGAGCGCACCTACAGCGTCTGGCCGGACCTCGAAGAGCTGATGCGCGAGCACCAGGTCCCGCAGTTCACCGTGGACAGCCACCGCCCCGTCAAGGCCTTCGACGTCTTCGGGCTCTCCTTCTCCACCGAGCTCGGCTACACCAACATGCTCACCGCCCTGGACCTCGCGGGCATCCCGCTGGAGGCCAAGGACCGCGGCCTGGACGACCCGATCGTGCTCGCCGGAGGCCACGCCGCCTTCAACCCCGAGACGATCGCGGACTTCATCGACTGCGCGGTGATCGGTGACGGCGAGCAGGCCGTACTGGAGATCACCGAGATCATCCGGGCCTGGAAGTCGGAGGGCCGCCCCGGCGGCCGCGAGGAGGTCCTCTTCCGCCTCGCCAAGACCGGCGGCGTGTACGTCCCCGGCTTCTACGACGTCGAGTACCTCCCGGACGGCCGCATCGGCCGCGTCGTACCCAACAAGTCCGGCGTCCCGTGGCGGGTCTCCAAGCACACCGTCATGGACCTGGACGAGTGGCCCTACCCCAAGCAGCCGCTGGTCCCGCTCGCCGAGACCGTGCACGAGCGGATGTCCGTGGAGATCTTCCGCGGCTGTACGCGCGGCTGCCGCTTCTGCCAGGCGGGCATGATCACCCGCCCGGTGCGCGAGCGCTCGATCACTGGCATCGGCGACATGGTCGACAAGGGCCTGAAGGCGACCGGCTTCGAAGAGGTGGGCCTGCTCTCCCTCTCCTCGGCCGACCACTCCGAGATCGCCGACGTCGCCAAGGGCCTCGCGGACCGGTACGAGGAAGACAAGATCGGCCTCTCGCTGCCCTCCACCCGCGTGGACGCCTTCAACGTCGACCTCGCCAACGAACTGACCCGCAACGGCCGCCGCTCCGGACTGACCTTCGCCCCCGAGGGCGGCTCCGAGCGCATGCGCAAGGTCATCAACAAGATGGTGTCCGAAGAGGACCTGATCCGCACCGTCTCCACGGCCTACGGCAACGGCTGGCGCCAGGTGAAGCTGTACTTCATGTGCGGCCTGCCCACCGAGACCGACGACGACGTCCTGCAGATCGCCGACATGGCGACCAAGGTCATCCAGAAGGGCCGCGAGGTCTCCGGCAAGAACGACATCCGCTGCACGGTCTCCATCGGCGGCTTCGTCCCCAAGCCGCACACCCCCTTCCAGTGGGCCCCGCAGCTCTCCTCCGAGGAGACCGACGCCCGCCTGGCCAAGCTCCGCGACAAGATCCGCGGCGACAAGAAGTACGGCCGCTCCATCGGCTTCCGCTACCACGACGGCAAGCCCGGCATCATCGAGGGCCTGCTCTCCCGAGGCGACCGCCGCGTCGCCTCGGTCATCCGCGCCGTGTACGAGGACGGCGGCCGCTTCGACGGCTGGCGCGAGCACTTCAGCTACGACCGCTGGATCGCGTGCGCCGAGAAGACGCTCCCGCAGTTCGGCGTGGACGTCGACTGGTACACCACCCGCGAGCGCTCGTACGAGGAGGTCCTGCCCTGGGACCACCTGGACTCCGGCCTGGACAAGGACTGGCTCTGGGAGGACTGGCAGGACGCCCTGGACGAGACCGAGGTCGAGGACTGCCGCTGGACGCCGTGCTTCGACTGTGGCGTGTGTCCGCAGATGGACACGCAGATCCAGATCGGCCCGACGGGCAGGAAGTTGCTGCCGCTCACGGTCAACAAGTAGCCGTGACCAGCGGCGATGCCATCCAGAGGATGGCTGGCCGCTTGCCGACGCACCCGAGGCGGACCGCGCCGAAGCCCTGCGAGGGCTCGGCGTGAAGGAGCTCGAGCAGGCTCCCCGCCCCTCGGCGGGACCCGGGCATCGTCTCGGCGTTCGAGTGGGTGTAGGGGCGTAGAGAGAGGCGTTCGGGCGATCCGGTCCGGGCGCCTCTCGGCGTTTCTGGGGTCCTGTTTATGCGACAACGCGCATAGTCGCGTTTCCGCATGGACGCCACCTCCGCCCCGCTCGTACGGTCGTGGCGACCGGCCCGTAGAGGGCTCGTAGGAGGGGGTTCAGCATGGCCCGCGAAGAACTCACACGGCTCACCGGCAACACCGAGGGGGGGCGACTGCGGACAGGGTGACTGCCCGAACGTCTACCGCACCGCATCCGGCTCGTTCGTCGTCCAGGGCGATGTCTCCACCGCTTTCATCCCGCCCGCCGGGGAAGGGCTCGTGGAGATCCCCGAGGAAGTCCTGAGGGAGGCCGTCCATGCTCTTGGATGGTGAAGCCTGGGCGGACAAGTTCAGGACGTTCAGGACCGAAGCCTGGCGCCTTGAGACCCTGCCTCAGTACCTCGTACCGCAGGAAGCGGAAGAGTTCGCCGCCTTCAAGGCGGGGGCCCGCTTCCCCGGCCCGTACGAGGGCGCGTGGATGGCCATGGTCCGCACCCGCAACGTGGGCCGCGTCCACATCGTCACCCGACCCCTCACGGACTACCTGCGGTTCGAGTTCGAGCGCTACTACCAGCACCAGGCCCCGGCAGGGGAAGACATCCGCATCCTCGACATCACCGACCGGCCGAACCCGCTCCCCGATGTCCAGGACTTCTGGATGTTCGACCGCTCGACGGTCGTCCTCATGAAGTACGAGGCCGACGGTACGCAGATCGAGCGGGAGCTGTACGAGGGCGACCCCGCCCCGTTCCTCGCGTACCAGCGCATCGCCATCGCGGAATCGGTCCCGTTCTTGGAGTACGTGACCGAGTGACGTTCGAGCCCGAGCAGCTCGGCCGGTCCTCCCAGGAACTCGCCGCGACACTGCGCAAGCTGCGGAAGCAGGCCGGTCTCTCCGGGGACCGGCTCGCCGCGCGCTGCAACATGTCGCAGTCGAAGGTGAGCCGGATCGAGAGCGGGAAGGTGCGCCCGTCCCTGGTGGACATAGAGCGCATCCTCAGGGCCTTGGACGCTCCGCCGGCCTTGGTCGCGGAGGTGTCCGCACTGGCGCGCATCGCCGCGACGGAGTGGCAGGACGCGCGCTCGATGCGGCGGAAGGGACTGGACAAGAAGCAGCTTGAGCTGGCTGGGCTCGAAGCGTCTTCGACGGAGTTCCGGTTCTTCCTGCCGTCGATGCTCACGTCCCTGCTCTCGACCCCGGAGTACATCAGGGCCAGCCTTGCTCACATCCCCGGAGACCACGGCAAGGCCGTGGCGAGGAAGCTGGAGCGGCAGGAGATCCTGTACGACCGCCGGAAGAAGTTCACCTTCATCGTGACCGAGCAGGCGGCCCGCTCCCCGTTCGTCTCCTCGGACGCCATGGCCGTGCAGCTCGACCGGCTGGCTTCGCTGACCCACCTGCCGAACGTGCGCCTTGGCGTGCTCCCGATCGAGGCGCGCCTGCCTGGATGCCCGCTGAACACATTTACGGTGTACGACGGACGGTTGGCCACGGTGGAGACGACCGCCGGTGTGATCGTGTTCCGCGACCCGAGAGACGTCCGGATGTACCTCGATGAATTCGCTGGTTACGACGAGCGCGCCCTCTTCGGCGAAGCCGCGCGGGAACGGCTGGCCGAGTGGGCGACGGCGTTCCGTTCCTGATCTTTAGTCCAGTACGCGACTGAACCTCGAATCGCTCCCGGTCAGCGGGCAAGGATGCCGTGCCATCGGAGAACGCACGGGAGGCGTACGAGATGAGCAGCGAGCAGACCACCATGTCGGGGCCCGTACACCTGTCCCTTCCGTCTCCACCTCCGGACCCGGTGTCGGGTTGTCGTGAGTGCCTCGGCCTCGCGGTGAGCAGGGTGAACGCCACCTCGGTGGGCGACTGTTCGAAGGTTTCAGATGCGAACGTGGCCCTCCGTGCCCACCTGCGGAGCAAGCACGGGGGACGCTGATGGTGCGCGCGGTCCTGCGGTTCGTGACGCACCGGATCACGCGGCATCCGGACACGGACGTGACTTTCGAAGCGGAGTGCCTGCACTGCGAGTGGAAGGCGGAGCCTTCGCCGGACAGTGCGGCGGTCGACGTCGAGTGCATGAGCCATACCGGCCTGAGCAACCATCGCGGCTTTCGGCGGATCTGTACGTCGTTCGCCATGGTGGTGCGAGCGGAGTAAGGCAGGTGTTGTCCGTCCACGTACGACAACGGCCCCGACGTAGCCGGGGGCCTGTCTGAAACTGCTGTGCGCCTGACTCAGGCGCTCTCTCCCAGAGGGCTGACAGCCTGGGAGAGAGCGCCTGCGGCGACGGTGTCGTTCGCCTGAGTGGCTGCTCTCAGCGCGCGAGGTGACCTCTGGCTTCCTAGCTTGGCGGTATCCGCTGAAGAGGAGGCGCACATGCCGGGGAGTGAGCCACCTGCGGGTGGGCCCCAGTGGGGAAGTCCGAGTAGTGGTCGTCCCTCTTCTGAGCAGCCGACGTCTCCCACTGGGCCACTACAGAAGAAGCAGTGGGGTCGTGCCTGTCTCTGGGGGTGTGCCGGCGCCCTGGCCACGGTGATCGTCATCCTCGTGGTTGTGCTGGTGATCGCGCTGGGGGATAGCGACGAGAGCACGACTCCTGCGCCCGGTGAGACCAACACCGACATGACGCCGCAGGAGGCGACGCAGGAACCCCGGGGCGAACGAGCGGACCTCACCAGCTTCCAGCTCGACGATCGCTCAGAGGCCGGTATCACCAGTATCTGGGTCGTTTGGGAGCTCAAGAACAGCAGCAGCGAGAAGTCCAACTACTCATGGGACTGGGAGGCGGTCGACGCCAGCGGAACTCGACTGACGAACGGTTCTCAACTGGAGACCGACGTGCAACCCGGCCAGACCGCCCGGGGTGAGTACCCCACGACGCTCAAGACCGTTAAGGGCGTCAAGCTCAATATCACCAGCTTCAACCGCACCGCCAGCCACTGAACAGGTCGGCGGGTAAGAACCGCGCGCATCCTTTCCCCGCGCTGAAGCGTCTTGTGGGTTATGGAACTTGAGAAGCGCCCTGGTCAGCCGCCTGCGGGCGGAGGTTGCCTGACGACGGTCGTGCGCATTCCGGTGCGGATCGTGGTGCTGGTGCTGGTTGTGCCCTGCCGGATGGTGTGGGACGCGCTGGTCGTCTGCGGCCGGTTCGCGCAGCGGACGGTGCTGCGGCCGACGGGGCGGGCGCTTCAGTGGTGCTGGTGGACGCTGGTCGTCGGGCCGGTGGTGGCGGGCGGGCGTGGGCTCGGGCGTGGTCTTGGCTGGCTGGGACGGGTGCTGGTGGTCGCTCCCGCGGTGTGGCTGTACGGGCAGGTGCTGACGCCGGTCGGGCATGGGCTCGTGTGGTTGGCGCGGGGGATCGGCGCCGGGTTGGCGTGGCTGGGGCGGGGGATCGGTACTGGGGCTCGCGGGATCGGGACGGCTGGGCTGTGGCTGGGGCGGTATCTGTTCGTGGTTCCGGCCGGGTGGCTGTACCGGGGGGTTCTGACGCCTCTGGGGCACGGGCTGGCGTGGCTGGGGCGGGGGACCGGGGCAGGGCTCGGGTGGCTGGGGCGGGTGCTGGTGGCCGTGCCCGCGGTGTGGTTGTACCGGCGGGCGCTGACGCCTCTGGGGCACGGGATCGCGTGGGTAGCGCGTGGGATTGGCGCGGGGGTCGTGTGGGCGGCGCGCGGGATTGGCGCGGGGGTCGTGTGGGCGGCGCGCGGGATTGGCGCGGGGGTCGAGTGGGTGGCGAGTGGGATCGGCACCGGAATCGGGCTGCTGGTCGGGGTGCTCGTGGTGGTTCCCGCGGTGTTCGTGTGGCGGCGGGTGCTCGTGCCCGTCGGGCGGGGGGTCGCGGTCGTGGCCCGGGAGATCGGGGACGCGCTCGGGCACGCCTGGCGGATCGCCGGGCACGTGTCGCGGGCTGTCGGGCGGGCACTGGGCGGGCTGCTGCGCTGGCTGTTCGTGAACCCGGCGCGGTGGGTGTACGTGTCCGTACTCACGCCCGTCGGGCATGCCGTACGCGACACCGTGTGGCGCCCCGTCGCGCAGGCCGCGCGGGACGCGGGCCGGGTCGCGCGCCAGGTCGGTCAGGACGCGGGACGGGCCGCGCGGCAGGCGCTCACCGCCGCCCGGGAGAGCGCGCGGGAGACCAGGGCCGACATCCGGCGGATGCTGTTCGGGGCGGCGCGCGAAGCGCGGGAGCCGGTCCGGCTGGCGAAGCCCCGCAGGGAACCAGGCCTGGCCGAAGCACGTACTCTAGGTAGCGGTACCACCGCACTGACAAAGCTCACGAAGGACTAAGACACTGGGCAAGCGACAGCCCGAAGGCCCGCCGCCCGCACCTGCGGTGCAGCGCATCCGCCTGCGCTACACCAAGCGCGGCCGCCTCCGGTTCACCAGCCACCGCGACTTCCAGCGCGCCTTTGAGCGGGCGCTGCGCCGCGCCGAGGTCCCCATGGCGTACTCCGCGGGCTTCACCCCGCACCCGAAGGTGTCGTACGCCAACGCCGCACCCACCGGCACCGGCAGCGAGGCCGAGTACCTGGAGATCGCCCTCACCGCGCCACGGGACCCCGCCGAGCTGCGCGAGCTGCTCAACGACTCCCTGCCGGACGGCCTGGACGTCACCGATTCGGTCGAGGCCCGTGTCTCGGGGCTCGCCGACCGGCTGCAGGCCTCGGTGTGGGAGCTCAGGCTCGACGGTGTCACGCCGGAAGACGCCGAGAAGGCCGTCGCGGCGTTCCTCGCCGCCGAGACCGTCGAGGTCCAGCGACGCGCGAAGAACGGCATGCGGACCTTCGACGCGCGGGCCGCGGTGGCGGGCCTTGAGGCCCACGCCTCCGAGGCGCTCCGTCCACAGGCTGATAGGCCGGGGGACCAGCCCTGTGCGATACTGCGGCTGGTTGTTCGGCACGTGACGCCTGCCGTACGACCCGACGACGTCCTGTCCGGTCTCCGAGCTGTGGCCGACCTGGCGCCGCCGGTCCCCGTAGCGGTGACCAGGCTGGCGCAGGGGCCATTCGATGAAGAGACCGGCACGGTGACCGACCCGCTCGCGCCCGACCGCGAGGCAGTCACGGCCGCCCCCACTGTTGATCAGGGGACGGCGGGCTGACCGCCGCGGCAGCGCAGGTGCCGGAAGGTCCCGCGTAGGGACGGTCGCCGTAGCGCAGCCCTTTGACTCGGGAGCCACCTGGGTCGGGCAGCGCACTGCCCAGGAGACTTTCGCCAGGCCGTACGTACACCGCGTAGGGAACCGGCGAGACTAGACACAGAGAGCTCCCGTGCGGCGCCCGCGCCCCCGGACGGCGGTCCCGCGCATCGCGCGGTTGGCCGCGGACGTCACCGGACCAGCGCGGCGCCCGGGAGCGTGACGGGAGAACCGCCCGCATGCTCGAGCCGAACGACCCCGGTATGACCGGGGAAGCAGAGGATCATCGCACCACCCCAGGCGACAAACTGCCGCCCCGACGCCGCCGTGCCGCGTCCCGCCCCGCGGGTCCGCCCGTGGGGGCCACCGCGGACACCGGTGCTGCGGCCATACCACCCACCACCGGCGCTTCCGCCGCCGCAGGGAACCCAGTAGCGGTCGATGCGGCTGCCGCTGAGGCTCCCGCCGCCGCCGAGGAGGCCGCGCCGCGGCCTCGCCGACGGGCGACGCGCCGTGCGGCCGCGCCCGCCGGGGCGCCCAAGCCCGCCGAGGGAGCCGTCGCGGACGACGTGGATACGTCTGTCGGTACGGCTGACGACGGTGTCGCTACGGCTGACGGCGGCGAGCCCGCTGCCGCCGCTGAGCCCGCCCCGGAGGCCGCCCCGCGCAGGCCCCGGCGTCGTGCCACCCGCAAGACGACCGCCCCCGCTGGCGCCCCCGCGCGGACCGCGCCCGTGGAGCCTGCCGCAGCTGAGGCCGCTCCCGAGTCCTCCGTCGAGGAGGCCGCTGAGGAGGCCGCGCCCCGTGGGCGTACGCGCCGTCGTGCGACCCGCAAGGTGAGCGCCCCCGCCGGAGCGCCCGCGCGGAACGAGCCCGAGACCGAGTCGCTGACCGAGGAGCCCGCCGTGGCCGCCGCTGAAAGCGACGCGGCCGAGCCGCCCGCCGCCGAGACCCCCGCCGAGGAGGCCGCGCCGCGCGGCCGTACGCGGCGTCGCGCCACCCGTAAGGTCACCGCCCCCGTTGGGGCACCCGTGCAGTCCGAGACCGAGGAGCCTGCCGTGGCCGCCGCTGAGAACGAGTCGGCTGTCGCCGGTGCCGCGTCCGAGGAGCCCTCCGAGGGCTCCGTCGAGGAGGCCGCGCCGCGCGGCCGTACGCGGCGTCGCGCCACCCGCAAGGCGACCGCTCCCGCGGGAGCGCCCGCGCAGTCCACCCAGCCCGCCGAGGCCGAGCCCCAGGCCAAGGCACCCGCCGCCGAGCCCGAGCCCGAGGCCGCGCAGCCCGAGGCCCCCGCCGAAGAGCCCGCCGCCGACGCGGGTCCGCGTCGGGGTCGGCGTCGTGCGACCCGTAAGGCCGCGGAGATCTTCACCGCGCCGGTCGGGACCACCAGCGCCCCCGAGCCGGAGCAGGAGCAGGAGCCGGCGGCTCAGGAACAGGCCGAGGCCGCTACCGGGTCGCGGCGTCGCCCCAAGCGCCCCGCTGTCGCCATGTTCCAGGCGCCGGTGTTCACCGAGCCCATGTTCCAGACGCCGGAGACCGCCGCCGCCGCGGCCGCCGAGCCGGTCGAGGCCGAGGACGAGGAAGAGGACGTCGCCACCGCGGAGGTCGCGCCGGAGGAGCCCGTGGGCCGCGGCCGTCGTCGCCGCCGTCGCGGTGAGCAGGCCTCCGAGCCGGTGGCCGCTGCCGTGACCGCGCCGCCGCAGGAACCCGCCGAGGCCGAGGAGGAGGCCGCCGAAGCCGAGCACGAGGCCGGGGCCGAGACCGAGGACGGCGAAGGACAGGGCGAGCGGCCGGGCCGCCGTCGTCGTCGCGGCGGCCGTCGCCGTCGCCGTGGCGAGTCCACCGACAGCGACGCCGAGTCCGGCGAGTCGGACGAGGGAACCAACGACCGGACGGCCGCCGAGCGGGGCGAGGAAGACGCCGCGGACTCCGCCGAGCAGGCTGAGCAGGACGCCGAGGACGAGCGTTCCGAGCGGGGGGATTCCGGCTCCAGCAGCCGTCGTCGCCGTCGCCGCCGTCGTCGCGCGGGTGACTCGGGCCCCGAGGCCGAGCCGGGCGACGGCGACCCGGAGCGCACGGTCGTCAAGGTCCGCGAGCCGCGCAAGAAGGACGAGCCGAGCGCGCCGTCCGACGAGGTCCAGTCCATCAAGGGCTCGACCCGTCTGGAGGCCAAGAAGCAGCGCCGCCGCGAAGGCCGCGAGCAGGGCCGCCGCAGGGTGCCGATCATCACCGAGGCGGAGTTCCTGGCGCGCCGCGAGGCCGTCGAGCGCGTGATGGTCGTCCGCCAGAGCGGCGAGCGCACCCAGATCGGCGTCCTGGAGGACAACGTCCTCGTCGAGCACTACGTCAACAAGGAGCAGTCGACGTCGTACGTTGGCAACGTCTACCTGGGCAAGGTGCAGAACGTCCTGCCGTCGATGGAGGCCGCCTTCATCGACATCGGCAAGGGCCGCAACGCCGTCCTGTACGCGGGCGAGGTCAACTTCGAGGCGCTCGGCATGGCCAACGGGCCGCGCCGTATCGAGTCCGCCCTCAAGTCAGGACAGTCCGTTTTGGTCCAGGTCACCAAGGACCCGATCGGCCACAAGGGCGCCCGGCTGACCAGCCAGGTCTCCCTCCCCGGCCGCTACCTGGTGTACGTGCCCGAGGGCTCGATGACCGGCATCAGCCGCAAGCTCCCGGACACCGAGCGGTCCCGGCTGAAGTCCATCCTCAAGAAGATCGTCCCCGAGGACGCGGGCGTGATCGTGCGCACTGCCGCCGAAGGGGCCAGCGAGGACGAGCTGCGCCGAGACGTCGAGCGGCTCCAGGCGCAGTGGGAGGACATCCAGAAGAAGTCCCAGCAGATCTCCACCAGCTCGCCGAGCCTGCTCTATGGCGAGCCGGACATGACCGTCCGCGTGGTCCGGGACATCTTCAACGAGGACTTCTCCAAGGTCATCGTCAGCGGCACCGAGGCCTGGGACACCATCCACGGCTACGTCAACCACGTCGCGCCCGACCTGGTGGACCGGCTGTCCAAGTGGACCAGCGAGGTGGACGTCTTCGCGACGTACCGCATCGACGAGCAGCTGATGAAGGCCCTGGATCGTAAGGTCTGGCTGCCCAGCGGCGGCTCGCTGGTGATCGACAAGACCGAGGCGATGATCGTCGTCGACGTCAACACCGGCAAGTTCACCGGCCAGGGCGGCAACCTCGAGGAGACCGTTACCAGGAACAACCTGGAGGCGGCCGAGGAGATCGTGCGCCAGCTGCGGCTGCGCGACCTGGGCGGCATCGTCGTCATCGACTTCATCGACATGGTGCTGGAGTCCAACCGCGATCTGGTGATGCGTCGCCTGCTCGAATGCCTGGGCAGGGACCGTACGAAGCACCAGGTCGCCGAGGTCACCTCGCTGGGTCTGGTCCAGATGACCCGTAAGCGGGTCGGGCAGGGGCTCCTTGAGTCCTTCTCCGAGACCTGCGTGCACTGCAACGGCCGTGGCGTCATCGTCCACATGGAGCAGCCGGCCGTTGTCGGTGGCGGCGGTGGCAAGCGCGCCAAGAAGCGCGGCCGGGGTGGCGAGGCCGCCGCCGCGCCGGAGACCGGTGCTGAGCCGGAGGTCGAGACCGAGACCGAGGCGGAGGTCGCGGCTGAGGCCGCGGCGCCCGCGAAGCTGCCGGAGCCGGAGTTCGTTCCGGATGAGGAGCTGTACAGCAGCCGGGCCGAGGCGGAGGCCGCGGCGGGCCGTGGCCGCTCCCGGCGCAGGGTCAGCCGCAAGGCGTCGGCTCCGGCGGGTCCGGCCAAGGTGGCGGCCGAGCCGCCGGTGGCCACCGAGGCGCCGCGCGTCGAGGCTCCGGTGGAGGTCGCGGCTGAGGCCGAGGCCCCTGTCGCGGAGCCCGCCGCCGAGCGTGTTGCCGCCGAGGCGGCGCCGCGTTCCCGTCGCCGGGCTTCCCGTAAGGCGTCCGCGCCCGCGGGTGCGCCGAAGGCGAGCGCGGAGCAGGCTGAGGCCACTGCCGTGACGGCCCCTGAGGCCGTCGTGGAGGCGCCGCAGGTCCCGGAGGCCCCCGAGGCTCCCGAGCCCGCTCCGGCCGTCGTCGAGCCCGCTCCGGCCGTCGTCGAGGCCGCTCCGGCTGTCGAGGGCGTCGAGGAAGCGGCTCCCCCGGCGCGAGGCCGCCGTAGGGCCGTCCGGAAGGCGTCCGCGCCCGCCGGGTCGCCCAAGGCGTCCGCCGAGCCGGTGGCCGAGGCCCCTGCCGAGGTCAAGGCCGAGGTCGTCGAACCGGTCGCGGAGCCCGTGGCCGCGCAGCCGGTGACCGAGGCCGTCCAGGAAGCGGCCCCGCCGCGCCCGCGCAGGCGCGCCGTCCGCAAGGCGGCTGCGCCGACCGCTTCGGCGGAGGCGGCCGTGGTCGTGGTCCCCTCGGTCTCCCCTGAGGAGGCCGCGCCGACCACGGAGGCCGCGGAGCCCACCGAGGCCGCGGAGCCCACCGAGGCCGCGGAGCCCACGGAGGCTGGGGAGCCCACCGAGGCCGCCCCCGCCAAGAAGGCCGCCGCCCGCAAGTCGGCCAAGAAGGCCACCGCCAAGAAGGCCGCCACCAAGAAGACGGCGGCCACGGCGACGGCCAAGAAGACCGCGGCCAAGACCGTGGCGAAGAAGACGACGGCCAAGAAGGCCGCCACCAAGAAGACGGCGGCCAAGAAGACCTCGGCGGCGGAGCAGCAGGCCACGCCGTCCGTCTCCGCATCCGCCACGCCCCCCGACGGGGCCTGACAGCCCCGCTTCCGGCCCTGGTCCACGGACTGGGGCCGGGAGCGGGCTGGCGGGGGCTGGTTTGACCCTTTCAGGGCAGGCCCCGTAATCTAGACCGTCGGCGTCTGTTTAGTTGCGACGCCAACCTCTGAGCATCTCCCTCCCGCTCGCGCGGGAGAGGCCGCTTGTCCAATCCGGATCATCGGACCCCTCGGGGCCCGTGTGAGTGGCTGGCATCAGGGGTCCCGTTCCGAGCGAAAGAGAGATCCGCGTGTACGCCATCGTGCGCAGCGGTGGTCGCCAGCACAAGGTTGCTGTCGGCGACATCGTTGAGGTTGACAAGATTTCCACCGCCCAGGTTGGCGACACGGTAGAGCTCTCTACCCTGCTCGTTGTTGACGGCGAGTCCGTGACCAGCGACCCGTGGGTGCTGGCCGGCATCAAGGTCCAGGCTGAGATCGTGGACCACCACAAGGGCGCGAAGATCGACATCCTTCGCTACAAGAACAAGACCGGCTACCGCCGTCGTCAGGGCCACCGCCAGCAGTACACGGCGATCAAGGTCACTGAGATCCCCGCGGCTGCGAAGTAAGGGACTGAGGAGACATGGCACACAAGAAGGGCGCATCGTCCACTCGGAACGGTCGCGATTCCAATGCTCAGCGGCTCGGAGTGAAGCGCTTCGGCGGTCAGCTCGTCAACGCCGGTGAGATCATCGTCCGCCAGCGTGGCACCCACTTCCACCCCGGCGTCGAGGTCGGCCGCGGCAAGGACGACACGCTGTTCGCGCTGGCCGCCGGCGCGGTGGAGTTCGGTACCCACCGTGGCCGCAAGGTCGTGAACATCGTTCCGGTCGCCGAGTAATCTCGGTTCGTTAGAACGAATTCAGCGGAGGCGGACCTCACTTCCCCTTGCGGGAAGCGGGTCCGCCTTTCGCGTGTTACGAGTAAGACATTCCGCACGTAATTCTGGAGGCACCCCATGACCACCTTCGTGGACCGCGTCGAGCTGCATGTCGCCGCGGGTAGCGGAGGCCACGGCTGTGCCTCCGTACACCGGGAGAAGTTCAAGCCGCTCGGCGGCCCGGACGGCGGCAACGGCGGCCGTGGCGGCGACGTCACCCTGGTGGTCGACCAGTCGATCACCACGCTGCTCGACTACCACCACAGCCCGTACCGCAAGGCCACCAACGGCCAGCCGGGCGCGGGTGGCAACCGCTCCGGCAAGGATGGCCAGGACCTGGTCCTGCCCGTCCCGGACGGCACGGTCATCCTCGACCGGCAGGGCAACGTCCTCGCGGACCTGGTCGGCCAGGGCACCTCGTACGTCGCGGCCCAGGGCGGCCGGGGCGGACTCGGCAACGCCGCGCTGGCCTCGGCCCGCCGCAAGGCGCCCGGCTTCGCGTTGCTCGGCGTGCCCGGCCAGGCCGGTGACATCGTCCTGGAGCTGAAGACGGTCGCCGACGTGGCCCTGGTCGGCTACCCGAGCGCGGGCAAGTCGTCGCTGATCTCGGTCCTGTCCGCCGCCAAGCCGAAGATCGCCGACTACCCCTTCACCACCCTGGTGCCGAACCTCGGTGTGGTGACGGCCGGTTCGACCGTCTACACCATCGCCGACGTGCCGGGCCTGATCCCGGGCGCCAGCCAGGGCAAGGGGCTGGGCCTGGAGTTCCTGCGCCATGTCGAGCGCTGCTCCGTGCTGGTGCACATCCTGGACACCGCGACCCTCGAGTCCGACCGCGATCCGCTCTCCGACCTCGACATGATCGAGGCGGAGCTGGCGCAGTACGGCGGCCTTGAGGACCGTCCCCGTTTCGTCGTCCTCAACAAGATCGACGTACCGGACGGCAAGGACCTCGCCGAGATGGTCCGCCCGGACCTCGAGGCCCGGGGCTACCGCGTCTTCGAGGTGTCCGCGGTCGCGCACATGGGCCTGAAGGAGCTTTCCTTCGCCCTCGCCGAGCAGATCTCCGCGTCCCGTGCCGCCAAGCCCAAGGAGGAGGCGACCCGGATCGTCATCCGGCCGAAGGCCGTGGACGACTCCGGCTTCACCGTCACCCTGGAGGCGGACGGCACCTACCGCGTACGGGGTGAGAAGCCCGAACGCTGGATTCGGCAGACCGACTTCAACAACGACGAGGCCGTCGGCTACCTCGCCGACCGCCTCAGCCGCCTCGGTGTCGAGGACGAGCTGCGCAAGGCCGGGGCCCGCGCGGGCGACGCCGTGGCCATCGGCCCCGAGGACAACGCGGTCGTCTTCGACTGGGAGCCCACCGTCCTGGCAGGCGCCGAGATGCTCGGCCGCCGCGGCGAGGACCACCGCCTGGACGCCCCGCGCCCGGCGACCCAGCGCCGCCGCGACAAGCAGGCCGAACGCGACGAGGCCGAGCAGGAGTACGACGAGTTCAAGCCGTTCTGAGGTCCTGTCCGACCTCGGCGGCCGGGCGGTTCGACGCCTGGTCCGCCACAACGCCGAAGGGCTCCCGGAGTTGTTCCGGGAGCCCTTCGGCCGTATGCGTGGGTGGTCCTACACGTTGACTTCTTCGGTGTCGGTCGTGTTCGTGTCGCCCAGGTCGGCCGCGGTGTCCGGCTCGGGCTCACCGTCTTCGGTGAGTTGGCCTGGAGGCGTCTCGGCGGGGCGCGTCGCCATCCGTACCCGGCGGGCGTCGGCCTGCTCGCACAGGGCGCGGACCGCGGCGTTGAAGCGGTCGATGGACGGCGGGTCCGACGGGCCGAGGAGGCGTTCCTTGAGCTTGGCGCGGGCCTCCGCGAAGCGGTCGAGCTCCGGGTCGCGTACGGCCTTGAGGAGCGCCGGTACGGTGTCCGCGTCCGGGGCGAGGATGGCGGCCGCCGACACCGTCGGGAAGCTGTCCCGGAACTCCGCCTCGCTCATCCCCGACGTGTTGGCGACGGCGTACGGCTTGTCGCTGTAGAGCCAGTCGGAGACGACGCTGGAGACATCGCTGATCAACAGGTCGGCCTGATTGAAGCAGGTGAAGATCGCCGGGCGGGCGCCGATGACGATCCGGTGCTCCCACTCGGGGAACGACGCCCAGTACGCGGCCTCCCAGGCCTCCGTCGCCTCGGTCACCGCTGCCTCGCGGTCACCGTCCGGGGCGCCCTGCAGTCGCATGCGCTCCAGTTCGTCGGCGCTGACCCGGAAGGCCTTGCTGGTGAGCGCGTCGAGCTCGGCGGTGCGCCGGGCGAGCTCTCGGGCGGCCTCGGGTCCCGGACGGGCGCCCGAGCGCCGGGTGTTGGCCTCCTGGATCATCGCCCTGATGCGCTGGTCCGCCGCACCGGCGCTCGGGTCCTGGGAGCCGGTCATCGGGTGCGGCTTGTAGAGCAGCCGTACGCTGTCGTCGGCCAGCAGATGCCGGACGATGTTCTCGCCCGCCAGGACCACCGAGGTGTTGCCCGGGTTGCCGTCCCAGCCCTCCCAGGTGGGCGCGTACAGCACGGTGGTGTACGCACCGGACGGCGGGCCCGCGTAGGCCTGGATCGGGGACAGCTGGGGGCGCCCGACCTCGACGACGTCCCCGTCGTCGACGCCGATGTCGGCGAGCTGGTAGCGCTCGCGGGCCGCGGGGCCCGCCACCCACACCTCGTCGTACGCCTTGGCGTAGGGGTTGCAGGAGGAGAGCTTGTCGCTCTCGCCGTGGTTGATGAAGGCGTGCTTGATGGTGGGGATACGCAGCACCTGCGAGGTCTTCGCGGCGTTGGCCGGGTGCAGCATCATCCGCAGCGTCGAGTCCTCCAGGGCGTACATGTTCGTGACCCGGGGGATGCACAGGACCGGCACGTCAGTGGCGGCGATCTTTTGCACCATGAAGCGCTCGCGCAGCACGATCAGCGGCTTGCCGTCCAGCTCGGAGAGCGTGGAGAGCCACATGTTCGCCTGGTAGGCGGAAGTGGTGCCGCCGGAGAAGTACAGGGCGACGGTCGGCTGGTAGCCGGCCAGCCAGGCGTCCAGCCAGCGCAGCGCCTCCTGCTCGCCCACCGCGCGCTTCCTCGGCAGCAGCCAGCTGGCGAGATAGAGGCAGCCACCACCCATCAGCGCGATCGACAGGCCGACTCCGACAGCGCCCCAGACCAGGTCCGTGGTGAGCGCGGTCAGCAGCAGCCCCGTGGTGGCGGGCACCACGAAGGTCAGCAGCCGGTGGCTCTGGCGACGGGCCAGGATGCGAGGGGGGGCATCGGTCAGCCGCAGCGCGGAGGCGTCGACGTTCCGGGTGACGAACGGCAGTTGGCGGGCGCGGCGCACCAGGATCGCGGCCGCCTGGCACGCGAAGTGCAGGGCGTAGAACGCGATCAGCGCCACGGTGAGCGGGGAGCTGACCCCGGCGCCGATGTCGTCGCTGTTGAAGAGGCCGATCAGCAGCAGCGCGTCACGGAGCAACTGCCGGACCGTGACGTCGAAGCGGATCTTGCCGAGTACGGCGGTCAGCCGGGGGTTCTTGTACTGCAGGAACAGCTCGAGCGCGAGACCACCCGCGGACGCCACGACCAGCAGTGGCACGATCGAGGTGAGGGCACCGACGAGCTGGGCCGTGAAGAACGCGAGCATCGCGGACAGCGCGAGAAGCTGCACTGCGCGGCTTGCGAGGAGCTGTACGACGCGACTGGCGCGGCTGGGGACGAGTCCGGCAGAGGGCACGGGCTGGGGCTCCTGCAGAGGGAATGAGGGGCGCGGCGACAGGGTCGGGCCCACAAGCGGGGGAGTCTGACCCCTGACCGTATGACTTCAAGTGCCGTCGTAGCAATCTGTCGCGGCATCGATCACCTGATATCGACACAAACAGGGTGAGCTCCCGAGGCGTTCTCTACGGGCTCGGTGGGTGCTCGGCGGGTGCCCGGCGGTCTGACGGTGAAACGCTGCGGCGTCGCCCGCCCCCTCTCGCGTAGATTCAGGGAGCGGTACGGGCAGTACGGGCAGGTCGGAACCATTTCGGAACCATCGGAATCATTGGGGTCGTGGGAGTGTCAGGCACAAGGCAGAGTGTGGCGGATGCGCGCCGGATCGTGGTCAAGATCGGCTCGTCGTCGCTGACCACCGCGACCGGCGGCCTGGACGCGGACCGCGTCGACGCCCTGGTGGACGTGCTGGCGAAGGTGCGCAGCGGAGGTGAGAAGGAGATCGTGCTCGTCTCGTCGGGCGCCATCGCCGCCGGGCTCGCGCCGCTCGGGCTGCGCCGTCGGCCCCGGGACCTGGCCAGGCAGCAGGCCGCGGCGAGCGTCGGGCAGGGACTGTTGGTCGCGCGCTACACCGCGTCCTTCGCGCGCTATGGCGTACGGGTCGGACAGGTGCTCCTGACCAGCGACGACATGGCCCGCCGCGCCCACCACCGCAACGCCTCACGCACCCTGGACCAGCTGTTCGCGATGGGCGCGCTGCCCGTCGTCAACGAGAACGACACCGTGGCCACGGACGAGATCAGGTTCGGTGACAACGACCGGCTGGCCGCGCTCGTCGCCCATCTCGTACGCGCCGATCTGCTGGTGCTGCTCTCGGACGTGGACGGGCTGTACGACGGCGACCCGGCCAAGCCCGGCACCTCACGTATCGAGGAGGTACGGGAGCCCGCCGACATAGCGCACGTCCGGATCGGCAGCGCGGGCAAGGCGGGCGTCGGCACCGGCGGCATGGCCACCAAGGTGGAGGCCGCCACGATCGCCGCGGCCGCGGGCATCCCGGTCGTGCTCACCTCGGCCGTGCACGCCGCGGACGCCCTCGCCGGGCGGCCCACCGGCACCCACTTCCACCGCACCGGGCGACGCTCCGCCGACCGGCTGCTGTGGCTGCAGCACGCCTCGACGCCGCAGGGCGCGCTCACCCTCGACGACGGGGCGGTACGCGCGGTGGTCGAGCGGCGCACGTCGCTGCTGCCCGCGGGCATCCAGGCCGTCGAGGGTGAGTTCGCCGCCGGTGACCCGGTGGAGCTGCGGGACGCGGCGGGGCGCGCGGTGGCCCGCGGACTCGTCAACTTCGACGCCAAGGAGATCCCCCAGCTGATCGGGCGGTCGACCCGGGAACTGGCGAAGGAGCTGGGGCCCGCGTACGAGCGTGAGGTCATCCACCGGGACGATCTGGTGCTGCTGCCCTCGTAGGCGGGCTGACGCCCCGCATCCGACGTGACTCCAGCGAGCTGAATCCCGCGAACTGACTTCCGCGTAGGACAGTCCGAAAAAGGTCCGCTCCGCGTGCTCTAAGTGAGGGACCTTCCGGAAAACGGTCACGCGGGCCGACCCAAGCTGGTCAACTTTGAAGCGGGGAGTTCGGCATGGCGAGGGCAGCTGAGGGCACATCGGGAGGCCGCTGGTGAGACGAGTGCGCTCCGGGACGGCGGGGCGAGGCTCCGCTGAGCGGACACTGACGAGCGTCGCCGCGGGAGCGGGCTATACGGACGGAGACATGGACGAGGGGCCGAGAGAGCAGAGCGGAGCGAAGAGTGAGCCGCTGCCGCGGCTCTGGCATGTGACGCTGAGTGTCTCGGGAGCCCCGGCGTCGCTGCCGGACGTCAGACGCGGCCTGGAGCAGCTCGCCCACGACCACCCGTTCCTGCTGACCAGCCGGTACGCCGACGACCACGCGGAGATCCGCTACTGGGAAGAGGCCCGGGACCTGCACGACGCCGCGGCGGTCGCGCTGCGGCTGTGGGGCGAGCACCGGCAGAGCGCGCAGTTGCCGCCCTGGGAGATCGTCGGCCTGGAGGTCATCGACCGGGACACGTACCACCAGCGCGTCTCTGAGGGCTACGGACCGCCGCCCGCCGCGCCGGTGGGCGTACATCCGTACTGAGTCAGCCCGCGTGTCCGCGTACGTCTCGGGTGTCCGTGTGCGTGTCCGCGTGTCCGCGTGCGGGTGAGTGTGCGTGTCTCGGAGTGCGGGATGCGTGCGGGACGCCGTCGCCGACCCTATTACCCTGCGAGCATGACTGTGTCCTCCTCGCTCTCCCCGTACGACGACCTGTCGGCCGTCGCCCAGGCCGCCTACCGCGCCCGCGGCGCCGCCGCCGTGATCGCGCCGCTGCCGCGTGCGGCCAAGGACGACGCCCTGCTGGCGATCGCCGACGCGCTCGAAGTGCGCACCAAGGAGATCGTCGAGGCCAACGCCCAGGACATCGCCAAGGCCCGCGAGGCGGGCACCAGCGAGTCCATCGTCGACCGGCTCACCCTCACCCCCGAGCGGGTCAAGGCGATCGCCTCCGACGTACGCGATGTGGTGGCGCTGCCCGACCCGGTCGGCGAGGTGGTCCGTGGCTCGACGCTGCCCAACGGCATCGACCTGCGCCAGGTCCGGGTCCCGCTCGGGGTCGTCGGGATCATCTACGAGGCCCGGCCCAACGTCACCGTGGACGCGGCCGCCCTCTGCCTGAAGTCGGGGAACGCCGTGCTGCTGCGTGGCTCGTCCTCCGCGTACCACTCGAACATGGCGCTGGTGCGGGTGCTGCGGGACGCCGTCGGCGGGGCCGGGCTGCCCGCCGACGCCATCCAGCTGGTGCCGGGCGACAGCAGGGACTCGGTACGGGAGCTGATGCGGGCCCGCGGCCTGGTCGACGTGCTGATCCCGCGCGGTGGCGCGTCGCTGATCCGTACGGTCGTCGAGGAGTCCACCGTCCCGGTGATCGAGACCGGCACCGGCAACTGCCATGTGTACGTGGACGCCGACGCCGACCTGGACATGGCCGTGGAGATCCTGGTCAACTCCAAGGCGCAGCGCCCCAGCGTCTGCAACGCCGCCGAGACGCTCCTGGTCCACCAGGACATCGCCGACGCCTTCGTGCCGCGTGCGCTGGAGGCCCTCGCCGAGGCCGGGGTGACCGTGCACGCCGACGAGCGGGTGGCCGCGTACGCCGAGGAGGGGCCCGGGACCAAGGCCACGGTGGTGCCCGCGACCACCGAGGACTGGGAGACCGAGTACCTCTCGTACGACATCGCGGCCGCCGTCGTCGACTCGCTGGACGCGGCCGTGGAGCACATCCGGCTGTGGACCTCGGGGCACACCGAGGCGATCGTCACCACCTCGCAGCAGGCCGCCCGCCGATTCACCCAGTTGGTGGACTCCACCACGGTCGCCGTGAACGCCTCGACGCGGTTCACGGACGGCGGGCAGTTCGGCTTCGGCGCCGAGATCGGGATCTCCACGCAGAAGCTGCACGCGCGGGGCCCGATGGGGCTTCCCGAGCTGACCTCGACCAAGTACATCGTCACCGGCGACGGGCACATCCGCTGACGCGACGCCCGTACCGGACCCTCGTACGGACGGGATTTCCGTACTGACCGGATTCCCGTACGGACTGCCCAAAACGACCCCCCAGGTCTACTCTGGTTGCGTGCCGGAGGACGTGGGGGGTACGCCGTTTTCTGATGGCGGAGAGCCCGACGACAGCCAGGACCGCGGGGGCGCGGACGAGGAGTTCGCCTCCGTGGTCTTCGACGAGGACTTCGTGCGGTCCGCGCAGGTCCACGAGCCCACGGCTGTGGAGAGGCTGCTCGCCGCAGCTCAGGCGCGCGCCGAGGCCGAGGCGCGCCGGACCCGCTCCCGGCGGGCGAGACCCGACGACGAGACGGACGACGTTCCCGACGGGTACGAGACGTACGACGGGTACGACGGCTATGAGGGGTACGACGCGTACGACCGCCACCACGGCGGGTACGGCGGCGACCCCCGCGCGGATCGCGGCGCCGGGTACGGCCATGGCTCGGAGCTCTACGAAGGCTATGACCCGGATGCTGTCGAGGACGGCGGCCGGGGCCCGCTGAGCCGAGGCCGCTGGCACCGGACCGTCGCCTGGGTGCTCGCGGTCCTGATGGGGATCGGCATGGTCGCGTTGGCCTTCACCGCCGTGTACCGAGGCGCCTCGTCGGGCAACCGGGACCCGGTGCCGCCGCCCGCGACCAGTGGGATGGAGAACTCCCCGTCGGCCTCCGCCGACTACCGCCAGCCACCGGTCTCCGCGGAGCCGCGTACGCCGTGAGGTGATGTGACGTCGTGGCGGTCGTCGTGATGCGTCGGCGTGACGGTCGCCGTGACATGTCGCCATGGCGTGTGATGCTCCGTCAGAAGTTGTCCCGCGCAAGGGAGTTTAGCCAGGGCCGCGGAACCCTACTCTGAAGGTATGACCGGGCCTGGAGACCCACCTGAGGGCACACCCGAAGGCGTCCCCGGTGGTGGCGAGGAAGAGTACCGATCCGTGGTGTTCGACGAGTCCTTCGTCCGGGCTGCCCGGCTCCAGGAGTTCTCGGCGCGGGAGCGGATCACCGAACACGCGCCCGCCGTACGCCGACTCGCCGGGCGGCCCGGCCGCTCCCGTGGCAGGGGGCTGCGCGTCCAGGTCATGATCCTCGCCCTGTTGATCGCCCTGGCCTTCGCGACCGCGGTCCTCATGGGCCTCAGGCAGTCCGAGCCGGAGGCGGCCGCCCGGCCCGTCGAACCGCTGCGGATGACCGTCGTGCCGCTTGTCCCGCAGGGCGCGGTGCCTGGGGCGTCGCGGGCCGATGAGCTGTTCGCGCGCTCGCCCGCCGCGCAGTTCAAGTCCGGCGCGGCGGGGATCGCGCTGCCTGCGGCGCGGAGTACGGGGAACTTCACGGAGAGCCAGGTGATGACGGCGCTGACCACCGCCAAGGAGTACCTGGTGGAGTCCTCGCTCGACCCGGCCGTACTGATCGGTGGCGCGGTGCGGCCGGTGCGGATACTGCTCGACTCGGAGCAGTACGACCAGTTCGACCAGAGCCTGGCGCATCCGGCCGCGGACGGGCGGCACGCGGCCACCGGCTGGCTGGTGCGCTTCGACCCCGAGCAGGCCGTGCTGGCCGACGCCCGCGTCCGGGTGCGGGGCAGCATGCGGCTCGTGGAGGTGGACGCGGCGACCCTCGAGGTGACCTCCGCGCACACCTTCGTCTACGCGCTGAAGCCGGCGGTCGGGGGCGATGGGCGTGCCTCGCTGTTCACCGTCCGGCGGGAGCTGCGCTTCCGCTTCGACGAGGACGATCTGCGGCTGCGCCGGGCGGAGCTGCTGACCTCCGATGTCCAGGCCGGGCCGATGGCCTGCCCCAAGGACCCGCGGGCCGCGGCAGACCGGCTGCGTCCGCTGTTCGCGGGGGAGCGGTCCAAGGCCGGGGGTTCGGGTTCTGGCGCGACCGATCCGTACGCCAGGGGTGGGGCGCCGATGACGCTGTGCGGGGCGCTCTCCACCGCCGCGCAGCCGTCACCGGCCGCCTGACCCCGCTGGCTCCCGGGCCTAGCTGTCTAGCTGTCCGTGTCGCGGTCCTTTCCGGGCCCGTCGCCCCGCTCGCCCTGTCCGCTCTGTCCGCCCTGGCTTCCGGGCCCCCGGAAGCTGTTACGGAGCTTGCCGCCCAGGTCGCCGGCGCCGCCCGCGATGTCCGAGACCAGCTTCATCAGCGGGTCCTTGCTGGAGCGCACGTCATCGGCGTAGTTGCTCGCCGACTGGCGGAAGGAGTCGGAGACCGAGGTGTCGTCGTCCTCGCCGCGCCGCGGGTAGTGGCCGTCCATGATCCGCTGGTAGTCGCGGGTCTCGGACCACTTCTTCAGCTCGGCCGCACGCACCGCGGCGAAGGGGTGGGTGCGCGGCAGCACGTTCAGGATCTTGAGTACGGAGTCGCGCAGGTCGCCCCCGGCCTCGTACTCCTCGGCCTGCTTCAGGAACGCGTCCACGTTCATCTCGTGGAGGTGGTTGCCGCCCGCCAGTTTCATCAGGCCGCGCATCGAGGCCTGTAGGTCCTGCCCGACCAGGAGCCCGGCGCGGTCCGCGGAGAACTCCGACTTACGGAACCACTCGCGCAGGGCCGTGACGATCGCCATGATCGCGATGTTCCCCAGCGGAATCCAGGCGACGCGGAGCGCGAGGCTGGTGAGGAAGAGCAGGATCGTGCGGTAGACGGCGTGGCCGGAGAGCGCGTGGCCGACCTCATGGCCGATGACCGCGCGCATCTCCTCCTCGTCGAGCAGCTCGACCAGGCCCGTGGTGACCACGATGATCGGCTCGTCCAGGCCGATGCACATCGCGTTCGGATTGGCGTCCTGGGTGACGTACATCGGCGGGACCTTCTCCAGGTCCAGGATGTAGCAGGCGTCGCGCAGCATCGCGTACAGATGCGCGAACTGGTCGTCGCTCACCCGCACTGAGTCCGACAGGAAAAGCAGCCGCAGGCTGCGCTCGGGCAGCAGCCCGCTCAGTGCCTTGAAGACGGTGTCGAAGCCGGTGAGCTTGCGCAGCGCCACCAGGGCCGAGCGGTCCGCCGGGTGTTCGTACGCCCGTGAGGAGATCCCCTCGAAGCGCCGGCGCCGGCGACCCGGCAGGTTGTCGTGGCTTTCGGTGTTCTCGGTCATGTGACAGCCCCCAAAGTCTCCGCGCGTGGGTCCCGCGCTGTGCGAGTGTTCTCGCCCCCCGATGGAACGTCCAGCCTACGGGCAGGGTTCCGGCACGGCAGTGATCCGGGCGAGTCGGAACTCCGCACCGCCTGGCCTGGCACCGCGTACGCCTGAGTCGGGGTGAGGGCGTGCGGGGCCCCCGCTTACGATGTGCCTGAAGCTTCCAGCCCGTACCCACCCGGATAGGTCCTGTCGACGATGAGCCTCCTGCACAGCACCGCAGCCCAGCTGACCCCCCTCGCCTCCGAGGGAGGGTCAGGCCCCAGCCCCTACCTCACCGGCGGTGGTGCGCTTCTCGCGCTGCTGCTGCTGCTCTGGATCACCACGCGCTTCAACCGGGACCGCTGAGCCCGAGCGGCAAGCCGCTTTAGCCCCGGCCGCCGGGGGACCGGCCCGGTGACCGGGCCGGTAGGGTCTGCACGCATGGGAGAGCAGGACATGCCTACCGGCCCAGCGGAAGACAGCGGCGCGAACAAGCGCCGCCTCGGTGTCATGGGCGGGACGTTCGATCCGATCCATCACGGACACCTGGTGGCCGCCAGCGAGGTAGCCGCCCAGTTCCACCTGGACGAGGTGGTGTTCGTACCGACGGGTAAGCCGTGGCAGAAGACCCATGCGACGGTCTCCCCGGCCGAGGACCGCTATCTGATGACGGTCATCGCCACCGCCGAGAACCCTCAGTTCTCGGTCAGCCGTATCGACATCGACCGCGGCGGGCTGACCTACACCAAGGACACCCTGCGGGAACTGCGCGAGCTGAACCCGGACGCGGACCTGTTCTTCATCACCGGGGCCGACGCGCTGGGGCAGATCCTCACCTGGCGGGACGCCGCTGAGACGTTTTCCCTCGCTCACTTCATCGGGGTGACCCGGCCGGGGCATACCCTGGCGGACCCTGGCCTTCCGGAAGGCGGGGTGTCCCTGGTGGAGGTCCCGGCGCTGGCGATCTCCTCGACGGACTGCCGCGCGAGGGTCGCCAAGGGGGACCCGGTCTGGTATCTGGTGCCGGACGGTGTGGTGCGGTACATCGACAAGCGTGAGTTGTACCGCGGCGAGTGAGCCGAGAGGGGCACCGGTGAACGACCGACAGTACGACCCTTACCCGGGTCATCAGGAGGGTCAGCAGTACGAGATCGTCGGGTACGACGAGTACGGCCGCCCGGTGTACCAGCAGGTCGCGTGGCAGCAGCAGTACGACCCGTACGCCCCTCAGGTTCCCCAGCAGGGGTACGGCTACGACCCCTACGCCGCCACCTCCACCGACACGGGGCAGCAGCAACCCGTACCGGGCTACGACCCGTACGCCGCCCAGCAGCCCCAGCAGCAGCCCCAACAGCCCCAACAGCCCCAGCAGCAGACGCAGCAGCAGCCCCAGCAGACGCAGCAGACGGCTTGGGTCCCGCAGCAGCACCAGCCGGAGCCGCAGCGCCCTCATGAGCCGTCACGCCAGGACGACGCCGACCGCGCCGACCGCGACGACCGCGACTACCGCACCGAGATGTTCGCGTTCATCGAGGAGCCGGACGACGACTCCGAGGACGTCATCGACTGGCTGAAGTTCACCGAGAGCCGCACCGAGCGCCGCGAGGAGGCCAGGCGCCGCGGCCGCAACCGTATGGTCGCGCTGCTCGTGGTGCTCGCGCTGGCGCTCACTGGAGGCGTCGGTTACCTCTGGCACGCGGGCAAGCTGCCCGGACTGTCGTCCGGAGGCTCCGACGACCCGGTCGCGGGGAGCGGCCCCCAGAAGCGCGATGTGATCGTTGTCCACCTGCACAACACCAAGGAGGGCGGTACCTCCACGGCGCTGCTCGTCAACAACACCACCACCGGGCAGGGCACCACCGTGCTGCTGCCCAACTCGCTCGCCGTCACCAGCGACGACGGCTCCACCACGACCACGCTGGGCAAGTCCGTCGACGAGGACGGCACGGCCGGGACACGCGAGGCGATCGACGCGCTGCTGGGCACCCGGATCGAGGGCAGCTGGCGGCTCGACACTCCGTACCTCAACAACCTCGTCGAGCTCGTCGGCAACATCGAGATCGACACGGACACCGACGTCCCCGACCCCAAGGCGCCGAAGAAGGGCGAGTCCCCACTGGTCAGCAAGGGTGAGCAGCAGACCCTGAGTGGCCCGATGGCCGTCGCGTACGCCACCTACCGCGCACCGGACGAGTCCGAGTCGGCGCAGTTGGAACGGTTCGGCGCGGTCCTGCGCGGGGTGCTGCGCAAGCTGTCCACCGACCCGAAGGATGCCACCCTGACGGTGAAGACGCTCGCCCAGATCCTGGACCCGTCGCTCACCGAGAAGGACCTGGGCGCCTCGCTGGCCAAGCTGGCCGAGCACGCCAAGGAGGGCGCGTACGACACCCGGGTGCTGCCGGTCCAGGAGGACGGCGCGCTGACCGCGAAGGCCACGGACGCCGTGGTCAAGGACGTCCTGGGCGGCAAGGTCAAGAGCCCGGAGCAGGGCGCGGCGGTACGGGTGAACGTCTCCGGGGACAAGGAGGCGGTGCAGAGCGCCCGGGTCTCCCTGGTCAACGGTGGGTACACGGTCGTGTCCGGCGGTGGCGCGGGCGGTGCAGGCGGCGCGGACGGCGCGTCGGCCACCCTGGTCACGTACGCGGACAGCAGCCGGAAGGCGGAGGCGGTCGAGGTCGCCAAGACGCTGGGGCTGTCGGCGAGCGCGGTGCAGAAGGACAAGGTCGCGGCGAACGCGGACATCGCGGTCGTACTGGGCGCGGACTACGAGACCGAGTAGGCGGAAGGCGCACTGCGAGGCCGGGTAGGCGCACTACGAGGCCGGATAGTACGCGCCCCGCTGCCGGGGCCCCGAGTAAACGTTTGGGGACCTGTCGGTGGTCCGTGAGACCCTTGAGGTACTGCTTGATGCGGGGCAGCATCACGCACGGCTTCGCCGTGCGCCCCGCGCCCACCCGAATGACCGTCTAAAGAAAGCCTCGTAGTGACCGCGACGGACCGCTCCACCGAGCTCATCAACGTTGCCGCGCAGGCGGCGGCCGACAAGCTCGCGCACGACATCATCGCCTACGACGTCAGCGACGTCCTGTCGATCACGGACGCCTTCCTGCTGGCCTCCGCGCCCAACGACCGCCAGGTCAAGTCGATCGTCGACGAGATCGAGGAGCGGCTCAACAAGGAGCTCGGCGTCAAGCCGGTGCGCCGCGAGGGCGACCGCGAGGCCCGCTGGGTGCTGCTCGACTACATCGACATCGTGGTGCACGTCCAGCACAGCGAGGAGCGGGTCTTCTACGCGCTCGAGCGGCTCTGGAAGGACTGCCCCGAGCTGGAGCTGCCGGACGAAGCCAAGGCCACCCGTGGCAAGGCCGAGCAGCACGCCAAGGAGGCAGCAGCCGACGCCGACGCGACGGCGGGGGACTACAGGTGAGCGGTGCCACGACCGGCGACGTCCGCCGTGGCCGACGCGTCATCCTGTGGCGGCACGGCCAGACCTCCTGGAACCTGGAGCGCCGCTTCCAGGGCAGTACGGACATCGAGCTGACCGACGACGGCATCGGGCAGGCCCGCAGGGCCGCCCGGCTGCTCGCCTCGCTGCGCCCGGACGCGATCATCGCGTCCGACCTGAAGCGGGCCACCGCCACCGCCCAGGAGCTCGGCGTCCTCACCGGTCTGGACATCAGCTACGACGACAGCCTGCGCGAGACCTACGCGGGCCAGTGGCAGGGCCTGACCCACGACGAGATCATCGCGCGGTTCGGCGAGCAGTACGCGGCGTGGAAGCGCGGCGAGCCGGTGCGCCGCGGCGGCGGCGAACTGGAGACCGAGGTCGCCGACCGGGCCGCGCCCGTCGTGCTGCGGCACGCCGACAAGCTGCCTGACGACGGCACGCTGGTCGTCGTCAGTCACGGTGGCACCATCCGCACCACCATCGGACGCCTTCTCGGCCTGGACTCACGCGACTGGGAGAGCCTCGGCGGGCTCTCCAACTGCTGCTGGTCCGTACTGGGCGACGGCGCGCGCGGCTGGCGGCTCCTGGAGCACAACGCGGGCACGCTCCCGGAGCCGGTACTCGGCGACGACGACTGACCCCGGATTTCACTTTCCGGCTGGTCACGGGCTAGAGTTCTTCTTGTTCGCCCGCCGAGCGGGAAGAACGCCCGGGGCTATAGCTCAGTTGGTAGAGCGCCTGCATGGCATGCAGGAGGTCAGGAGTTCAATTCTCCTTAGCTCCACAATCCCGGAGTCCCGCCAGATCACCTTGATCGGCGGGACTTTCTGCATCCAGGGCGCGCCGCCCGCGACCGTGGGCGACGCGGACTGCCTCCCGAGTCCGGACTCACCGGACTCATACGGAAGGGAACGCGTACGCCGCTGACCCATCCGTGTGACCGTGACAGAATCGGACGGTCGCGAGGGGACGCAGCTGTACGAGCCGGCCCGGTGGGAGGGAGAGGCGTGATGCCCGCGAGCAACCTGAACTGCCCGTCCTGCGGTTCCGTTCACGTCGCCCAGGTGCTGGGGGACAACGGCGGAATCTCCTATGTGTGCACGGCCTGCGGCCACAGTTGGAGCTGATCGATGGGTGCACACAGGAGAACCTGCGACTGGTGCGGCAGCGGCACGCCCATCGTCCGCGACATGGAACCGGTCAACTCCGAGTACCAGTACTGGTGCGAGGAATGCGCACGGGCGCTGATCATAAAAGGCGACCCCATCGAGACCTACCGCGAGCTCGAGGGCGAGCCGATCTACGGTCGGCTGCTGGACGAACACTGCACCCTCAAGCGCTTCTATTCCTTCGCCACCGCGTGACCGGGCGCGCCTCCCCGGGGGCGGGCTTCCCGGTCTCGTAACCGATTTGGTGGATGGCCGGGTGGACCGTTAATGTTGTCGACGTCGCCGCGGGGAACACCGGGACGACACACCGCAAGGGGCTATAGCTCAGTTGGTAGAGCGCCTGCATGGCATGCAGGAGGTCAGGAGTTCAATTCTCCTTAGCTCCACAGAAGATCCACCAGCTTCACAGATCCACAGATGTGCAGATCCACCCAAGAGTGGGCCGCCCGATCCGGGCGGCCCACTCTTGTTTGTGCTGGGTCCGGTCAACCCCGGCCGCTGTCCAGGGCCTTGCGGCCGGGCGGGCTGGGCAGCGCGGCGCGTGCGGGCCGGTCGGCCGCCGCACCCGTACCCGTGCGCTCCAGGCGCAGCGCGAGTGCGGGACAGCGGCGTACGGCCCGCTGGGCCACCCCGCGCAGCGCCAGCGGAACGGCCGCGTCCGCGACGGTCGGGAAGCCGTCGGGCCCCAGCTGGATCAGCTCGGGCACCACGTCCGCGCACAGGCCATGGCCCTGGCACAGCGTCCAGTCGACCGCCAGTCGCTCACCGCTCGGCGCCCCGGGGTCCTGATGCCCAGCGCCCGGCAGCGGCAACAGCGCCCTGGTCTCGCGGCCGCAGCCCCCGCTCAGTACATGCGCGGCCAGATCGTCGGGGAACGCGGCGAGTGTGGAGGCGAGGAAGTTCGCCGAACCGTCGGGGTGCTTGCACGCGCCACGCCCCCGTACTGCCCGGGTCACCTCGCGCAGCGCCTCCAGGGCCGCCGGGCCGCCGCCGTTCAGAACGTCGGCGAGGCCGTTCGCCGCCGCTGGCAGCCCGAGTCGGCAGGGGCCGCACTGGCCCGCGCTCTCGGAGGCCAGCCAGTTCGCGACCTGGAGCGCTTCGCCGAGTGGGCAGGTGTCGTTGCCCAGGGGCAGCACCGCACCGGCGCCCAGCGAGCCGCCCAGCGCCTTCAGGGAGGCCCGGGAGACCACGGCGTCGTGCGCGGCCGTCGCGGACAGCCAGCTGCCGTGGTAGCCGCCGGTGAGCACGCCCTGGGGGAGCGGTGGCGCCCCGGCCAGCTGGAGGACGTAGCGCAGCGGCACTCCGGTGGGCACCTCGACGACCATGGGCCGGGACACATCGCCGGAGAGGGTGAGCAGGACCGTGCCGGGCTCGTCGAACAGGCCGGTGGCGCGGTAGCGGTTCGCGCCGACCCGGGCGGCGACCGCGAGCTGGGCGAACGTTTCGGCGTTGGACAGCAGGGTGGGGGCGCCGCCCACACCTGACTCCGCGGCGCGTACCCGGCGGCCGGGCGGCAGCGGGGGCCCGCCGTCGGCGGAGCGGATCAGCGCCGAGGCCTCTCCGGTGACCATACGGGCGGGGTTTCGCTGCACACGCGCGCGTAGCGCGGAACCGCGCCGGTCGGTGAGGCCCCGCTCGGCGAGTGCCGCGGTCATCGACGCCTCGGTGGAGTCCCGGGTCACCCCGATGATCAGGGTGCGGGCGCCCAGGGCTTCGGCGGCGAGCAGGGCGCCGTCCAGGATGAGGTGCGGGCCGCGGTTGATGAGCACCGTGTCCTTGCGGCAGGCGGGTTCGTCCTCGCTGCCGTTGACGACGACCACGGGACGTACGCCCCGCTTGATGGCGGCCTGGGCGACGGCCCGCAGCTTGGTGGCGAAGGGGAAGCCAGCGCCGCCTCTGCCGCGCAGCGAGATCTCATCGGAGAGCGCGGCGAGCCGCTCGCCGCCCACCGGGTCCAGCGGGCCGTGGACCTTCAGGTGCATCGCGAGGTCGAGGCGTTCCACGAGGTCGAACCCCGAGGTCAGCTGGGGGAGTCCGACGACTCGCACCTCGGGGACGTCAGGTAGGGGTCCGGTCACCTGGTGCCTCCTGTCGGGGCGCTCCAGGGCTCACCGGCGCTCGGGGGCTGGAAGGGGGAGGGGAGCGGCTGTGTGATGTCCTCGCTGCCCGCGTTCGGGATGGCGTGCGCGTGTGCGTCCGGGATGGCGTGCGCGTGCGCGTTCGGGATGGCGTGCGCGTGCGCGTCCGCGTTCGGGCTGGGGGCGACCGTGTGGTAGCTGGGCGCGGCCGTGTCGTGGGTGACGGCGTCGTAGGTGACGGCGTCGTACGTCACGGTCGGTGTGCTGCTGAAGGGGTCCGCTGGCGGCTCCTCGTACGTGGGGCGGAATACCTCGCCGGGCGGTGGCGGCGACGGCGCGGGCCAGCGGTCGGCGGGCGCCGTCGACAGCGCGCGGTAGGCGGCGGCCATCCCGGGGCTGGCACCGGTGTCCGGGCGTTCCGGATACAGCGGGGGAGCCGCTTCGTACAGCGGGGGAGCGGGCGACGCCATGCGCTGCCGTGGCAGTCGCGGTACGGGCCCGGGCTCCGACCCGTATCCGGTGTCCGCCGTGGCGGCGTCCATGCCGGGCAGCGGCGCGATACGCCGCGCGGGCTCCTGCTGGGCCGCCGCCGTGGCCGCCGCGGCGGGTGGCCCGACGTCGGGTCGGCCCAGGACGGCGAGCACCTGGTCGGCGACCCGGCGCTTGACCGGCCCCGGCGCGGCGCGCAGCGCGAGTGCCCCGGCGACCCCGAGCAGGCACAGACCGTACAGCGTCGTGACCCAGGGCTTGGCCTCGCGGCCCGCGTACAGGCCGTGCAGCAGCCCGGCGCACCAGGCGGGATAGGCCAGCATGTGCAGCGCCCGCCAGCGACCGGCGATTTTGGCGGGGGAGGCGAAGGCGCTGCGCAGCGCGCCAGTGACGCCCGCGGTGATCATCAGCAGTCCGGCGAGCGAGCCGAGGCCGATGAGCCCGTCGGTGCCACGGACGCCGAGCCCGAACGGGATCAGCGCGCCGACCAGCGACACATGGCCCAGGACGAGTTTGACCGTGCCGTGCAGCAGCAGAAAGCCGACCGCAGCGACGCCGGTCGCGCGGTGCACGGCCTGGGCGAGCAGCCGTTGCCGTGTGGTGAGGAACAGGCGGTCGGCGGCGACTAGCCCCCACACGACGGAGGCCGTCAGGGAGACCAGCGACAGAACGCCGGTGGTGAAGTCGAGGCCTTCGCGGAAGCTGTCACTTCCGGCCAGGACGGTCAGGGGTATGAGCAGCAGCGCGGCCGCGCTCATCATCCCCCTGGATGGCCCGCTCGGGGTGGTCCAGGAGGCGATCGTGCGAAGGGGGTTGAGGGTTTTGAGGGGATTTCGGGCGTGCGGAGGGTTCATGGGGGCGACTCCGAGTGGTTCGGTAAAGCGGTCCCGCTGTGCCGCATGCTAAGTCGCCGAGATACCGGGCAGTATGAGGTTTGAGTTATTGCGTTGTTATCTAGTGGGTATCGGGGCTCTATGTGCCCCATTAGGGGCCGGTACGCCGAGTAACCCTCGTCAGGGATGCTGCTCCGGTTCCTTGGGCAGGCGGTCGAGAGTGATGCCGAAGTGGTCACGGTAGGCGGCCAATAGATCAGCATCGGACGCGATTTCGGACGTACGGTGCTCATCGCCGACGGTGATCTTGAGGGTGTGCCCGCTCAGGGTGACCCGGCCGTGCTCGGTGAGCAGGGAGCAGACCAGGGACCGGGTGAAGTGGGACGCGGGTGAGGTGCGGTGGTACCAGGCCCCGGCCGTGAAGTCGCGGAGTGCGCGCGGGCGTAGGTCCAGGAGGTACTGCGGCTTGCCGTCGCGGCTGACGTCCAGGTCGCCTCCTGGGGCGTCGCTGAGCCGGAACGTTCCGGCGGGGTCCGGCTGATCCGTACGGTCGTCCAGCGCCAGCGGGTAGTGGGAGTGGACGCCGAAGCCGACGTCGGCCAGCCAAGGGCCGCCGTCCACCGTCTCGACGCGCAGCGCCAGATGGTCGTACGGGATGCCGGGGTGGCCGGTGTCGTCGTACACCCTGGCCTGGAGGAGCGACACCTCGAACCCCAGGGCGCGGAGCAACGCCCCGAAGGCGCCGTTCAGTTCGTAGCAGAAGCCACCGCGGCGGGCCTCGACGACCTTGGCGACCAGGGCCTTCTCGTCGAGCACGATGTCCTCGTCGAGGTGGAGGGAGAGGTTCTCGAAGGGGACGGTCCGCAGGTGCCGCAGATGGAGGTCGCGCAGGGCGTCGGTGGTGGGGCGGGCGGGGCGCTCGGCGCCGATCCTGTCCAGGTACGCGGCGAGGCTCGTGGAGTCCATGCGGCTCAGTCTGCTCGTGGGCATCCGTAGGCGCCATGGACTGAGGTCCCGCGCGGTCCGCGACCGGGGACCTAGGTCCGTCGCCTGATCCGCGCCGATGACCCACTCGGCTAGCTTCTCGTCCCATGACGAACCTCGAACCGGCCCGTAGCCGGGAGCAGCGGATTCACGATGTGCGGGAGCGGTTGGAGAAGGACGTGGACGTCTGGGTCTCCACGGCCTCGGCGGACGGCGGCCCGGTGCTCGTTCCCTTGTCGTTCGTGTGGGACGACGGCGCGCTGATCATGAGTACGAAGCGGGTCAACGCGACGGCGCGGAACCTCACCCCCGGCGGGCCCGTGATGCTCTCGCTCGGCCACACCCGCGATGTCGTCCTGATCGAGGCCACGACGACGGTGATCGAAGGCACCGAGCTGCCCACGGCATCGGCGGACGCGTTCGCCCGTCAGGCTGGCTTTGACCCGCGTGACCGCGAGGCCTGGATCTATCTGCGGGCCGTGCCCCAGGTGATCAGGACCTGGCGGGAGGAGAACGAGCTGGCGGGCCGGGTCGTCATGCGGGACGGGGCCTGGCTCGGCTGACCGCCCGGTGCGCCTCGCGGGCCGCTGCGCGTGTGGCGGCTCGCTACGCGCGCGTGGCGGCCCGCTGCATGCGTGGCGGCCTTGCTGCATGCGTGGCGGCCCGCGCACCTCGATGCGGCCGGTGTGAGCGCTGCGGTACCCTGACGCCATGCGTGCCGTACGCCTTCTGCTTAGCGAGCCGCGCTGATCAGTCCCGGCCACTGATGATTCGTGGTCGGAATCGGCGCGGCGTCCCCTCCTGTGCGAGGGGATTTTTCGTTTCGGCTGACAGCCGCGACGCATCCGCCAGGCAGAGACGATCGATGGAGCCTTAAGGATCATGAGCGAGACGAATTCCGCTGCTGCCGAGGTGGCAGCGCCGCACCGCTACACGGCTGCCATGGCCGCCGATATCGAGGCACGCTGGCAGGACTTCTGGGACGCCAACGGCACCTACGAGGCGCCGAACCCCTCCGGCGACCTGGCCGGTGACCCGGCGATCGTCGCCCGGCCCAAGAAGTTCATCATGGACATGTTCCCGTACCCCTCGGGCGCTGGCCTGCACGTCGGCCACCCGCTGGGCTACATCGCCACCGACGTCACCGCCCGCTTCCAGCGGATGACCGGGCATAACGTCCTGCACACGCTGGGCTTCGACGCCTTCGGCCTGCCCGCCGAGCAGTACGCCGTGCAGACCGGAACCCACCCGCGGGCCTCCACCGAGGCCAACATGGTCAACATGAAGGACCAGCTGCGCCGCCTGGGCCTGGGCCACGACAAGCGCCGCAGCTTCGCGACGATCGACCCGGACTACTACAAGTGGACCCAGTGGATCTTCGTACAGATCTTCAACTCCTGGTACGACGACCAGGCGAAGCAGGCCCGCCCGATCACCGAGCTGGTCGCCCAGTTCGAGAGCGGTGAGCGCCCCGTACCGGACTCCACGCGCGCGTGGAGCGAACTGAGCACCCTGGAGCGCGCCGAGATCCTGGGCCGCTATCGGCTGGCCTACGCCTCCGACGCCCCCGTCAACTGGTGCCCGGGCCTGGGCACCGTCCTGGCGAACGAGGAGGTCACCGCGGACGGCCGGTCCGAGCGCGGCAACTTCCCCGTCTTCAAGGCCAAACTGCGCCAGTGGAACATGCGGATCACCGCCTACGCGGACCGGCTGATCGACGACCTGGACGCGCTGGACTGGCCCGAGGCCATCAAGCTGCAGCAGCGCAACTGGATCGGCCGCTCCGAGGGCGCCCGCGTGGACTTCCCCGTAGGGGACAACGGCGACGCGATCACCGTCTTCACCACCCGCCAGGACACGCTGTTCGGCGCCACGTACATGGTGCTGGCGCCCGAGCACGAGCTGGTCGAGAAGATCGTCCCGGCCGCCTGGCCCGAGGGAACGCACGAGGTGTGGACTGGTGGCCACCCGACCCCGGCCGACGCCGTGTCCGCGTACCGCAAGCAGGCCGCGTCCAAGTCGGACGTGGAGCGGCAGGCCGAGGCCAAGGACAAGACCGGCGTCTTCACCGGCGCGTACGCGACCAACCCGGTCAGCGGCGAGCCGGTCCCGGTCTTCATCGCCGACTACGTGCTGATGGGCTACGGCACCGGCGCCATCATGGCCGTCCCGGCGCACGACAGCCGTGACTTCGCCTTCGCCCGCGCCTTCGAGCTGCCGATGCGCTGTGTCGTCGAGCCGTCGGACGACCGGGGCACCGACCCCGCGACGTGGGACAACTCCTTCGACTCGTACGACGCGAAGATCATCAACTCCTCCGGCACGGAGATCTCGCTGGACGGCCTGGGCGTCTTCGACGCCAAGACGAAGATCACCAACTGGCTGGCCGCCGCGGGTATCGGCGAGGGCACGGTCAACTTCCGGCTGCGTGACTGGCTGTTCAGCCGCCAGCGCTACTGGGGCGAGCCCTTCCCGATCGTCTACGACGAGGACGGCGTCGCGCACGCGCTGCCCGAGTCGATGCTGCCCCTGGAGCTGCCCGAGGTCGAGGACTACTCACCGCGCACCTTCGACCCCGACGATGCGGACACCTCGCCGGAGACCCCGCTGTCCCGCAACCAGGACTGGGTCAACGTCGAGCTGGACCTGGGCGACGGCGCCAAGCGCTACCGCCGCGAGACCAACACCATGCCCAACTGGGCGGGTTCGTGCTGGTACGAGCTGCGCTACCTGGACCCGCACAACTCCGAGAAGCTGGTCGACCCGGCCATCGAGCAGTACTGGATGGGCCCGCGCGAAGGCCAGCCGACCGGCGGCGTCGACCTGTACGTAGGCGGCGCCGAACACGCCGTGCTGCACCTGCTGTACGCGCGCTTCTGGTCCAAGGTGCTGTTCGACCTGGGCCACATCTCGTCGGCCGAGCCGTTCCACAAGCTGTACAACCAGGGCATGATCCAGGCGTACGTCTACCGGGACAGCCGCGGCTTCCCGGTCCCCGCCGCCGAGGTCGAGGAGCGTGACGGCCAGTACTTCTTCGAGGGCGAGCCGGTCAAGCGCGAGCTGGGCAAGATGGGCAAGTCCCTGAAGAACGCCGTCACTCCGGACGAGATCTGCGAGGAGTACGGCGCGGACACGCTGCGCCTGTACGAGATGGCGATGGGCCCGCTGGACGTCTCCCGGCCGTGGGACACGCGCGCGGTGGTGGGCCAGTACCGGCTGCTGCAGCGGCTGTGGCGCAATGTCATCGACGAGGCGACGGGCGAGGTCACGGTGGTCGACACCGAGGCGGAGACCGACGTGGACGAGGCCACTCTGCGCGCCCTGCACAAGGCGATCGACGGCGTCCGCCAGGACCTGGAGGGCCTGCGCTTCAACACCGCCATCGCCAAGATCACCGAGCTGAACAACCATCTGACCAAGACATATGGGGGCGGGTCCGCAGGACCCTCGGTTGAGGGCGGTGGCGGGCGACGGGCGGGCGGCCCGGTGCCGCGCTCCGTCGCCGAGCGGCTGGTCCTGCTGATCGCGCCGCTGGCCCCGCATGTGGGCGAGGAGCTGTGGCGCAGGCTGGGCCACCGCGAGTCGGTCGTGCACCAGGACTTCCCGGTGGCCGACCCGGCGTACGTCGTGGACGAGACCGTGACCTGCGTCGTACAGATCAAGGGCAAGGTCAAGGCACGTCTGGAGGTCTCGCCCTCGATCGCGGAGGCGGAGCTGGAGAAGGTGGCGCTGGCCGACGAGCGGGTGGTCGCGGCGCTGGACGGCGCGGGCATCCGCAAGGTGATCGTCCGGGCGCCGAAGCTGGTGAACATCGTCCCGGCGTAGCTCCCGTGTGACGCGTATGCGGGGTTTCCCCTACGGGCAGGTTGGGGGTTCGAAGGAACCCTCGGCCTGTCCGTCAGCGTTTACGGTGGAACTGACCATCCAGACTCCCAAGGAGCCGTCATGGCTGAAGTGATCGCCGTACTGGCGGTGCTCTTTGTGCTCTTCGTGGCGCTGGGGGTGTTTGTCACGGTCAAGGTGGTCAAAGCAGCCAAGCGCGGTGTGGATCGCACGCTGACCCAGGCGCGCCGCAGTGTCGAGGACTCGACCCTCAGAGCGAAGAGCTTTACGCAGGTGGGCGCGGCTGGCGAGCTCGCCCAGCTGCGGCTGCGGCTGCGGACGTCGATGCGGGCCACCCAGGACTCGCTGGGCGCCGCGGTCAAGGAGGACCCCACGCTGCGCGAGTCGCTGGGCCTCTTCGAGCGGCTGAGTCAGCACGGCCATGAGCTGGACGACGAGCTGCGACGGCTGGAGCGCGAACCGGACAAGACGCGGCTCGGCGAGCGGCTGCCGGAGCTCAGAGCGCGTACGAAGCGGATCACCGAGGCCGCCGACTCGCTGCGCTGGGCCGCGCACGACCGGGCCCGCAGGTTCGCGGACGACGACCTGGAGGTGCTCGGGCAGCAGATAGAGGTCGAGTCCGGGGCGCTGCGGCACTGGACGACGGAGCCGGGCGATGACCCGTCGGTATCCGCACCAGCCGCGCCATCGGCGCCATCCGCATCGTCTGCACCATCTGCGCCCCCCGCTGGCGCAGGCTCCGAGGGCGCCAGGCCTCCGGGGGCCAGGCCGCCGGGGGCCGGGGCACGGGCAGCAGCGTGGCCGGAGCCGCCCCGGGCCGACAGCGCTGATGGTGCCACCAGTGCCGAGCAGACCTGGCCCGAGCCGCGGTCCGCCGAGGAAGCGCAGGGGCCGCAGGCGATCGAGCCGACTCGGCCGGTCACCTCCTACCCATGGCAGAAGGCCCACCGCCCCGAGAGCACGAACTGACCGCCGCCGGACGGCCGATCACGGGCGGCGGGGTCGGACTGCCGCCGGAGCGCCGTGGCGGGTAATCTCCAGCTCATGTCCCGCCATGTCGCGATCATCACTGACTCAACGGCCTACCTGCCGCGGCGGGCGATGGATCGGCACGGCATCACCGCGGTGCCGCTGACCGTGATCGTGGACGGTCGGGCCCTGGAAGAGGGCACCGAGATCTCGGCCCGCTCGCTCGCCCAGGCGCTGCAGAAGCGCCGCCCCGTCACCACCTCGCGGCCCAGCCCCGAGGTCTTCGCCGCGGCCTACCGCGCGGCGGCTGAGGCGGGGGCCTCCAGCGTCATCTCGCTGCACCTGTCAGCCGAGTTCTCCGGGACGTACGACGCGGCCACGCTGGCGGCGAAGGACGCCCCCGTGCCGGTGCGGGTGGTGGACACCGGCATGGTGGCGATGGCCCTGGGCTTCTGCGCGCTGGCCGCCGCGGAGACCGTGGAGGCGGGGGGAACGATGGACGAGGCGGTCGCGGCGGCCGAGAAACGCGCCGCGTCCACCTCCGCGTACTTCTACGTTGACACGCTCGACTACCTGCGCCGGGGCGGCCGGATCGGAGCGGCACAGGCGCTGCTGGGCTCCGCACTGGCGATGAAGCCACTGCTGGAGCTGAACGGCGGCCGGATCGAGCCGTTGGAGAAGGTGCGTACGGCGTCGAAGGCGATCGCGCGGCTTGAGGAGATCGCCGTCGAGCGTGCCGGGGCGAGCCCGGTGGATATCGCGGTGCACCATCTGGCGGCCCAGGAGCGGGCGTCCGCGCTCGCGGACCGGCTCAGGGAGCGGGTGCCGGGTCTCGCGGAGCTGCATGTCAGCGAGGTGGGTGCGGTGATCGGGGCGCATACGGGGCCGGGGTTGCTGGGTGTGGTGGTCTCGCCCAGGTGAGGTTGTTGAGGTTGTTGTGACCCGTGTGAGTGACGAAGTTCTCCACAACTGCTGAGTAATCCACGGAAATTGAGCAAGATCATCAAGGTTCGGTCGGGGCGCCTAGCGTCGCGGCATGACTCTTCGACCTTCTCGACCCGCGCGATCTTCTCGACCTTCTCGACCTTCTCGCTCTTCTGACGCGACGAGCGGGCCGGGCCGTCCCCCGGCCTCGGACGGCCGGGCCCGGCACCGCCCGTACCGCGCCCGGACCGGCGTCCGCCGCAGGCAGGCCGCGGCAGACCGCCTCCGGGTGCGGGCGCAGACGTTATGCGAGCAGACCCGGCAGTACCCCCCGGATGCGGCAGCCGCGTCACCAGCGCCCTCGCCACCTCCAGCCCCTGGCCCATCCCCAGCCCCAGCCCCTGTGCCAGGGCTGGCGGGTGAGGTGGGGGACGGGGCTGGGCGAGCGGGGCGGGTGAGGCTGGCTGTGCGGGAGCGGGTGCCGCTCTGGTTGCAGGCGCGGTGCCGTCTGGAGCGCAGAAGCCTGGTGGCGCTCGCCGTGTTCCTGGCTGTCGCGGTCGCGTTCGCGGTGCACCATTTCTGGACCGGCCAGCCGCAGCCGGTGCGGGCCCCCGAAGTCGTACGGGAGGCCGCCGCGGAGCCAGGGGCCCTACCAGGGTCACCTGCCGGGGCACCCTCCGGGTCTCCTGCTGGAGCCCGGGCGGCAGCCGCGTCCGCTGGCCCCGCGTCGTCCAGCCCGCGCATCGTCGTGGACATCGGTGGCAAGGTCCGCAAGCCCGGAGTGCGCCGACTGCCCGTGGGGTCACGGGTCACCGACGCGCTACGGGCCGCTGGCGGGGTCCGCCCCGGCACGGACATCAGCGAGCTCAACCGCGCCCGGCACCTGGTGGACGGCGAGCAGGTGATCGTGGGCGAACCCCCGGACGCCGCCGCGCCAGCGGCGGTGCCCCCGGTACCGGGCGGCGGCGCCGCGGCAGGTGGCGTCGTCAGCCTCAACTCCGCGGCTGAAGAACACCTACAGACCCTCCCCGGCATCGGCCCCGTACTGGCCAGGAACATCGTCGCCTACCGCACGGAGCACGGCGGCTTCCGCTCCGTCGAGCAGCTCCGCGAGGTCAACGGCATTGGCGACCGTCGCTTCGCGGTGCTGCGTGAACTCGTACGGCTATGACCCGCGACCCGGCTACGACCCGCGACCCGGTGCACAGCGCCTCGGGCAACCGCCTGGGCGCCGCGAACCCTCGGCAGGAGGCCCCCGCCGATCTCCGCCTCATCCCGCCCGCACTGGCCGCCTGGGCCGCGGCGGCCCTGGCCCTGGGCGCTCCGGGGAGCTGGGCGGCCGTCGGCGTGGCGCTCTGCGTCGCGGCGGCTCTCATCCTGCTGGCCATGCGACGGCGGCGGCGAACGACCGGGGTGCCGGGGGCCGTTGCTGGTGGTGGGTGGGTCGCCGGGGCGGCGGTGCTGCTCTGTGCCGCCGCCGGGGCCGCGTCCGCTGGACTGCACGCGGCGGATCTGCACCGTGGCCCAGTGCCCGACCTGGCCAGCCAACACGCGCGGGCCATGGTGGAGTTGCGGGTCAGCGCCGTTCCCCGGCAGACGCGGCCCCGGGTCTCCGGCGCCCGGACGGTCCCGCCAAGTGTCGTCCTGGAGGCCGACGTCGTCCGCGTCAGCACCGACGCCGCCGCGCCGACCCAGACCCGTACGCCGGTCCTGGTGGTCGTACGAACAAGAGCCGTCGCCCACGACGAGGCGAACCCGTCCGCATCCCGCTGGCTTGGCCTGCTGCCGTCGACGCGGATCAGGGCACAGGCCACCTTCGCACCCCCGTTCCCCGGCAGCAGCCTGGTCGCCGCCGTGGCGCGGGTGGACGGCAGCGAGCCGCCGCACATCGTGGAGCGGCCGACCGCCCTCCAGCGCGTCGCCGGACACCTGCGGGCTGGGCTGCGCGCGGCCACCGAGGACCTCCCGCCCGACGCCCGCGCGTTGCTCCCAGGGCTGGTCGTCGGGGACACCTCCAGGGTGCCGTCCGAGCTGCGTGAGGCGTTCCTCGCCACCGATCTGACGCACCTGCTCGCCGTCAGCGGGGCGAACTTCACGATCTTGCTGGCGCTGCTGATCGGGCCGCCAGGAACGGCGATGCGCGCCGAACGTGGCGGGCTCGCCCCGCGACTTGGCATCCCGCTGCGGCTGACCGCCCTGCTCGGCGGCGTGCTCACGCTCGGCTTCGTCGTTGTCTGCGGGCTCGACCCGAGCGTGCTGCGCGCGGCGGCCTGCGGGCTGATCGCGCTGCTGGCCATCGCCACCGGGCGGCGCAGATCCCTGCTCCCCGCGCTGGCCGCCGCCGTACTGCTGCTGGTGCTCTACGAACCATGGCTGGCCCGCAGTTACGGCTTCGTCCTCTCCGTCCTGGCCACTGGGGCGCTGCTGACCGTCGCACCGAGGTGGAGCGCCGCGCTGCGTCGGCGGCGGGTGCCGCCCCGGATCGCCGAGGCGCTGGCCGCGGCCGCCGCCGCGCAGGCCGTCTGCGCCCCCGTCGTCGCCGTGTTCGCCGCGCATGTCAGCCTGGTCGCGGTGCCCTGCAATCTGCTCGCCGAGTTCGCGGTGGCGCCCGCCACGGTGCTGGGCTTCGCCGCGCTGGCCGTGGCCCCCGTGTCGCTGCCCCTCGCCAAGACGGCGGCCTGGTGCGCGAGTTTGCCCACGGGATGGATCGCCGACATCGCCAGGACCGGTGCCGCGCTGCCCGGTGCCGACGCCGACTGGCCCGGCGGCTGGCGCGGCGGGCTGCTCCTCGCCGCGCTCACGGCCGCCGCCGTACCGCTGGCCCGCCGCCTGTTCAGATGCCCTGCCCTCGCCCTGGCCTGTGCCCTGCTCCTGCTGCTCGCCATCGCCCGCCCCGTCCCCCTGGACCGCGCGCTCACCGGCTGGCCGCCGCCCGGCTGGCGCCTGGTCGTCTGCGATGTGGGCCAAGGCGACGCCTTGGTGCTCGCCGCGGGTGAGGGCACCGCCGTCGTCGTCGACGCCGGTCCTGACCCAGTGCTCGCCGACCGCTGCCTACGCTCCCTGGGCATCACGCGCGTGCCGCTCGTCGTTCTCACCCACTTCCACGCCGACCACACGGCGGGTCTGCCCGGCGTACTCAAGGGCCGCGAGGTCGGCGGGATCCAGGCGACCAGGGTCCAGGAGCCTGCGGGCCAGGCCGCGTTCGTGGGGAAGCTGGCGGCCGCGCACGGGATTCCGCTGACCAGCGCCAGCGCCGGGGAGCACCGTCGCTCCGGGGCCCTGAGCTGGCAGGTGCTCTGGCCTCCGGCGCCCCCGGAACCCATCCCCGAGGGTGCCAACGACGCGAGCGTCACCCTCCTGGTGCGAACCGGAGGCCTGACCCTGCTCCTCGCGGGCGACCTCGAACCCCCGTCCCAGCAGGCACTGCTACGGATCACCCCAGGGCTCGGCCCGGTCGACGTCCTCAAAGTCGCCCACCACGGCTCCGCGTACCAAGATCCCGAGCTGCTGCGCCGAATACGTCCCCGGCTGGCCCTGATCTCCTGCGGCGCGGACAACTCCTACGGTCACCCGGCCCCCAGCACCCTGACCGCCCTCCACGCCCAGGGCACCGCCGTCCTACGCACCGACACGGACGGCGCGGTCGCGGTCACCGGCGCCGGACCGGATCTGCGCGCGGTACCGCTGCGCTAGGGGCCACCTCGCGGGGCGCGGGACCGGAACACGCCCTACCGCCGAGTCCGACCCCCCCGTACGCCGCGCGTGATTCGATGGGAGTCATGGCGGGCACCGGGCTGCGGTTGCGCTTCGCCGAGGAGCTGCGGTTGTTTCTCGCCCCTCGGTACCGAAGCGCGGCCCCGTTCTCCGCGCCCTATGACGGCGCCTCCTCGCTCGGCCATGTGGTCCAGTCACTGGGCGTACCGCTGCCGGAGGTGGGCCGGTTGCTGGCGGACGGCCAGGAGGTGCCGGACAGCCACCGGCCGCGCGGCGGCGAGCTGATCGACGTCGAGGCGGTGCCCAGGCCGCAGCGGCTGCCGGAGACCGGCCTGCTCCTTGACGTACACCTGGGCACCTTGGCGCGGTGGCTGCGGCTGCTGGGGCTGGACACGGAGTACCGCAACGATCTGGACGACGACACCCTGCTGGCCCGGGCGAACACCGACCGGCGGGTGCTGCTCACCCAGGATCGCGGGCTGCTGAAGCGCCGCGCGCTGTGGTACGGCTGCTATGTGCGCGGCGCCGGGCCGGACGAGCAACTCGCCGACGTCCTGGACCGTTTCGCACCGCGGCTGGCTCCCTGGACCCGGTGCATGGCCTGCAACGGGCGGCTGGTCGTGGCCACCAAGGACGAGGTCGAACCGCTGCTCCAGCCCGGCACCCGACGTACGTACGACGTCTTCAGCCGCTGCCTGTCGTGCGGCCGGGCCTACTGGCGCGGCGCGCACGGCGGGCGGCTGGCGGCCCTGGTCGATCGGGCACAGGAGACGGTGGCGGCCCGGGAGCGCCGCACGGGCGAGTGACTCCGCACGGAACCGCGTCCCCCCACCTACCGACCTGTTCTCACCTGTTCCCAATCCAAGCCCCCGAACGAGGCCGCGGGGAGTCGGGGGAAAATGTCTTCGTGAGCGATGTGAGACATGTACTGGTGTTGCCCGACCGCGACGGGGCCGAGGAGGCGGCGCAGGCCGTCGGGGAGCGGTTCGGGGTCGTCGACGAACCTCAGCTCGTACGGGACGCGCTGGCCGGTGAGGACGACGCCGAGGACGCTCAGTGGCTGGTGGTGATCGAGGACCCGCGAGGGGCGCTGGATCCGGTGGCGCTGGACGCCTTCGCGGCCGAGTGGGACGGCTGGCGCGAGGAGCCGTAGGGCGTACGGAGATCGAGACCGGGACCGGGGACCGGGGCGGGCGGCGTTGTCAGTGGCTCGTGGGATGCTTGACCACGATGGCCAGGAACCCCGGAAACGACGACCCGCTCGCCCCCGTCACGCTCGCCGTGGGCCAGGAGGACCTGCTGCTCGACCGCGCCCTGCAGCAGGTGGTGGCGGCCGCCCGTGCGGCCGACGCCGACACGGACGTACGCGAGCTGACCCCCGACCAACTGCAGCCGGGGACACTCGCCGAGCTGACCAGCCCCTCGCTCTTCGCCGAGCGCAAGGTCGTTGCCGTACGCAACGCCCAGGACCTGTCCGCCGACACGGTCAAGGACGTGAAGGCCTATCTCGGCTCTCCCGCCGAAGAGATCACCCTGGTACTGCTGCACGCCGGTGGCGCCAAGGGCAAGGGCCTCCTGGACGCCGCGCGCAAGGCGGGCGCGCGCGAGGTCGCCTGCCCGAAGATGACCAAGCCCGCCGACCGGCTCTCCTTTGTGCGCGGTGAGTTCCGCGCGCTGGGGCGGTCCGCGACCCCTGAGGCCTGCCAGACCCTGGTCGAGGCGATCGGCAGTGATCTACGGGAGCTGGCCTCCGCGGTCAGTCAGCTCACCGCGGATGTCGAGGGCACGATCGACGAGGCCGTCGTCGGCCGGTACTACACGGGCCGCGCGGAGGCCTCCAGCTTCACCGTCGCCGACCGGGCGGTGGAGGGCAGGGCGGCCGAGGCGCTGGAGGCCCTGCGCTGGTCCCTGGCGACCGGGGTCGCCCCGGTGCTGATCACCAGCGCGCTCGCCCAGGGCGTGCGGGCTATCGGCAAGCTCTCCTCGGCGCGGGGCGGACGGCCCGCCGACCTGGCCCGTGAGCTGGGGATGCCGCCGTGGAAGATCGACCGGGTGCGGCAGCAGATGCGGGGCTGGACTCCGGACGGCGTCGCGGTCGCGCTCAGGGCCGTCGCGGAGGCGGACGCGGGCGTCAAGGGCGGCGGCGACGATCCGGAGTACGCCCTGGAGAAGGCGGTCGTCACCATCGCCCAAGCCGCCCGCGCCCGCCGCGGCTAAGGCGCTCAGCCGTCAGGAAACGCCGAAAGCCCCGCCCGGCGTCCTGGGGAAGGACACCGGCCGGGGCCACGGTTCAAGCTGGGTGGTCCGCACCCGCGTGGCGAACGCAGATCGTGTGCGGACCGGGGGTGCCGGTCAGGAGCGGAAGAGAGGGCCCGCTGAGTCCTGTCCGGCGGTCAAATCAAGAGTGTGCTCAGCCCTTGAGGGAGGCAACCTTGGAGGCCAGCGCCGACTTCTTGTTGGCGGCCTGGTTCTTGTGGATGACTCCCTTGGAGACAGCCTTGTCGAGCGCGCGGTTGGCGTCGCGGAGGGCCGTGGTGGCCTTCTCGGCGTCACCCGCGGTGACGGCCTCACGGGCCTTGCGGACAGCGGTCTTGAGCGAGGACTTGACGGCCTTGTTGCGCAGGCGCGCCTTCTCGTTCGTCTTGTTCCGCTTGATCTGGGACTTGATGTTCGCCACGAAAGAGCCTTTACAGGTTCGATGATCTTGATGGGTGCCCCGTCGCTTGAGAGGGCTACGAGGCACAGCTGCCCAGATTACCAGCAGCGTCGGCACCGGCCCAAACCGACCACCGGCCGCCACTCATGGGACGATGGAAGCTACGTAACGATCCGACCCGAGGCTGCAGAGAGCTGCAGACGTTCTCAAGAATCAGGACCCTGCGTGCCCGCGACCCCAACCAACGTGCCCGAGCCGAGCCGCACAGACCCGGCGCTGATCCGCAACTTCTGCATCATCGCGCACATCGACCACGGCAAGTCCACGCTCGCCGACCGGATGCTCCAGCTCACCGGAGTGGTCGAACAGCGGCAGATGCGTGCTCAGTACCTCGACCGAATGGACATCGAGCGCGAGCGCGGCATCACGATCAAGTCCCAGGCGGTCCGGCTGCCCTGGGCGCCCACCGAGGGCGAGGGTCAGGACAAGACCCACATCCTCAACATGATCGACACCCCCGGCCATGTGGACTTCACGTACGAGGTGTCCCGTTCCCTCGCCGCCTGCGAGGGAACGGTCCTGCTCGTCGACGCGGCCCAGGGCATCGAGGCCCAGACCCTCGCCAACCTGTACCTGGCGATGGAGAACGACCTCACGATCATCCCGGTGCTCAACAAGATCGACCTGCCGGCCGCCCAGCCGGAGAAGTTCTCCGAAGAGCTCGCCAACCTCATCGGCTGCCAGCCGGAGGACGTACTGAAGGTCTCCGCGAAGACCGGCATCGGCGTGGACAGCCTGCTGGACCGGGTGGTCCGGGACGTTCCGCCCCCGGTCGGCGTCGCGGACGCCCCCGCCCGCGCGATGATCTTCGACTCGGTCTACGACTCGTACCGCGGCGTCGTGACGTACGTCCGTGTCATCGACGGCAAGCTCAACAAGCGCGAGCGCATCAAGATGATGTCCACCGGCGCCACCCACGAGCTGCTGGAGATCGGCACCAACTCCCCGGAGATGCTCGCCGCCGACGGCCTCGCCGTGGGTGAGGTCGGCTATCTGATCACTGGTGTGAAGGACGTCCGCCAGTCCAAGGTCGGTGACACGATCACCACCCTCTCCAAGGGCGCGACCGAGGCGCTTGGCGGCTACAAGGACCCCAAGCCCATGGTGTTCTCGGGCCTGTACCCGCTGGACGGCTCGGAGTACCCGGACCTGCGCGAGGCCCTGGACAAGCTCCAGCTGAACGACGCCGCGCTGGTCTACGAGCCGGAGACCTCCGCGGCCCTCGGCTTCGGCTTCCGCGTCGGCTTCCTCGGTCTGCTGCACCTGGACGTCATCCGGGAGCGGCTGGAGCGCGAGTTCGGCCTCGACCTCATCGCGACCGCTCCGAACGTGGTCTACCGCGTGATCATGGAGGACGGCACCGAGCACACGGTCACCAACCCGAGCGAGTTCCCCGAAGGCAAGATCGACCAGGTCTACGAGCCGACCGTTCGGGCCACCCTTCTCGCCCCGTCGGAGTTCATCGGCTCGATCATGGAGCTCTGCCAGAACCGCCGCGGCGTCCTGCTTGGCATGGACTACCTCTCCGAGGACCGCGTCGAGATCCGCTACACCCTGCCGCTCGCCGAGATCGTCTTCGACTTCTTCGACCAGCTGAAGTCCAAGACCCGCGGCTACGCCTCGCTGGACTACGAGCCCACCGGCGAGCAGTCCGCACAGCTCGTCAAGGTCGACATCCTGCTGCACGGCGACAAGGTCGACGCCTTCTCGGCGGTCACGCACAAGGACCAGGCGTACGCCTACGGAGTGCGGCTCGTCGCCAAGCTCCGGGAGCTCATCCCGCGCCAGGCCTTCGAGATCCCGGTCCAGGCGGCCATCGGCTCCCGGGTCATCGCCCGGGAGACCATTCGGGCCATCCGCAAGGACGTGCTCGCCAAGTGCTACGGCGGCGACATCTCCCGTAAGCGCAAGCTCCTGGAGAAGCAGAAGGAAGGCAAGAAGCGGATGAAGATGGTCGGGTCCGTCGAGGTCCCGCAGGAGGCCTTCATCGCGGTGCTCTCCAGCGACGAGAGCGCCTCCAAGAAGAAGTAGTCGGCTTGATCCCGCTCCGCCGGGCCCGTCACGCACCGCGTGTGGCGGGCCCTTCGGCTATCCGGGGTCTGTAGAAAGTGACAGGTCGCAGACTCTTACGCACCGGGCGAACGCGCTCTACCCTGATCACTGCTCGAAGGTTACTCGCCAGTTAAACAAGTGGCCGCAGTCAACTGGACTGTCGCGGGCCCGGAGGATGTCGTGAGCGACTCACAGACCTTGATCGAGAACCGTCCGCCCAGCGTCGCCATCCTGCTCCAGGAGCGGGTCGCGGCCACACCGGACGCGGAGGCGTACCGCTATCCGGTGCCGCCGGCTTCCGGCCAGGGCCCGGACGACTGGAAGTCGCTGAGCTGGGCGCAGGCGGCCGAGCGGATCTACGCCATCGCCGCCGGACTGATCGACCTCGGCGTCAGCCCCGAGGAACGGGTCGCCCTCGCCTCGAACACCCGGGTCGAGTGGATCCTCGCCGACCTCGGCATCCTGTGCGCGGGCGCGGCCACCACCACCGTCTACCCCTCGACGAACACCGAGGAGTCCGCGTACATCCTCGCCGACTCCGGCAGCAAGGTGCTGATCGCCGAGGACGCGACACAGCTGGCCAAGGTACGGGAGCGGCGCGCCGAGCTGCCCGACATCCAGCACGTCGTGGTGATCGACGCGGCGGACGCCCAGGCCGCCGAAGGCGACCCGGAGGGCTGGGTGCTCTCCCTCGCCGAGCTGGAGGCGCGCGGAACGGCGTATCTGGAGAAGTCGCCCGAGGCCGTCAAGGAGCGGATCGCGGCGATCACCAAGGACCAGCTCGCCACGCTGATCTACACCTCCGGGACGACGGGCAAGCCCAAGGGCGTACGGCTGCCGCACGACAACTGGTCGTACATGGCGAAGGCGATCGCCGCGACCGGGCTGCTCGGACCCGACGACGTGCAGTACCTCTGGCTGCCGCTCGCGCACGTCTTCGGCAAGGTGCTCACCTCGGGCCAGATCGAGATCGGCCACGTCACCGCCGTCGACGGCCGGATCGACAAGATCATCGAGAACCTGCCGGTCGTCCAGCCGACCTATATGGCGGCCGTGCCGCGCATCTTCGAGAAGGTGTACAACGGCGTCGCGGCCAAGGCGCGGGCCGCCGGCGGAGCCAAGTACAAGATCTTCAAGTGGGCCGCGGAGGTGGCCCGCGAGTACGCCAAGACCTCGCAGGAGAACTTCCGCCGCACCGGCTCGGCCTCGGTGCCGTTCGGGCTCTCGGCCAAGCACAAGGTCGCCGACACCCTCGTCTACGGCAAGCTGCGCGACGCGTTCGGCGGGCGGCTGCGGGCCGCGGTCTCCGGCTCCGCCGCCCTCTCCCCGGACATCGGCTACTTCTTCTCCGGTGCGGGCATCCACATCCTGGAGGGGTACGGACTCACCGAGTCCAGCGCCGCCTCCTTCGTGAACCCGGGCGAGGCCTATCGCACCGGTACGGTCGGCAAGCCGGTGCCCGGCTGCGAGGTGCGGATCGCCGACGACGGCGAGATCCTGCTGCGCGGCCCCGGCATCATGGAGGGCTACCACGGGTTGCCCGAGAAGACCGCGGAGGTCCTGGAGCCGGACGGCTGGTTCCACACCGGCGACATCGGCGAGCTGTCCGCGGACGGCTATCTGCGGATCACCGACCGCAAGAAAGACCTGATCAAGACCTCTGGGGGCAAGTACATCGCCCCGGCCGAGGTCGAGGGCCAGTTCAAGGCCGTCTGCCCGTACGTCTCCAACATCCTGGTGCACGGCGCGGACCGGAACTTCTGCACCGCGCTGATCGCGCTCGACGAGCCGTCGATCCTCGCCTGGGCCGAGGAGCAGGGCCTCGCCGCCAAGACCTACGCGGACGTGGTGGCCGCGAAGGAGACGGTCGACCTGATCGACGGCTATGTGCGGCAGCTGAACGAGGGGCTGCAGCGCTGGCAGACGATCAAGAAGTTCCGGCTGCTGCCGCGTGACCTTGACGTGGAGCACGGTGAGCTCACGCCCAGCCTGAAGCTGAAGCGGCCGGTCGTCGAGCGCGAGTACCGGGGGCTGATCGACGAGATGTACGCGGGGAGCCGCGAGGACTGACGGCGCCGAGCTCCGCACGCCACCCGGTGTGGGGCCGACCACACCGGGTGGCGCTGTGCCCGGCTGCCGCACAGGCGCCCAGGGCGCACGGTCGTTCACAGTCGCCCCCGTACCGGACAATGGGTGCATGCCCTCCGTACTGCCTGACGGCGAACCCGTGCCCGACGACGGGTCGCTGCCCGCGTCCGCCCTGACCGGCGCCGCCGAGCGGCCCCTCGGGTTCTATCTGCACGTCCCGTACTGCGCGACCCGCTGCGGCTACTGCGACTTCAACACCTACACCGCGAGCGAACTGCGCGGCACCGGCGGCGCGCTCGCCTCCCGCGACACCTACGCGTCCAACCTCGTCGAGGAGATCCGCCTCGCCCGCAAGGTCCTGGGCGACGACCCACGCCCGGTGCGGACCGTGTTCGTCGGCGGCGGTACGCCGACCCTGCTCGCCGCGTCCGACCTGGTCACGGCGCTGGGCGCGATCCGCGACGAGTTCGGCCTCGCGGCCGACGCCGAGATCAGCACGGAGGCGAACCCCGAGTCGGTCGACCCCGCCTATCTCGCCGAGCTGCGCGCCGGGGGCTTCAACCGGATCTCCTTCGGCATGCAGAGCGCCCGCCAGCACGTACTGAAGGTCCTGGACCGTACGCACACCCCGGGGCGGCCCGAGGCGTGTGTCGCCGAGGCACGCGCGGCCGGGTTCTCCCATGTGAACCTGGACCTGATCTACGGCACGCCGGGCGAGTCGGACGACGACTGGCGGGCGTCCCTGGACGCGGCGATCGGCGCCGGTCCCGACCATGTGTCGGCGTACGCCCTGATCGTCGAGGAGGGCACCCAGCTGGCCCGCCGCATTCGCCGCGGCGAGGTTCCGATGACAGACGACGACGTCCACGCGGACCGCTATCTGATCGCCGATGAGGCGCTGTCGCGGGCGGGCTTCTCCTGGTACGAGGTGTCCAACTGGGCCACATCCGACGCCGGACGCTGCCTGCACAACGAGCTGTACTGGCGCGGCGCCGACTGGTGGGGCGCGGGTCCCGGCGCGCACAGCCATGTGGGCGGGGTGCGCTGGTGGAACGTCAAGCACCCGGGTGCGTACGCCCAGGCCCTGGGCGACGGCCGCTCGCCTGGCGCCGGGCGAGAGATCCTCCCGGACGAGGACCGCCGGGTGGAACGCGTACTCCTAGAGCTACGCCTGCGGGAGGGCTGTCCCCTGTCCCTCCTGCGCCCAGACGGCCTGGCGGCCTCACGCCGGGCGCTCGCCGACGGCCTCCTGGAGCCATCCGCGTACGACGCGGGCCGCGCGGTACTGACGCTACGGGGCCGCCTGCTCGCTGACGCGGTGGTCCGCGACCTGGTGGACTAGAGGCTTGCAGCGAAGCCCCACCCTGCCGTGGCACGATGGGGCCGCTCGCGCCAGTTTCGGTTAACCGACTGGTCAGACGGTGTCGAACTCTCCAGCCTTGACGCCTGCAACGAAAGAGGCGAACGAGTCGGCGGGGAAGTCCAGAACGGGACCGGTCGGGTTCTTGGAGTCACGGACGGGGACCACGCCACGCGAGGCGGCGAGGTTTGCGGCGACCTCGATGCACTGGCCGCCATTGTTGCTGTACGAGGACGTGAACCACTGCGGGTCTTCGGTCGTCACAAGGTGCCCTTTCGTAACGTGCTGATCATGGCCACAGTCTCCGCCTGGGAGAGGGATTCGGCCTGTAGTTGATGGTAGGCCGTGAGCATCGGCAGTACGAACGTGCTTTCCCGCTCGAGATGGCCCCGTTGGGCGGACTCGGCATACGACATGAGCGATCGATCGGACAGCGTCAACACCGTGATCGGCAAGTCGAACGGACGGCGGGCCCCATGGCGAACGGGGCAACCTGGAGCACGGTGTTCGGCAGCTCGGCGAACTCGATCAATCGGGCCAACTGCGCGTCCATGACGGCAGGTTCTCCGATGGGGCGGCGAAGGCAGCTCTCATCGAGCACGACGAAGACCAGCGGTGAGGGTGTCCGTTCGAGTGTGGCTTGCCGCTCGGCGATGAGGGTGACCCGCTCCTCTGCCTGGTCATCCGTGATAGCTCCCCGCTTCACGGCACTCTGCGCAAGCACTGTTGCGTAGTCCGGTGTTTGCAGCAGGCCAGGGATGATGCCCACTTCGTAGAGCCGGATCTCTTGCGCCTGAGCCTCGTGGTCAACGAACTGAGGGAAGCCCTCCAATAGCCCCGCGTGCCGCACCTTGCGCCATGCGCGCTCGAACATGTCGCCGGTCCCCAGCGCCTTGTCCGCGCTACGCGCGAGGCGGAAGGTTGGAAGTTTGCGACCAGTTTCGACCGACGAGATGTGCGTACTGGAGTACCCCATCTGTTCCGCCAGTTCCTCCTGTGTCCAGCCGAGTTCCTCACGCAGCCTGCGCAGACGCGCCCCAAAGGCTGCTTGCGGTGAACTGTCCGGGTCTAACTCCTTGCGGTTCAAAGGGGTTTCACCGACCTTTCGTTCATGTCTGACAAGTTGAAGAGTGCCCCGATACAGGGTCACGCTGAACCTCCTTGGTAGTGGAAGCACTACGGAGAGGAGTGATCGTGTCCGGCAAGAACACCCCCGCAGAGCGGCAAGCATCCCCACCACCCGTTCCAGCCCCCGGCACGCTCGTGGTGGACACCAGCTGTGCGCGTGGCGTTGGTGAGTTCCGGGGGCTCGCTGGCCCGTACTGGTCACTGCGTCCGCTCTGCGGTGGGACCGAGTGGGAAGCGAAACCCGAACACGTCCGCCTCGCAGCTCCCATAGAGCGGCTGCAAGCCGAGAACGCGCGGTGTAACGCCCGGAGCCGGGGTGAGCTGTTGTGACCCGCCTACCCGTCCGGCTCATCCTCGCCGCAGACCAGATCGACTCGGACCCCGACTTCCGCGCGGAGTTCTTCGCGGCTCTCGACACCGAGCTAGAGCGGCGCTCCGCCGAGCGGACGGCCGAGCTGGAGGCGTTCGCGGCAGCCGTGAAAGTGGCAGCCGAAGGGCTCGTACAGGCAAGACCCGATTCCATGGAGGTACGCAGAGTGAATGCCGCAACGGCTATCCCGTTCGGGGTCCGGCACCTGGTGTCACCGGCCCCGACGAACAGCGAAGCGCCCGTCATCACGTACAGCGACGCGCTTCAGCTGAACGTCTCGGCGGAGGGCAACCCGTGGCACGCCATCACGGCGGAGATGCCGGAGACGCAGACAGAGACCAGCAACGGCGACGGCAGTGCTCCGGGCTCCGACAGCGGGACCGATCTGTACTGACATGCGGTCCATCCTCATCCTGACCGGCCGGGACGACCTCACGGCCGATGCGGTGATCGAGGAGTTGGTGAAGCGCGGTGAGGACGTCGTCAGGTATGACACTGGCGACTTTCCCACCGCTTCCCGCCTGGCCGTCTCCCTTACCGGAGACGGCTGGACGGGGTCGCTCACCGGCTCCCGTGCCGTCCGCCTGGAAAGCATCAAGTCGGTGTGGTGGCGTCGCCCCAACGAGTTTCGGACCCCCGGAGACTGGCCCGGACACGCGCGCGCCCTCGCGGTGTCGGAGGCACGGTCGGGCCTACTCGGCGTGCTCGGGTCGATGCCCGTCCGGTGGATCAACCACCCGAGCAGAGACGCCGCCGCGAACTACAAGCCCGTTCAACTCGCCGTGGCCGCGCGCTGCGGACTGGACGTGCCCCGCTCCGTCATCACGTCCGACCCCGGCCATGCGCGGGAGTTCATCGGGGCCGAGGCCGTGGTCTACAAGGGGCTCGGCGGTGGTGTGATCGGCCCTGGAGGTAAGCGCCAGTTCCTTCCCGTGGCGCTGGTGTCCGCGGACCAGGTGGACGACGGAGTGAGCGGCACCGCCCACCTGTTCCAAGAGAGCGTGGACAAGGCGTACGAGGTGCGTTTGACGGTGATCGGTGACCGCATGTTCCCCGTCGCCATCCACACGGGCAGCGAAGCAGCGCAACTCGACTGGCGAACGGACTACCAGTCCCACCGGTACGAGGTGGTGGGCATGCCCCCGAACGTGGAAAGGGGGGTCCACCGACTCATGGACGAACTTGGCTTGTTCTTCGGTGCGCTGGACTTTGCCGTCACCCCGGACGGACGTTGGGTGTTCTTCGAGGTGAACCCCAACGGCCAATGGCACTGGCTCGCTGTCAGGGCCGGTGTCCCGCTCGTTGAGGCCATGGCCGACGCCTTGCAAGGAGAGACAGCATGACCGAAGCACCTCCATGGACCACAGCCGCCGCAGCGCTTGCCGACACGGTGACCGCTGACGCTCCAGCGTGGCACGACGCTGTGAGCAACACCCCCCGTCACCGGCTGGTCCCGCGCTGGTGGCACCGCGTCCCGGACAGCCCCACGCGGGAATGGGAGTTGGTAGACCACCCTGAGGAGTCCCCCGAGCGGCTGCACGCCGCCTACTCGGACAAGACACTCGTAACTCGCGTCGGCCCCACGCACGCCGACCAGGCTAACCTCGGTGAACGCGGCAAGGGGGACCCCACGTCATCCAGTACTTTGCCGGGGCTCATCGTGTCGATGGCACACCGGCTCGACGTCGAGCGCGGGCACCGAGTGCTGGACGTGGGCACGGGCTCGGGATACTCCGCCGCCCTGTTCGCCCGCCGCTTCGGGGACGCCAACGTGACCAGCGTGGACGTGGACCCGTATCTGGTCGAGGCTGCCCGTAACCGTCTCGCCGAGTTCGGGCGCACGCCGCGTGTGGAGGCCATCGACGCCACCGGGGAACTTCCGGAGCCGGAATACGACCGCATCATGGCGACCGTTTCCGTACGGCCGGTCCCTCCGCCATGGCTGCGCGCGCTCCGCCCCGGCGGACGGCTCGTAACGACCATCGCCCACACCGCCCTGCTGATCACGGCGGACATGGGAACCGACGGCGTCGCGCGAGGCACGGTCCAACCCGACCCGGCGACGTTCATGGAGACCCGGCAGGAACAGGAAGCGGACTACCCGCCGAAGCTCGACGACGCGTTCAGGTTCGCCCGAGTGCGACAGGGTGATGACGTACGGCCCCCGGACGGGCCGATTCCCGACCTGTGGCGGGAATGGGCCCTTCGGTGGCTCTACGAGCTGGACACGCCCGGAGTCGAGACCCGCGCGGCCACGTACCCCGACGACGGACGCCGTGTGGTGTGGCTACTCGCCGTGGACGGTTCGTGGGCACGCGCCGAAGACGGGCCGAAGTCCATCGTCCACCAGGGTGGCCCCCGTCGGCTCTGGGACGACCTGGAGCGAGTCCGCCGCAAGTGGGAAGAGAACAACCGGTTCTCCCTGCACGCGCTCCGGGTGGAACTCAAGCCGGACGGCAGCAGATTGCTGTCGCCCGACGGATCGTGGGTCTTCGCTGTCTGACGGACACTAGTTGGACTCCGTTAGGTCTTCTCGTTCGGCCTGCTTGGGAGCACGTTGGACGTATGGACATTAGACAAGTGGAGGGTCTGCGCGCTGATCTGGCGGAGTTCGTTGCGGACGTCTTCGCTGCGGTGCCACGGCGGGATCAGCGGGACAAGGCCGACTGTTATCTACGCGGACTGATGCTGGACGGACGGCGCAAGTCGATCCAGGCGATGGCCTCGCGGCTGCCGGACGGCAACGAACAGAACCTTCAGCAGTTCGTGAACCAGTCGCCATGGAACCCGCAGCCGGTCCGGCGACGGATCGCCGAGCGCGTGGCGAGGTCTCTGGCGCTCTTCAGGGCTTGCTGAGGTGCTGGACCGGGACCTGCACCGCCTGCCATCGCCCACTACCGCGTCACCACCAACGCAAACACTCAAGACCCACGCAAACCTAACGGAGTCCTACTAGCGCAGGGCACCGCCCGCGTCCGCGACCGGCCAGGCCCGGGCGGGAACCCTCGTCGTCCGCGCGAAGCACGGGGGCAGCGACGTCTGGCACCCTCCTTTGGGCTGCGAATAAGTCAGGTTACGCGGGCATCCTGCTGCGTTCCATTAGGGGGAATAGGAAGTTGAGGTGGTGGGATCAGCGTGGGCGCATCTGGATCTATCTGGCTCATTCGCACCTACCCGAACCTCAATTCCCCCTCAAGTAGGGAGATGTCGTCTGCATGTCCATGCTCCACTCTCCTGCGAAGGGAAGCGCACGCGTCCGTGCGCGACTCCTGTACCCGACCAGTCCAGGAAACCCGAAGGAGAGCACGTGCAGTCCACAAAAAGCTGTGAAGAAACCTCGGTCAACTGCGGTGGCGCTCGACTGAAGCTCAGTAATCGCGTTTCCGCAGCCGCCGTCTCGACTGTCATGGCCGGCGCTCTCGTCGCAGGCATTGCACCGGTCGCGCAGGCTGCGAACGCAGAATCCACCCGCTCCAGCTCCTCCGTCTCAACCGCCCACCCGGAGGCCGCGAACCAGGCTTTTGAGAAGGCCAGGTTGAGAGTGCTGGCGACCAGCCAGCCGCAGACGGTCAAGGTCGGCGAAGGGGCCGTCATAGAGTTCGCTCTGCCCGAGACCGCTAAGGGCGATGGCGTGATCTCGCCACAGGCGCATTGGAACTGGGGCTGGGTCACCGGCACGCTCTACCTGAACAAGGCCGAGACCCATAAGGCTGCACTCGGGACCGCAGGGGTCGCGGCCATCATTAACAGCCTCCCCATCCCTGATTGGGCAAAAACTGCGGTCTTGGGCGTTGCCGGCGTAGTCGTCTATCAGGCAGGGGTCGCCAGTAAAGAAGATCGCTGCATCAAGATCAAGGTTCCCACTGCCTCGGTACGCCGCTACTCTGGGGAACACTGCGACTGAAAGGTGGCTGATGAGCGAGGTGACTCCTGCCAAGGGCAGCTACTGGCGAATCCGGCGAGCCCCCCTCCTGTTCGCCTTGCTCTTCGTGGTAGCGATCGTCGTCACTGCGATCAGAAATCCGCACGGCGTCCTCGGGCCGATCACTGAATGGGCATCGCTGAGTGTGGGGCTGATAGCAGCTGTCGTAGCTGGTGGATTCAACGCTGCCACCGAGCGGAAGCTGCTGCCGGCGCTACTGGTCGGCCTCATGATCGGGTACGTGGCGGCTGGAGTCACCTCGTCACTCAGATGAGCGAGGAGGTGTCGGACGCTGTATCTCTCGCATCCCTGGCGGCACGACCGTTGACCCTCTGAAGGTTGCTGGAAAGGCTGAAGCCTGTCCAGCAACCTTCAGGCTTGGGTGGATCAAGTCCAGCATCGTTCACACCACAGGCGTCCAGGCCACGCTCAAGAGCTGCACCGAGGCCGTCCGTGACCAGCTGCGCCTGCTGGCCGAGGAAAGAGCACACCACGATCACCGAGCTCCTCGAGGAGCTCGCGAAGTCGCGCCCCACCCGTACCGAGCGTGAGCAGCAGGCCCTCGAGACCGCCCGGCACCTCGGCGTGGAGTACACCCCCGAGCCGCGTGACGGACATGCCGGTGACAGCCTCACGAGGTCCACGGCGGGGACGGTGAAGGGCCCGGCCGCACAGCGATCGGGTCGCCCTTGGCCCAGTCGCGGTAGGACACCGAGAACTTCTCGTGAGGCGCGTCGCGGGTGACGCCGTCGACCTCGGATGTGGCGGGAACCTCGGTCTCCAGCACCATGGGCAGGTCACGGGAGTCGACTGTCAGGACGAAGCTGACCAGGCCGTTGGGGTGTTCGGCAACATGCGGATGGTAGAACGCGCCGATGGCCGGGTCCACGGCGAGGTCGCTCAGGGGGGAACGGCCGGAGAGGGTCAGGGTCCCGCCGGTCCGTAGCGAGCGGAAGTCACGCGCGTGGTCGACAAGCGCGACGAGTTTCAGGTCGACCCCGACCAGCCCTTGGGCGATCATCGCGCTGCGGATGTCCTCGGCTCCACGGGTGTTCTCCAGGTTTGTGGTCGCCGGTCCGCCGGGCCACACTCCTCGTACGACGCCGACGCCGATGGCCAGAGCACCGGCCGCGAGCGTGGAGATCACCCAGCGGCGCTTCAGCGAGGGTTGACGGGTTTGCCTGCCGGAGCGCATCGGACCGGGGACAGGCTGTGGGGACGGCGGCGACGGGGGACCGCCGGACCCTGGAGCCGCTATGGCAGACCTCTTGGATTCGGTGTTCGATCGCGCGGCGCAGGCCGAGGCCAAGCAGGAGCGGGAACACGACGGGGGCGTGCATCCGCAGTTGCTCGCGCTGCTCTACGCGCCAGACCTCGCAGTCGCCGCAGGTCGGGCAGGTGTCCAGGTGCCGCTGTACGAGCTTGGCCAACTCGGCGGTGAACCTCGCGCCGTTCCGGTCCTCGTACTCCTCCAGGAGAGTGCGCAGCTCCGGGCACTTGGTGCGGTCCCCGCGCACCAGGAGCAGCAGACCGACGTAACGGCCGACCTTCTTGGTGAGGTGGGTGCAGTGGTCGCTGACGGTGGAGGGATTCCGGCCGAGCTTTACGGCGATCCTGCCCGGCCGGATGCCTTTGGTGAACCGCAGCTGGAAGAGGCGCCGTTCCTCCTCACTCAGGGCGGTCCTGACCTCTTCGATCAGGCGCGCTGCCTCGTCCGTCGCGGCCGGGTCGTCGCGGACTTCCCTCTGCCGGGCGAGTGCGCCGTCGCTCAGCTCTGCCACCGCGCTCTCGTCTGCCGCGAGGAGCTCGCGGTGCTTGCGCCAGTTCGCGTACCTCCGGTTCCGCGCCACGCCGTGCAGCCATGGGCCGAGCAGGCGGGGCGCCGGGATGGTGACGTGCTGCTCCAGGTAGCGGAAGGCGTCGTAGAAGGTCTCCTGCACCACGTCCTCGGTCGCGGTCAGGTCGTACCCCATGGCCGGGGCCACCCGACGGACGATCGGATCCTGGTGGCGGCGGGCAATCTCCTCGTAGACGCGGCCGCGGGCCTGGGCGTCCGGCCGTGGTTCTGCCTCCAGTTCGTCCAGCAGCGCGTCGTCGATCGGATCCCTGTCGGGTTGCTGCCTCATCGCCTCTGACACGGACCGGTCCCCCTCACGCAACGTCGTCGGACACGGCTGTTCGCCAGATCCCCCGGACTCCCGAATCCAAGGGTTCCGGCGAAGCCCAACGAAGCCAGCTGGAAATGAAGATCGCGTCGGGCGGTGACGAGCTCACGCCACCGGCCGCGGGTGGGCTCTTCGCTGTCCAGCCGTTGCGGCGCCACGTGTCCGGCGGAGAGCGGGAGGCCGGCCATGAAGTGGACGATGTCGATGTAGTACGCGTACATGTCGCCGCGGGTCTGTTCGGCCAGCCGGCCGAAGCGTGGTTCCTGGCCGGTGCCGCGGGGCTCGCCGGGCAGGCAGGCCTGCCTGGGGACCTCGTACCATCCCCTGACCCTGAAGCGGCCCGGGGCGCTAAGGAATGGCTGTCGAAGCGGATGCCCCGCGGTGCTACGTACCAGGCGACAGCGCGCCAGCCGTCGTTCGTCGAGGGTTCGACCTCGACGCAGCCCGCTCCGGGGCGCCTTCGTTCGACAAGTTCTGCCACGACGTGCAGTTCCTCCTCAAGCACGACGCACGGTCATGATCTGCGGCATGGGCTGACACATATGCGCCAGGACCAAACCATGTCGGCCCTGTGCCCACCTGAACGGGCGTTTCGTCCCGGCAGGGCTGCTTGATGACTCGGGTGGCAAGGCGGCTTTAAGGTAGGCGTGCGTGTGTGATGATCGGGTCGTGAGCGCCCCTAGGCTCTGCAGTTGCGTGCGGGATCGCCCGCAGAGGCAAGGGGGTGCCGGGAATGAGCAGTGTCGGAACCGCGCGGCTGCTGATCGGCAATGGCGGTGAGGCGGCGCTGGAGCTGACCGTGGAGCCCTGGGCGGAGACGCACCAGATGCTCCCGAAGCAGACGTGGGCTATTGTCACCCACTCGCCTGCAGCGGATGGGTCATGGTCCGGAACTCTGCGCAGGAACGAACCATTCCAGGTCGACCATCGGCCCGAATCGGTCACGGTGTGGGTCAACGGCAACTGCTTCCACCTCAGCAACGCGGAGGGAACCACGATCGACTCGGCCGACTGGCAGTGCCCTGCTCAGGGCACTGCCTCCTGACCTAGTGCCGCATCAGGCAACGTTCGCCCTGTCGACGACGGCGCGTAGGCGCCGGTCGTCGGCGTGGCGGTTTCGCCAGATGATATAGCGGCGGATCATGCTGCCCTGTTCCTTGTGGTCGGCGTGGTCGGTGCCGTCGAGGGTGAAGTAGCGCAGGGCTGTGAACTGGGCCTCGATGCGGTTGAGCCAGGAGCTGTTGGTCGGGGTGTAGGCCATCTCGACGTTGTTCGCCGCTGCCCAGGTGGCGACGCGCTGGCACTTCTTCGTGGTCAGGTGCGGGGAGAGGAAGCCCCTATGTTTCGTCAAGCCACAGAAGGGGTCTGGTTGGCGGCTCGGGGCTGGATGTGCCGGTAGAGCTCGCGGGCGACGTACCGCTTCAGACACCGGATGATCTCGCGCTTGGACATGCCCTCGGCGGTGCGTCGCTCCAGATACTTCTGGGTGCGTTCGTCCCAGCGGATGCGGGTCTGCACGATGCGGTAGAGGGCGGCGTTGGCCTGGCGGTTGCCTCCGCGGTTCAAGCGTCGGCGTTGTGTCTTGCCGGAGGACTGCTCGACCGGGCTGACGCCGCACAACGCGGCGAAGGACGTTTCGTCGACGAGTCGGTCGGGGTTGTCACCTGCGGCGATGAGGAGGACTGCGGCGCTGTCGGGCCCGACGCCGACCAGGTCCAGCATCTGGGGCCGGCAGGCGCGGACGGCCCTGGTGGTGCGGCGGGTGAGCTCTTTGACCTCGTCGGACAGGTGCTGGACTCTGCGGGCGAGCAGGCGCATCGTGAAGACGGCCTCGCCGCGGTGATCCACGTCGAGGGCCGCGCAGGTGGCGACCAGCGCAGGGTTGCTCAGGCCGGTGAGGAGTTCGCGCAGATCCGGGTCGATGGACATGAGGACGGCCTTGAGCTGGTTCAGCGCCTGAGTGCGGGCCTTGACCGCCGATTCCTTGGCCAGCCGCAGGACCCGCATGTCCTCCACAGGCCCGTCCGCGCTCTTCGGCACGGTGGTGGCCCGTCCGGACAGCACGGCACGAGCGGCCGCGTCCGCGTCGATG
>NZ_WHOM01000035.1 GCF_009739465.1 Streptomyces apocyni
GGGGGCGGGCGGTTCGTCGGTCGGCGCGGGCGCCGAGGGGGACGCTGGTGCCGATTCCGCTTCCGCGGGCTCGGGCTGAGCGGTGGGCGACGGGTCGGACGGTTCCGGGGTGGCTGGTGAGTCCGCCGAGGGGGACGGGGGCGCGGGTTCGCGCTTCGCGGCGGGACGGGCCGGGGCCGCCCGCGACGTGCCGCGTACGGTGCCGTCCGGCTCCAGGAAGGCCGGGTTGCCGCCGGGCACCAGGCCCAGCTCACGGGCGCGCCGCTCCAGCGCGTCCGGTGCCGCGTGGCGGTCCACGTCGCGTTGCAGCCGCTGCCGCTCCTCGGTCAGCTCGGTGGTCTTCTTCCTCAGGTCACTCAGCCGGAACGATCCCTCGTTCAGCGAGGAGTTCAGCACCAGCAGCGCGATCAGACCACCGCCCAGCAGCATCACGACCAGCAGCACGAACGGCATCCGCGCGGCCGATGCGGGCGACGTGGGCAGCACCCGCTCCAGCAGCGCGACCCGCCCTCCGGGGCGCTGCCTGGCGCTCACGACACGTCCTCCCGGACGCGCTGCGCGCCGCGCAGCCGGGCCGGGGCTGCTCTGCGGTTCTCGGCGACCTCTTCCTCGGTGGGCAGTTCGGCGCCCCGCGTCAGGAGCTTCAGCCGTGGCTGGTAGCGCTCGGGCACCACCGGCAGGCCGGGCGGCGCTGTGTTGGCCGCGCCCGCCGCGAAGACCTGCTTGACCAGCCGGTCCTCCAGCGAGTGGTACGACAGAACGGCGATCCGGCCACCGACGGCGAGGGACTTGACGGCGGCCGGGATCGCCCGCTCCAGAACGGAGAGTTCGCCGTTGACCTCGATGCGCAGCGCCTGGAAGGTCCGCTTGGCGGGGTTGCCGCCGGTGCGCTTGGCGGCCTGCGGCAGGGCGTCACGGATGAGTTCGACCAGCCGCGCGCTGTTGCTGAACGGCTCCTTCTCGCGCTCGCGCACGATCGCCGACACGATCCGCTTGGCCTGCTTCTCCTCGCCGTACGCGCGCAGGATGCGCACCAGCTCGCCTGGGGCGTAGGTGTTGAGGACGTCGGCGGCGCTGAGTCCGGTCGTCTGGTCCATGCGCATGTCGAGGGGCGCGTCCTGCGCGTACGCGAACCCGCGGTCCGCCTCGTCCAGTTGCATGGAGGAGACACCGAGGTCGAAGAGGACACCCTGGACGCCGGGGATGCCGAGGCGGTCGAGCACCTCGGGGAGTTCGTCGTAGACCGCGTGTACCAGCGTGGCCCGGTCGCCGTACGGTGCCAGCCGCTCCCCGGACAGGCGCAGCGCTTCCTTGTCCCGGTCCAGGGCCACCAGACGTGCCTCGGGGAACGCCTGGAGCAGGGCCTCGCTGTGACCGCCGAGGCCGAGCGTGCAGTCGACGACGACCGCCCCGGGCTGGGTGAGCGCGGGGGCCAACAGGTCCAGGCACCGCTGGAGCATTACCGGGACATGTCGGGTGTTGCTCAAGGGGCCCTCTCAAGATCCGGCGCCCACACGTACGCACCGCCGGGTCCCCGCCCGCTCGAAGAAGGGGAGGCCTGCTGGCGCCGGGAAGTGGCGTCAGCCGACCGAGAGCGGGAGGAGGCCGAGCCGTACGTACGCGCCGCACACATGGGGAGATTCGCGGGGAGTCTCCGGGATTCGGGATTTCCGTCCAGCGGTGGCTGGCCCTGGGCCCTGTCCGGCCTGGGGCGCTCCCGCTTCGCGTCACTTTAGTCCACCCCGTCCCCCGGTCAATCTCCGGCCACGCCCCGGATCTGCGCGTCGCTCGCCGGTGGGTTCACCCGTACGGATGCGACCGGCTTCCGTATGTGGATTACCTCACAACACCGCCCGTTGACGTCCTTTGTCCCTTCTCACAGCGAGCCTGGACGGTCCGTGCGCATTACCGTCGACCACATGTCGACTTCGCTGCCCATGGACCCAGCCGATGCCATGTCTCCCGTCAGCGGTTCCGTCATGGACCGCCTGGTGGAGGCCAACGAACGCTACGCCTCTCAGTTCACCGACCCGGGGATGGACGCGCGCCCCGTACTGAAGGTCGCGGTGGTCGCCTGCATGGACGCCCGACTCGACCTGCACGACGCGCTCGGCCTTGCCCTGGGTGACTGCCACACGATCCGGAACGCGGGCGGCGCGGTCACCGATGACGTGATCCGCTCCCTGACCATCAGCCAGCGCGCGCTGGGTACCCGCAGTGTGATGCTGGTCCACCACACCGGCTGCGGCCTGGAGAGCCTGACCGAGGACTTCCGGCACGAGCTGGAGGAAGAGGTCGGCCAGCGCCCGCCGTGGGCCGTGGAGGCGTTCCGCGATGTCGACCAGGACGTGCGCCAGTCGATGCAGCGGGTACGGACCTCGCCCTTCCTCTTGCACCGCGACGACGTTCGGGGCTTCGTCTTCGACGTCTCGACGGGTCTGCTGCGGGAGATCCATCGCGACTAGGCAAACCCGAAAAAGTGCCCTAAACCTCACATAACGGCGCCAGTTATCCACAGGCAAGTGACACAACGCGGTACCGGCAACAAGAATGCGGGGGTGGCACCGCGCCGGAACCCTTCGCGCGGGGTGCCCGTGTTTCGGGGAGGGCCGGGTCGCACAGAGCGGACTCGGCCCGTGCGAGGGCCGAGGAGGGCCGGGTGACGACCTATGAAGATCGAGCGAGCCTCACTGATCTGACCACCACTGTGGAGCGTGTCCGCAGGTCGGTGGAGGGTGTGATCGAGGGCAAGCCGGAGGTCGTACGGCTTTCGCTGACCGTGCTCCTCGCCGAGGGGCATCTGTTGATCGAGGATGTTCCGGGCGTGGGCAAGACCATGCTCGCCAAGGCACTGGCGCGGTCCATCGACTGCTCAGTGCGCCGTATCCAGTTCACACCCGACCTGCTGCCGTCGGACATCACCGGGGTGTCCATCTTCGACCAGCAGCAGCGGGACTTCGAGTTCAAGCCGGGCGCGATCTTCGCGCAGATCGTGATCGGCGACGAGATCAACCGCGCCTCGCCGAAGACCCAGTCGGCGCTGCTGGAGTCGATGGAGGAGCGCCAGGTCACCATCGACGGCCAGTCGTATGAACTGCCTGACCCGTTCATGGTGGTGGCGACGCAGAACCCGGTGGAGATGGAGGGCACCTATCCGCTGCCCGAGGCGCAGCGCGACCGGTTCATGGCCCGGGTGTCGGTCGGGTACCCGTCGCCGGAGGCCGAGTTGCAGATGCTCGACGTACACGGCGGGATCTCGCCGCTGGACGATCTGCAGCCGGTGGCGCACGCCCACGAGATCGTCAAGCTGATCGAGGCGGTGCGCGCGGTGCACGTCGCGGACGCCGTGCGTCGGTACGCGGTGGACCTGGTCGGGGCCACCCGCAACCACCCGGACCTCAGACTCGGCGCGTCGCCGCGCGCGACGCTGCACCTGCTGCGGGCCGCGAAGGCCTCGGCGGCGCTCAGCGGCCGGGAGTACGCCCTGCCGGACGACCTGCAGTCCCTCGCGGTCGCGGTGCTGGCGCACCGGCTGCTGCCCACCGCGCAGGCGCAGTTGAACCGGCGCACGGCCGAGCAGGTCGTGCTGGAGATCCTGCAGCGCACGCCGGTGCCTCAGGCGCAGCTGCCGGGGCAGGCGTATGGCGGCGTGTCTGGCGTGTCCGGTGGGCCTGGCGTTCCTGGTGGTGCTGGTGGGTCTGGTGTTCCCGCCGCGCCGGGCTACGCTCCGCAGCAGCCCGGCGCCCGGAGGCTGTGATGACGGCCGGCGCACCGCCGGCGGACGCCGGTTTCCCGACAGCGGACCGGGAGCGGGGCGCCGTACGGACCACGCTCGCGGGGCTCACCACGCGGGGCCGGTCGTTCCTGGCCGCCGGGGCGGCCGCCGCGGTCTGCGCGTATGTGCTCGGCCAGGGTGACCTGCTCCGGGTCGGGCTGCTGCTCGCCGTGCTGCCGCTGGTGTGCGCGATCGTGCTGTACCGCACCCGGTACCGCGTGGCCGGGTCCCGGCGGCTGTCCCCGGGACGCGTGCCCGCGGGCACGGAGTCCCGGGTCCAGCTGCGGATCGACAACGTCTCCCGGCTGCACACCGGGCTGCTGATGCTGCAGGACCGGGTTCCGTATGTGCTGGGGCCCCGGCCGCGGTTCGTGCTGGACCGGGTCGAGGCGGGCGGGCGCCGTGAGGTGTCGTACCGGGTGCGCTCGGATCTGCGCGGGCGCTATCCGCTGGGGCCGCTGCAACTGCGGCTGACGGACCCGTTCGGCATGTGTGAGCTGACCCGCTCCTTCAGCGCGTACGACACGCTGACGGTTATTCCCCGGGTCACAGCGCTGCCCCCGGTACGGCTCTCCGGGGAGGCCTCGGGGTACGGCGACGGGCGGCAGCGCTCGCTGGCGCTCGCCGGTGAGGACGACATCATTCCGCGCGGCTACCGGCACGGCGACGATCTGCGGCGGGTGCACTGGCGCTCCACCGCGCGGTACGGCGAGCTGATGGTGCGGCGCGAGGAGCAGCCACAGCGCGCCCGCTGCACGGTGCTGCTCGACACCCGGGGCGACGCCCTCCAGGGGGCGGGCCCCGACTCGGCGTTCGAGTGGGCCGTGTCCGGAGCCGCCTCCGCGCTGGTCCACATGCTCGAACGGGGCTATTCGGTACGGCTGCTGACCGACACCGGCGCGTCCGTGCCGGGCGAGGGCTCCGACGGCTTCGCTGGAGCCAGCCAGGAGTCGGCGGATGCCGCCGGGCTGATGATGGACACACTGGCGGTGATCGACCACTCCGACGGCGCGGGCCTCTCCCCCGCGTACGACGTGCTGCGGAGCGGCAACGAAGGGCTGCTGCTGGCGTTCCTCGGCGACCTGGACGAGGAGCAGGCGGCCGTGGTCGCCCGGATGCGGCAGCGCAGCGGGGCGGCGGTCGCCTTCGTGCTGGACAGCACCGCCTGGACGCGCGGCGAAGGCCCTTCGCCGCAGCTTGAGACGCGGCTGCGGATGCTGCGGGAGTCGGGCTGGACGGCGGTCGGGGTGCCGCCGGGAGCGGATCTGGGCGCGCTGTGGCGGGAGGCCGACTGGCAGCGCACCAGCGCCGGGCCCGCGCCCATGGGAGGTACTACTACGGGGGGTTGGGGATGAGCGGTCGCGCGCGACTCGCGCTGTGTGCCATGGCGGCCACGCTGATGGCGGCGTGCGCCCTGCTGCCGCTGATGGATTCGGCGACCTGGATTCTCCAGGCGGGCCTGCTGCTGGCCATCCAGACCGGCGTCGGGGCGGTGGGCCGCAGGGTGCCGCTGGCCCGGCCGCTGACGGTGGCGGCGCAGGCCCTGGTGACCCTGCTGATACTGACGGCGATGTTCGCCGGCGGCCAGGCCATCGCCGGGGTACTGCCGGGCCCTGAGGCCGTCCAGCAGTTCGGAGCGCTGTTCCAGGCCGGTACGGACGACGTCGCGCGGTACTCGATCCCGGCGCCGCTCACCGAGGGCATCAAGCTGATGCTCATCGGCGGCGTGCTGGCCATCGGCCTCGCGGTGGACGCGCTCGCGGTGACCTTCCGCAGCGCGGCCCCGGCCGGGCTGCCGCTGCTCGCGCTGTACTCGGTCGCCGCGGGTCTCTCCGACGGCTCCGGTGGCTGGTTGTGGTTCCTGCTGGCCGCCGTGGGCTATCTGCTGCTGCTCTTGGCCGAGGGCCGGGACCGGCTCTCGCAGTGGGGGCGGGTCTTCGGTGGCGCCCCGCAGCGGCCGGACGCGATGGGCGGCGGCCTGGGTGCGGGCGGCGGAGCGGTCGCGCCGGTCAGGACCGGCCGACGGATCGGCGCGGTCGCGCTGGGAGTCGCGTTGGCGGTCCCGGCGGCCCTGCCCGCCCTGGACGGCGGACTGCTCGACCGCGCGGGACGGGGCGGCGGCGCGGGAAGCGGCGGCGGCACCATCTCCGCGGTGAATCCGCTGGTCTCGCTGCAGAACAGCCTGAACCAGCCGAACGACCGCGAGGTCCTCACGTACCGCACGAACTCGGAGGAGACCAAGGACCTCTATCTGCGGATCGTCTCGCTCGACCAGTTCGACGGCACGGCCTGGAAACCCGCGGAGCGGCGCATCGAGGATGTGCCGTCGCCGTTCCCGAGCCCGCGGGGCCTGGAGCCCCAGGTGCGTAGCACCACCGTCCAGACCTCCATCTCGGCGGCCGACTGGTACGCACAGGACTGGCTGCCGATGCCCTTCCCGGCGACCCGGGTGGACATCGACGGGCGCTGGCGGTTCGAGCCCGTTGGCCGGACCCTCGTGGGCGACGGCGGGCAGACCACCCGCGGCAAGCGGTACCAGGTGGACAGCCTGATCGTGCAGCCGACCGCGCAGCAGCTCGCCACCGCCCGGCCCGCGCGCGAGTCCATACTCCGCCCGTTCACCGCCCTGCCCGACTCGCTGCCGCGGGACGTGTTCGACACGGCCAGGACGGTGACCCAGGGGGCCGCGAACGACTACGAGCGCGCGGTCAAGCTCCAGGACTGGTTCGCTTCGGACGGTGGCTTCCGCTACGACACCGAGGTGGACGCGGGCAGCGGTTCGGAGGCGATCAGCCGCTTCCTGCAGCAGAAGGAGGGCTTCTGCGTCCACTTCTCCTTCGCCATGGCCTCGATGGCCCGGACCCTGGGCATCCCGGCGCGGGTCGCGGTGGGCTTCACCCCGGGTTCCCCGTCATCGGACGGCACGATGTCGGTCGGGCTGCGGGACGCGCATGCCTGGCCCGAGCTGTACTTCGAGGGCGCGGGCTGGACGCGGTTCGAGCCGACGCCCACCCGCGGCTCGGCGCCCGACTACACCAGGGAGCAGACGCCGTCGGGCAGCCCGAGCAGCAGCGCGGCGCCCGAGCCGGCGCAGTCGCAGGCCCCGGACGAGGAGCCGGAGCCCACGGCGTCGGACGACTGTCCCGTGGAGCTGCGGCGGCTGGGCGAGTGCGAGGACGCCGCGGCGGTGGGCGACATCGGTGAGGACAGCGGCGGTCCGCCGCTGGGCATGATCGCGGGCGTGGCCCTGGCCGTGCTGGCCGTTGTGGTGGTGCCGTTGCTGCCCATGGTGTGGCGCGGCCGGGTGCGGAAGCGGCGGCTGGGTGCCGGTGGGGCTTCGGACGCGGACGCCGCGTCGCGGACCCTGGCGGCCTGGCTTGAGGTGACCGACACCGCCTGGGATCACGGCATCGTGCCGGACGAGTCGCTGACTCCGCGCAAGGCGGCGGCGCGGATCGTGCGGATCGGCCAGCTGGAGACGGCCGCGGCGGAATCCGTCCACCGGGTCGCGGCGGCGGTCGAGCAGGTGCTGTACGCGCCGGAGCCTCGCCTCGTGACGGAGCTCGGCGAGGATGTGCGGCGGCTGCGGGCCGGATTGCGGGAGACCACGAGCCGGACGGGTCGGATGCGGGCGACACTCGCGCCCCGCTCGGCCGTCCGGGTGGTGTGGCAGGCTGCCGACCGCTGGTCGGCGCTCAGCGGCCGCTGGAACGCCAGCGGCTGGGCCAGCGCGGAACGATGGGGCGCCTTCCTGCGCCGTCCGGGCAAGCAGCAGGGGTAGGGGGCCTGGGGCCTGGGGCGCGCGGAGGGTCCCACGGGAGGAGCCGCTGCGGCGTGTGGACACCAGAGGGTGTCGGCAGGCCGCAGCGGCTCTGTGCGTGCTGGGCATCCTCGGCGCGCTGGGCTCAAGGGTCGGAACGAAAACAGCGTGGGTGGGAAGTGAACGCCTTCGGGCGTTCACTTCCCACCCACGCTGTGGGGGTCAGGTCTCAGTGTTGTTGGCCGCCTTGGCCCTCGTCCCTGCGGCGCTGCCAGCGCTGCTCGATCCGGCCCATCATCGACTTTCGCTGCTTGCCCTGACGGCGGGCAGCAGGTGCGTCGGGCGCCGCGCCGGGAGCCTGTTCGCCAGGCTTGGGCGCCTTTCGCCAGCCGGTGACCGCGAGAACTGCGCAGCCGAGCATGACGAGAAAACCCACCACGCTGACCCAGATCAGTTGTGCGACCATTCCGGCCATGAGGAGCGCGATACCCAACAGAAAGCCAGCGACCGCCTGGTAGACCCGTTTCCGGGTGTACGTACGCAGCCCGCTTCCCTCAAGCGCTGTCGCGAACTTGGGATCTTCGGCGTACAGCGCTCGCTCCATTTGCTCGAGCATTCGCTGCTCGTGCTCCGAGAGCGGCACGGAGTCCTCCTCATCGTGCAGTCGCCGGGGCGACCGGGGGTCCCCTTCAGGATAGGCAGGGAATCGCCCCCGTGAAACCCGCCCCTCTACGCCAATTCGCCATTCCGGCCCGCAGGGCGTTCCGACCAGCTGAAGCGTTCATTCCCCAGCCGCCGATCCGTCATGCCGAACGGTGTCCTTCGATCATACGGTGCGATGCACCCGATCGGGGGGCCTGCGGCCCACTCCATGCACGCCTACGGTGCTGATCAGGAGGATTTCACGGGTTCCGGGCTCGCTTGATCCGCCGGACGGACCCTAGGTACCCGGCGCACCGCGCTTTTCGGCCAGGACGTGCAGCTGGGTGGCGACCGAGTGGAACGCGGGCTGCTCCGCCGCCGCGGCCTCCAGCCTGAGCAGGGCGTCCATCGCCCCCGGCTCGGTGTCGACCAGCACTCCGGGGACCAGGTCGGCGAAGACCCGTACGCCGTGCACCGAGCCGATCCGCAGCCCCAAGGAGGTGACCAGCTCGGTCAGCTGCTCGGCGGTGAAGCGCCGGGGCACCGGGTCCCCCTCGCCCCAGCGTCCCGCCGGGTCGGTGAGGGCGTGCTGGGCCTCGGTGAAGTGACCGGCCAGCGCCCGGGCGAGCACCGCGCCACCCATGCCCGCGGCGAGCAGGCTGAGGGTCCCCGAGTCACGCAGCGCGCCCACGACGTTACGCACGCCTTCGGCTGGGTCGTCCACGTACTCCAGCACGCCGTGGCAGAGCACCGCGTCATAACCGCCGCGCCGCACGACGTCAAAGAGGCCGTGCGCGTCGCCCTGCACGCCGGTCACCCGGTCGGCGACTCCGGCCTCGGCGGCCCGCCGCTCCAGGGCGAAGAGCGCGTTGGGGCTGGGGTCGACGACGGTGACGCGGTGCCCGAGGCCGGCTACCGGCACCGCGAAGTTGCCACTGCCGCCCCCGGTGTCGAGCACATCGAGTGACTCCTGCCCCGTCGCCTTGACCTGACGGCTGAGGGCGTCCTGCAGGACCTCCCAGACGACGGCGGTACGGAGAGAAGCGCGGGGGCGCATCGGGTCCGACACGGCAGTTGACTCCTCGGCGCGGCACCGCCTTGTCTGCGGCGGAGCGTGAACGTTGTACTGGGAGCCCCCACCCTATTGCCTCTGGCCCGCTGCCTGGTCATCGTGGGCCGCCTGTCCCGTACGGGGCGGGGGCAGCACCGGCTGAAGCGCCAGCATCCGCTCGACTATGCGCAGGAACATCCCGGCGTCACGCATCAGATCGTCGGCGTCGCGGGGGCTTGCCGCGCCCTGGATGCCCGCCTCGGCGCGGGCGCGGCGGGCGGCTCCGGAGGCGAACAGGGCGCTCCACTCGGTCAGCTCGGGCGCGGTCTCCGGGAGCACCTCCCAGGCGCTGCGGATGCGTCGGCGCCGCCGCTCGGTGGCCTCCGGGCGGCCGCGGGCGGCGAGCACGGCGGCGGCGGTGCGCAGTGCGGCGAGGTGTGCGGCGGCGTAGCGCTCGTTCGGCGCCTGCAGGAGCGCCGCCTCGTCGAGGCCGCCGCGGGCCTGTGCGAGCAGGGCGAGGGCTGCGGGTGGTGCCGTCTCCCGGCGCAGGACGGGGTGGATGTCGCTCGCTGGACCGTTCAGTGAGGGGGCAGGGCCGGTGGTGCGGCGGCGGCGTGCTGCGGCGGCTGCGGACGAACTGGCCATGACGAACCTCCTGTCGTCGTGTGACGGCGCGTGGCCGTATGTGTCCATCCTGCGACACGCCACTGACAATCGGTCCTGACCTGCACATTTACCTCGATCACGGGTTCGCGTGGCGCGCGTGAACCACACCGTGCGCGCACCACGACGCGCGTGAACGACACCATGCGTGAACGACAAAAAGCGCTGGACCGGTGCCGCTCGTTTCCGAGCCGCACCGGTCCAGCGCATCCCCCCGCGCCCCCCGTGTACCGTTCCGCCGCCCCGTGTCGGCGGTGCCAGCACCACGTCCCCTCCGTGGCCTCCACTCTGTCGTCTCCGAGGGTGGCACCCCATCCGCGCGGCTACTTATCTCTGGTACTAGGTACGGATACTCAGACGGGTGTGCTCATCCTCAAGTCAGGGCGCGACCCACTGGCTACGATCACGTCCGTGTCCGTACTCCCTTTGGTGTTCACCAGCGGCTGGGCCAGCGGTATCAACGCCTATGCCGTCGTCCTGCTGCTCGGCGTCTTCGGGGCCACCGGCCTGACCGACGACGTGCCCGCCTCACTGCAACGCACGGACGTGCTCGTCGTCGCCGGTGTGCTGTTCCTCTGTGAGGCGGTGGCCGACAAGATCCCCTATGTGGACTCGGTCTGGGACGCCGCGCACACCGTGATCCGACCGGTGTCGGGTGCGGTCGTGGGAGCGCTGCTCGCGGGCCAGAGCGGCTCGCTGTCCGATCTGGCGGCGGGCGCGGTGGGCGGTTCGACGGCCCTGCTCAGCCACTTCGTGAAGGCCGGGACGCGCATGGCGATCAACACCTCGCCTGAGCCGTTCAGCAACATCGTGATGAGTACGGCCGAGGATCTCGGGGTCGGCGGCCTGGTGACGTTCGCCCTCTTCTACCCGGAGGTGGCGGCGGTCATCGCGGGCGTGCTGCTCCTGCTGGGGCTGGTGATACTGCTCTTCCTCGCCCATCGCATCCGGCGGTTCCTGCGCCGCAGGGCGCAACGCCGCGAGGAGAAGCGGCTGGCGGGAGCGGGCCTGGCGCCACCGCCCGGCTGAGAGCCTGGGTCCGGGCTGTCAGTGCGGGCCGATAAAGTCGCTGGCATGGCACGGATTACGGTGATCGGCGCTGGGATGGGCGCCATGGCGGCCGCCGCCCGGCTGGCCGTGGCAGGCCACCGGGTGGTGGTGTTCGAGCGCGCTGACACCTACGGCGGCGCGCTGGGCCGCTTCGCGCGGGACGGCTTCACCTTCGACACCGGTCCCGGACTGCTGCCAGTGCCCGCCGTCTACCGCGATCTGTTCATCAAGACCGGCAAGCAGCCCCTTGAGGACGTCGTCGAGCTGGTCCAGGTGGAACCAGCCGTGTGCCATGTCTTCGCCGACGGTACGGAGGTCCGGCTGCCGAACGCCTCGCGGGCCGGTGCCGTGGCCGCGCTGGACACCGCGCTGGGCGCGGGCGCGGGCGAGCGCTGGGGCTCGGTCATGAACCGCGCGCGGGAGGCGTGGGACCGCACCCGCCGCCCGCTCCTGGAGGAGCCGCTGTGGCCGAACTGGCAGGTGCTGGCGGAGCGCGAGCCCTACCCCGCGGTGCCGCGGCGCCGGATGCTGCGCCGTAGCCGTACCGCGACCACCCTGGCTGAGGTGGGTGAGCTGGAGCTGGGCGACCCTCGGCTGGTCGCGCTGCTGGAGAGCCACGCCCTGGCGCACGGCCTCGATCCTCGTACGGCACCGGCGAGCGCCGCCGTCCTGCCGTACATGGAGCAGTCCTTCGGGGCCTGGTACATCCGCGGCGGGATACGTGAGCTGGCCCGGGCGGTGTACGAGCGGTGCCTGGCCCGCGGGGTCGAGTTCCGTTTCGGGTCCGAGGTGACCCGGATCGTCGAGAAGGACGGCCGCGCGGCGGGCGTCGAGTCGGCGGACGGCACGGTCGAGGAGGCGGACTTCGTCGTGGCGGGCGTCGCGCCAGGCGTGCTCGACTCGCTGACCGCGCGTCCCGTGTGGGGCGATGTCGGCCCGCGGTCCGGGCTGCCGAGCCGGTTCACCGTGCTGCTCGCGCTGCGCGGCGGCCGCCCCGCTCACACCCCGCATCGCACGGTGCTGCACGCCGCTGACCGGGCGGACGAACTGAACCGCCTGTTCACCGCACCGGACCCGGGTGGCTGCGCCGCGCCCACGGTCACCGTGCTGCGCCCCGATGACCCGGGGCCGACGCCGGAGGCGGACCACGAGGCGGTCACGCTGACAGCCACGGTGCCCGCGTACGGCCGCGCCGGGCAGCTCGACCCACAGGGTGCGGAGACGGTGGCGGACCGCCTGCTGACCGTGGCCGAGCGCGCGCTGCCGGGCCTGCGCGAGCGGCTGCTCTGGCGCGAGATACGTACCCCGGCTGACGTGGCCCGGGCGACCGGAGCCGATGACGGTGCGGTACCGGCTCCCGCGCTGGCCGCGGCCGCCGGACGGCTGCTGCACCCGGCCAACACCACCGAACTCCCGGGGCTGCACCTGGTCGGCGGCTGGTCGCACCCTGGCGGCGGCCTGCCGCACGCGGGGATGTCGGGCGCGCTGACCGCGGGGCTGATCGTGGAGGGGCCGGAGTTCCGCGGCTCGCGCTGAGCCGCGGTCGGCTGGGGCGCCTGTCCGACTCCCGATTCCTGATCCGCCGGACAGCCCCTAGCGGGTCAGGAGCGGGGCGGGATCAGTAGCGGTACGGCTGCTGCTGCTCGTCGTAGCCGGTGCCATAGCCGTCCTGGTACGGCGGCTGCTGCTGTTCGGGCTGCGGCTCGCCGCCGGACAGCTCGTCGCCGTTGCGCTGCTGCGGCACCCAGACGCCGCCGGGCGGGGTCTCGGTGGCTCCTGGATAGGCGGCGGCCCCGTACGGGTCCTGGTAGCCGGTGCCATAGCCCTGCTGCTCGCCCGCGTAGGTGTCGTACGGGCTCGGGCTGCCGTAGGTCTGGGTGCCGATGTAGGGGTCGGAGTAGGCGGCGTACTGCTGCTGTGACCCGGTGTCGTAGCCGTACTGCTGCTGGTCGTAGCCGGAGTAGCCGTACTCCCCCGTGGCGGCCTGGGCGGGCTGGGGCGGGTACGCCGTGTCCTGGTAGATGCCGTACTGGCCGGTGTCGTCCGGCATCGGCTCCGGGGCGTAGACCTGGGACGTCAGCGCCGTATGCGCCGGGTCCTCCGGGGCCGTCGCGGGCTCCGCGAAGTCCTGGCCGGACCCCGCCTCCCGCTCCGGTTCGTAGTCGGCGTCGTACTCCAGGTCGCTGACCTCGAGCGTCGGGTCCTGCTCGACCGCTCCGCTCGTCTTACGGCGACGGCTCTCACCCGGGCTGCCGCCGATCGCCCAGCCGGTCGAGAAGCCTCGGCGGAAGGACAGCGTCACAAACGTCTGCCCGATGGCGAACGCGGCGGTGCCGACGCCGATCACCGGCAGGGACCGCAGCAGCACTCCGAAGACCACACCGACGAAGCCGATGAAGGCCAGCATCCGCCAGCGCAGCCGCGCCTTGTACTGCAGCAGCACCTCGCCCAGCAGCCACAACGCGACCACACCGAACGCGATGTAGAGGACCGCCCAGCCCATGTACGCCCCTCTCCTACGGCCACCCCGCCCCGGTCGGGGGCGGATGGCGACCGGTCAGGCCTGCTGTTGCTCTTGCAGGCCCAGATTCTCGTAGATTTCCAGCGTCGCGGTCGAGTTGTTGAGCGTGATGAAGTGCAGCCCGGGCACTCCTTCGGCCAGCAGCCGCGCGCAGAACTCCGTCGCGAACTCGATGCCCATGGAGCGTACAGCGGCGGGATCGTCCTTGGCTGTGAGCATGCGCTCTTTCACATGCTCCGGGAAGACCGCGTTGCTGAGCTGGGGCAGTCGGGCGAGCTGCTTGACGTTGGTGACCGGCATGACCTCGGGGATGACCGGGGTATCGCAGCCCGCCGCGGCGACGCGGTCACGCATCCGCAGATAGTTCTCTGGGTCGAAGAACATCTGGGTGATCGCGTAGTCGGCGCCCGCGCGGCACTTGTCGACGAAGTGCCGGATGTCACTGTCCCAGTCGGGCGAGCGCGGGTGCATCTCGGGAAAGGCGGCGACGCCCACACAGAAGTCGCCTGACTCCTTGATCAGTCGCACCAGTTCCGCGGCGTACGTCAGGCCCTGGGTGTGCGGCACCCAGTCGCCCATGGGGTCGCCTGGCGGATCGCCGCGCAGCGCCAGCATGTTCCGGATACCGGCGTCGGCGTACTGCCCGATGATGTTGCGCAGCTCGGCGACGGAGTGGTCGACCGCGGTCAGGTGGGCGACCGGTGTGAGTGTGGTGTCGGCGACGATCTGCTGGGTCTCTTTGACCGTGCCGGCGCGGGTGGAGCCGCCCGCGCCGTAGGTCACGGAGACGAAGCTGGGCGCTACCGCCTCAACCCGGCGCAGGGAGTTCCACAGGTTCCGCTCCCCTTTCGGGGTCTTCGGCGCGAAAAACTCGAACGAGTATGAGGTTTTGCCGGTCGCGAGCAGGTCACGCACCGTAAGGGCGCGATCGATCCTGGTGGAAGCAGTACCAAGGGCCATACCCGCAGGTTAGTCAGGCCGCCGCGACACCCCAACCAGGCCGGGATGATTTGTCCATAATGTGGCTTTGTTGTCCACTACTCGGACACTTGGCGGGCGAGAGTGCGCCAACGGGACGGAGCGCGGACCTAGACCACAGGACTTAGACCTCGCGCAGCCGCTTGGCGAGGTCCGCCGCCGCGGCACCGGGGTCGTCGGCCCCCGTGATCGCACGGACGACCACCACCCGGCGGGCGCCCGCTTCGAGCACCTCGTCCAGGTTCGCGGCATCGATCCCGCCGATCGCGAACCACGGGCGGCTCGTGCCGAGCGAGGCGGTGTACCGCACCAGGTCGAGGCCGGGTGCGTACCGCCCCGGCTTGGTCGGGGTCGGCCAGCAGGGGCCGGTGCAGAAGTAGTCCACGCCGTCCTGGACCGCGGCGGCGGCCGCCTCGGACTCGGCGTGGGTGGAGCGGCCGATCAGGACATCGGCGCCCAGTACGGCGCGGGCCGCGGGGACCGGCAGGTCGCCCTGGCCCAGGTGCAGCACATCGGCGCCCGCGGCGTGCGCGACGTCCGCGCGGTCGTTCACCGCGAGCAGCTTGCCGTGCCGCCGACAGGCGTCGGCGAAGACGGCGAGGTGGTCGAGCTCTTCGGCCGCCTCCATGCCCTTGTCACGCAGCTGCACGATGTCGACACCGCCCGCGAGCGCGGCGTCGAGGAACTCCGGCAGGTCGCCCTGACGCTTGCGGGCGTCGGTGCAGAGATACAGCCGGGCATCGGCGAGCTGGGCGCGTGGCATGGAGCGGTCCCCCGTTGTCGGTGGCGTGCGGACAGCCCCCTGCCGGGGACGGCCCGCACGCCGACGGTTGTCAGGTCAGACGGCAAGCGCCTGGGCGCGACGCTTCACCTCCGTGCCGCGATTCTCGCTCAAGGCCTGCGCGGGCGTGCCAGGCAGGGTCGGGTCGGGGGTGAAGAGCCACTCGAGCATCTCTTCGTCGGAGAAACCGTCGTCCCTCAGAAGGGTCAGGGTCCCGCTCAGGCCCTTGATCACCTTTGCGTTCTCGCCGTCGATGAAGGCGGCGGGCACCTGGAGCGCCCTGTTCTCACCGCGGCGCACGGCGATCAGCTGGCCTTCCTTGACGAGCTGTCGCACGCGGGTCACCTCCACACCGAGCATCTCGGCGATGTCGGGCAGGGTGAGCCAGCTGGGGACGAGAGCATCGGTCTTTGCGTCAATCTCGGTCACAAGGACAAGCCTGCCATCCCGGACTGACAGTCGGTACCCGGCTCAGGGTCTGCCGGGCGTTTCCCGGCTGTCAGAGCGTCGTCGATTTCAGGGGTACGGACGGGTCGGCCACCCGCTCCGCGTCCAGCCGCGCCCCCGACGCGATCAGTCGCCGCCCCTGCGCCAGGTCACGCGGCCGCCCCACCGCGAGCACCGCCACCAGGGCTCCGGCACGCAGCCAGCACACCGTCCAGGCGGCGTCCTGCGGCGACCCGCGCCACACCAGGGTGTCCGCCCCGCCATGGTGGCCGGCGTACTGCACGAAGCGGCCGAACTGCTCCGACCAGAAGTACGGCACCGGGTCGTACACCTCAGGGGGAGCCGCACCGGTGATGTTCGCGGCGACGGTACGCGGGCCCTGGAGTGCGTTGTCCCAGTGGTGTACGAGGAGCCGCTGCCCGAAGCGCCCCGAGGGGAACGAGGCGCAGTCGCCCACCGCGTACACGTCGGGTACGGAGGTGCGCAGCGCGTCGTCCGCGACGATCGCGCCGTCCGGGCCGAGCTCGATGGCGGAGCCGGTGAGCCAGTCGGTGGCGGGCCGGGCGCCGATGCCGACGACCACGGCGCCCGCGGCCAGCCGGGTGCCGTCGTCCAGGACCACGGCACCCGGCTCGACCCGCGCCACGCGCGCGTGGGTGCGCAGGGACGCGCCGGACTCCGCGTACCAGTCCGCCATGGGGGCGGCGACCTCGGCGGGCAGTACTCCCGCGAGTGGCCGCTCCGCGGCCTCCACGACGGCGACCGAGCACCCCGCCGCGCGGGCGGCCGTGGCGAACTCCGCGCCGATCCAGCCTGCCCCGACCACCACGATGTCGTGCTTCTCGGCGAGCACCGGACGCAGCCGCTCCGCGTCGTCCAGGGTGCGCAGCAGATGGACGCCCGGCACGCCTTCCGCGCCGGGCAGCCGCAGCGGCTCGGCCCCGGTGGCGATCACCAGGACGTCGTAGCCGACCGGGCCGTCGGCGGTGTCCAGGAGGTGCGCGTCGGGGCGTACGCCGGTCACCTCGCACCCCAGCCGCAGCTCCACCGCCAGCTCCTCGAAGTCCACGTTGAACGCGGACCCCTCCGCCTCGCCGAGCAGCACGGCCTTGGACAGGGGTGGCCTGTCGTACGGCTGGTGCGGTTCGGCGCCGATCAGGGTGATGGTCCCGTCGAAACCCTTCTCCCTCAGGGCGACGGCGGTCTGCACACCGGCCATCCCCGCCCCGACGATCACGACACGCTGCTTCTGCTGCCTCTGCTCCGTCACCCGATCACCATAAGCAACTGACAGACCGTCAGGTAATAGGAGGGTCCCACCCACCACGCGGGCTCCGGGTCCTCCCGGGCAGCGCACCCTTATCCCGCCCGGAACGAAGGACTAGGCTGGCTTGGTAAACCACTCGCGGGAGCCCGGACGCACCGGGCTGAGAGGGAGGCTCAGGCGGCCTCCGACCGTACGAACCTGATCCGGGTCATGCCGGCGAAGGGAGGGGCTGGACGCCCATGCACGCACGCACCACTTCAGACGGCTCAGACGGCTCAGACGTCCTCGTACTAGGGGGCGGTGTCATCGGCCTGGTCACGGCCTGGCGGGCGGCCCAGCGCGGCCTGGACACCGCGGTCGTCGACCCGGCGCCAGGCGGCGGGGCCGCGCGGGTCGCGGCCGGAATGCTCGCCGCCGTCACCGAGCTGCACTACGGCGAGCAGACGCTGCTCGCCCTCAACCTGGCGTCGGCGAGGCGCTATCCGGACTTCACCACCGAACTCGAAGAGGCCAGCGGCCAGGATCTCGGTTACCGCGCGTGCGGCACGCTCGCGGTCGCCCTGGACGCGGACGACCGCGCCCACCTGCGCGAACTCCACGCCCTGCAACAGCGTTCAGGCCTGGAGTCCGAGTGGCTCTCGGGGCGCGAGTGCCGCCGCCTGGAGCCGATGCTCGCGCCGGGAGTACGCGGCGGCCTACGGGTGGACGGCGACCACCAGGTCGATCCACGCCGACTGGCCGGTGCCCTGGTCACGGCGTGCGAGCGGGCCGGGGTGCGGTTCCACCGCGACAGGGCCGACCGGCTCACCGTCGCGGGCGACCGGGCTCGTGGGGCCGTCCTGGCGGACGGCACGGAGCTCACCGCCGACCAGGTCGTCCTGGCGGCCGGAAGCCACAGCGGCAGGCTCGCCGGGGTGCCCACGGCGGTACTGCCACCGGTGCGGCCGGTCAAGGGCCAGGTCCTGCGGCTGTCCGTGCCCCGGCCGTACGCGCCCTTCCTCAGCCGGACGGTCCGTGCCGTGGTCCGCGGCAGCCACGTCTACCTGGTGCCGCGCGAGAACGGCGAACTCGTCGTCGGCGCCACCAGCGAAGAGCTCGGCTGGGACACCACGGTCACCGCGGGCGGTGTGTACGAGCTGCTGCGCGACGCGCACGAGCTGGTGCCCGGCCTCACCGAACTCCCGCTCACCGAGACCCGCGCGGGCCTGCGCCCCGGATCGCCCGACAACGCGCCGCTGCTGGGCCCGACGGCCCTGCCCGGGCTCCATCTGGCCACCGGACACCACCGCAACGGCATCCTGCTGACCCCGATCACCGGTGACGTCATGGCGCACGCCCTGACGACCGGTGAACTCCCCGAAGAGGCACGCCCCTTCACGCCCCGGCGCTTCGGCATCCTGGAGGAGCAGCCCGTATGACCACGCGTGACGACCACACCCAGACCACCCAGACCACCCAGCCCACGACCACCCAGCCCACCGAGGCGACCGTGGCCGTCTCCGTGAACGGAGCGCGCCGCGAGATCAGCGCGGGCAGCACGCTCGACACCCTGGTCGCGGCGTTGACCAGCGCCCCGTCCGGAGTCGCCGCGGCCGTCAACGAGACGGTCGTACCGCGCGGCACCTGGCAGCGCACCGTGCTGCGCGCCGGGGACCGGGTGGAAGTCCTCACCGCCGTCCAAGGAGGGTGACACCGATGGCAGACGATCCCCTGATCATCGGCAGCAGGACGTTCTCGTCCCGGCTCATCATGGGCACGGGCGGCGCGCCCAGCCTCGACGTGCTCGAACGCTCGCTGGCCGTGTCGGGCACCGAGCTCACCACGGTGGCGATGCGCCGCCTGGACCCCGGCGTACAGGGCTCGGTGCTCTCCGTGCTGACCCGGCTCGGCATCGAGGTGCTGCCCAACACCGCGGGCTGCTTCACCGCGGGCGAGGCCGTGCTGACCGCCCGGCTGGCCCGTGAGGCGCTCGGCACCGACCTGGTCAAGCTGGAGGTCATCGCCGATGAGCGCACCCTGCTGCCCGACCCCCTGGAGACGCTCGAAGCCGCGGAGACCCTCGTCGACGACGGCTTCACGGTCCTGCCGTACACCAATGACGACCCGGTGCTCGCGCGCAGACTCGAGGAGGCGGGGTGCGCGGCGATCATGCCCCTGGGGTCGCCGATCGGTTCCGGCCTCGGCATCCGCAACCCGCACAACTTCCAGCTGATCGTGGAGCACGCGCGCGTGCCGGTGATCCTGGACGCGGGGGCGGGTACGGCATCCGACGCCGCGCTCGCGATGGAGCTGGGGTGCTCCGCGGTGATGCTGGCCTCCGCGGTGACGCGGGCGCAGGAGCCGGTGCTCATGGCCGAGGCGATGCGCCATGCTGTGGAGGCGGGACGGCTCGCACGACGGGCCGGACGCATTCCCCGACGGCACTTCGCCGAGGCCTCGTCACCGGCCGAGGGGCTGGCCCGGCTGGACCCGGAGCGGCCCGCGTTCTGAGAGCGGGCCCGGACCGTCACAGGTCGGCTGCAGTACGGGTGTACGGGCCCCCGGGGGGTCCGGCGTGTCGGTGGCGGCTCGTACACTCACCTGCGTGGACACGACCCTTCAAGATCCGCTCCTCGGGCAGGTGCTGGACGACCGCTACCGCGTCGACGCGCGGGTGGCCGTCGGCGGGATGGCCACGGTCTACCGGGCCGTGGACACCCGCCTCGACCGGGTGCTCGCCATCAAGGTGATGCACCCGGAGCTGGCCGCTGACGCCTCGTTCGTGGAGCGCTTCATCCGCGAGGCCAAGTCGGTGGCGCGGCTCTCACACCCGAACGTGGTCGGGGTCTACGACCAGGGCACGGACGGCGCGTACGTCTACCTCGCGATGGAGTACGTCGCCGGGTGCACCCTGCGCGATGTGCTGCGCGAGCGCGGCGCGCTCCAGCCCCGGGCCGCGCTCGACATCCTGGAGCCGGTGCTGGCCGCGCTGGGCGCCGCCCACCGCGCGGGGTTCGTGCACCGCGACATGAAGCCGGAGAACGTCCTGATAGGGGACGACGGCCGGGTCAAGGTCGCGGACTTCGGCCTGGTCCGCGCGGTGGACACCGTCACGAACACCACCGGGTCCGTCCTGGGCACCGTCTCGTATCTGGCGCCCGAGCAGCTGGAGCACGGCACCGTGAACCCACGGGTCGATGTGTACGCCTGTGGGGTCGTGCTGTACGAGATGCTGGTCGGCGGCAAGCCGCACACCGGTGACTCCCCCGCCCAGATCCTGTACCGGCATCTGCACGAGGACGTCCCGCCCCCGTCAGCCGCGGTGCCCGAGCTGGCCGTCGAGCTGGACGAGCTGGTGGCGGCGGCGACCGCCCGCACGGCCGAGGTGCGCCCGCACGACGCGGTGGCGCTCCTGGCGCGGCTCAGGGAGGCGCGGGCCGCCCTGAGCGACGAGCAGCTGGACGCGATGCCGCCGGGGGCCCACGCGGTGCACCACGACAACGCGGAGGACCGCACCAGCGTGATCGCGCGCGCCACCGGCACGGTGCCGCGCCCGCTGCCGTCGGAGCACTACGAACACGACCAACCCGAGGTCAACCGCACCAGTCGGCTTGAGGTGCCCCCCGCCGCCCCTCCGGCACCGCCGGGACCGCCGCCCCCGGGCGGCCATCCGGGCCGTCCGGCACGGCGCGGCCCACGGCGCTCGGTGCTCGTCGTGATCGCGGCCGTACTGCTCGCGCTCGGGCTCGGCGCCGGTGTCTGGTACATCAACGTGGGCCAGTTCACCCAGGTCCCGCCCCTGCTGAGCAAGACCGAGGCCGAAGCCCGTAAGACGCTCTCCAACGCCGGGCTGGGGGTACGGGAGGTCAAGGGCGAGCACAGCAGCACCGACAAGCGCGGCACGGTCATCAGCAGCGACCCCGGCCCCGGCAGCCGGATCAGGGGCAACGGCGAGGTGACGCTGACCCTGTCGCTCGGACCGCGCGTCGCCAAGGTCCCCGACCTCAGGAACACTCCGCTTGCCAAGGCCAAGAGCCAGCTCAAGGACCTCGGTCTGGAGCCCGGCATGGTCACGCGCACGACCAGCGAGAGCGTCCCGAAGAACTCCGTGGTCCGTACGGACCCGCCTGCGGGCACCGAGCGCAAGGCGGGCAGCGCGATCGCGCTGACGGTCAGCAAGGGTGCCCCGGTCGAGACGCCGGACGTGCTCGGCGACTCCCTCGCCGACGCTCGCGACGACCTGCGCGAGGCGGGCCTGAAGGTGAAGGTCGCCCCGGAGCGGGTGTTCTCCCAGGAGGACGCGGGCACCGTCGTACGGCAGTCCCCGAGCGAGGGCACCCAGCTCGCGGAAGGCGACACGGTCACCCTCACGCTCTCCAAGGGCCCGCGCATGATTGAGGTCCCGGACGTCGTCGGCCTCAAGCTCGACACCGCCCGCACCAAGCTCACCGACGCGGGCTTCAAGGTCGAGGTCGACCGCGCGTTCCCCTTCCTCGGCGACGAGATCTCCAGCCAGTCCGTGGAGGCGGGCGAGGAGGCGCCGGAGGGCAGCACCATCCGCATCAAGACAAAGGGTCTGTAACTGCACCGGGGAGCACAGGGGTGGGGCTCTGACCAGGAGGGGTGGCGTGCCACCCTTGCTGTGTGAGCAGCAAGAGAACTCGTCATCCCGTCGGTGGGCATGTGCCCGTGGCAGGTGGACTCGCCAGCGTCGGACTGTCGTACGCGCGTGAGATGGGCGCCGAGACCGTCCAGGTCTTCGTCGCCAACCCGCGCGGCTGGGCCACCCCCGTCGGCAACCCTCGGCAGGATGAGGCGTTCCGGGCGGCGTGTGCCGCCGAGGAGATCCCCGTCTGGGTCCACGCCCCGTATCTGATCAACTTCGGTTCGCACACCGAGGCGACCGCGCTGAAGTCCGTCGATTCCCTGCGCCACTCGCTGCGCCGGGGCCGGGAGATCGGCGCACTCGGTGTCGTGGTGCACACCGGCTCGGCGACCGGCGGACGGGACCGTGACGTCGCGCTGCGGCAGGTGCGCGAGCGGTTGCTGCCGCTGCTGGACGAGCTGACCCACGACGACGACCCGTACCTGCTGCTGGAGTCGACGGCTGGGCAGGGTTCCTCGCTCTGCGCCCGTACCTGGGACTTCGGCCCCTACTTCGATGCGCTGGACGCCCACCCCAAGCTGGGCGTCTGCCTCGACACCTGCCACATCTTCGCCGCGGGTCATGACCTCGCCGAGCCCGGCGGCATGAAGCAGACCCTGGACCTGCTAGTGGACACCGTCGGCGAGGGGCGGCTCAAGCTGATCCACGCCAACGACTCCCAGGACGTGGTCGGCGCCCGCAAGGACCGGCACGCGAACATCGGCTCGGGCCACATCGGCGAGGAGCCGTTCCAGGAGCTCTTCACGCACCCCGCGACCGACGGAGTGTCGCTGATCATCGAAACACCCGGCGGGAAGGCCGGACACGCGGCGGACGTGGCACGGCTGAAGGAACTCCGCGACCGGTAGGGCCCTGACTCATACCCCCCTGGGGATATGAGTCGCTCTAAAGCTCCGGACCGTCGCCCGGCTCCTCCTGGTACGAGTAGCGCTGCTCACGCCAGGGGTCGCCGATGTTGTGGTACCCGCGCTCCTCCCAGAAGCCGCGCCGGTCCGCCGTCATGTACTCGACGCCGCGGACCCATTTCGGCCCCTTCCAGGCGTACAGATGCGGCACCACGAGCCGGAGCGGAAAGCCGTGCTCCGCGGTGAGCGGCTCACCGTCGCGATGGGTGGCGAAGATCGTCCGCTCGGAGCTGAAGTCGGACAGCCGCAGGTTCGAGCTGAAGCCGTACTCGGCCCAGACCATCACATGGGTGACATCGGGCGCTGGCGGGGCCAGTTCGAGCAGGGTGCGGGCCGACACCCCACCCCATTCGGCGCCCAGCATGGAGAACTTCGTGACGCAGTGCAGATCGGAGACGACCGTGACGTACGGCAGAGCCGAGAACTCCTCGTGCGTCCAGCAGTGCTTGCCCCCGTCGGCGGTGGCCCCGAAGACCCTGAACTCCCAGCGTTCCGGACGGAACTTGGGCACAGGACCGTAGTGTGTGACCGGCCAGCCCCGCTGCAGCCGCTGCCCCGGCGGAAGCTCCGATCTCTCCGTTTCACGGCTATCCGGCTGACCCATGGCTCCATCCTGACAGACCCCGAGGGGTGGACGTGACCAGGTCTGCACCGATTCGGGCAACTCCTACTAAGCATGCACTTACTGGACGACGTCCAGCACCGGTGCAAAGATTCGCGCACCAGCCTCAGTTACGTACTTGGAAGGAACTTCTGCGATGCAGGGCGACCCCGAGGTCCTCGAATTCCTGAATGAGCAGCTGACCGCCGAGCTCACTGCCATCAACCAGTACTTCCTGCATGCCAAGATGCAGGAGAACTTCGGCTGGGTGAAACTCGCGAAGTACACCCGGGCCGAGTCGTTCGACGAGATGAAGCACGCGGAGGTGCTGACCGACCGGATTCTGTTCCTGGACGGCCTGCCGAACTACCAGCGGCTGTTCCACGTACGGGTCGGCCAGACCGTCACCGAGATGTTCAACGCCGACCGGCAGGTCGAGGTCGAGGCGATCGACCGGCTGAAGCGCGGTATCGAGGTCATGCGAGCCAAGGGCGACATCACCTCGGCGAATATCTTCGAGTCGATCCTCGCGGACGAGGAGCACCACATCGACTATCTCGACACACAGCTGGAACTGATCGAGAAGCTGGGTGAGCCGCTCTACCTGGCCCAGCTGATCGAACAGCCGAGCAGCTAACCGAGCAGCTCACAGCTAGCGGCTAGCGGCTAAGCCGCCTGGGCGGCTTCGGTGAGCTCCGGAGTCGCGGTCAGCGCGGCAGCGGGCTTGCCCTGCTCCAGGAGCTCCCGGCGAGGGCACGTACCGCGCCCCAGCAGTGCCTGGATGCTGCGGACGCAGGAGCCGCAGTCGGTACCCGCCTTGGAGGCCGAAGCGATCTGGCGCGGGGTGCACGCACCGGCGTCCGCGTGCTCCTTGACCTGTTGCTCGGTGATGCCGAAGCAAGAGCAGACGTACACGCGGTTCACCTCCCCGGCGGGATCAGTGCGGGTGGACAGACGGTTGCCGCTCCCGATTACTCGGTGAGGCTAACCTAACCTTACCCGCCGCCGACAGTGCGCAAAAGCCGAGTGGGGCGCGGANNNCACATCGATCCGCGCCCCACCACCGCGTACGGCTACCTCAGCTACCTCAGCGCTACTGGTCCCGGTACATCTCGGCGACCAGGAACGCCAGGTCAAGGGACTGGCTGCGGTTCAGCCGCGGGTCGCAGGCCGTCTCGTAGCGCTGGTGCAGGTCGTCGACGAAGATCTCGTCGCCGCCGCCCACGCACTCGGTGACGTCGTCACCGGTGAGCTCGACATGGATGCCGCCGGGGTGCGTACCCAGCTCCTTGTGCACCTCGAAGAAGCCCTTGACCTCGTCGAGCACGTCGTCGAAGCGGCGGGTCTTGTGGCCGGACGCGGCCTCGAAGGTGTTGCCGTGCATCGGGTCGGTCACCCAGACGGGTGTCGCGCCCGAAGCGGTGACCTTCTCGACCAGCGTCGGCAGCTTGTCGCGGATCTTGTCCGCGCCCATCCGAACGATGAAGGTCAGCCGGCCGGGCTCCCGGTCCGGGTCCAGGCGCTCGATGTACTGCAGCGCCTCCTCCGGGGTCGTGGTCGGGCCCAGCTTGATCCCGATCGGGTTGCGGATCCGGGAGGCGAACTCGATGTGCGCGCCATCCAGCTGCCGGGTGCGCTCACCCACCCACACCATGTGCCCGGAGACGTCGTACAGCTCGCCGGTACGGGAGTCCACGCGGGTCAGCGCCGACTCGTAGTCGAGCAGCAGCGCCTCGTGCGAGGCGTAGAACTCGACGGTCTGGAACTCGGCCGGGTCGGTGCCGCAGGCGCGCATGAAGTTCAGCGCGTTGTCGATCTCGCGGGCCAGCTGCTCGTAGCGCTGCCCGGACGGGGACGACTTCACGAAGTCCTGGTTCCAGGCATGCACCTGGCGCAGGTCGGCGTAGCCGCCGGTGGTGAAGGCGCGGACCAGGTTGAGCGTCGAGGCGGACGCGTGGTACATCCGCTTCAGCCGCTCGGGGTCCGGAATCCGGGCCTTCTCGGTGAAGTCGAAGCCGTTGACGGAGTCACCGCGGTACGTCGGCAGGGTGACGCCGTCGCGGGTCTCGGTCGGCTTGGAACGGGGCTTGGAGTACTGCCCGGCGATCCGGCCCACCTTGACGACGGGAACCGAGGCGGCGTACGTCAGCACGGCGCCCATCTGGAGCAGCGTCTTCAGCTTGTTACGGATGTGGTCGGCGGAGACCCCGTCGAAGGCTTCAGCGCAGTCGCCACCCTGGAGCAGGAACGCCTCGCCTCTGGCGACGGCTCCCAACCGGGTGCGCAGCTGGTCACACTCGCCCGCGAAGACGAGCGGCGGATACGACTCGAGGTCCGCGAGTACCTCACGCAGAGCCTCGGCATCGGGGTACTCAGGCTGCTGCGCCGCGGGGAGGTCTCGCCAGGTGTTGCCACCAGCGGGGGTGGTCTTAGCGTTGACGGTCACATCAGCAACATTACGGGGTCATGTCGCCCGTCCAGCCCTAGGCCCACCAGTTGAGACAACCCACCGCAGACCGGGCTACGGCGACGCGGGTTGCGTTAGGGTGCGGAGCATGTTCGCGCAGACAGTGCAGACGGTTCAGCTGCACACGACCCTGACCTGGTGGTGGCCCGCTCATCCGGCGGCCCACTGCTGACTGCGCGTACCACCGCATCGCGAAGGCCGCCCGAGGGGCGGCCTTCTGTGTGTTCCGGGGCGATTCCGGACGCGGGGCCGTTCCTCCTCACACCGGCCGAAGACAGGTTCTTCGGCCCGGAAGGAAGGAACACCATGCTGATCGAGCGACTTCTGGACGACGACTGCCCACCCTTCGCCCTGCTGCGCCGCCGCACACCCGGCCGCCCGGCCGACGAGCACGACACCGTCGAGGTGCTGATCGGCGAGGTGCGCGAGGTCGAGCGGCTCGCTGACCTCCCCGACCGTGCGCTGCCGGTGCTCGCCCTGGTGCCGTTCCGGCAGATCCGGGAGCGCGGCTTCGACGTACGCGACGATGGCACCCCGCTGGCCGTCCTGGCCGCCGACGAGGTGCACACACTCCCGCTGGCCGAGGCCCTGGACCAGCTGCCCGCGCACCGGGTACGGGTCGAGGGCGGGGCCTTCGACGTGAGTGACCAGGACTACGCGCGCACCGTCCAGCGGGTGATCGACGACGAGATCGGGCGCGGCGAAGGCGCCAACTTCGTGATCCGGCGGACATACGAGGGCGAGATCCCCGGCTTTGGCCGCGCGGACGCGCTGGCCCTCTTCCGACGGCTGCTGGCCGAGGAACGGGGCGCGTACTGGACCTATGTCGTGCACACCGGCAGCCGGACGCTGGTCGGGGCCAGCCCTGAAGTGCACGTGCGGGTGAGCGGCGGCACGGTCGTGATGAACCCGATCAGCGGTACCTACCGCTACCCGGCCGCCGGGCCCACCCCCGAGGACCTGCTCGACTTCCTCGCGGACTCCAAGGAGGTCGCGGAGCTCTCGATGGTCGTCGACGAAGAGCTGAAGATGATGTGCACCGTCGGCGACCGCGGTGGCGTCGTGGTCGGGCCACGGCTCAAGGAGATGGCGCATCTCGCGCACACCGAGTATGAGCTGCGTGGGCGCTCCTCGCTCGACGTGCGCGAGATCCTCAAGGAGACCATGTTCGCGGCGACCGTCACCGGGTCGCCGGTGCAGAACGCCTGCCGGGTCATCGAGCGGTACGAGCCCGAGGGCCGCGGCTACTACGCGGGCGCCCTGGCGCTGATCGCCCGGGACGCGGGCGGCGCGCAGACGCTGGACTCGCCGATCCTCATCCGTACCGCCGATATCTCGGCCGACGGACGGCTACGGGTGCCGGTCGGCGCGACGCTGGTCCGCGACTCGGACCCGCGCTCCGAGGTGGCCGAGACCCATGCGAAGGCGGCGGGCGTGCTGGCGGCGCTGGGGGTACGCCCGGGGCGGGGCCGGGACGTCGCCGCGCCGCCGGTCCTGGCGGACGACCCCCGGGTGCGCGAGGCGCTCGACTCGCGGCGCTCGCTGCTCGCGCCGTTCTGGCTGCGGATGCAGGAGCGGCCGGACACCGCCGCGCTGGGGCACGCGCTGGTGGTGGACGCCGAGGACACCTTCACGGCGATGCTGGCGCATCTGCTGCGGTCCGGTGGCCTGGACGTCACGGTGCGGCGCTACGACGCGCCGGGGGTACGGGAGGCGGCGCTCGCCCACGCGGGCCCGGTGGTCCTCGGTCCGGGACCCGGCGACCCGTCGGACGCCACGGACCCCAAGATGCGGTTCCTGCGGACGCTCACCGCCGAGCTCGTCCGCGACCACCGGTACGGCCTGCTGGGCGTCTGCCTCGGCCATGAGCTGCTCGCCGCCGAGCTGGGCCTGGACATCGTCCGCAAGCGGGTGCCGTACCAGGGGGCGCAGGCGCGGATCGGGCTCTTCGGGCGCACCGAGACGGTCGGTTTCTACAACAGCTTCACCGCGCGCTGCGACGCGGAGGCCGCGACCGAACTGGCGGCACACGGGGTCGAGGTCAGCCGCGACGCGGCGACGGACGAGGTGCACGCACTGCGCGGCCCCGATTTCGCTGGGGTGCAGTTCCACCCGGAGTCGGTCCTCACGCTGCGCGGCGCCGGGCTGGTGCGGGAGCTGCTCGACTCGGTGACCGGCGCCCGGCCGGTCGTACGTCCGTAACCGCTCGGGGGGGCGGTCCGCAGGAGGGGCGCCCCCTTGGCGGGCTCTTAGACGGGCTTGGGTGCTGCCGCCGGGGCCAGGACGTTCTCGCTGCGGCGGCCCGCCGTGTAGTCCAGCACGTTCTGGACCGTCGTGGCGATGATCTGCTGGACCGCTTCCCGCGTGTAGTACGCCTGGTGCGAGGTGACCAGGACGTTCGGGAAGGTCACCAGGCGGGCCAGCGTGTCGTCGTCGACCACTCCCAGGGAGCGGTCGACGAAGAAGAGCCCGGACTCGGCCTCGTACACATCGAGGCCGACGCCCGTGAAGCGGCCCGCGCGCAGCTCGGCGACCAGGGCATCGGTGTCGATCAGACCGCCGCGGCTGGAGTTCACCAGGATCGCGTCGTCCTTCATACTCCTGAGCGCGTCGCGGCCGATGAGGTGCTCGGTGTCCGGGAGCAGCGGTACGTGCAGGCTGATCAGGTCGGACTCGGCGAAGAGGCGGTCCTTGTCGACGTACTTCATTCCCAGCTCCAGGCAGGCCGGGTTCTGGACGACGTCCCAGCCGAGCAGCCTCATCCCGAAGCCGTGGGCGATCCGGGTGAACGCCTCGCCGATCTTTCCGGTGCCCAGCACGCCCACGGTACGGCCGTGCAGATCGCGGCCCATCAGGCCATGCAGCCGGAAGTCGAAGTCGCGGGTGCGCCGGGAGGCGCGGACGACACGGCGGTTGACGGCCATCGCCAGCGTCCAGGCGAACTCGGCGACCGCGTACGGCGAGTAGGACGAGACCCGGGCAACGGTGATGCCGAGGCGCTCGGCGACCTGGAGGTCGATGTTGTTGAAGCCGGTGGAGCGCTGGGCGATCATCTGGGTGCCGCCAGCGGCCAGCGTCTGCAGGACGCGATTGCCCAGGTCGGCGTTGACACTGGTGGAGATGACCTCATAGCCCGTCGCGATGGGAGCGGTGTCCTCGGAGAGGAAGACCTCAAGGCAGCGGACGTCGTGGTGTCCCTCGAAGGCCTTCTCGATCAGCGGCCGTTCATCGGCCTGCACACCGAAAGCCAGGATCTCCACGACTTCTCCTCACGCACGAGCAGGAAGAGCTGGGCCCCGTGGGCCGGATATGCGTGAATATACGGCCCACGGCACCGCCTGGCGCGCCCCGCGCGCCCCTTGCCCGCCCGTTCAGCCGAAGAACACACCGACCTCCGCGTACAGCTTGGGGTCGACGGTCTTGAGCTTGGAGGTCGCCTCCGCGATCGGCACCCGTACGATGTCCGTGCCCCGCAGCGAGACCATCGTGCCGAAGGCGCCGTCACGCACCGCGTCGATCGCGTGCAGCCCGAACCGGGTGGCCAGCCAGCGGTCGAAGGCGCTGGGCGTGCCACCGCGCTGGATGTGGCCGAGCACGGTGGTCCTGGCCTCCTTGCCGGTGCGCTTCTCGATCTCCTTGGCCAGCCACTCGCCGACGCCGGAGAGCCGCACATGCCCGAAGGAGTCCTGGGTGCCGTCCTTGAGGACCATGTCGCCGTCCTTGGGCATGGCGCCTTCGGCGACGACGACGATCGGTGCGTACGAGGCCTTGAAGCGGGAGTGCACCCAGGCGCAGACCTGCTCGACGTCGAAGCGCTGCTCGGGGATGAGGATGGCGTTGGCACCGCCCGCGAGGCCGGAGTGCAGGGCGATCCAGCCCGCGTGCCGTCCCATCACCTCGACGACCAGGACCCGCATATGGGACTCGGCCGTGGTGTGCAGCCGGTCGATGGCCTCGGTGGCGATCCCGACGGCGGTGTCGAAGCCGAAGGTGTAGTCGGTCGCGGAGAGGTCGTTGTCGATGGTCTTCGGTACGCCGACGCAGGGGACGCCGTACTCGTCGGAGAGCCGCGCGGCGACGCCGAGGGTGTCCTCGCCGCCGATCGCGATCAGGGCTTCGACCTCCTGCTTGGCGAGGTTCTCCTTGATCCGGCGGACGCCGTCCTCGGCGTTGAACGGGTTGGTCCGCGAAGAGCCGAGGATCGTGCCGCCGCGCGGCAGGATGCCGCGTACCGCGGGGATGTCGAGCTGGACGACATCGCCCTCCAGCGGGCCGCGCCAGCCGTCTCTGAAGCCGACGAAATCGTAGGCGTACTCCTGTACGCCCTTGCGGACGATGCCCCGGATGACCGCGTTGAGCCCGGGGCAGTCGCCGCCTCCGGTCAGTACTCCGACCCGCATGGAATCTTCCCTTCACCACCTGGACGTTGTGACGCTCACGCTAATGGTGATCCAGGTCACTCAAGGGGGGTCGGTACATCAATTCCGGTGAAATACGGGGGAGTTGATCAAGCGTGTTCACCCGTACGAGGGGTTACGTGGGAGGTTAGGCGTCGTCGAGGCCGCGCTCTATCGCGTAGCGGACGAGCTCCACGCGGTTGTGCAACTGGAGCTTGCCCAGGGTGTTCTGGACGTGGTTCTGCACGGTGCGGTGCGAGATGACCAGGCGCTCGGCGATCTGCTTGTAGCTCAGGCCCTTGGCGACCAGCCGGAGCACTTCGGTCTCGCGCTCGGTGAGTTCGGGGGCCACCGGCTGGTCCGCGGCGGCGGGGGCCGGTGTGGAGGCCAGGCGACGGTACTCGCCGAGCACCAGTCCTGCCAGCCCCGGAGTGAAGACCGGGTCGCCGACGGCGGTGCTGCGTACCGCGTCGATCAGCTCCGCGGTGGAGGCCGACTTCAGCAGATAGCCGGTGGCGCCCGACTTGACCGCCTCCAGAACGTCGGCGTGCTCGCCGCTGGCCGACAGGACCAGGACGCGCAGGCCCGGGTTGGCCCCGACGAGTTCCTTGCACACCTGGACGCCGGGCTTGAGCGGCAGATTGAGATCGAGGACGAGGACATCGGGGTTCACGGCCCTGGCCCTGCGTACCGCCTGCTCGCCGTCGCCCGCGGTGGCCACCACCTCCAGGCCGGATTCCGCCAGGTCCCTGGCGACCGCGTCGCGCCACATCGGGTGGTCGTCGACCACCATGACCGTGATCGGCTCCCGCTGCTGGCTCATGTCCGTCATACCTTCCCCCGTGGGACTCTCAGTTCTACTTCGGTGCCCTGGCCGGGCACCGAGATCAGCTCGGCGGTGCCTCCGATGTCCCGGAGGCGGCCGCGGATCGACAGGGCGACGCCCAGGCGGCCCTCCCCCTCGGCCTGGGCGAGCCTGCCCTCGGGGATGCCCGGGCCATCGTCCCGTACCGTCACGATCACCTCGTCCGGCCAGTCCTCGACCAGAATCCAGGCCTGGGCGTCCTCTCCGGCATGTCTGCGCACATTGTCCAGGGCGGCACTGACAGCGGCCGCCAGTTCCCTGGCTCCGGCGGGCGGGAGCAGCACCGGGGCGCCCGGCTCCGAGAGCGTCACCTGGCGGCCCGCGTGGGGCGAGAGCAGGGTGCGCAGGTCGCAGGGCCTGGCCTCGTCGTCGGCGGTGGCAGCGGCGCCGTCGGCGTGGTCGGGTTCCTCGACCTCGCGCACCAGCGCGCCCCGCGAGACGTCGTCACAGGCGCGGGACGCGGGCACCAGACCACCGGCGACCAGCGTGCGCAGGGCGACCTCCTGCTCGCCCGCCATCCTGCCGAGCTCCGCCGCCTCGCCGCCGAGCGCGTTGCCGCGGCGCTGCACCATGGCGAGCACCTGGAGCACGCTGTCATGGATGTCGCGGGCGAGCCGCTCCCGCTCGCGGGTCGCCGCCTCGATCTCCAGGGCGCGGGCGAGGGTGAGCTCGGAGGCGCGGGCCACCTCCACCACGTAGCCGATGGCGATGGACGCGACGCAGACCAGCAGGACGTTGTGGACGGTGTCCTTGGTGGGGGCGCCACGCTGCACGATGTTGGCGACCGCGACCAGTGAGGAGGCCAGCGCGGCCCACCGCCAGCCGCCCTTGATGGCGACGGCGAGTACGGCGCCCGCCGTCCATATGGACGGCAGCGTCGGCCCTCCCACCCGGTCGGGGGCGGCGATGGGGGTCAGCAGGATGCCGGTGAGCGCGACGGTAATGTCGGCGGTGAGGAAGCGTTTGGTGCAGCTCGCGGCGTTCGCGACCCGGGGCAGCGTGGCCAGCGTCCAGACGGCCAGCATGCCGAGGAACGCGACACCGACCCAGGGACGGCCGTACGCGTCGCGCGCGTGCAGGAAGATCGCGATCGCGTAGAGCATGGTCAGTACGCGGTAGCCGGTGAGCGCGCGCCACAGCGGCAGCTCGACCGACATCCTCATCACACGTTCCCGCTTGGCCATTCGTCCCCCACCCCGCGATACCGCAGGGCCCCGGCAGGTCCTGTCAGGACCCTCAGGACCCTCAGGATCCGTCAGGCCTTGTCGGCGTTCTGTTGCTTGGCTGCCTCGGCTATCTGACGCTTGGCGGCGGTCGCGTAGATGTCGACGTACTCCTGGCCGGAGAGCTTCATGATCTCGTACATGACCTCGTCGGTCACCGAGCGCAGGATGAAGCGGTCGTTCTCCATGCCGTGGTAGCGGCTGAAGTCCAGCGGCTTGCCGATCCTGATGCCCGGCCGCATCAGCTTGGGCCTGATCTTTCCGGGCGGCTGGATCTTCTCGGTGTCGATCATCGCGACCGGGATCACCGGTGCGCCGGTGGCCAGTGCCACTCGCGCCAGGCCGCCGGGCTTGCCACGGTAGAGGCGGCCGTCCGGGGAGCGGGTGCCCTCGGGATAGATCCCGAACAGCTCGCCCCGCTCGATGACGTCTACGCCACTCTTGATCGCCGCCTCACCCGCGCCACGGGCTCCGGAGCGGTCCACCGGAAGCTGACCGACGCCCTTGAAGAAGGCCGCGGTGAGTTTGCCCTTCACCCCCGGAGTGGTGAAGTACTCGGCCTTGGCGATGAAGGTCACCTTGCGCGGGAGCACCGCGGGCAGGAAGAACGAGTCGGAGAACGACAGATGGTTGCTCGCGAGGATCGCCGGCCCCTCGGTGGGGATGTTCTCGAGCCCCTCCACCCAGGGCCTGAACACCGTCTTCAGGGAACCGCCGACGGTGAGCTTCATGACGCCGTAGATCAACGCTTGTGCCTTTCTGTGCCGTGGCTCTGACCTTAACCCGTGCCGGGCCCGCGCTCTCTTCGTGCTCGTCGTGAGGCCCAGGTCGGACGGGGACGACCCTGGTCGGTGTCAGTCCGGTCGCGTACCGTGAACACATCCCTCTCGTCACAGCCTCACGAACAGGAGACGAAGGTGCCGGTCCTCCCTGGAGCCGAGCCGTACCGCCACGAGGGCGGAGAGGTCGGCGTACTCCTCTGTCACGGCTTCACGGGTTCCCCGCAGTCGCTGCGCCCCTGGGCGGAGTATCTGGCCGAGCGTGGCCTGACCGTCTCGCTTCCGCTGCTGCCGGGGCACGGCACCCGCTGGCAGGACATGCAGCTCACGGGCTGGCAGGACTGGTACGCGGAGGTGGACCGTGAGCTGCGCGCGCTGACCGAGCGGTGCTCCGAGGTCTTCGTCTTCGGCCTCTCCATGGGTGGGGCACTGGCGCTGCGGCTGGCCGCCAAGCACGGGGACAAGGTCAAGGGCCTCGTCCTGGTCAACCCGGGGAACAAGGTGCACGGCGCGGCCGCGCACGCTCTCCCCGTCGCCCGGCACTTCGTCCGGACGACGAAGGGGGTGGCCAACGACATCGCCAAGGAAGGCAGCGTGGAGATCGGCTACGACCGGGTACCGCTGCACGCCGCGCACTCGCTGCGGAAGTTCTTCCAGCTGGTGGACACCGAGCTGCCGCAGGTCACGCAGCCGATGGTGCTGCTGCACAGCCCTCAGGACCATGTGGTGCCACCGGCCGACTCGGCGCGTGTCCTCGGCCGGGTGTCCTCCACGGACGTCACCGAGATCCTGCTGGAACAGAGCTACCACGTCGCGACGTTGGACCACGACGCGGACCGGATCTTCGAGGAGAGCTACGCGTTCCTCGGCCGGCTCGCGCCCAGTGTCGGCAAGGAAGGGACGTCCACCGGTGGCTGAGCACGACCAGGACCGTAACGAGAACAACGGCAGACCTCTGGACGAGGACGCGGCCTGGGCCTCGATCGTGGCCGGGTACGGCGACGAGCCGCCGGACCCGCCGGGCGCCAAGCCCTTCAAGTCGATCGAGGACATGGCGGGGCTCACCACCGAGACCAACGACGTGAAGCCGAAGCCCACGCCTGACACCACGGCCGACCCTGATCCCGACCGCGCCCCCGGTCCCGGCGATGACACGGGCAGGCCCGTCGGCAGCTCGGTGACCTTCGCGCCCGGGGTCGGGCCGCGCGACTACCAGCTGCCCGAGACCACCGAACCCGCCAAGAAGGGCGGGGACGACCTCGATCCGGACGACGAGGGCCACTTCGTCCCACCCGAGCCCCCGCCGCTGCCGGAGGCCGACACCACGGCCAAGTTCGCCTGGCTGGCGGTCATCGGCGGACCGGTGCTGATGCTGCTCGCCGTGCTGCTCGGCTGGGAGATGACCTGGTGGCTGACGACGCTGGGCGTCGGCGGCTTCATCGGTGGCTTCGCCACGCTCGTCTACCGGATGAACGGCGACGACGACGAGTTCGACGACCCAGGCCGCGGAGCGGTCGTCTAGGGCCTGTCTTTGGCCTCGGGCGTGGGCGGCAGTCTGAGGGCGGCCAGGACCGGCAGGTGGTCGGTAGCCGCCTTCAGGTCGGCGTCGGTCACGCCGGGCAGTCCCACGGGCACCCCACAGCCCAGCACTTCGACACCGGGTGTGGTGAAGAGCGCGTCGATGCGCTGATGCGGGTCGGTCGGTGTCGAGGTGTACTCACCGCCCCACGGCCGTACCGCCCAGCAGTCCTGGAGCTCCCCGGCCAGCCGCCGGAAGGTCCGTCCGCCGGGCCGTTCGTTCAGATCCCCGCCCGCGATCACGTGAGGGGTACCGAGCGCCGCGAGCTGGTCGATGAGTATCCCGCCCTGGGCGTACCGCTCGTCCTTCTGCAAGGAGAGATGGCAGCTGAGGACGCCGACCCGGGCGCCCCCGAAGCGTACGACCGCCGTCGCGAAGCCGCGTCGGTGCAGCCCCGGCGTGAGCGGCAGCAGCACGTCCTCCGTGCGCTCCACCGTCGCCCGCAGGGAGCACAGCAACGCGGGCCCGGCGGCGGTGGCGCCGCCCGAGAGCACCACCAGATCCGACGCGGCCGCCAGCCGGGCCAGGTACTTGCGCCAGCGGAAGAACCGCGGCGCCTCCTGGATGAGCACCAGATCGGGGGCGGAGGCGCTGATCACCCGGGCGAGGGCGGCGGTGTCGTCGCGCATCGAGCGGATGTTGTAGCTGAGCACCCGGACCACGGCCGAACCATCAGGTTCGGTATGGGAGTTGGGCAGCGTGAGCGGCGGGCGACGGGTCGCACTGGTCGGCATGCGGCTCAAGATACGACAGTGCCCGCCGCTCCCCCATGGGGCGCGACGGGCACGTAGCGAAGCTGGGTCGGTGCGTCAGCCCTGGCGGGCCAGGTCGGCCGCGCCGACCAGACCGGCCTTGTTGCCGAGGCGGGCCGCGAGCACCTGGGCGTGCGGCCGCCACTGGCCGCCGATCAGCCAGCGCTTGAAGGACTTGCGGATCGGGTCAAGCACCAGGTCACCCTCGTCGGAGACGCCACCGCCGACGATGAAGGCGGACGGGTCGAAGAGCGACGCCAGGTCGGCCAGGCCCGCGCCCGCCCAACGCGCCAGCTCCCGGAAGGAGTCGATGGCCACCGGATCGCCCTGCCGGGCGGCCTGCGAGATGTGCTTGCCCTCGATACCGGCGGGTGTGCCGTCGCCCAGCGAGAGCAGTACCGCGGCGTTCTCCGGCGTCGCCTTGGCGCGCTGCTTGGCGTAGCGGACGAGGGCGCGCCCGGAGGCGTACTGCTCCCAGCAGCCCTGGCTGCCGCAGCCGCACAGCAGCCCGTCGGGCACGACCCGGATGTGCCCGAACTCGGCGGCCACCCCGAAGCGTCCGCGGCGCAGCTTGTTGCCGATGATGATGCCGCCGCCGAGGCCCGTGCCGAGGGTGATGCAGATGACGTCGTCATGGCCCTGGCCCGCGCCGAACTTGTACTCGCCCCAGGCGGCGGCGTTCGCGTCGTTCTCGACGACGACCGGCAGCCCGATCCGCTGCTCGACCTTGTCCTTCAGCGGTTCGTGCCGCCAGTGGATGTTCGGCGCGAAGAGCACGGTGGCGCGCTTGTCGTCGACGTAACCCGCGGCGCCGATGCCGACGGCCTCGATGTCGTGCCCTTCGCCCGCCCCGGCGACGGCCGCGCAGAGCGCGTCCACGATGCCTTCGGCGGTCGGCGGGGTGGGCACCGTGTGCGTCTCGAGGATGGCGCCCGCTTCGTCGACCACTCCGGCCGCGATCTTCGTACCGCCGATGTCGACGCCGATGGTGAGTCCCATGAGTCCCTCAGTTATAGGTCCTGCCCCGCTGGTGCACACGGTACCCGAGGTGACCTGGAGCTCCCGCGCGTATCAGTCGAGGTCGATGTGCTCGCCGCCGCCGGGGCCCTCGTCTCTGGGGTCCTGGTGGCGGCGGGGGTCCTGGTCTCTGGGGTCGGTCGGGTCCTGGGCCGCCCAGCGCCGTTCATGGCCCTCGACGGCGGAGCGGTAGGCGGCGAGCAGCTCGGAACCGGCGGCCGCGAGGTGGTCGAAGACCTCGGGGTTGCGCTCGATCACGGGTTCCACGGCGGACTTGGCCTGGTTGATCAGTTCGCTGACCGCGCCCTGGGCGGCCATACCGGCCATCGGGGTCTGGAGCGAGCTGACCTTGTCCGCGACGGCTTCGAAGAGTTTGCGCAGCTCGTCGGCGGCGGAGCCGGGAGGGGAGCCGTACTGGGCACGCTGGCGGGCCCGTTCGGCGGCGAGGTCCTCGGCGCAGGCCTTGGCCCACGCGTCGGCGTCGACGTCGACTGGCTTGGTGGCTTCCACCGGGTCGGCGGCGTCACCGGAATCAGGCACGGGGCGCTCGGTGTCGCTCATGGCGGGCTCCTGCGGCGAGTCTCCAATACGTACTGTCGACGTTACCCGAACGGAGGTAGGCCGTTCACCGAGTCCGGCTCACCACGCGTCCGGTCAGTGACCGCGCGGCCAGAGCCCGGGGTCCGGGGCGAACCGTATGGAGAGCGCGCCGTCGCGCAGTCCGGCCCCGGCCACCGCGCAGCGGCGCAGTGCGGACGGAAGCGGGACGACGCGGCGGAACGGGCCTGCGGTGAGGACCAGTTCGTCGCCGCGCCGGATCAGGTCGACCTCCTCGCGTACGGCTCCGGGGAGCGGGATGCGCCACACCAGGACGCCGTCGTCGGCCAGCCGGTCGTCGACGGGCCAGGAGGTGGGCCCGGACCCGGCGCCGATGGCCGCATCGGGGAGGCGGAGGGCGGCGAGGTCGTCGGCGCCGCGCGGATCACGCCCCAGGTGCGGCACCTCATGCGTCCCGGATGGCGCTTCGTGCCACTCGGCCAGCGTCTTCTGCTGCTGGGCGACGAGCACCGCCAGCCAGGGGTCGGCGCAGTCCGCTGGGAACACCTTGTTCGCCACCAGGGCCTCGGTACGCAGACCGTGCAGCGCCAGCCCGGTGACCGCCGTACGGACGGCGTCGCCGCCCGCCGGGCCCGGCTCGGCGACCAGGCGTACGGCGGTGGTGTCGGCCTCGATCACGGCCTGTACGGCGGCGAGGTGCTCGTCGGCGCTGGCCGCGGCGTCGTACAGCCACTGGGCGGGCATCGGCACCCCGGCGAGCTGGGCGAGCATCGGGCGCAGCGCGCGGGCGGCCTGGCGTTCGGGCGGGAGCAGTCGGCGCAGATAGCGGCGTAGCTGCGCGGGCAGCGCGAGCAGGGCCAGGGCCTGCTGGGTCTGCGGCAGGTCCACGACCAGCAGGTCGCGCGAGGGGTCCGCGGCGGCGCGCAGGGCTTTGAGCAGGGCGAGCTGTTCGGCGCCGGGGAGTTCGGTGAGCTCTTCGCCGTCCAGGTGCTGGGCGCCCAGCAGGTCGAGGGCTCCGGCCGCGCGGTCCTGCAGGCCGAGGACCTCGGCGCGGGAGTGCGCGGCCGGGTCCACCCGGACCGCGGTGAGGTGCGGTTCCACGGTGACGGGTTCCGGTCCGGTGGCCACGCCGAGCGCGGCGCCCAGGGTGTCATCGCGGTCGGCGGTCAGGACCAGGGTGCGGTGTCCTTGCCGAGCTGCGGCGAGTGCGGTGGCCGCGGCCGTGGTGGTGCGGCCGGAGCCGCCGGGTCCGGTGACCAGCAGGGTGCGCATGGGGCTGAACGCTACAGGTCACCGCCCTGCCCGAGGGCGCGGTCCGAAGGTTCGAGGACAGGCGCTCAGGCGGGGTCGGCGGCGCCCGACTCGACGCGCTTCTTCAGACCGGCCAAGGCCCGGTCCGTGATGACCTTCTCGGCCTTGCGCTTGATCATCCCGAGCATCGGGATCTTGACGTCCACGGTCAGCTTGTAGGTGACCTCGGTGCCGGTGTCCGTCGCGGCCAGCGTGTACGTACCGTCCAGGGACCGCAGCATCTGGGACTTGACCAGGGTCCAGCTGACCTCGTGGTCACCGGTCCAGGTGTACGCGAGCGTCTGGTCGTCCTTGATCGCGCCCGCGTCCATCACCAGGCGGACCTGCTCGGCGCGGCCCTGGGCGTCGGTGGCCAGTACCTCGGCCTCCTTGACCTCGCCGGTCCAGTCCGGGTAGCGCGCGAAGTCAGCGATCACTCCCATGACGTCGGCCGGCGCCGCCTCGATCACGATGCTCGAGCTGGTGTGTTCCGCCATCGCCGTGGCTCCTCCTGCGGTCAGGTCGGGGGTGACCTCGTGAAGGCTACCGCGCGTCGGCTACCACTCCAGCGACCAGGGCCTCCCGTGACCGGCGAAGTGGCCGACGTTGACGCACTCCGTCGCGCCGATCCGCATCCGCGCCGCCAGCGGCTGGTGGACGTGCCCGAACAGGGCGTACCGGGGGCGGGTGCGGTGGATCGCGTCCAGCAGGGCGCGGCTGCCGCGTTCGAAGCGGCGGGCGACGGTGTCGTATACGAGCTCGGGCACCTCGGGCGGGATGTGCGAGCACAGCACGTCGACCTCGCCGACGGCCTCGACCTTCGCGGCGTACTCCTCGTCGCTGATCTCGTAGGGGGTACGCATCGGGGTGCGCAGTCCGCCCCCGACGAAGCCGAAGACCCGGCCGCCGATCTCGACCCGTTCACCGTCCAGGATGGTGGTGCCCGCACCCGCGTACTCCGGCCACAGCGACGGAATGTCGACATTGCCGTAGGTGGCGTAGGTCGGTGTGGGGAAGGCCGCGAACAGCTCGGCGTACTGCTTGCGGACCGCCTTCTCGATGACCGCGCGACGGTCTGTGTCGATCTCCTCCCACAGCCCGGCGCCGAAGGCGCGCGCCTCGTCGAAGCGCCGGGCGGTGCGCAGTTCCACCAGGCGCCGGGCGTTCTCAGCCCCGAAGAGCTCGGGGAAGATGCCGCGCGAGTAGTCGGCGTAGTCCAGGAAGAGCACCAGGTCACCGAGGCAGATCAGGGCGTCGGCGCCGTCTCCCGCACGGGCGAGGTCACGGCTGTTGCCATGGACGTCACTGACTACGTTGACGCGGTGGACGCGGTTGACGCGGCGAGCTGGCATAGCGAGCACCCTAAAACGCGCCGCTGTGTGGCGGTAGAGGCTGCCGGACCTGCGGCGACTTCCGGGTCGTCCGCCACATCAACTAGGGTGCGCGCAGGATCGTCGTGCCATGTGACGCAGGGAACATCTGGCCTGACCCCCCTATCGGAGAACCAGTACCGATGGGTAACGTCCGGGCAGTCCAGTCGTGCTCACCTTTTCAGCCACCGAGCACCTGCCCGATCTTGGACCGTGTCTTCGCATCACACAATGTCGTGGCGTCGGCGCCCTATGAGGAGCAGCAGTCTTGCGCGAGTTCAGCCTTCCGGCCCTGTACGAGGTCCCCGCCGACGGTAATCTCACCGATATCATCCGCCGCAATGCCGCGCAGCACCCGGATGTGGCCGTCATGGCCCGCAAGGTCGACGGCATCTGGCAGGACATCTCCTCGACGGCCTTCCTCGCCGAGGTGACCGCCGTGGCCAAGGGGCTGATCGCCTCGGGTGTCCAGCCGGGCGACCGGGTCGCCCTGGTGTCCCGCACCCGCTATGAGTGGACGCTGCTGGACTTCGCGATCTGGAGCGCGGGCGCGGTCACCGTGCCGGTGTACGAGACCAGTTCGGCCGAGCAGATCCAGTGGATCCTCAGCGACTCCGGTGCCGTCGCCTGCCTGGTGGAGACGGCCACGCACACGGACGCGGTCGAGTCGGTACGCGAGGGCCTTCCCGCGCTCGTGAACATCTGGCAGATCGACCCGAGCAAACAGCTCGACCCGACGGACAGCGACGCGGTCGGCGCGGTCGGCGCCGTGGACGCGCTGAAGCGGGCCGGTACGGATGTCGAGGACGCCACCGTCGACGAGCGCGGCTCCCTCGCGGGCGCCGACGACCCGGCCACCATCGTCTACACCTCGGGCACCACCGGCCGCCCCAAGGGCTGTGTGCTGACCCACCGCAACTTCCTCGCGGAGTGCGGGAACATCGTCGAGCGGCTGGGGCCGCTGTTCCGTACCGGCGAGTGCTCGGTGCTGCTCTTCCTGCCGCTGGCGCACGTCTTCGGCCGGATGGTCCAGATCGCCCCGCTGATGGCGCCGATCAAGCTCGGTCACGTCTCAGACATCAAGAACCTCACCGACGAACTGGCCAGCTACCAGCCGACGCTGGTCCTCGGTGTGCCGCGCGTCTTCGAGAAGGTCTACAACGCGGCGCGCGCCAAGGCGCAGGCGGACGGCAAGGGCAAGATCTTCGACAAGGCCGCGGATACGGCGATCGCGTACAGCCGGGCGCTGGACTCGGCGTCCGGCCCGTCGTTCGGCCTGAAGCTCAAGCACAAGGTGTTCGACAAGCTGGTCTTCAGCAAGCTGCGGGCGGTGCTCGGTGGGCGCGGCGAGGCCGCCATCTCCGGTGGCGCCCCGCTGGGCGAGCGGCTCGGCCACTTCTTCCGTGGCATCGGCTTCACGGTCCTGGAGGGCTACGGCCTGACCGAGACCTGCGCGGCCACCGCCTTCAACCCGTGGGACCGGCAGAAGATCGGCACGGTCGGTCAGCCGCTGCCCGGCTCGAAGCTGCGGATCGCCGACGACGGTGAGGTGCTGGTCCACGGCGACAACGTCTTCGCGGGCTACCGGAACAACGAGGCGGCCACCGAAGAGGCGCTCGCCGACGGCTGGTTCCACACCGGTGACATCGGCACCCTCGACGAGGACGGCTACCTCTCGATCACCGGGCGCAAGAAGGAGATCCTGGTCACGGCGGGTGGCAAGAACGTGGCACCCGCCGTTATCGAGGACCGTATCCGCGCCCACGCGCTGGTCGCCGAGTGCATGGTGGTCGGGGACGGGCGGCCCTTCGTGGGCGCGCTGGTCACCCTGGACGAGGAGTTCCTCGCCCGGTGGACCAAGGAGCACGGCAAGTCCGGTACGGCGGCGGACCTGCGCGATGACGCGGAGCTGCTCGCCGAGGTGCAGCGGGCGATCGACGACGGCAACGCCGCGGTATCCAAGGCGGAGTCGGTACGGAGGTTCCGGGTGCTGCCCGCCCAGTTCACCGAGGAGTCGGGCCACCTGACTCCGTCGCTGAAGCTCAAGCGGAACGTGGTGGCGAAGGACTACGCGAGCGACATCGAGGCGCTCTACCAGAAGTAACGGGTGGGACTCTGACGAGCCTGACGCCTGACGGACCTGACGGGCCTGACGGGCCTGACGGACCGCGGCCGGACGACATGTGCATGTGCATGTGTCGTCCGGCCGCGGTCCGTTCATCGAGCGTGAGAGCAGATAGTCAGAGCAGCTCCTTCAGCCGCTCCGCCAGCAGGTCCCAGCGCCACTTCTCCTCGACCCAGTCCCGGCCCCGCTCCCCCATCCGCTGCCGCAGCTGAGGGTCCCGTAGCAGCGTCACGATCCGTTCCGCCGCGTCCATGGGGCTGTCGCCGCGCGCCACCCACCCCGTCTCGCCGTCCAGCACCGCGTCCGGGGCGCCGCCCGAGTCGCCCGCGACCACGGGCAGCCCGGTGGCGGAGGCCTCCAGGTAGACGATGCCGAGGCCCTCGACGTCGAGCCCGCCCCGGCGCGTACGGCACGGCATCGCGAAGACATCCCCCGCGCCGTAGTGCGCGGGCAGCTCCTCCCAGGGCACCGCCCCGGTGAAGCGCACGGAGTCGGCGGCCCGGTGGGTCAGGGTCTCGGCGGCCAGTCGGCGCAGGTCCTTCTCGTACGGTCCGCCGCCGACGATCAGCAAGACCGCGTCCGGCACCTGCGCGAGGATCCGCGGCATCGCCTGGATCAGCGTGTCCTGGCCCTTACGCGGCACCAGCCGTGACACACAGACGACGACGGGCCGGTCGCGCAGCCCGAGCCTGGCCCTGATCGCGTCACCGCCAGAGCCCGGGTGGAAGGTCTTCTCATCCACTCCCGGAGGGAGTTGGACCATGCGCGCGGCGGCCTCGGGGGTCAGCGCGGCGGCGATCCGCGAGCGCGTGTACTCGCCGAGGTAGGTGAGCGTGTCCGTCGACTCGCCGATCCGGCGGAGCAGTTGCCGGGACGCGGGCAGCTGGGCCCAGCCCGCCTCGTGCCCGTGGGTCGTGGCGACCAGCCGCTGGGCGCCTGCCTGCCGCAGCGCGGGCGCCATCAGCCCGAGCGGAGCCGCGGCGCCGAACCACACGGACCGGCAGCCGTGTTCGCGCAGCAGCCGGGTCGCGGTGCGGGTGACCCGCGGCGTCGGCAGCAGCATCGTCGTACGGTCACGGACGACCGTGAAGGGCTGCTCGGCGTCGAAGGCTGCGGTGGCCTCGGCGCCCTCGCGGCCACGCTTCCAGGTGGAGGCGTAGACGACGAGCTGCTCGGGGTCCAGGCGCAGCGCCATGTTGTGCAGAAAGGCCTGGATGCCACCGGGGCGGGGCGGGAAGTCGTTGGTCACGATCAGGGTCTTGTCCATCGCCGCCGACAGTACCGAACGCCCGCGCCCTACGCTCTGGTCGAGAGCCTGGCCGGGCATGATGGTCCCTGGCGACGCGGATGAAGCGGACGAACAACATGAACCACATGACCACATGAACCAGGCGAGGTGCGCATGACGGGCGTACGGGACACGAGGGCCCCTGAGACCGTACGGCCCGGCCGGATCCCGGGCCCGGTCTGGCTCGTGGCGGCGGCCTGGGCGGCGACCAGGGCGCTGCTGATGCTGTGGGTCCTGAAGGTGTTCACGGTGCCGGGCCCGGACGTGACCAGCGACGTTTCGGTGATCTACCACAACTGGTTCGAGATCCTGCGTACCGGCACCTTCCCGCTGGACGACGTCACCTGGCAGTACCCTCCGGCCGCCGCGCTCGCCATCCTCTCCCCCACGGCCCTGTCCTTCCTCGACTACCCCACCGCCTTCTTCGTCCTGGTGTGCCTGTGCGACGCCCTGGTGCTCGGCCTGCTGCTGTACGCGGGCGGGCGGCCGGGCAAGCGGCGGGCGGGGGCCTGGGTCTGGGTGGCGGGGGTGCCGCTCCTGGGGCCCACCGCCTACGCCCGGTACGACCTGATGGTGACGGCCGTGGCGGTCATGGCGCTCCTCGCGGGCGCCCGCCATCCCCGCGTGCTCGGCGCGCTGGCGGGGTTCGGGGCGCTGCTGAAGGTGTGGCCGGTGCTGTTGCTGATCGGCACCGCGCGCGGGCGCGACACCCGGCGGGCGTGGGCCACGGCGGCCGGTACGGCGGGCGCGGTGACCCTGGTGTTCGTGGTGGCGATGCCGGGGGCGCTGGCGTTCCTGGGTTTCCAGCGCGACCGTGGTACCGAGGTGGAGTCGCTGGGCTCGCTGGTCTTCCATGTCGCCCGGCACTTCGGCTGGCAGGGGGAGGTACGGCTCAACTACGGCTCCGTGGAGTTCCTCGGCCCGTACGTCCCGCTGGTCAGCGCCGTCGCCCAGAGCCTGTCCGTCCTGGCGTTCGGCTGGCTGGTGTGGTGGCGCGTGCGCGCCCGCGCCTGGTCTCCGAGCACCGTCAGCGACGCGGCGTTCGCGGCGGTGCTCCTGTTCACCGTGACCAGCCGCGTGCTCAGCCCGCAGTACCTCCTGTGGCTGGTCGGGCTCGCGGCGGTGTGCCTGACGTTCCGCTCCAGCCGGATGGCGCTGCCCGCGTTCCTGACGCTGGCCGCGACCGCGCTCACCTTCTGGGAGTTCCCGGTCTGGTTCGCCCATGTGGTGACCAGCGACTGGCGCGGCGTGCTCCTGCTGGCCGTACGCAACGGCCTGCTGGTCGCCGCGACGCTGGTGGCGTGCCGTCGCCTGTGGGTGTGGACCGTGCTACCTACCCCGCCACACTCCGAAGACGCCGGGCACGCACCCGACGACACGGCCCGGCCCGCGCGAGCGCCAGCGGCGGTAGCAGGCCGCGGGCCGGGTCAGCCCAGCTGGTCGCGGAGGTAGGCGCGCCAGTCCGCCGTGAACTCCCCCGGTGTCGTGTCGAGTACGTCGCGCAGCGCCGCCTCGACCGCCCCGGCCCGTCTCTTGTGCTCGCCGACCGCCTGGTAGAAGGCCAGCAGCTTCTCCTCGCCCCAGCGCCCGGCGATCATCCGGGAGGCCAGCCAGCCGCCCTCGTACGCCTGGGCCAGCCGCCCGGCGTCCCCGGTGAAGGCGAAGTCCTCGTCGGTCGGCAGCGCGGCCGGGAGGTCGCCGCGCTGGACCGCGCGCGTCAGCTCGGGGGCGATCCGCTGCGGGCCGCGCCCCGAGCCGCGGTACGCGACCCAGTCGGCGAAGCCCTCCGACAGCCACAGCGGGGTCGCCGCCGAGGTGTGGGCGCGGGTCGCGACATGGGTCGTCTCGTGCGTGAGGACGAGCTGTTGGCCCAGGTCACCCAGGACGTCGTACGCCTCGGGGTTGATGATGACCCGGTCGGCTGGCGCCTTCTTGGAGCCGTCGACGTCGCCTGTGGTGACCGCCGCGATCCCCCGGTATCCGGCGGCGTCCGCCCCGAGCAGCCCCGCCATCGCGTCCAGGGACCCGGGCACCAGCACCACCACCCGGCCCGGCCAGTCGCGCCCCCAGGCGTCGTGCACCTGGGGCACCGCGCGGTCGGCGAGGTCCGCGTAGCCCCGCAGCCGCTCCCGGGACGGACCGGCGCCGAGTACGAGGCTGCGCTCGCCGTGCACGGCGGTGACGGGGCCCTGCTCCCACAGCTGCTGGGTCGCGCCCCGGTCGGGGCGCTCCGCGGTCACGTACCACCGGCCGTCGCGCTCGGCGAGGTCGAGGGTGCGGGACGTGACCTGTGGGGCCCGGTCGTGCCCGTCGAGGCGGTAGCGGAGCTGGACGGCCGCGGTGGCCGTCGCCCCGGAGCGGTCGAGCCGGTTCAGCCGGTACTCCCAGGAGCCGAGCGGCACCTGCGCGATATTGCGGAACTCGTCATCGCGCCGCGCGGTGCCGGGCACGCCGGTGGCCAGATAGGCCGCCTCGTCCCGTTCGAGCACCGCCGCCGCGCGCCGGTCAAGCAGCCGCTCGACGGCCTCGGTCGCGGAGTCCTGCCCGGCGGGGCCGCCGCAGGAGGTGCCGAAGGCGAGGGCCAGCAGGCAGAGCAGCCCCGCCAGCCACGCGCGCGTACGCCTGCTCCCGGACATCCACCGATCGTACGAGCTACGCGCGGGAAGCGGACCGCCCCGGCGGGCCGGACGTAGTCAGACCCGCGTCACGGAGTTGATCGGCATCATGCCCACCGGGTCGTAGCGGACCGGGGCGCCGGGGTACGGCGCGTGGACGACCTGGCCGTTGCCCACGTACATCCCGATGTGGCTGGCGTCGCCCCGGTAGGTGACGAGGTCGCCGGGCTGTGCCTGGTCCAGCGGTACCTGCCGCCCGGCGACGCGCTGCGCCTGCGAGGTGCGCGGCAGGCCGACCCCCGCCTGCCCGTACGCCCACTGCGTGAGCCCCGAGCAGTCGAAGCCGTGCGGTCCGTTGGCGCCCCACACATAGGGCCGCCCGACGGCCTGGCGGGCGGCCGAGACCGCGCTCGCGGAGCGACCCGACGCGGGCGCCACGGGGGGCGCGTCCGGGCGGGCCTCGGAGCGTGAGGCCCGGTCGCTCTCGGCCCGCTCGGCACGCTCCCGCGCGGTCAGCGAGTTCAGCAGCCGCTGGGCCTTGGCCAGCTTGCCCTCGACGGTGCGCTTGTGACGGGTCACGGCGGCGCGTGACTTCTCCAGTTCGGCCAGCTTGCGGGTGGCCTCGGCGCGCTGCTGCGCGAGCTGGCGCTGGGCTTCCTGGAGTTCGGCGAGCTCACTCACCTGCCGGGAGCTGATGCGGTCGAGGGTGCTGGCCTTGTCGAGATAGCTGTCCGGGTCCTCGGAGAGGACCAGGGACAGGGTGGGGTCGATGCCCCCGGAGCGGTACTGGGCTCCGGCGAGCGAGCCCAGCGCGCCGCGCATGGTGTTGATGCGCTCCTGCCCACGGGCGACGCTGTCCCTGATCCGGGTGACCTCGCGGCGCAGGGTGCCCGCGCGCTCGTCGGCCTTGTTGTACGCCTCCGTCGCCCGCTCGGCATCCGCGTACAGCCGGTCCACCTCGGCCCGGGTGTCGCGCGGGGTGTCCTGGGGCTCCGCGCTGGCCGGTGTCGCGGCGAGGGCCGCCGCGGTCGCCGCCGCGGCGGCTGACAGGGCGGTGACACGGGCACCGCGGTCAAATCCGGCGACACCGGTAAGACCGAACTGCGAGGGACGGCGATGAGACGCCACGAGAAACAGCTCTCCTTCCTGGGCCGCTGCCCCCGCCACCCGGGAGGGCGGCGGGGCTGCCGGGAATCAGCGGCAGACATGGACGTCCTCCTCAGCCCTCGGGCCAGGGAACCCGGTCTGCCGCTCCACTTCGCGGAGCGACTCCCGGCGGGTTCCTGCTTCGCAGGCCCTGGCCGGAAATCAGGACTCCGGTCTGACGCGGGCCTCCACAGGCGTCACTTCCCGCCCGTCCGGCGGTAGGCCCGACAGCTGTCACCGACGAACAGCGCGGAAGCTATCACGCGGCCAAGCGGCCCGCAGGGCACGTACAACACGACGCCCCGCCGTCGACGCAGGTCGGCGGCGGGGCGTGGGGTCAGCACACGATCAGGGAATTCGCCCGTTCGGAGGGCGCGTCAAGCGCTTGCTGAGCGGCCCGGAGGGTCAGAGACGGGCCCTCAGACGCGTACGCCGAACATGTACGGCATGTTGTTGATCGACTCGTAGCGCACCACGGTGCCCGGCTTGGGCGCGTGCAGGATCTGGCCGTTGCCCGCGTAGAAGCCGACGTGGTGCAGGTCGTTGTAGAAGAACACCAGGTCGCCGACCTTGAGGTCGCTCTGCGAGCTGATCCGGGTGCCGATGTTCGCCTGGTCCTGCGAGATCCGGGGTATCTGCACCCCGGCCTGCGCGAACGCCCACGAGGTGAGCCCGGAGCAGTCGAAGGAGCTGGGGCCGTTGGCGCCGTAGATGTACGGCGAGCCCAGCTTGCTCTGGGCCGCGGAGTACGCGGAGGAGGCGCGGCCGCTGCCGGGAGCCGCGCTCCCGGAGCCGTTGCCCGCGCTGGCCGAGCCGCCAGTGTCGGAACTGCCCGACTTGGTCTCGGGCGCGCTTTGGGCCGCCCGCTCCGCGGCGGCGCGACTGGCCCGCTGCTCCTCTTCCTTGAGCTTCTGACGCTCTTCGGCGGTCAGGGTGTTCAGCAGCCGCTGCGCCTCGGCCAGCTTGCCCTGGACTTCCTTCTTCTTCTCGCCGAGCAGCTTGCGGGTCTCCCCGAGGTCCTCCAGCTTGCCGGTGGCCTCCGAGCGCTGCTGCGCGAGGGTGCGCTGCTTCGACTGGATCTTCTTCAGGGCGTCGGCCTGCTTGCCGCTCAACTGGTCGAGCGCGGAGGCCTCGTCAAGATAGGTGTCCGGGTCGGACGAGAGGAAGAGCTGCACGGAGGGGTCGATGCCGCCCGAGCGGTACTGGGCCGTGGCCAGCGAACCGAGGCCGTGGCGCAGGTCGTTGAGCTCGCCCTGACCGCGGGCGACCTTGTCCTGTACGCGCTCGATCTGCTTTTCGAGCTTGCCCTGCTTGTCCTTGGCGCCGTTGTACTTCTCGGTGGCGCGCTCGGCCTCCTGATAGAGCTTGTCGACCTTCGCCTTGACGTCCTTCTTGGACGGCTTCGGGTCCGCCTGCGCGGCCTGCGAGGTGAGAGCGACGGCAGCGGCGGCGGTCGCGGTCAGCACGGTGACGCGGGTACGGCTCGGCTGCTTGGGTCGACGGTGGGTCGCCACGAAGGCGGCTCCTTCTTCCTCCAGCCGCCTACCGCTACCCGGCGGGCGGGACCCTCACCGTCACCCCGTATGAGTGATCAACCGTGCGAAGGTTCGAGCCCAGACCCTAATGACCCCGATGCGATCAGTTCAAATCCTGAAGAGGAAAAAGTCGGTCGCCGAATGCAATCTTTACCTACAACGCACATGCGGTAATGACAGGTTGACGCTAGGTCGCGCGATCAACCGCCGAATTCGGGCATTAGCCCCAGGAGTTGACTAGCTCCTCGAAAGCCGCTTGAGGAGCACCGCGGACGCGACCGGGCGCGCCCCGGCCCTGGCGACACCGTCGGCCACCTCACGGTCGGTCGAGACCACCGTCACCGGTCGCCCCGGCGGTTCGGCGCGCACCAGCTGACGGATCAGCTCGTCCGCCGTCACACCCGGCTTGGAGAACAGCACCCGCACACCGCGCGGCGGTGCGAGCAGCACCGGGGCGGCCAGCTCCGCGCCGTCGAAGACGCAGGTCACCTCGGCCCCAGTCTGGGCCGCGAGCGCGGAGAGACTGCCGAGCAGCCGTAGCCGCTGCTTCTCCAGCGGCATCGTGGGGTAGCCGGTCTTGGTGACGTTGTAGCCGTCCACCACCAGATGGGCCTGGGGCAGCGTGAGCAGCTGGTCCAGGATGGCCGGATCGCTCTCGGAGAGGGCGCGGGCGGCGATGTCCTTGGGCGTCATCCGGCCCGGCTCGACGGCGTCCACGGTCTCCGCGGGATGCAGCGACACCGGGGGCAGCGCCAGCTCACGGCGCAGGCCCTGGGCCGACTCCAGCAGGGTGTCCAGCAGCAGCCGCACCCGCATGTCCTCGATGGAGCGGCCCTCGCGCACCGCCCTGCGGCTGGCCTCCAGCGCCGCCTCGGCCTCACCGAGCCGCGCCTTGAGCCGACGCGCCTCGCTGTCAGCCGCCGACAGCTGGGTCTGGTTCTCGGCCCGTACGGACTCGGTCTCGGCGGCGGCCTTGCGCAGCGCGGCCTCGCCCCGCTTGACGTCACTGAGGGCGCTGCGCAGCTTGCGATGAAGCGATTCCGCTTCCTTCCTCGCGGCTTCCAGATCGGCGCGCAGCCGTTCGGTCTCGGCCCGGGAGCGCTCGCGCAGCTCGGTGACCTCGTGCCGCAGCCGCTCCAGCTCCGCCCTGGTCTCCTCGTCGACGCGCTCCGCGTCAGCGCGCTGGGCCTCCTCGCCCGCCGCGGTCACGAGCTTCACCCAGCCCGTGAGGCGCAGCACATAGGCCGCCGCCGCCACGTCGAGGGGGTCGGCGGCCGGGGGCGGCGATCCTGCCTCCAGGGCGCGGACCAGCTCGGGCTGGGCCTCTCTGAGACGCTCGGCGATCCGCTGCCGGAAGAGGGGTTCGGTCTCCACGGCCGCGGCCATCGCGTTACCCGCGAACTTCAGCCGCCTGGACGGCGTGAACCGGGCGTACTGGCGGAGCTGGGCGGGGAGTTCGGAGACGGTCAGCCCGCCGAAGCCGTCCGAGACGATCGCGACGACCCGGCGGCGTACGCCTTCGGGCAGCGGGCGGTCGAGCACCTCGGCGGAGCCGTCGGCAGGGCCGGCCGGCTCAGCACCGCTTGCCGCCTCCACCATCCGTCACACCCCACTACCCGTGCGGGGCGGCTCCCTCAGGAGTCCGCGCCCGGCCTGTCCACCAGTTCCACCTGATCCACCGCGTTACACCAGCGGCAGCGCACTGACTCGATGGTCTCACTGACCACCTCGCGCTCCTCCACCTTGGGCTCACCCGCCATGTCGAGGTGTACGTACTCCACGACCTTCGACGAGCGGGTCACGTCGAAACGCGTGAGGTTGCCGCACAGCGTGCAGCGCCATCGCGTCTCGGCGGTCGGCAGGGGAACCGTCATGGTGGCTGGAGGCCTTCCGTCAGATGTCGGTCGCTGGTCCTGCGGGTAACCCTACGGCCTGACGGAGGGCCGCGCGGACGGCATCGGTACGGCGAGGCGGTCTATGCGGTTCGGTCCGGTTACGTCAGGATCTGTCCATGATCGATAAGGTCGACAAGAGGAGGGCCTGGCGGGCTGCCAGAGACCTGGGCGCCCGGCTGGCCACCGGACGCGGGCCCGTCATGACGTACGGCGTGATCGCCCTGTGCTGCGCCGTCTTCGTCGTGTCACCGGCCTCCGGGCTCAATCCCGCCTATGGCACTGGCGAACAGCTGCTCGCCGCCCAGCGCGACTACTTCGCGCGCTGGGGCGTGATCCCGGCCGAGCTGCTCAGCGGCTCGGCACGGGCCGCTGTCACCCCGGTCACCGCGCTCTTCGTGCACGCCAGCTGGCTCCACCTGCTGGGCAACATGCTCTTCCTGTACGTCTTCGGCGTGATGACCGAGGAGCGCCTGGGGCATCTCCGTTTCGCCCTGTTCTACGTCGGCTGCGGGGCCCTGGCCCTGTGCGTGTACGCGCTCGCCAACGCCGGATCGACGCAGAGCCTGGTAGGGGCCTCCGGGGCGATCTCCGCGGTGCTCGGCGGCTTCCTGCGGCTCTTCCCGAAGGCCCGGGTCACCAGCCTCTTCCCGTTTCTGTTCTTCCTGCCGCTGCGCTTTCCCGCCTGGCTGGTGCTGCCCTTCTGGGTGGCGCTCCAGTGGCTGGCCGCGCGCCGGGACAGCGAGGGGCCGACGGTGGCGTACCTGGCGCACCTGGCGGGGTTCGCGCTGGGCTTCGGCTGCGCCTGGGTGCTCCAGGCGCGGAGGACTAGAGTGAGCACCCCAGCGACGGCCACCGAGGGAGACAGCAAGCCGTGATCACCGCGATCGTGCTCATCAAGACCAGCGTGGACCGCATCCCGGAGATCGCGGAGTCGATCGCCTCGCTGGACAGCGTCAGCGAGGTCTTCTCCGTGACCGGCACCTACGACCTGATCGCTATGGTGCGCGTCACGTCGCATGACGACCTGGCGGACGTCATCCCGGGCAGCATCAGCAAGATCCCGGGGGTGCGGGCCACGGACACGCATGTCGCGTTCCGCACCTACTCCCAGCACGACCTGGAGGCGGCGTTCGCGATCGGACTCGACTCCTGAGGCCCTACGCGACCGTCGTGTCCGGCACGCAGCGGCCGTCCTCGGTGCGGTAGCTCCAGCGGGCCCCGCCCCGGACGAGTTCACGGACGGCCCGGACGAACCGCTCCACATGCTCGTCCGGGGTGCCCGCGCCGAAGCTCACCCGGATCGCGTTCAGCGCCCTGGTGCCGGGCGCCGCCTCGGGGGCCCCGCACTCCCCCTGCTCCTGTGGGTCGCCGCCGAGCAGCGTACGGACCAGGGGGTGGGCGCAGAACAGGCCGTCGCGTACGCCGATGCCGTACTCGGCCGACAGCGCGGCCGCGAAGTGCGAGCTGTTCCACCCCTGGACCACGAAGGACAGGACGCCGACCCGGGGCGCGTCATCGCCGAAGAGCGAGAGCACCCTCACCTCCGGCACGGCCGCGAGACCCTCGCGTACCTGGGCGATCAGCCGCTGCTCGCGCTCCACCAGCGCGTCGAACCCGACGCCGGTCAGAGCCTCGCAGGCCGAGGCGATCGCGTACGCCCCGATGACGTTGGGTGAACCGGCCTCGTGGCGCGCGGCGGTGGTGTGCCACTCCACGTCAACGCCGCCGTCGGGGCGCCGGGCGACCGTCTTGGACGCCCCGCCGCCCGCCAGGTACGGCTCGGCGGCCCGCAGCCAGTCGGAGCGGCCCGCGAGCACGCCGGACCCGAAGGGCGCGTACAGCTTGTGCCCGGAGAAGGCGACCCAGTCGACGTCCAACTCGGCGATGTCCACCGGGTGGTGGGGGGCAAGCTGGGCGGCGTCGAGCACGATCCGGGCCCCGTGGGCGTGCGCCGCCGCGGCCAGCTCCCGTACGGGCCACAGCTCACCGGTGACGTTGGAGGCGCCGGTGACGCACACCAGCGCGGGGCCGTGCGGGGCGCGGTCGGCGAGGGCGCGCTCCAGCGTGGCGACGGCCTGCCGCGGGGTGCGCGGCGCGTTCAGGTAGCTGACGCGGCCGTCCCGCCAGGGCAGCAGCGAGGCGTGGTGCTCGGTCTCGAAGACGAAGACCTCGCAGTCGGCGGGCAGCGCGGCGGCCAGCAGGTTCAGCGAGTCGGTGGTCGAGCGGGTGAAGACGACCTGGTCCCCCGCGCGGCAGCCGAGGAACTCGGCGACGGTGCGCCGGGCGTTCTCGAACAGGTCCGTGGAGAGCTGCGAGAGGTATCCGGCGCCCCGGTGCACGCTGCCGTAGTACGGCGCGTACGCGGCGACGTCGTCCCAGACCCGCTGCAGGGCGGGCGCGCTGGCGGCGTAGTCGAGCGCGGCGTAGGTGACCTCGCCCCCGGTGACGAGCGGGACGGTCACGTCCCGGCCGAGAACGGGCAGCGTACAGGTGGCGGGGGCGGCAGCGGTGGCGACAGACATGGCGAACTCCCTGGTGAGGCAGGCGAAAGCTCCGCGCGAGCGACGGCTTGGATACACGTCGGCGCAGGAGAAAGAGAGAAAAAGAGTGTGCGGAAGTGGGGCGTGAAGCCCTATCGCATTCGCTTGCTCACGAGACTGCTCCCTTGAGGACCAGGACCCCAGGGTGTGCAGGGGTCCGCGCTTGCCGCAGACCTCGCTGCCTGCGGCCTGGTCTTCACCCGGGGCACCCCGCCACGGACGGAGGGTTGCCGGACAGCGGGCCGGGGCCGTAGTCGCTGTCACTCATGACCTGAGCAGCATCTTGCCACACGATCTTGCATGCGCAAGGCGCGGTCCAGAATCCGGACCGCGCCTTGGCTCATGCGGGGGTCGCCATCAGGCGTTGCTGGCGGCCACCCAGCGCTCAAGCGCCCGCTTGGCCGCACCGGAGTCGATCGCCTCCGCGGCCCTGGCCATCGCCGCGCTGAGCTGCTCTGGCAGCGGCGCGTCCGTCGGGTCCAGGGCCACCAGCGCGGCCGCCGAGTTGAGCAGCACCGCGTCGCGTACGGGCCCGGTCTCACCGGCCAGCAGCCGCAGCGCCACATCCGCGTTGTACGAGGCGTCGGCCCCGCGCAGCGCCTCGACCGGCACCAGCTCCAGGCCGACGTCGCGAGGGTCGAAGGCCTCCTCGCGGACCCGCCCGTCCCGTACCACCCATACCCGCGAGGTCGCGGTGGTGGTCAGCTCGTCGAGGCCGTCGTCGCCACGGAAGACCAGCGCGGACGAGCCGCGCTCGGCCAGTACACCGGCGAGGATCGGCGCCATCCGGGCGTCCGCGACGCCGGTCGCCTGGGCTCGTACCCGGGCCGGATTGGTCAGCGGCCCCAGGAAGTTGAAGGTGGTCCTGATGCCCAGCTCCTTGCGCGCGGCGGCCACATGGCGCAGCGCGGGGTGGAACTTCACCGCGAAGCAGAAGGTGACTCCGGCCTCGTCGGCGACCTCGGCCACCCGCTGCGGCGTCAACTCCAGGTTGACACCCAGTTTTTCCAGGACGTCGGACGCACCGGAAGCCGACGACGCGGCGCGGTTGCCGTGCTTGACGACCTTCGTGCCCGTTCCGGCGACCACGATCGCGGACATGGTGGAGATGTTGACGGTCTTGGCGCCGTCGCCGCCGGTGCCGACGATGTCGACGGCGGGCCCCGGCACCTCGATCACCCTGGCGTGCTCGTACATGGTGCGGACCAGACCGGAGATCTCCTCCACGGTCTCGCCCTTCGCGCGCAGCGCCACCGCGAAGCCCGCGATCTGCGCGTCGGTCGCCTCGCCCCGCATGATGCGGTCCATCGCCCACGCGGTGTCGTCCGCGCTCTGGTCGCGCCCCTCAAGCAAGCCGTTCAGTACGTCGGGCCAGGTACGGCCCGCCGCGGTGTCGCCTCCAGCGGGGTGCACAGCGCTCATGGTCGCTCCTGGTGTCCTACGGCGTGCGTTGCGTGCGTGCAACGGATTCGGATGCCACTCAGCCTAGCCAAGCTCCGGGGCGGCAAAGAGCCCCGTCCAGCGGATGGACGGGGCTCAGAGCCGTGGCGATCAGATGATCAGTTCAGGATCTCAGTGGTGGCCGTGGCCACTGGTGATCTCCTCGTACTCCTCGGCGGTCGCCTTGGGGATCTGGTTTCCCTCGGCGTAGTAGCCCTTGGAGAGCTTCACCCGGAACTTCTCGAGCATCGAGACCTTGCGCTTCACGCCGTTCTCGTCGACCAGCGGGCCGATCTCACCGGCCGTGTACTGCTCGTGTGCCGTGAGCCGGTGCAGCTCCTCCGGGCTGAGCGGCTCGTGCACCTCGATGAACTCACCGTGCGGCAGCCGCTTGATGATGCCGGTCTCGCGACCGTGCAGCACCTTGTCGCGGTCGCGCCGCTGGAGACCCAGGCAGATCCGCTTCGTCGCGATGAACACCAGGATCGGTCCGGCGATGAAGAAGATCCGCACGAACCAGGTGATGGAGTTGATCGACAGGCTGAAGTGGGTGGCCCACAGGTCGTTGCCACCACCGATCAGCATGATGAAGTACGCCGCGATCCAGGCGGCACCGAAGGCGGTGCGCGTCGGGGCGTTGCGTGGGCGGTCCAGGATGTGGTGCTCGCGCTTGTCCTTGGTGATCCAGGACTCGATGAACGGGTAGACCGCGATCGCGGTGAGGAACAGCGGGAAGATCACCAGCGGGATGAACACACCCAGGTTGAGGGTGTAGCTGTCCCACAGGACGATCTCCCAGCCCGGCATGAAGCGGATCAGCCCCTCGGCGAAGCCCATGTACCAGTCGGGCTGGGCGCCGGTGGACACCATGTCGGGACGGTAGGGCCCAAGGGCCCAGATCGGGTTGATCGAGGCGATCGCCGCGATGGCCGCGATGATGCCGAAGACCAGGAAGAAGAAGCCTCCGGCCTTGGCCATGTAGACCGGCAGCAGCGGCATACCGACGACGTTCTTGTTGGTCTTGCCCGCACCGCCGAACTGCGTGTGCTTGTGGTAGAAGACCAGGATCAGGTGGGCCACGACCAGGCCGAGCATGATGCCCGGCAGCAGCAGGATGTGGATCGAGTAGAACCGGGCGATCATGTCGGTGCCGGGGAACTCGCCGCCGAACAGGAACATCGAGATGTACGTACCGACGACCGGTACGGACAGGATCGCGCCCTGCGTGAAGCGGACACCGGTACCCGAGAGCAGGTCGTCCGGGAGCGAGTAACCGGTGAAGCCGGTGAACATGCCGAGGACGAACAGCAGGAAGCCGAACAGCCAGTTGATCTCACGCGGCTTGCGGAAGGCGCCCGTGAAGAAGACGCGCATCATGTGCACGAACATCGCCGCGAGGAAGATCAGGGCGGCCCAGTGGTGGATCTGCCGGATGAGCAGACCGCCGCGGACATCGAAGCTGATGTCCAGCGTCGAGGCGTAGGCCTCACTCATCAGCACGCCCTGCATCGGGACGTACGAACCCGCGTACTCCACCTCGTTCATCGAGGGGTGGAAGAACAGGGTCAGGTACACACCCGTGAGGATGATGATGATGAACGTGTAGAGGGCGACCTCACCGAGCATGAAGGACCAGTGGTCCGGAAAGATCTTCCGCATGTTGGCCTTGGCCAGGCTGTAGATGCCCAGCCGGCCATCAGCCCAGTCGGCGACCCGCTCGCCCGCCGGGGCCTTGCGCTTGGTGTCTGTTGCGGTACTCATCCGCGCTCCCAGAAGGACGGACCGACGGGCTCTTCGAAGTCGCCGAGCGCCTGGAGGTAGCCCTCCTCGGACACACCGATGCGCAGCTGCGGCAGCGGGTGACCGGCCGGGCCGAAGATGACTCGGGCACCGTCAGTGAGGTCGAAAGTGGACTGGTGGCACGGGCAGAGGACGTGGTGCGTCTGCTGCTCGTACAGGCTGACCGGGCAGCCCACATGGGTGCAGATCTTCGAGTACGCGACGATGCCTTCGTGCGACCACTCGAGTTCACGCTTGTCCTTGATGTCGTCCGGCTCCATGCGGACGACCATCAGGGCGGCCTTGGCGATCTCGTTGAGGAAGCCGTGGTCGTGCTCGTCCATGCCCTCGGGCATGGCGAAGGTCAGCGAACCGACCGCCACGTCCTCGGGGCGCAGCGGCTCCTTGGTGTTCTGGTTCACCAGGAGCTTGCCCTTGGCCCACTTGGTGTGCCGCAGCTTGTCCTCCGGCAGCGGACCGAGGTCACGCAGCAGTACGACGCCGGAGAGCGGTACCAGGGCCAGGGCGCCGAACATGGTGTTCCGGATCAGCTTGCGACGGCCGATCGCGGACTCCTTGGCACCCTGCCGGAAGTCGGCCATGACCTTGGCCTTGACCTCGGGCTCGGCCTCGATGGCGTGCCGCTCGTCGGCGACCTCCACGTCGGACATCAGGGTACGGGCCCAGTGGACCGCACCCGCGCCGATGCAGAAGAGCGCCAGACCCAGGGTCAGTCCCAGCGAGAAGTTCAGCGCACTGACCCGGCCGAACGGCCAGATGTACACGATCTTGTCGATCGGGAAGGCCACGAAGGAGGCGATGAACGCGACCGTCGACAGCATGGACACGGTGAACAGCAGGGCGACCGTGCGCTCGGAGCGCTTGGCGGCCCGCTCGTCGATGTCCTGGATGCGGTGCTCATGGGGCGGCAGCCCCGGGTCCGCGAACGGATCCTTGTCGACGCGGGTGGCCACGCTCGACTCGGTGGCCTGCTCGTGGGGCAGGCTCGTCTCTGGAATGTCTTGGCTACTCATGACTTCTTGGCCTTTGCGGTCCGCGCGGCGACCCAGACGGCGGTGGCGACAAGAGCGCCGAGACCGAAGATCCAGGCGAACAGGCCCTCACTGACCGGGCCGAGGCCGCCCAGCTTGAGACCACCGGGGTTCGGAGTATCTTCGCCGTTGACCGCGTCAAGGTACGCGATGATGTCCTTCTTGGCCTCCTCCGGCATGGTGCTGTCGGGGAAGGACGGCATGTTCTGCGGGCCGGTCTGCATCGCCTCGTAGATGTACTTGGGATCGACGCCCTCAAGGCTCGGGGCGTACTTGCCTTCCGTCAGCGCGCCGCCCTCACCGGTGAAGTTGTGGCACTGCGCGCAGTTGTTGCGGAACAGCTCGCCACCGTGACCGATGTCGGCGTCCTTGATGCTGTACTGCTCCGGCTTGGGGACGGTGGGCCCCACACCCAGCGAGGCGATGTACGCCGCGAGCTGGTCGATCTCAGCCTGGCTGTAGATCTTCTTCTTCTTCGGCACCTGGGCGCCCTGCGAGGTGGCGGCCGGCATGCGGCCGGTGCCCACCTGGAAGTCGACAGCCGCGCTGCCGACACCCGCCAGGCTCGGGCCGTCGGACCCGCCCTGGCCATTGGCCCCGTGGCAGCTGGAGCAGCCCACCGAGTAGAGCTTCTTGCCCTCGTCGATAGCGAGGGACTGAGCGGTCTCGTCGGCCTGCGCCTGGTCCGCGGGCGCGAACACGGCGTACAGCCCCCCGGTGGCCGCCAGCGCGAAGAGTAGGACGACGACCGCCGCCAGCGGATGGCGTCGTCGTGCGGAGAGCTTTTTCACGGATTACCCCGGTGTCAGGATCTTCTGCGTCGGTGCTTCTGGACTGTGTCGGACTCGGTGCCCGGTTACTTGATCAGGTAGATCGTGGCGAAGAGGCCGATCCAGACCACATCGACGAAGTGCCAGTAATAGGACACGACGATGGCGGCCGTTGCCTGATCATGGGTGAACCTCCTGGCCGCGTACGTCCTGCCGAGTACCAGCAGGAAGGCGATGAGGCCTCCCGCCACGTGCAGGCCGTGGAAGCCGGTGGTCAGGTAGAACGCCGAGCCATAGGCGTCAGACGAGATCGAGAGGCCCTCGTGGACCAGCTCGGTGTACTCGAAGACCTGGCCGCCGATGAAGATCGCGCCCATGACGAAGGTCAGGATGAACCACGCCCGGAGCTTCTTCACATCGCCACGCTCGGCCGCGAAGACACCCATCTGGCAGGTCAGCGAGGACGCCACCAGGATCGCGGTGTTCGTCAGCGCGAACGGGAGGTTGAGCATGTCGGCCTTGCCGGACCAGAAATCGGCACCCGTCACCGATCGCAGGGTGAAGTACATCGCGAAGAGGGCCGCGAAGAACATCAGCTCGGAGCTCAGCCAGATGATGGTTCCGACGCTGGTGAGGTTCGGTCGATTGACCGTCGGGTGTGCATGCCCGGTATCTACTGTCGTTACTGTCGCCACGACCGACATTATGTCGGTCGCTTATCCCGCCCTCACTCCGGGGGGTGCTGTTCGGAGTGTTCCCGCCCCATGTCCAGCCCGGATGGCCCATCGAAGGCCTGTCCGTAGCGGTGTTGACGGGGTGTGTGACGGAGTAGCATCCGCGCATCGGTTCCTGAAGCGATGTTGTCGACGAAGCGGAGCACCCATGCAGCCCACCGCCACGGTCCTGGTCTACAGCGACGACTCGAACACCCGCGCGCAGGTGCGGCTGGCGGCGGGGCGCAGGCCCGCACCGGACGTGCCGGAAGTCGAGTTCATCGAGTGCGCGACGCCCGCCGCGGTGATCAGGGAACTCGACCAGGGCGGCATCGACGTCTGTGTGCTGGACGGCGAGGCGGTGCCCATGGGCGGTATGGGGGTCTGCCGGCAGATGAAGGACGAGATCTTCCAGTGCCCGCCGGTGCTGCTGCTGATGGGCCGCCCACAGGATGCCTGGCTGGCCACCTGGAGCCGCGCTGAGGCGGCTGTGACGCTGCCCGTGGACCCGGTGGAGTTCGCCGAGGCCCTGGCCGCCCTGCTGCGCACCAAGGCGCTCGCGAAGGCCTGAGGGCCCCGCTGGGTCCCCGCGGCGGCGCTGCCGCGGGGATGGTCGCGGTGATTCAGACCTGTGGCCGGAGCCGGGCGGCGTCGGCTGGGCCCTGGCCTTCGCGGGTTCCGGCCAGCAGGACACTGCCTTCACGCCACTTCTCCCAGCTCATGTTCCAGTCTCCGTAGCCGTTGCCGAAGGTCGGCATCGTCTCGCCAGCGCTGTTGATGGTCTTGACGATGTCCCCTTGGCGCACGGTGTTGTAGAACCAGGCGGCGTTGCCGGTGCCCATGCCGACGCAGCCGTGGCTGACGTTGGCGCCACCGTGGGAGCCGGCGGACCAGGGCGCGGCGTGCACGTATTCACCGCTGTGGGTGACCCGGGTCGCGTAGTAGACCGGCAGGTCGTACGAGTCGGCGCTGCTGGTGGGGATGCCGATGCTGGTGCCCCGCATCCGGACGAAGTACTCCTTTCCCAGCACGATTTTGACGCCGTTTCTGGTGGAATAGCCGGGTTTGCCGGTGGTGACCGGGATGGAGTTGATCTGCTCGCCGTTGCGGTAGACCGTCATCCAGTGCGCTGAGGCGTTCACCACTGCCTCGATCTTGTCGCCTGTCTTCAGTCTCAGCGGCTTGGTCGCGGTACCCCTGAGCTTGTCGTTCACCTTGATGCCCGCGAGGCGGGAGGTGGCCTCGATGGTCGCCCGCGCCGGCCAGTACTCCTTGGGCCGGTAGTGCAGGGTCTCGTCGTCCGCCCAGTGCCAGGCGCCCTCGACGGCGGGGGTGGACCGCACGGTCAGGGCGCGCTCCACGACGGCCCTGGCCTGCTTGCCCTTGACTGGGGCGCTGAGCTTCGCCGTGACGGGCTGTCCGACGCCGTAGGTGCCCGCCTGTGGGCCGAACTCGACCTTGAGGGCCTTCGCCTTGGCCTCGCCGGTCTCGAACGTCAGCGCCTTGTGTCCAGGGGCGCCGTCGCTGTCCTCGGTGCTGACCTTCACCTCGTAGCGGGTGTTCGCGGCCAGCGGCGCGGTGCTGTGCCAGCGCGCGCCGTCGGCGGACAGTTCTCCCGCGACATAGCGGCCCGCCGCGTCGGTCGCCGTCACATCGGTGATGCGCGCGTCCTCGCCCTGGGCGGTCACCTCCAGCGCCTGGTCCGGGTTCATCTTCTTTTTGCCGACGGACCCGTTGAAGGCGATCTGCCCCGCCGCGTCATAGGGCTTGGAGGAGAGCGGATGGCTGCTGGAGCCGCAGGCCGTGGCCCCCGCGCCGCCGGCGACCACCAACAGCGTGCAGCTCAGTATCGTGTGGATTCGCGGTGAGTGGCTCATAACCACACGCTAGGAAGCCGCGTCAATTACGGCGCGCGGAGTGACCCGTATGAGGGGTAGTGGTTACGTCAAACGAGGGGGCCCGGACTCTCCTTCACGGAGTGTCCGGGCCCCTCGGGGTCCTGCGTGTGCTAGCGAGCCGTTCCGCTCACCGGCTTTGGCTCACCGGCTTCGGCTCACTGGTTCTGGTTCTCGCCGCGGTAGTACTCGAAGACCCAGCCCCAGAGCCCGATCAGGAGCAGCGGGGCGGAGAAGTACAGCAGCCACCAGCCGAAGACGACGCCCATGAAGGCGAACGCGCCACCAATGGCCAGCACGAGCGGCTGCCAGCTGTGCGGCGAGAAGAACCCCACCTCGCCGGCCTCGTCCGCGACATCGGCTTCCTTGTTGTCCTGCGCCATCGCGTCGACCCGCCGGGCCGTGAAGGCCAGGTAGAAGCCGATCATGATGCACAGGCCGAAGGCCATGAAGAGCGCCGCCGTGCCCACCGGCTCCTTCGACCACCAGCCGTAGACACCGGCCATGATCAGGATGAAGACGCTCAGCCAGATGAACATCGTTCCCTGGATCTTCACTTCTCGCCCTCCTTGTCAGCCGCGATGGCGCTGGCGCCGTGACCGGCATGACCAAGCTGCTCAAGCGCGGTGATCTCCGGGTGGTGGAGATCGAACGCCGGAGACTCACTGCGGATACGCGGCAGGGTAAGGAAGTTGTGCCGCGGCGGCGGGCAGGACGTGGCCCACTCGAGTGAGCGGCCGTAGCCCCACGGGTCGTCGACCTCGATCTTCTTGCCGTACCTGGCCGTCTTCCAGACGTTGTAGAGGAACGGCAGCATCGACAGACCGAGCAGGAAGGAGCTGATCGTGGAGATGGTGTTCAGCGCCGTGAACCCGTCCGCGTCCAGGTAGTCCGCGTAACGCCGCGGCATGCCCTCGGCACCCAGCCAGTGCTGCACCAGGAAGGTGCCGTGGAAGCCCACGAACAGCGTCCAGAAGGTGATCTTGCCGAGCCGCTCGTCCAGCATCTTGCCGGTGAACTTCGGCCACCAGAAGTGGAAGCCGGAGAACATCGCGAAGACCACGGTGCCGAAGATGACGTAGTGGAAGTGCGCGACGACGAAGTACGAGTCGGAGACGTGGAAGTCCATCGGGGGCGAGGCCAGGATGACGCCGGTCAGACCACCGAAGGTGAAGGTGATCAGGAAGCCGACAGCCCAGAGCATCGGGTTCTCGAAGGACAGACTGCCCTTCCACATGGTGCCGATCCAGTTGAAGAACTTCACACCGGTGGGCACCGCGATCAGGAAGGTCATGAAGGAGAAGAACGGCAACAGCACGCCGCCGGTGACGTACATGTGGTGCGCCCACACCGTCACGGACAGACCGGCGATCGCGATGGTCGCGGCGATCAGACCGATGTAGCCGAACATCGGCTTACGCGAGAAGACCGGAATGACTTCGGAAATGATGCCGAAGAACGGCAACGCGATGATGTACACCTCTGGATGGCCGAAGAACCAGAAGAGGTGTTGCCACAGCAGAGCGCCGCCGTTGGCTGGATTGAAGATCTGTGCGCCGAACTGGCGGTCCGCCTCCAGGGCGAACAGCGCGGCGGCCAGCACCGGGAAGGCGAGCAGGACCAGCACACCGGTCAGCAGCACGTTCCAGGTGAAGATCGGCATCCGGAACATCGTCATGCCGGGAGCGCGCATGCAGATGATGGTGGTGATGAAGTTGACCGAGCCGAGGATCGTGCCGAAGCCGGAGAAGGCCAGACCCATGATCCACATGTCGGCGCCGATACCCGGCGAGCGGACCGCGTCCGACAGCGGGGAGTAGGCGAACCAGCCGAAGTTGGCCGCGCCTTCCGGGGTGAGGAAACCCGCCACCGCGATCAGCGAGCCGAAGAGGTACAGCCAGTACGCGAACATGTTCAGCCGCGGGAACGCCACGTCGGGCGCGCCGATCTGCAGCGGCATGATCCAGTTCGCGAAGCCGGCGAACAGCGGTGTCGCGAACATCAGCAGCATCACGGTGCCGTGCATCGTGAACGCCTGGTTGAACTGCTCGTTCGACATGATCTGCGTGCCGGGACGGGCCAGCTCGGCGCGCATGAAGAGCGCCATCAGGCCGCCGACACAGAAGAACACGAACGACGTGATCAGGTACAGCGAGCCGATGGTCTTGTGGTCAGTGCTGGTAAGCCACTTCACCACCACATTGCCGGGCTGCTTGCGCCGTACGGGCAACTCGTCCTCGTACGAGTCGTCGGCTACGGCGGCACCCTGGGGTTCGTTGAGGATGCTCACAGTTGGTTCTTCTCCGCGTTCCTGGCCGGGTCCGTCTGCTCAATGCCCGACGGGATGTAGCCGGTCTGCCCCTTGTCCGCCAGCTCCCTGAGGTGCTGCTGGTAGCGCTCCGGGGAGACGACCTTGACGTTGAACAGCATCCGGGAGTGGTCGACGCCGCAGAGCTCGGCGCACTTGCCCAGGAAGGTGCCCTCCTTGTTGGGGGTCACCTCGAAGGCGTTGGTGTGGCCCGGGATGACGTCCTGCTTCATCAGGAACGGCACCACCCAGAAGGAGTGGATGACGTCACGAGAGGTCAGGATGAACCGGACCTTCTCGCCCTTGGGCAGCCAGAGCGTCGGCCCCGGGTTGCCGGTCTGCGGGTTCCGCTCGCCGGGCGTACCGGCCACGTAGACACCGCCGGCGTTGTCCGGGAAGTCTTCCTTGTACCGGTCCGGGATGGCCGCCAGTTCCTTGCTGGTCTTGGCGTCACCCTCGTCGGAGCCGGGTACGTCCTCGATGTAGTTGAAGCCCCAGCTCCACTGGTAGCCGACGACGTTGATGGTGTGCGCCGGCTTGTCCTCCAGTGCGAGGAGCTTCGACTCGTCGCGGGCGGTGAAGTAGAACAACACCGACACGATGATGAGCGGAACCACGGTGTACAGCGCCTCGATGGGCATGTTGTACCGGGTCTGCGGAGGTACCTCGACCTTGGTGCGGCTGCGCCGGTGGAAGATGACGCTCCACAGGATCAGTCCCCACACCAGCACGCCCGTGGCGAGCGCAGCCGCCCACGAGCCCTGCCAGAGGGACAGAATCCGCGGGGCCTCTTCTGTTACCGGCGTTGGCATACCAAGGCGGGGGAAGTCCTTGTATGTGCAACCGGTCGCGGTCGCGAGGATCAGGCCCGCAGTCAGCACCTGCGGCAGCTTCCGCCGCATCGGGCGCCGCGACGAGCGGTCGGAGCCGTTGGGACTCACGTAGCGCCTTCCCGAGAGTCTCGCCCGCTCGACCGGGCTCGTCCGTGTAGCTGGTCGGGCTCCGGCCCGTACACGGGCAGGGGTTTGGATGTTTATGCGGACCAAACCCTACTGGACTCCATTTGGGGTCGCGCGGGGAGGGTCCCCAACGCGCCGTGGCACTCCCCAAAGGGGTGGCCTGATCGTTCGGAGAACGGCTCCGGACCCCCGAATTGCGCCCCCCACCAGGCAACTGACGCCCTCTGAGGTGATGCCGACGAGGCGGTACCGAGTGCCCGTCGGCCCGGGCGCGGCGTTAGCGTGGCCAGGTGCCCTACTTCGACGCCGCGTCCTCCGCCCCGCTGCACCCCGTCGCCCGGCAGGCCCTGCAGGCCTCACTCGACGAGGGGTGGGCCGATCCGTCCCGGCTGTACCGCGAGGGACGGCGGGCCAGGATGCTGCTGGACGCGGCCCGGGAGGCGGCGGCGGAGGCGGTGGGCTGCCGCCCCGACGAGCTGGTCTTCACCTCTTCCGGGACGCGCGCGGTGCACTCCGGGATCGCGGGCGCGCTCGCCGGACGTCGGCGTGTCGGCACCGGCCTGGTGGTGTCCGCGGTCGAGCACTCGTCGGTGCTCCATTCGGCGGCGCTCCACCGTGAGCGGGGCGGATCGGTGACCGAGGTGCCGGTGGACCGTACGGGCCGGGTCGACGTCTCGGCGTACCGGGCGGCGCTGGGCGAGGGGACCGCGCTGGCCTGTCTGCAGTCCGCCAACCACGAGGTGGGTACCGAGCAGCCGGTCGCCGAGGTGGCCTCGGCGTGCCGGGTGGCCGGGGTACCGCTTCTGGTGGACGCGGCCCAGTCGTTGCCGTGGGGTCCGGTGGACGGCGACTGGTCGCTGCTCACCGGAAGTGCCCACAAATGGGGCGGACCGGCAGGAGTCGGTCTGCTCGTCGTCCGCAAGGGGGTGCGGTTCGCGCCGCAGGGACCGGCGGACGAGCGGGAGTCGGGGCGCGCCCCGGGCTTCGAGAACATTCCCTCGATCGTGGCGGCGGCGGCCGCGCTGCGGGCGGTGCGCGCCGAGGCGGCCCAGGAGGCGGGGCGGCTGCGCGAGTTGACCGAGCTGCTGCGCGGCCGGGTACCCGAGCTGGTGCCGGACACGGAGGTGGTGGGCGATCCGGAGCGGCGGCTGCCGCACCTGGTGACGTTCTCGTGTCTCTATGTCGACGGGGAGACCCTGCTGCACGAGCTGGACCGCGCGGGCTTCTCGGTGTCCTCCGGCTCGTCGTGCACCAGCTCGACCCTGACGCCCAGCCATGTGCTGCGGGCGATGGGGGTGCTGAGCGAGGGGAACGTCCGGGTGTCCCTGCCGACAGGCACCCCGACGGACGACGTCGACCGCTTTCTGCGGGTGCTGCCGGAGGCGGTGTCCGCCGTACGGGCGAGGCTGGGGGCGCCACGGGCGGCGGCCGAGCCCGGAGAGGTCGGCTCGCTGGTCGTCGACTCGCTGGGCAAGCGATGCCCGATCCCGGTGATCGAGCTGGCCAAGGTGATCGGCGATGTGCCGGTCGGCGGGACGGTGACGGTCCTCTCGGACGACGAGGCGGCGCGGCTGGACATCCCCGCGTGGTGCGAGATGCGGGGCCAGGAGTACGTCGGCGAGGAACCGGCGGACCGAGGCCGTGCCTATGTGGTCCGCCGGGTCTCGTAGCGCCCGTCAGCAGGGGCGTCTGGCCGGACGCCCCTGTCTGGCCTAGGCCAGGTGCTCCGTGACCTCGGCCGCGGCGTCGAAGCCGTACGCCTTGGTGAAGCGGTCCATGAAGTGGGCACGGCGCAGGGTGTACTCCTGGGTGCCCATGGTCTCGATGACCAGCGTCGCGAGCATGCAGCCGAGCTGCGCCGCCCGCTCGTGGCTGACGCCCCAGCCCAGGCCGCACAGGAAGCCCGCGCGGAAGGCGTCGCCGACGCCGGTCGGGTCGACCTTGGCCTCCTCCTGCGGGCAGCCGACCTCGATCGAGGGCTCACCGGCGCGCTCGATGCGGACACCGCGCGAGCCGAGCGTGGTGACCCGGTGGCCGACGCGGCCCAGGATCTCCTCGTCGCTCCAGCCGGTCTTGGACTCGATGAGCCCCTTCTCGTACTCGTTGGAGAAGAGGTACGTGGCGCCGTCGAGGAGGGTACGGATCTCGTCGCCCTTCATCCGCGCGATCTGCTGCGAGAAGTCGGCGGCGAACGGGATGGAGCGGGTGCGGCACTCCTCGGTGTGGCGCAGCATCGCCTCCGGGTCGTCCGCGCCGATCAGGACGAGGTCCAGGCCGCCGACCCGGTCGGCCACGGCCTTCAGCTCGATCAGGCGGGCCTCGCTCATCGCGCCCGTGTAGAAGGAGCCGATCTGGTTGTGGTCGGCGTCCGTGGTGCAGACGAAGCGGGCGGTGTGCAGCACCTCGGAGATGCGTACGGACTCGGTGTCCACGCCGTGCCGGTCGAGCCAGGCGCGGTACTCGTCGAAGTCGGACCCGGCGGCGCCCACCAGGATCGGGTTTCCGCCGAGCTGCCCCATGCCGAAGCAGATGTTGGGGCCGACGCCTCCCCGCCGTACGTCGAGGTTGTCCACCAGGAAGGACAGCGAGACCGTGTGCAACTGGTCGGCGACCAGCTGGTCGGCAAAGCGACCAGGGAAGGTCATCAGGTGGTCGGTGGCGATGGAGCCGGTGACAGCGATTCGCACGGCTTTAGTCTCCTGCGGAAGGCAGCGGGGGAGATTGACACCTCACGCTACCCGCTTTGGGCCGATGGATTGAATGGCGAAAACTACCCGATAGTAGACCTTCTTTGTCGGGGCGAGGCGTGCGTACGGTGCAGATATGTCGAAGCACACCGTGATCGTGGAGCCCGGCGACCTCAGTCTCGAGCAGCTGCGGGGTGACTGCGCGCGGATGGCGCCCCACTGGACGGCGCCCGCCCGGACCGCTCCCGCACCCGTGCCGCCCTCCCTGATCCATGGCATCGTCGTGCCGCCTCACTCGGCGAAGCTGCTGGACTCCCTGTCGGACTACGGGGACTGAACGTCGGATTACGGGGAGCGCTACGGGACTGAATCCGGGGCGCTCGAAGGGGAACCGCGCGCTCCCTCGCTTCGTCTCATCGTCGCTCCCTCTTCGGGGGGATGCCGGATACGGCATGAGACGGCGGCAGGTGAAGGAGCGATGCGGTGAGCACCGAGGGGCCCCAGCGACCGGAGCAACCCGAGCGACCCGAGCACGATGACGTACCCGCCCGGCGGCGGTTCCCGCTGGTCGTCACCTCGGTCGCGGCCGCGGTGCTGCTGGCCGGTGGCGGTGGGGCGTACCTCGCGACGAGCGCCTCAGGCGGCGGCGACGGCGACCGCGCGGGCTCCGGCGGCCCGAGCGCCGACGCTTCCCCGCCCCCGCTCGACCTGGACGGTCACACGGAGGGCGGTACGGAGCCGGACGCGCCCGGTATCGCGCCGGGTGAGCCCGACCCGAGCGGTGCCCGGTACCGGCTGGGCGACAAGGTGACCGACGGGCTCGATGAGCCCGACGCGGCGCCGGTGTACCGGCCGCGCGGCGAGGTCACCAAGGACCAGGTGGCGCGGCTCGCGGCGGCCCTGAAGGTCAAGGGCACCCCGCGGCTCGACGGCACCGCCTGGAAGGTCGGACCGGTGAAGGGCGGCTCCGGGCATGAGCTACAGGTGCACAAGCAGGCGCCGGGCAGCTGGACGTACACGCAGTACTTCTCGGGTGAATGCCCTGCCCGCGCCCCGTGCGCGCCCGTGGGCGGGCAGGGTCTCGGGAGTCAGATCGGCCCGCTGAGCGAGGAGGAGGCGAAGGCCGCGGCCCGGCCCCTGCTGAAGGCGATCGGCCAGGATGACGCCAAGCTGGACGCCCGGCAGACGCAGGGGCGGATTCGGGTGGTGAACGCCGATCCGGTGGTCGGCGGGCTGCCTACGCACGGCTGGTCGACCAGTGTCCAGGTCAGCCGGTCGGGTGCGCTGGTCGGCGCCAGCGGCCAGTTGGCGGACCTGACGAAGGGGGCTACGTACCCCGTACTCGGTGTGGAGGAGACGCTCAAGCGGCTGAACGCACCGGCGAAGGGGGCGGCCAGCCGGGGCGCCATCGCCGGATGCGCCAGCGCCGTACCGCACGACGGCGACAAGGAGCCGCTGGACCAGCAGGCGCCGTGCGAGCCGGGCTCCGACATGCCGGTACAGCCGAAGCCCACCACGGTGCCTGTGCGGGACGCCGTATTCGGGCTCGCGGCGCACTTCGAGCGTGGACGGCAGGTGCTGGTGCCGTCGTGGCTGTTCACGGTGAAGCCGTACGGCACCGAGGAGGCCGTCACGATCACGCACCCCGCGGTGGACCCGGCGCACCTGAAGGCACCCGCCACCGCGAAGCCCACACCGGAACCGGAGCACCGGAGCCAGGCGATCGAGGCGTACAGCGCGGACGGCAAGACGCTGACGCTGCACTTCTGGGGCGGCGTGTGCTCCACGTACTCCGCGTCGGCCGAGGAGCGCGGTGACCGGGTGGTGGTCAAGATCACCGAGACGCGGCAGGACCCGGGCCGGGTCTGCATCCTGATCGCCAAGGAGCTCACCGAGCCGGTGACCCTGGACAAACCGCTGGGCGACCGCGAGGTGGTCGACGAGGACGGCGAGCCCGTACGCCGCGCGTAACGCGGGTCTCAGCTACGCAAGAAGCTCCCAGCTACGCAAGAGGCGGCGGCCCCCAGACCAGGCCTGGGGGCCGCCGCCTACGCGTGGAAGCTCAGCGAGAGCTCAGTTGAACGAGTCGCCGCAGGCGCAGGAGCCCGTGGCGTTGGGGTTGTCGATCGTGAAGCCCTGCTTCTCGATGGTGTCGACGAAGTCGATGGAGGCGCCGCCCAGGTACGGAGCGCTCATCCGGTCGGTGACGACCTTGACGCCGTCGAAGTCCTTGACGACATCGCCGTCGAGCGAGCGCTCGTCGAAGAACAGCTGGTAACGCAGGCCGGAGCAGCCGCCCGGCTGTACGGCGACGCGCAGCGCCAGGTCCTCGCGGCCTTCCTGGTCGAGCAGGGCCTTGACCTTCGCCGCGGCGGCGTCAGACAGGAGAATGCCGTCGCTGACAGTGGTCTTCTCGTCCGATACGGACATCTGCTTCTCTCCCGGGTTGTTCGGACTGCTTGCCGACGGCTGTAACCGTCGGGGCCGCGGATTCATTCCGGGCCAGTGGCTGGCGGGCCGGACTCGCGGTGCCTCGTGCTGCCCCTTCATGCTCGCACACCCGCGCGGCGGCGGGCCGCGTCCGGTCGACCGGGAATGCGTCACATCGACATGATGGCCATCGTCAATCTGACGTGAAGCAGTTATGATAGATAGCGTCATTTCGACGAGAAGGCTCGTGCAGTACCCGCATCACCGCAGTACCTCCGCAGTTTCTCCGTAGAACAGAAAGGGTGCGTGTCGTGACCACCGCCCAATCCCCCGTGGATCTTGGCGTCCAGCCGACGCCTCTCGCCCTGCTGCTGCTCGGCCGCGACGCCGACCCCAGGAGCGAGCGCGGCGTGGAGTGCCCCGGCGACCTGCCGTCGCCCTCCGACCCGGATCTCGTGGCGCGCGCCCGCGCGGCCAAGGAGAAGCTGGGCGACAAGGTCTTCGTGCTCGGCCACCACTACCAGCGCGACGAGGTCATCCAGTTCGCGGACGTCACGGGTGACTCCTTCAAGCTGGCCAAGGACGCGGCGGCCAGGCCGCAGGCCGAGTACATCGTCTTCTGCGGTGTGCACTTCATGGCCGAGTCCGCGGACATCCTGACCACGAGCGACCAGAAGGTCGTCCTGCCGGACCTCGCGGCCGGGTGCTCGATGGCCGACATGGCCACCGCCGAGCAGGTGGCGGAGTGTTGGGACGTACTGACCGAGGCGGGCATAGCCGAGCAGGTGGTGCCCGTCTCGTATATGAACTCCTCCGCCGACATCAAGGCCTTCACCGGCAAGCACGGCGGCACGATCTGCACCTCGTCGAACGCGAAGCGGGCCCTGGACTGGGCCTTCGAGCAGGGGGAGAAGGTCCTCTTCCTGCCGGACCAGCACCTGGGCCGGAACACCGCCGTACGGGACATGGGGATGTCCCTGGACGACTGTGTGCTGTACAACCCGCACAAGCCGAACGGCGGGCTGACCGCCGAGCAGCTGCGGGACGCCAAGATGATCCTGTGGCGCGGCCACTGCTCGGTGCACGGCCGTTTCTCGCTCGACTCGGTCAACGAGGTACGGGAACGGGTTCCCGGGGTGAACGTGCTGGTGCACCCCGAGTGCAAGCACGAGGTCGTGGCGGCCGCGGACTACGTGGGGTCCACGGAGTACATCATCAAGACGCTGGAGGCGGCCCCGGCCGGTTCCAAGTGGGCGATCGGCACCGAGCTCAACCTCGTGCGGCGGCTCGCCAACCGCTTCGCCGCCGAGGGCAAGGAGATCTCCTTCCTCGACAAGACGGTCTGCTTCTGCTCGACGATGAACCGCATCGACCTGCCGCACCTGGTGTGGGCGCTGGAGTCGCTGGCCGAGGGGAACCTGGTCAACCAGATCGAGGTCGACACCGAGACCGAGAGCTTCGCCAAGCTGGCGCTGGAGCGGATGCTGGCGCTTCCCTGACATCCTCGTCGCCCGGGGCCGTCTGGTCCCGGGCGGCAGCGTGTCCGCGGCTGTCCGCGGGCTCAGTCCGCTCGGGGGCGTACCAGGCCCGATTCGTAGGCGATGACGACGAGGCCCGCGCGGTCCCGGGCGCCCAGCTTCGCCATCGCGCGGTTCACATGGGTCTTCACCGTGAGCGGGCTGACGGTGAGCCGCTCGGCGATCTCGTCGTTGGAGTGGCCGCCCGCGACCTGCACCAGCACCTCGCGTTCCCGTACGGTGAGCGCCGCGAGCCGCTCGCCGTGCCGCCCGCCGCCCTCGTCGGCGCCCGCGCCCTGCGCCAGGAACCTGGCGATCAGGCCCCGGGTCGCGACCGGTGAGAGCAGCGCGTCACCCGCCGCGGCGACCCGGATGGCGCTCAGCAGCTCCTGTGGTTCGGAGCCCTTGCCGAGGAACCCGGAGGCCCCGGCGCGCAGTGACTGCACCACGTACTCATCGACCTCGAACGTGGTCAGCATGACCACGCGCACCTGGCTGAGGTCCGGATCCTCGCTGATCATCCGGGTGGCGGTGAGGCCGTCCGTGCCGGGCATCCGGATGTCCATCAGGACGACATCGGCGCGCTCGGACTTCGCCAGCCGTACCGCCTCCGCGCCGTCCGACGCCTCACCGACGACGTCCATGTCGGGCTCCGAGGCGACCAGCACCTTGAAGGCGCTGCGCAGCAACGCCTGATCGTCGGCGAGCAGTACCCGGATCGTCATGTTCTCTCTCCTGTGAGTGCCCGCAGGGGCAGCGTCGCGTGGACCCGGAAACCACCCTGGTAGCGGGGTCCGGCGGTGCAGCTGCCGCCCAGCGCCGAGACCCGCTCGCGCATCCCGAGCAGCCCGTGGCCGCCGCCGTCCGGGGGGCCCTGGAAGCCGGGGCCGTCGTCCAGGACGGTGATCTCGATCTGCCGGCCCACCCGGATGACGCTCACCTCGGCCGTGGCTTCGGCACCCGCGTGCTTCTGGACGTTGGTCAGCGCCTCTTGTATGACGCGGTACGTGGCCAGGTCCACGGAGGCCGGGAGCGGCGTGCCGTCGTCGACGCGTACGACCTCCACCTGGAGCCCGGCGTTACGGAAGGTGTCGAGCAGCTCGCCGAGGCGGGCGAGGCCGGGGGCGGGCTCGGTGGGCGCCTCCGGGTCGCCGCTCTGGCGCAGCAGGCCGACCGTGGAGCGGAGCTCACCGAGCGCCGAGCGGCTGGCCTCGCGTACGTGGGCGAGTGCCTCCTTGGCCTGGTCGGGGCGCTTGTCCATGACGTGCGCGGCGACGCCCGCCTGCACATTGACCAGGGCGATGTGGTGGGCGACCACGTCGTGCAGTTCACGGGCGATCCGCAGCCGCTCCTCCGCGACCCGGCGGCGGGCCTCCTCCTCGCGGGTGCGCTCGGCGCGTTCGGCGCGTTCCCGGATGGCGTCGACGAAGGCGCGGCGGCTGCGTACGGCGTCGCCTCCCGCGGCCGCCATACCGGTCCAGGCGAAGATGCCCAGGTTTTCCTGGGCGTACCAGGGCAGGGGTCCGGAGAGCATGGCGGCGGCGGTGAGGACGGTCATGGTGAGCAGGCCGACTCGCCAGGTGGTGGGACGGTCGGTGCGCGCGGCGACGGTGTAGAGCGCGATGACCGCGCTCATCACGACGGGGGCACGCGGCTCACCGGTGATCAGTTCGACGAGGGAGAGACCGCTGGTGGCGGCCAGGACCACCATCGGGCTACGGCGGCGGAGCACCAGCACCGCGGAGACCAGCACCATCAGCACGACGCTGAGCGCGCCCGGCGCCCGCCCGAAGGTGGGTCCGTACGGCCCGTGCGGCTCCACGAACGAGCCGATCAGCATGCAGACGAACACAGCCGACGCGAGCCCGGAGTCAAAGGCCAGGGGGTGGGCGGTCAACCAGCGGCGGGCCCGCGCGAAGAGCGTCACCAGCACGGCCCGCACCTCTGTGCGCGCCGTGGGGGCTCTGTGTGCTCAGTCAACGGATCGTCGCAATGGCTGGGGGCGAGGTGGCGAGAGCAGCGCCCCCGCCCCCTCGCCATACACGGGGGGCGGGGGCGCTCACTCGTCAGCTGCCAGGGATGAGTCCGTCGTCGCTGAGCATCTCGCGCACCTCTTCGAGGGTCGCGTCCGGCGGCGGCAGAATCAGTTCGGACGGCTCAAGCGCGTCCTCGGGGAGGGGGGTGCCCAGCTCGCGCACCCTGCTCAGGAGCGCGGTCAGGGTCTGCCGGAAAGCTGGGCTGTCGCCGTGCTCCATCTCGTCGAGCAGCTCGTCGTCCAGCTTGTTCAGTTCGGCGAAGTGGCTGTCAGCCAGCTTCACCTGCCCCTCCCCCATGATCCGTACGATCACGAAACTCTCTCCTCGAAGTCGAGCCGGGGACTGACTACTGCTTGTCGAAGCTACTGCTTGTCGAAGCGGGGGGTGTCCTGCGGGGTCTGCTGACCCTGCTCGGCGCCGTTACCGCCTTCGATGGCCTGCTGGGAGCCGGAGTTGCCTCCGGCCAGCTCGGCCTTCATACGCTGTAGCTCCAGCTCTACATCCGTACCACCGGAGAGACGGTCCAGCTCGGCGGCGATGTCGTCCTTCTGCATCCCCGACTGGTCGTCCAGGGCGCCGGACGCGAGCAGCTCGTCGATGGCGCCGGAGCGCGCCTGCAGCTGCGCGGTCTTGTCCTCCGCGCGCTGGATCGCCTGGCCGACGTCACCCATCTCCTCGGAGATGCCGGAGAAGGCCTCGCCGATCCGGGTCTGCGCCTGGGCGGCGGTGTAGGTGGCCTTGATGGTCTCCTTCCGCGTACGGAAGGCGTCAACCTTGGCCTGCAGCCGCTGCGCCGCGAGAGTGAGCTTCTCCTCCTCGCCCTGCAGCGTCTGGTGCTGCGTCTCCAGGTCGGTGACCTGCTGCTGGAGCGCGGCACGCCGGGACAGCGCCTCACGCGCCAGGTCCTCACGGCCCAGCGCGAGCGCCTTACGGCCCTGGTCCTCCAGCTTGGAGGACTGGCCCTGGAGCTGGTTCAGCTGCAACTCAAGCCGCTTGCGCGAGGTCGCCACATCGGCGACACCGCGGCGCACCTTCTGCAGCAGCTCCAGCTGCTTCTGGTACGAGTAATCGAGGGTTTCGCGCGGGTCCTCGGCCCGGTCAAGGGCCTTGTTCGCCTTCGCGCGGAAGATCATCCCCATACGCTTCATGACACCGCTCATGGGCTTCGCGCGCCCCCTTCTGACGGACTTCAGAGCTCCAGCACTGCAATACGACCCAGCCTACGGGTCCTGACACCATTACCGCACTGTTCGAGCGCCGATGCGCTCATCCCCAAGGACGACTCTGCCCTGACCACTCCGGCGTAGGGAGTAGGTGCTCCCCCCCGGCTGGACCTTGAGAAATCCGCGTCAATGCCCTCATACGGAACGGCATACGTACCGGTTACGTACGGGTTACGTACCGGTACAGACGACTGCCGTTGCCAGATCGTTCCCCACCCTTGTGTGCTCCATGCGTCGCACCCCGTACCCTTGGGTTTTGTGTTCCGTAGCCGTGCCAATTCCGGGAAGTCCCCCACCGAGCAGGTGCCGGACCTCTCCAAGCAGCCCCGTGACCCAGAAGCTCCGAAGGGTCGCCCCACCCCCAAGCGCAGCGAGGCCCAGTCTCAGCGCCGCAGCGTGGCCAACACGCCGATGACCCGCAAGGAGGCGACGAAGCGCCAGCGCGACGCCCGCCGGGCGGACATGGCCAAGCAGCGCGAGGCGCTGGCCAGTGGCGATGAGCGCTATCTGCCGAACCGCGACAAGGGCAAGGTGCGCAGGTTCGCCCGCGACTTCGTCGACTCGCGGTTCTGTATCGCCGAGTACTTCCTGCCGCTGGCCGTCATCATCCTGGTGCTGAGCATGCTGCGGAACCCTGGGCTGCAGAACATCTCGCTGCTGCTCTGGCTCTTCGTGATCGTCATGATCGTCGTTGATTCGATCGGTCTCGCGTTCCGGCTGAAGAAGCAGCTCAGGGAGCGCTTCCCGGACGAGCCCAAGCGCGGTGCGGTGGCCTACGCGCTGATGCGGACCCTCCAGATGCGCCGACTGCGACTGCCCAAGCCGCAGGTCAAGCGCGGAGAGCGGCCCTGAGCACGACCGGTTTCACCGGGGGCGCGGCCGAGTGGGTGAAGAGCCTCGGCGGGCTGCGTGATGTCGTACGGCAGGAGCTGCTGGCCCGGCAGCTGGACGAGCAGATCGCCGCGCGCTTCCCGGTCGGGCAGCGGCTGCGGGTCCTCGACGTGGGCACCGGTCAGGGCACCCAGGCCCTGCGGCTGGCTCGTGCCGGGCACCAGGTGACCGGCGTGGAGTCCGACCCGGCCATGCTGGCCGTGGTGCGGGAGGCGCTGGCCACCGAGCCTGAGGGCATCCGGAAGCGGGTGCGGCTGATCGAGGGCGACGGGCGGGAGACGGGTGTGCACTTCACGCCCGGCGCCTTCGACGTCGTGCTCTGCCATGGCGTGCTGATGTACGTGGACGAGCCGGACGCGATGCTGGCGGGCCTGGCCCGGGTACTCGCACCCGGTGGGCTGTTGTCGCTGCTCGTACGGAACGCCGACGCGCTGGCCATACGGCCTGGCCTGAGCGGCGACTGGGACGCGGCGCTGGCCGCGTTCGACACCGACACGTACACCAACCGGCTCGGCCTGCCGGTGCGCGCCGACCGGCTCGACGCCCTGACCACGACGCTCGGCGGCATCGGTACGCCGCTGCGGGCCTGGTACGGGGTGCGGGTGTTCACGGATACCGCACCCAGCGGCGCGGAGCTGCCCGGGGACGCGGTGCTGGGGGCGCTCCTCGACGCGGAGGAACGCGCGGGGCGCACGGAACCGTACCGCCGGGTCGCGGCGCTGCTGCATGTGTGCGGGGTACGCGGGGCGACTGCCTGACCCGGCTGCGGCTGACTGGCGGGGCGGTACCGGCTGACGCGGGGCCACCCCCTGTTCGGCGGCTCACCGCGGGCCCGGGACCGGGGCGCACGGTGATACTCCGGGCATGGACCGCTCCCGTCACACGCGTCATTCACGCCACAGGCGCCACACGCGTCATCCCCACTGCGTCCGGCTCCTGCTTCCGCTGGGCTCCGCCGTCTGTGCCGCCGCGCTCCTTGCTGGGTGTTCCGGGTCCGGCCCGTCGCGGACCGACGCGACGACCCAGGCCGCGGCGCCCGAGCGCGCCAGCGCCAGCGACCTCCAGCGGGACTACCAGAAGGTGATCAGGGACGTCCTGCCCTCGGTCGTCCAGATCAACGCCACCGACAGCCTCGGCTCCGGAGTCGTCTACGACGACGAGGGCCATGTCGTCACCAACGCCCATGTCGTGGGCGAGGAGGAGACCTTCACCGTCACCTCGGCCACCGGCGAGGACACCCTCACCGCGAAGCTGGTCTTCAGCTACCCGCAGCAGGATCTCGCCGTGATCAAGCTGGACGAGGTGCCGGACGGGCTGAGAGCGGCGGAGTTCGCCGACTCGATGGAGGTCGAGGTCGGCCAGCTGGTGCTCGCGATGGGCTCCCCGCTCGGCCTCTCCTCCAGCGTCACCCAGGGCATCGTCTCGGCGACCGGGCGAACCATCAGCGAGGGTCGTAGGGGCGGTGGCACCGGGGCCGTCTTCGGCGACATGGTGCAGACATCGGCGCCGATCAACCCCGGCAACAGCGGGGGTGCGCTGGTCGACCTGGACAGCGAGGTGATCGGCATCCCCACGCTCGCGGCCACCGACCCGGAGCTGGGCGGCAGCGCGGCGCTGGGCATCGGCTTCGCGATCCCGGCCTCGACGGTGCGGACGATCGCGGACCAGATCGTGAAGGACGGCAGGGTCACCGACTCCGGCCGGGCGGCCCTCGACATCACGGCCCGTACCGTGGTCGGCGACGACTACCGCCCCGCGGGGGCGGCCATCGTCGAGACCACACCGGACGGCGCCGCCGACGAGGCGGGCCTCAGGCCTGGCGACGTCATCACCAGGATCGGCGACGCGGCGATCACCACGACCACCTCGCTGGCCGAGGCCCTGGCGTCAGCGAAGCCCGGGGACAAGGTCGAGGTGACGTACACCCGAGACGACGACGAGCGAACCACCGAGGTCACGCTGGGCGAACGCTAGGACCTGTCCGACGGACCAGGGTCGGCCACGCCGCGGCCTCTGGTCCGGTGCGTCGCAAGGCGCCGGAGCGTCCTCACAGCGAAGCTATTGGGGCGTTTCGGCACGCGGCGAGACGCCGTGCCAGACGTCGCGACCCCGGCCCTGGTCCGCCGGACAAGCCCCGTAGGACAGGCCCTTGGGGCGTCTCTCCGATCTTCGCGGATCAGCCTGCGCCCGCTGCGAAGCAGCTGATGTCTCGCGGTGCGGTGCGTCGGCGTGCGGCCGGACCGCCCTCGTACTGGACGTACGTGCGTGATTCGGCCGTGCGTCGAGGGGGCCCCTCCCTGCTCGAGCGCAGTCGAGAGCTTGGGGGCGCGTGCCAGGCGTCGCCCGCCCACGAAGATCGGGGAGACGCCCCTAGGGCCTGTCTGACACTTCCCGTCGTCGCCCGCAGGGCGGCCGCGCGGCGTTAGGTGCGTGCTCTCGGTGTACTGGCCCGCAGGCCCTCGTGCTGGCCCTAGGTCCAGCGGGCTCAACGCTGGGCGCCTGGGTGCTGTCGCCCTGATCTCTGCGGATCAGCCTGCGCCCGCCGCGCGGGGCGCCTCTCGCCCGAGCGAAGCCGAGGGCTTGGGGCGCGTGCAGGGTGTCGCGGGCCCGCAGGGGGCGGGGAGACTGGACCCTAGGGGTGTCCGGCGCGGGCCATCGGCGCACGCGCGCTGCGGCGTGCGCGGCTGCGGCGCACGCACGCCGCAGCGCGCGCGGCTGCCGAGCCGCGGCCGCCGGAGCTAGTCCGCGTTCAGGGGCATGGGGCCGTAGATCTTGGTGCCGTCCTCTGAAAGGGTCACCTGGTCCGCGCCCCCTTCGAGGAGCTCCTTCCAGTGCTCGCCGATCCAGGACTCCGCGTCGCCCTGCGTGGTGAACTCCTCGGGTTCGACGGCGGGCTGGACCTCTGTCCCGTCGGCCTTCTCGAACCGCCACGTCCACGCCACCATGTCAGCCTCCCAAGATCCGAACCGTGCCAGCAGCCTATCCGGGCGCGCAAGACCCGCGCGGACACGGGAGGATCGTGCCCGTGGAACTGACTTTGCTCGGCACCGGTGCCCCCGAAGGCCTGCCCCGTCCCGACTGCCACTGCGCGGCCTGTGCCAGCGCGCGCGGCGACCGTGCGCGCGCCGCGACGGCGCTGCTCGTGGACGGGGTGCTGTTGCTCGATCTCACCCCGGGCGCCGCCTTCGCCGCCGCCCGCGCCGGGCACACGCTCAGCGGCGTGGGCCAGGTGCTGCTCTCGCATCCGCACGACGGCCCGGCGCTTGAGCACCCGGCCGGGCTGCCCGCGTCCGCCCGGGTGCCCGACGGGCGGGAGTTGGCGCTGCTCAGCGGGCACCGGGTGCGGGCGATGGCGATGGACGCGCCGGGCACCGGCTATGAGGTGACGGCGCCAGGTGGGGAGCGGCTGTTGTATCTGCCGCCCGGGGGCGCGCCCGCCGGGCTCGACCACCCCGGCCCGTACGACATGGTGCTCGCCGACCTCCACGGGCGCCCTGACGCCCTGGCCCGGCTGCGGGCGGTCGGCGCGGTGACCGCCGCGACCGACCTGATCGCGGTTCACCTGGGCCACGACGCGCCGGTCGGGCCCGAACTGCACCGCAGGCTCGCGGCCGCGGGCGCCCGCGCGGTGCCGGACGGTACGACGCTGGTGGTGGGCGAGTACCACGCGGTGCCCGATGTGCCGCGCCGCACGCTGGTGCTCGGCGGCGCGCGTTCGGGGAAGTCCGTGGAGGCCGAGCGGCGGCTCGAGTCGTTCCCTGGTGTGGTGTACGTGGCGACGGGTGGCAGTCGGTCAGGCGACGCGGACTGGGCGGCCCGGGTGGCCGCGCACCGCGAACGCCGTCCGGGCGCCTGGCGTACCGAGGAGACCTGCGACCTGGTGCCGCTGCTCGAGGCGGACGGGCCCGCGCTGCTCATCGACTGTCTGTCGCTGTGGCTGACCGACGCGATGGACCAGGTGGCGGCCTGGGATGACGCCAAGTGGGCGGCGGGCGGCAGCCGTGCGCTGCACGAGCGGGTCGACGCGTTGGCCGAGGCGGTACGGCAGACGTCGCGCACCGTCGTCGCGGTGTCGAACGAGGTCGGCTCGGGGGTGGTGCCCGCGACGGCGTCCGGACGCCGGTTCCGCGACGAACTGGGGCGGCTGAACGCCGCGTTCGCCGCCGAGTGCGAGCAGGTACTGCTGGTCGTGGCGGGGCAGCCGCTGGTGCTGCGCGGCTGACGGACACACGTACGGCCGCCCGGATGCCCGGCCCTCTGCCGGATCGATCCTTCCCGGTACTGTTCGGCGAATGAGCTCGCTGAATCTCGACGACTTCTCCGACCTGATCGAGCGCCCCGACGGCGGGGTGCGCCGCGACGCCGAAGAGCGCAGGGAACGCCTGGCCGTGCCGCCCGGCTCGCTTGGCCGCCTCGACGAGTTGGGCGAGTGGCTCGCCGCCGCGCAGTCCTCGGTACCGGTGAAGCCGATCACGCGGCCGCGGGTCGTGCTGTTCGCCGGGGACCACGGGATCGCACAGCTCGGTGTGTCGGCCCGCCCCGCGGGTGGGGCGCGGGACTTGGTGCGGGCGGTGCTGGCGGGTGGCAGTCCGGTCGCGGTGCTGGCCCGGGGTAGTGAGGTGCCGGTACGGGTCGTGGACATGGCGCTGGACTGCGATCCGGCCGAGCTGCCCGATGACGTCGTACGCCATCGGGTACGGCGCGGATCGGGCCGTATCGACATCGAGGACGCGCTGACCGCCGATGAGGCGGAGCAGGCGTTCCGGGCGGGGATGGCGGTCGCGGACGAGGAGGCGGACTCCGGTACCGACCTGGTCGTACTCGGCGATCTCAGCGTCGGCGGTACGACCGTTGCGGCCACGCTGGTCGCGGCGCTGTGCGGGACCGACGCGTCGGTGGTGACCGGGCGCGGCGGGCAGCACATCGACGACCTGACCTGGATGCGCAAGTGTGCGGCGGTACGGGACGCGTTGCGCCGGGCCCGGCCGGTGCTCGGTGACCAGCTGGAGCTGCTGCGTACGGTCGGCGGCGCGGATGTCGCGGCCGTCACGGGCTTTCTGCTGCAGAGCGCGGTGCGGCGTACTCCGGTGATCCTGGACGGGGTGGTCTCCGCGGCCTGTGCGCTGGTGGCGCAGCGGGTCGCCTTCCGGGCCCCGGACTGGTGGCTGGCCGGGCAGGCCAGCGGGGAGCCCGCCCAGGCGAAGGCACTGGACCGGCTGGCTCTCGACCCGCTGCTGGAGCAGGGGGTGACGGTGGGTGAGGGAACGGGCGCGATGCTCGCGCTGCCGATGGTGCGCTCGGCGGCGTTGCTGGCAGCGGAGCTGCCAGAGGCGCCGGAGGCGGCGGAGGCGGCAGCGGCGCCAGAGCTGACCGCCGAGGCCGAGTGACCGTACCGGACCCATACCTGACCATACTGGCGGCCTCCTCCCCCCACCCGCCGGTATGCCCCATAAGATCCCGCCATGATCACATTGCGCCGCCTGGCCAGCGCCGAGTGGGGCCCGCTCTACCGCACCGTCCGCGACGCCCTCGCCGCCAGGAGGTGGCGGGCGATCCCGCTCACCCTCGCCGCCATCTGCCTGACCTCGCTCGCGCAGTACACCCAGAACCAGAGCTGGGGCTACCAGTTCGTCCAGAACCTCGGCTCCGTCCGAGCCGACGACCCGCTGTGGCTCGGCCTCCTGCGCACCCCGCTCTCCCTCTTCGTGCCCGCCCTGGACCTCCCGGTGTGGGGCGCGCTCGCGCAGATCCTGCTGGTCTTCGGGATCGCCGAGATCTGTCTCGGCCGGTGGCGCACGCTCGCCGTCGCCTACGGCGCCACCCTGGCGGGCACGCTCTACGCGCGCGTGGGCGTCGCTCTCGGCCCGGACCACCCGCTCGGACTGCCCGCGTCGGACGCGCGGGTGGTGGACACCGGCCCGTCGGCCGCCGTGGTCGGGCTCGCGGTCTTCGTCTGCTGGCGCTATCGGGCGTACGTCACCGGGGCGCTGGTGATCGCGGTGATGGTCGTCGAGGTGCTGGTCAAGGACAACCTCGCGGGCCGCGAGCACCTGGCGGCGATCGCGGCGGTACTGGTGGTGTGCGCGGCGGTAGCCGTACGGGAACGGCGTGCGGCCGCACAGGTCAGTGAGAGTCCCGGCGGGTGACCGACGTGGGGCCTGAGGCGGGGTCTGCGGCAGGGCCTGGGTCAGGACCCGGGGCCTGACCCGGGTCGGGACCCGGGTCGGGCCTGCCGCCGATCAGGTCCTCCAGCTTGCGCCGCGGCCCCGCCCAGCGCCGATCGTGGTGGTACGCGCGCAACCCCGCCCTAGCCCGGGCCCGCGGGCGGCGGCCGTAGAACATCTTCGCCCACGGCGACCCCGGCCTGGCCAGCCGCACCGCGCCGAAGAGCGCCACGAACGGCACCACCACACCGATCAGCGCCATCCGCGCCTTGCCCTTGCCCAGGGCGATCAGGGCGAGACAGAAGTTCGTGGCCGTGTTCATCACGACCAGTCCACGACTCTGCCGTTCCTGCTCGGTCAGGTCGTTGACGCCAAAGGGCAGGAAGCCAGCGAGCACCAGCACCACCACCGCCGCCGTGAGGACGACGACCTCGACGCTCTGCCGTCCCTGCTCGCTCCAGTAGACGTCGTCGAGATGCAGGACCAGCGCGAACTCGTCGAGCACCAGCCCCGCCCCGAGGCCGAAGAGCACCGCCGAGATCATCGAGGCGATGCTCTGCCGTCCGCTGGCCACCGCTCCGAAGCCGCCGATGACCACCAGGACGACGCCCGGCACCACATGGTGGATGTGCAGGCCGCCGGGGCTGATGTTCCTGAACGGCCCCTTGCCCGCCCGGATGAGCCGGGTGACGGTCCGGGTGGCCAGGAAGGAGCCGACGAACGACAGCAGCGCGAGGAGCAGCGGCAGCTTCCCCGGCTCGATGATGTTGCGGTACCACCAGTCACCCATACGCTGCACTCCCGTTATGTGCGGTATGCGCAATTTACCGGGTCGGAGGCCGGGATAGCCTGCGCGGAATGACCGCCACGCCCCCCTCCCCCGCCACCGCCGCGTCCCTCGGCGACGGACTGCGCTTCGCCTTCGGCACCCTCACCGTCCTGCCCGTCACAGTGACCCGGTGGGACCGCCAGGCGGCCCGTACCGGCATGCTGTGCGCCCCGCTCGCGGGCCTCACCGTGGGACTCGCCTCCGCCGCGCTCGGCGCGGCGCTGCTGCTCCTGGGCACCGGACCGCTGCTCGCGGCGGTCGGCAGTGCCGCGGTGCCCGCGGCGCTGACCCGTGGTTTGCACCTGGACGGCCTCGCCGACACGGCGGACGGTCTCGGCAGCGGCAAGCCCGCCGCGGACGCCCTGCAGATCATGAAGCGCTCCGACATCGGCCCGTTCGGCGTCGTCACCCTGCTGTTCGTGCTGCTCGCCCAAGTAGCGGTGCTCGCCCAGGCGTACGAGGCGGGCTGGGCCCACGGCGCCCTGGTGGCCGTGATCGCGGCGACCGCGGCCCGTACCGCCCTGACCCTCGCCTCCCGTGCCGGGGTACCGGCCGCCCGCCCTGAGGGGCTCGGCGCCGCGGTCGCCGGGACCGTGCCGGTGCGGGCCGCGCTGCTGGTGCTCGCGGTCGTCACGGTGGCAGCCGCTGGCACGGGGGCCGCCTTCGGGACATACGAGCTGGTCCGCTGCGGACTCGCGGTCCTGGCCGCGGTGGCCGCCGCCGAGCTGCTGCTGCGGCACTGCACGCGGCGCTTCGGGGGTGTCACCGGCGATGTGTTCGGGGCGCTCGCCGAAACCGCGGCTACCGCCGCCCTCGTCGTACTCGCGACAGGCTGACGGGCGTAGGCTCGCCAGGGACCTGGGGGCACCAACCCAAAAGCCCGCAAAAACAACGAAAGAGAGACCTCACCACCGTGACTGCTCTGACTCACAGCACCTCCGCCGCGGCCGGCCTGCGCGCCGACGCGATCGTGGTCGGTGTCGCGAAGGGCGCCAAGGGACCGGTGCTCGCGCCGGGTGCCGAGGGCGTGGACAAGGCGTTCGACGGAAAGCTCGCCTCCGTCCTGGAGACGCTCGGCGCCTCGGGCGGCGAGGGCGAGGTGACGAAGCTGCCCTCGCCCGCGGGCCTGAAGGCCCCGGTCGTACTCGCGGTCGGGCTCGGCGCGGTTCCGGAGAAGGACGAGACCTACGGCACGGACGAGCTGCGCCGCGCGGCGGGCGCCGCCGCCCGCGCGCTGGCCGGTGTCAAGAAGGCCGCGTTCGCCCTGCCCGTGGACGAGCCCGCTGACGTCGAGGCGATCGCCGAGGGCGCCGCGCTGGGCGGGTACTCCTTCGACGCCTACAAGGACAACGGCAACGGCAAGAGCGACGCCGACGCCAAGGGCAAGGGCGGCAAGAAGGCCAAGGACGGCAAGGACGCCAAGGGCCCGCTCGGCGAGGCCGTCCTGCTCGGCGGCAAGCCGCGCGACAAGGCCTTCAAGGCCGCCGTGGCGCGCGCCACCGCGGTCACCGAGGAGATGAACCGCTGCCGCGACCTGGTCAACACCCCGCCGAACGACCTCTACCCGGAGGCCTTCGCCGCGGTCGCGCAGGCCGCGGGCAAGGAGCACGGCATCAAGGTGCAGGTCCTCGACGAGAAGGCGCTCACCAAGGGCGGCTACGGCGGCATCCTCGGCGTCGGCGCCGGTTCCGAAGCGCCGCCGCGCCTGGTGAAGCTCTCGTACACGCACGCCAAGGCCAAGAAGCACCTGGCGCTGGTCGGCAAGGGCATCACCTACGACTCGGGCGGCATCTCGCTCAAGCCCGCCGGGCACAACGAGACGATGAAGTGCGACATGAGCGGTGCCGCCGCCGTGTTCGCGGCCGTCGTCGCGATCGCCCGCCTCGGCGTCGAGGTGAACGTCACCGGGTGGCTGGCGCTCGCCGAGAACATGCCGTCCGGTTCCGCGACCCGCCCGGGCGACGTGCTGCGGATGTACAGCGGCAAGACCGTCGAGGTCCTGAACACCGACGCCGAGGGCCGCCTGGTGCTGGCCGACGCGCTGACCAAGGCCTCCGAGGACAAGCCGGACGCGATCGTCGACGTGGCGACGCTGACCGGCGCCATGGTGATGGCGCTCGGCAACCGCACCTTCGGCGTCATGGCCAACGACGACGCCTTCCGTACGTCGATCCACGAGATCGCCGAGGAGGTCGGCGAGCCGTCCTGGCCGATGCCGCTCCCGTCCCACCTGGTCAAGGGCATGGAGTCGCCGACCGCCGACATCGCCAACATGGGCGAGCGGATGGGTGGCGGTCTGGTCGCCGGGCTGTTCCTCAAGGAGTTCATCGGCGAGGGCATCACCTGGGCCCACCTGGACATCGCGGGCCCGGCCTTCCACGAGGGCGCCCCGTTCGGCTACACGCCCAAGGGCGGCACCGGCTCCGCCGTCCGTACCCTGGTGCGGCTCGCCGAGCGCACCGCCGCGGGCGACCTGGGCTGAGTCCGCCGTCTCGTACCCGCGGCCCCGGGTCCTGTGCCCGGGGCCGCGGTTTCGCCGGTTTCGCCGTCGACGAAATTCGCACGCGCACCCGCGGCCCTGACCTCACCGGCGGTGGAGACACCCGTCTCATCCACGGGCCCGACGTCTCGTCCCGTGCGGACAAGTGCAAAGATGGGTTCTCGGCAGGACAGGGCCCCCACCAAAGGGCCGAAGGACAAGCGGCCGAATACCAGCCGCCGAGCGGTCGTCAAGACCGCCGACCGGCGCACATGCATGGAGGACGTGACGTGGCGAACGACGCCAGCACCGTTTTCGACCTAGTGATCCTCGGCGGCGGTAGCGGCGGTTACGCCGCGGCGCTGCGCGCTTCGCAGCTGGGTCTGGACGTCGCCCTGATCGAAAAGGGCAAGATGGGCGGCACCTGCCTGCACAACGGCTGCATCCCCACGAAGGCGCTGCTGCACGCGGGTGAGGTCGCCGACCAGGCCCGCGAGAGCGAGCAGTTCGGCGTCAAGGCCAGCTTCGACGGCATCGACATGGCGGCCGTCCACAAGTACAAGGACGACGTGGTCACCGGCCTGTTCAAGGGCCTGACGGGGCTGCTCGCCTCGCGCAAGGTGACCATCATCGAGGGTGAGGGCCGACTGTCCTCGCCCACCTCCGTCGATGTGAACGGCCAGCGTGTCCAGGGCCGTCACATCCTCCTCGCCACCGGCTCCGTGCCGCGCTCGCTGCCCGGCCTGGAGATCGACGGAAACCGCATCATCTCCTCGGACCACGCGCTGGTCCTGGACCGCGTCCCGCAGTCCGCGATCGTGCTGGGCGGCGGCGTCATCGGCGTCGAGTTCGCCTCCGCGTGGAAGTCCTTCGGCTCCGAGGTCACGGTGATCGAGGGCCTCAAGCACCTGGTGCCGGCCGAGGACGAGAACTCCTCCAAGCTCCTGGAGCGCGCGTTCCGCAAGCGCGGGATCAAGTTCAACCTGGGCACCTTCTTCGAGAAGGCGGAGTACACCGAGAACGGTGTGCGCGTCACCCTCGCCGACGGCAAGACCTTCGAGGCCGAGGTGCTGCTGGTCGCGATCGGCCGTGGCCCGGTCTCGGCCGGTCTCGGCTACGAGGAGCAGGGCGTCGCGATGGACCGCGGGTTCGTCCTGGTCGACGAGTACATGCAGACCAACGTGCCGACCATCTCGGCCGTCGGCGACCTCGTCCCGACCCTCCAGCTCGCGCACGTCGGCTTCGCCGAGGGCATCCTGGTAGCGGAGCGGCTGGCCGGTCTCAAGACCGTGCCGATCGACTACGACGGTGTGCCGAAGGTGACGTACTGCCACCCGGAGGTCGCCTCGGTCGGCCTCAGCGAGGCCAAGGCCAAGGAGGTCTACGGTGCGGACAAGGTCGTCGCGCTGAAGTTCAACCTCGGTGGCAACGGCAAGAGCAGGATCCTGAAGACCCAGGGCGAGATCAAGCTCGTCCAGGTCAAGGACGGCGCTGTGGTCGGTGTCCACATGGTCGGCGACCGCATGGGTGAGCAGATCGGCGAGGCGCAGCTCATTTACAACTGGGAGGCGCTGCCCGCCGAGGTCGCACAGCTCATCCACGCGCACCCGACGCAGAACGAGGCGCTCGGCGAGGCGCACCTGGCGCTGGCCGGGAAGCCGCTGCACGCGCACGACTAGTCCGTGTTCTCGCAAGAGCGCACCCCCTGCCACATAAGTTCGTAAGGAGCAACCGAAACCATGGCGGTTTCCGTAACCCTGCCGGCGCTCGGCGAGAGCGTGACCGAAGGCACCGTCACCCGTTGGCTGAAGGCCGAGGGTGAGCGTGTGGAGGCCGACGAGCCGCTGCTCGAGGTGTCCACGGACAAGGTCGACACCGAGATCCCGGCCCCCGCGGCCGGTGTCCTCGCGTCCATCAAGGTCGCCGAGGACGAGACGGTCGAGGTCGGCGCCGAGCTGGCCATCATCGACGACGGCAGTGGCGCCCCCGCCGCTGCCGAGGCCGCCGAGGCCCCCGCGGCTCAGGCCGCACCCGCCGAGGCCCCTGCGGCCGAGGCTCCCGCCGCTGAGGCGCCCGCCGCCGAAGCCCCCGCGGCTCCGGCTCAGGACAGCGCCGCCCAGGCCGCTCCGGCCGGTGGTGCCAGCGGTACCGACGTCACGCTGCCCGCGCTGGGCGAGTCGGTCACCGAGGGCACCGTGACCCGTTGGCTCAAGGAGGTCGGTGAGTCGGTCGAGGCCGACGAGCCGCTGCTTGAGGTCTCCACCGACAAGGTCGACACCGAGATCCCGGCGCCCGCCTCTGGCGTGCTCCTGGAGATCGTGGTCGGCGAGGACGAGACGGCTGAGGTCGGCGCCAAGCTGGCCGTCATCGGTGCCGAGGGTGCCGCTCCGGCCGCTGCTCCGGCTCCGGCCGCCCCGGCCCCCGCCGCCGCTGAGGCCCCGGCCGCTGCCGCTGCCGCTCCGGCTCCGGCTCCGGCTGCCGCTGAGGCTCCCGCCCCGGCTGCCCCTGCGGCTCCCGCTGCCCCGGCCGCTCCGGCTCCGGCCGCGCCTGCTGCTCCGGCTCCGGCTCCGGCCGCGCCTGCCGCTCAGGCTCCGGCTGCTCCGGCTCCGGCCGCCGCTGACGCCGAAGGCGCGTACGTCACCCCGCTGGTCCGTAAGCTGGCCGCCGAGCACGGCGTCGCGCTCTCGGCCGTCAAGGGCACCGGCGTCGGCGGGCGTATCCGCAAGCAGGACGTCATCGCCGCCGCCGAGGCCGCGAAGGCCGCGGCTCCGGCCCCGGCCGCCGCTGCCGCCCCGGCCGCCGCGTCGAAGGCCCCGGCGCTCGAGGTCTCCCCGCTGCGCGGTCAGACCGTCAAGATGACCCGGATGCGCAAGGTCATCGGCGACAACATGATGAAGGCCCTGCACGGCCAGGCCCAGCTGACCTCGGTCGTCGAGGTCGACATCACCAAGCTGATGAAGCTGCGCGCCCAGGCCAAGGACGCCTTCGCCGCCCGTGAGGGCGTCAAGCTGTCCCCGATGCCGTTCTTCGTCAAGGCCGCGGCCCAGGCGCTGAAGGCCCACCCGGTCGTCAACGCCCGGATCAACGAGGACGAGGGCACGATCACCTACTTCGACACCGAGAACATCGGTATCGCGGTGGACTCCGAGAAGGGCCTGATGACCCCGGTCATCAAGGGTGCGGGCGACCTCAACCTGGCCGGTATCTCCAAGAAGACCGCGGAGCTCGCGGGCGCTGTGCGCGCCAGCAAGATCACCCCGGACGACCTGGCCGGTGCCACCTTCACGATCAGCAACACCGGCTCGCGCGGTGCGCTGTTCGACACCATCATCGTGCCGCCGAACCAGGTCGCCATCCTGGGTATCGGTGCCACCGTGAAGCGCCCCATGGTCATCAACCACCCGGACCTGGGTGAGACCATCGCGATCCGCGACATGACGTACGTCGCGCTCTCCTACGACCACCGTCTGGTGGACGGCGCCGACGCCGCCCGCTACCTGACGACGGTCAAGGCGATCCTGGAGGCGGGCGAGTTCGAGGTCGAGCTCGGCCTGTAACGCTCGTCTCATCAGCACGAATGCCCCCGTCCGGACCTGTCCGGGCGGGGGCGTCGCCGTATTGTCTAGGGCGTCACCCGCCCCGGTGTCCTTGCCGAAGGAGCACGCATGACCACGCCGCCCGTCGCCCACTCGCTGCGCGAGCACATCCGCGAGCACATCGTGGAGGGCATCGTGAGCGGCCGTTGGCAGCCGGGTGAGCGGATCGTGGAGCGCCGGATCGCGGTCGAGCTGGAGGTCAGCCAGACGCCCGTACGGGAGGCCCTGCGCGAGCTGGAGGCGCTGCGCCTGATCGAGTCGGCGCCCAACAAGGGCGTACGGGTACGGAATCTGACCGCGGCCGACCTGGAGGAGATCTACCCGGTACGGGCGGGCCTGGAGCAGATCGCCGCCGAGCTGGCGGCCGAGCGGCTCGCCGACGACGTCTCGGTGCTGGAGCCGTCGGTCGCGGCGCTCTACGAGGCGGACCGCGCGGCGGACGGCGAGGCGCAGGTGCGCCATACGGTGGCCTTCCACCGGGAGATGGTGCGGGCGGCGGGGAACTCGGTGCTGCTGCACACGTGGGAGGGCCTGGGCATCGAGGTGTTCACGGCGCTGTCGATCCGCTGGCTGGGGACGCGTCAGCAGTCGTACGCGGAGGAGCACGAGGCGCTGGTGGAAGCGTTCCGGAATCGTGATCCGCGCATCGGCGAGCTGGTCAAGTCCCACGTACTGGGCTGCGCCCCGCGCGCGTAGTGGGCGGCGGGGGGTTCTTTTCCCCACCCCGCCCCTTCCCGTAACTGGGGCTCCGCCCCAGACCCCGTTGGCCTCAATCGCCGGCCGGGCTCCATGTGAGCCCGGTCGGCGAGGCCTTTCGGGACGGGGCGGGGTGGGGACGAGCAGCACCCGATACGCCCGAAATATCCGGCACCCGGTGCCCAAATCCAAGGCACCGCGTGCCGACTTCCGTCGATGCGTTAAATTAGCCTGTCGATTCCTTTGATCGATCATCGATCAATTGCTTACAGTCGACGACGGGCTGCACCCAGCCCACCGCCCTGTCCTGCCAGCCAGGGCCATCTCCACCCCCTCCTCCCGTCTCACGGCGCGAGGGAATCCTGTCCGGAAGGCGGCGATCATGACCGACCCCGTAGGCAAGCGACTTCCGAGCCAGCTCGACCAGCTGCCGGACCGCGACCCCGAAGAGACCGCCGAGTGGGCGGCCTCGCTGGACGCCGTGAGCGAGCACGCCGGCGCGCACCGCGCCGAGTACCTGATGCGCCGCACGCTGCAGCACGCCGAGCAGGCGGGCCTCGCCCTGCCCCGGCTCCTTGAGACGGACTACGTCAACACCATCCCGACCGCCGCCGAGCCCGCCGCCGACGGCGACCCGGACATGGAGCGGAAGATCACCGCGTGGAACCGCTGGAACGCGGCCGCGATGGTCACCCGTGGCTCCAAGCACGGCGTCGGCGGTCACATAGCCACCTTCGCCTCGGCCGCCTGGCTGTACGAGACCGGCTTCAACCACTTCTTCCGCGGCAAGGAGCAGGACGGCTCCGGCGACCAGCTCTACATCCAGGGCCACGCCTCGCCCGGCATCTACGCCCGTGCCTTCCTGGACGGCCGCCTCACCGAGGAGCACCTCGACCACTTCCGCCAGGAGGCTGGCGGCAAGGGCATCCCGTCCTACCCGCACCCCCGGCGGCTGCCCTGGCTGTGGGAGTTCCCCACGGTCTCCATGGGCCTGGGCCCGCTCTCGGCGATCTACCAGGCGCGGTTCAACCGCTACCTGACGAACCGCAACATCAAGGACGTGTCGAACTCGCACGTCTGGGCGTTCCTCGGTGACGGCGAGATGGACGAGCCCGAGTCGACCGCGGCACTGGCGCTCGCCTCCCGCGAAGGCCTGGACAACCTGACCTTCGTCATCAACTGCAACCTGCAGCGCCTGGACGGCCCGGTCCGCGCCAACTTCAAGATCGTGCAGGAGCTGGAGGCCCAGTTCCGCGGCGCGGGCTGGAACGTCGTGAAGTCCCTGTGGGGCAACGCCTGGGACGAGCTGTTCCAGCTCGACACCACCGGCGCCCTGGTCCGCCGCCTCCGCGAGGTCCCGGACGCGCAGATCCAGACGTACCAGACCCGCGACGCGGCCTATATCCGCGAGCACTTCTTCGGCTCCGAGCCCGCGCTCGTCGAGCTGGCCAAGCTGCTCAGCGACGACAAGATCATCGAGTGCTTCCACGCCTCACGCGGCGGCCATGAGCCGTCCAAGGTGTACGCGGCGTACAAGGCGGCCCTGTCCCACCAGGGCGCCCCGACCGTGATCCTCGCGCAGACCGTGAAGGGCTTCACGCTCGGCGAGGGCTTCGAGTCCAAGAACGCCAACCACCAGATGAAGAAGCTGACCACGGACGAGTTCCAGGGCATGCGTGACCTGCTCGACCTGCCGATCTCGGACGCGCAGTTCGTGGACGGCGTGGTGCCGTACGGCCACCCGGGCGAGAACTCGCCCGAGGTCCGCTACCTCCAGGAGCGTCGCGCCGCTCTCGGCGGCCCCGCCCCGGCCCGCCGGGTGCACGCCGTCGAGCCGCTGCCCGCCGCCGCCGACAAGTCCTTCGCCGCGTTCGACAAGGGCTCCGGCTCCCAGTCGATGGCGACGACGATGGCGTTCGTCCGGCTCGCCAAGGACCTGATGCGGGACAAGACCTCCGGCAAGCGCTGGGTGCCGATCGTCCCGGACGAGGCCCGCACCTTCGGCATGGAGTCGCTGTTCCCCTCGCTCGGCATCTACTCGCCCAAGGGCCAGACGTACGAGCCGGTCGACCGCGACCAGCTGATGTACTACCGCGAGGCCAAGGACGGCCAGATCCTCAACGAGGGGATCACCGAGGCCGGTTCGATGGCCGACTTCATCGCCGCCGCCAGCGCGTACTCCACGCACGGCGAGACGATGATCCCGTTCTACATCTTCTACTCGATGTTCGGCTGGCAGCGCACCGCCGACCAGATGTGGCAGCTCGCCGACCAGCTCGGCAAGGGCTTCCTGATCGGCGCCACGGCCGGTCGTACGACGCTGACGGGCGAGGGCCTGCAGCACGCCGACGGCCACTCGCCGGTGATCGCCGCGACCAACCCGGCCGCGCTGACGTACGACCCGGCGTTCGCCTACGAGGTCGCGGCCATCGTCAAGGAGGGGCTGCGCCGGATGTACGGCGAGACGGCGCCCGGCGAGGACTCGGACGTCTTCTACTACCTGACCGTCTACAACGAGCCGATGCCGCAGCCCGCCAAGCCCGCGGGCGTGGACGAGGGCATCGTGCGCGGCCTGTACCGCTTCAACACCGCCGAGTCCGCCGGGGTCACCGTCCCGGCCGACGCCCCGCGGACGCAGCTGCTGGCCTCCGGTACGGCGATCCACTGGGCGCTCAAGGCCCAGCGGCTGCTGGCCGATGAGTGGAGCGTGGCCGCCGACGTGTGGTCCGCGACCTCCTGGACCGAGCTGCGGCGGGACGCCCTGGAGTGCGACGAGGCGCTGCTGTGCGGCGAGGAGCGCACCCCGTACGTACGGCAGGCCCTGGCGGGCGCCGAAGGCCCGGTGCTCGCGGTGAGCGACTACATGCGCCAGGTGCCGGACCAGATCGCGCAGTGGGTCGAGCAGGACTACACCTCGCTCGGCGCGGACGGCTTCGGCCTCTCCGACACCCGGGACGCGGCGCGCCGCCACTTCGGCATCGACGCCGAGTCGATCGTGGTCGCCTCGCTGGCGCAGCTGGCCCGCCGTGGTGACGTCGCGGCCTCGGCCGTCAAGGAGGCCCGCGAGAAGTACGGGCTGTAAGCGAGCCCGACCGTACGCCCGTGGGGCCCAGCCAACAGGCTGGGCCCCACGGGCGTTTGGGTCTCAGAGCGTTTGGGTCTCTGCGCGTTTGGGTCTCTCTCCGGTCAGCCGCCGTTGGGCGCGTCGCGCACGACCGGCGGCTCTTCCGGCTCGTCCGGGTGGGCGCGGAGCTTGAGGATCGCGGCGATCAGGCCGCCCCACACGATGACCAAGGAGACGACCATCATCACGATGGCACTGGTCGACATCAGCTCTTCCCTTCGTCCAGGATGTCCTCGTCAAGCCCGGCATCCCTGTCGGCCTGCTTCCAGGGAATCAGCGAGAGCAGGACGCCGATGAGCAGCGCGCCGATGGCGACGCTCCAGCCCGTCGCGAGCAGGAAGCCGGTCGAGTAGCCCTCGTAGTTCTCGTCGAGCTCCTGGCGCAGCGCGTCCACCAGCATCCAGCCCAGACCCAGCGGGGTGATGATGCCGAGGCAGATCTGCCACCAGTGGCCGAGCCGGACCGCCGATGTCGCGTCCGCGTTCTGCTGCAACGTCGCGAGGTTGTTCCGCCTGTCCATGAACCAGGGCACCCAGATCAGCACGACCACACTGGCCAGTGCGGCGAGCGCGATGCCGTACTGGTTGATGAAGTGGTCCGAGGAGTCCAGGAGGTACAGCCCGCCGTCCGTCGGGAACAGCACGATCGACACCAGCGCGACCGCACCGCCGACGCCGAACACGGCGGCCTGCCGGTTCATCCCGGTGCGGTCCTGCACCGCGGAGACGATGACCTGCACGATGCTGATCAGCGACGACAGACCAGCGATCACCAAAGACCCGAAGAACAGCACGCCGAAGAACGCTCCGGCGGGCATCTCGGAGATGATCGTCGGGAAGGCGACGAAGGCCAGGCCCAGGCCGCCCTGGACGTCGCCGATCTGGCCACCGGTGGAGGCGGCCAGGAAGCCCAGCGTGGCGAAGACGCCGATACCGGCCAGCAGCTCGAACGAGCTGTTGGCGAGACCGGCCACCAGGGCGGACCCGGTGAGGTCGGCGCGCCGCCGCAGATACGAGGCGTACGTGACCATGATGCCGAAGCCGATGGACAGCGAGAAGAAGATCTGACCGTAGGCCGCGACCCAGACCGTGCCGTCCGTCAGGGCGTCCCAGTCGGGCGTGAAGAAGGCGTCCAGACCGATCTCGGCGCCGTCCAGCGTGAGCGCCCTGACGACGAGGACCAGGAAGAAGACGACCAGCAGCGGGATGAAGATCTTGTTGGCCGCCTCGATACCGCGCCGGATACCGAACGCCAGGATCACGAGCACGACGACCCAGACGGCGATCAGCGGCCAGAGCACCCCGGGCACGTACTCCGAGACGCTGCCCGGCTCCTCGGCGACCCTCAGGAAGTCGCCGAACAGGAAGGCCCCCGGGTCGTCTCCCCACTGTTGGCCGACCGAGAAGCCGACGTAGCGCACGGCCCAGGACAGGATGACGGCGTAGTAGGTGGCGATGACGAAGCAGATCGCGACCTGCCACCAGCCGACCGCCTCACCTGGCCGGATCAGTCGTCGGAACGCGGCCGGAGGGGATTTCCGGTACTTGCGTCCGATCGTGTATTCCATGATGAGCAGCGGCAGACCAGCAGTGAGCAGCGCGATCAGGTACGGCAGCAGGAATGCTCCGCCGCCGCCGTCGTACGCGACGGCGGGGAACCGCCAGATGTTGCCGAGCCCGATGGCCGAGCCGATCGCGGCCAGCAGGAATCCTGCGCGCGTGCCCCACTGTTCGCGGGGTTGGTTGGGCATTGCTTGGTGTCCCTTGTGTGCCGTGGGTGCCTTGGGCAAACCGTGACGTGAGATGACGTGAGTTGATGTGGGATGGCATGTCAGATTTTGACAGCACGTTAGCAGCGGGGACCGCATCCGGCCGTTCGAGCGAGCACACGGCACAATGCGGCCATGCGCGCTGCCCGTCTCATCAGGATGATCCTGCTGCTGCAGGCCCGGCCCATGATGACCGCCGCTGAGCTCGCCCGGGAACTGGAGGTGTCCGAACGGACCATCACCCGGGACGCCCAGGCGCTCTCCGAGGCCGGTGTCCCGGTCTACGCCGACCGGGGGCCGCTGGGCGGCTACCGGCTGATCGGCGGCTACCGTACGCGCCTGACCGGGCTCGGCCGTGACGAGGCGGAGGCGCTGTTCCTGTCCGGGCTGCCCGGCGCGCTACGGGAGATGGGGCTCGCGGACGCGGCGTCCGCGGCCCGCCTCAAGGTCTCGGCCGCGCTGCTTCCGGCGTTGCGGGACGCCTCGCGGACCGCGGCTCAGCGCTTTCATCTGGACGCCCCCGCCTGGTATCAGGACCCGGAGACTCCCGAGTTGCTGCCGACGGTCGCGGACGCGGTGTGGGACGACCGTCGGGTCACCGCCGTGTATCGCCGTCAGGACCGGGTGGTGGAGCGGGAGTTGGAGCCGTACGGGCTGGTCCTCAAGGCGGGTGTGTGGTACTTGTGCGCCCGCGCGGCGGACACCCCGGAGGCCGTGGACGGTGACAGCTCCGGTGGCTTTCGCGTGTACCGCGTCGACCGCTTCACCGCCGTCTCCGTCGCGTCGGAACGCTTCACGCGCCGGGAGGACTTCCACCTGCCGGACTTCTGGCACGAGCGCGCGGCACAGTTCGCCCGCTCCATCCTGCGCGCCCAGGTCGTCCTCCGCCTCTCCCCCATGGGTGCCAGACAGCTGCCGTACGTCACCGACGGCGCCGCCGCCCGCGAGGCCCTGGCGGCCGCCGAACCACCCGATGAGCAGGGCTGGGTGACGCTCACGCTGCCGGTGGAGTCCCCGGATGTGGCGTACTCCCAGCTGCTGGGGCTGGGCCCTGAGGCGGAGGTACGCGAGCCCCTTGAGCTACGGAAACGACTCGCCGACGCCGCCACCCGGATGGCCGAGCTGTATGGGCTCGACGGGTGACGGGCGTTCCGGCGTTCCGACGTTCCGGCGTTCCTTACCGGTACCCCGTCACATCCGCTTCCTTGGCCGTCTGGTCGACCTCCGTGATGTAGCGCCAGGCGTCCGGCGCCGAGCCGTCGACGTCCGTGAAGCCGTACTCCTTGGCCAGTCCCCCGCTGGACAACGACTGCCCGTTGAAGCGTGCGACCCGCGGATCGGCGGCGAGTGCGGCCAGCGCGCGGCCCACGAAGGTCGGGGTCTCCGAGATCGCGAAGTGCGGGTTCTGTTCACAGCCCGCCTGCCAGTTCTCCTCGGTCACCTTGAAGTACGTGTCGAGCATGGCCTCCGAGCGCAGCCAGCCCGGGGTCAGGCACAGCGCCGTACAGCCGTACTCCCCAAGTTCCTCAGCCAGGCCGCGGGCCATCCGCAGCGGCGCGGCCTTGGCCAGGTCGTAGTAGAAGGGCTCGCGGTAGCGGCGGTTGTACTCCTCGGTGCCGTCGGTGACCTCCACGGCCAGGCCGCCGCGGTTCCGGATCAGCAGCGGCAGCGCGTACCGGCTGGTGACGATGTGGGTCTCCACGCCGAGGCGCAGAAGGCGCAGCCCCTTGTCGAGGTCGTGCTCCCACATCTTCTTGCCCCACTGGACGTGTACGTCGCCGCCCCAGATGTCGTTGACCAAGATGTCGAGGCGGCCCTGCTCGCGGTCGATCCGGTCGACCAGTCGCCGTACCTGGTCCGGTTCGAGGTGGTCGACCGCGACGCCGATGCCCGTGCCTCCCGCCGCGGTGACCAGCTCGGCCGTCTCCTCGATGGTCTCGCTGGCCCGTCCGACCTCGCTGATCTGGTCCCGGGTGGTGCGGCCGGTGGCGTAGACCGTGGCTCCGGCCCGGCCTAGCTCCACGGCCATGGCCCGGCCCGCGCCGCGGGTCGCGCCCGCGACCAGGGCGATCTTTCCGTCGAGCGGTCTGTTCCGGTGAGTGTTCTGATCGGTGGTCCGGTCGGTGGTCTGGTCGGTGGTCCAGTCGGTGTGCTGCTCTGTCGAGTGACCCATATTCCGAGCCTGGCACCCATACCCGACATCTTCTGTCGCCATCGCCGCCAGCGGGTCGCCCGACAGGCCGATAACAAGAGCCGCACTCCGGGTGCGTTGGCACCCCCGAGGGACGATGCTGGAGCGGTGATGGACGAGACGGAGTTCTGGGAGATCGTCGACGACACCCGCGAGGCCGCCCAGGGCGACCCCGAGGAGCAGGCTGACCTGCTCCTCGAACGGCTGCTGCGGCTCGACCCGGACGCCGTCCTGGACTTCGCCCGCCACTTCGAGGCCCGCTACAACCGTGCCTACCGCTGGGACCTGTGGGGCGCGGCCTGTGTGCTGCTCGACGGGGCCAGCGACGACGCCTTCGACTACTTCCGGTGCTGGCTGATCGGGCAGGGCCGGGAGGTCTTCGAGGGCGCGCTGCACGACCCGGACGCGCTGGCCGAGCTCCTGGGCGAGTTCGACGAGGAGATCGACGGGGACGGTGAGGAGCTCGGCTACGCGGCGGACGAGGCCTACGAGCAGCTCACCGGGGTCGTCGCACCCGACCTGGGGATTCCGTCCGCGCCCCCGGAGCCGGAGGGCACGCCGATCGACTTCGAGGACGACTCGGCGCTGGCGCGCTACTACCCGAAGCTGTGGGACCGCTTCGCGCCGGACTGAAGACTGGCGTACTGGCGGACTGACGGACGGGCGGACGGGCGGACCAGCGGACCCGGCGGACTGCCAGGCCGTTCAGCTGAGCGCGCGGCCCATCAGTACGTCGTCCACGTACGCCCCCTCGATCAGGAACTCCCCCGGCAGCACGCCCTCGACCTCGAAGCCCTCCGCCTCGTACAGCTTCCTCGCCGGAGTGTTGTGCGCGAGCACCCGCAGCGTGAGCCGTGAGGCGCCCTGCCTGCGGGCCTCTTCGCAAGCCGCCCTGATCAGCGCGCGGGCGACGCCCTGTCCACGCGCCCAGTCGGCTACGGCGAGGCCCTGGATCTGCCGCACATGGGCGTTGCAGGGGAGCGGGGTGGGCGGGACCAGCCGGATGTACCCCGCGATCCGGCCATCCGCGGTCGCGGCGACCAGGTGTTGCTCCGGCGGGTGCCCTTCCGAGAAGAACGGCTGGGAGTCGGACGGCTTCGGCTGTACGGCGTGCAACAAGGACCAGGTGTCGCGGTCCAGTCGGCTGAGCGCCGCCTCGTCAGTGAGTCGGGCGGGACGTATGAGCGCGTCGGACATGCGGGCCACTGTACGGGCGAACGGGCGGAGAAGTCCTGCTGTCGGGCGGTGTTCGAGGCAGGATGGGACCATGCAGGCATCGCGAATCGCCATCGCTGGCGCGTCCGGACTCATCGGTACGGCGCTGACGCGCTCGCTGGAGGCGGACGGGCACGAGGTGCTGCGGCTGGTCCGCAGAGCGGCCCGCGCCGAGCGAGAGGTCGAGTGGCAGCCCAAGCGGGGTGAGGTGGACACCGCGAAGCTGGTCGGGTGTACGGCCGTGGTCAACCTCGCCGGGGCGGGCATCGGCGACCACCGCTGGACCGACGCGTACAAGCGGGAGCTGCGGGACAGCCGGGTGCTCGGGACCGCCACGCTGGCTGAGGCGATCGCCTCGCTGGACCAGCCGCCTGAGGTGTTTCTGTGCGGCAGCGCGGTCGGGTACTACGGCGACACCGGGGAGCGCGCCGTGGACGAGGACGCGCCCGCCGGGGACGGGTTCCTGCCGTCCCTGTGTGTGGAGTGGGAGGAGGCCGCGGGCGCGGCAGCGGAGGCCGGGGTGCGGACCGTGTTCGCGCGCTCCGGCATGGTGGTGGCGCGCGAGGGCGGCGCCTGGGGGCGGATGTTTCCGCTGTTCAAGGCGGGTCTTGGCGGGCGTCTGGGCAACGGTCGCCAGTACTGGAGCTTTGTCGCGCTGCACGACGAGGTGGCCGCGCTGCGCCATCTCCTCGCGTCCGAGACCCTGGCGGGTCCGTTCAATGTGACGGTCCCGAACCCGGTCACCAACCGCGAGGTGACGGCCGCGATGGGGCGGGCCCTGCACCGGCCGACGCTGCTGCCCGCACCGGCTCCGGCGCTGCGTGTGGTGCTCGGCGAGATGGCGTCGGAGACGCTGCGCAGCACGCGGGTGCTGCCGACCCGGCTGCTGGACTCCGGCTTCCGGTTCGCCTTCCCGACGATCGATGACGCGATCGGCGCGGCGTTGAACTGAGGTTCCGCCTGAACCTGCCTGACTGCTTTTCGACCACCACGGCCAATTCCCTGACCGCATACGGCCGCTATGCGACCGGCGTGCGACCGTGCACGGCCGGTGCGCGACTGCGATCGACCGAATACGTCCCTACCCTCGTGGCGAACTCGGGTATCCCTAGCCCCCGTTGAGGGCATGAGGTCCCCATCAACCGCGACGCAACCTCGGGGAGGGGCAATAGTGCTTGAGCCCTCGCAAGAAGCGGACGTCGTCATCGTGGGTTCCGGGGTCGCCGGTCTGTCGGCAGCCCACCAGCTGGCCAGCGCTGGGGTCACCACCGTCGTCCTGGAAGCCGCCCCTTACGTCGGGGGGCGCATGTCCACGGAATCGGTCGACGGGTTCCGCCTCGACCGGATCGGTCAGCTGCTCTCCACCTCGTACCCGGAACTGCGCCGCACACCGGGCCTCGACGACCTGGTCCTGAAGCCGTTCGCGCCGGGCGTCCTGGTGCACAGCGACGGCCGCCTGTACCGGACATGGGAGCCAAGCGGCAGCCTCGACGGTCCTGGAGACGCGGGAAGGAGCGCGGGAAGGAGCGCGGGAAGGAGCGCGGGACGGAGCGCGAGGGGCGCACTCTCGGCGGCGCGCGCCCTTACGAGCGCCCCCCGGGTGGGGCGGGCACCGCGCACGCCCAGGCCACCGCTGGGCGGCCCCCTGGGCCAAGCCCGGCTCGCCGCCTGCCTGACGCGGCTCGCGGCGACCCCCGTAGAGCGTCTGCTGGCCCGTCCCGAACGGCCCGCGCGGCAGGCACTCGCCGCCCAGGCCGCGCTGCCCGCGCGGGGTCTGCCGCACCGCGCCGTCGACGGCTTCGTACGCCCCCTGCTGTCCGCGCTGCTCTGCGACCCACGGCTCACCACCTCCAGCCGGTGCGCCGATCTCGCGCTGCGCGGCTTCGCCCGTGGCCGTCTCTGTCTGCCCGCGGGCGGCGCCGACACGCTGCCCGCGTTGCTGGCCGCGGCGCTGCCCCCGGGCACCGTACGCACCGGGGTGAAGGCCGTGGAGATCGCCACCACGTCCGTACGCACCGCGGGCCACGGCGAACTGCGCTGCCGCGCCGTGCTGTTGGCGACCGGCGCCCGGCAGGCCGCCGAACTGCTGCCGGGACTGCGGATGCCGTCGTTCCACCCGGTGACCGTGCTGCACCACACGGCTCCCGAGCCACCGTTGGCCGAACCCGCGCTGCTGCTGGACGCGGACCGTCGCGGTCCCGTGTCGCACACCGCGGTCGTCAGCGAGGTGGACCCGGCGCGCGCGCCCGTGGGCCGCCCGCTGATCTCCTCCACGGTGCTCGGGCGCCCGCCCGCCGAGTCCGACGTCCGCGCCCATCTGGCGGCCCTGTACGGCACCTCCACGGCGGACTGGGAGCTGATCGCCGTCCACCACGACCCGGAGGCCGTCCCGGCGATGCCGCCGCCGCACGATCTGCGCCGCCCGGTACGGCTGCTCGCCGGTCTGTACGTCTGCGGCGACCACCGGGACACCAGCACCGTGCAGGGTGCCCTCTTCTCCGGCCGCCGCGCCGCGCACGCCCTGCTGCGCGACTTCGGCCTGAGCGCTCCGCACGCGGAGCAACGCCTCCCCGCGGCCGCGTAGGCCACGCGGGGGCCACCACGACCCCCCGTACCCGCGGAGGCTCTCCCCCACGGGTACGGGGCACCATCCACCATCCGGCCATCCGGCCATCCAGCCGCACGGACCCGGGTGTCCGATGACAGGCTCTCAGCCCAGCGCCGCCACCCGGTCCCGGTAGCCCCGTACCGGTGGGGCGTCGCGGTAGGGCTCCAGGCGGCGCTCGAAGTCGCGTACGTACTCGTGGGCCCGCGCCGAGCGCATCTCCGCGGCCTGCTGCGCGGCCTCGGCGCCCAGCGAGCAGGCCTGGTCGAGTTCGCCGAGGCCGAGCCGGGCGCAGGCCAGCACCACGCGGCAGAACAGGCGTGAGCGCGCGTACCCGGGCGCCCGCAGCTGGAGCGAGCGCTCGGCGTGCTGCGCCGCCGCGCGGTACTGCTGGAGGTCCCGGTGGCAGTGCCCGAACTCGTCCGCGAGCTGCGCCTCGTCGAAGAACCGTGCCCAGTACGGCACATCGTCACCCGGCCGTGCCGTCTCCAGCGCGCGCTCGGCCCGTACCAGTGAAGCCGTGCAGGCCCGCACCTCGCCCAGCACCGCGTGCCCGCGCGCCTCGACGGAGTGCAGCAGCGCCTGGACGATGGGCGGGGCCGCCGCACCGACGCCCTGTTGGGCGACCCGCGCCAGCTGGACGGCTTCGCGGCCATGGCTCAGATAGACGGCCTGGCGGCTCATGGTGATGAGGACATACGAGCCGTACGCCCGGTCCCCCGCCGCCTGCGCGAGGCGCAGCGCCTGCACGAAGTACCGCTGCGCGAGTCCGTGGGCCGCGATGTCGTACGAGGTCCACCCGGCGAGCCGGGTCAGGTCCGCGGCCGCCGCGAACAGCCGCCGCCCGGTCGCCTCGCCGTACATGCCGCGCAGCATCGGCTCGGCCTCGTGCTCCAGATAGCGGACCAGGGCCTGGCGCGCGTGCCCGCCGCCGTACGCGTGGTCCAGCGCCCGGAACAGCTCGCCGACCGAGCGCAGCGCCGCGATGTCCCCGGAGCCGACCCGCTGCCCCGGGCCGCGCTCGGTCTGCTGGCGCTGCCGGGGCACCGACTGGCGGCCCTGGGGCGGGACCCGCGGCCCGGCGGGCCCGGCGGGCCCGGTGGGCGGTTCGCCCCGCCCCACCCGCTCGTCGGCGCGGCCGATCAGCCAGTCGCGGCTGGGCACCACCAGACCGGCCGGGGTGAAGGCGATCTTCCGCAGCTCGGCGTGGCTGCCGGAGTCCTTGCGCCACAGGCCGCCGACGATGTCGACGGCTTCCTCGGGCGACGCCGCGAACTCAAGACCCGCGTAGACCGGCGCACAGGCGTCCAGGCCTAAGTCCTGCGCGGTCAGCCGACGCCCGAGTCGGCGGGTGAAGACCTCGGCGATCAGCGCCGGGGTGGTGCCGCGCGGCTGCTGGCCACGCAGCCACCGGGTCACCGAGGTCTTGTCGTACCGCAGATCGAGGCCGTGCTCCAGGCCAAGCTGGTCGACCCTGCGGGCCAGACCCGCGTTGGAGAATCCGGCCTCGGCGATAAGCGCGGCGAGCTGGCGGTTGGGCGTGCGCTGCGGGGGTCGTTCCGTCATCAGCTGTGCGGTCTCCTGCCTTCCGGGCGCCGGGAGCAGCCCTCAGTCCTGCCGCCGAACGGCGTGAATGTAGCGGCCCTCACCGCCCCCGTTGCCGCCTTGGCCAGGCATTCATCCGAACGTGTGAGACAGGCCTCTCAGGGGCACCCGGGGCCCGCCTCGCGAAGCCCCCGTACAGTGGCTTGGAGCGCGCGATCAGCGCACGGTGCACGAGTCTGGAGGCGCCCGAAGTGAGTGAGCTGCGATTCGTCCGAATGGGTTTCGGCCAGAACGCCGTCGAATACCAGGAGGCGTGGCAGGAACAGCGCCGGGTGCACGCGGCGCGCTTCGCGGACGAGATCGACGACACCTGCCTGCTGCTTGAGCACCCGCCGGTGTATACGGCCGGTCGCCGTACCGAGGACAGCGAGCGTCCGCTGGACGGCACCCCGGTCATCGACGTGGACCGCGGCGGCAAGATCACCTGGCACGGTCCAGGACAGCTGGTGGGCTACCCGATCATGAAGCTGCCGCGTCCGGTGGATGTGGTGGCGCATGTGCGCCGCCTTGAGGACGCGCTGATCCGTACGTGCGCCGAGTTCGACGTCGAGACCAGCCGGGTCGAGGGCCGCAGTGGCGTGTGGGTGCTGGGCGACCCGGTGGAGCAGCGTCTTGGCGGCCTCGCGCTGGACTTCGACCCGCGGCTCACGGACGACGAGTTCGACTCCCGGATGAACGGTCCTGAGTACGCCCCGTCCAACGCCGGGCAGCGCCGCGAGGACCGCAAGCTGGGCGCGATCGGCATCCGGGTCGCCAAGGGCGTCACGATGCATGGCTTCGCGCTGAACGTGAACCCGGACAACACCTGGTTCGACCGGATCGTGCCGTGTGGCATCCGGGACGCGGGGGTCGCCTCGCTCGCGGGTGAGCTCGGCCGGAACGTCACGATCGAGGAGGTGGCACCGGTGCTCGAGCGGCACCTGAGGGACGTACTGACCCACGCCGACCTCAAGCCGCGCGTGATCGAGCGCGAGGCCGAGAGCCAGGTCGAGCGCGAGACCGGGCGCGAGACCGGGCGCGAGACCGGGCGCGAGGCCGTGGAGGCGACTGTGTAGGGGCCTGGACTGCCGTAGCGCCCTGGGGAATGCGACCCTAGGGCCAGAGGTTGGCAGGACGTAGGGCCGTACAAATAACGGGCGTACCCTGGTGTGCGCCGAAGAATCGAAGTTGTAGGGAGCCGGACGTGTCCGCTGTCGCACCCGACGGACGCAAGATGCTGCGTCTGGAGGTCCGGAACAGCCAGACCCCCATCGAGCGCAAGCCCGAGTGGATCAAGACCCGGGCGAAGATGGGCCCCGAGTACACGCAGATGCAGAAACTCGTCAAGAGCGAGGGTCTGCACACCGTGTGCCAGGAGGCGGGCTGTCCCAACATCTACGAATGCTGGGAGGACCGCGAGGCGACCTTCCTGATCGGCGGCGACCAGTGCACCCGGCGCTGCGACTTCTGCCAGATCGACACCGGCAAGCCCGAGCCCCTGGACCGGGACGAGCCGCGCCGCGTCGGTGAGTCCGTGGTCACCATGGACCTGAACTACGCCACGATCACCGGCGTCGCGCGCGACGACCTGGAGGACGGCGGCGCCTGGCTGTACGCCGAGACCGTGCGCCAGATCCACGCGATGACGGCGGAGCGCTCCGATGGCTACACCAAGGTCGAGCTCCTCATCCCCGACTTCAACGCCGATCCTGACCAGCTGGCCGAGGTCTTCTCGTCCCGCCCCGAGGTCCTCGGGCACAACGTCGAGACGGTGCCGCGGATCTTCAAGCGCATCCGCCCCGGCTTCCGGTACGAGCGCTCGCTGAAGGTGATCACCGAGGCCCGCGAGGCGGGTCTGGTCACCAAGTCGAACCTGATCCTGGGCATGGGCGAGACCCGTGAGGAGGTCAGCGAGGCGCTGCGCCAGCTGCACGAGGCGGGCACCGAGCTGATCACCATCACCCAGTACCTGCGCCCGACACCTCGGCACCACCCCGTGGAGCGCTGGGTCAAGCCCGCGGAGTTCGTGGAGCTGAAGGAGGAGGCCGAGCAGATCGGCTTCTCCGGTGTGATGTCGGGTCCGCTGGTCCGTTCCTCGTACCGCGCGGGGCGGCTCTACCAGATGGCGATCGAGAAGCGCGGCGCGTATGTCGCCTCGCAGGCTGTGTGAATTCACGCACAAGCGACTACTGGCCAGTAACGGCCGAGATGGCGCGGCCCGTACGCTCCCCGCAGGTCGGGGCGGTGTACGGGCCGCGTCAGGTTTGCCCGCCCTGTCCCGGCACCGCGCCAAGGCTTCATTGCGGTTTGACCGGTCGGTCACGTCCTGGTAACACCAATCAGTGACGCTGTACTCACGCCGAGTGCTACGCCCCCACCGCTCGGCTCTCGCGCCACCGCTGATACCGCGTCGCCTGACACCGCACCGTCGCTGTTACCGCTCGCCCGTACTCCCGCTACACCCGCTCACCCGTGCTTCCGCCACCAAGAGGGGACCCCCGCCATGCAGGCCGCGCCCGTACGCGCCACCGCCATACCGTCCGTCACCGACGCCCTGCGCGTCGTCGAGTCGCTGCTGATGAGCCGCGGCCACCGCACCGCCCGCCGCAACGCCTGGGCCTCTGTGGTCGAGGACCGGCGCCGGGCGAAGGACCGGGTGGAGGCTCAGCGGGTCCTCGAGGCCGTTAGCTCGGCCCGCACGTCGTAGCCGGCTCGCCGGGGACGTAAACTTCACGACATGGCGAGGAAGGACAACGCAGCGAGTACTGCGAACCCAGGGCGGCTCAAGCAGATTGCCCTCACGTACAAGATGACCCGCAAGGCCGACCCCAAGATCGGTCTTGTGATCGGCGCTGTGGGAATCGTCACCTTCGGGGCCCTCCTCGGAATCGGCTTCTGGATCGGACACCCGGTCTACCTCGGCATTCTCGGCTTCCTGCTCGCCTTCCTGGCGATGGCGATCATTTTCGGACGCCGGGCCGAGCGAGCGGCGTTCAGCCAGATGGAGGGCCAGCCGGGTGCGGCTGCCGCCGTGCTGGACAACATCGGGCGCGGCTGGACAACGACTCCGGCGGTGGGCATGAACCGCAGCCAGGACGTGGTGCACCGCGCGGTGGGCAAGGCGGGCATCGTCCTGATCGGCGAGGGCAACCCGAACCGTGTGAAGGGCCTGCTGGCCGCCGAGAAGAAGAAGATGGCGCGCATCCTCACGGATGTGCCGGTCCATGTCTTCATCGTCGGCACCGACGAGGGTCAGGTCCCCCTGAAGAAGCTCCGCACGCGGATGCTGAAGCTCCCGCGCACGCTCACCGGGCCGCAGGTCACCGCGACCAACGACCGGCTGCGGGCAATGGGTGACCTGCTCAGCAACATGCCGCTGCCGAAGGGCCCGATGCCGAAGGGGATGAAGATGCCGCGCGGTGGCCCGCAGGGCCGCTGAACCCGTTCTTCCCAACGCCGGAGGGGCGCCCGGNTGGGTTCCGGGCGCCCCTCCGGCATGCGCGGCGCGCGATCCGTAGCGATACGGGAGCCGTACTGGCGTACTGCCGTACTGGCGCGCGGCCTAGATCCGCACCTGAACCGCGCGACCCACGCGATCGTGCAGCCCACGTCCGTCCCGGTCCCAGATCAGCGCCGGGAGGCCCAGGCACAGCAGCACGCTGCGGACGAGCACCCGTACGAAGCCGAGTCGCCCGCCGTCCTCGCTGACCACACGCAGACCGAGAAGCCGCTTGCCGGGCGTCGAACCGATGGTGCCCACGGTGAGTACATGCAGCACGAGGAACAGCCCGAGCGCCCAGTTGCCCATGGCCTGGCTGTCACCCCGCGCGAAGAGGCCGTAGGCGATGAGCATGCACAGGCCCCAGTCGACGGCGATCGCGCCGAAGCGGCGGCCGAGCGGCGCGATCGCCCCGGGCCCGTGCTCGGGCAGCCCGAGCTGCTCGCCCCGGTAACCGAAGTCGGCACCCATGTCCTCGGCCGCCTGCCGGGGGCCGGACAGCCACGATCCGATTGCTTGCCTGTTATCCACCCGTACACGGTACTGCGCCCTGCTGTAGCCCCCCGGCCCCGGGCCCTGCCTGACCTCTCTGAGATGCCGCTCACCCCTGACCCGGTTAACTTCAACGAAACAAATGGGTCATCCTTGAGAAACGGCCCGTCCCTAAGGTCAGGTCCAGCGTGTGCCACCGCACTGGCCGCACCAAGAGCTACACATCCCCGGCTCCACCCCGGACCGGGAGTAGGAGGAGCTGGATGTTCCAGAACGCCGACGACGCCAAGAAGTTCATCGCAGACGAGGACGTGAAGTTCGTCGACGTCCGCTTCTGCGACCTGCCGGGTGTGATGCAGCACTTCACGGTGCCCGCAGCGGCGTTCGACCCAGCCGAGCAGCTGATGTTCGACGGTTCGTCGATCCGCGGCTTCCAGGCGATCCACGAGTCCGACATGGCGCTCGTGCCCGACCTGACGACGGCCCGCCTCGACCCGTTCCGCCGGGACAAGACGCTGAACGTCAACTTCTTCATCCACGACCCGGTAACCGGCGAGGCCTACAGCCGCGACCCGCGCAACATCGCCAAGAAGGCCGAGGCCTACCTCGCCTCCACCGGCATCGCCGACACCGCGTACTTCGGCCCCGAGGCCGAGTTCTACGTCTTCGACTCGGTGCGCTTCAACACCGCGGCGAACGAGAGCTTCTACCACATCGACTCCGAGGCGGGCGCCTGGAACACCGGCTCGGAGGAGAACAACCGCGGCTACAAGGTCCGCTACAAGGGCGGCTACTTCCCGGCCCCGCCGGTCGACCACTTCGCCGACCTGCGCGCCGAGATCTCCCTTGAGCTGGACAAGAACGGCCTTCAGGTCGAGCGCCAGCACCACGAGGTGGGCACCGCGGGCCAGGCGGAGATCAACTACAAGTTCAACACGCTCCTGGCCGCCGCCGACGACCTGATGCTCTTCAAGTACATCGTCAAGAACGTCGCCTGGCGCAACGGCAAGACCGCGACCTTCATGCCCAAGCCGATCTTCGGTGACAACGGCTCCGGTATGCACGTCCACCAGTCGCTCTGGCAGGGCGGCATCCCGCTCTTCTACGACGAGCAGGGCTACGCGGGCCTCTCGGACACCGCCCGCTACTACATCGGCGGCATCCTCAAGCACGCCCCGTCCCTCCTCGCCTTCACCAACCCGACGGTGAACTCGTACCACCGCCTGGTCCCCGGCTTCGAGGCCCCGGTCAACATGGTCTACTCGCAGCGCAACCGCTCCGCGGCCATGCGTATCCCGATCACGGGCTCCAACCCGAAGGCCAAGCGCGTCGAGTTCCGCGCCCCCGACCCGTCCTCCAACCCGTACCTGGCCTTCTCGGCCCTCCTCCTCGCGGGTCTGGACGGCGTCAAGAACAAGATCGAGCCGGCCGAGCCGATCGACAAGGACCTCTACGAGCTGGCTCCCGAGGAGCACGCGAACGTCCAGCAGGTCCCGACCTCCCTCCCGGCCGTCCTGGACGCCCTCGAGGAGGACAACGAGTACCTCCAGGCGGGCGGCGTCTTCACCTCGGACCTGATCGAGACCTGGATCGACTACAAGCGCACCAACGAAATCGCCCCGATCCAGCTCCGCCCGCACCCGCACGAGTTCGAGCTCTACTTCGACCTCTAGAGAACGCGCAGGTCAGGACCGCTCTTTAGCGCTCTGGGCCGTACCTGGGCCGCGGGCCGTGCCCTTCCCCGATCAGGGGGGAGGACACGGCCCGCAGTCGTTCGGCCTAACGTCGCGAGCCGGGGAACCACTCAGCTACTGAGCGATGGCGCCGACTCCGCCTGGGCACTACCGAAGGAAGACCAACCTTTCCGCCAGTTCGTCGGCCAAGCCGGGTGGCAGATCAGCGTAGTCGTCCCGTTGCTCGATGAGCTCGAAGCCATGACGCTCGTCGCGGACCCGGACAACGCGACGCGTCGCAAGGTGAGTTCGTGGCCGTCGCCATGCGGAACGGCCCGGACGGATCGTGTGTCCCGTCCGAGGCCTTGGCCCGTGCCCCTGGCATCGGGGCGGAACTCGCGCCCCGCCCAGGGTGCGGTGTTGCGCCGTCCGCAGGCCGCTGAGGGTCCGCTAGCGGCCCGGCTTCGGATGAGTGGCCGTCTCGGGACACCCGTCGCGGTGACTGTAGTTGACCAGCGGCGCGCCGGTCCCCCGGTCGTGAACGTGCCTCTCGTACGGCTCGCCCGGCTTAATGGCCTGATCGCAGCGACAGCAGATCACAACGCGCGTATCTCTCCGTACGGCCCTCAGTGCGTCCGCGAGGTGCTGGCCCTCCGGGCACAGGGCCGGGGTGCTGCGGCACGCCTCGCACTGGGCGCCGTGGTCAAGCAGCGCCACGTAGGCCGTCGCGTCGCGGTCGTGTTCGGCACCCCGCGCCGGGCTCACCGGGGTCAGACCGGGATGCCTGTCGTCGCGCGGCTGCTCGCTCATGACGCCACGCCCCGCGCGCCGACCAGGTGGCGGTCAAGGTCGACGCCGAAGTCAGCCGCGAGTACCAGAGCCAGGCACCGCCGCCGCTGACGTGCCCGTTCCTGCCGCTCCTCGTGCTCGGTCAAGTACGGGCGGACCAGGGCCGTTTCCTCGCCGTCCAGCGGCGTGTCGAGCCCGTACGGCGAACGGGGCGCGGGGAGCCACTCCCGCGCACGTCGCGCCGCGACGGGTACGGGTACGGGTACGAGGTGCAGGGATGCCCGTGCGGGTGCGGGGCGAACGGTCGGGCGGGGGCGTTGGCCACCGCCCCCTCGCAAGCCGAAGATCAGACTCGCCCACAGAATCAGGGCATGGATAAGCTCGGGCATGTCGACGCTCCTTCGAAGCGTTGGCCACGCCCCGGGAGTCCTGACCGACTCGCCGGGGTCCTTGTTCTCACGATAACCGATGCCGAAAGCGTCCGGCAGTGGACGGCAGTGGTTGACAGTAGTTGACAGTTGTCGGAGATGCATGAGCGCTGCCGGACGCTTACGTTCGATTCCGTGACAGACAAGATCAACCCCGGTGCTGCCGCCTACCACTACGAACAGCTCGCGAAGATCCTTGAGGGCAAGATCAGAAGCGGGGAGCTTCCGGCGGGAACGAGACTGCCGGGCGAGATGGTCCTGTCCCAGGAATACGGAGTCGGCTCCAATACGGTCCGCCGCGCCCTGGAGATTCTGCGGGATCGGGACTTGGTCGTGACGGTGCGCGCCCGTGGCTCCTTCGTCGCAGAGCAGCCGCCCGCCGCGGCGCCTGAGGGCGACTGACGTACGGCGGCGGGCTTCACGTTCGTGCTGGCGGCCCGTACGCTCGCTGTGACGCCCGCCCCGGCGCGGCGCGGGATATGCCGATGCGGGGCCGCCAGAAGGTACCCGCGGCACTGCGAGTGAAGGAAGGGGCCTCGTGGCGACGGCCTTCAGTATTGCCCTCGGAATCGCGTTGGCCCATGCCGTCCTACTGGCGTTCGCCTTCCTGTTCGTCCGCTTTCGCAGAGGCAGGCGCTGACCTCGACGCATCGATGACGACTCGGGCGCCGCGTGTTACTTCCTGCGCCAGAAGCGACCGCGGCGTGCCAACGACTCCTCGTACAGGCGGGCTGTCTCGTCCCTGGCCACCGTCGCCAGGTAGGAGTCGTGGGGTGCGCCCGTCTGCCAGAAGCCGGAGATCGCGAGGTCGTGGACTTGCAGGGCTTCCTCGTACCGTTGCGCCTGTCGAAGGTCGAGAGCGAGTTTCGCCAGGACGCTGGCCGCCCAGAGGCGGTCACCATGCTTCTCGCAGATCGCCAAGGCCTGCTGGCGGAGTGTCAGGGCGCGCTCGACCAGTCCGGCCTTGAGCAGGGTGTCTGCCAGGGCGTTGACCGCGCTGGCCTCCTGGGGGTCGCCCAGTTCGTGGAAGGTTGTCGCCGCGCGGCTGTAGGCGTCGCTGGCCTCCGGTAGGCGGCCGAGTGCCTGCAAGGCGTGGCCCGTGTTGTAGTCGGCGCTCGCCTCGTTGCGGCGGTCGCCCAGCTCGCGGAAGATCGTCGCGCTGCGGGTGAAGGCTTCCACGGCCTCCTCGGAGCGGCTCGCGTCATGCAGGACGCCGCCGAGGTCGAGCAGTGTCCCGGCTTGCTCCGTACGGTCGCCGAGTGCGGCGAGCACCGCCACGGCGAGCCTGAACGCGTCGGCGGCCTCCGAGGGCCGTTCCGCGTCCCTCAGCACTGTCCCGAGAAGGGTGAGGGCGTCGGCCTCGCCGCGTCGGTCGCCGCGTTCGCGCTGGATGCCGACGGCCCGGCGCAGATGGTCGGCGGCCTCGCCGAACCCGCCGACCGCGCGCAGCGCTTCGCCAAGGTTGTACAGGACCGTGGCCTCGGCATCGGGGTCCTCGCGTCCCTGGCCGGCCGCGAGGGCTTTCCGGAAGGCGTCGACGGCCTCGCGATGACTGCCGAGGCCGCAGAGCGTGGCACCGAGGTTGTTGAGTGAATCGGCCTCGCCGAAGGGGTCACCGAGTCCGCTCAAGAGGGCGGCCGCTCGCCGGTGTTCGTCGGCGGCCTGGTGGAAGTGGCGCTGGGCCTGCAGGGCGGTGCCTAGGTTGTTCCGTACCACCGCTTCGTCGCGAAGGGGTCCTGCGGTCTCCAGGAGGGTCAGGGCTCTGCGGTGGACGTCGATGGCCTCGGCTGAGCGCCCCAGGTGTTGCAGGACGACTCCCAGGTTACTCAACGCGCCTGCCTCAAGGCTGTCGTTGCCGAGTTCGCGGTGTTCAGCCGCCGCCTGGCGATGCGCGTCGGCGGCCTCCTCGTACCGGCCGAGACCGCGCAGCGCCGTTCCCTGGATGTTCAGAGTCCGTGCCGCGACGGTCGGGTCGCGCAGTCCGGCGCAGACCGGGAGCGTGGTCTCGGCGACGGCGAGCATGCTGGCGAAGTCCCGGCGCTCGTAGAGGTAGTGGGTGATGTGGAGGGTGAGTGCCGCCGCGGTCCTGGGCGTGTCGGCGGCGGCAGCGGCAGCGGCAGCGGCGAGGACGACGGCCACGAGGTTGCGTTGCTCGCCGCCGAGCCAGGACAGGGCCGCGCCGCGCTCCGGGAACCGGTCCGTGCTCTGAACGGGCGGCGGAGGCACCTCGAAGTACCGGTCCGCTGCCCGGGCGCCGGTCAGGTAGTAGGCGTAGAGCCGTTCTCGGGCATCCTCCCGCCCGTCGGTGGCGGCGCACGCGCGCCCGTGTTCGTCGGCGTGCAGGCGTACCAGGTCGTGCAGTTGCCAGCGGCCCCATAGAGGGCCGGTCTCGATCAGGTGGGCGCGGGCGAGGTCCTGGAGCAGCAGTTCGGTCCGCAGCCGACTCTGGTCGACCAGGCAGGCGGCGGCCTCGGTGGACAGGTCGGGTCCTGGGTTCAGGGATAACAGCCGGAAGGTGCGGGCATGGTCGGGGTCGAGTCGCTGGTACGAGAGGTCGAAGGCCGCGCGCACGGCGGTGTCGCGGCTGCCCAGCAGGTCCAGGCGGTCGTCGGTGGACTCCAGGGCCTCGCGGACCGAGGAGAGCGGACGGGCCGGAAAGTCGGCGAGCAGCGCGGCGACGATCCGCAGCGCCAGCGGCAGGCCCGCGCAGAGTCCGGCGATCGCGTCGGCGTCGGCCGGGGAGTCGGCTATCCGGGTGTCGTCGATGTCGCCAGTGTCGCCAGTGTCGCTGATGTCGCCGATGTCGCGACCGGCGCGAATCGCCTGATCGAGCAGTGCTACGGAAGCGGCCTGGTCCAGGGCCCGCACGGTGTGGCGCCGAGCGTCGAGGTCCAACGCGTCGCGCGAGGTGACGAGGGCGGCGGTGGTGCCGTCGGCGGGAAGCAACGGGCCAGCCTGCCCGGCGCTGGAAGCGTTGTCGATGACGACCAGCACGCGGCGGCCCTGCTCGGCGAAGGCGGCCAGCACACTGCGGTACAGCCGGACGCGATCCTGTAGCTGTGTCGGGATGTGAACCGCGGGCAGGCCCAAGGCCCGGAGGAATCCGTCGAGGGCGAGGTCTGGCGGCACCCGGCGTTCCCTGTCGTAGCCGAACAGGTCGACGAACAGCACCCCGCCGGGGAACCAGCCCGGCCGGGCGAGGGCACGGGACGCCGCCTGGACGACCAGCTCGGTCTTGCCCACCCCGCCGAGCCCCGCGACCGCCGTCACAGGTGCGGCAGGTCGCCGCCCCGCCCCGGGGGCCAGGCCCTGGAGGAGCCGTTCGACGTCGGCCTCGCGGCCGGTGAACGCGCTTGCGGGGGCTGGCAGTCCGGACAGCGCCGGGGTGATCTCCGGGGGGAGGGTGACGTTGACGATGCCGCCCTGGATCACCGTGCTGAGGAAGACTCCCCCACTGATGTGGTTCGTGAGCCCAGGGTCCATCGCACCGCCCCTTCGGATTCCTCACCGGTACGCCGATGTCGCACCGATGTCGCACCGATGTCGCACCCTACGAGGAGGACAGGCCCAGGCGAGCGGAAACGGGGAGGACGGGTCGCGATTTCGGTCGAACCCATGGGTAGGGTGTCACTGTGCGAGGTCGGGTGGTAGCTTCCTGCTGTCGTTTCCGCCACACCCGGAGCACAAGGCTCCGTGGGACTAGCGGTGCGATGAGGATTACCGATCTTGACTCAGGCGACTCTCGCCCCGGCCGAGACATTCCACCTCACCCCTTACACCCCGCACTGCCGTGTCATCGCCGAAGAAGGCGACCACGCCGTCATCGGGGTTTCGTCCGGGAACAGCTTCTTCTCCGCTCAGCGGCTACACGGCCTCGCCCGCTGGGGCATGGAGAACTTCCACCAAGTCGACTTCGTCTATACCGATTTGCATGTGGCCGACATGTTCGAGGCCCTCGGCTATCCACCCGACGACGCCCGCCGCAAGGCGGTGAAGAACCTGCGCGGCGTACGGGCCAAAGTGACCAACGCCGTTCAGGAAGCCGATCCGTCCGGGGACCGGGTACGGGCGCGGCCCATGTCCGCCCTCACGCTCGCTCCCGCCTACCAGCGTATCCACACCCGTATTCAGGGGTTGTTGGAGACGGACCAGGAGTTCCGTGCGGCGTGTGAGCAGCTTACGGCGATCTTCCTGGACGGGAAGCTGGCGCCGGGCGAAGCCGCCAGTGCGCGGCAGACGCAGGTGTGTCTGGACTATGTGTGCGCCGAGGCGCCGCTGTTCCTCGACACCCCCGCCATCCTGGACGTCCCGTCCTCCGTCAACTGCTACCACCAGGCACTCCCGTTGGCCGATGTGCTGTACGCACGGGGGCCCGGCCTACGCGCCTCCCGCAATCAGGGCCACGGCATTCTCGTCCCCGCCGAAGGCGAGCAACGCGACGACAGAGGCGATGGCCTAGGCGACCGTACTGACCGTGGTGACCAAGGAGTTCGACTGTGACTACCGCCCCGCCTCGCACCACCCTGCCCGCCTTCCCCTTCTCCTGGGACGGGACGCGGCTTCCCGACGACGTCGAGGCGCTGCGTGCCGAGCCCGTGAAGCGGGTGCGTACGATCGCCGGGGACGAGGCCTGGCTCGTCTCGTCGTACGCGCTCTCCAAGCAGGTGCTGGAGGATGAGCGGTTCTCGCTCAAGGACACCTCGGCCCCGGGCGCACCGCGCCAGTACGCCCTCACCATCCCGCCCGAAGTCGTCAACAACATGGGCAACATCACCGGCGCCGGGCTGCGCAGGGCCGTGATGAAGGCGGTCAATCCGAAGGCTCCGGGCCTTCAGGAGTGGCTGGTGAAGTCCGCGCACGGACTCGTTGACCAGCTTGAGCGCTACGGGGCTCCGGTCGATCTGCGCGGCGACTTCGCCGATCCGTACTCGGCTGGCATGCACTGCCACATACTCGGCACGCCCCAGGGCGACGCGTCCCGGCTGATGCGCAGCCTGGATGTGGCGTTCATGAACTCGCCGCGCAGCGTGGAAGCGGCGCGGCTGAACTGGGATCGCGATATCGCGTACATGGTCGCGCGACTCGACGATCCCGACCTGGTGCCTGGCGGTCTGATGGCCGAACTCGCCGCGCTGCGCGGGGACCCGGACTACGACCATCTGACCGACGAGATGCTCGCCACCGTCGGGGTCACGCTGTTCGGCGCCGGGGTGATCTCGACGGCCGGGTTCCTGACCATGGCTATCGTCTCCCTCCTCACCCGGGAGGATGTACGGGAGCAGCTCACCGCCGATCCGTCGCGGGTCGCGGGCGCGATGGACGAGCTGTTGCGGATCAACCTGTCCATTGGGGACGGCCTGCCCCGGATCGCCCTCGCGGATGTCCAGCTGGGTGATGTCACGGTACGGGAGGGGGAGTTGGTCCTCGTCCTGGTGGAAGGGGCCAACTACGACGCTGAGCAGTTCCCCGAGCCGAACGTCTTCGATCCGGGCCGGGAGAACGCGCATACGCATCTGTCCTTCGGGGGTGGCGCGCACTACTGCCCGGCCACCGCACTCGGCAAGAAGCACGCGGAGATCGCGTTGCAGGCCCTGGTGGAGCGGCTGCCGGGGCTGCGGCTCGCGGTGCCGGTCGAGCAGCTCGTCTGGCGCACCAACTTTATGAAGCGCCTTCCTGAGCGGCTTCCGGTCGCCTGGTAGGCGTCGCCGTACCGGTTCCCTGCCCGCCCCCCGTCCAAGCCGCCAGTTGGTCGGGGGTACGCGGGCCGGTGGAGCCGGTGGGCAACAGGCCGTGCGTGGAGAGCAGTTGGGCTGCGGCGATGCCCCAGGGGGTGCGTAGGCCCGCCTGGTGGATCAGGTCCTGGCGGGCCAGGGCGTCAGCCACCGGTCCGGTGTGTACGCCTGAGGGGATGAGCAGGGCCGCGTCGTCCGCCCAGTGCAGGGCGAGGTCCACGTCGTGGGTGGCCATGACGACCGTCGTGCCGCTCGCGCGCAGCCGGGCCAGCGTGGCGAGGAGGCGTTCCTGGCCGTCCGGGTCCAGGCCCGCGGTGGGTTCGTCCAGGATCAGTACGCGGGGGCGCATCGCCACGGCGCCCGCGATGGCCGTGCGTTTGCGCTGCCCGTAGGAGAGGAGGTGAGTGGGGCGGTCGCGTAGGTGCGTGATGTCCAGGGCGGTGAGGGCCTCGTCGATACGGGTGCGGACCTCGGCGTCGGACAGGCCCAGGTTCATCGGGCCGAAGGACACGTCCTGTTCGACGGATGCCGCGAAGAGCTGGTCGTCGGGGTCCTGCACGACCAGTTGGACGGTGGTACGGAGCCGGGTCAGGCCCTTGCGGTCGTACGTGACGGGGGTGCCGTCCAGGAGCAGGGTGCCGCTCGCCGGGCGCAGGCCACCGCTGAGCAGCCTCATCAGGGTCGTCTTGCCGCTGCCGTTGCGGCCCAGCAGGGCGAGTGCGCGGCCTGGCGTGATGGCGAAGTCGAGGGTGTCGATGACGGTCGGGCCCTCGTCGTAGGCGTAGGACACGGCCCGGAGTTCGACCTCGGCCGGGACCTGGGCTGATCCGTGGGCTGATCCGTAAGCCGGATCTTCGGTTTCGGGCGCGCGGGGTGGGGGTGGGGGTGGTCCCTGACCGGTCATCCCAAAGGCCTTTCCAGTACGTGATGCAGGGTGAGGGCGACGGCCGCCACCGCGGCCAGCAGCGTCAGCGCGGCTGCCACGAAGCGCGGCGAGACGCGCGCCTCGGGGACCAGCACGCGCAGGGTGCCGTCGTATCCGCGCCCGGCCAGTCCGGCCTGTAGGCGGGACGCACGGTCGAAGGCGCGGACGAACGCGGTGGCGCCGAGTCCGGCGAGTGAGCGCCAGGTGGCGGCCCGGGTGGTGTGACCCAGCCGGGCGGCCTGCGCCTGGCGGATCCGCGTCATCGAGTCCAGGAGCAGGAAGCTCATCCGGTACGTCACCAGGGCGACGTCAACGACAGCGGCGGGCACCCCCGCCTTCACCAGCCGGGGCAGTAGATCGGACATCGGCGTGGTGAACGCGAACAACAGCACGCCGAGTGAGGCCGCCGACGTACGCAGCAGAAGCCCCGCGGCGCGGGCCGGGCCCTCCGGGTCCAGGGTCACAAACCCTTCGGGGGCGCCCACCTGGACGAGCAGGGTCAGGGCGCCGCTGACGCAGAAACCGAGCGGAATACGGTACGCCCGCCACAGCCGACGCGGGGGCACGCCAGCGGGCCCGAGCAGCACGGTCAGGGCCGTGACGATGACGAGCGCCGCGCCCGGCCAGGGCGGGAGCGAGATGGCCAGTACGGTCAGCCCGAGTCCGAGTACGGCCTTGTCCACGGGGTGACGGCGGCGCCAGCGACTGCTGTGCGCCGCCGCGTCGATGGGCAGCACGGGTGAGGGCCCCGCCTAGTCGCCGCTAGGCGAAGCGGCGGTCTCGGCGTTCTCGGCGTTCTCGGCGTTCTCGGCGTTCTTCTCGTACGCCGCCCGCGCCCGCGCCTCCCCCTGCCTGCGGCCCCGGTGCACCCCGAAGTAGTACGCCAGCACACCGGCGCCGATCGCCGCCTGGAGGGCGAACAGGGCTGACTCGACCTCGCCCGACGGAGGTTCGTAGAGCGGGGTGAACCATGGCTCGTAGCCGGGGTCGATCTCGGTGATCGCACCCTCCGCCTCGCCGTCGGCTCCGGCGAACGGCTCCTCCTTGTGGTCGCCGAGGCCCAGCGCCAGCGGGAGCACCGCGAGCGCGGCCACCACCAGCAACAGCAAGGTGTTGATCTTCGCGTTCTTGGACATGCTCATCGGGACTCCACCTCCGTGCCCTCCGCCGCCTGCGCACCCTTCGCCGCCTGCGCCGCCTGCGACTGCTTCCGCGTCAACAGCACCCCGAGACGCGTCAGCTCCCCCTTGCTGGACCGCACCAAAAGCCGCATCACCAGCACCGTCAGCAGCCCCTCGCTGATGGCCAGCGGGATCTGCGTCACCGCGAAGATCGAGCCGAACTTCCCCAGCGCCCCCAGGAACCCGCTGCTCGGGTCAGTGAAGGCCAGCGCCAGCTGGACACTCGTGACGCAGTACGTGGAGAGGTCCGCGACGAAGGCGCCGCCGAAGACCGCCCCCATCAGCGGCACATCGAACCGCCTCAGCAGCCGGTAGACGCCGTATCCCGCCCACGGCCCGACGATCGCCATCGAGAAGACGTTGGCGCCGAGCGTGGTGAGACCGCCGTGGGCGAGCAGCAGCGCCTGGAAAAGCAGCGTGATGGTGCCAAGTACGGCCATGATCGGCGGCCGGAAGAGAATCGCGCCGAGTCCGGTGCCGGTCGGGTGTGAGCAGCTCCCCGTGACCGACGGGATCTTCAGCGCGGAAAGAACGAAAGTGAAGGCCCCGGACGCGCCAAGGAGCAGCGTGCTCTCGGGGTTGGACTTGACCTCACGGGTCAGGGCACGTACGCCGTGGATGACGAACGGCGCCGCCGCGGCGCTCCAGGCGACCGCGTGTACCGGTGGTAGAAAACCCTCGGCTATATGCATGGCTGAGCAGACCCTCTCCAGCACCTCGTGGATGGACAACGCGCCTTGGCCGGTCTCCTGGCTTACGGGTCATACCGCCCTGACTCCGCCTTCCCGGGTACGTGGAGCTACCCAGTGGCTGCCCCTGGGGGCTGGAGCCGGACTTCCCGATCACAGTGGCGAGGGCCGCGTCGGCATCACACCGATTTCCCGTACGCCAAGGCGTGGTGACACTAGTCCGCTGGTGGGGGCCCTGACAACTACGGGCCGTGGCCAGTGGTTGACCGGCCCGCGATGCGCTACGGCTAAGGGCAGCCGCCCTGGAAGACGTGCTCGTAAGTGCGCAGCAGCTTGGGGGCCTTGGCGCCGCCCTTTCCGTCGGCCTTGCCCTTCGGCTGCGGTGGCGGCGGGTACTCCATCACCGGGACCGGCTTGCACACCGGCCACTGCTCGGTTTCGCGCGCGTCGTCGAAGCCGAACGTCCCGGAGGCTCCCAGTACGCAGCTGACGCAGCTGGCACCGTCCTCGGTATCGAGGATGCCCATGTTGATGATGGTTTGGTAGATATCGTCCGTGGTCGGCATGACCGGGGGGGCCGTGCCCGTGTCCGTGCCCGTGCCCGTGTCCGTGTCCGCGTCCGGGTCAATGGCGTTGATCTCGTTGTAGGCCTGGTCGAAGGCCTCGGAGAGCACCGTGAAGGAGTCCCGGTACATGATCGAGTAGCCGTCGTCCAGCGGCCGCTCCCCCAGCTCGTGTTTCTTCTCCACCTCCTCGAACTGCTCCAGGAAGTGGGCCAGCCCCTCCGGCCGCTCCTTGTGGGTCTTGTCCTCCCACCACGCGGGGTCCACCGAAGCCGCGTTCACCAGCGTGATGTTGGCGTCCCGCATCTGCTGGGTGAGCTCCGGCTTGGAGTGCTCGGTGTCGAGCCCGATGCCCACCTTCAGGATGCGCAGCGGCTTGGAGTTGTCACAGGCGGGTTCCTTGACCAGGTGGCGGATCAGATACGGCAGGTCACGGTCCCGCCCCGCGAAGAAGACCGTGTCCGAGCCGGTCACGCAGACCTTCTGGGCGACGGAGGAGAAGCGGCGCGGGATTCCGGCGTCCTCGCCGGTGATGCCCAGGTAGTAGGCCCGGTTCTTGTCCAGTCCGTACGTATCGCTGAAGCGGTCCTCGAACTGATCGCGCAGGTCGAGCGAGTAGGCGTCCTTCTGCCGGTTGTCCGCGACCAGGAATCCCCGGTCGCCTGGCTCCTTGGCCAGGTACTTGACCAGGGCGTCCACCAGGAGCGCGTTCGACGGGGAGGTCTTGAAGAGGTACGAGTCCTTCATCGTCGTCCCCGTGAGGATCGGCCCGACCGAGGGAATCCGGTGCTCGCCGAGCGCCTCGACCGCCTTGAGGGTCTCCGGGGTGCTGCTGGGCATGCCGAGCACGCCGACCAGCGGGGATTCGTCGTCCGTCATCCCGATCAGCCGGTCCACGGCCGGGCGCCACTTGTCCAGGTCCTTGCCGTCGTTGGCCAGCAGCAGCTGATAGTGCGGACCCGTTGCCGCGTTGGCCTCCAGCTGTGCCGTGTAGGCGCCCGCCAGGGCGCGCCTCATCTCCTCGGCGGTCATGGTGCTGGTGTCGTCGGAGGTGAAGGGCATCATCAGCGCGATCCGCGCGTAGGGGATCCGCGGGCTGCCCTTTTCCGGGGTCTCCCAGGCCTTCTTGACGCTGGCGTTCTCCTCCGCGATGGCGGTGATCAGGCTTTGGATCTCCGGGTCGCCCTTCAGCGAGTCGGTGGCCGTGACGCCCACGCACTCGCCGCCGACCTCCTCCAGGCCCTCCCCGCACTCGTCGGGGAGCAGCGTGACGACGAGCAGGCCGAGGCCTACGAGGAGCGCGAGGCAGACCACCGCGGCGATGGCCTTGTCCAGCGGTCCCCAGACGTGGTTTCTCCAGCGCGTCAGCATGGCTGTGGTTCCTCTCCTCTCGCGACGGTCGTCACGGTCGTCACGGTTCGATGGGGCGGGGCCAGCGGTGGCGTAGTGCCACCGGCCAGGTCTGCGCGGCGCGGTTCAGTACGGCGTGCCCGGTTGGATGGCGTACGGAGAGGAACCGCAGCTCCGTACCCACGCCCTCGCAGAGGTCGTCCAGCGGCTCGGCGAACGGTTCGCGCAGGTACCAGACGGCGTGCAGCAGCCGGTTGACGGAACGCGCGATGGTGCCGGTATCGCCTGGGCCGCCTGTGCCGCCTGGGCCGTCTGTGCGGCCGGTGTCAGGGTGGCGGTGGTCGTGGGCGCCACGGGCGATCTCCGCGCGATCGTCCCTCCAGTGGGCCAGGGGTGGGTGGGGTGCGGTGCTGATGTGCCGCAGGGCGCGCAGCCAGTCCGCCGCGTCCACGTCCTGGCGGCCGAAGTCCTGGGTCAGCCGGGCCACTACGGGCTCCGCGCCGAACCCGGCGAGCGTGTGCCGCAGTACGTCGGCCACGTGTGCGGGGCCGAGCGTCGCGTAGTGCTCGCGCAGGACGATGTGGGTGCCGTCCCAGCGGCGACCCGCGTCGGCTCCCCCGCGCGCCTGGTGGATCAGCAGGTCCCGCAGGAAGGGGTCGGGCACGAATCGCGGCGAACCGCCGGGAGTGTCGGGGGTGTTGTCGTCGGCCGCCTCGCCCTCCGGGACAGCGGTCCAGTGTTCTTCTTCCAGGTATCTGGCGGCCTCGGCGGCGGGCAGCGGGTCGCCTCCGATGCCCGTCGACCGGGCGGCCAGAGCGTCGGCGGCGGCGCGGTCGGGGGCCGGGGAGAGCAGGATGAGGTGATCGCGGTGCTGAGGGTGCGGGATCAGCCGCTCCAGCAGCAGCTCGGTGACCGGGCGGCCGTCGTGGGCGGGCAGGTCGAGCAACTCCTCGGGGCGTACGGTGCGTTCACCCGCCGTGCGGACGACCGCCGCGCCGAGCAGGGCGCTGCCCTCTGGGTGGCCGCGGGTGAGTGCGTGCAGGGCCGCGGGCAGGTGGCGGTGCAGCGGCGCGTCGGCACGGTCGAGCATCAGCAGTACGTCGTCCAGGTCGAGCGGCGCGAGCGGAATGACCAGCAGTCCGGCCGACGGCGACGCGGGGGCGGTACGGGACCAGCCGGAGGTGGCGAGGACCTCGGTGAGGCGACGTCGGGTGGCGTCCGGGTAGCGGCTCGTGGTGGTGTCGCCGAGCCGGGTCGCGATGACGACGAGCGGGTCGTGGGTGTCCGGGGCCGCCGCGCGCTGCTGGAGGATGAGGTCGAGTAACTCCTCACCGGCTTCGGTGTGGACGTTGTCCAGGAGGATGAGGGGCCGGGGGGTGCGGTTCGCCCGCTGCCAGCGCCCGTAGGCCCCGGTGACGTCTTCGGTGAAGGCGGCGACCAGGAGGCGTTCGACCGCGTGGCGGTAGGCGCCACCTTGGTGGAAGCGGAGGCAGAGCCGCACCAACGCCGCCTCGCCGTCGGCCGATCCGGGAACGTGTCCCTGGTACCACTCGCGCGCGGTGCGGCCGGGACGTGCCTTGGTGTGCTGGTGGAAGTACCGCGCGATGACGGCGGTCGCCACGGCCTCCAGATCCTGCTGCCCGCCCGCGTCGGCCAGGCCCTCGCTGATCTCGTACGTCCAGTCCTGGACCCCGCCACCTTCCGGGCCCGCTCCGGAGTCCTCGCGCAGGTCGCAGGCCGTGAGCAGGCGGTCGATCCGGTCGCGGGCCAGGCGCCGTTCGTGGTCGCCGCCCCGGTGCCAGCTGGAGATGGCGAACAGGCCGGGAAGCAGCCGGGGGAAGACGGGACGGCCGGGTCGGCCGAGGGTGGGCGCGAGGTCGCAGGCCAGTTGGACGAGTACCTCCACGACCGTGGAGGCGTTCGACGCCGCGAAGCCGGTATGGCGCGCGGGGTCGGCCTCCGACACATCGACGCGGCCGAGCGGGACGCGACCCCGGTACGCCGCGTCCAGGGCGGCCAGCACCGCGGTCTTGCCCATGCCGTGGCGGCCGGTCAGCAGGACGACGGGCTGGTCACCCGGGTGTTCCTGGCGGACCAGTTCACGCTTGGCCGGTGCCAGGCCGACCAGTCGGGGCACCAGGGCGTGCAGCAACGGGTCACGCGCGTACAGCTGGGACCGCATGCTCCTCCTCTGCCATGGGGACGGGGTCACCGGGTGGTGAGCGCGTCAGCCGCCGAGCAGCCTCCCCAGGGCCTGCCCGATCGCGTCGAGCGCGACCTGTCGGCCCACCGTGTCGGGGGTGCCGCCCAGCAGGCTCCTGACCCGTTCCATCAGGCCGCGCTGGCGGTCCGGGTCTGGTGCGCCGCCACCCGGGTCACCGCCTGGATCGCCGGTACGCGCCAGGGCGGCGGCGCTGGCCAGCAGCGCCGCGCGAGCCTCGTCGTCCAGGGCCAGGACGGGCGCTAACTGCTGGATGAGGCTGCCCAGTTCGGCGGGCGAGAGGGCGGTCTGAACCGACACGGTGTGGTGGAAGTCGCCCTGCGCGTAGTTGACCGTCGCGGCCTCGATATGGGTCTGCTGAGCGCGCTGGCGCTGCCGCGCCACGAACTCCCCTATGCCACCCACCTCGCCCTCACTGAGCACGGCGTCCGTACCGAGGGCGGTCAGCGCCACTTCCGAGCCGACACCGCCTTGGAACTCCGGCCCCGTGCAGGTGATCAGACGCGAGTCGGCGAGGTAGGACAGCGCGCGGGCCACTTCGGAGCGGGAAAGCGCCTCACCGAGGAAGAACACTTCCCCCGAGTCGAAGAAGGCCTCGATCCGCAGTGGCTGGCGGTCGGAGGACGCGTAGATCCAGCGCAGTACGGCGCTGGTGGCGTGTCGGCCGCGGCGTACGGGGTCGGCTCTGCGGGCCTGGAGCAGCCGGGCCTCGGCCACGCCCGCGGGCAGCAGGGTGACCACGGGGGCGTGCTGCCTGGAGCCCTGCGCGCTGATCAGGAGCTGCTCGCTGAGGCGGTCGACGAGGGACCACACGGTGCTCTGCGGGATCGCCTGCCAGATGCCGAACTCGGCGCAGGGAACCGGAAGATCCGGGTCCCGCATGACCCGGTCCCAGACCCATAGGAGCAGGCGGGAGCGGTACCGGTCGAAGCTCTCGCTGTCGGGGTCCGGGAACGAAGGTGCTGCGGCTGACAACTGGCTCAGTCCTGTTCATCCTCGGCCGTCGGCTGGGTGGGTGGCACATCCGGGTGAGCTCACTCGCACCCCGAAGTTACACAGGTTGCACGCGCATCACCACGGAAAGTCAAAAGTCAACTACCTTCCTTCCCTCAGGAGTTCACCGCATGCGCGCACGAATGGATCAAACGTTCTGACGCGGGCGGTCAGCCGCGCCGGTCAGTCAGCCGTGCTGGGCGAAGGCCTCGGCGATCTCATCCCGCCCGGCCCCGGCGGAGAGCAGCAGACGCAGCAGGACGCGCGCCTTGTACGGGTCGAGGAAGCCGCCGCCCAGCAGCCCGCGCCGGAGCAGATCCGTCTCGGAGCCGATCGCGCCGTAGGTGCGGCTCAGCACCGGGCCCGCCCCGGTCCGTGAGGTAAGGATGACCGGGATGCGGGCGGCCAGGCCGCCGAGTACCGGCGCCAGCACCGAGGGGACATGGCCGACGCCGAACCCGGCGACGACCAGGCCCTGGTGGGTGCGGTCGAGCCCGTCGAGCAGGGCGGCGTCGTCGTCGAGGGTGACGGTGTGCAGGGCCACCCGCGCCGGGTCGCCGCCGGGGTGCAGCGGCCGATGACGGGGCGGCCGGGTCAGGACGCGCGGCTCGCCTTCGACGACGTGGCCGACGGGGCCCGTGTCGGGGGACGCGAAGGCGGCCGTGCTGGTGCTGTGCGTCTTGCGGACCCGGCGCGCGGCATGGATCTCGTCGCCGAGCACGACCAGCGCGCCGAGTTCCCGTGCGACGGGCGCGGCGGCGACACGTACCGCCGCGAGCAGGTTGGCGGGGCCGTCGGGGCCCGCGAGGGTCGGGTTGCGCATGGCACCGGTGAAGACGAGGGGCTCGGGGTGCGGCCAGATCAGGTCGGCCAGGAAGGCGGTCTCCTCCAGGGTGTCGGTGCCCTGCGTGACGACCACGCCGACCGCCCCCTCGGCCACCGCCTTCCCCGCGGCGCCGACCACCTCAACAAGCTGATCGACCGTCAGGTCACCGCCGGGCACGGCCTGCGCGTCCCGCACGTCGAGCCGCGCCCCGATCGCGCCCAGCTCTGGTACGGCGGCGACCAGGTCAGCCCCGGTCAGCCGGGTGACCACGGCGCCAGAGTGCCCGGACATGGCGATGGTGCCGCCGAGGGTGAAGAGGGCGACGCTCATCCGCGCGCCAGCGCGTCGCGTACGGCCTCGTCCGTGCGGGCGACCACGGCCGTACCGTCGTCCGCCGTGATGATCGGACGCTGGATCAGCTTCGGATGCGCGGCCAGCGCCGCGATCCAGCGGTCGCGCGCGGGTGCCTCGCGCGGCCAGGCCTGACGGTCGGCGAGCCCAAGTGCCTTGGCATCCGCCTCCTGGGTGCGGGTGATGTCCCAGGGTTCCAGGCCGAGTCGGTCGAGTACGGCGCGGATCTCGTCCTCGGTCGGTACGTCGTCGAGGTAGCGGCGCACGGTGTAGTCGGCGCCTTCCGCGTCGAGCAGCTTGATCGCGCTGCGGCACTTCGAGCAGGCCGGATTGATCCAGATCTCCATGGCGCTCAGCGTAGACGCCGTTGGGGCGGATGGGGCGTCAAAGGGCTTCTGGCCAGCGGCTTTTGTCAGTGGTCCGCAGTAGAATAGAAGCAGTGTTCGAGATGGTCCGCGAGGGCCTCGACCACCTCTGGAGGATGCCCATGGCCGCTGCCGTAGCTACCGCGAAACCCCTGCCGATCGACCTTCCCTACATGCCCCTACTCAAGGAGCCGCTCCCCGCGGGCCGACCGCGCGAGTGGTACATCCGGCACAACCGCCGCCTGAAGGCCATGCGCCTGGCCATCGCCCTGCTGGACTCCGGTGTCTACCGAGCCGAGCAGGCCGATGACCGCAGGATACGTTCCACCGCCGACCTCGTCGGCGTCCATCCGCCGTCCGACATCACCTGCCACATGGTGCGGGCACTGATGCGCTACAGCCGCTGACCACACGCCTTCCACTCCGTGCCGCCAGGCCGCTGGGCTTCCAGGTCACTGGCCGCCAGCTAGGCCGCCGCTCAACGCGGCCTGGTGGCACGGACGATGGCGGAGTGCATGCCGTCGGCGACCGCGTGGGTCGCGGTGATCTCGATGCCGGTGAAGCCCGCCGCCGCCAGACCCGCGCGGTACTCGGCGAAGGACAGCGCGCCCGCGACGCACCCGACGTGGTCGCCTCGCTCGGCGCGCTGCTCCGCGGTGAGTTCGTCGTCGGCGACCACGTCCGTGACCCCGACGCGGCCGCCCGGCTTCAGTACCCGGAAGGCCTCCGCGAAGACGGCGGGCTTGTCGGTGGACAGGTTGATCACGCAGTTGGAGATCACCACGTCCAGGCTCTGGGACGGGAGCGGCACGGACTCAATGGCGCCCCGGAGGAACTCCACGTTGGCGACACCGGCCGCCGCCGCGTTCGCCCTGGCCAGGGCGAGCATCTCGTCGGTCATGTCGAGCCCGTACGCCCGGCCCGTCGGGCCGACTCGGCGCGCCGACAGCAGGACGTCGATGCCGCCGCCGGAGCCGAGGTCCAGGACGCGTTCCCCCTCCCCGAGTTCGGCCACGGCGATCGGGTTTCCACAGCCGAGCGAGGCGGCGACGGCCTCAGCGGGAAGCGTGTCGCGGTCGCCCGCGGCATAGAGCCCGGCGCCGAACTCCGGGCCGGTCGCCACGGCCCCAGACCCGCATCCGGACCCGACCCCAACCCCGGACCCGGACCCGGACCCGGACTCGGAATCGGACTCGGACTCGGACTCGGACTCGGACCCACAGCAGGCGGTGCCGCCTTGGGTGACGGTGCGGGCGGCCGCGGCGTAGTGGGCGCGGACGTGTTCGCGCAGGTTGTCAGGCTGGTCAGTCATCAGACACTCGACCTCCTGTATCGACATCTATAAATACAGAGTGAGCTACTGAATCGACATCTGTCAACATAGAGGACTATCTAATCAATGGCTCAGCTCGACAGCTCACGCTCCAGCGGCGTACGGAAGCGCGGCGTGAAGCGCACCTCACCGGTCCAGGCCGCCAGGCGGGCCGCCTCCGCCTCGATCGCCGCCTTCGCCTCCGCCCCCACGTCCGCCAGCAGCCGCCAGGCGATCTCACCGTCCGGGCGCTGCGCCCAGCCGCCCACGACCCGCCCGTCCCACCACACGGTGGGACCGATGTTCCCGCTGCGATCGAAGAGCGCCGGGCGGTGCGCGTCGGCCACGTACCAGTCGCGAGCCTGCCAGCCCATCGCGGTCGGATCGAGGCCGGGCAGCAGCGCCGCCCACGGCTCGGGCGACCCGGGTGACCCGGGCGACCCGGATAGCTCGGGCGGCTCGATGTCGCCCGGCAGGACGTAGCCGGTACTCCCGTCCGCCAGGTCGACCCGCTCAGCCCCGAGCGCGGCCAGCGCCTTGCGTACGTCGGTGACCTTCCAGCCCGTCCACCACTTCAGGTCCGCCTCGGTGGCCGGACCGCAGGCGCCGAGCCAGTGCCGCAGCAGCTCCGACTGGCTCTCGGCCAGGGGGAGTTCGGGCATCTCCGGGGCCAGCGCCCAGCGGAACTGGCTGGAGGTCCAGGAGCCCAGCGGCCGCCCGCGCACCACCCGGCCCTCGGTGCCCAGCACCCTCAGCAGCCGGGTCGAGACGGACTGCTTCGTCTCGTAGCTCTTGCCCGGCGCGTAGACGAACTGCTCACGCAATCGCGGTTCGTCCTGGGCGAGTTCGGCGGCCGTGGCCTCACCGCGGGCCGCCAGCGCGGCGAGTGCGCCCGCCTCCACCGACCGCAGCCAGTCCTCGTCGAAGTCGCTGCCCGCCAGCAGAGCCTTGATCATGCTGGCCCGTTCACGTACGGCGCCCGCCCGGGCCGTGGACGCCTCGACGACGGGCGCGAGGTCGGCCGGGAAGACGAATATGGTGTGCCGCATCCCGTGCATCCGCACCAGCACCCGGTCCTCGTACAGGGCGCGCTCCACCCCGCCCACCGGTCCGCCGTCGCCCACCAGGCGCGCCCCCACGGCCAGGAACACGGTCGACGGGTCGGTGGCGTGCAGGGCCACGAGTGAGCGGGCGACGTCCTCGGCGACCTCGGCGCGGGCGCCGCCTGCCAGGCGGTGCCGGAGGGCCAGCCTGGCCCGCCGCTCCTCGTCGGTGATGGTCCGCCGCGCGCCGCCCATGTCCGGGGCCCTCCTATGGTCCGCACCGATCGTCCTGGCCCGCCCATGGTCTCGCGAATCCAGCGCACCCCGCGCTCTTGAAGTGTGCTCGCCACTTGTGCCATACAGGTCCAGACCAATGCGACCCCACGCGCGCCGAAGGAAGGCCCACCCGTGCCCGTGCGACGTGCCCCCACATTCGCGTCGACCACCGCCGCCCTCTGTCTCCTGCTGACCGCCACCGCCTGCTCGGGCACGGGCGGCTCCGATGACCGCCAGCCGCCCACCGTGCCGCGCGGGCTCACCGTCGACGCCGCGAGCGCCACGTCTGTCCACGTCATGTGGAACCGGTCCACCGACAACGTCGGTGTCACCGGCTATGCCGTCTACCGAGGGAACACCAAGGTCACGGAAGTGGCAGGGGACCGGCACATGGTGGACGTCGCCCGGCTCACCCCGGAGGCCTCGTACACCTTCAGCGTCCGCGCCCGGGACGCCGCGGGCAATGTCTCACCGGCCAGCGAGAAGGTGTCCGTCACCCTGCTCGCCGCGGCCGCCGACGACCGCGAGCCCCCCACCAAGCCCACCAGGCTGACCGCACGGGGCGCCGGACCGCGCGCCGCGCAGCTCAGTTGGCGCGCCGCGCGGGACAACGAAGCCGTCACCGCCTACGACGTCTACCAGGCCGGTACCCGCATCCACAGCGTGGCCTCGGACGCCACCAGCACCCTGGTGACCGGGCTGCGCCCCGGCACCGACTACACCTTCACCGTCCGGGCACGCGACGCCGCGGACAACTCCTCACCACCGAGCGGCACCGCCCGGCTGACCACCGCACCGGCCTCCGGCGACGAACCGGGCAGCACGGCACCCGATGACCTGCGCGTCCGGGCCCGGGCCGAGGACGGCGCGTACCACCTCGACCTGTCCTGGCGGCCGCCGCGGACGGGCGGTGCGATCGCCGCGTACGAGATCCATCTGGACGGGCGGCCCACCACGACCCTGATGTGGGGCCACGACGCCCCACAGGGCCGGGCCGAGCACAGCTTCTTCGTCACCAAGGAGCGCGGACGGACGTACCGGGTGAAGCTGCGGGCGCGGCTGCCCGACGGCCACTGGGGGGCCTTCTCGGCGGAGCGCACCGTGACCACCGGGTAGCGCGAGTGGTGCGCGCGAGTCGTGCGAATCGTGCGCGCGAGTCGTGCGTCAGCGGCCCTGGTCCAGGTACGCGAGAACGGCGAGCACCCGGCGGTTGTCGTCGTCGGAGACCGGCAGGTCCAGCTTGGCGAAGATGTTGGAGGTGTGCTTGGCGATGGCTCGCTCGGTGACGAAGAGCTGACCGGCGATCGCCGCGTTGGAACGCCCCTGGGCCATCAGCTCCAGCACCTCTCTCTCGCGCGGAGTGAGCCCGCCGAGCGGCGGGTCGGTGGCCCGGCGGGACAGCAGCTGCTGGATGACCTGCGGGTCCATCGCGGTGCCGCCCGCCGCGACCCTGCGTACCGCGTCGATGAACTGCTCGGCGTCGAAGACCCGGTCCTTGAGGAGGTAGCCGACTCCGCCACTGCCGTCGGCCAGCAACTCACGGGCGTACAGCTGCTCGACGTGCTGGGAGAGGACCAGGACCGGCAGCCCCGGCCTGGCCCGGCGTGCGGCGAGCGCGCACTGGAGCCCCTCGTCGGTGTGCGAGGGCGGAAGACGTACGTCGCACACGGCGACATCAGGCTCCAACTCCGCGAAGGCCCTGGTGAGTTCCGGGCCGGTCTCGACGGCGGCGACGACCTCGAAGTCGTAGGCCTCCAGCATCCGCACCAGACCGTCGCGCAGCAGGAAGAGGTCTTCGGCTAGCAGAACGCGCAAGGGATCTCCATGGTCACCATGGTGGGACCGCCCGCGGGGCTGCTGACGGCCAGGACGCCGTCGAATGTACCCAGTCGCCGTTCAACTCCGGTCAGTCCACTGCCCGCTCCGATCCTGGCGCCGCCACCACCGTTGTCGGTGACCGCGATGCGCAGCATGCCGTCCCTGTAGTGCAGATCCACCCATATACGGTCCGCGCCCGCATGCTTGACCGCGTTCGTCAGCACCTCGCTCACCGCGAAGTACGCGGCCGACTCGACCGGCGCCTCCAGCCGCCCCGGCAGCTCCACCTCGACGTCGGTGCGTACCGGCAGCCGCAGCACCAGGGCCCGTACCGCGTCACCGACGCCGCGCTCGGCGAGCACCGGCGGGTGAATGCCACGGACCAGGTCGCGGAGTTCCGTGAGCGCCTCGGCGGACGACTGCCGGGCCTGCGCGAGCAGCTGCCTGGCCTTGGCCGGGTCCTTCTCGATCAGCGCCTCGATGGTGCCGAGGTCCATCCCCATGGCGACCAGCCGGGCCTGGGCGCCGTCGTGCAGGTCGCGTTCGATCCGGCGCAGCTCGGCCGCCGATGAGTCGACGGCGTCGGTACGGGTCTCGGTGAGCCGGTCGATGCGCTGGGCGAGCTCAGCCTTCCGGGTGGGGGCGAGCGAGACGGCGGCGATCTTGAAGTGGGTGCGGACCAGCAGGGGGTTGACGTAGGTCGCGAGGATCAGCCAGGCACAGCCGAGCAGCGCGGCGAAGAACGCGCCGAGCCAGCTGTAGACCGGGATGAACGCGTACCAGTAGCCGCCGATCGGCTTCCAGAGGCCGCCGAGGAGCAGCAGTCCGAGTATCCCCTCGGCGATCAGTCCGGGTGCCAGGACCGCGACGACGCCTCCGGCCGTCATGTCCGTCAGCAGCCATCGCAGGTCCCGCCAGGTCGCCGGGTCCTTGAGCAGATGGACGGTGCGCTCGACCTGGCCGGTGACGCCGGTGCGCGGGTCGGGCGGGAGCGGGCGGTACGGGACCGGGACCCTGACCCCCGACCACTGAGCGGCCAGCAGCCGACGGTGGTTGGCGTGGGCCCGCACCAGCCTGAGCACGAGCGGGGTGGTGAACACACCGACGCCGAGCGTGATGAAGGCGATCGACAGCACCGACAGAACGAACAGCGTGACCGATCCGGCGAAGCCCAGCAGGGCGAGCGCCAGCCCCCGCGCACCGGCGATCAGGGCGTCGCGCACCCGTGTGGCGTTCATCGTGACTGGCTCCTCGTCCGTGCCCTGTGTTGCCGTGTGGCCCCAGTCTGGCGGGGCGGCGGTGCCCCGCGCACGGGGGTAACGCCCCGGACAGGGGGTGTAGCCAGCACCACCCCCCACCCTCCACGCCCCACCCCCGCCCGGGGCGGCGGCCCCTCAGCCCCGCAGGACCGTCGCCTCCACGGCGGGGTCGAGACCGACGACCGGCCGGTCGGGCCGCTGCGGTGGCACGCCGCCGATGGACTGGAGCCAGGCCCAGGTGTCGGCGACGGTCTCCGCGACCGGGCGGCACTTCAGGCCCGCCGCGGCCGCCTTCGACGTGTCGCCGCCGTGCAGCGCGGCGTGCAGCTCACCGCCCGGCGGCACCCAGATCGGCAGTTGCGACCACGGCTCGATCCCGGCGTCGGTGATCACCTCGGGCGCGGTCCAGCGCAGTTCGGCCCGCCCGCCGGTGACCCGCGCACAGGCCTCGACGAGCTCGCCGATGGTGGTGTGCCCGCGCGGGCTGACCAGGTTGTACGGCCCGCTGAGTCCGGCCGCCGCGGCGTCGAGCAGCCACGCGGCGAGGTCACGGACGTCGATGTACTGCAACGGCAGCTCGCGGGGCCCCGGAGCGAGCACGGGCCCGCCGCGCGCGGTCCGGTTCAGCCACCACGGCAGCCGTCCGATGTTCTCGTACGGCCCGATGATCAGCCCCGCCCTGACCAGCAGCGAGCGGTCGGCGCCGAAGGACTCGACGACGGCCAGCTCGCCGCCGCGCTTGTCGGTCGGATAGGCGGTCTGCTCCGCGTCAGGCGCGCCGTCGGCCAGCGGGGCGTCCTCGGTGAACCCGGCCGCCGGGGGCCAGGCGTACACCGAGCAACTGGACACATAGACATAGCGACCCACCCGGTCGGCCAGCAGCCGGGCCGTCTCCTGGATCACCTTCGGCGCCGCCGACCAGGTGTCGACGACCAGGTCCCACTCACCGTCGGCGAGCGCGGCGAGCCCGTCGGGGCTCGTACGGTCGCCGTGCAGCGCCGTGACACCGGCCGGGGGCTCGTGCCGACCGCGGTGGAAGACGGTCACCTCCCAGCCTCGGGCCAGCGCCGCCTCGGTGACCGCGCGCCCCGCGAACTCCGTACCACCCAGCATCAGAAGTCTCATGGCGGCGACTCTGCCGCGCCAAAGCCAGCCCCGGTATCGGATTCCGCTCCGGGGGAACAGCTTCCGCTCCCAGAGGAAGGGGAACCGACCCCACCGCTTACTTTTCGGGCCGGGAGTGGCACGATGAACGGCTATGACGGATGCCCGGTCGCCGATGCGCGCCCTGCGGGCCGCGCTCTTCGCGGCGGTGTGCGTCACCTTGGCCGGTGCGGGACATACGTCCATGTCCGGACACACCCTCCCGCTCGGCGCCCTGCTGGCCGCGTTCGGCGTCACCCTGGGCATCGCCTGGCTCGCGGGCGCGCGGCGGCGCGGGGTCTGGTCGATCGGGGCCGTACTGGTCGGGGTGCAGGGCGCCCTGCACCTGATCTTCTCGCTCGCGCAGCCGCACGGCGCGGCTGCTTCGCACGGTTCCGCGCAAGCACAAGCACAAGTGCACGCGCACACCCCGCGCCACAGCACCGCGATGGCGTCACACGGCGGCGGCCACCCAGCCCCGCCCGTGGCCGATGAGCCCGCCTTCCTGGACGCCGCCAGCCACGGCTCCACCGGCATGCTCGCCGCGCATCTGCTGGCCGCCGCCGTCTGCGCGCTGTGGCTCGCGCGAGGTGAGGCGGCGCTCTTCGGTCTGCTGCGCGCCCTGCGGACGCTGGCCTTCGCTCCGGTGCGGCTGCTGCTGGCGGTCGTACGGGTGCCATCGGCGCCGGGCCGCGTACGGCTGCCACGGCCGGGGCGCGGCGGGGCCCGCCCGCGTACCGCCGACCTGGCCCATGTGGTCTCCCGGCGCGGACCGCCGACGGTGGGCGTACTCCCTCGTTACGCGCCCACCGCGCCCTGACCCCGGTTCTCTGACTCCTTCGCGTTCGGCGACGCCGTGGGTGCGGTTTCCCCTGCCGTCGTACGCACACCGAAGGACGTCATGACCCTTGACGCCCGGCCTGAGCCGGACACTTCAGAACAACCAGACACACCAGACCAACCAGACCAAACCAAGCAGTCAGCGCGGCAGTCGACCTGGGCCGCCCTGCGCCCCCTCCTCCTGCGGCTCCACTTCTACGCGGGCGTGCTGATCGCCCCCTTCCTGTTCATCGCCGCCACGACCGGGCTGCTCTACGCGCTGTCCTTCCAGGCGGAGAAGGCCGTCTACCGCTACGAGCTGAGCGCCCCCGTCGGTGACACCACCCTCCCACTGAGCGAGCAGGTCGCCGCCGCCCGGGAGACCCAGCCCGACGACGCCACCGTCACCGCCGTGTGGCCGTCGTCGGAGGACGGGGCGACGACCCGGGTCCTGTTCGACTCGCCGAAGGTCGCCGACGACGCGTCCCTCGCCGTCTTCGTCGACCCGTACACCGCCGAGGTACGCGGGGAACTCGCCAGCTACGGCAGCTCGGGCGCCCTGCCGCTACGCGCCTGGCTGTCCCAGCTGCACGCGGACCTCCACCTGGGCGAGCTCGGACGGAACTACAGCGAACTCGCCGCGAGCTGGCTGTGGGTCGTGGCGCTCGGCGGCGTGGCGCTCTGGTTCGGACGCCGACGCGCCAGGCGCCGCGACCTGGTCATCCCCACCACCGGGCAACGCAAGGGGCGCACCAAGACGCTGTCCTGGCACGGCACGGTCGGGCTGTGGGCCGCGCTCGGACTGGTGCTGCTCTCGGCCACCGGGCTGACCTGGTCGCGGTACGCGGGCGAAAGCATCGGCGCACTGAGGTCACAGCTCGGCGGGCAGACGCCCTCGGTGGACGCGACCCTCGCGGGTGGCGCGGCCCCAGCCTCGGGCGGCGGGCACGAGGGCCACGGCGGCGACCACGGCGCCACCGGCCACCAGGGCCCCGACATCGGCCTCGACCGGGTCCTGGAGATCGCCCGCGCCGAGGGTATCGACGGCCAGCTGACCATCTCGCTGCCGTCGGAGGACAGCGGCTACGTCGTCCGGCAGACCGACAAGCAGGTCCCGCTCCACCTGGACTCGGTGGCGATCGACCCGGCCGACGGTACGGTCGTGGACACCCTCCGGTTCGCCGACTACCCGATGCTCGCCCAGCTGACCAGTATCGGGATCGCCGCCCACATGGGTGTCCTGTTCGGTCTGGCCAACCAGCTCGCGCTGGCCGCCCTGATGGTGGGCACGCTGCTGCTGATCGTCTGGGGCTACCGGATGTGGTGGCTGCGCCGCCCGACCAGGGACCGCGCGCTGAGCGTCGGGCGGCCGATGCCGCGCGGCGCGTGGCGGAAGGTCCCGCTGCCCGGACTGCTGCCGCTGGCGGCCGTGGCCGCGCTGGTCGGCTGGTTCGTGCCGATGCTGGGGATCAGCCTGCTGGCGTTCCTGGTCATCGACGCGGCCGCAGGCCTCGTCACGCGGGCTCGCGCCGGGGCCTGACCCACGCGTGAGGGCGCCCCCGCCAGTGGCGGGGGCGCCCTCGACACGCGTTCACCCTCAGATCAGACCCACACCCTCAGATCAGACCTGCCCGGCCTTCTCCAGGCTGGTGCAGCAGGTGTCGACGATCAGCCGGGTCACCACGTACGGGTCGATGTTGGCGTTGGGACGGCGGTCCTCGATGTAGCCCTTGCCGTCCTGCTCGACCTGCCACGGGATACGGACCGAGGCGCCGCGGTTGGAGACGCCGTAGCTGTACTCGTTCCACGGGGCCGTCTCGTGCAGGCCGGTGAGCCGGTCGTCGATGCCCGCGCCGTAGTTCTTGACGTGGTCCATCGGCTTGGAGCCCTCGCCGAGCGACTCACAGGCGGTGATGATCGCGTCGTAGCCCTCGCGCATCGCCTTGGTGGAGAAGTTGGTGTGCGCGCCCGCGCCGTTCCAGTCGCCCTTCACCGGCTTCGGGTCGAGCGTCGCGGAGATCTCGAAGTCCTCGGCGGTGCGGTACAGCAGCCAGCGGGCGATCCACAGCTGGTCGGAGACCTCCAGCGGGGACAGCGGGCCGACCTGGAACTCCCACTGGCCTGGCATGACCTCGGCGTTGATGCCGGAGATACCGAGACCGGCCGCGAGGCAGTTCTCCAGGTGCGCCTCGACGACGTCACGGCCGAAGATCTCGTCCGAGCCGACACCGCAGTAGTAGCCGCCCTGCGCGGCCGGGAAACCGCCCTCGGGGAAGCCGAGCGGGCGCGCCCCCTTGAAGAACGTGTACTCCTGCTCGATGCCGAAGATCGGCTCCTGCGCGGCGAACTTCTCCGCCACCTCGGTCAGCTGCGCGCGGGTGTTGGTGGCGTGCGGGGTCATGTCCGTGTTCAGGACCTCGCACAGCACCAGCAGGTCGTCGCCACCGCGGATCGGGTCCGGGCAGGAGAAGACCGGCTTGAGTACGCAGTCCGACGCGTGGCCCTCGGCCTGGTTGGTGCTGGACCCGTCAAAGCCCCAGATGGGAAGCTCGGCGAGGCTCGCGCCGGAACCGTCCATGATCTTCGTCTTGGAGCGGAGCTTGGCGGTCGGCTCGGTGCCGTCGATCCAGATGTACTCGGCCTTGAACGTCACGGGGCGCCATCCTTTGCGGGCTGTGCTGCGGGTGCTGTCCCAGCGGCGGCGGGTGACCAGCACGCTGTAGCCGCAGCTTGGCAACCAGCGATTTCCCGTCCATTGCCCGACTGTGAACCCCATGTAACGCGTCCCGCACACCCGCACCAGCGGGTGTGGAGGCGGCCCGCCCCGGTCGTATACAGGCCGCCCCCGCCCTTCGCGTAGCGCGCTTCAGGTCAGCCGGTCAGCCGGTCAGCCGGGCGCCGGTCAGCCCACCCGCTCGATCCGGGCGTTGCGGATCAGGAACTTGCCCGCCTCGCGGACCTCCTCGAACGCCGCGTCATTGAGCAGGACGCAGCTCCCGGAGGCCGACGTCACCTCCACCGTGATCGACTTGTCGTTGTCCAGGTTGGTCACCTTCAATTCGGTACCGGCCGGGAACTGGTTGCTGGACGCGGCCGGGGCGCCGCCCTCGCCCGAGAGCGTCACGGTGGACCCGGCGCAGACCACGTCGCCGACGGCGCCGGGCTGGCCCGCTCCGGACGCCTCGTCGGGCGCTTCGTCGGGCGCTTCGGCCTCGGGCGCGGCGGCCTCGTCGTCGGAGGCGTCCGCCGAGCAGCCCGAGGCCTCCTGCTTGCGCTTGATCTCCTCGATGACGGCTTCCCGGTTGGCGATCCGCGCCTCGGACTGGGCGTCCGGGTTCGCCCGCTGCGCGGCGATGAAGCCCTCGTTGTTGGCCCGTGCGGTAGCCAGCCCGTCACACACCACGGACGAGGCCTGGCTGGTGCTCGTGCTAGCCGCCTGGCTGGTGGCCGCCAGAGTCGCGGCGGAGCCGCCGCCCAGCACCACCGCGCCCAGCAGCAGCGCGATCTTCTTCCTCGGGGTGAGAGTCCTCTTGCGTGACACGCGTACCTCCTCTCCAGCCATGGAGAACCACGGCCGGAAGCGTTTGGTGTGCCGCTACGTACGCCAGGCGCGTCGGTGCCGTTCAGCCATCACTCCTATGACGGGCGCCACACCGCGCCACCGGCTTCGCCCAATCCGCCCGCATTGCGGGGGAGTTGCGTTCGGAGGTTGCCATGAAATGAGCCCCGCTTTGAACACCCGCCCCATCATCCCCGTATGGAACGGAGCGCTTCTCCCCTGCCGGACACCCCACACGTCCCCCGGCACCGAAGCTAGGAGTCCCATGGGAAACGCAACACGTAAACGACGCTCAACGCCTGCCCGGCGGGCGATCGCGGCCGCTGCCGCGCTGATTCTCGGTGCGGGCGGTCTGGTCGCGGCCAATGTCTACGCCTCGGCGGGTGAGGGCTGGTCCGGCCGAGGTGGCGATGAGCGAAACGACACTAAGCAGCAGACCGTACAGCGGCTGTCCACCATCGACTGTCCTGACGTCGGCAACGAGCTCCGGGAGGTACCGGACAGCGCGCGGGCCGAGGTGGACCGTGAACTCGCCAACCTTGACACGCAGATCACCGACGCGTACCAGAGGTTCGCCGAGACCAAACGCCAGCTGGAGCAGGACCCGAACGCGGCGCAGAACATCATCCTCGGGCCGCTGGCATCGAAGCGTACGGCGGCCATCGACCGGATCGCCATCTCCATCGGCAGGTCAGCCGAACGCCCCGAGGGCCTGAAAGCCCTGGCACGGTGCACCCTGCGCGCCGATGACAACCAGAACAACGGCGATAACAACGACAACGGGAACAACGGGAACAACGGAAACGGAAACGGGAACAACGAAGGCGACAACGACCAGGGCCAGGGCCAGGGTGGCAACGGCGGCCAGGCGGGCAACGGCCCCGCGGCCGACGACTTCGTCGAGATCCAGTCCGTCCAGCCCAACGTGAGCGAGCCCCGCCAGCGCCGCGGCGCGTCCAGGGGCACCTTCTCGACCGACTGCGGGGTGAACGCGAACGGCAAGTTCAACTCGGACAACATCATCGTCGCCCCCGGCGTGAGCAACGGCGCCCACCATATGCACGACTACGTCGGCAACCAGGCCAACGACGCCTTCGCCAGCGACCGCGACCTGGCCAGGGGCGCCACCACCTGCCGGAACCAGGGTGACCGTTCCACGTACTACTGGCCGGTCCTGCGCATCCAGAACGGCGCCGACGAACGCGACGCCAACGAGGACGGCGGCGGCAACGACCAGAACGTGGGCCAGATCCAGCGCCCCGCCGAGGTCGAGCTGAAGTTCGTCGGCAACCCGAAGAGCCGGGTCACCGCGATGCCGCGCTTCCTGCGCATCATCACCGGCGACGCCAAGGCGTTCACCAACGGCGACGCCAACGCGAACGCGTCCTGGAGCTGTACCGGCTTCGAGGACCGCCAGCTCAAGGACAAGTACCCGCTGTGTCCCGAAGGCAGCGACGTCGTCCGTACCTTCAACTTCCAGAGCTGCTGGGACGGCAAGAACACGGACAGCGCCAACCACCGCACCCATGTGGCGTTCGCCCAGGAGGACGGCTCCTGCCCGCGCGGCTTCCGGGCCATCCCCCAGCTCCAGCAGCGGATCGTCTACGACATCCCGGCGGAGCGGAACTTCGCGGTCGACTCGTTCCCCGAGCAGCTGCACAAGCCCATCACCGACCACGGAGACTTCATCAACGTCTTCAACAAGCGTCTGATGAACAGGATGGTGAGCTGCATCAACGACGGCCGAAACTGCCGCTGACCTGACCTGACCTGACCTGGCCTGGCCTGGCCTGACAGGTCCGGGCCTGACCGGTCCGGGCCGGTCAGGCCCCACCACCCCCCACACCCGAACCTGCGCGGTCAGCTCGACTGGTGACCGGAGTGATCTCCGTCCTCGCTCCCCCCACCACCACTACTCCCCGAGTGGTGAGAGGACTCCTCCACGGTCCCGCCGAGCTGGCCGCGCAGCGCTGTGACCACCTTCTTCTCGCCGACCGCGACCCACTTCCGGCCGACCAGGTACGTACCGCCGTAGTCGTTGGCCTCGTTGAGCCACTCGCGCTGGCCGCGGTCGGTGGCGAAGGTAGCCAGCACGAACCGGCCGTCGTCGGTCTCGCAGTTGGCCTGGCGGAGCTCGGCCGCGTCGCGGCTCGCGCGAGGTTCGCAGTCGACCTTGGCGGCGATCTCCTCCAGGCTGCCTTCAGCCGTGTCGGGAACGCTGTCGCCGTCCGTCGTACATCCGGTGATGAGCAGGGCCGCCAGCATGGCTGTGCCCGCTGCCAGGAGAACTCCTGTGTGCTGTCCGCGCATACGTCTCATCGTGCCCTTTCAGCCCGCCTGGCGAGGGGAAACCGCCAGGTTGCGCGAGTCTCGTTGTCCGGCCCGGTGCCCGTCGTTAACGTGCGCTGCGCACACTCCTGTCGTCGCCCGCGCACTCTGGAGGAGCACTGATGCCGGATCTGCCGCGCCGTACGCTGCTGGGGGCCGCCGGAGCGCTCGGCGCCGGAGCCGCGCTCACGGGGCACTCCCCCGCCACGGCGGTACCAGCCCAGGACCGGAACCCGGACTCGGACCTGGGCCCGGACTCGGACCTGGGCCCGGACCCGGACTCCGGCCCGGACCCGGACTCGGATTCGGGCGGCTGGGACACCGCGCCCGCGCGGCGGGCGCTGGCCCGGCTGCTCCCCCACCACGCCCACCAGTTCACGCTCAGCCGCCTCGCGCGCGGCGGCCCGGACCGGTTCCGGGTCACCGGAGCACCCGGGTCCACCGAGTCCACCGGGTCCACCGCGTCCACCGGCCGGATCAGGGTCGCCGCCACCGGTCCCGCCGCCGCCCTGACCGGCGTCCACTGGTACCTGAAGTACGTGTGCGGGGCGCATATCTCCTGGTCGGGCTCCCAGCTACGGCTTCCGGGACGGCTGCCCGCGCCCGGCGCCCCGCTGGAGCGGTCGGCGACCGTCCCGCACCGGTTCGCCTTCAACGACACCCACGACGGCTACACCGCGCCGTACGCCGACTGGCCGCGCTGGGAGCGGCTCATCGACGTACTCGCCCTGCACGGCTGCAACGAGGTGCTGGTCACGGTCGGGCAGGAGGCCGTCTACCACCGGCTGCTGCGGGACTTCGGGTACTCCGACGCCGAGTCCAGAGCGTGGCTGCCCGCCCCCTCGCACCAGCCGTGGTGGCTGCTGCAGAACATGAGCGAGTACGGCGGCCCGCTCAGCCCGGAACTGATCGCCAAGCGGGCGGAACTGGGCCGCCGGATCACCGACCGGATGCGTGAGCTGGGGATGCGTCCCGTGCTGCCCGGCTACTTCGGGACCGTCCCGGACGGCTTCGCGGCGCGCAATCCCGGGGCCCGTACCATCCCGCAGGGCACCTGGGCGGGCCTGAAGCGGCCCGACTGGCTTGACCCGCGCACGGCGGCCTTCCGGCAGGTAGCCGCCGCGTTCTACCGTCACCAGGCCGAACTGTTCGGTCCCGTACAGCACTTCAAGATGGATCTGCTGCACGAGGGGGGTAGACCCGGCGACGTCCCGGTGCCCGAGGCCGCCCGCGCCGTGGAGGCGGCGCTGCGGACCGCGCGCCCGGGCGCCGTGTGGGCGATCCTGGGCTGGCAGGCGAACCCGCGCCGTGAGCTGCTCGACGCGCTCGACAAGGAGCATCTGCTCGTCGTCGACGGCCTGTCCGACCTGCCAACAGTCACCGACCGGGAGCGGGACTGGGGCGGCGCGCCGTACGCCTTCGGCACCATCCCCAACTTCGGCGGGCGTACGACGATCGGCGCCAGGACACACCAGTGGACCGAGCGGTTCACCGAGTGGCGGGACCGGCCGGGCTCCGCCCTGGTCGGCACCGCCTACATGCCGGAGGCGGCCGAGCGCGACCCGGCCGCCCTGGAGCTGTTCAGCGAACTGGCCTGGCGGCGGGAGCCCGTCGATCGTACAGAGTGGTTCGAGGCGTACGCCGATCTGCGGTACGGGGAGCGGGACGACGCGGCCCGCGCCGCCTTCGGGGCGCTGCGGGACACCGCGTACCAGATCACCAGCACCGACGGCCGCCCGCATGACTCGATCTTCGCCGCCCGGCCCAGTCTGTCAGCCAACTCCGGTACCTACTACGCGACGCACTCCCCGGCCTTCGACTCTGGCGACTTCGACCGGGCCTTCGCCTCGCTGCTCGGCGTCCGGGCGTCGCTGCGTCACTCGGACGCGTACCGCTACGACGTGACGGATCTGGGCCGCCAGGCCATCGCCAACCGGTCCTGGCAGCTGTTGCCCCAGCTCAAGGCGGCGTACGAGCGCGCGGACCTGGACACCTTCAAGGCGCTGGCCCGGCTCTGGCTGAAGCTGATGCGGCTGAGCGAGGACATGACCGGCGCGCACCAGGCGTTCCTGCTCGGGCCGTGGCTGGCGGACGCGCGGCAGTCGGCGTCGTCGGCCGCCGAGGAGGCCGCGTTGGAGCGGACGGCGCGGGTGCTGGTCACGACCTGGGCGGACCGGGTGACCGCGGACGGCGGGCGGCTGGCGAACTACGCCAACCGCGACTGGCAGGGCCTGATCGGCGACTTCCATCTGCCGCAGTGGCAGGCGTACTTGGATGAGCTGGAGGACGCCCTCGCGCGAGGCCGGGAGCCCGCGGCGTTCGACTGGTACGCGGTCGAGGAGCCGTGGACCCGGGAGCGCGCGGTCTATCCGGTGCGGCCGGTCGGTGACGCGTACCGCACCGCCCGTCGGGTGCGTGACGTGCTGGCCGCCGCCCCCTACCAGGGCACGGTCACCGTCACCGCCGAACCGTCCGCGTTCCCGCCCGGTGGGCAGGCGCGCGTGCGGGCCGTCTTCCGCAACGTCAACGGGCTGCGGGCGACCGGCCGCGTCGACTTCACCCTCACCGCCTCCGGGCTCGACCCGGAGCCGGAGGGCGACACCTCGCTGCCGTCCGTGCCGCCCGCGGGGACGGGCGAGGCGGTCTGGCGGGCGGCGGCACCGGACGAGCCGCTCACCGACCCGCTGCGACCGGTGCCGTACGCGCTGCGCACGCGGTACGGGCCCCGGGGCGAGCAGCCGGTCACGGCCGAGTCGCGCGGCAGCCTGTACGTGGCGGGTCCGCTGGACGCGGGGTGGCGGACGTATACGAACAGTGGGGCGGTCTTTGGGCAGTTGGGAGACCGGTACGCCATCAACGGCTCGGGGGCCGACCTGTGGAAGGGGACGACGGAGTTCGGGACGGCGTATCGCGAGGGGGCGCTACGGGACGGCGTGGCCGTCACCGTGCGGGTGGACTCCCAGGAGGTGACGGGGCCCTGGGCGCGCGCGGGGATCATCGTCCGCGACTCCCTGTCCACGCCCGGCTCTCCGGGCTTCCTGAACCTCGCGGTCACCCCGGCCAACGGCGTGGTGCTCTCCTACGACACCAACGGCGACGGCACAGTGGACACGTTTCGGCGGATCACCGGGATCACGGCGCCGGTGCTGCTGCGGCTCACCCGTACGGGTGATGGCTCGTACCGCGCGGAGTGCTCGGCCGACGGCGAGGGCGCGTGGCGGACGGTCGCGACGGTGGTGGTGCCGGGTGCGGCGAAGGTCCAGGATGCCGGGCTGTTCATGTCGGCGACGCACGGCGGGCGCGGGGGGCGGGGCACGGTGGAGTTCAGCGGGTGGCGGATCGGGTGAGCGCCTGGGGCCCTGGGTAAGGGGGCCCGTGTCGGTCCGTGCCGGGTGACCAACTCGCGATTCGCTCGTTCTGCTGAACGTGAGTTCTCCGGATGTCGCCACGCGCCCCGCCCCCCAACCCGGTGCCCCCGTCGATGTGGAGCAGGCCGAGGCCGCACTCGTCGAGCACTATCCGCGACTGGTGCGGCTGGGCTACCTGGTCCTGCCCCCGTCGCTCGGCCGCAACCGCCGCGTGCTGACCGCGCACGCCCTCACCCAGCGCGCGCTGCCCAGGGGCCGCGCCGCGGGCGCGGGCGAGGAGGCGGCCGTCCCCGGGCAGGGCGGCGGCCCCCAGGGGCCCGGTGGCGACCCCGGCTACGCGTATGTGCGGCTGCGGGTGCTGCGCGGCGCGCTGCGGGCCGGGCTGCCGCTGTGGCGGTTCGCCTGGCCTCGGCGCGCGCAACTGCCGCCGCTGCTCCCCCAGGTGTGGGGTCTCAGGCTCTTCCCGCGCTCGGGCGGCGCCGATGAACTGGCCCTGGACCAGGCGCTGTCCACGCTGAGCGCCCCTGCGCGCGCCGCGTTCGTGCTGCGCGGCCTGGAGCGGCTGCCGGACGCGGAGGTACGGCGGCTGCTGGACGCGGCCGGGGTCGACGACCCGGACGCGGCGCTCGAGGAGGCGGACGACATCGAGTCGCCCCCGGCCCTGCTGCGTTCCCCGGAGTTCGACCCGTGCTCCCTCCAGGCCCGGCCCACCGATCTGATGCGCCGCCGCCAGCATGGCAGGGCCGCGCTGGCCGGGATCGCCGCGGTCGTGGTCTGCGGGGCGCTGCTCGGGCTGCCCGGTGACGGCTGGGGTCCGGACGGCGCCGCGGCACCCCCGTACGCGAAGAACCCGGCGGGCGAGGCGGCCCTCGACCCGGGCCGGTTGACGACCGTACCGGCCACGGCGTGGAAGACCGCGGCCCGTACGGACTTCTCCGTGTGGCCCGCGCGTGGTTCGCTCACCGACGACGAGGAGTTGCTGCGCCGGGCGCTGGCCGTCTGGGCGCGGCCCGGCGAGTCGGTCCAGGTCTCGGCGACGCCCGGCACCCCGTCCGGGGCTCCCCCGGGCCCCGCGCAACTGCTGTACGCGGGCGAAGTCGGGCAGGCGCGGGTGGTGCTGCTGTACGACGGGCTGCGCGTCGTCCGGTACGCGGAGCCGCGTGAGGGCGAGGGCGGGGTCGCGCTGGACTTCGCCCGGGTCGACGGCGCGGACGCGGCGACGTCGGGCGCCATCGTGGTGAGCCGCCTGAACGGCAACGTCCGCTATCTGACGGCGCCTTGGGTGACCGGTACGGCCGTGCGCGACCTCCTCAAGCCGGACGCGGGCCCCAAGGCGCTGAGCGTCGACGCCGACGGCGTGACCGACCCGCTGGCCAGTCCCGTACGGGAGGGCGAGTGCCGTACGGTCAACACGCTGGAGCTGCGCGACGCCACCGCGACCCGGCTGCACGCCGACCTCGGCGAGCTCACCCCGGCCCAGCTCACCTGGGGCCGACCCGAATCCCCGCGCGAGGTCTCCACCGCCAAGGCGCGCGCCAGCTGGTCCGGCACCGCCTGCCTGCTGTCCGCCGTGGGCGCGGGTGGCGTCCGTACGGTGAACTCCTGGCCGTACTCGTACCAGCAGCTGCCCGAGGCGAACGGCACGGCGACCTGGATGTGTACCAGAGCCGACACCTGGCGCGGCACGGGCAGCAGGACACTCGCCCAGTTCCACCCGCCGGGCAGCGAGTCGGGCGCGATCGCGGCGAAGGCCGAGGACTCACCGGCGTGCGGGGCGCGGTCGGCGCGGGTGCTCGCCGGGGTGCTGTGGAAGTCGTCGGGCGGTAGCTGGTACGTGCTGGCGGCGGGCAGCAAGGACGTCGTCTCGGTGACGGCTACGGGCGGGGTCAAGGGCACCGCCCAGGGCAACGTCCTCGCGACCCCCGCCAAGCAGGGCGCCCAGGCGGAACTGGAGGGCCGCCTCGCGGACGGCACCGAGGTGTCGGGCCTGCGCTAGCCCTTTCCGGCGCTAGCCCTTGCCAGCGGAGCCCCTTCCGGCGTGCCTGGTTCGGCGGACGACGGGATGGACCCCGAAGTCGTAGGTCGTGTCCGCAAAGTCCCGCCTGCCCGGCGGCGTCCGGGCGACGACGGGACTTTGCGGACACGACCTAGCCCAGACACCGGGGAGCAAGTAACCCACCCGTAGTTCCTGGGAATCCGCACGCGCCGTTGCCCAGCGCTTGGTGCCCTCGTTGAGCTGATCGGGTGAACGCCCGTGGGGCCGACGGCAGGCGGCTGAAATGCGGCAGGAGTGGGGTGCAGGCGGGGGTTCAAGGGCCGCTCCAGGCCGGTCAGATCCTCATCCGGCCGAGGGCGAGCAGATAGGGGGCATCCAGGACGAGTGTGCCGTCCGAGGTCTGGTTGTGGGTCTCGAACAGCGCGGCCAGGTCGGCGCGGGCCTGTTCCCAGCGTCCCGTGGCCGCCAGGGCAGCGCGGTGTGCGCGCAGGGGGCCGGGCTTGTTCTCGAAGACGGCGACGGCGTGGGCGACGGACGGGTAGGTGATGCGGACGTGGGCGACGCGGGTACGCAGGGCCACCGGGAGCGGCGTGAACCATGCGTGTACGTGTTCGGGGTCTCCCCAGCGTGTCGGGGATGGCCCGGGCGGCGGGTGGTCGAGGTGCCGGGTGACCGTCGGGGCGATGCGGCCCAGTACCCCGTCCGGGGTCCAGGAGGCGATGGCGAGCAGTCCTCCGGGGCGGCAGACCCGGGCCAGTTCGGCGGCGGCCCGGTCCGGGCTGGGCGCGAACATCACGCCGAAGGTCGACAGGACGGCGTCGAAGGAATCCGCCGGGAACGGGAGGGCCAGCGCGTCCCCCGCGACGAACCACACCGCCGCGTGTCCGGCGTGCCGCGCCCGGTGCGTGGGGTGTGCACGCCGCGCGGCGATCCGCAGGAGGTCCGGCTCCCGGTCCAGGCCGACCACCCTGGCGCCCGCCGCGGCGGCGGCCAGTGCGGCGGGTCCGGTGCCGGTGCCCACGTCGAGCACGCGCGGCGCGGGGGTGTCCGCGGTGCGGCCCGGCACATGCCCCAGCTCGGCCAGGGACAGTGCGGCCACCTCGTTTGCGGCATGGGCCCAGGCGTCACCCGCGGCAGCGTAGTCACCACCTCGCCAGGCGCCGCCGGTCGCGCTGCTCACTCCTCACCCCCGTCGCCGAGCCAGTGGAGCGTGACACCGTGCTCGGCCAGCGCCTCCGGGAGCCCGGCCAGCACCGGGAGCTGCTCGATGTGGTGCACCCCGGGTGGTGGGGTGCCGGTGAGCAGCTCCCGGGTGACGTACGCCGCCGCCAGTCCGGTGACGCGGCTCTGGGCGTGGCCGGTGAGTGCGTACGCCGCGTGCTGGTCGCCGCGCCAGGCGTCGGCCCGCACCGCGAAGCCGTCGCCGCCGATGTGCACCCGGCGCAAGGCCTCGATCAGCATCCGTCGTGCGCCCGGCCGGCGGACGGCCCGGAGCAGTCCGGCGCGCCGCAGGGCGAAGAGCGCTCCGGTCAGCGGCCGGGAGTCCAGGCACAGCCGGGTGGTCGCCTCGGGGACGCCGAGCGTATGGCGCAGGGTGTGCTGGTCGGAGAACGGGAACGGGTGGGCGGTCCTGCTGCCGTATCCGGGCAGGGCGGTCCGCCGTGGGCGAGCGGTGACGGGCTCGGCGAGCCCCTCGACGGTCCAGCGCACCGCGTCGCCGCCGTGCCGTTCGCCGGAGCCGAGGAGCACGGTGAGGTCCAGGCGCTCCGCGCCGCCGACGGCGTCGTGCGCACGGCGTGCGAGCAGGTTCGTCAGGCCCGGTGCGACGCCGACGCTGAGCACCGCCGTGGCTCGCGAGGCGGCCGCCACATCGTGCAGCTCCGCCACGCCGTCGAGCAGCCGCCGGGTGGCGCCGATGTCGACCAGATGGATACCGCGCTCCAGGCACGCACGTGCGATGCCCGTGTCCGGTGGCTCGACGCACAACACCACCGCGGCCACGTCCCCCAGCCGGTCCAGCACCTGCCGGAAGCCGTCCGGGTCGGCCACGTCGACGCGTACGCCCCCGTCCTGGCGGGCCCGGGCCGCGCTGCGCCCGGCGGGCAGGACGCGGTTGGGCAGCCATCGGGCGAGCGTGGACGTCACGGTCGTGCCCACGGCTCCGTAGCCGCCGACAACCAGTACTCGCCCGTCCCGGCCGCCAGGTTTCGCTGTAGTCATACTCCAATGAAATAGCACTGTAGTGTCACTACAGTCAAAGTTTCGTGAGAACCCCTGGAGAAGTCCGTGGCCCTGACCCGCGCGGAGAAAGCCCGTCACACCCGGCAGCGCATGATCGATGCCGCGGCCCGGCTCTTCGTCGAGCGCGGCTGGGCCGCAACGACCGTCGAGGACATCGCCCGCGCCGCCGAAGTCGGTGTGCAGACCGTGTACTTCACGTTCGGCAACAAGCGCGCGCTGCTCAAGGAACTGCTGGACACGGTGATCTCCGGTGACTCGGACCCGGTCGCGACACTCGACCGCCCCTGGGCCCGCGAGGTCATCGACGAGCCGGACCCCGCCGCCCAGCTCGCCCGCCAGGCCACAGGCGCCCGGGTCATCCTGCGGCGTGCCGCGCCGGTCCTGGAGGTCGTACAGGGTGCGGCCGCCGCGGACCCGGAACTCGCCGCGCTCTGGCGGACCAACCAGGAGCAGCGCCACACCGTGCAACTGCGCTTCGCACAGGCGCTGGTGGCCAAGGCCGGCGGCAGGCTGCGGGACGGGCACGACGCGGCGTCGGCCGCGGACATCGCGCTGACCGTCCTCGGCCCTGAGACCTACGGCCTGCTGGTCAACACCCGCGGCTGGACCCCGGCCCGCTGGGAACGCTGGGCGGCAGACACCCTCGTACGCCAACTGCTCCCGTGACCCTCCAGGTAGCTACGGGGCGGCCAGTTACCCCCTGGTGTCCGAGCGGGGATTCCGGGGCTGGATGACCGCGACCGGGTGAGAAACCCCGCGCGCAAGGGTGTTGCCACGGGAGTACCCGTCAGTACATTGACGCTATGTCTAATAAGCAGGCTCAGGCTCCACTCAAGGCGCGGAAGGTGTCGTTCGCGTGGGAGGAGACGCCGCTCCACTGGATACCTGGCGACCCGTTCACCACGCACACCATCAACGTGCTCCATCTCCTGCTGCCCGCGGGCGAACGCTGGTTCGTGCACGTCTACAAACAGGTGCTGCCGTACATCAAGGACGAGCGGCTGCGCGCGGACGTGATCGGGTTCATCGGGCAGGAGGCGATGCACTCACAGGCCCACGACGAGGTACTGCCGCACCTCAGGGAACAAGGCCTGGACCCCACGCCGTACACCGCGCAGGTCGACTGGCTCTTCGAGAAGCTACTCGGGGACCGGACGCTGCCGCCCGGCAAGGCCCGCGAGTGGTGGCTGATGGAGCGGGTCGCGACAATCGCGGCGATCGAGCACTACACGGCGTTCCTGGGTAACTGGGTGCTCAACGCCGACGCGCTGGACCGGCGTGGCGCCGACCCGACGATGCTGGATCTGCTGCGCTGGCACGGTGCCGAGGAGGTCGAGCACCGCTCGGTCGCCTTCGACCTGTTCCTGCACGTCGACGGTGGCTATCGGCGGCGGGTCAGGACCTGGGCCGCGGCGTTCGGGGCGCTGGTCTTCCTGTGGCAGCGCGGGGTGCGGTTCTTCATGGCGAACGACCCGACGCTGGTGGGCGGCAGCGGCAAGGCAAGCGTGCGGGAGTTCCTCGCCAAGGGCCGGGAGGGCGTGTTGCCGACGACGGGGGCGATGGCGCGGTCCATCCCCCGCTATCTGAGCCGCGCTTACCACCCCTCCCAGGAGGGCTCGACCCGGCAGGCGCTGGCGTACCTCGCCGCGTCGCCCGCCGCGCTCGCCGCCGAGGCCCGCGAGCAGGCGCCTGAGGTACGCGCGAAGGGGGCTGCCTGAGATGCCGCGCACGCACCGCACCCGCACCCGTACGCTCATCGCCGCCGCCGGAGTCGGCGCCGCGCTGCTCGCCAGGCGGGCGATGCGACGCCGGATCGCCCGCTCCCCGCTATGGCCGATGCCCGCCCTGGAGCGGCCGGTATCCGGCCGCCCCCGCGCCCGGACGCGGCGGATGCGGATCATCGGCAGGGAGACCATTGCCGACGGAGTCGTCCAACTGCGCCTAGAGGGGCGGGAGCTGCCCGCCTGGGAGCCCGGCGCCCACCTGGACCTGGTGCTGCCGTCCGGCCTGGTCCGCCAGTACTCCCTGTGCGGCGACCCGGCCGACCCCACCTCGTACACCGTGGCGACCCGCCTGATCCCCGAGGACGCGGGCGGCCGGGGCGGCTCCCGGGAGGTACACGAGGAGCTGCGCGAGGGCACCGAGATCGAGGTACGCGGCCCCCGCAACCGCTTCCCGCTGGAGTCGTCGCACGCGTACGTCTTCATCGCGGGCGGCATCGGGATCACCCCGATCCTGCCGATGGTGCGCGCCGCCCAGGCGTCGGGGGCCGAATGGCGGCTGCTGTACGGAGGGCGCGACCGGGCCTCGATGCCGTTCCTTGAAGAGCTGGAGGAGATCGAGAAGCTGGGCGCGGGGACGGGCCGGGTAACGGTGGTCCCGCAGGACGAGGCGGGGCTGCCGGACCTGGGCGCGCTCTTCTCCACGGCCGAGCAGGCTGCTGCGGTGTACTGCTGTGGCCCCGAGGGCTTGATGAACGCGGTGTCCGCCGCGCTCCCGCCCGGCTGCACCCTGCACTTGGAGCGCTTCGCGCCTCCGGCAACGGCCATGGCGGGCCACAGCGGCGGGCCGTTCGAGGTCGAACTGCGGCGCAGCGGGCGGACGGTCACCGTCGGGCCGGACGAGTCGGTGCTCACCGCCGTACGCCGGGAGCTGCCCGACACCCCGTACTCCTGCCAGCAGGGCTTCTGCGGAACCTGCCAACAACGGGTCCTGGGCGGCGAGATCGACCACCGCGACGAGCTGCTGACGGACTCCGAGCGCGCGCACTCGATGCTGATCTGCGTATCACGCGGCGGCGACGAGGGATTGGTGCTCGATCTGTGACGTACTGATCGCCCCCCGGCCAAAACGGGCGGTATCGCATCCGACGCGACATAGAACGTCGGTGATGAAGTGCCTGCTACCAAGTCGAATGGCACGCTGCCCGACGCTGATCGGGTAGCGGGTCGAGTCTGACCTGCCCGTCAGGCAGATTCAACGATGCTGCATCATCAGCAACGTGAGTGATGCGCCGGGAATGCCGGGTGCCGCACATCTGGTCCTGGCTCAGGGGGTGGTCCATCTCGACCCCGAGTCGGCCGTGTTCGACGCGGTGCTGGAAGGGTGGGCGAGGCAGCAGCGATCGCGGTTCTTAAACTTGATGCCACGGTCAAGCCGCGCCTGGCGCTGCTGAAGCGGTTCGCGGAGTTCTCCAACCTCTACCCCTGGCAATGGCAACCGGGTGAGGTTGAAGCCTTCCTTGATCACTTGCGAGGACGACGGGCGACGTTCGCGGTGTCAGAAGCCCGCAACTACCAGAACGCCATACGGATGTTCTGCGACTACATCACTGACGAGCGCTACGACTGGCCCAAGGTCTGCTACGACTCCTTCAGACAGCAGCCCGCGTAGATTCTTCACGAGTGGAGCACCATCACTCACAGCAGCGAGTACGAGGGTGGTCCAGGGCGACGGCCGCTGACCTACGACGAAGCAGCTCTTCGACGCTGCCGACGGCAGGGTCGACTCGATCCGCAAGAGGCTTCCTGAAACTGCCTCCACGGCTGGCTCACCTGGTCCGGCAGCAGCTCCATCACGCCGAGGACGCCTGGGAATCCAACCGTGCTGCCAGCACAATTCGTGGTTGTTCGCCGGGTTGAACCCAGCCCGCCCCATCCAGTCGCAGTACATCTACCTGAAGCTCAGGAGGCTCGGACCGGGCGGCCTTGCGGGCCGCAACACCGCCCGTCTCGCGCTGGCATCCGACGTTCCTGCCTCAATCCTTGCCGTTCTTACCGGGACCAGCATCGACAACGCGACGGACTGGGCGAATTTCGTCAAACGCAATTGGACTGACTACATCGCCAGACGCGCACGGGAGGTTGCGTCCATAAAGCACGCCTCCTTGCATCGTCTGCCTGGACTCAGCGCATCCCGGGCAGGCAACGCAATTCGTTGACCTTCATCAGCCGGGCGAGAAGGAGATACCCCACGGCTGTCGCCAGCGTCCCGGCAGCGAGTGCGACGGCCGTGGGCCACGTTCCACTTCCCAGGCCTGCACACGCACGCGCTGCAGCCCAGCCCAGCCCAGCAGCCGGGCCCGCGGCGCAGAACAGTTTCACGTAGGTGCGGCGCAGGCCGCCGCCGTCGATGCGACCCCCAAGCCTCCTACGCAGCAGATGCGCGGTGAGTGCGAGACCGGCCACGTAGGAGAGGGTGTAGGCGCCGGCCATGCCGACGACCGCCCAGCGGGCGGGCAGAAGCAAATGACAGGCGGTGGCCAGGGCGATGTTCACGCCCGCGATCCAGGCCGCCATGAAGAACGGAGTGCGGGTGTCCTCGAAAGCGTAGAAGCCGCGCAACAGCAGGTACTGGGCGGAGAACGGGATCAGCCCGAGTCCGAACGCCTGCAGCATGTACCCCAGCGGGCGGGCCGAGGCGGCATCCGCCGCCCCGTGGGCGAACAGCAGCGAGGAGAGCTGTGGCCCCAGAGCGAGGAAGAGGAACGCGGTCGGCACAATGACCACGCCGCTGATCCGCAGCACCCGGGACAGGTCCGCGCGTAGATCCGGGATGCGCCCCTCAGCGACGGCCCGGCTCATACGCGGCAGCAATGCCGTCACCAGGGACACTGTCACGATCGACTGCGGAAGCATCCAGATGGTCTGCGCGTAGGTGTAGGCCGAGTAGCCCGCGCCGGCCTGCGGCAGTTCCTGGTCGGCGGCATTGGCGTAGTTCGTGACCACCGTCAGAGCGACCTGGTTGGCCAAGACGAACAGCAGCGTCCACTTCGCCGCATGGACGCTCTTGCCCAGGCCAGTGCCCCGCCAGTCGAACCGCGGGCGGAAACGGAAACCAGCCGACCGCGCGAACGGGATCAGCGCCAAGGCCTGCACGGCGATGCCTGCCGTCGTCCCGACCCCCAGCAACTGCACCTGGTCGGTGGTGATGTCCTCCACCCGGTCGGGCACCGTCATCAGCCCCAGATAGGCGGCGAACATGCCGACCAGCACCACGTTGTTCAGCACCGGGGTCCACATCATCGCCCCGAACTTCTCGCGCGCGTTCAACACCTGCCCATAGATACTGAAGAGCCCATAGAAGAAGATCTGCGGCAACAGGAACCGCGCGAACGTCACCGTCAGCTCGAACGCCTCGTGACTGTCCGGGGTGTCCCGCATGTACAGGCCCACGATCTGCGGCGCCGCCCACACCGCCAGCGCCGTCCCCACACCCAGTACACAGACCACGAGCGTGACCAGACGCTGCTCGTAAGCGCGTCCGCCATCGGGCTGCGTTGCCCTAGCTCGGACCAGTTGCGGCACCAGCACGGCGTTGAGCGCGCCACCGATCAGCAGCGTGTACAGGCTCGTCGGCACGGTGTTCGCCGTGTTGTACGTACTGGCCAGCAAACCTGTGCCGAGCGCTGCGGCCTGCAGCACTTGGCGGATCAGTCCCGTCGCTCGTGACACCACGGTGCCAATAGCCATCAGTAGGGACGAACGAGCCAGCCCGCCCTTGTCCTTCTTCCGGCGGGCGGCATGCCGACCCCTTCTCTGCTGCTCCTGCGGCATGGTCTGCGCCGCGGAGTTCGCCCCCTCGACCATGCCGTCAACCTATGCCCCGAGATCTCGGGGGCCCAATTGGCTCCCTCCCACACAGTCGTGCAGCCAACCATCGCCGCGACCGTGGACCAGGAATACGACAGCAACGGAACAAGTGCTCTGCGCCAGTATTAAAGTGTTCGTATGACAACCGGGGTGCGCCGCAGGATGGGTGTCGAGGAGCGGCGGCAACAGCTGATCGCCGTGGCGCTCGATCTGTTCAGCCACCGCTCCCCCGACGAGGTCTCCATCGACGAGATCGCGGCGGCCGCGGGCATCTCCCGCCCCCTCGTCTACCACTACTTCCCCGGCAAGATGAGCCTGTACGAGGCGGCGCTGCGCCGCGCCGCCGAGGATCTCGCGGGCCGGTTCGTGGAACCGCGCGAAGGCCCCCTGGGCGCCCGCCTGCTGCGCGTGACGGGCCGCTACCTCGACTTCGTCGACGAGCACGGCCCCGGCTTCTCGGCCCTGATGCGGGGCGGCCCCGCCGTCGGCTCCTCCGCCACCAACGCCCTGATCGACTCGGTCCGCCAGGCCGCGTACGAACAGATCCTCACCCACCTCGGCATCGCCCGCCCTCCGGCGCGCCTGGAGCTGGTCGTACGGTCCTGGGTCTCGCTCGCCGAGTCGACGGCCCTGATCTGGCTGGAGGGGCGCCGGATACCGCGCCGCGAGCTGGAGGTGCAGCTGGTGCACGACTTCGCGGCACTGCTCGCGGTGAGCGCCGCGTACGACGAGGAGATGGCGGACATCCTGCGCGGGGTGCTGGCGACGGAACCGGTGGACGGCCCGTTCAGCGAACTGGTGGCCCGCCTCATCGCCCTTGCCCCCTAGGCGGACCGGCATGAACGTTTCCTGCCGTCCCGCGAGGGACTGCGCCGCCGATCTCGCCACGCTCGTCGGGCTGTACGACGACGCCGCACGCTGGATGATCGAGCACGGCATCGACCAGTGGAAGCCGGGCGAGAGGGACGAGGACCACTTCCGGCGCTGGATACAGGAGGGCGAGGTCTGGCTCGGCGAGGCTGAGGGAGCGGCCGTTGGTGCCTGGGAGCTGTGGTGGGAGGACGTTCCGGCGTGGGGTGAACAGCCGCCCGTGGCGGGCTATGTGCACCGGCTGATGACCGGGCGCGGGGCCCCGGCCGGGACCGGGCGGGCACTGCTCGACGCCGCCGAGCGTCGGATCGCCTCGATGGGGCGGTCTTGGGCCCGCCTGGACTGCCTCACGACGAACCCGCGCCTGCGGGCGTACTACGAGGCGGCCGGATACTCCGTGGTCGGCGAGCAGCCGGCCAAGCAAGGCGCCGGAGGCGGCACCTACGGGGTGACGCTGCTGGAGAAGCGGCTGGAAAGGCGGCTGGACAAGCGGCTGCCGCTCGCGACGTGACGGTGCCCCGCGCCGGAGACCACGACCAGGTCACCGAACCGCTGGGTGATGACCCTGGGGCCTCGTCCTTCCTGGACGATAGGAAGGGGTGCGCCTCAACCGCTTCAGACCGCCGTAACCAACGCACACACCGCAGCCCGCTCGAATACCAGCGGCCGCATCCCCGGCTCCTTCGAGTCGCGCACCACCACATACCGCGTTCCGAGCTCCGCGATCTCCACGCAGTCGTTCGCGCCCCCGCTGTAGGAGCTCTTCCGCCAGCGCGCCTCCGAGAGGAAGTCGTGCGGGGCGGGCGTACAGGATTGGCTCACTTCTCGAGCTCCTCGCTGATGCGTGCGATACGGGTACGGGTCTCGGACGGGCCGAGGGCGCGGGCCCGCAACTGGTCGAAGATCTCTGTGTAGTTACCGACGTCGTCGGCGGCCTCGAGGTACACGGAGTTCTTGGGGTTCTCCAACCACACCAGGTTCGGGGTAGGTTCGGAGAAAGTCAGGATGACGAACGGACCGTACAGCCCTGGGTGTGCGCCGAGCACGAACGGCAGAAGCTGCACCGTGACGTTCGGCTTCTCGCTGACTTCCATCAGCTGGCGCAGCTGCTCGCACATGACGTCCGACGAGCCGACCGTGCGGCGCAGCACCGCCTCATCGATGATCGCCCACACCTTGGCGGGCTTCTCACTGTCCAGTCGGCTGCGCTGCCGCTCCATACGGACCTTGACCAGGTCCTCCACCTGCGGCGGCGTGAGTTCCATCCGCATCTGGGAGATGACGGCGCGCGCGTAGTCCTCGGTCTGGAGCAGGCCGGGAACGAGCATCGGCTGGTAGTTGGCGAGGGACACGGCCCCGGCCTCCAAGGCAAGGTAACCGTCGTACCGCGTCGCGGTCAGGACGGTGGAGTACTTGCGCCACCACGGCTTCTGCTGCTCTTTGTCAGCTCGTACGAGATCGAGTACGTCGGCCCGCTCGGCCGAGCCCTCGACGCCATAGCAGTCGAGCAGCGCGCGGACGAGGACCGGCGAGGTGCCGCGGGCGCCGGTCTCGATCCGGCTCAGCGACCCCTGGTTGACCTCGATCCGCTCGGCGACCTCGGTGAGGGTGAGACCCGCGACGTCACGCAGTTCCTTCAGTCGTGCGGCGAGCTGACGTCGGTACACGGACTGCGGGACCAGGCTCCTCTTCAAGGCCATGCCCGAAGTCTGTCCGTCCGGTGCGTGTGCGACAACTGTGAGGATCGTGGTGTGCCGCAGGGGGGCCGGAGCCTGACCCGTGTGACAACTGGCCGCAGCTGCCTTGGAGTGGAACTGTCGGCCCTGGCCCCCTGCGGTGCGTACTGCCGCCGACCCGGTGAACGTGTCCCGATAGGGGCTTTGCTGCACAAAGCACCGTCACAGTTCTGACCGCCCACCGGACCGGTGTCAGCCACCAGACCCAGTCCAAGGAGCCTCGTGACCGTCACCGGCATGCCCCAGTCCACGCTGCCCGCCCAGCGGGTCCCCGCCCCGGCCGAGGAGGCCGAGGACGTGATCCTGGGGGTGGACACCCACAAGGACGTCCATGTTGCCGCCGTCATCACGACCCTGGGCGCCTCGCTCGCCCAGCAGGAGTTCCCGGCAACCGCCATCGGCTATCGCCAACTACTCACCTGGGCAAGGTCGTTCGGTGTTCTGCGCCGGGCCGGTGTCGAGTGCACCGGCTCCTTCGGGGCCGCGCTGACCCGGGTTCTGTGCCAGGAGGGCATCGACG
>NZ_WHOM01000036.1 GCF_009739465.1 Streptomyces apocyni
AGGCGCCGTCCAGCCGCCCGCCCGCCACGGCGTGCGCGACGACCGCGACGACCCCGAGTACGGCCGCGACCACGACGACGTCCCGCGCGGCGGCTGCCGTCGCCTCCCACTCCTGCTCGGCGCGCTGGGCCCTGCCCAGTTCCTCTCCCTGTTCGGCGAGTTCCGTGCGCCGCTGGTCCAGGGCGCCGAAGGCGAGCAGCTCCCGTAGCCCGTCCACCGCCTCCACGGCGTCCGCCGACAGCTTCGCCGCCGCGGCGCGGGTCCTGGCTCCGCGCCGGGCGCGCTCCCGTGCCCCGATCAGCGGGGCGAGGGCGAGGAGCAGCGCGGCGGGCAGGACGGCGGCCAGCAGCCAGGGTTCGGCTCCGGCGAGAACGACTCCGCCCGCCCCGAACACAGCTCCGCTGGCGAGGAGTTGGGCGGTGGTGTGGGCGTAGAAGAACTCCAGCGCCTCGACATCCGCCAGCGCGGTCGCCGCCAGGTCGCCGCTGCGCAGCCCGCCGATCCTGGCCGGGGCGCTGCGCGCGAGCCCGTCGAAGACCCGTACCCGCAGCTCGGCCAGGACCCGGTAGGCCAGGTCATGCGAGAGGTCCATCTCACGCCAGGTCGCCACCGCGCGCACCAGCACCAGCAGCGCCAGCACGGCGACGGTGGCCGCCGACGGCACGACCTGATCCACCACCGCCGCACCCACGGTATGCGCGAGCAGGGTCACCAGCGCGACAAGTGCCGCCTGATCGACAAACGCCGCGACACAGGTCCGCACCACCATCACCCGATGCCGCGACAAGGCGGGCAACAGCCCCCGTAGCGCCCCCGCCTCGGGCTCCCGGCCCGCCTCGGCCTCGGTGTCGTTGTCGCTTGGTCCGTTCACGCGGCTCGGTCTCCTTCGTTCGCCTCGTGCCCGGCGCGTACCAGCCGGGCGTACAGTCCCTCGTCCGAGAGCAGGCTGGTGTGGTCGCCGATGGCGTCGACGCGGCCGCCGTTCAGGACGACGATGCGGTCGGCGTGCCGTACGGACTCCAGACGATGGGCCACGACGATGCAGGTGCGTCCCGAGGCGGCTCGGAGCAGTTCACGGCCGATGCGGGCCTCGCGGCGTTCGTCGACCGCGCTGGTCGCCTCGTCCAGGACGAGGACCGGCGCGTCGGCGAGCAACGCACGGGCCAGGGCGAGGCGTTGACGCTGCCCTCCGGAGAGGGTGGCGCCGCGTTCGCCGAGCACGGTGCCGTAGCCGTCCGGGAAGGCGGCGATCTCGTCGTGTACGCCTGCCGCGCGGGCCGCCGCCGTCAGCTCGTCGTCGCTCGCGCCGGGGCGGGCCAGCCGCAGGTTCGCGGCGATGGTGTCGTGGAAGAGGTAGGTCTCCTGGGAGACGACGGCGATGTGGCGGCGCAGCGCGTCGAGCCCGTACGAGGCGACCGGCTCCCCGTCGACCGTCACCTCACCCCGCTGCGACTCCCGCCCGCGCAGCAGCAGGGCGAGCAGGGTGGACTTCCCGGCGCCCGACGGGCCGACGATCGCGGTCGTACGGCCGCCTTCGGCGGTGAAGCTGACGCCGTCCAGGGCGGGCCGCGCGGCGTCCGGATAGGTGAACCGCACGTCGTCGAAGCGGAGTTCGGGCGGTGCCTTCCAGTCGGCCGGACGCCGCCCGCTGTCCGCGATGTCGGGCCGCGCGGTGCGCAGGGCCGCGATGCCGTCGGCCGCCGAGACACCGAGGTATCCGGCGTGCCACTCGCGCGACAGGTCACGGATCGGGCGGAAGCACTCGGAGGCGAGCATCAGCAGCAGGTACGTACTGACGGGCGCCGCGTGCCCGCCCCCGGCCGCGACCGCCGCCAGCAGCGCCGCCGCCACGGTGCCGCCCTGTACGGCGAGGTCGGTCAGTCCGGTGTCGACCAGCGACACCCGCAGCTTGGCGACCGTGGCACGGTGCAGCGCCGCCGAGCGCCGCTCCAGCGACTCCCTGGTACGGCCCACCGCGCCCGCCGCGCGCAGCGATGGCATGCCTTGCAGCGCCTCCAGGTAGTCGGCGGCGAGCCCTTCGTAGGAGTCCCAGTGCTCCTTGCCTCGGCGGGCCAGCAGCCGGTCCCACCAGCGCGGCGCCAGCAGCGCCAGCGCCAACGCGGGGACCAGCGCGAGGAGTACGTACGGCTGGAGGACGCCGAGGGGTACAAGCAGCAGCGGCGGCACCAGGCAGGTGATGGCCAACTGCGGGAGGTAGCGGGAGAGATACGCGTCGACGCCCTCCACGCCGTCCACCAGCGTGGCCCGTACGGCGCCCGCCCTGGCGGTCGTCAGATGCGCGGGCCCCAGCTGTCCGAGCCGCTCCAGCAGAGCGTCCCGCAGCCGTACCCGGGCCAGCGCCCCGGCCCCCACCGCCACTCTGCGCTGGCGGCGCCCGAGCCAGAACCGCGTCGCGACCACGGCCAGCACCGCGCCGAGCAGCGCGGGCAGTTCACCGGTGGCGCCCCGGGCGAGTGCGGCCAGGGCGAGGGCCAGCAGTACGGCCTGCGCGAGGTGGGTCGCGGCGACGGCGCCGAGCAGCGCGGTGGCGGCGGTGAGCGGGCCGCGTACGGTGCGGGCCGCGGTGAGCAGTTCCCGGTGCAGCATCATGGGGTGCGGCCCCTTCCGAGGGCGAGTCCGTGGATGATCCAGTCCTGGTCGGTGGGTCCGCCGAGCGCGGCGCCGAGGTCGGCGCCCTGCCAGGACCCGACGGGGCGCGAGCGCAGACCCAGCGCGGTCGCGGTGACCTGGGCGAGCCCGACGCCGACCCCGGCCGCGAGGTGCTCTTGGCGCACCCGCACGGCGGAGGCGCCGCCGGGGCAGCCATACGCCAGCAGCACGGCTCCGGAGTCGGCCAGCCAGCCCTGGCGGGCCGCCCACACGGCGAGGGTGGGACGGGCGTCGCCGCGAGCCAGTGTCACCAACTCCAGGCTTTCGCTGGCGAGTTCGAGTAGTCCGGCGCGAGGCCCGCCGACGGCCAGACACCACCGCGTGCCGCGCTGCCCGGCCGCTGCCGCCATCACGGCTGCCAGCTCGTCGGGGTCGGGCACGCCGGGCAGCGGCGGCTGGACGCTACGGCGACGGAGTGCGGCGTCGACCGGTGGCAACGGGGCGGAAGGCCGGACCCAGGTACCGCCGCCTGCCCGGGGCGCTGCTCCGAGCAGCTCCAGGACCCGCTCGGCCGCACCCACCTCGTACGCACGGCGCGGCTCGGTCGGATACGTACGGCGCGAACCGGCACCCCGCAAGCCGACGGCGTCAGCATCGCCCGCCCAGGCGCGCAGCAGCGCGTCATCGGCCTCATCGGACGTACGCACCCCGCCGGGCGGCATGAAATGCACGGCTGCGAAAGGGTGCTCGGGGATCGCGTCCGGCCATCGCTCCTCCCGCGAACCCGGCACGGGCAGCCCCGCCGCGGCGGCGAGCAGCGCCGCGTCGGCGTCGAGGGTGAACCGCCGCGCCCCGGCGACGGCCAGCGCCGCCACCGCGTGACCGGCGTCCAGCAGCGCCATCGGCCAGGCACGATGGGCGTAATGGGACGCGGTGCGCCGCACGGTGACGGTCAGCACGATCACCGCGCCGTCGGCCACACCGGCAGGCGCGTGCCCACGTCCGTAGAGCCGGTGCCGGACGGGGTCGTACGCGTATCGCCCTGCCGGTACGGAGCATCCGGGCCCGGCCAGCACATGCGCGTTCACCGGGTGCAGGGCGCCAGCGGAGGGCGCCGGGCGGAGGCGCCCGTCAGCGTGCGCGGCGGCCAACGACCGGGTCAGAATCTGATCCAGATCCAGATCCAGATCAAGCCCCTCGCCCTGCCCCTGGTTCTGGCCCGCCCCCGCACCCAGCGCCACCACCGGACCGCCGTCGCCCAGACGCGTCACGGCAGGCCCCGCGGACGTGTCCGGGCCCGGCTCTTCGGTGGACCGCGCGCGGGTGAGCGCCGACCGCAGCGACACGTCGTCGTCCTCGGTCATCGCGCCGCTCACATGTGCGGTGGCGGCGTGAGCGTGAAGTCCCCTGGCAAGACCGGGACTTCACCACGCCACCCGCGTGCCAGCGCCACGTCCCCGAACCGTGGGCTGCCCAGGTAGGCGAAAGCGGCGGGCGCGTTCGGTATCAGATCGGAGACCAGAACGCGGGCAACCCGCAGCGGGGTCTCGGCGACGTCCTCGGTCGTCAGGTCGAAGGTCAGCACACGGTGGCCGCCGTCCGCGAGAGCCGCGTCCAGCAGCTCACGGCTGCCGGAAGCGACCGCGGCGACGCCGACCACACCCAGCGCCGGTTCGGTGAAACGCCGGGCGAGCGGGGCGACCCGCTTGTCCAGCCACACCTGGACATGGGCGCCCAGGTCACGCACGGCCGCGAAGTCCGTGCCGCAGTCGTCCAGATAGCGCCGGTCGCCCCGGTGGTCGAGGTAGAGGCCCCGGGCCAGCATGCCCGCGTCGATCGCCTTGAAGACCCAGCCGTCGGGGTCGGTGAGCCCCTGGGTGAACACCCAGGTGTGCACGGCTTCGAGTACCGCCTTGCGGGCCGCGTCGGCCGGGTCGTACCGGCAGGCGAACCCCGCCGCGTACAGCCCCCGTACCGGATCGCGCACCAGCGCGGCCATGCACGGCGCGAACTCGGACGGCATCTCGACGATCCACACATCCAGTCCGCACCCGGCGAGGTCGGCCGTCAGTCCGGGCACGCTGGCCGGGTCGATACCGCGGGTCGGCCCGTCCAGGTGCCACCACAGCTCCAGCGCGTCCCGTTCGACGACTTCGAGGAGTCCGCGCTCCACGGCGTCGTCCAGGCCCTGGCCGGTGGCGATCCCCGCGTAGTTGAGGTGGTGTGTGCGCGGGAGTGAACGCAATGGCCCCTGGCGCCAGTTGAGGTGGGTGAGGGCGACGGGCGCCCAGCACTCCTCGCTCGTGCCGTCCTTGGTGCGTTCACGGCCGCGCGCCCACAGGGCGGGGGTGTCCTCGGTGAACGGCCGGTACGGGAAGCGTTCCCTGGCGTGCTGCCAGTCGGCATAGCGGGGGAGCTCGCCGGGTCCGTACAACCGCAGCCCGCGTGAGGCGAGTTCGGCGGCCGTGGCGCGCACCGGCGCGTCCGGATGTCCGGGGGGCGGCAGCCGGTTGCCGCAGTAGCGTTCGACGGCCTCGGCTATCGCGGCGATCCGCGCTCCTTCGGGGTCGCCGAAGGTGGTGCCGAGGGCGACGCGGTCGGCGGGCCACAGCCCGAGCCGCCGGGCATCGGCCACATCGGCGGTCATCGCGGTGTAGCGGACCGGTGCACCGCTGGGGTGCTCGACGGGGGCGACACGGCGGACGACACCGCAGACGGGGTCCACCAGCGCCTCTGGCGGCAGCGCGGTCATCGGCATATCTCCTGTACGGGGTGCACGGCGTGGGTGAGGTTGCGGGGTGGTGCGACGGGGAGCAGCAGCGCGCTGGCGGCGAGGTCGACGGTGCGCTCGGACGCGAGCAGCCGGGTGGCGGTCAGCGGGTCGGCGCCGGTGTGCGGGTTGCGGGCGTGGGCGGGGAAGTGGTGTCCCGCGATCTCCAGGCGCAGCCGGGTGCCCGCGGGAAGCCGCCGGGCGAGGTGCCCGAGCGGAACGGTCACCTCCGAGCCGACGCCCGAGGCGACGCCCGAGCCGACGGCCGAGGCAACGCCCGAGCCAACGCCCGAGTCGCTGCCCGAGGCAAGGGCCGAGCCGACGCCCGAGCCGCGTCCGCCGCTCGCTCGGCGCACGACGCCGGTGGCCAGCGGCGCGGCCACATCATCGACGGTGAGCGCCACCAGCCGTACGACCCAGTCGGCGCAGTCGGTGTCGGCCGTCACCCGCAGCCGTGCCTCGGCCGGGCCGAGCAGGTCGAGCGGGCGCGGCAGCGGTGCGCCGACCAGCAGGCAGCGGTCGGCCGGGCCGGTCCGGGGAACCTCCAGATCGTCGGAGCGCACCGGGAGCCCCGGGTCCGCGCGGAAGGCGGGGCCGCGCAGTAGCCGCATCCCGTCCAGCGAATGCACGGCCGGGACAGCGGCCAACTCATCGGCGGAAAGCCATAGTTCGCTCCCGCCGAGGGCGACGGCTCCCGCGCGCCCAGCGTCGAGCCCACCCTCCAGCGCCGCGCGCGCCCAGTCCACGTACAGCTCACCGATGCGCAGCCAGTGCGCCGCGCCCGCCTCGCTGCCGGGCTCCGCGGTGAGGCCGTGGCCCCAGGGTCCGAGCAGCAGCCGCGCCGGGCCGTTCCAGCCGCGCCACAGGCGCAGGGTGTCCTCGGCGAAGGGGTCGTGGGTGCCGCCGACCGCGAGCAGGGGCGGGCAGGGGGCGGGCGGCGGGGCGTAGTGCTGCCGCTGGCTCCACAGCCCTGCCCAGGAGGGCAGTTCGCGGCCGATGCGGCGCGGCAGGTCGCGTACGGGGAGGTGGGCGAGGAGCGCGGGGTCATCGGCCAGCGCCTTGGCGAGGGCGCTCTCGTCGGAGTCACGCCGGTCACCGTGCGCGGCCCACCATCCGGCCCGCGCGAACAGCCGCTCAGGGCCCGTCTGTTCGCGCGCGGTCTCGGCGGCGCCCAGCGCGGGTACGGCGGCGATGACGGCATCGGCGCGCGCGGCGCCCGTACGGCCAGTACCCGGGGCGTCACCAGCGATCGCGAGGGCGCAGTGCGCGGCATAGGAGGCGCCGCACGCCACGACCCGCCCGTCGGACCAGGGCTGTCGGCGAATCCACTCCAGCGCGGCGGCCCCGTCCTCGGCCTCGGCCCGGTAGGGGTGCCACTTCCCGTGTGAGGCGTGCCGCCCCCGTACGTCCTGCGCGAGTGCGGCGAACCCGCGGGCGGCCCAGCCGCGCAACTCGGCGCGATGGCGCAGCCGGTCGTAGGGCGTGCGGATCAGGACGGCGGGGAAGGGGCCGACGCCGTCCGGGAGTTGGAGGTCGGTGGCGAGTCGCGTTCCGTCCGGGGTGGTCAGGTAGCGGGTGTTCATGAGACGGGCAGGGGCGCGGCCACGACGGGCAGGGGCGCGACGGGCAGGGGGGCGACGTCAGGAACCGGCAGCACCGTGTGCTCACTGACGCGCGCCTGACGCAGGTCGATCAGGCGCAGCCGACGGGTGGCCGGGGCGCCCTGCGCCCACGCGGTGAGATCGGCCGCGAGGTGGGCGGCGACCAGGTGGCGGTGTACGGGAGTCGGCGGGAACGGCTGCTCGGTGCGACGGCCCTCCCAGTAGGCGGCGAGTTCGCGGTGCGCCGGGGTCGCCGCCAGGCGGCGCGCCCGGACATGGGCGGACGTCACGTCGCCGGGACCGGCGGCGAGGGGTTCGATCCACACCTGGAAGCCCTCGCGGTGGCAGCGCAGCCAGCCGACGCCTCGCTCGGGCAGCCGGTCCGCGGCGTCCCACAGACCGGGTGGTACGGGCTCGTCGTGGCACCAGACGACGGCCGCGGCTCCGCCGGCCTCCGCCGCGTCGACGACCTCGTCCGGGGCGACGGTGCGCGGCTCGGCCGCGCACTCGGCGAGCAGGGCGGACAGTGGTCCGGTGAGGGCGGGTTCGCCGGTCAGCAGGATGACGCGCCGGTCGAGCGGCCAGGAGGACGCCCCTTCGGTGTCACTCCGGTCCGTTTGTGTGGCCTCGAGGTAGCCGGCGCGCTCGAACGCCCGGACCAGGGCGGCGAGTTCGACATCGTCGTCCACGCCGCCGCTCCCACCCGCGAGCCGGTCCCGGAGCCGCGAGGCGGCGACGGTACCGGTGTCGACCCACAGAAACTCACCATCGGGCGTACGGACCGCGCACCCGCCGTCCGGCACGGCGACGAGGCTCACTCCGGGCGCGAGGTGACTGCGCGTCATGTCTGGTGTCTCCAAGGGGATAGCGGGTCGGGCGGTCGGGGGTCCGGCGGTCGAGAACGGGACGGGCCCGCCCGGAAGAAGCGTTCCGGGCGGGCCCTGGAGTGGCTTACTCCTCGCCGTCGTCGAAGGGGTTCTCGACGAGCGCGTTGGAGTGGGTCGCGGACAGGTGCGCCAGCTGGCCCTGCTCGGCGATCGGGGTGAACACCTTTTCCTGGTCCATGAGTTGAGCCCTTCCTTGAGATTGCGATGGGTGTGGCGGCTCCGGCCGGGGCCACACGAGAGACAGTAATGAAAATGATTGTCATTTTGCAAGTGGTAGCGGGTGATCTGGGTAACACACCGGCCAGCCACCCTCCGGATCACGTCCGACCCGCCCCGCCACGCCCAGCACGTCAGCCAGCAGAGCGGGCGTCACCACCTCGCCGGGCGGCCCGTCCGCGGCCACCCGCCCGCCACGCAACGCGACGATCCGCTCCGCGAAACGAGCCGCGTGCGCGAGGTCGTGCAGCACCATCACCACGGTGAGCGCCCGCTCCTCGCGTAGCCTCACCACGGTCTGCAGGACCTCCAGTTGGTGCCGCAGATCCAGATACGTGGTCGGCTCGTCCAGGAGCAGCACGGGAGTGTCCTGGGCCAGTGCCATCGCCAGCCGTACCCGCTGGCGTTCGCCCCCGGACAGCGTGTCGACACCCCGCGCCGCCCAGTCGGCCACGCCCGCGTCGACGAGCGCGCGGCGGCTGGTCTCGTCGTCGCCTTCGCGCAGCATGCCGAGGGGGCCACGGGTCGCGTAGCGGCCCTGCCGTACCAGTTGACGTACGGTCATGCCCGGTACCGCTGGCGCGGACTGGTGCAGCAGGGCGACGCGCCGGGCCGCCGCGCGCCGCGAGAGGCGACCCAGGTCGTCTCCGCCGAGCAGGACGCGCCCCGCGCTGGGGCGCAGCAGCCCGGCGGCGAGCCGCAGCAGGGTGCTCTTGCCGCACCCGTTCAGCCCGACCAGGGCCAGCAACTCGCCATGGGCGACCCGTAGATCCACGCCGTCGAGGACGGAACGCCCCGGGTAACCGAAGCGAACCCCTTCGACGGTGATGGCATCACCGGTAGCCGTTGCCGAAGCGGTAGCCGTTGCCGAAGCGGTAGCCGTTGCCGCAGAGGGAGGCGGTGGCGGGGGCACGGTGGCCTCAGCCTGGTCAAGCTGCTGGCTCTCCCCCGCGCGGGGTACTGCGGAATGCGTCATGTCAGTCCTCTTCGATTGGTCAGGGGCGCCCTCAGGGACGCGACAGGGGCACCCGGCGCACCACGATCAGGAGCAGCGCCGCCCCGGCGAACGTGGTCACCGCCCCGGTCGGCAGAGTCAGCCGGTCCATGTCCAGCACCACCGTGAGCACCCGCGACGCGCCCTGCGCCACGGCATCGGCGCCGCACACCACGGTCGCGCCGAGCAGTGCGGCCCCCGGCAGCCCGATCCGCAGATCCGCGCCGAACAGCGCGAGCGCGACGTGCGGCACCAGCAGCCCGACGAAACCGAGCGCGCCGACAACGGACACCGCGCCCGCGGTGAGGGCGACCGCGCACACCAGTGCCACCGCACGGGCCCTGCCGGTCGCGAGGCCCACGGCCGCGGCCTGTTCGTCGCCGCAGCGCAGCAGGGTGAGCGGTCCGGCGAGCGCGCAGGCGGCCGCCGTCCAGCACAGCGCCCAGGGCCAGATGAGGTTCCAGTGGTCCCAGACCCTGCCCTCGATGGAACCGACCAACCACTGGACCACACTGCCCAGTTCGCCGGGAGCCACCAGGAGCACCATCGCGGTCAGCCCGGTGAGCACCGCCGAGACCAGTACGCCGTGCACGGCCGTCTGTTCCGGGTCGCCCCGGTCGCGCCCGGCCAGTACCCACAACAACCCGGCTCCGGCGAACCCGCCCACACAGGCCGCCACGACGACAGCCGCGGGCGACTCCCATCCGGCGAGCCCGAGCCCGGTGGCGGCCACGGCCCCGAGTACGGCACCCGGGGTAACGCCGGTGACCTCGGGCCCGGCCAGCGGATTGCGCAGAGCCGACTGCAGTACGAGACCGGCGAGCCCGAGACAGGCCCCGGCGACCAGCGCCACCAGCATCCGGGGCAGCCGCAGTTGCAGCACGATATGCCGCGCCGTGTCGTCACCGCCGCCGAGCAGCACCTGCCACACTCCGGCGGGCGACACGGCACGCCCCGCGACCAGATCAGCCACGACGGCGACCAGCAGCAGCACACCGACCAGCACCATCCGACGCGCCACGGCCGGACCGCCGCCGTTGTCCCCAGCGCCGCCGTCCACGCTCACCGCGCTCACCGCGCTCTCCGGCCCCGCCTCACACCCAGCAGCAGCCCTCACGTCACTCCCCCGTCCACCAGCTCCTCCGTACGCACCCCCGCGCGACCCGCGTCCGACGACGGCTTCTTCCGTTTCTTCCGTTTCTTCCGTACGCGGTCACGGGTCCGCAGCAACGCCACCCCCACGGGCACCCCGAGGAGCGCCGTCCACGCCCCGACCGGTATCTCGGTCGGAGCGAGGGCCAGCCGCGCGGGAACGTCGGCGATGGCCACCACCGCCGCGCCGCACGCCGCCGACCAGGGCAGCCAGCCCACCGCGCCCACGTCGGGTCGAAGGCGGCGGGCCAGGTGCGGGGCGAGGAAGCCCACCCACGCGACCGGGCCACAGACCGCGACGACCGGGGCGATCAGCACCACGGCGACCGCGAGCGCGGCGATCCGGGCGCGGTGCACCCGTACCCCCAGGGCCTGCGCGTCGTCGTCACCGAGCCGCAGTACGGCGAGCACCGGCGCGCACAGCACGAGCGCGGGCAGCGCGATCAGCAGCCAGGGCCACAGACCGGTCACGTCGTCCCAGGTCCGGCTGGACAGACTGCCCAGCAGATAGCGGTAGATGAGCTGAAGGTCGAGCTGATCGGCCATCACCATCAGGACCAGCAACGCGGCTTGGAGCGCGGCGGCCACCGCCGCACCGGTGAGCAGCACGGCAGCCGGGCTCCGGCCGAATCCCGCGGCCAGCAGCGTGAGTCCCCCACCGAGCGCCGCTCCCGCGATGGCGAGAAGCGGCTGCACGGCGGCCGGGATCGCCAGCGCGAGCACCAGGGGCGCGGCGACCCCCAGCGCGGCGCCCGAGGAGACGCCCAGCATCTCCGGCACCGCGAGGGGGTTGCGTAGCGCCTCCTGGAGAACCAGGCCCGCGGCGCCCAGGCAGGCCCCGGCGACCAGGGCGAGCACCAGCCGGGGCAGCCGCAGCTCCCCCACGATCACGCCCTGGATGCCACCGTCCAGCAGGCGGTGCGGGGGCACCACGGGCGTGCCGAGACACAGGGCGCAGAGCGCGACTCCCAGCAGCAGCGCACCCAGCGAGATCGGCAGGGCAGCCGACCGGGCCCGTGGCCGGACACTTTCCTGGGCACCTGGCCGGGCGCCTGGCTCGGCCGTCACTTGAGCGCGGCCGTCGCTTCGTCGAGGACGATCGAGAGCGAGCGGGTGCCCCGGCCCTTGGCCCAGACCTCCGGGTCGACCTCGAAGACCTGGTCGTTCTGAACGGCCGGAATCCGCTTCCACAGCGGGTTCTTGGCCAGCTTGTCGGAGAGCTGACCGTCTGGTTCTCCGAAGGAGAGCGTCTCGACGAACAGCACGTCGACGTCGCGCGCGATGATCTCCTCAAGGCTGTACGTGCCTTCGACGCCGCGGCTCTTCCACGGGTAGTCGGCGATCTTCGGGAAGAGTCCGGCGGCGACGTCGGTGCCGGGCGTCGCGACGCCGAAGTTCTCGTCGCTGCCGTAGATGACGAGCGCGGTCTTGTCGCTCTTGTTCGCCTCGGCGTCCGCCAGCTTGGTGCGGAACTTCTTCTCGGCGGCGACGGCTTGTTCACCGCGCCCGGTGAGCGCGGCCAGGTCCCGCTGGTAGGCGACGCTGTCCTGCCACGAGTCCGGCTGTACGGGCCAGAACGTGGTGGCGCCCTTGAGCGCGGGTGCCAGCTTGCCGTGGGTGTCCTCCAGACCGATGACCAGGTCCGGCTTGTGGGAGAGGATCGCCTCGACCTCGGGGCTGAGGAAGCCGCCGGGGATCACGGGGATCTTCCCGGCCTCCTTCTTCCCGAGGAAATCCTTGTGGGCGAGCAGGGCCGAGTTGGTGGCGACCGGCTTGAGGCCGAGCTCGGTCAGCATGTCGTCGCAGAGGGCCACCAGGCAGACGATCCGCCGCGGTTCCTTGTCGGTGCTGACCTTGACGCCCTTGACGTCGGTGATCGTGCGCGCGGGCTTCACCGGCTGGACGGCCGCGGGTGACTTCGTCCCTGTGGCACCGGCTTTGTCGGCGTCGTCGCCACTCTCCGTGGACTGGTCAGTGGCGCCACAGCCCACCAGGAGGGTTCCCAGGACGGCTGCGGCTGCCCAGCGGCGTACGCGCTTGATCGAGGTGCGCGGCATCGGCGGCTCTTTCGTTCTCGCTTCCGGAGCGCGGGCAGGAGTGCGGGCACCGGCACGCGATGACGCGGCGGGCGCGGAGGGGCGCTCCGATGATCCCCCCGAGGCCCTCATTTACACATGATAATCATTATCAAATCAAGTTCAGCGTCCCCGCCCGGAAGGAATCCGCACCCATGAACTCCGCCGCAGCGACCACCCCTCCACTCCCCTGCCGCCTGCTGGTCGCCGACCAAGTCGCGGGATCCGTCCACCTGTTGAGCCTTCCCGACGGCCGTACCACGGCCCGCCTCGACGGCCGGCACCTCGCCGAGCACGCCGGGTTCCTCGCACTGCCCGGGGACCGGACGGCATTCGTCGACGACCGGGCGGGCGAGTTGGTGGTGCTCGCCCCGTTCGCCGACGAGCCGGTGGAGTCGACCACCGCGGTGGCCGTGCCCGCCGAGCATCTGGCGGCTGATCCGAGCGGGCGGCGCCTCGCCGTGAGCACGGGGCTCGGCCGGAACTGGGAGGCGTGGAGCGATCTCCTGACCGTCGTCGACCTGGCGGCCGCGGGCGGACCGAGCGCCGTACGCGTACGTACCAGGGTCGGCGAGCCGGGCGTCACCGTACTCGGCACTGACGACCCGCACGTCGTCCTGCGCCACCGCGAGCCGGGCACTCTGACCGCCTACCGGCACACCGAGCTGATGGCAGCACCGCCCGCCTGCCCGCCAGTTGAGCCGTACGCCGCGCTGCCACTGCCCGGGGACGGGCACGGGGACGCCCAGGACCCGCTGCACCAGCGGCTGTTCGCGGCGACCGGCGAGGGCGTGCATCGGGCCCGTGTCGCACCGGACGGCGGGCTGATCGCCGAGGAGCCGTTGGACTGGAGCGGTCCCGGGCGCGGCTACTACCTGCGGCTCGACCCGGTGCGGCGCACTCTGTGGTCCTGCGTACGTGGCGGCCCGCCGGAGCCCGAGGCATGGCCCGAGTGGACCAACCACGCCTGGTGGCACCACCTGGACACCGGCCGCACCGGACGACTCGACCTCGGTCCCGGCCTGGTGTTCCGGCTGGCGGTCGCCGCGCGGCGGGTGGCGTACGCGCGCGTGCACCCCGACGGCGACGAGCTGATCCTGCTCGACGCCACGAACCCGGCCGTGACCGCCCGGATACCCCTGCCCGCCATGGACGGCGCGCCGAAGCCGGGCGGGACTCCTTGGGACGGGGTGCAGCGCAGGGCGATCGCCGCGTCTCCGGGCGGCCCGCTGGTCGCGGTGACCCGGGGCGGACACGGCGAAGTCCATCTGGTGGACACGGACCGGCCAGACCACCACGAGATCCTGACCGTTCCCACTCCCCTGAACGAGGGAGGCCACCTCACCCTCGTCACACGCGACGACGATGCCCACCACGACCCCGTAGGCCGCTAGGCCTCTAGGCCGCCAGACCCTCAAGACACGTAGGGCCCCACCGCACAACCGCGGTGGGGCCCACCCCCATGGGATCACCCGATCACCCGAGCAGCTGATCACCCATTCGGCTCACCGACGGATCAGCCCATCAGTCGACACTCGGCAGGATGTGCGGCTCAGCGAGATCGTCCTCGTACCCCGCGAGCCGGATCGGCGCCGACCTGGACCACACCTCCAGGCTGCCCATCCGATCCGTCCCGGGACCGCCGTGCTCTTGGCGTTCCTTTGGGCGCTGATCGCTCTTCGTCTTCTCTGGTGTCACCGCGCACTCCTTAGGTGTCGTGTAACCCTCGGACGTACCGACACGGCCTGCCGCTACCGGGTCCAGTCGCCCCGAGGGGTGGAGCAAAACCAGTGCGGACACTGTGGCGCCGGCAACTTGTGCGGGACTACACCGTGGTGACCGGCTTTGCCCCGTAACGGACCGTGGGTGTGGGTGGGACCCTAATACGGCTGTCCGTCCGGTACAGAGTAACCAAATGAGCGGTGCTGCGCTCGATAGGGCCAAAAACTGACCTGACCTTTACACACCGCCTGACACACCACCTCACGCTCCTTCGTTCCATGGTGTGCGATTGAGAGGGCTGGCGCGCCGTCTAGGATCGATCCGTTCGCAGGTGACCCGGCGCTGCCACCCACCTTCCAGGTCGACGGCAAGGTCCCGGACGCCGGACAGGAACTTCAGCTCAGCGCCCGCTTCGCGGGACACACCGCGTCGGACGGCATCCGCTGCCGGATCTTCGTCGATGGCCAACTGGTCAGCGTCCAGCGGGCAACCGGTCCCGACTGCAGCGTGCGGTGCCGGTACCGGCTCCCCCGGCCGTGACGTGATGGTTTACCAGTTGGCGGGCGCGTAGTCCTTGAGGAAGACGCCGTAGAGGTCCTCGCCCGACTCGCCGCGGACCACCGGGTCGTAGACACGGGCCGCGCCGTCGATCAGGTCGAGCGGGGCGTGGAAGCCCTCTTCGGCGAGGCGCAGCTTGTCGTAGTGCGGGCGTTCGTCGGTGATCCAGCCGGTGTCGACCGAGGTCATGAGGATGCCGTCGGTCTGGAACATCTCCTGGCCGCTGGTCCGCGTGACCATGTTCATGGCGGCCTTCGCGGCATTGGTGTTCGGGTGTCCCGCGCCCTTGTAGCCGCGGCTGAAGACACCTTCCATCGCCGAGACGTTGACGATGTACGCGCGCCCGCTCGACGCCTTGCTGGCGGCAGCGGCCATGGCCGGGCGCAGCTTGCTGATCAGGATGAACGGCGCCGTGTAGTTGCACAGCTGGGTTTCGAGGAGTTCCACCGGGGAGATCTGCTCGATGGACTGCACCCAGGTGTTGGTGTCCACGACATCTGGAACCAGCCCGCCCGCGTCGATGGCGGTGCCGTCGCGGTGCCGGGCGACGCTGGCGTGGCCCGCGACCAGCGCGAGGTCGGCCACCTTCTGCGCGTCGAGGCCCGTGACGCCGGCGGGGAGCGCCGCGAGACCGTCGACAGCGCCGGAGTTGAAGGCGCCGATGACATGGTGGGCGGGGAGCTCACCCGCTGGCAGCGGAGCGCTCTCGCCGTCGACCAGGGCGGCGTAGGCGGACGGCAGCCGACGTACGGTCTGCGTCGCGTTGTTGATCAGGATGTCGAGCGGCCCCTGCTCGGCGACCTGCTCGGCCAGCGCCACGGCCTGGGCGGGATCGCGCAGATCGATGCCGACGACCTCTAGGCGGTGGAGCCAGTCGGCCGAGTCCTCCATGGCCTTGAAGCGGCGGATCGCGTCGCTGGGGAAGCGGGTGGTGATGGTGGTGTGCGCGCCGTCGCGGAGCAGCCGCAGCGCGATGTACATGCCGATCTTGGCGCGGCCGCCGGTGAGCAGGGCACGCTTGCCGGTGAGGTCGGTGCGGGCGTCGCGGCGGGCGCGGTTCTCGGCGGCGCACTTCTGGCAGAGCTGGTGGTAGAAGGCGTCCACCTCGACATACCGGGTCTTGCAGATGTAGCAGGACCGCGGGCGCTGGAGTATCCCCGCGATCTCGCCCGCCACGGACGAGGACGGCAGCAGGCCCTGGGTCTCGTCGTCGATGCGCTCGGCGGACCCGGTGGCCGTGGCGTGGGTCACCGCCTTGTCGTGGGCGGTCTTGGCGGCCCGGCGCTCCTGGCGGCGGCGCTGCTTCACGGTGCGGTAGATGCCCGCGGTGGCCCGGCGTACGGTGATCGCGTCCGGGTGGTCGACGTCCAGCTTGTCGAGCTCCTCGAGTACGCCGAGGCAGACGGCCAGACGCTCCGGGTCGATTCCGGGACCGAACTGCTGGCTGTCTTCTGCCACCGTCATCGCCGTGTTCCTCGTACTCAGTCGTGCGCACCCACGCGCCGTGAAGTTTCCAAAGTGGCAACTTTACGTAGGCGAGGGTGTCCACGCCAAACCGCTCAGGTCCCGGCCTCCTCGGCGACCTTGATCAGTTCGGCGAGTTCGTCATGCAGGGCCTGGGCGAGCCGGTCCAGGTCAGGGACGGCCTCGGCGTCGGCGACCAGGCCGTAGTGGACGAAGCCGCGGTACGTGGACACGGCCACCGCGAGCGACTGGCCGCGGGCGAGCGGGGCGAAGGGGTAGACGGCGGTGAGGGGGCAGCCGCCGAGCCGCAGGCCCAGACTGGGCAGCGGCACGCTGGTGACCAGGATGTCGAAGAGCAGCCGGGCCGCCTGGGCCACGACGGGCCCGCCGAGCCGGTGCCCGAGCGGCGGCACATGGTCGGCGAGGAGAGCCACGGCGCCCGCGCCACGGTTGGGTCCGGCGTCCTTGTTGTGGTCCATGGCGGCGCGTACGGTCCGCAGCCGGGCCAGCGGGTCCGGCTCGCCGACCGGGAGCCGGATCAGGTAGCCGGAGAGGCGGTTGCCGGTCGGGCGGTCGGCGCGGGTGCGGCGGCGGGCGACCGGGATCAGGGCGCGCGGGGCGAGGCCGTCGCTCGGTTCGCCGCGTTCGTCCAGCCAGCGGCGCAGCGCGCCCGCGACGACCGCGATCAGTACGTCGTTGACGGTGCCGCCGACGCTCTTGCGGACGCGGTGCACGTCGTCGATGTCGAGGACGGCGCCCGCGGTGCGGCGGGTTCCGGTGGCGTCCGAGACGAGGGCGGGTGAGGTGCGTACGCCCCAGGTGGCGCGGGCGACCGAGGTGCCGATCTCCAGGGCCTGGCTCACCTCGCCGATGCCACGGCCCACCTCGTCGATGCCGCGGCGCAGGAGGCCGGGCAGGGCCAGCGGGTTGGGCAGCCGGGGTCCGGTGGACTCGGGCGGCTCGGGTGGTTTGGTGGTGCGACGGGGCGCGTAGCCGGTCGTCGCGGGCTGCGGATCGAGTACTCCGGCCGCCAGGGTCAGGGCGCGCAGGCCGTCGGCGAGCGCGTGGTGGAACTTGAAGAACACCGCGAAGGAGGTGCCGTCGGCGCCGGGCAGCACATGGGCCTCCCACGGGGGCCGCTCCCGGTCCAGTGGCCGCTCCATCAGCGCCCCGGCCGCGGCGTGGAAGTCGTCGACGGCCCAGCCGAGCCGGACGTGGTGGAGTGGGTCGAAGTGGGCCACCGGTTCGCGTACGGCGCTGCCGACCGGGACCATCACCCCGCGGATACGCATGCGCAATCCTGGCACGTCGGGGGCACGGGCGGCGAGCAGGTCAGCGGCCTGCCGGGCGCTGGTCGCGGAGCTGGCGGTGAAGACACCGAGCGCCGCCAGGTGCATGGGGTGCTCGGCGGATTCGATGTTCCAGAAGGCCAGGTCGAGTGGTGCGAGGAGATCACCGGTCATATCGCCAGTCATAAGGAACTCTCGCGTCGACGACAGTTGACTCCAGCAGTCAACAGACCTTTGACAACTACGGTCAAGTAGTGACAGAACACGTAGCGTTACGGCCAGATTAATCCTTGTTTCGCCAGTTGTCCCGTCACGGGTCCCCCCGGTCAGCGCGCCGCCCCGGCCGCTGGTCAAAGCAGCAGTCGCCGCACAGCCCGCCACCAGGGGCCCGGTAGTACAGGCAGCAGCTACGCCGCCGGAACGCCGTGCCGCGCAAAGTGCCGGTGCCCTGTAGCTCCGGGGTGCTCAGCAGCTCGGTGGCCAGCGCGAGGGCCCGCGCCCCCACATCGGGGCGCCCCTCGCGGCGTGCCCAGCGGTGCAGCTCGCGCGCCGCCCCGGCCAGCGCGGACCCGGCGTTCCCCCACAGCAGCCGCTCCGACACGCGGTACTCACGCCGCAGCGCCGCGCCCAGCGAGGCCAGGTGAGCGTCCAGGACCACCGCCTTGAGCCGGTCGACAGGCAGGGCCCGCACCGCGTCGAGCCACAGGTCGTCGGGGCTGCTGGCGTCCGGGTCCCAGCGAAGCCGTACGGGGTCGAGGTCGGGGACCTGGTCGTGCAGCGCGGCCGCGCCCAGCGCCACGGACCAGAGCCTGGCCGCCAGTCCCAGCTGGGCCACGGACACCGCGATCCGGGTCTCCGGCGCGCGCAGCCCCGCCCGCACCTTGGCCACGCGCAGCCCGAGCGGCTCCGCGCCCCCGGCATACACTTGGGCGAGGGGTACGGCGCCACCAGGCGGCACCTCCGTACGCAGGGCGAAGAACCCGCCGACCGACGCGATTTCCCCGAAGTCCACTGCTGCCCCGCCATCCCTGCCGTGCCTGCCACGCCTGCCACGCCTGCCATCCGCTGCGCGTCTGTCGCAGTGTCGTTCCCGCGAAGCGAGCGCGGAATGCCCGGAACCTGCCCAAAGGGGCGCCCCAGGGGTCGACCTGAGGACTACCCGGACCACGGCCTACTCCATCGGCAGTAGGACCCAATGCCTGCTGGAGGACGACGACGCGAGCCGATCCAGGCGTCATCGTAGAGATATGACAGCCGACCGTACGCACCAGGACCCGGCGGGTGCGCGATGAGCGCACTCGCCCTGTCCGTGCTGCTCTCCCTCGTCTCCGCGGTGGCCTATGCGGGCGGGGCGATCCTGCAGGAACGGGTAGCCGTGACCTCGCCGGACCGCCCGTACGCACCGCTGCGGCGCCCGGTGTGGTGGGTCGCGGTCGCGCTCAACGGCGTGGGGGCCGTGCTGCATGTGGCCGCGCTGGCACTTGGCCCGCTGAGTCTCGTTCAGCCGCTGGGAGCCCTGACCATCGTCTTCGCGCTGCCGATGGCAGCGCTTTTCGTGGGCCGCAGGGCCGGGTCCACGGCCTGGCGCGGCGCGATCATGGCGACGGTGGGCCTGGCGGGACTGCTGGCGTTGACGGGGGCGGCGGGGTCGCACTCGCTGGACGCGACGCAACGGGTTCTGGTGGCGGCCGTCACCTTCGGGGTGGTGGCGGCGCTGGTGGTGGCCGCCCGTACGGTGCACCGGCACCCCGTGGTGCGCAGTGTCCTGCTGGCCGGTGGCGCGGGTGTCGCCTTCGGTATCGCCTCGGTGTTCACCAAGACCGTCGCGGTCGACTGGAGCACCGGCGGCATCCTCGGGCAGCTGCCCAGCCTGTCGGTGATCGGCGTGCTGGCGACGGCGGGCCTGCTGCTGTCCCAGGCCGCGTACCGCGGTGCCGGACTCGCGGCGCCGCTGGCGACCGTGACCGTGGTGAACCCCGCGGTCGCCGCCGCGGTCGGCCTCACGCTGTTCCAGGAGAGCTTCCGGTACGGCACGACGGGCACACTGCTCGCGCTGGGCTGCTCGGTCGTGGCGGCGGGCGGCCTGATCCTGCTGACGACGGAGCGCATGGGAGACACGGCCGACACCGCGCGTACGGCCACCACCGGGCAGCGCCAGGACCAGCTGCCCACCGGCGCGGAGCGCCTGGCTCCGCTCGCCGCTCCGCTGGCCGTGGCGCCAAGGGGGCAGCGACGGGCCAAGGGCTCGGCGCCCGTTCGGGCCGCCTCCGCCGCCGGGGCCACGGACGTACTGGAGCGGCCGATGGTCAACGACGCCTGGCCACGGGAGCCGACGGCGGGGGCGCCGCCGGGCGTGCCCGTACAACCGAAGCCCCCCAGCACGCGGTTCAGATCCTGACGCCACCCGCGCGCAGATAGGCCAGCGGGTCGACATCGGAGCCATAGCCGGGACCTGTCCGCACCTCGAAGTGCAGATGGGGCCCGGTGCTGTTTCCGGTGGAGCCGGAGCGGGCGATGCGCTGGCCCGCGCCGACGCTCTGCCCCGCCTTCACGGTGAGCGCCGACAGATGCGCGTACTGGCTGTACTTGCCGTCGTTGTGCCGGATCACCACTTGGTAGCCGTACGAGCCCGCCCAGCCCGCCGAGGCCACGCGGCCCGCGGCGACGGACTTCACCGAAGTCCCGGTGGGTACGGCGAAGTCGACGCCCGTGTGGTAGCCGCTGGCCCACGAGCCACCGGCGGCGCGGTAGGGCGTGGTGGGGCTCGCGGCGACGGGCGCCGACAGGCCCTGGGCGGTGGGCTTGGCCTTCACCTGCTCGGCCGGTGGGGTCTGCTCGTTGGCTGGCGGCGCGGGCTTGTCCTGCTTCTTCTGCTGCTGCTTCGGCTTCGGGGCGGGCTTCGGCTGCTGCCGCTCCTGCTTCGGCGGGGCTGGTCGCGCGGCCCGCGGCGTGTCGTCCGCGCGCAGGGTGAGCCGCTGGCCCGGCACGATCAGGTCCGGATCGCTGCCGACGACCTCGCGGTTGGCGTCGTACAACTGCTGCCAGCCGCCCCTGACCTGCTTGGCCTCGGCGATCCCGGAGAGGTTGTCGCCTCGTACGACCCGGTACATCTGGGCCTTGCCCGCGCGGGATTGCGGAGTTTCCTCGGGCTTGGCCTTGGGGGCCTTGGGGGCCTTGGGGGCCTTTGGCGCCTTCGCCGACTGCGCGGCCTGCCGGACGTCACCGCTGGGGCTGATGTCCGGCGCGTCACCGCCCTGGGTGAGCCCGGCGCGCACCGAGCAGACCGGCCAGGCGCCGGGGCCCTGGCCTTTGAGCACCTTCTCGGCGATCGCTATCTGCTGGTCCTTGCTGGCCAGGTCGGCGCGCGGAGCGTAGCCCCGGCCGCCGTACTCCTCCCAGGTGGACTGCTTGAACTGGAGTCCGCCGTAGTAGCCGTTGCCTGTGTTGATCGACCAGTTGTTGGTCGACTCGCAGGCGGCGACCTTGTTCCAGGTGTCGACGTCGGCCGCCTGGGCGGTGCCGCCACTGATCAGTGGAAGCGCCATTCCAGCCCCGCCCGCCGTGACGGTGATCGAAGCGCGGTTGATCCTGCTCGGCTGGTAGCGGCGGTGACGACCGCGTACGGCCATGGGAAGCCCCCTCCAGACACCTGTCGGAAGCGGCAAAAGTAACCGCTGCGCACAGGCGGTGACAAGGGGGCGCACCCCTCAGGATGACCTCACGCCCGCCTCAAGTAGCGTGGCATCCAGTCCAGTTGCACCTGCTGTTGGTACGGACCGCCGCCCTCGTGGTCGTTGAAGGAGTACACCTCGATCGACTTCTCCTCCCCCGCGTACGCGTTGAAGGCCGCGAAGACGGTGGACGGCGGGCAGGTCTGGTCCTCCAGCGCCGCGGAGAACAACGCGGGGGCCCGGCCACGGGCGGCGAAGTGCACCCCGTCGAAGTAGGACAGCGTGCGGAACACCTGCTCCTCGCCCGTCCTGCGGGCCTTCAGATACGCGCCGATCTCGCGGTAGGGCATGCGGTCGGTCAGCGTGGCGGCGCGCGGGAAGGCGCAGAGGAACGGCACGTCCGGGGCGACCGCGGCCAGGTCGGGGACGAGCCCGCCGACCGCGATGGCGAGGCCGCCGCCCTGGCTCACCCCGGTGACGGCGACGCGCGCGGCGTCCACCAGGGGGTGCGCGCGGACGGCCGCCACGGCTCGTACCGCGTCGGTGTACAGGCGGCGGTAGTAGTAGTCGTGCGGGTCCTCGACGCCGCGGGTCATAAAGCCCGGGTGCGCGGGCCCGCTGCCGACCGGGTCCCCGGTCTCGCCGCTGGCCCACCCGTCGCTGCCCTGCCCACGGGTGTCCATGACGAAGTGCGCGAACCCGGCGGCCGCCCACAGCAGATGCATATGCGGCAGCCCACGCCCGCCGCCGTACCCGATGTACTCGACCACCGCGGGCAACGGCTCACGGGCGCCAGCGGGCAGCACGAGCCAGCCCTTGACGGGGTGTCCGCCGTATCCGGCGTAGCTGACGTCGAAGACCTTGACCCCGGTCAGGGGTATGTTCACCGGCTCGAAGCGCGCGTCCAGGTCGTACTGGGCGGCCTCGGCGAGGGTCTTCTCCCAGAACTGGTCGAAGTCGGCGGGCTCCGGCAGGTCGGGCCGGTAGCCGCGGAGTTGCTCCAAAGGAAGATCAAAAAGGGCCATGAGACTTCTTTCCCCACCGGAACACCGGGAAACACCAGGCACGGTGACGACATACTGGCGTCACCGGAGCAGTCTCCCGCTATCCCGCTATCCCGCTATCCCGAAATCTCGAAATCTCGATTCCAGGAGCCACAGGCATGAGCAGTTCAGCCCAGATCGGTGTGACCGGCCTCGCGGTCATGGGGCGCAATCTCGCCCGTAACTTCGCCCGCAACGGCTACACGGTCGCGGTGCACAACCGCACCTCGGCCAGGACCCACGCACTGGTCGAGGAGTTCGGGCAGGAGGGGACGTTCATCGCCGCCGAGACGGCCGCCGAGTTCGTCGCCGCGCTGGAGCGCCCACGGCGACTGGTGATCATGGTGAAGGCGGGTGAGCCGACCGACGCGGTGATCCGCGAGTTCGCGCCGCTCCTTGAGCCGGGAGACATGATCATCGACGGGGGCAACGCGCATTTCGCGGACACCAGGCGCCGCGAGCGCGAACTGCGCGAGCAGGGCCTGCACTTCGTCGGCACCGGCGTATCCGGCGGCGAGGAGGGCGCGCTGCACGGGCCGAGCGTGATGCCGGGCGGTTCGCCGGAGTCGTACGCCACGCTCGGGCCGATGCTGGAGAAGATCTCCGCGAAGGCCGCCGACGGCACACCCTGCGTGACGCATTGCGGGCCGGACGGCGCGGGGCACTTCGTGAAGATGGTGCACAACGGCATCGAGTACGCCGACATGCAGCTGATCGCCGAGGCGTACCACCTGCTGCGGGAGGTGGCGGGCTACTCCCCGGCGCGGATCGCCGACATCTTCCGTACCTGGAACACCGGCCGTCTCGACTCGTACCTGATCGAGATCACGGCCGAGGTGCTGTCCCATGTGGACGCGGCGACGGGTCGGCCGTTCGTGGACGTGGTGCAGGACCAGGCCGAGCAGAAGGGCACCGGTCGCTGGACCGTACAGATCGCCCTTGACCTGGGGGTTCCGGTGTCTGGTATCGCGGAGGCAGTGTTCGCCCGGTCGCTGTCCGGCCATACGGCGCTGCGCGAGGCCTCCGGCGGCCTCCCGGGGCCGTCGGCGGAGCCGCTGGGCGAGGCCGACGCGGCCGCCTTCGCCGACAAGGTGGAGCAGGCGCTGTACGCGTCCAAGATCGTGTCGTATACGCAGGGCTTCCACGAGATCCAGGCGGGCAGCGACGAGTTTGGCTGGAACATCGACCTGGGGGCGGTGGCCGCGATCTGGCGGGGCGGCTGCATCATCAGGGCCGCGTTCCTGGACCGTATCCGCGCGGCCTATGACACGCGCGCCGACCTGCCAAGCCTGCTCTCGGACAAGAGCTTCGCCGAGGAGATCGGCGCGGCGCAGGACGACTGGCGGGCGGTGCTGGTCGCGGCCACCGAGCAGGGGGTGCCCACGCCGGGCTTCTCCGCGGCGCTGGCGTACTACGACGCGCTGCGCGCCGCGCGGCTGCCGGCCGCGCTCACCCAGGGGCAGCGGGACTTCTTCGGCGCGCACACCTACCGGCGCACCGACCGCGACGGCTCGTTCCACACGCTGTGGGGCGGCGACCGGTCCGAGGTCACCGCCTGACGGCCCGCCGCCCGCGGGGCTAGCCCGTGGGTCCCGGCTCGGGGTCAGGCGCCGGGCCGGGGTCCGGGGGGTGCGGGATCGGGGACGGTGGGGGTTTGGGCGTGGGCTTGGGCTCGGGCTCGGGCACGGGTGAGGGGAACGGCCCGGGATCGGGGCGGTCCGGGCCCGGCCCTGGGCCTGGCATCGGTTCTGGCGGGAACGGGTGTGTCATGGGAACTCCTCCAGCGGTACGGAGGGCAGTGGATCGGCGCCGCCCGCTGGACGACGGCCTCGCCGTCCACTCTCTCCCGTCACGGGTTCCCGCGCCTGGCGAGTCCACACGCCGAGGGTCGGACGGGCCGATGCCTAGTCGTTCGTCCGCGTGAGGCGTACTACGGGGATGTCCCGTGCCGTCCCGCGTTGATACCCCTCGTACGGGGCGAACAGTTTGACCAGGCCGGGCCAGACCCGGGCCTTGTCCTCGGGGGACAGGGTTTCGGCGCGAGCGGTGAACCGCTCGGGGCCGACCTGGAGGCGGACCTCGGGCTCTTCGCGCAGGTTGAGGTACCACAGGGGGTGTTGGTCGGACCCGCCGTTGGAGGCCACGATCAGGTAGTCGTCACCGTCCCGCCCGTAGATCAGTACGGTGCGGCGCCACTGCCCGGTGCGGCGTCCCCGGTAGTCGAGGAGGAGGCAGGGCGCGCCCTGCATCGTGGTGCCCTGGGTGCCGCCGGACTCCTCGTACAGCCGCGCTTGCCGTGCCACCCAGCCCTCGGGGCTGATGACGGCCTCGTCGTTCGATGCCATGCCCACTCCTTCCATGCGGCGCTCCGTACCGTGCCACATCGCCTGACCAGCTCAACGCCGCCCGCCCGCAGCGGTGTTCCCGCACCGCAGCGCCGCCGCGCGCAGCCCCATCCGGGGGCTGGACAGCACCGGCACCCGGGTCACGCTCACGGCCCGGTCGGCGGCGGGGGCCATGGACGCCTGGGCGAGCACCACCACATCCGCGTCGCGCACGGCGCCGACCGCCGTCACGACCAACGCCGTGCAGCCCTCCCGGTCACCGGCGTCGAAGCAGTCCCACGCGCCCTCGACCACCTGGGTACGGACCTCGACGGGGCGCCCGGCGCGGCGGGCCTCCTCCTCGACGAGCGCGACCGTCGGGTCCAGCGTGCTCTCCACCGTGGCGAGGACCACGATCCGCGGGCCCGTCGCGACCGCGGCCGCCGCCATCGGCCGGTCGACCCGCAGCACGGGCACCCCGATGGTGGCGGCCTCCGCCTGGGCCTGCGCCTCGGCGACGGCGCCGATCGTCGAGCAGGTGCAGAGTACGGCGCTCGCCCCCTGCGCGACGGCGTCGGCGAGCAGCGCGCGGACGGCGTCGGCCACGGCCCGCGGGCCGTCCACCCTGGCCTGGGCCAGCAGCTCCTCGCGCACGAAGTGGCGCAGCTCCAGGGCGGGATGGTCCTGGTCCCGCAGGGCGTCGAAGACCGGGATGTGGGCGGGCGAGGTGTGCAGCAGGGCGAGCATGGGGCCGAGGCTAAGCCACGATCGTTCGGCGTGTTGGTGGTGTAGTCCACCTTGCCGATCACGCTATCGGCCGCCTACGGCCCTGCGGCGGCGCCCCGCAGGGCGTTTGATCTCCACGCGCGCAGATCCCGCCACACGCAGATCCAGCCACACGCGCGCCCCTCAACGCGCCGGGACGCTCGCGTGGGGGCTGCGCTGGGTGTCGCCGCCCGGCACCGGCGCGGAGGCGTCGTCACCGAGGGCCACGATCCGGTTCTCGGCGTCCACATGGACGACACTGGGCCGCAGCGCACGCGCCTCGGCGTCGTCGACCTGGGCGTAGCTGATCAGGATGACCAGATCGCCGGGGTGGACGAGATGGGCCGCGGCGCCGTTGATGCCGATCACGCCGGAGCCGCGCTCACCCTCGATGACGTAGGTCTCGAGCCGGGCGCCGTTAGTGATGTCGACAATGTGGACCAGCTCGCCGGGCAGCAGGTCGGCGGCGTCCATCAGGTCCGCGTCGATGGTGACCGATCCCACATAGTGCAGGTCGGCCTGCGTCACGGTGGCCCGGTGGATCTTGGACTTGAACATGGTACGAAACACGGAAAAACTCCCGATTTTGTCGGCTCCCTGCCTGTGCTTTGCCGGTCAAGGGCGTTCCCCGGAGCGTACAACGATTCGCTTGTTCGGTCAGATCCCGTCACCACGGGACGTGAGACCTGGACGACTGTCGCGGCCCGTCACGTGGCCGGGACCACTTCGGGTTCGGCCCCCTTCGGCGCGTCCGCGTCGGCGTCGGCGTCGGCGTCGGCGAACTGGGTGCGGTACAGCTCGGCGTACCGGCCGTCCGCGGCGAGCAGTTCCTCGTGCCGTCCGCGCTCCACGATCCGGCCCTCCTCGACGACCAGGATCTGGTCCGCCGCGCGCACCGTGGACAGCCGGTGCGCGATGACGACGGCGGTGCGTCCGGACAGCGCCTCGGCCAGGGCCTCCTGGACGGCCGCCTCGGAGGTGTTGTCCAGGTGGGCGGTGGCTTCGTCGAGGATCACCACGCGCTGCTGGGCGAGCAGCAGCCGGGCGATCGTCAGCCGCTGCCGCTCCCCGCCGGAGAGCCGGTAGCCGCGCTCGCCGACGACGGTGTCCAGGCCGTCCGGCAGCGAGGCCACGAGCCCGTCGAGCCGGGAGCGGCGCAGCGCGTTCCACAGCTCGTCCTCGGCCGCTTCGGGCCTGGCGAGGAGCAGGTTGGCGCGGACCGTGTCGTGGAACAGGTGGCCGTCCTGGGTGACCATGCCGAGCGCCCCGCGCAGCGACGTGGCGCTCAGGTCGCGTACGTCGACGCCGCCGATCCGTACGGCACCCGCGTCGACGTCGTACAGGCGTGGCACCAGCTGGGCGATGGTCGACTTGCCCGCGCCGGAGGAGCCGACCAGGGCGACCGTCTGTCCGGGTTCGGCGCGGAAGGACACGTCGTGCAGGACCTCTTCGCCGCCGCGGGTGTCGAGTGAGGCGACCTCCTCGAGCGAGGCGAGGGAGACCTTGTCGGCGGACGGGTAGCCGAAGCGCACGTTCGCGAACTCGACGGCCACCGGTCCTTCGGGTACCTGCTGGGCGTCCGGCTTCTCCTCGATGAGCGGCTTGAGGTCGAGGATCTCGAAGACCCGCTCAAAGCTGACCAGGGCGGTCATCACCTCGACCCGCGCACCGGCCAGCGCGGTCAGCGGCGCGTACAGCCGGGTGAGCAGCATCGCGAGGGCGACGACGGCGCCGGGTTCCAGGGAGCCGCGCAGCGCGTAGTAGCCGCCGAGGCCGTAGACGAGGGCCAGCGCTAGGGCGGAGACCAGCGTCAGCGCCGTGATGAACGTCGCCTGGGCCATGGCCGTCCGTACGCCGATGTCGCGTACCCGCTGGGCGCGCTCCGCGAACTCCTCGGACTCGGCGCCGGGCCGCCCGAAGAGCTTGATCAGGGTGGCGCCCGGCGCGGAGAAACGCTCGGTCATCCGGGTGCCCATCGCGGCGTTGTGGTTCGCGGCCTCGCGCTGCAGTCGCGCCATCCGGGCGCCCATACGGCGGGCGGGCACCACGAACACCGGGAGCAGGACCAGGGCGAGGAGGGTGACCTGCCAGGACAGGGTGAGCATCACCGCGAGGGTCAGGAGCAGGGTGACGACGTTGGAGACCACCCCGGACAGCGTGCCCGAGAAGGCGCGTTGCGCCCCGATCACGTCGTTGTTGAGGCGACTGACCAGGGCTCCGGTGCGGGTACGGGTGAAGAAGGCGACCGGCATCCGCTGGACATGGTCGAACACCGCGGTGCGCAGCCCCAGGATCAGGTCCTCGCCGATACGGGCGGAGAGCCAGCGGTTCAGCAGACCAAGCCCCGCCTCGGCGAGGGCGATCAGCGCGATGAGGAGGGCGATCCGGACGACGACACCGGGGTCCTGACCCCGGACGATGGCGTTGACGACGTCGCCCGCGAGGACCGGCGTGGCGACCGCGAGCACCGCGGTAACCACGCTGACCAGCAGAAACCGTACGATGCGGGGGCGGTGTGGCCGGGCGAAGGCGCCAATGCGGCGCAGCGTGGCCCGGGTGAAGGGGCGGTGGTCCTGCTGCGCGGTCATGACCGTGCGCAGCTGCGTCCAGGCTGTGGATTCCATGCTCATGAAGCGAACGTAGAACCTCAAGCAAACTTGAAGTCAACTGCGACGTCACTCGCTGGTCCTCGACGCCCCTCGACGCCCCTCGACGCTCTTTGGCCCTCGACGCCCCTCGACGCTCTTTGGGCAGAGCAACGCCCCGATCGGACGGGGGGGTGTGCCGATCGGGGCGCGCCGTGTAGGGGACTGAGAAGGTTCGGGGAAACCCCCTCGTCCGCGCCCACATTCGCATAAACGACCCTCTGTCCGAAATTGTTCCCTGAGAGGAAGAAAATTCGGACAGAGGGCCGCCGGTCTCAGGGCAGCAGGGCCGCCGGTCTCACGGCAGCAGGACCCAGTCCGCCGCCAGCGAGGCGACCAGTCCCGCTCCCAGCAGCCAGGTGCCGAGCCTGGTCCTGCCACGACGGCTGAGCTCGATTACCAGCCCGCACAGGATCAGCAACAGTCCGTACACGCCCACGACCAGCACCGACGACCGGCTCGCCAGCCGCACCACGAGCACCACGGCCGCCGCCGCCATCAACACCGAGGCCGCGGTGATCCGTATCAGCCGAGCCTGCCGTGGCGAAGGCCGCCGTCCTTCGGTTTCGGTATCGGTCTCCGGCGTGCCCTCGGCCTGTTCTTGATCAGGTGCGCTCATGGCTCTGGATCGTAACGGCACGCAGCTCCTTCGCGAGCGAGACGACGGCCGCGGGGTTACGCGGACTCTCGACCAGGTCGACATAGTCCAGGACGACGATCCGCTTGTTCTTCACCGCCGAGACGTCCTTCAGCGGCGGGTAGGACAGCAGGAACTCGCGCTTCTGCCGGGCGCTGGTGTCGCCGTAGTTGTTGACGACGATGACCTCCGGGTCACGCTCGACGACGGTCTCCCAGCCGACGGTGGTCCAGCTGTCCTTGAGGTCCTTCATCACATGGTCGCCGCCCGCCTTGGTGATGATGTCGTGCGGCCCCGCGTACGCGCCCGAGGTCAGCGGCTTGTCCCGGCCGTCGTCGTAGAGGAAGACGCGGGGCCGGTCCTTGCCCTGGGGCGCCTTGGCCTCAGCCTCGGCCACCTGCTTGCGGAACTTCGCGACCAGGCTCTCGGCGCGGTCCTCCACATCGAAGAGCTTCCCCAGGTTGCGCAGGTCGGTGTAGAGGGCGTCCAGCGGTGACATCACCCCACGCGCCTTGCCGCGCCCGTTGCGGCACGACTCGGTCAGCAGATAGGTGTCGATGCCCAGCCGGTTCAGCTCGGCAGGCGTGAAGCCCCTGTCTTCGCCGAAGCCGTAGTTCCAGCCCGCGAAGACGAGGTCGGCCTTGGCGTCCAGTACCAGTTCCTTGTTGATCGTCTTCTTGGAGAGCCAGGTGGTCTTGTCGTACGCGTCCTTCCACGGGACACCGCCCAGGTCGCCCTTGTCGTCGGGCATGACATAGCCCGCCATACGGTCCTCAAGGCCGAGCGCGAACATGATCTCGGTGATGCCGACGTCGTTGGTGACCACCCGCCGCGGGGCCTTGTCGTACGTCACCTTCTCCCCGCAGTTCTCGATCGTCACGGGGTACCGGCCGTCGGCCTTGGCGTCCTTCTCGGCCTCGGATGCGACCTCGGCGCCACAGCCGCTGAGCGCGAGGGCGGCGACGAGTGCCAGAGCGGCAGTGGGGCGGGCGGTGGGGCGTACGGAGAGGGTCAACGGGACTCCTTGGAAGAGGGCCGAGCGGCCGTGAGACGGTCGAAGAGCAGTTGGACCGCGCCGGATTCGGGATGCGGCACGCGATGCGCCCGTACGCCGAACACATCGGCCAGCAGCTCAGCCGTGAGTACGTCGTGTGGGGCGCCGGAGCCGACGATCCGGCCGTGCTGGATGACGTAGAGCAGATCGCAGTGGACGGCCGCGAGGTTGAGGTCGTGCAGGGAGGTGAGCGCGGTCAGTCCGCTGTCGCGCACCAGGGACAGCACCTCCAACTGCTGGGCGATGTCCAGGTGGTTGGTGGGCTCGTCCAGGACGAGTACCTGCGGCCGCTGGGCGAGCGCGCGGGCGATCAGGACGCGCTGCTTCTCGCCGCCGGAAAGGGTGAGGATGCCCCGGTCCGCGAGGTGGCTCGCGCCGACCCGGGCCAGGGCCCGCTCGCATACCTGACGGTCCTCGTCGGTGGTTCTGGCCGCCGAGCGCTGGTGCGGCAGCCGTCCCATGGCGACCACCTCGGCGACGGTGAAGTCGAACTCGGTGGCCGCTTCCTGGGGCAGCGCGGCCAGTCGGCGAGCCCCTTCCCGTACGGTCAGGGCGTGCAGGTCGTCGCCGCCGATCCGGACGACTCCGGCGGACGGCTTGAGCGCCCGGTAGACGCAGCGCAACAGGGTGGACTTACCACTGCCGTTGGGCCCGACGAGCCCGACCAGCTGTCCGCTGCCGACCTGGAGCGACACCTCCTCCACCAGCCGCGCGCCCGCGATCTCGACGGTGAGGTCATCGATATCGACACGCATCACGCACCGCCTCCAAAGCTGTAGCCACGGCGCCGCATCAGCAGCAGAAAGCAGGGCACGCCGATCACCGCGGTCAGCACACCGACCGGCAGCTCCGTCGGCGCCAGGATGGTGCGCGAGGCGATGTCCACCCAGATCAGCAGCACGGCACCGGCCAGCGGCGCCACGGCCATCACCCGGCGGTGGTCAGCGCCGACCAGCATCCGCGCGGCGTGCGGCACCATCAGGCCGACGAAGCCGATCGCCCCGCTGACCGCGACGACGGCCCCGGTGACCGCCGCCGCGAGCAGGAACAGTTCCTTCCGCAGCCGGCCCGCGTCCACTCCGAGCGCGGCCGCCGTCTCGTCGCCCATGGCCAGGGCGTTCAGCCGCCGCGCGGACACCGCGAGATAGCCCAGCGCGGCGAGTACGGCGCCCGCGGCGATCGGCACGGAGGCCCAGGTCGCCCCGGCGAGGCTGCCGAGCAGCCACATCATCGCCGAGCGGGCAGCCTCGCCGCGTTCGGCCATGAACACCATCAGCGTGCTGATGGCGGAGAAGCCGTAGTACATGGCGGTGCCGGTGAGGACGAGCCGCAGCGGCGTCAGTCCCTGAGCGGTGCGCGCGACGGCGTAGACCAGGATCATGGCGCACAGCGCGGAGGCGAAGGCCGCGGCGGACAGCGCCCAGACACCGAGCGCGCCGAGCGCCCCGAAGATCAACACGGCGTTGGCGCCGATGGCCGCGCCCGACGAGATGCCCAGGGTGAACGGGTCGGCGAGCGCGTTGCGGACCATGGCCTGGATGGCGACGCCGACAGCGGAGAGCCCGGCGCCGACGACGGCGGCCAGCAGGGCGCGCGGGAAGCGCAGCTCCCAGACGATCGTGTACGCCGCCACCTCGTCGGGGGATATCACCCCACCGCTCAGCCCGGCCCAGAGATGGCGCAGCACCTCACCCCAGCTGAGCCCGGAGGCGCCGAGACCGGCTCCGCAGACCAGCGAGGCCACAAGGGCCAGGCACAGGGCGGCGATCAGAGGTGGCAGCGGGAGGCGCCGTGGCGGCGCGGGCCCGGCTCCGGTGCTGGGGCCGGTGCCGGTGCTGGGGCCGGTGCTGGGCCCGGTGCCGGGTTCGGTGCCTGTGCCCGGTTCGGTGCGGGCCGGGGAGGGCACGACGGCTTCGCGTGCGCGCGGTGGGGCCACGAGTGGTCGCCTTCGCCTTGGGCCGCTGCGCTGCGTGCCAAGGACCAACCCAGGACATACTGCGCCCCGCGCGGCACCCTCTCGCAGACCACGGCGAGTTGTCAGGAGCTCCTGTCACCGCGGGTAATCGGGCTCACGGAACCGGGGCCACTTCAGGGGCCCTTGCTCCGCCTACCGTTGCGGGTCAGCGCCGGATTTCGACCGGACTTCCCCCGCGGGACAATCGCAGCCTAGCGTGCCTCCTCCTCGCAGGTGACCTTGTCGCGTGGGGTGTAGTGGGTGTTGAACGTCTCACGCTTGACCTCTTCGCCATCCATCCGGAACACCCGGTCGACGGAGACGTCAAAGCCTTCGAGCGGCGTCTGCGGGACGCAGTTCTTCGCGTCCGAGGTCCGCTCCTCGGGCTCGGTCACCTTGGTGCGGGGGCCGGTGACCGACTCGACCGCGTCGTACTTGCGGGTGCCGAGGAAGCTGATGGTGACCGAGGTGTCGGTGGCGCTGGCCTGGATGTAGATGCCGTTCCCGGAGTCGTTGAGGAACCGCAGGTCGAGCGAGCCCCAGGCGACGGTCGCCTCACGGCCCTCGGGGTAGCGTTCTATGTAGAACGAATGCGCCCCGTACTCCACGGGTTTCACCCCGGCGAAGAAGACGGCGTTGAAGACGGTGGTGGCGACAGCCGAGACCCCGCCGCCGAGTGCCTGACCGTACTGGCCGTCGTTGATCCAGGTGCCTTCGACGAAGCCGTTCTCCTTCGTACGCTCCCCCACCCGCTTGTTGAAGCTCCAGGTTTCTCCGGGCTTGACCACGGAACCGTTGATCAGTTCCGCGGCACGGCCGATGTTGGTGGTGCGGTACGCGGCGGGCTCGAAGGTGACGGTGAAGCTGGACAGCACCTCCTTGATACCCAGGTCGTCGACCGTCTGCCGGGTGAGGGCGGGCGGCACCTCCTGGGTGGTCAGCTCGCCGGTACGCGCTGTGCCGCTCTTCGTCAGCAGGGGCAGTACGGCGCTCCCGAGCGCCTTCGCGGTGACCTTGTGTCCGGGTTCGCCGTCCGCGTCCACCACGACGCGCTGGCCGTCGACGCGCAGCGTCGCCGGGACGGGGCCCGGTCCGGTCGCCTGGTCGAGCGGGCGGACCACCGACGGGTCACGGAGCAGTGCCTTGCTGTCGAGCTGGGGCTTCAGGCGGCCGGCCTCACGGTCCGCCTTCATGGTCAGGTGGGCGCCGAGCGTCGTCGGGCCGATCTCGACCGGCTTCCCGGCTACGGTGAGCGTGACCGGCGCGGACATCGCCGGGGTGGCGAACTCCGTCATGGCACGGGTCACTTCCGCCGTCTCGACGCGGGGCGATGTCCGCCGTACGGGCAGCGGGACCGGGAGCCCGGCCGACGTGCCCTCGGCTACGGGGTAGGCGGACCGCAGGGCCTTCAGGGCGCCGTCGCGGTCGAGGCTCAGGCCGTCCTGGGCCCTTACGGGGACCGCCTCGCCCTTCTCGAAGGTGATGGCGCCGTCCCTGACGGGGCGGTCGTGTTCCTTGGCCGTCTTCGCCAGTGCCGTGCGGGCGGTGGCCTCGTCCACGCGGGTGACCGGGTCGATATCCCGGTCACCCCTGGTCAGCAGGCGGCCGATGACGCTCACGGGGTCGGCGCCCGCGCGTGCGGCGCGGTCCGCGGTCTTCCCGGCGTCTATGGCGAACCCGGCCGCCCGTGGGTCGACGGTGTCGTCCTTGTCGCCGATCCGTACGGGCACCGGCTCTGCCCACGCGCCGTGGGCCGCCGCCTTGTCCAGGGCGGCGCGGGCCTCGGCGCGGTCCATTCCGCCGATGTCGACGCCTCGTACGCGGGTGCCGGAGGGTATGTCCTCACCCGCGACGAGCAAGCCGACGCCGTACAGCCCGAGGAACGCGGCGCCCGCCACCCCGACCGTGAGGGCGGCCGGACGTATCCAGCCGCGCCCACCGCGCTCACCGCGCTCACCGCCATCAGAACGGAGCACTGAGCCTCCTCGTCGGGGGCTGCCACACGCGACGGACAGGCCCAGCTTGTCTGTTTCCTTGTGGAACATCTGTGCGCTAATCAGCGTATAAGGCGTGGTTCACGCCGTCGTCCGGAGCGGCCCGGTGAGCGCGTGGAGTGGCTCACACCGCGCCAGGCGCAGTACACGGCAGGCGGCCGTGTCGACTTCCGGGGGACGGGGATGAGGCGGGACTACTCCGAAGGCAGTACACGGGAACGGTCACTGAGGTCGAGGCCAGGCCCGCCGTGCGCGGTGACGATGGAGGAGGCATCTTCGCCCCGCCTTTCCTGTCCTTCCTGTCCTTCCTGTCCTTCCTTCTTACGGAGCTTGATTCGACGTGGCTACGTTCCTGTACGCGCTGGGCCGCCGTGCCTTCCGGCGCCGCGGCCTGGTCGCCCTCATATGGGTGGCGGTCCTGGTGGGTGTCGGCGTCGCGTCCGCCGCCGCGCCCGCACCACCCGCCGACTCCTTCGCCATGCCGGGAACGGAGTCACAGAAGGCCTTCGACCTGCTTGACGAGCGCTTCCCCGCGGCGGGCGCCGAGAACGCGCAGGCCCGTGTGGTGATCCGCGCGCCGGAAGGGGCGAAGATCTCCGACCCGGCGGGCAGGTCCGAGGTGGCCGAGCTGGTCAAGGACCTCGGGGCGGGCCCGCAGGTCGTCGAGGTCGCCGACCCCTTCAAGGCCGACGCGGTCAGCCAGGACGGCAGGACGGCCTACGCCTCGGTGACGTACGAGGCCCCCGCCATGGAGCTGACGGACGACGCGCGTGACGCGTTGGCCGAGGCCGCCGACTCGGCCAGGACCGCCGGGTTCACCGTCGAGACGGGCGGCGACGCGGTGGTGGCCGAAGGGGAGCTGGGCGGTACCGCCGAGCTGATCGGTATCGGTGTGGCCGCGGTGGTGCTGCTGCTCACCTTCGGGTCGCTGGTGGCGGCCGGGATGCCGCTGCTCTCGGCGATCGTCGGCGTCGGAATCGGCATCTCCGGCATCGCGGCGCTCGGCAGTGCGCTCGATCTCTCCGCCACGACCTCGACGCTGGCGATGATGATCGGCCTCGCGGTCGCGATCGACTACGCCCTGTTCATCGTCTCCCGCTACCGCGCGGAGATCACCGAGGGCCGTACCCCGGAGGAGGCTGCCGGGCGCGCCGTGGGTACGGCGGGTTCGGCCGTGGTCTTCGCCGGGCTGACCGTGATCGTCGCCCTGTCCGGGCTCGCCGTGGTGAACATCCCGGTCCTGACCAAGATGGGTCTGGCCGCCGCGGCGACCGTCGCCATCGCCGTACTGATCGCGCTGACCATGACTCCGGCGCTGCTGGGCTTCGCCGGTCGCCGGGCACTCAGCCGTAAGCAGCGCAAGAGCCAGGGCAAGGGCCAGAGTCATGCGGCCGCCGAGGCCAAGCCGAAGCTGGGGACCCGCTGGGCGCGGTTCGTCATCCGCCGCCCGCTGATGGTGCTGGCCACGGCCGTACTGGGCCTCGGGGTGATCGCCGTTCCCGCGGCGAGCCTGGAGCTCGGGCTGCCCGACGAGGGCTCAGCGGCCCCGGACTCCACCCAGCGCAAGGCCTACGACATGCTGTCGGAGTCCTTCGGCGCGGGGTTCAACGGCCCGCTGATGCTCACCGTCGACCAGGGGGACGCCGGAGGTAGCGGGGACATCAAGGCGTCCGCCGCCGCGGTGGACAAGGCGGTCACCGGTCTGGGCGAGGCCGCCGCGGTGACACCCGCGCGCTTCAACGACGCGGGCGACACCGCGATCATGACCGTGATGCCCAAGACCGGCCCGAGCGACCGCGCCACCGAGGACCTGGTGAAGTCCATCCGGGACCTGTCCGACGGCATCCACGCCGACACCGGCGCCGAGCTGCTGGTCACCGGTCAGACGGCGATGACCATCGACTTCTCGACGACGCTGGACGCCGCTCTGGTGCCCTACCTCGTGCTCGTGGTGGGCCTGGCGTTTCTGCTGCTGATGGTGGTCTTCCGTTCCGTCCTGGTCCCGCTCAAGGCCGCGCTCGGGTTCCTGCTCTCGGTGGCCGCCGCGCTGGGCGCCGTCGTGGCGGTCTTCCAGTGGGGCTGGCTGGCGGACCTGCTGGGGGTGGAGCAGCCGGGCCCGATCATGAGCATGATGCCGATCTTCATGATCGGTGTGGTGTTCGGCCTGGCCATGGACTACGAGGTCTTCCTGGTGACCCGGATGCGCGAGGCGCATGTGCACGGGGCCACCCCTCAGGAGGCGATCACCACCGGCTTCACGCACGGCGGGCGGGTGGTCTCGGCCGCCGCGATCATCATGATCAGCGTCTTCTCCGGGTTCATCCTGGAGAGCGACAGCATGATCAAGATGATGGGCTTCGGCCTGGCCATCGCGGTCCTGTTCGACGCCTTCGTGGTCCGGATGGCCATTGTCCCAGCCGTACTGGCCCTGCTCGGCAACCGCGCCTGGTGGCTGCCGAAGTGGCTGGACCGGGCGCTGCCCAACGTGGACGTCGAGGGCGAGCGGCTGAACCAGCGGCCGGACGTCGCCACGCCCGCAGTGGAGCTGGAGAAGGAGTCCGTACCGGTCAGCTGACCGTCGCCTGACGCACCTGAGGGGCCATCCGAAGATGGCCCCTCAGGTGTGCGCGGAGCACGGTGCGCGGTGCGCGGACGGCTCAGGTCAGGCCGTCGGCACCGGGTAGGTCGGGTACTCGACGCCGGAGACATGCTGGACGACCCGGATGACCTGGCACGAGTAGCCGAACTCGTTGTCGTACCAGAGGTAGAGGATCGCGTTGTCGCCGTCGACCTTGGTGGCGCCCGCGTCGACGATCGAGGCGTGCCGCGAGCCGATGAAGTCGTTCGAGACCGCGTCGGGGGCAGTCGTGAAGTCGATCTGACGCTTGAGCGGCGAGGTCAGCGACACGTTGCGGAGGTAGTCGAGTACCTCGTCGCGGCTGGTCTCGCGGCCGAGCCGCAGGCTGAGGATGGCGATCGAGACATCCGGCACCGGAACCCGGATCGAGCTGCCGGTGATCGGAGCCTTGAGGTCGGGCAGCGCCTTGGCGACGGCGGATGCGGCGCCGGTCTCGGTGATGACCATGTTCAGCGGCGCGGAACGGCCGCGGCGGTCAGCCTTGTGGTAGTTGTCCAGCAGGTTCTGGTCGTTGGTGAACGAGTGGACGGTCTCCACATGGCCGCGCAGCACGCCGTACTCGTCCGCCATCGCCTTCAACGGCGGGACGATCGCGTTGGTGGTGCAGGAGGCGCAGGACAGGATCTGCTCGTCCGGCTTGATCGTGTCGTGGTTGACGCCGTGCACGATGTTGGGGACGTCGCCCTTGCCGGGCGCGGTCAGGACGACCTTGTCGATGCCGGGGCGCAGGTGCGTCGACAGGCCCTCGCGGTCACGCCACTTGCCGGTGTTGTCGATGAGGATGGCGTCCTTGATGCCGTACGCCGTGTAGTCGACCTCCGACGGGTCGTTCGCGTAGATCACCTTGATCTCGTTGCCGTTGGCGACGATCGTGCTGTTCGCCTCGTCAACGGTGATGGTGCCCTGGAACTGGCCGTGGATGGAGTCGCGGCGCAGCAGCGAGGCGCGCTTCACGATGTCCTGTTCGCCGCCCTGCCGGACGACGATGGCGCGCAGCCTGAGGCCGTTGCCGGACCCGGCCTTCTCGATGAGCAGGCGGGCGACGAGACGGCCGATGCGGCCGAACCCGTACAGGACGACGTCGCGTCCCTCACTACGCTCGATCTTGTTGGCACCCGTGGCGCCGACGACGGCCTCGGCGGTGAACTCCGCGACCGACAGGCCGCGGTCGTCGGTCTTGTACGTCGCGGCGAGCATGCCGAGGTCGATCTGGGACGGACCGAGGTCGAGGGTGGTGAGGGCCTGCAGGAACGGCAGCGTCTCGGTGACCGAGAGCTCCTCACCGGCGATCTGCCGGGCGAACCGGTGGGTCTTGAGAATGCTGACCACCGACTTGTTCACCAAGGAGCGGCTGTGAAGCAGGACGGTCACGTCCCGCTCCCGGTGCAGCTTCCCGATGATCGGGATCATTGACTCCGCGATCTCCTCGCGGTTCTTCCAGTTGGTGAACGAGTCGTCGTTGACAGTCACAGGGTTATCTTTCGAGCTAGGCGGTGCTCATATGCTACCCCTACCTCATTTTGATCATGGAAGCAGTCACCCCTCGAACGGCCCGCGCGGCAGGAGATGGGGGCCGGTCGGCCCCTTACTGTGTTGCCCCCGGGGGCGTTGACATGTGCGGCTCCGCCGAAGCCCAGGCCGAGTAACCGTGACGCGGAGGGAGCGGCCCCGGTCAACGTCGCCTGACACCGCTACAGGTGGGCCCCGACTGGTCCCCAAAAATGATTAGGGGCCGTCTCGGATTGCTCCGAAACGGCCCCTAATTTGCGACTCTTTCGAGTCGGGACGACAGGATTTGAACCTGCGACCCCTTGACCCCCAGTCAAGTGCGCTACCAAGCTGCGCCACGTCCCGATGTGTGATCCGCAGGGCTCCCCGCGCTCGCACAGTCAGAACCTTACCTCACCCCGAACCCCGCCATGCCCCCCGACCCACACCTCGGTCCATGCCCCGGACCAGCCTCGATGCGGGTTCTGGCAGCGCGGGGCGACAATCGGGGGGTGACTACCGGACCCCGCCCCACAGACCGCAACCGCAACCGCAGCCACAGCGGCGGCCGTGACCGCGACACCGAGGGCCGGGCGCGTAACGCCCGGCCACGGGACGGGCTTGGCCGCCCGTTGCCGTACGGGACGGAAGGGGTCGAGCGGCAGCCGGAGGGGGTGGTCCGTACGCCGGACGAGACAGTTACCGAGGCGCAGGCGCTGCTGGACGCGGGGCGGCCGTTCCACGCGCACGAGGTGTTCGAGGACGCCTGGAAGTCGGGGCCCGAGACGGAGCGGGCGCTGTGGCGGGGTCTGGCCCAGCTGGCCGTCGGCCTCACGCATGCGGCGCGGGGGAACATCACGGGTGGCGCGCGGCTGCTGCGTAGGGGTGCGAGCGCTGTCGGGCGGGAGTATGGGGGTGAGGAGCGTGCGGGCGGCGGGCTTGGGCCGTACGGGATTGACGTCGGCGGGATTGTCGGGTGGGCCGAGGGGTTGGCGGATCGTCTGGAGCGGGACGCCGAGCCGGTTGACGCGGCGGCCTGCGCGCCCCGGTTGCGCCGGGAGCCCTGACCTGCCAGCGAGCCTTTCGGTTATGGAAATCGTTTCCATTAAGCTAGCGTGGTTCCTCCACCGTGCCCATCTCCACCGAGCGAGGAATCACCTGTGCCCACCCTCCCCTCAGGCGGCCCGCTGCCTGTGACCGTCCTCTCCGGCTTCCTCGGTGCTGGCAAGACCACGCTGCTCAACCACATCCTGAGCAATCGGCAGGGGCTCCGGGTCGCCGTCGTCGTGAACGACATGAGTGAGATCAATATCGACGCCTCACTGGTACGCGACGGCGGCTCGCTGTCCCGTACGGAAGAGCGGCTCGTCGAGATGACCAACGGCTGCATCTGCTGCACGCTCCGCGACGACCTGCTCGACGAGGTGGCACGGCTCGCGCGCGAGGGGCGCTTCGACTATCTGCTCATCGAGAGCAGCGGCATCTCCGAGCCCATGCCGGTCGCCGCCACCTTCGCCTTCGCCCGCGACGACGGGGCCTCGCTCACCGGCCTCGCCCGCCTGGACACCATGGTCACCGTCGTGGACGCGGTGAACTTCCTGCCCGAACTGGACCGCGGCGACGAACTCACCGAGCGCGGGCTCGCTCCGGTCGACGATGACGAGCGTACGGTGACCGATCTGCTCATCGACCAGGTCGAGTTCGCCGATGTGATCCTGCTCAACAAGACGGACCTGGTGAGCGAGGAGGACGCGCGCCGACTGGAGGCCACCCTCCTGCGCCTCAACCCCTCGGCCCGCGTCCGGCGTATCGCGCACGGCGTGACCGACCCGGCCGAGCTCCTGGGCACCGGTCTCTTCGACCTGTCCAAGGCCGAGCAGGCACCCGGCTGGGTCGCGGAGTTGAACGGCGACCACATCCCGGAGACCGAGGAGTACGGGATCTCCTCGCTGGTGCTGCGCGATCCCCGCCCCTTCCACCCCGAGCGGCTGTGGCAGCTGATCACCGGCCCGCTGGACGAGGGGACATACGGTCAAGTGCTGCGCTCCAAGGGCTTCTTCACGCTGGCCACCCGGCCGGGCGTCACGGGCCTGTGGTCGCACGCCGGTTCCGTCGCCCGCTTCGAGCCCACCGCGGCCCACGACGCGCACACGAGCGAGGAGTTGCCGCAGGGCCAGGAGCTCGTCTTCATCGGTACGGAACTCCAGCGGGACGCGCTGCGCGAGGCGCTGGGCCAGTGCCTGCTGACCGACGCCGAGTTGACGGCGGGCCCGGCCCACTGGACCCGGCTTCCCGACCCGTTCCCGACCTGGGACGTCCGCCCGACGGACGTCTGCGAGCGGGAGCACTGACGGCGTACGGCGGCGACGGCGGCGTACGGCAGTCGGGCCGGGCGGGTCAGGCGTTCGGGGACGGCTCGTGTGCGGGGTGGGCGAGCGGGGTGAGGTGGGGGCGTTTGGCGGTGTGGGTGTCGCCTGAGGAGCGGTCGCGGAGGCGGCGCAGCGCCCACGGGCCGAGGAAGGTGGCCGCCCAGCGCGCCTCCCCGGCGAGCGTCGGGCGCGGCGCCGGGGTCGGCAGGGGGCGGGTCCAGGTGGTGTCGCTGCCGGGGAGGCGGAGCGCGTCGGCGACCGCGGCGGCGATCCGGGTATGCCCGAGGGGGCTGGCGTGCAGGCGGTCCGCGCTCCACATACGCGGGTCGGTGGTGACCTCGGGTCCGGCCGTGTCGGCGACCAGCACGCCGTGCCGCGCGGCGGCCGCCCGTACCCGGGTGTTGAAGTCCCTCACCCGGGGTCGCAGCCCGCGCGCGAGGGGCGCGATCCTGCCGATGTCGGGGAAGGTGAGGGTGACGACCGTGGCGCCCGCGTCGGTGAGCGCGGCGAACATCTCCTCCAGCTCGCTGACCACCGCGTCGGCGTCGTACCGGGGCCGGATCAGGTCGTTGACCCCGGCGAAGACGGTGGCGAGGTCGGGTCGCAGGGCGAGCGCGGGGGCGAGTTGGCCCGCGCGCACCTGCGCGGCGAGCCTGCCCCGTGCCGCCAGGTTGGCGTAACCGAGCTCGGGCTGGAGGTCGGTGAGTTGCTCGGCCAGGCGGTCGGCCCAGCCGCGGTGCCCGACCGTGTCGTCGCCGTCGCCGATGCCCTCGGTCTGGCTGTCGCCAAGCGCCACGTAGCGCACGTACGAGCTGGGCGGGGCGGCGTGCTCAGACATGGGCGCGCTCCCTGGCCGCTCGGGCGCGTAGCACCGACGCGGTCCGCAGGCACCACTCCCGTTGCTCCCGCTCAAAGCTCAGACCCCGAAGACCGGTCAGATACGGGCCGACGCGCGCGCCGACGCGCAGGAACTCCGCTTCGTCCAGGTCACCCCGGAGCTTCTCGAGCAGCGGGGTGAGGACCGCGATCTTCGCCTCGGCGACGGTCGCCCGTTCCTCCAACTGCTCGATGACCGCGTCCGCTTCGGTGCGGTCGGCGGCGTGGACCTTGACCATCAGGTCGTCCCGGATGAAAGAGGGCTTCGCGGTATCCGCGGCGAAACGCTCCAGTTCGGCGAGTCCGGCGTCGGTGACCGTGAAGAGCCGTTTGTTGGGGCGGCCCTGCTGAACCACCTCACGGCCCGTGATCAGTCCGCCCTTCTCCAGCTTGGCGAGCTCGGCGTAGAGCTGCTGCGGCAGTGCGTGCCAGAAGTTGGCGACGCCGATGTCAAAGCCCTTGGCGATCTGATAGCCGCTGTACTCGCCGTCGAGCAGCGCCGCCAGCACGGCGTGGCGGAGTGCCATCGCGGTCGGCCCCCTTCTCGTCTTCGCGGTTTGTCGCTTGTCGCTTGTCGCTTGTCGCTTGTCGCTTGTGGTTTGTGGTTTGTGGTTTGTCGATCCTCGGCCCTTGACTCCGTCTCCCTCCTCCCGCAGCATACTCAAAAATCTGACTAGTCGCATTCATGACTATGGAGGCGCCCCATGCCGACGACAGCAGCACGTTTCCGTACCGCCGTGGAGAAGAGGGATCTGGCGGCGATGGAGGACCTGTTCACCCCCGATGTCCGCTTCTACAGCCCGGTCAAGTTCACCCCGTTCGAGGGCCGCGAGATGTTTCTCGGCGTGCTCAAGGTTCTGCTGCGCACGTTCGAGGACTTCCGGTACATCGGGTCGTACGAAGGCACCGCCGAGACCAGCCGCGACGGCGTCGAAGCCGACTCCGAGATCCTGCTCTTCCGGACCAGGGTCGGCGGCAAGGAGATCCACGGGCTGGACCTGCTGCACTTCGACGAGCAGGGCCTGATCAAGGAGTTCACCGTGATGGTCAGGCCGCTCTCCGCCGTGCAGACGCTCAGCGCGGCGGTGTACGCGGGTCTGGTGGCGGACGGCCTGGTGGAGGGCTGAAGCGCGTCAGCGCTTCGCGCGTGAGCGGGCCGCCATCCCGGGCGGGCGGACGAACTGAAGGGCCAGGGCGGGCGGCGGCTCGGCGATGCCGGGGCCGCCCGCGACCGCCCACTCGATGATCTCGTCGGTGCAGCTGTCGTCCAGGGCGAGACCTATCCAGGTCGCGCGGCCGCCCCTGCGCCGCCCGTCCGCTGACGGCTGGACGACCACCACGTTGGCGTACTCACACGGCCCGAGGCAGTCGGTGGTGCGCAGGGCGATCCGGCCCCCGGAGTCCGCGGCGGCGGCCCGCAGTCGGTCCAACTGCCACTGGTGGTCGGTGCCCGGCAGCTTGCGGCGGTCGCCGCAGCAACAGCCCCGGCACACCACGAGGGTGCACGGGCGTTGCACCGTGGGCCGTACGAAGGCGCGTCGGGTCACAGCCGGTTCCGTTCCGCGAAGGATGAGGGGGAGGTGAGCTGGGGGTGCGGTGGGGGTGGGATCGGACGTTCGATGATACGGGTAGGCCCCGCACGCGGTCTTGCCAGCCCTGCTGGTGACCTGGACATTACGCGTTATGGCGACCGTTGCGCTCGTGGGAACCCTGGACACCAAAGGCATCGAGTACGACTGGCTACGGGACCGGCTGCTGAGCCGCGGCATCGACGTACTGCTCGTCGATACAGGCGTCATCGGTGAGCCCCACGGGCGGCCCGACATCACGCGCGCCGAAGTGGCCCGCGCGGCGGGCACCGAAGTGAGCGAGTTACGGGCGGCCGGGGACCGCGGGACGGCCGTGACAGCGATGGCCCGTGGCGCGGCCCAGGTCGTCCAACGGCTGTACACCGAGCGCCGGATGGACGGGATGCTGGCGATCGGCGGCAGCGGCGGCACCTCGATCGCGACACGGGCCATGCGCGCGCTGCCGCTTGGCGTGCCCAAGGTCATGGTGTCGTCGATGGCCTCGGGCGATGTCGCGCCGTACGTCGGGTCCGCCGACATCACGATGATGTACAGCGTCGTCGACATCGCGGGGATCAACGCCGTGACCGCGCCGATCCTGGCCAACGCGGCCGACGCGATCGCCGGGATGGCGCAGGGCTTCGCCACCACCCCACGGGCCGTACGCGCCGCCGACCTCGGCTCGGGCGGCAGGCCGCTGGTGGCCGCGAGCATGGCCGGAGTGACGACTCCGGGCGTGGACGCGGCGCGGGAGCGGCTGACCGAGCTCGGCTATGAGGTCCTGGTCTTCCACACCAGCGGCGCGGGCGGCCGATCGCTGGAGACGCTCGCCGGGCAGGGCGTCTTCGCCGGTGTGCTGGATCTGACTCTCAGTGAACTCGCCGACGACCTGGTGGGCGGCATCCTGACCGCGGGTCCCGACCGGCTGCGGGCCGCCGGGGCCCGGGGGACGCCGCAGGTGGTCAGCCTGGGTGCGCTGGACATGGTGAAGTTCGGACCGCTGGACACCCTGCCCGAGCGGTTCCGGTTTCGGCGCGTACGGATCCACAACCCGTCGATCACCGTGATCCGTACGACCTCGGACGAGTGCGCGGAGCTCGGGCGCCGCGTCGCGGGCAAGCTGCGGGCGGCCAAGGGACCGACGGCGCTGTGCCTGCCGCTGCGCGGGCTGTCCACGCTTGGCGCCCCTGGCGGCCCGTACCACGACCCGCGTGCGGATGACGCCCTGTTCACGGCGGTACGTGAGGGGCTCGGCGGCAGTTCGGTGGAACAGGTCGACGTCGACACCCACATCAACGACCCGGCCTTCGGGCGGGCCGCGGCTGACCGACTGCACCGCCTGATCAACAAGGTGACTGGCGGGACCTCGGCCAGTGCGGGTGCAGGTGGTCGATGACGTAGTCGTGGCTGTGCCGGTAGCCGTGAGCGGTGGCGGTCACCGGGGTCGGGTTCGTGGTCATGGCCGTGTCTGCGGCCGTGTCTGCGGCCGCGTCTGTGGCCGTGGCGTGGGTCTCGGTGAGGTGCGGGTGATCGGGCGGCAGGCCGCTGTGGTCGTGGGCCAGCCGCGAGTCGTCCCGCGCTGGCCAGACCCGTACGGCGGTCAGGGCGCCCACCAGCGCGAGGGCCCCCAACGCCCAGCAGGCGGCGGCCGTTCCCGCGCTCGCGGCGAGCCACCCGGCCAGCGGATAGGTGAGCAGCCAGCAGGCGTGGGCCAGCGAGAACTGGGCGGCGAACGCGGCCGGAAGATCGGCTGGCCCGGCCGAGCGGCGGATCAGCCGTCCCGCCGGGGTGAGCACCGCGGAGCACGCGGCACCGAACGCGAACCACGTACCGAGGAGGGCGGGCCAGGACGGGCCCGCGGCCGTCAGGATGCCGTACGCGGCGAAGGCGGCGGGCAGGGCCAGCGCCGCGGGCAGCATCACCGCGCGGTCACCGACCCGCTCGAGGACGCGCGGCAGCGACAACGCGACCAGCATCGACCCTGCCCCGTAGGCGCCCAGCGCGAGGGAGACCTGCCCTGCCGTACCGCCGAGTTGGCCACGGACCAGGACGACGGTGTTCACGATGACCATCGCGCCCGCCGCCGCGACCGCGAGATCGAGCGCGAGCAGCGCGCGCAGGCGAGGGGTGGCCCAGAACAGCCGGATACCGAAGGCCGCCTTGGCGAAGGCCCCCTGACGGACCCCGCTGTGCTCCCCGTCTCGGCCTCGGGTACCCGCTCGCGGCAGCACACACGACATGACCAGCGCCGCCGACGCCATAAACCCACCCGCGGTACCCACGAACAGCCAGTTGAAGGTGACCACGTACAGCAGGGCCGCGGCCAGCGCCGGGCTGAGCAGCGTCTCCAGGTCGTAGGCGAGACGGGACAGCGAGAGCGCCCGGGTGTAGTCACGCTCGGCGGGCAGCACGGCGGGGATGGTCGCCTGGAAGGTCGGGGTGAAGGCCGCGGATGCCGCCTGCAACAGGAAGATCAGGACGTAGATCTGCCAGACCTGGGTGACGAACGGCAGGGTGACCGCGACGACCGCCCGGACGAGATCCATCGCCACCATCAGCGTGCGACCCGGTATCCGGTCCGCGAGCGCGCTCACCACGGGCGCGATGGCCACATAGGCGACCATCTTGATGGCCAGAGCGGTACCGAGCACCGCGGAGGCGTCCGCGCCCGCGAGGTCGTAGGCCAGCAGGCTCAGCGCGACCGTCGCCAGACCCGTACCCACCAACGCGACGACCTGCGCGGCGAACAGGCGACGGTAGACACGCTCGCGGGGCAGGGGCAGCACGGACAGCACGGGGACGTCCTTCGCTCGGCGGCTCGGAACACTCACCACCCTAGCTATAGGTGCGCATGTGCGCACCTATACGTGCAAGCGGCCTTCGAGGGCTACGATGACCCCATGCCCAGCCGCGAACAGCCCCCAGTTGCAAGCGATACGCATCAGCGCGCTCCGGGCCCCGCGCAGCTCCAGACCGCGTCGTCGGTCTTCGCGTTGCTCGCGGACCCGACCCGGTTGCACCTGCTGTGGCTGCTCGCCGAGAGCGAGGCGGACGTCACCGCGCTGACCGCCGCCAGTGGGGCCGCCCGCACCGCGGTCAGTCAGCACCTGGCCAAACTGCGGCTCGCCGGACTCGTCCACGCCCGCAGGGAAGGCCGTCGCGCGGTGTACGCCCTGACCGACGGGCACCTGCGCCGCTTGGTCATCGAGGCCCTGAGCCACGCCGACCACCAGGTGACCGGCGAACCCTGGCACGCCTGAGTGCCTGCCTCAGGTCTGAGGTCTGAGTGCCTATGCTGAGCCCGGTGTTCACACCCCAGGGCCCCACCTTCCGCGAACTGGCCGTCCAGGCGCTGTCGTCCGTCGAGCGCGGCTATGACCTGCTCGCCCCCAAGTTCGACCACACTCCCTTCCGTACACCGGACGAGGTCCTCGACTCCACGGCCAACGTCCTGAGCCAACTGGGCCCGTTCGACTACGGCCTTGATCTGTGCTGCGGTACGGGCGCGGGCCTGGACGTGCTGCGACAGGTGTGCCGGGAGCGGGTCACCGGCGTCGACAGCAGCGCGGGCATGCTCGCCGTGGCCCGCGCGAGCGCGGCGGTTCCACGGACGGCTCCGCGGGCGGATCTCGTACGGGCCGACGCGCGGGCGCTGCCGTTCCGTTCGGCCTTCGACCTGGTGGTGAGCTTCGGCGCGTTCGGGCATTTCCTGCCCCACGAGCGGCCGGAGTTGTTCGCCCAGGTGCACGCGGCACTACGACCCGGGGGACGATTCGCCTTTCCGGTGGCGGCGCCCGCCCGGCCGGGCTCACCGGCGTACTGGACGCTGCTGGCCTTCGACACGGGGATGCGGGTGCGCAACGCGCTGTGGCGGCCGCGATTCGTCATGTACTACCGGCGGTTCGGTCTCGCGCGGGTGCGCGAGGAACTGGTGCGGGCCGGATTCGCGGTGGAGGCGGTGGAGACGTACGCGTTGCCCGAGGTCGGCCGACGCCCCGACGGCACTCCGCGCTGCCGTCTGGTGGTCGCCACCCGAGGCGGATCCCGAGGCGGATCCCGAGGCGGATTCAGCCAACCCCATTAGGGGGCGGGTCCGTTGCCCATCGGGGTCCGTTTACCCGCGTCCCGGTCACGGGATAGTCTCGCCGCCACGGAGTGGGCGCCCGAGCCCGCCCCCAGGGGAGAGCTGGAGAGCGCGCTGTGGTCCGTGACGGTCAGCCTGATGCGACATCCGCGCCCTTCGACGTGCCGACGTCGGCCCGGGCCTACGGCTGGATGCTGGGCGGCAAGGACAACTACGAGGTCGACCGGAACTTCCTGCTCGCCACCCTGCCGTCGTTCCCCGAGTGTGTGGACATCGCCCGGCAGAACCGTTCCTTCCTGTACCGCGCGGTGCGGTATCTGACGCGGGAGGCGGGGATTCGACAGTTCATCGACATGGGCTGCGGGCTGCCCACCGACGACAACGTCCACCAGGTCGCCCAGCGCTTCACCCCCGAAGCCCGCGTCGTCTATGTCGACTTCGACCCGATCGTGCTCGCCCACGGCCAGGCCCTGCTCGCGGACAACGCCAGCACCACCGTGATCTCCGGCGATATGCGGGACCAGCGGGCGATCCTCGACCACCCGGACGTACGGCGCCTGATCGACTTCGAGGAGCCGGTCGCGGTGTTGTTCCTGTCGGTGGTCCACCACCTCACCGACGCCGACGCACCACGGCGGGTGCTGCGTACGGTCATCGACCAGGCCGCGCCCGGCAGTTACCTGGGGCTCTCCCAGGTCGTCGCGGACGACCCGGCCCGGGGTGCCGCGATGACCGCGCACATCTCCGGTGGCGGCGTGCCCTGGCAGACCCGTACGCCCGCCGAACTCGACGCCTTCGTGGATGACTTGGCTCCCGTCGAGCCCGGTCTCGGCAACCTCGCGGACTGGCGGCCCGACCCCGACCAGCCGCCGCTCGCCCCCGTGGACCAGGACCTGGTCCCGTACCTGGGCGCCTCCAAGACCAACCGGGGCATCTACGAGTACGGCGGGCTGCTGCGCAAGCCGTAGACAGCCCTGGCGCCCCGCCTCTCCACCCCTCCACCGCCTCCCACCCCTCCGCCCCTCCCCAACCCACTCCCCCACTCCCCCGTACTCGCCGAGGTCCATTCCATGATCGAAATACCGGAGCTGGCCGCTGGCGGCCTGGCCGCCGGGACCCTGTCAGCGCTCTTCCTGGGCGGCGGGCTGCTCCGCACTCGCCGTCAACAGGCACGCCAACAGGCCCGGCAGCACGAGGAGATCGCCACGCTGCGCTCCCATCTGGACGTCGCACGCCAGGAAGTCGCCCATGCCACCCGGGCGTTCACCGCCGAGGTCGCTCATCTGGCCCAGCAGCGCATCCCGGCCGAGGCCACCCGGGCCGCCCACCCGCACATCCAGGTGCCGGGGCCGCTCCACGCGGACGTCGACGGGAGCGAGCTCGGCGCCGGTCTGGAGGATGCGCTCGAAGGGCTCCGCACCGCGATCGCCCAGGAGCGCAAGCGCGTCGACGCCGCCGCCCGCGCCGGGATGCGCGGTGCCACGCGGGAGATCCAGGCGGGCCTCTACCGGCTCCAGGACGTGCTCCGTGGCCTGCAACAGCGGTACGACGACCCCGAGTTGACGCAGACCCTGTTCACCCTCGACCACGAGAACGAACAGTCGCTGCGCCGCGCGCAGGTGGCCGCCGTGGTCTGCGGGGCCTGGGTGGGGCTCGCCCGTGAGGAGTCGCACCTGGTGGAGGCCGTCACCGGCGGGCAGGCCCGGCTCGTCGGGTATCACCGCGTACGGGTCCACCACCACCTCCAGGACGGCACCGCGCTCGTCTCGCACGCGGTCGAACCCGTGGCCATCATCGTCGCGGAACTCCTCGACAACGCGCTGCGGCACTCCTCGCCCGACACCGACGTCGTGGTGAACCTCGAACGCGCCCATCACGGCGTCACCGTCACCATCGACGACGCTGGCGTCGGCATGGCCACGGACGAACGGGCCCACGCCCAGCGGATGGTGGCCGGTAAGGACCCGATCCTGCTGTCCGAGCTCGGCGACCCGCCCCGGATGGGGCTCGCCGCGATCGGCCAGCTAACGCGGCAGTTCGACCTGTCCGTCGACCTGTCATCACCCTCGCCGTACGGCGGTGTCCGCGCGGTCCTGCTGGTCAGGAGCCACCTGCTCAGCCATATCGACCCGGCCGAGCGGCGCCCGGCCGCCAGTGCCCCACGCTCCACCCGCAAGGCCGACCCGAAGACCGACCCGCACGCCGAGGTCCCTTCCCGTCCTTACGCGGATGACGTCGCTCCGGCCCTCCCGGCGCCCCGCACCGCCCCTGACCCGTACGCGGCGGCCCCGGACCCGTACGCAACAGCTCCGGAGCCGTACGCGACAGCTCCGGACCCGTACGCGGAGGCCCACACCAGACCCGACGACCCGGCGCCCGCCCCAGCCGCCCGCTTCGCCCCCGCCTCGCCCGAGTCCGCGCCCCACCCCGCACCCGAGGAGGATGTGCTGCCCCGGCGCCGCCGCCGGGTCCGCCCGGACGTCGCCAGCGCCCCGCGGCTCACCCCCACCGCGCCCGCGACGCCCGCGCGCACGCCCGACGAGACGGCCGCCGCGCTCGGTGCCCTGCAGGCCGCGACCGCCGCCGCGCGAGGCGACGTCCCGCGCACCTCGGCCGACGAGGACCGCCTCGACAGCAGCACCCCCACTCCCACCCCCAACGCCTCTGCCGACGACACGCACGTCGACGACACCACCGAAGGGAACACCCCCAGATGACCAGCCGCGACACCGGCGACACGGCCTGGGTGCTCGATCCGATCCTGGAGATCCCGCACGTCCAAGCGGCCGTCCTGCTCACCAGCGACGGCCTCGTCTCCGGATACTCCGCTGCCCTGTCGCAGGCCTCCGCCGAGCGCGCCGCCGCCATCACCAGCACCGTGCAGGGCGCCTGCCGTACCGCGGCCGCGGCCTTCGCCGACCAGGACACCGCGCAGGTCCGCCAGGTGGTCATCGAGTCCGACCACGGCTACATCCTGGTCGCCCCGACCGCGCACGCCACCTGTGTGGCCGCCTTCGGCACCCCTGAGGTGCGCCTGGACCTCCTCGCCCACCGGGTCCACTCGCAGGTGGCCCGCCTCGGCGAGAAGGCGATGTCAGCCGCGCCCCGCGGGGCCGATGGCGCCAGCGGGGCATGACCGGCCGCCGGAGCGGCCGCCCGCTGGTCCCCGCCTATCTCGCCACCGGCGGGGTGGCGCGGCCCAGCCGCAACAGCCTGGAGCGGCTGTCGGTCCTGACCGGGACCGACGGACCGCTGCCGACCGACCTGCCCGCCGCCCAGCTCACCCTGCTGGAGACGCTGGACGGCGGTTCGCTCACGGTGGTGGAGACCGCGGCGCTGCTGGAACTCCCGGTGTCCGCGGTGCGGGTGCTGGCCGCCGCGCTGGTCGACCAGGGCCTGGTGGTCGCCCGCCCGCCGATTCCGTACGCCGCCCAGCCCGACACCGACCTGCTGAAGAGAGTCGCCGATGGCCTCCGCGCCCTCAAGCTATAACGCCGCGCGCCCCAGCGGCTCGGGCCAGAGCGGTCCGCATCTCCCGGACAGCGCACGGGAGCTGGTGAAGATCCTGGTGACCGGGCCGTTCGGGGTGGGCAAGACCACGCTGATCGACTCGGTCTCCGAGATCCGCCCGCTGCACACCGAGGAGCAGCTCACCGAGGCGTCCGTAGCCGTCGACGACCTGGCCGGGGTACGGGACAAGACGACCACCACCGTCGCCGTCGACTTCGGGCGGATCAGCCTCGCGGGTGGGATCGTGCTGTATCTGTTCGGCACACCGGGCCAGGAGCGCTTCCGCACGCTCTGGGCGGACATCGCGCAGGGCGCGCTCGGGGCCCTCGTCCTGGTCGACACCCGGCGCATCGACGCCTCCTTCGACGTGCTCGGCCTGGTGGAGGAGATGGGGCTGCCGTACGCCGTCGCGCTCAACACCTTCCCCGACTCCCACCCGTACACCGAACAGCAGTTGCGCCGCTCGCTGGACCTGGAGCCGGACACCCCGATGGTGACCTGTGACGCCCGTGACCCGCACTCCTCCATCGACGCGCTGCTCTCGCTCGTGACGCATCTGATCGCCCGCCACCGCACGGAGACCTGGTGAACTACCCCGCACCCGCCGAAGCGTTCTCGCTGTCCGCGCCGGTACGGCTGTGGGAGGACGGCTTCGCCGCTGACCCCCACCGCTACTACGCGGCGCTCAAGGCCCAGGGCCCGGTCGGCTGGGCGGAACTCGCGCCCGGCGTTCCGGCGTATGTCGTCACCGACCGGCGCGCCGCCCTTGATCTGCTGCACGATCCTGAGACCTGGTCGCACGACCCCCGTCCGTGGGAGGTCACGGTCGCCGAGGACGCGCCGATCCTCGGCATGATGCGCTGGCGGCCCAACTCCCTGTTCGCGGACGGCGAGGCGCACATCCGCTACCGCCGTACCCTGGTCGACGCGTTCGACCTGGTGGAGCCGCACGACCTGCGCGAGCGGGTGCACCACGCGGTGGACGTGCTGGTGTCCCGGTTCGGCCCTGAGGGCCGGGCCGACCTGGTCGGCGACTTCGCCCGCCCGCTGATGGCCCTGGTCTTCAACAACCTCTTCGGGCTGCCGGACAGTGAGAGCGAACGGCTCCACGACGCGCTCGGGCAGATGATGGAGGGCGGCGAGCAGTCGGCGAAGGGTGAGGCCGAGTACGGCCGTTACGTCCTGGAGCTCGTCGGCGCCAAGAGCGCCCAGCGCGGCGACGATCTCACCAGCTGGCTGCTCGACCACCCGCTGGGCCTCACCCCCGAGGAGGTCACCTGGCAGGTGTTCCTCACCCTCGGCGCGGGCCACGAGCCGACCGCCAACCTGGTCTCCAACGCGCTGTCCCGCATCCTCGGCAACCCGGCCTACTACTCGACCCTGACCAGGGGTTCGAGGCCGGTGATGGACGCGGTCGTGGAGGTGCTGCGGTACGAGACCCCGCTGTCCAACTACGGCATCCACTTCGCCCGCGAGTCGCTGAGTTTCCACGGCGTCTGGGTCCAGGCGGCGATCCCGGTGGTGGTCTCGTACGGTGCGCTCGGCCATTTCGCCGAGCGGGAGTTCGCCGGGGCGCACCACACGCACGACGCCTCGCACCTGTCGTGGTCGGCGGGCGCGCACACCTGTCCGGTCAAGCAGCACACCCTGCTGATCGCCACCGAGGCCATCGAACGGCTCACCCAGTGGCTCCCCGACCTGGAGCCGACCACCCCGCGCGAGCGCCTCACCTGGCGCCCGGGCCCGTTCCACCGCTCGCTGACGGCACTGCCCGTCCGTTACACCGCCCGTACCCCCGACCAGCCAGGAGTTTCCGTATGACCGAGCCCAAGCGTGTGGCCATCGACCCGTTCGGTGCTGACATCCCCGCCGAGAGCGCCCGACTGCGTGCCATGGGACCCGTGGGAGCCGTCGAACTGCCAGGGGGGATTCCGGCCTGGGCACCCACCGGTTACGACACGCTCAAGGGCCTGATACTCGACCCACGCGTCAGCAAGGACCCGCGCCAGCACTGGTCGCTCTTCTCCCAGGTGGCCGAACACCCGTCCTGGGGCTGGATTCTGGGCTGGGTCGGCGTGGTGAACATGCTGTCGGCGTACGGCCCCGACCACACCCGGCTGCGTAAGCTGGTCGCCCCCAGCTTCACCGCCCGCCGTACCGAGGCCATGCGCGTCCGGGTGGAGCAGATCACCGCCGAGCTGCTGGAGTCCCTGGACACCACGGCCGCCGCCGCGGCCGCCGCCGGGGAGCCGGTCGGCACGGTGGATCTGCGGGACGCCTACGCGCACCCGCTGCCGATGCGGCTGATCTGTGAACTGTTCGGCGTCCCCGACGCTCTGCGGGCGGACACCGGGCGGCTGATCGCCGCCCTCATGGACACCTCCGACCCCAGCCCGGAACACGCCGCGTTCGTCCAAGAGCAAATCGGCACGGTGCTGCCCGCGCTGGTCGCCTTCAAGAGCGAGCATCCCGGCGACGACCTGACCACCGAACTCATCAAGGTCCGGGACGAGGACGGCGACCGGCTCAGCGAGGAGGAGCTGCTCTACACCCTGCTGCTGGTCATCGGCGCGGGCTTCGAGACCACGGTCAACCTGATCGGTAACGCCGTGGTGGCCCTGCTGACGCACCCGGAGCAGCTCGCCGCCGTCCGCGCGGGCGAGATCGGCTGGGACGCCGTCGTCGAGGAGACGCTGCGGGTCCACCCGTCCATCGCCTCACTGCCGCTGCGTTTCGCGGTCAGCGACATCACGGTCGACGGCGTGACCATCCCGGCGGGCGACGCCATCGTGACCACGTACGCCGCGGCCGGGTACGACCCCGAGCACTACGGCCCCGACGCCACCAAGTTCGACGCGACCCGTGGCGCCGACGACCATCTGGCCTTCGGGGTCGGGGTGCACCGCTGTATCGGCGCCCCGCTCGCCCGGATGGAGGCGCTGACGGCCTTGCCCGCCCTGTTCGCGCGCTACCCGGACCTTGAACTGGCCGTGAAGCCGGACGAGTTGCGGCAGGTCCCGTCGTTCATCGCGTACGGCTGGCAGGAGATCCCGGTCCGGCTGCACGGCTGACTCCTGGCGTGCTGGCGCGCGTTCAAAGACAGGCTCTGACGGCGCCAGCACGTCCAGTTTCACCCTGGCAGCCAACCGATCGGGATCGCGTCAGTCGACCGGCGTCTACGCGCAGTTGCCGAAAGGGCGAAGGTTCGCCTCGTGCGATACCTGTTCTGCCCACACCGCCGGTAGTGAGGGCCAGCCGTCCTCCTCAGGCTTTGGGTTGTTGCTGAGTGGCGCAGTGGATGCCGCCGCCCCCCTCGGCGACGGTGTGGATCTCCAGCTCGACAACCTCGCGGCCGGGGTAGAGGTCGCCGATGACGGCGGCGGCCCGCTGATCGGCCTTTCGGTCGCCGAAACGGGGGACGAGGACGGCGTCGTTGGCCAGGTAGTAGTTGGCGTAGGAGCCGAGGAAGTCCTCGCCGCGGCGGCCGAGCTCGGACGACCTGAGCCGCGAGGAAATCGAGAGCTCCCTGCGGCACCTGGCCACGGCAGCCGCAATCGTGATCTTGTACTTGACCGGGATGCGCTCCCAGGAGGCACGGTCGCTGCGGTCCGGCTGCTGCCCCGACCCGCAACCGAATCCCGACGGCTCCATGCCGCGGCATCTGATCCGCTCCCACCACTACAAGAACGTTCGCGACTCCGACGGGCACCATGTCTCCGCCGGTGAGGAACGGGCCGTTCCATGGGTCGCGATCACGCCGGTCGTCAACGCCATCCGTGTCCTGGAACGCCTCGTCCCCAAGGGCGAGCTCTTGTTCAGCTCCACCCACCACGACATCGTCTCCCAGCGAAGACACCACGGTGCTCTGAAGCGGGGCACGCTGGATCGCCGCGTCGAGGCCCTCGTTTCGTGGACCAACCAGGAGGCCATCGCTCAGGGCCTGTCGGCTCAACAGGTACCGGAGGACCCGCACGGCAACCTTGGACTGAGGCGTCTACGCAGAACCCTGGCCTGGCACATCGCCCGGCGGCCTGGTCGCCCTCGCCATCCAGTACGGGCACATGCGTACCGCCCTGGATGCCCGCCCCTCCACCGGCTACGGCAGCCGCGAGCGCAGAGGCTTCCACGGGGTGCTCGACGTCGAGACCGCCCTCGCCGCCGCACAGACCGCGGCACGGCTGCGCGATGTCACGGCGGTCGGCGAGAAGATCTCCGGACCGGCAGCGCGGCGGGCGATCGCCGGAGCGGCCTCGATGCCCAGCTTCGAAGGCGCCCTGACCACGCCGAAGGCCGCCGCCAAGTTCCTCGAACGCGACGGCCTCGTACTGTTCGACAACCCGGACGCCTTCCTCATCCGCGCGTTCAAGCGCGACACTGCCCTGCGCGATCGCGTCCACGCGGGCCCTGGTCGCGGCTTCTACCTGGCCGAGGAGTTTGGCGCCGTCGAAGCGGCCCGCCCGCATGCGACGACGCGGGTCCACTCGACATCACGGTCGAGGGTCGAGGTGCCGTGGGATGGTCATCCTGTTGCCTGCACTCCCGAGATGGGCGGTGTCACGGGTGTGGGTTCACCAGAAGTGGTCGTTTTGTCCGCCACCGATCTGGTGCAGGTCTCCCTTGGCCTCGTACGGGCCCAGCCCTGGCCCGTACGCCGTGGGGTTGGCGTGGAAGGGTGAACTGGAAGTGGCCGGCGTCGGTGCCGGAGTCTCCGCAGGTGCTGTAGGTCGCAGTGTTGTCAGGGAGGGACTCTACGATCAGCGCCCCGGCAGGGGCAGCGCCGCACTCCGGTGCGCCGTACTGCAGTCGGGTGCCGCGGCCGGGGTCTGCGCGAAGCGTGGCGTACTTGATGTTCTCGTGGCCGCAGTCGGCGTCGCAGACGCGGCGACTGCGCTCCACGGGTGGACTACGTCCCGGTCTTCGGCATACCCCGTGTTGGCAACCGTATCGGCCCCGCCGGAGCTGACATCCATCATGGCGAACTACCCCCGTGCCTTCTTCGAGGTCTCCGCCGACGGCGCTCCGCTCGGCCGAATCGAATGCGTGCTGTATCCCGATGTCGTTCCCAGGACCGCGGAGAACTTCCGTGCGCTGTGCACGGGTGAGAAGGGCTTCGGCTACAAGGGAAGCGTGTTCCACCGCGTGATCCCCGATTTCATGGCGCAAGGCGGGGACATCACCAGGAACAACGGCACCGGCGGCAAAAGCATCTACGGCGCGCAGTTCGACGACGAGAACTTCACCCTGAACCACGACCGGCCGTGGCAGCTGTCGATGGCCAACGCAGGGCGGAACACGAACAACTCCCAATTCTTCATCACCACGGCGCCGTGCACCTGGCTGAACGGCAGACACGTCGTGTTCGGGGAAGTCACCCAGGCCGAGGGCGTGTACACCGTCAAGAAGATCGAAAGTCTTGGCTCCACCAGCGGCAAGACCGAGGCGCACGTTGTGATCGACGAGTGCGGAGAATGCTGATCCTTCCTGGCCGCCGTCTCTCCCGGCAGACCGACACACAGTCCCGGACTCCGTACCGGGCCGGCCGAGGGTGCGGGCGGTCGACCCGCTAGCTGTGGTCTAGGACAACCCGGCACGCGCCCCATAGCGAAAGGGGGAGCCGGTAGCGTAACCGCCGACCAAGCACCCATCGCACCAAGTTCTCTGGCCAAGCCCACATTTGAGCTATTGGTGCAGGTCAGGCCTCTGCCCGAGACGCAAGGGCTGAGGAGTCTCCACGCTCCGCACTCCATCGCACGCGAACCCGCCGCGCGCAGGATCTGGGGACCTCGTGTCCACGCGCGCTCTGCTCGTCCTGCTGCTCCTGGTGCTCGTCGGCATGGCCACCGTCGGTCCTCTGGTCTACTTTGTCCACCGCCACGCGGCATCCCGAGTGCCTGTCTCGGTCGGTCTTGCTGCGGCCGGCGCCCTGGGCACTCTCGTGTCCGCGGTCATCCAGGCCGGGACGAGTGAGGCGGCGCCCGCGCCGGCGACCGCTCCGGCCTGACCGGGCGGCTGACCTGCCGTGGTCAGCCTCATGGTCGGGGTTCCGGCCATGGTCGGGCCCTCCTCGGGAGACCCGGAGGGTGCGGGGCGGAGGGTCGTGCGCTCACGCGCGGGCCCCGCACCAATCAGTCGGCACGCAGCTCCTGCCCCACCGCGGACCCGACACGCCGGTGCACCTGGAGATCCGAGAGGTCCGGTGGCGCCGCTGGCTTTGCTGCGCGCCGGTACTCCTTTCCGGGGCTCTGGCGTGTCGGGAGAGCGGGCGGAACGGGCCCGGAAAAGGATCACTTCAAGATCCAGTACCTGGTTGAGGGAGTGAGCGATGGCGGAGGCGAAGAAGACGAGTCCGGCGAGGAAGAGGACATCGGCGGCGAAAGCGACAGCGGCGAAGGCAGCGAAGGCGCCAGCCAGGAAGCCCGCCCCGGGCGGGTCCGGCGACGCGGACTTTGCACCGTCCGTGCTCGGCGGCCCGCTCGGCCCGGGCAGCCAGGAGATGAAGCCGCCGGTCGATCTAGGGGCGGAACTGTCGCTGCCGTTCGAGCAGATCATCGGCGGACCGCTGCAGGGAGTCATCCGGTCCAGCGCGATGGCCGCGAACGAGACCGCGCAGTTCATCAAGAGCGTCGGCTTCAACGAAAAGGGCCACGCCCAGACGGTGGCGTTCTCCTACACCTCGACGGAACCCACACAAACCGATGGCACCACCGGGCATAGTGACGTGGTAAAGAAGGTGGAGGTGCCTCTTCTCACCGTGGTGCCGATTCCCTACCTGCAGCTCTCCAAGGTGAGCCTCGACTTCAATGTGAAGATCGACTCGGTCTCGACCCGGAAGCAGGAGCAGAAGATCGGAGCCGAGACGTCGGCCAGTGCCGGCTTCTGGGGCGTCAAAGCCTCACTCAAGGCCAGCTACGACTCGAGCAGTTCGAGTTCCGACACCGTCAGCCGGAGTGCGGCAATGACGGTCCGCGTGGAGGCCGAGCAGGGACCAATGCCGGGCGGCATGGAGAAAATCCTGTCGATGCTGACCGACAATGCCGTCACCGTCAGGCCGGACAACTCGCAAGCGAACTGACCGACTCCGACGCCTGAATCCTCCTACGCACGTCTGCGCGGAGCCGGGACGGCACCGCGCCGTCCCGGTCCCGGTACCGGCTCCCGGTGCCGCCCCGGTCCGCCCATCCTTCATCCGGGCCACGCCGGAGGATTCTCCTGCACGGCCCGTCCCCTCCCACATTCCCCGTCCGGATTGCTCATGATCGCCGAAAATATCGGTGCGTACTGTCACCGCCGATGAGGCGCGAGCCGGAGATCTAGCTAACCAAGGAATCTTATGAGTGAGTTGACGATGCGGGGGCTGCTGCAGGGCCTGCAGCAGGCCGTGGCCGAAGCCGACCAGACGGTGCGCCAGGCCCAGGAGCCGGACAGCGACTGTGTGGGAATCCAGCCGCAGATGGTCATCGACGACGTTACCTTCACCGTTTCCTTCGTAGCCGACCCGGTCGCTCCCTCAGCTCCGGCCGCTCCCAGCCAGGTAGGGCAAGACGTCCACATCGCCGTCGACCAGCAGGCCCTCGCCGATGCCACGCACGTGAACACCGTCTCGTTCACCGTTCGCAACCAACCGGTGGAGCGGATCGAAGTCGACGGCCGCCAGCACATCGTCCCCGCCGGAGTCACGGGAGACGAGCGATGAGCGACGACGACGTCCCCGTCGGCACGCTGCTCGGCGCGGCGTACCAGGCGGTGGTCCACGGGCAGAGCCTGGCCGCACGCGAGGCGGTCGAGCTGGTCCGGGAGCTCGGTTTCGAGAAGGACGGGACCGCGAAGCCGTTCCGCTTCGCCTACCAGCGCACCGAGGCGACGGAAGACGGCCCGCAGGTGCGTACCGTGCACGCCACCGTGCCGCTGCTGTCGCTGGTCAACCCGCCGGCCATCAGCATCGACAAGGCCGCGATCAGCATGAGCCTGCACCTGATCAGCCAAAGCACCGAGAACGGGTCCGCCTATACCTCGACCTCAGGTAGCGGGGTACCGGCGGAGGGGACGATGCCCCGGCTGAAGGGACGCATCGTCCACAAGAGCGACAAAAATGCCACCCTGACCATCGAGTCCACCCTCAAGCAGCGCGACCTGCTGGGCAGCAGCCGGCTGTCCCAGTTGCTCGACGCAGCCGTCAGCGACCGTGACAGCGTCTGGTACCAGGTGCTGGAGCAGGCCGAGGCGTTCCGCACGGCCGCCGCCGCGTTCATCGACACCGTCGCCCGCGACGACTCCACCGGGAGCGGCGTGGGGGTACGGGAGTGGCTGCAGCAGCTGTGGCAGCTGAAGGAAAGCGTCACGGACGCGGTGAGCGCCTACCGCGACGGACTCCTGGAGAAGATTCCCCAGCTCCACCAGAACTGGAACAACCAGTGCCAGAAACTGACCTGGATCGACCGGCACACCGAACCGGAGACCATGACGCAGCTGCGGTGGACCTTCATCGCCGCCGCCAGGAACGTGTGGAACGCCCTCCTGCCGGGCGCGCCGGTCGCCGAATTCGGCCCGCCCACCGTGGAACAGCTGCGCCTCCGGTTCGAGGCCGCCGTCGCGGCACTCCGTGATGCTCCGCCGGGCCTGGAAGGTCTGCCTGAGCGGCTTCGCGACCTCGAAGGGGCCGTCGCCCAAGGCTGCATCGCTCGCAAGTACGAGCAGCCGGAGACTGTCGTCACCGAAACTCTGGATCGCTACAACGAAACCGCTGAGGCGATCCGGGAGATGTGGTCCCCGTCCCTCCAAAGCCCCGAGTCCCGGACCGCACAAGACGGTCTGGCCGCAGCCGCCGAGGCGGTGTGGGACGCACTGGTACGCGGCACGGTACCCGTCGACTTCCGCGCCGACACCCGGATGAGCAGCGAAGAGATCGACGAGTGCACACGATCGCTGAGGCAGCTTGAAGAGCCGGCGAAACAACTCAGAGACCTTTATGACCAGCCGAAGGCCCCCCTCAACCAGATGATCAAGGCCCGCGAACACGCCTGTACAGCATGGGATGCCGCCAAAGAGGCTTTGCAGCTCGGGAAACGGATCCCAGACAAAAGCATGCAGGACGTCAGGAAAAGGTTCGGATACTTCAACGGACTTATCGATGACGCCAACTGGGGCGTGGACAAATACGGCAAGTCGCGGATCCAACCGGACGCGTGGAACCCTGCCGCTCGGGCCTGGAACGAGGCAGCCCGCCCGTTCTGGAGTCACCTCATCGACACCGAACTCGACCCGGTGACCGAAGTCGCCTACCTGGACAGCCCGTGACCTGCGCGGACGACGCCGGCACTGGTCGGGCGCCCGCGCTGCGCGCGGAAGGGGAGGAGGGCCCGGGACAGGCCACGCCTCTGGCCGCGCTGCTCGCCCAGGCCTGCCACACCGTGCTGGACGGACACGTCGACGCGGTGGGCGCTGGACTGGCGAGTACGGCCCGGACCCTGCTCACGGCCGACGACGACGGCCACCCGCAGCCCGTCGCGCAGACCGCGGCCGCCGCCGGCCCCGGCCGCAGCACCCGGCACATCGCCCTCGCCGACCTGTGCGGCTGGCCCCTCTACAGCGTCGAATCCGCTCGCATCACCCTTCACCTGACCATCCCCGCACCACCCGGACCCGACGGCGTCCTGCGCCCCGCGATCCCGACATCGACCGCCACCAGGACCATGACCGCCACCATCCGATTGACCGCCCGACCGGGCCCCCGGCCCCTCGCCGACGATCTCGTCGCGGCCGCACTCACCCCCGCCCCACCGACCGCCGACAGCGGCGGATTCTCTGCGTCGGCCCAGCGGGCCATCGCGGCCTGGAGACACCTGCCGAACCTGTACCGCTGCGTCGAGCAGCTGACCGCCCAGGCGCCCGGCCACCCGGCCGCCACCGCGGCCGTGCGGGCCGTGGAAGACCTGGCCACAGCCGTGTGCACGTGGTGCGCGGGCGGGCCACCGGTCGACACCCGCCTCACCGCACGCGCTCCCCACCCTGAAACCCTCGACCCGAACGCCCCGCCCGCCCTGACCGCGCTCGCCGCCGCGGTGTCAAAACTGCGCCATGCCCTCGGCACACCAGAACGCGTTTGACCCGCCCGGCCGACTGGAGTACTAACCGGGGGTGACCCGCCTCGCTCGACAACGGATCAGCGTGCTGTTCGCCATGCCCCGCGACGGCACCTTCTACGAACCCCGCCTTCCCGAAGCAGCCGTCGCATGACCAGCTCCGGCTTGACCAAGGACATAGAGGCACCCCCCGGAGATCACTCGCCCTTGCCCGCCACACCCATAGCCGCTACGGACTTCGCCGCGCCGCACCCCGAGAAGGAAGCCACCCCGCACCCCGCACCTCGCTGCCACGAAGGCAACACGGCAGACAGCCACCCACCCCTCCTCGCCAGCGCCTGGTACTCCACCAAGGACCTCGCCACTCGCCTCCGCATTGACCTGTCCATCTCCGCGCGGATCGTCATGTACAGCGCGGTAGGCGTCGAGGAATGGCTGCGCAGCCGCCGCATCGCCCCCAACCGGGCGGCTTGATGGCCCATATAGAAACCGTTCCTGTCGGCGTAAGCCTCTCCGCAGACGTCGAATACCGGCCCAACCGGGCGAACCCCTACCGCGCCCGCGTCCGATGGTCGGACCCCACGACCAAGCGCCGAATGTCCGTATCCGAGGCACAGGAAGACGAGGACGCGGCCAACGCATGGATCCAGGCGATCGTGGAGGCCGCAGAAGCCGGACTCACCCCCTCGGTGGCCACCATGAAGCTCGCCGACTACGGCGAGGCAAACATGGATCTGGCCCTGCGCGGTTGGAGGTGCGCGTGGTTCCCGCGCTGGGGCACCTGCCCGTTCGCGTGATCACTAACGGCGCCGTCGACCGGACGGTCCAGAACTGGATCGCCGACGAGCACGGCCGCTCAACCGTCAAGAACACCATCGCCGTCCTGGTCCACGTCATGGAGCAGGCTGTCCGGGACGGAGTCATCAAGGTCAACTCGGCCCGCGTGACAGGGTGGCAGAAGCTCTACAAACAGGCCGAGGACGAACTCCTCGACCCGCGAGCCCTGGCCCTGCCCGCCTGGGAAACGCTCGTCGAACTGGCCGAGGCACTCGTGGCCGCCTCCTACGGCCAGTACCGCGGCTGGAGAGAGGTCGTCCTCTTCGCCGCGAGTACCGCGGCACGTCATCGGCGAGGTCTCGGGCTGTCGCGTCGGGGACATCGACACCACCAACTGGATCTGGACCGTCCGGCGCCAGACCACCCCAGCCCCAGGCGGCCTGATCGACAAGGGAACGAAAGGCAAACGGGCTCGCCAGGTCCCGATCATCGAGGAGATCCGCCCGCTCGTCGCACAGCGCGTCCTAGCAGCCGGTCCCGACCCGGATGCCCGCATGTTCACCGGACCCCGCGGAGGCCGCATCTCCACCGCGGTCCTGCGCGACGCGACCCACTGGGACGATGTCGTCACCAGGCTCGGCTACGAGCACCTACGCCGCCATGATCTCCGGCACACCGGACTCACCTGGTTCGCCGATGCCGGGGTCCAGGTACACGTCCTGCGCAAGATCGCCGGACACGGCTCACTCACCACTACGCAGCGTTACCTGCACCCCGACGTGCACAAGATCACCGCCGCAGGCGCGGCTCTCTCGGCACACCCCAGCGTGCTCCGCGCACCCCGGTCCCTGCCGAGCCCGATCGCGGTCGCTGGCTGACGGTCAAGACGGGTTGGTCCCCAACTGGTCCCCAGAAGCGATCAAGGGGCCGTTTCAGATTGCTCTGAAACGGCCCCTGACCTGCGACTCTCTCGAGTCGGGACGACAGGATTTGAACCTGCGACCCCTTGACCCCCAGTCAAGTGCGCTACCAAGCTGCGCCACGTCCCGATGCCCGTATGACCTGGGGTTTCCCCCGGCCGAACGCGCACGGAAACAATACCGCACTTGGGACAGTGGTCGTAAATCCGTTGTCGTGGCGCTCGGCAGCGGGCCGGGGGCGCGCGCCTCAGTCAGCGGTCGGCGGTCCCAACTCCGGGTGCGCCTCAAGGAGTCTGCTCGGCGCGGACTGCCACCAGGAGTCGGCGAGGATGTCCCGTAGCTCGGCGGTGTCCTCCAGCGCGGACAGCCGCACCCGGACCCAGGCGAACATGGCCTCGTGGTCGGCGATCCAGAACTTCTCGGGCTCGGCCAGTACCAGTTCGTCCCGCTCTTCCTTGGGACACCGGACCGCCATCGAGGTTTCGTCCTCGGGGAGCGTGGCGAACATCTTCCCCGCGACCCGGAAGGTCGGCATGGACCACGCGATCTTCTCGGCGGTCTCGGGCAGGGCGAGCGCGTGGGTGCGCACATCGTCGGACGTGGTCATGGCATGACCGTAGGACACGCCACTGACAGTCGCCGGAGCCAGGGTCGCGAGCGGTTCCGCGCGCCGCCCACGCGCCGTTGGATGCACCCACGCGCTACCGGCACGGCGGACGCCGAGGTGTGGCTGACGGCCGGACAGGTACGGGTCCGATGCTCGACTTCCGGCCATTCGCTCGGCGGCTGCCGGTCCGACTTGCGCGGCGCGGTGCGACGGTGCGCGTGACACACGAGACGCGGGGGGTCCGCCGTGCGCCGTAGGGGGTTCGTCGGGAAGGAAGGGCGCCGCACACGACCGCACACGAGCCGCACACACGTGGTCGAAGATGTCCGAATCCCCTCCCTCGTTGAGGGTACTTCGCGCCTCTCTGTCCGTCTGACCGATCCGTGTCGGCCACTCACCCGAGAAAGCATTGCCGACGGCATGTGGCAGCGAGATGTCCGGTGGGCATGTCTGGGGGGTGGACCAGACGGGCAGGGGTGGCCGGTCTGGGACGGGGCCACGGCGCAGGCACCACCTGCTCGAACAACTTTGCGGGCAGGCGTTTCGCGGAAGAGGGCTCGCGATGGACAGCTACTTCACCAGTCGGCGCCACCACCAGCTCAGGGAAGACGTACGGGGCTTCGCCGAACGGGAGGTCCGCCCCCGGATAGCCGCGATGGAAGCCACCCGAGCCGTTCAGTACGACCTGTCCCGGCTGATCGCCCGACAGGGCTGGATCGGTGCGACCATCGCCAAGGAGCACGGCGGCATGGGCGCGGGGCACCTCGCCAAGACCATCATCATCGAGGAGCTCTCCCGGGTCAGCGGGGCCATGGGCGCCATGGTGCAGGCCTCCCAGCTGGGCGTTGCCAAGATCGTCCACTTCGGGAGCGACGAACAGAAGAAGACCTGGCTGCCCGCCGTCGCGGCCGGTGAGTGCCTGCCGACGATCGCCGTCACGGAGACCGACTCGGGCGGTCACGTACTGGGGATGGCGGCGAGCGCCGTACGGGACGGCGACGACTACGTACTCAACGGCCGCAAGGTGTACGTGGGCAACAGCCATGTCGGGGATCTGCACGGCGTCGTGGTCCGTACCGGGCCCGGTTCGAAGGGCCTCACGGCGGTGCTGGTCGAGTCCTGGCGGCCCGGCTTCTCGCTGGCCGAGGAGCGGCCCACGATGGGCCTGCACGGCTTCAGCTTCGGCGAGCTGATCTTCGACAACTGCCGCGTGCCCGCGGCGAACCGGCTCGGCGAGGAGGGGGACGGACTCGCCGTCGCATACTCCTCCAGCGTGCTGTACGGGCGGGCGAACCTGACCGCCGTGTCGCTCGGCATCCATCAGGCGCTGGTCGAGGAGACCACCCGGTTCAGCGTGGAGCGGCAGCGCTACGGCAAGCCGCTGCACGAACTGACCAACATCAAGCTCAAGTTGGGCCAGATGCAGTCCCGGCTGATGACCGGGCGGCTCGCCGCCTACCACGCGGCGCGGCTGCTGGACGAGGGCCGGTCCTGCGACGCCGAGTTGATGAACGCCAAGCTGGTCAACGTCGAGTCGGCACTGGACTCGGCGCGTACGGCCATGGAAGTGCACGCCGCGGCGGGACTCTTCACGGACCGGCCCGTCGAGCGGTACCTGCGCGACGCGCACCACATCTTCGCGCCCGCCGGAACCTCGGACATCCAACTGCTGCGGCTGGCCGAGGTCGCGCTGGGAACGGCCAAGGGCAGCTGGTCGGAGCGGCTGGCCGATCTGGTCCGTACCGATCTGGAGTCCGCCGTATAGGGACGTGTCGAGGCGTCCGGCCATGGCGTCCGGGCGTGGTGAATCCAGGCGCGGTGTCTCAGGCGTCAGATACCGCCGTCCTCGCGGCGGTTCAACTGCGCGACCAGTTCCGCGGCCAGCGATTTGATCGTTTCGAGCCCCGGCCGCCCCCACGGGCGGGGCTCCGTGTCGACGACGCAGATCGTGCCGAGCGCGATGCCCGTACGGTCGATGAGCGGCGCCCCCAGGTAGGAGCGGATGCCGATCTCGTCGACCACCGGGTTCCCGGCGAACCTCGGGTAGTCGCAGACGTCCTCGAGGACCAGGGCCTTGCGGCGTACCACCACATGCGGGCAGTAGCCGTGGTCCCGGTCCATATAGCGGCTCACCCCCGTGCCCGCCGCCGCTGCCCCCAGTTCGGCGCCGGACGGAGCGCCCGCCGGGGTGTGCAGCCCGGCGAAGAACTGCCGGTTCTCGTCGATGAAGTTGACCATCGAGAACGGCGCTCCGGTGACCTCGGCCAGCCGGTCGGCGAACGCGTCGAAGGCGGGGTCCGCGTGCTCGCCGAGGCCGAGCCGCCGAAGCCGCTGGACACGGGCGGGCGCGTCGTTGTCGACGGGGGTGAGCAGCAGGTGCCCGGTCGGGTCGTACATCATGTGCGCGCTCCGTGGATCGATGCCTGGATGGGGTTGAGCAGGTGCTGGACCAGCGCCAGCAGGGTCTGGATACCGGAGCTGGAGATACGGGCGTCGCAGAGCGCCACCGGCACCTCGGGGCCCAGGTCTATGGCCGCGCGCACCTCGTCGGGGTCGTAGCGGTACGCGCCGTCGAACTCGTTGACCGCAACCACGAATCTGACGCCTCGGTGCTCGAAGAAGTCGACGGCCGCGAAACAGTCCTCCAAGCGCCGGGTGTCGGCCAGGATGATGGCCCCGAGGGCGCCTTCGGACAGTTCGTCCCACATGAACCAGAACCGCTCCTGACCAGGGGTGCCGAAGAGGTAGAGCACATGCCGGTCGTCGAGCGTGATCCGTCCGAAGTCCATGGCCACGGTCGTGGTGGTCTTGTGTTCGACGCCGTCCAGGCTGTCGGTCGCCGCGCTGACCGTGGTGAGCAGTTCCTCCGTGCTCAGCGGCTCGATCTCGCTGACCGCGCCCACGAAGGTCGTCTTGCCGACCCCGAACCCGCCCGCGATCAGGATCTTCAGCGCGTTCGGGAAGGGCTCTTCAGAGCCGTCAGAGCCGTCGTCGTAGACCATCGAGCACTGCCTCCAGTAGGGACCGGTCGGTCGGGTGGTGACGGAAACCGGGGGCCTTGGCGGTGAGCACCCCACAGTCGACGAGATCGGACAGCAGCACCTTGGTCACCACCGCGGGCAGCCTCAGCTGCGCCGCGATCTCCGCGACCGAGATAGGGCGGCCGTCGCAGAGCCCGAGCGCCTGGGTGTGCTCGGGCCCCAACTGCCCTGCGGGCAGTGCCCCGGTGGGCATCACCAGGGAGAGCAGATCCAACGGCGCGGACGGCCTGGTCCGGCCGTTGCTCACCGTGTACGGACGGATCAGCCGGCCTGCCGCGTCGTCGACCCACGGCCCGTCCTGCGGGGCCGCCACGTTCAAGGCCTCGTGGCGGAGTGCGCCGCGGGGGTGACGGCTGGCTGCCTGGCCGGGGTGATCAGATACGGACGTACGCTCTTGACCAGCATCGCCATCTCGTAGCCGAGTACCGCCGCGTCGGCGTCGCGGCCAGCGAGCACCGCGAGGCAGGTGCCGGAGCCCGCGGTGGACACGAACAGCAGGGTGTCGTCGAGTTCGACGACGACCTGGCGGACCTCGCCGCCGTCGCCGAATCTGGCTCCGGCGCTGCGGCCGAGTGAGTAGAGGCCGGACGCCAGGGCCGCCATGTGGTCGGCGCTGTCGGGTTCCAGGCCGTGCACGGACTTGACCAGTCCGTCGCAGGAGAGCAGGACCGCGCTGCGGGTGTGCGGTACGCGTTGCACCAGGCCGCTCAACAGCCAGTCGAGGTCGGAGGCGTGGCCGGTGGGCACATCGCTCGCCATGGTGGATCGACTCCTTGGGGGTACGGCGGTCGGGGAAGGGCGGGGTGGTACGGCGTTCATCTGGAGGTCATCCGGCCGGTTCGTTCCTCTGCTGACGGTGGTGCGATGGCTGTGCCGGGTCGATATCCGGTTCCGGCTCCTGGTCCAGGTCCTCGGCGAGGCCGATGCCCCGCTGGAAGGCGGCCATCAGGCCCGGGTCGTGGCCCACCAGGTGACTGCTGTCCCGCGCGGAGGCGACGGGACCGTTCCGCAGCTCCGGGACCATGTGCTCCTGGGCGCGCCGCTTGGGCAGTCGGGGGCGGCCCCGCTCGCCGCGCCCCGCGTCGTCGGCCGACGCGTCCGCGAGGGTGTGCTCCCCGGCCGTGGCGCGGTCCTCGGGGCGGATGCCGGGCACGGCGTCGGCGGGGGTGGGGCGCTCCGCGTGCGGGGCGCGTAGGGGCAGCGGGGTGCCGTTCGCGGGGAGCGGGGTGCCGTTCGCGGGCGGTGGGGCCGCGGGGCCGCCGCCCGCGACCAGTGCCTCGTCCCGCTGCGTCTGGTGCGGGAGCCGGACGACCGGGCTGTGCGGCGGTGGGGCGACGGTGCGGGCCGGGGCGGGCGGGGGCGGGGGTGCCGCCGATGGCTGCGTGGGTTCCGGCAGGCCGACCGGCGTGGGGTGCGCGTGGGCCCGGTCCTGGGCGAGCGGTACGGGCGCGGCCACCGACGGCTGCTGAACGGAGGACGACTGCGCGCCGTTCCGCCCGCCAGCCTGACCCTGCTGGCCTTGCTGGCCCTGGTGGCCCTGCTGCGGCTGGTCGGCCCCGAGCAGCCCCTGGGGCAGTACGACGATGGCCTGGACCCCGCCGTAGATGTTGGTCTGCAGCCGTACCGCGACGCCATGCCTGCGCGCCAGCGAAGCGACCACGAAGAGCCCGATCCGCCCGTCCGAGAGCAGGCTGGCGACATTCACCTGGTCGGGGTCGGTGAGCAGGGTGTTCATCTTGTTCTGCTCGGTGACGGGCATCCCGAGGCCACGGTCCTCGACCTCGATGGCGAGCCCCGCCGTGACATAACTGGCGCGCAGCAGCACCTGGGTGTGCGGCGCGGAGAACACGGAGGCGTTCTCCACCAGTTCGGCCACCAGGTGGATGATGTCGGCGACGGCGTGGCCGCGCAGTGTGCCGTCGATCGGGGGTACGAGCTTGACCCGGGAGTACTGCTCGACCTCGGCGATCGCCGAGCGCAGCACCTCGGTCGTGGTGACCGGGTTGGACCACTGTCTACGGGAGATGGCGCCGCCGAGCACGGCGAGGTTCTCGGCGTGGCGTCGGATGCGGGTGGCCAGATGGTCGACGTGGAAGAGGCCCTTGAGCAGCTCTGGGTCCTCGACCTCGTTCTCCAGCTCGTCCAGGAGCTGGATCTCGCGGTGCACCAGGGACTGGAGCCTGCGCGCGAGGTTGACGAACACCTCGACCTTCTGTTCGTTGCCCGCGTGGCTGGACAGCTGTGCGGCCTGGACCACGGAGGACACCGCGACGTCATGGGCGCGACCCAGCTCGTGGGCGAGCAGGTCGAACTCGTCGGCCGAGGGCCCGGGGAACGCGGGCGTGGTGCGGGCCGGGGGCCGTTCGCCACGGCGCAGCCCCTCGACGATGCCGCGCAGCTCGGACTGGCTCCGGGCGCTGCTGCGGCGCAGGGCGGTGAGGCGGCCGAGCACGGCCTGGGTGCTGCGGTGCGCGGCCACCGCGGCGGCCGCGATCCCGGCGCAGGCGACCGCCGCGGCGGCGGCGAGCACCGTCCACTGGGCGAGCGTCGGCCGGGCGTTGGTGAGGCGGAGGGCGAACAGGACGGCGCCTGTTCCGCACAGGGCCACGGCGACGGCCGGAAGGATCGCGCCGCGCAGGAGTTGGCGGCGTATCAGGGTCTCGGGCAGCGGCTGGCCGGTGCGCGGCCCCGGCCTGCCGTGCCGCCCGCCCTCACGGCGGTCTGCGCGTGCGGCCGGTTCACGAGGGTGAGACATCAGCGTCCTCGAATGGGGGGTCGCCGCGCCTGTGGCGGCGAGGGTGCGGGGTGCGTGGGGCTGGACTGAACGGAGACTGCGTGCCGCAGGGCGCGCGGGATCACGCCAGCTGTCGGAAGGCATCCCGGCGTTGCCCCAACGGGCACACACAGTAGTTGCCAACATGCCGTGTGAGAGAGTCAGTTGGCAAAGTCCAGCGAAGAGTGGTCCCGCTCTGGTATGAAGCCCCGCACGGCCGCCCGAATGCCCGGGGGCCCGTACGCCGCACGCACGTACGCCTGTTCGCCTGCGGTTTTCGGCCAGTACGGGAGCGGACCCCGCGCCCACCCCCGTACCGCGGGCCCGCTGGGAGCCCGCGACCCACGGCCGCCCGGACGAGCCGGGACGTACGGAAGGCTCTCCCACGCGAAGCGCGTACCGTCACAGACAGTGAGGCTCTGGCCGTGCCCGATCAAGGCGCGATGTTGTGGTTGAGGCGGAAGAGGTTGCCGGGGTCGTAGCGGCGTTTGACGTCGCGCAGTCGGTCGTAGTTCTGCCGATAGCTGGCACGCACCCGGTGCTGGTCGTCGGTGTCCATGAAGTTGACGTAACCGGCCTCCTCGGTGTGCGGGCGCAGCGCGGCGTCGTACGCGCGGGTCCAGGCCTTGTTGGCCTCGGTGTCGGCCGCGTCGCGGTAGGAGGCGCCGAAAGCCGCGGAGAACGCGGCGTCGCGGTAGGCGAAGGCGGTGTCCTCGGGGCCGATCCGCTGGCAGGCGCCGTCGATGGGGAAGATCGCCGTGTCGGACTCCATGGAGGGGATGGTCTCGCCGAAGGTGCGGTGGACCTCGATGGCGCCGTCGGTGAACTCGCGGCTGAAGTTGCCCTTCCAGTAGTGGTAGAGGCCGGGTGGCAGATCCTCGTCGAAGAGGGTGTTGATCACGGGGTACGGCATCCGGTCGACGTACTGGCCAAGGACCGGGCCCAGCGAGTCCAGCTGGGCACGGACCCGGTCGTCCTGCTCCGGCGGACCGGTCCAGCAGGTGAGGACGCCGCACACCGGACGGCCGTGCCAGCGCTCGGGGAGGAACGGCACCACGGGCCCCAGCACCAGCAACAGCAGGGCGTTGAACTCCTCCGGCGCCTCGGCGACCAGCTCCCGCCAGCGGCGCATCACGTCCTCATCCAGGGGGTAGAAGGTGGGGCCGCCGAGGATGTCGGCGACAGGGTGGAGCCGGAACTCGAACGAGGTGACGACCCCGAAATTGCCGCCTCCGCCGCGCAGGGCCCAGAACAGGTCGGGGTGGTGGTCCTCATCCACGGTCAGCGCCTGGCCGTCGGCGGTGACGACATCAGCGGACAGCAGGTTGTCGCAGCTCAGACCGCAGCGGCGGGACAGTACGCCCATGCCGCCGCCGAGCGTGAGTCCGGCGACGCCGGTGGTGGAGATGACGCCGCCGGTCGTGGCCAGTCCGTAGGCGTGGGTGGCGTGGTTGAAGTCGCCCCAGGTGGCGCCGCCTTCGGCGCGGGCCGTACGCCGCTCCGGGTCGACCCGGACGCCACGCATCCGGCCGAGGTCGAGGACCAGGCCGTCGTCGCAGGTTCCGTAACCGGCGACGGCATGGCTGCCGCCGCGCACCGCGAGCGGCAGGGCGTTGTCCCGGGCATGGCTGACGGCCGCGATGGCATCAGCGGTGTCGGCGGCGCGCACGATGACGGCGGGGCGCCGGTCGTGCAGCGCGTTGTAGACGCGGCGTGCCTCGTCGTACGACGGGTCGGCGGGCCGGACGATCTCGCCGCGTACGGCCTCCTCCAGGGGGTCGGCGATGAGGGTGGTCATGGCGGCACCAGCTTTCGGGGAGCAGGTACTTCACGTACTCCCGGTGTAGCTCCCGGCCAACGGGCGGCGCATCGCGGAAACGGCCCAGGTTCCGAGCCGCCATGGGCAGAATCGCCCATGCCTGTCAGATCCGCGCCCCTCCCAGACCCGCGCCTGTCTGGTCAGACCAGGCCGTGGGTGAAGGCGTAGGCGGTGGCGGCGGCGCGCGAGGAGACGTCCAGCTTGGCGTAGATGTTGTTGAGGTGCCTGGCGACGGTGTGTTCGCTGATCGTCAGCTTGATGGCGATCTCCCGGTTGGAGTGGCCCGCCGCGACCAGCCGCAGCACCTCGGCCTCCCGGGCGGTGAGGTGCCCCGGCAGCCGCGGTTCGCGGCCCAGCAACGCGGCGGCACGGCGGGCGTCGGGGGCGGCCCCGAGGCCGTCGAAGACACGGTGCGCGGCGCTCAGCTCCAGCCGCGCACCCTCCCGGTCCCCGGCACGCTGGCAGGCGGCGGCGAGCAGCATCCGGACCTGGGCGGCCTGATACGGGACGCGGAGCGTCAGCCAGTGGCTCAGGGCCTGGCGCAGCAGCCGTACCGCCTCGTCGAGCCGCCCGGGGTGCTGCGGCCGGGCGAGCTCGACAGCGCCGCGGGCGGTGGCCGCCATGGCGTGCAGCAGGGCCGGGTCGTGGGCTTCGGCGGCAAGCGCGGTGAGGGCGTCGGCGACGTCGGCCGCCTGCGCGACGTCGCCGGTGGCCAGCGCGGCCTCGTTCAGCGCGGCGAGCAGTCCGGCCCGGGCGAGGCGGTCGGTGGCCGGGGTGGCGGCGAGGGCTGGGCGGAGTCCGGCGATGGCCTCCTGGGCGCGGCCTTGCGCGAGGCGGAGCAGGGCCAGGCCGGGCTGAGGGTGGTAGCCGTGTTCGTGTGCCCGGGTGTAGGCCTCTTCGGCGGCCGCCAGGTCGCCGCGACGACGGTGGATCTCCGCGGTCTCGTAGTGCGCGGCGCCGATGGTCGCGCGGTCGAAGGGCAACAGCCCGGCCACGTCGAGGCGGACCTTGTCGGCCTCGGTCTGGGCGCGGCTCCAGTCGCCCTGGAGCGAAAGTACCTGTACCCGGTGGATGCGGCACAGGCCGCGGAACGGGTTGTCGCCACCGGCCGCCGCGCACCAGCGCATCGACGCGTCGGACCATTCGACGGCCCGGTCCAGCTCAGCCGCGGCCATGCACTGGCTGAGACCGAGGCAGTAGAGCCACCCGGTGAACAGCGGGGACAGCTCCCCGGCCGTGACGGCGCACATGGCGTCGTCCAGCAGGGCCAGCCCCTCGGTGACGTGGCCCTGGGCGAGCAGGGTGCTGCCCTGGACCTGCCGGGCCATGGCCAGCAGGTCGGGGTCGCCATGGCGGCTCGCGGTGCGGACCATGCGCTGGGCGGCTTCCAGGGCGGCCTGGTGACGTCCTTCCCCCTGGGCTTCCTCCGCGTCGGTCCAGTCGAGGTAGCAGCGTTCGAGGCAGTCGGGGACGGCGGCCAATGCGTGGCGTGCGCGGTTGAGCCAGCCACCGGCGGCCGCGGCGCGGCCGATGTCGCGGCACTCGTAGTACAGCATCCAGGCGGCGGCGCCGGCCGCGCGGCGGTCACCGGCCGCGTGGTGGGCCGCATAGGCCCGGGTCCGAACGTCGATGGACTCCTCGGGCTCCCCGGTCCACCAGAGCGCGTCGGCGAACGCCTCAAGCGCGTCGGGTGCCAGCACCGCGCGGTCCTGGGCACGGAACAATCGGCACGCCGCGGCCCAGTCCTCTTGTGTGACGGCCGCGCGGGCCCGCTCCAGGGCGGTGGCCGACTCCTGGGAGGTCACCTCTCCAGGATAGGAACGCACGGACCGCCGCCGCATCGGGCAGCCTGGCCGCTGGGTGCGCGGGCGGTTCCGCGACGTCCCGCCACGTCGTCGGCGTGCGTTACGCCGCTCATGCCTCCTGTTGGGCGTCGATCTCGGCGATGAGGTTCTCGATGCGGGCCTTGATCTCATCGCGGATCGGCCGTACGGACTCCACGCCCTTGCCCGCGGGGTCTTCCAGGGCCCAGTCGAGGTACTTCTTGCCGGGGAAGATCGGGCAGGCGTCGCCGCAGCCCATGGTGATGACGTAGTCGGACGCCTGGACGGCCTCGGTGGTCAGGACCTTGGGCTTGGCGGCGGAGATATCGATGCCGACCTCCTCCATGGCCTCTACGGCGGCCGGGTTGACCTGGTCGCCGGGGACCGAGCCAGCCGACCGGACCTCGACGCGGTCGCCCGCGAGGTGGGAGAGGAATCCGGCGGCCATCTGCGAGCGCCCGGCGTTGTGGACGCAGACGAACAGCACGGAGGAGAGCGGGGCGGAGGACATGCGTTCTTCCTTCACGAAGTGGGTCAACAGGTGGTACGGGGTGCGGGGTTCAGCTGGTCGGCAGGGTGGCGAGCAGGTCGGTGATGTGTGCGTCGATGGCGTCGCGGATCTGCCGTACGACAGCGATCGGGGCGCCGTCGGGATCGAGGACGGGCCAGTCGAGGTAGCGGCGGCCGGGCACCACGGGGCAGGCATCCCCGCAGCCCATGGTGATCACGATGTCGGCGGCCCGGACCACGTCGTCGGTCAGTGGCTTCGGGTACGCCTCGGCGAGGTCGATGCCCGCCTCCATGAGGACCTGGGCGACGCCGCGCTCCACCTCACCGGCGGGGTGGGTGCCCGCCGAGGACACCACCACCTGGCCGCCCGCGCGGTGAGCGAGCAGAGCGGCGGCCATCTGCGAGCGCCCGGCGTTGTGGCTGCACACGAACAGCACCCGCGGCAGCCCGCTGCCCGGGGCTCCCGCGACGTGCGCGAGAGCTTCCAGCCGCTCGCCGGCCAGCCGTTCGGCCAGCACCACCAGGTGGGTGTGCACGCGGGCGGTGGCGGCCAGGCGGCAGTAGGAGTCGGCAAGCACCGCCTGCACGGTCTCCATGGCGAAGCGGCCGACATGCCGGTGGGCGAGCCGGGCGACGCCTGCGGCCAGACGCCCCTCAGGCAGAACGGGCGGAAGTGACGGGGAGGCGGACATGGGAGACCCTTTCGACGGGCCTATAGGTCAGCCCGGGCTGGTATCAGCTCCGGGTGATGTGACAGTATCAGCCCATGATGACGTCAGTCGACACTGAACTGATCCGGGTGCTCGCCGACCCGCTCAGGCTGCAGATCGTGACCCTGCTCGCCCGCGAGACGCTGTGCACCACCCACCTGGTGGAGGAGACCGGCGCCAAGCAGACCAACCTCTCCAACCACCTGAGAGTGCTGCGCGAGGCCGGGGTCGTGGAGACGGAGCCGTGCGGCCGCTTCACCTACTACAGGCTGCGCCCGGACGTCATCGCCCAGCTCGCCGGCCAGTTCACCGAGCTGGCCGAGAACGCCCGCAACGCCGCCGACAACAAGAGGGCCTGCCCGTGACCCGCACCGAGCCACCCGCCACCACCGCGACGATCGAGGAGCCTTCGGTCGTCGCGAAGCTGTCGACACTCGACCGCTTCCTCGCCGTCTGGATCCTGCTCGCCATGGCCCTCGGCCTCGGCCTGGGCCGCGCGATCCCCGGCCTCAACGACGCCCTGGCCAAGGTGGAGATCGGCGGCATCTCCCTGCCGATCGCCGTCGGCCTGCTGATCATGATGTACCCGGTGCTGGCCAAGGTCCGCTACGACAAGCTTGACGTGGTCACCGGCGACAAGAAGCTGATGGTGTCGTCGCTGGTCATCAACTGGATCGCCGGTCCGGCGGTGATGTTCGCCCTCGCGTGGATCTTCCTGCCGGATCTGCCGGAGTACCGCACCGGCCTGATCATCGTCGGGCTCGCCCGCTGCATCGCCATGGTCATCATCTGGAACGACCTGGCCTGCGGTGACCGCGAGGCCGCGGCCGTCCTGGTCGCGCTGAACTCGGTCTTCCAGGTCATCGCCTTCGGCGTACTGGGCTGGTTCTACCTCGACCTGCTGCCCGGTTGGCTTGGCCTCGGAGAGGGCGAACAGCTGGACATCTCCATGGGGAAGATCGCCCTGAACGTGGTCATCTTCCTCGGCGTGCCCCTGGCGGCCGGTTTCCTGACCCGCCGGATCGGCGAGAAGAAGCTCGGCCGCGAGCGGTACGAGTCCGGCTTCCTGCCGAAGATCGGCCCGTGGGCGCTGTACGGGCTGCTGTTCACGATCGTCATCCTGTTCGCCCTGCAGGGGAAGACCATCACCTCGCAGCCGCTGGACGTGGTCCGCATCGCGCTGCCGCTGCTCGTCTACTTCGCGATCATGTTCTTCGGTACGTTCCTGCTCGGCAAGGCCATCGGCCTCGCCTACGACCGGACCGCCACCCTGGCGTTCACCGCGGCGGGCAACAACTTCGAGCTGGCCATCGCGGTCGCCATCGCCACCTTCGGCGTCACCTCCGGGCAGGCCCTCTCGGGCGTGGTCGGCCCACTCATCGAGGTGCCGGTCCTGATCGCCCTTGTGTACGTGGCGCTGGCCTGGCGCAAGAAATTCACGGCCACGCGCCTGAGTTCATGACGTCCCATGTGGCCGTGGTGGTCATCGGCGTCGGCGTCGGCGTGACGACACCCTCCGGAGGCCGCTGACCGCGGTACCGGGCCCCGACACCAGCGAGGCCGCGACCGGAACAGGGGACCGGTCGCGGCCTCGTGCTGGGAACGGGCCTGGGACGGCGTTGCCCCATGACGGGCGAGGGCTCACCACCAGCCCGCGCGAAGCCGTGCTTCAGCGGGCCACGCTGCCCCTTCGCACCGCGACACGCGACGACCCCTTCGAAGTCGACAACGGCACGAACGTCTGAGCGACGCCCGCACTCGGCATCCGTACGACCTCCGCGAGGTCGTCGCCGATCGACGTCACCGCTCGCCCGCGAGGTCGAGATCGCCGCTGCGCGCCTCGGTCGCGACCTCGATGCCCCGGGAACGACGCCAGGGGCGCGCGATCGGACCCGACACCCCCTGCCACCACGGCTCCTCAGGCAGCTTCCCCGCGGGCTCGAACGGCTCACCAGGGCGTGGGAAAGCGACCGCCTGGCGGGCCTCTTCGGCGGCATCCCTCGTCCAGTCCCCGGGCTCGGCCCACGCGTGCGCGGCCAGGCTGAAGGTGGCCCAGTGGATCGGCAGCAGCACGCCGGTCGGGGCGCCTCCCTGCAGGTCAAGGTGGGCCTGTATCCCCTGGGCGGGCGTCATGTGAATGTCTGGCCAGGCGCCGGGCAGCGGCGTATGGTCCGTGTGGTTCTTGGGCCAGAACTCGCTGTAGGCGCCGATCTGGATCATCGTCGCGTCGAACGGGCCGTGCTCGGCGCCGATGTCCGCGAAGCCGGGGAAGTATCCGGTGTCCCCGCTGTGGTAGATCCGGTGGCTGTCGCCCGAGACGACCCAGGAGGCCCACAGGGTCTGCTGCGGATTGCGCAGACCGCGGCCGCAGAAGTGCCGGGCCGGGGTCGCGGTCAGTTCGAGACCGGCGACCTTGGTGCTCTCCTGCCAGTCGAGCTCGCGCAGCCGGTCGGCGCTGACGCCCCAGTGCTCCAGGTGGGCGCCGACGCCGAGCGGTACGGCGAAGACGGTGTCCGTACTGGCCAGGGCCTTGATCGTCGGGAGGTCAAGGTGGTCGTAGTGGTCGTGGGAGATGACGACGACGTCTACGGGCCCGAGGGCGGCCAGCGGCAGCGGTACCGGGTGCAGCCGCTTGGGCCCGGCGAAGGCGAAGGGCGAGCAGCGCTCGCCCCACACCGGGTCGAAGAGGACTCTCTTGCCGTCGATCTCGGCCAGCACGCTGGAGTGGCCCATCCAGGTCAGCCGCAGTCCGCTCGCCGGTGGCTTGGCCAGGTCGGCGAGTGTGGTGGCGTGCACCGGCACCGGGCCGGTGGGGGCCCGGAGGGCACGCTCTTCCTTGCGGAAGTACCGCTTGGCGAACTCCAGCATCGACCCGTCGGGACGGACCGTCGTCCCGACCGGATTCTGGAACCGTCCCTGGGCGAAGTTCGGCGAGCGGCGGATGCGCTCGAGCCGCTCACCTTTCGCGTCCGCGCCGAAGGCCTCGGTTCGCAGCGAGCGAAGCCCGGAGCGCGGAGAACGCGAACGCTTGGCCGTCACGGCACCTCCTGGTGGGTGGTTCAGGATCTCCATTATGTGCACCAGCACTGACAGCGCGGGCTGGTGAACAGATCCCACGCCGCTGTGCCCGGCTATGCCCTGCTCAACGTGGCAGAGGCCTCAGGGATTCCGCGAGCCGTGTGTGGCGCTGGCCTCGCGATGGCGTCACGGACCGCGTCGGCCGTCTGGGTGAGGCGCGTACGTCAAGCTCACGCTGATCCTGCGGGCTACAGCGGCGCCAGGTCAGGCCGCTTCGCCGACAGGTGATCACCCGATGACTCGCCACGCAGCCTGCGCCCGATCCAGGGCACCAGATACTCGCGCGCCCACTGGATGTCGTCGCGCCGGTCCTCCAGGGCCCCGCGCGGCGGCAGCGGCGGCCACGGCTGGTCGGGGTCGGCGGGTACCTCCAGGCCAAGCACCTGGGCGGCCCGCAGGGCGACCCGGGTGTGGCCCTCGGCGGAGAGGTGCAGCCGGTCGTCGTCCCAGGCCCGCCGGTCCTGGACGGATTTCAGCGACCACAGGTCGAGCACCGGGCAGCCGTAGCGGTCGGCGATGGCGCGGACATGCGCGGTGTACGTGGCGACCTTGCCCCGCAGATGGCGCAGTACGGGAACGCCCCGAGTGTCGAACCCGGTGGTCACCAGCACGGTGTCGACCACGCCCGTGAGGTCGGCGACGGCGCGCTCGAAGCGTTCGGCGACGTCATCGGGGTCGCTGCCGGGCCGGATGATGTCGTTGCCACCCGCGCAGAAGCTCACCAGCGTCGGGGCGAGCTCCTTGGCCCGGGGCAGCTGGTCGTCGACGATCTGGTCGAGGAGCTTGCCGCGCACCGCGAGGTTGGCGTAGCGGAAGGAGTGTTCGGGGTGCCGGTCCGCGAGCAGGACGGCGAGCCGGTCGGCCCAGCCGACGTAGGTGCCGTCGGGGCCGGGGTCCCCGACGCCTTCGGTGAAGCTGTCACCGACAGCCACGTACGACCCGAATGCGTCACTGCGGATGAGGGAAGTCGAATCGTGTGCCACGTCGACTTATCTTTCACCCATGGGTGTGACCTACGCGACCGTAGCCAGGCCTTGACGGTGGGTGAGATATGCCACCGACAACGATGTGCCCCAGCAGGAATAGACAGACAGACGTACGCGAAGTGGCGCGACGGCCGGGACCCCTGGCAGGGGTTCCGGCCGTCGCGGTTGGCCGCCCGTACGGGCGCGTGGCTGCCTTGGGTCAGATGCTGACGCCGTGCGAGCGCAGGTAGGCCAGCGGGTCGACGTCCGAGCCGTAGCCCTGGCCGGTCCGGATCTCGAAGTGCAGGTGCGGTCCGGTGGAGTTGCCGGTGGAACCGACCAGGCCGATCTGCTGCCCGCCGCTCACGCTCTGGCCAGCGGAGACACCGAGCGACGACATGTGGGCGTACTGCGAGTAGTGGCCGTCGGCGTGCCGGATGACGACCTCGTTGCCGTACGAGCCCGCCCAACCAGCGGAGACGACGGTGCCCGCGCCGACGGCCTTGATGGGCGTGCCGGTGGGGGCCGCGAAGTCGGTGCCGGTGTGGTAGCCGCTGGACCACATGGCGCCCGACGCGCGGTACGCGGTGGAGACGCCTCCCGCGACCGGGGCGGTGAAGCCCGAGGTCGTGGCGGTCTGCGCCTTGGCGGCGGTCTTGGCCTGGGGCTTGGGCTGGCTCTTGGGCTGCGCCTTCGCCTTGGCCTTGGGCTGCGCCTTGGCCTTGGGCTGGGCCTTGGCCTCGGTCTTCGCCTCGGTCTTGGCCGGGGCGCTCGACGAGGCGGCGGCTCCAGCCAGCTTCAGCTTCATGCCCGGGAGGATCAGCCCGGGGTCGTCGCCGACGACCGAGCGGTTCTCCGCGTACAGCTTCTTCCAACCCCCGTCGACGTCCTGGCGGTCGGCGATACGGGAAAGGGAGTCACCCGGGACCACGGAGTACGTCTTGTGGGCGGCGGCCTGCGGCGCGGCCGCGGGGGCGGCGGCCGGAGCAGCCTGCGGAGTGACGGCCGGGGCGCTGGCCGGAGCGGCGGCGGGTGCCGCCTGCGCGCTGTTGGCGGCGAACAGCGGCAGCGCGAGTGCGGCGCCACCGGTGCCGACAACGGCGAACTGGCGGCTGATCCGGGTGGACTTGGGACGGCGGTGCTTACCCTTCGCGGGCATGGCGAATTCCTCTCCGGCGCCTGCGAGGTGAGCTGTCGGGTTCGGACTGGAGATGCCCGGCCGCGCTGACGCGCGGCTTCACCCCAAGCCGCTCCGGAGTCCCGGAACGGCGTTCTACCGTGGGTCCCCCGCTCCTGCCGTGGACGGGTGGGTTTGCGGATGTCCGGACGGCGGCAGGATTGGGCGTCCACCCAGACGTCGGCGACCGTAGACGAGCGGGATGCGCGGAGACAAGCAGTCAATTCCCGCCCCATGCGCGACAGCTGATCCATTTAATGAATTCCCGTAACACAGCGTCGATGGCGGAGTTCCACCGTCCGTATATCGGCGGGTAATTGGGACGGGAGCGTCGGCACAGACCGTCACGAATATGATCCCGCTCACCAGCGAGAGGCCACATGCCGCTATTCCAGGGCTAGTTATGGCGAACGACCTGAATCAGACATAAGGCGCTAAGGGTGCAGCTGGCACATCAGCGTCACGCCGGGACAGGTGGTTGTGGCAGGCATCGATGTCGTATCAATGTCGTATCGTCGAATACGCCCCCCGCGGGCGAGCAGCGCCGGCGGCTGAATGGGAGGAGCCCCCGTGACGCAGCAGGTCCCGTCGACCGAGCCCGAGCTGGCCGGAGTGCGCAATTTCCGCGACCTGGGCGGGCTGCCGACCGTGGACGGGAGACGGGTACGGGCTGGCCGACTCTTCCGCAGCGGCCACCTCGCGCACGCCACCGGGGAGGACGCCGCGTTCCTGGCCTCGCTCGGTCTGCACACGATCTTCGACTTCCGCAACGCCGCGGACCAGCAGCTCGAAGGCCCCGACGTCGACCTCCCCGGCGTGCGGAACGTAAACCTGCCGCTGACCGACCCCGCCGATGGCGCGGAGTTCTGGAAGATGGTCCGGGACGGCGAGCTGGCGGAGCTGCGCGCGACCCTGGCCGACGGACAGGCCGCGGCCCGGATGACCGACACGTACCGCATGATCATCAAGGAACGGACCGCCGAGCACAGCCGGGTGCTGCACGCCCTCGCCGAGGACAGCGTGCCCGCGCTGATGCACTGTGCGGCGGGCAAGGACCGCGCGGGCCTGTCGATCGCCGTCACCCTGCTCGCCGTGGGCGTCGAGCACGGCGCGATCGTCGCCGACTATCTGGAGTCGAACGCCACCCACCGCCGCTACAAGATGCACCGTGGCAACGGGCACAACGCCATGTCGCCCGAGGTCGTGGCCCTGCTCAGCCCACTCTTCGACGCCCGTGCCGAGTACCTGGAGGCGGCCTTCGACACGATCGAGCAGACCTGGGGCTCCGTGGACCGCTACCTGGAGGACGGACTGCGGGTGACGCCTGAGACGCGCGAGCGGCTCCGCGCGCGCCTGGTCGACTGACCCTGCGCACACACGCACGCACAGACGCGCGCACGCTCTACTGGTTCTGCGCTCCCAACGTGAAGAGCAGGTAGACGAAGGCGGCGAAGACATGACCGACCGCCACGTAGATGATCAGCCGCACCCAGAGTCCACGCGGGAACTTGTCCTCCATGGATGTCATGTCACGTCTCCTCTGATCCGGTGATCCGGTGGCCCACGGCCGTGCCAAGGCACAGCGCGGCCGTGGGGCTCTGCAGCAGGGTATGGACGAACAGCAGCTCCGCCCCGGCGTGGTCGGCGGCGGTGATCCGGTGCGGGGTCAGCGAGTCGAAGTGGGCGCTGTCACCGGGCCGCAGCAGATGCGCCGCGTCCCCGAGCCGCAGCCGCAGCGTCCCGGTGAGGACATACAGCCACTCCTCGCCGGGATGCACCCGTACGAGATCGCCCTGCACCCCGTGCGGCACCCACACCCGCAGCGCCTGCATCCCCCGCCCCGGGGCCCCCGCCTGCCGGTACGTCCAGCCGCCCGCCTCGGTCGCGTCCTGGGCGTCCCCGCGCAGCACCGCGTCCCGGTCGGCGACGCGTTCCCCGAGCAGCTCCGAGACGGTGGTGCCGTAGGTACGGGCGAGCGCGAGCAGCATCGGCAGCGACGGCTGCCGCTGCCCGGTCTCCAGCCGGGAGAGGTGGGCGGGCGACAGCTGGGCGGCGGCGGCCGCGGCCTCCAGGGTGAGCGAGGCGCGGCGCCTGAGGGCCCGCAGCTGCGGGGCCACGGCGGGCAGCCCGGCCGCCGCGCCCGGCTCGGCTGGGCCTGCTGGGCCTGCTGGGCCTGCTGGGCCTGCTGGGCCTGCTGGATCGGCAGTACTCATATCGTGATTGAGCCAGAGCCTTACCTCATGGGCAAATTTCTTGCCTAGGAGGCAAAACCACCAGCCTCAGCGGTGGGCCACCGCCTGTTTCACCAGCGTCCTGCCGAATTCCCACATCAGCCCACCCCCACTGTGCGCCTCGTCCATGACGGACGTGAAGGCCGCGACAAACCGGTCCACGTCCGCCTCATCGACGATCAGCGGCGGGATCAGCTTGATCACCTCCAGGTGGTCGCCGGAGACCTGCGTGAGAATCCGGTGCTTGTGCAGCAGCGGTACGACCACCATCTGGGCGAACAGCCCCTTACGCGCGGCCTGCAGCGCCGCCCACCGGCCGCGCAGCGCCAGCGACGAGGGCCTGCCGAACTCGATCCCGATCATCAGGCCACGGCCCCGCACCTCGTGCAGCAGCTCATAGCGGTCGACCAGCGCGGCGAGCCGCGACCGCAGCAGCGTGCCGACGGCTCTGGCATGCGGGACGAGTTGCTCGTCCGCCAGCACCGAGAGGACGGCGAGGCCCGCCGCCATCGCCTGCGCGTTGGAGCCGAAGCTGGCGGAATGCACCAGCACCCGGTCCATGGACGAGTAGACCTTCTTGAAGATCCAGTCCTTGCCGAGGGTCGCCCCGACCGGCACATATCCACCGGAGAGCGCCTTCGCCACACAGACCAGGTCGGGCTCCACGCCCTCTTCGTGCTGGTAGGCGTAGAAGTCGCCGGTCCTGCCGAGGCCGGTCTGCACCTCGTCGGCGATCAGCAGGGCCCGGTGCCGGTGCAGCAGTTCCTGGGCGGCGCGCAGGTAGCCGGGCGGCGCCTCGTGCACGCCCTTGCCCTGGATCGGCTCGACGATCAGGCCCGCCACATCCCCGCGCTTCAGCTCCCGCTCCAGCGCCGCGAGGTCACCGAGCTCGACGGCCGTGTCCGGCAGCAGCGGGGCGAACCCGTCACGGAACCCGGCCTCGCCGTTCACCGAAAGCGAGCCGGTGGTCAGCCCGTGGAAGGCGTGCGCGCAGTACAGAATCCTGGGCTTGCCGGTGACGTAGCGGGCGAACTTCAGGGCGGTTTCCACGGCCTCCGTACCGCTGCTGCCGAAGAACACCCGGTCCAGGTGCGGGCTGTGGGCCAGCAGCCGCTCGGCGAGCAGGCCCGGCAGCGGCTGGCAGTCGAACCGGGTGAGGTCGGCGAGCGAGGCGTCCAGGACGTCGTGCAGCGCCTTGCGTACGACGGGGTGGTGACGGCCAAGCCCCATCACCCCGAACCCGGCGAGCATGTCGAGGTAGTCGTTGCCTTCGGCGTCCCAGAAGTGCGCGCCCTCGGCCCGCTCGTAGACCCTGTCGAAGCCGATGGTGCGCAGCATGCGCGGCAGTTGGTGGTTCAGGTGCCTGGCGTGCAGCTCGTAGCGCTCCGCTCCGCGTTCGGCCAGGAGGGCGCGCAGGTCGAATCCCTCGCGTTCTTCGCGTTCCTCGTGGTCCTCGCGTTCCTCGCGTGCGGACGGGCTGGCCGACTCGGCGGTCGTCATACGTCGTTCTCCTTACCCGCGTCGTTCTCCTGACCCCCACCCGCGTCGTTCTCCCGGCCCCCGTCGCCGCGCCGGAGCGTGGCGCCGATCCGCCCCGCGATGTCCACCGGCGTGAGTCCGAGGTCGGCCAGTACCTCGCCCCGCTTGGCGTGTGCCAGGAACTGGTCGGGGATGCCGAAGATCCGCAGCGGCAGGTCCACCTCCGCGTCGGACAGCGCCAGGCCGACCGCGGCGCCCACACCGGAGGTACGGCTGTTGTCCTCGACGACAGCCACCAGCCGGTGCCGCTCGGCGAGCCGGGGCAGCGCGGCGTCCACAGGTTTGACCCAGCGCGGGTCGACGACGGTGCAGCCGATCCCCCGGGCCGCGAGCAGCTCGGCCGCCTGGAGGCAGACGGGCGCCATCACGCCCACCGCGACCAGCAGCACCTCGGGGTCGGCCGCCCGGTGCAGTACGTCCATGCCGCCGACGCGGTCGAGTGCCGGGATCTCGGGGCCGACGGACTCCTTGGGGAACCGGATCACGGTGGGCGCGTCCCGCACATCGACGGCTTCGCGCAGCTGGGCGCGCAGCTGCTCCGCGTCCCGTGGCGCCGCGATCCGCAGCCCCGGTACGACCTGGAGTATGGAGAGGTCCCACATGCCGTTGTGCGAGGCGCCGTCGACACCGGTGATACCGGCCCGGTCCAGCACGAAGGTGACGGGGCACCGGTGCAGCGCGACGTCCATGAGCAGCTGGTCGAAGGCGCGGTTCAGGAAAGTGGCGTAGACGGAGACCACCGGGTGCAGACCGCCCGTGGCGAGCCCGGCGGCGGACACGGTGGCGTGCTGCTCGGCGATCCCGACGTCCCAGACGCGGTCGGGGAACCGTTCGGCGAACTGCGTGAGGCCCACCGGGTGCAGCATGGCCGCCGTGATGGCCACGACGTCCTCGCGCTCCTCGCCGATCGCCACGATCTCGTCGCCGAACACCGAGGTCCAGGACGGCCCGCCCGACGGTGCGAGCGGCTCGCAGGTCAGCGGGTCCATCACGCCTACGGTGTGGAAGCGGTCGGCGTGATCGGCGAGAGCGGGCTCGTAGCCGCGCCCCTTCTCGGTGAGGCAGTGCACCAGGACCGGGCCACCGAAGCGCTTGGCGCGGCGCAGGGCCGACTCGACGGCCCCGAGGTCGTGCCCGTCGATAGGTCCCACGTACTTCAGCCCCAGGTCTTCGAACAACCCCTGCGGTGCGAAGGCGTCCTTGAAACCCTTCTTGGCGCCGTGCAGCGACCCGTACAGCGGCTGGCCGACCACGGGGGTGCGCCGCAGTACGTCCTTGCCCCAGGCCAGCACCTGCTCATAGCCGTCGGTCATACGCAGGGCCGCCAGGTGGTTGGCGAGGCCGCCGATCGTCGGGGCGTAGGAACGTTCGTTGTCGTTCACGACGATGATCAGCGGCCGGTCCTTGGCGGCGGCGATGTTGTTGAGCGCCTCCCAGGCCATGCCGCCGGTCAGCGCGCCGTCGCCGATGACGGCCACGACATGGCCCGCCTCGCCCCGTACCTGATGGGCCTTGGCCAGGCCGTCCGCCCAGCCGAGCGCGGTGGAGGCGTGGCTGTTCTCGACGATGTCGTGGGCGGACTCCTCGCGTGACGGATAGCCGGACAGGCCCCCCTTGGCGCGCAGCTTGGAGAAGTCCTGCCGCCCGGTGAGCAGCTTGTGTACGTAGCTCTGGTGGCCGGTGTCCCACACCAGGCGGTCGACCGGTGAGTCGAAGACCCGGTGCAGGGCGATGGACAGCTCCACCACGCCCAGGTTGGGGCCCAGGTGACCGCCCGTGCGGGCGACCGCCTGGACCAGGAACTCCCGTATGTCGTCGGCGAGTTCGTCGAGTTGTTGGTCGCTGAGCGCCTTCAGGTCGTGTGGCCCCCGGATGGTCCCCAGAATCGCCATGATCGGCCCCCTCCCTCGTCGCCGTTCTCTCGCGCTACCGCGTTCTCTCGCGTGGTTACGCGCTCAGTTCCCGGGTCGGTTCCCCACGAAGGTCTCGCGGGCGGCGCGCAGCGACTCCTTGAGCGACCCCATGGTGGCCAGTACGGCCGTCGGCTCATAGCCGCAGTGGGCCATACAGTTGTCGCAGCGCGGGTCCCTGCCGCGGCCGTACTTGTCCCAGTCGGTCTCCTCGACCAGTTCGCGGTAGGTGGGCACGTACCCGTCGCTCATCAGATAGCAGGGCCGCTGCCAGCCGAAGAGCGAGTAGTTGGGGATGGCCCAGGCGGTGCACGGGAAGTCGACCTTGCCCTCGAGGAAGTCGAGGAACAGCGGCGAGTGGTTGAGCCGCCAGCGCCGCCGGTTGCCTCCAGCGAAGGCCTTCTTGAAGAGTTCCCGGGTCTGGTCGACACCGAGGAAATGGTCCTGGTCCGGCGCCTTCTCGTACGCGTAGGCGGGCGACAGCATCATCTCGTCGACTTGCAGGTCGTCGTTGAGGAAGTTCAGTACCTCGATGATGGTCTGCGGGGTGTCCGTGTTGAAGAACGTCGAGTTGGTGGTGACCCGGAAACCGCGCTCCTTGGCCTCCTTGATGGCCGCCACCGCCTCGTCGAAGACGCCTTCCTTCGCCACGGACTCGTCGTGGCGCTCCCGCATCCCGTCGATGTGCACGGCGAACGCGAAGTACGGGGAAGGCGTGAACTTCTCAATCTTCTTGCGCAGCAGCATGGCGTTGGTGCAGAGGAAGACGTACTTCTTCCTGGCTACCAACTGCCGCACGATCTCGTCGATCTGAGGGTGCATCAGTGGCTCACCACCGGCGATGGACACCATCGGCGCCCCGGACTCAAGCACCGCGCCCACGGCCTGCGCGACCGGCATCCGCTGCTTGAGCACCCCGGCCGGGTGCTGGATCTTCCCACAGCCCTCGCACGCGAGATTGCAGGCGAAGAGCGGTTCCAGCTCGACGATCAGGGGGAACTTGTCACGCTTGCGGAGCTTCTGTTCGAAGAGGTACGTCGCAACCTTGATGGACTGGCGAAGCGGCATGGCCATCTAGCTCACCTCCGGGGGAGCAGCGAGGAACGGTGCCATTCGTAGAATGCGGGAAGTACGGCACGCAGGACACGGAAGGCTGATATTCCACCGCGGACCGTGCCGATGCGGACGAGTTCATGCTCTGGAGCGTCCACGACCACTCGTACGGCCGCAACCGGGCGGGGTCCTGAGCGCAGCGCGCTGTGCAACGTGGCGGCGGACTCCATGTCCACCGCGATCGAACCTCCGGCCAGCAGCTCCGCGCGCTCCTGGCCGCGTACGACATGGTCGGAACCGGTCATCGGGCCGGTGTGCACGGTCCGTCCGGGCACCGCGCTGGCCAGCGCCTTCACCAGCAGCTCGGTGCCGACGCAGGCGGTGCTGCCGCCGCCTGGGGATCGGGTCTCCTCGGCGACCACCAGGTCACCGGGGTGCATTCCGGGCGCCAGGCCCGCGCAGAACCCGGTGGCGATGACGGCCGCGTCCCGCAGGGCGTGGTCACCGAACGCGCGCGTGACGGCGCGCTCGGCGGCCTTGGGGCCCATGCCGGTACGCAGCACGGTGACCGGGCCGTCCGGGACGCTGCCACGGTCGGCGCCGCGCAGGGCCAGGCGCTCGATGCCGAGCGCGCAGGCGATCAGCAGCGGGCCCGTGGGCGCGCGGTCCTTGCTGGCGCTGCCCATCAGCCCTCCTTGTGGCCGGTCCCGTGCAGATACCGGCCCAGCGCGGTGAGCGGGAAGACCTGCCGGTAGAGGTGGTAGTTGATGGAGAAGTCCCAGGGGAAGCCGGTGCCGGTGAAGTACGGCTCGTCCCAGGAACCGTCCGGGCGCTGGGTCTCGGCGAGCCAGCCCACCGCCCGCCTGACGGACGGGGACTCCCGCTCCCCCGCCGCGAGTAGCGCGAGGAGTGCCCAGCCGGTCTGTGACGCGGTGGACTCGCCGCGCCCCACCCAGCCGGGGTCCTGGTAGGAGCGCAGATCCTCGCCCCAGCCGCCGTCGTCGTTCTGCACGGAGTACAACCAGGCGACCGCGCGCCGGATGGCCGGGTGCGCGGCGGGCAGTCCCGCCGCGATCAGGGCGGGCACCACGGACCCCGTTCCGTACAGGTAGTTGACGCCCCAGCGGCCGAACCAGGAGCCGTCCGCCTCCTGTTCGGCCAGCATCCACGCGATTCCGCGGCGGGTCCGCGGGTGGTGTGCCTGGCCCTCGTAGGCGAGCATCTCCACGACATGCGCGGTGACGTCGGCTGAGGGCGGGTCGACGACTTCACCGAAGTCGCAGAACGGCAGGCGGTTCGGGAGGGTGCTGGTGTTGTCGGCGTCGAAGGCTCCCCAGGCGCCGTTCTTGGACTGCATGTGCAGGGTCCAGCGGACACCGCGTGCGATGGCCGCCTCGACGCGTGCCGGGTCGGGATGCTTGACCCGGCGTAGCGCGAGGAGCACTTCGGCGGTGTCGTCGATGTCGGGGTAGTTGTCGTTGTGGAACTCGAACGCCCAGCCGCCGGGCTCCAGGCCCGGTCTGCGTACGGCCCAGTCGCCCGGCCGGTCGATCTGCTCGCCCAGCATCCAGTCGGCGGCGCGCACCAACTGCGGGTGGTCGGCGGGTACTCCGGCGTCGGCGAGTGCGATGGTGACCAGGCAGGTGTCCCAGACCGGGGACTGGCAGGCTTCGATCATGCGGGAGCCGTCCTCGCGCCACACCGCGTAGCGGTCCAGCGAGGCGAGGCCTTCGCGCAGTACGGGGTGGTCGCGGTCGTAGCCGAGCAGGTGCAGGGCGATGACCGAGTACACGGCGGGTGGCTGGATGCCGCCCCAGCAGCCGTCGTTCTCCTGCCGCTCGATGATCCAGCGTGCGGCCGCGTCCATGGCCACCTTGCGCAGCCACCGCGGCGCCACCTTGTGGTAGACGTGCAGGGCCTTGTCGAGCCGCTGGAAGATCCCGTCCCAACTCGCCATCGGGGCCAGGCCCCTGGCCGGGTTCGGGTCGCGCGCGTCGGTGTGCAGTTCGTCGAGCGGGAACGGCGCGGGGCGTACCGGGCGCTTGGCCGAGACGATGGTGAGCGGCACGATCGTCTGCCGCGCCCAGCAGCCGAAGTCGTAGATGTTGAGCGGCGCCCACTTCGGTACGTAGAGGAGTTCCGGTGGGAGTTCGGGCAGATCGTCCCACTTCCACCAGCCGAAGAGGGCCAGCCAGATCCGGGTGAAGACCCGGCTGGCGGCGATGCCGCCGTGCGCCCTGATCCAGGCGGAGGCCTTCGCCATGTGCGCGGCGTCCGGTGCGTCGTCGGCCAGGCGCAGTGCCACATAGGCCTCGATGGTCGCGGACAGGTCACCTGGGCCGCCGTAGAAGGTGGCCCAGGCGCCGTCCGCGCCCTGCTCGCCGCGGATGTACAGCGCGGCGGCCTGGGTGGTCTTCTCGTCCCTGATGCCGAGGAACTGACGCAGCAGCAGGTCCTCGGCGTCCATGCTGACGTTGGTTTCCAGGTCGCCCTTCCACCATCCCGCGCTGTCCTGGCGGGTGAGGAGATAGTCGATCGCCCGCTCGGTGGCCCGCCGCGCGGCCTGATCCGGCGCTTGACCCCGCGTTTCGCCTGGTGCCTCACCCGGCGTTTGGCCTGGCGCTTGACCCAGCGCCCGCTCCCCCGGTTGCTCCCCCGGCTGATCCGCGGATGCGTGCGCAGCCAGGCCCGCGGCGGCGGCCTCGCTGGCCGATGGCGCACCGGGCGGCGGGGCCTCGGTGCTTCCGTCGGTCGTCGCTGTCATGGCTTCCCCTTCGTGCAGTGGTCCTCTGCTGGGTCTGCGGTCGGCCGACGCGAACGGCACCGGTACGACTGCTAGGGGGCCGTGCGGTCACCCCCTGAGGAAGTGCGTATCGAGTCCATGGCGGTTATCGCTTCCGTACGACGACGAAGTCGGCGAGCGCCACCAGCTGGGCCCGTACCCGGTCCGGCATATCGATGGCGTCCAGCGCCTCGATGGCGACGGTGTGCTGCCTGCGGGCCTCCTGGGCCGTCCACTCGCGGCCACCGGCCTCCTCGATAAGGGCGGCGCGGGCGGCGAACTCCTCCTCCGAGAAGGAGTCGAACTCCGTGCTCTTGGCGTCGGCCGCGAGCAGCTCCGCGAGGCGCTGGGAGGCCGAGCCGCCCGCGTCGAGCGCCGCCACCACGGGCAGCGACTTCTTCCGCTGGCGCAGGTCGCTCCAGGTCTGCTTGCCGGTGGCCTCCGGGTCGCCCCAGATGCCGAGCAGGTCGTCCACGGCCTGGAAGGCGAGGCCGAGGTGATAGCCGTACTTCTCCAGGACGTCCGCGGTGTGGTCGTCGGCGCCGCCGAGCACCGCGCCGATGGAGACCGCGCAGGCCAGCAGGGCGCCGGTCTTGTTGCCCTCCATCTCCAGGCACTCCACGACGGAGACGCGCTCGCGGTGCTCGTAGGAGATGTCCTGGGCCTGGCCGTCGATCAGGGCGCGGGTCGCGGTGGTCAGGCGCCGGGTCGCGCGGCCCGCCTCGACGGTGCCGATCTCCAGGAGGATCTCGTTGGCCAGGGCGAACAGGGCGTCGCCGACCAGGATCGCCTGGGCCGGGCCGTGCACCTTCCAGACGGTGTCCCGGTGGCGGCGCTGTTCGTCGCCGTCCATCAGGTCGTCGTGCAGCAGCGAGAAGTTGTGGACGAGTTCCACGGCGACCGCGCCGGGGACGCCCACCTCGGGCGCCGCTCCGGCCACCTCAGCGGAGAGCAGGGCGAGTGCGGGCCGTACGGCCTTGCCGCCGTCGCCCGCGGACGGCCGTCCCTCGGCGTCGATCCAGCCGAAGTGGTAGGCGGCCACGGTGTCCATGGGCGGCGCGAGCCGGTCCACGGCGGCGCGCAGCACCGGCGTGGCCATGGCCCGGCCGCGCTCAAGCAGCGCGGTCACGTCCGCGGTGTCGCTGGCCGTGGTGTCGCTGGCCGCGGTGGCCGTGGTGGCCGAAGGCACTGACGGCACACTTTCTCCTCTTGGTCCGGTTGACCCGGTTGATCCGGTACGGGTACTGCTCCTCATGCCGCCTCCTGGAAAACATGGTCGTGGGGGCGACCGAGTACGCTCAGCGCGGCCTGGGCGGCTTGGCTGCCGCTGCGTACCGCGCCCTCCATGGTCGCGGGCCAGCCGGTGGCCGTCCACGCGCCGGCCAGATACAGGCCGGGTGCCCTGGTGCGAGCGCCGGGCCGGAGTCGGCCCACACCGGGCGTGGGGGCGAACGTCGCTGTCCGCTCCCGGGTGACGAAGAAGTCCCGCACCCCGGCGCCACGGGCCGCGGGCAGCAGCCGCTCCAGCTCCGGCAGGTAGCGCTGGCGCAGGGCGGCGACGGGTGCGTCGATCTCGTCCTGTGCGGCGGACTGGGACAGGGCGAGGTACTGGCCGCCACCGTCAAGACCCGAGGCGTCGGTGCGGTCGAAGACCCACTGGACCGGGCTGCCGAGCGCGGCGAAGAAGGGCCGCCGCAGGACCTTGCGGTCGTAGACGACGTGGATGTTCAGGATCGGCGCGGTGCCGATGTCCAGGAGCGCGTCGGGGTGGTCGAGCGCCCCTTCGGGGAGCAGGCCATGGGCTTCGCGCTGCGGTACGGCGAGCACGACCGTGTCCGCGTCCAGCCGCTCGTCGCCGGTGTCGACGCGCCAGCGCCCCTCCTCCGTACGGGAGACACCGGTGACCCGGGCGCGGGTCACCGTCCGTACGCCGGCCTTGTCCAGGGCCTTGCGGGCGAGGGTGTCGTGCAGTTCGCCGAGCGGTACCCGCGCCCAGCCGATGTCGGCGGCGCCGGGCTCCGAGAGCAGTCCGGTCTTGAAGACCATGGCGGCGAGCCCCAGCGACGACTGGCCCGCCGTGGCGTTCAGGGTGGCGACGCCGACCAGGTCCCAGAGGGCCTCGACGGCGCGCGGCGACTGGCCGTGGCGGGCCAGCCAGCTGCCGAAGTCCTGGTCGTCCAGGGCGGGATCGGCCAGGTCGAGGCTCTTCAGCGCGAGGGCGGCGCGCCCCACCCTGGCCCGCTCCGCGAGCGAGAGATGCGGATACGTCGACAGGCTCGCGGCCAGGTGCAGCGGTACGGGCAGCGCGGTCCTGCGCAGCCGCCCAAGCCGTGCCCCACGCCGTGTCCCACGTCCGGCGGGCGTGCCCGCCGCGTCGAGTACCGGCACGTCGAGGCGGTCCTGCAACGGCGCGAGGGCGGCGCCGTCCACGCGGTCCAGGAACCAGCGGTAGGCGGTGCAGCACCGCAGATACACATGCTGGCCGTTGTCGACGGTGAGGTCCCCCCGCGGGAACGAGAAGGCGAGCCCACCCAGCCGCGGCCGCCCTTCCAGCAACGTCACCCGCACCCCCGCGTCGGCCAACGCGAGCGCCGCGGTGATCCCAGCGAGCCCACCCCCGACCACCACGGCGGCCGCCGAACCCGACGGATCACCGTGCCGCTCACCCGCGTCCGCCCGCCCGGCTGACACCCGCGGCCGGGTCGCGGCCACACCGGCGGGGGCCGGGGGCCGCGTGGCGGCCGGGAGCGGCATGTCGTTGGGTGGCATCTGGTCGCTGGTCATGCGCCCTCCCCCTCGGCCCTGCCGTCGGCGGTCGCTCGGCGGGGCGTCGCCGTCAGGGACGCGGTGCGGCGGCGGAGGGTTGCGCACCGGTTACGGAGATGTGGCCGTGCCGCTGGCTGGAGGGCTCTCATGACAGCCTCCGCGCGGACTGCCGGGAGATGTGCCGGGCGTCGAAGCCGGTGAGACCGCGCACCGCCACGAAGGCCTTCTCCCGGCCCGGGAGGGAGACCCGGCCGCTCAGGACGGCCTCCGGCTCGTGTTCGATCCGGTCGAGCAGGCGCCGGTAGATCCCGGCCATGGCCGCCACACAGGCACCGCTCCGCCGGTCCAGCATCGGCAGCAGCCGATAGCCCTCGGCGAACAGCGCACGGGCCCGCCGTACCTCGAAGTGGACCAGCCCCGCGAAGTCGGCGCCCTGCGGGGGCTCGGAACCCGCGAACCCGGCGGAGCAGCCGAATTTGGCGAGGTCGTCGGCGGGCAGATAGACGCGCCCGCCCTCGGCGTCTTCGCGTACGTCCCGGAGGATGTTCGTGAGCTGGAGCGCCAGACCGAGCGTATCGGCGTACTCGGGAGCGCGCTCGGCGTTCCGTGCGCCGGGCTCGGTGCCGAACACACCAAGCGAGAGCCGCCCGATGGCGCCCGCGACACAGCGGCAGTAGACCTTGAGGTCGTCCCAGGTCTCATAGGTACGGCCAGCGACGTCCATCTGCACGCCGTCGATGAGTTCGTCGAGCCCACCGAGCGGGATGGGGAACTCGGTGGCGGCATGGCTGAGGGCGACGGCGACCGGATCGGTGTCGTCCTCCTGTACGGCGCCCGCGCGCACCCGGTCGAGCAGCGCGCGGGTGTCCTCCAGACGGGCGGCCTTGACCTCCGGGGCCAGTTCGCCGTCGCCGATGTCGTCCACGCGCCGCGAGAAGGCGTAGAGGGCCGACATCGCGCGCCGCTTGGCCGCTGGCAGCAGCCGGATGCCGTACGCGAAGTTGCGTGCCTGCTGGCCGGTCACGGCCTCGCAGTAGCTGTACGCGGCCTGCACCGGTGCGGACACCTGCGTCTTCCCCTCCACTGCCCTGTTCACCCTTCGCCTCGCAGCGCCGCGCCCACTTCGCGCAACCGCCGCGTCCTGGTGGGCTTCGGCGGTCCCGGCAGTACGTCGTGTCCCGCGGCCTCAATCGCCCGCAGGGCCGCGCGCCCCCCGCCCACGAACCCGCCGAGGAGCAGTCTGAGCCTGCCGTGCACGCTACCCACCAGCGGGGTCCCTTCATTCAGCAGGCGCCAGGCGCGTTCCGCTTCGTAGGCGACCAGGGCGCGGACGGACGCGCCCGCCGTGCGGGCGGCGAGATCGGCCTCGGTGACCTGGAAGCGCTTCATGTCCTCAGCGGGGAGATAGATCCGGTCCCGGCCCAGATCCTCGCTGACGTCCTGCAGATGCTCCACGATCTGCAGCGCCGTGCAGATCGCGTCGGAGCGGCGGACCCGCTCGGGGCTCGCGGTGCCCGTGATCGCCAGCACGAGCCGGCCGACGGGGTTGGCGGAGAGTTCGCAGTACGCCAGCAGGTCGTCGTAGGTCGCGTACCGGCTGACCAGCTGGTCCTGGCGGTTGGCCTCGATCAGGGCGAGGAAGGGCTCGGGGGTCAGCTGGCAGCGGCGTACGGTCGGCCGCAGGGCCCGCAGCAGAGGGTGCCGGGGTCCTTCGGAGCCCTCGAAGACCCGGTACAGGTCTGCCTCGAAGGCGTCCAGCATCGCCAGTCGGTCCGCCCCGCTCTCGGCGGCGCTGGAACGCGCCGTGCCGCCGACGATCTCAGGGTCCACGCCCAGCGCGCGGGCGTCGGCCCCGCCGGGGGCGAGGTCGCCGTCGCCGATGTCATCGACCAGCCGGGCGAAGCCGTACACGGCGATCAGGTCGGCGCGCCAGGCGCGCGGCAGGAAGAAGGGGGCCACCGGGAAGTTCTCCTGGGCGGCCTTGTCGAGCGTCGCGCGCGTCTGGACGCCGGAGCCCGCTGCCCGCTCTCCCGCCACCCGGTCTCCGGTCATCGTGGGCTGCCTGTGCCGCGGACGGCGCAAGCCTCGCGGAGCTGGGAGTCGTCCGTAGCCATTGCCGTCATATCTCCCGTTCTACACCGCAGACCCAATACGCCCCATTTCGGACACGCCGCTGACTGACCCAGCTTACGTTGTCCGGTCCCCAATGGTGCGAGTGGGGTGTTCCGCAGATCACAACGACATACCGAATCCTGTCAACATTCCCGGCGCGGAGCGTAGTTGACCAAGGAAAGGCCCCGCCAGTGGATACCGGCGGGGCAGCGGCTTTCCGGCCTACTTACCGGTGAATTTCTCGTACTCCTTGAGAACCTCGTCAGTGGGGCCGTCCATCCGCAGTTCGCCGCGCTCCAGCCACAGCACCCGGTCGCAGGTGTCCCGGATCGACTTGTTGTTGTGGCTGACCAGGAAGACCGTTCCGGCCTCCTTGCGCAGCTCGCGAATGCGGGCCTCGGAGCGCTTTTGGAACTTGCGGTCGCCGGTGGCCAGCGCCTCGTCGATCATGAGGACGTCATGGTCCTTGGCGGCCGCGATGGAGAAGCGCAGACGGGCGGCCATACCGGAGGAGTAGGTGCGCATCGGGAGGGTGATGAAGTCGCCCTTCTCGTTGATTCCCGAGAAATCGACGATCTCCTGGTAGCGCGCCCTGATCTGCTCGCGTGTCATGCCCATCGCGAGCCCACCGAGGATCACGTTCCGCTCGCCGGTCAGGTCGTTCATCAGTGCCGCGTTCACGCCCAGCAGTGAGGGCTGGCCGTCGGTGTAGACCTTGCCCTTCTCGGCGGGCAGCAGCCCAGCGATGGCCCGCAGCAGCGTGGACTTGCCGGAGCCGTTCGAGCCGATCAGGCCGATGGCCTCGCCACGGTACGAGACGAAGGAGACGCCCTTGACGGCGTGCACCTTGCGTACGCCGCGCTCCTCGCCACGCTTGAAGATGCGGCTCATGGCCGCGGTGGCGCTGCCCTTGCCGGCCCTGGTTCCGTTGACGCGGTAGACGATGTGCAGGTCGTCCGCGATGACGGTGGGGACGTGTGCGTCCTGGATCTCATCAGCCACGGCCGTACCGCTCCTCTGCCTTCCAGAAGTACACAAAGCCCACGACACCGGCGAGGATCGTCCAGCTGACCGCGAGCCACCAGGCATGCGGCGCGATGTCATTGAGCGTGTAGCCGTCGATCAGGGCGAAGCGCATGAGGTCCATGAACACGGCTACGGGGTTCATCTGCATCAGGTCGGCAAGCCACAGCGGAGCCTGCGCCCGGTTCACGAGCATGTAGTGCAGGGGGAACATCACGCCGGACGCGTACATCAGCGTACGCAGCACGAACGGCATGAGCTGTGCCATGTCCGGCATCTTGCTGCCGAGCCGGGCGAAGACCAGTGCGAGGCCGGAGTTGAAGACGAACTGCAGCGCCAGGATCGGCACCACCAGCAGCCACCGCCAGGTCGGCAACTGCTGGAAGGACAGCAGCACGACCAGCAGCACGATCATCGAATAGAGCAGCTGCTGGAGCTGCTGCAGTGCGAAGGAGATCGGCAGCGAGGCCCGCGGGAAGTGCAGGGCCCGCACCAGGCCCAGGTTCCCCGAGATGGAGCGGACGCCCGCCATCACCGACTGCTGGGTGAACGTGAAGATGAAGACGCCGGTGACCAGGAAGGGTACGTAGTTCGCCTTCCCCTCCTTCCCACCGGGCGGTACCCCGTCCCTGGCCCCCAGGATCAGGCCGAAGATCAGGAAGTACACGGCCGCGTTCAGCAGCGGCGTCGCCACCTGCCAGAGCTGGCCGAGCTTCGCCTGGCTGTACTGGGCGGTGAGCTTGGCCTGCGAGAAGGCAAGGATGAAGTGACGCCGTCCCCAGAGCTGGCGGACGTACTCGACGAGTCCGGGCCGGGCACCGGACTGGCTCAGCCCGTACTTGGCGGCCAACTCGGCGCCGGAGAGCCCGTCATCGGGCGACGGTGGCATGGTCACCGCGACACCGCCATCATGCGTTGTCTCACTCACAAGTGGAAACTTTCGTCTTCAGATGCGCTACCGGTTCGCGCACGGCAAACCGGGGCCAGGGGGTGGTGGCCCGAATGCTCTCAGACACGAGCTTGTCAGATGACAGGAGGTCGGCCCAGCCGGGTCAGCCGCCACACCGTACGCCACTTCATGGGGCGCCGGGGCCCACACGGCGTGGTCCAGCCCTCCTTGAAACCGCCGAACCACGCCTTGAGCGCGGGCCGCGAGGGGCGCCGGACCAGGGTGAGCAGCAGCCAGACACCGACGTAGACGGGGACCAGCGGGGCGGGGAGGTTGCGGCGGGCGAGCCAGACGCGGTTGCGGGCGACCATCCGGTGGTAGACGGCGTGCCGGGACGGGGCCGTCGTCGGGTGGTTCAGCACCAGGTCGGAGCGGTAGTCGATCAGCCAGCCCGCGTCCAGGGCGCGCCAGGCGAGATCGGTCTCCTCATGGGCGTAGAAGAAGTCGTCGGGCAGTCCGCCGACCTCGCCCAGCACCCGGGTCCGTACGGCGTTCGCGCCGCCCAGGAAGGTGGTGACGCGCGAGGAGCGCATCGGGTCCGATGCCCGCAGCCGGGGGACGTGGCGGCGCTGGGTCTCGCCGGTGTCCGGGTCGGCGATACGGAAGCTGATGATGCCCAGCCGCGGATCGGCGGTGAAGGCCTCGCGGCAGAGTTCGGCGGAGTCGGTGTTCGGGAGCAGCCCGTCGTCGTCCAGGAAGAGCAGGACGTCCACGTCCTGGCCGCCGGGTCCGAAGGCCTCGATGCCGACGTTACGGCCGCCGGGGATGCCGAGGTTCTCCGGCAGCTCGACGGTCCGTACGCCCGCGGGGACCTCGGGGACCGGGGAGCCGTTGCCGACCACGACCACCTCGACCCGGTCGCCGTCCTGCTTGGCGACCGAGTCGAGCAGGGCGCGCAGCTCGTCGGGGCGGTTCCCCATGGTGATGATCACCGCGCCGACCTTGAGCGGCTTGTGCGTACTCACTTGAGCCTGCTTGAGGCGAGGATGGACACCAGGTGCAGCACGGTCTGCAACAGGGCGATTCCGGCCAGCACGGCGACGCCGAGGCGGGAGAAGAACAGGTCATCTCTGACCATGTCCAGGACCGCCAGGAAGAGGATCAGCAGCGACGCCTCGACCCCGAGGACGAGCCGGTGGAACTTCAGCGCCGCGGCGGCCTTGCGCGCCAGCGCCATACCGGACGAGCGCGGTTCGGACGCCGCCTCCTTGACCGGCGGCAGCCCGCCCTGGTGGCGGGCGACGCCGACCAGGTCGGTCTCCGCCTTGATCAGGATGGCGCCGAGTGCGGCGAGCGTACCGAGGAAGGCCCACAGCCAGTCGATCCGTCCCTCGCCCCACAGGTCGGCGGCGCGCAGCCCGAAGCCGACCAGAACCGCCGCGTCACACAGGTACGCGCCGACCCGGTCCAGGTACACCCCGCCGAGGGAGAACTGCTTCTTCCAGCGGGCGACCTCGCCGTCCACACAGTCGAGCAGCAGGTAGAGCTGGACCATCAGCACGCCGAGCAGGGCACCGGTGATCCCGGGCACCAGCAGGGCCGGGGCGGCGAGTACGCCCGCGACGGTCATCACGTAGGTCAGCTGGTTGGGCGTGATCCGTGTGTTCACCAGGTGCCGGTCCACACGCAGCGAGAGCTCGCGCATGTAGAGCCGGCCGGCCCAGTGCTCGCCGCTCCGCCGGTCCTTCACACCCGGGGGGTGAACGACCGGACGGAGCTCAGCTACCGATGGCTTTTGCATAGTCGGCGTATGCGTCCCTGATCTGGTCGGTGGACAGGTTGCGGTGTTCGAGGATCGTGTAGCGGCCCGGACGCGTCTGGGGGGCGAACTTCACCGCCTCGACGAGGTCCTTGTCGGTGAAGCCCATCTCGCTCGCCAGCACCGGCAGACCGTGGCGGCGCAGGGTCTGCGTCATCTCCCCCGCGGTCTCGAGGTCGCCGCGCAGATACGTGGCGAACGCGCCGCCGAAGCCGCACTGCTCACCGTGCAGCGCGTTGCGCTTGGGGAAGAGCAGGTCGAAGGCGTGGCTGATCTCGTGGCAGGCGCCCGAGGCCGGGCGGGAGTCGCCCGCCACGGACATGGACAGACCGCACATCACCAGCGCCTCGGCGAGCACGGTGAGGAAGCCGTCGTCGCCGATGCCGCCGGGGTGGCGCAGTACGGCCTGAGCGGCCTGGCGGGCCATGGCGGCGGCCAGGCCGTCGACCTGCTCGCCGTTCTCCCGGTGGGACAGCTCCCAGTCGGCCACACACGAGATCTTGCAGATGACGTCACCGATACCGGCCCGCACGAAGCGTGCCGGGGCATCGCGGATGACGTCCAGGTCGATCACGACGCCGATCGGGTTCGGCACACCGTACGAACCGCGCCCCGCGTCGTTGTCCAGCGTGGCGACCGGGGAGCACAGCCCGTCGTGAGCGAGGTTCGTCGCGACGGCGACGAGGGGCAGCCCCACCCGCGCCGCGGCGTACTTCGCGCAGTCGACGACCTTGCCGCCGCCGAGGGAGACCACCGCGTCGTAGCGGCCCCCCTTCTTGATCGACTCGGCCAGCTTGACGGCGCCGTCGATGGTGCCGTCGGCGTCGTCGAACCAGTCGGCCCCGGGGAACGCGGGCGCGAAGCGCTCACGCAGCGCCTTCCCCGAGCCGCCGCTGATCGCGAAGGCCAGCTTGCCCGTGGGGGCGATGCGCTGGTCCGTCAGGATCGCGGCCAGATCGTCCAGCGCGCCGGCCCGGATGTCGACGACAACCGGGCTCGGCATCAGCCGGGTCAGTACTGGCACGCGATCTCCCGCCCCTTGGCCAGGTCCTCGTGGTTGTCGATCTCGACCCACGTGACGTCGCCGATCGGCGCCACGTCCACCGTGAAGCCGCGGTTCACGAGCTCCTGGTAGCCGTCCTCGTAGTAGAGGTCGGGGTCGCGCTCGAAGGTGGTCTTCAGCGCGTCGGCCAGCTCGTCCGCGGCGGAGCCCTCGATCAGGGTGACGCCGATGTACTCACCGGTCGCCTCGGCCGGGTCCATCAGCTTGGTGATCTTCTGGACACCCTTGGCCGGGTCCACGATGACCTTCATCTCCTCGTCGGCGAGCTGCTTCACCGTGTCGAGGGCGAGGATGATCTTCTGGCCGTTGCCACGGGCGGCGAGCAGGGTCTTCTCGACGGAGACCGGGTGCACGGTGTCGCCGTTGGCGAGGATCACGTCGTGCTTGATCGCGTCGCGGCCGCACCACAGGGAGTAGGCGTTGTTCCACTCCTCGGCCTTGTCGTTGTCGATCAGGGTGAGCTTGAGGCCGTACTTCGCCTCCAGGGCCGCCTGACGCTCGTAGACGGCCTCCTTCTTGTAGCCGACGATGATCGCGACCTCGGTCAGACCGATCTCGGCGAAGTTGCCGAGCGTCAGGTCGAGGATGGTGGTGTCACCATCGACGGGCACCAGTGCCTTGGGCAGGGTGTCCGTGTAGGGGCGAAGACGCCGTCCGGCGCCGGCCGCCAGCACGAGGCCGATCATGCGGGTTCTCCTTCATCGTGTACGGCGGGTGCGCCCTGTCTCGCGGCGGCAACCCAGAAGCGGATGCTCTCAGCGAGCACCACAAGTGCCACGGCCACGGCGAAGACCGTGAGCGCGACGGTGAAAACTTGAGCCGACAGCACGGCGGCAGCGACTGCGACCAGCAGTGTCCTGCCCTCGTGCCCGCCGATCGCCCGCACCAGCCAGTGCGGCGGCGCGCCGGTGCCCCCCTTGATGCGGTACACCGTGTCGTAGTGATGGTAGGCGACAGCGCCCACCAGTCCGAAAGCCGCTGGCAAGGCCCCGTTCACCTCCGCGTGGGCGGCGAGTACGAGGACGGTGCCGTACTCGGCGGCGCGGAACAGCGGCGGGACGAGCCAGTCGAGGGGACCCTTGAGGGGGCGGGCGACGGCCAGGCCTGCGCACACGGCGTAGACGACGGCTCCGACCACGGCGGCGCGGTTTCCGCCGGCCAGCACGTTCCAGCCGAGGCACAGCGTGCCGAGCGCGGCCAGGGCGACGGGCGCGTAGGCCCGGGCCGGAACCCGTACGCCGAGCGTTGTGCTGATGAGCTGCGCGAGCGGGCCGGAGTCCGCGAGGTCGTCGAGCGCCCGCGCCGCCCGGTCGGTGCGGGTGGCCCTGCGCGTCAGCGAGCGCAGCAGGCGTCCGGCGGTGGTGTAGCAGGCGGCGAACGCCGAGCCGACGAGCAGGACGATCAGCGTGATACGCGGGGTGGTGACGGCCGTGAGCACGGCGATGAGGGCCCAGCGCTCGCCGATCGGCAGCACGATCATCCGGCGCAGCCAGACCGTCCAGCCGACGCTGTCCAGCTTGTCCGACAGGGCGGCGGTCGGGCTCGTGTTCGCGGCCGAGTCGTGGTTCGCCTCGTTGAAGGCGTTGTCCAGGAGATGACGGCAGGTCTGCAACGCCATCGCGCCGAGCGCCAGCGCCCATACGTCGTCGCCGCCGCGGGCCGCGCCGAGCGCGAGGCCCGCGTAGTAGGCGTACTCCTTGGCGCGGTCGAAGGTGGCGTCCAGCCAGGCGCCCATCGTCGAGTACTGGAGCGAGTAGCGGGCCAGTTGCCCGTCGGTGCAGTCCAGGACGAACGAGAAGAGCAGCAGCACTCCGGCGGCGACGAAGCCGGTCCGGGTACCGGTCGCCGCGCATCCGGCCGCGATCAGCGCGGTGAGCAGCGAGGCGGTGGTGACCTGGTTCGGGGTGAGGCCTCGGCGGGCGCACCAGCGGGCGAGGTAGCGCGAGTACGGGCTGATGCAGTACGTCGTGAAGAAGCCGTCCCGGGACTTGACCGCGCCGCGCAGCCGTACCGCCTCGTCGTCGACCGACGCGACGGCCTGGCGGGCCTCGTTGCGGGACTGCGGGTCGGTGGGCACGGTGGCGACCAGCGAGCCGAGTTCGGGATGGTGTACGTCGGTGCCGGTGGCGGCCAGTTCCTCGGCGACGCGGTCGGCGAGCGTGTGGACCGCGACGGCGGAGCCGTCCGCCTGGGTCGCCGCGCGCAGCGCGCGGGTCAGCGCCTGTCGGGCCGGGGCCTGGACGGAGACCGCGCCGGGGATGGCGCTGGCGGGGAAGCGTGGGTCGGTCAGGCCGACCCGGAGTGCGTGCACATGCCCCACGAAGTCGGCGTCGACCACCGCGACCCGCTCGTCCATGGCGGCCGCGGCGAGCAGCGTCTCGGTCTCCGCAGCGCCGGACGCGACCCGCACGTCGAAGCCCAGTTCCCTCAGGTCGCCCTCAAGCGACGAGCCGGGAACCGGAGTACCGGTGAGGATGGCGGTCGACAGACGAACTCACTCCTTGGGGGGCCGACGCGGCGGCGCCGGGCATGTGCGAGGGAATCCCCCGGTTCACGAGCGGCCGGGCGGCATGTCGGGAGGCTATCGGATGTACGGAAGCCTTCGTTCACCGCCTGTTTACGGGCGGACCATCTGCGTATGCCAGTGCGCGGGGGCCCGGGGCATCATCGTTGATCAAGGGCCCGGGCCACAAACCGCGCCCTGCGGCGAGGGCTCGGCGGGCGCTCTTCGCGAGTCTCTGACCTGCGGGCATTTCCGCAGGTCAGAGCACATGACAACGGTGTTCAGTGCCGTGTTGCCAGATACCCCCACCCCGTAGTTGACTGGCTGACGCGTACGGGGAACACCAGACCGGAAAACGACCGCGAGCCACACGAGCCACACGATTCACAAGGGGAATTCATGGGAGCCGGCCACGATCACGGCCACGGCCACGCCGCACCCACATCGGGCACCGCCGCCGCCCAGTACCGGGGGCGGTTGCGCATCGCGCTGTCGATCACGCTCAGCGTGATGGTGGTGGAGATCGTCGGCGGCATCATGGCGGACTCGCTGGCCCTGATCGCCGACGCGGCCCACATGGCGACGGACGCGGTCGGTCTGAGTATGGCGCTGCTGGCGATCTACTTCGCCAACCGGCCGCCGAGCGGCAACCGCACCTTCGGCTTCGCCCGCGCGGAGATCCTCGCCGCGCTCGCCAACTGTCTGCTGCTGCTCGGTGTCGGCGGCTATGTGCTGTACGAGGCGATCGAGCGGTTCGTCACCCCGGCCGAGACCAAGGGCGGCCTCGCGATCATCTTCGGCGTCATCGGCCTGGTCGCGAACATCATCTCGCTGTCGCTGCTGATGCGCGGCCAGCGGGAGAGCCTGAATGTGCGCGGCGCCTTCCTTGAGGTGCTGGCGGACGCGCTCGGCTCGGCGGCCGTCATCATCTCGGCGGCCGTCATCCTCACGACCGGCTGGCAGGCGGCCGACCCGATCGCCTCGCTGGTGATCGGCCTGATGATCGTGCCGCGTACCGTCAAGCTGCTGCGGGAGACCTTGAACGTCCTGCTGGAGGCGGCGCCCAAGGGCGTGGACATGGCCGAGATGCGGGCGCACATACTGGCGCTGCCCGGGGTCGAGGACGTGCACGATCTGCACGCCTGGACGATCACCTCGGGGATGCCGGTGCTCTCCGCGCATGTGGTCGTCAGCGCCGAGACGCTGGACTCGGTCGGGCACGAGAAGATGCTGCACGATCTCCAGGGATGCCTCGGAGACCACTTCGACGTCGAGCACTGCACCTTCCAGCTGGAGCCCAGCGGGCATGCCGAACACGAGCGAAGGCTCTGCCACTAGATGCTCACCACTAGGGCGCTGAACTACTAGGGTGCTAAACTGATCAACGATCTTACGGAGGTGGGTTGATGACCGTCGCGTGGAGCGCTGCCATGCGCAGCGACAAGGTTGTCCCCATGTCCCGGGTTCGCGGCTGATCCGGCGCATCGACGCCGCGGCGCGAGCCCACCCACCCAAAGGGTTTTCCCGTTGTCTGACCACACCGCCTCCTACGAGGCGTTCTTCGCCCTGCACCACGGACTTCCGCGACAGGGCCCCGGCTCCGACGCCACCACCCGGCACCTCCTCTCTTGCGCCGGACCGCTGCCGAGTCGGCCCCGCGCCCTGGACCTGGGCTGCGGCCCCGGCCGGGCCGCGCTGCTGCTGGGCGCCGAGGCGGGCGCCGAGGTGACCGCCGTCGATCTGCACCAGCCGTTCCTGGCCGAGTTGGACGCGGCCGCGGCGGCGCGTGGGCTCGGCGCATCGATCACCACGCTCGCCGCCGACATGGCCGAACTCCCCTTCCCCGACGGGTCCTTCGACCTGGTGTGGGCGGAGAGCTCGGCGTACTCGATCGGCTTCGACACGGCACTGGAGAAGTGGCGGCGGCTGCTCGCACCCGGCGGCACCCTGGTGCTCACCGAGTGCGAGTGGACGACCGCCGATCCGTCCCCCGAGGCCCGCGCCTTCTGGGACCAGCACTACGCGCTGCGCACCACGGAGCAGAACGCCCGCGCGGCGGCCGCCGCCGGGTACTCCGTACGCGCGCTGTACCCGCAGCCCGAGTCCGACTGGGACGCGTACTACGGCCCGCTCGGCGAGCGGGCCGACGCGGCCGATCCCGCCGAGCCGGGGATGGACGTGGCGCTGGCGGCGACCCGTGCGGAGATCGCGATGCGGCGCGAGCACGGCTCGGAGTACGGATACACCGGGTATGTGCTGCGGCCGTCTGACTGGCGCGTCCGGCCGGAGGCCGCGGCCTGACGGCATCAGGCCCGGGTTCGAGGTACCGGACGAGGCCCTGATGGCACTGGCGTTCGACGGTTCTACGGCGGTTTCGCGGGGCATGATCAACTATCCGGTGGCCTTCGGCGTCTGACCCTGGTGGCAACCCGTGTACCCGCCCGCCCCGCGGGCGGGTACACGCGGGCGGCCAACGTGCCGAAAGCTCCGGATTCGTACGGCAGACTTGAGGTTCGACGACCAATGTGAAGGATGGGTATGCCGATCACACCAGCCACCGCGGGGAGCACTCCGGCCAGCGGGTCCGCGGACACGATCCTGCTCGAACTGGTCGACGAGGACGGCAATACCATCGGCACCGCGGAGAAACTCTCCGCCCACCAGCCGCCCGGGCAACTACACCGGGCGTTCTCCGTGTTCCTCTTCGACGAGCGGGGGCGGCTGCTGATCCAGCGGCGCGCGCTCGGCAAGTACCACTCCCCCGGCGTGTGGTCGAACACCTGCTGTGGGCACCCCTATCCGGGCGAGGCACCGTTCGCGGCGGCCGCCCGGCGTACGTATGAGGAGCTCGGCGTCTCGCCTTCGCTGCTCGCCGAGGCGGGCACGGTCCGCTACAACCATCCGGACCCGGAGTCCGGCCTGGTGGAGCAGGAGTTCAATCACCTTTTCGTGGGAATGGTGCAGTCGCCGCTGCGACCCGATCCCGACGAAGTCGGCGAGACCGCGTTCGTCACCGCGGACGAGCTCGCCGTGCGGCACGACAAGGGCCCGTTCTCCGCGTGGTTTATGACCGTACTGGACTCGGCGCGTCCCGCGATCAAGGAACTGACCGGCCCGTCGGCTGGCTGGTAGGTGAGCTGAAAGCACCGGCTCCAGGAGCACCGGCACCAGGGGCGCGGGCTCTTACGGCGGGCTGAGCGGCAAGGCGGCCCAGATCACCTTGCCGCCGTTCGCCGTGTGCTCGGCGTCGCAGACCCCACCGGCCTCCCTGGTGATCTCCAGTACGAGCAGCAGCCCGCGACCGCCGGTCTGGCCCTGGTCCGCCTCCAGCGCCTTGGGCCGGTAGGGGTGGTTGTCCTCGACGGACACCCGCACCCACTCCGCTCCCACGGCCACCTCGACCGCGACCATCGGGGAGAGCAGGGCCGCGTGCCGTACGGAGTTGGTGACCAGCTCCGAGACGATCACCAGCAGCCCGTGTACGACGTCGTCCGATACCGGTACGCCCTGGCGGGCGAGAAGATCACGTACGGCGCGCCGGGCCTGGGGCACCGAGCTGTCGACAGCGGGGGCGGTGAACCGCCAGACCCCCTCGTACGGGAGCGGGCTCGGCCCGATCTGCCCCGGCGCGGTTCCTCGCACGGTTTCCTGCGCGGTTTCCTGCGCGGCCTGACCGGTGGGGACTCCGCCGCCGTTGTCCATCGTCCGGTCGCCGCCTCTGCTGCACTCGATAGTCACCACACTGTCGAGTTTGAGAAGGTTCAGGTGCGCGCCCCGAGACTGAGCGGAACTCGTCGACTTTCCGCGCTTTTCGATGGTTTGGGTGTGCCAGTGTCAGGTGGACGACTCATTCTGATCATCTTGTGCTGACTTCGGGGGCTTTACCGGTTCTATACCTTCGGAGTCGGCACCTTCGGAGTCGGCGGTCTCTTCATCGGCCGCTTCATCGGTCGCTTCGTCAGTCGCTTCAGCGCTCGCCTGGGCCTCCTCCGCGACCAGCGTGACGACGCGCCTGCCCAGCACCCCGGCGGCGATCAGTCCCAGGCCGTCGAAGAGCAGCGCCAGCGAGAAGAACGTGCCGATCACATAGCGGCTGCTGTTCGGCAAGTCGAACAGCACCAGGATGCCCAGCATCAGCCCGAACGCACCCTGCGCGAGGGTCAGGCCGAACTGCGTACCCCGTACCACCGCGCTGCCGACCAGCCGGAAGGCACCGCCGGTGAGGAAGAGCAGCGCGGCGAACATGGTCAGCGCCTGCGCCGAGCTCTCGGGGTGCTTGATGAGCACCACGCCCGCGGCGAGATTGAGCGCGGCGACCACGACGCCGAGCCAGAAGAAGCTGCTGCCACGGGACTGGAGGGCGTGCAGCAGGCCGACCACGCCACCGGCCAGCAGCAGCCAGCCGAACAGCAGCATGGAGGTCAGTGTGGCGAATGCCGCGTAGCCGAGGCCGACCAGTCCGGCCAGCGCCAGGATGACGCCCAGCAGCGTCAACCGGCCGAAACCACGGCTCAGCTTCGCGCCTGGGCCGGTCCGTCGGGCCATCAGCGCCTCCTCCTGACCATCAGCGTCTCCTCGCGGAGCGGGTCCCCCTCCATCCGACGCCTCCCGGCCCCTCCCCACCCCTTATTGATCGTACGTTCGGGGCGTGCGGATAGCATCCGGCGCATGGCGCACACGGAGCTCCCCGAGCCGCGACTGCGGCACACCATCGACGGCGGAACCGCCACGGTCGTGATCGACCACCCGGCCAGGCGCAACGCCATGACCGCGGCGATGTGGCGGGCGCTGCCACCCCTGCTGGCCGACCTGGCGGCCGACCCGGCCGTGGGGGTACTCGTCCTGACCGGCACGGGCGGCACCTTCTGCGCGGGCGCGGACATCTCCGGGCTGCGTGCCTCCGCGGACGAGGCGCAGGAGCTGGCCGTACGAGCCGAGGAAGCGCTGGCGGCATTCCCGAAGCCGACGCTGGCCGCGGTGCGGGGCTTCTGTGTCGGCGGCGGGTGTCAGCTCGCCGCGGCCTGCGATCTGCGGTTCGCGGAGGAGGGCGCGTCGTTCGGGATCACTCCGGCGAAGCTGGGGATCGTGTACCCGGCGTCCTCCACCAGGCGGTTGGTATCGCTGGTGGGGCCCGCCACCGCCAAGTACCTGTTGTTCTCGGCTGAGTTGATCGGCACCGAGCGCGCGCTGCGGACCGGCCTGGTGGACGAGGTACTGCCCACGGGTGAACTGGGCAAGCGTGTCGGCGAGTTCGCGAGAATTCTGCTCAGCCGCTCCCGGCTGACGCAGGCAGCCGCCAAGGAGTTCGCGGCGGGCCGCGAGGACCGGGCGGCGTACTGGGCCGACCAGGCACGCGCCAGCGGCGACACCGCGGAGGGGGTCGCCGCGTTCCTGGAGCGCAGGGACCCGCGGTTCCCGTGGACCGCGGGTCCGGGCACGCCTCCCTGAGAGGGATGCCTACGACGAGGCCGGGACCTCCGCCCGGAACTTCTCCACCAGCACCGAGGGAGCCTTCGCGGGTGAGCCCGCGTCATACGGCGGCTGCGGGTCGTACTCGATCATGAGCTGCACGCCCTGCGCGTGCTCGTCACCCGCGATCTTCCCGGCCAGCGTCAGCCCCATGTCGATCCCCGCGGACACGCCCGCTCCGGTCACGTACTTGCCGTCGAAGACGACGCGCTGGCCGGTCGGGGTGACGCCGTACTCCCTGATCGCGTCGAGCGCCAGCCAGTGGGACGTGGCCTCGCGGCCCTTGAGCAGACCGGCCGCCGCCAGCAGCAGGGAGCCGGTGCACACGGACGTCGTCCAGGTCGTGGCGGCATCGACGGTACGCAGCCAGTCGAGGAGCGCCTCGTCGTGGACCGGCACGTCAGGACCGCCCGGCACGACCAGGATGTCGGGTCGTGTCACCTCGGCGAACGACTTCCGCGCCACGAGCGTCAGACTCCCGGTGTCGTCCCCGACGGGGCCCGCCTGCTCGGCGACGAACACCGTCTCGGCGCCGGGCAGCGGGCTGAGTGCCTGGAAGGGGCCGACGGCGTCGAGTGCGGTGAAACCGTCGAAGAGGACTATCGCGATCTGCATGGGTTGCCTTTCGTGGGTGTGGACGGGCTGGGTTGCCCCCTGGGCTCAGGGCTGGGCCTGGAGCTGGGCTCAGGGCTGGGGGTGGCGGCTGCGGGCGCGGTACTCGGCGACCAGGTCGGCGGGGGCATTGTGCGGCGCACCGGCGTCGTAGGGCGGCTGCGGGTCGTACTCGGTGAGCAGCTGGATGGACTGGGCGGCCCGGTCTCCGGCCAGCTTTCCGGCGAGGGCCAGGCCCATGTCGATGCCCGATGAGACACCGGCCGCGGTGACGTACTTGCCGTCGAAGACGACCCGTTCACCGGTGGGCTCGACGTCGAACCGCTTGATCGCGTCCAGCGCCAGCCAGTGGGACGTGGCCCTGCGGCCCTTGAGTAGACCGGCCGCCGCGAGCAGCAGGGAGCCGGTGCACACGGACGTCGTCCAGGTGGTCGTGGCGTCGACCGCGCGCAGCCATGCGAGGAGGGCCTCGTTCGTCATCTGCGGGGTCTGGCCCGGGCCGCCGGGGACCACGACGACGTCGGGTCTGGTGACGTCGGCGAAGGACCGGTCCGCGACGAGGGTGAGGCTGCCGGAGTCGTTGCGTACGGGTCCGGGCCGCTCGGCGACGAAGACGGTCTCGGCACCGGGGACGCGCGCCAGGATCTCGTAGGGCCCCACCGCGTCCAGGGCGGTGAAGCGATCGAAGAGGACGAGCGCGATCTGCATGGGGGCTGCCTTTCGTGGGTGCGCGGGGCGCGGGGCGCGGCGGGCGTGTCAGTCGGTGGTGGGGCGGAAGCGGCGGCGGTATTCGGCCGGGGAGGTGCCGAGTGCCTTGACGAAGGCGCGGCGCATCGCTTCGGGGGTGCCGTAGCCGCTGGCGCGGGAGATCTCGCCGACGCCGTCCGGGGTGTCCTCCAGGAGGCGGCGGGCGTGTTCCAGGCGGACCCGTTCGACGTACCGGCCTGGGGTCGTGCCGCTCTCGGCGTGGAAGGCGCGGGCGAAGTGCCGGGGGGAGAGCCTGGCGCGGGCGGCCAGTGACGCGACCGTGAGATCGGCGCTCGGGTGCTCGGTGATCCACTGCTGGACTTCGCGCAGGGGTTCACGCTGGGCGGTCTGCGCGGCGAGTTGGGCGCTGAACTGGGCCTGGTTGCCCGGGCGGCGCAGGAACACCACCAGGTAGCGGGCCACGGTCAGCGCCGTGTCGCGGCCCAGGTCCTCCTCGACGAGGGCGAGCGCGAGGTCGATGCCCGCGGTCACTCCGGCTGACGTGGCGATCTTGCCGTCGCGTACGTAGATGGGGCCCGGGTCCACCTCGACCTCGGGGTGGGCGGCGGCCAGGGTGTCGCAGTACGCCCAGTGGGTAGTCGCCCTGCGGCCGTCGAGCAGCCCGGCCGCCGCCAGCAGGACCGCGCCCGTGCAGACCGAGACGATCCGCTCGGCGCGCGGGGCGTGTTCGCGTAACCAGGCCACCAGCTGCGGGTCGAGGAGACGGGTCCCGTGGCCGCCCGGCACCAGCAGGGTGTGCGGTACGGGCGCGTCCGCGAGGGCGTGGTCGGGGACCAGGGTGAGCCCGCTGGAGGTGCGGACCGGGCCGCCGTCCAGGGAGGCGGTACGGACCCGGTAGGCCCCGGCCGGGTCCCCGCGGGCCGCGCCCGCGCCGTTGAACACCTCGACCGGGCCCGTGACATCGAGACTCTGGACGTCCTCGAAGAGGACGACCAGCACCGTGCGCTGCGCCATGGTGGCCATTCTTCGGGAGCCCGCCCAGGGCAGCAATGACGAATACCCCACCTTTCCTGCCATCGAGCCGGAATGCCACGCTCCGGCCTTTCCGTCATACGTACCAGTCGGTACGGTGCGGCCATGACCTCACTTCCCGCGTACGCCGGACGCCGCTGCCACAACGTGCTCAACCCACTGCACTCCACCGTGTACTTCTCGCCCGACTACCAGAAGGAGCTGGCATCGGCCGGTGTCGCCGACCGCAGGGCCTCGACGTTCGTCGGACGGGCCGCGGCGCTCGGCAAGGTCGGGCCCGGCGTCGTCGCCGCTGCCTTCTACAACTACAGCTACGACCTGATCTGTGAGGTCGTGCCGTCGGTGTGGCAGTCGACCACGCCCGAGGACGTGGTCGCCGCCCGGCTCCGTACCGCCGACACGACGCTGCGCCGGCTGCTCGGCGAGCAGGCCATAGCCTCGGACGACATGGCCGAGGCCGCCCGCCTCGCGCTGCGCGCCGCCGAGGCCTGCACCCGCCACGCCCGGCCGCTGTACGCCGCGCACGCCGACCTGCCAGTGCCCGACGAGCCGCACCTCGCCCTCTGGCACGCCGCCACCCTGCTGCGCGAGCACCGGGGCGACGGGCATCTCGCGGTGCTGCTCGACGCCGGGCTCGGCCCGGTGGAGGCGCTGGTGAGCCACACGGCGACCGGCAAGGGCATGAACCCCAGGTGGATCCTGGCCACGCGGGGCTGGACCCAGGAGGACTGGGACGCGGCCGTCGCGCGGCTACGCGCGCGTGGGCTGCTGGACGCCGACGGCGAGCCGACCGGGGCGGGGACCGCCCTGCGCAAGGAGATCGAGCTGACGACCGACCGGCTGGACGCGGCCCCGTACGAGCACCTGGGCGCGGCGGGCGTGGAACGCCTCACCGAGCTGGCGACGGGGTTCACCACGACCGCGCTGGGCGCGGGGGCGTTCCCCGCGGACCTGGTCGGCAAGGGCTGACCTGCCGGGACCCCACGGCCGGGGCTGATCCCCCGATGACGGTGCCACCTGCCACAATGCTGACTTCAAGCTCAGCGAGAAGGCGGTACGGGAATCGTGACAACAGAACTGCCACCCACCGTAGGGTCCATCGAGAGCAGGATCGCCCAGGAGCTCGGCGTACGGGAGCGGCAGGTGCGGGCGGCGGTCGAGCTGCTCGACGGCGGGTCGACCGTGCCCTTCATCGCGCGCTACCGCAAGGAGGCGACCGAGCTCCTCGACGACACCCAGCTGCGCACGCTGGAGGAGCGGCTGCGGTATCTGCGGGAGCTCGAGGAGCGGCGTACGGCGATCGTCGAGTCGGTACGGGAGCAGGGCAAGCTGACCGACGAGCTGCGGGCCCGTATCGACGCGGCGGACACCAAGGCGCGGCTTGAGGACATCTACCTCCCGTACAAGCCCAAGCGCCGCACCAAGGCGCAGATCGCCCGGGAGGCGGGCCTTGAGCCGCTCGCCGACGGACTGTTCGGGGACCCTGGGGTGGAACCCCTGGCCGCCGCCGCGGCGTTCGTGGACACCGACAAGGGCGTCGCGGACCCGCAGGCCGCGCTCGACGGCGCGCGGGCGATCCTCACCGAGCGGTTCAGCGAGGACGCGGACCTGATCGGTGAGGTGCGCGAGCGGATGTGGAAGCGGGGGCGGCTGGCGGCCAAGGTGAAGGACGGCAAGGAGACCGAGGGCGCCAAGTTCGCGGACTACTTCGACTTCGCCGAGCCGTTCACGGCCCTGCCCTCGCACCGGGTGCTCGCGATGCTCCGGGGTGAGAAGGAGGGCGTACTGGACCTGACCCTGGAGCCCGAGGAGCCGGACGCCGCCGTCGTGGAGGGCCGTGCGGCCGTCTCGTCGTATGAGGGCATCATCGCCCGGCACTTCGGCATCGCCGACCGTGGCCGCCCCGGGGACGGCTGGCTGCTCGACACGGTGCGCTGGGCCTGGCGCACCCGGATCCTGGTGCATCTGGGCATCGACCTGCGGCTGCGGCTGCGGACGGCCGCCGAGGACGAGGCGGTCCGGGTCTTCGCGTCCAACCTGCGGGACCTGCTGCTCGCCGCCCCGGCCGGGACGCGCGCGACGCTGGGGCTCGACCCGGGGCTCCGTACGGGCGTGAAGGTCGCCGTCGTCGACGCGACCGGCAAGGTCGTCGCAACCGACACGATCTACCCGCACGTACCGGCCAACAAGTGGGACGAGGCGCTGGCCAGCCTGGCGCGGCTCGCCCAGGAGCACGCGGTCGAACTGATCGCCATCGGCAACGGCACCGGGTCCCGTGAGACCGACAAGCTGGCCGGTGAACTGATCTCCAAGCACCCCGAGCTGAAGCTGACCAAGGTCATGGTGTCGGAGGCGGGCGCCTCGGTGTACTCCGCCTCCGCCTTCGCGTCCCAGGAGCTGCCGGATCTCGATGTGTCGCTGCGCGGCGCCGTCTCGATCGCGCGGCGGCTCCAGGACCCGCTGGCCGAACTGGTGAAGATCGACCCCAAGTCGATCGGTGTCGGCCAGTACCAGCACGATCTGTCCGAGGTGAAGCTGTCCCGTTCCCTGGACGCGGTCGTGGAGGACTGTGTGAACGGCGTTGGGGTGGACGCGAACACCGCGTCCGCGCCGCTGCTCGCCCGGGTGTCGGGCATCGGCGCCGGGCTCGCCGAGAACATCGTGGCGCACCGGGACGCCAACGGCCCGTTCACGGCGCGGAAGGCGCTCAAGGACGTGGCGCGGCTCGGCCCGAAGGCGTACGAGCAGTGCGCGGGCTTTCTGCGGATCCGCGGCGACGACCCGCTGGACGCCTCCAGCGTCCACCCCGAGGCGTACCCGGTGGTGCGGCGGATGGTGAAGGCGACGGGCGGCGAGGTCGCCTCGCTGGTCGGTAACGGCGCGGCGCTGCGCTCGCTGCGGGCCGAGGACTTCGTGGACGACACCTTCGGTCTGCCGACGGTGACGGACATCCTGCGTGAGCTGGAGAAGCCGGGCCGGGACCCGCGGCCCGCGTTCAAGACGGCCTCCTTCAAGGAGGGCGTGGAGAAGATCGGCGACCTCGCGTCCGGGATGGTGCTGGAGGGCGTGGTCACGAACGTGGCGGCGTTCGGTGCCTTTGTGGACGTCGGAGTGCACCAGGACGGTCTGGTGCATGTCTCGGCCATGTCGAAGACGTTCGTGAAGGACCCGCGGGATGTGGTGAAGCCCGGCGACATCGTCAAGGTGAAGGTCCTGGAAGTCGACATCCCGCGCAAGCGGATCTCGTTGACGCTGCGGCTGGACGACGAGGCGACGGACCGGTCTTCCGGGCCGGGCTCCGAGTCCCGTTCCCGTTCCGGCCAGGAGGCCAGGGCCGCGAAGGGCGGCGGCCAGCGCCGGGAGCGCGGCCAGGGCGGCGGCCGTCCGCCCGCGCAGCGTGGCAGTGGCAGTGGCAGTGGCAGTGGCAGTGGCAGTGGCAGCGGTGGCGGTGGCGGTGGCGGTGGCCGACGTGGTGGCGCCGCCGGTGGTGGCGGTGGCCGTCAGGCGCCGCCTCCGGCGAACAGTGCGATGGCGGACGCGCTGCGCAAGGCGGGCATCGTCGACCCCAAGCGGGGCCGCTGACGGCGGAGCCTGGCAGTTCTCACGGCCCCGGCAGTCCTCACGGCCCCAGTGGTCCTAGCGGGTCATCGGGGCCGCCAGGACGCTGCCCGTCGCGCGGGCCACGATGAAGGACTGGCCCTTGGTGGCCTTCGCCGTGAGGGCGATGTGGTGGGTGCCGGGGGTCAGGACGTCGTCGAAGAGGTCGTGGGTGTGCGTGCGGTACAGAATGTCGAGCCGGTACGCGGTCAGCCGGACCCGGCAGGTGGAGGTGACCTCGACCTCCACCGTGCCGGACGCCGCGACCAGCCGGGTGAGTCTGCGCCGCGCTGACGGGCTGCGGTCCAGGGCGTCTTCGATCTGGGCGACCAGCAGCGGCGTGATCGGGGCGAGCCCGTTCACGTACGCCACCTCGACGCCCGCGCGGTCGAACGCGGCCCGTACGGTGTCGCGCTGGGCGTCGGTCACGGCCCGCCCGAACGCCACCGCCCCATAGGTGCTGAGCTCTTCGGGCGGGATGCCGGACGCGTCCTGGACGATCTCCGCGCCGATGCCGATGATGCGCAGGGCCCCGGCCAGCTTGGCGAGAACCGCTGCCCTGGCTCCGATCAGCAGGACCCGGCGGCGCGCGGCGGGCTCCGTATCGCTGAGCAGCCGCCGTAGTTCGCCTCGGTACTCCTCGCCGCGGAACCGGAACGGGCCTATCCCGTGGTATCCGTTGCGTTCCAGGTCCGCGCGTTCCTCGGTCTGCCAGGCGAAGTCCCGCCAGACGTAGTCGTCGCGCCCGTCGCCGGTCCGCTCGATCACCGCCGTGACAGCGCCGCAGCCGAGCTCCTCACACTCGGGGCAGCCGTAGATGACGTACCGGCCGTCGGTCAGCGGCGCCTCGGCCTCCAGGAGCAACCGCCGTACATGCGCGGTGAAGATCGCTGGCGGGATGTCCGAGGCCAGGGGTGACACGGCGTCCAGGTCGGAGAGCTGGAACAGCAGCGGGCGTCCGGCCACGATGAAGTCGAGGAAGTCCCGGTGGACTTGGTAGTCACCGTTGGCGAGGACCCCGCCGGCACGGATCGCCGGAGCCAGGCCGAAGGTGGTGTACTCGGCAGACATGATCTGAGTATCCCCACCTGAGCGGCGATCTGAGCGCGGCATCGGTGATTCCGCTGTCACCGGATGGGACGTAGGGTCCGGACATGCGTACGGATGTGATCGTGGTGGGCGGCGGCGTCATCGGTCTGACCACCGCCGTGGTGCTGGCCGAGCGCGGCGTCCGGGTACGGCTGTGGACGCGGGACGAGGCCGAGGACACCACGTCGGCGGTGGCCGGTGGCCTGTGCTGGCCGTACCGCAGTGAACCCCGCGAGCTCGTCGAGGGCTGGGCGGTGCGTTCGCTGCGCGTGTACGAGGCGCTGGCGAACGACAGCGCCACGACCGGCGTGCGGCTGGTGCCGGGCACCATGGCGGACACTCCGCTGTCCGCGTTCCCGCACTGGTCCGCCCAGCTCCCCGGGCTGCGCGAGGCGCGCCCGGACGAGCTGCCCGAGGGCTTCGGCCAGGGGCTGCGCGCGACGGTTCCGCTGCTCGACATGCCGGTCTATCTGCGGTACCTGCACGGCCGGTTGGCGCGCGCGGGCGCTCGCGTGGAGCGGCGTACGGTCGCCGACCTCAGGGAGCCCGCGGCCGAGGCGGGCGTCGTGGTCAACTGCGCGGGGCTCGGGGCACGGGAGCTGGTACCCGACCGCGCGGTGCGCCCGGTGCGCGGGCAGCTGGTCCTGGTCGAGAACCCCGGGATCGACGCGTGGTTCGTGGCCACCGAGTCCCCCACGGAGTCCCCGGCCACGCCCCCGGCCAAGTCCTCGACGGAGACGACCTACGTACTGCCGCAGCCGTACGGGGTGGTGCTCGGCGGCACCGCCCACGACGACGCCTGGGACCTCACGCCCGACCCGGCGACAGCGGAGGCGATCGTCAAACGCTGCTCCCGCGTACACCCCGCGCTCGCCGGGGCGCGGGTCATCGGCCACCGCGTGGGGCTGCGGCCGGTGCGGGACGCGGTACGGATCGAGCGGGAGCGGACCGAGGGCGGCGGCCTGCTGGTGCACCACTACGGACATGGCGGCGCGGGCGTGACGGTGGCATGGGGGTGTGCGCAGGCGGCTGCCGACCTGGTGAGCTGACCTGAGGGCGTGTGGCTAGGCCCGTATGGGGACCGGCGTCGGCGCCGCCGATACACCTGCTGTCTCTTGTCTGTACAGGTGAAGGACTACCCACAAGTAACTCTGGCTGGTTTGATGTGCCCGCATCCGTTCCCCCACGATGATCGGGAGAGGTTCACCCGTGCCGTACTCCATACTTCGCCGTTCCTCCGGCGCAGCTGTCGCCCTCACGCTCGCCGGGGCCGCGCTGGCTGCCGCCACGCCCGCCCAGGCGGCCGCCGAGGACACCCCGGAGCTGAAGATCCTGGCGTACAACACCTTCCTGTTCAGCAAGTCGCTGTACCCGAACTGGGGACAGGACCACCGCGCCGCGGAGATCCCCAAGACCGACTTCTTCCGCGGTAACGACGTGGTCGTACTCCAGGAGGCGTTCGACAACTCCTCATCCGACGCGCTGATGCACAACGCCTCCGCTGAGTACCCGCACCAGACGCCCGTCGTCGGCCGCAGCAAGAGCGGCTGGGACGCCACGAGTGGCTCGTACTCCTCGATGACGCCGGAGGACGGCGGTGTGACGATCCTCAGCAAGTGGCCGATTCTGCGCAAGGAGCAGTACGTCTACAAGGACGCCTGCGGCGCTGACTGGTGGTCCAACAAGGGCTTCGCCTACACCGTGCTCGATGTGAACGGCACCAACGTGCATGTGGTCGGCACCCACGCCCAGTCGACCGACCCCGGGTGCGACTCCGGTGAGGCGGCCACCATGCGCAGCCGCCAGTTCAAGGCGATGGACGCCTTCCTGGACGCCAAGAACATCCCGGCCAGCGAGCAGGTCATCGTCGCCGGTGACTTCAACGTGGACTCGCACAGCGCCGAGTACGCCTCGATGCTGGCCGACGGCGGCCTGGCCGACACGGACTCGCGTACCGGGCACCTGTACTCGTTCGACACCCAGGACAACTCCATCGCCGCCGAGCGTTACCCTGACGACCCGCGCGAGGACCTGGACTACGTCCTGCACCGGGCCGGGCACGCGCGCCCGGCCGGATGGAACAACAACGTGATCAAGGAGGAGTCCGCGCCCTGGACGGTCTCCAGCTGGGGCAAGAACTACACGTACACGAACCTCTCCGACCACTACCCGGTGACCGGCTCCGCGCGATAGCCGCACGTCCGCGCACCACCCTGTCCCGGCTGCCCGGCACTCCCGGCGGGCAGCCGGGGCCCTTGCGGGCACTTTCACAGAACTGGTGAGACAGCAATACTGTTGCACCGCATCAACGCACAGACCGGGAGGCGGGCGCTGCCATGACGACGGACACCGAGGAGCCGACGCTCACTGTCGACGAGCTGGCCGCGCGCGCCGGAGTCACCGTCCGGACCATCCGCTTCTACGGCACCCGTGGACTGCTGCCGCCGCCGCACATCGGCCCGCGCCGCGTCGGGCGCTATGACCAGGGCCATCTGTCCCGGCTCGCGCTCATAGAGGAGCTCCAGCACCAGGGCATGACCCTGGCGGCGATCGAGCGGTACATGGAGCAGCTGCCCCCGGATCTCAGCGCCCATGACCTCGCGATCCACCGGGCGCTGGTGGCGACCTGGGCCCCGGACGCGGCGGAGGACGCCAGCCGCGCGGAGCTTGACCGCCGTGCCGGTCGCACGCTGTCGGACGAGGATCTGGACCGGCTCGCGGCGATGGACGCGATCGCCCGGACGGACGCGCCGGACACCTTCCGGGTCGATCCCGGGCTGCTACGGCTCGGGGTGCAGCTCCTGGACGTGCCGATCGCGCACGAGACGATTCTGGCCTCCCGTACGGTCCTGCTGGAGCACGCCCGTTCGGCGGCGCACGAGCTGGCCGGGCTCTTCCGCGACCAGGTCTGGGCCCCGTACCGGGAGCGCGAGTCGGACCCGCGGCATGTGCAGGCGATGAAGTCGCTGTCGGCGCATATGCAGCCGCTGGTGGTGCAGGCGCTGGTGACGGCGTTCCAGCGCTCGCTCAGGGACGAGCTGCGGGCGGAGTTCGACACGCAGCGCTGAGGGGTGTGCCCGGAACTCCGGCACACCCCTCACAACTCCAGGCACACGACCCACACGGCTCAGCGTGGGGCTGGTGTCAGGCGTCCTTGAAGGTCTCGCCGTTCGCCGCCTTCTCGACCAGCAGCGCGGGCGGCGTGAACCGCTCCCCGTACCGGTCCGCGAGTTCCCGGGCACGGGCCACGAAGCCGGGCAGGCCGCCCTCGTAGCCGTTGATGTACTGGAGCACACCGCCCGTCCAGCCGGGGAAGCCGATGCCGAGGATCGAGCCGATGTTGGCGTCGGCGACCGAGGTCAGGACGCCCTCCTCCAGGAGCCGTACGGTGTCCAGGGACTCCGCGAACAGCATGCGCTCCCGCATGTCGTCGAAGGGGATCTCGGCGCCGTCGCGGGTGAAGTGCTCGCGCAGGCCCGGCCAGAGACCGGCGCGCTTGCCGTCCACATAGTCGTAGAAGCCCGCGCCGCCGCTGCGCCCGGTGCGTCCGAACTCGTCCACCATGCGGTCGATGACGCCGTCGGCCGGGTGCGACGGATAGCTGCCGCCCTCCTCCTCGATGGCCCGCCGTGTCTCGTCGCGGATCTTGCGCGGGAGGGTGAGGGTGAGTTCGTCCATCAGGGACAGGACCTTGGCCGGGTATCCGGCCTGGGCCGCGGCCTGTTCGACCGACGCGGGCTCGATGCCCTCGCCGACCATCGCGACGCCCTCGTTGATGAAGTGGCCGATGACGCGCGAGGTGAAGAAGCCGCGTGAGTCGTTGACGACGATCGGGGTCTTGTTGATCTGCCGGACCAGGTCGAAGGCGCGGGCCAGTGCCTCGTCGCCGGTCCGCTCGCCCTTGATGATCTCGACGAGGGGCATCTTGTCGACCGGTGAGAAGAAGTGCAGGCCGATGAAGTCCACCGGCCGGGAGACGCCCTCGGCGAGCTGGGTGATGGGCAGCGTCGAGGTGTTGGAGCAGAGCAGCGCGTCGGGCTCGACGACGTCCTGGATCTCCTGGAACACCTTGTGCTTGAGCGCCGTGTCCTCGAAGACCGCCTCGATCACCGCGTCACAGCCCGCGAGGTCCTTCGGGTCGGCGGTGGGGGTGATCAGGGCGAGCAGCGCGTCGGCCTTGGCCTGGGTGGTACGGCCACGGGAGACGGCCTTGGCGCAGAGCTGCTCGGAGTAGCCCTTGCCGTTGGCGGCGGCTTCGGCCGACACGTCCTTGAGGACGACCTCCATACCGCCGCGGGCGCAGGCGTAGGCGATGCCCGCGCCCATCATTCCGGCGCCGAGCACGGCGACCTTCCGTACCTTCCTGGGCTCGATGCCCTTGGGGCGGCTGGCGCCGGAGTTGACGGCCTGGAGGTCGAAGAAGAAAGCCTGGATCATGTTCTTGGAGATCTGGCCGGTGACCAGCTCCACGAAGTAGCGGGCCTCGATGGTCAGCGCCGTCTCGAAGTCGACCTGGGAGCCCTCGACGGCCGCGGCGAGGATGTTGCGCGGGGCGGGGTAGGGGGCGCCCGCGGTCTGCTTCTTGAGGTTGGCGGGGAAGGCCGGGAGGTTCGCGGCGAACTTCGGGTGCGCCGGGGTGCCGCCGGGGATCTTGTAGCCCTTGACGTCCCAGGGCTGCTGGGACTCGGGGTTGGCGTCGATGAAGGCGCGCGCCTGGGCGAGCATCTCCTCCTCGGTGGCGGCCACTTCGTGGACCAGGCCGTTCTCCAGCGCCCGCCGCGGGGTGTACTGGGTGCCCTGGAGCAGCACCTTGAGCAGCGCGTCGGTGATGCCCATCAGCCGTACGGTGCGAGTGACGCCGCCGCCCGCGGGCAGCAGGCCGAGGGTGACCTCGGGCAGGCCGATCTTGGAGCCGGGCGCGTCGAGGGCGACGCGGTGGTGGCTGGCCAGCGCGATCTCGTATCCGCCGCCGAGCGCGGCGCCGTTGATGGCGGCGACGACCGGCTTGCCGAGGGTTTCGATGCGGCGCAGGGAGTTCTTGATGCCGGTGCCAACCTCGAAGGCCTGCTGGGCGTTGTCCGGGCCGACCTGGATCATTTCCTTGAGGTCGCCGCCCGCGAAGAAGGTCTTCTTCGCGGAGGTGTAGATGATGCCGCGGATGGAGTCTTTCTCGGCCTCGGCGCGGTCGGCGATGGCCGCGATGGACTCCTTGAAGGCTTGGTTCATGGTGTTCGCGGACTGGTTCGGGTCGTCCAGGACGAGGGTGACGACGCCGGTCTCGTCCTGTTCCCAGCGGATGGTGGTGGACTCGCTCATGCTTGGGTTCTCCGTGAAATCCGTGAGGGGTGGGGCCGGACAGCCCCTAGACAGGTCAGAGACGCTCGACGATGGTGGCGATGCCCATACCGCCGCCGACGCAGAGCGTGGCCAGGCCGTAGCGCTTGTCCTGCCGCTCCAGTTCGTCGATCAGAGTGCCGAGGATCATCGCGCCGGTGGCGCCGAGCGGGTGGCCGAGCGCGATGGCGCCGCCGTTGACGTTGACCTTGTCCAGGGAGAGGCCCATGTCCTTGGCGAAGCGCAGGACGACGCCCGCGAACGCCTCGTTGATTTCGACCAGGTCGATGTCGTCGATGGTCAACCCGGCCTTGGCGAGGGCCTTGCGGGTCGCGGGGGCGGGTCCGGTGAGCATGATGGTGGGCTCGGAGCCGGAGACCGCGGCGGAGACGATCCGGGCGCGCGGGGTCAGGCCGTGGCGCTGGCCGACCTCCTTGGTGCCGATGGCGACCAGGGACGCGCCGTCCACGATGCCGGAGGAGTTGCCCGCGTGGTGGACGTGGTCGATCTGCTCCACCCAGTGGTACTTCTGCAGCGCAACCGCGTCAAAGCCGCCCAGCTCGCCGATGTCGGCGAACGACGGCTTCAGCTTGGCCAGCGAGTCGGCGGTGGTGCCGGGCCTCATGTGCTCGTCGTGGTCGAGGACGACCAGTCCGCTGCGGTCCTTCACTGGGACGACGGAGTTCGCGAAGCGGCATTCCTTCCAGGCGGTGGCGGCGCGCTCCTGGGAGAGGGCGGCGTACTCGTCGACGTCACGGCGGGAGAAGCCCTCGATGGTGGCGATCAGGTCGGCGCCGATGCCCTGGGGGACGAAACCGGTCTCGAAGTTGGTCATCGGGTCCGCGAACCAGGCGCCGCCGTCGGAGGCCATCGGCACCCGCGACATCGACTCGACGCCACCCGCGAGCACCAGGTCCTCCCAGCCCGAACGGACCTTCATGGCGGCCAGGTTGACCGCTTCCAGGCCCGATGCGCAGAAGCGGTTCTCCTGTACGCCGGCCACGGTGTCGGGCAGTCCGGCGGCGATGGCCGCGATCCGCGCGATGTCGGAGCCCTGGTCGCCGACCGGGCCGACGACGCCGAGGACGATGTCGTCGATGGCGGCCGGGTCCAGGCCGGGGAAGCGGGCCTGGATCTCGTGGATCAAGCCGACGACCAGGTCGATCGGCTTCGTGCCGTGCAGGGCCCCATTGGCCTTGCCGCGCCCGCGCGGGGTGCGGATCGCGTCGTACACATACGCTTCGGTGCTCAAGGTCGGCAGCCTTTCAGGGTGCGGGATGAGAGGGAGAGGGGCGCGTGGCCGGGGCCGGGTTGCCGGGTTGCCGGGTTGCCGGGTTGCCGGGTTGCCGGGTCACGGCAGCAGGGAGCGGCCGATGATTTCCTTCATGATCTCGGTCGTCCCGCCGTAGATGGTCTGGATACGGCCATCGGTGAAGGCCCTGGCGACCGGATACTCGGTCATATAGCCGTAGCCTCCGTGGAGTTGCAGACAGCGGTCGGCGACGCGTTTCTGGAGTTCGGTGGCCCACCACTTGGCCATCGACGCGTGGACAGCGTCCAGTTCGCCGTGGGTGTGGTCCACGATGCACCGGTCGAGGAACGCTCGGGTGACGGCGCACTCGGTGGCCATCTCGGCTATCTCGAACCGGATGTGCTGGAGTCGGCCCAGCGGGCGCCCGAAGGCCTCGCGCTCCTGGACGTACTTCATGGTGATCTCCAGGAGGTGCTCGGCGGCGGAGATCCCGGCGACGGCGATGGCCATGCGCTCCTGGGCGAGATGGGTCATCAGGTGCAGGAACGCGCCGTTCAGCTCGCCGAGCAGGTTCTCCTTGGGGACGCGTACGTCGGTGAAGAACAGCTCGGCGGTGTCCTGGGCCTTCTGGCCGATCTTGTCGAGGTTACGGCCGCGCTCGAAGCCTTCCATGCCGCGCTCGACCACCAGGAGGGACAGGCCCTTGGCGCCGCCTTCCGGGGTGGTCCTGGCCACGACGATCACCAGGTCGGCGAGTATCCCGTTGGAGATGAAGGTCTTGGAGCCGTTCAGCAGCCAGTGGTCGCCCTGGTCTTCGGCGGTGGTGCGGATGCCTTGCAGGTCGGAGCCCGCGCCCGGCTCGGTCATGGCGATGGCCGTGATGGTCTCGCCCGAGCAGAAACCGGGCAGCCAGCGCCGCTTCTGGTCCTCCGTGCCGAGGGTGGTCAGATAGGGGCCGATGATGTCGTTGTGCAGCCCGATCGCGAGTCCGGCCGCTCCCGCGCGGGTGAACTCCTCGGCCAGTACGGCGCTGTAGCGGAAGTCGTCGTTCCCGCCGCCTCCGTACTCCTCGGGTACGGCGAGCCCGAGCAGCCCCTGCTTTCCGGCCGCGCGCCAAGCGTCGCGGGAGACGATGCCGGCCTTCTCCCACTGCTCGTAGTGCGGCAGCACCTCCTTGGTGAGGAACGTGCGCACGGTCTCGCGGAAGGCCTCGTGATCGGCGGAGTAGAGCTGGCGCTTCATGCCCGAGGGGGTCTGGGACGTTGCCTGTGACGTCATGTGGCGTCCTTCGTCAGGTCCGGTACGTTCCAGTCGCGGGCCACCGCTTCGGTGTCGGCGCCGGGCTGTGCCGGGGGTGTGCGTACGGCCGTGGGGGTCGCCGAGAAGCGCGGGGCCGGAGCGGGCTGGGTGATGCCGCCATGGTCGGTGAAGGTGCCGCGGGCGGCCAGATGCGGATGGGCGGGAGCCTCGGTGAGGGACAGTACGGGGGCCACACAGGCGTCCGAGCCCTCGAAGAGCGCGGTCCACTCGGCGCGGGTCTTTGTCCTGAAACGTGCGGTGATCGCGGTACGCAGTTCGTCCCAGCGGGCGAAGTCCTTGCGGGCGGACGCCTGGTCCTCGATGCCGAGCACGGTGATGAACGCGTCGTAGAACTGGGGCTCCAGGGCGCCTACGGCCATGTATCCGCCGTCGGATGTCTGGTAGCTGCCGTAGAAGGGGCAGCCGCCGTCCAGCAGGTTGGCGCCCCGACGGTCCTGCCAGCCGCCGGCCGCCAGCATGCCGTGGATCATCGACGCGAGGTGGGCGGCGCCGTCCACGATCGCCGCGTCCACCACCTGCCCCTCGCCCGTCGCGCGCGCGTGCTGGAGTGCCGCCAGCACACCGACGACGAGGTAGAGGGAGCCGCCCGCGTAGTCGCCGACGAGGTTGGCGGGGACGGCCGGGGGTTCGTCCGGTTTGCCGATCATGCCGAGGGTGCCGGTGATGGCGATATACGCGATGTCGTGGCCCGCACGCTGGGCGAGCGGCCCCTCCTGTCCCCAGCCGGTCATCCGCCCGTAGACGAGCTGGCCGTTGCGGGCCCGGCACTGCTCGGGGCCCACGCCGAGGCGCTCGGCAACGCCGGGGCGGAAGCCCTCGATCAGGATGTCGGCGCGTTCGACCAGGTCAAGGACGCGGCTGGGGCCGTGCTCGGACTTGAGGTCGATCAGCACCGAGCGCTTGTTCCGGTTGGTCACGTCGTACGCCGGGTCGATGGCGAGTCCGGCGCCGCCGGGCCGGTCGACCCGTACGACATCGGCGCCGAGGTCCGCGAGCAGCATCGCGGCGAACGGCCCTGGCCCGATTCCGGCCAGTTCGACCACCCGGATTCCGGCCAGTGGACCGCCGCCTCTGTCTGTCTCTGTCATCAAGCCCCCAGCGCTTTGACACAACTGATGTAACAGCAGCGATGTTAAGAACGCGTTCCACTCCGCACAAGACCCAACGAGCAAGCGCTTAGAAATCACTCGCGCTAGTCTCGGCTCCCTACGGCGGACCAGACGACGGACCAAGCGGCCCCACCGGGACTGAGGAGTGTCATGAGCAGTCAGGACAGCGCGCGGTACGACATCGTGCTCTTCGGAGCCACCGGCTTCGTGGGCACGCTCACGGCCGAATACCTGGCCGCGCACGCGCCCGAGAACCTGCGCTGGGCGATCGCCGGGCGCAGCGAGCAGAAGCTCCAGAGAGTACGGGAGGGGCTGACCACGATCGACCCGGCCCTCAAGGACCTTCCGCTGATCAGCGCGGACGTGGACGACCCGGCCGCGCTGCGGGAGCTGGCCAGCTCGACGCGGGTGCTGGCCACGACGGTCGGCCCGTACATCACCTACGGGCAGGAGCTGGTCGCGGCCTGCGCCGACAGCGGCACGGACTATCTGGACCTGACGGGCGAGCCCGAGTTCGTCGACCTGATGTACGTGCGGCATGACGCCCGTGCGCGGGAGACCGGGGCGCGGCTGGTGCACGCCTGCGGGTTCGACTCGGTTCCGCATGACCTGGGCGCGTACTACACGGTCCAGCAGCTGCCCGAGGGGGTGCCGCTGCGGGTCGACGGGTTTGTCCGTGCCCAGGCGATGTTCTCCGGCGGGACGTTCGCCACCGTCCTCACCGGCTTCTCGCGGGGGCGCCAGACGCTGGCCGCGCAGCAGGACCGACGGCGCCAGGAGCCGCGCCCGGTGGGCCGCACGGCATACGCCCCGGTCAGTGCGCCGCGGTACGCGAAGGAGGTCGACGCCTGGGCGCTGCCGCTGCCGACCATCGACCCGCAGGTCGTGCAGCGTTCGGCCCGGGCCCTGGAGCGGTACGGGCCCGACTTCCGCTACCGGCACTACGCGGCGGTGAAGTCGCTGCCGGTCGCGCTGGGCAGCGTGGCCGCCATGGGCACCCTCTTCGCGGCGGCCCAACTGCCGCCCGCCAGGCGGTGGCTGGGCGAGCGGGTCAAGCCTGGCGAGGGGCCCGACGAGCAGCGGCGGGCGAAGTCCTGGTTCTCGGTGCGGTTCGTCGGTGACGGCGGTGGGCGTCGGGTGTACACGGAGGTCAGCGGCGGCGACCCTGGCTACGGCGAGACGGCGAAGATCCTCGCCGAGTCGGCCCTCAGCCTGGCCTTCGACGACCTGCCCGACACGGCCGGTCAGGTCACCCCGGCGGTCGCCATGGGCGACGCGCTGATCGGACGTCTGCGGGCGGCGGGGATCAGGTTCCGGGTGGCGGCGGCGCGTTGAGTTCCCTGAGCGCGTCGGTCGCGGCACGCAGGGCGCTGCGGCACAGGGCGTCGGCGCGGCGGGTGGTCTCCGGGAGGCGGTAGCGGGGCGCCAAGTGGAGGGTGTGGGCTACGGCGCGGTCCAGGGTGACCCGGTGACCGACCGAGACGAAGACCGGCTTCACGCCGTCCTGGGTGCGCACGGCGCGGCCCACCTCCTCCGCTCCGTCCGTGACGTCCGTGAGCGGCGCGGTGGCGCCACGCCGGGTGCCTGGTTCTTCGTAGGCGAAGGTGAAGGGGTTCTTGGCGACGCCGATCGTCGGCAGGCCGGTCAATACGCCGAGGTGGCTGGCCAGGCCGAAGCGGCGCGGGTGGGCGCGGCCGTAGCCGTCGCAGACGACGAGTCCGGGGTCGGCCCGGAGGGACTCCAGGGCGGCGACCACCGTGGGGATCTCCCGGAACGCGAGCAGCCCGGGTACGTACGGGAAGCTGATCCGCCCGGTCGCGGTGGCCTCGTCGACCACGTCGAGTGTCGCCGCGTCCAGCACGACGGCGGCCGCGGCCACGAGGTCGCGTGCGTCGTCGTAGGCGACGTCGACGCCGGTGACGTGGCCGGTGCCGGGCAGCGGGCCGGGCTCGTCCAGGATCACGCGGGTGCGCAGCGCGTCCTGAATCGCCCGGGCTTCGGCTTCGGTGGTGGGGGCGGTGGGGCGATCGGCGGGCGTGTGTGGGGTGGCCATGGTGGGACGAGCGTACGGGGTGCGGGGTTCTGGTACGGGGCTGGGTGGTGTGCTTTCCCGGGGCGGCTGCGGCTGCGTAGGGTGCGTTTACGGTTGGCGGATCACGGGGTGGGGGCAGGGGTTTGATGGCGGGGCGAGGGGAGAGCGCGGCCACGGCGCCCGGGGCGACGTCGGGGCGGCGAGCGCACCCCGCCGCTCCCTGGATGCCGGACCGGTGGCGGACGGTGGCGCCCGCGCGCACGGTGCTGGGTGTCATCCACAACGTCACGTCGGCGACGCGGCTGCTTGACCTACTGACCGTTTTCGACGGCGATCCGCGGGTGCAGGTGCTGTTCACGTGTACCGGGTCGTCGCCGTTCGAGCCCGGGATCGAGGAGTTCGTCAGGGCGCGGGAGCTGCCGCTCATCTCGTGGGACGAGGCTCGCGGTCATGCGTTCGACCTGGCGGTGAGCACGAGTCGGGGCGGTGACCTGCAGAATCTCTCCGCACCGATCATTGGATCGCCACACGGCGCGGGATACAATAAAACACTGCACCGGGAGCCGGGAGCCGGGAGCCGGGAGCCGGGAGCCGGGAGCCGGGAGCCGGGAGCCGGGAGCCGGGAGCCGGGAGCCGGGAGCCGGGAGCCGGGAGCCGGGAGCATTCGGGCTTACCGCTGAATGGCTGGTGCACGACAGTGAGTTGATCCCAGCCGCCATCGTGCTCTCGCACGACGAGCAGCGCGCCCGCCTGCGGCAGGGCTGCCCGCAGGCCGTACCCCTGTCTCACGTCGTCGGCGACCCCTGCATGGACCAGATCCAGGCCTCACTTCCGTTCCGGAGCGAGTACCGTGCCGCACTCGGCGTACGGCCTGGTCAACGGCTGCTCCTGCTGACCTCCACCTGGGGACGGCGGTCGCTTCTCGGCGGGGCGGCCGACGTGGTGGGGCGCGCGCTCGCCGAACTCCCCCGCGACGAGTTCCGTGTCGTCGCGGCCATCCACCCTAACGCCTGGTACGGGCACGGTGGTTGGCAGATCCGGTCCTGGCTGGAGCCGTATGTCAGGGCCGGGCTGATCCTGCCCGAGCCCGCGACCGACACCTGGAAGGCCGCACTGTGCGCGGCCGACGCCTTCCTAGGCGACCACGGCTCGCTGACCCTGTACGCGGCGGGGCGCGGACTGCCGGGCCTGCTGGCCTCGTTCGACGAGGAGAGCGTCGCCGCCGGGTCCCCGATGGCGCGGCTCGGGGCGCTGCTGCCCCGGGTCCACCCGTCCGCACCGCTGGCCGGGCAACTCGCGGCGGCCCTGCGCGACCAGCCGGACAGCCCCGGCCTGGCCGACGCCTCACGGCTGGTCACCTCGCGCCCCGGCCAGGCCCTTGCCCGCCTCAGACGGCTCTGCTACCGGACCCTCGACCTGGCCGAGCCCACGCGGCCGGTCGTACCCCACCCCGTACACCTGCCCCCTCCCGTCGCCTCCGGACGCCAATCCCCGCTGGACCAGGCCGTGTTCGCCGACGCCCGAGTGGCCGCGCGCGACCCGGCTGGCCGCGCCACCGTTTTGCTGCGCCGCTACCCCGCCGAGCCACAGGCCCGGGGCCGCCGGACGCACATGCGCGACCCGCAGGTCGTCGTCGACGAGGGCGAACCAGACCCTCGCTGGGCGAACGTCGCCGACGTCGTCGTCTCGCGCGGGTCGCGATCCGAAGAGCTGTTCGCGCGGCACGCGGGCTGCTGGATGGTCGTCGAACCCACCTCACACGCGGCCTGCCGCCTGCGCCTGCGCGACGGCGCCGGGCACATCGCCCGCTGGACCACGCGCCCGTGGTGGGCGACACCGGCGGTCGCCGCGTCGGCTCTGGGCGCCTGTCTGGCCCACTTCGGGGACGACTGGGAGGGCGAGGTCGCGGTACACGCGGGCGACGAACTCCCCTTGGGCGTACTCCTCGTGCACCAGAGCGCCCCCCACGGGCCAGCGGCGCACACCACCGACCCAGACGTCCAGATCGAGTACTGAGCGTCGCGGGACAGGTCGGGTCGGGTCGGGGAAGGCTCAGGTGCCCGCGCCGCCGCGCCGTTCCGGCCCGGCGAGCCTCGCGCGGGCCTCCGCGGCGCGGAGGCTGCCGATGCCGGTGTAGGCGTTGAGCGCCATCTGCCAGTCCTCGCGGGCTTCTTCGGTGGCTGATTGGGCCACGTGAGCGTCTCCTCGGAGGAGGCGGGCATCCGCCTCCTCCTTGGGGGCACCGCGGCCCTGGAACAGGTCCAGAGCCTCGGTCAGCAGGGTGACGGCCTGGTCGGGGTGGCCCGCCGCCAGGGCGGACTCCGCGTGGCGGGTCAGCGTGCGGGCCTCGTTGTAGCGGTCGGGCGTGGGGAGATCGGCGAACTGGCGGCGCGCCGCCACGAGAAGCCCGGCGGCCTCCTCGTGGTGGCCAGCGGCGCTCGCGGCCCGGCCCCGGTGGTAGGTGAGCAGCGCCCGGCCGCGCGCGTGGTCGAGATCGCCGAGCGCGTCGATGGCCTGCCCGAACAGGTCCGCGGCCGCCTCGGGGCGGTCCTGCGCGAGGGCGACCAGACCAAGCCCCTCCAGCGCGGTCGATTCGGTACGGGCGTGCCGCGCGCGCCGTGCCGCCTCGCGTGCCGCCTCGTAGTGCCGCGCTGCCGCTACCGGGTCGCCGCCCTGGTCGAAGTGGGCGAAGGCCAGTTCGTAGTGCATACGGGCAGAGACCAGGAGCGCGTCGGCAGGCGGCGTGGGCAGTTCCAAGCGCCGGGTCGCCGCCTCCACTCCCAGGCCGCACACCTCGACCCACAGCGTGTGGTGCTTACGGCGGAAGAAGACCCCGCGCAGCGCCTCGACCAGTTCGCAAACCTGTCCGTACCGCTGGGCCCGCAGCGCGAGACCGGCCACCGCGACGGCGTTCTCGCGGTCCGCCTCCACCGCGTCCAGCGCCTCCTCCTCGGAGCTGAACACCTCGCTGAGCAAGTCGGGTTCGGTGAACACCGCGCCGATGCGCCAGCGCTTGGATACCAGGTGCTCGGCGGCCGCCGCGCGCCACAGATACCACGCCGCCAGGGTCGATCCGACCTCGGTGGCCTCGTCAACGCCCCCGTCTGGTGTGGGCGCCGATTGGGCGAGTTCCCTCGCGTACTCGTGCACCAGGCGATTCATCCGGCACCGCCCCTGGAGCCGTCGTTCGAGCAGACTGCCATCCAGCAGGGTGCGTCTGATCCGGGCCCCCTGCTCAGCGCCGCCCGCAAGTGCGTCCACCAGCTCGTCCGCGAACTCGGGGGTGGGATTGAGGCCGAGTGCCCGGAAGACCCTGGCCGCTGGCGCGTCCAGGGCACGGTAGGACACCTCGAACACCGCGGTCACCTCGAAGGCGGCGTCATCCGCGGACGGCTCGTCGGGCATGGCCAGCGCCTCCAGCAGCGAGCGGCGACCGGTCAACTGCCGGGCCAGCGCGTCCAGTCCGCCGTCCAGCGGATCGGCGGCGCGGGCCCCCGCGATACGCGCGGCGAGCGGCAGCCCGCCGAAGGCGGGGATCACGGCGCGCAACAGCTCGCCGTCCCCGGGCTGTTCGGCTCCCGTGGCGTCAGCGGCGTACCGGAACAGTTCCGCGCACGCGGCGTCGTCCAGGCCGTCGACCGGCACGTACACCGGTCTGGACGGCAGGGCGGCGCGGAGGCGGCCCAGCAGTTGGCGGCTGGTGACCAGGACCAGGCTCGCGGGATGGCCCGGCAGCAGCGGTGGAACCTGTGCGGCGTTGACGACGCCGTCCAGGACGACCAGGCAGGGAGCATGCGAAGTGAGCGAGCGGAAGTAGGAGCCCAACGCCAGTACACCGGCAGGCAGTTCGTCACGCGGAATGCCCAGGAGGCCGATGAACGCCTCCAGCACACCGGCCGTGTCGCTCGGGTGCAGCTCTCCGCGCGGGCTCATGTCCACGTAGAACACCCCACCGGGAAAGTCCGCTGACCGCTCGGCGACCCAGTACAGCACCACCCCCGACTTCCCGACGCCGGGCGCCCCGGTGATCACGACGACCTGCGCCGAGGTGCGGGCGCCGAGACCGTCGGTGAGCGCGTCCAGGCGCGCACGGATCAGCTCCCGGTCGACGAACCCGTCCGGTGGCGCGGGCTGCATGCGCGGGATGCACGATGGCCGCACCTGGGCCTGCTGGACGAGCGTGGCGTACTGCGCCTGGACAATCGTCTGGGCGTTGCCGCCCGACATGCTGTTGGAAACCGAGTGCACCCGGCAGCACACCCCCGTCCGCTCTGGTCACGGCTGCCAGTCGAAGTCTCGCAGGGCTATGCCGTAGCCGCCGCCATATTTCGGCCACGGTCTGGAAGGTGTTGGCCGAGCTGACCCTGCTGGAGAGCCGCATCGGCGGGGCGCTCGGTGAAGAGCGCGACGACCGTCCGGGTGGGGCATATACAGCGCACCCGGCCGCAGTTCGGACATACAGGAACGAGGAAAGACATGCTCCCAATGTGCCGCACCCAGATGAGAATTTCCTGGGAGTAGAAGGTAACGGATGTGCGACGGGGCGCCGCGGCACGGCGGCGGAACGGCTGGCAGGTAGCCTCGGGATCATGTTCGTACTTGAGCTGACCTACACCGCACCCCTGTCCGACGTGGAGAAAGAGATGGCCGCGCACATCTCCTGGCTCGACGAGCACTACGCGTCCGGGGTCTTCATCGCATCGGGTCGGAAAAACCCGCGGGACGGCGGAGTCATCCTGGCGGTCGGCGAGGACCGCGCCCGCATCGAGGAGATCGCCGCGGCAGACCCGTTCAGCGTCGCGGGGGTGTGCGCGTACCGCGTCACGGAGTTCATCGCGACCAAGACGGCCCCGGACCTGGCCGCGTACCGCCAGCCCCAGCCCCAGCCCTAGCTCCAGATCCAGATCCAGCTCTCGCCCTAGCCTCTGAGCTGGGCGAACTGGTGGACCGCTGCCTGCGCGTAGGCGATACGTGGGTCCAGTTGGTCGGCGCGGTAGCGGTAACCCGCGCTCATATGGCGGAACTCCAGGGCGGCCCGCGCGAAAGGCCACGCACCGCGCGGGCGCCAGGCGATGTGCTTGGGGCAGCTCCACACCGTGAGCCCGACGCCTTCGCTGAGGGTGACGAGCGCGACCAGCAGCGACACGGCGAAGAACAGGCACCAGAGGGGCAGCAACAGCACGAAGCCGAGCCAGTCCGGCCAGCCACCCTTGTATCCGATCAGCGGCGTGCGGCCGTCGGCGAACTCGATCCGCCAGCGGTAGCGCCCGAAGCGGTGGGGGCGGCCACGGTCGATCGTGGCCAGGACGTCCAGGTGCTCGTCCAGGACGGTGAACCAACGGGGCTCGCCCTTGGGGAGCGGCTCCGGTCGTACGGAGCACAGGGCCCGCTGGTCGGCGTCGCGCAGCACGAAGAGCGGGTGCATCTCGCCGGTTCGGGTGAGGGTCCGCATCCGCGCCTCGACCTCCGCGACGGTCACCTGCCGGGCGGAGGGGTCTGTCGGGGGTCGGGTGGCGCGGGTGGGGGCGGGGGTGCGGGATACCGCCGGGGACAACACGTTGCCCGGCTCGACCAGTTCGATGTACGCCGCCGCGTTCTCGGCGCGGTGCTCGGCGTCGGGCAGCACCATCAGCGAGCTGCCTTCGGCCCAGCGCCCGGCGTGCGCTCCGCTGCTGCCGTCCACCTCGATGGAGAACCCTGTCGCCGCCATCTCCCGCTGCTCCCCTGCTCGTTGCGCCCTGCCTGTCGCGGCGGCCCGGGGGGCGATTATGCCAACGCGGGGCCGCCGACGGCAGGGTGTCGCGCCACCGGACGGATCGCCGGGGCTGGCTCTGCGGGGTCAGGTGCGCAGCCGGGCGATGCGGCCCTGTTCGCCCGAGGCCCAGCACGCGCGGTCCCGGGTGCAGGTGACCGTGTCGTACGAGCCGGTGTCGACCGTCCGCCAGGTGCGGCCGCCGTCCGTGGTCAGGTCGGTGCCGGTGGGGCCGACCGCCAGCGCGGCCGACCTGCTGTGCGGCAGCCAGGTGACGCCGGAGCGGTAGGCGGGTGGCGGTGTGGCGGACGGTGTCCAGGTGCGGCCGCCGTTGGCGCTGCGGGCCGCGGCCCGCGGCGACGCGTGGCCGGTGCGGTAGTCGCCGCCGACCACGATGCCGTGCGTACGGCCCTGGAAGGCCGCGGCGAAGACCCCGCGCGCGGGTTCCCCGGCCGGGATCGGCGCCTTCGTCGCGGTCCAGGTCAGGCCACGGTCGCCGGAGTGCAGCACGCGCGCGTGGGAGCCGCCGCCGGTGGTCAGCCAGACGTCCCGGGGTCCGGAGCTGACCAGGCACTGGCCGCTCGCGGCGAATCCGGCCTCGCCCTCCAGGGCCGGGGGCATGCCGTCATCGGGCAGCACTTTCCAGGAGCGGCCGCCGTCGGATGTGGACAGGATGCGGAACCTGCCGTCCACGGGGTCGCTCATGGCGAGCCCGTGTCTGCGGTCGAAGAAGGTGAGGCAGTCGTAGAACGCCCGCGGCTCGGTGTTGCGGAAGGACTCGGTCCAGGTGGTGCCGCCGTCCTCGGTGCGCAGCATCCGGGACGCTTCGCCCTCGCCGATCGCCAGCACCACCGCGCGACGGCCGTCGAAGGCCTCGATGTCGCGGAACTCCAGTCGCTCGTCCACGGCACCCGGCGGTGAGACATCCCGCCAGCTACGGCCGCCGTTGGTGGTACGCAGCACGGTGCCGCCAGAGCCCGCGGCCCAGGCGGTGCGCTTGCTGACAGCGGCGAGACCGCGGAAGCGGACGTCGGTGCCGGTGTGGGTGAGCTGCCAGCCGGGCCACCTGGTCTCAGCGCGTGCGACGGATTCGCCGGGTGCGGCGGATTCGGCGGGTGCGGCGGCATCAGCAGGTGCGGTGGGTGCGGCCGATGCTGGTGTGGTCAGTGCGGCGGCGAGCGCCGCTCCGCACGTCGCTAAGGCCATCAAGCGGCGCACAGGTCTCGTCTTCCCCAGTCCCCTCATGGGCGGCGAAGCTAGCCGAGTCCACGGGCAGCGTCCAGGGTGCCTGCCTCGGTGACACAGCTCACCTCCGCCGGTGTGCACGGAATCCGCCATTCCGCCGTCTAAGCAGGTACCAGGCCGTATCCGGTTACCGGCCGTAGCATCCGCACCAGCTGTCGTAAGGGAGCAGGCGTTGACCACTGTCATCGAGCAAGCGGTCGAGGCGCGCCTCGTCGCCGCCGCACCACGCATGGCGACCATTCCCGCGACGCTCCACTACGACTCCCACGACCCGTTCGCCGTACGGATGGCGTTCCCCGCTCCCGCGACGCTGGAGGGTGTGGAGGTGTCCTGGGCGTTCGCCCGTGAGCTGCTCACGGTCGGTATCGAGGGCCCGGCGGGCGACGGCGACGTACGGGTCCGGCCGTACGGCTACGACCGGACCGTGCTGGAGTTCCACGCACCCGAAGGCACCGCGGTGGTGCATGTGCACACCGCCGAGCTGCGCCAGTTCCTGAAGCGCGCCGCGACGCTGGTGCCGCTGGGGCACGAACACCTGCTGCTTGACCTGGACGAGGACCTCGCGGAGCTCATGCGCGACGCCTGCTGACGACCTGGGTGTAATGCCTGGGGCCCAGGCGGATTCGTTTGGTTCATGGGGTGGACCAGAGGAAGGTGTCTGCGCTGTGGCGTCCTGCCAGAGCGTTCTGTCGGCCGGTCGCATTGCTCGGGCCGCGCGATCAGCTCGCTGGAGGGAGTGGCAGGACGAGGCGGAAGGTGACGCCGCGGTCTTGGCCCGTGTCGAGTTCGAGGCGTCCTCCGTGACCCTCGGCGATGGCGGTGGCGATGGCCAGGCCCAGGCCGGAGCCGCCTCGTGCCCGGGTGCGTGCGGGGTCCACCCGGTAGAAGCGCTCAAACACGCGTGCCGCGTCGGCGGCAGGCAGTCCCGGGCCGTCGTCCTCGACCTCGATGACGGCGACCCGGGTTCCGGCCGGGAAGGACGGTGCCATGCTGATGCGTCCCGGTGCGTGCGTGCCACCGGTGCGGGCACCTGCGCGGCCCGCACCCACGCGGACGTGGATGCGGCTGCCGGGCGGGGTGTGGGTGTGGGCGTTCGACAGTAGGTTCTCAACGATCTGCCGGAGACGGTGGGGATCTCCCACGACTTCCACCACGTCCAGTTCCCCTTCCTCCGCATCGGTGTTGGTGTCGGTGGGGCGCTCGCGTAGGGGGGACAGGCTCACGGGGTGTCCCGGTCGTTGCAGGGCTGCTGAGCTCACCGCGTCTGCTGCCAGGGACAGCAGGTCCACGTGTTCTTGCTGGTAGTCGGGGTGCCGGTCCAGTTGGGCGAGTAGTTGGAGGTCGTCGACAAGCAGGCTCATCCGTTCGGCGTTCTGGGCGATGTGCCGGTCGGCTTCCTGCCGCTCGCTCGTGGTGCGGCGGTCGGAGCGCAGCGCGAGCTGGGCGAATCCCTGGATGGCGGTCAGCGGGGTGCGCAGTTCGTGTCCGGCGTCGGCGACGAAGCGGCGCAGCCGTGTCTCCGACGTCTCGCGCTCGTGCAGGGCCTGCTGGAGTCGGTCGAGCATGGTGTTCAGTACGGTGCCGAGCCGTCCGATCTCGGTTTGCGGGTCGGTGTCGGGCAGCCGTAGGTCGAGCTGCCCGGCGGTGATGGCCTCGGCGGTGCGCTCCATGCGGGTCAGCGGCAGCAGGCTGAGCCGGACCACCTCACGGCCCAGCACCCACAAGGCTGCCACGGTGATGATGAGCAGCAGGCCGTTCAGCCAGAGGATCTTTGACGTGGCCCCGTCCACGGTGTCGAGCGGCAAGGCGATGACGACGGTCAGGTCGCGTGGTCCGTCCCGGCGCAGGACGCGCCAGTTTCCGTCTCCGGTGTCGGCTGCCACCGAGACCGGGCTGCCTTCCGTGGGCAGGAGGCGGTCGATGCTGTCGGGGAGCTGGGGGCCCGGCTCGTCGTCCAAGCCGAGTTTCTGGGGCAGGCGGTTGCCGCGGGCGTCGTAGAAGTAGACGCGGAAGTCCGAGGGCAGCGCCTCGCGTTCCGGCTTGCCGGGGCGGCGCGTGTCGAGGAAGGCGGAGGCGGGCGTGGGCCGGAAGTCGGCGAGCCGCTGGTCGACGCCGTCGAGGAGCCAGGACCGCAGGACGACGAAGCCGATCAGCTCGGCGGCCAGCACGGCCAGGGTGGCCAGCGCGGTGACTCCGAGGACGAGACGCCGGCGCAGCGAGCGGGGCGCGCGGAGGCCGGTCAACGCTCCGCTATTCCGTGGCTCGCGCGCGGCACCCGCAGGCTGTAGCCCACGCCCCGGACGGTGTGGATGAGCGGCGGGTCGAAGCGGTCGATCTTCTTCCGCAGGTACTTGATGTAGGTCTCGACCACGCGGGTGTCGCCCGCGAAGTCGTACTGCCACACATGGTCGAGGATCTGGGCTTTGCTCACGACCCGGCCAGCGTTGTCCATGAGGTACGACAGCAGCTTGAACTCGGTCGGCGAGAGCTGTACGTACTGGCCGGCCCGGTGCACCTCGTGTGCCCTCTCGTCGAGCTCGAGGTCGGCATAGCGCACGACGGTGTCCGGCAGCAGGGCGTCGGAGCCGAGCGTCCTTCGCAGGATGGCCTGGATACGGAGCAGTACTTCCTCGATGTTGAAGGGCTTGGTGACGTAGTCGTCGGCGCCGACGCTCAGCCCTTTGATGCGGTCGTCCACGCCGGTGCGGGCGGTGAGGAGCAGAACGGGCACCAGGTTGCCGGTCGCGCGCAGCCGACGGGTCACCTCGTAGCCGTCGAGGTCGGGCAGCATGATGTCCAGCAGGATCAGGTCGGGCAGCATGCGCGCGGCCTCGGCCAGCGCGGCGGCCCCCGTGTCCGTGCTCCGCACCTCATAGCCGGTGAGACTCAGCGTCGATTCGAGCAGCGTGCGGATGCTGGGCTCGTCCTCGACGACGAGAAGCCGGTGCTGCCGCTTCTCTTCGGTCCGCTCGGTCATATCGGCACTACGATCCGTTCTCTCACCAGGGTCCCGGCACCCGCCGTCCCCGCCAGGAGGCTATCCCGCGCCGGGCCCGGCGCGCCGTCGGCGTGGGGACGCGCCGGGCCCGGTGCGGGAGCAAAGCAGGTTGTGTCAGGACGACGACAGGGCGCCCTTGCGGAGCGTGACCACCTGGGGTGCGTGCTTGGCCAGGTGGGAGTCGTGCGTGACCATGATGAAGGTGAGTCCGTCCTCCTTGCAGCGGGTCTGCAGGACGTCCATGATCTCGTCGCGGGTGGACTCGTCGAGGTTGCCCGTCGGCTCGTCCGCGAGCAGTACCTGCGGCTTCTTGACCAGTGCCCGGGCGATGGCCACCCGCTGCTGCTGGCCGCCGGACAGCTCGCCCGGCACGTGGCCCAGCCGCTCTCCCAGTCCCACCGAGGAGAGGGCCTCGGCGGCCAGTTCGCGCCGATCCTTCGACTTGACGCCCAGCGGCACGAGGGCCGTTTCGACGTTCTCCTGGGCGGTCAGGGTCGGGATGAGGTTGAAGCTCTGGAAGACGAAGCCGATCTTCTCGCTGCGCAGGCGGGTCAGACGGGCCTCGGGCAGCTTCGCCAGGTCGACACCGTCGAGCAGCACACTGCCGGAGGTCGGCCGGTCCAGGCCGCCCAGCATCTGCAGGAGGGTCGACTTGCCGCCGCCGGTGGGGCCCTTGATGACCAGGTAGTCGCCTGCGGTGATGGTGAGGTCCACTCCGGCGAGCGCGTCGACGACGCCCTTGCCGCGGGTGTAGCGCCGGGTGACGCCGGTGAGTTCGTACATGGTTGCTCCTGCGAAGAGGGACGAGGGCCGGTCAGGCGACGCGGGAGAGGGCGTCGGCGGGGCGGAGCCGGGAGGCACGCCACCCGCCGAAGGCCCCGGCGACGAGGCCGCCCGCGACGGCTAGCCCGACGGCCAGGATGATCACGGAGAGGCTGACCGGCGCGGAGAGGACCACATCCAGCGTCCGTGCGGCGGTTTCCCGTGCGCCGCCGGGGCCACCGCCCAGGCCGCCACCGGGACCGCCCATGCCGCCTCCCCCGCCGGGGCCGCGCATGCCGCCGCCGGAAGCGCCCAGCTCCGCGGAGAGCGAGGGCCCGAAGGCGGTGACCGCCCACGCGCCGACCAGGCCCAGCCCGATGCCCATGGCGCCACCGACCAGGCCCGTCACGACGGCCTCGCCGACGACCTGCCCGGTGACCCGGCGCGAGCGCCAGCCCAGTGCCTTGAGGGTGCCGAACTCCCGGACGCGCCGGGCGACGGCGGACGAGGTGAGCAGGCCGGCGACCAGGAACGCCGCGGCCAGGACCACCACGGACAGCCAGCGGCCGACCGTCTCGGCGAGGCCGGACGCGGTGGACAGGGACCCGGAGACGGTGTCCGCCAGGTCCTCGGAGGTGGTCACGGTGGCGTCCGGAACGGCCTTGAGTACTGCGGATTCCACCGCACCGAGCTGCTGCGTGTCGTTGGCCTGCACGTAGACAGTGGTGATCTTGTCCTTGACGTCGGCCAGGGCCTGGGCCTGGGCGAGCGGCAGATAGACGTTGGCGGCGGAGTCCCCGCTGGTCGCGGTGGCCACGCCAATGATCTCGAACTTGGTGTCGCTCACCGTGACCGTGTCACCGGTGGTGAGCTTCTTCTCCTTGGCGTAGGCGTTGTCCACCACGGCAACCTTCGCCGATGCCTCGGACGTCTCGAAGCCGCGCCCGTCGGTGATCTCCGAGGAAGACATCGGTCCCATCCCCGGATGCGCGACGTCGGTGCCGTACACGGTGAAACTGTCGATGGAGAAGTCGGCGCCGCCGCCCGTCACCTCACCATCCGAGCCGCCGCCCCGCCCAGCGCCCGGCCGCTGCTGGAACTGGCCGCGACTGAACTCACCGTCGACCTTCACCACATTGAGGCTGAGCCCGCCCACGGCGTTCGCCACACCGTCCGCCTTCGCCACGGACGAGACCGCGGCGGCGTCCAGGGTCTGCAGGCCCTGCACCATGACCCGGTCACTGCTCTGCCGCTCACCATCCTCCCCGTCGCCACCGGCGTCGAAGCGGAACCGCGGCCGCCCGCTGCCGTCCTCCGAGGCTGGTTCCGGGGCCTTGGTGACGGTCATGTCGGTACCGAGCCCGTAGAGGGATTCCAGGACCTGGTCCTGGGCCTTCCCCATGCCGGTCGAGACAGCGTTGACCACGATGACAAGAGCGATACCGAGAGCCAGCCCGGAAGCGACGACCAGCGCCGACTTCCTCCGGCGGCGCAGTTCGCGACGCAGATAGGTGAAGAACATGGGCCGCACGCTAGGCGGGCGGCCTGGCAGCACCGTGAGCGTTACGTGAGAGAACACCGAGAGTCTCACCGCAACGGACACCGCACCTGGCCCGCGATGACGTCCTTCGGGTCATCAGGCGGACCAGAGAAAAAATGCCCGCGCTGTGGAGTCCGGCCAGGTAAATGGTCGCGGTCTTCTCGTAACGGGTGGCGATGCCACGCCACTGCCTGAGGCGGTTGATGCACCGTGCGACGGTGTTGCGCTGCTTGTACGCCTCCCGGTCGAAGGCAGGCGGTCTGCCACCGGCTTTTCCGCGCCGCACCCGGTTGGCCCGTTGGTCGGCCCGTTCCGGGATCACCGCGCGGATAACCGCGTCAGCGCAGGTGGATGCGGATCTCGCGCGAGGAGTACGCCTTGTCGGCCAGGACCATGTCCGACCTGGTGCGGGGGCGTCCACGGCGGCGAGGCACGGCCTGGGCCTGGGCCTGGGCCTTGAGGTTCGTCATACGGGACAGCCAAGCAGCGCCGGAAGGCCAGGTCTGGCGAGAATCCAACACCTACGTCCGGCACGTCTGTACATCTGGCGAGAAAACCCGGTTGCCGTCGCTGGCGGCCTCCTCCTACAGTGCAGGGGTACCTGTTGCCGCCGATAGGAGTAGGACGTTGCTCGTCTGAGGTCTTGAGACACCGCCGCATCGCAGTGAAGTGCTCCAAGTGACCCTGCGTTCTGTGTGCGTCGTGTGCGACCTCGGCTGTCGAGCCGTCCTGAAGCGGAACGGGTTTTCTCTTTTGCCCCCTAGGAGGGCGTCTTCCCGATCCCGATCCGCTCGGCTGTCGCCACGCCTCGGTGTCTCGTCCCGCGTTGCCCCTGACCATTCCAGCGCGCGCCGGAGGCCCGTATGTCTACCTTCCCCCCTTCTCTCACCTGCACCTCGCTCAGCTTCGCCTGGCCGGACGGCACCGAGGTCTTCGATGACCTCCAAGTGGCCTTCGGTCCGGGCAGAACCGGCCTGATCGGCGTCAACGGCTCGGGAAAGTCCACCCTGTTGAAGCTGATCGCGGGTGAACTCACGCCTGCCGACGGCGTGGTGCGCCTGGCGGGCGAGGTCGGATACCTGCCGCAGAACGTCACCCTGGACACGGAGCTACGGGTCGACGAGGCACTCGGTATCGCCGCGCGCCGCGCCGCGCTGCACGCCATCGAAGCGGGCGACGTCGGCGAGGAGCACTTCACCGCCGTCGGCGACGACTGGGACGTCGAGGAGCGCGCCGTGGCGACCCTGGACCAGCTCGGGCTCGGGCACATCGGGCTCGACCGCACCATCGGTGAGGTGTCCGGCGGCGAGTCGGTGCTGCTCAGGCTGGCCGCGCTGCTGCTGAGCCGCCCCGATGTCCTGCTGCTCGACGAGCCGACCAACAACCTGGATCTGTACGCCAGGCAGCGGCTCTACAGCGCTGTCGAGGCCTGGTCGGGCGTGCTGATCGTGATCAGTCACGACCGGGAACTCCTGGACCTGGTCGACCAGATCGCCGATCTGCGCGACGGCCGGATCACCTGGTACGGGGGCAACTTCAGCGCGTACGAGGAGGCCCTGGCTACCGAACAGGAGGCCGCGGAGCGCTTGGTGCGGGTCGCTGAGGCCGACCTCAAGCGGCAGAAGCGCGAACTGACCGACGCACATGTCAAGTTGGCCCGGCGGGTGCGGTACGGACAGAAGATGTACGACACGAAGCGCGAGCCCCGGGCGGTGATGAAGATGCGCAAACGCACGGCCCAGGAGTCGGCGGGCAAGCACCGCATCCTGCACGAGGAGAAGCTCACCGAGGCGAAGGAGCGGCTCGACGAAGCGGTGGAAGCGGTCCGGGACGACGACGAGATCCGCGTCGACCTGCCGTACACCGCGGTGCCACCGGGCCGCTCAGTGCTGACCCTGCGTCAGTTGCGGCTTGCCTACGGGGCCCAGGTGCGGGGCGAGTTCGAGCTGCGCGGGCCCGAGCGCATCGCGCTGGTCGGGCGTAACGGCGCGGGCAAGACCACGCTGCTGCGCACGATCAGCGGCGAGCTCGCCCCGACGGAGGGCGAGGCGCTGGCCCACGTACCCCTGCGGTTCCTGCCGCAGCGGCTCGACGTACTGGACGGGGAGCGGACCGTCGCGGAGAACGTGGCCCGGTCCGCTCCCGACGCCAGCAACAACCGCGTCCGGGCGCGGCTGGCCCGCTTCCTGTTCAAAGGGGCGCGGGCCGACCAGCGGGCGGCGACGCTGTCGGGCGGCGAGCGGTTCAGGGCGGCACTCGCGGCGCTACTGCTCGCGGAGCCCGCGCCGCAGCTGCTGATGCTGGACGAGCCGACGAACAACCTGGACATGGCCAGCGTCAAGCAGCTGACGTCGGCGCTGGAGTCGTACGAGGGGGCGCTGATCGTGGCCAGCCACGATCTGCCGTTCCTGGAGTCGATCGGCATCACGCGCTGGCTGCTGCTCGACGGTGAGCTCAGGGACACGACGGCGGAGGAGGTGCGTACGGCGATGGCGACGAGCTGAGGCTACAGAGCGGCGCGCCGCGCCGGGCCGGGCGCGCCGGACGAGTGGCCCGAGCGAGTGGCCCGAGCGAGTGGGCCGGGCGAGCCGGGCGCGCCCCTGAGCTGAGCGGATGCTCGACTCAGGGGCACACCCCGGTCGGGCGACGCGGGGTTTCCCCGACCTGGGCACGCCCTGCATGATGTCCGCCACCACCGCCGCCACCACGTCGCCACACTGCCGCCGATACGGAGTCATCACACTGTGTCCAGCAAGAAGGCCCTGATCCGCCGCCCGAGCCCGCGCCTCGCCGAAGGCCTGGTCACGCACATCGAGCGCGCCGTCGTCGACCCCGCCCGCGCGCTGGAGCAGTGGCACGCCTATGCCACGACGCTGCGCGCGCACGGCTGGGAGACGGTCGAGGTAGACCCGGCCGACGACTGTCCGGACGGCGTCTTCGTCGAGGACGCGGTCGTGATGTTCCGCAATGTCGCCCTGATCGCCCGGCCCGGCGCGGAGTCCCGCCGCCCGGAGACCATCGCGGTGGAACACACCGTGGCCGAGCTCGGGGCCTCGGTGAACTGGGTCTGGACCCCCGGAACGCTGGACGGCGGCGATGTCCTCAAGATCGGCGACTCGGTGTACGTGGGGCGCGGCGGGCGGACCAACGCGGACGGCGTGCGGCAGCTGCGGGCGGCCTTCGAGCCGCTGGGGGCGCGGGTCATCGCCGTACCGGTGTCGAAGGTGCTGCATCTGAAGTCGGCGGTGACCGCGCTGCCGGACGGCACGGTCATCGGGTACGAACCGCTGCTGAACCCGGAGCTGACCACGCTGTTCCCGCGCCTGCTCGCCGTACCCGAGGAGTCGGGGGCGCATGTGGTGCTGCTGGGCGGCGCGAAACTGCTGATCGCCGCGAGTGCGCCACGGTCCGCGGAGCTGCTGGCGGATCTGGGCTATGAGCCGGTGCCAGTGGACATCAGCGAGTACGAGAAGCTGGAGGGGTGTGTGACGTGCCTCTCGGTGCGGCTGCGGGATCTGTACACATAAAACACCCACAGACCGGCATGAAACGGGCAGGGATTACCCCTGGCGGGGCTTCCCTTTTACGGGGCACTTAACCTACGGTCTCGTAACCTACGAATCCGTAGGTAGCACTCTCCCGTCCCCGCAGGAGCCCCCGTGACAGTCACCTCCCCCCACCTCGGCAGTTCGGACAGCTGGACCGACGCCCGGCTCCTGTACGCGCTGGAGGAAGTGGTGGAGAAGGAGCTCAACCGCCACCTGAAGGTCGCCAAGGACTGGATGCCGCACGAGTACGTGCCGTGGTCGGACGGGCGGAACTTCCCCGGTTTCTTCGAGGACGGCGAGGCGTGGGACCCGCAGCAGTCCAAGGTCACGGACATCGGCAAGACCGCCCTGGTGGTCAACCTGCTGACCGAGGACAACCTCCCCAGCTACCACCACGAGATCGCCTCGCTCTTCGGCCGGGACGGCGCGTGGGGCACCTGGGTGCACCGCTGGACCGCCGAGGAGGGCCGGCACGGCATCGTGATGCGCGACTACCTGCTCGCCTCGCGGGCGGTCGACCCGGACAAGCTCGAGCAGTTCCGGATGGCGCACATGGCGGAGGGCTTCGAGTCGGACAACCGGCACTCGATGCTGCACTCGGTGGCGTACGTCGCCTTCCAGGAGCTGGCGACGCGGATCTCGCACCGGAACACCGGCCATCAGTCGGGTGACCCGGTCTGTGACCGGATGCTGGCGCGCATCGCCACCGACGAGAACCTGCACATGGTCTTCTACCGCAACCTGCTCGGTGCGGCCTTCGAGATCGCCCCCGACCTGACCATGCGGTCGGTACGGGATGTCGTCGTCAACTTCCGGATGCCCGGACACGGGATGCCCGGCTTCGAGCGGGCCGCCGCGCAGATGGCGATCGGCGAGATCTACAACATGCGCATCCACCACGACGACGTGCTCCAGCCGGTGCTGCGCTTCCTGAAGGTCCTGGAGATCACCGGGCTCGGCCCCGAGGGTCTCAAGGCGCAGGAGGAGCTGGGCCTGTACATGGGCGGGCTCGACGCGGAAGCCACGAAGTTCGACGTGAAGCTGGAAGCCCGCAAGGCCCGCATCGCGGCCCGCGCCGCCGCGGGCTGAGCGCCCCCGTCCTAGCTTCGCCCCGTGCGCCGTAGCTGCTGGCGCTCCTTCTCTGAGAGGCCGCCCCAGACGCCGAAGCGCTCGTCGTGCGTCAGGGCGTACTCCAGGCAGGCGGGGCGCCCTTCGCACGCCATACAGAGGCGCTTGGCCTCACTCACGGAGCCACCGGGCTCCGGGAAGAAGAATTCGGGCCCGGTCTGGGCGCAGAGCGCCTCCGTCCGCCAGGCCGGGACATCTGCGGCTGTGGTGTCGCTGAGCATGGCCGTCATCCTGCCGAGCCGCGCGAAACGATCGATCAACAAACGCTGAACGCCCACCTCATCCCCGGTGCGCCGCGGACCTCCCCGTGGGCGGAGACTAAGACCCGGGATCGGGCTCGGGCTCGGGCTCGTGTTTGGCGCGGCTCGGTTGTACGCGCTTGGGCTCGCCCGGCATCTTCGGGTACTCGGGCGGGTACGGCAGGTCGCCGAGTCCGCGGTCCCGCTCGTCCCGGTCGGCCAGTTCGAGCAGCTCCTCAAGGCCGTACACGTGCTCCTCCATGTCCGCGTGTACGTCACCGAGTTCGGCGTAGCGGGTCGGCATGGTGCCGAGGTCGAAGTCCTGGGGCTCGACCTGGTCGACCTCGTCCCAGCTCAGCGGGGCGGAGACCGGGGCGCGGGGGTGGGCGCGTACGGAGTAGGCGGAGGCCATGGTGCGGTCACGGGCGGCCTGGTTGTAGTCGACCAGGATGCGCGTGCCGCGCTCCTCCTTCCACCAGGACGTGGTGACCTCGTCCGGCATCCGGCGCTCCAGCTCACGGCCGCAGGCGATCAGGGCCCGGCGCACCTCGACGAACGTCCAGCGCGGCTCGATCGGTACGAACACATGCAGGCCGCGGCCGCCGGAGGTCTTGGGCCAGCCGCGCAGGCCGCCGAACTCGTCCAGCACCGCGCGAAGTTCGTGGGCGGCGCGGACGACGTCGGGGAACGCGGTGCCGGGCTGCGGGTCCAGGTCGATCCGGAGTTCGTCCGGGTGGTCGGGGGCCCCGCTCCGTACCGGCCAGGGGTGGAAGGTCAGGGTGCCGAACTGCGCGGCCCAGATGACGGCGGCGACCTCGGTGGGACAGATCTCGTCGGCGGTGCGGCCGCTGGGGAAGGAGATCGTGCCGGTGGGAATCCAGTCGGGGAGGTGCTTGGGGGCACGCTTCTGGTAGAAGGACTCCCCCTCCACCCCGTCCGGGTAGCGCTCCAGGGTGGTGGGCCGGTCGCGCAGGGCGCGCAGGATGCCGTCGCCGACGGACAGGAAGTACCGCGCCAGGTCCAGCTTGGTGAACCCGCGCTCCGGGAAGAAAACCTTGTCCGGGCTGGACAGCCGGACCGTGCGGCCTCCCGCTTCGAGTTCCACCGCTTTGCCCGCCATGCGAGCCACGGTAGGCGGGACACCACGCTGCCGCATATCGGGTGCGTGTATCGGGTGCGCATATCGGGCGCGTGGTGGCGTGACGCCCCAGAATCGATCCATGGATCTTCCGGTGATGCCGCCCGTCAAGCCGATGCTCGCCAAGTCCGTGGCGAAGATCCCGCCCGGTATGCAGTACGAGGGCAAGTGGGACGGCTTCCGGGTGATCGTGTTTCGGGACGGCGCCGAGATCGAGCTGGGCAGTCGCACCGGAAAGCCGCTGACCCGCTACTTTCCCGAGCTGGTCGGGGCGCTGCGGGAGCGGCTGCCGCGGCGGTGTGTGCTGGACGGAGAGCTGGTGATCGCGCGGGAGGGGCGGCTCGACTTCGACGCGCTGACCGAGCGCATCCATCCCGCTGACTCCCGGGTGAAGGTGCTGGCGGAGCGGACCCCGGCGTCGTTGGTGGCCTTTGATCTGCTGGCTCTCGATGACGACGCGCTGCTTGATGTGCCGCTCAGGGAGCGTCGTGACCTGCTGGTGGCGGCGCTGGCCGAGGTGTCGGCGCCGGTGCATGTCGCGCCCGCCACGACGGACCCGGAGCTCGCGGGGAAGTGGTTCACCGAGTACGAGGGCGCGGGCCTGGACGGGGTGATCGCCAAGCCGCTGGATCTGCGGTACCGGCCCGGCGAACGGCTGATGTTCAAGATCAAGCATGAGCGGACGGCGGATGTGGTGGTGGCGGGGTACCGGTTCCACAAGAGCGGCCCTGTGGTGGGCTCGCTGCTCCTTGGGCTGTACGACGCCGAGGGCGTGCTTCAGCATGTCGGGGTCTGCGCGGCGTTCGCGATGAAGCGCCGCGAGGAGCTGGTCGCGGAGCTGGAGCCGCTGCGGATGGAGTCGGCCGCCGGGCATCCGTGGGCGGCCTGGGGTGAGGAGTCGGCGCACGCATCGGCGCGGCTGCCGGGGGCGCCAAGCAGATGGTCGGGCAAGAAGGACCTGTCGTGGGTGCCTTTGCGACCGGAGCGGGTGGCGGAAGTGGCGTACGACCACCTGGAGAACGGCGCGCGGTTCCGGCACACCGCGCAGTTCCGCCGCTGGCGCCCGGACCGGACTCCCGCCAGCTGTACGTACGCGCAGCTGGAGGAGCCGGTCAGCTATGACCTGAGCCAGGTGCTGGCATGACCCCAAGCCAGGTACTGGCATGTCCTGAGCGAAGTCCTGGCGTGCCCTGAGCCAGGTACCGGCATGCCCGGAGCCGGGTATACCGGCCAGCCCGACGTAATCGCGCCAATGGGTACGCGCGTGCCTTCCGGGTAACGGCGGGCGCCCCTATGCTCCTGCGCCGACACGAGGTTACCGTCGGTAAGGGGTCGGGCATGGGGCGAGCGGGCAGCACACGACGCACATTCGTGGCAGGGGCGGGAGCGACGGCGGGGGCGGTGGCGGCGGGCTCGGTGGCCGCACTGGGCAAGGCCCAGACCGCCACGGCGGCACCCGGCGCCGAAGCACGCCACGCGGCGGACAGCGTGGCCGTACTCGGCGGCGGCGTGGCCGGACTGACCGCCGCGCACGAACTCGCCGAACGGGGCTTCGCCGTGACCGTCTACGAGCGCCGGGCGCTCGGCGGCAAGGCCCGCTCCATGGGCGTACCGGACAGCGCGAAAGGCGGGCGCAGACCGCTGCCCGCCGAGCACGGCTTCCGGTTCATTCCGGGGATCTACCACAACCTCCCGGACACGATGCGCCGTACGCCGTTTCCCGGGAACGCCAACGGCGTGTGGGACAACCTGGTCGCGCCGAAGGAGATGATGATGGCGCGCACCGGGTACGAGGATCTCCGCATCCCGCTCCCCTGGCCAGGCCACCAGCCCGCCCAGCTCACCCTCGACGACATCCGGCGTGCCCTGCGTGGCCTGCTGGACGCGGCGAAGGGGCTGCCCGCGCACGAGGTCGCGTACTTCGTGAACCGTGCGGTCGTCTTTCTCACCAGCTGCGACGAGCGGCGTGACCGGCAGTGGGAGGCCACGCCCTGGTGGGACTTCGTCCGGGCGGAGCGGATGTCGCACACGTACCAGCGGCTGCTGGCCGTCGGCGTGACGCGGAACATCGTCGCGACCAAGGCCGAGGAGGCCAGCACCCGTACGGTGGGCACGCTCGGCGAGGCGTTCGTCTTCAACGCGCTGGGCCGGGGCGCGGACGGACCGCCGGACCGGATTCTGAACGCGCCGACGAACGAGGCGTGGATCGATCCCTGGGTCACGCATCTCAGGTCCCTGGGCGTGGAGTTCAAGGTCGGGTGGAGCGTGCGCGAGCTGAGGTATGGCGACGGGCGGATCACCTCGGTCAGCATCGAGGACCCGGACGGCGTACGCCGGAACGTCACGGCCGACCACTACGTACAGGCCATGCCGGTGGAGCACGCGCGGCCGACCTGGAGCGCCGAACTGAAGGCGGCCGACCCGCAGTTGGCGCGGTGCGACAAGCTGGAGACGGACTGGATGACCGGCATCCAGTTCTACCTGACCGAGCGCACCCCGATCCTGCACGGGCACCTCAACTGCGTCGACTCCCCCTGGTCGCTGACCGCGATCGCGCAGGCGACGCACTGGCCCGGTCGCGACTTCCCCGCCGACTACGGCGACGGCACCGTGCGGGACTGTCTCTCGGTGGACATCTCCGAGTGGGACAAGCCCGGGATGCTGTACGGCAAGACGGCCAAGAAGTGCACCCGGGAGGAGGTCGCCCGCGAGGTGTGGGCGCAGCTCAAGGCCGCGCTGAACGACACCGGGAAGAACGTGCTGCGGGACAGCGTGCTGCACTCGTGGTTCCTCGACCCCGGCGTGGACGGCATCGGCACCCCGAACCCGACCAACGAGGACGAGCTGCTGATCCACCCAGTCGGCACCCTCCACCACCGCCCGACGGCGAAGACGAAGATCCCCAACCTCTTCCTCTCCGGGGACTACGTGGCCGTGGACATCGACCTCGCGACCATGGAGGGCGCCAACGCCTCGGCCCGTGAGGCGGTCAACGCCCTGCTGGACCAGGTGGGTTCGAGCGCGCCCCGGTGCGCGGTGATCCCGCTGTTCAGGGCGCCGGAGCTGGAGTCCTTCAAGCGGCACGACCGGCTGCGCTTCCGGCTTGGCCTGCGTAACCTGTTCGATCTGGGGTGAGCCGTTCCCCAGGGTTCCGTAGGGTGCCGCGTATGCCCTTCGAGCTGCTGCCCGGCACGCCGGACTCCCCCGTACTGCTGCATGTGCCGCATGCCGCGCGGACCATCCCGGAGCCGGTGCGCCGCGGCATCCTGCTGGACGACGCGGCGCTGGAGGACGAGCTGGACCAGCTCACCGACGCCCACACCGACATCCTCGCGGAGCGTGCCGCCGCGGCGGCACGCGTCACTCCGTGGCGGCTGGTGAACCGGCTCTCCCGGCTGGTGGTCGACCCGGAGCGGTTTCCCGACGAGCGCGAGGAGATGCGGGCCGTCGGGATGGGCGCGGTGTATACGCACACCTCGCACCGTGCGCGGTTGCGGCCACCTGACGCCGACCCGCGGCCCCTGCTGGACGCCTACTTCACGCCATACGCCCAGGCGGTCACCGACGCGGTCGATGCCCGGCTGGCGGCGACCGGGCGGGCCGTACTGATCGACGTCCACTCGTATCCGAGCAAGGCGTTGCCGTACGAGCTGCATGGCGCGGGGGCGCGGCCGCCGGTCTGTCTGGGCACCGATGCCTTCCACACGTCCGACGAGCTGCTCGCCCATGCGCGGCGGGCGTTCGCGGAGTGTGGGGGCACGGCGGTGAACAGCCCGTTCGCGGGGACCTACGTCCCGCTGCGGCACTACGGCCGTGATGCCCGGGTCAGCGCGCTGATGATCGAGATCCGCCGGGACGGATACATGGCCGAGCCCGGTGGGGCCCCGGGCCCCGGTATCGAGCCGCTGGCCGAAGCCCTGACGCGGCTGGTTGACGCACTGTCCTGACCTGGGGTGTTACGGGCTACGGACGCCGGATGACGGCATGGCACCGCCCGGCCGGATACGGGAAGTCCGCGTCCGGCCGGGCGGTTACCTCAGACGGCCAGGGTCCCTCAAGCGGCGAGGCTCACACCCCCGCGAGGCGACGCGGCGAGGGCCGCAGATAGACCGCCCAAGTCACCGCGAAGCACAGCACGTAGGCGAGGCAGAAGATCAGGTACGCGGTGTTGGCGTTGCCCGTGCTGAGGAAGGACTGCCGGAAGGCGATGTTGACCAGGACGCCGCCGAAGGCTCCGACGCATCCGGCGATCCCGATCAGCGCCGAGGCCCCCCGCCGCGAGCGCTTCTCCGCCTCGTTCTCGTCGATGCCGCCGCCGACGGAGATCTTGGCCTTGGCGCGGAAGATGGCCGGGATCATCTTGTAGACCGAGCCGTTGCCGATGCCGGTGAGCACGAACAGCGAGACGAAGCCCGCGATGTACAGCGGCAGCGACTTCTGCAGTGAGGCGACGAGCACCACCAGGGCGCCGCCGGCCATCCCGGCGAAGTTCCACAGGGTCACCTTGGCGCCGCCGTAACGGTCGGCCAGCCATCCGCCCACCGGGCGGATCAGCGAGCCGAGCAGCGGCCCGATGAAGGTGAGGTAGGCGGCCTTGAGCGGGGTGTCGAACTGGTCGCTGAACTGGATCTGGAGCACCATGCCGAAGGCGAAGCTGAAGCCGATGAACGAGCCGAAGGTGCCGATGTACAGGCCGGAGATGATCCAGGTGTGCGGCTCTTTGCAGATGTCGCGCATCGCCCGCTTGTCGTTGCGCATCGCGGTGAGGTTGTCCATCTTGAACGCGGCGCCGAGTGCGGCCAGGACGATCAGCGGGATGTAGATGAGCGGGAGCAACCGCGGGTTGGCCGCACCCGCCGTGGCCAGCACCAACAGGCCGAGCAACTGGACGGCGGGCACGCCGAGGTTGCCGCCGCCCGCGTTGATGCCGAGTGCCCAGCCCTTGAGCCGCTGCGGGTAGAAGGCGTTGATGTTCGCCATCGAGGAGGCGAAGTTACCGCCACCGACACCGGCGACACAGGCCACCAGCAGCAATGTGCTGTAGCTGACGCCTGGTTCGAGGACGATCGCGGCCAGGATCGTGGGGACGAGGAGCAGTCCCGCGCTGAAGACGGTCCAGTTCCGGCCGCCGAACGTGGCGATCGCGAAGGTGTACGGCAGCCGCAGCGCCGCCCCGACCGCCGCCGGGACGGCGGCGAGGGTGAACTTCCCGGCCGGGTCGATGCCGTACTCCGGTCCGAGGAAGAGGAGCATCACCGACCACAGGCTCCAGACCGAGAAGCCGATGTGCTCGGAGATAACCGAGAAGACCAGGTTGCGGCGGGCGATCTTGGCGCCGGCCTCTTCCCAGAAGGCGTTGTCTTCCGGCCGCCAGTCTTCGATGTCGCGGGTGCGTACGGGAGGTTGCGGCTTGGGGTCGACCACGGTGGTCATAGGGGACCTGCCAGGGTGTCGGAGGAGCGGTTGCTGTGGTGTTCACCCTGGCGGCGGGAGGTTTCCCCCCGCCGACCGTGGTGGCTCCGTGGTGCTACGTCTCGCGCACACCCGCCGCGGCGGGCTGTGAGGTTTCGGCCACGGGCATGCTGAGCGGACTGGCGGAGTCACAGGCGGACTCGCTGGCGCGTACGGGCCAGACCCGCAGGGCCGGGATCTGCTCGTCGAGGCAGGTGCCGGTACGCAGGTCGAAGGCCTGCTTGTACATGGGTGACATCACCACCGGGACATCGCCGCGGCTGCCGAGGATGCCGCGTGACATCACATACGCGCCGCTGAACGGGTCGTGGTTGTCGATGGCGTAAAGCTGCCCTGCCCGGTCGCGGTAGACGGCGATCTGATCGCCGCCGACCAGGACCGCGACGCCGCGGCCCGGGACCAGGTCGGCCCAGGCGCAGACGGGCTGCCACTCGGCTCCATCGTGGATCTCCACGGTCGCCGGGTTCGCTGTGCTCATCGGGTACGCACCTCCAGTGCGGGTCCGGCGACCAGCTCGCCGGGCCTGGCCGGGCGGATCTGGTCGCGCTCGGGGGCGAAGCGCACGGTCGGGTCGGGGGTGCCGGGCGCGTTGGCGAAGGAGACGAAGCGGCGCACCCGGTCCGGGTCCGCCAGGGTCGCGGCCCACTCGTCCTCGTACGTCTCGATGTGACGGCCCATCAGTTCGTCCAGGTCCTCGCAGATGCCGAGCGAGTCGTCCATGACGACCTCGCGCAGGTGGTCCAGGCCGCCCTCAAGGCGCTCCAGCCAGGGGGCGGTGCGCTCCAGGCGGTCGGCGGTGCGGATGTAGAACATCAGGAAGCGGTCGATGGTACGGATCAGGGTCTCGCGGTCCAGGTCGGCGGCGAGCAGGTCCGCGTGCCGGGGTGTCATGCCGCCGTTGCCGCCGACGTAGAGGTTCCAGCCGGTGGAGGTGGCGATGATGCCGAAGTCCTTGCTCTGGGCCTCGGCGCATTCGCGGGCGCAGCCGGAGACCGCGGACTTGAGCTTGTGCGGGGCGCGCAACCCCCGGTAGCGCAGCTCCAGTTCGATGGCCAGGCCCACCGAGTCCTGGACGCCGTAGCGGCACCAGGTCTCGCCGACGCAGGACTTCACGGTGCGCAGGGCCTTGCCGTAGGCGTGTCCTGATTCGAATCCGGCTTCGACCAGGCGCTTCCAGATCGGGGGGAGCTGGTCGACGCGGGCGCCGAAGAGGTCGATGCGCTGGCCGCCGGTGATCTTGGTGTAGAGGCCGAAGTCGCGGGCGATCTCACCGATGACGATCAGCCCTTCGGGGGTGATCTCGCCGCCGGGGACACGGGGGACGACGGAGTAGGAGCCGTTGCGCTGGAGGTTGGCGAGGAAGTGGTCGTTGGTGTCCTGGAGTGCCGCCTGCTCGCCCGCCAGGATGTGTCCGCCGCCGAGGCTCGCGAGGATCGAGCCGACGGTGGGCTTGCAGATGTCGCAGCCTTCGCCGGTGCCGTGTTCGGCGAGCACCCGGGAGAAATCGGTGATGCCCTTGACCTGGATGATCTCGTAGAGCTCGGCGCGGGTGTGCGGGAAGTGCTCGCACAGGGCGGTGGAGACCTCGACGCCGCTGGCGGCCAGCTCGTCGGTGACGATGGTGGACATCAGCTTGACGCAACTGCCGCAGCCGGTACCGGCCTTGGTGCACTTCTTGACCTCGGGGACGCTGGCGCAGCCGTTCTCGTGCACGGCCGCCTTGATGGCGCCCTTGCTGACGTTGTGGCAGGAGCAGACCACGGCCTCGTCGGGCAGCGCGATCGGTCCGGCGGGGGCGCCGGACCCGGCGGGCAGCACCAGTTGCTCGGGGGGCGCGGGCAGTGGGGTGCCGCTGGCGGCGAGCGGGCGCAGCACCGCGTAGGACTCGGTGTCGCCGACCAGGACGCCGCCGAGCAGGGCGCCGTCGGCGCCGATGACCAGCTTCTTGTAGACGCCCGCGCGGCTGTTGGCGTACACCACGTCCAGGGCACCTTCGGCGGCGCCGTGCGCGTCGCCGAAGCTGGCCACGTCCACGCCGAGCAGCTTGAGCTTGGTGGAGGTGTCGGCGCCCGTGAACGAACCTTCGCCGTCCGCCAGTTCACGGGCGGCGGCCTCGGCCATCGCGTAGCCGGGGGCGACCAGGCCGTACACCCGTCCGTCGACGGTCTGCGCGCACTCGCCGATGGCCCACACATGCGGGTCCTCGGTACGGCACTGCTCGTTGACGACGATGCCGCCGCGCTCGCCGACGGGCAGTCCGCAGTCGCGGGCGAGCTGGTCGCGGGGGCGCACTCCCGCGGAGAAGATGACCAGGTCGGCCTCGATCTCGCTGCCGTCGGAGAGTGCCATGGAGCGGACCCGGCCGTCGTCGCCGGTGTCGATGCGCTGGGTTCCGGCGCCGGTGTGCACCCGTACGCCCATGTCCTCGATCTTGCGACGCAGCACGTCGCCGCCGCCATCGTCGACCTGAAGGGCCATCAGGCGCGGGGCGAACTCCACCACATGGGTCTCCAGGCCGAGCGCGATGAGCGCTCCCGCCGCCTCCAGGCCGAGCAGACCGCCGCCGACCACCGCGCCGACCCGGGCACCCTTGGCGTCCGCGCGGATGCCCTCCAGGTCCTCGATGGTGCGGTAGACATGGCAGCCGTCGGCGTCGTGTCCTGGCACCGGAGGGACGAAGGGGTACGAGCCGGTGGCGAGCACCAGCGCGTCATACGGCAGCCGCTCGCCCGACGCGGTGGTGACGATGCGGGCTCCGCGGTCCACCTTCGCGGCGGGCTCGGAGCAGCGCAGCTCGATGCCGTGCTCGTCCAGGAACTCCTGGGGGCACATGCTGAGTTCGTCGGCGGATGTCCCGTTGAACCAGGAGCTGAGCTGGACCCGGTCGTAGGCGGCCCTGGGCTCCTCGGCGAGTACGGTGACCCGCCAGGTGGCGGCGGCCGAAGGCTGCTCGAAGAGCGCCTCCAGGAAACGCTGGCCGACCATGCCGTGGCCGACCAGGACCAGCTCCTTGCGTGCCGGCTTCGGCGTCATGGGGCAACTCCTTGCGTGGTGAGCAGATACAGAGGATCAGCGGGCATCGGTTCGTCCCGCTGATAGGCCCGGGTGAGGGCGCCGACCGTGGTCAGGTCGCCCAGGAGGATGCCGCCGACGATCCGGTCGCCGCGCAGCACCAGCTTCTTGTAGGCGCCTCGGGTGGCGTCCTCGATGCGCAGGACGTCCAGGCCCGGGCCGTCGGCCCCGGCGTCGCCGAACGCGGCGTACTGCACCGGGCCCGCGGTCAGCCGGGACAGCGGCCGGGAGCCGGTGTACCGGGCCCCGGGGTCGGCTCCGGAGAGCCGGGCGGCGAGCACGTCGGCCTGTTCCCAGGCGGGTCCGGCGAGGCCGTGTACGGTCGAGCGGTGTTCGGCGCAGTCGCCGATCGCGTAGACGCCGGGGGCGCAGGCGAGGGTGTCGTCGACCTCGATGCCGCGGCGTACGGGCAGGCCCGCGGTGTGCGCCAGGCCGGTGCGCGGCCTTACTCCGCAGGCCAGCACCACCAGGTCGGTTTCCAGCACATAGCCGCTGGCGAGTTCGACGCCGGTGACGCGGTCGGTGCCGCGCAGGGCGCGGGCGCGGTTGTCGGGGTAGGTCTCGACGCCGAGTGCGGCGAGCGCGGTACGCAGGGCGCCGCCCGCCTGGACGTCGAGGTGCCGCTCGATGAGCTGGGGGGCCTGGTGGACGATCTCCACCTTGATGCCGAGCGCGGCCAGCGCCCGGGCGGCGCTCACACCGAGCACTCCCCCGCCGATGACGACGGCGCGCTCGGCGCCACGGGCGTCCTCAGCGAGCCGGGCGCACTCCTCGACGGTGCGGAAGGAGTGCACGCCGGGCAGCAGCTCGCCGTCGGCGGCGCGCAGGCCGCGCAGCGGGGGCAGTACCGGGTTGGCGCCGGTGGCCAGGACCAGGTCGTCGTACGGTGCCGGTCCGTCGGTCGCCGTGGTCAGGGTACGGGCCGCGAGGTCGATGTCGGTTACCTCGGTGCCGGTGCGGATCTCCGCGGTCGCGGACTGGAGGGTGAGCGCCTCGGCGTCGTAGCGGCCGGTGAGGACGTCGGCGAGCAGGACCCTGTTGTACGGGGCGCGGGGCTCGGCGCCGTACAGGGTGACCTCGCCGCGGCCGCCGAGTGCGGCGTACCGCTCGGCGAAGCGGGCGGCGGCCATTCCGGCGCCGACGACGGCGATGCGGCGGGGCCCGGGGGTGGGGGTGGTGTGCTGCGTGGTGGTGGCTGGGGTGTGCTGCGTCGGGGTGGCTGGGGTGTGCTGCGTGGGGGTCACCGCGCGGCCTCCGCCCGCTCGACGCGGACCGCGCACACCTTGAACTCCGGCATCTTCGACGTCGGGTCCAGGGCGGGGTTGGTCAGCGTGTTGGCGCGTCCGGCGCCGCCCCAGTGGAACGGCATGAACACGGTGTCCTGCCTGATCGAGTCGGTCACCCGGGCCGGTGCCTCGGCCCGGCCACGGCGGCTGGTGACGGCGATGAGGTCGCCGTCGGCGGCGCCAAGCTGTTCGGCCAGGTGCGGGTGCAGTTCGACGAAGGGGCCTGGGGCGGCGCGGTTGAGTTCCGGGACGCGGCGGGTCTGGGCGCCGCTCTGGTACTGGGACACCACCCGGCCGGTGGTCAGGTACAGGGGGTAATCGGCGTCCGGCTCCTCGGCCGACGGGCGGTGCGTCACGGGGGCGAACCTGGCCCGTCCGTCGGGCGTGGCGAAGCGGTCCAGGAAGAGCCGGGGCGTACCGGCGTGCTGCTCGTCGGGGCAGGGCCAGAACACCCCGTCCTCGGCGGCCACGCGCGCGTAGCTGATGCCCGCGTAGTCGGCCTGGCCGCCCGCCGAGGCCCGGCGCAGCTCGTCGAAGACCTCTTCCGGGTCGTCCGGGAAACCTTTCTCCACGCCGAGCCGGGCGGCGAGCTCATGCAGGAGGTACAGGTCGCTGCGGACGCCTTCGGGGGCGTCGACGGCCTTGCGGCGCAGGATGACCCTGCCCTCCAGGTTGGTGGTGGTGCCGGTCTCCTCGGCCCACTGGGTGGACGGGAACACCACGTCGGCGAGCTCGGCGGACTCGGAGAGCACCACATCACTGACGGCGAGGAAGTCCAGGGCGCGCAGCCGCTCGGTGACCCGGCCGGCGCGTGGCGCGGACACCACCGGGTTGGAGCCCATCAGGAGCAGCGCCCGTACGCCGCCGTCCTGACCCAGGCCGTCCAGCAGCTCGTACGCGGACACGCCCGAGCGGGGCAGGTCGTCGGGATCGATGCCCCAGACGGAGGCGACGTGGGCGCGGTCGGCGGGGTCCTCGATGGAGCGGTAGCCGGGCAACTGGTCGGCCTTCTGGCCGTGCTCGCGACCGCCCTGTCCGTTGCCCTGGCCGGTCAGGCAGCCGTATCCGGAGTACGGCCGTCCGGCCTTGCCCGTCGCCAGGCACAGGTTGATCCAGGCGCCGACCGTGTCGGTGCCCTTGCTCTGCTGTTCGGGGCCGCGCGCGGTGAGCACCATGCCGGTCTCGGCCTCGGCGAAGAGCGAGACGGCGGCGGTCAGCCGCTCCACGGGAACGCCGGTGAGCTGCTCGACACGCTCCGGCCAGTGCGCCATCGCGGCGGCCCTGGCCTGCTCGAAGCCGCTGGTGCGCTTGGCGATGAACGCCTCGTCGCGGTGCCCGTCGGCGATCACCAGGTGGAGCATGCCGAGGGCGAGGGCGAGGTCGGTGCCGGGCACCGGCTGGAGGTGCAGGTCGGCGAGCTCGGCGGTACGGGTGCGGCGGGGATCGACGACGATCAGCTTGCCGCCGTTCTCCCGCAGCTCGCGGAAGTAGCGCAGCGCGGGCGGCATGGTCTCGGCCGGGTTGGAGCCGACGAGGATCACACAGCCGCTGTGCGGGATGTCCTCCAGCGGGAAGGGCAGGCCACGGTCGATACCGAAGGCCTTGCGGCCCGCGGCAGCCGCGGATGACATACAGAATCTTCCGTTGTAGTCGATGTTGATCGTACGCAGTGCGACCCGGGCGAACTTGCCGAGCAGATACGCCTTCTCGTTGGTCAGCCCGCCACCGCCGAAGATCCCCGCGGCGTCCCGGCCGTGGCTCCGCTGGGCGGCGCTCAGCCCGGCCACGGTCCGCTCAAGGGCCTCGTCCCAGGAGGCCGGGCGCAGCTCCCCACCGTCCCGTACCAGGGGCGTGGCCAGCCGCGCGGCGGGCGAGAGCACGGCCGCCGCGGACTGCCCCTTGCCACAGAGCGCCCCACGGTTGACCGGGAAGTCAGGCCGCTCCCGCACCTGGACCGGGGTGCCGGTGAGCCGCATCCCGCACTGCAGCGAGCAGTACGGGCAGTGGGTGTCGACGGTGCCCGCCGCCTGGCCCGGACCCGCCGTGTCGCTCGCTTGGATCGTTGTCATGCTGCCGATCGTCACGCGCGGCCGTTACGGCTCCGGGTCCGCTGTGTTGCGAGCGCGATATACGGTTCTCACGCTCGACCTCGGGGCCCGTGGGGGAGGCGACATCTCCCGTAACAAAGGACGACGGTTAGCTAACCCGCACGTCACATACGGGCAACGGCATGGCAACCGGGCTGCTTGAGCCTTCAACGCATGGAACCTCGCAAGCCCGAACAGCCACTGACCGGCTTCTCCATCGGCGTGACCGCGGCGCGTCGACGGGATGAACTGTCGAGTCTGCTGTCGCGGCGGGGCGCCAAGGTCATCGAGGCGCCCTCGCTGCGGATCATTCCGCTGGAGGACGACGCGGCGCTGCGCCGCGCCACCGAGCGGTGCCTGACCGGACCGCTGGACTACGTGGTGGCCACCACCGGCGTCGGCTGGCGCGGCTGGATGAGCGCGGCCGACGGCTGGGGGCACGGGGCCGACCTGTCGCGCGCGTGCCAGGGCGCGTCGGTGCTCTCGCGCGGGCCCAAGGCGACCGGCGCGGTACGGGCCAGTGGGCTCGACGAGGCGTACTCGCCGCGCTCGGAAGCCATCGACGAACTGCTCACCTGGATGCTCTCCCGCGATATCCGGGGCCGTCGCATCGCGGTGCAGGAGCACGGAGCGCCGCAGCCCGGCTTCACCAACGCGTTGCGCGAGCGCGGCGCCGAGGTGATCGAGGTACCGGTATACCGCTGGGCGCCGCCCGAGGACCCGGACGCGGTACGGCGGCTGGCCGAGCTGACCACCCGTGGCGAGGTGCACGCGCTGACGTTCACCAGTGCCCCGGCGATCACGGCGTTCCTGCAGTCAGCGGAGACGGCTGGGCTGTACGACGCGCTGCTCGCCCGGCTCCGCGGCGATGTGCTCTCGGTCTGTGTCGGGCCGGTGTGCGCCCGGCCGCTCCAGGAGCTCGGGGTCGAGCCGCTCTGGCCGGAGCGGGGGCGGCTGGGCGCGATGGTACGGACCCTCGCCGAGACCCTGCCGCGGCGGGCCCGCCAGGAGCTCTCGTACGGTGACCGGACGCTGGCCCTGCAGGGCAGCGCCCTGCTCATCGACGGCGACAGCATCTGGCTGTCCCCGGTCTCCGCCGCGCTGCTGCGCGCCCTGGCCGAGCGCCCCGGCTGGGTGCTCAGCCGGGCGGACCTGCTGCGCCGGGCCTGGTCCGGACAGCGCGCCGACGAACATGTCGTGGAGGCCGCCGTGGCGCGGCTGCGGGGGGCCCTGGGCGAGCACGCGAGCCTGGTCCGTACGGTGCCCAAGCGCGGCTACCGCCTCGACGTGGACGTTGCCAGCCGATGAGCCCGGCACCACAGGCGGTACGGGGAGCACGCGCGTCAGGGGGCGCGGCGCCGGGGTCTGGGTCTGGGTCGGCGTCGGCTTCGGGGGCCGCGCCGACCCTGGTCGCTGTCGCCCACGGCACCAGGGAGCCCGCCGGGGCCGCGGCGACGCTGGAGCTGCTGGAGCGCGTCCGCGCGCTACGGCCCGGGCTACGGGTCGAGGTGGGCTGGCTGGACCTGGTGGACCCGCCGCTCACCGAGACGCTGGCCGGACTGAGCGGCGAGGCGGTTCTCGTACCGCTGCTGCTCGGGACCGGGTACCACGTCCGCGTGGACATCCCCGAGGCCCTGGCCACGGCGCCGCATCTGCGCACCCGTACCGCCCGCGCGCTGGGCCCCGACCCGTTGCTCGCGGCCGCGCTCGGCGACCTCCTCACCGAGGCGGGCCGCCCGCCCGGCGACGGCCCGGTGGTCCTCGCGGCCGCCGGGTCCACCGACCCCCGGGCCAACGCCGACACCGTACGCATGGCCGAGCTGCTGGCCGCGCGCCTGGGCACGCCGGTGGTGCCCTCGTACCTGTGCGCGTCCGCACCGACGCCCACCGAGGCCGTCGCCGAGCTGCGCGCCCAGGGACACGAACAGGTCGCGCTCGCCACCTATCTGATCGCCCCAGGCTTCTTCACCCGGCGCGCGGCCACCGCGGGCGCCCGGCACACCTCGGCCCCACTCGCCCAGCACGACGCGCTCGCCCGGCTCGTCCTGGACCGGTATGACGAGGCCAGCCGCTGAGAGCGAAGGCTCCAGCGAAGCTCTGCCGGTGGCGGCGCTCAGCCGCTGCCTGGGAAGTGGACGAGGAACGCCTCGGCGGAGACGGGCATGCCTCGGCTGAACGGCGCGTCCATGTCCCAGATGAGCATGAGCAGGAACACGAAGAGCGCGCAGTAGAGCCCCGCGACGGTCAACTCCCGCCGGGTGTACCGGATCTGCAACGCGAAGATCATGCCGATCGAGACCAGGGCACCGGCGATCAGCCCGAACCAGACCACCGGTGGCATGGCGGGCTCCGCCGCGTCGCCCCGGACGGTGCGGGCCGCGTCGGCGCGGGCCACCTGGTCGAGCATCGGCGCGTACGCCTGGCCTTGCAGTTCGTTGCGTGGTTCGCTCTCGCGGACCACGGCGCGCAGCTCCGAGAGGAGTTGGTCGCCGCGCTCGGTCAGCTGACCGTCCTCGGCCATCCGCGGCCACTCCTCCCGCACCACGTACCGCACGTAGGTGTCGATGCTCTCGTCGATGGCCTCGCTGACCGGCTTCGGGAACACCTGAGCGCGTTCGGATACCTCGTGCAGCGCCTGGGCCTCGGTGCGAACCGTTTCCTCGGCCTCTCCGAGGGCCTCCCAGACGCCCGCGATGGCCAGGCCGAGGACGATGGCGTACACCACGCCGATCATCATCGTCATGTACTCGATGACGTCCGGGGTCTCCGACGGGTCGCTCGCCTCGCCTCGCCGTCGAACGATCCTGGTGATGACCACGACGAGCGCGCCGGTCGCGCCCATGGCCAGGATCAGCAGCAGCCAGTGCGGCATGGAGGGACTCCCACTTGGTCGGATCTACAGGTTTCAGGGCTACGGGTTTCAGCGTTACGGGTGTTGATGGCGCTCATCCGCGACCGCCACGGCCGCCGCCGCCCAGCCCGGAGCCTCGCGAGAGCGCGGCCGCGGCGAGTACGGCGGGCACCACCAAGAGCAGGGTGGTGGCGGGGAGCGGCCGCCCGCTCTGGTCCTGCGTCGCCTGCACGCCCCGGTAGGCGCGCGGGATGGACGGGGACGGCGACGGGGTCGTACGGGGCGACGGGGACGGCGAAGGCGGAGGCGCGGGGGGCGCCTTCACGGGCGGGGCAGGGGGCACCTCGACCACCGGCGACGGCGAAGGCGGGGGTGGGGGCGGGGGCGGTGGGGTCGGAGCCGGGGGTGGCGGCGGCGCGGCCTTCGACGGCGGTGGAGCCGGTGGCGGAGTGGGCGGCGGAGCAGGCGGCTCGGGACTCGGCGGCGTGGGCGTGGGCGTCGGCGGCTCAGGGGTTAGCGGGGGCGGGGTCGGCGTCGAGCTGCACGCGTGCCGTACCGCCTCGCCCACGCCCTGCTCACGCGCGGTGCGCGCCAACCCGTCAAGGTCCAGGTCGGTGTTGCTGTATCCACAGGCCTCAGCCCTCACCTGGGCCTGCGCGACGGGCGCGAGACCGGGCGCGCAGCAGACAGCCGCGCAGGCCACAGCGGCGACCCCCGCCCCAACGCGCCACCGGCGACGGCCGCCGCTCACCACGCCGCGGTGGCCAGCGTGGCCTGGGGCATGGCCGCGGGCATGGGGCTGTGGGAGAGGTCTTCGGCGTGGTAACGGACGCATTTGTGGTGCCAGTTGAGAATCCCCGCCAGCCAGTTCTCCAGTTCGTGGACGTATCCCCGCAGGGCCTCGCAGGCCTCGGGCGCCAAGTTGAGTTCCTCGCACAGCCGCGGCAGGTCGTTCGCGGCCAGATGCTGGAACTGGCTCAGGCGTGACCGCATCAGCCCATGGACCATCCGCAGGGCCGTCGGGTAGTCGCAGTCGAAGAAGTACTGGGTGACCAGAACGCCGTTGTGGATCTCGCCCTCGTACTCGATCTCCTTCTGGTACGAGAAGACGTCGTTCAGCAGGGCCGCGTAGTCCATGGCCGCGTGCTCCAACGCCTGTACCGGGCCGCTGTGGTAGACCTCCTCGGGGACCGTGTCGCCGAGCCCGATATGGCACAGGCCGATGGTGAGCCCGGCGCCGAACGTCAGACGGCGCATCTCGATGTAGTCCACCGGGTCGGGGACGCGGTTCTGCGTCTGGTTGGACAGTTCCCATAGCCAGCTCTCCGTCATCTCCTCGACGGAGGCACGGAAGGCGACGCGGGAGCGGTCGCTCATCGGACCCGCGGTGCGGGCCCACAGGTCGGCCAGACCTCGCTCCAGGGCGTTCACCGGAGCCGGTGGGGTGGCCAGGTCAAGGGGCATGAACAGCGAGAGCCGTTCGTTGCACAGCTTCGCGCCCACCAGGTCCCGGGTACGGCCGTAGACCACCGGGAAGTAGTCGTCCCCGTACGTGCCCCAGGCGAGCCAGTCCGACGCCAGGTCGAGAGCCTCCCGGGTCGCCTCCGGGTGCAGGCCGGCGGCGCACAGCGGCAGGTCGTATCCGGCGATCTTGCGCTCGTCCCATACGTGTGAGCCGGGGACACCGGGTTGCGGCTGGAGCAGTCCCATCGCGTGCGCCCACTCGATCGTATGGCGCCGCGACGCGTCCAGATGGGGGCTCAGGGTGAGCGGGTACGGCAGCGACATGTCGGGGAGCACGGACGGCCCGACGCGCTGGAACGGGACATGGCTGTAGCGGCGCAGGCGCTCGGCGCCGACGGTGACCATCAGCTCCCTGGGGCTCAGGGCGGGCGCCGCGATGCCCATCGGTCCCGGGACCCACGACGACCGCACACAGCCTTCGTTCATGTAGCGGCTGGAGCGCATGTGCCATTCGTGGCCGCCCGACTGCCAGTCCTGGAGTCCCTTCGTATACGCGAGTACCGCGGCGCACTCCTGCGGTGTCAGTGCCTTCTCGGCAAAGAGCGGGGCGAGTTCGGTGAGTGCCGTGTGCTCGAACTGCTGCATGCGGGACGTGATGAGGTCGTTGACCTTTTCGGCGGCCTCCTGGGTGGTGCAGCCGAGGAACGTCTCCAGGACGAGTACGCCGTTGCTGAGCTCTCCCTCCTCCTCGATCTCCCGCTGGTAGGAGAACAGGTCGTTGCGCAGATGGACGGCGTCGGAGAAGGTCTCCATCAGGACCCGCAGCGGCCTGGACTCGGCCACCACGGCGGGGACTTCGGCCTGTGCGGCGAACTCGACGATTCCCGCCGACCAGGGGGCGCCGCCGACCTTGCGGCGCATCTCGATGTATTCCATGGGGTTGGCGATGCGGCCGTCGTTGATATTGGACAGTTCCCACAACGATTCGTTGAGCAGGTTCACCGTGCTGGTGACGAACCGCGCACACCAGTCCGGGGACATCGCGGGCACCGTGCGGGACCACAGGTCCGCGAGGCCCTTCTCCACCGGGTTGGTGGGCTCCGGCATCGGTTGGGAGGGGTCCGTCGGCATGAAGTCGGCGAGCCGGTCCAGATAGAGCTTGCCGCCGTCCCGGTCGCCGGTCCGCTTGAACAAGTGCAGAAAGGCGTCGTCGAAGAAGAACACCCACACGTACCACTCGGTCACCAGGGTGAGCACGTCCGCGGAACAGTCCGGGTGTGTGTACGCGCACAGCAGGGCGTAGTCGTGGGCCTGGAGGTCGCTGGTGTCCCAGACGTCGGAACCCTCCAGCATCCCCATGTCGCGGGCCCACGCGTCGGAGCGCTCGCGCGCGTCCTCGACATGGGGGTTCAGCCGGGCGGGATACGTCATATAGAAGCTGGGCAGCACGAATGACTGCGGCATCGATCGCTCCTCGTGCGATGAGAGATGAGAGGGACGGCCGGGGCCCTCTTCCCCAAAGGGCCCCGGCCGTCCGTACGCGGGGTCCCAGGACGTGGGTCCCAGGACGTGGGTCCCAGGACGTGGGTCCCAGGACGTGGGCCTCACGTACGCGGGCTCCGTACGGCGTCTCAGTACGTACGTCGGGTCACGAACTCCACGAGTGACAGCAGGCCACCCGCGGCCTCCTGGTCGGGTACCGCATGCGAGAGGCGGTCTATCGCTCCGGCCATCCGGTCGGCCGCGTGCTGCGCCGCCCAGTCGCGCCCACCCGCCCGGTCGATGGCGACCGCGGCCCGCTCCTGATCGGCCTCGGTGAGCGGGCCCGCGTACAACTCGGCGAGCTCGGCGCCCTCGGCGGTACCCGAGGTGAGGGCGGCGACCACGGGGAGGGACTTCTTACGGGCCGCGAGGTCGGCGCCCACCGGCTTCCCGGTGTGCCGTGGGTCCCCCCAGATACCGATGATGTCGTCGATCAGCTGGAAGGCGAGCCCGGCCTCACGACCGAAGGCGTCCATCGCCGCCACCTCGTCGCGGTCCGCGCCCGCGTACAGCGCCCCGATCGCGCAGGCGCAGCCGAGTAGCGCCCCCGTCTTGGCCCCGGCCATGGCCAGACACTCGTCCAGCGCCACCTCCTCGCAGTCGCGCCGCTCCAGCGCACCGTCCACCTGCTGACCCTCGCAGACCTCCACCACGCAGGCGGCGAGCCGCGCGGCGGCGGGTGCGGCCGCCGGATGCGCGTCCTCCAGGAGTACGCGCAGGGCCAGCGCCTGGAGCGCGTCCCCGGCCAGCAGCGCGTCCGACTCGCCGAAGACGGTCCAGGCGGTGGGGCGGTGTCTGCGGGTGCGGTCTCGGTCGATGATGTCGTCGTGCAGCAGCGTGAAGTTGTGGACGAGCTCCACGGCCGCCGCCGCCCGTACGGCTCTGGCGGGTGCCCCGCGCAGGGCCCCGGCCGTGGCCAGGACCATCGCGGGGCGGACCGCCTTGCCGGACGCGCCGGACGCGGGTAAGCCGTCGGCGTCCTCCCAGCCGAAGTGATACCGCACCATTCGGCGCATCGCCGTGGGCAACGAGTCGACGGCCGCCCGGAGTTCGGGGTCGACTATGTGCCGGGTCTCCTCCAGCAGCGCGGCTGCTTCCAGCGCCGGGGCCTGCTCGGTGCGCTGGCTCATCGCCACCGGCTCACCTGGACGTTCTCCAGAACGCCGAGGGCGTCGGGCACCAGTACGGCGGCGGAGTAGTAGGCCGTCACCAGGTAGGAGGCGATGGCCTGTTCGCTGATGCCCATGAAGCGGGCCGACAGGCTGGGCTCGATCTCCTCGGGAATCCCGGCCTGGTGCAGCCCGATGACGCCCTGATCCTTCTCGCCGGTACGCATACAGATGATGGAGCTTGTACGGGCGTCGCTGACCGGGATCTTGTTGCACGGGAAGATCGGGACGCCGCGCCAGGTAGGGATGCGGTTGCCGTCCACGTCGATCGACTCCGGGACGAGCCCGCGCCTGTTGCACTCGCGGCCGAACGCGGCGATCGCCTTCGGGTGCGCGAGGAACAGCTTCGATCCGCGCCTGCGGCTGAGCAGTTCGTCCATGTCGTCCGGGCTGGGCACGCCGTCGTGCGGCTGGATGCGCTGCTCGTAGTCGCAGTTGTTGAGCAGCCCGAACTCGCGATTGTTGACCAGCTCGTGCTCCTGGCGCTCCTTGAGTGCCTCGACGGTGAGTCGCAACTGCTGCTCGGTCTGGTTCATCGGCTGGTTGTAGAGGTCCGCGACCCTGGTGTGGATACGCAGTACGGTCTGCGCGACGCTCAGTTCGTACTCGCGCGGGGCGGCGTCGTAGTCCACGAACGTGCCGGGGATCTCGGGTTCGCCGACATGACCGGCCGACAGGTCGATCTCCTTCTCGCCGTGCTGGTTGGTGCGTTGGTTCGGCACGGGCCGGTCCAGCTGGCTGCGCAGGGACTCGGAGCGCTCCGCGACCTGCTGTACGGCGTCGCGGGGCAGCAGCAGGACGGTGCAGGTGGTCTCGGCGCGTACCGTCTGCTCCCAGATGGCGTCCGCGTTGGTCAGGCACGCGTCGCCGAAGTACGACCCGTCGGCCAGGACGTCGAGCACCGCCTCGTCCTCGTACGCGCCCTCGCTGATCTGCTCGGCCCGGCCGTGCGCCAGCAGGAAGACCTGGTCCATCGGACTGCCGAAGGAGACCAGCAGCTCGCCGGGCGCGAACTCCCGCTGGACGCAGCGGTCGGCGAGCTCGGCGAGCACCTCCTCGTCCTCGTAACCGCGCAGCACCGGGAGCTCGCCGAGCTCGGCCGGGATGACCCGCACCTGGGAGCCCGTCTTCACGAAGGTGACCCGGCCGTCTCCGACGGTGTAGCTCAGCCGGCGGTTCACCCGGTAGGTGCCGCCCTGCACTTGGGTCCAGGGGAGCATCCGCAGCAGCCAGCGTGAGCTGATCTCCTGCATCTGCGGTTCGGACTTGGAAGTGGTGGCCAGATTTCGCGCGGCGGCTGTGCCGAGGCTCTTCTGCTCGACCTGCTCCATACGCGTCTCTTCGCCTACGGACATACGTGTCCCCTCGATCCTGATGGTGCCCTGCGGTGACCAGTGGTGACCTGCGCTGTCGTGCGCGAGATCAGACTTCCAACACGGAGGGTGCCCGTGGTAGTACCCAAAGGAGCGAGAATGGATCACTACGGAAACGGGCAGTAGAGGCTTTCCACGGCCACGCCGACCACTCGCCCAAGGACACCGAGGACACCCCCATGCACGAGGCCCTCAACCGCCCCTATGACCTCCTGGTCGTGGGGTCGGCCAACGCCGACCTGGTGATCGGTGTCGAGCGCCGTCCCGCCCCCGGCGAGACCGTGCTCGGCTCCGATCTGAGCGTCCATCCCGGCGGCAAGGGCGCCAATCAGGCGGTCGCCGCGGCCCGCCTCGGGGCCAGGACCGCCCTGCTGGCCCGGGTCGGCGACGACGACCACGGCCGGTTGCTGATCGAGGCACAGCGCGCGGCCGGTGTCGACACGGTCGGGGTGCTGGTGGGCGGGGCGCCCACCGGGGTCGCCCTGATCACGGTGGACCCGTCGGGTGACAACAGCATCGTGGTCTCACCGGGCGCCAACGCCCGGCTGTCCCCGCAGGACATCCGGGCCGCGACGAGCCTGTTCGGCCTCGCGCGGGTGGTCTCGGTGCAGTTGGAGGTCCCGCTGAGCACCGTCGCCGAGGTGGTACGGGTACTCCCCGCCGACACCCGGCTGGTGCTGAACCCCTCGCCTCCGGCGCCGCTGCCCGCCGAAGTGCTGGCGTCCTGCGACCCGTTGGTGGTCAACGAGCACGAGGCCCGGTTCATGCTGCGGGGTACGGATACGGCGGGCTCGGCGCCCGAGGACTGGGCGCGGTCGCTGCTGGCCCTCGGGCCGCGCTCGGTGGTGGTCACGCGGGGAGCGGCGGGCGCGCTGGTCGCCGAGTCCGGCGCGGACGCGTACGTATCGGTGCCAAGCCCCCGGGTCGACGCGGTGGATACGACCGGGGCGGGGGACGCCTTCACCGCCGCGCTGGCCTGGCGGCTCGGCCTGGGCGAAGACCTCCCCGTGGCCGCTGCCTTCGCGGTGCGGGTGGGCGCGTCGGCCGTGACGAAGAAGGGCGCCCAGGAGTCGTATCCGACCGCCGATGAGGTAGCGACGGGCTGACGGCGGATCTTCGTCCTATGATCCTGACCTGCGCGCACGCATGCCCGCACGCCTGCCTGCACGCACCAAGCTGGCTCCCCGGGGGGAGCGTCAGGACGAGAAGGAGCAGCTATGCCGGATCTCACCGCGGAAGCGGAGTCGGAGTTCGAGCGGGCCTGGGCCGATCCCCGCTTCACCCGGGCCGAGTTGACGCCCGTCGATATCAACAAGGTCCTGGCCGAGCGCTACACCACCGGTGAACCCCTGCGCCTCACGCGGGCGATGCTGTGGGACCTGGAGATACGGAAGGCGGCCAGCCCTGGCGCGTTCATCCCGTACGTCGTGAAGGCGGGGAGTGACGCGTCGTGGGCGCCCGGGCGCGCGGACGGTGTGCTCGGGGACGCGTTCGTACGGCAGTCGCTGCAGCGGCTGTGGAACGAGCCTGGTGACCACGGGCGCGTACTCGAGGAGGTGTGGCTGAACCACGAGCGGCAGGTGGTGACGTTCCTCGGGCGGGCGGAACTGCCGGACGCGGAGGGGAAGCCGCTGGCCACGGACCCGCGCCAGCCGCTCTTCCATGTCCAGCACGGGGTGGACGGCGCCGATGAGCGGCCGTTGAACACCTGGCGGATCGTGCTGCTCACGGACGCGCCCGACCCGCGCCTGAAGGAGCCCTTCGCCGCGCTGGACCGCGATCCGTGGCTCCCCGAGTTCGTGGAGCACTACATCCGCGATGTGCTGAACGTACGGCTCGACCGCAAGGGCTAGAGGCGCTCGATTCCGGCGGCGGCCCCGTCCCGCGCTGGGGGCCGCCATGCCCTTACCTCTCACCGCGCCCCGCAGTAACATGTCACACGCTATTGAGAGGAGACACTCACGCATGCGCAGCTCACTCGTCCTGCACGCCGTCGACTCGCACACGGAGGGCATGCCCACGCGCGTCATCACCGGCGGCATCGGCACCATCCCGGGCGCGACCATGAACGAGCGCCGCCTGTGGTTCCGCGAGAACCGCGACAGCGTCAAGCAGTTGCTGATGAACGAGCCGCGCGGGCACGCCGCGATGAGCGGCGCGATCCTGCAGCCGTCCACCCGGCCCGACTGCGACTACGGCGTCCTCTACATCGAGGTCTCGGGCTACCTGCCGATGTGCGGCCACGGCACGATCGGCGTCGCGACCGTCCTCGTCGAGACCGGCATGGTCGAGGTCGTCGAACCGGTCACCACGATCCGCCTGGACACTCCGGCGGGTCCGGTGACCGCCGAGGTCGCGGTAGAGGATGGCGCGGCGAAGTCCGTCACGCTGACCAACGTGCCGTCGTTCTCGGTCGCCCTGGACCGCAAGATCACCCTGCCCGACGGGCGCACGGTGACATACGACCTGGCCTTCGGCGGGAACTTCTACGCGATCCTGCCTCTCGACCAGTTCTCGCTGCCCTTCGACCGCGACCGCAAGGACGACATCCTCGCCGCTGGCCTGTCCCTGATGGACGCGATCAACGCCGAGGGCGAGCCGGTACACCCCGAGGACCCGTCCATCCGAGGCTGCCACCATGTGCACCTGTACGCGCCCGGCGCAACGGCCCGGCGTTCGCGGCACGCGATGGCGATCCACCCCGGCTGGTTCGACCGCTCTCCGTGCGGTACGGGGACCAGCGCGCGCATGGCGCAGTTGCACGCCCGCGGCGAACTCCCGCTGCACACGGAGTTCGTCAACGAGTCGTTTATCGGTACCCAGTTCACGGGGCGGCTGCTCGGCACCACCGAGGTCGCCGGTGTCCCGGCCGTACTGCCCAGCTTTACCGGTCGCGCCTGGATCACCGGGACCGCTCAGTACCTTCTCGACCCGTCCGACCCCTTCCCGGCCGGATTCGTCCTCTAGACAACTAGTCGCAGAGTGTGTGGAAGCCCTCCTCGATGCGGGTCAATCCCTCACGTACATGGGCCAGTTCCAGCGGGTCAGGCGCCGCGAGTGACGCCTCCTGCTGCTCCGGGGTGGCGCCGTAGAGCATGCTGGTCGCGGCCTTGAAGCGCAGGGCGCCCTCGTCGTCTCCGAGGTGGTGTCCGGCGAGTACGACGATGCCGTGCTGCTCGAACAACTGCCGGTGCAGCGATGGCGAGTCGGTGACGCCGCGCGGGGCGAGCCGGGCCCGGAGGGGTTCGAGGTCGGGGTAGACGTAGAAGGCACCGGTCGGCGGACGGCAGCGGGCCCCGGCGTCGACCACGATCCGGTGCACCGCGCGGGCCACCGCGCCGTGCAGCCGGGCGCTGTCGGCGAGGCGCCGGCGGATGTCGGGGGGCTCGGCGAAGGCGTACTCCGCGACCTCCTGCATCGGACCGGCCAGCGTGGACCACAGCTCGCTGGCGACCGACACGACCCCGGTGCGGATGTGGTCGCCCCACGGCCCGGCGGGGAAGCGCGCCGCGCCGATCCGCCAGCCGCCCAGGGCCAGGGACTTGGAGAGCCCGGTGGTCACGACCGTACGCGCGGGGGCGACTTCAGCGGGGCTCAGGAACGGCGTGGCCGGATCGTGCAGCACATCGCGGTAGATCTCGTCGGAGACGAGCAGCAGGTCCTCTTCCTCGGCGATGGCCGCCAGTTCACGTACGAGAGCGGGTGGGGCCAGTGTCCCGGTGGGGTTGTCGGGCAGCGTCAGGACGACGATGCGCGGGTCATGGCCCTGGGCGCGGGCGGTACGCAGCGTGTGGCGCAGTGCGGCCGGGTCGGGTACGCCGCCGCAAGCGTCGGGGATGGGCACGCCGAAGACGCGTTTGCCCGCCAGCCGGGCCTGCGGCGCGTAGGTGTTCCAACACGGCCGGGGCAGCAGCACATCGCCTGGCACGACGAGTTGGAGAGCCATCAGCAGCGGCTTGCTGCCGGGGGCGACGATCACCTGGTCGGGCTCGGTGGGCAGCCTGCGGCGTGCGAAGTATCCGGCGATCGCCGCCCGTACGGTGTCAGCGCCCTGGACCGGACCGTACGCGTTGCGCCGCGCGCCCGCGACGAGGCGTTCGACCAGCGGGCCGAAGGCGGGCAGCCGTGACTCCCCGAACCCGAGGTGGACGAGGGTGTCGCCCGCGGCCTGGCGCTGGGCGACGCGCTGGTTGAGGTCCAGGTTGGGCGAGGTCCGCCAGCGGGTCGGGGCGGCGCCGTGGGGGCCGGGCGTGGCCGTCATGGCGGGCCTGTTCACGGCTGGGGTCCGCGCACCGCCGCGACGATGTCCGCGGGCGTGTCCGGGGCGAGCCGGAGGTCGTCGAGCCAGGCGGCCGTGGTCGAGTAGTGGGCGCGGAAGGGCCGCCCGATGAGCTGGGGGTCGCGTGCCTGAAGCAGCCGCAGCTCGAAGAAGCGCCCCTGGGCGGTCTCGGTCACCCCGTCCACGACGACCTTGCCGGGTGTGGCCGACATGACCGGACCGCGTACCGTGCGGGCCAGTCCCGGCAGCGTCCGGTAGGCGGACCGGTAGATCGCCGACGCCTTGGCCAGCGGCACCTTGAAGTATTCGTAGGGACCGGTGTCGCGTTCCACGAACAGGTAGTACGGGACGGCTCCCGCGGCCAGTTCGGCCCGCCACAGCTCGCTCCAGGTGCGGGCGTCGTCGTTGACGTGCGCGACCAGGGGCGCCTGGCAGTAGACGAGTGCGCCGGTGCCGCGGATACGGGCCAGGGCGCGGCGGGCGACGTCGGTCCCCAGTTCGCGTGGATGGCTGAAGTGCGCCATCACCGCGATATTGCGGCCCGACGCCACGATCTGCTCGAAGAGCCGCAGTGTGTCGTCGGCGTCCGGGTCGCTGACGAAACGGTGCGGCCAGTAGGCGACGGACTTGGTACCGATCCGGATGGTCCGTACGGTCTCGATCTCCAGGAGCGGTTCCAGGTGGCGGCGCAGCCGCTCCGTGGTCATCACCATCGGGTCGCCGCCGGTCACCAGTACGTCGCTGACCTCGGGATGTTCACCAAGGTAGCCGATGAGCGGGTCGGGGGTGGGGCTGGCGAAGCGCAGGTCGGCGTCCCCGACGAACTGGGCCCAGCGGAAGCAGTAGGTGCAGTAGGAGTGGCAGGTCTGGCCCTGGCCGGGGAAGTACAGCACGGTCTCGCGGTACTTGTGCTGGAGTCCGGGTATCTCGGTGCCCTCGACGGTGGGGACGTTGAGCTGCTTCTGTCCTGAGGGGTGCGGATTGAGCCCGGCGCGGATGCGCCGTACCTCGGCGCGCAGTTCACGCTTGGCGGACGGGTCGTCCACTAATTTCGCGAGGCGGCCTATGTCGTCTTCCGGCAGCATTCCCCGCTGTGGGAACACCATCCGGAATATGGGGTCTTCCGGAATGGCCGCCCAGTCGACCAGTTGATCGAGAACGTATTCATTGACACGGAAAGGGAGCACTTCGGAGATCAGCCGAACCGTGTCCCGCATGTCACCTGACATGCCGTATCGCTGCGCTATCTCGTCGATATGGCGTGGACCATAGGCGCGAAATCGCGCTGCTTCCAGGGCTATCGGGGCCGCCGCGGGGGCCAAGGGGGACACGGTGACTTCCTCCGGTCTCGTAGAAAAGTCCGCTCAGGAACTCTGTTTGTGCTCCACCGGCACCGCGGCCAGGGCCGCGGGGGTGACGGTCCGTAGGAACGGCACGATGATCAACAGCGTGGCGACCGCGAAGCACGCGAACGCCGTCCGCATGTCGAAGACTTCGGCGAGCAGCCCGACCAGGCCAGCGCCCAGCGGCATCGCACCCCAACTGAACAGCCGGGCCGCCGCGTTGTAGCGGCCCATCATTTCGGTCGGCACCAGACGCTGGCTGATGATGCGGGAGTTGACGGTCCACAGGATGCCGCCCATGCCGCCCAGGAACGCCCCGGCCGCCACCACCCACAACCGCGTGGTGACCACCGGTGCCGCGACCATGGCCGCGGTGCCGAGCAGGTCGGCGAACATCGACCACCGGCGTCCGAGCAGCCGGTTGACGGGGCCCACGGTGAGCGCGCCGATCAGCCCGCCCGCGCCGAGCGCGCTGAGCAGGACGCCGTACTGACGGGCGTCCAGGCCCATCGTCTTGGTGGCCATCAGCGGCATCAGGGCCAGCCAGGCGCCCCAGCAGGAGGCGAGGACACCCACCGAGAGGGCCATCAGGCGCAGCAGCCGGTGCCGCCACAGGAAGCGCAGGCCCTCGGCGATCCGCTGGTTGACCGTGCCGACGGGCTGTCCGGTGCCGCTCAGCGGGGTGAACCGGCCGACCAGCAGGACCAGGATGCCCATGGCGGCGACGTACGCCACGCCGGTCGCGCCGAGCGCCACACTGGTACCCGCCGCGACCAGCAGGCCGCCCACGAACGGGCCACAGAACTCGTTGCAGGCGGTCTCGGCGCCCGCCAGCCAGGCGTTGGCACGGTCGCGGCCCTCGGGCGGTACAGCCATGGGGACCATGGCGGCCGCCGAGGTGAGCGCGATGACCTCGGCCACGCCGAGTGCCGTGCCCCCTACGTACAACACCGCCAGGCTCATCCCGTCGCCGAGCGCGGCGACGAGCAGCGCCGCGATGGCGGCGATACGGACCGTGTTGGCGACCCAGAGCAGCCGACGCCGGTCGTAGCGGTCGACGAGAACGCCGACGTGCAGGGCGGCGAGCAGCCAGGGCAGCGTGAGGGTGAGCGCCACCCCGGACACCTTCGCCGGTGAGTCCGTGAGCTGGGTGGCCAGCAGCGGCAGGGCCACCTTGGTGACCCCGTCGGCGAGGTTGGTGACGGCGGTGAAGACCACCAGGACCAGGGTGTTGCGGCTGCCCGCCGCTGGCGGCTGGGGACTTGGCGGTGCCTCGGCGGGCGGGGTCATGGTGGCGGGTGGGGTCATGGCGGCGCCATCGACGTCAGCGCTCTCCATGCGACGACCTCCTCGGTGCCTCGTGCCCTCGGCGAGCAACGTGACAAAACGTAACAACCCGCACTTGAGTCTCACTGGACCGCCGAGCGGCTCTCACTTGGCGGCGGGCGGCTACGGCTTGGCGGCGGGCGCCAGCAGTCCGGTGGCGAGACCTGCCACCCTACGGGCGTGGTCCCCGCGCAGCAGGCCGTAGTGGTCGGTGGGCACCCGCACGGTGGACAGCTCGCGGCTGCTCCAGCGCTCCCACTGGCGTACCCCGCCGTCATCCAGGTCGGCGGCGACCAGCAGCACGGCGGCGTCCACGGCGCACACTCCCTGGTATGCGGCCATCGCGACCTGGTGGCGGTGGTGCAGGGCGAACCGCTCGCGCAGTGCGTCGGGCCGGGTGTCCAGGCCCGCCCGGCGCAACAGGGCGGTGAGTGCGGCGATGCCGAGTTCGGTGGAGTGGTGAGTGGAGTGGCGAGTGGAGTGGTGGTCGGTGGGGCTGAGTTCGTCCGGCCGGGTGTGCGCGGCGCCCGCGCCGCGCAGCACACAGTCCATGAAGAACCCGAAGTCGGCGGCTTGCAGGTCGTAGACGTGGTCGGGTGGCGGGGCATCCAGGATGAGCAGGGGCGGTACGCGGTGCCCGGCCCGCTGGACCCGCTCGGCCATCGCGTGCGCCAGCAGTCCGCCCATGGACCAGCCGCCGAGCACGTCGGGGAGTTGGCCCTCGGCCAGCAGCGAGTCGAGATACCGCTCGGCCATCCCGGCCAGGGTCCCGTCGCTGCCGCCATCGTCCTCACTGACCGTGACCCGCCAGGCGGACGGCAGCCCGTCGGCCACTTCACGGTACGGGAGTCGGCCGACGCCCGCGCCATGGACCAGGTGCAGATGTGGGCCCCCGGGTTCACCTGGCGACAACACCCGAAGGCCGTCTGACCGTTCGGGAGGGGGTACGGAGGCGGGGTGCGCAGAGGAGGCAGGGTGCACAGGGGAGGCGGGGTGCGCGGGTGTCGCGTCGGGGAGTTGCGGGGCGTGGCCGGTGAGTTCCGCCATCCGCCGGGGCGTCGGCTGGTCGAGCCAGTCGGCCACGTCCACCTGCTGCCCGGTGGCCTCCTCCACCGAGGCGATCAGCTCCAGTACCTGAAGCGAGTGGCCGTCCAGCGCGAAGAAGTCGTCGTCCGGCTGTACGGGGACACCCAGCACCCGCCCCCAGATGTCCAGGAGTTGCTGGTCCACGCCCTCCTGTGACGCGTCGGCCGGGGGCTCCGACACCTGCGCCGACGTCGGCGCTGGCACCGGCGACCGTGGGCCAGGCTCGATGGTCTCGGCCCGCGTCCCGGTGGTGACCGCAGAGAGCGGGCCGCCCGCGCGTGCCGAGTCGATCAGCAGCCGGTCCAGGTCGGTCAGCAGGCCCCGGACCGTGGCCTCGTCGAGGCGTCCGGTGTCGTATTCGACCTCGATCGTCGCGGCACCGGAACCATCTCCACCCCCGCCCACGCCGTCGCCCTCGCCGTCCGCGTCCTCGAACAGCCCCAGCAGCACCTGGCAGCGCGCGCTGGTGCTGGGGCTGGGCAGCAGCTCCGCCGGACGGCCGCCCAGCGCCAGGCCGGAGCCGATCTGCCCGTGGTAGGTGATCAGGATCTCCGGTCCGGTGCCCAGCGCGGCCCGGTCCGTGGCGGGCAGGTCCGTCACCACGTCGGAGAGGGGCAGGTGCTGGAACGGCAAGCTCTCCCACAGAGCGTCCCGCGCCCTGCCCACCACCTCGTCGAAGGTATCGGACGAGGCCACCGTGTCGGCGAGCAGCACGACGTTGCCGCAGTACCCGACGCACCGCTGGTCCTGTGGCGTCATACGGTTGGCGACGACCACGCCGACAGCGCTACGACCGCCTGCCCCACCGAGCGCCAGCACCGCGCGCAGAGCCGCGAGTTGGACCGCGAACGGGGTGCAGCCGACGCGGGCCGCGATCTCGGCGACGGCGGCTCCGACGGCGGCCGGGCGGCGGTGGCGGAGCACCGCGCCCGTGGCACCCGGGCGGGCCGACGCGGGGCGGTCCGGGCGCAGGGCCGCCAGTCGGGTGTCCCGCAGCTGCCGCGTCCAGAACTCCCGCTCGGCCGGGGTAGGCGGCTGCCTGGCCCGATCGGCGAACGGCCGGTAGGGCTCGGCTGGTTCGGTGAAGATCCGGCCCCTGTTGGGCGGCGTACCGTCCAGCTGGGCACGGTAGGCGGTCTCCAGGTCCGACATGACCAGCTGCAGCGCCCAGCCGTCCAGGACCATGTGGTGCACGGTGATCACGAGTTCCTGCCGCTCCCCCACGGTGACGAGGGTGGCGCGGGCCAGCGGCGGGCTTTCCAGGTCGAAGGGCCGGGTGTGCAGCTGCGTGGCCAACTCTTCGAGCAGCGCGTCTGATGCACGGGGCGGCGCGTCGTCGCCCGGTGCCCGCCAGCCCAGCCGCTCCAGCTCGGTCTCGGCCGCGCCGTGTATGACTTGGACGAGCGCGCCGTCGCGGCGCGCGAAGCCGGTCCGCAGCGCTTCGTGCCGGTCGACCACGAGCTGCCAGGCGCGGCCGAGGAGTTCGGCGTCGAGCGGTGCCGTCACCCGGATCCGCCACGTCAGGTGGTACACGTCCTGGCGAGCCGCCCGTTGCTGCGTCCACCAGAGCGCTTCCTGCCCTGGCGCGCTGAGAACCTCGATCGATGCTCGATTCACTGTCCCTCACCACTGACGGGCCGACGACGTTCCTCGCATCGTCCGCGCACCAGAGGATTCAGGCAACCATTCCTGAGCGACTGGCTATCGGCCGATAAAGGGTGCTGATGACTCGGCTGCGCATTCTCGGAATGGCCTTATGCGCGTTCCCTATCGCTGCCCCACGGATCTCCCTTGACGGTGACCAAGTCGCCGTGAGTACCGTCGATATACGCAGAAGTCCGCGTGAGATCGCCGATCGCTTCTCAGGGAGCCCATTCGATGAGCCAGGCAGCGCAAGATATCGGGGACGCAGTGAACTCCGCCATCGCCGAGTTCGTTCGCATGCCGTTCACCTCCGCATCCGATCTGGCCGAAATCGGTTTGGATTCCTTGTCGATCATTCGGATCGTGGCGGATGTCCTGCCCGACGCCGACCAGGAGATCGACGCTGGCGAGCTGGCCGATCTGCGTACGGTGGGACAGCTCCAGGACTGGCTGGGCAGGCTGGTCGCACCCGGGAGCGCCCGGTGACCGCGTGGACCGCGCCGCTGACCGAGTCGCAGATCGGCCTGCTGCTGGTGCAGCGCACGGTCACGGCACAGCATCTCTACAACATCGTGGCGGTCGCCGAGTTGGATCCGGCCTACCAGGCGAGCGAGGTGCGTGCGGCACTCACGCAGGTGCTCACGGTGCAGCCCGCGCTGCGGATGGCCCTGTGGGCGGCTCCCCAGCCGCACGCCACCCTCGCTCCCCCGCCCACACCCGAGCAGCTGCCGCTGACCGAGCGCGTCGTCGGGGACCCCGCGCAGTCCCCCGCGCAGGCCCTCGGGGAAACGGACACGACGAGCGCGTTCGAGCGACAGCTGCGGCAGGTCATCGATGAACTGTCCGCGGTCGCCTTCGACTTCACCCGGCCGCCCCTGGTGCGCTTCGCTCTCCTGCGCACCGAATCCGGCGACCGCTCGACCCTCGTCCTGACCGTGCACCACACCGTGTTCGACGGCTACTCCCTGCGGCCGCTGCTCCAGGACCTGAACGCCGCCCTGCGCGGGGAGTTGGACCCGGCGGCGCTGCGACCGGCCCGGGAACGGGCGCTGCTGCGCGAGCTTCAGGCCCAGCACGACGCAGCCGCCGACCCCGCGGTGGCCACCGCGGCGGCGGAACTCGGCAAGCGGCTGCGGGACACTCCGGCCACCGTGATCCACCCTCGCCCAGGCCGTCCGGTCGAGACCGCGTTCGCCGGCCGCAGGCGTGTGCTGCGCCTGGGCGCCGGGCGGTCGGCGGCCGTGGACCAGGCGTGCGGCCAGCTGTCGATCACCCCTTTCGTGTTCTTCTGCGCCGTGTACGGGGCGGTGCTGGCCCGCCATTCGGGCCATGCGGCCGTGACCATCGGCAGCCCCCTGCTTTCGCGGCGCACCGTCGGCTCGTACAGCCTGTGTGGCTTCTTCGTCAACACGCTGCCCCTGGTGCTGGAGACCAACTGGGACACGCCGTTCGCCCAGTACGTGGCGGATGTGGTGGCCCCGGAGGTCCGTTCGGTGAAGCGGAACGCGGCCGTACCGTTCAGCCAGATCGTGCGGCACGCGGCCCCGGACCGCTCCAGCAACCGCAACCCCCTGTTCTCCACCATGCTCGCGATGCAGGACTCGACGGTCGTCGAGCAGCCCCACGCGGTGCGGTCAGTGCACGAACCCGCCACGGGTGTCGCGAAGTTCGACCTGTGGCTGGGAGTGACGCCCACCGCCGACGGCTGGCTGATCGAGCTTGATCACGACCCGGATCTGATCCCCGACACGGTGGCCGAGGGGCTCCTCGTATCGCTGTCCGAAGCGATCGACCGAGCCGCCACCGACGCCACCACACCGCTGCGCGCTCTGTTCTCGGACGCCTCCCTTGAGCTGATCGGTGCCACGGACGGCTACGGTTGCGCCCCACCGGCGGATGACCTGGACGCCTGGTTCCAGCGAACCGTCCTGGACCACGCGGACCGTATCGCCGTGGAAGAGCCCGGCCGCAAGCTGACCTACGCGGAACTGGACGCCGCGGTCCGCGCCAGCGCCGAGGGCCTGCGCGAGCGCGGGGTGACACCGGGTCAGGGCCAGAGCCAGGGCCACACAGTCGGCCTGACCACCGCCAACCTCACCGACACCGTGGTGGCCATCCTCGCCGTACTGCGGCTCGGCGCGGCCTTCCTGCCGCTGGATCTGACACTTCCGCCGGACCGGCTGGCGTACATGGTCGACAAGGCGGACTGCTCGCTGGTAGTGGGCGAGGGCTCGGTGCCGGGTGCCGTCGTGGTCGCTCCGCGGGAACTCGCCCAAGCCACCACCGGCTCCCACCCCCACCCCCACCCCCACTTCGGCTCCGAGGGCTGGGAGTCCGACCGCCAGGGTGGGTCGGGCGGCTATGTGATGTTCACGTCCGGCTCCACTGGGAAGCCCAAGGGCGTGGCCATGGGCAACGGGCCGCTCCTCAACCTCGCCGCATGGCAGCTCGACGCGTTCGCCATGGACTCCGGAACCCGCTTTCTGCAGTACGCGCCGCTGGGCTTCGACGTGTCCTTCCAGGAGATCCTGCCGACGCTGCTGTCAGGCGGCACGGTGGTCTCCCGCGCGCCCGCCGACCGCCGCGATCTGCCCGCTGTCGTACGGCGGGTGGTCGAGGCCGAGGTCACCCATGTCTACCTGCCCGTGGCGGCGCTGCGGCCGTTCGTCCGGGCCGCCGACGGCGTCACACTCGACCGCGTCACCCATATCTGCGTATCGGGCGAGCAACTGGTGGTCGACCAGGCCATCGAGGACTTCTTCACCCGGCACCCACACATCCAGCTCATCAACCTGTACGGCCCGACGGAGACCCACGCCGTCACCACCCAGCGGCTGTCGGCAGCCGATCCCAGCTGGCCCGCGCATGTGCCGATCGGCCGTCCGGTCAGCGGGGTCACCGCCCAGGTCGTGGACCACACCGGACACCTGGCCCCGCTGGGCGTGGCCGGTGAGCTGCTGCTCGGTGGGCGCTGCCCCGCGTCGGGGTACGTGAACGACCGGGAGCGCACCGACGAGCGGTTCGTGCCCGACCCGTACGGGGAAGCCGGAGCGCGCCGCTATCGCACCGGCGACCAGGTGCTCTGGGACGAGTCCGGGGTGCTGGTCTTCCTGGGCCGTGACGACCACCAGGTGAAGATCCGCGGCTTCCGGGTCGAGCTCGGTGAGATCGAGAGCGCGGCGCTGGGCCACCCCGGCGTACGGGAGGCCGTCGCGGCGGCGCGGGGCGACGGCGCCGACCGTCACCTGCTGCTCTTCCTGCTGCCGCACACCGACGCCACGGGCTCGCTCGCCCAGGAGGTGGACCGGCTGCTCGGCGATCAGCTGCCCGGCTACATGGTGCCCGCCCGGGTACTGGTGGTGGACGCCATGCCGACCACCGGCAACGGCAAGTTCGACCGGCCCGCGCTGCTGGGGACGGCCGACGAGCTGATCGCGCGCGCGGAGCACGGCGGACATCGGGGGCCGGAGGCCGCTCCGGCCGACGAGCTGGAGTCCTGGCTGCTCCAGCTGTGGTCCGAGGTCCTTGGCCGTACTGACCTGGCGGTCGACCGCTCGCTGCTGGAGTGCGGGGCGCACTCGCTGAACGTACTGACCGCGCTGTCGCAGATCGAACAGCGCCGAGGGGTACGGGTCGCGGTGCTGGACTTCTTCCGGGCGCCCACCATCCGTGCGCTGGCCGGGCTGCTGCACGGGGCGGAGGCCTCCTCATGACGGTCTCCCCGCAGGTCACCCAGGGCGCCCAAGCCGCAGGGAGCCCGCAGGACACCCAGGGCACCCAGGGCACCCAGGCCGCCCGGGGCAGCAGCCCACACCAGCAGCAGCTGCTCATCCCGCTGGCCGTGAACAGAGGCCCGGTACACAGCCTTCTGCTGCATCCCGCGGGCGGCGGGATCGGCCCGTACTTCCCCGTGGCGCGGCAGCTCAGCCGCGTCGGACCGGTGTCAGCGCTGCGGGCCGGTGGGCTGCTGCCGGGCGAGCGGCCCGATGACTCCGTACCCGAGATGGTCCAGCGCTATCTGAAGCTGCTCGACGGGCTTGAGGAGCCGCCTGATCTGCTCTTCGGCTGGTCGCTGGGTGGCGTACTGGCCTGGGAGCTGGCGGCCGCGCTGGGCGCGCGTGGGTACCGGCCCCGGGTAGTGATGATCGACAGCCCGGCGGTACGGGTCGCGGTGGGACCTCAGGAGGCCGACGCGCTGCGTGAGCTGGTCGTGGCGTCGTCCGGGCTCGCGCTGAGCGAGAGCGACACCGAGCGGGTGGCGCGTACGACGGACGCGCACATCATCGCGATCCAGGCGCATGAGGTGTGCCAGCGATACGACGGACCGACGCTGCTCATGCCGTGCGCCAACGAGGACAACGACGCTCACCTGGCCCGATGGCGGTCGCTGGCCACTGATCTGACGGTCAGTCCGCTGCCGTGCGGCCACTTCGACGTCCTCACCCCGCCGCACCTGACGGCCGTCCTGGGACATCTCACGCGGTTCCTGCGGGACACCGCTCCCCACGCCTCCGCGTCCCCGTCCGCGTCCCCTTCCGCATCCCCCTCCGCATCCGAGGAGTCCTGATGACCGACCCCCTTGCCGTGGTCACCGGCGGTACCCGGGGCATCGGCCTGGCGCTGAGCCACCGCCTGATCCACCTGGGGCACCGGGTGGTCGCCTTCTACTGGTCTGACCAGGAGGCCGCCGAGAAGGCCGAGGCGGAGCACCCGGGCCGACTCACCGCCCTGCGCGTCGACCTGTCCGACGCGGCGGAGGTCGCGCGGGCCGCCGAGCGCGTACTCGGTGAACACGGCACGCCCGCCGTACTGGTGAACAACGCCGGGATCAACATCGACCGGCCGTTTCTCGAACTGACCGACCAGGACTGGCGACGGGTCCTGGACACCAACCTCTCCGGCCCCTTCTGGCTCACCCGGGCGCTTGCCCCGGCGATGATCGAGGCGGGCGGCGGCAGCGTGGTGAACATCGGCGCCACCACCGGGATGCGCCCCCGCGTCGACGGCGCCAACTACTGTGCGAGCAAGGCCGGTCTGCTCCAGCTCACCAAGTGCCTGGCGCTGGAACTCGCCCCGGCGCTCCGGGTGAACTGCCTGATCCCCGGCATGATCGACACCGAGGAGCTCCGTACTCGCTGGCGCCTGGACGACCCCGCGCGAATGGCGCAGACCCTGGACGAGATCCCGCAGCGACGCATGGGCACCACCGAAGACATCGCCGATGCCCTGGAGTTCATGGTCGGACCCGGTGGGTCCTACCTGAACGGGCAGAAGCTGATCGTTGACGGTGGGCAGTTCATGTGGTGAGGACACCGATGAGCCTTGTGACTCCCGCTCTTTCCGCGACCGACAGGACCGAACTCCTGCTCGCCCGGTCCCGTACGGCCCTCACGCTGACGCCGCCGATCGGCGACCCGGCGTACGCGCGCTACTGCCACGAACTGGCCCGCTCCCTCACCACCGCCTGGCCCGCTGTCCGCTCGGCCAACGCCCGGGACATCGAGCGGGCCGAGCGGCGCGGCCTGCCACCGACTCTGGTCAACCGGCTCCGGGTGACCGACGCACACCTCCGCTCCATGGTGCGGCTGACCGAGCAGGTCAGCGCCGAACTCGCCACGGTGAGCGCGAGCGGCCCCCGCATCCCGGCGGGCGACTGGGGCACGCTACGGCAGATCCCCAAGCCCCTCGGCGTCCTGCTGATGGTGTACGAGGCCCGGCCGACCGTGACCGTGGACGGTGCGCTGCTGCCCGTCGTGGTGGGCAACTCCGTACTGCTGCGCGGCGGCAAGGAGTGCGGCGCCACCGATGCCGCGCTGGCGGAGGCCGTCCAGTCCGCGCTGGCGGCGGCCGGTCTGCCGCGCGATCTGGTGACGGTGGTCGACGACCCCGACCGGTCAGTGATGAAGGCGCTGCTGAAGCGCCCGGACGCGGTGGACGTGCTGGTGCCGCGCGGCAGCCCGTCGCTCATCGAGTACTGCCGCACCGCGAGTTCCATTCCGCTGATCGCCAGCGGTGGCGGAGTCAATCACCTGTACGTACACGAGAGCGCCGACCTCGACCTGGCGGCCACCATCACGCTGGACAGCAAGCTGCCTGAACCCGCTGGCTGCACCTCGGTGGAGCTCGTACTCGCCGACCGACGAATCGCCGGGGCCTACCTGACGGCGCTGCTCCGCCAGACGGAGCGGACGGCGAAGGAGCGGACGGCGAATGGGCGGGCCGCTGCTGGAGTACCGGCCGCGCCGGACGGAGAGCCGCCCCTGCTGACCGTACGGCTGGATCCCGCCGTACCGGGACCCGAGCCCGCGTCCCCCGGCCGCCCCTGGCGGATCGAGGCGCTGGAACCGCACGACCTGGGCCGGGAGTTCCTGGACCCCACGATCGGCGTACTGGCGGTGGACGGCCTGAGCGAGGCGGCCGGGCACATCCGCCGCTACGGGTCCACCCACACCGAGGGCGTGATCGCCCAGGACGCTGCGGTGGCCGAGGAGTTCGCCCGTCGGGTGGACGCCGCGACCGTGGTCGTCAACGGCTCGCTGCGGCTGCACGACGGACCCAAGCTGGGCATCGGCGCCGAACTCGCCATCGCCACCGGCCGACTGCATGTCCGCGGACCGGTCACGCTCGGCTCTCTGCTGACCCGCACCTGGGTCGTCGAGGGCAACGGGCAACTGCGCGGCTAAACACCATCACGTTCGCACCCGAAGCTGAGAGGCACGTCATGACCGCTGTGGAACAGTTCGACCGGGTCGCGGTGGCCGACGCCGTGAAGCGGGTCGTCATCGCCGAGTCCCGGCTCTCCGTCGACCCCGCGACCATCACTGAGACCGAGCCGCTGGTCGGCGAACTGCTGCGGGTCAACTCGCTCGGGTTCGTGGGCATGTTGGTCCAGATCGAGGACGTCCTGGACATCACCTTGCCGGACGACCTGTTCGTCGGGCGTACGTTCAAGGTCGTCGGCGATCTCGTGGATGTCGTTCTGCAGGGTGCGGAGGCGTCCCGATGACCGCGACCCTGCCCACGGCCTGGCGCAGCGTCCTGCCCTACCTGTCCGAGCCGCTGCCGCCGGACCGCACGCCTCCGGGCAGCGGCGGGTCCGGCGTGGGCGTGAACCTGCCGATGGAGCTGGTCCGGCAGAGCGTGCTGCCGCGCGAGTACTGGACGATCCCGGACGAGGTCATCGCCGCCTACCGGCACTTCCGGCCCACCCCGCTCTGGCGGGCGACAGGCTTCGAGCGGGCCATCGACGCGCGCGTGCCGATCTATATGAAGTATGAGGGCGGCAACATCTCCGGCAGCCACAAGCTCAACACGGCACTGGCCCAGGCGTACTACTACAAGCGGGCCGGGGTACGGGAGTTGGTCACCGGCACCGGAGCGGGCCAGTGGGGCACCGCGATGGCCGCGGCCTGCGCCTTGTTCGGGCTGCGCTGCCGGGTGTTCATGGTCGAGTCGAGTCTGCGCCGCAAGCCGTACCGGGGCGTCCTGATGCGGATGCTGGGCGCCGAGGTGCACTCCAGCCCCAGCGGGCTGACGGAGGTGTCCGGGCAACGCTCCACCCCGCTCGGGAACAGTCTGTCGCTGGCGATCGGCGAGGCCGTCGAGTACGCGCGGAACCACGACGGTGTGGCCTTCTGCATCGGCAGCGGCGAGACGTACAGCATCCTGCACCAGTCGGTGATCGGCCTGGAGGCCCAGGCGCAACTGACCGAGCTGGACACCCAGGTGGACGCGGTGGTCGGGTGCGTGGGCGCCGGTTCCAACTTCGGTGGGATCGCGCTGCCGTTCCACGCGGCGGCCGCGGCCGAGGGCTCCACCCCGCCGCTGCTGGTCGCGGCCGAGTCGAGCACCGCGCCCAAGCTCACCCGCGGGGTGTACGCCTACGACAAGACCGACGCCACCGGCACCGGCCCGATGGAGGCCATGTACACCATCGGCAGCGACTACCCGATCCCGGACGCGCACTCGGCGGGGCTGCGCTTCCATGGCGCGGCGAAGGTCGTCTCCGCGCTGCGGCACACGGGGGACGTGGCCGCCATCGCGGTCGGGCAGCCGGAGTCCCTGGACGCCGGGCGGCTGCTGACGCTGCATGAACAGGTGCTGCCCGCGCCCGAGTCCGGGCACGCACTGGCGGCGGCGGCCCGCCTCGCCACCACGGGCGCGGACGGGATGCGCGCCGGGCGCGGGGTGCTGGTCTGCGTCAGCGGACACGGCTACCTCGACCTCGGCGCCTACGAGCAGCTACTCAACGGGGAGCTGGGCGACGAGGCACCGGTCGAGGAGGCCCTGCTGTCGGCCGTCGCCGGGCTGTCCCCGGTGTACGGCGACCGGGTGCCCGCCGCCGTGGCAGGAGGGCCCGCATGACGACCACGAGCACGACCGCGTCTACATCTACGCCTACGCCTACATCCACGGCGACCGCACCCGAGGCTGGGTCCGCTTCCGCGCTGACCACCGTGCGGGCCGAGCTTCTCAACTGCTTTCAGACCAGCCTGTCGGTGCTGGCCGACCACCACCACGGCCCGGACACCCATCTGGCGCTCGGTGCCGCGCTGCGCTTTCGCCCCGCGGTCTCCGGCGCGTCGCGCGGTCTGCCGACCGTGGGGCCGCCTGTTGATGACGTACTCGGGGAGGCCGGGCGGCTGGGTCTCGTGGAGTCCGGCCGCTGGCAGGACGTGCCCGCCGGGCGGCTGTGCGAACTCGCCGAGCGGCACGGCCCGTTGTACGTCATCGCCGACGGGTACGACATGCCGTGGCTGCCGTATCACCGGCAGCGGCACATTGACCACGGGTGGCTGGTGGAGCCGGGCGCCAACGGGCGAGCCGCGGTCGTGGACGCGTACCACAACCACACCCCCTGGGGCCTGGCCAGGCCGGGGCGGTGGGAGTACGGCTGGGACGAGCTGCCGAGCGCCTCGCTGGTCGTGTCCCTGACGCCACTGGCCGAGGCCCCGCGGGTGCTGCCCAGCGCCGAGCACGACCCGTACGAGCCCTTTGTGGCCGCGTACGCCGAGCACCCCGACCGGCAGGCGGCGCTGGACCAACTCACCATGGAGACCTGGTTCCTGGCGCGCTCACGCAGGCTGCACGCGGCCTTCCTGGCCCAGCGGTCCGGCAGCCCCGCGCCACCGGAGGTGTCCGAACATCTGGGGCAGCTGGACCGGTTGGCCGAGCAGACCTTCCTGACGCAGCGCCGGGTGCAGCGCGGGCGACCCGAGCCGAAGAGGCTGTTCGATGACGTGGCCGCCGTGCTGAAGGCCGACCGCCAGGTGTTCGGCGGCGCGGGCGACGACCCGCTGCGCGAGTCGGTGGCGGAGGTCGTGGCGTCGGTACTCGGCGCCGACCCCGCCACCGTACTGGCCGGGACCGAGCTGTCCGAGCTGCCCGGCTTCGACTCGTTCAAGGTGGTGGACATCGTCGACAGCCTGGAGCTGCGGCTCGGCATCGAGTTCGACCCGGAGGACCTGCTCCCGGAGAACCTCCACCAGATCGACGCCCTGTGTCTGCTGATCACCACATCGTCCCAGCCGCGGGCCGTCCCGCGCTAAGGAGTCACCGCCATGGAACCGCGTTTCGTCGAACTGCTCTCCGGCTTCCTGCCCTTCCTCGACGGCCAGGAACTCACCCCTGAGTCCACCCTGTCAGAGCTCGGGCTGGACTCCATGCACTCCATCGACCTGCTCTTCGCCATCGAGGACACGTTCGGCGTCCCGTTGCCGGACGAGGACCTCAATGACACGACGTTCGCCACGGCGGGAAGTCTCTGGTCCGCGGTGCAGGCCGCCCGTAAGGCCGAGGCCGACGGCGGATCCGCGGGGGCGGTGGCAGCGGCATGAGCGCCCCGGCCGCCCCCGCCGCCGCCGCCCGCTCGGGGGCTACCGATGCCGCCGCCACGCCCAGGAGCCTGGCCGACCGCGCGCGGCTGGTCGCCGACGTCGCCGCCGAGCACGCCGAACGTACCGACCAGGAAGCGGAGTTCCCCGTACAGGCGCTCGACGCGATGCGCGAGAGCGGGCTGCTCGGGCTGCTGGTGCCCGTCGAGTACGGCGGACTCGGCGGCTCACTCGGCGATCTGCTGGACGCGTCCCTGCGGATCGGCCGCGCGGACATGTCGGCGGCGATGATCTTCGCAATGCACTGCCAGCAGGCGGCCGCCGTGGTCAAGCACGGCTCCCCTGACCTACGCGAGGAGCTGCTACCCGACCTCGCCGCGGGCCGGGTCTACCTCGCGTCGGTGACCACCGAGGCGGGCAAGGGCGGCCATCTCCTCAGTGCCGAGTCGGAGTTGACGTCGGACTCCGACTCCGACCAGGGACTGCTGGCCATCGACCGGTTCGCGCCGATCGTGACCGGCGGGGCGTACGCCGACGGCTTCCTCATCACCCTGCGCAGCCCGGGGGCCACCTCGCCCACCCAGGTGTCCCTGGTCTACGCCCGGCGTGACCAACTGCGCATCACCGGCAGCGGCGACTGGCAGCCCATGGGGATGCGGGCCAGCCACAGCATCGCGCTCCAGCTGGAAGGGAAGGTGCCCGGGCACCAAGTGGTGGGCGAGCACGGCAAGTTCTCCCGTATCGCCACCGAGGTGTTCGGGCCACTCGCGCACCTGGGCTGGTCGGCGTGCTGGCTGGGTACGGCGAGCGGGGCCCTGTCCAGGGTGCTGGGCCTGCTGCGCAGCCCGGCGGGGCGTAAGCGCTTCGACCTGTCATCCGAGCTACTACTCACCAGGCTGTCATCGGCGCGGCAGCGGCTGGACACCGTACACGCGCTGCTGTGTCATACCGAGGAGGTCGTGTCCTCCTCCGGCGACCTGTCCACACCCCGCAACCAGCTGCTGCTCAACGCGCTGAAGATCACCGCTGCCGAGCAGTGTCACGCGGCCGTCAACGACCTGGTCGACGCGGTCGGGCTGCGGCACGGCTATCTCAAGGATTCGCCGACCGGTCTGGAGCGGGCCCTGCGCGATCTGCGTTCGGCGGCCCTGAACTACAGCAACGACCGGCTGCACCTGGCCGACGGCCGCCTCGCCCTGCTCGATCCGGAGGTGCGCCTTGTCTGAGCAGGCGGTACTGCGCTTCCCTACGCGCCCAGGGCAGCCACCGGGCGCCGCGCCGCCCGCTCAGCCGTCGACCGAGCCGCCCGCTGAGCCGTCGGTCGAGTCTTCCGCTGAGCCTCCCCCCGACGCGCTGGACCGGCTCGGCCGGGATGCGGACGGCCGCCAGGTGTGGGCCGCGCTGGGGGCCACAGGGCGTATCGCCGAGGTCTACCGCGACGGGGACCCGGCGGCCGGTGTCGACCAGGCGCGGCTCGCCGCGCTACTGGCTGACGTGGACGCCCGCGTCGGCATTCCCGCGCTGCTGCCCGTCGTCATCCAGCTCGCCACCTCCGTACCGCTGCTGACGCTCGATCCGGTGGGGGGACCGGCCGCGCGGGCGCTGGCCGACGCCCTGACCGGGACCTCGGTCACCGCGCTCGCCGCGACCGACGAGGCGGCGGGCTCCGATCTGACCGCTTTGGGTACCGAGCTACGGATCAGCCCCCAAGGCCTGGAACTGAACGGCGGCAAACGCTGGATCGCCGCCGCCACCCACGCGGGTCAGTTCCTGGTGCTCGCCCGGCACCGCCCTGGCCGTCACTTCACCAGCTTCACCTGGGTGCTGGTTCCCGCCACGGCACCCGGTGTCCAGGTCGAGGCCGCCGACACCGAGCTGTTCGCCGGTTCCGGCACCGGGCATATCCGCTTCGACGGCGTACGGCTGCCGCGCGAGCACCTGGTGGGCCGACCAGGCCGCGGACTGGTCGCCTTCGCCGCGCATATCTCGGTCGAGCGGCTCGCGGGCGCCCTGTGGGGCGTGGCCCTGTGCCGCCGGGTACTGACCGACACCAAACGGTGGCTGGAGCGGCGCCAGGTCGGGGACGGTCCGCTGTGGCAGCTCGAAAGCGTCCGCCAGCGGTACGCCACCTGTCTGCTGCTCGTACGCCAACTTCACGCCATGACGCGTGACTTGGGCCCCAGGGTGGTCGACGCGCACGATGCCACGGCCGCCGCGCTGCTGAAGAGCAGCGCGGCCCTCACCCTGGAGCGGGTGCTCGCCGAGTGCGCGCAGTTCCGGGGCGCCGAGGGCTTCACGGCGTCGGGTATGCAGCAGACGCGCGCCCAGGCGGCCCTGTGGAGCATCGGCGGCGGTACGACCGAGGTCGTCCTGTCGACGGTCGCCGGGTCCGCCGACACCGTACTCGCCGAGCTGGCCCCGTGACTGTCCTGAGGGTCGCCCACGACGTCTGGGCACTGGCCCGCACCCGGGTCGGCGGCGCGGTGGCCGTCCGCCCCGTCCGCCCCGTCCACCCCGACGACGCCGTCGCAGCGGCGGGTATGGCCGGGTGGCGGGCGGCTGAGTTTCTGGCCGGGCGCGCGGTGCTGCGGGAGCTGCTCTCGGCCGTGGCGCCGGAGGCGGCCGAGGCGAAGGTGCGGGCCGGGGCGTACGGGAAGCCCGGCCTGGAGGGCTTCCCCGGTATCGCCGTCAGCGTGGCCCACGACCGGGACACCGTGACGGCCTGCGCGGCGCGCGGGCCCGCCGTCGGCGTCGACGTACAGCGGGCGCCCGGACGCCTGGACGATGCGGTGGTACGGCGCTGTCTGCGCGGCCGGTCCGACTGGCAGGCCGTGCTCGACGCGCTGCCGGGGCCCGAACGCGCCCGGGAGTTCGCCTGGATCTGGACCGCGCAGGAAGCCTGCGTGAAGGCGGAGGGCCTCGCCCGCGGCCCCTGGACGGTGGGCGTGCCGCCAGGACGCCACACGGGCACCTGGCGTGGCCTGCGATGGCGCAGCTTGCGCTCGCTGTCCCGTACCCCGCTCAGCTGCGCCTGGAAGGAGCCCTCATGACCACACCCACACCGACCTTCACTACGCCCGCCCCCAGCGCACCCACCCTCACCGCAGCTCCGGAACTCAGCTGCTACACCACCAACTTGGTCAGCTATCTCCGCCCGTGGATCCCAGACGTGGACGTACGGCTGGCACACGCCGTCCGGCTGTCGGTCCGTACCGACGCGCCCGGCGGCGAGCTGGCGTTCTCGCATCACGGCCGGATCGACCGCACCCCGGACGGGCAGCAGCTCGGTTACCGCGGCAGCGGGAACTGGGCGTATGCCAAAGCGGCCCTCGACCGCGAACTCGCCCTGAACGGGAGGGTGCTGGCCTGCGGAAACACCCGCTACCTGAGCTGGTCACCCGCCTTCGGGCTGGTGGACGTGCCGCACTGGGTGCTCCTGGAGCGCGCGGCGGGCGGCCGGTGGCGGCTGACCGACCACTTCAGCGCGCTGCTCCCGCAGGGCGAACAGCGGCCGTTCGCGGGCACCTTGGACGATGACGAGCTGCGCGCCGCGCTGACTCCCGTGGGCCGCCAGGTTCCCGAGTACGCGCTGCGTGACACCTTCGCGCTCGGCGAGGCCGTCCCGGTGTCCAGCCCCATGGAGTACCGCTGGCTGGTCCGCGAGCCAGTGACCGCCGCCCATCCCCGCCGCGGCACCTGGGTCAGCGAGCCGCTGGCCGTGCTCTCCTTCCTCGGCGAGCGGCTGAGCCAGGACGCGGACGCGCTGGCCCGCAACGCCGACGACGTGTGGGCGGCGGCCCGGCACCACCAGCACCGGCTGGCCGTGCTCGCCGAGGCCGGACTGCTGTCACCGTCCATCGCCGCGGAGGCCGCGGCGAGTTGGGGTGAGCTGCCGCGTTCACTGCGGTTCGCTGTCGTGTCCGGGCAGCGCGGACGGCCGCGGCCCGGCCTGGTGGCCAAGGCTTTCGATGACGTACTCGACACCATGTCCCGGTTGGTGACGGAGCCCCGGGCAGTAACGGATTCCCGGGCGGCGACGGAGTCCCGGGCAGTGACGGAGGAACGATCCCGATGAACGACGACCGCGAGACTCTCTACGGCTGGTTCGCCGCTTCGGCCGCCGCGCACGGCGACCGGCAGCCCGCCCTCGAGGTGGCCGGTGACCAGCTGACGTACGCGGATCTGGAGGCGATGGCCGGACGGCTGGCCGGTGCGCTGGTGACCCAGCACGGCGGGGTGCCGTCCCGGGTCGGCCTGCTCGCGGGCCGCAGCACGCTCGCCTACGCCGGTTATCTGGCCGTGCAGCGGCTGGGCGCGACGCTCGTACCGCTGAACCCGGCCTTTCCCCCGGCCCGCCATGCCGTCGTCGCCGAGTCCGCCGGGCTCGACCTGGTGATCGCCGACGCCAAGGCGCTGGGCGACGCCACGCTACCGGTTCCGGTCCTGGCGTGGGACGCGGCGGCGTCGGCGGCGCTGCGCACCGGCCCGGTGCCGGAGCTGCCGGACTGCGCTGCGGGCCCCGACGACGTCGCGTACATCCTGTTCACCTCCGGCTCCACCGGGCGGCCCAAGGGCGTGCCGGTCCTGCACCGCAATGTCTCGGCCTACCTTCAGCACATCATTCCCCGCTACGAGCTGGGCCCGGACTGCCGGGTGTCGCAGACCTTCGACCTGACCTTCGACCCGTCGGTGTACGACCTGTTCGCGGCCTGGGGATCGGGCGCGACCCTCGTCGTGCCCACCCCCAACGACCTGCTCGCGCCCGTGCGTTACGTCAACCGGCAACGCATCACACACTGGAACTCCGTGCCGTCGGTGGCCTCCATCGCGCTACGGCTGCGCGCCCTGGCACCCGGCAGCATGCCCACGCTGCGCTGGAGCCTGTTCTGCGGCGAGGCGCTGACCGTGGCCCACGCGCGGGCCTGGCGGGAGGCGGCCCCGCACAGCACGCTGGAGAACATCTACGGGCCCACCGAACTGACCATCACCTGCACCGAGTTCCGGCTTCCCGACGACCCGGAGGACTGGCCGGGGACCACCAACGGGACGGTGCCGATCGGCACCCCGTACCCGAGTCTGGAACACCTGGTACTCGACGAGGACGGCGGGCTGACCGACGACGGCGAGCTGTGCGTACGTGGCCCGCAGCGTTTCCCCGGCTATCTCGACCCGGCCAACAACGCCGGGCGGTTCGTGTCCTTCGACCAGGAGCGGGGCGTGGCCGGGGGGCGGGCCACGGTGTACGACGGATCGGGGCCGCTGACTGACGCGCACTGGTACCGGACCGGCGACCGGGTGCGGTACCAGGACGGCCAGCTGGTGCATCTGGGCCGCCTCGATCACCAGGTCAAGATCCGCGGCTACCGCATCGAACTGGGCGAGATCGAGAGCGTCCTGCTGGAGCAGCCCGGAGTCAGTGAGGCCGTGGTGGTGGCGGTGTCCGGCCGGGACGACGCGCTCTTCCTGGAGGCCTTCTACACCGGCACCCCGCGGCCCGCCGACGAACTGCTCGGCGCGCTGCGCGAGCGGCTGCCCGCCTACATGGTGCCGCGTGGCGCCGAGCCCCTGGACGCGCTTCCGCTCAACCCGAACGGCAAGGTCGACCGCGCGGCGCTGCTCGCGCGACTCGCGCAGCCGTCCCAGCCCGTCGCCGCCTGAGCGGTCGCCCCGAGCCCGAAGGAAAGGATGTGCCCCATGGCGACAGCGCACCCCGCGCACCCCGCGCACCCCGAACCTCCCGCCTCCCTCCTGCACGACTTCCTGCTGGCCGCCGTGACGACGACGCCGGACCGTCCGGCCGTGGTCGAGTTCGCGGGCAACGACGATGTCCGCACCACCTCGTACCGTCAACTGGGGCTTCTGGTCACCGACTTCGCGCGGACGCTGGAAGGGCTCGGCCTCGACATCGGTGACCGGGTCATCCTGGAGTCAGACACCTCCGCCGCGGCCATCGCGATGTTCCTGGCCTGCTCGACGCGCGGGCTCGCGTTCGTCCCGGTCAGCCCGGAGGCACCCGACCACCGGGTCCGCAAGATCGTCGAGACCACCGAACCCGCGCTGTACCTCCGGGCATCCGACCAGCCGCGCACGGGCCTGCCCGAGCGAATCGCCCTGGGCCGCTTCGACGCGCACGGGCTGACCGTGGAACGCCCCGCGCCCCCACGCACCCGGCTGAGGCGCGAAGTGACCGGCACGGACACCGCGTACATCATCTTCACCTCGGGCACCACCGGCCGACCCAAGGGTGTGGTGATGAGCCATCGCGCGGTGGTCTCCTTCTACCGCGGCATGCTCAGCCACGGCATCGTCGGACCCGAGGACCGCGTCGCTACCACCTCCCCACTCCAGTTCGACTTCTCGCTGCTCGACATCGGTCTGGCGCTGGGCAGCGGCGCGGCGGTGGTGCCGGTGCCGCGCACCCTGCTGCGCTGGCCGCGTCGCTTTCTGCGGGTGCTGCGCGACACGGGTGCGACACAGGTCGACGGGGTGCCGTCGATCTGGCGGCACACGCTGCGGCACCTGCCGGAGCAGCTGGCGGAGCTGGCCGGGCTGCGCGGGGTGCTGTTCTGCGGGGAGGACTTCCCGCTCCCCGAACTGCGCCAGCTGCGCCAGGCGTTGCCCGAGGCGCGGCTGGTCAACTGCTACGGCGCCACCGAGTCGATGGCCTGCTCCTTCACGGACGTACCCGCGCCACTCGCGGACGATCCGCACCGGCTCTCGATCGGCTTCGCGCATCCGGGCGCCGAGATGCTCCTCATCGACGAGGACGGCCGCGCCATCACCGAACCGAATGTCATCGGCGAGATCTACCTGCGCAGCCCTGCCCTGTTCACCGGCTACTGGGACGACCCGGACGCCACCGCCCGCGCACTGGTGCCCGATCCGCTGGTCCCACGCTCCGGCCAGCGGGTGCTGCGTACCGGCGATCTGGCGTACCGGGGCGCGCGGGGCGAGCTGTACTTCTGCGGCCGGACCGACTCGCAGGTGCAGATCCGGGGGAACCGGGTCGAGCTCGGCGAAGTGGAGCGCAGACTGCTGGAGTTTCCCGGTGTGGCGGCAGCCGCCGCGCTGACCCTGGAACGGCCGGACGGCGAGCGGGAGTTGGGCGCGTACGTCGCCTTGGAGCGCGGCGAGGTCGAGGTCACAGAGGGCGAGCTGACGGCGTTCTGTGTCGAGGCGTTGCCCAGCTACATGGTCCCGCAGAAACTGCGTGTCGTCGGCGAACTCCCGGTGACCGAGCACGGCAAGGTGGACCGTAGGGCACTCGCCGCGTTGTCCGCCGACAACGCGGGCGGCTCCCAAGTGCGGCTCTAGTGGCCTGGCGATGCTGGTAGTCGCCACTGACGTAGGTCAGGCTCTGGAGGTGCAAGGCCGTGGACGTGCCGCAGTTAGCCGCTTTCGCCGCTGTCGTGGACATCGGGAGCTTCACCAGAGCGGCCGCGCGACTCGGTCTGTCCCAGCCCACGGTGACCACCCGTGTGAAGTCCCTGGAGCAGAGCCTGGGCACCATCCTCCTGGAACGCCTGCCAGGCGGCGTCAGGCCGACGCCCATGGGAAGCGAACTCTTCCCGTACGCCCGCGAGATCGTCGCATTGACCGACCGTGCCCAGCAGGCGGTCCGCTCCGGCGGGCAGCCACACGGACGGCTTGTGGTGGGCACGGTCGAGAGCCTCACCAAGTACCGTCTGATGCCTCTGGTGGAGTACGTCTACCGGCGCTATCCCCAGATGCAGGTGTCGCTCCGTTCCGCCGTCCGGCATGACGCCGTCACCGACGTCCGGGACGGGCGGCTGGACTGCGCGTTCTTCATCGACACGGTGCGGGACTGGGAGGGCGTGGCCACCGAAGTCCTGTGCCCGGAGCCCCTGGTACTGGTCGGGAGTCCCGACCACCTCCTGGCGGGCAGGGCCGAGATCACGGCGGCTGACCTGCGTACCGCGCCGCTGCTGCGGGCCGAGAACAGTGCCGCGTACCACGGTCTCTTCGAGCGGTCGATCGGTCTGCCCGGGTCCGCGGACAGCCCTCGGGTCTTCGAGCTCGACTCGGTGGACGCGGTCAAGGAGAGCGTCGGTACGGGTATGGGGATGGCGCTGCTGCCCGCGATCACCGTACGGCGTGAGCTGGCCGACGGCCGACTCTGCCCACTCGCGTGGACGCCCGACGTCCAGACGTACACCCAGATCGCCTGGCGCAAGGCCAACGCGGGCAACGCCGCGCTCACCGCGCTCATCGCGGGCGCCGTACAGGTGACGAGCGAGCAGCACGACGGCACGCCGGGCGTACGAGCTTCCACGACCCCCCTGACCCAGCCCCCCTCCCCGCGCCTCCCTCACGTAACAGCCCCTGGCTAGCCTGGCCTCATGGCGACGAACGAGACCGCGCACACGGACGAACAGCCCGCGGACACGGACGAACAGCCCTGGAGCGCGACCCGCGCCTGGGTGGAGAAGGCGCTGACCGGACGGGAGCGCGTGGAGGACGCGGCGCGGTTGCGTGGTGGCTGGACGTCTCAGATGCGCCGGCTGGACGTCAGCGGGCCGGACGGCGGACGCTCGCTCGTCCTGCGGTCGTTCGTCAAGCCCTTCTTCGTGCGCCACGCGGAGGGGCTGCTGAACCGCGAGGCGGCGATTCTGCGGCTGCTGGCCACGACGGACGTGCCCGCGGCCACGCTGGTGGCCGTGGACGCGACGGCGCGGTACTGCGACCACCCTTCCCTGCTGATGACCCTGCTCCCCGGCTCCGTACACCTGGCGAACGACGGCGCGGACCAGCGCGCCGAGTTGCTGGCCCGTCAGCTCCTGCGCATCCACCAACTCCCGGTGACCGCGACGGACCGGCCTCGTCCCTACCAGGCATGGACCTCACCCGAGCGCGTAAGCCCACCCCAGGAGACTCGACGTCCTGAGCTGTGGCGACGGGCCGTGGACGTCATCCGCCGCGATCCCCCGGACCACCGCGCCTGTTTCCTGCACCGGGACTTCCATCCCGGCAACGTCCTGTTCACGGGGGACGGCGACGGCCTGCGGATCAGCGGTGTCGTGGACTGGGTGGAGACGTCCTGGGGCCCGGCCGACCTGGACGTGGCCCACTGCTCGACGAACCTGGCTCTGCTGCACGGCGTCCCCACCGGCATGCGCTTGGCCGACCAGTACGTCGCGGCCGGAGGCACCCTGGCCGCCGACCCCGCCGCCCACCTCCACTGGCGCCTGCTGGACGCGCTGGCCTTCGCCCCGTACGCCGAGAAGGTCGGCACACCGTGGCGGGAACTCGGCCGCACCGACCTGACCGATGCTCTGCTGGCCAGGCGCCTGGAGGACTACCTCGAGGCACTCTTCGCCCGCTACGGCCCGGAAACCAAAAAACCCCAGGTGACCTGGGGTTTTTGTGAGTGAAAGTTGCTACGAGTGTCCGAGGGGGGACTTGAACCCCCACGCCCGATAAAGGGCACTAGCACCTCAAGCTAGCGCGTCTGCCATTCCGCCACCCGGACTAGGTGTCTGTCAGCCGTGGGAGTGGGCCCCGCGGCGACGTGGACAACAATACCAAGGATTCCGGACGCCTTTCACCTGCATATCTGCCGGGTCCACGGGGTCCGGGGCGGGCGGCATCCGAGCCGCACGGTGCGTGATGGCTCGGTTACGCACGGGCGTACCCGCAGGGGTGCCGCCCCTTAGGGGCAGCGGACGACCTGGCCCGCGTAGCTGAGGTTCCCGCCGAAGCCGAAGAGCAGCGCGGGCTCGCCCGAACGCAGTTCGCCGCGCTCCACGAGCTTGGACAGGGCCATCGGGATGCTGGCCGCCGAGGTGTTGCCGGAGTCGACGACGTCGCGCGCGACGACCGCGTTCACGGCGCCGATCCGCGCGGCGAGCGGCTCGATGATCCGCAGATTGGCCTGGTGCAGTACGACCGCGGCGAGGTCTTCGGGGGCGATCCCCGCCTTCTCGCAGGTCTGCCGGGCCAGCGCGGGGAGCTGGGTCGTGGCCCAGCGGTAGACGCTCTGGCCCTCCTGCGCGAACCGCGGCGGGGTGCCCTCGATGCGTACGGCATGGCCCATGCTGGGCACCGAGCCCCACAGGACGGGGCCGATCCCGGGTTCCGTACCCTCGGCCGCCGCTTCGATCACCGCGGCGCCGGCGCCGTCGCCGAGGAGCACGCAGCTGCTGCGGTCACTCCAGTCGGCGATCTCGGTCATCTTGTCGGCGCCGATCACCAGTGCCCGGGTCGCGGCACCGGCCCGCACGGTGTGGTCGGCGCTGGCCAGCGCGTGCGTGAAGCCCGCGCACACCACGTTGAGGTCCATCGCGGCGGGCGAGGGGATGCCGAGCCGGGCGGCGACCCTGGCGGCCATGTTCGGGGAGCGGTCGATCGCGGTGGAGGTGGCGACCATGACCAGGTCGATGTCCTCGGCGGCCAGACCGGCGGCCGCCAGCGTCTTGGCCCCGGCATGCGCGGCCAGCTCGTCGACCGGCTCGTCGGGCCCGGCCATATGCCGGGTCCTGATGCCCACGCGGCTACGGATCCACTCGTCGCTGGTGTCGACCATGGTGGCCAGATCGTCGTTGGTCAGGACCTTCGCGGGCTGGTAGTGCCCGACCGCGACGATGCGTGAACCATTCATGGGCGAGGGCCCTTCCAGCGGAGACAAACGGGACTCTCCAGTCTGGAGAGCGACTCGCCAGTACGAAGACTCGTAAGACAACAGGATTCAGGTGCAGAGGTTGGAGGCTTCTCATCATCGACATGAGTTACGGACGGCAACCCTAAGCCCCCAGTGGGCCACCCCCAGTTACCCCGCGCCTTGGCGTCGACGACAAGGCGCGGGTCTCACGTTCGCTGTTCTCTGTGCAGGACAATGGGCTCGCCAAGGCATCAAGGGCCGCTTCGGCTGCCGACACGTACAGAACCGGGGCTGATCGAGTCATGGGACGCGTCACCGAGCGACGCCGCGTCATCCGTATCCGGGACGGGGCCGTCTCCGCCCGCCCGGACACGCTGGTCGCGGAGGAACCGCTGGAAATCCGGCTGAACGGCAAGCCGCTCGCCATCACGATGCGCACCCCGGGCGATGACTTCGCGCTCGCGGCGGGGTTCCTGGTGAGCGAGGGGGTGCTCGGCTCGGCCGACGAGCTGCGGTCGATCGTGTACTGCGCGGGGGCCACCCAGGACGGCTCCAACACGTACAACGTGGTGGATGTGACGACGGCGCCCGGCGTCGAGATCCCGGACATCACCCTGGAGCGGAACGTCTACACCACCTCGTCCTGCGGACTGTGCGGCAAGGCGAGCCTGGACGCCGTACGGACGACAGCGCGCTGGGAGATCACCGACAGACCCGCGGTCCTGCTCGAGCCCGAGTTGCTCGCGAGCCTGCCCGACCGGCTGCGCGCCGCGCAGCGGGTGTTCGACCGGACCGGGGGCCTGCACGCGGCGGCGCTGTTCTCGCCTGCCGGGGAACTGCTCGACGTACGCGAGGACGTGGGGCGGCACAACGCGGTCGACAAGCTGGTCGGTCGTGCGCTCCGGGAGGGCGGGCTGCCGCTGTCGCGGGCGGTGCTCCTGGTCTCCGGGCGCGCCTCCTTCGAACTCGCCCAGAAGGCCGTGATGGCGGGCATTCCGGTGCTCGCGGCGGTCTCCGCGCCGTCCTCGCTCGCCGTGGACCTCGCGGCGGAGTCGGGGCTGACCTTGGTCGGTTTTCTGCGCGGGTCCTCGATGAACGTCTACGCGGGCGAGCACCGCATCGCCCTTCGGGCCGAGACCACCCAAGGCTGAGCGGCCGAGACCACCCAAGGCTAAGCAGCTTCGCTGGGCGGCTTCGCTGAGCGGCTTTGCTGAGCGGCCTTGCTGAGGCTTCTCTCGGGCGCCCGCTCAGCGGCGGGGCCCATGAGCCACTCCTGTGACGCGTGACACCGTATGGCGACCCCCATGGACCAGATCATCGGCGCGAGTTAACGTCCGGACCGTGTCCGTCACCCACAGCGCGCGCCCCACGCCCGCCCAGACAAGCAGGAACCAAGGGAGCGGGAAGGGCTCCGGAGTCGTCCTGCTGCTCGCGTTGCTCGTGGCGCTCGTCGTGGCCGCGCTGTTCACCACGCTGCCGGACGAGGACCGCGAGGGGGCGGCCTACTGCGCGCCGCGCAAGGTGGCCTCTTGGTCGGCGGACGAGCTGACGACCGGGGAGTTCACGCGGTACGGCAATGACGCCTCCCGGACCGACGACTGGACCGGCGGCGATGGCACCCACTCAGTGCGGCTGCCGGACGGGCGGGTGTTGTGGTTGTTCTCCGACACCTATCTGGGCCAGGTCAACCCGCCGCCGAACCTCGCGGGCCAGCCGCACTCCTGGCGGGACGTGAACACACCGCTGCTGCGCAACTCCGGCGTGGTGATGTCGGCGGCGGGCCGTCTGGAGCAGACCCTGCCCGCGCCGATGTTCCCCGACCCCGCCGCGGGGCAGTGGCGGTGGCCGGTCGCCGCCAAGGTCGAGGCCCGTTCACCGGGTGCGGACGAGCAGGTCGTACGGGTGGTGCTGTGGACGCGTGAGAACGGGACCGGGCCGTGGATCTACGGGGTGCCGGTGGCCACCGAGGTGGCCACGCTGTCGCTGCCCGACCTGCGGGTCGAGGACATCGTGAAGGTGTCCGACCAGTCCGGGATCGAGGACCCCGCGCGCCGGGTGCTGTATGGCACCACGGCGGTCGACCAGGACGGCTATACGTATGTGTTCGGCGGCAGCGACGAACAGGCCACCGCGCGCCCGGCATCCGCCGCTCACCTGGCGCGGGTGCCGGACGGCAGGCTCGCCGAACCGGGCGCGTGGGAGTACTGGGACGGCTCCGACTGGGACACCCGCGACGTCAGGTCACGTCCGGTGCTCGGCAATGGCGGCGAGAAGGGAGTGGGCAGCGCGTTCACGGTCGTACGGGACGGGTCGACCTGGGTGCTGCTGACCATGGCGGCCGGTACGGAGGGGCTGACCACCGTCACCTCGTACTGGGCCTGCTCGCCGAGCGGGCCGTGGTACGGGCCGACGAAGGCCTTCACCCCGCCGCTGCCGCACGACAGCGCCCCGCGGAAGGACGCGACCGCCTACAACCCGCAGGCTCATCCCGCGCTCGGCGGAGCGGGAGCGGGAGCGGCTGGCGGGACGGTGCGGGACGGGCAGGTGCTGCTCAGCTACGACGTCAACTGGCTGGACGCGACACCCCGCGTCGGACAGTCCCACATCACTCGGAACGTGGACCTGTACCGGCCGCGTTTCGCTCGGCTGAAGCTGGGTCCCGCGGACTGACCGCTGAGTCCTCTGAAGCCTGTGTGGCCTCTGAGTCCTCTGAGGCCTCCGGGTCGCGCGCGCGGCGCCGTGCGATGACCGCGCACACCATCAGCTGCATCTGGTGGAAGAGCATCAGCGGCAGTACGGCGAGCGAGGCCTGCGCCCCGAACAGCACGCTCGCCATGGGCAGTCCGGCCGCCAGGGACTTCTTGGACCCGGCGAACTGGATCGCGATCCGGTCGCCCCGGTCGAAGCCGAGCCGCTTGCCGCCGTACCAGGTCAGCGCGAGCATCACCGCGAGCAGCGCCGCCTCGACGCCGAGCAGCGCGCCGAGCTGCGCCGGGGTGACCTGGCCCCAGATGCCCCGCACCATGCCCTGACTGAACGCGGTGTAGACGACGAGCAGGATCGAGCCACGGTCGACCAGGCCCAGCACCTTCTTGTGCCGTGCGATGAAGCCGCCGATCCAGCGCCGCAGCAGTTGTCCGGCCAGGAACGGCACCAGGAGCTGGAGCACGATCTTCAGCAGCGAGTCGGCGGAGAATCCCGCCTGGCCGCCGATCAGGGCCGCGGCCAGCAGCGGTGTCAGCACGATCCCGATCAGCGAGGAGAACGATCCCGCGCAGATCGCGGCGGGCACGTTCCCGCGCGCGACCGAGGTGAAGGCGATCGACGACTGGACGGTGGAGGGGACCAGGGTGAGGAAGAGCAGACCGCTGTAGAGCGCGGGGGTCAGGACGTACGGCACCAGTCCCTTCGCCGCGAGACCGAGCAGCGGGAACACCGCGAAGGTGCAGGCGACCACGGTCAGGTGAAGCCGCCAGTTGCGCAGTCCGTCAACGGCTTGGCGGGTCGACAGGCGGGCGCCGTAGAGGAAGAACAGCAGGGCGATCGCGGCGGTCGACGCCCCGCTCGCGACCTCGGCCGCGCTGCCGCGCGCGGGGAGCAGAGCGGCGATCCCCACGGTCCCGAGCAGCGTCAGGATGAACGGATCGACGGGTAGCCGGGTCGGCCACTTCCACTTCACGGCGCACGTGCTCCAGGTCATCAGGGCATGTCAGGTCGTCATTCCCTCCATCGTCCCCCGAACGCCGGTCATCGGGAAACCCACACAGGCAACTGATTGTCATCATGAATCGCGATAGCCCCAGTAACCTGGAGGGATGTACGACCCCTCGCAGCTCCGTACGTTCCTGGCGGTGGCGCAGACCCTCAGCTTCACCCAGGCCGCCCATCGGCTCGGCCTACGGCAGTCCACCGCCAGTCAGCATGTGCGCCGTCTGGAGGACACCACCGGGCGGCAGCTCTTCACGCGGGACACCCACAGCGTGCGGCTGACCGAGGACGGTGCGGCGATGCTCGGCTTCGCGCGGACGATTCTGCGGGCACACGAGCAGGCCGAGGCGTTCTTCACGGGCACCCGGCTGCGCGGGCGGCTGCGCTTCGGGGCGTCGGAGGACTTCGTGCTCACCCAGCTGCCGCAGATCCTCAGCTCCTTCCGCCGTGAGCACCCCGAGGTGGACCTGGAGCTGTCGGTCGAGCTGTCCGGGACGCTGCATGAGCGGCTGGCGGAGGGGCGGCTCGATCTGGTGCTGGCCAAGCGTGGCACCCGGGGCGCGTACGGGACGGAGATCGAGAGGGCTCGCGAGACGGTGGTCTGGCATGACGAGCTGGTCTGGATCGGCGCCGAAGGCCTGCGCCTCGCCCCGGACCGCCCGGTGCCGCTGATCGCCTACCCGCCACCGGGCATCACCCGCGCCCGCGCTCTGGAGGTCCTGGAGCGGCACGGCCGCCCGTGGTGGTCCGCCTGCACCAGCGGCAGCCTGAACGGTCTGCTGGCCGCGGCCCACGCGGGTCTCGGCGTGATGGCGCACAGCCGTGGCCTGATCCCGCCGGGCCTGACCCGGGTGCGGTCCGGGCTGCTTCCGGAGCTGGGCGGCGTGGACTTCGTGCTGCTGTACGGCGCCGGGGTGTCCGGGGCGCGGGGCCCGGCCCAGGCGCTGGCGGCGGCGATCCTGGCCAGCGGGGACCGGCTACGCGGAAGCGGAAGCGGCAGAGTCGGCGGAAGCGGTAGAAGCGGTAGAAGCGGTACAGATTCGGTGGAGATTACGGAACCGTAACTTACTCTTGAGTCAGCAATCTGCCCCGGCCCCTCCCCTTGTGGCCGCATTTCGACGGCTGACCTGTACCGTTTCGCCGGATTCCGGGCGCGGACGGCGCCTCTCCCCAGGGCGCACCAGGTGGGGTAGCGTCACCGGCGCTGTGCGGAGCGCCACAAGGGAGTGTCAGTGCACGAGTTCACTTCCCCACCGCTGGCGGCGGCGCCACCGGTGGGCGGACTGGCCGACGCCGTCTTCTCCCATGCCGCGTCGGACCCAGGCCGGATCGCGCTGCGTCGCAAAGTCGCGGGGAGCTGGCGGGATGTGAGCGCCGGACAGTTCCGTGACGAGGTACTGGCGTTGGCCAAGGGGCTGCTCGCGGAGGGGGTGCGGTTCGGGGACCGGGTCGCCCTCATGTCCCGTACGCGCTACGAGTGGACGCTCTTTGACTTCGCGCTGTGGACGGTCGGCGCCCAGGTGGTCCCCGTCTACCCCACCTCGTCGGCCGACCAGGTCTGGTGGATGCTGCATGACGCGCGCGTCACCGCCTGTCTGGTCGAGCACGAGGACCACGCGATGACGGTCGGCTCGGTCGTCGACCGGCTCCCCCACCTCAAGCGGCTCTGGCAACTGGACGCGGACGCGACGGGCGAACTGCGCGCCGCGGGCGAGCACATCGACGACGAGGTGGTGCACCGGCACCGGCGTGCGGTCACGCCCGAGTCGACCGCCACGGTGATCTACACCTCCGGAACCACCGGCCGCCCCAAGGGGTGTGTGCTCACCCACGCCAACTTCATGTTCGAGTGCGACACCATGGTCGGCCGCTGGGAGCCGATCTTCCACTCCCAGCCGGGAGATGAGGCATCCAGCCTCCTGTTCCTGCCGCTCGCCCATGTCTTCGGACGGATGGTGCAGGTCTCGGGCATCCGCAGCCGGGTCGTCTTCGGGCATCAGCCGGAGCTCAGCGCGGCCGCGCTGCTGCCCGATCTGTGCAGCTTCCAGCCGACGTTCATCCTGGCCGTGCCGTACGTCTTCGAGAAGGTCTTCCACGCGGCGCGCCGCAAGGCGGAGTTGGCGGGAAAGCTGGGCCCTTTCGACAAGGCCGTCGAGGTCGCCGTGCGGTACGCGGAGGCTCTGGAGCACCGGGCTTTCGGTACGGGTCCCGGCCCTTCGGCCGCGCTGCGGATGCAGCACCAGCTCTTCGACAAGATGGTGTATTCCAAGGTGCGCGACGCGATGGGCGGCAGAATCCGCAACGCGATGTCCGGCGGCTCGGCGATGGACCGGCGCCTCGGGCTGTTCTTCGCGGGCGCCGGAGTCACCATCTATGAGGGGTACGGACTGACCGAGTCCAGCGCCGCCGCCACCGCCAACCCGCCCGGGCGGACCCGTTTCGGCACCGTGGGCCACCCGATCCCCGGCACCTCGGTGCACATCGCGGAGGACGGCGAGGTCTGGCTGCACGGCGCCCATATCTTCCAGGGCTATCTCAGCGACGCTCAGGCCACCGACACCGCTCTGCGTGACGGGTGGCTGGCCACCGGCGACCTGGGGCGGCTCGACAGCGACGGCTATCTGACCATCACCGGGCGCAAGAAGGAGATCCTGGTGACCTCCGGAGGCAAGAGCGTCTCGCCCGCCCAGCTCGAGGAGCGGGTGCGCGAGCACCCGCTGGTGGCGCAGTGCATCGTCGTCGGCAACGACCGTCCGTACATCGCGGCACTGCTGACCCTGGACCCCGAGGCCGTCGACCACTGGCTGAACATGCGCCGCAAGCCGAAGCTGGCACCCGCCGAGCTGGTGCGCGACCCGGACCTGGAGAGCGAGATCAGGCGAGCCGTGGTCGCCGCCAACACCCTGGTCTCGCAGGCCGAGTCGATCCGCACTTTCCGGATGCTGGCCCAGCCGTTCTCCGAGGAGCACGGACTGCTGACCCCGTCCCTCAAGCTGAAGCGCAAGGCGATCGAGCAGGCGTACGCCGTCGAGGTCGAGGCCCTCTACCCCAACTGACTATCTGACGGTTCATCAATTATCGATGCGTCAGTTATTGACGGGTCGTCAGGTCCACCGCAGACTTTCGGTCACTCCGAGGGAGGGAACCGACTGTGTTGCGACCCATCCGCACCATCGCCACCACGGCCGCCGCCGCTGCCGCACTGCTGCTCGCCACCGCGTGCAATTCCGCCTCGACACCCACATCCGGTTCGGACCAGGGCAGTTCGGTACGCGGAGTGACCGACGACAGCATCAAGGTCGGCGGCATCGTCTCCATGACCACCGCCAGCGGCTACTCCAAGAAGGACACCGACCTCGGCGCCAAGGCCCGCTATCAGCGCGCCAACGACGAGGGTGGGGTCAACGGCCGGAAGATCGACTACGCGGGCGCCGAGGACGACGGGCAGGACCCGGGCAAGAACCTCGCCGCGGCCCGCAAGCTGGTCCAGCGCGAGAAGGTCTTCGCGGTCTCGCCGATGAGCTCGGTGACCTTCTCCGGGGCCGACTTCCTCCAGGAACAGAAGGTGCCGACCTTCGGCTGGGGCACCGTCCCGCAGTTCTGCGGCCCCACCTATATCTACGGCTTCGGCGGCTGCATGGTGCCGACGCCTGGCGGCACCATCACCCAGAGCTGGCCCGAGGGACTCGCCGATGTCCTGGGTGGCGCCAAGGGCAGGTCCGTGGCGATCCTCGCCAACGACAACGACGCCGGTACGTTCGCCATCCGCACCTACCAACAGAGCTTCGCCACCGCCGGGTTCAAGGTCGCCTACGCCAAGGCCGCCGTCCCCGCGACCTCGCTGCCGAGCGACTGGACCGCGTACACCAAGGAGATCCTGCGCAGCGACGGCGGCAAGGCGCCCGACGTGGTGGTCTCGGTGATGCAGACGCCGTACAACATCGGCCTGTTCACCGCGGTCAAGCGCGCTGGGTTCAAGGGGGTCATCACCGACCCGACCGACTACGACCCGGCCCTGCTCACCAAGGAGGCGACGAAGAAGGCACTGGACGGCGTCCATGTGCTGCTGCCCTTCGAGCCGTTCGAGTCCGGCAGTGACCGGATGAAGCAGTTCAAGGCGGACATCAGGAAGGCCGCGGGCAAGGAGGTGCCGCTCAATATGCACATGATGACCGGCTATATGTCCGCCGACCTGTTCCTGGCCATCGCCGAGCGCGCCGGGAAGGAACTGACCGTCGCGTCGTTCCAGAAGGCGGCGGCGGGCTTCTCCGACACGGACACGATGGTCGGTGACCGGGCGCTTCCCAAGGGGCAGCGGGAGGCGTTCGGTTGTGGGGCGCTGGTGCAGCTGAAGAACGGCTCGTACGAGGTGTCCTCGCCCTTCAGGTGCTACGAACCCATCCCGTTCAAGTAGGGGCGGCGGGCATGGCGGATCTGCTGGGCTTTGTGCTGAGCGGGTTGGTCTCGGGTGCGCTGTACGCCCTGCTGGCGACGGGACTGGTGCTCTCGTACTCGGCGTCCGGGCTTTTCAACTTCGCTCACGGCGCCACGGCTTATCTGTGTGCGCTCACCTTTTACGAACTGCGTTCCGGCTTCGGCTGGCCCGCCGTCCCGACGGCACTGCTGGTGGTGTGTGTCCTCGCCCCGGCGCTCGGCTGGGGGCTTGACCGGCTGATGTTCCGCAAGTTGGCGCGGGTCGGCGAGACGGCCCAGATCGTGGCGACGATCGGACTGCTGGTCGCGCTGCCCGCGCTCGGCATGTGGGTGGTGGAGCTGCTGGAGGACGCGGGCGCGCCGGTGCGGCCCGCCGAGAACGCGTTCGGGCTCCCCGGGGTCGGGCCGAGCCCGGCCACGTCCTGGCAGCTGATGGACGGGGTCGGCGTCGACTCCGACCAGCTCATCACCTGGGTGGCCACGGCGGTGGTGGCGGTCGGTCTGTGGGTGCTGATGCGGCACACCCCGCTGGGGCTGCGGCTGCGGGCCTCGGTCGACAACCGGTCCCTGGTGGAACTGCGCGGGATGAGCGCCGACCGGCTGTCGTCGGTGGCATGGATGCTGTCGTCGGCGCTGGCCGGGCTCGCGGGGGTGCTCGCGACGCCGCTGCTGGGTCTTTCGGCGCACGACTACACGCTCTTCCTGTTCGTCTCGGCGACCGCGGCGGTGCTCGGGCGGTTCGCCTCGATCCCGCTCGCCTTCGCGGGCGGGCTGGCGCTCGGGGTGCTGCAGAACCTGGTCGCGGGGTACGCCTCGTTCGCCGAGCGGATCACCGGGTTCCGTACCGCCGTGCCGTTCCTGATCCTCTTCGCCGGGCTGCTGCTGGTGGCCAGGCGGCAGCGTACGGCGGGCACGGCGGCGGCCGACGCCCCGCCGGTCGACTATCTGGCGAGCCGGTCGTGGGCGCGGCGCTGGGGGCCGTGGGCGGTCGGCGCGGTGCTGCTGGCCGTGTCCTTCTACACCGTCACGACGCCCTTCTGGAGCGGCATCCTGGCCGGGGGGCTGGCGATCTCCCTGGTGTTCGTGTCGTTCACCGTGGTGACCGGGCTCGGGGCGATGGTCTCGCTGGCACAGGCGACCTTCGTCACGGGCGCGGCGCTGGTGGCGGGGCTGCTGATGAGCCACGGCTGGCCGTTCCTCGGGGCGGCGCTGGTCGGAACGTGTGTGGCCGCGGTGCTCGGAGCGCTGGTGGCGCTGCCCGCGCTCCGGCTCGGCGGACGGTCCCTCGCGCTCGCCACGCTGGCGCTGGCGTTCCTCGCCGACCATGTCCTGTTCCAGATCGGCTGGTTGCGCAACGGTGACACCGGGTGGGCGATCCCGCGGCCCGCGTTCGGCCCGGTGGACCTGAGCGACGACCGGGCGATGGGGGTGGCGATGGTCGTACTCGTCACGGCCGCCGTGGCGGCGCTCAGCGCACTGCGGAACTCGGCCTCGGGGCGCGCGATGCTCGCGGTGCGCTCCGCACCGGCCGCGGCGATGGCCTGCGGCGTCTCCGTGATCCGTACGAAACTGCTGCTGTTCACCCTGTCGGCGGGGCTCGCCGGGTTCGGCGGCGTGCTGTACGCCTCGTACAACACCCGTATCACCGCGACCGACTTCACCGCGATGACCGGGCTGATCTGGCTGGCGGTGGTGGTCGCGGCGGGGGTGCGCAGGCCGCAGTTCGCGGTGGTGGCGGGGCTGGTGTTCGCGGTGGTCCCACACGTGATCGCGGACTATGTGACGCAGTCCGCGCATCTGCCGGTGATTCTGTTCGGGCTGGCGGGGTTGGCCCTGGCCAACGATCCGGACGGTTACTGCGCGGCCGTACCGACGCGGCTGCATCGGCGCAGGGCCGCCACCCCCTCCCCCGTACGGGCTAACGTGACGCCGCGCCCGGCGCCCACGCACGGCACAGACGGCACGCACGGCACAGACAGCGCGGACGGCACAGCTCGGGAGAGCTCCGCGCCCGCGCTCGAACTGCGCGGCATCCACGCCGGGTACGACGGGGCGTCCGTGCTGCACGGAGTCGACCTCGTCGTACGCCCAGGTGAGCTCCTGGCGCTGCTCGGGCCCAACGGTGCCGGGAAGTCGACGCTGTGCAAGGTGGCGGCGGGCCTGCTCGTGCCACGCGGCGGCCAGGTGTACGTCGACGCGCGGGACGCCACCCGTGAGGGGCCGGTCGGGCGGTCCAGAGCGGGGGTGGTGCTCGCCCCGGAAGGGCGGGGGATCTTCCCGGCGCTCACCATCGAGGAGAACCTCGCGCTGCACCTGCGCGAGCGCGTGGAGCGGGACGCGGTGTACGCGCGCTTCCCCTCACTCGCCGCCCGCCGCAAGATCACCGCCGGGTCGCTGTCCGGCGGCGAGCAGCAGCTGCTCGCCCTCGCACCCCTCCTGCAACGGCCGCCGAGGGTTCTGGTCGCGGACGAGCCCTCGCTCGGCCTCGCCCCCCGGGTGGTCGACGACGTCTTCGATCTGCTCACCCAGTTGCGCGACGCGGGCACCGCGCTGCTCCTGGTCGAGGAGAAGGCAGCCGAGGTGCTGGGCGTCGCCGACACGGTCGCGTATCTCGCGCAGGGCCGCGTCTCGTGGTGCGGCCCGCGCGCCGACGTCAGGGTCGACCAGCTCACCGAGGCGTACCTGGGGATGGCAGATGAGCCGAGCGCCCCCGGTGTACCCGGTGCGCCGGATGCACCCGATACGCCCGATGGCGCACAGGAGGTGTCACGGCCATGACCGGATTCGTGCTTGAGGCCCGGGATGTCGGCGTGCGTTTCGGTGGCGTACGCGCCCTCAGCGGTGTGTCACTCGGGGTGCGCGCTGGCGAGGTGTGCGGGCTGATCGGGCCGAACGGCGCGGGCAAGACGACGCTGTTCGACGTCGTCTCCGGCATCCGCCGCCCGGACGCGGGCCGCGTCCTGCTGGACGGCGCGGACATCACCCGCCGTTCCCCCGTCTGGCGGGCCCGGCACGGGATGCGCCGTACCTTCCAGCGCCAGCAGTTGTTCGGGCAGCTCACGGTGGCCGACAACCTGCTGGTCGCGCAGGAGTGGCGCGGCGGCGGGGGCGGTCTGGCCGCCGACATGCTGGCGGCACCCAGCCGGCGTAGCCGGGCGGCGGCACGCGCGGAGCGCGCCACGGCGGTGCTCCGCGCCTGCGGTCTGGCATCCCTGGCGGACAGCTCCGCGGGCGCGCTGCCGGTCGGCCGGGCCCGTATGGTCGAACTGGCCCGCGCCCTGGCCGATCCGCCCCGGGTGCTGCTCCTGGACGAGCCCGCCTCCGGGATGACCGCGGACGAGCGGGTCCAGCTGTCCGCGGTCATCCGCCGCCTGGCGGACGAACAGGGCTGCGCGGTGTTGCTCGTCGAGCACAACGTGGCCTTCGTGATGGAGCTCTGCGCCCGGGTCGTCGTCCTCGATCTGGGCGCGGTACTCGCCGAGGGTACGGCGGCCGAGGTCCGGGCCGACGCGGCGGTGCGGGACGCGTACCTGGGCACCGCGTCCGTAAACGGCCGGTCAACGGGAATGCCCGCACCGCCCTGATCGTTCAGGATGGAGGTCCCACACGACCACGTAAGGAACGAGACCCGTGAGCAGCAAGGTCCCGAGCAAGACCCTCAACAACGGCGTCGAGATGCCCCAGCTGGGCTTCGGTGTCTGGCAGGTCGAGGATGAGGAGGCCACGCGGGCCGTCGGCACCGCGCTCGAGGCCGGGTACCGCAGCATCGACACGGCCGCCGTCTACGAGAACGAGCAGGGCACGGGCAAGGCCCTGGCCGCGTCCGGCATCCCCCGCGACGAGCTCTTCGTCACCACCAAGCTGTGGAACAGCGCGTCACAGACGTGGCAGCGCGACGACGTGATGCGCGAGTTCGACGCGTCGCTGGCCAAGCTGGGCCTGGACTACGTGGATCTGTACCTGATCCACTGGCCGCGCGCGATGCGCGACGACTTCCTCGCCATCTGGCGGACGTTCGAGGAGATCGCCAGCAGCGGCCGGGCGAAGGCGATCGGTGTCTCCAACTTCCAACCCGCGCACCTGCGCCGCCTGCTGGACGAGACCTCGGTGGTCCCGGCGGTGAACCAGATCGAACTGCACCCGCAGTTCCAGCAGTCGGAGCCCCGCGCGTTCCACGCCGAGCACGGCATCGCGACCGAGGCCTGGTCGCCGCTGGGCCAGGGCAAGGGCCTGCTGGAGGTCCCGACCATCGTCGCCATCGCCCAGAAGCACGACCGCACCCCGGCCCAGGTCGTGCTCCGCTGGCACGTCCAGCTGGGCAACATCGTGATCCCCAAGTCCGTGACCCCGTCCCGGATTCGGGAGAACCTCGACGTCTTCGGCTTCGAGCTGGACGACGAGGACCTCACGGCCATCGCCGTTCTCGACGAGGGCCGCCGCCTGGGCCCGAATCCGGACACCTTCGACTACAACTGACGGAATCAGCAGGTCGTCCGGTACGCGACGGCGGGCAGGTGCGCACGCCACGCGTCGCGTGACAGCCCGCCGTGGGCGCGGTCGCAGACGGCGCTGGCCGCGCGGGTTAGGGACATGGTGACGGTACGGACGGGGAGGTAGCTGGTGGCCACCCGTAGGTCGCTCCCGCTGAACCCGATGGCCAGCACCGGCGCCCCCGCCCCCGGTATCGAGCCACCGGGCAGCCCCGGAGCACCGGTCTCCCACAGCCGTACGGAACCGTCCGCCGACCCGGCCGCCAGATAGCGGCCGTCCGGCGAGAAGGAGAGGACCGGCGGTGCCTGCTCCTCGTACTCGCCGGAGGCGAGGACCGCCAGACGGCGGGCGTCGCGGGTTTCGTCGGTGCCGCGGGTATCCCAGAGCGTGAGTCTGCCCTTGCGGTCCGCCGCGGCGAGATACCGGCCGTCGGGGCTCTGGGCCGCGGCCCAGAGCATGTCCTCGCCACGCACCACCTGGTCCGTGCTGCCCGTCGTCAGATCACGCAGCGCCCCGTCATCGGTGAGCAGCAGACGGCCGTCGGGGCTGAGCGTGCTGGGCATTCCGTCCGCTGACTCACGCAGCAGCCGGGTGGGGGCGCGGCCGTCGAGCTGCCAGACCTCAAGCTGCCAGTCGTCGTTGTCCATCGTCCCCGCGGGCTGTCCGGCAGCGATAACGCGGTCGCCACCGGGTGATACCGCGAGGCGATCGGGGTGGGCCCGCAAGGTCGTCTGCCAGGTCTGACGCTTGGCCTCGAGGTTCCACAGCCGGATGCGGGTGCCGCGTGCGCCGCCGAGACCGGCCGCGTAGGCGAGACCGCGGCCGTCCTCGGAGAACGCCAGATGCCGCGCGCAGTCCTGGCAGGCCCGGCCGGGCAGGGTGGCGACGAGGTTCCCGGTGCGCGCGTCGCGGAGCTGAAATTCCAGGTCTCCGCCGCGCGGTTGGGTGATTGCCAGCGTGCGCCCGTCGGGGCTGAAGCGTGCGCTGTCGAACGGACGAGGGCGTGGCTGGCTCGTGGCCAGGGCGTCGCGTATGTCGAGGGTGCGTACCACGGCGGGGGTGTCACGGTAGCGGATCACGCCGTCTGCCATGTCCAGCCGGATGTCAGCGGTGGTACGGCTGTCGAGTGGGTGCCGGAGCATCGGGGAGTTCGGCGTGTCGGTCCGCCAGAGCGCGATCTCTCCCCCTCGGTCCCCGTGGGACCGGGTGACCGCGTACTCGCCGTCCGCTCCGAAGGCCACGTCGGCGCCCTGGATGCCGGGCAGCTTGATCTTCGGGCGCTCCTGGCCCGCGCGCAGATCCCAGGTGCGGATGCCGTCGGAGACCGGGAAGGCGACGGCGCGACTGTCGGGGGTGAAGGTGAACTCCTGGGCCGCGCAGAGCTGTCGCTCCACCGTGCGGGGCACGTCGCTGGGCAGCCTGCGTCGCTGGGTGACGTCCCACAGGGTGAGCCGCTCTCCCCGATCCGAGCAGACGGCCAGCAGCCGGTCGTCCGGGCTCAGCACCCCAGAGAGCTCTTCGTCTCCCGTACCCGTGGCCTGCACGAGCAGGCGGCGCGCTGCACTGTCCCACACCTGGACGGTGAAGCCGCCGGCCCGCCGCCGCTCGATGAGGACGGTTCTGCCGCTCGGCCCGAACCTGGCTTCGGTGTCCCTCCAGCCTCCACCACCGAAGTCCGGACTCCCCGCTCGGCGCGCGCCGATGTCCTGTACCAGGACTCCACGTTGGGTGATGTGCACCACCCGCTGACCGTCAGGGCTTACATCCGCGAGGGTCTTCGATGGCTCCGGCTGGGCGTACTCTCCCATGCGCTGGTGATTTCGTACGTCCCACCGCACCAGCCGGTCCCGGGCGACGGTCACCAGGATGCGGCCGTCCGCGCTGAGGTGACCGGGCGTGTTCGCCGCGACCGCACGACCGGTCGGGGCGAACGCGTCTATCTGCCGCTGGCTGCTGGCCGATCTGACCGCCTCCCGGGTCTCTGGCAGGTCGGCGATCCGCCAGGCCGCCACACTCAAGCGCATCGCCGTACGGGGATCGGAGTCCCGCAGCGCCGAGGCGACACCCGCGATCCGGCGCGCCTCGGCTTCGTCGCGCTGCCGGGCGTTGTCGCGGCTCTGCTGCCAGGCCAACGCGCCGGTGACCACGGCGAGGCAGAGCAGCACGGCTAGCGCCGCGCTCAGGACGCGCTGTCTGCGGGCGGCGCGGGCCTTCGCGCGTACGCCCTGGTCCTCGGCCTCGACCCCAGCTTCCAGGAACTCCCACTCACGTTCGGTGAGTTCAGTCCGGTTGTCGCCAAACGCTTCGCGTGCGGCGGTCAGCCGCGCCCCCCGGTACAGGGCGCCCGGGTCTCGGTCGAGTGACTCCCAGGCGGACGCCGCCTCGGTCAGCGCGCGGTGTAACCGCAGCCGCTCCCGGTCCTGTTCGACCCAGCCGCGCAGCCGTGGCCAGGCGGTGATCAGCGCCTCGTGCGCGAGCTCGACGATGTCGCCGTCCACGGTGAGCAGCCGGGCCCGCACCAGTCGTTCCCGTACGCCGTCGCCGTCCGGGGGGAGTTCGGCACGGGCTACTGGCCTGCGGGTGTCGTGGGTGCCGTCGCCTGGCGACACCATCCGCAGCAGCAGGGAGCGCGCCACGGCGGCCTCGGCCTCGGTGAGATCCGCGAAGACGCCCTCGGCGGTGTGCGCGATGGCGCCCTGGACACCACCGATCGTGTCGTACGCGGCCTCGGTCAGCGTACGGCCACGGCGTCGGCGCCAGACCTCCAGCAGGGCGTGCGACATCAGCGGCAGGCCCCCGGGCTCGGCCGCCACGTCGGACACGATGCGTGTGGTCAGCGCGCGTTCCACCACCAGCCGTTCGGTGGTAGCGGGACGGACGACGGCCTCCCTGAGCTGCTCCGGCGTCATGGGACCGACCAGGAGGTTCGCGGCGCGCAGGGCGTCGGCAAGCGGGCCATGCTCGGCGCAGCGCCCGTAGAAGTCGGCGCGCACCACGATGATCACGCGCAGGCGGCTGTCGGGGGCGCGTGCGGTGAGCAGCAGGTCGATGAACCGGGCCCGCTCGGCGGAGTCACGGCAGAGCGTGAAGACCTCTTCGAACTGGTCAGCCACCAGGAGCGTTTCCCCCTCGCCCGCCGCTGGAGCGAGGAGGGCGCGGTGGGCGTGGGCGGGCCGGTCTCCCGGGGTGAGGACGCGGATGGCGGCCAGCCGCCGTGCGGCGTCGGTCTCCTCGCGCAGGGCCGGGATCAGTCCGGCCCGCAGCAGGGACGACTTGCCGCTCCCTGAGGCGCCGACGACTGCGACGACGCGATGCTGGGCGACCGCTTCGGCCAGCTCCGCGACGAGTGCGTCACGGCCGAAGAAGACGGCCCGGTCGTCGGGGCCGAAGCGGGCTAGACCGCGGTACGGAGAAGGGGACTCATCCGGCGCGGACAGGGCGGGCTCGGCGGTGGCCTCCCGCCAACGGCCCTCCCAGTCCGCGCGGTCGCCGTCACACGCGCTCACGTAGGCGAGCAGCACCGGCAGCGAGGGCAGCCGCTCACCGGCGGCCGCCGCGGACAGAGTGGGCGCCGAGTACCCGGCGCGCTGGGCCATCGCGCGGTAGGTCGGGTTGCCCGCCTTCTGGCGCAGCGTGCGTAGGTCGTACGCGAACTGCTGGACCGTGCCCGCGGTGGGATCGAGCGGCTTCTCCCGTCGCCCCATACCGCCCCCGTTTCCCTCGCCTGCCTGTCCGACCCCGGCCGACCCTCCCAGCACTGTCCAACAGCCTGGATCACGCTAGCAATTGATAATCGCCCGCCGATGGGCTGCTTAACAATCCGATGGCGGCTGAGCTGGTCACTTCCCGTTTCCTCACGCCCAGCGGAGCCTGCTATTACCACCGTTCAGACCTCCCGTCCGGCCGCCCGCGGCCGCGTCCTTCAGGTCCAGCGCCGCGCCCGCCCACCCGTGCGGCGGCGCTGGATTGTCCTGCCGCCCGCGCTGCTGTCACTCGTGCTCGGCCTGTGGGGGCTGCGTCGCGGCGGCAGCCTGTGGCTGGACGAGGCCGCGACCGACGCGCTCGCCCGGCGCGAACTGCCCGAGCTCTGGGGCACTCTGCAGCACATCGACGCGGTGCACGGCCTGTACTACCTGCTGATGCACGCGCTGTACGGCGTCTTCGGCGACGGCGTGCCGGTGCTCCGGCTGCCGTCCGTGCTGGCGACGGCCATGGCGACGGCCGGGGTGGCGATGCTGGGACGGACGCTGGTGTCGCCACGGGCCGGGCTGCTCGCCGCGCTGGCCTTTCCGCTCTTGCCAGCGGTGCAGCGGTATGCGCAGGAGGGGCGTTCGTACGCGTTGGTGTGCGCCCTGGTGGTGTGGGCGACGTACGCCTTGGTGCGGGCGATGGCCCAAGGGCGGCGACGTGGCGGGGTGTGGGTCTGGTACGCGGCGTTGATGCTGGGTGCCTGTCTGCTGCACGAGTTCGCCGTGCTGGCACTGGTGGCGCACGGTCTCGCAGTGCCCGGGGCAACCCTGCGGGCGTGGGCGAGCGCCGCCGGATGCGTGGTGGCGGGGCTCGTGCCGCTGGTCGTGGTGAGTCTGCGACAGTCGGCTCAGGTGGCATGGATCGGCGGTGTCAGCGGGAGCTCGTATGGGGGGTTCGCCTGGGTGGCCGGGCTCGGGCTGGTGTGCGCGGTCCTCGCACCCGCCGCGTTGCGCAGGCTGGCGCTGGCGCTGCTGATCGTGCCCACGGGGCTGCTGATGGTGGTGTCGCTGGTCAAGCCGCTCTATGTCGACCGCTACGTGCTGTACGGACTGAGCGGCCTCGCGCTGCTGCTCGGCGCTGCGCTCGACTGGGCTCTGGAGCGCGGACGGCTGCGGGTGGTGGCGGCGCTCGCGGCGGCGGGCGCCGTGGCCGCGCTGGTGCCGACCGCGGTCCAGCTTCGGACCCCGCAGAGCCGCAGCGACGATGTCACGGCGGTCGCCCAGGCCATCCGGGAGAATGCCGCCCCGGGCGACGCCGTGCTCTATCTGCCGACACGACGCCGAGTGTGGCCGCCTCCGGAGCCGGGTCTTCGGGACGTAGCCCTGGATCGGGACCCGGTCTCCTCGCGCACCTTGTACGGCACCGAGGCCTCCCCGGCCCGGATCGAGAGCCGGATACGGGCCAGCGGGCGGATTGTTGTGGTCAGCCAGTTGGGGAGCGCACCACTCGACGCGGCGGAGCGGGAACGCGAGGCGGCTAAGCGGCGCGTCCTGCGGGACGCGTTCGGACCTTGCCTGACACGGCGGGTCGCGAGTACCCAGGTCACGGTGTACGCGCGCCCCGGCCGCTGCTGACCGGCTGAGCGGCCGGGGATGTGACAGAGGCTCTACGCCTTGACCGCGGTGTGGACCGTTTGGGCGCTGAGCAGGAAGACGTCCGGGCGGCGGCGCAGGCTGGCTGGGTCTGCTGGGTCGAGGAGGCGGTTCAGGGTGGTCAGGTCTTCGGGGTCGAGGCGGTCGGCGAGGGAGTCGCGGTAGCGGGTGAGGGTTTCCGTGATGTGGGTGAGGGCGTCGGAGCTCAGGGGGGCCGGGAGGTCCAGGAGGTAGCTGCGGGTCGCGGTGTGGCGTAGGCCCGCGGAGGTGAGGAGGGCGGGCCAGTCCTCGGGGTCGGCCTTGGCGTCGGGGAGCGCCTCGCGCATTTCGGTGAACGTGTCCTCGTGGGCCGCGTCGAGGCGGGACTGCAGGCCGGGACGGCCGATGCCGATGTCGCGGGGCAGGTAGCGCGCGTTGAGCCCGCCCTCGACGAGGACCAGGGTGCCGCCGGGGTTGAGGGTGCGCGCGCAGTCGGCGAGCGCGGCTCGCTGGTCGCCGAAGTGGTGGAGGGAGTGGCTGAGCCAGAGGAGGTCCGCGGTGCCCAGGTCGGCCAGGCCGTCGGGGAGTTCGGCGAGCTGGGTCCGTACGCGTGCGTCGAGTCCGGCGTTCGCGGCGCGTGCCATCGTCCGCTTCAGGAGGCCCTCGGCGGAGTCGACGGCGATGACCTCGGCCTCGGGGAAGGTCTCGGCGAGGCGGCAGGTCAGCACGCCGGGGCCGCTGCCCGCGTCGACGATGCGGCGCGGAGCGCTGGCGGACGGCAGTTGCGGCTGCAGCTGCTCGCGTAGGGCGTCGAGTACCTGGGTGTAGAGCGGTCCGTAGACCTCCGCGCGGCGTTCGATCGCCTCGCTCATGGCGTCCCAGTCGGGGTGTGTGTGGTCGTACGGCTTGGTGTGGTCGTGCGGCTGGGTGTGGTCGTGCGGCTGGGTGTGAGCGTGGCGCTGGGCGTGGTGCTGGCCGCTCATGGGTGTCCGCCTCTCGTCGCCCGGTCCTCGCGGGTCGGCCGTGGGGCCGGGGCGCGCCGGGGTGTCGCCAGTGTGCGTCGCGGGCTTCCGGAGTGACCACGATCGTTGCGGTTTCGGCAAAATGTGATGGCGGGCGTTCTCAGCTGGTGGCGCGTAGCGCTTCGAGCCGTACGGCGAGGGACTCGGCAGCCGCGCCCCCGCACGCTGAGGCGGGAGGCGTAGTAGCCCGCGCGCACCGCCTGGGCCGTAGGGTCGTGGGGAGCGCCCTTGCCCGTGACCGGTGAAGCGGGTCTCGCCCACCGGAGCGATGTCGCAGCCCACGTCGTGGCCCGCGTCCTTGCTCCGCCTCAGGGACGAGCTGGAGCACCCAGACGAAGGCCACGGCGTCGAAGGTGCCGTCCGGGAAGGGCAGTCGGCGGCTGTCCCCCAGGACGGCGCCGGTGCCGATGCCCACGTCGAGCAGGGAGCGCGCGGTGGGCGGGATCAGGTCCAGTGCCGCGGCTTCGGCGGAGTAGTCGAGCGTGCGGCGGTCAGCTCGCGCCGTGGCCGGGGGCGAGTTGCTCCACGCGGTGCGCCAGGTTGAAGTCCAGGTGGGTGACGGCGCCGCCGATGCTGTGGGTGTTCACGGTGAGCGCGATGGTGTTGTAGCCCAGGGTGAGGTCCGCGTGGTGGCCGAGCTCCTCCTGGACCTGGGCGATGTGTACGACCATCGCGGTCGCCGCGAAGTGCGAGGCCAGGCGGTATGTGCGGGCGATCCGGTCGCCTTCGAGTGACCAGCCGGGGAGCTCCGCGAGCCGGTCCTCGATATCTTTCTGCGACAGCGGTTCGACGGGCATGGGCGGCGCTCCTTCGCTTGTCGGGCAGTTCCGCTCAGCGTGCCACAGACAGCTGGAGACCGGCGCGGCCTGTACTACCGTCCCGGTATGACAACCGTCGTATCCGGCAAGGCAAAAGGTAAGGCCAGCAGGGGGACGGCCGGGACCCCCGCGCCCAAGTGCGGTGTGGGTCCGCTGCTGCGCGGCTGGCGGGAGCAGCGTCGGATCAGCCAGCTGGAGCTGGCCCTGCGCGCGGACTCCTCCGCCCGGCACGTCAGCTTCGTGGAGACCGGCAGGTCGCGGCCGAGCGAGGAGTTCCTGCTGCGGCTCGCCGAGCACCTGGATGTCCCGGTACGGGAGCGGAACGCGCTGCTCCTGGCGGCCGGATACGCGCCCCGCTTCTCCGAGACACCGCTTGACGACCCGTCGATGGGGGTGCTGCGCGAGGGACTGGAGCGGCTGTTGCGCGGGTACGAGCCGTATCCGGCGCTGGTCGTCGACGCGACGTACAACGTGGTGGCCGCCAATCGGGGGATCGCGATGCTTCTGGACGGGATGCCGGAGCGGCTGCTGGCGCCGCCACTGAACGCGATGCGGCTCACGCTGCACCCCGAGGGCCTGGCGCCGAAGATCCGCAATCTGGCCGAATGGCGCGGGCATCTGCTGCACCAGATGGAGCGGCAGATCGCGCTCCAGCGGTCCGACGCGCTGCGGGCGCTGTACGAGGAGGTGGCGGCGTATCCGGCGCCGGGGGCGGCGTCCGGCTCCAGGTCGCTCGGCGACGATACCGACGACCTGGATGCCGACGACCTGGATGCCGACGCCCCGGCGACGCGCGTCCCGTACTTCGCTCTGCCGTTGGTGATCGAGCACGAGGGGCGGGTGCTGTCCTTCGTGTCCTCGATTTCCACGTTCAACACGCCCATGGACGTGACCGTCGCCGAGTTGGCCATCGAGACGTTGCTCCCGGCCGACCCGGCGACGGTCACGTACCTGCGCTCGCTCATGCCCTGAGGCTGGCGCGCAGCGACACGTACTGCAGCGCGGCGAAGCCCGCCACGACGGCGGCCTGCAGCGGAATCCACACGGCACCCGCCACTGTCGGCGAGAGCCAGGCGACGAGGGCGACCAGGCTGAGCAGGGACCAGGCGGCGTTGGCCTCGATCACCGCGCGGACCGCGAGGGCTGGGGGCTGGGTGCGGGCGGCGAGGTAGCCGACCCCGGCCGCGTACAGGACGAGGAAGGCACCGGCGACGAGCAGCAGTGTGGAGTCGATGCCGAGCAGCCGCCCGAGCGGGCCCGACGCGGCGGCGTAGGCGAGGCCGTTGGCGGCGGTGACGACGGCGTCCAGGGCGAGAAAGCGGCGCAGCATGATGCGCGGCTCGGTGGTGCGGGCGAGCGCGGTCAACAGATAAGTCGACATACGGATTCAGCCTCCGTCGAGATCGGGGGGTATCGGTAGCGGGGTTCGGTCGGGTGTATCGCTCCGTTAGGGAAGACCATGCCGTGCGTCGCCGGGCCGGTCGATTACGTGCGAGGTAATGCCCCCGGCACCCCCGGCACGGCGCCGCCGCTGAACCACCGCTGATCCGCCGCTTGCCGCGCCTCGGCAACGTTCCAGGCGTCCAGCGGGGCCGGAACCTCACGTCCGTCACGTCCGCGGTAGCGCTCCCGGCATACAAGAGCGCGCCAAAACTGCCGGGAACCGGCAGTGCCAGCGGACGCGTCCTTCTGTCACGATGGCGGCGGCGAACAGCGCGACTCCCTGGCACTCGACAGGAGACGGGCGCGGGCACCGGCCGGGGAATCGAGCATGCCGGGGCTTCCACTAGGGTGGCTGAAAATCGCTCGGCGTGGACATGAAGTCGGCCTGAGCACGGCACGGCACACGGGATGGGGGGCGGGACGATGGGTGAGTTCCTGCATGCCGCGATCAGTTTTCCCACGGTCCTGTTCACCGGTGCGCTGGTCGTGGTGCTCTGCTTCTGGCTGCTCGCCGCGTTCGGCGCGGCGGACACGGACGCCTTTGACGGTGACAGCGGCACGGGGATCGGCGCGGCGGGGCTCGGGGGTGTGCCGGTCACGGTGGCGGTCTCGCTGCTGACGGTGTTCGCCTGGTTCACCAGCCTCGTCGGCACGGTGCTCCTGGACCGCTGGGGCGTCACCGGCGCCGCCGCCACCGCGGCCGCGTTCGGCGTACTCGTCTTCGCCGTACTGGCCTCCTGGCGGCTGACGCGCCTGTTCCTGAAACCGCTGAGCTCGCTCTTCCCCGACGAACCCCCGCCGTCCCGGCTCGACTTCGTGGGATGTACCTGCACCATCCGCACCAGCCGGGTGGACGACGGATTCGGTCAGGCTGAGGTCGCCGCCGACGACGGCTCCACGGCCGTCGTACAGGTCCGGCAGACCGCCGAGGACCTGGCCGCCCATCCCCCAGACGCGCTGACCTTCGGCAGCACCGCCCTGCTGTACGCCTACGACGACGCGGGCGAATTCTTCTGGGCCGCGCCCCACCCGACCTTCGGCGAACTGCTCGACCCACGCGACACCACTGCCTGACGCGACACCACTCCCAGACCCGGACTGCCTGACCCGGACTGCCTGACGCGGCCCTCGCGCCGCCACCGCCTGAGCGGAACTCCGGCACTGACTCAAGGATTCTTCATGGAAGCCATCTCTACGGGCATCGGCGTGCTCATCGCCGCTGTCCTGATCATCGCGATAGTCCTGTTGCTCTGCCTCACCCGGCTGTTCCGCAAGGTGGAGCAGGGCAAGGCGCTGATCGTCTCCAAGATGCGCAAGGTCGACGTGACCTTCACCGGGCAGGTCGTCCTGCCGGTGCTGCACAAGGCCGAGGTCATGGACATCTCGGTCAAGACCATCGACATCACCCGCACCGGCCGGGACGGGCTGATCTGCCGGGACAACATCCGCGCCGACATCCGGATCTCGTTCTTCGTCCGGGTCAACAAGACCACCCAGGACGTCATCAAGGTCGCGCAGGCGATCGGCACCCAGCGCGCCAGCGACCAGAACACCCTCCAGGAACTGTTCAACGCCAAGTTCTCCGAGGCGCTCAAGACCGTCGGCAAGCAGCTGGACTTCACCGACCTCTACACCAAGCGCGACGAGTTCCGCGACCGCATCATCCAGGTCATTGGCACCGACCTCAACGGCTACAGCCTGGAGGACGCGGCGATCGACTACCTGGAGCAGACGCCGCTCGCGCAGCTGGACAGCCACAACATCCTGGACGCCCAGGGCATCCGGAAGATCACCGAGCTGACCGCCGTGGAGCGGGTGCGCACCAACGAGTACCAGCGCACTGAGGAGAAGGAGACCACGCGGCAGAACGTCGACGCGCGCGAGGCGATCCTGGAGCTGGAGCGCCGCCAGGCCGACGCCGAGGCCAAGCAGCAGCGCGAGATCCAGACCGCGCGGGCACGCGAGGAGGCCGAGACGGCGCGCGTGGTGGAGGAGGAGCGGCTGCGCGCGCAGTCCGCGTTCCTGAAGACCGAGGAACAGCTCGGCATCCAGCGTGAGAACCAGGGCCGTGAGGTCGCGGTCGCCGAGAAGAACCGCGAGCGGGTCATCGCCATCGAGACCGAGCGCATCGAGAAAGACCGGATGCTCGAGGTCATCGCCCGGGAGCGGGAGACCTCGCTGACCCGCATCGCCGCCGACAAGGAGGTCGAGGCGGAGAAGCGCGAGATCGCCGAGGTCGTCCGCGAGCGGATCGCGGTGGACCGTACGGTCGCCGAGCAGGAGGAGTCCATCAAGAAGCTGCGCGCCGTGGAGGAGGCGGAGCGCAACCGCCAGGCGATCATCATCGCCGCCGAGGCCGAGGCGCAGGAGCAGCTGGTCAAGGACATCAAGGCCGCGGAGGCCTCCGAGCAGGCCGCGACGCACCGCGCGGCCGAGGAGCTCACCCTCGCCGAGGCCCGGCTGAAGTCGTCCGACCTGGACGCCCGCGCCAAGCTGCGGCTCGCCGAGGGCATCCAGGCCGAGGCCGCCGCCGAGGGCCTGGCGCTCGTCCAGGTCCGCGAGAAGGAGGCCGACGCCATCGAGAAGGCCGGTCGCGCCGAGGCCGAGGCCACCGAGGCACGGCTGCGCGCCGAGGCCGAGGGCACGCGTGCCAAGGCCCTGGCCGTCGCCGAGGGCGCCGAGGCACAGGCCAAGGCGGATGCCGCGGCGATCGGCGAGAAGCTGAAGGCCGAGGCCGCGGGCCTGACCGAGAAGGCGGCCGCGATGGCGGCGCTGGACGAGGCGTCCCGTACGCACGAGGAGTACCGACTGCGCCTGGAGGCGGAGAAGGACATCCGGCTGGCCGGTATCGAGGTGCAGCAGCGGGTCGCCGAGGCGCAGGCCTCGGTCATCGCCGCCGGTCTGGAGAGCGCCGACATCAACATCGTCGGCGGCGAGTCGGTCTTCTTCGACCGGCTGGTCTCCTCGATCTCGCTCGGCAAGAGCGTGGACAGCTTCATGGACAACTCCAAGACCGCGCAGTCCCTGGCCGGTCCGTGGCTGGACGGCTCGGCGAACTTCACCGACGACCTGAGCCGGATGCTCGGTTCGGTGTCCAGCTCCGACGTGCAGAACCTGACCGTCTCGGCGCTGCTGATGAAGCTCATGCAGTCGGGTGGCGCGCAGACGGGCCAGCTCAAGGAGCTCCTTGAGAAGGCGGGCGAGCTGGGTCTCGCCGACACCCCGGTGGCCGCGCTGAACGGCGTCGAGAAGGCCTGACGCTCCGCTGGACCGGGCCAGGGCCGCCGCACGGGCGGCGGCCCTGGCCCGCCCACCCGGCGCCCGCCATCCCCCGGCCCTCCACCCCCCGGCCCGCCATTCCTTGGCACGCCCTCTCCCGGCCCCCCCCTTCCCCGAAAGGGAGCAGAAACATGGAAACCGGTCTGGATGCCGGTACGTACGACGTACTGCGCGACCGGCTGGCCGGACAGGCCACCGAACTCGCCCGGCGCGCCGAGGCGCTGAACACCCGCCGCACCGAGGCGTTCGGCTCCACCGAGCTGGAGCTCACCGGCACGGAGCGCATCCGCACGGAGAACAACTGCGTGCCGCGCGACATCGCCTCCGTCGGCGGCAAGCTGCTCTTCGGCTACAACGTCTTCATCGGGCTCAAGCCCGAGACCGCGGTCGGCGACGTCTTCGCCCTGCACGACCACGAGCTGAACCGGCTGCCCGAGGACGCGCTGCCCGGCCTGCTCGACGACCCGGCGTTCGTCCGCGAGTTCACCGCGCTGTACCGCTACTACCGCGACGCGCACCTGCTGCAGCTGCGGCACATCGACGGCAAGCTGCTCGCGGTGTTCCAGACCGGCGAGAAGGCCTCCGACATCCGCGTCCTGCGCTGGAGTGTCAGCGCCGACGGCACCGCGAAGTTCCTGGACGCGCGCGGCGACAAGGACCACGTCTTCCCGCCGTCCCACGACTTCGAGTGGACCGAGGCGACCCGCGAGGACCACGTCCTGGGCCGCCACCCGCACATCTCCATCGGCGGCGAGGTCTTCGTCGAGACCGTCGGCGGCACCCTCACCGTCAAGATCGAGGACAACACCGAGTCCGGCGAGGGCGTCTTCTCCGAGCCCGTCGACGAGCCGCTGCAGTCGCTCGCCGACGCGGACGTGGCGTACGCGCGCGTGGGCGCGCTGATCCTGCTGCGCATCCGCCCGTACAAGGAGGAGACCAGCCGCTACCTCGTCTACAACACCACCACCAAGACGGTGGTGCGCCTGGACGGCATCGGGCAGGCCTGCCGGCGGCTCCCCGAGGACCAGGGCATCATCTTCCCCGGCGGCTACTGCCTGGCCACCGGCGCGTCCAAGGCCTTCGACACCCATGCCTTCCCGGTGGCGGACCTCGAGTTCGAGCGGATGCTGCGCTCCCCCAACGGCGAAGACGTCCTGTTCGCCTTCCACGCGCGTGTGGAAGGCCGCAGCCTGCTGCTGCCCTACAACGTCATCCGCAAGGAAGTCGCCACCCCGCTCGCCTGCCACGGCTGGGCGCTGTTCGACGACGGCACGCTGATCGTGCTGCGCGCCGACTCCGACGAACCGGCCCGGGTGCACCCCCTCCAGCTGTGGCAGAGCCCGTACGTCTCCGACACGCACGCCGCGTCCGCGCCCCTCGGCGAGGGCCCGCTGGCCCGGATCGGCAACGCCGACCTGGTACGCGGTATCTCGGACTGTCTGTCCATCGCCCGCGCCGTCACCGAGACCACCCCCGCCGGCGGCGTCTACGAGGCCCTGGTCGCGTCCTGCACCCGTGCCGCCGACCAGTACCACTGGCTCGGCCAGGCCGAGGTGGGCGATCTGCACGCGCCGCTCAGCGAGGTGCGGGCCACCGCCGAGCAGGTGCTGGGCGAGTTCGAGACCGTACAGGCGCTGACCCGGCAGGCCGCGCAGGCGCTGGACGAGGCCGCCGCGCGGCTCGCCACGCTGGTACGCCGCATCCGCGGTGAGGCGCCGCGCACCGCCGAGCAGTGGGTGACGGGGCTCACCGAACTGCGTCAGGCACAGGGGCAGTTGATCACCCTCAAGGAGATGCGGTACGCGGACACCGAGCGTATCGAGGCGCTGTCCGAGGACGTCGAAGCCGACATCACCACCACCGCGCAGCGCGCGGTCGCGTTCCTGCAACGCGACGACGCCTTCACCGACTACCACGCCGAGGTGGAGCGCCTGGTCGCCGAGGCCGATGCGGTGGCGACCGTCGCCGAGGCCGACCCGGTGGCGGTGACGCTGGAGGAGCGGACCGAGGGGCTTCAGGTCCTCACCGAGACCGTCGCGGGCCTGGACATCGGTGACGCCACCGTGCGTACGTCGATCCTGGAGCGGATCGCCGAGGTACTCGGGGGCGTCAACCGCGCCCGCGCCACGCTGGCCGCGCGCCGCAGGGACCTGCTCGACAGCGAGGGCCGGGCAGAGTTCGCAGCGGAGTTCGCGCTCCTGGGCCAGGCCGTCACGGGCGCGCTGGCCGCCGCGGACACGCCGACGGCCTGCGAGGAGCAGTTGGCGCGACTGCTGCTCCAGCTGGAGAACCTGGAGTCGCGGTTCGCCGAATTCGACGACTTCCTGGCCGAGTTGGGCGAGAAGCGCAGCGAGGTGTACGAGGCGTTCTCGGCCCGCAAGCAGACCCTGGAGGACGCCAGGGCCCGGCACGCCGAGCGGCTCGCCGAGTCCGCCGCGCGGGTCCTGGAGACCATCACGCGCCGCGCCGCCCAGCTCGCCGACGTCGACGCGATCAACACGTACTTCGCGTCCGACCCGATGGTCGCCAAGGTCCTGCGGACCGCCGACGAGCTGCGTGAACTGGGCGACCAGGTGCGCTCCGACGAGCTGGACGGCCGTCTCAAGGCGGCCCGCCAGGAGGCGTCCCGCGCGCTGCGCGACCGGTCCGACCTGTACTCGGACGGCGGGGCCGTGATCCGGCTCGGCAAGCACCGGTTCGCGGTCAACACGCAGGCACTTGACCTGACGTTGGTGCCGCGGGGCGAGGGCCTGTCCTTCGCGCTGACCGGTACGGACTACCGGGCCCCGGTGACCGACCCGGCGTTCGCCGAGACCCGCCCGTACTGGGACCGACTGCTGCCGTCCGAGTCGCCCGAGGTGTATCGCGCGGAGTACCTGGCGGCGCGGCTGCTCGCCGAGCACGGGGCCGCCGCGCTGGCGTCGGCGGATCTGGCGTCCCTCGTACGGGGGGCGGCGGACGAGGCGTACGACGAGGGCTACGAGCGGGGCGTGCACGACCATGACGCCGCGCTGATCCTGGCGGCGCTGGTGCGGCTGCACAGCGAGGCGGGGCTGCTGCGGTTCGCTCCCGTGGAGCGGGCCGCCGCCCAGGAGTTCTGGGCACTGGGGGCCACCGAGTCCGAGCGGGACACCTGGACGCGCCGGGCGGTGTCCATGGCGCGGGCCCGTGAGACGTTCGGCCTCGCCCCCGCGATCACCGATCTCCAGGCGGAGTTGGCGGCGGCGATGGCGGACGGCGTCACGGCGCCCGCCACCGGCCCCCGCGCGCGCGTGGACTTCGCGCTCGCCGCCGAGTACCTCTTCGAGGAGCTGGCGGGTAACACCGGTGGTTTCGCGAGTAGTTCGGCGGCCCGCGGCCTGGTCGACAAGTTCCGGCACGCCGTGGACACGTCGGCGTACGACGACGATCTGCGCCAGCTCGCGGACACCGGCGCCCGGCGCCAGCTCGTCGAGGCCTGGCTCGGCTCGTACGCCGCGTCGTCCGGCGAGCGGGTCGACGCCGGGGACCTCGCCGAAGCGGTCGTCATCGAGCTGTGCCCGGACCTGGAGCGGTACGAGTCGACGGCGCCGCTCGCCGAGCGGGTCGAAGGGCTGCTCGGCGCGCACTCGCGCGTCGAGGGCCGCGCGCTCACCGTCCGGATCGACGAATTCCTGGCCCGTACCCGCGAGTTCGACCGTGTCGGCGTGCCCGGCTTCCGGGCCTACCAGCAGCGGCGTACCAGCTTGGTGAGCGCGGAGCGCGAGCGGCTGCGGCTGTCGGAGTTCAAGCCGAAGGTGATGAGCGCCTTCGTCCGTAACCGTCTGATCGACGAGGTGTATCTGCCGCTGATCGGCGACAACCTCGCCAAGCAGATCGGCACGGCGGATGCCGACAAGCGCACCGACAGCAACGGTCTGTTGCTGCTCATCTCGCCGCCCGGCTACGGCAAGACGACGCTCATGGAGTACGTGGCCGACCGGCTCGGCCTGGTCCTGGTCAAGGTGAACGGTCCGGCGCTCGGGCACACCGTCACCTCGCTCGACCCGGCCGAGGCACCGAACGCGACCGCGCGCCAGGAGATCGACAAGATCAACTTTGCTCTGGAGGCGGGCAACAACACCCTGCTCTACCTGGACGACATCCAGCACACCTCGCCGGAGCTGCTACAGAAGTTCATCTCGCTCTGTGACGGGCAGCGCCGGATGGAGGGCGTCTGGAACGGCACCACACGCACCTACGACCTGCGCGGCAAGCGCTTCGCGGTCTGCATGGCGGGCAACCCCTACACCGAGTCGGGACAGCGTTTCCGTATCCCCGACATGCTCGCCAACCGTGCCGATGTGTGGAACCTCGGTGACGTGCTGTCGGGCAAGGAGGACGTGTTCGCGTACAGCTTCGTCGAGAACGCGCTGACCTCGAACGCCGTGCTCGCCCCGCTCGCCGGACGCGACCGCGGTGACCTCGACCTCCTGGTGCGGCTCGCGCAGGATGACCCGACGGCGCACCCGGACCGGCTGCAACACCCGTACGCCCCGGCGGAGTTGGAGCGGGTGTTGTCCGTACTGCGCCATCTGCTCACCGCGCGGCGGACGGTGCTGGCCGTCAACGAGGCGTATATCGCCTCGGCCGGGCAGAGTGACGCGACGCGCAGCGAGCCGCCGTTCCAGCTCCAGGGCTCGTACCGCAACATGAACAAGATCGCGGAGCGGATCGTGCCCGTGATGAACGACGCCGAACTGGCGGCCGTCATCGACGACCACTACACGGGCGAGGCGCAGACCCTCACCACCGGCGCCGAGTCCAACCTGTTGAAGCTGGCCGCGCTCCGCGGCACGCTGACACCGGAACAGGCCGCGCGCTGGGCGGAGTTGACCGCGTCCTACGTACGCGCCCAGGCACTCGGGGGCGCGGAGGACGACCCAATGACGCGGGCGGTCGCGGCGATCGGGCTGCTCGCGGACCGGGTGGCGGCTGTCGAGTCGGCGATCACCCGGGCGGCTGACCCGCGCCAGCTGATGGCCAACCCGACGGCCCGGCACGCGGCGCGGGCGCCGGAACCGGAGGTCTGAGCCACGCAAGAGCCACCCGGCCTGAGTTCAAGCACTTCAGGCCGGGCGGCGCTTCGGGCCGGGCGACGGTACGTTACGCCGCGCCGCCCTTCGTGTCCTTGTCGTCGTCGACGATCTCCGCGTCGACGACGTCGTCCTGCTGCTCGCCCGGGGAAGGCTCCCCCTCGGCGGAGGCCCCCTCAGGCCCCTGCGTCTGCCCCTGCGCCCCGGCGTACATCGCCTGGCCCATCTTCTGGCTGACCGTCGCCAGCCGCTCGGTCGCCGTGCGCAGCTCCTCCGTGCTGGCCTCGCCCTCCACCTTCTCCTTGAGCGCGGCCATCGCCGACTCGACCTCGCTCTTCGTCTCCGCGGGGATCTTGTCCCCGTTCTCCTGGACGAACCGCTCGGTCTGGTACAGCAGTTGCTCGGCCTGGTTGCGGGTCTCGGCCGCCTCGCGGCGCTTGCGGTCCTCGTCCGCGTACTCCTCGGCCTCGCGCATCATGCGGTCGATGTCGTCCTTGGGCAGCGCGGAGCCACCGGTGACCGTCATCTTCTGCTCGCGCCCGGTGGCCAGGTCCTTCGCCGAGACGTGCATGATGCCGTTGGCGTCGATGTCGAAGGTGACCTCGATCTGGGGGACGCCGCGCGGCGCGGGCGGCAGTCCGGTGAGGTCGAAGACGCCGAGCTTCTTGTTGTACGCGGCGATCTCGCGCTCACCCTGGAAGACCTGGACACCCACCGACGGCTGGTTGTCCTCAGCGGTCGTGAAGACCTCAGAACGCCGGGTCGGGATCGTGGTGTTGCGCTCGATGAGCTTGGTCATGATGCCGCCCTTGGTCTCGATGCCCAGGGACAGCGGGGTGACGTCGAGCAGCAGTACGTCCTTGACGTCACCCCTGATCACTCCGGCCTGGAGCGCCGCGCCGACCGCGACGACCTCGTCCGGGTTCACGCCCTTGTGCGGGTCCTTGCCGGTGAGGTCCTTGACGAGTTCGGTGACCGCGGGCATCCGGGTCGAGCCACCCACCAGGATGACGTGGTCGACCTTGGAGAGCTCGATCCCGGCGTCCTTGACGGCCTGGTGGAAGGGGGTCTTGCAGCGCTCCAGGAGGTCCTGGGTGAGCTGCTGGAACTGGGGGCGGGTCAGCTTCTCGTCCAGGTGCAGCGGACCTTCGGCGGAGGCCGTGATGTAGGGCAGGTTGATGTTCGTCTCGCCCGCGGAGGAGAGCTCGATCTTGGCCTTCTCGGCGGCCTCGCGCAGCCGCTGAACCGCCATCTTGTCCTTGGACAGGTCGATGCCATGGCCGTTCTTGAACTGCTTGACCAGGTACTCCACGATCCGCTGGTCCCAGTCGTCACCGCCGAGGTGGGTGTCGCCGTTGGTGGCCTTCACCTCGATCACGCCGTCGCCGATCTCCAGGAGGGAGACGTCGAAGGTGCCGCCGCCGAGGTCGAAGACCAGTACGGTCTGCTCTTCGCCGCGGTCCAGACCGTAGGCGAGGGCCGCGGAGGTCGGCTCGTTGATGATGCGCAGCACCTTCAGGCCCGCGATCTCACCGGCCTCCTTGGTGGCCTGGCGCTGGGTGTCGTCGAAGTACGCGGGGACGGTGATCACCGCGTCGGTGACATCGTCTCCGAGGTAGGACTCGGCGTCCCGTTTGAGTTTCTGCAACACGCGGGCGTTGAGTTCCTGCGCCGTGAGCCGGGTGCCGTCCACCGAGCCTTCCTGCGGGAACCGCCAGTCGGCTTCGCCCATATGGCGCTTCACCGACCGGGCGGTACGGTCCACGTTGGTGACCGCCTGCCGTTTGGCGACCTCGCCGACCAGCACATCGCCGTTCTTCGCGAAGGCCACGACGGATGGGGTGGTGCGCGCTCCCTCGGCGTTGGCGACGACGGTGGGCTCACCCCCCTCAAGGACGGCGACCACGGAGTTCGTCGTACCGAGATCGATGCCGACCGCTCGTACCATGTCAGTCCTCTCCCGCTGCGGAGTGCCTGTCACTCCAGCACAAAACTTGAGCGGCGCCTTGTCAACAGGTACGACACCCCGGTGGGCTCTGTAAGCCCCACCGGGATGGGTGAACGCGCTGGCCGTGCCAGTTCAGGCGAGCGTGTCAGGCGAGCGTGGCCGAAAGGGTGATGGTGGTGCCGGTGAGGGCCTGGCTCACGGGGCAGTTGACCTTGGCGTCCTCGGCGGCCTTGACGAACGCCGCCTCGTCCATTCCGGGTACGGAGCCCTCGACGGTGAGCCGGATGCCGGTGATGCCGCTACCGGGCTGGAACGTCACGTCGGCCTGGGTGACCAGCTTGGTCGGGGGGTTCCCAGCCCGTGCCAGAGCCCCCGACAGGGCCATGGAGAAGCAGCTGGAGTGGGCGGCGGCGATCAGCTCCTCGGGGCTGGTCCTGCCGTTCGCCGCCTCGTCGGTGCGGGCCGGCCAGGAGACCGGGTACTGACCGATGCCGGACGAGTCCAGGGCGACCTCGCCCTCACCCTCCCGCAGACTGCCGGTCCAGACGGTGTGCGCGCTGCGCGTGGCTGCCACGATGATTCCCTTCGGTGTGGGGCTCAGTGCTCCACCTATCCGATCACACCTGCCGTTACCTCATGTGGAACACCGGACCACGGGCGGTGAACGGGAGGGGGGCGAACCCACAGGGCCGAGCCCCGTAGACCGGGGTAAACCGGGTTCCGCGAGACACTCGCCCGCCTCACCACAACGGATAGGACACGGTCTAACTATCCGGTCTGGAATCTTCCCGTACCACCCTGGCCACCTGCGGCCCGTCAGCCTCGGCCAGCCACCGTCGTAGCACCTGGTGCACCTGCTCGGCGCCGACCAGCTCACCGCCGTCGGGGACCGGGTCCGACAGGACGCGGGGGGCCAGCAGGAAGGGTCGCCCCTGGGCCCCGCCGAGTCCGCCGTGCGAGCCGATCTGTTCCTCGAAGGCGAGTACCTCTCCGCTGACCGGGTCGCACCACGAGTTGACCATGATGTCGGCGACATGCGGGAAGGAGTCGGTACGGCGTACGGCGTCGGCGGCGCCGGGACCGAAGGCGGCCAGCAGCTCCGCCACGTCCGCGTCGCGCCGTACCGGGTCAGGGTCGTCCAGGCGGACCTCCGCGCCGTGCGCCCCGAGCACCAGAGCGCCGTGCCGCTCTCCGCGTACCAGCAGGAACCCGACGCCGGGGTGGTTGGCGAGCGTGGGCAGGAGCGCCGGGTGCCGCCGGTCGATCTCCTCGCGGGTCATCCGGTGCGCCACATCGGGGAACGAGATCAGGCCGAGGTTGCCCGAGGCCAGGACGACGGGCTCGGAGTGCCGCGCCGGACGGGGCTGGTCCGTGTCCTCCTCAACGGGCCGGTGCAGGGCGGTCAGCACGGCAGCGCGCGCCTCGGCACCACTGTGGGTACGCCGGGCCCGGCGCGGCACGGGCAGTCCGCACCCGGCCTTGACGAGGTCGCCGAGGGTGAGTCCGTAGCGGGCCCGGAACGTCTCGCCCGGGCTCTGCCCGTGATCGGAGAGCAGCACGATCCGGTAGCCACGCGGGGCGTGTTCGGTGACCTTGGCGATCAGGGCGAGTGACCGGTCCAGGCGTGCCAGCACCTGTTCGGCGTCCCGGCCGCACGGCCCGGAGTGGTGGGCCACCTCGTCGTACGCCACCAGGTCCGCGTAGACGGCGTTGCGCCCGGCGAGCATGTCGCCGATCACCGCGGAGACCACCACATCGCGTTCGACGACGGTCGCGAAGGCGCGGATGAAGGGGTAGAGCCCGCCGCGCTTGACCCGTGGCCAGTCCTTGCGCAGCCGCGCTCGGGTGGACTGGCCGATCTCCCGGACGACTTCGGCGACGAACGACATCGCGGTACGGACGGCGTTGGCGGGGTCGGAGAAATACGCGAAGTACCCGGCGCGTGAGCGACGTCCGCGCTCCCGACGGGCCGCGACCGACAGGACCAGGGCCAGTTGGTCGGCTCCGCCGCCGAAGAGGTTGCCGCGGCTGGCGCCGTCCACGGCGAGCAGCCCGGGGCCGCCAGTGCGCCGCACCGCCCGGCGTTGGAGTTCGGCCGCGCTGGCGGGCCGGTTGCAGACCATCACCTGCCGGGTGTCCTTCTCGTACCAGCGGAAGGCGGGGATGTCGTGGTTCGAGCCGTGCAGGATGCCGAGTTGGCTGGCTCCGGTCTGGCTGGACCAGTCGGTGCGCCAGGGGGTGAGCCGGTGGCTGTGTTCCAGCCAGTGGGCGACAGTCGGCATCAGCCCCTTCTCGACGGCGGCCAGCAGGACGTCGTGGCCGACCCCGTCCAGTTGGAGGAAGACCGTGCCCGGGGCGCTCGGCCCGGCCACCGCGACGGCGCGGCGGCGGCGCCGGTCGGCGAGCCGGTAGAGCCTGCGGCGGTAGGCGTTGTCGTCGCGTACAGCGAGCGCGGTGGAGGTCGCCGAGGCCACGGCGGACATCACCGCGGCGACCACGATCGCCGTCTGTAGGTCGGCTTGGCCGCGACCGTCGGGGATCAGCCGCAGGGCGAGGCCGAGGAGTGAGCCGTTGAGGAAGAAGACCAGGAGGCCGAGTACCAGGGCCGGGACCAGGAGCAGGGCTCTGACCAGCAGCGGCCACACCAGGGCGCTGAGCAGTCCGAAGGCCCCGGCGCCGATCGCGGCCGTGATGCCGACCCGGGTGGCGCTGTCGCCGCCCCGCGACTGGAGTTGGAAGTCCGGCAGGATTCCGGCGAGTACGAGCATCGTCAGCGTGCTGACGCCCCATACGACGACCATCCGCCACAGGGCGCCCCCCGCCCCGCGCCACCGCCCCTCGGCCACGCCACGCTCCGCTCGCGTCCACAGTGGGGCCCGGCACGGTGCGGCCGACCCTCTCTTCCCAGCGTGGCACACCGAGAGAGGGGGCCGACGGAAGCGGGGGCCAGCGCGGTGCTGCTCGGCGGCGCTACCCGGCGGTGCTGTTCGGCGGCAGTATTCGGCGGTGCTACTCGGCGGCCAGCGCGTTGGCCCGCTCGGTGACCAGGAGGAGCACGCGAGCCGTGGTCTCCCGGTCGGCGGCCGGGATGTCGCCGTAGATCCGGCTCGCGAGGTCGGCGACCTGGGCACGGAACCCCTCGTGCAGCGCCCGGCCCTGGTCCGTGGCGCGCAGCCGGGAGTCCTCGCCGGGCGGCTGGTCGGCCAGTCCCGCGGCGGTCAGGTCGGCGAGCGTCTCACGCGCCGCCGCTTCGTCGATCTTCAGGGCAGCGGTCAGCTGGTCGACGAGGTCGCCACGTTCGACGGGTCCGTCACCCGTCACCAGGGCGCCCAGGGCGATCGACTGGGGGAAGGTGATGCGGGACGGGGCCAGCAGGCGCTCGCGCAGGGGCACGGTCGCGTAGTGGGCGAGGCCGATGAGCTGGCTGTTGAGCACGGGGGCAGGGGACATGACGACTCCTTCGCATCCTTAAGCGGAGAGCTCTCCGCTTGACCGACCTTAAGCGGAGAGCCGTCCGGTTGGCAATGGGTGGGGCAGGTTAAGCGGAGAACTCTCCGCTACCCTCGGGGCCATGACCACAGCTCGCCCCGAACGCGCCGACGCCGCCCGCAACCGCCGCAAGATCCTGGACGCGGCAGCCCGCGTCCTGACCACCCAAGGCGCGGCCTCGCTCTCCCTCGACGCGGTCGCCAAGGAGGCCGGAGTCGGGGTGGGCACGGTGTACCGCCGCTTCGAGAATCGCGCGCGGCTGGTCTACGAGCTGATCGACGAGAACGAGACCCGCTTCCAGGCGGAGTTCGCCACACACGCCGACGCCCCACCCCGGGAACGGCTGCGCGCCTTCCTGCACGGGCTGGCCGAACTAGCCGACGACAACCGGGAATTGCTGCTGCTCGCCGAGGCCAGCGTGCCCGCGGGCCGCTACCACAGCGGCCCGTTCCGCCGACATCACGAGCAGGTCAGCCAGCTCCTCGACGCACTGGCTCCCGGCGCGGACAGCGCCTATCTGGCGGACCTGCTGCTGATGGCGTACACGCCGGGTCTGCTCGACTTCCAGCGGGAGCACCGCGGTTGGTCGCTGGACCGGGTCACACAGGGCCTGGACACGCTGGTCGACGGCATCGCGGCCACCCACTCCCCGGGTCAGCTGCCGTCGTAGCCCGCGGTCGGCATCGAGAGGCGGCGGTGCACACGGGCCTTCATCCCGGCGTCGTAGGCGGGTTCGTCAAGACCCGCCGTCTCCAGGCGCACCCCCCGCCGCGCGCACTCCGCGCTGAAGTCGTCCACGGACACCAACGCCCGCTCCAGTACGCGACGGCTGGGCGCCACGAAGACATCCACCAGACCCGCCTCGACGTCGGCCCACAGGCTGCGGTGATCGGTGCGCAGCCCGTACACCAGCAGCTCCCGGGTGACCACGTAGCCTCGGTCCGCGGCCCAGTGCGCGCACATCGCGTGCTGACTGCGGCAGTCCACGAGGAAGGGGTCCTTGTCCAGCTCCTCGAGCGGCGTCAGGCTGGCGATCGCCGCGACTCGGATCTCGGCCATGCCGTCTCCCTCGCCTCGGCCTTCGCCGCAGACACTACTACTCGCCGTACGCTCGTAGGCAGTGGCCGTGGGCCCACGGAAGCAATCGAAGGGAGCCGGTGCGTGCCGGTGGAGATCACCTGGTGGGGCCATGCCAGCTGCACCGTCGAGGATGCGGGGGTGAGAGTGCTGACCGACCCGCTCTTCGCGCGCCGCCTGGGACATCTGCGCAGGCGCCGCGGCGATGTGCCGCCACCACGGGCGGCCGTCGCGGACGCCGTACTCGTCTCGCATCTGCACGCCGACCATCTGCACCTGCCCTCGCTGGCCCAGCTCGCGCCCGGCACCCGGCTGCTGGTGCCACGCGGCGCATCGGCGGCGGTGCCGGGACTGCGGAAGCTGGACGGCCTGCGGATCACCGAGGTCCAGGCCAGGGACGAGGTACGGATCGGGGACGTGACGGTACGTGCCGTACCCGCGCGGCACGACGGGCGGCGGCTGCCGCTGGGGCCGCAGCGCTGCCGCGCGCTCGGCTATGTGGTGAGCGGCGAGGCCCGGACGTACTTCGCCGGGGACACCGGGCTGTTCGACGCGATGGCCGACGCGGTGGGCGAGGTGGAGGTGGCGCTGCTGCCGGTCGGCGGCTGGGGGCCGTACCTGGGCGCCGGGCATCTGGACGCGCCCCAGGCCGCCCGGGCGCTGGCCCGCCTCGCGCCGCGCAGCGCGGTGCCGGTGCACTACGGGACGTACTGGCCGATCGGCCTGGACGCCGTGCGGCCGCACGAGTTCCACGGGCCCGGGATTGAGTTCGTACGGCAGGCGGCGCTGCGGGCGCCGGATGTGGCGGTGCATCTGCTCGGGCACGGCGAGAGCGTCCGCCCCGAGGACGCGAGGTGATCCTCGCCGCGGCGGCCGCGCTCACGCCGGAGACGACGACGCAGGCGGTCGGCTATCCGTCACTGTTCGTGCTGGTGGTGCTGGGGTCGTTGGTGCCGGTGGTGCCTACGGGGGCGGTGGTGAGTTCGGCCGCGGTGGTGGCCTTCCACCAGACGGAGCCGCTCACGCTGCTGTTCGTCTTTCTGGTGGCCGCGCTCGCCGCGTTCACCGGCGATGTCTGCCTGTACTGGCTCGGGCAGCGGGGGATGCGCTCGCGCAACGGCTCGCGCTGGCTGAAGGCCCTGTACGACCGCGCCCCGGCCGAGCGCCTCGCCCGGGCCCAGGCGAAGCTGCACGATCACGGCGTGGCGGTCCTGGTGGCGTCCCGGCTGATTCCGGCGGGCCGTATTCCGGTGATGCTCGCCTGCCTGCTGTCGAGCATGCCGCTGCGCCGCTTCATCCGGGGCAACGGCCCGGCGTGCCTGGCCTGGGCGGCGACGTACCAGCTGATCGGCATCCTGGGTGGCTCACTGTTCGCCGAGCCGTGGCAGGGGCTGATCGCGGTGGTCGTCCTGACCGTGCTGATCAGCGGCGCGCCGGGGGTGTGGCGGCGGGTGCGGGGGCCGCGCGAGCGTGAGGCGTGAGGCGGTGGGGCGGTGGGGCGGTGGGGCGTCAGGCTGGCCGTCCCAGAGCACAGATCTCAGGACGCGGCGGCCCCCAGGACCCGTGACGCTCCGACCGGCAGGTCCCACAGGTCCTCTCGCGGGCGGCCCGCCCGCTCCCAGGCGGTCCGTACCCGGGTCAGCGGCTCCAGCACGGGCTCGGCCGACAGCAGGAACGTCGCCCAGTGCATGGGCGCCAGCCGCCGGGCGCCCAGATCGTCAGCCGCCCGTACCGCCTCCTCGGGGTCGCAGTGCACATCGCGCAGCCACCAGCGGGGGTGGTACGCGCCGATCGGCAGCAGGGCGAGATCAAGTCCCGGGTGGCGGCGCCCGATCTCCGCGAACCAGTGTCCGTACCCGGTGTCGCCCGCGAAGTACACCTCGCGCCCGTCAGGTCCGGTGAGCACCCAACCACCCCACAGCGTGCGGCAGGTGTCGACCAGGCCGCGCTTGGACCAGTGGTGCGCGGGTACGAACCCGAACCGCACCCCGCGCAGGTCCGTGGCCTCCCACCAGTCGAGCTCGGTGACACACGCGAAGCGGCGGCGCCGGAACCAGCGACCGAGTCCCGCCGGGACGAACACCGGTGTCTCGCGCGGCAGCCGCTTGAGCGTCGGGGCGTCCAGGTGGTCGTAGTGGTTGTGGCTGATGACGACAGCGTCGATCCGGGGCAGCGCGGCCCAGCCGACGCCCACGGGTGTGATCCGTGCCGGGGTGCCGAAGATCCGGCGCGACCACACCGGGTCGGTGAGCACGGTCAGCCCGCCGACGCGCAGCACCCAACTGGCGTGGCCCGCCCAGGTCACCGCGATGTCCGAGACTCCGACGTCCGGCAGCGGCCCGGGCGCGAACGGCAGCCGGGGGATGTCCGCAAGCCCCTCCGGACGTGGCCGGATCGCGCCCTCGCGGGCGAACCGCGCGAAGGCCCGCACGCCGGGCAGCGGGGCGGTCAGCCGGTCGATGAAGGACCGGGGCCAGGTGCGGAGTTCACCGAGCGGGCGGAGTACGGGAGTGGCGGCCGGGGAGATACGGGACGTCATCGGCTCGGACTGCCGCGTCATCATCGGCTCGGACTGCTGCGTCATCGAGACGGCTCCTTTCGCTGAACCTGTTCGACGCGTCTGCTGGACGCCGCCGCGCACCGGGCCTGATCCACCGGACAGGGCAAGACACCTAGGCCCTTAGGCCCTGTCGCCCGGCGCATCGTCGGCCCGGTCCGCGTGCTCCTCGGCGCGGAGGGCGTCGAGCGTCGACCCGAGGGTGCTCAACGCTCGCCGCACGTACGGCAGTTCCAGGGGCGCCGGGGAGGCGAGTGATTCCAGCCGTTCGCTGTCCGTGGCACCGGCCAGCGCCCCGGTGGCCAGCCGTACCCGCAAGGCGCCCAGCTCGTCACCGAACCGGTGCCCACCGGCCACCGGCGTGCCGAGCCGCTCGGTGAGGTAGTCCTCCAGTTCCACCGCGTCGGCGACCCCACGGGCGGCGAGCGCGGAACGCAGGGGCTCCAGGTCCACGTAGAGGTGGCGCCCGGCCTGCGGCGGCCGGGCGACCCCGCCCGCCGCGCGTACGGCACGGTACGCGGCCGCGCCCACCCGCGCGTGTGACCGGGCGGCCGCCGCCACCCGCGCGGTGACCTCTTCCGGCTCCCCGAGCGCGTACGCGGCGGCCGCGGCGACCGGCGCGGTGACGACGGCGCCCAGCGCGGTGAGGACGTCGAGTGTCCGCGCGCGCAGCGCGGCTCCGGACGCGGTGTCGGGGACACGGGCGACGGCGACGGGCCAGTCAGCGGGCAGATACGCACCAGACAGGTCCACGAGCGAGGTGACGTGCCCGGGCGCCATCTCGGCAGGACTGATCAGCAGAGCGGGGCCGTCGTGGAGTGTGTCGCGCCAGGTTTCGTCCGTGAGGAGGTGCAGGCCCTCGCCCACCGCCGCCTCCACCGCCTCGTGCAGCACCTCGGGGGGTGGCACCGTGCCCGTCGGATCGTCGGCGACGGAGAGCAGGACGAGCCGGGGGTCGCCGCCCTCCGCCCGCACCCGCCGGACGGTCTCCAGCAGGGCGTACGGGTCGGGAACTCCCCCGCACTCGGCGGGCGTCGGCACATGGAAGGTGCCGTGGCCGAGCAGCCGGGCACCCGGCGCCCACCAGGCGGCGCACGGCCGCGGCAGCAGAACGTCGCCGCCGACCGCCGCGCTCAGCGCGAGCAGCAGCAACGCGGCGCCGGGGGCCGCGATCAGCTGCTCCCGGCCGCCCGGCAGCCCCCGGCGGTCGAAGTAGCCCCGCGCCGCGTCCAGCAGCGCGGGTCCGCCGCCCGGTGGTTCGGCGTGCGTACGGCCCGCCGCCGCGGCGGCCACCGCGGCCAGTTCGGGGAGCACCGGCAGTTCCGGACCCGCGGCGGGCGAGCCGTACCGCAGTGGGCCCGAGGCGGGCACTCAGCCCCGTGCCCGGGACTGTCGGCGGCGGATGACGAAGACGGTCGCGCCCACCGCTCCGGCCACCAGCACACTCCCGGCGATCATGGTCGGCGTACCAGCGTCCGTGAAGCTGCCGCCGAGGCCGCCTCGTACGCCCTGGGTGGAGGTCGGCGTCGGAGTCGGGGAGGGGGCGGGTGTGCGGTCGACGATGAAGGTCGCCTTCCACTGGCCGCCGTCCGGGCAGCTGCCGGTGACGGCCCACCGGGAGGTGTCGCCCACCGCGTTGGGCCCGGTGCTCGGGAAGTTGCTGGTGGGGGCGATTCTGGCGGTGCCGTTGTAGGCGGGGCCCGCGACGCCGTCGTCGTTGCCCGGGACCAGGGCCAGCTGGACGACGCCCTTCTCGAAGGCCTGGGAACTGGCGTTGATCGTCCTCGGCGGGTCGGCCTGGGGCGTGTCGCAGGCGACGGAGACGGTGACCGTGCCACTGGGCGCGACGGTAGACGGACGGACCTCGGCCGAGTTGGCGATCGCGGCTGGCGCGGACAGTCCGACCGCGGCCGATGCCAGGGCGGTGGCGGCGATCATACGGGCGATACGCATAGCGGAGGGGCTCCTTCTGGCGGCGGACGAGCAGACGCGGAAATCCACGCCACGAAGCCCATGAAAACCCGACATATCACCACACCGCGCGGGGCGGGACACCATTCGCGGTACCCGCGCCGCCGCATGGGTGAGCGCCGCGGCTGATCGCCGGGTCATGGCCAGCCGGGCAGCCTGGGGCCGATCGGCCCTGATCCGCCGGACAGCCCTAGGCCGTGTCCGCAAAGTCCCGCCTGCCCGGCGGCGACGGGACTTTGCGGACACGACCTAGTCCTGCGGGCGCCTAGTCCTGCGGGCGGCGGCCGAGGAGGCAGAGGAACTTGGTCTGTACGTCGGCGCCGGGCGGCGGCTCGACCGGCGGGTCGAAGAGCCCGCTCTTGGCCAGGTCGGCGGCGTACGGAGAGACCTCGCGCACCGCGTAGCCGACCAGCTCGTCCGGCAGCCGCTCGTCGGCCCCGATCGCGCGCGACAGGTCCCAGGCGTGCACCACCAGGTCGGTCACCATCTGTCCGCAGTAGTGGGCGGCGGGGCTGTCACCGTAGGAGAGGTGGACGGTGCCGTCGAGCGCCCCCGGCGCGCGGAAGGCGTCGTGGGCGTCGCGGGCCGCGGCGTCCCAGGCGGCGACCGGGTCGTCGCCGAGCTGGTCACCGTCGAAGGAACTGCCGACCGACTCGACCGTGGCACCGTCCTGGACCAGCGGTGGCACCCACAGCTGCTCCACCACGAGGTGGTTGACGAGGTCGCGTACGGTCCATTCGGTGCAGGGCGTCGCATCACCCCACTGCTCCGCGCGCACCTGGTGCACGCGGTCCCCGAACAGGTCGATCGCCTCGGCATGCCGCTCAAGCAGTTTGATGTGGAGTGCCATACCCCCATTTTCCCCGCGCCGGGGCTCAGCGCACCCGGTCGACCCGGCGTTCGTCCCAGACCGGCTCCGCGCTTTCGCGTACCCGGCCGTCGCTCCCGAAGACCAGGAAGCGGTCGAAGGAGCGGGCGAACCAGCGGTCGTGGGTGACGGCGAGCACCGTGCCCTGGAAGGCCTCCAGGCCTTCCTGGAGCGCCTCGGCCGACTCCAGGTCGAGGTTGTCGGTCGGCTCGTCCAGGAGCAGCGCGGTGACGCCCTGGAGTTCCAGGAGCAGGATCTGGAAGCGCGCCTGCTGGCCGCCGGAGAGCCGGTCGAAGCGCTGCTCGGCCTGCCCGGTCAGCTCGTACCGCCGCAGCCGGGACATCGCGGCGCCGCGGTCCTGGGCGTGCTCGCGCCACAGGATGTCGAGCAGGGTGCGGCCGAACAGCTCGGGGTGCGCGTGGGTCTGCGCGAAATGACCGGGCACGACGCGTGCGCCCAGCTTCCAGACGCCGGTGTGCTCGACGGTGTCGCCCGCGAGCAGCCGCAGGAAGTGTGACTTGCCGGAGCCGTTGGAGCCGAGGACCGCGACCCGCTCGCCGTAGAAGACTTCCAGGTCGAAGGGTTTCATCAACCCGGTCAGCTCCAGGCCCTGGCAGGTCACGGACCGTACGCCGGTGCGTCCGCCGCGCAGCCGCATGGTGATGTCCTGCTCGCGCGGCGGCTCAGGCGGCGGGCCCGCCTCCTCGAACTTGCGCAGCCTGGTCTGCGCGGCGTGGTACCGCGAGGCCAGCTCGTGGCTGTTCTCGGCGGCCTGGCGCAGATTGCGGACCACCTTCTTCAGCTGCTCGTGCTTCTCGTCCCAGCGGCGGCGCAGCTCCTCGAAGCGCGCGAAGCGCTCCTTGCGCGCCTGGTGGTACGTTCCGAAACCACCGCCGTGCACCCAGGCGTCGGCGCCCGCGGGGCCCGGCTCGACGCTGACGATCTTCTCGGCGGCGCGGGCGAGCAGCTCCCGGTCATGGGAGACGAAGAGCACCGTCTTACGGGTCTCCTTCAGCCGCTCCTCCAGCCAGCGCTTGCCCGGTACGTCCAGGTAGTTGTCCGGCTCGTCGAGCAGCAGGACCTCGTCGGTGCCGCGCAGCAGCGACTCCAGGACAAGGCGCTTCTGCTCGCCGCCACTGAGCGTGCGCACCTCGCGGAACTGGGCCTTGTCGTACGGGATGCCGAGGGCGGCGGTGGTACAGATGTCCCAGAGGGTCTCGGCCTCGTAGCCCTGGGCCTCGGCCCAGTCCGACAGCGCCTGGGCGTAGCGCATCTGCGCGGCCTCGTCGTCGACGGTCATGACCGCGTACTCGGCCGCGTCGACGGCGGCCGCGGCCTGCCGGATGCGCGGGCTGGCGACGGAGACCAGCAGGTCGCGGACGGTGGTCTCGTCCCGTACGGACCCCACGAACTGGGGCATCACGCCGAGGCCGCCACTGACCGTGACCGTGCCGCCATGCGGTTGCAGATCGCCGGAGATCAGCCGCAGCAGGGTGGTCTTGCCCGCGCCGTTCGGCCCGACCAGGGCGACGACGGCGCCCTCGCCGACCCGGAAGGAGACATCACCGAGCAGCTCCCTCCCGTCGGGCAGGTAGTACTCGAGGTGCGCGGCTTCCAGATGTCCCATGGTCACGCATTGTCATGGGCAGGGGGGCGGAACGGCAAACGGGTTTCCTGGGGAGGGAAAACGTGACGGCGTCGTGTCCCGGGGTACCCCACCTCGTATGACGTCCTCGTCCGTCCTCTCCCAGGCCGCCGATCTCACTGACCTCTCTGACCTCACTGACCTCACCGAGGCCACCGGTCCCGCGGGCGTGGGCTTGGGCGTGGGCAGCCGGATGGCCCGGCTGGGCGGCTGGCTCCTGGAGCTGGACTGCCGGATCTACGACGGCGTGGCGGCGAGGACCTGGCCTGGCGCCGACCGGGTACTCCCCCGGCTCAGCCGCGCCGCCAACCACGGTGTGCTGTGGTTCGCCACGGCCGCCGGGATCGCCACGGCCGCCTCATCGCCCCGGGCCAGGCGTGCAGCCGTCCGCGGCGTCGCGTCGCTGGCGCTGGCGTCCGCGACGGTCAACACCCTGGGCAAGCGCTCCGTCCGGCGGGCGCGGCCGGTATGGGACGCGGTGCCGCCGATCCGGCGGTTGAAGCGGCGGCCGGTCACCACGTCCTTCCCGTCCGGGCACTCCGCGTCCGCGGCCGCCTTCGCGACCGGGGTCGCTCTGGAGTCCCGTGGCTGGGGCGCGGCGGTGGCACCGCTGGCGCTCGCGGTGGGCCTGTCCCGGGTCTACACCGGCGTGCACTTTCCCAGCGATGTGCTGGCGGGTGGCGCTCTGGGGGTCGCGGCGGCGTTCGCGGTACGCGGCATGGTGCCGACGCGCGGCCAGCTGCCCGTACCCGGGTGCCCGGTGGTGGACGCGCCGAAGCTGCCCGGGGGCCGGGGCCTGACTCTGGTGGTCAACACCGCGGCCACATCGGCCCACCAGGTGGAGGAGGTACGCGAGGCGCTGCCGCACGCCAGGGTCGTGTCGTGCGAGGCGTCGGAACTGGCCGACGTCCTGGAGGAGGCCGCCACCGCGGACGACACCCGGGCGCTGGGCGTGTGCGGCGGGGACGGCTCGGTCAACACGGCGGCCGTCGCGGCGCTGCGGCACGGACTGCCGCTGGCGGTGCTGCCGGGCGGCCGTATGAACCACTTCGCCCACGACCTCCTGATCGAGCACCCTCGGGACCTCTTCCGCGCCGTGGAGAACGGCGACGCGGTGGCGGTGGACGTGGGCCGGTTCCGTACCGGAGACACCCGGGGACACTTCCTCAACGCGCTCAGCCTCGGGGTCTACCCGCAGTTGGTGCGAGAACGGGCACGCTGGACCCACCTGGCGTGGGGCCGGGCGGCCGACGTACTGGCCGCCCTGCGCGTGCTGCGTCACGAACGTCCCCTGCGGATCCAGCCCGCCGGGCCGGGGCGGGGGCGGACGCGGCCGCTCTGGCTGCTGTTCGTGGGCAACGGCACGTACCTCCGGATGGGGCTCCTGCCCGCACGGCGACCCGACCTCGCCGACGGGCTGCTCGACGTGCGGGTGGTGCACGGCGGCCGGGTGCCGGGCGCGCGGCTGCTCGCCGCCGCGCTGGCCGGTCCGATGACACGGTCCCCGTTTCACACGGCGGTACGGCGTAACAGCCTGCGGGTGCGCGGCATCCCGCCGGGTACCCACCTCGGATACGACGGCGAAATCACCGGCTCAGGGCCGGAGTTGGTGATCGACAAGGCCCATGAGGCGTTGACCGTCTATGGACCGGGGACCATATAGCGAGACGGCCATCTCACATTTCAACATCCCGGCGTACGGTGATCCGACCGCGTCGAGCACCGGCTCGAAGCCCAGCGGAGGGAGTACGCCATGCCGGGGAACACCCCGTCGGAGAACGCCGTTTACACCCACGGCCACCACGAGTCCGTGCTACGCTCGCACACTTGGCGCACCGCCGCCAACTCGGCCGCGTATCTCATCGGCGAACTGAAGCCCGGCATGCGCATCCTGGACATCGGTTGCGGCCCCGGCACGATCACCGCCGACCTGGCGTCACTGGTGCCCGGGGGCCAGGTGACGGGCGTGGACACCGCGGCCGACATACTGGTCCAGGCCCGCCAGGTCGCCGACGAACGCGGCCTGGAGAACGTGGAGTTCGGTACGGCCGACGTACACGCCCTGGACTACCCTGACGGCTCGTTCGACGTCGTCCACGCACACCAGGTACTCCAGCATGTGGGGGACCCCGTTCGGGCGCTGACCGAGATGCGCCGGGTGACCGCGCCCGGCGGCCTGGTCGCGGCGCGCGACTCGGACTACGCGGCCATGACCTGGTACCCGTGTCCCCCCGGCCTGGACGACTGGCTGGAGCTGTACCACCGGGTCGCCCGCGCGGGCGGCGGCGAACCGGACGCGGGACGCCGCCTCAAGTCCTGGGCGCTGCACGCCGGTTTCACCGACATCACCACCACGTCCACGGCCTGGACCTTCAGCACCGAGGACGAGCGCGCCTGGTGGAGCGGACTGTGGGCAGATCGCACGACACAGTCGGCGTACGCCCGCCTGGCCGTGGATGGCGGGCACGCGACCACCGCCGAACTGGCGGACATCGCCGAGGCCTGGCGGGAGTGGGGGCGCCAGGACGACGCCTGGTTCTCCGTACTGCACGGAGAGATCCTCTGCCGCGCGTGAATCAGTACAGCGCCATGCAGGTGTCGCTTCCCCTTTCCGGGATACCCGGAATGCAGGAGGTGTGAATCGTGGTTCCTGTCCTGCTTGTCCTCCTCCTCGCGCTCGTGCTCTTCGGGGCCGGATTCGCGCTGGATGTCCTGTGTTGGATCGCCATCGCGGTGCTGGTCATCTGGCTACTCGGTTTCCTTGTGCGCTCCACGACACCGTCCGGGACCAGGTCCCGGTGGTATCGCTGGTAGCTACCGGGGGTAGCTACCGGGCCGTCGCCGCTGTTTCCACCAGCAGCCGGACCCTCGCCGCGATCGACTCGGCGTCGATCCCGGCGGCGTGCAGCTGCTGCTCCGGCGTGGCCGATCCCGGCATCGTCCGGACCGCGAGCCGCGCCAGCCGCGGTGTGGGGCGCCCGTCGGCGAAGGCGCCCCACACCGCGTCTCCGAGGCCGCCCTCCTCATGGTGGTCCTCGACGGTGAGCAGGCACCCGGTCTGCTCGGCCGCTACGCGCAGGGTGCGCCGGTCAACGGGCTTGACCGAGTACAGGTCGATCACACGGACCGGAATGCCGTGGTCGGCCAGGGTATCGGCGGCGGCCAGGGCTTCGTGCACCGTGACCCCGGCCGCGACGACCGTGGCGCGGTCGTCGTCGGACGCGTGCAGCACCCGGGAGCCGCCGATCGGGAACTCCTCGTCCGGGCCGTAGATCACCGGGGTATCCCCGCGCGAGGTCCGCAGGTAGCGGATGCCGGAGCCGTCCGCCATCTGGGCCACGAGCTGGGCCGTCTGGTTCGCGTCACAGGGGTACAGGACCGTCGAGCCGTGCAGTGCACGGAAGAGGGCCAGGTCCTCAAGGCCCATCTGGGACGGGCCATCCTGGCCGATCGCCACGCCCGCGTGTGAGCCGACGACGGCGAGTGAGCTCCCACTGATCGCGGCCATCCGCAGAAAGTCGTGGGCACGGCTGAGGAACGCGGCGAACGTCGCCGCGTACGGCGTCCAGCCGCGCGCGGCGAGTCCGACGGCGGCGGCGACCATCTGCTGCTCGGCGATGTAGCACTGGAAGTAGCGGTCGGGGTGTTCCTTGGCGAAGAACTCCGCACGGGTGGAGTCGCCGACCTCGCCGTCCAGGGCGACGACGTCGCCGCGCGCGTGGCCCAGCGCGGCCAGGGCCTGGCCGAAGGCGGTACGGGTGGCGGCCGTGTCGCCCACGCCGTAGCGCGGCAGGGTCAGGTGGCCGCCACGCATGGCGGGCGGGGGCTGGGCGGTGGGCGGCGGCTGCACCGTGAGGCGCACCTCGCGCGGACCGCCGAGCTCCGCGATCGCCGCGTCGGGGTCGGCCAGGGGCTTTCCGTGCAGTCCCTCCCGGTCCTCCGCCGACGCCACCTCGCTGCCCTTGACCGTACGGGCGAGGATCGCGGTGGGCTGCCCGGCCGTCGAGCGGGCCTCGTGACAGGCGCGATCGATGGCGGCCGGGTCATGGCCGTCGATCTCCGTGGTGTGCCAGCCGAAGGCCCGCAGGCGGCGGGCGTACGCGCCGAGGTCGTGGCCGTAGCGGGTAGGCCCACGCTGGCCGAGGCGGTTGACATCCACCAGCGCGGTCAGATGGTCCAGATGCTCGTAACCGGCGTGCTCGGCGGCCTCCCACATCGATCCCTCGGCGAACTCGCTGTCGCCGCACAGCACCCACACCCGGTAGTCGGCCCGGTCCAGGCGCTTGCCCGCGAGGGCCATACCGACGCCCACGGGCAGCCCCTGCCCGAGCGAGCCGGTGGCCACCTCGACCCAGGGCAGCGCCTGGGGCGTCGGGTGCCCTTCGAGTCGGCTGCCCAGGGTCCGAAAGGTCAGCAGTTCGGCGTCGTCGATGACACCGACGGCCTTGTACACGGCGTACAGCAGGGGTGAAGCGTGCCCTTTAGAGAGGATGAAACGGTCGTTTCCGGGGTGTTCGGGATGCGAGAAGTCGTAGCGGAGGTGGTGGGCGAACAGGACCGCCACCAGGTCCGCGGCCGACATCGAGGACGTGGCGTGTCCGGACCCCGCCGCGGCCGTCGCGCGGATCGAATCCACGCGCAGTTGGCGGCCCAGTTCCGTGAGCTGCTGTTCGGTGTGTTGCTGTTCGGTGATTCGCTCAGGGCGCATCGGATTCCTCCCCAGGAGGGCCCGGTATACGGGCGAGTTCGGGCGACGCGGTGTCCAGCGGCACCGACCCGGAACGCACCAGGCCCAGCTGTACGGCCTGCCGGGGCAACAGCGCGTCCAACAGCCAGTCGGCGGCAACCCGGACGCGATTGCCGGGCATCGCTGCGAGGTGGTAACCACGGGTCACCACACCGGCGAGCGGCCAAGGCAGCGGTACGCCAAGGGGGTTGGCGGCCGCCTGCGTACCGCCAAGGTCCACGGTGAAGCCAAGCTCACCGTGCTGGAAGCGCCTGCGGCGGCCCAGGCCGAGCGACGCGGCGACGTTGTGGGCCACGGCCGCGCCCTGTCGCCAGGCATGCTGTGCGGTCATCGGCGTCAACGATCCAGGGTTGCGCGCGTCCGGCACCGCGGCCGCGTCGCCACACGCGAACACCTCGGGGTGGTCCGGCACGTTGAGGAACGGATCGACGACGAGCCGCCCCCGCTCCATCGGCCGCCCGAGCCGCTCGACGAAGGGGTCGGGGCGTACGCCCACACACCAGATGAGCGTACGGGTCGCGACGAACTCACCGGAGTCGAGCCGGACTCCGTCGCTCATCGCCTCCTCGACGGAGGTCTCGGTGCGCACCTGGACGCCGCGGCGACGCAGCACCCGGTCGGCGGTACGGGACAGCCGCCGGTCCAGCTCCGGCAGCACCCGTGGGGCGATGTCGAGCAGCAGCCAGCGCGGGCTGACGCCCTCGGGCAGCGCCTGGCCGCGCACCAGGGAGTCGGTGAACAGCTTGCCCTGCGCCGCGACTTCGGTGCCCGTGTAGCCCGCTCCCACCACCACGAACGTACAGCGCGCCCGGCGGGCGGCCGGATCGTCGTCCGCCGAGGCCAGCTCGATCTGGCGGGTGACGTGATCGCGCAGGTACAGCGCCTCGGGCACGCCGCGGAAGCCATGGGCGTGCTCGGCGATCCCGGGCACCGGCAGCAGCTTGTTGACGCTGCCGACGGCCAGCACCAGCCGGTCGTACGCCAGGACACCGCGCTCGCCCTCGGGGTCGGTGTAGCGCACCTGGCGGGCCTCCAGGTCCACTCCGTCGGCCTCACCCAGGATCAGACGCACCCGCGGCAGGGTGCGGGTGAGCGAGACGGTGACCCGGCGTGGCTCCAGGATTCCGGTCGCTACCTGGGGCAGCAGGGGCAGATACAGAAAGTAGTCGGTGGGGTTCAGCAGGACGACCTCGGCCTTGTTCCGAACCGCGTGGGTGAGGGTGCGGGCGGCTCGGTAGCCGGCGAAGCCAGCCCCGATGATCACGACTCGATTCCGGCTCACTTACTCCTCCGGCGCGTATCGCGTGCGGCGTGTCGGATGCGGTGTCCCGAGTGCGGTGTCTCGAGTACAGCCACTCCCAGGTGCCCCGGGCTCGGGCTGCCAAACAGCCACCGACAAGGGCTGACCCGCGTTCCAGCGAAACGATCACCCCTTGGGCCGGGGCCAACTAGGGTTCTCCTCATGGAGATCCTGGGAACCACGCTGCGCGTATGCGTCGATGACCTGGACGCTTCGGTGGCGTTCTACGAACGCCTCTCGGGCAGCAGGGCGATGCGCTTCGAGCGCGGCGGGGTGTCGGTCGCGGCCGTCGGCTGCTTCCTGCTGATGAGCGGGCCCGCCGCCGAGCTCGACGTACTGCGCCGGGTCGCGGCGACGATCGCGGTGCAGGACGTCGACGAGGCCCACGCGGTCCTCAGCGCGTCCGGCGCGAGGGTCGTCGCGGGCCCGGTGCCGACCCCGCTGGGCCGGAACCTGATCGCGGTCCACCCGGACGGCTCGGTGTTCGAGTACGCGGACCGGCAGGCCACCTCCTGACGCACCACTCAGCCTGACGCCACCCGTCAGCTGGGCAGCATCTCGCGGGTCAGCGCCCGCCGTTCGTGATCGCGCCAGGCCCCGTGAAGGCCTCGCCGTCGCTGTGGCGGAGCGCGCGCAGCCCTACGCGGGGCCCTTCGGTGAGGTAGGTGCTGCCGTCATTGATCATCTCCGTACGGTAGCGGTCGGGCCGATCCGCCCGGCGGGCCGCTCACGGGCGTCTCACGGGGGGTCTCACTGGCGTCGCTTGACGAAGTAGGCCCCGCACACCGCCCCGATCACCGCGGTGCTGAGCAGTGCCGCCCACAGCGGCATGGTCACCTCGGGGATGAGCAGGCGGATCTTGGTGTGGCGGGTGTTCTCGAAGATGAAGATCAGGCCGAGGATGCCGAGGCCCGCGACGGTGAGGCGCCCGGGCGTCATCAGCTCGCGCACGCGGCCACTGCCTGGGGACGACTTCTTGGCCGAGCCTTTGGACGAGCCTTTGCTGGCGCTCATGTGCGGACCCTTCCCTCGGAGGTTCGGCGGCCCACCCCCGCACTTCCAGCATGGACGGTCCATCGGGGTCCCCGCACGGCGAGCACGGTGTACGGTGTGCCACGGGCCGGTACGCTAGGCCGACCGGATGACAACCGTGCGGGGCCCTACCGCAGCGCCGGCACCTCGAACCTGAGCGTGCCCCGGTCCGCGTCCAGCACCGCGGGCACCCCGAGCGGCACGGTCAGCGCCCCCTCGCAGTGTCCGAACCCGAGCTCCTCGACCACGGGCACCCCGAGCCCGGCGAGCCGGTCGAGCAGCACTGCGCGTACCTCGTCGTAGGGTCCGCAGTCCGCCCAGGAGCCGAGCGCGATCCCGGCGACGCCGTCCAGAAAGCCGGAGCGCAGCAACTGGGTGAGCGCACGGTCGATCCGGTACGGCTCCTCGCCGGTGTCCTCGAGACAGAGCAGACCACCCCGCGCCGAGCGCCTGGCGTGCGCGGTGCCGAGGTCGGCGGCGAGGAGGGCGAGGCAGCCGCCGAGGGTGACGCCCGCCGCCCGGCCGGGGACCAGCGTCCCGCCGCCGTCGAGCGTCTGGACCGTCTCGGGTGCGAACAGCGTGGCGTACAGGTGCTCCTGGGAGCGGGCCTCCTTGGCGAGGCCCGCGCCCGCGACCATCGGTCCGTGCAGCGTGGCCAGGCCCATACGTACCGCGAACGCCTCGTGCAGGGCGGTCACATCGCTGAAGCCGAGGAAGAGCTTGGGGCCCGCCGCCCGCATGGCCTGCCAGTCCAGCAGGTCGACCATGCGCTGGACGCCGTATCCTCCTCGGGCGCAGAACACGGCGGCGACACCGGGATCGCACCAGGCGGCTTGCAGATCGCGGGCGCGGTCGGCGTCCGTGCCCGCGAGATAGTCGAACGCGGCGTGCGTATCGAGCAGATGGGGCCCGAGGGTCGGCTCCAGGCCCCAGCCGCGCAGCACATCGAGCCCCTCCTGAAGCCGGTCATCGGGCACCGGACCACTGGGCGCGACGACGGCCACCCGGTCGCCCGCGGCCAGCCGCCCGGGGCGGGTGAGTGGCCGCGTGGCCTGAGGCAGCGTCACTTGGTGAGTTCCAGGGTCGGGATGCCGGGCGGGGTGATGCCGAAGGTCTGTGCGTACAGCGAGAGTTCGGACTCCAGGCAGCGGATTACGGTGTCCGCGCGCCGGAAGCCGTGGCTCTCCCCCTCGAAGGCGATATAGGCGTGCGGCACCCGGCGCCCGGCCATGGTGGCGAGGAATCGCTCGCACTGGGCGGGCGGACAGATCACGTCGTCCAGGCCCTGGAGCAGCAGGAACGGCGCGGTGATCCGCTCGGCGTGGTGGAGGGGCGAGCGCTCGCGATAGCGGCCTGGCACCTCGTCGATGGGGCCGACCAGGGAGTGCAGGTACCGCGACTCGAAGTCATGGGTCTCGCCGGTCCCCCAGCTGGTGAGGTCGAGGATCGGGTACTGCACGGTGCCACAGGCATACAGGTCCGTGGTGGCGAGCGAGGCGGCCGCGGTCCAGCCACCGGCGCTGCCGCCGCGGATCGCGAGCCTGGCCCGGTCGGCGGTGCCCTCGTCGGCCAGGGCCTGCGCGACGGCCGCGCAGTCCTCCACATCGACGACGCCCCACTGCTCGCGCAGCCGGTCGCGGTAGGCGCGGCCGTATCCGGTCGACCCGCCGTAGTTGACTTCGGCGATCCCGATGCCGCGTGAGGTGAAGTAGGCGATCTCCAGGTCCAGTACGAGGGGGGCGCGCCCGGTGGGGCCGCCGTGGGCCCAGACCACATAGGGCGGCAACTCGGCGTCGGGCGCCCGGTGGCCGGGGTTGTGCGGGGGATAGATATGGGCGTGGATCTCGCGCCCGGCCGGGCCCGCGAAGGTACGGATCTGTGGTTCCGGGTAGTACGCGGGGTCCACCGGGTCGTCGTGCTCGGCGCCCACCACCCGGGCGTGCCCGGTGGCGGTGTCCAGCTCCACCACCTCGTACGCGCTGCGCGGGCTGGCCGCGACACCGACCACCCGGGAGCCGTGCGCGGCCAGGGTCGGGGCCCACTCCGTCCAGGGTCCCGCCGTGTCGACGACCTCGCCGCTCTCCGGGTCGAGGATGCCGAGGGCGGTGGCGCCGGTGCCGTGCACCACGGCGATCAGTCCACTCGACAGCGGAGTGAACCAGCGCTGGCCGATCTTCCACAGCGGCCCGGCGAACTCCTCGTCGCGCGGACAGAGCGCGACCGCCCCACGGTGGGGGTCGGCGCGGTACAGATTCCACCAGCCGCTGCGGTCGGACGCGAACAGCAGGGTCCCGTCGGCCGCCCATTCGACCTGCACGATCGACTCGTCCTCGCCCCCGGCGAGTGTCCGCGCCTGGCCCGGCAGCCCGTCCTCGCCGACGTCGGCGACGACCAACTCGGTGCCGTCCCAGGGCATCCGGGGATGGTCCCAGGCGATCCAGGCCGCACGCCGCCCGTCCGGCGAGAGCCTGGCGCCGGTGACGAACCGGTGTGTCGCGTCGGACAGTTCCCGCACCGCCGTACGGTCATCGGCGGCGGAGCCGTCCAGCGGCACGGCCGCCACGACCCGGCGCACGTCGCTGGGCCCGCTGCCGGTGAACTCCTCCAGGACGCACCACACTTCGCCGCGGTCAAGGTGGACCTGCGGGTCGGCCCAGCGCAGTCCGTCGCCGATCGCGGACAGGGGCGTGAGCGGCCGGGGTTCGGCGCCGGGGGCGTCGGGCTCGTAGGCGTACAGCCGCTGGTCGGCGAAGTCGACGAACACCACCAGCGGTCCCTCCGGCCGCGCTGCCCCGGCCCACGGCTGGCCGCCGTACTCGATCACCCTGCTGCGCACGTTCCACGGGGCGGGGAGCACCGACCGCTCCCCCTGCCCGGTCCCGCGCACCAGCGCGCGCCGTCCGCCCTCGGTGGGGCGCGGCTCGGTCCACCACACCTCGTCGCCGACGAAGCCCACGTACTCGGGGCGCCCGTCGTGCGAGGCGGCCAGGGCCGCGTCGATCGGTGATGTCCAGGCCCCGTACGGCAGCGTCCGTACCATGTCCCCCACTCCCCTAGGCCGTGCGCAGATAGCGATCAAGCACCTTGGTGCCGAAGTGCAGCGCCTCGACCGGCACCCGCTCGTCGACGCCGTGGAAGAGGGCGTGGTAGTCGAAGCCCTCGGGCAGCTTCAGCGGCGAGAAGCCGTAGCCGGTGATGCCGAGCCGGGAGAACTGCTTGGCGTCGGTGCCCCCCGCCATGCAGTACGGCACCACATGCCCTTCCGGGGCGAACTCCTCGATGGCCGCACGCATCTTGGCGTAGGTGGGGGTGCCGATCGGCGCTTGGAGGGCCGCCTCCCGGTGCTGGAACTCCCACTCCACGTCGGGGCCGGTGAGCCGGTCGAGGGTGTCGCTGAACTCCTGCTCGCCGCCCGGCAGATACCTGCCGTCGACGTAGGCGACCGCCTCGCCCGGAATCACGTTGATCTTGTATCCGGCCTGCAGCATCGTGGGGTTGGCGCTGTTGCGCACGGTCGGCTCGACCAGGGAGGACGCCCGGCCCAGCTTGTCGAGCAGGTTGTCCACGTCGAAGTGGGGGGCGTCCACCGGCTCCTCGATGCCGTACAGCGCCGCGAGTTCCTTGAGCGCGGCCGTGACGGTCGGGGTGAGCCGCACCGGCCACTCGTGCTCGGCGATCCGCGCGATCGCACCGGCCAGCCTGCTCACCGCGTTGGCGCGGTTGACCTTGGAGCCATGTCCCGCTCTGCCGCGCGCGGTGAGCTTGAGCCAGCCGGTGCCGCGCTCCCCCGCCCCGATCGGGTAGAGCTCCATGCCGGGGCCCGCGTGGAAGGTGAAGGCGCCGGATTCGCTGATGCCTTCGGTGCAGCCCTCGAAGAGGTCCGCGTGCTGGTCGGCGAGAAATCCGGAGCCGTCCTCGGCGCTGGCCTCCTCGTCCGCGGTGAAGGCGATCACCAGATCGCGCCTGGGGCGTACGCCGAGCCGCGCCCAGGACCGTAGGACCGCGAGGATCATCGCGTCCATGTTCTTCATGTCGACGGCGCCGCGCCCCCAGACCACGCCGTCGCTGACGTCTCCGGAGAAGGGGTGCCGCTGCCAGTCGGCGGCCTCGGCGGGGACCACGTCCAGGTGCCCGTGCACCAGCAGGGCGTCGGCGGACGGGTCGGTGCCCTCCAGCCGGGCCACCACGTTCGTCCGGCCGGGAGTGCGCTCCAGGAGTGTGGGGGTGAGTCCGGCCCCGGCCAGCTGCTCGGCCGCGTACTCCGCGGCGGGCCGCTCCCGGCAGTCACCGCCCCCGCGGTTGGTCGTGTCGATACGGATCAGGTCCGAGGTGAACCGTACGACCTCCTCCAGTGCCTGTCCGTCAGCCATACTGCTCCTCCACCGCCGCGGACACCAGCGTGGTGACCGCCTTGAACGTGCGAATGCCCTCGTACATCGTCTCGCTGGTGTAAGCGACCTTCCGCTCCCCCGTGCGCTCCACACCCGGGACGACCGTGGCCGCCAGGGACAGGTGCTCGGCGTCGAACTCAAGGGCCACGGTGAACGGGCCGCCGCGCACCGGTTCGTACCGCCCGGCCAGCGAGGTGGCGTCCTTGGCCGCGGCCCTGATCTCGGCGGCCGTACGCGCGGGGGTGCGGCAGCGGGCCGCGTACCGCGAGACATGGTCCTTGACCGCGACCTTGCGGGCCTCGGGCGCGTACCCGAGCGCGTCCTCGCATGCGAGGTCGTCACCGGTGACAAGGAGCACCGGTACACCGTACTCGGCGACCACATGAGCGTTCAGCAGACCCTCGCTGGCCCGTACGCCGTTGACCCACACGCCGGTGATGGAGTTGGCGAGATACGTGTGCGCGAGCACTCCCTCCATGCCCGCGCCCGCGTGATAGCCGAGGAAGGCGATGCCGTCCACGTCGCCGTGCTGGACGCCTTCGACCATGCTGAGCGACTTGTGCCGCCCGGTGAGCATCTCGGCCCGTTCGTCGAGCTGTTCGAGCAGCAGATTGCGCATGGTCCAGTGGGCTTCGTTGATGAGCACCTCAGCGGCGCCGCCGTCGAAGAAACCGCGCACCGCCGCGTTCACATCGGAGGTGAACATCGAGCGGCAGCGCTCCCACTGCGGGGTCCCGGGGAGCACGTCCGCGGGCCAGGTCACGCCGGTGGCGCCCTCCATGTCGGCGCTGATGAGGATCTTCATGCCGTTTCACGTTACGCGCCAAGCGGGAAACCGGCTACGACGGAGTGCACGTTCGGGCTCTACGACACCTGTGGCCGCTGTGGTGCCAGGCCGGTGACGTCCTGGACATGACGCAGGCTCGGTTCGGCGAGGATGTGGTGCAGGTCCTGGAAGACCTGGCGTGCGGCGACGGCGTTCCAGTCCGCGGGCAGCAGCGCGGCGGGCAGGCCGGGGTCGAGGTAGGGGAGGCGGCGCCATCGGGTGAGCATCGGCACGTAGTGACGGAACGCCTCGGCGGGGTCGAGGCCGTCCTGACGCGACAGGTGTTCGGCGACCGGGGCGTAGGCGTCGGTGAACGCGGCGTACTGGGCTTCCAGGGCCGGGAAGTCCCACCAGGTGCCGACGGTCGAGCGCAGGTCGCTGAACGCGGCGTAGTCGGCGGCGAACAGGTGCACGTAGTCGCTGAGGCCGAGGCGTTCGAGCATGTCGCGGGCGTCGTCGAGCAGACGGCCGGGGGCCAGCCAGACGCCCGGCGCCATGTTCCCGAAGCCCAGCCAGGTCAGCCGGGTGCGTAGCTGGTAGCGGTAGGAGCGCTCGGTCTCCGGTACGGAGAAGACCGCCATCACCCAGCCGTCGGCCAGGTTCGCGGGTTCCAGGCTGCCGAAGATGCGCCGGTCGCCCTCGTCGAAAATGGGGTGGACGGCCGGGCTCAGCCGGTAGCCGGTGGCCGACTGCCGTTCGGGCTCCAGGACGCCCTTCTTCTTCAGCCGGGAGATGGCCGAGCGCACCGCCTGGCTGTCCACGTCCAGTTCGGACATCAGGGTGATCAGGTCCGCGATGGAGATCCATCCGCCGAGGCGGCGCAGGAACGCCCCGTAGACCGTGTTGATCAACGAGCTGGGTCGGGTGGGACTGTCCGCCATGATCGCCTTCCGTCGTGTGCGGTGGCGATCTTACCGAGCGGCTCGCCGGGGCGACCGGGCACGCCGGTCACGCCGGTCAGCCGGTCACGGTCGCCCGCTCGGGCAGTGGCGTATCGGCGTAGTCGCCGGACAGGAGGTGGCCCGCTCCGGGAGCCACGGCCGGGAGGTCCAGGGCGCGCAGCATCTGATGGGCGGTGCAGACCGCTGCGGACACCACGGGCTTGCCCAGGAGTTGTTCGGCCTCCTCGATCGCCCCCAGGGACGGCATCTGGACACAGGCGGAGAGCACTACGGCGTCGGCGTCGGTGTGGTCCAGGGCGTCGGCGAGGCCGGGCAGGGCCGCTGGGTCATGGGCGGCGACGTCCAGGTTGTTGGGGATCTCCAGCGCCTGGTAGTCCAGGACTTCGATGCCCTCGTGCGTGAGGTAGTCGACGACGGTCCTCGTGAGGGGGCGCATGTAGGGGGCGATCAGGGCGATCTTCCTGGCGCCGAGGGTGTGCAGTCCGTGGACCAGAGCGCCGGCGCTGGTGACGACGGGCGCGGGGGCCCCGTTCTCGACGGTGCGGGTGTGCAGGCGGTCCTCGGATGTGCGGTGGTAGCCGAGGCCCATGCTCATGATGGCGACCAGGCAGGCGTAGCCGAGTACGTCGACGTGGGCGTCGGAGAGTTCCACGGCGCAGCGGTCGGAGTCGGCGTCCATGGCCGTGAGCTGTTCGGGGGTGACGTGGGTCATGCGCATGCGGCTGGAGTGGAAGGTGAAGCGTTCGGGGGCGATCGCGTGCCTGGCGCGCAGGATCGCCGGGACTTCCGTTTCCATGGTGACGTTGGAGCTGGGCACGATCTGGCCGATGCGGTAGGTCTGGCGGTAGGTCTGTTGGGGGCGGTGCGACACGGGCGCTCCTGATGGCGGAATACGGGCGACGGATACGGCTCGGGTGGAGCGGCGGGAGGGGTCAGCGGGAGCGGTCAGCGGGCGTCGATCACCGGGTTGGTGAGCGTGCCGATGCCTTCGACCGTGGCTTCGACGGTGTCGCCGGGGGTGAGGAACTCCGGCGGAACCATGCCCGCTCCGACGCCCGAGGGGGAGCCGGTAGCGATGACGTCGCCGGGTTCGAGGGTGACGCCCGAGGTGATGTCGGCGATGAGCCGGGCGATGGGGAAGAGCATGTGGCGGGTGTTCGACTTCTGCTTGGTGACGCCGTTGACGCGCAGCGAGAGGTCCAGGGCCATCGGGTCGGGCACGTCGTCCGCGGTGACGACGGCCGGGCCGAAGGGGGCGTAGGAGTCCTGGCCCTTGGAGAAGAACCACTGGCCGGAGCGGCGCTGGTCGCGGGCGCTGATGTCGTTGACGATGCTGTAGCCGAAGACGTACGACAAGGCGTCCTCCTCGCTCACGCGGCGGGCGGTGCGTCCGATGACGACGGCGAGTTCGCATTCCCAGTCCAGCTGGGCCGTCAGGTCTCCGTTGTGCAGGATCGGCTGGCCGGGTCCCGTGACGGCCGTGGCGGGCTTACTGAACAGGACGGGGCGCGGGGGCAGTTCCTTGTCCGTGTCCAGGCTGCGGCTGGACTCCTCGACATGTTCGACGTAGTTGAGGCCGACTCCGATGATCTTGCCGGGGCGCAGCGGGGCGTTGAGCGACACCGCGTCGAGCCGGTGGACGGCCTCGTCCGGCCAGGTGGCGGGGTCGCTGAGCAGGAGGCGTCGCGCGGCTTCGCGGGCAGGGGCGTCGGCCTGGATGAAGGACAGGAGGTCGCCGGGCAGGTCGACACCACCGTGCGCTGCCAGCGCGGCGAGGTCGATCACGCAGTCGTCGACCTGCGCGCCGAGGCGGGCGGGCGCGTCGTCGTGGGTGTACGTCAGCAGACGCATGAGTACTCCTTGGCAGGGGGCGGGGCAAGGTGAGAGGGCGGGGCGAGGGGGCGAGGAGGGAGGGACGGAGCGAGCGAAGGGGGGCGCCGCCGCGCCGGTTCCGGTGTCAGGGCCGGGGGTTCCGGCGCGGCGGCGCGGCTCAGGCGACGGGCTGGTGCCCGTCGTTGTCGGTGTAGGCCTCTTCACGGTGGAAGCCGAGCGCGTGCATCACGGGGAAGTCGTTGAACGAGAACAGACAGGCGTCCTCGGACCGGTCGAGGTTGTGGTGCTCGTGCCACGCCCAGGAGGGGACGCAGAAGACGTCGCCCTGCTGCCACTCGAAGGACTGTCCGGCGATCACCGAGACCCCGTGCCCCTTGGCCACGGTGTAGCTGACCGATCCGGTGTGCCGGTGGGCACGGGTGGCCTGGTCCGGCCGTAGCAGCTGCATATGAGCACCCATGGTGGGCATGACCGGCCCACCGGTTACGGGGTTGGTGTACTGGGCGATCACGCCGTCGTACGGGGAGCCCTCGGTGGCCTTGGCGAGGTTGCGCAGGGATGCGTAGGTCGCCTCCCACGGGTAGGCGAGCAGCGGTGAGTAGGGCCTGGTCCACTTCTCCATGCCATAGGGCAGCAGGTTCGCGCCGTGGCTCAGGACGGAGGAGTTGATCACCTTTCCGGGTGTCTGGTAGAGGTCGGGGTGAACCTCGTAGAACCCGGCGTCGAGGGCGTTGACCAGCGGGATGTCCAGGCCGTCCTGCCAGATGACGGGCGCGTCGTCGCTGTCGTTGCCGTGTTCGTGCCAGGTGCCGTTGGGGGTGATGGCGAAGTCACGGGGGCCGACCTTGAGCTTCTGCCCGTCGACGATGGTCCAGGCGCCGGTGCCTTCGTGGACGAAGCGTAGGGCGGCGGCCTGGTGGCGGTGGGCGGTCATGGCCTCGCCGGGGCCCATGATCTGTAGACCCGTGTAGAGGAGTCCGACCGCGGCGCTGACGTCCCTGCGGCCGGGGTTGACGAGCATGACGACACGGCGGCCCGCGTCGTCGGCCTTGACCAGGTCGAGGGCCTTGTGGACCAGGGGCCGCAGCTCGGCGTAGCGCCACCGGACGGGGACGGACCTGGGCTGCGGGTACCAGGGTTCGATGTCGTTGGCGACGGTCCACAGGGCACCGGCCTGGAGTTCCGCGAGTTCGTCGTAGTAGGCGGTGAGTTCGGGGGTGTCGGACACCCGTGCGCGTCCCAGCTGGGTGTCGTCGTGCTCGGTGGTCATGCCTCCTCCTTCGTGGAGCCGGTGGTGCGGGTGGTGCACGTGGTGCACGTGGTGCACGTGGTGTCAGGTGAGGGGTGCGGGGCGGCTGCCGGTGCGCTGTCGTGCGGCGTGGGAGCCGTGGGAGCCGTCGAGAAGGTCACCGGGGTGCGTGGGCGGTTGTCGACGTGGAGCTGGAAGACGTCGAAGCGGTTGTAGTGGCCGACGATGTCGTGCATCTGCTTGGGCTGTATGCACTTGGCCAGGTCGATCTCGGCGTAGACGATGCCCTCGTCGTCGATGAGGGGTTCGGTGACGGGGCGCCCGTCGGGGCCGAAGATCCCGGACAGTGCGCTGCGGGGGCGGGCGAGCATGCGTCGTATGTCCTCGTCGTCCCCCGCGATGGTGTCGACGATCTCCGGGGAGATGGTCGAGCAGGCCACGACGGAGAAGACCTTGCCCTCGAAGCTGTGGGCGGCGGTGCGCACCGCTATGGCGTCCGCCATGTCGTAGTCCTCGGGGGCGACCGGCAGAGCGATATAGCAGGAAGCGTGGACGAGTTCGCCCTGCGCGAGCAGGGTGAAGCGGGCCAGGGTGTTGGTGTTCTCGCCGCAGGCCAGTGCTCCCAGCGGACCGACGGGGGTGGAGTGGACCCTCAGGGAGCTGCCGTCGCCGCCGGTCCAGGTGAGTTTCTCGGCCCAGGTGGGCACCAACTTTCGGTGCACGCCGAGGAGTTCGCCGTCCGGGCCGATGGTGAGCAGGGTGTTGTAGAGCACTCCGAGGCTGTGTGCGCCCCGCTCGTTGACTCCGACCACGAGGACGATGCCGTACTGGCGGGCGGCCGCACGCAGGGCCTCCACCTGCGGGCCGGGGATGTCGATCGCGGAACGGTAGAGGCGTTCGAACCACGGGGAGCCCTGGACCGGGTTCATGGTCCAGTTCCAGTACGGGTAACCGGGGACGAACGCCTCGGGGAAGACGACGAGTGAGGCACCGGCGGACGCCGCCTCCTGGATGAGGGCGATCGCCTTGTCGACGGTGGCGGCGGCGTCCAGGTACACGGGGGCCGCCTGGACGGCCGCGGCGGTGAAGCGGGGAAGGTTCTCCATCGGTTCCTCCGGTGGCGGGCGGTGTGCGGCCGGTCAGCTGAGGGCCGCTACCGAGGCGGGGGTGGGGGCGGGGGCGGGGCCGGATGGGAGCCAGCGCTGGTGTACGGGGGCCGCGGCTGCGCGGAGCCGGTGCAGACGGGGTGGGACACGGTCGGCCGCGGGGCCTGGGGGCCGCTCGCTGCCGGGCTGCCAGGCTGGGGGCCAGGGGGCTCCGGGCCCGGTGTAGTTCTGGGCCGCCGCCGCGTGGAGCGTCCAGAGCGGGTCGTGGAGCTGGGCGCGGCCGACGGCGCACAGGTCCGCCCGGCCGGCCAGGATGATCGAGTTGACGTCGTCGTACGAGGAGATCGCGCCGACGGCGATGGTGGTGATGCCGGTCGCGTTGCGGATCAGGTCGGCGTACGGCGTCTGGTAGCTGCGCCCGTACCGCGGCCGCTCGTGGGCGACGACCTCTCCGGTGGAGACGTCCACGGCGTCGGCTCCAGCGTCGGCCAGGGCGCGGCAGATGGCGACCGCGTCCGCTTCGCTGGTGCCGCCCTCGGCCCAGTCTGTGGCGGAGATGCGGACGATCAGCGCCTTGTCCGCTGGCCATACGGCGCGCACCGCCCGCAGGACCTCCAGGGGGAAGCGCAGTCGGCCCGCGAGAGTTCCGCCGTAGGAGTCAGTGCGCTGGTTGGTCAGCGGGGAGAGGAACCCGGACATCAGATGACCATGACCGAACTGGAGTTCGATGGCGTCGAAGCCTGCGCGGTGAGCCCGTTCGGCAGCGGCGACGAAGTCGTGGGTGACACGGTCCATGTCCTGGCGGGTGGCCTCGCGTGGGACCGCGCTGGCCGGACCCCAGGCGACGGCCGAGCAGGCGACGAGCGGCCAGGCTCCGTCGCTGTCGGCGAGGGGACGATGACGGCCGTCCGGGCCTGGCACGGTGGTGGCCGCACGGCGTCCGGCATGGGTGAGCTGGAGGCCCAGGTGGGAGCGGGAGTGGCGGTGGACGAAGTCGGTGATCCTCCGCCAGGCCGTTTCCTGTTCGTCGGTGTACAGCCCGGGGCATCCGGGCGTGGCACGCCCCTCGGGGCTGACCGCCGTCATTCCGGCGATGACCAGCCCTGAGCCACCGATGGACTGGGTGCTCAGGTGGACGAGTTCGAAGTCTCCGGGGACCCCGTCGTGCGCGGCGTACAGCGCGGTGGGCGGGACGACGACACGGTTGCGCAGCCGCAGACCGCCGAGCGGGAGGGGGTGGAACATGGGGGGCACGGCGGCGGCTGCCGGGACAGGCGCCGCCGCGTACGAGGAGTCGACGGCGTTGATGAACTCCGCGTCCCGTACCCGCAGGTTGTCGTAGGTGACGCGGCGGCTTCGGGTGAGCAGGTTGAAGGCGAACTGGTGGGGTTCCTGGCGCGTGTACCGGTGGATGTTCTCGAACCACTCCAGACTGGCCTGCGCGGCCCGCTGGGTGGATTCGACGACCGGCCTGCGCTCGGCCTCGTACGCGGCGAGCGCGCCGGGCACGTCGGGGTGCTCATGGAGGCAGGCCGCCAGGGCGAGTGCGTCCTCCATGGCGAGCTTGGTGCCGGACCCGATGGAGAAGTGGGCGGTGTGGGCGGCGTCCCCGAGCAGCACCACGTTGCCGTGCCGCCAGGTGCGGTTGCGTACGGTGGTGAAGCGGATCCACTTGGAGTTGTTCGGGATCAGCCGGTGGCCGTCGAGGTGCGGGGCCAGCAGTTCCTCGCATCGTCGGATACTGGCCTCGTCGCTGGTACCGGCCGGGTGGTCGCGGGCGGCGTGTACGTCGAATCCCGCGCGCCGCCAGGCGTCTTCGCCGATCTCGACGATGAACGTGCTGCGGGTGTCGTCGTACGGGTAGGCGTGGACCTGGAGGGTCCCGAAGTCATGCTCGGAGACGATAAAGGTGAAGGCCTCGAAGGCCTGGTCCGTGCCGAGCCACATATAGCGGGAGTGCCGCTCGTCGAGGTCGGGGCCGAAGGTCTCCGCGTAGGCGGCACGGGCCGCCGAGCGCACTCCGTCGCAGGCCACCACCAGGTCATAGGCGGCGGCGAGTTCGCCGACCGGCGGGGCCTGGGTGCGGTAGCGGACGTCCACGTCGAGCGCGGCGCACCTCTGCTGCAGGATCTGCAGCAGTCGTTTGCGTCCGAGCGCCGCGAAGCCGTGGCCGCCGGAGGTGAGGACCTGTCCCTGGTAGCGGATGTCGATATCGCTCCAGCGGGCGAAGTCCGCTGACATGGCGTCGAAGATCTCCGGGTCGGCCTGCGCGATGCCGTCGAGCGTCTCGTCGGAGAACACGACTCCGAAGCCGAACGTGTCGTCGGCCGCGTTGCGTTCCCAGACGGTGACCTCCCCTCGCGGGGAGAGCTGCTTGGCCAGGGCTGCGAAGTACAGCCCGCCGGGCCCCCCTCCGATGACTGCTATACGCACGCGTCCTCCTAGGTGGTTCCACGAAACAAGATATGCTGACTTTTGGTCGACCGTCAATAAAACGTTACATGCTAGTGAGGCTCAGACGAGCGACTCGGGCGGTTGCGGGCCCGTTTGGGTGAGGACGTCCCGGACGCCGTCAGGCCAGGGCGTCGACCCGGTGGCGCGGGCGGCCGAATGGACGACGACCATGCGCCCGACGGCGGCGACCGCCCACTTCTCGCCGCGAACGGTGAAGCCGTAGTGGAGGGAACTGGTGCCGACGCTGGTGACCTGGAGTTCGGTACGGACGCTCTCGCCGAACCACAGCCGGGCGCGGTAGTCGGCCTCGAAACGGACCCGGGGAGTGCTGCCGAACAGGTGGGCCAGGCCCAGGCGCCGCAGCAGGGCGGCCTCGGCCGCCTCGACCCAGCGCACCACGGTGGAGTGGTGGTAGTGCCCGGCCGCGTCGGTGTCGGGCCACTCGACCCGGCGCTCGATGACGATGCTGGGCAGGTACCGCGCACCAGCGGGTGCGCCGGTGGCGTGACCGACCGTCGGGGCTTCGGCGGGCTGCGGACGGGAGGTATCCATGGCGTTGCCTTCCTTCTGACGGGAGGCGGGAGAACCGCCTGACCGAAGACGGGGTGCCAGGCCGCGCCCTGACGCACGCGGACCTCGGCCCAGGGACGTGCTAACCGGTTGCCTTCCGGGCTCGTTCGCGCAGCTCACCGCGCTGGATCTTGCCGGTGCTGGTGCGCGGCAGCGCGGTGACGAACTCGATGGCGCGCGGGTACTTGTACGGCGCGATGGTCTGCTTGACGTGGTGCTGCAGCGCCTTGACGGTCGCGTCGTCGGCAGCGGCTCCGGGGCGCAGGACGACGTAGGCCTTGGCGATCGTCCCGCGCTGGCTGTCGGGCGCGCCCACGACGGCGCACTCCTCGACGTACGGGTGGGTCGCGAGCGCCTTCTCGACCTCGGGCCCGGCGATGTTGTAGCCGGAGGAGACGATCATGTCGTCACTGCGGGCGACGTACCAGAAGTAGCCGTCCTGGTCGCGTATGTAGGTGTCACCTGTGAGGTTCCAGCCGTCCTTGACGTAGGCCGTCTGGCGGGGATCGGAGAGATAGCGGCAGCCGGTGGGGCCGGTAACGGCGAGCAGGCCGGGCTGCCCGTCAGGGACGGGGGCGCCCTCCTCATCGACGATCGCGGCCCGGTATCCGGGGACCGGCTTGCCCGTGGCGCCCGGGCGGATGTCGTCGTCAGCCGCGGAGATGAACACATGGAGCATCTCGGTGGCGCCGATGCCGTCGATGATGCGCAGCCCGGTCGCGGCGTGGAACTCCTCCCACACGGCGGCCGGTAGCGCCTCGCCCGCGGACACGCACCGGCGAAGCCCGGCCAGCAGGTCCACCACTCCGGCGGACATGATCGCCCGGTAGGCGGTGGGGGCGGTGAAGAGCACGGTGACGCCGTGTTCGGCCACCAGCTCGGCGAGTTGGCGCGGGGTGGCCTGCTCGACCAGCAGGGTCGCCGCGCCGACATGCAGCGGGAAGACGACCAGCCCGCCGAGCCCGAAGGTGAAGGCCAGCGGTGGCGTGCCGGTGAACACGTCGTCCTGGCGGGGCCTCAGGACATGCCGGGAGAACGTGTCGGCGTTGGCCAGCACGTCCCGGTGGAAGTGCAGGGTCGCCTTGGGCCGCCCCGTCGTGCCGGAGGTGAAGGCGATCAGGGCGACATCGTCGGCGGCGGTGTCGACGGCGGTGAAGTCGGCCGCCTTGGCGGCGCTCCGCCGGGTCAGATCCAGGTCGCCGGGGCCTCCGTAGGCCAGTACGGCGAGGCCGGGGATGTCGGCGGCGGCGAGTTCGTCGAGGTAGCGGTAGTCGCAGACCGCGATCGCGGGGCGGCTCATGGCGTACAGGGCCGCGATCTCGGTGGCACGCAGCAGCGGCATGGTGGTGACGGCGATCCCGCCGGCCTTCAGCACCCCGAACCAGGTGGCGACCAGCCACGGGTTGTTCGGTCCACGCAGGAGCACGCGGTTTCCGGGACGGAGACCGAAGTCCTCGACGAGCACGCGGGCGACCTGATTGGCGCGGCACAGGAGTTCGCCGTACGTCCAGCGCTCGGTGGGGGTCAGCAGGCAGGGCCGGTCGGCTCCCCAGCGCGAGACGGCGTCGTCGAGCAGCCGCTGGGCGCAGTTGAGCCGGTCAGGATAGTGCAACTCCGGTAGGTCGAAGTGGAGTTCTGGCCAGAGAGGGAAGGGCGGCAGCCGATCACGGCAGAAGGTATCGACGTACGCGGAAGGGGACAGCTCCATGGGGCGGCACCTCAATCTCGGGGCTGCGGGGAGAGTGAAGCCAGTATCTCGATAAAATGACGTTCGTCAATAGTTCGCGATACATGCCCTCTCAGGGCAACGGGACGCGCACCCGGACGCCCTTGCCGCGGCCACGCGGGAGCACGGCCACCACACCCCGCAGCTCCGCGGCAAGCAACTGAACGATCATCAACCCGCGGCCACCCTCGGCATCCAGAGCGACCTCAAGCCCCACCTCAAGCCCCACACTGGGCAGTTCCGGATCACCGTCGGCGACTTCGACCAGCACCCACCCGCGACCGCGCATCACGGTCACGCTCAGCCGGTCGCTCACATCGCCCGCATGACACACGGCATTGGTGACCAACTCACTGGCGGCCATCAGCAGGGCGTCGGTGATGGCGGCGGGAATCCGCCAACGCTCGAGAACGCCGCGCACCCGCGCCCTCACACAGGGGACTGCGGACAGCGCGGGCCTGGGCGCCCAGCGGACGGAGCGGCACCCGGCGCCGATGACCGAGGGGGCGCGAGGCTCACCGACCGGGGCGACGGACGCGGGGACGGGGGCGGAGAGGGGGGCGGGGACGGTTCGAGCAGCGGTGAGCATGACGGGCTCCCGACAGAAAGGCGACAGCGCCGAAGGGTGGGCGGACCCGCCGCGGCGGCGGATCGGCAAAGGCACCCACATTCGGGCACTCATGGGTCGCGAAAGATGGAGTTACACGTGTAACATCCTAGGCACCTCACGCTGGCGACACAAGGCATTTCGGACAAACTTCGCGATCTCTTGAGGCCGGGAGGCCACGGCGGCCGTGCCGCCCCGTCCCTTCGCTCCGTAGCCCGTCGGCTGCGCCCAGCAGCGCCCAGCAGCACGGCCCCCACTCGATCGACTCGCGATCACCTCAGATGGAGAAAGAGGCGGACATGACGCAATCTCTTCCGGCCGAGCTCGACCTGGGGTGGCCGCCGCCTCCCTACCTGGCTCCGGTGCCCCCCGTCGTGGGCGACGACGGCGTACGACACTTCGCGGGGGTCACCTACGCGTCCACACCGGGGTACCGGCCTCGCCTGCTCGACGCCCATGTGCCCACGGGCTCGGACCCGGTGCCCGCCGTCGTCTGGATCCACGGCGGAGGCTGGCTGGAGGGCGACCGCCGCTACCCGCCGCCGACCGTCCCCGTCGAGCTGCTGCACGGCGCGGCGCTGGGGGCCGGGCTCGCCCTCATCTGCGTCGACTACCGGCACAGCCTGGAAGCGCCCTTCCCGGCTCAACTGCACGATGTGAAGGCCGCGATCCGCTACGTCCGGCGGTTCGCCGACACCCTCGGTGTCGACCCGGACCGGATCGGCGTGTGGGGCGAGTCCGCGGGCGGCCATCTGGCCGCACTCGCCGGGCTGGTCGGTCCCGACACCCCAGGCGGCGAGGCCCTGGAGGGCACGACCGGGGTACGCGACCAGTCCAGCGGCGTGCGGGCCGTCGTCGACTGGTACGGGGTGTCCGAACTTGAGTCACTGCTGTCCCATCCGATGCCGCCGCCCCCGCCGGGGGCGGAATACCCCAACCCGTTCACGGCGCTGCTAGGCGACTCCACCGAGCAGTGGCCCACGCTCGCGCGGGCCGCCAGCCCCGTCACGTACGCGAAGGAGGTCACGGACGGGACGACTCCGCCACCGTTCCTGCTGGCGCACGGAACGGTGGACGGCCTGGTCCCCTACAGCCAGAGCGAGGTACTCGCCGACGCCCTGAAGAGCGCTGGCTGCGAGGTCACGCTCCGACCGGTCGACGGCGCCGACCACATCTTCCTCGGCGCCCCGGACGTCGTACCGATCGTCAACGAGGCCGTGGCCTTCCTGGCCCGCCACCTGGCGGCCTGACCGAACTCCCCGGCCAGGCCGCCGACTGGGTGGGGCGCGCCCGTCCCGCGTCCCGCTCCGTGGACCTGTGGGGCCTTGACCCTGTGGCCCCTGCCAGCGCGCGTATGTCTCCCCCCGCTCACCACATCGGCCCGGCGACGCGCCGTGGCCGCGAGAGGCCCGTCATGCCCAGTGCTCCAGCCCCTGCCGAGGGCGCCTCGGCAGCCACCCGCCACAGCCAATCCTCCGCCGCTCCCCCACCAGCTCCCCCATCAGCGCCCCCCTCGACCAGAACGGCCGTGCTGGGCCTGCTCTTCATCCTGACGGCCGTCGCCGTGGGCATCGTCGTCCGCGCCGATCCCGACCGGCCCGCCTTCCAGAGTCTCGACGAGCGATGGCTCGGATGGATGGGCGGCCCGCATGACGGTCTCTACGCAGCCGCGGCCGAGGTCCTCAACTGGTTCGGCGGACCGCCCGGCGTGGTCGTCCCGGTCGCCCTGCTGATCGTTTTGATCACCCGGAAGCGCTGGTGGTCCCTGCTCTACCTGCTCACCACCTACGGGGTGGGTGGCATCGCCTTCGTCCAGGTCCTCAAACACTGGGTGGACCGGCCCCGGCCTGAGAATCCCCTGGTCCGCGTGGACCACGGCTCGTTCCCCTCCGGGCACGTGGCCGGGGCAGCGCTCCTGGTGGTGCTCGTCGGCGTGCTCTTCGTGCCGGTGGTCCGGCGCCGGATGTGGTGGCTGGGCGGCGTGCTGTTCACCGTCGCCATGATGTGGAGCCGTACCTGGCTGCACGCCCACTGGCTCGTCGACACCGCAGCCGGTGCGCTGGCCGGGGCCGGTGCCGCGCTCGTGCTGTGGTGGGCGTTCGCCCCCTTGCTCGCCCGGGAGAGGGGGTCCGGCGCCAGTGAGCGCGGGCGGTCCCCGGCGAACCGGACCTGAGGCCCGCTCAGGAGGAACCGCGGTGAACGAGGACCGGCGACATGCCGTGCAGCACGGGCGCGGACCCGCGTTCGATGAGCTGGTGCAGGGTGTCGGCGACCTCCGCGGGCGACGGCAGGTCCAGCCGAACGGTGCTGAGCGGAGGATTCAGCAGAGCGGACGGCACCAGGTCGTCCGCGCCGACCACCGCCACGTCGTCCGGGACGGAGATGCCTTCGTCCTGGAGCGCGCCCATCAGCAGAGCGGCGTACTCGTCGTTGTAGGCGAAGACGGCGTCAAGGCCGAGGCTCGGCCAGCGCTTGGCCAGGTCGGTCACGGACTGCCGGGCGTAGGCGAGGTCCACCGGAGTCACGGTGGCCATATGCCGCGCGACGACGCTCTCGACCCCGGCCAGCCGCAGCCGCGCGAAGGCGTCGAGCCCGCGCTCCTGCGGCATGACCACTCCGATCCCGCGTCGCCCCCGGGCAATGAGATGCTCAGCGGCCGCCGCCCCGATACGTCTGTGGTCGAAGGCCACGGTATGGGCGCCCTTGACCGGCTCCGCCGCGAAGGCGAGGAGCGCCTGCACGCCGGCGCGGCGCAGCAGGTCCGCGGCCTGCGGGGTGAAGCGGTCGCCGTCCATGGCCAGCACCGCGGCGGGCCGCAGCTCGGCCCAGGCCCGGGCGGCGGTCACCGCGTCGGGGAAGCGCCCGGCGTGCAGCACGGCGATATAGCCGTGCCGGTCCAGTTCGCTGTGGAGGTCGTCCACCCAGTTGCTGACCAGTCGGCCGACCGCGGAGACCGAGGCGGGCATCAGCACCAGGTTGCTGCGGCCCGCGCGCAGCGAGCGGGCGGCAGCATGCGGTACGTATCCCAGCTGCCGGGCCGCGTCCAGCACACGGGCGCGGGTGGTGTCGCTGACCCGGTGCGTCTGGGTGCCGTTGAGCACGAAGGACACCGTGGCGCGGGACACCCCCGCCAGGCGGGCCACGTCCGCGCTGGTGACCGGCGCCGGAGTGGTCGGGTCTTTGGCCATGACGTCCTTGATCGATTCCGGCGGTCCGCCGACCGCTTCCCCTCCTCAGGTTACACGCGTTAACCAGCATCGCAGGTGCGGGCCGCGCCGGGCCGCGGCTCGCGCAACCCTCAGCGGGCGCTGCCACCGCCCCCGCGCCGCCCGCCACCCCGCGCCGCCCGCCGCCCCCTACGGAGACCGATGAATCCACACCACCATGGCCGGTCCACTCCTGAGTGCCCCGCCTTCTCCGACCGGACGCCCCTGTACGGCGCGGCACTCGCGCGGGACCCCAGCCACCTGTACGAGGAGTCGCGGCGCCGATATGGGGCGGTCGCACCGGTCGAGATCGCTCCCGGGATCGGGGCGTGGCTCGTGCTGGGGCACCAGGAAGTCCTGGAACTCATCTGGGACGAACGGGCCTTCAGCAGTGACGCACGGCACTGGAACGCGCTCGGCCGGGCGGTACTGCCCGCGGAACCGCCGCTGCTTCCCCTGCTGGGGCCCCGGCCCGCCCTGCTCCGCCTCGACGGGCAGGAGCACCGGCGGCAGCGGCAGGCGGTCACGCAGGCACTGAACCTGATCGATACGCGACGGCTGCGCACCCTGGTCCGGCTGCGGGCCGACGCCCTGGTGGACGGCTGGGCAGCGCGTGGCGCGGCCGACCTCATCGGCGACTACGCGCGCCCACTGACATGGGGTGTGTTCACCCAGTTGGTCGGGCTGCCGGAGGAGGCGGGTGGTCAGCTGGCCACCCTGGTCGGGGATCTGGTCGACGGCTCCGACGAGGCGACGCGCGAGGCGACGCGCTCGGAGGCAGAGCTGCTCAGCCTCCTGCGCCAGCTCACCACCGGCAAGCGCGCCACCCCCGGCCCGGACCTCCCCTCGTGGCTGCTGGCACACCCCGCCCGGCTGTCTGACGACGAGATCACGCACAACCTGCTCGCGGTTCTCCTTACGGGTCCCGAGAGCACCATCAGCTGGATCGGCAACACCGTGCGGCAGCTGCTACGCGACGCCGGGCTCGGTGCCGCGCTGGCCGCCGGACGGGTGACCGTGGGCGAACTCGCCGACCGGGCGCTGTGGTCCGACGCGCCCGTCCCGAACATCGCGGGACGCTGGGCGCGAGCCGACACGGCGTTCGCGGGGCGCTCCGTCCGCGCCGGTGATCTGCTCATCCCCTGCCTGGCCGCCGCCAACACCGACCCCGCGCTCCAGAGTGCCGCGGCCTCGGGCAGCCGGGCGCATCTGGCGTGGGGGACCGGTGCGCACGGCTGCCCGGCCAAGGACGTGGCCCGCACGCTGGTGGAGACGGCGGTGGACGCGATGCTGCGCCGACAGCCCGAGGTACACCTCGGTGTTCCCGAGAACGCGCTGCCGTGGCGGCCTTCGCTGTGGTGCGGGGCACCGGCGCGGCTGCCGGTGGTGTTCCCCGCGTTCCCGCCCGCCGCGCCGACCGCGTCCGCCGCGCCCGCCACGTACGCCGCCGTCACGGTCATGCCCGTACCGGACAGGAGTCCGGGCGACCGGGCCGTGGCGGGCATGCCTCCGCAGCGCTGGGGTTGGTGGAACTCGATGGCGGGCTGGTAGCCGACAACAGCGGCACCAGGCCTACGGGGAAGCCCGGTGGTGCAGTCGACGCGAGACTCCGACCGGGTCCTCGACGGCGGCGGTGACGGCGTCGAAGCGCAGGGTGGTGCGGGAGGGGGCGGCATACCGCTCCCAGACCGGCAGGTCGGGATGGTTGGGGTCTCCGGTGCGTACGAAGGCGATCCAGGCCTGATGCATGGCGTGCCCGAGCCCGGCCCGGACCTCGGGATCGATCCCCGACAAGAACGGCGCGTGCGACCACGTGGCGAAGTCGCCGAAGACGAAAGGAAGTTCCAGGCAGTGCGTGGCCGCGAGGCGCCCCTGGAGCGCGGGGGTGGGGAAGTCGAACTCGTAGGCCCACACCGGGCGGCCCAGTTCCGCCCTCGCCTCGGCCAGTTCCACGCAGGGCACCCGGAAGAGTTCGTCGGAGATCAGGTCCATCAGCACGTCCACCGGGCGGGCGCCCGCCCGCTCCTTCTCGTACGCGCCGTACACCTCGGCCGCCCGGTCCGGGAAGCTCTCCGCGATGCGCTCGACGACCTGGTCCCTGGTCGCCGTGGCGTATCCCTCGTCCAGGGCGAATCCGAAGGTGGCCTCGTCGCGGGTCCAGCCGACCATCACGTCGATGTCGGCGGCCGCGTCGTACAGCAGCGTCCGGGCCGGGTGCCGGTGCAGCGTCACCCCGTCGCGTACGGGCAGGAACGGGGTCGGCCAGTGACCCCAACGCGTGGTCTCGCCGAACAGCCCCTGGGCCGCCTCGATCAGCTGGGGCCACGACAGGGCGCGGAGTCCGTCGACGTCCCGCGCCCCGGCCAGCCGCAGATAGGCCCCGGTGCGCGGCAGGTACTCGGCGGGCGTCGGAATGTGCAGGCCCAGGGGCGGGCTCTGCAGGATCGCTCGCCGGAACAGGCCCTGGGCATCGGGGTGCCCGGCCAGCGCCGCGATGGACACGGCGCCGCCCGACTGGCCCGCGACGGTGATCCGGTCCGGGTCTCCGCCGAAGTGGGCGATGTGGTCGTGCACCCATCGAAGTGCGGCGACCTGGTCGGTGAGCCAGAAGTTCCCCGACTCCTCGGCGCCGGGCGCCCCGTCCGCGCCGAAGTACAGGTAACCGAGCGGCCCAATCCGGTAGTTGATGCTGACCACCACAAGATCTCCGTTACGGGCGAACGCCTCGCCGGAGTAGTTCGGCAGTGAGCCGGAGCCCGAGACGAATCCGCCGCCGTGGATCCACACGAGCACCGGGCGCCCGGCGTCGTCGGCCGACGGGGTCCACAGGTTGAGCGTCAGGCAGTCGTCGTCGAAGGGCGGCGAGCCGTGACCGCCGAGGATCGGATCTCCGCCTTCTGTGTACGGCTGCGGGGCGCTGGGGCCGTCGGCGGTCGCGTCCCGGGTCCCGCTCCAGCCGGTGCGCGGCTGCGCGGGCCGCCACCTCAGGCCGCCGACGGGCGGCGCGGCGTAGGGCACCCGCCGGAACACGGTGACGCCGCCTTCGGTGGCTCCGCGCAGCCGGCCCGCGGGCAGGTGCACCACGGGGGAGTTCGGGTCTTGGGCGGCTCCCATGAGTCTTCCTCTCAGTCACTTCAGTCGCTGCACTCTGCATTTTATTGCTTACTCTTGACGTGCGTCAATCATTCGCCATACTGAGGCACCCGGACTCACCCAGCCGGCCAGTTACACGAGACACACCGACTCCTCACCGTCGAATATCACGATCCGACTCACGGTTCGACATCGGACCTGGCGTGACGATGCGAGGAGTGCTACACAGGAATCCACGTGGTAACACGTGTAACTAATCCGCCGCCAGAGTCAAGCGGCCCACGCTGCGCCCACCCCTTCCGCAGCCCTCCGGCCTCGTCGGCCCCCTCTCCTGTTCTCCGCTCCCTTCCCGATCCTCCCTCTCCGAGGAGTCGATATGTCCGTCCTCAACGAACGGGGTGCGCCGCGCACGCCCCGACCCGGCGGTCATCATGGCCACCCCTGAGCTCGCGCAGCCGAACCGCCCGGATCCCACGGCGAAGGCCCCCGCGCAGCACGGGCTCCTGGTGCTGCTCCTAGTGGCCAACTCCTCCATGCTGGCCGTCTACATGGGTGTCGGTGCCGTGCTGCTGCCCACCCACATCGCGTCGATCGACCCCGCGAACAAGGTCGTCATCCTGGGCGTGGTGGGCGGCGTCAGCTCCGTCTTCGCGACCGTGTTCAACCCGATCGCCGGTGCCCTGTCGGACCGCTCCGGCCGACGTAACCCCTGGATTCTGGGCGGCGCGCTCGCTTCGCTGGCGGGGCTGGCCTTCCTGGCCAACGTGCGGACCGCGCTGCTCATCGGCGTCGGCTGGTGCCTGGTACAGGCCACCATGAACGTCTACCAGGCCGCGGTGACCGCTGTGGTGCCCGACCGGATACCACCGGCCCGCCGAGGCACCGCGTCCGCGCTCGTCGGGCTTGGGCTGCCGATCGGCGGCAGCCTCGGTGTCCTGCTCGGCTCCCGGATGGAGGGTGACCTGCGCACGGGCTACCTGCTGTTCGGGGCGATCGTCGCCGGCGCGGCCCTGCTGATGACCGTCTTCTGCCGCGACCTGCCGCGGCGCGCGCCCGCACCGGCCGGGCGCCGGGGCGTTCAGATGGCGGCGTTCCTGTCGGCGCTGTCGCACCGGGACTTCCGGTGGGCGTTCATCGGCCGGGCGCTGATGGTGCTCGGCTACTTCTCCGTCATCGGCTACCAGCTGTACATCCTGGACGACCACATCGCGCTGCCCGACGGCATGCGGCCGGCCGCCGCCATGGCGATCCTCACCCCGGTGTCGATGCTCGCGATGGCCGTCTCGACCGTGGTGGGCGGAGTGCTGTCCGACCGATGGAACCGGCGCAAGGTGTTCGTCGGCGTCTCGGCGGCGCTCGCCGGTGTGGTCATGGCCGTACCGGTCATCAGCCCCACCTGGACCGGGATGCTCGTCTTCAGCGCGCTCAACGGCCTGGCCTTCGGCTGCTTCATGGCGGTGGACACGGCCGTGGTGACGCTGGTCCTGCCGCGCGCCGAGGACGCCGCGCGTGACATGGGCGTACTCAACATCGCCAACGCGGGGCCGCAGATCGTCGCCCCGTTCGTCGCCTCCGTGGTCGTCACCACGCTGGGCGGATACACCCCGCTGTTCCTGGTCGGCGGCGCACTCTCGCTGGTCGGTGCGCTGGCGATCCTCCCGATCCGCGGCGTGCGCTGACCCGCACGTCCGCGACCCGCCCCGGCGGGCGCATGCCGAGGGTCGTGCGCCCGCCGGTTCCTCTCCTCGCCCTCCCCTCCCCTCCCGTCGCTGTCCCGTACTCCCGTACTCGAAGGAGCCCATGATGAGACGTACGCGCGCACTGGCGCTGGCCGCCCTGCTGCTGAGTACCCCCGCCCTCGCCGGGACGGTCCCCGCGGCCGCCGCCGCGCAGGCCGCCCAGACCGGGCCGCTGCGCATCCTGCTCACCAACGACGACGGATACGACGCGCCCGGTATCCAGACCATGCTGCGCCAACTGACCGCCGCCGGACACGACGTGACCGTTGTCGCCCCGCTGACGCAACAGAGCGGCAGCGGTACGAAGGTGACCAACGCGCCCACACTGAGCGTGAAGCACCCCGAGCCGCACGTGTGGGCCGTGGACGGCACACCCGGCGACGCGGTGGCCTTCGGCCTCTCCGTGGTCTTCGCCGAGCGGGCACCCGACCTGGTGATCTCCGGCCCCAACTTCGGACTCAACGTCGCGGGTGTGGCCACCCACTCCGGAACGGTCGGCGGCGCCGTCTACGCCCTGGGGCACAGCGTGCCCGCGATCGCGGTCAGCACCGGTCCGCTCGGGGCCCCGGAACCGGGCCCCACACTGGCCGCGATGAAGCCGGCCAGCGACTACACGGTCAAGCTAATCGACCGGCTGCGGTCCCGGGCGAAGCACGGACGCCCCTTGCTGCCCGACGGCACGGGCCTGAACGTCAACCATCCCGTGGTCGGCGCCGACGGCTCCGGGACCGCCCGCGGCACCGCCCTCACCACCCAGGACCCCCAGCCGGTCATCCGGTCCCAGTTCACCCACACCGGCGGCGATACCTGGAAGGTGACCGTCGGCGCGGACGTCCTGCCCGCCAAGAAGCGCGGCGACCTGGAGGCGCTGATGGCCGACAAGGTCTCCGTCACCCCGATCGCCCCCAACTGGAACACCGGCCCCGCTGACTTCGCGAGGGCCGGGGCGCTTCTGGTCGGCCTGCGCCCCTGAGCCGTCCCGTCCCGTCCCGGACACCCGGAATCCCGACTCAACCCGACCCGACCACTGAGCAGGGAGCAAGACCATGGGCGTTGTCGTCAGGACAACAGGCGGCAGGGTCGCGGGCGTTGCCCACGGCGGCCTCCTCGCCTTCAAGGGCATCCCCTACGCCGCCGCACCGGAAGGGCCACTGCGCTTCCAGGCACCGGCACCCCCACCGCCCTGGCACGGCGTCCGGCCCGCGCACGCGTTCGGTGTCGCGCCGCCGCAGCTTCCACTGACGCCCGGATCACCCGCGCCATGGCGGCCCGAGGACGGCCTGGACTGTCTGAGCGTCAACGTGTGGACGCCCGGCGGGCGGGACGACCGGCTGCCGGTCATGGTGTGGATCTACGGCGGCGGCTGGAAGTCGGGCTGGTCCGGCGACCCGGCCTATGACGGCGCGAACCTGGCGCGGGCCGGCGTGGTCCTGGTGACGTTCAACTACCGGGTGGGCTTCGAGGGCTTCGGACACGTACCGGACGCTCCCGCCAACCGCGGGTTCCTGGACCAGATCGCCGCGCTCGGCTGGGTACGGGAGAACATCGCCCGGTTCGGCGGCGACCCGGACAACGTCACCGTCTTCGGCGAGTCGGGCGGGGGCGCCTCGGTCGCGTCACTGCTGACCGCACCCGCCGCGCGGGGGCTCTTCCACCGGGCCATCGCGCAGAGCATGGCCGGACGCTATCTGCCGCAGGAGGAGGCGCGGCGGATCGCCGATCTGCTCGCCGCCGCCCTGGGCGTCAAGCCCAAGGCCCTCGCCACCCTGGCCCCCGAGGCGTTGCTCGCCGTGCAGGACGCGCCGCTGGCCGCGATGGAGGCAGAGCCCGGTGCCTGGTCCACCCCTGAGGCGATCACCGCGTACTCCCCCGTCATCGACGGCGTGACGGTGGTCGACAAACCCTGGCTGGCCGTGCGGTCGGGCGCCGCACGTGAGGTGGATCTGATCGCCGGATACACCCATGACGAGTTCTCCATGTTCGCGCTGCAACGCGGACTGGTCAGGCCGGGCCTCGCCGCGACGGTCAGGGCCCTGCCGATGCTGGCCAGTATGGCGCTCAGCCGTCTCCGCCAGGAGAGGTCGACGTCAGCCTCCCGGCCTCCCCGGCGGATGCGCACAGTGAATCTGCGAGGCGTCGCCGAGAGCCTGGGCCTGGACGCCACCGCACCGGACCAGTACCGGGCGGCCCACCCGGGGATGGCCGACGCCCGGCTGTACACCGAGATGTTCTCGGACGCGCTGTTCCGGATGCCGTCGACCTGGCTGGTCGAGGCGCACACGGCAGCGGGCGGGCGCGGCTACCTGTACGACTTCACCTGGCCGAGCCCGGCGCTGGGTGGTGCGCTGGGCGCCAGCCACCTGGTGGACGTCCCGGTGACCTTCGGCAACACGGACGGCCCCATCGCGGACTTCATGCTCGGCGGGAAGCCGCCGGGCGAGGACTTCGAGCAGTTGTCCAAGCGACTACGGGCCGCCTGGGTGTCGTTCGCCGCCACCGGGGACCCGGGCTGGCCGCAGTTCACCGCGGATGAGGCGCTCACCCGCATCTGGAACGTCGAACCAGCCGTCGTCCAGGACCCGTTGGCGGACTCGCGCCGGATCTGGCACGCGTCATCCGGGCGCTGACCAGGCCACCGAACCCTCTCATGAGGGGCGTCCGGCGCGCGCCGGGCCCCTGTCGAGCCCATCGAGTACACCTGTGAGGCCCAGATGCACCGTCCCACCTCTCTCCGGCCCCGACGTGCCCTCCGGTACGCGGCCGCCGTGGGCTCCGCTGCCCTGCTGCTGGCCGCCTGCGGCGGAACCGGCGGCGGCAGCGGGGGCGCCGACGGCCCTTCGGACACCCCGCAGCGGGGTGGCACCCTGCGGGTCGGGATGTCCTTCGACGTCCAGACACTGGACCCGACCGCGCCCAACTTCGCCAGCGCCATGGACTACACCGCGGCCCGCGCGGTGCTGGACCCGCTGTTCGGCATCGACCCGAAGGGCCGTCTGGTGCCTGAACTGGCGCTGTCGGCAACGCCGTCCAACGGGAACAAGGCCTTCACCGTCAAGCTCCGCAAGGGAGTGAAGTTCTCCGACGGCACCGACTTCGACGCCGACGCCGTGGTGGCCCACTACCAGGAGATCAAGGACAAGGGAGACTGCCTGGGCTGCCCGCCACGGCTCGTCACCAACGTCAAGCGCGTCGCCGCGCCGGACCGGAACACGGTGGTGTTCACCCTGACCGCGCCGTGGGCGAAGTTCCCCGAGGTGGCGCTCACCGGTATCCCGGGACTCATCCCCTCCCCCACCGCCAAGAAGGCCTCCGGGGCCGAGTTCGGCAAAAAGCCGGTGGGTACCGGCGGCTTCAAGGCCACCGAGATCGTCCCCGGCGACCATGTCACCCTCGTACGCGACGACACCTCGTGGCGCGCCGACCGGACCTACCCGGACAAGGTCGTCCTCAAGGTGATGCTCGACTCGCAGACAGCCGTACAGTCGGTGCGGTCCGGCACCCTCGACATGATGGTCGCCGCCGCCCCGAACCAGGCGAAGCAAGCCAAGGACGCGGGGCTGCGCGTCCAGCTCAACGAGGGGCTCGGCCCCGAAGGCATCATCCTCAACATGCAGCGCCCCGGCCTGGACGACGTCCGGGTCCGCAGGGCGCTGAGCATGGCCATCGACCGTGAGGCGGTCAACAAGGCCGCGTACGGCGGAAACACCAAGCCCAGTCGGTCCTTCCTGCTGGACGAGAATCCCGAGCAGAAGGGCATCGCTGTGGCCGGCCACGACCCGGCGGAGGCGAAGCGACTCCTCGCCGCGTACGGCAAACCGGTCCGGCTGGAACTGAATACCCTCGCGGGCGGCAACTACATGGCCGCGACCCAGCTGATCCAGCAGCAGTGGAAGGCCGTCGGCGTCGAGGCCACCATCAAGACCAACACCGCCGTCGGCATCATGCAGGACGTGCTCCAGCGCAAGTACGACGTGAGCTATTCCCCCGCGTTCATCTCGGCGACCACGGTCGACGCGATGGCGGTAGCGTTCACCAGCGGCGGCAGCCGCAATCTCGGCGGCTACGCGAACAAGGACAACGACAAGCTGTTCGCACGCCTGGGCGCGGCCGGGGACGACACCGCCGCGTTGCCGCTGGCCCGTCAGATCCTGACCAACGTCTCGGCGGACCTGCCCAGCATCCCGGTGGTCCGCAAGATGGGCATGTTCGCCGCGTCCAGCAAGGTGCACCTGCCGCCCGCCGACGCCTACGGACCTGACACGTTCGTGGTCGGCGATGCCTGGACCACCAAGTGAGGCTGTCGTTCCTCGCCGCCAGGCTCGGGCAGGCGGTGATCGTCCTGTTCGCCGTCGCGGTGGCCACGTTCGCGATCGGCAGGCTGCTGCCCGGTGATCTGGCCACCGCGGTCCTCGGCCAGAGCGCGACCGAGGAGCAGATCGCCGCGTTCCATCGGCGGACGGGGGCCGACCGGCCGGTGAGCGAACAGTTCTGGACCTGGTTCACGGGTGTGCTGCACGGGGACTTCGGTGCTTCGGCGACCAGCGGCCAGAACGTCACCGACGCGCTCGCCGACCGGTTGCAGCCGTCGCTGCTCCTGGTGGTATTCGCCGAGGTCCTGGCTCTGCTGATCGCCGTTCCCGCCGCGGTCTGGGCCGCGTACCGGCGCGGTCGGGCCCCCGACCGGGCGGCGAACGCAACGTCCTCGGTCCTGCTGGCGACCCCTCAGTTCGCGCTGGCCATTGTGCTGATCTATCTCTTCGCCGTTCTGCTCGGGTGGTTCCCGGCCACCGGCTACACGCCGCCGCACCAGAACGCGGCCCAAACGGCGCGCAGCCTCGTGCTGCCCGCGGTGACGCTGGCGTTGAGCCTCGCCGCGGTCTACTTCCGCGTGCTGCGCGCGGGGGTGGTGGAAACCCTGCAACAGGACTATGTGCTCGCCGCGCGGGCTCAGGGGCTGCGACCTCGCGAGATCCTGACGCGGCACACGCTGCGTCCGTCGCTGCTTCCGCTGGTGACGCTGGTGGGACTGAACTTCGGCTTCCTGGTCGGCGGCGCCGTCATCGTCGAGCAGCTCTTCGCGATCCCCGGTCTTGGCACGTACGCCCTGTCCGCCGTGCAGACCAAGGACTTCGCGGTGCTCCAGGGTGTGGTGCTGCTGATCGCCGCCCTGTATGTGCTCGTGAATCTCGCCGTGGACCTCCTCTACGGCGTACTCGACCCAAGGATTCGCCATGCCCGCTGACGACCCCGCCGCCACCGCCACGGCACCACCAGCGGAACCGGCCGCGCCTGTCACAGCCCAGGCCCGAGGGGCGGACCGCGAGGACCTGCCACCACCCGCCCGACGGCGTCCAGGTCCGGGCGGTCCTGGCGTCGGGACGTGGTGCGCGATCGCGTTCCTCTCGCTGCTCGCGCTGGCCGGGCTCACCGCTCCGCTGCTGCCGCTGCCAGACCCGGAGCGGGTGGACACCGGCGCGCTGGCCGCCGGAATCAGCTCCGGCCACTGGCTCGGTACGGATGCCCTGGGCCGTGATGTCCTCGCGCGCATCGTGTACGGCGCCCGGGTCAGCCTCGTCGTCGCGGGGGGCGCCACCGTGGTCGGGGCCGCTGTCGGAACCCTGCTCGGCATGATCGCCGGGCTGGGCCGGGGGTGGACACAGGCCGTGGTGATGCGGGCCACCGACGTCCTGCTTGCCTTCCCGGCGCTGGTTCTCGCGCTGGCGGTCATCGGCGCCGTCGGCCCTTCGACGCTGTCGGTGACGCTCGTGGTCGGCCTGCTGTTCGTGCCGGGCTTCGTCCGTGTCGTACGGGCCCCCGTGATGAGCCTGGCGCAGCGGGAGTTCGTCCTGGCCTGCCGGGCCATGGGCATGGCTACCCCGAAGCTGATGGCGCGGGAGATCCTGCCGAACATCACGGCGGTGGTCGTCACCTACGCGGTCACCATGTTCGGTATCGGCGTCATGGTCGAAGGGGCCCTCGGCTTCCTCGGCGTGAGCGTGCCACCGCCGTCCCCGACCTGGGGCGGAATGATCTCCGAGGGACGCCAGGTACTGGCCGACCACCCCATGGTCAGCCTCACACCGACGCTGGTGCTGGTCCTCGTCGTGCTCTGCGCCAATGTGATCGGCGACCGGCTGTCGTCCCTGCTCGACGTCCGCGGAGCGATGCTATGAACGTCCCGAGCACCCCGAGCACCCCGAGCACCCCGAGCACCCCGAGCACTCCGACCACTCCGAGCACCCCGAACGCCTGGAGCACCCCCAGCACCCGTCCCGGCGCCACCGCGCTGCTGTCCGTCAGGGACTACACCGTCCATCTCCACTCGCCACGCGGGATCGTGCGCGCGGTCGACGGTGTGAGCCTGACCCTGGACCGCGGCCACACGCTCGCGATCGTCGGCGAGTCGGGTTCAGGCAAGAGTGTGTTGTTCCGCAGCCTGCTCGGGCTGCTGCCACCGGCCGCTGTCGCCCGGCGCACGGGTGACGCGTTCTACTCGGGCGCCGACTTGTCCGCCCTCGACGAGAAGGGGCTGCGCGGGCTGCGTGGCCGCCGTATCGGCATGGTTTTCCAGGATCCGATGACCGCGTTGAACCCCGTACTGCCCGTCTGGCGGCAACTCGCCCTGCCGCTCAGACGCCACCTCGGGCTGCGCCGCGCGGCCGCCCGTGCCCGGGCGGTCGAACTCCTGGACGCCGTGGGTATTCCGGACCCCGTGCGCCGCGCCGACCAGTACCCGGTGCAGATGTCCGGCGGCATGCGGCAGCGCGTGATGATCGCCCTGGCACTGTCCTGCGACCCCGATCTGATCGTCGCGGACGAGCCGACCACCGCTCTGGACGTCACCGTGCAGGCCCAGATACTCCGTCTGCTCGACCAGCTCCGTGCCGAGCGCGGACTGGGGCTGATCCTGATCAGCCATGACCTCGGAGTCGTGGCGGACCACTCCGACGACGTGATGGTGATGTACGCCGGACGCCAGGCTGAGCGCGGGCCGACCGCCGCCGTCCTGGGTGCGCCCCGCATGCCGTACACCCGGACGCTGCTCGACGCGGTGCCGACCCTGCACGGGGCCCGTGGTGGTCGGCTCGCCGCGATCACCGGTCAGCCGCCGGACCTGACGCGTACGCCTGACGCGTGCGCCTTCGCGGCGCGCTGCACCCGGGTGAGGGAGCGCTGTCACACCGAACGTCCGCCGCTCACCGCGACGGAGAGCGGCAGTCCGCAGGTGGCGGCCTGCTGGTACCCGGTGCCATCGGCCACCGCGCCAGCCGTGGCGTCCGGACCGGTGCCCGACCCCGAGGATCCGACCGCGACAGCGACACAGGAAGCGAGCCCGGCATGAACGCCCCTGGCCCCACCGGTACGACAGGCGACACGGCGCGACCGCCCCTGGTGGAGGCGGACGCTGGGGCGCCCCTGCTGCGGGTCCGTGATCTGCGCGTGCGCTACGGCACCGGTAGACGGTCCTTCGAGGCCGTCGCCGGGATCGACCTGACGGTACGGGCCGGGCAGACGGTCGGCCTCGTCGGCGAGTCGGGATGCGGGAAGTCCACCGTGGCCCGGGCGATCGCTCGCCTGGAGCCCGGCATCAGCGGTGAACTCACCTTCGACGGGCAGGACGTGACGGCGCTGCGCGGGCGCGGCCTGCGTCCGTACCGGCGACGTGTCGGCATGGTATTCCAGGACCCCATCGCCTCCCTCAACCCTCGCCGCCGGGTCCGCGACATCATCGCGACCCCGCTGCGCCTGACCGGACGTGAGGAACCCGCGGCGACCACCGCCCGCGTGGCCGAACTCGCCGACCTCGTCGGCCTGCACCCCACCCAGTTCGACCGCCGCCCGCACGAACTGTCCGGCGGGCAGTGCCAGCGCGTCAGCATCGCCCGGGCTCTGGCCCGCGTACCCGATCTGCTGCTGTGCGACGAGGTGGTCTCCGCGCTCGACGTGTCCGTCCAGGCGCAGGTGATCAACCTCCTCATGGACATTCGCGAACAGCGGGGCCTCGCCATGGTGTTCATCTCCCACGACCTCGCCGTGGTCCGCCAGCTCGCAGACCAGGTGGCGGTGATGTACCTGGGGTCCCTGTGTGAAGACGCACCGGTCGACGAGCTCTACGAGCGACCAGCGCACCCCTACACGCGAGCCCTGCTGGCCTCCGTTCCCGGCGAGAGCGCCACCACGCGGGACGACGACATGCCGACGGGCGACGTGCCCTCCCCTCTCAACCCGCCCAGCGGCTGCCGCTTCCGCACCCGCTGTCCCCTCGCCGCTGAGATATGCGCGCGGGAGACACCGGTGCCGGTGGAACTGCGGCCGGGGCACCGCGTCGCGTGCCACTTCCCGCTGGGCGCGGGTACCGCCTCGCGTGCCACCACGGCCCTGAACTCGGGCTAGAACGCGATCCGTTCGCTGGAAGTGGTGACCTCGTCCAGTACGTCGGCGGGCGCGTCAGCCGTGCCGCGCCTCGACACCCAGCAGCGCCAGCAGATCCCGGAACGCCTGGGACATGTCCACATCGTTCGGCGCGAGAAGCCACTGGTACTGGAGGCCGTCCATCACGGCCACCACGAGCGGCGCGGCGCGTTCGGGGGTCAGGCCGGAGGGCAGCCGCTCGCCGTACTCGACGCGCAGGAGCCCGGCCATGCTGTCGCGCACGGTCGCGTAGCGCCGGGTGAAGAAGTCACGGGTCGGGTGGTCTTCCGTAACACTCTCGCCGAGGAGCGCCGAGAACGTCTGGATGATGCCGGGCCGCATGGCGTTGTAGTCGACGAGGGTCGGGAGCAGATCGAGCCGCCACTGCGAGTCGGGCACCGTGTCCCAGCGGTCGCGCTCGTCCAGTACGGCGACGAGCAGGGCCTCCTTGCTGGGGAAGTAGTGCAGCAGCCCCTGCTGGGTGAGCCCCACCCGCTCCGCGACGGCCCCCAGCGTGGCGCCGCGGTAGCCCCGTTCGGCGATCACTTCCAGCGCCGCACGGATGATCTCGCCTCGCCGCTCCCCGGTCCTGACTCCGGCCACCACGACATCCCTCCACCACTCGGCGCCATGAGCACCGTACGACATGGGTCTATAACATAAGCATAACGGAACCTACCGATCTACAGGTAGGTAGAGCACGATGTCCGCCAACCGCTGAGCCGACCAGCCACCAAGGAGACCCGTCATGCCGGATGCCGCCAGCCGCCGCCCCGCTGACCGCCGCGCCGACAAGGAGCGCGAGACGGCCGTCGAAGCCGCCCTCGCCCAGCTCGACCTCGACACCAAGGCCCGGTTGCTCGCGGGCCAGGACATGTGGTCCCTGCCGGCCGTGCCGCACATCGGCCTCAGCTCCGTCGTCATGTCCGACGGACCGGTCGGCGTCCGCGGCGTGCGGTGGACCGCGGACGACCCGTCCATCGCGCTGCCCTCCCCCACCGCGCTCGCCGCGACCTGGGACACGGACCTCGCGCACCGCGCCGGTGTCCTGCTCGCCCAGGAGGCCCGCGGCAAAGGGGTCCACGTACTCCTCGCCCCGACGGTCAACCTGCACCGCTCACCCCTGGGGGGCCGCCATTTCGAGGCGTACAGCGAGGACCCCCACCTCACCGGCGCGATCGGCGCCGCCTACGTCCGGGGAGTCCAGTCCGGCGGCGTGGGCACCACGGTGAAGCACTACGTCGCCAACGACGCCGAGACGGAACGATTCACCGTCAACAACGTCATCTCCGAGCGCGCTCTCCGGGAGCTGTACCTCGCGCCGTTCGAGACGATCGTCAAGGAGGCCCGCCCCTGGGGCATCATGACGGCCTACAACGCGGTGAACGGTGCCTCAATGACCGAGCACCGGCACCTTGTCGAGGGCGTCCTGCGCGGTGAGTGGGGCTTCGACGGCTTCAACGTCTCCGACTGGATGGCGGCCCGCTCGACCGTACGGAACATCGAGGCTGGGCTCGACGTGGCCATGCCCGGCCCACGGGCCGTGTACGGCGAGGCGCTGGCGGCGGCCGTCCGGAACGCCGAGGTCGACGAGGCGCGGGTCGACGACGCGGTACGCAACGTCCTGCGGCTGGCCGCCCGCGTCGGGGCCCTGGACGGCGCCGAGCCGGTCGTACCGGTCCCCCCTGCCGAGGTCGACGGCGAGGAGCTCGCCCGCGAGATCGCGCGCCGCTCCTTCGTGCTGGTCCGCAACGAGCCCGTACGGGGCGAGGACCGGGCCCTGCCCCTGGATCCCGCCCGTACCCGCACGATCACGCTCATCGGCACGGCGGCCCGCGACGCGCGGGTACTGGGCGGCGGCTCAGCCACAGTCTTCCCCGTCCACACGGTGTCCCCGCTCGACGGGCTGACGGCCGCTCTTCCCGATGGTTTTCTCTCCTATGTACCGGGTGTCGACCTCAGCGACGAACCCGCCACCGCCGACCAGGGTTTCACGCTCCGGGCGGTGTGCCGGAACGCGGACGGCCGGGTCATCGGCGAGGCGTCGCTGCCCAACGGCCAGGTGCAGTGGTTCGTGTCGGATCTTCCGCCGGGGGTCACCTGGGACACGCTGGCGAGCATCGAGGTCACCGGGACGTTCGTACCGCGCGAGAGCGGCGAGCACGTCCTCGGCACGCGGGGCCTCGGCGCGTTCCAGCTCGCCGTAGACGGCGAGGTGCTGTTCGACGGGGTGGAGGAACTGGGTGAGGTGAGTGACCCGTTCGAGGCGTTCTTCGGCGGGCCGCGCGGGCGTGCGAGCGCGACCCTGACGGCGGGCGAGCCGGTGACGGTCTCCCTGCTGCACACGCTGTCGGCCGAATCCGCCGGGCCTATGCCGGGCGCACTGTTCTCGCTGGTGCACCAAGGCCCCCGGCGCGACGCTGACGAGCTGATCGCCGAGGCCGTCGAGGCCGCCCGCGGCGCCGACGCCGCCGTCGTGGTCGTCGCCACGACCGAGCGCGTGGAGTCCGAGGGCTTCGACCGGCGGGACCTGCGGCTGCCCGGCCGTCAGGACGACCTCGTCCGCGCCGTGGCCGCCGTCAACCCGTACACCGTCGTCGTAGTCAACTCGGGGTCCCCGGTGGAACTGCCGTGGCGCGACGAGGTCGCCGCCGTGCTCCTGACCTGGTTCCCCGGCCAGGAGGGTGGAGCCGCACTCGCCGACGTCCTGCTCGGCGCCGAAGAGCCCGGCGGAAGGCTGCCCACCACCTGGGGCGACCTCGACCGCGCGCCGGTCACGCGGGTGAACCCGACCAACGGTGAACTCCACTACACCGAGGGGGTCTTCATCGGCAGCCAGGCCTGGGAGCGGTCCGGCGAGACCCCCTCATACCCCTTCGGCCACGGCCTCGGCTACACCGACTGGAGGTACGAGTCCCTGGAGACGGACGGCACCACCGCCACCGTGCGCGTACGCAACACGGGAGCGCGCCGAGGACGCGAGACCGTCCAGCTCTACGTCGCGACCACCACCGACGGCGTGGACCGGCCGACCCGCCGACTCGCCGGTTTCACCGTGGTGGAGGCCGAGCCGGGCGCCGCCACCGAAGTGACGTTGGAGATCCCGCCGCGCGCCTTCGAGACCTGGGACGAGACGTCCGGCGCCTGGCGGACGGTGAACGGCACGTACGAGATCCAAGCCGGGCGTTCCGTCACCGACCTCCAGGTGGGGGCGCGGCTCACGCTCGGCCCTGGTGCGCGGGGCACCCATCAGTGACAGAGGCACCGCAGTGACGGAGGCACCACCGGCTACCTCATCCGGCCCGGCCCAGCACCAGCCACCGCGAGGGCAGTTCGATACGGCTCCCGTCGGGGGTGTAGTCGGTGGTGGTGAGCGGCAGTTCGCCGCTCACCAGGATCTCCAGGCCCGCCGCCCGGAAGATCTCCGAAACCTCCGCGTCCGGTACCTCGACGGGCGCGATGCCGTGCCGGAGCACCGGCTCCATCTTCGGCGGCGGTCCCGCGTCGCCCCGCGCCAGCCCCATCAGCAGTGTGCCCGCGGCCTGGGACGGCTCGACGACGCAGGCCCGGCCGCGCTCGCCCAGCAGGGTCGCCACGCTCTGCGCGAGCGGGTGCCGCCCCTCGGGTTCGCACTGGTGCAGGACACCGCGCATATAGACGTTGGTGTCGCCCAGTTCCGCGTGCAGCTGTTCGATCTCCGCCTTGTCGGTGGCGTCGAGCTGCCGGTACTCGGCCTGGCCCGCCGGGTCGGAATACCGGGCGTGCTCGATGGCCCCCGCCGACAGATCGGCGCCCACCACATGGCGGAAGCGGTCGGCGAGGAACCGGGTCTGGGTGCCGTTGCCACAGCCGAGGTCGACCAGCGGGAGGTCGGCGGCCGCCATGTGCGGCTCGAAGAGCGCGAGATGGAGACCCGCGGTGAGTGCGGGCTCCGCGTCCCAGAAGACGGCGCCCGGTTCGCTGGAGGCCTCGCTCCAGAAGCCCTCCCAGGCGTCCTTGTACCGACGTGTCGCGCTCATGTGACCAGCTCCCCAGGTGTGATGACCGTAGAGATCGGTCTACCGCCCCTGGGATCTCCGGACAAGTTGACGGCGCGTACGTTCGTCGATCTTTCGGTACGTGTACGCCCACCGTGCGCCCCCCTGGCCGCTCCCGTCCTCAACTACCCGTGGGGAGCGGCAACTCGAACCACACCGACTTGCCCGTACTGGTGCGGTTGGCGCCCCACTCCCTGGAGAGAGCGCTCACCACCCGCAGTCCCCGCCCGACGTCGTCGGCGGGCCCGGCGTCGCGCAGCGTCGGCAGGGTGTGGTCGTCGTCCTCGACCTCGCAGAGCAGCACATCGGTGCGCACCAAGCGCAGCCGGATCTCCTCGCCGTGGGCGTGGCGTAGGGCATTGGTGACGAGTTCCCCGGCGAGCAGCCGCGCGGTCTGCGCCAGGTCCTCCGGCAGTCCCCAGGCCCGCACCTGGTCACGGATCAGGGAACGTGCCCGGCGCGCCTCACGGGGATCGAGTGCGAGCCGCCAGCGCGTCACGCACTGGGGTGCGATGCCGTTCAGCCGGGCCATCAGCAGCGCGACGTCGTCCTTGCGGTCGCCGTGGCCCGCCGCCGAGAAGGTGGCGGCGAGCGTGCGGATGATGGTGTCGCAGGCCGCGTCCATGGAGGCCGCGGGGTGGGCCGCCGACTCGCACAGCGCGGCCAGACCCACGCCGATGTCCGCGCCGCGCATCTCGACCAGGCCGTCGGTGCACATCACCAGCCGGTCACCGGGTGCGACGGGGACGCGTACCGATGCGAACGGCACTCCGCCCACCCCTATCGGCGCGCCGGTCGGCAGGTCGAGAAGCTCGCTCCGGCCGTCTTCCGCGCGGACGACGACCGGCGGGATGTGGCCCGCGTTGGCGATGTCCAGTTCGCCGCCGATCGGGTCGTACACCGCGTACAGGCAGGTCGCCAGGTACTGGTCGCCGAGCCGCTGAGCCAGGTCGTCGAGATTGCGCAGCAGTTGCGCGGGCGGCAGGTCAAGGGCCGCCATGGTCTGCACGGCGGTACGCAACTGGCCCATCATCGCCGCCGAGTTGAGCCCGTGGCCCATCACGTCACCCACCACCAGGGCGGTTCGGGACCCGGGGAGTTTGACGGAGTCGAACCAGTCGCCGCCGACCCGCCCGAGCAGGGTGCCCGGCAGATAGCGGGTGGCGATGTCGCAGCCGGACATCCGGGGCGCGATGTGCGGCAGCATCGAGTCCTGGAGTGTCTCGGCGACGCTCTCCTGGTGCGTGTACATGCGCGCGTTGTCGAGCACGAGACCGGCGCGGGCGGCGAGTTCCGCGCCGGTGACGCGGTCCATGTCGTTGAACAGGCGCCGCTCGGGGTGGCGCAGCAGGATCATGAAGCCGAGGACGACATTGCGTGCCTTGAGCGGGACGACCAGCATCGAGCGGTTGTTGATCAGTGGCCGGATATCGCGCTTCTCGAACTGCGCGGCGATCGCGGTGCCCATCTCCTCGCTGATCCGCGGTACGAGCACCGGGTCCCCGGTGGTCATGCACTGGAAGAACGGCGTGTGCACCGGGAACGGCATCGACTCGCCGACCGGGACGACATCGTCCCAGCGGCCCGGCTCGTCGGTGTGCTCCACGGCGACCCGGTGCCACAGGGTCGTGGCGTCCGGCGGGCCTTCCGGGAAGCCCTCGCCCGCGACGACCTGCTCCCGCAGATACGTCCCGGCCACGTCGGTGAAGCGCGGTACGACAGCCCGGCTGACCTCGATGATCGTACGAGACAGGTCGAGCGAGGAGCCGATCCGCCCGCTGACCTCGTTGAGGAACTCCAGGCGTTCGCGCACGGCGGCGTACTCGAGGTCCTCAGCCTCATCGGCGTCTTCGAGGCCGTCGGCGCCGCCGCCGCCGCGCCCCGCGAGAGTCAGCCCCTCGGCCGCCGCCGGGGCCTCCCCTGCCGCCCGGGCGGCGCGCTGCCGCCGGGCCAGCCGCTCGGCGCGCCGTGGCACGCCCCAGTCGGGGGTCACCGGCACCCGGTCCTGCTGGCTGAACTCCAGGATCGGATAGCCCAGTTCCAGGATCTGGGACACGATCCGCGCGCCCTCGCCGACGCTCATGCTGGGCAGGATCTCGGGCAGCCTGCGCGCCAGCTCGTCGGCACCGGGGAACTCGGTGTGCAGGGCGAAGCCGGGCGCGACACGGCCCTGCGCCCTGACCGTCAAGGCGTCGTCGCCCGCGGTGTCGTCGCCCGAGCCGTCATCGTCCGAGCCGTCCAGGCGGTTCGCGTCCGCCGCCAGCACCAGGAGGCGTTCGGGCCCTGGGCCCACCAGCGGGTAGGCCCACCACACGACGTCGACCCGGTCACGCCCCGGCGCCGAGAGGCGGGCCCGTCCGGCGGCCGGATAGGACATCCGGCCGTGCAGCGAGGCCTCCAGCGCCGGGCCAGCCGCGTCGCCGTACGCGCCGAACTCGTCGTATGCCGAAGGGGGTTCATGGGTGGGCAGCGCGCCGGAGACGGGCAGCAGATCGACGGCGACCTGCCCCACTGCCTCCTCCCGCGCATGGCCGAAAAGCCTGCGCGCGCCCGCGCTCCAGTGCGAGACCAGGCCCGCGTCATCCACCACGACCACGGCCAGCGGCACGCGGCCGGTCACGGCCGTCGGCGACGCTGGCCCCTGCGGAGTGCCACGCTCCATCGGACTGGGCTCCTTCCCGCGGCGGCGCAAGATCCGTGCCACCACAACCACCGTACGGCCAGTACGGGTTGCCATGTGCCGCAACCCGCCAATTTGACGCTCGCCCACGCACCCCTCGTGCGCCCCCTACACGCCCCGGCGGTCACCCCGGCGGCCGCCCCCGCCTCAGGGCCTGTCTCTCAGTCCTCGTGCCCCAGCTGGAGGTCCCGCTCGGTGCGCCCGCCCCCGGCGACCTGGAGCACCGTCGCCACCGGCGGGTAGCCAGCGGCGATGACCGTGTACTCACCGGACGCCAGGTCCACAAAGCGGAAGGTGCCGTCGGGTCCGGTGGTGAGGGTGTCGACCACATTGCCGCCCGCGTCCAGAAGCGTCACCCGGGCGTCCTCCACGGACCGGCCGCCCCCAGCCCGTACCGTGCCGCGCAGCACGGCGCCGCCCGCGAGTTCGACGTCCTGGCGGGTCTCCCGCGAGGACTGGACGGTCACCGGCAGGGCGGCCGGACGGAAGGCGGGTGCGCTCCCGGCCAGGGTGTATTCCCCCGCCACCAGGTCGGAGATGACATAGCCGCCCTCGCGTCCGCTGCGGGTGCTGGCGACCACCTCGCCCCGTACGTCGGTGAGCGTCACCGCCGCGTCCCTGACCGGTGAACCGTCGGCGGTCATCACCTGCCCCGCGAGGCGGCCCGCGCCGCCGAGTACCACGTCCAGTTCCACCGGGCGGTCGCCGACGGTGACGGAGACGGCCTGCGGCTGGTGTCCGCCCGCGGCGGCGATCAGGACGTAGCTGCCGGAGCCGGGGGTCGACAGGGCGTAGCGGCCGTCCTCGCCGCTTCCGCCGCGGCCGATCTGCCGTCCGGTGACGTCGATCAGGGTGAGCGCCGCGCGGGGCACGCTGCTGCCGTCGGAGTGCTGGACGGTCCCGCACACCGGGACCCCCGCGTTCTGTGCCGCCTGTGCCGCCGCCCTGGCGCGGGGGATGGCGGTGGGCTCGGCGTCGGAGATGGGGTGGGACGTCGTACTGGACAACAGGGGGATCTCCTTGAGGAAGAACGCGATCAGCAGGCCGAGCAGGAGCACCGGCACGAGGTAGAGAAAGATCCGCGGCATCGCGTCGGCGTACGCCTGGACATAGCCGTCGCGCAGGGCGTCGGGCAGTTGGTGAACGACCGTCGGGGTGAGCGACTCGGGGTCCGGCAGACCGGCGTCCGGCAGATCGGTGTCGGCCAGATCGGCGTCGGCCAGATCGGTGTCCGAGGGGAGCCGCTCGCCGAGCGCGTCGGCCAGTCGGCCCGCGAAGAGCGTGCCGAACACGGCGGCGCCCACGCTTCCACCGATCTGGCGGAAAAAGTTATTCGAGCTGGTGGCGATGCCGAGATCGGCGGGCGGTACGGCGTTCTGCACGGCGACGATCAGCACCGGCAACACCAGGCCGATCCCGACGCCCAGGACGGCCATCCAGATGCTGTACTCCAGCCGGGGCGTATCCACCTCGAGCCGGGAGAGCAGCCACATGCCGACGGCTGAGAGGGCTCCGCCGATGATCGGGTAGCTGCGGTAGTGCCCGGTGTGGCTGATGAGTTGCCCGGAGATGATCGAAGCGCCGACGATGCCGCCCATCAGGGGAAGCATCAGCAGCCCCGACTCCATGGCGCTCGCCCCGTCGACCATCTGCAGGTAGGTCGGGAGATAGCTGGCCGCGCCGAACAGCGCCACGCCGACGACCGCGCCGATCAGCGAGGTGAGCGTGAACGTCGAGTCGCGAAAGAGCCGTAGCGGGATCAGCGGCTGCGCGGCGAAGTGCTCGGCAAGCAGGAAGAGGCCGGTGGAGGCGACGGCGCCCGCGGCGAGCCCGAGAATGACCCGGTCGCCCCAGGCGTACTCCGTACCGCCCCAACTCGTCAGCAGCACCACGCACGTGGACGCCGCGGCGAGCAGCAGCGCGCCCAGGATGTCCAGGCGGGGCTTGGCGGTCGGCTTGGGCAGCTTCAGTACGAGGGAGATGACCGCCAGGGTCAGCAGGCCGAAGGGGATGTTGAAGTAGAAGCACCAGCGCCAGGAGACGTGGTCGGTGAAGAAGCCGCCGAGCAGCGGGCCAGCCACCGAGGCAAGCCCGAAGGCCGCCCCGATGACACCCATATAGCGGCCGCGCTCCCGGGGCGGCACGATGTCGGCGATGATCGCTTGTACGCCGATGAAGAGCCCGCCCGCGCCGATGCCCTGGATCGCCCGGAAGGCGATCAGCTCCTCCATGGTGCGGGACCACCCGGCCAGCGCCGAGCCGATCACGAAGATGACGATCGCGCACTGGAAGACGCCCTTGCGCCCGAAGAGGTCGCCCAGCTTGCCGTAGACCGGCAGGCCGATGGTGGCGGTCAGCAGGTACGCGGTGATCGCCCAGGACATCTTGTCCAGGCCGTGCAACTCGCCCACGATCTTCGGGAGCGCGGTGGCGACGATCATCTGCTCAAGGGCCGCGAGGAGCAGCGCGAGCAGCAGCCCGAGGAAGACCATCCGCACCTGGCGCGGGCTCAGCGACGGGGCCGCCGGGGGTGCGGTGCCGGTCGGCGGCGGGGGCTCGTCGGCTGACGTGAACTGCTGGGGACGCTCGGTCTCGTCGGCCCGCTCGCCCTGCACCAGCGTCGTCCCACCCACGTCAGTTCCCCTCGTCGCGACCGCAGCGCCCGTGCGCCGCCCATTTCTCGCATTACGCGACAACTAGGAGCAAGCACGACGCGTTGTACGGGACGCGGCCTGAAGGGACGTCACCGCCGGTGGGAGCCCTGGGGTGGGCTAACGCCCCAGGGCGGAAAACCACTCGAAACGGTGAGCACTCAGGGCGAGCTCTCAGAGTGAGCTCTCAGAGTGCCGGGGTCGCCGGGTCACTTCTCCAGGTCGGCCGCCAGCTTGGCCAGGATCTGGTCGTAGATCCGCCCAAGGCCCTTGGGAGCGAAGGTCTTCTCGAAGAACCCGCCGATGCCGCCGGCGCCGTTCCAGACCGTGGTGACGACCACGCGTGCCTTCTTCTCACCCGCCGGAGTGACGGTCCAGGTGGTGACCATCGACGAGTTGCGGTCCTTCTCGACGAGCTGTCCCTCGGTCGGCTCGTCCACCTCAAGCAGGCAGTCGCGGACGCGCTTGCTGGTGGCCTGGAGCTTCCAGTGCACGAGGGTGCCCTTGCCGTCGCCGCCCTCGCGCACCTCGTACTCACTGAAGTGCTCGGGCAGCAGCTTCGCGCGTGTGCCGCTGTAGTCGGCCAGTGCGTCAAAGACGTCGTCCGGCTCCGCCGCGATGGTCCGCTCCGTCGCGGCCTCGACCTGTGCCATGGCACTTCCTCCACTGGTACTCGGGTGCTGGGGCCCTGCTTGCCCCGGATTCCTATCCTCCCACTCCTGACAGAGCGGGATTCCACGCCTCCATCCGGTCAAATTCTCAGCAGAACGTGTCCTTCCGGGCCGCGTTTCCGGCACGATGCGTCGGGGCTGTGACATGCACAGCCCGAACCCCCCAGTTCCGGAGGCCAGATGAGAAGGCACGCACTGGCGCTGCTCGGTGTCGCCGCTGTGGTCGGCGGGATGGTCACGGCCGTTCCGTCCGTAGCCAGTACGGATGACACCCAGGCACCACGCACCACCACGTTGAAGTGGACCGACTGTGCCACCTCGAACTATCCGACGCTGCAGTGCTCATCGGTGAAGGTGCCGCTCGACCACGCGAAGCCGCACGGCAAGAAGATCAAGATCGCCTTGTCGCGGGTTCAGGGCACGTCGGCGACCCACCAGGGCCCGCTGCTCGTCAATCCCGGTGGTCCCGGCGGCAGCGGCCGTACACTGGCCGGATTCGTGGCCAAGTCGCTGCCCGCGAAGGTGGCGGCACAGTACGACGTGATCGGCTTTGACCCGCGTGGCGTGGGCGCGAGTGAGCCCGCCCTCGACTGTCGCCCGGACCACTTCGCTCCGGTGCGGCCCGCGTCGGTGCCCAAGAGCCGCGCGATCGAACGGGCCAACCTCTCCCGGGCCAAGGCCTTCGCCAAGGCCTGCGGCGAGAAGTACGGCGATGTGCTCCAGCACATCGACACCGTCAGCTCGGCCAGGGACATGGACGTCATCCGCCAGGCACTCGGCGCGAAGAAGATCAACTACTTCGGCTACTCCTACGGGACCTATCTGGGCGCGGTCTACGCGAAGCTCTTCCCGGAGCGGGTGCGCCGGGCCGTCCTGGACTCGGTGGTCGACCCGACCGGAATCTGGGAGCAGGTCAACCTCAAGCAGGACTACGCCTTCGACGAACGGCACAAGGCGTTCGCGGCCTGGGTCGCGAAGCACGACGCGACCTACCGGCTCGGGACCCACCCAGCCCTCGTCGAGGCCCGCTGGTACACGATGCAGCGGGCCCTCGCCAAGCGGCCCGCGGGCGGCAAGGTCGGCGCCGCCGAGGTCGAGGACACCTTCCTGCCCGGCGGCTACTACAACGGCTACTGGCCGTATCTGGCCGAGGCGTTCGCGGCGTACGTCAACGACCGGAACGCCGAGCCGCTGGTCGAGGCGTACGAGAACTTCGCCTCCGTCGATGCCAGTGGTGACAACGGCTACAGCGTCTACGCCGCCGTCGAGTGCCGTGACGCCCCCTGGCCCCGCAACTGGAACCAGTGGCGTCACACCACCTGGAAGGTGTACTCCCAGGCACGCTTCATGACCTGGAACAACGCCTGGTACAACGCCCCGTGTGCCTTCTGGCCCACGAAGTCGCTGACCCCGCCGGACGTGTCCAACTCCGCGCTGCCGCCGGTCCTGCTCTTCCAGGCGACCGACGACGCGGCCACCCCGTACGAGGGCGCGGTGACCCTGAAGCGCAAGCTGCGCGGCTCCAGCCTGGTGGTCGAGCAGGGCGGCGGGAACCACGGCATCTCCCTCAGCGGGAGCGACTGCCTGGACGCCCACCTGGCCGCGTACCTGACCGACGGTACGGTCCCGCGCGGTGACGGCGGTGAGGCGGACGCGGTCTGCGCGGCGCAGCCCGACCCCAAGCCGCTGGAGTCGGACACCGCGGCCAAGGCGACGGGTACGGGGACCGGCACCGCTACCGGCAACGGCACCGGCACGGGCGGCTCCACGCTGCACGGGCTGCTGGGCTTCCGGCCCTGACCCCCAGCCGCTGATCGCTTCCCGCTCCAACTACGCCCGTCTGGGCGGGGGATGCGGCTGAGTCCGGCCAACTCATGGGCGAAGATGATCCCATGAGCCAACTCACCCGCATCCCCGACCCCGACGGCGTGTTCCCCGCCACCGCGTACACCCATGTGGTGCTGGGCACCGGCCAGTTCGTCGCGATCTCCGGGCAACTCGCCCTGGACGCGGGAGGCGAGCTGGTGGGCCCGGGCGACCCGGCGGCCCAGGCCCGGCAGGTCTTCCGGAACCTGCGGTACTGCCTGGCCGCCGCGGGCGCGGACTTCGACGATGTGGTGAAGCTGACGTACTTCGTCACGGACACCGCGTTCATGCCCGCCGTCCGGGCCGCGCGGGACGAGTTCATCGACCCCGAACGCCTCCCCGCCGCTTCGGCGGTCCAGGTCGCCGGGCTGGTGGCCCCCGAGTTCCTGCTGGAGATCGAGGCGCTCGCGGTGATCGCCGAACGCTGAGCCGAACGCGCCGAGCCGAACGCGCCGAGCGCTGACCTAGGGTGCGTCCATGGACCTGCGTATCCGGGAGATGACCGACGCCGACTGCGACGCCGTGGCCGAGATCCGCGTACGGGGCTGGCAGTCGGCGTACCGGGGCATGGTCCCGCAGCCGTACCTGGACGCGCTCAGCGTCGAGCAGGACGCGGCCCGGCGGCGCCTGCACCTCAGGGCCGGGGGCCCGGTGGTCAACCTGGTAGCCGAGCGAGCGGGCACCGTCGTCGGCTGGGCCTGCCACGGCCCGTACCGCGAGGGCGCGGCGCACACCCCGGACGCCGAGCTGTACGCGCTGTACGTCCACCCCGCGCAGATCGGCACCGGTGCGGGACGCGCCCTGCTGGCGCGGGCCCAGAGCTCCCGCGCCGCGCTTGGCCACCCGCACCTGCTGCTCTGGGTCCTCAAAGAGAACACCCGTGCCCGGCGCTTCTACGAACGCGCTGGGTTCGCGGCGGACGGCGTGGAGGAGCCGTTCGACGTGCGGGGCGTGTCCGTACCCGAGGTGCGGTACGCGCGGGCGCTGCCCTGACCAGAAGGTGCGAGGGCGAGCTCTCAGCCGCCCACCCGCGCCAGCGCCGCCGTAGCCGCCGCCACCAGGCGCGGATGGCCGCGGGCCGCCGTCAGCGCGGGTGCCGCCCGCCCGTCCCCCAGCGCGCCGAGGCCCTCGACGCAGGCGAGCGCCACTCTCCAGTACGGATCGCGCGGCGCGCCGAGGCGCCGCTCCAGCACCGTGATCAGCGCGGGGACCGACTCGGGCGCGCGCAGCGCGGTCAGCAGCCGTACCGGGTGCAGCGCGTAGGCGACGCGGAGTTCGTTGGTGGCCAGGGCGGCCGCGGCCCGCGCGGTGCGGGGGTCGCCGAGCCGGGCGAGCGCGTGCGCGGCGGCGGCGCAGCGCTCCGGGTCGCGGTGGTTGAGCAGCAGGATGAGGGTCTCGAAGGCGCGCCGGTCGCCCGCGCGGCCGAGCCGGAAGGCGGCCATCTCGCGCGCCCAGAGCGGCTGCCCGGGTTCGGTGAGCACCTGGACGAGCTCGCCGGGATCCCCGGTCGCGCAGAGGCGTTCGTACGACTGCGGGGGCACCTTGGCCCCTCCGGTCGGGGAGACCGCGGCGGCCTCCATCCGTAAACGTTCCGTAACCGTGCGCAACTGCTCGTCCATGGCGCCAGCGTAAGCGAGCGATGCAGCTCACAGCACCCAAGGACTGGCGCGCTCGTTACTCGGGAGTTAAGCTCATTCGAGCGGGTAACCCCCGCACCTCTCGGCGGCCTGGTGACGCAGCCGTCGTGAGTGCACTGTCGGTTCGGTATGCAGCACGCTGTACGACGCGGCTCGGGGACAGAGCCCGTCGCTCTCTTCCGGGCGCCTTCCGCGCCCGGCCACGACACGCAACTCCCGCACGCGGTCCGTGCCCTGACACACCGGTATGTCCGGCCTGTCGGCCTCCGCGCCCCGCGCCCCTCTCTCAGTCGTCACTCACTCATTCCTGGAGTCCGCGATGGACCGTCCCTCCCTGCAGACCGTGGCCGTCGTCGGCCTCGGCACCATGGGCACCGGAATTGCCGAGGTGCTCGCCCGTGCTGGCCGTGAGGTCATCGGCATCGACATCAGCGAGGCCGCCGCCGCCCAGTCGGTGACCGCACTGGAGTCCTCGACCGCCCGCGCCGTCAAGCGTGAGCTGCTCACCGAGGAGGAGCGGCAGGGCGCGCTGGCCCGCTTCCGCACCTTCGTCGACCTTCAGGCCGCGGCCGATGCCGACCTCGTCATCGAGGTGGTCCCGGAGTCGTACGACGCCAAGCACGAGGTCATCAAGGAACTCGACGCGATCGTCCGCCCGGACACCATCCTGGCCACCGGGACGAACGCCCTGTCCGTGACCCGGCTCGCCGCCGACTCGGCCCGCCCCGAGCGGGTGCTCGGGCTGCACTTCTTCAACCCGGCCCCGGCGATGAAGCTGGTCGAGGTGGTCTCCTCGGTGCTCACCGACCCGCAGGCCGTCGAGGCCGTGACGTCGCTCGCCGTGGACCTCGGCAAGGAGCCGGTGTCGGTCGGCGACCGGCCCGGATTCGTCGCGGACGGGCTGCTGTTCGGCTACCTCAACCAGGCCGCCGCGATGTACGAGGCGAAGTACGCGTCCCGCGAGGACATCGACGCCGCGATGAAGCTGGGCTGTGGGCTGCCGATGGGCCCGCTGGCGCTGCTCGACCTGATCGGTATCGACACCGCGCGTACGGTCCTGGAGGCGATGTACGCCGACTCCCGCGACCGGCTGCACGCACCGGCGCCGATCCTGGGGCAGCTCAGCGAGGCGGGACTGACCGGCCGGAAGTCGGGCCGTGGCTTCTACACGTACGAGGCGCCCGGCAGCGACGCCGTGGTGCGGGACGCGCTCACGCCGCTGGCGGACGCGCCGGTCGCGGCGGGCCGCACGATCGAGTCGGTCGGCGTCGCGGGCTCCGGCACGATGGCGTCCGGGATCGCCGAGGTCTTCGCCAAGGCCGGGTACCCGACCGTGCTCGCCGCGCGCAGCCCGGAGAAGGCGGAGGCCGCCAAGGCCCGTATCGCCAAGTCGCTCGCGCGCTCGGTGAGCAAGGGCCGGATGACGCAGGACGCGGCCGACGAGGTGCTGGCCAGGATCACCCCGGCGGGGACGCTCGACGCGTTCGCCGACGTGGATCTGGCCGTCGAGGCGGTGGCCGAGGACCTGGCCGTCAAGCAGCAGCTTTTCGCCACGTTCGACAAGGTGTGCAAGCCGGGTGCTGTGCTCGCGACCACCACCTCGTCGCTGCCCGTCGTCGCCTGCGCCCGCGCCACCTCGCGCCCGCAGGACGTGATCGGGATGCACTTCTTCAACCCGGCCCCGGCGATGAAGCTGGTCGAGGTGGTCCGCACCGTGCTGACCTCGGACGATGTCCACGCGACCGTCCGCGAGGTGTGTGCCAAGGTCCGTAAGCACCCGGTGGACTGCGGCGACCGCGCCGGGTTCATCGTGAACGCGCTGCTGTTCCCGTACCTCAACAACGCGATCAAGATGGTGCAGGAGCACTACGCGACGCTCGACGACATCGACGCCGCGATGAAGCTCGGCGGCGGCTACCCGATGGGGCCCTTCGAGCTCCTGGACGTCGTCGGCCTCGATGTGTCGCTCGCGATCGAGAAGGTGCTGCACCGCGAGTTCCGCGACCCGGGCCTGGCCCCGGCGCCGCTGCTGGAGCATCTGGTGGCCGCGGGGTGCCTGGGGAGGAAGACGGGGCGCGGCTTCCGCGAATATGCGAGGCCCTGAGCCACACGCGGACTGGGGCGGGCTGCTCGGCCCTTCGGGCAGTACCGTCCCTGGTCCGCCTCCCGTTGCGTACATGCAGTACGTTCGGTGCATGCCCCAGCCCACAGAGCCTGGCCGACGCCCTCCGCGTACGCCCGGCAAGCCCGCCACGACCGACGCCGCCCCGGAGAACTCCGCGGGCAGCCGCGCCGCGACGCAACGGCTCAAGATGCGCCGGGAGCTGGCCGCCGCGGCCATGGAGCTGTTCGCGACCAAGGGCTACGAGGCCACGACGGTCGATGAGATCGCCGCTACGGCCGGGGTCGCCCGCCGGACCTTCTTCCGGCACTTCCGCTCCAAGGAAGAGGCGATCTTCCCCGACCACGACGACACCCTGATCCGCGCGGAGGCGGTGCTGAACGCGGCGCCGCCGCACGAGCACCCGCTGGACACGGTGTGCCGTGGCATCAAGGAAGTCATGAAGATGTACGCCGCGTCGCCGACGGTCTCCGTGGAGCGATACCGGCTCACCCGTGAGGTACCGACCCTGCGCGAGCGCGAGATCGCCTCGGTCGCCCGGTACGAGCGGCTGTTCACCCGCTATCTGCTCGGCCACTTCGACGAGCAGGCGCACCACGACGGCAACGACGACCCGCTGCTCGCCGAGGTCGCCGCGTCCGCGGTGGTCACCGCGCACAACCACGTACTGCGGCGCTGGCTGCGGGCGGGCGGCCAGGGTGACGTGGAGACCCAGCTCGACCGGGCCTTCGCGATCGTCCGGCGGACCTTCGGTACGGGCATCGGCGCGGGGCGCTCCGCGGAGCCGCAGCCGGGTGCCGCGGCGGCGGTGCGGGAACGGGGCGAGGTGCTGGTGACCGTGGCCCGTACGGACGCGCCCCTGGACGAGGTCATGCGCACGATCGAGAACGCGCTGCGCGACCGGATGTAACACCAGACACCCCACGTTCCGCCATGTGCACCACACCGGGCGGGCCCCCACCGGGCCCGCCCGGTTTTTGTGCCTACCGTGGATACGTGACTTTCGCACCATCTCTGACCTGCGATGATCGATCATCGCTCATCTGTTGCCACCAAGTGACAACTGAGAGAAATTCCTGGCACTCAGTGTCTTGCCGACTGGCACCGGGTGTCATACGTTGATGTTGTCCGGGCGACCGGCGTGCAGCGAACATCCGTACGCCGGCTGTCCCCTCAACCGCCCGGACGCCTGCGTCACAGGCAACCTCCCGCGCCCCACCAAGGCGCTGCCGAAGCACCACCTCCGCCGAACCGACGGCACACCTCCACAGCACATCCCGACGTTCCCTCAAGCGTCCCCTCAACATGCTTCGCCGGAGGCACCCCGTGAAGGAAATCCTCGACGCGATCCAATCGCGAGACAGTTCTGCCGCCGACTTCGCGGCCCTGCCCATTCCCGAGTCGTACCGCGCGATCACCGTGCGCAAGGACGAGGCCGGAATGTTCGAAGGCGTGGAGTCCCGTGACAAGGACCCACGCAAGTCGCTGCACCTCGACGAGGTGCCGGTGCCCGAACTCGGCCCGGGCGAGGCGCTGGTGGCCGTCATGGCCTCCTCCGTGAACTACAACTCCGTCTGGACCTCGATCTTCGAGCCGGTGTCCACCTTCGGCTTCCTGGAGCGGTACGGACGGCTCAGCGAGCTCACCAAGCGGCACGACCTGCCGTACCACGTCATCGGCTCCGACCTCGCGGGCGTCGTCCTGCGCACCGGCCCCGGCGTGAACGCCTGGAACCCCGGTGACGAGGTCGTCGCGCACTGCCTCTCCGTCGAGCTGGAGTCGTCCGACGGCCACAACGACACGATGCTCGACCCGGAGCAGCGCATCTGGGGCTTCGAGACGAACTTCGGCGGGCTCGCGGAGATCGCGCTCGTCAAGTCGAACCAGCTGATGCCCAAGCCGGACCACCTGAGCTGGGAGGAGGCCGCCTCCCCCGGGCTGGTCAACTCCACGGCGTACCGCCAGCTGGTGTCCCGTAACGGCGCCGGGATGAAGCAGGGCGACAACGTCCTGATCTGGGGTGCGAGTGGCGGCCTCGGCAGCTACGCCACCCAGTTCGCCCTCGCGGGCGGCGCCAACCCGATCTGTGTCGTCTCCAGCGACCAGAAGGCGGAGATCTGCCGGAAGATGGGCGCCGAGGCGATCATCGACCGCAACGCCGAGGGCTACAAGTTCTGGAAGGACGAGCACAACCAGGACCCGCGTGAGTGGAAGCGCTTCGGCAAGCGCATCCGCGAGCTGACCGGCGGTGAGGACGTGGACATCGTCTTCGAGCACCCGGGCCGTGAGACCTTCGGCGCCTCGGTGTACGTCACCCGCAAGGGCGGCACCATCGTCACCTGCGCCTCGACCTCGGGCTACAACCATGAGTACGACAACCGCTACCTGTGGATGTCGCTGAAGCGGATCATCGGCTCCCACTTCGCCAACTACCGCGAGGCGTGGGAGGCCAACCGGCTGATCGCCAAGGGCAAGATCCACCCGACCCTGTCGAAGGTGTACTCGCTGGAGGAGACCGGGCAGGCCGCCTTCGACGTGCACCGCAACCTCCACCAGGGCAAGGTCGGGGTGCTCGCGCTCGCCCCGCAGGAGGGCCTCGGTGTGCGCGACGAGGAGAAGCGCGCGCAGCACATCGACGCCATCAACCGCTTCCGGAACGTCTGAGGTCACCCGATGACAGAGCGCCAGAAGGACCGGCCGTGGCTGATGCGGACCTACGCCGGTCACTCCACCGCCGAGGCGTCCAACGAGCTGTACCGGCGCAATCTCGCCAAGGGCCAGACCGGCCTGTCGGTCGCGTTCGACCTGCCGACGCAGACCGGCTACGACCCCGACCACATCCTCGCCCGTGGCGAGGTCGGCCGGGTCGGGGTTCCGGTCTCCCATGTCGGTGACATGCGGCGGCTGTTCCAGGACATCCCCCTGGAGCAGATGAACACCTCGATGACGATCAACGCCACGGCCATGTGGCTGCTGGCGCTCTACCAGGTCGTCGCCGAGGAACAGGGCGCCGACATCAGCCAGTTGCAGGGGACGACGCAGAACGACATCGTCAAGGAGTACCTCTCGCGCGGGACGCATGTCTTCCCGCCGGGACCCTCGCTGCGGCTGACCACCGACATGATCACGTACACGGTGGCGCACATCCCCAAGTGGAACCCGATCAACATCTGTAGCTACCACCTGCAGGAGGCCGGGGCCACACCGGTGCAGGAGATCGCGTACGCGATGTCCACGGCGATCGCCGTGCTCGACGCCGTACGGGACTCGGGCCAGGTGCCGCCGGAGAAGTTCGGGGACGTGGTCGCCCGGATCTCGTTCTTCGTGAACGCGGGCGTCCGCTTCGTCGAGGAGATGTGCAAGATGCGGGCGTTCGGCCGCATCTGGGACCAGGTGACGCGTGAGCGGTACGGCATCGAGAACGCCAAGCAGCGCCGCTTCCGCTACGGCGTCCAGGTCAACTCCCTCGGCCTGACCGAGGCGCAGCCGGAGAACAACGTCCAGCGGATCGTCCTGGAGATGCTGGCCGTCACCCTCTCCAAGGACGCACGCGCGCGTGCCGTGCAACTCCCGGCGTGGAACGAGGCGCTGGGGCTGCCGCGCCCCTGGGACCAGCAGTGGTCGCTCCGCATACAGCAGGTGCTGGCCCACGAGTCGGACCTGCTGGAGTACGAGGACATCTTCGCCGGGTCGCATGTCATCGAGGCCAAGGTGGCGGAACTGGTCACCGACTCGCTGGCCGAGATGGACCGCATCCAGGAGATGGGCGGCGCGATGGCGGCCGTCGAGTCCGGCTACCTGAAGTCCCAGCTGGTCTCCTCGCACGCCGAGCGGCGGGCCCGGATCGAGGCGGGCGACGAGAAGATCATCGGCGTCAACTGCTTCGAGTCCACCGAGCCGAACCCGCTCACCGCGGACCTGGACGGCTCGATCATGTCCGTGGACCCGGCCGTCGAGGGCCGGGTCACCGCGGCGCTGCGCGACTGGCGCGACAACCGCTACCAGCCGCCGTTCAACCACCCGCGGCCCTGCAAGGCGCTGGAGAAGCTGAAGGAAGCCGCCGCCACCGACGCGAACCTCATGGAGGCGACGCTGGAGTGCGCACGCGCCGGTGTGACGACCGGCGAGTGGGCCGGGGCGCTGCGGGAGGTGTTCGGCGAGTTCCGGGCGCCCACGGGCGTCTCGTCGGCTCCGGTCGCGGTCACCGCCGAAGCGGGCACCCCGCTGGCCGTCGTACGCGACAAGGTCGCCCGGACGGCCACCGAGATGGGCTCCGGGCGGCTGCGGCTGCTGGTCGGCAAGCCCGGCCTGGACGGGCACTCCAACGGCGCCGAGCAGATCGCCGTACGCGCGCGTGACGCCGGTTTCGAGGTGGTCTACCAGGGCATCAGGCTCACGCCCGAGCAGATCGTCAGCGCCGCGCTCGCCGAGGACGTGCACTGCGTCGGCCTGTCGATCCTCTCCGGCTCGCACGCCGAACTGGTGCCCGATGTACTCGACCGGCTGCGCGAAGCGGGCGCCGCCGACATCCCGGTGATCGTCGGCGGGATCATCCCGAACGGCGACGCCGAGGAACTGAAGCGCGCGGGCGTGGCCGCCGTCTTCACCCCGAAGGACTTCGGTATCACGGAGATCATCGGCCGTATCGTCGACGAGATCCGGAAAGCGAACAAGCTCGACCCTCTGGAGGTCCCCGCATGACCCAGCCCCACCCGGTGAACCGGCTCCGCCCGCGCCGCTCCTGCCTCGCGGTCCCCGGCTCCAACCCGCGCTTCCTGGAGAAGGCCCAGGGCCTCCCGGCCGACCAGGTCTTCCTGGACCTGGAGGACGCCTGCGCGCCGCTGGCCAAGCCGGACGCCCGGCACACCATCGTGAAGTTCCTGAACGAGGGTGACTGGACGGGCAAGACCCGGGTCGTGCGCGTCAACGACTGGACGACCCACTGGACGTACCGCGACGTGGTCACGGTCGTCGAGGGCGCGGGCCAGAACCTCGACTGCATCATGCTGCCCAAGGTCCAGGACGCCCAGCAGGTCGTCGCCCTGGACCTGCTGCTCACGCAGATCGAGAAGACCATGGGCTTCGAGGTCGGCAAGATCGGCATCGAGGCGCAGATCGAGAACGCCAAGGGCCTGGTCAACGTCGACGAGATCGCCGCCGCCTCGCCGCGCGTGGAGACCATCATCTTCGGCCCGGCCGACTTCATGGCGTCCATCAACATGAAGTCCCTGGTCGTCGGCGAGCAGCCGCCCGGCTACCCGGCGGACGCGTACCACTACATCCTGATGCGCATCCTGATGGCCGCCCGCACGCACAACCTGCAGGCCATCGACGGCCCGTACCTCCAGATCAAGAACATCGACGGCTACAAGGCGGTCGCCCAGCGCGCCGCGGCCCTCGGTTTCGACGGCAAGTGGGTGCTGCACCCCGGCCAGGTCGACGCGGCCAACGAGGTCTTCTCGCCCTCCCAGGAGGACTACGACCACGCCGAACTGATCCTGGACGCCTACGAGTACTTCACGTCCGAGGAGGGCGGCAAGAAGGGCTCGGCGATGCTCGGCGACGAGATGATCGACGAGGCCAGCCGCAAGATGGCGCTGGTCATCTCGGGCAAGGGCCGGGCCGCCGGCATGCAGCGCACGTCCACGTTCGAGGCCCCGGAGGCGTAAGACACATGCAGTTCGGCCGCACCTACGAAGAGTTCACCGTCGGGGACGTCTACAAGCACTGGCCGGGAAAGACGGTCACGGAGTACGACGACCACCTCTTCTGTCTGCTCACCATGAACCACCACCCGCTCCACATGGACACCAACTACGCGGAGCAGACGACCGACTTCGGCAAGAACGTCGTCGTGGGCAACTACATCTACTCGCTGCTGCTCGGCATGTCGGTCCCGGACGTCTCGGGCAAGGCGATCGCCAACCTGGAGATCGAGTCGCTGAAGCACGTGGCGCCGACCTTCCACGGCGACACCCTCTACGGCGAGACGACCGTCCTGGACAAGACGCCGTCGAAGTCCAAGAACGACCGTGGAATCGTCTACGTGGAGACCAAGGGCTACAAGCAGGACGGCACGCTGGTCTGCGTGTTCCGCCGCAAGGTGATGGTCCCCACCGAGACGTACATCAAGGAGCGCGGCGGCGAGCAGCCCGGCCGCCCGGAGCTGAAGGCACAGGAGAAGAAGTAGTCATGAGCCGACTCGCCCAGACCGCTGGCCTCACCGACATCCAGCAGGAAATCCTGTCCACGGTGCGGGACTTCGTCGACAAGGAGATCATCCCGGTCGCTACCGAGCTGGAGCACCGCGACGAGTACCCGACGCAGATCGTCGAAGGCCTCAAGGAACTCGGCCTGTTCGGGCTGATGATCCCCGAGGAATACGGGGGTCTGGGCGAGTCGCTGCTCACCTACGCGCTGTGCGTGGAGGAGATCGCGCGCGGCTGGATGAGCGTGTCCGGCATCATCAACACCCACTTCATCGTGGCGTACATGCTCAAGCAGCACGGCACGCAGGAGCAGAAGGACACCTTCCTGCCGCGGATGGCGCTGGGCGAGGTGCGCGGCGCCTTCTCGATGTCGGAACCGGCGCTCGGCTCCGACGTTTCGGCGATCACGTCCAAGGGCGTCAAGGACGGCGACGAGTACGTCTTGAACGGTCAGAAGATGTGGCTGACGAATGGCGGTTCGTCGACGCTCGTGGCGGTTCTGTGCCGGAGTGACGAAGGACACCCCGAGGGCACCGCGCCGCACAAGTCGATGACCACCTTCCTCATCGAGAAGGAGCCCGGCTTCGGAGAGGTCCGCCCCGGCCTCACCATCCCCGGGAAGATCGACAAGATGGGCTACAAGGGTGTCGACACCACCGAGTTGATCATGGACGGACTGCGCATTCCGGCCAATCGGGTCCTCGGCGGCACCACCGGCCGAGGGTTTTACCAAATGATGGACGGCGTCGAGGTCGGCCGCGTCAACGTCGCGGCGCGTGGCTGCGGAGTCGCACAGCGTGCCTTTGAGCTGGGTGTCTCGTACGCCCAGCAGCGCCACACCTTCGGCAAGCCGATCGCCCAGCACCAGGCGATCCAGTTCAAGCTCGCCGATATGGCGACCAAGGTCGAGGCCGCGCATGCGATGATGGTAAACGCAGCACGCAAAAAGGACTCCGGGGAGCGAAACGACCTTGAGGCTGGGATGGCGAAGTACCTCGCCTCCGAGTACTGCAAGGAGGTCGTGGAGGACGCCTTCCGGATTCACGGCGGCTACGGCTTCTCCAAGGAGTACGAGATCGAGCGCCTCTACCGCGAGGCTCCGATGCTGCTGATCGGTGAAGGAACCGCCGAGATCCAGAAAATGATCATTGGACGCCGACTGCTGGAGGAGTACCGATTCCAGGGATGAAAGTCCCTTTTGGTGACTTTCGTCGGGACGAAGATCACACCCTGTCAACGCTTCTGAGCGACCGACTCGGCTTCGTGGCTTGCCCAGTTGTGGCTGGCAACCGATACCATCCGGTAAGGCCGCCGCCGTCCCCCTCTGAAGCGCGGCATCATCCGCTACGAAGGTCATCCATGCCCCACAGCCAAACCCCTGCCCCCCGCGAAGGCTTCCCCAAGGGACGGCTCGCGCGCGGAGCATCGCCGTGGCTCCTGCCGACCGTCGCCACCGCAGCGCTGAGCCTCGCCCGCGCGCGCCGTTCCAAGCGCGCCGCGGCCGTGGCCGTGCCCGCCACGGCGCTCGCGGCGGGCATGCTGTGGTTCTTCCGCGACCCCGAGCGAGAGATCGCCCAGGGCCAGATCATCTCTCCGGCCGACGGCGTGGTGCAGAGCATCATGCCGTGGAAGGACGGGCGCACCCGCGTCGCGATCTTCATGAGCCCGCTGAACGTCCACGTCAACCGCGCGCCCCTGGCGGGCACGGTGACGTCCGTCGAGCACGTACCCGGCGGGTTCGTTCCGGCGTTCAACAAGGAGAGCGAGAACAACGAGCGCGTTGTCTGGCACTTCGACACCGAGCTCGGTGACATCGAGATGGTGCAGATCGCGGGCGCGGTCGCGCGCCGTATCGTGCCCTACATCCCCCAGGGCACGAAGGTGGAGCAGGGCGAGCGCATCGGCCTGATCCGCTTCGGCTCGCGCGTCGACCTCTACCTCCCGGAGGGAGTCGACGTCGCCGTCGAGGTCGGTCAGAAGACCGTGGCGGGGGTGACTCGCATTGAGCGTGGTTGATCCCGACACCCAGGCTGGCTGGGTCGCGGAGTCCGAGGACAAGGACGCGGACGGTGCCGACTGCGCCGAGGACATGCCGCTGTCACTGCGGCTGTCGATAGCGGACACCCTCACGCTCGGTAACGCCACCTGTGGCTTCATGGCGGTGTACTTCACCACCACCGGCATCCTGATTCCGCATGTCACCGGCACCGAGGTCACGGGCATGGCCCGGCACTCGGCCGCGACCGCGGTGATCCTGATACTGTGCGCGGCCGTCTTCGACCTCTTCGACGGGCTGGTGGCACGCAAGCTGCGCAGCTCGCCGATGGGCGCCGAGCTGGACAACCTCTCGGACCTGATCAGCTTCGGTCTCGCGCCCGCGTACTTCGTGCTCGTGTACGGGATGGTCGCGGACGGCGCCCACCAGCGGGTCGCCGCGGTGAGCGCCATCGTGGTGCTGCTCGCGGTGGTCCTACGGCTGGCGAGATTCTCCGTCGTGACGGTGAAGGACGGCACCTTCCAGGGCATGCCGAGCCCCTTCGGGGCGCTCACGGTGGTCTCGATCGTGCTGCTGGAGCTGCCGTTCATCGCCACGCTGCTGGCGATCATCGGTACCGCGTGGCTGATGGTGAGCCGGGTCGAGTACCCGAAGCCGCGGGGTCCTCTCGCGGTGGCGATGCTGGCGTGGATCGTGTCCGCGATGGGGCTGCTCGCGGCCTGGGCGTTCGACGCGCCCGGGGGGCAACTGCTGCTCCAGACGGGGTGCGCGCTGCAACTGGTGCTCGGTGCGGTCATTCCGTTGTTCGCCACGGCTCGCCGGGTCAACAACTTCCGCGACAACCGGCGTGAGGCGCGTGCGGCGCAGCTGCCGTAGCGTTCCTGACGCACGTTGAAGGGCCCGAACCATCTGGTTCGGGCCCTTCAACGTTGTCGGGACGAAAGCGTTGCCGGGCGGGTCAGTCGGAAGCGAAGGACTGGGCCGCCTCGGAGGTGGCGGCCTCGCGGACCGCCGTGGCGCCACCCTTGGCGGACTTGTCCGGTTGCAGGATGACGCTCTCCAGGGACGACGGCGCCTTCGGCTCGGAGTAGTTCTGGACGCCGAAGCCGGAGTCGTACGCGGACATCGTGCGCAGGGCCTTGGCGACGCCCTCACGCGTCAGGTCCTTGTCCTTACAGGCCGTCTTCAGCGCCTCCCCGAACGTCGAGGCGGCCGTCCAGCCCGCGACGACGCCGTTGTCCAGGCCGTCCTTGGGGTAGGCCTTCGCGTAGTCGGCCGCCAGCTTGCTCGGGCCGTCCGCGGCGTCGCCGATGGGCAGCGACGGCGAGGCGACGAAGTACATCTTCTCCAGGGCCGGACCCGCCTGTGTGCCGAGCAACTGCGGGGCGAACGCCGAGTTGTTGCCGATGATCGGGACCTTGAGCCCGCTCGCGGCCGCGACACCGACCAGCGAGGCCGCCTGCGCCGGTCCCGCGCTCAGCACGATCGCCTTGACCTTCGCCTGCTTCAACGCCGCCACCTGCGCGGACATATCGCTGTCGGTGGGCTTGATCTTCTGCTCGACGATCGAGAGGCCGGACTCCTTCGCCATGTGCCGCGAGCCCTCGAGCGCGTTCTCGCCGTAGTCGCCCTCGAAGTACACATGACCGATCTTGTCGCCCTTCTTGACACCCTTCTCCTTCATCAGGAAGTCGATCGCGTTGATCGTCTCGATGTCGTACGTGGAGCCGATGACCCGGATGTACTCGCTGCCGAGGAGCGCCGCCGACCAGGCCTGCGGCACGATGAGCGCTTTGCTGTCCTCGTTGCGCTTCTTGACCGCGGCGACGAAGGGCGAGCCGATGAACTGGGCGTAGCCGAGGACCTTCGGCTCCAGTTCGGTGTAGGCGGAGACGGCCTTCTGCGGGTCGTAGCCGTGGTCGCGCACGGTCAGCTTGAGTTGACGGCCGCAGATGCCGCCCGCCTCGTTGGTCTGCTTCACATACAGCTGCTGGGCCTGGGTGACGCTCTTGCCGAGCGTCGCGTAGACGCCGGACATGTCCGTGAGCGCGCCCAGCGTGATCTCCTTCTCCGTCACGCCGACGCCGGTCCTCACTCCTTGCGCGTCGTCCTTGCCTTCATCCTTCGCGTCGCTGGCCTTGGAACTGCATCCGGCGGCGCCAGCGAGGGCGAGCAGCGCCGCGAGTGCGGTGGCGGTGGCCTTGGTCGTGGCCTTGGTGGTGGTCTTGGTGGTGGCCTTGGTACGCGGGGGCAGCACACTCATCGTTTCTCTCCTGAGGTTGACATCGTGGTGCGCCGGGCGACGAGCCTGATCAGGCCGCCTGGCAGGAAGAGCACGACCGCCACGACGGCGGCGCCGTACAGGTACGCGGAGGCCTCGCCCGGGCTGACCCCGCCCGTTCCCGGGGTGGCGACCAGCGGCAGGGCGTCGCTGTAGCGGGTGAGGACCTGCGGCAGCATCGAGACGAAGACGGCTCCCACCACGGCTCCCCCGACCGAGCCGAGCCCCCCGATGACGATCATGGCGAGGTACTGGAGCGAGACGACCATGCCGAACTGCGAGGGCGTGACGTTCTGGAAGACCAGCGCGAGCAATACCCCCGCCAGGCCCGCGTACATCGAGGACAGGACGAAGACGGCGGCCCGGTAACGGGCGACCGGCACGCCCATCACGCCCGCCGCGATGCGGTGGTCGCGGATGGCGTTCATGGCGCGTCCCGGGCGGCCCCGCAGCACTCCGCGGGCGAACAGGGCGCAGCCGAGCAGCAAGGCGAGACCGACGTACCAGAGCTTCTCGGCCGAGCCGAACGGGACCCCGGCGACGAGGAGTTCGGAGCGGTCGAAGCCGAAGCCGAACAGATTCAGGGCGGGCACCTCGCGGCCCAGGGCGCCGCCGGTCAGATCGGTGGCGTTGTCGATGACGTGCAGGCCGATGACGATCAGGGCGAGGGTGGCGATACCGAGGTACGCGCCACGCAGCCGTCCGGCGATCGGGCTGAAGAGCCCACCCGCGAGCCCGGTCAGCACGACCGCGAGGAGCGCGGCGAGCCAGGTGGGCAGGCCCAGGCCCGTATAGCGGCCCTCGCTGTCACCTGCCAGGGCGGTGTAGCCGTACGCGCCGACGGCCAGGAAGAAGGCGTGTCCCATGGAGAGCTGGCCGGTGGAGCCGGTCAGCAGGTTGAGGCCGATGGCGCCGATCGCGGCGGCCATGGCGAACAGGCCCGCCTGGAGCCAGAAGGTGTCCAGATAGAACGGCAGCGCGAGCAGCAGCAGCGCCCCCGCGACCCATCCGTAGCCGCCCGGCCGGGTGAGGGGCCGGGGCACCCGCGTGGCGGTCTTGGCGGCGGCCCGCAGGGGCGGAACGTTCTGCTTCTGCTTCTGCTTCTGGTTCTGGTTCTGGTCGGTGATGTCAGACACGGGCCAGCTCCTTCGTGCCGAACAGTCCGGCGGGGCGCAGCAGGAGGATGGCGACCATCACCAGATAGGGCGCGAGTTCCCCAAGCCCCCTGCCGAGGAAGGTCAGGTCCCCCTGATAGCCGGTGGCGAGCGACTCGGTGACTCCGACGATGAGTCCACCGACGAGGGCACCGGTGGTGGAGTCGAGTCCACCGAGTATCGCGGCCGGGAAGGCCTTCATCGCCACCTGTGCGGTGGATTTCTCCAGACCCGGGGTCGGGAAGACGGTCAGGAACAGGGCGGCGACGGCGGCCAGTCCGCCCGCCACCGCCCAGGCGCCGAGTGAGACCCGGCCGAGCCGGATGCCCATCAGGGCCGCGGTCCCGGCGTTCTCCGCCGCCGCCCGCATCGCCACCCCCCAGGAGGTGTAGCGGAAGGCCAGCAGGAACGCGGTGATCAGCAGTCCGGCGGCGAGCAGCGCCGCCACCCGGGTCTGGGCGAGGGAGACCGCGCCGATGGTGAGCACCCGATCGCCCCACGGGTCGCCGACACTGAGGATGTCGGTGCCCAGACGGCGTCCGATGTCGGCGACCAGCATGATGTCGACGCCGATGGTGACGATGGCCAGCACACTGTGGTCCGCGCCCCGGTAGCGGCGCATCACCAGGAACTCGATGGCCGCGCCGACCAGCGCGGCCCCGGCGATACCGGTGAGCAGCGCGAGCCAGAAGCCGATGTCGTCGCTGAGTACGGCGGTGATGTAGCCGCCCGCGAGGAGCAGCGAGGCGTGGGCGAAGTTGACGACCTCGGTCGCGCGGAAGATCACCACGAAGCCGAGGGCGATCAGGGCGTACACGGAGCCCAACGAGATGCCGTTCAGCAGCAGTTCGATGAAGATCGTCACGAGGCGGCCTCCCCGTCCCGCTGCGCGTGCTGCTCCCCGTCTTGCTCCCCGTCTTGCTCCCCGTCTTGCTCCGCGTGCGCTGGTTCGTCCTCGCCGAGGTAGGCGCGGATGACCGCGGGGTCGTTCTGCACGTCGGCGGGGGCGCCGCCCGCGATGCGGCGGCCGAAGTCGAGTACGGTCACCGCGTCGGCGAGCCGCATCACCACGCCCATGTCGTGTTCGACCAGGACGATCGAGATGCCGAGGCTGTCCCGGACCCCGGCGATGACCGCCGCGGTGCGCCGCCGTTCGTCGGCGGTCATCCCCGCCACCGGCTCGTCCAGGAGCAGCAGTTCGGGCTCCATGCACAGGGCGCGGCCCAGCTCGGCCAGCTTCTGCTGCCCGTACGGCAGTGATCCGGCCGGGCGGTCGAGCTGGTCCTCCAAGCCGACGAACGCGGCGATCTCCCGTACCCGGGCCCGGTGGCGCGCCTCCTCGCGGGCGGCGGACGGCAGCCGCAGCCCGGCCGCGACGAATCCGGTACGGGTGAGGCGGTGACGGCCGAGCAGCAGGCTGTCGGCGACCGTGGCGCGCGGTGGCAGGGCGAGGTTCTGGAAGGTGCGCGCGATCCCGAGTCCGGCGATACGGTGCGGAGGCATCCCGGTGAGCTCGTGCGCGCCGAACCGTACGCTGCCGGAGGTGGCCCGGTAGACGCCGGACAGGACGTTGAAGCAGGTGGACTTTCCGGCGCCGTTGGGGCCGATCACGGCGTGTACGGTGCCGGGGTCCACGGTGAAATTCACCTGGTCCAGTGCGGTGAGACCGGCGAACCGTACGGTCACATCCCGCACTTGTAGGGGCACAGCGGTGGTCATCAGCCCTCCCAGCGGGACAGGACGGGGTGCGTGGTGTCGGCCTGGGACGCGTCGGCGGCGGCGTCCTCGTCGACCACGCCGAGGTAGCGGCGGCGTACCTCGTCGGACGCGGCGAGCTCGTCCGCCGGGCCGGACAGCGTGATCTCGCCGACCTCCAGGACGTAGGCGTAGGAGGCCAGCCGCAGGGCGAGTGCGGCGTTCTGCTCGACGAGCAGAACGGAGGTGCCCTGGCTGTTGATCTCCCTGATGGTGTCGGCGATCCGGGCGGCCATCAGTGGGGCGAGACCGAGCGAGGGCTCGTCGAGCAGCAGCAGCCTCGGCGAGGCCATCAGGGCGCGGCCGACGGCGAGCATCTGCTGTTCGCCACCGGAGAGCAGTCCGGCGCGCTGCCCGGAGCGTTCGGCGAGGACCGGGAAGAGCTCGCGGACCCGGCGCAGGGCGGCGGCCTTCGCCGGCCGGTCGCCGCGGGAACCGAGCGCTCCGGCGCGCAGGTTGTCGTCGACCGTCATCCGGGCGAAGACCTGGCGGCCCTCGGGGACCTGGGACACTCCGGCGGCGACCACGCGGTCCGGTGGCAGGCTGTGCAGCGGCCGTCCGCCGAAGTGCACGGTGCCCCCGGTGACGGCTCCGCCGTGGAAGGACAGTGCCCGCGAGATGGCTCGTAGCAGCGTGGACTTTCCGGCGCCGTTGCCGCCGAGGACCGTGACCACGCTGCCTTCGGGTACCTCCAGTGACACCGCGCGCAGGGCCCGTACCGGGCCGTAGCCCACCACCAGGTCCCGTACTTCGAGTGCGGCACCTCCCATGACTCCCCTTCCTCTGCTCTCGTCTGCCTTCTTCGACGGCGTTCGATGGCGCACAGACCAGCACCGACCAGTCGGTATGTCTACGCCCCGTGGCTGAATCGCTGCCCGTGACCAGCGGGTGCGGCGGCGGGTTGTGCACGCGCACAACGCCCTGTGTCAGGGGTCTGCCGCTGGCCGGGAACAGGTGGCATGCTCCGGGGCTATGGGTGGGCGCAGACCCCGTACGGGGCATGAGTGGAAGGTGCTCGCTGAGGCGTGCGAGACGCTTCTCGATGGCCTTCCCGACCTGGTGGACGACTACCTGCGACTGCTCGCCGAGCACTCGCTGACGTACGGGCGGGTCATCCCGTACGACCAGCACTGGCAGGAGGCCGAGGAGGCGATCCGGATCGGCGTGACGGCGATCCGGGCGCCCCGTGGATCGCCGCGCCGGGACCTGGAACACGCCCAGTGGCTCGGGCGGCACCGGGCGCAGCAGGGGCTGCCGCTCGACCTGCTGGTGCACGCGTACCGGCAGGCGGGGCGGCTGGTGTGGGAGGCGTTGCTGGAGGCCACGTCGGCGCGGCAGCCGGAGCGGCTGGCCGTACTGATGCGGTCGTCGACGATGGTGTGGTCGGCGGTCGACGAGCAGGCGGACACCGTATCGGAGGCGTACCGGGCGACCGAGCTGGAGCTGCGGCGGCGTACCGACGAACGGCTCCAGGCGCTCCTTGACGCGCTCCTGGAGGGCCGTCAGGGGCCTGAGCTCACCTCACGGGCGGCGGCGGGCCTGGATCTGCCCGAGCACGGCCGGTACGCGGTGGTGGTGCTGCCGCTTGAGCGGCGCGACGGGCGGGAGCCCCTGCACCGGCTGATCCAGGGCACCGGCATGCGGTTCATGTGGCGGATGCGGGCGGACTGCGAGGTGGGGGTGGTGGCGATGGCCGCGGACACCGGGCTCGACGCGGTCGCCGATCTGCTCGCCGTGGGCTGTCCCGGGCCCGGTGGGGTCAGCCCGGTCGTGGAGGGTCTCGCCGAGCTGGGGCGGGCGCGTCGGCTGGCCGAGCTGGCGCTGCGTACCTGCCCACCGGACGCTACGGAGATCGCCCGCCTGGACCGGCGGATGCCGACCGCGCTGGTGGTCAGCCAGCCGGACCTGGCGGGGCGGCTGGTGTCGGACGTGTTCGGCGCGTTGCTGGAGCTGGACCCCACGGACCGGACGGTGCTCCTGGAGACGCTGGACGCGTGGCTGGAGTGTGAGGGCTCCGCGGGCCGGGCGGCCAGCCGCCTCTACTGCCACCGCAACACGGTCTTCAACCGCCTGCGGCGGCTGGAGCAGCTGACGGGGCGGGCGCTGTCCCGCCCCCGGGACCTGACGGAAATGACCTTGGCCCTGGACGCACACCGGCTGTCGCCGAGCGGCTGAGGGGGGCGCCCGGGCTCGGGCGTGGGGCGCCTGCGGCGGGCTTCTCCCCCACCCCGCCCCTTCCCGTAACTGGGGCTCCGCCCCAGACCCCGGTCCTCAATCGCCGGACGGGCTGAAGATTTCAGCCCGTCCGGCGATTGAGGACGAGCCCCAAGGGCGATCGGGGGGCCTGGGGGCTTGCCCCCAGTTTCGGGAAGGGGCGGGGTAGGGGAAGAATCCCTGACCCGCAGCCCCTAGACCAGCACGTCCCCCGCGATCCGCTCCGCGACCCGCTCCAGGATCGGCCCCGCATCGGCGATGCAGCGCGCCACATCCGGCTCGACCTCCGTCAGCGGGTACGCCCGCCGGATGCCCGCCGCCGCGAGCGCGTCGGCAGACAGCGCGAGGCGGCCGCAGACAGCGACGACCGGGACCCCCGCCGCACGCGCCGCCGCCGCGACGCCCGCAGGAGCCTTGCCGTGCAGCGTCTGCTCGTCGAGCGAGCCCTCACCGGTGATGACGAGGTCGGCCCGCGCGAGGGCCGGAGCGAAGCCCAGGACGTCGAGCATCACGTCGATGCCGGGACGGAACCGCGCGTCGAGCCCGACGAGCGCCCCGTACCCGATGCCACCCGCCGCCCCGGCGCCCGGCGCCTGAGCGCAGGTGGCCGCCTTGGGGCCGACGGCCTTCTCCAGGACGACGGCGAAGTGCGCCAGCGCGGCGTCGAGCGCCCGCACATCGTCAGGGCTCGCCCCCTTCTGCGGCCCGTACACCGCGGGCGCGCCCTTCGGCCCGGTCAGCGGATTGTCGACATCGCTGGCGAGGATGAGGTCCACATCGGCCAGCCGCGGGTCGAGCCCCGAGAGGTCAGCGGTGGCCAGATCACGCAGCGGACCGCCGCCGGGGGCGACCGGCTGTCCGTCCGCGTCCAGGAAGCGCGCCCCGAGCGCGGCCAGCATCCCGGCGCCGCCGTCGGTGGTGGCGCTGCCACCGACACCGAAGACGATCGTCCGGGCCCCGGCCTCCAGCGCCGCGAGCAGCAGTTCGCCGGAGCCGTATGTGCTGGACGTGAGCGGCGCGAAGACGCCGTCGGGCAGCAGCTGGAGGCCGGAGGCCTCGGCCATCTCCACCACCGCGGTGTCTCCGCGCAGCGCGTACGCGGCGGTGACCTCGCTGCCGAGCGGCCCGGTGACCCGTACCTCCCGGCGCTCGAAACCGCCCGCCACCGCGGCCGCCACCGTGCCGTCGCCGCCGTCCGCCACGGGCAGCGCCTCGACCTGGACCCCTGGCGCCACCCGGCGCAGCCCGGCCGTCACCCGCTCGGCGACCTGCACGGCCGTCAGCGAGCCCTTGAACTTGTCCGCGGCGATCAGCACCCGCCGTGTCTCGGTGCTTTCCGTCGCCACCGCTGCAGCGTCAGCCACCTTGGAATCCCCTTGCTCTCTGGGCCTTGCTCGCGTCAAGGCAGTCGCGCCGCTGCGACTTTAACCTCAGGCGCCGCCCGCTGCCCATGGCCGCCCTCACGGTGAGACGGCGCGCCCCCCGGAAGAAACCGGAGATTTCCCACCATAGTGGGATGGCATGAGTACGGATGCCCTCGACCAGCCCCACCAGAGCACCCCGCCCGACCCGCCCGGCCCGTCTGACAGCCCACCCCCCGACCACATCCTGGTCGGTATCGGCGTGGCCGTGGTGCTCGCGGTCGTCGGCTGGGCGTCGTTCGGCCAGGACTCGTTCAGCAGTGCGTCGGACTCCGCGCTGGCCTGGGTGCTGGGCAACTTCGCCTGGCTGTTCGTGATCGCCGCCGATGTCTTCCTGGTCCTGTGCGTCGTCATCGCGCTGAGCCGTTTCGGCCGGATCAGGCTGGGCCGGGACGACTCCGAGCCGGAGTTCAACAACCTGGCGTGGATCGCGATGATGTTCAGCGCGGGCATGGGCATCGGCCTGATGTTCTACGGCGTCGGCGAGCCGCTGACCCACTACCTCACCCCGCCCCCGATGACGGGGGCCACCGGCCAGACCGGCGACGCGGCCAACATCGCGCTCCAGTACTCCTTCTTCCACTGGACGCTCGTCCCCTGGGCGATCTACGGCGTCGCGGGCCTAGCGCTCGCGTACGCCGGATACCGCAAGGGCCGCGGCAACCGGCTCAGCTCGGCATTCGTACCGCTCCTCGGGGAGCGCCGGGCAGCGGGCTGGCAGGGCCGGGTCATCGACCTGCTCGCCGTGTTCGCCACCGTCTTCGGCACCGCGACCAGCCTGGGCCTGGGCGCGCTCCAGGTCTCCAAGGGCCTGCACCTCACCGCGGGCGCGGACGACACCACCCGCCTCCAACTGGTCATCATCATCTCGCTGGGCGCCGCCTTCGTGGCCTCGGCCTTCTCCGGGCTCCACCGGGGCGTCAAGTGGCTCAGCACCATCAACATCGTGCTGGCCACCGGCCTGATGGTCTTCGTCTTCGTCCTCGGCCCGACCGTGTACATCCTGGACGCGATTCCGGAGAGCGTCGGCGGCTTCGTGCACTGGTTCATCCCCATGGCGACCCGCGCTGGATCGTTCGGCAACAGCGACTGGCTGGGCGCCTGGACGGTCTTCTACTGGGCGTGGTGGCTGTCCTGGGCGCCGTTCGTCGGGACGTTCATCGCCAGGATCTCCCATGGCCGGACGATCCGGGAGTTCCTGATCGGGGTGCTCCTGGTCCCCAGCTCCGCCACGGTCGTCTGGTTCTGCGTCATGGGCGGCACCGGCATGAGGCTCGACGAGACCGGCCAGGTCGACATGGGGGCCAAGCTGGGGGAGGGCGTGGAGGCGTCCCTGTTCGGGATGCTGGACGGGCTGCCGCTGTCCACGCTCACCTCCTGGGTGGCGATGCTGCTGGTCATGACGTACTTCGTGACCAGCGCCGACTCGGCGTCGCTGGTGATGGGCTCGCTCACCAGCCGGGGCGCCCTGCACCCCAGGACCTGGCTGGTCGTCGGCTGGGGTGTGCTGATGGGGACGGTCGCCGCGGTGCTGCTGGTGGAGGGTGGCCTGGACTCGCTGAAGACGGCCACCATTCTGGTCGCGCTGCCGTTCGTGGTGGTGATGCTGCTGCTCTGCTACTCGCTGGTGAAGGAGTTGCGCGACGATCCCGGCGCGGGCCCGACCCGCCACCACGCGCTGCACGGCCTGCGGGACGCGGTCAAGGCGATGGTGGGCGACGCGATCACCGAACATCAGCCCCCTGAGCGCGGCCACCACCGACTGCGGCGCACCGCGAAGACCCGCACCCAGAACGAGAACCAACCACCGACAGACCACTGACCACTGACCACTGACCCTCTACGCTCTGGCCACTGACCCTCTAGGCTCGGGAGAGTGACAGTCGACTACGCCACGTACATCGCCGGACTCCCCAAGATCCTCGCCGGTGCCGCCATGCTGCTGCGCGACACCGAGGGACGCGTGCTGATTCTGGAACCCAACTACCGTGACGGCTGGGCCCTGCCCGGCGGAACCATCGAGTCCGACCAGGGCGAGACACCCCGGCAGGCGGCGCGCCGCGAGACGATCGAGGAGATCGGCCTCGACGTGCGGCCCGGCCGACTGCTCGCCATCGACTGGGTGTCGGGCGCGGACCGGCCCCCGATCGCCTCGTACCTCTACGACGGCGGCGTGCTCTCCCAGGACCAGCTGGACGCGATCGTGCTGCAGAAGGAGGAACTGGACTCCTGGCGGCTGGTCGCCCCGGCGGACCTCAAGGAGTACGGCCCACCGTGGTTCGCCAGCCGCCTCACCGCCGTACTCCACGCGCTGGAGAACGGCACCGAAGTGGTGGAGCTGGAAAACGGCCAGGAGGTACCACGATGACCGTCCGCCGCATCGTGCCCAACGTACAGTCCGACGCCCCGCGCGAAACCGCCGACTTCTACGGTCTGTTGGGCTTCGTCGAGGTGATGAACCTCGGCTGGATCACCACCCTCGCCTCACCAGACAACCCCACAGCCCAGATCAGCATCATGCGCGAGGACAAATCCGCACCCGTCGTCCCGGACCTGAGCGTCGAGGTCGACGACGTGGACGCGACCTACGCCGCCGCACTGGCCAGCGGCGCGGAAATCGTCCACCCACTGACGGACGAGGACTGGGGCGTCCGCCGCTTCTTCGTACGCGCCCCGGACGGCCGCGTGGTCAACGTACTCACCCACCGCTAGCTCCTTCCCCCCGTCAGAACAGGGCGGTCCCACCTTCGAAGTCCAGCAGCCGCTGCTTGCGCTCCAGGCCGCCGCCGTAGCCGGTGAGGCTTCCGTGCGCGCCGACCACCCGGTGGCAGGGCACGATGATGCCGATCGGGTTCTTCCCGTTGGCGAGACCAACGGCGCGTGACGCGCCGGGTTTGCCGAGCGCTTCGGCGAGCTCACCGTACGAGCGGGTCTCGCCGTACGGGATCTCCCGCAGCCCGTCCCAGACGCTGCGCTGAAAGGGCGTGCCCTCCAGGTGCAGCGGCAGGTCAAACTCCTTGAGACCGCCCACGAAGTACGCTCGGAGCTGGCGGACGACCTCGTCGAACGGGGTGTCGTCGGGGCTGCCGAAGGTCTCCTCGGCCGGGCGATGACGCTGGTCGGTCATGTAGAGCCCGGACAGGACACCGTCGGTGGCGACGAGCGTGAGAGGTCCGTAGGGGCTGTCAATCACTGTGTGCTGCTTCGTGCACTGCTGCGTGTTCTGCGTCACCGCTGGTGTCCTTACGCGGGGATGGGGTTTATGGGCTTCCACTGAGGCTCAACGCCTACTGTGACCCACTCCCGCCCGATGCACTGGTGGTAAAACGACGTGACCGTCCCGACACATACCGCTCCCGGCACGCCGCGATCTACTGTCGGCGCTCGTGCACACCTGATGGTGACGCGCCATACTCCAGGCGAAACGGTCCCATGTCGTCCGAACGAATCCCCAAGGAAGCACGGAGGCCGGTGTGCCCCGTTGCGGCTCCTGCGCCCTGTCGCCTTCGGACGGCGGGGGCTTCCTGCTGTCCGCGTGTGAGGCAACGGCTCCCGCTCAAGGAGGAGTCAGAGTTGTACCTGTGCCGTTCAGTTCCGGCGCGCGGCGCCGTTCGGCCATACGACCTCGACCGGGAGGCCCGCCTCGCGGGCCTCGACGACAGTGTCCGCGGTGCCGCCGCCCTTGCCCGTGGGCGACTCACCGCTCCAGACCGCGACGAGCCGGTCGGCTCGCTTGAGGAGAGTGCGGTTGGCGTCCTCGTAAGCGTGCCGGTTGGCCGTGTCGTGGGCGAGCACGAGCACCTCGTCGGCGGCTGCCGTGAGCCGGTCGAATGTCTCCGCGTGATCGGGTTTGACCTTGGCCTGCCGGTAGTCCCGCGAGGGGATCACCGCCACCAGGCGTCCACCGAGTTCCAGGACGATCTCGGCGAACAGAGAATCGGAGCCCTTCGCGATGCAGGACACTCCGGTCAGGTCACCGTCGGCATAGGGCTTGAGGGCCTCGCGGACTGCGTCACGTACCAGGGGCACGCTGGCGTCGGTCAGGTCCATGTGGCCGGTGACAGCGATGGTGGTCACGGTTCTCCTCGCTTCGACAACTGGTCGCGGATCATAGTGCGTGCCTCGGCTACAGCTCGTGACGCCCCTCGGCCGACGGTGTACGGGTACAGGTGGCTGAGCTGGGTGCGGACCCGGCTGGACTGCGTACACGCCGCCGCCTCGACGGCCTGGCGCGTCTGCTCAACGGCACCGGGTAGGTCGCCCAGGAGGAAGTGGCACTCGGCCAGGCCGATCAGGTCCAGGGCGTGGCTGCGCCCAGCCTCAGGACCACGCGTTGCCAGTGCCTTGTTGATCGACTCCGCAGCGGTCTCGGCGTGCTGGCGCGGATTCTGTCGGGCCAGGTCCAGCAGCCGTCCGCCCGTTACCCCGGCGAGTTCGGCACGGTCGAAGTACGTGATCCAGTACGGCTCATCGCCTGGATCGGCATCGGCCAGCGTGTCGGCTGCCTCCGACGTGGCCCGCCGGAAGGCAGCGCTTCGGCCCATGGCCACGTAGGCCCACGCCTCTCGGGTGTGGAGCATGGCGCGCACGCGCGGCCCCACGGTCCTGTGCGCACGCTTGTGGGCGAGATGCACGAGTTCAAGGGCGTCCTGCGGCCGGTCCCGGCACAGCATCTGCCGGGCCATCCCCGCCAGCACGTTGACGCCGAACGCCGTGTCGCCTCCGGCATGGGCCGCGCGCAGCGCGAGCCGGTAGTAGTTCTGCGCCTGCTTGTGCATTCCAGAGTCCCATGCCATCGTCGCCGCGGTGCCGCCGAGGTAGGCCATGACGCGGAAGAGGCGCTGTTCGATGGCGGGGGCTTGGTGCTCGTCAAGGTGGCTGGCTACTTCGTTGAGTTGGCCGATGACGGCCTTGCGGCGCAGGCCGCCACCGTACTTGTGGTCCCAGGCGCGGAACGCGCGTGCGGTGCCTTCGAGTTCTTCGATGTCACGCCGTCCCAGGCGTCCGTGGCGCGGGGAGGGCTCTGCTCTAGGGGCGGGCTGGAGCCAGCCTTCGAGGGAATCGAGGAGGGTGGCGCCGGTTGCGGCGGCACCGGCCAGGGCGCGGGTAGCCGCGCGGCGGTCCATCACGAGATCGCTCCTGGTCAGGTCTGCGGCCAGGTGCACGGTCGTGGTGGGGCGCCAGGGAGCGTCGTCGGGTGACCGTGCGGCCGGTGGCTTCGGTGGGTGAACGTCTTCTGACCTGTTGCTGCCCGCTGATGATGGTGGAGACCTTGCCGGGAGTGAGCTGGCAGGCGGCCGCGATGCGGTTCTGCGACAGGCCGCCCCGCTTCTTGAACAGGGAGAAGGCCGCAGCGAAGTCGTGCTCTGTCAGGGCTCGTTTCACGTCGTCCCGGTCGAGGACGTCTGGGTCGAGCGGGCCGGAGGTGGCGGCGTTCATGCGGGCCAACTTCCGGAGTGATCATATGCGCTTCGTCGCGCCTTCCGAACCAGAAACGAGTGTATTACCGGCTCGGTAACACCCGGTGGTCATACCGCAGTTGAACGCGGTCGACGACTCTCTGTGCAGGAGCACCACGGACCCCGGCGCCGCTGTCACGGCCCGGGGCGTGGCCGACTGCGAAGGAGTCGACATGAAGCAACGTACAGCCCACCCACCAGACATGGCAGCGCAGGATCAACGCCCGCCGGACATCGCCACGATGCGCGCCGCCACAGCCGGACTACTTGCTGAGGACTCGCAGTTGCCGCGCTACGAGGACCTGGAGCTGACGCTGCTCCGGCTGCGTGACTTCCTCGCGCTGCTCATCCCGGTCATCGAGGACCTGGCCAGCCCTCTGCCCGCCCGCGACGTGCCCACCCAGTGCGCCCTGGCCGGTGTGAGCACGGCGCGACACCGCCTGAACGATGTCCCCGTTGGGACAGAGAGGGTCGGCCTGGTCTCCGAGGTGAAGCGCGCTCAGCGTCTCGCTCTCTCGGTGGACGCCCTGTGCGACCACTACGAGAACCTGAACGGCATCAGCACATGACGGCGCCGGCCATGACTCGGATCTGCCGCGAGTGCGACGAGCCGACTGGTGAGCCGATCGCCGTCGCCCTGGAACACGCCATGTCGGGCCCTGGCCGGGTCGTCTACCTGTGTCCGCATTGCCGTCGCGCACTCGGGCTGCTCCCACTGGACGAGCACCCGGACGGCAGCGACGGGCGCGTCCACTTCGAGTCCCGCACCCCACCGAGCCTACGGCGGCAGGGGGCGACTGGATTCTGCCGCCGTGTCCTGGACACCGGCTCGGTCTGCTCCCCTTCAGCGCCGACCGGGGCGGGTCCACCAAACCTCTCAAGAAAGGACATCAGCCATGACTGTCTTACTGGAAACTCCCGGCCAGACCGCGTACCGCGATCCCCGGGCGCTGCTCAACGCGGTGCGCCCGTACGTGAAGGAGTGCACGTACAACATCTTCGAGGCCCCCGGCAACGAGGGCAGCCTGTGGGACCGTGAGATCGCGCTGCTGATGCGCGACAACGTCATGGTGCGCGACATGGCGGAGCGCGTCCTCGGGAACGCGGTGATGTACCTGATCACGGCCATGGAGCGCCCTGAGATCCATCTCGGGGTCGGCAAGACCGTGGACATCGGGGTGCATCAGATCATTCTGGACTCTCCGGTGTACTTCGCGTTCTGCCATCTGTACAACAGCGGGCAGTACAAGCACCACGCCCCGCTCGTTGTCCGCAGGAGCGACGGTCTCGTGCTCCGCACCGCCGACGTCCTCCGTGAGCAGGGCTTCGACACGGACGAAGAGCTGTGGGCCATGGACGGCGCGGACTGCTCCCCGTGCGACGACAAGGTCCCCGACAGCCACTGACCGACCAGAGTGCTCCCGCCCCCGCCCCGGCTCTCCACAGGCGGGGGCGGGACACACCCCCCGACACACCCCGAGGATCATCCCCGTGCCCGTACCACACGACATCGCCGCCGAGACCGAACTCTGGGACGCCTTCGCCGAGTCCGCGTTCAACGACCACGCGGAGCCCGTCTTCAACTGGACCCAGTACACCGACCACGGACCAGGCTCCGAACTGCTCGGTGACCCCGCATCGGTCCTGGAGATCGGCTGCGGCACCGGCCGGGCCCTGGCCTACCTCGCCCAGCGCGGCGTCACCGCACGCGGGGTGGACCTGTCGCCAGTCATGATCAAGAAGGTCACCGACCGGTGGGGGGACAGCGGGGCGGAGTTCGTGTGCGGCGAAGTCCTCGACTTCCTGCGCGACGACACCCGGACCTACGACGCCGTGTACTCGATCTTCGGCGCCGCCTGGTTCGCCGACCCCGGCCAGCTGTTCCCGCTCGTCCGGCAGCGCCTCGCACCCGGCGGGGTGTTCGCGTTCTCGCAGCCTCCGGCCATCCCCGGCGCCTACGGGCCCCAGGGCATGTACAAGGGCGGCTTCGCCGGGAAGGCCATGTTCACCTACCGCTACAGCTACCGCCCCGCGATCTGGCAGCGACTGCTCACACGGGCCGGATTCCACAGCACCGACGCGCAACTCATCGAAGCCCCCGAGCCGGATCACATCGACACTCTGCTCGTGAGGGGACATATTCACCCTGACGCTCCCGGCGCTCGGGCGGGCTCGCCGTATCCCCCCGTCAAGTTGTAGGTGGTGGCATGTAGTTGATGGGGTGGTCGTCGGTGGCCCAGAGGTACTGAACCGCATAGGCGCGCCAGGGGCGCCAGGTGGCGGAGCGGGTGGTGAGGGCCGCGGGGGTGGAGGGCAGGCCGAGGGTGGCTGCGGCGCGGCGGACTCCGAGGTCGGTGGGGAGGAAGGCGTCCGGGTCGCCCAGTGCGCGCATCGCGATGGCCTCGACGGTCCAGGGGCCGAAGCCGGGTAGGGCGGTGAGCTGGGCGCGAACCTTGTGCCAGTCGCTTTCGACGCCCAGGTGCAGTTCGCCGTCCGCGAGTTGGCGTACCAGGGTGGTGAGGGTCGTGCGGCGGGTGCGGGGCAGGGCCAGGGTGTCGGGGTCGAGTCCAGCCAGCGCTTTGGGTGAGGGAAAGAGGTGGGTGAGTGCGCCCTCTGGGTCGTCGACCGGGTCGCCGTGTGCGGTGACCAGGCGGGCCGCGTGGGTGCGGGCGGCGGCTGTGGAGACCTGCTGGCCCAGGACGGCGCGTACGGCGAACTCCGCCTCGTCGACCGTACGCGGCACCCGGCGGCCTGGCGCCTTGTCGACCAGCGGGCCGAGCAGCGGGTCGGTGCGCAGCTGGTCGTCGATGGCGACCGGGTCGGCGTCCAGGTCGAGCATCCGGCGGCAGCGGCTGATCGCGACGGTGAGGTCTCGCTGGTCGGTGAGGGCGAGGCGGCAGGCGATGTGGTCGGGGGTGGGGGTGAGGGCGACGATTCCGGGTCCGTACGGCAGTCGCAGGGTGCGGCGGTAGGCGCCGTCGCGCCATTCCTCGACGCCCGGTACGGCGGTCGCGGCGAGGTGGCCGAAGAGGTTGTCGGGGTTGAGCGGGGCGCGGAACGGCAGTCGCAGAGTGAGCACACCAGGGGTGGACTTCGGGCGTCTGCCGCCGCCCGCGCGGGTGCGGAGTTCGCCGGGGGTGAGCGCGAAGACCTCGCGGACTGTGTCGTTGAACGTACGGATGGAGGCGAATCCGGCCGCGAAGGCGGTGTCGGCCATGGCGAGTTCGGTGGTCTCGATCAGTACGCGGGCCGTTTGGGCGCGCTGGGCGCGGGCCAACGCGAGGGGTCCGGCGCCGAGTTCGGCGTGGAGTTGGCGTTCGATCTGGCGGGTGCTGTAGCCGAGTCGGGTGGCGAGGCCGGTGACCCCTTCGCGGTCCACGACTCCGTCGGCGATCAGTCGCATCGCGCGGGCCACCAGATCGGCGCGGTGGTTCCACTCCGGGGAGCCGGGGGTGGTGTCGGGGCGGCAGCGCTTGCAGGCCCGGAATCCCGCCTGCTGGCAGGCGGCCGCGCTCGGGTGGAAGCGCATGTTCTCGGGCTTGGGCGGCACGACCGGGCAACTGGGGCGGCAGTAGATGCCAGTGGTCACCACCGCGGTGAAGAACCAGCCGTCGAAGCGGGCGTCCTTGGACTGGACGGCGCGTACGCAGTGCTCGGTGTCGGTGTGCATGGACCCAGCCTCACCCATGCTCAGCGCTTCGGCTGGCAGAAATCCGACATCAACCTGAAGCCCTGTCCGTGCCCCCGCGGCTGCTCATGATCTAGTCTCGCGGACCTGGGGAGGCCGAGGGAGGGAATGGTAATGCGGGAAACCGTCATACTGCTGGGGACTGTGGCCCTGATCGCGTTCGCGGGGGCCGCCGCCGCGCCCGTGCTGGTACGGCGCGCGGGGCTGGTGTGCGTCATCGCCATGCTCGCCTTCAGCGGGGGTTCGGCCGGACCGCGCGAGTGGGTCAGCGCCACACCGCCCGACGGGTGGGAACCGCCGCCCTGCGCACACACCGCCCCCGAGTCCGACACCTCGGCCACCTGTGGCTTCTCCTACTTCGAACTCAGGTAGCGAGCAGCGGCTGGCAGCGCTAGACGCCCTTCAGAGAGGCGGCGAACACTCCGTACGCCCGCTCGTCGAAGAGCACGAACCGCACCTCCTCGACCGCGGTCTCGGTGTCCCGCACCGTCTCGACAGCGATCCGCGCCGCGTCCTCCATCGGCCACCGGTACACCCCGGTGGAGATGGCCGGGAAGGCGACGGTCCGCGCGCCCAGTTCGTCGGCGATACGCAGCGACTCGCGGTAGCAGGAAGCGAGCAGGGACGGGTCGCTTCCGGACGGCTGCCACACCGGGCCGACCGTGTGGATCACCCAGCGAGCGTCGAGTCGGCCCGCTGTGGTGGCGACGGCCTGCCCTGTGGGCAGGCCCTTGCCGTACCGCGAGGCGCGCAGGTCGCGGCAGGCGGCGAGGATGGCAGGGCCGCCACGCCGGTGGATGGCGCCGTCGACCCCGCCGCCGCCGAGCAGCGAGGAGTTCGCGGCGTTGACGATGGCGTCGACGGACTGCTCGGTGATGTCGCCCTGGACAAGCGTGATCGTCGTCATGACGCGCGCAGCCTCCTCCATACGGCCTTGGCGGCGTTGTGGCCGGACATGCCGTGTACGCCGGGGCCCGGCGGGGTCGCCGACGAGCAGAGGAAGATCGCGGGGTGCGGGGTGCGGTACGGGTGCAGGGAGAGCTTGGGGCGGAGCAGGAGTTGGAGTCCGGAGGCGGCGCCGCAGGCGATGTCGCCGCCGATGTAATTGGCGTTGCGCGCGGCGAGTTCGGGCGGGCCCGCGGTGGCGCGGGCCAGGACGCGGTCGCGGAAGCCGGGGGCGAACCGCTCGAGCTGTCGCTCGATCGCGTCGGTGAGGTCGCCGTCCCAGCCGTTCGGCACATGGCCGTACGCCCAGAAGACGTGCTTGCCCTCGGGTGCGCGGGACGGGTCCACAAGGCTCGGCTGAACCGTGATCAGGAACGGCGCGTCGGGGGCGTGGTCCGTGCGTGAGGCGATCCGCAGGGCTTCGCCTACCTCGCGGCTGTCCGCGCCCACCTGGACCGTGGTGGCCCTGCGGGGGGCGTCGGCGGTCCAGGGCACCGGGCCGTCAAGGGCGTAGTCGATCTTGAAGACGCTCGCGCCGTACCGGTAGTGGTCGTAGAAGCCGCCCAGGCCCGCGATCCGGGCGAGCGCGGTGGGTGAGGTGTCGAAGACGTAGGCGCGGGCGGGCGGCAGGTCGTCCAGGCGCTTGATCTCGAAGTCCGTGTGCACGGCGGCGCCGAGGTCCTTGAGGTACGCGGCGAGGGCGTCCGAGATCGCCTGGGAGCCGCCGCGCGCCACCGGCCAGCCCTTCTCATGGGCGGCGAGGGCGAAGACCAGCCCGACGGCACTGGTGGCGAGGCCGCCAAGCGGGGCGATGACATGGGCGACGAGCCCAGTGAACAGGGTGCGGGCCCGGTCGTCGCGGAAGCGCTGGCGCAGCAGCCAGCTGGCCGGCGGCAGCCCGGCGAGGCCAAACCTGGCGAGGGTGACCGGGTCACGCGGCAGCGCCGTCAGCGGCAGGGACATGAAGTCCCGGACGAGGGTGTCCCACTTACCGACGAAGGGGGCGACCAGCCTGCGGTAGGCGCCCGCGTCATGCGGCCCGAACGAGGCCGCCGTCTCGGCCACGGAACGCGAGAGGACCGCCGCGGTGCCGTCCAGGAACGGGTGAGCCATGGGCAGTTCGGACTGGAGCCACTCCAGTCCGTACCGGCCCAGGGGGAGGTTCTGGAACGCGGGTGAGCCGATGCCGAGCGGGTGTGCGGCCGCGCAGGGATCGTGCCGGAAGCCCGGCAGGGTGAGCTCTTCGGTACGGGCTCCCCCGCCGACCGTGCCCTTGGCTTCGAAGACGGCCACCGAGAAGCCGCGCCGGGCCAGCTCGGCGGCAGCGGTCAGTCCGTTGGGCCCCGCGCCCACGACGACGGCATCGAGCATCGACGGCACCTTCGGACTCCTTTGTCAGCCGACGGCCTGTGCTGCACAGGATAAGCCGGGTCACCGACAGCCGGGCCCGGCGCCCCCACGGTCACACGCCCCCACGGTCACACAGCCTCATGGTCATACGGCCCCACGCCCCCGCCGCACAAACGGCGGCGGTCAGGCACCACCACCCGACAGCAGCCCGATGATCCGGTCGACCGTGGCGACATCCCGCGCGGCCGTGAACGGCAGGGCGTTCCCACCAGCGATGCGGAACCGCTCCCCCGCCACCGTACGATGCGCGCCGCCCGCCTCGTCGACCAGGAGCAGGCCCGCGGCGTGGTCCCAGGCGTTCTCCCAGGAGAAGGCGAGCGCGTCCAACTCGCCCTTGGCGATGGCCAGGTACTCCAGGCCCGCCGAGCCGCACGGGCGGGGCTGCACCCCCTCCACACGCAGCCCGAGCAGGGCACGCTTCTGGTCAGGCGTGGTGAAGTCCGGGTGGGACGTGGCTACCTCGAGCACCTGGCCAGGCGTGGGCGTACCGGAGCCCAGCACGCGGCCGTTCAGCCGGGCCCCTTGGCCGTGTATCGCCACGGCCATCTCGTCCAGCGCGGGCGCGTAGGTCCAGGAGCCCAGCAGCTCGCCTCCCTGAGCCAGCGCGACCAGGGTGCAGAAGCCGGGGTCGCCGTGGACGAACTGGCGGGTGCCGTCCACCGGATCGACGATCCAGACCGGAGCGTCACCGGCGAGCTGGCCGTAGACCGACGCGTCGGCGTGCACGGCCTCCTCGCCGACCACCACCGAGCCAGGCAGCAGCCGGGTCAGGGAGGCGGTGAGGTGTTCCTCGGCGAGTCGGTCGGCGACGGTCACCAGGTCGTGCGGGCCGTTCTTCTCGACGATCTCGTGGGCGGCGAGCTGTCGGAACCGCGGCACGATCTCGGCGGCTGCCGCCTTGCGGATCGCCTCCTCCACGTCGGGCGAGCCGTTCTCGAGGAAGCCTTCGAACTCTTCGATCATGACTCCATCAGAGCACGCGCCACTGACAATCCCTACCGCGCCCGGGTACGCCCGGTGGAATCGTGATGAATTGCCTCCCCAGCGCGGACACGCAGAGTGATCTCTCCAGGCGCGGCGCGTGGCGCGAGGGCGCGCGTGGCGCGGGCTCGTGGCGGGGGGTGCGGGCTCGTGGCGGGGGTCAGCCGCTGTCGGCCCCGCCGCGTGCCCGCACCAGCCCCGCCTCGTACGCGAACACCACCAGCTGGGCCCGGTCCCGCGCGCCCAGCTTCGTCATCGACCGGCTGATGTGCGTCTTCGCCGTGTGCGGGCTGATCACCATATGCTCCGCGATCTCCTCGTTGCTGAGCCCGTGCGCCGCGAGCGCGGTCACCTCACGTTCCCGGCGGGTGAGGTGTTCCAGGCCCGGCGCGGTGTGCCGGTCGGGTGGGCGGGCGACGAACGCGCCGATCAGGCGCCGGGTGACCGAGGGGGAGAGCAGCGCTTCGCCCCCGGCCACGACCTCGATCGCCTGGAGCAGGTCAGCCGGTTCGGTGTCCTTGAGCAGAAAGCCGCTGGCACCGGCGCGCAGCGCGTCGAAGACGTACTCGTCCAGCCCGTAGTTGGTGAGGATGACCACGCGTACGGCGCCGAGGCGCGGGTCGGCGACGATGTGCCGGGTCGCCTCGATACCCGTCATCACCGGCATCTGGACGTCGACCAACGCGATGTCGGGGACATGTTCGCGGATGAGGGTGAGCCCCTGCTCGCCGTCGGCTGCCTCGCCGACCACCTCGATGCCGTCCTCGGCTTCGAGCAGCGCGCGGAAACCGGCCCGCATCAGCGCCTGGTCGTCGACGAGTGCGACGCGGATCATGGTGCCTCCACCGGGAGTTCGGACGGTGGCCGGTAGCGCAACGGGAGTGTGGCCCGCACGGCGAAGCCCCCGTCGGCGCGTGGCGCCGCGTCCAGAGTGCCGCCGAGCGCGGTGACCCGCTCCCGCATACCGGTGAGCCCGGTGCCGGGTACGAAGGGCCGGTCGGGTGTGGCGCGCCCGTCGTCCGTGACCTGGACGGTCAGCGCGCCGTCGCCGTGCGTGAGGCGGACGGCGACCTGGGCCTGGCCCGCGTGCCGGGCCGCGTTCGTCAGGGCCTCCTGCACGATGCGGTACGCGGCACGGTCGACCTCGGCGGGCCGGTCGCCGCCGTCCCCGGTCACCGTCAGGTCTACGGCGAGGCCAGCGGACCGCGCCCGTCCGACCAACTCCTCGATCCTGCCGGGCGGCTGGCCGGGCGGCTGGTCGCGCAGGACCTCAAGGGTGGCGCGGAGTTCGCGCATCGCCTCGCCGCTGGCCTCCTGGATGGCGAGCAGCGCGGGCGGTACCTCGTCGCCGCGCTTGCGTGCCAGGTGGACCGCGACTCCCGCCTGTAGTTTGACGATCGAGATGCTGTGGGTGAGCGAGTCGTGCAACTCGCGGGCGATCCGCAGGCGTTCTTCGCCCGCTCGCCGCCGCGCCATTTCCTCACGGGTACGTTCGGCCTCCAGGGCGCGCCGTTCGGTCTGCCGTAGGTAGGCCTGCCAGTTCTTGTCGGCGAGGCCGGTGACCACGGCGCACAGAAGCCAGCCCGCGAGCAGCAGGGTCCGGTTCGCCTGCGCCGCTGTCAGGGGTCCGGAGAACAGCTGAGCCACGAGAAAGCAGCCCGCCGCGCCCGCGCCGAGCGCCCGGTGCCCGGAGCGGGCCGCGGTGTGTACAGCACCCGCCACCGGGAGCAGGGCCAGGGCGCCCGGTTGGGTGTGCAGGACATAACCGGACAGGCAGAGCGTGGTGAGGGCGAGGACGACGCGCGGTGCGGCGCGGTGTCCGGCCAGGGCCAGCGAGCCGGTGGCGATCAGGGCGTAGTCCAGCGCGTTGGCGTCGCCGTCGAGTGCCGCGGCCACCACCACGATGGCTCCGATGACGACCGCGACCGCCGCGTCGCCCAGGCGTGTTGCCAGGTTCCCGCCGCTGTACCTGCCGCCGCCCATGCCGTCGCCCGCGCCGCTGCCCGTGCCGTCGTACGTCATGTGATGCCCCCGATGCCCCGCATAGCGGCACCGTAGGCGCCCCGGCCCGGCCACCGCCTCCTCCTGGAAGACGGCATCGGGACTACTCCCCCCGTGGTACTGCCCGATGGCAGCGCCCCCGCGGGTGGGAGCCGCGAATGGCTCCGGCCGTACGACGACCCGAGGCACCCGCCGCGGCGAACATCGATCCCAGAGACCGCAGTTGAGACAGCAGTTGAGATCACAGTTGACCCCTCAGGGAGGCCACCGTGCCAGGCCAGTACCGCTTCACCGCCCCCGTACCGCCCAAGTCGGCGACCGGCCTGAACGCCGAGGTCTTCGCCCAGGTGGCCCGGGAATTCGGCATCGAGCGCGCCCCCACCTTCGGGGTACTGTCCGCCGCACCCGAACTGCTGGCAGCCACCTGGGCGTTGCTCCGCGAGTCCCTGGTAGCGGGTGACGCGCCGCGTACCGGCAAGGAGATCGTCGCGCTCGGTGTCTCGCTCGCCAACCGCTGCCCGTTCTGTGTGGACGCCCATACGGTGCTCCTGCACGCCACGGGCGACCATCAGCTCGGCGAACTGATCGCGGGCGGTGGCGTACCCGACGACCCGGAACAGGCGCGCCTGCTCCAGTGGGCGAAGGCGACCCGTGATCCGTCCGGCGGGCCCGCCGAGCCGTTCCCGGCCGGGCAGGCGCCCGCGTACCTCGGCACGGTCCTCACCTTCCACTTCGTCAACCGCATCGCGTCGGCCCTGCTGACCGAGCGGCTGCTGCCGGGTGACGCGCAGAAGTACCGGGCCGTACGCAGCCTCGCGGGCCGCTCCCTCGCCCGCACCGTGCGCCGCCCCGCCGAGCCGGGCGAGGCCCTGGCGCTGCTGGACGCGCCCGGGCCGGGGCCCGCCTGGGCCGCGGGCACCCCGGTCGGCCCGGCGTACGCCGCGCTGCACCGTACGGCGATGGCGGGCGCGGACCTGCTGGACGCCGATGACCAGGCGCTCGTGCGCGCCGCGGTCGCCGAGTTCGGGGTGGCGCATCCGCCGCTCAGGTGGGCCGGGCTGCCGGATCGGGACCGCCCCGGGGCCCGCTTGGCGGTGCTGGCCGCCGTGGCCCCGTACCGCGTCACCGGCCCGGACGTGACGGCCTGGATCGGCCCCCAGCACACGGATCACTGTCTGGTGTCCCTGATCGCCTACGGCGCGATGACCGCGGTCGACCGGGTGGAGACCGCGCTCGCCGCCGCGCACGTCGCTGGCGGATCGCAGGAGGAGGCGGCATGAGCACCGGCATGAGCACCGGTACGGGCCTCGCCGTCGGCATCGATCAGGACGCGGTCTGGAACGGCCAGGTGGGCGCGCACTGGGCCGCCCATGTGGACCGCTACGACGCCATGCTCGCCGACCTCAACGACGCCCTCTTCTTCGCGGCCTCGATCGACGCACGGGACCGTGTCCTGGACGTCGGCTGCGGTGCGGGCGCCACGACCCGGATCGCCGCGAGCCTGGCCCCGTACGGCCACGCGGTCGGCGTCGACATCTCCGGGCCTCTGCTGGCCCAGGCCCGCGCCCGGGCGGCCGCTGAGCGGGTCGGCAACACCTCGTACGAGCGGGGAGACGCCCAGGTCCACCCGTTCCCGCCAGGGGCGTACGACGTGGTGATCAGCCGGGGCGGCGTGATGTTCTTCCGCGACCACCGCGCCGCGTTCGACCAGCTGGCCCGGGCCCTGCGGCCCGGTGGCCGACTGGCCTTCGTCTGCCCGCGGCCGCTCGGCTCGGCCAGCGAGGAGGCCCGGGCCCTCGGGCTGCTGGCGCGGCTGCTCGGGGAGGGCGGCCGCGCGGAGCCGCCTTCCGCGGAGACCGTCGCCGCGGAACGGGCCATGGCCTCGCTCGGCGATCCTGACCGGATTCGCGCGGCGCTCGGCGGCTACCAGGACGTGTCGCTGACCCCGATGGCCGTGCGCGGCCGCTGGGGCCAGGATCCGGCGGACGCCGTCTCGTTCGTCCTGTCCCGCACCCCGGACCGTACGGTCTCCGACGCGACCCGGGCGGCGATGGCGGAAGCCCTCGCGCCGTACGCGACGGAGCGGGGCGTACGGCTCCGGTCCACGGTGTGGCTGGTGACGGCGTCCCGGCCGCACTGAGCGTCCCGGCGCGCCTCGGCACCCGCACGGGAAACTTTTGAAACAGACAAAACGGACACAGCTACGGTTCCCGCATCGCGGAAGGCGAGATCCAATCCTGCCAATCACACCCCTTAGTCCGCGATTCAATGACGAACTCAAGGATGATTGAGCTTTTGACTCACACTTTCCCAAGCTAAGGAGGCGGAGGCTGATCCTCCGAATGTGGAAACCGCAGGCCTTAACGTCCTGCTTATGACACAGGTGGACACACGGCCCCCCTCCGGAGGCCAGGACAGGAGCACCCCCGACGGGGGCGTTCCCCGCGGCGGCGTACGCGGCAAGGGCCTCAGCGGCAACTCACTGGGGCTGCTCGGCTCCGCCACCATCGGCATCTCGACCGTGGCGCCCGTCTACTGCCTCACCGCGACCCTCGGCCCGACCGTCAGCGAGGTCGGGCTCCAGATGCCCGCGATCTTCCTCGCCGGGTTCCTGCCGATGCTCCTGGTCGCCTTCGCCTACCGCGAGCTGAACAAGGCGGTGCCCGACTGCGGCACCTCCTTCACCTGGTCGGTCAAGGCCTTCGGCCCCCAGGTCGGCTGGATGTGCGGCTGGGGCCTGCTGGTCGCCACCGTCGTGGTCCTCTCCAACCTGGCGGGCGTGGCGACGTCGTTCTTCTGGCTGCTCGCCGGTGAGCTGACCGGCAGCGACTCGATCGCCGCGCTCGACGGCAACAAGGCCATCCACATCCTCACCACCCTGGTCTTCGTGGCCATCGCCACGGCCGTCAGCTACCGCGGCATCACCGCCACCAAGTGGGTCCAGTACGCCCTGGTCGGCCTGCAACTCGCCGTACTCCTCGTCTTCGTCGTCATGGCGATCACCAAGTCCGACCAGGTGGCGGGCTCCCTGGACTTCTCCTGGACCTGGATGAACCCCTTCGCGGTCGAGTCCTTCACGGCCTTCACCGCGGGCCTGTCCCTGTCGATCTTCATCTACTGGGGCTGGGACACCTGCCTGTCCGTCAACGAGGAAAGCGTCGGCAGCACCAGGACCCCGGGCCGCGCCGCCCTGCTCGCCATCGTCGTGATCGTCGCCTCGTACCTGCTCGTCGCGGTCGCCTCCCAGATGTACGCGGGCATCGGCGAGGAGGGCACCGGACTCGGCAACCCAGACACCGCCGACAACGTCTTCGCCGTACTCGCGGAGCCGGTCATGGGCAGCGGCCTGGGCGTCCTGCTCTTCCTCGCGGTCCTCGCCTCCGCCGCCGCCAGCCTGCAGACCACCTTCATCCCCGTCGCCCGCACCGCCCTCGCGATGGGCACCTACCAGGCGTTCCCGGCCTCCTTCGCCGAGGTGCACCCGCGCTTCAAGACGCCGGGCCGCGCCACGATCGCGGCGGGCGTCGCCACCGGTGTCTTCTACGCCGTGATGACCCTGCTCAGCGAGAACGTCCTGCTGGACACCATCTACGCGCTCGGCCTGATGATCTGCTTCTACTACGCGATCACGGCGTTCGCCTGTGTCTGGTTCTTCCGCGGCGAACTGCGCCGCTCGGGGCGTGAGCTGCTGGTCAAGGGCATCCTGCCGGGCCTCGGCGGCCTGATGCTCGCCGCGGTCTTCGTCCAGACGATGTACGACATGTGGGACCCGGCGTACGGCAGCGGCTCGTCGGTCTTCGGCATCGGCTCGGTCTTCGTGATCGGCGTCGGACTACTGCTCCTCGGCGTGGTCCTGATGGTCGTGATGCGGCGCCGCAGCCCGGCGTTCTTCCGCGGCGAGGTGCTCACCCAGGAGACGCCCGCGCTGACCGTCGAGGAGTAGGTCCGACGGGGCACGGCGCGGCACTCTGGGGCACGGCACGCCACGGCGGGGGCAGGCCTATTGCCGAGTGGGCCACATGTGACACTCTCATCCCTCACATCCCACTCGCAGGAGGTGCCCGCCATGCGTCCACTCCCCCTCTTGCTCACCGTGCGCCTCCTGCCGGTCGTGGTACTCGCCACGGCCGGCTGGGCGTGGACCACCGGCCCGTACGCCCCGTCCACGACCCCCGCGGCGGCGCCGCGCCCGGCGCCCAGCGCCCCCGCGCCCGAGCCCGCGACGCATGGAGCACCGCCCGACCCCTGCGCCGCGGTCTCGGAAAAGACCATCAAGGACCTCGTCCCTGGCGCCGAGCCCGCGGGCAAGGAACTCGACCTCACGAACCCGAACCGACGCAGGACCTGCTCCTGGAACGCGCTGGACGGCTTCGACTACCGGTGGCTCGATGTGTCCTACGACGTGCTGGCCAGCGAGAAGGACGCCCGGTCGATGTACCGCAAGCGCCTGATCGCCACGGGCCAGGGCACCGACGGGCTCGGCGATCAGGCTTCCGTGTCGGTCGACCTGACCACCGAGGACAAGCAGCAGACCCGCGAGGCCGTGGTGCTCGTACGGTCCGGCAACGCGCTGGTCACCGTGACCCACAACGGCAGCAACTTCGCGTCCGAGGGGGCGCCGGGGGCCGACGTCATCCGGGAGGGGGCGGTCCGGGTCGCTCGGGGTGCTGTGCGGGGGCTTGAGGGGCAGACGGCGGCTGCTGAGTGAGGGTGGGCGCCACCCCGCGCATCAGGCCCAGGTACACCACCAGCGAGGCCGCCAGTCCCACGGCCCACCCGTAGTCCGCGAGCGGCTTGAGGAACGGGATCAGCCCGTCCACCGGGAACGGCCCCTTCCCCGGCTCCGAGTGCGACCCGCCCACCGCCAGCACGGCCCCGACCGCGAACGCGGCCACCGCCCGCCAGTTCCAGCCGCCCGCGTACCAGTACCGCCCCTCCTCCTTGTAGAGATCGGCCAGTTCCAGCTGGGTGCGACGCAGCACCCAGTAGTCGGCGATCAGGATTCCCGCGACCGTGCCGAGCAGGCCGCCCACCGTGCCCAGCCACGTGAAGATGTAGATATCGGGGTTCTCGATCAGCTTCCAGGGGAAGATCAGGATGCCGATGACACAGGAGATCAGCGCGCCCGTACGGAAGTTGATCAGCTTGGGGGCGAGGTTGGAGAGGTCGTAGGCGGGGCTGACGAGGTTCGCGGCGATGTTGGTGGAGAGGGTCGCGAGCAGGATCACCAGGAGCGCGAAGATCACTCCGGCCGTGCTGTCCATCCGCGCCGCCAGCTCGCTCGGGTCCCAGATGGGCTCTCCGTACACCGCCTGCGATCCGGACGTCACCAGCACCGACAACAGCGCGAAAGCCGCCATGGTGGTGGGCAGGCCCAGGCTCTGGCCCCAGACCTGCGCGCGCTGTGCGGCGCCGAAGCGCGTGAAATCGGGGATGTTGAGCGACAGCGTGGCCCAGAAGCCGATCATGCCCATCAGGGCGGGGAAGAAGACCTTCCAGAAGTCCGCTCCCCAGCCCAGTTCGGAGGGCTGGTCCAGGAGGGGGCCGAAGCCGCCCGCCTTGTCGGCGATCCACACCAGCAGCGCCACGGCGCCAGCGAGCATCAGGGGCGCCGCCCAGTTCTCCAGGCGGCGTACGGCCTCCATGCCGCGCAGGATGACCAGGATCTCGATGGCGAAGAAGAGCAGGAAGCACAGCCACTGGGTGAGCGGGTAGCCGCCGATCCGGTCGGAATCGGTCCACCAGCTTCCGGCGCCGAAGATCTTCCCCGCAAGGAAGTAGATGGAGGCGCCGCCGATCCAGGTCTGGATGCCGAACCAGGCGCAGGCCACCAGGCCGCGCAGCAGCGCGGGGAGGTTGGCGCCGACGACGCCGAAGGAGGCGCGGGCCAGTACGGGGAAGGGGATGCCGTACTTCGGGCCAGCGTGGCCGGTGAGCAGCATCGGCAGGAGGACGATGACGTTGCCGAGCGCGATGGTGAGGACGGCCTGCTTCCAGTCCATGCCGAGGGCGACCAGACCGGCGGCGAGGGTCCAGGACGGGACGTTGACCGCCATGCCGATCCACAGCGCGGCGAAGTTGTACGTCGTCCAGCGGCGTTCGGCGAGCGGGACCGGGTGCAGGTCGGCGTTGGCGTAGCGGCTGTCGGGTGGGTAGGCGCCGGGGCTCAGTTCGATCCGTCCGTCGGCCGCGATGGACTGGGTGGACTGAGGGGGCTGAGGGGGCTGAGGGGACTGGGGTATCCCGGTGGTGGGTGGGGGTTCTGGCGCAGCGGTGTCGGTCATGGGCAGTCCATCGTTCGGGGAGCGAGGGCGCGGGTCAGCTCAGGAGAGCGCGGGGATGATCTCCGAGCCGTACGCGTCGATGACCGCCTCGCGCGCGTCGTGCATCGCGTAGACCGCGAACTGGTCGACGCCGAGTTCGCGCAGCGCCTGGAGCTTCTCGATGTGCGCCGAGGCCGGGCCGAGCAGGCAGAAGCGGTCCACGATGTCGTCGGGGACGAAGGCGGTGTCGGGGTTCCCGGTGCGGCCGTGGTGGCTGTAGTCGTAGCCCTTGCGGGCCTTGATGTACTCGGTGAGGGCTTCCGGGACCAGGTCGGAGTGTTCGCCGTACTTGGCGACCAGGTCGGCGACGTGGTTGCCCACCATCCCGCCGAACCACCGGCACTGCTCGCGCGCGTGGGCCAGGTCGTCGCTGACGTAGGCGGGTGCGGCGACGCAGATCTTCACCCTGTCCGGGTCCCGTCCGGCGGCCTCGGCCGCTTCCCGTACCGCCTTGATCATCCACTCGGTGAGGAAGGGATCGGCGAGCTGGAGGATGAAACCGTCGGCCTTCTGGCCTGCCAGGGCGAGGGCCTTGGGGCCGTACGCCGCCATCCAGACCGGCAGCTTGCCGTTACGTACCCAGGGCAGCCGGAGGGTCTGGCCGCCGACGTCGGCCTCCCGGCCCTCCGCCAGGTCGCGGATGACGCCGATGGCCTCGCCAAGGCGGGCCAGGGTGTTCGGTTTCCGTCCGGCGACCCGCATCGCGGAGTCGCCGCGGCCGATGCCGCAGATCGTGCGGTTGCCGTACATGTCGTTCAGGGTCGCGAAGGTGGAGGCGGTGACCTCCCAGGTGCGGGTGCCCGGGTTGGTGACCATGGGGCCGACGGTGAGCTTGCTGGTGTGCTCCAGGATGCGGCTGTAGATGACGAACGGTTCCTGCCAGAGCACGGCGGAGTCGAAGGTCCAGCCATAGCGGAAGCCGTTGCGCTCCGCGCGTCGCATCAGCCCGACGACCGCCGAACCGGGCGGGTCGGTCTGCAGGACGAGTCCGAAGTCCATGACGCTCACTCCTAGTTCAGGTACTGGCTGGTGGCGCGGGGCGTATAGACACCGTGTCCGGCGCGGCCGGTGAACTTCCGGCCGTCGATGACGAGTTCGCCGCGCGAGAGCACGGTGTGGACCTGTCCCGTCACGCGCTTGCCCTCGTACGCCGAGTAGTCGACGTTCATGTGGTGGGTCTCGGCCGACAGGGTCTGCTCGGCGCCGGGGTCGTAGATCACCACGTCCGCGTCGGCGCCGGGGGCGATGGTGCCCTTCTTCGGGTAGAGGCCGAACATCCGGGCCGGGGCGGCGCAGGCGATCTCGATCCAGCGGCGGCGGCTGATGTGCCCGTCGATTACCGCCTGATGGAGGAGGTCCATGCGGTTCTCCACGCCCGGCAGACCGTTCGGGATCTTGGAGAAGTCGCCGCGGCCCAGTTCCTTCTGGCCCACGAAACAGAACGGGCAGTGGTCGGTGGAGACGACCTGGAGGTCGTTGGTACGCAGACCGCGCCACAGGGCCGCCTGGTGCTCCTTGGGCCGCAGCGGGGTGGAGCAGACGTATTTGGCGCCGTGGAAGTCCGGCTCGGCGAGGTTGTCGGTGGAGAGGAAGAGGTACTGCGGGCAGGTCTCGCCGAAGACCGGCAGGCCCTTGTCGCGGGCGGCCGCGAGTTCGGCGACGGCCTCTTCGGCGGAGACGTGCACGACGTACAGCGGGGCACCGGCGACGCGGGCGAGCTGGATCGCGCGGTGGGTGGCCTCGGCTTCCAGGAGGACCTTGCGCACCTCGCCGTGGTAGCGGGGATCCGTCTCGCCGCGGGCGAGTGCCTGTTCCACCAGGACGTCGATCGCGATGCCGTTCTCGGCGTGCATCATGATCAGTCCGCCGTTGTGGGCCGAGCGCTGCATGGCGCGCAGCACCTGGCCGTCGTCGCTGTAGAAGACCCCGGGGTATGCCATGAACAGCTTGAAGGAGGTGATGCCCTCCTCGACCAGGAGGTCCATCTCCTTTAGGGACGACTCGTTGACGTCCGAGAGGATCATGTGGAAGGCGTAGTCGATGGCGCACTGGCCGTCCGCCTTGGCGTACCAGGCGTCCAGGCCCTCGCGCAGGGCGTGGCCCCGCGCCTGGACCGCGAAGTCCACGATGGTGGTGGTGCCGCCCCAGGCGGCGGCCCGGGTGCCGGTCTCGAAGGTGTCGGAGGCGAAGGTGCCGCCGAACGGCAGCTCCATGTGGGTGTGGGCGTCGACGCCGCCCGGGATGACGTACCTGCCGGTCGCGTCGATCACGCGGTCGGCGGTCCAGGCCGCGGCGACGCCCGTGCCGTGCGCGGCCAGGGCCGCGATCCGGCCGTCCTCGATCAGGACGTCGGCGTGGGTCTCTTCGGCGGCGGTGATGACGAGTCCGCCGCGGATCAGGGTGCGGGTGCTCATTGGGGTGCGCTCCCTTTCGGGCTGATCGTGCGAGGTTTCTGTCGTACGGGACGAACTAGACGCTCAGCAGCGCCCGTTCCAGTACCGCCGCGCCCTCCTCGGCCTCCGCCACGGTGAGCGACAGCGGTGGCGCGATCCGGAGCACGCTGGTGTGGTGGCCGCCGCCCTTGCCGATCAGCACCCCGGCCTCGCGGGCCGCTTCGAGCACCGCGGAGGCCAGTTCGGGGGCGGGCTCGTCGGTGCCAGGACGCACCAGTTCGATGCCGATCATCAGGCCCCGGCCGCGCACCTCACGTACACAGGCCGCGCCCGCCCCGATGGCCCGCATCCGCTCCAGGAGCAGTCCGCCGACCCGGCGTGCGTTGCCCGGCAGGTCGTGTTCGAGGACGTAGCCGAGGTTGGCGAGGCCCGCGGCCATGGTGACCGGGGAGCCGCCGAAGGTCGAGATGGAGTTGGAGTCCAGGCAGTTCATGACCTCGGCGCGGGCGACGACGCCACCGATCGCCATGCCGTTGCCGATGCCCTTGGCGAAGGTGAGCATGTCCGGTGGGCCGCTCGCGGCGTGCGCCTGCCAGCCCCAGAAGTGGTCGCCGGTGCGGCCCCAGCCCGTCTGGACCTCGTCCGAGATCCACAGGATGCTGTGCCGGTCGAGCACCTCGCGGAACGCCGCGTACAACCCGTCCGGTGGTGAGGTGAACCCGCCGACGCCCTGCACCGGTTCGGCGATCAGGGCGGCGGGGAGCCGTCCGTGCCCGAGCAGGTCTTCCAGGTCGGCGACGCAGGCGGCGATGAAGTCGGCGTCGGAGAGTGCGGCGTACGGGCCTCGGGTGCGGACGCCGCCATGCACGTACAGCGTCTGGAGTGGTGACAGGCTGGTCGGGGACCAGCCGCGGTTGCCGGTGATGCCCACGGCGCTGAAGGAGCGGCCGTGGTAGCTGTTCCGCATCGCCAGGATCGCGTTCGACTGGCGGTACTGGGTGGCGAGTAGCAGCGCCGTGTCGTTGGCCTCGGTGCCGGATGTGGTGAAGAAGACCCGGGCGTCGGGGATGCCGGACAGGGCGGCGATCCGCTCGGCCAGCTCGACCATCGGGCGGTCCAGGTAGAGCGTGGAGGAGTGGATGATGCGGCCCGCCTGGTCGGCCACGGCCTTGGTGACCTCGGGCAGGGCGTGCGCGGTCATGGTGGTGAGGATGCCGCCGAAGAAGTCCAGGTACTTGGTGCCGTCGGCTGCCCAGACGTGGCGGCCCTCGCCGTGGGTGAGCTCGATCGGGTTCTCGTAGTAGAGCGCCAGCCAGTCCGGCAGGACGGCTTGGTGGCGGGCATACAGATCGGTCACGGCTGCACCAGCCCCTCGTACGCGTCGGGTCGGCGGTCCCGGTAGAACGCCCATTGGTTGCGTACTTCGTCGATGCGGTCGAAGTCCAGGTCCCTGACGAGGAGTTCCTCCGCCTTGTCGCTGGCCGTCTCGCCCACGAACTGTCCGCGCGGGTCCACGAAGTAGCTGGTGCCGTAGAAGTCGTTGTCGCCGTACTCCTCCTGGCCGACGCGGTTGATCGCGGCGACGAAGTACTCGTTGGCGACGGCGGCCGCGGGCTGCTCCAACTGCCAGAGGTACGCCGACAGGCCGCGCGAGGTCGCCGAGGGGTTGTAGACCAACTGGGCGCCGTTCAGGCCTAGTTGCCGCCATCCTTCGGGGAAGTGCCGGTCGTAGCAGATGTAGACCCCGACCTTGCCGACGGCGGTGTCGAAGACCGGCCAGCCGAGGTTGCCCGGCTTGAAGTAGTACTTCTCCCAGAAGCCCTTGACCTGGGGGATGTGGTGCTTGCGGTACTTGCCGAGGTAGCTGCCGTCGGCGTCGATGACGGCCGCGGTGTTGTAGTAGAAGCCGGACTGCTCGACCTCGAAGACCGGGACGACGATGACCATGCCGGTCTCGCGTGCCAGGTCCCGCATACGGCGTACGGTGGGGCCGTCCGGGACCGGCTCGGCCCAGCGGTAGTGCTCCTCCTCCTGCACCTGGCAGAAGTAGGGGGCGTTGAAAACTTCCTGGAAGCCGATGACCTTGGCGCCCTGCCGGGCGGCTTCCCTGGCGTGTTCCTCGTGCTTGGCGATCATTGACTCGGTGTCGCCGGTCCAGGTCGCCTGGACCAGTGCGGCGCGTACGACGTTGGCCATGAGCTTCTCCTTCGACGGGACGTCAGAGAGCCTCTACGCCCGTAGAGTCGAGGCGTTGAGGGACGAACGTAAGCCCCGTCACAGCGCTGGGCAAGACCATCGTCGTTAACCGGCTGAGTCGATCATGTTTCGCACCCGAGCGGGTGAGAAGTGGGCGCGCCGCGATGGGTGTCACACACCGGGGAGCGGACTCGGTCAGGCGCTGAGTCTCGGTCAGCTGCCGAGTCTCGGTCAGGTGCTGAGTCCGGACACGCGCAGCGCGTGGGTGAGATCGCGGTGACGCTCGGCGGACACGGCACGCGCGGTGTCCAGCAGGCGCGGCACCAGCCGCTGCGGGTCGCCCTGGGCGACGCGCGCCGCTTCCTCGGGCGTACGGACCCTGACATAGGCCTCCAGGAGAGCGTCGGCCTCCCGGCCACGGCCCGCGTCGTCCAGGGCGCGGATGGCCGCGGCGATCTCGGGGGCGGGGCGGGCGGCGCCCTGGCGCAGCAGCTGGTGGCAGTCGTCGGCGCGGCCCGCGGCGGTCAGCGCGTCGGCGGCAGCGGCCAGGCGGTCCGGTGGCAGGGAGGCGACCTCCCACAGCAGGGTCGCCCAGTCGGCTCCGAGCCCGGCGCGGTGCAGTGCGGCGGCGAGCGGCGGCAGCTGGGGGGCGGGCCACTGAGCGGCCTCGCAGAGCACGGCGTACGCCTCGCCGCTACGGCCCTGACCGCGCAGGGTGAGCAGGTCCTCGACGGCGTCGGCGGTGGCGCGGGACGCTGCGGGGGCGGGCCGCGAGGAGGTGTCGGGGGACGTCTGGGGGCGCGTCTCGGGGGACGATGCGCTGTCGTCCGTGAGGCCCGCGTAGCGGGCGCCGCGCGGGGTCGCGGCCGTGGCCGGGGGCGAGACGTGCGGCGCCCGGGCGTGCGGGTCCGCGAATACGGACGTGGGTGCGGACGTCGGTGCGGACGTCGGTACGGGGTCGGCGGCTTGGCTCGTACCGTCGTCGAGGTCGAGCCCGGCGTAGCGGGCTCCTCGGGGGCGTGGGGCGCGTGTGGTGGTGCGGGGCTCGGGGTGTTCCCGCACGGCTGCGGGGGGCGCCGAGGGTCCGGGCCGGGTGTCCCGTACGCGCTCCATGCGGGTGCGCAGCTCCGCGCAGCGGGCCGTCGCCCGGTCGTGGTCGTCGTGGGCCCAGGCCAGGTCCACTTGGACGCGTTCGGCGTCGTCGGGTGCGGCCGTGCGGAGCAACTCGCCCAGTTCCCGGATGCGTTCGGCGGCGTATCGCTGCTCTCTGAGCATCACGTCCAGCCGGTCGCCGAGCAGGTCGTGGGCGCCAGGGTGGGCGTCGTACGCCTGGAGTGAGGCGTCGTGCAGTGCGCGCGCCCAGGGGGTCTCGTGGTCGGCGGCGGCCTGCCCGTGGGTCGTGCTCAGGTCCTGGAGCAGCGCCTCGACTACGTCCCAGGGCGGCACCTCCCACCCGTGCAGGCAGGCGGTCATCCCGTCCGGGTCCCGCTGCCAGAACACCCCGCACCAGCCGCCACTCTCGTCGACGCGCGCCAGGAGGTCCCGCAGATATGCCGCGAACTCACCTACGGCTGCTGGGAGTTGTTCCACTGCTGTCGCCGTCCCGCCTAGCCCACTGGAATCCTCCGGCCCGTACATCCCCCCGGGGTCCATTCGACACTCTCCGCGTTACGGGGAGGCTACGGGCGGCTTACACCCACCGGCTCCTTTCGCTCACCGGCCACCGAGCTCGGCGGTCAGGCGGGGTTGTTCGCGTGGGTCAGGGTCTCCCAGGCGACGAACAGGTCGTCCGTCCCCGCCGGTCGCGTCCGCTCCGCGAGGCGCCGGGTGTGCGGGACGGGCAGACCGCGCCGGTTTCCCAGGTGGTTGAGGAGGACTTCCAGGTCGGGCCCCATGGTCAGCTCCGGCTTCCCGCCGCACAGGGACGGCGGCATCGGCTCGCCCGACTGGTGCCGCGCGTGCAACTCGACCGCCGCACGCAGCCGTTCGCCGACCTCGCCGTAGAGGTCGACGCCCTGATGGCGGGCTGTCTCCGCGATGTGCGCGCTGGCGGCTAGCGCGTAGCCGACGTGCTCGAAGTTACGGCAGGTCTCCTGGCCGAGCCCGTCGACGAACGTGCGCTGCCCGAACCAGTACTCCCTGATCTCCTCCGGCGTACGGACGGTGCCGCCCGGCGGCGGCAACGGCACCGGCCCGTCGGAGCGGAGGTAGAAGTACGCGGGGAGCCGCTCGCGGAAGCGGTCCACGGCCCGGTCGAAGGTCACGCGGTCGTCGAGGAACACGGCGATGGCCAGGGAGGCGTCCGCGAACGCCAGGTCCCAGTTGCCGTTGTAGTCGGCTACGTCGCCTGCGAACTCGCCAAGGTAGGCATGGCGAAGCATCTCGCCGAAGCGCTCTACCCGCTGCGGTCCCCACCCCCGGTAGGTGTGCCGCATCAGCTCGGCGGCCCGCGCCCAGGTCGAACCCGCCCAGGCGGCCTGGAGCCCCGCGTTGCCCTCGGTGTGATCCTTGAGCACCGCCGACCAGGCGTTCATGATCCGCACGGCCTTGCGGGCGTGGGCCGGGTCCCCGGTGACGTACCAGAGCAGCGCCTGGGTGTACGCGGCGATCGCGTCCTCGCGTTCGGCGACGCAGGCGACCGGCTTCGTATACGGCGGGCAGGCCACGATCTTGTGCGGGCGCGGCTGATAGCCGGGGTCCGCGTACCGGCTGCGGCGCATGGCCTGGTACGCCGACGCCCAGGGCTCGGCGCCAGCCCGCACCCGCGCGCGCACGGTGTCCAGCTGGGCACGGCTACTGAGCACCCCCGGGTGCCGGAAGTTCGGCGGGCCGGGTGGCGGCGGGGTCAGCGGAGTCAGGGCGGTCAGCAGCGGGGCGCAGAGCGCGGCGGCGAGGGCGAGGCGGATCACGCGGTGCGGTCGGGCCATATCCGCAGCGTGGGCGCTGGCGCACCGGGGCGCAGGATCTGTTACTCCGCACAGCTCCGCGCGGCTTCGTACAGCTCCGCGCAGCCTAGTCCGGATTTGTGCAGCTTTACCTGACTTCGTGCGGCTCCGCTCAGCCTCCTCAGACAGGCGCCGGCGCGCAGCGCGCCAGCACCTCGTCCAGCGAGAGGCCCAGGGCCTGGGCCAGCGCCGCCACGGTGAAGAAGGCGGGCGTCGGGGCCCGGCCCGTCTCGACAGACGCGTCACTGGACGCGATGCGCGCGGCGGGCCAGATCGTCGGCCAGGCCCTGGCGTCGGTACGCGAAGCGGCGGGGGTCGGGGTCTCACTGCGGGACCTGGACCAAACCGCCCGGGACGTCCTGAAGCGAGCCGGGGCCGCTTCGCCGTTCCTCGGATATCGGCCCAGCTTCGCCCCGACCCCCTTTCCCGCGGTGATCTGCGCCTCCGTCAACGACGCGATCGTGCACGGCATCCCGGACGACTACCGGCTGCGCGACGGCGACCTGGTGAGCATCGACTGCGGCGCCACGCTGGACGGCTGGGCGGGCGACGCGGCGGTCAGCTTCATCGTCGGCACGCCACGCGCCGCCGACGTACGCCTCGTATCCACCGCGTTCGCCGCGCTGGATGCCGGGATCGCGGCGGCCGTGGTGGGTAACCGCATCGGCGATATCGCGCACGCGATCGGCACGGTCTGCCGGGGCGCGGGCTACGGCATCCCCGAGGGGTTCGGCGGCCACGGCATCGGCCGCCGAATGCACGAGGACCCGCCGGTACCCAACGAGGGCCGTCCCGGTCGGGGCATGCCCCTGAAGCACGGCATGGTGCTGGCGATCGAGCCCATGCTGATCGCGAGCGGGCAGGACAGTTACTACCCCGACCGGGACGAGTGGACGCTCCGTACGCTGGACGCCAGCCGGGCGGCCCACGCGGAACACACCGTGGCGATCACGGACGCGGGTCCGCGCGTCCTGACGCTGGCCTGACGCGGCCCAGAGCGCGCCTGAGGGGCACTCGCGGCCACTCAGGGCCGCTCAGGGACTCGGGCGCACCACCCGGGCCGAGCCGCCACCCCTGCGCACCTCTTCCGCCGCCGCCAGCCACCGGCCGTCCGGCAGCCGCTGCACCCCGGTCGCCGCGCCGATCTCCGCGGTCCGCTGGAAGGCGTGGCCGAGCGCCTCAAGTTCGGCCCGCGATCGCGCGTCGTAGAGCCCGGGTTCGAGGCTGGTCGTCGGCGTGTTGCGCTGGCTGACGCGCGGCGCGGCGATCGCGTCCGGCAGCGAGAGCCCGCGGTCGATGACGCCGGTCAGGGTCTGCAACACGGTGGTGATGATGGTCGCCCCGCCCGGCGTACCGACAGCCAGCACCGGCACGCCGCCCTTGAGCACGATGGTCGGCGCCATCGAGGAGCGCGGCCGCTTGCCGGGACCCGGCAGGTTCGGGTCGGGCACATCGGGGCTCGCGGGCGCGAAGGAGAAGTCGGTCAGCTCGTTGTTCAGCAGGAAGCCGCGCCCGGGGACGGTGATGCCGCTGCCGCCCGTCTGCTCGATCGTGAGCGTGTAGGACACGACGTTGCCCCACTTGTCGGCGGTCGTGAGGTGGGTGGTGCTCTGGCCCTCGTACGGGGTCGGGGTGGCGGCGCCCGCGGTGGCGCACGGCGCCGGGTCGCGCGGGTCGCCGGGCGCCAGCGGGCTGGTCAGTGCCTGGTCGTCCCGGATGAGGCAGGCGCGTGAGTCCGCGTACTTCTGGGAGAGCAGTTCCCTGGTGGGTACGGACGCGAAGGCGGGATCGCCGACCCACCTCCCTCGGTCGGCGAACGCGATCCGGCTCGCTTCGATCAGCCGGTGCAGATATGCCGTCTCCGACGTCCCGCCTGGTGTCCCGTCTGACGTTCCGCTCCCGATGCGGGGGCTCTCCAGGATGTTCAGCGCCTCCCCCACCGTCGTACCGCCCGACGACGAAGGCGCCATCGAGTAGACGTCAAGTCCCCGGTACGCCACCTTCGTCGGTGCCTGCCGCAGGGTCCGGTACCGCGCCAGGTCCCGCTTCGCCAGTCCCCCGGGGCGTACCACCCGGTCCGCCGCCGGGTCGACGGGTGGCTTGTTCACAGTCCGTACGATGTCGGCGGCCAGCTTGCCCCGATAGAGGGCGCCGCCGCCCTTGCGTCCCAACTCCGCGTACGTACGCGCCAGATCGGGGTTCTTCAGGGTCGACCCGACCACGGGCAGCCGCCCGCCGGGCAGGAAAAGGTCGGCGCTGGCGGGGAAGTCCGCGAACCGCGCCTGGTTCGCCGCGGTCTGCGCGCGGAAGGTCTCGTCCACGACGAAGCCGCGCTTCGCCAGCCGCTCAGCGGGCTTCAGCAGGGTACGTAGCGGCTTGCTGCCCCAGGCGTCCAGGGCCGTGCCCCAGGTGGCGGCCGTACCAGGGGTGCCCACGCTCAGCCCGCTGGTGACCGCTTCACCGAACGGGATCGGCGCGCCGTTCTCCAGGAACAGTCCGGCGTCCGCGCTCAGCGGTGCGGTCTCCCGTCCGTCGACCGTGTGGACCTTGCGCGCTCTCGCGTCGTAGTAGACGAAGTAGCCGCCGCCTCCGATGCCCGCCGAGTACGGCTCGGTGACGCCGAGCGCGGCCGCCGTGGCCACGGCGGCGTCCACCGCGTTACCGCCCCCGCGGAGCACCTCGATGCCCACGGCCGACGCGTCCGCGTCCACGCTGGAAACGGCGCCGCCGTAGCCGACCGCGACCGGCGTCTTCTCCGGTGAGGTCGCTGGCGGAATCTCCGGTGGAGTCGCTGGTCGTGAAGCGGATGAAGGGGGCGCCGCCGCTCCAATCGACACCAAGGCCGCGATCGTGGCCATCACCGTGAGTTTCCGCGCAACTGGACGACGCATCCGTACCTCCGGTCAACAGGCGTCTGCGCAGCGTAACTTCGCCCGCCCACCGCGTCAGTACCCCCTCGAACACCCCGCGCGCGGCGGCTAGCATGCCCGCCCATGGATGAAGACCTGCGCAATATCGTCCTCGGCGTGCTGTCGACGGGGGTGGCCGCGTCACTGGGCTGGTTCGCTCGTACGTATCTGTGGAAGCGCAAGCTCCGCCGCAAGCAGACCTTCTTCGGGCTGCCCGACAACTCCGAGTCGCTGCTCGTGGTCAGCCGCGACGCGGGCGGCCCCGAGCAGGCGGTCGCGCGCAACGACGTCTTCTCGCTCCTGGAGCTCGCCGCGCTGATCAAGGACTGCGGGGCGCACGCCCAGGTCATCACGCACGACACGACGCAGCAGGGCTTCGGGGAACGCACCGAGTTCTGCGTGGGCGGGCCCGCGGTGAATCGGCGTATGGCCGCCCACCTCTACTCCCTGCTGCCGGGCATACGGATCAACACCGACCCCGAACCGGGCCCGGACCGCGCCGCCTTCCAAATCGGCAGCGAGCGCTACCGCATGGAGCCGGGCCGCACCGAATACGTGGTGCTGGCCCGGCTGACCGCGGGCCAGGGGCAGCGGGCCAGACCCGTCTTCCTCTTCTGTGGTCAGCGCTCCATCTGCAACCAGGCGGCGACCCGCTATCTCGCCCGGCACCACGCGCGGCTGGCCCGCAAGCACGGCGGCAACTCCTTCGTCCTGCTCCTGAAGGTCGTCAACTCCCAGGCGTACGGGCCTGATGTGGCCGAGTTGGTCGCGGATGTCACCCGCGCCGCGCAGGAACCGGCGCCCGCCTCGGTGTCGCGTACGTCGCACCGGGCGAGCAGCTGAAGCCGCCGCAACTAGGCTCCGGCTAGCCCGGCGCCACGTTCAGTGGCAGTGTCTTGATGCCGTTGATGAAGTTGGAGACCAGTCGGCGTGGCGGCCCCGCCGGTGCCAGTCCCGGCAGCAGGCGGAGTGTCTCGTCGTACAGCACCCGCAGTTGCAGTCGGGCGAAGTGCGCGCCCAGGCAGATATGGGGGCCGTCGCCGAAGGAGACGTGAGGGTTCGGTGTCCTGCCCAGGTCCAGGCGGTGGGGTTCGGTGAAGACGTGCTCGTCGTGGTTGGCCGACGCGTGCAGGACGACGACCTTGTCACCCGCCCTGATCCGCTGTCCGGCGAGCTCGGTGTCGCGGGCGGCGGTGCGGCGGAAGGTGAGCACCGGCGGGTGCCAGCGCAGGAGTTCGTCCACGGCGCTGTCCAGCGAGACCTGGCCGTCCCGCAGCCTGCGCTGCTCGCCGGGGTGTTCGGCCAGCGCGAGGAGGCCACCGGGCGCTGCGCCGCGTACGGTGTCATTGCCCGCGACGGTCAGCAGGAAGAAGAACATCTCCAGTTCCTCGGTGGTCAGCCGGGTGTCGCCGTCGGTGGCGTGGGCCAGCGCGGTCATCACGTCGTCGCTCGGGTGGCGTCGCTTGTAGTCCGCGAGCCTGCGGGCGTAGGCGAACATCTCGCCGAGCAGCTCCGGCGAGCGCGGGTTGACGGGCTCGCCATCCGGGGCGCGTACGACGGTGTCGGCCTCGTCCGGGTCCTGGTATCCGATCACCCGCTCGGTCCACCGCAGCAGCAGCGCGCGGTCGCTCCTCGGTACCCCCAGCAGGTCCGCGAGGTTGAGCAGCGCGTAGTCGTCGGTGACCGTGGCGACCAGGTCGACCACGGGTCCCTGTAAGCGGGCCGCGTCAAGCAGCTGCCGGGCCCGTGCGCGGGCCCGTGCCTCGAAGCGGTCGATCCGCCCCGGGGTGAAGGCGCGGCTGACCAGGCGGCGCAGCCTGCCGTGGTGCGGTAGGTCCTGGTTCAGCATCATGCGGCGGATGAACGGCAGGTCGGCGGGGGCCGGATCGCGGATCTGGGTGGCGCCCAGGTACGAGGAGTACGTAGCGGAGTCCTTGAGGACGGCTACGACGTCGTCGTGGCGGGCGACCGCCCAGAAGCCGGGGCCCGCGGGCCAGCCGAGTACGCCGTACTCGTCCTGCCAGGAGACCGGGTGCCGCTCGCGCAGCTCCCGGTAGGCCTGGTGCGGAATCCCGGCCGCGTAGATCCGCGGGTCGAAGATGTCCGGCACGTCACTCATGCGGTCGCGCCGCCCTCGCTACCGGACGCGTCGTCCGATACGTCGTCGGCGTCGGCGCGGAGGAAGTCCTCGACCGTACGGATCAGCTCAAGCGGCGTCTCGTCCATCGCGTAGTGTCCGGCGCCCGGGAGTTCCGCCAACTCGCCCCGGCCGAACCAGCGCATCCAGGTCTGCCGCATCACGTCCGCGCTGAGCGCCGGGTCGAGCACCCCGGTCACGGCGAGTGCCGGGACCCGGCAGCCTTCGAGTTCGGCGTGGAAGTCGTCGCCCGCCCAGGAGTCCAGCCAGCTACGGAAGGCCTTGGCGTCGCTGGCGTCGAGCGACTGGCGCACCATCCGGTCCAGCCAGGCGGCCGGGCGGTTGCCGCCCGTGGTGGTGTCCAGGATGGAGCGGCGGTACTCGGGACGGTCAGCCGCCGAGGTGAACACCTCCCACTGCTCGGGCGGCATCGGGAGCCCGGAGGCGGGGACGGGCGAGACGCCGACCAGGCGCCGTACCCGCTCGGGCACCGCCGCCACGACGCGCTGGGCGACAGCCCCGCCCATTGAGTGCCCGATGAGCGAGAAGCGGTCCCAGCCGAGGTGGTCGGCGAGTGCGAGCAGATCGGCGGCGCCCTCGGTGGTGGTGTGGGCGCCCGGCGCGTCCTTGGCCTCGCCGTAGCCGCGCAGGTCGACGACCGCGTACGTGAAGGACTCCAGGTCCAGGTCCGGCAGCACGGCGGCGTAGGCGCCGCGGTCGGCGAACCAGCCGTGTACGGCGATGACCCGGTGGGGTCCGTCGCCGAGCAGGGTGTGGGGCAGCAGGAAGGGCACCACGGTTTCTCCGTCCCGAGAGAGTGTGCGGGATCACCACGGTGGCCCCAACTCCCCCGCCGGACAAGGGCGCATAGCGCCTCGCGGGCGCCCTGTCACCCGCGCGTCACCGAATGCGAGAGATTTTCCGTATTTAATGCAACCTCAGGGCGCGTGGGTACCTCCTTCCGTGTGGACACAGAGTTCGCAACGGAGGTCTCGAGTTGAGCCGCATACGCCGCCACACCCCGCCCCGCCACCAGGGTCGTACCACCGCGCTCGCGGGTACCGCACTGCTGGCGCTCGCCCTCACCGCCTGCGGTGGCTCGGACGGCGGCTCCGATACCGACAAGGCCAGCGCCGAGCTGGCGGCGGCGCAGGACAAGGACGCGAAGATCTCGGTGAACCTCACGGGCAAGAACGCCCAGGCCGGTGAGCCGGTGAAGGTGAAGCTGGCCGAGGGCAAGCTGGCTGATGTCACGGTCGCGGACGCCGACGGCGGGAAGCTGTCGGGCCAGATATCCGCCGACGGCAAGTCCTGGATATCGGAGCGCGTGGCGTCTCCGGGCACCGCGTACACGGTGACGGCGAAGGACGACAAGAGCCGCACCGCGAAGGCGTCGTTCACCACCGAGAAGGCGGGCCAGGTCAACAAGCTGACGCTGGCTCCCGGCAAGGCCACCACGGTCGGTGTCGCCCAGCCGCTGTCGATCGTCTTCGACAACCCGGTGAAGAACAAGGCCGCCGTCGAGAAGCAGCTGAAGGTCACCACCTCGAACAACACCGAGGGCTCGTGGGGCTGGATCGAGGACTACTCCGGCAAGGACCGGGTCGACTGGCGGCCCAAGGAGTACTGGAAGTCCGGCACCGATGTGAAGCTCAGCGCGAGCCTGGACGGCGTGAACTCGGGCGACGGCGGAGGCTTCTTCGTCCGTGACTACGCGACCCACTTCACCATCGGCAAGGACCAGCGGGCGAAGGTCAACCTGGACACCAAGCAGCTGACGCTGCTGCGGGACGGCGAGGAAGTGAAGACGCTCCCGATGTCAGCGGGCACGCCCGGCGGAAAGAAGGCCTCCTGGGGCGGCACCACCGTCCTGATGTCCAAGGAGGGCACGATCAGGATGAACTCCGAGACAGTCGGCCTCGGTAACGCCTACGACAAGATGGTCGACTACTCGATGCGGTTGACCTGGTCCGGAATGTACGCGCACGCCGCGCCCTGGAACGCCGCCCACTTCGGCAACGCCAACCGCAGTTCGGGCTGTGTGGGCCTGAGCGACGCGGACGCGAAGTGGGTGTACGACCAGGTGCAGGTCGGCGACCCGTTCACGGTTGAGGGCAGCGGCCACAAGGGCGACCCGGCACCGGGCAACGGCTACGGCGCGTGGAACCTCAGCTACGACCAGTGGCAGGCGAAGAGCGCCCTGCGCTGAGGCGCAAGCGATTCCACTTTTCGTTACCCGCACGTAACTTACCGACGGGTTACCGCCAGTAAGGAATGAGGTTACCGTCGGGTCACTTTCACCACGTGAGTGAGGAGTGACCCGTGGCACACCCGCGCAAGGCTCTGCGTACGACCACCATCGGCACCGTCTCGGCAGCCCTGGCTGCCGGGACCGCCCTCAGCCTCGCCCCCACCGCGCTCGCCACCCCGGCCGCTCAACCCGCAGCTCAGCCCACCGGGGCGGTCGCCGCGGCGGACGTGCGCTTCGTCGACATCGCCGGTGACGGCGGCACGATCCTCAAGGCCAACGTCTTCACCCCATCCGGCACACGGGCGGGCGACAGACACCCGGTGATCGTCCTGCCGACCAGCTGGGCGATGCCGCAGATCGAATACATCGCCCAGGCCAAGAAGCTGGCCGACTCGGGCTATGTCGTGGTCAGTTACAACTCCCGCGGCTTCTGGCAGTCCGGTGGCGAGATCGAGGTCGCGGGCCCGCCCGACATCGCCGACGCCTCCAAGGTCATCGACTGGGCGCTGGCGAACACCCCGGCCGACCCGGACAAGGTCGGCATGGCCGGAGTGTCGTACGGCGCGGGCATCGGCCTGCTGGCCGCCGCACACGACAAACGCGTCAAGGCCGTGGTCGCGATGAGCGGCTGGGCCGACCTCGTCGACTCGATCTACAGCGGCCGCACCCAGCACCTCCAGGCCGCCGGGCTGCTCACCGGCGCCGGTTACCTCACCGGCCGCCCGAGCGCCGAACTCCAGCGGATCATGAAGGACTTCCTCGGCTCCAACCTGGACAAGGAACAGGACATGATCGACTGGGGCGCCAAGCGCTCCCCGGCGACGTATGTCGACTCGATCAACCGCAACGGCACCGCGGTCATGCTGGGCAACGCCTGGGGCGACACCATCTTCCCGCCCAACCAGTACGCGTCGTTCTACGAGAAGCTCAAGGGCCCCAAGCGCCTGGAGTTCCGCCCCGGCGACCACGCCACCGCCGAGGCGACCGGGCTGCTGGGCCTCCCCAATGACGTGTGGACCAACTCCCAGCGCTGGTTCGACCACTACCTCAAGGGCGAGAGCAACGGCATCAACCGCGAGCAGCCGGTACAGCTCAAGTCACGGTCCAAGAGCGGCTACGAGGGCTACCCGGACTGGAAGTCGGTCGGCGCCGACACCAGGAAGATCGAGCTCGGCTCCACGCGGAAGGTCTGGGCGAACGTCGACTCGGGCGCCAACGGCGGCGTGACGATCCTGTCCAACGCCCTGGACCAGTTCCTGAAGCTGCCCCCGATGGCGTACATCCCGCTGCTGCCGCGCAGCTTCGCGGCCGTCTGGCACTCCGAGCGCTACCCCACCACCCAGCGGGTACGCGGGACGGCGAAGCTGCACACCACGGTCACCAGCACGAAAGCGAGCGGCACCCTCGTCGCATATCTGTACGACGTGGGCCCGCTCGGCCTCGGCAAGCTGGTCAGCAACGCGCCGTACACCTTCCACGGCCAGACACCCGGACAACCGTTCGGCGTGGACCTGGAATTGTTCTCCACGGCCTACGACGTCCCGGCAGGGCACCGGCTGGCGCTGGTGATCGACACGGTCGACCCGCTCTATATCGAGCACAACCCGACCGGCGCGCAGCTGACCTTCTCCTCTCCGGCGGCCGACCCGTCGTACGTGTCGGTACCGCTGCGCGGGAAGTGAACCCCCCGCGCCAGGAGTGATCACCGGCTGCTGCCGGGTCGGGCCTGGCCCTTGAGCTACTGCTCCCGGCAGCAGCGTCCCTGGTTCCGCCGGTCCGCGCAAACTACCTATCTCATATGGGACTTAACGTGCGACACGCATAAAGGGGGAATAAACCGTATTTGCGCTTTTCGGGTGAGCCTCGACTTCGGCCTCGGTCTTGGCTTTGGTGTCGGTCTTGGCTTTGGTGTCGGTCTTCAACCCTCGGATGCTTCCGCGTAGACCTGGGAGAGCTCGGGGGCGCCGCTCACCGCCCAGTCGAGACCGGCTTCCACGACGTGGATCTCCCGTCCCGAGGCGAGCCGGACCACCGGGTGGCCGCCGGGCCAGACGTGCCAGGCGGCTCCCGGTACGGTGCGCACCACGACCGTACCCAGATAGAGCCCGGCGTCGTTACCCAGCCAGGGCAGCTGCTCCGGGTCGTCGCGCCAGCGCGGCGGTAGCTGGTCCAGGGCCTCCAAGGAGGCGGGGCTGTCGTCGAGTTCCAGGCCCGCGTCCGCGGCGTGGGAGCGCAGCAGCTCGCACTCGGAGAGCAGCTCGGCGACTGCCTCGGGCTCCTCCGCGAACGCCTCCGCGAGGCCCGCGTCCCGCTCCGCGGCCGGTCGCTTGCGCCACTTGTCCAGGAACGGGATATGCATGATCGACCTCGCAGGGTGCCGCTGCTGTCGGAATCGTCGTCGGGCGGTTACGGCCCTGGCCGCCTACTGACCATGGAACCACGTCAGTGCCGTTTCGTAGCAGATAACCCAGAGTTATCCCTTTGGTCGTTGCCTCGATGCCGTCTTCGCCCTAGCTTCATGACGCGCCTGTTGTCACAGGGATTGCTGGTTGCTGCGGTCGCCGGGAGGAGCCGAGCGTGCGACGAGGTATCTGGGGCGGGATCGTCGTTCTCGCGTTACTGGTGGCGGGCGCCCCGCCCGCCCTCGCCGAGACCGTGGTGGAAGAGCGGGCGCAGCGGGAACGGCGGGCGCTGCCCCTCGCGCGGCTGTTCGACAACCGTGCGGTGAGCGACGACGCCGAGCCGGGCGCGGCCGACTTCGACGGCTCGGGCGCGTCCCTGTCCGCGCGGGATCTGGTCGCCGCGGGCTGGTTGCCCGGCCGTTCGCTGTCCATCGACGCGGCCCGGCTGCGACTGCCGGACTGGGAACCGGGCAAGCCCGACAACATGCTTGCTGACGGTCAGCTGGTGCGGGTCCGCGGCCGAGGCACCGCGCTGTCCTTCCTGGTCGCCGGGACCGGTGGCACGGCCCGTGGTAGGGGGCGGGTCCGCTACGCCGACGGGTCGGTCAGCGCCTTCCGGCTCACGGCGCCCGACTGGCGCTCGGGCCCCCGCGCCGCCCAGGCCGTGACCCTGCCGCACATCAACACCCGAGGCGGCAAGCGCGCCGAGCGGGCGCGCCTGTACGTGGTGTCGGTGCCGCTCGCCGCCGACCGCCAGGTCACCTCGGTCCAGCTGCCCAGGGCCTCGGGCGGGGCCGATCTGCATGTGTTCGCCGTCTCCGTACGGGCGGCGGCGACGGGGTGGACCGGGACCTGGTCGGCGTCCAGTTCCGGCTACGCCGCGGTCGGGCCGTGGACCGACCGCACGCTGCGGCTGGTGGTACGGACGTCGGTCGGCGGCCCGCGGGTGCGGGTCCGCCTGGACAACACCTTCGCCGGGTTGCCGGTACGGATCGGCAGCGCGTCCGTCGCGGTGCGGGCGGCCGGGGCGGGCGCGCGGCAGCGGCCGGTGCCGCTGTCCTTCGATGGCCGCCGGGGCACCGAGATCCCGGCCGGGGCGCAGGCGTTCAGCGATCCGCTGGGTTTCGACGTGCCCGCGGACAGCGATCTGCTGGTGAGCTTCCATCTGCCGGACACCGTGGCGGCGGCCCCCGTGCATCACCGCGCGGCGCAGCGCTCGTACCTCAGCGAGCCCGGTGACCACACGGCGGACGGCGCCCCGGACGCGTACACCTCGACGCTCTCCACCTGGCCGTTTCTGACCGGGGTCGAGGTGGGCGGCGGGCCGGGGTCGGTGGTGACGCTGGGCGATTCGATCACCGACGGGGTGGGCTCGACGCCGGACACCAACCGACGCTGGCCGAACGTGCTGGCGCGGCGTCTGCTCGCCCAGGACGAGGTGCCGCACTATGGCGTCCTCAACCACGGGATCTCCGCCAACCGGGTGGTCAGCGACGTGTACCCGGGCGACGGCGTCTCCAGGTCCACCGGCGGGGTCAGTGCCCTGCACAGGCTGGAGCGCGATGTGCTGGCCCAGCCGTCCGTGCGTACCGTCGTGGTCTTCGAAGGGATCAACGACCTGCGCTGGGGCGCCACCGCGGATCAGGTGACCGCCGGGCTGCGGGAGATCGCGGTCCGGGCGCGGGAGCGGGGGCTGCGGGTGGTGGGGGCGACGCTGGTGCCCTGCGAGGGCGAGGCGCGGTGCACGGCGGCGGTCGACGCGGAGCGCGCGGCGGTGAACGCGTACCTGCGCGGCCCCGCCGTGTCCGGCGCCGTATTCGATGCCGTGCTCGACTTCGACGCGGTGCTGCGTGACCCGACGCGGCCCGCGCGCCTGCTGCCCGCGTATGACAGCGGCGACCATCTGCACCCCGGTGACGCGGGCCTGGCGGCACTGGCGGACGCGGTGGACCCTCGGGTCCTGCGGGCGGGCTGAGACGGCGTGCCGCTGAGGCCGTCCGGTCGGCTCACACGTCCAGGTCCAGGTCGACCACCACCGGTGCGTGGTCCGACGCGCCCTTGCCCTTGCGCGCCTCGCGGTCCACGTACGCGTCCCGCACGGACTTGGTGAAGGGGGTGTTGCCGTAGACCAGGTCGATGCGCATGCCGCGGTTCTTGGGGAAGCCGAGGTTGCGGTAGTCCCAGAAGGTGAACGGCACGTCGTACTTGAGGGCGCGCGGCATCACCTCGGACAGGCCCGCTTCCTCAAGCGCCACCAGAGCGGCGCGCTCGGCGGGGGTGACATGGGTGGAGTCGGCGAACAGGCTGATGTCCCACACATCGGTGTCCGTAGGCGCCACGTTGAAGTCCCCGAGCACCGCGAACGGCTGGGCACCCGCCGCGTCATCGGCGACGGCCGCCCGCAGGGCCTTGAACCACTCCAGCTTGTAGGCGTAATGGGCGTGCGCCGGTTCCCGGCCATTGGGTACGTAGACCGACCAGACCCTGACGCCGCCGCAGGTGGCCGAGATGGCGCGAGGCTCCACCGCGCCCTCGTACTCAGGGCCCTCGGGCAGGCCGCTGACCACGTCTTCCAGACCGACGCGGGAGACCAGCGCCACGCCGTTCCACCGCCCGGTGGCGTTGACCGCCGATTCATAGCCGAGCTCGCGCAGCTCGTCGGCCGGGAACTGCTCGGCGGTGCACTTGGTCTCCTGGATGCACAGCACGTCCGTGCCGGTGTTCTCCAGCCAGGCCAGCAGGCGGGGCAGTCGGGCGGTGATCGAGTTCACGTTCCAGGTGGCGATGCGCATGTCTCACAACCTACCGGGCGGGTCTGACAACGGGCAGCCGACCAGGACACAGCGCCTGCATAGGCCCGTACAGGCCTACACACGAGTGGAGTCATCGGCCGCCAGCCGGATGTGGTCCGCGCCGCCGAGGTTGCCGATGTGGGTGTCGTAGATGGGGCGGGCGAGGTCGGTCAGGAGTGCGTCGTGGATGTCGATGGCACGCTGCGGCTTGACCTCGCGTACGTACTCGATGACCTCGGCGACCTTGTTCCAGGGCGCCATCACGGGGACCAGCAGTGTGTCGATCGGGTGGTCGGGCACGGTGAGCGCGTCGCCGGGGTGGAAGACGGACCCGTCGACCAGGAAGCCGATGTTCGTGATCCGGGGCAGGTCCGGGTGGATCACCGCGTGCAGCTCGCCATGCACCTGGACGTCGAACCCGGCGGCGCTGAAGGTGTCACCGTGCCCCACCGTGTGCACCCGGCCCGGGAACGCCGCCGAGAGCTGCCGCGCGACGGACTCGAGGGTCCAGATCTCGGCGGCCGGATTCGCCTCGAGACCGGCCCGCAAACGGTCCTCGGCGAAATGGTCCGGGTGCTCGTGGGTGACCAGGATCGCGTCAGCACCGACCGCGGCATCCTCCTCACTGAAGACACCGGGGTCGATGACGAGCGTCCGCCCGTCCTTCTCCAGACGGACACAGGCATGAGACTTCTTCGTCAGCTCCATACCCCTACCCCTACCCCATCCCCTACCCGCGCCCCTGGCACCGCGCAGGGCGGCGCGGGTCTGAGCCGCCAGGTCATCGAGGTGGCCGCCCGCAACCAGCGCGGTGAGGGTGACACAGCTGCGGGTGCGCCGGTCGAGCCCCGGCCTGGCCCAGGCCTCGCCCCACGCGTAGCGCGTGAGCAGCTCGTCGAAGTCCTCCGACACGGCGTCCGCGCCCGCCAGTACTCCCTCGGGCGTCGCCCAGTACCTCGCGACGGGCATGCGTGACCAGGTCAGAATTCATGGATGCGTCGGAGTCGTGGATTCGTCGGAGTTCGTGGACAAGAAGGCACTAATCCCCGTTATGGCTGGGTGGATGTACGCAGACGACGGGAATGGTCAGACAGGCCCTAGCGGACCGCCCAGCCTCGGTCGCGCAGAGCGTCGGTGAGGGGGCGCACCGCGTCCGGGGCGACCAGGAGCTCGACCGATCCGAACGGCGACGCCGCCACATCCGCGAGCAGCATGTCCTCCAGGTCCACCCGCGCCTCGCTCACATCGTCGAGCAGCCGCTCCAGCCGTCGGTTCTGGTCACCGAGGGAGACCGAGAGCGAGATGGGCGGGCCCGTCCTTCCGCCACCGAGGGTGGTCGCGATGCGGGCCCGGCCCTCGCTGCCGCGCCGCAGTATGTCGGTCAGGTCCGCGAGGGCCGCGTCCTGCTGCCCCGGCCCCCCGTCGGTCAGCCGGTCCAGCGCCTCGGCCGTTCTTCGCAGGTCCGCGGTGAGCTCCGCGAGCAGCACGCTGACGGCGGCGGCGTTGGCGGCGAGGATGTCGGTCCACAGCCTGGCGTCGCCGGCCGCGATCCGTGTGACGTCCCGCATGCCGCGGCCGGCCAGCCGCACCACGTAGTCCTCCCCGTCCAGGAGCCGGGCCGCGGTAAGGCTCGCCATCAGGTGGGGCAGATGGGAGATGAGCGCCATCGCCCGGTCGTGGTCCGGCGGGTCGAGCAGGACCGGAACGGCGCCGCACAGCGAGACCAGCTCCAGAGCGCGGTTGAGGGCGGTCTCCCTGGTCTCCGGGGTCGGGGTGAGCACCCAGTGGCGGTAGTGGAAGAGATCGGCGCGGGCCGACAGCGGGCCGGAGCGTTCCCGTCCGGCCAGCGGATGGCCGCCCACCAGGGCGGTGGTGTCGCATCCGAGGGCCAGGCATTCGGCGTGCGGCAGCGCTTTGACGCTCGCCACGTCCGTGTAGACCTTGGCCAGTTCGGCCTTCTGGTGGTCCGCGATGGTCCTGGCGACATCCGACGGCGGGACGCAGACGACCGCGATGTCCACGGGTGCCGACGGTGGCTCGGGCGTCCCCGCGCCACGCGCGACGGCGATCCGCACACTGCGGGGGTCGCGGTCGATCAAGTGGGTGGTCACTCCCCGGCCGGTCAGTGCCAGGGCGATCGATGTGCCGATGAGTCCAGTGCCGACGACTGCAGCGGTATGCAAGGGTTCGCTCCTCGACCGTGGTGAGATGGACAGCGCAACCGTCCCGGCCCATGCGTGAGGTGGACGGGCCCGGACGGAGCGGGGAACGGGCTACCGGTCGGCCGCGCTCCGCGCCGCCGGCTCCGCTGGTGCCGCCGGCTCCGCAGGGAACCGGTTGCCGGTCAGGCGCCTGATCAGCGCCGGGTTGATCAGCATCACGGCGTTGCCGGCCAGGATCAGGAAGACGCCCGCCAGGTCCCGCGCCGTCCAGTGGAATTCTTCGAACACCGTGGACAGCAGCAGCGCCACGATCGGGAAGAGCACCATCGCGTAGGCCGCGCGCTCGCCGCCGATCCGGCCGAGCAGCGTGAGATAGGCGCCGAATCCGATCACCGAGCCGAAAACGGCCAGGTAGACGAGCGAGCCGGTATACAGGAACGTGGGGTCGAACATGGCGCCGTCGCCGAGGGACGCGGCGAACGGGGCCATCAGCAACGCCCCGTACCCCATGGCGTACCCGGTGCCCTGGATCACCGGAATGCCCGCGGCCTGGGTCTTGCCGGAGACGACGTTGCCCAGGCAGAACACCAGCGTGCCGAGGGCGGAGAGGAGGATGCCCTGCCCCGATCCGGAGGAGAGGCCGAAGTTCTGGAACTCCGGCCAGAACACCGTGGCGATTCCCAGCAGCCCGATCCCTCCGCCGATCAGCATCTTCGCGGTGATCGCACGCCGGAAGAAGAAGCGGGCGAAGGCCATGTTCACCACCAGCGACATCGCGAAGATGATCGAGACGAGGCCGGTGGTCAGATGCTGTTCGGCGAAGTAGAAGCAGACGAAGTTGGTGGAGAACATCAGCCCGCCCATGAGGACGAACTGCCCGTGCACCCGCAGCGGGTAGCGCAGCGGCAGCCCGCGCAGCCGCGCCCACGCCAGCAGGATCACGGCCGCCAGGGCGAACCGGTACGCGACCGACGCCGTGGGGTGCACATCCCCGAGCTGACCCTTGATGGCCAGCCAGGTGGAGCCCCAGATCAGCACCGTCACCACGTAGAGGACGGCGTTCACCGGCAGCTCCTTTCCAGCAGAGCCACCAACCGCTGGGCCCCTTCGGTGACTTGGGAGGTAGTCAGATAGCTCAGGGACAGCCGCATCTGGCAGCGGCCGCCGCTGTCCGGATCCGGATAGAAGTAGCTCATGGGCGTCCAGATCACTCCGTGCTCGCGGGCGGACTCTTCGAGCAGCGCGTTGTCCGCCGGAACGGGGAGGGTCAGGGTGAGGAAGAATCCGCCCTCGGGCGCGTTCCAGTGGATCCCCGCCGCCTCGCGCCGTTCCGGGGGCAGCAGCCGGTCGAGACAGTCGAGCAGGACCGTCAGGTTCTCCTGGTAGAAGTCGGCGGCGGGCTTGTTCGCCTCCCGCAGGCGGAAGTCGTGGCTGAGGAGCATGCCTCCGATGACCGCCTGGCTCAGGGCCGGCGTGTTGACTGTCACCATGCCCTTGATCTTGGACAGTTCGTCCGCCAGGAGTGTGCGGCTGCCGTCCGGCGCCTGGACATGCTGGTCGGCGACGACGTAGCCGACCCGGGCGCCGGGGAAGCAGGTCTTGGCGAAGGACCCGAGGTAGATCACTCGCCGTCGGCTGTCCAGCGCCTTGAGCGTGGGCAGGCCGGTGCCGGTGCGCGTGAAGAAACCGTACGGATTGTCCTCCAGGAGGAGCAGGTCCTCCTCCTCGGCCAGTTCGAGCAGACGGTGGCGCGCGGGGAGGGGCAGGCAGGTGCCGGTCGGGTTGGAGAAGTCCGGCACCAGGTAGAGCGCACGCGGCCGCTTGCCCGCCGCGCGCAGGTCGGCGACCGTCCGCCGCAGCACCTCCGGGTCGATGCCGTGCTCGCCCTCCGGCACATGCACGGTCGCGATGTCCAGCAGCCGGGCCGATCCGGTGATCCCGACATAGCAGGGAGAGGAGACCAGCAGGACGTCCGAGGGGTTGCGGAACAGCGCGCGGAGGGTGATGAGCATGCCCTCCTGGCAGCCCACGGTGACGACGAGGGACTCGGGGTCTGCCTCGATGCCCTCGTCGTTGCGCAGGGCGCGGGCCACCAGTTCATGGATCTGGCCGTTGGTCCGCCCGTACTGGAAGAGCAGGGTGCGGACCTCGTCGGGGGTGCGGCCCAGTTCCTCGGAGAGATGCCGCTTGTAGGCGTCGAGGTAGAAGCCGATCCGCTCGACCTCGAACAGCCCCTCATACGGGCGACCGGGGCCGAAGGAGATCGCTTCCGGGTAGCGGGAGGTGACTTCGTTGAGGAAGTTCATCACCTCCATGAGCGGGTCGCCGAGCGAGTCGTGCAGTTCACCGGACGACAGCACGGTGGTGGGGGAACCGTGGCTCACCGGGGGGCCTCCCACAGGACGGGGCAGAAGTCCGCGTCGGTGTAGTCGGGGTTGCCGTGCTCGTCCGCGCGGACGAGGACGTCGTTGTTGTAGATGACGTTGTCGCCGGAGGACAGCTCGTAGGGCCGCCACTGGTTGGTCCGGTCCTGGAGGTGCAGGGATATGGCGCGGCGGGGCCGGTCGCTGACGTTGTATCCGCTGCCGTGGTAGGTGCGGCAGTGGTGGAAGCTGATGTGCCCCTTGGGGATGTTCACCGGGACCTTGCGGACCTCCACGTTGTTGAAGGCGGCGTTCTCCGCGAGCATCTCCTCCAGCTCGGACCGGTCGCGGTCGGCGAAGTGGCGGCTGGTGGAGTCGTCGCCGCCGGTCTCCTTCCAGCGGTGGCTGCCGTCGATCATCGTGATCGTCCCCATCTCCTCGTCGCAGTCGTGGAAGGGGATGAAGGCGGTGAGCATCTCGTCGGAGGAGCAGGTCTGCCAGTAGTGGCGGTCGAAGTGCCAGGGCACGATGTTGCGGGCGTCGTCCGCGCGTGGCGGCTTGTGGATGAGGGTGCTGTTCCAGAGCCGTATCTGGCTGGTCTCCGCGATACGGGCCGCGACCGCCGCTATGAGCGGCTTGGACAGGATGCTGCGGATGGTGTCGTCCTCGTAGAAGATGTAGTCGTTGTGCCGGTGCACATCGCCCTGCGAGGGCTCCCAGTACGCCAGGCGCGGCGGCCGCGTCGGCAGGGTGCGGTCCCGGTGGCCGGCGTGGAAGCGGTCGGCCGCGGAGTTGAGCAGGTCGACCTCCTCGTCGGTCAGCAGCTTCTTCGACAGATACCAGCCGTGCTCCTGGTAGGACCGCACCTCTTCGTCGGACGGCAGGAGGTCTCGCTCGGCAGCGGTCAGCGCGAAGCGTGCGTCGTTCGTCGTCATGCCATTTCCTTGTCGTGCGAAGTGGGGTGGTAGGGGAAGTCGGCCGAACGGTGGAGGAGTTCCCGGGTGATCGTGTCGAGGCCGGGTCGGCCGCTCAGCGCCATCGCCTCTTCCAGCTCCGCGCGGAGCGTGGCAAGGACCCGTTCGACGCCGTCGGCGCCGTCGACGGCGAGACCCCAGAGGACGGGGCGGCCGACGAGCACCGCGCGGGCGCCCAGCGCCAGTGCCTTCAGGACGTCCGTACCGCGGCGGATGCCACCGTCGACGAGGACCTCGCACCGGTCCGGCACGGCCTCGACGACTTCGGGAAGCGCGTCCAGCGCCGGTATGGCGCCGTCGAGTTGGCGGCCGCCGTGGGTGGACACGATCAGCCCCTCGATCCCGAACTCGGCCGCCCGCCGGGCGTCCTGCGCGGTGAGTACGCCCTTGAGTACCAGAGGCAGGCTGGTCAGCGAGCGCAACCAGGCCAGGTCCTCCCAGGTGAACGCGGCGTCATGGTGCCGCTCAGCGTGATCGGCCAGGGTCGAGCTGCCGGAACGGCCGTGGTGCAGTCCGGCCCGCTGGCCCTCGTCGAGATGGGCCGGCCGGACGTACGACGGCAGGCTGAAGCCGTTGCGCAGATCGCGCTCCCGGCGGGCCATCCGCGGGGTGTCGACGGTGATCACCAGAGCCTGGTAGCCGGCGGCCTCGGCCCGACGTACCAGGGACTCGGTGACCTTCCGCTCGCGGAACACATAAACCTGGAGCCACAGCGGGCCGGTCGCGGCGCGGGCGGTCTCCTCCAGCGTCTTGCTGGCGAAAGTGCTGGTGATGGTGAGCGCGCCCACCGCACCGGCCGCACGGACGGTCGCGGTCTCGCCGTCCGCGTGGACCAGCCGGTGGAAGGCCATGGGCGCGATACCGGCAGGGAACGACACGTGCCTGCCGAGCAGTGTGGTGCTCAGCTCGCAGTGCGACACGTCGACGAAGGCCCGAGGACGCAGCCGGTAGCGGTCGTACGCCACGCGGTCCTCGCGCAGGGTGACCTCGTCGCCGCTGCCGCCGGCGATGTAGTCCCATACGGACCGTTCCAGCTTGGCCTGGGCCGCCGCCGCGTACTCCCGCGGGGACAGCGGCACCTCCGGCTCCAGGCAGTCGGCCCGGTCGACCCTCGCGGTCATGCGCCGGCCCTCACCACGGCACCGGCCGGTACAGCGGCGTTCGGGCCTTCGGCGCGCTCGCGCTCCACGGCCTCGTAGAGGGCCTTGATGTTGCCGCTGCCGAAGGTACGTGCCTCAAGTCGCTGGATCAGCTCGAAGAACACCGTCCGGCGGGCGTAGGGAGAGCGGGTGAACACCTGCACCAGCTGGCCCCACTCATCCCGGTCGGCCAGCAGCCCCAGGTCCTGCAGCACCGCTGTGTCGATGTCGACCTCGATGCCCCGCTCGGCCAGTGCGGCGTAGTAGCCGGCCGGGGTCGACAGCAACTCCACTCCGGATGCACGCAGTTCACGGGCCGCCCGGACGATGTCGTCGGTGCCGTACGCGACATGCTGCACGCCGGGGCCGTCGAAGCCGTCGAGGAAGTCGTTGAGCTGCCCACGGTCGCCGACGGGGTCCGGTTCCACCATGGTGAACGTGACGCCCCTGGTCTCGTCCTGTACGACCTTCGAGGCCATCGCCTGACCGCCGACGACTATGTACTCGTCGTAGGTGTGCCGCAGACCCAACGCCCGCTGGTAGAAGTCGACCATGGTCTCCAGCGAACCGGCGCGCAGGCACAGGGCGAGGTGGTCGACCGAGCGCAGCAGTTCGGGCCCGGATGAGGCAACGCCGTCAACGGGCCGGTATCTCGTGGGCAGGAAGGGACCTGACGGACCATCACGCTGTACGAGGGTGTGGACCAGGTCGTTGGTCTGGGCGATGGTGGCGCGCGTGACCCGGCCGGCGGCGTCCTCGAAGGTTTCCGGTTCCGCGACGGCCTCGGCGCCGGCGGCCAGCGCCCGTTCGAAGTCGCCGACCGCATCGTCCGACCGGAGGGCCACATCGCGCACCCCGTCGCCGTGCCTGCGCACAAATCGCGAGGCCGCGTGGTCGGCGTGCAGGGCGGAGGTCAGCACCAGGCGGACGCCGCCGTGCGCCAGCACCAGGGAGCGGGCGCCTGCCAGCCCGGTGAGCGGCCCTGCCTCGGCCACCACCCGGAACCCGTAGGTACCGCAGTAGTAGTGCGACGCCTGGTTGACATCCCCCACGAAGAACTCGACATGGTCGATGGAATGGACAGCCACAGTGATCCAATCACTCGTTCAGAGAATGTGGGAAGTTTGCGGAAATTTCAGGAAGCTAAGGGCACGTGGCGGTCGAAGTGGCACCCGGGTCCTGGTGACCGATGCTGCGCGACCCAGATGCGACGCCCGGCCCTTTATGGCCCGCATCGGGACGATGGCCCGCATACGGGCCTCGGCCGCGTCGGCCGCGGCGCGTCCGGCCGTACAGAAGTCGGCGCCGGAACGCGCCGCGTCGTGGAAGGCGCGGTGGGCGCGGTAGGCGCGGTAGGCGGAGGTGCCCCCGACCACGGACACCAGGGTCTTACCCGTCGTCACGAGGATCTCTTTGACCAAGCCCAACAGGGCTGTGCCACCAGGGAGGCTGACGGAGGGGATGCACACCGGTCGCCCGGCGACGGTACGGGACTTGGGTAAGTTGACGGGTTTCTTCGCAGTCATACGCATGGCAGGCGCTCCCTCGCTCCCCCGTGATCGCAGCCTTGAGCGTGAGTCGGACCACTCGCGCGCCCCGAACGTCGTTCGGCATTACCGAATGACCATGGGAAGCAAAACCCACCGACCCTGGCCCCGTCAAGGACTTGCCACACAGTGGTTCGGCGAGCGGCCAATCTTGGTGGAATGGCCTTCATTACATGGCAAGTTGATGAACCCTCACTGACGTCGAGAGGCCCCGAAGGGGGTCAGCCGTCAGCGCGCAGACTCGCGTTTACGCGGTGCGCCGAGATCCCGTGACAGGCTGCGGGCGACTCCACGGAACGCGATGGCGCACTCGTGACGTGCGCTGTCGACGGACAGCCGTTCGACGGAGCCCACCAGGCCGAGGCCGCCCACGACCTCGGCGATGCGATCGAACACGGAGGCCGCGGCACCGCCGCCGCCCAGGGTCAACTCCCGGTCATCCAGCGCATGTCCGATCCCCCGCGCAATCTCCAGCCGCGTCGCGACGCATGAGGGAGGGGCCAGGCCGTCGACCCGTCGGCGATGGTCACCGTCGTGTCTGCGTACGGATTTCAGCGACACAACCCTTGACGTCGCGCTAACCCGGGGCAAAACTACCGTTCACCGGTCGACATTGTCGAACACCTACTGGCAATACGCGATCGAGCGTGCCAATGCCAAGGGCCGGCAACGCCCTCACCTGAGGGAGCGGGCCACCGGAGGGACCCGGGTGTTCCCTGGCACCACCCACCGCCACGGTGCCGCGTCCGGCCCGGCCGATCGAAATCCGATGGGTCCTCAGAGCCGGTTCCCGTATGTCCCGCTGCCTGCGCGCCTGTCGTACTCCCCCTTCATGAGGACCTGATGACACAACACATACCGGAGGCGGTGTTCTGGTGCCTCGCCATGGTCACGCTCGCTGGAGTGTCGCTGCTGGTACGCCAGTACCGGATCACCACCGCCCTGCGCCGTCGACTGACGATCCACGAAGCCGGCTTGCTCGCCCGGGAGGAGGAGGTCCGGCACCTCTCCGAGGTTCGGCTTCCCGCGCTGGTCGAGGCGGCCCACGGCAGCGCACCCGTGCCGGGGCCTCTCGATACGGATCTCGCCGGCACGACGTACGGAAGGAACCTGCAGCAGGTCGTAGAGCAGTTCACCGGAGCCGCCGAGGCCACACGGTCCCGGGCGGACAGGTCGGCGAAGGCGACACTGAAGGCGGCGATGCACGCCCTGCAGGCGTCGGCGAACGAGCAGCAGCTGTCGATCTCCGACATGCAGGACCGGCACGACAACCCCGATGTGCTCCGGGACCTCCTGGAGATCGACCACGCCAATGCGCAGTTCGGCCGGAGGGCGCAAGCCATCGCCGTGCTCTGCGGCTCGTGGCCCGGACGGCAGCGGGCCGCGTCACCGCTGCTCGACGTCGTCCGCGGTGCGACATCGAGGATTCGGGACTACCGGCGCGTCACGGTGCACTCGCACGTCGACATGGACGTCGTGAGCCGAGCCGTCGAGCCGGTCGTCCTCGCGGTCGCCGAGCTGCTGGACAACGCAGCGCGGCACTCCCGGCCCGACGCCACCGTCGAAGTCGGCATCCAACCCGCCCACCACGGAGTCAGCATCGTCGTCGACGACGCCGGCATCGGCATGGACGCACGCGAAACCGAGGAGGCCGGTCGTCGTCTGTCCGGCCTGGTGGACGTCGACATCAACAAGCTCGGCGACCCGCCGCAGTTCGGCTTCGCCGTCATCGGCGCGCTCGCCGCCCGGTACGGATTCAGCGTCTCGGTCGACACGCAGTCCCCGTACAGCGGTGTGCGGGCCGTGCTCTTTCTCCCCAACACGCTCCTCAACCGGGTGCGTTTCATGGGCCCGCCCATCCCCACACTGCGGGCCGAGACTCCGCCCGACCCGGAGCCGGTCTCCCCCGGCGCGTCCGAAGCGGAGGCAACGCCGTCGTCCACCGCGGGTGGTCTGCCCAAGCGCCGCCGATGCACGCGGCAGTACCAGGAAGCCGACGGCGGCCCCGAGGCCCCGGCCTCCGATCCCGCGCTGGTCCGCCCCGCCGCCGAGACCGCCTCCCGTATGGGCGCGTTCGCCCGCGGCACCCGCTCCGGCCGCGACTCCTCCCCCGACACCGAAGGAGCCCCCCAGGAATGAGCGGCCAGATGACCAACGAACTCGGATGGATGCTCGACGAGGTCCTGAAGGTCCCGGAAGCCCGCCACGCGATCCTGCTCTCCGCGGACGGCATGCTCCGCGCCCACTCCCAGGGCATCCAGCGCGACGAGGCCGAGCGGCAGGCCGCGGCCTTGTCCGGACTGCAGTCCATCAGTCGCAGTACCGCCGAGTTCTGCGGGCGGGAGGCCTCTCCGTGGCAGCAGACCCTGGTCGAGTTCGCCGACGGGTACGTCTTCCTGGTGGCCGCCGGCGCGGGCGCGTATCTGGCTGTCTCGGCCGGCCAGGACGTCGACATGGAAGCCGTCACCTACAGCATGCACAAGTTGGTCGACCGGCTGGGCAAGGAGCTGACCAGCTTGCCCCGGCAGCATTCCGTACCCGGCAGGCCGGACGACTCCGGTACGGCATGACCCCGCCGCGCCCCTGGCAGGACACCGGACTCGTACGGCCGTACGTCGTCACGGAGGGCCGCGCCCATCCGACGCGCAACACCCTGGACCTCGTAGCGCTGGTCACGGCAGTGCACGACCGTCCCCTGAACGGGCTGAGCCCGGAGAAGCGGCGTGTGATCCAACTGTGCCGGCCAGGGGCGCTGTCGGCCGCCGAAGTGGCCGGACATCTCGCTCTGCCGATAAGCGTCACCAAGGTCCTGCTCAGCGACCTCGTCGACAGCGGCCATGTCCACGTCCGGCCCCCCGTCCCCAAGGCACAACTGCCCGACGCCCGACTCCTGCAGGAGGTGCTGGATGGTCTCCGCTCCCGCTTCTGACCCGGTCGACCCGGTGTACGTCCCGGACACGGTCACGACCGCGCTCAAGATCCTCGTCGTCGGCCACTTCGCCGTCGGCAAGACCACGTTCGTCGGCACCCTCTCCGAGATCCGGCCGCTGCGCACCGAAGAGACCATGACGCAGGCCGGCGAACTCGTCGACGACCTCGCGGGCGTCCCCGACAAGACCACGACGACCGTGGCCATGGACTTCGGCCGCCTCACGCTCAACGAGTCCCTGGTGCTGTATCTCTTCGGCGCCCCCGGGCAGAAGCGCTTCACCCAGCTGTGGAAGGACATGGTGAACGGCGCGCTCGGCGCACTGGTGCTGACGGACACCCGAAGGCTCGACCAGTCCTTCGACGTCATGGGCCTGCTGGAAGAGCACGGCATGCCGTACGCGGTCGCCGTCAACCAGTTCGACGGCGCGCCGGTGTTCCCCGAGGCGGAGATCCGCGAGGCTCTCGACCTTCTCCCGGAAACCCCCCTGGTCACCTGCGACGCGCGGGAAGCCACGTCCGGTGCCGGAGCGCTGATCTCCCTCATCGAGTACCTCCAGACCCGCACCCCTCAGGAGCAAGGATGACGACACCCCGGCCCGCACACGACCCAGCCCCTGCTCTCGGCTGCCCGGCACACGCCGGCGCACGTACGGTGGAGCGGCTGTACGGCCCGGAGTTCGCCGCCGACCCCATGGCGTCGTACGCCCGACTGCGCGCCCACGGCTCCGTCGCGCCCGTGGAGATAGCGCCCGGCGTGCGCGCTTCTCTGGTCATCGGCTACGACACCGCTCTGGAGGTACTGCGCAGTCCGGAGCGCTTCTCCAAGGACCCGCGCCGATGGCGGGCTCTCGCCGACGGGACGGTGCCGGCGGACAGCCCGGTCGTGCCGATGATGACGTACCGGCCGAACGCCCTGTGGACCGACGGTGACCAGCACAGCCGACTGCGCGGCGCCATCACCGACAGCCTGGGCCGTGTGGACCCCGACGCGCTCAGGCGCCACGTGGAGCACAGCGCCGACACCCTCATCGACCGGATCGGCCCCAAGGGGCGGGCGGATCTTCTCCACGAGTACGGTGCCGTCCTGCCCCTGCTGGTCTTCAACCAGCTCTTCGGCTGCCCGCCCGCCACCGGGGACAAGCTGGTCGAGGGCATGTCCGGGATCTTCGACGCCGACTCCGGCTCCGAGAAGGCGAACGCGGTGTTGGCCGAGGGCCTCGCCGAGCTGGTGGCGCTCAAGCGGGCGGAGCCGGGGCGGGACGTGACGTCCTGGCTGATGGCCCACCCCGCCGGGCTGACCGATGAGGAGATGACGCACCAGCTGGTGGTGCTCATGGGCGCGGGCACCGAGCCCCAGCAGAGCCTGATCTGCAACGGGTTGCGGCTGCTGCTGTCCGACGACCGGTTCGCCGGTGATCTCGCACGCGGCACCACGCCCGTCGAGGACGCCATCGACGAGGTGCTGTGGACCGACCCGCCGCTGGCGAACTACGCCGTCCACTATCCGATCCACGACCAGGAGCTCGACGGAACCCTCGTGTGCCAGGGCGAGCCCATCCTCATCAGCCTGGCCGCCGCGAACACCGACCCCGGCCTCCGCGGCGAACGCCGGGCCGGAAACCGCGCGCACCTCGCGTGGAGCGCGGGCCCGCACACCTGTCCGGCGAAGGGCCCCGCCCGGGTGATCGCCGCGGTCGCCCTGGAGAAGCTCCTCGACCGGCTACCCAACATCGAACTGGAAATCCCGGTCGAGAAGCTGGAATGGCGGCAGGGCCCCTTCCACCGGGCTCTGGCCGGCCTGCCCGTCCGCTTCCCGCCGATCAGCCGACGGGTCTGAACGGTCGCCGGTGTGTAGCGAAAAGGCATTCCTGAGGAGTGAAGGGCAGCTGAGAGGCGATATCTCCTGGGCCCTCAAAGTTCGTTCCCATCGCGAGGGAACGCTGATCGCTCCTTCGCATCAGGTCGGTATCGGTTCTCGCGGGGAAGACCGCGGTGGCCGCCAGATTCCCGGCGTCGTCAGAGTGCGGCGCAGGCGTCGCCGATCGCCTCGTCCAGAATCGTCAGGCCGAGCGAGAGCTCGTCCTCGGTGGCGGTCAGCGGCGGTGCCATCCTCAGGACTCCGCCCATGCCGGGGAGCTGGACGATGTTCATGTGCAGGCCGAGTTCAAGGCAGCGCCGGGTGACCCGCGCGCCCAGCTCGTTCGAGCTGCGCTTCGTCTCGCGGTCGACGACGAGTTCGAGCCCGGCCAGCAGGCCCCGGCCGCGGATGTCTCCGACGACCGCGTGGCGGCTGGCGATGTCCGTCAGACCTTCGCGGAGGAACGTGCCGAGCGACCGCGCGCGTTCGTCGAGCTTGTCGCTGATCAGGACGTCGAGGACGGTGTTGCCGACCGCGGCCACCAGCGGGTCGGCGACGTGCGTGGTGAAGAACAGGAACCCGCGCTCGTGTGCCTCCTGCTCGATCTCGGCGCTGGTGATCACCGCCGCGAGGGGGAGTCCCGCACCGAGTGTCTTGGACAGGGTGAGGATGTCGGGGACGACGCCGTCGCGCTCGAACGCGTACCAGGACCCGGTGCGGCAGAGGCCGGTCTGGGCCTCGTCGAGGATCAGCAGCATGCCGCGTTCCCGACATTTGGCCTGTAGGGCCGCGAAGTACCCGGGCGGCGGTTCGATGATTCCGCCTGAGCTGAGTATCGGTTCGACGAGGCACGCGGCCAGGCTGCCGGTCGACTGGGCGTCGATCAGGTCGAAGGCGAAGTCCAGTTGGCGGCGCCAGTCCAGCGAGCCGTCGGCCGTGGTGAAGTCGGGCCGGTACGCGTTCGGCACGGGGATGGCGAAGTTTCCGGGCGCGGTCGGGCCGTAGCCCTTGCGACCCGCGCTGTAGGTGGCGGACGCGGCGGCTTGCGTCATGCCGTGCCAGGACCGCGCGAACGAGACGATCTCGTGCTTGCCGGTGACGAGCTTGGCCATCCGGATGGCGGCTTCGTTCGACTCGGCGCCGGTCGTCAGCAGCAGCGCCTTCTCCAGCGGCGCGGGCAAGGTGTCGGCCAGGCGCCGGGCGAGGTCGACCACCGGGCGGCTGAGCATGCCGCTGAAGAGGTGGTCGAGGGTCGCGACCTGCCGCTGGACGGTCGCGACGATCTCCGGGTGCGAGTGGCCCAGGATCGCGCTCATCTGGCCGGAGGTGAAGTCGAGGATCTTCCGGCCCTCCGCCGTGAACAGGAAACTGCCGGCGGCGCGGTCGATGATCTCGCGGGTGAACTCACCGCCGTAGCGGACGAGGTGCCTCTCGGCATCGGCCCAGAAGGCTTCGGTGGACAGCGGGGCGGTGGTCGTAGCAGCCATGTCCCGACGGTAGGCCGGGTTCGAGCGGCACGTCCATCTCACAATTCCGGCTTTCCTGTTCGGCAAAACCGCACAACAATGGGGGCGTGATGAACCCCTGGAGGCTGCGGCTGCTGAGCCAGCTGGACACGCTGGGCACCGTCCGGGCGGTCGCCCAAGCCGCCAACCTGAGCCCGTCAAGCGTGTCTCAGCAGCTCGCCGCGCTCGAGGCCGAGACGCGCACACAGCTCCTTGAACGCACGGGACGCCGCGTGCGGCTGACCTCGGCCGGGCTGATCCTCGCGCGGCGGGCGCGGGCGATCCTCGATCACATGGACAGCGTCGAGGCGGAGCTGCGCGGGTTCGGCGAAGAACCGGTCGGACTGGTGCGGCTGGGGGCCTTCCAGAGCGCGATCCACACCATGGCCGTACCGGCGGTGACCCGGCTGGCGCGGGAGCATCCGCACCTGGACGTCGAGCTGCTGCAGCTTGAGCCGCACGAGAGCATGCCCGCGCTGCGGGGTGGCGACGCGGACATCATCGTCACCACGACGGACTTCGACGAGCTGCCGTTGGGGCCGGACCTCGACCTCGTACCGCTGGCCACGGACCCGATCTTGCTGGTGGTCCCGCCCGAGCATCCCGCGGCCGGGCGCGGCGCCGTGGACCTCGCGGCCTACGCGGACGAGCCGTGGGCGTTCGACATGCCACAGTCGTACATGGCGAATCTCGCGCTGCGGCTGTGCCGTCAAGCGAGGTTCGAGCCGCGGGTGGTGTGCCGGTTCAGCAACTACATGATGGCCCTGCAGCACGTCGAGGCCGGACTGTCGATCGCGCTGCTGCCCGGCTTGGCGGTCGACCCCCGCTATCGCGTCGCTACCAGGGAACTCGCGACTCCTGTGACACGCACGATCAGTGTGGCGATCCGCCGCGGCGCACCACCTCGCGCGGCGGTGCGCGCCGTGTTGGACGCACTGCGTCAGCATCCGGAGCTGCCGCTGCCGGGGCGTGAGTGACAGCCAAGGCGCGGGCGAGCAGGTCCCGGTCGAGGGTGCCGGTGCCGAGGGTGCCGGTGCCGAGGAGGTGCGTACACGCGGGCCCAGGCCCAGGCCGGGGCCGGGGCCGGGGCCAGGGCCGGGACCCGTCGGGACAGCCGTCAGTCCGTGGACAGGCCCGCCGCCGTGTGAGCGAGCGCGTCGAGGACCGGCCGGATCAGGGGGTGGGTCTCCGCGCCGCGGCGCACCGCGGCGAAGACGCGGCGGGTCGCCGCCGGGCCTGAGACGGGCCGGACCACGGTGTCCCGCAGCTCCATCCCGCGCAGCGCGGAGCGCGGCACGAGCGCGACGCCCGCACCGGCGCCCGCCAGTGCGACGACGGCACGGAAGTCGTCCGACAGATGCACGAGCCGGGGCTGGAAACCGGCCAGCTCGCAGGCGAGGAGCACCATGTCGTGGCACGGGTTGCCCGGATAGGGGCCGATCCAGTCGCTGTCGTCGAGCCCCGCGAGTTCGACCCGTTCGTGGCCTGCCAGCGGGTGGTCGGCGCGCAGTACGGCGTCGAACGGCTCCGCGTACAGCGGCACCCGGGAAAGCCGCCGGTCGTCGGCACCCGGCGCACCCCGGTACTCGACGGCGACCGCGAGGTCGGCCTCACCGTCCAGGACGAGCGGCAGGCTCTCGTCGCCTTCGGCGTCTCGGACGCGTACCCGGATGCCGGGGTGGTTCTCGGACAGCCGTCCCAGGGCCGGTGCGACGACCTCGGCGATGCCGGTGGCGAACGCGGCGACGCTGACCTCCCCGGCGGCTCCGCCCGCGTACGCGGCGAGCTCCGCCTCGGCCCGCTCAAGCTGGGCGAGCATGGCGTGCGTGTGGGCGAGGAGGATCTCCCCCGCGGCTGTCAGGGTCACCCCCTTGCCGCTGCGGATCAGCAGGACATGGCCGGTCTCCTTCTCCAGCGCGTTGAGCTGCTGGGAGACGGCGGAAGGGGTGAGGTACAGCGCGGAGGCCGCGGCGGTCACCGTACGGTGGTCCGCCACGGCCCGCAGGACGCGAAGCCGACGGGGGTCTATCACCCGGCCATTTTGCCAGTCGGCGCCGACGCGTCGCGTCCGCCGTCGAGCGCCCGGCGTGCGTCGGCGAAGGCGGCGACGGCGTGCTCGACGTCCTCGGTGGAGTGGGCCGCGGAAAGCTGGACGCGGATCCGGGCCTGGCCCATGGGGACGACCGGGTAGGAGAAGCCGATGACGTACACGCCGCGCTCCAGCAGCAGCTCGGCCATCCGGCCCGCCGCCGCGGCGTCGCCGATCATGACGGGTGCGATCGCGTGGTCGCCGGGCAGGATCTCGAAGCCCGCGTCGGTCATTTTCGTACGGAACAGCTTGGTATTGGCGGCGAGCTTGTCCCGCAGGTCACCGGCCGACTCCAGCAGGTCGAGGACCTTGAGGGAGGCGGCGGCGATCACCGGGGCGAGGGAGTTGGAGAAGAGGTACGGGCGGGAGCGCTGGCGCAGCAGCTCGACGATCTCGGCGCGGGCGGCGACGTAGCCGCCGGAGGCGCCGCCGAGGGCCTTGCCGAGGGTGCCGGTGATGATGTCGACGCGGTCCATCACCCCGTGCAGCTCGGGGGTGCCGCGGCCGCCGGGGCCGACGAAGCCGACGGCGTGCGAGTCGTCGACCATGACCATCGCGTCGTAGCGGTCGGCCAGATCGCAGATCTCGCGCAACGGGGCGACGTAGCCGTCCATCGAGAAGACGCCGTCGGTGACGATGAGGCGGCGGCGCGCGTCCTGGGTCTCTTGGAGCTGCTTCTCCAGGTCGGCCATGTCCCGGTTGGCGTAGCGGTGGCGGCGGGCCTTGGACAGCCGGATGCCGTCGATGATCGAGGCGTGGTTGAGGGCGTCGGAGATGACGGCGTCCTCGGGACCGAGGAGGGTCTCGAAGACTCCGCCGTTGGCGTCGAAGCAGGAGGAGTAGAGGATCGTGTCCTCTTGGCCGAGGAATGCCGACAGCCGCTGCTCCAACTCCTTGTGGATCTCCTGCGTGCCGCAGATGAAGCGGACGGAGGCCATGCCGTAGCCCCAGCGGTCGAGCGCGTCCTTGGCCGCGGCGACGACGTCGGGGTGGTCGGCGAGGCCGAGGTAGTTGTTGGCGCAGAAGTTGAGCACGTCACCGGGCGCGGCGCCGGCCGTCACGGCGACGGACGCGCTCTGCGGGGTGGCGATGACCCGCTCGGGCTTGTAGAGACCGGCGTCGCGGATCTCGTCGAGGGTGACTCGGAGGTCGTCTCGGACGGACGCGTACATGGAGTGCTCCTTGGGGTGGGGCAGGGACGCGGAGGAGGGGTGGCGGGAGAGGGGCTGGTGTCCGGGCGGGCGGGCAGGCCCTGAGGGCGGACTAGCCGGACTAGCCGGACGGCTCTAGGCGGTCCAGTCGAGGATGATCTTGCCGCTGCGGGCAGTGGCGGCCTCATCGAAGGCCGCGTCGAAGTCCTGGTAGCCGTAGCTGCCGGTGATCACGGGACTGAGGTCGAGTCCGCCTTCCAGCAGGACCGTCATCGCGTACCAGGTCTCGAACATCTCACGGCCGTAGATGCCCTTGATCGTGATCATCGAGGTCACGATCTTGGACCAGTCGACGGCGAACTCCTGCGCGGGCAGGCCCAGCATCGCGATACGGCCGCCGTGCGTCATGTTGTCGACCATGTCGCGCATGGCCTCGGAGCGGCCGGACATCTCCAGGCCGATGTCGAAGCCCTCCTTGAGACCAAGCTGCCGCTGGGCCGCGGCGATGTCGCTCTCGGCCACGTTCACCGCGAGGGTCGCGCCTACCTTGCGGGCGAGGGCCAGCCGGGACTCGCTGACATCAGTGATCACCACATTGCGCGCGCCGGCGTGCCGGGCGACGGCCGCGGCCATGATGCCGATGGGGCCCGCACCGGTGATCAGCACGTCCTCGCCGACGAGCGGGAAGGACAGTGCGGTGTGCACGGCGTTGCCGAACGGGTCGAAGATCGCGGCGACGTCCAGGTCGACCTTGGTGCGGTGGACCCACACGTTGGAGGCGGGCAGCGCGACGTACTCCGCGAACGCGCCGTCACGGCCGACGCCGAGGCCGACAGTGCTCCGGCACAGGTGGCGGCGGCCAGCCAGGCAGTTACGGCACTTCCCGCACACCAGGTGGCCCTCGCCGCTCACCACGTCGCCGACCGCGATGTCCGTGACGTCCGCGCCGACCGCCGCGACCTCGCCGACGAACTCGTGCCCGAGGACACGGGGCGTGGTGACGGCCTGCCGTGCCCAGCCATCCCACGACCTGATGTGCAGGTCGGTGCCGCAGATGCCGGTGCGCAGCACCTTGATCAGTACGTCCGATGCGCCCGTCTCGGGCTCCGGCACGTCCATGAGCCAGAGGCCGGGCTCGGCGTGCTGCTTGACAAGTGCCTTCATCGGTGCGGCTCCAGGCAGGGGTGACGGGACTGATCGGATACCGACGTGCGGTTCCGGTCCGCGGACGCGCTCCAATCTGCCCAGCTCGGAGCGTCGCGTCCATCGACGCTTTCTTAAGCGGGCCCACAGCCCAGCTTCACACCCGGCGGCGCTACTCTCGGCCGGAACGGCCCGAAACGGCCCGGGACGGCGGGCCGACACGCGTCGCGGTCAGGCCGCGAGCGACAGTCCCTGACGCAGCACGATCGCGTTGAGCCGGATCGAGAACGGCACCACGTCCATGATCTCCAGGGCGTCGGCACGGGCCTTGCCCACGCCGAGGGTCACGTCGACGCAGAACGCGATCGCGTACAGGTGATCACCGGTCTCGGCGTCCTGCAGGGCGAAGAGAAGGTCCCGGTAGTAACTGGTGCGGTCCCCGCCCTCCTCGTAGTACGACAGCCCCGACTCACCCTCCTGCGCGGCGAGTCCGGTGAAGGCGCGGACCAGTTCCTGCTCGACGGTGTCCCAGAAGCCCGCCTCGGCGAACTCCGCGGGCAGCGCCTGTCGCACCGCCTCCTTCAGCGACAGCACCATCACCATGACGGGGGCGCTCTCCTGGAGTCCCCAGCCGCGGACCATCTTCACGATCTCGCTGCCGGGCACGGCGGCGGCCGCCGCCCGGATGTGCTCGAAGTCGAAGTTGACGGTCGCGGGAGCGATCGCCTCCTGGAACAACCGGTCGACGGCCCGGGCCTGTTCGAGGTGCTCCGCCCCCACCTCGATGACGGTCTTGAAACTGGCGGCCATGCTTCCTCCTGCGAGTGCAGCGGTGATCAAGAGCGGCCAGTATGCCGAGCACCGCCGCCGGGGAGCACCACCGTCCCGCGCCGCGGACACCCGCACGACCAACCAGCCTGACCGTGCCGTATGTCACTTCTGGGGGCTGGCAGACAACTAATCGCCGCTCTACACGTCTGTGTCTATATGCGTGGCTGAATGTGCGGTTGACATTTCCCCTCATGTCATGAATCCATGGTCTAGACCTTTCCGGCGTGCGACCACACGCCGTCGAGCTGGCCGTGGGGGGACAGCACATGAAGATCACGTTTTTGGTGCACAACGCGTACGGGATCGGCGGGACCGTTCGCTCGACGGCGAACCTGTCGGGGGCACTGGCCGAGCGTCATGACGTTGAGGTCGTGAGCGTCCACCGGGTCGCGGATGAGCCCGCGTTGCCGTTCGATCCGCGGGTGCGGTTGTCCTCGCTGATCGATATGCGGGAGGACGCGCCCTCGTACGAGGGCGGGCTGGAGGCGACGCGGCTACCGAACACCATGTTTCCCGACAAGGGCGTGGACTTCGGCCGCCTGCGCTACACCGCGCTCCACGACCAACGCATCGGGGCGCATCTCCAGCAGACCGACGCGCAGGTCGTGATCGCGACCCGGCCGATCCTCAACGGCTATCTCAGGCGGTACGGACAGCGCCGCTGTCTGCGCGTCGGCCAGGAACACCTGTCCTTCGACGCGCACAGCGACCAGCTACGCGAGGACCAGAACGCCGCGGTGGCCGACGGCCTCGACGCCTTCGTGACGGTGTCCGAAGCGGACGCCGAGCTCTACCGGGCGGCGCTGCCCGATGCGGCCGCCCGGGTGCTGTGCATACCCAACGGCGTGCCCGAGCCCGCCGTTGAGCCGTCCCCGCTGAACTCCAAGGTCGTCGTGGCGGCCGGGCGGCTCGTGGGCATCAAGCGCTACGACCGGCTGGTCTCCGCGTTCGCCAAGGTGGCGGCCGAGCATCCCGACTGGACCTTGCGCATCTACGGGCGTGGCCCGGAGCGGGCCAAGCTCAGACGGCAGATCGACGAACTCGGGCTGTATGACCGGGCCTTCCTGATGGGTCCGGTGTCCCCGATCGAGACGGAGTGGGCCAAGGGCTCCATCGCCGCCGTCTCGTCCGACATGGAGTCCTTCGGCCTGACCATCGTCGAGGCGATGCACTGCGGCCTTCCGGTCGTCGCGACCGACTGCCCGCACGGCCCCGGCGAGATCATCTCTGATGGCGAGGACGGCCTCCTGGTCCCCTTGGAGGGCGGCGCCGACGCGTATGCCGGAGCCCTGTCCACTCTCATCAAGGACCAGGAACTGCGCGAGCGCCAGGGGCGCGCGGCGCGGGCGAAGGCGCAGCGCTACGCCCCGGCCACCATCGGGCGACGTTATGAGCGGTTGTTTGACGACCTGGCCGGCGAGCGGCCCCGGCAGGAGGCCAACGCCCCCGCGCCGGGCAGGACTTCGCTGCTGAACCGGTTGCGTGGCTCGTTCCGCGGCAGGGGCGGGAGGATGGCGGCCGCACAGGACGCGAAGGCCGCTGATGCGGCGGCGCCCACGCCTCAGGTCCGGCCGGTGGCGTACGTGCGCGCGACCGCTGACGGGGGCATGGCCGTACGCTTCGACGCCGGGTCGTTGCCGTCGGGGCCGCTGGACTTCGTCGTCCGGCGCCGTAAGGACCCCCACCATGCTGAGATCCGCGTGCCCGTGGCGTGGGGTGAGGCCGGGGCGGGTCAGCGCACGGAGCCCCACGCCACGGTGGAGCGGGACGCCCATGTGCTGGCTGAGGGTCGCTGGGACTGCTACGTCGCGCCTCGCGGTACCGACAAGCGGCGTCGGCTGGTCGCGGGGCTGGTGGAGCAGGCCCGGCTGGTGACCCTCCCGCCCCTCGTCGGCGAGGACGGGGTGTCCGCCTGGATTCCCTACACCACGACGGACGGATTCCTCGCCTTGCGGACCTGGCTGCGCCCCGCCCACGCCGAGGTCACGCGGATACTCGTCGGCGCGGACTCCGTGACCGTCAGCGCGCTGCTGCTCGGCGACGCCACGCTGCCTGCCCTGGCCCAGGGTCAGGGTCAGGGTCAGGGTCAGGGTCGAGTTGAGGCCCAGGCCCAGGGAGCGACCGTCGCCGCGGTCTCCCGGCAGGGCGCGGACTACGATTTCGCCACGCCGGTACGGGACCTGGGCGGCGGGCACTTCGAGTGCACCCTGTCCATCGGCGAGGCCCTGGCCCGCCGCAGCGTCGAGCACGACCTGTGGGACCTGCGGCTGTTGACCACCGAAGGCGCCGAACCCATACCCCTCGGGCGGATCGGCGGAGACATCGTCGACCGCAAGAAGACCGACGCCAGCCCCGCCACCGAGCGCGAGCACCCACAGCGCGGCACCACGCGCGCCAAGCCGTTCTTCACGGCGGTCAACAACCTCGCCCTCAGCCTGCGCGACACACCTCAGCCGGACCAGATCACCCCGTGAGCAGGCCCGAGAGCGCTCCGACCGGGTCGCGGTCCGGGGTGCCGCGCGGCCACCAGTCCTCTCGGCCCGGCTCCGACTCGTAGGCGTACCAGTGGCCGTCGTGGCCGAGGCGTAGTTGGAGGTGGCCGCGGGGGTGGGTGAGGCGGTTGCGGGTGGGCCGGAAGGCCGGGAACTCCGCGGCGCGCAGGGCGGGGCGGGCCTGATCGAAGGGTCCGGCCGGTGGGTCCCAGGGCTCTTCCAGTACGGTCAGGCCGTCCTGGCCGCCCTGGCGCCAGGCGGCTACCGCGCGCGCCAGGTCGGTAGCGGTGCGGCCGGTGGCGGACGCCAGTGCCGCGTAGAGGGTGCGGGTGGTCGCGGTGAGGCCCGAGCCGGGGCGGGCGGCCGCGAGCCGGACCGCGTCCTGCCAGAGGGTGAGGCCCGCGACCGGGTCCTCTCCGGTGCGGAGCAGCGCGTGTGCGCGGGCGGCCGCGTCGGTGGCCAGCTGGTCCAGGGCCAGCGGGTCAGGCCCACCGGGAGCCGCGGGGTACACCGGCGGCTGCTCCGGGTGCGGGAGCGGCGGCATCGGCGTGGGCAGGGGAGGCGGCGTACGTGGGGCGAGTGCGTCAGTGGCCCTGACTCCGGGGATACGGGGCTGGTTCTCGTCCTGGTCCGCGCGTGCGGCCAGGGTGGCGTTGCGACGGGACAGGTCGTCGAGCAGCTGCCGCTCGCCGCGGCCGCGCAACAGCAGGAGAACGAAGGGGTCTTCGTCGAGCAGCCGGGCGGTCTCGTAGCAGAGCGCGGCCGCGTGCTTGCAGGGGTGACCGGAATCCGGGCAGGAGCAGTACGGTTCGAGGTCGCCGGGCCCGGGGAGCAGGTCCGCGCCCCCTCCCCTGGCGAGGGACCGCGGCAGCTCCTTGTCGAGGAGCGCCGCGATATGGCCGGGTCGCTCAGTGGCGGTGTCGAGCAGCTGGTCCCACTCGGCGTCGGACAGGGTCGGCAGTTCGATCCTGGTGCGGTACGGGCGGGGGCGGCTGCCGTGCACGTACGCCAGGACCTGTCCGGGGGTGACGGTGATCGCGTCGACGAGGCCCTGGCGCGCGTAGGTGCGGCCGCGCGCCAGGCGGGCCTGGTCCAGGGCCGAGTCCTCCAGCGCGGCGACCCAGGCCCGGCCCCACCAACTCCCAGCATCGCCCGCGCCGGACCGCTCCACCCCCGCGACACGCCCCGCGAAGGTACGCCGCAACTCCCCCGCCGCCACGTCCGTACCGGGCTTCGCACCGCGGGCGTCGGCTCCCGTACGCACACCAACGCCGCTACGGGAACCGACGCCCGGGCCAGAACCACCGCCCGGACGGAAGCCGGTGCCCCCACCAGAGCCGCTGCCGGTACGGGCGTCCATACCCGAGCCCCCGCCCGCGCGCGCGTCCGCGCCAGTGTGGGTTCCCGTGCCCGGTGGCGTGGGGTCCTGGGCGCTGTACTCAGGGCGTACGCCGCGCGGCGGTCCGTCTGCGCTGGCCGCCTCGTCTTCTCCCTGACGTGCGGCGCGCAGCGCCTCCCGTGCCACGTCGGCGGGCCGTCGCCTCGCGTCGTCAGCGTCCGCCGCTGCGGGTTCGTGTCCGGGGGAGCCCGAAGGGGCCAGGCTCTCGGGTGCGCCCTCGCTCCTGAGGCGGCCGCCGGGCCGTTCGCGCAGCGCCCGGCGTGCCACGTCCGCTGGGCGGGCGGTCGTTGCCGCCGCGTCTCCCCCTGTGTCGCCGCTGTGCTCCTCGGGGGCCGCGCCAGCACCCCCCGAATCGTTCGTGGTGCGCAGTGCCTCGCGGGCCACATCGGCCGGGCGCGCGGCGTCCGGGACCGGCGCGGCGTCCGTGGTCGGCGCGGGCGGGGACGGCGTGGCGGGCGCGGCGCGCTGCGTGCGGAGGGCCTCGCGGGCCTGCTCGGCGGGGCTCGGGGCCGGGGTCATGCGGGGGACCTCCGGAGCGAGATCAGGTCGGAGAGTTCGCGGTCGGTGAGCTCGGTGAGCGCGGCTTCTCCGGTGCCGAGTACCGCGTCCGCCAAAGCGCGCTTGGCGGTGAGCATCTCGGCGATGCGGTCCTCGACCGTGCCCTCGGTGATGAGGCGGTGGACCTGCACCGGTTGGGTCTGCCCGATGCGGTAGGCGCGGTCGGTGGCCTGTTCCTCGACCGCTGGGTTCCACCAGCGGTCGAAGTGGATGACATGGCCCGCGCGGGTGAGGTTGAGCCCGGTGCCCGCCGCCTTGAGGGAGAGGACCAGGATCGGGGTGGCCCCGCTCTGGAACCGGTCCACCAGGTGCTCGCGCTCGGCCACGGGTGTGCCGCCGTGCAGCAGTTCGGCGGGGATCGCTCGGCTGGCGAGGTGCTCGCCGATCAGCCGGGCCATGCCCACGTACTGGGTGAAGATCAGCGCGGAGCCGTCCTCGGCGAGGATGGTGTCCAGCAGCTCGTCCAGCAGGGCGAGTTTGCCGGAACGGCCGACGAGCCGGACGGCTGGGCTCCGCACCGGGTTCCGCACCGGGTTCCGCTTCGCGCTCTCCTGTGGGCTCTCCCTTGGGCTCTCCTTCAGGTACTGCGCGGGGTGGTTGCAGATCTGCTTCAGCGCGCCGAGGAGCTTCAGGACCAGGCCACGGCGCGCGATCCCGTCAGCGGCCTCGATCGCGGCCATCGACTCGCGTACCACGGCCTCGTACAGCGCGGCCTGTTCCCGCGTGAGCGGAACCGGGTGGTCGGTCTCCGTCTTGGGCGGTAGCTCGGGGACGATGCCCGGGTCGGACTTCTTGCGGCGGAGCAGGAACGGCCGGACCAGGCGGGCCAGCCGGGCCGCCGCCTCGTCGTCATCGCCGCCCTCAACGGCCCGCGCGTGCCGGGCGCGGAACGACTTGAGCGGGCCGAGCAACCCGGGTGTGGTCCAGTCGAGCAGGGCCCAGAGCTCGGAGAGGTTGTTCTCGACCGGGGTACCGGTCAGCGCGACGCGGGCCGGTGCCGGGATGTCGCGCAGCGCCCGCGCGGTCGCCGAGTAGGCGTTCTTGACGTGCTGGGCCTCGTCCGCGACGACCATGCCCCAGGGCTGCTGGGCGAGTTGGGGTGCCGCACCGCGCATCGTGGCGTACGTGGTGAGGACGAAGCCGCCGTCAAGGTCGCGCAGGGTGCGGCTGGTGCCGTGATAGCGCCGCACCGGGACGCCGGGGGCGAAGCGGGCGATCTCCCGCTGCCAGTTGCCCAGCAGGGACGCCGGGCATACCACCAGGGTCGGCTCGCGGCGTGCCCGCCGCAGGTGGAGGGCGATGAGGGTCACGGTCTTGCCGAGGCCCATGTCGTCGGCGAGGCAGCCGCCGAGGCCGAGTGACGTCATCTGGTCAAGCCAGGCCAGGCCCCGGAGTTGGTAGTCGCGGAGCTGGGCGTGCAGGCCGGGTGGCGGCTCGGCCGGGGGCAGGCCCGCGGTGAGGCGGTCGCGCAGGGTCGCGAGCGCGCCGACCGGGACCGCCTCGACCGTCTCGCCGTCCACCTCCGCGGTGCCGGTGAGCGCGACGGAGAGCGCGTCCACCGGGTCGAGCAGGCCCAGTTCCCGCTTACGTGCCTTGCGGACCAGGGCGGGGTCGACCAGCACCCAGCGGTCCTTGAGCCGTACGACGGGCCGGTGCGACTCGGCGAGCTGGTCCATCTCCGCCTCGCTGAGCGGGTCTCCGCCGAGTGCCAGCTGCCAGCGGAACTCCAGGAGCCGCTCGGTCTCGAAGAAGCTGGTGCCGTCGGTGGCGGAGCCGGGTGCGGGCCGTACGACCGCGGCCGCGGAGAGGTCCTGGGCCAGGTCCCTAGGCCAGTGCACGGCGACCCCCGCCGCGCCGAGCCTGCTCGCCACGGTGCCGAGCAGGTCGTACAGCTCAGCCTCGGACAGGGGTAGTACGGCGGGGGTGTCCTGCTCCAGGAGCCGTTCCAGCGGCGGCCAGACGCGGGCCGCGCGGCGCAGGGCCAGCGCGGCGTCCACCTGAGCGCGTGGCCCGAAGGCCGCCTCGCCGTCCCCTGCCCAGAGGGCGGCGGCGTCGATGACGAGGGTGGGGTCGGCGAGGCTGTGCACCTGAACGACCGCGGCGCCCGCGGTCCGGTCGTTGTCGTCCGTACGGTCGAAGAGCCCGGCGCCGGACAGGTCCAGGCGCAGCGAGACCCGGACCCCGGCGTCCATCCCCGCCGCGGCCTCCGCCGCCCAGGCGCGGGCCCCGGGCAACCGCTGCGGCGCGCGGGCGGCGAAGGGGGCGCCCGAGGCGTGCGCGGCGGCCGGAGTGCGGGGCAGGGTGTCGGCCACCGCGTCCAGGAAGGCCCGCATCAGGGCCTCGGGCTGGGGCAACTGGAGCGGCTTGCGGACGGTACCGGTGGCGACGCCCGTCCCCGACCCGGTGAGTGGGGTGGCGTGGCCCTCGTACGGCAGGGCGGCGGCGACCGCGCGCAGCTGCGCGAGGTCCTCGGGGTCGAGCGGTCCGGCCCGCCAGGCGTCCTGGTCATCGGCGGTGAGGCCAGGCAGCAGTCGGCCGCGCGCGGTGAGCCGCAGCGCGAGCAGGGCGGCGGCGCCCCAGCACGCCGTGGCGGGGTGCGCGGCGGGGTCGCGCCTGGCCCGTACCAGCAGCGGCAGGGCGTCGGCGAGGGGCAGGGTGCGGGCGGGGACGGTGGTCGTACGGGCGCCGGAACCGTGGCGGCGGACGACGGTCAGGTCGATGGACGTCGACGCGTCGCCCGCGGCCGCCCACTCGGGTGGAGCACCCTCCGGGTGCCAGAAGGCCACCCGGCTCTCCCGAGGCAGCGTGGCGGGCAGGAACAGCGCGGCGGCGTGCACCAGCGTGCTCGCGCTCATGCTCGTGCTCGTCATACCGTGCTCACCCGCCTTCCGTACCCGTCGTCGCCGACCAGCTGCCGACGATTTCCACGACTGCTCCGACTGTACGGAGGGGCACTGACAATCAGGCTGTGATCTTGATCAGGGTGTGGTCCGGGAGACTCGGTGTGGTCCGGGAGACTCAGGGAGTGGTCTTGGAGACCACGTACACCATGGGGTGATCGGGGTCCGAGCGGTCGACCGTGACGCTCCGCGTCGGCAACGGCCGCTGCTGCTCGTGGACCAGGCCGGACCACGGCCCTGGCCCGGAGAAGTCCCAGGACACGACGTCCTGGTCCCGCTCCCCGATGGTGATGTCGCGGTCCTTGAGGTCGGCGGGGTCGGCGCCCAAGCGCTCCAGGAAGGTGTCGAGGCCCTCATTGCTGGTGAGGAATTGCACATACAGGCGGCTCGCGCGCCAGTTGTTGGTCTCGTAGTAGGCGACCCGCTGGGACTTCCCGGGGATCGGCACCTCGTAGATGCGCCGCTGGAGCTTGGACGGCCAGCCTTCGGTGAGGCCGGTCGCGGAGTACTTCGCCGCCTTGTCCCGCCCGCTCTCGCGGCTCTGCTCCGCGGAGATCACCAGGTAACCGGCGGGAATGCCGATCAGCAGGAGAATCGTGATCGCGGTGAGCCAGCGCCGACGGATCATGTGACGCCGGTCCTCGGCGGGCTCGGGCCCTTCGTCCAGAAGCGGCGGATGGGACACGGTCATCTACGGGTTTCCCTGGGAAGTGCGGTCGGTGCGGTCGGTGCGGAGCGCCTTCGCGTAGCGCTCATAGCGCTCGTAACGCTCCACCCGACGCCGGTTGGCGCGGCGGAAGCGGCGGGCCACAAGCCGAGACAGGTCGGCCGCGCCGACCATACCCGCCTCCGGGCCGAGCTGGGCCTTGGCGATACGAGCCTCGGGGCGGTAGCCGCGCCCCGTGAGGTGGCGCCGGAAGGCGTCGCGGGCAGGCCCGATCAGCAGATCGTCGGCGGCGCTGACGCCACCGCCGATCACGAAGCACGACGGGTCGAGGGCGGCGGCCAGGTTGGCGATGCCGACCCCGAGCCACTGGCCGATGTCCTGCAGCAGTTCCACACACATCGCGTCGCCGTCACGGGCCAGCTCGGTGATCAGCGGTCCGGTGATGTCCTGGATGTTGCCGCCGACGCGGTCGATGATGCCGTACGCCACCGGGGAGTCCGCCGCGGCGAGTTCCCGCGCCTCCCGGACCAGGGCGTTACCCGAGCTGTACTGCTCCCAGCAGCCGCGGTTGCCGCACGGGCAGCGGTGCCCGCCGGGCACCACCTGCATATGGCCGAACTCTCCGGCGACACCGAACTTGCCGCGCTTGACCTGGCCGTCCTCCAGGATGGCGCCGCCGATGCCGGTGCCGAGGGTGATCATCACCAGGTGGTCCTCGCCGCGGCCAGCGCCGAACCGCCACTCCGCCCAGGCGGCGGTGTTGGCGTCGTTGTCCACCATGACGGGGACCGCGAGGCGGGCCTGCAACGCGTCGCGCAGGGGCTCGTTACGCCAGGACAGGTGCGGGGCGAACAGCACGCGGTTGCGGTCGGCGTCGACCCAGCCCGCGGCGCCGATGCCCACGGCGTGCACATCGTGCCGGTCGGAGAGGTCGAGTACCAGCTCGGTGATGGTGTCCTCGACGACCTTGGGGCTCTTGGACTTGTCCGGGGTCTCGGTGCGGAGCTTCTCGAGGATGTTGCCGTCCGCGTCGACGACGCCCGCCATCACCTTCGTACCGCCGATGTCGATGCCGACGGTGGGGACGCGCGGCGCGGTCAGGTGGGAGCGTCGTTCGCGCGCGGCGACGGTGCGCAGGACACTGGCCCGCGCGGTGCCGCGGTAGGCGAGATCGCGGTAGGTGCTCATCGTGCCGATTCTGCCTCACTTGTCAGGGGTGGTGCAGCGCACCACCCCTGACCTGGTCCGTACGCGTAGGGGGCGGGCGTCACGCCGGGCCGAGCCGCTCCAGTTCGTGGCTGAGCTCTTCGAGCTCGGAGCCGCCCGCCATCTGCCGGGTGAGTTCGTCGAGGCCGATCTCCGCCTTCAGGTGGCTGCCCGCCATGGTGCCCCGCTTGAGGAGGATGAAGCGGTCGCCGACCAGGTAGGCGTGGTGCGGGTTGTGGGTGATCAGGACGACGCCGAGACCGGCGTCCCGGGCGGCGGCGACGTACTTCAGGACGACTCCGGACTGCTTGACGCCGAGTGCGGCCGTCGGCTCGTCCAGTACGAGCACCTTGGCGCCGAAGTAGACGGCGCGGGCGATCGCCACGCACTGGCGTTCGCCGCCGGACAGGGTGCCGATCGGCTGGTCCACGTCCCGGAGGTCGATGCCCATGCGCAGCAGCTCCGCGCGGGTCGTCTCGCGCATCCGCTCGACGTCCAGGCGCTTGAAGGGGCCGACGCCCTTGACCGGCTCGGACCCGAGGAAGAAGTTCCGCCAGACCGGCATCAGGGGCACCACGGCGAGGTCCTGGTAGACGGTGGCGATGCCGCGGTCCAGGGCCTCGCGCGGCTTGCTCAGCCGGGTCTCGTCGCCCTCGATGGAGAAGGTGCCCGCGTCGTGCTGGTGCAGACCGGAAATGATCTTGATCAGGGTCGACTTGCCCGCGCCGTTGTCACCGAGTACGCAGGTGACCTCGCCCGCGTGGACCTCCAGGGACACGCCCTCGAGTGCGCGGATATTGCCGTAGTACTTACTGACGCCGTCGAGGGCCACCAGCGGTTCACCCGCCTCAGGGGCTGGCTGGGGATCCTGCTGGGGGCCTTGCCGGGGGTCTTGCTGGAGGTCTCGCTGGGGGTTCTGTTCGGCGGCCTGTTCGGAACCGTTCACTTCGTGGCCTCCGCACGCTTGCGGACCCAGTGGTTGAGCAGGGTCGCGAGAAGGAGCATCGCTCCGAGGAAGAACTTGTACCAGTCGGCGTCCCACTCCGCGTACACGATTCCCTTGCCGGTCATCCCGAAGATGAAGGCGCCGAAGGCGGAGCCGATCGCGGAACCGTAGCCGCCGGTGATCAGACAGCCGCCGATGACGGCCGCGATGATGTAGATCAGCTCGTTGCCGACGCCCTCGCCCGACTGCACCTCGTTGAACGAGAAGAGCAGGTGCTGACCGGAGACCCAGGCGGCGAAGGCGACCCCCATATAGAGGCCGATCTTGGTCTTCATGACAGGGACGCCAACGGCCCGTGCCGCGTCCTTGTTGCCGCCGACCGCGAAGATCCAGTTGCCCGCGCGGGTGCGCAGCAGAATCCAGGTGGCGACGGCGACCAGCGCCAGCCACCACAGGATCGTGATCTTGAAGTTGACGTCGCCGATGGTGATCTGCGAGGCGAAGACCTGCCGGGCGGACTCGAAACCCTCCATGTCGGAGATCGACTTGGTGGACACCGTGCCGCTGATCAGCTTGGTGAGGCCCAGATTGAGGCCGGTCAGCATCAGGAAGGTGCCGAGCGTGATGATGAAGCTCGGCAGTTGCGCACGGGTGAGCAGGAAGCCGTTGAAGACGCCGATGGCCAGGGTGACCAGCAGGGAGACGAGGACACCGACCCAGATGTTGGCGGTCAGCTGGTAGCTGACCATCGACGAGGTCAGCGCGGAGCTGGTCACCAGGACACCGGCGGACAGGTCGAACTCGCCACCGATCATCAGCAGCGCGACCGGCACCGCCATGATCCCGATGGTCGACGCGGCGTACAGGACCGTGCTCAGGCTGGCGGTCCGCAGGAAGCTGTCGGCCGCGAAGGAGAAGAAGACGAAGACGGCGAGCGCGCCGACCACCGCGCCGAGCTCGGGGCGCCCCAGCAGCTTGCGAAGCAGCGACGTCCGCAGCAGCCTCTCGTCGGCCTTCCCGCCCGTCTTGCCCGGGGATGGGGCTGGGGCCGGGGCGGTGGCGGTCATCGGGTCCCCCGCTTCGTGTAGTCCTCCAGCGTGGCGGCGTCCTTCTTGCCGATGATCTGCGGGCCGGTGAGGACGGGCTTGCCACCGCCGAGTACGTCGGCGTTGTAGAGGTAGAGCCACAGCAGGTCGACGGCCTGGTAGCCCTGGAGGTAGGGCTGCTGGTCGACGGCGAAGCCGAGGCTGTCGTCCTGGAGTCCGCGGGCGACCTTGGCGTTGAGGTCGAAGGTGTTGATCTCGGCGTCGCTGCCCACGTCCTGCTTGGCCTTCACCGCGGTGTCGGCGAAGGGCGCGCCGAGCGTGACGACCGCGTCGATGGACTTGTCGGTCTGCAGCTTGGCTCCGATGCCGGACTGCACGTCGGGCATGTTGGTTCCGTCGACGTAGAGGTTCTGGAGCTTCCCCTTGAAGGTCTTGGCGGTGCCCGCGCAGCGCTGCTCGTGGCCGACGTTGCCCTGCTCGTGCAGGACGCAGATCGCCTTCTTCTTGCCGCGCGCGTTGAGCTCGTCGCCGACCGCCTCACCGGCGATGGTCTCGTCCTGTCCGACGTGGGTCAGGGCGCCGAAGGCCTTGGACTCGGCCGAGCCGGAGTTGACGGTGATCACCGGGATACCGGCCTTCTTGGCGCGGGCCAGCGCGTCCTTCATGGCCCCGGGCTTGGCGAGGGTGACGATCAGCGCGTCGACCTTCTTGTCGATGTACGAGTCCACCAGCTGCGCCTGCTGCTGGCCCTCGTCGTCGTGTGCGTAGAGGAAGTTGATGTTGTCCTTGACCGCGGCCTGCTCGGCCCCGCTCTTCACGATGTCCCAGAACGTGTCGCCATCGCCGGAGTGGGTGACCATTCCGATGGTCCAGCGGGGGGTGTCGACCGCGGCCCTGCCCTGCGCCTGGGCCTTGCGGGCGTCCTCGGCGCGCTTGCCGCCGGTGCTGCTGCACCCCGTCAGCGACAGTCCGATCGCCGCCGCCAGCGCGACGCCTACCCAGGTTCGTACCGTTGCCACGAAGTCGTGCCCCTCTAGCTGATCTCGCTGATCTCGCTGGTCTTGCTGCTCTTGCTGGTCTTGCTGGTCTCTCGCCGTACTGGTCGGTACGGCGGGGTCGTGTGCAACCCCGAACGCCCCAGTATCGGACACAGCAGCCATAGGTACGGTCATCGGGGGCGAGGGAAAGGTCACCGGGTGCCGTTTTTGGTCAGCTTCTCGAGCCGGGGCACGTCCTTCTCGGTGACGATCGCGGGGCCGGTGAGCACCGGCTTTCCGCCGCCGACGATGTTGGCGTTGGTCTGGTAGAGCCACAGTTCGTCGACCGCGAGGTAGCCCTGGAGGTAGGGCTGCTGGTCGACGGCGAAGCCGATGGTCTTGGCCTTGAGCTGCCGGACGACGTCGGCGTTGAGGTCGAAGGTGTCGATCTCGGCCTTGCTGTTCGCGTCCTTCTTGGCCTTCACCGCGGCCTCGGCGAAGGGCGCCCCGAGGGTGACGACCACATCGATGGTCCGGCCGGACTTGGCGGCCTCCAGCTTCGCCTGGATGGTCGACTGGGTCTCGGGCATGTTGGTGCCGGTGACGTGCAGGTTCTCGGTCGAACCGCCGAACGCCTTCTTCACGCCCGCGCAGCGGTCCTCCAGAGAGACGTTGCCCTGTTCGTGGATGACGCACAGGGCGTTCTTCAGACCCCGCTTGGTCAGCTCGTCGCCGACGGCCTCACCTGCCACGGCTTCGTCCTGCCCGATGTGGCTGAGCGCGCCGTACTGCGCCGAGTACGCTCCGCCGGAGTTGATCGTGACGACGGGAATGCCCGCGGCGGCGGCCTTGGCCAGGACGTCCTTCATCGCCTCGGGCTTGGCGAGGGTGACGACGATTCCGTCCACCTTCTTGTCGATGTAGGACTGCACCAGCTGGGCCTGCTCCTTGGCCTCGTCGTCGTGTGCGTAGAGAAACTCCACGTTGTCCTTTGCGGCCGCCGTCTCGGCGCCGCGCTTCACGATGTCCCAGAAGGTGTCGCCGTCACCTGAGTGGGTGACCATCGCGATCTTCAGCCGGGGACCGGAGGCCTTGCCGCCACCCACGCCGTCGTCGGACGTGTCCTCGGAGTCCTTGCCTCCGGAGCTGCTGCATCCGGCCGCGAGCAGGATCAGCGCTGCGCAGGCCGCGGCTGTTGCCGCCGTGCGGGCTGTACGCATGGTGGGGCCACCTCATCTCCCGGCCGCGCGGTGCGGCTGGGGGAGTTCTAGCGGCGGGCGTACGGCTCCGTCAATGGTTTGTCCGAACATTCTTACGGCGACGTGCTTGCGCCTGACGTTCCTCCAACTGACCCTTGTGCGACGGGCGTTCCTACCGCTGGCGCTCCTGCCGCTGACGTTCCTACGGTCGGACGAGCAGTTGGAACTCGAACGAGTAGTGCGAGGCCCGATAGAGGTGGGAGCCGAACTCGATCGCGCGCCCGGTGTCGTCGAAGGTGGTGCGCTCCATGGTGAGCAGCGGCGCGCCCGCGTGCTCGCCCAGCGGCTCGGCCTCGACGGCGGTGGCGGCGCGCGCCCCGATGGACTGGCGGGCGCTGTGCAGGGTGATCCCCGCGGCCCGCAGCAGCCGGTACAGACCGGTGGCCTCGAGCTGCGGCGAGTCCAGGGTGAGCAGTCCGATGGGCAGGTGGTTGCGCAGGTACGCCATCGGCTCGTCGTGGGCCAGGCGCAGCCGCTCGACGCGGTGGACGTCGCCGCCCTCAGCGATGCCCAGGGCGGCCGCTACCTCGGCGGACGCGGGTTCGACGGTGGTGCGCAGCACCCGGGTCGTGGGGCGCTGCCCGGCCGCCTCCAGGTCGTCGTACAGGCTGCTGAGCTCCAGGGGGCGCTTGACGTGGCTGTGCACCACCTGGGTGCCGACGCCCCGGCGGCGTACCAGGAGACCCTTGTCGACCAGTGACTGGATGGCCTGGCGGACCGTCGGGCGGGAGAGGCCGAGCCGCTCGGCCAGGTCGATCTCGTTGCCGAGCAGGCTGCCCGGGGCGAGGGTGCCCTGTTCGATCGCCGATTCGAGCTGCTGGGACAGCTGGAAGTAGAGCGGGACCGGGCTGCTGCGGTCCACGCCGAGCGGGAGGGACCGGGTCTGCGCGGTCCGGGCCTGCGCTGTCCGGGTCTGCGCTGTCCGGGTCTGCGCGGTCTGGTCCGGCAGGGGCTTGGGCACGGGCCGAGCGTAGTCCCGCGAGATGGCGGCGGGAAGGCTCGGCGACGTTCGGTTGTCCGGACAAACGCCGGAGAAACAATGGACAGGGGGGTGCGGCGGTGCGAGGTTGGGGCCATGCGCATCGGACTCATCGGAGCAGGTCGGATTGGTTCGTTCCACGCGGCGGTGCTCGCTCGCCATCGTGAGGTGGGGTCCCTCCTCATCGCGGACGCGGACCCGGCGCGGGCCACGGAGCTGGCACAGCGACTCGACGCCACAGCGGCACCCAGCGCGAACGAGATCTTCACCTGGGGCGTGGACGCCGTGGTGATCACGGCGGCTACGGCGGCCCACGCGGAGCTGATCGGCCGCGCGGCCCGGGCCGGGTTGCCCGCCTTCTGCGAGAAGCCGATAGCGCTGGACCTGACGGGGACACTGGGCGCGCTCCGCGACGTGGAGGCCTCCGGCTCGGTGCTCCAGCTGGGGTTCCAGCGGCGCTTTGACGCGGGCTTCACGGCCGCGCGGGAGGCGGTACGGGAGGGTCGGCTGGGGCGGTTGCACACGGTGCGGGCGATCACCTCCGACCCGGCGCCGCCCCCCGCCGCGTACCTGCCGCTGTCAGGCGGCCTCTACCGGGACTGCCTGATCCATGACTTCGACATGCTGCGCTGGGTGACGGGGCGCGAGGTGCGCGAGGTGTACGCGATGGGTTCGGACGCCGGGCCCGCGATGTTCCGCGAGGCGGGCGATGTGGACACCGCCGCCGTGGTGCTCACGCTGGACGACGGGGTACTCGCGACGGCGACGGCGACGCGGTGCAACGGCGCGGGCTACGACGTACGGATGGAGCTCGCCGGTGAACTCGACCAGGTGACGGTCGGCCTGGACGACCGCACGCCGATCGCCTCGACCGAACCCGCCGGGCCACCCGCCGCCGACAAGCCGTGGTCCGGCTTCCTGGAGCGCTTCGCGCCTGCCTACGAGGCGGAGCTGACCGCCTTCGTCGAGGTGGTGCTCGGCGAGCGGAACAACCCCTGCGACGGGGGTGAGGCGCTGCGGGCGCTGCGGATCGCCGAGGCCTGCGAGCTGTCGCGGCGCGAGCGGCGCGTGGTACGGCTGGAGGAGATCGCGGGCGGGTGAGCCGGACGGGTGAGCCGGGCGGTACCTGGGGAGCCGCGAGCCGGTGAACCCGGCGCGGACTGGGTGGCGAGGGCCCCCGGGGTCCGGCAGGATCTGGCCCATGGGGACGCAACCAGCCATCGTGGAACGCGCCGCGCAGCCCTTCGTAGGCGTCAGGAGCCGGGTCACACTGCCCCGGTTCGGCCTGCTCGCCGACCGTCTCCCGGAGGTGCTGGGTTGGCTGGGCGAGCGCGGCATCACCGCCACGGACGGCCCCTTCTTCCAGTACGAGGTCATCGGCGCGGGCGGCCTGTCGGGTGGGGAGCACCAGGTGGTCGCGGGGTTCCCGGTCGCGGAGCGGGTACGGACCGACAGCGGCGCCCAGGGCGCTGACGGCGACCCCTTCGGCGGCGTCCTGCCCGCTGGGCACTATGCGGCGGTCACGCATATCGGCCACCCGGACGGGCTGATCGAGGTCACGGCCTCGCTGCTGAAGTGGGCGCGGGCCAAGGGCCTGGAGTGGGACATGACCCGGGCGGACGGGGACGAGATCTGGGGCTGCCGCCTGGAGAGCTACAAGACGGACCCCAGGGTGGAGCCCGACCTGAACAATTGGGAAACGGAACTATCCTTCCGACTCAGGGATTAGAACCGATCAGGGCCAATCAGAGCCAGTCAGAGCTGATCAGGGCCGACCAGGACCCTCCAGCAGACCCGCGTCATGGACCAACAGGGCGATCTGCACCCGGTTGTTGAGGTCCAGCTTGGTCAGGATGCGCGAGACATGGGCCTTGACCGTGGCGACGCTCATGAACAGCTCCGCGGCGATCTCGGCGTTGGCCCGGCCATGGCCCACCGCGATGGCCACCTCCCGCTCACGCTCCGCCAGGACGTCCATCCGTACCCGTGCCCGGGCCGTTCGGTCAACGTGCGGCTCCGGGCCCGCGGCACGGGCGATGAGCTGACGGGTGACGGCCGGTGAGAGGACCGGGTCGCCCGCGGCGACCCGGCGTACCGCCCGCACGATCTCGGCGGGCGGGGTGTCCTTGAGTACGAAGCCCGCGGCGCCCGCCCGCAGCGCCCGCAGCACCTGTTCGTCGGCGTGGAAGGTGGTGAGGACGACCACGTCGGGCGCGTCCGCACGGCCGCGCAGCTCTTCGGTGGCGGTGAGACCGTCGACGGACGGCATCCGGATGTCCATCAGGACCACATCGGGGCGGGTGCGGTCGACCAGTTCGGCGACCTCACTGCCGTCGGCGGCCTCGCCGACGATCTCGATGTCGTCGGCGCCGCCCAGCATGAAGGACAGGCCCGCGCGGACGAGGGGGTCGTCGTCGACCAGGAGCAGCCGGATCACAGTCATGTGCCCCACGGTAGCCAGGCGTTGACGTAGTACCCGCCAGCGCCGTCGGTTCCGTGCTCCAGGCGCCCTCCGGCCAGCGCCGCGCGCTCCGTGAGCCCGATGAGCCCCTGGCCCGAACCCGGCACCTTGGGGACATCCCCGGGGGGTGCCGGATTACGTACCTCGATGGTGAGTCCGGCGCCCGATTCACCGGCCACACGCACGGCGACCGGGGCGCCGGGGGCGTGCTTGCGGGCGTTGGTCAGGCCCTCCTGGGCGATGCGGTAGGCGTTACGCCCTACGTTCGCCGGTACCGCGGCCGGGTCGGCGACGCACTGCTCGACAGCCACCCGCGTACCGGCCGCGCGGGATTCGGCGACCAGCGTGTCCAGGGCGGCGAGGGTCGGCTGTGGGCGGCCACTGTCGTCGGCGGGCTCACCGGCCCGCAGTACCCCGATGATCTCCCGCAGGTCCTGGAGCGCCTCGTGCGCGCTGTCCCGGATGACTCCGGCCGCGCGGGCGATCTCGGCGGTTGGCGCGTCGGGGCGGAACTCAAGTCCGCCCGCGTGCACGCTGAGCAGCGTGAGCCGGTGGGCCAGTACGTCGTGCATCTCGCGGGCGATGTCCTCGCGGGCGAGCCGCTGGGCGTGCTCCGCGCGCAGCGCCGCCTCGGTCTCGGCGCGCTGGGCGCGATCGCGCAGACTGAGCAGCAGCTGGCGCCGGGAGCGTACGAACATGCCCCAGCCGATGACCAGGGCGGTGAGCAACACGATGAACGCCAGCATCACGCCGTACGGCAGTTCGTCCTCCGGCCGCAGCCACAGGATCAGCGGGATGGTGGCGAAGCCCGCCCCGGCGATCCAGGCCACGTACCGGAACGGCCGGTGCACGGCGACGGTGAACAGGGCGATCAGGCCCGCGCCGCCCGAGCTGTCGGACAGCACCCCGGCCACCACCAGCGCCACCGCGAGCCCGACCGGCCAGCGCCTGCGCAACCAGATAGCGGCGCAGGCCAAGGCGCCGATCACCTGGTCGAGGGCCATGAGCTCGTCCGACATATACGTCCGCTCGGACATCGTGTCGATGGAGATCAGGCCCAGGATGACCGCGACGAAGAAGCAGCCGAAATCGACCACCCAGTCGCGCAGAGTGCGCCGGACCCGGCCCCCGCGTGCCCGGTCCGGGTCCAGTTCGGCGGCGACCCCCGAAGGCAACAGCAAGGGGAACGTCCGCCCTTCCCAGGGAGGCTCCCACGGCGGGGCGCCCGCGGGAGGGCCGGACTGCTTCACACCACTCATGTCGCTCAATCTACGCAGCTCCGGGGCCTGGTAAATCCCCCGGCGGGCCGCCGTAGACCAAAGTCGGCCGATCCTCAACCTTCGGCCAGTCGGCTCTGGCCGTCCGGCCGATGCCGGAGGGCGACCCCGTCACGACGATCGACGTATGAAGCAGCTTCTCGAGTTCCTCGGCGTGCTCGCCCTCTTCCAGGGCGCGACCGCGTCGCTGTACGGACTGACCGGCTGGCCCGAGGGCTGGGGACTGATCCAGCGCCTGTCGTTCTTCGACGGGTACGAGCTCTTCGCGGGGCTCGTCTGTGTGGTGCTGGCGGTGGCGCTGTTCGCCGCGTCGGGGAGCGCCAAGTCCTGAGCGCACGGGCTCCGCGCGCGGGCTTCGCGTTCGGGGTCACTCCTCCAGCGCGTACGACCCGTAGGTCGGCCGCCCTTCCCGCTCATAGGTGCCGATGACGACCCCCGCGGCGGTCGTACGGAACCCGGCGAGCCGGAACGCCGTCGGCAGCCCGCCGTCCGCGAAGAGCCGCTTGCCGGTGCCGAGCACGACGGGGAACGTCAGCAGGTGGACGGTGTCGATCAGGTCGTGGGCGAACAGGGACTGGGCGAGCGCACCGCTGCCGTGCATCTGCAGCTCGCCGCCGGGCCGGTCCTTGAGCGCGCTGACGTCCTTGATGAGGTCGTCCCGGCCGATCAGCTCGGTGCCCTGCCAGTCGCCGCTGGTCAGCGTGGTGGTGGCGACGTACTTGGGAAGCGCGTTGAGCTTGGAGGCGACCGGGTCGGCGGGGTCGGTGATCTTCGGCCAGTAGGAGGCGAAGATGTCGTAGGTGCGACGGCCAAGGAGGAAGGCGTCCACACGGTCGAAGACCTCGTTCATGAAGGTGCCGAAGTCCTCGTCCCCGTACGGAACCGACCAACCGCCGTGCTCGAAGCCGCCGCTGGTGTCCTCGTCTGGGCCGCCCGGTGCCTGGTAGACGCCGTCAAGGGTGACGAACTGGGTGAGGGTGAGCTTCATGGCCGGGCCTTTCTCCTACGTGGGGGCGTCAAGGTGCATCAAGAGGTGTCACTGTTCAGACCCTCCCCCGGTCCGGAACTCATCGCGACCGCGAGGTCCGTTTCCCGCCAGCCGCGATGACCTCGGAACGATTTGCTTGAACCTGCAAGCACATAGGACAACAGCGGGAAACGGGAGAGGCTCAACATGTCTTCACTGACCGGCAAGACGGCCCTGGTCACCGGCGGCAGCCGCGGCATCGGCGCGGCGACCGCGGTACGGCTGGCCCAGCAGGGCGCCGATGTGGCGATCACCTACGTACAGGGAGCGGACGCGGCGCGGGATGTCGTACGCAAGATCGAGGCGGCCGGACAGCGGGGCGTAGCGATCCAGGCGGACGCGGCCGAGGCTGGCTCCGCAGCAGCTGCCGTGGAGCGGACCATCACCGAGCTCGGGCGCCTGGACATCCTGGTGAACAACGTGGGCGTCGGAATCCTCGGCCCCTTGGAGAGCCTGACACTCAACGACGCCGACCGGATACTGGACGTCAATGTGCGCTCGGTCTTCCTGACCGCGCAGGCCGCGTCCGCGCACCTGGAGCGCGGCGGCCGGATCATCTCCATCGGCAGCTGCATGGCCCAGCGCGTGCCGGGCCCCGGCGGAGCGCTCTACGCGACCAGCAAGGCCGCACTGATCGGCCTGACCAAGGCACTCGCCCGAGAGCTGGGCGGCCGCGGCATCACGGCGAACATCGTGCACCCGGGCCCGATCGACACGGAGATGAACCCGGCCAACGGCCCGTACGCCGAAGCGCAGAGCGCCATGACAGCGCTGGGCCGCTACGGCTCCCCGGACGAGGTCGCGTCACTGGTCGGCTACCTGGCCGGGGACGACGCCGCGTACATCACCGGGTCCGAATTCTCGGTCGACGGCGGGCACGCGGCGTAGGGCCTGCGGGACGCGGGCGCGGGCGCGGCGCGGACCTGATCCGGTCGCACTCGCGCCTGCCGTCGGTTGCTGAGCATGACACGAGGATTTCTTCGGGGACGTAGTGTGTTCGACTCCTGAGGGAAGGTACCGAAGATGACCGATCCGGTCGCTCCACAGGGGCACCCGCACCCGCACCCACCCGAAGTCCCGGAGTCGGCAGGTGCGGTGTGGCTGAAGGGACAGTTGCTGGGGGTCGCCACCGCTCTGTATCCGGACCGACGGCCTGTCGAGGTCCGCGAGTGGAGCGACCCGGTACGGCTCGCCGCCGCCCCGGCGCCGGTCGGTCACCGCCACCTGTTCCTTATCGGTGTCGGTGGCGACGATCGACCGTCCTCCCCCGGTTTCGCCAACGCCCTGGACGCCTTCACCGAGGCCGACTGGACCGTGCGACGACGGGATCACGGCCTCCCCGGGGAGAGTTGGGCGACGGTCGGGCGTGAGGATTTCCAGGTCAGGGTCTACGAGGGCGTGGGGCCCGGAATTCTGACGTTCACCGGTTGGACGCCGGTCGTGTTCGCTGAACGGCAGCTGGTTCAGCCGAGGTTCACGCCCAGCACGATCGACATCGACGGCGTGGTGTGCCAGGACTGCCAGGGCTCGGGGGTGTGCCTGCTGTGTGAAGGCAGGCCCTACACCGGTGGCAGCGGTGGCTATGGGCGATGCTGGTGTGCCGGGAACAACGCGGGCCCGGGCGCGTGCGTCGAGTGCGCCGGGCGAGGCTACGACCCCGCGCACGATGTGGCGTGGAAGCGCAGGCAGCACGGACTCTCCGATCCCACGGGTGGCAACCCGTTCGCTGCCTACGGCCCCTTCGACACCCCCGACATTCCCGACGCGCCCACCCGGATCCCCACCGAGGCGGGGCACGGCTCCAACACCGCCGCGTTCATCGACGTAAGCCAACGGCATTGCGCGTGTGGGGAGTTCCGCTGCTTCTGGCGCAACGTCCTGTCCGACGAAGGTGATCACCGGCTCTCCCGGTTCGCCGCCGTCTGTCAGGGATGTGCCGCCCACCGCGCCTACGCGTTCCGAATCCCGCCGTGCTCTCGCGCAGGAAGGGCAGGAAGGGACAGCCTGTCATGAGCCCGCATGACGACCTGCCGCCGGAGCCCGGCCGCGACGCGAAGACCTGGGATGCGGTTCCTTTCGACCCTGAGCTCGGTGCGGCCCTCGCGGCCCGGGGTAACGGTGGAAAGGGGGCGAGGGAGCCGCTGACCCTGGCCAATCTCGCGGCCCGGCAGGAGCGGGACGCCGCGGCCCGGCCCAGGCCGACGCTCACGCAACTCCGAGCCGACGGCCTCTTCGAGGTCGAGGATCTGCGGGTGCCGGGAGCGGCGGGCGGCCGGGATCTCACGCTCGTGAGCGCACGGCCCGCCGACATCGCGGGATCGCTCCCCCTCCTCTACTACCTGCACGGCGGCGGCATGATCATGGGCAACGCGTGGTCCGTGCTGCCACGCCTGCTGCACGACTGGGCCCTCCCCCTCGGGTTGGCCGTGATCTCGGTCGAGTACCCGTTGGCGCCGCAGGCGCGCTACCCCGCAGCGGTGGAGGACTCCCACACCGGACTGGTCTGGGTGGCCGAGCACGCGACCGACCTGGGCATCGACGCGCACCGCGTCGTCATCGGCGGAAAGAGCGCGGGCGGTGGACTCGCCGCGGGACTCAGCCTGCTCATCCGCGACCGAGGCGGGCCCACACCGACCGGGCAACTACTCATGTCCCCAATGCTGGACGACCGCGACACCACCGCCTCCAGCCATCAGATGGACGGCGTCGACACCTTGGACCGCGCCTCGCTCGCAACCGCCTGGCAGGCCTACCTCGGCAACCGCCACGGCGCCGCGGACCTGCCGCCCTACGCGGCCCCCGCCCGCGCCACGGACCTGTCCGCACTCCCCCCGACCTACGTCGATGTCGGGTCGGCCGAGATGTTCCGGGACGCGGGTGTGGCGTACGCGAACGCCATCTGGCAGGCCGGCGGCCAAGCCGAACTCCACGTATGGCCCGGGGCATTTCACGGCTTCGACACCTTCGCACCACGGGCGGCGCTCAGCCGGGACGCCCGGGACGCCCGCACCCGCTGGCTTCGCCGCATCGTCGCGTCACCCGGTACCGGCGGACAGCGAGGACAGTGACAACCCGCGCCAACTCTTCCTGAGCGGCATCTGGCCCCGGGCCCGCACAGAACCGGGCCTGGGCGCATTGGACGGTACGGCCCCCCGCGGGTGAGGGTGAACCCGGCGCCAGTGACCGCGATCGCGATCGCGACAGGGCCGCGTCATCCCATCCCCTAACGCGCCCCACGTGCGGGGCGTCCCGGAGGTTCGGACCATGCAGTACACCCGTGCCCGGCGTGCCCTTCTCGGTGTGCTCGCCGTGCTCGCCATCACCCCGCTCGCGGCCTGCGGACAGGGAAGCGGAAGGGGCAGCGGCCCGGTCGCGTCACCTCCGTCCGCTGCCACGGCGAGCGAGAGTACGCATGCGGAGACGACTGCCGACGCCCTACGGGCACTCGAGCGCGAGTTCGACGCACGGCTGGGGGTCTACGCCATCGACACCGGGACCGGACGGGAGGTGGCCTACCGGGACAACGAACGGTTCGCCTACGCCTCCACATTCAAGGCGCTGGCAGCCGGTGCCGTACTCCGCCAGCACTCCCCGAACGGTATGAACCAGGTGATCAAGTACTCCCGGAACGATCTGGTCGCCCACTCCCCCGTGACCAAGAAGTACGTGACGACCGGGATGACCCTGCGCGAACTGTGTGACGCGGCCGTCCGCTTCAGCGACAACACGGCGGGCAATCTGCTGCTGGACGCTCTGGGCGGGCCCAAGGGCCTGAACTCCGCGCTGCGGGACCTGGGGGACGACGTCACCCGGGTGGAGCGCCGCGAGCCGGAACTGAACCAATGGGCCCCGGGGGCGACCAGGGATACGAGCACGCCGCGTGCGCTGGCCAGCGACCTGCGGGCGCTTGTGCTGGGCGATGCGCTCGGCGAGACCGAACGGACGCAGCTCGCGCGGTGGCTGCGAACCAACACCACCGGAGCGGAACTGATCAGGGCAGGGATGCCCAAGGGATGGGTGGTCGGCGACAAGACCGGGGCAGCAGGCGTCTACGCCGTCCGCAACGACATCGCGGTGGTATGGCCCGCCGATGCCGCTCCGATCGCCCTGGCGATCACGTCGAACCGCGGCGAAGAAGACGCCGACTACGACAACATGCTGATCGCGGAAGCGGCGTCCGTGGTCGCCCGCGCGCTGTCGTAGGCAGGAGACGGGCGCCGCGGCCGTCCCCTTGGCCGCGCGGCCGAGCGGTGAGCGGCCCGCCGCTGTCGGCGGAGGCCATGGCCGCCCCTGGGCCCGTGAGTCTTGCCTGCGGGGGCGGGTTCAGGGCCGGTGCCCGGCGGCATTGTCGGCGCCGTGTCCCAGGGCGCCCTCGCCCTCGGTGTCCAGGCGCGGCAGCAGCCGGTCCAGCCAACCCGGCGTCCACCAGGCGGACTTGCCCAACAGGGGTCACCACGGCGGGCACCAGCAGCAGCCGGACGACCGTGGCGGCGATGAGCACACTGGCAGCCAGGCCCAGACCCACCGTCTTGACCACGATGTTGTCCGAGACGGTGAACGCCGCGAAGACGCTGACCATGATCAGAGCCGCGCTGGCATTGGGGTCCCCGGTGCGCAGCGAGGCCTCACGGAGCCGGGAGAGCAGGAAGATCTCGTAGTCCATGCTCAGGCCGAAGACGATGGCAAACATCATCATCGGTACGTAGCTCTCGATCGGCACCTTGCCGGAGACGCCGGGCGCGGGGCCGCCCCACCGCCACACGCAACGGCCGCACCCGAAACAGCACCCCACCGCCCGGGTGCGCTGCAACTCCACCCCCGCCGGGACCACGGCACCACCACAACACACCCGTAGCCCCGGAACCCGCCATCAGCTCCGCCCCCAACCGAGCCGTCATCACCGCCAGCGGCACCGGCTCCCCCGACTCCGCATCCCGCAGCACTACCCTGGCGGCACCCCACCCCGCTGGAAAGCCAACAGCCACACAGGCCACCCACGGCCCACCACTCAACACCCGCCGCACAGACCGGTGATGGACCAGATACACCACCCCACTCGCGGACAACCCGACGCCACCACCCCCACAAGCAACAGCCCCTACCTCCAGCCACCCAACCCCACCCGCCTCCGAGACACCTCAAGCACCACCCCGAAGGCAAACGAACCCAACCCGCCCCACACCAACCACCGACCCCGCCGCCCAAAGGTCGCTGCCGTCGTCGCGGGCGAAGGCGAAGGTGGCGACGACCGGTTTGACTCCGAGACACTCCAATAGACGGAGCCCGTACAGCCGTACACCTTCCGCGCCAAAGGGCCCACCGTCAACGCTGCTTTCTATCGGCCTGCGAGATGCTCACACGGAACCCCCTCACCTTCACCCAGCCGGGCGTATCAGTGCTCTCGCAGCCCAACAGCCCGGCTGGTAATCGAGCAAAGCAAGAGATATCAGGAATCACCCCGTGCCGACCTGGCGGCGTCGAGAATAGCTGCGGCGATGTCGTCGCTGCGGCCCCGGCGGCGGAGCCAAACAGCATAGTTTGGTTTGAGGAAGGCCAGGCTCAGCCATGCCTTCCCCGGGGTGTAGCCGATCACCAGGCCATAATACCCGGGTTCCACATGCGTAACTCGGGCCAGCGGAATTCTATGCCATCCAAGGACATGCCTCACCAGGACGGCATCGGGGGTAAGGGCGACACTTGCCCTGCAGGCGTACAGGGCGAGCCAGGAACCGAGGAGAAGGAACGAAGTGCCTTCCATTATGTAGGAGCCCTGGAAAATGACAGGGGAAAACCCAAGAAAGAAGAGGGCGAGCAGTAGCAGAACAGTGCGCTGCCAGACTCGGAGGGTCCACTTGCGAACGATAGTTGCGCTTGACTTCGTCAAGTCGACCGCGCTTGGCCTTTTTCCCCGCTTACCCACTCGCCCTCCCCGCGTCCTCATCACCCTGAATTACAGGCTCTCAGGGTTAGCTTCTAATCAGCAGAGACCCCTCAGTGGCGAGGCCGGCGAAGCCGAGCGTCGCAATCACCGCACCGACAAATCTAATTGTGCGTACGGTAACCGCATCGGAAACACCGAACAGTGACTGCTGAAGAAGTAGAAGGACACGTTCCGTGGAATCGCGAAGGTTCGCGGCCAGAAGAAGACCAAGCCCACCAAAGAGCGCATAGAACACCATGGACCCAATGCTGCCCTCCTCTGATGCGCGACCAGTGGCGAGGAAGTAATCAAACAGGGGGCTCGTCATCTCAAGCCGCTCAATTCTGGACAGTGCGACAGTGCGGGTGCTCGAAGGAGCCCGCAGGTTGCGGAGTAGCTGCTGGACCCATCGGGCCCTCAAAAGGACGCAAAGTGACGCGGAAGGAGGGGCCGGAGTTCTGCTCGCCAGCTAGTCAACCAGGGACAACCGTCGCCACGATCAATGCGATAATGGCACCCACTAGGCAACCGTCCGCAATCCACGAGACAGTGATTGCCCTACGGGGCGTGATGTCATCACCTCCCAGGCTGCGGCGTTCTTGGAGAGCATCCTTAAGGTGACCCGCAGCTCTATCCGACGTGCCGACAAAGTGGTCCAGCAGCGACCCGCCAAAAGCAGTAGCGTGGACTTCATCCCCATCTTTAGTGCGCAGGGTGAGTGTGCCGCTCGCAGCTGTCCCGACTCGTGCGATATGGCTGCAGGGGAGTGAATACGTGAATACCGGGTTCACCACTTTCACTTTGTGAGTTTCCAGCACGATGCGGGAGCACAAGATGCGTCGCACCAGTGCGATCGTGGCGAGACAAGCAGCGACACCAATAAGAGGACCACGAGAGGCGTGAGGAGAGATCTTACCGGCAGCAGCTACCGCAAGAATTCCCAGAATTATGACGATGATCCAGGACAATATCGGAAAAGACCTTCTGCGTATGACTTTTCGCTCACTCTTGGACTTGCTCATCCCAGCGCCCCTCGTCTCTGCCATTCAGGGAGCGGCTGGAGCCGGAGCGCCTAGGGGCTTCCTAGGCATGACCCACTCCAGCCGTCCCTACTGGATCCTAACAGGCTCCTGCGTAAGCGCCAATACTTGTATCGCCTGCTCCGCAGAAACCGACATTGAATCCGGCATTAATGCTCATGTTGCCGTATGTTGCGCCCCTGTCTATGCGGGTCGTCGAGCGCATTACTGCGTGCCCAGTGGAAGTTGCCGAACGGACTTTAGATATGCTCGTGTAGCGAGATAGCGCGTTGCTTCCGTACGCTTCACGCCAGGTCTTCGCGCCACCGAAAGCCCGCCCGAACGCCGCAGCGCTACCTCCCCCAACGGCCGTCCATGCCAAATCCTTGCCATAAGCCCGATAATCCCAATTATCGGTCTTTAGTCCGTCACCCAAGAATTTTGCCGTTGCGACCCCAGCACCTACTGCTATGCACGCTCCAGCAGATACGACTACACAGGCGCCGAAGGTGGCGATGGTCAGGCCTGTCTTGATTCCATCCCAGTTGTCGCTCGTCCAGTCACCTACGGCACTGGCTGCGGAGGAGGCACCAGAGACGACCTTGCCCCCGGTCGCGTTCCATGCGCTTTTCCAGAAGCCGTCGTTCTTTTCGTTCTTCTTGCGCTGGGCTTCGGCGGCCTTGCGGTCTCGTTCGGCTTGTTCTGCTGCTCTGATCTGGGCTGCCTTGCGGTTTGCTGCGTTGGTGCCGTTGCATTCAGGGTCTACGCCACAGGTGTTCCAGTAGGTGTTGTAGCTCTTCTGCATCTCCTTCTGCCGCTTGTAGTACTTCTTGGTCGGCTTGTTGTTGCTGTCGGTGTAGCCCTTGAGCCTCAGGCCGTTCTTGAGAATCTTGGAGTTTCCGTAGCCCTGGCCGGAGATCTCGTCGTAGATCATTTCGCCGGTGGGGTCGGAGAAGGTGGTGGGGTTGCTGTTGCCGTACTGGTAGGGGTTGTGCTGGCGGGCGTCGCCGGTGATGAGGAACGGGTCGACGGAGATGAAGCGGCCCAGTTGCGGATCGTATTCACGGGCGCCGAGGTGGGTGAGGCCGGTGGGGTCGGTGGTGCCGCCGACGAAGCCGCGGTCGCCGGGCCAGTTGGCGCCGGTGGCGGAGCGGGGGCCGCCGAAGGGGAGTTGCTTGCGGCGGGTGACGGTCTGGACGGCTCCCATGGCGACGGCGATCATGCCGGTGCCCTGGTGGTCGCCGAACAGGAAGGTGAAGCCGTCGCTGTTGCGGATGGCGACGGTCTCGCCGCCGTGGGTGTAGTAGCGGGTGGCTGTCTTGGCGCCGGAGGCGGTGGTCTTGAGTTCGTTGCCGCCGGGCAGGTAGGCGGTGGTGGTGCCGTCCGCGTTGCGGGCCAGCATCCGGTTGCCATCGGAGTCGTAGAGGTACTCCGTCTTCTTGCCGTCCTCGGTGAGGGTGGCGAGGTTGCCTTCCGCGTCCCAGGCCATCTTCTGGTCGCGTGCGCCGCCGGTGCGGGCGGTGGTGTTGCCCGTCTCGTCGTAGGTGAACGTCTCCGTCGCGTCGTCGTCGGGGCCGCCGGTGGTGGTGACCGAGCGCAGGGCGTGCGGGTTGGTGTCGCCTGCCTTGCCCGTGGTGTAGGTGCGGGTGGCGGTGGTGGAGAGGCCGCCGGTGGCGTGCTGGGTTTCCTTGGTGCGGTTGCCTGCCACGTCGTAGGTGTAGGAGTGCCAGTAGGAGTCCGGGCCGCCCACTGTGGTTGTGGAGGGGGCGGTCTTGCAGTCGTCGGTGGCGGACTTAGTGGTCCAGGCCTCGGTCATGCGGCGCAGCGCGTCCATGTCGAAGCACTGGGTATCGGTGACCGCGGCCTGGTCCTGGCCGGAGGTGCTGGAGATGCGGGTGGTGTTGCCAGCGGCGTCGTAGGTGTAGCGGGTGTCCTCGATGCGCAGGGCGTTGTCGCCGTCGATGGTGTTGCGAGTCAGGTCGCCGGTGTGCTCGTCGTAGTTCGTAGTCCGGTACACCTTCTGTCCGAAGGCGCCGTACTCGGTGCGCACCGGGCGGGCGAACACGTCATAGTCGACGTTGCCTACCAGCGGCACACGGCCTGCTGTGGTGCGGCTGGGAAGGTCCTGGTCGTTGAAGTTGGTGGTGACCCGTTCGGAGGGGACGTTGCCGATCGCGGGGTGCATCGTCCATGTCTGGGCGCCGGTGTACTGGTTGTAGCCGAAGCTCCAGGTGTAGTCCCCGGCCAGAGCACCCTCATTGGTGGGGAGGATGGTGGTGGACGAGGTGGGTTGGCCGCGGTCGTTGTAGCCGTTGATCTTCGTGGTGTAGGCCTTGCCGTCCACGTAGCGGGTGTCGGAGGCGGCTAGGCCCTTGGCCACACTGTCGTACGACCAGGCTGCCAGTTGGGTGTTGCCGTGCTTGAGGTCCTTCTTGCGGCCCAGCGTGTCGTAGCTGGTGGTCAGCGTGGTGCCGCGGGCGTCGGTGGTCTTCACCGGCCGGTCGGCGGCGTCGTACGTGGTGGTGGTGATGCCCTTGTCCGGGTCGTCGGCCTTGATCTGGCGGCCGCGGGCATCGTAGGTCCACGTCCAGCTGGTGCCTGCCGGGTCGGTCATCCTGGCCAGGCTGCCGTGCTTGTCGTAGGCGTAGGTGGTGGCCTGGAACTTGGTGCGGGCCACGTCGGTGTAGGAGCGCTGCTCGGTCTTGCGGCCCAGCGCGTCGGTGATGGTGGTCGTGGCGGTGCCGCCCTTGGGCGGGATCACGGTGGTGCGGTCGCCGCTGTGCTGGGTGGTGGTGCGCTTGGTTTCGTCGCCGAACTTCAGGGAGATGGTGGCGGTGGTGCGCCCGGCGCCGTCGTAGACGTTCTCCACCCCGGCCGGGACCTTGGTGTCGTCACCGGCGACCAGCGTGGCCGACGGCTTGCCATCGGCGTAGTAGGCGCCGTAGGACTTCCAGACCAGGCCGCGGGTGTCGTACCGGGTCTCGGTGACCACCCGCCCGCCAGGGGCGGCGACAGCCGGGGACTGGCTCTGGCGTTCGCGGAGCAAGCCGTCCAGGAAGGTGTAGCTGGTGGCGTACTCGCCGAGGTGGTTGAGCGTCTTGGTGGTCACCACGTTCGGCTCGGTCCGCGACAGCTTGTAGCTGAACTTGGCGGACGGCAGCTTCGGGTTGGCGGCCTTGGAACGGCCCGAATCCCACGCCTGGGTGACCCGGCCCAGCGCGTCGTACGTCATGTCAGTGCGGTTGTTGTTGGCGTCGACGGTGGCCGTGGTGACGCCGCGGCGCGGGTCGGTGTACTCGGTGCTGGTGTGGCCCAGGGCGTTGGTGGAGACCGTCTTGGTGGCCGCCTGGCCGGTGGCCGGGGTGTAGGCGACGGTCGTGGTGGCGCCGGAGGCGCCGGTCGACTCGGTCTGGCGGCCGTAGGCGTCGTAGCTGGCGGTGTTGACCGTCACATAGCCGGTGCCCGCGCCGTTGTGCTCGTCGCGGCGGGTCTCATCGCCCTTGGTGGGCGCCGCGCCCATGGTGCTGGAGCCGTCGTAGTAGAACCGCTCGGTGCCGACCAGGTCGGCGGGCAGGTTCGGCGTGGTGCCGCAGGCCTTGGCGACGGTTGTGGACTCCGCGACCAGGGACAGGAAGTTCTTGGCGGTGTTGCGGGCGTAGGAGGTGGTGGTGCACCGCTCGTCGCCGGACTTGGCTGTGTCTCCGGCCTCGGAAGCGGAGGCGAGCATGCCGTAGGAGTCGAAGGTCCGGGTCGTCTCGGTGCGCCGCAGAGTTCCGCCGGTGACGGTGGTGCGGGTCTGGTCCTTCTTGGTCCCGGTGCGGTAGGCGTGCACGGTCGGCAGGTTGTCCGCGGCGCGGGAGTGGCTGGCGGTGGCCGACGAGCGCCACGGGGTCTGGCTGGTGGCCGAGATGAGGGCCCCGCCCACGCCGTTGTAGGTGGCGCTCTCGCGGGTCATGCCCGCGAACGCCTCGTGGTCGGTGATCTCGTTGCCTTCGCCGTCGGCGACCTTCGCCCCGGCGATCCCCCGGAAGTAGCGGGCCTCGGACAGGCCCTGCTTGCCCTCGGCCGGGTCCCCTGTGCGGGTCTGGACCCGCTCGTAGCCCCGACGGTCGCCGTAGGTGCGGTGCTTGGCCTTGGTGAACTCGTCATCCCCCTTGGCCCAGGCCAGTCCCCCCAGGTAGGAGTAGTCGACCCGCACCACCGGGGCGCCCGCGGTGTTGTCGGACTCCAGGATCTGGGTGACCACATAGGAGTGGAACCAGTCCTCATACGGCTCGTACTCCGCGTCCGGCGCGTCCGGCGGGGACCAGATGACGGGGTAGCAGCGCTTGGTGTTCGAGGACGGGGTGGGCAGGCTGCCTGCCTTGCACTCCGGGGCGGAATAGGTGACCCCCACAGTGCCGCCGGTCTCGGTCTCGATCCCGTAGACCCGGTAGCGGTTGTAGGCCGGGACCGGGTCGACAGCACCCTCGACGCGGTTGGGCAGCTGCTGCCCCTTGAACGTCACCGCCGGGAGCGTGACCGGCGTGTCGGCGGTGTGCCCGGTGCGGGTGATCGAGGCCAGCCACAGCGGCGGGTCAGTGCCATCCCCGGTGGAGGGGAACTGGTGCTTCAGCGCCCAGGAGTCAGTCTTGTGATAGGTACCGTCGTCCAGTACCGACGTGGCGATGCCGGTCAGTCGCTTGCGAGTGAAGTACGAGGGCGAGGAGTTGCCCTCGCAGTCGTCACCTGACTTGCAGTACTGGTCGAACGGGACGTCTGGCCACTTCTTGGCGTTGGCCTCGGTGAACTTGTCCGCCGCGCAGTCGAAGCTGCTGGTCTTCAGGCACCGCTCGGACACGGTGAAGTCGACCTTGGCCGCCGCCTTGTCGGCGTACATGCGGTTCGAGCGCAGCCCGTACTCGATGCGCTTGAGGTAGCCGCCGCGGGTGTAACTGGTGGGCGTGCCCTTGAAGGAAGCGTCGATGTTGCGCTGGTAGTGGTTGGACTCCTTGGCCCAGTAGTAGGCCATGGCGTTGCTGTGCGGGTCGACCACATAGTCCAGGTTCCACCGCCACCCCTGCTGGCACCAGGAGTCCTTGAACGAGCTGGCATGGCACGGCTCGCCGGAGTGGTTGCCGAACACCGGCACCGTGAAGGTGGAGTTGGTCTCCCCCTTGCCCTCGGCCCAGCCGGGCAGCCGGTTGAAGCCGAAGTAGTAGCGGGTGCCGTCCGGAGTGGTCACCCGCCAGTACTCGCCGTTGTTGTCGCCGTTGCCGCGCTTCGAGCTTGTCAGCTGGGCGATCTTCGTACCGTCGTCGGCCTTCTTACGCCACTCGCCACTCGCGTCGTCCTTGACCAGTTCGCTCGAGGAACCGCCCAGCGACAGCGTGGCGTTCTCCTTCTTCCAGCACTGGTCACCGACCTTATGGGACGGATTGTTGCCGTCCTTCTTGTCGTCCTCGCACGCGATGTAGCGGCGCTCGATGAAGCCCGGTGACAGCGACCAGCCGTCTCCCACCCAGTTGGCCTGGTTGTTGGTCGCTGCTGTGCGTCCGTCCACGGACTGCGAGGAGTACGCCAGGTCCAGGCTTGGCTCCAGGCCGCCCGGCACGGAGGGGGTGTCGACGTCATAGGCCCAGGAGAAGCCTCCCGAGGAGCCGCCCGCCTCCCACTTGCCCGACGGAGACAACGGCGTGGCAGTGAAGTCACCGGTGCCGCCTGAGGGAGCGGCACTCACCGCGAACAGGGTAGTGCCGGAGGACACCGAGCTCTTGGGCGCGGCCTGCATCGGGAAAGTGGACCGCTGGACCGGGTCCCCCGCCTCCGGTACCGAATCCTCAACGATTTCGGTGTCGACCTCCGCCGACAGGATGCCGCGCTCGCGGTCGTTGGTCGTGTCGACCGCCTTGCCCGGCGCGCAGCCCTTCTTGCCCGGGGTGGTCACCGCGCACTCCGGAACCTCACGCAGCGTCAGGCGTGAGGCCCAGTCACCGCCGTACATTCCGGCGAAGTCCGAGTAGTCCACCTCCAGGCCGACCCGGGCCTTGCCCTTCTTCGCCTTCTTGCCCTTCTCAGGGCCGTGGCCCTGCACGGCGATGAGTACGCCGTCGATCCCGGCCGCCTTCGCACTCCACCGGTCAAGGGTCTGGACCTGCAGACGCCGGGCACGGCTGGCGCCTTGCTTGGCGCCCTTCGCACTCTTCGCTGGCGCCAACTTCACAGGCAGGGAACCGGCCTTCGCCGTCTTCCCCTCCTCTCCCTCGCTCGGCACCTCGGTGGTAGTGGTGCCGGCCTCGGGCCAGTCCGCCTTCTCGTCGGGCTTGGCAGGGTTCTTGACGGTCTCGTCCGGCTTGTTGAGGCCCTTGCCCTGGACCTCGGAGACCGGCACCGGGTCCGGCTTGGTCAGTCTGCGCAACTCCAGCTCGGCCGCGGCGGCCACCGGGCCACCCAGCAGACCGGCCATCAGATAGGCCACGAGCATCAGGGCAACTACCCGCGCACGTCTGCCAATTACACGCACGGGACGGCGAAACGCCATGGGACGCAAACCGGACACCATTCCCCCCACAGGAAAGTCTCAAAAGAAAAAGCAACGGCGACCGTAACATCCCAACAAGCCCCCCAGAGGCTGGAGTAGGGAGATTCACCAAGCCGTTATTTGGCGAGCCGAAAGGGCGGCGGTATGCCCGGGTCTCGGGCATTTCAGATCACGTCTTCCCATGTCAACGGCCTGGACAGAGAGGCGTGCACTGACCCAAATCCCCCAATCCCGGCACCAGAGGCGGAATCCGCCGACAGGCGAACTCTCGCACTTTCCATGGGATTCAGTTCCGCCGTACAACCATCCCCCGGGTTCGCTTGTCTGCCGCATCGACCACAGCTATGCCCGGCGAAATACATGAAAGGCATACCGATGAAAGAAACCCATAGGCGGCCGCACGGGGGCGCCCGTCGACGCGCCAGATTCCTCGGCGCGACACTGGCCCTCGCCGTGTCCGCGCCGTTGGTGAGCGTGCTGCCAACCACACCAGCAGCCGCCGACAGCCGGGACCTTGTCGCGGAGCACACCCCCGAGGAGGCCCGCGCCCTGGCCCAGGCCGCGAAGGACGGCAAGCCGGTCGAGGTACTGTCCCAACGCACCGAGAACGCGCAGGTCTTCGCCAACCCCGAGGGCGACTTCACGCAGGACACCTACGCCACCGCCCAGTGGGTTCGCAAGGGCAACAAGCTCATCGACATCGACCCCACCCTGGCCAAGAACGCCGACGGCGACTACGCGACCAGGGCCACCGAAGTCGGTGTCACCTTCTCCGGGGGCGGCAAGGGCCCGCTGGCCACGGTCCAGCGCGAGGGCCGCTCGCTGTCTCTCGCCTGGCCGGGTGTACTGCCCAAGCCCACGGTCGCCGACGACACCGTCACCTACCCCGAAGTCTTGGACGGCGTCGACCTGAAGCTCAAGGCTCACAGTGGCGGCTACAACCAGGTCCTGGTCATCAAGAACGCCAAGGCCGCCAAGAACCCGAAGCTGGCGCAGCTCGACTTCGGCCTCGACACCACGGGGCTGGAGGCCAAGGCCGACGAGCACGGCAACATCCGGGCCCTCAACCCAGCCGGTCAGGAAGTCTTTACCGCCCCGACCCCGCTGATGTGGGACAGCAGCGAACCCGACACCCCCGCCCCGGCCCGGACCCTCGCCGCCGCTCCGGCAGGCCCGCCTGCCGTCGGGGCCTCCGCACGTATGCCTCCCACCGGGGACTTCGAGCCCGGTCTGGGTGCCAAGGACGCGGCCATGGGCGTCAAGCTCGGCAAGAAGTCCCTCGCGCTCACCCCGAACAAGAAGCTCCTGACCGGCAAGGACACTCAGTACCCGGTCTACCTTGACCCGTCCGTGGAGGGTTCCCGGCACTCCTGGGCGATTGTCTACAAGAAGTACCCCAACACGTCCTACTTCAACGGGGCCGGTTTCAACGGCGGCACCAGCACCGCCCGCGCCGGGTACGAGAACGTCACCAACGGCCTGGCCCGCTCGTACTTCCGGATGAACACCAAGAACCTGCGGAACAAGGACCGGGTCATCTCCAAGTCGACTTTCCGGATCAAGAACAGCTGGTCCTGGTCGTGCAGTTCCCGCAAGATCGAGCTGTGGCACACCTCGTACCTCAAGTCCAGCCACACCTGGAACAACCAGCCCGCCAAGAAGTCCACCCTGGCCACCGTCAGCGACGCCAAGGGCTACAACAGCAGCTGCCCCGCCGGGAACCTCGCCTTCAGCACCACCAGCGCCGCCAAGCAGTCCCAGGCCGGCAGCTGGAACACCCTCACCTTCGCGCTGAAGGCCACCAGCGAGAGTGACGTCTACTCCTGGAAGAAGTTCGACGCCAAGTCCGCGGTGCTCTCCACCACCTACAACACCCGGCCCTCAGCCCCCACCAGCCTGGACACCATCCCCAGCACCAAGAACACCAAGGGCTGCGGTGATGTGGCCCCGTACGGGCTGATCGGCAACACCGACATCTACCTGACCGCCAAGGCCAAAGACGCCGACGGCGGCAAGGTCAACGTCAAGTTCCACCTGTGGCCCACCGGACACCACAACAGTGGCAACGGCATCATCGTCAACAAAACCGTCGCCGTAACCTCCGGAACCGTCGCCAAACTCAAGGTCACCAAAGCCACCCTCAGCCCCCACGTCAGCACGGCAGGCGGCAACTTCTCCTGGAAGGCCCAGGCCAACGACGGCTCCCTCTACTCCGACTGGACTCCCACCAAGGGCGCACCCGGATGCCGCTTCGTCTATGACCCCAACCGGCCCAGCACCCCGCCCGGCGTCACCTCCAGCCAGTTCCCCGACGGCAGCGACGGCTGGCCCTACAACACCAGCAGCGTCCGCACCGAAGGCACCTTCACCCTCACCAGCGGCGGCGTCGACGACGTCACCAAGTACGAGTACTGGTCGGACTGGGACAGCACCCGCCGCACCGCCACCCCGGGTTCGGCCGGAGGATCGGTATCCGTCAAGCTGACGCCGACGGTCACCGGGTCCAACCAGCTGTACGTCAAGAGCTACGACAAGGTCGGCAACTCCTCCGACACCAACGTCTACCTCTTCTACGCCAACGGCCCCAAGACCCCCGACAAGCCCGGTGACATCAACGGCGACGGTAACGCTGACCTGTGGGCCGTCGACAAGGACGGCACCCTGCGCCGCTTCTACGGAGCAGGGGATGGAACCGTCGCCGAAGCCTCCACCACCGCCAGCGGATGGACCTGGAACAACGCCAAGATCACCCACCGCGGCGACTGGAACGGGAACGGCTACGAAGACCTCGTCTCCCTGCGGCCCGACGCCACCAGCGGCACCAACCGCCTGTGGATCCACCCAAATACCGGCTACGGCTTCGCCTGCTCCAACTGCAACAGCGGCCCCACCCGCCAGGAACTCACCGTCTACGACCCCAACAACAAACACTGGGAGGACGGCGCCAAGCAGATCCTCGCCATCGGCGACGTTGACGGGGGCCTCGACACCAACGGCGACGGCACCGAGGACATCCCCGGCTACCCCGACCTCGTCGTCAACGACGGCGAGTTCATCTGGCTCTACTACGGCAACCCCGACTACTCGCTCGACGCCTACCGAGAGCCCGTACTGCTGGCCGGACCCGACGACCCCATCGCGTCTGGCGGCTCCACTGTCAACGAGGTAACCCTGGCCGCTCCTGGCGACTTCAACGGTGACGGCCGCCCCGATCTGGTCGTACGTTATGACCGCCCTGACGTGGGAGGACTGCACGTTTTCTACGGCAAGGAGGACGACGCCACTGGGGCGTACGACATCAGCCTGACGGACCGTATCGGAGTCGACTACAACTGGAGCACAAGCACCGTGCCCCTGTTCACCGCCGCACCCGACGCCAACAACGACGGCAAGTTCGACCTGTGGGCCACCACCGCGGACTCCGGAAGACTTCGATTCTTCCCTGACTACACCGCAGACGGCCACAGCCCAGTGACCATCGCCTCCGAGGCGTTCACCGGGTACCAGTCCATCGGCTGAACCAACAACTCACCGCTACACGGGGGCGGGGCCGGCCTTGTGACCGGACCCGCCCCTGTGACGGACCACAGTTCAGGAACAGGAGAGCCATGGCCGGACACCGCCACCTTCGGGGGTGGGGTCCACCTGCTACACCCACGCACGTCAGTGGCCCCCGCTCCAAGAAGAGGAGCAACGGGGTGCTTCGCACGCCTCTCAGTTCTGGCGTGCGGCGCCGGTCGGCCACACGGCATCCACCGGGAGGCCTGCCTCGCGGGCCTCGAGGACGGTGTCCGCAGTGCCGCCGCCCCTGCCCGTGGGCGGCTGTCCGTCCCAGACCGCGATGAGCCGGTCGGCTCGCTTGAGGAGGGTCCGATTGGCGTCCTCGTAGGCATGCCGACTGGCTGTGTCGTGGGCGAGCACCAGCACCTCGTCGGCGGCCGCCGTGAGCCGGTCGAACGTCTCGGCGTGATCGGGTTCGACCTTGGCCTGCCGATAGTCCGGCGAGGGAATCACCGCCACCATGTGTCCGCCGAGGTCCAGGACGATTTTGGCGAGGCGGGCGTGCTGTCCGCCCGTGACGTGCCCGGCCAGTGCGCCTTCGCCGGGGCCGTCGAAGCACGCCGCCGCCTGGGCTGCACGGCAGGGGCCGGGCTGGTGAGCGCGGTCGCGCACGCGCGGCGTCTCGCCCGTTCGGTGGACGCTCTGTGTGACCACTACGAGGAGTTGGCAGCGCGGGGAGCGGCCGTGACGGTGTCGCACCGCGGACCGTACGAGTACGGGGCCGCACCGGGGCTGTCCTCCCAGTGCGGCCCCGCGTTGAGGGGGCGGTGGTCAGCCGCCCAGTTCCTGGTGGCGGGCCGTCAGCTTGGCGGTGCCGGACTCCGTCAGGGAGCCGAACAGGCGCAGGCGGGAGATGCCGCCGTCCGGGAAGATGTCGATGCGGACGTGGGTGCCGATCGCGGGGGTGTCCAGGACGAAGCGGTGGTTGGTGTCGGGCTGGAGGCGGGTGCGGGGCAGGACCTCGGTCCAGTCGCCGTCGTCGCCGTCCTTGACCGAGAGGGACGCCCAGCCAGCGGAGTTGCCCTTGAGGTAGGCGGTGTCGATCTCGATGGCGCGGAACGCGGACTGCTGCACCAGCTGGTAGCGGATCCAGTCGTTGCCCTTGTCACGGCGGCGGCGGGTCTCCCAGCCGTCGTCCATCTTGCGGGAGCGGCCCGGCTGGATGGTGTTGGTGGCGGGCGAGTAGAAACGGTCGGACGCGTCCTCGACCTGGCCGCCGTTCTCCAGAGCCACCACGTCGAAGGTGCCGAGCGCGGTGAGCCACTTCGGGTCGGGGGCGACCTCGCCGTAGACGCGCAGGCGGGCGATGCCGCCGTCGGGGTGCTGGTTGACGCGGAGGTGGGTGAAGCGCTGCTCCACGTCGACCGCGAAGCCGTTGGCCGCGTGGCCGCCGACCGGCGTACGGGGCACCAGGGTCGTCCACTTCACGTCGTCGCCGAGGAGTTCGGCGGGGGACGGCGAGCCGGGCAGCGAGGTGCCTTCGACCGACACGGCCTGCGGGTAGTTGCCGCGGAAGTGGGCGGTGTCGATGACGATGCCACGGACCACGCCGGGGGCGCCGAGGCGCACGAGGGCCCAGTCGTGGTCGTCGTCGGTGGGGTGCGGCTGCTCGGCCGAGACGCCACGGCGGCGGCGGGTCTCCCAGCCGTCCATGATCTTGCCCTTGTGGCCGAAGTGCTCGGGGTCGAACTCGCCGGGCTCAGGCTTGAGGAGGTTCTCGCGCTCGGCGAAGAACTCGTCGTTGGCGGCGATGACTCCCGCGCCGAGCTGCCGGTCAGCCAGGTTGGCGTACTGGGTGAAGGGGAACTCGGCGGTGCGGTAGTCGGCGTACGGCTCGCCGCCGCCGTAGGGGCTCGCGTCGCCGGTGAAGCTCTGGATCGCCGTCACGGTGTTAGTTCTTCCTTTCGAGGAGGCGGCCGGTGGGCTCGGTGAACCCGCCGTCGTGCTGGATGCGCTGGCCGCGCAGCCAGGTGGACTTCACTACGCCGTGCAGGGTCTTGCCCGCGTAGGCCGTGACGCGGTTGCGGTGCTGCAGCTCGGCGGGGTCCACGGTGAAGGTCGCGTCGGGGGCCAGGACCGCGAAGTCGGCGTCGCGGCCCGCTTCGATGGCGCCCTTCTGGTCCAGGCCGACCAGCTGGGCGGTGCGCTCGGACATCCAGCGCACCACGTCCTCCAGGCTGTGGCCGCGCCCCCGGGCCTCGGTCCAGATCGCCGGAAGGCTGAGCTGGAGGCTGGAGATGCCGCCCCAGGCGGTGGCGAAGTCATCGGTTTTGAGGTCCGCGGTGGACGGTGAGTGGTCGGTGACCACACAGTCGATGGTGCCGTCGGCCAGCGCCTCCCACAGCAGGTCCTGGTTGCCCGCCTCCCGGATCGGCGGGCAGCACTTGAACTCGCTGGCGCCGTCCGGGACCTCTTCCGCGGTGAGGGTGAGGTAGTGCGGGCAGGTCTCGACGGTCAGCTTGACGCCCTCGCGCTTGGCGGCGGCGATCAGCGGCAGCGCGTCGGACGAGGACAGGTGGAGCACATGCACCCGGGCACCGAGCCGCTTGGCGACGGCGATCAGGCCCTCGATCGCGGTGTCCTCGGAGATACGTGGCCGGGTGGCCAGGTAGTCCGTGTACTTGGGGCCGCGCTTCTGGGGGGCGGCGGCCAGCTGGTGCGGGTCCTCGGCGTGCACGATCAGCAGTCCACCGAACCCGGCGATCTCCCCCATCGACGTGGTGAGCTGGTCGCGGTTCAGTTCGGGGAACTCATCCACGCCGGACGGCGACAGGAAGCACTTGAAGCCGTAGACACCCGCGTCGTGCAACGGCTTGAGGTCCTGGACGTTGTCCGGGAGCGCGCCGCCCCAGAAGCCGATGTCGATATGCGCCTTGGAGCGGGCGACCTCCTGCTTGGTACGGAGGTTGTCGACGGTCGTCGTCGGCGGCAGGGAATTGAGGGGCATGTCGACGAGCGTGGTGATGCCCCCGGCGGCGGCCGCGCGGGTCGCCGTCCAGAAGCCTTCCCACTCGGTGCGGCCCGGGTCGTTCACATGGACGTGGGTGTCGACGAGTCCGGGGAGCAGGGCGTCGTCCCCGAAGTCCTCCAGCCGGGCGCCGACCGGCACCTCGGCCTCGTACGGCAGCACGGCCGCGATCTTCCCTCCGGCGACGGCGACCGATGCGGCGCGCGTCCCCTCGGGGGTGATGACGCGCGTCGAGCGCAGTACCAGTTCTACGTCGGACACCCCAGCCCCTCTCTTGTCTTCCATCGTCTTCCATAGAGCGGAATTCAACGTTCTGTTGAAAGAGTCTTCACCTCGGACCGGAGTCCGTCAAGACCCTTCCACCGCCGCCAGGCCCGCCGCGCGACGCCACGCACGCCCGTTTAGGCGTTTCCACAAAGTGGAAACCTGCTTTCACATCATAGAATGTAGCTATCCACAGCGGGGCGCCCGAGCCGGGTGGGTACGTGCGTGCCGACAGCCGGACAAACAGGCGCTGACCGGCGAACACCCCCTCCCCCGAGGCACTCCGCCGGGCAGAACCGACGGGTAGGCTGCTCACTTGCCCACCCGCACCGAAAGGACCGCGCCGTGACGTCCAGCGCCAGCGACGCCTCCACCGAGGCCGCCGCTTCCAAGCCCGCCGCCAGCGGTGGAGTGCAGTCCCTTGAGCGGGCCTTCGACCTGCTCGAGCGCATGGCTGACATGGGGGGCGAGGTCGGCCTGAGCGAGCTCTCGGCCAGCAGCGGTCTGCCACTGCCGACCATCCACCGCCTGATGCGTACGCTCGTGGCCTGCGGATACGTCCGCCAGCAGCCCAACCGCCGCTACTCGCTCGGCCCCCGGCTGATCCGCCTCGGCGAGTCCGCGTCCCGCCTGCTCGGCACCTGGGCGCGCCCGTATCTGGAGCGGCTGGTCGAGGAGACCGGCGAGACCGCGAACATGGCCCTGCTCGACGGCGACGAGATCGTGTACGTGGCGCAGGTGCCGTCCAAGCACTCGATGCGGATGTTCACCGAGGTCGGGCGGCGGGTTCTGCCGCACTCCACCGGTGTGGGCAAGGCGCTGCTCGCGCACACCCCGCCGGACGAGGTACGGGCGCTGCTGGCCCGTACCGGCATGCCCGCCGCGACCGAGAAGACGATCACCACCCCTGAGGGCTTCCTGGAAGCGCTGGAGGCGGTCCGCGAGGCCGGTTACGCGGTGGACGACAACGAGCAGGAGATCGGGGTGCGCTGCCTGGCCGTCTCCATCCCCAACTCCCCCACGGCGGCCGCCGTGTCGATCTCGGGTCCGGCCGGGCGGGTGACGGACGCGGCCACGGACAAGATCGTCCCGGTGCTCCAGGAGGTCGCCGAGGAACTGTCGGTCGTGCTGTCGAGCACGGGGGCGGCGAACGGCTCCTGAGCCGTACAGCACGGGCCTGAGCCGTACGGCACGGGCCTGAGCCGTACGGCACGGGCCTGAGCCGCAGGCGCTACGGCACGGTCAGGCGGGCGCTTGGGTATCCAGGCGCCCGTCAGCCATCGCCCTGACCTGGTCCGCCTCCGCGAGGTGGGCGCGGTCGTGGGTGACCAAGACCGTCGCGGTGCCGCGCTCGCGGGTGAGGCGTACCAGCAGGTCCAGGATCGCGGCGCCGCGCTCGTGGTCCAGCGCGCTGGTGGGCTCGTCGACGAGCAGTACGGCGGGCTCGTTCATCAGAGCCCGGGCGATGTTGACGCGCTGCCGCTGGCCGCCGGAGAGCTGGTGCGGGCGCCGGTCCACCTTGTCGTCCAGGCCCACCGCGTGCAGCAGCTCACGGGCGCGGGCCCGGACCTGGCGGGGTTTGCGGCCGTCCAGGTGGGCCATCACCTGGAGCTGTTCCGTCGAGGTCAGCGCGGGCAGCAGGTTGGGCTGCTGGAAGACGATGCCGACACGTACGCGGCGTAGCGCCGACTTCTGGGCGGGGCTCAGCTCTCTGGTCGGGGTGCCGTCCACGACGACCCGGCCGCGGTCCGGGGTCACCAGGGTCGCGGCCACCGCCAGCAGGCTGGACTTGCCGGACCCCGAGGGGCCGACGATCGCGGTCATGGTGCCCGCCGGAACCTCCAGGCTGACGTCGTCGAGCGCGGTGAGGCGGCTGTCGCCGTCCGGGTAGGTGAGGGTGACGGCGTCGAGCAGCAGAGTCATCGGGCGCTTCCCAGAGCGGTGAGGGGGTCGACGGCGGTGATCCGGCGGATGGACAGGGCCGCGCCCAGCGCACCGAGGGCGATCATGACGAGGGCCGGTACGAGGACCGTCGGCGCGTCGAGGACGAACGGCACATCGCCGCCCCTGATGAACGCCCCGATCACGACCGCCAGCCCGGTCCCGGCTCCGGTGCCCACGGCGAGCATCAGCACGGCCTGGCCCAGCGCGTCCCGCAGCAGGTACGGCGTCGCGGCGCCGAGCGCCTTCAGTACGGCGATGTCGGCACTGCGCTGGATCGTCCACACGGTGAAGAAGGCCCCTATCACCAGCGCGGAGATGACGAACAGGAATCCGCGCATCAGCTGGAGCGAGCCGTTCTCGGCCTGGTAGGAGCCGATCGCGGTCAGCGCGCCGTCCACCGTCCGGGTCTCGGTGCCCGCGGCCTCGTCGCCCGCGCTGATGTCGGCGCCCTGGGTGGTCAGCGCGATGACGGTGGCCTGCTCATCGGCGCTGGTACCTCTGTGGCCGATGCGCTGCCAGTCGTCGAGCGAGACCCAGACCACGGGAGTGTGGCTGAACGAGTCCTCGCCCGCGACCGCCTCGACGCGCAATTCCAGCGTGCCGACGCGCAGCGCGCCACCGGGCTCGACGGCCAACTCCTTGGCGGCCTTCTCGGAGAGGACGGCCCGCCCGGGCGCAACGTGACCGGGGGCGATCCCCGCGTCGGGCTCGACCCCGAAGGCCGAGACACCGGCGGTACGGTCACCCGCGGCGGCGTTCAGCGTACGGATGCCGATCGGCTCGGCCCGCGTGACGCCCGGCTGCCGCGCCCAGGTGTCCCAGGCGCGCTCCGGCACCCGGGAGTTGGTGAAGGAGACCGACTGGCCATCCGGTGGCGCCGCGAAGGCGAGCCGGTCGGCGGGCAGACCGGTGATCGCCGAGATGTTCTCCCGGGCGAGGCCCGCCGTCAGCCCGGACAGCAGCCCGACCAGGAGCGTGATGAGCACGACGACCGCGCCCATCAGCGCGAAGCGCCCCTTGGCGAATCTGAGATCTCTCCATGCGACGAACATGCCCCCACCTTGGTGGGGGCACCACCCTCGCGTCATCGCGCCACAGCACGGACCGGGCGCGTCGATTGGCGCACGGCGTAATCAAACTTTCGATTGACCGGGCGGACGGCGCCGCTGTCAGTGCGCCCGCCTACGCTGGACGAGCCATGGAGAACCGTTCGCTGGTCCCCGTTCTGCGCGCCCTGTGCGGCTGTCTGCATCTGCTGATGGCCGCACTGCTCGCGCTCGCCGCCGTGCGCGCGGTGACGTCTGGGGCACCGGGCGCGGCGTGGGTGGTCGCTGCGTGCGCCGCGCTGGGCGTCGGGTACGCGGTGGGCCCACTGCTGGTGGCCGCACGCCGCTCGCGGGCGGCGTCGCTGCGGTGGCTCGCGGTGCTCTGCGCGCTGTGGGCGGTGCTGCTGGTGCTGACCTCCGACGCGTTGTGGACCGCCTTCCCGCTGTTCTTCGTGCAGTTGCATCTGCTGCCGCTGCGCTGGGGGGTGCCGCTGGTGGGGGTGACCACGGCGGCGGCTACGGCCGGGTTCGCCGCGCATGGCGGGGCGGTCACGCCCGGCGCGGTCGTCGGGCCGCTGCTTGGGGCGGCCGTCGCGGTGGGGACCGTACTGGGATACCGGGCGCTCTACCGGGAGAACGAACGGCGCCGCGAGCTCATAGAAGAGCTGCTCGCCACGCGCTCGGAGCTGGCGAGGGCCGAGCGGGCGGCGGGCACGCTGGCTGAGCGTGAGCGTCTCGCGCGCGAGATCCACGACACGCTGGCGCAGGGTCTGTCCAGCATCCAGCTGCTGCTGCGGGCCGCCGAGCGCACCCTGCCGGAGGACGCGGCGGCGCTTGGACATGTCCGCGAGGCCCGGCGCGCGGCGCAGGACAACCTCGCCGAGGCGCGCCGGTTCGTCCGCGAGCTCTCGCCGCCCGACCTGGAGCACGGCTCGCTGACGGCGGCGCTGGAGCGCCTGTGCGCCTCGGCTACCGGCCCCGCCGTGCAGTTCGGTGTGAGCGGGACACCGGTCGCCCTGCCGACGCCGTACGAGGTGGCTCTGCTGCGGGTCGCGCAGTCCGCGCTGGCGAACGCGGTGCGGCATGCGGGGGCGGGGCGCGTCGAGATCACGCTGAGCTTCATGGACACCTCGGTGGCCCTGGACGTGGTGGACGACGGGGCGGGGTTCGTCCCGGATTCGGTGGCGGCGCGGCGCTCGGGCGAAAGCGGCTTCGGGCTGCCCGCGATGCGCGCCCGAGCCCAGGCTCTCGGCGGCGCGCTGAGCATCGAATCGGCGCCGGGCCAGGGCACCGCGGTGGCGATCACCCTGCCGCATCCGGCGGCGGTCCGCCCTACGCCCGCACCCCGGACCGGGCGCCCCGGAGCCAAGGCTCCCGTCCCGGCCGGGGTGGACGCCTTGGCTCCGGCGATACCTGCCGCACCCACCGCGGGGGCCGCCCGCGCCGCCCAGGCCTCCATCGCGGGAGCTCCTCGCGACCGTGTACCTGGTGGCGAGATACCCGGCGGCGAAGTACCCGGTGGCGAAGTACCTGGTGGCGAAGTACCTGGTGGCGAAGTACCTGGTGGCGAAGGCGCCGACAGGGCTGGTGGCACGGCCCTTGTGGGCCAGGGCCCGGAGCCGGGGGGACGGCGCACGGCAGGGGAGCCGTCATGACGGGCGATGTCCCGCCGATCCGGCTGCTGCTAGCCGACGACCACCCCGTCGTACGAGCCGGGCTGCGGGCGGTGCTGGACACCGAGGCCGACTTCCGGGTCGTCGCCGAGGCGGAAAGCGCCGAGCGGGCCGTGGAGCTCGCGGCAGCCGAGCCGGTCGACGTGGTGCTGATGGACCTGCAGTTCGGCGCGGGCCGGATGCACGGCGCCGAGGCCACCGCCGCGATCTCCGCGCGCGACGGCGCACCCCGCGTCCTGGTGCTGACCACGTACGACACGGACGCCGACATCCTCGCCGCCGTCGAAGCGGGCGCCAGCGGCTACCTCCTCAAGGACGCCCCGCCCGAGGAACTCGCGGCGGCCGTGCGCACGGCCGCCGCCGGGCAGTCCGCGCTCGCCCCGGCCGTCGCACATCGCCTGATGGACCGTATGCGCGCACCCGGCGAGGCCCTCAGCCGCCGTGAGCTGGAGGTGCTGGGACTCGTGGCGGACGGCCTGTCGAACCTCCAGATCAGCAAGCGGCTGTTCCTGAGCCAGGCCACGGTGAAGTCCCATCTGGTGCACATCTTCGCCAAGTTGGACGTGGAGTCCCGTACGGCGGCGGTGTCGGCGGCGACGGCGCGCGGGATGCTGCGGCGCTGAGCCGCACTCGGCCCCGCGGGCTGCGTGCGGTATGCGGTATGCAGTGCACATGGACGATCTGAACGACAAGGCGAAGCCTCCCGTCGCGGGGCTGCTGCTGGCCGCGGGCGGCGGGCGCAGGCTCGGCGGGCGGCCGAAGGCGCTGCTGACCCATCAAGGGCGGCCCCTGGTGGAGTACGCGGTCGGGGTGCTGCGGGAGGGCGGCTGCGGGCAGGTGCATGTCGTACTCGGGGCTTCGGCCGCCCAGGTGCGCGAGCACGCCGACCTGTCCGGCTGCGTCGTCCTGGACAACCCGGACTGGGAGCAGGGCATGGGGAGCTCGCTCCGGGTGGGGCTGGCGTCCCTGGCCCGGACCACGGCCCCCGCCGCGCTCGTCAGCCTGGTGGACCAGCCCGGGATCGGCGCCGCCGCCGTGGCCCGTGTCCTCACCGCGTACGCGTCACCGTCGAGCCTCGCCACGGCCACGTACGACGGCACACGCGGGCACCCCGTGCTGTTCGGCGCGGAGCGCTGGGCGGCGATCGGGGCGAGCGCCGTGGGCGACCGGGGGGCGCGGGCCTATCTGGCGGAGCACGAGTCCGAGATCACCCGGGTCGAGTGCGCGGACATCGCCGAGCCCTACGACATCGACACACCGGACGATCTGCGGCACCTGGAGTGAAGCTGGGGCACCCTGAAGGAGGAGCCTCACGGGGGAGCCGGGCCCGGAGAGTGAAGGGCCTGGCACTCAGCGCCACGATCTGTCGACGGGGAGAATCTCGACATCAACAAACCATTGAACTTCCGCGATAAGAAATCTACTATCCACTGGTCAGAAGCGCCCAGACCGTAATTGGCGCCTGCGACCGCGTCTCGGAACGTTGAATCGCCTACGGCACCCCGTGCCGTGACGAGTGCCCCCAGGCGGCCGCGCCAGGCACCGCCCGCTGAAGGAAGTGACAGCTCATGTCCGCACCAGCGCCGTCCCCGCTGGCCATCGTCGACGCCGAGCCCCTGCCCCGGCAGGACGAGGTCCTCACCGATGCGGCGCTCGCCTTCGTGGCCGAGCTGCACCGGCTGTTCACGCCCCGGCGTGACGAGCTCCTCACCCGCCGCGCGGAGCGCCGCGCCGAGATCGCCCGCACCTCGACCCTGGACTTCCTCCCGGAGACCGCTCACATCCGCGAGGACGACACCTGGCGGGTCGCGCCCGCCCCGGCGGCCCTCAACGACCGTCGGGTGGAGATCACCGGCCCGACCGACCGCAAGATGACCATCAACGCGCTCAACTCGGGCGCCAGGGTCTGGCTCGCCGACTTCGAGGACGCCTCGGCTCCCACCTGGGAGAACGTCATCCTCGGCCAGCTCAACCTGATCAACGCCTACGAGCGTGAGATCGACTTCACGGACGCCCGCACCGGCAAGTCGTACGCCCTGAAGCCCGCCGACGAGCTCGCCACGGTCGTGATGCGGCCGCGCGGCTGGCACCTGGAGGAGCGCCACCTGCGGATCGGTGACCGCGCCGTGCCGGGTGCGCTGGTCGACTTCGGCCTGTACTTCTTCCACAACGCCAAGCGTCTGATCGAGCTCGGCAAGGGCCCGTACTTCTACCTCCCGAAGACCGAGTCGCACCTTGAGGCCCGCCTCTGGAACGACATCTTCGTCTTCGCCCAGGACTACGTCGGCATCCCGCAGGGCACCGTCCGCGCCACCGTCCTCATCGAGACCATCACAGCCGCGTACGAGATGGAGGAGATCCTCTACGAGCTGCGCGACCACGCGGCCGGTCTGAACGCGGGGCGCTGGGACTACCTGTTCTCGATCGTCAAGAACTTCCGTGACGGCGGCGCCAAGTTCGTGCTGCCGGACCGCAACGCGGTCACGATGACGGCCCCCTTCATGCGCGCGTACACCGAACTGCTGGTCCGCACCTGCCACAAGCGCGGCGCGCACGCGATCGGCGGCATGGCCGCGTTCATTCCCTCGCGGCGGGACGCCGAGGTGAACAAGGTCGCCTTCGAGAAGGTCAAGAACGACAAGGACCGGGAGGCCGCGGACGGCTTCGACGGCTCCTGGGTCGCCCACCCGGACCTGGTGCCGATCGCCATGGCCTCCTTCGACGCGGTGCTCGGCGACAAGCCGAACCAGAAGGACCGCCTGCGCGAGGACGTCTCGGTTGCGGCCGGTGACCTGATCGCCATCGACTCGCTGGACGCCAAGCCCACGTTCGACGGGCTGCGCAACGCCGTCCAGGTCGGCACCCGCTACATCGAGGCGTGGCTGCGCGGTCTTGGCGCGGTCGCCATCTTCAACCTGATGGAGGACGCGGCCACGGCCGAGATCTCGCGCTCGCAGATCTGGCAGTGGATCAACGCGGGCGTGGTCTTCGAGAACGGCAAGCTGGCCACGGCCGAGCTGGTCCGCGAGGTCGCGGCCGAGGAACTGGCCAAGATCCGCGAGGAGTTCGGCGAGGAGGCCTTCGCGGCGGGCAACTGGCAGCAGGCCCACGACCTGCTCCTCCAGGTCTCGCTCGACGCGGACTACGCGGACTTCCTGACGCTGCCCGCGTACGAGCAGCTGGTCGGCTGATCTGTCGCTTGTGCTTGCGCGACTGTGCCCCGCCGGTGGACTGGCGGGGCACAGTCGTCTCCGCACACCGTTGGTGGTGTCGTACGGTGGGGTGCTCTACGGGGTGGGGACGGCCGGACGCACAGGGGGTTGACGGACGCGGTGACGCACGCTAGCAGCAGCATGGACCGCGAACCGCGAACCGCGAACCGCGAACCGCGAACCGCGAACCGCGAACCGCGAACCGCGAACCGCGAACCGCGAACCGCGAACCGCGAACCGCGAACCGCGAACCGCGAACCGCGAACCGCGAACCGCGAACCGTGTGCCTCGGTTGAGGCGCGCGGGCTGCTGCCCAAGCTGCGCGTCCCCGCCGGGGACGACGCCGACCGCTGGCGCACCCTGCGCGGCGAGCGGTTGCTCGTCGCCGTAGCCCGCACCGTCACCTCCACCGTCCGTGTCGTCGACGTCCTGCGTCCCGTCCTGCGCGACGACTCCCGCGTAGACGTCGTCTTCGCCTACGACCCCACCTCCGCGTTCAACGACGGCGTCCACGACCTGCTCCGCTCCATCGGCGCGCGGGTCATGCCCTGGGACCAACTCCCGCAGGCCAACCCCGACCTGATCGTCACGGCCACCGAGAACGCCGACCTCATGGACGGCAGCGACGCCCCCGTCCTCGTACTGCCGCACGGCGTCGGCTTTCACAAGCACGTACCCGACTCGCGCGGCCCGCACGACCGGCTGGCCGGAGTCGTCTCGGACGCGCTGCTGCGCAGCGGTCGCGCCTGGCTCGCGATCTCGCATCCGGACCAGGCCGACCAGTTGCGCGCCACCCACCCCGCCACGGCCGGGCGTACGGTTCTGGTCGGCGATCCGTGCTTTGACGCGCTTGTCGACGGCCGGGACCTGCGCGAGCGCTACCGCGCCGCGCTCGGCGTCACGGACCAGCGCCGTCTGGTGATGCTCAGCTCCACTTGGCGCGGACGCTCGGTGATCGGCGCGGACGCGTCGCTGCCCGCTCGGCTGCTGGCCGAGCTGCCCCGGGACGAGTACACCGTCGCCCTGGTCACCCACCCCAACGTCCTTGCCGCACATGGGCGTTTCCAGCTGGAGAACGTGCTGGACTCGGCGCTCGACGGTGGCCTGTTGCGGATACCCCCGGACGCGGGCTGGCAGGCGACGCTGCTGGCTTGCGACCTACTGATCGGCGACCACGGTTCGGTGTCCTTCTACGGGGCGGCCCTGGGCACTCCCCTGCTCCTCGGCGCGTTCAGTGAGCACGAGGTGGTACCCGGCACCCCGATGCGGGAACTGGGCCAACTGGCCCCGCACTTGGACCCGTACGCACCGCTGCTCCCCCAGCTGGAGCGCGCACTCGACGGCCACGACGCGGACCAGTTCCGCAAGTTGGGCGCGGGCGCGCTCGCCGTACCCGGGCAGGCACTCGGGCTGCTGCGCGAGACGGTGTACGACCTGCTGGACCTCAGCCCTCCGACCGGTCCTGCCGCGCTACGACTGGCCCCGGTTGACCCGCGGCCGGTGCCCGGGGACCACACCAAGGCACTCGCCGCCTCGGTCGTCCTGACCCGGGTCGAAGGGGAGACGGGCCAGGAACGCGTGTCGGTACGACGGTACCCGGCCGCTGTGCGGCACCTCATCGACGGGGCGAGTGACGGAGCGAGTGACGAGGCGAACGGTTCGCCCCGCGCATTCCGCCACCTGTCCAGCCCTGACGACCTTCGCGCCCGGGAGACCGTCGAGAGCGCGTCCGTCCTCGTACGCGGCACCCCGGCCCGTACGGCAGCCGAGGCCCTCCGCTGGATCGAGGGCACGCTCGCCCGCTACCCCGGCGCCCTGCTGGCCACCGTGGCCGTCGAAGGCGGCGGCTGCCGGGTGGGGCTCGCTGACGGCCGCACGGTCGAGGTATCGGCGACGGGCCCGGTGACCGACCCGGAGGTGCTCGGCGCCGTCGTCTACGCGTGCCTGCGCGCGGGCATCGAGGTGCGGCGGAGCCCGTGGGACACCTGCCTCACGCTCGTGTTCGCGGGTCGCGAGGAGGACGTCCTGCTGCGACTGCTCCCGTAACACGAGCAGTCACGCGAGCAGCCACGCGAGCAGCCACGCGAGCAGCCACACAGGTAGCCACGGAGGTAGCCACGCGATCAGCCCAAGTCCCCTCTCAGTCCTGCTCTGTTGAGAGCATGGCGCGCACCGTGTCGGCGCGTGGGCTGCCGCCCTGCTCGTAGATCTCCAGCGCGCGCAGCAGGTGCTCGCGCCGGGCATCCGGCGCCCCGCGCTCCCCGGCGAGCTCGGCGAGCTGTTCGCGGGCCGGTGCCTCGTAGTACACGGCCCCCGTCTCGTGGAGCATCTCCACCGCCGAGGTCAGTTCCGCCACGCCTTCGTCGTCCCGCCCCAGGTTCGTCAGAGCCGTGCCCATGGCGGCCTTCGCGCGTGCGCCCATGCGGCGATCGTTGATGGCCATGAAGCGCGCGTGCGCGTCGGTGACGGTGTCCAGGGCCGTGGTGTGCTGTCCGGCGGCGTCCTGCGCGCATCCCAGGAAGTAGCGCCCGACCGCGATGCCGCGCGGGTCGCCGTGCCGGTGGTAGAGGTCGAGTGCCTCGGCGTATACGGCGACGGCGCGCTCACCGTCGTGCCGGTCCCAGTACCGTCCGTAGAACTCCCGGGCCGAGGCACGCAGCAGCAAGTCGCCGCTGTCGTCGGCACGTTCGACGGCTGTCTCCAGTTCGCCGCGGGCCCAGGTGTCGTCACCGCGGTCGAGGAGCGGCCGGGACAGCAGGCAGCGCAAGCGTGCTTCCACGGCCTGGTCGCCGCTCGCGACGGCGGCGCGGACGCCCAGCTCGCCGGATTCCACCCAGTCGGCCACGTAACGCCGGTTCAGGTACAGCGCGGTGAGTGCCTCGGCGAGGTCGGCGGCCTGCTGCCACAGTTCCATCTGGCCCGCGACCCGTACGGCGGCGAGCAGTTCGGCCCGTCGGCTGTCCAGCCACTCCAGCGCGTCGTGCCTGCCGGTGAACGGTCCTGGGCCGCGGTCCACCACACGTTCGACATATTTTCCGGCCCGCATCCGGTCGCCCATCACGGCGAGATCGGCGTACGCGGCGTACGCCAGCAGGTGGTCGACGGTACGCCGCACGGCTCCGTCCCGCTCGGCCCTGGTGTCCTCGTCCTCGGCACGCTGCCGGGCGTGCAGGCGTACGAGATCGTGGAATGTGTACCGCCCGTCCTCCTCGCTCCCCACCAGGCTGGCCCCTTCGAGGACGTCGAGGAGTTCCGCCGCGCTGTCTTCGGTGAGCTGGGCGAGTGCCGCGGCGCTCGCCGTGTCCCACCTCCGCCCCGGGTGCAGGCCGAGCAGTCGGTACAGGCGTGCCGCGTCGGGGCCGAGCCCGTCGTAGGCGACGTTGAAGACGGCGGTCACCAGTTCCTTGCCTCCGGTACGCAGGGCGCTCAGGCGGTGTTGTTCATCGGCGAGTTCGGCCGCCAGCGCGGTCAGGGTGAGTCGGCGGCTGCCGAGCAGCCGGGCGGCGGCGACGCGCAGGGCGATGGGCAGTCCCGCGCAGCAGGCCACGATCTGGGCTGCGGCCTCGGGCTCGTCGGCGACGCGGCGGGTTCCGCACAGCTCGCTGATCAGCCGTAACCCGTGTTCGGCGGAGAGCGGTTTCAGGGCGAGTAGTTGGGCTCCGTGCAGGGCGAGTTCACTCAAGCGGTCCTGGTTGGTGGTGGTGGCCACGACGACGCTCCCGGGGCCGCCCGGGAGCAGTGACCTGACCTGGGCGGGTTCGGTGACGTTGGTCAGTACCACCAACACCGGCTGATCCATCGTCCTGCTGCGGAAGAGGGCGCTCAACTCCGCGAGTGTGGGCGGGAGGTAGGGGTCGAGGACGCCGAGCGCCCGCAGACACCCGCTCACTCCCGCCGATACGTCAGCGCCGCCCTCCTGGCGGCGCAACTCGGTGAAGTCGACGTAGAAGTCGCCGCCGGGGAAGCGTTCGCGCCGCCGCTGAGCCCAGCTGTGGACGACGGCGCGCTTGCCGATGCCGGGCAGCCCGCTGAGTACCGCGAGGCCGGTGCAGTCGTCGATGGACCGCAGGGTGGAGGTCTGGTTGACGAAGGGGGCGATGACACGGGGTACCTGGCGAGGGGTTACCGCGGGTGGAGGGGGCGGGGACGGCGGGGGCGTTATGTGTACCTGCCCAATCGTCTCGGCCTGGACGACGGGCCCGCCTGCGGTTCCGCTGAACTCGTTCCGTTCGCCTTCGGTGCCCATGCCGCCCCCATCGGGTTCCCCTGTACGAGCTCGTCCACGCCCTCTCCGTACGCTACCGACTTTCCGCGGTTCGGCGGTATCGGCCCGCGGACTCGCGGGAGTTCGTCCGGCAGGTGCGGGCGGGGAGGCTGAGGGGGGCGGCGGCGGGGCAGCAGCTTGCCGAGGGAGATCTCGGCCATCACCAGGGTGCTGGCGGCGACCACGGTGGCCAGCCGCTGGAAACCATCCCGCTTGGCGGTGAGCGCCGAGGCGCCGCCGACACCCAGGGCACCGGCGAACGGCAGCCCTCCATACATGCCTCCCCCTCTCTCCCCCTCCCCCACACGTCCTCACGTCCTGTGCCAGCGCTCCTCGCGGCGCCGCGCCATGTCCCACAACGACCGTACGTACACCGCGTGCTGGAACATGTCGTAAAGCAACTCGACGGCGAGCGTGCCCGCGAGGAGTTGTCCCCGCCAGCCCGCGCCACGCGCCGTGGCGACCTTCTCGACGACGAAGACCAGCCCGACCGCAAGCCAGAACGGCGAGAACTTCGGGCGCCCCCTGGTGAGCATCCACACCGTGAACACGAGATAGAGGCTCAAGGCGATCACGGAAAGACCCATAAAGGTCTGGCGGACGAAATAGGGTGCGGTGACCCGTGTCCAGCCGTAGTCCCGGAGATTCTCCAGTGCGCCGCGCTGCCAGCGGATTCTTTGGTGCCACAACTGGGGAATGGACGTCATGACCTCGGTGACCACACCACAGCCTGGCGGCGACACGGTGCGATATCCGAGAGTGCGAACCGCCTTGGTCATTTCATCATCCTCAGTGAGCGAGGCAAGTGAATAGTACGAGTCACCGCCGCCGATACGACCGGACAGGCGAGCTCTCCTCACTTCGCGCAGTGTGGCGGCACGGAATAGCGTCGCGGTCCCGGTGAGAACGTCGGCCCGGTATTTGCGGCGTGCTATCTCACGGGCGTAGCGGTGGAATTCGAGGCGTTGGAGCGCGCCGAGGAGTCCGCCGCCACGCTCTCCGTAGAAGATGCCGCCGACGGCTCCGACCGTGGGGTGCATGGCGGCGTGCGCGCTGGCCAGGAAGGTGGGCCACAGGGCGGTGTCGGCGTCCTGGACGAGGACCAGGTCGCTGCCCCGTAGCCGGGGCAGGAGGCGTTCCAGCGCCTGGTTGAGGGCTCCTGCCTTCTTGTGCTGGTTGGCTTCGGAGGTGAGGACGGCGGCCCCGGCATCGCGGGCGACCTTGGCCGTTGCGTCGGTGCACCGGTCGGCCATGACGACAATGAGGTCGGGGGTACGGGTCTGGCGACGCAGCGCCGCGATGGCGGCGGCGATGCGTCCGGCCTCGTCGTGAGCCGGGATGAGCCCAACGACGCGGGGCCGTGGCCGCGCGTCGGTGTCCGCATCCGCATCGGCATCGGCATCGGCATCGGCATCGGCATCGGCATCGGCATCATTCATTCAGGAGCTCCTGACGCTGGCGGTTCAAGGTCCTGACACGAGGAATTCACCCCCGCCCGTGCCACCCGGCGACGTGCCGCCTTGCCGGGGATCACCCGGCAAGGCGGCACGGCCAAGGAAATCGCCAGCCGCAGGTGTACGTCAATACCCACGTGACACAACGACGGCCTCCTCGAAAAGTCGGTGCAGAGTTTCGGCCACCGAATGATCGACAAGGGCTGTCCGAATCGCACTGTAGGGACGAGGCACGAATCCGAGTAGTGTCCGATCCGCTTCGCCGCATCGACTCCGTATCGACCAAGCCAATACCCGAGAAGGCCACGGAAGGCGACGGAAGGCCGGAAGGCATGGAAGGCCATGGAAGGCTGTTGAAATCGATACGGATAATGTCCGTTGGGCGAATCCGACGCAGCACCGAAGGGGAGAGGCAGCAGCGATGACCACCAGCACGAGCGCTTCCGCGCAGGCGTCAGCGGCGCACCCGGACGGCACGATCACCACGGTCGCCGGAAACGGCAACGCCGGATGGCAGGGCGACGGCGTCGCCATCAGCACCCGGCTCAACCACGTCCGGGGCGTCGCGAGTGACGCGGAGGGCAACCTCTACATCGCCGACACCAACAACCACCGTGTCCGCAAGGTGACTCCAGACGGACGCATCACCACCATCGCAGGCGACGGCAACGCCGGATGGACGGGCGACGGTCAGGCCACCAGCAGCAGGCTGTACCACCCGTGGGGAGTGGCGGTCGACGCGGAGGGCGCGGTCTTCATCGCCGACGCCTACAACCACCGTATCCGCAAGGTGACTCCAGACGGACGCATCACCACCATCGCAGGCGACGGCAACGCCGGATGGACCGGCGACGGCCAGGCCCGCAGCGCCCGCCTCAACTACCCGTTCAGCGTGGCCCTCGACAACGCGGGGAACGTGTACGTCACGGATCGCAACAACCACCGCATCCGCAAGATCACCCGCGACGACCGGATCACCACCATCGCGGGGGACGGCAACGCCGGATGGATAGGCGACGGCCAGGCCACCAGCACCCGCCTCAACTACCCCTTCGGTGTGGCGGTGGGCGCGGAGGGAGCGGTGTACGTCGCCGACACCCACAACCACCGTATCCGCAAGATCACCTCGGACGGCTACATCACGACCATCGCGGGCTACGGTCCGGCCGGTTGGGACAATGACGGTCAGGCGACCAGCAGCAAGCTCCACACACCGACCGGCCTGACGGTCGACAGCGCGGGCATCGTCTACATCGCGGACTGGGGCAACCACCGCGTCCGCAAGGTCACCTCCGACGGGCGCATCATCACCATCGCCGGTTACGGCCCCGCGGGCTTCGAGTCGGACGGCGGCCCGGCGCAGAGCAGCAAGCTGTACTACCCGGCCGATGTGGCGCTCGACCCGCGCGGGAACCTCTTCATCGGCTGCTACGGCAACCAGCGCGTCCGTCAGGTCGACGGCGTCGCCCGCGTGGAGCCGCCGACGCCCCCGCAGGCGGATCTGTACGGCGAGGTGGTGGCCCCGTCGGCGGTGCAGCGCGGCCAGGAGTTCGACCTCGGCGCGCGGATCAAGAGCCGGGGCCCGGCGACCGTCGACGGCCAGTACGTGACGGTGGTGATGCATCTCGCGGAGGGCCTGGTCGGCGTACCCAACGGGGTGACGCAGCGCCTGTCCCGCACCTTCGCGGGTGCCCAACTGATGCCGTACGGCGGGGCATTGGATGGCGTGTTCCGGGTGATGGCGCCGCAGGGGGCGTCGGCCGGGGTGTACGAGTCGAGCCTGGAGATCCAGTACGGCGGAGACCTCAACCTCAAGAACAACACCGAGATCCTGCGGGTGAACGTCATCGTCCCGGAGCCGATCGCCGACGAGACCGCGCTGACGATCTACCAGGACTCGGTGCCCGAGGTGGCTCCGGGCCGGGAAGGCTCCCTGGACCTGCGGTTCGTGGGCCCGGCGCACCAGCCGGTTGACCCGGGGCGGCTCCGCCAGGTGTACACCGCGCCGAGCGGCTTCCTGTTCAGCGGCCAGGCTCGGTACACGTACCACAACACCCCGGCAGGGCTGGTCTCCGGTGACCTGGTCTGTGACGTGCAGGACGGCGGCCGTACGTTGATCGTGTGGGCGAACCCGCACCTGAACACGGCCGACACGGACACCGGCGACCTCGTTTACTCGCTGGGCGTCCAGGCCACGCCGGACGCCACACCGGGCATCCACTACGACGGCGCGGCCAGCATCGGCAAGCACGCCCCCGTACAGCTGCGGGCGCGGGTGACGAGCACCGCCGACCAGCGCGCCCTCGTCGCGCAGAAGAACCCCGTGGCGGCTCGGGTACGGCCGGGTGAGCAGTGGGACTACGACGCGCTGAACATGGTCATCACCAACTCCGGTCAGAGCACGCTGGGCACCCATGAGGTGGTCTTCACCGCTCCGCCCGGCATGCGCTTCATGGAGGACAAGGTCGCGCTGTCCCGCCAGCACGGCTCCCAGGAGGTCATCTGCGCGGGCGAACGCTCCGACGGCAACCGCACGTTGACCTGCCCGTCCGTCCCCTTCGACCTGGCACCTGGCAGGTGGGCCACGATGTACCCGGCACTCGAGGTCGACTCCGACGCGGCACGCGGCGTCGTACGAGGCGGCATCCAGATCGGCAGCCCGGTCTTCGCGACGGGCCACGCCACGGCCATCATCGAGTAAGCCCAGCCACAGCCCCAGCGGCCGCCGCGTTCATCGAACGGGGCGGCCGTCGCCATGGCCAGGCTGACGAGTGGACAATGAGAGGTGATCTGTCCAGTTGGCAATACGAGCACGGGAGGCGGGAGTCAGCTATGTCGATGGTCGGCCTGTTCTGGATCACTCAGGAGTCGGTGCACCTGGGAGGCCCGCCCGATTCTCTCGGCCGCGCTGTTCTGATCTCGGACATGGGCCTGGAGGCCATCGGTGAGAAGCAGCGCGGAACCTGGGCCTGGGCGGACGTTCACCAGGTCCCATTACTGGACGTCCCGGTGCGATCCGCAGTCAGACGCGGCCTCTCGACGGCGTGGACGCTCACGCAGACCGCGGCATTCGGCGGCATCGAGGAAGCCCCCGCGATGACGGTAGGCGTCGAGACGGCAGGAGACATCACCGAGTTGACCGTGTCCACCTCGGCCGCGGGAGGGTACGGGCAGGACGAGTTCGACCTGTCCCAGGCCCTGCTGGACCGGTTCGCCGAGGGCTCGGCGCGCCCGTCCAGTCTCACAAGGTGGGCACGTACACACGCGGGCGGAACCCCACCTCGAGCCGCACGCGAAGAGCTGCTCAGGCAGTGGGCCAAGGGGTAGGAGAGACGAGACGATCGCCCTCGGCTGCCTCACCGTGAGGCTGCCAGCAGTACCGGACGTCCGGCTCCCGTTCCTCGTTACGCCGTCCGTCGGTGTGCCGCACCGCGACGAACCCGTGCCGCTCGTAGAACCGTCGCGCCGGTTCGTTGACCTGGAACGTCCACAGCCCCAGCCCATCAGGCCGTTGCCGCTTGGCCAGCTCCACGAAGCGATCGCCGATACCTCGGCCGCGCCAGGAGGGCTCCAGATAGAGCTGCTCGAGCTCCGCGCCATCGAGTACGAGCAGCCCGACCGCGGAGCCCTCGGCGACGGCCATCCAGGTCTCGCACTTCGGGACGACCACATGCGTGAACCAGTCCCGCACCTCGTCGTCACCGTGCGCGCGGCGCACGGTCGGCAGCGCGGCGGTGAACGACCGCAGCCACACGTCGGCAAGATCGGCCGCGTCCGCGACACGCGCCCTTCGGTACTCAAGCTCATCACTGGTCACAGCGCGAGATGATCGCACGCTGACCGCCACTGACTCCACGGAATTTCACTGCTGACTAACGCCAACTGGTCGACTACGAGGTGGCGTACCAGGCGGCGTACCAGGTAGCAGGCCCGACAACCCCGTCCACGGTCAGCCCTCGCGCCTTCTGGAAGGCCCGGCAGGCCTCCCGGGACCGCTGGTCGTAGGCGCCGTTCACCCCGACGTCCCAGCCAAGGTCACGCATCTGCCGCTGCCAGGTGCGTACGGCCGGGTGCACTGTCTTCGGCGGCCAACTGAACAGCACCCCGGGCCAGTTCGGAGCGGCGCCCGGCTCCGAAACGCGATCGCCGCGCAGCGCGGTGGCGGTGATCGGCGCGTTCCAGGAGGCATACCAGGTCTTCTCGCCGACGACGCCGTCGACGGACAGCCCCTTCTCCGCCTGGAACGCCAGGCACACACGCCGGGACCCCTCGCCGTACGCGCCATCCACCGAGATGGTCCACCCCCGGTCGCGCATCCGCTGCTGCCAGGTGCGCGCACTGGAGTGCGTCGTCACCGGGGGATAGTGCAGCAGTACGCCTGGCCACTGGGGAACGCCGGGCGGCGGATCGGTGGGGTCAGTGGGGTCGCCGCCATCACCGGAACCGGGTTCCATGGCCGACATATGACGACCCAGCACTCCAGGGCACTCCGTCGCGAGAAACGACTTGTGCCCCGTGATCGCGGCCGCCGCGTTCCCGACGCTCCGTAGCCGGGCTATCGCCGTACGGAAGCCGTCGATGAGCTGGTCGGTGATGGTGTCGTACGAGGCGGAGGTCCCGCCAACGAGCCCACACACCGCGTAGTAGCGGTAGTTGGAGTCATTCGTGCCGTTCGCCGCGGTTCTGACGCCCACGCCACGCCCTTCGAAGACGTAGCCGTGGACGCAGACCAGGTAGGTGTAGGCGATGTCGTCCCAGCCGTTGGCGTCCATGTGATGGTTCTGAATCCCGCGCACCTGCGAGGCGCAGCGGGAATGGCTGCTGGCGGCGAACCGTACATCCCCGGTGTGGTGGACAGCGACCCCGCCCCGTGACGGGTCGAAGTCCGACGACGTCTTCTTCGGCGCACGGGCACCCCACGCCGAGCGGCTGACAAAGGTAGCCATCAGCGCATACCCCCGGCGGCCGCCGACAAGCCACACTCGGCACTGGCGTTGAGCGGTTCGCGGGAGACGCCGTCCGCGTGATCGGCGGCCGAGACGTTCGGGATACGGGCCCCGGGGTGGTCCGGGCTGGTCACGACGGGGAGTTCGCCGGAGCGGGAGGTGACGGCCTCGTCAACCTGAGCGGCGGCGGCAGCCGGGCCAGAGCTGGCGACGGAAAAGGCCACGGCGCCAACGGCGGCGGAGGCAGCGGCAGCGGCCTTGCCGGTGAGGCCGAGGAATCCACGGCGGGTGGCGGGGCCACGGTGATCAGTGTGGTCGGACAACTCTTCTCCTCAACTGGGGCCCTGGGCCGGAGGTCGTCGGGGCCGGGTATGCACGAGTGCTTGCGGGTCTGCTGAGCAATCGCCGACAGCCTGCGGCGAGGACCCCCCATCCGACCAGCCTTGCGAGACAGGGTGACGTGATCTGGGGACGTCCCAGCCCCTGGCCTGCTGAGACGTGAGTAGGCTCGAGGCCTTCGCGGGACGGCTGAAGTCACAGATCGGCGTCGCACATGACTACGCGGCAGCCTCCCGGCACTCCCCGCAGCAGCCCGGACTCGGACCCCGGAACCCCCGGTCACACTCCTCGCAGTTCTGCATCGGGTCAGTCGTCCCGCCGCCTGGCTCGGCGGGCAGCTCGGCCGGGAGCCCCTGCCGAAGCCGAAAAGCCAGCAGCCCCGCCGGTCGCGGAATCTCCCCGACGGGCAACAGCGCGGTCACCGCACGAGCCAGCTCACCGGGCCCGACACCCCGCTCCAGCCACGCACAGGCGTCCACGGCGAGCCGCTCGACGTCTGGCGCGGTCAGCAGAAGTCGCTGGTCACGGCGCCGAAGTGACCCGAGCACGGCGACCGCGTCACCCCAGTGAGGCGAATCGGAGACCGGCTCAGCCGCTACAACCGGCGCCTCCTCAGGCGCGGTCACCGCCGACCGCGCCCCAAGCCCGCCCACGACAGCCCGGCAACGCTCGGCCGGATGCTCGTAGAACGTCGTACGCGTCACCACTCGCCCCCGCGCGCTCCGTGCCCGCTCCCGTACGAGATACCCGGCGTCCTCCAACTCCCGCAACGCGCGGGCGATCCGCAACTCACTCTCCGGCCACCGCTTGACGAGCTCCTTGATCCCGACATGGGCACCGTCCGGCAGCGACTGAATATGCACAGCGAGCCCGACGGCGACGAGCGACAGGTCGCGGTTCTGGGCGAGGTGATTGCCGACGACGGTGAAGCGCTCGGTATGACGGTGCCGTACGTGCACGACACCTGATCGCGGGCGCGCGTCAGCGCTAGAATCTGGCTCAGCCATAGGGAAGCTCTCTTCTTCCTCGGTGGTCAGGCCCTCGTTCGGGATTGCCGTCCCGGCGGGGGCCGTTCACATGCGGTCTGCGGTTGTTGGTCAGGGCGACCGTAACCCCCACCCCACCCACTCCCGCCCCCAGACGCCCCCACCTCACCCGTGTGAGTGACGGCCACGGCGGATCAGGTGAGGTGGGGTTGGGAATGGTTCTTCCCTAAAGTGCTTTACGAAGACGTCGCCGCCCACCACGTCGCGGCCACCCGCGACCCGGTCCAGCCATCACGCGTGCGGTGGACGGCAACGAAAGCCGCGCAGACCGTAGTTGCCGCACCGGGAGGTGGCCTGAAATGACGGGCCAGGGATCGATCGAGCAGATGACATCAGGGCGAGCAGCAGGACTGGGACGGGTCCACGTCCGAGAACTTGACGGTAGTAGGCCGCCACGTCCAACGCTGCCGGGAGCATGCCGGAATGACCCGGGGCCGAGCTGGGCCGGGCGATCGGCTACACCGAGCATCAGGCAGGGGCGGTCGAGCGCAGCGGCACTGGGCACGTACGCCAACCACCACGTCCATGGTCTGCTCCAGACCCAGGACTACATCCGGGCGCTGTACCGAGCCCCGGCGACCGGCCTTGGACGAAGAGCTCATCGAGGAGTACGTAGCGGGCCGTTTGGCCCGCCACGACGTCTTCAGCCGGAAAACCCCACCCTTCCTCAGTTTCGTCCAGGAAGAGGTGGCGCTACGCCGCCCGGTCGGTGGCGGGAGGGTGATGCGTGGACAGCTCGAACGACTGTTGAAGATCGGTCAGTTGCGGAACGTGGAGATCCAAGTTGCCGACGGACTGCGAAGACCATGCCGGGCTGACTGCCACCTTCACGCTGCTCGACCCGCACAGCGGCCGGAAAGTCAGCCACATCGAGCAGCAGCGCTTCAGCCGGGTCATCTCTGAACGCCAGGACATCCGCCGCTTGGCAGCCACTTATGGGATCACCAGGCTCAGGCTCTCACGCCACGGGAGTCACTCGCGTTCATCGAGAGAGTGCTGGGAGAGACATGGCGATCAAGCCTTCCACCCACAGCGCTGACGAACTGGAGTGGTTCAAGAGCAGCTACAGCAGCACCCAAGGCCCCGACTGTGTCGAGATCGCGACCACCCCAGCAGCCATCCACGTACGCGACTCCAAGAAAAAGCAGGGCCACAATCTCACTTTCACGCCCGACCAGTGGAAGCCCTTCATGACGTTCACCTCACAGCCCTAGGAACCCGACCACACCTGACGCATTTGGTCCCGGCGCGCGGCCTCGGCAGGCGACTTCTCGAAGACCCCCTGGGCCACCCGGTGGACGCAGTCCACGCCATAGCGGTGCAGCAGGCTGACATCTTCGGCAGCGGGGCGGTCCGGGAACAGCGCGCTGAGGCGATCGGCTCCGTGCGGACTGTGCGGGGCGTAGTCCAGCAGCTGCCCCAGTGCCTGGCGGACGTACCTATGGTCGGACTTGCTCTTGGCCTCGATCAGCTCGGTACCGCTGTCATCGGTGACATAAAGGTCGCTGACACCACCGGGGCAGAAGAATCGCGTAGCTCTCCGGCCCTCTGCGATGAGGTGCTCTCGAAACTCACCCACGAGGCTGGACTCGTTCCGGTCGACGACTATGAGACGCCCACTACTCCGGTATGAGGTCCGTCGCGTGCGCATCTCCTCCAACGCGGCGCTGCGGACGATCTGCCGGGCCTGTTCATCCGGCTGCGGTATGCCTTCCAGGGACTGTCGTGTCCACGCGGTCCCTGGGGTGATCATGAACTCCTCGAGTACCGACCGCGCCTTGTCTCCCCGCAGCACCATCTGGCCGGGGAAGTTGTGGGCTGGCTTGTAGCCGATCGCCATGTTCAGATCGGTGTAGGAGATGGCAGCGTCGGTGAAGTCCAGCAGAGTGTAGACGGTGTGCCAGCTCTTGCCGTCCTTGGACGGGGGCCACAGTCGGTCGGCCAGCTCACGGTTACGGAAGATCGCCCCGACTTCGCCTACGGCTCGCACCTGGTTCCCGCCCGTGAACAGGACCACGTCCCCGGTTTCCACGCCACGCATCTTTTTGTCGTGACTGGGCGTCGCGCCCCAGAACCGTGCCTGGCCGTCCGGGTGCAGCGCCAGAAGCAACTCCCGTTGCTCGGGGCTGAGGGTTTCCGCGTACCCGGCGTCTGTGAAGTCCACCTGCTGCGCGAGAGTGTCGGCCCAGTGGCGACGGGTCTCGGCGCTGCCGTAGGACGGTGAGATCAGGACGCGCACCGTGGGGTGCTCCCTTCCGGAGGTATCTGAACGACGAGAGCCAAACGTTTCAGCTGTGGTGCTGGAAGGCCCCGGGAGTGTCACCCTACGACGCCAAGATCCCTGCGTTCCCAGCCCCGTTGGCTGAGCACACCCCCGCCGCGCAGCGGACCGCAACCATGCTGTGCCAGATCTTCGCCCTGGGGGGCCTGAGCTCGTTCGGCCTCAGCGCACGGTGAGCGATCTTCAGGTAGCGTTGCCCTGCGCTGTGCCTCCTCTGACGGAGGGTGCGATCGGTGCTGCAGAGCTTCAGTGGTAGAGCAAATCCCTTTGTGGACGCCATCTTGATGGTGCTGGCCGCCCGGTAGGGCAGGACGTTGTTCTATCGCCACGGCGGGGGGCTTCCCCGCAGCTTTGCAGAAAGGGCTGTTGCATGAGCAGCGCCTCCGACCAGCATTCAAGGGCACAGCGTCCGTGGCACCACGAGTTGGCGCTCCGCTTCGCCGCGAGCTTCGGCGCGCGGATGCTGTGGAGTCTCCTGCAGACGGTGGCACGGAACTGCAGTTTGTAGCCGCAGTGGTGGTGGGGGCCTCGGACCCCACCACCAGAACTCGCCCTTTGCCTCATGCTCGATCACCGAGCACGCGATCTCACGGCCACAACTTCAGGCGGAGTTGTACACCCTCGCCCCCGCGCGTTCGGCGCCGCCCTCTCTTACGCTTCTTGTGGGGAACCGAGACGCTCCGGGCAGCCCTGGACTCAGGGGGAAGGTTGCCCCAGGTCGGGCGCAGTCCATCGATGTCAACTGAGCCAACCAAATTCTTTAGATACTTCTGCGTCTCGGGGTCGGTGGAATAAAGCACCGTCGCTCGGCTCGCTCGCGTCAACAGCACGTGGTACGCGTTGCGCACGCACTCGTCGAACCTCTCGTTACCCTTGGAGCGGATGCTCTCGTCGGCTGAACCCGCGGTACGTACGCTCCACAGCTTCTTCTCCTCGTCACGAGTAAGGGCTGCGCGCTGGTATTCCCAATGGTCCGTCCGCCAAACCATGTCATCCCCCAGGATCACCCCGCACCAGTCCCATTCGAGGCCCCGTGACGAATAGACGCATCCAATCTGGTCCACGCCCTCCGACCGAACACCCCAGATCTTCGCCGGAGGCTCACCATTCCTACCAGCCGAGTCACCTTTCACGTTCCACGGGCGGTGCCAGCCCCCGATCTGCACGTCAGGAACAAGCTTGCCGCCCTTCTGCAACTTGTGCCACGGCCAGCATAATCCAGCCACCATACGGGCACTCGCCCCGGCGGCATGCTCCTCTCGGATAATGCGTTCCATCTCCTCCGGACTGTCCGCTATCTCGACATGCATCAGACCGTCGGGCATCCACTCTTCCACCGGCCGGTTCGAAATGCCCAGTAGGTCATGCACCCAGTCTCGGTAGCGGTCGCTGCCTCCACAGCGGAACTGTCTGTGCAGTTCGTACGACGCGGGTTCGATTCCCCTACGCCTCACAGAATCGCGGATCAGCTCCACGGTGCCGACTTCCTTGGGGTGCACGACCTGACTTCCGTCAAGAAGGAATACGACCACCTTGGCAGCATCGAGGAGCTCCTCAACCTGCGGCTTCGTCCCCCACTGCGATTCGGGAAGGTAGCGTGACGCCGAACGCTCACGCAGCCCATGCGCCTCGTCGCAGATGAGAATATCGAACCGTGGCTCCGGCGGTTTGATAAAGCTGCTGAAGTATGCGAACTTACCCTGGAATGCTCCGTCTCCGTATCCGACATGCTGCTTCATCGCCGCGTCGAATGCCTGCGACCCACTGGTGTACCTGACTTCATGACCTTGCGCATCAAAATACTTGAGCAGCTCAATACCGATCGCGCTCTTTCCGGTCCCCGCTCCTCCTTTCACGATGAACACCGCTTGCTGTTCGACTTCGGGGAGCCGTTCGACGGAGAGACGGACGCTTCGGAATACTCTGCGCTGGTCGCCCCTCAGGGTGAAGACCGTGTCCTCTCCCTTCGATGAGATCATGGCATCCAGGAGCGGCGTGTTCCGGATCGCCATCCGCTGCAGGACGGTTTCCGCCGCCGAGGCGTTACCGCTCTCCGCAAAGCGTTCGCGGAGATCATCCATGAGGTCATCTCGATTGTCAGCGGTAACAGTCAGAGCATGTGGTCCTGTCAATGCGTGAGCCGAGAACAGTGGACCAATATCCGAGTCATGAGCATTGGGCAAGTAAGACAAGCCTGCGTACTCGATCCGCATGTCGCGCAGCGGACCGCTTTCGCCGGTGAAGTAGTCATAGACGCCCGCGAGCTGCTCACTCGGACGCGGCTTGGCCTGCTTGTAGCCGGGCACATCCACCTTGTTCCGGTCCCGTGGGTTCTGTGTAACCGAAGCCCATCTCTTCAGCTCGACAAGCAAAACTGACTCAAGCTCAGTTTCCGGGTGCCGCCCCACCAGAACGACGTCAACGGGGGCGGGTGCTCCCTCTGGCTGGCACTCCACAAGCATGTGGACACTGCCACGGCCCGCGGCAACCAAGTCGGACGCCAGCTGGATGAGGCTCTCCTTCCACGCCGCCTTCTCCGTATCCGAAACGTCGAATTTCTTGAAGGATAGCCAGCGGGCCGCCAGATGAGAGAGCAGCAAGCGGCGCTCATGAAGCCTGAGCAGGTCCTCCGCAGAAAGTTGCAGAAGAATCACGAGAACATCCCCCAAAGCTCGAGTAACTCGTGCGGGGTGGGGGCATGTCCTCATGGGGAAGCCCGCCGGGCCGCACCCGACAGCTGATCACTCTACAAACATCCGCCCCCCTCCCCATGAGAGAGACGGCGGACGATCTTCGCCGCAAGCGATTCGATAGGATTCGAGTTCACCGTCATTGCGGCCCGCGGGGCTTCCGCTCCGCCTCCGTGGCGGGGTCTCGAAGGACACGTCCCCACCCGCACGAGCTACTTCGCGCTGCCTGGGGGCATTCCATGTTGTTCCGCGACTCCGCTACCGCGGTCGCCGCCCGCCACCTCGAAGGGTCGCTGGCCCTGCACCTCACCGAGCAGTTCATGCACGCGCACGGCTACCTGCCTGGCCCCTCGGAGGTGCGTTCCTGGCAGCGGAGCATCCCCGCGCTGACCTACGCGCTGCTGGACGCCGGGCTGGGGCAGGTGGAGGTGGAGGTGTTGTTGGAGTACGGCCTGCCGCTGACCAGCAAGCGAGTGGACGCGCTGCTCGCGGGCGTACATCCCAGGACTCGGGAACCGTCGTACGTCGTCGTGGAGCTCAAACGGTGGAGCGAGGCGCATCCGGACGAGGATGATCCGTTACTGTGCCGCTTTGAAGCGTACGTCCGGCCGGTGCTGAACCCGATCGAGCAGGTACGCGGATACTGCGACTATCTGGTCGCCTTCAACGGCGCGTTGGCCGAGCATCCGGAACGCGTCTCCGGGGCTGCTTATCTCCACAACGCGACCGCGTTCGGCGTCAGCGGGCTGGACGAGGTCGAGCAGAGCGAGCGCGGGCTGTTCACCGTCGGCAAGCGTGGCGAGTTCCTCGCGTATCTGCAGGCGAAGTTGGCCCCGGCGCGGGGGGCGGATGCCGCTGACGCTCTGCTGAGCGGGAAGGTACGGCCTTCCAAGCAGTTGATGGACGTCGCGGCTCAAGAAGTCCGGGAGCGTGAACAGTTCGTGCTGCTGGACGAGCAGCGCGTGGCGTACGAGATGGTGTTGAGGGCGGTCCGCAAGGCGCACGAGGCCGACCACAAGGAAGTGGTGGTCATCACCGGTGGCCCGGGGACGGGTAAGAGCGTGATCGCCCTCTCGCTGCTCGGTGAGCTCTACCGGCAGGGGATCTCGGCGCTGCACGCGACCGGATCTCAGTCCTTCACCAAGACCATGCGCAAGGTCGCGGGTGCGCGCAAGCGCGAGGTACAGGATCTCTTCAAGTACTTCAACAGCTTCATGAGCGCGCAGCGCAACGGCCTTGCCGTGCTGATCTGCGACGAGGCACATCGCATCCGTGAGACATCCGCCAACCGCTACACACCCGCGGCGCAGCGCACTGGCAAGCGGCAGATCGAGGAGCTGATCGACGCGGCGCGCGTCCCCGTGTTCCTCCTCGATCAGCACCAGGTCGTACGGCCGGGCGAGATGGGTACCGTCGAGGAGATCAGGGATGCGGCGGCAGCCAAGAACCTGACGTGTCGCGAGGTGTCACTGGACAGCCAGTTCCGCTGCGGCGGAAGTGACGCCTACCTGCGGTGGGTGGTACGGCTGCTCGGGCTCGAGGGCGGGGAGCCCGTGGAGTGGGAGCCGGACGGCCGGATGGAGTTGGCCGTCGCCGAGTCCCCGGAGGAGCTGGAAACGTTTCTGGAGGGGAAGCGGGTCAAGGGGTACGGGGCGCGGATGTCGGCCGGATTCTGCTGGAGGTGGTCGGATGCCAAGCCAGGTGAACCGCTGCCGACCGACGTGGTGATCGGTGGCTGGGCCCGGCCGTGGAACCTCAAGGGTGAGCGCTCCGTGATGGGGGCTCCTCCCTCGGCGCTCTGGGCCACCGACCCGGCCGGGTTCGGACAGGTGGGCTGCGTCTACACCGCGCAGGGCTTCGAGTACGACTGGAGCGGGGTCATCCTGGGGCCGGATCTGGTGTGGCGGGGTGAGCGGTGGGTGGTCGACCGTGCCGCGTCCAAGGACCCGGTGTTCAGGCGGTCCACGCCCGACGCGGATGTGGACCGCCTGATTCGGAACACGTACAAGGTGCTGCTGACGCGCGGCATGGTGGGCACGGTGCTCTACTCAACCGACGCCGAGACACGGGCCAAGCTACGGGAGCTCGTACAGTCAACAGCCCGCACGCCGCTGCCCACCGCGTAGCGCGGCATGGTACCGCGTGATGCCGTGGCTGCCGGTGATCGGGCTGTGCCAGGTGTCGAAATAAGCAGTTCTGAGGTACCTCTACCAGTCACGGCCCCGGGCGGCGGCCTGGGCCGAGTCGGATCTCCGCCGCCGCGACGCCCTCTCCAGCGGCACGCCCTACGAGGGGCCGCCCGACCGTGACAGCGCCCAGCTCCGGTACGAGAACGCCTTGGCGATCCCGAGCAGCCCGGTCACCCACAGGGCCACTCCGGCGCCCATGCCCAGTACCGCGTCGGGGACCGTGAGGGCCGCAGCCGCCGTCTCGAAGGACACCCAGAGGCCGAGCGCACACGGTGCGAAAGACAGCAGCAGCCAGGCGAGGCTCCGCCCGGGCGCCCGTAGTCGGGCATCCGCGCCGGGCTCCCGGTCGAGGTCCCGCCACTCGTCCATGAGTCCGCGCACCTCCCGGTCCCGCCGTATGCCGGACACCATGACGAGGGCGGCGGGAACAAGCGCCCCGAGGCCCAAGGGAACAAGGAGCGGCCCCATCATCAGCATCATCTTGTCACCGCGGGGCCCGAGCCCCTGCAGCGGCATGGTGAGCAGCACCCACCCGAGGGCACCCAGCGCCCCCATCAGCCAGAGCAGCAGAAGCCGCCCGGCTCCGAGACCGCGCGTCCGCAGCACTTGGAGCGCTGTGGCCCGGTCCGCGAGCATCGCCTCCCGATCCGGCCAGACCCGCAGGTGAGCGGGAGGTGGCGGTGGAGGAAGAGACGCGCGGAGCATAGAAACCCTCGGACGGCGACGAGCACGGACTGCCCGACGCTATCGCGCACCCGGAGACCCCGGGAACGCGGGTGGCAGAGGCCACAGCCGTCACACATTGCCGGTGCGGGCAATCGCACCCCCGTTCGCTAGAGTGACACAAGTGGCCATTGGTGACCGGGAACTGACGGTTGCTGATCGGGGGGATCTATGGAGCAGCAGCCCAGACTGAAGGCGAAGCGTGACAAGCTCACCAACCTCGCCGACGACCTCGACGCCATGCAGGACTACCTCGACCAGCAGGTCAAACGCATGGACACAGTAGTCGACAGCATCGAGGCAGGCTGGCGCGGGCCGGCGGCCAAGGCGTACCGGACACTGCACCGGGGTGCCGCCAAGGACGCCGTACGGATCCGGATGGTGATGCAGCGACTCGAACAGGCCGTACGCCTAGGCCGGGACGGCTTCTCGGCGCAGGATCTGGCCGTGATGGAGAGCCTCCGGAAGATCCAGGCCGAGGTGAACGTGAAGGATGAGGTGGACAAGCTCTCCACGCCGAACCAGGACGTGCCGCGCAAGCCGCGCAGTGGGCTCGCCGACCTCTGAGCACGGGGAAGAAATGTCGGACGACGAACACATAACCGTCAACTTCGCCACGCTGCACAGCCTTACCGGCGAGCTTGAGGACATCATCAAAAGGCTCAACGAACGTCTGGACGTGCTCTACGAACGCGTCGAGAAGGTCGTCCTGACCTGGGAGGGTGAGGCCCGCGAGGTCTTCGTCGACGAGCTCGACAAATGGGACCGGTCCGCGCAGGACCTGGAAGCGGCGCAGGCCTGGCTGCACGAGGTTGTGACCAAGGGGCACACCAACTACGCGGCGGCGCACCAGGCGGTGCTGCGGGGCTGGGGCGGTCACTGATGGCGGGTCCCAACCCCGGCCCCCAGCCCGGCCCTCGGCCCGGCGCGCAGGGCCCCGGCCAGAGCGGCACCATCGATGTCAAGCCGTCCGACCTCCACCGCGTGTCCGGCGGGGTGGCCGCGCAGCAGACGCCGATGGACAAGGGGGCCAAGGACCTCCTGGAGACACTGAGGAAGTACCCGGACGCCGGTGGCTACGGCACCGCCCCGGAGGCGTTCGCCGCCGCGTACGTGAAAGTCGGGAACCGCTTTCTGGAGGTGTGGGCGAAGAGCGTCGTCAGCATCGGCGGCGCGGCAACCGGCTTCACCGCGACCGCCAACAACTACGCCAAGGCCGAGGCGGCCAACGACCCGACGGGCAAGACCAAAGCCGTCACCCAGCCACTTCCGAAGGTCATCGAGGAGGCGCCGGTCTACGGTTCCGTGCCGAACCTCAAATGGGGTGATGACGACGGCGGCGACGATTTCATCCGGACGCTCCTCGAGTGGGTGCCCGGTCCGGTACGGGAGGTCCTGCGCCCGATCGTGAAGCATGCGTACCGCATGGGCAAGGTCGCCGAGGTCTACCCGTATCCGCAGCAGCACTACCTCGACTCGCTGTCCAAGGCCTGGATGGCGATGACGATGACGCTCTCCATGGCTGAGAGCACGCTGACCGGGAATGTCAGCAGCATCACCCAGCAGAGCAACAGCGAGTGGCACGACGCCATGCGACAGTTCTGCAGCTCCCTGTGGGGCACGACCGCTTGGGGCGGCAGCCGTGAGGGCTACGAGTGGAAACACGACTCGGCCTCGTCGCGGACCGCCACGCACCCCGTGATGACGGTCCTCTTCGACACCGCCCAGAAGGTCGGCGACCTCCTCTACGACTTCGCCGAAGCGGCCGTGTACATCAACCGCGAGGTGTGGGACGTCTACACGGACGCGATACGCGAGGCGATCCCGAAGGTCGAGGTGAACCTGAAGGACGGCGTCGGGATGGACGACGTCACGGGGCTCATCAAGGGCGTGGTGAAGACCGTCGCCAAGGGCGCGAGTCAGCTCGGTGTGGGCATCGTCCTCAACATCGACACCCCCAGGCTGAACGCCATCGTCAACGAGTACAACCGGCGGGTCAACGCGCTCGTACCGCAGCTGAACGCGCTGATGGGACCACTCGACGAGGCACACCGCAGCGCCCCGAAGTTCGAGGCGCAGGAAGCCCGCGCCGAGGCGTTCGGCAAGCGTGCGCTCAACGAGTTCAAGAAGGAGCACCGGTGGACTGATCCGGACGACACCAAGAACGGCGTCTACAAGATCGACCTGGCCGGCTCCGAGTGGATGAACAACGGCCACACCCTCGACAAGCATGTGGGAAAGTCCGACGAGCAACTCGCCCAGCGCCTGCGCGACCAGAGCCAGCCACCCACTCCTAGTTGGCCACACAACAAGCCGACCATCGCCGCAGCCTCGACGTTCGAGAACGGGGAGAAGGCCCAAGAACTTACACAGCACAACATCGCCCAGAATTCCCAGGCCATCAAGGCGTGGCTGGAGGGTCCCCCACCCCCCACCAACGGGAGCAGGCCAGAGTCGTTCGACGGGTCCGCACCCAGTGGCGAGTACAGCGGACGCAGTGTCTCAAAGCAGCCGGTCGATCCGAACGACCCGATGAGCGGATTCAAGCAGGGCGGCCTGAACGCCAAGGCCGTCCCGGTCACGGGGATCAGGACCGTACTTAAGTACGATGACTCCCTGGACCCGCCATTCGTGGTCCTGACCTCAATGCCAGTTCCCTGAGAGGACTAAGGAACCTGTGTTGAATCCGGCCTCGCAACAGGACTGGGAAGCGGCAGCGCTGCGTCTCTTCGAGGACGAGTACGTGTTCGTGGCCACTGGTCCACGACGTCATGCGGACTGGCGTACCGACGTACTGGCGGTCATGAGCCGCGCCACGAGCGATCCACGCGGCTGGGAGACATTGGACGAGGACAAGGAGCGGAGTACGGAATACCCGGAACGAGACGCCTCTTTCCCGTTCACCGTATCCACAGAGTCCCGACTCGGTGAGATCCTCCACGAGGTAGGACCTGGCCCGGCGGCGCAGTTGCTCGTTGCCCTGACCGATGAGTGGTTCCAGGTGAAGAACATTCGGGATTTCCCCAAACGCAGGGAAGTCCTGCTGGCTGACGCGCGTACGCTGCTCGCCCGGTACACACCCGGCTACACCTGCTACACAACGGCCGGAAACGCGGCAGGTGACCGGACTCCTGAGTTCTTCGACAAAGTCACCGGCGGGTTCCAGGCCACCGATTACCTGTCAGATCTGGGTCTCGTCGTGGTGTCCTCCGAGGAAGTCGGCGTCTTCTGGCGGTTCAACACCTACTGAGGCTCCCCAGGAGACAGGAGAAGGGCACCCCCATGCGCACCCGCAGCTCCACCTACCCCGACCGCGAGACCGCCCAGTGGGCCACCCAGCAGGTGGTCACCCGCAACGAGCAGGCCATCCACCGATGGCTCGCCCAGGGCACCCGGCCTCGGCTGACCCTTGAGGCCGCATGGCCGTCCCGGGACGAGCCGGTCGGGCGGGTACTGCTGCAGGCGATGCTGCTCGCCGGGCGCGAGCCTGTGGACGTCCGGGCGGCGCGGGTCGTGCTGCGGCGCGAGCCGACGAGTCCGCACGGCTTCGTCGTGCACGCCACCTTCCCGATCTACCTCTAGGAATAATCCGCCGTGCCCATGAAACCGCTCGAATTCGACCGCCGTTATGGCGAGCTGGACCAGGTGATCAGTGCGTACGTGGGCCAGGCGGCCGACGACACGGAGGAGCAGCCGAGCGAGGCGCTCCAGGCGTATCTGCGTCACACCTGGCATACCCGGCCCTGGGCCCTGGGCGTCGCTGAGCAGCAGCTCCGTGAGTACGCCCGCAACCCGCCCGGCCGACTCCGGCTGCGCCTCGGCGAGTTCTACCCCGTGCCGGACATCGGCGTGCCGGAGCCGGAGATCCAGGGCTGGCTGCTTCTCGTCGCCAACCATCTCAAGCGGTCGGTGGAGGAGGGCAGCGTCGCGCCGCCGACCTCGCCCCGCACCCACTGGGAGTGGCGTGCCCGCTTCCCTGAGCTCGCCCAGTTCCTGGGCGGCTGGCTCTCCCAGGACATGCCGGACGAGTTCCCTGACCACGAGGCGGCGGTCCGCGACTACGCCGAGACCACAGACCCGCAGCTCGTCGCCCGCCTCGTCGGCGAACTGAACGAGCTCCTCGCCCTCGACCTGGACGACTCCGACTACGCACTGGCCATGGCCGAGCTGGGCATGGAAGTCGACCCGCCAGCCCCCTACGCGCCGAGCGCCTGGCTCGCACTGCTCGCCGAGCGCCTCGCCGTCCCGCGCGCGGACTACGGGCCTCCGGCGAGCCCCGAGGGATGACCGACGAGGACACCCCTCCGGCGCTGGAGCGGCTTCCGATGATCCGCCGCCGCCTGCCCTCCCTGCCTCCCTGCCTCCCTGCCTCTGTACCTCTGTCACTGTCCGAAGCGGGCGGCTGCCGCCCATCGGCTCAGTTCCCGCTGCACGGCCGTGCGCCGCTCCGCCGTCGCCGGTTCGGCGCTGATCAGTGCGAAGTGCGGGCCTTCCGCGTTGCCGGACAGGAGGATGCGGCGGGCAGTGGTGCCGCCCGGCTCGGGGGCGACTCTGATGGCGCCTGTGGTGCCCGGGCCTGTGACCGTGTCGAGGTCCGTGACGACCGTGGTCGTGGCGGGGTCGAAGCCTGCTGGGAGGTGTAGCTCCGTGGGTGCGCTGGTGCCGTTGCCGCGCCACACCAGCACTCCGTACGGCCGGTCCGAGCCGGTCATCCGTGCCAGTTCGGGCATGTCGGACGGTATCCGGCTCCATGTCACGGTCTGGCCCGCGTCCCGGGAGCGGTCTTCGTACAGGAAGGCGAGGGTGCGGCCGGCGACCGCGCTCGGATAGAGGCGGTCGATGAGGCGGGCGTCCTGGCGAAGCACGGGGGTGCCGTTGTCGTCGAGGCGGACGGCGGACAGGTCCTCGTCGTTCCAGGCGTCGCCTTCGGTGCGGATCTTCTGGGGGTTGTCGTTCATCGCCTCGTGGTGGCGGCCGTTGTAGATGTCCCACTGCCACTGGGTGGCGGACAGGACGGGCCCGGCGGCGGACGCGTTCTGCCACCAGGTGCGGCCGCTGAGTCCACTGTCGAGCGCCTGGTACTGGGCCTTGCCGACGGAGGGTGCCTTGTCCGACGAGGTGCCGGTCAGGGGGTGGCCGAATTCGCTGACCAGGGCCGGGGCGTCGAGTGCGGTGGACTGGTCGCGAATGGTGGTGAAGTCCGTGGCGTACTCGCCGTCCTTCGCCTTGGTCAGGTTGAAGAAGCCGGACATCCGCGCGTGGTCGTAGAAGTGCGTGTTGAAGACGTAGCGCGGCCCCAGGGGGCCCACGCCGGTCAGTCCGCCGGGCTGCTTCATGAAGGAGAGGTTGGAGTTCCAGAACATGTTGGGTTCCACGAGGGCGGGTTTGCTGTGCCAGCCCGCCGCGTCCATACGGGCCCGGAACTTCTCGTAGAACGGCCAGAGTCGGGCCTGCTCCCAGGTGCTGCCGTCCTCGCCGTCCGCGTACTGCCCGGCGTAGGGCTCGTTGTACGGGTCGAAGCCGACGATCCCTGCGAACTCCGTGCGGTCCAGGTGGTCGGCGAGGTAGGTCATGGTCGCCTGGGCGGTGTCGAGGAACGCGTCCTGGATGCCGTGGCGATTGGCCCAGAAGTCGCGCATGGCGTCCTTCACGGTTTGGTTCTGGGTGATGTTCTGGCCCCAGTGGACGCAGATTCCGCAGAACTCCCTTGGGTAGCCGCCCGCTTCGACCGCCCAGCGCGGGGCGCCGTCGCCCGAATACCAGCTGTCCTGGTCGAAGATCGCGCGCGAGAAAAGGTCCTGGTGGAAGTCGGGATACACGCGCAGTCCGACGGCCAGGAACTCCTTGATCTGGGCGGTCACCCGACCGAGATACGCCGTGTCGACCTGGCCGCGTACGGGCTCGGCCGCGGCCCACGACAGCAGGAACCGCACCGAGTTGGCTCCGCCCAGCTCGCGCACCGCCCGAGCCGACTTCCGCGCGTCCTGGACGCTGGCGAAGGGCAGCCCGTCGTTCTCGGCGAGTTTGGTCTCACCGGATACGTTGAAGCCGCGCAGGACGACCTCGCGCCCATACCCGTCGACGAAGCGGGTTCCCTCGACGGTCACTTCGGCTGCCCGCGCATCGCGGGCGGGGGCCTCGGCGCCGGGAGCCTCCGCGGCGCGGGCCGGGGCTCCTGCGAACACCACGGAGGAGATGAGGATGACGAGGGCCGAGCTCCATACCCCTCGCCGTCGCTGTCGCTGTCGCCTGGAACCGAGCGGCGCAGCCATCCCCTGAGTCACCATGACCGTACTGTCACGGCAATCTGATGAACCGTCAATAAACGGCGACGACGGAATCCGCAGCCGATCGACGAGACACCTGCGGGGTCAGTCGGTGCGCGCACGCGTTCTTACGCCGCCGCGACCGTCGGCCCCTTGAACACCTGCCTCCCGTGCCACCGCACGAACTCCCCCTGTACCACCGGACAGCCGGGGCGCGGCCGTGCCAGTCGGCGGCCGTGCAGGGTGTCCACCGCGCGGCCCGCCTCGCTGCGGGCCACGTACTGGCCCGAGACCTGGATCAGGAGTTCCTCGGTCAGGCCGAGTACGCCGAGGTCGAGGAGCGTGTGGTGCAGGGTGCACAGGGCCAGGCCGTTGGGGAGTTCGTCCGGCCCTTCCTGGCTGTGCCAGCGCACATGGGCCGCCTCCAGGCCGACGGGGTTGCGGCCCAGCGCGCCGTCGAAGCCGCACATGGCACAGGCGTAGGCGTACGCGCGCAGGACTTCCTCGGCGAAGCCCGCCCGGCGGGTACGGTGCCGGAACGGCGTGGACGGCGTGGACGGCATGGACGGGGCGGACGGCTGGTAGCCCGCGCTCTCCAGCGTCGCGAGGTCCAGGCCGACCTGGTCGCAGATGAGTGCCTCAAGGCCGGTCGTGAAGTGCTGGTCGAGGAGGAGGCGGGTGGCGGCGGCCAGGGTCGCCGGGGTGGCCAGGAGTTGTTCCAGGTGAGGGTGGAGGCGACCCTGCGCGCCGAGTGAGCGCAGGGTCGCACCACTCTCCCGGGTGTGCGGGTCGAGTGGGGTGCCGTCGCGATCCGTGAGGGACCACAGTTCCCGCTCCAGGTGGACGAACGGCATGGCCGCGCGCTCCCGGGTGAGCGTGCGGCTCGACACGGTGGGGCCGAACTCGTTGATGAGGGTGCTCACCGGCGCTTCGGCTTCTGCATAGGTCACCGCCGTGCTGCCCGTGGCGGCGAACCGCCCCAGCAGCCAGACCAACAGGAGGGGCTTGTGCGGGGCCCGGCGATTGCGTACCTGGGCACGCCTGAGCCGGGTCAGCGCGTGCAGCAGCTCCTCTTGCGTCACGGGTGTCACCCTACGACGGCCGTCGTTCCAGGCCAGCCCCCATGGAGCTGGCGGACATTCACCGAGACCGGCCGCCGCCGTCCATGGCTCGCTCCCCCGCCTGCTGCGTCCCGCGGGCTGGGGACTTCGACGTCGCCCTTGAGTGTCGACATTCCCACCCGTCCCAGCCAGGTGGCGAGTTCCTCGATGCCGGGCTGGGCGTCAACGGCGGGCCCGGGTAACGGGACCGGGGCCGCGGCTACGCGTCGAGGCACCCAATCCGGCGCAGGGGTCGTCGTCCTGCCAGCGGCGGGCAGCGCTACGCAGACTGTGATGCCTCAGGGGCCGTCCTGCCCCTGGGCGGGGCGGATTTCCCTGCCGTAGGGCCCTGATTGCCCCTGGCTCACGGGGAGTTGGGGCGCGGCGGGTGGCGTACGTGATGCGGCCGTAATGCGCCGACGTGGCACGCCATTCCATTCCGCATGGCGGGAGTGAGCGCACCGAACCCCCCGGATAGCAACACGGCCGCGCCTGGCCCGGGCGCGGGGCGTGTGCGAGGCGGCAGGGGTTCGCGTTCGGGTCGGTGTTCGATCGAGGCGCGAGGGCGCCTCAGGCTCAGGTTCAGGCCTGATGAAATGCGGTGCGGCAGGGGGCCAATCTCGGCCTGCGCGACTACCATGACGACCTCAGCAGACGGCACGCTTCGCGGTGGCTAGGCGTCCGGCGACGCGACGGGAGATCTGCACGGTGAACGGCGGCAGCCGCGCTCGGCGCCTCCCCAGTCGGCTGACCACGCAGGGCACCGCGTCCAGCCAGGGTGCCGCCGCCCGGCGGCTCCGTTTGCGGCGCGCCACCAGCGGCGCTGGCGGCGTTCGCGGCGCGCAGGCGTCGGCTGTCGACGAGTTCACCGCCCAGAGCCGCCTCAGCTGGCTCCGCTGGCTCAATTCCGCGGGTACCAGGATCGGCACCTCGCTGGATCTCGAGCGCACCGCACAGGAGCTGGCGGAATTCTGCGTCCCCCGACTGGCCGATGGCGCCGCCGTTGACCTGCTGGAGTCCGTGCTCCACGGCGAGGAGGGCCAGCGCGAGGCCGGTGGCATCCCGATCATGCGGGCCATGGCGGTGCATGCCATCGACGCGCTGACGTCCCTGGAGCCCTCACCGGTGGGTGAGATCGTCGACCGGAGCATCTATCACCGGGCGACGCTGCTGCTCAACCGCGTCCTGGAGCGCCGTGAGTCCGTGCTGATCAGCCGGATGACCGAGAAGGACCTCGCCCGCATCGCGCCCACCGAAAGCGCCGCCGAGAAGATGCGCGAGACGGGTGTGCACAGCTATATGGCGGTGCCCCTGATCGCCCGCGGAGTGCTGCTCGGTACGGCCGACTTCGTACGCGCAGGGGGCAGTCCGCCGCTCACGCCCACCGACCTCACGCTGGCCGAGCAGCTCGCCTCCAAGGCGGCGGTCTTCATCGACAACGCGCGGCTCTACGGCCGCGAACGCGAGCATGTCCTCTCCCTCCAGCGCAGCCTGCTGCCGCGCGCCACGCCGCACACGCCCGGCCTGCGGGTGCACACCGGCTACGCCCCCGCGTTCGACGCCCGCGGCGTCGGCGGCGACTGGTACGACGTGGTCGCTCTGCCCAGCGGCCGTACGGCCCTGGTGGTCGGTGACGTGATGGGCCACGGGCTCCCGGCCGCCGCCACGATGGGGCGGCTGCGCGCGGTCGCCCGCACCCTGATGACCCTGGACATCGCCCCGGAACGGGTGCTGGCCCGGCTCGACCTGGCCACCCGCGACCTCGAGGACGACCAGGTCGCCACCTGCCTGTGCGCGGTCTACGACCCCGCCGACGCCAGCTACACCCTGGCCAGCGCCGGACACCCACCACCGCTGCTGGTGGCCCCGGACGGCACGCCGTCGTACGTGCCGGTGCCGACCGGAGCGCCGCTGGGCGCCGGGGTCATCCCGTACGACCCGCTCCGGTTGCCGGGGCCGGTGGGCAGCAGGCTGGTCCTCTACACGGATGGGCTGGTCAAGACCCGTATCCCTACCGACGACGTGGACATCCAACTGGACCGGTTGCGGAAGCAGGCCGCGGGGATGGCGCCGGAGCGGCTGGACGACTGCGAACTCCTCGCCTCCGCGGTGGAGGGCGAGGGCCGTTTCGACGAGGCCGTGCTGCTCGTCGCGGCGGGCACCCGAGCGGAGGACATCGCGCTTCAGGTGTGGGACCTCCCCGCAGGCGGACCCGCGGCCTCCACCGCGCGCAAACTGGTCAGGGAACAGCTCCAGCTCTGGGGCCTGACCGAGCTGGCGGACGTCACCGAACTGGTCGTCAGCGAACTGGTCGGCAACGCCCTCCGGTACGGGGGCGGGGGCCCTGGACAGCTGCGGCTGCTCCGCGACGAGCGTCTCGTCGTGGAGGTCTCGGACACCGGCCCGGACCTGCCACGCATCCAGCACGCGGACGTCTGCGACGAGGGCGGTCGCGGGCTACAGCTGATCAACATGCTGTGCCGCAGATGGGGTTCCTGCCGCACCGCCACGGGCAAGGTCGTCTGGGCGGAGCAGAACATCCCTGGCAGCTGAGAGCCCGTCCGCTGTCTTCGTACCCTGCCCGTTGTCCTTTCCACCCTGCCCGTCGCCGACAGCCGGAGCGCGGAGTCGCTCAGCTCGCGCCGCGCGCCGCCTTCCACTCGGGGGCGAGGACCGACCAGATCTCGGTGTCCTGGCGTATGCCACGGTAGGGGTCGTTCTCACGGAGGACGCCCTCGCGGGTCATGCCCAGGCGCTTGGCCAGGTTGATGCTCGGGGTGTTCTTGGAGGACACCTGCCACTCCACGCGGTGCATGCCGCGCTCCTCGACCGCCCAGTCGATGAGGACGCGTACCGCGCGGGTGACCAGGCCCTGGCCCGCCGCGTCCGGCTCCACCCAGCAGCCCGCCTCACAGGTGCCCCTACACGCGTCGAAGACCCGGAACAGGACACCACCGACGAGCAGCCCGTCGAGCCATATGCCGTACAGTCGGCCGGCGTCGGCGGCGGCCTTGTCGGCGTAGACCTGGAGCCATCTGCGCGTGGCGTCGAGGTTGGACGTGACGTCGGGGAGTCCGACGTACTGTCCGATGAAGTCGCGGCCGCGGTCCATGTGGGCGAGGAACTCCTCGGCCTGCCATGGCTCCAGTGGCCGCAGCTCAGCTCCGTTACCCAGCGAAACAGCGAACATTCTCACCCTCCAGGACGGTCGTGCTCGGTCGGTGACCCAGATCTCTCGATCTTTGCATGGCCGTCTGACAGTCGGGGTTGGCGGGTTGTCCGGATCAGTACCCCCTCGGCGTCCGTGGTCTTGTGCCGGGAGTGTGGTGGCCTCACACTCTCGCTGCCCATAGCGCACAGGCGCACCACGGCAGAGGGGACCTCTGGCATGCGACGAATACGGGTGGGTGTGCGGCGTCGAGTTGTCGTCGCCGTAGCGCTGGCGGCCGCGCTGGGGCTCGGTCTTGGTGCCGTTCCGGCGGCGGGCGCCGAGGGATTGGCGTCAGCCGATGCGGAGGGATACGCCGATGCGGAGGGATACATCGTCACGTTTGACGGCTCAGGCGTGCGGCTCAGCTCCGCGTCCCAGGACGCCCGTTCCCTGGTCGCCCGGTCCGGCGCGGTCATCAACCGTACGTACCGCACCGCGCTCAACGGCTTCGCCGTCACCGCGACTCGGCAGCAGGCAGCGCGGCTGGCCGCCGACCCCGCCGTGCGTTCCGTCGTACGGGACACCCCGGTCGCGGCCCTCGGCGTACAGACCGACCCGCCCTGGAACCTGGACCGTATCGACCAGGAGAGGCTGCCGCTCGACGGGCTGTACCGCTACCCGGACTCGGCGGGCCGGGGGGTGACGGCGTACGTCCTGGACACCGGGGTACGGATCACCCACCGCGAGTTCGGCGGGCGCGCGGCATACGGCGTCGACACCGTCGACGGGGACGACACCGCACAGGACGGCAACGGGCACGGTACGCATGTCGCGGGGATCATCGCCGGGCGCAAGTACGGCGTCGCGAAGAAGGCGCGGGTGGTGGCCGTACGGGTACTCAATGACAGTGGGGGTGGTACGGCCTCCGGCGTCATCGCGGGCATCGACTGGGTGACCCGGCACGCGTCCGGGCCGTCGGTGGCCAACATGAGCCTGGGCGGGCCCGCCAACGAGGCGCTGGACGAGGCCGTACGCAACTCGGTCGCCGCGGGCATCACGTACGCGGTGGCTGCCGGGAACTCGAACACCGACGCCGGACGGTTCTCGCCAGCGCGGGTGGCCGAGGCGCTGACCGTGAGCTCGACTGACGCGGGTGACGTGCGGGCCAGTTCGGCCAACTACGGGACCGCGATCGATCTGTTCGCACCGGGGCGGAACATCACCTCGGCGTGGAACACGTCCGACTGCGCGCTCGCCACGCTGTCCGGTACGTCCATGGCCGCCGCGCAGGTGACCGGCGCGGCCGCGCTCCAGCTCGGCGAGAGCCCGTACGACAGCCCAGCGCGGGTGGCCAAGTCCCTTACCGAGGGGGCGAGTGGAGGGGTCGTCAGTGGCCCGGGGGCGGGTTCTCCGAACCGGCTGCTGAACGTGGGCGGGATCGGAACTCGGTAACCCCGTCCGTGGCTCTGCTCACTTTCGCCCCCGTAGGCACAGGCGTACGACCGCACTGTCGGTCGCAGCCGCTACGCTGCCCGCGTGCAGCGAACAGAGCGTGAGTGTCAGCAAGCGGATCGACAAGAGAAGCAGCAGGTCATGAGGCGTAGGCGACGGGGGTGGTGGCTGGGGTGCGTGGCGGTCGGCGCGCTGATAGCCACCTCCGGATGCGGCCTCGTCGAAAGCAACCCGGAGCCCGACGGATCAGCGCCCCCCACCGCTGAGGCGAGCGGCGGCACGGACGACACAGGCGGCGGCACGGGCGGCACGGACAGCCCCGGCGACGGCAAGCCCGCCGCCGAAGGCACCCTGCCGAACGTGCCGACCGTCGAGGCCGCCCGCACCCAGTTGGCCGGACTGAAGGTCGCCCCGCACGGTTCGATGAGCGGCTACAGTCGGTCCTCCTTCTCGCACTGGGCGCAGCAGGGCGACAAGTGCGACAGCCGTGAGGTCGTCCTGGAGCGGGACGGCAAGGACGTGCAGCGGGACGACGAGTGCAAGGCCGTGTCCGGGACCTGGGTCAGCGCCTTCGACGGGGTGACGCTGGACTCCGCCTCGAAGGTCGACATCGACCACATCGTGCCGCTCGCCAACGCCTGGCGTTCCGGGGCGGCCCGCTGGGACGCCGACAAGCGCAAGGCCTTCGCCAACGATCTGGAGCAGCCCCAGCTGATCGCGGCGTCGGCGTCCTCGAACCGCTCCAAGGGTGACCAGGGGCCGGATGAGTGGCAGCCCCCGGAGAAGTCGTACTGGTGCACGTACGGGCGGGCGTGGACGGCGGTGAAGTCGTCATACGAGCTGTCGGTCACCGAGTCGGAGAAGGGCATGTTGAAGGACATGCTGGACACTTGTGAGTCATGAGCGACAGCACGAGCGCGTCACCAGGTCCGGTCCCCAGCGCGGATGACATCGCCGCCATCGCCCCGCTCGTCGGCCAGGTGGTGGCCGGGCCCGGTGGGGCGATGACCGACGAGGTCGGGGTCATCACCGGGGATATCACCGTGGCGACCGCCCCCCTGCCCGACGGCCGGGCGGTGGTGGCCGTCCAGTACACCGACGCCGACGAGTGGTACCTGCTGAGCGGCGGTCCGGTGCCCGTACCGGCCGGTGGGCTTGATGAGCTCCACCACGAGGTGCTGGAGCTCATCAAGAAGGGCGGCGGCGCCGAAGTCCCCCGGTGACGCACCCGGTGACTCAGCCGTGGCGTTCGACGCGTAGCTGGGCCGGTGGGGAGGAGTACGTCGAGTTCGCGCCCACCGCCCAGTAGCCACTGGCCGTTCCTGGGATCGCGGTGATCGCGTTCATGAGGGAGGTCGAGCCGGTGGCCTCGGGTCCGCGTTCGCTGGTCCAGTCTGAGCCGTTCCAGCGCAGGTAGTGGGTGCGCTTCTGGTCCCAGAAGTCCCAGCCCGCGATGAGGTCCGGGCGCCCCTGGGCGTCGCCGATGATGCCGCTCAGCACGCCTACGGTGAACGGGGATTCACCCCTGGTCCATTCGCCGCCGTCCCAGCGCTGGAACGTGACTCCCGGGGGCTTGCCGGGCGGACCGCCGGGTCCGTACGCGTAGCCGGTGAGCCAGATGTCGTCGTGGGCGACGGGGAGCAGTCCGGTGACGCCGGAGCGGATGCCGACGTGCCGGGGAATGACGGTCCAGGCGCCATCCCAGCGGGCGATGACGTCGCCGTAGACCCAGACCTCCCCGCAGGGCGTGACGTGTACGCCGTACGGTGTCGGGGTCGCCTCGTCCGGGAGGGGGCGGCACCAGCGCCACGCGGGGCCGTTGCCGGGTCCGGGTCCGCGCATCAGTCCGGCCCGGTCGCCGTGGCGGCCGCTGACCCAGGCCTGGCCGTCGCCGCCAACGGCCACATCGGTGAGGCGGGTGCCTGGCTCGCCTCGGCCGGGGAAGTTCACCTCCTGCCAGGTTTCGCCGTCCCAGGCCAGGAGTTGGTCGTTGCCGTCGGTGTTCGTGCCGAGCGCCCAGGCCGCGTCGGCGGAGCTGTTGGCGACCGCGCGGAGCGCCCCGGTGTAGTCGAGGTGGGTGAGGTCGGTACGGGACCAGGCCGTGCCGTTCCAGGCGAGGGCTAAAGGGCGGCCGCGGGTGCTGCGGGATCGGCCCTCGTCGCCCACGGCGAAGGCTATGGCTGGCCCGGCTGCGGCCACCCCGACGAGGCGGGCGGCCTCCTCGCCGGGTGGTGCGGGGACTTCGCGCCAGGTTTCCGCGGCGTTGGTGGGGCGCTGAAGCGCGGCGGCGGTAGCGGCGGCCGCGGTGGTGGTACTGGCGGCGGCGAGACCCACGCCCGCCGCGGTGCCGGTGAGTCCGCTGATGAAGTGTCGTCTTCGCACGGAGGTGCCCTTCTTCCGTGGGATGGAAGGCACCACCCTGGACCAGACCACCGGGGGAGGCAATGGACGCGCGTGAGCACTTCGGCGTTGTCAGTGGTGGGCCGCACTATGGGAAGTACGGGGTGTTGGGGCGAAGGGAGCGGCGGATGAACGGGCTAGGCGACTCGAGTCGTGCTGGTAGCGGCCGTGCGCCGATGGCGGGGCGGGCCACCGCGGCGCAGCGGCGGATCATCAGTGCGGCTGAGGCGGTGACGGGGCGGATCGTGGGCAGCGAGGCCCAGTTGGAGGGCCTGGTGCGCCGAGGGCTCGCCTTTCGGCATCCGCGCCCGCCGCGGGCGTACTTCCTCACCCCTGCGGGCCATCGCCTCCGCGACGAGCTGCTGGCCGCGACGCCCCCACCGCCCGCCCCGGTGACCGACGCGGCGACGGGGGTGTTCACGGCGCGCACCGGCGGTGAGGGCGATCCCGTCGCCGGGCCAGGGCGGCAGCGTGAGGTGCACAGTGCCTGGCAGGGGCTGCTTGAGCTGCGCCGGATGACCCGTCCGGACGGGGACACGGGGCGGCCCTGCGGGTGGGAGCGCACGCACTTGGTGCAGGCCGCCGCGCTGGCGCTGGAGGCGGCGGGGTGCATGCCCGCCGGGGCGGAGGACACCGGTGGCGGGTACCGGGTCGCGGAGAGCCCGCAGCCCGAGGCGGTCGCGGTACGGCTGATACCCGGTGGCGGCGGCATGGACGACGACGGCCTCGGTGGCCTCGGCGGCTGTGCGGCCGCGCTGGAGGCGGCGGGTTGGCAGGTCAGCGAGCACCAGGAGCGGGGCGGGGGCCGCTGTCTGCTCGCCTCACCCCGGCGCGACTGAGACAGGCCCTGACCAGCGGTCAGGTCAGGCCTGGCCCGTCTCGAAGCGGCTGACCTTTCCGTCCGAGACCGTGAAGTGCCATCGGGTGCGCATCTCGCCCCAGGTGTCGTTGCGGTATTGGGCGACGAGGGTGCGGCCGCCGTCGCTCTCGGACTCGACGTCCATATGGCCTCCGGCGGAGAAGATCTCCTTCTCGGTCCACTCGGCGAGGTTACGGTCCGAGCCGTCGTCGGACATGGTGGCGTCGGGGGTGAGCGCTGCCAGGAAGGCGGTGCGGTCGTTCGCGTTCAGGGCGGTGACCAGGGCGCGGACGGCCGGGTCGGAGAGCTTTTCGGTGGGGATCACGAGCGTTCCTCTTCACGGTTCGTGGTAGCGACGGCGGTCTGTCTCCCGATCATGTCCCGCACGCGGCGGTCTCGCATCCTGGGCCCGCCGTACTGGACGGCGGCACTCGGCGGCGCGAATCCGGCGCGATGCGTCTCGCGATTTTTGATGTGCCGTCAAAGGTCAATAAGATCCGGCGATGATCACAAGAAAACGGCTGGCGGCGGGCGCATGCACCCTGCTCGCCGCCCTGACGGCCGGGCTGCTCCCCGCGGCCACCGGCACCGCCTTCGCGGACGACCCCAGGGGCGGTGACGGCCCCGCCCCGAAGGTCGAACTCGTCCTCGATGTGAGCGGGTCGATGCGGGCCCGCGACATGGACGGCGGGTCGCGGATGGCCGCCGCCAAGCAGGCGTTCAACGAAGTACTGGACGCGACACCGGACGAGGTCGAGCTCGGCATACGTACGCTCGGCGCCAACTACCGTGGCGACGACCGCAAGGAGGGCTGCAAGGACACCGCGCAGCTCTACCCGGTCGGCGTCCTCAGCAAATCCGCGCGCACCGAGGCCAAGACCGCGGTGGCCACGCTCGCGCCCACCGGGTGGACGCCGATCGGGCCCGCGCTGCTCAAGGCCGCCGACGATCTCGAAGGCGGCGACGAGGCCACCAGCCGCAGGATCGTACTCATCACCGACGGTGAGGACACCTGCGCCCCGCTCGACCCCTGCGAGGTGGCCCGCGACATCGCCGCGAAGGGCATCAACCTCACCATCGACACCCTCGGCCTGGTCCCGGACGCCAAGACCCGCGACCAGCTGAGCTGTATCGCCGACGCGACAGGTGGGACGTACAGCTCGATCCGCCACAAGGACGAACTCTCCGACCGGGTCAACCAGTTGGTGGACCGGGCGGCGGAGCCAGTGATCACGCCGGTCGCCGTGGAGGGCGCGGACCAGTGTGCGAAGGCCCCCAAGATCGGTTCGGGGCTCTACACCGACCGGGAGAAGTTCGGTGAGCACCGCTGGTACCAGGTCGATGTCAAGCCGGGTCAGGAGCTGCGCGCCTCGGTGAGCGTGGCGGCGGACCGTCAGGTGGACAACGACTACGGCGTACTGCTGCGCGCCACAACCGTGCACGGGCGTGAGATCGTACGCGGCGAGTCGGCGGGCAGTGGGCGCACCGACGTCATCTCGGCGGGGCTGCGCTACCCGAAGGCGGACAGCGAGGACACCGATGACGCCGACGGTGCGGGCGAGCCGGAGACGGTCTGCCTGCGGGTCAGCAACTCCTTCTCCGCTCCGGCTTCCGTCAAGCGGGAGCCCGGGCTGCCCGTGGAGCTGACGATCGACCTGGTGGACGGCCCGTCGGACGCCTCCGACGTGGCGTTCTTCGGCCTGGGCCGGGGCTGGTGGCTGCTCGGCGCACTGGCTGTGGCGGGATTCCTGGGCGGTGTGCTGTGGGGCTGGCTGGCCCGCTGGCGTGGCGCTGTGACGAGGAGCAACTGATGGGGATCACCAAGGCGTTGCGGGTCGGCGTCAGTGCGGCACTGCTGGCCGGTACGGCGCTGTTCGGCGCGGCGGGGACGGCGTGGGCCGATGACCCGTCCAGCAGCCCAAGCGCGGACGGCGACAGCGGGGACGGCGGCAGCGACAGCAACGGTGGGGACGGGCCCACTGAGGCGGGTACGTCGTTCCGTACCGCCGTCGGATTCGAGCCGGGGCAGCGGGCCACCGCTGCCGCGTCCACCGGCGAGTACCTGTACTGGAAGTTCCTGGCCGACACCGGGCAGCGCCCCACGGTCAAGGCGACCGTGAAGCTCCCGGAGCCGAGCGCCCGCAAGGGCACCCAGACCTGGCAGGTCGACGTGTACGACGGGCTGCGCCGCCGCCAGGCCTGTATGTACGGCGCGCAGACCCGCAAGGCGGCCCAGAACGCCGAGTCCGTCTCGCTGTCCTGCACGCTGCGTCCCGTACGGGCCTGGTCGGAGCAGTGGTCCGATGACCCGCTGCCGGGCACGTACTACGTGCGGCTCACGGTCACCGGGCTCAAGGCGACGGACCTGGGTCTGCCGGTACAGGCCGAGGTCGAGACGACGTTCAAGGACGTGGGTGGCTCGCACGCGGTGGACGGCTCGCTGGCGGCGCCGCTCGTGGCGGGCAACGGAGACGCGGCGGACGCCGACTCCGGGCCCGGCTCCGGGTCCGACAGCGGGTCCGGGAACAGCTCAGCGCGGCAGGCCGCTGCCGCCGCCGAGCCCGAGGACGGCTGGGCGTCCGGCTGGTGGTCGGACCGCTGGCTCTGGACAGCGGCGGGCGGCTTCGTCGCGGCGTTGACCGGCGTGGGCGGATACTGCCTGGCGCGCGGTCCAGGCCGCCCTCGCGCGTAGACGAACGCCCCGGGTGCCCGGTCCGCCTGGCACCCGGGGGCTGAAGGGCCGGCCAGCGGACGACTCCCTGGCGGTGTGAGGAACGGCCCCGCTCGCGCAGTTCCTCTTCCCCTACCTAGCCCATCTGAAGTCCGACCCCGGTCAGCGAACCTGATCAGCCGACCCTGCACGTCGTCGACCTTTCGACGGCTCTGGGCAACGGGCGATCGTCCGCCGCCCAAACGGTCGGCACCCGTTCGCCAACGCGTCGTCATCCACCGGTTACTTGACAACGTCGACGAGATTCTTTGCCGCGTCTTCGGTGCATCGCCGATGGCCGATTCGACGCCGCCACCGACTGGTGAGGCCTGTGGCGGCGTTCAATCCGAATCCTTGGACTCCCGCCAGCGGCAGAGGTGTTCGGTTTGATCCCGAAGCCCGTGCGGAGCCCCGCACGGCGCTGCGGGAGCACACTGTCCGCCGCGTCGGGTCACGCACTACGCGTTTCCTTCGATTCAGTCACCTGGTTCGCCATCCCGGGCACATCGTGGACGAATTGCAGACGACTTCGACCTAATATGCTTCTTTCACCTCTGGCATGCGGTGCAGGTGTCGCGGAGGGTACGTTGCAAGGCCTTGCCAGGCGAAGAAATACGGAAGAAAATGCTTCTGGGGCGTCGCTTTCGATCTTCTGCTGTCAGGCATGAGAATCAGCTCACAAACAGTGAAAAACGCCCTCTCCGGCGGTTGCCGCGGAGCCCGTTCCGGCCCCTACTCCTCGAAAGGAGGCTCTCAGTGAACGTGAAAGCTCAGATGACGATCAAGGGCTCCACAAGTCTGACCTGGATAAGCGTCCAGGTGATCGTGATCGTCATCGTCGTGCTCTCTGCGAACAGCTACCTTGCCTGCCTGGTCAGGTAGTTCAAGGAGCATTGAGGGCCGTCCGTAGCAGCGGGCGGCCCTTCAGGTTGCGCCGACCTTTTACTTACCGGGTAAGTGTAGCGGCCTACCCCGCCCCGAGAGAACCCGCTTGGGGGATTGTTTTACGAAACCGATCGGTAAGAACGCCCCAGACGGGCAGCGTGAGGGAATTCGAAGAAATCTTACGCATGTCGCGTCCTCGGACTCGATGGGAGCGCTCTCGTGATCGATGTCAGATCGTGGTCAACGTGCGGACGGGAAAACGAAAGCTGGGATGTGTTTCAGCGTGGAACGTTCTTCATTTTGGAGGTGTGAGACCGGTGTAGCAGGTGGTGGCCGGTCCCCCTGCTCATAGCACCAGCACCCGTCGGAAACGGGTGTGGTCATCGGCCTCGGCAGGCTCCACCGTCGCGCCGGCGACCTCGACCCAAGCATGGAATCGGTAAGGATCATCAGCACTGCCAAGACACCAATCGGCCGCGAGCCCGGCCACTGCGAGGCCAAGCACAGTGGCCAGTGAGTCCTCCAGGCAGGCGACGCGCCCCGGGTAGCGTTCTCCGGCCCGTCGGACGGCTGTCAGCATCACTTCAGCCTGTCGCGTCGTGGCCGGTCGCCGCCCACAGCGCTCCTTGAGCACCGTCACGGCGTGCACACAGGCACGGAAGGGGAACCGCAGGAGACACAGCGCAAGGAGCAGGCCAATCAAGCTCGCGGTTCTCGGCCACCGGACGGTGTTTGCGTCCCATGTACGGGATACGTCCGGACTGACGAGCCCTGTCGAGCCGTGCGGCAGGTCCCTATGGGCGGAGCCGCGCTCTTCATCCAGATACACGAGGCCGCGCTCAACGAGGTCTCTGGCGACTCTCTCGGCGTCAAGCCGCACGGAGTCGTAGCGCACACAGGGGAACCCGTCAGCCAGGGTTCGTACAGCGGACTCGAAATCACCGGTGCGGTGCCACTCCTCCCAGAGCAAACGCGCGGTGCCGTTCATCGCGTACCACTGACCGGACCGTGCGTCGAAGAGCACCTGCCCACCGTGGAAGGCATCGCCGACATGAACGTGCTTGGGGATCTGCAAGCCGGTCATCAGATGCCTCTTTCTACGGCGAAACGGCGAGGTAGGTGCACGATTCAGCGCCAGAGTGTGCTTCGTAGCCACAGCTCGACGCCAAGAAGCCGATTCAGCGCGGGAAAAGGGGCGCGAAGCCCCATCCGCGCGCGGTCCAGCGAGGTTGCGACCACGTCGGGGGCGATCACACCGAAGCCCGCCAGGCGCGAGGTGTCGAGAATTTCACGCAGAGCGGTCGAGGCGAGGCGGATGCCCTGGTAGTCCTCACCGGAGTAGTCGCCCTTGGTTCGGCGGTCCAGCACGGGGGCGGGAACCGCGCCCGACAGCGCTGCGCCGAGCAGTGGTTTGAAGGCAGGAGGATCAGCACGTAGGTGGGCGGGCAACCGCAAACACGCCCGGATGACGTCGTTGTCGAGGAACGGGGCTTGCGGCCAGAGCCCGAAAGGCGCGGCGGTATGGTCGAGTTGACGTTGCGCGGAGGCCGATGTGCGCAGTTGGTGCCGCGTTGCGTGTACGTCCGGCTGGGTACTAGCGGGATCGGGAGGGATGGGGATTCGCGAACGGGCCAACTTCGCGACTTCCTTCCGTGCGGAGTCCGTGAGCCAGGCGATCTCCGGGCCTGGGGCGAGCCACCAGCTCACTGTGTCCAGCCAGTGAGGGACGGTCGCCTCAGGCTGCTCCAGCAGCCTCGCCGTACGATGCAGAGCAGTCGCGAACGATGTGTGCGCCAGATGCGCCGCCCGGCCCATCACCTCAAGGGGCGACACATGACGCGATCGTGCGAGAACGTGGCTGTGCCGACCGAGTTTCCGCAAGCCGCCGAGCCGTACCAGGCCGGCCAGGTAGCAGGGCGGCGCCGACAGGAGCGCGTCGCCGCCCTCGCCACCGAGGTGGATGTCTCCACCGTGCCGCGCGATGTGCTCCAGGCGGAGCCGAGTACGAGCCGTTCCCACGGCTGCGGGGTCGGGCTCCCCGGTGCGCCGCACTCCCTCCATCCGCTGGTAGGGCAAGGTTTCGGGGGTCCCGGCGACGTCCTGCAGGTGGAGGCGTTGATCGAGCCGCGCAAATCGGTGTGCGTGTTCCACGTCGTCGCAATCGCCTCCCGCCCGATGGTAGGTGAACACGGGTAAGGGCCCCGCCTTATGACGGAGCGCCAGAAAAGCGAGCGAAGTGGAATCCAGGCCGCCGCTGAAGTCCGCGGTCAGGGCTCCGGCGCGGGCGGCCCGCCGCCCTACCGATTCCTCGAGTGCCGTTCTCAGAGCCTCAGCGCCTGTTGCGAACGAAGCGTCCGTGTCGGGTAAGAGCGTCTCGTACTCCCACTGAGTACACGCGCCTTCCGTGGTGATCCGCAAGGCCTGGCCGCTGCCGAGTTGTTCGACATCGGCCACGACCGATCTATTCTGGGGCAACAGGGGTACATCGGGGCAGAGGACTTGAGTCGCCAGGGTCTGGAGATCCGGGCGGCATCCGCCGCCAGCCGCCGCGGCGACTGTCGCGGGCTGTGAGCCGATCCAGGTGCGGCCTGGGCGGCGGCGGAAGTACAGCGGGTACTGTCCGGCCAGGTCCGCGAAGGCTGTGAGCTCATGCGGGCGCACCACGAGACACAGGTAGCTGCCGGTCCACTGGGTCAGCGGAAGCAACCGGCCCGTGGCCAGGGCCCGGTCGGCGTCTCTTGTGAACTCCTGCTCCCCGGCAAGACACTGGCCCACGGCGATGACGGAACCCCCGGCGCACTGGAAGCTCCGCAGTTCGCCTTCCCTCCACCGCCCCATCGTGCGCAGGACCGTCCCGTGAGGGGGCGCGAGGCCCGCATCGCCTACGACCAGTGGGGGTGCTGAGTCGGCCAGCGGTGGGAAGACACCGGTGAATTCCCGATGACACCACATGTCGATGCTGTCAGCAGTGCTCAGAGCACGCATTCCGTCTCCTGTCCGGGTAGCGTCTCCGCTCACCAGTAGTAGTGGGAGTTGGCGTCAGCGTTGCCGCTACTGGAGCTTCCGAGGGTCACCTCCCGGACATGTCCGAGATCCACCACCGTCGGCGGATCATAGGCTTCGAGAGGCGGGTGAGCCCCGTCGAAGTCTTCTGAGGCGGAGGGAGCGGCAGTATCGCGGACGGACGGTCGAGTCGACTGGTTGGCGTGTTTCCTCAGCATTGTCATATACCCATCCGGAGTCGGCCCTAAAGGCACGCGTAATCGAATGAACCGAACATGATTGATCAGTGCCAGGTATTCGACTTTAGCCGTTACTGCGGCTACGGGCCCCTGTGGCGCTAGATATCGGCCGCTCACGATGGCAGGAGGCGGGGGCAGTTGTCCACACGGATGGGCGGGTGGTGGACGAGGAGATGAGCAAGAGAGAGTCGCTGGCGCGCAGGAATTCTCCGGCGCCGACAGTAAATCGCAACTTTCGCTGGGTGAAGGGAGCTTCCGCTGTTCAGACTGAAGAAGAAGGTGTCGGGTGAAGCATGGCAACGTTCATGCCTGACCGTTGATCAAGTGGTTCGCCCACTGAGCAACAGGCGTTCCCTCAGTCCCTGCCCTGCTCCTGGGTGTCGTCTGACCTGCGAAGGGACGTCAAACCCAGCAACAAGGCCCCTTGCGCCTCGGACAGTTGGTTCATCGAACTCGACTTCAGCGTGAATCCGCTGTGGGGACCGACCGCGCCGCGCAACGCGAAACGCTCCAGGGATTCCTGGCAAGGATCGAGGACCATGCCTTGAGCGGCACCGAGCGTCCCTCCGACGACGATCAGGTCGGGATTCAGAAGGTTGCACAGCTGCGCGAGAGCCTGACCGAGCACCCGCCCGGCGTCGCGCATGATCCGCTCGCAAACCACGTCCCCCGCCTGGGCTTTCTCGATCAGGGAAGCGAGGGAATGCGGCACGTCGACCGCGCTACCGGACAGCGCATCGCGTGCCTGGCGGACGAGAGCGTTCGCGCCGATGACCGTCTCAAGGCATCCCCGTCCGCCGCAGCGGCAGACTGCCCCGTTCGGGTCGAACACGAGATGGCCGATCTCCCCGGCCATTCCACGTCCCCGGATGGGCGTGTTGCTGATGACCAGTCCGGCGCCGATACCGGTGGACCCTTTGATGTAGACCACGATCTCGGCATGACCGTCTGTCGCGTACGTCTGCTCAGCCAACGCGCCCAGGTTGGCGTCGTTGTCGAGTGCGCCAGGCACGCCCAGCCACGCGCCCAGGTCTCGCGACGGATCGTCACCCTCGCTCCATGGAGGCAGTATGGGGCTGGCGAATCTGCCGGTCCTGGGGTCGACCATCCGCGGCACGGCCACGCCGAGGGATACCACGTCCTCCAGCCCCAGACTGGTTCTGCCGACGGCCTCCCGGATGGCTTGCTTGAGGACCGGAATGACCTCGCTCATGCCTCTGTTCGCGCCGCTCGCCACATGCTCGCTGTGCGTCTCGGAAATGGGGCGATCCACACGTCGGGCGACCACTGTCGCCCGGACGAAGCCCAGATGGACGCCGACCGCGACGTTGCGTGTGGGAGGCAGGCGTACTGTCCCCCTGCGTACGGCCCTGGCCTGTTCGGCCTTGTCGTTGGGAAGGACTCCGGCCGTTTGCAACTCCCCGACGATGTTCGACACGGTGGACTGGGCGAGTCCGGTGCGTCGGGCCAGGTTGGCCTGGGTATCTCCCTTGATCATGATCGAGATGAGCACATGCTTGTGGTTGATGGCTCGCGTTCCTCGAGCCGGCCCCAGACGGTCACTTAGCTGAAGCATCGACCCCCCGCAATATCAGGTAATTCAGCGCTTCATCATCTCGACGTTAGCATGGTGATCTTCAATTTGAACGTGGGTCGCCTTCAGGAGGGAAACGGGAAGCATGGCCCTGCATTTCTTGGGGCGCTTGAGCTATTTGATGTCTGAGGAACGTCCGCGGTGCCGCGCGCTGGGGATTCGCGGCACGTTGGCCCACAAGTTTGTTCGCACGACGAATAGGCGACCGATCTTCAAGTACAGGCTGATTCGCCAGTGGCCAGGCAGCGGCGATGGGGGTGGCCCCACGGCCACGTCGTTCAGGTGACGTGGCCGTGGGGGATCACATGATGCCGAGAGTGATCAGTGGACAGTTGGCGTTGCGGGTGTGGTGGCGGAGTCCAGCGGCGATGTTCGGATGTTCGGCGAGTCGGAGAGGGTCGATGAGCCTGCTCCGCGGTCAGGTCGGTCACGCCGCAGACGCGTTCCAGGGCGACCTTGCCGGTGGTGACGATCCGCTGGCGGCGCACGGCCTGCACAGCGTGCGGGAACACGATCCCGGTGACGTCGGCGGCCTTGATCCAGCCGATCTCGTCGCGGCCGTGCGCGGTGATCTCGTTGGTCTCGCCGTCCACCTCGCGCTGGGCGGTGACCAGGCCGGTCCCCGTCATCGCGGCGAGCAGGGGACCTGGGTGCCATCGGTGCGGCGAGCACCGTGCACGGTCTTGCCATCGCCATGCCACCCGTGGCTGGCACTTGGAGACCCCTCGCGGGTTCGGTGTGTCAGGGCTGCCGGACGAGGAGAACGCGGCGAGAGAACCATCACTGATTCGTTCACCATCGTGGCCCTCGCGCGCGCACGGCTGTCTGGCCTCCTATGAGACGTGCCGCGCGCCAGCCGCCGCGCCTGCCGCAGAGGCGGGAGACGGCGGGAACCGCTGGGAGTAGGCGGTTTCTGGCAGCCGTCGCTCAAACGCTCAATGAGTGCTACCGAATTGAACGAATCGATCGCTCTGGGGAACTCCAGCTCCACGCAGGGCCCCACGCACAGACGCGGCGTGCACGACCCACAAGGGCCGTACGCGCCGCGTCTGTCTCGTCAAAGTCAGTGCCCGGCCCGCGCGGACGGCACCCGCGACTCGGAGATCTCCTCGCCAGGCTCCATCGGAGCGGTGACGTCGTCATCGTCCCGCCGCTTGCCGATGTGGTTGAAGACCAGGTTGAGGACGACCGCGGCGACACAGCCGGTGGAGATACCGGAGTCCAGGATGATCATCGCGGTGTCCGGGAAGGCGTGGTAGAACTCCGGCGCCGCGATCGGGATCAGCCCGACGGCCATCGCGACCGCCACGATCAGCACGTTGTTGTCCTTCTCAAGCCCCGCCTTGGCCAGGGTCTGGATACCGCTCGCCGCGACCGAGCCGAACAGCACGACCCCGGCGCCGCCGAGCACCGGCCGGGGCACGGTGGCGATCAGTGAGGCGACGACCGGCATCAGGCCCATCAGGATCAGGAAGCCACCCCCCACCGCGACCACGAACCGGCTGCGGATCTTGGTCATCGCGACCAGGCCGATGTTCTGGGCGAAGGCGCTGCACATGAAACCGTTGAAGAGCGGGCTGAGCGCGGAGCCAAGGCAGTCGGCCCGCAGTCCGGCCGCGATCGTCTTCTCGTCCGCGGGCCGTTCGACGATCTCACCGAGCGCCAGCATGTCGGCGGTGGACTCGGTCATCGAGACGATCATGACGACCACCATCGACACGATGGCGGCCACGGCGAACTGCGGGGCTCCGAAGTGGAATGGCGACGGGAAGCCGACGACGCTCGCCTCGCCGACCGCGCTGAAGTCGGCGACGCCGAACGGGATCGCCACGACAGTCCCGATCACCAGGCCCAGCAGTACGGCGATCTGCTTGACGAACCCGCTGGTGAAGCGACGTATCAGCAGGACGATAACCAGGGTGATGGCGGCCAGGCCCAGGTACTTCATGGCGCCGTAGTCGTCGCCCGCCGGATCGGGCCCCTGGGCCCAGCCGAAGGCCACGGGCATCAGCGAGACGCCGATCAGGGTGATGACGGTGCCGGTGACGACCGGCGGGAAGAAGCGCACCAGCTTGGAGAAGAACGGGGCGCCGATGAAGCCCAGCAGCCCCGCGACGATGATCGCGCCGAAGATGATCGGCAGCGCGTCGTCCGCGTTCCCAGCGGACTGGGTCTGGTCGACGATCGCGAGCATCGGGGCGACGCCCGCGAAGGTGACGCCGTTGACGAACGGCAGCCGGGCACCGATGTTCCAGACGCCCAGGGTCTGCAGGAGGGTGGCCAGTCCGGCGGTGAAGAGGCTGGCCCCGGTAAGGAAGGTGAGCTCCTTGCCGGAGAGCCCGACGGCGGCTCCGACGATCAGCGGCGGGGCGACCACACCCGCGTACATGGCGGCCACGTGCTGCAGGCCGCTGGTCATCATCTTCAGAGGCGGGAGCTTCTCGTCGACCGGGTGCGGGGTGGGCACCTGGTCGTCGGCCCGCTCGTCCTCGGGCACGGCGGCTGCTTTGCGAACCCTGGGCGTTTCTGCCACGGCGGTTCCTCCGGTCGGTTACACGTCGCTGGCGACGCGGGTGTCAGGGAGGTCGTACGTACGGAAAGTGGTGCGCGATGTGGAGTTGTGGTCGTGCGGAGGGGTGCGACGTACGTCGCCGGTGCTTGAGGGTTCTCGGGCACGCGCGTTTTGGAGCACGAGCGGTTTGGGGCGTGACGGTTCACCGGGCCGAGCGGGTGCGGGCCATGGGGCCCCCACCCACCCGACTCGGCTGCCGTGCACCCCGCTCGGGTCCACGGCGACCGGCCGGGGGCCGTCCCCCCCGGCCGGACTCTGGGGGGATCAGTCGGCTGCGGCGATCCGGGCCAGGCGCTGGGCCTCATCGCGCGCGACGCGCGCGATGGCGTCCTCGTCGGCGGTCAGCAGGCGGTTGTGCTCGACGATCTGCTGGCCGTTGACGAACGAGGCGGTCACCGGGGCGGCCGCCCCGAAGACGAGGGCGGTGACCGGGTCGGCGATCGAGGAGTGCCCGATGCCGTCGACCTTCCACAGGACGAAGTCGGCCAGCTTGCCCGCTTCGATGGAGCCGATCTGCTCGGCGCGGCCCAGGACCTGGGCGCCGCCGAAGGTGCCGAGGCGCAGGGCCTGGCGGGCGTTGAGCGCGGCTTCCCGGTGGGCACCGAGGCGGTTGATCAGCAGCGCGTTACGCAGTTCGGTGTGCAGTTCGCCGGACTCGTTGGATGCGGTCCCGTCGACGCCGAGGCCGACCGGGACACCGGACTTCAGCATGTCCGGGACGCGGGCGATACCGGCCGCGAGGCGGGCGTTGGAGGAGGGGCAGTGGGCGACACCGGTCTTCGTACGGGCGAAGGCGGCGATGTCGGAGTCGTTCATATGAACGCAGTGCGCCATCCACACGTCCTCGCCGAGCCAGCCGGTCGACTCGAAGTAGTCGGTCGGACCCATGCCGAAGAGTTCGTGGCAGAACTTCTCCTCCTCCACGGTCTCCGAGCCGTGGGTGTGCAGCCGTACGCCCTTGGCGCGGGCCAGCTCGGCACCCTGCTTCATCAGCTCGGTGGAGACGGAGAACGGGGAGCAGGGGGCGACGGCGACCTGCGTCATCGAGTCGAAGGAGGCGTCGTGGTGCTGGTCGACGGTCTCGGCGGTCGCGGCGAGCGCGCCGTCGAGGGTCTCCACGGCGAAGTCCGGCGGCAGTCCGCCGTCCTTCTCGCCGCGGTCCATGGAACCGCGGGCCAGGGTGAAGCGGACGCCCATGTCCCGGGCGGCGCCGATGATCGCGCCGGACAGGTCGCCTGAGCCTCGCGGGTAGACGTAGTGGTGGTCCATCGCGGTGGTCACACCGCCGCGGGCCATCATGGCGAGCGAGCCCTGGGCGGCGGCCTTCGCCATCGACGCGTCGATGCGCGCCCACGTCGGGTAGAGGGCGACGAGCCAGTTGAAGAGGTTGTGATCGGTGGCCAGGCCGCGGGTGATCCACTGGTAGAAGTGGTGGTGCGTGTTGACCAGGCCCGGGGTGAGCAGGTGACCGGTGCCGTCGATGCGGCGGACCACGTTCTCCAGGTGCGCCGGGGCCGTGCCGGCGCCCACCGCCTCGATCCGGTTGTCCGCTACGACGACGTAGCCCGACGCGTACTCGGTGTCGTCCGCGTCCACGGTCGCGATGGCACAGTTCTCGATAACGATGCGCGAAGCCGCCATGGCGGTCCCTCGTTCCTCTTACGGGTCCTCTTACGGGTGGTGTCGCACCCGGGCTCGTACGGACGCGGCTGCCCCCGGTCGCCTCCTGGCCCACCGGGACGGCCCTGAGGGGGGCCTCCCGGTCGGCCAGGGGTCGGTCAGAGGTTGGTCAGGTCGACCGGGATCTTCGGCTCGACGCCGTCACGCAGGATCGTGGCCTCGATCAGGCCGTACGGACGGTCCGCCGCGTAGTAGACCTCGTTGTCGTTCTTCAGGCCGAACGGCTCCAGGTCCACCAGGAAGTGATGCTTGTTCGGGAGCGAGAAGCGGACCTCGTCGATCTCCGAACGGTGGTTGATGATGCGCGAGCCCATCTGGTACAGGGTCTGCTGCAGCGAGAGCGAGTAGGTCTCGGCGAAGGCCTGCAGCATGTGCTTCTTAACCTGCTCGTAGGACTTCTCCCAGTTGGGCATGCGCTGCTCGTCGTCGCTCCAGTTGAAGCGCCAGCGGCCGGACACCTGGGTGGCCAGGATGCGGTCGTACGCTTCCTTGAGCGTCGTGTACCGGTCCTTGATGTAGCCCCAGAACTCCGAGTTGGTGGAGTTCATGACGACGAGGTCCTTGAGGCCGGAGACGACCTCCCACTTCTCACCGTCGTAGGTGATCTGGGTGACGCGGGTCTCCTGGCCCTGGCGGACGAACGAGTGGTTGACCTCGTCCGAGCCGATGAACTTGGAGTTGGCGTCGGCGGTGGCGATGCGGTCCCAGGCGTACTCCTCGATGCGGATACGCGCCCGGTGGATCGGCTCCTGGCTGGTCACGAAGTGACGGGCCAGGTGGATGCCGAACTGCTCGGCGGACTCGATGCCGTACTCCTTCGCGAACGCGTACACCGTGTTCTTGGTGGTGTCGGTCGGAAGGCAGTGGGCGTTGGACCCCGAGTAGTGGACGTCGTCGAGGTCGCCGGAGAGCGCGACCGAGACGTTCAGGTCCTTGATGTGGTGGGTGTCGCCGTCCCGCGTGATCTTGACGACGCGGTTCTCTGCTTTGCCGTACTGGTTCTGGCCGAGAATCGTGGGCATGTCTGCTAGCTCCCTCGGTAAACGGAGTAGCCGAACGGGTTGAGCAGCAGCGGTACGTGATAGTGCTCGCCCGGCTTGACGGCGAAAGTGATCGCCACCTCCGGGAAGAACGCACCGCTGTCCCTTACGCGGGGGGCGTCCTGCTGCGCCTCGGCTTGCTGGTTGGCGTGGTGTTGGGGCTGGTGCGCGAAGTACGCCTCGGTCTCGAAGTCGAGGCGTACGTGGGTGATGCCCTCCGGCAGCGCCGGGAGGTCCTTGCAGCGCCCGTCCGCGTCGGTCGCGGAACCGCCGAGCGTGACCCATTCCTGGTCGCTGCCGCTGCGGGCGGCGAGCGAGATGGCCACGGCCTCGGCGGGGCGGCCGATGCTGGTGTCCAGGATGTGCGTGGACACCGAAGCGGTGGTGTCGGTGCTCATCGGTTGCCTTCTTCCTGCTGCTCTGCGGACCGCTGCTCTACGAGCCGGGTCAGCCGGATGCGGTTGATCTTGCCGAGTTCGGTGCGGACGATGGCCCGCTCCTGCTCGGCGGTGTTCTCGATCCGGGCTTTGAGAGCCGCGAGCATCTGCTCACCGGTGGCGCCGGTGGCGCAGATCAGGAAGACGTGACCGAACTTGTCCTGGTAGGCCAGGTTGAGTTCGAGCAGCTCCCGCTTGAGCTCTTCGGAGGCTCCGGCCATGCCGCGCTGTTCGCGCGACGAGGTCGGGTCCCCGGGCTTCGGGCGCCCGATCGGCGGGTGCCCCGCCATCGCTTCTTCCAGATCCGCCGTGGTCAGCTCGGCCATGGCGGCGTCGCTGGCGGCGAAGAGGGATTCGACGGTGGCGTACGGGCGCTGGGCGAGCAGTTTGCTCCCCCAGGCCGAACTGGCGCACACCTCGTGGAGCTCTGCGGCGGCCGCAGTCTCCTCCAAGGCGTTGAACCGGGTGAGACCCGGTGTGGTACCTGAAGTCACGGGTTAGCCTCCGTGGCTTGTTCTGGACGGGCTGGGATTAGCTAAGACCTTCCGGAACACGACGTCAACACTTTGTTGAAATCAATTGAACAAAGGAGCCACCGCCCGACGACTCGGGCGACGACTCCTCTACGTTCCGTGACGGCGGGCCTGACTGCCAGCGCTGGCGGTCCTCACTACCCGCTCCTCGCTACTCGCCCTTCGCCGCGTTCTCCCGGTTCAGGTAGTTGTAGACGGTGAAGCGGGACACTCCGAGGGCCCCGGCCACCGTCTCCACGCCGTGCCGTACGGAGAAGGCGCCGCGCCCCTCGAGTATCCGTACGACCTCCTGCTTCGCCTTGCGGTCCAGCTCGGAGAGCGGCCTGCCGTGCTTGCGCTCCAGGGCGGCCAGGATGCGGTCCAGGGAGTCCGCGAGCTGGGGCAGCCGGACCGCGAGGACGTCTTCACCCTCCCAGGCGAGGACGACGTCGTCCCCGTCCGCCTCCTGGGGGCTGAGCAGCTCGCCGCCCATGGCGTCGACGAGCGGCTTCACGGCCGTGACGAAGGGGTGGTCGCGAGGCTCGGTCACCGCCCCTCCTCCTCTCCGACGACGTTCACCTGGAGCGAGACCCGGGTGGCCCCGGCCGCCAGGGACTTACGCAGCAGGGCGTCGACGGCGGTCAGCACCGCGTCGGCGCCACCCTCGGCGGTGTTGCCGAAGGGGCCGACGTCCACGGCGTCCAGTTCGGCCGCCTGGATGACGTCACGGGCGACCACCGCGTGGGTGGGCGCCTCTTCAAGGTCGAAGGGCTCGGTCGTGAACTCCACTCTCAATCGCACGCGGTCAACCTACTGCGCGTTCGCAGATTTGCGGAGTCCCACTTGACAGCCGACCGGGACCACAGGCAATCTTCCATCAGGTAGAAACAACTTTCCGCTATACGGAAGGGAGCGCCGACCCTCATGGGATTCACGGACCAGCGCTTCAACGTCAACCTGTCGATCCTCTACACGGAGCTCCCGCTTCTGGAGCGTCCCGCGGCCGCCGCCGCGGCGGGCTTCACCGCGGTGGAGCTGTGGTGGCCCTGGGTTGACTCCCCCACCCCGGCGCAGTCCGAGCTCGACGCCCTGAAGTCGGCTCTTGAGGACGCGGGCGTCCAGTTGGTCGGGCTCAACTTCTACGCTGGCCAGCTGCCCGGTCCTGACCGTGGCGCGCTGTCCATCCCCGGCGAGGAGTCGGAGAAGTTCCGCGCGAACATCGACATCGCCGCGGACTTCGCCGCGTCGGTCGGCTGCAAGGCGCTCAACGCGCTCTACGGCAACCGCGTCGAGGGTGTGGACCCGGCCGAGCAGGACGCGCTCGCACTGGAGAACCTCCAGATCGCGGCCCGCGCCGCCCACCGCGTCGGCGCGATCCTGCTGATCGAGGCCCTGAACAAGCCCGAGTCGCCGCTCTGCCCGATCGTGAGCGCCCCCAAGGCCATCGAGGTCGTGGACGCCGTCAACGCCGCCACGGGCCTGGGCAACGCCAAGTTCCTGATGGACCTTTACCACCTGTCCATGAACGGCGAGAACCTCCCCGAGGTCATCGAGAAGTACACCGCCAAGACCGGGCATGTGCAGATCGCCGACAACCCGGGCCGTGGCGCGCCGGGCACCGGAGACCTGCCGCTCGAGGACCTTCTCGACCAGCTGAAGAAGGCCGGTTACGACGGCTGGGTCGGCCTGGAGTACAAGGCCGGCGACCAGTCGAGCACCGAGAGCTTCGGCTGGCTCCCGGCCGAGGCGCGCGCCGCACGCTGACGGCCCGCGCTCGACGGCCGGACGCCAGACGCTGGACACGGCCACGCGCTGACTTACGCACCACAGAGTTTCTAGGAGACACCCTCATGAGCAACAACCTCCCCAAGATCGCCTGGATCGGCCTCGGCATCATGGGCTCCCCCATGTCCGAGAACCTGCTCAAGGCCGGTTACCAGGTGACCGGCTTCACCCTGGAGCAGGACAAGCTGGACCGCCTCGCGGCCGCCGGTGGCACCGCCGCCACGTCGATCGCCGAGGCCGTCAAGGACGCCGACGTGATCGTCACGATGGTGCCCGCGTCCCCGCAGGTCGAGGCCATCGCCTACGGCCCTGACGGCATCCTGGAGAACGCGAAGTCCGGCGCCCTGATCGTGGACATGTCCTCGATCACCCCGCAGACCTCCGTCGACCTGGCCAAGAACGCCAAGGAGAAGGGCATCCGCGTCATCGACGCCCCCGTCTCCGGCGGCGAGGCCGGTGCCATCGAGGCCGTACTGTCGATCATGGTCGGTGGCGAGCAGGCCGACTTCGACGAGGCCAAGCCCCTCCTCGAGGCGCTCGGCAAGACCATCGTCCTGTGTGGCCCGCACGGCTCCGGCCAGACGGTGAAGGCCGCCAACCAGCTGATCGTCGCGGTCAACATCCAGGCCTGCGCCGAGGCCGTGGTCTTCCTCGAGAAGTCGGGCGTGGACCTCGCCGCCGCGCTGGACGTCCTGAACGGCGGCCTGGCCGGATCGACCGTCCTCACCCGCAAGAAGGACAACTTCCTGAAGCGCGACTTCAAGCCGGGCTTCCGCATCGACCTGCACCACAAGGACATGGGCATCGTCACCGACGCCGCCCGCAATGTCGGTGCCGCCCTGCCGGTCGGCGGTGTGGTGGCCCAGCTGGTCGCCTCGCTGCGCGCCCAGGGCGACGGCGGCCTGGACCACTCCGCGCTGCTGCGCTCGGTCGAGCGCCTCTCCGGCCAGCAGGTCGCGAGCTGACCTCGCTGCCCCACTGACCCTCCGGGGTCCCCAGATCTCCGGGTGGTGCCGGTGCTGACACCTGTCCTGTCGCGCCCAGGCACCGGCACCACCCGGAACACTAATTCAACAAACTGTTGACGTTCGGTTCACCTCGAACCTACGCTCCACATCGCGGAACTTCTGTTCCGCTCAGTAGATCCCGCACGGAAGGTCACCATGTCGAAGCGCGTGCTTACGACCGAGTCTGGCGCCCCGGTCGCCGACAATCAGAACTCCGCCACCGCCGGCGTCGGTGGCCCGCTCCTGCTCCAGGACCAGCAGCTCCTTGAGAAGCTGGCGCGGTTCAACCGCGAGCGCATCCCGGAGCGCGTGGTGCACGCCCGTGGCTCCGGCGCGTACGGCTACTTCGAGGTGACCGACGACGTCACCGGCTTCACCTCCGCCGACTTCCTGAGCACCGTCGGCAAGCGCACCGAGACGTTCCTGCGCTTCTCGACGGTGGCCGACAACCTCGGTGGCGCGGACGCCGTCCGTGACCCGCGCGGTTTCGCGCTGAAGTTCTACACCGAAGAGGGCAACTACGACCTCGTCGGCAACAACACCCCGGTCTTCTTCATCAAGGACCCCATCAAGTTCCCGGACTTCATCCACTCCCAGAAGCGTGACCCGTTCACGGGCAAGCAGGAGGCGGACAACGTCTGGGACTTCTGGGCCCACGCCCCCGAGGCGACGCACCAGATCACCTGGCTGATGGGCGACCGCGGCATCCCCGCCTCGTACCGGCACATGAACGGCTACGGCTCCCACACCTACCAGTGGACCAACGCCCAGGGTGAGGCCTTCTTCGTCAAGTACCACTTCAAGACGAACCAGGGCATCCGCTGCCTGTCGTCCGAGCAGGGCGCCGAGCAGGCGGGCAAGGACCCCAACAGCCACCAGACGGACCTGCTGCAGGCCATCGAGCGCGGCGTGAACCCGTCCTGGACGCTGTACGTGCAGGTGATGCCCGCGGCTGAGGCGGCCGACTACCGCTTCAACCCGTTCGACCTCACCAAGGTGTGGCCGCACGCGGACTACCCGCTGCAGCGCGTGGGCCGCCTGGTCCTGGACCGCAACCCGGATAACGTGTTCGCCGAGGTCGAGCAGGCCGCGTTCTCGCCGAACAACTTCGTTCCGGGCATCGGTCCGTCGCCCGACAAGATGCTCCAGGGCCGCCTGTTCGCCTACGCGGACGCGCACCGCTACCGCCTGGGCGTCAACCACACCCAGCTGGCGGTCAACGCCCCCAAGGCGGCCCAGGCCGACAACTACGGCCGCGACGGCCTTATGGCGTCCAACGCCTACCCGCGCGACCGCAAGAACTACGAGCCCAACTCGTACGACGGCCCGGCCGAGACCGGCCAGGCGCTGTCCGCCCCGCTGGCGGTCAGCGGCTACACCGGCACCCACGAGGCGCCGCTGCACACCAAGGACGACCACTTCTTCCAGGCCGGTGAGCTCTACCGCCTGATGTCCGAGGACGAGAAGGGCCGCCTGGTGGCCAACATCGCCGGTGGCCTCTCGCAAGTCTCCCGCGAGGACGTCATCGAGAAGAACCTGGCTCACTTCCACGCCGCGGACGCCGACTACGGCAAGCGCGTCGAGGAGGCCGTGCGCGCCCTGCGCGACGACTGAGCCAACTCACAAGCTGCGCTTGGGGCATGACGGGAGGTCAGGCCCCAGGCGCGTGCCCGCGCCGCGCACCCGGATGAGGGGTGGTACGCGAAGCGGGCGGTCCGCTCCGGCGGACAGGCACGGGTCCGCGGCGGTGTGCGAGCTAGTGCGGTGGTAAAGGTCCAGCGGCGCCCTTCTCGACCTGAGGGGAGGGCGCGACTGTTCCATCGCATCCGCCGCGGCCCCAGCCAACTCTCCCCGTACGGCCCCTTCGTGGGCCTCGCGGGAACCCAGACTCCGTCCGGCGGCACGAATGTCCTGTCGCGCCAGCCTCGCGCCGTCGGACGGTAACCACCTCCCTCCCCCACACACACGCAACACCACACCCCTCCCCACACACCAGAGCGCCGAGTACGGACGGTCCCGTACTCGGCGCTTTGCCATGCCGTCACCTTCTCGCACCCTTGCGCTGGCAGACTTGGCGCATGGGTGAACTCGCTTGGGCCATAGGGGTAGTGGCCGTCATCGGGTTAGGTACGGGGGCCATGTACTGGCGGGCGCGAGCCTCGCCGCCACGCGAACGCGGGAGTACGAAGTCCCAGCGCGCGGCCGGTACGGCCGCAGGGGGCGCGGTGGCGGGTAGCTGGTGGGTCGACGGGGCTCAGCGTGGGGACGCGAAGGCCGGTGGCACCAACAGCGACTACAGGGACAGCGGCAGCAAGAACAACAGCGGCGGCGGCTGTGGCGGGGGCGGTAGCGGGTGCGGAGGGGGAGGCGGAAGCGGAGGCGGAGGTTGTGGCGGCTGCGGCTGTGGTTGAGTCCAAGGGTGGGGGCTGCGGGTGAGGCGGTGCGAGGCTACGGGTGCGGCCTCGTAAGGCCCGCCCCTCCCCCGTACTCTCCGCCCGCGCGCCCTCCTCGTACGCTCCCCGCCAGAGGCCGCAGACACGCCACAGGGGCGGTCCACCCCCTCCGGGTGGACCGCCCCTGTGTGGTGCGGGTGACGCGGGCCGTCAGGCCGTGATCGGGCGGATCGCCGTGGGCGCGTGGCCCGGCTCGGTCGCCAGCTCCTCGAACTCCTTGACGGCGCTGATGTCCGCGGTCGGGCTCATCGCGATATTGGTGATCCGCTCCAGGATCGCCTCGACGACGACCGGCACCCGGTACTCCTGCGCCAGCTTCTTGGCCTCCTCGAAGGCGGGCAGCAGCTGGTCGGGCTCGGTGACGCGGATGGCCTTGCAGCCCAGGCCCTCGGCGACCTTGACGTGGTCGACGCCGTAGACGCCCAGCTCCGGGGAGTTCTGGTTCTCGAATTCCAGGTTCACCTGGAAGTTGATGTCCAGGCCGACCTGCGCCTGGCGGATCAGGCCGAGGTAGGCGTTGTTGACCAGGACGTGCACGTACGGGATGCGGTGCTGCGCGCCGACGGCCAGCTCTTCGATCATGAACTGGAAGTCGTAGTCGCCGGAGAGGGCGACGACCTGGGTCTCCGGGTCGGCGGTCGCGACACCCAGCGCGGCCGGGATGGTCCAGCCGAGCGGGCCCGCCTGGCCGCAGTTGATCCAGTGCCGCGGCTTGTAGACGTGCAGCATCTGCGCGCCCGCGATCTGCGACAGGCCGATGGTGGTGACGTAGCGCGTGTCGGGGCCGAAGGCCTTGTTCATCTCCTCGTAGACGCGCTGCGGCTTCATGGGCACGTTGTCGAAGTGCGTACGGCGCTGCAGGGTGCCCTTGCGCTCCAGGTGCGAGGCGATCCACGCGGAGCGGTCGGGGAGCTTGCCCGCGGCCTTCAGCTCCTTGGCGACCTCGACGAACAGCTTCAGCGCGTCCTTGGCGTCGGAGGCGATGCCGTAGTCCGGGGCGAAGATCTTGCCGATCTGGGTCGGCTCGATGTCGACGTGGACGAACTTGCGGCCCTCGCGGTACACGTCCAGCTTGTAGCCGGTGTGGCGGTTGGCCCAGCGGTTGCCGATGCCCAGGACGAAGTCCGACTCCAGGAACGTGGCGTTGCCGTAGCGGTGGCCGGTCTGCTGACCGACCATGCCCGCGTTCAGGTCGTGGTCGTCGGGGATGGTGCCCCAGCCCATCAGGGTCGGGACGACCGGGGTGCCGGTGATCTCGGCGAACTCGACCAGCAGGTCCGAGGCGTCGGCGTTGATGATGCCGCCACCGGCGACGATCAGCGGGCGCTCGGACTCCAGCAGGAAGGAGATCGCCTTCTCGATCTGGGCACGGGTCGCGGACGGCTTGTAGACCGGCAGCGGCTCGTACGTGTCGGGGTCGAACTCGATCTCGGCCAGCTGGACGTCGATCGGCAGGTCGATCAGGACCGGCCCCGGACGGCCGGAGCGCATCAGGTGGAAGGCCTGCTGGAAGACGCCCGGAACCTGCGCGGCCTCCAGGACGGTCACGGCCATCTTGGTGAGCGGCTTGGCGATCGAGGCGATGTCGACGGCCTGGAAGTCCTCCTTGTGCAGGAGGTGGCTGGGCGCCTGGCCGGTGATGCACAGGATCGGAATGGAGTCACCGGTGGCGGAGTAGAGCCCGGTGATCATGTCGGTGCCCGCGGGACCCGACGTGCCGATGCAGACGCCGATGTTGCCGGGGTGGGTGCGGGTGTAGCCCTCGGCCATGTGCGAGGCGCCCTCGACGTGCCGGGCCAGCGTGTGGTCGACCCCGCCGACCTGCTGAAGGGCCTTGTAGAACGGGTTGATCGCGGCGCCCGGCACACCGAACGCGTTCGTAACGCCCTCGCGCTTGAGGATCTCCACTGCCGCCGCGGCGGCTGTCATTCGAGGCATCGATTACTCCTGCGTCGATCTGTCGGGCACTCTCGCACTTCCGTAACTTTCACGATGCGAAAGTAATGTTCTGCAATACGGAAGCAATGTATGGGGAGGTCAACCAGGTCGTCAAGGCCCAAAAACCCGGAGGACCCCGAGGAGATGGCCCGAAGTGCCTTCCGGAGGGTTCACTCCGGGCGCACGATGGGCACACAGAACGCATCCAGAGGACGACTCACATCTGACGACTCACATCGAGGGGGCCGCCGCCATGGGCGAGAGCGTGCCGGTGCGATGCCCGGCCTGCCGTCGGGAGCACAGCTACGCACCCCAGGCGTTTCCCTGCAGCTGCGGCACGCCCGTGGCCCCGCCGATACGGCGAGGCGCGCCTCCGGCGCCGATCACCCACCGCACCTGGGCTGACGACTGGGTCACCGTGCGCTGCCCGGCCTGCGGACAGCGCGACCAGTGGCCGCAGCCGGAGCTGGGGTGCGTCTGCGGTGTGGTGCTCCGTATCCCGGTGCAGCCCGCGCCCACCAGGCCCGACCCGACCAGCGACACCAGCGCGAGGTCGCCCTCGCACATCCCGCTGCCGCGCACCCAGCCGGTGCCGCGCCCCGCGTTCCACCCGATGACGATCCGTACCGCACAGGACGCCGTGACCGCCGCCGCGCGGTATCTGAAGTGGCTCGGTTATCGCGACGTACGCGGCGCCGCGTCACGGGCGCCCTCCGGGGTCGGGCTCGGGGCGACCGGCCTGGTGGCCCAGGTCGAGCCGTCGACGCGGCCCGCGACGCCGCGCGACGTGGAGTGCGTGTGGCTGACCGGACTCAACGCGTCCGCGATCGGCGTCTACTTCTCCCTGGCCGGGTACACCGACGAGGCCCGCGGCCGCGCTGACGCGCTGGGCGTCCCGCTGTTCGTCCTCGACCTCACGGGCACCCCGCAGCCGGTGAACAGCTCAGCGGATGAATTGTTCAGCACGGGAGCGTGACCAGCACGCTGGAGCGACAGACGACAGACGACAGACGACAGACGGCTGACGGCTGACGGCAGGCGACGCGCGACCGCCGCCCGCGCGTCGCCCGGCCTCAGGACGCCATCGCGCCGAGACTGACGCCATGAGCGACAGTGCGAAGGCGCCCACGACGGCGACCGCGACCAGCGAAGGCGCCAGCGAGCGGGCGGCCGACCTCAAGGGCGGACCCGGCCACCTGGTCCTGGTCGCCGTCGTCCTCGCCGTGCCCGTGCTCAAACTCACCTGGACGCTGGGCGGGGGCAGTCAGGCGCGCGAGGCGTTCTTGTCGATGGAGCCCGCCAACTGGCCGGACGTCGTGATCGGCATGCTGCTCTATGAACCGCTGCTCTTCTCGGTCCTGGCGGTCGTCGTCTCGCATGCCTCGTTCGCCTACTTCGCCGCCCGTGGCGGCGCCCAGCTGCGGGCGGCGGTCCCGCTGGCCGTCCCCGTGGCGACCGCGTCCGTCGTGCCCGTCACCTTCGGCCTGCTGGTCGGCGCGTTCCACGGGCTGTGGTGGGGTGTCGGGGTGGCGGTCGCCGCTGAGGCGCTACGGCTCGGGGTGATCGCCGAGTACCGTACGGGCCGCCGCCACGCGGCCGGCAGCGGAGACCGCACCCGTACGCGCTCCTCGCACACCGCGCCCAGCGGCTGGCGGGAGCACGCGGCGGAGGCGTCCCGGTGGGTCGCGCTGACGCTCGCCGTACTGGTCCTGCCGCTCCTCGCGGCCGTGTCGGCGCTGGACGGCCGGTCCTGGACCACCGTCCTGGAGTGCGATGTCAACACGGGACAGGGCACCGAGCGGGCCAGGGTGGTGGAGCTCGGCCGCAAGGGGACCGGCGTGGTCGGCTGGGACATCGAGGGCGGCGAGGTGGTCAACGGCGTCAACTGCGCTGTCTCGCACAACGAAGTGGTCCGCTCGCCGTGGTGGCGCGACGCATAATCGGACTATGCGCATCCGCCGAGCGACGGCCGCCGAACTCCCCGTACTGCAAGGCATCGAGCGCGCCGCGGGCGCGCCCTTCCGCGACCTCGGCATGGGGGAGATCGCCGACGACGAGCCACCCGGCCTCGAGCTGCTGGAGGAGTTCCGGCGAGCGGGCCGCGCCTGGGTGGCGGTGGACGAGCCTGATGCGTCGCCTGCGCAGCCGGGTGCATCGCCCGGCGCGCCGCCTGGTGCGCCCGCGATCCCTTGCGCGTATCTGATCGCCGAACCCGTCGACGCCGCCCTGCACATCGAGCAGGTCTCCGTGCACCCGGACCACGCGGGCCGTGGCCTGGGCCGCGCTCTCCTCGCCTACGCCGCCGACCGCGCGTACGAGGAGGGGCTGACCGCCCTCACGTTGACGACGTTCGCCGAGGTGCCGTGGAACGCTCCGTACTACGCCCGGCTTGGCTTCACCACCCTCGAAGAAGCCGAACTGCCCCCGGGCCTGCGGAAGATACGCGCCCAGGAGGCCGAACACGGCCTGGACCGGTGGCCCCGGGTCTGTATGCGTAGGGCGGTCAGCGGGCGGCGGGCCGGGTCAGCGGGCTGTCGCGATTCCGGCCAGGACCGGTGAGGGCGTGGCGGTACGGGCCCGAGGGAGGGTGAGCCGGGGTGCCCGCCCGTGGGCTCCGGCTCCGGCTTCGATGTCGGCGATCAGTTGCCGTAGCGCCACCACGCCGCACGGCGCGGGGAGGCTCTCGTCCAGCGCGGCGAGCACCCGGCGCGCCCGGTGCCAGGCGCGGCCGCTGCGTCCCTGCTGGTGATCGACGTACGCGCGGGCATAGCGGGCCACGACGCAGGCCCAGGCGTCGCCCTCGATGCCGGGCTGCGCCAGCGCCCGGCGTGCGCTGGCCCACGCGGCGCCGGGAGCGAAGCCGCTCTGGGCCAACGCCAGGGCGGCCAGACTCACGGCGGGTGCGGGACCGCCCGGCGCCGTGGCCGGGATGGTCCGCGCGGCCTCCTGGAAGTGCGCGGCGGCGGCCCGCTCGTCGCCCCGGTGCAGGGCCAACACGCCCTGGACATGGGCGATCCGGCCGACAGTCGCGTCGTCACCGGCCAGGACCGCCGCTGGCCAGGCCCGCCCCAGCAGGTCCCGGGCTTCGCGAGGGTCACTGACGGCGGTCAGCCAGGCCGCGAGCCACAGGCCGCGCGCGACGAGCGGGCTGTCCGGGGGGCAGCGGGGCAGCAGCCGCAGGAGGAGCCCGCGCCCTTCTTCGGCCGTGTCGTGGACAGCCCACCAGAACCACAGGTTGAGGACCGCCTCCAGGGCCGCCGCCGCGTCGTCCGCCCGCGTCGGCGCCTCGTGCACCAGGGTCCTGAGGTCGTCCTGTTCGGCCTGGACCAGTCGTACGGCCTGGGACTGGCAACCGGCGCTCCACAGGCTCTCGGCGACCGCCGCGACCCGCTGGCAGTGGAGCGTACGCCGCTCCGCCGCGACCGCGAACTCCCCGGCCTCCGCGAGCCGTTCCGCGCCGAAGTCCCGGGCGGCCCGGGTCATCCGGTACCGGGGGCGGCGCAGCCCACCGGGGTCGCACACCGGCTCCAGTACGGCCATCGCGGCCAACTGAGCCAGGCAGCCGGGTACTTGGTGCGGCTCGACGCCGCCACCCGCACACACGAACACGGCCGTCGACTCCTCGAAGTCCCCGGCGAAGACGCTGGCCCGCCCCCACACCGCCCGCACCGCCCGTTCGCCCAGCACATAGCTTGCCCCGACGGCGTCCCGCAGCGACCGGTGCCGTCGGATGGCGGCGTGCGGGTTGCTGAGCCAGCACTGGCGGCGCTCCACCAGCTCCGCGAGCTGGCCGACGGGGTACTGGGTCACCTGGCGCGCGGCCAGCTCGATCGCGAGGGGCACCCCCTCCACGGCCCGGCAGATCGCCGCCACGTCCCGCAGGGCGGCGTCGTCAGCGCGGAAGTCCCGCACGACGGCACGCGCCCGCGCGAGGAACAGTTCGACGGCGGGCGCACGCCCGCGCGCGCCCGCTGGCTCATCCCCCGCTGGCCCATTCCCCGTTCGCTCATCCCCTGCTGGCCCACTCCCCGTTCGCTCATCCCCCGCTGTCTCACCCGGGGCGACCTCGGTACTCAGCGGCGCCAGCCGCAGTACGCGCTCGTCGCCGAGGCCCAGGGCCCGCCGCGAGGTCACCAATACCCGCAGTGTCGGTACGGCCATCAGCAGGCGCTGCACCACACCCGTGCACTCTGCGTGGACCGGATCGACATCATCAAGGAACAACAGGACGCGCGGGCAGGGCCCTGGCAACTGCCCGGCCAGACCGCCGACGTCGGCCTCCCGGCGCGGCCGTCTGCCGGTCAGCGCCTGGCACACCTCCGAGGCCAGCACCCCGGGCGTCGCGCGCCCGTGGCCGTCCCACCGGACGCGCACCACGCGCTGCCACGGTCCGCCCGTCATCGCGGCCAGGGTGTCGGCGGCGAGGCGGCTCTTGCCCACCCCAGCCCCGCCGACCACCGTCACCGCCCGGTGCTCCACGAGGAGTCGCTCCAGGCTTCCCGACTCCCGCTCGCGGCCGAGCAGGGGCGCGCCGACTCTGTTCCACACTGGTGAATTCCTCCGCATAGTTCGCCGCAGCATCGAATCGATGCGTGACATCGCGCGCCCGGGGTCGGCAAACCCGGGTGCAGAACCGTCACTGCAACGACGCCACGGCAACCCCAACGCGCTACGGCGCCCGGAGTGGCGCGCCGGACCAACGGACCACTCGACACGGCGTACGACCGAACATCTGCGTGACGAACGCGGCCACCCCCCTCACGTCTCGCGTCTCAGGCCTCGCGTCTCAGGCCTCGGCTCTCGTGTCTCAGGCCTCGGGGGCGACGACGAGGTCCTCGATCGTGATCGGCATCTTGCGGATGCGCCGCCCGGTCGCGTGGTGGATGGCGTTGGCGATGGCCGCGGCCACGCCCGCCTGGCCGACCTCTCCGACTCCCTTCACCCCAAGCGGGTTGACCAGGTTTTCCTCCACATCGACGAAGTCGACGTCGACCTCCGGGGCGTCGGCGTTGACCGGTACCAGATACTCGCCCAGGCTGGCGTTCGCCCAGCGGCCCGTGTTGGGCTCCATATGGGTCGCCTCAAGGAGGGCCTGGCTCAGGCCCCAGATCATGCCGCCCATCAGCTGGCTGCGTGCGGTCTTGGCGTTGAGGACGCGACCGGGGGCGAAGGCGCCCGCGAGGCGGCGTACGCGGACCAGGCCGAGCTCGGGGTCGACGGCGACTTCGGCGAACTGGGCGCCGAAGGTGAGGGCCGCGTACGGCACATCGTGCGGGGGCGGGCCCCAGGAGCCGGTGGCTTCGGAGTCCGGCAGAAAGTTGCGCCGCAGCAGCTCGGCGTAACTCTCGCCGGTGTCGGGGGCATCGCCCCGCATCATGCGGCCGTCGCGTACGACGACGTGGTCCGGGTCCGCGCCGTGCAGCGGCGAGCCCTCGTCGGCCACGGCGCGGGCGACGAGCTGCGCGCGCAGCTCGGTGGCGGCGGCGTACACGGCGGCACTGACCATGCCGGCCCCCGATGACCCCACGGTGGCCGCCACATGCGGAAGGTCGGTGTCCCCGCCCTCGAAGCGGCACCGCTCCACCGGCAGGCACAGAGCCTCGGCGGCGACCTGGGTCATCGCGGTGAGGACGCCGGTTCCGATGTCGGTGACCGCGGCCTGCACGACGGCGGTCCCGTCGGCGTACACACGGGCCCGCGCACGGGCGGGGTTGTTGGGGCCGTACACGGGATAGGCACTGGCGGCCATGCCGAGGCCGATCACCCAGTCGCCGTCCCTGGCCGGTGGCTCGGCCCTGCGGTGCCAGCCGATGCGCTCGGCGCCGCGCCGGTAGCACTCCTCAAGTCCGTTGCTGGACCACGGCTTCCCGGAAGCCGGGTCGGTCTCGGCGAAGTTGCGCAGGCGCAGCTCCACCGGGTCCAGGCCGAGCCGCTCGGCGAGTTCGTCCATGGAGGTCTCCAGGGAGAACAGGCCGGTGGCCTCGCCCGGGCAGCGCATGAAGGTGGGCGTCATCGTGTTGGCGCGGATGAGGTGGTAGGCACCCTCGTAGTGGGGGCACGCGTACATCTGCCCGACCACGCCGAGGGACGGCTCGGCCCAGTGGTCGAAGGGCGAGGTGAGGGAGAGCTTGTGGTGGCGCAGCGCGGTGAGCCGCCCCCGCTGGTCAGCGCCGAGGGTCAGGTGGTGCTCCTGCTCCTCTCGGTGCCCGCAGCCTGTGAACATCTGCTCACGCGTGAGCGCCAGGCGCACGGGGCGGTGTACGGCTCGGGCGGCGAGCGCGGCCAGCGTGGGATGGTGCCAGATCATGGCCTTGGCGCCGAAGCTGCCGCCGGTGAAGTGGCTGACGACGCGGATGCGGGTGTGCGGGATGCCGAGCAGGGCGGCGACGGTGTGCTGGGTGGCGGTCACGCCCTGCGTCGTGTCGTGCAGGGTCAGCCGGTCGCCCTCCCACCAGGCGGTGGCGGCCGATGGCTCGATCGGGTTGTGGTGATTGGCGGCGTAGCTGAACGTGTTGTCCACGGTGACGTCTGCCTGCTCCAACGCCTGGGCGACGTCGCCGCGTTGGGCCCGGCCGGGGATGAACCCGGCGAAGATGGCCTCGGGTTCGTACGCCTGGTCGCGGGCGTCGTCGATGACGGTGACAGAGGGCTGCTCGGCGTACTCGACGCGCACCAGGCGCGAGGCGTGGAGGGCCTGTTCGTAGGTCTCGGCGACGACCAGGGCGACCTGCTGCCCGGCGTAGTGGATCTGATCGCTCTGCATCGGGAAGAACGTCTCCCCGGGCGCGACCGTGCCCGCGAGGGACGGCAGAAGCGGCGGCTGACCCGCGATCTTGCCGATGTTCTCGTGAGTGAGGACGGCCAGGACGCCGGTCTGACGCTCGGCCTCGCTCGCGTCGATGGAGGTGATCCGCCCGCAGGCGACGCGGGCGCCGACGAGCACGGCGTGGGTGAGGTCCGGCAGCGGCACTTCGGCCGCGTACCGGGCGGCGCCGGTGACCTTGGCGCGGCCGTCGACCCTGTCCAGGGGGCGGCCGATAGGGGAGGTGGACGGCTCGGCACTGGTGCTCATCGCTGGCTCCCGTCACGGGTGAGGGTTTCCAGGGCCCGGACCAGGGTGCGGCGCGCGAGTTCGGGCTTGAAGGCGTTCATGGCGGTGGTACGGGCGTCGGACAGCTCGATGCGTGCGGCCTGTTCGAAGTTCTCGGGGATGGCCGGGGCGCCGATGAGGAACTCCTCGGCGCGGATGGCCCGCCAGGGCCGGGTCCCTACGCCACCGAGTGCCAGCCGTACGTCACCGATCACCCCGTCGACCATGTCGACCGCCGCGGCGACGGAGACGAGCGCGAACTCGTAGGACTCGCGGTCACGCACCTTCAGGTAGAGGGAGCGACGGGCGATCGGCAGCCCGGGCACCTCGATAGCGGTGATCAACTCGCCGTGTGCCAGCGGGTGCTCGCGGTCCGGGGTGTCGCCGGGCTCCAGGAAGAAGTCACCGATGGCGTGGTCGCGCTCACCGTCCCCCGTACGAGTGTGGATGCGGGTGTGGATACGGGCGTCGAGGGCCACCAGCGGCACCGCCACATCCGAGGGGTGGGTGGCGATGCAGTGCTCGCTGGTGCCCAGGACTGCGTGGGTGCGGCTGACTCCGGTGAGGGCCGCGCAACCGGAGCCCGGCAGGCGCTTGTTGCACGGGGACTCGCCGTCCCGGTAGTAGCCGCAGCGCACCTTCTGCATCATGTTGCCGCCCATGGACGCCATGTGGCGCAGCTGGGCCGATGCGCCGAGCTCGAGCGCGCGCGAGATCATCGGGAAGCGCTCCCGGACGCCGCGGTCCTCGGCCACCTCACTCATCCGGGCGAGGGCCCCGATGCGTACGCCGCCGTCCGGCAGCGCCTCGATACCGGTCAGCGGGAGGCGGTTGATGTCGACGAGGCGGTGCGGGGTGAGTACGTTCTGGCGCAGCAGGTCGACCTCGGTGGTGCCGCCTGCCAGGAAGTGGGTGTCGGGATCGGCGGTGACCGTGCGCACCGCGCCTTCGACGTCGTCGGCGAGTAGGTAGGTGACAGGTCGCATATCCGCAAGGTCCTCTCGGGCCTCTCAGCCTCTGGGGCCTCCGGCCTCTGTGGTGTGTTTCTGTGTTCCGCGTTGTGTGTCCTGCGTTGTGTGTTCTGCGTCTGCGTTCCGCGTTCTGTGAGGTTCGTGTGGGCTGTCGGTCCTGCCGGTCCTGCCCGTCCTCACACGCGGTCGCGGGCCGCGCGGATGGCCGCCCTGATGTGGGGGTAGGCGGCGCACCGGCAGATGTTGCCGCTCATCCACTCCTTGATCTCGGCGTCGTCGGTGGCGTGCCCTTCCTGGACACAGCCGACCGCCGACATGATCTGCCCGGGGGTGCAGTAGCCGCACTGGAAGGCGTCCTGGGCAATGAACTCCTCCTGCATCGGGTGGAGTTGACCGTCACCGGTACCGTCGGGCCTGGCTAGACCCTCGATGGTGGTGACCTCACGGCCCTCGCAGGTGATGGCGAGGGTCAGGCAGGCCAGGACCCGGCGCCCGTCCACCCAGACCGTGCAGGCCCCACACGTTCCCTGGTCGCAGCCGCGCTTGGCGCCGGTCAGATCGAGCTCCGCGCGGAGGACCTCCAGCAGGCTGACTCTCGGCTCGATGTCGATGCCACGCTCGCGCCCGTTGACGCCAAGCCGCACCTTCACCGGCCCCGGGCCACGCTCGGCCGCCTCCGGCCCGGGGCTCGCCTCGGGTGTGCGCACTGCCATGACGGTGCCTCCCTCGTGCTTCGTCCTGCGGATGGCGCTTCGCACCTAGCAAGACTCACATAAGGGACTTATGGCAGCAATCTGGAAATAAGGAGCTTGTGCCTGCATGAAGGCAGGCAGACAGACAGAAAGGCAGGCCTGTAGGCCGGTAGAACCGCGTGCGCGAACCGCGTCAATTCACCCCACGGTCAAGACCTGACCAGTACGGCTCCCGCAGTTTGAACTTCTGGATCTTGCCGGTCGCCGTGCGGGGAATCGCCTCGCGGAACTCCACCGTCGTCGGCGCCTTGTAGCCCGCCATCCGCTGCTTGCAGTGGGCGATGAGGTCGGCCTCATCGGCCGTCGCGCCGTCGTTGAGGACGACCAGCGCCTTGATCGTCTCGCCCCACTTCTCGTGCGGCACCCCGATGACCGCAACCTCGGCGACCGCCGGGTGGCTGAAGATCGTGTCCTCGACCTCGATCGACGAGACGTTCTCACCGCCCGTGATGATCACGTCCTTCTTCCGGTCGGAGATCGTCAGATGGCCGTCGACGGGGTCGATGGTGCCGCCGTCGCCGGTGTGGAACCAGCCGTCCGCCAGGGCCGCCGCGGTCTCCTCCTCCTTGTCCCAGTACCCGTCGAGCACGACGTTGGACCGGGCCAGCACCTCGCCGGAGTCGGAGACCCGCAGCTTGACGCCGAGCGCGGGCAGGCCCGCCCGGGACAGCCTGCGCGCCCGCTCCTCGGCGGGGAGGTCCACGTCGGCGGGCCGGGTGCGGTTGAAGGTGAGCAGCGGGGACGTCTCGGTCAGACCGTAGATCTGAGTGAACTCCCAGCCCAGTTCGTCGCCCACCCGCTGGATCGTCCTGCTCGGCGGCGGGGCCCCCGCGCAGACGATCCGCACCCGGTCACGTCCCGGGATCTCGCCCTCCCAGGTCGCCGCCGCGTCCAGTACCGCGTTCCACACCGCGGGCGCGCCGCACATGAGCGTCACCCCGTGCGCGTCGACGCGGCGCAGGATCTCGGCGCCGTCGACCTTGCGCAGCACCACCTGTTTGACGCCGAGTCCGGCCATCACGTACGGCATGCCCCAGCCGTTGCAGTGGAACATCGGCAGCGTGTGCAGATAGACATCGCGCTCCCACACGCGGGTGTGCAGCCCGAAGGTCATTCCGTTGACCCAGATGTTGCGGTGGGTGAGCTGTACGCCCTTGGGCCGGGCCGTGGTGCCCGAGGTGTAGTTGATCGTGGCGGTGGCGTCCTCGTCGGGGTGCGCCCACGGGCGCGGCTCGACGCCGAACCGCATCAGCTCGGTGTCGGTCTGCTCGCCGAGTACGAACCGGTGCCGGGCCTTGACCCCGGACAGCGCGTCATCCAGCTCCGGGTCGACGAGCAGCACCGACGCACCGCTCTGCCGCACCACGTACTCGATCTCCTCAGGCTTGAGCCGGAAGTTGACGGGCACACAGATCCGGCCGCTCATCGGCACGGCGAACAACAGCTCAAGCATCCGCGCCGAGTTGTGGCTGACCACCGCCACCCGCTCGCCCTCCCCGACGCCCAGCGCGTCAAGCCCCGCCTGCCAGGCCCGGACCCGCTCACCGAGTCGTCCGTACGTCAGCTCGGGCACGGGCGGACCGGGCTGGTCCGGCTCGTCGACGACCCCCGTACTGGTGGAGAACCCCAGCTCCGCCCGATCAAGGAAGTCTGTGACGGTCATCGGAACCCGCATAGCTCTCTCTCCTCTTCAGCCACAGCCTCAGCCGCGGCAAAGTCAGCAAACGGCGCCGGAGCATGCTGCATGGTGTAACCCCGATCAGCACTACGTCGATCAGCACTACCTCGATCAGGACGCGCCGACCACCGTGCCGAAGCGGATGTCGTACGGCGTCCCCTGCCCCATCGGCCCTTCCAGCAGCCGGGCCGCCTCCTCCACCACCTCCGCGCGCTGGGCCTTGGTCAGCTTGCCGAACGGCTCGACGGTGAGCGTCGCGGCGTCCTTCGCCTCCTCCAGGCTCCAGACCCCGGCCAGGAATCCGTCGACCATCAGCACGCTGTAGCCGTAGTTCCCCTGCCACGTACGCCCCTTGTACTCCGGCGGCACCACCCGGGTCCGGTCGGCGTGCGAGAGCAGCAGGTTGTCGTACTCGGGAAGGAGACGCGGCGGCGCCGGGGTGTCCGGATCGGGGCGCGGAGCGTCCGGCAGGTCGAAGAGCTCGACGCCGTTCTCGTCCTGAAACGTGAGCAGCCCGGGCCGCAGCCGCTCGAATACCGCTCGCAGCCGGGTCAGTCCGGCCCAGGTCTGCATGTCCTTGACGGAAGCGGGCCCGAACGCGGCGAGGTAGCGCAGCACGGTGTTGTCCCGACTATCTGGGGTGTCTGGGGCATCTAGGCCGTCTGGGCCGTCTGGGCCGTCTGGGCCGTCTGGGCCGTCCGGGCCGTCTGGAGCAGGCGTCGGCTCGGCCGGGCGCCCCAGCCAGTGCTCCACCGTGGTCAGCGAGACCTGCCCGCTACGGCGCCACAGCCCGCGCGGGGTGACCTGGACGAGCGGCAGCAGACAGCGGGCCGCGACACCGAGCGACTGCGGGTCCGCCTCCGGCCAGTTGGGCACCAGCACCTCGCGAAGCTGCTTCATGGTGCGCGGCTCCGCCTCGACCGCCTCCCGGGCGAGCGCGGCGACCCGGTCCAGGTCGACGCCGACCAGCCCCTTGCGGAACCCGTTCAGCTCGCGGCCGATGGCCGCCTGGACGAGGGGGCGCAGGGTGAGCGCGTCATCGGCGGAGTGCAGATGGATGGTGGAACGCATGGTGACGATCCGCACCAGCTCACGCGAGGCGATCAGCGCGGAGAGGTCCTCAGGGTCGAAGTCGGCCAGGCGCGCGGCGAGGGCGTAGTAGGGCGGCTTGACGTTCTGCGCCTGGAGTCCCAGTACGTGCTCCACCGCGTCCTGGGGCGCGAGCGCGGCCCGGCGCAGCAGGAGCTGGCGGTCGAGGGTCGCGCGGTTCAGGGCGCGGAGGCTTAGCCGGGGGCCTGGGCTGGAACCTGGACTGGGGCCTGGTCGTACGGGCTTCGCCTGGGATGATCGGGTCGCTGCCATACGGGGCACGCTAGTGGCCCATGCGGACAGTTCTGGTCCGTATCGGAAAACGCCGGACGCCGGACGCCGGACGCCGGACAACGAGCGACGGGCCCCCGGCCCCGGCTGGCTCCACGCACCCCGCGCCCTGCGCCCTGCGCCCGCCGAGACCTCGGTAGCGGCGCACCTATGGGCTCGGGTTACTGTTCCCGGGTGACGACGCCTTCTCAGACCCCTGCCCCCGGCTGGTACCCGGACCCGCACGGCACCCCGCAGCAGCTGCGCTGGTGGGACGGCACGCAGTGGACCGAGAACACCACACCCACGCCACCGCAGGCCCCCGCGCAGCAGGCCCCCACCCACCAGGCCGCCCCCGGGGTTCCGCCGCACCCCCAGGCCGACCCGTCGAGGGTCCAGCGCCAGGTGCAGCAGCAGGCTGGGGCGGCCCCGACCGGCCCCGGCGGCGGCACGCTCTTCACCGAGCCCATCCTCGTCGTGAACCAGAAGACCAAGCTGATCGAGCTGACGAACGAGTACAGCGTCTTCGACCAGCACGGCAACACCCTCGGCACGGTCACCCAGGTCGGCCAGAGCACCGCGAAGAAGGCCCTGCGGTTCGTCTCCAGCCTCGACCAGTACATGACCCACAAGCTGGAGATCCGCGACGCGTACGGCCAACCCCAGCTGGTCCTCACCCGCCCGGCCAAGCTGATCAAGTCCCGGGTGGTCGTGGAGCGCCCGGACGGCCAGCCGGTGGGCGAGATCGTCCAGCAGAACGCCATCGGGAAGATCAACTTCGCGATGAACGCCAACGGCCAGCAGCTCGGCACGATCAAGGCCGAGAACTGGCGCGCCTGGAACTTCTCCATAGTCGACTACACCGGCACGGAGATCGCCCGGATCACCAAGACCTGGGAAGGCCTGGCGAAGACGATGTTCACCACGGCCGACAACTACGTCCTCCAGATCCACCGCCAGCTCCCCGAGCCCCTGTTGAGCCTGGTCGTCGCGACGGCACTCACGGTGGACACGGCGCTGAAGCAGGACGCGCGGGGTTTCGGCTAACCCGCCAGGCACCGCCACACACCACGCCACGTCACAAGCAGCGGCGCCTCCGAGACCGTCCGATCGCGAAGACGCCGCTGACTTCTGGCTGCTGGCTGCTGGCTGCTGGCTGCTGGAGAAGGCGGTCAGCCGATCAGGCCGCCCGTCTTGACCTGGGAGACCTCGTCAGTGTTGCAGGCCGCGTAGTTGTTGCCGATGGTGCCGTGGATCACGCCACCCATCCACGGGGCCGGACAGGAGACGTCGAGGTTGACGAGCGGGGCACCGTTCTGGTTGATGACGCCGACCTGCCGCTTGATGGCGGTGTCGCCGAAGCCCTGGGTCAGGCCCTCGCCGTGGACGACCTTGGTGCCGTACGACTGGGCGACGTTGCCGCTGTCGTCCAGGCCGAGCGCCTCAGCCGGCCCGTAGTGGGCGCTGGCAGCACCGGCGGAGGAGAGGACAGCCGCACCGGCGGCCAGGGTGACAGCAAGGGACTTACGCATGGAGAGAACCCTCTCTGGGTCTTCTGTGTGTGCTGTGTGTGCTGTGTGTGCTGGATCTTCTGGACCTACGGCGCAGGGGTGATTCCCTACGCCTTTCGCGTTCTGCAACGACCTGTAGCCGACGGGGGAACGTCGGGCCCCTTATCGGCGGGCGCCCGATTGGCCGCCTCCAGGGGAAATCCCGCCCATGCGGCGGCCCCCGCTCCCTGAAACGAACAAGGAGCGGGGGCCAACAGCGCCTTCAGCATGCACACACGGACTCGGACTCGGACTCAGAGGTCAGTCAGCCAGTCAGCCGATGAGCGATCCGGTCTTGACCTGGGAGACGTCGTCGGTGTTGCACGCCGCGTAGTTGTTGCCGACGGTGCCGTGGATCACGCCACCCATCCACGGGGCCGGGCAGGAGATGTCCACGTTGACGAGCGGGGCGCCGTTCTGGTTGATGAGACCGGTCTGGTGCTTGATCGCGGTGTCGCCGAAGCCCTGGGTGGTCAGGCCCTCGCCCTCGAGCACCTTGGTGCCGTACGACTGAGCGACGTTGCCGCTGTCGTCGAGCATCGGCCCGTCCGCGGCGAACGCGACGGAGGCGGCACCAGCCGACGTCAGCATGGCCGCGCCGGCGGCCAGGGTGACGGCAAGGGACTTGCGCATGATGGGAGACCTCTCTCTGGGTTGCTCGGCGGCGCAGGGCACACACCCCGCGTCTCGCACCAGCCCCAACGACCCGCTTCCACCAGGGGATTCGGAGTGTCACCCTGCTGGGCAGCCGAGTTGCGGCCAGTTGGCGGTGCCTGGTATCGCGGCCTCTCACCGCTTGACCTCAATCTTGGTTTAACTTCTAGATTCAGGCTCGTCAGGCGGGAGCCAGGCCTCAACAGCCCAGCAGCCCCGCACACACACCAACGCATCCCCATGCGTATGCGCATACGCGTACGCATACGCAGAGATGGCGAGGCCACGACCATGAAGTACTCCCACAACGACACCGAACTGGCCCAGCAGCCGATCGGCTACTGGGCCTGGGCCGCCTCCGACGCGGTCGTCACGTACATCCGGGCCGGACTGTCCCGTTTCGGCATCACCCAGCCCCAGTGGTGGGTGATGGCCCAGATCGCCAACACGGAGACCGACGGCCGGACCCGGGAGGAGGCCACGGCCGTCCTCCAGGGCTACCTGGCCATCGGGGACGCACTCGCCCCGGAGATCGACAGCCTCCTCGACCAGGGCCTGATCACACTCGACGCCGACAAGCGCCTCCACCTGACCACGGACGGAGCGGACCGCTACCGCCAGTGCGCCGAACTCCAGATGTCCATACGAGCGAAGGTCCACGAGGGCATCACCGATGAGGAGTACGTACGCACCCTCAAGGTCCTCCAACGAATGATCCACAACGCCAACGGCAAGGCCTGGCACCACTGAAACCGAACACGCGGGGTGGGCGGGGCGGGGCTGCGTTGTGGTGGGCCAGTGCCGCGTTGGGCGCCGGTGGCCGCCCGGTTCGTCGGATGGTGGCGGGTCCGGGCCGGGTGTAAAGGGCGCTCCCTTTGGTCGCGTCGGCTGCGCCGATTCCGCTGTCGCTCCACCCTTGACACCCGTCCCGGACCCGCAAGGCTGAGGTACACCGGGCGGCCCAAAAGCAGGGCAGCGGGACGGGTAGGGGGCGGTCAGCGTTTGCATGCCGGGTGCGGACTAGTTGTTGGGGCGCATGAGGGGGTGGGCGGCCCGACACCGGCTCAGCGACTACGGGCGGTGGGGGTGTCCGGTGCGCACGAGGGGGACAGGGTGGTGCCGCCCCGGCTCAGCGACTGCGGGCGGTGGGGGCCGAGGGTGCGCACGAGGGGGGTGGGGGGTACCACCCCGGCTTAGCGGCTGTGGGTGGTGGGGGGGCGGGTGGTCTCGCCCCGGCTCGGCGCCTGCGGGTGGTGGGTGGCGGGCGCGCACGAGGGGGGCGGGTGGCCCGACACCGGCTCAACGGCTGCGGGTGGTGGGGGCCGAGGGTGCGCACGGGAGGGGCAGGTGGCGCCACCCCGGCTTAGCGTCTGCGGGTGGTGGGGGTGGCGGGTGCGCATGAGGGAGGCGGGGCCCGACACCGGCTCAGCGGCTGCGGGTGGTGGGGGTGATCGGTGCGCACCAGAGGGACGGGTGGTCTCGCCCCGGCTCGGTGCCTACAGCTCGTGGGGGGCAACCGGGCACACGGGCGCAGGGGGTGGTGTGGGGCCCGGGCCCGAGCTTCGTGGTTGCGGGCGGTTGCGGAATGCGAGTGGTGGGGTGTGGCCTGGCTGTGCCGGTGTCTGCGACCCGGGCCGGAGGTCGGCAGGGGTCGGCGGTCTGCTGGCGGCCGTCGCCCAGCGCCGGCGCTGAGTAAGGGCCTGGCCAGGGGGCAGGGCCGGTGAGCCGAGCTGGGGGCTGCTCGGCGACCCCATCCGACCCCTGTCGGAGGTAAAAGGAGACTTTGGGACACCAAGCCGCCCCTTTTGCCCGGCTTTTGGTGGCCCAAAGTCGCACTTCCCTCCCCGACCTGACCCCGCCAGCCCCAGACGTACCCTCCCGCCCCACCTGTCCCACCTGGTGGTGGTCGCCAGACCGCACAGCGCTCCCCTGCGGCGCTCGCGCGCCCGGTCACCCCACCGGCCCGCAGCCGCCAAGCCGCGAGCACACTCCCACCCGACCCACGCGCGCTCGACCACCAGCCCGCAGCCGCTAAGCCGGGGGCCACACCACCCCCGGCGCCCGCGAGCCCCCACGGCCTGCGGCCGCTGAGCCGGGGCCGGACCAGCCCGCCCCTCTCGTGCACACCCGTGACCCCCACCACCCGCAGACGCTGAGCCGGTGTCGCACCACCCACCCCCCTCGTGCGCCCCAACAACCCATCCGCACCCGGCAGCGAGACTCGCGCCACTCCCTCACCTCCGCCGCCGCCTCCCCTGGGCCGTCCTCCCACGGTCTGCATAGCGGGGACGGGTCGGGTGTCAAGGGTGGAGCGACAGCGGAATCGGCGCAGCCGACGCGACCAAAGGGAGCGCCCTTGACAGCCGGCCCGGCCCCGCGACCATCGAACGACGAGGGCGGCCATCCCCGCACCCCACGGACACTGGGGCACCCCGGCGCCGCCCCGCCCCCCAGCCCGTGCGGGGCGCCCCCGGCACCGTCCCCGCTCCACCCCAGCGGGGCTGGATCGGCGAGCTCTTCGCGCTAGTTCTCGCTCGGCGGCGGGGCAGGTCGAGCTGGCTCATCTGGCGACCTCTGGCATGCAGCGCGAATGGCGGCCGTACCGCCGGACCGGGCCAGGGTCGCACGCAGCCTGCACTGGGGAGTCGCGGTCAGGTTTGACCTCAAGTCCGGTTGAGCTTGCAGGATTTCATCAGGAGCGACGCCAACCGGCGTCACGACGGCTCAGGCACTACAGGCACTACAGGCCAGTGAGGACGCAGTATGAGTACCGGTTCCGGCTTCTACTCGATCATCGACTACACGGTCGACAGCGCACAGACCCAGGAAGAACTGGTGGCGGCCTTCGCCAAGATCCAGGAAGAGTGGGTGCGCTTCTATCCCGGGTACCGGTCAGCTCGATTCCATGTGAGCACCGACGGCACCCGCGTCTACAACATCGTCCACTGGGCGCGCGAGGCGGACTACCGCAACTTCGTCGAGACGTCCGACACCGAGGGACGCATGGCGGCCATCCAGCAGGCGCTGGACGGGCTCGCCGGTAAGGCGGAGCCGCGTATGAGTGGAGCCCCGACCTACCGGGTCGTACGTGAGATCAGTCCTCAGACCCAGACCCAGACCCAGACGCCGTCACGGCGGGCTCCGGGGGCGTGACTCACTTCCTGCGGCTGCACCTGCACCCGGTGCGTGCGCCGGAGTCGCCGCGTGCCTACGGTGGAGGTAGGCGCCACCTTGCCGAGACCGACCGGACCGACCGGGCCGACCGGACCGAGGAGCTTGCGATGGTGGAGCGTGCGGCAGCCGCTCGTGACGCGCTCGTGGACGGGCGTGAGGCGTATCGGCGCCGGGACTGGTCGCAGGCCTACGAGTGGTTGTCGGACACCGACGCACGGGCGCCACTCGCGGCCGAGGACGTGGAGTGCCTCGCCACGGCCGCGTATCTGGGCGGGCATGAGGAATCGGCGTTCCTCGCTTGGGAGCGGGCCTGCCGCGCCTTCCACGAGGCGGGCGCGACCGGTCGCGCCGTGCGGTGCGCCTTCTGGCTCGGCATCACCCTGGCTCTGCGGGGCGGGCACGCGCGGGCGGGTGGGTGGTTCACGCGGGCGGCGCGGTTCCTGGAGGAGTCGGGCGAGGACTGCGTGGAGCGTGGGTACCTGCTGGTGCCCGGCGGTGTTCAAGCTCTCGGGACCGAGGACTTTGATCGGGCTCTCGCCGCCTTCGCCGAGGCCGAGCGCATCGCCCTGCGGTTCGGGGACGCCGATCTCACGGCGCTCGGCAGGCTCGGTCAGGGGCAGGCGCTGATCGGGGCGGGTGACGCCGCGCGCGGTACGCCGCTGCTCGACGAGGCGATGGTCGCCGTGACGGCCGGAGAGGTCTCCCCCATCGCCGCGGGGATCGTCTACTGCGCGGTGATCATCGCCTGCCGGGACACGTTCGACGTACACCGCGCCACGGAGTGGACGGAGGCCCTCAGCCGTTGGTGCGACGGGCAGCACGGGCTCAAGCCGTACCGCGGGCAGTGCCTCGTCCACCGGTCGGAGATCATGCAGCTGCGCGGCGCGTGGGGCGACGCGTTGGCCGAGGTACGGGATGCCTGTGCTCACCTGGCGGACGGCGACGGCACCGACCCGGCCCTCGGCATGGCCCAGTACCAGCGGGCCGAACTGCTCCGGCTCCGCGGCGCCTTCGCGCACGCCGAGGAGGCCTACCGTCAGGCCGACCTCTGGGGCCACCCGCCGCAGCCCGGCCTCGCACTCCTGCGCCTCGCCCAGGGCCGCACCGCCGACGCCGAGGCCGCCATCCGCAGGGTCGCGGCGCAGGCCGAGGGCGACCGGGTACGGCGCGCCCGGATTCTCGCCGCCTACGTCGAGATCGTGCTGGCCGCCGCCGACACCGGCGGCGCGCGCGAGGCCGCCGAGGAGCTCGGCAAGGCAGCGGACAACCTCGGGTCGTCGTATCTCCGCGCGGTCGCGGCGGGCGCCAGCGGCGCCGTCCTGCTCGCGGAACGGGACACGTCCGGCGCGTGGGACGCCCTGAGCGCGGCTCGGGCGACGTGGCAGGAGCTGCGGGTCCCGTACGAGGCGGCGCGGGTGGGCGTCCTGATGGCCAAGGTGTGCGCGCTGCTCGGCGACCATGACACGGCTCAGCTGGAGCTGGACGCGGCCCGTACGGTCTTCGAACAGCTCGGCGCCGCCCCAGAGCTCGCCCGCGTGCAGCGGGTATCGAGCCAGGTGTCCGGGCGGGCATCCGGGCGGGCATCCGGGCGGGCATCCGGTTCCGGCCCTCCCCTTCCCGACGGGCTGACCGCACGTGAGGCGCAGGTACTGCGGCTCGTGGCCGGAGGCGCCAGCAATCGGGAGATCGCCGCCACGCTCGTGATCAGCGAGAAGACGGTGGCCCGCCATCTGAGCAACATGTTCGCCAAACTGGGTCTCTCCAGCCGGTCCGCCGCCACCGCGTACGCCTACGAGCACGGCCTCACAGGGCAATACAGCTAGCGCCCCAGACCTGCCTCCTGCCATCTGCCACCCTGGCCGCCTGCCCCGCATGGGTCGTTCGACCCATGCTCCGGCGCCCCCTCTGATCTGCACGATTCGCCCGATGCGGTGCGTGCGCCGCCGGGCGGAGACTCGCCGTGTAGTACCCGAAGAAGCAGGGAGCCTCGGAGAGGAGGCAGTGATGAGCACAGCCACCGCACACGACGCCAGGCGGAGTCTGCTGGCGGACATTCCACTCACCGAGCACCGACGTGACCTCGCCGGAGTGTCGACCGCCGTCCTGGAGGGCGGCAGCGGGCCGTCCGTCGTGCTCCTGCACGGCGTCGGCCAGTCATGCACCGTATGGATTCGGGTGATTCCGGAGCTGGTGGGCGACTACTCGCTGGTGGTTCCCGACCTGCCGGGGCACGGCGCCTCCGAGATCGAGGACGGTCGCCCGCCCACCGCCGACCTGGCCGTGGAGTGGCTCGCGGCACTCGTTCGGGACACCTGTCCCGCTCCGCCCATCCTGGTGGGACACAACATCGGCGGCGCGGTCGCCGCCCGGTTCGCGGCCGCGCACTCCGGGCTCATCGCGGGGCTCGTACTCGCTGACGCCTTCGGCCTGGGCCCCTTCCGCCCGGAGCCGAGGTTCGCCCTCACGGTCGCCGCGTTCCAGATGCGGGCCACCGAGCGCAGCCGGGACCGCATGCTGGGGCGCTGCATGGTGGACTTCGGCTCGGTCCAGCGTGACATGGGCGAGCACTGGGACCGGATCGCCGACTATGTCCTCGACCGGGCCCACGCCCCCGGCGCGAAGGCCCGGGGCCGCAGGATGTTCAAGGAGCTCGCGCTGTCGCCCATCCCCGCCGCCGACCTCGGTCGCATCGACGTTCCCACGACGCTGATCTGGGGTCGGCAGGACCCGGAGACGCGGCTGAGGTTCGCCGAGCAGGCCGCCGCACAGTACGGCTGGCCGCTGCACATCCTCGAGGGCTGTGGCGCCGACGCCAACATCGAAGACCCCGACGCCTTCGTGGCCGCGCTGCGCACCGCCCTCCCGGCCACCTAGCGATGAAGCGGGAAAGGAGTACGGCCATGACCGCCCCCACCCAACACCACTCGCCCGAACACCCCTCACCCCAACACCCCTCGCCCGACCAGATCCGCGCCGCCTGGGACGCGCTCGCCCCGGACTTCGACCGGCACACCACGCCGCACACCATGCTGTTCGCCGAGCACATCCTGTCCGGCGTACGGATCGACTCCGGCACTCGGATGCTGGACGTGGCCGCCGGGAGCGGTGCTCTCGCTCTCCCGGCGGCGCGGCGGGGTGCGCGTGTGGTCGCCGTGGACATCGCGCCGACGATGGTGGACCGTCTCGTCCAGCACGCCCGTGAGGAGGGCCTGACCGAGGTCGACGCGCGCGTCATGGACGGCGAGCACCTGGAGCTGGGCGATGACACGTTCGACGTGTCCGCGTCACTCAATGGCGTGTCGCTCTTCCCTGACCTGCGGCGCGGGCTGACGGAGATGGTGCGCGTGACCCAGCCCGGCGGTACGGTGCTGGTCGCCGCCGCTCGCCTGGCCGCAGCAGGTGGAGTTCATCGGCTGGACGATGGGCGCGCTGCGGGCCGCCGTGCCGGGCTTCGTGCCGCTGCCCACCGATCCGCCGCCGCTGCCGTTGCGGCTCGCCGACCCGGACCGGCTCACGGCGGAACTGCGGGAGGCGGGTCTGCGGGATGTCACGGTGCGCGCGGAGACGCTGGACACGCGCTTCGCCTCCGCCACGGAGCTGCTTGACATGCTCCGCAGCAGCAACCCGATCGGCGCCCAGTGGATCGCCGGGCTCACCGAGGCGCAGGCCGCGGAGGTCCGGCAGATCCTTGACGGCATGCTCCGCGAACGCTCTGGCGACGGTCCGGGTGCCGTCCTCCACGCGGTGCTGAACATCGGCACGGGCACAGTCCCCGCTCCCTAGAGAGCTGAGCTGCCCCTAGCAAACCCGCCCAGCCGCCTCAGGCAACAGACCCGATCCGCCGCGCCGACGCCGCGTCCCCGTCGTGGTGGATCGGCGTATGCGCACCGGTCAGCGAGACCCCGCTCCCGCCCCGCCGCGCCGCGACGATCTCCGCCGCGATGGACAGGGCCGTCTCCTCGGGCGTACGCGCCCCGAGGTCGAGGCCGATCGGGGAGCGTAGGCGGGCCAACTCAAGCTCGGTCACACCGACTTCGCGCAGGCGGCGGTTGCGGTCTTCGTGGGTGCGGCGGGATCCCATGGCGCCGATGTAGGCGACCGGGAGGGTGAGGGCGAGTTTGATGAGCGGGACGTCGAACTTGGCGTCGTGGGTGAGGACGCACAGCACCGTGCGGCCGTCGACCTCCGCCCTCGTACGCTCCAGAAACTTGTGGGGCCACTCCACGACGATGTCGTCCGCCTCGGGGAAGCGGGTGCGGGTGGCGAATACCGGGCGGGCGTCGCAGACGGTGACGTGGTAGCCGAGGAACTTGCCGACCCGTACCAGCGCCGACGCGAAGTCGATCGCGCCGAACACGATCATCCGGGGCGCGGGCAC
>NZ_WHOM01000037.1 GCF_009739465.1 Streptomyces apocyni
CTCGTATGGGTGTCGCGGTTGGAGTCAGGGGACGAACCGGGGACGAGCGCTACGGCGCCCCGCCGGGGTGCGGTCGGGCGCGGTTCGGCGGACAGCTCACGGTCGTCGCCCTCGCCCTCGTACGGGTCGTTCACCTCGTCCGCGCCTTCCGCGTCGGGTTCGTCGACGTCGAGCGGTGCCATCCCGGCCACCAGCGGGAGCAGGTCGCGTAGCCGCGCGGCCAGCTCGGACGCGCGCAGCCGGGACGCCGGGGCCTTGGCCAGGCACTGCACGATCAGCTGCCAGAGCTCGTCCGGGATGCCCGGGAGCGGCACCACCCTCTCCGTGACATGGCGACGCAGTACGGCCCCGGGGTGGCCACCGCCGAACGGCGTGAACCCGGCCAGCAGCTCGTACAGGACGGTCGCCAGGGCGTAGATGTCCACGGCGGCCCGCGGCGGCAGCCCCTCGATGATCTCGGGGGCGAGGTAGTCGGGGGTGCCGATGACCTTCGTCGCGCGCGTGCGGCGCGGTGAGTCGACCAGTTTGGCGACACCGAAGTCGGTGAGCAGCGCGGGGTGCGAGCCGCCGGGCCCGAGCGGACCCCGCATGTCCAGGAGGACGTTCTCGGGCTTGACGTCGCGGTGCACGATCCCGGCGGCGTGCGCGGCGGCGAGGCCGTCGGCGATGTCCGCGGCGATGGCGACCGCGGCCTCCGGGGCGAGGCGGCGCTCGCGCTCCAGGCGGGTGCGCAGGTCGGTGCCGCGTACGAGCTCCATGACGAGCGCGAGGTCGGTGCCGTCCACGACCAGGTCGACCACGCCGACCACGCGCGGGTGGTCAAGGCTCAGGAGGGCGGTGCGTTCCTGGACGAAGCGGCCGACGAGCTCCTGGTCGGACGCGAGGTCCTCGCGCAGGAGCTTGATCGCGACGGGGCCTTCGGGCCCCTCGCCCAGCCACACCGTGCCAGCTGAACCGCGCCCCAGAATCTGGTGGGCGGTATACCGGCTGCCGATTTTCCGTGCCAAGACTGCTCCTACAGACGCGTGTTGCCGACAAAGCTACGCGGCTCTGCGGTCAACCTTCGCTTCAGCGGGAGAAATCACCCTCCAGATGTCGACAAATCCCCAAGGTCGGGGCTGGCGTCCTGCTGGCGTCGGGGCTGGCGTCAAAGCTGGCGCCGTGACCTCGGCCCGCTAGCCGAGGTTGCTGATCCAGTCGGAGATCGAGGACGTCCAGTCCTTGACCTGGCCCCAGAAGCTCTTGGTCGAGTCGACCCAGTCAGGCAGCGGCGTGAATTCCCAGACCATCCAGCCAGCCACGAACAGCAGGACGATCATGAACAGGCAGCCCTTGAGGCAGCCGAGGCCCGGGATGCGCATCCGGTTGGCGCTGCGCCGACGCGGCTCGCGGGGCTGCCTCGGCGCGGGCTGCTGGGGCGGCGGGTAGTGCTGCGGCTGTGGCTGGTGCTGCTGCGGTGCGGGCGCGGGGGCGGGGGCGTATCGCTGCGGCTGGTGGTGCTGCGGGGGGTACGGCTGCTGCTGGTGCTGCGGCGGGTACTGCTGTGGCTGCTGACGCCGCGGCTGGGGCTGCCGGGGCTGAGGGCGCTGCGGGCGCTGCTGCGGCTGATTGCGCGCCACCTGCCGCTGCGGGCGGCGGCGCAGCGGGTCCTGCTCCGGGTCCAGGTACTGCATCTGGGTCTGCTCGCTGCGGTCACGGGCCGCCCGCATCTGGCTCTGCCAGGGGTGCGGGTCGTCGGACTGCGGCGGCCCCTCGGGGTCCTGCGGCACGGGCGGCATGACCGCGGTCGGGTCGGCGGCGCCGCCGTCGCGCGGCAGTACGGAGGTGGGGTCGGCGTCACGCGTGGTGTGCGGCATCACGTTGGTGGCGGCGCTCGGGTCGTGCTGGCCGTACGCGGCGTTCCGCGGCAGGGCCTGGGTGGGGTCGGCGGCGCCTGGCGGGGTCGGCACTGCGGCGGGCGCCGGGTCGGGCACGAGCAGGGCGCCGACGCCCGCCGCGGCCGCGTACTGCGCGGAGCTGGCCCCCGTACCGATGCCCTCGGCGACGACGCGCAGACCGCGCGCGAGGTTCTCGGCGCTCGGCCGGTCCTCGGGCTTCTTGCGCAGACAGCGCTCCATGACCGTCCACAGCGGCTCCGGCACCCCCGCGGGGCACCGCACTTCCTCGCTGAGGTGGCGGTGCAGCACTTCGAGCGCGGTGCCACCAGCGAACGGCGGACGGCCGGTGACCAGCTCGTACAGCAGGATGCCCGCGCCGTAGATGTCCACCGCGGAGGTCTGCGGGCGGCCTTCGGCCGACTCCGGCGCGACGTACGCGGGCGTGCCGACGAATTCATGGGTGCGGGTCAGGCCGGGGGAGTCGGCGAGGCGCGCGATGCCGAAGTCGGTGAGCATCGGGTGCATCTGCACGCCGTCCTCCTTAAGGAGGACGTTGGCGGGCTTCAGGTCGCGGTGTACGACGCCGTCGGCGTGGCTGGCGGCGAGCGCGTCGGCGATCTGGGCGGTCAGCAGGGACGCCGCGACCGGGGTCATCGGGCCGTTGTCCCGGAGGTAATGGTGCAGGTCAGGGCCTTCGACCAGGTCCATGACCAGGGCGAGGAGATCGCCCTCGACCACCAGATCGCGGGTGCGCACGATGTTCGGGTGGGTCAGCCGCAGCAGGACGGAGCGCTCGCGGAGGAAGCGCATCACGACGTCCGCGTCGTTCGCCAGCTCCTCCTTGAGGACCTTGATCGCGACGGTCTCGCCTGGCTGGCCCGCGACGGCCGCCTCGGCGCCCGCGGTCTCCCGCTGGCGGGCACGCCAGACGGTGCCCGTGGCGCCGCGTCCGAGCGGCTCCTCGAGCAAGTACTTGCTGCCTACCGGCCGCACGTCAATGCGCTCCCTGATCGTCTGCTGGTCCCGGCTGCTGGTGCCGTTCCGGACCACTGTAGTGCGGCCGAACGGGGCACCGGGTCGCCGCGGCGGTCGCACCGGGTCGGCGTTCGTGGGGAAGACGCGCGGCTGGGGCGGATGGTTGCCGGGAGGCCGGAAGCGGAGGGTGAGTGTCGCTGGTTCAGGTGCAAAGGGCGGCCGCTCGGCGTGTTGTCAGTGGCAGGTGCGAGGATGCCCTACAGCACGGAGCCATGCCGTGTGCGGTGGGGGGATGTGTGACATGGGCAGTCTCCCTGCCGGGCACCCGCGCAGAAGGGACCGCTGACGGCGATGCAGATCCGGCTGACCGTCCTCGGGCCGCAAAGCGGCCGCACCGCACGCGCCTTCGATGTGCGCGCCTGCGATGTGCTGGTCACCGCGCCAGCCGGGACGGCGCTGGCGGTGGTGGCGTCCGGCCTGGCCAAGGCGGTCGGTGGCACCGACGGGCCCGCGCAGATCTACGCCGGGTCCGAGCGGCTCGACCCGCAGCGCTGCGTCCTGGGCGAGCCGCCGTTGGTGGACGGCGCCGTGCTCTCACTGCACTCCCCCGCCGAGCCCGCCCCGTCGCCCGAGGGAGCCGCGGCCCGGCTCCATGTCGTCGCGGGTCCTGACGCGGGCGGGGTGCATCTCCTGCACGGCGGGCGGGTCACCATCGGCCGCTCGGCCGACGCCGATGTGCCCCTGGACGACCCTGACGTCTCGCGACTGCACTGCGCGGTGACGGTCGGGGACGACGGCCGGGTCAGCGTCGCCGACCTGAACTCGACCAATGGCACGACGGTCGACGGCAGGCCGGTCACCGACCAGCCGGTGCGGTTCTCGCCGGGCGCGCTGCTGCGGATCGGCGAGTCCACGCTGCGGCTGACGCCGGTCCACGCGGAGACCACGCTGCCCACGTCCGTGGACGGCGAGGGGCAGCTCCGGGTCACCCCGGCCGCGGCCGCCGCCCAGGTCGCCCCCGTCTGGCCGGGTCCGCACCCGTCCGCGACCACCGGGCCCGGCTACGGCTCGGCACCCTGGGCGACCCGCTCCGGCGAGCCCAGCCACGGCCATGCCCCGTACGGCTACGCACACGACGCGGTGCCCGGTCCACGGGGCCACGACGGCAGCGGCGCGGACCCCGCCCGCGTGAGCGGCGCCGGAGCCCCGCCCGGCACCAGCACCACCGGCAGCGACACGGACGCGCTGCGCCGCGCCGGGGCCAAGGACCTCGGCGGTGCCCCCAACCCCGCCCGTACGCCGGGTCCGGGGGCACCGCGCGGCACCAAGGCCGAGCACCTCGGCGAAGGTGCCGACTCTGCCCGTACGCCCGGGACGGGGGCACCTCCCCGCACCAGCACTACCGGCAGCGGCACGGGCGCCCGGGAGCGCGCCAGGGCCGAGGGCCTGGGCGGGGCGGCCAGCGCGGCCCGTACGACCGGCAGTGGGCCACTGCCCGGCACGAGCGGCACAGGCAGCGTGACCGGTGCCGAAGCCACGCCCGCAGGTGACAGCGCCCAAGCCCCGGAGCGCCCCGGAGCCGAGTATGACACCGGCGCCCTGGACCCCGATGCGGCCGACGGCCGTGGAGCCGCGGGGCCCGGGGCTGGTCGGGCCGGGACGCCGACGCGGGGCACCACCGTTCCGCGCCAGATGCGCAGGCGCGGCGGGCTCACCGCGTGGGCGCGGCGGCTGACCGGCGCGCGGGACGAGACGCGGCCGGACGACCCCGTCGAGCCCGTGGCCTGGACGGCCGCCCCCGAGGACTCCGTAGCGGACGCCTGGCCCGACCCCGCGGCCCTGCTGCTGACGGCCCTCGGCCCCGGTCCCCGCCTGTGGGAGCGCGACCGGGCGCACCAGGAGGCGCTCGCCCTACGCCTGGGAACCACAGACCGGCCCACTCCGGACGGCATGGGGCTGCTGCCCGTCGTCCCGGTGACCGTCAGGCTGCGGGAGGCGGGCTCCCTGGGGCTCGCCGGGCCGCGTAACCGGCTGGCCGGGCTGGCCCGCTCGGCCCTCGCCCAGCTCGCCGCGCTGCACTCCCCCACCGACGTGGAGATCGTGCTGATCAGCACGGACCGCGGCCGCGCGCTCGACGAGCGCACCGCCGAGTGGTCCTGGCTCGGCTGGCTGCCCCATCTGCGCCCCGGGCACGGCCAGGACTGCCGCCTGCTCCTGGCGTACGACCGCGAGCAGGCCGCCGCCCGCACCGGCGAACTGCTCCGCCGCCTCGACGAACACCTCCAGACGAGTCCCCCGGCCAGCCCACTCCCGCACGTCCCACCCGGAGCACCAGACCGCCTCGCCCCCGCGCCCGCGCCTCCCCCCGCCCCCGCGCCGTACGCGGGGCCGTACGCGGTGGTGGTCGTGGACGGTGACCCCGGTTCCGCGGCTCTGCGCGACGCGGTCACGCGGCTCGCCGCCGACGGCGCGGGCGCCGGGATCCACGTCGTCTGCCTCGCCGAGACCCCGGCCGCCTCCCCCGCGTCGCCGGTCACCGCGACCTACGAGGCGGCCTGCGCCGCGTCGCCCGCTTTCCGCGCGTGCGGCGCCGTCGCCCTCCTCAGCGGGGACGTGGCGACGGCCCTGCGGTTGCTCCGTACGTCCCGAGGCCGCCCCGTCGGGCATGGCACGCTCGCCTCGGTGGACGCGGTGTCGGTGGCCTGGGCCGAGCGGTTCGCCCGGGCGCTGGCCCCGCTGCGTACGGCGGAGCCCGGCGACGCGCACGCCCATGTGTCCGCCCCGCTCCCCCAGGCCGCCCGGCTGCTGGACGAGTTGGGCCTCGCCAGGGCGACTCCGGCGTCCCTGATGGCCCGCTGGGCGGCGGCCGTGGACGACCCGCAGGCGCTGGGTGGCCGCGCTTGGGCGGTGCTGGGCGCGGGGCCACGCGGCCCGGTCTGCGCCGACCTGGTGGCGCAGGGCCCCCATCTGCTGGTCGAGGGCCCGGCGGGCAGCGGCCGTACGGAGCTACTGCGCTCGGCCGCCGCGGCGCTGGCCGCCGCCGACCGGCCCGACCGGCTGGCCCTCGTCCTGGTCGACGGGGCGGGCTCCGGACGCGGCGACGGGCTGCGGGCCTGCACCGACCTCCCCCATGTCACCACCCATCTGACGGCCGACGACCCGGTACGGATGCGGGAGTTCGCCCAGGCGCTCACCGCCGAACTGAAGCGGCGCGGGGAGCTGGTCGGCCGCCTCGGGTTCGCCGAATGGCACACCCAGCGGGCCGTGTCCGGCCGAATGATCGCCCAACGCACCCGCACGCTCGGCACCGGCGGCAGCGGCCCCGTACCGCCCACGACTCCTACGGCTCCCACGGCTCCCGCGCCCCCCGCCCCTCAGCCCGGCCCCGGGGCTGGCGCGGGAGACCTGGACTCCCCCGGCAGCGCGACACTCAAGCTGCGCCCGGGCAACAGGAGTCCCCGCGCGCAGGACGTCCCGCCGCTGCCCCGCCTGGTCGTGCTCGTCGACGACATCGACGCCCTGGTCGCCCCCGCACTCGGCGCCACCGGCCGCCCGTCGGCGGGCTCGGTGGTCCGCGCGCTGGAAGCCGTCGTCCACGGCGGCGAGCGGCTCGGGGTACATCTCGTGGCAGCCACCGCCCACCCGGAGCGCACCGCCGCCACCGCCTTCGACCGCGGCGCCGCCCTGCGCATCACGCTGGACGCCCCGTCAGCGGCCCCCGAGGACCCGGCCCCGGGCCGCGGACGGCTGTACGCGGCGGCGGACGGCCGCGTCACCGCGTTCCAGGCGGGCCGCGTGACCGGACGTATCCCGCGTACCTCGACGCTGCGCCCGACCGCCGTACCCCTGGAGTGGGAGCGCATGGGCGACCCACCCGCCCGCCGCCCGGTCCGCGAACTGGGCAACGGCCCCACGGACCTGGCCCTGCTGGCCAGCGCCCTGGAGCGGGCGGCCCGTTCGGTCGAGGCGCCCGCGGTGCCCCCACTCCTGGAGACCCACGCTAAGTAACCCTCCGGTCACGATCCCCGAGTTCCCGTAGGCGCTATTGCGGCCCTCCCCACTCGGGCGTAGACCAGTGCGCACGGGACAGGGCTCAGGCTCTCAGGGAAGAGAACGGGGCAGTGATGCGCACAACTCTTCGCACGGGAAAGCTCGTTGTGTCATTAGTGGCCGTCGGCGCACTCGCCCTCACGGCGTGCGGTGACGGCGGTGGCGACGCCGACAACGGCGGCAATGGCGGCAAGAAGAACAACGGCCAGGGCGGCGGCACCTCGGTCGAACTGCCCCAGCTGAAGGGGCAGAAGCTGGAGGTCGCCGCGGTCTGGTCGGGGCCCGAACAGGACAACTTCAAGAAGGTGCTCACGGAGTTCGAGAAACGCACGGGCGCCGAGGTCACCTTCGTCCCGGCCCAGGACCCGATCGTCAACTTCCTCGGCTCGAAGATCGCGGGCGGCGATCCGCCGGACGTGGCGATGCTCCCGCAGCCGGGCGCGATCGCCCAGGCCGTGAAGAACAAGTGGGCCAAGCCGGTAGGCACCGAGGCACAGGCGCAGCTCGACAAGAACTACACCCAGGGCTGGAAGGACGTCGGCGCGGTCGACGGCGAGCAGTACGGCGTGTACTTCAAGGCCGCCAACAAATCCCTCGTCTGGTACAACAACGCCGTCTTCGAGAACGCCGGAGCCAGCGAACCAAAGACCTGGGACGAGCTGATGGACCAGGCGCGGACGGTGTACGACTCCGGGGTCACCCCGTTCTCGGTCGCGGGCGCCGATGGCTGGACCCTCACCGACTGGTTCGAGAACGTCTACCTCTCGCAGGCGGGCCCGGAGAAGTACGACCAGTTGGCGCGGCACGAGATCAAGTGGACGGACCCCTCCGTGAAGGAGGCGCTGACCACCCTCGGCAAGCTGTTCGGCAACAAGGACTACCTGGCGGGCGGTCAGGATGGCGCTCTGCAAACCGAGTTCCCGACGTCGGTCACGCAGACCTTCACCGGCGGCGATCAGCCCAAGGCCGCCATGGTCTTCGAGGGCGACTTCGTCGCGGTCAACATCGGCCAGACCGACGCCGAGATCGGCACCGACGCCAAGGTGTTCCCGTTCCCGGCGGTCGGCGACGACGCGCCGGTGGTGACCGGCGGCGACGCCGCGGTGGCGCTGAAGGACTCGCAGGGCGCCCAGGCGCTGCTGACGTTCCTGGCCTCCACCGACGCGGCCGAGATCTGGGCGAAGCAGGGCGGCTTCATCTCGCCCAACAAGGAGATGGACCCGGCCACGTACCCGAACGACGTGCTGCGCGACATCGGCACGGCCCTGATCGCCTCGGGCGACGACTTCCGCTTCGACATGTCGGACCAGACACCGCAGGCGTTCGGCGGTGCCCCGGGCAAGGGCATGTGGAAGGCGCTGCAGGACTTCCTGAAGAACCCGAAGGACGTCGACGGCACCCAGCGCCAGCTGGAGTCGGACGCGGCCAAGGCGTACAAGAGCTGACCCGGCGATGACCTCGGCCACTCCACCCGGGGGCGTCATACCACCGACGCCCCCGGCCCCACGCCCACGCCCACGCGCACGCGCACGACGTAGCGTGACACGTACCCGCAAAGTGGTGGCGGCGCTGTTCCTGCTGCCCGCGCTGGTCCTCCTGGGCGCGCTCGTGCTCTATCCCATTGGATACTCGCTGGTCCGCAGCCTCTTCGACCAGGCGGGCGACTCCTTCACCGGCCTGGACAGCTACCAGGAGGTGTTCACCGAGGACGCCACCAGGACCGCGCTCAAGAACACCGCGATCTGGGTGGTGGTGGCCCCGGCCGTCGCCACCACGCTCGGCCTGATCTTCGCCGTACTCACCGAACGCGTGCGCTGGGGAACGGCCTTCAAGCTGGTCGTCTTCATGCCGATGGCGATCTCCATGCTCGCGTCGGGGATCATCTTCCGGCTGGTGTACGAGCAGGACCCGGAGCGCGGGGTCGCCAACGCGGTGCTGGTGGGCGTCCATGACACCTTCGCCGAGTCGTCCGCGTTCCCCAAGGCTCATCCGGGGCGCGAGTCGCCGCTGGCCGAGGAGGGCGGCGGCTTCGTCACCCGTGATCCGGTACGGGTCGGCGAGCCCGTGGCGCTGCCGCTGGTCGGCGTCGCCCCGGACAAGATGCCGGGCAGCGCGCGCCCGGCGGCGGCCGCCGAGACCGACCCCGGCAAGGTCACCGGCACCACCTGGCAGGACTTCACCCGGGGCAAGGGCGTCGGGACGCTCGGCGGCATCGACGCCGAGGAGCTGGGCTATCCGGGCATGAGGGTCGAGGCGGTCAAGGACGGCACGGTGGTGGACTCCGCCCGCGCCGGGCCCGACGGCACCTTCACGCTCTCCGGCGCGGCCGACGGCGCCCTGCTCCGGCTTCCCGAGAGTAACTTCCGCGAGCCGTACCGAGGCGCCAGCTGGCTCGGTCCGACGCTGGTCACCCCGGCCGTCATCGGCAGCTATCTGTGGATCTGGTCGGGCTTCGCGATGGTCCTGATCGCCGCGGGACTGGCCAGTGTGCCGCGCGAACTCCTGGAGGCGGCCCGGGTGGACGGCGCGAGTGAGTGGCAGGTGTTCAGCCGCATCACCGTGCCGGTGCTGACGCCGGTGCTCGCGGTCGTCCTCGTCACGCTGATGATCAACGTAATGAAGATCTTCGACCTGGTCTTCATCATCGCCCCCGGCTCGTCGCGGGACGACGCCAACGTTCTGGCGCTCGAACTCTACGACCAGGCCTTCTCCAAGGGCCGACCCGATATCGCGAGCGCCATCGCGATCCTTCTGCTGCTGCTGGTCATCCCGGTCATGATCTTCAACATGCGTCGGCTGCGGCGGGAGGCCAAGCGATGAACGCGACGAAGGCGATGACGCCAATGACGGCAACGAAGGCGGTGAAGACGGTGAAGCCGTCACTCGCCTCCCGTATCGCCGCGCGCGCCAGTGGCGGTGTGGTGCGCCTCGTACTGATCCTGGTGGGCCTGTTCTGGCTGCTGCCGACCGTCGGCCTGCTGCTGTCCTCGCTGCGCTCGCCGGAGGACATCGGCGCGAGCGGCTGGTGGAAGGTGTTCACCGAGCCCTCGCAACTCACCGTCGACAGCTACCAGAGCCTGCTGAAGAACGAGGCCATCACCGACTCCCTGCTGAACACGATGCTGATCACCGTGCCCGCGACGGTGCTGGTGGTGGCGATCGGCGCACTCGCGGGCTACGCCTTCGCCTGGATGGAGTTCCCGGGCCGGGACTGGTGGTTCCTGGCCGTCGTCGGACTGCTCGTGGTGCCGGTACAGGTGGCGCTGGTGCCGATCGCCGGACTCTTCGGTGACCTCGGCATTTTCGGCTCGGTGCTGGGCGTGGTCCTCTTCCATGTGGCCTTCGGGCTGCCCTTCGCGATCTTCCTGTTGCGTAACTTCTTCGCGGAGATCCCGCGTGAGCTGCTGGAGGCCGCGCGGCTGGACGGCGCCGGTGAACTGCGGTTGTTCGCCCGGGTCGTGCTGCCGCTCGGCGGGCCCGCGATCGCCGCGCTCGGCATCTTCCAGTTCCTGTGGGTGTGGAACGACATGTTGGTCGCGCTGGTCTTCGCCAAGCCGGAGAACCAGCCGATCACGGTCGCCCTGCAGACCCAGGTACGGCAGTTCGGCAACAACATCGACATCCTGGGGCCTGGCGCGTTCCTCTCGATGGTGGTCCCCCTGATCGTGTTCTTCGCCTTCCAGCGGCAGTTCGTCTCGGGGGTGATGGCGGGCGCGGTGAAGTAGCGCGTAACCAACGCACCCCAAGGGCGGTTTGCACGGGGATCTGCCCGTGTCGACCCATGGATGCGCCTTGCCCCGGTTCAGTGTCATCGTCCCCGTGTACGAGGCGCAGGCGTACCTGCCCGAAGCCCTGGATTCGGTTCTCCAGCAGTCCTTCACGGACCTGGAGTTGATCGTGGTCGACGACCGCTCTCCGGACGCCTCCGGGGCGCTGGTCGATGAGTACGCGGCCGCCGACCCCCGGGTCAGGGCGGTGCACCTCAGCCAGCACACGGGTCCGGGCGGGGCCAGGAACGCCGGACTCGCCCAGGCCCGCGGCGACTACCTGCTCTTCCTGGACGCCCACGACACCCTCACACCGGGCGCCTTGTACGCCGTCGCCGACCGTCTCAAGGAGACCGGCTGCCCCGACGTCCTCGCCTACGACCACGCGCGGGCGTACTGGACGGGCGAGACCGTACGCGACGCGTTCGCGGGGCAGCTCGCCGAGGAAGGCCCCGCGCCCTTCGCGCTGGCCGACCGGCCCGGCCTGCTGAACGGCCCGCTGGTGGTCTGGAACAAGGCCTACCGCCGCGAGTTCGTCGAGCGCGAGGGGCTCACCTTCCCGCCCGGCTCCCATGGGGACGCGCCCTGGACCTTCCCGGCCCTGCTGACGGCCGAGACGATCGCCACCCTGGACCGGGTGTGTGTGCACCACCGGCAGCGGCGCCGGGGCAACGCCGTGCACCACGCGCACCACGCGCACCACGCTTTCGACGTGTTCGACCAGTACGAGCGGGTCTTCGCCTTCCTCGACGCCCACGCCCAAGCCCGGCTCGAAGCCCGCCCGGAGCTGGCGCGCTGGCGCCCCATCGCCTTCCGCCGGATGGTCGACGCCTACTTCTCGCTGGTCACCGCACGGGGGCAGCTGCCCCCCGGCACCCGCGCGGAGTTCTTCCGGCGGGCCCGCGCCCACTACCGCCGCTACCGCACGCCCGCCCCCCGGCTGTCCTGGCGTGAGAGGGTCCGCCACAGCCTCGTACGCCTGGGCGCCCACCGCACCCACTGGGCGCTGTCGACCGCGCGGCGGCTGCACCACAGGGCGCGCGCCGCCGCCAGGGCCGCGCGCCGCGCGACCCGCGCCGCCCTGCTCCGACTCCACTACCGCATCCAGCTGCGACTCCCCGTACGCGCCCACTACGCGGTGTTCGCCGCCTACGGGAGCCGCGGCCACAGCTGCAACCCGGGCGCCATCGAGGCGAAGGTCCGTGAGCTGGCCCCGCATGTCCGTACCGCCTGGATCGCCGACCCCGCGTACCAGCACACGATCCCCACGGCCACCCGGCGCGTCACCCCCAGCTCGGCCGCGTACTGGACGGCACTCGCCCGCGCCAAGTACCTGGTCAGCAATGGGAACTTCGACCACAGGATGGTCAAGCGCCCCGGACAGCTGGTGATCCAGACGCAGCACGGCACTCCGCTGAAGCGCATGGGCCTCGATCTGCTCGGCCGCCCCGCCGCCGCCCGCGACACGGACTTCGACCGCCTCCTCGACGGCGTCGACACCTGGGATTTCGTCCTGTCGTCCAACCAGCACTCCACGCTCACCTGGGAGCGGGTCTTCCCCTCCGGCTCGGGCTCCGGCTACACCACGCTGCCCTACGGCTACCCGCGCAACGACCGCTTCCAGAACGCCGACGCCCAGGAGGTGGCCCGGCTGCGCGAGGTGCTCGGCATCCGGCCGGGCTCGATCGCCATCCTGTACGCCCCGACCCACCGCGACTACCACCGCGACCAGCACCGCCCCCTGGACCTGGCGCGGCTGCGTCGCCGCCTGGGGCCGCGCTTCACGGTCCTGGCCCGCGCCCACCACAGCTACGGTGCCCCGCTGGTGACCGAGGCGGCGGCGGGCCTGATCGACGTCTCGGATCACCTCAGCGTGGAGTCCCTCTGCCTGGCCAGCGACGCCCTGGTCACGGACTACTCCTCGCTGATGTTCGACTACGCCAACCTGGACCGTCCGATCGTCATCCACGCCGACGACTGGGAAGCGTACGAGGCCGCCCGCGGCACCTACTTCGACCTGCGGGGTTTCCCGCCCGGCGCGGTCGCCCGCAGCGAGGACGAGCTGATCGACATCTTCACGTCCGGGCACTGGCGCGGCTCGCGGTCGACGCAGCTGCGGACCGCGTTCAGGGAGCGGTTCTGCCCGTACGACGACGGCCGGGCCGCCGAGCGCGTCGTGCGCCATGTTTTCCTGGGTGAGCGGGCGGGCCTGCCACCCGTACGGCCGCTGGCCGACCGTCGTCCGGCGCCGTGCGCCACCCCGTTGGACGACTCCAGGTAGAGACTTCGGCCGAGTGGTTAGACGAGACAGGGACGTTGTCTCCGCCGCGCGAAAGGCCCGTGATCGTGCAGTACTCCACCGTCAGTCCCGAGCGTCCCGAGGGTCCTGAGCCACGCGGCGCCACGGCCGTGCTGGGCGGCCGCCGCTCGCTGCGGCCCAGCCCCTATCTGGTGTTCGGCACGCTCTTCTGGGTGGTGCTCACGGCTGCTGCCTGGCGGTTGCCGATCTGCTGCGACTTCGGGCAGCACGCCGCCGTCGTGGAGCGGCTCAAGGCGGACCTGCTGAACCCCGCCCACCCGATGGCCGACCTGCCGGGCGACGGCAGCGCCTACTACACGCCGTACACCGTCGTCCAGGCGCTGTTCGCCAAAGCCACCGGGCTCGCGGGCTGGCAGGTCGTCAAGCTGAGCGGCGCGGTGAATCTGCTGGTCCTGCTGACCGGCATCGGACAGTTCGTCAAAACGCTCTCTACGCGCGCGTGGGCGCCGGTCTTCGCCCTGGTGTTCATGGTGGTCCTGTGGGGCACCCAGGACGCCTGGTGGAGCGGGTACCTCGGGCTGATGTCGATGACGGGGCATCTGAACTATCCGAGCACCTTCGCGATCGGCGTCGCCTTCTGGATCTGGGCACTGACCGGCCGTCTCGCCCGGGACGGCGGTGGCCCGTGGGCGCATACGGGACTCGGCGCCCTGTGGGCCCTGGTGCTCCTCACGCACCCGATCACCGCCGTGGCCGCGATGATCGGCGTGGTGGCCCTCGTGCTCGGGCTGCAACGCGATCTCCGGCCGCTGTCGCCGGTTCGCCGGGCGCTCGTCCGCTGGGAGCTCGTCCGCTGGGCCCTGTCGGGCGCGATCGCGGTGCTCCTGGCCGCGTCCTGGCCGTACTTCAGTGTCTTCTCGCTCGTCGGTGACTCCAGCATCGACTCACTCCACCGCCAGCTCTACTTCGGTATGGCCGAGCGCTACTGGCTGGCGCTGGTCGCGCTGCCCGCCCTGTGGATGCGGTTCAGGCGGTCGAGGCGTGACCCGCTGGTGCTGATGTTCGTCATGGAGTGCGTGGTCGTGGCGTACGGCTGGTTCAGCGGCCACTACACCTACGGGCGCATTCTGGGTCTCACGCTGGTGCCGGCGCAGTTCGCGCTGGCCATCGAGCTGGCGCGGCCGTGGCCCTGGCCGCGGGCCCACCGCGTGCTGGCGCCGATCGCCGCCGGGGCCGCGTGTCTGGGGTTCTTCAGCGCCCAGGCCGGGGCGGTGGTGCCACGCTCGCTCGACCCGGTCGGCTTTGAGCAGCCGCCGCGCTGGCATGAGTACGGCTGGGCGGCCCGGCACATCGGTCCCGGCGAGGTGGTCCTCACCGGCAACTACCGCCATCTGCGGTCGATCGCCGGGTACGGGCCCAACGTAGTCGCCCCCATCTGGCCCGACGCCTCGCTCGACGAGCGCGAGCGCCAGCGGCGCGCCCGCGACGTGGAGGCGTATCTGGCACCGACCTCCACGCGCGCGGAGCGGGACGCGATCGTCCGCCGCTATCACGTCCGGTGGCTGCTGCTCGACCGCTCCCAGCGGGTACCTGAAGAGGCCGTCGTGGTGGCTTGGGGGCCGCGCAGCGGAGATGTACTGGCACGGGTGGGAATGCCTGATTAGGGTCGATATAAATCCTTATCGGCCAGCTTATTAGGATAGTACTGATTAGCAACTAACATGCCGATACATGGAGAACACCCCTCAGCAGCAGCTTCGGGTCTGTGTCGTCCTGATCGGCTACAACGACGTGACCCGGGTGGCCGACGCGGTGCGCTCGGCCCTCGCCCAGGGCCCGGCCGTCAGCGAGGTCATCGCCGTCGACGACGGCTCGACCGACGGCAGCGTCGAGCTGCTGCGACGGCTGGCCGCCGATGACCAGCGCCTCAGAGTCGTGGCCCGCGCGGTGAACAGCGGCGGCTGTGGCACTCCCCGTAACGACGGCATCGACCGCTGCTCGGCGCCGTATCTGATGTTCCTGGACAGCGACGACGTCCTGCCTCCGGGCGCGGTCAGCGCGCTGCTCACCGCCGCCACCGAGCACCGCGCCGAGGTCGCCTCGGGGCTGTGCCTGCGCCGCGAACTGCCCTCGGGGCGCGATGTGCCCTGGCAGCCCGAGCTGTACGGCACACCCGCGATCGTCGAGCGGCCCTCCGAGCAGCTCCGGCTCGTGTACGACACCCTCTGCGTCAACAAGCTCTACCGGACGGATTTCCTGCGCCGCCACGCGATCCGCTTCGCCGACGGCCCGGTCGTCTACGAGGACTTCGCCTTCACCACGCGCGTGCTGGCCGCCGCCCCGCGGATCGCGCTGATCGACCAGCCGGTCTATGTCTGGCATGTTCGCCGCCGGGCCGCCCGGCTGTCCCTCTCGCTCGACCGGTCCGGCATCGACAACTGGCGCGCCCGGCTGGACGCGCACCGCCAGGCGGTGGAAATCCTGCACGCCGCAGGGGAGAAGGAGCTGATGGGTGCGGCATGCACCAAGTTCCTGGAACACTGCCTGCGGATGTACCTGCGCGAACTGGGCGCGCACGGCCCCGAGTACCAGCGCGCGTGGTGGGACCTCACGCGCGCGTACCTCCAGACCTTCGACACGGCCGACCTCGAACGGGCGACCGACCCGGCCCGGATCGTCGGCCAGGTACTGCTCGCCTCACCCGAGCCGGTCGACCTGTACCGGCTGCGGCAGCTGGCGGCCCGCCCGGCCCGGCTGCCGCCTCCTCATGCGCGGGCCGCCGACTCCACCCCGGTCTGGTCCGAAGCACTCCCCGAAGTCACCCTCGAACACCTTTTGGTGCGCCCCATGCGACTCCTGCCCCTCGCGGTCGACGCGGAATTGCGGCCACGCGCGCGTACGTCCGTACTGACCCTGACGTTGCACGAGCTGTACGGGCGGGTGGCGGCCGCGGCGCCCACCACGGTCGACGTCGAACTCCAGGCCCGCGACGGCGGGCACCCAGGGCTGCGACGCACGGCGGCGTGGTCCGCTGGGACGGACCCGGACCCCGTCTGGACCGCCGAGGTGCTGCTCGATCTGGGCGCGCTCCCCTCTGGCGTCTGGGACCTGCGTCTTCGGGTGCGGTTCGCGGACGGTACGGTGCGCGAGACGACGGCGCGCGCGGTACCGGGACCCGGCCTGCTGCGCCGCCGGGTCCTGCCGGACCGGCGCCACGGCACCGTGCTCGTACAGCCGTACGCGACCCATTCCGGCAGCCTCTCGGTACGGGTGGCGGCCGGAATGCGGGGGGTCGTGGGAGTGCTGCGGAGCAGGTCGAGGAGACTGCTGGGCAACGGGTGACCCGGCCCGTACCCGGAGCCCGTACAGACCTCACATCGGAACCCGTCAGCGGCGCCGCGCGTTGACCGGCGGGAGAGCACACCAGACCCAGACACGACGAAACAGGGTGACCATGACCTGGCTGATCACCGGCGGTGCCGGCTACATCGGGGCGCACGTCGTCCGCGCCATGACCGAGGCCGGCGAGCATGTGGTCGTCTACGACGACGTCTCCAGCGGCGTCGCCGAGCGCATCCCCGCCGACGTGCCGCTGGTCAAGGGCTCGGTACTGGACCGGGAGCGGCTGGACCGCGTCATCGCGGAGCACCAGGTCACCGGAGTCGTCCACCTCGCGGCGAAGAAGCAGGTCGGCGAGTCCGTCGAACTGCCGCTGCGCTACTACCACGAGAACATCGAGGGCCTGCGGACCCTGCTCGCCGCGGTCGTCGCCGGTGGTGTGCCGTCGTTCGTCTTCTCCTCGTCCGCCGCCGTCTACGGGATGCCGGACACGGCGTCGGGTCTGGTCACCGAGGAGACCCCGTGCGCGCCGATGAGCCCGTACGGCGAGACCAAGCTGGCGGGCGAGTGGCTGGTCCGCGCGGTCGGCCGGGCCCACGGCATCGCCACCGCCTCGCTGCGGTACTTCAACGTCGCGGGCGCCGCGTCCCCCGAACTGGCCGACACCGGCGTCTTCAACATCGTGCCGATGGTCTTCGAGAAGCTCACCGAGCGCAACGCCCCCCAGATCTTCGGCGACGACTACCCGACCCCGGACGGCACCTGCGTCCGCGACTACATCCATGTGAGTGACCTCGCCGACGCCCATGTGGCCGCGGCCCGCAAGCTGGCCGCGACACCGGGCCACGACCTGACGGTCAACATCGGCCGCGGTGAGGGCGTATCGGTCCGCGAACTGATCGACCTGATCAGCGAGGTCACCGGCCACCACATCACGCCGAAGGTCACTGAACGCCGCCCTGGCGACCCCGCACGGGTGGTCGCCGCCGCGAACCTTGTCGCGGCGGAGCTCGACTGGAAGGCGAAGCACGACATGCGCGACATGATCACCTCGGCGTGGGCGGGCTGGGTCCGCCTGCACCCCGAGGCCGCCCGCGACTGACATCGCCAAATACAGACATTATCCACCTAACTCCCCAAAGGGTCCTTATAGACTGAAGTGCCGGATACGCGGATACGCGGAGACAGCGACGAAGGAGCGGCCCGCCTCATGTCCAAGCTGTCCAAGCTGCCCAAGCTGCCCAAGCTCAGCGTGATCGTGTCCGGCCGTGACATCCAGGGTCATCTGGGCGAGTGCCTCAGCAGCCTCGCCGACCAGTCCTGCGACGAGCTGGAAGTGATCGTCGCCGTGACCGGCGACAACTCCCGTGCCCGCACGGAATCCCGCACCGCGAGCGACCCCCGCTTCACCTCCCTGCCCCTGTCCGACGGCACCACCCCCACCGCCGCCAGGCGGGCAGGCGCGGACGCGGCCACCGGCGACTGGCTGCACTTCCTGGATGCCAAGGACAGCCTCCCCACGGGCGCGGCGGCGGCCATCGTCCAGCGCCTCGCCGAGCACGCGGAGGCGCCCGGCGCGGCAGACCGGGACGCCCCCGCCCCCGACGTCCTGGTGTTTGACCATGTACGCGCCTACTGGTGGGACCCGGCCCGCCCCAGCCTCGACACCAAGGTGCTGGCCCAGCCGGGCCGTGCCCTCGTCGACCTGGCCGACTTCCCCACGCTCCTGGAACTCGCGCCGCTGCTCGGCAACCGCGTCCTGCGCACCGGCTTCCTGCGCGCGCACGCCCACCTCCTCACGGCGGGCGACGCGCTCTACTCCGCCTACGCCGCGCTCCTGCTCGCCGACCGCATCGCCTGCCTGGACCAGGTGGCCCTGATCGACCGCCAGTTGCGCCGCGCCAGCCTCCCGCCGCCCACGTACGACGAGCACTTCGCGCCCTTCGCCGCGTACGCGAAGCTGCACGAGCTGGCGGCGGCCCGTCAGGCGCCGCCGCGGGTGCGTACCGCGCTCTACGAGCGGATGGTCGGCGACTATCTGCGGGTCATCGCCAGGCCAGGACTCCTGCCCGCCGACCTCGCCGCCCCGTACTTCCACCACGCCTCCGAGCACGCCAGCCGCTTCCGCCCCGACGGCTACCAACGCCCCGACGGACTCGACGGCGTACGCCACCGGCTCCTGGAGCAGGACCAGTACACCCGGTACAAGGCGCTCCAAGCCGCCAACGGAAAGCGCCGCGCACTGCGGTCCGCGCTCAACGCCAGAAAGCGCAAGCTGAGCGCCAAGGCCCGCGACCACCGCTACCGCGGCGCCCTGTCCCGTCCCATCGAGCCGGAGCTGGCCGTCTTCTCCGCGTACTGGGACCGCGGCGTGGCCTGCAACCCGGCCGCCATCGCCGCGAAGCTGCGTGAACTCGCGCCCCACGTACACCCGGTGTGGGTGGTGAGCCAGGCCAAGGCGGCCCTGCTGCCGCCCGGCACGGACCACGTCATCCCGGGCACCCCGCGCTATCTGGAGGTGCTGGCCCGGGCCAAGTTCCTGGTCAACAACGTCAACTTCCCCGGTCTCCTGGTGAAACGGCCGGAGCAGGTCTTCGTCCAGACCCACCACGGCACTCCGCTCAAGCGCATGGGCCTGGACCAGCGCGAGTTCCCCGCCGCCGCCAAGGGCCTCAACTTCCGCGCCCTGCTGGCCCGCGTCGACAACTGGGACTACAGCGTCTCCGCGAACAGCCACTCGACCCGGACGTGGGAACGCGCCTACCCCTCTCGCTACGTCCCGCTCGACTACGGCTATCCACGCAACGACGTCCTCTACCAAGCCGACGCCGACGACATCCGCGCCATCCGCGAACGCCTCGGTATCGCCCCCGGCAAGACGGCGATCCTGTACGCGCCGACGCACCGCGACTACGAGGCGGGCTGGACCCCGCGCCTGGACCTGGCGCGGCTCAGCGCCGACCTCGGCGATGACACCGTCCTGCTGGTGCGCGGCCACTACTTCTACGGTGGCGGCGCGGCCTCGCCACTGACCCGGCTACGCCGCGGCGGACGGGTCATCGACGTCTCCACGTACGATCCGGTCGAGGAACTCCAACTCGCCGCTGACGCCCTGGTCACGGACTACTCGTCGATCATGTTCGACTACGCCAACCTGGACCGCCCGATCGTCATCTACGCCGACGACTGGGAGGTGTACGCCAGGGCCCGCGGCGTCTACTTCGACCTGCTCACCGAGGCCCCGGGCCAGGTCGCCCGGAGCCAGGACGCGCTGACCGAGATCTTCACCTCGGGCGCCTGGCGCGACGAGGCGGCGGCCAAGCTGCGCGGCGCGTTCCGCCGCCGCTTCTGCGAGTTCGACGACGGGCGGGCCGCCGAGCGCGTGGTCCGTCGCGCCTTCCTCGGCGAGCGCGAGGAGGATCTGCCGCCGATCGTGCCCGTCGAGGACCGCACACCCGCGCCGACCCCGGAAGAGGCCGCCCGCCGATGAGCCCTACAAACCCGACGAGCCGTACAAGCCCAACGAGCCAGACCAGCCCGACCAGCCCGACCAGCCCGACCAGCAGCACGCCGCCCGACACCGCGGACACACCAGACGTCACCGTCACCGTGATCGTCTTCAACGACGCCGAGCGGCTGCCACGCGCCGTGGCCTCGCTGCGCCGCCAGACCCATCGCCGTATCGAGATCATCATCAGCGACGACCACTCCACCGACCGCACCCCCGAGGTGGCCCGGGCGCTGGCGGCGCGGGACGCGCGCATCCGGTTTCTGCGGCTCCCCGAGAACAGCGGCGGGTGTAGCGCCCCGCGCAACCGCGCCATGGACCTCGCCCGGGCCCCGTACCTGATGTTCCTCGACAGCGATGACGAACTCCCCGAGCGCGCCTGCGAACTGCTCCTGGCCGCCCACCGCGAGCGGCCCGTCGACTTCACCATGGGCCAGGTCGAGCGGGTCCGCGTCGACACCGGCGCCCGCTCCACCTGGATGCCCGACCTGGTCGCCGAGCGGCGTACGGTGGCGGGCGTCGAGGCCGAACCGCGGCTGCTGTTCGAGCACCTCTCCACCAGCAAGATGTACGCCAGGCGGTTCCTGGACCGGCACGCGCTGCGCTTCCCCGAGGGCATCCACTACGAGGACCAGCTGTTCACGGCCCAGGCGTACTGCCTCGCCGAGGCCTTCACCATCGTGCCTGAGCCGGTCTACCGCTGGTATATCGAGCCCTACGCGGCCGCCGACGCCGCCTCCATCTCCAATCAGCGGCACAAGATCAGCAACGTCCGGGACCGTATCCACGTCCAGACCCTGATCGACGCCTTCCTCGTCGACAGCGGGCACGCCGCCCTGCGCGCGGACAAGGACTACAAGTTCCTGCGGCACGATGTCCGGATGTACGCGGGTGACCTGCCGTACCGCGACGAGACCTGGCTGCGGGAGTTCGCCGACACCGTCACCCCCTACCTCGCGGGGCTCGCCCCGGGCTCTTATGCCCGGCTGCCCCGCGCCGAGCGTGTGACGATCGCCCTGCTGCGGGAGGGGCGGCTCGCGGAGGCGGCGCTCGCCGCCCGCGGCATGGGCCACGGTGTGGGCCCGCGCGAGACCGTCACCGGCGCGGACGGCCGGGTGTACTGGGGTGGCCAGCTGCCGGGCTCCGCAGCGACCCGCCCAGAGCTCGACCTGACCAGCGAGGAGCTGGACACCCGGCCGTTCGCCGTCGCCCTGTTCCGGCACGAGATCACTCAGGTGGCGCCCGGCCCTGGCGCCACCGTGGATCTGCGGATCCGCAGCTACGACCCCGGGCTTCAGCTCGCCGTCGGCCCGCACCGGGCCGCACTGCACCTCGCCCCGGCCGGTCGCCGCCTCACCCAGCACTTCCGCATCGACCCGGTACGGCCCGGCGTCTTCGAGGGCGCCGTCCGCCTCGACCTGGCCGCGGCCGCGCTGCCGGTGTACGGCTTCGACGGCGTACGCCACCCGGTCCTGGAGCTGGCGGAACAACGCCAGCGCAACAGCGGCCCGCTGCTCGCCCCGCTCGACTTCACTCCGCTGACGGCCGCCATCCACCGCCATCAGGTCACGGTCGAACCCGAGGGGCGCGGCGCCGGGCGCCTCCAGGTCCGCTGGGCGCCCACCGGGGCGCTGGTGCGCGCCGCACGCCCTCTCGGCGACCGCCTCAGGGCTGGTCGTGCTGGAAGACCCAGGTCCGGTACACCAGGAAGCGGAACGCGGAGGCGAGCAGGATGCACAGTGCCTTAGCGATGTTCGAGCCGACCGGACTGTCCATGCCCAGACCGTGGTACGCGACGTAGAACAGGCCGCTCTCCACGGCCACGCCCAGCCCGCTGAAGGCGAAGAAGAGCACGATCTGCCGCGTGCTGCGTGCGGACCGGTCCCGGTAGGCGAAGAACCGGAAGCCGAGGTAGTTGGTGCTGATGGCGACGCAGCTGGCGGCGACCGTCGAGGCCATCGGTCCAAGACCGAGTCCGTGCAGCAGCAGGTTGAAGACCAGAACGTTGACGCCTACGCCGCTGCCGCCGACGATGCCGAACCTGACGACCTCCGCGCACAGCCGCCGCAGCCGTGCCCGTCCGGGCCGCCGCAGCCGCAGGGGCCCGGACGCGGGCGACGCGGGTGCGGGCACCCAGACGGCGGCAGCGGCGGCGGTCTCGGGCGCGCTGGAGCCACGGGGGCGTACGGTCGTCGGGTGGCTCATTTGCGTCACTTTAGCCGTACTATCCGATTTTGAGCGGCATTGTGAATATGTACGCACTGCCGCTGTCGCCATGCCGCTGTCAGGCGGGCAGCCAACCGGCCCCCGCGGAGAGAGCGCCCCGGCCGGTGCCCCAGCCAGCGAACCGGCCGGGGCACCTCACACCAGAACGTCAGCTGTCAGCTGTGCGTACGCAGCAGCGTCCGCATGGTCCGCATCGCCACCGACAGGTTCGCCAGGTCGAACGCGTCCGAGCCCCGGATCTCGTCCAGCGTCGTCTTCGCCCGCCCCAGGATCGCGGCGTTCCGCCCCTCCCAGGCCTGGAAGCGCTGCTCCGGCGTAGCCGAGCCATCGCCCGCCGCCAGCACGTCCGAGGTGAGCGCCGCGTGCGCCGCGTACAGGTCCTCACGGATCGCCGCGCGCGCCATCGACTGCCAGCGGTCGTCCCGCGGCAGCGCGCTGATGCGGTCCATGAGCTGGGTGATCTGCAGGCGGTCGGCGAGGTCGTAGTAGACCTCGGCGACCTCCATCGGGTCCTTGCCCATCCGCTCGCCGATCAGCACCACGTCCAGCGTCGGGAACGCCGAGGAGAACCCGGCGACCTGCTGCGCGAGGCCATCGGGCACCCCGGCGCCCGCCAGCTCGTCCCGGATCTGCTCGTACCACTCCAGGTCGGCGCCGCGCAGCAGCTTCGGAAGCTCGGCCCAGACCCGGCTGACGCCGTCGCTGAAGAAGCCGATGGTCTCGACCAGGTCCAGCGGCTGCGGCCGGTTGTTGAGCAGCCAGCGCGTACCGCGCTCGACCAGACGGCGCGAATGCAGCCTGATCCGGGTCTGGACGTCGGCCGCGACCTTGGTGTCCAGGGCCTCGACCGCGTCCCAGACCTCGCCGAGGCCGAAGATCTCCCGGGCCGCGGTGTGCGCCCGTACGACCTCTTCGAGCGAGGCGCCGGTCTCCTCACGCATCCGGTGCAGGAAGCTCGTACCGCCCGCGTTCACGGTGTCGTTGACCAGCACCGTGGTGACGATCTGACGCCGCAGCGCGTGGCCGTCGATCTGGTCGACGAACCGCTCGCGCAGCTGCGTCGGGAAGTACGCGTACAGCAGGCGCTGGAGGTACGGGTCGTCCGGCAGGTCGGTGGCGAAGAGCTCCTCGGCGACGGTGATCTTCGTGTACGCGAGGAGGACCGCGGTCTCCGGCTGGGTCAGCCCGCTTCCGTTGTTCAGCCGCTCGCGGATCTGCCGCTCGGTGGGCAGGAACTCCAGGGCCCGGTCCAGATGGCCGTCACGTACCAGGCGGCGCATAAAGCGCTGCTGGGCGTGGAGCATGCTGGCGGACTGCGCCCCGGCGAGCGCGAGCGCGGTGTTCTGCCCGTAGTTGGTGCGCAGTACCAGCGCGCCGACCTCGTCGGTCATCTCGGCGAGCAGCTTGTTGCGCTGCTTGATGGTCAGGTCGCCGTTGGCCACCACCGCGTTGAGCAGGATCTTGATGTTCACCTCATGGTCGGAGGTGTCCACCCCGGCGCTGTTGTCGATCGCGTCGTTGTTGATCTTGCCGCCGCGGCGTGCGAACTCGATGCGGCCGAGCTGGGTCAGGCCCAGGTTGCCGCCTTCGCCGACGACCTTGACGCGCAGCTCGGAGCCGTTGACGCGGATCGCGTCGTTCGCCTTGTCACCGACGTCGGCGTCCGACTCGGTGCTCGCCTTCACATACGTGCCGATGCCGCCGTTCCACAGCAGGTCGACGGGGGCCTGCAGGACGGCCTTCATCAGTTCCGCGGGCGTCACCTTGGCGACCGAGGGGTCGATGCCGAGCGCCTCGCGGATCTGGGTGTTGAGCGTGATGGACTTGGCGCTGCGCGGGAAGATGCCGCCGCCCGTGGAGAGCAGGTCCTTGTCGTAGTCGGCCCAGCTGGAGCGCGGCAGCTCGAACAGGCGTCGCCGCTCGGCGTACGAGGTCGCCGCGTCCGGGTTCGGGTCGATGAAGATGTGCCGGTGGTCGAAGGCGGCGACCAGCCGGATGTGCTCGCTGAGCAGCATGCCGTTGCCGAACACGTCACCGGACATGTCGCCGACGCCGACCACGGTGAAGTCCTGGGTCTGGGTGTCGTGCCCGAGCTCGCGGAAGTGCCGCTTGACGGACTCCCAGGCGCCGCGGGCGGTGATGCCCATGCCCTTGTGGTCGTAGCCCGCGGAGCCTCCGGAGGCGAAGGCGTCGCCCAGCCAGAAGTTGTAGCTGCCCGCGACCTCGTTGGCGATGTCCGAGAACGTCGCGGTGCCCTTGTCGGCGGCGACCACCAGGTAGGTGTCGTCCTCGTCGTGGCGTACGACGTCGGAGGGCGGCACGACCTCGCCGGCCACCAGGTTGTCGGTGATGTCGAGCAGCGCCGAGATGAAGGTGCGGTAGCTGGCGACGCCCTCGGCCAGCCAGGCGTCGCGGTCCTTGGCCGGGTCGGGCAGCTGCTTGGCGACGAAGCCACCCTTGGCGCCGACGGGCACGATGACGGTGTTCTTGACCTCCTGCGCCTTGACCAGGCCGAGGATCTCCGTACGGAAGTCCTCCCGCCGGTCGGACCAGCGCAGACCACCGCGGGCGACCTTGCCGAAGCGCAGGTGCACGCCCTCGACCCGGGGTGAGTACACCCAGATCTCGAACGCGGGCCGGGGGGCGGGCAGGTCCGGGATGGCCTGCGGGTCGAACTTCATGGAGATGTACGGATGCGGCTTGCCGCCCTCGCCCTCCTGGAAGAAGTTCGTCCTGAGGGTGGCCTTGATGACGGTGAGGAACGACCGCAGGATGCGGTCCTCGTCCAGCGAGGCGACCTGGTCCAGCGCGCCGTCCAGCTCCTCGAGCAGCCCGTCGATCAGCTCGGTGCCCGCGCGCTGGCGGTCCGGCGACATCCGGGCCTCGAAGAGGTGCACCAGCAGCCGGGTGGTGTGGACGTTGGTACGGAGGGTGTCCTCCATGTACGCCTGGCTGAACGTCGAACCGGCCTGACGCAGGTACTTGGCGTACGCCCGCAGCACCATCGCCTGCCGCCAGCCGAGACCGGCGCGCAGCACCAGGGCGTTCAGGCCGTCGTTCTCGGCCTTCCCCGTCCAGACGGCGGCGAACGCCTCCTGGAAGCGCTCGCGGGCGTCACCCGCGAGGTAGCTGCCGCTGCCGTCCATCTCGGGCAGCCGCAGCCCGAAGTCGTAGATCCACGCGGGCGCGCGGTCGGTGGTCCGCAGCTCGTACGGACGCTCGTCGACAACCTCGCAGCCCATGCTCTGGAGCACCGGCAGCACGGCGGACAGGGAGACCTGGGTCCCCAGGCGGTAGATCTTGAAGCGGCGCTCACCGGGTCCGGCGCCCACCGGCTCGTACAGCGAGAGCGCGAAGTCGTGCTCACCTTCGGTGAGCTGCTCTACGTGGACCAGGTCGGCGACGGCCGCGCGCGGGGTGTGGTCGGCCTTGTAGCCCTCGGGGAAGGCGCCCGAGTAGCGGCGCAGCAGCTCGGCGGCGCGTTCCTCGCCCAGCTCGGCGTTGAGCGCCTCACCGAAGCCGTCGGCCCAGGAGCGGGATGCCTCGACCAGGCGGGCTTCGATCCGCTCGGTGTCGGCGGCGGTGAGCGCGGGCAGCTCGGTGCCGGGCGGGACCCGGACGACGAAGTGCAGCCGGGACAGGATCGACTCGGTGTTCCAGGCGGTGAAGTCGACGTTGGTACCGCCGAGCTCCTCCTTGAGGATGTCGATCAGCCGCAGCCGTACGCCGGTGGTGTAGCGGTCGCGGGGCAGGTAGATCAGGGCGGAGTAGTAGCGCCCGTACTCGTCCTTGCGCAGGTACAGGCGGAGCCTGCGGCGCTCCTGGAGGTACAGGACGCTGGTCACGGTGGCGCGCAGCTCGTCCACCGGGGTCTGGAAGAGCTCGTCGCGCGGGTAGGTCTCGAGGATCTGCAGCAGGTCACGGCCGTCGTGGCTGTTGGGCGAGAAGCCCGCCTCCTTGAGGACCTCGGCGACCTTGCGGCGGATGACCGGCACCCGGCGTACCGACTCGGTGTAGGCGGCCGAGGAGAACAGTCCGAGGAAGCGCCGCTCGCCGACGACGTTGCCCTTGGCGTCGAACTTCTTCACGCCGACGTAGTCGAGGTAGCTGGGGCGGTGGACGGTGGCCCGGCTGTTCGCCTTGGTGAGCACCAGCAGCTTGTGCTCGCGGGCCTTGGCGCGGGCGTCGGCGGGCAGCCGGTTGAAGGACGGGCTGACCGGGTGGCCGTGCGGGTCCTCGTGGCTGTGCTGCGGGTCGGAGCGCAGGATGCCGAGGCCGGAGCCGGGGACGGCGCCGAGCGAGTCGTCCTCGTTGAGGTGGTACTCGCGGAAGCCCAGGAAGGTGAAGTGGTCGTCGGCGAGCCAGCGCAGCAGCTCGCGGGCCTCCTCGACCTCACGGTCGCGCAGGTCGTCGGCGGTGGGTTCGCTGGGCAGGTCGTCGGCGATGCGCAGCGCGGCCTCGCGCATCTTGCCCCAGTCCTCGACGGCCTCGCGTACGTCGGACAGCACCCGCTGCAGATCGGCGGTGATCTGCTTGAGGTCGGAGCGGTCCGTCTCCCGGTCGATCTCTACGTGGATCCAGGACTCGGTGAGCGTGTCGTGGCCGTCGCCCGTGACACCGTCGGGCAGGACCTCGACCAGCTTGCCGGTGACGTCACGGCGGACGAAGACCTGCGGGTGGATCACTACATGGATGCCGCGGCCCTGCCGGGACAGCTCATTGGTGACCGAGTCGACCAGGAACGGCATGTCGTCGGTGACGACCTCGACCACGGAGTGGCTGCACATCCAGCCGTTCTCTTCCACGGTCGGGGTGTGGACGCGCACGTTGGCCGTGCCCTGCGGGCGGTTCTCGGCCAGCCGGTAGTGCGAGAGCGCGGCGCCGAAGACGTCGACCGGGTCGCGATCGGCGAGATCCTCGGGGGCGGTGTGCAGGTAGTAGCGCTGGAGGTAGGAACGGATCGGGTCCTGGTCCGGACGCTCCCCGTCTGTGGCCCCCGTCGGAAGTTGCCCCCCGACCGGGCTGTTCTCAGCAACCCGGGCGGCCCGTTCGAGCAGCTCGGCCTTGGCTTCGTCCAGCTTGGTCTGCATGTCCTCTGGCTCCTGTCGCGCGCCGTTGCGTGACGTAGAAGAAAGTGGCGTAACGCCGCGACGCGGGATGTCCGGTCGTATTCGACGGTATGCCGGGATGAGAGATGGCCGGGGCGTCACTGGCTGCCGTCCGTGTTTCAGACAGCCGGCCCTGGCAACAGGGATCAGTGATGACCCGGGCACGGTGGTGCGCCGGGCTCAGGCGAGCGGGGGCTGCGCTGCCCCCGCGGCATATTGCACTGATCACGGGTCCAGGCTATCGCCCCACCCCGGGGGACCGTCATGAGCCATCTCCGTACAAAAACATCGCTCAAACTTTGACACTCCGTCCAAGAACCGCGGGCTCCCCCTCTTGGCAAAGCTCCGCGCAGGGGGCACGTTGGCCAGGACGGCCCCGGACCGTACCCACTGAGGGAGCGAGCGGCGATGGCAGCGAAGATCCTGATCGTGACCGGCGACGCGGCGGAGTCACTGGAGGTGCTGTACCCCTACCAGCGGCTGCGCGAGGAGGGCTACGACGTCCATATCGCCGCCCCCGCTCGCAAGAAGCTGCGCTTCGTGATCCACGACTTCGAGCCCGGATTCGACACCTACACCGAGAAGCCCGGGTACACCTGGCCAGCCGACCTCGCCTTCTCCGAAGTCGACCCGGGCCAGTACGCCGCCCTGGTGATCCCCGGCGGCCGGGCGCCGGAATACCTTCGCAACGACCCCGAGCTCCGCAAGATCGTCAAGTCGTTCTTCGACGCCGACAAGCCGGTCGCCCAGATCTGCCACGGTCCGCTGCTGACCGCGGCGATCGGCGGCCTGACGGGCCGCCGCGTCACGGCTTACCCGGCCCTGGAACTCGACATGCACGCCGCGGGCGCCACCTTCCAGGACGCCGAAGCCGTGGTCGACGGCACCCTGGTCTCAGCGCGGGCCTGGCCCGACCACGCCCGCTGGATGCGCGAATTCCTCACGGTCCTGCGCGCCAAGGCCCCGGCGACGTAGGGCCCCGCCTCCGCGGTGCGTCTTCGCGGTGCGTCCCGGCGGTGTGCTCGGCAGCGGTCCCGCCAGCGTGTCCCGGCGGTGGGGGCGATCGTGGGGGCGCTCCCCCACGGAGCACCGCGTCAGGCGACCAGGCGTGCCGCCTCAGCCACCGCCTCGGCGAGCGTGTCCACCACCGGCACCCCGGCCACCGCGAGGCTGGCCCGGCTGTGTGACCCCCCGGTGTACAGCACCGCCGCCGCCCCCACATGCTGGGCGGCCACCGCGTCGTCGACCGCGTCCCCGATCACCACGGCGCGCGCCGGGTCCACGCCCTCCAGCGCGGCCAGGTGCCGTGTCATGTGCTCGGCCTTGCCGGTGTGCGCCTCACCGATGCGGCCGTCCACCCGTATGAAGTGCTGCTCGATCCCGTGCGTCCGCACGATCGGCACCAACCGCTCATGCGGGGCCAGCGAGCACATCGACTGAGTGAGCCCCGCCGACTGCCAGTCGGCGAGCAGCTCCCGGGCCCCCTCCGCCAGGTCCGCGCCGTCCGCGTGCACCCAGTAGTGCCGGTGGAACGCCTCGTCCATCACCGCCCACTCCTCGTCCGTGGGCAGCCGACCTATCAGCCGCTCGTAGAAGCGCGGCACCGGAACGCAGTACAGGTCCCGGTAGCGCTCGAGGGTGATCGGCTCCAGACCGATCTCCGCGAACGAGGCGTTCGTCGCGGCGATGACCGCGTCGATGTCGTGGAACAGCGTGCCGTTCCAGTCCCAGACGATGTGCGTCCCGTGCTTGCCCATACCAAGAACGCTACCGGGTACCACTGACAATCAGGTTCGGGATCTCCTGCGTCGCGAACCACAGCAACTCATGGTCCTCCGCCCCGTCCACCGTGAACTGCGCGTCGTCGTCGCCCTGGTCAGCCGCGCCCAGCGCCGCGGCCGCCGCCGCGATGTCCGCCTGCGCGTCGTCGGCGTCCACATGCACCGCCGCCGCCTTGGCCAGCGGCACCGCGTCCGCGATACGCACCTCGCCGAGTGCCCCCGGATCGAGGCCGCGATCCGGGTCGGCGACCGCCGCGGAGTCCGGTACGTCCACGGCGACGACGACCCGGCGCCGTACCGCCGACGGATCGCCCGCGATCAGCCGGAGCGAACCGGCCGCGGCACGGTTAAGCGCCGCGTACTCCAGCTCCTCTATATCGCCCGTGACGTACCACTCACGCAGCGCGGGTGTCACGGCGTACGCGGTCAGCGGCCCGGGACCCAGTTCGCCCGCCTGGTGCGCCGCCGCGAGGCCGGAGAGGGTCAGGGGGACGTACACGCGCATGGCCGCCGCTTTCGTCGTCAGTGGTCAGGTCAGTGATGAGGTCACTGGTCAGGTCAATGGTCACGGGAGTGAAGGTCGTGAGGGCCTCAGGATACGTCTGGGCGTCCCTCTTGGGAGTGACTGACGAGAGACCTGTCACCCCACCCCGCTCCACCAGGATGGGCCCCACAGCCCGCCGCCCGCACGGCCCCTCCCCCTGATAGGTGATCCCGCGCCGGGCGACCCCACCGCGCGAGCCGCATTGCGCACCGAGCACGGCGCCCCGTACAAGAACACCGAAAGCTACTGCCCGGTAGCAAACTGTCACCGGGCCCGGCGAACACGGGGACGCACCATGAACAAGATCATGACCAGCACCAGGCGGCCCGGCACCACCCGGCCGCCGACCCGCGCCGACGCACGGCGCCCCAGCAGCGGCGGCCCCACCCGGGCGCCACTGCACCAGCACCGCCGCCCGCCCCTCACCACGCTGTTCACGGAGCGCCTGCTGGCCGTGCTCAGCGGGCAGCGCCCGGTGCACTGGATGCTGCGGCACACCTCGGGTCAGGCCTACGACGACCTCGCCCGGCTGGCCGAGCACACACCACTGCGGGCCACCGGCCACCGTGCCGCCATCCGCGACATCGGACACTACGTCCCGCGCGCGGGCGCGATCGAGGTGTTCGCCCGCATCAGCGCCGACGGCCACCTGCACGCCATGGCCTTCCGCCTGGAACAGGCCGCCGACCTGCGGTGGCGCTGCACCGCGGTGGAGGTGGGCGGAAGGGGGCCGTCCGACAGGCAGGAGCCCTGACATGACACAGCGGGGCCCGGCGTCTCGCCGGGCCCCGCTGTGTACGACTCCGCGGGTCAGAGACTACTTCTTGCGGCGACGGCCCTTCTGTGCCTTGCGGCGCTCGGCACGCGTCATGCCGTCCGCGGACGACCGCACCGGCTCGTCCTCCTGCGCCAGGTCACCCTCGACCACTCCGCCCTCACCGTCGACCGTCGGAGCCGAGAAGTGCAGCCGGTCGGGGCGCTGCGGAGTGTCCAGACCCTTGGCGCGGATCTCCGGGCGCGCACCCGCGGGCACCGCGTCCTGGGCGCCCTTGTCCAGCGAGGTCCGCTCCGCCGCGTCCTGCACCGGAACCTCCTCGACCTGCTGCTCGACCTGGACCTCCAGGTTGAACAGATAGCCGACGGACTCCTCCTTGATGCCGTCCATCATGGCGATGAACATGTCGTAGCCCTCGCGCTGGTACTCGACCAGCGGGTCCTTCTGGGCCATGGCCCGCAGGCCGATGCCCTCCTGGAGGTAGTCCATCTCGTAGAGGTGCTCGCGCCACTTGCGGTCCAGGACGGACAGCACCACGCGGCGCTCCAGCTCCCGCATGATGTCCGAGCCGAGCTGCTCCTCGCGCGCGTCGTACTGCGCGTGGATGTCCTCCTTGATCGAGTCGGAGATGAACTCGGCGGTCAGCCCCGCACGGTCTCCGGCAGCGTCCTCCAGCTCCGCGACGGTCACCTTCACCGGGTAGAGCTGCTTGAAGGCGCCCCACAGCCGGTCAAGGTCCCACTCCTCGGCGAAGCCCTCGGCGGACTCCGCCTGGATGTAGGCGTCGATGGTGTCGTCCATGAAGTGCCGGATCTGCTCGTGCAGGTCCTCGCCCTTCAGCACGCGGCGGCGCTCGCCGTAGATGACCTCACGCTGGCGGTTGAGGACCTCGTCGTACTTCAGGACGTTCTTACGCGTCTCGAAGTTCTGCTGCTCGACCTGCGACTGGGCCGAGGCGATCGCCCGGGTCACCATCTTGTTCTCGATCGGCACATCGTCGGGGACGTTGGCCATCGCCATCACCCGCTCGACCATCTGCGCCTTGAACAGGCGCATCAGGTCGTCCCCGAGCGACAGGTAGAAGCGGGACTCACCCGGGTCACCCTGACGGCCACTACGGCCGCGCAGCTGGTTGTCGATGCGCCGCGACTCGTGCCGCTCGGTACCCAGCACGTACAGGCCGCCGAGGTCGGTGACCTCCTCGTGCTCGGCCCGGACGGCGTCCTCGGCCCTCTCCAGGGCGGCGGGCAGTGCCTCCGCCCACTCCTCGAGGTGCTCCTCGGGGTCGAGGCCGCGCTGGCGCAGATCGGCCTCGGCGAGGTCGTCGGGGTTGCCGCCCAGCTTGATGTCGGTGCCACGTCCGGCCATGTTGGTGGCGACCGTGACGGCTCCCTTGCGGCCTGCCTGGGCGACGATCGGCGCCTCCCGGTCGTGCTGCTTGGCGTTGAGCACCTCGTGCGGGACACCGCGCTTGGAGAGCTGCTGGGAGAGGTACTCGGACTTCTCGACCGAGGTGGTGCCGACCAGGATCGGCTGGCCTTGCTGGTGCTTCTCGGCGATGTCGTCGACGACCGCGTCGAATTTCGCCTTCTCGGTGCGGTAGATCAGGTCCGCCTGGTCCATCCGGATCATGGGCTTGTTCGTCGGGATCGGGACGACGCCCAGCTTGTAGATCTGCTGGAACTCGGCGGCCTCGGTCATGGCCGTACCGGTCATGCCGGAGAGCTTGCCGTAGAGGCGGAAGAAGTTCTGCAGGGTGATCGTGGCGAGCGTCTGGTTCTCGTCCTTGATGTCCACCCCTTCCTTCGCCTCGATCGCCTGGTGCATGCCCTCGTTGTAGCGGCGGCCAGCCAGGATACGGCCGGTGTGCTCGTCGACGATCATGACTTCGCCGTCGATGACGACGTAGTCCTTGTCCTTCTTGAACAGTTCCTTGGCCTTGATGGCGTTGTTCAGGTAGCCGACCAGCGGGGTGTTCACCGACTCGTAGAGGTTGTCGATGCCCAGCCAGTCCTCGACCTTGGCGACACCGGACTCGTGGATGGCGACGGTGCGCTTCTTCTCGTCGACCTCGTAGTCGCCGGTCTCCTCGATGCCCTTGAGGTGGTTGCCCGGCTCGCCCTTGGTCAGCCGGGTGACCAGCTTGGCGAAGTCGCCGTACCACTTGGTGGCCTGGTCGGCCGGGCCGGAGATGATCAGCGGCGTACGGGCCTCGTCGACGAGGATGGAGTCGGCCTCGTCGACAACGGCGAAGTTGTGGCCGCGCTGGACGAGCTCGTCCTGGGACCACGCCATGTTGTCGCGCAGGTAGTCGAAGCCGAACTCGTTGTTCGTGCCGTAGGTGATGTCGCAGGCGTACTGCTCGCGGCGCTGGCTCGGGGTCATCGCGGAGACGATGCAGCCGACCTCGAGGCCCAGGAACTTGTGCACCCGGCCCATCATCTCGGAGTCACGCTGAGCCAGGTAGTCGTTGGTCGTGATGACATGCACGCCGTCACCCGACAGACCGTTGAGATACGCGGGCAGCGTACTGACGAGGGTCTTGCCCTCACCAGTCTTCATCTCGGCCACATACCCGAGGTGCAGGGCGGCGCCGCCCATGATCTGAACGCGGTAGTGGCGCTGGCCGAGCACGCGCTTGGCGGCCTCGCGCACGGTCGCGAAGGCCTCGGGGAGCAGGTCGTCGAGGCTCTCACCGTCCGCGTACCGCTCCTTGTACTCCTCGGTGAGGGCACGCAGCTCGGCATCGGAGAGGCTGACGAAGTCCTCTTCGATGGAGTCGACCTGGTCCGCGATGCGGTGCAGTTTGCGCAGGATCTTTCCTTCGCCTGCACGCATGAGCTTGTTGAAGACGGACACGAGGGCTGATCTCCTTGCCGGTCGGGCTGACGCGGTCGAGTTCTTCTGAGCAACGGCCATCGTATGCGAGGACGCGCCCGGGCCGGGAGGGTCGTCGCGGCGTCGGCCGTCTGCCACCTTCCCGGAGAACGATCCGGACCGCCGTGAGGTGCCCACACAGGCGGGAAAATCTCTGGCTTCTCACCCCCTGGCCACCCAGAATCGGCGGATGAGGCCCCGCACCCACACCACCGAGCGCCTGTTGCTGTGCCCGCTGTCGCCCGACGACACCGAGGAGGTCTACGAGGCCGCCCAGGACCCGGACATCCTGCGCTGGCTTCCGCTTCCCTCACCCTACGAGCCTCGGCACGCGGAGGAATTCCTGCGGAAGGTGGTCCCGGACGGCTGGCGCGAGGACACCACGTACACCTTCGGTGTACGTCCCCGTGACGGCGGCCCGCTGCTCGCCACGGTCAGCCTGCACCACCCGGACTCAGGGACCTGGGAGATCGGCTTCTGGACGACCAGGGAGCACCGTGGCCGCGGCTATGCGACCGAGGCCGTGCTGGCGCTGGCGCACTGGGCGTTCACGGATCTGCGCTGCGGCCGTCTGGAGTGGCGCGCCGAGGTCGGCAACACCGGCTCACGGATCGTCGCCGAGAAGGCCGGGTTCCAGGTTGAGGGAGTGCTGCGCTCCGGGATGCTCAACAAGGGCGTACGGCGCGACTGCTGGATCGGGTCGCTGCTCCCAGCCGACCTCGGACTGCCGGGCGTTGACGCGTATCTGCCGTCCCCCGGCTGACTGTCAGCGCCGAGCTCTACGGTACGTACATGACCTCCGCGCCTACTCCCGAAGTCGAACTCTCCGCCGACGACGCCCGTCGGATCGCCCTGCGCGCCCAAGGGTTCCTGGGCGCTCCCGACCGCAGGGCGGGGGTCAGGGGTGTCCTGCGCCATCTGGGCGCCGTGCAGCTGGACACCATCTCCGTACTGGCCCGCTCACATGAGCTGATCCCCTACGCGCGCCTGGGCGCCGTAGGCCGCAAGCCGGTGGAGCAGGCCTACTGGTCGAGCACGGCGGCCGACGCGTCCCCGGCCCGCCCCCACGCCTTCGAGTACTGGTCACACGCCGCCTGCATCCTGCCCATCGAGGAGTGGCCGCACTTCGCGTTCCGCCGCCGCGCCTACCGCGACCGCCCGCACTGGCACCACGCCCTGCCAGACGGCGCGTACGACCAGGTGATCAAGCAACTGCGCGCCGAGGGTCCCCTCACGGCCACCGAGCTGGGCGGCGCGAAGAACGGCGGCGAGTGGTGGGACTGGTCGGGTTCCAAGGTCGCCGTCGAGCGCGCGCTGATGTACGGCGAGGTGGTGTGCACCGAGCGACGCGGCTGGAAGCGGGTGTACGACCTCGCCGAGCGCGCCATCCCCGACGATGTGCTGCACGACGACCTGGACGACAGGGAGTGCCTGCGCCGCCTGGTCCAGCTCGCCGGTCAGTCACTCGGCGTCGGGACCCGTGCGGACATCGCGGACTACCACCGGCTCAAGGCCGAGCAGTTCGACGCGGTCGTCGCGGACTCCGGCCTGGTCCCGGTGGCGGTCGAGGGCTGGTCCAAGCCCGCCTGGGCCGATCCCGCCGCCCTGTCCGCGCCGCCGCGCGGCCGCCACCGCACGACGCTCCTCTCGCCCTTCGACTCGCTGATCTGGGAGCGGGCCCGCACTGAGCGGATCTTCGGCTTCACCCACCGCCTGGAGGCCTACGTGCCCAAACCGAAGCGGGTGTACGGCTACTTCGCGATGCCCCTGCTGCACGGGGGCCACTTGCTTGGCCGAGTCGACCCGGCTCGCGACGGCACCACTCTGGTGGCTCGGCACGCCTCACTGGACAGCCCGAAGGCCGTACAGCCCATGGCCACGGCACTGGCAGAGGCAGCCAGCTGGGTCGGCTGCACCAGCGTGCGAGTCGAGCGGGTCACACCCCCCGAGCTGCACGCGCCGCTCACCTCCGCCTGCGCGGCGGCCCTCACCTGATCTCGAGGATCTTCTCCCGCATCGCGTAGACCACGGCCTCCATCCTGGAGTGCAACTGCAACTTCTCCAGGATGTTGCGCACATGGTTCTTCACGGTGTTCTCGGAGATGAACAACTCCTTGGCGATGTCCCGGTTGTTCATCCCGGTGGCGACCAGCTTGAGCACTTCGAGCTCCCGGTCGGTCAGCCGGGGTGCCGGGACCAGCCGCCGCTCGTCCGTCCGCTGGATCATGGATTTGAACTCGGTCAGCAGCTTGGACGCCATCGAGGGGCTGATCTGTGACTGGCCGTCGGCCACCGCCCGGATCGCGGTGCTCACCTCGTCGGTGGAGATCTCCTTGAGGAGGTAGCCCGTGGCGCCGGCTTTGATCGCGTCGTAGAGGTCGGCCTCCTCGTCGCTGATCGTCAGCATGATGATCTTCGCGCTGGGGGCCACCTCCTTGATGGAGGTGCAGGCCTCGATGCCGCCCCGCTTCGGCATCCGGACATCCATCAGCACGATGTCAGGCAGCAGGTCCGCGGCCTTGTCGACGGCCTCCGCGCCATCACCCGCCTCCCCGACGACCTGGATGTCCTCCTCCTGCGCCAGGACGATCTCCAGGCCGCGGCGGAAGAGCGCGTGATCGTCCACCACAAGGACCCTGATGGGTTCCTTGCGGGCAGCGCCCGTATCCGCGTCGATGCCGACGACGCCATCGCTGGCACCCCCGTCACGCAGCGGTCCGAAAGTGTCCGCCATCGTTCCTCCCCCTGAAAGCCGTGGCCTGTGGTCGGTGCCGCGCCAACCCACGGCGAGAGCACCTGGGTTGGCCTGCGGGGCCATGATTTCATGCCCGGGCGACAATGCGGCCCGCGCAGCGGCGGCACGGGGGTGCCCCTGGGGGGCGCGGACGCACTCCAGGGGCACCGTGCGCGGCCTAAGAGCCTGTCCTCGGGGGAACCGGATCAGCCGCCGAGCGCACCGCCGGGACCGGCCGACTCCGTCGATTCAGCCACCACCATGGGGTCCGTGGTGAGGTGGAGGACGCCGTAGTCGTAGGCGTGGCGCCGATAGACGACGCTGGGTTCCTTGGTTTCGGAGTCGACGAACAGATAGAAGTCGTGCCCGACCAGCTCCATCTCGTAGAGCGCCTGGTCAAGCGACATGGGGGCGGCGACGTGCGTCTTCTCGCGCACCACGAGTGGTCCGTCGCCCTGCACCTCGAGAGAGCCGATCTTCTTGACCGGGATGCTCTCGGAGGCGTCGTCACCGCTCGGCGCGCCGTTCCCGTTGAGGTACGCCACCCCTGGGACACGGTCGGCGACCTCAGCCGCCGGGATACGGCCTGTGCCGCGTCGGCTGGCGCGCTTACTGTGCTGCTTACGCAGCCGCGCCTCCAGCTTTTCGTGGGCCAGGTCGAGTGCCGCATACGGGTCACTGGCCGAGGCCTCCGCGCGGATCACCGGACCACGCGAGCGGAGCGTGATCTCCACTCGGTCGGAACGGTCGGCCTGACGCGGGTTCGGCTCCTTGGACACCTCGACGTCGAGGCTGATCACCTTGCCATCGAGCTTCTGGATCTTGTCCAGCTTCAGCTTCTCGGCCACGTGCTTGCGGAACCGCTCGGGCACCTCTGTCTTGTGGCCCTTGACGACGATGTCCACGCAGAACTCCGTTCCCGGATCGCTCCGCACCACGGGCGGAGCATCTCCCTCTTGCACCAGACTCCGGTATGCCCGGAGCCTTCGGACTCGGTGACTTCCACCTCCTCCTCCCCCACGAACAAGATCTCCACCCCACCAGCCCGGGTGATTGCGGAAAACCACAGTGCAGCCCAAGGCTCGGCATTCCGATATGCGAGGGACAGCGTCCGCCATTCCTCACAACCGAACATATCTCGCCCTGACGGATGCCGTCACCCTCTACCGCCGCTAACCTCCATTCAGGTGCTCAGACATCCTCACTACCTGCAACGATGCAAGTTCTCGGTCAGTTCCAGTTTATTTCGAAAGAATCCGGCGATGCTGCCACCACGGCAGCGTTCGTTCGACTCATTCCGTGCGGCCCCCGGAGTTCTTCCCTGCCCGTGGCACCCAATGCCCGTGCCCCTTCCCGCAGCGAAGCGCCCGTCGTCATCAGATCGTCCACCAGCACCACCCGGTGCCCGGCGAGCAGCCGTCCGGCGCCCGCCGCCGTCTCCAGCGCCCCGCTGAGGTTCGCCAGCCGCTGCCGTGCGGACAGACCCGACTGATCCGCCACCGGGCGCCGTTGACGCAGCGCCGGGAGCATCCGCACCGGCAGACCCGCGCGCCGCAGCTCCCGCGCTGCCGCCAGCGCGATCCGCCGGGTCGGGTCATGCCCGCGCGCGGCCACGGCACGCCGTGCCGACGGCACGGGCACCAAGAGCAGCGGCCCGTCCAGACCGCCACCCGACAGCCCGGCGCGCACCGCCCCCGCCAGCGCGGCGCCCAGGACCCCAGCGAGCCCGAGCGCACCCCGCTCCTTGTGCGCGAGCAGCACGGCCCGTACCGCGTCCTCGTAGCGGGCGGCGGCGTGCACTACGGGCAGTCCGGGCGGCTCGGGTACCGGGCGCACCCGGTGCGCCGACGCACCACACAGGGCCGCGCGGCAGCCTGCGCACAGCGTCGTACGTGGCCGCCCGCAACCCGCGCAGTCGGCCGGAAATACCAGGTCGGCGAAGTCCCGCCAGCACCCCCGCATAGCTCTACTGTGCCCATACGGGCGCCGCCCCGCCACCCCTGTGGAAAACTCGGCGGAAGCGAGCCCCGCAGGACCATACGATGCCGGTCAGCCCGGATACACCGGTGCCGATCCGTCCTTGACCACGGTGCGCCAGTTGGCCCCCGATGGCAGCCGCACGATGCCGTCCTCGGAACTGGCGACCAGCGGCAGCCGGTCGTCCTCGGACGCCGCGATCCCGGTCACCGCGGTCAGCCCGGGCAGCGCCGTGCCCGACGACTCCGACCCATCGCTCTGTACGTACCGCACCTGCTGGACCCCGCCGGACTCCTTGCCCGCCACCACCAGTCGGCTGCCACCCGCCCAGGAGATGGCGGTGACCTCCTCCATCTGCGGTGCGGCCTTGCGGAGTTCACGGATCGCGACCTCGGGGTGCTCGGCCGTCCCCGCGCGCTCCACGCGTCCGATCCGCAGCGAGGTCCTGCCCTCCTTCTCGACCAGCAGCGCCACCCGCACGCCGTCCGCCGTGACCCGAACCGAGGTGACGCGGCCACCACCCAGCCCAGCGACCTTCACCTCCACGGGCTCCCCCTCGCCCTGGCCTAGCCACAGCAGCCGCGGATTGTCCGGATCCCGGTCGGCCACCCACAGGTCACCCCGCCCGTCCCAGCTGGGCGCCGTCAGCCGGTTCTCCGCCTCTCCCTTGCCCGCGCTGCGCACCTTCGTCTCCTGCAGCGCCCCACCGGGCAGCAGCGGCCCGACGAAGAGCATCCGCCCCCCGGCGGACACCCCGGCCGCGCGGTCCTCATCGCGCGACACCGCGGCCGTGCTCAACTCCTGCTCACCACTGCCCAGCGCGCCCGGCACCGGCTCTGGGGCGCCCTCGGTCTTGGGCAGGCGCACCAGCCGGTGCTCGACATCGATGAAGTACTGGTAGCTGGGCGAGTCCGCCGTGCGATGCGGGGAGATGGCTTCAGCCTCGTCGGCGTTCAGGGCACACAACGCCTCGCCGTTCGCGTTCTGAAACTCCACCTGCTCGACGCCCGACGGGATCACGTCCTTCAGGGTGAAGAACAGCTGGGCGGCCATCCGTGAGCACTGGCTTGGGCTGACCCTGTCGGCACGCTCGTTCAACGGCACCCGCAGCCGGTTCCGGTCGTCGGGCGCGAGCGCCTTGGTGCCCTTCTTCAGCGCCGTACCGGTGGGGAAGCGGGACACCACCACCGGGTTCAGCCAGTTGGTCGGCCCTTCGAGCAGCGACCTGACCGTCTCGGTCACCGGGTCCGACCAGCGGCGCATATAGACCGGGTCAGCAACCAGCCGCGGCTCGTGCGTCGCGGAACCATCGGACGAGGACCGCGCCGCGAAGTAGTACTTGTTGACACCCTGGTAGGACCGCTGGAAGTCCGACTCACCGAGCACCACGCCCGCCGGAAGCCGGTCGATGCGCCACTGGTCGTTCTTCTGCCGGGTCAGGTGCATGGTCTCGGAGTACGCCCCCTCCTCTGGCTGGTACGCGTGCTGCTCGTTCACCGTGGCGACCCTGCGGCCGGCCAGCGCGTAGGTGAAGCCGCGCCCGTCGCTGTCCCGGCTCGCCCGGTCGTGATCCGTGTTCGGTCCGTCGGCGAGCACCGTGGTGGACAGGCCAGGCCGCCAGCGCTGATCCGCCTTCTTGGTCAGATACTTGCGCGCCGTCGAGTACTGCGGATCATCGCTGCTCAGCGCCTCGAGGAAGCCTTCGATGATCTCCGAGGGTGGTGCGCCCTCGCGGGGCGGCACCGCGAACACCCGCATCTGCGGCTGCTTGGCAGAGACGTCGACGGGCTCCACGCCCCCGTTGTCAGGCATCGACACGCATCCGGTGACCAGCAGCCCGCCGCAGCCGAGGAGGGCCCCCATGCGCAGCGGACGTGCTCGAAGCCAGCCAGGTCGGCCTCGGTCAGCGCCCACGGCTCCGCTCCTTTTCGGCATCCCTGCCCCTGTCCCCGTCCCCGTGCCTGTCACTCCCTCGGTCGCCCGCGCCGTCGCGTACACGGTCCTGCGATACGTCGGGCACATCGCTCTCCCCCGGAGCGGCCCCCGTCGGCGCGGGACGCGGCACGACTCGCGCACCGCTGCCGGGCAGCGCGGTCGGGTCAGCCGACGGCGGCGCGGACCGGGAGCCACCCGGGACGCCAGGCAACGGCGGCGATACCCGCCCCAGCGAAACCTGGGCCGGCACCGTGGCCTGCTTGTTCGCCCCACCCAGCGGGAGCCCGGCGTCGCTCAGTCCGCGGTTGCGGCGCGAATCCTCGGGTTCCAGCGGTATCGGGGAGCCGCGCAGCGCCTCATCCGCCGTACGCGGCAGCGTGAGCCGGAACTGCGAACCGCCGCCCGGCTCGCCCCATGCCTGCAGCCAGCCGCCGTGCAGCCGCGCGTCCTCCAGGGCGATCGACAGCCCCAGGCCGGTGCCACCGGTGGTACGCGCGCGTGCCGGGTCGGCCCGCCAGAAGCGGTTGAACACCCTGGTCGCCTCACCGGGCTTGAGACCTACGCCGTAGTCGCGCACCGCGACCGCCACGGCGCCCCCTGCCGACGCGAGATGGACCACCACGTCCTTGCCGTCGCCGTGTTCCACGGCGTTGACCACCAGATTGCGCAGCACTCGCTCCACGCGCCGGGCGTCCGCCTCCGCGACCACCGGCTGCTGGTCCCCGATGATCCGAATCCGGCTGCCCTTACGCTCCGCGAGCGGTGCCGCGCCGTCGACCACCCGGCGAACCACCTCCCGCAGGTCTATCGCGTCGGCCTCCAGCGCCGCCGCACCCGCGTCGAACCGGCTGATCTCCAGCAGATCAGCGAGCAGCGACTCAAAACGATCCAGCTGATCAGCGAGCAGCTCGGCGGAGCGCCCGGTCACCGGGTCGAAGTCGGCCCGCGCCTCGTGGATGACGTCGGCCGCCATCCGCACGGTGGTCAGCGGCGTACGCAGCTCGTGTGAGACGTCCGAGACGAACCGCCGCTGCATCCGGGAGAGGTCCTCCAGCTGCTGGATCTTGAGCTGGAGGTTCTGCGCCATCTTGTTGAAGGCCTCACCGAGCCGTGCGATGTCGTCCTCACCGGTGACCTTCATCCGTTCCTGCAGGCGCCCGGCGGACAGCCGCTCGGCGATCCCGGCCGCCATCCGCACCGGTGTGACCACCTGGCGTACGACCAGCCACGCGATCGCCCCGAGCAGCACCACGACAAACAGCCCCGCGGTGGCCAGCGTCCCCTTGACCAGCCTGAGCGACTCCTCCTCCTGCGTCAGCGGGAAGAGGTAGTAGAGCTGGTACGAGTCACCGTTGACATCACTCAGCCGGGTACCGATGACCAGTCCTGCGTCCGACTGCTGCGAGCCGCTGTACACGATCCGCGAGAACTTCTGGTACGGGCCACGGTTCCGGTCGACCTGGTCGCGCAGCTCCTGCGGAACGCTCTGCTCCGTGGGGAACGGCGCCCCTGAGGCGCGCGGCGCCCGCTTGTTGCCAGCGTCCTCCCCGCCGGAGCTCAGCGCCACCACATGGAACGCGCTCTGCCCCCCGCTGGCGAGCTCTTGCACCAGGTCGGACAGCCATACGTTCGGGTTCGCCTGCGCCACGCCACCGTCCGACGACGCTCCGTCCGACCGTTCGCCACCCGGCCGGTCGGCCTTGGCCTTCTCCCTGGCCACAACGAACCCGCCCTGGGCCTGGATCTGGGACGCCTTCTCCTTGGCGTCGAGCAGGCCGTTGCGCACCTGTCCGATGACAACGATCCCCAGCACCAGCACCACGCCGAGCGACATCAGCAGCGTGCCGGCGACCACCCGCAACTGGATGTTGCGCCGCCACAGCCGCAGGACCGGCAGCAGCGGACGGCGCACCCAGCGGGTGAACAGCCTCAGCACCGGGCTGCCCTGCACCTCGTCCTGAAAGCGCAGCCCGCCGTCGAGAAGCCGCCCGAGCCGGGCTGTGCGCCCGGTCGGGCCCAGCGGCCGCTCCGGACGCTTCCCCGGCTCCCCGGGCGCCGCGGCGGCGCTGTCCTGGGACACGTCAGCTCGGTCCTGCCTTGTAACCGACGCCACGGACGGTCACGACGATCTCGGGTCGCTCCGGGTCCTTCTCGACCTTCGAGCGCAGCCGCTGCACATGCACGTTGACCAGCCGGGTGTCGGCCGCGTGCCGGTAGCCCCACACCTGCTCAAGCAGGACCTCGCGGGTGAACACCTGCCACGGCTTACGGGCCAGCGCGACCAGCAGATCGAACTCCAGCGGAGTCAGCGCGATCGACTGACCGTCCCGCTTCACCGAGTGCCCGGCGACATCGATGACCAGGTCACCTATGGCCAGCTGCTCCGGCGCGGGCTCCTCCGACCTGCGCAGCCGCGCACGGATACGGGCAACCAGCTCCTTTGGCTTGAACGGCTTGACGATGTAGTCATCGGCACCCGACTCGAGCCCGACCACCACATCCACGGTGTCACTCTTGGCGGTGAGCATGACGATCGGTACGCCGGACTCCGCCCTGATCAGGCGGCATACCTCGATGCCGTCCCGACCGGGCAGCATGAGATCCAGCAGCACCAGATCCGGCTTGGTCTCCCGAAAGGCAGCCAGCGCCTTGTCGCCGTCCGCTACAAACGACGGCTCAAAACCCTCACCACGCAGCACAATCCCGAGCATCTCGGCCAGTGCGGTGTCGTCGTCGACGACAAGGACTCGTCCCTTCATAAACGACATCATCCCATTAGCTAATCGTTACCTGGCGTGACCTGGCACACAGCTCGGCTAGCGCCTCAGCTGTCACGGGCGAAACAACGCCCTCCTCAGTGACGATTGCGGTCACCAGTTCGGGCGGTGTCACATCGAACGCGGGGTTGTACGCCTGTGTGCCCAGCGGCGCCACCGGCACTCCCCCCACCACCTCCGCTCCGGCCCCCGCGACCGGAGAAAACGGCGCCATGAGTTCCGTCACCTCATGACCGTCCCGCTGTTCGACCTCGATCGCCGCTCCGTCCGGCGTCTCAGGGTCCACCGTCGTCAGGGGCGCGACGACGATCAACGGCACATGGTGGTACCTGGCCAGCACGGCGAGCGGATAGCTCCCCACCTTGTTGGCCACCGAACCATCGGCGGCGATGCGGTCCGCGCCGATGAGTACAGCATCCACCTTCCCCGCCGCGAACAGCGACCCGGCGGCGTTGTCCGTCAGCAACGTGTACGCCATACCGCTGCGCGCGGCCTCGTACGCGGTCAGCCGCGCCCCCTGCAACAGCGGCCGCGTCTCGTCGACCCACAGCCGCCGCAGCTGCCCGGCCCGGTGCGCGGCAAGCGCCACCGCGAACGCCGTTCCCTCCCCTCCGGACACCAGCGCTCCGCTGTTGCAGTGCGTGAGCAGCCGGTGGCTGCCACCGGGCAGAAGCTCGTCGAGCAGCGCCAGCCCGTGCCGCGCCATAAGCCGACTGCCCTCGGCATCCTCCCGGTGCAGCGCCTTCGCCTCCGCCAGCGCCGCCCCAGCCGCCTGCTCCTGGTCCGCGCCGCCCGCGACCGCCGACTGGTACGCCGCGTGCGCCCGGCGCACCCCACGCCCGAGGTTCACCGCCGTGGGCCTGGCCGTGGCGAGCGCCCGCGCGGCCTCATCCACGTCAAAGCCCCGCACGGCGGCGAGCGCGACGCCATACGCTCCGGCGATCCCCAGCAGCGGCGCGCCCCGCACGGCCAGACTCTGGATCGCCTGCACCAGCGCCGGAGCGTCCGTACACACCAGCTCGACTTCCTCGGCGGGAAGCCTCCGCTGGTCAAGGAGGACCACCACCGGCCCCTCGGGGGGCTCATGCCAGCGGATCGAGGCGGTCTCCTGCGGTCCACCACCGCCGGGCGATTGTGCGTGCTGATCAGCCATCCGCCCAGTCTGCCCCCTACCTCACGGACAATTGAAGGCGCGTAGGCCATGCAGCGCCTGGTCCACGGGCAGGCGCACCGTGACACGATGGCCCCCAACCTGCCGCCGCGACCGCGGTCGGGCACCGTGAAGGAGCGACGATGAACGACTCTCCGGGCTGGGCCTCGCCCGGATCCGCCCCCTCCGACGGACCTGAGGACGCGCCCCCCACGGGGCCCGCCGACCAGCGCGACGATCCCCCGTCGAAATGGTCCAAGGATCAGCCCCCGGCCGCCTCCTGGACCGCCCCCGGCGCACCAGGGGCCGATGCCCCACCACCCCAGGGCCCCGGCCAGGGCGGGCCGGGCAACTGGGGCGGACCCGGCACCCCTCCCGGACAGCCGTACGGCAGCTGGGGCGGACGACCGGCCGCGGCCAAGCCGGGAGTGATCCCCCTGCGCCCCCTCGGGGTCGGAGAAATCCTCGACGGTGCGGTCTCGACCATGCGCACCTACTGGCGCACGGTGCTCGGGATCTCCCTGGGCGTGGCCGCCACCACACAAATCCTGATCATCCTGTTGCAAGGCCTGGTCCTCAGCAAGAGCGGCAGCACCGCTGCCCTGAACGACCCCGACGCGACCATCGACGAGCTGACCAGCGCATTCATCACCACCATGCTGGAGTCCACCACCGTCCTGCTGGTCTCCCTGCTCGGCAGCTTCGTCGTCACCGCACTGCTCACCATGGTCATGAGCCGCGCCGTACTCGGTAAGTCCGTGACCACCGCCGAAGCCTGGCGGGACGCTCGACCGCAACTGCCTCGACTGCTGGGCCTCACGTTCCTGCTTCCGCTGCTCGCGACGGCCGCCGTCGCGGTGGGCGCCCTGCCGGGCGTGCTGCTGGGCATCATGGGTTCCGCGGAGGGCGGCGCGTTCCTCGCCGTCTTCGGCGGGCTGGCTGGCATCGTGGTCGCCGTCTGGCTGCTGGTCCGCTTCTCGCTGTCTCCTCCGGCGCTGATGCTGGAGAAGCAGAATGTGCGCAAATCCCTGAGCCGCTCGGCCAAGCTGGTCCGGGGTTCGTGGTGGCGGGTCTTCGGTATCCAGTTGCTCGCCCTGATCATCGTCAACGTGGTGGTAGGGATCATCCTGATCCCGTTCAGCGCACTGGCCGTCGTACTCAGCGGCGACAGCGTCAGCGGCTTCCTCACGAGCGACCTGAGCAATGTCGGCTGGGCGTTCCTGATCATCACCGGGATCGGCTCCGTGATCGGATCTACCCTCACCTTCCCGATCACCGCGGGCGTGACCGTGCTCCTCTACATCGACCAGCGCATCCGCCGCGAAGCGCTCGACCTCGAGCTGGCCCGCGCAGCCGGTGCCGAGAGCCATGGCACCGAGTCCGGGACCACCACGGGGGGCTGATGCGGTGACCGCGGCGGGGGAGATGGGCGAGGCGGCACCCGGGCTGCCACACACTGGCGACGAGCCACCGGTGACGGTTCCGCGCGTCCCCGCGCGCGAAGCCGCCGAGCACGAGTTGTCCAAGCCGATGTACCACGAGAACGACCCGAGCCTGTTCCACCGGGCCCTGAACCGCTTCTGGGATTGGGTCAGCGAACTGTCCAACGCTGCTGCCGGCGTCACGCCGGGCGGCGGGCTAGGCCTCTTCGTCATCGCACTGCTGGTCGTGCTGCTCCTAGCAGCTCTGTGGTGGCGGCTCGGCGTGCCGCGGCGTGCCCCGTCAACGTCCTCCCCCGCCCTCTTCGACAACCGCCCGCGCAGCGCCGCCGAACACCGCGCGGCCGCGGAAGCACACGCCTCCGCACACGACTGGAACCAGGCGGTGCAGGAGCGCACGCGGGCCGTCGTCCGCTCCCTGGAAGAGCGAGCCCTGCTCGACCCACGCCCCGGCCGCACCGCCGACGAGGCCGCTTCCGAAGCCGGTCGCGCCCTACCCGCCCACGCCGACCGGCTGCGCGCGGCCGCCCAGGAGTTCGACGGCATCGCATACGGCGGCCGAAGCACCGACGAGCAGGCATACCTCCGCCTGACCGCACTCGACCACGACCTCGAGCGCACCAAACCTGCCCTCAACCCGGCCCAAGGGGCCGCCACATGACCGGGGCCGCCCTCCCCTCCACCTCTCTCTCCCGTAGCCCCCGCCAGGTGTGGACACGCAGCCGGGGTCTGCTGCTCGCGTTTGTGGTCCTGCTGGTCACCGGGGTCACCATCGCCGTACTGCGCTCCGGCGACCAGCACGGGCGTCTGGACCCGCGCTCCGCCGATCCGTACGGCAGCCGCGCCGTATCCGAACTGCTCGCCGACCGCGGCGTGACCACCCGCGTGGTCACCACCACCGACGCTGCCACGGCCGCCGCCGGACCTGACACAACCCTGCTGGTCACCACCCCCGACCTGCTCACCGACCGCCAGCAGTCCGCACTCAGGTCGGCGACGGATCAGTCGGGCGGACGGGCCGTCCTGCTCGCACCAGGCCCGGCCTCGGCCGGCACCCTCGCACCCGGCGTGCAAGCGGAGACCGCCCCCTTCACCCGCCTCCTGCGCCCCGGCTGCCGACTGCCCGAGGCGCTCCGAGCGGGCGATGCCGCCACCGGCGGCGGCTTCGGCTACACGTCCACCGCCCCCGGCTCCGACGCCTGCTACCCGAGTGACGGCCTGCAAACGCTGCTGCGCATCCCCGCCGCCGACGGCGACACCGTGCTCCTCGGAGCCCCCGACATCCTCTACAACACCCGGCTGAACGAGCGAGGCAATGCCTCGCTGGCACTTCAACTCCTCGGTTCCCGCCCTCATCTGGTCTGGTACCTCCCCTCGCTCGGTGACGCCACTGCCACCGATGGCAGCGACCGCAGCTTCTTCGACTTGATCCCCTCCGGCTGGCGCTGGGGAGCCCTGCAACTCACCATCGCCGCAGGGCTCGCCGCCCTCTGGCGCGCCCGCCGCCTCGGCCCTCTAGTGACCGAACGCCTCCCCGTCGCCGTCCGTGCGTCCGAGGCCGCGGAAGGCAGGGCCCGCCTCTACCGCAAGGCCAACGCCCGTAACCGCGCATCCGAGGCTCTCCGTTCAGCGACCCGCACCCGTCTCGCGCCCCTCCTCGGCGTACCCCCCGCCCAAGCCCACTCGCCAGAGGCCCTACTGCCCGCAGTGTCCGCCCAACTCCCCGACACCGCCGTCGAACTACGCTCCCTCCTCTTCGGCGAGCCGCCGCCCGACGACTCCTCCCTCATCGCCCTAGCCGACCAACTAGACGCCCTCGAAAGAGAGGTACGCACATCATGAGCGCCCCGATCGCAGACACCGCCGGGACCGCGGACAACGCCCGCTCGTCCCTGGAAGCCCTGCGTTCCGAGATCGCGAAGGCCGTGGTCGGCCAGGACCCGGCAGTCACCGGACTCGTGGTGGCTCTCCTCTGCCGCGGTCACGTCCTCCTGGAGGGCGTCCCGGGCGTCGCCAAAACCCTCCTGGTCCGCGCCCTCTCAGCAGCCTTGGAACTCGACACCAAGCGCGTGCAGTTCACCCCTGACCTGATGCCCAGCGACGTGACCGGCTCACTTGTCTATGACGCCCGCACTTCGGAGTTCTCCTTCCAGCCCGGCCCCGTCTTCACCAACTTGCTGCTCGCGGACGAGATCAACCGCACCCCGCCCAAGACCCAGTCCTCCCTACTCGAAGCGATGGAGGAGCGGCAGGTCACGGTGGACGGCACCCCGCGCCCGCTGCCTGAGCCGTTCCTCGTGGCCGCGACCCAGAACCCGGTTGAATACGAAGGCACTTACCCCCTCCCGGAAGCACAGCTCGACCGTTTCCTCCTCAAACTCAATATCCCTCTCCCCTCTCGTCAGGACGAGATCTCCGTCCTGACCCGCCACGCCGAAGGCTTCGACCCGCGCGACCTCCAGGCCGCCGGAGTACGCCCGGCCGCCAGTCCAGCCGACCTCAAAGCCGCTCGTGCCGCCGTCGCCAAGACCTCGGTCTCCCCCGAGATCACCGGCTATGTCGTCGACATCTGCCGCGCCACCCGCGAATCACCGTCCCTCACTCTCGGGGTCTCACCCCGTGGTGCCACCGCGCTCCTCGCAACAGCCCGCGCCTGGGCCTGGCTTACTGGCCGCGACTACGTCATTCCCGACGACGTCAAAGCCCTAGCCCTGCCCGCGCTGCGCCACCGCGTCCAACTCCGCCCCGAGGCCGAGATGGAGGGCACGACCGCCGACTCCGTCATTAGCGCGATCCTCGCCAACGTCCCCGTACCCCGCTGATTCGAGGACCCATGGCACTCACCGGACGCGCCGCTCTCCTCGCGGCTATCGGCACGCTCCCCGTTGGCATTCTGGAACCCAGCCTGACCGGGGTCCTTGCCGTCAATGCTCCCCTTGCACTCGCAATGATGTGCGACTACGCCCTGGCCGCGCCAGTAAAAACGCTCCAGTTCACCCGATCTGGTGATACATCAGTTCGACTCGGTGACTCCGCAGCCGTCGACCTCACTCTCACCAACCCCTCCCGCCGACCGCTGCGCGCCCAGCTCCGCGACGCCTGGCCCCCGAGCAGCTGGATCGCAGGCACCGAAACTGCCGCATCACGGCACCGGGTGATGGTCCCGCCCGGCGAGCGCCGTCGCCTCACCACCCGACTCCGCCCCACCCGCCGTGGCGACCGCCAGGCCGAGCGCATCACCATCCGCTCCTACGGCCCCCTCGGCCTTATCTCCCGACAGGGCAGCCACACAGTCCCCTGGACAGTCCGCGTCCTGCCGCCTTTCCACAGCCGCAAGCACCTACCAGCCAAGCTCGCCCGCCTACGCGAGCTCGACGGCCGTACCAGCGTGCTGACCCGCGGCGAGGGCACCGAGTTCGACAGCCTCCGCGACTACGTTCCTGGCGACGACACCCGTTCCATCGACTGGCGTGCGACGGCCCGGCAGTCCACCGTCGCAGTACGCACCTGGCGGCCCGAGCGCGACCGCCACATCCTGATCGTTCTCGACACCGGCCGCACCTCAGCTGGCCGCGTCGGCGATACACCCCGCCTCGACGCATCCATGGACGCGGCACTCCTCCTCACGGCGCTTGCCTCACGGGCAGGAGACCGCGTGGATCTGCTCGCCTACGATCGCCGAATCCGAGCCCTCGTCCAGGGTCGTTCCGCGGGCGACGTACTGCCTTCCCTCGTCGGCGCACTGGCCTCCCTGGAACCTGAACTCGTCGAAACCGACGCCCGCGGTCTCACAGCTACCGCGCTGCACAAGGCGCCCCGCCAGTCTCTGGTCGTCCTGTTCACCAGCCTTGACGCGGCCCCGATCGAGGAGGGCCTCCTGCCCGTCCTCCCCCGGCTCACCAAGCGCCATACCCTCCTCGTGGCCTCGGTAGCTGATCCGCAGATCAGACGGATGGCGAAGGCGCGCGGAACAACCGACGCGGTCTACGACGCGGCCGCAGCCGCCCAGGCCCAGACAGAACGCCGACGCACCGCCGAACAGCTCATGCGCTACGGCGCCACCGTCGTCGACGAGCCCCCGGAGGCCCTGGCCCCGGCTCTTGCCGACGCATACCTCGCCCTCAAGGCAGCCGGCCGCCTCTGAGAGGGGAGCGAAGATGCGTAGGCCCTCCTGGGAAGGAAACGAAAGGCCGCCAGAACGCAGAAATCCCCCGTACCGGAACCCGGTACAGGGGATTTCTGCTATCAAATTTAGTTCGGCGGCGTCCTACTCTCCCACAGGGTCCCCCCTGCAGTACCATCGGCGCTGTAAGGCTTAGCTTCCGGGTTCGGAATGTAACCGGGCGTTTCCCTCACGCTATGACCACCGAAACACTATGAAACTGTCAACCGCACCACGCTCTGTGACAAACGTGGGGTTGTTCGTGGTTTCAGAACCAACACAGTGGACGCGAGCAACTGAGGACAAGCCCTCGGCCTATTAGTACCAGTCACCTCCACCCGTTACCGGGCTTCCAG
>NZ_WHOM01000038.1 GCF_009739465.1 Streptomyces apocyni
GCGGGAGGTGACCAGCCAGCGCGGCATGCGCCGGTGCGCTGCCCCGGGGTGCCGGTGGGCGGCGCGCCGCACCCTCGGCCCGCCAGCCCCGAGTACCTGCCGGTGCCGAAGCCGGTGCGGGGGAGGGCCGCGGGGTCGGCACGCGAGTCGGGGAGAGGGCCGCCAAGATCGGTACCCCACGTCCGTGGCCGTGGCTGGCGCCCCGCGGTGCGGAGCACGGGGCCGTCGTCTGTGCCGCTCCCGGCCGTCCGCGTCGCGATCCGCTCCGCGTGAGCCCCGGGCCCGCCGTGCGCCGTGCGGTTGCGGGCTCCGCTCGGCCGCACGGCGGCGCGCGAGGCGAGCTGAGGTCATCCGAGGCGTCCTCGCGCGTGCGTCGGCCGCGGTCCGGGCAGCGTGGGAGCGCGTGGTGGCCGGAACGGGTCGGGGTGGCCGTGAGGAAGGCCGTGACTCGGGCGGTGGGCGCTCCGTTCACCTCGGTGGTGGGAGTCGGCCGCCCGCCATCCGACCACTGTTCCTCGATGAGCCGCTCCACGGGCTCCCCTCCTGGCCGCGCGCGTCGTCAGCACAATGCCGGAGACCGAGCGGCGCGCCGCTGGGGGCGCAGCGCGCGGGAGCGCAGAAGAAGCTGCCCCATGCCGCCGTCCGTGCCGTCCCGCACCCCTGGCTTCACCAGCGCCTCGGGCTCCGATGGTCTCTCCCGGCCCTCCGCCAGCTCTGGAGCCCTTGGCGAGGAGATCCGTGCCGCTCCTTGGGAGCCGCGGGCTCCGAGGAGCGGTGGGGCCGGGAGAGGGCCGGTCCCCGCGGTCCGCCGCGCGGTGGAGTTGCCACCCGTGCACGCCGCGCTGATCTGCGTCGCTCTGCCCGGCCTCACGATTTCGCCCGAACACGGCCAGCTCACCGGACGGGGGCTTGAGGGCTTCTACCGTGCGGGCCGCCGACTGCTCTCCCGATGCCAGTTGAGGGTGGCCGGGCGGGAACCGCTGGCCTTGCAGGCGCGCCTGCTGTCCGCGGACCGAGCCCGCTTCGTGGCGACCCTGCGCCCGTCCGGTGAGGGCGGCCCGGACCCTGTGGTGGTCGTCGAGCGCATCAGGGACGCCGCGGGCAGCGAACGGATCACCCTGCGCAGCGCCGCGAACCGCGTGCTGAGAGTGCCCGTCGAGGTGTCCCTGGCTACCGACCTCGCGGAGCTCGGCGTGGTTGCCTCGGGGGCTCCGGGCGCGGAACTGCCCGCGAGCGTGCACGGCTCGGGCATGCGCTGGTCATCCGCCGCGGGCGGCCAGGCCGTGGTCACAGCGGAGCCGCCACCGGACGACGCCCTCGCGTCGGCTGGGCTGCTGCGCTGGGAACTCGACCTGCCGCCCGGCGGCAGCCGCAGCGTCGAACTGCGGGTGCGTCAGGACAGCTCGACGCCCCGCCGACCCGTGGGACGCGGCCCTACGAGCCCGTTCTCCGAGGCGCGGGTCACGGGCGACGATCCTCGGGTGCGGGGGTTGCTCGACACCTGTGTGGGCGACCTGCGCGCACTGCTGCTGCGCGACCCCCGGCACCCGGCCGACGTACACATCGCGGCCGGTGCGCCGTGGCGGTGTGGTCTCGCACCGGCAGAGGCGCTGGCCGCCGCCCGGATGGCGCTCCCACTCGGGACCCGGCTGGCGGTCGGCACCCTGCGGACGCTGGCCAGGACGCAGGTCACGGAGAGCGGACCGAGCGCCGGGCGGCTGCCAGGGCCGCTGCGGGACGCGGGTCCGCACCTGCCGCCGGGGTGCACCGGAATCGAGGCGACGCTGCTCTTTCCGGCGCTGCTCGCCGAGGCCAGGCGCTGGGGACTGTCGGACCAGGACACGGAGGAGTTGGTGCCTACCGCGGAGAGATGCCTGCGGTGGCTGCGCGGTGCGGTCGGGGACGGCGTCTATCTGCCGGACCCGTACCCGGGCGGACCCCACCGGTGCGAGATCCAGGCGCACGCCCACCGTGCCGCGCTGCTTGGCGCGGAGCTGCTTGAGGAGCACGGCCGGGCGGGGGCGGCGGGCTGGCGGCAGTGGGCGGCAGAGCTGCGCACCGCGTTCCGCGAGGACTTCTGGATCGAGGACCGTGCGGGTGGCAGGCCCGCCGCCGCCCGGACGCCCGATGGCCGACCAGTGTCGTACCTGGGCAGCGGCGCGGCGCACCTGCTGGACACCGGCCTAGCTGGGGGCGGCCTGGCTCCCGGTCTGCTCGACCGAGTCCAGACCGGGCAGCTGGCCCGTCTGCTGGGCGGGCCGACCATGGACTCGGGCTGGGGGCTGCGCAGTTTGGGGGCCAGGGAGCCCGGCTACAACCCGTTCGGCCACCGGGGCGGCGCCGTACGGGTCCATGAGACGGCCGTGGCCGTCGCGGGCCTGGCCGCGGCGGGATACGAGAAGGAGGCGAACTCCCTGCTGAAGGGTGTGCTGAGCGCGGCCGAGGCCTTCGGGCACCGGCTCCCCGAGATGTACGCGGGGGAGCAGCGGACCGAGGACGGTGCCCCGCTGCCGCACCCGGCTGCCTGCCGCCCCGCCGCGACCGCCGCGGCGGCGGGCGTGCACCTCCTGACGACTCTGGCCGGAGTCCGCCCCGACGCCCCGGCCAAGGCGGTGGCGCTGTGCCCGGTGAGCAGCGCCCCGCTGGGCGAGATCGGCTTCACCGGCCTGTCGGTCGCGGGTGGCCCGTTCTCCGTACGCATCAGCAGGCTCGGCCTTGCCATGATCGAGGAGGCGGTGGACGGGCTCCAGTTGGGTGGGGACGCGCAGGGTTTCAGGGCGTGACGTGCTGAGCGAAGGGAGTGTTTATCGTCAGGAAGACGACTATGATCGCGGCATGTCGCCCTACGACCCGTCGGCCTTCCCGCCCTTTGCCGTCACTGTCGATCTGGTCGTGCTGACCGTACGCCGCCACGCGCTCTGTACGTTGGCGGTTCGTCGAGGTGAGCCGCCGTTCCAGGGGCGTTGGGCGCTGCCCGGAGGCTTCGTCCGGCCGGACGAGGATCTGGCGGGGGCCGCGGCCCGGGAGCTGGTCGAGGAGACCGGGCTCTGCGTCCAGGACCCGGGCACCCCGGCACCCGCGCCGGGCACCGGCGCGCATCTGGAGCAGCTCGCCACCTACGGAGACCCCAAGCGTGATCCGCGGATGCGTGTGGTCAGCGTGGCCCATCTGGTGCTCGCCCCCGACCTTCCCGCACCGCGGGCCGGGGGTGACGCGAACAGCGCGCGCTGGGCACCGGTGGAGACCTTGCTGGGGCCCGAGGGGGAGGCCAGCGCGCTCGCCTTCGATCACGCGCAGATCCTCGCGGACGGAGTGGAGCGCGCCCGCTCCAAGATCGAGTACTCCTCACTGGCCACGGCCTTCTGCCCGCCGGAGTTCACCGTCGGAGAGCTCCGGCGGGTGTACGAGGCGGTGTGGGCCGTCGCCCTCGATCCGCGCAACTTCCACCGGAAGGTGACGGGCACGCCGGGCTTTTTGGTGCCCACCGGAGGGACCACCACCCGGCAGGGTGGCCGACCCGCGCAGCTTTTCCGGGCCGGTGGGGCCACCCTCCTCAACCCGCCGATGCTGCGCCCGGAGGTCTGAGGGCCTGGGTGACACCCCGGCGGGGCGGCGCCGTTGAGCCACACCCGTGGCCTACAACCTGCCCGAAATGCCGCGAATATCGCGTTATCTTGCTGGAGTAACCCAGGGCTTCGTCCGCCCCTGACTCGGCGGACAGGCCCTCGGCCGCCGAGCGGTCACCCCTCCCGCGAGAGAAGCGATGATCCAGGCCATCGGACTGACCAGCAATGCCCGACGGGACCAGCCGCCCGCCGCTGACGATGTGTCCTTCGAGGCGCCGCCCGGACGTGTCACGGCGCTGCTCGGAGCCGCGGACTCCGGCACGGCCACCGTGCTGAGACTGATGCTCGAACTCCAGGCGGGCCGTGGCGTCACCTACTTCAGAGGCCGCCCACTGCACCGCATCGCGCGCCCGTCACGCGAGGTCGGTGTCCTGGTCGGCGACGTGCCAGGACATCCCGGGCGTACGGTCCGCGGCCACCTGCGGATGCTGTGCGCGGCCACCGGGGTGCCCCTCTCCCGCGCCGACGACGTGCTCGAGTCCGTCGGCCTCGTCAGCCTCCGCGACCAACGCCTGGGCACCCTCTCACGCGGCATGGACCGCCGCCTCGGCCTGGCCTGCGCCGTACTCGCCGACCCGCACACCCTCGTACTCGACAAGCCGTCCGACGGCCTCTGTGCCCGCGAGAGCGCTTGGCTGCACGGAGCTCTCCGGGCCCACGCCGACCAGGGCGGAACCGTCCTTTTCAGTACCGCCGACCCCAGGGAGGCGGCCCGCGGCGCCGACCGCGTCGTGACACTCGACCAGGGCAAAGTCGTCGCCGACCAGGAGGCGGACGCGTTCGCCCGCACCCGGCTCCGCCCCCGTGTCGCGGTGAGATCCCCGTACGCCGCACGGCTCGGCGCCCTGCTCGCCAAGGAGGCCCGGGTCACCCAGCGCTCCGTCGAGATCGTCCGCGAGGACGGCAACCGGCTGTCGGTGTACGGCAGCCACTGCGCGGACGTGGGCGAGACCGCCTTCAGGCACGGGGTCCTGATCCACCAACTCGCAGACGAAGTCGGCGACTGCGGCCCGCCGCCCCCGCCGGAGCCCTCCGAGCGGGCAGCGGCCGCCACCCCGAAGCCCGAAGCCGCCGCCCAAGGAGCCAGACGGCGCGAGGCGAGAGGACGAGGCAGCCAGGCCCCGCTGTCACCGCTGCCGCCCCCGATCACCGTCCGTCCCGCCCGCACCCCGCTGAACCCGCTGCGCTACGAGGTGCGCCGGGCCACTGGAGTCAGCACCGGCTGGCTCGTCACGCTGCTCGTGCTCACCGTCTCCACGCTCATGGCCGTGGCCCTCGCGCGAGCCGGTCACACCCCCCAACCCCGCCTCCTCGCCGCCTGGCCGCACGAACTCCCGCTGCCCCCAGCGGCCATGGGCGCCGGGCTGCTCGGCGCCCTCGCCTTCGGCGACGAGTTCCGCCACCCCGCGCTGGCCGTGTACCGCGCCGCCGTGCCCCGCCGCCTCGGCCTCCTGCTGGCCAAACTCGCCGTCTCCGCGGCCACCGGGCTGCTGATCGCGCTGGCCACCGTCGTCTGTGCCGGTGGGGCACTGCACCTTGTGTACGGGTCGGAGCTGAGCCGGGTTCCCGCCGACTGGCCACTGCTCACCGTCAGTTGGCTCGCCCTCGTGGTCGGCTGCGCCTGGGCGGGGCTGCTGGCCGCGGGCGTCTTCCGGTCCACGGCCGCGGGGTTGGCCGCGCTGCTCGCCGTACCGGTCGTTCTCGTACCTCTGGTACAGAAGGCGTTCGAAGGGCCGTCAGCGCGCAGCGCCGCCGGTCTCCCCGGCCGGCTCCGCGATCTCGCCCTGTCCCAGTGGCCGTTCGGGAGCGAGCGGTACATCGCCGGAGCCCTGCGGGTGATCGCCCAGCCCGTGGGCGGCGCGCTACTGCTGAGTCTGACCGTACTGCTGTGTGCCTACCTGCTCACCACGCTGCGGACCAGGCTCCGCTGAGGCATACAGTGCCGCCGTTCACCCGTAACTGCGAACAACCGCCCGGAGAGCGCCCACTTACGTCCGATTAGGCGTCAATTGTGGCAGGGTAAGCGATCACCCTTTCGTGTGCTTTTCACCAAAGACCTCAAGGGGGTTGAAGGCAGAGCCGACAAAGGTTCCGTGAGTACCCTTGCGCACACCATGATGACCGCCGCCCGCTCCGCTGACACCGGCCTCGCAGGTCCGGGCGAACTCGATCGCTACCCCTACGCCGAGGCCCCGAACGCCGGCCGCGTCGGTGCCCCCGCCTGGGACGGCCCCGACCAGGAACTAGGCCGTGCCAGCCGACGCACGGCGGGCAGCCGTGGCCGCGGGCTGCACGGCCAACTCGTCCAGCAACTCGGTCAGATGATCGTCTCCGGAGACCTGGGCGCCGACCGCCCGCTCGTCCCCGAGGAGATCGGCCAGCGCTTCGAGGTGTCCCGCACCGTCGTGCGCGAGTCCCTCCGCGTCCTGGAGGCCAAGGGGCTGGTCAGCGCCCGCCCCAACGTCGGTACGCGGGTACGTCCCGTAAGCGACTGGAATCTGCTGGACCCGGACATCATCGAGTGGCGCGCCTTCGGGCCGCAGCGCGACAACCAGCGCCGCGAGCTGAGCGAGCTGCGCTGGACCATCGAGCCGCTCGCCGCCCGCCTGGCCGCCGGGCACGGCCGCGACGACGTACAGCAGCGCCTCGGTGACATGGTCGAGATCATGGGCCACGCGCTGGGCCAGGGGGACGCGATCACGTTCGCGCGTGCGGACGCCGAGTTCCACTCGCTCCTGATCCAGGTCGCCGGCAATCGCATGCTCGAGCACCTGTCCGGCATCGTCTCGGCCGCGCTGCACGTCTCCGGCGGCCCGACCACCGGCTGTGACCGTCCCAGCGAGTCCGGGCTCGCCCACCACTCGCGGCTGGTCGACTGCCTCGCCGCGAACGACGGGGCGGGGGCCGAGGCCGCGATGCGCCAGCTGCTCACCGTCCACCCGGATGTGGAGCGCGTGGTTCCCGCGCCCCGCGAGCACTGACCCCCCGCGGTACGTGCGGCCCCCGTGCGGCGGCGCGAATTTCCCGTGCGGCGAGTCGCCGGGCCCAGCCTGGGCCCGGCGACTCGGTTCTCCACACGCCGCCACTTGTGGGTGAATGTCCGCTCCTGTCGGTTATCAGTGGCTACGGGGTGTGACTCGGGCCACGCAGATTGGGCGTAACGCTCTTCCGGGTAGCGCGATGACCTAAGAGGTGACAGTCGAGGAGGGAATACAGCGGCCGCTTTCGGCGCTGTGCTAGCTCCGACACCCGCCGTGCCGTCGGCCCATCATCAGTCGGCGGTCGTCGGCTCCGGTTCCATAGTGGACGGGGCCGGACCCGTTTACCATCGTTCCGAGAGGTTGTTCGTGTCGGCCAGCACATCCCGTACGCTCCCGCCGGAGATCGCCGAGTCCGAGTCTGTGATGGCGCTCATCGAGCGGGGAAAGGCTGAGGGGCAGATCGCCGGCGATGACGTGCGTCGGGCCTTCGAAGCTGACCAGATTCCGGCCACTCAGTGGAAGAACGTTCTGCGCAGCCTCAACCAGATCCTCGAGGAAGAGGGTGTGACGCTGATGGTCAGTGCCGCGGAGTCGCCGAAGCGCCCCCGCAAGAGCGTCGCAGCGAAGAGTCCCGCCAAGCGCACCGCTACCAAGACCGTCGCGGCCAAGACCGCGACGGCGAAGAAGGCCACCGCCAGCGCGGCTGCCGAGGCGTCCGCCGCCCCGGCCGCGAGCGAGGACGCCGTGGCCGCACCCGCGAAGAAGGCCGCCGCCAAGAAGACGGCAGTCAAGAAGACCGCCGCGAAGAAGACCGCCGCCAAGAAGGCGACGGCGAAGAAGGCGGGCAAGGACGAGGTTCTCGGCGACGAGCCCGCCGAGGAGACCCCCGCCGCGAAGGCAGGCGAGGAAGAGGAAGAGACCACGGGCGGCGAGGCCAAGGGCTTCGTCATCTCCGACGATGACGAGGATGACGCGCCCGCGCAGCAGGTCGCCGTCGCTGGTGCCACCGCCGACCCGGTCAAGGACTACCTCAAGCAGATCGGCAAGGTCCCCCTGCTCAACGCTGAGCAGGAGGTCGAGCTCGCCAAGCGCATCGAGGCGGGCCTGTTCGCCGAGGACAAGCTGGCGAACGCCGACAAGCTGGCTCCGAAGCTCAAGCGCGAGCTGGAGATCATCGCCGAAGACGGCCGCCGGGCGAAGAACCACCTCCTGGAGGCCAACCTCCGCCTGGTCGTCTCGCTCGCCAAGCGCTACACGGGCCGCGGCATGCTCTTCCTGGACCTGATCCAGGAGGGCAACCTCGGTCTGATCCGCGCCGTCGAGAAGTTCGACTACACCAAGGGCTACAAGTTCTCCACGTACGCCACCTGGTGGATTCGGCAGGCGATCACCCGCGCGATGGCCGACCAGGCCCGCACCATCCGTATCCCGGTGCACATGGTCGAGGTCATCAACAAGCTGGCGCGCGTCCAGCGCCAGATGCTCCAGGACCTGGGCCGCGAGCCCACCCCGGAGGAGCTGGCCAAGGAACTCGACATGACCCCGGAGAAGGTCATCGAGGTCCAGAAGTACGGCCGCGAGCCGATCTCCCTGCACACCCCCCTGGGTGAGGACGGCGACAGCGAGTTCGGTGACCTCATCGAGGACTCCGAGGCGGTCGTACCGGCCGACGCGGTGAGCTTCACGCTGCTGCAGGAGCAGCTGCACTCGGTGCTGGACACCCTGTCCGAGCGCGAGGCGGGCGTGGTCTCGATGCGCTTCGGTCTCACCGACGGTCAGCCGAAGACCCTCGACGAGATCGGCAAGGTCTACGGCGTGACGCGTGAGCGCATCCGCCAGATCGAGTCGAAGACCATGTCGAAGCTGCGTCACCCGTCGCGGTCCCAGGTTCTGCGCGACTACCTCGACTAGGACAACAGAACCGGTCAGTACGCCGAAGGGCCTGGAGTCTCCCACAGGGACTCCGGGCCCTTCGGCGTGTCCGGGTCCCGCTGCCCGGCTCTGGGTGCGCGATCCCGCCTACTGGATAACGCTGAGTGCGTCAGTGCCACCCAGAGTGAGGAGATCGCATGCGTCGCCGTCGCGTCGTCGGGTCATTGCGGGCGGGGCTTGCCCTGGTGGTAGGCGCTGCCGTGCTGCCGCTGGTGGGGTCGGGTGCCGCAGTCGCTGACGGAGTGATCGTGGGTGGCTTTCCGGTCCGCGTGGCTGAGGCGCCGTGGGTGGTCGCGCTGTCCAGTCGTGACCGGTTCGGCGGTACGCGCTCCGGGCAGTTCTGCGGCGGCGTGGTGGTCGGGCCTTCGACCGTGCTCACGGCCGCCCACTGTCTGCGCCGCGAGGTGCTGGGGGTGCCCTTGGGGGCCATGCGTGATCTTCGAGTGATCGTGGGCCGGGAGGACCTGCGGACCAGGGACGGGCTGGAGGTGCCGGTACGCGGTGTGCGGATCAGTCCCGCGTACGACCCGTACACGAGCGTCGGCGATGTGGCCGTACTGCGGCTGGCGGCGAAAGTGCCCGCGTCCCACATCCTCCCGATGGCGCGTCCCGGTGACGCGGCGTACGAGCCAGGGACCGAGGCGGACGTGTACGGCTGGGGCGATACGACCGGTGCCGGTGACTACGCGGACACGCTGCGTGCCGCGCGGGTGTCGGTGTTGCCAGACGGGGCGTGCGAGAAGGCCTACCCGGGCGGTCCGGCGGGGACCTACCGCGCGGGGGCCATGCTGTGCGCCGGGGAACCCGAGGGTGGCCGGGACGCCTGCCAGGGCGACAGTGGCGGCCCGCTGGTCGCGCGGGGCCGACTGGTCGGTCTCGTGTCGTGGGGCGCGGGGTGTGGGCTGCCGGGCAGCCCAGGTGTCTACACGCGTGTCTCCAGCTTCCTCAGGCACGCGCCGGACGGGGGTGGAGAGGGAGACGGAGTTGTGGGCTGGCCGTCGTCCCGCCCAGGCTCCCCAGGAGCCTCAGGCGGGCTGACGGGTAACGGTGACGGTAACGGCTGACGGGTACGAGAACGAGCGGCCGTCCCTGGTGGGTGCAGGGGGGCCGCCCGGTCTGCCGACCCGGGGTCGGCGCTGGCTCGTCGTCGTGCGAAGTGTCAGCGTTCCTCTTCGTTTGCCGGTACGGCGGTCAACCGCTCCGTCTCGTCCTGTATCTCAGCGGCGATCTTCTTGAGTTCCGGCTCGAACTTGCGACCGTGGTGGGCGCAGAAGAGCAGTTCGCCGCCGCTTGTCAGTACGACGCGCAGGTAGGCCTGGGCGCCGCAGCGGTCGCAGCGGTCAGCGGCCGTCAGCGGGCTCGCGGGGGTCAGAACAGTAGTCACGTCGCCTCTTCTCTAGCTCGACGAGCTGTCGTACCAGGGTCAACATCCAACCAGGCCGAAAACGTTCCCGCTCGTGGCTTTTCCTCGAAACTTCTTCCCGAGGGGTTGTCTGTTACCGGTTGGCGGCGAATGTGCCGTATCAGGTCACTTACGGTTTTCGCGTGGTCTGTCGAGTTGCTGGTCGGGTCCGGGGGTCGGTATTGCTCGGTCCTCACCAGCCAGGTGCGGCTGGTCGTTCATGAGGACGTGCCCGGAGCCTAAATGGTTCATGCCTGGTTGGGAACGTGATATGTGCATCACCCCTTTGAGGGATCGAACGCGCGTACGAGTCTGAGCTAGGCTGAACTCATACGTGGGTGGCGTGACAACGGCTCTACCAGGCCTCGGTACCCTCTGATCGGCGAACGACGCCGGGCCCTCGCTTCACAGGGCCACAATGGAAATTCAGCGAGGAGCGAAACGCGTGACCGCCGAGACGTCCGTGCCGTCCACAGCGCTGCTGACCGGAGCAGACCGGGATGGTTCCAACTACACCGCGCGGCACCTCCTCGTCCTCGAGGGGCTCGAAGCGGTCCGTAAGCGTCCGGGTATGTACATCGGGTCGACGGACAGCCGTGGCCTGATGCACTGCCTCTGGGAAATCATCGACAACTCCGTCGATGAAGCCCTGGGCGGCTACTGCGATCACATCGAGGTGATCCTGCACGACGACAACTCCGTGGAGGTCCGGGACAACGGCCGGGGCATCCCGGTCGACGTCGAGCCCAAGACGGGCCTGTCCGGCATCGAGGTCGTCATGACCAAGCTGCACGCGGGCGGCAAGTTCGGCGGCGGTTCGTACGCCGCGTCCGGCGGTCTGCACGGCGTGGGCGCCTCCGTGGTCAACGCCCTCTCGGCCCGCCTGGACGTCGAGGTGGACCGGAACAGCGCCACCCACTCCATCAGCTTCCGTCGCGGCGTCCCCGGCGCGTTCGCGGGCGAGGGCGCCGACGCTCCCTTCGACGCGGCCGGAGGGCTGCGCAAGGGCAAGCGGGTGCCCAAGACCCGCACCGGCACCAGGGTGCGTTACTGGGCCGACCGCCAGATCTTCCTCAAGGACGCCAGGCTCTCCCTGGAGACCTTGCACCAGCGGGCCCGCCAGACCGCGTTCCTGGTCCCCGGGCTGACCATCGTCGTACGCGACGAGCGGTCGGGCGGTGATGGCTCCGAGGCCGGAGGCGGCAAGAGCGAGGAGACCTTCCGCTTCGACGGGGGCATCAGCGAGTTCTGCGAGTTCCTCGCCCAGGACAAGCCGATCTGCGATGTGCAGCGCCTCTCCGGGATGGGCACCTTCAAGGAAACCGTCCCCGTCCTGGACGAGCTCGGCCACATGACCCCCACCGAGGTCACCCGCGAGCTCACCGTCGACATCGCCCTGCGCTGGGGCACCGGGTACGACACCACGGTCAGATCCTTCGTCAACATCATCGCCACCCCCAAGGGCGGCACCCACGTCACCGGCTTCGAGCGCTCGCTCACCAAGACGATGAACGAGGCGCTGCGCACCCAGAAGCTGCTGCGCGTCGCCGAGGACGACATCGTCAAGGACGACGCCCTGGAGGGGCTGACCGCGGTGGTCACGGTGCGGCTCGCGGAGCCGCAGTTCGAGGGGCAGACCAAGGAGGTCCTGGGCACGTCGGCGGCCAACCGCATCGTCGCCGGTGTGGTCGCCAAGGAGCTCAAGGCCTTCCTGACCTCCACCAAGCGGGACGCCAAGGCCCAGGCCCGCGCGGTGATGGAGAAGGCCGTCGCCGCCGCCCGTACGCGCATCGCGGCCCGCCAGCACAAGGACGCGCAGCGCCGGAAGACCGCCCTCGAGTCCTCCTCGCTGCCCGCCAAGCTGGCCGACTGCCGCAGCGACGACGTGGACCGCAGCGAGCTGTTCATCGTTGAGGGAGACTCCGCGCTCGGCACCGCCAAGCTGGCCCGGAACTCCGAGTTCCAGGCCCTGCTGCCGATCCGGGGCAAGATCCTCAACGTCCAGAAGTCGTCCGTGTCGGACATGCTGAAGAACGTCGAGTGCGGCGCGATCATCCAGGTCATAGGAGCGGGCTCGGGCCGCACCTTCGACCTCGACGCCGCCCGCTACGGAAAGATCATCCTGCTGGTCGACGCCGACGTCGATGGCGCGCACATCCGGTGCCTGCTGCTGACGCTCTTCCAGCGCTATATGCGGCCGATGGTGGAGGCGGGCCGGGTCTTCGCCGCCGTACCGCCGCTGCACCGGATCGAGATCGTTCAGCCCAAGAAGGGCCAGGACAAGTACGTGTACACGTACTCGGACAACGAACTGCGCAGCACCCTGCTGGAGTTCCAGCGTAAGAACGTCCGCTACAAGGACTCCATCCAGCGCTACAAGGGTCTCGGTGAGATGGACGCCGACCAGCTGGCGGAGACCACGATGGACCCGCGGTATCGCACCCTGCGCCGGATCAACATCAGCGACCTGGAGTCGTCCGAGCAGATCTTCGACCTGCTGATGGGGAACGAAGTCGCCCCCCGCAAGGAGTTCATCACCAGCTCCGCGGCGACGCTGGACCGCTCGCGGATCGACGCCTGAGGCGACCACAGGCACCTGACAGACACCTGGCAGACACCTGACCGGTACGTCACCTGATGGAGTGAAGACCACGGATTGAAGAGTCCGGGATCTTCCCGGTCTGCCCATCCTTGGGCGCGCGGCAGAACCAGGCCGCGGACAAGGAGAGTTCGGTGGACAAGCACGACCGTCGCGATGCCGGGCAGATCCAGCTCGGCGATCTCAGCGACATCGGTGATCCCTGGTACGACGCGCTGGACTCCGGCTGGGGCGAGCGGGACAGCACCGGTGCGCTCGTACCAGCCCCGCCACCCGCGCACCCGGCGCCGCAGGATCGATCCGTCAGCGTCGCCGACATCTATCTGGAGGTTCAGCACAGCGCGGCCTTCCAGGAGGTACGCAGGCGGTATCGGAGGTTCGTCGTCCCGCTCGTCGCGCTCTTCCTCTGCTGGTACGTCGCCTACGTCGTCGCCGCGACGGCCGCCCCGGGTCTGATGGCACGGCCGGTCGCGGGCGCGGTGAATGTCGCGCTGCTTGCCGGACTCGGACAGTTCGTCACCACCTTCCTGCTGACCTGGGTGTATGCCCGGCACGCCCGGCTGCGCCGGGACGAGGCGGCGCTCGACCTGCGGTGGGTCGTGTTCGACAGGAAGCGGGTGCGGGACCAGGCCGCGGGGACTGCGGGGACCATGGGGACCACGGGGGCGGACCGTTGACGGCGCCGATCGGTGACCACCAGACCCTGGCGCTGGTGCTGTTCAGCTTCTTCGTGGCCGTCACGCTGGGGATCACCACGTGGGTCAGCCGTCATCGGCACGGCTCCCCCGAGGAGTTCTACGCGGGTGGCCGGCTGTTCTCGCCCATGGAGAACGGTTTCGCCATCGCGGGTGACTACATGTCGGCGGCGTCCTTCCTGGGCATCGCCGGGCTGATCGCCCTCTTCGGCTACGACGGGCTGCTCTACTCGGTGGGCTTCCTGGTCGCCTGGCTGGTCGTGCTCTTCCTGGTGGCCGAACTGGTACGCAACTGCGGCCGGTTCACCCTCGCCGACGTGGTGGCCGCGCGGATGAGCGAGCGCCCGGTCCGGATCGCCGCGGGAACTTCCTCGGTCACCGTGTCCGTTCTCTATCTGGTGGCGCAGATGGTGGGGGCGGGCAGCCTGGTCGCGCTGCTTCTCGGAGGTACCAGCGGGGCGGCGCAGACCTGGACCATGGTCGGGGTCGGAGCGCTGATGGTCATCTATGTGTCGATGGGAGGGATGCGCGCCACCACCTGGATTCAGATCGTCAAGGCCGTACTGCTGATGGGCGGGGCGATCGCCCTGACCGTGCTCGTCCTCGTGCGCTTCCACGGCGACTTCAACCACCTGCTGAACACGGCCGCCGACCGCAGCGGCCACGGGAAGGACTTCCTGTCCCCCGGGCTGAGGTACGGCGGTGACCTGGTCGCGCGCTTTGACTTCATCAGTCTCGGACTCGCGCTGGTGCTCGGCACGGCGGGGCTGCCGCACATCCTGTCGCGCTTCTACACCGTGCCCACGGCGCGGGCGGCCCGGCGTTCGGTCGTCTGGGCCATCGGGCTCATTGGCAGCTTCTACCTGATGACGATCGTGCTCGGCTTCGGAGCGGCCGCGATCGTGGGCTCCGACGCGGTGCGTCAGTCCAACCCCTCAGGGAACACCGCGGTTTCGCTGCTCTCGCTCGATCTGGGCGGCGGTGCGGGTTCCACCGGAGGAACGGTTCTGTTCGCGATCGTCGCCGCGATCGCCTTCGCCACGATCCTGGCCGTCGTCGCGGGCATCACGCTCGCCTCCTCGGCGTCCGTGGCCCATGATCTGTACGCCTCGCTCAAACGCAAGCACGCCAAGCCGCACAGTGAGGTAGCCGTGGCCCGGCTCGCGGCGGTCGGCATCGGTGTCGTCGCCATCGTCCTCGGGCTGCTCGCCCGCGACCTGAACGTCGCCTTCCTGGTGGGCCTCGCCTTCGCGGTCGCCGCCTCGTCCAATCTGCCGGTGCTGCTCTACTCGCTGTTCTGGCGAAACTTCACTACCCGCGGCGCCGTGTGGTCGGTCTACGGAGGGCTGGTCCCGGCGGTACTGCTGGTCGTGCTCTCGCCGGTCGTCTCAGGCAGTCCGGAGTCGATCTTCCCCGGCGTCGACTTCCACCTCTTCCCGCTGCAGAACCCTGGTCTGGTCTCCATCCCGCTCGGCTTCCTGGCCGGCTGGCTCGGTACGGTCACCTCGCCGGAGCCCGCGGACCGGGCCAAGCACGCGGAGACGGAGGTCCGCTCGCTGACGGGCGCGGGGGCCGCTTAGCGTGGGCTGCTTAGCGCGGGCTGCCCGGACGGGCCTCGTCGGCGCGTACGGCTACGACGTCCATCCGGGCCGGTGACGCGAGCGCGGAGCCGCAGCTCTCGGGGCGTGGTGGCAGCGACGCGCCCTGGGCCACCGTGACGCGCCAGTGGCGGCCGTCGGCGTGCGTGACCGTCACCTCCCAGCGTGGAGCGACTCCGTCGACGGCCGCGACGGTGAGCACGCCCGCGCGGTCCTCGCCCGTCGAGGTGCGCACCGCGAGTTCGGCGGCCTGGCCGGGGCGCTCCCACGCGGAGCTGCCCCGGCACTGGCCGGTCACGATCCGGCCCTCGGCCACGGCCGCGAGGACGTCCTTGACCGCGTGCGCGCCGATCCTGCCGTACGCGTATCCGTACGGCAGCACCAGCAGCGTGGGCGAGAAGCGGTGGCCGCCGAGATGGGTGACCTCCCAGGCCCCAGGGGTTCCGGAGGCGGCGAGCTCGGCGGCGAGCGGGCGGCCCAGCAGGGCGCAGCAGCGGTCGCGTTTGCCGTTGGTGCACACGAGGGCGAGCGGTGCGCCCGTGTGCGGCGCTCCGCCGAGCGCGTCATCGAAGCTGGTGTGGTCGCCGTCGCCCAGGGCGGCGAAGTCCATCCGCAGCAACTGGGCGGGGTCCTCGATGACGGCCGTACGCAGCCACATCGCGGCGTCCGGCGCCTGCGCGTGCGGTGCTAGGGGGCTTCTGGTGGCTCTTGGACGGTGTCGCGGAGCCAGATGACGATGGCGGTGACGGTCAGGGTGCCGTTGAAGATGTAGTCGCGTTTGTCGTAGCGGGTGGCCACCGCGCGGAACTGCTTCCACTTGTTCACGCACCGCTCGACCGCGTTGCGACGGCGGTACTGGGCTTTGTCGAAGGCCGGGGGCCGGCCACCGGCCTGTCCCCGGTGCTTGCGGTGGGCCCGCTGGTCATCGGGCTGAGCGATGGTGGCCTTGATCCCGCGCCGCCGCAGGTAGGCGCGGTTGTCCCGGCTGGAGTACGCCTTGTCGCCGCGCACCCGGTCCGGTCGGCTGCGTGGTCGGCCCGTGCCGCGGCGCCGGATGCGCAAGCCGTCCAGCACCGGGGCGAACATCGGGCTGTCACCTCGCTGACCGGGCGAGGTCAGCCAGTGCAGCGGGCGGGCCCGGTCGTCGGACAGCAGATGAACCTTGCTGGTCAGCCCGCCCCGTGAGCGCCCCAACGCCTCGCGCCCATCCGCTTCCTCACGGGTCCCGCCCCCTTTTGCGGGTAGTCGGCCGGGGGCTTGCGAGGCGCCCCGGCCGCGTGCTGATGCGCCCGGCAGGACGTCGAGTCGATGTTCACGGCCCATTCCCGCCGGTCCGCCTTGCGGGCAAGCGCCCCGTCCGGGTCTGCGGCGTCCGCCTCGATCTGTAACTCGCGCAGGACAGCCTTCCAGGTGCCGTCGGCCGACCAGCGACGATGACGCTCATAGACGGTCTGCCAGGGGCCGTACCGTTCTGGCAGGTCAGGCCAGGGCACCCCGGTCCGGGCCCGGAACAACACCCCGTTGATCACCTTGCGGTGATCCGCCCACTGCCCGCCCGGCTTGCCGTTACCGGGCAGGAGAGGTTCGATCTTCCGCCACTGCGCGTCCGTGAGCTCGTGTCGCCGCACCATACGGGCGTCCTGCCCGGACAACTACGAGATCCACCCAGCCCACCAA
>NZ_WHOM01000039.1 GCF_009739465.1 Streptomyces apocyni
CAACCAATCCGCACCCGGCACGCAAACACCCGCCCCTCCCCCACCCCTCCCGCTGCCCCGCTTTTGGGCCGCCCGGTGTACCTCGCCCTCGCGGGTCCGGGACGGGTGTCAAGGGTGAAGCGAAGCGCAATCGGCGAAGCCGACGCGACCAAAGGGAGCGCCCTTTACACCCGGCCCGGACCCGCCACCATCCGACGAACCGGGCGGCCACCGGCAACCCTCCAGTACTGGCCCACCACAACGCAGCCCCGCCCCACCCCCACCCCCGCTACCGGTTCAGTCGGCGGGCGCGCAGTGCGGCGGTCAGCATCGGGAGGGTGAACTCGCCGTGGGCGGTTTCCGGACTGGTTGCGAGGAAGGAGCGGATTCGGTGCTGTGTGACTTCTTGTTCCTGTTCGGGCATGACCAGCATCCCCGCGCGCGTTGCGAGTGTCGCGACGAGGGAGTCGGCGGTGCGGGGCTGCCCGTGTGGGAGCTCGGTCTGCTCCGGCGAGCCGAAGCACACGACGGCCGCGCCGGTCTTCGGGAGGTGGGCGTCGGCCATCTCGGCGCGCCAGCTGGCGGGGGTGTCACGCGGGCCGATGGCCGGGGCAACGGTGCGACGAGTGCAGCTCGGCTTGGAGCTACGCAGGTTGCGAGAGCGCACCGGTCTCACACTGGCCGAGGTAGCGAGGGAGCTGGGGTGTTCGGAAGGGCAGCTCTCGAAGGTCGAGAAGGGCATGTCCGGGATGTCCAAGTCCTCCGACGTGCAGTGGCTACTCAACCGCTACGGAGTAGCGGACGAGAGCGACGTCGAGTTCATACTCGACCTGCACCGCAACTCGTTGAGCCGTGAGTGGTGGGCTCCCTACCGCAACATCATGCCGTCCGGCATGCCCAGCTTCCTGGGCCTGGAGGGTTCCGCAACGTACATTCGCGCGTGGCAGCCGACCGTGGTGTTCGGGCTGCTCCAGGCCGAGGGCTACATGCGGGCGATGTTCGAGACGGCCAAGCCGGTGGACGAGCGGACCACCGCGTTCGTGGAGCACGCCATCCGGCTGCGCACTGCCCGCAAGGAGATCATCACGCGCGAGGACAACCCCACGCAGTTGTGGTGTGTCATGGATGAGGCGATGCTGCTGCGAGTCATCGGCTCGGCCGACGTGATGCGGGAGCAGTACGAGTACCTCGCGGAGATGAGCCGCCGGGACAACGTGCGAATCCAGGTCCTGCCAAGGAGGTCTACCGGCTACAAGACGAGCCACAACTTCCTCGTCATGGAGATGGAGAAGCCACTGCCCACCGTGGTGGAGTCCGACACCGCATGGGGCGCCTCAGCGGTCATCGACAAAGAGGCCGACGTATGGCTGTTCAACCGCAGGTTCGACGAGCTCCGGGCGAACGCCCTCGGGCCTGACGAGACCCCAACCATCATGAAGCGCCTGTCAGGAGAGGTCTGACATGAAACACGAGCACAGCGCAGCCGCAGCCGACTGGTTCAAGTCGTCCTACAGCGGGGACGACAGCGGCGTCTGCGTCGAGGTCGCCAACCTCGGCACAACCGTCGGCGTCCGCGACTCCAAAGACACCACCATCGGGCACCTGGCCATCACCAAGCACGCCTGGGCGACCTTCGTCACCCACGCCCGCGCCCACGCGACGCGCCACTGACAAGCCCGCGCTTGCCACGGCCGCCGCGCTCACCGCAGCCAACGCCGCCTACAACCGCTGAATGATCGTCCCCGTCGCGAGCGCGCCGCCCGCGCACATCGTGATGAGCGCGAACTCCTTGTCTCTGCGCTCCAGTTCGTGCAGCGCCGTGGTGATGAGGCGGGCGCCCGTCGCGCCTACCGGGTGGCCGAGGGCGATGCCGCCGCCGTTCACGTTCACCTTCGCCAGGTCCTGGTCGAAGACCTGGGCCCAGCTCAGGACGACCGACGCGAAGGCCTCGTTGATCTCGACCAGGTCGATGTCCTTCAGCGACATTCCGGCCTTGCCGAGCACCGCTCGGGTCGCGTCGATCGGACCGTCCAGGTGGTAGTGCGGGTCCGCGCCGACCAGGGCCTGGGCGACGATGCGGGCGCGGGGCTTCAGCTTGAGGGCGCGGGCCATGCGCTTGGAGGCCCACATGATGGCCGCCGCGCCGTCCGAGATCTGGGAGGAGTTGCCCGCGGTGTGGACCGCGGTGGGCATGACCGGCTTCAGGCCCGCCAACGCCTCCATCGAGGTGTCGCGCAGGCCCTCGTCGTGGTCGACCAGGCGCCACATGCCCTGGCCCGCGCGCTGCTCCTCCTCCGTGGTGGGCACCTGGACGGCGAAGGTCTCGCGCTTGAAGCGCTCCTCGGCCCAGGCTGTCGCGGCGCGCTCCTGGGAGATCAGGCCCAGCGAGTCGACGTTCTCGCGGGTGAGGCCGCGGCGGCGGGCGATACGTTCGGCGGCCTCGAACTGGTTGGGGAGGTCGACGTTCCACTCGTCGGGGAAGGGTTTGCCGGGGCCGTGCTTCGAGCCGCTGCCCAGCGGTACCCGGGACATGGCCTCCACGCCGCAACTGATCCCGATGTCGATCACTCCGCCCGCCACCATGTTGGCCACCATGTGGCTGGCCTGCTGGGACGATCCGCACTGGCAGTCGACGGTGGTCGCGGCGGTCTCGTACGGAAGGCCCATGGCGAGCCACGCGTTGCGCGCGGGGTTCATGGACTGCTCGCCCGCGTGCGTGACCGTACCGCCGACGATCTGCTCGACGCAGTCGGCGTGGATGGCGGTACGGGCCAGGAGCTCGCGGTACGTCTCGCCGAGGAGGTAGGCCGGATGGAGGTTGGCGAGTGCGCCACCCCGCTTGCCGATGGGGGTGCGTACAGCTTCCACGATGACGGGTTCCGCAGCCACCACAACTCCCCTTTGAACGAGCCGAGCCGTCAGTAACTAGTACGCGTTCTAGTTCTCCTGGCAGTTTCTCGGGTGCCCGCCGGTCGCCGCAAGGGTCTTGCACGCACGACCTGCGCAACAGATGCCGCCGCGGCCCTTGCCAGTTGTAGAACCCGTTACTACCTTGCGGGCAACTTCTGATGGGCCGTCAGACACTGGAGTTGCCCATGTCCTGCCCCGCGCTGCCCGAAGGGTTCGACGCCACCGACCCCGATCTGCTCCAAACCCGCGTACCCCACCCCGAGTTCGCGGAGCTGCGGAAGACCGCCCCGGTGTGGTGGTGCCCGCAGCGGCGAGGCGTCACCGGATTCGACGACGAAGGGTACTGGGCCGTCACCCGGCACGAGGACGTCAAGTACGTCTCCACGCACCCGGAGCTCTTCTCCTCCACCACCAACACCGCCGTCATTCGCTTCAACGAGCACATCGGCCGCGAACAGATCGACGCCCAGCGGCTGATCATGCTGAACATGGACCCTCCCGAGCACACCCGGGTCCGGCAGATCGTGCAACGCGGCTTCACCCCGCGCGCCATCCGCAACCTGGAGGCCGCCCTGCGCGCGCGGGCCGCGCGGATCGTCGAGGAGGCGACACAGGCCGCTGGGCCGGACGGCGACTTCGACTTCGTCACCCAGATCGCGGTAGAGCTGCCCCTCCAGGCCATCGCCGAGTTGATCGGCGTCCCGCAGGAGGACCGGGCCCGGATCTTCGACTGGTCGAACAAGATGGTCGCGTACGACGACCCGGAGTACGCGATCACCGAAGAGGTCGGCGCCAACGCGGCCATGGAGCTCATCGGGTACGCCATGAACATGGCCGCCGACCGCAAGAAGTGCCCGGCCAAGGACATCGTCAGCCAGTTGGTCGCCGCAGAGGGCGAAGGGAACCTGTCGTCGGACGAGTTCGGGTTCTTCGTCCTGCTCCTCGCGGTCGCGGGGAACGAGACCACCCGTAACGCCATCAGCCATGGCATGCACGCGTTCCTGACCCACCCCGACCAGTGGGAGCTCTACAAGCGGGAGCGGCCGGCGACCGCCGCCGAGGAGATCGTGCGCTGGGCGACCCCGGTGACCGCCTTCCAGCGGACCGCCACCGAGGACACCGAGATAGGCGGCGTACGGGTCAGGAAGGGCGACCGGGTCGGGCTGTTCTACTCGTCCGCCAACAACGACACCGCCGTCTTCGACTCCCCCGAGACCTTCGACATCACCCGCGACCCGAACCCGCACCTCGGCTTCGGTGGCGGCGGGCCGCACTTCTGCCTGGGCAAGTCGCTGGCCATCAAGGAGATCGACCTGATCTTCGACGCGCTCGCGGACGCACTGCCTGACCTGCGGCTGACCTCCGCCGACCCGCGCCGTCTGCGCGCGTCCTGGCTGAACGGCATCAAGGAACTCCGCGTCACACGCGCCTGAAAGCGACCTGAGCGCCCGTTTGAGCGCCCGCTTGAACGCGCCCTGAGCGCGCGCCTGACCTCGTGTTCCGCCCCCTCGACAGGGAGGCAGGGGCTCCCCCTACGCCCGCCCCTGCCTCCCTCCCCCTCACTCCTCGGTCTCGCCCTCCAGCGCGGCGCGGGTGGCCGGGCCGTAGACGCCCCCGGGGTCGCCCTTGATCTGGCGGGTGAGCTGGTACGTGCGTACCGCGTCCTCGGTGGGCTGGTGGAAGTTGCCGTGCGGCCGGTCGAGGTACAGCGCCACCTGACGCAGCCGCCGCTGCAACTCCTCGACCTCGGGGCCCCTGTCACCGCGACGCAGCACGGTCGGCTCCTGGTCCTGATCCTGGTCGGGGGTGTCCGAAGCGGTGGTGGAGGCCTTGGGCGAGGCATTGCCCACGGGCAGCGCAGAGGAGGCGGAGGCGGAGGGCGCCGCGTCCTCGTCGGCGTCCGTCGACGAGGACGCGGACGGCTCCGACGTCGCGTCCGCCGACCCGGAAGCCGCCACGGACTCGGTCGCCGAAGCCGAAGCGGACGCGGAAGCGGACGCCGACGCCGACGCCGAGTCGGTCGCGGGTGGCCCGCTCGGGGCAAGCGTCACCGCGGCGCTGCTCGCCTGGTCGGGCCGGACCCGGTCCGATGCGTTCTCCTCGGAGTCCGAGGAGAACAGACCGCTCGCCACCCCGGTGACCGCCAGTACGGCGACGACGCCACCGGCGACCGCGAGCAGCCCGGTACGCCGCCCGCGCGCACCCGGCCGCCGCCCGCGCCCATGCGTCTCCCCAGCGTCCCCGGCCTCCCCGAGCTCGTATGCCGCGGTGACGTCCGGCCCGTACGGGTCGCCATCCCCCTGCCCGTCGGCGCCGCCCGCTTCCGGCCTCTCAGGGACGCCGGAGTCGGCGCCGGGCCCCGGTGCCGGGCCGCCATGGTCCACGACCCCGTCCGGGCCCACCACGCCCCCGGCCACGTACGGACCAGCCCCGGAGTCCGGGGGCGGCGGCTCCGAGGGCTCGGGCAGCTTCACGTACGGGCGTATCCGCAGCGGGTCGTAGCCCGCGGGGTCATCGGCCGGAGGGTTCCCGGCCGGGGGTATGGCCCCCTCGGCGAGACCCGTACAGGCGCAGGCCGGTGACTGCCCCGTACCGCTGGGCGTACCGCAATCGGGACACTGTCGTCCGCTCACTGTCCGGGTCCCTCCCTTGAGTTCCCAGCGATTATCCAGACCGGAACGCGGCGGTCCACAGCGCCTCCCCCAACGGGCACGTGCCCGGCGGTACTCGACAGGCCATAAGCGGGCACACCGCCCAGGATGGAAGGTGGAAGAGGACCCAGCGCGTACCCAGGCGGGTCCGCGGAGGCCTCAGGGAGGCGTCGATGGCCCAGGAAGCGAGCGACCAGGCGGCCGCGCCGGAGACGGAACACCCACGGCGCACCGTCCTGGTGTCGATCGGTGCGCTGCTGCTCGGCATGCTGCTCGCGGCGCTCGACCAGACCATCGTGTCGACCGCCCTGCCGACGATCGTCAGCGAACTCGGCGGGATGCAGCACCTGTCCTGGGTGGTCACGGCGTATCTGCTGGCCTCGACCGCCGCGACGCCACTGTGGGGCAAGCTGGGTGACCAGTACGGCCGCAAGAAGCTCTTCCAGATCGCGATCGTGATCTTCCTGATCGGCTCGGCGCTCTGCGGCGTCGCGCAGAACATGCCGCAGCTCATCGGGTTCCGCGCGCTACAGGGCCTGGGCGGCGGCGGTCTGATGGTGTTGTCGATGGCCATCGTCGGCGATATCGTCCCGCCGCGCGAACGCGGTAAGTACCAGGGGCTCTTCGGCGCCGTCTTCGGCGCGTCGAGCGTGCTGGGGCCGCTGCTCGGCGGGCTCTTCGTGGACCATCTGAGCTGGCGCTGGGTCTTCTACATCAACCTGCCGATCGGCGTGATCGCCCTCGCTGTGATCGCCGCGGTGCTGCACATCCCGGCTCGCCCGTCCAAGCACACCATCGACTACCTCGGCACCTTCCTGATCGCCTCGGTGGCCACCTGTCTGGTGCTGGTCGCCTCGCTCGGCGGGAGCACCTGGGGCTGGGGCTCGGCGCAGATCGTCGGGCTGGCGGCGCTGGGGGCGGTACTGCTGGTCGTCTTCGTCGCCGTCGAGCGGCGGGCGGCCGAGCCGGTTCTGCCGCTGAAGCTGTTCCGTATCCGTACTTTCGTGCTCGCTGCGGTGATCAGCTTCATCGTCGGCTTCGCGATGTTCGGCGCGATGACCTATCTGCCGACGTTCCTCCAGGTCGTGCAGGGTGTCTCGCCGACCATGTCGGGTGTGCACATGCTGCCGATGGTGCTCGGCATGCTGCTGTCGTCGGTCGGGTCCGGCCAGGTCGTCAGTCGTACCGGCCGTTGGAAGGTGTTCCCCATCACCGGCACCGCGGTCACGGCGGTGGGCCTGGTGCTGCTTCACCAGATGACCGAGGACAGCTCCGACCTCGCGATCAGCGCCTTCTTCTTCGTCTTCGGCCTCGGGCTCGGGCTGGTCATGCAGGTGCTGGTGCTCGTCGTGCAGAACGCGGTCCCGTACGAGGACCTGGGTGTGGCCACATCAGGGGCGACGTTCTTCCGGTCCATCGGTGCCTCGTTCGGCGTCGCGATCTTCGGCACCATCTTCACCAACCGGCTCGACGACAAGCTGCGCGCCGCCTTCGCTGGCCAGGACCTGCCGCCGACGACCGTACCGACGCTGGAGGCGGACCCGCAGGCCATCGCCGAGCTGCCGCCCGCGCTACAGCCCCCCGCCGTGCACGCGTACGCGACGGCGATCACCGACGTCTTCCTGTACGCGGCCCCGGTCGTCCTGATCGCGTTCGTGCTGGCCTGGCTGCTGCGCGAGGACAAGCTGCGGACCGCCGTCACCGCGCCGGATCTGAGCGAGACGCTGGCCAGCAACCCCGTCGAACGGTCGTCGCGGGACGAGGTGCTGCGCGCCCTGTCAGTCCTCGGCACCCGTGAGGGCCGCCGCGACGTCTATGTGAAGACCGGCGCGAAGGCGGGCTACGACCTGCTGCCCGCGGCCAGTTGGATGGTGCTGCGGATGGACCGGGACGGCTCGCTGGAGCCGGGCAAGCTGGCCGAGGACACCACCGTGCCGCTGGGGGTCGTGACGGCCGCGGCCCGTCAGGTGGAGGAGCGGCACCTCGCCGAACGTCGGGGCGTTGAGCTGTTCCTGACCGACCAAGGGCGGGAGGCGGCCAGGAAGCTGGGCAAGGCCCGCGAGGAGTCACTCGCCGAACTGCTCGGCGACTGGTGGGGGCCCGGCCGCCCCACCGACCTGGTCAAGCTGGTCGAGGAGCTGAGCGCCGAGCTGAACGGCTCGGACGAGGAGGGCCCCCACGACGGCCCACCGGGGGACCACGCCCTGCATGGCTGAGGGAGCTCTGTGGGGGCGGTGCGGGGCGGTGCGGTGTCGGGCGTGGACGCTTACAGGTCCTTGCCGTACCAGATCTCGGCGTACGGGTTGTCCTCGCCGTCGTTGTACGCGGGGATCTCGCGGTACCCGTGCCGGCTGTACAGGGTGCGCGCCTCGATCAGGTCGAGCCGGGTGTCCAGCACCGCGCGCTCCGCGCCGAGGGCCCGGGCCACGTCCTCGACGGCCGGTATCAGGACCCGGCCCGCGCCCTTGCCTCGCATCTCCTTGCGGACGAACACCCGCTTGAGCTCGGCCGTCCGTACGTCGATCAGCCGCACCCCGGCGCACCCGGCCGCCTCGCCGTCGTACCGGGCGATGAGCAGGGCGCCGTTCGGCGGCGCGAGGTCGGCGCCGGTCTCTGCGGCGATCTCGCGCTCCAGTTCGTCGGCGGGCGTCGAGTGCCCCGGCCCGTACTCGCGCTCGAACCAGCGGTCGCTGACCTCGGTGTAGTACGCGGCCCACAGGGCGGCCGCGTCGGCGGAGTCGACGTCTTCGGGTGCGATGGTCCAGGTGGTCATGGGGAAGATTGTCGCGGCCCGCCCGGGACGGGCCGCAACCGAATTACGACGTCAGTCCTTGGTCAGTGGCCGGTGGTCAGTCCTTCTTGGGCGCGGCCTGCTGGACGACCTCGAAGGACCAGACCGTGGACCCGGACGCGGCGGGCTTGGGCCGCTCGCCGCCCTCGCCTCCACTCTCGGCGCCGCCCTGACCGCCGCCCTGGTGGGCCGCCTTCATGGGGCCCTCCATCCACGCCTGGAAGGCGGCCTCGTCGCGCCAGCGCGTGTAGACCAGGTACTGGTCGGTGCCCTCGATGGGACGCAGCAGCTCGAACCACTCGAAGCCGTCGGAGCTCTCCACGGTCCCGGCGCGCGACGCGAAGCGCTTCTCCAGGATCTCGCGCTGCTCTTCCGGCACGGTCAGGACGTTGATCTTCACGATGCTCATGGGGTCCATCCTCGCGCACGGCCGCGCGGAGCTGCGCGGCGGCCGGGCGGTACGGCGGCCGGGCGGTGCTGTGCGATGCGTCACTTCGTGGGATGCTCCGGCCACTTATCATGCGGCGGCGCGTCCACCAACGTAGACGATGGCCCATCAGACGACGAGGGAGCGTACGTGCTGGAGCTGACCATGGCCACGGTGTCGGAGGCCGACGCGGGTGCGACGGCGGGCATGGTGATGGCCGACGAGCCAAGTGCTCCCGGCGCCGTGCTGCGGGTGGGGCGGGACCGGAGCGTGTGCCGACTGACGGCCCCCGATGACTGGCTGTTCGTGTCGCGGGCGCACCTGGAGTTCCAGTGCGGCCCCAGCGGGGCCTGGACCGTCACCTGGCTGCGGGGCTCGCATCCCGACCCCGCGTCCGAGGTGCGGGTGGTGCTCGGCGGGACGGCGCTGCCCCTCTCGTACGGCGGGAGCACGGCCCTCCCGGTGGGCGCGTCCGGTGAGGTGGTCATCCAGGACAGGACCGGGCCACGCAGCGTGAACGTGGGCTTCTACCACGAGGTGCCGGGGTCGTAGGGGGCCTGGGGGGCGTAGGGGGCCTGGGGGGCGTAGGGGGCGCGCGTTCGCGCTCCCGCCACCTGTGATGTTTGTCGCGCCCTCGCGACGCAACCCCACGCCGAGCCAAGCCCTCCGCATAAAAAGCCGGTCAATGCCGGTGGACAGGCAGGTGAAGGCGGGGTTGCCTGCGTCTGTGCGGAGGGGCATCGGGCGCCCCTTAGTATCCGGGGAGTGCCCGGTGACGGGACGACGGTCCGGCCAACGCGGTCAGGCCAGCCCGGTCAGATTCAGGCGGAGGGCCGAAGAGGCGTGGCGAATGCGGAGCAGAGCGGGCTGAGGGGCGCCCTCGGGGCAGTCGGCCTGACCACCAAGATGGGGGCCACCAGGGCAGCACTCTGGCTAGCCGCCGCCGTACTGGCGGCGCGGCAGCTCGTGGTCGTGCTGGGCAGCCCGAAGGGCGAGCGCCTCACCGAGCTGGAGACCTGGGTCGGCCCGGAGGGCGTACTGCGGGTGAACGGCTCGCTCTACGACACGGACTCGTTCTCCGGTACGCCGTTCGCCGGGCTCGCGCTCAAACCCCTGACCCGCGCCGCCGAGCAGGCACTCGGCGTCGCCTGGACGTTCGGGACTCTGCTCCTCGTCGTCGTGCTGGGGCTGGTCGCGGCGCGCGCCCTGCCCACCCCGGTGTCCCGGCGTACGTCCGTACTCGCCGCGCCCGTCGCGATCTGCCTGCTGATGCTCTCGCTGCCGGTGCGCAACACGCTGCACCTCGGCCAGACCAGCATCATCCCGGTGCTGCTGGTCCTCCTCGGCTGCTTCGCGGTACGTGGCGAACGCGCGTCCGGCGTCCTGATCGGCATCGGCGCCGCCCTGCAACCCACGGTGCTGCTCTTCGTGCCGCTGCTCTGGTTCACCGGGCGCCGCCGGGCCGCGCTGTCCACCGGTGCGACCTTCGCGGCCGCTACGGCGCTGGCCTGGGCCGCGCTGCCGCAGGACTCATGGACGTACTGGGTGCGCCAGCTCGCGGGCACCGGTCTGGGCAACAACCCGGACAGCGTCGCCAACCAGTCGCTGCACGGCGCGCTGCTCCGCTTCGGCCTCCAGGGGCCCCTGGAGATCGCTCTGTTCGTCACCCTCGCGGTAGCCGTCGCGGTGGTCGGACTGCGTCGCGCGGTGCGCTACGCCCGCGACGGTCAGCTGCTGCTCGCGGTCGCGGTGACCGGCTGTGTCGCCGTGGCGGTCTCCCCGACGGCCTGGCAGCACCAGCTGCTGTGGGTGCTGCTCGCGGTGGTCGGGCGGATCGGCAAGCGGGCGTCGGACCGGCTGGTCTGGCCGATCGCGATCGTCATCACGATGACGCTGCCCGCCAAGATGATGCTCCCGGACATGGGCTTCGCCCACCCGATCCGGGACAACGCGCTCCTCCTCGCGGCGCTCGCCGCCGCCTGTGTGCTGCCGTTCCTGGCGCGTACGTCGCCGTACTTCCAGACGCCGGAGCCCACCGCGTACGAGACGCGCGTCCCAGGCCGGTGGAAGTGGGTGCCGCTGGTGCCGTTCTGGCGGCGGGCACTCAGCCGCCCGAACCTGCTCCTCGAACTGCTGCTGATCCGCGTCGGTTACTCGATCTACCAGCAGACCCGCATCCTGGCCGCGGGCAGCCGCTCCACGGCCGAGGAGCACGGCAGTCAGATCCACTCGATCGAGCAGACGCTGTTCATCGACATCGAGCACTGGTTCAACCGGGTCACGGTGGACACCCCGTGGCTTGAGTCGTTCCTCAACTTCTACTACACGTCGTTCCACTTCGTGGTGCCGCTGACCGTGCTCGGCGTCCTGTACGCCCGCCGCCCCGGCGACTTCCGCTGGGCCCGCAGCGCGCTCGGCTTCGCCACGGTGCTCGCGCTGCTCGGCTTCTGGCTGTACCCGCTGGCCCCGCCGCGCCTGATGCCGGACCTCGGCTTCGTGGACACGGTGCACGGTGTGCAGGACTTCACCAAGCCGGACTACGGGACGCTGACCAGCGTCACCAACCAGTACGCCGCGATGCCCTCGCTGCACTTCGGCTGGTCGTTGTGGTGCGGGGTCGCCATCGTCATCCTGGCGCCGAAGCTGTGGATGAAGCTGCTCGGCCTGCTGCATCCGGCGCTGACCCTCGCCGCGATCGTCGGCACGGGCAACCACTGGGTGCTGGACGCGGTGGGGGGCGCGGCTGTCGTCGGCGCGGGCTTCGGGTTGGTGTACGTGTTGTTCGGGCCTCGGGCGAAGCACTCCGAGCAGGCTGAACAAGCTGGACGAGCTGGACGAGCTGGACGAGCTGGACAGGCCGAACCAGCCGAACCAGCTGAGGCCAAGGTGCGGCTGCCACAGCAGGTCGGCGATTCACCCGGCGTGCCAGACCGCACCTCAACGTAAGCCGGGCGTACGCCGGTGCGGAGCGCGAGCCTCCGCACCACCACACCCCGGCCCCGCCGGGAACCGGCCGCTCCCCCCGCTCCGTCTTGTCTGACTGTCGGACGGATGCCACCGTGAGACGGGCTGCGGGAGGGGGCGTACAGCATGGAAATCCGCAGGTCAACGTCCATTTCAGGGCCAACACCAGACCCACCGGAAACAGCCGTGCCGTCCCTGCTCGTGGGCCGCTACCGACTCCTGGAACAGCTGGGCGCGGGCGGGATGGGGGTCGTCTGGCGTGCCGTCGACGAGCTGCTGCACCGCGAGGTCGCGGTGAAGGAAGTGAAGGCACCGGACCACCTGCCCGAGGACGGCGTACGGCGCCTCTACGAGCGGCTCCGGAAGGAGGCCCGGGCCGCGGCGCAGATCACCCATCCGCAGGTGACGACCGTGCACGACATCGTGGAGTGCCTCGACCGGCCCTGGATCGTCATGGAGCTGATCCGCGGCCGCTCCCTCCAGGACACCCTCCAGGAGCACGGCGCGGTGCATCCCGCGCACGCGGCCGACGTGGGGCTCGCCGTCCTGGGCGCCCTGCGCTGCGCGCATGACGTGGGCGTACTGCACCGCGATGTGAAGCCCGGCAACATCCTGGTCGAGGAGAGCGGCGGCCGGGTGGTGCTCACCGACTTCGGTATCGCCCAGATCCACGGCTCGGCCCAGCTCACCCAGGCGTACGAGATCGTCGGCTCACCCGAGTACCTGCCGCCCGAGCGGGTGTGCGGCAGGCCCGCCGAGCCCGCCAGCGATCTGTGGTCGCTTGGCGTGACGCTGTACGTCATGGTCGAGGGCCGCTCACCCTTCCGGCGAACGACCGCGCTGAGCACGCTGCAGGCGGTCGCCACCGAGGCGGTGCCGCCGCCGGTACGGGCCGGGGCGCTGGCCCCGGTGCTGGCGGCGCTCCTCCGTAAGGACCCGGCGGCGCGCCCCGGTCACGCGGAGTTGGAGCGGCTGCTGCGGGCGGTGGCGCATCCGGCGACGGTCATCTCCCGGACCCGGCCGGGCGCCACGGCACAGCCAACGACGCGCTCGGCCATGCCTCAGACGCCGCGAACGCCGCGGACGTCGCGGACATCGGTCCCGCCCGCGCCCGCCCCGCCGCCACCGGGACCGCCGCCACCGGGACCGCTGCCCTCAGGAGCGCTGCCCTCGGCGGGTCCGAGGGGCGCGTACGGGCCACCGCCACCTAGATCGAGCACGTCGGGCACCTCAGGCACGTCGTCCACGCCCAGCGCGCTGCGCACGCCGAGCACCGGGCCGCGGCACGGCGAACCACCGCCGCGCAGGCGGCGATTGACCATGCTGGCCGTGGCCCTCGCGGTGGTGCTCGCCATCGGCGCGGGCACCGCGGCCGCCGTACTGAACCAGCAGACCGGCAACGGCAACCGGCCGGGCGCGGACCAGAGCAGCCCTGCGGCGAACCCCAGCGACACCGGGGACGAGCCGAAGGGGCCCGGCGCGTCCGGTGATTCGACGGGCGCCGGGGAGACACCGGATTACACGGGCGGTGACTGCGAGGGCGGCTGGCTGCCCTGCGAGGACTGAGAGCGGGCCAGAACGGGCGCACACCGCCAGGAACAGCGGGAACAGGCAAGAGCGGGCGGCGGATTCAGCCGCCTTCGGGGGGAGACCAGGCCATGGGACCACGCAGCACCGTGCCACGCCGTGACCAGATCACCATCGGGTCGCTGCTCGCGGCGATCGTGATCCTGGTGAGCGCGATCGGCTGGTACGTCTACGCGGGCGGCGACGCACCCAACGACGCGCGCGGAGACGGCACAGGCGTTCGCCTGGAGGCCACCGGCGACAGCGGCCCAGGGCCGTTCGTCAGTGTGCCGGACACCGACACGGACGGCGTGTCATCAACCCAGCTGGGCGGCGGCAGCCGGGCAGGCGACAGCCCCGGCACCTTCGGCCGCACCGGTCGACCCGACCAGTGTGACAAGCAGCGCCTCCTCAAGGGCCTGGACAGCGACCCCCAACTCGCCGACACCTGGGCACGCCTGCGCGGCATAGACCCCGCCGACATCCGCCCGCACATCGACGGACTCACACCTGTGGTGCTCGTACGGGACACAGTGGTGCGCAACCACAGCTATCTGGGCAAGGGCAAGACCTCCACCTACCTGTCAGTACTCCAGGCAGGAGTGGCGATCCTCGTGGACGCCTACGCCCGGCCAGCGGTGAAGTGCAACTGCGGCAACCCCCTCCAGCCCACCACCAAGAAGGTCGATCACCGCGCCTCCTACGAGGGCACACCCTGGAAGGAGTTCGCCAAGGACCGGGTCGCCACGGTGGAGCCACGGCCCGAAGAGCAGGGCCCGGTAGAGGAATTGACCCTGGTCGATCCCCACAAGCCGACCGAGGCCGTCGACCGCCCGGTGGGCACGGACGGGGAAGAGGACAGCACGCCGACGACGATCGCACCGCCCACCGAGAAGCGACCCCAGGAAGCCCCCTCAACAAAGCCCGGCACCACGGAGCCCGTGACGCCCACCCCCGACCCAGCAGAAGGGGCAAGGGAAGGCGAAGAGAAGGAGGAAAGGGAAGAGGAACGGGAACGGGAAGGCGGAGGCGGAGGCGGAGGCGGAGGCGTAAGCGAAGGCGGAGGCGAAAAGTCAGGCGGCGCATCGCCAGGCGGCCAACCCGACCCACCAGCGGCCAACACCCCCACGGACTCCCCCGACTCATCAGCCCCGGAGCAGCTTCCCACCCCCTCCTCCTCCCGGCCCCCGTCCCCCACCTCAGACGAGACGCCCCCGCTCAGCAGCTAGAACGCCAGCCACGTATGCCGGATGTAGCATACGTGCATGACGATGAAGCGGACGACGGTGTACGCCGATGCCGACGACCTGGCCACGATCAAGGCCGCCGCCGCCCGTCAGGGCATAAGCGAAGCCGAGATCATCCGTGAGGCGCTGCACCTGGCAGCCCTCCGCCACCGTCGCCGTGAGCGGCCGCTCGGCCTTCGGCGCTTCAACAGCGGTGACGCGACCCTCGCGGACCGGGCGGACGAGGTCGTACGCGACACGATGGGTGCCGAAAGTTGATCGTCATCGCCGGCACCTCCGGGACGTTAGCCGCGTTCGACACCGCCCACCCCCTCAGCGCCCCTGCCTACCGGGTGCTGGACGAGGCCGGGCTCACAGTGTTCTCACCGCTGGTGCTCGCCGAGCTCGACCATGTCGGGCGGCGCGAGCTCGGCGAAGTCCGCGCACGGCAGATGCTGGAGGACGTCGTGGGCGCGGCGGCGCGGGGTGACTTCGCGATCGCCGCCATCGAGCCCGAGCTCCTCCAGCGGGCACAGCAGGTGCAGTCCAGGTACGCCGGACTGTCGCTGGACCTGGCGGACGCGGTCAACGTGGCGCTGGCGGAGCAGTACGAGACCGACGCGATCCTCACCCTCGATCGCAGGGACTTCCAGACTGTCCTGCCCCTCACCGAACACAAGGCCTTCCGGGTCCTGCCCGACGACCTGTGAGGGCGGGGCCAGCCGCCCGGCAGTGATCCCTCTCAACCGACCCGCAGCCGCAGCCCGCCGTCACCGGCCTCACCGGCCACCTCGACCCGCACCCGGGTAAGGTCCTCGACCTGCACCGTCGGCCCGTACGCCGCCGCCCGCGGCCCGATCCCGACGACCCGCATCCCGGCCGCGAGCCCCGCCTCGATGCCCGCCTGGGAGTCCTCGAAGACGACACAGTCGGCCGGGTCGACGCCCAGTTCGGCCGCGCCCTTGAGGAAGCCCTCCGGGTCCGGCTTGCTGGCGCCGACGGACTCCGCGGTGATCCTGACGTACGGCATCGGCAGTCCGGCGGCGTCCATCCGCGCCTGGGCCAGGGCCGCGTCCGCTGAGGTCACCAGCGCGTGCGGCAGGTCGGCGATGGCCGCCAGGAACGCGGGCGCGCCGCCGATCGGGACCACGCCCTCGACGTCGGCGGTCTCCTCCGCGAGCATCTCGCGGTTCTCGGCGTGGTTCTCCGCCATGGGCCGGTCGGGCAGGAGTACGGCCATCGACGCGTAGCCCTGACGGCCGTGGACGACCTTGATGACCTCGGGGAAGTCGAGCCCGTGCCGCTGTGCCCATCGGCGCCAGCAGCGCTCCACCACGGCGTCGGAGTTGACGAGCGTTCCGTCCATGTCCAGCAGCAGGGCGCGGGCGGTCAGAACGGTGGCGGTGGTGGCCGTCATCGGCAAACTCCAGAGGGAGGAAGAGAAAACAAGCGGCCTCGCCCGCCGGTCAGGGAATACGGGCGAAGCCACTTTGTTCCTCCACGATACAAAACAAATCCCCAAAGCGCCACCGACCGCCCCCTCACGGACCGACACGGCTCACTCACGGACCGACGGCCTCGAACAGACTGAGCCCCGCGAGCGCCAGCATCACCACGGCCGCGACCTTGGTGATCAGCCGCAGCGGCACCCGCTTCATCAGCGCACGACCGCCCAGGATGCCGATTCCAGCGACCGTCCACAGGGCGAGAACCGCGCCAAGACCGACCGAGACCGGATCGTCGTAGCGGGCCGCGAGGTTCGCCGTCATGATCTGCGTGAGGTCACCGAACTCGGCGATCAGGATGAGCATGAAGCCCGCACCCGAGACCTTCCAGAAGCCCTGGTTGGCGGGCTGACGCACCTCTTCCTCCGTCTCGTCCCGCTTGAGCAGCAGCATCGCCGCACCGGCCAGGAACAGCACACCGGTCAGCGCCGCGACGAGCCGGTTCGGCAGCAGGGTCAGTACGCTGCCCGCCGCGATGGCGAGCGCGACATGCACCGCGAAGGCGGCGGCGACACCGGCGAAGACGTACGACGCGCGGTAGCGGGTGCCGAGAACGAGGCCCGCGAGGGCGGTCTTGTCCGGGAGCTCGGCCAGAAAAACGACACCGAACACCAGCGCCGTCACACTGAAGCTGATCAAGATTCCTCTATCGGTCGAGCGTGCCGCCCTACCGAGAGTTGCTGCGCGCGACGCCTCGGCATGGCAGCGCGCAGGGGGTACCTGGGAACCCCTGGGCCATCCCGGCCGAGGGGCGTCGCACTGCTTGCCGAAGGTCTCGCTGGCGGACCGTGGTCCGCTCCGGGCGCCGGCCAGGCTCAAGAGCCCGGCAGTATGTCGACGGTCCGGCGAAGAGCTACTCCCCTTCTGCGCGGCCAAGTGTACGCGACGCACCCGGCCTCGCCGCCCGGGAGAAAGCCGCGACCGACCCCTTGTTTGCGCAATCAACTTGACGCGACCCTGACACTCAGCGCTCACCTCACAGAAACCCACGAGCGCCAGCATTGCCCTGCCCGGACGGCCAACGTTCCCCCACCAACAGGGAGTTCACCGTGTCAGAGAGCTACGCGCGTCGACCCATACCCCGTCGTATCAGCGTGCTCGCCGCGCTCGTCGGACTCATCTCGGCGATCGCCCTCCTCACCGGCCCGCCCGCCCAGGCCGCACCCCCCACCCCGGTCAGCGCGGCCACCGCCCGCAGCTACCTCGCCTCGCTCACCGTGCGCGCCGAGGGATCGATGTCCGGCTACAGCCGTAGCCTCTTCCCGCACTGGAGCGCCCAGTACGGCAACTGCAACACCCGCGAGGTCGTCCTCGAGCGGGACGGCACGAACGTCGTGCAGGCCGACAACTGCTCGGCGGTCAGCGGCCGCTGGTACTCCGCGTTCGACGGCGCCACCTGGTACGCCGCGTCCGACGTCGACATCGACCACATGGTGCCACTCGCCGAGGCCTGGCGCTCCGGCGCGAGCGGCTGGACCACCAGCAAGCGGAAGCAGTTCGCCAACGACCTGACCCGCCCGCAGCTGATCGCCGTCACCGACAACGTCAACCAGTCCAAGGGCGACAAGGACCCGGCCGAGTGGATGCCGCCGCGCACCGCGTACCACTGCCTGTACGCCCGGATGTGGGTACACACCAAGTACCACTGGAACCTGCGCGTGGACTCCGCCGAGAAGAGCGCCCTTCAGTCGACGCTCAACGGCTGCTGACACCCACCGTATTGACGCGGTGACGACCTGATGGGAACCGCGCCCCCCTCCTCCGGCGTTCCGTACCGTACGGGGCGACGGAGGAGGGAGGTCACCATGGCCCGGCTGCGCCTGGGACCGCTGCTGAGGTACGTCGACCAGGGGGCCGCGACCGTCTGGGTCGAGGCGGGACGGCCGTGCACCGCCACGGTGCGCTGTGCGGACGGGGCGGGCGGCGAGTCCCGTACGTTCCAGATCGGCGGCCACCACTACGCGCTGATCCCGGTCACCGGCCTGACCCCGGACACCGAGACCGCCTACGAGGTGCTGCTCGACGGCCGCCGCGTCTGGCCGCTGAACGACCCCGCGCTGGCCGACTTCCCCCCGTCCACGATCCGCACCCCCGCCCACCCCACCACCCTCACCCCCACCACCCCGACCACCCCGACCACCCTCGCCTCCACCGACGAGCTGCGGATCTCCTTCGGATCGTGCCGCTGGGCGGTCTCCCCCACCGGCCGCTGGGACCCCATGGGCCCCGACGCGCTGGACACCCTGGCCGTACGCCTGTCCACCGAGCCGGACGCCGAACGGCCGGACCTCCTGGTGCTCCTCGGCGACCAGGTGTACGCGGACAAGGTGTCGCGGGTGACCCGCCGCAGACTCGCCGCCCGCCGCGACCTGCGGGAACCACCGGGCGCTCAGGTCGCGGACTACGACGAGTACTGCGCGCTGTACGACGAGTCCTGGCGTGACCCCGAGGTGCGCTGGCTCCTCTCCACCGTGCCCAGTTGTCTCATCTTCGACGACCATGACGTGATCGACGACTGGCACACCAGCGCGGCCTGGCTGGCCGAGATGCGGACCACGCCCTGGTGGCACGAGCGGGTGGTGAGCGGCCTGATGTCGTACTGGGTGTACCAGCACCTGGGCAACCTCCCGCCGGACGAACTGGCCACCGACCCGCTGTACGCGGCCGTGCGCGCGACCCCGGACGGCACCGAGGCGCTGCGCGCCTTCGCCGCCGCGTCCGCGCACGCGCCCGAAAGCAGCCGCTGGAGCTACCGCCGCGACCTCGGACGGACGCGGCTGCTGATGGTCGACACCCGCGTCGGCCGCGTACTGGAGGAGTCCCGGCGCGCGATGCTGGACCCGGCCGAGGAGCGGTGGCTGCGCGAGCAGGCGCTGGACGGTGGCCCCGGCTCGTACGACCATCTGCTGATCGGCACCTCGCTGCCCTGGCTGCTGCCGCACCTGGTCCACGACGCCGAGGCATGGAGCGCCGCGCTGACGCGAGGCGAACGGGGCGGGCGCTGGGCGCGGTTCGCCGAGAATCTGCGCAGACGGGCCGATCTGGAGCACTGGCCCGCGTTCCCCGCGTCGTTCGACGCGCTCACCGGGCTGATCGCCGAGGCGGGCGGCGGCGCACGGCCACCGGCGTCGGTCTGCGTGCTGTCCGGTGACGTGCACCACGCCTACATCGCGGAGCCCGTCTGGCGCGACGGCACCGGGCCCGCCGCGCGCGTACTCCAGCTGACCTGTTCCCCGCTGCACAACTCCATCCCGGCCGTGATCCGGCTCGGCTTCCGCTTCGGCTGGAGCCGAGCGGGGCGGGCGCTGGGGCGGCGCTTCGCCCGGCATGGGCGCACCAAACCGGCCGCCGTCGACTGGCGCCGGACGGGCGGCCCGTGGTTCGGCAACCAGTTGATGACGCTCACCCTGCGCGGACGGGGCGCGACGTTGCGCCTGGAGCGGGCGTCGCGGTCGGTGCGGGGCGGGCGCGCGCGACTGCGGACGGTGGCAGAACTGGCCATCGCCAAGCGACGTTGAGGGCTCCCCCCTCACCCCTTGACAGGTTCCTGCCCAAACGGAATGTTGAACTTGCAAGTAATGCTTAGGGCTGCCTAACGTGTAGCCCCGATCGGTTTCCCCGCACTCGCACCCGCACTCGCACACCGGCACCCGCACCCGCACCCCCGAAGCCGAGGGAATCCGTGGCTTGTTCGTGCGCCTCGACCGAGCGTCAATGACGACTGCTTAGCCTGCGGACCGCTGGCCGGTTCCCGTCCCCACCACCGAAGGAGTCCCACCATGATCGAACGCCTCAACAGCACCCAGCCGTACGCCATAGGCCTCTTCCGGATCGTCGTCGGACTGCTCTTCGCCTGCCACGGCGCCGCCTCGCTCTTCGGTGTGCTCGGCGGCGCGATGGGCGGCGGCACCGTCGAGACCGGCAGCTGGCCCGGCTGGTACGCGGCAGTCATCCAACTCGTCGGCGGTGGCCTGGTGATGCTCGGCCTCGGCACCCGCGCCGCCGCGTTCATCTCCTCCGGCTCGATGGCGTACGCGTACTTCGACGTCCACCAGCCGACGGCGCTGTGGCCACTGCAGAACGGCGGCGAGGCCTCGGCGATGTTCTGCTGGGCGTTCCTGCTGCTGGTCTTCACCGGGTCCGGGGCGCTCGGCCTGGACCGGCTGTTCTCGCGCGCTGGCGCGACGTCCGGGAGCGCGTCGGGTGTCACGGGCGGAACCTCGGATGCCGGGTCCCCGGAGGCGGTACGCGCGTCCCGCTGACGCAGGACCCCCAACGCGTCGTCCCGTGCCACCCGTTCGCGGCACGGGACGACTCAGGCCACCATCTGCTCCCCTCCCCCTCCCCCCTCCCGTGCAGGGATATTCCCGGCGCCTCCCTCCCCAGAGCGCGCCGTCAGGAAAACGCCAGAGCAGGCGGTCAGGTAAACATCCGGTGGCAGTCACCTGACCCCCATGAACCACAGCCGCACCTGTGGGCGTACGCTGCATGGCTGACCACCAGGCCGCCCCGGACGCTCCCTGCGACTAGAGGCGTTGCACTAAAGACAATCGGGGAGTCAACGGGTGCTCGAGAGTTTGGGGACGCTGACCGGCAGCCCATGGATCTACGCCATCGTGGCGGTTTCCATCCTCTTCGACGTGTTTCTGCCGGTGCTGCCGAGCGGCTTCCTGGTGATCACCGCGGCCACCGCGGCGGCCGCCGGTACCGGCGCCGCGGGGCGGGTGTCCGCCCAGGAGGTCCCCGACATCCTCGCGCTCGGCCTGTGCGCCGCGACCGCGTCCGTACTGGGCGACCTCGTCGCGTACCGGCTCGCCCGGCGCGGCGGCGACCGCTTTGACCGTGTCATCGCCCGCTCCCGCCGCCTCAACGCCGCGCAGGAACGACTCGGCGCGGCCCTCGCACGCGGTGGCGGCTTCCTCGTCATCATCGCGCGCTTCGCCCCGGCGGGCCGTTCGGTGGTCTCGCTGGGCTCGGGAGCGGCACACCGCACGGTGCGGGAGTTCCTCCCATGGTCCGTCCTGGCGGGCGTGATCTGGGCGGGGTACAGCGTCGGGATGGGGTACCTCGGCGGCCAGTGGCTCGGCGCGACCTGGCTGGCCACGGGCGTCTCACTGCTCGCACTGGTCGCGGCGGGCTCGGGGGCGGCGTACCTGATGCGACGGCGCCCGGTTACGGCGGCCGACTAGGGCTTGTCTGGCCTGTTCGGCGCGTTCGGTCAGCGCTTGGCCGTGGTGGTGCCGCCCCTGACCTCCAGGTCCTGCAGCAGCTCGCGGGTCGCGTCGGCGACGGCGTCGACCGCACGGTCAAAGACCTCGCGGTTGTGGGCCGCGGGCGCGCGGAACCCGGACACCTTCCGTACGTACTGCAACGCGGCGGCGCGGATCTCGTCCTCGGTGGCCTCCTCGGGGAGCGCGGGCGGGCGGAGGGTCTTGATACTGCGGCACATACCTCCAGTGTGCCGCCTGTGTGCCGCCTGCCTAGCCGGCGGCGCCCTGTTCCGGCATCTGCTCTGGCATCTGCTCGACCGCCGCGAGTGCCTCCATCAGCCAGGCGACCCAGAAGGTCTCCAGCTGGATGCCCCCGCGCAGCACCAGATGCCGCAACCGGTCCTCGACCTCGTCCGGCACCGCCGGGAAGTGCCGCTCCTCGATGCCGGTGTACTTCTCCAACTGCGCCCGGTGCAGATCCAGATGACGGCGCAACTCAGCCTCAAGCCCCTGCGGCCCCACCACACCCGCCGCGCGCATCCGCAGCAGCAGCGGGTCACGGATCTGCTTGGGCTCCTCGGTCCTGGCCACCCACGCGGTCAGTTCCTCGCGCCCGGCGGGCAGCACCTCGTACTCCTTCTTCTGCCCCCGCGTCGGCTGCACCGGCGGCAGCGCGCGGATCAGCCCGGCGGCCTCCAGTTTCCCCAGCTCGCGGTAGATCTGCTGGTGCGTGGCCGACCAGAAGTAGCCGATCGACTTGTCGAAGCGGCGGGTCAGCTCCAGCCCCGACGAGGGCTTTTCCAGCAGGGCGGTGAGGATCGCATGCGGGAGGGACATGCCCCGCATCCTAAGCGCGAGCCGAGGCACCCCAGCCCGGGCCAAAGCCCAAAGCCGTCGGCTGAGCTCTCAAGCGGGGACGGGGGAGCAACATGAGAGTTCAGGACACCGCAGACCCCGTATTTGGGCCCGTCGGCTGTCCTAAACTCTCATGTTGCTGGCACTCCCCCGTCTGCGACCCCAGCCGACGAAAGTCAGCCCCCAGCGGGCCGCGGTCGGGAGCGAGACGGAACCATGTTCCAGCAACCACCCACCGAGCCCAGCCACGCTAATCGCTTTTGGCTTCTCGTCGTTCGGCCGCGTCAGACCGCCGCGGCCAGCTCCGTTCCCTGCCGTACCGCCCGCTTCGCGTCGAGCTCCGCCGCGACGTCCGCGCCGCCGATGACGTGCACCGTCTGCCCGGCCGCGTGCAGCGCGTCGTACAGGTCGCGGCGTGGCTCCTGACCGGCGCACAGGACGACCGTGTCCACCTCCAGGACCTCAACGCGCCCGTCGGCGTGGGTGAGGTGCAGCCCCCCGTCGTCGATGCGGTCGTAACTGACGCCCGCCAGCATCGTCACGCCGCGGTGGCGCAGTTCGGTGCGGTGGATCCAGCCGGTCGTCTTGCCGAGCCCCGCACCGACCTTGGTGGTCTTGCGCTGGAGCAGGTGGACCTGACGCGGCGGCGCGGGCCGCTCGGGCGCGCGCAGCCCGCCGCGCTCCTGGTAGCCGGTGTCGACGCCCCACTGCCGGAAGTACGTCTCGGCGTCCAGGCTCGCCTTGTCGCCGCCGTCCGTGAGGTACTCCGCGACGTCGAAGCCGATCCCGCCCGCACCGACGATCGCGACGCGCTCGCCCACCTCGGCGCCGTCCCGCAGCACGTCGAGGTAGCTGAGGACGCGGGGGTGGTCGGCGCCGGGGATGTCGGGGGTCCTGGGGGTCACGCCGGTGGCGAGCACGATCTCGTCGTACGGGGCGCCGAACGTCCCGTCCGTGAGGGTCTCGGCGCTGACGCGGGTGTTCAGCCGTACGTCAACACCCTTCAGGCCAAGCTGTGTACGGAAGTACCTGACCGTCTCGTCGAACTCCTCCTTGCCCGGAATCCGGCGCGCGATGTTGAGCTGCCCGCCGATCTCACCGGCCGCGTCGAAGAGCGTCACCTCGTGCCCGCGCTCGGCCGCCGAGACGGCGAAGGCGAGCCCGGCGGGGCCAGCGCCGACCACGCCGATGCGCTTGGGGCGACGCCGTACGCCGTCCACCGGGACCAGTACCAGCTCGGTCTCGTTGCAGGCGCGCGGGTTCACGAGGCAGGAGGTGATCTTGCCGCTGAAGGTGTGGTCCAGGCAGGCCTGGTTGCAGCCGATGCAGGTGTTGATGGCGTCGGCCTGGTCGTTCTTGGCCTTGGCGACGAACTCGGGGTCGGCGAGGAAGGGCCGGGCCATTGACACCAGGTCGGCGTTCTTGTCGGCGAGCACCTGCTCGGCGACTTCCGGGGTGTTGATGCGATTGCTGGTGACCAGCGGGACCGACACCGCGCCCATGACCTTCTTGGTCACCCAGGTGTACGCGCCGCGCGGCACCGAGGTCGCGATGGTCGGGATGCGTGCCTCGTGCCAGCCGATACCGGTGTTGATGATGGTGGCGCCAGCGGCCTCGATGGCCTTGGCGAGGGTGATCACCTCGTCCAGGGACGAACCACCGGGCACCAGGTCCAGCATCGAGAGGCGGTAGATCAGGATGAAGTCGGGGCCGAGGCGCTCACGGGTGCGGCGGACGATCTCCACCGGCAGCCGCATCCGGTTCTCGTACGAGCCGCCCCAGCGGTCCTCGCGCTGGTTGGTGCCCCCGGCCACGAACTCGTTGATCAGGTACCCCTCGGAGCCCATGATCTCGACGCCGTCGTACCCGGCGTGCCGGGCCAGTTCGGCGGCCCGTACGAAGTCCTCGATGGTCTGCTCGACCTCGTCGTCGGTGAGGGCGCGCGGTACGAAGGGGCTGATCGGCGCCTGGAGGGCGCTGGGGGCGACCAGGTCCTGGTGGTACGCGTACCGCCCGAAGTGCAGGATCTGCATCGCGATCCTGCCGCCTTCGCGGTGCACGGCCTCGGTGACGACGGCGTGCTTCTCCGCCTCGGCCTCGGTGGTCAGCTTGGCGCCGCCCTCGTACGGGCGTCCCGCGTCGTTGGGCGCGATGCCGCCGGTGACGATGAGGCCGACTCCGCCGCGGGCGCGCTCGGCGTAGAACGCCGCCATCCGCTCGAAGCCGCGCTCGGCCTCTTCGAGGCCGATGTGCATCGAGCCCATGATCACCCGGTTGGGCAGCGTGGTGAAGCCCAGGTCGAGCGGGCTCAGCAGATGCGGGTACGGGCCTTGGGGGCGCGGGCTCTGGCTCATCGGGGTCTCCTCGCGGGGGTGTCGTCACCCTTGTTCTAAACCACGCGCTCCCCGTTATGCAACAAGTTGCAAAACATGTGACGACAATCGCTCTGCGCGCATGAGGAGCATGAGGAGCATGAGCATGAGGAGATGACCTGGTCCTGTCAGCCGGGGGCGACCCGGCCGCCGACGAACCCGAGGTCGACCGGCACGGCGGGCGGCCCGTCCCTACGCACCCCGGCGAGCAGCTCGGGCAGCTGCGGCGGCCACAACGGCTCGGCGTCGTCGGCCGTGAGCCCCTCCGGGGACCACCACCGCCAGCGCAGGATCTTGTCCTCCGCGTGCGCGGCGGCCACGTCTGCGGTCACGTCCCGGCGAGGGCCGTACGTGAGGAAGATGTGCTCACGCTGACGGACTGGCACCCCGGCCCGGGTGAAGTCGTGCTCCCACAGGCACAGCAGAGCCCCGTCGAGCGCGAGGTCGGTGCACCCGGTCTCCTCCCGCAACTCCCGCGCGGCTGCCCGCAGCGGCGTCTCCCCCGGGTCCATGCCACCGCCCGGCATCGCCCAGTGGACGCCGACCTCCTCGTTGTCGTACCGGAACATGAAGACGGACCCGGCGGGGTCCAGTACCGCAACTCTGGCTGCCTGCCTGGGAATACGCATGGGGCTAGCCTGCCAGGCCGGTGACATCATCCGACTTCGGGGCAGGCGGAACAGGTCAGACGGGCCCGGAGGCCGTCGCGTGGTTCAAGTCCTCGGCGCGCGTCGGCTGCCGGATGCGAGCGCGCGTCGGCCGCCCGCGCCTCGGTGCTGACGGATCAGTGCCGAGAGATCGGCCCTAGCGGAGGGTTGGGGGTTCCTACGTTTCGTCGTCCCATTCCTGCATCAGGGTCTGGTCGATGATCTTGCCGTCCCGCAGCGACATCATCGAGCTGGCGAGCACCTTGGTGCCGTCGGGGTACTCGCAGGCCTCCGTGTAGGCCACGTGGTCGCCCTGGACTACGCACTGTTCCAGTTTGTGGGTCATGTCGCGGCTGAAGACGTCGTTGAGCATCTCGCTGATCTGCTCGCGCCCGTGCATGACCATCGGGTGGCTGGGCTGGGTGTTGCGGTCGATGACGCGGAGCTCCGCGTCATCGGCGTACAGCGAAAGGAGTGTCTGCGCGTCCTGGGACTCAATGCCCCGGCGCAGGGTGTCGGTGTCGAAGCCTGGGCCTGTCGCGGTGCCCATGATGGACCTCCTAAGGGACCTGAGCCGTCTTCTCCCTTCGAGCGTCCTCCGGCTCTGTGGCCGCCGCAAACGCGCGGCGGCGGCCCTCAGCGGCCGCGGCGTACCAGGGCCGCCTTGCGGGCGTCGGCCAGCTTGCGGGCCTCGTTGGCCTTCCGGGACTTGCCGCCGGTGCCGCCAGTGCCGCGGGAGGTGTCCTTGCTGGTGCCCAGGCCGCGGAAGGGGGTGTTCGTGTTCTTGGGCCGGGGGGCGGCGGGGCCGCCGTCGAGCGGCGTGCCGGAGGGCTTCTTGGCGCCGGTGATCCGGCTCAGCTGCGCCTCGCCGGAGCGCACCTTCGTGGTGGTCGGCTCGATGCCGGCCGCAGCCATCAGCTGGCTCATCTCGCGGCGCTGGCCCGACAGCACCAAGGTGACGACGCTGCCGGACTCACCGGCCCGGGCGGTGCGGCCCGCGCGGTGCAGGTAGTCCTTGGGGTCGGTCGGCGGGTCTACGTTGACCACGAGATCGAGGTCGTCGACGTGCAGGCCACGGGCCGCGACATTGGTGGCCACCAGGACGGTGATCTGGCCGTTCTTGAACTGCGCGAGGGTCCGCGTGCGCTGCGGCTGGGACTTGCCGCTGTGCAGGGCCGCGGCGTGCACTCCGCTGGCCCGCAGATGCCGGGTGAGCTGGTCGACGGCGTGCTTGGTGTCCAGGAACAGCAGGACGCGGCCATCGCGGGCGGCGATCTCCGTGGTGACGGCGTACCGGTCGGGGCCGTGGACGACCAGGATGTGGTGGTCCATGGTCGTGACCGCGCCCGCGGACGGGTCGACCGAGTGGACGACGGGGTCGTGGAGGTAGTGCTCGACCAAGTGGTCGACGTCACGGTCCAAGGTGGCCGAGAACAGCATCCGCTGGCCGTCGGGAGGCACTTGGTCGAGCGCCTCGGTGACCTGCGGCAGGAAGCCCATGTCACACATCTGGTCGGCTTCGTCGAGGACGGTGATCCGCACCCGTCCCAGGCGGCAGGCCTTGCGCTCGATGAGGTCGTGCAGACGGCCGGGGGTGGCGACGACAACCTCGACTCCGTCGCGCAGCGCGGCGGCCTGGCGGCCGATCGATATGCCGCCGACGACTGTGGCCATCCGCAGCCGGAGCGCCTCGGCGTACGGCGTGAGCGCCTCGGTGACCTGTTGGGCCAGCTCCCGGGTGGGCACCAGGATCAGCGCGAGGGGCTGCTTCGGTTCGGCGCGCCGCCCGGCGGCCGCCGTCCGCGCGAGCAGCGGCAGGCCGAAGGCGAGCGTCTTGCCCGATCCGGTGCGCCCGCGCCCCAGGACGTCGCGTCCCGCGAGGGCGTTGGGCAGCGTGGCCGCCTGGATCGGGAAGGGCTCGCGCACGCCGCGTTCGGTCAGCGTTCGCAGCACTGCGGCGGGCAGTTCGAGGTCGGCGAAGGAAGCGACGGGGTGGTTCATGACGAGCCTTCCGCAGGGGGATCAGCACACCGAGGAAGGCCCGGCCGGAATGAGCAGAGTAACGCGATTCGCCCTTCTTCACGATCCGCTCATGATCCGTCATTCGAGATTCGCACTAATATTCGAACACTGCCTATGGTGGTGGTAGTGAGGCCATCGGGAGCACGGATACCGGAGGGGGACGGGTGAGCAGGGAGGACAGGAGGTGCGTATGTCGTCGTTTACGCACCTGCGCGCCGCCTCCGGGTTCTCCGCCCGGTACGGCGCGTCGCACCCGCGACAGCTGGTCGAGCGGGCCGCCGAGCGCGGGATGGCCGCCCTCGCGCTGACCGACCGGGACGGCGTCAGCGGCGCGGTGCGGTTCGCGCTGGCCTGTGCGGAGGCGGACGTGCGGCCCGTGTTCGGGGTGGATCTGGCCGTACCGGGCGAGCCGGACCAGGCCGTACCGGGCGAGCCGCGGCGCCCCGGTGCCCCTCGGGTGCGGCAGCCCGCGCGGGGTGGGGCGTATGTGGATGAGTCGGCGCCGCGTGCGGTGTTTCTGGCGCGTGAGGGGGCGGCCGGGTGGGCTGGGCTGTGCCGACTGGTCACCGCCGCGCACGCGGAGCGTCCGGAGCGGCCCCGGCTGGAGTGGGCGGGGCTCGACACCAGCGCGGACAGCGGGCTGACCGTACTGCTCGGGGCGGACTCCGAGGTGGGGCGCGCCCTGTCCGCCGGGCGTACGGACCACGCGGCGCGGCTGCTCGCCCCCTGGCGGGAGCGCTTCGGGGACGGGCTGCGGCTTGAGGTGGTGTGCCATGGGCGGGCCGGTACCGGCGCGGGGTCGGTGCGGCTCGCGGCCCGGATGTTCGGCTTCGCGTCCGAGCAGGGCGTACGGGCCGTACTGAGCAACGCCGTCCGGTACGCCGACCCCGGCCAGCACCGGCTGGCGGACGTCCTGGACGCCGCCCGGCTGCTGCGCCCGGTCCCCGTACGCCGCCCGGAGCTGCTGGACGGCGGCGAGCGGTGGCTGAAGGACCCGGCCGCGATGGCCCGGATCGCCGAGCAGGTGGTGGAAGCGGCGGGCGAGCGACGCGGCGCCGCGTCCGCGCTGCTGGCCGAGACCGAGCGGACCGCCGCCGAGTGCCGGGGCGACCCGGCCCGCGACCTGGGCATCGGAAGCGTGCACTTCCCCGAGACCGAGCTGGTCACCACGGCGGGCCGCAGCGCGGAGCGCACCCTGCGCACGTACTGCGCGGCCGGGATGATCCAGCGCCGCTACGACCACAAGGAGGAGTACTGGACCCGGCTGACCGAAGAGCTGGACACCATCGAACGGCTCGGCTTCGCCTCGTACTTCCTGACCGTCGCGCAGGTGGTGGAGGACGTCCGGGCGCGCGGTATCCGGGTCGCGGCGCGCGGCTCGGGCGCGGGTTCGCTGGTGAACCACCTGCTGGGGATCGCCCATGCCGACCCCGTCGAACACGGGCTGCTGATGGAGCGCTTCCTGTCGGTGCGCCGCCACGTACTGCCGGACATCGACATCGATGTGGAGTCCGCGCGCCGGATCGAGGTCTACCGCGCGATCATCGACCGCTTCGGCACCGAGCGGGTCGCCACCGTCGCGATGCCCGAGACCTACCGGGTACGGCACGCCATCCGGGACACCGGTCTCGCCCTGGGCCTGGCACCGGCCGAGGTCGACCGGCTCGCGAAGTCCTTCCCGCATATCAGGGCCAGGGACGCGCGGGCGGCGATGGCCGAGCTGCCGGAGCTGCGCGAGGTCGCCGCCGAGGCGCGGGCGGGGCGGCACGGAGTGCTGTGGGAGCTGGTCGAGGGTCTGGACGGGCTGGTGCGCGGGATGGCCATGCACCCGTGCGGGGTGCTGCTCTCGGACTCCTCACTGCTGTCCCGTACGCCGGTGCTGCCGACCAGCGGCGAGCAGTTGCCCATGTCCCAGTTCGACAAGGACGACGTGGAGCACCTGGGGCTGCTGAAGCTGGACGTTCTGGGCGTACGGATGCAGTCGGTGCTGGCTCACGCGGCGGGGGAGGTCGAGCGGGTCACCGGGCGGGAGCTGGACCTGGACGATCCCGAACAGGTGCCGCCCGGCGACCCGGAGACGTACGAGCTGATCCGGTCCTCACGGACGCTGGGCGCCTTCCAGATCGAGAGTCCCGGGCAGCGGGACCTGATCGGGCGGCTACAGCCCGCCTCCTTCCACGACCTGGTGGTGGACATCAGCCTGTTCCGGCCCGGCCCGGTGGCCGCGGATATGGTGCGGCCGTTCATCGAGGCGCGGCACGGGCGGCGGGCGGTGCGCTGTCCGCATCCGGACCTGGAACCCGTACTGGCGGACACGTACGGCGTGGTGGTCTTCCACGAGCAGATCATCGAGATCCTGAGCATCATGACCGGCTGCGACCGGGCCCGCGCGGACGAGGCACGGCGCGCGCTGGGGGACGCCGGGCGGCAGCCGCGGGTGCGCGCCTGGTTCTTCGAGCGGGCGGCCGCCCGTGGCTATCGGCCCGGTGTGCTCGAACGCACCTGGGAGATCGTGGAGGCGTTCGGCGCGTACGGGTTCTGCAAGGCGCACGCGGTGGCGTTCGCCGTGCCCACGTATCAGTCGTCCTGGCTGAAGGCGCATCACCCCGCGGCCTTCTTCGCGGGAATCCTTAACCATGATCCCGGTATGTACCCCAAGCGGGCGCTGCTCGCTGACGCGCGGCGGTGTGGGGTCGCGATCCTGCCGCTGGATATCAATCGGTCGGCGGCCGCTTACCGAATCGAACTGGTGTCTGAAAGTGGGGAGAGTAGCGAGGAGAGTGAGCCGGTGTTCGGGGTGCGGCTGGCGCTGTCCGAGGTGCGGGGCATCAGTGAGGCCGAGACCGCCCGTACGGTGGCCGGGCAGCCGTACGCCTCACTGGGCGACTGGTGGCAACGCGCCCGCCCCAGCCTGCCGGTGGCCGAACACCTGGCCCGTACCGGCGCGTTGGACGCCTTCGGCGGCAACCGGCGCGACCTGCTGCTGCACCTGACCGAACTGCACCGCGGGCAGCGCGCGCGTGGCGCGCGCGGGGGCCAGCTCCCGCTCGCCGAGCACACGCACCCACCGGACCCGGCCGGGCTGCCCGACCTCGACCCTGGTGAGCGGCTCGGCGCGGAGCTGGAGGCGCTGGGCATGGACGCGTCCCGGCATCTGATGGACGATCACCGGGCGCTGCTACGGGAGTTGGGCGCCCTGTCGGCCGAGCGGCTGCGCGGCGCCGAGCAGGGCGCCACCGTACTGGTCGCCGGGGCCAAGACCGCGACCCAAACCCCGCCGGTCCGCTCCGGCAGGCGGATCATCTTCGTCACCCTGGACGACGGGAGCGGTCTGGCGGACCTGGCGTTCTTCGAGGACAGCCACGCGGCCTGCGCGCACACCGTGTTCCACAGCTTCCTGCTGCTGGTACGTGGCACGGTCCAGCGGCGCGGGCCGCGCAGCCTCACCGTGACCGGGGAGATGGTCTGGGACCTGGCCGAACTCGCCGCGCTGTACCGCGAGGGCGGCATGGCGGCGGTCGCGGACCGGCTGGCGCGGAGCCCGGACGACGCCGAGTACACGACCGACGGGCACGCGGGCGACGGACACCCGACGGACGGGCACACGACCGAAGGGCACGCGGCTGACGGGCACCCGGCCGACGGGCGCCCGGCCGACGGGCGCCGTATCCGGATGTCCACCGGCTACCAGATGCACCCCTGGGCCGACCTCAGGCCCGCGGGCGACCCCAGCCCCAGCGGCCGCAAGCTGTGGCACTCAAGCCCCGGGAGCGCCGGATGAACACACCGACTGTGCCCGCGCACGCATCCGCGCACGCATCCGCGCCCGCGCCCGCGCCCCACGTCCTGTACGCGCACTTCACCACCCTCACCAGGACACCGCTCCCCGAGGAGCGCTACCCCACCCTGCTCACCCTCCTGGCCGACATCACCCCCACCGTGCAGGCGCTCCCCCCGGACGCCGCCCTGGCCGACGTGAGCGGCAGCCTGCGCTACTTCCACCGCACCGCCACCGACCTCGCCGCCCTGCTGCGTGCCCGCGCCCTGGCCCACCACGGCGTGGACGCCACCGTCGGGGTCGCCTCCAGCGTGCTGCTCGCCAGGATCGCCGCGTACGACGGACCGCCCGGCGCCGTCCGCACCGCGCCGACCGCCCCCGACGCCGTCGCCGCCTATCTGGCCCGCCGCCCGGTGGCCACCCTGCCCGGCATCGGCCCCGCCACCGCCCGCACCCTGTGCCACTACGGCCTGGACAGCGTCGGCCGCCTCGCCGCCGCACCGCCCACCACCTTGCAGCGCATCCTGGGCGCCCCCGCCGCCCGCCGCGTCCGGGACCTGGCCCGCGGCATCGACCCCACCCCCGTCACGCCCAGCGCCCCGGCCCGTACCGAGTCCGCCGAATACCGCTTCGACCACGACGAGTTGGCCCCCGACCAGCAGCGCCGCGCCCTGCTCCACCTCACCGACGAACTCGGCCTCCGGCTGCGTACCGCCCACCAGGTCACCCGTGCCCTGACCCTGACCGTCCGCTACGCCGACCGCAGCACCACCACCCGCACCCGCGCCCTGCCCGAGCCGACCGCCCACACCCCGGCCCTGACCACGACCGCCTACGCCCTGCACCAGTCCCTGGCCCTGCAGCGAGCCCGCGTGCGCTCCCTGGCCCTGCGCGCGGAGGACCTCACCGCCTCCGCCGACGCCGCCCACCAGCTCACCTTCGACCGCGCGGCCACCAACACCCACGCCCTGGAACCGGTCCTGGACCGCGCCCGAGCCCGCTGGCCGGACTCGATACGCCCGGCCACACTCGCGGCAGCCCCCTGACCCCCGCGCCCGCACCTCTCTCCGTCTCCTCCCGCACCCACCGCTCGTTGTCCAGTAAGCGACGCCCTCGCACTGAACAACCAACACCCCACACCCTCACACCCCGCACCCCGCACCCCGCACCGGAGACGGAGACCCAGATGCCCCCCGCCCAGCGCACCCGCATCGCCATCCACATGACCGCGGGCCTCTGTCTGGCCTTCGTCACCGTCCAGTACGCGCTGTACGGCCCGTGGCCACTCGCGCTGCTCTTCGGCATCGTGTCCGTGGCCCCCCTGGACGCGGCGATCTACCTAGCCGTACACGCGACACCCACCACCGAAGCCCGCCGCGCCGCACCGCTCACCCCCGAGCACTCCGCCGCCCTCGTCCGCGCCGCGCTCAACCAGGCCTGCTGCGAACGCTGGTGGACAGCGCTCGGCACCGACCACGACCCCACCTGCCACAACAGGCAACGCCGCAAGGCCGCGTAGCGTCCTCTCCTCTCGGCGATTTACAGTACGGACACGCCGCGTTGCCCACCGTGCCCGCCGTGGCCGTCTGAGGAGGAAGCCCGTGTCTTCGCCCTGCGACCCCCAGCACGCTCCCGTCGGCGATGTGGGCGCGGCAGTCATGATGATCGACTCTCGGCTCAAGGCCATCCGCGACTCGAGGACGGAGACCGACGCCGAAGAACAGGCACTGACCGAGCAGTTCGCCGCTTCCCTGGGTCCCGGCGGAGTCGACGACCTGCTGGACGGCACCTGCACGATCATCTACATGTTCGCCCAGTGGCTGCGGGAGGCACACGAGGACCACGACAAGGACGTCATCGAGTACGTGGTACCGACCCTCGTGGCCACCATGCGCAGGATGCCCAAGAGCATCCAGCCCGAGGCCATCCCCACCATGGCCGGCCTGGTCGTCGCCGCGTGCATGGGCCTGAGCCCCAACCTGTGGCGCCAGCAGTACGGAGACTGGACGGAGGAGGAGATGAACCCCCTGGAAGCCACCGCCTTCCTACTCGCGGAACACATCAACCGCATCACCGACGACCCCGACTTCGCCATCCGCATGATCACCGAAGCCCTGTCCGCTCTGGACCAGGACTGACGCGACCAGCCAGCCTCGGCGGAGCGCGCTGGTTACGCTGCGCAAGGAGGGACCACCGCCCACTCCGCACTTCACCATCTGAGGCGCCTCGATGAAGGTCGACGTTCTGGCCGAGACCGTGATCGCGCTCCCCTGCACCGAGGTCGCCGCCTACGCGGCCGACCCCACCCACGCACCGGAGTGGTACGAGAACATCTCCTCCGTCGAGTGGCGGACCCCGCCGCCCGCCGCGATCGGCTCCCAAGTCGCCTTCGTCGCCCGCTTCCTCGGGCGAAGACTGGCCTACACATACGACCGCATACGAGCCGGGGCGCCGCCTGGTGATGCGGACGGCCCAGGGCCCCTTCCTCATGGAGACCAGCTACACCTGGGAGCCGTACGGCGAGGGCACGGACCACACCCGTATGACCCTGCGCAACCGCGGCGAGCCCCGCGGCTTCGCCGCCCTCGGCACGCGCGTGATCGCCGCCGCCATGCACCGCGCGCAGCGCAAGGACCTGGCGGTACTCAAGGCCCTGCTGGAACGGCGAACCCGAAGCGCCGACGGCCCCGGACTCTGAGGCCCACACCTCGACGGGAACTCGAACAGAAAAGGTCCCCTCGGAGTGGTCTCCGAGGGGACCTGCTGACCTTGTTCCAGTGGTCAGACCCGGTGGGCGCGGACGGTTTCGAACCGCCGACATCCGCCTCGTAAGTTCCGGCTGGAGGCCGTTGAGCACCAACGCGGGCCCGGTTGCGACCGCCGCCAGATGTTCACGCTCGTCCACCGCTGTTCGTCGACGTGGTCACGCAGTTAGATACTCACCCTGCGCGCGCCTTGAGTGAGGCACAGCCGCAGTCGTCAGCTCTGCCGCTTGGGCAGGAAGAACATCAGGGCCCACATCAGGGCGAGGGTGCCGCCGACCCACCACAGCACACTGGTGAAGGCGTCGCGGTTGATCGCGCCTTCGGGTGAGCCATCGGTGGCGGAGAAGAACACGAGTGCGGTCAGCGCGGTGCCCAGGGCCATGCCCAGGTGCATCGCGGTGTTGAACAGGCCGGAGGCGGAACCTGCGTTCTCGTGCGGCACCTTCGCGAGGGACATGTCGGCGAGCGGTCCGCCGACCATGCCGAGGCCGAAGCCGATCAGTACGACCGGGACGGTCATCGCGAGGAGGGTCAGGTCGGCCTGCGTACTGGCGGTCTGGAGTCCGTAGGCGGCCATCGAGGCGAGTGCGGTGAGTGCCCCGGCCTGGGGCAGGAGACGCCCGAAGCGTCCGGCGGTCCTCATCGCGACCGTTGCACCGGCCAGCTCGCCGAGTGCGAGCAGCACGAAGGCCGCGGCCGCCATCAGCGGGTTCATTCCCAGGCCGCGCTGGAGGTAGAGCGTCCAGGTCATGAAGAACAGGCCGCACAGCAGGCCGAGCATCAGCTGCGCGGACAGGCCACCGGAGAACTGCTTGCCTCGGAAGAGAGCCAGTGTCACGAGTGGGGCGTCGTCCCGCCTGCGCTGCTGGTGGCGCAGGAAGACGCCGAGCACGAGGAGACCGGCGCCGAGCATGGCGAAGCACCACCGGGGCCAGTGGTGGGTGTGGCCCTCGGCAAGCGGGAAGAGGATCAGGATCACGGCCACCGCGGACAGCAGCATGCCGGTCAGGTCGAGCCGGTCGGCCTTCCGCGCGGTCGACTCAGGAATGAACCGGCGTCCGAGGAGTATGACGGCGAGGCCGACGGGCACGTTGACCAGGAAGACTGGCCGCCAGGACAGACCGAACAGGTCGGCCTCGGTGAGCACGCCGCCCAGGACCGGGCCCAGGACGGAGCCGAGCGACAGGACGGCCCCGTAGAGTCCGAAGGCTCTGCTGCGGTTCTCGCCGTCGAAGGTGACGTGGAGGGTGGCCAGGACCTGCGGAATCATCAGGGCGACACCCGCACCCTGGAGCACGCGGGCAGCGACCAGGACACCGGGGCCGGTGGCGAGGCCGCACAGCAGCGAGGCCAGGGTGAACACGACGGTGCCGATGACGAGGATCTTGCGTCGGCCGTAGAGGTCGCCGAGCCGTCCGCCGGTGATCAGCCCGACGGCGACGGTCAGCGAGTAGCCAGCGGTCAGCCACTGCATCGCGGCCGGTCCCGCGCCGGTCGACGACTGGATCGCGGGCAGGGCGGTGAGAACCACCGACTGGTCGAGGATGTCCATGAGTTCGGCGACCAGGAGCACCACGAGGGCGATCCGGGCGGCCCGGGTCATCTTCGACGAACGGCCCGGTGGCGAGGGTTCGGCGGGGTGCTGCGGATCGGTGCCGAGCGCGGGAGAGGGCACGATGGAACTCCTGATTCAAGCAAGAGGGCAGACGGAGACGGGCCTGGGGTGGCGGCATCCGGGGCCGGGTGCCGCCACCCCAGGGAAGTGGCTCAGTCGGTCTGGCTGTCCGCGTGCTTGGGCAGGCAGAACATCAGGGCCCACATCAGGGCCAGGAGGCTGCCGACCCACCACAACACGGTGATGAACGCGTCGCGGTTGAGTCCGGCGTCGGGCGAGCCCTTAGTGGTGGCGAAGAACACCAGGGCGGTCAGCGCGGTGCCCAGCGCGATGCCCAGATGGATCGCGGTGTTGAACAGACCCGAGGCGGAACCCGCGTCCTCGTGCGGGACCTTGGCCAGCGACAGGTCGGCGAGCGGACCGCCGACCATGCCGAGACCGAAGCCGATCAGTACCACCGGAGTGGTCATCCCCAGCAGGGTCAGGTCCGCCTGGCCTCCGGCGGCCTGGAGTCCGCAGCCGGCCATCGCAGTGATCGTGATGAGAGCTCCGGCCTGGGGAAGACGGCGGGCGAAACGCCCGGCACTCTTCGCCGCGATCGTCGCGCCGGCCAGTTCTCCGACGGAGAGCAGCACGAAGGCCAGGGCCGCGTGGACGGGGCTCATGCCCAGGCCGCGCTGGAGGTAGAGGGTCCAGGTCATGAAGAACAGCCCGCACAGCAGGCCGTGCATCAGCTGCGCGGCCATGCCGCCGGAGAACTGCCGCCCCTGGAAGAGTGTCAGAGGCACGAGGGGTGCGTTGTCCTGCTTGCGCTGCTGGTGGCGCAGGAAGACACCCAGGACGAGGAGACCTGCGGCGAGCATGGCGAAGCACCACAGCGGCCAGTGGTGAAGGTGACCCTCGCTGAGCGGAAAGACGATCAGGACGATGGCCAGTGCGGACAACGCCATGCCGGTCAGGTCGAGCCGGTCGGCCTTCTTCACGGTCGACTCGGGGATGAACTTGCGTCCCAAGAGGATCACGGCGAGGCCGACGGGAACGTTGACCAGGAAGATCGGCCGCCAGGACAGACCGAACAGGTCGGCCTCGGTGAGCAGGCCGCCCATCACCGGGCCCAGGACGTTCGCGATGGAGAGAACGGCCCCGTACAGGCCGAACGCCTTGCTACGGTTCTGGCCCTCGAAGGTGACGTGGATGGTGGCCAGGACCTGCGGGATCATCAACGCGACTCCCACGCCCTGGAGCAGGCGGGCACCGACCAGCACGCCCGGCCCGGCAGCGAGGCCGCACAGCAGCGAGGCCGCGGTGAACACGACGGTGCCGATGACGAGGATCTTGCGTCGGCCGTAGAGATCGCCGAGGCGTCCGCCGGTGATCAGCCCGATGGCGATGGGCAGGGAGTAGCCGGTGGTCAGCCACTGCACCGCGGCCGGTCCGGCCCCGGTGGACTCCTGGATCGCGGGCAGCGCGGTCAGGACGACCGACTGGTCGAGGATGTTCAGGAGCTCGGCGCCGAGCAGCACCAGGAGGGCGATCCAGGCCCCCAAGGCCATCTTCGAGGGGCCAGGTGATGGGTGGGTTGAGGTTTGGGTGGTGGTGTGCTGTGGCTCGTCGCCGAGCGCGGAGGAAGACAGAACGGGAACTCCTGATCCAAAGGAATCGGGGAGCCCTGCCGACAGCCGCACCGGGGCCAGAAAACACGAAACCCGGGGCAGAAGGCAGAGCTGCACCCGGGAAAGAGAACTGCGGGGATGGGTGACGCAACTCAGGCCAGCGCGACGTCCGCCCCCGGACATGTGCGACAGAAACAGCACATGGGGAACGCGGACGGCTACATGGCCTGGTTAATAGGACGTCACCTCAAGATCGACACAGAAGGAACAGAGAATCCAGTCACTGTCACCGACACCTCGGCACAGGAACCCATCCACAATACGACACCCTCGGATTCCACGCACACCAGGTCGCGAGCCTGCCCCCTGCCGGTCCGACCGCGCACTGCGCCAAGCCCTGTCACAACTCGTTGTCACCCAGAAGGCGAACCGGGCCGGTTCTGGGAATGGTTCGTGACAGACCGCGGCCCCGGCCAGCCATGGCGGCCCGGCACCCCGGTGCCCGCAGTTCGAGGCCGCCCTCGCCGCCGCCAGGGAGATCAAGGCCCACGCCCCGCACTGCCGGGTGATCTTCACGGTGAACGAGATGAAGAGGCTGGGACGCGACGCCGCAGAGCTGACCACGCTCGCCGATCACCTCACCGCCCACGGCCGGGAGTCCCCCCTCGAAGGGCCCGACGCCGCAGCCCGCAAGAGCAACCACGGCGGGATGCCGCCGGTGATCACCGGCGGCATCCCGCACACCGTGCTCTCCCAGTAGGCGCCATCTATCGCTCTCACTCGGTCAGAGCGGACCGTCCCACCCCGGTGGGGTGGGACGGTCATGTTTGCTGCGAGACCTCCGGCGCTGCTGTCGGCGGGGGCCATCGCCCTGCGGGCCGGGCCCCCGCCCGGACGGCGCAGGTGGTGACGAGCTCGTGTCTGACGCGCGCGGGGAGGCGCGTCGGCCCTCGTCTCTGCCTGCGCTCCAGGGTCGGGGCGCCGTTGTCTCACTCCCTCGATCAGGTAACCCCACGTCGAGATCGCTGGGCGATGTGGACTCTTAGTGGACATTGGTCACGGAAAAGCCCCCCAGTCGATCATGACTGGGGGGCTCGAATGCAGGCTCTCACCTGCCACTTACCTTCCGGTGGGCGCGGACGGTTTCGAACCGCCGACATCCGCCTTGTAAGGGCGGCGCTCTACCACTGAGCTACGCGCCCGGGGGATGTCGGACACCTTACCTTGCCTCCGGCGGTGCCCCGCAAACGGCATAGGGTGGGAGGATGGCAGTCGGGGCGGGCAGCGTGGACGACGGACGGGACCAGTGCGGGAGAGGGACTTGACGGCGACGACACCATCACAGCCGCGTGCGCGGCGAGTTGTAGGCCACCGTGGGTCCGCGGGTGCCCTTCGGGATGTCGTGGCGTTGGTGGTGCTCCCGTTGCCGTTGCTGGCTGTGGTGGTGCCTGGGGCGTTCGCGGGTGGGGGTACGCGGCGGTGGTTCGGGGGGCGGGGCGAGAGTCAGCGGGCCGATGCGCAGGCCGCCAAGGACGACGCGGCCGCGGCGTTCTACGAGCTGGATACGGCTCAGCGTGAGCTGCGGATCTCGATAGAGACGATCGCCGCTGTCGACAACTCGCCGCCCGCACGCCGGGTGGCGTCCGACTTCGCGGCGCTCGGGCAGCGCATCGACGAGGTCAGCCATGAGTACATCAGTGCCGTCGATGCTCATGATCTCGATCGGGATGATCTTGAGGCTTCGGTCGCGGCGCGGGCCCGGACCGAGCTGGCGCGGGTCAAGGACGAGCTGGTCCGGGTCAAGCGGGAGCTGGAGCGGTTCGGGCAGGGGCTCGGGCCGTTGCTCGACAAGGCGGAGACCCAGCTGGCCCGGGTAGCGCCCGCCATCGAGCGGGCCCGGCAGGCTCTGCTGGGCGCGAGCACCGCTCTCGACGCGGCGCGCGGTGCGGGGCTGCGGGCGGATGACCTCGCGGCGCGGCTGGCGGCCCTCGGGCCTGAGCTGACCCGGCTCAACCAAGGTGCGGGGCAGCATGGCGTGCAGGAGACCCTGCACCGGGCCGACCAAGTGCTGCGGGAGGCTGAGGCCGTACGGGCCGATGCCGCGCGGCTGCCGGAGCAGGCGGCCGAGATCGACCGGCGGCTGGTGTCGCTGCGTACCCGCGCGCAGGCCCTGCACACCCGGTCCACGCAGGTGGAGCCCGTGCTGAGCGAGCTACGGCGACGGTTCACGGCCGCCTGCTGGCAGGACCTGCAGCCCGTGCCCGAGCAGGCCGCCGACGCGGTACGGCAGGCCGAGCTGAAGCTGTCCGAGGCCCAGCGGGCCCGGAGCGAGCAGCGCTGGGCCGACGCCACGTCGCGGCTGAGTACGGTGCGGGCGCTGCTGAACAGCACGGATGAGGCGGTCTCGGCGGCGGGCGACCGGCTGCGGCGGCTCAATGCCGTACAGAAGGACCCGGAGCAGGAGATCCAGCGGACCCGGTTCGCGATCCGCGACGCGCAGCGGCTGGCCATGGCGGGGCGGCAGACCCCCGATCCACGGCATGCCCGCCCGCTGGACGACTCGGTGGCGCGGCTTGAGCGTGCGATGGAGGGCCTGCAGGGCAGGCATCCCGACTACTGGCACTTTCTGACCGAGACGGACGCGGTGCGGCAGACGGTGGCCCGGGTGGTCGCGCAGATCCGGGACGAGCGCGGGGGCGCTGGGGCGTAGGGCTGCGCTGGCGCTCGGGGCGCGGGGCCCGGGGCTCGGTCCTGTGGATTTGTCGGGTTTCCCTTGTGGGCGGATGCTGGGTGTACGTACGTGCGCGTGCGCGGCACGTGCGCTTGGCCTCCGCGAGCCCAGGGAGGGCGACACTATGGCCACGCACATACTCCACGGCCCCCGGCGGCGTGTCAGGCTCAACGAGCACCTGCCCGTCGACCACCGGCTCAGCCAGGTCTACCGGGTGGGCGCGGGACTGACCGGGCTGGTGCTGCTGGCGTTCGGCATCCTGGGGCTGATCGACAAGGTCGGCTTCTTCGACACCGGCGACAACACGATCGCCGGGCTGAACAGCAACGGCGCGCTGAGCGTGCTGTCGATCGGCGTCGGGCTGCTGCTCTTCGTCGGGATGGTGATCGGCGGCAACTTCGCCTCGACGCTGAACATGACGCTCGGCATCCTCTTCATCCTCAGCGGCTTCGTCAATCTCGCGCTGCTGGACCGGGAGTTCAACCCGCTCAACTTCCGCATCCAGAACGTGCTGTTCAGCTTTGTGGTCGGCGTGATGCTGATGTTCTTCGGCATGTACGGGCGGGTCAGCGCCACGCTGCCGCACGACAATCCGTACTGGAAGGCCCGCCACCCCGAGCAGGCGGCCCGGGAGTCGCGGCGGGGCACTCGCAGGTCGCTCAGACAGCGCCGCGAGAACCGGCAGGGTCACGAGGCCCCGTAAGGACCACAAGACCCGTAAGGCCCACAAGACCCTTAAGGTCCTGTCAGCCGCAACAGCCTCCGCCGCAGCACCCGCCACCGCCACCCGCCGCGGGCGACGCCTTAGCGGCGGACGGCGCCGCCGACGCGGAGCCGCCCACGGCCACGGTCGACAGCAGCTTTACGGTGTCGTCGTGCCCCGTGGGGCAGGACGCGGGCGCGGCGGACTCGGCCATCGGGCGGCTGACCTCGAAGGTGTCGCCGCAGGTCCGGCAGCGGTATTCGTAACGGGGCATGCCCTACAGGCTAGCGCCTGCGGGGCTGGGCTGGTCTTGCTGGGCTAGCGCTTGCGGGCCAGGGTCAGGCCGTCGACCACCGGGAGCATCACGCTGTCGACCCGGTCGTCCCTCTTCACCCGCTCGTTGAACTCCTTGATCGCCGCCGCGGGGCCGGTGGCGTCCGGGTCGGTGACCCCGCCGTGCAGGAAGACGTTGTCCACGACCAGCAGGCCGCCGGGCCGCATTCTGGGCACCAGTTCGTCCCAGTAGCCGATGTAGTTTTCCTTGTCCGCGTCGATGAACGCCAGGTCGATGTGCGGCTCCTGGGGCAGCGCGCCCAAGGTCTCCAGCGCGGGCGCGATCCGCAGTTCGATCCGGTCCGCGACCCCGGCCTTGTCCCAGGCCTCGCGGGCGTGAGCCGTCCACTCCTCGGAGACGTCGCAGGTCAGCAGCGTGCCATCGGGTGGGAGGGCCTGGGCCATCGACAGCGAGGAGAGACCGGTGAACGTGCCGACCTCGACCACGCGCCGGGCCCCGGTCAGCTTCACCAGGAAGGCGAGCAGCGGGCCCTGCTCCTCGGCGACCTGCATGCGCGCACGCGTCGGGAACCTGGTGTGCGTGACGTCCACGAGCATCCGCTGTACCGGGTCGAGCGGCGGATTGTGGCCCAGCATGTAGGCGTAGAGCTCGTCGGTCAGGGGTGTGCTGTTTCCCTTGGACATACGGAGCCGTCTCCTCGCGTCGGGGCCGTCGTACGCACGTGATTACCGTCGTACGCACGTTACTCCGGCCCGGCCGCGGACAGCAGCAGGCGCAGGATCTCCTCACCCGCGGCGGCGCCCCGCGTGTCGAGGGCGGTGAGGTTCGGTGCGGTCCAGCCGGTGTCGGCCAGTTCGCCGTGGCCGGGGCGCCAGGCGCGGTCGGCGGCGGCGAGCAGGTCGGCGTCGAGCAGCGAGTCCCCTGCGGCGAGGGTGAGTTCCGCGTCGGTGCGGCGGGCCACTTCGCGCATGGCCGCGCTCTTGGTGAGCGGGCGCGGTACGGCGTAGATCTTGCGGCCCTGGAGGGAGACCGTCCAGCCTCGGGGCTCGGCCCACTCGGCGAGTTCCTTGACCCAGCCGTCGGGGAGCGCCGCGCGGTCGACGACGAGATAGGCGAAGAGGTCCTCGGCGACCCGCTCCTTGAGCAGCCAGGCCTCGTCGGCGGTACGCAGCAGATGGGCGCGGACCTCCGCCAGTGGGGCGGCTTCGGCGGCGAGCCGGGCGGCGACCTGGCGCTGCCAGTCGGGATCGGAGATGCCGTCGACGAGGAGGTGGCCGCCGTTGGCGCAGATCGCGTAGCGGGGGGTGGGGCCGGGTCCGGTGACAGTGACGGGAACGGGTCCGGGGACCGGGAGGTGGATGCGGCCGTACTGCTCGCGGGTGCGGGTGGTGGTGGGCACGAAGTCGGTGCGGCGGGCCAGCTCCGTGAGGAGTCCGGCCGCGGTCTCGGTGAGGTAGGAGAGCGGCTTGCTCTCGTACACCTCGACGCAGAGCAGCCGGGGGGCCTCGGCGTCGGGCATCGGGAGCTGGAGGGCCGCCGCGGAGTAGATCAGGGTGCGGTCGAGGTCGCTGGCGACGAGGACGCGCCTGGGGTCGCTGCTCACTTCGCTGCCACCGCCTTGCCGTCGGCGCCGGTCGCGCCGCGCGTGTACTGGGGGTGGATCAGCCCGACGCAGGTGTACGGGAGTCCGTCCACCTCCTCGACGGGTACGCCGCGTTGCTCCGCGAGCAGGCGTACGTGGTCGAGGTCGGGCCCGGCGTCACGCTGGGCGAGGATCTTCCAGGGGACGCGGCGCAGCAGGACGCGGGTGGTCTCGCCGACGCCCGGCTTGACGAGGTTGACGTCGTGGATGCCGTACTCCTCGCTGATCCGCTCGACGGCGGCCCAGCCTTCCCAGGTGGGTTCCCTGTCCCCCGCCCGTACCTCCTTGAGCTGGGCGTCCACTGCTTCCGTGACCTCGTCGAAGCAGGCCTCGACGGTGTCCAGGAAGTGCCCCGAGACATCCGCTCCCGCGAGTTCGCGGTAGAACTTGGCGCCGTGGAAGTCATCGGGTCCGACCAGGTCGGCGCGGAGCACGGTGCGGGATATCAGCCCGGACACGGTGGAGTTGAGGCAGGCGGAGGGGATCAGGAAGTCCTCGCGGGTGCCGTAGACGCGTACGCAGGAACCGGGGTCGGCGAGTACCGCGATCTCCGGGCGGAAGCCCGCCGCTCCCCCGGCCTTCTCGAACTCCGTGACCGCCTGGGCGAGTTCACGGGTGATGGCACCCTTGCCGGTCCAGCCGTCCACGAAGACGACGTCGGCCGGGTCGTGGTGGGCGGCGAGCCAGCGCAGGGCGTTGGCGTCGATGCCGCGGCCGCGGACGATGGACACGGCGTAGTGCGGCAGGTCGAGCCCGTGCCGGTGGGCCGCCCAGCGGCGCATCAGAACGCCGACGGGGGTGCCCGCGCGGGCCAGTGAGACCAGTACGGGGCGAGGCGTGCGCTCGGCGATGACCGTCTCGGTGACGACGCCGACGGCCTGCGCGATGCGGGCGGCGGAGGTGTCCAGCGCCGCGCGGAACAGCTCCTGGTACTGGGCGGTCGGCTGGTACTCGACGGGCAGCGACTCCGCGTAGTGCGCGCCGCCGCTCTGGATGGCCTCCTCGCGCTCCTCGGTCGGCGCCTCCAGTTCGGCCGCGGAGAGGTCCTGGAGCAGCCAGCCGACCTCGTCGGGCGCGTACGAGGAGAAGGTGGGGCCGCGAAGGGGCTCGGGCAGCATGGCGGGTTCCTGCCGTTCGGGGACGTGCGAGGGGGTGCTTGGGGAGGTGCTTGAGGGGGCGCTTGAAGAGGGGACGTACGAGGGGATCACGGCCAGCAGGACGTGCTCGGTGTGTTCGGCGAGCCGGGCCAGCAGCCCGTCGGGGGCGTGCAGTTCGGGGGTGTCGGCGGTGGAGTCGACGACGGCGACGATCGCGTCGAAGCCGCCGCCCGCGACGTTGTACGCGTACCGGGTGCCGGGTCCGTCGGCCGGGTTGTCGTGCGCGGGGAAGGTGATGCGGCTGCGGATCGCGTAGCCGGGGTCGTCCACGGCGAGGACGGGCGAGCGGGTGGTGGTCGAGTACCGCACCTCGGCGTGGTCGCCCAGATGGTCCTCCAGCGCGGCGGCCAGGCGGAGGGGCGCGTACATCAGCTCCTCGAAGCCGAGTACGAGGACGCGGCGAGCGTCGGCGGGCACGGCGTCGACGACCCGGGCCGCCGTCGCGGGTACCGCGCGCTCCAGGCGCACCCGGTGCGCGGGCGTGAAGCCGTGCCGCCCGCCGTCGGGCACGGACACGGGCCAGCCCAGGTCGACGCGACTGACAGTGCCACCAGCGGAACCCGAACGCGGTGCGGGGGCGGGGACCGAAGCCAGATCCGGGGCCGAAGCCGGGACCGGGGCCGAAGCCGTGGTCGGAGCCGGGGTGTCAGGCGTCTCGTGTTCGGCGACCAGGGCCTGGCCCCTCTCCAGTACGCCCTCCGGCAGCCGGACCGTCCCCGCGGCCGCGGCCACCAGCTCGACGCGCGCGCCAATCTCGGCGGCGAAGTCCGTGAGCCGGTCCTGGTCCGCGGGGGAGCGCATGTCGACGAGCGCCACGATGACGTACCGCTCGCGCGGGTAGCGCTCGTGCAGGGCGCGGACGGTGTTGAGCACGGTGTTGCCGGTGGAGAACTCGTCGTCCACGAGTACCAGCGGCCCGTCGCCCGCCAGCAGTGCCGGGTCCTCGGGCAGCAGCAGATGCGAGGTGGCGTGTGAGTGCGACTCCTCGAAGCCGCCCGCTCGCGCCACGCCGTCGACCTCGCGCCGGGTGGAGTGCAGATACGGGGCGAGGCCGAGCCCGTCCGCGACGCAGTGGCCGAGTCCGGTGGCGGTCTCCGCGTAGCCGAGGACGACGGCGTGGCGGGCCTGATCGTCGCCCAGCAGTGCGCGGACCCGTACGCCGAGGTCGTGCCCGGCCGCCCGTACCACCGAGGGCCGCTGCGGCACATGCTTGCCGAGCACGTTAGAGACGAGCAGATGCGCGCGCTTGGGGTTGCGGCGCAGCGCGAGTCCCAGCAGCTCGGGCAGTCGCGCGTCGCCGACCAGCTCGACGCCCAGTCGCTGGGCGACCCACGTCCCGGACCACACCACGATGTTGGATTCCTTGTCGTTCGCGTTTGCGTTGGCGTTCACGATCACGTTCACGTCGGCGTTCATTCGCTCTGCCCGGCCGGGGCGCGACCAGCAGTGAGGAGCTCCACGAAGCTGACGTCGGCGTGCGCGACGCCGAACACCTCCGCACGCCGCATGGTCCGTTCGGCCCAGGCGCGGTGCGGCTTCACCTCGTTCATCTTGTTGGTGTACGTGGAGCGCAGCACCCCGCCGCCGTCCTGCCCCGGGCGCAGGATGTCCTGGGCGTCGCTGAACTCCTCATGGCTGACCACCGACAGCGCGTGCACCGGCAGCACATGTGAGGGGTGGATACAGGTCTTGCCCTGGAGGCCGTTGGCGCGGTCGAGCTCGATCTCGCGGAGCAGTCCGTCGATGTCGTGCTCGATGAGCGCGGCCCGCAGCTCCTCCGCCCGGCCGGAGAAGGGACTGGCGCGCAGTTGGGGCTTGAAGATCCGCTCCTGGGTACGGAAGTACTCCCAGACGGGTCCGGTCACCGTGAAGCCGGTGCCGTCGGCCCGCCCCAGCACGTTGACCACGTCCCCGATCGCCGAGGCCACGATGTTGACGTCGTACGCGGTCATGTGCGGCGGTCGGCGCAGTCCGTACGCGGAGCAGAAGTCGGTGACGCCGAGGCGCAGGGCCAGTACCCGCTCGCGGTACTTGTCGACGGTGCGGGCGATTCCGGCCAGGACCTCGCCGCGGGTCTCCAGGTGGAGCAGTTCGGGTGATTCCAGTACGGGCATGGCGAACAGCCGCTGCCCACTGGCGGCCTCCGCCGCGGTGAGCGCCTCCAGGAACAGCACGCCCCGCTCCTCGGTGAACTTCGGCAGGACGAAGCCGGACAGCAGTCTGACGGCGGGGCCAAGCCTGCGGACGAGGTCGGATATCTGTGCGGGCTCGCGCACCCGGATGAACAGCAGGGGGAGCTCGGACGGGCCGCCGTCGGCCAGCGCGGTGAGCTGCCTGACCAGGTTCTCCTCGGCTTCCACCACCTCGGAGTCGTCGATAGAGTCCTCGAGGCAGAGCACCATCGAGACCACCCCCGCGCGGGCTTGGCGCAGGATGTCACGGACCATCCGGGGCCGGGTCGCCGGACTGTACAGGGTGGCGCCCAGGGCCATGGCGAGCAGGTTCGCCGGGTCGTCGGCGGTGAACTCGCACGGCTCCACATGGAACAAGCGATTCCGAACCTCAGGCGCGAGATGCCCGAAATGACGCATGTGACTCCCCGTGTTGGCCAGGCGGCCGGATCGAACCGCCTGGTTCCGGACTGATTCCGGACTAGATGCAGCCGGTAATAGTACGTAGGGGCGTAGGCCATCGGTTCCCCTCGGTACGTGAAGTTCCGGTAACCGCGACGGGTCGGGGAGCTGTGCACACCGTGGTCGTGGGTCCGAGTGGGTCCGAGTGGCCCCCGCGTTGTCCCTGCCGGTGCCGGGAAGGCAGGATGACGCCATGACGCACGCCATGCTGAAGGGGTCGAACGTCCCGCTGAAGGCCACGGCGGTCCGTGCCGTGCTGCGCTGGACCCCGGGGCCCGAGGCTCCGGATGTCGATGTCGACGCGTCGGCGCTGCTGCTGTCCGCCGACGGCCGGGTGCGCTCCGACAAGGACTTCGTCTTCTACAACCAGCCTCGGCATCCCTCGGGCAAGGTCTGGCGGCTCGGCAAGAAGCGGCTGGCCGACGGGCTCACCGACACCGTCCAGGTGGACCTGGCGGGGCTCGACGCGGAGGTGAGCCGGGCCCTGATCGTCGCCTCGGCGGAGGACGTCGCCTTCCGGCATGTACGGGAGCTGCGGATCTCGCTGTACGACGCGGCGACGGCCGTGGACGGCGAGCCGTACGCGTACTTCGACGTGAAGCCGGAGACGGGCGCCGAGACGGCGTTGATCTGCGGTGAGCTGTACCGGCGCGGGGATACCTGGAAGTTCCGGGCGCTGGGCGAGGGGTACGCGAACGGCCTGGTCGGGCTGGCCACGGACTTCGGTATCTCGGTCGACGACTCCGAGGGCGCCGAGGACGCCGACTCCGAGGGCGCGGACCACGGCGCCGACGCGGCCGACAGCGGCACCGGCACCGGCGGCGGCGGCGAGGCTGACGCGGGCGCCGCCCAGCCGGACGCACCGCGGCGCGTACCGGAGCAGTCCGCGGCCACCCAGCCGCATGCCCCGCAGCCACCGCCACCCCAGCCCGCCCCCGCACAGCCAGCGCAGCCCGCCTACGGCTACCCCCAGCCCGTGCCAGCCCCCGTCGCCGCCCCGCCGCAGCCCGCGTACGGCTACCCGCAGCCCGTCACCGGCCCTCCGCCAGCGGCACCCGACCCGGGCTTTCGGCTCCCCCCACAGGGACCGCAGTTCATCGGCCGCTAGCGGGCGTCTCCCCCCTGGGGCGTCTCCCCCTGGGCGGAAGCAGCGGCCGCTACCGCTCCCCCGACCTGGCCTTGTACCCCCTCCCCCACTGAAGCCCCCAGCCGTACAGCCGGTCGAGCTCCGCCTGGAAGCCATAGACGAACCTCACCTGGCGGTGCACGGTCAGCTCGCCCTTGACGTTCTCCAGCGAGAACACCGCGCAGGAGCGGGCCTGCGGCGCGCGCTCGTCGAGGTCTATCTCGATCCGTGGGCCGTTGCTCGGGTAGAGCGTCATCTTGGCGTGCGTACGGTCGAACGCCGGAGTCTGGTCGTAGATGTAGACAAAGAACAACAGCCGCTTGATGGACTCGCGCTGGTCCAGGTTGACGTAGATCGTCTCACCCGATGGCGAGCCGAACCGGTCGTCTCCGCTGAGCTTCACATACGGCGCGTCGTTGAGGTCGCCGAGGAAGTTGCCCAGCGGCTGTACGACGCCTTTGGCGCCGTCGGTCAGCTCGTAGAGGCAGCCGATGTCCAGGTCGACGTTGACGACGCCCTGGGTGTGCGCCTGTACGACCTCGGGCTGGAACATCTTGAGCGGGTTCTGCAGCAGCTTGCCGCCCTGCCGGGACCTGCCCTCGATGTCGGACGTACGCATCCGCCAGGAGAGGTTGACGCGCAGATTGCCGTTGGCGGCGCCCTGTTTGTTCAGGGACACCGACGGACTGCGTTTGGTGAGTTCAATGCAGTTGGTCGCGGCGCTGCCGGACTCGAACTGCGCGCTTCGGCCGCGTAACAGCCCTTCCCAGAAGGCCATGCCTGCCCCCAATACCGACAACGGTGAAGGGGCGGCCCAAGGCTCGCGCCTTAGGCCGCCCCGCACAGAGCGTTCCGCATTTATCCCGGGATCACACCCCGGAGGACACTTCGGCCTTTCGGTCCGGACTCGGCCCCTCGCCCTCGTCCTCCCCGGCCGCGGCCAGTGCGCGATTGCGGCGCACCGACGACCAGAACGACCAGAAGATCAGGGTGACGCCGATCAGGCCGGTGATGAGCTCGTGGATCTCGTGCTGAATCGTGATCATCAGGATGACGGCGAGCGCGCCGATGGCGTAGTGCGCGCCGTGCTCCAGGTAGACGTAGTCGTCCAGGGTGCCCTGGCGGACCAGGTAGACCGTGAGCGACCTGACGTACATGGCGCCGACGCCGAGGCCGATCGCCATCAGCACGATGTCGTTGGTGATGGCGAAGGCGCCGATGACTCCGTCGAACGAGAAGGACGCGTCCAGGACCTCCAGGTAGAGGAACATGAAGAACGCGGCCTTGCCGGAGAGCGCGATCACCGAGACCTGCTTGCCCTTGCGCCTGGCCTCTTCCTCCACCTCGTGCTCGTGTTCCTCGGCTTCCTCGAGTTTGTTCTCGAAGAAGCCGGAGAGCCCGCCCACGATCATGTACGTGATGAGTCCAGCGATTCCGGAGAGCAGCACCGTGCCGGACTTGTCGACGTGCGCTCCGCCGTGCTGGTGGGCGTTGACCGCGAAGGTCATGGACGTGACCAGCAGCACGATCAGCGCGACGCAGGGGGCCAGCATGTCGACGCTGCCCAGCTTGGCCAGCGGGCGCTCCAGCCAGCCGAGCCACTTGATGTCCCGGTCTTCGAAGATGAAGTCCAGGAAGATCATCAGCAGGAACATGCCACCGAACGCGGCGATGGCCGGGTGCGCGTCGGTGACGTACTGCTGGTAGGCATCCGCGTCATTGATCGCCAGGTCGACCGCTTCGATCGGTCCGAGCTGGGCGCTGATCGCGACGATCACCACGGGGAAGACGAGTCGCATACCGAACACGGCGATCAGGATGCCGATGGTGAGGAAGATCTTCTGCCAGAAGGCATTCATCTTCTTCAGGATTCCGGCGTTGACCACCGCGTTGTCGAAGGACAGCGAGATCTCGAGGATGCAGAGGATCGCCACGATGCCAAAGGCTTCCCACCCCCCGATGAACACCGCTGCGACCAAGCCGATCGCGGTCACCGCGAACGACCAGCCGAAGGTTTTCAAGATCACTGGCTACCCCATCGATGGTTACGTGCGGGGTCTTCCCCGCACCGCGCTCGGCCGCGAAACCCGGCCACCGGGCCGAGTCTGGCCTGGTGTTACGAGACGTTGACTCCGAAGTCTAGAGCGATGCCGCGCAGACCCGACGCGTACCCCTGCCCTACGGCCCGGAACTTCCACTCGCCGCCGTAGCGGTAGACCTCGCCGAAGATCATCGCGGTCTCGGTGGAGGCGTCCTCGGAGAGGTCGTAGCGCGCCAGCTCCAGGCCGTCGGCCTGGTTCACCACGCGGATGAACGCGTTGGCCACCTGGCCGAAGGTCTGGCCACGGGTGTCGGCGTCGTGGATGGAGACCGGGAAGACGATCTTGTCGACGTTGGCCGGGACTTTGGAGAGGTCGATCAGGATCGACTCGTCGTCACCGTCGCCCTCACCGGTGATGTTGTCACCGGTGTGCTCCACGGAGCCGTCCGGGCTCTTGAGCTGGTTGTAGAAGACGAACCAGTCGTCGCCGAGTACCCGCCCGGCGTTGCACAGCAATGCGCTGGCGTCCAGGTCGAAGTCGGCTCCGGTGGTGGAGCGTGCGTCCCAGCCGAGCCCGATCATGACCTGCTTGAGGTCGGGTGCGGCCTTGGAGAGGGAGACATTGCCTCCCTTGGCGAGCGTGACGCCCATGTGCGGTTTCCTCCCCGGTGGATGGCGTTGCGGTGTCGACCGCGTCCGGCGCCGCACTCGGTGTGCGGCGCCGGACGACAGGCAGTAAAAGGACGCTCAGCTCAGACGTTGACGCCGAAGTCCTGCGCGATGCCGCGCAGGCCGGAGGCGTAGCCCTGGCCGATGGCGCGGAACTTCCACTCCGCGCCGTTGCGGTACAGCTCACCGAAGACCATGGCGGTCTCGGTGGAGGCGTCCTCGGAGAGGTCGTAGCGGGCCAGCTCGGCGCCGCCCGCCTGGTTGACCACGCGGATGTACGCGTTGCGCACCTGGCCGAACGACTGCTGGCGGGACTCGGCCTCGTAGATCGAGACCGGGAAGACGATCTTATCCACGTCGGCCGGGACACCGGCGAGGTTCACCTTGATGACCTCGTCGTCGCCCTCGCCCTCACCCGTGAGGTTGTCACCGGTGTGCTCGACGGAGCCGTCGGGGCTCTTCAGGTTGTTGAAGAACACGAAGTTCTGGTCGTTGGCGACCTTCCCCGCGGTGTTCGTCAGCAGCGCGCTGGCGTCGAGGTCGAAATCACCACCGGTGGTGGTGCGGGCGTCCCAGCCGAGACCGACGATGACGGCGGTCAGGCCGGGGGCCTCCTTGCTCAGTGAGACGTTGCCACCCTTGCTGAGGCTGACTCCCACGGGTCCTCCCTTGTGTGATGTCGAGGGCCGGGCCCCCGGTAGTGCGTGTGCATTCGGATCAACGATCCGATCCTAGTGACCGGTTCCCGCCCGAGACAGAATCCGGGCCGGATCAGGGCCTTATCAGGGCTGGATCAGGGCCGTGTCAGGGGCTGGACCAGGGTTGGACCAGAGCTGGATCAGAGCGAGCTGAGCGCCTTGACGTAGTCGCTCAGGTCACGGGCGTCCGGGAGGCCGTTGACGACGGTCCACTGGATCGCGCCCTCCTTGTCGATGATGAACGTGCCGCGCACGGCGCAGCCCTTGTCCTCGTCGAAGACGCCGTACGCGCGCGAGACCTCGCCGTGCGGCCAGAAGTCGGACAGCAGCGGGTACTCAAGACCCTCCTGCTCGGCGAAGACCCGCAGGCTGAACGGCGAGTCGTTGGACACCGCCAGCAGCTGCACGTCGTCGTTGACGAACTTCGGCAGTTCGTCGCGCAGCGCGCACAGCTCACCCGTGCACACGCCGGTGAAAGCGAACGGATAGAAGAGCAGCACCACGTTCTTCTCGCCACGGAAGTCCGAGAGCCGCACGGTCTGGCCGTGCTGGTCCTTCAGCTCGAAGTCCGGGGCCTTGGTGCCAGCTGCGATCGCCATGAATACGCGTCCCTTCAGCGGAGCGGACCCTGTGGCCGTGTCCGTTGGACCACAGGGGTGAGTCCGCCCCACCCTACGCATCGCGCGGCGTGTCCGGGGGGACAGGGCGGAGCCCCCGCCGACCGAGGTCGGCGGGGGCTCCGGAGCGGGTGGGCCCGCGGGGCGCGGGCGGCGGCTCAGCGCTTGGACTTCGCCGCCTTCGGCGTGACGAGACGGCTGCCCGCCCAGTCCTTGGCCACGCTCAGGCTCTTGGTCTGTGAGAAACCCGCGGTCTGTGCGGCTTCGTTGATGTCGCTGGGCTCGACATAGCCGTCACGGCCGGTCTTCGGGGTCATCAGCCAGACCAGGCCACCGTCGTCGACCAGCTGGGTTGCGTCCACCAGCGCGTCCGTCAGGTCGCCGTCGTCCTCTCGGAACCACAGCACCACAACATCGGCGACGTCGTCGTACTCCTCGTCGACGAGCTCACCGCCGATGAGCTCTTCAATGGACTCGCGGAGTTCGTGATCGACGTCGTCGTCGAAGCCGATCTCCTGGACCACCTGCTCGGGCTGGAAACCCAGCCTCGCGGCAGGGTTGGTCCGCTCCTCCGCGTGGTCCGCGGTCGCGCTCACGGGTTGCCTCCTGATCATGTTTTGGAAGTGCTTTTCGGCCTCGCGCATACGCGAGGTACTGGCCGTAGTCCACACGGGCGGGGCGGATCGCGCAAGTACCCGGCCGCCGAGACCGCCGAAACGGTGACGTTCCCGGCCGTGTCGCCGCAACTCAATCCCCGGCCCTGTGTCCGATTCGATGCCCGATTTAAGCATGATCGGTGATTCATCCGACATTCCTGGGCCAGCCCTGCGGCACCGTCGCCCCCCGGCGACCTCCCGGCGACCCCCAGGCGCCCCTCGGTAACGCCGACGAAGCCGCGCCGCGTCGGAGGTTACTTCCCAGTACAGATGACGTTTGCGTCGCCTGGGTAGACGATGGGGACCGGCGCCAACCCCATGCGACGCCCACCTCAGGCAACCAGCACGACCGACAGTGAAGGAACAGCGTGGCTTCCGGATCAGATCGCAACCCGATCATCATTGGCGGCCTTCCCAGCCAGGTCCCGGACTTTGATCCCGAAGAGACTCAGGAGTGGCTCGAGTCGCTTGACGCGGCCGTCGACGAGCGCGGCCGCGAGCGCGCCCGCTACCTGATGCTCCGGTTGATCGAACGGGCCCGCGAGAAGCGCGTGGCCGTACCCGAGATGCGCAGCTCGGACTACGTCAACACGATCGCCACCAAGGACGAGCCGTTCTTCCCCGGCAACGAGGAGATCGAGCGCAAGATCCTGAACGCGACCCGCTGGAACGCGGCCGTGATGGTCTCCCGCGCCCAGCGCCCCGGCATCGGCGTGGGCGGCCACATCGCCACCTTCGCCTCGTCCGCCTCGCTGTATGACGTGGGCTTCAACCACTTCTTCCGCGGCAAGGACGAGGGTGACGGCGGCGACCAGATCTTCTTCCAGGGGCACGCGTCGCCGGGCATCTACGCCCGCGCGTACCTCCTGGACCGGCTGAACGACCAGCAGCTCGACGGGTTCCGCCAGGAGAAGTCGAAGGCGCCCCACGGCCTGTCCAGCTATCCGCATCCGCGTCTGATGCCGGACTTCTGGGAGTTCCCGACCGTCTCGATGGGCCTGGGCCCGCTCGGCGCGATCTACCAGGCCCGGATGAACCGCTACATGGAGGCGCGCGGCATCGCCGACACCTCCAAGTCCCATGTCTGGGCGTATCTGGGCGACGGTGAGATGGACGAGCCCGAGTCGCTCGGCCAGCTGTCCATCGCCGCCCGCGAGGGCCTGGACAACCTCACCTTCGTCGTCAACTGCAACCTCCAGCGCCTGGACGGCCCGGTACGCGGCAACGGCAAGATCATCCAGGAGCTGGAGTCGCAGTTCCGCGGCGCTGGCTGGAACGTCATCAAGCTGATCTGGGACCGTTCCTGGGACCCGCTGCTGGCCCAGGACCGCGACGGCATCCTGGTCAACAGGATGAACAACACGCCGGACGGCCAGTTCCAGACGTACGCCACCGAGACCGGCGCGTACATCCGCGAGCACTTCTTCGGCGACGACCACCGGCTGCGCGCGATGGCCGAGGGCATGACCGACGACCAGCTGCTGCACCTGGGCCGTGGTGGCCACGACCACAAGAAGATCTACGCGGCGTACAAGGCGGCCAAGGAGCACAAGGGCCAGCCGACGGTGATCCTGGCGCAGACCGTCAAGGGCTGGACGCTCGGCCCGAACTTCGAGGGCCGTAACGCCACCCACCAGATGAAGAAGCTGACGGTCGACGACCTCAAGCACTTCCGCGACCGGCTGCATCTGCCGATCCCCGACCAGGAGTTGGAGAACGGCGCCCCGCCGTACTACCACCCGGGCCGGGACTCGGAAGAGATCCAGTACATGCACGACCGCCGCAAGGGCCTCGGCGGTTACGTCCCGATCAGGGTGGTGCGGGCCAGGCCGCTGGCCCTGCCGGACGACAAGGCGTACGCGGCCGCGAGGAAGGGCTCCGGGCAGCAGTCGATCGCCACCACCATGGCGTTCGTCCGCATCCTCAAGGACCTGATGCGGGACAAGGAGATCGGCAGGCGGATCGTGCCGATCGCGCCGGACGAGTACCGCACGTTCGGTATGGACGCCTTCTTCCCGAGCGCCAAGATCTACAACCCGCTCGGCCAGCAGTACGAGTCGGTCGACCGCGAACTGCTCCTGGCGTACAAGGAGTCGCCGACCGGCCAGATGCTGCACGACGGCATCACCGAGGCGGGCTGCACGGCGTCGCTGATCGCCGCGGGTTCGGCGTACGCCACCCATGGTGAGCCGCTGATCCCGGTGTACGTCTTCTACTCGATGTTCGGCTTCCAGCGCACCGGTGACCAGTTCTGGCAGATGGCCGACCAGCTCGCGCGCGGTTTCGTGCTGGGCGCGACCGCGGGACGTACGACGCTGACCGGTGAGGGTCTCCAGCACGCGGACGGCCACTCCCAGCTGCTCGCCTCGACCAACCCGGCCTGCGTCGCCTACGACCCGGCCTACAGCTACGAGATCGCGCATATCGTCAAGGACGGTCTGCGCCGGATGTACGGCCAGGCCGCCCCCGGCGAGGACGCGGACGTCTTCTACTACCTCACCGTCTACAACGAGCCGATCCTGCACCCGACCGAGCCCGCCGACGCGGACATCGAGGGCATCCTCAAGGGCATCCACCGCGTCCAGGCCGCCACCGCGGGCACCATCTCGGCGCAGATCATGGCGTCCGGTGTCGCGGTGCCGTGGGCGATCGAGGCGCAGCGCATCCTGGCCGACGAGTGGAACGTCAAGGCGGACGTCTGGTCGGCGACCTCCTGGAACGAGCTGCGGCGGGACGCAGTCGAGGTGGAGAAGCACAACCTGCTGCACCCCGAGGAGGAGCAGCGGGTGCCGTACGTCACACGGAAGCTGACTGGTGCCGAGGGGCCCTTCGTGGCGGTCTCGGACTGGATGCGCTCGGTACCGGACCAGATCTCGCGCTGGGTGCCGGGCCGGTACACGTCGCTGGGCGCGGACGGCTTCGGCTTCGCGGACACCCGCGGCGCGGCGCGGCGGTTCTTCCACATCGACGCGCAGTCGATCGTCCTGGGGGTGCTCACCGAGCTCGCCAAGGACGGCAGGATCGACCGCTCGGCGCTCAAGCAGGCCATCGACCGCTACCAGCTGCTGGATGTCTCGGCGGCCGACGCGGGACCGCCGGGCGGCGACGCCTAGGGCCGGACAGCCGGACAGCCGGACAGGCCTTGGACGGCTGGCGGGCGAGGGCGGCGGTACCTACCTCGGGTACCGCCGCCCTCGGCGTTGCCTACCATTCCCCCATGACCGAGCCGCCCGCCACCGCGCTGGACCGCTGGGAGCGGCGTACTCAGGGCCCGCTCCTGGTGTTCGCGCTGCTCTTCGCCGTCGCGTATGCCCTGCCGATCGTGCGGCCTGACGCCCCCGGGGTGGTGCTGAGCGCGTGCCGGGCCACGAACTGGGCGGTGTGGGGGCTGTTCGCCCTCGACTACGCGGTCCGCCTGTGGCTGGCGGAGCGCCGGATGCGTTTCGTCCGCGAGAATCCCCTGGCGCTGCTCGCGGTGGTGCTTCCGATGGTGCAGCCGCTCCGGCTGCTGCGGCTGGTCTCGCTACTGCTGCTCGTCGGGCAGCGGGCCCGGATGGCTACCCAGGTCAGGGTCACCACGTATGTCGCGGGCTCGTGTGCGGGGCTGCTGGTCTTCGGCGCGCTGGCCGTACTGGAAGTGGAGCGGGATCGTCCGGACGCCACGATCCAGTCGCTTGAGGACGCGGTGTGGTGGGCCTTCACCACGATGACCACCGTCGGATACGGGGACATGGCGCCGACGACCGGGCTCGGGCGGGCGCTGGCCGTCGGGCTGATGCTGTCCGGGATCGCGCTGCTCGGTGTGGTCACCGCGAACATCGCGGCCTGGTTCATCTCGCGCTTCGAGAAGGACGACGCGCAGGAGCGGCGGCAGACGGCGGCGATCGAGGAGCTGACCCACGAGGTCCGCTCGCTCCGCGAGCAGGTCGCGGAGCTGTCGGGCGGCGGTAGCGCGACGGTTCCCAGGCCGTTGGGGCCAACCGAGGCTACGGACGGGCTCCCCGCGAGCCCGTCCGGCGATCAGCTCTCCTAGATCAGCTCCCCTAGATCAGCTCTCCTCGTTCCTAGTACTCCCAGATCTTGAAGGCGCGTACCCGGTACGGGGCCTTCGGGACCCAGGTGCCAGAGCCCGGGTACGTCTCGAACTCGCCCGTCTCGGCGCACACGGCCGACTGGTACGTGGTGACCGGCCGGCCGGTACGGTTCGCGAGGGCCTGCGCGCTGCTCCCCTCCGGCAGCGCGACGCAGCTCTCGATGTCCGTACCGGCCAGCTCGTGTACCTGCCGGTCGCCGCCGAAGTCCGGCCGCTCCCAGAGGCACAGTTCGCCGGGCCCGCACGCGCCGAGCGCCGCCGTCGACGTCGGTGTCGGCGTAGGCGTCGCCGCCCCCGCGGCGGGCGCGGCGGTCAGGACGGCCGCGGCCAGGGCGGTGCCTAAGGCCGCGGTCCGGAGCGTGCTGCGGGTGACGGTCCGAGTGGTGGTGCTATGGCTGTACATGGTGGTGTTTACCCCCGTCTGGTCGGTATCTGATCAGATTGGTCGGTCTGATCTCCCTGTCGGCACTCTGGCCTGCGAGGCAGCCCCCACGGAAGGGGGGATTCGGACGTACCACCCTGATAGGTGACTCAACACCCTCCGTGAACACCCTCGAACAAAGACACGGAACGTCACCAACCCGCACCCTGCGTGGGGCAGTTAACCGCATGACACGGAGGAAAACGTGATCTGCCCCACCCCTCGCACGAAGGGCCGAGAGGGTCTCCTACGCTGTCCCGCAGTGACTTCCTTCGACTCCTCACCTCAGGCAACGGTGACGCGCGCCCTGCTGGCGCTCGCCGTTGTCTTCGTCATGCTGGCCATCACCGGCTGGACGACCGTGCACCACAACCGCGCGGGCAGGAGTCCGCTCCAGGTCGCGCTCGACGCCTGGGAGCGCGGCGGCATCAACGGCCACCAGCTCCCCGCCGCCGACGCGCCCACGACCCGTATCGCGGAGTTCTTCGACTCGCTCACCGCAGGGCAGCGGCACCGCCTCGCCGCGCGCTATCCGCTGGTGGTCGGCAACCTGAACGGCGTGCCGCCACGGCTGCGCTACCGCGCCAACCGCCTCGCCCTCGCCGAGGCGCGCGAGGCCGAGCGCGAGCATGTGGACGACCAGCGGCTGTCCGACGAAGGGCGCCGCACGGTCCGCCGCCGGATGCACAGATTCACCGCGCTGCTCCACGAGGACCGGCAGATCCTCGCCTTCGACCCCACCGGCTCCGGCCGCGTCGCCGAGGTGTTCGGCGACCTCGAGCGGGCCCAGCGGGTCTCGGTCGTGGTCCCGGGCGTCGGCACCGACCTGCTGACCTTCCAGAAGACCGAGGGCGAGTACACGGCACCGGTGGGTATGGCCCGTTCGCTGTACGACGCGGAGCGTACGGAGAGCCGCGACACCCGTACCGCGGTGATCGCCTGGGCCGACTACACCGCGCCCGCCGGGATCGGTATGGAGGCGGCCACGTCCAAGCGTGCCGAGGACGGCGCGCGGCGGCTGGACAGCCTGGTGTGGGCGCTGCCCGGCTCCTCGTCGGTCACGCTGTACTGCCACAGCTACGGCTCGGTGGTGTGCGGCGTCGCCGCCCGTGGGCTGTCGGCCCGCGTCACCGATATCGCGGTCGCGGGCAGCCCGGGCATGGGCACCGAGAGCGCCGCCGGACTCGGCACCTCCGCCCGCGTGTGGGCCGTGCGGGGCGCCGACGACTGGATCGGTGACATCCCCCACCTCAAGCTGGGCGGGCTCGGCCACGGCGCCGATCCGGTCTCCCCGGACTTCGGAGCGCGGGTGCTCGCGGCCGGGGATTCGGGCGGCCACACCGGTTACTTCCTGCCGGACAGTGCCAGCGTGCGCAATCTCGCGCGGATCGGCGTTGGCGCGTACGACGCGGTCCGGTGTGACGGTGGAGGAACGGCCTGCCGGAAGACTTCTTCCGGTTTCGCGGCGTCCTGACGCGCGTAGAAGCACGTCGGTACGGGAAATGACAGGATCGTCGCGCGGGGGGACGAACCCGCGCTCGGCGCATACGATGACCCGCATGGGTGACGTTCTGGCTGGATTTCAAGCCGCCTGGGAGTTCGACTCGGACTCCGTGCTCATCCGCTTCGAACGGGGGATTCGCACACCGAAGCTGTTCCAGACACTCGGTGAACGCCGTATCCCGCACGAGGCGCTGGCGGCGGTGACACTGACGCCCGGCAAACGCGGCACGGTGGTGCTGCACGCCGTGCCAAGACCGGGCGCCGACCCGCTGATGGAGGCGGCGGCGGGGCAGCTCAAGGAGCCTTGCGACCCGTACCGCCTGGTGCTGCCCGCCGAGCGGGAGACGCTCGCCGAGTACTACGCGGACGAACTGCGCGCGCTGCTGACGCCGACGGCCGGGCCCGCCGACCAGTACCTGGTCGCGCCGCCCGAGGGTCCGGCGCAGTTCAAGGCGTACGACGGCAAGGCGTCCTTCGACGGGAAGACGGTGTTCTTCCGCTGGTTCTGGACGGGCGCGTCGTCGGCGAAGTGGAAGGCGGGCGACCAGGCCATCCCGGTCAGCGAGCTGACCGGCGTCGAGTGGCGCTCCCCGGACGCCTTCGACGGCCATCTGCGGCTGCTGCGCCGCGCCCCGGCCCAGCCGCAGCCCGCCCAGGCCGACCAGGACCCGGCCGCCGTGCTGTTCGGACTGGGGTACGGCCCGGTGCACGACTCGCTGCCGTTCGCCGCGTCCATCCTCGCGGCGGTACGTGACGCTGGGCCCCCGGTGGCGGTGGAGGCCCGTACGGCGCCGCGCCGGGACCCGGCGGACATCGCGGACCGCATCCGGCACCTCGGCGACCTGCACCAGGCGGGGCTGCTCACGGACGGCGAGTTCACGACGAAGAAGGCGGAACTGCTGGCCGAGCTCTGAGAGCCCGCCGTTGCTCATACCTCGGTATGAGCAACGGCCCGCTACCTCGGTATGACGCCCGTCTGATCCCCGTCCGCCTACGCTGATCAGGCCATGAGTACCTCACCACCGCCCGGCCCGGACGAGCCCCCGAGCGACGTCCCGGTCCCGCGCGCCCTGCTCACCGCAGCCCGTACCGGGCTCCGGGACCTGGGCGCCGCCCTGACCCTGCCCACCGGGTCGGGCAGGGTGCCACTGGCCGGGGCGCCCCGGGCATGGCAGCGGGCGCTGCCCTACGTCGTCGCGTTCGGGTTCGTCGCCGTCCTGCTGCCGGTGACCATCACCGTCCTGACGGGGGACTACCGGGTTCCCGGTGCGCTGGCCGGGGCACTCGCCGTGGCCCAGACCGTGCCCCTGCTGCTCGCCCTGAAGCGTCCGCTGCACGCCTGGTGGATCATCTTCGCCGCGCAGGTGGTCGGCGCCTTCACTGTGCTGGCCACCGACCCCGCGACGGCCCCCCACTCCTGGCCCTGGACCCCGATGACCATCGTCGGCTACCTGCTGCTGATGGTCCTGCTCGGGGTGCGCGAGTCGCGTCGTACGCTGCTCGCCGTCTGGTTGGCGACGGGCGCGGCGGGGCTGCTCTTCGAACTGATCTCGCAGGAACGCAGCGACGGCGGCCACGTCTTGCTGTTCGTCCTCAGCGGCGTCGTCCTGGTCGTCACCACGGCGCTGCGCGAGCGCGGCGACGCCCAGCGTCGGCTGGTCGAGCAGGAGACGATCAGCGAGGCCGAGCGGGCCCAGCGCACGCTGCTGGAGGAAAGGACCCGGATCGCACGGGAGTTGCACGATGTGGTCGCCCATCACATGTCCGTGATCACCGTGCAGGCCGACTCGGCGCCGTACCGCATCGAGGGCCTGCCACCCGCGGCGCGGGAGGAGTTCACCACCATCGCCGCCAGCGCCCGCGAGTCGCTGACCGAGATGCGGCGGCTGCTCGCGGTGCTGCGCAGCGAGGACGCCCAGGGCGAGCGGGCACCGCAGCCGGGCCTGGACAAGCTCCAGCAGCTGGTGGAGACGACGGTACGGGCCGGGGTTCCGGCCGAACTGTCCCTCGCGGCCGACCTGTCGGGCGTGCCCCAGGCCGTGGACCTGTCCGGGTATCGCATCGTGCAGGAGGCCCTGTCCAATGTGGTGCGCCACGCGCCGGGCGCCGCGACCCGCGTCTCGGTCTCGGTCTCATCCGACGATGAGCAGTTGACCGTCCTGGTGGTCAACGGCCCCGCCACCACACCGGGTTCGGCGCTGGAGACCACCGGCACTGGGCACGGGCTGGTCGGCATGCGCGAGCGCGTACGGTTGACCGGCGGCTCGCTCGACGTGGGACCGCTGCCGGACGGCGGCTTCCGGGTCGCGGCCCGGCTTCCGCTGCGCACGAAGGGCACCGCTCCGTGACCATCCGGGTGATCATCGTCGACGACCAGGCCATGGTGCGGGCGGGGTTCGCGGCGCTGCTGTCCGCGCAGAGCGACATCGACGTGGTCGGTGAGGCGCCGGACGGCAGGCAGGGCATCGAGGTCAGCCGCGCCGCGCACCCCGACGTCGTGCTGATGGACGTCCGCATGCCCGAGATGGACGGCCTCGCCGCCGCCCGCGCGCTGTTGGACCCGCCGCCGGGTGTCGTACACCGCCCCAAGGTCCTGATGCTCACCACCTTCGACGTGGACGACTACGTGTACGAGGCACTGCGCGCCGGTGCCTCCGGCTTCCTCCTCAAGGACGCGCCGCCCGCCGATCTGATCTCCGCCGTCCGGGTGGTCGCCTCCGGGGAGGCCCTACTCGCGCCGTCGGTGACCCGCCGCCTGATCGCGGACTTCGCCCAGCAGCGCCCCGCGCCGCGTAGGCAGCCCGCGCTGCGACTGAACGGCCTCACCCCGCGCGAGACGGAGGTACTCGAACTGATCGCGCGCGGGCTCTCCAACCAGGAGATCGCGGGGCGCCTCGTCCTGGCCGAACAGACCGTCAAGACCCACATCGGCCGGGTGCTGGCCAAGCTGGACCTACGCGACCGGGCACAAGCGGTGATCTTCGCGTACGAGTCGGGTCTGGTGGCTCCGGGCGACGCGGCCTGACGGCCCAACTCGCCTACCTGGCCCACCCCCTACCCCGGTATGACCCCGTGGTTGGCCCTCCGGTGTGACGCGCGCGCCCAGGCCGTCTTCCTACCTTCCCCTCCTCCGCGAACGACGCAGAGGACGAAGAGGGAGACAGCCGACGATGCGAAGCAGCACCCGTTTCCAGCGCACCCTGGTGGCCGCCGCGCTCACGACGACCGCCATGGCCGGTACGGCGGGCTGGGCCCTCGGAAACGAGCAGCGCCCCGTCACCGGGCCGGTCCCCGGTGTCAGCTCCTGGCGCGCCGACCGCGATCTCGGCCGTCAGCTGCCCGACCCGGCGACCGCGTCCCCGGCGAAGGTGGCCGCCTTCTTCGGCTCGCTCACCGCCGACGAGCGCCGTGCGCTCGCCGAGCGGCACGCCTTGGTCGTCGGCAACCTGGACGGCGCGCCGGTCGCGTTGCGTTACGCGGCCAACGCGCGGGCGCTCCGGGAGGAGCGGGCCAAGGCGCGGACCTACGCCAGCGACCCCGACCTGCCCTCCCGGGACCGCGCGGCGGCCCGCGCCCGGGCCGAGCGCTACACCGGACTCCTCGCGGCCGGGCGCCAGATCCTCGCCTTCGATCCGCGCGGGCGCGGCCAGGTCGCCGAGGTGTACGGCGATCTGGCCGGGGCGTCGCGGGTCGCGGTCATCGTCCCCGGCTCGGACATCGACCTGGCCACCTTCGACCGTACGGAGAACCCCTACGGCACTCCGGCCGGGATGGCTCGCTCGCTGTACGCGGCGACCGGGCAGCGCACGGCCGTGATCGCCTGGACCGGCTACACCACGCCGGTCGGGATCGGCCCGGACGCGGCGACCGGCCGCCTCGCGAAGGCCGGGGCGCCACGGCTGGCCCGCTTCGTCCAAGGGCTCACCGCGTCCGGCGCCCCGGACCCGGCCGTGTTCTGCCACAGCTACGGCTCGGTGGTGTGCGGGCTGGCCGCGCCGGACCTGCCCGCCACGGACATCGTGGTGGCCGCGTCGCCGGGGATGCGCGTGGCCAAGGCCAGCGACCTGAAGACGTCGGCGCGGGTCTGGGCCGTCAAGAACGACACCGACTGGATCGACAACGTCCCGAGCGTCCAGGTACTGGGTCTGGGCCACGGCGCCGATCCGGCGGCCCGGGACTTCGGGGCCCGTACCCTCCCGGCCACCAAGGCCCGTGGCCACAGCGGCTACTTCGTCCCCGGCACGGACTCCCTGGACGCGTTCGCCCGGGTGGCGCTCGGCGCTACTCCCGGCCCGCCGAGGTGAACGCCATGTCCGCGTACCGCCCACCCACCACCTTGCCCGCGATCGGCTCGAGCAGCGCCAACTCGTCCTCGGTGAGGGTGATCCGGGTCGCCGCCGTGTTCTCCTCGACACGGCTGGGCTTGCGGGTGCCCGGGATGGGCACCACGGACAGCCCGTGCTCTCGCGCCCGCCGCTGCACCCACGCCAGCGCGATCTGCCCCAGGGACGCCCCGCGCGCCTCGGCCACCGCGCGCACCGGCTCCAGGAGCGCCGCGTTGGCCGCGGCGTTCTCCTCGTTGAAGCGCGGCATCGTACGCCGGAAGTCGTCGGCGCCCAGCTCCGCGCTGGCGTTGACGAACGCGCCGGTCAGAAAGCCCCGGCCGAGCGGCGAGTACGGCACGAACGCGACGCCGAGCCGGGCGGCCGTGGGCACCACCGCGGCCTCCACGTCACGACTGAAGACCGACCACTCGGACTGCACGGCGGCGATCGGGTGCACGGCGTGCGCGGCGGCCAGTTCGGGTCCGGTGACCTCGCTCAGGCCGAGGTGCTTGACCTTGCCCTCCGCGACCAGCTCCGCCATCGCGCCGACCGTCTCCTCCAGGGGGACGTTCACATCGCGCCGGTGCATGTAGTAGAGGTCGATGACGTCCGTGCCGAGCCGCCGCAGGCTGCCCTCGACGCACTGTCTGATGTACGCGCGGTCGTTGCGGACAGCGCGTTTCGTCGGGTCGTCGCGGTCGAGGACGATGCCGAACTTGGTGGCGAGGACGACGTCCTCGCGGTGCGCCTGGATGAACGGCGCGATGAACTTCTCGTTCTCCCCGAAGCCGTACATGTCCGCGGTGTCGTAGAGCGTGACGCCCAGTTCAAGCGCCCGCTCCAGCGTGGCCCGCGCCGCGTCCTCGTCGGTCGGGCCGTACGCGAAGCTCATGCCCATGCAGCCGAGGCCCTGTACGCCGACCTCCGGGCCTTCCGTCCCCAGCCGCGCCTTGGCCATGACACCCATGTCACTCATCTCGCCCATGTCACTCATCAGCTTGTGGCCCCCTCTGGTGCACACGGGGCGGCGCCCGCGCCCGCGTAATAGTTGATCTTGTAGTCGAGTACGGAGAGCGCGTCCTGGAGCTCCGAGATCCTGGCCCGCACATCACGTCGGGTGTCCTGAAGGAGTTGCTGGCGTTCGCCGAAGGTGTGCTCGCCCTGGCGTACCAGCTCGGCGTAGCGCACCATGCCCGCGACCGGCATCCCGGTCAGCCGTAGCTTGCCGACGAGTTCCAGCCAGTCCAGGTCGCGGTTGGTGAAGCGCCGTTGGCCGGTGTGCGACCGGTCGACATGCGGCATCAGGCCGATCCGCTCGTACCACCGCAGGGTGTGTGCGGTCAGCCCGGTGAAGGCCGCGACCTCGCTGATCGTGTAGCGGTCCTTACCGTCGGGGCGTGGCGTGCTCTCCGTCACCGTCATGGCGCCAACGCTAGGACGTTGGAGTGCACTCGAAGCAAGCGAGTTGGGCGAGTTACCAGTGGGCGGGGCGGCTGAGCTCCCCCGGCAGCCGGGTCTCGGCGTCGCCCTGGGCGGCGTTCAGCTGGGCCTGGGTGACGAAGACGGCGTCGGTGAGGTCGGCGCCGCGCAGGTCGGCGTCCCGGAGGTCCGCGCCGATCAGGTCGGCCGTCCGCAGGTCGGCGCCGCGCAGGTTCGCGGCGATCAGCAGGGCGCCGCGGAGGTTGGCGCCGCGCAGGTCAGCGCCGCGCAGGCGGGCCCCGATCAGGTCGGCGGCGCGGTGGTTCTTCCTGCGCCCGGGAATCTGCGCGCGTACCAGCTCGCTGGCGCGCAGCAGCAACTCGCTGATGTCGCCGCGCAGCTGCGGCACGTCCAGGTCAAGCAGCGTGTCCGCGTCGGCGGCGGTGTGGCGTTCCAGCGCGTCGAGGGCATGGCGCAGTTCGCCGTGTACGGGGCGGGCGCGCGGGAGTCGCAGGGCTTCGGTGACGTACCAGAGCAGCTCGTGGAGCTGGCGCATGACGGGGAACACGTCGTACATCTGCCGGGCGGTGTCTGGGGCCTGGCGCCAGTCCTGCCCGCCGAAGGTGACCTGGGACACCTGCTGGCCCGCGCCGAAGCAGTCGAAGACGGTGCAGCCGGAGTAGCCGCTCTCGCGCAGCCGGGCGTGGATGCCGCAGCGGAAGTCGGTCCGCAGGTGGGTGCAGGGGGTGCCCGCGGGCTTGCTGGCCGCGAAGTCGGCCGAGGCGGCGAAGGGCAGCGCGACACAGCAGAGCCCGAAGCAACTGCCGCAGTCAGCCGTCAGCTTGCTGGTCGGGGGGTCGGGCTGCTGGGACAAGGGTGCGTACTCTCCTACCGCGCGCGGACGTCAATGCGAGCGCCGAACGGGGCGCCGAGCGTCCATTGTCCCCGACAGATTAGGCTCGTACGTATGCAGAGCCTGGCGATGATCGAGAACTGGCCGGTACCCACCGCGGCCGCCGCCGTCGTCCGTGCGGACGGCACCGTGGTCGGGGCCCATGGCCCGACGGGGCAGCGGTTCGCGCTCGCCTCGGTGACCAAGCCGCTGGCCGCGTACGCCGCGCTGATCGCGTACGAGGAGGGCGCGGTCGAGCTGGACGAACCGGCGGGGCCCGAGGGCTCGACGGTGCGCCATCTGCTCGCGCACACCAGCGGTCTCGCGTTCGACGAACACCGGGTGACGACACCGGCCGGGACCCGTCGGCTGTACTCGAACGCGGGCTTCGAGGTGCTGGGCGACCACATCGCCAAGGCGACGGACATCCCGTTCTCCGAGTATCTGCGGCAGGCGGTGTTCGAGCCGCTCGGGATGGCGCAGACCGTCGTGGAGGGCTCGCCCGCCAAGGACGGGTACTCGACCGTCGACGACCTGGTCAGGTTCGCCGCCGAGTTGCAGGCCCCACGACTGCTTGACGCGCGGACGGTCCTGGAGGCGATGACCGTCGTGCACCCCGGGCTGTCCGGGATACTGCCCGGCTACGGGCACCAGAAGCCCAACGACTGGGGGCTGGGCTTCGAGATCCGGGACGGCAAGTCGCCGCACTGGACGGGCGCCTCGTCCTCGCCCGGAACCTTCGGCCACTTCGGGCAGTCCGGTACGTTCCTGTGGGTTGACCCGGCCGCGGGCGCGGCCTGTGTGGCGCTGACGGACCGGGACTTCGGCCCGTGGGCCGCCGAGGCCTGGCCGCCCTTCACCGACGCGGTACTCGCGGAACTCTCGGCGGTCTAGAACCTTGGGCGGACTAGAACCTTGGGCGGACTAGCGGACTAGCGGCTAGGGCGGCCTACAGCTCCCAGAGCAGGAGCTCAGCGGCCGCGTCATCCGCCGCCACCAGCTCAAGCCCGCTCTCGGCCTCGACACGCGCCGCGTCCCCCGCCGTCAGTGTCACGCCGCCGAGTGACGCCTGGCCGCGCACGACGTGGACGTACACCCGTGGCGCGTCCGGCACCGCCGCGCGCTCTCCCGGCGTGAGTCGGCGCACCTGGAGCAGCGCGCCCGCGGCTGGCACCGCGTACGGGGTGGCGTCCGAGATGCCGTGGATCACCTCGTACGCTGGATCGCCGCCCGCTTCCAGGGGGGCCAGCCAGGTCTGGACGAAGACCAGCGGGACGTCGCCGTCGTTGCGCTCCACATGCCGCACCCCGGCGCCGGAGCTCAGCCGCTGCACATCGCCCGGGCGCACCACCGACTCGTGTCCGGCCGAGTCGCGGTGGGTCAGCTCGCCCTCGACGACCCAGGTGACGATCTCGGTGTGGCTGTGCCGGTGCTCGTCGAAGCCCGCGCCGGGCGCGAGCCGCTCCTCGTTGCAGGCGATCATCGCGCCGAAGCGCAGATTGTCGGGGTCGTAGTGGGGGCCGAAGGAGAAGGCGTGCAGCGACTCGATGCCGGTGCCCGGCTCCCCACCCCGATAGCGCTCACCAGCGCGTCGTACGTCTATCACGCCCCCAACGGTAGGGTGCGTGACGCGGGCTCTCGGGCCCTGGTCGCCGTGTGGCTGTCCGGATGAGGCAGTCTTGTCCCGTGCCCCAACCCGAATCGTCGCAGCCCGAACCGTCCAGGCCGCAGCACGCGGCGCGTCACACCCACTCGCATTCGGCCACCCTGAAGCGGCTGGAGAAATCCTCCGGCAGCCTCGCCGCGCAGGCCATCGCGCGGATGGACGAGACGCTGCCCTGGTACCGGGCGATGCCACCGGAGAACCGGTCCTGGATCGGTCTGGTCGCGCAGGCGGGCATCGCCGCGTTCACCGAGTGGTTCCGGCGGCCCGACGCCCCGCAGGCGATCTCCACGGATGTGTTCGGCACCGCGCCTCGCGAGCTGACCCGGGCGATCACCCTGCGGCAGACCGTGGAGATGGTGCGGACCACGATCGAGGTGATGGAGTCCGCGATCGACGAGGTCGCGGCTCCGGGTGACGAGTCGGTGCTGCGCGAGGCGCTGCTGGTCTACGCCCGCGAGATCGCCTTCGCCACCGCCCAGGTGTACGCCCAGGCGGCCGAGGCCCGCGGCGCCTGGGACGCCCGCCTGGAGTCGCTGGTCGTGAACGCGGTGCTGTCCGGTGAGGCCGACGAGGGCGCCGTGTCCCGCGCGGCCGCGCTGGGCTGGAACTCCCCGGAACATGTGTGTGTGGTGCTCGGCACCGCGCCCGACGGCGACAGCGAACTGACCGTCGAGGCCATCCGCCGGGCCGCGCGCCACGCGAAGCTCCAGGTGCTGACCGGTGTGCTGGGCAACCGGCTGGTGGTCATCGCCGGGGGCAGCGACAACCCGCTGGCCGTCGCCAAGGGACTGATCGGGCCGTTCGCGGCGGGTCCGGTGGTCGCCGGACCCGTGGTGCCCGACCTGCTGGCCGCCACCAAGTCCGCGCAGGCCGCCGCGGCCGGACTCAAGGCCTGCTCCGCCTGGCAGGACGCCCCGCGCCCGGTACTCGCGGATGATCTGCTGCCGGAGCGTGCGATCGCCTCAGACCCTGCTGCCAGGGAGCAGCTGGTGGAGGAGATCTACAGACCGCTGGAGGAGGCCGGGTCCGCGCTGCTGGAGACGCTGAGCGTGTATCTGGAGCAGGCGAGCAGTCTGGAAGGCGCCGCACGGATGTTGTTTGTGCACCCCAACACCGTTCGCTACCGGCTGCGACGTGTGACTGACGTCACCGGATGGTCGCCGTCTGATGTCCGCTCGGCGTTCACGTTGCGGATCGCGCTGATCCTGGGGCGGCTCGCTGACGCGGATCAGCCTGCCTAGTCTTTTGTCGAGGACATACAATTCCCCCCGCGGTTCTTCGTCCCTGTCCCCACGGGCGGCACACACCGTCCACAAGAGAGAGTGTGAGAGTGCTCGTACTCGTCGCTCCCGGCCAAGGCGCTCAGACGCCCGGCTTCCTGACCCCCTGGCTCGACCTCCCCGGCGCCGCCGAACGCGTCGCGGCCTGGTCGGACGCCATCGAGCTCGACCTTGCCCACTACGGCACCGAGGCTGACGCGGACGCGATCCGCGACACCGCCGTGGCCCAGCCGCTGCTGGTCGCGGCCGGACTGCTGTCCGCGGCCGCGCTCGGTGACCTCAAGGACATCAACCCGTCCGCTGTCGCGGGCCACAGCGTCGGTGAGATCACCGCGGCCGCGTTCGCCGGTGTCCTGGACGACACGTCGGCGCTGCGCCTGGTCCGTAAGCGCGGCCTGGCGATGGCCGAGGCCGCCACCATCACCGAGACCGGTATGTCGGCGCTGCTCGGTGGCGATCCCGAGACCACGGTGCCGCATCTGGAGAAGCTGGGGCTGACCCCGGCCAATGTGAACGGCGCCGGTCAGATCGTCGCCGCGGGCACCCTGGAGGAGCTCGCCGCACTGGCCGAGAACAAGCCCGACGGTGTGCGCCGGGTGGTGCCGCTGAAGGTCGCGGGCGCGTTCCACACCCGCCATATGGCCCCCGCGGTCGCCGCGCTGGAGACGGCCGCCCGCGAGCTGGCTCCGGCCGACCCGACCGTCACGTATATCTCCAACAAGGACGGCAAGGCGGTCGCCACCGGTAGCGAGGTGATCTCCCGTCTGGTGGGGCAGGTCGCCAACCCGGTCCGCTGGGACCTGTGCATGGAGACCTTCAAGGAGCTGGGCGTGACCGCCCTCATCGAGGTGTGCCCCGGTGGCACCCTCACCGGTCTCGCCAAGCGCGCCCTGCCGGGCGTGCGGACCCTCGCGCTGAAGACCCCCGATGACCTCGACGCGGCCCGCACGCTCGTCGCCGAGACGGCCTGACAAGGAGCCCGCAGAGCATGTCGAAGATCAAGCCCAGCAGAGGTGCACCGTATGCGCGCATCCTGGGTGTCGGCGGTTACCGCCCGACCCGGGTCGTGCCGAACGAGGTGATCCTCGAGACGATCGATTCCTCGGACGAGTGGATTCGTTCCCGCTCCGGCATCGCGACCCGGCACTGGGCCAGCGACGAGGAGACGGTGGCCGCGATGTCCATCGAGGCCTCCGGCAAGGCGATCGCGGACGCGGGGATCACCGCCGAGCAGATCGGTGGCGTGATCGTCTCGACGGTCTCGCACTTCAAGCAGACCCCGGCCGTCGCCACCGAGATCGCCGACAAGCTCGGCACGGACAAGGCCGCGGCCTTTGACATCTCGGCTGGCTGTGCGGGCTTCGGCTATGGGCTGACGCTGGCCAAGGGCATGGTCGTCGAGGGGTCGGCCGAGTACGTCCTGGTGATTGGCGTGGAGCGGCTGAGCGACCTCACCGACCTGGAGGACCGCGCGACGGCCTTCCTGTTCGGCGACGGCGCGGGCGCTGTCGTCGTCGGCCCGTCCCAGGACCCGCAGATCGGCCCGACCGTCTGGGGCTCGGAGGGCGACAAGTCCGAGACGATCAAGCAGACCGTGCCGTGGTCGGACTACCGCGGCGTGTCGGCCGAGGACCTCCCCAAGTTCCCCGCGATCACTCAGGAAGGCCAGGCGGTGTTCCGCTGGGCCGTGTTCGAGATGGCGAAGGTCGCCCAGCAGGCGCTGGACGCGGCCGGAATCAGCCCGGACGACCTGGACGTCTTCATTCCGCACCAGGCCAACATGCGGATCATCGACTCGATGGTGAAGACCCTCAAACTGCCGGAGCACGTCACGGTCGCCCGTGACATCGAATCCACCGGCAACACCTCGGCCGCCTCGATTCCGCTTGCTATGGAGCGGCTTCTGGCGACCGGCGAGGCGAAGAGCGGCGACACCGCGCTCGTCATCGGCTTTGGGGCGGGTCTCGTGTACGCCGCCACGGTCGTTACCCTCCCCTAGGCGCCTTCCGGATTCTCCGGCAGGCGTCGACAAACCACCTGATACATACGAAGGAGCGCCAACATGGCCGCCACCCAGGAAGAGATCGTTGCCGGTCTCGCCGAGATCGTGAACGAGATCGCCGGCATCCCGACTGAGGACGTCCAGCTGGACAAGTCCTTCACCGACGACCTGGACGTCGACTCGCTGTCCATGGTCGAGGTCGTCGTCGCCGCCGAAGAGCGCTTCGACGTGAAGATCCCGGACGACGACGTCAAGGGCCTCAAGACCGTCGGCGACGCCGCGGACTACATCCTCAAGCACCAGGCCTGAGCCTGACGCGCGTGTCCTGACGCGCGTGTAACGCCACCCGGCGGTGGCGCCGTCTGTTCGGCATCCATCGCCCCATTCCAAGACGTGGAGAAAGAATTCCTGTGAGCTCGACCAATCGCACCGTGGTCGTCACCGGTATCGGCGCAACCACACCGCTGGGTGGCGACTCCGCATCGACCTGGGAAGGTCTGCTTGCGGGACGCTCCGGCGTCAAGCCCCTCGAGGGGGAGCGCTTCGCCGACCTTCCGGTCCGTATCGCCGCCCCCGCGGCGGTCGATCCGGCCGATGTGCTGCCCCGCCCGCTGGCCCGCAAGCTGGACCGCTCGGCGCAGTTCGCGCTGATCGCGGCCCGCGAGGCGTGGGCGGACGCGGGTTACACCGCGAAGGCCGGTGAGGACGAGTCGATCGTCCCTGAGCGCCTCGGCGCGGTCATCGCCTCCGGTATCGGTGGTGTCACCACCCTGCTCGACCAGTACGACGTGCTCAAGGAGAAGGGCGTACGCCGCGTCTCCCCGCACACCGTCCCGATGCTGATGCCGAACGGCCCGTCGGCCAACGTCGGCCTTGAGGTCAACGCCCAGGCCGGAGTGCACACCCCGGTCTCGGCCTGCGCTTCGGGCGCCGAGGCGATCGGCTACGCCGTCGAGATGATCCGCACGGGCCGCGCCGACGTGGTCGTCGCCGGTGGCACCGAGGCGGCCATCCACCCGCTGCCGATCGCCGCCTTCGCCAACATGATGGCGATGTCCAAGAACAACGACGAGCCCGAGAAGGCCTCGCGCCCGTACGACAAGGCCCGTGACGGCTTCGTACTCGGCGAGGGCGCGGGCGTGGTCGTCCTGGAGTCCGCCGAGCACGCCGCCGCGCGTGGCGCCCGGGTCTACGCCGAGGTGCTCGGCCAGGGCCTGTCGGCCGACAGCCACCACATCGCGCAGCCCGAGCCGACCGGCCGCGGGGTCGCCGCCGCGCTGCGGAACCTGCTCGACAACACCGACCTCAAGCCCGAGGAGGTCGTGCACCTGAACGCGCACGCCACCTCGACACCGCAGGGTGACCTCGCCGAGATCAAGGCCCTGCGCAAGGTACTCGGCGACGCCATGGACCACATCGCCGTGTCCGGTACGAAGTCCATGACCGGCCACCTGCTGGGCGGCGCCGGTGGCATCGAGACCGTCGCCACGGTGCTCGCGCTGCACCACCGGATGGCCCCGCCGACCCTCAACGTCGATGACCTCGACGACGAGGTGGACGCGGACGTCGTACGGGGTGAGGCCCGCGCGCTGCCCGAGGGCACCATCGCGGCGATCAACAACTCCTTCGGCTTCGGCGGCCACAACGTGGTCCTCGCCTTCCGGAGCGTGTGAGCGCACCGTACGTGAGAGGAGGGCCCGCCCGGGACAACCGGGCGGGCCCTCCTTTTGCGTACGGCTCCTTTTGCGTACGGCTACACCACCTGGTGCAGCCAGCGGACCGGGGCGCCTTCGCCCGCGTAGCGGAACGGCTCCAGTTCGTCGTCCCAGGGCTTGCCGAGGAGCTTGGCCAGCTCGGACTCCAGTTGCGTCTCGCCGCGCTGGGCGCGGGCCAGCGCGGCGCGCAGCCGGTCCTCGGGGATCATGATGTCGCCGTGGATGCCGGTGACCGCGTGAAAGATTCCGAGCTCGGGCGTGGCGCTGTAGCGCTCGCCCTCCGCGCCGGCGCGCGGCTCCGACGTGACCTCGAAGCGCAGCAGCTGCCAGCCGCGCAGCGCGGAGGCCAGCTTGGAGGCGGTGCCCGGCTCGCCCTGCCAGGAGAACTCGGATCTCCAGGTGCCGGGCGACGCGGGCTGCCTGATCCAGTCCAGGCTCACGCGGACGCCGAGGACCCCCGCGACCGCCCACTCGACGTGCGGGCACAGCGCCCGCGGGGCGGAGTGCACGTAAAGAACTCCACGGGTCGTCACCGGGACCTCCGCAAAATCCAGGAAAATCCAACAAACCGGACAGATCTGACGTGATGTAATTTAGCGGAACCGAGACAGTGGTGGGTCACTGGGTCGACTGGGGCCAAGCTACCGTGCGGCACCGGCCCGAGTGTGACGTACCGTCGCTCCAACGGGCAGGAAACACCTAGCTTTCACTCGGCAGGACGCCCTGGCGTCACAGAGGGGACGGGAACAATGGGGAAGAACGGCCGAAGCCGTACAGGCGCCGCCGTCACGGCGATGGCGCTGGCACTCCTCACCGGGACGCTGGCTGGCTGTGATCCCACCGGAGGTGCGGCGTCCGCTCCGGTGAACGACTCGACCACCGGAACGCCCTCAGCGGAGCCCACCCCGCGGTGGAACCCCAAGCCCGCGTCCCTGGCCGCCGTCGGCGACTCGATCACCCGCGCCTTCAACACCTGCAAGGTACTCTCCGACTGCCCCGAGGAATCCTGGGCGACCGGCACCGACGACGGCGTGAACAGCCTGGCGATACGGCTACTCGGGGAGGACGCGGCCGACAACAGCTGGAACTACGCCAGGTCGGGCGCCCGGGTGTCGGCCCTGACGGAACAGATGAAGCAGGCCGCGGAGAAGTCGCCCGAGCTGGTGACGGTGTTGATCGGCGCCAATGACGCCTGCCGTGGGGACGTGACCGCGATGACCCCGGTCTCCACGTTCCGGGCGGACTTCGAGGACGGCATGCGGGCCCTGCGCCGCGAGGAGCCGAAAGCCCAGGTGTTCGTGGCGAGCGTGCCGGACCTGAAGCGCCTCTGGTCCGAGGGGCGGAGCAGCGCGCTGGGCAAGCAGATGTGGAAGCTGGGCATCTGCCCCGCGATGCTCGCCGACGCGGACGCGATGGACAAGGCGTCGGTCACGCGCCGGGACACCGTGCGCAAGCGGGTGATGGAGTACAACGAGGTGCTGCGTGACGTGTGCGCCGAAGACCCGCTCTGCCGGTACGACGACGGGGCGGTCTTCGACTACCGCTTCGGCACCAAGGAGTTGAGCCGGTGGGACTGGTTCCACCCGAGCAAGGCCGGCCAGTCGCTGCTCGCGGAGGTCGCCTATCGCGAGGTGACGGGGCAGAAGCCCCCGGCGTAGGGACGCGGGCGGGTGCCGGGCCTGCCGGGGGCCCGCGTACGTCAGACGGTGAGGCGTGCCGTCAGTTGGGTGTCTACGAGGGAGCGGCTGGCCTGGACCTCGTAGTCGCCGCTGACGAGGGACCAGGCCCCTTCGGTCTCGTCCCAGATCTCGAAGGCGCGGCGCGGCAGTTCGACCCGTACGTCGACGCTCTCACCGGGTGCCGCCGCCACCGAGGCGAATCCGGCGAGCCAGCGGGCGGGACGCTCCACGCGGTCCTGTGCCAGGTAGACCTGGATGACCTCGCGACCGTGGCGGGTGCCGGTGTTGCGGACGCGGACCGTGGCGGCGGTGGGGGTGACCTCCAGGGACTCGTACGCCCAGTCGGTGTAGCCGAGTCCGTGGCCGAAGGGGTAGGACGGGGTGGCTCCGGACTCCTCCCAGGCCCGGTAGCCGATGAACAGCCCCTCGGTGTAGGCGAGTTCGCCGTCCGTCGGGGTGACTTCGGTGACCGGGGCGTCGGTTAGCGCGCCCCAGGTGGTGGGGAGACGGCCGCCCGGCTCGGCGGCGCCGGTGAGGACGTCGGCGAGCGCGGCGCCGCCTTCCTGGCCGGGGAACCAGCTGAGCAGGATGGCCGCGACGTCCTCGCGCCAGGGGAGTTCCACGGGTGAGCCCGCGTTGACGACCACGACGGTGTTCGGGTTGGCGGCGGCGACCGCGCGCACCAGGTCGTCCTGACGGCCCGGCAGCGTCAGATCGGCGCGGTCGAAGCCCTCGGACTCGACGCGGTCGGTTGTGGCGACCACGACGACCGCGACGTCGGCGTCCCGCGCGGCGGCCACGGCTTCCGCGATCAGTTCGTCGGAGTCGCGCCGCGGCTCGCGGTGGACGAGGGAGAAGCCGACGGCCTGGATCGGGGCGTCCGCCAGCTTCGCGACGGTGTAGGTGAGGCTCACCTCGGTCTCGGTACCCGCGGTGAGTTCGACCTGGCCGCGCTCGACGGGCGCCCCGAAGAACGCTTCGAACGGGTCGGTCTCGTCCCCCGGGCCCTGCGCTCCGGTGAAGAGTTCGCGGCCCCCGACGGTGAGCGTGAAGCCGCCGAGCCCGCGGGTGCCGAAGGAGTGGGCGCCGCTCTCGCGCGGGGTGAAGGTGCCGGTCAACTCCACGCTGTGCAGGGCGTCGTAGGTGACACCGTCGGGCAGGTCGCCGCCGAGCCACTGGATCATGCCGCTGGGCGCGGTGGCGCTGCCGAGGGTACGGCCAGCGGCGTCACGGCAGATCGCGTGGAGGGTGAACCCCTGGTCGGCGACGGTGAGTTCGTCGTTGGGGTCGGCGCCTACGTGATAGCTGAGGGCGTCGCCCGGGAGTGCGGCGGTCAGCCCGTCGAGCGGTGTGGCGATCCGCTCCGGGAAGACGGTGGCGGAGCCGCCGCCGAGCACCCGGGCGTCCCGCGCGGCGGCGCCGCTGAGGGCGACCCGGCGCACGGCCGCGGGGTTGATCGGCAGAGAGCCGTGGTGGTTGCGTACGAGGACGAAGGAGCGGCGGGCCACCTCGCGGGCGAGCGCCGTGCCGTCGATGGCGGCGGGCGGCGTGGCGACCACGGGCTCGGCGCCTTCGAGTGCCCCGGCCCGCGCGGCGAGCCGCAGCACCCGCCGCACGGCCTCGTCGACGGTCGCCTCCTCGACCTCACCGGCCCGGACGGCGGCGGCGAGCGCGGGGCCGTACACGGTCTGAGGTCCGGGCATGGCGACGTCGAGGCCGCCCTCGATCGCGCCCTTGGTGCTCCTGGCCGCCATCCAGTCCGAGACGTTGGCCCCGTCGAAGCCCCACTCACCGCGCAGGATCTCCTGGACCAGGTACCGGTGTTCGGTCATGGTCGTCCCGTTGACCTGGTTGTAGGCGGTCATGATGCCCCACGGGCGGGCGTCCGCGACGATGGCTTCGAACGGCGCGAGATAGAGCTCGCGCAGCGCGCTGGCCGACACGGTGTTGTTGACCGTGAAGCGGTCGGTCTCGGCGTCGTTGGCGACGAAGTGCTTGACCGTGGTGCCGACACCGCCCTCCTGGACGCCGCTCACATAGCCGATGCCGATCCGCCCGGTGAGGTAGGGGTCTTCGGAGTAGCACTCGAAGTGCCGTCCGCCGCGCGGTGATCGGTGCAGGTTGACGGTGGGCGCGAGCAGGACGTGCACGCCTTTGCGGCGGGCCTCCTGGGCGAGCAGCAGCCCGGTTTCGCGGGCGAGTTCCGGGTCCCAGGTGGCGGCGAGCGCGGTCGGTGACGGCAGGGCGACTGACGGGTCGTCAGCGCTCCAGCGCACGCCTCGTACCCCGATCGGGCCGTCGGACATCACCAGGGACTTCAGCCCGATCTCCGGGGCCTCGGGCAGGGTCCACATGTCCTGCCCGGCGAGCAGCCGGGTCTTGGCGTCGAGGTCCAGCTTGCCGATGGCCGCTTCGATGATCGCCTCACGGCGTTGGTCGCTGGGGTCAGTTGAGGCGCTGGGGTCAGTTGAACCGCTTCGGTCGCTCGGGTCACTCCGGTCGCTCTGGGGGCGCGTGCTGTCCGCCATGGCCGTACCTCCTCGGTGAAGTCCGCTGCTTCCTCCGCACATCCTGCACCGGGGCAGGCATCCGGGGTACGCGTAAGGGCCGCACCTCCGCCGAGGTGCGGCCCTTATGTCGCGCTATGCGACGGGAAGGATCAGGCGATCGCGAGGTCCACCGTGATGTTGCCGCGGGTCGCCTTGGAGTACGGGCAGACCTGGTGCGCCTTCTCGAGCAGGGCCTTGGCGGTGGCCGCGTCGACGGTCGGGATGGCGGCCTTGATCGCGACGATGATGCCGAAGCCCTCGTCGTTCGAGCCGATGCCGACCTCGGCGGTCACCGTGGAGCCGGTGATGTCTACCTTCTCGTTCCGCGCCACGACGCCGAGGGCACCCTGGAAGCAGGCGCTGTAGCCGGCCGCGAAGAGCTGCTCGGGGTTGGTGCCTTCGCCGGAGCCGCCCATCTCCTTGGGCGGGTTGACGACGACGTCGAGCGTGCCGTCGTGGGTGGCGACGCGGCCGTCGCGGCCGTTCTCCGCGGTGGCGGTCGCGGTGTACTTCACGTCAGACTGCTGGATGGCCATAAGAAGCTGTTCCTCCTGTTGTACGCCGCCGCGGCTCGCGCCCACGACCCCGACGGCTGCAACAGAGCCTAACGGGTCGGGCTGACGATCATCTTTCCGGTGTTGTCACCCCGGAGTACGCCGAGGAACGCCTCGACGCCGTTCTCGATGCCCTCGACGAAGGTCTCGCCGTACTTCAGCTCGCCGGAGGCGATCCAGCCCGCGACTTCCTGGACGAACTGCGGCTGGAGCGCCGCGTGGTCGCTGACGAGCATGCCCTGCAGGCGCAGCCGCTTGCCGATGATCATGGCCATGTTGCGCGGCCCGGGGGTGGGCTCGGTGTCGTTGTACTGGGCGATCATGCCGCAGATGGTGGCGCGGCCGTGCACGTTCAGGCGGCCGATGGCGGCTTCGAGATGCTCGCCGCCGACGTTGTCGAAGTAGACGTCGATGCCGTCCGGGGCGGCCTGCTTGAGCTGCTCGGCGACGGGGCCGTCCTTGTAGTTGAAGGCCGCGTCGAAGCCGTACTCCTCGATCAGCGTCTTGACCTTGGCGTCGGAGCCCGCCGAGCCGATGACGCGGGAGGCGCCCTTGAGCTTGGCGATCTGGCCGACCTGGCTGCCGACGGCACCCGCGGCGCCGGAGACGAAGACCGCGTCGCCCTCCTTGAAGGATGCGACCTCCAGGAGGCCCGCGTAGGCGGTCAGGCCTGGCATGCCCAGGACGCCGAGGTAGGCGGAGAGGGGGGCCAGCGAGGCGTCGACCTTCTTGGCGTGCTGGGCCGGGACGTCCGCGTAGTCGCGCCAGCCGAGGCCGTGCAGGACATGGTCGCCGACGGCGAAGCCCTCGGCGTTGGAGGCGATGACCTCGCCGACCGCGCCGCCGTCCATCGGCTCGTCCAGTTGGAAGGGCGGGACGTAGGACTTCACGTCGTTCATCCGGCCGCGCATGTAGGGGTCTACCGAGAAGTGCAGGTTCCGGACGAGAATCCGGCCTTCGGCGGGGGCGGTGACCGGGATGTCACGCAGGGCGAAGTCGGCCGGAGTGGGCCAGCCGTGCGGGCGGGCTACCAGGTGCCAGGCGCGGCTGACGGTGGGGAGTGCGGACATGGGGGTGGCCTCCAGCCTCGATTACTTCAGGTACTGAAACAACCATGCTCCTACATATTTCATGTTGTCAAGTAAATGGGTAAGCTAAGGGCATGGCCAGCACTCGCACAGACCCCCTGTCCCTCGAGGTGGTCGAACTCATCGGCACCGTCGTGTCGCGGTATCACACGGAGTACGACCTCGCGGCGGGTCGGCACTCGCTGACCGGCGCGCAGGCGCGAGTGCTCACGCTGCTCGCGATGGCGCCGATACCGATGCGGCGGATCGCCCAGACACTGAAGTGCGAGCCGTCGAACATCACCGGCATCGTGGACCGGCTGGAGGCGCGCGGCCTGGTCGAGCGGCGTCCCGACCCGGCCGACCGGCGGGTGAAGCTGGCGGCGGCTACCGAGGAGGGACGGCAGACCGCGCGGGACCTCAGGGACGGCCTGGACTTCGCCCGCGAGCCACTGGCGCAGCTGAGCCACGAGGACCGGGTGGCCCTGCGGGACCTGCTCCGCAGAATGCTCGGCGAACAGCCATAGTCCGCGAACCGCGGCGAGGCGCGAACCGCCGCGAGGCGCCGCTCAGCCGTACGGCACCACTCAGCCGCCGAGTGCCCCACGCAGCCGCTGCGCGCGCAGCACCAGTTCCAGCTCGAAACGGCGGTCCGGGTCGTCGACCTCGTCGCCCCACAGCTCTCTGATCTGCCGCAGCCGGTAGCGGACCGTCTGCGGGTGCACCCCGAGCCGGGCGGCGACCTCCGGGGCGCCGCCCCTGGTCTCCAGCCAGGCCAGCAGAGTCTCCGCGAGGCGTCGGCCGTGCGCCGGGCCGCAGTGGGTGAGCGGGGCCAGACAGCGGCGGGCCAGGTCGTCGATCAGTTCCTCGGGCTGGAGCAGCACCAGCGCCTCGGTGTGCTCGGTGCAGAACAGCACCTCACCGCCGGGCAGCAGCCCGCGCTCCATGAGGCGTACGGCCGCCTCCGCCCAGCGCAGCGACTTGGCCGCGTCGACCAGCGGCACCGGTGGCCCGATCGCGCCCGACCAGCCGGTCATGGCGCGCTTCAGCAGCTCGGGGCGGCCCGCGGCGTCCGGCTCGGGCACGACCATCCGGGGCTGCTCGGTCTCCATGTCGAGCAGCACGCCCTGGCTGACGGCGGGCGCGACGGCCTCCCTGGCCGGGCGCAGCAACACCCCGACGGCCACGGTCTCCGGCAGCGGCCAGCCGATCCGGGCGGCCCGCTCCCCCAGCGCGTCCAAGGGGTCGGCGCCCCGGTGCTCGGCGAGCAGCAGCTCCATCAGCTTGCGCTGGAGCCGTAGCCGCTCACCGGCCTGGCGCGCCGCGGCTTCCGCGTAGCCGCGTACGGACTGGTCCACGAGGCCGTCCAGATACTCGAAGCCCGCCTCGGCCAGCTCGTACATGGCGGGTGGCGGGATCTCCACCTGCTGTCCGATCTCGGCGAGGCGGCGCCAGGCAAGGCGGACCCCCAGCCGGTAGACGGCCTGCAGCGAGTCGAGGGAGCGGCCGTGCAGGCCCTCGCCGCGGCCGAACTCCTGAAAGACCTCCGGGTGGTAGCGGGGCCGGTTTCCGGCCAGGGCGATCTGCTGGAGGAAGCCCTCCAGCGCGCGCCGGATGCCGACGAGCGCCATCGGCTCGCCGTAGTCGTCCAGGACGAGCGGCAGCTGCGGGTACTCGCGGCGGATCTCGCGCAGGATGTCCTCGGCGAGTACCGGCACCTCGTCCATGGCCAGGGCCGCGAACTGCTTGAGCTGGAGTTGCGGGACCTCGGTCCAGGCGGAGCGGGACACCGCGACCGGGGGGCGTACGGAGCCGCTCCCCGGCAGGTCGGCGGGCGGCGGAGCGGGTACGGCAGGGGGGTGGCGCGGGGGCATGGAGGTCAACGTTCCTGTTGCGCCGTCTCGTGAGTGACCAGCGGATTGTTCGGCTGGTCCGGTGTGGCGTCGAGCAGCGCCACGATGCCAAAGGCGGCACCAACGGCTAGCGCGGCGGCAAAAGCCGTGGTCAGCGCGGCGGCGAGCAGTCTGTGCATGGCTGGGTCAGCCTCTCTTTCGGGCACCCACCAAGGTCCCCTGCCGGCCCCACCCGGCAGTTGCTCAGTGTCGACAATGGATTGACAGTTCGTCAAGGGTGCGCTTACGTTCCCGCCCCATAAAGGTATGCGCAGATTCTCTGCCGCCACTGCGCCCTCGTGTGGCCCCCGCGTGGCACCTGTAGCCGCCGCGAATTGCCTCGAGTTCCCCGCAGTCGCCTCGAAAATCCTCCTCGAAACCCTGGAGTGCACGGATGCGCCGTACAGCCTCCCCATTGTCGCTGACCCTACTCGGCCTGGGCGTGTTCCTGCTGGTCCTGGGCCCCATGCTGGCCTGGTACGTGGCTCCACGGGCCAAGGTCACTCCGATTGATATCGATACGACAACGGTCTTCACCGGCAAGGGCTCGTATTTCGATCAGGGCAAGGTCGAAACGGTCGACGGCCAGGACCTCACGATCACCCGCAAGGTGCGCGGCGCCGTCGCCGAGAGCGAGAAGAGCGGCCGGGCGATCTGGGACGTCTCCACGACGGTGGACCACGACGGCACGCTGCCCGCGGCCGAAACCCGTGACGCGCTGCAGTGGACCGTGGAGCGCTGGGTGACCGACCGGAAGACCAACCGGCCGGTGCACTGCTGCAAGGAAGAGCCCTACTACGAGGGCGAGGCGTACCTGAAGTTCCCGTTCGACGTGGAGCCCAGGGACTACCGCTGGTGGGACAACACCGCAGGTCAGACGGTCGTCGTCGAGTACCAGGGCAAGAAGGAGATCCAGGGCTACGCGGGGATGCACTTCACGGCCAAGATCGAGAAGCCGATCAAGACCGGCACCCGGCAGGTCCCGGCCGCCCTGGTGAAGGCCGGTGAGGGTCAGGTACACGCCGAGGAGTGGTACCAGAACCACGGCATCGAGCTGGTCGCTGACCAGCGCACCGGCCGGATCATCTACGCCCAGATCGGCCCGAAGAAGACCCTCCGGGCGCCCGGCAGCGACAAGGACGCGGTCGTGCTGCTCGACAGCAAGAAGATCGCGTTCACCGAGGAGACCCAGAAAGCCCAGGTCAAGCTCGCCAAGGCGGACAGCAAGCGGCTGAAGCTGGTCAGCGAGACGCTGCCGGTCGGCGGCGGCGTGGCCGGTCTGGCCCTCGTCCTGGTGGGCGGATTCCTGGTCGTTCGGGGCCGCGAACGCCCGTTGACGCAGGAACCCTCCACGATGTGATGAGTTCTCAGCTCCAAGTGGGTCCGAAATTGTCACTTAGGTGAGTAGCCCGATCGAACAGCGCGGCGAAAACTGTCCATCCCCACCGCACACACACGGCCACTCACTCCCGAGTGGCCGACGGACCCGCACCCACCCGCACGGCCCCGCTCACGGTTTTTCCCGCTCACCTGATTTCCCCCGCTTCCGATCCGCACCCCGAGACGAGTTGGAGCACGGATGCCCCAGCACGTACCTCCTTCGCTGCGCGACTCAGCCCCGCTGGGCGCCATGACAGAAGGAGCTCCGCTCCGCACCAGGGCCGGAGTGGTTCCCCCCCACCCGCGCCGAATCGTCTTCCTCGCCCACCGCGACCTCGGCAACGAGGCCGCGGGCGGCTCGGAACTGCTCGTCGACCAGCTGGCCGACGGGCTGACCCGGCAGGGTCACCAGGTCACCCTGCTGTGCGGGGGCCCGGCGGCCTACCGCGACTACCGCGTGGTGTCCGCCGGTGGTACCTACGGCCACTTCCTCAAGGCCAGGACCGCCTTCGCCCGGCAGGTCGGCGATTGCGACCTGCTGGTCGAGGTCGTCAACGGTATGCCGTACCTGGCGCCGCTGTGGCACCGGGGACCCACCCTGTGCCTGGTCAACCACGTACACACCGACCTGTGGGGGATGCGCTACCCCGCTCCCGCGGCCCGCCTGGGCCGAAGACTGGAGCAGTGGGCGCTCACCGGCGCCCAGCGCGACAACCTGCTGGTCGCCGTCTCCCCCTCCACCGAGACCGCGCTGCGCGCCATCGGTGTACCCAAGGACCGCATCCGGGTCGTGCACAACGGCGTCGAGGAGCCGGGGCCGCTGGCGCCGCGCTCCGAGGAGCCGCTGTTCCTGGCGATGGGGCGGCTCGTCGAGTACAAGCGCATTGATCTGCTGCTACGGCTGTGGGAGCGGGTCCGCCCGGTCACCGGCGGCCGTCTGGTGATCGTCGGTGACGGTCCCGAGCGGGAGCGGCTTGAGCGGATGGCGGGACCGTCCGTCGAGTTCGCCGGGCATGTCTCGGAGGCCGAGAAGCACCGGCTGCTGTGCGCGTCCTGGCTGCTGCTGCACCCCTCGGCCGTCGAGGGGTGGGGCCTGGTCGTCACCGAGGCCGCCACTCGGGGCACCCCCGCCATCGGCTTCGACGTACCGGGTCTGCGGGACTCCATCGAGGACGGTGTCACCGGGCTGCTCGCCCGCGGCGAGTCCTCGTTCGCCGCCGCCTGGTGCACGCTGGCGCTGTCAGCCGAGCGCCGCGCCGCCTTCGGTAAGGCCGCGGCCGACCGGGCCGCGGACTACCGCTGGTCGAACACCGTGCGGCAGTTCCGCGCGGTCGCCGCCGAGGCCACCGCCGCCACACCCACCGCGATACGGCGAAGGTGACCCTGTACGTGTCGAACGAACCCACCCCCGAGCGAACCGCGCACCCGGCCGAACCAGCCGCCTCCGCCGCCCCCGCCGCGCCCCGCACCGCGCGGCAGCCGTCGGCGACCGCCCCGGACGCCTCCCGCGCCAGACCGCGGCCGACGAACACCACCGCGAAGGCCCGCCCCGAGCGGGCCATCGGCCGATTCAAGGACCCGTCGCTACGGCGCTCCGTCGCGCTGTTCCGCGCGTTCATGAACGAGCAGCAGGACCCTCAGCACTGCTACACGCTGCTCGCCCAGGACGCCGCCGACCAGGTCGAACGCCATGAGCCCCTGGCCGGGAAGACCGTCGTCGACATCGGCGGCGGTGGCGGCTACTTCACCGAGGAGTTCCGCCGCCGCGGCGCGCAGAGCTATCTGTTCGAGCCGGACGTCCAGGAGCTGGGCAGCGGCCCCGGCACCGGAGCCGTCCTGGCCGACGGCTATCTGCTGCCCCTCGCGGACGGCGTCGCCGACGTCTCCTTCTCCTCCAACGTCCTGGAGCATGTGGACGACCCGCAGACCTTCCTCAGCGAAATGGTGCGGGTCACCCGGCCAGGCGGCCTGATCTACGTCTCCTTCACCAACTGGTACTCGCCATGGGGCGGCCACGAGTGGGCCCCCTGGCACTACCTCGGCGCCGACCGGGCGGTGGCCCGCTACCAGCGACGCACCGGCCGGCCCGCCAAGCACACACTCGGCGAGAACCTGCACGCCATACACATCGGTCCCACCCTGCGTCAGGTGCGCTCTCGCGACGACGTCACCGTCGTATCGGCACGCTCCCGCTACTGGCCGTTCCTGGCCAGTGCCGTCACCAAAGTGCCGGGTCTTCGCGAGTTCGCGACCTGGAATCTCCTTCTCATTCTTCGGCGGTGTCCATGACCACGGTCCAGACGACCCCTCAGCTGCCACCACAGGCACCGGTTCCGACGGGGGGTCCCGCGCAGGGGCCGCCCCCTGACGGACCTCGGTCCCGACGGTGGCTTCTGGGGTTCTGGGCTGTCGTGTTCGTCCTCTTCCTGGTGGTCTCGCCGGGACGGATGACGTTCGAGACCAAGCTCGGGGTGGCCCTCGACCCCTGGAAGTTCCTCAGTGAGCTGGGTCAGCTCTGGCAGAGTCAGGGCGGATTCGGCGGGCTCACCAACCAGTACATCGGCTACGCCTTCCCCTCGCTGCCGTTCTACGCGCTGGCCGACCTGGTGGCGCTGCCGGTGTGGCTGGCCGAGCGGCTGTGGATGTCGCTGATCGTGGCGGCCGCGTTCTGGGGGGCGATGCGCCTCGCCGAGCGGCTGAACATCGGCAGCTCGGCCACGCGCCTCCTGGGCGCCGCGGCGTTCGCGCTGTGGCCGACGTACACCATCGTCGTCGGCTCGACCTCGGCGGCCGCGCTGCCCGGCGCGATGCTGCCCTGGGTGCTGCTGCCGCTGACCAACGACAAGGTGAGCGCACGGATCGCGGCGCTGCGCTCGGCCGCGCTGATCCCGTTGATGGGCGGTGTCAACGCGGCCTCGGTGCTGGCGTCCCTGCTGCCCGTCGCGCTGTATCTGCTGTCCCGGCCGGGTGGTCCGCGTAAGCGGAAGCTGATCATCTGGTGGGTGCCGGGTGTGCTGCTCGCGACCGCCTGGTGGGTCGTCCCGCTGCTGCTCCAGGGCCTCTACGGCGAGAACTTCCTGCCGTACGTCGAGTCCGCGCAGACCACGACCGACACCATGTCCGCGACCGAAGCGCTGCGCGGCGCCGGCAACTGGGTGGCGTATCTGCACTTCGGCGACGCCTGGCTGCCCGCGGGCTGGACGGTCGCCACCGGCGCCCTGGCCATCCTGGGCTCCGCGATAGCCGCCGCGCTGGGCCTGGCGGGCCTGGCCCGGCGCGATCTGCCGGAGCGCCGCTGGCTGGTGCTGACCGTCGCGACGGTCGCGCTGATCACGCTCGCCGGATACGGCGGCACCTTCGGCGGACTCTTCCACTCGACCGTGCAGGACTGGCTGGACGGCTGGCTGGTGCCGTTCCGCAACATCTACAAGTTCCAGACCGGGCTCGCCCTGGCGCTCGCCTTCGGCCTGATCCACCTGGTGGCCGTGGCCGCCGAGCGGCGCGGTGCCCGCCCCGTGCCCGGCCGCCGCTTCGTCCCGGCGATCGCGGCGCTGCTGGTGATACCGGGGCTCGCGCTCCCCTATGTCAACGGCTCGATCCTGCAGCCGGGTTCCTTCCAGGAGCTGCCCAAGTACTGGAAGACCACGGCGGGCTGGCTGGAGAAGTACTCCCCCGACTCGCGCGCCCTGGTGGTCCCGGCCACCGCGCACGGCATCTACACCTGGGGCTCCCCCATCGACCAGCCGCTCGACGTGCTCGCCGACTCCCGCTGGGCACAGCGCGACTACGTTCCCTTCGGCACCCCGGGCAACCGGCGCGCCATGGACGCCGTCGAGCAGGCGCTGCTGACCGGTGGCACGGTGCCGGGCCTGCAGGACTACCTCAGCCGCTCCGGGCTGCACTTCGTCGTCGTACGCAATGACCTGGACCCGGACCAGGTGGGCTACGTGCCCACCACGACCGTGAAGCGGACCCTGGAGGCCTCCGGGTACGAGCGGGTCACCGGATTCGGCCCGGAGATGACCGGCGGCCGGATCGCGGACAAGACGCCGCTCCAGGTCGAGGGCCTGTACCCGAGGCAGCGGGCGGTGGAGATCTACCAGCCCAGCGACCAGACGCACCGCCCCGGCCAGGTCGGCGTGCAGCCGGTCGCCGACACGGCCGTGGTCAGCGGTGGCCCGGAGGCGCTGCTTCCGCTGTCCGCCGACCCGGCGATGCGCAACCGTCCCGTGGTGCTCACCGGGGACAACCACCCGGGCCTCGGTTCGCCTTCGCTGCTCGCCGTGGGCGACGGACTGCGGCGCGCCGACACCCGCTTCGGCCTGGTCAACTCCAATACGTCGTACACCTACACACCCGACGAGAAGAACCACAGCGGGAGCCTGCAGAACCCCGGCGAGAAGCCGCTGCAGATCCTGCCGAGCAAGGGCGTCGAGCACCAGACGACGGCGGTGATCGCCGGTGCGAAGTCGGTGACCGCGTCCTCCAGCGGCAACTGGCTGTTCCATCTGCCGCAGTACGACCCGGTGAACGCCTTCGACGGCAACGGCGACACCGCTTGGGCCGAGGGCTCGGCGGGCAAGCCGGAGGGCCAGTGGCTGCGGGTCGACTTCGACAAGAAGGACAGGCCCGAGATCCCGGGCACGCTCGCGGTCCGGCCGCTGGCGCAGGACCAGGTGCGGGCCGCGCCCACCAGGGTGCGCGTGGAGACCGACCGGGGGAAGGTCGACAGCGTTCTGCTGCCGAACGGCACCCCGCAGGAGATCAAGGCGCCCAAGGGCGAAGCGAAGTGGCTGAAGATCACCATCCTGGACGTCGAGGAGGCGAGCCCCGGACTCTCCGGCGCCGGGTTCTCCGAGATCACCATCCCGGGCGTCACGGTGAACCGCGTACTGGCACTGCCCAAGGACGCGGAGGACGTCAAGGCCAAGTCGACGATGTACTCGATGCACCGCGCCGCCGACCCGGGCGGCCTCGGCCCGAACGCCGCCGAGATGGGCCTGCACCGGCAGTTCACCACCAAGGAGTCCGGCGAGTACACGTTCAAGGGCAGCGCGATCGCGGTGCCCGGCAACGAGCTGGACGAGCTGCTGTACCGCGTGGCACCCGAGACCAAAAGCGGCAAGCAGCTCAAGGTGACCGCCGACTCGACGGCCCCACTCGGCCCGAACGTCTCGCCGCGCAACCTCAGCGATGGTGACCTGACCACCGCGTGGATCGCCGGGGACAGTGCCGTACTGCACCTGAGCTGGCCCGACAAGACGGCGGTCGGCGAGATCGTCTTCGCCGCGGCCGGGGGCCTGTCGACCCGGCCCGAGAAGATCAAGATCAGCTCCCCGGACGGGTCCACCACCGCGGGCGTCGACGAGAACGGCATGGCGCGCTTCGAGCCGATCACCACCAACCAGATGGACATCACGATCACCAAGACGGCACCGCTGACGCTGCACAACTCCCTGGCGGACAAGGAGTTGCAGCTGCCGGTGGGCCTCACCCTGGTGCACGTCCCGGCGCTCTCGCAGGAGGGCAACGACCACCGCACCCCGCAGCCCGACCCGGAACGCAGCTTCGAACTCGCCTGCGGTGAGGGCCCGGAGGTCGCCATCGGCGGCGAGCTCTACAGCACCAGCGCCAAGGGCACGGTGGGCGATCTGACGCAGCGCAGGCCCATCGACGTGACGCTGTGCACGACCGAAGAGGCGGACGGCACGGTCCAGCTCGGCGCGGACACCCACCGGGTGGACGCGGCCGACAAGGGCCCGCTGGTGATCACGGACATCTCGCTGACGCGGGGCGCGGGCCTGGAGACGGCTTCCGGCTCCACGACCGCGGACTCGACCGCGAACGCCGACCGTGACGTGAAGGTCAGCGACTGGGCGGGCGACCGCCGCGCCCTGACCGTCGGCGCGGGCGACGCCTCGTATCTGTCGATGTACGAGAACGCCAACGACGGCTGGAAGGCCACCCTGAACGGCAAGGAGCTGACCTCGCTGCGGCTCGACGGCTGGCAGCAGGGCTGGCTGATCCCGGAGGGCGAGGGCGGCACGGTCAAGCTGGAGTACCGGCCCGCCCAGGTGTACCAGGCTGGGCTGATCGGTGGTGGCGTGGCGCTGCTGGTCCTGCTGGGGCTGGTGCTGTACCGCCGCGACGAGGAGAACACGGACGGTCCGTCGCCGGTGGCTCCGGCTCCGGGGCTGATCCTGGGCACCGTGGCGCTCGCCGTGATCGGCGTCGTGATCTCCGGGCCGTTCGGTCTGCTGGTTCCGGCGCTCGCGGTGGTGGCCTGGTGGCGGCGTTCGCTGCTGGTGCCGATCGCGCTGGTGGCGATGGCCGGTGCGGGTATCGCCGCGGCGATCGGTGCCGGGCAGACGGTGTCCGAGGGCGAGGGCGCGTTCTCGCCCGTGGCTCAGGTCCTGGCCCTGGTGGCGCTGTTCGCAGCGCTGGTGACCGGGCGCGAGGAGTCGTCCCAGGCCCGGGAGACCGAGCCGCCGGTTCCGTCGGTGACGCCGGTCCCGGCCGGTGCCACGCTGCCGCTTGGCCCGTACGCGCCGGGGACGATCCCGGCGGCTGGTCCGGGTACGGCACCGCCGCGGCCCGGGCCGCAGGTTCCGGCCGAGGGTGCGACGAGCCGCGAGGCCGCGGGCCCGGGCCCGTCCGTACCGCAACCGGCTCCGGAACCGGCACCGCAGCCGACTCCGGAACCGGCCTCGGCACCGGACGATCCGGCGACGACCAGCTTCTCGCTGCGCAAGCCCGACCAGGGGGAATCCCCGTCCGCCGCGGCCGCCCCGGCCGAGTCCGACCAGGGCCCGTCCGACACCCCGCCCCACGACCCGAGGGAAGGTAACGCCCCGTGACCGGACCCGCCCGCTCCGCCCGCCCCGCCCCGGACTTCCGGTCACCCCTGCGCACCGGCTGGGCCGGACGGCCCATACCGGGCACGGTGGAGACCTGGACCTGTCCAACGGACCGGGCCGGACGGGGCGGGCGGCCCGTGCGCCACTCCCGCACCGTCCCGCGCGGGGAGGCGCGTCAGTGACAGCCGTACAGCAGTCGGCCCCGCGCCCTGGCACTCCGGTGCCCGGGGCGCGGGTGCCGTTTCCCGTAGTCGACGAGGTGTCCCGGCACTGTCTTCAGGACGAGGAGCCGGAGACCATCCACATAGAGGTGCATCTGCCGGGCCGCCTGGACCCGGCGCGGCTGCGCGCGGCCTTCAACGAGGCACTCGCCCGGCACCCCCGCGCGCTGATGCGGGAGGTTCCGGGCCGCTGGTACCGCAGGCGGTACGAGTGGGAGCTGACCGGCACCCCCGACGTGGACCCGGTGCACGTCCCGCCCGCCGGACCCGACGCCCTGCGCCTGGCCCGTGAGCGCTCACTGACCGAGGCGCCGTCCCTTTCGGCCTCGCCGCCCGTCCGGCTGGAACTGGTCCAGAACTCAGCCGACCCAGCCGACCCGGGCGGCTGCGTCCTGATCCTGGTGATCCATCACACCGCGATGGACGGCCCGGCCTGTATGCGCGTCCTGGCCACCGCCGCCGAGATCTACGGCGGCCGGGACAACGCGCCCGCCGCGCCCCGGTCCCGTCCGGCCGCCGCGTCCGAGCCCGGCCGGGACCCGGTGGCGATGCCCAGCGGCTGGTCCAGGCCCGCGCATGTGGCCCCCGGCACCCCCGAGGGCACGCCGGGCAACCGCATGCTGCTGGTGGACCTGCCGGTGCCGCGCCGCCCGAAGGGCGTCCCGTACACCGTCAACGACCAGCTGATGGTCGCCACCGCGCTGATGATCGCGCACTGGAACCGCGAGCACGGCCGCCCGACCGGGCCGATGCGGATCACGATGCCGGTCGACGACCGCAGCCGGGGCGTCGATATGCCCATCGGCAACGGCACCCGGCTGGTCGAAGTCCCGTACACCGCCGACGAGCTGGCGCTGGCACCCGCCACCAGCACCAGCACCAGCACCAGCACCGACACCGTCTCCGCTGACCAGGTCAGGGAGCTGCTGCGGCGCACCACCGAGCGCACCCGCGCCCTCAAAGCCGCCCCCCGCCCCCAACTCGGGTACGGTGCCGCGCTGCTCACCGCGCCGGTGCTGCCCGTCGCCTGGCGGGCCGCGTTCACCCGGGGCCTGCGCAGGGCGGCGGGCCCCTGGGCGTCGACGACCCTGCTCAGCAACATCGGCAGGATGCCGTACCCGATGGACTTCGGCGAGACGGCGGGCCGGGCGACGGCGGTGTGGTTCGCCGCACCCGCCCGGCTGCCACGTGGACTCGCGGTGACCAGCACGTCCACCGACGGACGGCTGCACCTGGCCCTGCGCTGGTCCAGGCGGCTCCTCGGGGAAGCCGACGGGGCACGGCTGCGCGATCTGTTCGAGCACTATCTGCATGCCACCGAGCTTCTGGCCGAGGGGACCCCATGACCACCACACTCCCCAGGAACGGACTGCGGGACTTCTACGAGGACCCGGCCGTACCCGTCGCGTCGGGCGACGCCCGCAGCCTCCGCCAGGCCCAGATGCTGGCCCGGGCACTCGGCCCGGCTGGCGCCACGCCCGCCACCGTCCTGGACGTCGGCTGCGGTGACGGCACCGCGGCCAGGACCGCGGCGCCGCTGCTCGCGGGCCACCGCGTGATCGGCGTCGACTGGTCACAGGACGCGCTGAAGCGGGCCCAGCGGCACATGACCCATGTCGTACGGGGTGAACTGACCGACGGCGGGCTGCCGTTGGCGGACGGTTCGGCCGACGCGGTGCTGTTCAGCGAGGTCATCGAGCACCTGGTCGACCCGGACAGCGCCCTGGACGAGCTGCGCCGCGTCCTGCGGCCGAAGGGCCACCTGATGCTGTCCACGCCGAACCTGGCCGCCTGGTACAACCGTGCCCTGCTGCTCGCCGGGGTGCAGCCGGTCTTCTCGGAGGTCAGCCTGCGCGGCATCCACGGCCGCCCGGGCACCGAGGTGGTCGGCCACCTGCGGCTCTACACGGCCCGTGCGCTGCGCGAGTTCCTCACCGCGTCGGGATTCGAGGTGGTACGCGTCGCGGGGGCGCCCTTTCACGGGGTGCCGCGTCCGCTGCGCGCCCTGGACCGGCTGGCCTGCGTCCGACCAAGTGCCGCCTCGATCCTGCTCGTCCACGCCCGCAGGACCTGACGGTGTGGTGGGGTGTGGCGGCCGCCCTGCTGGCGAACACGCTGTACAGCGTGGGCTTCGTCCTGGAGAAGCGGGCGCTGTCCACGCTGCCTTCGCTGTCCACGCGGCGCCCGCTGACGCTGCTCAGGCATGTCCTGCGGACCCCGCTGTGGATCGGCGGGTCGCTGGCGTTGGCCGCCGGATTCGGGGCGCAGCTCGCCGTGTACCGGACGCTGCCGATCGCGGCCGCGCAGGGCATCTTCGTCTCGGGTCTGGTGCTGCTCGTCCTGCTGTCGTCCCGGCTGCTCGGCGAGCGGACGTCGGGCCGCGAGAAGTACGCGATCGGGGCGATCCTGACCGCGCTGCTGATGGTCGTCCTCTCGCTGCGCGAGGACGCGGACACGGTCAGTCAGCACGCGCCGACCGGCCTGATCCTGCTGATCTGCGTGCCGTCGCTGGCCGCGGGCCTGTGGCTGTACGGGGCGGCCGAGCGCCGCTCACGGCACCGGCACCGGCTGCCGTCCAGCGGGGTCGAGTACGGGGTCGCCGTCGGCCTGTTGTACGGGGTGAGTTCGCTCGCCATCAAGGGCGTGTCCAGTCATCTGACGACGTCCGACATCGGCGGCGCGGTCCGCGACCTTCTGGCGTCCCCGTACCCGTATCTCCTGCTGTTCACCGGGGTGTTCGGGCTGATCATGTCGCAGGCCGCCCTGCAACGCTCCCGCGCCTCGCTGATCGTGCCCGTCTGTACGACGGTCACCGCCCTGTTCACCGCCGTGCTCGGCACGCTGGCCTTCGGCGAGCCGCTGCCCGAGGAGCCGCTGCGGCTCACGCTGCGGCTCGCGGGAACGGCGCTGGCGGTGTCGGTGCTGCTCGCGCTGCCCCGGCACGACCCCCCTCAATCTGACCCACCCACCAAGGAGCTGACCAGCCATGAATCCTGACGACCCGCTGCTGAAGATCCTGGCCTGCCCGCTGGACAAGGGCGCCCTGCATCTCCTCACACCGGAGGACATCCTCTACAACCCCCGGCTGCGCCGCCGCTATCCGATCATCGACGGCATACCCCAGCTGCTGCCGTCTTCCGGCGAGCAGGTCGAGGGTGACGAGCACGAGCGGCTGCTGAAGCGGATCGAAGGCGCCGAGCAATCCGAGCAATCTACGGGAGAGGGCGCCGAGACGGAGCTCTCATGACGGTCGCCGCACGCATCGCACCTCTGCTGCCGCCGCGGCTGGTCGGCGCGGCGGCCGCGTTACTCTACCCGCGCTTCGAACCGGAGTTGGCCCGTCTCGCCGAGATCTGCCCGCCGAACTGCGGGACGGCGATCGACGTCGGCGGCTGGTACGGACCCTGGTCCCGTCGGCTGGCCCGGCGCGCCCGCCGCGTGGTCACGGTGGAGCCGGTACCCCGCCTGGCCCGCACCCTGCGGGCCGCGGTGCCGCACAACGTCCGGGTCATCCAGGCGGCGGCGTCGGACCAGACCGGCACCGCGCGGCTGTGGCTGCCAGCGGGCGACCGGGGAGAGCGCGGCGTGTCCTCGCTGGTACGCCGGGATATCCACGCACGGGCCGTGGACGTCCCGTGCCTGACGCTGGACGGACTCGACCTGCGTGACGTCGACTTCATCAAGATCGACGTGGACGGTAACGAACTGCCGGTGTTACGCGGGGCCGCCCAGCTCCTGGACCGGGACCGTCCGGCCCTGATTGTCGAGCTGGAGGCCCGTATCCAGCCGATGGCTCCCGTACTCGACCTGCTCGCCGAGCACGGCTACCGCGGCTGGGTGCTGCCCGCTGCCAGCTGGGTCCCGCTGGACGACTTCGACCTGGAATCCCACCAGTCCCGTACGGCCCATGTGGTGACCCGCGGCCTGCTGCGCCGGGTCCTTCCCTTCCGGGGCCCGCGCTATGTCAACTCGGTCCTCTTCCTCCCGGACGGCCGCCGCCCGGGCACCGCGAAGGCCGGGCCGTGCGACACCGCCACGTCACACAGGCAACCATGACACCCATCGGGCTGTGAGGTGAGTCGCCGTGGTGGCGGCCGGGCACCACCATGGGCCTCATGCCCGAACACACCACGGCTCCCTTCACGCCTCGCGACTTCCAACTGGTCCTGCTGCGCCGCATGGCCGACCACCACGCCGACCTCGTCGAGGACGCCCGCCGTGAACTCGGCGCGTCCGTCGCCGAGATGCGCGAGGCGAATCGCCGCTGGCAGGCGATGACCCGCTCGCCCCGCGCACGAGCCGCGGCATCCCGGTACCGCTCGATCCTCGGCCCACCGGAGTCGACCCTCCGCCGCCGCATCGGCGACCTGGACTGTGAGGCTCTGCTGTGGCCGCTCCCGCTCTGGCCTGACTTGCGCTTCGAGGTGCTGCTCTCCCCGGACCGCACGGTGTGGAACGCGTGGCTGGTGCGCGCTCCGGGTGCGCAGGCCCCCAGGCTGGAGTCCCTGACCGACCTGCGCCCCTGGTCCTGCACGGTCGACGAGGTGGCCCGCGCCTTCCCCCCGGCCCGCCCGATGGAGGGCACGGCCCCGACCCGGTGGCGGCTACGCGTCACCGCACCGGAGGCGCCGACGGGCGAACTGCGCGACTGTGTAGTGGAGTTCACTTGGGGGCTCCTCCAGCGGGTGTCCTGCCTGGGCGAATAGCGGGTGCCCTGCCGCACCCATGCACGGTACGGTCCGGCCATGTCTCCCACCACCGAGCGACCTCCGCTGCCCGTCACCGCCGACGACGTGGATCTCGCCGTCCACCTAGCCGTCGGAACCCTCCGCGAGGCACCTGCCACCGGCTGGGACGCGGCGGCGGGTTCGGTGGAGTGGTCCTGCTGGGAGACGGTCGAGCACCTGGCCGACGACCTGTTCGCCTACGCCGCCCAACTGGGCCCCAAGGTGCCCCCGTTGGACGGTCATGTCCCCTTCATCTGGGAGTCGCGCAGGCCTGGTGGGCCGGAGAACGCCGTCCACGCGGACCGGTCGGCGGGCCCCGCCGGGCTGCTGCGCGTCCTGGAGGCGAGCGGCGCGCTGCTGGTGGCGATGGTCCGTACGACGCCACCGGAGACCCGCGCCTTCCACAGCTTCGGGGTCTCGGACCCGGCGGGCTTCGCCGCGATGGGTGTGGTCGAGACCCTCGTCCACACCCACGATCTGGCCACCGGCCTCGGCCTTGACTGGACGCCCCCCGCCGACCTCTGCGCCCGCGCCCTGCACCGCCTCTTCCCCGACGCCCCTCAGGACACGGCCCCTTGGCCGACCCTGCTGTGGTGCACGGGCCGCGCCGACCTGCCGGGCCGCTCGCGGGTGACCCGCTGGCGCTGGTACGGCGCGCCACGAGGGTGAGTCGTCAGGGCTTCGCCAGGAATCCGGCCAAGGCCTCGCGGTTGCGCCGCAGGCCGTCGATACGCTCGTCCGTCGCGGCCAACTCCCGGGCCAACAGGGCCCGCAGATCCGCGCACCAGTCGAAGCCGAACCCCTGCTGCTCACCCCGGAAACACGGCAACACCGTACGGATCACCTCCGTGGAGAGGCCGGCGTCCAGCAGGGTGCGGACGTGCCGCACGGTGAGCACCGTCTCATCGGCGTAGTCGCGGTAGCCGTTCGGCGCGCGTCCCGCCTTCAACAGCCCCTGCTCCTCGTAGTAGCGCAGCAACCGCGGGCTCACCCCCGTACGCCGGGACAACTCCCCTATCAGCATCTGACTCCGCCCCCTGTGATGGTTGACCTTCTCACTGATGTGAGGCTTTAACGTCACTCCACGAGCAAGCATTCCGCACCAGATCCGCACTCATGGAGTGAACGAGCCATGCCCTCTTCTCCTGCCTCCACCGACCGCTCCTTCCTCTTCGTCCTGGGCAGCTCCCGCCCCGACGGCAACACCGAGATACTCGCCCGGGCCGCCGCCGAGCAGCTGCCCACGGACATACCGCAGCGCTGGCTGGATCTGACCGCCCTGCCGCTGCCCGACTTCCAGGACGGGCGGCACGAGAGCGGCGGCTGGTCGGGCGGGGAGCACGAGGAGACGTTGCGGCAGGCCACGCTGGAGGCCACCGACATCGTCATCGCCTCGCCGCTGTACTGGTACTCCCTGTCCGCGCAGACCAAGCGCTACCTCGACTACTGGTCGGGCTGGCTGACCGCGCCAGGATCGGACTTTAAGGAGCGGATGGCGGGCCGGACCCTGTGGGGCGTTACGGTCATGGCGGACCCGAACCCGGTCGTCGGTGAGGCCCTGGTGACCACGCTGAACCACTCGGCGGCGTACCTTCGGATGCGGTTCGGTGGGGTGTTGTTCGGCAACGGCTCCCGGCCGGGCCAGGTGCGCGACGACGAGCGGGCGGCGCTGCACGCCAAGACGTTCTTCCAGCGTGACACCCCGCTCGCCCGGTTCCCGCACGAACAGTGAGGAGTACGTCTTGAGCTCCCTCCCCTCCCCGTCCCCCTTGTTCCCGGGCTTGTTCCCGGGCTTGTTCCCGGGAACCGCCACCGGCGGCGACCGGTCGGCGCTGCGCTTCGGTGAGCGCTCGCTGACGTACGCGGAGCTGGCCGCCGTGGCCGGGGCGCTGGCCGTACGGCTGGACCGGGAGCACCGGGTCGCCGTATGGGCGACGCCGACACTGGAGACGGCGGTCGGTGTGGTGGCCGCGCTGCTGGCCGGGGTTCCGGCCGTGCCGCTGAACCCGAAGAGCGGGGAGCGGGAGCTGGGGCACATTCTGGCCGACAGCGCGCCGAGGGCCGTACTCGCCGCTCCGGGCGAGGTACTCCCTCAGGCGCTGGGGGCGTTGGAGCGTCTGGAGGTCACGGTCGCCGCCCCCGGGACCAGCGCTCCGCTGCCCGCCGAGCCGGACCCCGCGTCCCCCGCCCTGATCGTCTACACCTCCGGTACGACCGGCCCGCCCAAGGGCGCCGTACTGCCGCGCCGTGCCATCGCCGCGACGCTGGACGCTCTGGAGGACGCCTGGCAGTGGACCGCCGACGACGTACTCGTCCACGCGCTGCCCCTCTTCCATGTGCACGGGCTGATCCTCGGCATCCTCGGGCCGCTGCGGCGGGGCGGCGAGGTGCGTCACCTCGGCCGGTTCACCACCCAGGGGGTGGCGCGGGAGCTGCGCGACGGGGCGACGATGCTGTTCGGCGTGCCGACGATGTACCACCGGATCGCCGAGACGCTCGACGTTGACGCTGACAGTGAGCTGGCCAAGGCTCTGTCTGGGGCGCGGCTGCTGGTGTCCGGATCGGCCGCGCTGCCCGTGCACGACCATGAGCGGATCGCGGCGGCCACCGGTCGGCGGGTCATCGAGCGGTACGGGATGACCGAGACCCTCATGCTGTGTTCGTCCCGGGTCGGTGTCCGGGCCAACGGTGAAGGTGACGCTGCGGGTGAGGCCCGGGCCGGGACCGTGGGGGTGCCGCTGCGCGGGGTCGAACTGCGGCTGGTCGACGAGGCGGGGGACGCCGTCGCCGCGGGTCCGGAGGCCATCGGAGAGATCCAGGTGCGGGGCCCGAACCTGTTCACGGAGTACTTGAACCGGCCGGACGCGACCGCCGACGCCTTCACCGCCGACGGCTGGTTCCGTACGGGCGACATGGCCCTGCGCGACCCCGACGGCTCGGTACGCATCGTGGGGCGCAAGGCGACCGACCTCATCAAGAGCGGCGGCTACAAGATCGGCGCGGGCGAGATCGAGAACGCGCTGCTCGACCACCCGGGCGTACGGGAGGTGGCCGTCACCGGTGAGCCGGACCCCGACCTGGGCGAGCGGATCATCGCATGGATCGTCCCCGCCGACCCCGAACGGCCACCCGGGGAGGAGGAGTTGGCCGCCCATGTGGCGGCGCAGCTCGCCCCGCACAAGCGCCCCCGCGTGGTGCGGCAGCTCGACGCGCTCCCCCGTAACGACATGGGCAAGGTCATGAAGCGCGCCCTGGGCGGTGGTCTCGGTGGCTGACCGTATGACCGCCCGCGAGGCGATCGCCGAAGTGTCGGACGCCTTCACTGAGTTCGCGGCGGACGACGGCGTCCGCAAGGAGAACGGCCCGATCGACTGGCCGGGCTACGACGACTCGCGCGCCCGCGCGGCCCAGCGCACCGGCGAACAGGAGTCCGTCGTCTGCGGTAGGGCGGAGCTGGCGGGCCGCGCCCTGGCGCTGGTGTCCTTCGAGTTCGGCTTTCTCGGCGGCTCGCTCGGCGAGCGCACCGGTGACCGGCTGGAGGCGGCCCACCGGTACGCGCGCGAGCACCGGCTGCCCGTCGTCTCGCTGATCGCCACGGGCGGCAGCCGAATGCAGGAGGGGATGCGGGCGCTGGCCCAACTCCAGCGCGTGGCCCGGGAGTCGGCGCTGACCCGGGCGGCCGGGCTGCCGCAGATCGCCGTCCTGCGCGACCCGGCCACCGGGGGCGGCTGGGCCACCCTGGGCGCGGGAGCCGATGTGGTGCTCGCGCTGCGCGGGGCCCAGGTCGGCTTCGCGGGCTCCCGGGTCCGCCCGGCCGACGCCGACCCGGTGGCGTACACGGCGGAGTCCCAGTTCAGCGCGGGCCATATCGACGCCGTCGTACGGCATGGGGAGCTGCGCGCGGCACTGGCGCTGCGGCTGGCCCTGCTGACGGGAGGCGCCGCGCCCGGTTCCGCGCCGCCGGTGGCGGCCGATCCGCCCGCCGCGCTTGGCCGTAGCGACCTGCCCGCCACCGGCTGGGACGCGGTCCAGCGCACCCGCGCGGCGGAACGCCCGCGTGCCCCCGCCTACCTGGACGCGTACTTCGCCGAGCGCGCCCCGATCCAGGGCGACCGCTGCTCAGGCGCCGACCCGGGGATGCTCTGCGGCTTCGGGCTGCGCGAGGGCCGGACGATCGCGTACGCGGCCCAGTGCGGGACCGCGACGCGGCCGTCCGGCTATCGGACCGCGGCCCGCCTGATCCGGCTCGCGGAACGCCTTCGTATCCCGGTGCTCACCCTGGTCGACACACCGGGTGCCGCGAACGACGCGGCGGCGGAGCGGGCGGGCGCGGGCGCGGCGATCGCCGACCTGTTCGCCGCGGTCGCCGAGTGCTCCGTACCGGTGACGACGCTGGTCATCGGCGAGGGCGGTTCGGGGGGCGCACTGGCGCTGGCGGCACCGGACAACACCTGGGCCACGCCGGACAGCTACTTCTCCGTCATCGCCCCGGAGCTGGCGGCGGCCATCCTCAAGCGCGACGTGTCCGAAATCCGGTCGACGGCCGACGACCTCCGGCTACGCCCGCAGGACCTGGTCGAACTCGGCGTCGTCCGAGGCCTGGTCTCAGCCTGACGGCGCGCACGCCCCGGCCCACTCCCTCCCGACGCACTGTCAGGACCTGCCAGGACACCCGCCAGGACGCCCTGGCAGTGCGTACGACCACCCGCCCGGCACACTCCAGCGCGCGCATCCCGCGCCCCGCGCGCACGATGAGAAAAGGACCGCCACCCGGCGGCTCCGCACGGTCTGCGCTCTCGGGAGGATCTGCCATGACCGTCAGCCTTGATCAGCTGCGTCGCTGCCATGTCGCCGTCGACCTGGGGGCCGCCAGGACCCGGGTGTTCGTGAAGGGCGTCGGTCTCGTGGTCGACGAGCCGAGTGTCGCCGCGGTCAACACCCGTACCGGCGCCCTGATCGCGGTCGGTGAGTTCGCGGAGCGGATGACGGGGCGTACTCCCGCCTATATCCGTGTCGTACGGCCGGTGAACGGCGGCACCGTCGTCGATATCGACATGGCGCAGCGCATGCTGCGGCAGCTGATCGGCGAGAAGCTCCGCCGTACGCTGCGCCGCAAGCCGCGGCTGCGGGCCGCCGCCTGTGTCCCGCACGACGCCGATCCGCTGGCACAGCGCGCCGCGACCGAGACCCTGATCGGCCTGGGCGCCCACCGGGTCGAGCTGGTGGACACACTGATCGCCGCCGCGGTCGGCTGCGGGATGCCGGTGGAGCGGCCGGAAGCCACGATGATCATCGTGTGCGGGGCCGCGACCACGCAGGTCGCTGTGCTGTCGATGGGGGCGATCGTGACGGCCGACCGGGTTCCGGTGGGCGGCGACGCGATCGACCACGCCGTGGTGCAGCATCTGCGCCAGCATCACGAGCTGATGCTGCCCAGCCAGTCGGTACGGCCCCTGCAACTCGCGCTCAGCGGCAACGGTCTGACCCAGCAGGGGCCCGAGTCGACCGAGATCCACGGGCGGGACGTGGCCACCGGTCTGGCCCGCTCGGTGCAGGTGCGCACCGCCGCCGTACGGGATGCCATCCACACTCCGCTGACCGCGGTGCTGGACGGCATCGGCAGAGTGCTGCGGGACTGCCCGCCCGATCTGGTGGCCGATCTCGTCGACCGGGGCATCATGATGGTCGGTGGCAGCGCGCGGCTTCCGGGGCTCGACCAGATGCTGCGGAACGCCACGGGGATGCCGGTGAACATCGCCGAGCGGCCGGATGTCTGTTCCGTGCTGGGGCTCGGCGCCATGCTGGAGGGCCGGATGGAGCCGATGCAGCTGGACCCGCTGACCGACTGAGCCGGCAGGCGCATCGTGGGTGACGGGCCGGGGTCGCGGCAGGTCACGGTGGAGGCCGCGGCGCGGCGCGGGCCGATGCTGCTCGAAGCGGTCATCGGCGTCGGTACGAACCTCGAGCTCCGGGCCACACTCCAGCACCTGGTGGACGCCGCGACGGAGCTGACCGGCGCCACGTACGGCGCGCTGGGTGTCATCGACCCGGACCGTCCCGAAAGAGACCGGGTCACCGAGCTGTTCACGGCGAGGATCGACGCGGCGGCCCGGGCCCGGATCGGCCGACTGCCGTGCGGGAACGCCGGGGTGCTCGGCGCGCTGGTCAGGGACCCCCGGCCGCTGCGCGTCGCCGATCTGACCACCGACCCGCGCTCCTGCGGGATGCCGGACGGCCACCCCGAGATGCACAGCTTCCTCGGGGTCCCGGTCCTGGTCCGCTCCGAGGTCTTCGGCAATCTCTATCTGGCCGAGAAGCGCGAGGGGCCCTTCACGGCCGAGGACGAGCAGCTGGTGCGGGTGCTGGCCGCACAGGCCGGTATCGCGATCGGCAACGCCCTGCTGTACGAGACGGCCCGCCAGCGGGAGCGGTGGATCGAGGGCACGGCCGCCGTCACCACGGCCCTGCTCAGCCATGAAGCCCCCACGGACGCGCTGATGGTCGTCGCCGAAGAGGCCAGAAAGCTGGCGGACGCCGCCGCCGGAGTGATTCTGCAACCGACCGGCGACGGCGGCATGGAGATCGTGACGGCCTCCACGCACGACGACCCGGGCGCCCTGGTCGGCACCACCATCGCCCCCGGCAGCCCAGTGCTCGAACAGCTTCTGGGCGGCGAGGCGGTGTTCGTCGACGACTCGGCGACCGACCCCCGGATGACGACGCCGGTACGGTCACGCTTCGGCCCGAGCATGCTGCTGCCGTTGCAGAGCGGGGGCCGTCTGATCGGCACGCTGGCGCTGCCCCGTACCCGTGGCGCCCGCGGCTATACGGCGGTGGAGCGCCAGCTCGCCACCCAGTTCGCCTCGGGGGCGGCGCTCGCGCTGGTCCTGGCGGACGGCCGGGAGAGCCGTAAGCGGCTCGCGGTGTTCGAGGACCGCGATCGCATCGCCCGCGATCTGCATGACCTGGTCATCCAGCGCCTCTTCGCCACCGGCATGATGCTGGAGTCCACGCGGCGCCGGGCCCAGGACGCGGGCGGGGGCGGGGACGCGGGCGTCGCGGAGACGATCGGCGCGGCCGTCGACGAGCTGGAGTCCACCATCCAGGAGGTCCGTACGGCGATCTTCGCTCTCCAGCAGCCGCCCGCCGACGCGCCGACCAGCTTCCGGAGCAAGGTGCTGCGGGAGGCGGCCGGGGCCGCGGCGGTGCTGGGGTTCCAGCCGTCCACGCGGTTCACCGGGGCCGTGGACAGCCTGATCGGTGAGCGGGCGGCCGCGCGGCTGCTGGCCGCCCTGCGCCGGGCGCTCACCACGGCCTCGCGGCGTCCGCGGGTCTCCCGGATCGACATCGCCGTGGACGCCGAGGCGGTCCTGCCGGACGGCCGGGCCGGGGTCCGCCTGACAGTGTCCACGGACGCCACGGCCCCGGGCACATCGGACGCCACGGCCCCGGACACCCCGGTCACATCGGGCACCTCGGACCCGGGCACTCCGGACACCTCGGGCACCTTGGGCACCACCGAAACCTGGCAGTCCCCCCTCTAGGCCGGGCATCATGGAGCAAACGTTCGCAGCAGCAACGCGTCACTCGATGCGACCCTCCGGTAGCGTCGCGGTATGAGTCATCCGCATCCAGAGCTAAAAGCCGCCCCTCCCCTGCCCGAAGGAGGCCTGAGGGTGGTCGCCCTCGGCGGCCTCGGGGAGATCGGCCGCAACATGACCGTATTCGAGTACGCGGGCAAGCTGCTGATCGTCGACTGCGGGGTGCTGTTCCCCGAGGAGCACCAGCCCGGTGTCGATGTGATCCTGCCGGACTTCACCTCCATCCGCGACCGCCTTGACGATGTCGTCGCCCTCGTACTGACCCACGGTCACGAGGACCACATCGGGGCCGTGCCTTACCTGCTGAAGGAGCGGCGCGACATCCCCGTCGTCGCCTCGAAGCTGACCCTGGCGTTCTTGGAGGCCAAGCTCAAGGAGCATGGCATCCGGCCGCGCACGACGCGGGTGAAGGAGGGCGACCGGCGCGGGTTCGGCCCGTTCGACTGCGAGTTCGTGGCAGTCAACCACTCCATTCCGGACGGCCTCGCGGTCGCCATCCGTACCGGCGCCGGAATGGTGCTGCACACCGGCGACTTCAAGATGGACCAGTTCCCGCTGGACGAGCGCATCACCGACCTGCGCGCCTTCGCCCGGCTCGGCGAGGAGGGCGTCGACCTCTTCCTCACCGACTCCACCAACGCCGAGGTGCCCGGCTTCACCACCTCCGAGCGCGACCTGAACCCCGCGATCGAGCATGTGCTGCGCACCGCGCCCCGCCGGGTCATCGTCTCCAGCTTCGCCAGCCATGTGCACCGCATCCAGCAGGTCCTGGACGCCGCCCACCAGCACGGCCGCAAGGTCGCCTTCGTGGGCCGCTCCATGGTCCGCAATATGGGCATCGCCCGTGAGCTCGGCTATCTGAATGTGCCGTCCGGGCTGGTCGTCAGCCTGAAGGAACTGGAGAAGCTGCCGGATCACAAGATCACGCTGGTCTGTACGGGGTCCCAGGGCGAGCCGATGGCGGCGCTGTCCCGGATGGCCAACCGCGACCACATGATCCGTATCGGCAAGGGCGACACGGTGCTGCTGGCCAGCTCCCTGATCCCCGGCAACGAGACCGCGATCTACCGCGTGATCAACGGCCTGACCCGCTGGGGCGCGAACGTCGTCCACAAGGGCAACGCCAAGGTGCACGTCTCAGGACACGCGAGCGCCGGCGAGCTCGTCTACTGCTACAACATCGTCAAGCCCCGCAACGTCATGCCGGTGCACGGCGAGTGGAAGCACCTGAAGGCCAACGCCGACCTGGCCATCAAGACCGGCGTCAACGCGGACAACGTGGTGATCGCGGAGGACGGCGTCGTCGTCGACCTGGTCAACGGCCGGGCGTCCATCACCGGCAAGGTGCCCGCGGGCTACGTCTACGTGGACGGGATGACGGTCGGCGGCGCCACCGAGGCGTCCCTCAAGGACCGTGTCACCCTCGCCGAGGAGGGCGTCGTAACCGTCGTCGCTATCGTCGACGCGGACACCGGGGCCCTGGCCGAGGCGCCGGACTTCCTGGCCCGCGGGTTCGTCCACGACGACTCGACCTTCGAGCCGGTCATCCCGGTGATCGAGAAGACCCTGGCGGCCGCGGCCGAGGAGGGCGTGGGAGACGCGCACCAGCTCGAGCAGCTGATCGCCCGCGCGGTGGCGAACTGGGCCTTCCGCACCCACCGCCGCAAGCCGCTGATCATCCCGGTGATCATCGACGCCTGACCCCTGCCCACGGGGTGGGACGACCCAGGGCCGCCCCCACGGGGCCCGCGTCCCCCACCCCGTCACCAGCCCGTCACCGCCGCGCCGTCACCCCGCCGCCACCCCGCCGTCACCTCACCGTGCGGTGTGGCACCCTCCGTCAGAGACGCGGGTATTTATGGTGGCTTGATGAGGTTTGTACCTTGGTGGGCCGTGCTCTCGTCCGGGTGCGCGCCTCTCCTGTTGGTCGGCGGCTGGACGGTCGCGGCCATGCTCCAGGGGCCCAGCTACGACCCGGCGACGGAGACCATCAGTGTCATGGCGGCTGACGGAGCCGCCGGACGCTCGGTGTTGACCGGGGCACTGGTGGCGCTGGGGGTCTGTCACCTCATCACCGCCTGGGGGCTGCGCGCGGCCGCGCCCGCCGGGAGGGTGGCGCTCGGCTGCGGCGGGGTGGCGGTGATCGGGATGGCACTGTCCCCGGTTCCGAGTAGCGGGGGCTCCGTAGTGCACGGTTGGGTGGCCGGGATCGGATTCGCTCTCCTGACACTGTGGCCCGTCCTGGCAGCGGATCGCGGCGGAGCCGCGCCGTGGGGACTCCAGCCCGCGTTGTCGATCGCGGTGTGTGTGCTGATGGGAGTCGGCGCGGTGTGGTTCCTCGTCGAACTGCACCGCCCAGGAGCCGCCGGAGTGGCCGAACGCGTCCTGACGACCGCTCAGACGGCGTGGCCCTTCGTGGTGGTGGCCTCCTGCCAGCGCAGCCGCCCGAGGGCTGCGGCGTAGCCGTCTGTCGGCGGCGTCGGCAGGCGCGGCTGGTGAGCGGTGGCGGAGGGTGCGGAGGGTGCGGAAGAGACCGGGAGCACCCCGCGCCGACTGGCCGCGCTTCCCTGATCACGCGGAGTATCGGCGTATCGTCGCAATATATGAGGGACACATGTGATGGATGTCAGGTAATTCCCCTCCGTCGTTGCCCGTCCTCGTGGATGGGGATGTGTGGTGTCCAGCCGGGGTGAGAGACAAGCCGTGGGGATGCTGGACGACGCGCTGACCGACACCATGCGCCGTACCGGGGCTTCCGCGGGCGGGATCTACCTGCTGGACGAGACCGCCCAGGTCCTGGCGCTTGTGGTGCTGTGCGGCGTCCCGGCAGAGGTGGCGTGGCCGTGGCGGCGAGTGCCGCTGGGCGCGCCCGTGCCGGTGAGTGACGCGGTCCGCGAGGACCGTCTGGTGTGGGTGGGATCCCAGGACGACATGGCCCGCGCCTATCCCCGCACCGCGGCAACCCTGCCCTACCGGTTCACGCTCGCCGCGGCCCCACTGCAGGGCCGTGCCCGGTGCTGGGGCGCGCTGGTACTGCTGTGGCCCGCCAGTCACCCCGCCAACGCCACCGCACGCGAGCGGGGCCACATCGGCGCCGCGGCCCGGCGCGTCGCTCGCGTCCTGGACGAGGCCGTCGTACCGCCTGCGGTACCGGAGCACCCTCGGCTCATTCCGGCCGACGCGGTCGCCCGCCGGTACGGCGGACAGGCGCCACAGGCCGCCGCGGACTACATCGAGCGCCTGCCCGAAGGAGCGGTGGCCCTGGACCTCCAGGGCCGGATCACCTTCCTGACCGCCTCGGCGGAATCGCTGCTCGGCGTCGATGCGGGACGGCTGCTGGGCACCCGGCCCTGGCAGTCCCTCCCCTGGCTGGACGACACCCATGTCGAGGACCACTACCGCACCGCCGTCATCAGCCGTGAGCCGGTCACCTTCACCGCCCTGCGTCCCCCGGACACCTGGCTGGACTTCCAGCTCTACCCGGACGTCAGCGGCATCAGCGTTCGTATCACCCGCACCACGGCACCCGAAAGCGACCGGCCCGTGCCCGGCCGGGCGTCGCGTTCCACCGGTGCCGCGGCTACGAGCCCCCCACAGGTCGGGCGCCTGTATCAGCTGGTGCACCTGGCAGCCGCGTTGACCGAGACGGTCGCCGTTCGCGACGTCGTCGAACTCATCGCCGACCAAGTACTGCCCGCCTTCGGCGCCGACGGCCTGGTGCTGTCGGCCGCCGACGCCGGCCGCCTGAAGATCACCGGGCATCATGGTTATGACCAGCGGACGATCGACCGACTCGACGGCCTGCCACTCGACACCGACCTCACACCCGCCGGGCAGGCTCTCACCGACGGCACCCCCTCCTTCTTCGCCAGCCCCAGTGAGATGGCTCGCCGCTACCCCAGGGCGCCGCGGATCAGCGGCAAGCAGGCATGGGCCTTCCTGCCACTGGTCGTCTCCGGCCGCCCCGTCGGCTGCTGCATCCTCTCCTACGACGAGCCCCACGCCTTCAACGCGGACGAGCGCGCCGTACTGACGTCGCTGGCCGGACTGATCGCCCAGGCCCTGGACCGTGCCAGGCTCTACGACGCCACCCGGGACCTCGCCCGAGGCCTTCAGCAGGCTCTCCTTCCTCGCAGCCTGCCCTCCCTGCCGGGCTTGGAGAGCGCCGCGCGGTACCTGCCCGCCAGCCATGGCATGGACATCGGAGGTGATTTCTACGACGTCATCCGCATCGACGCCACCACCGCCGCAGCCGTCATCGGCGACGTCCAGGGCCACAACGTGCCGGCCGCCGCCCTCATGGGCCAGGTGCGCACCGCGATCCACGCCGCCGCCGGCGCCCCGCCCGACCAGGTCCTGGTCCGGACCAACCAGGTCCTTGCCGATCTGGAATCCGACCTTCTCGTCTCCTGTCTGTACGCGCACATCGACCTCGCCCGCCAGGAAGTCGTCCTGGCCAGCGCGGGCCACCCGCCGCCGCTCGTGCACCACCCCGCCATGCCGCCTGGCGTCATGGAACTCGACCCCGGCCCCCTGCTCGGCATCGACCCCGGCCTCGCCTATCCGCTCACCACGCATCCACTCCCCCCGGGCACCACCCTCGCCCTCTACACCGACGGTCTCACCGAAGCCCCCGGCACCGACCCCGACCAGGCCGCCAACAGCCTCGCCCGCCACCTCGCCCAGCACAGCGGTCACAGTCTCGACCGCCTCATCGACGCCCTCCTCCACCACGCCCGCCCCACCGCCCACTACACCGACGACATCGCCGTACTCCTGCTGCGCACCGGACCACCGCCCACGGGCGACTGAGACGGGTGGCTGGCCGCGCGGTGTGAGCCGACGACGTGCGGTGGTCGGCCCTGCCCCGCGGGTCCCACGCCCGAGGGCTTGCGGCCGTGCCACTCGCCACCTAGGGTCACCGCGTACGCAAGCGCTTTCTACCGTCCGCTTCGGGCCTCTTGAGGAGCCGGTGTATGTCAGTCCAGCCTCGTCGAGCACGCGTGGCTGTCGTCGGCACGGGCGCGATCGCGAGTGGCGGACATCTGTCCGCCCTGCGGGCCCACTCCGACCGGGTGGAGCTGGTCGCGGCCGTCGATGTGGACACGGAACGGCTTGCCGCGTTCCGTGGCCGGGCAGGAGGGGGTGTCGCCGGGTACACCTCGCTCGGCGGGATGCTCGACGTGGAGCGTCCCGATCTCGTCCTGATCGGTACGCCGCCGGCTCTGCATCGTGAGCAGACGGTGGCCGCGCTCGCGGCGGGCTCCTGGGTGTTGTGCGAGAAGCCGCTGTGCCTGTCGCTCGCCGAGTACGACGCGATCGCCGCGGCGGAGCGGGACTCGGGCGCGTACGCTTCCGTGGTCTTCCAGCACCGCTACGGTTCCGGCGCCGTCCACGCTCGCGGCCTCATCGCCCGCGGTGAGCTGGGCGCCCCACTGGTCGCGCACTGCCAGACGACGTGGCACCGCGATCACGCCTACTACGCGGTCCCGTGGCGCGGTCGCTGGGACACCGAGGGCGGCGGTCCGACCATGGGCCACGGCATCCACCAGTACGACCTGCTGCTCCATCTGCTCGGCGACTGGACCGAGGTACGCGCCATGGCGTCCCGGCTGGTCCACGACACCGAGAGCGAGGACGTCTCCACGGCGCTGGTGCGCTTCGCCAACGGCGCCCTCGCCACGGTTGTCAACAGCGTCGTGTCGCCGCACGAGGTAAGCCGTATCCGCGTCGACTGCGCCGAGGCGACCGTCGAACTCACCCACCTGTACGGCCACAGCAACGACAACTGGGTCTACACCGCCGCCCCGCACGTCCCGCCCCAGCGCGCCGCCGCCTGGCGGACGCCCGACGCCGATGTGCCCAGCTCGCACACCGCCCAGCTCGGCGTCGTTCTGGACGCCCTCGAGCGGGGCCTCCGTCCCCCGGGCAGCGGCGACGAGGCGCGCACGACCCTGGAGTTCGCCGCCGCCCTGTACAAGGCGGCCTTCCTGGGGACAGCGGTGCGCGCGGGCGAGATCGCTCCCGGTGACCCGTACTACGCGGTCATGCACGGCGGCCATTCCGAATGGAGTCCCGCTCGATGAGCGTCCAGTTCACCCACGCCCACGGAGAGCACATCGCGGTCGGTTTCCGCGGTGTCGAGCTGCTGCGGTACGTCTACCGGCCCGATCCGGTCGCCTTCGAGTCGCCCAAGCCGTACGTCCACCCGTTGCGCACCCTCGCCGGGCACACGGTCACCGGATACCGGCCCAGCGACCACCGCTGGCACAAGGGCCTGCAGATGACGGCCAGTCATCTGTCGGGGCAGAACTTCTGGGGCGGCAACAGTTACGTTCCCGGCTCGGGGTACCAGGAACTGCCCGAGCGGATCGGCTCGATGCGGCACGACGGCTTCCCCGTCCTGACGGCCGAGGACCACCGCGCCGGACTGACTGAAAATCTCACCTGGATCGCCCGCGACGGCGAGGAGTGGGCCCGCGAGCGGCGCGGTCTGCTGGTCCACTCGGTCGACGCCGAGGCCGGCTCCTGGGCCCTCGACTGGACCATCCGCCTCACCAACCTCCGTGACGAGCCGCTGCGCTTCGGCTCACCGACCACAGCGGGGCGGGAGATGGCTGGTTACACGGGGTTGCAGTGGCGGGGCCCGCGCGACTTCACCGGCGGCACCGTCTTCGGCCCGGCGGACGCCGGGTCCCTGATGGGCACGCGGACGGAATGGCTGGCCTTCACCGCGGAACGTGACGCCGTCGACGCGCACTCGACGCTCGTCTTCGCCCACGCCCCGGAGAACCTCGACCCGTCCGTCGCGATCCACCCCTCTCACTGGTTCGTGCGGTCCGAGCCGATCCCGACCGTGGCGTTCTCGTGGGCCTTCTTCGCGGAGTTCGCCCTTCCACCGGGGGCTTCCTTCGCCTACCGCTACCGGGTGGTGGTCGCCGACGGCGTCTGGGACCGCGACCGGGTCGCGGCCCACCTGAAGGATCTGCCGTGGTGAGCCCGCACCCACTGCCGGGGGCGGTCGGCCTGTCGCACCTGATCCCCTACGACTGGGAAGCGGCGGACGGAGTGTGCGGTGGCAGCCCGCACCTGCACCTGGCCTGCACGGAGGCGTACGTCGTCACGGGTGGCCGCGGCACGGTGCAGACCCTCACCCCCGCCGGCTACCGGGAGACCCGGCTGGAGCCCGGATCCGTCGCGTGGTTCACCCCGGGCACGGTGCACCGCATGGTGCAGGGCGAGGGTCTGCGGGTGACCGTGCTGATGCAGAACAGCGGCCTGCCGGAAGCCGGCGACGCCGTCTTCACCTTTCCGCCCGAAGTGCTGGCCGACCCCGAGCGGTACGCGGCGGCCACGGCGCTGCCCCCGGGCACCGGCCCGGACACGGAGCAGGCCGCCCGGCGCCGCCGCGACCTCGCCGTCGAGGGCTACCTCCCCCTGCGCGAGGCTCTCTGGCAGGGCGACCCGGCCCCGTACCTCGCCTTCCAGCGCTCCGCCGCCCGCCTGGTCCGCGGCAAGGTCCCCGCCTGGCGCGCCCGCTGGCGGGCGGGCGCCCTGGCCGCGGCGGAACGCACCGGCGCCCACCTGGACGCTCTGGAGTCGGGCGACCCCGCCTACCTGGCGGCCGCTGACGCGTACCAGGCCGAGCCCACCCAGCGCGGCGGCTACGGCATGTGCGGACACCGCGACACGTACGCTCCGGGCAACAGCACGCCACCGAGCGGCGGGGCGTGACGGGGCGCCACGCCTCCCCGTGTTCCTGGGGCGAGCCTTCCCGGGGGTCGTCACCGATTCGCCCTTGACCGGCTGATCAACACCAGTCACCAAGCGATCAGCAGCGGCCCCAGCTACAGACCGGACCGGACTAGCGACCTGGAACACACACGGGGGCCATGGGAACCAACACCGTGGCTCCCGCCCAGATTCCACCTAAAGCCCCAGGTCAGATCGTTTCTGCACCCGGGGCGAAGAGTGGGGCGGGTGGGACTCGAACCCACGGCCGACGGATTATGAGTCTTCGGGAGCGGACTACTGCCTAGTTACGGGCCATACCGCCCTGTGTCGGATTCTGCCGAAAGCGCCTGCTCATCAGGCCAGTCAGCCGCGACGCAACCGCGCCTTGATGCTGTCGCGTATCGCTTCGAATCGGCGCGTTCCGGAGCGTTCGGGCCAGCAGCGGGCCAGCAGAAAGGCCCCCTCTACCTGCGGTGAAGGGGGCCTGCATGTCCAGCTTCAGTCTACCGTCTCGCCACTGTCCCCCCACGGCTTCGTGTTCAGGGGGGAACCCGTCCGGTTCTGCTCGGCGGCGAACCAGTTCGCAATCTCGTCCACGGTGTGACGGACCGGTTGACCCTGCAGATACTGGACGTAGTTCTCACGCTGTCGCCGACTCTCCCGGTCGAATTCCGGGAGTTCGTCCGCGCGGATCCATCGCACTTCCTCGAACCGGAAGGGGAAGGTCACAGGCCACTGTGCCCCCTCGGTCTTCTGCAAGAACATGGGTAGTTGGTGGGTCGCGGCGTTCCGGGCATGTCGGGTGCCGTGCATAATCCGCCGACCGTACTCGCTGCACATCTCATACCAGGCGTCCCTTTTGGCGAGCTGCTCGTCGAGGGTGCACGACCAGTAGACGACCTCCATCGCGTGGATGATCAGCTGTTCCTCGTCGTGGCCGACGGTGAGATCTTGGCGATACCGCTCCCTGGCGGCGTGGAAGCCTGTGAGGGCGATCGTAAGCATGTCGGGCGTAGCTTCAGCCATGCGCGCACTCTAGGCGTTTGGTGTGAGGGCAGCCCCGTACCTCGGCCTGCGTGCCCTGGGCACGATCGCCGCCGCCTTCTCCGCGATCTCCAGATCAACCTCCTTCAGGAGAGACGTGTACGTGTCCGACGCCAGCTTGATCGTGGAATGCCGCAGCGTCTCCTTGATGGCGTGCAGGTCCCCGCCGCCCGCGTGAATGAGGGTGGCCGCGCAGTGCCTGAGGTCCCGCAGGTTGATCGGGGGCAGGTCCGCCTGCTTGCAGATCCGGCGGAACGCGTCCGACACCTTCTCTGGGTGCAGCCAGCTGCCGTCCAGGTCCACGAACACCTTGCCCGTGTCCACCCAGTCCGCGACGTCCTTGCCGTCGGCCCGCTCCTGCTTGGCCTCCGCGTTCCATGTGTCGCGCTCCGCCAGCTGCCGCGCCCGGTGCTCGCGCAGTACACCCACGTTGACCGAGTCCAGCGCGATGGTGGCCGCGGCCCCGTCGGTCTTCGGCAGGGACTCCGTGGGCGTCCAGCCGTCCGTGATGATGGTCTTGGCGATGGTGATGGCCTGCCCGTCGAGGTCGACGTTCACCCAGTCCTGGCCGACGCCCTCACCGCGCCGCAGCCCCCGGAACGCGATCAGGTGGAAGAACGCGTACAGCCGGTCCGACTCGGCCTCATCCAGGAACGCGCCGATCTGCTGCGGCGTCCACACCATGACCGGGCTCGGCTTCTCGCCGGTCTTCCGCCAGTGCTCGACATGCAGGTCGGTCCACAGCACAGCCTTCGGCCGCTTCCCGGAATCGAGCTCGACCCACGCGGCCGGGTTGAAGGTGATGAGCTGACGGCGGATCGCCGCGTTCAGCGCAGTCCGCAGCGTCGCCCGGATGCGCTGCTTCGTAGCCGGGCCGGTGATGAGCCGGTACGGCGGCATCTCGGCGAGCTTCTCCCGCTCGAGCGCCAGGCGCGCGGACTCGGCGGCCGGTGGCCGGGAGTTCTTGCCCCACTTGCAGCGGGCTTCCTGCTCGCGGCGGGCCTGGTTCTCGGCGGCGACGACCTCGTTGGCGTCGTCGATCGCGTCGAAGAACTCCTGCCCGTGGCCGACGTTAAAGCGGTCGAGCCGGTAGTGGCCGACGCCCGGCTTCAGGTGCACGCGTATGTGGGAGCGATAGCCGTTGGTGGTGGTCTTGCGGGTCTTCTTCGACTCGACCCAGGTATCGAGCCACTCCCCCACGGTCATCGCCCCGTCGAGGGGCACGCCGACGCCTATGCGGCGGGATACCTCGGCGGCCTCGGGTATGTCGAGGCGGTCGCGCATGACGTTCTGCAGGAGGTCGCCGACGCGTCGGGCCGCGTCCTCGTCGTCGCCGGGCAGATCGAGGATGGCCTGCAGCTTCGACAGGTCGCTCTGCGCGTCCGTCACCTTGGCGTACCCGGTGCGCCGGAACGGCCGCCGCTTGCCGTCGGCGTCGAGCGGGAGTTCCTGGCGCAGCTGCACCGCGCCGTGGTTCTTCTTCGACAGCTGCGGGCACGTCTTGCCGAGCAGCTTGCCGTCCGGGCTGCGGCACTCACACCGCTTACTGATGCCGCCAGCGCGGCGAGATGCGGGCATACGCTTATCCTCCTCCGTCGCTCGCTGCCTCGCGGTTACTCGTCCTCGGATCGCTCAGTCTCATATTGAGTGGCAAGGTCGTCGCCGTTCATATCGAGCGCATGGGCCAGCTTCCGGATGTATTGGTGGGCCTCGTCGCCGCTGAGCGAAGAGAAGTCATTTCGCTCGATGGCCTTCAGGGTCGGCTCAGCCTCCGCCCCCAAACCAGCCCTGAGCACCAGGACGAGGGTGTTGTAGCCAGCAGACAAGCGAGCTGCCGCGATACGAGTGCCAACGGGGGGGCGCGGACTAGATCGATGCCCATACGCACCCACCGAATGCAATGCGTCCAGGCGCACCTCTTCCCGCGCCTTCCTTTGGAAGAGCGTCGCACGTTCGTCTTCCAGTTCGCGGACCCTAGCCTTGGACTCCTCCAACTGTTCGTAGTTTGCGGAAATCAGTTCCTCAAGCTCGACCAGCTCGTTCACTGAGTCTTCGAGGACGATGGACACTTCATCGCCTGCCAATCCTTCGATTGGATCACTCATCATTTCCTGAAGCGTGACTTGCAGGATGTCCGAAATGATTCCTGCTTCATCGAGCCGAATCGACCTCTTGCCTGACTCGATGCGGGCAACGGTCTGCTGGGGCATCGACATCCCCGCCTTCGTGATCCGGTTCGCCAAGTCCGCCTGCGACAGGCCGAGGGTCTCGCGGATCACCCGGAGCCGTCGAGCGAAGTGCGCCTCCGCCGATCGCCCCTGCCTGCCTTCAGCACTTGTCATAAACAGCAAGCTACAACACCACGTTGTAGGTAGGCCACATGACCTGTAGTACGCTCTCAGCGGTGACACTCCAACAACAGGAGGATGTATGTGCCGCTTGCTCACCATGCCCGAGGTGGCCGAGCAACTGCGACGCCCCGTAGCCACACTGCGCCACTGGCGCTGGACCGGGTCCGGTCCAGCGTCCTTCCGGCTGGGGCGTCGAGTCGTCTACCGCGAAGAAGACGTGTCGGCGTGGATCGAAGACCAGCGGAAGGCGTCCGTATGAGCACCGCAGGCCGCCGCAAGACACTGTCGGCCGCCGAAGCCCTAGAGCTTCCGGTGATGTTCGACGTCTGGCCGACCCTCGGCGCCGCACTCGACATCAGGCGCACCACCACATACCAGCTCGCCCGCGAGGACGCCCTGCCTATCCCAGTCATCCGGGTCGGTAAGCAGCTCCGCGCGCGGCGCAGCGACCTTCTGAGCTTCCTCGGCCTGACCGAGGAAAGCGGCGTCGTTCCCGAGGTCCAGTCGGGGACGCCTGTCGCCGGAAACGACGAAGCGACCCGGGGTCCAGCCGGGTCGCCTCTGTCGAGCGAGTCCGCACCTACCAGCAAGTAAGAGATCGGAAGTAGCTCGTATGCACAGCATCGCACAGGCGTCAACGGCCACGCCGTCTGACCAGCGCCCCAGCATTTCGCCGCAGCTGATCACCACTGTGGTCGCCGCGCTCACCGCGTCGGACGCTGCCCCCGCGATCATCACCGAGGCCCGGCGGATGATCGCCACCGGGCAGGTCCACGAGACTGCCTCCGAGGTAGTCCGAAAGCAGGACAACGAGAGTCTCCGCGAGTTCTTCGCCTGTCTCGACGTCATCATCGGTCGCGTCGTCGACCACCAGCCGCTCACCCCGCTCGTGAACGCGGCCGAGCACGTCACCCAGACGGCCGCCGCTGATCGCGCGCCCGGGCACTACCCGTGGTGCCAGCCCGGCCAGTGCACCAACCTCCGCTACGACGGCGACGGCGGTGAGCCGTACTTCGAGCACGTCGGCCCCCACGTCGACTTGCCCCTGCCCGACGGCATGGACTGCGACCACAACGAGCTGCTGTCCGCCGAGCTCGGCGACGCCGACGACGCGATCGGTGGGCCCCTCGTCTCGTTCAACTCCGGCGGGAACGGAGTCCTCCTAGACCCCGACGATCTGACCAAGGTCATCGGCGACCTGGCCGCGTTCACCGACAGCCTGCGCGCCATGCACCGCCAGATGACCGCCCAGCAGGCGGAGGCGACGGCATGACCGCCACCGGCCGCCCCACATCCGTCTGCGTCTACGACGGCACCCCGAGCGTCGTCGTCCGCACCGGCGACGCCGGACACCCGTACGGCCTGTGCGCCTCCTGTCTCCGCTGCACCTCGCTGGAGCCGGTCACCGTCGACAGCGTCCGCACCGAGATCCGCGAGATCCTCACCGCCCGCTCCCTCGACTACGCCACCCAGGACAACGGCGACCAGCGGGCGCCCGGCGTCCGCGCCCTCGACATCTACAAGGCCGCCCGCCTCGGCCTCGAGGACGTCCAGGTCGGGGGCAGGCAACAGGCCCAGCACAACGACCCGCACTGCGAGACCGTCCGACCGACGGTCAGCGACCTATACAACGTGCGGCTCGGAGACCTGCTCTGCGGGGACCTGCGCCGACTGTTCGAAGCCTGCGCGGACGCCGCCACCCAGGAGGGGCGCAACGTCGAACGCGAGGTGACGTGGCTCGCTGACACCGTCAACGGCGTCCTGGCCGACGTCGTCGAGGGCGTGTTGAAGGCCCACGTATGACCGCGCAGACGAACGCCGCGACGGCCGGGGACAACCTCCCCGGCCGCCCGGCCACCGACCCGTACTGGGCACTCATCCACCAGCAGCCCGCAGCAATCAGGGAGGCGGCGTGAACACCCCGCTCGACACGTTCCTGTCCGACCAGGCCCTCGCCGCCGCCCGAGATGCGGCCACGGACCCGGGCACCATCCCCGTCGCGGTCACCGCCACCAACGGCGAACAGTGCACCTGGTGCGACTGCCCCGACGGGCCCAACTCGCCCCACAACCAGCGCGGCTACCGCTGCCCCGGCTGCCCGGCCACGGCGAAGAACGTCGTCAGCACGTTCTCGGGGCCGAACCTCCGCTACGACTTCCCGGCCTGCGACCGGCACACCACCGACATCGTGGCGTCCGTCGCCCAGCTCGTGGGAGGAACCCGATGACCGACTACAGCACGGGCGAGTGCCCGGCAGACGAGCCCGTCGGCCTCATCCCCGACGACCTGTACCTGAAGCGGGCCGCCGAGCGCGGCCGTCACGAGATCGTCCTCGGATCGATCCGGGCGCACCTCGCAGAACAGCCCACCCCGAACGCGGTGAACGCCGCCGTCCGGCGCTGGATCAGCGACCTCTTCGCCCTCGGCGAAGAGGTCGCCAAGAACAAGCGGCAACCCTCCGGCTGACCCGGGGAAGCGCACTGCGGCCCCGGGCCATCCCCCCTGGCCCGGGGCCGCACGCGCACTCACGAACACCACTGGCCCCGCTCGTAGAAGAGAGCACGTTCGTGAACAGCACCACCACCGTCCTCCCCCTCTTCCAGGAGGACGGCACCCCGGACGAGGCCCCGATCCAGTCGCCGCCCGTCCACCTCGGCATGGCCGCCGCCGCGGCCCGCCTCGTCGCCTACCGCGACACACACAACGAGGACAGCGAGCAGCACGCACTCCTCGTCGTCGACTGCCCGTTCTGCCACCACCAGCACATCCACCCCGCTGGCCGCGCCGACAAGCCGCGCCTCTGCCTCAGGCGCTCACGCTGCGTCGGACGCCCGACCGGCGTCTACTTCTTCCCGGCGGTGCACCAGTGACCCAGGCCCCACCCGCAGAACTCCTCGCAGACCAGCAACTGGTCCACTCGTCGCTGGCCTACCACTTCCAGGGCGTCCCCGGCCTGCTCAGCGTGTGCTCCGACGCAGACCGCTGGGTCGGCCGCCGCTTCACCACCGACGAGGCAGGTATCGCCGCGGCCACCGAGTACGTGGCCGACCTCGACACACGCAGCCCGAAGGGCATCTACGCACAGGTCACCACCCTGCGCGAGCACCCGGCGAAGGGGCGCGGCGGCAAGGACCTGGCCCACGGGCTGACGTTCCTGTGGGCGGACGGTGACTTCGGTACGGCTGGGCACAAGCCCGGACTCGACGACATGCCCCACCCCATAGACGCGGACCACGTCCGAGACATCGTCCTGTCCTGCGGGCTCCCCGATCCGAGCGGCTGGTGGCTGTCCGGCGGCGGCTACAACCCGATCTGGGTCCTCGCCGAGCCGCAAACCATCGGAAGTGACGAGGACCGGACGGCCATCGAGCAGTTCACCATGGGCCTGCAGGCCGTCCTCGGCGGTTCGGCGTACTCCCACGGATGCTCATGGGACACGCAGATCGGAAACCTCGACCGGCTGATGAGAATCCCCGGCACGGTCAACCGGAAAGGCGAGGCCCGGCCGACGGGCAGCTTCCCGGGTACGGGCGAGCCCGTCGACCTGGCCGTGATGCGCGAAGCCGTCCAGCGGCTGGAGCCCGACGCGCGGGCGCTGTTGGAGAAGGCCGCGGCGGAGAAGCGGGCGCGGCACGACGCGCGCACCGGCCGGACAACGACGGCCCCGCCCCCGCGGCGTTCCGCCTTCCCCCGCTCCGGGGGTGGCACGAGCGTCTTCGACATCCTCGCGGCCGAACTGACGTTCCGGGACATCCTGGAGCCAGCGGGCTGGACGTACCGCGGGACGGCGGCCGACGGACGTGAGAAGTGGCTGCGTCCGGCCGGGTCCGAGGGTACGGCGGACAGCGAGTACAGCCTCGTCTGTGACGACCACGTTGCCGTGAATTGGTCCGAACGTTCCGGCCTGCCCACCGGGCAGCAGCCTCCCGGCCGGAAGCTCACCGTGCCCACCCTGTGGGCCCATGTCCACTACGGCGGCAACGAGCGTGAGGCCACCCTTGATGTGCTGCGCGCCGCGTTCGACCAGGACGCCCAGGCGCCCGCCCGCGCACTGCCGTCGGCGGTACTCACCCGCGTCCGGCAGCACTGCCGCCCACCCACACAGCGCAGCGACTCCCCTACCCCGCCACCCGGCGACATGTGGACAGGCGATCCCCTCGCGGACTCGCCGCCGCCGGACGAGACCGCCGACGAGCAGGAGCCCAATCGGCCGCGCGGGTTGCTGCCAGAGGAGTTCTGGGCCGCGCGTCCCGTGCACCAGCACATCCGGCAGGCCGCGCACGCCGAAGGCTCCAGCGGCGACGTGCTCTTCTACTCGCTACTCGCCCGCATGTCCTCGATGATCTCCCACAACATCGCGGCCGTCTCCGGCATCGGCGGCCGTGCGTCTCTCAACCTGTTCGTCGCCGTCGTCGCCGCCTCCGGTGGGGGCAAGTCCATCGGCACGAAGGTCGCGCGGTCCCTACTCCCCCCGCTCGACCCCGAGTTCCGCGACGGCTTGCCCATCGGCTCCGGCGAAGGAATCGCCGAGGCCTTCATGGGCACGGTCGACGAGGAGACCGGCGAGATCCACGCCAAAGGCCCACTCAAGGGCGACCCGGTCACCAAGAAGGTACGCAAGCAGGTCCGGCACAACGCCTACTTCTATGTCGACGAGGGCCAGACCCTCGCTCGTCTCGCTGAACGTTCTGGCAGCGTGCTCGGCGAGACACTCCGGCGCGCAGCCATTGGCGAGACTCTCGGCCAGACGAACGCCTCGGAGGAGCGGACCAGGTACGTGGCCGCGGGCTCCTACAGCCTCGGCATGGTCGTCGGGTTCCAGCCGTCGACAGCCATGCCGGTCATCGCGGACGCCAGCACGGGCACACCGCAACGGTTCCTGTGGGCATGGGCAGCCGACCCGTCAATTCCTGACGAGCCGCCTACCACGCCCGGCCCGCTCCCCGTGAACCCGGCTTCACTCCAGCCTGGCGACTCGCTGGACATCGTGCTGCCTGAGCGCATCCGCCGGATGCTGTGGGCCGAGCACGTCGCGCGCAACCGGGGTGAGCTGGCCATCGACGAACTGGACGGCCACGCCAACCTGATGAAGGTGAAACTCACGGCGCTCCTGGCCCTCCTCGACGGTGGACGCACAGACGCCACAGAAGAGGACTGGGAGCTGGCAGAGGTCGTCTGGACCTCGTCGTGCGCCGTGCGCGGCGCGCTGATCCAACGTGCGGAGCGGGAAGCGGAGGCAGCCCGGCGCCGCGAGCAGGACGCCAAGGTCGCGCAGGAACTTCGCACCCACCAAGCGAAGACAGACACCGACCGCACGCTGGAGCGCATTGCCCTGCTCGTGAAGAAGCACGCGTCCGCGGTCGGCGGCATCACCTTCGGAGAACTGAACCGCCGTCTGCGGAGCAGCGACCGGGACTTCCTCCGTCGCGCCGTGGATGTTGCGGAGGCCCACGAGTGGGTGTTCGTCGAGGGCGAGCGGGTCTGTGTCCAGACGGAGTGAGCGATGTGGACATGTGGACGGCTGTCCACGTCCACCTGTTCCGAGATCTAACGAGCCCCCAATTAGTACATATACGGACAAACAAACTTCCAATTTCACTCCCGCGACGCGAGACAGGCCCATGTGGACAACGTCCACGTTGTCCACGTCCACATCCGCTGTCCACGTTGCCCCACCCGCAGGAGGCACACATGTTCCCCGCAGACCGACCCGTGAACGTCGACGACATCGTGGCCGAGAAGATCGCCGCCGCCCGCGCCCGCATCGAGGCGAACAAGCGCCGCCGCACAGCCCTCAATGCCGCCCGGCAGCACGGCCTCGCCCACCGGCACGCCGCCAAGCTCCGCAACCTCGCCGACACCGAGCGGCGCGGCCAGAACCACGACACCACCTGAGTCATCTGGCCTCAATGTGAGTGGCCCCACATCCGGGTGCTGTACCGGACGTGAGGCCCCGAGCGTCGCAGCCAGCAGACGCTGATAGTGATCCATCCACCGTACCGACCGGCAACGACAACGCCCCTGGAGGAGCGCATGACGTTGATCAGCGAAGAGGAGGCCGAACTGGTCCGACCCTCTGGGGCCGAGTGTCTGCTCTGCGGGCAGTCGCTTGAGCACGGGTACCTCTGCAACGGCGACACCTTGGCCACCGCCCGCCGCCTGGACCGCATGCCGCGCCTATACGAGGCTCTGGCCGCGTTCCTCCACCCGTCCGGCCGCCGTCCCGAACTCGGCCGTACACGGCCCGCAGAGGCGCCCCTGCCGGTCAGTGAGACGGTGCTCGGCCTCCGAGGGCCTGGTGGGATCGTCGGGGTCCTGGAGGACTGGCGGTCCGCGATGCAGGACGACCGCGGCTGGTCCGAGCCCGCCATCGCGGGTACCACCGGGCGGCGGGTGGTCGTGGCGGCCCGCGCGCTCGGCATGAACCTGGAGTGGATCGCGTCCAGTTGGCCGATGGCGGGCGCGTTCGCCGAGGAGATCCGCGACCTCGAGCGGGATGTCGCCTCGATCATCAACCCGCCGGAACCGTCGATGCGGATCGGGAACTGCCCGGCTGTGTACGCGGATGGCCAGGTGTGCGGTGCGGTGTTGCGGGTGCTGGCGGGTACGACCGAGGTCGCGTGTCGCTGGTGCGGGTGCGAGTACGGGCCAGAGTCCTGGCTGGCGTTGAAGTCCTTCCAGCCCGACGCGGCTACTCCGGGCGGGGCGGGCGCTCTGGAAGCTCGTCCGTCTCGTGCGTGAGCCAGCGCAAGAAGCTGCGGATCGCTTCGCCGCGGTTGCGAGGGCCGACCGCCTGCCCGGCCTTGTCCCACAGGTCCTTGTCGACCCGGATGGTCTGGCGGGGCGTCTTCTCGACGTTCGGCATCAGTTCTCCACTCTCGTCATGACACCCGAGGTTAACCCTTGCGGTGTCATGACACCAGAGCTATGTTGGGTGTCATGACACCGGCCGTAAGGCCTCGTCACCACAACTGAAGCGGCCCCCGCCGGTGCTACGAACACCGGACGAGGGCCTGACCGAACTCCCTGATCAAAGCAAGGAGACGGCTAGTGCCTGATCTTTCCATGCCCGCGCCGCCGCGCGGCACCACCCCGCCCCGGCGCATCATCGCCGCGGGCCTCATCCGCCGCTCCCCGGGCCGCACCCTCACCGTGCGCGTCACCGCGGCCGGAGTCACCGGGACCATCGCCAAGGCGGTGACCCGGTGAACGACACCCGCGAACCCCTCTACGGCCCCGCCGCCGCCCGCGTCCGGGACCAGCTGCGCGAGCCCGGCGACCTCGCCATCGCGATCAGCGTCGCCCAGAAGATGCTCGCCGCCTACAGCGACACCAGCAGCTTCGGCGAGTTCGGCTACGCCCAGGCCCACGGCGCCCTCTCCGAGTCCCTCCGCATCCTCCTGCGCGCCCTCGACGCCGAGCCCCTCACCGAGGCCGAGGCCGCCCGCCGCTCCGTCGACCGCGCCTTCCCCGCCGTCGCCGCATTCCTCGACGCCGAGCACACCACGCGAGGTGAGGGCCAGTGAGCACCGAGCCCCGCAGCGTGATCGTCAACGTCCTCGTCGCCAGCGCCCTGGAAATCGACGAGCCCACCTGGTGCGTCGACCCCCACACCGGCGCCCAGTTCAAGCCCGACCTCACCCACAACGGCCCCGAGATCAACGCCCAGTTCGACACCCGCCACGGCACCGTCGAATACCTCACCGCGTGGATCTCCCACAGCCCCTACGCCGACCTCGACCCGGACCCGCTGCCCACCGTCGCCATCGAGATCGACGGCGTAGCGTCCCTCGACCCCGACCAGGTCCGCGCGTTCACCGCCACCACCCGCACCCACCTCGACGCCCTCGACCGCCTCGCCGACGAATGCGACCGCATCCGCGGAGGTGGCCAGTGACCACCCCCACCCGCCTCACCCGGGGCCAGACCATCGTCCTGGGCGGCTCCGCCGTCCTGATGGTCGCCGTCGGCAGCCTCGGCGCCTGGGGTACATACAGCAATGTCACCGCCGAGTTCGGCCGTGCCGCCACCGCCGCGGGTGTCGTCGCCGCCGGTGAGGGCCTCACTCTCATCCTGGCGCTCACCATGCTCGGCCTGACCATGCTCGGCCAGCCAACCCCCACCGTCGTGCGCATCGGCCTGTGGCTGGTCCCGGTCGCCGCGTGCTTCACCGGACTGTCGCTGGCCGACACGGTCACCGAGGCCGTCGTGTATGCCGTCACCCCGCTCGCCATGAGCGGCGCCGCCGAAGGCCTCGGCCTCATCGCCCGCCGCATCGTCGTCCACACCACCGGCGTCGACATCGAAGCGCAGCGACGCAACGCCGACGCCGTCCAGCAGCTCGCCTTCCACCAAGCCCTCGCCGCCCGCCACCCCGACGAAGACGTGCGCGAGTCCGCGCTCAGGAAGTCGTGGAAGCTCGCCGAACATGTGGGCCGCGGTGACGCCGGGCTCGGCGGTGGCCTCGTCCAGGTGCAGCGCCAGCGGCTCACCCAGGGAGCGGATGCGGCCCTGGCCACCATGTACGGCGGACAGACCGACAAGCCGTCGGCCAGTCCCGCCCGCCCGCACTCCGCGCAGGAGGTGCTGCGCCGCAAGTTCGCCGAGATGGACCCAGCGGATGCGGTCCGCATCGCACACGATGCGCAACCGGATATGCCCCCCGCCGAACTCGCGTCGCTGCTCGTGTCCTACGGGGTCGTCGTCGATGCCGTGCAGGTCGCGCTGATCCTCGGCAACCAGCCCCCGGAGTACGAGGTGCATCGACCTGATGCGGTTGATGCGCTGCAGGTCAACGCACTGGAGCCCGTGACCGTCGAGGCTGCCGTGGTGGAGGCCGCATCCATCCTCGGCCCGGACGCCAAAGCACGCGAGATCGCCGAGCACCTGGAGCGTCACCGCCGCCTCGTCGTCGGCGAGCCGTACATCCGCACCGCCCTCTCACGGGCCGCGAAGAAGCCCCAGGACACCGCCCCGGCCACACCGATGGAGGGTGGATACGCATGATGCGCATCATCTTCGGCGCGATCCTCGCCCTCCTCGTCGCCTTCCCGACGCTCCTGGCGATCGTCCTCGCCGTGGTCGCCGCCCTGGTCTCACAGCCCGCCGTCGTCGCGTTCGCGCTCGGTGTCCTGCTCTGGCCGCGCCTCGCCCGACGCGTGCAGGGGTGGACGGCATGAACGAGCCCGTACAGCGGCAGCAGATCGGCTACGACCTGGCCGGTAACCCCATGTACGCAGGCCAGGTGTTCAGTTCTGAACACCTGCTGCCCGCTCAGCAGCCCCCGCTCCAGCCCATCCAGGCCCGTCCGTGGGGCGCGTACCTCGCGGGCGGCTGCCTCGCCCTGGTCGCCCTGGTCGTCGTCGCCTTCGTGCTGGTGGCGATCCTCATCGGCCTGTCCATCGCCCTGGTCGTCCTCGCCATCGCACTGGTCGCGCTGGTGGTGTGCCTGCTGATCCTGCGGGACGTGTGGCGCAGCACCCGCAAGGGCTGACCTGCCCTTCCGTGCCACCGGTGATCACTATGTGGGCGCGCAAAGTGATCACCAGGGGCGCGGTGGGGCCGGACAGTCCGGCCCGGGAAGGACCCCATGCCGATCAGCGACAAGGACCCGATCAACCACCGCGAACTGGCCCGCATCCTCGGCATCACCGCCGCCGCGGCCCTGCGCGGAGGGAAGTTCAGCGCGGCCCAGCAGCGGCGTATCGACCGCATCGTCGAGGACGCCAAGGCCCGCGAGGCGAAGCGCGCCAAGTGACCACGCCCAGGGGCGGCCGTCCACCACCACGCGAGCGGCCGCCCCTTGGCTCCCCACCCCTTGAACTGAGGCAGGAAAGCACCAGCATGGCTGACACCACACTGCGTCTGGTCGAAGACGCTCCCCCCGCGCCCCAGGACACCGTCCCGGCCGCCGAGGACGCCCATCCGGCCGAGGCCGCCCCCACGGCCGTGGAACAGACCGTCGTCGACGTCGTCCAGGACGCCCGGCCGCGTCCCGTCGACACCCCCCAGACGCAGGCGGACGCAGGAACCTGGGTCGCCGAGCGGCGCGCCCAGCTGGCCGACGCCCCGCCCGTCATCCCCACCTTCCTGCGCAACGCCGCCGAGTTCACCCACGCCACGAAGTGGACGGCCGCCTACTACGGGCACGCCATCGCCTTCCACACCATCCGGGTACCCGTGTACACGCTGCGCCTGGTGCGCCAGGCCCCGCGCGGCGCCGGACGGTACATCGCCCGGTGGGGGAAGTGGGTGGCCGACACCGAGGCCCGCCCCGTCGAGGCCAAGGCCGCGTCCAGCGCCGACATCGAGGCGTGGCTTGCCCTGTCCCGCGAACACTCCCGCCGGGTGCGCCCGCGGCGCATCGCCTCGGTCGCGGTGGCGACCCTGACCGGCATCACCACCACCGTCGCCGGGTTCCTGGTCCCCGGCTGGACCCTCGCCGCCGCTGCCGCCGGTCTGCTGTTGTGCGGGCTGAACGGGAAGAAGACCGACCGGCCTCTGATCACCCGCTACGTCACTACCCGCACCCTGCGTCCGCTGGACTCCACCGAGGTGTTCGAGGCGCTGGCCGCGATCGGCATCGGCGGGAAGAAGGGCCGCGGCGGCGTCGAGTTCGCCGCCGAGGTCCAGCGCGACGGGCCCGGCTGGCGCGCCGAAGTCGACCTCCCGCGCGGAGTGGAGGCCGCCGCGGTCCTGGACAAGCGCTCCGCGCTGGCCGCCGCCATGCGCCGCCCCGTCTCCACCGTGTGGCCCGAAGGGGACCGCTCCGCGCACCCCGGGCGCCTCGTGCTGTGGGTGGCGCAGCAGGACCCGGCCAAGGCCGCCCGCAAGCTGTGGCCGTTGATGAAGTCTGGGCAGGCGGACGTGTTCGCGCCGCTGCCGTTCGGCTTCGATCCGCGCGGCAACCTCGTCACCATCACCCTCATGTACTCCAACCTGCTGGTGGGAGGTATCCCCGGCTCGGGTAAGACGTCCTGCGCCCTGGCGATCGTGCTCGGTGTGGCCCTCGACCCCACCGCACAGCTGTGGATCTACGAACTCAAGGGCTCCGGTGACCTCGACGCGGTCAAGCCGGTCTGCCACCGGTACATCTCCGGTGACGATGACGAGGACATTGCAGCCACCATCGCCGGTCTGCGCTCCGGTATCGCCGAGCAGCGCCGCCGCGCCAAGTTCATCAAGGGGTTGCCCTCCAGCGAGACCCCCGAAGGGAAGCGGGTCACCCGCGAACTGGAGGCCAAGTACCCCGAACAGAACCTCGGACCGCGCGTCATCGTCGTCGACGAGGCACAGGAGCTGTTCACGCACTCCGAGTACAAGGACGAGGCCGCCGAGCTGTGCACCAAGCTCATCAAGAAGGGCCGCGCCTACGGAGTGATCCTCATCCTCCTCACACAGAACCCCGACGCGCCGTCCCTGCCGTCGTCGGTGTCGTCCAGTGTCGGCACCCGCCTGTGCTTGGCGGTGATGGACTGGCGGGCCAACAACAACGTGCTCGGTACCGGCGCCCACGAACGCGGCCTGCGCGCCACCGACATCTCCATCGACGAGCAGGGCACCGGCATCCTCGCCCGCGGCCGCGAAGGCACCACCGTCCGCGCGGCGTTCATCAAGCAGACCGAAGCCGAGGACATCGCCAAACGGGCCCTGGCCCTGCGCACCGCCGCCGGGACCCTGTCCGGCCAGGCCGCCGGGCAGCACGTCGAAGAGGTCGACGTGACCACCGTGGTGGACCACCTGCGGGCCATCTGGCCAGACGGCGCCGAAGCCGTCCACTCCCACCGCCTGGCCGAAGCCCTCGCCGCCTACCGGGCCGACCTATACGGGCCGTGGATGGCCGAGGAAGACACCGCGGCCCGCTCCACGGCACTCTCCGCAGCGCTCAAGCCGCACAAGGTACCCACCCGGCAGATCACCCTTCGGGAGTGCTGCGGCGGCGCCAAGGGCGTCCGGCACAGCGACCTCCCCGAGCAGTTCGAGGGCACCACCGAAGACGACTGAGAGACGACGCGAGGCCGGTTTCGGCAAGGGCAGATGGTTTCACCCCAACCCGAAACCGGTTTCGACCCCGATATCGGCCAAAACCGGCCCTGGCCTGCCCTGATTTCAGGTTTCGGGCCCGTGCGACAGATCCACAAAGAGCTCGCCAACCAGCCTCCTGGAGATGCTTCGCACGCCGACATCACTGCGAGAGGATGACCTCATGGACGACGTCACCCTCACCGTCACGGGCGCCGTGTACGGGCAGCCCTGCATCGCCACCATGCGGTACCCGCGCGGCGTCTGGGACGACGTCAGCGAGGAAGACCGCGAGGAGCTACGGAACATCGCACGCTGGCGCTTCGCCAACTGGGCGCGCGCCGGATACGACACCCAGCTCGCCGACGAGAACGTCGCGCAGTTGCCCGTCACCGCGGCCTAACCTCACCGCCGGGCCCACGCGGGGCGGGGCACACTGAAGCCATGCAGCAGCCCGTCCTCGTCGACCTCTACGCGGCCCACGCGGCGACCGGTATCAAGCCGGGAACCATCCGCGTCTGGCTCCACCGCGGCAAACTCACCCACCACGGCCACGACTCATCCGGCCGCGACCTCGTCGACCTGCGCGAACTCCAGGCCCACACGCCCTCCAAGGCAGCTTGACCAGCCTGATCGCACGGTGTAACACTCAAGGCACGTCCGGCATGCCCGGACACAGCAGCCCCGCCACCGCGCGGCTCACCTGTGTCACAGACCAGCAACACCCCACACACCGCGCGTGACCACCCAGCAGACTTCCCCTTCCGGCCCGGACCACCCAAGGGGAACCATGCGCACCCGCATCACCACCGCCGCCGCGATCGCCGTACTCGCGATCGCCCTCGTCGGCTGCAGCAGCGAAACCGACCCGGAGAGCGCGGCCAGCGACATTCCGACGCTCAGCGCCGAGGACAAGGCCAAGGCCCGCGAAGCCGCTGGACTCCCGCCCGAGCCCGACGCAGCCACGACCGACGCCTACATCAAGGCACTCAACGCCATCAGCCCGGACATCGTCGACGGCAAGATCGACAAGGCCGTCAGCCGCGGACTCAACCAGTGCAGCTCCATCAAGTCCTCCCCCGACGACCGGGAGAAGCTGGCACAGCTGGCCCTCGACCGCTTCACGATCTCCACACGCCTGCCTGACCTCAACACCCCAGACACCGGCGGCAAGGTCCTGGACGCCGTACACAAGCACCTCTGCCCCGACTTCTGACATCAGAAGCACCACGAGGAGATCGTGTGGCCAGCAGAGATCGCGGATTCGACGAGTTGGGGTGCTTCGGGGCCTTCCTCGCACTCGGATTCGCCGAAGTGCTCTACCAGGTAGTCGCAGTCTCCTGGCGCCGAGGTGAATACGGCCCGGCCGTCATCCTTGCCGCTCTCGTCGCCGCTGTGGTCGTCACGGCCTGCGCCGTCTGGTGGGTGCGGGAGTTCGGCATCGCCATCTGGAACCGCCGCCGAGAACGGCAGCAGAAGCGGCACCGGGCGGACTGACTACGCCCGTATCTGCGTTCCGGGGGGATCATGTCGCATCCTCGCCTCACGTCCCGCCACCGCACGGGGCTCACGCACGCACAGGGGGCCTCATGCCGCGCAAGGCGATGCAGGTGTGCCCCACCCCGGGGTGCCCCACTCTCACCCCAGGGGGGAGGTGCCAGCCCTGCCAGACCCAGGCCAGGGCCGCACGTCCTACCCCCCACACGCGCGGCTACAACGCTGCCTGGCGCAAGGCCAGTACCGCATACCTGCGCGATCATCCGTACTGCGAATGCGAGCAGTGCGTAGTGCTGCCCCAGCTGCAGCGTGACCTCGCTACTGAGGTCGATCACATCGACGGCCTCGGACCACTCGGCCCCAGAGGCTTCGACCCGGCCAACTGGCAGGCCATGAGTAAGCGCCATCACTCACGCAAGACCGCGCGAGAGACCTTCGGCACCTCGTAACCATCCGTGACCGGACCCAGGGGGTGACCCCCAACCGGCCAGGGGGTCCAGAGCGCGGGGGAGGGCGCTCAGAGGTGCGCCGGGTTCAGAGGGTCCACCGCTGTCACGCAAGGTGACGACACTCGGTGCTGCGCAACGCAGCGATGAGGGAGTGATCGACATGCCCCGTGGAGGAGCACGCGCGGTCTCCGGTCCGGCGCCTGACCCGCGGTCACTGCGCAGTTCGAAGGCTGCGGACAAGGGCGGGTGGCGGACGCTTCCCGCAGAGGGCCGCCAAGGCGAGCCGCCCCAGTGGCCGCTGACGACGGCCGCCGAGCGGGAGCTGGACCTATGGGACGAGCTGTGGGGCAAGCCGCAGGCGGTGGCGTGGGAGGACATGGGGCAGGAGCTGGAGGTGGCGCTGTTCGTACGGACGCTGGCGGAGGCGGAGCGGGCGGACGCGCGGGTGGATGTGAAGAAGATGATCCGCAGCTACCTCGATTCTCTCGGTCTGAGTGTGGCGGGGATGAACCGGAACCGGTGGAAGATCGCGCCTGCTGAGGAGCCTGAAGAGCTGGCCCCTGCTGCGGCGACTGGGCGGCGGCCTGGTCCGCGTGACCGGCTGAAGGTCGTGCCCAGTGGCGAAGGCGTCTGACGCCGCCGCCGAGTTCGTCGTCGACTTCCCCACGCTGTGGGTCGTGCCGTACTGGATCGAGGCTCACTGTCCGGTCCCGGACGGCTTCCGGGCGGGCGAGGATCTCGAGCTGTACCCGTGGCAGCTGTGGTGCACGGTCAACCACTACCGAGTGCGCCCGACCGCGCGTGTGGGCCAGCTGGCGCCCGCGTTCCACTACCGGCGCAGTCAGGTGGTGGCGCCGCAGAAGACCGGCAAGGGCCCGTGGTCGGCGACCATCGTCCTGGCCGAAGCCGCGGGCCCGGTCGTGTTCGACGGGTGGGCTCGCGGCGGCGAACGGTACCGGTGTGCGGATCACGGATGCTCGTGCGGCTGGTGGTATGAGTACGAGGCGGGCGAGCCGATGGGGACGCCGTGGCCGACACCGTTGATCCAGCTGACCGCGACGTCTGAGGACCAGGTCGCGAACGTGTACCGGCCGCTGAAGAGCATGGTGAAGCGGGGACACCTCGCCGGGCTGATGACGGCTGGCGAAGAGTTCACGCGGGTCGGGGACGACGGCCGGATCGACGTGGTCACCTCCTCGGCGTTGTCCCGCCTCGGCAACCCGATCGTCTTCGCGCTGCAGGACGAGACGGGCCTGTACACGGAGGCGAACAAGCTACGCCGGGTTGCGGAGACCCAGCGGCGTGGTGCGGCCGGTATGGGCGGCCGGTCGATGGAGACGACGAACGGGTGGGACCCGTCCGAGGACAGCGTTGCTCAGCGCACCTCGGAGGCGAAGGCGAAGGACATCTTCCGCTACCACCCGCAGGCGCCCAAGACGCTGTCCTACAGGAACAAGCGGGAGCGCCGGAAGATCCACGCGGTGGTGTACGCGGGCAGCGCGCATGTGGACCTGGACGCGATCGAGGCCGAGGCCGCCGAGATCATGGAGAAGGACGAGGCGCAGGCCGAGCGGTTCTTCGGCAATCGGTGTGTGGCTGGCTCTGGGTCCTGGCTGGACGGCGCCAGGTGGGCGGCCAAGGCTAAGCCGCGCCGGGTGCTGCCGATGACGCGGATTGTCCTGGGCTTCGACGGCTCCGACGTGGACGACTGGACGGCGATCCGCGCCGAGACGATGGACGGCTATCAGTTCACTCCGGTGTACGGGGATGAGGATGAGCCGACGATCTGGAACCCGGCCGACTTCGACGGGCAGGTCCCGCGCGCGGAGGTGCGCGCTGCGGTGGACCAGCTGATGCGCCGTTACGACGTGGTCCGCCTCTACGCCGACCCGCCGTACTGGGACACCGAGGTCGACGAGTGGGTCGACAAGTACGGCGAGGAGCGGGTGATCCGCTGGCACACCCGCCGCATCATCGCGATGCACGCCGCCTGCGAGCGGCTGAAGACGGACGTGCTGAAGCGCAACAGCGAGGGCGCGTCGTTCACGCACGACGGCTGTGAGATCACCGCAGCGCATCTGGCCAACGCCCGTGCGGCGGCCCGTCCGTCGGACCGGTACGTGCTGCGCAAGGCGAGCCCCACGCAGAAGATCGACGCGGTGATCCCGAGCATCCTCGCCCACGAGGCGCTGGGCGACGTGATCGCGGCGGGCCTGGCTGAGCGTGAAGTGTCCTACTACTACGGCAGTTGAGGAGGGCTTATGGCTACGCAGGGGCAGGCTCTCCAGCTCGTCGGCTTGCTGGAGTCGGAGCTGATCCGGCGCCGGTGTGGCATCGACCGGAACAACGACTACTACCGGGGCAAGCAGCCGCTGAAGTTCGCGTCCAAGGACTTCGCGAAGTTCCACGGCGACCGGTACCGGGACTTCTCCGACAACTGGGTGCAGGTGGTGGCCGATTCCCCGGTGGAGCGGCTGACGGTGACCGGGTTCCAGGCGGCCGACGAGCAGCGGGCGGACAAGGACCTGTGGCGGGTGTGGCAGGTCAACGGGCTGGACGCCGACTCTCAGCTGGGGTTCCTCGGCGCGGTGAACTCCGCGCGCAGCTTCGTGCTGGTGTGGGGCAACCCGGACGACGAGGAGATGCCCGAGGTCACCTTCGAGGACGCAGCACAATGTGTCGTGGTCTATGAACCCGGCTCGCGGCGCAGGCGGCGGGCGGGGCTGAAGCGGTGGCAGGACGGTAACCGGGACTTTGCCACGCTGTACCTGCCGGGTGAGCTGTGGAAGTTCGAGCGCCCGCTGGCGAGGCAGGACAAGACGCCGCAGATGGCGGACGTGGACGAGGAGCTGCGTACCTGGGAGCCGCGGGAGCTGGGCGACGAGCCGAACCCGCAGCCCAACCCGATGGGCGTAGTGCCGCTGGTGGAGCTGCCCAACAAACCGATGCTGGTGGAGGAGCCGATCTCGGACGTGTCCGGGGTGGTGGCGATGCAAGACGCCATCAACCTGGTCTGGGCCCAACTGTTCACCGCAAGCGATTACGCGTCGTTCCCGCAGCGCGTCGTCCTCGGGGCGGAGCGGCCGATGATCCCCAAGCTCAACAGCGCGGGGGAGATCATCGGCAAGCAGCCGGTGGACCTGGACAAGTTCGCGATCGACCGGGTGGCGTGGATCACCGGCAAGGACGCGAAGATCGCCGAGTGGCAGGCCGCGAACCTGACCGCGTACACCGGCATCATCGAGGTCGCCGTCGGGCACCTGGCCGCCCAGACCCGCACCCCGCAGCACTACCTCATCGGAAAGATGGCCAACCTGTCCGGTGACGCGCTGCTGGCCGCCGAGACCGGTCTGGTCAAGCGGGTGGATGAGAAGAAGCTGTGGTTCGGTCAGGCGCTGCGGGAGGTCGCCCGCCTGATCCTGCTGGCTCGCGGCGAGGACGCCAAGGCGAAGGCCATGCGCGCCGGTGCGGTCCTGTGGGCCGACTCCGAGTCCCGCAGCCACGCGCAGATGGCGGACGCGCTGCTGAAGCTGAAGCAGCTCGGGTTCCCCTTCGAGTGGCTGGCGCTGCGCTACGGGCTCACCCCCACGGAGGTGGCCGACGTGGTGGCGATGCGGGAGAGGGAGGCGGAGATGGACCCGGTCGCGGAGATCAGCCGCATGATGGCCGAGCAGCCCGCCCCGCCCGGCGGCGAAGGCGACGACGCCGAGGACGAGACCGGTCCGCCTGGGGTGGCCGCGTGAGCCCGACGCCGTCGGCCATCGCGCATGCCGAGGCGCGGCTGAGGCTGGCCGCGGCCGCCTCCCGCGCGGCGCGCCGGATCTGGCTGCAGGTGGACCGAGACGATCTGTATGAGTCGTGGCTGGGGCTGCTCACGTCGGTCCTGACCGTGGTGGCGGGCGGGCAGCTGGCGGCCGCGCAGGCGGCCGAGCCGTGGCTGGAGCAGCTGCTCGGCGGTGATCCGGAGCGGCCGGAGGGCGATCGGCTGGACCCGGCCGCGCTAGTCGGGGTGGACGGCAGCGGGCGCCCGTTGGCCGGGGTGTTGATGGCTCCCGTGTGGTCGGCGCTGCGTCTGGTGACCCAAGGCGCCCCGGTCGCTCAGGGGATGGCGCGCGGTCAGATGCTGCTGGACCTGGTGGTGCGTACCGCGGTCGCCGACGCAGGGCGGGCAGCCGACTCGGTCGCCATGATCAGTCGACCCGGGGTGACCTCGTATGTGCGGGTGCTCGAGGGGGGCTCGTGCTCGCGCTGCCTGGTCCTCGCGGGCCGCGAGTACAGCGTCTCGAGCGGCTTTCAGCGGCATCCGCGCTGCGACTGCGGCATGGAGCCGGTCACTCGCACGCACCGGCCGACACCGGTCGACGCACGGGATGTGTACGACCAGATGTCCACGGCTGAGCGGGACAAGACGTTCGGCAAGGACGCGGTCAAGGCCATCGCCGCAGGGGCGGACATCGCGCAGGTGGTCAACGCGCGCCGCGGCATGGCCACCGCGACCGTGTTCGGCAGGCGGGTACAGGCCACGTCCGAGGGCATCACCCGCCGCGGCCTCGCCGGGCGACGGCTGAGGAACTTCCAGAAACAGCCTGGGCAGCGCTACCGCGTCTCTCAGACCCCGCGCCTGATGCCCGAGCAGATCATGCGCCTGGCCGACGACCGAGCGCACGCCGTGCGGCTGCTGCGCCAGCACGCCTACATCCTCTGACCTGCCTCGCGCGCAAGGCGCGGGGCTCTCACCTTCACCCGCAACGGGAGAGCAGCATGAGCAGCACGATCCTGCCCGTCCACCCGGTCACCGGTATCCACGCGGTGGGCTGGCGCAAGGCCCGCTCCGGCGAGGACCCCGACCAGCGGTATCCGATCTGGCCCATCCTCGGCGCAGCAGACGACGACCCCGACGAAGACGGTCAGGACGACACCGACGACCAGGACCAGGACCAGGACGACGGCGACGGCGAGGACGGCCAAGGCCGCGACGCCGCCGACGACGACCAGGGCGGCGGGAGCGACACGGGTGCTGCGGACGACGGCGCCGACCAGCTCGGTGACCGGGGCAAGCAGGCCCTGGACCGCATGAAGGAGAAGCTCAAGGCCGAGCGCACCCGGCGCCGCGAGGCCGAGGGCAGGCTGGCCCAGGGCCAGGACACCGGCAGCACGGACAGCGAGGCGATCCGCCGCCAGGCCGAGCAGGCCGCAACGGCCAAGGCCAACAAGCGGATCGTCCGCTCCGAGGTACGCGCTGCGGCGGCCGGGAAGCTAGCCGATCCGCGTGACGCGCTGACCTTCCTCGACCTCGACCAGTTCGAGGTCGACGAGGACGGCCAGATCGACGAGGACGAGATCGCCGACGCGATCGAGGACCTCGTCAAGAACAAGCCCTACCTGGCAGCCGCAACGGCCAAGAGGTTCCAGGGCACCGGCGACGGCGGCGCAGCGCGCAAGGCGGGCCGCCCGAGGCAGCTGACTGAGCAAGACCTCAAGACCATGACGCCCGAGCAGATCGACGAGGCGGCCGAGGACGGCCGTCTCGAGGACCTGCTCAAGGGCGGCTGACTTCAAGGGAGGGCCACACGATGGCGATCACGAATTTCAAGCCGCAGATCTGGAGCGCGAGGCTCCTGGTCGCGTGGCGCAAGGCACTCGTCTACGGCGGCCCGATGGTGGTCAACCGGGACTACGAGGGCGATATCGCCGAGTCCGGAGACGTCGTCAAGATCACGTCCATCTCGGACCCGACGATCTCCGACTACACGGCGAACTCCACGGTCATCACGCCGGAGGAACTCACCGACGCCCAGCGGAACCTGCCCATCGACCAGTCGAAGTACTGGGCGTTCAAGGTCGACGACGTCGACAAGCGGCAGGCGAAGGGCAACGTCATCCCCGAGGCCATGAGCCGGGCCGCGTACCGGCTCGCCGACACCGCCGACCAGTACATCGCAGGTCTGTACACCGGCGTCGCCGCGGCCAACGACCTCGGCACCGTGGCCGTCACCGCCGGCACTCCGACCGACGCCTACGACGAGGTCCTGGTCCCGCTGAAGGTTCTCCTGGACGAGGCCGACGTGCCCAAGCAGGGCCGCTACTGCGTGGTCCCGCCGTGGTTCGAGGGCCGCCTCCTACGCGACGACCGGTTCGTCTCCGCGGAGAAGGCCGGAACCACCGCGGGCCTGCGCAACGGCATGGCCGGACGCGCCGCCGGTTTCACGATCATGGTGTCGAACAACGTGCCGAACCCGGCCGGTGACGACTACGTCATCCAGGCTGGCGTCAACGCAGCGATCTCCTTCGCCGAGCAGATCAACAAGACCGAGGCCTACCGCCCCGAGAACTCCTTCGCGGACGCGGTCAAGGGCCTGGCGCTGTACGGGTCGAAGCTCATCCGTCCCGACGGCATCGCCATCGCTACCGCCTCCCAGACCTGAGCAGGAAGGAGCCCGCCCATGGCCACCACCCAAGTGCCCTACAGCGATCTCGTCGCCAACGGCAATCTCGCCGAGCCCGCCGGTACGACTCTGGTCGTCGCGCCGACAGACAACCTGCAGATCTCCGACGCGCTGCCGGAACAGACCGTGCTGCGCGTGGTGAACACCGGCGTCGAGCAGGACATCACGATCAAGGCGGGCGACAACCCGCCCGCGCTCGCCGCCGGGCAGGGCGACCTCGTGGTCACCGTCGCCGCGACCACCGGCGTGCAATTCATCGGCCCGTTCGAGTCGGGCCGGTTCCTGCAGTCGGACGGCTCCATGCTCATCGAGGCCGAGACCGCCGACGGCACGATCACCGCTTTCCAGATCCCGAGGTACACCTGATGAGCGATCACGCCCCGCTGGCCGACGCCACCGAGGAGGAACTGGCCGCAGCCCTGGCGATCGTCCGCAGCCGCCGACAGCACGCGGCCGAAGAGACGATCTTCGTGCGCGGGGAAGGGGGTGCCGTCTTCGAGATGGCGCCCTCCCGCATGACCGCCGAGACCCGGCGGCGCATGCAGATGGGCCGCCTGCGCCGCGTCAACGCCGACGGCAGCCCCTACCGCGCGCACGCACTCGTGAGCGAGACCCCGTCCGCGCCTGCGGGCGGAAGCGCACTCACCGACGGGCGGGTGCCGCGGCCAGCGAAGTCCGCGCCGAAGAAGGACTGGGTCCTGTACGCCGTCGCCGCCCTCGGCCTGGACGAGGAGCGGGCGCTGGAGATGACCCGGCAGGAACTCATCGACCTCCCGCCGGACCACGCCCAGCACCCCGACACCGTCCCGGACGGCGACGACCCGCCCGCCCCCGCGGGCGGGCGGCCCGCCGAGGACGCCCCGAAGAAGGCGTGGATCGACCATGTCGCCAGGCTGGGCCTGCTCTCCCGCGAGGACGCCGCCGTCTACACCAAGGACGACCTGATCGCCATGGTCTCCTGACCAGAGAGGGGGTGCGGCTGTGGCGCTCGCTGCCCTGGCAACGACTGCTGATCTCGCCGCGCGGGGCCTGACCGTCGCGGCCGGGGAGGAGACCACGGTCGCCACCACCTACCTTGACGTCGCCTCCACTGCCGTACGGGAGGCCGCCGGGGTACCGATCTCCGAGACGACCTCGACCGTGAGCCTGGAAGGCCCGGTCACCCAGTGGCTGACGCTGCCCGGCCCGCCGGTCCTGACGGTGGCGTCGGTGGCCATCGACGGAGAGACGGTCACGGACTGGCGGCTACGCTCGCACCGCCTGTGGCGCCCTGACGGCTGGTCACCGTCGTGCGAGCCGTCAGACGTCGAGGTCACTCAGACCCACGGCCTGGACCCGGTGCCGTCGGACATCGTGGACCTGGTGTGCCGCCTCGCCGCGGCCGCACTGTCCGACTACAGGGCCGACCCTGAGGGCGCGGGCCTGGCGGCGGGGGACATCCGCGCCGAGCGGATCGGCGACTACGCCGTCACTTACGGCAGCCATGGCCTGATCACCACCATGGAACTGCCCGACTACCTCCGCGAACGCCTCGCCGCCCGCTTCGGCGGCGGCGCCGCGCTGGTGAGGTCACGGTGAGGGCCCGGATCGGCCGGTACCTGAACCGCTCGCTGCAGGTATGGCGGCCGTCGTCGGCCGACGACGGACACGGCGGGCAGGAAGTCACCTACGTCCTGCAGGGCAGCGTCCGCGCCAAGGTCGATCAGCCCTCGCCCACCGAGCGGCTGATCGCGCAGCAGGCCGAGTCCCGGCACTCCCACAACGTGTACGTCCTGCCGCAGGCGGATGTGCGGCGCGGTGACGAGCTGCGCGGCACCGACCAGATCGGGCAGGCGCAGGCCTTCCGGGTGCAGTCCGTGGTGCAGCCCTCCACGCCCGTGTACTCCAAGGCCCTGTGCGAGCTCACCCAATCCGAAGGAGAACCCGATGGCTGACCTGAGCCTGACCACGGTGCCGGTCGATGCCGGTATCGCCGACGTCGCGGGCCAGGCGGCGGCCGCGGACGCGGGCGGGGATACCGCCCCGGTCGGACCGCACCGGTTCCTGTACGTCGCGAACGCGGACGCGTCCCCGCACACGGTGACCGTGGCCACCCCCGGCACCGTCAAGGGCCTCGCGGTGGCCGACGCGTCGCTGGTCGTCGCGGCCGGGGACCACGGCATCCTTCCCCTCAACAACGTCTACCGAGGCGCCACCGGCCGCGCCGCCATCACCTACGACGACGTCACCTCCGTGACAGTCGCGGCGTTCGAGCTGGAGACCTGAGCGTGGCCGGGCCGGAGCCGCGGCGTCTGCCTGAGCTGGAAGCGCAGGAGTGCCGCCGCCGGGCCGAGGACTGCCTGGGGCTGGGCGAGGTGGATGTCGACGTGCCGCGTGCGATCGCGTTCGGTGTGCTGGCCATCGCTGCCGAGCTCCACGCGATCGGCCGACAGCTGCGGAAGAGGTGAGCGCCGGTGGCACGCAGACGCGCACGCGTCGAGGTGATCGGCATCGACCGGCTGCGCCGCCGTCTGGCCGAGGTGCTGCCGCAGCTGAAGGAGGCCGCCCAGACCACGGTCAGGGAAGCGGGCGAGGCTATGGAGCGCGATGTCAGCCGCAGCGTGCGCATCGACTCCGGGAACCTCAAACGCAGCGTGAAGGCCACCTACGAGAAGGACGGCCTGCAGACGTCGGTGGGCTGGCGCGACCAGGACGACCTGTACGCGGTCTTCCACGAGCGCGGCACCAGGCGCACGCCCGCGAACCCCACGCTCATCCCGGCGCTCGAGCGGGAGGGCAGCGAGCTGGTGGCGCGGCTGCGGGCCGAGGTACGCAGGGAGCTGCGGTGAGCATGCCCATCGCCGCCTCCGCTGACGGCCCGGTCCAGGACGCCGTACTCGCGCTGCTTCGTGCCGACACCGAGCTGATGGCCCTGGTCACCGTCGTGGCCGACTGGGTCAAAGAGAAACAGCCCTACCCCTACGTGAAGACCGGCGAGAGCGTCGAGACGCGGGACAACACCCACGACAGCCACGGCTCCAGCACAGTGATCACGCTGCATGTGTGGTCGCAGTACCGCGGCTACTCCCAGGCCCGCGCGATCGCCTCCCGGCTGCGGGCACTGCTCGAGCACCGGCCGCTGACGATCGTCGGGCACCGGCATGTGGCCACCTACTTCGTGTCACAGCAGACGCTGACCGACCCCGAACCACCGGGCGACATCCGGCACATACCGATCTCGTTCCGGGTCCTGACCGAGGTCCAGGCCTGAGCCACGGAGCGACCCAACCGCAGGAAGGAAGTGACTGACCCATGGCCGGTGAAGACGCAACCGGAACCCAGCTCAAGCGCGACAGCACGGGCGGCGGGGTGTTCGTGACGGTGGCCAGTGTGGAGGACCTGTCGGGTCCGTCCCGCTCCCGCACCATGATCGACACCTCCGCGCACGACTCCCCGGACAAGTACAGGGAGTTCAAGAAGGGGATGAAGGACGGCGGGGAGGTCACCGCGACCATCAACTACCGGCCCGGCGAGACCACCCACCAGCAGCTCGACGCCGACTTCGAAGAGGACGACCTGCGCGCCTACCAGCTCGTCATCCTGCCCGGCGATCCGGACGAGCACACCTGGGACTTCAACGCGGGGATCAGCGACATCAGCGACGAGTTCCCCCTCGACGACAAGATGGCCCGCGAGGTCACCTTCAAGATCAGCGGCAAGCCGACCCTGACACCGACCGGCGTCTGAGACAGGAAGGGACCACCGTGGGCAGCATCAAGGACGCCATCCGCGCGGCGCAGGACATCAAGGTCGAGCCGGACGTGGACATCCCCGAGTGGGGCGTCACCGTGGACGTGTGGGGCCTGCCGTCCGGCGACTGGGAGGCCTACCAGAACAAGCTCAACAAGATCCGCTTCCAGGAAGGCAGAGACGGCGCCGAGATGGCCGTCAAGTCCCGCCGGGCGGAAATCGTCGCCAAGTGCCTGCACGAACCGGGCACCCAGACACGGGTCTTCCCCGACACCGCCGAGGGCATCGCGATCCTGTCCGAGAAGGGCCCTGGAACGGTCGACGGCCTGTTCAAGCTCTGCCGTCACCTGTCCGGTGAGGACCGGAACTTCGAGCAGAAGGTGAAGGACGCGGAGGGAAACTCCGGCGGCGACCAGAACTGAAGCTCCTGTATGACCTGTCCGTCGCCTACCAACTCCCGCCCGACGAGGTGCTGGAGAAGTTCAGCGACGAGCAGATCGTGCACCTGGTCGCCTACCAGAACCTCTACGGGCCCATCACCCCCAAGCGGCTGGACATGCTGCTGGCCCGGCTCGCGATGGACCTCATCAGCCCCCACCTGAAACGCGGCCGCCGCTCCAAGCTGCGGGACCACCTCATGGTGTGGTCGCAGGCCGACCGGCCACGCCAGTCCGGCCGGGACCACCTCGGCATCGTCCAGCAGATGCAGCGCCAGTTCGAGCACGACGAGGACCGGCGTACCCACCGCACACGGCGCAGGAAGCAGGGGGCGTGATGGCTGTTCTGGACGAGCTGCTGGTGCGGCTCGGCGTCGACATGTCCGAGGCCGACGACGAGATCGACCGCGGCTCCCGCCGCATCGAGGGCCGACTCAACGGACTGACTGCTGTGGGCGGAGCCGCGGCGGTCGGGTTGGGTGCGGCGTTCGTCATGGGCCTGGAGTCCGCGATGGACATCACCTCGGTGACCGACCAGCTGCAGAACCAGCTGGACCTGACCGACAACGAGGCCGCCCGCGCGGGCGCGATCGCCGGGGATGTGTTCGCCGACGGGTTCGGCGGGTCGCTCGGCGAGGTCGGCGAGGCACTCGACTCGGTGGCCTCGTCGATGCACGAGTTCGGCTCCATCTCGGACAAGGAGATGCAGCAGCTCACCAAGGAAGCCCTCGCGCTGGAGAAAGCCTTCAAGTTCGACGTTGCGGAAGCCGCGGTCGGTGCCGGAAACATGATCAAGTCGGGGCTGGCCAAGGACGGCGCCGAGGCGATGGACCTGCTCGCCGCGACGGCGCAGAAGCTGCCCACGGCGATGCGTGAGGAACTGCCGGTCCTGACCAAGGAGTACTCCGAGTTCTTCGGGCAACTCGGCTTCACCGGCCCGCAGATGATGGGCCTGCTCGCCGAGGCCAGCAAGAACCCGCTCTTCGAGATCGACAAGCTCGCCGACTCGATCAAGGAATTCGCCCTGCGGGTCGCCGACACCGATGCGGTGTCCGAGCCGCTGAAGGAACTCGGCCTGGACGTCAAGGACATCCAGAAGCTGGTCAACACCGGCAAGGGCACGCAGGCATTTGACGAGGTCAACGAGGCCCTGCTGAAGGTCGGGGACCAGACCAAACGCACCGCCCTGCAGGCCGAACTGTTCGGCGGCCCCGGCGAGGACATCGGCAACACGCTGCAGGCCATCTCCGAGGCCGGAGGCGCGGGCGGCGCCAGCCTGGGGGACTTCGCGGGCAAGGCCGGGGAGATGGCCACCGCGATGGAGAACTCCCCCGCGCAGCAGTTCGACGCCCTGATGCGCACGGTGTCGACGACGCTCGGGGAGATGCTGCTGCCCGCGCTGCGGTTCGTCTCCGAGCTGTTCAAGGAGCACCCCGGGCTGCTGCAGGTGGCGATCCCGCTCATCCTGGCGATCGCCGCCGCGCTGACAGTGGCCGCGATCGCCCAGTGGGCGATGAACTCCGCGCTGCTCGCCTCCCCGGTGACGTGGATCATCGTTGCGATCGCCCTGATCATCGCCGCCATCGTGCTGATCGCCACCAAAACGACCTGGTTCCAGGACCTGTGGCGGACCGTCTGGGGCGGGATCAAGGGCGCGGCCGAGGCGGTCGGACGCTGGTTCTCCGGCACCCTGATGCCGTGGATCACCGGCGTGTTCACGGGCATCGGCCGCGGCGCGGGGAACATGTGGCGCACCATCAAGGGCTGGTGGGACACCCTGGTCAGCTACATCTCCGGCATCCCAGGGCGGATCAGCCGCATCGCCAGCGGCATGTGGGACGGGGTGAAGTCCGCTTTCCGGTCAGCGATCAACTGGATCATCGGGAAGTGGAACGGCTTCTCGTTCTCGATCGGCGGCGGCAGCTTCATGGGCGTCAGCATCCCCAGAGCCACGATCAGCACCCCGGACATCCCCTACCTCGCCGACGGTGGCATCGTCACCGGGCCCACGCTCGCGATGATCGGCGAGGGACGGGAGGACGAGGCGGTCCTGCCGCTGTCGAAGCTGGACCAGCTGCTGACCGCGCAGTCTCCTGCGGCCCGCATGGTCCAGCCCGCTGAAACACGCATGACCATCGGGTTCGAGCCGGGCGGCGACGACCTGCTGGCCGACCTGCTGCAGGAAATCATCCGCGTGAAGTTCGGCGGGGATGTCGACGCGCTCAGAGCGGAGGCGTAGACCATGGTGGACTGGCCGCTGGAGCACATCGGGGAGATCGAGGTGGACGGCTCCTGGCAGCGCGTGCCCACCCGCGAGAACCCGAAGGTCACGATCACCCGCGGGTACAGCGCCCAGGGAAGCCGGACGCTGCCCAAGCCCGGCGAGTGCTCGATCACCATCGACAACCGCGATGGCGAGCACTCGCCGCGCAACCCGAACAGCAGCCTGTTCGGGAAGATCGGGCGTGGTACGCCGTTCCGGTTCCGCGTGGGCGACCTGCCCGACGACCCCACGCCCATACTGACCGACACCTTCGACCGGACCGAGACTGACGGTTGGGGCAATGCGGACACAGGCCAGACCTGGACGATCTACGACCCGTTCGGGGCGTTGCCGCCTACGTCGGACTTCTCGGTCGACGACGGGACCGGCCGCCTGGAGCTGGACACCGTCAACGGGGCCCGGATCATCCGCAACGAGGATGCTGACCTGGCTGACCTGGAGGCCACGTTCACGGTCGCCACCGACGAGGTGTCGGTCAGCGAAAACACGCGTCATGCCGTGTTCGCGCAGTTCATGACCCGAGTCGATGCCGTGGAAGACAACTGGTACGAATGCTCGATCGGGTTCCGGACGGACAGCGGCCTGCCCAACGGCCAAGGCCGCCGGGTGTCCGCCCAGATCGGCACCGTCCAGGGCGCCGTCCTGCAGGCCTCCACCAACCAGCAGACGGTGCCCGGACTGCTCTACTCACCGAATGTGCCGCTGCGGGTGCGCGTACAGGCCATCGGCCCCGAGCTGCGCCTGCGGGTATGGGCTGACGGCGAGGACGAGCCGTCTATCTGGCACAGCCAGCTCTACGACGAGGCCCTGACGACAGGGGAGATCGCGTGCCGGGGTCTGGTCACCTCCGACGGCACATCCCTGCCGGTGACCGTGCACTTCGGTGACCTTCAGATCGTGGAGCCGGTCGCGGATACGGGCGTCGTGCGGATGCGCGGGGAGATCCCCGAGTGGACTCCGAGCCGGGACCTGTCGGGCGCGGACCTGCGCGTGCCCGTCAAGCCTGCGGGGATCCTGCGGCGCCTCGGAACGGGTCAGCAGCTCCTGCAGTCCACCATGCGCCGTCACATTCCCCTGGTGCGGCCTCTGGCGTACTGGGCGATGGAGGAAGGGCGGCAGGGCGAGAACCAGATCGCTGACGCCACCGCAGACGGCAACGCCGGGCCGCTGACCGTGTCCGGGTTCGACTTCGCGAAGGATGGCGACCTGATCGGCTCGGATCCGCTGCCTCAGCTGATCGGCGGAGACCAGAACACCGACTTCATGGTCAGCGACACGATTCCTGGCGAGGCTACGGGTTCGTGGTCGGTGGAGATGATGTTTCGCATCTCCGAGCAGGACTTTCCCGCCGGATCCGACGAGAAGACCATGCTGGAATTCACCACGACCGGTTCCGGCGCGCGGCGGTATGTCGTTTCGCTCCTCACGGTCTCCAGCGATCCCAGAATGCAGCTGACCATCCTGGATGGTGAAGGCGCAGAGCTGGGCTCGGCGCAGGCCGGTCACGGCGCGGCCGTGACAGCGGGGGCTCCCGGTCTGCTGGATGAGTGGCGGCAGGTGCGTGTCAACGTTTCCGAGGACGGCTCTGACCTGGACTGGCGTTTCGACTGGTTCAACATCAGCGGCGACAATTGGGGTAACGGTGGCACGATCTCCAGTACCAGCGCGGGCCGGGTCAGCAAGATCGGCACATTCTTCGGCAGCGACGAGGCGACGGACAACAGCCTGAAGGGGCTGGGGCTGGGGCACCTGACGGTGTGGGGCGTCCGGTTCCACTCCGGGTTCTTCGACAATCCGTTCATCTCGGCAGCGGGCCTACGGGGGCAGATCACCCGCGCGTGGATGCGACGCCTGCACGTCGACGCCAACGTCCCGCTGGAGATCTCCGGCTTCGGGGCCGAGCGGCTCGGGCCGTACCCCACGGGCGCGTTCCTGGACCTGCTGGGCCTGGCCGCGAGGACGGAGATGGGGCTGCTCACTGAGTCCCGCACCGCACCGGGCCTGGCCTACCGGACCCGGGAGACCCTCTACAACCAGGACACGGCGCTCGTCCTGAACTGGGCCAACGGAGAGATCTTCAAGCCGTTCACGGCCACCGACGGTGACAAGAACGTCCGCAACAGGATCACCGCCAAGCGACGGGAGGGCTCGGAGGCCACCGCGGAGCTCACCGAGGGCCGCCTGTCGACCAAGCAAGCGCCGGACGGGATCGGCCTGTACGACACCAGCATCGAGACCATCGTCAACGAGGACGACCAGCTGGGCGACCAGGCGATGTGGCGCCTGCACGTGGCGACCGTCGACGAGATGCGCGTCACCCAGCTCACCCTGAAGATGGGCAACCCCCGCATGCGCGGCCTGGTCGACGCTGTCCTCACCCTGGACGTCGGCGACCGCATCAAGGTCGAAAACACGCCCTTCGAGTACTCCCCGGACGGCTTCGATCTCCTCATCCTCGGCTACAAGGAGACCTTCGCCGAGGGCGTGTGGGACATCACCTTCACCTGCGAGCCCTACACCCCCTACGTCGTGGCCGTGACCGACGACAGCGACCGCGCCAAGGCCGACACCGACGGCTCCTCCCTGGCCGTGGCCGCGGACTCCGCCACCACCTCCCTGGCCGTACTCACCCAGGCCGACTCGGCGATCTGGGTCGACGACGCCACCTACCCCGACGACTTCCCGATCGACATCCGCATCGGCGGCGAGCGCATCACCGTCTCGGGCATCGCACCCCTGGGCTCGGACACCTTCACCCGCAGCGAGACCGACACCTGGGGCACAGCCACCTCCGGGCAGGACTGGACCGAAACCTCCGGGGCCGCGTCCGACCGCAGCGTGGACGGGGCGGCCGGGGTCATCACCCTCCAGGACACCGTGGACACCGTGCGCCTACAGCGCCTAACCCAAGCGGTGGGCGACTGCGAGGTCCTGGTCAAGCTCAGCGTGGACCAGGTCGCCACCGGGGCGAGCATCATCCCCGGCGTGCTGATGCGCTACACCGGTGTCAGTGACTGGTACCGGGCGCGCCTGCACTTCTCCACCGGCGGCAACATGTTCGTCGCCGTCACCCGAGGCACCACCGTCGTCGGCAGCACCCCCCAGCTCGACCTCACCTACACAGCTGGCGAGGAGTTCTGGCTGCGCGTCAGCCTCGTTGGCCACACGGTCAGGCTGCGCGTGTGGGCGGACGGGGACGTGGAGAGCAGCGACTGGGACCACGAGGTGACCATCACCACCGACATCATCGACACCGGCGAAATCGGCGTCACCTGCTCCGCGTTCGCGGGCAACACCAACACCGACCCGGCGGTGTCCTACGACGACTTCCAGGTCGTCAACCCGCAGACCTTCACAGCTGCCCGATCGGTGAACGGCGTCGTCAAGGCCCACGCCGCCAGCGCGAAGGTCCGGCTGTTCACACCCGCCATCGTGGCTCTCTAGAGGGGGACGACGTGACGAACTGGCTTGCCGGGATGGACATCACCGCGGACCGGCTCAACGACGGCGTCGACGCCACCACCACCAGCTCCGGCGCGACAGCCGCCACCGACTTCACCGTGACCAGCTTCTCCGGCCGCCGCTCCGGGAAGCTCGTCACCATCACCATCAGGTGCAACTACACCGGCACCTCCATCCCCGAGTCAGTGGCTGGTAACGGCAACATCCTCGACACCGCCATGGCCACGCTGCCCTCCGGCTGGCGGCCCCCCGAGCTCATGGAAGCGATCTGGGACTCCGGGTTCAACGACGGCGGCGCCACCATCGACACCGACGGCACGATCACGCTACGGACCACCTCGGGGTCCGACGGGGTCGGCAACAACCACAACCCGCGCGTCTCCGCCACCTGGATCGCCGACGACTAACCCCCCGCACGCCCGCGCCCCGGACCGCACGGCCGGGGCGTTGTCTATGCCCGCAGGAGGACCGACCGGTATGGCCACACAGTGCAAGCTCCTCACCAACATCGCGCAGACGTGGACGCCGATCCGGTTCGACCAGGTGCTGCGCAACGACGGCGGGATGTACCAAGGCACCGGCGATGTCGCGGACCCGGAGTCCGCGCTGATCCAGCCCTCGGCCGACGGTGACTTCATCTGGCACCGGTTCGTGCACTGGGCGCCGATCCAGGTCGACGAACACGACTCACGCGAGCGCCAGTTCCTGTCCCAGTTCTGCCGCGACCCGTACACGAACCCGGACTCCACCGGGTCCACCGACGCCGACCACACCGCGGGCAAACAGTTCCACCTCGCCTCCTGGGCCTTCTACGGCCGCGACCACCAGCCCGTAGCCATCCGCGTCTGGCACGACCACGACCAGCCCGTCGACATCATCCACGCCCAGTTCACCGCCCAGACCTGGGACTACTGAGGAGGACGCCATGGCCTGGTACCCGGGCGCCATCAAGATGGAACTGCAGCCCGAGTCGGACGCCCAACCGGCGATCCGGCCGACGCAGTTCATCGTCCACAGCATCGTCGCGCCGTGGACTGCTCGCCGCACCTACGAGTACTGGCGCGACTCCACCAACCTCGAGTCGCACTTCGGCGTCGACTACCAGGGCGACGTGGGCCAGTACATCGGCACCGAAACCCGCGCGGACGCCAACGCGGGCGCCAACCGTAGGCACGACGGGACCGGCGCCGTCTCCGCCGAGACCGCCTCGAACCTCGAGGCCTCCGACCCGTGGAACGCGAAGCAGATCGAGAACCTGATCGCGATCGGCGTGTGGCTGCACGAGCGGCACGGCATTCCGCTACGGATCTGCCGCGGTCACGGCGACCCCGGGTTCGGCTACCACAGCATGTTCCCGCAGTGGTCCACGTCGGGCACCGCGTGCCCGGGCCGCGCCCGTATCCGGCAGTTCCGCGAGGTCGTGTTCCCGGGCATCGTCGCCCGCGCCAACGGCCACACCACCCCGCAGGAGGACGACATGGCCCTGACCCGCGAAGACATCGAGAAGGTCGCCCAGCGCGTGTGGGAGAAGGACCACTTCATCAACGTGCCCTGGGGCACTGAGACCAACGGGCAGTGGATGGCGAAGTCGATCCTCGTCGACAACGGCGCCCGACTGCGCGCCTTGCAGGCCGCGGTGACCGAGCTGGCGGCGCGGGGCGCTGCCCGTGACGCGGTGCTGGCCCGGCTCGCTGAGGGCGGCGGGTTGAGCGCTGCGGACGCGCAGCGGGCCGCGGAGGCAGGCGCGACCGCGGCACTGGACCGGCTGGCGATCGCGCTGGCCGCAGAGGGAGAGGGCTGATCACCATGACTACAGGTGCTTTCTGGAAGGCCACGACGGAGCGGGCGGTGCGTACCGCTGCGCAGACTCTCGTGGCGGTGCTGGGGCTCGACACTACGGGGGTCCTGGACGTCGACTGGGGTGGCGGGCTGGCGCTGGCTGGGTCGGCTGCGCTGCTGGCGGTGCTCACCGCGGTCGCGTCGTCCGGTGCGGGCGGTGAAGGGCCGGGGCTGGCGGAGACCGTACGGAGCCGGGAGTGACCCCGCCCGAGCCGAACGTCGCGCTCGAACTGGAGCGGCTGCGCGGGGCAATGGAGGTCGGGTTCGCCCAGCTCAACGGACGCCTCGACGTTTCCCTACAGCGCACCTCGCAGACGGAGGCCGACATCGACCAGCTCGAGCAACGCGTCGAAGCGCTCGAGCGGGCCCGCTGGCCCCTACCGTCGCTCGCCGCGCTCGTCGGCCTGGCCGCGCTGGGCCTGACTCTGTACGAGATCGCCGCCCGCTGAAGCGCTTCTGCCCCCTCTCGCCTTTGGGCGGGAGGGGGCCTTGTGCTGTTGGCACGGAGCATCAGGACTGCGGCTGGGTTTCAGGGGGCAGACGCCGCATCCTCGCCAGGGGCACCACAAGGGGCCGCTACGTCGTGCCGAATGTCACCCAGAAGATCACCGCCAGCGTGATCAGGATCGCCAGAACCGCAAACGTCGAGACAAACCAGCGACGCTTCCACGCTAGGACCCGATCGTTCGTTGCGATGCCATCCTTCGCGTCCAAGATGAGCTGTTCGATGCACTGGTCTACGGTCCGGTTCGGCACACCGCACCAGTCGGGCTTGGTGTGGGCAATCGTCCAGTCTGGCGCCTTCCACCCCGTCGGCAGCAAGATCATGCAGGTAGCGGCCAGGCAGTAGGCCACCCCGATAAGCAACAGAATGACCATCCATCGCTCCAGCCCGCCATCGGAGGCCCCAAAGCCGAAGACGATCGCCGATCCAAGGATGACGACCTCAAGGAGTGAGAGCGACCGGGCACGCAGCCCTGTGAGGATGTCATTTTGCAGGTCACGGCGTTCGCGTGCGAGGTCCAGAGCGAGCTTCAGCCGCGGGTTGGGGCCGACTGACGAAGATGCTGACCTCCGCGGAAGCATTTCGATCATCTCGCTGCCATCTGGCTGGGCGGTGCCCCTCCCGGCAATTTCATGATGCGCTTCCAGTCCATGGGGCGCGAGCGCAGCAGGGCTGAAACGGCACCACCAGAGCTAGACACCGCCACCTCCCGCGTCACCAGTTCCTCGTACCGCCCGCTTGAACGACGACGCCCCCTGCACGGTCCACGCGGCCGTGCAGGGGGCGTTTCGTTATGCCCCAAGGGTGGGCGCCAGTGCCCACCCCTTGTCAGTGGAGTCCGTCGATGGCCTTCACTACCAGGGCCCGTGCCTCCGCCCCGTACACCGCCAAAGCGCGGAGCTGCTCGAACGCCTTCAGGTATTCGGTCACCTCGGACGGCTGGGTGACGGTCACTCGGGCCGTCAGTAGTTCAACAGCCACAAGGACGTCGTCGTAGACATGAAACGCCTCCAGGGGCCGGATTGGCCTCTCGGGCAAGTCAGCGGGGATGACACCCAACGACACGGCTGGCAACGCGCCCGCCGACAGCAGGTGGCCAAGCTGGGCGGCCATGGCTTCCGAGTCGCCCATCCGGTAGTGCAGCGCCGACTCCTCGACGAGCAGCACGAACCGACGGCCGGATTCATGAATGACGCGCGAGCGCTGAAGGCGCGCGGCCGCAGCGGCGGCCGAGTCGTCCGGCGCACCGTGGAACGTCGCGATGGTGTGCAAAAGGGCTGCGGCGTAGCCCTCGGTCTGCACCAGACCAGGAATGATCCTCGACGAGTAGATGCGGAACAGGTGGGTCTTCCGGAACAGGTCACCGTAGGACTCCTGTACCTGCCGCAGCCCTGTGCGCATCTTCCGGCGCCACTCGGTGTACATGGACTCAGCATTGCGGGAGGCGTCAACCAGATCCGCCGCCTGGTCGCTGGCGTCGCACGCCTGGCACCAGGCCCGGATATCAGCAACCGAGGGCGCTGTGCGAGCGGTCTCGATGCGGGAGGTCTTGCTGTAGTGCCAGCCGCACCGTTCGGCCAGCTCGATCACAGTCAATCCGGCGTCTTGCCGTAGCTCCTTCAGACGCTTTCCTACGGCCTCTCGCGCGGCCTGCGCCGAGGACGACGGTGATGTGGGCATGAGCTGACCTGTCCGGTGCGTGCTGTCAGTGGAGCTCGTACTCGTCGTGCGGGACGGCCCGTTCCCACACTGCCTCGAACGCGGCCGTGCACAGCTTCACTGTGGCTGGGTCCTCGTTGAGTTCGTGTCCGATGAGGGCGCCGTCGCCGCTGAAGAACCCGAAGCGGACCAGCTTCCCATCGAAGATCCAGAAGTCATTGCCCGGCAGTGCAATGTCCGAGGCGTGGCGGCGCGGCAGCCACCGGACTTGTTCACCGGCTGCGAGGTTGACCGGTGTTCCGGCGTGCTCGTAGCGGATGTACTCCGTGACCGGCTCGGAGACAACGCGGGCCCGACGCACCGCAGCCCCACGGGCCGATGCGCGCCGTACCGTACTCGTCCACTCCCGCCAGTAGTCCGAGTCTGGGTCGTTGGGGCGTTCGCCGGTTTCCTGCCAATGCTGGAAGTGGCTGTTCTCCTTGGATACGGCGTACACGTCCCGCATCTCGAGGTGCACCGCGGAGTGCTGGGCGGCATCAAGCAGTTCACCGATCGGCGGAACGGTCGAGGTCATCGCATGCCTTCCTGATGATGTGCGTCATACGGGCGGGGATTCGAATGATGGTCTCGTGCGGCGGGACCCCGGGGGCGTGGCCGGGTGCGGTTCCGCCTTCGCTGTAGATGCGAGCCTCCTCGTCCGGTGTCGCAGTCCAGCCCTGGAACAGGAGCTCTTGCTTGTCTGTGTCGACCCATACCGTTGGGCTGTCACCGGTTTCGGTGTCGGGATCGATCCCGACGAACAGTAGTGGCACGTCAGCCTCCGACGATCAGCTTGTGCATGTGTTTGCGACACCGTCCTGCTGGGACGAGTTGACGTCAAGGGCGTGAAGTGGCCAGGCCCAGGACACTTGAAATCATGTGCAAAAGAATGCACAAGAGTGGTGGTGCTGCACGGCGTCTCTCTAGCGTCGTGACCTGCGGCAGCCCCACAGTCCTGGCCGCGCACACGCCGCACATCCAGGCCGGGCGGACCACTTCACCGGAAGGCATCCGGATGACCACCACCCACGACGCCAGACCAGCAACTCCTGTGAGCTCCATCGCCGTGCTCATCGATGAGGCGCTGGACGCGACGGGCATCCTCCCCCCGCACGAACGGCTCGTCGAGCTGAACGACCAGTTGCGCGCCGAGCTGGAGCGTCTCCTGCCGATCGTGCAGCAGCACACTGACGGCCTGCCCCGCGGCGGCATGCAGTGGTACGGGCGGCAGTGCGTCCTGGACGACACCCGCGAAGTCCTGGCCCGCGACCTTGGTACCGGCCTGCGGTCGGCCGCGATCCAGGTACATCGCCTAGCGCGGCACTGTGTCTGGCTGGCCGAGTACGCGGAGGAGGTGCGGTGAAGATCTGCGGACGTTGCGACCGGTCGATCCGAGACGGCGAGCCGTACACCTCGCATGACATCTGTTCGGCGTCAGGCGGGGGCGCGACCGTCTACCGGCACGTCGCCCTGTGCCCGAAGGTGCCGACCCAGACCACTCAAGGGTCCGTGCGCCACTGAGGCTCCCGTCCGTCCTTGTACCCCGTGAGCTCCTGGGGATAGACGGGACCAGGCCCCGGCCGGACGCCGATCCGGCCGGGGCCACTGCATGTCTTGATCGCCAGCCTCTCGGGCCAGCAGCGGGCCAGCTAGCGATCTCCAGCCCACAAGAAAGGCCCCCACCTCGGTGGGGGCCATCGCGTTGTGCCTGCTTAAAACGTTCCTGCAGGGGCAACGGAGAGTGGGGCGGGTGGGACTCGAACCCACGGCCGACGGATTATGAGTCCGCTGCTCTAACCGGCTGAGCTACCGCCCCAAAGCGGCGTGTCGCGTACACGTGTGCGCGCCGTCTGCCGCAGCATAGCCGCTCATACGATCTCTCGCGTCGGATGGTCGGCTCTGCACGACCATGAGGACCGCGCTGCTGCCCGCGCGGTTCCCTCAGGCATGAAAAAGGACCCCAGAGGGGTCCTCTTCCACCAGCTCTCCCGACTGGACTCGAACCAGTAACCTGCCGGTTAACAGCCGGCTGCTCTGCCAATTGAGCTACAGGAGACCGAGCTCCCCCGACTGGACTCGAACCAGTAACCTGCCGGTTAACAGCCGGCTGCTCTGCCAATTGAGCTACAGGGGAACGCCTCGTTGCAGCAAACTCACCTACCTGGGGTTTCCCGGGCGGCGTGTGCTCGCTGCGACACATACATTAGCGCAAGCAGGGGGGTGCTCCGCCAATCGGTATCGGCAGGTCGGCAACGACCGGACGGAAGGGAAGGGTGGCAGCCATGCGGTACAAGCTCACGTTCGTCGCCGGACTGGCCATCGGGTACGTCATCGGAACCCGGGCGGGGCGAGAGCGCTACGAGCAGCTCAGGAAGTCCGCCCGGGAGCTCGCGCAGAACCCGGCCGTGCGGAACGCGGCGGAGTCCGCGGCGCAGGGCGGCCGGGAGTTCGCGGGCAAGGCCTTCACGTCGGTGAGCGACAAGGTCGGGGACAAGATGCCCGACTCGGTCGCCGAGCGGGTGCGCTCGCTCAGGGAGAAGACCCAGCGCGGTCTGGGCGAGGAGGACGACTGGGGGACGAGCAACACCTGAGAGGCGACGAGAGGCGTGTTGTGGTGCGTGGGGCTCCGGAGGGCCGCGTGGTTCTGGCGTAGGGCAGACTCTCCGGCATGGGGATAGTCGCCGGGTTGGACAGCTCGTCCGAGTTCACACGCATCATCGTCTGCGACACCGACACGGGTGCCGTACTGAAGCAGGGCTACGCCCCGCATCCGCTCGAAGGGCGCCCGTCGGACGTGGATCCACAGGCCTGGCTGCTCTCGCTGGGCGAGGCCGCCGCCGGTGGGCTGCTGGAAGGCGTGCAGGCCATCGGCGTCTCCGCGCAGCAGAACGCGGTCGTGCCGCTGGACGCGCAAGGCGCTGTCGTACGCCCCGCGATGACCGGGAGCGACAAGCGCGCCCAGGTGGCCGCGGCGGATCTGGTCGAGGCGCTGGGCGGGCGGCAGGCCTGGGCCCAGGCGGTGGGCTGCGTACCGCAGGCGGCGCAGCCGGTGGCCAAGCTGCGGTGGCTGGCGCGGACGGAACCCGAGGCGGCCCAGCGCACCGCCCTGGTGATGCAGGCCCACGACTGGCTGGTGTGGCAGTTGCTCGGCCGCCCAGCGCGGCAGACGGCGGACCGCGGCGGGGCGTCGGGGACGGGCTACTGGTCGGCGACGACCGGCGCGTACCGCCCGGATCTGGCGGAGCTCGCGCTCGGTCACCCGGTGACGCTGCCGGACGTGCTCGGCCCCGCGGAGTCCGCCGGGACCACCCCGGAGGGACTGCTGATCTCGGCGGGTACCGGCGAGACGATGGCGGCGGCCTTCGGGCTCGGCATCGGCCCGGGAGACGCCGTGGTGTCGCTCGGCGCGTCCGGGTCGGTGATGGCCGTCCACCACGAAGGGCTGCCCGACCCGAGCGGCATGATCACCTCCCTCGCGGACGCGACCGGGATGCAGCTGCCGGTGGTACACACACTGAATGCCGTACGGGCGCTGCGCGGCACCGCCGACCTGCTGGGCACCGATCTTGAGGGGCTCTCCGCACTGGCGCTGAAGTCGACGCCCGGCTCGCACGGCTTGGTGCTGTTGCCGTATCTGGAGGGCGAGCGCACCCCGCAACTGCCGCACACCGCGGGCACCCTGAGCGGGCTGCGCCGGGAATCGATGAAGCCGGAACATCTGGCACGGGCGGCGTTCGAGGGCATGCTCTGCTCACTCACGGACGCGCTGGACGTGCTGCGCGGGCGCGGCGTCGAGGTACGCCGGGTGTTCCTGCTCGGCGCGGCGGCCGAACTGCCCGCGGTGCAGGCCGCGGCACCGATGCTGTTCGGAGCGCGGGTCGTCGTACCGCAGCCCGCCGACTACGCGGCGCTTGGCGCGGCGCGGCAGGCCGCCTGGGCGCTCGGCGTCTCGCAGGGGACACTCTCCCCGCACTCCCCGCCGGTCTGGCAGGAGGCCACGGCGCAGGTCTTCGAGCCGGGTGACGAGCTGGCGGTGGGGCAGGCGGTGCGGCAGCAGTACGTGGCGGTGCGGGAGCAGACCCATCCGGGGGCCTTCGGGCACGGCGGTTCTTGACCAGGGATTGAGCTATTTCGTTGGGCTCTGGACCAGGGTGTGTCGGAAGATGGGGGAATCCAGCCCCGGCGACGGCGATAGGTAGCGCGTGCTCATACGACTCCTGCGGACACATCTGACCCCGTACAAGAACGCCATCGGGCTCCTGGTGCTGCTGCAGTTCCTGCAGACCTGCGCCACGCTCTATCTGCCCACCCTGAACGCGGCGATCATCGACAACGGCGTCGTGAAGGGGGACACGGGCTACATCCTCGGCTACGGCGCCATGATGATCGCGATCACCGTGGTCCAGGTGGTGTGCAACATCGGCGCCGTCTTCTACAGCGCGCGGACCGCCGCGGCCCTGGGCCGGGACGTACGGGCCGCGGTGTTCGACCGGGTGCAGTCGTTCTCCGCGCGCGAGGTGGGCCAGTTCGGGGCGCCGTCGCTGATCACCCGGACGACCAACGACGTCCAGCAGGTGCAGATGCTGGTGCTGATGTCGTTCACGCTGATGGTGTCGGCGCCGATCATGTGCGTCGGCGGCATCGTGATGGCGCTCAGCCTGGATGTGCAGTTGTCCTGGGTGCTGGTCGCCGTGGTGCCGCTGCTCGGGATCGCGGTGAGCCTGATCGTGCGCCGACTGCGGCCGCTGTTCCGCCTGATGCAGGAGCGCCTGGACACCGTGAACCGGGTGCTGCGGGAGCAGATCACCGGTAACCGCGTCATCCGGGCCTTCGTACGGGACGCGTATGAGAAGGAGCGCTTCAAGGGCGCGAACGCCGAGCTGACCGAGGTGTCGCTGGGGACCGGGCGGCTGCTCGCGCTGATGTTCCCGATCGTCATGACGGTGGTCAACCTCTCGTCGATCGCGGTGGTCTGGTTCGGCGCGCACCGGATCGACGGCGGCGGGATGGAGATCGGCGCGCTGACCGCGTTCCTGGCCTATCTGATGCAGATCGTGATGTCCGTGATGATGGCCACCTTCATGTTCATGATGGTGCCGCGCGCCGAGGTCTGCGCCGAACGCATCGAAGAGGTCCTGGACACCTCGTCCAGCGTCGTTCCGCCGCGCGAGCCGGTGCGGGAGCTGCGACGGCAGGGCCATCTGGAGATCCGCTGCGCCGGGTTCTGCTATCCGGGCGCCGAGGAGCCGGTCCTCAGGGACGTACAGGTGGTGGCCAGGCCCGGTGAGACGACCGCGGTGATCGGCTCCACCGGCAGCGGCAAGTCCACCCTGCTCAACCTGGTGCCCCGGCTGATCGACGCGACGTCGGGGCAGGTCCTGGTGGACGGTATCGACGTACGCGAGCTCGATCCCGGCACGCTGGCCAGGGCGGTGGGCCTGGTGCCGCAGAAGCCGTACCTCTTCTCCGGCACAGTGGCGACCAATCTGCGCTACGGCAATCCGGACGCCACGGACGAGGAGCTGCTCAAGGCGCTGGAGGTGGCGCAGGCCCTGGAGTTCGTGGAGCGGCTAGAGGGCGGCCTCGACGCGCCGATCTCGCAGGGCGGTACGAACGTGTCCGGCGGGCAGCGGCAGCGCCTGGCGATCGCCCGGACCCTGGTACAGCGGCCCGGGATCTACCTCTTCGACGACTCCTTCTCGGCGCTGGACTACGCGACGGACGCCGCGCTGCGGGCCGCCCTGGCCCGCGAGACCGCCGAGGCGACCGTGCTGATCGTGGCCCAGCGGGTCTCCACCATCCGGGACGCCGACCGGATCGTGGTCCTGGACGAGGGCCGGGTGGTGGGCAGCGGGCGCCATCACGAGCTGATGGACGGCAACGAGACCTACCGGGAGATCGTGCTCTCCCAGCTGACGGAAGCGGAGGCGGCCTGATGTCCAGCCCGATGGCGGCGCGGATGACGGCGGGCGGCGGTCCCGACGAGCGCTCGATGGACTTCAAGGGCTCCGGGAAGCGGCTGCTCGCGCAGTTCCGGCCGGAGCGGTTCACGATGTACGGGATGCTGCTGGCCGGTGTGCTCAGCGTCGCGTTCTCCGTGGTCGGGCCGAAGATCCTGGGCCAGGCGACGGATCTGGTGTTCGCCGGGATCGTCGGACGGGACATGCCGGATGACGCCTCCCGCCAGCAGGTGCTCGACCAGATGCGCGAGGACGGTGACGACGGCGCCGCCGACATGCTCTCCGGGATGGACTTCACGCCAGGCCAGGGCATCGACTTCACCGCTGTGGGCCAGGTGCTGGGGCTCGCGATCGGGGTCTTCCTGGTGGCCGGGCTGCTGATGGCGGTCGCCACACGGCTGTCCAACCTGGCGATCAACCGCACCGTGTTCCGGCTCCGCAGGGACATCCAGGCGAAGCTGTCGCGGCTGCCGCTGTCGTACTTCGACCAGCGCCAGCGCGGCGAGGTGCTCAGCCGCGCCACCAACGACGTCGACAACATCGGTCAGACGCTCCAGCAGACGATGGGGCAGCTGGTCAACTCGGTGCTGACGATCATCGGCGTACTGGTGATGATGTTCTGGATCTCGCCGCTGCTCGCGCTGGTGGCGTTGGTGACCGTGCCGCTGTCGTACGTGGTGGCCACCCGGGTCGGCAAGCGGTCGCAACCGCACTTCGTCCAGCAGTGGAGGTCCACCGGCGAGCTGAACGCGCACGTCGAGGAGATGTACACCGGGCACTCGCTGGTGAAGGTCTTCGGACGGCAGGAGGAGTCGGCGAAGGCCTTCGCGGAGCAGAACGAGGCGCTGTACCAGGCCAGTTTCCGGTCCCAGTTCAACAGCGGGATGATGCAGCCGCTGATGTTCTTCATCTCGAACCTGAACTATGTGCTGGTGGCCGTGGTGGGCGGGCTGCGCGTCGCGTCGGGTTCGCTGACCATCGGTGATGTGCAGGCCTTCATCCAGTACTCGCGGCAGTTCTCGATGCCGCTGACGCAGGTCGCCTCGATGGCGAACCTGGTGCAGTCGGGTGTCGCGTCCGCCGAGCGGATCTTCGAGATCCTGGACGCGGAGGAACAGGACGCGGACCCGGTGCCGGGCGCGCTGCCCTCGGTGGACCGGGGCAAGGTCGCGCTGGAGCGGGTGGCCTTCCGCTACGACGCCGAGAAGCCGCTGATCGAGGACCTGTCGCTGTCCGTCGAACCCGGCCACACGGTCGCGATCGTCGGCCCGACCGGCGCGGGCAAGACCACGCTGGTCAATCTGCTGATGCGGTTCTACGACGTGACGGACGGCCGGATCCGCCTGGACGACGTGGACATCGCCACCATGTCGCGGGACGCACTCCGCTCCAGGATCGGGATGGTGCTCCAGGACACCTGGCTGTTCGGCGGCACGATCGCGGAGAACATCGCGTACGGGGCGGCAGGAGGAGGGGCGGCGCGAAGCGCCTCGGGCAAGGGCGGTGGCGGGCGACGGGAGGGCGTCACCCGCGCGGACATCGAGGAAGCGGCGCGGGCCGCGCACGCGGACCGGTTCATCCGTACGCTGCCGGACGGCTACGACACCGTGATCGACGACGACGGGACGGGGGTCAGCGCCGGGGAGAAGCAGCTGATCACCATCGCGCGGGCGTTCCTCTCCGATCCGGTGATCCTGGTCCTGGACGAGGCCACCAGCTCCGTCGACACCCGTACCGAGGTGCTGATCCAGCAGGCCATGGCGCGGCTGTCCCACGGGCGCACGTCGTTCGTGATCGCGCACCGGCTCTCCACGATCCGGGACGCGGACATCATCCTGGTGATGGAGGAGGGCTCGATCGTGGAACAGGGCACCCACCAGGCGCTGCTGGAGGCGGGCGGCGCGTATGCCCGCCTGTACAAGGCGCAGTTCGCGGAGGCGGTGGCCGAGGTCGACTAAGGCCTGAGCGGCGTCTGGGGGGTTGGCGTCAGTCCAGGTAGCCGCGTAGCTGGTCGGCGAAGGCGTGGTCGCGGAGCTTGTTGAGGGTTTTCGACTCGATCTGGCGGATGCGTTCGCGGGTGACGCCGAAGATACGGCCGATCTCCTCCAGGGTGCGGGGGCGGCCGTCCGCCAGGCCGTAGCGGAGCTGGACGACCTTGCGTTCGCGTTCGCCGAGGGTGGAGAGGACCGCTTCCAGGTGCTCGCGCAGGAGGAGGAAGGCGGCGGACTCCACGGGGGACGCGGCATCGCCGTCCTCGATGAGGTCGCCGAGCGCGACGTCGTCCTCTTCGCCGACCGGGGCGTGCAGGGAGACCGGCTCCTGGGCGAGGCGCAGCACCTCGCTGACACGTGCGGGCGGCAGGTCGAGGTGGGCGGCCACCTCCTCGGGGGTGGGTTCGTAGCCGCGTTCCTGGAGCATGCGGCGCTGGACCCGGACCACGCGGTTGATCAGCTCGACGACATGGACCGGGACCCGGATGGTGCGGGCCTGGTCGGCGAGCGCGCGGGACATGGCCTGGCGGATCCACCAGGTCGCGTAGGTGGAGAACTTGTAGCCGCGGGCGTAGTCGAACTTCTCCACCGCCCTGATCAGGCCGAGGTTGCCCTCCTGGACCAGGTCGAGCATGGTCAGTCCGCGGCCTACGTACCGCTTGGCGACGGAGACGACCAGGCGCAGGTTCGCCTCGATCAGGCGGCGCTTGGCCATCCGGCCCATGACGACCAGTTTGTCGAGGTCCAGGGCGAGTTGGGAGTCGAGGTCGGAGGCGCCCGCGAGCCTCGCCAGCTTCTCCTCGGCGAAGAGACCGGCCTCGACGCGGCGGGCCAGCTCGACCTCCTCGGCGGCGGTGAGCAGCGGAATCCTGCCGATCTCGCGCAGGTACTGGCGGAAGAGGTCCGCTGAGGGGCCCGAGGTGTCGGGGCGGACTCGGGGCTCGGGCGGTTCCGGGGCCTCGGGGAGGTCGGCGGGCACGGCTAGCTCGGCTGGCTCGGGGGCTGCGACGGGCGCGGCTAGCTCGGCGACTTCCGCTGACTCGGGGGGCGTTGACTCAGGGGACGTTGGCCGGTCCGGGTCCGCGTCGGAGTGACGTTCGGGGTGGTGGGTCGCCCGGCTCTGTGGCGGGACGGCGGTGATGACGTCCGCGCCGGTGCCCGGGGAGTCGGCCGATTCGGCGGGTTCGCCATGGGTCTTGAGCAGCGCGCGCGGGTCGGTCTGCGGCTGGGTCTGGGTCTGCACGGGGGCGACCTCCAGGGTGATCGCTGCCGGTTCGGGGGCGTGCGGCAGCGGAACGGGGAAAGCGGCCAGGCCGCCGTCCGTCCCGTAATCGATGAGCGGATCCGCGGGGTTGTCGAGCCCACGTCCGGTGGGCCGGCCGCGCTCCGAGGACTCAGGCACCGCACCCAGTGTGGAGTACGACACATCTCCGCCACGAGGGGCGTGCGGTGACTTTTTGAGTCCGGCCCGTTACCGCCTGGTTACCCACACTCGAAACACCTCTAACGGGTGGTGTGGGAGCGCGTGGTCGCGCTCAGAGCGCGGCCGCGCCCTGGACCCGTAGCGCCTGGCCGTACTGCTGGAGGACCCACAACTCGTTCTGTGCCGCGGCCAGTTGTCCGGGGTCGGCGCTCGCGCCGAGGCGGGCCAGCGCGCCGTGCAGATCCTGGATACGGCGGTCGACGGCGCGCAGCCGGACGCGGACCAACTGCTCGCCCGCGTACACCTCGTCGACCTTCTTGTGCATGATCGCCTCGACGGCGAGCTCGGTGACCATGGCGCGTACGGTGTCGTTCGGCGCGGTCTCGCGGACCTGGGCCAGGTAGCCGGGGGCGTCCTGGACGCCCTGCTCGGCGCCGCCCGCCTGCTCGATGGCCTGGCGTACTGCGGCGTAGGGCGGCGCGGTGAACTCGTCGGCGCCGTACGCGTCGAAGGCCGGGGAGACCAGGTCGGGGCGCTGCAGGGCCAGTTTGAGCAGCTCGCGCTCGGTGCGGTGGGCGGGGCTGCGCAGATTGAGCGCGGGGCCGCCGGGCGGGCTCGGGGCTTCGGTGTACGTGGGCTGGGGGCCGCGGTGCGTGGGCTGGGCGGGACCCCGGCCGCCGCGGTCGCGTGCCCAACGAGCCAGCTGGCCGACCCGCTTGACCACGAACTGGGTGTCCAGGATGCCGAGCATTCCGGCGAGCTGTACGGCGGACTCGTGCTGGATGGCGACGTTCTTGATGTGCGCGACGATCGGCGCGGCCTCGTCCAGCGCGGCGGCCCGCCCGGCCGGGGTGTCGAGGTTGTGCCGCTTCACGATCTGCCGGATGGCGAACTCGAAGAGCGGCGTACGGGACTCGACCAGGCCGCTCACCGCGCCGTCGCCTTCGGCGAGGCGCAGGTCGCAGGGGTCCATGCCGCCCGGGGTGATCGCGATCGAGGTCTCGGCGGCGAACTTCTGGTCGTCCTCAAAGGCGCGCAGGGCGGCCTTCTGTCCGGCCGCGTCACCGTCGAAGGTGAAGATCACTTCGGCCGTCGCGTGGTCCATGAGCAGGCGGCGAAGGATCTTGATGTGGTCGCCGCCGAAGGCGGTGCCGCAGGTGGCGATGGCGGTGGTGACCCCGGCGAGATGGCAGGCCATCACGTCCGTGTAGCCCTCGACGACCACGGCGCGGCTGGTCTTGGCGATCTCCTTCTTGGCCAGGTCGATGCCGTAGAGAACCTGGGACTTCTTGTAGATCGCGGTCTCGGGGGTGTTGAGGTATTTCGGGCCGTTGTCGTCGTCGCGCAGCTTGCGCGCGCCGAAACCGACGACCTCGCCCGAGATGTCCCTGATGGGCCACATCAGGCGGCCGCGGAAGCGGTCGATCGGGCCGCGTCTGCCCTCCTGGGAGATCCCGGAGAGCACCAGTTCCTTGTCGGTGAAGCCCTTGCCGCGCAGGAAGCGGGTGAGATGGTCCCAGCCCGCCGGGCTGTAGCCGACGCCGAAGTGGGTGGCGGCCGCCTGGTCGAAGCCGCGCTCGGCCAGGAACTTGCGGCCGATCTCCGCCTCGGGGCCGTCCAGCTGGTCGATGTAGAACTGTGTGGCGATCTTGTGGGCCTCGATCAGGCGGATGCGTTCGCCGCGCTGGTGGGCGGGGTTGTAGCCGCCCTCCTCGTACCGCAGCGTGATGCCCGCCGTTGCGGCCAGGCGCTCGACCGTCTCCGAGAACGAGAGGTGATCGATCTTCATCACGAAGGCGATCGTGTCGCCGCCCTCCTGGCAGCCGAAGCAGTGGAAGAGCCCCTTGCTGGGGCTGACCTGGAAGGAGGGGGACTTCTCGTCATGAAAGGGGCACAGGCCCTTGAGGTTGCCGCCGCCGGCGTTACGCAGCTGGAGGTACTCGGACACCACGGCGTCGATCGGGACCGCGTCCCGTACCGCCTTCACGTCCTCGTCATTGATCCTGCCAGCCACGCGGTAAGTCTACGGTGGCGCGCTGATACTCATTCGATGAGGGAGGTGAGGGGGACGGAGGGGTCGGCCAGGCGCTCGGGGGCTGGGCGGGTGCCGCTGCGGATGAGCTGTTGGATGGGGGTCGTGACGTCCCACACGTTGACGTTCATCCCGGCCAGCACCCGGCCCCCTGCCAACCAGAAAGCGATGAACTCGCGCTTTCCGAGGTCGCCCCGGATGAGCACCTGGTCGTACGAGCCCGGGGGCGCCCAGCCGGAGAACTCGAGCCCGACGTCGTACTGGTCGGAGAAGAAGTACGGCACACGGTCGTACGACACCTCCTGGCCCAGCATCGCGCGCGCCGCGGCGGGGCCGCTGTTCAGCGCGTTGGCCCAGTGCTCGACGCGGAGCGGGTGGTCGTAGAGCGGGTGCTGGGCGGCGGCCACGTCGCCCGCCGCGAAGATGTCCGGGTCGCTGGTCCTGAGCGCGGCGTCGACCGCGATGCCGCCGCCGTGTGTCCGGTCGGCCAGAGTCAGGCCCGCGGCCTCGGCGAGTCCCGTGCGCGGGGCGGCGCCGATCGCGGCGAGTACGGCGTGCGCCGGGTGCTCGTCGCCGTCGTCCGTGCGGGCGGCCAGCACCATGCCGTCCTGGCCGGTGATCTCGGTGAGCCTGGCGCCGAAGTGGAAGCGGACGCCGTGGTCCTGGTGCAGATCGGTGAAGAGGCGGCCCACCTCGGGGCCGACGACGGCGTGCAGCGGGGTGGGCTCCGGCTCGACGACAGTGACCTCGGCGCCGTACTCCCGCGCCGCCGCGGCGACCTCCAGGCCGATCCAGCCCGCTCCGGCGATGAGCAGATGGCCGTTGTCCCGGCCCAGTGAGGTGAGAACGCCGCGCAGCCGCTCGGCGTGCGCGAGGCGGCGCAGGTGGTGCACCCCGGCCAGTTCCGTGCCGGGGATGTCCAGGCGGCGGGGCTCGGCGCCGGTGGCGAGCAGCAGCTTGTCGTAGCGGACCGCGGTGCCGTCGCCGAGGCGCACCGCCTTGGCCTCCCGGTCGATGGCGACGGCGGGCTGGCCGAGGTGCAGTTCGACGTCCGCGCGCGCGTACCAGGCTGGTTCGTGCACGAAGACGCTGTCGCGCTCCTCCTTGCCCAGGAGGTAGCCCTTGGACAGCGGCGGGCGTTCGTAGGGGTGGTCGCGCTCGTCGCAGATGAGTATCACCCGGCCGGTGAATCCCTCGGCGCGCAGGGTTTCGGCCGCCTTCGCTCCGGCGAGACCGCCTCCGACGATGACGTATGTCTGATCCGCGTCGACCACTGGTGCCTCCTTACGCCCTGCCGCTTTTTACCCATGTGAGCGTCCCGCACACGGCGTGCCACGGGAAGAGGCAGGATCTGTTCCTGACTCGATCACATCATGAGGCTCTGACATCGCCGTGCGGGATTCACAGGTGCGTCCCAGTGAACTGGGCGTGCAGGGAGCGCGCGGACGCGTCGGTGAGCGCGGCGAGCTGATCGACGATCACCCGCTTGCGTGCCCGGTCGTCGGGGGCCGCGTCGAACAGCGCACGGAACTGCGGGTCCAGGCCCTGCGGGGCGCGGGCGGTCAGGGCCGCGGCGAGTTCGGCGATCACGACGCGCTGGTCGGCGCGGAGCCGCTCCTGTTCGTCGCGCTGCATCACATAGCGGTCGGCGACGGCCTTCAGTACGGCGCACTCCAGGCGGGTCTCGTGCGGTACGACGAGCTCGGCGGCGTACCGCGTGAGGCGGCCGGTGCCGAAGGCGGCGCGGGTGGCGGCCTCGGCGGCCAGGCAGAATCGGCCGATCAGCTGACTGGTGGCGTCCTTCAGGCGTGCCTGGGCGACGGCGGACCCGTCGTAGCCGTGCGGCCACCACTCCTGTTCCAGGAGGCGGTCCAGGGCCTCTGCCAGTTCGGCGGGGTCGGTGTCGTCGGGTACGTACCGTCCGATGGCCACGGCGAAGACCTCGCGGCGCTCGGCGTCGGCGCGCAGGGCGCCTGGGTCGAGATGGCCCGCGTGCAGGCCGTCCTCGACGTCGTGTACGGAGTACGCGACGTCGTCGGACCAGTCCATCACCTGGGCCTCGAAGCAGGTGCGGCCGTCGGGGGCGCCTGCGCGGACCCAGCCGAAGACCGGCAGGTCGTCCTCGTACACGCCGAACTTGGCTGATTTTGGCTGGGTGGGGTGGTCGCCGCGCGGCCAGGGGTACTTGGTGGCGGCGTCCAGGGCCGCGCGGGTGAGGTTGAGGCCGACGCTGACGGGTTCGCCGGTGTCCGGGGAGCGGGCGAAGCGCTTGGGTTCGATCCGGGTGAGCAGCCGCAGCGACTGGGCGTTGCCCTCGAAGCCGCCGCAGTCCTCGGCGAACTCGTTGAGTGCCTGCTCGCCGTTGTGCCCGAAGGGTGGGTGGCCCATGTCATGCGACAGGCAGGCCGCCTCCACCAGGTCCGGGTCGCAGCCCAGCGCGGCGCCCAGCTCGCGGCCCACCTGGGCGCACTCCAGGGAGTGCGTCAGCCGGGTGCGGGGGCTGGCGTCCCAGGCGGGGAGTGGGGTCTCCCCCGCTCGGGCGAGGCCGGGAGCTTGGGAAGGGGTGCCGGGGGTGACGACCTGGGTCTTGCCCGCCAGGCGGCGGAGCGCGGCGGAGTGCAGCACCCGTGCGCGGTCGCGCTGGAAGGCGGTGCGGCCCGGGCGTTTGTCGGGCTCGGCGGCCCAGCGCTCGACGGCCGCGTCGTCGTAGGACAGGTCGGGCTTGTCGGTGGTGGTGTCGTGCGTACCTTCCATGCACTGACACTAGACGGCCGGGGCGGCCGGACGCGGACAGGTACTAGGGGTGGCGGTGGGCGCTGAGTGAGACTCGGCCGAGCTGGCTGCCGAGCTGGGCCGTGATCCGGGTCAGGAGCTGGGCCGTGGTGTCGAGGGTGCCGTCGGTGGCTTCGGTCGCGTGGGTCGCGTGGGTGGCGTCGATGGTGGGTGGCTCGCGGTGGTCGAGCCGGTCGCGGTGCGCGCGGTGAACGTTCGACTCCGTCATAGGGCAAGCCTGGCGTGCGGAGGTTGCCGCGTCGTTGCGCGGGGGTGACGGGTGCTGTGCGTGGGGCGTGGCGGCGGTCGTGGCGGATTTACCCGCCCGGGTTACCCGCCCGGGTGGTGGGCGAGCCAGTCGCCGCTGGGGATCGGGGTTCCGGTGGCCCGCAGGTGGCGGGCCACGCGGGCGGACGCGAGGTAGACCCAGGCCCGTACCGCCGTCCCGTCGGGCAGCCGGGTCACGTCTCTGGCCACCCGGTCATAGAGGCTGCGGGGGTCGCCGGGGACGTGGTGCTCCAAGCGGTCGAGGTCCTGGAGGAGGGCGGGGTACACGGCGGGCAGCGCGGTGAGCAGTTCGCCACGCACCACTCCGCCGCACCCGGGCTCCTCTACGGCGTACGGATAGCCGGGGCCCTCGAAGAGCACCGTGTCCGGCAGCTGTCCCGGCTCGGTAGCCGCTAGCCGCTCGTGCAGGAGGAGCGCGTGGTGGTTGCGGGCGCCGGTGCGCAAGGTGCCGTAGACGAAGAAGGGCAGCGGTGTCACCGGGCGGTCTCCTGGGCCACCCACTCCAGGTAGGCGGCGCTGCCGCGCAGGACAGGCGTGGCGATGATCTCCGGGGTCTCGTAGTCGTGGGCCGCGGTGATCCACTCCTCCAGCTCGGGGTACCGCTCCGCCGTCGTCTTGAGGAGCACCTGCCACTCCTGGTCGGTCTCGATGTCCCCGTTCCAGCGGTAGACGGAGGTGACCGGGCCGGAGATCTGGGCACAGGCGGCGAGCCGCGCGTCCACCGCCCCGCGGGCGAGCGCTTCCGCCTTGTCCGCGGCGTCCGTTGTCGTCAGCACCGTCAGTACGGTGAGCGCTGTCTGCACAGCCAGTCCTCCAGTCCTCTCAGCGGTCGTCCCGCGGCCGGGTGGCCGGGGTCCACCGCTTTGATTGTGGCGGTCGATCCCCGGCCATCGTGACCGTGCGGGCAGGACGCGGCGGGACAGCGGAACTCGGCAGGGCTCGGGCTACGCCCCGTACGGGTGGACCGCCTTCGCGTCGCGCAGGGCACGCGCCCACCAGTGGAGCTGGTCGAGCATCGTCTTGGCGGCCGCGTCGGCCTGGGCCGGGTCCCGGTGCCTGCCGCTGTCGTCGAAGTGCGCGCCCGCGTTGTGGAAGGAGACCGTGTCCCGGACCGTGACGGCGTGCAGTTCGGCGAAGACCTGTCGCAGCTGCTCCACCGCGCGCAGCCCCCCGGACATCCCGCCGTAGGAGACGAAGGCAACGGGTTTGGCCTGCCACTCGCCGTAGTGCCAGTCGACGAGGTTCTTCAGCGACGCCGGGAAGGAGTGGTTGAACTCGGGGGTGAGGACGACGAAGGCGTCGGCGGCGGCCAGCTTCGGGGTGATCGTGGCGAGCGCGGACTCCGCGTCGGGTGTCTGGCGGAAGGAGGTGGGCAGCTCGGCCTCGGCCACGTCGACGAGGTCCACCTCGAAGTCCGCGTGCGCGCGGACCCGGGAGAGGAACCAGTCGGCGATCACCGGCCCGAAGCGGCCTTCGCGGTTGGAGCCGATGATCACGGCCACCCGCAGCGGGGCGTCGGCGGTGGAGTCGGCGGCGAGGTCGGCAGTGGAGTCGGCGGGGGCAACGGTGGTGTGCTCAGCGGTTGTTGTCATGCCTTCAGGGTGAAACTTAAACTTTGGTTTAAGTCAAGCTAGAATGGCGCGCATGACGCACCTCACATCCGGGAGCCGGGAAATCACCGTCGGGGAGCTGGCCGAGCGCAGCGGCGTCGCGGCCTCAGCGCTGCGTTTCTACGAGCGCGAAGGCCTCATCACCAGCCGTCGCACCACGGGCAACCAGCGCCGCTACAGCCGGGAGACACTGCGCCGGGTCGCGTTCATCCGTACCTCGCAGCGGCTCGGCATTCCGCTGGCCACGATCCGCGAGGTACTGGGGCTGCTGCCGGACGACCGCACCCCGACCCGCGAGGACTGGGCGCGGATCTCCGCGTGCTGGCGCGCGGACCTCGACACCCGTATCCGCACCTTGCAGCGGCTGCGCGACAACCTCACCGACTGCATCGGCTGCGGCTGCCTCTCGCTGGACCGCTGCGCGCTGTCCAACCCGTACGACGAACTCGCGAGCCACGGGCCGGGCCCGCGCCGCCTGATCGAGGACTGAGCTCAGCCCCGTCGGCCACGCCCCGACGGTCACCCGTTCACAGCCGTAGCAGCCAGGCTTCGGGTTCTTTCCGTCGACACGCCGGTGACCTGCTGCGACGTTGCCACCGGTGCGTCAGGGACCGCCCGTTCGCCAGGTTTCTGACGCCTCATCGACAGGCGTGGCGCCGCCGGACGCAGTTACCTCGGTAGCAAGGGCGCGACCGACGCAGCGGCACATGGGGGTGCCGCGGGCCGTACCCGCGGAAGGAACACATGGGCACCGCCACCCGCCTGCTGACCGGTACCGCGCTCGCCGCCGCCGCGGCCTGCCTGTGCGCCACGCCCGCCCTGGCGGCGGACCCGGCCGCCTTGGAGATCGATCCGCCGCGTGCGACACCCGGCACCGAGGTGACGGCTAACACCACCGCCTGCGGCGCGGGCGGCACAGCAGCGGGGGACGCGAGCGCGGTCGGCGCGGGCGCGTTCAAGCTGGCGCCGAGCACGCACCAGGAGGACGCGGTCGGACAGTTCAAGATCCCGACCTCCGCGACGCCCGGCACGTACGCGATCCGCGCGAAGTGCGTCACGGGCAGGGAGGTGTCAGGCGACCTGGTCGTCACCCTCACCGCCCCGGCGCAGGTGACCCCGAAGGGGCATGTGAAGACGGGGGTCGGTGGCGCACTCGGCCCCGACCCGGTGAAGACCGCGGCGGGCGTGGCGGCGCTGGCCGTCGCCGCCGCGGGCGGTACCTGGCTCCTGCATCGCCGCGCGAGAGGCGACGGGATCTGACCGGACATCCTCCGCTGTCCGTCCACCGGTACCGCCAGCCCGCCCCCTTCGAGTCTGCGGCCGCACGCGGCTCGAAGGGGGACCGGGGCACGGGCGTCACACTCGAGGGGACCCCTCATGCACCCTGCGCACCGGACACCACACGACGAGCCGTACGAGCAGCCGTACGAGCCGCGCGAGCAGCCGCACGACGAGCCGCACGACCAGTTGTACGAGCAGCCGCCCGGAACGTCGTCACGTAGCGCCCGAAGGAAAGCCATCAGCGCGACCATAGGAGCAGTCAGCGTCGCCGCTCTGTGCTCGGGCGTCTGGCTGCTCCAGAACGGCGCCGACACCCGCCCGCCCCCGCAGCCCTCCGCCGCCCAGGCCGCCGACCGCCCCGCGAGCAGGGCCGCCGACCTGGTCGCCGCCCCCGCGCTGGCCGCGTCCCCGCCCACCCGGATACGCATCCCCGCCCTGCGGATCGACGCCCCGCTGATGGGCCTCGCCCTCAACGCCGAAGGCGGCCTGAACGCGCCGCCCGCTGACCGCCCCACGCTCGCCGGGTGGTACGAGGCGGGCACCGCGCCGGGCGAACGCGGCACCGCCATCGTCGCCGGGCACGTCGACAACGCGGACGGCCCCGCGGTCTTCTACTCGCTGGGCGCGGTGCAGAAGGGGCACACCATCGAGGTGGCCCGCGAGGACGGCAGGACCGCGGTGTTCACCGTGGACGCCGTCGAGGTGTACGACAGCCACGCCTTCCCGGACGAGAAGGTGTACGGCGCCACGGACCGCCCCGAACTGCGGGTCATCACCTGCGGTGGCGGCTACTCCAAGGAGACCGGCTACCTGGGCAACGTGGTCGTCTTCGCCCACCTCACGGGCACCCGCTGAACACGGCACCGGCACCCGCCGAGCACGTCACCGGGACCCACAGAGCGCGACACCGGCACCCGCCGAGCGCGACACCGGCACCCGCCGAGGACGCTCACCCCACCCACTGCTCGTACGCCAGCTTCGCCACCAGCGAGACGACGACCACCACCAGCACCCCGCGCACGAACCCACTCCCCCGCTTCAGCGCCATCCGCGCCCCGGTCATGCCACCCACCAGGTTGAACGCCGCCATCAGGGCCGCGAGTTGCCAGTACACCGTGCCCTGGTAGGCGAACATCGCGAGGGCGCCCAGATTGGTGCACACGTTGACGATCTTGGCGGTGGCCGAGGCGTGCACCAGGTCCATATGCAGGATGGCGGACAGCGCCAGCACCAGGAAGGTGCCGGTGCCGGGCCCGAAGAGCCCGTCGTAGAAGCCGATCCCCAGCCCCGCCAGCACGATCGCGGCGATCACCCGCTGCCGGGTGGGCGGCCCGGCGACGGCCGCGGAGCCAGCGGAGCCGAAGGACGGCTTCAGCATCACGAAGGCGAGCACCCCGAGCAGCACCACCATGATCATGGGACGCAGTACGCTCTGGCTGATTCCCCCGGCGAAGAACGCGCCGACCATCGACCCGCCAAGCGCCGCGAGCCCGATCCGCACCGCGGTCCCCACCTCCACGGGCGCCTTCCGGACGAAGGTCACCGCCGCGCCCGTGGTGCCGACGATCGCCACCGCCTTGTTCGTACCGAGGGCATACGCCGGTTGGGTGCCCGCTGGCAGCCCGAGCAGCAGCGCCGGAAGCAGCAGCAGTCCGCCACCGCCCACCACGGCATCGATCCATCCGGCCGCGAGAGCAGCGAGGCACAGGACCACGACCATGGTCAGCGATATGTCAGGCATGATCGCGACACTATGGAGGATTTAGGTGTGCCGTCCATGAATCGCTGGTGACTTGAGCGTCTTCAGAGGTTCGCAGCGGACCCCAGGGGGCCGGGAGAACGTTCTTGACCGATAATTCTTGACCGATCGTTCTCGATAGACCTAGAGTTGCCACCATGGCCAGGACCAAGGAGTTCGATCCGGACGCCGCGCTACAGTCAGCCCTCGAGCTGTTCTGGCGGCGCGGATACGAGGCGACGTCGATGGCGGATCTCGTGGCGCACCTCGGCATCGGTCGCGCCAGCCTGTACGCGACCTTCGGCAACAAACACGAGCTGTACCTGAAGGCCATGGACCGCTACACGGAGACCCGCGACCCGGTCCTGCTGGACGCACTCTCCCAGCCGGGACCGATCCTGCCCGCGGTCCGCACGCTGGTGCGCCAGTTCGCGTCCGAGGCCGCCACCGAAGACGTACGCCAGCACGGCTGCCTCATCACCAACACCGCGGCCGAGCTCGCCCCGCACGACCCCGCGGCGACCCGCCGCGTCGAGCTCAGCTGGGAGCACCTCGAGACCCCACTGCACTCCGCGCTCGTACGGGCTCAAGCTCAGGGCGAACTGCCCGCGGGCCGGGACCCGCTGAGCCTGGCCCGGATGCTGCTGGTGCTACTCCAGGGGATACGGGTGGTCGGCAAGGCGTCGGGGGACCCGGCTCGGGTGCGGGACGCCGCGGAGCAGGCTTTGGCGCTGCTGGACTGACAGACCACTGACTCGGAGGCGCGGCGACGTGAAGTCGCGCCACCGCGCCTTCTTACGCCCAAATAATGGAATGAACGGTCAAGAAAGAGGGGGATTGTGACCACCACCCAAGAGGCGCCGCCACCGCCCGATACCCGCACGCCTCGGCCGCCGTCCGGCCCGGCGTTCGCACTGCTGGCGAGCGTGCAGGTCACCCTGATCTACACGCTCGCCGCACTGGCCGTGCCACTGCCGCACATCGGGCGCGAATTCGGGCTCGACCGGGGCGACTTGATCCTGCTCAGCGCCGCCTACGGGCTGACCTTCGCCGGACTGCTGCTGCTCGGCGGGCGGATCGCCGACCGGTACGGCGGGCGGCGGGCGCTGGCCGTGGGGCTGTCGCTCTTCGGCGCCGCCTCGGCCGCCGCGCCACTGGCCCCGTCCTTCGACGCGCTGCTCGGCGCGCGCTTCGCTCAGGGGGTGGGCGCCGCCCTGGTCGCGCCTGGTGCGATGGCCGTTCTGCGTACCGTCTTCCCCGCGCCCGCCGCGTACGGAAAGGCCATGGCGACCTGGGGCGGACTGTCCGTACTCGGCGCCACGGCGGGCAATCTGGTCGCCGGGGTGATCTCGGCGCTGTGGTCATGGCGGCTTGCTTTCGTGGTGCCGATCGTGGTGGCGGCGCTGGCGCTGGCACTCGCGCCCCGGCTGCTGCCGACGACCGCGCCCGGCGGCGGGCGGAACCTGGACCTGCGCGGGGCCGCGCTCGCCACCGCGGGGATCATCGCGGCCAGTTACGGGCTGGTGGCGACCGACGCGTTCGGCTGGACCTCGCCCAGGGTGTGGGTTCCGCTGACGGTCGGGACCGTACTGATCGCCGCCTTCCTCGGCGTCGAACGGCGGGCGGGCGACCCCCTGTTGCCGCCCGGCTTCATCCGCGTGGGGCAGCGCCCGCTCGGCCTCGCCGCCACCGCCGTCACGGCGGCGGGCACCGCCAGCTCCTTCGTCCTGTTCTCGCTGCATCTACAGGACGGGCAGGACGGGCGCGGCTGGTCGGCGCTGGAGACGTCGGGCGCGTTCGTGCCGTACGCGCTCGCGCTGATCGCGTCGGGGCGGGCGGCGAGTCCGCTGATCGGGCGCTATGGCGCGGCGGCGGTGACCGGTGGCGGGCTCTTCACCGGGGCGACCGGGCTGGCCCTGCTCGCGGCGACCGGGTTCGCTCCCCAACACCCTTACCTGTACGGCCTGTTGCCCGGTCTGGTGCTGCTGGCCGTCGGGGGCGCGCTGGCCTTCGCGGGGTCCGCCGTGCTCGCCACCGCGGAGGTCGCGCCAGCGGACGCGGGGCTCGCGGGCGGTGTGTTCAACACCGCGATGGAGAGCGGCGCGACCGTGTTGTTCGCGGCGCTGATCGCACTGGGCGGCTCCGCGGCGAGCATCGCGGCGGCCGCGACGCTGTTCGCCGTGCTCGGCGCGCTGACGACGACCTCGCGCCTGGGCGCCCGGCGCTGACAACCCGCTCCCCCACCACACACGAACACCACGTCACCTCACTTCACCGCACTTCACTAACAAGGAGTTACTCATGACCCGCAACCGCTTCTCCGGCAAGACCGCCCTCGTCACCGGTGGCGGCACCGGCCTCGGCCGGGCCATCGCCCTCGCCTTCGCCGCCGAAGGCGCCAACGTCGTCGTCGCGGGCCGCACCGTGGCCCCGCTCGACGAGACCGCCGCCCTGATCGAGCGGGTGGGCGGCAAGGCGGCCGTCATCCCCGCCGACGTCACCCGCGCCAGCGACGTACGAACCCTCATCCAGGAGACCACCGCACGGTTCGGCTCCCTCGACGTGGCCGTCAACAACGCCGGAGTACTGCGTGGCGCGGTGCCGGTCGCCGAGGTCAGCGAGGAGGACTGGGACACGGTCCTGCGTACGAACGTGACGGGTGTCTGGCTGGCCATGAAGTACGAGATCGCCGAGATGAAGGCCAACGGCGGCGGCACCATCGTCAACATCTCCTCCAACCTGGGCGCCCACCAGCGCATCCCGAACGCCGCCGCGTACATCACCTCCAAGGCCGCCGTCTCGGCGCTGACCCGCGCCGCCGCCCTCGACCACATCGGGGACGGTGTGCGGATCAACGCGGTGAGCCCCGGAGCCGCCGACGGCCCGATGTCACTGCTGCCCGGCGAGACGAAGGACGAGCGCGCCGAGCGGATCAAGAGCCAGAACCCGCTGGGGCGGATCGCGGGGGCCGACGAGATCGCCGCGGCGGTGCTGTACCTGGCCTCCCCGGACGCCGCGTCCGCCGTCGGAACGGACCTGGTGATCGACGGGGGTAGCGCTGCCTGACGCCACGCCCGGCCAGTCGTACGCTGAGTTAATCAAAGCGCCACCCACGGAAGCCCAAAGTCCGAAGCCTGAAGCCTGAAGCCTCTCCAGAGGAGCTCCCCATGACGGGCTGGAACGCGAGCGACATCCCCGACCAGCGCGGCCGTACGGCGGTGGTCACCGGCGCCAACAGCGGCATCGGCTACGTCACCGCCCGCGAACTGGCCCGTCATGGCGCCCGGGTACTCCTGGCATGCCGCAGCGAGACCCGCGGCAAGGGAGCCCAACACCGCCTCCGCTCCGAAATCCCGGAGGCAGACGTAGAGTTCGTCCCCCTGGACCTCGGAGACCTCTCCTCCGTACGGAAGTTCGCGTCCGTGTACGGAGACGAGGGGCGGCTGGATTTGCTGATCAACAACGCGGGCGTCATGGCCCTGCCGTACGGCACGACGGCGGACGGCTTCGAGAGGCAGTTCGGCGTCAACCACCTGGGGCATTTCGCCCTCACCGGCCTGCTGCTCCCCCAGTTGATGGCCACGCCAGGCGCCCGCGTGATCAGCGTATCCAGCGCGATGCACACCCTGTCGAACATCGACATCCGCGACCTCAACAGCGAGCGCACATACGGCCGCTGGATCGCGTACGCCCGCTCCAAGACTGCCAACCTGCTGTTCATCCACGAGCTGGCGCGCGGCCTCAAGGCGGCGGGCTCGGACGTCGTCGCGGCCGCCGCGCACCCCGGCTACGCGAGCACCAACCTCCAGACGGCCGGGCCCCGGCTGGAGGGCCGCCGGTTGTGGGAGCGCGGCATGCGGCTCGCCAACCAGCTCATCGCCCAGTCCCCCGACGCGGGCGCCCTACCCACCCTGTACGCGGCCACCGCACCCCGCGTACGCCCGGACTCCTTCACCGGACCGAGGCTCCAGGGCTGGCGAGGCACGCCCGCAAAGTCCTGGCGGGCTCCCTGGACGCGGAACGACGTCGCGGGCGAACGCCTGTGGGCAGCCAGCGAGCGCCTGACGGGCGTCACCTACGATGCCCTCAGAAGCTGTCTCGGGTCCTGAAAATGCGGCCGGGATCGCGCCGTGAGGCGCCGCCGTTGCCTGCGGGGCAACCGCTCCGCCCCGGCCCACATTTCGCAGACGCTCGCGCAGGCTCGGACAGGCAACGGGAACCGGCCATACCGACCCGCATGGGAAGCTCGGCCCGGTCACCGCCGTCCCTGCAAAGCCCAAGGTCACCCACCCGTCCCGCTGGGGTCCGGGTAGCGAGAACACGCCATGCCGTTGCGGAACGCCGCCCTCCATGATCGTCCGAAGTGTTTGATGCTTGGTGGCCCGAGCGCCGGACTGACTAACCGGTGTGGAGCGTTGGCCATGAATCGAGGGGGGACCATGGGACGCATGAGAACCGCCGCAGCATCGATCGGTGTGGCATCAGTGATCATCGCAGGGGTACTGCCCGCGACCGCGTACGCGGCCGACGGCAACCCAACCCCGCAGGGCGAGGAAGGCATCTGCGGCGGCGGCTGGAAGAAGAACATCTACGGCTACAAGGCAAAGCACCACGGCAAGGGACCGATCTACAAGGACGGACCGGGCGGCACCATCGTGGTGACACGGGTCAAGGCGGGGTCGCGTGATTCGACGCTGAGCGGCACATCCAGCATCTCAGTGAGCTACCTGATAGCAGAAGCGAAGCAGGAAGTGGACTACGGGTCGACGAAGACGGCCAGCTGGGGGTCCGAGCACCAGTACCGCCGCAATATCAGCAAGGGCAAGTACGGCAACGTCCAGTACGGCTCCTGGGGTCACACAGCCCGGTGGGAGCGGTACTACGAACTGCCGAACTGTAAGAAGTCCCAGCGCAGCAGCGGTCCGGCGAAGGTGATGAACAACCACGTCGGGTTCAAGTACTGGCAGACGAGTCAGTGAGGCGTGCGGCGGCCGGGGCCCTGACAGCGGTGCTGCTGGCAGTTGCCGGATGCACAGCGGACGACACCCCCAGTCCGGAGCCTTCTCCTACGGCCAAGGCTCCGTCGCCTACGGCGACGCCCGAGAAGGTGACCCTGCCCGAGGTGCGCAAGGGCTACCGCACGGCAGCCCAGGCAGGGCCGCGCCTCGCAAACGGCGGGCTCGGCATCGTCGAGTTCGGCAAAGGGGTGACCTGGGTCGGCGTCTACTGCCGTTCCGAGGGGCGTTCCCCGGAAAAGCTCTCCGTCGTGATCGATACGATCGGCGAGTTCACGACCGTCTGCCCCACAGGTGAGGTGCAGCACGAGCTGCACCAGCTCAATCTGACGGAGCCCTTCGACGGGCAGGTGCGGATCGAGACCGCCGACGACGTCCGATGGGCGGCGAACGTTCAGGTATCCGCTCCCGCCGACAGCTGACACGCATGAGCGTCTTGAGCCGGGGTACTGCCCGCACGGCAGTACCCCGGCTCAAGACGCTGAACGGCCACGTCCGTGGACGTGGCCCCGGTCAGTGCTGCTCGCCGTTGGCCGGGGGCGGGATCTCCGCGTACGGGTTCCCGTCGGCCGGGACCGTCCGCCAGTACGTCTCGGCGGTCAGCTTGAACCCCCGGTGCCCGGGATGGCGCCCGGTGTGGGCCAGGGCCCAGTCCTGTTGCACCGTGGTCGAGTTGTCCGTGACCGGCGATTCCTGATGGCACGTCATGCACGCCAGTTGGAAGATCCCGGCCGGACTCCGGGGCGAGTGTCGGCCGATACCGTCCACACCGCGTACGCGAACCGTCTGCGCGGGCTCATCAGACCCTCCTGGTGGCGCAGCGCGAGCACCGGCACGGGGGCCAGGCCATCGACTCAACAAGGCGCTCGGGGTCCGGGCGCCCGGCGACCGTGCGGGGCCCGAACACGCTCACCTGCTGGCCATCGGCCGTGAGCCGGTAGGTGTGCAGCGTCATGCGCGAGGTGCCGCTAGGCGGGGTTCCGGCGTTCACCGCGCCCTCCGCTCTCCGGCGCCCGGCAGCAGGGCCGCTACGTCGGGCAGTACCGGGAAGTGCGGCGCGCAGTCGGGGCAGGCGTAGACGCTGAAGCCGGGCCCCGAATTCTGGTGCACGTCAGAGACGAGCACCGGCCGGTCCGTGAGTCCGTCGCATCGCGTGCACGCCCGTTGCCGCGCTCCCGGTGTCCTGCTGCTGGCCGCGTCCATCAGGCCACCCCCGCCGCGCCGACGAGATGCCGGTCAAGATCGACACCGAAGTCGGCCGCGAGCACCAGGGCCAGGCACCGCCGCCGCTGCCGGGCCCGTTCCTGCCGCCGCTCATGCTCAACCAGGTATGGGCGGACCAGCGCGGTTTCCTCGCCGTCGAGCGGCACGTTCCAGCCCGTACGGCGAGCGGGGAGCCGGAGGCCACACCCGCTCGCGCCGAGGCGCGACGGGAACGGGCACGGAGCACGAGGGAGCCCGGTCGGGCGCGGGAAGAACGGCGGACCCGGCACGGTGACGACCGCACCCCCGCAAGCCGAAGATCAAGATCGCCCACAGGATCAGGGCATGGATAATGCTCACTGTCGTCAACTCCACTTCAGTTGGTGGCCACGCCCCGGGGCCCTGCCAGGCCGCCGGGGCCTCCTGTTGCTGAACCGCGGTCGATCTCCGCCCACACCGACGCGGCGTCAACGGTCACGTCGTGGCCGTATCGATCGGCTTCCGCCAGAGCCGCCAGCAGTGGCATGCGGGCTACATCCGGCAGAGGGTCCGGTAGGCCGACCTCCACCCGAACGTGCGGTGGGTGGTCGTAGGTGCGTGGCTCACGCCCGGTAAGTGCCTCCAGGTGGGCAGCGAGCGCCTCAACCCGTGACCTGAAAGTGCACACAGGCATCCCCCGTGAACGCGTGACCACGTACCGTATTTCTACTTAAGTAGCTTTCACCTGATGCAGTAGCTTGTCAATGTCGACTGCACGCGCACCGCCCGCCCCCAGCAGGGGCACTGGGAGAGCTACCAATGGCCCGTGAGGCTCCGTACCTGGAGGTAGCTGACGCCCTGCGCGCGCGAGTTCTCGCAGGTGAATGGGCCGTCGGGGAACGGCTGCCCTCCCGTGCTCAGCTGGCAGCCGAGTACGGCGTCGGCCGGAACGTCACGCAGCGGGCCGTGGATCGCTTGATCGTTGAAGGGCTTCTCGAAGGCCGGGCAGGCTCTGGCACGTACGTACGGAGGCCGCGCGAGCGAATGCGGATGGTCCGTTCCCGCCACCGCGAGCGCCGAGGCGGCTCCCCCTTCCGTGCGGACATGAAGGAGCACGGGAAGGCTGGCACTTGGGAGGCTCACAGCACTGCCCGCACCCCGGCATCTGAGCGGATCGCGGAGCGTCTGGCCATCGAGCCCGAGGATCTTTGCGTCGTTACGCGCTATGAGTTCATGGCCGACCATCAGCCGGTGCAGCTTTCCGAGTCCTGGGAGCCCATGGCCATCACGGACGGCACCCCGATCGTGCTGCCCGAGATGGGGCCGTTGGCAGGCAGGGGCGTGGTGGAGCGGATGCGCTCCATCGGCGTCATCATCGAGACCGCCGTCGAACTGCCTCGCCCGGACCGCGCCACCCAGGAGCAGGCGAACCTCCTTGGCATCCACCCCGGGGACTTGCTGCTCGTGATCGAACGGACCTACTACGACACCGACGGCCGCCCCGTCGAGACAGCCGATATCGTCGTGCCAGACATCCGGTGGGAAGTGGCGTACGAGTTCGGCATCGACCGCCTGTAACGGGGGCGCCCTATCCCATGGCCGCTACGGATGCCGGGTACCTTGTCCCGTGCGTGAGCATCGTCGTAGTGAGCTAGGGCGGGGACCGCGCGGAGTAGGCGGCGGAGTTCCGTCCCAGCAGCGGCCGGTCATAATCCGTAGTTCATCCTCGTCGCCCCAGGCGGCGCAGTCGGGTTGCGGCTCGTCGCTTGGTTCGGCGAGCGCGGCTCCTCGAGAGGGCCAATGCGTGACGCGTTACGCCGTCGAGTCAGGAGCCGTGGTCCTGGCCACCCACCGGAGGTACGCCTCTGACCCCGCCACGATCGGCACCGCCGAGACCTCCGGGTTCGTCCACGGACGGTGCTTCAGCAAGTGCGACTCCACATCCCCGTACCGGTCGGCGCTGGTCTTCAACAGGAGCTGCCACTCCTCGCCAGTACCGAACTCACCCTTGTGCCAGAAGGCGGAGATGACGGGGCCGATGATCTGCGCCCCGGCCACAAGTCGGCTCATCACCACCGACCGAGCCAGCTCCACCGCCTGCCCTTGGCTCTCCGTCGCGGTGGACACCTGAAGGTAGTCAGCCATGCCCGCGACCCTATCGGCAGGCAGAGCATGAGCACCGGAATGCCAACCGGCACCCAGGGCACATGACAGCCACGGAACATGACAGAGGGGGCACCCCCGCACAGGGTGCCCCCTCTCTGTGGACCGGGGCCGTCACCGATCGGTGAGGGTCGGGGACCAGTGACGGCCCCGGAGTTCAGTGGGGCAGACGGGTCTGACCCGTCCGCCCGGTCTGACCGGTCAGCGGCTGTCGCTGCCCTTCGCCTCGGCGGCCGCGCGGCCCGCCTCCAGGCGCGCCACCGGGATGCGGAACGGCGAGCAGGAGACGTAGTCGAGGCCGACCTCGTGGAAGAAGTGCACCGACTCCGGGTCGCCGCCGTGCTCTCCGCAGACGCCCAGCTTCAGGTCGGGGCGGGTCGCCCGGCCGTCGCGTACGGCGTTGCGGACCAGGGAGCCGACGCCGTCCTTGTCGATGGTCTCGAACGGCGAGACCCCGAAGATGCCCTTCTCCAGGTACGCGGTGAAGAACGAGGCCTCCACGTCGTCGCGGCTGAAGCCCCACACCGTCTGGGTCAGGTCGTTGGTGCCGAAGGAGAAGAACTCCGCGGCCTCGGCGATCTGCCCGGCGGTGAGCGCGGCGCGCGGCAGCTCGATCATCGTGCCGAGTGCCAGCTTGAGGTCGATGCCCGTGGCCTGCTGGACCTCGGCGATGACCTGCTCGGCCTCGTCCCGGACGATCTCCAGCTCCTGGACCGTGCCGACCAGCGGGATCATGATCTCGGCGCGCGGGTCGCCCTTGGCGTTCGCCCGCTCGGCGGCGGCCTCGGCGATCGCCCGTACCTGCATGGTGAACAGGCCGGGGATGACCAGGCCGAGCCGGACACCGCGCAGGCCCAGCATCGGGTTCTGCTCGTGCAGGCGGTGTACGGCCTGGAGGAGGCGCAGGTCGTTCTCGTTGGGGTCCCGGCGGGACTCGGCGAGCGCGACCCGTACCGACAGCTCGGTGATGTCGGGCAGGAACTCGTGCAGCGGCGGGTCGAGGAGACGTACCGTCACCGGCAGGCCGTCCATCGCCTCGAAGAGTTCGACGAAGTCTTTCTTCTGGAGCGGGAGCAGGGCCTTGAGAGCCTCTTCGCGCTCGTCGTCGGTGTCGGCGAGGATCAGCTTCTCGACCATCTCGCGGCGCTCGCCGAGGAACATGTGCTCGGTGCGGCACAGGCCGATGCCCTGCGCCCCGAACCGCCGGGCGCGCAGCGCGTCCTCGGCGTTGTCCGCGTTGGCCCGTACGCGCAGGCGGCGCACCCGGTCCGCGTACGCCATGATCCGGTGCACGGCCTGGACCAGCTCGTCGGCGTCGTCGGCGCCCGCGTGCATCCGGCCCTCGAAGTACTCGACGACCGGCGACGGTACGACCGGTACCTCACCGGCGTAGACCTTGCCGGTGGAGCCGTCGATCGAGACGACGTCGCCTTCCTCGATGACCACACCGTCGTGGGTGGTCAGCCGACGGCGCTTGGTGTCGACCTCCAGGTCCTCGGCGCCGCAGACACAGGTCTTGCCCATGCCGCGCGCCACCACCGCGGCGTGCGAGGTCTTGCCGCCGCGCGAGGTGAGGATGCCCTCGGCGGCGATCATGCCGTCCAGGTCGTCCGGGTTGGTCTCGCGGCGGATCAGGATGACCTTCTCGCCCGAGCGCGACCACTTGATGGCGGTGTACGAGTCGAAGACCGCCTTACCAACGGCGGCGCCCGGCGAGGCGGCGATGCCGCGGCCGATCTTCTCCACCTTGGCGCCGTCGTCGAAGCGCGGGAACATCAGCTGCGCGAGCTGCGCGCCGTTCACCCGCTGGAGCGCCTCGGCCTCGTCGATCAGGCCCTGGTCGACCAGCTGGGTGGCGATACGGAAGGCGGCGGCGGCCGTGCGCTTGCCGACGCGGGTCTGGAGCATCCACAGCTGACCGCGCTCGATGGTGAACTCGATGTCGCACAGGTCCTTGTAGTGCGTCTCGAGCGTCTCCATGATCTGCATCAGCTCGGTGTACGACTTCTTGTCGATGCCCTCGAGGTCGGCGAGCGGCACCGTGTTGCGGATACCGGCGACGACGTCCTCGCCCTGGGCGTTCTGCAGGTAATCGCCGTACACGCCCTGCTGGCCGCTGGCCGGGTCGCGGGTGAAGGCGACACCGGTGCCGGAGTCGGGGCCGAGGTTGCCGAAGACCATGGAGCAGATGTTGACGGCCGTGCCCAGGTCGCCAGGGATGCGCTCTTGGCGGCGGTAGAGCTTGGCGCGGTCGGTGTTCCAGGAGTCGAAGACCGAGCGGATCGCCAGGTCCAGCTGCTCGCGCGAGTCCTGCGGGAAGTCCCGGCCCGCCTCGGCCTTGACGATCTTCTTGAACTGCTTGACCAGCTTCTTGAGGTCGGCGGCCTCCAGGTCGATGTCGCTGGTGACTTTCTTGGCGTGCTTGGCCGCCTCCAGCGCGTCCTCGAAGAGGTCGCCGTCCACGTCGAGCACCGTCTTGCCGAACATCTGGATGAGGCGGCGGTACGAGTCCCAGGCGAAGCGCTCGTCGCCGGACTGCTTGGTCAACCCGACCACCGACGCGTCGGACAGGCCGATGTTGAGGACGGTGTCCATCATGCCCGGCATCGAGAACTTCGCACCGGAGCGTACGGATACCAGGAGCGGGTCGTCGGCCTGGCCGAGCTTCTTGCCCATCTTCTGCTCAAGCGCGTCCAGATGAGCACTCACCTCGTCCCGGAGGGCCGCGGGCTCGTCGCCGCTGGCGAGGTACTCCTTGCAGGCCTCGGTGGTGATGGTGAAGCCGGGAGGCACCGGGAGACCCAGGTTGGTCATCTCGGCGAGGTTCGCGCCCTTACCACCGAGGAGGTCCTTGAGGTCGCGGTTGCCCTCGGTGAAGTCGTAGACGAACTTCACTGCGTGGCGATCTTTGTTTTCCGACACGGGTCTCGGCTCCTCGAGGACTCGGTGGCTGCCCTGACGGCGAGGAATCTACCCAGATCAAAGGCGTCTGGGTACGGCCACTTGTGGGTCATGCGGCCGTAACCACCCGTCCGCCAGCAGATCGAAAGTGACTCAGCGGTAGGGAGGCTTAGGTGCACGCCTTCACTACCTGAAGGGTCAACCCTCGTAGACCTGGGGTTTCGCTCACATGAGCAGCTTCAACTCATATGTGATTTCACTTCTTGAACACAAAAGGGGTGGCACCCGGTGCCACCCCTTGAGGAAGTACAGCCGCCTCAATACCGCTCATCTGAGCATGACCCCTATCAGGGGTGGCGAGAATCACGCTACGCGAGGCGGCTGGATTTCACGATCCGGACCGCGGCCCTCAGCATCCCGAGATCCACCTCCTCCAAGCTGGCCGCGAAGACCCGCGCGGGTGACGGCGGCACCGGCAGAGCTGAGGGCACCACCAGCACCCCACACCCCGCCGCCTCCGCCGACGCCGTCCCGTCCGGCGAGTCCTCGACCGCCACACAGGCGGCGGGCGCGGCCCCGAAGCGGTCAGCCGCCGCCTGGTAGGGGTCCGGATGCGGCTTGGTCCGTACGGTGTCGTCGGCGGACAGCGTGAAGGCGAACGGCACGTCGGCCAGCGCTCCCCCGACCACCGAGTCGACCACCACCCGAGGCGAGGCGCTCACCAACGCGAAGGGCACCCGGTGTCGCTCCAGCGAGGCCAGCAGCCGCCGGGCGCCGGGGCGGAGCGGGGCGCCCTGCTCGACGCGGCGGAAGAAGGCGCTGGTCAGCGCGGCGGCGACCGGATGGGCGACCGGATGGGCGACCGGATGGGCGGCGGAATCGGCGACCGGCTGGGTGACGGGGGCGCGCGCTCCCGCGACCCGTATCAGATGAGCGGCCGTGTCCTCGACCGCCCGCCCGACCACCTCGGGCCCGTCCGCGTCACCCAGCACATGCCCGAGCCCCGCCGCGACCTCCGCCGTCGCCTCCCACCACAGGCCCTCGGTGTCCACCAGCGTGCCGTCCATGTCGAACAGCACGGCGGCGGGCAGCGCGGCCGTGGCCGACCCCTCGACGGCCCGCACGGGGGCGCTCACGACGCCGCCGCGACGACGAGCACCGGCTGCTCGGCGAGGCCCACGGTGGCGCGGACGCCGGGAGCCAGCGCGCCCGCGTCCCGCGAGGCCAGGTCGGCCTTGACGGACACTCCACCGGGCAGGTCGAGCAGGACACGGGTGACGGAGCCGAAGAAGGACGCCGCGACCACGGTGGCGTCGCCGTCGGGCTCCACGGTCGCGGTGACGTTCTCGGGGCGTACGAGGACCTCGACGTCACGGGCGCCCTCGGGAGCGGCGCCGTCCACCGGTTGCTCGGTGCCCACAACCGCGACCCGGCCGGAGTCCGTCATCCGTCCCGGCAGCCGGTTCATGGTGCCGACGAACTCGGCGACGAAGGCCGTGGCGGGCCGCTCGTACAGCTCGGAGGGGGCCGCGCACTGCTCCAGCCTCCCGGCGTTGAGTACGGCCACCCGGTCCGCCATCGACAGGGCCTCCTCCTGGTCGTGCGTGACGAAGATCGTCGTGATGCCGAGCGAGAGCTGGAGCCGCCTGATCTCCTCGCGCAGGGTGAGCCGGACCTTGGCGTCCAGCGCGGACAGCGGCTCGTCCAGGAGCAGGACGCGCGGCTCGAGGGCGAGCGCGCGGGCCAGCGCGACGCGCTGCTGCTGGCCGCCGGACATCTGGTGCGGGTAGCGGTCGCCGTGCTCGGGCAGGCCGACCAGCTCCAGGAGTTCGGCGGCGCGGGCGGCGCGCTGGGCGGCGGGGACCTTGCGGACCCGCATCCCGAAAGCCACGTTGTCGCGGGCGCTGAGGTTGGGGAAGAGGCTGTACGACTGGAAGACCATGCCCGCGTCACGCCGGTTGGCGGGCACCCGGGTGATGTCCTCGCCGTCGACCAGCACTTCGCCCGCGTCCGGGGTCTCGAAGCCCGCGATGACGCGCAGGGCGGTGGTCTTGCCGCAGCCGGACGGGCCCAGCAGGGCGAGCAGTTCGCCGGGCTCCACGGTGAGGTCGAGGCCGTCGAGGGCGACGACACCGGAGCCGAACTCCCGGCGCAGGCCGCGGAACTCGACGCGGGCGCCGCCGCCACGGGTCGCGGCGGGCTCGGTACGCCCGGCCACCGCTGCCGCTGTTGTTGATACGGACATACGCGTTACGACTCCTTGCTGGAGGCAGGCGAGGCAGAGGAAGCAGGGGAGGCAGACGACGTACCGGTCCCCGCGCGGGACAGGACCAGCAGCAGCACCCAGGTGATCAGAAGGCTGAGGATGGACACGGCCACCGACATCCGCGCCTGGGCTCCGGAGATCGTCACGATCCACACCGCGAAGGGCTCGTAGCCGAGCAGCGCCGCGATGGTGAACTCACCGAGCACCAGGGCCAGGGTGAGAAAGGCGGCCCCGGCGAGCGCGGCGCGCAGATTGGGCAGGATCACCCGGACGACGACCTGCGGCCAGCTGGCGCCGCAGTTGCGGGCCGCCTCCACCAGGGTCGGTACGTCGATCGCGCGCAGCCCGGCGTCCAGCGACCGGTAGACGAACGGCAGCGCGAGCACCGTATAGGCGAAGACGAGAACGAGCGGGAAACTCTCGTCCTGGACCGCCAGGAAGGTCTGGTAGAGCGGGGTGTGGGAGAGCTTCTCCGGCCCCCAGCGCAGCACCGTGGTGATACCAGTGACCAGCGCGATCGGCGGCACCACCAGCGGCAGCATGCACATCACCTCGATGACCGGCCGCAGCCCCGGCGAACCGAGGCGCACCGCGACCAGCGCGGGCACCGCGAGCAGCAGAGTGAGCGCGATGGTGGCCGCCGCGAGGCCGAGCGACAGCAGCAGACTGTCCGTGAAACCCTCGGCGCCGACGATCCCGGTGTACGCCTCGAAGGAGACGCCCTGGCCCGGCACATGCACGGTGAAGACGAAGGACGAGACCAGCGGCAGCAGGAAGTAGAGCCCCGCCAGTCCGAGCACGGCCCCCCGCCAGACGCGCGGGCGGCGGCGGGTCCGGCGTACCGGCGCGGCGTCGTCCAGAGAGGCAGCGGTGGAAGTGGAAGTCAGTGCAGCCATCGGGCGCTCCGTCGCTGGAGGGGCAGATAGACGGCCATGACCAGTCCGGCGATCAGGATCATGTCGAGGCCGAGGGCTAGCGCCACGTTCTCCTGGCCGACCATGACGTTGCCGGACAGCGCGTCCGCGATCTTCAGGGTGACCAGGGGTACGGAGCCGCCAACCAGCGCGGCGGCGGTCGCGTGCGCGGCGAAGGCGCTGCCGAAGAGCAGGACGAACCCGCCCATCAGCGAGGGCGCGAGCACCGGCAGCCCCACCAGCCGCCAGAACTGCCACCCACTGGCGCCGTTGTTCTGCGCGGCCTCGCGCCACTGGGGCCGCAGCCCGTCGAGGGCCGGGATGATGACGAGCACCATCAGAGGGGTGAGGAAGTACAGGTACACCACGGCGAGGCCGCTGAAGGAGTACAGGTTCCAGCCCAGGTCACCGAGGTTCGCGAGCTCGGTGACGACGCCGGAGATGCCGAGCGTCGCGATGAACGCGAACGCCAGCGGCACCCCACCGAAGTTGGCCAGTACCCCGGACGCGGTGAGGGTCGCGCTACGCAGCCACTGGCGGCGCGACGTGACGATGGCCTGGGCGATCAGCACTCCGGCGACCGAGCCGATCACGGCGACCAGGGTGGCCAGCTGCACGCTGCCGATCAGCGAGTTCAGGTACGGGCCCTGGAGGGAGCGTTCTACGTGTTCACCGGTGAAGCTGGTGGCGCCGGTGTCCGGGTCGTCGCTGGTGAAGGCGCCGTACAGCAGGGCGGCGACGGGGAGTCCGAAGCACAGGCCGGTGAAGGCGAGCAGCGGGACGGTGGCCAGCCAGGTACGCGGGCCACGCGTGCGCGGGCCACGCCGCCCCCGGCGGCCGGCGCCGCTGGTACTGCGGCTGCCGTCGGGGGCGGACGTGACGGACGGGGCGGAAACGGACATCAGGAGAGAGCCTTGTCCCAGTTCTTGGCGAGGTCTTCCTGGGCCTTGTCGAGGTCCTCGGACGACGGGAACTCCGGGGTGCCCTCGACCTCGGGGAGCTTGGCGAGGAACTCCTTGTCGGCGGTGCCGTCCTCGGTCATCGCGGGCAGCAGTACGGGGCGGGCGTAGCCCTTGAGCCAGAGGTTCTGGCCCTCGGGGCTGTAGAGGAACTCCATCCACAGGCGGGCGGCCGCCGGGTTGGGGGCCTCCTTGTTGATGGCCTGCGAGTAGTACTGGGCGTAGACGCCGTCGCTGGGGACGGAGACCTGCCAGTCGACGCCCTTGTCCTTGAACTGGTCGGCGTAACCGGCGTTCAGGTAGTCCCAGTCGATCGAGATGGGCGTCTCGCCCTTCTCGACGGTGGCCGGGGTGGACTCGACGGGGATGAAGTTGCCGCTCTTCTTCAGCTTGGCGAAGAAGTCGATGCCCGGCTGGATGTCGCCGAAGGAGCCCTTGTTGGCGAGCGACGCGGCGTAGACGCCACCGAAGGCGGAGCCGGACTTGGTCGGGTTGCCGTTCAGCGCGACCTTGCCCTTGTACTCGGGCTTGAGGAGATCGGCGAAGGTCTCCGGGCACTTCTTGATGCGCCCCGCGTCACAGCCGATGGAGACATAGCCGCCGTAGTCGTTGTAGAAGCGGCCGTCGGCGTCCTTCTGGGTGTCCGGGATGTCGTCCCAGGTCTCGACCTTGTACGGGGCGAACAGGCCCTCTTCGGAGGCGCTGCGGGCGAAGGCGATCCCGAGGTCGAGGACGTCCGGGGCGCGGTCCTGGCCCTTGCGCGACTTCACGGCGGCGATCTCGTCGGCGCTGGAGGCGTCCGGGTTCTCGCTGTTGACCTTGATCTTCGGGTACTTCTTCTCGAAGGCCTTGATGACCTCGCCGTAGTTCGCCCAGTCCGGCGGCAGGGCGATCACATTGAGCTTGCCCTCCTTCTCGGCGGCCGCGACAAGCTCCTTCAGGCCGCCGAAGTCGGACGCGGAGGCGGTGGAGCCCGCCTTCACCTTGCCGTCACTCCCGGCGTCGGCCGAGTCGTCGGGGGCGGCACCACAGGCGGTGAGGGTGGTGAGGACGGCGGCACCGAGCAGCGCGGCCGCACCACGGCCGGAAGGTCTGAACACGGTCTCTCCCAGAGACGAGGAAGCGGGGGTGACAGCACTTGTCTGTACAAGCTGGCATCAGTTCGCCCGGGGCAGCTGTCCGCCGCATTAACGGCTCATGACATCCACCACACAGTCGCCGGAAGATCCCGTGGGACGTCGAACTACCCATGGTGGGAGCGAGGTTAGGGTGAACAGGGAAGCGGAACACTCCGCGACCATCCGCGAGCCTGACCGCACACAGCTCGGAACACAGCTCGGAACACAGCTCGGACCGGACCTGGGGGGCACCCGCGTGGGGGGGCACGGCACGCTATCTGGAGATCGCGGACGCACTGCGCCGGTCGATCCTCGGCGACGCCTATCCGGTGGGAGCCCAGCTGCCGACGGAGAGCGATCTGGCCACCGAGTGGTCGGCCTCGCGCGGTACGGTCCGCCAGGCCATCGCCGTACTGGTCGCGGAGGGCCTGATCGGCTCCCGGCAGGGCGCGCGCCGGATCGTGCTGCGCCGCGAACGCCGCCACAGCTTCGCGGAGTTGAACAGCTTCGCGCAGTGGGCCCAGAGCGTGGGCTACGCGACGTCGAGCCGCTTCCTGTCCCGCACCCGCCGCCCCGCGACCCCCACCGAGTCCGAGCGCCTGGCACTGCCCGACGGCTCCGAGATCCTCTACGCGTTACGACTGCGGCTCCTGGAAGGCGAGCCCGCCATGCTGGAGCGCACCGCCTACGCGGGCTGGGTCGCACCCGCCGTGGAGGCGCTCCCGGAGACCTGCCCGTCGGTCATGAACAGCATCGCCGACGAGCACGGCATCGTCGCCCAGTACGGCGAACACCTCCTGGACGCCCTGGCGGCGAGCGGCGCCGACGCCCGCCTGCTGCGGATACCCGACGGCACCCCTCTCCTGCGCCAACGCCACCTCACCCGCACGGCGGCGGGCCGCCCCATCGAGTGGACCGACGACCGCTATGTGGCGGGCAGTGTGACGTTCAGCGTGAGCAACTCGGCGGATATCGCCCCGCTGTCGCGGCACGCGGGCCCACTGGACGGCTGAGCCGCGCCACCTGCCGTACCCGGCCCCGGGGACTCGGGCCCGGGCCCTTAACCGCCAGACCGGACCCTCGGCTCAGCCGCCTGAGGTGTCCAGCTCGGCGTCCGCGCCGACCCCCGCGCAGTCGTACGGGTCGTTCAGCCAGCCGTCCGGCAGCACCACGCGGTTGTTGCCCGACGTACGGCCACGCGGCCCGTCGGCGCCCACGGGCCAGGCCTGGTCGAGGTCCAGCTCGTGCAGCCCGGCCTCCAGCTCGGCGAGTGACGAGGTGATGGCCAGTCGCTTACGCATCTCGGACCCGACCGCGAAGCCCTTCAGATACCAGGCGACATGCTTGCGGAAGTCGATGACACCGCGCGCCTCGTCCCCGATCCACTCGCCCAGCAGCTGCGCGTGCCGGACCATCACGGCCGCGACCTCTCGGAGTGTGGGCGCTGCGGGCCCCTCGGTCCCCTCGAAGACACTCACCAGGTCCCCGAACAGCCAGGGCCGCCCCAGGCACCCGCGCCCCACGACCACGCCATCGCACCCGGTCTCGCGCATCATCCGCACGGCGTCATCGGCCGACCAGATGTCGCCGTTCCCGAGCACCGGGATCTCCGGAACGTGCTCCTTGAGCCGTGCGATGGCGTCCCAGTCGGCGGTCCCGCCGTAGTGCTGGGCGGCGGTGCGGCCATGCAGCGCGATCGCGGTCACCCCCTCCTCGACGGCTATCCGCCCGGCGTCGAGGTAGGTGAGGTGATCGTCGTTGATCCCTTTACGCATCTTCATCGTGACGGGGATCTCACCGGCCCCGCTCACGGCCTCGCGCAGGATCGCCCGCAGCAGGTTCCGCTTGAACGGAAGGGCTGAGCCGCCGCCCTTCCTGGTGACCTTGGGAACGGGACAACCGAAGTTCAGGTCGATGTGATCGGCCCGGTCCTCCTCCGCGATCATGCGGACCGCCTTGCCGACGGTGACCGGGTCCACGCCGTACAGCTGGATCGACCGGGGCTTCTCGCTCTCGTCGAAGTGGATCAGCTGCATGGTCTTCTCGTTGCGCTCGACCAGCGCCCGCGTGGTGATCATCTCGCTGACGAACAGCCCCTTGCCCCCGGAGAACTCCCGGCACAGGGTGCGAAACGGCGCGTTGGTGATCCCCGCCATGGGGGCGAGCACCACGGGCGGCTGCACGGTGTGCGGGCCGATGGTGAGGGGGGCGGGGGTCGCGGGGGCGAGCGTGGTCATCACCCCATTGTGACGCAAGGGTGTGCCACCCCCTCCCACTACTCTGGGTGTCGATCTGATTACATGCCGGGCCGTCTGGCCCGAACCCCAGGGAGGGCGCATCATGACACTGATGCTTGAGCGACCGCAGACGATAGAGGTCCCCCACGGCTCAGCGCGCTTCGAGGCGCTGTGCCGGACTCTGCTGACCATGGATGTGCCCGAGGGATACCGGGCGGAGATCGTCGGGGGAAACATCGTCATGTCGCCGTGGTCCAAGGGGTTCTACCTGCCCATCATGCGTTCGATCCGGACCCAGCTCGAACCGCACGCTAGTAAGGGCCATCTCGTCGATCACGCCCCGTTCCTCTTCACCTTCCCCGGCGAAGAGCGCGCCTACGGCCCCGACATCTACGCGGCCGCGTCATCCGCGTTCCGCACCCATGAGCGGTATGTCGACGGTGAAGCCCTGTCCTTCGTCGCCGAGCTCACCTCCGCGTCAACGCGCGGCGTGGGCTGGGGGGACAAGGTTCCGGTCTACGGCCGGGCAGGCGTTCCGGTCTACCTGCTGGTCGACGTGCAGGACGAGACAGCTACGGTCTTCTCAGAACCGTCCGGGAAGGGCTACCGGTCCCGGACCACGGTGCCGTTCGGCTCGAAGCTGCACATCCCCGCGCCTTTCGACTGCGACCTCGACACGGCGGAGTTCGAACTGCCCGCCGAGGAGAGTTCCGAAGGCGCCGACGCGTAGCGCGAAGCCGCGATGGCCCGTAACCCCCGGGGGTTACGGGCCATCGCGGCATCACATGCCGATGCCGATACCGGACGTCAGGACTGCGCGTCGTCGTCCTGCTTCGGGGCGCCCTGCGCACGCTCACGCATCTTGCGCAGCAGCTCTTCCTTCTTCTCGGCGGCCGTCATGCGGTCGGCGTTACGCGCCGGACCGGTGCCCTGCTGGTCGGCGCGGGACAGCTTCTTGCGCTGACCCCCTACGCCGAGGAGGTTGTTGCGCTTTGCCACGGGGATCTCCCATTGAGGTGAGCAGTGATTCTGGCTTCGTAGGTCGGGGGCCGGTGTGTGCCGCCCGCCGGGCTCTCACTCGTAAATCTGGAAGAGGTTCATGGCACGGACGCTACCGCGAAACAGGTGGGCAGAGCATCTGAAATCCGCCGGCATGACGAATGACAGATATTGAAATCTGTCAGCTGTCATGCCATAGTTGTCATGCGCTACCCCCTCATTCAAGGAGCAACCATGCGAATCCGCACCCTTGGCACCACCGGCCCGCAGGTATCCGCTCTCGGGCTCGGCTGCATGGGCATGTCCGCCCTTTACGGAGAGGCCGACCGTGCCGAGTCGATCGCCACCATCCACGCCGCCCTCGACACCGGGATCACCCTGCTGGACACCGGCGACTTCTACGGCATGGGGCACAACGAGCTGCTGATCAGCGAAGCGCTGCGCACCGCGCCCGCCGCGTCCCGCGAACAGGCCCTCACCAGCGTCAAGTTCGGCGCGCTGCGCACCGTGGAGGGCGGCTTCACCGGGTACGACGGCCGGCCGGACGCGGTGAAGAACTTCGCCGCGTACTCGCTGCAGCGGCTCGGCGCCGACCACATCGACCTCTACCGGATCGCCCGTGTCGACCCCGATGTGCCGGTCGAGGAGACCGTCGGAGCCATCGCGGAGCTCGTGGCCGCCGGGCATGTGCGGCACATCGGGATGTCCGAGGTGGGCGCGGAGACCCTCCGCCGGGCCGCCGCCGTCGCCCCCATCGCCGACCTGCAGATCGAGTACTCACTGATCTCGCGCGGCATCGAGGACGAGATCCTGCCGACCGCCCGTGAGCTGGGCATCGGCGTCACGGCGTACGGCGTGCTGTCCCGCGGTCTGATCAGCGGCCATTTCACCCGTGACCGGCAGCTCTCACCCGGCGACTTCCGGGGTATCAGCCCGCGCTTCCAGGGTGAGAACCTCCAGCACAACCTCGATCTCGTCGATGCCCTGCGGAAGATCGCCGAGCAGAAGGGCGTCTCGGTCGCGCAGACCGCCATCGCCTGGGTGCTCTCGCGCGGCGAGGACATCGTGCCGCTGATCGGCGCCCGCACCCGCGAGCGGCTGGCCGAAGCCGTGGGCGCCCTCGACGTGACCCTGGACGACGCCGATCTCACCGCGATCGAGCAGGCCGTGCCCGTCGGGGCCGCCGCTGGCGAGCGCTACCCGGCGGCCCAGATGGCACACCTCGACAGCGAGCACTGACAGACCCAGCCCGGCCGGTACGGTCTTGACCATGGCAACAGAACCCCTGACCGCCGAGCGCATCCTCGAAGTGACCGAGGACGTGCTGCGCAAGTACGGCCCGGCCAAGGCCACGGTCGTCGACGTGGCCCGCGCGCTCGGCGTCAGCCATGGCAGCGTCTACCGCCACTTCCGCACCAAGGCGGCGCTGCGCGAAGCGGTCACCAAGCGCTGGCTGGACCGTACGGCGAAGCAGCTCCGGTTCATCTCCGAAGGAGCCGACCCGCAGGGGGGTTCGCCCACGGACAGGTCGGCGGAGGCCAACCTGTCCGACTGGCTGAAGGCCCTCTTCGAAGCCAAGCGTCACAAGGCGGGCGACGACCCCGAGCTGTTCGCGACGTATGAAGTACTGCTGAGCGAGCACAGCCAAGTTGTCGAGGAGCACATCAAGGAGCTGATCGGACAGCTCGCGGTGATCGTCGACGACGGTTTCCGCCGGGGCGAGTTCACCTCCGTGCGGCCCGATCCCACCGAGGTCGCCCGGGCGCTCTTCGACGCGACGGCCAAGTTCCACGACCCGCAGTACGCGCCCTACTGGTCGCTGCCCGGTGTCGAGGCGGACTTCGCCGCCGTACTCAGCCTGCTGCTGCGCGGGCTGCGCGTCAGGTAGCGCCTCCCCCGTTCAGCGGAGGCACCTCACCACTCGGGACGACGCGGCATCACACGGCACACCAGCAGCCTGTTCCCATGACAACGACCGCCACGACCGCCACGACCGCCATCACGCGACCCACCCCCCGCTGGGCTCGCCGGGCCGCACACGCCATCGCCCTCTGCGCCGTACCCTCCGGGCTGTGGCGGATCGCCATGGCCTGCGGGGTGTATGTGGGCTACAGCGACGCGGTGCTGCACGAGCGGTACGGCATTCCCGGCTGGGGCATCGCGTACGTCGTCGGCCTGTCCGTCCTCATCGAGTGCGCCGCGCTGCTGCCGCTGCTCCTGGTCAGCGACCGGTGGCGGCCGCGGCGCCCGGGAGCCGTGGGTGTCGCGGCCATCGCCGCGACGGCCGCGGTGATCCTGCTGGAACTGAGCCAGGTGCTGGTCTACTTCACCGTCGAGAGCCAGTCCTACCTGTCCGGCACGGCGAGCACAGTGGCCGGTCTCGCCTTCGCCCCCCTGTTCGCGGTCGGCCCGCTGGCGGCGCTGGTGACGTGGTCGTACTGGCGGCGAGTGGTGGCGGCCCTCGCGGTCAGCCGTACCAGGTGATGTTGCAGACGTAGACGCATGGTCCAGTCGGTCACAGGCCGATCTCGGCTTCCGCCGACTCGCGGATGCGACAGATCTCAGCGATCGCGTCCGTGGGGTCCTGCTCACCGGCGTCCACGATCCGCTCCAGCTCGCGCAGGCGCGCGGCGCGTTGCGGATGCCGTTCGATCGCCACGAAGACGGCCCAGGAGTGGATGAAGGCCCGAAGGGGCGCGAGGCTCTGCGTCTGCTGGGCGTTGGTCGTCGCCTCGAAGAGATGCTGAGTGAGCGCGGGCACGCGGCTGGGCGCGATCCGGGCGACGGCGGCCCGTAGCGCGTCGGGGGTCAGCTCTGGCATGGGGATCAGCGGCCCGTAGGGTCCATCGGACTGAGCACTCACGGGGGGGCCTCCGGTACGGATGGGGCTGACCTCTGTACGGTAGCGGCCCGCCCGCCGTGGCGAGTGGCGTACTCGCAGACAGCCGCGACCGCAATGTGCACTCGATCGGGTGGGCCATGGCCCGGCCAGGCCGTAGGCGACAATGGACGCCATGAGCCTGTTCCGTGATGACGGTGTTGTGCTGCGCACCCAGAAGCTGGGTGAGGCGGACCGGATCATCACGCTGCTCACGCGTGGGCATGGGCGAGTGCGGGCCGTGGCGCGGGGGGTGCGGCGGACCAAGTCGAAGTTCGGGGCGCGGCTGGAGCCGTTCTCGCATGTGGATGTGCAGTTCTTCGCGCGCGGGAGTGAGTTGATCGGGCGCGGACTGCCGTTGTGTACGCAGAGCGAGACGATCGCTCCGTACGGTGGCGGAATCGTCGCCGACTACGCGCGCTACACGGCGGGTACGGCGATGCTGGAGACCGCCGAGCGGTTCACCGATCACGAAGGCGAGCCCGCTGTGCAGCAGTATCTGCTGCTGGTGGGTGGGCTGCGGACGCTCGCGCGCGGGGAGCACGCGCCCCACCTCGTACTGGATGCCTTTCTGCTGCGGTCGCTTGCCGTGAACGGTTACGCGCCGAGTTTTGGCGCCTGTGCCAAGTGCGGGATGCCGGGGCCCAATCGGTTCTTCTCGGTGGCCGCTGGCGGGGTCGTCTGCGTGGAGTGCCGGGCGCCGGGAAGCGTCGTACCCTCTGCGGAGGCCGTCACCCTGCTGGGGGCGCTGCTGACCGGGGACTGGGAGACTGCGGACAAGGCCGAGGCGCGGCATGTCCGGGAGGGCAGCGGGCTGGTGTCGGCGTATCTGCACTGGCATCTGGAGCGCGGGCTGCGTTCGCTGCGGTACGTAGAGAAAAGCTAGGCAGAGAAAAGCTAGGGAGACGAGAGACCACATGGCACGACGCGGGATTCTGGGGCGCACCCGCCGCGAGTACAAGGCACCCGAGCCACATGAGTCGGGCGCGCGTCCGCCGAAGCTCTCCAGCGAGCTCGTCCCCAACCATGTGGCGGTCGTCATGGACGGGAACGGCCGGTGGGCCAAGGACCGTGGGCTGCCGCGTACCGAGGGGCACAAGGTCGGTGAGGGCGTCGTGCTGGACGTCCTGAAGGGGTGCCTGGAGATGGGCGTCAAGAACCTCTCCCTGTACGCCTTCTCGACCGAGAACTGGAAGCGGTCACCTGAAGAAGTGCGCTTCCTGATGAACTTCAACCGGGATGTGATCCGGCGCCGTCGCGACGAGATGGACGCGCTGGGTATCCGGATTCGCTGGGTGGGCCGGATGCCCAAGCTGTGGAAGTCCGTGGTGGAGGAACTGCAGATCGCCCAGGAGCAGACCGCGCGGAACGACGCGATGACGCTGTACTTCTGCGTCAACTACGGCGGCCGCGCCGAGCTGGCGGACGCCGCGCAGAAGCTGGCCGCCGATGTGGCGGCGGGGAAGCTGGACCCGGCGAAGGTCAACGAGAAGACGATCCAGAAGTACCTGTACTACCCGGACATGCCGGACGTGGATCTCTTTCTGCGGCCCAGTGGTGAGCAGCGGATCTCGAACTACCTGATCTGGCAGAGCAGTTACGCCGAGATGGTGTTCCAGGACGTGCTGTGGCCGGACTTCGACCGGCGCGACCTATGGCGGGCCTGCGTCGAGTACGCCTCTCGGGACCGCCGCTTCGGTGGGGCGATCCCGAATGAGGAGCAGCTGGCCAACGGCCAGAGGTAGACGGACCGGGAGTGGCGTGCGTGGCTCAGGCCTTCGTCTGAGCCGCGCACTCCGCGCAGGTGCCGAAGACCTCGACGGTGTGCGCCACGTTGACGTACCCATGCTCGACGGCGATGCTCTCCGCCCATCTCTCCACGGCGGGGCCCTCCACCTCGACCGCCTTGCCGCAGACCCGGCACACCAGATGGTGGTGGTGCTCGCCGGTGGAGCAGCGGCGGTAGACGGACTCGCCGTCGCTGGTGCGCAGGACGTCGACCTCGCCCGCGTCGGCGAGGGACTGCAAGGTGCGGTACACCGTGGTCAGCCCGACCGAGTCGCCCCGGTGTTTGAGCATGTCGTGCAGCTCCTGCGCACTGCGGAACTCGTCCACTTCGTCGAGCGCCGCCGCCACTGCGGCACGCTGTCGGGTCGATCGGCCGCGCACTGGGGGTCCAGCGGTGGTCACCGTTGCCTCCTCACCTCTGCTGCCGGGCCATTGTGCCAGGTCCGTCAGTCACGTAAGGCATGCCTACCTGTCGGGGCCCATACAAGCATCACACCCTGACGTCGTCCGAAGGTCCTCGGGTACCCGGAAACGTACACTCCGCCTCGGCCGCCGCGACGGCCCGCGCACGGTACCTGGCCAGCGGCGTCGCGACCACCGCGAGGACCAGGAAGACGGCGATGGCGAGCAGCACGATGGCCGCGCCCGAGGGGGCGTCGACGTAGTACGTGGTCACGGTGCCACTCAGCGCGACCGTGACCCCGATGGCCATGGCGAGGCCGAGGGTCGCGGTGAAGCCGCGGGTGACGCGCTGGGCGGCGGCGACGGGGATCACCATCATCGCGCTGACCAGGAGCAGGCCGACGATGCGCATGGCGACGGTGACCGTCACGGCCGCGGTGACCGCGATCAGCAGGTTGAGCAGCCGCACCGGCAGGCCGGTGACCCGGGCGAACTCCTCGTCCTGGCAGACGGCGAACAGCTGGCGGCGCAGGCCGATGGTGAACGCGATGACGACGGCGGCCAGGGCGCAGATCGCGGTGACGTCCTCGGGAGCGACCGTGGTGATCGAGCCGAACATGTACGTGAGCAGGTTGGCTGTCGAGCCGTTCGGCGCGAGGTTGATGATCATGACGCCGCCCGCCATGCCGCCGTAGAAGAGCATGGCCAGCGCGATATCGCCGCTGGTCTTTCCGCGGGAGCGGATCATCTCCATGGCGACCGAGCCGACGATGGCCACCAGGGTCGCCATCCAGATGGGGTTGGTATGCATCAGGAAGCCGAGCGCCACACCGGTCATCGCGACATGGCCGATGCCGTCGCCCATGATCGCCTGGCGGCGCTGGACCAGGTAGGTGCCGATGGCGGGGGCGGTGAGGCCGACCAGGGTGGCCGCGATCAGGGCCCGCTGCATGAAGGCGTAGTCGAGGATGTCCATTACGTGATGTCCATTACGTCAGCAGGCCTGTCCTGAACGGCTCGGCCTCGTGCGGCGCGTGCGGGTGTACGTGGTCGTGGCCGGGCAGCGCGTGCTGGCCGACGGCCTCCGGGGGCGGCCCGTCGTGCACGACGCAGCCGTCGCGGAGTACGACCGCACGGTCGATCAGCGGTTCCAGGGCGCCCAGCTCGTGGAGGACGAGCAGCACGGTCGCGCCGGTCGCGACCTGGTCCCTGAGCGCTCCGGCGAGTACCTCCTGGCTGGTCAGGTCGACGCCCGCCATTGGCTCGTCCATGATCAGCAGGTCGGGTTCACCGGCCAGCGCGCGGGCGATCAGCACCCGCTGGTGCTGGCCGCCGGAGAGTGCGTTGACGGAGTCCTTGGCGCGATCCGCCATGCCGACCAGCTCCAGGGCGCGGTGGACGGCGGCGCGGTCGGCGCGGCCCGGCCAGCCCAGTTTCGTACGCGCCAGACGGCCCGCCGAGACGACCTCGCGGACAGTGGCGGGGACGCCGGAGGCGGCGGTGGTGCGCTGCGGTACGTAGCCGACGCGGGCCCAGTCGCGGTAGCGCTTCAGGGGCGTACCGAAGAGCTCGATGGTGCCGCCGGTGAGCGGGACCTGGCCGACGGCCGCGCGTACGGCGGTGGACTTGCCCGAGCCGTTGGCGCCGAGCAGCGCGACGACCTCACCGCGGGACACGGTGAGGTCGACGCCACGCAGCACGGGGCGCGAGCCGAGCGAGGCGGAGGCCCCGCTGATGGCTATGACGGGCTCACGCTGTGCGGGCATGGCTGCACCTTTCGGCTTGCTGCTGGATCACTTGGCTCCGAGTGCCTTTTCCAGAGCCGTGAGATTGGCCTGCATGACCTCGAAGTAGTCATCGCCCTTGGACCGGTCGGTGATTCCCTCGAGCGGGTCGAGGACGTCCGTCTTGAGGCCGGTGTCGGCGGCGAGGGTCTTGGCGGTCTTGTCGCTGGCCAGGGTCTCGAAGAAGACGGTGGTGACGTCCTCCGCCTTGGCGACCTTCTGGAGCTCCTTCATCCGGGCCGGGCTGGGCTCGGACTCGGGGTTGAGGCCCGCGATGCCCTCCTGGTCCAGGCCGTAGCGGTCGGCGAGGTAGCCGAAGGCGCTGTGGGCGGTGATGAAGGTCTTGGTCCTGGTGTCCTTCAGGCCGGTCGTGAAGTCGGTGTTCAGCGCGTCCAGCTTCTTGACCAGCTTGGCGGTGTTCGCCTTGTAGTCCTCGGCGTTGTCCGGGTCGGCCTTCTCGAAGGTCTTGCCGACGCCCTTGGCGACCTCGGCGTACTTGACGGGGTCGAGCCAGACGTGGGGGTCGCCGGAGCCCTCGTCGGCGTGGCCCTCGCCTTCGTCGGCGTGGCCCTCGTCCTCGTGGGCGTGCTCATCGTCCGCGTGCTCGTCGCCGTGCTCGTCCTCGGCGTGCTCGTCACCGTGGCCGTGGTCGTGGCCGTCGCCCCCGTGGTCCTCCAGCGCCGTCAGCTTCGCGGCGTCGACCGTGTGCTTCACGCCCGCCTGCTTGACGGACTCGTCAACCGCCGGCTGCACCCCGGCGAGGTACAGCACCACGTCCGCCTCAGTGAGCTGGGCGGTCTGCTTGGCGGTGATCACCAGGTCGTGCGGCTCGGTGCCCGGCTTGGTCAGGGACTGTACGGCGACGTGCTCGCCGCCGATCTCCTTGGCCAGGAACTCCATCGGGTAGAACGACGCCACGACATCCAGCTTGCCGTCACTCCCTCCCGCACTCCCTCCCGCCGCGTCGGAGGTGCCGCAGGCGGACAGGGTGAGCAGGCCGAGGGCGGCGGCTCCGGCGACGGCGGTGGTCCCTATTCGGGGGCGGCTGAGGTGACGACGTACGTTCATGACACTCATTTTCAACTATTCTGGAAACGATTGTCAACAAAGCTCAGACCAGCCCATACAAGGAACCGATTTGATCCGGGGGGTCCCGCCGCCGGTACCCTGTTTTCTTCGCTGCCGTCCGTCGTAATGAAGAGAGCACCGTGGCCGCCGACAAGATCGACACCATCGTCAGCCTGAGCAAGCGCCGTGGCTTCGTATACCCCTGTAGTGAGATCTACGGTGGCCAGCGTGCCGCCTGGGACTACGGCCCGCTCGGCGTCGAGCTCAAGGACAACATCAAGCGCCAGTGGTGGCGCTACATGGTCACGTCCCGCGAGGACGTCGTCGGTATCGACTCGTCGGTGATCCTGGCCAGCGAGGTCTGGCAGGCCTCCGGCCATGTCGCGACCTTCAGCGACCCGCTCACCGAGTGCACCGCGTGCCACAAGCGCTACCGCGCGGACCACCTCGAAGAGGCGTACGAGGCCAAGCACAAGCGCCTCCCCGAGAACGGCCTCGCCGACATCAACTGCCCCAACTGCGGCAACAAGGGCCAGTTCACCGAGCCCAAGCAGTTCTCGGGCCTGCTCTCCACCCACCTCGGCCCGACCCAGGACTCCGGCTCGATCGCCTACCTGCGCCCCGAGACCGCCCAGGGCATCTTCACCAACTTCGCCCAGGTGCAGACCACTTCGCGCCGTAAGCCGCCGTTCGGCATCGCCCAGATCGGCAAGTCCTTCCGGAACGAGATCACTCCGGGCAACTTCATCTTCCGCACCCGCGAGTTCGAGCAGATGGAGATGGAGTTCTTCGTCAAGCCGGGCGAGGACGAGAAGTGGCAGGAATACTGGATGGAGCAGCGCTGGAACTGGTACACCGGCCTCGGTCTCCGCGAGGAGAACATGCGGTGGTACGAGCACCCGGCCGAGAAGCTCTCGCACTACTCCAAGCGCACCGCTGACATCGAGTACCGCTTCGCCTTCGGCGGTTCGGAGTGGGGCGAGCTGGAGGGCGTCGCCAACCGCACGGACTACGACCTGTCGGCGCACGCCAAGGCCTCCGGCCAGGACCTCTCGTACTTCGACCAGGAGGCGGGCGAGCGCTGGACTCCGTACGTCATCGAGCCCGCGGCGGGCCTGGGCCGCTCCATGCTGGCCTTCCTGCTCGACGCGTACATCGAGGACGAGGCGCCCAACGCCAAGGGCAAGCTGGAGAAGCGCACCGTGCTGCGCCTTGACCCGCGCCTGTCGCCGGTGAAGGTCGCGGTGCTGCCGCTGTCCCGCAACCCCGAGCTGTCCCCGAAGGCCAAGGGCCTGGCCACCGCGCTGCGCCAGCACTGGAACATCGACTTCGACGACGCGGGCGCCATCGGCCGCCGCTACCGTCGCCAGGACGAGATCGGTACGCCGTTCTGCGTCACGGTCGACTTCGACACCCTGGACGACAACGCGGTCACCGTGCGCGAGCGCGACACCATGAAGCAGGACCGCATCTCGCTCGACCAGATCGAGTCGTACCTGGCGGCCCGCCTCATCGGCTGCTAGTCACCCCGCCGGGGGGCGGATTCGCTCCCCGGCGCCTGCCTTCCCCAACGGCCGGACGGGCTCGATCACTTCGAGCCCGTCTGGCCATTCTGGTGTGGTGGAGCCCCGGGGAACTCCGGGGGCTCCGAGAGACTCAGGGGACTACTCTTCCCCGAGCGCCCCGCCCATGGCTCCCCCGAGGAAGCCCGCCATCAGCTCGTCCATGTTCACCTCGGTGGCTCCCTTAGGAGCGGTGGGCTTGTCGCCCTTGCCCACGCGCAGCACCAGCGCGAGCTTCTTCACCTTCGCGTCTTCCGCCAGCTTGGCGAGATCCACGGATACCTCGGTCAGCGCTCCGTTGCTGAGCGTGAAGCGGGCCGAGACCTTCTTGTCGGGCACCTCCTTGAGGTCCTTATCCGTCGGCAGCGCGGCACCCGGAAGCGGCAGGTCCTTCGCCAGCGGGCGGATCTCGTCGATCAGCTCGGTCAGCAGGGTGCGGAAGGGGGCGGTGGCGGTGATGTGCTCGGTGCCGTCCTTCCCGCCGGTGGTCCGGAACTCGACCTCACGGGCCACGACCGCCTTGAGGGCCTTCATGAGCTTCTTCTGCGTCTTGGCGTCGAGCATGGGCTCCGCGGAGGGCTCCCCGCCTTCCGAACCCTCCATCTCGTCCATGCCGTCCATGCCATCCATCTCGCCGCGGGTCTCCTCGAGATCCTTCGTCGAGACCTTGACCCATTCGCCCTCAAGCAGCTTCTTGAAGGCTCCAGCGCTGTCGGGCAGCTCGTCGGCAGGCGGCATGGGAGTGCCCATAAGCTCCCCGAAACCTTCCGCGTCGATGCGGAAGTACGTGTAGTCGCCGACGATCCGGTACTCGAGCAGGTCACCGTCCGGGCCGCTGAACTTCATGGCCATGCCGGTGAAATCCTTTTCGCCGGACTCGTCGAGCGGCTTCTTGGACTGCACGGAGACGGAGAGCCGCCCGCCGCTAAGCAGCTCGACGGCCTCGTCCGGAATCTCCTCGCCGGGCTCCGCATCGGCGTCCAGCGCCTTCAGCGTCCTGGCGTCGGTGTCCAGGTCGAGCTCGAAGGAGAGCGAGTGCTCCTTGCCGAGTTCCTCGAAGGCCTGGTCGAGCTTCTGCCCGGCGGACAGGTTCTCCACAGTGCCGCAGGCTGTGGAACCGGCCAGGACCATGCTGGCGACGGCGGTGGCGGTCAGGGTCTTGCGTATCGCGGAAATGACGTTCTCCTCTAGGGTGCGACCACAGTGGTGGTCGCTGAGGGGACTCACCAACCCCGCAAAAGGTTGCACGCCACAGGTGACTTCTTGGTCACATCCGTCTACAGCAGCCCCGCCGCCGTCAGATACTTCCCCACCCGGCCCATCTCCTCGGCGGACAGCGGGATCTGCGGGTCGGCGGTACGCGGGCAGTCGATGACGCCGCGCAGGTGCAGGGCCGCCTTGAACGCGCCGAGGCCGGAGGAGCTGCGGCCCATCCGGTCGGGCGGGCCGACGGCGACCATGCCGAACAGGGCGCACAGCCGCTCCTGCTCGGCCCGGGCGGCGGCCAGGTCGCCGTTTCGGCAGTGCTGGTAGAGGCGTACGTAAGCGTCCGGGTCCACGTTGCCCAGGCCGGGGACGACGCCGTCCGCGCCCATCGCGAGGGCCGCGTCGACGGTCGTCTCCGAGCCGGTCAGGACGCTGAAGCCGGGGGCGCGGCCGCGTGTGCCGAGGATGACTTCGCGGAAGTTGCCCTCGTCGCCGCTGGAATCCTTGAGTCCGGTCAGCACGCCGTCGGCGACCAGTTCGAGCACCAGGTCCGCGTCCAGTGTGGAGTGGACCGAGGCCGGGAGGTCGTAGGCGAACAGCGGTGCTTCGCAGCGTTCGGCCAGCAGGCGGAAGTGGCGGGCGATCTCGGCGGGGTGGGTGCGCGTGTAGAAGGGCGCCACCGCCACGATCCCGTCGGCGCCCGCGGCGAGTGCCGTGCGGGCGTGGTCCAGGACGCGCGGCGTCGTCATGTCGATCGCCCCGGCCAGTACCGGGAGTTGGCCCGCCAGATGGCCGATCACCGTGTCCAGAACCGTCCTGCGGTGGCGGTCGGGGAGATACGCCACCTCCGATGACGAGCCGAGTACGAAGAGGCCGTCCACACCACCGGTCACCAGATGGTCGACCAGTCTGGTCAGCGATGCGGTGTCCACCTCGCTGTCCGGCGTCAGGGGGGTGCAGACGGGCGGAACGACACCGGTCAACGGGGTGGGAAGGGTCATCGGCGCTCCTGAGCTTGGGCGGCTTGGGCGGCTTGGGCGGCTTGGGCGGCTTGGGTGACCAGGTCGTGCGTGGACTGGTCATCGCGTACGGGGTGGTGGCAGCGGTAGCGGCCCGTACCGCTCACCGGGTCGTCCGAGGCCGCCCTGAAGTCCGGCATCGTGGCCGCGCAATCCGCGTCAGCCTTCCAGCAGCGGGTACGGAACGGGCAGCCGCTCGGCGGGCGGGTCGCCGACGGCACCGGTCCGACCAGCGGGATCGGATCGATCGGGTCGAGCAGTCCCGGAGTCGCCGAGAACAGCGCACGGGTGTACGGGTGCCGGGCCCGGCCAAGGACCTCGTCGGCCGGTGACTCCTCGACGATGCGCCCCAGGTACATGGTGACGACCCGGTCGCTCATGCGCCGGACCGTCTGGATGTCATGCGAGACGAAGACCAGCGCGAGGCCGAGCCGGGACTTCAGGTCCAGGAGGAGGTTGAGGATCTGGGCGCGTACGGAGACGTCCAGCGCGCTGGTCGGCTCGTCCGCGACGATCAGCTCCGGCTCCAGGGCGAGCGCGCGGGCGATCGCGACGCGCTGCCGCTGGCCGCCCGAGAGCTGTCCCGGCAGCGCGTCCGCGAGCACCTTCGGCAGGCCGACCAGGGCCATCAGCTCGCGTACCCGCTCCTCACGCGCCGCGGGGGTGCCGCGCCGGTGGACGTCTAGCGGGTCGCGGAGAATCCCGCGCACGGTCAGCCGCCGGTTCAGGGCCGTGGACGGGTCCTGGAAGACCATGCCGGTGTGCTGGCCGATGGTGGCCCGGCGCTCGGCGGCGCTCATGGTCCACAGGTCACGGCCGTGGAAGGACACCGTGCCCGACGTGGGCCGCCGCACCCCGACCAGCACCTTGGCGAGAGTCGACTTGCCGCAGCCGGACTCGCCGACCACACCCACCGTTTCCCCGGCTGCGATCTCCAGATCGGCGCCGGTCAGGGCGTACACCCGGTCGCGGGAGAACGGTCCGCCGGTGCGCGCCCGGTGGACCACGTGCACATCGGCGACGGAGAGCACGGGGAGCGCGGGGAGTGCGGGGAGTGCGGAAAGCACAGGGCTCAGCGTCATGTCACGGCCTCCTCGTTGCCCCGGGGAGCGGGCGGGCGCAGGGCGATCGCCGGATGGTGGCAGGCCACCGAGTGACGCCGTCCGTCGCCGCGCGGCGGGGGCGCCGTGGTGCGGCAGGTGGGGCTGGCCAGCGGGCAGCGGTCGGCGAAGCGGCAGCCCACGGGAAAGTCGGCGGGCGAGGGGACGACGCCCTTGATCTGGGTGAGGCGTTCGGCCGCCGACTCCAAGGAGAGTACGGAGCCGAGCAGCCCGCGCGTGTAGTGGTGCGCAGGGGTCTCGACCAGGTCGGCGGTGACGCCCGTCTCGATGATCTGGCCGCCGTACATCACCACCACCCGGTCGGTGACGTCGGCGACCAGCGCCAAGTCGTGCGAGACCAGGATCAGCGCGAAACCCAACTCCTCGCGCAGGCTGAGCAGTAGCTGGATGACCTGGGCCTGCACGGTGACGTCCAGGGCGGTGGTCGGCTCGTCGGCGACGATCAGCTTCGGGTCGCGGGACAGCGCCATGGCGATCAGCACGCGCTGGCGCTGGCCGCCGGAGAGTTCGTGCGGGTAGCTGCGCAGTGTGCGGTCCGGGTCCAGGCCCACCAGGTCGAGCAGTTCGCGGGAGCCGCGGCGGCCCCCGCGCCGTACCACCTGGGCGAGCTGCGCGCGTACGGTCATCGCGGGGTTGAGGGACGACAGCGCGTCCTGGTAGATCATCGCCATGTCGTGGCCCAGGAGTTTGCGGCGGGCTCGCATCGGCAGGCCGATCAACTCCTGGCCGTCGAAGGTGACGCTGCCGCCGATCCGCGCCCCTTTGGGTTCCAGGCCCATCACGGTCAGCGCGGTCAGCGACTTGCCGCACCCCGACTCGCCCACCAGGCCCAGCAGTTCACCGGGGCGTACGTCGAAACTGATGCCGTCGACGATGTCCACGCCGCCGTGCCGGGCCTCGAAACCGATGGCGAGGTCCCGGACCGTGAGGACCGGCGGGCCCTGCGGCAGGGGCCTGGCCCGCTCCCGCAGCCGGGCCGCGGCCTCGGTGAGTCCGGGCAGCGGCAGCACCTCGCCGGTGCCGGGCTCGGGAGCCGTCGACGTGTCCTCGCCCAGGGCCTCGCGCGCCGGTACGTCGCGGGCCGTGGGCGCGGCCCAGGCGTCCGACACGCCCTCGGAGAGGATGTTCAGGGCCAGTACCGTGATCAGCATCAGCAGGCCGGGGAAAACGGTGGCCCACCAGCCGCCGGTCAGCACCATGTTCTTGCCGTCGGCGATGACACTGCCCCAGGACGGGTCGGGGGGCCGTACACCCGCGCCGATGAAGGACAGCGAGGCCTCGAAGACGATGGCCTCGGCGACCTGGACGGTGCAGAAGACGAGGATGGGCGCCGCGCAGTTGACGGCGACATGCTTGATCACGATGTGCGGGGTGCGGGCGCCGATGACCCGCTCGGCGGTGACGTAGTCCTCGCCGTACTGATCCAGCACGTTGGCCCGTACGACGCGGGCGATGGGCGGGGTGTAGAGGAAGGCGATGGCGCAGATCAGTACGGGGATGCCGCCGCCGAAGACGGAGACCAGGACGGCGGCCAGGGCGATGCCGGGGAAGGCCATCACCACGTCCAGGCAGCGCATCAGGGTCTCGTCGACCGCCTTGCGTGAGGTGGCCGCGATCGCGCCCAGCACGGCGCCCGCGAGCAGCCCGAGCAGGGTGGCGCCCAGCCCGATGGCGAGGGACCAGCGGGCCCCGTACATCAGGCGGCTGAGGATGTCGCGGCCGAGGCTGTCCTGGCCCATCCAGTGCTCGGCGGACGGCCCCGACGCGCTGCCGTCAGCCTGGAACGGGGCCTGCTCAAGCGGGTCGTGTGGGGCGATGAGCGGGGCGAGCAGGGCCATCAGGATGACGACGGCGAGGACCGCGACGGCGATCCGGGAGAGCACCGGAAGGCGGGTGAGGCCGCGTACCCGGATGCCGGGGGTGGCGAGGCGCTCGGTGAAGCGCTCGGTAAGGCGCTTGCGGCTCAGGACGGTGATCGGCATCAGGCGGCGCTCCTCAGCCGGGGGTTGACCAGGAGATGCAGGACGTCGATGACCAGGTTGACGACGACGAAGCCGACGGCGGTGGTGAGCACCACGCCCTGGACGACGGCCGGGTCGCCGTTGCGTACCGCCTCGATCATCAGCTTGCCCATGCCCGGCAGCGCGAAGATCGTCTCGATGACGACCGCCCCGCCGAGCAGGTAGCCGACGCGCAGGCCGAGAACCGTGAGCGGGTTGATGAGCGCGTTGCGCAGGACATTGCGGCCGACCACGACGACCGGTGGCAGCCCGCTGCCGATCGCCGTACGGACGTAGTCCTTGTCCAGCTCCTCGACCACGGCCGTGCGCACGATCCGGGTCAGCTGGGCGGCGACCGGGAGGGAGAGCGCGAACGCGGGCAGGGTCATGGTCTTCAGCCAGCCGCTGAGCGAGTCGCCCGGGTTGACGTAGCCGCCGGTCGGGAACCAGCCCTGGCCCACGGCCAGATACTGGATCATCAGCAGCGCCAGCCAGAAGCCGGGCGCGGCGACCCCGGTCAGTGAGACGACCCGGATCAGCTGGTCGGGCAGCCGGTCGCGGTAGATCGCGGCGGTGACGCCGAAGACCAGGGACAGCACGACCGCGATACCCAGCCCCAGGAAGGTCAGTTGGAGGGTGAGCGGCAGCGCGGTGGTCACCTGCTCCACGACCGGCTGCCGGGTGAGGGCGCTGATGCCCATGTCGCCGTGGAGCAGGTCGCCCACGAAGCCGATATAGCGGACCGGCAGCGGGTCGTTGAGTCCGTGCTGCTCGCGGAACTCGTGCAGTTGCTCCGGTGTCGGGTTAGCGCCCTGGAAGAACGCCGAGGCCGGATCGCTGTCGGAGAACCGCATCACCAGGAACACGAACAGCACGATGCCGAGCATCAGCGGGACGAGCAGGGCGATGCGGCGGGCCAGAATCCGGACGATCGCGACCACGTACGCTCCTGTTCAGTCCTAGTCGTTCCTATTCGGTGCTATTCGGTGCTATTCGGTGCTGTTCGGCGAGCCGGTCAGTTGGCCGACTTGGCCTGGAGCAGGTTGATGCCGGGATAGGGCTGAGCCCTGATCCCGTCCAGCTTCCTCGGGTCCCAGGCCGTCATCAGTTCGTTGTGCACGACCGGGTAGATCACCACGTTCTCCGCGACGACGTCGAGGTATTCCTGCGTCATCCGCTTCTTCTTGTCGGCGTCCGGTTCCCGTGCCGCCTGGTCCATGAGCCTGAACAGCCGCTTGGCCTCGGACGATCCAGACCACCTGGCGTAGCCCATCCAGATGTTGTCCGGCGCGTAGTTGTAGTGCATGACGAGGTCCGCGTCGAGGCCGAACTGGTTCGGGTTCGACGCGCCCGCCACCACCTGGTAGTCCTTCTTCTGGTCCAGTTTGGTGAAGACGGCGGTGGTCTCCTGCGGGTCGAGGGTCGTCTCGACGCCGATCGCGTCCCAGGAGGCCTTGATGGTGGGCAGGCAGTCGACCACCCAACTGACGTTCACCGACATCAGATTGATCTTCAGCCCCGTCACCCCGGCGTCGGCGAGCAGCCGCTTCGCCTTCACCGGGTCGTAGGCGTAGTCCGGACTCGCCTTGCGGTAGGAGGGGTTGTCCTCGTTCAGGAACGAGGTGGCGGGCCTGCCATGGCCCTTGAGCCCTGCCCGGATCATTTTGTCCCGGTCGATGGCGTAGTGCAGGGCCTGGCGTACGCGTACGTCGTCGAACGGCTCGCGGGCGGTGTTGAAGAGCAGGAAGAGGTGGTTCATCCCGGCGCCGCCCTCGACCTCGCGGCCGTCCTTCTCCAGCTGGGCGATGTTTGCGTACGGGATGTTGTCGACGATCTGCGCCCCGGGGCCCGCTCCGGAGATCTTCGCGACGCGTGACGCGGCGTCCACGATCGTCAGCCAGTTCATCTTCTCGAAGGCCGCCTTGCGCGGGCCGTTGTAGTCGGCGAAGGCCTCGAAGGTGGTGTGCGACTTCGGGGTGTGCCCGGTCTGCCGGTACGGGCCCGAGCCGACCGCCTTGCCCATGGCGGCGTCGTCCCAGGCGCCGGGCCTGCCGTAGATGTGCTTCGGCATGATCTTGGCGAGGGTGAGGCGGGGCGCGCCGTCCGGGAAGGGGAACTTCAGCACCAGTTCGACGCTCGTCGCGTCGGTCTTGTTGACCTCCTTGAGCCAGGAGGCGAAGAAACCCTTGACCAGCGTGGTGGTGTCCGGGTCGAGAATCCGCGCGAAGGTGAACACCACGTCGTCGGCGGTGACGGGCTTGCCGTCGTGCCAGGTGGCGCCCGCGCGCAGGGTGAACTTCCAGGTGGTGGCGTCCAGATCGGGCGGTATCTCGGTCGCCAGCGCGGCGTACGGCTCCCGGCTGATCGGGTCGGTGTCGAGCAGGCCTTCGTAGATGTGGTGGTTGGCGGCCATCGCGAACGCGGACGCGGTCTGGGTCGGGTCCCAACTGCCGTCGTTGCCATAGCCGATGACGGCGGTGAGCGTCTGGAGGGAGCCGTCCTTGCCGTCGCCGCCGTCGGAGTGGTTGGTCGACTCCGGGCCCGACGAACAGGCGGACAGGGTCGTGGAGATGGCGGCGGCGGCGCCCAGCGCTCCGGTGTACCGCAGAAACGACCGGCGACGCGGTGCCGATCCGAGGGTCACGTCGCTCACGGTGCTTCCTCCATGAGAGATCCCACGTCCTACGTCTGGACTGGTAGCGCGACCATAGGAGGGGGTCTAGGGGTGGTCAAGGGTGCGTGCGGGAAGTTCCCTCAGATATGGGACGTGGGATGTCCTGCCCCGTACGATGAGCGGCATGCCTGAACAGCTGAGGAACGCCACGGTGCCCGCGGTCAGGGAACGGCGGGTGGGCGTCCAGATCCAGCGCGAGGTCATGCAGTTGATCCTGGACAGGGGGCTGCGGCCCGGTGCGCCGATGCCCACCGAGGCCGAGCTGATGGAGAGCCTCGGCGTGAGCCGGAACTCGGTACGCGAGGCGCTCAAGGCCCTCCAGGCCCTGGACATCGTGGAGATCCGGCACGGCTACGGCACCTATGTCGGCCAGGCCTCGCTGACCCCGCTGGTGGACGGTCTCACCTTCCGCACACTCGCCACGACCGACGGCGACAGCCGCGACGCCACCCATGCGCTCGGCGAGATCCTCCAGGTCAGGGAGGTACTGGAGGAGGGGCTCATACGCCGGGTCGCGGAGACCCTCAGCGACGCCGAACTGGACCGCCTGGAGGCCGTGATCGTACGGATGGAGGAGGCGGCCCTGGCCGGGGAGTCCTTCCCCGACCTGGACCGCGAGTTTCACGAGCAGCTCTACCAGTCGCTGGGCAACGCCCTGGTGCCGCAGCTCCTCGCGGCGTTCTGGAACGTCTTCCACCGGGTCGCCGGGGCGCGCGGCTGGGACCAGGACCCGGCGCCCGCCGTGACCGCGCGCAGGCACCGGGACATCCTGACCGCGCTGCGCGCCCGGGACGTGGAGGGGGCGCAGCGCGCGATGGCGGACCACTTCCGGGGCATCGAGGCCCGCGCCTGGCAGGGGTCGCTGGGCGTCAAGTGAGAGCCGGTTTCTGAGGGGGGCTCAGCGCGGCTCGCGCAGCTCGCGCAGGGGGACGCGGCGGAACTCGATGGTGTCGTAGGTACCGCTGGCGCCGGTCTCGTAGAGGATTCCGATCTTCCGGCGGTCGAGCTGCACCAGGTCGGAGTAGGCCGCGCGCTGCGTGGAGAGCGTCTTGACCTTGGTGAAGGAGACCCCCGCGTCGTCGCTGCGCCAGATGGCCATCGACCGCCTGGCAGTCGGCACGGAGGGGCCGGAGAACAGCAGGGGCGCACGCCATCCGGCCGCCTGCAGGACGCTGCCCTGGACGACGGGGACGTCGTTCAGGTCGCTCTGTACCTGGTAGGAGCGGTCGACGGTGTGCCCTCCGTCGCTGGAGTAGGTGTCGAGGCGGTTGCCGATGCTGGTGCCGTGCTGGTCGCGGGAGTTGAAGTACAGGCGGCCGTCGGGGAGCTGGGCCACGGTGGACTCGTTAGCGTTCACGGCACCGCCGTACGCGTCCTCGACGAAGCCGAGCGTCCAGGTGCGGCCGCCGTCGTCGCTGTGGAGGGCGTGGGCGCCGTAGTACCTGGGCTCCTGTCCGGTGTGGCCGGAGTCGGCCGGTGGGGTGGTGGAGTGGTTGGCGGGGACGACGAGGCGTCCGGCGTGCGGGCCCCGGGTGAGGGCGATGGCGTGGCCGGGGCCCGTCGCGTACCAGCGCCACTGCGGGAGTTTGATGGTGGCGGTGATCTCGCGGGGGCTGCTGAAGGTCCGGCCGTCGTCGCGGCTGGTCTGCACGAACACCCGGCGGCTCTGCTCGGGGGTGACCTCGCCGCGCATGATCTGCGCTTCGGTGACGGCTCCGCTGTTGTACGAGGTGACCAGGACGACCTTGCCGGTCCTGGGGTCGACGACCGGTGCGGGGTTGCCACGGGTGTCGCCGTTGCCCGCGGCGACGACGCTCAGCGGCCCCCAGGTGCAGCCGCCATCGGTGGAACGTCTGAGGACGACGTCGATATTGCCGGTGTCCCCCGCCCCGCCGACTCGGCCTTCGGCGAAGGCGAGCACGGTGCCCGTGCGGGTCCTCAGGGTGGCCGGAATCCGGTAGGTGTCGTAGCCGTCGGTGTCCTTGGCGTACGGCACGGACGAGGTGCAGGGCGGGCTAGGGGCGACGGCGGCGCTGGCAGGGGTGGGAGCGACGGCCGCGAGTGCGGCGAGTGCGGTGGCTACGGCGAGTGCGGTGGCTGCGGCGAAGGCGGTCAAGCGGCTCGTTCGGGGCATCGCTCTCCCTTTCACGGAAGACGAAGACATGGGACGTGGGATGTCCAGCGACCCCGCGTGAACCTATAGCGCTCCCGGAGAGACGGCAATACCCCTGCATCCAGGGCGAGTCGCGGGCACTCCGGACGTCACGGGCCCTTTAGGTCAGTTCGAGCCAGGCGTGACAAGCCCGGACTCGTAGGCCGCGATAACCAGCTGGGCGCGGTCACGGCTGCCCAGCTTGCCCATGATCCGGCTGACGTGGGTCTTCGCGGTGAGGGGGCTCAGACCGAGTGCCTCGGCGATCTCGGTGTTGTTGAGCCCTCGGGCGACCAGCGTGAGGACCTGCCGTTCGCGCTCGGAGAGCCCGTCAGGACCGCCGACACTGGGCGCCTCGGGCCCTGGGGCGCGCAGCACGCGGGCGATCAGGCGGGCGGTGGGCCCGGGTGAGAGCAGCGCGTCACCCGCCGCTACCGTCCTGATGGCGTCGAGGAGTTCGGCGGGCCTGGTGTCCTTGACGAGGAACCCGGAGGCACCGGCCCGTAGCGCCTCCAGCACATGGTCGTCGGTGTCGTACGTGGTGAGGACCAGCACCCTGACGCCCGCGAGGTCGTCGTCGGCGGCGATCAGCCGGGTCGCCTCGATGCCGTCCAGGTCCGGCATCCGGATGTCCATGACGACCAGGTCGGCGCGCTCGCTGCGGGCCAGGGCGACCGCTTCGTGCCCCGTGCCCGCCTGCCCGACGACGGCCATGTCCGGTGCGGATTCCACCAGCATCGCGAAGGCGGCGCGTACCAGAGTCTGGTCGTCGGCGAGCAGGACGCGAATGGCGGGGTGGGAGGGGTGGGAGGGGTGGGCGGCGTCGGTCATCGGGTCTCTTCCAGTACGGGGACGGTCAGCGGCAGTACGGCGGTCACGGCGAAGCCCGCCGCGCCGGGACGCGGGCCCGCGTGCAGCGTTCCGGCGACGCTACGAGCCCGCTCGCGCATCCCGACCAGACCAAAGCCACCGCTGGGATGGGAGTTGGGGTGGGAGTTCCCGTTCCCGCCGGAGCCGTCGTCCGTGACCGTCACGGTCAGCGCGCCGCCCCGCGCGCGGACGCCGACGTCGATCGCGACCTCGGGGCCCGCGTGCCGCACGGCGTTGGTCAGGGCCTCCTGCACGATGCGGTAGGCCGCGGCGCCCACCGCGGGCGGTGCCTCGTCGACCTCCATCGACAGGTCGACCTTCGCGCCCGCCGTACGGGCCGTCGCCGCCAGGTCGGCCAGGCCGTCCAGGGCGGGCAGCGGGCCCTTGCCGTTGCCGCTGTCGGTGCCGTCCGCGCGGAGCACCTCCAGGGTGGTGCGCAGCTCGCCGCGTGCCGTACGGCAGGTCTCGGAGATGTCGTCCAGCGCCCTGCTGATCGCGGCCCGGTCCAGGCGGTCCGGGTCGACGGTCAGTACGTGCGACGCGACCGACGTCTGGACCCCGATGAGGGTGATGCTGTGGGCGAGCAGGTCGTGCAGGTCGCGGGCGATCCGCAGCCGCTCCTCGGCGACGCGGCGGGCGGCCTCCTCCTCGCGGGTGCGTTCGGCGCGTTCGGCGCGCTCGACGACGGCACGGACGTACCGGCGATAGATCCGTACGTCCGCGCCGAAGGCGAGCACGGCGACCATCCAGCCGGAGATCCGCAGCAGTTCCACGATCTCCTTGGAACCGCCGTTCTTGACCATGATCAGTCCGACCACGGCGACGACGGCCACCCCGACCAGCGCGGAGCGCAGCACCGTGCCGGTGGCGGCCACCGTGTACAGGGCGAACATGGCGGCCGGGACCGCCGCGACGTGCTGGTAGTCCTGGCCGTGGTACGGGGCAACGATCAGCACCACCAACACCAAGGCCAGCAGGGGCCGCTGCCGACGCCACACCAGCGGCACCGTGCTGGCGAGCAGCAGCGTCCAGCCGAGTGCGTCCAGCGAGCGCCCGTCCTGGGCGGTCAGGGCGAGGACGACGGCGATCGCGGCCATCGCGGCCGCGATCCACGCGTCGTTGCGCCGGGCGTGGGGCGCGGTGAGCGGTTCGCGGGTGAGGGCGGCGATGACACGGTCCGCGCGGGTCGGCGGGGCGGCGGCTGCGGGCTGGTCCACGGCCCCATCGTCCAGCACCCGACGGGTGCGTGACCATGGGCGCGGCCGCCCGTGGTCGCGCACCCGTCCGGGCCTCACCCGCGTCCCGCCGGTTCCGGCGCGCGGGAGTCCCCCGGCCTGGCGGGCCGTTCCCCCTCGCTCGACATGCCCGATGTACCGGATGCACCGGATGCACCGGACGGGTCCTTCGACAGCGGACCCGGCCACCACACCCGCCGCTTCAGCAGCATGCTGGCCGACGTCACCAGGTACGTACGCACCAGGAAGGTGTCGAGCAGTACGCCGACCGCGACCAGGAACCCGAACTCGCGCAGCATCACCAGCGGCAGGACCAGCAGCACCATGAAGGTGGCCGCGAGCACCACACCGGCGGAGGCGATGACGCCGCCCGTGGTCCGCAGCGCGGTCAGCGCGGCGTCCCGTGGCTCGGCCCCCGTCAGGGCTTCCTCCCGCATCCGGTGCATCAGGAAGATGCCGTAGTCGACGCCGAGCGCCACCAGGAAGACGAAGGACAGCAGCGGGATGGACGGGTCGACTCCGGCGAAGCCGAAGACGGGCTCGAAGAGGAGTCCGCCCAGGCCCATCACCGACGCCCAGACCAGCACCACGGCCCCGACCAGCATCAGCGGTGCGACCAGGCTCCGCAGCAGCAGAATCAGGATCAGCAGGACGGCGGCGAGCAGCAGCGGCATCACGATCAGGCGGTCGCGGGCGTTGGTGTGCTCCAGGTCGACCTGCTGGGCGCTGGGGCCGCCTACGTAGCTGCCGTCCAGGGCGTCGCGCAGTCGCTCGATCGTCGCGGTCTCCCCCGGTGTCTCGGGCGCGTCCTTGGCGAAGACCTTGAGTTCGCTCCAGCCGTTGTCGCCCGTACGGCCGCGTTCGGCCGTGGCGACTCCGTCGGTCGAGCGGGCGGTGTTCAGGGCCCGGTCGGCTTCATCGGTGGGCGCCAGCACGGCGATCGGCTGGCTGCCGCGCTCCGGGTAGGCGTCGGCGAGTATCTCCATGGCGGCCACGGACTCGGGCTGGCTGGTGAAGGAGTCCTCCTGCCTGAGGTTGCCCGGCAGGTTGAACGCGCCCATCGCCATCGCCCCGAGCAGGACGACCCCACTGACCAGGACGGCGACCGGGCGCCGCCCCGCGGACCCGCCCATCGCGGCGAACAACGACCGCCGGGGCGCGGCCTCGACGCCGTACTCGGGGATCAACGGCCAGAACACGCGGCGGCCGAGCAGCACCAGGAGGGCGGGCAGCAGCGTGAGCATCGCGACCAGCGCGCACAGCACCCCGATCGCGCCGACGGGCCCGAGGCCGCTGCTGCTGTTGAGGTCGGCGGCGAGCAGGCAGAGCAGTCCGGCCGCCACGGTCCCGGACGAGGCGAGTACGGCAGGTCCGCAGCCACGCAACGCGGCCAGCATCGCCTCGTAAGGCCGCTCGATACGGCGCAGTTCCTCGCGGTAGCGGGCGACGATCAGCAGGGCGTAGTCGGTGCCCGCGCCGAAGACCAGGACGGTCATCACGCCGACGGTCTGGCCGCTGACCGTGAGGTCCATGCCGAAGCCCTCGACCAGGGCGTAGATCAGCGCCCGTGAGGTGAGGGCCGCGGCGGCGACGCCGACCAGCGGGATCAGCCACAGGAACGGGCTGCGGTACGTGAGGATCAGCAGGATCGTGACGACGAGCGCGGTCGCGATCATCAGGGTGCCGTCGATGGTCGCGAAGACTTCCTCCATATCCGTCTGGAGGGCGCCCGGCCCGCCGACCTGGACGCTCATCCCGTCCTCGCCGGACACCGCCGCGCGGACGTCCTCGACGAAGGCGTTACGCAGCTCCTCGTCGCCGCCCGGCTCGGTCGTGGAGACCGGGTACATCAGGGTGGTGCCGTCGGTGGACTCGACGGCCCGCGGGCGGGCGGTCAGCTCGTGCGCGGCGGCGATCTCAGCGACCTGCGCGTCCGCCACCGCCTGGTCGGCTCCCGTGAGCTTGCCGTCGCGCTGGTAGACGAGGACCAGCTCGGTGGCCTCTCCACCAGGCAGCTCCTGCTGCAACATGGCGACCTGGGTGGAGTCCGCGCTGGCCGGGAGGTAGTCGATGGCGCCGTTCTCCTCGATGTCACCGAGTTTCCCGGCGAACGGCGCGGCCAGTGCCAGTACGGCGATCCACAGCGCGAGCACCGCCCAGGGCAGGGCTCGGCGACGGCGGTCTGTTGCGGCCCTCATACGGGGGCTCCCCTCGTGGACGGCGGTCGGGCTGTCGTCCACCAGACTTCCGTCGCCAGGGCGCCTTTACGTCGCGCCTACGGCCGAACCGCGCCGTACTCCCGCGGGAGTTGAGACCCGCCGACTACTCCCCCGGGAGTACCGGGCTCCTACACCGTCAGGCTCTCGGGGGTCCGGGTTCCCGGATCCAGGCTCTCGGGTCCGGGGCGCCTCAGGACGGCGTACGCCCCGACGCCAGCAGCCGCGACACGGCGTCCTGCTCCAGCCGCAGCGCCCCGCCCACCGTCGCCAGGACCTCGCGCTCGGCCGGGGTGTACGGCCCGTCGGCCAGGGCGATGCGCGCGGCCTGGACGAGGATCAACTCGCGGCCAGCGGGCGCGAGATGGGGGGCGAGCGGGTCGAGCGCCTCGTGCAGCTCGATGGCGAGGGTGATCGCGGCGGGTCCGGCCGGGCCGCCGGTGATCCGGCCGGTGTCGGCGGCGAGTGCGTCGATGAGGGTGGTCAGCTGGTCCTCGGTGCAGTCGTCGTACCCGGCGGTGCGGACGGCGCTGACGGCGGACGCGAGGGCCGTACGCGATGAGGTGCCGCCCGCTGCGAGGACGGCGAGGGCGACGGTGTGCACCGCGTCCTTGAGCATCGCCGAGAAGCGGAGACTGGTCGGGTGGTCCAGGACGTCCATGCCGAACCTGCCCTGGCAGGCGGCGCATTCCACGACAGGCCCGGCGTCGCCGCGCGCCAGCAGCGGGATGCCGAGCAGGGCGAAGCGGCGGCGGCCCGTACGGCGGCGGTAGTTGCGGTCACCGCCACAGTCGGGACAGAAGAACTCGCCGTCCCCCACCGTGGTCCAGGCGACCCGGGTCCCCCACACATACGGTTTCCAGCCGCTTGGTCCCCACGCTGGCAGCATGCCGCACCTCCGTAACGCTTTCGGCAACCTTGCCGCGCTGGCGTGATGTTAGCCACATCTGTGAGGCGCCGTCAGTACCCCGCACACCAGATGGCCAAGACCGGCTGTACGACACACCGTGGCCGCCCCCGCCACCTGGACGGGAACGGCCACGAAATCCGCAGGTCGCGGGTCAGCGTGCGGCGCGGTTGACGGCCGAGATGACCGCCTTGAGCGAGGCGCGCGTGGTGTTGCCGTCGATGCCGATCCCCCACAGGACCTTCTCACCAATGGCGCATTCGATATAGGCGGCGGCCTGTGCGGAGGCCCCCTCGCTCATCGTGTGCTCCTGGTAGTCCAGCAGGCGTACGTCGATGCCGATGGCCTGCAGGGCGTCGAAGAAGGCGGAGATCGGGCCGTTGCCGGTACCGGTCAGTACGACGTCGGTGCCGTCCACCACCGCGTCGGCGGTGAGCGTGTCGATGCCGTCCTGGTCGGTGGTGGTCTGACCGGAGCGCAGCTGCACCCGGCCCCAGGCGTTGTCCGGGTTGGGCAGGTACTCGTCCCGGAAGGCGGACCAGATGGCGGCCGGGGTGACCTCGCCGCCCTCGGCGTCGGTCTTGGCCTGGATGATCTTCGAGAACTCGATCTGCATCCGGCGCGGGAGGTCCAGCTTGTGGTCGTTCTTCAGGACGTACGCGATACCGCCCTTGCCGGACTGCGAGTTGACCCGGATGACGGCCTCGTAGGAGCGGCCGACGTCCTTGGGGTCGATGGGCAGGTACGGGACGGCCCACTCGATGTCGTCGACCGTGACGCCCTTGGCCTGGGCGTCGGCCTCCATGGCGTCGAAGCCCTTCTTGATGGCGTCCTGGTGGGAGCCGGAGAAGGAGGTGTAGACGAGGTCGCCGACGTAGGGGTGGCGGGCGTGCACCGTCATCTGGTTGCAGTACTCGGCGGTACGGCGGACGTCGTCGATGTCGGAGAAGTCGATCTGCGGGTCGACACCCTGGCTGAACAGGTTCATGCCCAGGGTGACCAGGTCGACGTTGCCGGTGCGCTCGCCCTGCCCGAACAGGCAGCCCTCGATACGGTCGGCGCCCGCCATCAGCGCCAGCTCGGCGGCGGCGACGGCGGTACCACGGTCGTTGTGCGGGTGGACCGACAGGCAGACGTACTCGCGGCGGGTGAGGTTGCGGGACATCCACTCGAAGCGGTCCGCGTGGGTGGACGGTGTCGAACGCTCCACGGTGGCGGGCAGGTTGAGGATGATCTCGCGGTCAGGGCCCGGCTGCCAGACGTCCATGACGGCCTCGCAGACCTCCAGGGCGAAGTCCAGCTCGGTGTCGGTGAAGATCTCCGGCGAGTACTGGTAGCCGAAGGTGGTGCGGTCGTCCAGCAGCTTCTCGGCGTACTCCATGACCAGCTGCGTACCATCGACGGCGATCTGCTTGATCTGGTCCTTGGAGCCGCGGAAGACGACTCGGCGGAAGACGGGGGCCGTCGCGTTGTACAGGTGGACGGTGGCGCGCCTGGCGCCGACCAGGGACTCCACGGTCCGCTCGATCAGGTCCTCGCGGGCCTGGGTCAGTACGGAGATCGTGACGTCGTCGGGGATCGCGCCCTCTTCCTCGATGATCGAGCGCACGAATTCGAAGTCGGTCTGTCCTGAGGCCGGGAAGCCGACCTCGATCTCCTTGTAGCCCATCTTCACGAGCAGGTCGAACATCTCCCGCTTACGGGCGGGGGACATCGGGTCGATCAGCGCCTGGTTGCCGTCCCGCAGGTCGGTCGACAGCCAGCGAGGGGCCTTGGTGACGCGGTTGTCGGGCCAGGTGCGATCGGGGATCTCGACGGCGTCATAGCCGCGGTACTTGTGGATCGGCATCCCGGAGGACTGCTGGAGGTGCGTCGCGGTGGTGATGGGCGCGGGACGGCCGGCAGGGTTCGACATGTGCGTAGGGCTCCTCGTATGTCCGCTGGGGAACGGCCGACGGGTGCGGAAACACCGCAGCACCTCACTCCGCGGGGAGGGGGTCGGCCTACGACTACAGACCCTCGCCGCGGCAGCTAAGGAGAAGCAGCCCGAAACGCATGATGCGCCGCAGCCTAGCGGAGCCGCGCGATGTGCGCTGGCGTGTATCAGTATGCGGGACTACGGGCCGGTAACGGCCTCGGCGTGGGCTGTCTCACTCAGGACACCCTCAGGGCATCTCAGGCGCCGTTCTGTCACTCTATTTCAGGAATCATGGTCGCAGGTAGTGACAGCCTCATAACCCAGTGCCACTGTGCGTGCCATGACCACCACCCGTGCAGGCATCGAGCCTGTCTTCTGCACCATCGTGCCGCCGCATGTCCTCGACAAGCTGTCCCAGGCCGAGGACCCTGCACTCTCCGGGCCCGCCCGGCGCACCCTGGAGCGCGACGCCCGGGAGCGCACCCACCGCCGGATGACGACCGTGGTCGGCGCGCCCGCCGTCGCCGCGCCGAAGGAAGCCGCCGAGGGGAAGCCGCACCGTACGATCCACGACGCCAAGCACCGGACGGAGCTGCCCGGCCGCAAGGTGCGCGAGGAGGGCGGCAAGCCCGGTAAGGACGCCACCGTCAACCGCGCGTACGCCGGTCTTGGCGCCACGTTCGAGCTGTTCCTGAAGGCCTTCGCGCGCGACTCGATCGACGGCCGGGGGCTGGCGCTGACCGCGACCGTGCACTACGACGTGGACTACGCCAACGCCTTCTGGAACGGCGAGCAGATGGTGTTCGGCGACGGCGACCGTGAGGTCTTCCTGGACTTCACCATCCCGGTCGACGTGATCGGCCACGAACTGGCCCACGGCGTGACGCAGTACACCGCGAACCTCGCCTACTTCGGGCAGTCGGGCGCGCTCAACGAATCCCTGTCCGACGTGTTCGGCTCGCTGATCAAGCAGTACGCCCTGGGGCAGAGCGCCGAGGCGGCCGACTGGCTGATCGGCGCGGGACTGCTCGCGGAGCGGATCAACGGCAAGGCGCTGCGCTCCATGAAGGAGCCGGGCACCGCCTACGACGACCCGCTGCTCGGCAAGGACCCGCAGCCGTCGACGATGGACGGGTACGTCCGTACTGGCCGCGACAACGGCGGGGTGCACATCAACTCCGGCATCCCCAACCACGCCTTCTACCTGGTCGCGATGGCCCTCGGCGGCAACGCCTGGGAGCGCGCGGGCCAGATCTGGTACGACACGCTGACCGGTGGGAATCTGGAGGTAGACGCGGACTTCGAGGCCTTCGCCCAGGCGTCCGTGGCGGCCGCGAGCGCCCGCTACGGCGAGGGCGAGGAGCACGAGGCCGTACTGAAGGCCTGGTCGCGGGTCGGCGTGACGACCCTCCAGACCGAGTGAGCCGCAGAGCCGCAGAGTCGTAGAGAGCGGAGAGGGGTAGACGGGACCCATGCGTATCCACGTGAGGCGTACGGGCGGATTCGCCGGTTTCGACCGGCACGCCGAGATCGACACGACGGGCCGGGACGACGCCCCCCAGTGGCACTCCGTCGCCGAGGACGCCCTGGCGGCAGGCCGCACCGAGCCCCCCGTCGGGGTGCCGGACGGCTACTGCTACCAGATCACCGTCGACGGCCGCACGGTGTACTGCGCGGACCCGCGCCTCACCGAGGAGCAGCGCAAACTGATCACGTGGGTCCTGAAGGAGGGCGCGTAGCCCTCAGGCCCCAGAAGGCCCCAGGCCCCAGGCCCCCGAAGGCCTCAGAACGGACCTGGAACGGACCTAGAACCCCAGCTTGCGGAGCTGCTTCGGGTCGCGCTGCCAGTCCTTGGCGACCTTGACATGCAGGTCCAGGAAGACCGGCGTGCCGAGGAGCGCCTCGATGTGCTTGCGGGACTTCGTACCGACGTCCTTGAGGCGCTTGCCCTTGGGGCCGATGACGATGCCCTTCTGGCTGGACCGCTCGATGTACAGGTTCGCGTGGATGTCGAGCATCGGCTTGTCCGCCGGGCGGTCCTCGCGCGGCAGCATCTCCTCGACGACGACCGCGATGGAGTGCGGCAGCTCGTCGCGTACGCCCTCCAGAGCCGCCTCGCGGATCAGCTCGGCGACCATGACCTGCTCGGGCTCGTCCGTGAGGTCGCCCTCCGGGTAGAGCGGCGGGCTCTCCGGCAGCAGCGGCACCAGCAGGTCAGCGAGCAGTTCCACCTGCTGGTCACCGACCGCCGACACCGGGATGATCTCCGCCCATTCGAAGCCGAGCTCCTTGGCGAGCTGGTCGATGGCGATCAGCTGCTCGGCGAGCGCCTTGCTGTCGACGAGGTCGGTCTTGGTGACGATCGCGATCTTGGGGGACTTGCGGATGGCCGCGAGTTCCTTGGCGATGAAGCGGTCGCCGGGGCCGATCTTCTCGTTCGCCGGGAGGCAGAAGCCGATGACGTCGACCTCGGCCCAGGTGGTGCGGACGATGTCGTTGAGCCGCTCACCCAGCAGGGTGCGCGGCTTGTGCAGGCCGGGGGTGTCGACCAGGACCAGCTGGGCGTCCGCGCGGTGCACGATGCCGCGCACGGTGTGCCGGGTGGTCTGCGGCCGGTTGGAGGTGATGGCGACCTTCGTGCCCACGAGGGCGTTGGTCAGGGTCGACTTGCCCGCGTTCGGCCGTCCGACGAAGCACGCGAACCCCGCGCGGTGCGGGGTTGCCTGCGGCTCGGGCCTGGTCGAGGAAGGTGCGCTCATGCGGTCCATTGTCCCCGATCCGAACCGGGCCGCCGACCAGGGCCCGCGCTGCCCGCCCTCCTGCCTGCCCTTCTGCCTGCCCTTCTGCCCGCCCGCGGCGCTTCAGCCAGCCGCCACCGTCGTCCGTACGGTCCCGTCGGGACCGGCGAGCAGGACCGGGGTCTTCGGCCCGCCCAGGTCGCGTACCGCCGCGCGGTCGTCATCCGCGACGGCGTCAGCCGCGGAGACCACGGCCGCGGCCTCCAGCGAGGTGGCTCCACTCGCCACCGCCATCGCGACCGCGGTCCGCAGCGCGCTCAGCTTCAGCGAGTCAAGGTCCACGGTGCCCGCGACATACGTACGTCCGGTCTCGTCCCGTACGGCCGCGCCCTCCGGGACGCCGTTACGGGCCCGGGCGGAGCGGGCGAGGGTGACGATCTTCTGGTCCTCGGGGGCAATCGGGGTGCTCTCGGTCATCCCCCGAGCATACGGATCACCCTGAAGATCCCTAAGGTAAGGCCCATGCCGGATGACTCCCCCCTCATACAGAGCTTGCGAACGGCCGTCGCGGCGGCACCTGGTGACGTAGCGCTTCGGCTGCACTTCGCGGAACTGCTGCTGGACGCGGGGCAACAGGACGCGGCGGTCGCGGAGGCGGCCGTCGCGCTCCAGCACGCGCCGGGTGACGCCCAGGCTCGGGCGCTGATGACGCGCGCGATGAGAGCCCCGACACCGGCTTCGGCACCGACACAGGCACAGGCACCGGCACCGGCACCGGCACCGACGTCAGAGTCCGCTCCAGACCCGCGGCCCGGTTTCGACTGGCGGGCCGCCGAGCACGAAGTCGGCGATGTCCTGCCGCCGCGCTTCGTCGAGGCACCCCAGGCCGCCGACGGCAGCGGCGACCCCGGTGACGCCGAAGCCTGGGACGTCGACCAGCCCGGCACCGTACGCCTCGCCGACGTCGGCGGCATGCAGGACGTCAAGGACCGCATCGAGGCCGCCTTCCTGGCCCCGCTGCGCAACCCCGAGCTGCGCAAGCTGTACGGCAAGAGCCTGCGCGGCGGGCTGTTGCTGTACGGTCCGCCCGGCTGCGGCAAGACGTTCGTGGCGCGGGCGGTGGCGGGTGAACTCGGCGCCAGCTTCCTGTCCGTGTCGGTCAACGACGTCCTGGACATGTGGATCGGCAACTCCGAACGCAACATGCACCAGGTCTTCGAGACCGCCCGCCGCCAGGCGCCCTGCGTCGTCTTCCTCGACGAGCTGGACGCGCTGGGCGCCAAGCGCAGCCGCAGCCAGCACAACGGCATGCGCAACACCGTCAACCAACTCCTCACCGAGCTGGACGGCATCGACTCCGCCGCGAACGAGGGCGTCTTCGTCCTCGCCGCCACCAACGTCCCCTGGGACGTGGACATCGCGCTGCGCCGCCCGGGACGCCTGGACCGCACCCTGCTCGTCCTGCCGCCCGACGCGCCCGCCCGGGAGGCGATCCTCCGCTATCACCTGCGCGAACGCCCCATCGAGTCGGTCGACTTGAGCAAGCTGGTCAAGGCCACCGACGGTCTGTCCGGCGCCGACCTCGCCCACCTCTGCGAGTCGGCGGCCGAGCTGGCGCTGCTCGACTCGGCCCGCACCGGCACGGTCCGCCTGATCGGCATGCCGGACCTGCTGGCCGCGGCGAAGACCATCACCCCCTCCACCGAGCCGTGGTTCGCGGCGGCCCGCAATGTCGCGATGTTCGCGAACGAGGGCGGCATGTACGACGACCTGGTGGCCTACCTCAAGAAGCGGCGGAAGCTGTGAGCGCCTGGGCTCCCGCGGTGCAGCGCGCCGGTGCGCTGCACTCCGCGGGGCGGTACGCGGATGCCAAGCCCGTGCTGGCCGCCCATCTCTCCGAGGAACCGGACGACCACTGGGGCTGGCAGCTGCTCGCCGTGGCCCACGAGCGGTTGGGGGAGTACGCGCTGGCGGAGCGGGCCGCGTCCGAGATGCTGCGGATCGCTCCAGGGCATGTCGGCGCGCTGGACATCCTGTCCCGGGTCCTGGTCCCGCTGGGACGGCTGCCCGAGGCCAGGACAGCGGCCGAGGAAGCCGTACGCCTGGCGCCGGACAAGTGGGCGTCGCACTTCGCGCTGGCCTCTGTACTGATCGCCGACCCGTCGGCGCCACCAGCCGATCACGAACGCGGCTACCTGGCGGCGTTCGAGGCGCTGCGCCTGAGCCCCGATGAGCCGGACTCGCACAAGGTCCTGTGCTACGCCGCCGTACGCACCGGGCGGCAGGACGTGGCGAAGCAGGCCCTGGTCGAGTGGCTGCGGCTGGATCCGGCAAACCAGACAGCCCAGGCCATGTACGCCGAAGCAATGGCCACCGGGCCGAACGTCACCGCTGCTCAGGCCGCTGACCTGTACTCGGCTGGCCTGGCCACAGCGCCCCATTCCACGATGCTGCGGGGCGGCCTCGACCATGCCACCTACCGCCTGCTGCGCGGCACCCGCTGGCTCGCCCTGGTCTGCCTGGCGGCCGCGGGCTCGATGGTCGACCTCTACGCCACCTCACGGCACCCCACGCTGCGGGAACTGCCCGTACCGCTCGGCAACCGCCTCTGGGTACTCACGGTCATGGCCGCGATCTGGGGGTTCGGTGCCTGGCTGCGCTACCGCAAGATGCGCACGGGCGTCCAGCTGAACCTGCGTTCCCTGGTGCGCCGCAGGATATGGGCGCGCGTCGTCCTCGCGCAGTCGGCGCTGGTCATGCTCTGCGCCGTGGCGATGGCACTCGTGCCGTGGACCGAGCGGACTGTGCCGCAAGCCCTCTTCTGGACCGGGCTGTTGGCGGTCCTGTCCACGATCTGGTTCGACCGGAAGAAGATCGAGTGAGGCGAGGGCGCGCCCGTGGGCGAGTCCCGGGCGGATAGCATGCGGTGGGACTGATCAACAGGGCCGAGGAGGGTCTGACGTATGGCAGACGAACCACAGGGCGAGCGGCAGGCGGACTGCCTGTTCTGCAAGATCGTCACGCGTGAGGTTCCGGCGACCGTCGTCCGGGAGACCGAGACGACGATCGCCTTCCGGGACATCAACCCGCAGGCGCCGATCCATGTGCTGGTGATCCCGAAGGCGCACCACCGGGACGCCGCCACCCTCGCCACCGCCGCACCGCAGCTCGCCGCCGACGTACTGCGCGAGGCGGGCGAGGTCGCGGCCGAGGAGAAGATGGAGAGCTACCGGATGGTGTTCAACACCGGTTCCGGCGCTGGTCAGACCGTGTTCCACGCGCACGCCCACGTCCTGGGCGGCCGCGGCATGCAGTGGCCTCCGGGATAACCGGGATAACCGGGATAACTGGGATAACCGGGATAAGGGAAGTCGAGATAACGCGTCTTGTCCGTACGTGAACTGGTGATACTCGGCACCGCCAGCCAGGTCCCCACCCGGCACCGCAACCACAACGGCTATCTGCTGCGCTGGGACGGCGAGGGCATCCTCTTCGACCCCGGCGAGGGCACCCAGCGCCAGATGCTGCGCGCCAAGGTCGCCGCGCACGACATCAACCGGATCTGTGTCACGCACTTCCACGGCGACCACTCGCTCGGCCTGGCCGGGGTGATCCAGCGGATCAACCTGGACCGGGTGCCGCACGAGATCACCGCGCACTACCCGGCGAGCGGACAGCACTTCTTCGACCGGCTGCGGTACGCCACGGCCTACCGCGAGACGGTGGCGCTGAACCAGGCGCCGGTCGCCGCCGACGGCGTACTGGCGGCGACATCCTCGTACACCCTGCGGACGCACAAGCTGTCCCACCCGGTGGAGTCGTACGGCTACCAGCTGAGCGCGCCGGACGGGCGCCGCATCCTGCCCGAGCTGCTCGCCCGGCATGGCATCAAGGGCCCGGACGTGGGCCTCATCCAGCGCGACGGCGTGCTGCGCGGCGTCACGCTCGACGAGGTGAGCGAGCCCAGGCGCGGCCAGCGCTTCGCGTTCGTGATGGACACCCGGCTGTGCGAGGGGGTGTACGCGCTCGCCGACGGCTGCGACCTGCTGGCCATCGAGTCGACGTTCCTGGACGAGGACGCCCAGCTCGCCGCCGACCACGGCCATCTGACGGCCGGACAGGCGGCGCGCGTGGCCCGCGACGCGGGCGTACGGCACTTGGTGCTGACGCACTTCTCGCAGCGGTACGCCGACCCGGCCGACTTCGCGCGGCAGGCCCGCGCGGCCGGGTTCGAAGGCGAACTGACCATCGCGTCCGACCTGCTGAGGGTTCCGCTGCCGCCGCGCCACTGACCGCGCGGGAACCAGCCCTAACATGGGCGAATGCCCCTCCCCAAGGCCGAACTCCACCTCCACATCGAAGGCACCCTCGAACCCGAGCTGGCCTTCGCGCTCGCCGCGCGCAACGACGTACCGCTCCCCTACGCGGACACCGAAGAGCTGCGCCGCGCCTATCTCTTCGACGACCTCCAGTCCTTCCTTGACCTGTACTACGGGCTGATGGCCGTACTGCGCACGGAGGACGACTTCGCCGAGCTCGCGGACGCCTATCTGGCCCGGGCCGCCGCCCAGGGCGTACGGCACGCGGAGATCTTCTTCGACCCGCAGGCGCACACCGCGCGCGGCGTTCCGCTCGACACGGTGATCGATGGTCTGTCCCGCGCGCTGAACGCGAGCCAGGAGCGGCACGGCGTCTCCACCCGGCTGATCCTCTGTTTCCTGCGCGACCAGTCCGCCGAGTCCGCGCTGGCGACCCTGGAGGCCGCGAAGCCGCATCTGCACCGGATCACCGCGGTCGGCCTGGACTCGGCGGAGGTGGGGCACCCACCAGCCAAGTTCCGCGAGGTGTACGAGATGGCGGCGGCGCTCGGGCTGCGCCGAGTCGCGCACGCGGGCGAGGAGGGCCCGCCCGAGTACATCCGGCAGGCACTCGACATCCTGGGCGTGGAGCGGATCGACCACGGGCTGCGCTGTGTGGAGGACCCGGAGCTGGTCGCGCGGCTGGTACGGGACCGGGTTCCGCTGACCCTGTGCCCGCTGTCCAACGTACGGCTGCGCGCGATCGACGTCCTGGAGGCCCATCCGCTGCCCCGGATGATGGAGGCGGGCCTGCTCTGCACGGTGAACTCCGATGACCCGGCGTACTTCGGCGGCTATGTCGACGACACGTTCCACGCGGTACGTGAGGCACTGGGCCTGAGCGAGGAGCGGCTGCGCGAGCTGGCGCGGAACTCCTTCGAAGCGGCGTTCCTGGACGACGACGAGGCGCTGCGGCAGCGCTACCTCGCCGAGGTCGCGGCGTACGAGTTCGCCTAGGTCGTGTCCGCAAAGTCCCGTCGTCGCCCGGAGGGCGGCCCGGCGGCGTCTGGTGCGTGCGATCGCAAGGCGCCGGAGCGCCCTCGTGGCGGAGTCACGTGGGCGTTTCGGCAACGCCGCGAGCGTGCGTGCCAGACGCCGCCGGGCAGGCGGGACTTTGCGGACACGGCCTAGGGGCTGCTTCGACTAGGGCCTGTCCAGACGGAGCCGCTGTGCCTTCGGCAGGCCCGCCACCACCAGGTCGTACGAGTCCTCGACGAGCTCCCTGACCAGCACGGCGGGGAGCTCGTCGACGGTCACCGTGTTCCAGTGCCGCTTGTTCAGGTGGTAGCCGGGGACGATCCCCGGGTGCTGCTCCCGCAGCCGGACCGCGATCTCCGGGTCGCACTTGAGCGAGACCGTCAGCGGTCGCGCGTCCAGGTCGCCGAGCGCGAAGATCTTGCCGCACACCTTGAAGACCGAGACCTCGGGGGTGAACGGAAACTCCTCCACCGCGGCGTTGAACGACAGACACAGCGCCCTGAGTTCGTCCGCCCTCATGCCGTTCCCGTTCCCGTTCCCGTTCCCACGCTCACGCCTCGTCCGCCCCGGATGCCGCCGCTTCGACGGGCTCCACGAGCACCGTCGTGATCTTGTTGCGGCGGCCCGCCGTGGCCTCCGCGGTCAGCCGCAGCGACCGTCCGTCCGGCAGGTCGACCACCGTCGCGGCGCCCGCGATCGGGACCCGGCCGAGGGCCTTCGCCAGCAGCCCGCCGACCGTCTCCACATCCTCGTCGTCGAACTCCTCGATGCCGTACAGGTCGCCGAGGTCACCGAGGTCGAGGCGCGAGGTCACCCGCAGCCGTCCCTCGCCGAGCTCCTGGACCGGCGGCAGCTCACGGTCGTACTCGTCCGTGATCTCGCCGACGATCTCCTCCAGGATGTCCTCGATGGTGACGATCCCGGCCGTGCCGCCGTACTCGTCGATGACCACGGCGACGTGGTTGCGCTGCTGCTGCATCTCGCGCAGCAGGTCGCCCGCGTTCTTGGTGTCCGGTACGAAGGCCGCGGGCCGCATGACGGTGGAGACCAGGTCGGCCTCGGACTCGCGGTTGATATGCGTCCTGCGGGCCAGGTCTTTCACGTAGACGATGCCGACGACGTCATCCTCGCTCTCACCGGTCACCGGGATACGCGAGAAACCGGACCTGAGCGCCAGCGTCAGCGCCTGCCGGATCGTCTTGTAGCGCTCGATGACGACCAGGTCGGTGCGCGGCACCATCACCTCGCGCACCAGGGTGTCGCCGAGCTCGAAGACCGAGTGGACCATCCGCCGCTCGTCGTCCTCGATCAGCGACTCCTTCTCGGCCAGGTCGACCATCGCGCGCAGTTCGGCCTCGGACGCGAACGGCCCCCGGCGAAATCCCTTTCCGGGCGTGAGCGCGTTACCGATGAGGATGAGCAGGGGCGGGATCGGGCCCATCACGCGAGCCAGCGGCAGCAGGACGTACGCCGCCGCGGTGGCCGTGTTCAGCGGGTGCTGGCGGCCGATGGTCCGCGGCGAGACCCCCACCGCGATATATGACACCAGGACCATCACGGCGATCGCCACGGTCAGCGCCTGCCACGTCTCGTCGAAACTCCGCAGACAGACGTACGTCACCAGGACGGCGGCGGCCATCTCGCAGCCGACCCGCACCAGCAGCGCCACGTTCAGATAGCGGGTCGGATCGGCCGCCACCTGCACCAGCTTGGCGCTGCCACGGCGGCCGGAGCGCACCGCCTCCTCGGCCCGGAAGCTGGAGACCCGAGCCAGGCCCGCCTCCGCGCAGGAGGCGAGCCAGGCGGCGATGACCAGCAGGACCGCCCCGAATACCAGTTGGGCGGTCACGACAGAGTCGGGGCCGGGGAGGGCCCGGTGATCCCCTTCTCCTGCCGCCATCCGTCGACGATCGCTGACTGAAGTCCGAACATCTCGGCCTTCTCGTCCGGCTCCTCATGGTCGTACCCGAGCAGATGCAGCACGCCGTGGACGGTCAGCAGTTGCAGCTCCTCGTCCATGGAGTGCCCCGTCGGGGCCTCCTCGCCCTGCTTCTTCGCGACCTCAGGGCAGAGCACGATGTCTCCGAGCAGCCCCTGCGGGGGCTCCTCGTCCTCCTTCAGCGGCGGACGCAGCTCGTCCATCGGGAAGGACATCACGTCCGTGGGGCCCGGCAGGTCCATCCACTGGATGTGCAGCTGCTCCATCGCCTCGGCGTCCACGACGATCACCGAGAGCTCGGAGAGCGGGTGGATGCGCATGCGCGCGAGGGCGTAACGGGCCACGTCGAGGATCGCCTGCTCGTCGACCTCGGTGCCGGATTCGTTGTTGACGTCGATCGACATGGTGGTTCTGGACTACTTCCCGTCGCGGCCGCTTTGGCTGTCGTCGTACTTCTCGTACGCGTCGACGATACGGCCGACCAGCTTGTGCCGGACGACATCGTGGGAGGTGAGCCGCGAGAAGTGGACGTCCTCGACGCCCTCCAGGATGGCCTGCACCTGCCGCAGACCGCTCTTGGTGCCGCCCGGCAGGTCGACCTGGGTGATGTCGCCCGTGATGACGATCTTCGAGTCGAATCCGAGCCGGGTCAGGAACATCTTCATCTGCTCGGGGCTGGTGTTCTGCGCCTCGTCCAGGATGATGAACGCGTCATTCAGGGTCCTTCCCCGCATGTAGGCCAGCGGCGCGACCTCGATCGTGCCCGCCGCCATCAGGCGCGGGATCGAGTCCGGGTCCAGCATGTCGTGCAGCGCGTCGTACAGCGGGCGCAGGTACGGGTCGATCTTCTCGTACAGGGTGCCGGGCAGGAAGCCGAGGCGTTCGCCCGCTTCGACCGCGGGGCGGGTCAGGATGATGCGGTTGACCTGCTTGGACTGGAGGGCCTGGACCGCCTTGGCCATGGCCAGGTACGTCTTGCCCGTACCGGCGGGGCCGATGCCGAAGACGACCGTGTGCTTGTCGATGGCGTCGACGTACCGCTTCTGGTTGAGCGTCTTGGGGCGGATGGTGCGGCCGCGGGACGAGAGGATGTTCTGGGTGAGTACCTCGGCCGGGGTTTCCTCCGGGCCGCCGTTCTCGCTCGCCCTGAGCATGGCGATCGAGCGTTCCACCGCGTCCTCCGTCATCGGCTGTCCGGTGCGGAGCACCAGCATCATCTCGTCGAACAGGCGCTGTAGGAGGGCGACTTCGGCCGCCTCGCCCACCGCGCTGATCTCATTGCCCCGGACATGGATATCGACCGCCGGGAAGGCCGATTCGATCACGCGCAGTAGTGCGTCTCCGGAGCCCAGTACGGTCACCATGGGGTGCTTCGCCGGGACGGTGAAGTGCGCTCGGGACTGCCCCTGAGCAGGGGTTCGGGCTGTGTGTGTCTGAGTCATGGGCTGGCTCGTAGGCCTGCTCACTCCCCTTCCTTCGCGCCTGAACCGGCGTCGCTCTCGCGGACCTGGTCTTGCACTGCAAGGGTACGACGCTGGACTGACATAGCCGAGGGGTTTTCGGCCCCGCCCCGGCCACACGCACGGACCACACGCGCGGCCCGCCGCTCACGCCGAGCGGCGGAAGCCGATCGTGGGGACCGCTCGCCGTAGCGGCCAGGGATGGCTGACCGCGGGGAGCAGCCCGTCCAGGAAGCCGTACCGGTGCAGCGCCACGGGCGCCTGGTCGTCGTAGGACTGGACGTGCCGCCACCACGCGGCGATCTCCGACCAGCCGGGCGCGGAGAGTGAGCCACCGAACTCCTGCACCGACAGGGCGGCGGTCAGCCCGGCGAAGGCCAGCCGGTCGGCGAGCGGCCAGCCCGCGAGGGAGCCGGTCACGAACCCGGCGACGAAGACATCCCCGGCGCCGGTCGGGTCGAGGGCCTCGACCGCGATGGCGGGCACCTCGGCGGTCTCGCCGGTCCGGCCGTCCACCGCGTACGCCCCCTCGGCGCCGAGCGTCACCACGGCCACCGGGACATGCTCGGTGAGCGCCCGCGCGGCGGCCCGGGGGCACTCCGTGCCCGTGTAGCGCATGGCCTCCTGGGCGTTGGGCAGGAAGGCCTCGCAGTGCGCCAGGTCAGGCAGGCCCGCCAGGTCCCAGCGACCGCTCTCGTCCCACCCGACGTCGGCGAAGATCCGGGTGCCCTTGCGGGCGGCCACGGCGATCCACTCCTCCCGCGTGCCGGGGGTCAGGCAGGCGACCGCGCCGCGCGCGCGAGGCGGGCACTGCGGCGTCGTCGCCACCGGTGGCGGCTCGTGACCGTGCGAGACCATCGTCCGCTCGCCCTCGTACGCCATGGAGACCGTGACCGGGGAGTGCCAGCCGGGCACGGTGCGTGACAGCTCCAGGCCGATGCCCTCGCCGTCGGCCAGGGCGTCCCAGCAGTACTCGCCGTAGTGGTCGTCGCCGAAGGCCGCGGCCAGTGAGGTGCGCAGGCCGAGCCGGGCCAGCGCGGTCGCCATGTTGGCCACCCCGCCCGGGCTTGATCCCATGCCGCGGGCCCAGGACTCGGTGCCGCGCACCGGGGCGCTGTCCAGGCCGGTGAAGATGATGTCGAGGAAGACCGTGCCGGTCAGGTAGACGTCCCAGGGCGGGGAGTCCGGGGCCCGCAGGGCGCTGAGCGGGTCGAGGCGGGCCGCTTCGTCCGGCCGCCCTGGGTGGTCCGGCCGCTCCGGGTGGTGGGGTGTGCTCACCGTCCGCTCAGCTCCTTGCGTGCTCTCCTGCGATTGTGGCCAGTGTGCCCCATGCCACTGACATCCCCTGAGGTACGTTCCGCGGCATGAGGCTGACGATTCTTGGTGGTGGAGGCTTCCGGGTGCCGCTGGTGTACCGGGCGCTGGCGGGCTCCGGTATCTCGGAGCTGACCCTGTACGACACCGACCCGGTACGGGTGGGCGTCATCCGGTCGGTGCTGGACGGGCTGCCGGACGGGCTGCCGGACAGTCCCGGCGTACGCGTCGCGGCGGATCTCGACGACGCCCTGCGCGGCGCGGACTTCGTGTTCTCGGCGATCCGCGTCGGCGGCACCGCGGGCCGGGTACGGGACGAGCGCGTCCCGCTGGAGGAGGGCGTGCTCGGCCAGGAGACGGTCGGCGCGGGCGGCGTGCTGTACGGGCTGCGCACGATCCCGGTGGCCCTGCGGATCGCCGAACGGGTCCGGGCACTGGCCCCCGGCGCGTGGGTCATCAACTTCACCAACCCGGCCGGGATGGTGACCGAGGCGATGGCCTCGGTGCTCGGTGAGCGGGTCATCGGCATCTGTGACTCGCCGGTGGGGCTGGTCCGCCGCGCGGCTCGGGCCGCGGGCGCCGACCCGGACGCGGTGACGTACGACTATGTGGGCCTCAACCACCTCGGCTGGCTGCGCGGCCTGGAGTACGACGGCCGGGACCTGCTCCCCGGGCTGCTGGCGGACGCCGCGGCCCTCGGCTCCTTCGAGGAGGGCAAGCTGTTCGGCGCCGAGTGGCTGCGGGCGCTTGGCGCGCTCCCGAACGAGTATCTGCACTACTACTACTTCCGCCGCGAGACGCTGGCCTCCGTCGCCGCCGCCGACGAGACCCGTGGCGAGTTCCTCGCCCACCAACAGGGGGATTTCTTCACCGCGGCGGCGGCGGACCCGTCCAGCGCCGCCGAGCTCTGGGAGCACGCTCGCCTGGAGCGCGAGGAGACGTACCTGGCCGACAGCCGTGCCGCCACCGGTGGGTGGCAGCGCGACAGCTGCGACCTGGACGGCGGCGGCTACGACCGAGTGGCGCTGACCCTGATGCGGGCGATCGCCTCCGGCGCCGGGGCGCGGCTGATCCTGAACGTACGCAACGGCACGACCGTCCCCGAACTCCCCGCCGACGCGATCATCGAGACGGTCTGCGAGGTGGACGCGTCGGGCGCCCGCCCGCTCCCCTGCGCCCCGCTCGGCCCGGCCGAACTGGGCCTGATGCTCCAGCTGAAGGCGGTGGAACGGGCCGCGATCGAGGCGGCCCTGTTCAAGGACCGCGACGCGGCCCTGAGAGCCCTGGCCCTGCACCCGCTGGTGGACTCCCCGGCGGTGGCCTCGCGCATCCTGGACCGCGCGGCGGGCGACATCGCTTAGGCCCCGTCTCTCCGAGACAGCCCTAGCCACGCGTGGGGCGGCCGCGCAGTCCCAGGGCCACCGCGGCCGCCGTGGCCAGCACGATCGACGCGTTGATCGCCAGCACCAGCCGGGTGCCGGTCAGCAGGTCGGGGCCGGTGGTCGCGAGGACGCCGAGCAGCGGGATGCCGATCGTGAGGCCCACCTGCTGGGTGCTGGTGAGCAGGCCGGTGGCCAGCCCCTGCTCCGCGTTCGGGACACCGGAGGTCACGGTCAGGCCGTACGAGATGATCGCGCCGAGGTGGCACATGCTGGCCAGCGAGACGGCGACGGTGGCCAGCCAGACCGACCAGCCGCCAGTGCCGACGCCGAGCAGCGCGGCCACGAACACACCCTGCCCGAGCAGCGAGCCGACCAGGGTGCGGCGGGCGCCGTAGCGGCCGACGACCCGGGCGGCGAACGTGCCCGCGACCGCCGAGGCGACGCCCTGAACGCCGAAGACCAGGCCGGTCTGGAACGCGGAGAGGTCGAGCACGTCCTGGAGGTACAGGGTGAGGACGAAGACGACCGTGCTCATCATCGCGAAGGTGACCAGACCACCCAGGTTCCCCCAGGCGACCGTGCGGCGACGCAGCATCGCCAGCGAGATCAGCGGCTCGGCGGTACGGGACTCGACCACCACGAACGCGACCAGCAGCGCGGCGCCCGCGACGAGCGCCACGGGCACATCGACGCCGCCGAAGGAGCCGCGTTCGGCGGCCGTGGACAGGGCGTAGATCAGGGCGAGCAGACCGCCGGTGACGGTGGCCGCGCCCGGTACGTCAAGCCGGGGCCGCTCGGTGGTGCGGGACTCGGTGAGCAGCGTGAGCGCGAGCGGCAGCACGATCAGGGTGCACAGCGCGAGCAGGCCCATGGTGGAGCGCCAGCCGAGCGTGTCGGTCAGTACGCCGCCGAGCACCATGCCGATCGTGAAGCCGAGCGAGAGCAGAGTGCCGCTGATGCCCAACGCCCGGTCGCGCTGCGGGCCTTCGGGGAAGGTGGTGGTCAGCAGGGACATGCCGGTGGGAACAATGGCGGCGGCGCCTACGCCCTGGAGGGCGCGCCCAGCGAGGAACGACGCCGGGTCCCAGGCGAAGGTGGCGAGCACGGAGGCCGCACCGAAGAGCAGCAGCCCGGACACGAACAGCCTGCGGCGGCCGTAGAGGTCGCCGATCCGGCCGAAGAGCAGCAGGAACCCGCCGGACGGCAGGGCGAAGGCGGTGACCGCCCACTGGAGTGCGGAGTGGCTCATTCCGAGGTCGCGGCCGAGTACGGGCAGCGCCACGTTCAGTACGGAGAAGTCGAGCGCGACCATGAACTGCGCGGCGCAGAGCACGAAGAGGACGAGTTTGGCGCGAGGGGTCAGGTGGGGTGGCGTGACGCGTGTGACGGGCGTGGTCGCCGTGGTGGGCGCTGGGGCTTCGGTGGTCATGACGCACAGCTTCCGGCGGCTGGAATATCCCTGGGGAGCCGCTACTTATGCTGGTGGTGACAGCACCAGCCAGGGGGAGCTAGCTACGTGTCCGAGACGATCGAGAAGCCGGTCCAGGGCGGTGCCGCCGAGCTGAAGGCGCACCGTCTGCGGGAGCTACGGGAGTTCCTGATGACCCGTCGGGCCCGGGTCACCCCGGCCGAGGCGGGGCTCCCCGACGGCGGAGCCCGGCGCCGTACACCGGGCCTGCGGCGCGAGGAGGTCGCGGTGCTCGCCGGGGTCGGTGCGTCCTGGTACCAGTGGCTGGAGCAGGGCCGGGACATCTCGGTGTCGCCGCAGGTACTGGACGCGGTCGCCCGGGTGTTGCGGATGAGCAGCGCTGAGCGGCGGCATCTGTATGTGCTGGCCGGGCTGAATCCGCCCGCGCTTGAAGTCGCGGCGGCCGACCGGAACATGTGCGACGGGCTGCGGCGGCTGATCGACACCTGGATGCCGTACCCGGCGCACATCATGGACGCGTACTGGAACTGCGTGATGTACAACGACGCGGCCGCCGCGGTGCTCGGGATGCGCCCGGGCATCCGGCAGAACTGCCTGATCGCCTTCTTCAGCGACGACGTGTACCGGTCGCGTTCGAAGAGCTGGGAGGTGAACGCCGAGCAGGTGGTGGCGCAGTTCCGGGCCGCCTGCTCGGAGTGCCCGGACGACGACGGTTTCGCGCGGATCGTCGAGGAGGCGAAGGCGGCGAGCGCGGAGTTCGTGGAGTTGTGGGAACGGCGGGATATCGCGCCCGGTGGCCAGTTGGCCAAGGAGCTTCAACATCCGCTGGTGGGCACGCTGTTCTTTGAGTCGACGCAGCTGCGTGTCCCGGCCAGACCGGACCTGTCGATCGTGCTGCACACCCCGCAGCCGCACACCGACACGGCGCGGAAGGTCGAGTGGCTCGCCTCGCCTGTGGGGCGGCGAGGCGAGCCACCACGCTTCCCTGTCAGGTGAGTTCGGGCAGGCTCGGCGGGGACTTCGCCGGGTTCTCGGACAGTACGGCGAGGGCGATCCGTACCGCCTCGTCGAGCTGCGGGTCGCGCCCGGCCGCATGGTCCTGCGGGGCCATCACGACCTCGACGTCCGGGTCGACGCCGTGGTTCTCGACGCCCCAGCCGTAACCCTCCAGCCAGATGGCGTACTTGGGCTGGGTGACCAGGGTGCCGTCGACGAGGCGATAGCGACTGTCGATGCCGACGACGCCGCCCCAGGTGCGGGTGCCAACGACCGGGCCGATGCCGAGGGCCTTGATGGCGGCGTTGACGATATCGCCGTCGGAGCCGGAGAACTCGTTGGCGACCGAGACGACGGGGCCGCGCGGGGCGTCCACGGGATAGCTGGAGGGTGCCATTCCGCGGGGCAGGTCCCAGCCGACGATGCGGCGGGCCAGTTTCTCGACGACGAGTTGCGAGGTATGGCCGCCGCGGTTCTCGCGTACGTCGACGATCAGGCCTTCCTTGGCCACCTCCACGCGCAGGTCGCGGTGGATCTGGGCCCAGCCGGGTGCCTGCATGTCGGGGACGTGCAGATAGCCGAGGCGTCCGTCGGAGAGCTGGTGGACGTAGGCGCGCCGGTCGGCGACCCAGGCGTGGTAGCGCAGTGGTTCCTCGTCGGCGAGTGGGACGACGATGGCGTGCCGGGGTTCGCCGCCGCCTGAGGGTGAGATGGTCAGCTCGACCGGCTTCCCGGCGGCGCCCACCAGGAGCGGCCCGGGTCCGGTCACCGGGTCCACCGGGCGGCCGTCGATGGCGAGGATGGCGTCCCCGGCGCGGACCGCGACGCCGGGAGCGGCCAGGGGAGAGTGGGCGTGCGGGTCGGAGGTCTCAGAGGGCAGGACTCGGTCGAGCCGCCACATGCCGTCGGCGTGCCGGGACAGGTCGGCGCCGAGAAGACCCTGCCGGGTGCTGGCGGTGCCGTAGCCGCCGGAGGGGATCACATAGGCGTGTGAGGTGCCCAGTTCGCCGTGAACCTCGTACAGCAGGTCGACCAGGTCGTCGTGGGTGGCGACGCGGTCGAGTACGGGACGGTAGCGGTCCAGTACGCCCGTCCAGTCGAGGCCGCCCATGTCCTGGCGCCAGAAGTGGTCCCGCATGATGCGGCCGGTCTCTTCGAACATCTGGCGCCATTCGGCGGCGGGTTCGACGGTCTGGCGAATGCGGGAGAGGTCGACGGTGATGTTGTTGTCGCTGTCGTCGTCGCTCGGGGGGCGGCGGTCGCTGGGCACCACCTTGACCTTGCCGTCGGTGTGCAGCAGGACCCGCTTGCCGTCGCCGCTGACGGAGAAGTGGTCGGCGTCCGGGGCGATCTCCTCCACGCGCTGCTGGGCCAGGTCGTAGCGGACGAGCACGGTGCTGGGGCCTGGGTCGTCCGGTGTGGCGTGCGAGACGCCGAGTGCGCCGCGTACCGGGTGGGTCAGCCACAGCAGTCCGTCCTTGGCGGCCCTGAGGGTGCTGTAGCGGGCGGCTTCGACGGGGAACGGCACGATGCGGTCGCCGAGTCCGTCGAGGTCGATCCGGGTGGCGGGGGTGTCGTCCTCACCGTCGGAGCCGCTCTTGTCGGCGCCGTCGAAGGGACGGCCGTGGCGCTGCGGCCCGAACGGCGAGGGGGTGGTGGCGGCCAGGGTGATCAGGTGCGGGCGGCTGCCGCCGACGAAGGCCAGGTCGAAGACGTGCTCGTCGTAGACCGGGTCGAAGGAGCGCGCGGACAGGAAGGCGAGGTGCTTGCCGTCGAGGGTGAAGGCGGGTGAGAAGTCGCGGAAGCGCAGCGGGGTGGCCTCGGTGACGGACAGGTCGGCGGTGTTGGCCAGTTTGAGCTGGCGCAGCGGGTCGGGCCCTGGGTGCGACCAGGCGAGCCAGGCGGAGTCCGGCGAGAAGATCAGCCCGGTCGCGTCCCCGTGCTCGCTGCGGTCGACTTCGCGTACGTCGCCCGAGGCGCGCTCGATCAGCAGCACCCGGCCGTCGTGGGAGGCGACAGCGGCCCTGCTGCCGTCGGGGGCCATGGCCAGGGACAGGACGCGGCCGAGCTGTCCGGCACCGACCCGTCGTACGGAGGCGCCGGGCGCGACACCCGCGGCGGGCGCGAACTCCAGCGCGTCCTCGCCGTCGGCGTCTGTGACCCATACGACGTGTTCGTCGCCGTCGACGCGGAAGGTACGGGGCAGCCGGGCCCGTACGCCGGGTTCGGCGGCGAGCACGCGGGCCGGGCCCGCGCGGTGGGTGACCCAGTGGATGCCGCCGCGTACCGATACGGCGCTGCCGCGGCCGGTGTGGTCCATGGCGGTGGCGCCGAGGTGGCGCGCGGGGCGTACGGGGTGGGGCTGGAGGTCGGTGCGCTGGCCGCCGAGGCGGATGTCGAGGCGCTGGGGTTCGGCGGCGTCGAGGTCGTCGGTCCCGTGGGCGCCGTCGAGGCATTCGAGGCTTTCGAGCAGCCAGAGTTCACCGGCCGCCGCGTACGCCACGCGGGTACCGTCGGTGGCGGCGTGCCGGGCGTAGAAGCCGTCGGTGGGGGTGTGGCGGCGCAGGTCCGTCCCGTCGGGCAGGGATGAGTAGACGGCGCCGGTGCCCTCGTGGTCGGAGAGGAAGGCGATCCTCTCGCCGACCCACATCGGGTACTCGACATTGCCGTCGAGCTCCTCGTGCACCCGGGCGAACTCGCCGTCGGGGCCGCCGATCCACAACTTGCCCGCCGTACCGCCGCGGTAGCGCTTCCAGAACGCCGCCTCGCGCCCCATGGACGCCGACAGCAGCAGCACCCGCCCCTCGGGGCCGTACGCCACGTCACCCACCGGGCCGTACGGGAGAGTGACCGCGGGCCCGCCGTCCAGCGGCACCGCCCGTGCCCAGCTGCGGCGCAACGAGTGCTGTCCGTACGTGCTGAGCGCGAGCACCGCGCCGTCGGCGGTCCAGCCGCGTACGGCGGTCTTGGCGCTCCCCCAGTGGGTCAGCCGCCTGGCGGGGCCGCCGTCGATGGGCGCGAGGTGGACCTCGGGGGCGCCGTCGCGCGTCGAGGTCCAGGCGATCTGGGTGCCGTCCGGGGAGATCCTCGGGTGGTTCACGGGGGTGTTGTCGGCGCTGACGCGCCACGCCCGGCCACCTCCCAGGGGCGCGACCCAGACGTCGTCCTCGGCGGTGAAGGCGATCAAGTCGCCCTGGATATGCGGAAACCGGAGATAGGCAGGGTGCGTCACATGGTCACCCTAGGCAGCGGGGGCGAGGTGCGGCCAGTGGTTCGATCACTTCGCGCCCGTTAGTTCGGGTCACTTCCCGGGGGCGCAGTCGCAGGGTGGTGGCGGGTCGGCGGTCACCGTGACGGTTTCGGTGACGGTGGGCCTGGCCGGGTCGTCGGGTGGGGTGGTCGGGGCTGGGGTCGGGGTTGGGGTCGGGTCGTAGGTGACCGGTGGGGTCCTGGGCGGCTCGGTGGTCGCGGAGCAGTTGCCGAGCATGTTGGCCTTGAAGACGACCTGGTTGTCGACCTTGGCGGTCAGGTCGCCCCGTACGCACCGGCCGTCGAGCTCCTCGGTGACCTTGCCGTTGATGGCGAGGGGCTTGTCGTCGGTGGTTTTGCCGTGGCAGTCGACCGTGGCCACGCTCCGTACGCTCGGGGACGGCGACGGAGACGAGGAGGTATGCGCGACGGCCCTGTTGGCGTTGGGGGTGGTGGTCTTGCCGTCCTGGTTGATGTTCGCCGTACAGCTGAGCCACTGGACGTCGACGTCCCGCCGCTCCAGCGCCGCGGTCCCGAGCTGGTCGGTGGTGACCGCGACGGCGGTGGCGCTCATCGTGCTGCCGACGGGTTCGCACGCGGTCACGGCCACGACGGCGGCGGTCGCCGCTCCGGCCGCGTACAGGGCCCGGCGGCGACGAGATAACCGGCTCGCTTGACGCCAATTCACCCGCATACGGGGCAGAATCCCACCACCGCGTGGGGAGCGGTACCCCTTTTGCCGCCAGATCCCGCTAAGGGGGCAAGCGACTGCTGGGGCAAGCGACTGCTGGGGGCTAGCTCCCGCTACGACCAGCGGCCGGTGCGGCCCAGCAGCAGCGCCGTCGCGGCCGTCCCCGCGGTAGACGTCCGCAGCACGCTACGTCCCAGGCGGTACGGCTTCGCGCCCGCCTCGGCGAAGAGGGCCAGCTCCTCCGGGGACACGCCCCCTTCGGGACCGACCACCAGCACGATGTCACCGGAGGTGGGGAGTTCGGCGGTGGCCAGTGGCTCACTGGCGCAGTCACGGTCCTCGTGCAGGACGGCGGCGAGGTCGGCCTTGGCCAGAAGTGCCGCCACCTGCTTGGTCGTCGCGGCCTCCGCGATGTCCGCGAAGCGCACCCGGCGGGACTGCTTCCCCGACTCGCGCGCGGTGGCCCGCCACTTGCCGAGGGCCTTCAGGCCCCGGTCGCCCCTCCACTGGGTGATGCAACGGGACGCCGCCCACGGCACGATGGCGTCGACCCCGGTCTCCGTCATGGTCTCGACGGCGAGTTCACCACGGTCGCCCTTGGGCAGTGCCTGGACGACGGTGATCCGGGGGCTGGGCTCGGGCTCCTCCCGCACGGCGTTCAGGTCGGTCACGATGAGCCGGTCCTTGCCTTCGGCCGCCTTCACCACGCCCTCGGTCCAGCGGCCCCGGCCGTCGGTGAGGACGACATCCTCTCCGGCGCGCAGCCGCTTCACGGAGACGGCGTGCCGCCCCTCGGGGCCCTCCAGTACGTACTCGGGCCCGCCCGGGACCTCGTCCACCACGAACACCGGCGCTGTCATGGCGCGCTCCCCTCCGTCAACGCCGCCGTGGCGGCAGCCAGTTCCGCCGCGAGCACCTGGACGAGTTGTCCGGCCGGGAGCTCACGGGCCATACGGTGGCCCTGCCCCGCCCACAGCGCCATGCCCTGCGCGTCGCCGGTTCTGGCCGCGGCCTGGCGCAGGCTGCTGGTCAGATGGTGCAGCTGGGGGTACGCGGCCGGTGCGTACGGGCCGTGCTCCCGCAGGAAGCGGTTGACCAGGGCGCGGGCCGGGCGGCCGGTGAAGGCGCGGGTGAGTTCGGTGCGGACGAACAGGGGGTTGGTCAGGGCCTGTTTGTGCAGGTCGTGGGCGCCTGACTCCGGGCAGGCCAGAAACGCGGTGCCGAGCTGGACCGCGTCGGCGCCCGCGGCCAGGGCTCCGGCGATCTGGGCGCCGCGCATCAGGCCGCCTGCCGCGATGATCGGCAGCGGGACGGTCTCGCGTACCTGGGCGATCAGGGAGAGCAGTCCGATGCCGGGACCGTCGGACTGCGGGCCGTCCCGGTGGGTGCCCTGGTGACCGCCCGCCTCAATGCCCTGGACGCATACCGCGTCGGCGCCCGCCCACTGCGCGGCGGCCGCCTCCTCGGGTGTGGTGACCGTCACGACGGTCAGCGTGCCGACCCGTGCGAAGGCCTCCAGGGCGTCGCGCGACGGGCAACCGAAGGTGAACGAGACGACGGGTACGGGGTCCTCGACGAGGATCGCCAGTTTGGCGTCGTAGCCGTCGTCGAGCCCGCCGCGGTCGATGTCGCCGAGCGGTGTCTCGTACCAGGCGACCTCGCCCGCGAGCTGGTGCGCGTAGACCTCGACGGCGGCGGGGTCGGCGTGGTCGGGCTGGGGGAGGAAGAGGTTGACACCGAAGGGGCGGGTGGTGAGCCCCCGCAGTCGCTTGATCTCCTGGTACATGCCGTCGGCCGTCTTGTACCCGGCCGCGAGGAAGCCGAGGCCACCGGCCTCGCACACCGCACCGGCCAACGGCGGGGCGGACACGCCGCCCGCCATGGGGGCCTGCACGATCGGGTATCGGCAGAGATCGGTCAGTGTGGGGGGCATGTCAGCATCGTGCCACGTCCCCCACACAGCGCCGAATCCAGCATTCCGCACCAGCACTCAACAGGGCTGCCGCCCGCTGAGTGCGTCCTCCTACCGCTGAGTACGTACGCCTACCGCCCGCTGAACCAGCGCCTACCGCCCGTTGAACGCGTCCTTCAACCGCGAGAACAGCCCCTGCTGACCGGGCTGGAACTGGCCCGTCGGGCGCTCCTCGCCGCGCAGGGCCGACAGCTCCCGCAGGAGGCGTTCCTGCTCGGGGTCCAGCTTGGTCGGAGTGAGCACCTCGACGTGGACGATGAGGTCACCGCGTCCGCCGCCGCGCAGATGCGTGATGCCCCGCCCGTGCAGCGGGACCGACTGCCCTGACTGGGTGCCGGGCCGGATGTCGACCTCCTCCAGACCGTCCAGGGTCTCCAGCGGCACCTTCGTGCCGAGGGACGCGGCCGTCATCGGGATGGTCACCGTGCAGTGCAGGTCGTCACCGCGCCGCTGGAACACCGGGTGCGGCAGCTCGTGGATCTCGACGTACAGGTCACCGGCCGGGCCGCCACCGGGGCCGACCTCGCCCTCGCCCGCCAGCTGGATACGGGTGCCGTTGTCCACACCGGCCGGGATCTTCACGGTCAGGGTGCGCCGCGAGCGGACCCGGCCGTCGCCCGCGCACTCCGGGCACGGTGTCGGCACGACCGTACCGAAGCCCTGGCACTGCGGGCACGGCCGCGAGGTCATGACCTGGCCCAGGAAGGACCGGGTGACCTGCGAGACCTCACCGCGCCCGCGACACATGTCACAGGTCTGCGCCGAGGTCCCGGGCGCCGCGCCTTCACCGGAGCAGGTGGTACACACGATCGCCGTGTCGACCTGGAGGTCCTTGGTCGTACCGAAGGCCGCCTCGTCCAGCTCGATCTCCAGCCGGATCATCGCGTCCTGGCCGCGCCGGGTGCGCGAGCGCGGGCCCCGCTGCTGCGACGCGCCGAAGAACGCGTCCATGATGTCGGAGAAGTTGCCGAAGCCCCCCGCCCCGAAGCCGCCCGCGCCAGCACCGGCGCCCTGCTGCGAGAGCGGGTCACCGCCGAGGTCGTAGACCTGCTTCTTCTGCGGGTCCGACAGGACCTCGTAGGCGGCGTTGATCTCCTTGAAGCGCTCCTGCGTCTTGGGATCGGGGTTGACGTCCGGATGCAGCTCGCGCGCGAGCCTCCGGAAGGCCTTCTTGATCTCGTCCTGGGAAGCGTCGCGGCGCACGCCGAGTACGGCGTAGTAGTCCGTGGCCACCTACGACTCCGCCAGGATCTGTCCGACGTAACGTGCCACTGCGCGTACTGCTCCCATCGTTCCGGGGTAATCCATGCGGGTCGGTCCGACCACGCCGAGCTTGGCGACTGCCTCGCCGCCCGAACCGTAGCCGACCGACACGACGGACGTGGAGTTGAGTCCTTCGTGGGCGTTCTCATGCCCGATACGTACGGTCATGCCCGAGTCCTTGGCCTCGCCGAGCAGCTTGAGGAGCACGACCTGCTCCTCGAGTGCCTCAAGCACCGGCCGGATCACGAGCGGGAAATCGTGCCCGAAGCGGGTGAGGTTGGAGGTGCCGCCGATGACCAGCCGCTCCTCCGTCTCCTCGACCAGCGTCTCCAGGAGAGTGGAGAGCACGGTCGAGACCGTGCCGCGGTCCTCCGACTCGAAGGACTCCGGCAGGTCCTGCACCAGCTGCGGTACGTCTGTGAAGCGCCGCCCGGCGACCCGGCTGTTGAGCCGGGCCCGCAGATCGGCGAGTGAGGTCTCACCGAACGGCGCGGGGCAGTCCACATGCCGCTGCTCGACCCGGCCGGTGTCGGTGATCAGTACCAGCATCAGCCGAGCGGGCGCGAGCGCGAGCAGTTCGACATGGCGGACCGTCGAGCGGGTCAGCGAGGGGTACTGCACGACGGCGACCTGCCGGGTCAGCTGCGCGAGCAGCCGCACCGTACGGGCCACGACGTCGTCCAGGTCCACCGCGTGGTCGAGGAAGCTCTGGATGGCGCGCCGCTCGGGCGCGGTCATCGGCTTGACGTCCGCCAGCTTGTCGACGAACAGGCGGTAGCCCTTGTCCGTGGGAATCCGGCCGGCGCTGGTGTGCGGCTGGGCGATGAAGCCCTCCTCCTCCAGCGCGGCCATGTCGTTGCGTACGGTCGCGGGCGAGACACCGAGGTGGTGCCGCTCGGTGAGCGCCTTGGAGCCGACGGGCTCCTCGGTGCCGACGTAGTCCTGGACGATGGCACGCAGCACCTCGAGACGTCGTTCACTGAGCATCCGCGCACACACCTCCAGCTGTCTTCCCCCGCGGCCTGGTCGCCGCCACGGCTTCCGCTTGGCACTCACGACAGGCGAGTGCCAACATTCCCGCGCCCAGTGTACGGCCGGTGGGTACGGCCCCGGCAAGGGCGGTCGGTCCGGCGCCGTGCCGCCCGGCGTGCCCGGGGTTAGCGTCTCCCTATGGCGTTGACTTGGGAAGAGCTGGGCTGGGAGCGACTGTCGCCCTCCGTGGGCCGGCGTCGGCTGCCGATCTGGGACAGCACGGTCGGTCTGGTCGCGGGCGACAGGGCGGCACTGCTGGTCGACGCGGGGTCCACGTTGCGCGAGGGGGCCGAGCTGCGGGCGCAGGCCCAGCGGCTGCTCGGCGACGGCCGCCGGGTCACGCACCTCGCCCTTACCCATCCCCACTTCGACCATGTCCTGGGCGCGGCGGCGTTCGCGGGGGTCGAGGTGTACGGGGCTGTGGGCCTGGACACGGTCTTCGAGACGGGCCGGGACGACCTCCTCGCGGACGCGGTACGGCATGGGGCGGACCGGCCCGGCGTCACGGAGGCCGTGGACCTGCTCGTACACCCGCACCATCTGGTGTGCGCGGAGTGGACGCTGGATCTGGGGGGCGTGCAGGTGCTGCTGGCGAACGTGGGGCCGGGGCATACGGGGCACGACCTGGCGGTACTGGTCCAGGGTGGCTCTGACTCTGGCTCTGGCTCTGGCTCTGACTCTCGCTCTGGGGCTGACTCTCGCCCTGGGTCTCCGGAGATCGTCTTCTGCGGCGACCTGGTCGAGGAGTCGGGCCCCCCACAGGCGGGGCGCGACGCGGTGCCGACGCGGTGGCCGCACGCCCTGGACCGGCTGCTCGAACTGGGCGGCGAGGACGCGGTGTACGTACCGGGTCATGGATCTGTGGTGGATGCGGCATTTGTCCGCGCGCAGCGCGATGAGCTGGCGGTACGTTTCGGCGTGTCGTGAGCGCGGGCCCGCGGTTTTTCCTATCGTCGGCCGAATGCGCAGCTACCACCCCGACCTGACCCCGCCCTGGAAGAAGCGGCAGGCCGCCGTTCCGGAGATCCCGGCCGACCGGGACCTGGTCGTCGAGGAGGCCGCGACGGGCTTCTGCGGTGCGGTGATCCGCTGCGAGGCGGGCACGGTCACCCTGGAGGACCGCTTCGGCAAGCACCGGGTGTTCCCGCTGGAGCCGCGCGGCTTCCTGCTGGACGGCCAGGTGGTCACCCTCGTCCGCCCCGTCGCGGGCTCCGCTCCCCCGCGCCCCACCCGCACCGCGTCCGGCTCGGTCGCCGTCCCCGGCGCGCGGGCCCGGGTCGCCCGTGCCGGGCGGATTTATGTGGAGGGCCGCCATGACGCGGAGCTGGTGGAGCGGGTGTGGGGGGACGATTTGCGGGTGGAGGGGGTCGTCGTCGAGTACCTGGAGGGCATCGACGACCTGCCCGCGATCGTCGCGGAGTTCGCGCCAGGACCCGACGCGCGGCTCGGCATCCTGGTCGACCACCTGGTCCCCGGCTCCAAGGAGTCCCGCATCGCGGCGTCGGTCTCCAGCGACCACGCGCTGATCGTCGGCCATCCGTACATCGACGTCTGGGAGGCCGTGAAGCCGTCGGCTGTCGGGATCGCGGCGTGGCCAGGGGTGCCGCGTGGCCAGGACTGGAAGACGGGGGTGTGCGCGGCGCTGGGATGGCCCGCGAACACGGGCGCAGCGTGGCAGCGGATTCTGTCCCGCGTGCACTCCTACAAGGACCTGGAGCCGGAACTCCTGGGTCGGGTCGAGGAGCTCATCGACTTCGTCACAGCCCCAGAAGACTGAGGTTGAGGACGTCTACTGCCCTCCATCCCTGTCCTCTTCCCTACAGCTTGGGGCAGGCCTCGATCGCCCTGCGGGTTCTCCCTCGTGTCGAAGCGTCGGCGGGCTGGCGCGGGAGGCGCGGCCTACGGCTAGTGCTCTGACCGGGACGGTTCACCGAGGTCAGTACCCTGAGCCCGGCTGCGGTGGACAAGGAGGTCGGGCATGACGCAGAGACTTTCGATGGACGAGGCCGTGGGACTGCTTGAGGGTGAACTGGCCTCAGGGCAGCGGTCTCTCGCGTGTCGTCGGGCGTTCATGATCCAGGCTAGTGAGCGTTCGACGCCCCAGAACGCGACGCTGGATCGTCGAGCGGACCTTCGGCTGGCTCATGCACCACCGCCGCCTCGCCCGCGACTACGAAACCCACCCCACCGCTCCGAAGCCGTGATCAAGGTGGCCATGGTCGACCTCATAGGCCGATGGCTCACCCACGAATCCACGCCGAACTGGCGCGCCCCCTGAGCATACTAGTGCCGCATCAGGCAACGTTCGCCTCCTCTGGGGTCGACTGATAGTCGGCCAGAGGGCCACACCCGGTGGTCGTGGGAACGGAACTGTGGTGGCCAGTACTCGCGTAGGGTGCTTGGGTGTTCAATCGGCTTGAGATCAGTGTGTTGCCACCGGGCTCCCGATGGGCTGCCCAATTGTCTATCCGGATCGATGGCGAGGAAGTGGTGGCAGCCTCGATCGGAGAGGGAGGCCGCGGCCCGTTTGCCGAGGAGGCATTGCCGGTCGATGGCCAAGGTCCCCTCTGGGTGACCGACGAGGGACGACGGGTAGTGCTGGGTGAGCCCGAGTGCACGGGTGGATGCTGTGGCTACCTGTCCGTGTTCGTGCATCGTCACGGCGGGATCGTGGAGTGGTCCGACTGGCAGGTGCCCGTTGACGAGGCGTGCCCTGTGGCCTTTCACTTCGACGCCGATCAGTACGACGCCGAACTGACCCGCGCGCTGGCTGCGTTCACCTCGTGACTCTGCCGCGTGGGTGGTTCCCTGCGCGGCGGTCCAGGCCAGAATGATCACGTGGCTGGACGTGTACAGGTTCGTAAGATCGATGACAACGAGGGCCGGCGGCTGCTGCGGATCATCCGCCGGGGCACCGGGTCGGTGGTGACCTGGCGGCGGGCCCAGATGGTGCTGCTGTCCGCGCAGGGCATGCCGGTGGCGAGAATCGCCGAGGTGTCATTCACCAGTGACGACCGGGTCAGAGACATGATCCACAACTTCAACACAGACGGCTTCGACTCGCTGTATCCGAAGTACTCCGGCGGCCGACCGAAGACATTCACGCTGCCTGAACGCCGCGAGATCAAGAAGATCGCCAAGTCCAAGCCGACCGAGCACGACCTGCCGTTCTCGACCTGGAGCCTGGCCAAGCTGGCGGACTTCCTGGTCGCCGAGGGGGTGGTCGACGACATCAGCCACGAGGGCCTGCGCATCCTGCTCCGCGAGGAAAGCGTCTCCTTTCAACACCTGAAGACCTGGAAGACCTCCCGCGATCCGGACTACGCGGCCAAGAAGGCCCGCGTCGAACACCTCTATGCGATTGCCGACGGCGAGGTCATACCCGAGGACGGTGAACCCGAAGTCATCTTCTGCATGGACGAGTTCGGACCCCTCAACCTGATGCCCCACCCGGGCCGGCAGTGGGCCGAACGCGGAGGCAAGCACAAGGACCCAGACCGCGAGCCCCGGCGACGGCGCCGGGCGACCTACAACCGCCACGGCGGGGTCCGGCACCTGTTCGCCGCCCTGGACCTGGCCAAGGACAAGCTCTACGGCCACATGAAGCCGGTCAAGAAGCGGACCCAGTTCCTGGAGTTCTGCCGCTACCTCCGCACGCTTCACCCACCAACGGTGCGGATCGTGATCGTCTGCGACAACTGTGAGGATCGTGGTGTGCCGCAGGGGGGCCGGAGCCTGACCCGTGTGACAACTGGCCGCAGCTGCCTTGGAGTGGAACTGTCGGCCCTGGCCCCCTGCGGTGCGTACTGCCGCCGACCCGGTGAACGTGTCCCGATAGGGGCTTTGCTGCACAAAGCACCGTCACAGTTCTGACCGCCCACCGGACCGGTGTCAGCCACCAGACCCAGTCCAAGGAGCCTCGTGACCGTCACCGGCATGCCCCAGTCCACGCTGCCCGCCCAGCGGGTCCCCGCCCCGGCCGAGGAGGCCGAGGACGTGATCCTGGGGGTGGACACCCACAAGGACGTCCATGTTGCCGCCGTCATCACGACCCTGGGCGCCTCGCTCGCCCAGCAGGAGTTCCCGGCAACCGCCATCGGCTATCGCCAACTACTCACCTGGGCAAGGTCGTTCGGTGTTCTGCGCCGGGCCGGTGTCGAGTGCACCGGCTCCTTCGGGGCCGCGCTGACCCGGGTTCTGTGCCAGGAGGGCATCGACG
>NZ_WHOM01000040.1:0-238530 GCF_009739465.1 Streptomyces apocyni
CGCGGGTCCGGGTCGGGTGTCAAGGGTGGAGCGGTAGCGGAATCGGCGGAGCCGACGCGACCGTAGGGAGCGCCCTTGATACTCGGGCCGGACCTGCCATCATCGGACGGACCGGGCGGCCACCGGTGCCCAATGCGGTACTGGCCCACCACGACGCCGACCCGCGCACCCCGCCCCGCCTGCCCCATCCGCTCGACCCGGCTCACGCGCCTCGCCCCCGTCGTCGCTGACCTCGCTGGCCTCCTCCGTAACCACGGCTCCGGGGTGCGTTCGGCAGCGCCGACCTGCTGCGCATCCATGTCGGGGCGGACCGCGTGATGTACGAGGTCCGGTGTACGGCGAGGACCTGTCCGCCATCCGGCCCCGGTAGGGAGACCAGTGCGGAGAGTGATCTTCCAGAAGGAAGAGTCTCTGAAGAGTCCCGGCGCCTAGGGTCCTGTCGCTTCCACCCGAGCGGGGTTCGATCTCCCTCCTCGGCTTCAGAGGCACTCGACCAGCACAACAACTTCAGGGGGAACCTGTGTCTTCGTTCGGCAGGAATCTGACACGTCTGGCCGTCGCGGGCTCCGCGCTCGCCGTGATGGGCATAGCCATGCCCGCCACCACGGCGTCCGCCGCATCCGCGAGCGTCTGCGGCAGCGGGTACGAATTCACCGACGCCAAGGCGCTGCCCAATGCGAGCAAGCGCCACGCGACACTGTTCTTCTACATGAAGGGCAAGAGCGCCTGCGCGATCCTCGACAACAACACGCCCGGGGGCGCCAACTACATGGACCTGCGGATCTGGCCAGGCGAGAACAAGTCGGCCGGTGACCGCGACCACGGAAAGTTCTCCCAGTACGCGGGCCCGGTGTACAGCAGCACCCTCGCGCGCGGAGGTCGCTGTGTCGGCATTTCCGCGGTGATGAGGAACGAGGCCAACACCTCGAACCTCGTCAACTGGAAGGGCGGCTACGTCTTCCACGTCGACAACAGCTCGTCGGAATGCGCCTGACCCTCAGGTGATCGGCCAGGGCACGCGGGCAGGCCCGGCAACTACGTCTCGGTGAGGTGGCCGGGCGAGTGACCGCCCGTAAGCGACCCGTCAGCTGGAGCTGACCCTCCTCACCTGACTGTCGGGCGCAGCCGTTCCAGTCGGAGGTCGGGGCGCACCTTCGCGATCGCCGCGAAGTCGTCGTCGACGTGGAGCAGGGTCAGGTCCCGGCGTTCCGCTGTGAGCGCGATGACGATGTCCAGCGGGGAGGGGCCGCGATGGTGCCCGATGCGCACGAGGTCTCGTTGTACGGCGATGACGTGTGGCCAGGGGTCTTCGATCGCGGGAACCCAGCCGAAGGTCTGGCCGAGCATGGTGAAGAAGGGCTCGTGGTCGCGGTCGGTGCGCAGGCCGGGCATCAGCTCGGTCTCGACGGGTGGGGTGAGGGCGACGAGTCCGCGCGCCACGCGGCCCGGCCAGGGTTCGTCGATCTGGCCACGTAGCAGCCGCCAGACGGCGGAGGTGTCGGCGAGGTAGGTCACAGTCCGGACCGCTCCCGTTCCTCCAGGACGTCGAAGTCGAGGTACGAGTCGGCGTTCTCCTGCAGCCAGCGCAGCGCCCGCGCCCGATCGTCCGCGCTGATCGCCGCCGCTATCGTCAGGGCGCGGTTGATGGTGTCCCGCTTCGTCTTGGTGCCGAGCTGCCGCTGTGCCGCGTGGAGAGTGTCGTCGTCGATGTCGACCAGGGTCCTGGACATGGGGGCCTCCTGCGGGAACGTGGTTGATATATCGACCTGTCCAATATATCAACCGACCGGGAGTGCGGGGCGTGCCGTCCTGGGTTTGACCTTCGCCCCGTACCGGGTACGCTCTCCGGCTCGATTGGCCAGGGCTCTGCCCCGTATGGCAGACTGTCGGGGTTGCTCGGTTGAGTGCCGATGCTGCGCGCCTCCCGCCGGGAGGACCGGAAGCGAGTCCCACAGTACTCGTCGCCCTATCTGCCCTATGGCAGCGCTGGGGCGGACGTACGGGAATCTTCCGGGAAGTGCAGCGGGGTGCCTTCAACCAGGCGCCTGGTGGGTGTTCTTCCCCCACTGCGCGGTCATCGGCCGCAGCCCCTAGCAGGGAAATCCTTTGGGAGATCCCTGTCAGTGAGACTGCGACACGCCCGACCGCGTGGGTCGGAGAAGAGTTGGTAGAACCCCTCAGGTTCCAGAGCGTTCGAGAGACAGGACTACAAAGTAGCCATGGCGGGACAGAAGATCCGCATCCGGCTCAAGGCCTACGACCACGAGGTCATCGACTCCTCGGCGAAGAAGATCGTCGAGACGGTGACCCGCACTGGTGCGTCGGTCGCAGGCCCGGTGCCGCTGCCCACTGAGAAGAACGTGTACTGCGTCATCAAGTCGCCGCACAAGTACAAGGACTCGCGCGAGCACTTCGAGATGCGCACGCACAAGCGCCTGATCGACATCCTCGACCCGACTCCCAAGACCGTTGACTCGCTGATGCGCCTGGACCTTCCGGCCGGCGTTGACATCGAGATCAAGCTCTGAGAGGCGCGGAGAAGATGGCTAAGCAGATCAAGGGCGTCCTGGGCGAGAAGCTCGGCATGACCCAGGTCTGGGACGAGAACAACCGTGTCGTCCCGGTGACCGTTGTCAAGGCCGGGCCCTGCGTCGTTACCCAGGTCCGTACGAATGACTCCGACGGCTACGAGTCGGTCCAGATCGCCTTCGGCGAGATCGACCCGCGCAAGGTGAACAAGCCCCTCAAGGGCCACTTCGCCAAGGCCGACGTGACCCCGCGCCGCCACCTGGTGGAGCTCCGTACCTCCGACGCGAGCGAGTACACGCTCGGTCAGGAGATCACTGCCGAGGTCTTCGAGTCCGGCGTCAAGGTTGACGTCACGGGCAAGACCAAGGGCAAGGGCTTCGCCGGTGTCATGAAGCGTCACAACTTCAAGGGTGGCAAGGCGTCCCACGGTGCCCACCGTGTGCACCGCATGCCCGGTTCCATCGGTGGCTGTGCCACCCCCGGCCGTGTCTTCAAGGGCATGCGCATGGCGGGTCGCATGGGCAACGAGCGGGTCACCACCCAGAACCTGACCGTTCACGCCGTTGACGCGGAGAAGGGCCTGCTCCTCATCAAGGGCGCGGTTCCTGGTCCGAACGGCGGCCTCGTCCTGGTCCGCACCGCGGCCAAGGGGGCCTGAGGACTATGAGCACCATTGACATTCTGTCGCCCTCCGGCGACAACGCCGGGACCGTTGAGCTCCCGGGCGAGATCTTCGACGCGAAGGTCAGCATCCCGCTGATCCACCAGGTCGTCGTCGCGCAGCTGGCCGCGGCCCGTCAGGGCACGCACAAGGTCAAGACCCGCGGCGAGGTCCGTGGCGGTGGCAAGAAGCCGTACCGCCAGAAGGGCACCGGCCGCGCGCGCCAGGGTTCGACCCGTGCGCCGCAGTTCGCCGGCGGTGGCGTCGTCCACGGTCCCGTACCGCGTGACTACTCGCAGCGGACCCCGAAGAAGATGAAGGCCGCCGCCCTGCGCGGTGCCCTCACCGACCGGGCCCGCAACAACCGCATCCACGTCGTGTCCGGCGTGGTCGAGGGCGACGTTTCCACCAAGGCCGCCAAGACCCTCCTGGGCAAGATCAGCGAGCGCAAGAACCTGCTCCTGGTCATCTCCCGCGAGGACGAGAAGGCCCTGCTGTCGGCTCGCAACCTGCCCCAGGTGCACATCCTGGAGCCGGGCCAGCTGAACACGTACGACGTGCTCGTTTCGGACGACGTGGTCTTCACCAAGGCCGCCTTCGACACCTTCGTCGCTGGCCCCAAGGCCGCAGAGAACGAAGGGAGTGACGCCTGATGGCTACGTTCCACCAGAGCATCGCCTCGAAGGAAGCCAAGGCAGCGAAGGCTGCGCGGGCCGCCAAGGCCGCGCGTCGCGCCACCGAGGGCCCCGGCCCGCAGTCGCCGGCGGAGCCGAGCAAGACCTACACCGACCACCGCGACGTGCTCGTCAAGCCGGTGGTTTCGGAGAAGAGCTACGCGCTCCTGGACGAGAACAAGTACACGTTCATCGTCGACCCGCGCGCCAACAAGACCCAGATCAAGCAGGCCGTCGAGGCGGTCTTCTCGGTCAAGGTCACCGGGGTCAACACGATCAACCGGCAGGGCAAGCGCAAGCGCACCCGCACCGGTTTCGGCAAGCGTGCGGACACCAAGCGCGCCATCGTGACCCTCGCTGAGGGCGACCGTATCGACATCTTCGGCCAGGCCTCCTAACGGAGTGCCCTGGTCCGAATATCGGACGAGGACTGAGAAATGGGAATCCGCAAGTACAAGCCGACGACGCCGGGCCGCCGTGGCTCCTCCGTCGCCGACTTCGTCGAGGTAACGCGGTCCACGCCGGAGAAGTCGCTGGTTCGCCCGCTGCACAGCAAGGGCGGCCGTAACAACGCCGGTCGGATCACCGTTCGCCACCAGGGTGGCGGACACAAGCGCGCCTACCGTGTGATCGACTTCCGTCGTCACGACAAGGACGGCGTGCCGGCGAAGGTCGCGCACATTGAGTACGACCCCAACCGCACCGCGCGCATCGCGCTGCTGCACTACGCAGACGGCGAGAAGCGCTACATCATCGCCCCCCGTGGCCTGAACCAGGGCGACCGGATTGAGAACGGCCCTGGCGCCGACATCAAGCCCGGCAACAACCTGGCGCTGCGCAACATCCCGGTCGGTACCACGATCCACGCGATCGAGCTCCGTCCCGGTGGTGGCGCCAAGTTCGCCCGCTCCGCGGGTGCCTCGGTGCAGCTGCTCGCGAAGGAGGGCGCTATGGCCCACCTTCGTATGCCGTCTGGCGAGATCCGTCTCGTCGATGTTCGCTGCCGCGCCACGATCGGCGAGGTCGGCAATGCCGAGCAGTCGAACATCAACTGGGGCAAGGCCGGCCGTATGCGCTGGAAGGGCGTCCGCCCGACCGTGCGTGGTGTCGTGATGAACCCGGTCGACCACCCGCACGGTGGTGGTGAGGGCAAGACCTCCGGTGGTCGCCACCCGGTCTCGCCGTGGGGCAAGAAGGAAGGTCGTACGCGCTCGCCCAAGAAGGCATCGAGCAAGTACATCGTCCGCCGCCGCAAGTCGAACAAGAAGCGCTAGGAGCGGGTTTAGATGCCGCGCAGTCTCAAGAAGGGGCCCTTCGTCGACGACCACCTGATCAAGAAGGTGGACGTACAGAACGAGGCAGGCTCCAAGAACGTCATCAAGACCTGGTCCCGGCGCTCGATGATCATCCCGGCCATGCTGGGTCACACCATCGCGGTGCACAACGGCAAGACCCACATCCCGGTGTTCGTCACCGAGTCGATGGTCGGCCACAAGCTCGGCGAGTTTGCGCCGACCCGCACCTTCCGCGGCCACGTCAAGGACGACCGCAAGTCGAAGCGTCGCTGACGAGGCGGGTGCGAAGACTATGAACGACACCGAAGGGACAACCATGGAAGCCAGGGCCCAGGCGCGGTACATCCGCGTCACGCCCATGAAGGCCCGCCGCGTGGTGGACCTTATCCGTGGCATGGATGCCACGGAGGCTCAGGCGGTCCTGCGTTTCGCCCCGCAGGCCGCGAGCGTGCCGGTTGGCAAGGTGCTGGACAGCGCCATCGCCAACGCCGCGCACAACTACGACCACACTGACGCCTCTTCGCTGGTCATCAGCGAGGCGTACGTGGACGAGGGCCCGACCCTGAAGCGGTTCCGTCCGCGTGCTCAGGGCCGTGCCTACCGGATCCGTAAGCGGACCAGCCACATCACCGTGGTCGTCAGCAGCAAGGAAGGAACCCGGTAATGGGCCAGAAGGTAAACCCGCACGGGTTCCGGCTCGGCATCACCACGGACTTCAAGTCCCGGTGGTACGCCGACAAGCTGTACAAGGACTACGTCAAGGAAGACGTCGCCATCCGTCGGATGATGACGCAGGGCATGGAGCGCGCCGGCATCTCGAAGGTGGAGATCGAGCGCACCCGTGACCGTGTGCGTGTGGACATCCACACCGCGCGTCCCGGCATCGTCATCGGCCGTCGTGGCGCCGAGGCCGACCGCATCCGCGGCGACCTCGAGAAGCTCACGGGCAAGCAGGTCCAGCTGAACATCCTCGAGGTCAAGAACCCCGAGGTGGACGCTCAGCTGGTCGCGCAGGCCGTCGCGGAGCAGCTGTCCTCCCGCGTCTCCTTCCGTCGTGCCATGCGTAAGAGCATGCAGAGCACGATGAAGGCCGGCGCCAAGGGCATCAAGATCCAGTGTGGTGGCCGTCTCGGCGGCGCCGAGATGTCCCGCTCGGAGTTCTACCGCGAGGGCCGTGTGCCCCTGCACACCCTCCGTGCGAACGTCGACTACGGCTTCTTCGAGGCCAAGACGACCTTTGGCCGTATCGGCGTGAAGGTCTGGATCTACAAGGGCGACGTCAAGAACATCGCCGAGGTTCGCGCCGAGAACGCCGCGGCCCGTGCGGGTAACCGCCCGGCCCGTGGTGGCGGCGGCAGCGACCGCCCGGCCCGTGGTGGCCGTGGTGGCGAGCGTGGCGGCCGCGGCCGCAAGCCGCAGCAGCAGTCCGCACCGGCAGCCGAGGCCCCCAAGGCCGAGGCGCCCGCGGCTGCCGCTCCGGCTGAGAGCACTGGAACGGAGGCCTGACCGACATGCTGATCCCTCGTAGGGTCAAGCACCGCAAGCAGCACCACCCCAAGCGCAGTGGTATGGCCAAGGGTGGCACTGAGGTGGCGTTCGGCGAGTACGGCATCCAGGCGGTGACCCCGGCCTACGTGACGAACCGTCAGATCGAGGCCGCTCGTATCGCCATGACGCGTCACATCAAGCGTGGCGGCAAGGTCTGGATCAACATCTACCCGGACCGCCCGCTGACCAAGAAGCCCGCCGAGACCCGCATGGGTTCCGGTAAGGGTTCCCCCGAGTGGTGGATCGCGAACGTCAAGCCCGGTCGGGTGATGTTCGAGCTGTCCTACCCGAACGAGAAGATTGCGCGTGAGGCGCTTACCCGCGCTGCTCACAAGCTTCCGATGAAGTGCCGGATCGTTCGGCGCGAGGCAGGTGAGTCGTGATGTCGGCCGGTACCAAGGCGTCCGAGCTGCGCGAGCTGGGCAACGAGGAGCTTCTCAACAAGCTCCGCGAGGCCAAGGAAGAGCTGTTCAACCTCCGCTTCCAGGCGGCGACTGGTCAGCTCGAGAACCACGGCCGGCTCAAGGCCGTCCGCAAGGACATCGCGCGGATCTACACCCTCATGCGTGAGCGCGAGCTGGGCATCGAGACGGTGGAGAGCGCCTGATGAGCGAGAAGAACGTGACTGAAGAGACTGCCGCCCGCGGATTCCGCAAGACCCGTGAGGGTCTGGTCGTCAGCGACAAGATGGACAAGACCGTCGTCGTCGCTGTCGAGGACCGTGTCAAGCACGCGCTGTACGGCAAGGTCATCCGCCGTACCAACAAGCTCAAGGCCCACGACGAGCAGAACGCTGCCGGTGTCGGCGACCGTGTCCTCCTGATGGAGACCCGGCCGCTGTCCGCCACCAAGCGCTGGCGCATCGTCGAGATCCTCGAGAAGGCCAAGTAATTCCTGCGGGGCTCATCCCGCAGGACAGTTCCGCCAGGCTCGGCAGGGGCCGACCTCGTAAGAGTGAAGCCCCTGCCGGGAACCGGCAGACGATCAGGAGATAGACGTGATCCAGCAGGAGTCGCGACTCAAGGTCGCCGACAACACTGGTGCGAAGGAAATCCTTTGCATCCGTGTTCTCGGTGGCTCGGGTCGCCGCTACGCGGGCATCGGTGACGTCATCGTCGCCACTGTCAAGGACGCGATCCCCGGCGGCAACGTGAAGAAGGGTGACGTCATCAAGGCGGTCATCGTTCGCACCGTCAAGGAGCGCCGCCGTCCGGACGGCTCGTACATCCGCTTCGACGAGAACGCCGCTGTTGTTCTGAAGAACGACGGCGACCCTCGCGGCACCCGTATCTTCGGCCCGGTCGGCCGTGAGCTGCGCGAGAAGAAGTTCATGAAGATCATCTCGCTCGCGCCGGAGGTGCTGTAAGCATGAAGATCAAGAAGGGCGACCTGGTACAGGTCATCACCGGTAAGGACAGGGGCAAGCAGGGCAAGGTCATCGCGGCCTTCCCCCGCGAGGACCGCGTCCTGGTCGAGGGTGTCAACCGGGTCAAGAAGCACACGAAGGCGAACCAGCCGGGCCGCGCTTCGCAGGCCGGCGGCATCGTCACCACCGAGGCGCCGGTGCACGTGAGCAACGTGCAGCTCGTCGTGGAGAAGGACGGCAACAAGGTCGTCACTCGCGTCGGTTACCGCTTCGACGACGAGGGCAACAAGATCCGCGTTGCCAAGCGGACGGGTGAGGACATCTGATGACGACCACCACCACTCCGCGTCTCAAGACGAAGTACCGCGAGGAGATCGCGGGCAAGCTGCGTGAGGAGTTCTCGTACGAGAACGTCATGCAGATCCCCGGCCTCGTGAAGATCGTGGTCAACATGGGTGTGGGCGACGCCGCCCGCGACTCCAAGCTGATCGATGGTGCCATCAAGGACCTCACCACGATCACCGGTCAGAAGCCGGCCGTCACCAAGGCCCGTAAGTCCATCGCGCAGTTCAAGCTGCGTGAGGGCCAGCCGATCGGCTGCCACGTCACGCTCCGTGGCGACCGCATGTGGGAGTTCCTGGACCGCACCCTGTCGCTCGCGCTGCCGCGCATCCGCGACTTCCGTGGTCTGTCCCCCAAGCAGTTCGACGGCCGTGGCAACTACACCTTCGGTCTCACCGAGCAGGTCATGTTCCACGAGATCGACCAGGACAAGATCGACCGCGTCCGGGGTATGGACATCACCGTGGTCACCACGGCGACCAACGACGACGAGGGCCGCGCCCTCCTTCGTCACCTCGGCTTCCCGTTCAAGGAGGCGTAAGCGAGATGGCGAAGAAGGCTCTTATTGCCAAGGCTGCTCGTAAGCCCAAGTTCGGTGTGCGTGCCTACACCCGCTGCCAGCGCTGTGGCCGTCCGCACTCCGTGTACCGCAAGTTCGGCCTGTGCCGCGTGTGCCTTCGTGAGATGGCTCACCGTGGCGAGCTGCCGGGCGTGACCAAGAGCTCCTGGTAATCCCTTAGTTGGGATGACCCAGAGGCTCTCGGTAAGTATCGGGTCGGCGGGAGCCCTCCTTCACATGCCGTAGGCTTGTGGGGTTGGGCACTCGCTGCCCTACCGACTTACTACGCCGTAGGTCCCCGCGCCGCACCCGTCCCGCCCCTGTGTGGGGAGAGGGATGGCGCATACAGGAAACCCCGGTGAGAGAGGCCGAAGGCCAATTCATGACCATGACTGATCCGATCGCGGACATGCTGACGCGTCTGCGTAACGCGAACTCGGCGTACCACGACACCGTGGCGATGCCGCACAGCAAGATCAAGTCTCACATCGCGGAGATTCTCCAGCAGGAGGGCTTCATCACGGGCTGGAAGGTCGAGGACGCCGAGGTCGGCAAGAACCTCGTCCTCGAGCTGAAGTTCGGCCCGAACCGTGAGCGCTCCATCGCGGGCATCAAGCGGATCTCCAAGCCCGGTCTCCGGGTTTACGCGAAGTCCACCAACCTGCCCAAGGTCCTTGGCGGCCTCGGCGTGGCGATCATCTCCACGTCGCACGGTCTTCTGACCGGTCAGCAGGCAGGCAAGAAGGGCGTAGGTGGGGAAGTCCTCGCCTACGTCTGGTAGTCGGGAACGGAGGAAAAGCTAATGTCGCGTATTGGCAAGCTCCCCATCACGGTTCCCGCCGGCGTGGACGTCACCATCGACGGCCGTACGGTGCAGGTGAAGGGCCCCAAGGGAACCCTCTCGCACACCGTCGCCGCACCGATCGAGGTTGCTAAGGGCGAGGATGGCGTGCTCAACGTCACCCGCCCCAACGACGAGCGTCAGAACAAGGCCCTGCACGGCCTGTCCCGCACGCTGGTGGCGAACATGATCACCGGCGTGACCACGGGTTACGTGAAGAAGCTCGAGATCAGCGGTGTCGGTTACCGCGTCCTGGCGAAGGGCTCCAACCTGGAGTTCTCGCTCGGCTACAGCCACCCGATCCTGATCGAGGCCCCCGAGGGCATCACCTTCAAGGTGGAGTCCGCGACCAAGCTTTCGGTCGAGGGCATCGACAAGCAGAAGGTCGGCGAGGTTGCGGCCAACATCCGCAAGCTGCGCAAGCCCGACCCGTACAAGGCCAAGGGTGTCAAGTACGAGGGCGAAGTCATCCGCCGCAAGGTCGGAAAGGCGGGTAAGTAAGCCATGGCATACGGTACGAAGATCGCTAAGGGCGACGCTTACAAGCGTGCGGCCATCAAGCGTCGTCACATCCGGATCCGTAAGAAGGTCACGGGTTCGGCTGAGCGTCCGCGCCTGGTCGTGACGCGCTCCAACCGCAACATCGTCGCCCAGGTGATCGACGACGTGAAGGGTCACACCCTCGCGTCGGCGTCCACCCTGGACACGTCGATCCGCGGTGGCGAGGGCGACAAGTCCGCGCAGGCCAAGCAGGTCGGGGCCCTGGTCGCCGAGCGCGCCAAGGCCGCGGGCATCGAGGCCGTCGTGTTCGACCGTGGTGGTAACCAGTACGCCGGGCGCATCGCCGCCCTGGCGGACGCCGCCCGCGAAGCCGGACTCAAGTTCTGAGCTTCCGTAGCTAGCGGAAAGAGAGAGGTAATCCAATGGCTGGACCCCAGCGCCGCGGAAGCGGTGCCGGTGGCGGCGAGCGGCGGGACCGGAAGGGTCGCGACGGTGGCGCATCTGCCGCCGAGAAGACCGCGTACGTTGAGCGCGTTGTCGCGATCAACCGCGTCGCCAAGGTTGTGAAGGGTGGTCGTCGCTTCAGCTTCACCGCGCTCGTCGTGGTAGGCGATGGTGACGGCACCGTGGGTGTCGGTTACGGCAAGGCCAAGGAAGTTCCGGCCGCCATCGCCAAGGGCGTCGAGGAGGCCAAGAAGAACTTCTTCAAGGTCCCCCGCATCCAGGGCACCATCCCGCACCCGATCCAGGGTGAGAAGGCGGCTGGCGTCGTCATGCTCAAGCCGGCTTCCCCCGGTACCGGCGTTATCGCCGGTGGCCCGGTGCGTGCCGTGCTCGAGTGCGCCGGCGTGCACGACATCCTGTCGAAGTCGCTCGGCTCGTCCAACGCGATCAACATCGTGCACGCGACCGTGACGGCCCTCAAGGGCCTGCAGCGTCCCGAGGAGATCGCGGCCCGCCGTGGTCTGCCGCTCGAGGACGTCGCCCCCGCGGCTCTGCTCCGTGCGCGTGCTGGGGCGGGTGCGTAATGACCCGCCTTAAGATCACGCAGACGAAGTCGTACATCGGCAGCAAGCAGAACCACCGTGACACGCTGCGCACGCTCGGCCTCAAGCGGCTGAACGACAGCGTCGTCCGGGAGGCTCGCCCCGAGGTCGTCGGCATGGTCCACACCGTGCGTCACCTCGTCAAGGTCGAGGAGGTCGACTGACATGGCGGAGCAGAACCCGCTGAAGGTCCACAACCTCCGTCCTGCCCCGGGTGCCAAGACCGCCAAGACCCGTGTCGGTCGTGGTGAGGCGTCCAAGGGTAAGACCGCTGGTCGTGGTACCAAGGGCACCAAGGCCCGTTACCAGGTTCCGGAGCGCTTCGAGGGTGGCCAGATGCCCCTCCACATGCGTCTCCCGAAGCTCAAGGGCTTCAAGAACCCGTTCAAGACCGAGTACCAGGTCGTGAACCTTGACAAGCTGGCCGCGCTCTACCCGCAGGGTGGCGAGGTCACGGTGGCCGATCTGGTCGCCAAGGGCGCCGTTCGCAAGAACAGCCTGGTCAAGGTCCTCGGTCAGGGCGAGGTTTCCGTGGCGCTGCAGGTGACGGTTGACGCCGTCTCCGGCTCCGCCAAGGAGAAGATCGCCGCCGCTGGTGGCACCGTCACCGAGCTCGTCTGAGCCCGATGATCTGAACGATCCCACCGGGGATGCCCATCACAAATGGGGCATCCCCGGTTGGTCGTTCCGGGGGACGACGCGCGCCGGTAAGGTGGCGTGCGTTGTTGCTGTAATTCGATCTGGGACTTCGGTCCCGGGCCGCGTGGTCCGTCCGTTCGGCAGACTCCGCGGCTCTTGTCTGTCCATAAACGTCGATCCTCAAGACCGTCACCTCTGACGCAGTAGCGCGGGGGTCGCAGGAGGCACCGTGCTCACCGCGTTCGCCCGGGCGTTCCAAACTCCCGACCTGCGCAAGAAGCTGCTCTTCACACTCGGCATCATCGTGGTCTACCGCTTCGGGGCGCACATTCCGCTGCCCGGCGTGAGTTACACGAACATTCAGGCATGCCTGGACCGAGCCGATACCGGCGGTCTCATGGGCCTGATGCAGATGTTCAGTGGTGGCGCGCTGCTCCAGGTCACCATCTTCGCGCTGGGCATCATGCCCTACATCACCGCGAGCATCATTCTGCAGCTGCTGACCGTGGTGATCCCGCGCCTTGAAGCCCTCAAGAAGGAGGGCCAGTCCGGCCAGGCGAAGATCACGCAGTACACGCGTTATCTGACCGTCGCCCTCGCCGTCCTGCAGGGCACCGGCCTGGTGGCCACCGCCCGCAGCGGCGCACTGTTCCCGGGTTGCCCGGAGGCCGGACAGATCGTCCCCGACCAGTCGATCTTCGTCACCGTCACCATGGTCATCACGATGACCGCCGGTACGGCCACCGTCATGTGGCTCGGTGAGCTCATCACCGACCGCGGCATCGGCAACGGCATGTCGATCCTGATGTTCATCTCCATCGCCGCCGGCTTCCCCGGCGCGCTGTGGGCCATCAAGGAGCAGGGCTCGCTGGCCAACGGCTGGATTGAGTTCGGCATCGTGATCCTGGTGGGCCTCTTCATGGTCGGCCTGGTCGTCTTCGTCGAGCAGGCCCAGCGCCGTATCCCGGTCCAGTACGCGAAGCGCATGATCGGCCGCAGGTCGTACGGCGGCACGTCCACGTACATCCCGCTGAAGGTCAACCAGGCGGGCATCATCCCGGTCATCTTCGCCTCGTCGCTGCTCTACATCCCGGCGCTGATCGTGCAGTTCTCCGGCTCGACTTCCGGATGGGCGCGCTGGATCCAGGACAACCTGGCCGACAGCGGCGCGACGCCGCACCTGATCCTGTACTTCCTGTTGATCGTGTTCTTCGCCTTCTTCTATGTGGCGATCTCGTTCAACCCCGAGGAAGTCGCTGACAACATGAAGAAGTATGGTGGCTTCATCCCGGGCATCCGGGCTGGTCGACCCACCGCTGAGTATCTGAGCTACGTGCTCAACCGGATCACCTGGCCGGGGTCGCTGTATCTGGGCCTGATCGCTCTTGTGCCGACAATGGCGTTGGCGGGCTTCGGCGCGAACCAGAACTTCCCGTTCGGCGGGACGAGCATCCTCATCATCGTGGGTGTGGGTCTGGAAACCGTGAAGCAGATCGAAAGCCAGCTCCAGCAGCGCAATTACGAAGGGTTCCTCCGCTGATGCGTATCGTCCTCGTTGGACCGCCAGGAGCTGGCAAGGGCACGCAAGCCGCGTACCTCGCCAAGAACCTCGCGATCCCGCACATCTCCACGGGCGACCTCTTCCGCGCCAACATCAGCCAGGGCACTGAGCTGGGCAGGCGTGCTAAGACGATCATGGACGCCGGTCAACTGGTGCCGGACGAGGTCACCATTGACATGGCCAAGGACCGCATGGAGCAGCCGGACGCCGCTGGTGGCTTCCTGCTCGACGGCTTCCCGCGCAATGTGCCGCAGGCCGAGGCGCTGGACGAGTTCCTCAAGTCCGAGGGCCAGCAGCTGGACGCGGTGCTCGACCTCGAGGTTCCCGAGGACGAGGTCGTCAAGCGCATCGCCGGGCGGCGGATCTGCCGCAAGGACAGCGCGCACGTCTTCCACGTCACGTACAGCCCGCCGAAGACCGCGGATGTCTGTGACGCCTGTGGCGGCGAGCTCTACCAGCGCGGTGACGACAGCGAGGAGACGGTGCGCACCCGGCTCGACGTCTACCACGAGCAGACGGAGCCGATCATCGACCACTACCGGGCCCAGGGTCTGGTGGTCACCATCTCCGCGCTCGGTGAGGTCGCCGATGTGACCGAGCGGGCGATGGCCGCGCTGAAGCAGTCCGACGAGAGCTGAGCCAGCGCCAGTACGTCCCCTACGGCCGCGGTGACCGAACAGTCACCGCGGCCGTAGTGTTAGCAAGTGGCGGTTGCGGTGGTGACCGCGTAAAGACCATGACCGTGAATCTGGAAGGCAAGCCCCGATGGTGGAGATCAAGACTCCCGAGCAGATCGCCAAGATGCGTGCGGCGGGACTGGTCGTCGCCGCCATCCACCAGGCCACGCGTGCGGCGGCGGTGCCCGGCGCCACCACCAAGGACCTGGACGACGTGGCGCGCAAGGTGCTGGCCGAGCACGGCGCCAAGTCGAACTTCCTCGGGTACGGCGGCTTCCCCGCCACCATCTGCACGTCGGTGAACCAGGTCGTGGTGCACGGCATCCCCAGCGAGGAGACCGTCCTCAAGGACGGCGACATCATCTCCATCGACGCGGGCGCGATCATCGAGGGCTGGCACGGTGACGCGGCGTACACCGCCTTCGTCGGGTCCGGGCACGCCCCCGAGCTGGTGGAGCTCTCCCGGGTGACCGAGGAGTCCATGTGGGCCGGGATCGCGGCCATGAAGCTGGGCAACCGGCTGGTGGACATCTCCAAGGCCATCGAGACGTACATCCGCCGCCAGCCCCGTCCGGCCAGCGGCAAGTACGGCATCATCCAGGACTACGGCGGCCACGGCATCGGCAGCCAGATGCACATGGAGCCGCACGTCCTGAACTACGTCGAGCGCCGCCGTGGCCGTGGGCCCAAGCTGGTGCCCGGTACGTGCCTGGCCATCGAGCCGATGGTGAGCCTGGGCACCGCCCGCACCGAGGTGCTTGAGGACGACTGGACCGTGGAAACCACGGACGGCACCTGGTCCTCGCACTGGGAGCACTCCATCGCGCTGACGGAGCAGGGCCCGCTGGTCCTGACGGCGCCGGACTGCGGCAGGGCGAAGCTGGCGGAGTACGGAATCACGGCCGCGCCGGACCCGCTGGGCTGAGCTGGGCCTGGCCCCTGCCTGGCGCCTGCCTGGCCTGTGCCTGGCCTGCGTCTTGCTTAACGATCTTGTCAGCGGGGCATCCTTCCTCGATTCGTCTTTCCGAGGTCCCTGACGTAGACTGACTCGTCGGCTCTCGTGCATCCGTGTGTCTGCATGTGCGCACGAGGTCGATCAAGGTAGTCGATTCGAAGGGCGAAGCGTGGCCAAGAAGCAAGGTGCCATCGAGATCGAGGGCACTGTCGTCGAGTCTCTGCCGAACGCCATGTTCAAGGTTGAGCTCCAGAACGGCCACCAGGTCCTGGCACACATCAGCGGCAAGATGCGTATGCACTACATCCGCATCCTCCCTGACGACCGGGTCGTGGTGGAGCTGTCTCCGTACGACCTCACCCGTGGCCGGATCGTCTACCGCTACAAGTAGATCTTGCCTGTGCCCCGCGTCCGCGGGGTGGTGGCACTGACCCGGAGAACCTCACCCACATGAAGGTCAAGCCGAGCGTCAAGAAGATCTGCGACAAGTGCAGGGTGATCCGCCGTCACGGCCGGGTCATGGTTATCTGCGACAACCCGCGCCACAAGCAGCGCCAGGGCTGACGCACCTACTGCACCCGCAGAACTTCGCGCGACGCAAGCGAAATGTACATACGCAGGACCCGTCCCTCTCTGTAACGGAGGGCGACACCCCCGGCTCGGAGGCCGGGGACCCAGTCCGTACCACCGCTTCGAAGGAAGTGGTCGGCGGTTGGGAGCGGTGCTGCGGAAGACCTCCGAGAATCAACTGGAGCCATTGAATGGCACGCGTTTCCGGTGTCGACATCCCGCGTGACAAGCGCGTCGAGGTCGCCCTCACCTACGTGTTCGGCATCGGCCGGACTCAGTCCCAGCGGACTCTCGCCGAGACCGGCGTGAACCCCAACACCCGCGTTCGTGACCTGTCCGAAGAGGACCTGGTCAAGATCCGTGAGTACGTGGACGCCAACCTCCGTACCGAGGGTGACCTCCGCCGCGAGATCCAGGCCGACATCCGCCGCAAGGTCGAGATCGGCTGCTACCAGGGTCTGCGTCACCGCCGTGGCCTGCCCGTTCACGGTCAGCGCACCAGCACCAACGCCCGCACCCGCAAGGGCCCGCGTCGCGCCATCGCCGGTAAGAAGAAGCCGGGCAAGAAGTAGTCCTCAGCGGACCCCCGCCAGCGGTCTTCGCTGTAGGACCGACCACCTCCCTGTAGGAGATTTAGATGCCCCCCAAGGGTCGTCAGGGCGCTGCCAAGAAGGTGCGCCGCAAGGAAAAGAAGAACGTCGCTCACGGCCACGCGCACATCAAGAGCACGTTCAACAACACGATCGTGTCCATCACGGACCCGACCGGCAACGTGATCTCGTGGGCCTCCGCGGGCCACGTGGGCTTCAAGGGCTCGCGTAAGTCGACTCCGTTCGCCGCGCAGATGGCCGCCGAGTCGGCTGCCCGTCGCGCGCAGGAGCACGGCATGCGCAAGGTCGACGTCTTCGTCAAGGGTCCCGGTTCCGGCCGTGAGACCGCGATCCGCTCCCTCCAGGCCACCGGCCTCGAGGTCGGCTCGATCCAGGATGTCACCCCCACGCCGCACAACGGCTGCCGTCCCCCCAAGCGCCGTCGCGTCTGACGTACATCGTCTGACGCACGTCGTCTGATGCATGTCACCTGACACGCGTCGCTTGATCTGAGGTTCCGGGCGGTATGGCTCTTTCGGGCCGTATCGCCCGTACCCTTGTGTAGTACTCCATGGGCATCAAATAGCGGGTGCCCCTGACTGAAGGAATCCACGCATGCTGATCGCTCAGCGTCCGTCGTTGACCGAAGAGGTCGTCGACGAGTTCCGGTCCCGGTTCGTGATCGAGCCGCTGGAGCCGGGCTTCGGCTACACCCTCGGCAACTCCCTGCGCCGTACGCTCCTCTCCTCGATCCCGGGTGCGGCGGTCACGTCCATCCGTATCGACGGTGTCCTGCACGAGTTCACCACCGTGCCGGGCGTCAAGGAGGACGTCACCGACCTGATCCTCAACATCAAGCAGCTGGTCGTCTCCTCGGAGCACGACGAGCCGGTCGTGATGTACCTGCGCAAGCAGGGCCCGGGTCTGGTCACCGCCGCCGACATCGCGCCCCCGGCCGGTGTCGAGGTGCACAACCCCGACCTCGTCCTCGCCACGCTGAACGGCAAGGGCAAGCTGGAGATGGAGCTGACCGTCGAGCGCGGTCGTGGCTACGTCTCCGCCGTCCAGAACAAGCAGGTGGGCCAGGAGATCGGCCGTATCCCGGTCGACTCCATCTACTCGCCGGTGCTCAAGGTCACGTACAAGGTCGAGGCGACCCGTGTCGAGCAGCGCACCGACTTCGACAAGCTGATCGTCGACGTCGAGACCAAGCAGGCCATGCGTCCGCGTGACGCCATGGCGTCGGCCGGTAAGACCCTGGTCGAGCTGTTCGGTCTGGCCCGCGAGCTCAACATCGACGCCGAGGGCATCGACATGGGCCCGTCCCCGACGGACGCCGCCCTCGCCGCTGATCTCGCGCTGCCGATCGAGGAGCTCGAGCTCACCGTTCGCTCGTACAACTGCCTCAAGCGTGAGGGCATCCACTCCGTGGGTGAGCTCGTGGCGCGCTCCGAGGCCGACCTGCTCGACATCCGCAACTTCGGTGCGAAGTCGATCGACGAGGTCAAGATGAAGCTCAACGGCATGGGCCTGGCCCTCAAGGACAGCCCTCCCGGCTTCGACCCCACCGCCGCCGCTGACGCCTTTGGCGCCGACGACGACGCGGACGCCGGTTTCGTCGAGACCGAGCAGTACTGAGCACCGTCCAGTACTGAAAACTTCCCCGGGGCGACCGCCTCGGGGGAACTGACACCGGTACCTCACACGGCCGGTGCAGCAAAGAAGGAGAAAGACCATGCCGAAGCCCGCCAAGGGCGCCCGTATGGGCGGCAGCGCTTCGCACGAGAAGGCGATGCTGGCGAACCTCGCCAAGTCGCTGTTCGAGCACGGCCGGATCACCACCACCGAGGCCAAGGCGCGCCGTCTGCGCCCGGTCGCGGAGCGCCTGATCACCAAGGCGAAGAAGGGTGACCTTCACAACCGCCGCCAGGTGCTGGCAACCATCACCGACAAGAGCATCGTGCACACGCTCTTCACGGAGATCGGCCCGCGTTACGAGAACCGCCCGGGTGGTTACACCCGTATCACCAAGATCGGTAACCGCCGTGGCGACAACGCGCCCATGGCTGTCATCGAGCTGGTCGAGGCGCTGACCGTGCAGCAGACCGCTGTCGGTGAGGCCGAGGCCGCCACCAAGCGTTCCGCCAAGGACGCCGCTGGTGACGAGGCCGTCGCCGACCTCAAGAAGGACGAGGTCGTCGAGGACGCCAAGCCTGAGGCCGCGGCTGAGACCGAGGCCAAGGACGCCTGAGCGTTCTGAGGTCCATCGGGCGGGCCCGCATCCCTTCGGGGGTGCGGGCCCGTTCCGCTGTCTTGAGGTTTTGAGAGGATCTACGGGTGAGTGACGAAGTAGAGCCCGGATTCGTACGGGTGCGGCTGGACCTTTCCTACGACGGCAGGGACTTCTCCGGCTGGGCCAAGCAGCGCCAGGGGCAGCGCACCGTACAGGCGGAGATCGAGGACGCGCTGCGCACGGTGACGCGGTCGCAGGAGACGTACGAGCTGACGGTCGCCGGGCGTACGGACAGCGGGGTGCACGCCCGCGGGCAGGTGGCCCATGTCGATCTGCCCGCCGAGCTGTGGGCTGAGCACCGCGAGAAGCTGCTCCGCAGGCTCGCTGGGCGACTGCCGCACGATGTGCGGGTCTGGCGGGTGGCCGAGGCACCGAGCGGCTTCAACGCGCGGTTCTCGGCGATCTGGCGGCGCTACGCCTATCGCGTCACCGATCACCCCGGTGGCGTCGACCCGCTGCTGCGCGGCCACGTGCTCTGGCACGACTGGGAGCTGGACGTCGACGCGATGAACGCGGCGGCGGAGAAGCTGGTCGGGGAGCATGACTTCGCGGCGTACTGCAAGAAGCGCGAGGGAGCGACCACCATCCGTACCCTCCAGCGGCTGAGCTGGGAGCGCGGGGCGGACGGGATCATCACCGCGACCGTGAAGGCGGACGCCTTCTGCCACAACATGGTGCGCTCGCTGGTCGGCGCGATGCTGTTCGTGGGCGACGGGCACCGGCCGGTGGAGTGGCCCGCGAAGGTGCTGGCCGCGGGGGTGCGGGACTCCGCCGTCCATGTGGTGCGGCCGCATGGGCTGACCCTGGAGGAGGTCGGCTATCCCGCGGACGATCTCCTCGCGGCGCGCAACCTGGAGGCACGGAACCGGCGGACGCTGCCTGGGGCCGGGGCCGGGGCTGGGTGCTGCTGAGCGGGCTCAGGCGGTGGCGGGGGAGCGGACCGCCGCCGATGCCTGGGCCTCGCCGCGGGCCCGGATCTGCTGGAAGGCGAACAGCGCGAGGTCGTCCCCGGCGGTGAAGACCGGCTTGTCGGACGTGGTCACGTCCTTGCCGTTGGTGAAGCCGGTGATGGTGAAGTAGGCGTAGCGGCCGTAGGAGTTGGTCGTCTTACGGCAGAGCGAGGTCTCGCAGAAGGCGGGGACGCTGGCGCCGGACAGCGACCGGAGGTTGCCGCCGTCGGCCTGCTTCTTGGCCTGGAGCGCCTGCTTCTCGCTGTCGAAGACGGCGATGCCGACGGTGACCGCGATCCCGTCCTTCTGGTAGCTGGTGCGGAAGACCTGCTCGCAGTCGTTCTTGGTGAGTACGGTGCCGAGGTCACCCTGGGTGGCGTCGGCGCACTTGTCGGTGGTGTCGGTGGCGCCGCGCTGGTAGACCGTGCCGTCGTTCTTGGTGTGGTTCCCGCTCGGGAAGAGGGTGTCGGCGCTCAGCGGCGCCTTGTCCTTCTCGGCGCTCGATATGAACTCCTTGGGGTCCGGCGGGGGCGGCGGCTCGGTCTCCGCGAAGGACGGCGCGGGCGAGTCGGTGTTGCTCGGGAGCGTGGCGGACGGCGGCAGCTGCCCCGACGGCTTGTTCGCGGACGTCTCGCCGCTGTTCGCCGAGATGACGGCGAACGCGACCACGGAGCCCACGGCGGCCGTGGCCAGCGCGCCTCCACCGATCAGCAGCCACCTGCGGCGCCGGGCACGGGCCTCGGACGCCTCGGCGAGCGCCGCCCAGTCGGGCGCGGGACCGGAGGGCGGCGCGCCCTGCGGCCCGGCATACGGGTCGGGCTGCTGCGGACCCGGGTAGCCGCCGGGCGGACTCCAGCTGGGAGGTCCCGCTGGTCCGTGTTCTCCCCCTGGGCCCGACTGCGGCCCCCCTTGCCCAAAGCTCATGCGCCGCATCCTAGAGCCTGGGCCGGGAGCCGCCGCCAGGGTCGGGGGTATGCCAGGAGGCAGGTAAGATGTCCGCTGGCAGTGCCGTGAGGCATGCGCGCGTTTTGACCCGTACGGGCCAGCGCGGGTATTCTGCTAGTTCGTTATGTGTATTGGCTTTCTCATTCTCACGTGAGGGGCCCTTACACCGGCCCACCGGGCCGATGACCAGCGGCAGGACTCGGTTGCGTCACCGATGTCCGCCAGGGCTGTCGTACATCGTCCGTGGTGGCCTTGTCAGGACCCACTCACTGAAGAAGCGAAGGCTACGACCGTGCGTACGTACAGCCCCAAGCCCGGCGATGTCACTCGCCAGTGGCACATCATCGACGCGCAGGACATCGTCCTGGGCCGTCTGGCGACTACGGCAGCGAACCTCCTCCGGGGCAAGCACAAGCCGACCTATGCCCCCCACATGGACATGGGCGACTTCGTCATCATCGTCAACGCCGACAAGGTTCACCTGTCCGGCAACAAGAAGACCCAGAAGATGGCGTACCGCCACTCCGGCTACCCGGGCGGCCTCCGCTCGGTGCGCTACGACGAGCTGCTCGCCAAGAACCCCGAGAAGGCCGTCGAGAAGGCCATCAAGGGCATGATCCCCAAGAACACCCTGGGTCGTCAGATGCTCTCGAAGCTGAAGATCTACTCGGGCGACCAGCACCCGCACGCTGCCCAGCAGCCGGTGCCGTTCGAGATCACCCAGGTCGCGCAGTAATACCGGCCACAGCCCCTAAGACGTACAGAAAGATCTGAGGAGAATCGTGGCCGAGACCACCGTTGAGCAGCCGGTCGAAGAGACCGAGATCGCCGACGTCGAGCAGTACACGACCGAGTCCGAGGTGCCCCTTGAGGGCGAGTACACCTCGGAGTCGATGGCCTCCGCGTTCGGCGAGCCGCAGCCGGCCGCCGGCCTGGGCCGTCGCAAGAACGCCATCGCCCGCGTCCGGATCGTCCCGGGCACCGGCAAGTGGAAGGTCAACGGGCGCACGCTCGAGGACTACTTCCCGAACAAGGTCCACCAGCAGGAAGTCAACGAGCCCTTCAAGGTGCTCGAGCTGGACGGCCGCTACGACGTCGTCGCCCGCATCTCGGGTGGCGGCGTCTCCGGTCAGGCCGGTGCGCTCCGTCTCGGTGTCGCCCGCGCGCTGAACGAGGCCGACGTCGACAACAACCGCGGCGCCCTCAAGAAGGCCGGTTACCTCAAGCGTGACGACCGTGCGGTCGAGCGCAAGAAGGCCGGTCTCAAGAAGGCCCGTAAGGCTCCGCAGTACAGCAAGCGCTAATCGCTGGCTGCTTGGACCACTCGTTCGCCCCGGCGGCACGTTGCGTGCCGCCGGGGCGTTCGTGCTTCATTTTCGGAGCTACCCGATCGGTGTACCTCCGAGGCTTCAGACACGTTCGGAGGACATCAGTGGGACGACTCTTCGGCACGGACGGTGTGCGCGGTGTCGCCAACGCGGATCTGACGGCCGAGCTCGCGCTCGGACTCTCCGTGGCAGCGGCTCATGTACTCGTTGAGGCGGGCACGTTCGAAGGCCATCGGCCGGTCGCGGTGGTCGGGCGTGACCCGCGCGCGTCCGGGGAGTTCCTGGAGGCCGCGGTGGTCGCGGGCCTGGCCAGCGCGGGTGTGGACGTGCTGCGCGTCGGCGTGCTGCCGACCCCCGCGGTGGCGTATCTCACCGGCGCGCTCGGCGGCGACCTCGGCGTGATGCTCTCCGCGAGCCACAACGCCATGCCGGACAACGGCATCAAGTTCTTCGCCCGTGGTGGTCACAAGCTGGCCGACGAGCTGGAGAACCGCATCGAGGCCCTGTACGAGCAGCACCGCACCGGTGCGCCCTGGCAGCGCCCGACCGGTGCGGACGTCGGCCGGGTCCGCGCGTACGACGAGGGCTTCGACCAGTACATCGCGCACCTCATCGGCGTACTGCCGAACCGTCTCGACGGCCTGAAGATCGTGCTTGACGAGGCGCACGGCGCCGCGGCCCGGGTCTCGCCCGAGGCGTTCGCGCGGGCCGGGGCCGAGGTCATCACGATCGGCGCCGAGCCGGACGGCCTGAACATCAACGACGGCTGCGGCTCCACCCACCTGGGGCTGCTCAAGGCCGCCGTCGTCGAGCACGGCGCCGACCTCGGCATCGCACACGACGGCGACGCGGACCGCTGCCTGGCCGTCGACCACACCGGCGCCGAGGTCGACGGCGACCAGATCCTCGCCGTACTGGCCCTGGCGATGCGGGAGCGCGGCGCGCTGCGCGAGAACATGGTCGTCGCCACCGTCATGTCGAACCTGGGCTTCAAGCTGGCCATGGAGCGCGAGGGCGTCGACCTGATCCAGACCGCCGTCGGTGACCGGTACGTACTGGAGTCGATGAAGGAGCACGGCTACGCGCTCGGTGGCGAGCAGTCCGGGCATGTGATCATCCTCGACCACGCGACGACCGGCGACGGCACCCTGACCGGGCTGATGCTGGCGGCCCGGGTCGCGGCCACCGGGCGCACGCTCGCGGACCTGGCCTCGGTCATGGAGCAGCTGCCGCAGGTGCTGATCAACGTCCCGGACGTGGACAAGTCCCGGGTGTCGACCTCGGCGGAGCTCGCCGCGGCGGTCACCGAGGCGGAGCGGGAACTCGGTGCGACGGGGCGGGTGCTGCTGCGGCCGTCCGGTACGGAGCCGCTGGTGCGGGTGATGGTCGAGGCCGCGGATATCGAGCAGGCGCGGTCGGTGGCGGGGCGGTTGGCCGATGTGGTGAAGTCGGCGCTTGGGTAAGCCGTGTGACCTGGTGTCATGATGCTGCCCCGCCTAGGAGTTGATCCTGGGCGGGGCAGCGTTGCGTTGTGAGCGTGGCGCGATGTGGCGTCAGAGTTTGCGGAGGCTCAGGCGTTGGACCTTGTGGTCGGGGCCCTTGCGTACGACCAGTGTGGCGCGGCCGCGGGTCGGGGCGACGTTCTCCACCAGGTTGGGCTTGTTGATGGTGCGCCACATCGTGCGCGCGTAGTCGAGCGCCTCCTCCTCGGAGACCTCGGTGTGCCGGTGGAAGTACGAGTCGGGGTTCTGGAACGCCGTCTGACGGAGTTTCTTGAACCGGTTGAGATACCAGTTCTCGATGTCCTCGGCCTTGGCGTCGACGTACACGCTGAAGTCGAAGTAGTCGGCCAGACCGACTCTGGTGCGGCCGTCCTTGCCGGGCAGGGCGGGCTGTAGGACGTTCAGCCCCTCCACGATGAGGATGTCCGGGCGTCGTACGGTCAGCCGCTGGCCCGGGACGATGTCGTAGATCAGGTGGGAGTAGACCGGTGCGGTGACCTCGTCCTTGCCCGCCTTGATGTCGGCCACGAAGCGGGTGAGGGCCCGTCGGTCGTACGACTCCGGGAACCCCTTCCGTGACGTGAGCCCGCGTGCCTTGAGCTCCTTCATGGGGAGCAGGAAGCCGTCCGTGGTGACCAGCTCGACCCGGGGGTGCTCGGGCCAGCGGGCCAGCAGCGCCTGGAGGAGGCGGGCGACGGTCGACTTGCCGACCGCGACCGAGCCCGCGACGCCTATCACGAAGGGCGTGCCGTGCTGTGTTCCGTGGCCGTTGCCCGCGTCGCCGAGGAAGGTGTTCAGTGCGCCGCGCAGGCCGTCGGTCGCGCCGACGTACAGGTTGAGCAGCCGGGAGAGCGGCAGGTAGACGTCTCGTACCTCGTCGAGGTCGATGACGTCACCGAGGCCGCGCAGCCGCTCCACCTCGCTGGCGGTGAGCGGCAGCGGTGTCTTGTCGCGCAGGGCGCTCCACTCGGTGCGGGTCAGGTCGACGTAGGGCGTCGACTCCGCGCGGCGGTGGGCACTGCGGGGCGGCGAAGTGATCACCCTTCATTGTCGCGGGTGGATGAACGGCATGGCGGGTGTCGTATGTCACGCGGGTGTTGCTCTGGGCATGGACCGGGACGGGCGTAGGGGGATAGCGTCCGCGGCACCGGGGGTGTCGATCTGGAGGCCCCCGCATGTACGCGCGCGTTGTCCGTGATCTCGTCCGTCGAAAACCAGCTGGTCAGTCTCCCTCGGCGGGGTTCTCCGGAGAGGTGTGCAGCGAACTGGCGCTGGACCTTCCGGATGAGGATCTGGTCGAGGACCTGGGCGACTGCCTCGACCTGTACGAGATGGGCAGCAAGCCGCGCTGCGAGGAAGCGGAATACCTTGCCCTCGTCCAGGACGCGGTGGACCGCATAGCCCGCGGTCGCTGAACGTTCTGCCCCTCCTGCTTGGCCTGACCGTCCTGCTGGGATTCGCGCCGTAGGCTGCCCGCGTGTGCGAGTCGAGTGAGCGGAGAGCGGGCAAGTGATCATCGGGGTGGGGATCGACGTCGCGGAGATCGAGCGCTTCCGGGTGTCTATGGAGCGCACACCGGGGCTCGCGGACCGGCTTTTCGTGGAGCATGAGCTGCTGCTCCCCAGCGGTGAACGGCGCGGGGTGGCCTCGCTGGCCGCACGCTTCGCGGCCAAGGAGGCGCTGGCGAAGGCGCTGGGCGCGCCTGCGGGCCTCCTCTGGACCGACGCCGAGGTGTACGTCGAGGACAGCGGCCAGCCCCGCCTGCGGGTACGCGGCAGCGTGGCACGGCGGGCGGCGGAGCTCGGGGTGCAGGGCTGGCATGTGTCGCTGAGCCATGACGCGGGGGTGGCGTCGGCGGTGGTGGTGGCGGAGGGGTAGCTCGCGGTGGGCGCGGGTGGGGGTGAGTGTGGGTGCGGGTGTGTGTCAGTGCTGTGCGGCAGACTCGGGGCATGCGTACTGCGTACTGCGTGGAGACGGTCAGGGCCGCCGAGCGGGAGCTGATGGCGCGGGTGCCCGAGGGGACGCTGATGCGGCGGGCGGCGGCCGGGCTCGCGGTCGCCTGTGCCGAGCTGCTGGGGCGGGTGTACGGGGCCCGGGTCGTGCTGCTCGTGGGCAGCGGGGACAACGGCGGGGACGCGCTGTACGCCGGGGCGCGACTCGCGCGGCGCGGGGCGGGCGTGACGGCGGTGCTGCTCGCGCCGGAGCGTACGCACGCTGGGGGGCTGGCCGCGCTTCGGGGGGCGGGGGGTGGCGTGGTGTCCGCGGAGGGCGTGGCGGATGCGGAAGGTGCGGCGGATGCGGAAGGTGCGGCGGTCGCGGAGGCTGTGGGGGGCGTGCTGCGGCGGGCTGACCTCATTGTGGACGGGATCGTCGGGATCGGTGGGCGGGGTGGGCTGCGGCCCGGTGCCGCCCGGCTCGCCGCCCTGGTCGCGGGCGCGCGGAGTTCCGGTGCGGTCGTCGTCGCCGTGGATCTGCCCAGCGGCGTCGAGGCGGATACCGGTGAGGTGCGGGGGGACGCGGTGCGTGCGGACGCGACGGTGACCTTCGGGACGTACAAGCCGGGGCTGCTGATCGACCCCGCGCGGACGTACGCGGGCGCGGTGCGGCTGGTCGACATCGGGCTGTCGCTGCCGGATGCTCCGGATGGATCGCATGCCCCGGATGGATCGAATGCGCCGGATGGATCGAATGCGCCGGACGTTCAGGCGTTGCAGTACGCCGATGTGGCCGCCCTGCTGCCGGAGCCGGGCGCGGCGAGCGACAAGTACCGGCGGGGCGTCGTCGGTATCGCGGCGGGCTCGGCGCGCTATCCGGGTGCGGCGGTGCTCGCGGTGGCGGGCGCCGTGCGTGGTGGGGCGGGGGCTGTGCGGTACGTGGGGCCCGCGGCGGACGCGGTGCTCGCTCGCTATCCGGAGTCGCTGGTGTCGGCGGGGCCGCCGTCGAAGGCGGGGCGGGTGCAGGCGTGGGTCGTCGGGCCCGGGCTCGGTGACGACGCCGAGCGGCTGGCGGACGTGCTGGGGTGCGACGTGCCGGTGCTGGTTGACGCGGACGGGCTGCGGCTCGCCGATCCGGCGGCGGTGCGGGGCCGTCGGGCGCCTACGGTGCTGACGCCGCACGCGGGGGAGGCGGCGGCGCTGCTGGGGGTGTCGCGGGCGGAGGTCGAGGGGGCGCGGTTGGCGGCTGTGCGGGAGCTGGCGGAGGTGTATGCGGCGACGGTTCTGCTGAAGGGGGATACGACGTTGGTGGCGGAGCCCGCGGAGGGCCGTCACCGTCCGGTGCGGGTCAACCCGACGGGTACGCCGTGGCTGGCGACGGCCGGGAGCGGTGACGTGCTGTCCGGCCTCGCGGGGTCGCTGCTCGCGGCGGGGCTCGCGCCAGTGGACGCCGCGTCGGTGGGGGCGTACGTGCATGGGCTCGCGGCGCGGCATGCGGCGGCGGGCGCGGGCACGGGGGGTGGCGGTGCCGCGGGTGGTGGCGGTGCGGCGGGTGGTGTCGGTGCGGCGGTGGGTGCGCCGGTGAGCGCGCACGATGTCGCGGACGCGGTCCCCGAGGCCTGGCGCGACGTACGGCGCAGCTGAGCGTAGCCGCGTAGCCGCGTAGCCGCGGCGCCGTACGTCGGCGCGTGGTTGCCGGTGGTGGCGGCTGCGGGAGGGGCGGCGGGGGGCTCTGAGAGACTGGGCGCGATGAACGAGACATCCTTGCGCGTCCGCGCCGAGATCGATTTGGCCGCCCTGCGGGCCAATGTGCGGGCTTTGCGCGCCCGCGCGCCCCGTGCCGAGTTCATGGCCGTGGTGAAGGCGGACGCGTACGGGCACGGCATGCTGCCCTGTGCCAGGGCCGCGCTCCAGGCGGGTGCGAGCTGGGTGGGCACCGCGACCCCCGAGGAGGCGCTCGCCCTGCGTGCCGCGGGGATCGGGCCTGAGCAGGCCCGGGTGTTGTGCTGGCTGTGGACGCCCGGCGGACCCTGGCGCGAGGCGATCGAGGCCGATATCGAGGCGTCGGTGAGCGGGATGTGGGCGCTGCGCGAGGTCACGGCGGCGGCTCGCGCCCTGGGGCGTACGGCCCGAGTGCAGCTCAAGGCCGACACCGGCCTGGGCCGTAACGGCTGCCAGCCCGCGGACTGGGCGGAGCTGGTGGAGGCCGCGCTGAAGGCCGAGGCGGAGGGTTCGGTCAAGGTCACCGGCATCTGGTCGCACTATGCCTGTGCGGACGAACCCGGCCATCCCTCGATCGCCGCCCAGACGGCCGCCTTCGAGCGGGCGCTTGGCTACGCGGAGACGGCGGGCCTCCGTCCCGAGGTGCGGCATATCGCGAACTCGCCCGCGACTCTGACGCTCGCCGAGTCGCACTATGACCTGGTGCGGCCCGGCATCGCGATGTATGGCGTGTCGCCGAGCCCGGAGGTGGGCGTGCCGGAGGACTTCGGGTTGCGGCCGGTGATGACCCTTGAGGCCTCGTTGGCGTTGGTGAAGCATGTTCCGGCGGGGCATGGTGTGAGTTACGGACATCACTTCGTCACCCCGGGCGACACGACCCTCGGTCTAGTGCCCGTCGGCTACGGTGACGGACTGCCGCGCCACGCGTCCGGCCGTGGTCCGGTGCTGGTCGGCGGCAAGCTGCGGACGGCGGCGGGGCGGATCGCGATGGACCAGTTCGTTGTCGATCTGGGTGGCGATGAGCCGCGGGTGGGGGAGTCGGCCGTACTGTTCGGCCCGGGGGACCGGGGTGAGCCGACCGCCGAGGACTGGGCGCGGGCCGCGGGCACCATCGCGTACGAGATCGTGACGCGCATCGGATCGCGGGTCCCGCGCGTCTATGTGAACGAGCGCGCCGAAGGTTAACCAGCTACGAGGAGCGGGCACAGTGAGCGAGACCAGTACGGGGGACGCGATCGCTCTGGCGGGCTCGGCCGCCGACAACTGGCGCCGGGCCGGTGTCGCCGGTGTCGCGGTGGGTGTGGTCGCCGCGGGCGCGGCGGCCGGTGTCGCGGTCGAGCGGCTCACCGTCGGGCGTGACATCCGCAGGAAGGCCAGGCTCGCGCTGGACTCCACGGGCCCGTACGGCACCCTGCGCGGCACTCCCGGCAGGGCGCGGGCGGAAGACGGCACCGAGCTGCACTACGAGGTGGACGAGGTCGACCCGTCGAACGGCGTCGCGCGGCGGCGCAGGCGGTTGTTCGGGCGGAAGTCTCCGGCCCCGGTCACCGTGGTGTTCAGCCACGGGTACTGCCTCAGTCAGGACTCCTGGCACTTTCAGCGGGCCGCCCTGCGCGGTGTCGTACGCGGGGTGTACTGGGACCAGCGCAGCCACGGGCACTCGGAGCGCGGCCGCGCGCAGACCCCCGAGGATGGCAAACCGAGTGTGCCGGTCAACTTCGAGCAACTGGGCCGCGACCTCAAGGCGGTGATCGACGCGGCCGCGCCCGAGGGGCCGCTGGTGCTGGTTGGGCACTCGATGGGCGGCATGACGATGATGGCGCTGGCCGACCAGTTCCCTGAGTTCGTCCGGGACCGGGTGGTCGGGGTCGCCTTCATCGGTACGTCGTCGGGGAAGCTCGGCGAGGTCAGCTACGGCCTGCCGGCCGTGGGCGTCAACGCCGTACGGCGGGTGCTCCCCGGAGTGCTGAAGGTGCTCGGCTCGCGGGCGGAGCTGGTGGAGCGCGGTCGGCGGGCGACGGCGGATCTCTTCGCGGGCATCGTCAAGCGCTACTCGTTCGCGTCCAAGGACGTGGACCCGGCCGTCGCGCGGTTCGCGGAGCGGCTGATCGAGGCGACGCCGATCGATGTGGTCGCGGAGTTCTATCCGGCGTTCGTCGAGCACGACAAGGCGGACGCGTTGAAGCACTTCACCGGGCCCAAGTACGCGATCCCGGTGCTCGTCCTGGCCGGGGACCGGGACCTGGTCACGCCGAGCGAGCACAGTGAGGTCATCGCGGACGCGCTGCCGAACGCGGAACTGGTGATCGTGCCGGACGGCGGGCACCTGGTGATGCTGGAGCACCCGGAGGCGGTCTCGGACCGGCTGGGGGACCTGCTCGTCCGCGTGGGAGCTCTCCCGGCGGCCACTGGCGCTACCGTGACTCACTATGGAAGCACCGCACAGCCCGGCGCCCGCTGACGCCGCCACGCTCGCCGACACCTTCGGGCCCGCCGTCAACACGGCAGGGCTCACCCTTCACTCTCCCGAGGAGATGCGGGAGTTGGGGCGCCGCCTGGCGAAACTGCTGCGCCCCGGTGACCTCGTGATGCTGACCGGCGCGCTCGGAGCCGGGAAGACGACGCTGACCCGTGGGCTCGGCGAGGGTCTGGGCGTACGGGGTGCCGTCACCTCGCCGACCTTCGTGATCGCCCGGGTGCACCCCCCGCTGGGTGACGGACCGCCGCTGGTGCATGTGGACGCGTACCGGCTTGGTGGCGGTCTGGACGAGATGGAGGACCTGGACCTTGATGTCTCGCTGCCGGACTCGGTGATCGTCGTGGAGTGGGGCGAGGGCAAGGTCGAGGAACTGTCGGATGACCGGCTGCACCTGGTGATCGACCGCGCCACCGGCGACGCGGAGCATGATCACGACGACGTACGGAAGGTCACGCTGGCCGGTGTGGGCGAGCGGTGGGCGGACGCGGACCTGGCGGCGCTCGCCCTCTGAACGTTCCGACTTTCCGACAAGGCGTCGGCAAGATATTGCGCCTCTGACATCCGGCGTGTTCCTATGGTACCGAGAGCTGGTTAGGTATGCCTAACTCGCTTGCCCTCGGAGTTCAGGAGGCATTCATGCCGACGCCGGAACGTGAGACACGGCCGCAGCCGCGAGCGCTGTCGATGAGAGACCTGCTGGCGTCGTGCGCGGCCGCGAAGGCGGTGTCCACCCCGCCGCGGCCGCCGGAGCGGCGGCGTGAGGAGCCGGACACCGCGGGCCAGCGGCGAAAGGACGCCGCCTGACGCCTGGCGGCCGTCCGACACTCGGCGGTCGCCTGACGCCTGGCCGCTGTCTGATGCGCGGTCTGATGCCTGGCCGCTGTTTGATGCCTGGCGCCTGACTACGGGACCACGACCACCGTCTTGTTGATCGTGGCGAACTTCCACATCGCCCTGCCGTCCGCCCGGGCCTGCCGGACGCCGCCCGTCTGCTGTTCCGGATCGGGCGGTGGCGTGGAGCCGTCCACCGCGGCGCTGAAGCCGACCGTCACCCCGTCGACGCTCGCGAAGCGCACCACGTTCTCGATCGGTACGCCGTCGGACCCCGTGATCGAACCGGACCGCGAGGTGACCGTGTGCTCGCCGAGCGGCGGGTCGACCGTGCTCGGCGTGACCCGGTAGGTGCGCGTCACCTCGCCGTCCGCGCCGACCAGCCAGACCCGGTCGGTGCCCAGCGCGTACACCACGCGCTCGCCCGTGCCGGAGTCGGCCGGGAGCGCCTTCGGGTCCGCCTTCTCGTCCTTGGCGCCCGCGGGGGCCTTCGAGGCGCTCGCGGAGTCCTTCACCACGGGTTTGCCCAGGGTGTCGGGGACGTTCGCCGATGCCTGGTAGGCGAGGAAGCCGACCACCGCGACGGCTGCGGCGGTGAGCCCGGCCACGAATCCCGAGCTGCTGCGTGCCACCGTGCATCCACCTCTCATACGTACGTGAGTGGTGACGGTAGCAGCCACCGCCCGCCTGTTCGGGGCGCCGTGCCCCCGTCCGCCAAGCCGTAGGCTGTTCGCGTGCTCTTGCTCGCTCTGGATACCGCCACTCCCGCCGTCACCGTCGCCCTGCACGACGGCTCGTCGGCCCTCGCCGCGTCGAGTCAGGTGGACGCCCGCCGCCATGGGGAGCTGCTGCTCCCGGCCGTCGACCGGGTGCTCGCCGACGCGGGTCTCAACCTGGACGCGGTCACCGCGCTGGTCGTCGGGACCGGCCCGGGACCGTACACCGGACTGCGCGTCGGCCTGATGACGGCCACGGCCTTCGGCTCCGCGCTCGGCGTCCCCGTGTACGGACTGTGCACCCTGGACGGGCTGGCGTACGCCTCCGGGCTGGACGGCCCCTTCGCGGTCGCGACGGACGCGAGACGCAAGGAGGTCTACTGGGCGCGCTACGCCTCGGCCCGTACGAGAACCACCGAACCCGCCGTGGACCGGCCCGCCGACATCGCGGCCGAGCTCGCGGGGCTGCCGGTGGTGGGCGCGGGCGCGCTGCTGTACCCGGAGGCCTTCCCGGACGCGCGCGAACCCGAGCACGTATCGGCCGCCGCGCTCGCCTCGCTGGCCGCCGCGCGGCTGGCGGCGGGCGAGGAGCTGCCCGAGCCGCGGCCGCTGTATCTGCGCCGCCCGGACGCGCAGGTCCCCAAGAACTACAAGGTGGTCACCCCCAAGTGACCGCCGCCACCTCTGCGAACGCCACCTCCGCGCAGCCCGTACTGCGTGAGATGCGCTGGTGGGACCTGGCCGCCGTGCTGCGTCTCGAGCGCGAGCTGTTCCCCAACGACGCCTGGTCCAAGGGCATGTTCTGGTCCGAGCTCGCCCATGCGCGCGGGCTGGGGGCGACCCGGCACTATGTCGTCGCCGTGGTGCCGGGTGCGGCCGACGGCGAGGAAGGCGCTCAGGAGGGCGCCGGGGAAGGCGCCGGGGAAGGTGCTCAGGAGGGCGGTGGCGAGCGGCTCGTGGGGTACGCGGGCCTGGCCGCCGCGGGCGGGCTCGCCGACGTACAGACCATCGCGGTCGCCCGCGACCACTGGGGCACCGGACTCGGCGCCGAGCTCCTCACCGACCTGCTCAAGCACGCCACCGCCTTCGAGTGCGGCGAGGTGCTGCTCGAGGTGCGCGTCGACAACACCCGCGCGCAGAAGCTCTACGAGCGCTTCGGCTTCGAGCCGATCGGCTTCCGGCGCGGCTACTACCAGCCGGGCAATGTGGACGCACTGGTCATGCGCCTGACCCTGGAACCGCACGAAGAGATGAAGGCTGATGGCTGACGAACCCCTGGTACTCGGCATCGAGACGTCCTGCGACGAGACCGGAGTCGGCATCGTCCGCGGCACCACCCTGCTCGCGGACGCGATCGCCTCCAGCGTCGACGAGCACGCGCGCTTCGGCGGTGTGGTGCCCGAGGTCGCCTCGCGCGCCCACCTGGAGGCGATGGTCCCGACCATCGAGCGCGCCCTGAAGCAGGCGGGCGTCTCGGCCCGCGACCTGGACGGCATCTCGGTTACGGCGGGCCCTGGGCTGGCCGGTGCCCTGCTGGTCGGCGTATCGGCGGCCAAGGCGTACGCGTACGCGCTCGGCAAGCCCCTGTACGGCGTCAACCACCTGGCCTCGCATATCTGTGTGGACCAGCTGGAGCACGGGGCGCTTCCGGAGCCGACGATGGCGCTGCTGGTGTCCGGCGGTCACTCGTCGCTCCTGCTGTCGTCCGACATCACCTCAGACGTCCGCCCGATGGGCGCGACCATCGACGACGCGGCGGGCGAGGCCTTCGACAAGATCGCCCGCGTGCTGCACCTCGGCTTCCCCGGCGGCCCGGTCATCGACCGGTACGCGCGCGAAGGGGACCCGAACGCGATCGCCTTCCCGCGCGGTCTCACCGGCCCGCGTGACCCGGCGTACGACTTCTCTTTCTCCGGTCTGAAGACGGCCGTGGCCCGCTGGATCGAGGCGAAGCGGAACGCGGGCGAGGACGTGCCCGTACGTGATGTGTCGGCGTCCTTCCAGGAGGCGGTCGTCGACGTCCTGACCCGTAAGGCCGTCCGTGCCTGCAAGGACGAGGGTGTCGACCATCTGATGATCGGCGGCGGCGTCGCGGCCAACTCCCGTCTGCGCGCGCTGGCTCAGGAGCGCTGTGAGCGGGCCGGAATCACGCTCCGGGTGCCGCGGCCTGGCCTGTGCACGGACAACGGTGCGATGGTCGCGGCCCTGGGCGCGGAGATGGTCGCGCGGAACCGGGCGCCCTCGGACTGGGACCTGTCGGCGGACTCGTCGCTGCCGGTGACGGATCCGCATGTGCCGGGCGACACCCACACCCACACGCACGCTCAGGCCCACTCCCACTCCCACGATCACGTCCACGAGACGAGCAAGGACAACCTGTACTCATGACCGTCGCGTTGATGTGGGAGGCGCGGGCCCTCGACGGCCACGGCGCGGAGTTGCTCGCCTGGGTCAACAGCCAGCACCTGGAGGGCAGTCCGCAGCGCCGGGAAATCCTCACGGCCCCCGGCGACCGGGTCCTCGTCATCACCTGGTGGGACGCCCCGTACGACGCCCCCCTCCCCGAACTCCCCGAGCCAGGTCCGGACCTGATCAGCCGTCCGGTCCACCGCTGGCGCTTCGCGTCCCACGGCGTCACGACGCCGGGGGAGTAGACCTCGTCAGTAACTTCTTTGGTCCAGACCTATTGACCGGTGGTCTGGACCTTTCTATTCTCACCGCACTGCGGTGAGTGCGTTTTCAACGAAACGTTCAACTAGGCGTGCTCACGGACGGCGCAGCGTTCCACCGCCCCTGTCGTCCCCCACCCGAGGAGCACGCCTTGAGTACGAGCCCCGGCACCCCGCCACGCAGAAAACGCTTCCGGCACAGAGCTACCGCGGCTGTCGCCACCCTGACTCTCCCGCTCGCCGCCCTCGTCGGCCTGGCCTCGCCCGCGCAGGCCGCCGAGGAGGTGACGGCCACCTACAGCAAGACGCAGGACTGGGGTACCGGGTTCGAGGGCAAGTGGACGATCAAGAACACCGGCACCACGACGCTCAACTCCTGGACCGTCGAGTGGGACTTCCCCTCCGGTACGAAGGTGACCTCGGCCTGGGACGCCACCGTCACCAACTCCGGTAACCACTGGACCGCCAAGAACAAGGGCTGGAACGGCACGCTGACGCCGGGGGCGTCGGTCTCGTTCGGGTTCAACGGCAGCGGGGACGGCGCGCCGGACAACTGCGAGCTCAACGGCGCTTCCTGCGACGGTGGCGGGGAGGTTCCGGGCGACAACCCGCCGTCGGCGCCCGGCACTCCGACCGCGTCCGGCATCACCGACACCTCCGCGAAGCTCTCGTGGTCCGCGGCCACCGACGACAAGGGCGTCAAGAACTACGACGTCCTGCGGGGCGGCTCCGTGGTCGCCACGGTCACCGGCACCTCGTACACGGACACCGGGCTGACCGAGGGGACCGACTACTCGTACAGCGTCCAGGCCCGCGACACCGCCGGCCAGACGGGTCCGGTCAGCGGGTCCGTCACGGTGCGGACGACGGGTGGCGACCCCGGCCCCGGTCCTGGCCCCGGCGACAAGATCAACCTCGGGTACTTCACCGAGTGGGGCGTCTACGGGCGCAACTACCACGTCAAGAACCTGGTGACCTCGGGCTCGGCCGAGAAGATCACGCACATCAACTACAGCTTCGGCAACGTCCAGGGTGGCAAGTGCACCATGGGCGACTCGTACGCCGCCATCGACAAGGCGTACACCGCCGACCAGTCGGTCAGCGGCAAGGCCGACACCTGGGACCAGCCGCTGCGCGGCAACTTCAACCAGCTGCGGCAGCTCAAGGCCAAGTACCCGGACATCAAGGTGCTGTGGTCGTTCGGCGGCTGGACCTGGTCCGGTGGCTTCGGTGACGCGATGAAGAACCCGGCCGCCTTCGCCAAGTCCTGCTACGACCTGGTCGAGGACCCGCGCTGGGCCGACGTCTTCGACGGCATCGACCTGGACTGGGAGTACCCGAACGCCTGTGGTCTGTCCTGTGACGACAGCGGTCCCGCGGTCTTCAAGGACATGATGAAGGCGATGCGGGCCGAGTTCGGCAGCGGCAACCTGGTCACGGCCGCGATCACCGCCGACGCCTCCGACGGCGGCAAGATCGACTCGGCGGACTACGCGGGCGCCGCGCAGTACAGCGACTGGTACAACGTCATGACCTACGATTTCTTCGGCGCCTGGGCGAAGAACGGCCCGACCGCTCCGCACTCGCCGCTGACCTCGTACCCCGGTATCCCGCAGGACGGCTTCAACTCCGCGGACGCCATCGCCAAGCTCAAGGCCAAGGGTGTACCGGCCGAGAAGCTGCTGCTCGGCATCGGCTTCTACGGGCGCGGCTGGACGGGCGTCACGCAGTCGGAGCCGGGTGGCTCGGCCACCGGACCGGCCACGGGTACCTATGAGTCGGGCATCGAGGACTACAAGGTCCTCAAGGGCAAGTGCCCGGCCAACGGCACCATCGCCGGCACGGCGTACGCGCACTGCGGCAGCGACTGGTGGAGCTACGACACCCCGTCGACGATCGCCGGAAAGATGACCTGGGCCAAGAACCAGGGACTCGGCGGCGCCTTCTTCTGGGAGTTCAGCGGTGACACCGCGAACGGTGAGCTGGTGAGCGCGATCGGCAATGGCCTGAAGTAGGCGGTCGCGCGGGTTGAGTGAGGCTGAGTGAGCCGGGGAGACGGGAACGTCTCCCCGGCTCGCGCCGTTACACAGAGACGGACGGCAACGGGTCGAATCTCGGGGCGGGGTTCGTACGGGAGTGCCGTTTATCCTGAGAAGGCGGGCGTGCCGCGCAGAGGGGAAGGGGCGGCTGATGAGCTGGTTCTGGGCGGTGCTCATCATCTTCTGGACGGGAGGCTTCGCCTGGGCGGCCGACAACGTCCGTACCGCACTGCGCAACCGGCATGAGCGCAAGCTGGAGCTCATGGAGGCGGCGAAGCAGGAGCGGCTCGCCGTCGAGGCGGCGCACCAGCCCCCGGAGCCGATCTGCGGCTGCACACATCACCTCGCCAAGCACGACAAGCGGGGGCGCTGCCATGAGCGGGTCGAGGTGGCGACGGCCTGGGACGAGGACAAGAAGCCGGTGCGCTTCGAGGCGGGGCAGTGCAACTGCCAGCAGTACATAGGTCCGCAGCCGCTCTCGCAGGTGTTCGCGGAGCAGCTGACCGACCGGGCGGAGCTAGGCGACGGCGGGGGCGCCGACGAGCATGGTGGGGGCGTCGGCGACCCTGGTCAGGAAGACCGTCGCTGACCGCTTGCCCTGGAGCTTCATCTTGCGGCGGAGTTCCTCCGGTTCGACGGCTGAGCCGCGCTTCTTCACCGTCAGGACGCCGACCTCGCGCTCGCGCAGCAGGGCCTTGAGCTTCTTCATGTTGAACGGCAGCTGATCGGTGATCTCGTAGGCGGTGGCGTACGGGGTCGGGTGCAGCGTGTCGCTCGTGACGTACGCGATCATCGGGTCGATGAGTCCCCCGTCGACCTGCCGGGCGACCTCGGCGACCAGGTGTGCGCGGATGACGGCGCCGTCGGGCTCGTAGAGGTAGCGGCCTACGGGGCGGGGCTCGGGGTCGGGCAGCATCGCGGCCAGGGGCGCGTGGAGCGTCGCGCCGGTGGGCAGGAGGGTGGCGCGCATCGAGGCGGGCTGCGGGGCTGGCGGTGGGGTGGGCTGGGGGGCAGGCTGCGGGGCGGTGCCGCTTCCGGACTCGCCTGTGGATTCGCCCGTGGATTCGCCCGTGGATTCGCCCGTGGACTCGTCCCCGAACCAGAGCACCGCCTCCTTCACATCACCGCCGTCCGAGATCCACTCGGCCTCGACGTCCTCGGGGACCGCCTCGTGCGGGATGCCGGGGGCGATCTTCAGCGCGGCGTACGGGGCCTTGCGAGCGGCCTCCAAGGCCCAGGACAGGGGCGGGGAGTACGCCTCGGGGTCGAAGACGCGGCCGCGTCCGCCCCGGCGCGCCGGGTCCACGAACACCGCGTCGTACCCCGCCGTGTCCACGTCGGCGACCTCCGCGCAGCGCACCTCGATCAGCGCGTCCAGGCCGAGCGCCGCCGCGTTGGCGCGGGCCACCTCGCAGGTCAGCGGGGAGCGGTCCACGGCCAGTACGGAGATCCCGGCGCGGGCCAGCGCGATCGCGTCGCCGCCGATGCCGCAGCACAGGTCCGCCACACTCCGTACGCCCAGGGCGTGGAAGCGCTCCGCGCGGTACGTCGCGACGGTGGTCCGGGTCGCCTGCTCGACACCGTTCGGGGTGAAGTACATCCGCCGCGCGTCGTCGACGCCGAACTTGGCGGCCGCCCGCTGCCGTAGCCGTGCCTGGCCCAGCGCGGCGGAGACCAGCTCGGCCGGGTGGTCGCGGCGCAGCCGGGTGGCGAGCGCCAGCTCCTGGGCGGGGTCGTGGTCGCGCAGTTCGGCGAGCAGGGCCTGGCCCTCGTCGGTGCGCAGGGCGGCGAAGGCGGCCAGCTCGGGGTCGCGGTCGAGGTCGTTCACCCGGCCATTGTCGGCCAGTCGGTGGATCGTGCGCGCCCGGTGGTGGCGCCTGGCCGCCCGGGGCCCGGTGCGCTGACAGGATCCGACGCCATGCGGACAGGACTAGTACGACAAAAGGAAAAGATCGCCGGAAGTGGACGGCGGGGCACCCGGGTCCGAGCGGGCCTTGCCCTCCTCGCCGCGGCCGCCGTCGCGTCCGGCTGCTCCACCAGCGAGTCGGCGAAGCCCCCGGTCGAGCCCGCCCACGGCCAGCAGCAGGCGGAACAGGCCAAGGAACAGGCCAAGAAGCGCGCCGCCCAGCAGCGGGCCGCGAAGGTGGCCGCGGTCAAGCGCTGGGGCCTGGACAAAATGCCGCTGACGCCACCCAAGCCACCGGCCAAGAAGCCGAAGGTCAGTACCCGCCGAGGGTTCGAGGTCGCCGGGCACGAGAACCTGCCGCCCGTCTTCACCACCATCCCGACCAAAGACAAGGTCGTCTTCCTGACGATCGACGATGGTGCCGAGAAGGACCCCGAGCTGCTCAGGATGATGAGCGAGCTGGACATCCCGTACACCGCCTTCCTCAGTGACTACCTGGTGAAGGAGGACTACGGCTATTTCAAGAAGATGCAGGACCACGGCGTCGTCCTGAACAACCACACCCTCAACCACCGCTATCTGCCCGGGCTCTCGTACGCGCAGCAGAAGCGCGAGATCTGCGGGATGCAGGACGTCATCGAGAAGCGCTACGGCAAGCGGCCCGAGCTCTTCCGTCCGCCGTACGGCAACTACAACGGCGACACCCTGCGGGCGGCCAAGGCCTGCGGCATCAAGGCCGTGCCGCTGTGGAATGCCGAGGCCTTCGCGGACCGGATGGACTGGCGCGAGTGGGACCGTGATCTGCATCCCGGCGACATCATCCTCACCCACTTCCGGGGCAAGGGGGACTGGAAGGGCAGCATGCCGGACATGATCCGCCAGATGATGAAGACGGTGACGGACAAGGGGTACGCGGTGGGCAGGCTGGAGGACTACCTCTGAGCCACCGAGACGGGTGCTGGGAGGGCCACTGGGGGCCACTGGAAGGGCCGCCGACAGGAGCGCTGGGAGGGGCGCCGGGAGAGTCCTCGCGACCCGGTCGAGTGGAGTCATTGGCACTCCGCTTGACCGAGTGCTAATCGCGGTCATAGTCTCAGGTCTGGCACTCCCCACCGGAGAGTGCCAACAGCGACGGGCAGGTCCGGCACCCGCGACGACGGATCCACCTGGTCGCCACCCCAAAACAGTTAACCCCGTGAGATCTCCGAAGGGGGAGACCGGACCGTGACGACCACCAGCTCCAAGGTTGCCATCAAGCCGCTTGAGGACCGCATTGTGGTCCAGCCGCTCGACGCCGAGCAGACCACGGCCTCTGGCCTGGTTATTCCGGACACCGCGAAGGAGAAGCCCCAGGAGGGCGCAGTCCTGGCCGTGGGCCCGGGTCGCTTCGAGAACGGCGAGCGGCTGCCGCTCGACGTCAAGGTCGGCGACGTTGTGCTCTACAGCAAGTACGGCGGCACCGAGGTGAAGTACAACGGCGACGAGTACCTCGTCCTCTCGGCTCGCGACGTACTCGCGATCATCGAGAAGTAAGTCACCTGGGAGTCGATGAACTCCCGAAAGTTGTGTACCGCGCCCCTGGCCCCCGTGAATTCAAAAATCGCCGGGTGGACAGGGGCGCGGTTTCTTTTTTGAGAGGACTTGAGACAGCTCCATGGCGAAGATCCTGAAGTTCGACGAGGACGCCCGTCGCGCCCTTGAGCGCGGCGTCAACAAGCTGGCCGACACAGTGAAGGTGACGATCGGCCCCAAGGGCCGCAACGTCGTCATCGACAAGAAGTTCGGCGCCCCCACCATCACCAACGACGGCGTGACCATCGCCCGCGAGGTCGAGGTCGAGGACCCGTACGAGAACCTCGGCGCCCAGCTGGTGAAGGAGGTGGCGACCAAGACCAACGACATCGCTGGTGACGGCACCACCACCGCCACCGTGCTCGCCCAGGCCCTGGTCCGCGAGGGTCTGCGGAACGTCGCCGCCGGCGCGTCCCCGGCCGCCCTGAAGAAGGGCATCGACGCCGCGGTCAAGGCCGTCTCCGACGAGCTGATCGCGACCGCCCGCCCGATCGACTCCAAGGCCGACATCGCCGCCGTCGCCGCGCTGTCCGCGCAGGACAAGCAGATCGGCGAGCTCATCGCCGAGGCGATGGACAAGGTCGGCAAGGACGGTGTCATCACCGTCGAGGAGTCCAACACCTTCGGTGTGGAGCTCGACTTCACCGAGGGCATGGCCTTCGACAAGGGCTACCTGTCGCCGTACATGGTGACCGACCAGGAGCGTATGGAGGCCGTCCTCGACGACCCGTACATCCTGATCCACCAGGGCAAGATCTCCTCGATCCAGGACCTGCTGCCCCTGCTGGAGAAGGTCATCCAGGCCGGTGGCTCCAAGCCGCTGCTGATCATCGCCGAGGACGTCGAGGGCGAGGCGCTCTCCACCCTCGTCGTCAACAAGATCCGCGGCACGTTCAACGCCGTGGCCGTCAAGGCCCCCGGCTTCGGCGACCGCCGCAAGGCGATGCTCGGCGACATGGCCGCCCTCACCGGCGCCACGGTCATCGCCGAAGAGGTCGGCCTCAAGCTGGACCAGGCCGGTCTTGACGTGCTGGGCACCGCCCGCCGCGTCACCATCACCAAGGACGACACCACGATCGTGGACGGCGGCGGCAACGCCGAGGACGTCCAGGGCCGCATCGGCCAGATCAAGGCCGAGATCGAGACCACGGACTCCGACTGGGACCGCGAGAAGCTCCAGGAGCGCCTCGCGAAGCTGGCCGGTGGCGTGTGCGTGATCCGCGTCGGTGCCGCCACCGAGGTGGAGCTCAAGGAGAAGAAGCACCGTCTGGAGGACGCCATCTCCGCGACCCGCGCCGCGGTCGAGGAGGGCATCGTCTCCGGTGGTGGCTCCGCTCTGGTGCACGCCGTCAAGGTGCTCGAGGGCAACCTCGGCAAGGAGGGTGACGAGGCCACCGGTGTCGCCGTCGTCCGCCGCGCCGCCGTCGAGCCGCTGCGCTGGATCGCCGAGAACGCCGGCCTTGAGGGCTACGTCATCACCGCCAAGGTCGCCGAGCTCGACAAGGGCAACGGCTTCAACGCCGCCACCGGTGAGTACGGCGACCTGGTGAAGGCCGGTGTCATCGACCCGGTCAAGGTCACCCGCTCCGCCCTGGAGAACGCCGCGTCGATCGCCTCGCTGCTGCTCACGACCGAGACCCTGGTCGTCGAGAAGCCCGCGGACGAGGACGAGGCCGCCGGTGGCCACGGTCACGGCCACGCGCACTGACCCAGCGCGCACCGACCCAGCGTGCTCTGACTGAGCCGAGCCGCTGAGCCGAGCCGCTGAGCCGAGCTGACGAAGGCCCGGCACCCCGTCGCGGGGTGCCGGGCCTTCGCGCTGCGCTACTTCGGTCCGTACTTGCGGCCGGTACGGGAACTCAGCCCACCGAGCAGAGCGCGCGGGGTCACCTTCACCACGCCCATCATCGCCTTGTACCGCGGGTCGGGGATCGACACCGACTTACCGCGCGCCAGGTCCGCCAGCGCGGCGCTCACCAGTTTGTCCGCGTCCAGCCACAGCCAGCCCGGGATGTTGTCCGTGCCCATCCCGGCCCGCTGGTGGAACTCCGTCCGCACGAACCCGGGACACAGCGCCATCAGCCGCACCCCCGAACCCGCCAGGTCCTTCGCCGCGCCCTGCGTGAACTGCACGACCCACGCCTTCGACGCGCCATAGGTCCCGCGCGGTACGAACGCAGCGACCGAGGCGACGTTGACGACACCGCCGCGCCCACGCTCCCGCATCGACTCGGCGGCCGCCGAGGTCAGCCGGAGCACCGCCTCGCAGTGCACCTTCAGCATCGTGAGCTCGTCGGCCATCGAGACCTCGAGATAACGGCCCTTGTTGCCGAAGCCCGCGTTGTTGACGAGCAGGTCGACCGGGTCCCTGCGGTCACCAAGCCGGGCCTCGACCGCCGCGATGCCGTCGTCGGTCGACAGGTCGGCGGTCAGCACCTCGGCCTCGATGCCGTGCCGGTCGTGCAGTTCGGTCGCCTGCTCCTGGAGCCGTTTGGTGTCGCGGGCGACCAGCACCAGGTTGTGACCATCCGCGGCGAGACGCCGCGCGAAAGCGGCGCCGATGCCTGCGGTCGATCCGGTAATCAGAGCCGTAGTCATGGCCCAAGGCTAGAGCCTGTCCGGTGGCACGCTCAGTGCTGGTGACGCCCCGGCGGCGGCGTCCCCGCCTGCTGTCCCTTCTCGACCACCACGAACTGACCCATCATGCCCAGATCTTCGTGGTACAGAAGATGGCAGTGGTACATGTACGGGACATCCGGGTCAGGTGGCCCGTCGAACCGCATCGCCAGCTTCACCGTCGAGCCGTCCGGTATGAAGACCGTGTCCTTGGCGCCGCGCAGTTCGGGCGGCGGCGCCTGGCCGTCCATCTCCAGTACCCGGAACTGCACGTCGTGCACATGGAAGTTGTGCGCCATGCCGTTGCCGTTGCGTACCGTCCAGACCTCCTCGGTGCCCCGGGTAACGACCTCGTCGATCCGGCCCATGTCCATTTTCCGGCCGTTGATCCCGGACAGCTTCAGGTCGAAGTGCCGCCCGCGCGCGGGGTCCTTGCCTTCGGGGATCTCCAGCTCACCCAGCATGTCGGGGAGTTCGGGGGAAGGGCGCAGGGTGTCACCCGCCCGCAGTTGAAGAATGTCGAAGGAGTCGTCACCACCACCGAAGCGCGTGTTGAAGGCGTCGCCGAGCCGCTGAGGGAAGCTCCGCAGCACGGTCTTCTCGCCCGGCTCCATCCGCACCACGACCTCGGCCCGCTCACCGGGTGACAGCCGCAGATGGCCGCCCATCCGCACCGGCGCCTCCAGCAGCCCGCCGTCGGTGCCGATCAGCGCGAACTGCCTGCTGTCGGAGAACCCGAAGGCGTAGGTGCGCGCGGTCGAGGCGTTGAGCAACCGCAGCCGCACCAGCTCGTCGCCGACTTCCTGGTACGGGGCGAGCGTGCCGTTGACCAGCGTCTGGTCGCCGAGGAAGCCGAGGCTCCGCATCATTCCGCGACCGTGGTCGAACTTGGCGCCGTCGAACTTCGTGTCCTGCACGATGACGGGTATGTCGTCGACGCCGTACGTCCCGGGCAGTGGCAGCCGCGCGGACTTCTCGTCGTCCAGGAGGAACATCCCGGCCAGCCCACGCTGAACGTGCTTCTCCGTGGCACCGTGCGGGTGCGGGTGGTACCAGAGCGTCGCGGCGGGCTGGTCGACCTTCCAGTCGGGGGTCCAGGTGCCGCCCGGTCGCACCATCTGGTGCGGGCCGCCGTCCATCTTCGCGGGCAGGTGCATCCCGTGCCAGTGCACGGTGGACGCCTCGTCCAGGCCGTTGGCTATCCGTACCTTGACCTTCTCGCCGCGCTCGGCGCGCAGCGTCGGCCCGAGATAGCTGCCGTTGAATCCCCAGGTCGGGGTCTGCTGACCGTCCTTGAACTCGGTCTCGCCCGCCTGCATCCGCAGGTCGAAGACCCGCGTACCGTCCTGCTCCACCGTGGAGTCGGCGAGCGGGGGTATGGCCAGCTCGTTGCGGAAGGAGACCTTGCCCACCGTGCTGACGTCGGCGCTCGTCCACAGCCAGGCGACGCCACCGCCGAGCGCGGCGATCAGCACGCCGACGACCACGCCGAGCGTGATCAGCACCCGCTTGAGCCTGCCCGGCTTGCCGCGCCTCTCGCCTCTTCCGCTCCCCGTCTCCTTCATGCCCTTCACGATTCCGCGTCAGGACGCGGCGCAGTATCGGGAAGCGCCCTGAACCGACCCCGGCGCGACCCTGAGCAGACCCTGAGCGCGACCCCCGAGATGGCAAAGGTTCAGTGCCGTATTCGCGCTGCTCCCCAAGCCTCGCTTATGCTCGACGCATGATCGAGGCCCGCCATCTCCGTGTGCTGCGCGCCGTGGCCGCTACCGGCTCCTTTTCCGCCGCCGCCCGCGAACTGGGCTGCACCCAGCCCGCGGTGAGCCAGCAGATGAAGGCCCTTGAGCACTCGACCGGCACGCCGCTGCTGATCCGTACGGGCCGCGAGATGCGCCTGACGCAGGCCGGTGAAGCGCTCGTCCGGCACGCCGCGGGCATCCTCGCCGGACTGACCGCGGCCGAGGAAGAGGTCGCCGCGATCGCCGGGCTGCGCGCGGGCCGGGTGCGCCTGGTCTCCTTCCCCAGCGGCAGCTCGACCCTGGTTCCCACGGCGCTCGCCGCGCTGCGCGCCGCGCACCCGGGCACGCGGGTCTCCCTGGTGGAGGCCGAGCCCCCGCGCTCGGTCGAGATGCTGCGTGAGGGGGACTGCGATGTGGCTCTCGCCTTCCGGTACGAGGGGGCGAGCGCCGCGGACGACTGGAGCGATCTGGTCGTACGGCCGCTCCTCGCCGACCGGCTGGTCGGGCTGGTCCCCGAGGGGCACCGGCTCGCCGACGCGGCGACGGTCGCCATGGGGGACTTCGCCGACGAGCCGTGGATCGCGGGCTGCCCGCGCTGCCGCAAGCAGTTGGTGGAGGTCTGCGAGGGTGCGGGCTTTGTCCCGCGTATCGACTTCGCCACCGACGACTACCCCGCGGTGATCGGCCTGGTCGGCGCCGGTCTCGGGGTGGCGGTACTGCCGGAGCTGGCCCTGGAGTCGGTACGGCCCAAGGGCGCCCGCGCGGTGACGGTGGAGCCCGCGGTGCGGCGCGAGATCGTCGCGCTCACACTCCCCGACCTGGCCCAGGTGCCCGCTGTGGTGGCCACACTCGACCGGCTGGCGGGCGCGGCGGCCCGCTGAAGGGCCCGTCGGCTACAGGGCTGAAGGGCTCGTCGGCTACAGAAACGTTCCTCCGTGTGCCGTCGCTTCGGGAGAGGTCAGTGCCCCGGCGCACTCGCCGCCGAAGCGGTGGACGCCGTGACCAGACGGTGCCGGGCGCGTCCCATGAGTTCTTCGCGTTCGTCTTCGGTGAGTCCACCCCAGACTCCGTACGGTTCGCGTACCGCCAGCGCGTGAGCGGCGCACTCCGCGCGAACCGGGCATCTCATACAGACCTCTTTGGCCGAGGTCTCGCGGGCGCTGCGCGCCGCGCCCCGCTCGCCCTCCGGGTGAAAGAAGAGCGAGCTGTCGACCCCGCGGCAGGCGGCCAGGAGCTGCCAGTCCCACAGGTCTGCGTTTGGTCCGGGAAGGCGGGAGAAATCTGCCATTGCGTGTCCCCTTGCAACCGTGGTGGGCGGGTTCAGTGCCTCATGACCGTACATCTACTGTCCTAGTAGATGAAAATATGATCCATGGTGAATCTAGCTAGAGACACCTACGAAAGGGAAGAAAATCCGCTAAATGGGGCATCGAGTCCGGTGAACCTTCGGTGACCTGCGACGCCCGTCCCGTGTCTGGGCCCTCACGTAGAGTGTCGAAGGGGGTCAGCGGACCCGTAACTCTTTCGAGTGACCGTCGTTGAGAGTGCGAGGCGGTTGAGAACACAAGCACTCGGGCAGATGTCTGAGGGCGTCAATCGCACAGGTGACGATTCGTACCCAGCCTGGAGGCTCAAGGTGACGCGCATCAGCTGCGGAGGGCGGCCATGACATCCGTCCTCGTCTGCGACGACTCCCCGCTTGCCCGAGAGGCGCTCCGCCGTGCGGTCGCGACCGTGCCCGGCGTCGAGCGTGTCACGACGGCGGCCAACGGCGAGGAAGTCCTCCGCCGCTGGGGTGCCGACCGTTCGGACCTGATTCTGATGGACGTACGGATGCCGGGGCTCGGGGGTGTCGAGACCGTACGCCGACTACTCTCCGCTGACCCCGGGGCCCGGATCATCATGCTCACGGTCGCCGAGGATCTCGACGGCGTCGCGCTCGCGGTCGCCGCCGGTGCCCGCGGTTATCTGCACAAGGACGCCTCGCGCGCCGAACTGCGCGCGACCGTCACCCAGGCGCTCGCCGACCCGACCTGGCGGCTCGCCCCGCGCAGACTGCGCTCGGCCGAGATGGGCGCGGCGCCGACCCTCACCGCGCGCGAGATCCAGGTGCTCGAAGGCATGAGCCACGGCCGGTCGAACGCCGAGATCGGCCGCGAGCTGTTCCTCTCCGAGGACACCGTGAAGACCCACGCCAGGCGGCTCTTCAAGAAGCTGGGCGCCTCGGACCGCGCGCACGCCGTGGCGCTCGGTTTCCGCTGGGGCCTGGTCCGCTGAGACCGCGCCGCCGCGAGAGTTCCGGTCCCGGTTCTAGGGTCTGTCCGGCGGATCAGGTCGGGCTGGACGCTCGGTGCGCTGTCTGTGCTGGTGAGCGGGGCGTGGTGCGTGCAGCTGCAAGGCGGAGGATTGAGGCGACGCGGAGCGTCGGTGACTGACGACAACGCCGAGGGGGTCCCTCCCGCCCGAGCTGAGCGAAGCGAGTTCGAGGGTGGGGGCGTGCGTGCCACGCCCCGCGACCCCGGCGTGATCCGCCGGGCAGACCCTAGCCCTGTTCGCGTGTGCGCGGGCGGGGCGGGGGCTGTCCGGAAGTGCCCTTCGTGGTGGTGGCTTACGCCGTTTCCCGCGCGATGCCGCATCCTTGGAGTGTGGAGTTCCTCGGGGACGAGTCGATCGAGCGGGAGGGGAGGGCGCAGGAGATGAGTTCCGGCGCACCTGCTCATAACGCTTCAGTGCACAACTACAGGCGCGGTGTCACGGATCGGTCGGAGCCAGGGCACCATGGACCGATGCGTGACGAAGAGACGACGGCGATTGGTGCCCTCGTCCACCGCGCCGTCGAAGGCGACCAGCAGGCCACCCATGACCTGTTGGCTCACGTACACCCGCTGGCGCTGCGCTACTGCCGCACCAGGCTGTCCCGCCTTCCGGGTGACGCACGGCACTTCGTGGAGGACCTGGCGCAGGAAGTCTGTGTCGCCGTCCTGCTCGCGCTGCCGCGCTACAAGGACACCGGCCGCCCCTTCGAGGCATTCGTCTTCGCCATCGCCGGGCACAAGGTCGCCGACCTCCAGCGAGCCGCGATGCGTCACCCCGGCTCCACCGCCGTGCCGTCCGACGAGATGCCCGAGCGGCCGGACGACTCGCTCGGCCCCGAAGAGCGGGCGCTGCTCAGCAGCGACGCCGAGTGGGCCAAGAAGCTCCTCGCCAATCTGCCCCAGACACAGCGCGAGCTGCTGCTGTTGCGGATCGCCGTCGGGCTCACAGCGGAGGAGACCGGGCAGATGCTGGGGATGTCCCCGGGCGCGGTCCGGGTCGCCCAGCACCGGGCGCTGAGCAGGCTTCGCGCCCTCGCCGAGCAGTGACCCCGTGGACTTCACGGAACCGCACAGCGCGAGCTTCATAGAAGCTTCGTAGAAAAGTACAACGATCGTGATCTGCGGTGGGGCGATCGTGGAATGAAGTACCGCTGAGGCCCGTTAGCATGGTGGTCCGCGGCTGGCAAGAGCATTGGGGAAGGTGTCATGACTGATCTCGTCGACGACGGAGCCGGAGCGCCGGAGAAATTCGCGATGCTCGGGCTGACCTACGACGACGTCCTGCTGCTGCCGGGCGCCTCCGAAGTGCTGCCGAACAAGGTCGACACCACGACCCGGATCTCCCGGAACGTGACGGTGAACCTCCCCCTGCTGTCCGCCGCGATGGACAAGGTCACCGAGGCGCGGATGGCCATCGCCATGGCGCGCCAGGGCGGCGCCGGTGTGCTGCACCGCAATCTCTCCATCGAGGACCAGGCCAACCAGGTCGACCTGGTGAAGCGCTCCGAGTCCGGCATGGTGACCGACCCGATCACGGTCTCGCCGGACGCCACGCTGCACGACGCCGACGCCCTGTGCGCCAAGTTCCGTATCAGCGGTGTCCCGGTCACCGACCCCGCGGGCAAGCTGCTCGGCATCGTCACCAACCGCGACATGGCCTTCGAGCTGGACCGCTCGCGTCAGGTCCGCGAGGTCATGACGCCGATGCCGCTGGTCACTGGCAAGGTCGGCATCTCCGGTGATGACGCCATGGAGCTGCTGCGCCGCCACAAGATCGAGAAGCTGCCGCTGGTCGACGACGCGGGCATCCTCAAGGGCCTCATCACGGTCAAGGACTTCGTCAAGGCCGAGAAGTACCCGAACGCCGCCAAGGACGCCGAGGGCCGCCTGGTCGTCGGTGCCGCGGTCGGCGTCGGCGACGAGGCGTACGACCGGGCGCAGGCCCTGGTCGAGGCCGGGGTCGACTTCCTGGTCGTGGACAGCGCGCACGGCCACAGCCGCGGCATCCTCGACATGATCGCCAAGCTGAAGACCCACATCAACGTCGACATCGTGGGCGGTAACGTCGCCACGCGCGACGGCGCCCAGGCCCTGATCGACGCCGGTGTGGACGGCGTCAAGGTCGGCGTGGGACCCGGCTCCATCTGCACCACCCGGGTCGTCGCCGGTATCGGCGTCCCCCAGGTCACCGCCATCTACGAGGCGGCGAAGGCCTGCGGCCCCGCGGGCGTGCCGCTCATCGGCGACGGCGGACTGCAGTACAGCGGCGACATCGCCAAGGCGATCGCCGCCGGTGCCGACGCGGTGATGCTCGGCTCGCTGCTCGCGGGCTGCGAGGAGTCGCCGGGCGAGATGGTCTTCATCAACGGCAAGCAGTTCAAGTCCTACCGGGGCATGGGCTCGCTGGGCGCGATGCAGTCGCGTGGCCAGGCCCGCTCGTACTCGAAGGACCGTTACTTCCAGGACAACGTCCTGTCCGAGGACAAGCTGGTCCCCGAGGGCATCGAGGGCCAGGTGCCCTACCGCGGACCGCTCGCCTCGGTCTCGCACCAGCTGATCGGCGGTCTGCGGGCCTCCATGGGGTACGTCGGCTCGGCGGACATCCCGGAGCTGAAGGCCAAGGGCCGGTTCGTACGGATCTCGGCGGCCGGTCTCAAGGAGAGCCACCCGCACGACATCGCCATGACGGTCGAGGCGCCGAACTACTCGCGCCGCTGACCCTCGTTTGACCCGAAGACCGGCGCTTACGAGCCCGCGGGCGACGCCGCCCGCGGGCTCGGCCGCGTGTGCCGGGGACCGCGTCGGGGATACTGGTACGCGCAGACCGGAGACTGGAAAGGCCACCCAACGTGACTGAGATCGAGATCGGGCGCGGCAAGCGCGGCCGCAGGGCGTACGCGTTCGACGACATCGCCATCGTGCCGAGCCGCCGCACCCGGGACCCGAAGGAGGTCTCGATCGCCTGGCAGATCGACGCCTACCGCTTTGAGCTGCCGTTCCTGGCCGCTCCCATGGACTCGGTCGTCTCGCCGCAGACCGCCATCCGGATCGGTGAGCTGGGGGGCCTGGGCGTACTGAACCTCGAGGGCCTGTGGACCCGGTACGAGGACCCGCAGCCGCTGCTCGACGAGATCGCCGCGCTTGACCCGGAGACCGCCACCCGGCGCCTCCAGGAGATCTACGCCGCCCCGATCAAGGAAGAGCTGATCGGGCAGCGCATCAAGGAGGTGCGCGACTCGGGCGTGGTGACCGCCGCCGCCCTGTCGCCGCAGCGCACCGCGCAGTTCTCCAAGGCCGTGGTCGACGCCGGTGTGGACATCTTCGTGATCCGCGGCACGACCGTGTCGGCCGAGCATGTGTCCGGTGCCGCCGAACCGCTGAACCTCAAGCAGTTCATCTACGAGCTGGACGTCCCGGTCATCGTCGGTGGCTGCGCCACCTACACGGCCGCGCTGCACCTGATGCGCACCGGTGCCGCCGGTGTGCTGGTCGGCTTCGGCGGCGGGGCCGCGCACACCACCCGTAACGTGCTGGGCATCCAGGTGCCGATGGCGAGCGCGGTCTCCGATGTCGCGGCCGCCCGCCGTGACTACATGGACGAGTCCGGCGGTCGCTACGTCCACGTCATCGCGGACGGTGGCGTGGGCTGGTCCGGCGACCTGCCCAAGGCCATCGCCTGCGGCGCGGACGCCGTGATGATGGGCTCCCCGCTGGCCCGCGCCACGGACGCGCCCGCTCCGGGCCACCACTGGGGCATGGAGGCCGTGCACGAGGACGTGCCGCGCGGCAAGAAGGTCGGCCTGGGCACGGTCGGCACGACCGAGGAGATCCTCACCGGCCCCTCGCACCGCCCGGACGGCTCGATGAACCTCTTCGGCGCGCTGCGCCGCTCGATGGCGACCACCGGCTACAGCGACCTCAAGGAGTTCCAGCGGGTCGAGGTCACGGTGGCGGACTCCCAGCACCACCGCTGACACCACCGTACGAGTACGCGAAGGCCCGCACCGATGGTGCGGGCCTTCGCGCGTTCCTGGTCGGCCGTCAGAGCCGGTGCGCCGCGCCCACCGGGCTCGCGCCACGGGTGTCCAGGAGGAGCTGAGCCTTGACCGCGAGTCCCTGGAGGTCGTACGTGCGGTGGGACTGCAGCAGGATCGTCAGATCGGCCTCGGCCGCGGCCTCGTAGAGGGAGTCGGCGCGCGGGACAGGGCAGCCGAGCACACGCCAGTGCGGGATGTACGGGTCGTGGTAGCTGATCGTGGCGCCCATCTCCATCAGCCGGGTGGCGATCTCCTGGGCCGGGGCGCCCTGCTGGTCGGCGAGGTCGGGTTTGTAGGTGGTGCCGAGGAGCAGGACGCGGGCGCCACGGGCCGACTTGCCGTGCTCGTTGAGGAGGGTCGCGGCGCGCTGGATGACGTACTGCGGCATCCGCTGGTTGATCTCCTGCGCCAGCCCGACCATCCGCAGCGGGTGGCCCGGGGTGCGCGTGGTGTGCGGGAGGTTGTTGGGGTCCAGGGGGACGGCGTGGCCGCCGACGCCGGGTCCTGGACGGAAGGCCTGAAAGCCGAAGGGCTTGGTCTCGGCGCAGCGGATGACGTCCCAGAGGTCGACGCCGAGGTCGTGGCAGAGCACGGCCATCTCGTTGACCAGGGCGATGTTGACGTGCCGGTAGTTGGTCTCCAGGAGGTGGACGGTCTCGGCCTCTCGCGTGCCACGCGCGCGTACGACCTTGTCGGTGAGCCGTCCGTAGAAGGCGGCGGCCGACTCGGTGCAGGCCGGGGTGAGGCCGCCGATCACCTTGGGGGTGTTGGTGTAGCCGTGGGTGCGGCTGCCCGGGTCCAGGCGGCCGGGGGAGTAGGCGAGGTGGAAGTCGCGGCCCGCGCGCAGTCCTGAGCCCTCTTCGAGCAGGGGGCGCAGGAAATCGTCGGTGGTCCCCGGGTACGCGGGTGACTCCAGGATGACCGTGGTGTGCGGGCGCATCCGGGCGGCCAGCGCGCGGGCCGCGTCGGCCACTTGGGTGAGGTCGAGAGCGCGGTCGGCGCCGAGCGGGGTGGGGGCGCAGATGACGGCGGTGCGCACCCGGCCCAGTTCGGCCGCGTTGGTGGTGGGCCGGAAGCCGCCCGCGAGCATCCGGCGCAGGTCGGCGGCGGTGAGCGGGCCTTCGTCCGCGGGCAGGCGGCCCGCGACGAGTGCGGGGGTGTGCCGGGTGTCGTAGGCGAGGGTCTCGATACCGGCCGAGACGGCGGCCTGGGCGAGGGGCAGGCCGAGGTGGCCGATTCCGACGACGGCGAGATCTGCGGGCATGGCGGTGGGCCGTCCTTCCCAATAGCCGGAGCGGGAGGAGCGCGCAAGCCCTGTGGACAGAACGAGCGAGCGCAATGTCAGGTTAGGAGTAAATATGACCGATATGCCGCATTGGGGAGTGTCATTCTGCGGAGTGTTGTCCACAGGCGGTGGCTGAAGTCGGCGGTTGGCTACAGAATCGAGCGTGTGAGCCCGACCACACGGGGGCGACGGGAGGCAGCGGTGAGGACAACGACTCTGGGACCGGCCGAGCGGGCCGAGGCACTTGCGGCGATGGCCGAGCGAGAACTCGACGTGCTGGTCGTGGGTGCGGGCGTGGTCGGCGCGGGCACCGCGCTCGACGCCGTGACCCGTGGGCTCTCCACCGGCATCGTCGAGGCGCGCGACTGGGCGTCGGGCACGTCGAGCCGGTCCAGCAAGCTCATCCACGGCGGGCTGCGCTATCTGGAGATGCTCGACTTCGCGCTCGTACGGGAGGCCCTCAAGGAGCGTGGGCTGCTGTTGGAGCGGATCGCTCCGCATCTGGTGAAGCCGGTGCCGTTCCTGTACCCGCTCAAGGGCAAGGGCTGGGAGCGGGTGTACGCGGGCTCGGGCGTGGCGCTCTATGACGCCATGTCGATGTCGAAGGCGCACGGGCGCGGGCTGCCCCTGCACCGGCACCTCACTCGACGTCATGCTCTGCGGGTTGCCCCGTGCTTGAAGAAGGACGCGCTGATCGGCGCGATGCAGTACTACGACGCCCAGATGGACGATGCCCGCTATGTCACCACGCTGGTGCGTACGGCGTCGGCGTACGGCGCCAAGGCCGCCAACCGCGCGCGGGTCACCGGGTTTCTGCGCGAGGGCGAGCGCGTAGTAGGCGCCCGGGTGCAGGACCTCGAGGGCGGCGGCGAGTACGAGATCAGGGCCCGGCAGATCGTCAACGCCACCGGGGTGTGGACGGACGACACCCAGGCGATGGTCGGAGAGCGCGGCCAGTTCCACGTACGGGCCTCCAAGGGCATCCACCTGGTGGTGCCCAAGGACCGGATCAACTCGACCACCGGGCTGATCCTGCGCACCGAGAAGAGCGTGCTGTTCGTGATCCCGTGGGGGCGGCACTGGATCGTGGGCACCACGGACACCGACTGGGACCTGGACAAGGCACACCCGGCGGCGTCCAGCGCGGACATCGACTACCTCCTGGAGCATGTGAACTCGGTGCTCGCGGTGCCCCTCACGCGCGACGACGTCCAGGGGGTCTACGCGGGGCTACGGCCGTTGCTGGCCGGGGAGTCGGACGCCACCAGCAAGCTGTCGCGGGAGCACACGGTCGCGCATCCGGTGCCGGGCCTGGTGGTCATCGCGGGCGGCAAGTACACGACGTACCGGGTGATGGCCAAGGATGCCGTGGACGAGGCGGTCCACGGCCTGGACCAACGGGTCGCCGACTGCGTCACGGAGGACATCGCGCTGGTAGGCGCCGAGGGGTACAAGGCGCTGTGGAACGCGCGAGCGCGGATCGCCGCGGAGACGGGGCTCCATGTGGTGCGGGTGGAACACCTGTTGAACCGCTACGGCTCGCTCACCGAGGAACTGCTGGAGCTGATCGCGGCGGACAGCTCGCTGGGAGCGCCGCTGACGGGCGCGGAGGACTACCTGCGGGCCGAGGTCGTCTACGCCGCCTCGCACGAAGGGGCCCGGCATCTGGACGATGTGCTGACCCGCCGTACGCGTATCTCCATTGAGACCTTCGACCGGGGCACGCGCAGTGCGCGGGAGTGTGCCGAACTGATGGCGAAGGTCCTGGGCTGGGACAAGGACCAGATCGAGCGCGAGGTGGAGCACTACGAGAAGCGGGTGGAAGCCGAGCGGGAGTCGCAGCGGCAGCCGGACGATCTGACCGCCGACGCGGCGAGGTTGGGGGCGCCGGACATCGTGCCGCGGTAGGAGGGGCTCCGGGGGCGCGGCGGGACGTCTAGCCCGCCGTAGCCCGCCGTGGCTCTGGTTCGGGGGGCGCGTGCGCAGGTCAGAGCGGTGTGGCGGGAATCAGCCGTGGCGTTGGGCCGAGAGGGCCACCCCCGGCCGGGGCGGGCCCTGGCATGGGGGACAATGGGGGCTCTGCCAGGGCTGGTTGTCTGCGGCGACCTGACAGGCAACGTGGGGCACGGCGACGCAGAGGGGACGCATGTCGGAGGCGGAGCAGCCGAAGGAGGCCGGTCAGGGCACGGGCGCGCGCCTGCTGGCCGGGCGGTACCGGCTGGGAGATGTGCTCGGGCGCGGTGGCATGGGGACCGTCTGGCGGGCGGTCGATGAGACGCTGGGCCGCACGGTCGCGGTCAAGGAACTGCGCTTCCCCTCAAGCATCGACGAGGAGGAGAAGCGGCGGCTCATCACCCGAACGCTGCGCGAGGCCAAGGCGATCGCCCGGATCCGCAACAACGCCGCGATCACCGTCTTCGACGTCGTGGACGAGGACGACCGGCCGTGGATCGTGATGGAGCTCGTCGAGGGCAAGTCGCTCGCCGAAGCCGTACGTGAGGACGGCCTGCTGACGCCGAAGCGCGCGGCCGAAGTCGGCCTCGCCATCCTGGACGTCCTGCGCGCCGCGCACCGCGAGGGGATCCTGCACCGCGATGTGAAGCCGTCGAACGTACTGATCGCCGAAGACGGGCGGGTCGTCCTCACCGACTTCGGCATCGCGCAGGTCGAGGGCGATCCGTCTATCACCTCGACCGGCATGCTGGTCGGCGCGCCCTCGTACATCTCGCCGGAGCGGGCGCGCGGCCACAAGCCGGGGCCCGCCGCCGACCTGTGGTCACTGGGCGGTCTGTTGTACGCCTCGGTCGAGGGCTGCCCGCCGTACGACAAGGGCTCGGCGATCGCCACGCTCACCGCCGTGATGACCGAGCCGCTGGACCCGCCGAAGAACGCGGGCCCCCGGCTGGAGAAGGTCATCTACGGGCTCCTCGTCAAGGACCCGGCGCAGCGGCTCGACGAGGTGGGCGCGCGGGCGCTGCTGAACGAAGTGCTGGACGCGCCGGACCCGGCCCCCGAGGAGTCGGCGGCCGAGGCGCCGCAGGACGCGACGAAGGCGGTGCCGCTGCCGTCGGAGTCCGCGCGCGGGGGTGCGATGGCGGCGGCGGGCGCCGGTCCTGCGGTGACGAACCGCTCGGAGCCTGGGCGTCCGGGGACCGGCGCGGCGTCCGGGTCGGGGGCGCTGGCCCGCGTCAGACAGGTGCCGCGACGGACGCTGGTGCTCGTGGCGGCCTTCGCCGCGCTCGCCCTGATCGGGGTCGTACTCGGCGTCGCGCTCACCGGGAACGACGGCGGCCAGCAGGACAACAAGGGCCAGGGCGGCGACCAGTCCGTGTCGAGCGGCGCCGCCGCCGGAACCGACGACGGCCAGAGCCAGGGCAAGGACGGCAACAAGGGCGACGGCCAGGGCAGCGAGAAGGACAGGAGCGACCAGGACGGCAAGGACAACCAGGGCGACCAGGGCGAGGGCGACGAGGATACGGACAAGGGGCAGGACGACGCCGGGAAGGGCGACGGCGATGACGGCGGCAAGGACGCCGGGGACGATGGCCTGCCCGACGGGTACAAGCAGGTGTCTGACGCCGAGTTCCGCTTCTCCATGGCGATGCCCGAGAGCTTCCGCCCGACGGCCATAGCGGGACAGAACTCCGGCCGGATATACAGCGAGTCCGGCGGGTTCCCGCGCGTCCAGGTCGACTTCACCTCCAGCCCGGGTGACGACGCCGTCGCCGCCTGGAGGGGGCTGGTGCCCGCCGTCGCCAGCAGCAGCACCAACTTCAAGCTGCTCGGCATCCACAAGGTCGACGACTACAACGGCTATCCGACCGTGGCCGATTGGCAGTTCGAGCGTGAGCAGAACGGCGAGCGGGTACGGGTCCTCAACCGGGGCTTCAAGGTCGACGCCGGCCGCGGCTACTCGATCATGATCAGTTGCAAGGTGTCGGAGTGGGACGGCGATGAGTGCGGCACGCTGCGCAAGACGTCGTTCGACACGTTCCGGCCCGCGAACTGAGCGGGGCGGTTTGCCAAGACCCGGCTCCACGGCGGGTCGAGGACACGTATCGTGAGAGCTCGCGGACCGTACGCAGCCGCAATGTGCCGGGAATCGACCGGACTTGACGGATTGATGGCGGTGCGGGGAGCTGGGCCTGGGATGTCAGGGCCGTGACTGGTTCTGGCTGCGCGCGCTGACGGGGAGGCGTCGTGGACGACTACGCGGGACGGGTACTTGCCGACCGCTACCGCCTGCCGCTGCCGCCGTCCGACGCGTACGAGTTCGCCGAGACCCGCGCCTTCGACACCTACAGCGGCCAGGAAGTCCTGGTCCGGCAGGTGCCGTTGCCCGAGGTCGTGGACGCGGAGGTGCTCGACGGGGACCCGGGGGACTCCGGGGTGCCTCGCGCGGCTCCGGCGCCGCGGCGGGCCTCCGGGCGTACGACGCGCAGGCCGACCGACCCCGCCGTGCGGCGCGCGATCGAGGCCGCGCAGGCCGCCGCGCAGATTCCCGATCACCCGCGCCTTGACCAGGTCTTCGATGTGTTCGCCGAGGGCGGTTCGCTGTGGATCGTGAGCGAGGTGGTGGCGGCGCGGCCGTTGGCCGCGTTGCTCGCGGAGAAGCCGCTGTCGCCGTATCGGGCGGCGGAGGTCGCTTCCGATGTGCTGACCGCGCTGCGCGCGCTGCACGCGCACGGCTGGGTACACCGGAACATCACCGTGCGTACGGTCCTGGTCTGCGACGACGGCCGGGTGATGCTCACGGGGCTGGCCGCGGGCGCGGCGGAGGAGGCGCTGTGTGGCTACGACCCGGTGCCGGAGCCGCAGTTCGACGATGCGGCCCCTCCGGAGGCGGGTCCGGGTTCGGGACTGGGGTTGGGGTCGGGGCCGGGGCGGCCGGGACTGGGTGCGGGAGTGGGTCCGCAGGCGCGGCCGCCGTCGCCCAGTCGTGTGGCGGCCGCGCCTGCGGACCAGGGCATATCCCGTACGGAGCCCGACTCCGGGGGCCGCGCGGAGCTGCCCGCGGGGGATGTACGGGCGGCCCGGGCCGGGGCGATCGCGGCGTACCGCGCCGGAGCGAAGGCGGCCGCGGCGGCGCGGCAGCCCTCGGGGCGGATCTCCGACCCGTACGGAGTCGGCGGTGGTCCGTCGAATGCCGCCACCGCGCCGGGGCAGCAGTCGGGTCAGCAGCCGGGTGACATCAGGGACTTCCGCGTAGGCCGCCTGCCGGGCGACAGCCCAGCCACGGGAGCCGGGCCCGGGTGGCACGGGGCGGTGCCGCGCGGAGCGGCGACGGCGCGCGGCGGGACGTCCGTGGAGGCGGCGGCGCCCGAGGCGGATGCCCAGCGCGAGACCGAGGAGGCCCACGAGGCCTACGGGGCCCACGAGGCCTACGAAGCCCAGGTCCAAGAGCAGGGCCAGGGTCAGGGCCGGAGCGAGGGGCAAGACACGCAGGGCTGGGACGCGTTGGTGGGGAACGGGCAGGCGCGGCGCGGCCCCGCGACGCCGTTGGCGCTGGAGCGGGCGCGGCAGGCGCGGATGACCGTCGTCGGCGCCGTCACCGAGCGGTGGGCGCCCGAGCAGGCCGGTCCCGTACACGAGAACTGGCAGCTGGCCGCGCCGGTCGGACCCGCCACCGACCTCTGGGCGCTGGGCGCGCTGCTGTTCCGGGCGTTGCAGGGCCATGCCCCGTACCCCGAGGACAGTACGTACGAACTCGTCCAGCTGGTCTGCGCGGAGCCGCCCGCCTTCGCCGAGGAGTGCGGCCCGCTGCGGCCGGTCGTGGAGTCGTTGCTGCGCCAGGACCCCACCGAGCGGCCGGACTTCGAGGAGTTGCGCGGCTGGCTGCGTTCCCTGGTCAGGTCCGCGCCGGAGCCGGAGGCCGGGACGAACGTGGTGCCGCTCCCGGCGGTCGAGGCCAGCAAGCTGCCCGTCGTACGCCGTCGTGGCGAGCTGGTCCGCAGGCGCCGAAACGGTGACGCGCACGGCCGCCACAAGAGGGGCAGGCTCAAGGAGAAGCCGGGCAAGAGGGAGAAGAGGGAGCGGCTCGACGAGCGGCCGCGAGGTCAGCGGACCCCGGGGCAGCGGGGCCCGCAGGGCCCGCGGAGTTCGCGGCGGCTGGGCCGCACCTTGCTCCTGCTGGTCCTGCTCGGAATGGCCGCGGCGATCGCGTACGCCATGCTCTTCATGCCGAAGGCGGAGTCCCAGGGCTCGGGTGACGCGCGGAACGCGGGCGCCGGGCAGCCAGGCGGGGCCACGTCGGCGCCACCGTCCGATCCGGCCCCGGAGTCCCCGGGGCAGTCAGGCGAGCCAGCCGAGACGGGCAACGCCACGGACGGAAACAGCCCCACGGACAGTGCGACGGACAGCGCGACGCCGGACCCGCAGAGCAGCGTCCCTCAGGTCGCCGACGGCTTCGTGCTCCGTAAGGACCCGGAGGGCTTCGAGGTCGCCGTGGCCAGCGGCTGGTCCCGGCAGGGCAAGAACGGCGACAGCCAGGTCAGATACACCGGTGGTGACTTCGAGCTGACGGTCGTACCGGGCCGGGACAGCACCAGCGGCGACGGCAGCGACCCGCTGCGGTACCAGCGGGAGACGGAGCGCGAGCTACAGCCCTTCCGGGACTCGACCTGGTCCACCGCGACCGGACTGCGCAAGATCAACATCGGTGACCGGGTGATGGCCGAGGGGCAGTTCACCTGGCGGGAGTCGGGCGACGACGTGTACGTACGCAACCGCGCGATGATCGTCGACGGCCGCTACCACATCGTCATGGTCAAGGGTCCGGAGTCCGAGCGCGACGAGGTGACGCGGCTCTTCGAGCAGGCGTCGGATACCTACCGTCCGACGGGATGAGCGCACGGATCGGGATGAGCGCGCGGGTCCACGGGATGAGGGCGTGGGTCCACCGGATGGGGGCGTGGGTCCACGGGATGAGGGCGCTGGCTGGACGGTACGCAGCAATGGGCATGATGAGTGCATGACCAGTCATGGCGTCCATGGCCGCCTGATCGCGGGGCGCTACCGCCTGGCGGCCCCACTCGGCCGGGGCGGGATGGGTGTTGTCTGGCGTGCGACGGACGAACTCCTCGGCCGTGAGGTGGCCGTCAAGGAACTGCACATAGAGGAGACGGTTCCGGCCGACGACGCCCGGCAGCACCGCGAGCGCACCCTGCGCGAGGCCCGCACCGTCGCCCAGGTCAGACACCCGCACGTGGTGGTCCTGCACGATGTCGTGGTCGACGACGGACATCCGTTCATCGTCATGGAGTTGATCGAGGGCGGTTCGCTGGCCGACCGGCTTGCCCGGCATGGACCGCTCACCGCCGTGGACGCGGCGGAACTGTGTCTGGCCCTGCTGGGCGCGTTACGGGAGGCGCATGCCAGCGGGGTGCTGCATCGCGACCTCAAGCCCAGCAATGTACTGCTGGAGGCGGGTACTGGCCGCGTGGTGCTCTCGGACTTCGGGATCGCGCAGGTCGCCGGATTCAGCACGCTCACCGAGAGCGGGTCGTTCGTCGGGTCGCCCGAGTACACCGCGCCGGAGCGGATCTCAGGCGGGCGGGCCGGACCCGCGTCCGACCTGTGGTCGCTCGGGGTGCTGCTGTGCACCGCGCTGAGTGGGCAGTCGCCCTTTCGCCGGGACTCGTTGGGCGCGGTGGTGCACGCCGTTCTGATGGACGACGTACGGCCGCCGCCCGAGGCGGGGCCGCTGCTGCCTGTCGTACGGGGGCTGCTTGAGCGCGACCCGGACCGCAGGATCGATACGGCGCAGGCGGAGCGGCTGCTGCGGGCGTACGTGACGACGGCGAAGGGGGTGGTGGCGGGGGCGGTGGCCGGGGCGGTGATGGCTGGACGGGGCGGGGCCCCGGCGCCGAGTCGCTCCGCCCTGTCCAGCCGCTCAGCCCCGCCCGGCGGCCGGGCCCCGGCCGCCGCCCCGGCGCGGCGGTGGTCGCCGCTCCGGTTACTCGCCCCACTCGCCCGGACGCCAGGGTGGCCGCCCGTGCGGCTGACCCGCCGTCGTACGGTCCTGATCGCCGTCCTGGTGGCCGTCGTGGCCGCCGCGGGGATCTCCGCCGTGGCCCTGCTCATCGACCGTGGCCGCGACCGGGGCGAGGACCCCGGCCCCGGCGAGCGGACCCGCAGCGCCGCACCCCCGGCCCCGTTGACGTACGCGCGGGGCGGTCCCGAAACGTACGCGCGAGGCCCCGTCGCGCAGCTGAGGAAAGAGGCGAACCGCGGCAAAAGCGGCGTCCGGGGTCACGGGTCAGTGACCGGACTGGAACTGGTGGCGCCCCGCGCGATAAAGATGGGCGCATGAGCAATGACGGGGGATCTCCCTACGGCCCCAACGAGCCCACCAGCTTCACTTTGCGGCCGCCCCAGCCGCCGGGCGGCAACCACCCGTACGCGCAGCAGCCCGCTGGTCCCCAGCCCGTTGATCCCCAGCCAGGGCACCCCGCGCCGCACGCCGTTCCCACCCAGGTGGCTCAGCAGGCGCCCGTAGCCCCTCAGCCCCCCGCTCAGTCGTCCCCCGCTCAGTCACCCGCAGCCCCGCAGGACCCCGGAGCCGGGCGTCTGATCGCGGGCCGCTACCGCCTGCTGTCCAAGCTGGGACACGGCGGCATGGGTACCGTATGGCGCGCGAAGGACGAGACGGTGGACCGCGAGGTCGCGGTCAAGGAACCCCGCATCCCGGACCACCTTCCCGAACGCGAACGCGCCACCGCGTTCGAGCGCATGCGTCGCGAGGCCCGTGCCGCCGCCAGGCTCGACCACCCGGCCGTGGTCAGCGTCCACGATGTCGCGGTCGAGGACGGCCAGCCGTGGATCGTCATGGAGTTCGTCCAGGGCCGCTCGATGGGCGCGGCCCTCCAGGAGGGCACCCTCGGCGTCCGCGAGGCCGCCCGGATCGGCCTTGAGGTGCTGAACGCGCTGGACGCCGCGCACCAGGCGGGCGTCCTGCACCGCGACGTCAAGCCCGACAACGTCATGCTCGGCCGTCACGACCGCGTCGTCCTCACCGACTTCGGTATCGCCCAGATCGCGGGCGAGACCAACCTCACGGACACCGGGTCGTTCATCGGCTCGCCCGAGTTCATCTCCCCGGAGCGGGTCCTGGGCCAGCGGCCTGGGCCCGCGAGTGACCTGTGGGCCCTGGGTGTGGTGCTGTACGCGGCCACCGAGGGCGTCTCGCCGTTCCGCCGCAGCAACCCGCCCGCGACGCTGCAGGCGGTACTCAACGCGACCCCGGCGGCCCCCGCCGCCGCGCAGGGGCCGCTGGCCGACGCGATCAACCAGCTCCTTGCCAAGGACCCCAGCCAGCGGCCGAACGCCGCGCAGGTCCGCCAGCTGCTCGAAGCGGCGGCGAACCCCCCGCAGCCCGTCCCCCAGCCCGCCACCCAGACCGTCCGCGCCCCGGGCGGCCGTGGCGACGGTGGCCGCAGCGGCATCTGGGTCGGGCGGAAGACCCTGCTGGCGGTCGGCGCGGCCGTGGTCGCGGTGGCGGTGGCCGTGGTGCTGGTCATCACCGATCCGTTCGCGTCCTCGACGTCCGAGGCCGACTCCTGGAAGGAGCGCTCGCCCAAGGGCTTCGGTGCGACGCTGGCGCTTCCCGAGCACTACCAGGAGCTGCCACGTAGCAGCTCCTCAAGTGACGAGCAGCGGGTCAACTATGCCGACCCCAGCGGGGCGATCGTGGTTGAGCTGGACGTCAACCGGAAGGCGGACGACAAGTTCGACCGGATTGCCAGCACCGCGTCCGCTCAAGCGAGCAAGGACCTGGAGGACATCAAGAGCGGCAGTACCAGCCTGATCAACGCGGTCAAGGACCCCGCCCCGGATGGTGAGTACACGCCGAACGTGCCGTTCCAGGGCGAGGAGAAGGCCGCCGAGAACCTCGTCACGTACGCGAACAGCAGGATCAGCCTCGACCCGGACAAGCCAGCCCCCCGCGAGACGCGCTTCTTCTACTACCGGAGCGACGAGGGCGACATGTACCGCGTGCGGATCGACTACCCGGGCAAGGGCGATTTCGCCGAGCGCGGCCGCGAGGTGGCGCAGTCGGTCCTCGACAAACTGGAGATCGGCAAGGAGTGAGCTAGCGCACGGCTGCTGGGGACAAGCCCCTGATCAGGGGCTTTGTGCCAGTGATCGCTGGCGCGATGTGTGCGCGTGGTGTGCGCGTGGTGAAAGCCCGTTACCGACGGGTACCCAAACGCCTGGCCTCCCCGTACGCTCACGCTCATGACGGACTCCCAGGCCCCCTCCCCGGCCCTTGGTACGAACCGGCTCGACACGAACCCGCTCGGTACGAACTCGGTCGGTACGAACCCGCTCGCGCCCGCACCCGAAGGCGCCCGCACGGCGCCCGACGTGGTCACCCCCGAGCTGATCGCCCAGCTCACCCGGGACGTCGTGGGCTCGGGCCGTACCGCCAACCACACGCCGTTCACCGGGGAGAAGCTGGCGGACCTGCCCGAGTCCACACCGGATGACGTCGACCGGGCCTTCGAACGGGCCCGGGCCGCCCAGCGGGTGTGGGCCGCGACCCCCGTACGGAAGCGGGCCGCCGTCCTGCTCCGCTTCCATGACCTGGTCCTGGCCCGTCAGGCCGAGGTGCTCGACCTCATCCAGCTGGAGACCGGCAAGGCCCGGTTGCACGCGCACGAAGAGGTCCAGGCGGTCGCCGTTGCCGCCCGCCACTACGGCCGCAAGGCGCCCGCCTATCTGCACTCGCGCGGCCACACCGGCGTCGTACCGATGCTCACTAAGGTCGTCGAGAACCGCGTTCCGCGCGGCGTCGTCGGCCAGATCGCGCCATGGAACTATCCTCTGGAGCTCTCCGTCGGCGACGCCCTGCCCGCCTTCGTCGCGGGCAACGCCGTCGTGATGAAGCCCGACACGGAGACCTGCCTGACCGCGCTGTGGGCGCGCGACCTGCTGATCGAGGCCGGACTGCCCGCCGAGGTCTTCCAGGTGGTGCTGGGGGAGGGCCCGGTGGTCGGCCCCGAACTCGTCAAGCGTGCCGACTACGTGTCCTTCACCGGCTCGACCCGCACCGGCCGGGAGGTCGCCCAGGGGGCCGCGGCCCGGCTCGTCGGCGTCTCACTCGAACTCGGCGGCAAGAACGCCATGCTGGTGCTCCAGGACGCGGACATCGAGAAGGCCGCGGCGGGCGCGGTGCGCGCGTGCTTCTCCTCCGCGGGCCAGCTGTGCATCTCCATCGAGCGGCTGTACGTCCACGAGTCGATCGCCGACACCTTCGTGGAGCGCTTCGCGGCTCGTACGAAGGCGATGCGGCTCGGCAGGTCCCTGGCCTACGGCGCCGAGATGGGGTCGCTGGTCGGCGAGCGCCAGTTGGAGACCGTACGGCGGCATGTCGACGAGGCCGTCGCGAAGGGCGCCACGCTGGTCGCGGGCGGGGTGGCCCGCCCGGATGTGGGTCCGTACTTCTATGAGCCGACGATCCTGGACGGCGTCGAGGCGCCGATGGCGGTCTGCACCGAGGAGACCTTCGGCCCGGTCGTCTCGATCTACCGCTTCACGGACGAGGACGAGGTCATCGAGCGGGCCAACGCCACCCCGTACGGGCTGAACTCGTCGGTGTGGACGAAGGACGGGCGACGCGGCCGCGCGGTGGCCGCCCGGCTGCGTACCGGCACGGTGAACGTCAACGAGGGCTACGGGCCCGCGTACGGCAGTGTGCAGTCGCCCATGGGTGGCATGAAGGACTCGGGCCTCGGCCGTCGGCACGGCTCCGAGGGCATCCTCAAGTACACCGAGGCGCAGACTGTGGCGCACCAGCGGGTGATGCCGCTGGCGCCGTCGTTCGGCATGGACGACGAGCAGTACGCGCGGCTGATGACCCGGAGCCTGCGTGCGATGAAGGCGCTACGCCTGCGCTGACGGACCGTGCTCAGCTCAACCCGCTGACCTGCACTTTTCTCGGGAGGTACCGGTGTCACAGGACGAGTCTGCCCAAAACACGGGCTATGACTACGAGGGCGACGGCTACGAGGGCTACGACTACGACGTGATCGTGGTCGGCTCCGGCTTCGGCGGCGCGGTGTCCGCACTCCGGTTGACGGAGAAGGGCTACCGGGTCGGCGTCCTGGAGGCCGGGCGGCGCTTCACGCGTGACTCGCTGCCGCGCAACTCCTGGGACCTGAAGAACTTCCTGTGGGCCCCGGCGCTGGGCCTGTTCGGCATCCAGCGCATCCATCTGCTGGGCAACGTCATGGTGTTGGCGGGCGCGGGGGTCGGCGGTGGCTCCCTCAACTACGCCAACACCCTCTACGTACCGCCCGCGGCGTTCTTCAACGACCCGCAGTGGAAGGACATCACGGACTGGCAGGACGAGCTGAAGCCGTACTACGACCAGGCACAGCGGATGTTGGGCGTCCGCCTGAACCCGACCGTGACCGCGTCGGACGTCCATCTGAAGGCGGTCGCCCAGGCGATGGGCGTCGGCGACACCTTCCATATGGCCCCGGTCGGGGTGTTCTTCGGTGACGGTGCGGACGCCGACGCCGACGCCGACGCCACGGGGGAGGCTACGAAGGTGGGTCCTGGTACCGAGGTCCCCGACCCGTACTTCGGCGGGGCGGGTCCGGCCCGCAGGGCCTGCACCGAGTGCGGCGAGTGTATGACCGGCTGCCGCCACGGCGCCAAGAACACCCTGAACGAGAACTACCTGTACCTCGCACAACGAGCGGGCGCGATCGTCCACGCCATGACGCCGGTCGTCGCCGTCACCGAGGACTCCCGGGGCGGCTTCGCGGTGGCGACCCTCCCGACCGACAACAAGCGCAAGGGCAAAGGCCGTACGTACAAGGCGCGGCGGGTCGTGATCGCCGCGGGCACCTACGGCACCCAGACGCTCCTGCACCGTATGAAGGACGCGGGTCTGCTGCCGCGCCTGTCCGCCCGGCTCGGCGACCTGACCCGTACCAACTCTGAGGGACTGGTGGGCGCGCAGACAACTGACCGCCGCTACCGCAAGAAGCACGGCGGCGCGAGCGCCAAGAGCGGTGCGAAGGTCGACTTCACGCGCGGAGTGGCGATCACGTCCTCCGTCCACCCGAACGCCAACACCCATATCGAGCCGGTGCGTTACGGCAAGGGCTCGAACTCCATGGGTGGTCTGACGATCCTCCAGGTGCCCTACGGCCCGCACCGGGTCCTGGGCTGGCTGGGCAACTGCGCCCGCCACCCCGTGCTCACGCTCAGGTCGCTGTCCAACCGCCGTTGGTCGGAGCGGTCCATGATCGGCCTGGTGATGCAGTCGCTGGACAACTCCCTGACCACGTACCGCAAGCCGAAGGGGCTGGGCAAGGGGCTGCTGACGGCCCGCCAGGGTCACGGCGCGCCCAACCCGACGCAGATCCGCGAGGCGACCCAGGCGGCGAGCCTGCTCGCCGAGGAGATCAACGGCTTCCCCGGCTCCAACATCGGTGAGCTGATGGGCACTCCGCTCACCGCGCACTTCCTGGGCGGCTGTCCGATCGGCGACTCGGCCGACACCGGGGTGATCGACGCGTACCACCGGCTGTACGGCCACCCGGGCATCTCGGTGGTCGACGGCGCGGCGGTGACGGCCAACCTGGGCGTCAACCCCTCCCTGACGATCACCGCACAGGCCGAACGCGCGATGTCCCTGTGGCCCAACAAGGGCGAGCAGGACCCGCGTCCGGCCCAGGGCACGGGGTACGTTCGGCTCGCACCGGTGGCACCGAAGGCACCGGCCGTCCCGGCGGACGCTTTCGGGGCGCTGCGGCTGCCGTTCCTGGGGATGCCGACGGTCCCGCCGAAGAAGCCGAAGAGGTAGCCACACACAAGAGGACCTGCGCCCCCCTCCGAGCGCAGGTCCTCTTGTGCTACTTCAGCGGCGGTCCGCTAAGACTGTGCCTTTAAGGCTGTGCCTTACGCGACGGCGCCCGAGTCCTCGCCACGACGACGCTTCACGGCGAACATGACACCGGCACCGGCGACGATGGTGATACCGCCGATGAGACCGATGGTCGGCAGCATCGAGCTGGAACCGGTCTCGGCGAGCTCACCGGTCGCCTTGGGGGCGTTGTTCGTGTCGGGCTTCTTGTCCGGGACCGGCACGGTGCCACCGGTCTGCGGCTTGGTGCCGTCCGTGTCCGTACCTGAGGCGACGATCTGGAACTTGTACGCGGTCTCGCCCCAGCCCTCGCACCGGGCGTCGGAGTCGCTGTACGCGCTGCCGCCGAGGGAGAAGCCCGCGCCAACCGGGGCGCTGGCCTTGACGTTCAGGCGCATCGCGATGTCGACGTAGTGGTTCGGCTTGAGCTGGTCGGTGAAGCCGACGACGTCGACGGCGTAGCCGTACTCGGCGCCGAGCGTCTCCCAGGCGTTCGAGTCGTTGTTGTAGGCCTGGACCTGGACCTGGTTGTTCTTGAAGATGTCGACGCCGTCCTTGTCGGCGGATGCGCCGGCGACGTAGACGAGGTCCGTCAGGGTGGCGTCCGAGTTGTTGGCCACCGTCAGGTTGAACTTGTGCCAGCCGCTACCCGCAGCGATCTTGCCGGGCAGACCCTTGATGTCGAGGTCGACCTTGGTGTCGGTGCACTCCTCGAGGAGGTCCTCGTCCCAGTCCTCGTCCTCGTCCTCGTCGGAGTCCGAGTCCTCGTCCTTGTCGGAGTCCTTGTCCTTGTCGGAATCCGAGTCCTCGTCCTCGCCCTTGTCCTCGCCCTCGGCGTCCTCGGAGTTCTCGTCGTCCGACTCCTCGCCCTCGGTGGAGTCCTCGTCCTCGGTGGTCTCCTCCTCGGAGCCCTCGCCCTCGGCCGTCTCCTCCTCGGTGGACCCGTCCTTGGAGCCCTCGCCCTCGGTGGAGTCCTCGTCCTCGGTGGTCTCCTCCTCGGAGCCCTCGCCCTCGGTGGACTCCTCGGACCCGGCGCCCTCCTCGGTCTCCGTCTCGGTCTCGTTCGAGCCCTCGGAGCCGGTGCCTCCGGTCGTCTCTTCGGTCGACTCGGAGGTGGCGGGCTTGGTGTCATCGGCGTAGGCCATCGGGGCGGCCAGCAGAGCGGCAGGGGCGATAACAGCGGTCGCGGCGGCAACCGCCACGGCACGGCGAAGCTTCATCAAGACCTCAGAATTCCGGTGTGCTGCGATATCGCAGCGCAAAAGTTTGTAGAGGCCGCTGCCGCGTTGTGGGGACGCAGGCGTGGCCGTTGTTACGCATGCATGACCCGTGACCCCTGTGAATGGTTGCCCTGAACTTCACAGAAAGTTTATGTGAGGTGGATCACTGTCGCCCCGCGCGCGTCTACGCCGAGCGCTCGAACGAGCTGGGATAGGGGAAGTAGCTCTCCATGAACTCCTGGGCCTGTTCGTCGACGCGCTGGCGGTCCTCCGCCGGCAGGTCGACGTCGTTGAGGCAGAAGAAGTCGAAGCGCCGGGTCCGCAGCAGTTCCGCCAGCCGCTGCTCCATGTCGTCCTTGCCGAGGTGGACATAGCGGAAGTGGTATGTGCCGGGGACCGCGCGGCCTGTCAGGTAGGCGTAGTGGTGGTGCAGGGAGGACGCCATGGCGATGTCGGTGGGCGCGCGGAACCGGGACCGGCTGGTGCGGTCGACCTCGTCGGCGTACCGCTCCTCGATCTCTTGCATCACCGAGCGGACCTGGGGGTGCGGGGTGTGCATGAACTTGTTGGTGATGAAGCGGCTGTGTGAGTCCAGTATGAGGCGTCGCACGTTCTTGCCCGCAGAGCTCGGCGCGGGTTCGTCGGGGTGTGGGTCGCCGGTGCCGAACTGGGAGGGTGAGAAGGGGAGCCGGGCGATGCCGTTGCCGTGGAAGAAGTGCTCAGCTGTCACGGGTCGGCCGAGGAAGACGTCGTCGTTGAAGTACAGGTAGTGCTCTGACAGGCCCGGTATGCGGTGCAGTTGGGAGCCGATCGCATGGGAGTTGAAGACCGGCAGGGCCGACGGGTCCGCGAAGATCTCCTTGTGGTCGACCACGGTGATTCCGGCGGCGTCCGGGTCGAGCCACGACGGCGTTTGCCCGTCGGTGACGATGTAGACGTGCCGGATGAACTCCCCATACATCTGGAGGGAGCGCAGCGAGTACTTCAGCTCATCCCGGCTGACGTAGCGGGAGGCTCCGGTTTCCCTTGCGGAGGCGGTGGGGGCGAGACCGGTGCGGTACGAGTCACGCTTCGCGGTGAGCTCCGCGTCGTTGCCGTCGACCCAGGTGTAGACGACGTCCACGGGGAAATCGACGGTGTCGACACGGGGGGCCAGGAAATCGGGGAACGAGGGCAGCGTCCGCTCTCGCACCGTGAGAGTCGCCGGAGTCCGTGCCGGGGCGGGCAGCACCTCGGCCACGGCGTTGCGGCGTGGCGCGACCAGCGCGTCGGTCATGACCTCCGCGGGATTCTGGCGCAGCAGCAGCTTGATCCGCTCGGTGGCCTTCTCCGGCGCGAGATCCAGCAGCTTCTCGCCGTCGCGCCAGAACTCGACATCGCAGCCGAACTCCAGATCCGCGAGGACCTGTCCCGCCGGTCCCAGCAGGATCTCCCCGAGCCTGACCGTGTGCGATCGCTTGATCTCGGTCGGCAGGGAGCCGTCCGCGTACAGCGTGCCTTCGGCGGGCAGTCCCTCGGGGCTGGGCTTAGCTATGTAGAGGGGCGAGCCGCCGTAAAGCTCCCGCAGGGATACCAGGAAACGCTTGCGGTCGTCGAAGCGCACACCCAGTACGTGCTGCGAGTGGGAGAGCCCGGGGACGACGAAGTAGTCGATTCCGGCGGCCTCAAGGGCGCTGACGACAAGGCCGAGATTGTGGGCGGACGCCGCACTGGCGGTGAAGGTGTCGACGACCCGGCCGTAGTAGGCCGTACCGTCCACCGTGAACTCGCGCAGTGCGCTGTCCGATTCGAGCATCGCCCGCCGACGCTTGGCGATCTGCTCGGCACGCTTCTGGGCTGCCGCTTCGGCCTCGGCTTCCCGTTGCCGAGCCGCCGCTGCGTCTTCGGCCTCGCGCAGCTTCGCCTCGGCCTCCTGCCGCTCCGCCTCCCGGCGCTCCCTGACGGCAGTCGGAAGCAGACGCTCCCCGTGGATCTTCAAACGCGCCCGCATGTCCTACTGAGCCCTTCTGGTGGTGCTACGAGTTGGTTCGCCGTTCCGGCCCGGGTGCATCACGGACGCCGAGCGCCCCACCAGTGGCCGTGCCGCTCACCGCTGGCGGCGTCGCAGACCACTGCTTGCGTGGCTCCGAGCAGCGCCGGTCATCGCGCTGCTTCCCAATCGCACAGCCTGGAAGGCTCGGCAATGAAGTCATGACCTGTGAGGTTCTGTCAATGGTGGACGTTTCGCCCAGTGACAGATCTCAATGGGGGGCGGCGCTGGGTAAGTGAAGACCAACGTGCGTGTCGAGGGTTGTGCGACGCGTGGCGACCGTAATCGAGGTCACGTTGGGCGCTGTCCGAGATTAGGAGGGTGGCTGGGGCTGGCGGGAGCCCCCTTCCTCGCGTGATCGCTGCGTGACCTCAGGGTTATGTGATCGCGTCCGAATCTCGTACAACCACCCTTAAACGTGTCGATGGTCATACAGCGCGGAGGGAACTAGTCCGGGATGTCCGCTTAGTTGGCCTGGACCGCGGGTTTCTCTCGTGTTGGGGTGGGCGTTCCGTTTCTTTAGAAAATCTTCATGTTGTGGGCGGGGTGTAACGGATGGGGACGCATGCGCGTATGCGTGGCGTCGGGGGAGCTTTTGCTTTCGCGTTGAGTGCTGCAATGGCTGCGAGCCTGTTGTCGGGGGCCGAGGGGGCGTCGGCGGTACAGCCACCGGCGGGCCGGGATGCCGCGAAGCCGACGGCTGCGGATGGGCCGGATGGTCCGTTGTCGGAGGATGCGGCGCGGGCGAAGGCGAAGCGGACCGGGGAGCCGGTGGAGGTGGCGTCGCTGCGTGGGGAGAGCAGCGAGGTGTTCGTCACGCCCGAGGGGGACCTGGAGGCGCGGGAGTACCTCCGTCCGGTGTGGGCGCGAGTTGGCGGTGAGTGGAAGCCGGTCGACACGGACCTGGTGAAGTCGCCTGGCGGGACGGTCGCGCCGAAGGCGACCACGGTAGGGCTGGAGTTCTCCGGTGGCGGGGACAGTCCGCTGGTACGGATGACGAAGGCCGGCCGGGAGCTGGCGCTGTCGTGGCCGGGCAGGCTGCCCGCGCCGAAGACGGACGGTGCGACGGCCACCTATGCCGATGTGCTGCCGGGCGTCGATCTGCGGATGGGGGCCCAGGAGGACGGCTTCACGCAACTGCTGGTCGTCAAAACAGCTAAAGCCGCGGCGAGTTCGGAGCTCAGGGAGCTGCGACTGAAGCTGAAGGCGGACGGCATGGACGTCCGTGAAGGTGTTGGGGGCGGTCTGGAGGCGGTCGACAAGGGTGCTCAGGGTGTGGTGTTCGAGGCGCTGAAGCCGGTGATGTGGGACTCCAGCCGCACCGTGGCGGACGCGAGTGACTCCGATGGCGTGCCGCAGGTCCGCACGGCTGTCGTGCCCACGAGTAAGAGCTTGCGCACGGCTGTCGGCACTCCTGCGGCTGCCGACGGCAGCGGTGAGGCTGAGGTTGAGGGCGGCGGTGAGCCGGGTGCGGGTGAGTCCGGGAAGCTGGCGCCGGTGGGTGTGGAACTGCCCGCCGATGGTGGGGAGCTGGTGCTGAGGCCGGACCGAGAGTTGCTGACAGGTAAGGATACCGAGTATCCGGTGTTCATCGATCCGCAGTGGCATGCGCCGGGGGCGTCGGCGTGGACGATGGCGTCGAAGTACTGGGCGTCGTCGCCGCAGTGGAAGTTCAACGGCAAGTCGGACGCGGGTCTTGGCTTCTGCGGCTGGAGCTACTGTGCGCCGCATGACACGAAGCGGTTGTTCTACCGGATTCCGACGTCGAAGTTCGCGGGCCGGTCGATCCTGTCGGCGGAGTTCGTGGTGCGCAACGTGCACTCGGCCTCGTGCACCAAGCGTGAGGTGCAGTTGTGGCGTACCAAGGGCATCTCGGACAAGACGACGTGGAACTCGCAGAACGCGTCCGGGTTCTGGGTCAAGAAGCTGGCCACCGAGTCGTTCGCCCATGGCTACAGCGGCTGTGCGGCCAAGGACGCGGAGTTCAATGTGAAGTCGGCGGTGCAGGAGGCCGCGGACGGCAAGTGGTCGACGATGACGTTCGGGCTGCGGGCGACGACCGAGTCCGACAAGTACGGCTGGAAGCGGTTCTCGGACGAGGCGTTTCTGCGGGTGCAGTACAATCGCCCGCCGCCGCAGGTGAAGATGTCGCAGCTGACGATGGAGTACGGCGGGGTGTGCAAGAAGCCCGCCGACAAGGCGCGGGTGCGCACGCTGGGCAAGATCTACGCGAACAACGTCACCGACCCGGACAAGGACGGGGTGTCGGTGCAGTTCCAGGCGAAGTGGGACTCCGGTGACGGCAAGGGCCTGATCTCACGCTGGAAGCCGTCCCGGACCTCGGCGAAGAAGTCCGGCTCCGACTTCGCGATCAGCTTGCCGTCGTCGATCCCGGCGAACAAGACCGTGCACTGGTACGTCCGGTCCCATGACGGGGCGCAGTACTCCCCGTGGTCGTACGCGGGCGATCCGACCGGCTGCTACTTCGTGTACGACACGAGTGTGCCGAAGGCTCCGGCGATCTCCTCGGGCGAGTATCCGGCCTCCGATCCGGAGAACCCGGACGACCCGTGGCTGGACGGGGTGGGCCAGTACGGCACGTTCACGCTGAACTCGTCCTCGTCGGACGTGAACCGCTACCGGTACGGCATCAACACCGACCCGAGCTCCAAGAACCAGATCACCACCTCGGGTGGTGCGGCCAAGGCGGTCAATGTGCTGCCGGGCAAGCCGGGCCTGAACTTCGTCACCGCGCAGGCCTTCGACACCGCGGGTAACGGCAGCGAGATCCGCACCTACCAGTTCCGGGTCAAGGCCGGTCAGCCCGAGCGGGCTACCTGGCAGTTGGACGAGGGCGCGGGCGCCACGGAGGCGCAGGGCTCGACTCCGGCGCGCACCGCTACCCTGCGCGGCGGGGCCACGATGGGCGCGGCGGGCAAGAAGGGCACCGCCCTGCACCTGGACGGCACCAGTGGCTATGCGGCCACCGACATCCCGGCCGTGAACACCAGTGGCGGGTTCGCGGTCTCCGCGTGGGTGAAGCTGTCTCAGATGCCCGACGAGGCCGCGATCATCGCCGCGCAGCCGGGCAACCACAGCCCGGGATTCGAGCTGTACTACTCGGCGTACTTCGACCGGTGGGTGTTCAACCAGTACGCCGCTGACGAGCCCGGCGCGAAGATCATCCGGGCGATGGCCGATGCTCCCGGCGGGGCGAGCGCGGATGAGTGGACCCACCTGGTGGGCTCCTATTCCTCGGGCCGCGATGTGCTGGAGTTGTTCGTCGACGGCAAGCTGGTCGGCCAGACCCCGTATGCCACACCCTGGCAGGCACGGCGGGGCCTGCAGTTCGGCGCCGGAACCTACAGCGGTGAGATGAAGAGCTTCTTCCCGGGCACCATCGACGAGGTGCAGCTGTTCGACAAGCCGCTGGCCCAAGACGAGGTCGACAAGCTCGGCGTTCACCAGACGGTGGGCGACCCAGGCCGCCCCGCTGTGGCGATCTTCCCGCTGGACGAGGCCGCGGACACGACCGAGATCACCGGCCATGGTGGGGTGCTGCCCGCGAAGTTCCACGGCGGGGTCACCCCGGGGCAGCCGGGCGTGGCGGGCAAGGCCGCCAGGTTCAACGGCACCGACGGCTACGCGAAGATCGGTCAGACCAGCGGACCGCATGTGAACACCTCCCGTAGCTTCACCGTCTCCGCCTGGGCCAAGCTCGACGAGAAGCCGGAAAGCCCGGCGGTGCTTGTCGCCCAGGAGGGCAAGGAGCGGCCCGGCTTCCAGCTCTACTACTCCGCCTACTTCGACCGGTGGATCTTCAACCAGTGGGCCAGCGACAGCAGCGACGCGAAGATCATCCGGGCGATGCAGCCGACCGGCACCACCGCACACGCCAAGGAGTGGGTGCACCTGACCGGCGTGCATGACACGGTCACCGACACCCTCACCCTGTACGTGAACGGCCAGGAGGCCGGTTCCACACAGACGGACGGGTCGTTCTACGCCAACCAGTCGATGTTCATCGGCGCGACCGTACACAGCGGCCAGCTCAAGCAGCACTTCCCCGGCAGCATCGACGACGTCCGGATCTTCGACCGGCCCGTCTCGGCCGAGGAAGCCCACCAGCTGTTCCAGCAGCGCCCGCTGGTCAAGGGCCGCTGGAAGTTCGACCAGGCCAGCGCGGGCACCACCGGAACCTCACCGGACGCCTCCGCCTGGGACAAGGACATGACCCTGCACGGCGGCGCGGAGGTCGGCTTCGAGGGCGCGTTCATGGGCGACAACGGCCTGGTCCTCGACGGCACCGACAGCTACGCCGCCACCGCGGGCGCACCAGTGAACACCGGCACGAGCTTCACCGTCACCGCCTGGGCCCAGGCGGCCGCCATCCCCGAAGACGGAGTGTCGCTGGTGAGCGCGGAGGGCGCGAGCCAGAGCGCGTTCAACGTCCGCTTCGTACCGGACGCGAAGGACCCTGAGGGGCTGGGCCACTGGGAGCTGGCGATGCCGGACCAGGACACCGCCTCCCCCGCCGTCGCACGGGTCACCAACAGCGAGTTCTTCGACGCACGGGAGTGGAACCACCTGACGATGGTCTACGACGGCTTCGCCAAGCAGACCCGCCTCTACGTCAACGGGGCGCTCCAGGAGATCGCCTGCACCGACGCCGACGGCGACGGCAGCGCGGACGAGGCAGGCTGCGAGGACCAGCTGTCCTGGGGCGAGAACGTCCTGTCCTTCAAAGCCACCAAGTCCCTCCAAGTCGGCCGGGCCAAGACCAACGGCGCCTGGGGCGAGTACTTCCCCGGCGCGGTCGATGACGTCTGGACCTTCCAAGGCGCCCTGACCGACAACCAGATTGAGGAACTGGCCGGGGCCTTGTTCGGCCTCCCCACCGAAGTACCCCGGGGCTGAGGCCCGCGCGGCGGGGTGTGCGGTTGATAGACCGCGCACCCCGCCGCGGGCACCCCCCTTCTCCTGCCTCGGCGCTGCTCCGGCGCCCTCCACCGAGAGATTGATCTCCACGATGAACGGCATATCCAGACCCCGGCGGTACTCCGCGCTGCGGCGCCGGGTCGCCCTGGGCGTATCGGCGGTGATGGTCGGCACCCTGCTGCAGGCCATCGTGACACCAACAGCGACGGCGGAGCCCACGGGCAACAGCCGCCCCGACCTGCCCTCGGCGGAGAATCCGGTCAAGGGCCGGGACGGCGTCAAGGCCGAGCCGCGCAAGCTGGCCAAGGGGCCTAAGGCGCCTACGGAGAAGCCGAAGGCGAAGTGGCCCAAGGCCGGTTCGGCGGTCGTGACGGTCCCGGCGGCCTCGTCCAAGGCCGCTGACGCGCCGACGCCGCGCAAGGCGAAGGGGCTGCCCCTGGCGCTGGGGGCGCCGGAGGACGTCAAGGCGGCCAAGACGCCAGTGCGGGGCAAGGTCTCCGCACGGGTCCTGGGCCGAAAGGCGGCCGAGCGCGCCGGAGTGAACGGTGTGCTGTTCGCCCTGGAGCCGGGGGAAAGGAAGGGCGACAAGCCGGGTAGGGCACAGGCGATGGTCGACTACTCTTCCTTCGCCGAAGCCTTTGGCGGCGGCTACGCCCGTCGGCTCACCCTGGTCGAGCTTCCGGGTTGTGTCCTGGACGAGCCGAGCAAGCCTGAGTGCCGTACCAGTGAGCCGGTGCCGACGGTCAATGACACGGAGAAGCAGACCCTGACCACGGACGGGGTGGCGCTGCGAGCCTCGGCACCGACGGTGCTGGCGGCCGTCGCGGCGGAGGAGGGCGAGAACAGCGACTACACCGCGACCTCGCTGTCCCCTTCCGCGACGTGGAACACCAACCTCAACACCGGTGACTTCGCCTGGTCCTACGACATCCCGGTGCCCGGCGTGCCCGGCGGTCTGCAACCGAACGTGGGTCTGTCCTACTCCTCCGGGGCAATCGACGGCCGCACCGGCACCACCAACAACCAGTCCTCCTGGGTCGGTGACGGCTTCGACCTGTGGCCCGGCTACATCGAGCGCCGCTACAAGCCGTGCGCCGACGACGGCGAGGAGAGCGCCGACGGCAACAAGCCCGGCGACCTGTGCTGGGACTACGACAATGCGTTCATCACCTTCAACGGCAAGGGCGGCGAGCTCGTCCCGGCCGGAGGCGACGAGTTCAAGTTCCAGCAGGACGACGGCAGCCGCATCAAGCGCCTGAAGTCCACCAACCGCGGCAACGGCGACAACAACGGCGAGTACTGGCGCCTCACCGACCCGAACGGCGTGCGCTACTACTTCGGCTACAACCGCCTGCCCGGCTGGGCCGACGGCAAGGCGACCACTAACTCCACCTGGGCCGTCCCGGTCTTCGGCAACAACTCCGGCGAGCCCTGCCACGCCACTTCAGGCTTCAAGGACTCCTGGTGCCAGCAGGCCTGGCGCTGGAACCTGGACTACGTGGTCGACCCCCGCGCCAACGCGGTGGCCTACTACTACGACCAGGAGAAGAACTCCTACGGCCGCAACCTGGAGGCCAAGGACAACACCCGCTACACCCGCGGAGGTTCCCTGGATCGTATCGAGTACGGCCTGAAGTCCTCGTCCATGTACGGCACCAAGCCGCTGGCCAAGGTCGACTTCACCACTGCCGAGCGCTGCCTGCCCAACGCCAGCACCGACTGCACATCCATCGAGAACGACGCGTTCTACTGGTACGACACTCCCTGGGACCTGAACTGCAAGGCGACCGAGGACTGCGACCAGGGCCGGATGTCCCCGGTGTTCTTCACGAGTAAGCGCCTCACGGGCGTCACCACTCAGGTCCGAGACGGTGACACGTACGCGAAGGTCGACTCCTTCAAGCTCGGCCACCGCTGGGGCCAGGCCGACATCGACTACCAGCTGCTGCTGGACTCGGTGCAGCGCACCGGCCACACCGCCGAACCTACGGTGACCCTGCCGAAGACCACCTTCGCCTACACCCAGCTCGCCAACCGCCTGGACAAGACCGGCGACGGCTACGCCCCGTTCATCAAGGCCCGCCTGTCCACCATCGCGGACGAGTCCGGTGGCCAGGTCGACGTCAACTACTCGCCCCCGGCCTGTACCTGGGACGCCCTGCCGGCCCCGGAGTCGAACACCACTCGCTGCTTCCCGCAGTACATCGGCGGTTCGGACACCGCGGACAAGGAGAGGCAGTGGTTCAACAAGTACGTCGTCACCTCCACGGTCACCACCGACCGCACCGGCGGCGCCCCGGACAACAAGACTGTCTACGAGTACAAGGGCGGCGCCGCCTGGCACTACGACGATGACGACGGCCTAACCAAGGAGAAGTTCAAGACCTGGTCCCAGTGGCGCGGCTACGGCCACGTCCGCGTCAAGACGGGCGGCCAGGGCGGCGCGACCGCCCTCAAGTCGCAGCAGGACTCCTACTTCCTGCGCGGCATGCACGGCGACCGCAAGGACACCAGCGGCGGCACCAAGACCGTGACCGTCTCACTGGATGCCGCCGAGGGAGACCCGATCACCGACCACGAGTCGGCGGCCGGATTCACGTACCGGACCGTGTCCTTCGACAAGCCCGACGGCAAGGTCCTGGGCAAGACGGTCAGCCGCCCCTGGTACCACGAGACCGGCAAGAAGGTCCGCGACTGGGGCACTCTCACCGCGAACCTCACCGGCACCTCCCACTCCAAGTCCTGGACCTCCCTGGACAACGGCGCGGGCACCAACTGGCGGGTCACCTCCACCTCGACGAAGTACGACACGGTCGCGGGCCGCGTCATCCAGGTCGACGACTTCGCCGACAACACCACCTCCGCCGACAATCGGTGCACCCGCACCACCTACGCCACCAACACCACCAAGAACATCCTCACCCTGCCCTCACGGGTGGAGACCGTCGCTGTCCGGTGCTCCGTCACCCCCGACCGGTCCAAGCACGTCCTGTCCGACGTCCGCACCGCCTATGACGGCGCCGCCTACAACGTCGCCCCGACCAAGGGCGACGCCACCGCGGCCGCGACGTTGAAGAAGCATGACGGGACCACTGGCACCTACCTGGAGTCCGGCGCCACCTTCGACGGCTACGGCCGGACGCTGACCACCACCGACCTGACGGCGAACGTCACGGCCACGAACACCGGCACGCCGGTCCGCACCGCCCGCACCGACGGCCGCACGGCGACCACCGCCTACAGCCCAAAGACCGGCTTCCCCACCGAGCTCACCGAGGCCACCCCGCCCGCCAAGGCAGGCGACAGCACAACGGCCCAGACCACGGTCACCGAACTGGACCCGCTGCGCGGCCAGCCCACCGTGACGGTCGACAGCAACAGCAAGCGGACCACGTTCACCTATGACGCGCTGGGACGCTCGGACAAGGTGTGGCTGGCCGACCGCCGCACCAGCCAGACCCCCAGCTACCAGTTCACGTACTACGTCAACGAGGGTGAACCGGTCAGCGTCCGTACCCAGACACTGAACAACACCGGCGGCCAGCTCGCCTCCTACACCCTCTATGACGGGTTCCTGCGCGAGCGCCAGAGCCAGAGCCCGGGGCCGGACGGCGGCCGTCTCCTGACCGACGTCTTCTACGACGAGCGCGGCCAGGTCACCAAGACGTTCGCCCCGTACTACACCCAGGGCGCACCCAGCCGGAGCCTGTTCACGCCAGCTGACGCGCTGAGTGTGGAGTCCCAGACCCGCACCAGCTACGACGGCCTCGGCCGCCCGGTGGAGGAGAAGCTGATCGCCGGAAACGGCGACGGCGGCACCGTACTCGGCGTCACCAGGACCGTCCACGGCGGGGACCGCACTACCGTCATCCCGCCCGAGGGCGGCATCGCCACCACCACCCTGGTCGACGCCCGGGGCCAGACCACCGAGGTCCGCCAGCACCACTCCCGTAACGTGACCGCCGCCTTCGACACCGTCAAGCGCGCCTACACGCCGCGCGGCGAGCTGGCCAAGGTCACCGATCAGGAGGGCAGCGCCTGGACCTACGCCTACGACCAACTCGGACGGCAGACCAAGGCCACCGACCCGGACAAGGGCACCACCACCAGCACCTACGACGACCGCAGCCAGGTCCTCACCACCACTGACGCCCGCGGCATCACCCTGGCCAGCGTCTACGACGACCTGGGCCGTCAGACCGAGCTTCGTAGGGACAGCAAGACGGGCCCCCTGCGGGCGAAGTGGGTGTATGACACGATCACCGGCGCCAAGGGCCAGCTCGCCGAGGCCACCCGCTACGACGGCGGCAACGCCTACACCTCAAAGGTCACCCAGTACGACCGCCTGTACCGGCCGGTCAAGACCGCGGTGGTGATCCCCGAGGCCGAAGGCGCCCTGGCGGGCACGTACCAGACCGGCACCGCCTACCGGACCTCCGGCCTGGTAGGCGCGGTCTCCTACTCGGCGGCCGGGTCTCTGCCGGGCGGCAGCTACAACTACTCCTACGAAGACGAGACTCTGCGCCCGACCGCCGTGTTCGGCGGCGGTATCCGCGCGGACGTGACCCACTCGCTGACCGGCAAGCCGCTTCAGTACGAACTGGGTGCCACCGACGGGAAGAAGACCTGGGCCACTAACACCTACGAGTGGGGCACCCAGCGTCTGAAGACCGCCCGGGTCGACCGCCAGGACCAGGCAGGTGTCGACCAGTACGCGACCTACGGCTACGACCAGGTGGGCAACATCCTGTCCGCGTCGGACGTGTCTCGTAGCGGTACCGACACTCAGTGCTTCACCTACGACCATCTGCGCCGCCTGAGTGAAGCCTGGACCCAGGGGAGCAAGACCTGCGCAGCCACCGGTAGCACCGCAACCATCGACGGCCCAGCCCCATACCACCACTCCTACACCTACGACAAGGTCGGCAACCGCCTCACCGAAACCCTCCACGACACCAGCGGCGACACCACCAAGAACGTCCGGCGCACCTACGCCTACCCAGGCTCCGGCCAGGCCCAGCCGCACACCCTGACCTCGGTCACCAGCCAGCTCCCCGGCGGCACCAGCACCCGCGACTCCTACACCTACGACAAGGCGGGCAACACGACCGCTCGCACCCTGAACGGCACCACCCAGACCCTGGCCTGGGACGCCGAAGGCCACCTCGCCAAGGCCACGCAGCCGGTCGAGAGCAAGCCGGACAAGATCACCGAGTACCTGTACGACGCTGAAGGCAACCGCCTCATCGGCCGTACCCCCACCGAAACGACCCTCTACCTCGGCCACACCGAGGTCGTCCTACCCAAGGGCGCCACGAAGGCCAAGGCCACCCGCTACACCCCGCTAGGCGGCGGCCACCAGGCCATCAAGGCCGACGACGGCACGGTCAGCTTCACGACCGCCGACCCCAACGGCACCGGCCAACTCGCCATCACGGCCACCGACCTGGCCCTCACCCAACGCCGCACCCTCCCCTTCGGCGCCCCCCGAGGCGAGACCCCGGAGGCCTGGCCCGGTACCAAGGGCTTCATCGGCGGCACCGACGACACGGCCAGCACCGGCCTGACCCACCTCGGCGCCCGCGAGTACGACCCCACCACCGCCCGCTTCCTCTCCGTCGACCCCCTCCTCGAGCTCGACCACTCCCAAACCCTCAACGGCTACACCTACGCCGCCCAGAACCCCCTCACCTACACCGATCCCACCGGCCTCGGCCTCGCTTGCGGCGGACGCGGCGGCGCCATGGAGGGCTGCGGCAGCGGTGTTGTCACCGACTCCAGCGGCGCCCGCTCCAGTAAGGGCAGGGCCCACGGCGGCAACGAACCCGGCTACAGCAAAGCTGTAGTCAAAATGCAGGCAACTACGGCGATAATTAGAGCCGCTAACCGCGCGCAGGCGGCAGCTACGCAGGCGGCTGGCGCAGAGGCGCGCAAGCAATATAGGTGTGGCGGGGGCTGCTCGCAGTCTGGCTACGGCCCAAGCGTAGACAGGCATCTCGATTCGAAGATGACTTACTACGAACCGACCCCGGATCTCTTTGATTTGCTGAACAAGCACGTCAAGCCATTCGTGGTGGACACCGAGGCGTGGAAGGGGTGCTTCGGCGAAGGGGACTTGTCAGATTGCGGATGGGCGGCACTGGACCTGCCGACCCCCGCCAAGGGCGCGAAAGCCCTCAAGCTAGGAAAGGGGGCAGATAAAGCGAAGAAGGGGAAGAAGTCCGGCGGCTGCATGTGCTTCCTCGCCGGAACCGACGTCCTCCTGGCCGATGGCACCACCAAGAACATCGAGGACATCGAACTCGGCGACACAGTCCTGGCCACTGACCCCGAAACGGGCGAGACCAGCGAACGCGACGTCACCGCCACCATCGTCACCAACGACGACAAGTACTTCACTGATCTCACCATCACCACACCCGACGGGCCGGAATCCCTCGTCGCCACCCACGAACACCCCTTCTGGGCAGTCTCCGAACAGGACTGGATCGAAGCCGGAGACCTCCAACCCGGCATGACCCTTCGCACGGACGACGGCCACACCGTCACCGTGACCGCCACGCGCCAATACAAAGACGATCAGCGCACCTACAACCTCACCATTGAGGGCGTCCACACGTACTATGTGCTGGCAGGCGAGACGCCGGTCCTCGTGCACAACTCAAATTGCGGGCCGGGTACGAAATTCGATGTGCCTACCGGGCCAGGCATCTACACCATTCATCTCAATGACGGAACGAAGTACGTAGGAAGCTCAACGTCAAGTATTAGAGAACGAGTGAACAAGTCGATGCGATCCAAGCATGCGGTCCGCAAGGCTGGATACACGTCGGATGACGTAGTTAATGTCACCTACTTCACTCTGCCTGCTGGTACAAGCAAGACGGCTATCCGTCGTATGGAGCAGACTATGATGGAGGGCGTTAAGGCGAGAGGTGGAACTCTCCTTAACCGAAGAGACCCAGAAATCGAAGTTCCTAGCGGCGGGTACCTACCGTAAGCCTCTAACTGGAGTTAGTGATGGGAACCTGGGGTTCAGGTCCGTTCGACAGCGACACAGCTGAGGACTTCCTCGATGAGCTGGAAGAACAGTCGGCTCCGCAGCGGCTAGCGGTCGTGCAGAGCACGTTCCGTTCCGCTGTTGAGGGGGGTGGGAGCTCCTCTTCCTCGGTACTGCCAGAGGAGGTGATGGCTGCTGCGGCGGTGGTTGCGGCAAATATCCCTGCTGGGCACTCTCTGGCTTGGAACGAGGAATATCCGGGAATCACAGAATGGCTAGCGAAACCAATCGCGCAGGCCCTGGCGTCATCTGCTGTCCAAGCGCTGGAAGTGGCATTGCCCGCAGACGGTTGGTTCTGGCGAAGCTGGGTTGATGCTGAGGAGAGATCTGAGGCCCAGGCTGCGATTGACCGCTTGCGGTCTGTGTTGCGCCCCGTCAGTGAAGGTGAATCTCGATAACTGATCTTTGATATCGAGGTCAGGCCCGCATGCGACTGAAGAGCCCCACCGAATTCCTATTTCGGTGGGGCTCTTCAGCCTTTTGACGGCAACGGTGACGGCAACGTCAGCGGACGACGGCTGCAGTGGGCGGATCGTCCGGGGTGTCGGTCGGGCCGAGAATGCTGCCGAGGGTGTCGATGGCCTGGCGTTGGAAGCGGAGGCGTACGTGCGCGTAGACGCCGGCGGTGACGCCGATGTGGGCGTGGCCGAGGAGTTCTTTGATGACGACGAGATCGACGCCCTGTTCCAGGAGCAGGGTGGCAGTCGAGTGGCGGAGGGCGTGGAAGCGGATCGCCCGGAGCCCTGCGCTGTGGAGGAGGCGGCGGAAGCGGCGGGTGAGGTTGGTGGGGTCGAGCGGCCTGCCCTTCGAGGTGGTGAAGACGAGCCCGTTGTCCGTCTAGCCCGTTCCGGCCGCCTGGCGCTCTTCCTGCTGCCGTTCCTGATGGATCTTGAGGGAGCTGAGGCACTCGGTGGGGAGGGCGATGCGGCGCTCGGAGGCCAGGGTCTTGGTGTTCAAGACAGTCAGACCCTGGCTGCGGGTCCGCTGGAGCGAGCGATGGATGGTGGCGGTGCCGCCGTCGAGGTCGCGGTCTTCCCAGCGCAGGCCGAGGAGTTCGCCCTTGCGGAGTCCGGTGCGCAGGGCGAGTTCGTATAGCGCGTGTAGCCGGTCACCGCTGGCTGCCTGAAGGAACTGGCGGGCCTCAGTTGCCACGAGGAGCCGGAAGCGTGCAGCACTGGTAGGTGGTGCGGAGCTCGTCGAGGAAGGCGTGTACGTCGCGTGCGGTGAGCCGCGCGAGCTTCTTCTTGCCAAGGCCGGGGACGAGGTGGAGGCGGACATAGTCGGTGTAGCGGGTGTGCGTGTTCTAGCGCAACTGGTGGACGGCGACGTTGTTCAGTCAGTACGTGAGGTAGTCGCCGACGGGGCTGTCGGCCGCAGCGAGCGCATCAGTCGGATGCCTAGCTACGACGGGGAGTTAGCCGGTGCGGCAGGCTCAAGGTCCGAGCCCGCTTAGCGGGGCGGGCGTGGGCGTGGGAGGCGGTAGGAGCGGATGACCGTGAGGTAGCAGAGGGAGGCTAGGGCCAGGGCCAGGCCGGTGGTTTTGGCGAGGGAGCGGTTCAGGGATTCGGAGAAGCCCGCGCCTCTTGGGCGTAGGTGGCCCTTGGGGTCGGAGATGATGCCGATGGCGTCTCCGGGCCGGGTGGTCTGGCTGCAGCCGCGGGTGATGGTGGTCCGGACGATTCTGCCGTCCTGGGCCGCCACCGAGCAGTGTGCTGCCGTGCCGAATGCGATCGAAGTGACCGTGGCCGTCTGGGGTTCGCCCCGGTTGGCCAGTACCGCTTCGGCTGCCACCTCTGGTGACTGTAGTGCGAGGGTGACGCCCAGGATGGTGACCGCGGCTACCAGCAGGTGGCCCGCCCTGGTGGTGATCAGGTAGATCGCGAGGCTGAGGGTGAGAAGTACGCCGATCATTCCCGAGAACAGCACAGGGGTGCCCGTGAGCGCTCCGGCGGCCCCGGCTGTGATGATCGCGGCTGTAGACAGTGCGGACACCACGACGCCTTCCCTGGACAGCCAGCGGGGTGGGCTGCCGGTGTACTCCGCGGGCCCCCAGAGGTGGCGCTTCAGGCGGGTGCGCAGGTGGTGCTGGGGGTGGTGCGAGGGGTGTGCGGGGGGTGAGGTGGCGTGATGGAGGGTAGAGGGCTGCTGGGTGGGGGAGGGCGGTCTGTGCGCCTTGATCCCCTTATTTCGCTTTCGCGCCCTGCGCATGTTCTGGTTCCTCCTCGCCACCTCGGATTTTGCACCACGGTGCAATGGGGTGGAAGAGGGGGGGGCTCCGGCTGTGGCTGGCGCCTCTGGGGTGTTGATGCGTCCGCGATTCATCTGTTGTGCGGTTGTGATCATCGCGGGGCAACCTTCCGACGAACCCTGATCGTTACGTGAAATCGCTGGTCAGGAGGGTGGGATCTGCTTTTCTCTTGGCTGGGCCCTTGGGTTAGCCGAGGGGCAAGCAGGAGAGTGGGAACGTTGAAGGTATCTGTGTCGCGCGTTGTCATGGCCGCATCCGTGGTGGCCGCGCTCGGGTTCACCGCGGCGTGCGGTGGTAGTGACAGTGGTAGCGAGGGCAAGGACAAGCCCTCGGCGGAGAAGACGACTGAGGCGGCGAAGCCCAAGCCTCAGCCCCAGGCGGAAGCGCTGAGCGCTGATGAGCTGGAGGAGGCTGCCCTCGCCAAGGGGGACGTGAAGGGCTTCAGCAAGGTCGTCAAGACGCCGAAGGACGAGATGCCGGTGATCTTCATTCCGGCGTCGGACAAGAAGTGCCAGCCGCTGGCGAACCTGTTCTTCTTCGCCACGCGGCCCGGGGCCGATGCGCGCGTCGGGCGGACGCTGCTTCCTGACGGCCTGATGAACACCACGGCCAACACGGTCGCGCTGATGGCGTACAAGCAGTCCGACGCCGAGAAGGTCATCGGCGATCTGCGCACGGCGACCGAGGACTGCACCAAGTACGAGCACGTCGAGTACCAGTACTCCGATGTGAAGGCGCTGCCGGACCCCAAGCTGGGCGACGAGTCGGTCTCGTTCCAGATGGTCGGTGACATCGAGGGCGACAAGATGGGGACGTCCTACACCGTCGTGCGCAGTGGCTCGACCGTGGTCGGCTTCCGCGCGATGGACATGCTCGACGTCGAGAACCTGAAGGTGCCGGACGCGATCATCAAGGCGCAGCTCGCCAAGCTGGAGAAGGTCGCGGGCTGATTCGGCTGAGTTGAGAGGCGTACGTGTACGTGTGTGCGTACGCGCACGCCTCTCGGCTGCGTGTGTGACCGCGCCGCCGCGAGAGCTTGATCGTTATCTGGTGTCACTGGCCAAGTGGGTTGGTCGCGGCCTTGGATGAGATGCGGCGCACGGGGAGTGCGCCCGGACCTTGAGGGTGTGAAGCGTTGAAGTCAGCTGTTTCGCGTGCCGTGTTGGCCGCATCTGTCGTTGCCGCGCTGGGACTCACTGCCGCGTGTGGTGGTAGTAACGGCGAGGGAGGGGACGACTCGCCGCCGGCGAAGGTGCTGAGCGCCGCTCAGTTGAAGCAGGCCATCATCGGCGCGGGTGACGTCAAGGGCTACGAGGTAGAGGACATGCCCGACGAGGAGTGGCCCACGAAGTCCGTTCCCGCGAGCGACGACGCCTGTCAGCCGCTGGCCGACATGGTGATGTTCTCCACGGGAACGAAGCCGAAGGCGAGGATCGCACGGACCTTCGGCGACAAGAAGCTCACCGCCTTCAACTTCGTCGCGCTGCTCGCGCAGGAGCAGGCCGACGCCAAGAAGGGGCTTGACGGGCTGCGCACTTCGCTGGACAAGTGCGAGAAGTTCGACCAGGCGGAGGGCGCGTTCGTCGGCGTGAAGACCCAGCCCGACCCCAAGCTGGGGGACGAGTCCCTCGCGTACCACCTCATCGAGGACAACGATGGCGAGGAGGTGCCCAGGTCGTTCACCGTTGTACGCAGCGGCTCGACGCTGGTGGTCTTCTCGAGCATGAACGTGACGGGCAAGGGGAAGACCGAGACGCCCGCCGCGATCGTTGAGGCGCAGATGGCCAAGCTGGAGAAGGTCGCGGGCTGATCATTCTGGTTGCTCTGGTTGTTCAGGCCGACCTGGGTGCGTAGAGCGAGCGAAGGGCCCCGCGAGTGGATCGCGGGGCCCTTCGCTGCGCACCGACGTCAGGGCAGCGTCGGTGCTGCGAAGCGGCGCTGGAGGGGGGAGGGGGAGCGCCGCTGGTGTGGTGGGTCGCTGGTCGGCGCCGCCCCGGCGCGCTGGGGGCGCGTCGGTGGTTTCGACCCATGGCAGGTCTCTCTTGGGCATCGTGCTGGACGATCCGCGGACTGCGCAACCGTTTCAGCCAGCCTTGGCCGGACTGTGCCAGTCCTGGGAGGTCTTGGGAATGTGACCGCCGGTCGGCCCCGGGCGTCCCCGGAACCGACCGTCTTTCTCAAGGTGACCGGGCTGCTGTCCCCTGCCGTCCGGTCACGCTCTGGAGCGAGGTCCCACGACGTTCGGTACGAGCCATGAGCTCGGGCCGCACGTCTCATCGCCCCAGCGAAGCCACGCGTGGTTCTTTCGGGCCCGCCCCTGGATGACACGGACACCCGGACCAACGAAGCCCCTTGGCGCGCGGTCACGGTGCCGTACGGGTGAGAAGGGGGCGAACGTGGGTGCGGGGGAGGTCCGTACGCCCCAAGTCGCACGCCGCAAGCCGTACGCCCGAGCCGTACGCCCTGAGCCCTATACCTCAGGGCTCAGACGCGGCCGCGGCAGAGTTCGAGCAGGGTCATCGCGAGTGCGGTGCCCGGCTTGCCGAGTGCGTCGCTGTAGTGGCTGAGGACGTCCATCTCGCGGGAGAGGTTCACACGTCGGCCGCCGGACGCGATCCTGGACTGCTGGATCACCGCCGAGACGGCCATCCGTTCCTGGACGAGACCGATGATCCGGTCGTCGAGCGCGTCGATGCGGTCGCGGGCGTCGGTGATCAGGGACGCGGCGTCCTCGGTGCGGGCGCCCGTCTGCTCGGTGGCGGTGGCGGTGGTGCGGGTGCTGGTGTGGGTCTTCGTCGCGGTCATGGTGGGGCTCCTCCTGCGTGGTGGGTCCGGTGGATGCCCCGGAGCGGCCAGACCCGGGAGGGAAACGACAGGCGCCCCGGGCCTTGTCGGCCCGGGGCGCCTGGGAAGTCGCTTGTCAGTGGATCAAGCAGCACGACCATGGCAGCCGGTGGGCCGGTTGCCATAGGTAAACGCGAAGATCTCGCGGCGCAGGTGCTTGGTCACGGGGACAGTATGCCCCCACCTGCGCCGGGCCGGTCAACGGGAGAGGCCGAAGGTTCGGATGGTGAGACGAGGGACCACTCCCACGCCCCGTTAGAATCGACAAGAGAGACCCCCTCCTCCCTCATCCACCGCCGGAAGGCCACGCAGTGCCAGCAGTGTCATCAGGTTCCCCAGCTGCCGCCCCCGACACCGTGCTGGTCGTCGACTTCGGCGCACAGTACGCCCAGCTCATCGCCCGACGCGTGCGTGAGGCCCGGGTCTACAGCGAGATCGTGCCGAGCACCATGCCGGTCGCCGAGATGCTCGCCAAGAACCCCGCCGCGATCATCCTCTCCGGAGGCCCCTCCTCCGTATACGCGGAGAGCGCCCCGCGCCTGGACCGCGCACTCTTCGAGGCCGGGGTCCCCGTCTTCGGCATGTGCTACGGCTTCCAGCTCATGGCCACCACGCTCGGCGGCACCGTCGACAACACGGGCGCGCGGGAGTACGGACGTACCCCCCTGCACGTCTCCAAGTCCGGCTCGACCCTCTTCGAGGGCACCCCGGACGAGCAGCCTGTCTGGATGTCGCACGGCGACGCCTGCTCCGCCGCCCCCGAGGGCTTCACGGTCACCGCGTCCACGGACGTCGTGCCGGTCGCCGCCTTCGAGAACGACGAGAAGAAGCTGTACGGCGTGCAGTACCACCCCGAGGTGATGCACTCCACGCACGGCCAGCAGGTACTCGAGCACTTCCTGTACCGCGGCGCGGGCCTCACCCCCTCCTGGACCACCACCAACGTGGTGGAGGAGCAGGTCGCGCTCATCCGCGAGCAGGTCGGCTCCAGGCGCGCCATCTGCGGGCTGTCCGGCGGCGTGGACTCCGCGGTCGCCGCCGCCCTCGTGCAGAAGGCCATCGGCTCGCAGCTGACCTGCGTGTACGTCGACCACGGGCTGATGCGTAAGGGCGAGACCGAGCAGGTCGAGAAGGACTTCGTCGCCGCGACGGGTGTCCAGCTCAAGGTCGTGGACGCCGAGCAGCGCTTCCTGGACGCGCTGGCGGGCGTCTCGGACCCCGAGGAGAAGCGGAAGATCATCGGCCGGGAGTTCATCCGGGTCTTCGAGCAGGCCCAGGCCGAGATCGTCGCCGAGGCGGCGGGCGGCGAGTCGGTCTCCTTCCTGGTGCAGGGCACCCTCTACCCGGACGTCGTCGAGTCCGGCGGCGGCACCGGCACGGCCAACATCAAGTCCCACCACAACGTGGGCGGCCTCCCCGACGACCTTGAGTTCGAGCTCGTCGAGCCGCTGCGCAAGCTGTTCAAGGACGAGGTCCGGATGGTCGGCCAGGAGCTCGGCCTGCCGGACGAGATCGTCCAGCGCCAGCCCTTCCCGGGCCCCGGCCTCGGCATCCGCATCGTCGGCGACGTCACGCGCGAGCGCCTCGACCTGCTGCGCGAGGCCGACGCCATCGCCCGCGAGGAGCTCACCGCGGCCGGGCTCGACCGCGAGATCTGGCAGTGCCCCGTGGTGCTGCTCGCGGACGTCCGCTCGGTAGGTGTCCAGGGCGACGGCCGTACGTACGGCCACCCGATCGTGCTGCGGCCGGTCTCGTCCGAGGACGCGATGACGGCGGACTGGACGCGGATGCCGTACGACGTGCTGGCGAAGATCTCGACGCGGATCACGAACGAGGTCGCGGATGTGAACCGTGTGGTGCTGGACGTGACCAGCAAGCCCCCGGGGACCATCGAGTGGGAGTGACCTCCACCTAGACCCCTAGCGGGTCAACGCCACTGCCGTCGCTCATTCGTTTGGGCGGCGGCAGTGGCGTATCCGCTGGGTACGCTGGCCTGAGAGGCGAGACTCCGTCGCATGGGAGCAATCATGAGCGCCGCGCGTGATTACGGACTGGACGCTGATCATGTCTGGGCACGCCCCCCTGAGGGCGGCTGGACGGCGGACGATCTCGACTGGCTTCCGAACCTTCCCCCGCACACGGAGCTGATCGACGGGAGCCTCGTCCTAGTGAGTCCGCAGACCCGGTTTCACACGCGCACCATGCGGCTACTGGAGAACGCGCTACTCGAACAGGCGCCCGACGACCTCGAAGCCATCCGAGAGATGACCATCAAGCTGGACAAGCGGAATCGGCCCGAGCCCGACATCCTCGTCGTCCCGGTCGGTGCGGACACCGGTCCCCTGCAGACCTGGTTTAAGCCGGAGGACGTCATCCTCGCGGTTGAGGTCGTCTCCAAGGACTCCGTCGAGCGTGACCGTGAGGTCAAGCCCCGGAAGTACGCCAAGGCAGGCGTGCCGTACTACTGGCGGGTCGAGGAGAACGAGGGTCTACCCGTCGTCTATGTTTTCGAGCTAGACCCGGCCCTCAAGTCGTACGCGCCCACCGGCATTTACCACGACCGGCTCAAGGTGTCTCTGCCGTTCCCTGTCGACATCGACCTGACCGCGATGAACCGCCGCCGCTGACGGCCGTTGACGGATGCGTGGGCACGCGCGGACTGCGGGCTACTGCCGGTGTACCGTGCGCAGCCTCCGCCCCGGCTGCCAGGTCTGGATGGCGAGCTGGTCGCCGTCGACGGACGTCCTGACCACCTCGGTCAGCTCGGCCCTAAACAGGTGGAACGGCTCCTGTGGCCCGTCATCGCCCACATAGCGGGCGATCACCTCCGGGTCATGGACCTCGACCGCACGGCCGCTCACGCGGACATCGCCGCCGCCCATCTCGGTGCCGGGACCGGGGTTGGCCTGGAGGGCGAAGCGCGGGTCGCGGCGCAGGTCGAGGGCCTTGAGCGAGTTCGGCATCATGCCGAGCCACAACTCGCCCGCGAGGAAGCGGACTTCCAGGCCGGTCGTGCGCGGTGAGCCGTCCTTGCGGAGGGTGGCGAGGACGTGGTGGGTGAACGCGCCGAAGCGATCCTCGACCGTCTTGGCGAGAGCTGGTTCCGCGGCGGCGAATGCTTCCCAGTTGGAGGACATACGTCCAGTCTGGCGCGCGTACCAGACATCTTCTGTCGGGTACGCGAGGCGCCCTTGGCCGCGTCGGCTACGGGTGGTCCGCGAGATGCTGGCGGGCGGCTTCGACGAACGCCGTGCGCAGCTGTGTGTAGCGCTCCCAGACGCCATCCGGTTCAGTGTCCTCGGTGTGCATGGAGCGGATGCAGGTGATGAGCGCTCTGGCCTCTTCTATGGGCCCAAGCCCTTCGAGGTCGATCATGTTGAACTCGGACTGCGTCCGCGTGTACGCCGCGTCGGTCTCGGTGAGTGCCCACTCCTTGTCGGTGTAGTCGCCGCGCCACCGGTGCCAGCACACCCGCGCTTCGGCGTCGGTGGCCGTGAGGAAGGCGGCGTACGTCTTGCGGTGCGCGAGATAGATGGGCGTCCAGTCCTGCGCCACCTCGGGTACCTCCACTTCCTGACGGCTCTGCCGGGTGCTCAGGGGGGAACCATGGCACGGGTGTGATCGGTGGAGAAGACCCGTGCGTGAGGCGGACGAAGGTCCGCCGCTCGGCGGAATCCGCCGCAGGTCTGGTGAGCGCGGTCTTCTAGGCGTACGTATGGTCCTGGTGAGGGATCAACCGAGAGGCGGCGGGCTCGATGGCGCACGGTATGCGGACCGACCGGTACGACACCTGGGGTGGCGGGGGCGGCGGCCACTCGGGCGGCGATGGCTGGCGAGAGGCAGCGTCCCGCTACGCGCTGCTGCCGCTGCGCGTCTTCCTCGGCGTCACCTTCATCTATGCGGGACTGGACAAGCTGACCGACTCCGCCTTCATGTCCGCGACCGGCGTGGGGTCGATCGGCGAGATGATGAACGGCGTACGGGACAACTCGGCGATCCCCGCACTGGTCGACCTCGCCCTGAAGAGTCCCGTCGGCTTCGGCTACGCCATCGCCTTCGGCGAGCTGGCCGTCGGCATCGGGACCCTGATCGGCCTGCTGGCCAGGATCGCCGCGCTCGGTGGCGTACTGATCTCGCTGAGCCTGTGGCTGACCGTGAGCTGGGCCGTCGAGCCGTACTACTACGGCAACGACCTCGCCTATCTCATGGCCTGGCTGCCGTTGCTGCTCGCCGGGGCGTCGATGTTCTCCTTGGACGCGATGCTGCGGGAGCGCCGACGGCGCCGGATGCCGTAGTTCGCGGCCGCCACCACGGCCGCGAGGACCAGTCCCCCGACGACGATCGGTATCACCGCGTACCACGGGACGCTCCAAGCGTCGGCCGCGTCGCCCGCGTACAGGACCCCCGCGGCCAACAGCGTGAGCCCCGCGACCAGCTTGCCCGGCTGTAGCTCATGGCGTAGCACGGGTCACCTCCACCTGTCCGATGCCGAGTTCGATGTCCAGGGCAAGGGTGCCGCCCTTCTCAGTGCTCTTCCCGCCGTCGTTTCCGCCGCCCTGGGGCTCCGGTGGCCGGAGCGTCACCTCCCTTTTCTGATCGGCCTGGATGTCCACGTCCTCCCGCGTCTCACTGGGCAGCTGGATGTCTCCGATGCCGACCTCGGCGTTCAGCTGCACGGTCACGTTGTGCGGGACGATGACCTTGACGCGGCCCGCGCCCACATCGGCACCGGTTTGCAGGGTTTGGTCCTCGGCCAGCTCGATCCCGCTCAGGTCGAGGGTGCCGATGCCGGTGCCGAGCTCGTAGTTCGGCCGTACGTCGGCTATCGCGGCGGGTGTCCAGTCCGTCCGCATCCACTCCGTACTGATGTTGGCCGGGAGGGCCGAGGCCCCGGCCAGCAGGCCCGCGGTGATCACCCCGAGGATCATCGACCCCACGCCCGTACGGCCGAACAGGGCGCTCACCGCGATGCCCAGGCCGAAGACGACCAGGGCGCAGGCGAGGCCGGTCTGCAGGCTGGTGCCGAGTGAGGCCTCGCGCCAGTTGTTGCCCCAGGCCAGGCTGGTGCCGATGCCGCCCGCGACGAGCGCGAGCAGGAACGTCCAGCCGCCGATCCAGCGCGGCCCCGGCGGCTTGGCCGGGGCCGCGGGACGGCGCGGCGCGGGGGAGTAGTGCCCGGGCGGTGCCCACGGGGGCCTGGGCTCGTACCGGATCTCGGTTCCGGCCAGTTCGGGGGGACCCCAGAAATAGCCGGTGTACCCGTCGTAGGTGCCGTCCTTGACTATGGGGCCCCGCCACCAGGAGGGGGCGGCGGAGACGGGTGGGGCCTGTGCCTCCGGCGGGGCGTCAGCGACCGTCTGCGCGGTCACCGGGTCCGGGGCGTTAGTGGATCGCTGCTCTGACCAGTAGCCCGCCCCCGCGAGCAGCAGCGCCAGTACGGCGGCGAAGGTGAGCACTCCGCCGTTGTTCAGCATCGAGAGGAAGAGGCCGCAGCCGACGAGGGCGAACAGCAGTGCGGTGACCGCTGGGCCGTCGACCCGGCCGGAGAGCAGTCGCCGCGCCTCGTTCTCCTCGGTGTCCTCGTAGGGGATGAGGAGCCAGGCGAAGCCGTAGAAGACCAGGCCGACCCCACCGGTGATCGCGAGTACCGCGAGCCCGATCCGGAAGATCACCGGGTCCATGTCACAGCGCCGCCCGAGCCCCGCGCACACACCGCCCAGCACTTTGTGCCGCCGGTCGCGGCGCAGCTTGAGGTGGATACCGGGCGGCGCGTCGGAGTCCGTGTCCGCGTCCGTGCCCCGACCCGTACCCCGCTCGCCTGGCTTCCGCCAGCTGTCACCCCAGCCGCCCCCGTGCCCGGGCGCGGCCGACCGCCTCGCGCCTCCCGGCTGGCCCGGTGGCTCGGCGTCGTGCGGCTCCGGGGCCGCGGCGTGCTGATCCGTCATACGTACATGGTGCCGGGCGCGGGCCGGGTGCGGCAGGCGGGACGACCCTGGTGCATCCCTGATTTCGACCCTAAGGAGACGTGACACAAGGGAGGCCGACAGAGATCCGGGACGTCTCGGGGGTCGACCCTGATGCCCTGGCCCCCGCACCCGTGTGAATATCGGTGTCATGCCCGCAGCCGCCACCGTGCCGACCGAAGAACCGCAGCCGCTGCGCAAGCTCTACCGCAGCGGTGACGGCCGCTGGCTCGGCGGGGTCGCGCGCGGACTCGCCGGACACCTCGGGCTGCCCGTCATCTGGGTGCGGCTCATCTTTGTCGGACTGTTTATGGCGAACGGCCTGGGCGCACTGCTGTACGCCGCGTTCTGGTTCTTCGTGCCGCTCGGTGTCGGCGGTGTCGGCGGCGAGCGCCAGCACACGCTCACCACCGAGACGGGCCCCGACGGCCGCCGCAAGCTGGTGGTCCGGAAGGTCGACAAGGGCCAGTTCGTCGCGCTCCTCGCGATGGTCATCATCTCGATGGTCTTCGTCGGCTCCGTCGACGTCGGCGGCCACGCCCAGGCCTACCTGTGGCCCACTGTCCTGGTCGGCGCGGGCGTCGCTCTCGTCTGGCGACAGGCGGACAATGCCCGCAGGGCCCGCTGGATCGAGGTCGGCCGCCGCCGCAGGACCCTGAGCCTCGCACGGTCCGCCGCCGGAGTGCTGCTGGTCGGTGCGGGTGTCTCCAGCATCTTCATCGTGCAGGGCTCGGCCGAAGACCTGGGTGCCGTACTGCAGGCCGCGCTCGCCGTGTTCGTCGGCATCGCGCTGCTGGCAGGCCCGTATCTCATCCGGATGACACAGGACCTGTCCGAGGAGCGCCTGATGCGCATCCGCGCCCAGGAGCGTGCGGAAGTCGCGGCCCATGTCCACGACTCGGTGCTGCACACCCTCACCCTGATCCAGCGCAACGCCGACAACGCGAACGAAGTCCGCCGCCTCGCCCGCGCCCAGGAACGCGACCTGCGCACCTGGCTCTACAAGCCGGAGGGCACCGGCAAGGACGAGGAGGACGAGCCCGAAACCCTCGCCGACGCGGTCCGCGGCTCCGCGGCCGAGGTCGAGGACAAGCACGGCGTCCCGATCGAGGTCGTGGTCGTCGGCGACTGCCCTCTGGACGAGAAGCTGACCGCACAGATGCAGGCCGCGCGGGAAGCCATGGTGAACGCCGCCAAGTACGGTGGCGAGGGCGGCGCGGTCCAGGTCTTCGCTGAGGTCGAGGGGAACACGGTCTTCGTATCCATCCGCGACCGCGGACCAGGCTTTGACCTGGACGCGGTTCCCACCGACCGGATGGGCGTACGAGAATCGATCATCGGCCGGATGCAGCGGCACGGTGGTACGGCGCGGCTGCGCTCGCCGCAGGGCGGCGGTACGGAAGTCGAGCTGGAGATGGAGAGGACGGCGACGACATGAGCGACGCGACCGAGCACACCGGGGCGAGCGAGCACACTGAGGCGAGCGGAGCTGGCCAGTCGGGTGCGGACGAGACCGGGAGCGGGCCCGGGCGCCGGGTACGCGTCGTACTGGTCGACGACCACCGGATGTTCCGCACCGGCGTGCAGGCCGAGATCGGCGAGACCGAACGCACCGGTGTCGAGGTCGTCGGCGAGGCGGCCGACGTGGACCAGGCGGTCACCGTCATCACCGCGACCAGGCCGGAAGTCGTCCTCCTCGACGTCCACCTGCCGGGCGGCGGCGGCGTCGAGGTCCTGCGCCGCTGCGCCCCCCTGATGTCGGCGGCCGAGGACCCCGTGCGCTTCCTGGCTCTGTCGGTGTCCGACGCGGCAGAAGATGTCATCGGTGTCATCCGGGGCGGCGCGCGCGGCTATGTCACCAAGACCATCACCGGCATCGACCTGGTCGACTCCATCTTCCGCGTGCAGGACGGCGACGCGGTGTTCTCGCCGAGGCTTGCTGGGTTCGTGCTGGACGCCTTCGCTTCGACGGATGCTCCGCCCGTGGACGAGGACTTGGACCGCCTCACCCAGCGCGAGCGCGAGGTGCTGCGGCTGATCGCGCGCGGGTACGCGTACAAGGAGATCGCCAAGCAGCTCTATATCTCCGTCAAGACGGTCGAGTCGCATGTCTCGGCGGTCCTGCGGAAGTTGCAGCTGTCGAACCGGCACGAGCTGACTCGGTGGGCGACGGCTCGCCGTCTGGTCTGAGGCGGAGCTCGAACCAGACCGTCTTGCCGATGCCGCAAACGCGGGGTTCTGCGGCCCAGGCGTCCGCGAGTGCGGCGACCAGGGCCAGGCCCCTGCCCGACGTGTCGTCCGGGGCCGCTTCCTGCGGCTCGGGGAGCGTCAGGTTCGCGTCCGATACCTCCATGCGGATGCGGTCGTCCTCCAACGCGCAGCGCGCCCAGATCTCACGGCCCTTCGGGACCGCGCCGTGGCGGTAGGCGTTCGTCAGTAGTTCGCTGAGGAGGAATTCGGCCGTATCGGTCACCTCGTCCGAGAGCTTCCATGATCTGGCCTGCTCACGGAGAAGCGCCCGGGCCAGCCCCACGCTCCGCGCGTGCCGCGACAGGCGCCACTCGACTTCCCGTTCCTGGTTGAGGGACGCGGAGCCTCCAGGCGGCGTCATCGGCATGCGCGCTCGTTCCTCGTTCCTTGCGTGTGAGTTTCCGTCATTCACCCAGCTCACGTTGAGGGTTGGCGCGTAGCCTCTGGAGTAGCGGCGCGGGTACGGAGGGTGGCGTACCCGGCGTGGACCCCGGGGAGGTGGGCGCTGTGTCCGAGACGAACTCTCAGCCGCCGATTGCTTGGCGGTACTGCGGGAGTCAGATCAAGTTGTGGCGCGAGGCGTCGGGCGTCAGTCGGCAGTCGCTGGCCGACGAGTCGAGCTACGACTACGAGTACGTCAAGTCGATGGAGAACGGTCGGAGACGGCCGACGCTGCGGTTGTTGCAGGTGGCGGACCAGGTGTGCGGGGCGGGCGGGAAGCTCACGGCCGCGCAGGAGTACCTGAAGCCGGAGCCGTTTGCCGAGCGTGCGCAGGAGTACGTGCAGGTTGAGGCCGAGGCGATCACGATCCAGTGGTACGAGCCCATGCTGATCCCGGGGTTGTTGCAGACCAGGGAGTACATGCAGGCGTTGATCAGCGACAGGTGTCCTCCTCTGGATGAGGAAACGGTCGGGGAACGAGTCACCGCCCGGCTCAAACGGCAAGAGAAGCTGACCAGCATGCCGCCGACACACTTCAGCTACGTGATCCACGAGGCGACGTTGCGCTCAGCCGTAGGAGGTCCGGTCGTGATGAAGCGACAGCTTGGTCACCTACTGGAGGCAGGCGGGCAGCGGCATCTGTCGATTCAGGTCCTACCGTTCGATCTGGCTCCTGCTGCTGCACTCAGCGGGCCGATCGTGCTGGTGGAGACGGCGGAACACGAGCGCTATGCCTTCGTCGACGGGCAGGAGACGGGCGCCCTTTACGGTGATGGGGACAAGCTGAGTGTCCTTGGTCAACGCTATGGCATGATCCGCATGCAGGCGCTCAACGCTGCGGAGTCTGCCCAGTTCATCAGGAAGGTGGCGGAGGAGCTGTGAGCACCGAACTGGCTTGGTTCAAGTCCAGCTACAGCGACGACTCGGGAAGTGCCTGCCTCGAAGTCGCCTACGCCTGGCGGAAGTCCAGCTACAGCGGCACTGAGGGCGGCGCGTGCCTCGAAGTTGCCGCCTGCCCGCACACCATCCACGTCCGAGACTCGAAGCTCGGAGCCCAAAGCCCCCGGTTCGCCGTGCCCGCACCCGCCTGGGCCGCGTTCGTCGCGTACGCGACCCGCGTCTGAGCCCCGGCGCTCGCGACCCGAGCTTCGGGCGTCGAGGTCCGAGCCGCTTTTGCAGGGAATGGGAGGTTGGGTTACCTCCCCTCCTCCCCGCCAACTCCCGCACTCACCAGCGCGCATGACTTTTCGTGATCGGCTTGCCACGGGCAGTTGCGACGGTCTAGCGTTCGCGGCAATAAACAACCCCGGTCGGGTGCTGACAACACCCGCCGGGGTCTCACCTCAAGATCGGAAAAGGCGATCTCGTGGCTTACGAAAACTCTAACGCGGCCCTGCCCGCGCACGCACACCCCATGGCCAACCCCGGCTACGGCAAACGCTCCGTGCTTGACGAGCCGCCCAGCCGCCCCGGCGACTTCGCCCATCTCCCCGCCCGCGAGGCCTACATCGCCGCGTTCGTCGACCGGCTCCCCGAAGGCGCCGCGATGGATGCCAAGACCCTCGCCAAGGCGCTCCCGCTCTACGGCCAGCAGGCCGTCCGTACGGCCCTCAACGCCCTCTCCAGCGCCGGGCACCTGCGCCGCGTACGTCAGCTCGCCGACACCGGCGACGGCGTGACCCGTTGGGTCTCCCGTACTCACTGGTCCCGTACCGCACGTACCGGCGAATGGTGGGCCCGGTACCTCAACGGTGACGTCCCAGTGGTCCCGACCGGGCAGGCCGCCGCAGTGTCAGAGGGTGACGGGGGCGCGGCCGACGACGTATCGCCCGAGGAATTCCCTAAGGCAGAGCACACCTCCCAGCCGTCCCCCGCCTACTTCGCCCTCGCCCAACTGGGCCGCAGGGACCCGCGCCTGGCCCTCTCCGCCGCCGACTGCGAAGCCCTGGAACCCCTCGCCGCCGACTGGCTGGCGCGTGGGGCGACGCCCGACACCCTCGCGTACGCCCTCACGGCTGGGCTCCCCGCCGAGGGCGTACACGCGCCCGGAGCCTTCACCCGTCGCCGCCTTATCGACCGGATGCCACCCGAACTGCCAGCGGCCCCGGCCCCGGCCCCGGCGCTGGCTCCGGCACATCTGTCCCTGGCCGCTCGCGCGCCGATCATGGAGTGCACCGACTGCGGCGTACCCGGCCGCCCGGAGGCCTTGCCTGGCGGACTCTGCCGCGCCTGCCGTGGCCATGGAGGCGCGACCGAAGCGCGGCGGCGCTGGCTGACCCCGGAGGACGTACGCGCTCGCGCCGCGCACCTGCGCGCAAAGGTCCGCGCACCGCTCCTCGCGTGAGTGCCGGAAGCCGGAAGCCGGAAGCTGCCGGGTGCCGCGCGGACACCACCTCGTCGGGCGCGGCCAGACCCCGTGGGGCATGATCGGGATGACGTCTGCGGGGAGGGTTGAGATGGGTGTGTCCGAGCGGCTCGTGCTGCGGGACGGCGTCCGGGTGGTCTGTCGTGACTGGGGAGGGGCGGGCCACCCGCTCGTGCTGCTACACGGACTGGCCGGTCACGCGGGTGAATGGGACGTGCTGGCGAGTCGCCTGCGTGAACGGTTTCGCGTGGTCGCGGTCGATCAGCGTGGACACGGCGCCAGCGAGCGGTATCCGGGAGATGTCTCGCGCGCTGCCTACGTCGCCGACGTGGTGGCCATTGCCGAGCAGTTGGGGCTGGAGCGACCGGTCCTGGTCGGCCAGTCGCTCGGCGGCCATACCGCGATGCTCACCGCCGCCTCTCACCCCGAAGTGGTGCGCGGACTTGTGCTCGTCGAAGCCGGTCCTGACGGCCCGAATCCGAACGTTCCCAAGGAGATCGGCGACTGGTTCGACTCATGGCCGACCCCGTTCCCCTCACGTGCAGCGGCGGCCGAGTTTTTCGGCGGAGGGCCGGTGGGCGCGGGCTGGGCAGCGGGACTGGAAGAGCGCGACGGCGCCTGGCACCCACGCTTCGACCGGGACGTCATGGTCGCCGCGCTGGCGGAAGGCGCCCAGTACTCCTTCGAGGATGAGTGCGGCAGATCACCTGCCCTACCCTCGTCGTGCTCGCCCAGTCGAGCGTCCTTTCCGAGCCAGACGTTGACAGGATGCTCCAACAGCGGCCCACAACCGTCGCGATGAGTGTTCCCGGCACCAGCCACGACCTGCACCTCGAACGACCGGAACTCCTCCATGCCATGCTCTTGGAGTTCCTGGAGGCACTTTGTCCCCGTACGTGTGAGCGTCCGTCATCTACCCAGCTCACGTCGGGGGTTGGTGAGCCGTCTGCCCAGCCTCCCGCCGTTTGACTCAGCTGGTGCAAAGGATCGGGGCTGGCCGAACTGTCCAGGGTGGGGCGGGGCTGCGTTGTGGTGGGCCAGTGCCGCGTTGGGCGCCGGTGGCCGCCCGGTTCGTCGGATGGTGGCGGGGCCGGGCCGGGTGTCAAGGGCGCTCCCTTTGGTCGCGTCGGCTGCGCCGATTCCGCTGTCGCTCCACCCTTGACACCCGTCCCGGACCCGCGAGGGCGAGGTACACCGGGCGGCCCAAAAAGCAGGGCAGCGGGGCGGGTGGGGGAGGGGCGCGCGTTTCGCTGCCGGGTGCGGACTGGTTGTTGGGGCGCATGAGGGGGTGGGTGGTGCCGCCCCGGCTCGGCGGCTGGTTTGCTGTCGGTCGCACTCGCACTCGCACCCGTCGCGCGAGGCTAAGCGAGGGCCAGGCCGGTGGCCCGGCCGAGGACCGGGCAGGAGGCCCGGACCGGCCAGGAGGCCCGGACCGGGGGTTGGGGCTGGGCTGAGGGGCGCTTGGCGGGCCCATCCCATCCCACCCCAGTCGGGAGTAAGAGGAGACTTTGGGACACCAAGTCGCCCCTTTTGCCCGGCTTTTAGTGTCCCAAAGTCGCACTTCACTCCGCGACCTGATCCCACCAGCCCCAGACGTGCCCTCCTGCCCCACCGGCCGGTGGCCGCCAGGCCGGGCGTCACTACCCACGCGCCGCTCGCGGCCCGGTCCCACCAGCCCGCAGCCGCTGAGCCGGGGCGCGACCACCCACCCAGCCTTCGTGCGCACCCTCGGTCCCCACCTGCCGCAGCCGCTGAGCCGGTGTCGGACCACCCATCCCCCTCGTGCGCCCCGCAACCACAACCGGTCCGCACCCGGCAGCGAAACGCTCGCCCCTCCCGAAGCGCTGCCCGCCGCCTCCCCCGGGCCGCCCTCCCACAACCCGCATAGCGGGGACGGGGCGGGTGTCAAGGGTGGAGCGACAGCGGAATCGGCGGAGCCGACGCGACCGTAGGGAGCGCCCTTGACGGCCGGCCCGGCCCCGCGACCATTGCGACTAGAGGGCGGCCATCCCTGTGCCCTTGCGGACACTGGGCGCCCCCGACACTGCCCCGGCCAACGGGCGGACGGGGCCGCTGTGTTGCCAAGCTGACCTTGACCCGGGCGCCGTTCGACCAGGCCGCCCTGAGGGTGCGTGCGCTGCGGACCGATTCGGTCGGTGTGGTCCTGCGCGCAGCTCGTGATGGAGGGACCCGCGCTAGGCCCCCACGGCACCGTCTAGGCGTGGTCGAGTTGGGTGGGTTGGGTGAGTTGGGTGAGTTGGTCGGTCAGGGTGACCAGGTCATCGGCGTGCAGGTCGAACTCGTCCGATGCGGTGGGCGGGTCGCCGACGGGGCGGGCGACGTAGGCGGTGCGCAGGCCGAGGCCCTGTGCTCCACGCAGGTCCCAGGCGTGCGCGGCGACCATCAGGAGTCGCTCCGGTGGGCGTCCGGAGACGGTGACGGCCAGTTGGTAGACTGCTGGGTCCGGCTTGTAGGTCCGGGCGTCTTCGGCGGACAGTGCCTGGTGCCAGCGCAGCCCGGCGTGAGCGTTGAGTCGCAGCAGTGCTGTCCGGCTGGCGTTGGAGAGTCCGATCAGCGGGAACCGTTCGGCAAGTCGGGCGAGCCCTGCCAGGGTGTCGGGCCATGGCGGGAGCCTGCGACCTGACAGAGCCAGCGTCGCTACAGCGGTCGGGTCGTCGACTCCGACGGCATCGGCGACGAGCCGGGCCGCTTCCAGGTCGAGGACGTCGCTTGGGTGGTAGGGCCGGACGCCGTCGAGGATGCGACGTTGCTCGCGGTCGATGTGCTGCTGCCACAGCGACAAAAGCTGCTCGACCCTGGGATGACCGAGCGATGGGTCGAGTTCACGAATGCCCGCGCGGATACCGGCGGGTTCGTCGACCAGCGTGCCGAGCACGTCGAACACGACGGCATCGATCTCTGGCTCTGGCGTGAGATCGAGCGTGAGATCTGACGTGAGGTCTGACATGAGAGACGTCTCCTGGGCGAAGCGGGGACGTACGAGTGGCTGTTTGGCCAACGCGGCTGGAAGCCCCCGGATTCCCGAACCGCCGCTAGGCCACCCGCGTCGCGGCGGCGAACGGCATGGAGCTGATGGGGGCCACCTTGACCGGGGCGCTTGGGTTGGAGGCGTGGATCATCTGGCCGTTGCCGATGTAGAGGCCTACGTGGCTGAGGCCCGAGTAGAAGAAGACCAGGTCGCCCGGGGCGAGTTCGGAGCGGGAGACGCGGCGGCCCGCGTTGATCTGGGTGAAGGTGGTGCGGGGGAGGGAGACACCTGCTGAGCGGTAGGCGGCCTGGGTGAGGCCGGAGCAGTCGAAGGCGTTCGGGCCCGTCGCGCCCCAGACGTACGGCTTGCCGATGGCGCTGTGGGCGAAGGCGATCGCTTGGGCGGCTCGGGAGGAAGAGGGGGTGGGGGTGGCGTTGGGGGAGTTGCGGGGTGGGGTGGTTGGGGTTGCGGGGGTTGTGGGGGTGGCTGGGGTGGGGTTCTTTGGTGTGGTTGTTGGGGTGGGGGTGGCTGGGGGCTTCGTTATGCGGGCGCGGTCCTCGGTGGTGAGGTTGCTGAGGAGGCGTTCGGCCTTTTTGAGCTTGGTGGTGACCGTGGCCTTGTGGCGCTTGAGGTCGGCCTGGCGGGCGCGGAGTTCGCTGAGGCGGCTGTCCGCCTTTTTGCTCAGCCGGTCGGCGTCGCGTAGCTGCCGCTGTACGCGAGTGATGGTCGCGGCCTGGCGCAGGCCCGCGCGGTTGGCGAAGGTGGCGCGCTCCAGGTAGTCGTCCGGGTCTGAACTGAGGGCGAGTTGGACCGCGGGGTCGATGCCTCCGTTGCGGTACTGGGCGGTGGCGGCCGAACCCAGGGACCTGCGGGCGGCGTTCAGGTCCTCCGTCTTGCGGGCGGCCTCGTCCTGGAGGTTGCCGAATTCGCGTTTAGCCTGCTCGGCCTTCTCCTTGGCGTCGTTGTACTTCTCGGTGGCGACCTCGGCCTCCTGGTACAGCCGGTCGACCTTGGCCTTCACCTGGGACGGGGTGAGGCGCGGCTCCGCGACCGAGGTGCCCTCGAGGGCCATGGCGCTAGCGGCGCTGGCCAGGGCGAGGGTCAGGGCGGTTCGGGCGGTCGTGCCGGTCAGCGGGGACTGGTACTGCTTGGGTTTTCGGTGAGCGGCCACCGGATAACTCCCTACGTTCGTCCCAGCGGCGGCCCGCCCAGGGGAACGGGCCGCCGCCAGTCCTTTCGGCGGTGGTGACCGAACTGCCGCCCGGGTCGGCCCGGGCGGCGGTGGGGAGCCGGTCACCTGGAGAGGGACGCTAGGCCTGGGGGCCGGGAGGCGGCGGGGAGTTGCCCGTAGGTGGTGGAAATGCGTGGCTCGATGACCGTATGTGAGCGCAGGTGATCGTGTGCGGCGCGAGTGTGATGGGTCGCGTGTGGGAGGGGGGCTGGTGCGTCTGGCGGGTCTGGTGGGGCACACCTGGCTGAGGGGGGCTGGTGGGGGTCCGGTTAGGCTCCGGCGTTATGGACGTACTGATCAATGTCTTCGTCGGTCTGCACATCATCGGTATCGCCTCGCTGCTGGGCGGGTTCCTTACGCAGATGAAGGCGATGGGCGAGGGTACGGCGCGGTTCACGCCCGCGATGCTGCATGGCGCGCTGACCATGCTGGTGACCGGCGTCGCGCTCGTCGGTCTGAACCAGGCCGATGACCATGCGGTCAACAACGTCAAGATCGCCGTCAAGATGGCGGTGCTGATCGTGATCCTGGCGCTGGTGTACGTGAAGCGGGACGAGGAAAGCATCGACAAGTCGATGTTTGGCGCTGTAGGCGCGCTGACCACGACGAACGTCTTTATCGCTGTCCTGTGGACCTGATCTGGTGGACCTGATCTGGGTGGCAGCGCGCCTCCAGCCGTACTGCACTGCTATGCCACGCGTTACGCCACGCGGCGGACGCTGTGGATCGGCATGTAGTAGATCGACTCGGTCCTGACGTTGGTGCCCGGCTTCGGGGCGTGGATCATCTTGCCGTCGCCGATGTAGATGCCGACGTGGCTGATGTCGTCGTAGAAGAAGACCAGGTCACCGGGCTTGGCGTCGTCGACCGACACCTGGGTGCCGAACTTCACCTGGTCCCAGGTGGTGCGCGGCAGCGTGACACCGGCGGTCTTCCAGGCGGCGCCGGTCAGCCCTGAGCAGTCGTACGAGTCCGGGCCCTGCGCGCCCCAGACGTACGGTTTGCCGATCTGCGCCTCGGCGAAGGCGATGACCTTCTCGGCCTTGGCGGCGTACGAGTCGTTCGTCGAGTCGCCCGTTGTCGAGCCGTCCGTCGACGTGTCGGGGGAGGGGGTTGGGGTTGGCGTTGCAGCTGGGGGTGGGGTGGTCTCGGTTGCGCCGCCGCTGCCGTCGTCGTTCGGACCCGCGTCGGTGCCTGCGTCGGTGTTGGAGCTCTGCTCCTGCCCTTGCTTCTGCTCCTTCGCTGTCGCCTCTTTCGCCAGCCGCTTGCGCTCCGCCTCCGCGGCCTTCTTGCGGGCCAGCTCCTTCGCCTTCTCGCGGGCCTCGGCCTCCCGCTTCTTCTCCAGCGCCGCCAGCCGCGCCTTCTCCTCAGCGGTCAGCGTGGACAGCAGCTCACGAGCCTCGGACAGCTTCCGCTGGACCTCCCGCTTGGAGGACTTGAGCTCACCCTGGGTTTCGGCCAGGGTCTTCATGCTCTTGGTCGCCTCGCCGCGCTTCTTGGCCGCCGTTGCCTGGAGCTGCTGGTAGTCCGAGAGGGACTTCTCCTGCTTGCCGCTCAGGCGGCTCATCAGGTGACGCTGGTCGAAGTAGCTCTGCGGGTCGTCCGCGAGCATCAGCGTCGCCGTGTCGGAAGCCCCGCCGTTGCGGTACTGGGCTGCCGCGATGGCGCCGAGTTCCTGTCGGGTGTCGTTCAGCTTGGCGGTGCGCTGGGCGGCCTCGTCGAGGAGTTTGTCGACCTGCCCGCGCTGCTTGTCGGTGCGCTCCTTGACCGCGTTGTACTTCTGCGTGGCGACGCCCGCCCGTTGATACAGGTCGTCGACCTTCTTCCGCACCTCTTCGAGGGACGGCTCGGGGGCCGTGGACGGCGATGCGGGCGGCCCGGCGTACGCGGTCTGCGACAACAGGGCCACGGAGGTGACGGCGGCCGTGGTGATCCCGACGGCCTGGGAGGTGCTGCGTATGGGGCCGAAACTGTTGCGCGGCTTGCGGTGCGACGCCAACGGAGGCGCTCCTTCCGTAGACCGCCTACCGGGTTAGCTGTCGGGTTCGGGCGGTGTGTCGGAAGGTTGCCCTACGGTCTCGTACGCGACCTCTTGTGCATGGGCGTGTATGCGCGTGCAGGTGTGTGCGTACGGTGCCGATTCACCCCAGGGGCACGTGGGTCCCCGGCTCCGGCGGCCCCTCGCGGGCGCGCCAGACTCGGCGGGGGCTGCCCGTTCCCGGCGTGGTTCGCCGGTGGGGATACGGACCGCCCGGTGAGCACGCTAGCCAACTCCCGAGGTGCCTGGGAAGGTTGGTGCGCGATATGTCCGATACCTTTTCGTGACTTTCGCGCTCTGTGAGTGTGTGCGTTCATGTGGTGACCGGGGGAACCCGGGACCGGTTGTCAGTGCGGCCGCCTAGACTCGGTAGACGATGAGCAGCCTCTTTGACGACAGCTTCCTGGCGGACCTCAAGCACTCGGGCGACGAGCCTCCGCCGCCACCCGAGGAGCACGCTCCGGAAGCCGAGCCGCTTCCGGACGACCTCTTCGGGGGCCGGTTCGACGCACCCGTGGACCGGGACGCGTACTACCGCGACGGCGCCCCCCGCCCCGCGGTGGACCCGGCTGCCCTGCTGGACGGGCTGAACGACAATCAGCGCGCCGCCGTCGTGCACTCCGGCACCCCGCTGCTCATCGTCGCCGGGGCCGGGTCGGGTAAGACCCGGGTGCTGACCCACCGGATCGCGTATCTGCTCGCCGAGCGCGGGGTGCACCCCGGGCAGGTGCTGGCGATCACCTTCACCAACAAGGCCGCGGGCGAGATGAAGGAGCGCGTCGCCGACCTCGTCGGACCGCGCGCGGCCGCGATGTGGGTGATGACCTTCCACAGCGCCTGCGTACGCATCCTGCGCCGCGAGTCCAAGCGGCTCGGCTTCACGTCCTCGTTCTCGATCTACGACGCCGCCGACTCCAAGCGGCTGATGGCGCTGGTCTGCCGGGATCTGGACCTGGACCCCAAGCGTTTTCCGCCCAAGTCCTTCAGCGCCAAGATCTCGAACCTGAAGAACGAGCTGATTGACGAGGAGACCTTCGCGGGGCAGGCCGCGGACGGCTTCGAGAAGACCGTGGCCCAGGCCTACGCGATGTACCAGTCACGGCTGCGCGAGGCGAACGCCCTCGACTTCGACGACCTGATCATGACGACGGTGCATCTGCTGCAGGCGTTCCCGGACGTCGCCGAGCACTACCGCCGCCGCTTCCGGCACATCATGGTCGACGAGTACCAGGACACCAACCACGCCCAGTACGCCCTGGTGCGCGAACTGGTCGGCCCGGTCGGCGGCGAGGGCGACCCGGAGCCGGGCGAGCTGTGCGTCGTGGGTGACGCGGACCAGTCCATCTACGCCTTCCGCGGCGCCACCATCCGCAACATCCTCCAGTTCGAGGAGGACTACCCGGACGCGACCACGATCCTCCTGGAGCAGAACTACCGCTCCACGCAGACGATCCTGACCGCGGCGAACGCCGTCATCGAGCGTAACGAAAGCCGCCGTCCGAAGAACCTGTGGACCAACGCCGGCGCTGGTGCCCGGATCACCGGCTATGTCGCCGACACCGAGCACGACGAGGCGCAGTTCGTCGCCGAAGAGATCGACCGGCTGACGGATGCGGGCGACGCCAAGGCCGGTGACGTCGCGATCTTCTACCGTACGAACGCCCAGTCCCGTGTCTTCGAAGAGATCTTCATCCGGGTCGGGCTCCAGTACAAGGTCGTCGGCGGGGTGCGCTTCTATGAGCGCAAGGAGGTCAGGGACGTACTGGCCTACCTGCGGGTGCTGTCCAACCCGGAGGACTCCGTACCGCTGCGCCGTATCCTCAACGTCCCCAAGCGCGGCATCGGCGACCGTGCGGAGGCCATGATCGACGCGCTGGCGCAGCGTGAGCGGATCAGCTTCTCGCAGGCACTGCGGCGGGTGGACGAGGCGTACGGCATGGCGGCGCGCTCGGCGAACGCCGTCAAGCGCTTCAACACGCTGATGGAAGAGCTCCGTACGATCGCCGAGTCCGGCGTGGGACCGGCCACGGTCCTGGAGGCCGTGCTGGAACGGACCGGGTATCTGGCCGAGTTGCAGGCCTCCACCGACCCGCAGGACGAGACGCGGATCGAGAACCTCCAGGAACTGGCGGCTGTGGCCCTGGAGTTCGAGCAGGAGAAGACCGAGGCCGCGGCCTCGGTCGAGAGTGAGAGCGCGGGTGGCGAAGGCGCGGGTGGCGAAGGCGGGGGCGCGGCGGCTTCCGGGACGCTTTCGGAGTTTCTGGAGCGGGTCGCCCTGGTCGCGGACTCCGACCAGATTCCGGACGAGGACGACGACGGCTCGGGTGTCATCACGCTGATGACCCTGCACACCGCCAAGGGCCTTGAGTTTCCTGTGGTGTTCCTGACGGGTATGGAGGACGGCGTCTTCCCGCACATGCGTGCTCTGGGGCAGGTCAAGGAGCTTGAGGAGGAGCGGCGGCTGGCCTATGTGGGCATCACGCGGGCGCGTGAGCGGCTGTATCTGACGCGCGCGACGATGCGCAGTGCCTGGGGACAGCCTTCGTACAACCCGCCGTCGCGGTTCCTGGAGGAGATTCCGGACCAGCACCTGGAGTGGAAGCGGACCGGGCCTTCGGTCCCGGCGCCGACGTCCAGCAGGGGCGGCGGGTCGGGCGGATCGGGCGGATCGGGCGCGGTGTCTTCGCTGACGTCTTCGCTGTCCTCGTCCCGTGCGCGGCGCGGGCCGTCGGGGTTCGCGACGCGTCGGGCGGGGGACAAGCCGGTGGTGTCGCTGGCGGTGGGGGACCGGGTCACGCACGACCAGTTCGGGCTGGGAACGGTGGTTGCGGTGGAGGGCGTGGGCGATCAGGCCCGGGCGAGCATCGACTTCGGCGACCCGAAGCCGAAGGTGCTGTTGCTGCGGTACGCGCCGGTGGAGAAGTTGTAGAGAGGGGCAGGATGGGCAGGTGCGCCGGTGGGGAGGGGGAGGTGATCGGTCCTAAGCCGGGTTGATGCCGTGGCTCAGGAACCACGCCAGCGGGTCGATCGCCGCGCCGCCGCCGGGGCGCACCTCGAAGTGCAGGTGCGGGCCGGTGGAGTTGCCCGAGTTACCGGCGTACGCGATGACGTCACCGGCCTTGACCGTGCCGCTGCGGATCTTCGTGCTGGAGAGGTGGCAGTACCAGGTCTCGGTGCCGTCCGGCGCGGTCACTATCGCCATGTTGCCGTACGCGCTGTTCCACTGGGTGCGTACGGTGCCGTCGGTCGCCGCCATCACGGGAGTGCCGTACGAGACGGGGAAGTCGATGCCCGTATGCACGGACATCCAGTTGATCCCGGCCTGGCCGAAGCGCGCGCTGAGCCCCTTGGGTGCCACGGGCGCGGCGAACTTGGGGCGTAGCCGCTCCTTGCGCTCCGCCTCCTCGATCTTGCGCTTCCGCTCGGCTTCTTGGCGTTCCTTGAGGTCGATACGTTCCTGGGTGCGGCTCGCACGTCCGGCGAAGTTGTCGGCTTCGGCGGAGAGGTTGGCCAGTTGGGTGTCCAGTTGCCTGTTGACCTGCGCCGGTTTGACCGTGGGGGTGGCCGGGTCGGGTGCGGCCTGGGTCTTGGTGTCGCCCTTGCTGTCGCCGAGGCCGGTGTTCACCGAGGCGGCGGCGATCCCGGCGACGCCGAGCGCGCAGACGGAGGGCACGGCGACGGTGAGCAGGCCGGAGCGTTTGGCGGGGGCGCGGCGGCGGGTGCGGTTGCCGCCGCGGTCGCGGTTGCGGGGGCGCGCGGTGTCCGGGGTGTACGCGGCCGGGGCTGGGGCCGGGGTGACGTCGGCGGCGAGGCTTCCGTGGTCGTCGTCCTCGGTGGCGTACGCGTCGTGGTCGTCGTAGCCGACGTCGCCGTCGTGACCGCCGTCGTACGCGTACCCGGTGCTCTCGTAACCGTTGGCGCCGTCGTCGGGCTCCGTGGTGCCGATGACGTCCGGCTCGCTGAACTCGGCTTCGGGGAACTCGGCTTCGGGGAAGTCCGCTCCGGTGGACGGCTGCTCGTACGTCGGCGTGGTGAGGGTGCCGTACGCGTCGTAGGTGCCGTACGCGGTGGTCGTCGCGCCGTCGGAGTTCCAGGCGGTGGCGTCGTAGGCCCCGGAGTCGTACGTCTGCGGGTGCTGCCCGTAGGACCCCGCCTGCCACTGGCCCGTGCCGTCCCACTGCTCGGTGGCCTGCGGTCCCGGCTGGGCGGGGATGTCGGAGAGCTGCTGGTAACCGGCGTTCGCCCAGACGGCGGTCGTGTCGTAACTGCCTGTCTCGTACGGGGTGGTGGACTGCGCGGCGTACGGGTCGTAGGTGACCGTGGCGTGCGCGCCGACGCCGGTGGTGCCCAGCGTGTCGTACGAACCCGTCGACCATGCGGTGCTGTCCCACTGGCCACTCTGTCCGGAGTCGTACGCGTGGTACGGGTCGGACGGTGTGGCGGCGCCGGGCATCGTGCCGAACAGCGGGTCGGAGGCGAAGGTGGCGTCGAAGGCACCGGTCGCGTTGTCGCCGTAACCGGCGGCATAGCCGTGCTGGTCGTTCACCAACTTCTCTTTCGCCTCGACAGCGGGGGGCAGAGCGAGTGCGGCGACTGTACCCGGCGGTATGCGACGGCGACAATCTTCGGCAGGTTTCATGATTTCAGGAAACGGGCAATCGGCCGCCTTTCGGGAGTTCATAGGTACAGCCTTGGCTTTGTGTTCGACTTTCGTTCGACCCTGGGGGCTCGGGGTGGGGTCGGGGTGGGGCCGGGTCAGGCCACGGAGGCTGAGCCGTCGGCGTGGGACGCCAGGTCGTCGGAGTCGATCGCCTGCCGGATTCCCGCCGCGACCGCGGGGTGTACGGGCAGGGCGAGATGTCCGATGCCAGTGACCGGGACGTTGTGGGTGAGCAGGTCCGGGTGGTCGACGCGGGCCGTCCGCGGTGGGGTCATCACCTGGTCGAGATCGCTCCAGAAGCTCACGAACCTGGTGCTGCAGCCGGGGGCGGGCTCCCTGAGCTCGGCGATCACATCGGAGTCGGGGCGCATCTGGCGGACGATCGGGTGCGCGCTCATCAGGGGGACGACGCTGGTGCCCTCGTGCGGGGTGCCGAGCGTGACCAGGGTACGGACGCGGTGGTCGCCGCCGCGGCGCTGGATGTAATAGCGCGCGATCAGGCCACCGAGACTGTGTCCGACGATGTCCACCTCGCGGTGGCCGGTGCGCTCGCAGATCTCCTCTATGTGCTGGGCGAGCAGGTCGGCCGCGGTGCGAATATCGCAGGTGAGCACCGAGTAGTTGAGTGACTCCACATGGTGCCTGCCGTGCTGGGCCAGCGAGCGGCGCAGCAGGACGAAGACCGAGCGGTTGTCGATGAAGCCATGCAGCAGGACGACGGGCCTGGCGCCGTCGGCGGGCGGCAGGTGAGGTGTCCCGGTCGGCCTGGAGGCGGGGCGGCTCTCCTGGGTGATGCCTGACGGGTAGAGGAGGAGGTGCCCGGCGAGGATGGTCAGCTCCAGCGCGGTCGCCTTGAGCAGCGTGGCGGAGAGTCTGAGGGGGGCGTGTGATGCCTGGCCTGCGGCTTGGAGCCACGGCGGAAGCAGAAAGGGTAGGGCCCTCATGGCCGACCTCCCGAATGGCACGCGAAGGACGGCTCTGTCCCCCGTGTGCCCTCACGGGGCGCCGGTCGGAGGTCGGTGATGCACCTCTGCCGCCGTGCCGTGCGGCTGATGGCACGGTGGGCAGAGGAGGCCTCGTAGCGGCTCCCCTTGGCGCGTGCTCCCGGCTGTAGTCGTGGCCCTGGCCTCTGGGCCGGGTGGTGCGTGCGGTAGCAGGCGCTAGCGAACGTGTCCCTTCGTGTGATTTCCCCCTCCCTCTCCACCGCGAAACTGCCGGGTAGGGGATGCTGGAGATAACGTTCGTTCACATGGTCCTGGGTTGCGCCCGGTCAGTGTGTCTGCGGGGTAACCCGCCGTGTCCACTGGGTGACGCTCGGTATATCTCGGCAAATGTCGGTACATGGAGGCAGTGATGGGTGTGGCAACCGGCCCGATCCGCGTGGTGGTCGCCAAGCCAGGTCTCGACGGGCACGATCGCGGGGCCAAGGTGATCGCGCGTGCGCTGCGCGATGCCGGTATGGAGGTCATCTACACCGGTCTGCACCAGACGCCCGAGCAGATCGTCGACACGGCTATCCAGGAGGACGCTGACGCGATCGGCCTCTCCATCCTCTCGGGTGCGCACAACACGCTGTTCGCGAAGGTGATCGAGCTGCTGCGGGAGCGCGACGCGGAGGACATCAAGGTCTTCGGCGGCGGGATCATCCCGGAGGCGGACATCGCGCCGCTCAAGGCGCAGGGCGTCTCGGAGATCTTCACCCCGGGTGCGACGACGAAGTCGATCGTGGACTGGGTTCGCGCGAACGTCCGGCTCCCGGCCGAGGCGTAGGGGTAGGGGTAGGGGTTTCCTTCCCGCCCCGCCCGATCAGGGGCGAGGTGGGCGGACGCCTGCGACCCGCGGCCTACGACCCGCGGCCTGCGGATGCGGTCTGCGGGCCTTGCTAGGTTCCCGTGAGCTCCCTTCGCATCGCCGCCCGCAAGCGCAACGTGCTCACCAGTCGCTGGAACGCCTCCGACCAGTACCCCACGGCCCCTGGCGCTCCGTCCTCCGGCTCGTCCGGTATCGCGGCCAGGGACTCCAGACGGTCGGCCTCGACCGGGTCCAGGCAGCGTTCCGCCAGGCCCATCACCCCGCTGAAGCTCCATGGATAACTCCCCGCGTCCCGCGCGATGTTGAGCGCGTCGACCACCGCGTGGCCGAGCGGCTGAGACCAGGGCACCGCGCACCCGCCGAGCAGCTGGAACGCCTCGGACAGGCCGTGCGCCGCGATGAAACCGGCGACCCAGTCCGCCCGCTCATCGGCGGGCAGCGCGGCCAGCAGCTTGGCGCGCTCGGCGAGCGACACCGCACCTGGGCCGCTCGCACCCGGCGCCGCGGGTGTGCCGAGCAGGGCCCGGGACCATGGCGCGTCCTGCTGGCGTACGGCGGCCCTGCACCACGCGCCGTGCAGCTCGCTCTGCCAGTCGTCGGCGACCGGCAGCGCCACCATCTGCTCCGGCGTACGGTCGCCCAGCCGCGCCGACCAGGAGGCGAGGGGCGTTGCCTCCACCACCTGGCCCAGCCACCAGGCACGGCGGCCCCGCCCGGACGGTGGATTCGGCGTGACGCCGTCCCGCTCCATGGCCGCGTCGCACTCGTGCGGCGCCTCCACCACCAGCTTGCCGTCCGTCCGGTCCAGCGCGACACAGGTCGCGGCGCGGGCCGCCATCCGTGCTGCCAGGGCCGATCCGGGCAAGGCGGAGAGCAGTTCGGCAGCGGTCGCCCGGACGTTACGGCTGCGGTCGGTGAGCGCCTGCTCCAGAAACGGCTCGTCGGCGTCCCCCAGGCCGACGCGGAGAGAGTCAAGGAACATCAGCCGGTCCTCGGCCCGCTCGGTCGTCCAAGTGGTGGCGAGCAGGTCGCGCGCGGTGGCCGCGTCATGTGCTCGTACGGCGCTGAGCAGCGCCACTCGCTCCGCGAACAGGCCCTCCTCCCAGAGCCGTTGGACCTCCGCCGTCTCTTCGGGGGCGGGTAGCTCGGCACCGCCCGGGGTCGCGCGCAGTGCGAACTTCCAGTCGGCGTTGAGCCGGGCCAGCCACAGCGCACGCGGCCCCGCGAAGGCCAGCGCCTGCGGCCGCAGATCCGTACGCGCACGGGCCGCGTCGAGCAACGCGGGGAGTGCCTCCGGGGGTGCGGCATAGCCGTGCTCGTTCGCCAGGGCCAGCCACTGCGGCAGCAGCTCTGTCAGGTCGGGTGCCGCACCGCGCCGCCCGCCTCCGCCGCCCCCGGGGCGGCCGGTCAGCAGCATCGCGAGCCGGTTCCTGGCGGCGGTGGGCAGCACCGGCCGAGCGTCGGGCGTGGCCAACGCCGGTGGGGCGGCGGCGGGGGCGGCACACAGGCCCGCCCTGCGCCGCACGGTGTGCGCGGCCGCCGCGTCCAGGAGCGCGCTCGGGGCGTCCTTGCCGGGGACGGCGACCGGTGGTGTTCGCCGCTCGGTCCCGAGCAGGGCTGAGGTGACGAGCTCCTCCCACTCCTGCCAGCTGGCAGGGCTGTTGGCGCTGTTGTTGCTGCTGGTGGCCGTGCCGGTGCTGGTCATCGGGCCTCCCGTGCGGGGTGGACGAGGTCTGGGCTGTACGGCGTCGCGTGCGTCAGCACAGGGGGACCGCCTCTCCTGCGGGGTCCGGCCAGGCGGTAAGGGGGGTGAAGCCTCGGTGGCCGCACTCGCCGAAGACCGTGACCGGGGATCCGCCCGAGAGCGCGGCGAGTTTCCACCGGCCGGGGTGGGTCAGGGCCGCCGGTGTCAGGGGGAGCGCCGACTTGCCTTCCGCGTCGGCCAGTTGCCAACTGTCGCCGACTGGAGTCGGTATGACCCCCTGGAGGGTGACCGGCCAGGAATCCAGCCAGGGGTCGTCCCGCAGCGCGGTGCCGTAGGCAGCCGCGGCCTCCCACGGGCCCAGCCCCGGCGGACGCGCGGAGGTGGGTTCGGGCGCGGCGAAGCGCTCGCCCAGACCCGCGCGCGGCTGCCCGCCTCCTGGATGTGGGGACAGCTCGGCGTCGAGCGACAGGCCGACCGGCAGCGCGAGCTCCGGTGCCCGCCCGGCCGCCCCGAAGGACAGCAGCAGCGCCGTACGCCCGGACTCGGTGCCGTACAGCCATATCCGGCGCGTCGTGAGCTTGGCGTCGGCCGTGTCGTACTGCGCGAGAACCAGCCACCGGTCCCGCACCGGCGGCCCCTCGGGTGTGGTGGTCAGCCCGATCCGCGCGCGGACCGTCGCGGCCAGCGGCTCGGGCAGCCGCTCCCGGCGCAGCCACGCCTGGTCCAGCAGATGCAGCAGCGCGCACTCCTCCAGCAGCCGCATCGGCCAGCCTGGCCCCGATGCCGGGATGGCACCCAGCTCCCGCACCCGCGAGGCGAGCCCCGGCGCCTGCGCGTCGACCATGCGCCGGGCCGTCTCCTCCCACATGCCGTACCCCGCCCGCTCCGCCGTGGCGAGGCCGCCCCGGAGCAGGTCCGTCAGCCGCTGCTCCAGCTCCGTCGCACCCGCGCTGATCCGCTCGGCCCGGCGCTCCGCCCTGCGTCGGGCCGCCTCCGGATCAGCGGACCTGGCCGCGTCCGCCCCGGTTCCGCTCTTCTTCTCCGCCCGCGTGCGACGCCCGGCCAGCCACTGCTCGGCCCACTCAGGCGCTGAGGCGTCTGGTGCCGACGCGCTTGGTGCCGAGGCGTCTGGTACCGCGCCGTCGTCGCCCGCCCACAGCAGCAGTAGTCCCAGCGCGTGCTTGCACGGGAACTTCCGGCTGGGGCAACTGCACTTGTACGCCGGGCCCGTGGTGTCCGCGACATCCACGACCGTCTGATACGGCTTGCTGCCGCTGCCCTTGCACAGTCCCCACACCGCCCCCTCTCCCGAGCTTCCCGTCTCCGACCACGGCCCGGCCACGCCGAGTTTGCTTCCCGCCTTGCGTGACGACGCGTCAGGCGCCAATGCCAGCACCTGCTCAGCCGTCCAGCGAACCCCCTGCTGAGTCATGTCTGCGACGGTAGGCCCCGCCACTGACAACGGCCGTGCGTACCTTTCTGACCTGCGCAGACGGTCGATTGTCAGTGGCGTGGTGCACGGTGGTCACACAGCCGGAAAGCTGTCGGAACCTGAGGGGGACTCATGACCAACGACGCCCTGCGGCCGCACGCCGAGAACGCGTTCGCGCACGAACTCACCGCACTCGCCGCGGCCGACGACCGACCCCGGCCCGCTCGTTGGCGCCTCTCGCCCTGGGCCGTGGCGACCTATCTGCTCGGCGGCACGCTCCCGGACGGGACCGTGATCACACCCAAGTACGTGGGCCCGCGTCGCCTCGTCGAGGTCGCGGTCACCACACTCGCCACCGACCGCGCACTGCTGCTGCTCGGAGTGCCGGGTACCGCGAAGACCTGGGTCTCGGAGCATCTGGCCGCGGCGATCAGCGGCGACTCCACCCTGCTGGTGCAGGGCACGGCCGGTACGCCGGAAGAGGCCATACGGTACGGCTGGAACTACGCGCAGCTGCTCGCGCACGGCCCCAGCCGGGACGCGCTGGTTCCGAGCCCGGTCATGCGGGCCATGACCGAGGGCATGACCGCGCGGGTCGAGGAGCTCACCCGTATCCCGGCCGACGTCCAGGACACCCTGATCACGATCCTGTCCGAGAAGACGCTGCCCATCCCGGAGTTGGGCCAGGAGGCGCAGGCCGTCCGCGGGTTCAACCTCATCGCCACGGCGAACGATCGCGACCGCGGGGTCAACGACCTGTCCAGCGCCCTGCGCCGCCGCTTCAACACCGTCGTGCTGCCGCTGCCGGAGAGTGTTGAGGCCGAGGTCGACATCGTCTCCCGCCGCGTCGACCAGATCGGCCGTTCGATCGACCTGCCCGCCGGGCCGGACGGCATCGACGAGATCCGCCGCGTCGTCACCGTCTTCCGCGAGCTGCGCGACGGCATCACCGCGGACGGGCGGACCAAGCTGAAATCGCCCAGCGGCACCCTGTCCACCGCCGAGGCCATCTCCGTGGTCACCGGCGGACTCGCCCTGGCGGCGCACTTCGGTGACGGAGTGCTGCGTCCCGGCGACGTGGCGGCCGGAATCCTCGGCTCCGTCGTCCGTGACCCGGCCGCGGACCGCGTCATCTGGCAGGAGTACCTGGAGGCGGTCGTCCGCGAGCGCGATGGCTGGAAGGACTTCTACCGCGCCTGCCGGGAGGTGACGGCGTGAGTGTCGCGGGGACGGCGGGCCGTGCGCCGACGGCGGACGGGGGTGGGCCCTGGGTGCTCGGTGTACGGCATCACGGGCCAGGCTCCGCGCGGGCGGTACGTGCCGCGCTCGAGGCGCGGCGGCCCGCGGCCGTACTGATCGAGGGCCCGCCGGAGGCCGACGCGCTGGTAGAGCTGGCCGCCGACGACGGGATGAGCCCACCCGTCGCGCTCCTGGCCCATGTCACGGACGATCCCGGGCGCTCCGCGTTCTGGCCGTTCGCCGGGTTCTCCCCGGAGTGGGTGGCGATCCGCTGGGCGCTGGAGCACGGCGTTCCGGCCCGCTTCATCGACCTCCCGGCGGCCCACACGCTGGCGCGGAAGCCGGATGAGCCGGATGGGCTGGATGAGTCGGACGAGCGCGACGCGGGTGCGGGCGCGGGGCTGCGGGTTGATCCGCTTGCCGCGCTGGCCGAGGCGGCGGGGTACGACGATCCGGAGCGCTGGTGGGAGGACGCCGTCGAGCACCGGGGCGCCGGGCCAGCCGCCGCCGATCCGCTCGCCCCGTTCGACGCGCTCGGGGACGCCATGACGGCCCTGCGCGAGGAGTACGGAGACGGCGGCCACCAGCGCGACCCAGGCCCTGTCTCCCCGGTCTCTGCGGGCCCGCGGCGCCATGCACGCACTCTCGCCGCACCGGGCACAAGCCCAAGTACATCCAGTACGAGGGCGTGCACCCGGCACGCCGAGAGCACGCACCTGACGCCGCAGGCTGTTCCGCAGAGACCGGCGAGACAGGACCTGGTGCGCGAGGCGTATATGCGGCTTCAGGTGCGGGCGGCACGCCGTGAGTTCGACGACCGGATCGCGGTCGTCTGCGGCGCCTGGCATGTCCCCGCGCTCACGGCGAAGAGCACCGTCGCCGCCGACCGCGCCCTGCTCAAGGGCCTGCCGAAGGCCAAGGTCGACCTGACCTGGGTGCCCTGGACCCACCGCCGCCTCGCCCGCGCCGGTGGCTACGGCGCCGGGATCGACTCACCCGGCTGGTACGCGCACCTCTTCGGCTCACCCGACCGGCCGTTGGAGCGCTGGATGACCAAGGTCGCCGGTCTGCTGCGGGACGAGGACCAGCCGGTGTCGTCGGCGCATGTCATCGAGGCGGTCCGGCTCGCCGACACCCTCGCCGCGATGCGCGGCAGGCCACTGCCGGGCCTGTCCGAGACGACGGACGCGGTACGGGCCGTGATGTGCGAGGGGTCCGACATCCCGCTCGCGCTGGTGCGGGACCGGCTCATCGTCGGAGACGTCCTGGGTGAGGTGCCCGCGTCGGCACCCGCCGTGCCGTTGCAGCGTGACCTGACCCGACTCCAGCGGACGCTACGGCTCAAACCAGAGGCGCTGGAGCGGGAGGTGGACCTCGACCTGCGCAAGGAGACCGACGCCGCGCGCAGCCGACTGCTGCACCGGCTGCGGCTGCTCGGCATCGACTGGGGCGAGCCCGCGCGGTCGGCGCGCAGCACGACCGGGACGTTCCGGGAGAGCTGGCGGCTGCGCTGGGAGCCCGAGCTGGCGGTGCGGATCGCCGAGGCGGGCATCTGGGGCACCACGGTGGATGCCGCGGCGACGGCGAAGGCCGAGGCGGACGCGGTCGGCGCGACGGCGCTCGCCGACGTCACCGCGCTGGCCGAGCGGTGCCTGCTCGCCGAACTGCCGGACGCGCTCCCGGTGGTGATGAAGGTCCTGGCCGACCGGGCGGCCCTGGACACGGACGTCGGACAGCTCGCCCAGGCCCTGCCCGCCCTGGTCCGCTCCCTGCGCTACGGCGACGTCCGCGGCACCGGGACGCACGCCCTGGCCGAGGTCGCCGCGGGCCTCGCCGAACGCGTCTTCGTCGGCCTGCCTCCGGCGTGCGCCGCCCTGGACGCTGACGGAGCGGCCGAACTGCGCGGCCATGTGGACGCCGTACACACGGCGGTGGGGCTGCTCGGCGAAACCACGACGGCCGAAGGCGGCGGCACTGGCGGTACGGGTGGCACGGGCACGGGCCTGCGGGGGCGCTGGCACGCCGTGCTGGGGGTGCTCTCCGGGCGGGACACCGTGCCCGGGGTCATCCGGGGGCGGGCCGTGCGGTTGCTGCTGGACGATGGCGAGTTGGCGGACGACGCGGCGGCGCGGCTGATGGGGCTCGCCCTCTCCCCGGGTACGCCACCGGCCGACGCGGCCGCCTGGATCGAGGGGTTCGTCGGTGGCGGCTCGGGTGGCGGCATGCTACTGGTCCACGACGGGCGGCTGCTCGGCCTGGTGGACGCCTGGCTGAGCGGAGTGTCGGCGGAGGCCTTCACGGACGTACTGCCGCTGCTGCGCCGCACCTTCTCGGCGTACGAGCCCGGGGTGCGCCGCACCTTGGGGGAACTGGTCCGCCGCGGCCCCGAGGCTCCCGGGGTGCGCCCGGAGGCCGCGGCGCTCCCGGGGTTCGCGCCGGAACTCGACCAGGAGCGGGCCGACGCCGTCCTTCCGGTGCTTCGGCTGCTGCTGGGGTCTGTACCGGGGGCTGATGTCGCGAATCTGGCGGATGTCATGGATGCAGATGTCATGGATGCGGATGCCGTGGAGGGTAACGGCGTGGTGGAGGTGGCGGGCTGATGGGCGTGGACAGCAGCACTGAGGAGCGGATCAGGCGGTGGCGCCTGGTTCTAGGCGGAGAGTCCGCTGACGGCACCGGTTGCCAGCTAGCTGGCCAGGACGCGGCTATGGACGCGGCGCTCAGCGCCCTCTACGGCCAGGGGGAGCAGCCGGAGCAGGGGCGGCGGCGCGGCGCGGGGCTGGGGGCGTCGGCGCCGTCCGTCGCACGATGGCTTCGGGACATCCGGACGTATTTCCCCGCGTCCGTGGTGCAGGTGATGCAGCGCGACGCGATCGACCGGCTCGGGCTCTCCACGCTCCTCCTAGAGCCGGAGATGCTCGAAGCGGTCGAGGCGGATGTGCACCTCGTGGGCACCCTGCTCTCGCTCAACAAGGCCATGCCGGAGACGACGAAGGAGACCGCACGCGCTGTGGTCCGCAAGGTCGTCGACGACCTGGAGAAGCGCCTCGCCAGTCGCACCCGCGCCACACTCACCGGCGCCCTGGACCGCTCGGCCCGGATCAACCGGCCGCGCCACCGCGACATCGACTGGAACCGCACCATCGCGGCCAACCTCAAGAACTACCTGCCCGAATACGGCACGATCGTCCCCGAACGACTCGTCGGGTACGGCCGGGCGTCCCAGTCGGTGAAGAAGGAAGTGGTCCTCTGCATCGACCAGTCGGGCTCGATGGCCGCTTCCGTCGTGTACGCCTCCGTCTTCGGCGCCGTGCTCGCCTCCATGCGGTCCATCCAGACCCGCCTGGTCGTCTTCGACACGGCCGTCGTGGATCTCACCGACCAGCTTGACGATCCGGTCGACGTCCTCTTCGGCACCCAACTCGGCGGCGGCACCGACATCAACCGCGCGCTCGCGTACTGCCAGTCGCAGATCACCCGGCCCGCGGACACCGTGGTCGTGCTCATCTCCGACCTCTACGAAGGGGGAATACGCGACGAGATGCTGAAGCGGGTCGCGGCGATGAAGGCCTCGGGTGTGCAGTTCGTGACGCTGCTCGCGCTGTCGGACGAGGGCGCGCCCGCCTACGACCGGGAGCACGCGGCGGCGCTCGGTGCGCTCGGCGCACCGGCGTTCGCCTGCACCCCCGACCTCTTCCCGGAGGTGATGGCGGCGGCGATCGAGAAACGGCCCCTGCCCATACCGGACATGGCGACTCATCAGTAACAGGGGGCTTGCGCGAAGCCAGGAGTTCCATGCAAGGATCGGCGCGCGCCGCGTACGGAGCGGCATATTCCGCGATAGGAGTTCACCTCACCTTGACTGCCACAGCCACGCTTCGCCCTGCCGCCCGGCGCCTTGTGCGCTCGGTGGTCGGGTGGCGTGCGCTGCGGGTGGCCCTGTTCCTCAGCGGTCTGCTGGCGCTCGGCCTCATCGGCGCGGCACAGGCGCAGGCGTCTGAACTCGCGCCTGACGCGCCTGACGCTCCGGGCGAGTCCCGGCTCCTCGAGGCCGAGTCCGCCGCCGAGGCCGAGGCCGCGACCCCTGCCGAGGCCCTGACCGACGCGACCGAGGAGACGGAGGCGTTGGACTCCATACGTGAGACCGCGCAGCGGTCGACTGACGGTGCCGCGGCCGCCGTTTCCGACGCGGCCCAGGTGCCGGACGTGGCTTCGGACGTGGCTGACGTGGCTTCGGACGTGGTTTCGGACGTGGTTTCGGACGCGGCGCCGATCGACCGGGGCGCTGAGGTTGCCCGCGTCGTCGAGGGCGCTGGCGCCGCTGGTGGCGAGCGCCTTGGTGGTGTGGTGGGTGCCGTGGGTGCCCCGGTGAGGGACAGGCTGAGTGAGTCCGTCCAGGCTGTTGGTGACGGGCTGCGGTCCGTTTCTGAGACGGTGCGGCAGCCGGTGGACCGGAGGGTTGGGAGGCTGGTCGGGGAGGCCGTGCGGCCGGGCGCTGACGGTGACCCGGTGGCGGCTGAGCGGGGGCAGGTGAAGCGGGGCGGCGTGGACGCTGCCACCGACGCTGCCGATCTTTCCGCCGCCGCCTCCTCGCCGGTGGTGGAGCCGACGGCTACGTACAGGCCGCTGGACACCCGGGGCTTGGACGGCGGCTCCGTGATGAGCCGTGGCCACGCCGTCGTTGACGGGATCGTCGCCGTACCGCCGCATGCGTCGCTTCCGATTCGAATTCCGCTTCCGCGGCCATTGGTGCCGCAGCCGTTCGGCGTCGGTGCCCACGCGGTCGTGGACAGCGGCACTCAGCGCCACCACGGTGAGCCCCTTGCCGCCACCCTCTCCGGCGGCGCGTCCGTTCAGCTCGTCCCGGGACCCGGTGCCCCCGAGACGTACTCACCGGTCCGCGACCGGCACCGCGACATCCTCGAATTCCCCGGTTAGGGCAGGCCTTCCCCGCCGTCTGACCTGCCGCGCGGGGGCGGGACAGGTCTGCCCACCGAAGCACCCGAGTGCGAATTCGAAGGATCTGACGCAAGCATGAGCAAGCACAGCAGCAAGCACGCCAAGCCGAACACGGGCAGCGGGAACATCCGCCGCTCCATCGTGATAGCCGCGGGCGCCACCGGAATGATCGCGCTGGGCGCGGGCGCCGCGAACGCCACGGACCTCGGCAAGCTCCCCGTCTCCGTGCCGGTCAGCACGCCGGACGTCGACGATGCCAACACCCCCGAGACCTCGGACGCCACCGACACCGCCGACGCGGCCGGTCGGACCGGCGAGGCGCACACCCCGGAGTACGACCTGCCGGCCATCCCGGGCGCCCCCGAGGTCTCCACGCCTGACGCCGAGGCCACGGTCGACGCCGAGGTCGACTACCTCTTCGGCCCGCTGGCCGACTTCGCCCCGCAGCTCGTCGACGAGGCGCCGGGCCACGCCGACGACGTCGCGCGGACCGCGGGCCCGATCGTCGACGAGACCGCGTACGCCGTCCTGCCGCCGCTGGCCGTCGACGCGGTCCAGGCGGTGCTCCCGGTCGTCGAGCGGGCCGGAGGCGACGCCACCGGGCTCGCCGACGGCGTGGCGGGCGACGTGACGGGCAGCGCCGTGCCCTTCGCCCAGGACGCGACCGGCGAGGTGAAGCCCTACGCCGGTGCCGTCACCGGAGACGCGAAGGACTTCGCCGAGACGGTGGTGGCCCCGGTCAAGCCGCTCGCCAAGGGCGTCGGCGGCAACACCACCGATCTGGCGCAGAACGTGACGGGCGGCGCCGAGCCGGTCGCCGAGGGCGTCGTGGGAACCGTCACATCCGACGCCGAGCCGCTCGTCGAGAACATCGCGACCGGGACCCAGGGCGCGGTCTCGTCCGTCACCCCGAGCTACGTGCCCAGCTTCTGAGCCGATGAGGAGACAGGCAGACATACAGAGCTGAGCTCCTGACTAGCTGAAGTAGCTGATCGTGGGCCGGACAGCGGGACTCGTCAGCGCACCGGAGGGGACCCGGAAGCGTTTCGATCCGCCGTCTGGCCCACGATCTGTGACTGTAATCACCGCCGCAGTGTGATCTGCGATTTAGGGCCCCAGGGCCTGCGGCGATAATCTGCGAGACGGACATGCCGCGTCCACGGACACCGTGAGCGCCTTCCCTGTGACAGCGCCCGTCACGTTGCCCTTCGCGGCACGCCCACGCAGACAACGAATCGCAAGAGCGGCGATGCAGGCGATGCACACCGCTCGCGAGACCACTGAAAAGGGATGGACGCGCGTGGACCTGTTCGAGTACCAGGCGAGGGACCTCTTCGCCAAGCACGGTGTACCGGTGCTGGCCGGTGAAGTCATCGACACGCCTGAGGCGGCGCGCGCGGTGACCGAGCGTCTTGGCGGCAAGTCCGTCGTCAAGGCCCAGGTCAAGGTCGGTGGCCGTGGCAAGGCCGGTGGCGTGAAGCTGGCCGCCACACCGGACGAGGCCGTCGCCCGCGCGACGGACATCCTCGGCATGGACATCAAGGGCCACACGGTCCACAAGGTGATGATCGCCGAGACGGCTCCGGAGATCGCCGAGGAGTACTACGTCTCGTACCTCCTCGACCGCACGAACCGCACCTTCCTCGCCATGGCGTCCGTTCAGGGCGGCGTGGAGATCGAGGTCGTCGCGGAGGAGAACCCCGACGCCCTCGCGAAGGTCCCGGTGAACGCCAACGAAGGCGTGAGCATCGAGAAGGCCCGCGAGATCGTCGCCCAGGCGAAGTTCCCGGCCGAGGTCGCCGAGCAGGTCGCCGAGATCATGGTGACCCTGTGGGACACCTTCATCAAGGAGGACGCGCTCCTCGTTGAGGTCAACCCGCTGGCCAAGGTCGCCGACGGCCGTGTCATCGCCCTCGACGGCAAGGTCTCGCTCGACGAGAACGCCGAGTTCCGCCAGCCCGACCACGAGGCGCTCGAGGACAAGGCCGCAGCCAACCCGCTCGAGGCTGCCGCCAAGGCCAAGAACCTCAACTACGTCAAGCTGGACGGCGAGGTCGGCATCATCGGCAACGGCGCGGGTCTCGTGATGAGCACCCTCGACGTCGTCGCGTACGCCGGTGAGAAGCACAGCAACGTCAAGCCCGCCAACTTCCTCGACATCGGTGGCGGCGCCTCCGCCGAGGTCATGGCGAACGGCCTGGAGATCATCCTCGGCGACCCGGACGTCAAGTCCGTGTTCGTCAACGTCTTCGGTGGCATCACCGCCTGTGACGAGGTCGCCAACGGCATCGTGCAGGCCCTGGAGCTGCTGAAGTCCAAGGGCGAGGACGTCACCAAGCCGCTCGTCGTGCGCCTGGACGGCAACAACGCGGAGCTCGGTCGCAAGATCCTGAGCGACGCCAACCACCCGCTCGTGCAGCGCGTGGACACCATGGACGGCGCGGCCGACAAGGCCGCCGAGCTCGCCGCAGCGGCTGCGAAGTAAGGAAGAGGACTCAGACCACCATGGCTATCTTCCTCACCAAGGACAGCAAGGTCATCGTCCAGGGCATGACCGGTGCCACGGGCATGAAGCACACCAAGCTCATGCTCGGTGACGGCACCAACATCGTCGGCGGCGTGAACCCGCGCAAGGCCGGTACGTCCGTCGACTTCGACGGCACCGAGGTCCCCGTATTCGGGACCGTCGCCGAGGCGATGGAGAAGACGGGCGCCGACGTGTCCGTGCTCTTCGTGCCGCCCGCCTTCTCGAAGGCCGCCGTCGTCGAGGCGATCGACGCCGAGATCCCGCTGGCCGTCGTGATCACCGAGGGCATCGCCGTCCACGACTCGGCCGCGTTCTACGCGTACGCCGTCGAGAAGGGCAACAAGACCCGGATCATCGGCCCGAACTGCCCCGGCCTGATCACCCCCGGCCAGTCGAACGCGGGCATCATCCCGGGCGACATCACCAAGCCGGGCCGTATCGGCCTGGTCTCGAAGTCCGGCACGCTGACGTACCAGATGATGTACGAGCTCCGTGACATCGGCTTCTCCTCGGCCGTCGGCATCGGTGGCGACCCGGTCATCGGTACGACGCACATCGACGCCCTCGCGGCGTTCGAGGCCGACCCCGACACCGACCTGATCGTGATGATCGGCGAGATCGGCGGCGACGCCGAGGAGCGTGCGGCGGACTTCATCGCGAAGAACGTCACCAAGCCGGTCGTCGGCTACGTCGCGGGCTTCACCGCGCCCGAGGGCAAGACCATGGGCCACGCCGGCGCCATCGTCTCCGGCTCCTCCGGCACCGCCCAGGCGAAGAAGGAGGCCCTCGAGGCCGCGGGCGTCAAGGTCGGCAAGACCCCGACCGAGACCGCCAAGCTGGCACGCGAGGCGCTCACCGCCTGAGCGTCTTCCGGTACGTGTGGGCCCGTACTCCCTTTCGGGGGGTGCGGGCCCACACGCGTGCTAGTGGGCCTGCGGGATCAGTCGTTCCGGGCCGTTCATCGGTTCCGCCTTGAGCTTCTCGCGGAGCTCGCTGACCCGCTCGGACAGCTGGCCGGGCCCCATCCGCGGCGGCACCCCGCTGATCGTCTCGCCGGGGGCGCGGGGCGGCTCGTAGCGGGTCGGAGCGGTCGCCAGGGTCAGTGCGGAGGCCCCGACGATCAGCGCCGTGAACGCGATCGCCGCGCGGGTCCAGAACCGGGTCCGCTGCTCGCTCGCGCTACGGACCCGGCGTGCGGGCGGGGCGGCCAGCTTCTCGGAAGCGGCCAGCTCGGTGAGCCGCCGGTGCAGTTCCGGCGGGGCCGAGAGTTCGGGTAGCCGCTCGGCGACGGTCTCCCGGGCGTGCAGCAGCCGGTTCGCGGCGGCCGGAGTGGTGGCCTCCGTTTCGGCCGCGGTCTCGGGCAGGTCGAGTCCCACGCCGTCGTAGAGGACCAGGGTGCGCCGGTACGCGGGGGGCAGGCTGAGCAGTGTGCTGAGCAGCTCGCGGTCGTCGCGCGCGGCGGGTGGCGCGTCCGGGTGCCGGTGCGCGCTGCGGAGGCGGTGCCAGGGAGAGAGGGCGTACTCGTACGCCGCGGCCCGTACCCAGCCCACCGGGTCCCGGTCGGTCGCGACTTCTGGCCAGCGCTCCCAGGCCTGGTGGAAGGCCCGCTCCACGGATTCCTTGGCCAGCGCGCGCCGCCCGGTGAGCAGGTAGGTCTGGCGTACGAGGTCGGGGGCGCTGAAGGCGTAGAGGGCGTCGAACGCCTGGGCTGGGGTGAGGGGGAGATGGGGGGTGGGGGCGACGCCGCCCTCGGTGCCGGTGCCCGTGCCGGTGCCGGTGCCGGTGCCCGTGCCGGTGTCGGTGTCGGCGTCGGCGTTGGTGTCGGCGTTGGCGTCGGCGTTGGTGTTGGTGGTTTTGGTGGGAGCTGTCGTGTGGGTAGCTCTGGCGGGTTCTGCTTCCGCTTCCGCCTCTGCTTCAGTCAACGCCGCGGCGAGCAGTTCCGCGTAGGCCTCGAGGGTGCGGCCCCGGGGGCGGGTGCGGCCGGTCTCCCAGGACCGTACGGTCGCGCGGGTTACCCCCACCTCGGCGGCGACCTGGGCCTGGGTCAGCGCCTTCGACTCCCGCAGTCTGCGGCGTTCCTTCGGGGGCGGCAGGGAGGTGGCGGGGTTCTGGGGCATGTCGGACTCTCCACACCGTGGGCCTTAGGACCGTTTTCCGCAGGTTGGTGCGCCGAGCGCGGCACCATGCCGTACGGAAAAGTACATAAACGTATCTTGAGCGACACTTCCGGCATTCGCCTGTTACCCGGACGAAGCGCGTGTCGTTGGGAGCATGGCGGCGTGCCGCAGATGACCGATCACGCCCGTCGCGCGTCCCTGCTGTTCTCCGGCCTCGCGAAGCGCCGCCGAGTGCCCGGCCTGGCCACGTCGCTGCTCGGCGGCGTGATCGCCGCGGGCCTTGGGCTTGGCGCGCTCGCGGTTCTGGTGATGGGGCTGTGGATCAGCTCGCCCTATCCGGACAGTGGGCCCGGTGGCGCGCTGCGGGTCGCGGCGGGGCTGTGGCTGCTCGCCCATGGCGCCGAGTTGATCCGTACCGACACGTTGTCCGGTGTGCCCGCGCCGGTGGGGGTGACGCCGTTGCTGCTGGTCGCGCTGCCTGGCTGGCTGCTGCACCGGGCGGCGCGGGACGCGGTGGACGCGGCGGCCGAGGTGCGGGGCGCGCTGTGTGGGGTGGTCGCGGGGTATCTGCTGGTCGGTGCGGCCGCGACGGCGTACGCCATGGGTGGCTCGCTGCGGCCGGACGTGCGGAGCGCCGCGCTGCACCTGGTCGCCGTCGCGGTGCTCGCGGCGGCGGCCGGGGTGTGGACGGGGTACGGGCGGCCGCGTGGCCCGCTGCCGCCCGGGCTGCGGCGGGGCCTGGAGGTGCTGCCTGGTGGGCTGCGGTGGTTCCTGGTACGGGACCGGGGCGCGGTCGCGGGGCGGGCTGGGGCGGCCGGGGCGCTGGTGCTGCTCGGGGGTGGTGCGCTGTTGGTCGCGGTGTCCCTGGTGTGCCATATGGGGGCGGCGCAGGGGATGTTCTCGCAGGTCACGGGGGAGGGGGACTGGTCGGGGCGGTTCGCCGTGCTGTTGGTGGCGCTCGCGCTGGTGCCGAACGCGGTGGTGTGGGGTGCGGCGTATGGGCTTGGTCCCGGCTTCGCGCTGGGTACGGGGGAAGGCGGCGGGGGTGTCGTCTGGCCGCTCGCGGGGCCGTCCGTGGATGCGCTGCCGCCGTTTCCGCTGCTGGCGGCGATGCCGGACGCGGGTGCGGGTACGCCGTTGAACTGGGCGGCGGTGGGGGTGGCGGTCGCGTCAGGGGTGGCGGTGGGGTGGTTCACCGTGCGGGGCGACGACGCTGTCCGGCCTGTGGGCCGGTCCGTGGGGGAGACGGCGCTGGTGGCGGTCTTCGCGGCGGGGTTGTGCGGGGTGGGGGTGGGGGCGCTCGCGGGTCTCTCGGGTGGGCCGCTCGGGGTGGGGGGACTGGCGTCGTTTGGGCCGGTGTGGTGGCAGGTGGGGGGCGCGGCGCTGGGATGGGGTGGGGTGGTGGGGGTGCCGGTGGCTTTGGGGCGGCGGTGGTGGTTTGGGCGGGGTGAGCCTGTTTCCGGTTCGGCCGCTGTCCCGGAGGCCGCCGCTGTCCCGGCGGCCGCGTCGGGGCCCGGCTCCGATGTCGACTCCGGCTTTGAGCTGTACGACTTTCTGGAGGTGGGGGCTGAGGTCAAGGATTCATCCCCCACCCCGCCCCTTCCCGAGAGTCCTCAAGCGCTGGACAGGCTTGCTCAACCGTCTCCCGGTCCCGACCGAGCTTAAGAATGGCCTCAAACGCCGACCGGGCTGGATTTTGCGGGGCAGGCTGGGGAAGCGCGTAGTGGGTGGGGTGGAGGAGCCCTAGTCCTGCTCGCCTAGGAGGGGGCGGAGTTCTTCAGGGAGGAGGGACTCGCAGGAATCCTTGGCCGCGTTGGTGAGAGCGTCGTTTACGCAGGTGTAGTAGTCGCGGTAGACGATCTGCGCCGTGAAGGTCGCGGCGACGATCGAGAGCGCGAGGCCCGCTGTGACCAGGCCCGCTACCGCCGCGGTCGTCTGGGGCCTGCCGGGCGCCTTGGGGGGTGTCGCGGGCGTGGTGGGGGTGCTGGGTTCGGCCGTGGCCGTGGCGGAGGTGCTCGGCTTCGTCGGGTCGGGCTTGGCCCGTAGGGCGGCGATCCCCCAGTGCACGGCGAGCGCGCCGAGCAGCAGCGCGACGTACGGCCAGCTGAACAGGGCGAAGAAGAACGCCCACATGCCCGCGAGCAGCGCGTACCTGGCGCGCCGTTGCGTGGGGTCGGTGGGGTCCCAGCGTGAGCCGCCCGGGCCGCCGGAGCCGCCGGGGCCGTCCTGCGCGCCGGGCTTCTGGCCGAAGCCGCCAGGGGAACGGCCGGGCTGGCGGTTGCTCCACCGGCCGCGACCCCGGCGTGAGTCACCCGCGCCGCCGTCGCCGCCTCTGGCGCCGTTCTCGGGGTGCCGGGGCTGCCAAGGCTGGTCGGGGCTGCCCTCTGGCGGCGGTGCGAAGGGGTTGTCCTCACGCGACGAGTCGCCCGCGTCACGCGCGTCCTGTGGGTCCCGCGAGCCCTGCTCTCCCTGCGCCTGTCCCTGCGCCTGTCCCTGCGGGTCCTGAGGGTCGTGCGAACCCTTCGGAGCGCCCGATTCGGGCTCGCCCTGCGGAGTGGAGGACAAGGGTGAGGGCTGTCGGTCCGGCATCAGGTGTGCGTCTTCCCCTAGTTGAGGTTGAGTCGAAGTTCCGTAGCGCTTGCTCCCCAGACGCTACCTTCCGGCCCTGCCCCCGTGCCGTGGGGGCAGGCTGGTGTGCCGGTATCGTTGCTGACGGTCGGCCGGTTCGTAGAGTTCCCCGTATCAGGGAGCGCGGACTATTCGTACGACCATACAAACGACCGAGTGTGTCAGATCCTGATTCATGAAAGGGCCCCGCCGTGGCCTCCCCCTCCCCCCGGACCCGCCTGGTCGTCCTGGTCTCCGGTTCCGGTACGAACCTGCAGGCCCTGCTCGACACCATCGCCGCCGAGGGCGCGTCCGTCTACGGCGCCGAGATCGTGGCCGTCGGCGCGGACCGGGACGACATCGAGGGCCTTCGGCGGGCGGAGCGCGCCAGGCTGCCCACCTTCGTCCGCAAGGTGAAGGACTACGAGAGCCGCGAGGCCTGGGACCAGGCGCTGACCGAGGCCACCGCCGACTACGCCCCCGACCTGGTCGTGTCCGCCGGTTTCATGAAGATCCTGGGGAAGCACTTCCTCGCCCGGTTCGGCGGCCGCGTGGTCAACACACACCCCGCCCTGCTGCCCAGTTTTCCCGGGGCCCATGGCGTACGTGACGCGCTCGCGTACGGCGTGAAGGTCACCGGCTGCACCGTCCACTTCGTCGACGACGGCGTCGACACCGGCCCGATCATCGCGCAGGGCGTGGTCGAGGTCCGCAGCGAAGACCACGAGGACGACGGTGCCGCGCTCCATGAGCGCATCAAGGAAGTCGAGCGACGCCTGCTCGTCGAGGTCGTGGGGCGTCTGGCCCGGCACGGCTACCGCATTGAGGGACGAAAGGTTTCCATCCCGTGACCGCCGAAGGTACGAAGTCCGCCGAAGGTACGCAGCAGCAGCGGCCCATCCGCCGCGCCCTGGTCAGCGTCTACGACAAGACGGGGCTCGAAGAGCTGGCCCGCGGCCTGCACGAGGCGGGCGTCCAGCTCGTCTCCACCGGGTCCACCGCCGCGAAGATCGCCGCCGCTGGTGTCCCGGTCACCAAGGTCGAGGAGCTCACCGGCTTTCCCGAGTGCCTGGACGGCCGGGTCAAGACCCTGCACCCCCGGGTGCACGCGGGCATCCTCGCCGACCTGCGCCTGGACGCCCACCGCGAGCAGCTCACCGAGCTGGGCGTCGAGCCCTTCGACCTGGTCGTCGTGAACCTCTACCCGTTCAAGGAGACCGTCGCCTCCGGCGCGTCCGCCGACGAGTGCGTCGAGCAGATCGACATCGGCGGCCCCTCGATGGTCCGCGCCGCCGCCAAGAACCACCCGTCGGTGGCCGTGGTCACCAGCTCCGAGCGGTACGCGGACGTCCTGACCGCCGCCCAGGGCGGCGGCTTCGACCTCACCACCCGCAAGCGGCTCGCCGCCGAGGCGTTCCAGCACACGGCCGCGTACGACGTGGCGGTCGCCTCCTGGTTCGCCGCGGACTACGCCGCCGCCGACGACTCGGGCTTCCCCGACTTCCTCGGCACCACCTACGAGCGCGCGAACGTCCTGCGCTACGGCGAGAACCCGCACCAGCCCGCCGCCCTCTACGTCAGCGGCGCGGGCACGGGCGCCAACGGCGGCGGCCTGGCCGAGGCCGAGCAGCTGCACGGCAAGGAGATGTCGTACAACAACTACACGGACACGGACGCCGCCCGCCGTGCCGCGTACGACCACGACGAGCCCTGCGTCGCGATCATCAAGCACGCCAACCCGTGCGGCATCGCGATCGGCGCGGACGTCGCCGAGGCGCACCGCAAGGCACACGCCTGTGACCCGCTGTCCGCGTTCGGCGGCGTGATCGCCGTCAACCGCCCGGTCACCGTCGCGCTCGCCGAGCAGGTCGCCGAGATCTTCACCGAGGTCATCGTCGCCCCGGCGTACGAGGACGGCGCGGTCGAGGTCCTCGCCCGTAAGAAGAACATCCGGGTCCTGCGCTGCCCGGACGCCCCGGCCGACCCGGTCGAGGTCAAGGCGATCGACGGCGGTGCGCTGCTCCAGATCACCGACCGGCTCCAGGCCGAGGGCGACGACCCGGAGAACTGGACCCTCGCCACCGGTGACGCCCTGAACGCCGACGAGCTGCGCGAGCTGGCCTTCGCCTGGAAGGCCTGCCGCGCGGTCAAGTCCAACGCCATCCTCCTCGCCAAGGACGCCGCTTCGGTCGGCGTCGGTATGGGCCAGGTCAACCGCGTCGACTCCGCGAAGCTGGCCATCGAGCGGGCGGGCGAGGAGCGCGCCCGCGGCGCGTACGCGGCATCGGACGCCTTCTTCCCGTTCCCGGACGGGCTGGAGATCCTGACCGCGGCCGGGGTCAGGGCCGTGGTGCAGCCGGGTGGTTCGGTCCGTGACGAGCTGGTCGTCGAGGCCGCCAAGAAGGCGGGCGTGACGATGTACTTCACGGGCACGCGCCACTTCTTCCACTGAGCCGAACGGCAACCACTGAGCCGTACGGCAACGCGGCGGGCCGGTGACGCGTCAGCGCCACCGGCCCGTTGTCGCGGCCGTCGTCAGCACGGCGGAGGTGTGGGTGAGGAGGTGGGTGAGGAGGCGCCGCCGGTCTAGCAGTGCTCCACCCAGGTGTGGGACCGGACCGCGACCGGCTTGGCGAAGTTCGCCTTCTTCCGCACCCCTAGGCAGCCCAGTTGCTCCCGCAGCCGGTTCTCCGCGTAGTAGAGGACCGCGACCAGCTCCTCGCCTTCGTCGGTGTCGTAGCCGTTGTTGAACACCGACCTTGGGTGACGCGTGGTGGCCCAGTCGCAGGTGTGGGGGCCTCTGACCCAGTCGGTGTCGTCGCCTTCCCAGGCGCACATCTCGCCCTGTCCGTCCCGCTGGGTGAAGAAGCAGACGTCGCCCCGGGCGCAGCGGTCGTAGCCCGTGGCCTGGGGCTTGGAGGCACGGGGGCCGGAGTGGGAGTCGGAGTCGGTGAGGGTGCCGCTCACCCCGAACCCGAGCGCGGCGACCGCCGCCACAGCGGTGGCGGCGGTGGCCCAGGGCCGCCGTCGGAGTACGTGCGCCGGGCGTGGCCGTGCCGAAGGGGGCGTACCCGCCGCCCGCTCGACTCGGCGGAGCAGAGTGGCGGTGTCGGTGGTGCGGGCGGTGCGTTCGGCGTGCGTGGGGGCGAGGCAGTCGGTGATGATCTGCCGCCAGGCTTCCGGGAGTTCGGGCGACAGGCGCAGCTCCAGGGTGCCCCGGGCGTAGCGCACCGCCGCGTCCCTGCGGGCGGAGGTGGTGGCGCCGGGCAGCGGCAGCGAACCGGCTAGCACGACGTGGGCGAGTACGCCGAAGGCCCAGGTGTCGGCGGTGGGGCGGATCTGCTGGCCGCGTTCGCCGATCTCGGACCAGAGGAGTTCGGGCGGGGTGTAGTCGGGGGTGGAGAAGGCCGGGGTATAGGCGTGCGTGCCCTCCAGCTCGGCGGCGAGGTTGAAGTCGGCGAGCCGTGCCGTGCCGTCGCGCATCAGCAGGACGTTGGCGGGCTTGAGGTCGCCGTGTACCCAGCCCGCGCGGTGCAGTTGGCGCAGCCCTTCGCAGATCTGGGCCAGCAGGGCGGGCCCGGTGTCCGGCGTGGGGGAGCGGGTCAGCAGGGTGTCCAGGGAGCCCTCGGCTTGTTCGAGTACGAGGACGGTGGCGCCGTCGAGTTCGGGTATGCCGGGATCGTCGACGGTGAGGGTCTCGTACATCCGGATCAGCCGGGGTGAGCGGAGGCGTCGGAGCAGGTCGACTTCGCGTTCGGCGAGTTCGCGCAGGTGGCGGAGTTGGCGCGGGGTGTGGGTGCCGGTGGGCAGGAACTTCAGGGCTGCGGTGTCGGGGAGGCCATCGTCGGACAGTCCGTCCTCGGGCAGCTTGCCCTTGGGCAGCTTGTCGTCGGCACAGGGGGTGCGCCGGGCCGCGTACACGCTGCCGAACGCGCCTGAGGCGAGCGCCTCACGTACCTCCCAGCGGCCCACCCGGTACCCCTTCGGGACGCTGACCGCGTACGGCCGTCCCGCGCCTGCGGGGCGTGCGCTCATCGCACCGTCTCCCGGGCCGCGTCGGCGGGAGTTGCCGCGTCGGCCGTCAGGAGTACGAGGTCCTCCTCGCGCACCAGGTCGAAGCGGAGGGCGAGCGAGACCAGGGACTCCTTCTTGCCGTTGAGGCGGTGGCCCGGCTCCGGAGCGTCCACGGCGTCCGGGGCGGGCTTCAGGCGGAGTTTGATCGAGAGGTAGTCGATGTTCCACTGCACGTTCGCGCGGTTCGCCGCGGGCCAGCTGGGACGCAGCCGCTCCACCACCTGCTCGACGGTGGGCAGTGGAGCGTGCGGTGCGCCGCGCAGCCGGGGCTCACACAGGGCGGTCAGCACGGCGAAGTAGCGCTTCGTACGGTCCAGGGCGAAGGCCACGGCGGTCGGGTCGCCGGTCATCAACTCCGGGTCGGTGGGCCGCGTGTCCAGGTGGTCGTGGCGCGGTGCCCAGACGTCGAGGCCGAGCAGTTCGCCCGCCGCGGGCAGTACGACACGCGAGAACTCGAACGGCACCGGGGCGTCCAGTCGGCCCGGCGCCACCTTGATGTGCTCTCCGGCGCCCTCCGGGTTCTCCACCACGTACGTCTGGGTGCGGCTGAGATTGCTCAGCAGCCAGAAGGAGTCCTGTGCGGCGATCTCGCCTGCGGCTCTGGACACGCCAGAGTGGGCGAGGGCGAGGTGACGGCCGCGAACTGCCGTGCTCCTGCCGAAGGTCAGCTTCTCGCCGGGCGCGAGACGGGTCTGTTGCTCGGGACCGGCACAGGCCGGTGGAACCACGATGATGGTGTACAAGATCGCCCCCTTTACCCCTATACGGTCGTCAGGGTAGGGGGAGTGCGAGAGGCGGAGCGAACCTTTCCGGGCCCGTGTCTGGCTGGTTTGTGCGTGTTTGGTCCCTGACAGGTGGTGCGGGGCGGTGGGGGTAGGCGGGGATGGCGGGGGTGGCAAGCAGTCGGCCGCGGAGACCCTGAGGTCCCCGCGGCCGCTGGACAGACATGGGGCGTTCTACGGCCCCATGGTGCTGCTACCTGCTCCCCCGATATGCGCTGCCCCCCGTTGCGGCGCAGTCACCACTCTGGCCGAAAGCCGTGGCGAGCGGAACCTAGAACTATTCAGGGTCGCCCCAGGAGCGCTCGTCAGCGCGCGGTAGCGCGCTCAGCCAGCGCGCCGAAAGGGCCATGCCCTCCCGTCGTATGGGAGGGCATGGCCCTGAGCGGTGGTGCGGGGTGTGTAGCGCCCGTGTCAGTTCTTGCGGACGACGACGGTGCCGCAGATCTTGTCGGTGAAGTGCTGCTTCTTGGCGTCCCAGGCGGGCCACAGGTAGCCGAGGTAGCAGGGGAGGCTGTTGAGGAAGTCCAGGATGTAGCGCACGACGGCCATGCCGAAGCCGAGCGGCTGGCCGGTCGACTCCTTGAGGACCTGGATGTTCACCGCCTTGCGGCCGGGGGTCTGGCCGGTGGTGCCCAGCAGGTACGCGAAGCCGATCATGCCGACGAAGATCAGCAGCACGCCGACGTAGTACAGGCCGCCCCTCTCGCCGGTCTCGAAGTCCATCGAGCTGATCATCAGGATCGTCGGGACGATGCTGATGATCAGCGTGTCGAGGATGCGGGCGATGAACCGCGAACCCCACCCGGCGTACGCGTTCGGAATCAGCGCCGCGCCCTGCGGGCCCCCGGGGTACGCGCCGTAGGGCTGGCCGGGCTGCTGCGGGTACGCGCCGTACGGCTGGCCCGGCTGCTGGGGGTAGCCCGGCTGCTGCGGGTAACCCTGCTGGGGCGGTACGCCCTGGGGAGCCTGCTGCGGGTAGCCGTACCCGGGCTGGCCCTGCGGGGGCTGCTGCTGGCCGTAGGGGTTGTTCGGGTCGCCGTAAGCCATGGTGTTACTTCCTCCGTTGAAAGTGCGGGGACTGCGCGGTTCCGTACGGAGGAGCCTGAGCGGTGTGTTGGTCGTTCCCCCCGGCACTGCCCGCGGCACTGCGCGGTTCATGGTTCTAAAGGCGTGGCCTGTTTGTCCAGCCAGATGGACCCGCGTTGCGCAAGTGCAACATCGCCAACCCAGGCAAAACGGGTGTGAGGTTCGGATCTACGCGCGATGTACGTGCGATCTACGCGTGGTCTACGGGGGTAATTGGAGCCAGGGGCGCTTTATCCGCGAGGATGGGGGCATGAGCGCCCAGATTCTCGACGGTAAGGCCACCGCGGCCGCGATCAAGGCGGACCTCGCCCAGCGCGTGGCCGCACTCAAGGCGCGGGGCAGCGCGCCCGGACTCGGCACCGTGCTGGTGGGTGAGGACCCCGGTAGCCAGAAGTACGTCGCGGGCAAGCACCGCGACTGTGCCCAGGTCGGCATCGCCTCGATCCAGCGGGAGCTGCCCGCCACGGCGACGCAGGAGGAGATCGAGGCCGTCGTCCGTGAACTGAACGACGACCCCGAGTGCACCGGGTACATCGTGCAGCTGCCGCTCCCCAAGGGCATCGACGAGAACCGCATCCTGGAGCTGATGGACCCGGCCAAGGACGCGGACGGTCTGCACCCGGCGAACCTCGGTCGCCTCGTACTGAACGAGCCCGCGCCGCTGCCCTGCACCCCGCACGGCGTGATCAAGCTGCTGCGCCAGTACGGCGTCGAGCTGAACGGCGCGCATGTGGTGGTCGTCGGCCGGGGCGTGACTATCGGGCGGTCGCTGCCGCTGCTGCTCACCCGCAAGTCCGAGAACTCCACGGTGACGCAGTGCCACACCGGCACCCGCGACCTCTCCGCGCAGCTACGGCAGGCGGACATCATCGTGGCGGCCGCGGGCTCCCCGCACCTGATCAAGCCGGAGGACGTACGTCCCGGCGCCGCCGTGCTCGACGTCGGCGTCAGCCGGGACGAGAGCGGCAAGATCGTCGGGGATGTGCACCCCGGGGTCGCCGAGGTCGCGGGCTGGATCTCGCCGAACCCCGGCGGGGTCGGCCCGATGACGCGGGCCCTGCTGCTCGTCAACGTGGTCGAGGCGGCCGAGCGCGCGGCGAACGTTGCCGACTGACCAGGAGGGCGGCGAGCCCGTGAGCGCGTCCGCGAACGAGGCCGTGAACGCGCCGGTGAACGAGCCCATGGAGGAGCCTGTGAGCGAGCCCGTGAAGGAGCCCGGAACCCGGTCCGGGCTGCTGCGGAAGTCTCGCCGCTTCCCCTCCGTCACCCAGGACACCGCACGCCCCGAAGGCGGCGGCCGGGTCGCGCCCGGGGACGCTCCGGCGCCCGCGCGCCAGTGGCCCATGCTCCTGGTGCTCGGCACCGCCGGGCTCGGCCTGCTGCTCACGGCGTTCGACGTGTTCCGGGCGGGCACGCTGCTGATCGGTGTGGCGCTGCTGCTCGGCGCCGTGCTGCGCTGGGCGCTGCCCGTGGTCGGGATGCTGGCCGTACGGTCGCGCTTCACGGACATCCTGACGTACGGCGTGCTCGGTGTGGTGATCGTTCTGCTGGCGCTGATGGCGCAGCCCGACCCCGTGATCAACATCCCGTTCCTGGACGACACGCTGCACTTCACGATTCGCTAAGCCCCCGCGACCCGACCCCGCGACCCGCCCCCGAGTCCCCGCCCCCGGTGGCCCGTCCTCTCCCCCGAGCAGGACGGGCCACCGTGGAGCTTCCCCGCCGTGGTGGTGACGTGGCCGGGCGGTGCGGGGTGGACCGCACCGCCCCTGGTGCACCACTGACCTTGGCCGGTCAGTCCGTGCCGCGGCCAGAGGGGTACGGGATTCCAGGCAAGGCTGGGACGTCCCAGGCGGTGACCTGCGGCGATGTGCCGCGCGACGCGGCGTGAGTGGGACGGCGGGACGGCTGGAAACCGCCTTGCCCCAGCGTCGTCCGATGGAGGAAGAGGAACTGGAGGCCGGAGTTCGGACATCATCGGCACCAAGGAATCCAAGACGTGGGGTGGAACATGTCTAGGTGGAAGGAGCTGCCCGACTCGCTGGACCCGCGAGTGCGGCAGCTCGTCGTACAACTGCGCAGGCTCAAGGACCACAGTGGTCTGGGGCTGGCGGCGCTAGCCTCCAGAACGGGGTACAGCCGTTCGTCCTGGGACCGCTATCTCAACGGGAAGGCACTGCCACCGGCCGAGGCGGTCGAGGCGTTGGCCAGGGCCTGTGACACCGATCCGGCCCGGTTGCTCGTCCAGCGTGAGGTGGCCGCCGAGGCGTGGAACGCCGGGCGTGGCGGCGACCCCGAGCCCGAAGCCGGTCCCAACGCGGCCCCCGACGCAGACCCCGACCCCGACCCGTACCCCTCCCCGACCTCCGACGTGCGCGGCACGCGGACCGCGGTCGTTCCGTGGCTGGCCATCGTCGGATCGAGTGCCGTGACAGCGCTGGTGATGCTGGTCGCGCTCGTCCTCTGGGCGCCCTGGGAGAGCGGCGGCGGAGGCAACTCCGGAAGCGAGGCCCGCGACAAGCCGTTCACCGGGGAAGCGCACCCGGAACTCGGCGAGTTCACCTACGAGCCGGGCAAGACGTACGCGTGCGAGGTCAAGCGGGACGATGACGGCAGGCTCTACGCGGGCTACAGCCGCACCCGTACCGAGCTGATCGAGCAGTCGTCCACGCGGTGGTCCGTGGTGGAGGCCCAGTGTTTGCTGGAGCACCATGAGTTCTCACCGGAAGGCGTCGACGGAGCGTTCGGCAACAACACCGAGCGCGCGGTCAGGCGCCTCCAGGACGAGGCGCACATCGCGGTGGACGGGAAGGTGGGACCAGACACCTGGAAGGTGCTGCGCAAGTGACGCAAGTGAGACGTCCACAAGAGTCCGTGGAATGCGTCCAGCTCGCGCGCGCGTTGCGTGAGTTGCGCGCGGCGACGGGGCTGAGCCTGGCCGCGCTGGCGGCGAAGACCCCGTACAGCAAGTCCTCGTGGGAGCGCTATCTCAACGGCAAGGCGCTGCCGCCGCGTGGCGCCGTCGAGCAGCTGTGCATGCTGGCGGACGAACGCCCGGCCAGGGCGCTGGCGTTCTGGGATCTGGCGGAGTCCACCTGGAGCGGCCGCGCGGGAGCCGGGCGTACGAGGGCGGGGCCTACGACAGCCGCCGGTACGGGAGGTACTGGAGGTACTGGAGGTACTGGAGGTACGGAGGCGGCCGGGGGAGAGGGACCACCTGGTGCTCCTGCCGACGCTCCCGAGGCTGCTCCCGCGCGCGGGTTCCACAAGCGGCGCAAGCTCGGCTTCCTCACCGGTGTCGTCGCCGGTCTGGCCGCGGTCACCGCCGGAGTCCTGCTGGTCGTCTGGGGTGTGGGCGGTGACAGCGGTCAGTCCGCCGAGGGCGCGTCGCCGCCGACTGGCAGCGCGCCCGGGCCGAGCTGCGAGGGCGAGGCCTGCACCGGCAAGAACCCGGAGTCGACCCGGTGTGCCAGTGCCGTCCACCCGCCGGGCACGGTGGTCGCGCACCGCTTCGACGGCGGCACGGTGATCAAGGTGCGGCGCTCCGTGCCCTGCGGCACGGTGTGGGCCCGGATCGACCGGGGGCTGGAGGGCGACCAGTTCGATGTCACCGCCCCCGGGGCGAAGCCTCAGCGCGGCGAGGTGCGGGACCGGTTCGACGCGCAGAGCTCGGTGTCGACGCCGATGGCACCGGTGGTTCAGGCCGATCTGTCCCGGGTCAGGGCCTGTCTCGTACGGGACGGGGTGCGGGAGTGCTTCGACGGCGGGGCCAGCGTCGCACCCGAGGCGTCCTAGACGTCCTGGGCGTCCTGGGCGTCCTAGGGGCCGTCTGGCCCCCCCGCCGGAGGCCCCAGGCAACGGTGTCCATCCCCTCCCCCGAGGAAGGACGGGCACCGTCTGCCAGTGGGGCGTTCCGGGAACCAGAGTCATGGACGTGCCAAGCGTGAACAAGCGATGGGTTGCCTCTGTAGCGCGGAAGTGACCATTCCGGGACCGTGTCCGAGCCCTGCAACGAATGCGTTGATTCACAACTGTGAGGTCACAAGCAGGGGGATTCGTGGAGTCGGGCTCCCGGGTGATGGGACACTGGTCTGCGGACCAGGTGGCGCGCGACGGGGCACGCCCATGGCCGGATGCTTCTGTGCGCCCCCTTCGCGGGAACTGACACCCTGGCTACGCGCATCCCTGTGGGTAGCCGGATCGCAGGCAAGCAGGGCGTCGCGCGCGGGGGCTGTCAGGCACGTACATGGGGGGACAAGGGGGAAGTAATGCCTCGTTGGAAGGCACTACCGGAGGAGCTCGACCCTCAGGTACGCGAGTTCGCGAGCCAGCTGCGGCGGCTTGTGGACCGCAGTGGGCTGAGCATCGCCGCGGTGTCGGACCGCACGGGCTACAGCAAGACGTCCTGGGAGCGGTATCTCAACGGCCGGCTGCTCGCCCCCAAGGGCGCGGTCGTGGCGCTGGCCGAGGTCACGAACACGAACCCCGTGCACCTCACCACCATGTGGGAGCTCGCGGAGCGCGCCTGGAGCCGCTCCGAGATGCGGCACGACATGACCATGGAGGCGATCCGGATCTCGCAGGCGCGCGCCGCGCTTGGCGAGGTCGGTTCCGCCCCGGGGAGGGCGAAGGGCAGGAACGGCAGCGCCCATGGGCGTACGCCCGGCGGCCCGTCCGGCCCGTCCGGCGCCCCCCAGGGGCCCCGGGGTGCCGGTGCCGGTGCCGGTGCCGCGCGTCCCGCTGACAGTCCGGATGGCTCGTACGGCTCCGTCGCCGCGCGCTCCGGCCCTCCGGGACCTCCCGGACCGCCGACGGCCGGGCCCCAGGGTGGCGGCTCGCCCGACAAGGAGCGGCAGCGCCGGAAGCTGACGATGTTCCTCGCGGGCGTCGTCGGCGCCCTCGTGGTCATCGCGGCGGCCGTCTACTTCACCGACTTCGGCCGGGGCGACAAGACCCCGCAGGCCCAGCCGTCGACGCCCCCGCCGACCACCAGCGCCGCCCCGCTGCCCGCCGGCGTCAAGTGCAGTGGCACCGACTGCGCGGGCCAGGACCCGGAGGACATGGGCTGCGGTGGCGAGCACGCCACGACCAGCGCCAGGGCGACCGTCGGTACGGCCCTGATCGAGGTCAGGTACAGCAAGACCTGCGGCGCCGCCTGGGCGCGCATCCAGCAGGCGGCGGTCGGCGACACGATCGAGATCTCGACGTCTTCCGTCAAGGGCGCCAAGGGCAAGCAGGCCGACGAGCTGACCGTGCCTGGTGACACGTACACCGCGATGGTGCCCGCGAAGGGCGCGACCGACGTCAAGGCATGCGGCACGCTGGTGACCGGCCAGAAGGGCTGCACGGAAACGGAGTAGGGGACGGGAAGCGGAGCAGCGCGGGGGCATGCCCGCCCCCGCGCTGTGCGCCGGGCCACACGCCCCAGGAGGTGTACGGTGCCGGGGTTCGGATAGCCTGACCGATGGATCTCTCTTGACGTCGAGGGAAAGATCGATCATCGGATCGTTGGTTCGGTCCCCGGATCGTCAGATCGCTGAGCGTCGGGAGATCCCGCACCCCGGGGCAGGACCCCAACCGCCAGCTGTCTTACGGAGATCGCCATGACCCGCACTCCCGTGAATGTCACCGTTACCGGCGCGGCCGGACAGATCGGCTACGCGCTGCTGTTCCGTATCGCCTCCGGTCACCTGCTCGGCCCGGACGTGCCGGTCAAGCTCCGCCTCCTCGAGATCACCCCCGCGCTCGGCGCGGCCGAGGGTACCGCGATGGAGCTGGACGACTGCGCCTTCCCGCTGCTCAAGGGCATCGACATCTCGGACGACCCGAACGTCGCCTTCGATGGCGCCAACGTCGCCCTCCTGGTCGGCGCCCGCCCCCGTACCAAGGGCATGGAGCGCGGCGACCTGCTCTCCGCCAACGGCGGCATCTTCAAGCCGCAGGGCAAGGCCATCAACGACCACGCCGCGGACGACATCAAGGTCCTGGTCGTCGGCAACCCGGCCAACACCAACGCGCTCATCGCGCAGGCCGCCGCCCCGGACGTACCGGCCGAGCGCTTCACCGCGATGACCCGCCTGGACCACAACCGCGCGCTCTCGCAGCTCTCCAAGAAGACCGGCGCCGCCGTCTCCGACATCAAGCGCCTCACCATCTGGGGCAACCACTCGGCGACCCAGTACCCGGACATCTTCCACGCCGAGATCGCGGGCAAGAACGCCGCCGAGGTCGTCAGCGACGAGCAGTGGCTCGCCGACACGTTCATCCCCACCGTCGCCAAGCGCGGCGCCGCGATCATCGAGGCCCGTGGCGCGTCCTCGGCCGCGTCGGCCGCGAACGCCGCCATTGACCACGTACACACCTGGGTCAACGGCACCGCTGACGGCGACTGGACCTCGATGGGTATCCCGTCGGACGGCTCGTACGGCGTCCCGGAGGGCCTGATCTCCTCCTTCCCCGTCACCGCCAAGGACGGCAGGTACGAGATCGTCCAGGGCCTGGAGATCAACGACTTCTCCCGCGCCCGGATCGACGCGTCGGTCAAGGAGCTCACCGAGGAGCGCGACGCGGTGCGCGGTCTCGGCCTCATCTGACCCGTCGTCTGATCCTCGCGTCTGGTCCCGCCAGACACCTCAGAAGGTCCCGGTCCGCAAGGGCCGGGACCTTCTGTGTGTGCTGCTGTCGAGATGGCTCCCGAGCGCCCGGCGCTCCCCTATGATGTGACGCAGCGCACATGCCCACGGCAACACGTGCGTCTCGTAAGGCAGTTGGAGTCCCAGGGGGAAGCGTTGACGCAGACCTACGTGCCGCAGCAGCCGGAGCCGCCAGGGCAGCCGGACCTGCCGGACGCACCCCCGCAGGTCCCCGTGACACCGCCCGGAGCCAGCGAGGCCACCCGGCTGCTCTGCGCGGGCAGCTACCTCGACAGCGCCTACCGTGACGCCGTCATCGAGGAGCTGTACGTCCACGAGGAGCGCATCGCCGCCCCCTCGCTCGGCTTCGACGCGGCCCGCGTACTGGCCCACGCCCTGCGCGCCCGCCGCGCCGAACTCGGCTGGGCGGCCGGGGCCCTGGCGGTGTGGCTGGTGGGGGCGGTGCTCGCCGTCGAGACGGTGATCCTCCTCCTGTTGCCCTGTCTGATGCTCACGGCCGCCGACCGGATCCGCGGGCGGGAGCCGCGTCCGCCGCTCTACCGCAGGGTGCCCGCCTGGTGGATGCGCTGGACGGGGCGGCCGCTGCTGCTGTTCATGGTGATCCTGATGGTGCGGATCGGCTTCGGGGCGGAGGAGTCGGCGGACGTCAGGGAGCTCATGGACGCCCTGCTGCCCGACCCCGTGCTCGCGATGCTCGACACCGACGGCCAGGTGAAGCCGTTCGAGGCCTGGGTCGCGATCGTCGTCCTGCTGCTGGCGGCGCTGTGTCTGGCCGGGCAGCGCGGGCAGTTCGCCCGGGCGCTCGCCGGTGAACTGCACCCGGGCCGGTTCGCCGACATGGCCAGCGACCCCGCCGAGGCGGCGCCGGGCCAGCGCTTCCAGCGGCTGCGGCAGCGCATCAGGACCGAGCAGCACGCCCCGCTGGTGATGTACCACGCGGGACACCCGTTCTGCGGCGCCGGAAGCCCGTACGACTCCTGGACCCTCGCGGTCGAACTGCGGCCCGACGCCGACCGGAAGCACCCCCCGGAGCCGGTCAGCAACCGGATGATCCTGGAGCGTGTGCGGCCGCTGCTCGCCGGGCTGCGGGTGCCGTCGCCCCAGGCGGGGGACGCGGTACGGGACCGGCTGCGCCAGCTGGAGATCGACGAGTGCGTGTTCCTCCCGGTCGCCGGACTGCCGCGCCGTGAACTCGCCCCGTACGACCAGCAGGTCTTCGAGGCGCACCGGGCCGACGCGGTCGAGGAGGGCGGCGAGACCCGGCGGCACTTCCTGCGGATCAGGGTCGGCGGCTGGGAGGAGGAGCTGGTCACGACCGTCTTCGTCCGCGTGCACACGCAGGGCCGGATGCTGATGCTGGAGATCGCCCCGCATGTGCTGCTTCCGGTACGAGAGGACTTCGAGGAGGCCGACCGGATCGCGCACCAGTACCGCAACAACAGCGTGCTGGGCAAGGCCGTCTGGGCCCTGGCCAGGACCCCGCGCTCGCTGCCGCTCGCCGTCGCCACGCTCGCCCAGGGGATGGCACTGACCTGGCGGATCATGACCGGCGGCTACGGCGGGGCGATGCCCGACGGGCCCGCCGTGTCGGTCCGTGAGCTGGGCGCGGCCGACGCCTGCTCGCTGTTCCAGGACATGGACGTACGCCGCTATCTCAAGGCCGTCCAGGACCGGGTGGCCAACGGTGTGCGGCAGGCGCTGCGCGAAGCGGGGTACCACACCGACGAGTTCGTCCAGAAGATCACGCACGTCAGCGGCGGCGGGGTGCTCATCGAGAAGGCGCAGGGCGCGTTCGCCGTCGGCGACCACAACACGATCACCAACAACAACGCGCAGGGCGCGCGCAGTGGCCTGGGAGGCGACAACGATGGCGAGCGATGACAGCCGGGGCGGCATCCACATCAAGCACGTACAGGGCGCGTTCGCCATCGGCGACCACAACAGCGTCGTCAACCAGCCCGGCGCCGCGCAGCCGGACCCCGCGGCGGCGGAGCTGCTCAAGGCCGTACGGGAACTGCGTGCCGATCTGGCCCGGCTGAACACCACCGACGAGACGGCCGCCCTGGACGGGGAACTCGCCGACGCGGAGGACGAGATCGGCCGGACCGGGCGGGCTGAGCCGGGGCTGCTCGGCCGGATCGGGCAGGCGCTCACGCGGGCGACGGCGGTGACGGGGCTGCTGGCCTCGGCGACGGCGCTGTCCGACTCGGTGCGCGCGCTGATCGGGGAGTGAGGAAGCGTGGCCGACGCTGGCGAGCCGCACTGGAACGCGCGCACGCAACGCTGGGAGACCGGCAACGCCCCGCCGCCCCGGTTCACCCCGCCCCCTCCGCCACCGCCCGGGTCGGAGCCGCCGACCGAGCCACCGACCGAGCCGCGCGTCGAGCTGGCGCCGCGGCCGCACTGGCAGTCGGTGGGGATGGGGCCCGCCCTCGGGTTACCACGGCTGCCCTGGTACCGCCGGGGTGTGGTGGTCGTGCCGGTCGCGGCCGCGGTACTGCTCGCGGGGTTCGGCGGCTGGCTGCTGTTCAGCCCGGCCGACGACGGGACGCCGGACGCGAAGCGGGCCGCGGACACCGCCGCCCCGTCCACCCTGTCCACACCGACCGATCCGACTGACGCTCAGCCGGTGCCGCCCCCGCCCACCCCCTCGTACACGTACCCGACCGAAGGCGCTACCGAGGGCCCGGCCGAGGGCCCGACCTTCACCGAAGGCACCGAGGACCCCCAGGAAACCGCCGCCTCCCAGGGCGCACCGTCCGGCCCGCCCGCCGGATACCAGTCCTTCGTCGAGTCGGACTTCGTCATCGACGTCCCCGAGGGCTGGGAGCGCCGTACGGAACGGGGCCAGAAGGGCGTCACGATCTACTTCTACGAGGAGCCGGGCGGCGGCCCGCGCTTCGTCCAGGTCTTCCCGGTGACCGAAGAGGGCTACACCCCGCGAAAGGCACTCTCCGTGACCGACGAGACCAAGGGTAAGGAAACGGACAGCGGCTACCGGCGCCACTCCCTCCGCGACGTCCCTGGCGTCAGCGGGCCCGCGGCCGAGCTCGACTACTCCTACACCAGCAAGACCTGGGACACCCGGATCCGCGTCCTGGACCGTGTCTTCCCCACGGCCGATGACACGCTCTACGCGGTGCTGAGCAGCGGCCCGGCCACCGAGTGGCCGACCCAGCGGCGGGTCCTGAGTACCGTGGTCGACTCCTTCTGCCTCCCGAGCACCTCACGGGCTACGGTCTGCCGGTGAGGCGCACACGAAGAGTGACCAGGGACGATGGCCCGTTCCTCGGCCCGTATCCCCGCTCTGACTAGGCCAAATAGCTAATTTCTCGGGTGATCGTGTGATATTTGGCTCCCTCCGGAAGTGACCCGACCCACTTTCGGCAGCGGAGGCGCATGCTTTCGTGCATGCAGGGCAGACGCCCTGGGCTGCCGGGGACCGGCGGTGAACATGACGGGAACGGAAGGCCAAAAGCGACGTGTCGGGACAACAGACCATTCATGTGGACGGTAAGTGGCGTAACGCCGCTGACGGAGCCACGCGCGAGATCCTCGACCCCGCGGATGCCAAGCCGTTCGCCACGGTGGCCGAGGGCGGCGTGGAGGACGCGGACGCCGCGATCGACGCCGCCCGCCGCGCATTCGATCACGGAGAGTGGCCGAAGACGCCGGTCACTGAGCGCGCCGCGCTGCTGCGCCGCGTCGCGGACCTCCTGGTGCGCGACCGCGAGAAGATCGGCCTCCTGGAGAGCCGGGACGCGGGCAAGACCGTCGAGGAGGGCCGGGTCGACGTCGACTGCGTCGCCGACGCCTTCCGCTACTTCGCCGATCTCGTCATCGGTGAGGGCCCCGGCCGCGTGGTCGACGCGGGCTCCGACACGATCCACAGCGTCGTCGTGCACGAGCCGATCGGCGTCTGCGCGATGATCACCCCCTGGAACTACCCGCTCCTCCAGGCCAGCTGGAAGATCGCCCCGGCGCTCGCCGCGGGCAACACCTTCGTCATCAAGCCCAGCGAGGTCACCCCGCTGACCACCGTGGCCATGATGGACCTGCTGGTCGAGGCCGGGCTCCCGGACGGTGTCGGCAACCTCGTCACCGGCCCCGGTCACACCGTCGGCGCCCGCTTCTCGGAGCACCCCGACGTCGACCTCATCTCCTTCACCGGTGGTCTGATCAGCGGCACCAAGGTCGCGCAGGCCGCCGCCGTCAGCGTCAAGAAGGTCGCCCTGGAGCTCGGCGGCAAGAACCCCAACGTGGTGTTCGCCGACGCGCTGGAGACTGAAGAGGGCTTCGACACCGCCGTCGACCAGGCGCTCAACGCCGCCTTCATCCACAGCGGCCAGGTCTGCTCCGCCGGTGGCCGCCTCATCATCGAGGAGTCGGCGCGCGAGCGCTTCGTCGCCGAACTCGCCCGCCGCGCCGCCAAGATCAGGCTCGGCCGCGGCACCGAGGACGGCGTCGAGTGCGGCCCGCTCGTCTCACAGCAGCAGCTGGACAAGACCGAGGGCTTCGTCGCCTCCGCGCTGGAGGAAGGCGCCGTTCTGCGCTCGGGCGGCAAGCGCCCCGAGCCCAGCGACGTACGCCCCGAAGGCGGCTACTTCTACGAGCCGACCGTGCTCGACCAGTGCCACCGCGAGATGCGCGTCGTCCGCGAGGAGGTCTTCGGACCTGTCCTGTCCGTGGAGACCTTCCGTACCGAGGACGAGGCCGTGGCCCTGGCCAACGACACCGAGTACGGCCTCGCCGGCGGCGTCTGGACCGCGGACGCCGGACGCGCCCGCCGGATGGCCGCCCGGCTGCGCCACGGCACGGTCTGGATCAACGACTTCCACCCCTACCTGCCGCAGGCGGAGTGGGGCGGCTTCGGCAAGTCGGGCGTCGGCCGCGAGCTCGGTCCGGCCGGTCTCGCCGAGTACCGCGAGAGCAAGCACATCTACCAGAACCTCGCGCCGGAGCCGGTGCGCTGGTTCGCCGGTTAGCGCCTGACTCTCCCAGACCCTCACACGTTCCCGTACGGGTCGTACGACGCGGTACGACCCGTACCACCCCCTGACACGCGCAGCACTTTGCGGCATCGCACGGAGTGGAGCAGCACAGAACATGCCTCAGTACGAGACCACCGAGATATACGACTACGTGGTCATCGGTGGCGGCACCGCCGGTTCGGTCATCGCCTCGCGCCTCACCGAGAACCCGGATGTCACCGTCGCGGTCATCGAAGGCGGTCCCAGCGACATCGACCGCCCCGACGTCCTCACCCTGCGCCGCTGGCTCGGCCTGCTCGGCGGGGACCTGGACTACGACTACCCGACCGTCGAGCAGCCTCGCGGCAACTCGCACATCCGGCACAGCCGGGCCCGGGTCCTGGGCGGCTGCTCCTCGCACAACACGCTGATCTCGTTCAAGCCGCTGCCGTCCGACTGGGACGAGTGGGAGGCGAACGGCGCCGACGGCTGGAACGCCGCGGCCATGGACCCGTACTTCCCGAAGCTGCGCAACAACATCGTCGCCGTCGACGAGAAGGACCGCAACGCGATAGCCAGGGATTTCGTCGACGCCGCCCAGGCCGCGCTCGGCGTGCCGCGCGTCGAGGGCTTCAACAAGAAGCCCTTCGCCGACGGCGTCGGCTTCTTCGACCTCGCGTACCACCCCGAGAACAACAAGCGCTCCAGCGCCTCTGTCGCGTACCTCCACCCGCACATCGAGGCCGGTGACCGCCCGAACCTGCACATCAAGCTGGAGACCTGGGCGTACCAGCTGGAGCTCGACGGCACCCACGCGCGGGGCGTGCACGTCCGCACCAAGGACGGCGCGGAGATCCTCGTCCAGGCCCACCGTGAAGTGCTGGTTTGCGCGGGCGCGGTGGACACCCCCCGCCTGCTGATGCACTCCGGCATCGGACCCCGCAAGGACCTTGAGGCGCTGGGCATCCCGGTCGTCGTGGACCTGCCGGGAGTCGGCGAGAACCTGCTCGACCACCCCGAGTCGGTCATCGTCTGGGAGACCGACGGGCCGATACCCGAGAACTCCGCGATGGACAGCGACGCCGGACTGTTCGTCCAGCGGGACCCCGAATTCCAGGGCCCCGACCTGATGTTCCACTTCTACCAGATCCCGTTCACCGACAACCCCGAGCGCCTGGGGTACGAACGCCCCGAACACGGCGTGTCGATGACGCCGAACATCCCCAAGCCCAAGAGCCGCGGCCGCCTCTACCTCACGAGTGCGGACCCCGAGGTCAAGCCCGCCCTCGACTTCCGTTACTTCACGGACGAGGACGACTACGACGGCAACACCCTCGTCGACGGCATCAAGATCGCCCGCGAGATCGCCAAGACCGAACCGCTCGCCCACTGGCTGAAGCGCGAGGTCTGCCCGGGCCCCGAGATCACCACTGACGAAGAGATCAGTGCGTACGCGCGCAAGGTGGCGCACACCGTCTACCACCCCGCGGGCACCTGCAAGATGGGCGCGGCCGACGACGAACTCGCCGTGGTCGCCCCCGACCTGACCATCCGCGGCCTCGACGGCATCCGTATCGCCGACGCCTCCGTCTTCCCGACCATGCCCGCCGTGAACCCCATGATCGGCGTGCTGATGGTCGGCGAGAAGTGCGCGGACCTGCTGACCGGAAGTGATAACCGATGACCGCGATCCTCGACAAAGCCACCCCCGAGCCCATACCCGGGGGCGTGCCCGCTGACGCCGACACCGTCTTCACCGTCCGCAACCTGTGGAAGGTCTTCGGCCCCAAGGCCGACCGCATCCCCGGCGACGCCTCACTCACCGACCTGAGCACGGCCGAACTGCGCGAGCGCACCGGCTGTACCGCCGCCGTACGCGATGTCTCCTTCGACGTCCGCAAGGGCGAGGTCTTCGTCGTCATGGGCCTGTCCGGGTCGGGCAAGTCCACGCTGGTACGCACCCTGACCCGGCTGATCGAGCCGACCAGCGGCACGCTCTCCATGGATGGCGAGGACGTCCGCGCCATGGACAAGAAGCGACTCCTCGCGCTGCGGAGAAACCGTGTCTCCATGGTCTTCCAGCACTTTGGCCTGCTGCCGCACCGCACTGTTCTGGACAACATTGCCTACGGCCTGGAGATCCAGGGCATGGCCAAGCAGGAACGCCGCGACCGCGCCGCCGCGATGGTGGCGAAGGTTGGCCTCGACGGTCTGGGCGAGCGCCGCCCCGACCAGCTCTCCGGCGGGCAGCAGCAACGCGTGGGTTTGGCCCGCGCACTCGTCGTCGACCCCGAAGTGCTGCTCTTCGACGAGCCGTTCAGCGCCCTCGACCCCCTGATCCGTCGCGATATGCAGGAAGAGGTCATCCGCCTGCACCGCGACGAGGGCCGCACCATGGTCTTCATCACCCACGACCTCTCCGAGGCGCTCAAGCTGGGTGACCGCATCGCGCTGATGCGTGACGGCGAGATCGTGCAGCTGGGCACGCCCGAGGAGATCGTGGACAGCCCCGCCAACGACTACGTGCGGGACTTCGTCCGTGATGTGCCGCGCGAACAGGTCGTCACGGTGGCCAGGGCCATGCGCCCACCGCACGACGGCGAGGCCGACACCGGGGCGGCGCTGCCTCCCGACGCCACCGTCGCCCAGGGAATCGAGGCTGTCGCCCGTGGAGGCGCCCCGGCGCGGGTCGTGTCGGACGGGAAGCTGCTCGGCGTTGTCGATCACGAGCGGCTGCTCGCCGTGGTGGCGGGCATCGGGCTGCCCGCCACACCGGAACAGGCCGCGGAAGACGTGGTTCAGGCATGAGTGCGACCACTGCTGAGAAGGCAGCCGCCAAGGGAGGGAGCGCCGACACGGGCAGCGGCGCGGAAGACGAGCGGCAGGGAACCACCCCCCGGGGACCGCTGCCGGTGACCTGGCTCGTGCTGCTCGGCCTCGCGCTGCTGCTGCCGACCAGCGCCCTGCTGTGGAGTGGCGGCTGGCCGGACAGCCTGGGCGTCGACGCCGTCACTCCGCTGGACTCGTTCGCCGACTGGGTCATCGAAAACCGCCAGACCCACCCCCTGTTCCTCTACTTCCTGCTGCACATATCCAATGTCGCCACCGACTCGGTGGACGGCGTACACAACCTGCTCGAGTCACTCGGCTGGGCCGGTGTGCTGGGTATCGCGGCCGCCCTCGCCTGGTACGTCGCGGGTGCGGGCCGTAAGGGGCTGAAGACGGCGGGCATCGCCGTCGGAGCACTCGCCGCGATCGGCCTGGTCGACCTGTGGTCCCCGGCGATGGAGACCCTGGCGCTGATGGTGGTCGCCGTCACCGCGGCCGCTGTGCTGGGCACGCTGCTCGGGCTCGCCGCCGGGCTCTCCGATACGGCGCAGCGGCTTTTGCGGCCTGTCCTGGACACCATGCAGGTGCTGCCCTCCTTCGCGTACCTGCTGCCACTCGTCCTGATCTTTGGCACCGGCACCCCGTCCGCGCTGATCACCACGGTCATCTACGCCGTTCCGCCGATGGTGCGCCTCACCTCGCTGGGCCTGCGCGGCGGTGCCCCCGCGGTGCTTGAGGCCTCCCGTTCACTCGGGTCGACTCCGTGGCAGCGGCTGTGGACAGCTCGGCTGCCGCTGGCCCGCAAGGAGATGCTCCTCGGCCTCAACCAGACGATCATGATGGCGCTGTCCATGGTGGTCATCGCCGCCGTCGTCGGCGCGGGTGGCCTGGGCGAGAGCATCTACTCGGCCTTGAAGAGCCGGGACTTCGGGCAGGGACTCGTCGCGGGCCTGGCCATCGTGCTGATCGCCGTCTGGCTGGACCGAACGACCGCGGCGGCGGGTGAGCGATCCGGAGCAGCCACCGGTCGGTGGGCCGCCGGTATCGCCGCCATGGTGGGAGCCGTAGCGCTGGCTCTCGGCCAGATCCTCTCCCGGAGTTGGCCCGAGAGCTGGACCGTGGATGTCACGGCACCGCTCAACAGCGCCATGGAATGGGTAGTCAACAACTTCTACCAGGATGTTCCGGTGCTCGGCGGCACGTCCGCCTGGGCAGGGAACCTGACGACCTGGGTGCTGGCTCCGCTGAACGACGGTCTGCAGGCCCTGCCCTGGTGGTCGGTCATGCTTCTCGCGGCCTCCCTGGCCTGGCTGGTCGGCACGTGGCGCGGTGCGGTGACCGCCGTACTGGCGCTGGCGTGCATCGGGATGCTGGGCATCTGGGGCCCGTCGATGTACACCTTGTCCCAGGTCCTCGTCGCTGTCGCGATCGCACTGCTGCTCGGCTTCGCGCTGGGCATCCTGGCCGCCCGAGTGGGCTGGGCCGAGAAGCTGCTGCGTCCGGTCTTCGACACCATGCAGACGCTGCCGCAGTTCATCTACCTCATCCCCGTGGTGCAGCTCTTCAACGCGGGTCGCGTGGCGGCGGTGACCGCGGCGGCCGTCTACGCCCTGCCCGCCGTGGTCCGGATCACCACCCAGGGCCTGAAGAACGTCGCCCCGGCCACGCTGGAGGCCTCCCGCTCGCTCGGCGCCACCACCTGGCAGCAGATCCGCCAGGTCCAGTGGCCGCTGGCCAGGCCCGCGCTGCTGGTCGCTGTCAACCAGGGCGTGGTCCTGGTCCTCGCGGTGGTCGTCATCGGCGGCCTGGTGGGCGGTGGCGGCCTCGGCTTCGACGTCGTCAAGGGCCTCACAGCCAGCGAGCTCGGCACGGGTCTGACCGCTGGCGTGGGCATCGTCTGCCTCGGCCTGATGCTCGACAAGCTGACGCAGCCGTCCGCTGCGCGCAAACCCCAGTGAGCGTCCCCGCTCACCAGCTGTTCCCCCCCATTTAAGGAAGTCAGTACGTCATGAACAAGAACCACACCGCCCGTCTCCGTAGAACCGGCATCGCCGCCACCGGCGCACTGGCCCTGCTCGCCCTGAGCGCCTGCAGTGCCGCCGACACCGGCTCCGACGACAAGACCGTCAGCCTGCACACGCCCACCTGGGTCGGTGCGGAGGTGAACACCGCTGTCGCCAAGTACCTGCTGGAGAACGAGCTCGACTACAAGGTCGAGACCAAGCAGATGGATGAGACTCCGGCCTGGGACGATATGAGTCAGGGCAAGATCGACGCCATCCTTGAGGACTGGGGCCACCCCAAGGAGGTCAAGCGGTACGTCGAGGGCAACAAGACCATCGTCTCCGCCGGTGAGCTTGGCGTGACGGGTCACATCGGCTGGTTCGTGCCGAAGTACGTCGCCGACAAGAACCCGGACATCACCGACTACAAGAACCTCAACAAGTACGCCGATCTCTTCAAGACACCGGAGAGCGGCGACAAGGGCCAGTTCATCAAGGGCGACCCGTCGTACGTCTCGCACGACAACGCGCTGATCAAGAACCTCGATCTGAACTACAAGCCGATCGAGGCCGGAGCCGAGGCCACCCACCTGGCGCAGCTTGAGCAGCTCTACAAGAACAAGAAGCCCTTCCTCACCTACTGGTGGACCCCGCAGTGGATGAACGCGACCATGGACCTGGTCGAGGTCAAGCTTCCTGAGTACAAGGAAGGCTGTGACAAGGACGCCAAGAAGATCGAGTGCGCCTACCCTGACGTTCCCCTGCAGAAGTGGATGAACGCGGACTTCGCCAAGGAAGGCGGCGACGCCGCCGAGTTCCTGAAGAACTTCAACTGGTCGACGGACGACCAGAACCTGGTGGCCAAGTACGTGGCCAAGGACAAGATGACCCCGGAGAAGGCTGCCGAGAAGTGGGTCAAGGAGAACAAGTCCACCTGGGAGCAGTGGATCCCGAAGAAGTGACGCGGTAGCACAGTGACCGGTGCCGGGTGCCCCCGTGGTGGGGCGCCCGGCACGGCTGTGTCAGTGGGCGGGGAGCGTACCCCGAGGCGCTGACGGGGCCTCGGCCTCTGGGGCGTCGGCTTGCGCGGGGACCGTCGGGGAGCCGAAGCCGAACTCGCGGAGCATGCGCCAGACGCCGTCGGGCCCCTGCTCGTACAGGGCGAACCCGGTGCAGGACCAGTCGGCGGCGTACTCGCTGAGCTCGTCGTACGCCCGGTCCATCGCCTCGTCGGCGATGCCGTGCGCCACCGTGACATGCGGGTGGTACGGGAACTGCAGCTCCCGGGCGACCGGGCCCGACGCGTCCCTGACCTGCTTCTGTAGCCAGGTGCAGGCCGCGGCGCCCTCGGCGACCTGGACGAAGACGACCGGCGACAGCGGCCGGAAGGTGCCGGTGCCGTACAGCCGCATCGGGAAGGGGCGGGACGCGCCCGCCACCTCCGCGAGATGCGCCTCGATGGCGGGCACCGACGTGGCCGCTACCTCGGTCGGGGGGAGCAGGGTGACGTGGGTGGGGATGCCGTATGCCGCGGGGTCGCCGAAGCCCGCTCGCCGCTCCTGGAGCAGGCTGCCATAGGGCTCCGGGACCGCGATCGAAACGCCGAGCGTTACGGTCCCCACGTCGTTCTCCTCCATGTGCGGTCGTCGCGTGCTGGTGGTGGTGGCGGTGCTGGTGCTGGTGTTGGTCCGGTCAGTGCTTGGCGGGCAGGAAGCCCACCTTGTCGTACGCCTGGGCGAGGGACTCCGCGGCGACGGCCCTGGCCTTTTCCGCGCCCTTGGCGAGGATCGAGTCCAGCGTCTCCGGGTCGTCCAGGTACTCCTGGGTGCGAGCGCGGAACGGTGTGACGAACTCCACCATCACCTCGGCGAGGTCCGTCTTCAGCGCACCGTAGCCCTTGCCCTCGTACTTCTGCTCAAGTTCCGGAATTCCGGTGTCCGTGAGGGTGGAGTAGATGGTGAGGAGGTTGCTGATACCCGGCTTGTGCTCGGCGTCGAAGCGGATCTCGGACCCGGTGTCGGTGACCGCGCTCTTGATCTTCTTGGCCGTGGTCTTGGGCTCGTCGAGCAGGTTGACCAGGCCCTTGGGCGTGGAGGCGGACTTGCTCATCTTGACCGCCGGGTCCTGGAGGTCGTAGATCTTGGCGACCTCCTTGACGATGTGCGGGGCCGGGACCGTGAAGGTCTGTCCGAAACGCGTGTTGAAGCGCTCGGCGAGGTCGCGGGTGAGCTCGACGTGCTGGCGCTGGTCCTCGCCGACCGGGACCTGGTCGGCCTGGTAGAGGAGGATGTCGGCGACCTGGAGTACCGGGTAGGTGAACAGTCCGACGGTGGCGCGGTCCGCGCCCTGCTTGGCGGACTTGTCCTTGAACTGCGTCATCCGGGAGGCCTCGCCGAAACCGGTGAGGCAGTTCATCACCCAGCCGAGCTGCGTGTGCTCGGGGACGTGGCTCTGGATGAAGAGGGTGCAGCGCTCGGGGTCGAGACCGGCCGCCAGCAGTTGGGCGGCGGCGAGCCGGGTGTTGGCGCGCAGCTCGGCCGGATCCTGCGGAATGGTGATCGCGTGCAGGTCGACGACCATGTAGAACGCGTCATGGGATTCCTGCAGGGCGACGTACTGACGGATCGCACCGAGGTAGTTCCCGAGGTGGAACGAACCTGCGGTGGGCTGGATACCGGAGAGCGCGCGGGGACGATCAGAGGCCATGCGCTCATTCTCTCAGGTGCCGTGGCCGGTTCGGGCTCAGGTGGCCGGTGCCGGGCCGCCGACGAGCGGCGGAGCGTGGGGAATGAGACGGGGAACACATGGGGGAGCGCGCGGGGGCGCGCGGGGAGCACGGACGGGCGGCGGGCGGACGGGCGGACGGGCAGACGGGCTGACGGGCAGACGGGCGGGCGGGGCGCTGGTACTGGTGCGCCTCCGCCCGTCCGCCGCTGCCGCCGCTGCTGTCCGCTCAGCTCAGGTCGATGCCCGGGTAGAGCGGGAAGTCCGTGAGCAGGTCGGTGGCTCGCTGGGAGATCTCGTCCGCGGTCTTCGGGTCCAGCACGTACTGCGCCTTGGAGGGCGCGCCCTTGCTGGTGGTGCCGGGCTTGGCGACGGTGAGCGCGGTGTCGATCAGCGCGGCGATCTCGTCCATCTCCCGCGCCCCGAGCCCGCGCGTGGTCAGCGCGGGGGTGCCGATGCGGATGCCGGAGGTGTACCAGGCGCCGTTGGGGTCGGCCGGGATGGCGTTGCGGTTGGTGACCACGCCCGAGTCGAGGAGGGCGGATTCGGCCTGGCGGCCGGTGAGGCCGTAGGAGGAGGCGACGTCGATCAGGTTGAGGTGGTTGTCGGTGCCGCCGGTGACGAGGGTCGCGCCCCGGCGCATCAGGCCGTCGGCCAGCGCGCGGGAGTTGTCGACGACCCGCTGGGCGTAGCCCTGGAAGGAGGGCTGACGGGCCTCGGCGAGCGCCACGGCCTTGGCCGCCATCACATGCGGCAGCGGACCCCCGAGCACCATCGGGCAGCCACGGTCGACCTGGTCGGCCAGCGTGGAGTCACACAGGACCATGCCGCCGCGCGGGCCGCGCAGGGACTTGTGGGTGGTGGTGGTCACGATCTGCGCGTGCGGTACGGGGTCGAAGTCGCCGGTCAGGACCTTGCCCGCGACCAGGCCAGCGAAGTGGGCCATGTCCACCATCAGGGTCGCGCCCACCTCGTCGGCGATCTCCCGCATGATCCGGAAGTTCACCAGCCGGGGGTAGGCCGAGTAACCCGCCACGATGATCATGGGCCGGAACTCGCGGGCGGTCTTGCGCAGGGCCTCGTAGTCCAGCAGGCCGGAGGCCGGGTCGGTGCCGTAGCTGCGCTGGTCGAACATCTTGCCTGAGATGTTGGGGCGGAAGCCGTGGGTGAGGTGGCCGCCCGCGTCCAGGGACATGCCGAGCATGCGCTGGTTGCCGAGCTCGCCGCGGAGTTCGGCCCAGTCCTGCTCGGAGAGGTCGTTGACCTGGCGGGCGCCCGCGCGCTCCAGGGCGGGGGCCTCGACGCGCTGGGCGAGTACGGCCCAGAAGGCGACGAGGTTGGCGTCGATGCCGGAGTGCGGCTGGGCGTAGGCGTGCTGGGCGCCGAAGAGTTCGCGGGCGTGTTCGGCGGCGAGGGCCTCGACGGTGTCGACGTTGCGGCAGCCCGCATAAAAGCGGCGGCCGACGGTGCCCTCGGCGTACTTGTCGCTCAGCCAGTTGCCCATGGTGAGCAGCGTGGCGGGGGACGCGTAGTTCTCGCTGGCGATCAGCTTGAGCATCTCGCGCTGGTCGGCGAGCTCCTGGCTGATGGCGTCGGCGACGCGCGGCTCGACCCCGCGGATCACTTCGAGGGCGTTACGGAAGGCGGGGGACGCGGCGGGATGGGTGGGCTCTGGCATGACGGACGGACCTCCGGACGTGACGTTCGTACACGGGTCGGCCCAGGCGCGCGGCACACAGTTCAAGGACCGCTCCCCGATGGTCCATCCCATCCCAGCACGCCAGTCACGATCCTGGGGGCAGACTACCCGGCGACGCCGGGCGAGGTTTCTTCGTCCAGCATGCGAGCGACGATAGAAAGTGGGCACCACCCCCGCCCCACACCGCGGAACCACCTGCCCCACATCACATCGCAGAACGAACGGAGATCCCGTGTCTCGTACGACTGCAACAGGCCAGCCGTCCTCGACGGCGGACGCCACGGCGAATGCCACGGCGAGCGCCACGGCGAATGCCATCGCCGCGACCGAGGCCCACAGCGCGCACAACTACCACCCGCTGCCCGTCGTCGTCGCGACGGGCGACGGCGCGTGGTTGACGGATGTCGAGGGCCGTCGCTATCTCGACATGCTCGCCGGGTACTCGGCGCTGAACTTCGGCCACGGCAACCCGCGGCTGATCGACGCGGCCAAGGCCCAGCTGGAGAGGGTCACGCTCACTTCGCGGGCCTTCCATCACGACCGGTTCGCGGACTTCTGTACGCGGTTGGCCGAGCTGTGCGGCATGGAGATGGTGCTGCCGATGAACACCGGGGCGGAGGCGGTGGAGACCGCGGTGAAGACCGCCCGGAAGTGGGGGTATCGCGTCAAGGGCGTCAAGGAGGGCGCCGCGAAGATCGTCGTCGCCGGGAACAACTTCCATGGCCGGACGACCACGATCATCAGCTTCTCGACCGACCGGGAGGCCAGGCTCGACTTCGGGCCCTACACGCCGGGCTTCGAGATCGTGCCGTACGGCGACCTGACGGCGATGGAGAAGGCGGTCTCGGAGAACACCGTGGCCGTACTGCTCGAACCCATCCAGGGCGAGGCCGGCGTGCTGGTGCCCCCGGCCGGTTACCTGGCGGGGGTGCGTGAGCTGACGCGGGAGCGGAACGTCCTGTTCATCGCGGACGAGATCCAGTCCGGTCTGGGGCGTACGGGCCGGACCTTCGCCTGTGAGCATGAGGGTGTCGTGCCCGATATGTACGTCCTGGGCAAGGCGCTGGGCGGGGGTGTGGTGCCGGTCTCCGCGGTGGTGTCCAGCGCGGAGGTGCTCGGGGTGTTCCGGCCGGGCGAGCATGGTTCGACCTTTGGCGGAAACCCGCTGGCCTGTGCGGTGGGTCTTGAGGTGGTCGCGATGCTGCGGACCGGCGAGTTCCAGCAGCGGGCCACCGAACTGGGCGAGCATCTGCACCGCGAGCTGGGGCTGCTCACCGGCACCGGGGCGGTACGTGAGGTGCGCGGGCGCGGGCTGTGGGCTGGCGTGGACATCGACCCGGTGTACGGCACGGGCCGGGAGATCTCCGAGAAGCTGATGGCCAAGGGGGTGTTGGTCAAGGACACCCATGGCTCGACGATCCGGATCGCGCCGCCGCTGGTGATCAGCAAGGAGGACCTGGACTGGGGGCTCGACCAGCTGCGGGCGGTGCTGGCGGGCTGATCTCACCGGTGGGGGAGGGCGGCGAGGGCGGCGTGTGAGGCCGAATTCGGGGCGTTGACAGCAGAGTTGGTCTGGACCAATGATGCGGCTCATGCGGAGAACCCGAGTAACCCGAGTAACACTCGCCGTCCTCGTACCCGTTCTGATGCTCCTGGGCCTCGCTGGCCCGGCAGCGGCGGCCGGTGCCGCTTCGGCGCCAGGCGAGTCGGTGCCTGGCGGGTCGGCCTGGCCGGAGCCCGTCCCCGTCGTCACCAAGGTCGACACCGAAGACCCGGTCGTCTTCATCACGATCGACGACGGCTGGGGCGCCGACCAGGCCGCCGGAGCGCGCAAGCTCCTGATGGACCGCCAGATCCCGGCCTCGCTCTTCCTGCTGCCCGGCGCGTATGAGGCGTACCCGGAGTACTACCGCTCGCTGCTGGCGAGCGGGCCCTCCCGGGTCGAGAACCACACCGTCAACCACCCCGACCTGACCAAGCTCAGCTACCAGGACCAGCGCGCGGAGCTGTGCGACGCCCGCGACCGGCAACTGGCCGCCTTCGGCGACAGCCCCCGCCTCTTCCGCCCCTCGGGCGGGGCGACGTACCCCTGGCCCTTCTACAACGAGGACACCCGGAAGGTCGCCCGCGCCTGTGGCGCCGAGGCCCTGGTGATGTGGAGCCAGGACCTGTCCTGGGGCCAGCAGCCCACCGGTGAGCTGGAGTCGGGGGACATCATCCTGCTGCACATGGGCCCGACGCTGGAGGCCGACCTGACCCGCGCACTCGACGCCGCGGACGCGGCGGGCCTCAAGCCCGCGAACCTGCGGCAGTACGTAGCCGACTGACACCGAGCCGTACGGCCCGCGCGGTTCGCACCGAGCCGTACGGCCCGCGCGGCTCGCACGGTCCGCGCGGGACCCGGGGCGCCGCGTCGCCGCCCCGGGTCCCGCGACGCGCTCTAACCAGGCTTGTTGAAGGTGCCGCCCTTGGCCCAGCCCTTCTTCTTCTTGCCCTTGTAGTACCACTCCGGGTCCGAGACGACGCCCTTGATCTTGAGACTCGAGGAGTCCGACACCTTGGTCTTGTCCGAGTCCGAGCAGTACTTCTTGTTGATCACGCGATAGCCGCGGCCCGCGCGGAAGTCGTCCTCGTCCACGCAGTACTTCTTGGTGCTGGAGCCGCACGCCGCGAGTGCGGTCATCAGGACAGCCGTCGCGGTGAGCACCACGCCACCCGTCTTCAGCTGCCGGTTGCGTTGACGCCTCGTCATATCTCTGCCATCCCCCGTGGTTGGTTGCGTGTGTTCGAGCCCAGCATGCCCTACGGCAGCACCCCGCACAGCGCGTCCAGCGCCCCCGCCCACGCGTGGTCCGGGGGTGTCCCATAGCCGACGACCACCGCGTCGCGCGCGGGCAGATCGGCGTCCGGGTGGCGGAACCGGCTGAGGCCGAGGACGCCGAGCCGCTGCCAGGCGGCCCCGCGCAGCACCGACTGCTCGGTGCCCGGCGGGAGTTCGAGCACCGCGTGCAACCCGGCCGCGATCCCGCTCACCGTCACCTCCGGCGCGCGCTCTCGCACCGCCGCCACCAGTTGGTCGCGCCGCCTGCGGTAGCGCAGCCGGGCGCCGCGCACATGGCGGTCGTACGCCCCCGAGGTCAGGAACTCCGCGAGCGTCAGCTGGTCCAGGGTCCCGCAGGCCCAGTCCTCGGGTCCCTTGGCCTTGGCCACGGGGGACGCGAGGGAGCCGGGCAGCACCATCCAGCCCAGCCGCAGTCCCGGCGCCAGGGACTTGCTGGCCGTCCCCATGTAGACCACCCGGTCCGGGTCCAGGCTCTGCAACGCGCCGACCAACTGACCGTCGTACCGGAACTCGCCGTCGTAGTCGTCCTCCAGGATCAGCCCGCCGCCGCGCCGCGCCCACTCCACGGCCTCCGCCCGCCGCCCCGGCGACAGCGGCATCCCCATCGGGAACTGGTGCGCGGGCGTCAGCAGCACCGCCCCCGGCCGCATCGCCGCCAGCTCCTCGGTACGGGTACCGAGGAGGTCGAACGCCAAGGGCGGCAGCCGCAACCCCGCCGACCTCAGCACGTCCCAGTGCACATCGAGCCCGTACGAATCCACCGCGACCTCCCGCACCCGGCGCTCCCGCAGCACCTTCGCCACCAGCGCCAGCCCGTGCGCGAAGCCGGAGCAGACGACGATCCGGTCCGGGTCGGCGTAGACGCCACGGGCCCGCGCCAGATAGTCGGCGAGCGCGGTACGCAGCTCGACGCGCCCGCGCGGATCGCCGTAGCCGAGCGCCTCGTTGGGCGCCGCGGCCAGCGCGCGCCGGGCGGCCTTGAGCCACTCGGCGCGCGGGAACGAGGCGAGGTCGGGGGAGCCGGGCAGCAGGTTGTACGTCACCGGGCCGCTGCTCCGCGGCGGCAGCGGCGCCGCGAGGGGCCGGGGCACCGACCGCTCGGCGACCCGCGTCCCCGAGCCCTGCCGCGCGGTCAGCCACCCCTCGGCCACCAGGTCCGCGTACGCATCAGCCACCGTGTTGCGCGCGATGCCCAGGTCAACGGCGAGCGAACGCGAGGAGGGCAGCCGGGTGCCGGGGGCGAGCCGCCCGCCGCGTACGGCTTCGCGCAGGGCGTCGGTCAGCCCCTTCCGTACGCCTGAAGTGCCCACGTCCAGATGCAGATCGACGCCGAGATTGGCCCAGTTTTCCGGCATGGAAATGGACCATACCCTTGGGCTGCCCCGCCGCTAAGTTCGTACCCATGACCACGCATTACGCACCCGAGCACACCCCACGATTCGACTGGGCCAAGAACGCCCCCGAGGTCTACCGGGCCATGGCGAGGTTCGAGGCCACCGCCGCGAAAGGAGTGGACCCCGTCATCGCCGAACTGGTCAAGATCCGCGCCTCGCAGCTCAACCACTGCGCGTTCTGCCTCGACATGCACACCAAGGACGCCCTCGACCAGGGCGAGACCGTCGAGCGGATCATCCAGCTCAGCGCCTGGCAGGAGTCCCAGCACTTCTACACGGCCAAGGAGCTCGCGGCGATCGAGCTGACCGAGGCGGTCACCGTCCTCACCGACGGCTTCGTACCGGACGAGGTCTACGCGAAGGCCGCCGAGCACTTCGACGAGCAGGAGCTGTCCCATCTGCTCGCCCAGATCATCACGATCAACGCCTGGAACCGCTTCGCCGTCAGCACCCGTATGGTCCCGGGCCACTACAAGCCCGGCGACTTCAAGTAGAGACGGACGCGAGATAGCTATGGCTGTGCCGGTGGACACCTTCCGGACCTTGCACCACGACCGCGCCCCCGGCGACCCGCTGGTCCTGCCAGGCCCCTGGGACGCCGCCAGCGCCCGGGTCTTCGAGGAGGCCGGTTTCCCGGCCCTCGCGACGCCCAGCGCCGGAATCGCGGCCTCCCTCGGCTACGAGGACGGGTCCACGCCCGCCGAGGAGATGTTCGCGGCGGTGACCCGGATCGTACGGGCCGTCTCCGTACCGGTCTCAGCGGACATCGAGTCCGGCTACGGCCTCGCTCCCAAGGAGCTGGTCGCACGGGTCCTGGACACCGGCGCGGTCGGCATAAACCTTGAGGACTCAGTCGACGGCGTCCTCAAGGACCCGCGGCGCCACGCGGACTGGCTGGCGGAGGTAAGGGCCGAGGCGGGGGATCGGCTCTTCCTCAACGCACGCGTGGACACGTTCGTACGGGGGTCGGCCGATCCCGTGACGGCGGCGATCACCCGGGCACGCCTGTACGTGGCGGCCGGGGCGGACTGCGTCTACCCGATCCTGGCCCCGCCCGAGGCGCTGCCAGAGCTGCGGGCGGCCATCGACGGCCCCCTCAACGCGTTCGCGGGCCCCGACGGTTCGAGCGTGCGCACGCTGGGCGAGGCAGGCGCGACCCGCATCACGTTCGGCCCCGGCCTGCAACGGGCAGCGATGGCTTCACTGGCGGAAGCGGCCCGCGAACTGACTCCGCGCCCCTTCGGCCCCTGAGGCTGCCTGGTATGTCCGACTAAGCCTTTATGGATGCGGCCGTCCTGGCGGCCCGCTCGATCTTCGCGCGGTAGGCGGCACGGGCTTCCTCATCGATCTGCTGCTCGTGTTCGGCGCGCAGCCCGGTCCGGCCGTCGAGGCCCTCGCGCAGGATGTCGGCGTGCCCGGCGTGCCGGATGGACTCGCCGAGGACGTGGACCATGATGGCGAACAGGTTCGTGTTGGGATAAGGCTCCGGCCACCACGGCACGTGGCCGGGGGCGTCGAGGGGAAGCTCATTGATCGTCGCGTCCGAGTGTTCCCACGTACGCCGGTAGAACCCGATGATCTGATCGCGGGTCTCGTCCTCGGCCGCCCACTGGTCGCTGCCGTCGGAGTCCTGCCACCGGGGCAGCGGTTCCGGGGAGGGGCGGTCGAAGACCTCGCCGAAGTACCTGGCCTCGACGGTGGCCACGTGTTTGACCAGGCCGAGGAGGTTGGTCCCGGTCGCTGTCAAAGGTCGGCGGGCGTCGTATTCGGACAAGCCGTCGAGTTTCCAGAGCAGCGCCTCGCGGTCCCGCCGCAGTCTCCCGTGCAGGTTGTCCTTCGCGAATTTATCGGTCATGCGGCATGAACCTTCCATGGGTTGTTCGTGGTCTCAAGATCCCGTTGGGTAGTTCGGGACGGGGACCGGGGACCGGGATGTGTGGGCGGGTGCCAGGTGAGAATCCAGCTGGCGGTGAGCGCCGCCGCGCAGCCTGCCAGGGCGATGGCGCGGCCTGTTCCGATGCCTGCGGCCACCGAGCCGAAGCAGACTGGCCCGACGCCCTGTAGCGTCATGCTGCCGGAGCCGAGCAGGCCGAAGGCCTGGCCCTGGCCATGCTGTGGCAGGGCGTCCAGGAACGGCCGTTGCAGGCCGAGACCGTAGGCGAATCCGAAGCCGCAGAGCAGCAGCAGACAGGACGAGACGCCCACTCCGGGTTCGGCAGCGAAGCCGACCAGCGGCAGTCCCATCAGCGCAATCAACGGGACGACCAGTCGCTCCCGGGTGGGCGGCCGTAGCAGCCGACCGACCAGCAGGTCACCGACCAGCATGCCGACCGGCAGGCAGCCCATCAGCACCGCGTACCAGCCGGGCGCGAAGTGGCGTCCTCCCGCGTAGGCGACGATCAGGCCTTCCGCGCCCGCTACGAACGCGGGCGGTAGCCACTGGGCCAGCATCAGTCGTCGCACCGTGCGCCCGCGCAGCAGCAGACCTGCACCGTGCAGGCTTGCCCGGACGGCCCCGCCATCGCCCCGAGCGCTGCCGGGAATGCCGCCGAACTCTCCCAGCTGCAGCCGGGGCAGCCGGATGCGGACAGCGAGCGCGCAGCCGAGGTAGAGCGCGGCGCTCAGCGCGAGCGCCCGGCGCGGGCCGAGTACCGCGACGACCGCACCTCCCAGCGCCAGACCGAACAACTGCGCGCCAGAGGCAGCGATGTTGTTCAGTGAACGGCCCAGCACATAGGCGTCGCCCTCCAGCCACTGCGCGACCAGACGGCTCGACGCGCCGCCGAACACCGGTGTGGCGAGGGCGACCAGCGCCACCACACCCAGGCTTGCCGCGATCGGCATCCGCACCAGGGCGAGCAGCAGGGCGGCGGCGCACTCCAACGCGTAGCCGCCAGTGATGAGCGCGCGGGGCGGCAGTCGGTCAGCCAGTGAGCCCAGCAGCAGCGAGCCGAACAACTGCGGGAGAAAGCCGATGCCGAAGGCCACGGCGCTCAACAGCGCGGAGCCGGTGGCCGCGAAGACCAGCACCGAGAACGTGGTGATCCGCAGCGAGCCCGCGGTGATCGCGACGATGCGGGTCGAGAAGAGCAGCCGGAAACGCGGCTCGGCCAACACCTCCCGGTAGGTGGCACGGTGGCTGCCCTGCGCGGGTCCGGCGGTCGGGGTCATGGCGCCCAGCCTCGACGTGCGCCCACGCCACTCACCAATGATTCGTCGCTGGACGAATCGGAACAGACGTCCCGCGGTAGCCTGGCAGGGTGCTGCGCTTCGAAGTCTCCGTCGAGGACCTGCTGCGCAGCCGCTTCGCACTGTCGCCCGCGATGGACCTCTGCTTCCTGCTGCGCTCGCTCGCCGGCCAGGACCGGCCGCTGCCGCGAGCCTGGGCCACCCGGCTCCTGCCGGCCTTTGAACGGCTGCGCCGCGAGACCGACTTGAACGCCGCCCTCGCTCTGCAGATCCCGCAAGGCGGACCGAACTTCATCGCCCCGCCCCCGCGCGGCCTCAACCAGACCTGGGCGGACGACCTGGCCGTGATCAGGGCCACACCACGGGAAGCGGCCCGCCACGAATTCGCCACCGCCGCCACCGCCACCGGTCCGTCCGCCCGTGATCCCCGCGTACGCGCGGTGCTGGACTCGCCGGACGCCGTCTCCAGGATCGCCGCGGCGATGGACCAGGCGTGGCACGAGCTGCTCGCCACGGACTGGCCGCAACTGCGCGCGATCTGTGAGCGCGATGTCGTGCACCAGGTGGGGGTGATCGGCGAACACGGCTGGGCCACGACGATCGAGAGCCTGCACCCGAGCATCGCCTGGCAAGCCGGCGGCATCGAGGTCGGCCACTTCCCCCAAGTCGGAACAGTCCGCCTCGCCGGGGACGGGCTCTTGCTGATCCCTTCGGTCTTCGTCGGGAACATCGCCGCCCACCTGGAAGACCCCTGGCCCAGAACCCTGATCTACCGTGCCCGCGGCACCGCCGCCCTGTGGGGAGAACAGGAGACCATCCCCCGACCGGACGCGCTGACCGCTCTGGTCGGCCGGGCCCGAGCCCGGCTGCTGGTAGCTCTGGACGCCCCGGCCAGTACGAGCCACCTCGCCCGAAGCCTCGCCATGGCACCCGGCGCGGTAGGAGACCACCTCGCCATCCTGCGAGGCGCGGGGCTGCTCGTCCGCGCCCGGTCCGGACGGTCGGTGCTCTACTGCCGCACCCCGCTCGGCGAGGCACTGGTCGCCGGTTCGGGCTGAGGGCTCAGATTCAGCACTGCTTTCTGAGGCGCCGCCAGCAGATGTGCGCAGTTGAGGGCGAGGAAGGTCTGGGGGATGTCGGCGTGGGTCCAGGACCGAGGACGGCGCCAGCGCTACCGCGAGATGAAGCAGGCCTCCGGGACGAGAGCCACAGCTACGGCAAGCGGCAGCTGGATCAGGCAAGTTGAACCGTTCGACATCAGTCGCATGGCGCGGGCCTGCGGCAGAACTGCTCCTTCTCTACCGGCTTGGCCGCTTTGAGTTCGGCCACCAACTGCTCAACGCTACGCCCGGCCATCCGCTCTTCCAGACCTGGGAACGGGTCGTCATCATTCGCGGCGGCGCGTTCTGTCAGGGGCGGGTCCCCGCGGCCGGCTGTCAGTCGGCGTCAGTCGACGGCGAAGCCGATCGCCAGATAGTCCTCGCGGCCGGGCAGAGTCTCCGTGTCGCTCATCCGGTCGTCTGAGATGAACAGCCGTCCGTTCCCGTAGCGGAACTCGGTCCCCTCGTCCGGGAAGTTGAAGCTGGTCTCCGCCTGGCGTACGGAGCCCTCTGCCGGGTTCTCCAGCAGGAGCGTCTCCTTCATCGTCCGGGAGTCGAGGGACACGACCTGTCCGCCCTTCTCGTAGGACGGGGTCCGGTACGCTATGACGTTGCTCCCGTCCATCTGCAGGGGGTAGATCTTGCCTCGCTCACCCGCGTCGGCCTTGGGACCCGAGAGCTTGCCGGTCTTCAGGTCGAAGCCGACGATTTCGTTGGTCTGGCCGGACTCACTGTTGCCGGAGTGCTGGGTGGTCGCGACATAGAGCTTGCCGTTGCCGACGGTCATGGCTACGCAGCGCTCCACGCTGATCGCCCCCTCACAGTGGAACTCGTACAGGTCATCCATCAAGCTCAGCTTGGTGAGCAGCTCGCCCTCGTCGTCGAAGGAAAAGACGTCCACGGGACTGGCCTCGCCGATGGCCGCGCGCGGGTCCTCCACGGCGACGGCGACCGGATCGGTGGAGACGACCGAGGCGTACTCGAGTCCGGCCGGCAGCCGGTAGCTCCACTCGGGCCTGCCGTCCTTCTTGAGGAGCTGGACCTCGATCCTCGTATCCTCGTACTCACCGCACTTGCGGATCGCGATGAGCTGCGCGCCGCCGCCGTACCCGGCGTCCGCGCAGCTGTCCGTGACCTTCGGCTTCCAGAGGTTCTTTCCGGTGGAGATGTCGTACGCCGCACCGCCGCCCGTGCCTCCCGCCGCGGCGATGTTCCCGCTGACGGTGATCTCCTCGAACTCCACCTTCTTGGTGCCGCCGGAGACCGTGTGGGTCCACAGCTCCTTGCCCGCCGCGAGGTCGATGGCCGTGACCTCGGTGCACAACGTGTCCGCGTCCGCGTAATCGCTCTCCTTCTTCGGCCACTTGTTCTGGTGGACGATCGCCGTCAGGTCGTCCTCGTTGACGTGGCGACTCGCCGCGCACACCGGGCCCGGGAGCTCGATGATCCACTTCTCCTCGCCGGTGGCCAGGTCATAACCGGCGACCCCCTTGTCGTTGCTCTTGGCGTAGACGTCGCCGGTGAGCCAGGCGCCCCTGGCGTCCCAGAGAATGTCCTCGGGGATCTCGGGCGTCACCTCCCGGAGGAGCACCTTGGCGCTGGTGTTGGAGGGTGCCTCCTCTTTGCCGCCGGTACCGCCGCCCTCGGTGTCCTCCTTGCCGCCGTCCTTGCCCGCCGAACTCTTGGCCTCATCCGTCTTGCCCTGGTCGTCACCGGACTTCGATGCGTACAGCACGCCGCCGCCGACGACCAGGGCCACCGCCACCACCGCGGCGATGACGACCGTCGTCGCTGAGTTGAACCTCTTGCCACCGCTACCCCCACCGGGGCCCGCCGGTCCCGGTCCCGGTCCTGGCGGCTGCATCGGCATGGTGGGCTGCTGCTGGTATGCCCCGTAGTGCGGCGGTTGCGCCAGGGCACCGTAAACAGGCTGGTCCCCGGCATCCGTCGGCTGCTGCGATGGGGGCAGGGCGGGCGGCTGCGGCGACTGGGTGGGCGGCGGCATCTGGGGGTAGCCGTAACCGGGCCCGGGGCCTTGAGGGTTGCCGAATCCTCCGGGCGGGGGGTCCTGCGGGGGGCCGAAGCCACCGGGTGGCGGCTGATTGGGCGGGGGAAGCGGCGACTGCGTCATGACTTTGTCTACTTTCGGGAACGCGACAGAGGGAGTGCTGGTGAGCGAGGCTTCGTCAGGGAGTTCAGGGAGTTCAGGGAGCCGGGAGTTTCGCCTTCCCCGGGCCGCAGCCGATGCGTTCGAACTCCGCCTCGACGTAGGCTGGCAGCAGGACACGGACGAAGTCTGAGTCGGGTCGACGATCGTCGACATCCGTATCCTTCGGGCGGCCGTCACGGCCCGACGCGCAGGTGCGGGCCGTCGCCCCGCCCTCGCCGCCGACACGCTCCAGGTCCTTGCGGTATGTGGCGGGGAGCTGGAGGCCCTTCACCCCGCAGAAGGTGTCCGGCTTCACGCCCTCCCACCCGGGCAGGGCCGGCAGTTTCTCCGGCGACCGGTAGGTGCCGGAGCCAGTCCGATACCAATTGCGAAGACCGCGCCCGCCAGCAATCCGCCGACCACGCTGAGGCGGTTCCGCCCGCCGCCAGCCATGACTTCCCCCTTGTGACCTTGCCAAGCCAGAGCAAACGCACCAGATGCTACGTGCCACCGCCGCCGTCGCAGGAGGCGGGGCGTCACACCGTGATGTTGCTGTCCGGGTCGGTGGTGCGGCGGAATCGCAGCTGGGAGAGGTCGTGTGCGGCGGCCAGCGCTTTGCGTCTCCCTCGTACGGTGGAGACCGTGACGGTAGGGGAAGTTGTGTCGGGGCGCCTGAACTTGGGTTCTGGCTCAACTTCCGTGACGCGGACACCCTGAGTGATCTGTCGTCGCCTTCGAATATTCGAGAGCGGCAGGGTGCGGGTGGCTCGTATGATCACGAGCGGGATGGGGCTCGTAGCGCAGCGGTTGTCGCGCCTTCACCGCATGTGGGAGGACGCCGGTTCGAATCCGGCCGGCTCCATCCCACCTCTTACCTGGTAGCGGCCGGTTGCTTCCGAATCCCACACCGGGGGCCAAACAGTCCCCATCAGCGGGAGACCGACGCGTACATCTTCGAGGCGATCGAGAAGGAAGTCGGCTGACCTCGCCCCAGGACCGGCCCCGCTTACCGGCCCCGCTTCGGGTGTGATGCCGGTGCCGGGGTGGTACACCCGTCGCGGTGGCTGTAGTTGACCAGGGGTGCGCCCGTCCCCCGGTCGTGGATGTGGCGCTCGTACGGCTCGTCCGGCTTGATGGTCCGGTCGCAGCGGCAGCAGATCGCCGAAGGGCTCCGTAGTGCGTTCGCGAGGCGCTGGCCGTGCGGGCACAGGTCCGGGGCGGTGCGGCACGCGGTGCATGCGGCGGCGTGGTCGAGCAGCGCGACGTAGGCCTCGTCGCTCACGCCGCTGCCTCCGTGCCGATCAGGTGGTCGTCGAGGTCGATGCCGAAGTCGGCTGCGAGTACGAGGGCGAGGCGTCGGCGGCGCCGCCTGGCACGTTCTTGCCGCTCCTCGTATGCCGCGAGGTACGGGCGGACCAGTGCGGTGTCCTCGCCGTTGAGTGGTGTGTCCAGTCCGTACGGGGAGCGGGCGCGGGCTGCGTGTTGTCGGGGTGCGGCGGGAGCGGGGCGCGAGGGCGCGGGGAGTGCGGCGGGGCGGGTGCGGTGTCGGCCGTGCCCCCGCAGGCCGAACTCCAGGCTCGCCCACAGGATTAGGGCATGGATAATGCGCATTGCTGACAGCTCCTCTATGGCTACGGCTGTTGGCCACGCCCCCGGACGTTCGCCGCGTCGCGGGGGTCTTCTCGTTTCGCAGCGTAAGGCAACTTGTATCGCCCTGTCTCGCCCTGAGTCGAGACGAGTCGATACGTATCTCAAAGGGTCGATCTGTGGTCATCCGCGTAACGTCGAGATCATGACCGCAGATCCGAACGCCGAGATCGATCACGTCGGCCCGGTGACCCCATACCGACAGCTCGCCGAGATCCTGCGCGCCCGCATCGCCCGTGGGGATTGGGCGCCGGGTCGTCCGATCGCGTCAGAGACCCGGTTGGTGCAGGAGTACGGCCTTGCTCGGTCGACGGTGCGACGGGCGATCGCGGTGCTTGTCGACGACGGGGTCGTGTGGACGGTGCAGGGGCGCGGCACTTACGTTGCCGAGCAACTACCGGGCGAGGCGCCCGAAGGCGGCGGCGCCGCCGACTGACGTACGGCGTGCCGCGACGCGCCGACGTGGGCTTCGGCGCGTGGTCAGGACTGTGCTGGCTGGGATTCTGGGCGCATGGACTGGCTGAAGAAGCTCCCCGTGATCGGGCCGATCGTCTCGTGGCTGATGACCACTCACGCGTGGCGCTCGTACGAGACCTTGGACCGCGCCCACTGGACGCGGCTGGCCGCCGCGATGACCTTCACCAGCTTCGTCGCCCTCTTTCCGCTGCTCACCGTCGCCGCCGCCATCGCCGCCGCGACCCTCAGTACCCAGCAGCAACAGGAGCTTCAGGACAAGCTGACCGAGCAGGTGCCGGGCATCTCCGAGCAGCTCGACATCGAGGCGCTGGTGCAGAACGCCGCGACGGTGGGCCTGGTCGCGGCCTTGCTGCTGCTGGTCACCGGTATCAGCTGGGTCGGCTCGATGCGGGAGTCGCTGCGCGCCGTCTGGGGCTTGGAGGACACGGACGAGAACGTATTCGTGCGCAAGCTCAAGGACGCGGGTGTGCTGTTCGGTCTCGGTCTCACCGGGCTCGTCTCGCTCGCCGCGTCGGCGATCGGCAACACCGCGGTGTTCTGGTTCGTACGGGAGGTCGGGCTCGACGACGAGGGGCCGGTCGGCTGGCTGCTGGTGGTCGCCGTACTCGGGTTCGCCGTACTCGCGGCCTTCCTGATCCTGCTCTACGTGCTGACCCTGCTGCCCGGCGTGCACCCGCCGCACCGCCGCCTGGTCGTCGCCGCGCTGATCGGCGCGGTCGGCTTCGAGCTCCTCAAGGCGCTGCTCGGCGGCTATATGAAGGGCGTCGCGGCGAAGTCGATGTACGGGGCGTTCGGGGTGCCCATCGCGCTGCTGCTGTGGATCAACTTCATGGCGAAGGTGCTGCTCTTCTGCGCCGCGTGGACGGCGACGAATCCGGAAGAGGAACCGGAAGAGGAAGAGGGAGAGGGAGAGGAAACGGAGGCGGAGACGGAAGCGGAGGCAGACGTCAGCGGCGAAGGCGGAGGCGGAGCCCGCGACGGCGACGGGCCAAAGCAGGCACCGGCCAACGGCGGTTGACCAGGAACATCCCGGCCCCGACCAGCGCGAGCACCCCGCCGACGACCGCGAGCGCGATCCCCAGACCGCCGGAGCCCCCCTGCCCGGTCGCCGCGACCGCCGTCGAGTCCTTCTCGTCCTGCTCGCCGCCCTTGCCCTTGCCCTGGCCGTTGTCGTGGCCGGGTGCCGGGGCGGCGTCCGACTGCTTGGTGTCCACGTTCTGCGGCGGGACCAGCTCGCCCACCGGCGTGACCTTCCCGGACGCGGCGAAGCCCCAGTCAAGCAGCCGCGCCGTCTCCTTGTAGACGGCGCCGCTTTCCTCCGAGTCCGGGTTCATCACGGTGACCAGGAGCACCGTGCCGTCCCGTTCGGCGACGCCCGTGAACGTCGTACCGGCGTGCGTGGTGGAGCCGTTCTTGATGCCCGCGATGCCCGGGTACGGCGTCACTCCGCTCGCGCCCGTCAGCAGCCGGTTGGTGTTCTGGATCTCGAAGGGCTTGCCCTTCTTGCCGCCCTTCTTCTCCACACCGGGGAACTTGGCGGTCGCCGTGGCGGCGTACTCGCGGAAGTCCTTCTTCTGCATCCCGGAGCGGGCGATCAGGGTGAGGTCGTACGCGCTGGAGACCTGGCCCTTGGCGTCGTAACCGTCCGGGTTGACCACATGGGTGTCGAGCGCCTGGAGCTCCTGGGCGCGCTTGTTCATGTCCCGTACGGTCTTCTCCTTGCCGCCGTTCATGGCGCACAGGACGTGTACGGCGTCGTTGCCGGAGCGCAGGAAGGCCCCCAGCCACAGGTCATGCGCGGTGTACGTCTGGTTCTCCTTGATACCGACCAGGCTGCTGCCCGACCCCATGCCCTCCAGGTCCGACGGGTCGACCTTGTGCTCCCGGGTCTTGGGGAACTTCGGCAGCAGGGTGTCCGCGAGAAGCATCTTCATGGTGCTCGCCGGAGCCAGCCGCCAGTGCGCGTTGTGCGCGGCGAGCACCTCGCCCGACTGGGCGTCCGCGACGATCCAGGAGCGTGCTGTCAGCTTCTCCTTCTTCGGCAGCACCGGAGCCTCGCCGCCCCCCAGGTCCACCTGGGTGCCGGGCTGACCCAGCCGGGTACCGCCGACCGTCGACATGGTGGCCGGTGGTTTCGGCTTCTTGTCGTCCTGGTCCTTGTCCGGCTTCTCGTCCGCGAGTGCGGGAACGGCGACGGACATGGCCAGCAAACTGGCAGAAGCGGCCACGGTGGCGATCTTCTTGAAGGCGTGCACGGTCGAGAACGTACAGGGTGTGGCAGAGGAAGCCAGCCCCGGCGCACCCCGACGGCTCCACAGAACGGACAGTAGCGATACTGGCCCTATGAAGCTCAGCCGCTCCCTGTCCTGGTTCCTGCTCGCCTTCGGGGTGTGGAGCTGGGGCATCTGGGTCACTTTCGTCAAGAATCTATGGAAGGACGCGAGCGGCCTCGCCTTCGACGACGCCGGTGATCCGACGGGGTACTTCTGGGTGCATCTGCTGCTCGCTGTAACGTCCTTTGTCTTGGGGACGGTGGTCGGGGGCATTGGGTTCCGATCGCTGAGAGTGCTGCGCCGAACGTCATAGGGAGTGACTCAAGTGATCGTTCTGGGAGTGCTCGTCGCGCTTGCCGTGCTCTCGGTCCTGGCTGGCCTGCACTGGTACGTCTGGCGCAGGCTGGTCCGCGACACCACGGCACCCGGGGGCCTGGGCCGCCGCGCCGGTACGGCGGTGTTCGTGGCCGGTCCGCTGCTGATGGTCGGCGCGCTGGTGGGCGGGCGGGCCGGGCTGCCGTTCCGGCTCCAGCAGGTGCTGGCCTGGCCCGGCTACCTGTGGCTGGCGCTCGCGCTGTACGTACTGCTGGCGCTGCTGGTGGGCGAGGCCGTACGGCCGTTGCTGCGGAGGTTCCTGGAGCGGCGAGCCGCGGCGAGGGCCGAGGCCGTGACCGAGGCCGAGCCTGCCGTGGAGGACGCGCCGGTACGGGAGGCCCAGCCGGTCGCGGCGCGCGGCGGCGAGAACGCACCCGCATCCGCGCCCGCACCCGCATCGGAGCCCGCACCCGAACCCGCGCCCGCTGCCCCATCCACCCTCGCCGACCCCTCCCGCCGCCTGTTCGTCTCCCGGGTGGTCGCGGGCGCGGCCCTCGCCGCAGGCGTCGGCACCGTCGGCTACGGCACGTACGGCGTGCTGCGCGGACCGAGCGTCAAGAACGTGACCGTACCCCTGGCCAAGCTGGGCCGCCGCGCCCACGGATACCGCATCGCGGTGGTCAGCGACATCCACATCGGCCCGGTCCTGGGCCGCGCCCACACCCAGCGCATCGTCGACACCATCAACGCCCAGCAGCCCGACCTGGTCGCCGTCGTGGGCGACCTGGTGGACGGCACGGTGGCGGACCTCGGCCCGGCGGCCGAGCCGCTGGCCCAGCTGCGGTCGCGGCACGGCTCGTACTTCGTCACCGGCAACCACGAGTACTTCTCCGGCGCCGAGGAATGGGTCGACCACGTCCGCGAACTCGGCCTGCGCCCACTGGAGAACGCCCGCGTCGAGCTGGGCGCCTTCGACCTCGCGGGCGTCAACGACATCGCGGGCGAGAACGAGGGCCAGGGCCCCGACTACGACAAGGCACTCGGCGACCGCGACACCACCCGCGCCTCCGTACTCCTCGCCCACCAGCCCGTCGCCATCCATGACGCGGTACGGCACGGAGTGGACCTGCAACTGTCCGGGCACACCCACGGCGGCCAGATGTGGCCCGGCAACCTCATCGCCGACCTCGCCAACCCCACCCTCGCCGGACTCGAACGCTACGGCGACACCCAGCTCTACGTCACCCGGGGCGCGGGTACCTGGGGCCCGCCGGTGCGTGTGGGCGCGCCCTCGGACATCACCGTGGTCACCCTGGCGTCACGGCAGTCCTGAGCCCCGGTGGTACCGGCGTTCGGGGCGGCCCGTGGTGCCGTAGCGCAGGGTGACGACCGCCCGGCCGGTGGAGACGAAGAACTCCAGGTAGCGGCGGGCGCTGACCCGGGAGAGGCCGCTGTGCGCGGCGCACTCGGAGGCGGAGACGCCGTCGGGGTGGGAGGCGAGGGCGCTGGCCACCAGTTCGGCGGTCTGCGCCGTGACGCCCTTGGGCAGGCGCGTGGCGGGGCCCAGCATCGTGGCGACGGGGGCGGGCGTGGAGGAGGGCGTGGGCTCCGGTGGCGGCGCGGGTGCGTCGTTGGGGGGCGTGCCGAAGACGCGGTCGACGTCGGCCTGGCCGGGCGTGGCGATGGTCGCGAGCTGCTGGTGGCGCTGGGCGTAGTGCTCCAGGCGTTCCCGCAGTACGGGAGCCTCGAAGGGCTTGATGATGTAGTGCACGGCGCCCCCGCGCAGCGCCCCGCGTACGGTCTCGGCGTCCTGCGCGGCCGTCACCACGAGTACGTCGACCTCGGCCGGTGGTGTCTGGCCTCGGCGGAGTTCGCGCAGTACGTCCAGGCCGCTCATGTCCGGCAGGTAGATGTCGAGCAGCATCAGGTCGGGGCGGAGCTCCTGGACCGCGGTCAGGGCGTCCCGGCCGCTGCGGGCCTCGCCGACCACGGTGAATCCGGGGACCCGCTCCACCAGCTTGCTGTGCAGCCGGGCGACCATGAAGTCGTCGTCGACGACGAGTACGCGGATCATGAGGGGACTCCTTCGCTTCCTCGTATGCCTTTGCCTTCAGGTCTGCCGTCAGCTGCCGCTCGTTCTGATGCTGCCGCGCGTGGCAGGATCGCCCGGAACTCCGCCCCGTCCGCCGCGACCGAGCCGCCCCGCCGCGTACACACCAACCGCACGATGGCCAGGCCAAGCCCTCGCTGCCCGCCTCTGGCCGCCGTCTTGGTGGTGAAGCCGTGCCGGAAGATCTCCTCGGTCAGCTCGGGGGCGACGCCGGGGCCCGAGTCCCGTACCCGGATCTCGATCTCCGGCTCCCGCTCGGTCAGCTCCACCTCGACCCAACTGCCGGGTCCCGTGTTGCGTACCGCGTCGAGCGCGTTGTCCACCAGGTTGCCGACCACGGTCACCAGGTCGGAGGCGAGGGAGTCGTCGTCCACCGGACCCAGCCCGCCGCTGCCGGTGAGCCGCAGCGTGGCACCCTGCTCGGCGGCGAGGCTCGACTTGGCGATCAGCAGCGCGGCCAGCGAGGGGTCGGTGACCTTGGAGATCACCTCGGCCGTACGCCGGGTGTGGGTGCCGCAGATCCCGCGCACATAGCGGGCGACCTCCGGGTACTCCTCCAACTCCACCAGGCCCGCGATCACATGGAGCTGGTTGTGGAACTCGTGCGCCTGGGCGCGCAGCGTGTTGGTGGCGCTGCGAGTGGTGTCCAACTCGCTGCGGAGCGCGACCAGTTCGGTGAGGTCCCGCATCGTGGTCACGGAGCCGTGGGTCACGGAGTTGTGGGGCACGGAGCCGTTCGCCCCCGCCTTGGCGACCAGCGGCATGCGGTTGACCGTCAGCATCCGGTCCCCGGCGATCACGACCTGGTCAGCGCCCCCGACCCGCCCGGTGAGCACATCGTGCAGCGCGGGATCGACGGCCAGCTCCCGGAGCGTGCGCCCCGGCGCGTCGGGCGGCAGCCGCAGCAGGTCTACGGCGGTGTCGTTGGCGAGCGTCACCCTGCCCTGCCCGTCCAGGCCGATCACGCCCTCCTTGATGCCGTGCAGCATCGCCTCGCGGTGCTCCACCAGGGCGGTGATCTCCTGCGGCTCCAGGCCCAGCGTCTGTCGTTTGATCCGCCGCGAGAGCAGCACCGAGCCCGCGGCGCCCAGCGCGCTGGCGATGCCCAGGTAGACCAGCAGATACGGCGCGGCGGTGGCGATCCGCGCCCCGAGATCAGGGTAGGAACGCCCGGCGACCACGGCCCCGAGCAACCGGCCTCGCTCCCCGAACACCGGTACATGCGCCTCCACCGCGTCCCGTCCTGCTGGCTCGGCGCTGCCCACCCAGGACCGGCCGGAGAGCACGCCACTGGGGCCCACGGAGAGCGGCTTCCCGATCCGTCGCGGGTCGATGTCGGTGAGTACCTGCCGGTCGGTGCCGGTGATGATCACGTACGAGGCCCCCGAGACGCTGCGCGCGCTCTCCGCGGTGGGTTGCAGGATGCCCTGCTCCTCGGTGTCGGCCAGACCGACCCGTACGGCGTCGGTGGAGGCGACGGTCTCGGCGACGCTCAGCAGCCGACGGCCCTCGGCTCGGCGGAACTCCGCGTTGGACTGGGCCACCGACACGGCCGCGATGACGCCGAGCACCACCACGATCAGGGCCAGTTGCAAGGCGAGGAACTGACCGGCGAGGGACAGCCGGGGCGCGAGAATCCGGGGTACCCGGAGCATCCGGGGCACCCGGGGGATGCAGGATATTCGGGATACCAGGGGTATGCGGGATATTCGCCGCATCTCGTCCCCTTCGTCTCGGCCTGCCTGTCGCATTGCGCGCGGTCGACATTGTGCCGCTCACCGGCGCGTTCCGGCCGTGAACACTATGTCCACAACTTTCGTTATCGCCAATAGCTGCACAACACCCGGAGCCCTTTCCGGCTGCTTCTCCCGCTGCTTGCATTACGCCCCACCCCCCGACGTACGCAGCAGCTGGAGGAAACATGTCCCGTTCAGGCCCCAGGGCGGTAAGAGCGGCCGTCGCCGTCGGTTCCGCCGCCGTGCTCCTCGCCGCCTGCGGCGGTGGCGGACAGCAGGACGCGGCCTCCGGCGGTGACTGGAAGCCGACCAAGCCCATCGAGTACGTCGCCCCCGCCGGGACCGGCGGCGGCTGGGACACCCTGGCGAGGACCACCGCCCGAGTCCTCGACGAGTCGAACCTGGTCGACCGCCCACTGCGGGTGGTGAACAAGCCCGGCGCCGGTGGCGCGATCGGCTGGTCGTACGTCGCCAAGCACCAGAAGGACCCGCACAAGCTCTTCGTCACCAGCCCGCCCATCCTGCTGGTGCCGCTGGCCGGCGCGTCCGGCCAGACGTACGAGGACTTCACGCCCATCGCCCGGCTGAACAGCGAACCGCTGGCCTACGTGGTGAAGGCGAACTCGCCGTACAAGACCTTCGGCGACCTGGCGAAGAAGCTCAAGGCCAGCCCGAAGGACGTGAGCGTGGCGGGCGGCTCGGGCCCGGGCAGCCTGGACCACGTCGGCCTCGCGGGCGCCGTACAGGCGGCGGGCGCCGACGCGTCGAAGGTCAAATACGTGCCCTTCGACGGTGGCGGCGAGGCCCTGACCTCGCTGCTCGGCGGCCACGCGGACGCCGCGGTCGCGGGTGCGTCCGAGGTGCAGCCGTTGGTGCGTTCCGGCGACCTACGGGTGCTCGCGGTGTCCTCGAAGGAGCGGTCCCCGATCCTGCCGGAGACCCCCAGCCTCACCGAGACCGGGGTGGACTACGCCTTCGACATCTGGCGCGGGGTGATGGCGCCCAAGGACCTGAGCGAGAGTCAGATCGCGTACTACGAGAAGGCATACGCCGAGATGGTCAAGCAGGACTCCTGGAAGAAGGCGAGCGAGAAGCTCGGCTGGACCGACGCCTTTATGGGAAGCAAGGAATTCGGCACGTTCCTCGACGAGCAGAACAAGGAATACTCCGAGGTTTTGACCAGCGTCGGACTGAAGAAATAGTCGGGGCCGGGACATGCATCACTTCCGGTTCACCCAACGCAAGTTGGCCGTGGCGCTCGGCATCCTGGCCGTGGCGTACACCGTGCAGGCGTACCGCATTCCGGAGTTCACCGCGGTCGAGACACCGGTCCAGCCAGGCTCGCTGCCTCGGGTGCTTGGCCTGGTGCTGTTCGTGCTCAGTGTGGCGCTCTTCTTCCAGAAGCCGAAGGCGAAGGAGGAGTCGGGGCCGGTGCCGAAACCGAAACCGGAGCCGGTGTCGGTGTCGGAGCTGGTGTCGAAGCCGGAGCCGCCTGGCGGCGGGCCCGTGGGGCAGCAGTCCGCCCCACCCATCGGCCGCTTCTCCGACACCCGCCTCGAACTCGCCGCGCTGCTCGCCGCGATCGGCCTCTACGCCGCGCTCTTCGTCCCGCTCGGCTTCGTCCTGTCCACGGCGCTGTTCGTGTCCGGCCTGGCCTGGCACCTCGGCTACCGCAGGCACGCGGTGAACGCCTTGGTCGGGGCCGGGACGGCGCTCGGCCTCTACTTCGTCATGTCCGAAGGGCTCGAAGTAGCCCTCCCCATGGGCCTTCTGCCCTTCTAACTCCCCGCTGACTCTCTGCCCTTCTGACTGGGAGCCGTCATGGACGCTTTCTCTCACCTCATGGGCGGCTTCGGTGTCGCGCTGTCGCCACAGAACCTGCTCTTCGTCTTCCTGGGCGTCCTGATCGGCACCGTGATCGGGATGCTGCCGGGCCTTGGCCCGATCAGCGCGATCTCGCTGATGATCCCGGTCGCCTTCACCATGGACCCCGTCTCGGCGATCATCATGCTGTCCGGGGTCTACTACGGCGCCATCTTCGGCGGCTCGACCTCGTCCATCCTGCTCAACGCACCCGGTGTGGCGGGCACGGTCGCCACCTCCTTCGACGGCTACCCACTGGCCCGTAAGGGGCAGGCGGGCAAGGCCCTGTCGATCGCCGCGATCGCCTCCTTCATCGGCGGCACCGTGGGCGTCATCGGCCTGATGCTGGTGGCCCCCTCGCTCTCGTCGCTGACGGTCAGCTTCGGCCCGGCCGAGTACTTCGCCCTGATGGTGCTCGGGCTGACCGCGGTGGTCTCCCTCTCCGGCGGCAACGTCACCAAGGGCCTGATCTCCGGCACGGTCGGCGTGATGATCGCGCTGGTCGGCATCGACTCGCAGACCTCGGTGCTCCGCTTCACCTTCGGTCACGAGGAGCTGTACGAGGGAGTGGAGTTCCTGATCGTGGCGCTGGGCGTGTTCGCGCTCGCGGAGGTCTTCGCCATGCTGACCCGGCGTGGCCAGGGCGCCCAGACCGGGGCCATCAGCTCCCTGCGGCTGAACAAGCGCGAGGTCAAGGAGATCAGCGGGCCCACCGGGCGCGGCTCCGTGCTCGGCTTCTTCGTCGGCGTACTGCCGGGCGCGGGCGCTACCGTCGCCTCGTTCCTCTCGTACTCCCTTGAGAAGCGGCTGGCCAAGGACGGCAAGACCTTCGGCAAGGGCAACATCAAGGGCGTCGCGGCCCCCGAGTCCGCCAACAACTCCGCGGCCGTCGGCTCCTTCGTGCCGCTGATGACGCTGGGTGTGCCCGGTTCCGGCACCACGGCCGTACTGCTTGGGGCCCTGCTGGTCCTCGGCGTACAGCCGGGGCCGCTGCTCATGACCGAGCAACCGGACATGTTCTGGGGCGTCGTCGCCAGCATGTACATCGGCAACGTCGTCCTCCTGATCCTCAACCTCCCCCTCATCCCGCTCTTCGCCAAGGTCCTCAAGACCCCGCAGGCCCTTCTCCTCCCTCTGGTCGTGGTCTTCTGCGTGGTCGGCGTGTACGGGCAGTCCTTCTCGACGTTCGACCTGTGGCTGCTGATCGGGTTCGGGGTGCTCGGCTTCCTGATGCGAGCCAACGACTTCCCCGCGGCGCCGCTCATCCTGGGCGTGATCCTCGGCGGCCTGATGGAGAAGTCCATGCGGCAGGCGCTGCTGATCTCCTCCGGAGACCTCAGCACCTTTGTCACCAAGCCGATCTCCGCGGTGCTGCTGGCCCTGGCCGCGGTCTCGCTGCTGGCGCCGGTGTTCGGCCAGCTTCGGCGGAGGCGTCGCGGGCGGGCATTGCCCCAGGACGATGGCGCGGGTCAGGATGACCCGGACGAGCAGGGCGCGAAGGTGGACGCGAACGTGACACGACCGTGAGGCACCGACCATGAGAAGCAGAGTCATCGCAACGGTGTCGCTGCTGCCACTGCTGGCGGCGCTGCTCGGTGGCTGCACCGTGGAGCCGAAGCGGGACGAACCGCTTCGGCTCATGGTGCCGACTCCCGCGGGCGGTGGCTACGACGTCACCGCCCGCACGATCGCCCTCGCCCTGGAGGAGTCGGGCCTCACCGACGAGGCGGAGGTCTTCAACCTCACCGGCTCGGCCGGAACCACCGCGCTCACCCGGCTGGTCCACGAGTCCGGCAATGACCGGCTGCTCATGCAGATGGGCCTCGGCCTGGTCGGCAGCGCGCTGACCGGCGAGGCGTCGCGGTCGGTCGACGAGGCGACCCCGCTGGTCCGCCTGATCGAGGAGCCAGAAGCCGTGGTCGTGCCGCGCGGCTCCCCGTACCGCACCTTCGACGAGCTGGTCGCGGCCTGGCGCGGCGATGCGGCCCGGCTGCGCGCCGGGGTCGGCTCGCACGTCGGTGGCCCTGACCACCAGGCGCTGGTGCTGATCGCGGAGACGGTGGGCCTGTCTCCCACCGACATCAGCTTCGGCCGCTACGACGGCGGCGGCGAACTGCTCGCCGCGGTCCTCAGCCGCAAAGTGGACTTCGCCCTCACCGGCTCCGCCGAGTACCGGCACGCCATCGCCGCGGGCCAGCTCCGGGTCCTCGCGGTGACCGGCCCCGCCCGGGTCCCCGGCATCGACGCACCCACCCTGCGCGAGGCGGGCCACGACCTGGAGGTAGTCAACTGGCGCGGCCTCCTGGCCCCACCCGACCTCACCCCCCGCCAGCGCGCCGACCTCCTCACCCTCCTGGACCGCCTACGCGCCACCCCGCAGTGGCGCCACGCCCTCCGCTCCAACGGCTGGACCGACGCCTACCTCTCCGGCGACGCCTTCGCCCACTTCCTCACCACCGAGAACGCCCGAGTCGGCACCCTCCTGACCCGCCTCGGCCTGACGGCCTGATCCCCGCACGAGGTGATCGGGTCACTCAGATGCTCAGCGAGCGGGCGTAGTTGAGTTGGCCCATGACCCAGGGGAGGGTCTGTGGTCCGGTGGCCGGGATCATCGTCGCGTGGTGGCGGCCGCCGCTGGTGACGGTGACCTGGATGTAGCCGGTGGTCACCTGTTCCTTCATGAGGAGGAAGAGGAGGCCCAGGAGGCAGAAGAGGGCGAAGACGACCGCCAGGACGATGGCGTGGCTGGGGATCTTCTCCTCCACGCGGGAGAAGTCGGTGGCGTTCCATACGGCGCCCTTGAGCGGCATCGTGCCGGATGGCGTCACGATCTGGTCGCCGATCACCGTGATGTCCCCGATGGCGAGCAGGGGGGCGCCTCCCATGGGGTACATGGGTTGCATGGGTTGGCCGAACGGCTGCATCGGCTGTGTGGGGTACTGCGGCTGGCCGTACGCGCCCATGCCGGGTGGCTGTGCCGGGCCCCACTGGTAGGCGCCGTCGCCGGGGTCGTCGCCCTGGTCCTTGTACGGACGTGAGTCGCTCATGTGTCCCGGTCTCCCCTCGGCCGCGGCGGCGCCTAGCCCTACGGTGCCCTTGATCCTGGCACAGCCGCAACGGCCGAGGGCCCCGCCCTCCCGGATGAACGGGGAGCGCGGGGCCCTCGGTTGACGTACGACCAAGCAGGTCAGCGTCAGAAGCGGCGCGTGATCAGGGCGCGCTTGACTTCCTGGATCGCCTTGGTGACCTCGATACCGCGCGGGCAGGCGTCCGTGCAGTTGAACGTCGTGCGGCAGCGCCACACGCCGTCCTTGTCGTTCAGGATCTCCAGGCGCTGCTCGCCCGCCTCGTCACGCGAGTCGAAGATGAAGCGGTGCGCGTTGACGATCGCCGCCGGGCCGAAGTACTGGCCGTCGTTCCAGAACACCGGGCACGAGGACGTGCAGGCGGCGCACAGGATGCACTTGGTGGTGTCGTCGAAGCGCTCGCGGTCCTCGGCGGACTGCAGACGCTCGCGCGTCGGCTCGTTCCCCTCGGTGACCAGGAAGGGCATCACATCGCGGAACGCCTGGAAGAACGGCTCCATGTCGACCACGAGGTCCTTCAGGACCGTGAGGCCCTTGATGGGCTCGACCGTGATCGGCTTGTCCGGGTTGATGTCCTTGATCAGCGTCTTGCAGGCCAGGCGGTTACGGCCGTTGATGCGCATGGCGTCAGAGCCGCAGATGCCGTGCGCGCAGGAGCGCCGGAAGGTCAGCGTGCCGTCCGTGTCCCACTTGATCTTGTGGAGGGCGTCCAGGACGCGCTCCTTCGGATCGATCGTGATCTGGAAGTCCTCCCAGATCACCGCGTCCGACTCCTCCGGGTTGAAGCGCCGGATGCGGAACGTGGCCGTGATGTAGTCGGCGGTAGCCGTGGCCTGGGCCTTGTCCATTACGGGAGTAGCCATCAGTACTTACGCTCCATCGGCTGGTAGCGGGTCGTCACGACCGGCTTGTAGTCGAGCCGGACCGAGTCCTTTGCGCTCGGGCCCTCGCCGGTGACCTCGCGGTACGCCATGGTGTGGCGCATGAAGTTGACGTCGTCGCGGTTGGGGAAGTCCTCGCGGTAGTGACCGCCACGGGACTCCTTGCGGGCCAGCGCGGAGACGGCCATCACCTCGGCCAGGTCGAGCAGGTTGCCCAGCTCGATGGCCTCGAGGAGGTCGGTGTTGAAGCGCTTGCCCTTGTCCTGGATGGACACCCGCAGGTAGCGGTCGCGCAGCTCGGCGATCTTCTCGACGGCGCTCTTGATCGTCTGCTCCGTACGGAACACCATGACGTTGGCGTCCATGGTCTCCTGGAGCTCCTTGCGGATGTCCGCCACCCGCTCCGGACCGGTGGACTCACGCAGCCGCTCGACCTGGGAGGCGACCAGCTCGGCCGGGTTCTCCGGCAGCTCGACGTAGTCGGCGGTGGCCGAGTACTCGGCGGCGGCGATACCGGCCCGCTTGCCGAAGACGTTGATGTCGAGCAGCGAGTTCGTGCCGAGGCGGTTGGCGCCGTGGACGGAGACGCAGGCGACCTCGCCTGCGGCGTACAGGCCCGGTACGACGGTGGTGTTGTCCGCCAGGACCTCACCCTTGACGTTGGTCGGGATGCCGCCCATGGCGTAGTGCGCGGTCGGCTGGATCGGGATCGGGTCGGTGTACGGCTCGATGCCCAGGTACGTACGGGCGAACTCGGTGATGTCCGGCAGCTTGGCGTCCAGCTGCTCCGGCGGGAGGTGCGTGAGGTCGAGGAAGACGTGGTCGCCCTCGGGACCGCAGCCGCGGCCCTCGCGGATCTCCGTGTAGATGGAGCGGGACACGACGTCACGGGACGCGAGGTCCTTCATGACCGGCGCGTACTTCTCCATGAAGCGCTCGCCGTCCTTGTTGCGGAGGATGCCGCCTTCACCACGGGCGCCCTCCGTCAGCAGGATGCCCATGCGCCAGATGCCCGTCGGGTGGAACTGGAAGAACTCCATGTCCTCCAGCGGCAGCCCGCGCCGGTAGCAGGCGGCCTGCCCGTCACCGGTCAGGGTGTGCGCGTTGGACGTCACCTTGAAGAACTTGCCGGTGCCGCCGGACGCGTACACGACCGACTTGGCCTGGAAGACGTGGATCTCGCCGGTCGCCAGCTCGTAGGCGACGACACCCGCCGACTTCCGTACGCCGTCCTCCTCGACGATCAGCTGGTCCAGGACGTAGAACTCGTTGAAGAACTCCACGCCCTCCTTGACGCAGTTCTGGTACAGCGTCTGGAGGATCATGTGGCCGGTGCGGTCCGCCGCGTAGCAGGCCCGGCGCACCGGGGCCTCGCCGTGCGAGCGGGTGTGGCCGCCGAAGCGGCGCTGGTCGATGGTGCCGTCCGGGGTGCGGTTGAACGGCAGGCCCATCTTCTCGAGGTCCAGGACCGCGTCGATGGCTTCCTTCGCCAGGATCTCGGCGGCGTCCTGGTCGACCAGGTAGTCACCGCCCTTGACCGTGTCGAAGGTGTGCCACTCCCAGTTGTCCTCTTCCACGTTGGCGAGCGCCGCGGCCATGCCGCCCTGCGCCGCGCCGGTGTGGGAGCGGGTGGGGTAGAGCTTGGTCAGCACGGCGGTGCGGCTGCGCTTGGTGGCCTCGATGGCCGCGCGCATTCCGGCGCCGCCGGCGCCGACGATGACGGTGTCGTACTTGTGGATCTTCATCAGTGATTCCCTCGGTCCCGGTGCCTAGCTGATGTTCGGGTCGAAGGTGAAGATCACCAGCGTGCCCAGCAGGATGGTGAACACCGTGGCGGTGTACAGCAGCATCTTCAGCCAGAAGCGGGTGTTGTCCCGCTCCGCGTAGTCGTTGATGACCGTACGCAGGCCGTTGGCGCCGTGCAGCATGGCCAGCCACAGCATCACCAGGTCCCAGGTCTGCCACCACGGCGAGGCCCAGCGGCCCGCGACGAAGGCGAAGCCGATCTTGGAGACGCCGCCGTCCAGGACGAGCTGGATCAGCAGGTGACCAATGACCAGGACGACCAGGACGATGCCCGACAGCCGCATGAACAGCCAGGCGATCATCTCGAAGTTGGTGCCGCCGCCCTTGGGCGTCTTCTTGGTGCGCTTACGGGGCGGCTCGATGACGGGAGCGGGGTTGTCCACGTCGTAGAGGGTGACGCCGTCGATGGCGCCGGAGGTGTCGGTAGACATCAGCGTCAGCTCCCGAACAGTTCACGGAATGCGTGGCCAAGGACGGGGTAGAGCGCCCCGGCCATCAGCACGGCCCAGAAGCCGACCACGGTCCACAGCATCTGCTTCTGGTAGCGAGGGCCCTTCGACCAGAAGTCGACGGCGATGACGCGCAGACCGTTCAGTGCGTGGAAGAGGACTGCGGCCACCAGGCCGTACTCCAGCAGTGCCACGATCGGCGTCTTGTAGGTAGCCACGACAGTGTCGTACGCCTCGGGGGAGACGCGGACGAGAGCGGTGTCGAGGACGTGCACGAACAGGAAGAAGAAAATGAGGACACCGGTGACTCGATGAGCCACCCATGACCACATGCCTTCCCGGCCGCGGTACAGCGTTCCAGCCGGCACGGAAGAACCCTCCGGGAGCGGGGATTAGGGTCGGCCGGCTTCGATGTCGGTCTGACCCGGCCGGGTACGGTCCACCGGCCGCTCGTCATCGTATCGACGAGTTGTCGGTGCGCTCGCCCGGGGTCCTCAGGTGTGATCAAACAGCCACGTACGGGCTATCAGGTTGTCCGGAATCCGGAGCTTGCCGTGCTTTTCCCGCTTTTCCGGCCGCCTGGGCTGTCTGGACCGTGTGGACTTCCTGGGCCGCGTGGAGTGCTTGGAGGGTCTGGCGCTCCTGGCGGCCCTGGCGGTCCTGCCGCTCCTGCTGTTCTGGGAACTTCTGTACGAGGCGGGTGACCCGGGTCCTGGCCAGTTCGCGCAGCTCCTCGGCGGCGAGCACGCGCTCGTCCTCCGGCTCGTTGGCCAGCCGGGCGCGCAGCTCGGACAGGGTGTGGTCGAGCTGCTCCGAGGGGCGGACCCCGGCCAGGCTGATCACGAACGCGTGGCCGAACCGGCTCTCGTACGCGCAGTGGGCCGCGCTCAGCGCGGTGAGCGCGGCGCGCGGCGTGTCGCCGTGCCCTGGGCGCGGCGGCTCCTCCGCCGCCAGGGCGGCGGTGCGGTCGGCGAGCGGCAGGTCGTAGCTGGCCTCGTCGACGGCGGCGAGCAGCGCGTCCAGGTCCGGGTACGGGCGGTGGGCGGCGACCCGCCGCGCCCACAGCGGGCTGGCGCAGCACCGGAGCAGGGCGGTCTCGGTGGCGGCCACGGGGGCGCGGTTGAACAGCTCGAGTCCCGGGTGCACGGTGGAAGCGGTGGGCGTGGGCAGCGTGCGCTCCAGAGCAGGAAAAGGGGAAGCAGGGGAAGCAGGCAACGGCGAGAGCGGTGGCAAGGGAGTGGCGCCACGCTATCGACGTGTCAGGAGTGACGTCCGCCGGATGCGCGAAATTCACCCGGATGGGAGAGTTTCGGAACGCCCGGTGGACGACGGAGTCGTTTTGGAGTCGTAGCCGCGCCCCTCATGGGAGGTTTCTGACGTGACGCGAATATTCTCGGCTATGGGGTCCTGTGCGGGCGTGTCGGGGTCCGTATCGGGTTCTGTGTCGGGTTCTGTGTTGGGGGCTGCCCGCGCGCCGGACGCGGCGTGGTGAGTCGGCGCGGGCGGCGCGGGCGGCCCGTGAGCGGACGGCGGGCGCTCCTCGCGGGCGGGCTGGTCGCGGGAGGCGCCGCCGTGCTGACGCTGACGCTGTGGCCGGACGGGAACGGCACCGGTAGCCCCGCCGGACGCGACGGTACGGACAGCCCGCCGCCCGCGACGTCCCCAGCCACGGCGTCCCCGCCGGAAGCCCCGCCGACTCGGACTGCGGACGGCGCGCCGACCGACGAGCCGAGCCCGTCCACGTACCCGCTGTCCAAGGCGCCGAGCACCATCCCCTCCGTACGAGAGCACCAGGCGGCCCGTGGCCCCGGCTGGCGGCCCGCCGACGGCGGCCGGGTCGTGGTCGCCAAGGCGGACGCCAGGCACCTGGCGGACGAGGGGCGGCTCCTCGCCGGTGAGCTGAGGCTGACGTACCGCGAGGGGGCGAAAGCCCGCGCGGGGGACGTCGAACTCGCCCTCGCGTCGGGCCAGGCGGACTCCGAGGCGTACACCCTCACCGTGCGCGAGCGGCGGGTGCGGATCTCCGGGACCGGTGAGGCCGGGGTCTTCTACGGCACGCGCACGCTCAAGCAGGCGATACGTGCGGACGGCGCGGCGCCGGAGGGTGTCATACGCGACCGTCCGGCCAAGCCGCAGCGCGGGTTCATGCTCGACACCGCGCGCAAGCATTTCACCGCGGGCTGGATCGAGAGCCGGGTACGCGAACTCGCCGACCTCAAGTACAACCAGCTGGGCCTGCACTTCTCCGACGACCAGGCGTTCCGTATCGAGTCGTCCTCGCACCCCGAGGTGGTCTCCGCCCAGCGGCTCACCAAGGCCGAGGTCCGGCGCATCGTGCGGCTCGCCGCGCGGCTGCACATCACCGTCATCCCGGAGATCGACTCGCCGGGGCACCTCGGCGCGGTCCTGAAGGCCCACCCCGACCTCCAGTTGCGCGACGTCAACGGGCGGCCCGCGCGCGGCGCCATCGACATCTCCAAGCCGGGCGCCGCGCGCGTCATCGACGACCTGCTGAACGAGTACGCGGAACTGTTCCCCGGCAGCTACTGGCACTTGGGCGCCGACGAGTACCTGGCGCTGACGGCGCGCGACCCGGAGGCCTCGTATCCGCAACTGGCCCGCCTCGCGCGCGAGCGCTACGGGCCAGCGGCCCGGGTGCGGGACCTGGCGACCGGGTGGCTGAACGACCGGGCCGACGTGGTCCGTTCGCACGACAAGCGGCCCAAGGCCTGGAACGACGGCTTCTATCGCGGCGGCACCGTCGAGGCGGCGGCGGATATCGAGGTCGAGTACTGGACCGGGAAGGAACTGGGCGCGCGCGAGCCAGTGGAGTATCTGAGCGCGGGCCGCGACGTGGTCAACCTCAACGACGAGTACCTCTACTACGTCCTCGGCGAACCCAACGAATTCCGTTACCCGACAGGGCGGCGGATCTACCAGGAGTGGACCCCGCTGGTCCTGCGCGGCAGCCAGCCGGTCCCGGCCGTCTATGACGACCAGATCCTCGGCGCCCGGCTCGCCGTGTGGTGCGACCTCGCCGACGCGCAGACACCTGCCCAGGTGGCGGCGGGGGTGCGGCTGCCGCTGCGGGCGCTGGCGCAGAAGGTGTGGGACCCGAGGGAACCGTCGAAGCCCTGGCCGGAGTTCGTACGCCTCGCCGGGAAACTGACCTGATCCGGGATTCTGCTGCGGATTCGGTGGCGGAGTTCCGGTCAGGTGTGATGGATTTGACCGGACCGGCTGAACCGCTGAACCGGCCGAACTGGCTGAACCGCTGTGTTGCGCACGGGGGATATGGGGGACACATATGGGTTTCTGGGGCTACTACGTGGTGGGCCGCAGCGAGCGGCCGCTGGCGGAACTGGACGCGCTCAGCGCCGTGAGCGAAGGGCTCACCCTGCACGAGCGGCGGGATGGCGGCTGGCAGATCTGGGAGGCCGCGGTGCCGGAGGTGGGCTCGATGACCTCACTGGCGCGGGAGACCGGGGCGCCCGCGCTGTTCGGTTTCGTGATGGACAGCGAGTGCGTGGCCGTCGAGGCGGCGGGCCCCGAAAGCGGGGCGTGGAACGCCTGCCTGGACCGCGAGGCGATGGCCGGGTACCTGAGCGCCGACGGCAAGGAACCGGACGACCTGTTCCTGCCCGCCAGGGACGCCGCCGAGCGGGCCGTCGCCTGGGCGGCGGAGGCCGGGCAGCAGGCCACGGCCGCGGAGCTCACCGAGGTCCTGACCGCGGCCGCCGAGCCCTCCGCGGAGCTGCTCTTCTTCCGGTTCCTGGAGCGGCTGGGCCTTCCGGAGGCATGACCGAGCCGTGAGCTGGGCCGCGAACTGAGCAGCGAACTGAGCCGTGAGCGAGGCGTGACGTTTCTGTGAGGGGATCATGACCCTGTGACATTTCCGGGAGGCGGAACGCAGTAAGGGAGTCAGCGTCCGCAACAGGAGATGTTCATGAGCCTCGTGGAACAGATGGCCGAAGCCGATGAGCGCGGCCTGGCCGCGAGCGGCCTCGCGTGCCTCGACCGGTGCCTGCCCCTGCTGGGCGACTCCGGCGCCCCGGATGACGCGCTGCGTCCGCTGTGGGCGCGGCTGGAGCACGGCGAGGACTGGTCGGAGCAGCTGGCGGAGGTACGGGCCACCCTCGCGCCCTCGGGCGCCCCGGCCGCCGCCGACGCCGAGGACGAACCGTCCGCCCTCACTCGCCGGATGCTCGACGCCGTACCAGAGCGGCGCTCGCCGGACGCGCTGCGCGGCTGGGCCGACGCCTGCTCGGTGGCGGCGTTGCAGATCCACCGGCTCCTTGGCACGGCGGCCGACGACGAGGTGCCGTCGGAGAAGCTGCGCCAGGGCATCACCGAGAGCGCCGGACCCCTGGTCGCGGGCGAACTCCGCCGCCAGACCGAGATCCTGGAGCTGCTGGCAACGCGCGGCGCGGGCGGCCTGCGCCAGGCGCTCGAGGTGTCCACGGAGGGCCGCCGGGTGCTGCGCGCGGTGGTCTCCCGCCGGGCGCGGGGCGGCCAGGCCTGACGGGGGCGGCGACCCCGTGCCCGTAGCGCGCTTGCTCTCGGTAGCGCCGGAGGCCCCTGAGTTCTCTGTGACGTTTCTGCGCGGTTGAGCGCTGTACGGGTGGGGTCATGGACAGGTCATCGACACGGTGGTCCATGCCGGACCGGGGCGAAGAGGGGCGTATTGGGCCAGGGTGGGGAGTCCCGTCGCGCGCGTGCGTACGACGGGGAACTCGGGGCGGCCGTCGCTCGGGCACAGGAGGGGGACGAGGGGGCCTTCGCGGTCGCGTACCGGCTGGTGCAGCCCGGAATGCTTGGCTTCCTGCGGGGGCTCGTCGGCGACGAGGCCGAGGACGTGGCGGCGGATGCCTGGCTGGAGATCGCCCGTGATCTGGGGCGTTTCCGGGGTGACGGTGCGGGGTTCCGTGGCTGGACGGCGACCATCGCGCGGCACCGGGCGCTCGACCATCTGCGGCGGCAGAAGAAACGGCCGCGCGCGGGCGGGCTTGAGTCCCAGCTGCTGGAGGTCGCGGGCAACCTGGACACCCCCGCCGAGGCCATGGAGGCGATCTCCACCGAGCACGCGCTCGGACTGATCGCGGGGCTGCCACGGGACCAGGCCGAGGCGGTGCTGCTACGCGTCGTCGTCGGGCTCGACGGGCCCGCTGCCGCACGGGTGCTGGGCAAGCGCCCGGGAGCCGTACGGACGGCGGTGTACCGGGGGTTGAAGAGACTGGCGGGACAGTTGGGGCGGCCCGGCGATGTGACGGATGACGACACCCGGACGCTGGGGGATACAGGATGAGTACCGACCGGCCGCCGCCCTCCGGAGAGCTGCCTGACCCGGCTCGGCTCGACGCGCTGCTCTCCGCCGCCGCGCGGCCGTCCGCCGTCGACCCGGGCGCCGAGTCCGCCGCAGTCGCCGCCTTCCGTGCCTCGCACGCGTCCGGCGTCCGTACGTGGCTCACCCGGCGACGGGACGACTGGCGGCCACGTTCCCCGTGGCGCCGGGCCGCGCTGCGGGCCGTTCTCGGCGCGTTGGTCGCGGGCCTGACGAGGGCGAACCGGCCAGGCTCGCGACCAAGTCCGTCCCGGTCGAGTCGGCCGTAGCCAGCGCACGGTCCGCGGTACCTCACCGCACCGCACCGCACCGCACCTCACCGCACCTCACCGCACCTCACCTCATCGAGCCGGTGCCTGACCCAGCGGGGACGCCGTGGGAGACAGGTAGGCACGGAGGCCAGTCCGGTGGTGCAGGTCCGGGAGCGGGTGGACGCGCCAGCGGCGGGCGTAGGCCGGGGGAGGCCGCTCGTCGGAGCGCAGGACGGCGACCGGCCGCTGCCGGGCCATGGCGGCGAGTCCGCCGGGCGTGATGCTCTCGTCGTGACCGCTGGGCTGGCGGGAGGCGCAGCCGATGTCGAACGCGACCCGGATGGCCTCCTCCCCTGTGATCACGCACGGCGGGCGTACGCCCTGCGCGCGCAGTTCGGCGGCGACGCGGTTCTGGTCGGCGATATAGCCACGTACGCGGTGCGTCGTACTGTCGAGGATCCGGAACTGGACCGCCAGATGCGCGGCGACCGCCACGGCGACGAGCGCTACGGCGGCCCGGCGCCACCGCGGCCGGACCCGCGAGACGCGGACCAGGCACTGCGCCACCGGCAGGCTCAGCAGGGCGTACGCGGGCAGCAGGAAGCGCGGCGCCGCGTAGCCGACGGTGAACAAGTACGGTGCGGCCAGCGCCAGTCCGGTACCGGTCGCGAGGACGATGGCGGCCCGGTGCCGGGTGCGGGCCGCCGCCCATACGCCGCCCGCGACGAGCAACGGCAGTGCGAGGAACCACACACTGGTGACGGGGTGCTGCCAGGGCACGTCGCAGGGGCGGCACAGGGTGCGGCCGCTCAGCGCGCGTACGTGGTCGTCGATGGCGAAGTACGCGCCCAGGTGCCCCTGGATGTCGCTGGCGCGCCGCAGCCGCGCGAAGAGGCCGCCGTACCGTACGTACGCCTCGATGACCCAACCGGCCCAGCCGATCGCCAGGCCCGTAGCGAGCATGAGGAGCAGCAGCACCTGGCGCCGCACCCGCATCAGCAGGGCCGCCACCGCGAGCGGCAGGGCCAGCCATACCGCGTCGGTGGGACGCATGAGCGAGGCGAGTCCGACCCCCGCGGCCACGCCGGTCAGCACCCAGGGGCCGGGTCGGCGGGCGGCGCGCAGGAAGCAGCCGACGGCGATGAGCGCCCCGTACGCGACCCAGAGGTTGGGCATCACCTGCGGGCCGTAGAACATCGTGATCCACAGGCTCGCGAACAGCGCCCCGGCGACCGCGAGTACGGGAGTGGGAAGCATCCGCCGCCACACCCACAGCGCGCTGAACAACGCGCCGCCGGAGAGCAGTGCCAGGTAGACGCGCAGCGCCAGGGTGGAGGTGGTCACCGCCGTGACGGGGGCGACGAGGAAGGTGACACCCCGGGCACGCGGCGCGCTGAAGAACGCCGCCGGGGCCTGCGGGCTGACCTGGCTGACGTACACCGTCTCGTCCCAGCCCAGCCCCAGACCCGGCACCACCAGGACGAGCTGGACGAGCGTGAAGGCGGCGGCGACGGCCGTCAGCCACAGCACTGGCCGGGCGGCCGCGCCGGGTTTGAGGGCGCGCCGCCGCACACCGTGTCCTAGGCGGCCCGGGTGTCCTCGGCGGCCTCGGCCGCCTCGCGTCTGTTCTCGCTGTGCGTCATCCGGCACCTCTTGTCGCGAGCCGGAGATCAAACGTGGCTCCTGGATGGTCCGGTCTCCTTCGACGTCGACGGTCCGGCCGATGACGGCGCCCGCGGCGTGTGCCCGCGGCTGGTGTCCGCTCCTGCACGCTGCCGGTGGTTGTGGTGCCTCACCAGGCCGGTGAGGCACTCGGCCGAGCGGTTATTCCCGAAGGAGTGAGGGCGAGCCGGGGAGCCTCCACGGAAGACAGGCTGTGTCGGCCCCCCGTGGTTACCATCCGGACAGGTGATGCCTACGGACCGGACGGAAGGCACGGAGACCCTCATGCCCAGCTCATCGGCCGCGCCCCTGTCGACGAACCGTTCGCGGCTGGGGTACAAGGTGCGTTACGCACTGCGTCATCCACAGCGTGTGGTGCCCTACCTGCGCCGGTCGGCGAGGGACGGCTGGCTGCGGTTCCGGCACCGCGGGAGTCACGTCGCGTACTACCGGGCGGTGATGGCGTCGGACGCCGCGCGCAGTCCCGAGGCCGCGGTCGGCGGCGGGCCGTCGCACGCGCGCTGGCTGGCCATCGGGCAGATGCAGTACGACTACCTGCTGGGGCATGGGCTGAAGCCGCAGGACCGGGTGCTGGAGATCGGGTGCGGCAATCTGCGCGCCGGGTGGCGGTTCATCGAGTACCTGGAGCCCGGGCACTACTTCGGGATCGACATCTCGCCCGAGATCCTCATCGAGGCGAAGAAGACCCTGGTCCGGTACGACCTCCAGCAGAAGGTGCCGCATCTCACCCCCGTCGCGGACCTGACGCTGGACTTCCTTCCCGACGGGTACTTCACGGTGGTGCACGCGCACAGCGTGTTCTCGCACTCGCCGCTGGAGGTCATCGACGAATGCCTCTCCCACGTCGGACGGGTGCTGGCCCCTGACGGCTTCTTCGACTTCACCTTCGACCGCACCGAGGGCACCGAACACCAGGTGCTCGGCGAGGACTTCTACTACCGTCCCCGGACGCTGATCCAGCTCGCCGAGAAGCACGGCCTGAGCGCCCGCTTCATGGACGACTGGGAGCGACTGCCGCACGGCCAGTCCAAGCTCCGGGTCACGCACCCCGCGCCTCTGACCAGCTGCCGGGACGGCGCGGCCGCCGAGTGAGTTCGCACACTGTCCGGGTAGGTGGAGCCCCACTTGATCACAGTGGGGGTGGGGTCGCCTCCTTGGATACCTTCGTCACCTCGAAGTGCTTGCAACCGTAGCCATTCATGGCGCCCTTCAAGACGAGTGGATCTCCTTCAGGGGCGTCTGCCGTGAGATCCGTCATGCCGTAACCAGCGGGTTTATCGATCCAGTAGTCCCCGTTGAGTACGAAGGTGTCACTGGTGAAGCTTCCTTTTGAGGCGTATTGCCCCAGAGGGCTGCCCGCGTTTCCATCCTTGGGGTAGAAGATCACGGTCGCCCGCAATCCACCCTCACCCACCTCGGGGTCGCTCACGATGACCAGCCGCACTCCCTTGACGTCGTCGCATCGGTAGGAGCCTTCCCAGGTTCCCACCATCACGGGATCGCCCACTACGCCAGGGGCGCTCGGGGGCGGCGCGGATTGAACGGTACTCGGAGAACCCGAGGCGCTCGGGGGCGCTGACTGGGCGACCGACTGAGTGCCACTCGGAGATTCCGATGCGCTCGGCGGCGCACCCTTTTCCTCGGTGGAATCGCCGTTTCCTAACAGGCCGAACACTCCGGTTACGGCTGCGGCGCTGATAGTCCCCACTGCGGTAATTATCGCAACGACCACGGCAATTCGAGCCGTTCGATTCGAAGAACCTTCGGAGTCTGAATCCGCCACCCGTCTCCCCCTCTCGGCGTAGACCAGATTCCCAGGCCGGTGCGATTGAAAACCTCAGTGGAGGTTCCGGCGTGAGGCGTGTGCGGCGAGGTGCGGCATGCGTGGGCGGCGCCGTCGGCCTGCGCCTCCGGCACTGGGCAGGCTCAAGAAGCCACTATCCCGCCGTCCTGAAACCTGGCGTGATCGGTCCGTCACAAGCTGTTCCCGACACGGCACGATACACATCGCTGGGGCGTAGCCCGAGCTGCTTCCGGCAGCGGAAAGCGGGAGAGCCCCAGTGGCCCGTCCCAACCAAAGTCCTGTGTTCAACCTGAAGGGAAATCTGATGAGCACTACGAGACAGGCTCTTGTCGTGACCATGCTGGCCGGTGCGATGGCTTTCACGCTGCCGACGGCGGCGCATGCCGCGCCAGCGGCGAAATGCAACGGTGTGGCTGCCGACATCGTCGGCACGGACGGCAGCGACCGGATCGTGCTGAACTCCGACAGCCGCCTGGTGGTCTCCACCGGAGCTGGCAACGACGTCATCATCCTCGGCGGCGCCGGTAACCACATCATCTGTGCCGGAGCCGGTGCGGACACGGTCATCGGGGGCAGTGGCGCTGACTGGATCAACGGGGGGCGAGGCAGGGACCACATCGAGGGCCGGGGCGGCGCTGACACCGTTTTCGGCGGCGTCGGCCCAGACACCGTGCTCGGCGGTGCGGGCAACGACCGCCTCATCGGGGGCGCCGGAGCCGACACCCTGGACGGGGGTGCCGGCGCCGACTTAATCGACGGCCGAGCAGGTGCCGACCGGATTTCCGGTGGCGGGGGCGGCGACACGCTCTATGGCAGGGCGGGGGTCGACCGGATCTCTGGTGGCGCGGGCCCGGACACCATCTACGGCGGGGCCGGGCCCGACACCCTCAACGGCGGCGCCGGACCGGATGTTCTCCATGGCCAGGCAGGCGCCGACGACCTTGACGGCGGTGCGGGCAACGACCGACTTCACGGTGGCGGCGGCAACGATCTGCTGACCGATCCCTCTGGTGCGGGCGACTTCGGCAACGGAGGGCCGGGCGTAGCCGACCGATGCGACATCCGGATCGAGACCCGGGCGAACTGCGAGACGCTCTTCTGAGTCCTGCGGTCGCGGTTCGTGCTGTCCGGGGCGAGGGTGCGTTCCGCTGAGTGAGCGTTCTCGGAGTGGCCACTGATCGGATCGCTGGCCCCGGGAACGGCGCGGCGCACCGGCCTTGGCCGGATGGGCGGACTCCCGGACGCGCTGGTCACGCGGTGGGCCATGGCGGCGAGCGACCTTCCGCATAACCCCAGTTCAGGCCATAGAGATGAGGATGCGCGGTCGGGGCCGCCACCCCCCACAGGAGAGGCCCCGACCGACGCACGGTACGGACCGTGTGACGGCCCGTACTCCCTTCAGCGCCGTGCGTGCGTTTTCTGTCACACCCCGCTTGGCGACCATGTTGTTGCATGTTGTACAAACATGGACGGACGGCGCATCAGGCCGTACCGTTCTGCATCGCGCCGGGCTAGGGAGAAGTTAGTGCTGGGGGACGACGCGGAGCTGACCACCGCGGTGCTCGCGGCACAGGGCGGGGACGAGAGTGGGTTCCGTTCTGTGTACCGCGCTGTGCACCCGCGGCTCCTGGGGTACGTGCGGACACTCGTCGGCGACGTCGACGCCGAGGACGTGACGTCGGAGGCCTGGCTACAGATCGCCCGCGACCTCGACCGGTTCGACGGCGACGCGGACCGGTTCCGCGGCTGGGCGGCCCGTATCGCCCGCAACCGCGCGCTCGACCACATCCGGATGCGCAGCCGCCGCCCCGCCGTCGGCGGCGACGAGACGGAGCTCACCGTGAAGCCCGGTGACGCGGACACCGCGGGCGAGGCACTGGAGGCCCTCGCCACCGGCGACACCTTCGCGCTGATATCCCAGCTGCCCCAGGACCAGGCCGAGGCCGTCGTCCTGCGCGTGGTCGTCGGCCTCGACGCGAAGAGCGCGGCGGAGACGCTGGGCAAGCGTCCCGGTGCCGTACGCACCTCCGCGCACCGCGGCCTCAAGCGCCTCGCGGAGCTGCTCGGTGAGGCAGCTGACGACGCCGAAGGGCTGGCCGCCGTACCGCCGCAGCGGGGGCGCGACGGGCACCCGGCGAGCTCTCCGGCGGGCCCCGATGGTGTGACGCATTCGCGTTCGCGGACGCAGAAGGACATGTGATGGCCGAGGAGTACGACAAGTGGCTGGACGAGGACGCCGCGGAGCTTTTGCTGCGCGGCGAGCCCCTCGACGCCGTACTCGACGCCTCGGACACCTCTTCGCGGATGCGAGCCCAGCGGCTCGCCGAGGCACTCGGTGCCGCGCGCGGCGGACTGCCGCCGCACGGCGAGCCCCCAGCCGGTGAGGTGCCTGGAGAGGCCGCCGCGCTGGCCGCGTTCCGGCAGGCTCGCGCGGCAGCCGCCGCCGCTCCCGGCGCCGCCGCTCCCGGTTCCGTCGTGGGCAACCCCTCCGACGGGCTGCCAGCCCGTGCCCACTGGGGCCTGCGGCGGCGCGGCGCCCGCCGCCTGCCCGTCGTGCGCTTCGCGGCCGCCGCGGCGCTCGCCGCCTGCACGCTCGGCGGCGTCGCCGTCGCGGCCGGCACCGGAGTGCTGCCCACGCCGTTTGACGGCGGAGGCGGCACCAGCGGCGAGCCGAAGCCCGGCGCCTCCGTCTCGGTGGCCGGCACACCCCCGTCCCACGTCTCGCCGCACCCGAGCCAGCCGCACCCCGTCGAGAGCGACGGCGACGACACCGACGATGCCCCGTCCAGCGGCGGCAGTACGGAGCCCACCGCACCCGACGGCCGTACGGAATCCCCGGCGCCCGGCGCCAGCACCCCAGACGACGACCAGCAGGACCAGCGGGGCGAGCAGGACCAGCAGGGCGGCCCCAGCACCAGGAAGCCCGACCCGACCGACGAGCTCACCCCCGAGCAGAAGCGCGACCTGTACCAGCGGGTGGTCAGCGTCTGCCGCGACTACCAGAGCGGCAAGCCACTGGCCGCGGACAAGCGGCGCCTCCTTGAGCGTGCGGCCAACGGCGCCGGGAACGTGGCGAAGCTCTGCGACCGCGCCCTCGCGGCACAGGGCGGCGGCAGCGACGGTGCTCCTCGTAACGACGGCGCCGACGCCGACGACAAGGACAAGCGCGGCAGTGGCGGGCCCGGCGCTGACCGTCGCCCCGCGCCCCAGACCAGCCGAGGCGCGGGCAAGGACCAGGTGGACACCGCCGAACGGAGCCTGGACGACGGCGGCTCCTCGGTCACCAGCCACCTCGGAACCGCCCCGGACGGGCTGGCCGTGGAGCCACTCAGCTCCTGATTTTCCGGGGGGTGTAACACTTTCGGCCCCCATGGCGCAGTATGAAGTGAGCCGACTGGTCATCGGCGATTGCACGAGCCGAGGTTCCCCCCGTACCCCCGGCTCTGTGCATCAGGCGAGGGTGGGACACGTTCCCCCGGTCCCACCCTCGCCCTCTGAGCACCCCGGGTCACCAGTAGATGACCACCCTGTCGCCCGTCCGCACTTGCGCGAAGAGGTCGGCGATCTTCTTCTCCTGGCGTACGTTCACGCAGCCGTGCGACGTCCCGCCGTAGCCGCGGTCCGCGAAGTCCGACGAGTAGTGCACCGCCTGGCCGCCGCTGAAGAACATCGCGTACGGCATCGGAGTGTCGTACAGCGTCGAGTGATGGTGCCGGGACTTCCAGTACACGGTGAACTCGCCGTCGCGCGTCGGTGTGTACTGCGAGCCGAACCGCACGTCCACCGTCGACAGGGCCCTGCCGTCGACCATCCACGTCAGGGTGCGGCTCTTCTTGCTGATGCACAGGACCCGGCCCTCCAGGCACCGCGGATCAGGCTTGGCGGGCGGCTGGTCGCCCGCCGCGTACCGCTCGAAGAAGCCTGGCTTACGGGTCATGTCGAGCAGCCGCCGCCAGCTGGCCTCGTCGGTCTCGCCGGTCGCGGGCAGGCCGCGCTTGGCCTGGAAGCCCTTGACCGCGGAGACCGTGGCCGCGTCGTACCGCCCGGTGGGCCCGGGCCCACCGAACCAGCCGATCTGCCGCAGCCGCGCCTGGAGCTCCCGTACGCGCTCGCCCTGATCACCCTCGGCGAGCAGGACCTTCAGGGCCGGGGCCGCCTTGGACCGCGCGGGGGCGGTGGTCGGGGCGGTCGTCGGACTGGCCGTCGGAGTGGCCGTCGGGGCGGTTGTCGGAGTCTTCGCGGGCCGCGTCCCCGGCGGGCTCGGCGGGCTCGGCGACGACGTCAGCGGTGGCGGTCGTTTGCCCCCCACCCCGTCCTCGCCGCCACCCGCCGCCCCGTCCACCACATCGGCCTTACAGCCCGTCACGACGGCCCCCACGGCGACCGCCACGACCGCCGTGGCAGACGCCCGACGGATCACGGCTCTTCCGCGCATGTGTTCCCCCCACTGCCGCTGCCCCCCCATACGGAGAGACTTCCCGCGCATCATGGAAGGCGAACGCGACGCGCCCACCCGGTGAGGTGCTTGTGAGCAAGGTCCCAGCGAGGTGACCTCCACCCGACGCGCCTCCGCCGCTACAGTCCGTCGCGAGGCCAACGATTACCGGCGAGTAGCAGGAGGCACAGCACATGGCGCGCGAGTCTGAGTCCGGACTGCCCATCGAGCCGGTCTACGGACCTGAGGCCCTGGGCGACGACTGGGACCCGGCCGAGAAGCTGGGCGAACCGGGCACGTACCCCTTCACCCGGGGTGTCTACCCGTCGATGTACACCGGGCGCCCCTGGACGATGCGTCAGTACGCGGGCTTCGGCACGGCCGTCGAGTCCAACGCCCGCTACAAGCAGCTGATCGCCAACGGCACGATGGGGCTCTCGGTCGCCTTCGACCTGCCGACCCAGATGGGCCATGACAGCGACGCGCCGATCGCGTCCGGCGAGGTCGGCAAGGTCGGTGTCGCCATCGACTCGATCGACGACATGCGGATTCTGTTCGGCGGCATTCCGCTGGACAAGGTCTCCACGTCGATGACGATCAACGCCCCCGGCGCGCTGCTGCTGCTCCTGTACCAGCTCGTCGGCGAGGAGCAGGGTGTCGCCGCCGACCAGCTCACCGGCACCATCCAGAACGATGTACTCAAGGAGTACATCGCCCGCGGCACGTACATCTTCCCGCCCAAGCCGTCACTGCGGCTGATCGCGGACATCTTCAAGTACTGCAAGGCCGAGATCCCGAAGTGGAACACCATCTCGATCTCCGGCTACCACATGGCCGAGGCGGGTGCCTCGCCCGCGCAGGAGATCGCGTTCACGCTCGCGGACGGCATCGAGTACGTCCGTACGGCGGTGGCGGCCGGAATGGACGTCGACGCCTTCGCGCCCCGGCTCTCCTTCTTCTTCGTCTCCCGTACGACGATCCTCGAAGAGGTCGCCAAGTTCCGTGCCGCGCGCCGGATCTGGGCGAAGGTGATGAGGGAGGAGTTCGGCGCCAAGAACCCCAAGTCGCTGATGCTGCGCTTCCACACGCAGACCGCGGGCGTCCAGCTCACCGCCCAGCAGCCCGAGGTCAATCTCGTACGGGTCGCGGTCCAGGGGCTGGCGGCGGTGCTCGGCGGTACGCAGTCGCTGCACACCAACTCCTTCGACGAGGCGATCGCGCTGCCGACGGACAAGTCGGCCCGGCTCGCGCTGCGCACCCAGCAGGTCCTGGCGTACGAGACCGATGTGACCGCCACCGTCGACCCGTTCGCGGGTTCGTACGTCGTCGAGAAGATGACCGACGACGTGGAGGCGGCCGCGCTGGACCTGATGGCGAGGGTCGAGGACCTCGGCGGCGCGGTCAGCGCCATCGAGCACGGCTTCCAGAAGAACGAGATCGAGCGCAGCGCGTACCGCATCGCCCAGGAGACCGACTCCGGCGAGCGCGTCGTGGTCGGCGTCAACCGCTTCCAGCTCGAAGAGGAGGAGCCGTACGAGCCGCTGCGCGTCGACCCCGCGATCGAGGCCCAGCAGGCCGAACGCCTGGCCAAGCTGCGCGCCGAGCGCGACCAGCGGGCGGTGGACGCGGCGCTGGCGGCGCTGCGGGACGCGGCCAGGGGCGACGCGAACGTGCTGTACCCGATGAAGGACGCGCTGAAGGCGCGGGCCACGGTGGGCGAGGTCTGCGACGCGCTGCGCGAGGTGTGGGGGACTTACGTCCCCACGGACGCGTTCTGAGCACCGGTCACGTCACGGGAAGGGGCGGCGTGGGGAAGCACCACCAGACGTCAGCCGCGCCCGCAGCAGCGGCGTGAGCCGCCGCTCCACGCCACGGTGCAGCGCCCAGGCCACCAGCAGCATCAGCGCCACCGTCACCGCGACCGTCACGGACGACGGAAGCCCGAGCCCCCGGTGCAGCAGACCGATCACCACCCAGCCCAGATGCTCGTGCACCAGGTAGAACGGGTACGTCAGCGCCCCCGCGGTGGTCAGCCAGCCCCAGTCCGCCCAGTCCAGCGCACCCAGCGCGATCGCCGCGACGGCCGCGAAACCGGCCGTGACGATCGCGATGGCGACCAGCGACGGGTGCGGCGGGTAGGCCGCCGCGTCAGCCCCGTCCATGAGCCGGTCAACGGCGTGGTGCTGGCCGGTCAGCCAACTGACCGCCACGATGCCCCAGGCGGTGACGTCCCGCCGGTTGCGGTACACCAGGTACAGCCCGATGCCGCCGATGAAGAACGGCGCGTGCTGCGGCATCACCACCAGCCGTAGCAGCTCGTGGTCCGCCTGCTCGGTGATCGCCGCGGCCAGCGTCCACACCGCGCAGAACAGCACGATGCGCTGTCTGTTGGCGCCCGGCAACATGACGCACAGCGCGAACAGGGCGTAAAACCGCAACTCCACCCAGAGCGTCCAGCACACCCCGAGCACCCGATCGGCGCCGAGTGGCTGTTGGAGCAGGGTGAGGTTGAGCAGCGCGTCGCTGGCCGAGACCGTCTCGTACGCCACCGAGGGGAGCGCGAAGACCACGGTGACCAGGACGACCGCCACCCAGTACGAGGGCAGCAGCCGCGCGGCCCGGGAGGCGAAGAAGGCGCGCAGGGGTTTGCCCCAGCCGCTCATACAGATCACGAAACCGCTGATCACGAAGAAGATCTGCACGCCCAGGTTGCCGAAGGCCAACCAGCCGTGCGCGGTGGGAAACTGAACCTGGGTCGAGGTACCCCAGGCGACGGCCACATCGCCGTCGCCCCGGCCGCCGTAGTGAAAGCCAGCGACCATCAGCGCGGCCAGCAGCCGCAGCGCGTCCAGCGCGCGCAGCCGGGGCGCGGACCGGGAGGCCGGGGCGCGGGTGTCCGGGGCGCGGGTGTTCTGTGCGCGGGTGTCCTGTGTACCGGTGGAACTCACTCCCGGAGAGGGCTTCGGGAGTGTGGTGTTGCCGAGGTCGCGCGTCACGGGAGCGTCATCCGCGGCGAGTCGAGGGGGAACAGAGGTATGACGAAGAGCTTCATTGAGGCGACGTTAGTCAGTCGACCGGCATTCGCATTGACCCGCGAGGAGATGCCTCGTGAACGATATGTGGACGGGTGGTTAACTCCCAGGTAAGCAAGGCTGGTTGGTTAATTGTCGAGGTGCTGTTAACCCTTTGTTGCGCCCGAGTTGGGCCATCCACGTGAATTCCTTTCTAGCTTCTTCGACGTGCCAGAAAGCAATGAACGAACGCAGCGCGTCGCCGTACTCGCCGATTCCGACACGCGTTGGAAGTGGGGGGCGCTCACCGCGCACCGGATCGCTCCGGAGAGCCGGCTCGACGGCCTCCTGCTCCGCGGCCGGGCCACGCCCACCGCGCGTCAGCTGGAGGAGGTCGGCGTCCAGGCGGACAGCCTGCGCGAGCTCACGTCGGCCGAGTTCCTCAGCGAGATGGAGCAGGACCCGGAGCAGTACGACGTGGTCGTGCTGGCGCTCGTCGGCGGCGGGGTGCAGGCGATGCTGCACGGGCTCGCCAAGGTCTGGCAGGGACGCGGGAGGCGCCCGGTACTCGTCACCGGCTATGTCGGCGTGGTGTACGAGAAGCTGGCCGACGGCCTGCTGCTGCGGCACGGCGCGGACATCGTGCTCGCCAACTCCCGCCAGGACGCGGAGCGTTTCCGCGCGGTGTACGAGGGGGTGGGCGCCAGCGCCGACAGCGTGGTGGAGGCCGCGCTGCCGTTCCTCGGCGGCGCCCCGCACCAGGACCACGACCCGTACACGGTCACCTTCGCGGTCCAGCCCTCCGTGCCGAAGACCCGTACGGACCGGCTGTACCTGCTGAACCGGATGGCGGACCACGCACGGGCGCATCCGGACCGCGAGGTCCTGATCAAGCTGCGCTCGCTGCCGGGTGAGCACACCACGCACGTGGAGAACCTGCCGTACCAGCGGCTGGCCGAGGATGTGGGCCTGCCGGACAACTGCCGTCTCGTCTACGGGAACATGGGCGAGGTACTCGACCGCACCTCGCTGCTCGTGACGGTCAGCTCCACGGCCGCGCTGGAGTCGCTGCACCGCCGTATCCCCACCGCCATCCTCACCGACCTCGGCGTACGCGAGCGGCTGGGCAACCACCACTTCATCGGCTCCGGCTGCCTGGCCTCCTGGGACCAGCTCGACCAGGGGCACATCCCGGAGCCGAACCCGGACTGGGTGGCGGTGCAGGGCGTCGCCGCCGACGGCGGGTACGAGAGCTGCTTCGACGCGGCCCGCAAGCGCATCGCCGAACTCCGCCAGGCCCCCGAACTGCCGCCTGTCGCCCCGTACTACAACCCGGTGACCGCCCCCGGATACCTGCCGTCGCTGCTGGCCAGGCACCGGCTCGCACCCGACGGCACCCCGCTGCCCCAGGCCCCCGAGCCGGTCGCGGCCCGGGGTATCCGGCACACCATGCGCAAGGTCACCCGCGGCGCGGCCCGCGGCGCCTACCGCTACGGGGCTCAGCGCGTGGCCCCCGCCCTGCGCCGCCTGGGCAAGTTGTGACCTCCCCAGCATCCCGGCCCCAGTATCCCGGGCCCCAGCACCCCGGCCTCAGGGCCCCGACGACGTCACCCCAGGCCCGCGAGGAGGCCACCCCATGAACATGAACCACCAGGAAGCGGACGTGAAGCCAAGACGCCGGGTACTCGCCGTGATCCCCGCGCGCGGCGGCTCCAAGGGCGTACCCGCCAAGAACCTCGCCCCGGTCAGCGGCCTACCGCTGGTCGCCAGGGCCGTACGGGAATGCCTGGCCGCCCGCCTGGTCACCGACGTCGTCGTCTCCACCGACGACCCGGCCATCGCGGACGTGGCCCGCACGGCAGGCGCCGACGTGGTGTTGCGCCCCGCCGCGATCGCCGGTGACACGGCCACCAGCGAGGCCGCGGTGCTGCACGCGATGGACGCCCACGAGTCGCTGCACGGCGCGTCGATGGACGTGGTGCTGCTGGTCCAGTGCACCAGCCCCTTCCTGGTCCGCGAGGACATCGACGGGGTCGCGGCGGAGGTCGTCGAGCACGGCGCCGACACCGCGCTGACGGTGGCCAGCTTCCACGGCTTCGTCTGGCGCGACAGCGCGGACGAACTCGCCCCGGAGGAACGGCCGGTACGGGCGGCCTCCGGCGCCGCCCAGGCCACCGGAACCGCCACCGCCGCCGCCACCTCCACCACGGGTGGATACGGCGTCAACCACGACAAGTCCTTCCGCCCCCGCCGCCAGGACCGCCCCCAGGACCTGCTGGAGACCGGCGCGGCCTACGCCATGGCGGCCGTCGGGTTCCGCGAGCACAAGCACCGGTTCTTCGGCCACACCGCGCTGGTACGGACCGACCCGGCCCGCGTCCTGGAGGTCGACGACCCGCACGACCTGGCCCGCGCCCGCGCCCTGGCCCCGCTGCTCGACCGAGCCGACACCACGGGCCCCACGGGCCCCACGGGCCCCACGGGCCCCACGGGCCCCACGGGCCCCACGGGCCCCACGGGCCCCACAGACTCCACCGGCCCCACCAGCCCCACCAGCCCTACCGGTCCCACGGACCTGGAGGAGCCCGCGTCCGCCCGCCCCACCGGCGACGACATCGACGCCGTGGTCATCGACTTCGACGGCACCCAGACCGACGACCGGGTGCTGATCGACGCCGACGGCCGCGAGATCGTCGCCGTACACCGTGGCGACGGACTCGGCATCGCGGCCCTGCGCAAGGCGGGCCTCAAGCTGCTGATCCTGTCCACCGAGCAGAACCCGGTCGTCGCGGCCCGCGCCAAGAAGCTCCAGATCCCCGTCCTGCACGGCATCGACCGCAAGGACCTCGCGCTCAAACAGTGGTGCGAGGAGCAGAGCGTCGCACCCGAGCGCGTCCTCTACGCGGGCAACGACGTCAACGACCTTCCCTGCTTCGGCCTGGTCGGCTGGCCGGTCGCGGTCGCCAGCGCCCACGACGTCGTACGGGACGCCGCCAGGTCCGTCACGACCACGGCGGGCGGCGACGGCGCCATCCGGGAGATCGCGACCTGGCTCCTCGGCCCGTCCCTGACGACCCCCTGACTTTCCCTCTCACCTCTTCTTTCTCTTCCTCTCTTCCCCACCTCTCAGCATCACCGAGCCACGTAAGGAACCCCCGCCATGAGCACGTCCACGTCCCGCCTCCGCACCCTCGGCAACAAGACCGCGGGCCCCGGCCGCCCCGTCTACATCACCGGCGAGATCGGCATCAACCACAACGGCGACCTTGAGAACGCCTTCAAGCTGATCGACGTGGCCGCCGAAGCGGGCTGCGACGCGGTCAAGTTCCAAAAGCGCACCCCGGAGATCTGCACCCCGCGCGACCAGTGGGACATCGAGCGCGACACCCCCTGGGGCCGGATGACGTACATCGACTACCGGCACCGCGTCGAGTTCAACGAGACCGACTACCAGGCCATCGACGAGCACTGCAAGAAGCGCGGCATCGACTGGTTCGCCTCCCCGTGGGACACCGAGGCCGTCGCCTTCCTGGAGAAGTTCGACATCCCCGCCCACAAGGTCGCCTCGGCCTCGCTCACCGACGACGAGCTGCTGCGCTCCCTGCGCGCCACCGGCCGCACGATCATCCTCTCCACCGGCATGTCGACCCCGAAGCAGATCCGCCACGCGGTCGAGGTCCTGGGCAGCGACAACATCCTGCTCTGCCACGCCACCTCCACGTACCCGGCGAAGGCCGAGGAGCTCAACCTGCGCGTCATCAACACGCTTCAGGGCGAGTTCCCGAACGTCCCGATCGGCTACTCGGGCCACGAGACGGGCCTGCAGACCACCCTCGCCGCCGTCGCGCTCGGCGCCACCTTCGTGGAGCGCCACATCACCCTGGACCGCGCCATGTGGGGCTCCGACCAGGCCGCGTCCGTCGAGCCGCAGGGCCTGTCGCGCCTGGTCCGCGACATCCGCACCATCGAGGCCTCGCTCGGCGACGGCGTCAAGAAGGTGTACGAGTCCGAGCTCGGCCCGATGAAGAAGCTCCGCCGCGTCAGCGGTGTGATCGCCGAGGCGGAGGCGCAGCTCACCGACCGCGAGCCGGCCGCGGTCTGACGGGCAGCCGGACACCTCACGGTGATGAACTCGCACGGACCCGCTGGCGCCCCCGAGCTCTCGGGGGCGCCAGCCCCGTCCGCTCGCCCCGCTGACCCGGCCGCAGCCGACCCGGCCGACACCCTCGCGTTCGTGGAGAGCCCGGTCCAGCTGCTCAACGTGCTGGAGTGGGCGCACACCGACGCCGCGTGCGAGGCTCCGTCCAGCGACCACCCCCGGGCTCGTACCGGCCTCACCCTCATCGTGCTGTCCCCGGTCGACCCCATGTCACGCGGCCAGCTGCGCCGGATGGCCGAGCTGGCGCGCGACGAGGGGCACACCGTGCGCTGGGAGGAGGCTCGGGGCGGCGCCAGCGCGCCGGTGAAGACCATCAGCGCGCTCACCCGGATGCTGCGCACCGCACGCCGGGTGGTCATCGGCGACCCGTTCTCGCGCTACGTGCAACTGCTGCTCACCCTCACCACCGCCCGCGACCTGGTCGTGGTCGACGACGGCACGGCGACCATGGAGTTCATCGCCCAACTCGCCAGCGGCGAGCGCCTGGTGCGCTGGCACCGGCGCGGCGGCCGCCCCGGCGCGCGGGACCTGGCCTTCGCGCCCTTCTCCGCTTCGGCCCGACGCCGTCTCATCCCGTCCGGCGAACGCACCGTCGAGATCTTCTCCTCCATGCCGATACCGACGGACGCCCCCACGGGTATCCGCGTCACCGAGAACGACTTCTCCTGGACTCGCTCCCGCTTCGGCCCGCCGAGGATCACCAAGAGCGCGGACCTGGTGGGCACTTCACTGGTCGAAACGGGCGTCGTCGACCGTGACCGCTACCTCGAAGCGGTCAGCCGACTCGCCCGCACCCACGGTGCGACGCGCTACTTCGCCCACCGTAGAGAGCTCCCCGAGAAGCTGCACGCGCTGTCTACCGCGACCGGACTAGAGGTGGTACGTCCCGACCTCCCGCTGGAGCTGATCGCTCGCCGAGGCCCCATCGGGCGTACGATCCTGAGCTTCCCGTCAACCGTGGTACACACCCTGCCCCGCGCGCTGGTCGGCACCGGCGTCGAGGTCGCGGTCTGTGATATCGACCCCAGCTGGCTGACGAACCACGCCTCGCCGCGCGCCCAGGGCTTCCTGTCCGGCGTCACCGGAACGGCCCGTGACGTGCATCGACTCCAGTCCGTACGCATGGCATAGACAGAGAGCGAACAAGAGGTCATACCCTCCAGGCAAGCGGCTCATGCGTGCCTCGACCCATTTTCTTACGCCAATCCGGATTAACTTTTGTTGATCGTGGGTGAGTTGGCCCATGCGTCGCTCTACCCTTCACAGGGTGAACCAACTGAAGTCGCGCGAGTCCGAAGCCGAGTCCGATACTGAGTCCGCGCCAGCGGAGGCACTCCCCGGCGCGCTGCCCGAGCCGCTGCGCGCCGAACTCATCGCCTTCCGCCGCGACTTGCATATGCACCCCGAACTCGGCAACCAGGAGTTCCGGACGACCGCGGCTCTCAAGGAACGCCTGGAACGCGCGGGGCTCAGACCCAGGGTCCTGGACACCGGCACCGGTCTGATGTGCGACATCGGCACGCACGCACGTACGCCCGAAGGAACGCACGACGGAACGCGCCCCATGCTCGCCCTCCGCGCCGACATCGACGCCCTGCCCATCCCGGACGCCAAGACCAGCAGCCCCTACCGGTCCACCGTCCCGGGCCGCGCCCACGCCTGCGGCCACGACGTGCACACCACCGCCGTGCTCGGCGCGGGCCTGGTCCTGGCCGAGCTCGACCGTGAGGGCCGCCTCCCCGCTCCCGTACGGCTGATCTTCCAGCCCGCCGAGGAGGTGCTGCCCGGCGGGGCGGCCGACGCCATCGAGTCCGGCGTCCTGGAGGGGGTCGGCCGGATCATCGCGGTGCACTGCGACCCACGGGTCGACGCCGGACGCATCGGACTACGCCACGGCCCGATCACCTCCGCCTGCGACCGCCTGGAGGTCTCCCTGGATGGCGCGGGCGGGCACACCGCGCGCCCGCACCTCACCACCGACCTGGTCACCGCCGCCGCCAAGGTCGTCACGGAGGTTCCCGCCCTGGTCTCGCGCCGGATCGACACACGCTCCGGGCTCGCCGTCACCTGGGGCCGGATCGAGGCAGGCCACGCCTGCAACGTCATCCCGCAGCACGCCGAGCTCTCCGGCACCGTCCGCTGCTTGGACCTGGCCGCCTGGCGACAGGCGCCGGACCTGGTGCACGCCGCCATCCAGGAGATCTCCGACCTGTACCGCGCCAAGTCGGAGATCAACTACATCCGTGGCGTCCCCCCGGTCGTCAACGACCCGGCCGTCACGGACCTGCTGCACGACGCCATGACGGCCCGCCGAGGGCCCCACGCGGTCGAGGGCACCGAACAGAGCCTCGGCGGCGAGGACTTCTCCTGGTACCTGGAGCACGTACCGGGCGCGATGGCCCGCCTGGGCGTGCGCACACCGGGCGAGCACACGGTCCGCGACCTCCACCAGGGCGACTTCGACGCAGACGAATCAGCCATCGAGGTCGGCGTCGAACTCTTCACCGCCGCGGCGCTCCTCGACGCGGAGACCAGGGGCCGAACTCGCTGACGGCGCGGCGTGGGCGCGCTGTCGCCCCCGCTTGTTCCCGCCCGGAACAAATGGTGACCTGCGGTTTTACCTCTCCGAAGCCAACTGGCACCTGTCCGAAACGCTTCGATTGGATAACAGGCTCTGAACCCCTCTTTACGCGACATCTACGCGCGTTAAGCTCCCGGTAAGTCAGCCCCGGTCGGGGCGCTTCCTTGAGTGAAGGGGACCCATCGTGCGCCGGGTGACCAAGATCGTCGTCAGTGGTGTAGCCACCACTGCTCTTGCCTTCGCTGCCACCGCGTGTGGCAACGACAGTGGTGACAAGTCCAGCAGCAGCTCGAACTCGAACGGGAAGGGCATCGGCCTCGCCTACGACGTCGGCGGCCGTGGTGACCAGTCGTTCAACGACGCGGCCGCCGCGGGCTTTGACAAGGCGAAGAAGGAATTCGACATCGGCGGCACCGAGAAGGAGCCGAAGGATGGCGAGTCCGACGCTGACAAGGTGCAGCGCCTGACCGAGATGGCGCGCCAGGGCTACAACCCGGTCATCGGTGTCGGCTTCGCGTACGCCAAGTCCATCGACGAGGTGGCCAAGAAGTTCCCGAAGACGAGCTTCGCGGTCGTCGACGACTCGTCGCTGCAGACCAAGAACGTCGCGAACCTGGTCTTCACCGAGGAGCAGGGTTCGTACCTGATGGGCGTGGTCGCCGCCAAGACCACCAAGACCGACACGGTCGGCTTCATCGGCGGTGTGGACACTCCGCTGATCAAGAAGTTCGAGGCCGGCTTCAAGCAGGGCGTCGCGGACACCAACTCCGATGTCACGGTGCTGACCGAGTACATCACGCAGATGCCCGACTTCAAGGGCTTCGCGGACCCGGCCGGTGGTAAGCGCATCGCCAGCGGCATGCTCTCCAAGAAGGCCGACGTCATCTACCCGGCGGCCGGTGGCTCCGGCGGCGGTGCCTTCGAGGCGATCAAGACCAAGGGCGACGCCTGGGGCCTCGGTGTCGACTCGGACCAGTACAAGATCCCGGCACTCTCGGGCGTCAAGGAGGTCATCCTGACCTCGATGCTCAAGAACGTCGAAGGCTCGGTGTACGACTTCGTCAAGTCGGTCCAGGACGGTAAGCCGCAGTCCGGCATCGTCTCCGCCGACCTGGCCCAGGACGGCGTCGGCTACTCCAAGTCGAACCCGGAGTTCGTCAAGATGACGGAGACCATCGCCGCGGTCGACGAGGCGAAGAAGAAGATCGCCGACGGCGAGATCAAGGTCGCGACCCAGCCCAAGAAGTAGTCCCAGGGCTCAGCGAGAAGTAGCCCGAGGGCTCAGGGAGCAGCTCCCAGGGCTCAGCGGGCCGACCCTCCAGGGGACTTGATCCCCTGGAGGGTGTTCGCGCCTTTTCTCGTTAACTCTACGCGCGTAGCATGTGCATGACAGGATACGGTCCCCCCGGCGGTTCCCGCAGTGAGGCCCGTACGAGTCCTGAACGGCACCGCCTCACCCGCACCACCGCCTCACCCGCACCACCACCTCCTCCGTCACCTCCTTTCCTCCGCCCCGAGGGAGTGCGCCATCACAGCCTCCACCGAGACCGCGGCCGTCGAGCTCCGCGGCATCACCAAGCGATTCCCCGGCGTCGTGGCCAACCACGACATCGACATCACCGTCCGCAGGAGCAGCGTCCACGCTCTGGTCGGTGAGAACGGGGCCGGCAAGTCGACGCTGATGAAGATCCTCTACGGCATGCAGAAGCCGGACGAGGGCACCATCACCATCGACGGCGAGCAGGTCTCCTTCAGCAGCCCCGGTGACGCGATCGCCCGCGGCATCGGCATGGTGCACCAGCACTTCATGCTCGCCGACAATCTCACCGTCCTGGAGAACGTCGTCCTCGGCGGCGAGAAGCTGTACGGCATCGGCTCCAGGGCCCGCAAGAAGATCCTGGAGATCTCCAAGGCCTACGGTCTCGGGGTCAACCCCGACGCCCTCGTCGAGCACCTCGGCGTCGCCGACCGCCAGCGCGTGGAGATCCTCAAGGTCCTCTACCGCGGCGCCCGCACCCTGATCCTCGACGAGCCGACCGCCGTGCTGGTCCCGCAGGAGGTCGACGCGCTCTTCACCAACCTGCGCGAACTCAAGGCCGAGGGCCTGGCGGTCATCTTCATCTCGCACAAGCTGGGCGAGGTGCTGAGCGTCGCCGACGACATCACGGTCATCCGGCGCGGCACCACGGTCGGCACGGCCATCCCGTCCGAGACGACCCCGCGTGCCCTCGCCGAGCTGATGGTCGGCAGTGAGCTGCCGGTCCCGGAGACCACCGAGTCCACGGTCACCGACCGCGTCGTCCTGGACGTCAAGGGCCTCACCCTGGGCGCCGAGGGCCGCAAGCCGCTCCTCGACCACCTCACCTTCGCCATCCGCGCGGGCGAGGTCCTCGGTATCGCGGGCGTCGAGGGCAACGGCCAGACCGAGCTGATCGAGACCCTGATCGGCATGAAGCACGCCGACTCCGGCACCATCACGCTGGACGGCGAGGACGTCACCGCCTGGCCGACGCGCAAGCGCCGCGAGCAGGGCGTCGGCTACATCCCCGAGGACCGCCACCGGCACGGCCTGCTCCTGGAGGCCCCCCTCTGGGAGAACCGCATCCTCGGCCACGTCACCGAAGCACCCAACTCCAAAGGTTTCTGGCTCGACCCCAAGGGCGCCAAGGCCGACACGGAGCGGATCGTCGAGGAGTACGACGTCCGCACCCCCGGCATCGAGGTCACCGCGGCCTCGCTCTCCGGCGGTAACCAGCAGAAGCTGATCGTCGGCCGCGAGATGAGCCACACCCCGCGCTTCCTGATCGCCGCCCACCCCACCCGGGGTGTGGACGTCGGCGCGCAGGCCCAGATCTGGGACGCGATCCGCCAGGCACGGCACGAAGGCCTTGCCGTGCTGCTGATCTCCGCCGACCTGGACGAGCTGATCGGCCTGTCCGACACCCTGCGGGTCATCTTCGACGGCCGTCTGGTCGCCGACGCCGACCCCGCCACCATCACCCCGCAGGAGCTGGGTTCTGCCATGACCGGTGCCGCCTCCGGCCACCTGGAGCATCCCGAGGACTCCCCGCCCGGGAACATCGCCGACCAGAACTCCGCGCAGACCGGGGGAGAGGACCGATGACACAGCAGACCCCCAAGGAGCTGAAGCGGGAGCTCCTCAAGGAGCGGGTGATCCTGGCGACCGCCGCGCCGGTGCTCGCCCTCGCCGTGGCCGTCGCCCTGACGTCGGTCATCCTGCTCGCCACCGGCAAGAACCCGTTCGAGCCGTACTCGCTGATGGTGAACTACGTCGCCGAGTGGCCCGATGTGCAGGTCCTGGTCATCAACCAGACCGTCACGTACTACTTCGCGGCGCTCGCGGTCGCCATCGGCTTCCGCATGAACCTCTTCAACATCGGCGTCGAGGGGCAGTACCGCCTCGGCGCGTGCATCGGCGGCATCGTCGGCTTCAACCTCCCGGCCCCCGGTGTCCTGAAGATGATCGCGGTCATCGTCACGGCCATGGTGGTCGGTGCGCTCTGGGCGGGCATCGCGGCACTGCTCAAGGTCACCCGCGGTGTCAGCGAGGTGATCGCCACGATCATGCTCAACGCCATCGCCGCCGCGATCATCGGCTACCTGATCCAGCGGGACGTCTTCGGCCACCAGCCCGAGGGCTCCAACGCCATCAACACCGGTGAACTCCCCGAGTCCGCCTGGTTCCCCGGCATTCCGTACGGCGACTACGAGATCTACGGCTTCCTGGTCATCGCGGTGCTGTGCGGCGTCGGCTACTGGGTGATGCTCAATCGCACCCGCTTCGGCTTCGACCTGCGCGCCGCCGGTGCCTCGGAGTCCGCGGCCCTCGCCTCCGGTGTCAGCGGCCGCAAGATGGTCGTCATCGCGATGCTCGCCTCCGGCGCCCTCGCGGGCCTGATCGGCATGCCCGTCCTGCTCGGCGAGTCCCACACCTTCATGTCCGACTTCCCGGCCGGTTACGGCTTCACCGGCATCGCCATCGCGCTGCTCGGCCGTAACCACCCGCTGGGCATGGCCTTCGGCGCGCTCCTGTGGGCCTTCCTCGACAAGGCGTCCACCACCCTCGACGACAACGGCTACGAGTCCGAGATCTCCGTGATCATGCAGGGCATCATCGTCCTCGCCGTCGTCATCGCGTACGAGTCCGTGCAGCGCTGGGGCCTGAAGCGCCAGCAGCAGAAGGTCGGGGCCGAGCTGGCCGCCGCTGCGAAGAAGAACGAGGAGGTGGCGCTCTGATGGCCGCCACGGCATCCGCTCTCGGCCAGCCCGAAGCCGGGCACGCCCGCCGCAAGTCGGGCTTCGACTGGCACCGCACGCTCTACTACGTCCTCGGCGGCCTGGTCCTCTTCTCGCTCGTCCGCACCCTCACCGGCACCAACGACATCACCTCCGTCGGCCAGGTGGCCGCCGCGATCTCCGTCGCCGTCCCGATCCTGCTCGCCGGTCTCGGCGGTCTGTGGTCCGAGCGCGCCGGTGTGATCAACCTCGGTCTCGAAGGCATGATGATCTTCGGTACCTGGTTCGGCGCCTGGGCCGGCTACCAGTGGGGCCCGTGGACCGGCGTCGTCGTGGGCCTGCTGGGCGGCGCGCTCGGCGCGCTGCTGCACGCCATCGCCACCGTCACCTTCGGCGTGAACCACATCGTCTCCGGTGTCGCCATCAACATCCTGGCGCTCGGCGCGACCCGCTTCCTGTCCAAGCTGACCTTCGGCGCGGAAGAGGGCGGCAGCACCACCCAGTCCCCACAGGTCGACCCGCTCGGCTCGCTGACCGTGCCAGGCCTGTCCGACTGGCTGGTCTCACTCAACGGCAAACACTGGTTCCTGATCTCCGACCTGGCGGGCTTCCTCGGCGCGCTGACCACCCGGCTGTCCTGGCTGTCGGTCCTCGCGATCGTGCTGCTGGTCGCGACGTACTTCATCCTGTGGCGCTCCGCCTTCGGCCTGCGCCTGCGGTCCTGCGGCGAGAACCCGATCGCGGCCGAGTCCCTCGGCGTCAACGTCTACCTCTACAAGTACGTCGCCGTGCTGATCTCCGGCGCGCTCGCGGGCCTCGGCGGCGTCTTCCTCTCCGAGGTGGCCGCCCCCTTCTACCGCGAGGGCCAGACCGTCGGCCTCGGCTACATCGGCCTGGCCGCGATGATCTTCGGTAACTGGCGGCCGGTGGGTGTCGCGATGGGCGCCCTGCTCTTCGGCTTCACCGGCTCGCTCAAGGAGCGCGGCGCGGAGAACGTCATGGCGATGTTCCTGCTGCTCGGCATCCTGCTGGCGGTCGTCGCGGTGTGGCAGTTCACGCGGAAGAAGTACCTCCAGTCCGGGCTGGCCGCGCTGGCCGCGCTCGCCGGTGTACTGACGTATCTGACGGTGGACGAGGTGCCCAGGCAGTTCATCGGCGCGGCCCCGTATATCGCGACCCTGCTGGTCCTGGCCCTGGCGGCGCAGAACCTGCGGATGCCGAAGGCGAACGGCAAGCCGTACCGGAAGGGGCAAGGCAAGTGACGGACGCCGACGTCGACTGGGAAGCCCTGCGCGATGCGGCGCGCGACGCCATGTCCCGCGCGTACGCCCCGTACTCGGGCTTCCCGGTCGGCGCGGCGGCCGTGGTGGACGACGGCCGCACCGTCACCGGCTGCAACGTCGAGAACGCCTCGTACGGGCTTGGCCTGTGCGCGGAGTGCGGCCTGGTCTCCGCGCTCCAGCTCTCGGGGGGCGGCCGCCTCACCCACTTCACCTGCGTGGACGGCAGCGGCGGGATCCTGATGCCGTGCGGCCGCTGCCGCCAGCTGCTGTACGAGTTCGGCGGCCCCACCCTGTTGGTCGACACCGCGAGCGGCGTCCGCCCGCTGTCGGAACTCCTCCCCGACGCGTTCGGCCCGGAGCACCTGGCGTAGCCGCGCCACGCTTCCTTCTCCCCTACCCCGCCCCTTCCCGTAACCGGGGCTCCGCCCCAGACCCCGGTCCTCAAACGCCGGACGGGCTAAAGATTCCGCAATCCAGCCCGGCCGGCGTTTGAGGCCATCTTTGAGCCCGGCCGGCGAGGCCTTTCGGGAAGGGGCGGGGTGGGGGACATATCTCTGACGCGCACCCCACCCACTCCCCTGGAAGGGACCCAACCCCATGGACGTCATCTCCGTCATCCGCACCAAGCGGGACCGAGGCGTACTCAGCGATGACCAGATCGACTGGGTCATCGACGCCTACACCCGCGGCGAGGTCGCCGACGAACAGATGTCGGCCCTGGCCATGGCGATCCTCCTGAACGGAATGACCCGCGCGGAGATCGCCCGCTGGACCGCCGCGATGATCAACTCCGGCGAGCGGATGAACTTCAGCGCTCTCACCCGCCCCACCGCCGACAAGCACTCCACCGGAGGCGTGGGCGACAAGATCACCCTCCCGCTCGCCCCCCTCGTCGCCGCCTGCGGCGCCGCCGTGCCGCAGCTCAGCGGCCGGGGGCTCGGCCACACCGGCGGCACCCTGGACAAGCTGGAGTCCATCCCCGGCTGGCGCGCCCTGCTGTCCAACGCCGAGATGCTGGACGTACTGGACACCACCGGCGCGGTGATCTGCGCGGCGGGCGACGGCCTGGCCCCCGCCGACAAGAAGCTGTACGCGCTGCGCGACGTCACCGGCACGGTCGAGGCGATCCCGCTGATCGCCTCGTCCATCATGTCGAAGAAGATCGCCGAGGGTACGGGCTCCCTGGTGCTGGACGTGAAGGTCGGCTCCGGCGCCTTCATGAAGAACATCGACGACGCCCGCGAACTGGCCTCCACGATGGTCGGTCTCGGCACGGACCACGGCGTGAAGACCGTGGCCCTGCTCACCGACATGGCCACGCCGCTCGGCCTGACGGCGGGCAACGCCCTTGAGGTGCGCGAGTCCGTCGAGGTCCTGGCGGGCGGCGGCCCGGCGGACGTCGTCGAGCTCACCCTCGCCCTCGCCCGCGAGATGCTGGACGCGGCCGGGATCAAGGACGCCGACCCGGCCAAGGCCCTCGCCGACGGCTCCGCGATGGACGTCTGGCGTCGCATGATCGCCGCCCAGGGCGGTGACCCGGACGCCACCCTGCCCACGGCCCGTGAGCAGCACGTCATCACCGCCCCCGCCTCCGGCACCCTCACCCGCCTCGACGCCTACGACGTCGGCGTCGCCGCCTGGCGGCTCGGCGCGGGCCGGGCCCGCAAGGAGGACCCGGTCCAGGCGGGCGCCGGTGTCGAGCTGCATGCCAAGCCGGGCGAGCGGGTCACCGAGGGCCAGCCGCTGCTCACCCTGCACACGGACACCCCGGAGCGGTTCGAGTACGCGATCAAGTCCCTCCAGGGCGCGTACGACATCGACACGCAGGGCGCGAACGGCTTCACCCCGAACCCGATCGTCCTGGACCGCATCGCCTGATCCGGTCGGTGACCCGTGGGCGGGGCGATGAGTTCCGCCCCGCCCACGGGTCACCCCTGTGTGACAGCTACCCAACCAATCGTCGTCGCCCTCGGCCCCCGCGTCTCCCCGGCCGAGGTGCCCCTGCTGTGCGAGCGGGTGAGAGCGGCACTGGAGCACTCCGGCGCCGACGAACTCATCTGCGACGCCGCGGCCGTCTCCGAACCCAACCTGGCCGCCGTGGACGCCCTCGCCCGGCTACGGATCACCACCCGCACGGCCGGGGCGAGGATGCGCGTCCGCGACCCCAGCACCCGGCTCTGCGAGTTGCTGCTCCTAGTGGGACTTGTCGAGGTGCTGGGGGAGGTCGAACATCGGGAACCAGCGGTCGGTGTCCAGGAAGTTGGTGATCTCGACGATCCTTCCCCCTGACATCTCGACGACCTGGAGCGCCCACGGCTCGTACCGCCCGGGTGTCTCGGTCGGGTGGTACTGGCCGAAGGCCGGCGTGCCGTTCGCCACCGTCGGGACCAGCAGGGAGCCGCGGCAGACCGCGCCATGGCCGAGCATCCAGCCGGTGATGTTGTCGTACCCCGTGAGCCACAGGTCGTAGGGCGGCATGGACAGTACGGCGTCCTCGTGCAGCAGCGAGGTCAGGGCGTCCATGTCGTAGCCCTCGAAGGCCGCGACATAGCGGTCGAGGAGTTTCTTCTGATCCTCGTCCAGCGGGTCGGCGAGGTCCGTCTCGCGCATCTCCCGCTCGCCGATGGTGGCCCGCGCCCGTTGCAAGGCGCTGTTGACCGAGGCGACCGAGGTGTCGAGCAGCTCGGCGACCTCGCTGGCCTTCCAGGCCAGCACCTCGCGCAGGATGAGCACCGCACGCTGCTTGGCGGGCAGATGCTGTAGCGCCGCCACAAAGGCGAGCCGCACCGACTCGCGCGCCACCGCCGTCTCCGCCGGGTCGGCGGTGGACGGCAGCACCCGGCCGTCCGGCACCGGCTCCAGCCAGGTGATCTCGGAGCGCTCACTGAGCACCGCGGCGGCGACCGGCTGCGCTGCGGTCAGGTCCATCGGCCGGGCGCGCTTGTTGCCCGCGTTCAGCATGTCCAGGCAGACGTTGGTGGCGATGCGGTACAGCCAGGAACGCAGGGACGAGCGCCCTTCGAAGCGGTCGTACGCCCGCCACGCGCGGACGAAGGTGTCCTGCACCGCGTCCTCGGCCTCGAAGCCGGAGCCGAGCATGCGGTAGCAGTACCCCGTCAGCTCGGTCCTGTGCTTCTCCAGGCCCGCGTCCAGATCGGTTTTCGTCGCGCTGTCACTCATCGGTCCACACCCCTGCCGAGCCTCCGAAACCAACACCTCGGAAGCTACCGCACCCCACTGACAATGGCGCCCGAAGAACTCAGCGGCCCGTCCCACCAGCGGCGGAAGCCCTATGCCTGGCGCGCACCGCGAGCAGCGTCCCGCCCTCACCCAGGGGCCGCCGCACCGCCGTGGCCCGGAATCCGCCGTCCCGGAGCCGCCCGAGCACCGCCGACTCCAGCGGACCGACGGCCCGCCCGCGAGGCGGCGCGAAGCACAGCAGCACCTGCCCGTCCGGCTCCAGGAGCCGGCCGATGGCAGCCACCTCCCGCGTCGCGGGCCCGGTCCAGAAGAGGTTGACGTCACTGGCCAGGATCTTGTCGTACGTCCCCAGCGACGCCGGGTCCACATCGGCCAGCGCCAGCTGCCGGAACTCGGCCCGTCCGGCGTCCACCACCGCCGCGTTGCGCGCCCGGGCGGCGGCGATCGCGGCGGCCGACCGGTCGATAGCCACCAGCTGCCCGTCCCCGCCCGTGAGCCGCTCACAGATCAGCGCGGCGGCGACCCCACGCCCGCAGCCGACCTCCAGAATCCGCTCGTCCGCCCGCACACCCAGCAGCTCGACCGCCACCGACAACCGCTCAGGAACCCGCATGCACCTTCTCTAGCGGGATTACGCGTGCGAGGCCAGCACCGGCCGCTGACCGGCCCGCGCCCGCGCCCGTGCCGCGTGCGCGCGCTCCACCCGTGCCGCATGGGTGCCGTACAGCGTCACCGACACCACCCCGAGCACCGCCACCAGGCCCAGCAGCACCGTGCCCTGCCAGCCCAGGGTGTGGAAGGCGACCGCGCCGAGTATGCCGCCCACGCTGCTGCCCAGGTAGTACGCCGACTGATAGAGAGCCGACGCCTGCGCCCGCCCCACCTCGGCCGTCCGGCTCACCGCGGAGGACGCGACCGTATGCCCGGCGAAGAACCCGGCGGTGATCAGCACCAGCCCCGCCAGCACCAGGGCCAGCACATCGGCGAGCGACAGCAGCAGCCCGGCGGTCGTCGTACCCACCGCCAGATACAGCGCCCCGCGCCGCCCGATCCGCGCGACCAGCTGTCCGGCCGCGGCCGATGACACCGTACCGACCAGGTAGATCAGGAAGATCGAGCCGACGATTCCCTGCGGCAGCGAGAACGGCTCGTCGACGAGCCGGTATCCGATCACCGTGTAGACGGCGCCGAAGACCACCATGAACAGCGCCCCGATGACGTACAGACGGCACAGCAGCGGATTGGCCAGGTGCCCGCGTACGGTCCGTGCCAGCTCCCGGGGCCGCAGCGAACCGGCCGTGAAGTGCTGGGGCCGGGGCAGCAGGACGCGGAACAGGACCGCGCACACCAGCGCCATCAGACCCACGGCGGCGAGCCCCGCCCGCCACCCCCAGGCCTGCGCGACCCAGCCGGTCAGCACCCGGCCGCTCATCCCGCCGATGCTGTTGCCCGCGACGAAGAGTCCGATCGCCGCGACCAGCGCCTTGGGCCGTACCTCCTCGGCCAGATACGCCATCGCCGACGCGGGCAGCCCCGCCAGCGCCGCACCCTGCACCGCCCGCAGGCCCACCAGCCAGCCCAGGCTGGGCGCGAACGGGATGAGCAGCCCGACCACCACGGCGACCGCCAGCGAAACCGTCATCAGCGTCCGCCGCCCGAACCGCTCGGAGAGCGCGCTCAGCGGCAGGACGCACAGCGCGAGCGCCCCCGTGGCGGCGGAGACCGTCCAGCTCGCGGTGTCGGCCGTGACGGCGAACTCGGCGGAGATCAGGGGCAGTAGCGCCTGCGTGGAGTACAGCACCGCGAAGGTGGCGAGCCCCGCGGCGAACAGCGCGAGGTTCATCCGGAGGTAACCGGCCCCGCCCGGTGCCAGGCGAGAGTCAAAGGGAGCAGAGGAATCGGAGGCAGGGGCGTCCGCGTGCCTTGCGAACGCCCTGCTACTGGCAGGAGGCATGCTTTGAATCTAAGGAGGTGCAGTTCATGCGTCCAATGCATAAACAGGCCATAATCAATCCCATGGCGCATGACCGCAGCACACGCCCCACACGACCCCCTTTTGTTGAGGCGAAAAACTATCCCAGCGACCCCAGCGACCCCAGCGACCCCAGCGACCTGAGCGACCTGAGTCCCGACTCCTGGTCCGCCCTCCTCGCCCCCCGCCTCGCGTACTTCGCCGCCGTGGCCCGTACCGAACACGTCACGCGCGCCGCGCAGCAGCTGGGCATCCCGCAGTCCACGCTCTCCCGCGCCCTGGCCAGGCTCGAACAGGACCTCGGCGTCGACCTGTTCGCCCGCCGCGGCCGCACCCTGTCGCTCACGGCGGCGGGCCGCACCTTCCTGGCCTCCGTCGAGCGGTCACTCGGCGAGATCGACCGCTCCGCTGACGACGTACGCGCGGACGCGGACCCCGCCACCGGGAAGGTCGCCTTCGGCTTCCTGCACACCATGGGCTCCGAAGCGGTCCCCGAACTCATCCGGGCCTTTCGTGTGGACCACCCCCGGGTGCGCTTCAGCCTCGTCCAGAACTACGGCGAGTGGATGATCGAACGCCTCCGCACCGGCGAACTCGACCTCTGCCTGACCTCGCCGGTCCCCGACGCCCCGGACCTGGTCGCCCGACGGCTGGCCGAGCAGCGCCTGAACCTGGTCGTCCCCGCCGACCACCGGCTGGCCACGCGCAAGCGCATCCGGCTCGCCGAGGCCGCCGACGAAGCGTTCGTCACCCTCGAACCCCCTTACGGGCTGCGCCGCATCGCCGACGCGCTGTGCGCCGAGGCCGGGTTCCGCCCACGGGTCGCCTTCGAGGGCGAGGACGCGGAGACCCTGCGCGGGCTGGTCGCGGCGGGGCTCGGGGTGGCGCTGCTGCCCCCTCCGGCGTTCGCCCGGCCCGGGGTGGTCGAACTCGCGGTGACGGCGCCGCGGGCGGTGCGCGAGATCGGCGTCGCCTGGCTGGCGGGCCATCCCGACACCCCACCCGTAGCGGCCTTCAAGCGCTTCCTGCTCACCCGCAAGGGCACGATCGCCGCCCCCGCGGGCTCCCTCCTCCCGTAGGGCCTGTCCGGCGCTACCTGCGCAACGCCCGCCCGAACCCCGCCGCCAACGGCATCCGCAGCCCCAGCGGCGGTGGCGCCGCGAGCGCGTCGGCGACGGGCCGCGAGAAGCCCCGCTCGTACAGCGACCCCTGTACGAAGTCGGTCACCAGCGCCAGCACCTCGTCCCGGTGCTGACGCAGCCGGTGTCCGTCCGTGTGCACCTCGAACCGGCACACCTCGCCGTTGACCTTCTTCGCTCGCTCCGCCAGCCGGAAGGACAGCTCCGGATCGCTCCGCGTGTCAACCGTCCCGTGCACGATCAGCACCCGCCGTCCACGCAACTGCCCCACCGGCTCCGCCACGGGCTCCCGCGCCGACGCGCCCTCGTCGCCCGCATCGCTCGCGCCGCCCGCATCGCTCGCGCCGCCCGGAAGCCAGGGCGCCAGCGCCACCACGGAGTGCACGGCGGGGTGTCCTGCCGCGTGCAGCGCCGCCCGGCCGCCCATGCCGACCCCGACGAGGCACACCGGAACGTCCCCGTACCGGCGTACGACCTCGTCCACAGCCCACTCCGCGTCCCGCGCAGGCCCCGCCTCCGGGCCGTTCCACCCACGACACCGGTAGCGCACCACATGCGCGACCAGCCCCGACCCGGGTTCCGCCCCCGCCCCCGACCCCGACCCTGACCCGGGCCCCGACCTCGACCCCGATGCGGACCCCGACCCCACTCCGGGCCACGCCCCCGACCCCCGTACCACCCGCCGCGCCACACCCCACGCCCCCGCCAGGGCCACCGAAGACGCTCGCCGCGCCGACACCTCAGCGCCGCCGGGCAGCACCAGCACCACCCCGTTGACCCCGGACCCTGCCGCCCTGCCGCCCAGAACCCGCCCAAGTCGGGCATCACGTACCGGTGTTGCTTGCTGCGCCATGACAGCAGAGTCTCAGAACCCCAGATGTACGGAGCCGGGCCGCGGGGTCACTGTTGGGTATCGACACGGAGCCGCCCCGCCGTCGCAGGCGCGCTCTACGCGCGTAGGCGGTAGAGTGCGCCAATGACGAGCCAGACCAGGAGCCAGGCCAGCCAGAGCGCTCCCACCCCGACCCCGGACCAGATCCGCCGCGCACCCAAGGTGCTGCTGCACGACCACCTTGACGGTGGCCTCCGCCCCGGGACGATCATCGACATCGCCCGCGAGACGGGCTATCAGGGTCTCCCCGAGACCGAGCCCGACAAGCTCGGCACCTGGTTCAGGGACGCCGCCGACTCCGGCTCCCTGGAGCGCTACCTGGAGACGTTCTCGCACACCTGCGCCGTCATGCAGACCAAGGAAGCCCTCTACCGGGTAGCCGCGGAGTGCGCCGAGGACCTCGCCGAAGACGGCGTCGTCTACGCCGAGATCCGGTACGCCCCCGAGCAGCACCTGGAGAACGGCCTCACTCTCGAAGAGGTCGTCGAGGCGGTCAACGACGGCTTCCGCGAGGGCGAGCGCCGCGCCAAGGCCAGCGGCCACCGCATCCGCGTCGGCGCCCTGCTCACCGCGATGCGGCACGCCGCCCGCGCGCTGGAGATCGCCGAACTCGCCAACCGCTACCGCGACCACGGCGTCGTGGGCTTCGACATCGCGGGCGCGGAAGCGGGCTTCCCTCCCACCCGCCACCTGGACGCCTTCGAGTACCTCAAGCGCGAGAACAACCACTTCACCATCCACGCGGGTGAGGCCTTCGGCCTGCCGTCCATTTGGCAGGCCCTCCAGTGGTGCGGCGCGGACCGCCTCGGCCACGGCGTCCGCATCATCGACGACATCGAGGTCGCCGACGACGGCACCGTGCAGCTCGGCCGCCTCGCCTCCTACGTACGCGACAAGCGCATCCCGCTGGAGATGTGCCCGTCGTCCAACCTGCAGACGGGAGCGGCGAGCTCCTACGCCGACCACCCGCTGGGTCTGCTGCGCAAGCTGCACTTCCGCATCACGGTGAACACCGACAACCGCCTGATGTCCGGCACGAGCATGAGCCAGGAGTTCGAACACCTGATCTCGGCCTTCGGCTACACGCTCGATGACATGCAGTGGTTCACAGTCAATGCGATGAAATCAGCATTCATTCCTTTCGATGAACGTCTCGCCATGATCAATGACGTCATCAAGCCCGGTTACGCCGAGCTCAAATCCGAGTGGCTTTTCCAGCAGACCGCCTCGACCAGCGCTTCTACCGCGATCCTGGGCTGAGTCGACCGCCACCCGCACCTCACACGAACGGCCGGAAGGGGAACCTTCCGGCCGTTTTGTATGCGTTGCGAAGCTCATCGGCGCCTGGATAGCTTGCGGGACCGCGCAAAGATCCCCGAAGACCCCCGGCTCAGAGGACATATCCAAGATGAAGCAGTCTGCCGCCAAGACCCTCGGTGTCGCCGCGATCGGCGCCGCGTTCGCCGCCGCCGCTGCCGGTACCGCAACGGCCGCCCCGGCGATCCCGGACGTCGCGCAGGGGCTCGGCCCCGTGTCCGGCGTACTGCCGATCGGCGACACGGCTGGGACGCTCCCGGCCGGTGCCCCCGAGGCCCTGGGTGTCGGCCAGGACGCGCTGGCGAAGGGCACTGACCCGGTCACCGGCCTGCTCGGCGGCCTCCCGCTGGAGGGTGTGGCGCCGGGCGGTCTCCCCGTCGGGACCGGTCTCCCCCTCGGCTGACCTCCCTGGTAGACCGATCGGCACCCGGCGTACGGGCGACCGGCACCCGGCACACGAACGGGGTGCGCACCACACGGTGCGCACCCCGTTCGCCGTGTACGCGGCGGTTGGCGGTTCACCAGCTCGCGGCGGCCGGCTCCGGCTTCTCGTTCGGGATCATGATCCACATCGCGAGGTAGATCAGAAACTGTGGTCCTGGCAGCAGGCAGGACACCACGAAGATCACCCGCATCGTGGTCGCCGAGGTGCCGAAGCGCCGTGCCAGCGCCGCGCACACTCCGCCAATCATCCGTCCGTTCTGGGGGCGGGCAAGTGCCGTCATGGTCGCTCCTTCACGCGGTGTCTGATGTTTTCCACCGTACGAGCGCGAAGGGGGCCAAAGCGTCCCGCTAGGGGGCGATCCCGACCCTGGGAATCGTCGGGGTCGACCCCTGAGAAGCGGCCTCGTCCCGCGGCGGCACGGACAGCCGCCGCATCCCGACCTCACCGACCCCGCCACGCACACGATCACCCACGCGATCACGCACGCGATGACCCACACGTACGCGACGACGCAGCCGGGCCCTGGCGGCTGGCACCACGGCGAGATGGGCCAGTGCGACGCCCACGGTGTTCAGGAACAGCGAGTCCACATCGACGACCTGGCCCGGCACCCCGGTCTGCGCCAGCGCGATACCCAGCGACAGCAGCGCACCGGCGGCGACCGTACGGGTCAGCGACGCCAGCGGCGACACCTGAAGCCGCCCGCCGACCATCGGAAGCAGCACCCCGAGCGGGGCGAGCAGCAGCAGTTCCCGGCCCAGACTGCGCACGGCCGCCTCGGGTCCCAGGGCGAGGTCGGCCTTGATCCCGGCCAGGGGCTGCAAATTGGCGGCGCTCATCCACGGCACGTCCAGGGGACGCAGGGTGAGCCAGCCGACGAGCAGAAGGTGTACGGCCAGGAGGAGCACTCCTGCCGCACGGAAGCGAGTGGCGACGTTGCCGCCGCGCGAGCCATGACGCTGCACGTCCCCCAAGACGCCAGCACGGCCAGGATCGGTTCCGCGTGCCCCCACGCGCTCCATCTCCGCCCACCACGCGCCCTGGCGCGGCTGTGGAGACAAGCGTTAGGGCCTGTCCGGCGGGCAGCCCTAACCGCCGACTGTCTCCGTCGGTACGGGCACCGTGCCGGGGCGGGCGCGGAGCGCGTCCGTGCACGCGTAGCTGCGGAGGGGGTCGGAGCCACGGCCGCCCAGGATCACGGTGTCCTCGCCGCTCGCCACCGCGCTGTGCGCGAAGGTGCAGACGACCTGGGCCAGGGCGAACGGGGAGAGCCCTTCGGGTGGTGTGCTCAGCCGGAGCGCGGTCTTCGGGTCGCCCTCGCGCGGGCCCGTGACGGTCGCCCGAGCGCGCAGGTCCGTGGCGAAACCCGCCTGCGCCTCCTCCTCGGATGTCGGCTGCCGCAACGCGTCGAGCAGCGCCTGCGCCACCGGTACGCGTTCGTTCTCACCCGCTCCCGCGTCCCCGTCCGGGGCCTGGGGGAGCTCCACCGTCCGGTCCACCGCCACCAGCTGCGAACCACACACCAGGAAGACCTGCGCCAGCGTGCCCCCCGCCGCGCGCGCCTCGACGCCCTGCGCCGTGGTCACACACGCCACCCGCGAGGGCGCGGGCCCGAAGTCGGTCGGCACCTCCGTCGCCCTGATCCCGCACCCGGCGAGCAGCAGGACCCCACAGCCCGCGAGTACCGCACCCGCCCGCCGCACGCGCCACCGGCTCATCGGTCGGCCCCCCTGGTCGCGGCGTCGTGAGCGCTGTCGTGAGTGCTGTCGTGAGCGGTACCGCCAGTGGTACCGCCCGCGGTATCGGCGTCAGTGTCGACATCGACATCGACGCGGTCACCGGGGCGCCCCCTGAAGCCCCCGCCGCCGCCCTCGCGACCCTCGCGACCCGCACGGTCGCAGCCGTCCTCGCCGTCCGCCTCCCCGTCCGACGGGTCCTGTGGCAGCCGCAGGGTGAACACCGCGCCCCCCGCGGGCGAGTTGGCGGCGGTGATCTCACCGCCGTGGATATGCGCGTTCTCCAGCGCGATGGACAGCCCGAGCCCGCTGCCCTCAGACCTCGGCCGGGACGCGCTCGCCTTGTAGAAACGGTCGAAGACATGCGGCAGTACGTCCTGCGGAATACCCGGGCCGTTGTCGCGCACCTCGATGGTCAGCTCCGCTCCTCGTGCCGCGGAACGGGTCTCCCGTACGGACACCCGCACCGGAGATCCGCCGTGCTTGAGCGCGTTGCCGATCAGGTTCGCCAGGATGACGTCGAGGCGCCGCGGATCGAGCCGCGCCATGATCCCGCGCTCCGCGTCCAGGTCGACCGCGTCCAGCCAGGCACGGGCGTCGATACACGCGGTGATCTGGTCCGCGATGTCCACGTCGTCCAGGACCAGCCGCGCGGTGCCCGCGTCAAAGCGGGTGACCTCCATCAGGTTCTCCACCAGGTCGTTCAGCCGTCGCGTCTCGCTGACCACCAGACGTACCGCCGGAGCGATCATCGGGTCGAGGCTGTCCTCTTCCTCCTCCAGGACCTCCGTCACCGCCGTGATCGCGGTCAGCGGCGTCCGCAGCTCGTGCGACATGTCCGCGACGAACCGCCGACTGGACTCCTCCCGCGCGCTCATGTCCGCGACCTTCTTCTCCAGCGCGGCCGCCGTGCTGTTGAACGTACGGGACAGCTCGGCCAGTTCGTCGGTGCCCGAGACCCGCAGCCGGGTGTGCAGCTCGCCCTCGCCGAGCCGCCGCGCGGCGACCCCCAGCCGGTGCACCGGCTTGAGCACCGTCGTCGCCGCGGCCTGCGCCAGCAGCGCCGCGCCGACCAGTGCCAGCGCGGTGGCGATCCCCAGCGACCAGCCCAGCGAACTGAGGTCCTGCTCCTCCGCCTCCAGGGACTTGAGCATGTACCCGGTCGGCCCGCCGTCCCCGATCACCCGCGCCCCGCCCACCAGATAGGGCGTGCCGTCGGTGACGATCCGCTGCCAGAAGACGTGGTACTCGTCCTTGTTGCCGCCGCCGACGGGCTGCCGCTTGTTCACCGTGTCCCGGAGGGACTTCGGGACGTCGTCCCGGGTGAAGGTGTCCAGGTCGGAGTTGCCGACCACCGTCTTGCCGTCCGCGTCTCTGGCGATCAGCAGCACGCTGTAGCGCTGGCTGCCGAGCGACATCTGGACGGCGGCACGCCGCAGTTCGTCCTTCGTCGGGTCCTTCGGAAGCGACGCCGCGCGGTTCTGCATCTCTTCTTTGAAGTCGTTCAGCGCCGCGTCCTGCGTGCGGGTCAGCACGGCCTCGCGATTGAGCCAGTACGCGATACCCGAGGCGGAGACCGCGGCGGTCAGCGCCACCAGGCCGAACACCACGACCAGCCGCAGCCGCAGGCTGGTGAACCGCAGCCGGGCGAGCACCGTCCTACGTGGCCCGCGCCGCGCGCCGCCGCCGTCGCCGTCCTCGACGTCGTCCGCCGGTGTCCGCGCCCGTGACTCCGCCTGAGTCTCCGCCCGTGTCACTGAGGGCTGTCCAATCGGTAGCCGACCCCGCGCACCGTACGGATCAGCGTGGGCGAGGACGGTACGTCCTCCACCTTCGCGCGCAGCCGCTGCACACAGGCGTCCACCAGACGGGAGTCCCCGAGGTAGTCGTGCTCCCAGACCAGCCGCAGCAGCTGCTGGCGGGAGAGCGCCTGCCCCGGCCTGCGGCTCAGCTCAAGCAGCAGCCGCAGCTCGGTGGGCGTCAGCTGGAGGTCCTCGCCATCCTTGGTGACCGTCATCGCGGAACGGTCGATGACCAGGCTGCCGAAGACCGCCGAGTCGTTGGCCTCCCGCTCGCCGCGCCGCAGCACCGCGCGGATACGGGCGTCGAGCACCCGCCCCTGCACCGGCTTCACCACGTAGTCGTCGGCGCCGGACTCCAGGCCGACCACCACGTCGATGTCGTCGTTACGCGCGGTCAGCAGGATGATCGGCAGCTGGTCGGTGCGCCGAATGCGACGACACACCTCAAAACCGTCGATACCGGGCAGCATCACATCCAGCACGATCAGGTCGGGCCGTTGCTCGCGCAGCAGCTTCAGACCATCCTCGCCGGTGGCGGCGGTGGCAACACGATGCCCCTGGCGCGTCAGCGACAGCTCCAGGGCCGTGCGGATGGCGTCATCGTCCTCGATCAGCAACAGGGAAGGCACAGGGGTCATTCTGACCCATGGTGCGGTGCGGTATCGACAGTTGGAGCGCTCCCATCATTCCCACCCAGGCAAGGAGACCTTGTGACAGGTCTGTGACAGTCGACGGACACCGTCATGAAGTCGCGGCGAGAGTCTTTTTCTCGAAGCCGCACACAGACTCCACGACGGGGGGCGCGAGATGAACACGCTGCAGCACCGCACCAGCTCAAGCGCAGTTGTCACGCGTCTGCACGACGTCGTACGGGGTGATCGGAATGAGCGGAATGAGAAGTCCGGTGCTGTGAGCGGGCGGGGGTGCGCTCGCGGCACCGGGCGTCAGCACACCACGTACCTGAAGGTGGTTGACGCACGTCAGGCCGTGGCGGGCGACGGGGGCGCCGCCGCGACGGGGGAGCGTAAGGCCCAGGTCCAGGACCAGGCGACGGAGGCCGCAGCCGCCTTCACCGCCTACGTCCAGGAGCGCCGCGCCTCGCTGTACGCCACCGCCTACCACCTGACCGGCGACCGGTTCGAGGCCGAGGACCTGCTGCAGAGCGCGCTGTTCTCGACCTACCGGGCCTGGGACCGGATCAGCGACAAGGCGGCCGTCGGCGGCTATCTGCGCCGGACGATGACTAACCTGCACATCAGCGCCTGGCGGCGGCGCAAGCTCAACGAGTACCCGACCGAGGAGCTCCCGGAGACGGTGGGCGACACGGACGCGATGCGCGGCACCGAGCTGCGCGCGGTCCTCTGGCAGGCCCTGGCCCGGCTGCCTGAGCTGCAGCGCACCATGCTGGTGCTGCGCTACTACGAGGGCCGTACCGACCCTGAGATCGCGGACATCCTCGACATCAGCGTCGGTACGGTCAAGTCGAGCATCTGGCGGTCACTGCGCCGCCTGCGCGAGGACGAGGCGCTCAGCCTCGGCCGCGACCTTGAGGAGTCCTTCGGCGAGCTGGTCGCGTAACACGCCGAAGGCTGGGGGAACGGGGAGCAGGGGGGCGTCGCTTCGGGGGAGGCGGCGGAGTGGGGGGACTGGGGGATCGGGGGGAGTGGGGAAACGGGGGACCACAGGTCCCCTGTGGGGGCCCCACGGGGGATTAAGGGGAAAACGCACAGCGGGATCGGAGGCTGGGGGCCTACGGTCCCGCTGTCGCGTGCGGTGGGTGCGCTAGGTGCGCTGGGTGCGGTGCTGTGGTGCCTGCGGTGATGTGGTGTGGGTGGGTTACGGCGTTGAGGCGCGGGCCTTTACACAGCGGCCCGCCGCCGCCGCGGCGAGGCGGCCCAGGGCCTCGGCCTTGCCGCACGGGTGTGCGCCGAGTGCCGCCTGGCGGCTGACGATGGCGCGTTCGGCGCGCATCAGCCGCCAGCCGCGGCGGAGCAGGAACGGCACTGACTTGCGCCCCTCCTTGAGGTCCCGCAGCAGCCGCCGCCGGAAGGTGGTGCTGGCGCGGCCCCGCAGGCACAGGGCGTCGGCCAGGACGCCCAGTTCGCGGCAGCGCCCCACGATGTCCGCGGCGAAGATCCCCTCCGCGACGAACAGCGGCGTGCGTTCGATGTCGAGCACCTCGGTACCGGTCCGCGCGCTGGTGGCGATGTCGTACACCGGCACCCGGGTGCGGCCCGTGCGGCACAGCTCCTCGATCGCGGTGACCGCGGCGTTCGCGTCCCAGGCCGCCGGGGAGTCCCAGTCGATGTCCGTACTGCCGCTGACCAGGGGCAAGGAGGGGTCGTCGCCCTCCTTGTAGAAGTCGTCGAGGCAGAGCACGGGCAGCCCGGAACGGGCGGCGAGTGACGACTTTCCGGAGCCGGACGGGCCGGTCAGCAGCACGACCCGGGTCGGTATCGAGGGATGGGAGCTCACGGGACACCAGTGTGAGGCATTCGGCCGCATGGGCGACCCCGGGGGACAGCCTTTGAAACCAGCGTCACACGACAACTACTATCCGTGCGCACTCGGTTACCGCAGGGCAGGTTCGGATCAGAGTCGGATAGGTGGCGCACCCATGGCACGACAGGCAGCAGGGCAGGCAGCGGGGCAGGCGGCAGGACGCACGGCACGGCACGCGGCGCCCGGGAGGCAGGCCCGCGCCCTGTTGCGTACGGGACTGACCCTGGCGGCCGCGGGCGCGGCGCTCGGCGTGGGCGGCGGCGCGGCGAACGCGGAGCCGCTCGACGGCATCGTCTCCACCAGCCCGGACCAGCCGCTGACCAAGACCGTCACGGACACGGCGGCCAGCGCCCTGGCCCCGGCGAAGAACCTCCAGCTGGACCCCCTGGCGAACACGGGCGTCGACCCGCTGGACAACGCCGCGGGCACCCAGGTGGCCGACTTCCAGCCGGTCTCCACGGCCGCCGCGACGGGGCCGCTGACCGACGGCGGGTCCCTGGGCAGCCTGCCGGTGACGGGCGACGTGCTGGGCGTGCTGCCTGGGTGACGCCAGGGGCCCGGCCGGGTGCGACCGGGTGCGGCCGGGGTGCCCCGGAATGACAGGAGCCCCGCCTTCCTGGACGGAGGAAGGCGGGGCTGGTCTTTGGGCGTCCGGCCAGTACGTGGTCAGCCGGTCAGCCCGTCAGCCGGTCAGTACGCCGAGCCCGACGCGCCCAGCGACCCCGTCGGGTGCCAGACCGTCTTGGTCTCCAGGAACGCCGTCAGGCGGTGAGTGCCCGGGTCGGCGGCGAAATCCACAGGCTGTGGACGGAGGACGCGCTTGAGGTTGTCCGCGGCCGCGATCTCCAGCTCCTTCGCCAGTGCGTCGTCCGTCACGCCCGTCAGATCGATCGCGTTGACGTCCTGGTGCGCGGCCAGCGGGGCCGCGAGCTCCGCCGTACGGCCGGACAGGATGTTGACGACGCCGCCGGGCACATCGGACGTGGCCAGCACCTCGCCGAGTGACAGCGCCGGGAGCGGTGCCTGCTCGGAGGCGATGACGACGGCGGTGTTACCGGTCGCGATGACCGGGGCGAGCACCGAGACCAGCCCCAGGAACGACGACTCCTGTGGCGCGACGACGGTGACGACACCGGTCGGCTCGGGCGTGGAGAGGTTGAAGAACGGTCCAGCCACCGGGTTGGCACCGCCGACCACCTGGGCGATCTTGTCGGTCCAGCCCGCGTACCAGACCCAGCGGTCGACCGCCGCGTCCACGACCGCCGCGGCCTTGGACTTCGACAGACCCTCGGCGTCGGCCACCTCGCGCACGAACTGGTCCCGGCGGCCCTCCAGCATCTCCGCGACGCGGTAGAGCACCTGGCCGCGGTTGTACGCGGTCGCCCCCGACCAGCCGCCGAAGGCCTTGCGCGCGGCCACGACGGCGTCGCGCGCGTCCTTGCGGGAGGAGAGCGGCGCGTTGGCGAGCCACTTGTTCTTTGAGTCGCTCACTTCGTACACCCGGCCGCTTTCGGAGCGGGGGAACTTGCCCCCGACGTACAGCTTGTAGGTCTTGAGGACGCTCAGTCGCGAGGAAGAGGAATCAACTGTGCTCATTTGCGCTCACCCTTCGGGCTCGACGGGGCGAGGTACGCCTCCAGGCCATGCCGACCGCCCTCGCGGCCGAAGCCCGACTCCTTGTAGCCGCCGAACGGCGAGGTCGGGTCGAACTTGTTGAATGTGTTGGCCCAGACGATCCCGGCGCGGAGCTTGCTGGCCACCGAGAGGATGCGGGAACCCTTCTCCGTCCAGATGCCCGCCGACAGGCCGTACTGGCTGTTGTTGGCCTTCGCGACCGCCTCGTCGGGCGTACGGAAGGACAGCACCGACAGCACCGGGCCGAAGATCTCGTCCCGCGCGATGGTGTGCGCCTGGGTGACGTTCGTGAAGAGCGTCGGCGCGAACCAGTAGCCAGCGGAGGGCAGTTCGCACGGCGCCGACCAGCGCTCGGCGCCCTCGGCCTCACCGGTCTCGGTCAGGGCCGTGATCCGGGCCAGCTGCTCGGCGGAGTTGATGGCGCCGATGTCGGTGTTCTTGTCGAGCGGGTCGCCGAGGCGCAGCGTGGAGAGCCGCCGCTTCAGCGAGTCGAGCAGCTCGTCCTGGATCGACTCCTGGACCAGCAGCCGCGAGCCCGCGCAGCAGACCTGGCCCTGGTTGAAGAAGATGCCGCTGACGATTCCCTCGACGGCCTGGTCGATCGGGGCGTCGTCGAAGACGATGTTGGCGCCCTTGCCGCCCAGTTCGAGTGTGAGCTTCTTGTCGGTGCCCGCGACCGTGCGGGCGATCTGCTTGCCGACGGCGGTCGAGCCGGTGAAGGCGACCTTGTTGACGTCCGGGTGCGCGACGAGCGCGGCGCCGCTGTCGCCGTAGCCGGTGAGGATGTTGACGACGCCCTTGGGCAGTCCGGCCTGGCGGCAGATGTCGGCGAAGAAGAGCGCGGAGAGCGGGGTCGTCTCGGCGGGCTTCAGGACGACCGTGTTGCCGGTGGCGAGCGCTGGCGCGATCTTCCAGGCGAGCATCAGCAGCGGGAAGTTCCAGGGAATGACCTGGCCCGCGACGCCGAGCGGCCGTGGGGCCGCCCCGTAGCCAGCGTGGTCCAGCTTGTCGGCCCAGCCCGCGTAGTAGAAGAAGTGCGCGGCGACCAGGGGGAGGTCCGCGTCGCGGGTCTCCTTGATCGGCTTGCCGTTGTCGAGGGTCTCCAGGACGGCCAGCTCGCGCGAGCGCTCCTGGATGATCCGGGCGATCCGGAAGAGGTACTTGGCGCGCTCGGCGCCCGGCAGCGCGGACCACATCTCGAAGGCCTTACGGGCGGCCTTCACGGCGCGCTCGACGTCGTCGGCGCCAGCCTGCGCGACCTCGGAGAGAACCTCTTCGGTGGCGGGCGAGACGGTCTTGAAGACCTTGCCGTCGGCGGCGTCGCTGAACTCGCCGTCGATGAAGAGCCCGTAGGAGGGGGCGATGTCGACGACGGAGCGGGACTCGGGCGCGGGCGCGTAGTCGAAGGCCTGGGCTGCTGCCTGTGCCGCGGCCTGTGGTGTCTGGGATGCCATGGTGATCAGTCCACCGTCACGTAGTCAGGGCCGGAGTAACGGCCGGTGCTCAGCTTCTGACGCTGCATGAGCAGGTCGTTCAGGAGCGAGGACGCCCCGAAGCGGAACCAGTGGTTGTCCAGCCAGTCCGCGCCCGCGGTCTCGTTCACGAGCACCAGGAACTTGATCGCGTCCTTGGTGGTGCGGATGCCGCCAGCGGGCTTCACACCGATCTGGATACCCGTCTGGGCGCGGAAGTCGCGTACGGCCTCCAGCATCAGCAGGGTGTTCGCCGGAGTGGCGTTCACGCCGACCTTGCCGGTCGAGGTCTTGATGAAGTCGGCGCCGCCGAGCATGCCGATCCAGCTGGCGCGGCGGATGTTGTCGTACGTCGACAGCTCGCCGGTCTCGAAGATGACCTTCAGCCGGGCCTCGCCGCAGGCCTCCTTCACGGCGACGATCTCCTCGTACACCTTGAGGTACCGGCCGGAGAGGAAGGCGCCACGGTCGATGACCATGTCGATCTCGTCGGCACCGGCCGCGACGGCGTCCCGTACGTCCGCCAGCTTGATGTCGAGCGCGGCGCGGCCCGCCGGGAAGGCGGTGGCCACGGAGGCGACCTTGACGCCGGAACCGGCGACGGCCTCCTTGGCGGCGGCCACCATGTCCGGATAGACGCAGACGGCGGCCGTTCTCGGGGTCGTACGGTCGGTGGGGTCGGGGTTGACCGCCTTGGCGCCGAGCGCCCGGACCTTGCCCGGGGTGTCCGCGCCTTCCAGCGTGGTCAGGTCGATCATGGAAATGGCCAGGTCGATGGCGTACGCCTTCGCCGTGGTCTTGATCGAACGGGTGCCTAGCGAGGCGGCGCGGGCTTCGAGTCCGACCGTGTCGACGCCGGGCAGTCCGTGCAGGAAGCGGCGCAGCGCGCGGTCCGACGCGGTGGCGTCGGCGAACGCGGGCGCGGCGAGTGCTGCGGATGCTGCGGGTGCAGTGGTGGGCATGGTCACGAGGGGAGCATATCTACGCGCGTAGCGGCTTGTGAAGCCCTGGGCTCTCCTTCTTCAAAACCGAGGTGGTGGACAATCGATTCCATGACGAGCTCTGACCGGCAGCCCACCGAGCCTGCCGAGCCTGCGTACGCCGACCGCGCCTACCGTTCCGGTGGGGGCATCGTCGGTGGCGTCCTGATCCTGGCCCTCGGAGCGTGGCTGGGCGGCGACGCCCTCATCCGTGGCGAGGGCCGGGTGCCCTGGGTCGCACTCGCGGCCCTGGTGTTCGCGGTGCCGCTGGTGGTCGCGTACACCGTGCGGCCCGCGGTCTTCGCGAACAACGACCGGCTCCGGGTCCGTAACCCCTTCCGGGTGATCACCCTGCCCTGGGCGTCGGTCGAGGGGCTGCGGTCCGGCTACACCACCGAGGTGTACGCGAAGGGCGGTACGAAGTACCAGGTCTGGGCCATCCCGGTATCCATCCGGGCCCGCAAGAAGGCCCGCAAGGCGGGGGCGGGGGCGGACAAGGCCCCGTCCGACGAGGCGGTCACCGAGCTCAACGAAATCGCCGAACGTGAGGCGAAGAGCCCGACGGCCCAGGGCGACCCGGAGATCCGCTGGGCGTACGAGATCCTGATCCCGGCGGCGGCGGGCGCGGCGCTGCTGGGCGCGCTGCTGCTGATCGGTTAGGACTTCTTGCGTGGGTACGGGTGCGTACCCGTACCCTGTGAGGGTGAGCCGAAGGAGCCTCGTCATGTCTGACGCGAACGTCCGCATCCCCACCGAAGCCCGGGACCGACTCGCCGAGATAGCGGCCGGTGAGGGGCTTTCGCTGCGCGCTTACCTCTCGCGCCTCGCTGACTCGCTGCTGACTCCCGCCGAGCGGGCCGAGCGGGCCGAGCAGACACGTGCCGCGCTCCACGCGTGGAACGGCTACAACCCCACGCAGGACGAGCAGGCCGAGTTGGACGCGGAGCTGGACCGGCGCCTAGGCGAGGCGGGAGCCCGGTGAGCAACGCCTTACACGTGGTCCTCGACGACACGGCCATGGTCGCCGCCGGAACCGGCAACGTCCTGGCCTCCCGTCTGATTCACCGAGCACAAGCCGAGCCGGGCTGGTTCCTCTACGCCCCGACATGCGCGCTGATTGAGGCGGACCGTGCCCGCCCGGGTACGGCTGAGCACATCGCCGCACTGCCCGGCGTCACGATCCTCGGCCTCGACCTGCCTGCCGCTCTCGCCCTCGCCCGCGACGCCACCTGGGCCACGGCACACGCCCGGTACGCGGCACAGCCCACCCCGGAGCGAACCGACGGCGCCGTCATCGCTACCGCGGCCCCGCAGGTGTGGAAGGGGCAGCCCGTTCGCGTGATCGACCTCAACCCCTGACAGGGCGTCCCACGTCCTCAGGTCGCCGCGAGCACCGTGCGTAGGCGCGTGGCGAAGGCCGCGGGGTCGTTGACGAAGCCGATGTGGTCGCCGGGGAACAGGGTGGGGTCGGCGTCCAGGAGCTTGGCCAGGCGCGGGAGGCGGCGGCGTCCATCGGGGCGCCGACCAGCACGCGGAGCGGGCCGCTGCCCCGTACCTCGTAGTGCAGGCGTGCCCCGGGCACCTGGAGTGAGTGCGGCGTGCTTGTTGTTCCGTGCGTGGCCATGAGGGCTCCGAGTCCGTGAGGCTGCGATCCGTTGCTGGTGATGCAGACCTTGTGGGCGGCGTGGACTCATCGCTGTTCGGCGAGGATCTTGCGGAGTTGTGCGTACGGCCCCCTCCCCGGAGTGTGCTCCGGGGAGGGGGCCGTGTGCCGTACGCCGTACCGCAATCGCGTCAGATGCCTGCCGCAGCCGCCAGGTCGCGCTTCAGTGCCGCCAGGCGGTCCGTCGCCTGCGCGCGTGCCGCGTCGAGTGCCGCGGGCTCGCTGCCCGCGACCGGGACCACGACCTCCAGGTAGCACTTGAGCTTGGGCTCGGTGCCGCTCGGGCGGACGATCACGCGCGCGCCGTCCAGCGTGTAGCGCAGGCCGTCCGTGGGAGGCAGGGCGTCCGTGCCCTGGGTCAGGTCCTCGGCGCGGGTCACCGCGAGGCCCGCGAGGGACACCGGCGGCTGGGCGCGCAGCTGGCGCATCGCGTCCGCGATCACCGAGAGGTCCTCGACCCGTACCGAGAGCTGGTCGGTGGCGTGCAGGCCGTGTTCGACGGCGAGCTCGTCCAGGAGGTCGAGGAGCGTGCGGCCCTGCTCCTTGAGCTCCGAGGCCAGCTCGGCGACCAGCAGCGCCGCGGTGATGCCGTCCTTGTCGCGTACGCCTTCGGGGTCGACGCAGTAGCCGAGCGCCTCTTCGTAGCCGTAGCGCAGGTTCTCGACTCGGGCGATCCACTTGAAGCCGGTGAGCGTCTCCTCGTAGCCGAGACCGGCGGCATCGGCGATGCGGCCGAGGAGCGAGGACGAGACGATCGACTCGGCGAAGGTGCCGGTGACGCCTCGGCGCACGAGGTGCGCGGCGAGCAGCGCGCCGACCTCGTCGCCGCGCAGCATCCGCCAGCCGCCGTCGCCCGCCACGCGCGCGTCCGGCACGGCCACCGCGCAGCGGTCGGCGTCCGGGTCGTTGGCGATGATCAGGTCGGGGGAGGGGGTCGTACGGCGGGCCGTGGCGAAGGCCAGGTCCATCGCGCCCGGCTCCTCCGGGTTGGGGAAGGCGACCGTCGGGAACGCCGGGTCGGGATCGGCCTGCTCGGCGACGAGCACCGGCGCGGGGAACCCGGCGCGGGCGAAGGCGGCCAGCACCGTGTCCTTGCCGACGCCGTGCATGGCCGTGTAGACGGCGCGGGCGGTGCGCGGGGAGCCCGGGGCCAGGACCGCGTCCGTACGCTCCAGGTAGGCGTCCAGGACCTCGTCGCCGAGGGTCTGCCAGCCGCTGTCCGGGCGGGGTACGTCGGAGAGCGCGCCGATCGCGGCGATCTCGGCGGCGATCTCGGCGTCCGCGGGCGGCACGATCTGCGAGCCGTCGCCGAGGTAGACCTTGTAGCCGTTGTCGCGCGGCGGGTTGTGGCTCGCGGTGACCTCGACTCCGGCGACGGCGCCCAGGTGCCTTATGGCGAAGGCGAGCACGGGGGTCGGGAGGGGGCGGGGCAGTACGGCGGCTCGCAGCCCGGCGCCGATCATCACGGCTGCCGTGTCACGGGCGAAGTCGGCGGACTTGTAGCGGGCGTCGTAGCCGACGACGACCAGGCCGCCGTTCTTGCCCTGCCCCTTCAGGTACGCGGCGAGACCGGCCGCGGCGCGGATCACGACGGCGCGGTTCATCCGCATGGGGCCCGCGCCGAGTTCGCCGCGCAGGCCGGCGGTGCCGAACTGGAGGGTGCCGCTGAAGCGGTCGGCGAGTTCGTCGGTGGCCTCGGTGTCGATGAGCTTGGCGAGCTCGTCGCGGGTCTCCGTGTCGGGGTCTTCGGCCAGCCATGCCTTGGCCCGAGCGATCAGGTCGTCGTGCTGCTGCACCGTGTCCTCAGCCTCTCGTGTTGCACTGGTCGCACTGCGATGCGTTGTTGTGGGGCGGGCGGGGTGGGGTGGACGCGGGTGCGTGCCCCACCCCGGCCGGGCCTAGATGCGGCCCAGGACCCGCGTCAGGAGGGAGCCCATCCGGGCGGCCGAGTCGCGGCCCGCCTGGAGGACCTCCTCGTGGTTGAGCGGCTCACCCGTCATGCCCGCGGCCAGGTTGGTGACCAGGGAGATCCCGAGCACCTCGGCTCCGGCCTCGCGGGCCGCGATCGCCTCGAGCACGGTCGACATGCCGACCAGGTCCGCACCGAGTGTGCGGGCCATCCGGATCTCGGCCGGAGTCTCGTAGTGCGGGCCGGGGAACTGGGCGTACACGCCCTCCTCCAGCGTCTCGTCGACCTCCTTGCACAGCGCGCGCAGCCGCGACGAGTACAGGTCGGTGAGGTCGACGAAGTTCGCGCCGACGATCGGCGAGGTGGCCGTCATGTTGAGGTGGTCGCTGATCAGGACCGGCTGGCCGGGGCGCATGCCGTCGCGCAGACCGCCGCAGCCGTTGGTGAGGACGACGGTCTTGGCGCCCGCGGCGACGGCGGTACGCACGCCGTGCACGACGGCGGCGACGCCGCGGCCCTCGTAGTAGTGGGTGCGGCCGAGGAAGACCAGGGCGCGCTTGTCACCGATCTGGTACGAGCGGACCTTGCCGCCGTGCCCCTCTACCGCCGGCGGCGGGAAGCCGGGCAGCTCGGTGACGGCGAACTCGGCCTCGGCCTCGCCGAGCGCGTCCACGGCGGGGGCCCAGCCGGAGCCCATCACCAGGGCGACGTCGTGGGTCTCGGCGCCGGTCAGTTCGCGCAGGCGGGCGGCTGCGGCGTCGGCGGCGGAGTACGGGTCGGCGAATCCGCCGTCGATGCCCGGAGTAAGAGTTGCGTTCACGCGGACGAGCGTAGCCGCTCTTGGCCTACGCGCGTAGACATTGAGGGCTACAGTGCCTGGATCGTTGTCTTGTGTGTTCCGCCAAACGGGGTCCGATGAGGCGCGGTCGCCTCCTCGGCCGACCTCTCAGCTGCCCCAGCTGGCCCTCAGCCGCGCCTCGGTCGCGCCTCAGTCGGCACCTCAGCAGGGTCTCTTGCGGAGCTCCATCACATAGTCGTGCGGTGCGCCCGCGGACTCCGCCGCGTCGGCGATCTCCCCCAGGTAGCGGGCCGACGGCAGGCCGCCCTCGTAGCCGTTCAGCACGTACGTCCAGGCGGGCATCTCGCCCTCCAGGGTCTGCACCCGGACCCGCATCCGCCGGTAGATGTCCAGGCCGACGCCCTCCCACCGGTCCAGGGAGTCCTCGTCCATCGGCGCGATGTCGTACAGCGCGACGAAGACCTGCGCGCGCGGGGCCTCGACAACGGTGGCGAGCGAGCCTTCCCAGCCCATGTGCTCGCCACCGAAGGTCAGCCGCCACCCGCTGAGCCATCCGGTGGCACGCAACGGCGAGTAAGGGGCGCGGCGGGACATGAGCCGCGGGTCGAGATTGCCGGCGTACGCGGCGTAGAGCGACATGGGTCGAGGGTACGTCAGTGGCTCGTGGTGGCCCTGTTGTACAAACCCGCACGAAGCGCCTTCCGTGAGGCCTCCGCGCGCCCTCCGTGCCCCCGGACCGGACGCTGACGCGGCCGGACGGAGCCCCCGGGGCGAACCGCACCGAGCGGTGCGGGACAATGGAGTACGTGACTCGGATCGTGATCATTGGTGGCGGACCCGGCGGATACGAAGCGGCCCTGGTGGCGGCTCAACTCGGCGCGGAGGTGACCGTCGTCGATTGCGACGGTCTGGGCGGGGCGTCGGTGCTCACCGACTGCGTACCGTCGAAGACCCTGATCGCGACGGCCGAGGTGATGACGACCTTCGACTCCTCGTACGAGGAACTGGGCATCATCGTCGCGGACGACACACCCCCGGACAAAGAGGCCGCCCGGGTGGTCGGGGTCGACCTGGGCAAGGTCAACCGACGCGTGAAGCGGCTCGCCCTCGCGCAGTCGCACGACATCACCGCCTCGGTCACCCGCGCCGGTGCTCGCGTCATGCGCGGCCGCGGCAGGCTCGAGGGCCAGCAGGCCATGGACGGCTCGCGCAAGGTCGTCGTCCGCGCCGCCGACGGCACCGAGGAGACCCTCACCGCGGACGCCGTACTGATCGCCACCGGCGGCCACCCGCGCGAGATCCCCGACGCCCAGCCGGACGGCGAGCGCATCCTCAACTGGACCCAGGTCTACGACCTCAACGAGCTCCCCGAAGAGCTGATCGTGGTCGGCTCCGGTGTCACCGGCGCCGAGTTCGCGGGCGCCTACCAGGCGCTGGGCTCCCGGGTCACCCTGGTCTCGTCCCGCGACCGGGTGCTGCCGGGCGAGGACCCGGACGCCGCCGCCGTACTGGAGGACGTCTTCCGGCGCCGCGGCATGAACGTCATGGCGCGCTCCCGTGCCGCCTCCGCCAAGCGCGTCGGCGACGGCGTCGAGGTCACCCTCGCCGACGGCCGGGTCATCACCGGCTCGCACTGCCTGATGGCGGTCGGCGCGATCCCCAACAGCGCGGGCATGGGCCTGGACGAGGCCGGGGTCAGGCTGAAGGACTCGGGCCACATCTGGACCGACAAGGTGTCCAGGACCTCCGCGCCCGGCGTGTACGCGGCCGGTGACGTCACCGGGATCTTCGCGCTCGCCTCCGTCGCGGCCATGCAGGGCCGGATCGCGATGTACCACTTCCTGGGCGAGACGGTGACGCCGCTGAACCTCAAGACCGTGTCGGCGAACATCTTCACCGACCCGGAGATCGCCACCGTCGGCTACAGCCAGGCCGACATCGACGCGGGCAAGATTGACGCGCGCGTGGTCAAGCTGCCGCTGCTGCGCAACCCGCGCGCCAAGATGCAGGGCATCAGGGACGGCTTCGTCAAGATCTTCTGCCGCCCCGGTACGGGCATCGTCGTCGGCGGTGTGGTCGTCTCGCCGCGCGCCTCGGAACTGATCCACCCCATGTCGATCGCCGTCGACAACAATCTGACGGTGGAACAGATCGCGAACGCGTTCACCGTGTACCCGTCTCTGTCGGGCTCGATCGCCGAGGTCGCACGGCAGTTGCACACGCGCAAGGCCACCGGCGACGCGTGAGGAAAAGTGCCTGGTGAGGCGCTCGTGGCCCAGGTTTCCGGGAGTGACCGGAAGGCTGGGCGCGCTTATACCACTTCAGGCATCTCCGTGCGAACAACTTCCGCTATTCGGCGCAAACTGCTGAAAGCAGACGGTCGTTGGGGTTACTGTCAGTTTCGTGTTCGCTGCAGAACGTCGCCAATTGATCCTCGAAATGGTGCGCGCCAACGGAGCTGTATCGCTCCGTGAGCTCGCCCGCGTCGTCCAGACCTCCGAAGTGACCGTACGGCGGGACGTGCGGGCGCTGGAGGCAGAAGGACTCCTCGACCGCCGACATGGCGGTGCGGTACTGCCGGGTGGCTTCACGCGGGAGTCCGGCTTCCCGCAGAAGTCCCATCTCGCGACCGCCGAGAAGACCGCCATCGCCGACCTGGCCGCGAGTCTCGTCCAGGAGGGCGAGGCCATCGTGGTCGGAGCGGGTACCACCACCCAGGAGCTGGCCCGCCGGCTCGCGCGGGTACCCGGTCTCACGGTCGTCACGAACTCCCTGCTGGTGGCCCAGGCGCTGGCCCATGCCAACCGGGTGGAAGTCGTGATGACCGGAGGCACCCTGCGCGGGTCCAACTACGCCCTGGTGGGCAGCGGTGCCGAGCAGTCCCTCCAGGGGCTGCGGGTGTCCCGTGCCTTCCTCTCCGGCAGTGGACTCACCGCCGAGCGCGGTCTGTCCACGTCCAACATGCTCTCGGCCAGCGTCGACCGCGCACTGGTGCAGGCCGCCGCGGAGGTCGTCGTCCTAGCCGACCACTCCAAGCTCGGCACCGACACGATGTTCCAGACGGTGCCCACGGACGTGATCACCCGGCTGGTCACCGACGAGCCGCCCGCGCACGACGAGCGGGCCGCGACGGAGCTCCAGGCGCTGGCCGACCAGGGCGTCCAGGTCGTGACCGCGGGGCCGGGTCCTACCGGACAGGGGGCGGGCGGTGATCCGGTCCCGGCGGGGCGTCAGCCACGCCGGGACGTCCCCCTCCCAGGTCAACGCCGTGGCACCGCGCCCCAGTTGCGTAGCGCCACCTCGCTCACCGAGCAGCCGCCCGGTCCGGAGCGGGTACGCGTGGCGGACCTGCGCCGCCGCTGAGCGGAGCGCGGCGGGGCAAGGCGGGGCACGGCAGGGCAAGGCGGGGCACGGCAGGGCCGTGGGTGGCTAGCCGCCTACCCGGCTACTCGCACCGTGGCGCCAGACCCTGAAGGGTCAGCGTCAGCAGGCGGTCGGCCAACCCCGGGTCCGACGGCGTCTCTTCGGCGGCCAACGCGATCGCGTTGGTCAGCTGAAGCAGGTCACCGATAGTGACATCGGACCGGACAGATCCAGCCTCCTGCGCCCGCGCGAGCAGCGCCCCACCCGCCTCACGCATCGGCATGCTGCACCGCGAGAGCGCCGAACTCTCGTTGCTCGACACCGGCATGCTCGACACGGACATCAGAGCCCGGGACAGACCCCGGTACTCGCTCGCATGCGTGATGATGTCCCGCAGCCACGCGACCAGCGCGGCACACGGCTGCGGAGCGTCGAGCAGTTCACGGGAGCGCGCGAGCAGATCGCTCACCGCGTCCTCGAAGATCGCGCTCATCAGCGCGTGCCGGTTCGGGAAGTGCCGGTACAGCGTGCCGATACCAACCCCGGCGCGGCGTGCGATGTCCTCAAGCGAGGCGTCCGTGCCGTGCTCCGCGAAGGCGGTCCGGGCCACGGCGAGCAGTCGCTCGTAGTTGCGCCGGGCGTCGGCGCGCATGGGGCGTGCCGGGCTCCGCGCTGAATCGGTGGTCATCGCCGCCGTCCTCTCTGGGCCTGCGCGTCCCTCCAGCATGCCACCGCCGCACCAAGGGCCACGCCCGTCCACCCAGTCCACCAACGGACGGGGCCCCGCCGAGAGGTCTCAGCGGGGCCCCGGCATCCGTAGGCGTACCGGACGTCAGTCCTTGATCTCGCAGATGGCGGCGCCCGAGGTGAGCGACGCGCCGATCTCGGCGGACAGGCCCTTGACCGTGCCCGACTTGTGCGCGTTGAGCGGCTGCTCCATCTTCATGGCCTCCAGGACGACGACCAGGTCGCCTTCCTTGACCTCCTGGCCCTCCTCCACCGCGACCTTGACGATGGTGCCCTGCATCGGCGAGGCGAGGGTGTCACCGGACGCGGCCGAGCCGGACTTCTTGGCCGCCCGCCGCTTGGGCTTGGCGCCCGCCGCCAGGCCCGTACGGGCCAGCGACATGCCCAGCGACGACGGCAGCGAGACCTCCAGGCGCTTGCCGCCGACCTCGACGACGACCGTCTCGCGGCCCGCTTCCTCCTCCGCGTCGGCGTCGGCGGGCGGAGCGGCGAACGGGGTGATCTCGTTGACGAACTCGGTCTCGATCCAGCGGGTGTGGACCCTGAAGGGGTCGGCGGTGAAGGCCGGATCGACCACCACGGCCTGGTGGAACGGGATGGCCGTGGCCATGCCCTCGACCTTGAACTCGGCCAGGGCACGTGCCGCGCGCTGCAGCGCCTGCTCACGCGTCGCGCCGGTGACGATCAGCTTGGCCAGCAGCGAGTCCCAGGCCGGGCCGATCACCGCACCGGACTCCACGCCCGCGTCCAGGCGCACACCCGGTCCCGACGGCGGGGCGAACGTGGTCACCGTGCCGGGAGCCGGGAGGAAGTTGCGGCCGGGGTCCTCGCCGTTGATGCGGAACTCGATGGAGTGGCCGCGGATGGCCGGGTCGCCGTAGCCCAGCTCCTCGCCGTCGGCGATGCGGAACATCTCGCGGACCAGGTCGATGCCGGTGACCTCCTCGGTGACCGGGTGCTCGACCTGGAGGCGGGTGTTGACCTCCAGGAAGGAGATCGTGCCGTCCACGCCGACCAGGAACTCCACGGTGCCCGCACCGACGTACCCGGCCTCCTTGAGGATCGCCTTGGACGCCGCGTACAGCTCGGCGTTCTGCTCGGCGGACAGGAACGGCGCCGGAGCCTCCTCCACCAGCTTCTGGTGGCGGCGCTGCAGCGAGCAGTCACGGGTGGACACAACCACCACATTGCCGTGCGTGTCGGCCAGGCACTGGGTCTCGACGTGGCGCGGCTTGTCCAGGTAGCGCTCCACGAAGCACTCGCCACGGCCGAACGCGGCCACCGCCTCGCGTACCGCCGAGTCGTACAGCTCGGGGACCTCTTCGAGGGTGCGGGCGACCTTCAGGCCGCGGCCGCCGCCACCGAAGGCGGCCTTGATCGCGATCGGCAGCCCGTGCTCCTCGGCGAAGGCCACCACCTCGTCCGAACCCGACACCGGGTCCGGCGTACCGGCGACCAGCGGGGCACCGGCGCGCTGCGCGATGTGCCGGGCGGCGACCTTGTCGCCCAGGTCGCGGATGGCCTGCGGCGGCGGGCCGATCCAGATCAGGTCCGCGTCCAGCACGGCCTGCGCGAACTCCGCGTTCTCGGAAAGGAATCCATAACCAGGGTGGATCGCGTCCGCCCCGGAGTCCTTCGCCGCGGCCAGCACCTTGGCCATGTCCAGATAGCTGCTGGCGGGGGTGTCACCACCCAGCGCGAACGCCTCGTCCGCGGCCCGTACATGCAGCGCGTCCCGGTCCGGGTCGGCGTATACGGCAACGCTCGCGATCCCCGCGTCCCGGCACGCCCGGGCCACCCGAACAGCGATTTCGCCACGGTTGGCGATGAGCACCTTGCGCACGATGGCTCCCTCTCCTTGAAACAAGCCGAGTTTAGGGACTGCCGACACGGCACCACGACCCGTCCCCTGCGGTGAGTTTGCCCACACTGGCTTGGGCTGCGCTTGGTTCGGGTTCGCCGAACCCGCGAAATCCCTTGTCGCCCCACCGTACGCGGGCTTCTGGAAGTGCAGAGTAACTCTCCGGTGTGGTGAAGGTCTCTGTCGGTGAGGTCAGCGGCTGTTCACGATTCTTTGTGGGGAGTCGACGAATCAGCAGCTCAGTCTTTGCCACGCGGCTGCCCCTTGTCCGAAGGTTTACCCGTTAGTAACGTTTGGGCTGTCCCCACGCACTCACCATGGCGGCCAAAGCAGCGGAATCAGTCGAAAGAGGGTGGAGCGCCGTGGCG
>NZ_WHOM01000040.1:238540-342607 GCF_009739465.1 Streptomyces apocyni
ACGCCACGGCGCTCCAGGGCCGTACGCGTGGTCGGAAAGTTCAGAAGTACTGGCAGTGGTCTGCCTTGGTCGCCTTCTCCTCAAGGAACCAGGTGGCGTCCACGATGCCTTCGGCCTCCGGGATCAGGTTCGACGCGTCGACGTCGAACGAGCCCGCGGCGATCCGGCAGGCGTAGAGGTTCACGTTGCCGGTGCCCTTGAGGTAGGTGAGGTAGTCGATGATCTCGGTGGGCTCGCCGTCCTTGGTCATCTTGGCCTTCAGCGCGTCGGCGTCCGCGGCGTGCCGTCCCTCCATCTCCAGCGTGGCGGCTCCCTCCTTGGTGAGGGCGCGCACCGCCCAGAGCACGAAGAGCATGTCGACCTGAACGCCCTTCTCCGCGTAGAGCCAGGCGAAGGTCAGTGGGGTGAGCATCTTGTCGTAGGCGTCGTCCCGGACGACGATGGCCAGCTTCTCCATGACCGTTGTCTCCTCTCCCCGCCCCGTACCGGCTAAGCGCTTCCCACGCTAGGGAGCGGGGAGGAGGGGAACATGCGTGGTGCTGCCGTATTCCTGGCGGGCTATGGCCGTACTTCTTCGGCCAGGCCGAGTTCCGTGGCGCGGCGGGCGGCCGCCGTCCGGGAGGGACAGTCGAGCTTCTCGAGCAGATGACGGACATGCATGTCGACCGTACGAGGGCTGATGAACAGCTCCTCGGCGATCGCGCGGTTGGTCAGGCCACTGGCCAGCAGGCGCAGCACCTCTTTCTCCCGGCGGGTGAGCCCGGCGGGCTCAAGCGAGCGGGCGGCGAGGCGGCCGAGCCGCTGGTCGACCCGCTCGCCCATCGCCGCCAGCGCGGTCGCGCAGTCGCGTTCCAGCGGCTTGGCACCTAGCCTGCGGGCGATGCGATAGGCGCTGGTCAGCAGCGAGACCGCGGTCTCCCGATCGCCTGACGCGGCCAAGGCCGTGCCCCGGCGCAGCTGGCTGAGCGCCTTCTCGTACGGCGCCGGAACGCCGCGCAGGAGCTCCACGGCCCGGCCGAACTGCTCCGCCGCCTGCCCCGCGTCGCCGTCCGCCAGGGCCAGCTCTCCGCCCGCGTGGGCCAGGGCCGCGAGGACCTTGGACGAGCTGTTCCGCGTCGCGGCGGCGGCGAGCACCCGGTGGCAGCGCGCCAGGCCGTCGCGGGCACCCCGCTCGGCCAGGAACGTGGCGCTCCAGCGGAGCGCCGGCAGCGCGTAGTGCAGGTCCTCCTTGACGCGGCAGCGTTCCAGCAGGGCCGCCACGGATGCGCGGGCACCCGGCTCGTCTCCGTCGAGGCGGGCGACCAGGGCCAGGCCCCAGACCGCGCCCACCTCCAGGCCGAAGACCTCCTCCGCGTGGCCGAAGAGGGCGGCGCGCCGCAGCGGCCCCCGCGCCCGCCGCCGGTCCCCCCGCAGTGCGCGGATCAGTCCCGACTCCTCCCGCGCCACCATGTGCAGCAACTCGGTGGCCTGCTCGTCGGCGAGGGTCTCGGCGCAGATGGCCAGCGAACGGTCCCAGTCGCCCATGAGCCGCACCACCGGCGATGTGCAGGTGAAGCAGACTCGCGCCAGGTCGGCGGCTTCCTGGTCACGGCACAGCTCGAAGGCCGCCTCGTAGGCGCCTGCCGCCGCCGCGTAGTCGGCCGCGTACTCCAGGGCCTCCGCCAACTCGTAGTACGTCTCGCCTGTCGACGCCCCCGGCTGGCCGGTCAGGGCGAGTGCCAGCCCGGACCGGGCGAGGGCGACGCCCCGCCGCCCGTCTCCCCGCGCCGCGATCAGCGCGCCTTGCAGGGCCAGTGCGTGGGCCCTCAGGTCGGTGCGGCCCGCCGCCTCGGCGTCCACTGCCGCCGCGCTCACCTGGTCGAGGGCCTTGGTGAGGTACCCCGCCGACTTCCACTGCTCGGCCAGGGCGAGACGCTCCACCGCCGCCTCGTCGGGCCGTCCCGCCGCCGTGAACGCCTCGGCCGCGGCCTCCCGCGCGGCGGCCACGCGCGGCCGGTCGCCGGTCAGACCGGCGGCGTTGGCCAGCCTCCGCCGCGCGACCCCCGCGCCGGCGAGCTCGCCCCGCGAGAACCGTATTGCCGCCACGTCGGCCCATCCGGTCACGGCCGCTGCCGGTTCCCCGCAGAGCTCGGCGCACTCCGCCAGGCGCTCCAGCGTGACGACCCGGCGCTCGGAGTCGACGTCTTCGGGCCAGCTCTCCAGGGCCTGCCGGGCGAGCGCCGCGGCGTCCCGGTAGGCGTGCACCGCGCAGAGCCGCTCGGCCGCGGCGAGCAACAGCGGTCTCGCACGCTGGTGTTCGTGTGCGGCGCTCCAGTGCGCGGCGACGGTCTCGGGCGGCGCGCCACGGGCTTCGAGCGTCGTGGCAGCCCGCTGGTGGTGGGCGCGGCGGCGGGCCCAGGGAATGGCCCGGTACAGCGCGTCCCGCACGAGCGCGTGCCGGAACACCGCCGATCCGTGGCCCTCCGCCTCCGCCTCCGGCTCCTGCGCCGCCTCCTCCTCCAGCAGACCGGACTCGAGCAACGCGTCGATGCCCTCCAGCCCCTGCGCACCCTCCGGCTCCACCAGGGCGGCCAGTACGGGGAGATCGACCCGTATGCCGAGGACCGCGGCGAGTTCCACCACCGGCCGGTGTCGCCGTCTCAGCCCTTCGGTACGGACCAGGACGGCGTCCATGACGCTGTCGGGGACGGAGAGCACGGCGTCCGACGCGAGGGTTACGCCTGTGCCCGTGCTGGTTCCCGTTCCGGTTCCGGTGCGGCGTAGGGCGCCGGACTCGGCCAGTGCCGCGGTGAGTTCCTCGATGAAGAAGGGCAGCCCTCCGGCCCGCTCGTGCACCCGCGCGACCAGATCCGGGGAAGGCGTCCCGTCCAGGAGCCCGGCCAGGAGTTCCCCGGTCTCGTCGGCGGTCAGCGGGCGGAGCGCGACTTCCGCGAAGTGTCCCGAGCGGCGTACTTCGCTGCGCAGGTGACGGATGGGGTGGGCGCGCGGCAGCCCGTCGGCGCGGTACGTGGCGAGCAGCAGCACTCGCTCGGCCGCCAGCGCCGCCGCGAGCGTGGGAAGGAGCTCGACGGCCGCGGCGTCGGCCCAGTGCAGGTCCTCAAGGACGATCACGGTCTCCCGGCGCCGCCCGAGGTCTCGGAGGGTCCGCGTGATGTCCGCTACCAGGGCCGCGTGGTCGGCTGCCGTGCTTCGTGGCGTCAGCAGCGCGGTGACGCCCTGCGGCAGCACGTCGTCCCCCAGCTCATCGGCGACGGTGCGCAACACGTCCGACAGGGGCGCGTACGTCCCGGCGCCCGGGGTGGCGGTGCCCCGCAGCAGTCGGCCGTCCCAGTCAGCGAGGACGTCCCGCACGAGTCGGCTCTTGCCGACGCCCGCGTCCCCACGTACCAGGACAAGTCCGCCTGTACCGGCCCGGCACCGCGCGAGGGCCGTTTCCAGGATCGCCCTCTCGGCCGCCCGGCCCACCAGCGGTGACCACGCCACCATGTGGGTGATTTTACCGTTCTGGCCTCTTACATCCCTGCATCGCTGCGTCCCTACATCCCTGTGTGCTGCTCCAGGCCCGGCAGCAGCCAGCTCTGGAACGGGGCCAGCGCGGCCAGGACCAGGAAGATCACACCGACCGCGGTACTGAGCAGCGGTCCCAGCCGCCACAACTTCTCGAGGAAGATGACGCCCGCGAGTGCGGCCATCGCCGCGATGTTCATCATGCCCAGCGGGATGAGGACAATCATGAGCCCCCAGCAGCAGCCGACGCAGTAGAGCCCGTGATGGACTCCGACGCGCAGGTCACGGGCGCCGCCCGACCGGTAGCCGGCGTAGTGCGCGAGCTGGCCCATGGGGCTTCGGCAGTGGCGCAGGCACATGTTCTTGAGCGGACTGAGCTGGTGCAGTCCGGCGAGCAGGAAGGCGCCCGCGCCGATCCAGCGCCCGGCTTCGGGGTGACCGTCGACCAGGTTGCCCGCTACGGCGAGGACCCCGTACACGAAGAGTCCGAATGTCGCCCAAGCGATCAGATAGCCGCCCACGAACTGTGTGGTCCGAGCCGCGCGGACCACACCGGACGACGACTGACGGCCGATGCCCCGGACCCAGGTGACGGCCACTGGCGCCACGGACGGGAACATCATGGCGATCATCATGATCACCCAGAAGAGCAGGAACAACGGCAGGGTGAGACCCATGGTCCCTGGCTCCATGCCCATGTCGTCGTCGGGGCTGGCCTGTCCGACGACGAGGACCCACGCGAGCACGGCCAGCAGCAGCATGAACGACCAGGCGACGGCCATCGCCCGGGCCGGGAGCAGATTGCCCGGCCGCAGGGGCGCGGAGAGGGGCGGTCGGCTGCGGAACACCCCTCCAGGCCACCACAGAAGGCGGCCGGTCGCGCGGGCAGCCGTTTGACCTGGACACCTTGGCCCCTTGCGGCAACACGGGGAGAATGGGACGTGATGACCCGTGTCACCGAGCGGAGCGGACGCGGTGTCCCACGGTGTTGTGTCTCCCGCGAGATCGCCGCCCCCCACCAGATCCACCCGGTGGTGCGGACCGCGAGGAGGCGAGGACATGACTGAGACAGCTGAGACAGCGAAGACCGTTCCGAAGTGGCATGTGACCGGGGACTGGTTCGACACCTGTAAGTGCGACGTGCCGTGCCCGTGCTCGTTCGCGCAGAAGCCCACCTACGGTGACTGCGAGGGAGTGCTGGCCTGGCACATTCGCGAGGGGCGCTACGGCGATGTGTCGCTGGACGGGCTCAACGTGCTGATGGTCGCCTCGTTCGTTGGCAACGTGTGGGCCGAGCACTCCGATTCGTACGGGGCGGTCTTCCTTGACGAGACGGCCGACGCGGCGCAGCGCGAGGCTCTCCAGATGATCTTCGGCGGTGCGGCCGGCAGCTGGCCCGCTGAGTTCAACAAGTTGTTCGACGGCGAGATGCGGGGCATGGACTTCGCCCCCATCGACATTCAGGTCGACGAGGACCTCGGCGGCTGGAGGGCCACCGTTCCGGGCCGGGTCGAGGCCAGCGCGACGGCTCTCACCGGACCGACGACGCCCGAGGGCGCGCGCGTGCAGTCGACCAACCTGCCGGGCTCGGAGACCGGCCCGGGCCAGGTCGCGACCTGGGGCCGCGCGACAGCGGACCGTGCCGACGCCTTCGGCTTCAAGTGGAGCCGGGAAGGCCAGTCCAGCAAGCACATCCCCTTCGACTGGTCGGGTCCGACCTGACGGGTGTGCCCGGCTACTCGGCGGAGGTGGTAGCCCACAGCTCGGTGATCGACACATCCAGCTCGGCGAGCAGGCGGCGCAGCAGCGGCAGGGAGATCCCGATGACGTTGCCGTGGTCGCCCTCGATGGAGTCGATGAACGGTGCCGAGCGCCCGTCCAGGGTGAAGGCCCCGGCGACGTACAGCGGTTCGCCAGACGCCACGTAGGCGGCGACCTCCGCGTCCGACGGCTCACCGAAGTTCACCGTCGTGGACGCGGTGGCGGATACGGACCGTCCGGACGCGGTGTCGATGACGCAGTGCCCGGTCCGCAGCACGCCCGCGCGGCCGCGCATGGACTTCCAGCGGGCGGTGGCCTCTTCGGCGTCGGCGGGCTTGCCCAGCGCCTGGCCGTCCAGTTCCAGCACCGAGTCACAGCCGACGACCAGTGCGTCCGCAGCCTCGTCGCGGGCGGCCACCACGGAGGCCTTCGCCTCGGCCAGTACGCGGGCGAGTTCGCCGGGCGTGGGCGCGGTCAGCGCGTCCTCGTCGACCCCGCTGACGACGACCTCGGGCGCGAGCCCGGCCTGGCGGAGCAGCCCGAGGCGGGCGGGCGACTGGGAGGCGAGGATGAGGCGGCGGGGCTCAGGCATGAGGTCCAGCGTAACCAGCCGCCGGTCCGTGCTCGCTCCGTGCCCGGTCAGTTCCCCGTCAGTGTGCGCTCAGTGTGCGCCGAGTACGAGCATCGCCAGGATCATCGCCAGGGCCAGCACCACGCTGGCGCGGCGCAGCATGGCCTGGGTGTCCCGCAGGTGTTTGGGCGGGCCGTCGTCATCCTTGGGGTCGGACCAGAGCATCCCTCGATGGTGCCGCGCGCGACGGGTGGGGCACCTGAGTACGCGTACTCAAGTGCCCCACCCGGTTGTGCCAGTTCGGGACTATGCGGACCCGGCCTAGCCCGGCCAGTACGTACGGCCCCAGCTGCCCGGACCTGGCGCGGGCAGCCGGTGCCGGGCCACCCGGGCCGGGTCGGACCAGGCGTCGGCGATGCGGGGCGCGCCCGGCTCCGCCGATGCGGCGGCCGCGGCGCGTGCTCTGACCACCGCCAGTGCGGCGGCCAGCTCCTCGGGGGTCGGGTTGCCCCGTACGACCTTGATCGTCACAGCGGCTCCTTACAGGGGGATGTTGCCGTGCTTCTTCGGCGGGAGGGACTCGCGCTTGGTGCGGAGCTGCCGCAGGCCCCGTACCACCTGGCGGCGGGTCTCGGAGGGCATGACCACCGCGTCGATGTAGCCGCGCTCGGCGGCGGTGTAGGGGTTGAGGAGGGTGTCCTCGTACTCCTGGATGAGCTGGGCGCGTACGGCCTCCAGCTCGTTCTCGGGGGCGGCCGCGATGGTGCGGCGGTGCAGGATGTTCACCGCGCCCTGCGCGCCCATCACCGCGATCTGGGCCGTCGGCCAGGCGATGTTGAGGTCGGCGCCCAGGTGCTTGGAGCCCATCACGTCGTACGCGCCACCGAAGGCCTTGCGCGTGATGATCGTGATCAGCGGGACGGTGGCCTCGGCGTAGGCGTAGATCAGCTTGGCGCCGCGGCGGATGATGCCGCCGTACTCCTGGTCGACACCGGGCAGGAAGCCCGGCACGTCGACGAAGGTGATCACCGGCACGTTGAAGGCGTCGCAGGTGCGGACGAAGCGCGCCGCCTTCTCGGAGGCGTCGATGTCCAGGCAGCCCGCGAACTGCATCGGCTGGTTGGCGACGATGCCCACCGGGCGGCCCTCGACCCGGCCGAAGCCGGTGACGATGTTCGGCGCGAACAGGGACTGCGTCTCGAAGAACTCCGCGTCGTCCAGGACGTGCTCGATGACCGTGTGCATGTCGTACGGCTGGTTGGCGCTGTCCGGGATCAGCGTGTCCAGCTCAAGGTCCTCGGCGGAGACTTCGAGGTCGGCCTCCTCGGGGAAGGCGGGCGGCTCGCTGAGGTTGTTCGACGGGAGGTACGACAGGAGGGACTTGACGTACTCGATGGCGTCCTTCTCGTCACCCGCCATGTGGTGCGCCACGCCCGAGGTGGCGTTGTGGGTGCGGGCGCCGCCGAGGTCCTCGAAGCCGACGTCCTCGCCGGTGACCGTCTTGATGACGTCCGGTCCGGTGATGAACATATGCGAGGTCTGGTCGACCATCACCGTGAAGTCGGTGATCGCGGGGGAGTAGACCGCGCCGCCCGCGCACGGCCCGACGACCAGGCTGATCTGCGGAATCACCCCGGACGCATGGGTGTTACGGCGGAAGATCTCGCCGTACATACCGAGCGCGCTGACGCCCTCCTGGATGCGGGCGCCGCCGGAGTCGTTGATGCCGACCACCGGGCAGCCGGTCTTCAGCGCGAAGTCCATCACCTTCATGATCTTCTGGCCGTACACCTCGCCGAGCGCACCGCCGAAGACCGTGAAGTCCTGCGAGAACACGGCCACCGGGCGGCCGTCGACCGTGCCGTAGCCGGTGACGACGCCGTCGCCGTACGGGCGGTTCTGCTCCAGGCCGAAGTCCGTCGAGCGGTGCCGGGCGAACTCGTCCAGCTCGACGAAGGAGCCCTCGTCGAGCAGCAGGCCGATCCGCTCACGCGCCGTCAGTTTGCCCTTGGCGTGCTGCTTTTCCACCGCGCGTGCGGAACCGGCGTGGGTCGCCTCGTCAATGCGGCGTCGCAGATCCGCGATCTTCCCTGCGGTCGTGTGAATGTCAATTGCTGCCATGGCGTCTCGCTCGGCCATCGGGATGCGGCTCCCTGCCTGGTCACGGGTCGATGAGGGGGTGTGAAGGGGGACGGTAAACGCTGAGCTACTGGTGCGTAGCGTAATGGCGCGGACGAGGCTCGGCAGTGCGGCGTTTGCCACACCTAGGCTGTCTTGCATGACGACACCAGAGCCGTACGGCAACCGCTGGTCCGACCTCGACCGGCCCCCGCTGGACGCGGCCGCGCTGCGCCGCGCACTGATCAGGCCCGACGGGTTGTGGACCACGCTCGACGTCCTGCCCACCACGGGCTCCACCAACGCCGACCTGGCCGCGCGCGCGACCACTGGGGCCGAGGGTACGGCTGGAGGCGCCGCTGAGGGTGCCGCCGAAGGCGCTGCTGAAGGCGCCGTGCTGGTCGCTGAGGAGCAGACGGCCGGGCGTGGGCGCCTGGACCGGAGCTGGACGGCGCCCGCGCGCTCCGGGCTGTTCTTCTCCGTACTTCTGAGGCCGACCGGGGTACCCGTCGAGCGGTGGGGGTGGCTGCCGCTGCTCGCCGGGGTGGCCACCGCGACGGGGCTGGCCCGGGTCATCGGCACGGACCTGTCACTGAAGTGGCCCAACGACCTGCTGGCGATGGTCGACGGGCAGGAGCGCAAGGTCGGCGGCATCCTCGCCGAACGCGCGGGCGACGACGCGGTGGTGCTCGGCATCGGGGTCAACGTATCGCTGCGCGACGACGAGTTGCCGGTGCCGGAGGCGGGCTCGCTGGCGCTCGCGGGCGCCAAGGAGACGCACCGGGATCCGCTGCTGCGGGCCATCCTGCGCGAGCTGGAGACCTGGTACGGGACGTGGCGCGACGCGGGCGGCGACCCGGCGGCGTCCCGGCTCCAGGAGACGTACGTCGCGGGCTGCGCGACGCTGGGCCGCCAGGTGCGGGCGGAGCTGCCCGGGGGGCGGACGCTGACGGGTGAGGCGCTGGCCGTGGACGGCGAGGGGCGCCTGATCATCGGCACGGCGGAGGGCGTACGGGAGCCGGTCGGGGCCGGGGATGTGGTGCACCTACGGGGAGCCGGGACCTGAGCTTTCCCCCGCCTTACCACCTGCTTGGCCGCCCGCTTTCCCACCCGCTTCCCGCCCGCTTTCCTGCCTGCTCGGCCGCCCGTGTCCACCAGGCGGCCACCCGGGTGTCCACCTGGTGGACGAGGCCGGAAGCGGCATACGTGAGCCAGGGCACACCTGTCGTATCGTGGGGCCCGGTCGATAGCAGACCGTGGCAGATCGGAAGGGCAATACGCAGTGACCGTCGACGACACGGGCTCCGGCACGGGCACACCCCCTGCCTCCCGGCATGCCGACGCCGCTGCCTCCCACCCCTCCGCCTCCCAGCCCGCCGAGGGCACGCCCCACGACGACTCCCCGCCGCCCGCGCCCGCTTCCGGGGGTGCCCCGTCCGACCCGGGTGGGGGGACCGATCCGGCTCCCAGGGGTGGGGATCTGGCATCCCGGGAGGTTGACGACGCGCCGGGTGAGCGGGCCGACGACCCGCTCGCGCTCCGGCTGGAGCAGCTCATCCTGGGGGCCGAGCGCCGCTACACCGCCTTTCAGGCGGCCCGGACCGCGGGTGTGTCCATGGAGCTGGCGTCGCGGTTCTGGCGGGCCATGGGGTTCCCCGACATCGGCCAGGCCAAGGCGCTGACCGAGGCGGACGTGCTCGCGCTGCGCCGCCTGGCGGGTCTGGTCGAGGCGGGACTGCTGAGTGAGGCGATGGCCGTACAGGTGGCCCGCTCCACCGGCCAGACCACGGCCCGCCTCGCCGACTGGCAGATCGACTCGTTCCTGGAGGGCCTCACCGAGCCCCCCGAGCCCGGCATGACCCGCACCGAGGTCACGTACCCGCTGGTCGAACTCCTGCTGCCCGAGCTGGAGGAGTTCCTGGTCTACGTCTGGCGCCGCCAGCTCGCGGCCGGGACCCTGCGGGTGGTCCAGGTCGCCGACGACGAGGAGATGGTCGACCGCAGGCTCGCGGTCGGCTTCGCCGATCTCGTCGGCTTCACCCGCCTGACACGGCGCATGGAGGAGGAGGAACTCGGCGAGCTGGTCGAGGCCTTCGAGACCACCGCGGCCGATTTGGTCGCCGCGCACGGCGGGCGCCTGATCAAGACCCTTGGCGACGAGGTCCTGTTCGCGGCGGACGACGCGGGAACCGCCGCGGAGATCTCGCTGCGCCTCATCGAGACGATGGCGAGCGACGAGACGATGCCCGAGCTACGGGTCGGGATCGCCTTCGGGACGGTCACCACGCGGATGGGCGACGTCTTCGGTACGACGGTGAACCTGGCGAGTCGGCTCACCTCGATAGCGCCCAAGGACGCGGTCCTGGTCGACAGCGCGCTCGCCGAGGAGCTCTCCCGTACGGGTGACGCGCCGGTCTCCGAGGCGGAGGCGGCGGCACAGGCCGAGAAGGCGGCGGAGGCGGGCGAGGAACCTCCCTCGTACCGCTTCGGCCTCCAGCCGATGTGGCAGCGCCCGGTCCGCGGCCTGGGCGTCATCGAACCGTGGATGCTCTCGCGTCGGGTGTAGCTCACAGATTTCTCCCCCACCCCGCCCCTTCCCGTAACTGGGGCTCCGCCCCAGACCCCGGTCCTCAAGCGCCGGACGGGCTGAGAATGCAGCCCGTCCGGCGCTTGAGGACAAGCCCGGAGGGCAATCCGGGGGTCTGGGGGCTTGCCCCCAGTTACGGGAAGGGGCGGGGTGGGGGACACTTCTCTGGCCTCAGTCCCCACCCCCCTGGCATGATCCGGATAACGGTCGTTAACCAAGAGCGTGGAGGGGCACATGACGGAGCAGCGCTTCGGGGAGTTCATCGCCGTACGGCGGCATGGCGAGGGGCCCGGGCACGTCGCCGAGTTCGTCCTCGACCGGCCGAAGGCCATGAACGCCGTCTCGACGGAGATGGCCCGCTCCATCGGCGCCGCCTGTGACGCGCTGGCCCAGGACCGTGACATCCGCGTCGTAGTCCTGACCTCCAGCAATGACCGTGCCTTCTGCGTCGGCGCCGACCTGAAGGAGCGGAACTCGTTCTCGGACGCGGAGCTGGTGCGCCAGCGCCCGACCGCGCGGGCCGCCTACACCGGCGTACTGGACCTGCCGATGCCCACCATCGCCGCCGTGCACGGCTTCGCACTCGGCGGTGGCTTCGAGCTGGCGCTCGCCTGCGACCTGATCGTGGCGGACGGTACGGCCGTGGTCGGCCTGCCCGAGGTGTCCGTCGGCGTGATCCCCGGCGGCGGCGGTACGCAACTGCTGCCGCGGCGGGTGGGCGCGGCCCGGGCCGCCGAGCTGGTGTTCTCGGCGCGCCGGGTGGCGGCGGACGAGGCGAGGGAGCTGGGCCTGGTGGACCAGATCGCCGACGACGCCCGCACCGGCGCGCTGGAGCTCGCGGCGACGATCGCGAAGAACTCGCCGGTCGGCCTGCGCGCCGCCAAGCGGGCCCTGCGGCTCGGCCAGGGCCTGGATCTGCGGGCCGGGCTTGAGGTCGAGGACGCGGCGTGGCGCTCGGTGGCGTTCTCCGGGGACCGGGCGGAGGGCGTGGCCGCCTTCAACGAGAAGCGCACCCCGAACTGGCCGGGCGAGTAGAAGCACTCCTGTCGCTCCCGGCGCCCCCGCCGCACACCCTGTTCGCCCCATCAATGTCCCAAAGTGGGGGGAATGTCCCTAACCTAAGTGAATGGCTGAGGAAGACCGGCTGCGCGCCGTGGTCACCCTGGCGCAGGCCATGGCCGCGACGCACACCCCGCGTGAGTCCTGGTCGGCCGCCGCGCAGGGTGCTAGACGCGCCCTCGCGGGCAGCTTCGCCGCGCTGTCGGTATGGGAGCGCGAGCGCAGCCGGCTGCGCGTGCTGGTCAACGCGGGGGAGCGCGCGCCAGGGGAGGAGGAGTTCCCCGAGGACGAGGCCTACCCGGTGCACCAGTTCCCGGAGATCACCGAGTTCCTGCACGAGCGGTGGGCGGGCGGCGGCGAACCAGACGCCTGGGTCGAGACGGCCGAGGGCCCGGCCCCCGGCGACGCGGGCGACGGCGGCTACTGCCATCAGCGGGTCGCCGCCCTGCGCCGCCGCGGCCGCGGCAGCTGCGTGGTCGCGCCCATCGTGCTGCATGGCCGCGCCTGGGGAGAGCTGTACGTCGCCCGCCCGGTCGGCGCGCCGGTCTTCGACCGGGCTGACGCGGACTTCGCCACCGTACTGGCCGCCGTCGTCGCCGCCGGGATCGCCCAGACCGAGCGGCTGGAGGAGGCCCGCCGTCTGGCGTTCACGGACGCGCTGACCGGGCTCGCCAACCGCCGCGCGGTCGACGCCCGGCTGGACGAGGCCGTGGAGCTGCACCGCGCCGACGGCACCGTGGTCTCCCTGGTCGTCTGCGACCTGAACGGCCTCAAGCGGGTCAACGACACCCTCGGGCACGCCGTCGGCGACCGCCTGCTCGAACGCTTCGGCTCGGTGCTCTCGCTCTGCGGCGCGATGCTCCCGGGCGCGCTCGCGGCCCGGCTCGGCGGTGACGAGTTCTGCCTGGTGTCGGTGGGCCCGACGGCCGACGACGTCGTACGGGTCGCCGATGAGCTCTGCGTACGCGCCGCCGAACTGGAGCCTGGCGACGGCGTGGCCTGCGGGGTCGCCTCGACCGGTGACCCGATCGGCCAGGTGCGTTCGGCCCGGCGGCTGTTCCGCCTCGCGGACGCGGCCCAGTACCGGGCGAAGGCGGCGCAGGCGGCGAAGCCGGTGGTGGCCGGGCGGGAGGGGCCGGACGATCCGGTCGTACGGCTCGCGGACGCCCCCGTACCGCCGCCGCCATCGCCGGAGCGCCGCCGCTTCCGTAGATGACGCCGGACGCCACGCGTACGGCGGGAAAATCGCCTCGTGACACCTGGCGATTCAATCCGTAGGGTGCTGAATATGGATATGCAAACTGTGGTGCTGGGGACCTTCGGGACGACCGCTGCCGACGTTGTCGCGGTAGCCCGCGACAACGCGCGGATCGAACTCTCCGCCGAGGCCAAGTCCGCCCTCGCGGCGTCCCGCGAGATCGTGGACGCGCTGGCCGCCAAGCCCGACCCCGTCTACGGCGTCTCGACCGGCTTCGGCGCGCTCGCGACCCGGCACATCAGCCCCGACCTCCGCGCCCAGCTGCAGCGCAACATCGTCCGCTCCCACGCGGCCGGAATGGGCCCGCGCGTGGAGCGCGAGGTCGTCCGCGCGCTGATGTTCCTGCGCCTCAAGACGGTCTGCTCGGGCCACACCGGCGTACGCCCCGAGGTCGCCCAGACCATGGCGGACATCCTGAACGCGGGCATCACCCCCGCGGTGCACGAGTACGGCTCGCTCGGCTGCTCGGGCGACCTGGCGCCGCTCAGCCACTGCGCCCTGACACTGCTCGGCGAGGGCGACGCCGAGGGCCCCGACGGCACCCTGCGCCCGGCCGGTGAGCTGCTCGCCGAGCACGGCATCCGGCCCGTGGAACTCCGCGAGAAGGAGGGGCTCGCCCTCCTCAACGGCACCGACGGCATGCTCGGCATGCTGGTGATGGCCCTCGCTGACCTGGAACGGATCTACCGCAGCGCCGACGTCACGGCCGCCCTCTCGCTGGAGGCCCTGCTCGGCACCGACAAGGTCCTCGCCGCCGAACTGCACGCCATCCGCCCGCACCCCGGGCAGGCCGCGGCCGCCGCGAACATGCTCAAGGTACTGGCGGGCTCCGGCCTCACCGGCCACCACCAGGACGACTCGCCGCGCGTCCAGGACGCCTACTCGGTGCGGTGCGCCCCGCAGGTCGCGGGCGCCGGGCGGGACACCCTCGCCCACGCGCGCGTAGTGGCCGACCGCGAACTCGCCGCCGCCGTCGACAACCCCGTCGTGCTGCCCGACGGGCGCGTCGAGTCCAACGGCAACTTCCATGGCGCCCCGGTCGCGTACGTTCTGGACTTCCTGGCGATCGCCGTGGCGGACCTCGGCTCGATCGCCGAACGCCGCACCGACCGCCTCCTCGACAAGAACCGCTCGCACGGGCTGCCGCCGTTCCTCGCCGACGACGCGGGCGTCGACTCCGGCCTGATGATCGCCCAGTACACCCAGGCCGCGCTGGTCAGCGAGCTGAAGCGGCTGGCCGTTCCGGCCTCGGCCGACTCCATCCCGTCGTCGGCGATGCAGGAGGACCACGTCTCGATGGGCTGGTCCGCAGCCCGCAAGCTGCGCACAGCGGTCGACAACCTCACCCGGATCGTCGCGGTCGAGCTGTACGCGGCGACGCGCGGCATCGAGCTGCGGGAGGGTCTCACGCCCGCCCCGGCGTCCCAGGCCGTCATCGCGGCGGCGCGCGCGGCGGGCGTCCAGGGGCCGGGCCCCGACCGCTTCCTGGCGCCCGACCTGGCGGCGGCGGAGGCGTTCGTACGGGGTGGGGGGCTGCTTGAGGCGGCGGAGTCGGTAACGGGCCCGCTGGCCTGAGGCCAGGGACTCTTCCCTTAAAAGATGGCCTCAAGCGCCGACCAGGCTGGGACTTCGCCCGGATGGGCTGAAATCTTCAGCCCGTCCGACGCTTGAGGACGAGCCCGAAGGGCGATCCGGGGTCTGGGGGCTTGCCCCCAGTTGCGGGAAGGGGCGGGGTGGGGGACTAAGCCCCTCCGCCCGCACCGGCCTCGCGGCGTACCGCGTACACGACCAAGCCCACTCCCGCCGCGAGGGACGCCGCCCCGCCGACCACGTACGGCGTGGTGTCCACGGAGCCGGTTTCGGCGAGGCGGGGCCCGGTGGCCGCGGACTTCGCGCCAGGCGCTGTCTGCGGCTCTTCCATCGTCGCGTTGGCGGATGGCACAAACCACAGGGCGCCCAGCACAGCTGCCGCTGCGGCGGACGTGAGCAACGGACGACGTGCTACGGACACGGAATCGATCCCCCTTGCGGAACTGGCGATTTGGCCGTGTGGGGCGATGCTAGTGAAAGGCGCGGGTCGTGGGAAAGTCGCGGCGGCCAAGCGCCGTACGCTCCGTCATATGAGCACTCCTGAGACATCCCGTTATGTCCGACTTCGTGTCGAACTGGTGCTGGAGGTGACGGACTCCGGTGAACTGACCGACGCCGCGCTGGGCCGCATCGCGCAGGACGAGGCGATGCCGGACACCGAACGCGCCCACGCCGACTCCGCCGTCCGTGAAGACTCGGCCGAGGCACTCGCGTATCTGGTGGACCCCTTCGACCTGGTCAGCGAGGTGCCGGGGGTGGACCTCGCGCAGGCCTCGTGGAGCAGTGAGCCGGTCGACTACGATCCGGACGCCCCGGACTGGAACGACGACCTCGACGGCGACCTGGACGACGACGTCGACGGTGACCTCGACGAAGACCACGACGATGACCTCGACGGGGAGCCCGTCGAGAGCAGGGCGTAGGCTCGGCGTCCGCCCCCACGCGGACAGCGTGTCGTACCCCACATCCCAGCCAGAAGTGGAACCGGACGAACCGGTAAGTGAGTTGTAGGTGTTGGCGGGAGGTGTCGGCTCGGGGACCGGCAGCGCCCGCCAACGGGCATTCTTGGGGAATCGGCAACGATGGAGAAGCGTGTGATAACGGACAGCAAGCGGCGCAGAGGCCTCACGGCCGTGTCCGCACTGCTCGGTGGCGTGTTGGTGCTCTCTGCTTGCAGCGGCGACACCGGCGACGGCGACGACAAGGGCTCCGATGCTGCGAAGAAGCCGCAGGCGCAGTCACAGTCCCAGGCCGACGAGGCGGCCGCCAAGGACTCCTCCGATGCCCGAATAAAGATCACGCCCAAGAACGGCGTCCAGGGCGCCAGCATCAACAACGACACCAAGGTCGCGGTGTCCGACGGCACCCTCACCAGCGTCTCCATGAAGACCTCCGAGGGCACCGAAGTCCCCGGCACGCTCTCCGCCGACAAGAAGACCTGGCAGCCCGACGGCCAGCTCGAGCGGGCCACCTCGTACCAGATCACGGCCGAGGCGGAGGACTCCCAGGGGCGTAAGTCCCACGAGAACACCTCCTTCACCACCGTCTCGCCGGACAACAGCTTCATCGGGAACTTCACCCCCGAGGACGGCTCCACGGTCGGGTCGGGCATGCCGGTGTCGATCAACTTCGACAAGCCGATCAGCGACAGGAAGGCCGTGCAGTCCGGGATCACGGTGTCCTCCAGCAGCGGCCAGGAGGTCGTCGGCCACTGGTTCAACGACAAGCGCCTGGACTTCCGCCCTGAGGAGTACTGGGCGGCCAACTCCACCGTGACCCTGAAACTGAAGCTGGATGGCGTCGAGGGCGCCGACGGCGTGTTCGGCGTCCAGCAGAAGACGGTCAGCTTCAAGATCGGCCGCAGCCAGGTCTCCACGGTCGACGCCAAGACCAAGCAGATGACGGTCGTCCGGGACGGCAAGACGCTGAAGACCATCCCGATCTCGGCGGGCGCCCCGGAGAACAAGACCTACGAGGGTCAGATGGTGATCTCCGAGATGTTCGAGGAGACCCGGATGAACGGCGCGACGGTCGGCTTCACCGACGACGACGGTGAGGGCGAGTACGACATCAAGGACGTGCCGCACGCGATGCGCCTGTCCACGTCGGGAACCTTCATCCATGGCAACTACTGGGGCGCGAAGTCCATCTTCGGTTCCGTCAACACCAGCCACGGCTGCATCGGCCTGTCGGACAAGCAGGGCGCCGACGACCCGGACACGCCGGGTGCGTGGTTCTACGAGAACTCGATGGTCGGCGACGTAGTCATCGTCAAGAACACCGGCGACGAGACCATCGCGCCGTACAACGGCCTCAACGGCTGGAACATGAGCTGGTCCAAGTGGAAGGCGGGCTCCGCCGTCTGAGCCGCCGGGCACTCGGCGAAACGGCCCGCTGGAGCGTCTGCTCCAGCGGGCCGTTCGTCGCGGCAGACCCACGCGCTACGAGTTGAGCCTGGTCCCCTGAACCTGCGCCTGGGCCTGTGCCTGGGCCGCGTCCGTGCCCCAGCTCGCCAGCAGGCGCAGCGACTCCTGGGCCGCGGAGTCGGGTTCCGCGTGGAAGGCGATCAGCGAGTGTTCGTGGCAGTCGGGCAGCTTCAGCGTCTCGTACGCGAGGGTCAGCTCTCCCACCAGCGGATGCCGCAGCCGCTTCGTCCCGTGGCCCTTCTCCTGCACGGTGTGCGCCGCCCACAGCCGCCGGAAGTCCTCGCTCTTCACCGACAGTTCACCGACGAGCGCCGCGAGCCGCGGTTCGTCCGGGTAGCAGCCCGCCTCCAGCCGCAGCACGCTTACCACCTCGATCGCCTTGCACTCCCAGTCCAGGTAGAAGTCGCGCGCGGCGGGGTCGAGGAACGTGTGCCGCGCCACGTTCCGCTCCTCGGGCGGCACGGCCGCGAAGTCGCCGAACAGCGCGGACGCCATGCGGTTCCACGCGATGACGTCGAGCCGCCGCCCGATCACGTACGCCGGAACCCCCTCCATCGCGTCGATCAGCTGCCGCACCTGCACCCGCACCTGCTGGGACCTGCCCGCGTGGCGCTGCTTCTTCTTCTGGGTCTGCCTCGGCTTCGCCAACCGCGTCAGATGTTCGTGCTCGGCGTCTGTCAGGCGCAGCGCGCGGGCGATCGAGTCCAGCACCTCGGCGGACACGTTGTGGCCGTTGCCCTGTTCCAGCCGGGTGTAGTACGCCACCGACACCCCGGCCAGCTGCGCCAGCTCCTCGCGGCGTAGCCCTGGCACGCGGCGGCGGCGCCCGTAATCGGGCAGCCCCACGTCCTCGGGCTTCAGCCGCGCCCTGCGGGTGCGCAGGAACTCGACTAGCTGGGCCTGCGCCGACTGACCGTCCATGGACCCAGTATCCCGCCTCGCCGATGGACGTACGCGGGTGAGCCTGACCCCGCCAGTAGTACGCACGCCAGACGTAGGCACAGCAGAGGGCTGGGTGACCGGGCCGCCGGGCGGCAGGCTGGGGCACGCCGAACTGAGGCGATCAACTGAGGCGATCAAAGGAGAACTATCCCCATGAGCACCGTCGCCGCCTACGCCGCTCCCGCCGCCAAGGCTCCGCTGGAGCGCACCACCGTCGAGCGTCGTCCGGTCGGCGAGTTCGACGTCCTGATCGACATCAAGTACGCCGGAATCTGCCACTCCGACATCCATCAGGCCCGCGACGGCTGGGGCGAGGGCATCTACCCGATGGTGCCTGGCCACGAGATCGCCGGTCTGGTCAGCGAGGTCGGCCCCGGGGTCACCCGGTTCGCCGTGGGTGACCGGGTGGGCGTCGGCTGCTTTGTCGACTCCTGCCGTACGTGTGAGTACTGCGAGCAGGGCCTGGAGCAGTTCTGCGTCAAGGGCATGACCGGCACCTACAACGCCCTCGACAAGAACGGCGAGCCGACCTACGGCGGGTACTCCACGCACATCGTGGTCGACGAGAACTACACCGTCCGCATTCCGGACGCCCTCGCGCTGGACGTCGCGGCGCCGCTGCTGTGCGCCGGGATCACCCTCTACTCGCCGCTGCGGCACTGGAACGCGGGCCCCGGCAAGAAGGTCGCGATCCTTGGCCTGGGCGGCCTCGGCCACATGGGCGTCAAGATCGCGGACGCCCTGGGCGCCGAGGTGACCGTACTGAGCCAGTCGCTGCGCAAGAAGGACGACGGGCTGCGGCTGGGGGCCGACCACTACTACGCGACCAGCGACCCGGCGACGTTCGAGCGGCTCGCCTCGTCCTTCGACCTGATCGTCTCGACGGTTTCCGCGCCGCTGGACATGGACGCGTTTCTGTCGCTCCTCAAGACGGACGGCGTCTTCGTGAACGTGGGCGCGCCCGAGGAGCCGAACTCGCTCAACATGGGCTCGCTGATCGGCGGCCGTAAGACGCTCGCCGGGTCGATGATCGGCGGCATCGCGGAGACTCAGGAGATGCTCGACTTCTGCGCGGCGCACGGGCTTGGCTCGGAGATCGAGCTGATCAGCGCGGACCAGGTGAACGAGGCGTACGAGCGGGTCGTGGCGAGCGATGTCCGCTACCGCTTCGTGATCGACGCGGCCACGATCTAGGACTGGTCCTAGGCCCGTCCTAGGCCGTCCTAGGCCGGAAGGGCGATGGTGTGGAGGGGCGCCGCGGCATAGCGTCGTAAGGGACCGGACCGGACCGGACCGTACTGGACTGGAACAGACCGGACCAGACCAGTCCAGACCTGATACGCCGAGGGGGCAGCACCATGTCCATCGATCTCAACCACACCATCGTCTACGCCCACGACAAGCAGGCGTCCGCCGAGTTCCTGGCCGGTGTGCTGGGTCTCGAAGTCGGCAAACCCTACGGGCCGTTCGTCCCGGTCGAGGCCGAGAACGGCGTCACCCTCGACTACGCCGACAGCGGTCCGGGACCGATCGCCGCGCAGCACTACGCCTTCCTGATCTCGGAGGAGGAGTTCGACGCCGCCTTCGCCCGTATCCAGGCGGCGGATATCCCGTACTACGCCGATCCGTGGTTCCGGCGTGCCGGTGAGATCAACACGCATGACGGCGGCCGGGGAACGTACTTCAAGGACCCGAACGGCCACGCCATGGAGATCTTCACGCGACCGTACGGCAGCGGCGGCTCCTAGCCGAAGCCCCGCAGGTAAAGCTCGCGCAGGGCGCGCCGACCGGCGGGATCGGACAGTCGCTCCGCCGCCCATCGCAGGAAGTCGCGCTCCAGGGCGTCGATCCAGTCGTCAGCGGGATCGAACGGCCCCAGCGCGGCCGCGGAGCCGACGACGGCGAGCTCCCGGCCGCGCGGCCCGTCCACCGTGAACAGCCCGGTCCCGTCGGGCCCTTCGGACCACCGGACGCGCACGTCCTCCACGTCCATGGCGTCGCAGTCCCAGCGCAGCGCCCCGTACTGGAACCACAGCCGCCCGGCGTCGGCGTAGAGGGCGGCCAGGGGCCGCTGCCGATCGCCAGGGAGTGACACGAACCCGTGGCACGGTCGTCGCCGCCCGGGCTCGGTGGCGGGCGGCGAGACACGCCCCGACGACGGCTCCAAGTCCCACACGACGTCATACCGCTCATAGTCCCGAACCCACACCACGCCACTCAACCACTCATCGGCTCAACTGCTGTGCGGTTCGAGGCCGAGTTCGCGGTCGACGGCTGGATTGCTGCGGCCCGCGGCCTCGATGACCGCCGCCCAGCTCCCGTACTTGGCGAACAACTGGTCGGCCGTCGGGCCCAGGGGGTTGCCGTACTTCTCGATGTTGCGCTGTTCCAGCGCCTCGATCGCCTCCGGGGACATCCCGGCGCGGGTGATGTCCTTCGCTTCGTTGCGCATCCGGACCACCACCCGGGCGATCTCCTCGTCGGACTGGCACCGCGCGCGCATCTCGGCTTCCACCTCCTTCATCTGGTCGAGGAGCCCGTGGTACCGAATCCGCACCTCGCGCGCCTTCTCGCGCTCCTCGGGAGTCATCTCCCGGATCAGGCAGACGGCGGGGTCGGGGCTGGTACAGGGCGCGGCAGCCGCCACCGCGCGCGGCCCGTACGTGGCGGTGGTGGCGGCGGTGGCCGGTGAGGCGAGAGCGCCGCCCAGGGCGGCGAGGAGGACGAGGAGGGCGGCGAGTACGGCGAGTAGCGGCGGCTCAGCCGTACGCCGAGCCGCCGCTCCCTCTACGGTTACCGCTACCCGCGTACGTTCTGTGACTGAGGCTGTGACTGAGGTCGAGATTGAGGCTGACATGCGGGCATTGTTCGCCGTACCCAGTCACGGACGGTGAAGACGCGCGCGACTTAGCCCTTCTTGCACTCCTTCCAGGCGAGCCGGTAGATGGTGTTGATGTCACCGTCTGTGGAGTCCATGGTCATGAAGCTGGTCTTCGTGTGGTCCGACGTACCGGGATCGACGCGCAGCTCCGTGTTGATGTTGAAGTTCCGCTTCACGCCGCAGGGCGCCCAGACCAGTTGCCCCCAGTCGGTCTCGTCGGTGGCCTGCCAGCTGTCGTTGAACGGCCCCGCGAACGGGTGGGTTCGGGTCGCCGTGTCCGGGGACCCCTGGAAGTAGTACGAGGCCTTCTGCTGGCTCTTGGCGCCGGGCTGAAGTGACGCGAACCCGCGGTAGTCGGCGCTGGCGACGGCGTAGGTGAAGCCGTGCGGGACGTGCACGATCAGGTTGAGCTGGCAGTTCTTCCGGAAGTCGACCGGGTCGGAGTTGCCGCCGACCCGGGCGAGGTAGTCGCTGTACGTCACGGTGAACGCGGTGTTGTCCGGCGAGACGGCGATCGCGGCCGTTCCCTCGCGGCATCCCGACCCGTTCACGGTCGCGATCTCGATCACGATCTTGTCGGGGGGCGGGTCGGTGATCACCGGGGTGCCTTGCGGCGCGAGCATCGTGGCGAACAGCCCGATGGCCGCACCGCTCGTGAGAATTCCGCCGTACATGGGGTCTCCCATCGCTTGCGTTGAGGTGGGGGGTGTTACCTGTGCCTCGTGCAACTGCGACGGCATGCGCATGCCAACACACAACGGATCGAGCAGAATGCTACGGACCGCCCCGCCCCTCGCCTAGGGCGATGTCCGGCCACCACGACGTGACGCACGACTTTCGGACAGTGGTTCGCTATTCGCCTATTCGCCTATTCGCCTAGGAGACGCCACAGGACGGTGCCGACCAGGAGCGGCTTCGAGCGGGAGGCGCCGCCGACAGCGAACTGAGGCTACGGCTACAGCGCGTCGAAAGGGGGCACGATGCGGACAACGATGATCAGTGGGTCACGTGGTGCCACCAGAAAGTAGAACCAGCCGCCAGCGGCATCCATGCGGCGCAGACCGCCCGGTCGGGGGCCATTGCCGAGGTCGCTGATGTCGATGTCCATACCGGCAAGGGCTACGAGCTGGTCGGCCAGACGTTCCACTTCCGTCACGACGCGAGGGGGGATACCACCCGCCACATGATCCCGGTCGGGGTCGTACTCCCAACGCCAGCCGTCCGTGCTCACCGGCTCGGGAGGCCGACGGCCGCGTGCGCTTCGTCCAGGATCTGACCGATCGCAGAGGCGGCCCGCCGTGCCTCGGCAGCGTCACCCGCCTCGGCGGTGTCTTCCCAGCGGCGGAGGTCTGCTGCCAGGTCTGGCTGTCGCTGGATGTGCACGTAGACGGCCCACTGGGCGATAAACCGCTGGAGCGGTGCCAGATCGGAGCCCTGCCGTGACTGGTCGGCCGCCTGGTCCAACTCCCGGGTGAAGGCCGGTAGCGCGGCAGGCGCGATCTGACGGATGGCCTGCCGCAGCGCGGCAACCGTGGCAGGAGGCTGGGGGATGAGCGACTGCCCGGCGGCGGAGGTGGTCATGGTTACTCCCATGGGCGTGATTCTGGTCCCATGCGTCAGCGTATCGACCAGGAGTACTCTCCCTCCGCTCAAACGAGTGAGGAAGGGCGCTCGCGGCTTCATCCCTCCGGCGCGGGTGCGACGCCAGTCGGGCAGGAGGCACCCCAGTTCGTCTCGAACGGGGTGGTCAGCTTGACGCCCGTGCCGCCGATGCCGCAGTAGCCGCCCGGGTTTTTGTCCAGGTACTGCTGGTGGTAGGCCTCGGCCGGGTAGAAGGGGCGGCCCTCCGCGGGGAGGATCTCCGTGGTGATCGTGCCGTGGCCGGAGGCGGTCAGGACCTGCTGGTAGGCGTCGCGGGAGGCGGCTGCCGCCGTGGCCTGTTCGGGGGTGTGGGTGTAGATCGCTGAGCGGTACTGGGTGCCTACGTCGTTGCCCTGGCGGAAGCCCTGGGTGGGGTTGTGGGACTCCCAGAAGAGCTTCAGGAGGCTGGTGTAGGAGACCGTGGCCGGGTCGAAGACGACGCGGACGGCTTCCGTGTGGCCGGTCATGCCCGAGCAGGCCTCGTCGTACGTCGGGTTCGGGGTGTGGCCGCCCTGGTAGCCGACCAGCGTCGTCCAGACGCCCTCGGTCTGCCAGAACTTGCGCTCGGCGCCCCAGAAGCAGCCCAGCGCGAAGTCGGCCACCTCCAGCTGCGGCGGGTAGGGGCCCACGAGGGGGTTGCCCAGGACCGTGTGGCGGTCCGGGACGGAGAACGCGGGCTCGGCGCGCCCGCTCAGGGCCTCCTCCGGGGTGGGGAGGACGGGGGTGCGGCCGAACAGCATGGGGTCTCCTCATGGGGGCGGGTGAGCACGGGTATGCGTACAACGCCGACGAGGGGGCGGAGATTCCGCGCCCCTCGGGGCCGCTCAGTGCGGCAGCGTGGCCGGGCTGCCGCCGTTCGCCTCGTAGCCCGCTACCGCCAGCGCGCGGTGGACCGTGTACATGGCGGCCGGGTCCGAAGAGAGGGTCCACGGGACCGCGCCCACATGGCCGTCCACCGCCACCAGCTGCTCCATGGCCTCGCCCCAGCGCTCGGAGCTGACCAGGAAGAAGACCAGCAGGTGGCGTACGTGAGCCAGCATCGGGTCGTCCGGGCGGGCGGAGTGGACGGCGAACTGCGCGCCCTGCACCGCGTCCCGCACCACCGCGCTCTCCCAGAAGCCGCGCACCAGGTTCACCTCGGGGAGGTGGTCGTACACCGCGAAGAGGGGGAGGGCGGCGAGGAGTGAGCCTTGCGGGGCGCGGGCCGCCGCGGCCTCGGCGAACTCGTAGGCCTGGGCGCGCGAGCCGTGCCACTTCTCGCTCACATACGGCAGCGCGGCCAGATGCGCGCCCATGTGCTGCGGCGCGCGGTCCAGAATTCTCAGCCAGAGCTGGTCGAAGTCCGCGCGCGAGTAGGCCAGTCCCCGGGCGATCGCCAGCTCGGTGATGTACGGGATGGGATCGTCCGGAGCCAGCCGCGCCGCCTCGGCGCAGGCCGCGCGGGCCTCCTCCAGGATGATCCGGTACGCGTCGGTGCCGGGCGTCGTCGTGCGGAACGCCTGCTGTACCAGGAACTCCGCGTGCACCGCCGCGCCGCCCGCGTCATCCGGGGCCTCGGACCGCCACTTCCGCAGCCACTGGCCGCCCGCCTTCTCCAGACCGCCACCCGGCCGCTCGGCCAGCTCAAGCGACGCGGCACCGGCGAAGGCCTGGACGCGCTGCCAGCGCGGTTCGCCCTCCCGCGCCGTACCGGCCAGCAACTGCGACGCGGCCCGCCAGTCCTGGGTGCGCTGCACCACGTCCAGTACGTCCAGCAGATCCTGGTCCGGGCCCGGCATCCGGATGTCCAGCTCCTCCTGGCGTACGAAGCCGTAGTCGGACGGATCGGCGGCATCCGGCGCGCCGGGAGCGGCCAGCTTGATGCCGCCCGCCCCGCGCCTGCGCAGAATCATCGTCAGGACGGCCGCCAGCATCATCGCGGCCATCAGGGCCCAGAGAATCTCCATACCCCCAAGCGAACCAGACGCCTACGACAATCGGCGAACCCGAGTGGGTCCGAGCACGACTACGCTCGGGGCGTATGAGCGACAGGCACACCACTGAAAGCCACAGCGGGCAGAGTTTCGAGACGCTCGCCATCCACTCGGGCAACACCGCGGACCCCCTGACGGGCGCCGTCGTACCGCCCATCTACCAGGTCTCGACCTACAAGCAGGACGGCGTGGGCGGGCTGCGCGGCGGATACGAGTACAGCCGCAGCGCCAACCCGACCAGGACCGCCCTGGAGGAGAACCTCGCCGCCCTGGAGGGCGGCCGACGCGGCCTCGCCTTCGCGTCCGGGCTCGCCGCCGAGGACTGCCTGCTGCGTACGCTGCTGACCCCCGGCGACCACGTCGTGATCCCGAACGACGCCTACGGCGGCACCTTCCGGCTCTTCGCCAAGGTCGTCTCGCGCTGGGGCATCGACTTCTCGGTCGCCGACACCAGCGACCCGGCCTCGGTACGGGCCGCGCTGACCGACCGTACGAAGCTGATCTGGGTCGAGACCCCGTCCAACCCGCTGCTCGGCATCACGGACATCGCCGCGCTGGCGGCCGTCGCCCGCACGGCGGGGGTCCGCCTGGTCGTGGACAACACCTTCGCCAGCCCGTACCTGCAGCAGCCGCTCGCGCTCGGCGCGGACATCGTCGTGCACTCCACGACCAAGTACATGGGCGGCCACTCGGACGTCGTCGGCGGCGCGCTCGTTGTCAGCGACGCGGAGTTGGGCGAGGAGCTGGCCTACCACCAGAACGCGATGGGCGCGGTGGCCGGGCCCTTCGACGCGTGGCTGGTGCTGCGCGGCATCAAGACCCTCGCGGTCCGCATGGACCGGCACAGCGAGAACGCGGCGCGGATCGTCGACATGCTGAGCAGCCACGCGCGCGTGACGCGCATTCACTACCCCGGGCTGCCGGAGCACCCGGGGCACGAGACCGCGGCCAAGCAGATGAAAGCCTTCGGCGGGATGGTGTCCTTCCAGGTCGCCGGCGGCGAGGAGGCGGCGGTCGCGGTCTGCGACCGCGCGAAGCTCTTCACGCTGGGTGAGTCGCTGGGCGGCGTCGAGTCCCTGATCGAACACCCGGGGCGGATGACGCACGCCTCGGTGGCGGGTTCGGCGCTGGAGGTGCCGGCCGACCTGATCCGCCTGTCGGTGGGCATCGAGTCCGCCGACGACCTGCTGGCTGACCTGCGGCAGGCGCTCGGCTGACGCGCAACCCGGCTGACACCCGACTCGGCTGACGCGTACGCGTGAGCGCTCACCAGCCCGTCAGGGGTGGGGTCGTCTCCGAGGGCGGCACCACCCAGGGTTGTTCGAGCGACGCCCAGATCACGAGGGCCAGCAGCGCCAGGGTGAACAGCACCCAGGCCAGCCGCCGTGTCCAGCGTCTGCGCCGCAGCAGGCGCCCGCCGCGCCGTACCGCGTCCGCGTACATCCGGGGCGGTACGGCGGGCGGCGGGCCGTCCAGGATGCGCCGGATCTGGACCTCCTTGCGGTCCGGCGGGCTCATGACGCCATCCGCACCGCGGCCCCGGGCCCGGGCGGGCCCGAGCGCCGCCCGCTGAGCAGGGCCGACATCCCTCGCAGGGTGAGCGCGCGGACCCGCTCTCTGGGCAGCCCGAGCTGGGCGGCGGTCTGCTCCTCGGCGACGCCCTCGTAGAACCGCAGCACCAGGACCAGCCGCTCCTGCGGACTCAGCCGCGCCAGCACCCCCGTACCGCCGCCACGGCGCCGCAGCGACGCGGCGAGCTCCGCGTGCCAGCCGCCCCGGGCGAAGCGGGTGGCCAGCTCCTGGCGGGCGTGTTCGTACGGGTCGTCGCCGCGCAGCCGGTCCCAGCAGGCGTACGTGTGGGCCAGCGCGGCGGTCAGCAGGCGCCGCGCGCGGGGGCTGTCGTCCGGTGGCTCGGCCGTCAGCAGGGTCGCGGCATGCAGCAGCCGCCCTGCCGCGCCCGCGACGAATGCCTCGAACTCCCGGGCACGGCGGGCGTCCTGAGTCGCCTGCCGCTGTCGCACCGAGCCTCCAACGGGCCCGCGACAACCGCGTACCGGGGCCCAACCTCATCATCAGGCCAGACAGCGGCCCCAGGTCAAGAGGCAGGCACCACCCGGCTCCGAGCGGGCTAGGAGGACGACCTGTCCGGCGTCGACCCGTCCGGCGTTGACGCGTCCGGCGTTGGCGCGTCCGACGACGGCTCGTCCGATGTCGACGCCGCCGCTTGCCGCGCCGAGAGCGCGGAGTTGAAGCGGGTGAGCAGCGTGCAGAACGCCTCGCGCTCGCTGGGGGCCCAGTCCTCGGTCAGCTGCGCCATCAGCTCACGTCGCGAGGACCGCACCTCCTCCAGCCTGGCCTGCCCGCGCGGCGAGAGCTGCAGGACCACGGCGCGGCCGTCGTCGGGGTGCGAGGCGCGGTTCACCAGGCCGCTCTCCACCAGCGGGGCGACCTGCCGGGTGACCGTCGACGAGTCGATCCCCATGCTGGCCGCGAGCGCCTTGACGCCCATCGGGCCCTCGGTGTCGAGTCGGTTGAGCAGCAGATACGCCGCGCGGTCCATGGAGTTGCGCACCTGACCGACTCCACCGAGCCGGGTCTGTTCGGCACGGCGCGCGAAGACGGCAACCTCGTGTTGCAGGCTGTCGAGGAGGCCGGGGCTGCCGGCGGTCGTCATGTCCGAAGGTGTGGGCATGGCCGGGGGCTCACTTCATGCGAGGGGCGGGAGGACGGAGGATGGGGGACAGAGTACGCGGCTCGCGCCTTGCCCGTACCTGCGCGGGCCAAACCCGTGGGGCTCCCTTCTGGCCCCTGCGCCACGCGAGCCGTCCGGTGCCAGACTTGCGTCATGAGCTACGGCACGCCTGACTCCCTTCCCACCCCGGACGTCACCCCGGACGCCACGCCGGACGCCGCCCCGAGTCCCGCCCCCAGTCCCGTTCAGGCGGTGACCCTCGACGATGTGCGCGAGGCGCAGAAGATGCTCTCCGGGGTCGCGCGGGTGACCGCCATGGAAGGCAGTCGGCACCTGACCCAACTGGTGGGCTCCCCGGTCCACTTCAAGTGCGAGAACCTCCAGCGCACGGGCTCCTTCAAGCTGCGTGGCGCCTATGTGCGGATCGCCGCTCTGAGCCCGGAGCAGCGCGCGGCCGGGGTGGTCGCGGCGAGCGCGGGCAACCACGCCCAGGGCGTCGCGCTGGCCTCCTCGCTGCTCGGCGTACGGTCCACGGTCTTCATGCCCGCCGGGGCCCCGCTGCCGAAGATCGCGGCCACCCGCGACTACGGCGCGGAAGTGCGGCTGCACGGGCACGTCGTTGACGAGACGCTGGCCGCGGCCGAGGAGTACGCCCGTAAGACCGGCGCCGTGTTCATCCACCCCTTCGACCACGCCGACATCATCGCGGGCCAGGGCACGGTCGGCCTGGAGATCCTGGAGCAGTGCCCCGAGGTGCGCACGGTCGTGGTCGGCATCGGCGGCGGCGGTCTCGCGGCCGGGATCGCGGTGGCGGTCAAGGCGCTCCGCCCCGATGTGCGGGTGGTCGGGGTGCAGGCGGCGGGCGCGGCCGCCTATCCGCCGTCGCTGGCGGCCGGGCGCCCGGTGGCGATCGAGAACCCGGTGACGATGGCGGACGGCATCAAGGTCGGCCGTCCCGGCGACGTTCCGTTCAAAATCATTGGCGGACTGGTGGACGAAGTCCGTACGGTCTCCGAGGACGCGCTCTCCAGCGCGCTGTTGCTCTGCCTGGAGCGGGCCAAGCTGGTGGTCGAACCAGCGGGCGCGAGTCCCGTGGCGGCGCTGCTCGGCGAGCCGGAGTCCTTCGAGGGTCCGGTGGTCGCGGTGCTGTCGGGTGGCAATGTCGATCCGCTGTTGATGCAGCGGATTCTGCGGCACGGCATGGCGGCGGCGGGCAGGTATCTGTCCCTGCGGCTGCGTCTTACCGACCGGCCGGGGGTGCTGGCCACGCTCCTGGGGGCGTTGTCAGTGGTGGATGCCAATGTGTTGGACGTGAGCCACGTACGCACCGACCCACGGCTTGGGCTCACCGAGGCGGAGGTGGAGTTGCATCTGGAGACGAAGGGGCCGGAGCACTGCGCCGAGGTGAGCGCGGCGCTGCGGGAGGCGGGCTACACGGTCATGACCTGACGCGAGACCACCCGACGCGACCTGCGCAACTACCCGGCATGACGCGATGTATCGCGTTAGGCTGGGTGGGTGTCGCTGTTCCACCAGGCGGAGCACGTCCGTCACACCTAGGATCTACGCAGACTCACCCGAAACACTGGGAGAACTCACATGCCAGGCGCCATCTACGCCGAAGGGCTGGTCAAGCACTTCGGCGACGTAAAGGCTCTGGACGGCGTCGATATCGATGTCCCCGAAGGCACGGTTCTCGGCCTCCTCGGGCCGAACGGTGCCGGTAAGACCACCACGGTGCGCTGCCTCACGACGCTGCTCACGCCGGACAGCGGCAAGGCGGTCGTGGCGGGCATCGACGTCCTCAAGCACCCCAACGAAGTACGGCACTCCATCGGCCTGTCCGGCCAATTCGCCGCCGTCGACGAGTACCTGACCGGCCGCGAGAACCTTCAGATGGTCGGCCAGCTCTACCAGATGAGCGCACGGGACGCGAAGAAGCGGGCGGGGGAGCTGCTGGACCGGTTCAACCTCGCGGACGCCGCCGACCGCCCCTCCAAGACGTACTCGGGCGGTATGCGCCGCAGGCTCGACCTCGCGGCCGCCCTCGTGGTCTCACCACCGGTGATGTTCATGGACGAGCCGACCACCGGACTCGACCCCCGCAACCGCCAGGCGCTGTGGGACGTCATCCGGGAGCTGGTCGGCGGCGGTACGACCCTGCTGCTGACCACCCAGTACCTCGAAGAGGCCGACCACCTGGCGCACGACATCTGCGTCATCGACCACGGCCGGGTCATCGCCCGCGGCACATCCGACCAGCTCAAGTCCCAGACGGGCGGCGAACGCGTCGAGGTCGTCGTGCACGAGCGCGAGCAGATCGCGCCCGCCGACGAGGTGCTGCGCGGCTTCGGCAAGGGCGCCACCACCGTCGAGGAGCACACCCGCAAGCTGACCGTTCCGGTCACCGGTGGCGCCAAGCTGCTGGCCGAGGTGATCCGGGAGCTGGACGCCCGCGGCATCGAGATAGACGACATCGGACTGCGCCGCCCGACCCTCGACGACGTCTTCATCTCGCTCACCGGCCACACGGCCGAGACGGCGGAGGAAGACACCGAGGCGGGCGGGCTCGTCCAGGACGCGAAGCCCCGGCCGGGCAAGAAGACGAAGGAGGAGGCCAAGTGAGTGCCGTAACCGAAGCCGTGAAGCCCCGGACCCCCGTGGCCAGCGGCGGAGTCAGCCAGTCGGTCCGGGACTCGCTCGTCGTCGCCAAGCGCAATCTGATTCGCATGAGCCGCATCCCCGAGATGGTCATCTTCGGGCTCATCCAGCCGGTCATGTTCGTCATCCTGTTCACGTACGTGTTCGGTGGCTCGATGAACATCGGCGGCACCACCGACCCCGGCGTGTACAAGGAGTTCCTGATGGCGGGCATCTTCGCCCAGACCGTCACCTTCGCCACCGCCGGTGCCGGTGCGGGCATCGCCGACGACATGCACAAGGGCCTGATCGACCGCTTCCGGTCGCTGCCCATGGCGCGTGGCGCGGTCCTGACCGGCCGCACCCTCGCTGACCTGGTGCAGACGGCGCTGACCCTGTTCGTCCTGGCCCTGGTCGCCCTGCTCGTCGGCTGGCGCACCCACACCAGCATCGTGGAGGTGCTCGCCGCCTTCGGGCTGCTGCTCCTGCTGGGATACGCCTTCACCTGGGTCGGCGCACTGATCGGCCTCTCGGTCCGTACCCCGGAGGCGGCGACCTCAGGCGGACTGATCTGGCTGTTCCCGGTCACCTTCGTCTCGAACGCCTTCGTGGACTCCAGCAAGATGACCCCCTGGCTGCGCCATGTCGCCGACTGGAACCCCTTCAGCGCCACGGTCCAGGCCTGCCGGGAGCTCTTCGGCAACCCCGGTGTCTCAGACTCCGGCGCCTGGCCGATGGAGCACCCGGTCATCGCCTCGGTGCTCTACTCGGTCGCCATCATCGTGATCTTCCGGACTCTGGCGGTCCGTAAGTACCGCAACGCCACAGCCTGACGCGGCACGACCAGACATGAAGGGGCCCCCGGCCGGGAACGGCTGGGGCCCCTTCATGTCGTGCGCTGCGCGCCTCAGCCCTGATACGGCTTGGCGTCGAGGATCTTCACCGAGGCCATCTTGCCGTTCGGCAGTTCGTACTCGGCGGTCGAGCCGACCTTCTGGCCGTTCACACCCGAGCCGAGCGGGGACTGCGGCGAGTAGGTCGCGATGTCCTCGGACGCGTACTCACGGGAGGCCAGCAGAAACTGCGTGGTGTCGTCCTCGTCGCCGTCGAAGGCGATCGTCACGACCATGCCGGGGGCGACCGTGCCATCGGCCGCCGGTGCCTGGCCTACCTTGGCATGCTCGAGCATCTGTGTGAGCTGGCGCACACGGAGCTCCTGCTTGCCCTGCTCCTCTTTGGCCGCGTGGTACCCGCCGTTCTCCCGCAGGTCGCCCTCCTCGCGCGCCTCCGCGATCTTCGTGGCGATCTCGGTGCGAGCAGGACCAGACAGATACTCCAGCTCGGCCTTGAGCTGGTTGTACGCCTCCTGGGTCAGCCAGGTGACGTTGTCGCTGGTCTGGGTCACAGGTGCTCCTCGTCGGTACTGGGAAATACAAGCATCGCCCTACCCCCAAGGATGTTCCCTCACGGGTGGGCGAAACCACGAGCCTAACAATTCCGGTGCAAAAGGGGGAGGAGGTAAGCCGCTGCTTTCGCGTTAACGCAGGTCAGACGGCGTTACACGCGACGAGCTCGACGCTGGTCGCCTCGTCGGTCGTGCGCATGGTGAGGTCCGCGACCACCAGAGACGCACGGTCGTCGACCGAGAAGTCCTTACGGCCGACCTCGGCGCCGCTCTCGGCGATCGCGCGCAGGGTGCACACGCCCGGCGTCTCGGGGTCCTTGCGGATCTCCAGGCGGGCCTGGACCTCGTCCTCCGAGAGCACCTTGAACGTGATCATCTCGCCGCTGAAGGCGTTGGCGGCCGAGACGTAGTGGTACCCGATCCAGCCGACGAACCCGAGCAACAGGACCCCCAGCGCGGCGCCCACGATCTTGAGCTTGCGGTCGACGCGGGCTTCGGCCGAGCGCCCGTAACGGCCATCAGGCACGGCGCTCATGATCGTTCCTCTCCGGTGGGGCTTCAGGGGAATTATCCGCCCCTGACTACGGTCACTATAAGAGTCGCCCAAACGCGCCGAATCACCGAGGGGCACACTCGAGGCGCCCGATATACGAGGATCGAGTCTTGACTGAGCAGCTGCGACTGATGGCCGTACACGCCCACCCCGACGACGAGTCGAGCAAGGGTGCGGCCACCATGGCCAAGTACGTGTCCGAGGGGGTGGACGTGCTGGTCGCCACCTGCACGGGCGGTGAGCGTGGCTCCATCCTCAACCCCAAGCTCCAGGGGGACGCCTATATCGAGGAGAACATCCACGAGGTCCGCGCCAAGGAGATGGACGAGGCGCGCGAGATCCTCGGCGTCAAGCAGGAGTGGCTCGGCTTCGTCGACTCCGGGCTGCCCGAGGGCGACCCGCTGCCGCCGCTGCCCGAGGGATGCTTCGCCCTGGAGGACGTCGACAAGGCGGCGGGCGCGCTGGTCCGGCTGATCCGTGACTTCCGGCCGCAGGTCATCACGACGTACGACGAGAACGGCGGCTACCCGCACCCCGACCACATCATGACCCACGAGATCACGATGGTGGCCTTCGACGGCGCGGCGGACGCCGAGAAGTACCCCGAGTCGGAGTTCGGCCCGGTGTTCCAGCCGCAGAAGCTCTACTACAACCAGGGCTTCAACCGCCCGCGCACCGAGGCCCTGCACAAGGCGCTCCTGGACGAGGGTATGGAGTCGCCGTACGGGGACTGGCTCAAGCGCTGGGACGAGTTCGAGCGCGTCGAGCGCACCCTGACGACGCATGTGCCGTGCAGCGACTTCTTCGAGGTCCGCGACAAGGCGCTGATCGCGCACGCCACCCAGATCGACCCCGACGGCGGATGGTTCCGGGTGCCGATGGACCTCCAGAAGAAGGTCTGGCCGACGGAAGAGTACGAGCTCGCGAAGTCGCTCGTGGACACTTCCCTCCCCGAGGACGACCTCTTCGCGGGCATCCGCGACAATGCCTAGCGTGAACGTAAATCTGGCACTTACGCAGCTTGTCCCACTCGCCGAGGAGTTCGACAAGAACAAGGTGACCCCGGGCGTCCTCGGCTTTGTCGTCTTCGCGGCGCTCGCGGGCGGCGTGTGGCTGCTGATGAAGTCGATGAGCCGCCACATGGGCAGGGTCTCCTTCGAGGAGACCCCCGCCGCGTCCGGTTCCGCGTCCGGCTCTCCGTCCGCGTCTGGTGACGACCAGCCCGCGAAGGGCGCCGCCGCCGAGCCGCGGCAGGGCTGACGCGCTGGGTGAGCGCCCGCTCACCCAGCGCCCGGCCACCCCCAGCGCCGGCCACCCAGCGCCGGCCACCCAGCGCCCGGCGACCGCGCGCGCCGCTCACCTCGCGCGCACCGGGCCCCCGGTCCGTACGCCCATGACCTCGCGGGCGTGCCGGTCCGGCACCAGCCCGAGCCGCCAGGCCTGCCATCCCGCGGGCAGGTCGATGCCGCGCTCCAGGACCAGCCGGTACGTGGCCAGGTGCGAGGTCAGCTTGGTGTCGCGCGCGGCGTGCGCGGCCTTGGCGAGCCGGGAGAGCTCCTCCTGCGCGACGGCCGTGCCGACCTCGGACCCGCCCGGCGACGCGTACGGCAGCAGCGTGCAGCGCAGGAACCGGGCCCAGTCCTCACCGCGCCGGTCGCCGTACCCGGCGAACAGCGCCACCGCCTCGTCGCACAGCGTCAGCGCCTGCTGCGAGCGGTTGTTCCCGGCGTCCACCACGGCCAGCTCCAGGCACGTCCACGCCTCGCCGTGCGCGACGCCGACGCGCTGGAAGTCGGCGCGGGCGTCGACCAGGAGCTGCCGGGCGAACCCGGAGTTGCGCAGCGAGCCCGTACGGGCGGCGCTCTGGTCCCGGGTCACCCGGCCCGAGTGGTGCCGGGCGCAGGCCAGACCGTAGACGTCCCGCATCCGCGAGAACATCGTCCGGGCCCGCTCCAGCGCCCGTACCGCGTGGTCCAGGACGCCGGTCTCCTCCAGGGCCTGGCCCAGGTAGTAGTGGGTCCACGCCTCGCCGCGCGCGTCCTCGTTGTCCCGGTGCCGGGTCAGCGCCTGCCGCAGCCCGTCCGCCGCGGGACCCGGATCACCCGCGACCAGCCGGGCCCGCGCCAGCTGCGTCCCCGCCCACGCCTCGCCCCGGGCGTCATGGGTCCGCCCGTACAGCTCCAGGGCGTGCCGCAGCTCGCCCTCCGCCCGCCGTACGTCGTCCATCCGCAGGCACACCTGCCCGAGCTGGAAGTGCGCCCACGCCTGGCCGTGTACCGACTCGCTCTCGCGGTGCAGCACCAGCGCGTTCTCCAGCAGGCTCAGCGCCTCGGCCACCTGCCCCCGGTCGCGTTCGACCGCGCCCAGCGCGTGCAGCGTCCACGCCCGGTCCCCGGCCAGCTCCTCCGCCGCCTGGAGGTCCAGCGCCTCACTCAGCTTCGCCGCGGCCTGCGACAACTGCCCCTGGTGGTGCAGCGTGATCCCCAGCGAGCACAGCGCGCGGGCCGCCCCCGCCTCGTGGTGCGCCTCGAAGTACAGGTCCACCACCGACGCCAGTGACGTCCGCGCCTTGTCCAGTTCGCCGAGCTGCCGGGCCGCGATGCCCGTACGCCACTGCACGGACCGGCCGAGCAGCCCCTCGCCGACGGCCTGCGACAGCTCGCTGAGCTCGCCGAGCCGGTACAGGTCGCCGCGCAGCAGGCAGTAGTCACACAGCGCGCCCAGCAGATCCAGTACGGTCTGCTGCCGCACCCCCTCTGCCTGCCGCAGCGCCGCCGTGATGAAGCTGGACTCGTCGTCCAGCCAGCGCAGCGCCGCGTCCAGCGAGGTGAAGCCGTGCGGGCCCACCTGGTCGGCGCGGGTCGAGGTCTTGCCGTCGACCAGCCGGATCACCGAGTCCGCGAGCTCCGCGTAGTGGGCGATCAGGCGTTCCTGCGCGGCGGTACGTTCCTGGGGGTCCTCCTCATCCCGCAGGCGGGCCTGGACGAAGGCACGGACCGTGTCATGCAGCCGGTAGCGGTGGCCTTGGACCGGCATCACGAGACCGGCCGCGGCCAGCGCCGACAGCAGCCGCCCCGCCTCCCCCTCATCCGCGGCCAGCAGCGCCCCGGCCGCGGGCGCCCCCAGCGAGGCCCGGCCCGCCAGCGCGAGCCGCCTGAGCAGCCGCCGTGCCGCCTCACTCTGGTCGGTGTAGCGCAGCCACAGCACCCGCTCGACCGGGTCCACCGGACCGTACGCCGCCAGATCACCGGCCAGCTGCCGGGGCGTACGGGGCCCGAGTGAGGACCCCGCCGCGCGCAGCGCCAGCGGCAGCCCGCCGCACAACTCCCGTACCTCGTCGCACGCTTCGGCGTCATACGGGCCGCTCGGGTCTTGGGCGACCTCCCGCAGCAGCTCTTCGGCGCCCGCCGAGTCCAGCGGCTCGACCGGCAGCTGGTGCACCCACGCCGGAAGGTCGTCCGGCAGCTCCAGTGCCTCCGCCGCCGTCACCAGGATCAGGCTGTCCGACCGCTCCGGCACCAGCGCCCGCACCTGCGCCGCGTCGCTCACGTCATCCAGTACGACGATCACCGGCAGGCCCGTCAGGTGCTGGTGGTAGAGCTCGACCAGCCGCTTCAGCTGCTGATCCTTCGACGAGCGGTCCCGGAACAGCAACTGCTCGCGCGGCGCACCGAGCCGGTTCAGCAGATGCAGCAGCGTGTCCCGCGTGGAGCGTGGCCGCTCCGCCTGGTCACCGCCGCGCATATCCACCACACAGGCACCCCGGAACTGGTCCCGCAGCTCCCGCGCCGCCCGCACCGCCAGCGCCGTACGCCCTGATCCCGGCGCCCCGTGCAGCACCACCACCGTCGCCCGGGTCTGGGTGGACGCCCGCGCCGCGTGCACCCACTGCGCGATCCGCGCCATCTCCTGCCGCCGCCCGGCGAACGGGCCGCTCGGCTCCGGGAGTTGCCCGAACGACTTCTCCAGGACGTTCCGCCGCCGGGCCGCCGCGCTCTTGTCCGTACGCCGCTGGGGACGCTTGGCGCCGGAGCCCGTCGCCGCGGCCACCACCCGCTGCTGGTCGAGGAACGGCCGGATGCCCCGCACCTCAAGCGCCGTGAGCCACTGGAGCCTCAACTGCTCGGGCCCGCCGGGCTGACTCAGCGCCGCGGCCCGCCGATGCGCGGCGGGCCAGTGCACCGCGGCCACCCGGCCCACGGCCGCCAGCGCGCCCGCCGTCGCCACGACGGCCCCGGCACCGAGCGCGGTCCCCGCGCCCGTACCGAGCACCACATCCGCGACGACCGCCGCCGCGGCCGCGACCGCCGTCACCGACAGCGCCGTCCCGCGCTCAGCGGCCAGCCGCTCACCGAACGACCGCGCCGTCGCAGCGCCCTCGTCCACGGCCCGCGTGTACGCCTCGTACTCCTCACCCGCGGCCCGCCCGATCGAGTCCAGCGCCCCGCGGGCCCGGACCAGCAGCGCCTGCCCGTCGACCTGTCCGCCCGAGCGCCGTACCTCCTCCTCCACCGCCCGTACCAACAGCCGCTCGGCCTCGCTCCGATGGCTGTCCCGCATAGCGCGCCCCCTCTGAGAGTCCTGTCGCACACTCAAGTGTCCTGCGGCGCGGGCGAGTTTGCGAGGGACTTGGTGCTTACGCGAGGGTCACAGAGGGCGCGTGGGGCGCGTGGGGCGCGTGCGGTGCCAGGGGCCGCCCTGCGGCGCGAGGCTACTGCGTGCCGCCGTGCGCCAGTTGGACGAAGCGTGCTGGAGACGGGACGCCGTTGCTGTCGACCACGACGAGCATGTAGTTGCCGAGTGGGGCCACCGCGGGGGTCTCAGGGGTACGGAACTGGATGGTCCAGCGCTCGTACGCGTCGGGGTCCTGTGCCAGGGTGCGCAGCCACACGTAGCGCTGGTCCATGTTGTTGCCGTGGGTGGTCGAACCGAACCGGATGAGCGCCACCCTGGACCGGGCGTCGAGACCGGGGCCTCTGACCTGGAGGCCGATCGTCTGGTTGTAGCCGAGGGTGAACCATGGGGTGTCGGCGTCGGCCACCGCGGTGATGGTGGGGCGGGGGCCGCGCCAGAGGTACGGCGGGTAGTAGCGCTCGGCGGTGGTGTGCTCGTCGACCAGGGACTCCCCGGTGTCGGGGTCGCCGGCGAACCCGCCTGTGCTGCCGGCCTTGAGCACGGTCCCGTCGGGCTGGAGCAGCGCCGTCGAGTGGTAGCGCCGTTCAGTGAGCGCGGATGCGGCGGGCCTGAACGTCTCGGTGTCCGGGTCGAAGATCTCGGAGTCGAGGACCGGGAGCCGGTTCATGTCGCCCCAGCCCTCCTCGGACCCTCCGCTCACCAGCACGGTGCCGTCGGCCATGAGCGTCGAGTCGCACAGCTGCCGAGGATGGCTCATACCGCCGACCCGCCGCCAGCCCTTCTGGCGGCCCAGGGGCTGGTGCACATCGATGTCCAGGACCTCCGCGGTCGCCGTGCTCTTCTGCTCGAAGGTGAGGAGGCGATGGTCCGTCTGCTCCTCGTGCTGGCCGCCGACCACCAGAATCCGGTGCCGGGGCGCCCCCGGCCGCAGGGGGAGCAGGACATTCGAGCCGTAGGTGGGATAGCTGCGGGAGCCCTTCCCGCGCATGGGGTAGACGACGCGCTCCGGGACCAGCACGGTGTCGTCCATGGTCTCGTCGTACTGGTAGAGCCAGGCACGGTTGCTCTCGACCACGGCGACCACCGGCAACGACGCCGTCGTCCTGCCGGGGAGGACGAAGATGTTGGGGTAGGTGGCCAGTCGTTCGTCCTGCTTGAGCAGCGTGGGGTCGATCAGCTCATTGGCCTGGGCCAGGGGGGTCAGGCTGCCGCTCGCGGGGTCGTAGACCTGGTAGTTGTTGTTGAAGCTGTTCCAGTAGCCGTCCCGTGCGTTGTCCTTGGACTTCCTGCGGGCGGGGTTCGTGCGGTTTCCGCCGGCGATCAGCATCCGGCCGTCGGGCATCGTCGTGACGGTCGGGTACCAGCGGTTGACGCCCATCTGGGGGCCCTTGCTCCAGCCGTTCGCGCCATTGGCGTCGTACAGGTGCACGCCCTGGCCGTCTTCGAGGCCCTGGTGGCTCGGATCGACGTGCCCTCCGGCGACGAGGAGTCTTCCGTCCGGCAGGTGGGCGTGGCCTCCGCAGAAGATGTTCTTCGGTGTCAGGTCGTCGCCGGTCATGGGCCGTTTGCGGGTCTTCAGGGTGTCGATGTCGAGAGCGCGGGCTTCGAGGGCGCCCATGTGGAACGGCTTCCACACCCACTTGTCCGGCCGGTCGGGGTGCGGGATCGGGTTGCCGGCCGCGTCCATCTCGCGGGACGGGGACCACATGATGACCTCGACGCCGTCGCCCTCGCGGACCAGTGCGGCGTGTACGGCGACGATCTCCAGGTCCAGGAGCTGGTGGTCGCGGGCCGCGCCGAGCCAGCGTCCCCCGGCCGGTTCGATCCAGACGTCCACCATCGTGGTGGCCTGGCGGGTGCGGATCTCCAGCCGGTCGGCGGGTACCCCGGGGGAGCCGAGCTTGTGTGGGGTGACCCAGAGCTCAGTCGGGCTGCCCGGGGTGGCGCGCAGGGTGACCCCGCCGTCCTCGGGCTTGTCCCTTTCGGTGCCGATCCGGGTGAGCCCGGTGGTGCTGGTGACCCGGATCTCGGCCGCCTCGGCCCTCGCGGACCCGGAGACGCGCAGGGGTACGCGTACGGGTGCGCCCCGCCCGTTCTCGTCCAGCTTCAGGTGGACCCAGCGCCGCCCCAGGAGGGCTTGCGGCCCGTCGGCGTCGACGGGTTCGAACGACCTGGCGGCGGCTGCCTGGGGTACGGCTCCGATAAGCAGCCCGGAGGCCGTGACGGACAGCGCTCCGGCCAGCAGGACGCGCCGCCCTACCGGACTCGTCTCCGGAATTTCGTCGTGGGGATTCTCTTCGGGCAGCAGAGATGAATGTGGCATCGCGAACCTCGCACTCCGGTCAGGTTTTCACGGTGTCCTCGGCTGCGCTCTAGCAGGGGAATGGGAGAGCGCGTGACAGTGCCGAAACCGCATGTCAGAGAGGTTTCCGCATATTCGTATCGAGTGGCGGCAAGAAACGTTTCCGCGCATTTTCGGCGAGTCGGGAGTGCGGTAAGGGGAGTTTCGCGACCCGCTTTTCGTGCACTTTCCCGGGCGTATTAACTCTCTGCTAGGGAGCCGTGCGAGTGGCTCGACCTCGCGGTCGAGTGAATTCGAACGTGTGAAGCGTCGATCGCTCGATCGGGTGGCGAAAGATGGTGGCGCTACGCCAACCCATCTCGAACAGCCAGGGAGGCCGCGTGACCACGCAACTCGCCCCGATCGACTTCCACAAGGAAACCGGGATCGGACCCGAGGAACGGGGCGGAGAGTTCAGCCCCGAGGAAGACAAGTTCCTGCGGGAGCTACAGGGCAACATCCTCAAGAGCCACGGACGGGACCACAGTCGCCATCTCTTCATCCGGTTCCACCAGGGGAAAGCGGAGGCGGGCAGGAACTGGCTGAAGGCCATGAGCGGCAAGGTGACCTCGGCCAAGACCCAGTGGGACCAGTCCGCCACGCGTGCCAGCATCTTCGCCGCCGCGCGCCAGCAGCCGGACCCTGAGGCGTATCTGAGCCTCGAACTGGCCGCGAACCCCAGCCCGCCCTTCATCGGCCTGATGCTGTCCTACCAGGGCTACAAGATCCTCGGCTACCAGATGCAGTCCGCCGACGTTTCCTTCAAGGCCGGTACGAGAGACGAGGACATCCGCAAGAAGCTCGGTGACCCGCCCGCGAAGGCGTGGGAGAAGGGGTTCCAGGAGGACCTGCACGCGCTGGTCATCATCGCCGACGACAGTCCCAAAGTCGCGGAGGCCATGGCGAAGACGATCCGCGAAAGCGTGGAGACGGGCCTCGACCCGTGCGGAAAGGTCGCGCACGAGGAGATCGGGAAGGTGCTCCGGCTCCGACCCGACGGCCCGGTGCGCGAGCACTTCGGCTTCGCCGACGGCGTCAGCGAGCCACTCTTCCTCACCAAGGACATCAAGAAGGCCAAGGAGAAGGAGGGGACCAGCAGATGGGACCCGGCCGCTCCGCTCAAGCTCATCCTGGCCAAGGACCCGGTGGCCCCGAAGGAGGGACCGTTCGACCTCGCGGGCGACGGGATGACCGGCTTCGGCACGTACGTCGTCTACCGCAAGCTGGAGCAGGACCTCGCCCGCTTTAACCAGCAACGCCTCCGGCTGGCGGAGCAGATCGCCAAGGAGGAGGGCCGCAACAAGACCCACGAGGGCGACCTCGAACTCGCCGGTGCGTACATGGTCGGCCGCTTCCGCAACGGCATGCCGGTGAGCGAACCGGCGAACGCGCACGGAGTCGACGACCCGATCCCCAATGACTTCGACTACCTGCACGACAAGAAGGGCGCGCTGTGCCCGTTCCAGTCGCACACCCGTAAGACCAATCCCCGTGGCGACACCGGCTGGCGGTTCGGAAATCCTCTGGAGAAGGAGCGGCTCCGCCGGATCACCCGCCGCGCCATCAGTTACGAGCAGAAGACCGGCACGGGCGAGAAGAAGGTGGGGCTGCTGTTCCTGTGCGCCCAGCGGAACATCCTCGACCAGTTCGAGTTCATGCAGGAGAGCTGGTGCAACAACGTCGACTTCGTCGTCGGCGAGAAGGCGGGCGAACCCAAGACGGGCCAGGACCCGGTCGTCGGCCAGGGCAAGTCCGCCACCGAGCCTCGCTGGCCCAGGAAGTACGGAGTGCCTGGCGCCACGTTCTCGGCGAGCATCGCGGAGTCGGTGACCATGCGGGGCGGCGAGTACTTCTTCGTACCCAGCATGCCGTTCCTCGAGAACGCCACCACACTGCCCCGTTGAGTCCGAGAGCGGCCTGAGGTGAGTGATGCTCGTGCCGGGCGGCGGACGGCCGCCGCCCGGCACGGGCATCCATGGGCGTGTCAGCCCACACTCAGGAGTGCGTCCGCGCGCACCAGGCTGGTCATCTCCTCCAGGTCGGGAGTCATATGACGGTCGTCGGTCAGCCGGGGGATCACCGCCCGGACGGCCGAGTGGATGCGCTCGGTTCCCTGCCCGAGCGGCAGTCCGTCCATGTCGGACCGGATCAGGTCGATGCCCTGAGCGCTCATCAGCAGCTGAACGGCCAGGACCGTCTCGAACCGGTCCAGATTCGCGTGCAGATTGCGGGCCGAGGCCATCGCCATGGTGTTGTGGTCCTCCTGGCCGTCCTTCTCGGGCCGGGAGAGCACACCTGACGGCATGGCTCGGGTCTGCATCTCGGGAATGAGCGCCGCCGCCACGGTCTGCACCTGGACCATCCCGGAGTTGAGACCCACCGGCGGTGAGGCGAGGTTGGCGGGCAGCCCGTAGCTCCACTTCGGGGACAGCAGCCGCGCGGACAGCTCGTGGGAGAGCACGGCCAGGTCGGTGATCTGCGCGTTGAGGGTGTCCAGGGCGTGCCCGATCTGGGCGCCGTCCCAGTTGCCGCCCATCACGAACTCGTAGCCGCTGCCCCCGCCATGGGGGAAGAGCAGCGGGTTGGAGGTGGAGGCGTTCGCCTCACGCTCGACGATCTGGCGTGCCTCGTCCAGCGTCTGCCACAGGGTGCCGACGATGTGCGGCGTGGCGCGCACGGATACCGCGTCCTGGACACGCGGCTTGTGCTCGTCCAGACGGGCGCGACCCTCGTCCGTCATCCACTCGCTGCCCTTCACCAGCTCGCGCAGGCGCCTGGCGACGGCTTCCTCGGCGGGGATGCGCCGTTCGGCGTGCGTACGGGCGTCGAGCGAACTCGCCTCCGCCCGGGTGGCCTCCAGGAACAGCGCGAACGCGGACTCGAACTGGGTGGCCATCGACGTGCCACGGGCGATGGCATGGACATAGCGGGCTGTCAGCAGCCCGCTCCCGCTGATGATCGGCAGCGCCTCGCCCGCCTCCAGGGGGAAGGACACCGGCAGCTTCGCCTCCGCCAGGATTCTGCGCGCCGGCCCCGTACGACCCCGGTAGCGGGCCTGTCCCTTCTCTCCGGTCAGTACGAGCCCGGCGGCGGCCATCGGCTGGAGGTCACCGGTGCCCAGCGAGCCGACCTGCGGCAGCACCGGCGCTACCCCGGCGTTGACCAGCGCGAGCATCCGCTCGACCAGTTCCGGCCGTGTCCCCATGTGGCCGCGCGCCATCGAGTTGGCCCGCAGCACGAGGGCCAGGAGAGCTTCCCCGTCCGGGGCGTCGTCTCCCACCCCGGCGGCGTGGGAGAGGAGAATCCGGCGTTGGAACTCCCGCTGCTGGTCGTCGCTGAGCGGCTCGTCCTTGAGCGGCCCGAGAGCCTGGTTCCAGCCGTAGACCCGTTGCCCTCCGTCGAGTGCGGCCAGTGCACCGTCCCGGGCCTGGCGCATCGCCCGGGCGGCGGAGGGAGCGAGCGACAACTCGACCGGATCGCCGCGCACGATGTGCAGCATGTCCGGCAGGGTGAGCCGCTGGCCGTTCAGAGCGATCCGCAGGGGGGCTGCCCGAGGAGCGGCCGCCTGAGCGCCGTCGGCCGTGTGGGTGGACCCGGCCCGGGCCGCGGGGACGACGGTCGCGGGGGCGACAGTCGAGGGTACGACGGCCGCGGGGGCGATGGTCGCCGGGTCGGCAGTGGCGGCGGAGGCCGCTCCGAGAGGGGTGACCATGAGGACCGGCGCGAGCAGCAGCGGGACCAGTGCTCTTCGTCGTCGGCTGACTGCCACGGTCAGGAAGGCGAACAGAGAACGAGGGCGGTACACGACGGAGGGCTCCTTACGGCTCGGGGATCGGCGGGGCGTGCGCCGTATATGCCGTGTATGCCGTATTCGACCAGCCCCAGTAAGAACGTCATACAATCGCTCCGATGGCTTCCCGGCCCGACGCACCGCCTCCCATCAGGTCTTTCACCCACCTGTGGGACAACTCTCCACGGCTGGTGGAACGCCTGCGGCCGCGCGGGGCCCCCGACGCGGGTCCTTTGTCGACACCGCTTGGTTCTTGGTGCTCGGCCCGTGCCCGTCTCGCCCCAGGCACAGCCCCCACACATGGCTCGCTGGGCGGGGTGCTTGGCACACAAGTGCAGCTCGGCCAAGCGAGGCAGAGCCTGTGCGGGCCTCGCCGACTGGGTTGGGCATTGTGAGAGGCTGAGTCGTATGAACCGGCTGGCTGGTGTGACCTCGCCTTATCTGCTTCAGCACGCTGACAATCCTGTCGACTGGTGGCCCTGGACGCCGGAGGCTTTCGAGGAAGCGCGACGGCGTGATGTACCCGTTCTGCTGTCCGTCGGCTACTCAGCGTGCCACTGGTGTCATGTCATGGCGCACGAGTCCTTCGAGGACGAGCAGACCGCGGCACTGATGAACGACCACTTCGTCAGCATCAAGGTCGACCGCGAAGAGCGGCCCGATGTGGACGCCGTCTATATGGAGGCCGTCCAGGCCGCCACCGGACAGGGCGGCTGGCCGATGACCGTCTTCCTCACGCCCGACGCCGAGCCCTTCTACTTCGGCACCTACTTCCCGCCCGAGCCGCGGCACGGCATGCCCTCCTTCCGGCAGGTGCTCGGGGGTGTGCACACCGCCTGGGCCGATCGGCGGGACGAGGTCGCCGAGGTCGCCGGGAAGATCGTGCGAGACCTGGCCGGGCGAGAACTGGCGTACGGGGACGCCAAGGTGCCGGGTGAGGAGGAGTTGGCGCAGGCGTTGCTGGGGCTGGCGCGGGAGTACGACGAGGCCCGGGGCGGGTTCGGGGGCGCGCCGAAGTTTCCGCCGTCGATGGTCGTGGAGTTCCTGCTGCGCCACCATGCCCGTACGGGGGCCGAGGGCGCGTTGGAGATGGCGCGGGACACCTGTGAGCGGATGGCGCGCGGCGGCATCTATGACCAGCTGGGCGGCGGGTTCGCGCGGTACTCCGTGGACCGTGAGTGGACCGTGCCGCACTTCGAGAAGATGCTGTACGACAACGCCCTGCTCTGCCGGGCCTATGCCCATCTCTGGCGGGCCACCGGCAGTGAGCTCGCCAAGCGGGTCGCCCTGGAGACGGCCGACTTCATGGTGCGGGAGCTGCGCACGAACGAGGGCGGCTTCGCCTCCGCGCTGGACGCCGACAGTACGGACCCGGCCACCGGCAAGCACGTCGAAGGCGCCTACTACGTCTGGACGCCGGAGCAACTGCGGGCCGTACTGGGGGACGCGGACGCCGAGTTCGCCGCCGCCTGCTTCCAGGTGACCGAGGAAGGGACCTTTGAGGAGGGTGCCTCGGTTCTGCAACTTCCGGAACTCGCGGACGGTGAGGGGGACTTGGACGGTGAGCGGTTCGCGCGCGTACGGGGCGCGCTGCTCGCCGCGCGTGCGGAGCGGCCGCGGCCCGAGCGGGATGACAAGGTGGTCGCCGCCTGGAACGGGCTGGCGATCGCGGCGCTCGCCGAGGTGGGCGCCTACTTCGAGCGGCCGGATCTTATCGACGCCTCGCTGACCGCGGCCGACCTGCTGGTACGGCTGCACATGGGTCCTGACGCCCGGCTGTCCCGTACCTCCAAGGACGGGCGCACCGGCGCCAACGCGGGCGTGCTGGAGGACTACGCGGACGTCGCCGAGGGGTTCCTGGCGCTGGCCTCGGTCACCGGGGAGGGGGTCTGGCTGGAGTTCGCCGGGTTCCTGCTGGACATCGTGCTCGACCAGTTCGTGGGGGAGCACGGGACGCTGTACGACACCGCCCGCGATGCCGAGCAGTTGATCCGCCGCCCGCAGGACCCGACGGACAACGCGGCCCCCTCCGGCTGGTGCGCCGCCGCCGGAGCCCTGTTGACGTACGCCGCGCACACCGGCGCCGAACCCCACCGCACCGCCGCCGAGCGGGCGCTGGGCGTCGTGGCCGCGCTCGGGCCGCGCGTCCCCCGGTTCATCGGCCACGGCCTGGCGGTGGCCGAGGCGCTGCTTGACGGCCCCCGTGAGATCGCCGTCGTGGGCCACGCCGACGACCCCGCCACCCGCACTCTGCACCGCGCGGCGCTGCTGGCCACGGCGCCCGGCGCGGTGGTGGCGGTCGGCGAACCAGGCGACAGGGAACTGCCGTTGACCGTGGACCGCCCGCTGGTGGACGACCGGCCCACCGCCTACGTATGCCGCAACTTCACCTGCGACGCACCCGTAACAAGTGTGGCGCACCTCACAGACCGGCTGGCGCAACCCTAAGGGCGCGGGAGAGGGCCGGTCGTAGTCTGATACGCGCGCCGAGGGGGCTTAGCAGGTGTCACGGCGAAACGTGGCATTTCTCTGAATGCGGTCTGTGTGTCACATGATCCCCCTACCATCGGTGCAGTGATGGGGGTGGCGCGGCCGTCCGGCCGCGCATCAGGGGTCTGGGTCTGGGGGGACTCGGTTGTTCACGTCCGTACTGATTATTTGCGTTTCGCTGACGCTGTTCTGGATGGCGGCTTTCACGCTCTGGTGGCAGATGCATGCCTGGCGTACGCCCGAGACGCTGGCGGCGACCCGCTTCGAACCGCCCAGGGGAGGCGTCGGCCTCTCGTTCTCGCTGCTCGTACCGGCCCGGCACGAGCAGGCCGTACTCGACCACACGATCCAGCGGCTGCTGGAGTCCAGCCACGCCGCGTTCGAGATCATCGTCATCGTCGGTCACGACGACCCGGAGACCGCCGCCGTCGCCTTCGACGCGGCGGGCCGCGACCCACGGGTCCGGGTCGTCACCGACACCCATGACATCAAGAACAAACCCAAAGCGCTCAACACCGCGCTGCCCGAGTGCCGGGGCGACATCGTCGGCGTCTTCGACGCCGAGGACCAGGTCCACCCCGAGCTGCTCACCCATGTGGACCACGCCTTCCGCTCCACCGGCGCCCATGTCGTCCAGGGCGGGGTGCAGTTGATCAACTTCCACTCCAGCTGGTACAGCCTGCGCAACTGCCTGGAGTATTTCTTCTGGTTCCGCTCCCGGCTGCACCTGCACGCCCAGAAGGGGTTCATCCCGCTCGGCGGCAACACCGTCTTCGTCCGTACGGACGTACTCAGGGAAGCCGATGGCTGGGACCCCAACTGCCTCGCCGAGGACTGCGACTTGGGCGTACGGCTGTCCAGCACGGGCAAGCGCGTCGTCGTCGCGTACGACAGTGACATGGTCACCCGGGAGGAGACACCCGGCAGCCTGATATCCCTGCTCAAACAGCGAACCCGCTGGAACCAGGGCTTCCTTCAGGTCTACCGCAAGCACGACTGGAAACAACTCCCCGGCCGCGGCCAGCGGATGCTGGCCCGCTACACCCTGATGACGCCGTTTCTCCAGGCGTTCACGGGCGTGATCATCCCATTCAACATCGCGATCGCCCTCTTCCTCGACGTTCCCGTGGGCATCGCCTTCTTCACCTTCCTGCCGCTGGTCACCGCCATCATCACCTTCGTCTTCGAGGTGGTCGGACTCCACGACTTCGGCAAGCAGTACGGACTCCGCGTCCGGTTCGTGCACTACCTGAAGCTCATCATCGGCGGCCCCTTCTATCAGGTGCTCCTGGCCGGCGCGGCGATCCGCGCGGTCTGGCGGGAGCAGCGAGGCCGCAGCGAGTGGGAGCTGACCAGCCATGTAGGGGCACATCTCAGTCACGAGGAGACCGTTAGGTGACTTCCACCTTTCCCGCGGCGGGTACTTCCGGTGCCGCAGGGCAGCGTACGCGTGCGCCCGAACAGCCGGCGCCCCCGCGGCAGCGGAAGCCGTCCCACGACAGTCCGTCCCACGACAGCCCGACCCACGAAGCGTCACTGAGGCCCGGCGAGCCGCCCTCACCCGCCGAGCGACCCCCGGGCAAGTCCGCCAGGGCAGCCAAGCGCGTCCTCACCTCACGCCCCGTCATACGCTTCCGAAGCTCACCCCCCGACCTGCTGCTCTGCGCCGTCCTGGTCGCCGCGATCCTCCTCGTCCAGGGCTGGAACATCGCCGCCTACCCCACCCTGAGCGACGACGAGGGCACCTACCTCGCCCAGGCCTGGGCCGTCCAGCAGGGCGAGGGGCTCGCCCACTACACGTACTGGTACGACCATCCGCCGCTCGGCTGGATACAGATCGCGTTCCTCACCTGGATACCCGCGCAGCTCTCGCCCGACCTGATGACCGTCGGCACCATGCGGATCGCGATGCTGCTGGTCAGCGCCGCCAGCGCGGTCCTGCTGTATGTCCTGGCGCGCAGGCTGTGGCTGCCGCGCTGGGCGGCGGGCCTGGCCATGGCGCTCTTCGGGCTCTCGCCGCTCGCCGTCGTGCTACAGCGCGAGATCTTCCTCGACAACATCGCCGTGATGTGGATGCTGCTGGCGTTCTGCCTCGCGGCCTCGCCTAACCGGCACCTGTGGCACCACATCGCGGCCGGAATGGTCGCCGCGGTCAGCGTGCTCACCAAAGAGACCATGCTGATCGTGCTGCCCGCGCTCCTGGTGACCATGTGGCGGCACAGCCACCACGACACCAGGAAGTTCGCCGTCACCGGCGCGATCACGTCGTGCGCGCTCATCGGCATCGGCTATCCGCTGTACGCCCTGCTCAACGGCGAGTTGTGGTCGGGCGACGGGCATGTCTCCCTGTGGGACGGCATCACGTACCAGATGACCCGGCCCGGATCGGGCTTCATCCTGGACGAGGGCTCCGGCTCGCACGGCGTCCTGGACGCCTGGCTGTACTACGACCGCATCCTGCCACTGGGCGGACTCGCCGGGGCGCTGCTCCTGCTGCTCGCACTGCGCTGGTCGGTCACCGCGCGGGCGCTGGCCGGGCCCGCGCTCGTGGTGGCGGTGCTGGCGCTGGTCGCGATGCGCCCCTCGGGCTATCTGCCCGCGATGTACATCATCCAGGCGCTGCCGTTCCTCGCGCTGGTGCTGGCCGGTGCCGCCGCCAGCGTGTCGCACGGCATCCTGCGACGGCTGCGCGCCCCCGGCGAACGGCGCTGGTTCACCGGCCTGCGCTGGGCCCTCGCGCTGTCCCTGGCGGGCCTCGCGCTCGTGTACGCGGCGCCGCGCTGGTACGACGGCAACCGCACCGCGATGACCGTGGACGCCAACGGCCCCTACCGCGCGGCCGCCGCCTGGATGGAGACCGAGGTCGAGGACCCGGCCGACACGCGGGTGCTCGTCGACGACGCGCTCTGGCTCGACCTGGTGCACGCGGGCTACGAGCCAGGACCCGGCGCGATCTGGTTCTACAAGGCGGACCTCGACCCGGCGGTGACCAAGACGCTGCCGCGCGGCTGGCGGGACATCGACTACGTCGTGTCGTCGCCGACCGTACGACGTGACTCGCCCGATCTGGCCACGGTCAGCGCCGCGCTCAAGCACTCCACGCCCGTCGCGGTCTTCGGCGAGGGCCCGGACCGCATAGAGATCCGGAAGGTCGAAACCCAGAAGGTCGACGACGAGACCGAGGGACGCCGATGACCATCGTGCCCACGCCCGCGGAGAACGCGCTCGGCGCGCTACCGGACGCGACGCTGCCGGACGTACCCGAACCCGGCGCCGTCACCGTGATCATCCCCACCTTCAACGAGTCAGCGAACGTCGCGGAGCTGCTCCGCCAGATCACCGAGTCCGTCCCGGCCCGGCTGCCCTGTGAGGTCGTCTTCGTCGACGACTCCACGGACGACACCCCGCAGCGCGTTCAGGAGGCCGCCCGTACCTGCCCGTTCCCCGTCACCGTCATCCACCGGGAGCACCCCGAAGGCGGGCTCGGCGGCGCGGTCGTGGAGGGGCTGAAGGCGGCGACCTCCGAGTGGATCGTCGTGATGGACGCCGATCTCCAGCATCCGCCGTCCCTGGTACCGGAGTTGGTGGCGACCGGCGAGGAACGCGGTGCCGATCTCGTCGTCGCCAGCCGCTACACCAAGGGCGGCAGCCGGGCCGGACTGGCGGGCGGCTACCGCATCGCGGTCTCGCGCGGGGCCACGTACCTCACCAAAAGCCTCTTCCCGCGCGCGCTGCGCGGCATCAGCGACCCGATGAGCGGCTTCTTCGCGATCCGCCGGGGCGTGGTGACCGCCGACGCGCTCAAGCCCCTGGGCTACAAGATCCTGCTGGAACTCGCCGTGCGCTGCCGCCCCGGCGCGGTCGCCGAGGTGCCCTTCGTCTTCCAGGACCGGTACGCGGGCGAGTCCAAGTCAACCGCGAAGGAAGGCCTGCGCTTCCTCCGCCACCTGGTGGAGCTGCGGACGGCGTCGCCGCTCGCCCGCATGGTGGCCTTCGGACTGATCGGCGTCACCGGCTTCGTACCGAACCTGGCCGCGCTCTACGCGCTCACCCAGGCCGGGATGCACTACCTCCCGGCCGAGTTGCTCGCCAACCAACTGGGCGTGGCCTGGAACTTCCTGCTGATCGAGATCCTGCTGTTCCGCGACCGGCGTCGGCACCGGCACTGGGCGGACCGGACCGCGCGCTTCGCGCTCCTCGCCAACGCCGATCTCGTCCTGCGCCTCCCGCTGATCGCCCTGCTGGTCGGGGTGTGGGGAATCTCCGTACTGCCCGCGACGGCGATCGCCCTGCTCACCACCTTCGTGCTGCGGTTCGCGGCGACGGAGGCGCTGATCTACCTGCCGCGCACGCGCCGTAAGAGCCGCCGTGGCACCACGAGCGCAACACCAGCTACACCCGTCACAGCGGCTGCATCCGCAGTCCCCGCTACAGCAGCAAGAAGAAAGACGTAACGCGCACCACAAGGGGGGTAACACCCAGTGAGTCCGAGCCGCGCACCCCAACGCCCCATACCTCGACGATCTCGAAGTAGGTTCCGCACCGCCCTGCTCGCGGTCGCCGTACTGACCGGTGGCCTGCTGATCTCCGTACCGCAGCAGCAGGCGGCAGCCGCCCCGAACCTCATCAAGAACCCCGGCTTCGAGACCCCCGGGGCCGACGCCGGTGACATGCCCGAGTGCTGGTCCCAGGAGGGCTGGGGCGACAACGACTTCGACTTCGCCGTCGTCGAGGACGCGCACTCCGGCACCAAGGCCATGAAGGTCGAGTTGACCCGCCGCGTTGACGGCGACCGCAAGGCGATGATCACGGGCTCCGAAGCGTGTGCGCCGCAGGTGACCGAGGACGTCCAGTACGACCTGTCCCTCTGGTACAAGTCGACGACCCCGGACACCTCGGTCACCCTCTTCCGTAAGGACGCGACGGACGGCTGGGGTTACTGGACGGACCTCAAGACCCTGCCCCTGAGCGAGGGTTACGCCGAGACCTCGGTGCGTACGCCGCCGATTCCCCCCGGCACCACCCAAATCACCTGGGGCGTCTCGGTCTACGGCATCGGCTCCGTCACCACGGACGACTACGTGATGGAGGAGGTCGAGGCACCCGCGCCCCCGGTCGACTGTGACGAGACCCCCGAGGAGTGCGCGGGCGGCACCTGGGAGGTGCTGCCCATCAAGAACCCGGTGCGCTCCATGCACTCGGTCGTGCTGCACAACGGCAAGGTCCTGCTGATCGCGGGCTCGGGCAACGACCCGACGCGCTTCGAGGCGGGCACCTTCGACACGGTGGTGTATGACCCCGAGGACGGCTCGTACACGGACGTGGACACACCGGCCGACATGTTCTGCGCGGGCCATGTGCAGTTGTCCGACGGCAAGGTGCTGGTGATGAGCGGTACCAAGGGCTACGAGGAGCCCGGCACCGGCGTGGGATACCAGGGCTACAAGGACTCGTACATCTTCGACCCGGAGACCGAGGCCTACACCAAGACCAACGACATGAACGACGGCCACTGGTATCCGTCGGCCACCCTCATGGGCAACGGTGACGTGCTGTCCTTCGGCGGTCTGCGGGAGGACTCGTCGGGCTCGGTGACGGCCGATCGCTGGTCGGCGGAGGAGAACCGCTGGCTGTCGATGAACGAGGTCAACCAGACGTGGTCGTTCTGGGGCCTGTACCCGGCGATGCACCTGATGCAGGACGGGCGGCTCTTCTACTCGGGCAGCCACGTTTTCGGCAACGGCCTCCCGGGCACCGGCGCGTCCATCTACGACTACGACGCGAACACCATCACCGACGTACCCGGCCTCCAGCGCAAGGACGAGCGGGACCAGTCGGCGAGCGTGCTGCTGCCTCCGGCGCAGGACCAGAAGGTCATGATCATGGGGGGCGGCAACAACGCGAGCAACCCCGAGGCTAACCGGCTGACCGACATCATCGACCTGAAGGAAGCCAACCCCGCCTACCGCAACGGCCCGTTGCTCCCGCAGGGCAAGGTCGACCAGGGCGACGGCCCGGTGGCTCAGAGCGGTGACCAGGGCAAGATGTACGTGTCGGCGGTGCTGCTGCCCGACGGTAACGTCCTGGAGACCGGTGGCGCCCTGCACGACCGCGCCGACCCGGTCTACTCGGCCTCGCTCTTCGACCCGCAGACGGAGACCTTCGCGAAGGTGCCCGCCGACCCGGAGCCGCGCGGCTACCACTCCTCGGCGTTCCTGCTGCCCGACGGCCGGGTGATGACCAACGGCGACAACCCGGGCAACGGCTCCTGGAACCACAACGTGTCCGTCTACACCCCGCCGTACCTCCTCAAGGGCGACCGCCCGGAGATCACCTCACTCATCAACAACGAGTGGAAGTACGGCGACACCCAGCGCATCACGGTCGACCGGCCCATCGTCAAGGCGTCGCTGATCAAGCCCGCGGCCGTGACGCATTCCTCCGACCCCAACCAGCGCTACGTGGACCTGCCGCTCACGGTCGACGGCAACAACATCGACCTGAACGTGACGACGAACCCGAACATCGCCCCGCCCGGCTGGTACATGCTCTTCGCGGTGGACGCGAACGGTGTCCCGTCCGTGGCGGAGTGGGTCAAGCTGGGTGGCCCGGCGGCCCTGGAGGTGTCCTCGTCGCACGTCCACGACTTCGCGGGGTCCCCGGAGATGTCGGCGAAGACGCTGCCGGAGAAGCGCGAGTCGGCGCCGGTGAGTCCGACGCTCTCGGGGTGCGACCGGCACTACGGGACCGCCAACGTCTGCGTACCGACGGCCTTCCCGAAGTCCGTCGCCGCGACGACGGCGGCGCGCTGTGAGTGGCTCGACAAGCACGACTACGGGCGCTTGAAGGTCAACGGCAAGGAGGACCCGCTGAAGCTGGACCCGAATGGCGACGGCAAGGCCTGCACGAAGGCCGACCTGAAGCAGAAGCCGGAGAAGCCACAGAAGCCGGGGAAGCCAGAGAAGCCAGAGAAGCCAGAGAAGGAGCGCACGCGCTAGTCAATACGCGCTAGCCAGTACAGGCACCATCACCTGAGCCGCGGCCCGAGCGCCGCGGCTCAGGCGTGCTGGTACGCCACCAGCGAGATCCCCACGTAGTGCACGATGAACGCGGCGAGCGTGAACGAGTGGAACACCTCATGGAAGCCGAACCACCGCGGCGACGGGTTCGGCTTCTTGAGCCCGTAGATCACCCCGCCCGCGCTGTAGAGCAACCCGCCGACGATCACGCAGACGAGTACGGCGACCCCGCCGACCCGAAGGAAGTCGGGCAGGAAGAAGACCGCGGCCCAGCCCATCGCGATATAGCAGGGCGTGTAGAGCCAGCGCGGCGCGCCGACCCAGAAGACCCGGAACGCGATTCCGGCCACCGCTGCCGCCCAGACCGCCCACAGCAGTACTCGTCCGGTGGAATCGGGGAGAAGGAGCAGCGTCAGCGGGGTATAAGTGCCCGCGATGATCAGGAAGATATTGGCATGGTCGAGCCGACGCAGCACGGCCTCACCGCGCGGGCCCCAGGTGCCGCGATGGTAGATCGCGCTGATACCGAAGAGCAGGCATGCGGTCAGGACGTAGATCCCGCAGGCTATCCGGGCCCGGGTGGAGTCCGTGAAGACGATCAGGGCCAGCCCTGAGACCAGCACCGCGGGGAACATCCCGGCGTGCAGCCACCCCCTCAGCCGGGGTTTGACGAAGTGCGGGGCCGGGCTTGAGGAAGGTGGGGAAAGTGGGGAAGGTGCCTCGGCCGCGACGGTCGGGACATCGGCCTCGCGAGAAGTCATGGCGCTAATGGTAGCTACGGCTCCGTAGGTCACGGGACGTAAGTGGCTACGCTCACATGTGATGCCCCCTGGACAGATGGGCGCGGCCGTCGGATGATCAAATGAGTGAGGTCGACACCGGATGAGCGCCCTGAAGCACCGCAGCGAAGCATCCGGGTCGCGGCCCCCATGGGGCACCCGTCAGTAGATACGGACATCATGGACAACGTGAACAGCGTGGACAGGCTGTCCGTCCAACACACCCTCATACAGGAGCGATCGTGGCGCGCGACGCTGTGCTTCCCACCCACCACCAAGAGCTGATCTCCTGGGTCAACGAGATCGCCGAGCTCACTCAGCCGGACCGCGTGGTCTGGTGTGACGGCTCGGAGGCGGAGTATGAGCGCCTGGCCGACGAGCTGGTCGCCAAGGGCACCTTCAAGAAGCTGGACCCGATCAAGCGCCCGAACTCCTATTACGCGGCGTCCGACCCGTCCGATGTGGCGCGCGTCGAGGACCGTACCTTCATCTGCTCCGAGAAGGAGGAGGACGCGGGCCCGACCAACCACTGGAAGGCCCCCGCCGAGATGCGGGCCATCTTTACGGGCAGGGACGGGCAGGGCGGCGTCTTCCGCGGGTCGATGCGCGGCCGCACGATGTACGTCGTCCCGTTCTGCATGGGCCCGGTCGGCTCCCCGCTCTCCGCGATCGGCGTCGAGATCACCGACTCCGCGTACGTCGCCGTCTCGATGCGCACCATGACCCGGATGGGCCAGGCGGTCCTGGACGAGCTGGGCAGTGACGGCTTCTTCGTCAAGGCCGTCCACTCCCTCGGCGCCCCGCTCGCCGAAGGTGAGGCGGACGTCCCGTGGCCGTGCAACACCACCAAGTACATCTCGCACTTCCCCGAGTCGCGCGAGATCTGGTCGTACGGCTCCGGCTACGGCGGCAATGCCCTGCTGGGCAAGAAGTGCTACGCGCTGCGGATCGCCTCGGTCATGGCCCGCGACGAGGGCTGGCTGGCCGAGCACATGCTGATCCTGAAGCTGACGCCGCCGCAGGGTGAGTCGAAGTACGTCGCCGCGGCCTTCCCCTCCGCCTGCGGCAAGACCAACCTCGCCATGCTGGAGCCGACCATCTCTGGCTGGACGGTCGAGACCATCGGCGACGACATCGCCTGGATGCGCTTCGGCGAGGACGGCCGTCTGTACGCGATCAACCCCGAGGCGGGCTTCTTCGGCGTCGCGCCCGGCACCGGCGAGGACACTAACGCCAACGCCATGAAAACCCTGTGGGGCAACTCCGTCTTCACCAATGTCGCGCTCACCGACGACGGCGACGTCTGGTGGGAGGGCATGACCAAGGAGAAGCCCGCGCACCTCACGGACTGGAAGGGCAACGACTGGACTCCCGAGTCCGGCACCCCGGCCGCCCACCCGAACGCGCGCTTCGCCGTCCCCGCCTCGCAGTGCCCGATCATCGCGCCCGAGTGGGAGGACCCCAAGGGCGTCCCGATCTCCGCGATCCTCTTCGGTGGGCGTCGCGCCTCCGCCGTCCCGCTGGTCACCGAGTCCTTCGACTGGAACCACGGCGTCTTCCTCGGCGCCAACGTGGCCAGCGAGAAGACCGCGGCCGCCGAAGGCAAGGTCGGTGAGCTGCGCCGGGACCCGTTCGCGATGCTGCCGTTCTGCGGCTACAACATGGGCGACTACATGGCCCACTGGATCAAGGTAGGGGCCACGGCGACATCCAAGGGGGACCAGTCCAAGCTCCCGAAGATCTACTACGTCAACTGGTTCCGCAAGAACGACGCGGGTGAGTTCGTCTGGCCCGGCTTCGGTGAGAACAGCCGCGTCCTGAAGTGGATCGTCGAGCGCCTGGACGGCCGCGCCGAGGGCGTCGAGACCCCCATCGGCGTACTGCCGACCAAGGAGGCCCTCGACACGGACGGTCTGGAACTCTCCGACTCCGACGTGGACTTCCTGCTGACGGTCGACAAGGAGGTCTGGCGCGAGGAGGCCGCCCTGGTCCCCGAGCACCTCAACACGTTCGGTGACCACACGCCGACGGAGCTGTGGGACGAGTACCGCGCGCTGGTGAAGCGTCTGGGCTGAGCCCGCGAGATCCGCGCCCGCCCGCATCAGTAGATGGGGGCGGGCGCGGACGCACTACCGGACCCGACTCAACTTTAGACCAAATCTAATGTAGGATGGCCTCATCGCATCATCAGGAGGCCGTCCCATGTACGAACCGATCCGCACCAAGTCGGTCCACAAGGCGACCGGCGCCTATCCGCACCGCTCCCGCGAGGAGGAGCTGGACATCCAGCTCGCCGGTCACCTCTCCGCTCTGCTCGCCCTCACCGACGAGCTGCGCACCCTCACCACGGACGCCGACCGCGCCGCGGACCTGACTGCCGCCGTCGAGCGGCTGGCCCAGCAGGTCGCCCGGCTGCGCGGCGGAGTGCCTCCCGTACGGGCGGCCGTCGCCGCCGCCGTCCACGAGCCGCACATCGCGTCCCTGCACCAGCGTGCCCACGCACTCGCGGGCCGGGCCCTGGTCGTCGCCGCGTCCCGCGCGGACACCTCCGCCGCGATCCTCGCGGCCGAACGGATGGACGCGCACGAGGCGGCCATCGGCTCGGCGAGGGAACTCACCGGCGCCCACTGAGCGGCTCCGGTCCGCGCTGGCCTCGTAGCCGCGCGGACCGGGTGCCATCTTCACTGCGCTGCACTTCACTTCACTGAACTTCACGGAACTTTACGGAACTTCAGTGAACACGCGTCGCGCCGCGCACGTACGTCACACCATGAACTCACATGCGCGAAGCCTCACTTCCCGGTATCCACGCAGTCTGATCATCGCCGCCCTACTGGCACTCGTCACCGCACTCGCCGCCGCGTCCCTGTGGGCCACGCGCGGCAGCGCCAACGCGGCGGAGCCCATAGGCTCCAACTTCCCCAGCGCACCGCCCGTCGCACCCGGTGGGGAGGTGACCACGGCCGGAGAGATCAGCGAGCTGGACAAGACCCTGTTGCGCAAGGTGCGGCAGGCCAACCTCTGGGAGGCGCCAGCCGGACGCCTCGCCCAGACCCACGCGTCGAGCGAAGCGGTCAAACGCGCCGGGGTCCACCTGATGGAGGGGCACAGCAAGCTGGACTCGATGGTCCGCGAGGCCGCCCAGACCCTGAACGTGGACATCCCCGACGAGGCGACACCCGAGCAACTGGCCCTCGTACGCAAGCTACAGAACTCCAGCGGCGCTGAGTTCGACAAGCTCTTCGCCAACGCGGTGCGCGCCCCGCACGGCAAGGTGTTCCCCGTCATCGCGCAGGTCCGCGCCACCACCAAGAACTCGGTGATCCGCGCATTCGCCAGCCAGGCCAACATCACCGTGCTCGATCACCAGAATGTCCTGGACGAGACGGGCCTGGTCACCCAGGAGACCTACGACGAGATCGCCGCGGCCGTCGTCCCGCAGTGACCCACCCGCCCGCGCACCGACGTCACCGTGTACCGGCACCGCTACGGCTGGCTGTACCCGTCCAGGAAGGTCCCGATCCGGGTGACCGCGTCCGCGAGGTCACTGGCCTGGGGCAGCGTCACGATCCGGAAGTGATCGGGCTCGGGCCAGTTGAACCCGGTGCCGTGCACCACCATGATCTTCTCCTCGCGCAGCAGGTCGAGCACCAGCTGCCGGTCGTCCTTGACCTTGAAGACCTTGGGGTCGAGCCGCGGGAAGAGATACAGCGCGCCCTTCGGCTTGACGCAGCTCACGCCCGGGATCTGGGTCAGCAGCTCGTACGCGGTGTTCCGCTGCTCCAGCAGCCGCCCCCCGGGCAGCACCAGATCGTTGATCGTCTGGCGGCCGGTGAGCGCCGCGACCACCCCGTGCTGGGCGGGCATGTTCGCGCACAAGCGCATATTGGCGAGGACGGTCAGCCCCTCGATGTACGAGGCGGCGCGGGCTCGCGGGCCGGAGATCACCATCCAGCCGGAGCGGTAGCCCGCGACGCGGTACGCCTTCGACATGCCGTTGAAGGTGAGCGTGAGCAGGTCCGGCGCCAGCGAGGCGGTCGGGGTGTGCGTCGTACCGTCGTAGAGGATCTTGTCGTAGATCTCGTCGGAGCAGACCAGGAGGTTGTGGCGGCGGGCGATGTCGGTCAGCCCGCGCAGCATCTCGTCGCTGTAGACGGCACCGGTCGGGTTGTTCGGGTTGATGATCACGATCGCCTTGGTGCGGTCGGTGACCTTCCGCTCCACATCGGCGAGGTCCGGCATCCAGTCCGACTGCTCGTCGCAGCGGTAGTGCACGGCGGTACCGCCGGACAGCGACACGGCCGCCGTCCACAGCGGATAGTCCGGCGCCGGTACGAGCACCTCGTCACCGTCGTCGAGCAGGCCCTGCATGGCCATCACGATCAGCTCGGACACGCCGTTGCCGACGAAGACGTTCTCGACGTCCGACTCCACGCCCAGGGTCTGGTAGTGCATGACCACCGCGCGCCGGGCCGCGAGCAGCCCCTTGGCGTCGCCGTAGCCGTGCGCGGACCCGAGGTTGCGCAGCATGTCCTCAAGGATCTCCGGCGGGCACTCGAAGCCGAAGGCCGCGGGGTTGCCGGTGTTCAGCTTGAGGATGCGATGACCTGCTGCCTCAAGCCGCATTGCCTCCTCGAGGACCGGGCCCCGGATCTCGTAACAGACATTGGCGAGCTTCGTTGACTGGATCACCTGCATACGCCAACTTTACGGGCGTGTTTCCTGGTGGCGCGCCGTGTTTATCGCCATACGGGTGCCGTGGCGCCGCCCGCCGGGCCGCCTCGTACCGGCCGCGCCTTCCATCACAATGCGGCCGTCGGCGCTCGCACGCGGAACGTAGGCGCGGATGGTGCGCCAGCTTGGAAGTGCCGACGCGACGGACGGCGACGGATGGCGACGTGAGGTGCGCCACCTGGGGGTGTGGTGGCCGGGCTGGGCGGCCGGGCGGCGGCGGCGATCAGTGCTTTGGCGGCGTACGGCGCACCGCGCGTCCCGCCAGGACGTCCGTACGCCGCCCGTCCGCGACCGCGAACCGCCCGTCGATCAGCACGTACGGAATGCCGACGGGCCCCGTACGCGGGGCGTCGAAGGTGGCTCCCGCCGCGACCGTGGCCGGGTCGAAGAGCACCAGATCGGCCCGGTACCCCTCCCGGACGAGACCCCGGTCGGGCAGCCGCAGCCGGGCGGCGGGCCGTCCGGTCAGATGAGCGACCGTCTCCTCCAGCGACAGCACGCCCAGGTCCCGCGCGTACCGGCCGAGATAGCGCGGGAACGTCCCGTACGCCCGGGGGTGTGGTTTTGCGCCCCGCAGAATCCCGTCCGACCCGCCGGTGTGCACGCGATGCCGCATGATCGCCCGCACGTTCTCCTCGTGCCCGACGTGCTGGAGGATCGTCACGCCGAGGCGGTCCTCGATCAACAGGCGCCGCGCGACGTCCCAGGGCGCTTCGGCGCGCCGGGCGGCGGCTTGCGCGATGGTCTCGCCGACGCACTCGGCAGCCAGCTCCGGGCGCTGCGTACCGGACACCTCGATGGTGTCCCACTCGATCGGCACTCCATGGCAGCCGTCGGAGCCCGTCACCTCCAGCTCGTACCGGATGCGCTCGGCGACCGCGCGGTCCCGCAGCCGCGCCAGCACCGCCTGCGGCCCGCCCTCGCTCGCCCAACTGGGCAGCATCGCGACAAGGGTGGTGCAGCCGGGTGTGTACGGGTAGGTGTCGAGCGAGATGTCGACTCCGTCGTCGAGCGCGGTGTCGATCAGCGCGAGCAGCTCGCCAGCCCGCCCCTCGTTCACACCGAAGTTCATGGTGGCGTGGGTGAGATGGAGCGCGCACCCCGCGTCGCGGGTGAGGCGCACCATCTCCGCGTACGCCTCCAACGCGCCCGCGCCGTACGACCGGTGGTGCGGGCTGTAGAACCCGCCGAACCGCGCCACCACCCGGCACAGTTCGCCGAGTTCGCCGTCGCCCGCGTACATCCCCGGCGGGTACGTCAGCCCCGACGAAAGCCCCACCGCGCCCTGCGCCATGCCGTCGGCGACCAACTCCCGCATCCGGTCCAGCTCCTGGCCGCTGGGGGGCCGGTCCTCCCACCCCATGGCGTACATCCGGACGGTGCCCTGCGGGATCAAGTACGCGGCGTTGACCGCGATGCCACGGTCCAGTCGGTCGAGGTACTCGCCGACGGTCCGCCAGTCGAAGTCGATGTCAGAACCGTCGCCGTTCCAGCCGGTGATGGTCTGGCGCACCTGGGCGAGGGTGCGGTCGTCCACGGGGGCGTACGAGAGCCCGTCCTGGCCGATGACCTCCAGGGTGACGCCCTGGGCGACCTTGGCGAGATGCTCCGGGTCGCGGAGCAGAGCGAGGTCGCTGTGGGCGTGCATGTCGATGAAGCCGGGGGAGAGGGCGAGGCCGGTGGCGTCCAGCGTGCGGCGCGCGGGCGCGCTGGGGCGGGGGCCGTCGCCCTCCCGGCGGAGCTCGGCGATCCGGCCGCCCGCCAGGGCGACGTCCGCGCGGTACGACGGCTCGCCGGTGCCGTCGATGACGCGGACATCGCGGATGACGAGGTCGGTGAGGCCCATGGGTGGTGTCACAGGCTCTCAGAAGTACGTACGGATGTAGTCCGCGACCGTCCCGTCCGCCTCCACCAGCGGAATCATCTGCCACTTGTCGAACGACGTACACGGGTGGGACAGTCCAAGGCCCACCCAGTCCCCGACCTCCAGATCGGCCCCCGGGTCCGTACGGAGCCACGCGTGCTGATCGGAGAGCCCGGTGACGGTGACGCCCGTCGCCTCGCGGACCTCGCCCGTACGGGCATCCCGTACGACTTGCGCCTCGGGCAGGTCGAGATCGTGGGCCGCGTCCCGCTTGCCCGCGTTGACGAACGCCTGCTCCGGCGTGGGCCGGGACACGACCTGCGCCCAGAGCCGGAAGGCGGGCTGCAACGCGCCCTCCGACGGCACCCGGTTGAAGGGGGTGAGGCGGCGGTACTGACCGTCGTCGTGCGAGACGTACGCCCCCGAGCGCAGCAACTTCAGTACAGGCGCGGAGAGTTCGGGGATCTCGGCGAACACCTCGGCGACCGCGTCGAACCACGCGCTGCCGCCCGCGCTGACCACGATCTCCCCGAGGTCGGCGAACCGCCCCTCCTTGTCGAGCGCCACGGCCAGCGCGGTGAGGCGGCGCAGATACGCCTCGACCCGCTCCGGGTGCTTCGGGTCGGCCTTCGGCACCTCGCCCTCGTACCCCGCGACCCCGACCAGTCGTAGCGTGTCCGCCGCCGCGACGGCGGCCGCGACCTCCAGGCACTCGGCCTCCGTACGGACTCCGGTACGCGCCCCGTCGCCCGCGCCCAGCTCGACCACGACGTCGACCGGACGGACCGCCTTGGCGTCGGCCAGCGCGGTGTGCATCAGCCGCACGCCCCGCACCGAGTCGACGTAACAGATGAACCGGAACTCCGGATCGGCCGCGAGCTCACCCGCGAGCCAGCGCAGCGCCACCGCGTCCACCAACTCGTTGGCGAGGAAGACCCGTTCGACACCGAACGCGCGGGCGACCCGTACCTGATGCGGCACGGCGACCGTGATCCCCCAGGCTCCGTACCGCACCTGGCGGTCGAAGAGCTGCGGCGCCATGGAGGTCTTGCCGTGCGGCGCGAAGGCGAGGCCGTGCCGCTCGGAGTACGTCTCCATGAGCGCCAGGTTGTGCTCGACGCGCTCGGCGGAGAGGGCCAGTACGGGCGTGGTGAAGCCGCCGGTGAAGAGGTTGCGGCGCTGCGCGGCCAGCTCGCCGACAGTCAGTCCGTCGGCGTCCGGTGGCAGCCCCTTGAAGCGGAAGTCGACGCGCTCACTGGCGAGTTCCGGGAATACCTCTGCTGCTGCCATGGGGCCTCCTCGTGCCGCCCTGCGCACCCGTTGCGTTCTGTGCAACACTCATTGCGCCTGTCGCTGACCCGTGTCTAACATCCGCCCCAACGCCGGGTCAACGGACCCTCGCCGCCGCACCGCGCACCCACGAGGAGTCAGCCGACCGTGACCGCGCCCCCGCTAGAACCACTGTCACCACTGTCGTCTCCCGACCTGGTCGAGGTCGTCGCACTCGGCGAGTCGATGGTCGCGTTCCACCCCGCGCCGGTGGGCGAGGTGGGCTGGCCGGGCCGTCTGGCTGACGTGGAGTCCTTCGTACGCGGCATCGGCGGCGCCGAGTCGAACGTCGCCTGCACCCTCGCCCGCGCCGGGCACCGGGTGCGGTGGCTGAGCCGGGTGGGCGCGGATGCCTTCGGTGACCACCTGCTCGCCGAGATCGCCGCGTGCGGTGTCGACACCTCCCGCGTCAGCCGCGACCCCACCCGCCCCACCGGCATCTACTTCCGCACCCCAGGCGCGCGAGAGCCCCAGGCCGAACCTCAGGCCGAGCCCCGCGCCGAACACAGCGCCGAGCCCCTCTCCGAGGTCGCCTACTACCGCGCGGGCTCCGCCGCGTCCGCCATGTCCCCGACGAACATGGCCCCCGCAGGCCCCGCCGACGGCCACGTACTCCACCTCACCGGCATCACGGCCGCCCTCTCCGCCGACTGCCTGAACCTGCTGCGGACCCTCACCACCCACCACCACCCCGGTGCGGGCCCGCACCGCCGCCGCCCCCACCTCTCTTTCGACGTCAACTACCGCCCATCTCTGTGGAGTTCGGGCCAGCCCGACCCCACCGTCCTGCTCACCCTCGCGCGCGCCAGCGACCTCGTCTTCGTGGGCGAGGACGAGGCGAAAGCGGCCTGGGGCATCACCGGCGGCCCCGAGGCCATCCGAGCGGCACTCCCCGAACCCGCGTCCCTCGTCGTGAAACAGTCGGCGGCAGGCGCGACCCTCTTCACTCGCGACGCGGACGGCCCGATACACGAACCCGCCCCGCGCGTCGACGTCGTCGCCTCGGTCGGCGCGGGCGACGCCTTCGCCGCGGGCTACCTCTCCGCCACCCTGCGCGGCCTCCCCGCCCGCCAGCGCCTACGCCACGGCCACCTGACGGCCGCCGCCGCCCTCACCGTCCCCGGCGACCTGGCCGTCCCGCCCACCCGCGCCACCGCGGACCGCCTGGCCGCGCTCCCACCCGACCGTTGGCGCGCCCTGCACCTCACACCCGGCTGGACGAAGGCAAAGGCAAAGGCAAAGGCCCCACGATGAGCCAGACCGTAGACCGCGCCCTGAGCATCCTCCCCCTGCTCGCCGAGGGCCCCGCCGACCTCGGCCAGGTCGCCACGCGCCTCGACGTACATAAATCAACAGCCCTCCGTCTCCTCCGCACCCTGCACGACCACGGCCTGGTCTACCGCCAGTCCGACCAGCGCTACCGCCTGGGCGCCCGCCTCTTCGCCCTCGCCCAGGAGGCCGCCGAGCACCTGGACGTACGCGAGATCGCCCACCCCCACCTGGTCGCCCTCAACGAGGCCTGCGGCCACACGGTGCACCTCGCCATCCACGAGGACAACGAGGTCCTCTACATCGACAAGGTGGAGAGCCGCTACCCGGTACGCATGTACTCGCGCATCGGCAAACCGGTAGCGATCACGGTCGCAGCGGTAGCCAAACTCCTCCTCGCCGACCTCTCCGAACCCGAACGCCGCGCCATCGCCGAACGCCTCGACTACCCCCGCTACACGCCCCGTTCGACCCCGAACGCCGAGGCGTATCTCAAGGAGCTGGCGACCGTACGGGAACAGGGCTGGGCCACCGACCTGGGCGGCCATGAGGAGTCGATCAACTGCGTCGGCGCCCCGATCCGCGGCACCGACGGCAGGTCGATAGCCGCGCTCTCGGTCTCCGCGCCCAATGTCGTCGTCACGGCGGAGGAACTCCTCACCCTCCTCCCGCTGGTACGCCGCACCGCCGAGGCCATCACCCGCGAGTACGCGGGCACCACGACCCCACCTGCCGCCTAGCCAAAGGAGCCCCCACCACCATGACCACCCCCAACACGACCCCCACGCCCAACTCCGCCCCCACCCCCAAGACGGCCCTCACACCCCCCACCCACACCACCCCACCCGCGAAGTTCTCCCACGGCGTGCGCAAGGGCAACATCCTCCAGGTAGCGGGCCAGGTCGGCTTCCTGCCCGCAACCGAGGGCCAGCCCCCCACCCCCGCGGGCCCGACCCTGCGCGAGCAAACCCTCCAGACGCTCGCCAACGTCAAGGCGATCCTCGAAGAGGGCGGCGCGACGTGGGACGACGTGATGATGGTGCGCATCTACCTCACCGACACCGCCCACTTCGCAGAGCTGAACCAGATCTACGACGAGTACCTCGCCGCCCAGAACCTCAAGGCGCCAGCCTCCGCCCGCACCACGGTCTATGTGGGCCTGCCCGCAGGCCTCCTGATCGAGATCGACGCGTTGGCCGTGCTCGACTGACATTGCGTTCGGCAATGCGTACGTGCGATCACCGCGCACATGTGTGCGGACGGGGAGGGGACGGCCGCGCCCGCTGAGCGGCGGTCGCGACTACGGGACTTCGTAGACGCGAACCGTCCCACCACCCCCGTACGATGTCCCGCCATGGACCAGCACCACCCCCCGCCCAGCCCAGGCTTCGGCCCCCCACCGCCCGGCTTCACGCCCCCGCCCCCACCCTCGTACGTGCCAGACGCCCAGGCCCCCGCCCCGTACCTCCCTGACCTGGGCGCGGGCCCGGCACCCTTCCCGGACTTCTTGGCCTCCGACCGGCACAGCGCGGTCGTCATCGATGAGGACGGTGCGCGTCTCGAGCAGCGTGGGCTGTCCATCGACTTCACCTGGGCGGAGATCCGCACCATCCACTACACCGGGCAGTTCGGCTGGCTCCTGGTGGGCGTCATGCACACCGACGGCAGGTTTTACGAGTGCCGGGTGCGCGCCACGCGGCAGGACCAGCTGCACGAGTGGCTCACCGAGATAGCCCCGGTGATCGGCTACTACTTGACGCCCGCGTGAGCTGAGTTCAGCAGCGTCATCCCCGCCGGCGTCGGCGTGTGCAGCGCCGTGTTGCGGTGGCGGGCTGTGCTGATGAGGTTGGCTGAGCGGAGGACCGTGGCGTGTTCGCTGGCGCTGGCCGGGGAGATGCCGACGTACTCGGCGAGCTCCGTGGTGGTGCAGCCGGGGCGGTCGGTGATGACGCAGAGGACCGTCGCGCGGGTCTTGCCGAGCAGCGCGGAGAGTGAGCGCGGGGCGGTCGTGAGGGTGGAGGCCGTCGTCACCGGGGTCAGTACCTGACGGTCGTCGATCCGGATCGGGTACGTCAGCCACGGCTGCGGCTCGGCGGAGTCGTGGATCACGGGGCACTCGGAGCCGAAGAGGGTGGGGATCAGGAGAAGCCCGCGTCCGTTCAGGTGCAGGTCGCCGCTGATGCAGGACGCCATGGTCAGTTCGAGTGTCGGCGCGTTCCAGCGGATGTACCGGGGGTTGAGTGCGGCCAGCGCCTGATCCATGCCGCCCTCGGCGAGGTGACGTACCCGCAGCGCGTGGTCGGCGTCGGCCAGTGAGACGATCTCGGACCAGTACGGGGCGATCACCTCGCGGTGCGCCCTCTCGACGGTGTCGATGACCCGTCGCCGTAGGTCCTCATCGCTCTCCAGGTGGCGTGTCCACGCTGGAACGGACTTCTGGTGGGCGGCCCAGAGGCTGAGCTCCTCGCGAATCTGCCAAGTGGGGGTGGCGCGCATCTTGTCGAGCAGGACCTCCGGATCGCCCTGGTCCACGGGCGTGAGGAAGTCCACCGACCAGCCCGTCGAGGGGATCAGCGGGAAGAGCATCCGGGTGTTCGGGGACAGCCGCGACAGCGCCGTACGCCTCCAGGCACCGAAACGCGCGGGATGACTGCGCTCCTGAAGCAACCGGATCGCGACCCCCAACTCCATCAGCGGCCTGGGGTCTTTGGCTATCCGGGTACGGGCCAGGTCCTGCGCGGTGAAGTGGATGCGGAGCGTCACAGTTCCGGATTCTCGCTGGTCCGCCGTCTTTCGGGCTACGCCGAAACAGGTCGATGTGCAGCTGAGAGCGTCGGAAGCTAGCCAGGCGTCGGCGAGCACGGGGGTCTCGCCGGCGCACTCCACCTGCCCCGCGGGAGGCGAGGGGCGAGGGGCGTGGGGCGAGGTCGTAGGGTCTGGCTGGTGAATGACATAGGTGGTGACGATTACGAGCCGGTTTTCAAGCACGGGAAGTACAACCCCGCGAACCCCATCGGCCTTGCTCTCATTGTGGGCACGCTGCTGTTCGTCGCCGGTGGGATGTACTTGCTCCACCACCCGGACCTCCTCGACCGCTCGAAGGAGTGGGACGGCGGTGAACTGCGGTCCGCCGTGTCTGCGGCGACCGATGAGCTGTCGCGCGAGGCGATGTTCGGTCCCGGTGCCATCGGGGGCTACGAAGGCATCCTGCGGTCCAGCATCGCGGCACACGGTGACGGTGGTGCCAAAGACAGGTTGACCGTCAGGCTTGCCTCGGAGCGGCCGGAGTCAGCCGGGTACGACGGAGGTTCCGAGCAGGCTGACTACACGGTCACCGCGGAGGGGACCGATGACGCCTTCTGCCTTGGCGTGTACGCCATGAAGCGTGAGCGGGCGCTGGGTTACGACTTCGTCGATATCTCCGTCGATGACGGTGCGTGCCCTGCCTCCTGACCTCGTGCGCGCAGCGCCGCCGGGGGAGCGGCGGCGCTGCGGGATTGGAGGGTGGGGTTGGGGGGTGGGGTTAGGGGAGGTTGTGGACGTGGGGGCCTACTGTGCGGGACCAGGCGTTGCCCGCCGTGGCGTCCCAGTTGGTGGACCAGGTCATGGCGCCTCGGAGGTCGGGGTAGGTGCGGGAGGGTTTGAAGGTGCCGCAGCGGGTGCCCTTGGTGAGGCAGTCGAGGGCCGCGGTTACCACCGACGGGTCGACGTAGCCGCTGCCCGCGCCGCGCGTTGAGGCCGGGGTGCCGAGGCCTACCTGGGAGGCGTCCAGGCCGCCTTCCAGTTGGATGCAGGCCAGAGCGGTGAGGAAGTCCACCGAGCCCTGGGAGTAGACCTTGCCGTCGCAGCCGAGCATCGAACCGCTGTTGTAGTACTGCATGTTGACGACGGTCAGGATGTCCTTCACGTTGAGTGCCGTCTTGAAGTACTCCGTTGATGTGGACTGCATGTCGAGGGTCTGGGGGGCCATCGTCAGGACGAGGTCGGGGCCTGCCAGGTTGGACAGTTGGCGCAGGGCCTTGGTGAGGTAGGTGGAGTTGATGCCGTGTTCCAGGTCGATGTCGACTCCGTCGAAGCCGTACTCGCGCATCAGGGCGTGCGTGCTCGTCGCGAAGGCGGTGGCGGAGGCGTCGCTGTTGATGGTGACGTTGCCCCTTTCGCCGCCCACCGAGATGATCACGGCCTTGCCCGCGTTCCGCTTCGCCTGGATGTCCGACTTGAAGTCGGCGACGGAGCCGTAGCCGATGGCGGGGTCGAGGTTGAAGGTGATCTCGCCTGGTGTGGCCGTTGAGTCGGCGAAGGACACCGCGATGATGTCGTACGCGTCCTGGACGTCTCGGATCTTCTGGATGGTCGCGCCGTTGTCGAAGTTGTGCCAGTAGCCGGTTACGGCGTGCTTGGGTACGGGGCCGCCGTCGCCGCCACCCGACGGACGTGTCCGTGCGGTCAGCGGTGCTGACTTGGCGGACTCGCCCGCCGCGTTGACCGCGCTGACCTGGAAGGCGTACGAGGTGTCGGCGGCCAGGCCGGTCGCGGTCGCCGACGCTCCGGTCGCGGTGAGGACCCTGGTGCCGTCCTGGTAGAGGTGGTATGCGGTCGCGTGGGCGACTGGCGTCCAGGACAGGTCGATTGAGGTGGTCGTGGTGGAGCCCGCCGTGAGGTTGGTGGGGGTGGCCGGGATCTCCGGGTCGTCGTCTCCGCCGCCTCCGCCGTCCGGGCCGAACACGGAGACGTCGTCAGCGAAGTAGGCGGGCTGGGCGTACCAGCCGTGCAGGTAGACCGTGACCGAGGTGGTGGACGGGCCGGTGGTGAAGGACGTGGTGAGCTGCTTCCAGGTCCCGGAGTCGGGGGTCCAGGTGGACACGTCCGTCGTTCCGGTGCCCCGCGCGCCCAGATAGGCGTAGCCGCCCTGGACCCAGGCGCTCATCGCGTACGTGGAGTTGGGCTGGACGGCGACGGTCTGGGTGCACTCGGCGTTCTGCTGCCCGGACGGGGTGGCCTTCAGCGCGGTGGCGCCTCCGTGTACGGGGGAGGTGGCGGTGGCTCCGCTGCCCCCGGCGCAGGTCCAGTGTGCGAGGCCTGCTTCGAAGCCCGCGTTCTTTACGACGTTGATGTCGGCGGAGGCGGAGGCGGAGGCGGTGGTGTTGGTGTTGGCCTTCGAGACGGGGGCGGCTGACCGGGCGTCCGTTGCCAGGCCAGTGAGGATGAGTGCCGTCGCGGTGCCCATGGCGGCCAGTGCGCTGGGCCACGGTCTTCTGAGAGTGGGGGAGAAGCGGTGGTGGTGCACGGCTGCCTCCAGATGTGGGGGGTGGCGGTAATGGAGGGTGTGCCGCTGTAATTTGGTCTAGGCCAATCGTCTTGTCAAGGGTTCGCGGCCACCCTCGCTCACTCTCCACTGATCAAGAAGACACCGGGAGTTACTCCGATCCAGTGTTGAGTGGGGCACGACGTGGATATGGTGCAGAGGCAGAGCGACGCAGGCAGAGCGATGCAGGAGGTGCGCAGCGTGCCCACCGCGATAGCCGTCACCGGGGGCGGGCTGGCCCTGCCGTCCCCCGACCGCCAGACCCCGCAGTCCGTCGTCCTGCGCTCACCCAGGTCCGACAAGCGCGCTCATTCAGCGGCCAAGGCCAAAGCCAAGGACCTGGCGTCGCCCGGCGGTTGCACGCTCGAGCAGTCACTCTCCGAGATGTACGGCCTGCTGGAGCAGCACGGCTACGTCATCACGCTCTACCCCGCCTCGCTCCCGGCCGCCGCCGTCCACCGCCTGCACGCGGTCCGCTCCGTCCTGGAGTCCGACCGCATCGCCCTGCTCGGCCTGGATCTGCCGCCACTCGGCGTCGCCGCGCTCGCGCTCCAGCTCCGCCAGCTCTCCATCTGCGACTTCAGCCCCGGCGTGCTCGCCTCGGCGGCCCGGCTTCTGTCGCACTACATCTACGCGGGTGCCGTACTGGGCTCCGTCACCAAGCTGGACCGGGTCCCGGTGAGCCTGAAGACGCACGCCAAGTCCTGGGTTCCGGGCACCCAGTTCGCCGTACTGGCCACCCCTGAGCCGCAGCTCACGAAGCTGGGCGGCGGCAGCGGCGGCAGCGGAAACGGCAATCAGGAGGCGGAGCTCACCGGCCCCGACTTCAGTACGCACCTGCTCACCGCACACGGACACTTGCAGAGCGACTGGGTCACCCAGATCCTCGCCCCGTCCTGGCAGGTGCAGGGCATCGGCGAGGTGCCGCTGCCCGCCGAGTCGGCGCGTTGGTGGGCCACCGGAAAGCTGGTCGAGTTCGTCGCCGCGATCCCTGACATCACGGTGCTCTACCAGCTCGTCTCCTCCGTGCGCCGAGAGGAATGCCGGTGGTGCGGGCTGGAGTTGATAGGCGATCGCTGCGGCTTCTGCTCCGCACCGCTGCTGCCGCCACCCGAGAAACGCCTGCAGGCGGCGAACTCTCGTAAGGCCCTCACCACAGGAACGTGACACCGGTTCAACAAGCCAGACAAGCTCAACAAGCTCGACAGCTACGCACGAACGTGAACGTGATCGTGAACGGCACAGCGCACAGCTCGACCCGCAAGCGTCAAGCGTCCCTAACGTCCCTGATCGAGGTTGCCCGAACCGATGAACTCACGCCAGCGCCGCGGCATCATCCTGCTGCTCGTCTCCGTCATCTGCGCCATCGGCGCGTTCGCCGGAGTGATCTCGGTGATCCGCGACGTGAACTCCAAGGTCGGCCCCGAGGTCTCGGCGTACCGCCTCAAGAGCGACGTGGCGCCGTACAAGGAGCTCAGCGCGAAGCAGTTCGAGAAGATCGAGATGCCCGAGCGCTGGCTCTCGGACAACGCCGTCACCGACCTCGCCGAGATCCGCGGCAAGATCGCCGTCACCCAGCTCCGTAAGGGCTCGCTCCTCCAGAGCGACATGATCGTCAATCGCCCCGAACTCGGCGACGGCGAACAGGAGATCGCCATCATGATCGACGCGTCGACGGGCGTGGCAGGCAAGATCACCCCCGGCGCGACGGTCAACATCTTCGCCACCTACAAGGGCGACAACAAGGGCGCCGAGGACCAGTCCAAGGTCATCGTCCAGAACGCCAAGGTCCTGGACGTAGGCAAGCTCACCCCACTCGAGCCCAAGAACAGCAACCGCCGCGCCCGCCCCACCGACGCCGTCCCGATCACCTTCGCCCTGAACACCCTCGACGCCCAACGCGTCGCGTACGCCGAGTCGTTCGCCACTCACGTACGTCTAGCCCTGATCGCCCAAGGCGGCGACACCCCGGTCAGCCCGGGTGATCGCAGCTACACCCTCGACGACGACAAGTGAGTGAGGGACCCGGTGACCACCCGCATACTCCCCGCCGTAGGTGACCTGGACGCGGCCCGCTCCCTGACCACCCTCCTCAGCCAGCTCCCGGACGCGGAGCCCGCACTCCCCGTCACCGACTCCACGGCGCTGCTCGACACCCTCGCGCGGCTGGCGAGCGAGTCGGTCGACGAGCTGCCGGAGGTGGTCCTGGTCCATGAGCGCATCGGCCCGGTTCCCGCCCTGGAACTGATCCGGGAGGTCGCCCTCCGCTTCCCGGCCGTGGGCGTTGTCCTGATCACCGTGGACGCGAGCCCCGGCCTGTTCACCGCCGCCATGGACTCCGGAGCCCGCGGCTTGATCGGACTCCCGCTCAGCTACGAGGAGTTGGCGGCCCGCGTCCAGACGGCGGCCGCCTGGTCCATCGGCGTACGACGCCATCTCACCAGCGGCGCCGACGTGTTCTCCGGCCCCGGCGGTACGGTCGTGACGGTCACCGGCGCGAAGGGCGGCGTGGGCGCAACCCTCACCTCCGTCCAACTCGCCCTGGCGGCGAAGGCCTCCGGCCGCTCGGTGGCGCTGCTCGACCTGAACCTCCAGTCCGGCGACGTCGCCTCGTACCTGGACGTCCAGTTCCGCCGCTCCATCGTCGACCTGGCCGGAATCAGCGACATCTCCCCCCGCGTCCTCCAGGACGCGGTCTTCGCGCACCCTACCGGCATCGGCCTGCTCCTGGCGCCGGGCGAGGGTGAGCGCGGCGAGGAGGTCACCGACCGGGTCGCCCGCCAGGCGGTCAGCGCCCTGCGCAACCGCTACGAGGTGGTGGTGGTCGACTGCGGCACCCAGATGACCAGTGCGAACGCGGCGGCGATCGAGATGGCGGACCAGGCGGTGCTCCTGGTCACGCCGGATGTCGTGGCCGTACGCGCCGCCAAACGCATGGTCCGTATGTGGGACCGCCTCCAGATCCGTAAGGCGGAGGAGACGGTCACCGTCGTCAACCGCCTCACCCGCAATACGGAGATACAGCCCCCGTTGGTCGAACGGATCACCGGCACCAGGGTCGCCCGCACCGCCATCCCGGCCAACTTCAAGGAACTCCAGTCCGCCGTGGACGCGGGCCGTATGCAGGACCTCGACAGCCGCGGCACGGTCAAGCAGGCGCTGTGGCGCCTGGCGGGGGAGCTGGGCCTGGTGAAGTCACCGGACGGCGACTCCGCCGCGAAGACGGGCGGCGGCCGACGGCTGGCGGGCGACCGGGGCGCGATCGGCTTCCGCCGCCGCGGACGAGGCGGCGACGACCGGGGCGTCGGCGACCGCGGTGGCGACCGGGGTGGCGACCGGGGCGCGATCACCTTGGAGTTCGCCGGGATGGCCCCCCTGATCTTCGCGGTGATCGCGATCCTGTGGCAGTGCGTGCTGTACGGGTACACCTACTCGCTCGCCGGAAACGCGGCGGACGAGGGGGCGCGGGCGGGTGCGGTGGCGGCGGTACGGGGCGCGGACCCGGCCGCCGAGTGCGACGCGGCCGCGGAGCAGCGGCTGCCCGGGGCCTGGGCGGGCGGCTTCTCGGTGGACTGCGGTCCGGCGGGCGCGGTCTATCAGGCGAACGTGAGCGTCGACGTTCCGCTGTTCTTCCCGGGATTCAACGCGGGGTGGACGGTCGACGGCAGCGCGGGCGCGGCGCAGGAGGGCGACGAGTGATGGCAGATCCTGTGCGGGCGCGGCAGCCGCGTGGCCAAATTTCAGCCCGGCCGGCGTCTGAGGCCATTTTTAAGCCTGGCCGGCGAGGCCTTTCGGGAAGGGGCGGGGTGGGGGACAGGTCTGAACCCAAGCCCCCACCCACCCGCACCAGGCGTCGTCTCCGGGGCGACCGAGGCTCGGCGATCCTTGAGTTCACCGGCTTCCTGCCGATCCTGCTCCTCGTAGGACTCGCCGTCATCCAACTGGGCCTAGTCGGCTACGCCTTCGAGCAGGCGGGCTCAGGCGCCCGCGCGGCGGCCCGCGCCGAGTCCCTGGAACCCGGCACGGGCGAGGGCGCCGGTACGGCCGCGATGAGCGACTGGCTGAACGCGGACGTGGACCCGGGCGGCGGCGACCTCGTCACGGCGACGGTGACCGTCGAGATCCCCACCCTGATCCCCTTCGTCGACACCGGCTGGGAAGCCACCCGCACTGTCACCATGCCCAGCGACGACTAACCGCCCGCCCATCCAACCGCCCGCCCAACCGACCGCCCGCCCAACCGACCGCCCGCCCAACCGAACGCCCGCCCAACCGAGGAGCGAAGACAAGACATGAGCCTCCGGGCCCGAATCGCCGCCCCCGAGGACCAATCCCACGGCGGCCCCGGACGCGAAGACGACCACACCGTCGCCGTCTACCGCGCCAAGCTCCTAGAGGAGATCGACCTCGCCGAGATGTCGAGCCTCGCCGCGGCCGAGCGCCGGGCCCGCCTGGAGCGCGTACTCGGCCACATCATCAGCCGCGAAGGCCCCGTACTCAGCACATCCCAGCGCTCCCAGCTGATCCGCCGCGTCGTGGACGAGGCCCTCGGCCTCGGCGTACTCGAACCGCTCCTCGAAGACGCCAGCATCACCGAAATCATGGTCAACGGCCCCGACGCGATCTTCGTAGAGCGCGGCGGCCGCGTCGAGCAACTCCCGCTCCGCTTCGCGTCGAACGACCAGCTCATGCAGACCATCGAGCGCATCGTCTCCACCGTCAACCGCCGCGTGGACGAGTCGACCCCCATGGTCGACGCCCGCCTCCCCTCAGGCGAGCGCGTGAACGTCATCATCCCCCCGCTCAGCCTGACCGGCGCGACCCTCACGATCCGCCGCTTCCCCAAGCCGTACAAGCTGGACGAACTGATCCGTCTCGGCTCGCTCGACGAGCAGATGCTGATGCTGCTCTCCGGTTTCGTCCGCGCCCGCTTCAACGTCATCGTCTCCGGCGGTACGGGCACCGGAAAGACCACCCTCCTCAACGCCCTCTCCGCGCTCATCCCCGACAACGAGCGCATCATCACCATCGAGGACTCCGCCGAACTCCAGCTCCAGCAAGCCCACGTCATCCGCCTCGAGTCCCGCCCCCCGAACGTCGAGGGCAAGGGCCAGATCACCATCCGCGACCTGGTCCGCAACTCCCTGCGCATGCGCCCCGACCGCATCGTGGTCGGTGAGGTCCGCGGCGGCGAGACGCTCGACATGCTCCAGGCGATGTCGACGGGCCACGACGGCTCCCTCGCCACCGTCCACGCGAACACCGCCGAGGACGCGTTGATGCGCCTGCAGACCCTCGGCTCGATGTCCGAGGTCATGATCCCCTTCGAGGCCCTGCGCGACCAGATCAACTCGGCCGTGGACGTCGTCGTCCAGCTGTCCCGTTTCGCCGACGGCACCCGCAAGATCACCGAGATCGCGCTCCTCGTCTCGCACGGCCGCGACCGCTTCAAGATCACCACGGTGTCCGCCTTCCAGGCCCAGCCGATGGCGGCCGATCGCGTCGTACGGGGCGACTTCCGCCACCTCCCGCTGCCGCGCCGGATCGCCGACCGCCTCTACCTGGCGAACGAACCGATCCCCGCCGCCTTCGGCGTCTTCGACGACCGCGTCGGCAACGGCGCGGAACTGCTGATGGGCAACACCCGAGAGGCGGAGGGCTGATGGCTCTGACGCACCTGACGCACCTGGTCGATCTGACGGACCTGACGCACCTCACACGCCTGGTGGACCTGACGCGCCTGGTGGACCTGACGGGCCTGACAGACATCACGGACCCGGCAGGCCTGAGGAGCCCCACCCTCCTCGCCCTGGGCGGCACCCTCCTCTGCGCCGTCTTCGCCCTGGCGGGCCTGCACGTCTACCTCTCCGGCAAGGCCCAACGCCGGGCCCTGGAGGACCGCCTCTCCGCGACCGGCCCCCACACCCTCGGCCGCCACCGCCGTTTCACCGCCGTCGACCGCCGCGTCCGCACCACCCGCCTGGGCAAGCGCGTCCAGCTCAAGCTGGCCGCGACCGGCCTGGACCTGACCCCCGGCGAATTCTTCGTCTACATGGCCGCGTCGGTCGTCGCGCTCTGGCTGATCGCCGCCAACGTCCTCGCGCCGTTCTTCGGCCCGATCGCGGGCCTGGTGGGCGTCTGGAGCGCCAACGCGTTCCTCAACTGGCAGCGCCAGAAACGCATCGAGGCGTTCATCAACCAACTCCCCGACCTCGCACGCCTCCTCGCCAACGGCACATCGGCGGGCCTGGCCCTGCGTACGTCACTGTCCATGGCCGCCGACGAACTCGAAGCCCCGGCGGGCGACGAACTGGCAAGAGTCTCCGCACAATTGGCCGTAGGCCGCTCCCTGGAGGACGCGCTGGACGAACTCGCCGAACGCCTCCCGTCCCGCGAACTCGTCGTCCTGGTCACCACCCTGATCCTGGCCAACCGCGCGGGCGGCGCCATCGTCAGCTCGCTGCGCAACCTCACCGAGACCCTCGAAGAGCGCAAGGAGACCCGCCGCGAGGTCCGCACCATGCTCTCCGAGGTCAACGCCACCGCCTTCACCATCCCCTGCCTGGGCGTAGGCGCCATGCTCATGCTCAACACCATGAACGACGGCGCTTTGTCCCGCGTCACCGGCACCCCCCTCGGCCAGGCCCTGATCCTGATCTCGCTCGGCCTGTACGCGGCCGGGTTCGTCGTCATCCGCCGCCTCGGCAAGATCGACGTCTGATGATCGCCGACGTCCGAGAGGAGCCCCCGCCCCCATGCTGAGCCTCGCCCTCGCGCTCCTCCTCGCCCTCTCGATCGCGGGCGCCTTCCACGGCATACGGATGTACCGCGCCGACGCCGAACTCCCCGGCGACCTCGCCCTGGCCCTGGAGGTCGGCGCCACCCGCGTCTCCGCCCCCGCCTCCGCGATCGACCGCCTCGGCATGCGCTTCGCGCCGACGGTGCTGCGCCTGATGGGGCCCAAGAGGGTCGACGAGAAGCGCCGCAAGATCGACCAGGCGGGCAACCCCGGCGGCCTCACCATCGACCGCTACGCCGCCCGCCGCGCCGTCTACGGCGTCTTCGGCCTCGTATCAGCGGTGACGATGATCGCGGGCGGCGTACCGCTCTTCTCCCTCTTCGCCCTCGCCTTCGGGGCGTTCGCGGCGGACGCCCTGATCTGGCAGGCCATGAAGGAGCGGAAGGAGCAGATCGAACGCACCCTGCCCGACTTCCTGGACGTGCTGGCGGTCGTGGTCTCGGCGGGCCTCGGCTTCCGCCAGGCCCTGGACCGCGTATCGGAGCGCTATACGGGCCCGTGGTCCGACGAACTCCGCATCACCCTGCGCCAGATGGACATGGGCGTGTCCCGCCGTCAGGCGTTCGAGGAACTCCGCCGCCGCAACTCCAGCGAGCAGGTGTCGCAGTTCGTCACGGCACTCCAGCAGGGCGAGGAACTCGGCGCCCCGATCGCCGAGACCCTGATCCAGATCGCCAACGACATGCGCCGCACCGACGCCCAGAACGCCCGCCGCCGAGCCGCCAAGACCATCCCCAAGACGACGATGGTCACGCTCATCTTCATGGTTCCCGCGACCCTGATCCTGATCGTCTGCGGCATGTTCCTGGGCTCGGACACGGACTTCGGCTCCATCCTGGGAGGCTGACATGCATCAGCCCGGCCGGCGTTTGAGGCCATCTTTTGAGCCCGTCCGGCGAGGACTTTCGGGAAGGGGCGGGGTGGGGGAGCTGTCCGAACCTCAACCCCCACCCACCCGCACTTACCCCGAGGCCCCAGCTCCGGCCGCCCTGAGCCACTTCCGCCCCGCGCGCAACACCCCGCGCTCCCCGGGCCCCGCGCGGCCGGGGCCCACGGGCGCGCCCGGGCCCCGCATGGCGCACCCCGTGCAGAGCGTGCTGCACGGCGGAGCCCCGCCCCCGGACACCGAGCCCGCATCCGCGCTCGCCGACGACGCCCCCGCCCCCAGCCTCCCCATCCAGCTCAGCGCCCTCCAGGCCCTCTGCCGCCAGGTCTTCGGCCTCCGCCTCGCGATGATCGTCATCGGCGCCCCCTTCGCCCTGAACCGCGCCGACGGCACCCTCGGCAGCTGGCTGGTCGGCGCGGCCGTCGTGTTCAGCCTGATGGGCTCGTACGCGATGCTGCGCGACTGGGAGACCCTGGGCCCGCTCGTCCTCAAGCACCGCTGGCTGATGGGCGTAGACCTGCTCTTCGGCGCGGTCCTCCTGCTCACCGCGTCCCCGGACTCGACCCTCGGCTACGCGGCCGTCTGCACCCCGCTGCTCGCGGGCCTGCTGTACGGCTGGCGCGGCGCCGGGATCTACACGGCCATCCAGATCGCGCTGCTGGCCGCCGCGTACACGGCCTGGCAGGACAGCATGCGCGGCCCCGCCAGTACGCTCCTGATCACCGGCTTCTGCGTGGCGGCGGGCATCATCGGCGTGACCCTCCGCAACCTCATGTTCCGCTTCGGTACGGCGACCCAGGCCCTCTCCGAGGCGACCGCCCGCCTCGCCGTGGCCGACGCGGTCGAGCAGGAGCGCGCCCGCCTGGCACGCGAGATGCACGACTCCGTGGCCAAGACCCTGCACGGCGTGGCCCTGGCGGCGGACGGCCTCGCGGAGGGCGCCGACCGCATGGACCCGGTACGGGTCAAGCACCAGGCGGGTCTGGTGGCGCGGAGCGCGCGTAAGGCGGCGGCCGAGTCGCGGGAGATCCTGGCGGACCTGCGGCGACAGGCGGACCTGGGGGGCGGGGGAGTGGACCTGTCCGCCGAACTGGCAGCACGGGTAGGGGACTTCTCGGCCCAGCGGTACGGGCGGCACAGCACTGACGGCGCCCCGGAGCCCGAACCCCGCCCTGGCCCCCGCCCCGGCCCCGGCTGTGGCCCCGGCCCCGGTTCCGAACTCGCCCCCACCACCCACTTCACGCCCCCCGACCCGGCGGCGGCCCCCCTCCCGGAACTCCCGCACGCCGTGGCCCGCCAGCTGCTGACCATCACCACCGAGGCCCTGGAAAACGCCCACCGCCACGCCCAGGCCACCGAGGTCACGGTGGAGGCGAGCGTCGTACCCGGCACTGCCCTGGGCGCGCTGCCCGTGGGCGACCTGCTCCGGATCAGCATCCGCGACAACGGCCGGGGCCTGCCCCCCGGCACCGACCTGGAAGCCCTCCGAGCGGCCGGACACTTCGGCCTGGTGGGCATGGTCGAACGCGCCGCGACCGTCGGCGCCCGCATCTGCATCGGCCGGGGCCGCAACGCGACCGGCACAGAAGTACGGCTCGACCTCCCCCTGTCGGCAGCGAGCAGCAACGGCCAGCCCACGCTACGGCCCGCCCCCACCGCCGCCCCTGCCCTCCCGTCTCCCTGAGAGGCCCCCCATGCCACATCAGACCCCGAGACCAAGCCCCAGCGCAGGCCCGACCCCGACCCCGAGGCCAAGCCGGAGCCCGAGACGAAGCCCAAGCCCAAGCCCAGGCCCGAGCTCAAGCCCGAGCCCGAGGCCGTACGCCAACCACGACGGCGGCACCCACACCCCCCTGCCCGCCCCGCCCGCCCAGCCTTCCCTACGCGTCCTGCGCGTGGTCGTCGCCGACGACAACCCCGTCGTCCGGGCAGGCCTCTGCGCCCTCCTCAACGGCCGCCACGACATCACGGTCGTCGCGGAGGCCCGCGACGGTCGCCAGGCCTTGGCGGCAACCGAGCAACACCGCCCGGACGTCGTCCTGCTGGACGTCCGCATGCCCGGCGTCGACGGCATCTCCGCCCTGCCGTACCTGCTGCCGCTCGCTCCCGTGATGATGCTGACCTACAGCCGCGAGAACGCCATCGTCCAGGAAGCCCTACGACTGGGCGCCCGTGGCTACCTGGTCCACGGCGAGTTCACGGCGGAGCAACTCGTCGCGGCCGTACGGGACATACAGGAGGGCCGCGCGTATCTGTCGGCCAGCGCGCAGGGGGCCTTGCTGGAGCAGGTGAGGTCGAGGCCTGGGGCGGGGCCTGGGCTCGGGAGTGGGTCGCGTGCTGGGTCGGGTGCTGGGGCTGAGACGGGCGTCCCGCACCCCGGGGTGGATGCGACTGCACAGCATCCGATGGGCGCCAATCCAGGGCCAGATGTCTCGGATTCGCCGTTCGGCTCGGCAGCTGCTTCGCATCTGCAATCAGCTATGGGACAGTCGTTACAGGCTCACCAAGCACCCGCACCACACGGGGCGCGCAACCGCCGGGAATTCGGGCTGAGTTCGAGGGAGGTGGAGGTCATGGATCTCATCGCCGCAGGCATGAGCAACCAGCAAATCGCCGCCACCTGTTTCATCAGCGAGAAGACCGTCAAGAACCACATCAACCGGATCTTCGCAAAACTGCACAGCGCCAGCCGCAGCGAAGCCATCGCGGTGTGGCTGGGTACGGCGCGGGGGCGGGGGAGTCATGAGTGAGCACCCCAGGGTTTGGGCCCGAGCTTGGGCCCACGGACCCTCGGCGAGGAGCCACGGCCGGACGTACGTTCCTCGGGTCGCTAGCGGCACCGGACCCGGAGGGGAACACCATCATGACGAACCGCAACAACAGCAGCATCCGCACCTGGAAGAACACCATCGTCTCGCGGATGCGGGGCAAGAAGGCGGACGAGGGCGCGGGGTTTGTGGAGTACGCGGGGTTGTTGGTGCTGATCGCGGCGATCGTTACGGCTGTGGTGGCGTTGGGGCTGGACGCCACCATCTCCGGCGCCATCGACGGGGCAGTTGCCGAGATCACTGGCGGCTGATGCCTCTTCGCTTGCGTGACGACAGAGGGCAGACTCTCCCGCTGTACATCTGGCTGGTAGGGATTCTGCTCTTTGTTGGGTTCGTCTTCTTCGTCTTCGCCAAAGGGGCCGTGGCGCGCAGCGGAGCTCAGTCCGCTGCCGACGCCGCGGCCCTCGCTGCTGCGCAGGACGTCCGGGACCAGTTCGTGGACGGCCTGATGGACGGCATCCAAGACGGCGGCTGGGTCAACTGGATTGAGGGCAACGGGACTTGGGAGTCCGACCCGTTCGCCGCCGCAGCCTCACTCGCTGCGGCGAACGACTCGACCTTGCAGGGCCTCAACGAGGGCCAAGTCAACGGGAAGCTGTCCTTCACTGCCAGCATCCAAACCAACTACGCCGTGGGTGACTCCCTTGTTCCCGGCACCGAGGACATGCAGGCCAACGCTAGCGCGACGGCAGTGATCGAACCTCGCTGCGAGGTCGACCTTTCCGTCGATCCCACGGAGTTCGTGAAGTTCAGCTGCGATGGCGGCGGTTCCTGGGAGATTGATCTAGAGGACTTTGATCCGGAAGACCTTGATCCTCTCGATCTCCCGGAGGCCAAGGATCTGTTCTCAGTGCAACTCGCTGAGTGACGAGCGACGACAACAGAAGGAAGCACGATGGGGATGCGGCACACCTTGAAGGCCCGAAGGGCACTGACCGCAGTGGCGATCACGACTGGCTTGGCCCTCACGGTAGCCGGATGCTCCGGGGGTGACGACGACAAGAGCGACAAGGAGAACACGGGCTCCACCTCGTCTCCCTCCACTACGGAGGACCAGGAGGGGGGCGAGGACAGGTCGGGAGGGAGCCAGACGCCAGCGGAGGATGAGGTCCTAGCCGAGGTGACGGGCGGCGACAACGTCACGTTGACGTTCAACTCTGCGGTGCGTGATGACGGTGGGTTTCTCACTGTCACAGGGAAGGTCAAGAACGGTGGGGCTAAGCGGGTCCTCTTCACGTCGTGGCGTGGTGACGAGAAGGAGTTGCAGGCGAACGGGGCTTCGCTGGCTGGCGCCAACCTAATCGACAAGGCGAGCAAGAAGCGATACCTCATTCTGCGCGACACCCAGGGGCGCTGCCTCTGTACGCAGTTCAAGGGTGGGATCAACGCAGGGGAGGAGCGGCCCTTCTTCGCTCAATTCCCGGCCCCGCCCGAAGGCACCAACAAGGTCGACTTCCAGATCGCCGACATGCCCCCAGCCGCCATCGAGATCTCCGAGGGTGAGTGACCCATGCACCAAACCACCCTCCCTCGCCACCGCCGACCAACAGGTCTAGCCGTAACCACCGCCACAGCCGTAGCCCTGCTGGCAACCCTCACCACCGGCATGGCTCACGCCGACGACGACCCAAGCGCGCCCCCCGGCTCAACAACAACCAGCGCCCCGCCCAAGGTGGACGCCAACTCCCCCGGCCTGAAACTGGCCGACGGCGCCACCCTCGCCCCCGCCAAAGTCCTCGACATCAAGTCGGTCGTCGAAGACCTCGGCGGCGAGGAACGCCGCGAGGACACCAACGAGAACGTCAAGTTCTCCCTCCAGGCCGAAGTCCTCTTCCCGAAGGACAGCTCCAAGCTGAACCCCTCCGCCAACGCCCGCATCAAGGAGATCGCCGAAGAGATCGAGTCCCAGGGCGGCACCAAGGTCCGGGTGTTCGGCTTCACGGACAACCTCGGCACGTACCAGCACGGACTGAAGCTCTCCAAGCAGCGGGCCGACACCGTGCACAAGCAACTGTCGAAGAGCCTCGGCCCGTCGGTCACGTACGAGGTGCGCGGCTACAGCGAGGACTACCCGATCGCGGACAACTCCACGGAAGAAGGCCGTCGAAAGAACCGCCGAGTGGAGATCTCCTTCCCCCGCGACGAGTCCAACTCCAACTCCGGCTCCAACTCCGGCTCCGACTCCAGCTCCAGCGACGAGTCCACCTGACCCCCGGACCCCCGGACCCCGACCCCTGACCCCCGGGCCGCCCCACACCCCGAGAGCCGGGCCGCGAGTCCCTCACGGCTCGGCCTCCTTCGCGACCTGACCTGACCGCCCCGATGCGACCGGCAGGCATAGAGACGCAGACCTACTGGACGGGGCCCTCGTCCGTGCCGTGCTCCGCCATGGAGCCGTGGTTCCCTCAGAGGTCGTCGAGCAGTGCGAGCTCGTCCAAAGCCTTGCGTACCTGCGGACGCCAGTCGACGTGGCCGACCTCGTGATGGGCGGCGGGGAAGCGGCGGCCGGGGGGCTTGCTGTCCCAGTCACGCACACTGGGAACGGCACGTCGCACATGGACCAAAGCCCCAACGGCGTTCATGTGGAAGACCACTTCGAGCTGTTCCGGCTGCCCGGGACCGGCTGAGCGGTTGGTGAGGTAGAAGTTCTGGTAGAAGCCCCAGTGCTGCTCCATGTTCGGAACGTAGGAGTCGATGACATTCGCGGAGTCACAGTGATATCCCTCCTCCACGAACGCGTCCAGGACGGCCTCGTGCAGGGGCAGGGCCGATATGTGGAGCAGGTCGTTGTCCATTTCGGTGCCGTCGTCGTTCCAGTCCCGGCGGAGGCTGCTCTTCACTGAGAGCACGACACCCAGAGCACGGCCGCCGAGTTCGCTCACGGGGACTTCCCAGGAAAGCCGTTCGGAGAAGGTGAGCCGCTGTTCCTCGCCTTTACGCAGCGTGAAGTACGAGGGGTCGGCAACGGAGCTCTCGAACTCGTAGTCCCGCTCCTCACCGTTGTAGCTCGTGCACTGGACGGTGAAGTTCAGATAGATCCCCTGTATGGGCGTGTCGCGCGCCCCACCTCTGAGGAAGACCTCGCCCTCCACATTTCCGCCCGGAAACACCGGCCCCAGGATGTTTGTGTCCACCTCGATCGCCTCGTCCGGATCACCGATCCCGAACAGCCGCTTGAAGCCCACTTGTTGCCCCTCCCTGAGCCCGCGATGATCAGGCGAGAAGGCTAGCAGCGGGCCGTCCGCACCTGGCTTCGAGTCCGCCTGACGCGGCGCCTGCGGGTGGGTGAGCCGCCTCGACCGTGCGGGGCGGGTGTGGGTGAGCCGCTGGGATGCGGATGGAGATCGACGGGGCCGGGCCGTTCGGGTCGTACTCGGTCGTGGTGGTGCCCCTCGCCCTGGATTGGACGCATCCGCTTCGTATGTCTGGGTCAGGTGCGGGGTTGTCCGGCTTTGAGGAGGGCGGTCACGTCGAGGGTGACCTTGGCGCCGATGGACTCGGGGAGCGTGACTAGCTCGCCTGGCGCGTGGACGCGGTGGGTGTCGTATTCGTTGGCGATGGGGTCGGTGAGGACGTGCAGGCGCTGGTGCTTGCGGTCGAGGATGACGTAGACCGGGATCTTGGCGATGGCGTATGCGGCGACCTTGGCGCGTAGGTCCTGCTGGTAGTTGCTAGAGGTGACTTCCAGGACTAGCCGGAAGGTTGCCGGGTCGTAGCAGTTGTTCTCGATGAGGTGCTCGTCGATGTCGGCGTCGACCACGGCGAAGTCGGGTACGGCGTAGTCCTCCGGGCCGTCGGGAAGCCAGAGGCCGACCCCCTGCACGATTTCCGTCTCCCCGTCGTCATCGTCCAAGCCCGCTGCGACGAAGGGGCGCATGATCTTCGTCAGCGCACGGGCGTGTGGGTTGTCGGGTGGCGGGGTCACGAGGAGCAGGCCTCCGATGATCTCGACGCGGTGGCCAGGGTTCTGTTCCATGAGCTTGTTGGCCTCTTCGAGCAAGGTCAGCGGCTCGCGGTCACAGGGGTGCTCGACTGCGGTGGCAGACATGGCGGGCCTCCTGGTGGCTGGTGTCGAGAGCATCATCGTAAGCAGGTATACCCCGGTGTGTCCCGTACGGGCGGTGCTCGCCCGTACGAGTGAAAGGGACTGGCGGGGGCCGTGGGCTGGAGCTACAGCAGGTGGTCGGCTTTTCCGGCCTTGATGTCGCGGATCAGGGTGCGGAGGGCTTCGTGGGTGTCGGTGAGGTGGCGGTCCTCTTGTCCGGCGATGGCGATGTAGCCGTTGCCGTTGTCGTCGGTCCCGAGCCGGAAGCAGTTCGCGCCTTCTCCGCAGAAGGGCTCTTCCCAGGTGATGCTGGTCAAGGTGGTCTCCTCCAAAGGGTGCGGGCGAGCTTGTGGATGAGCTCCCGCGAGGCTCTGGGCGGGAGCGATGCTCTCTCCATCCCTGCGGCCGCGCGGGCGTAGATGACGGACGCGGTGCTGTGCTCTGACAACCCAGTGGTGACGTCACGGGTCGAACTGGCGGTTCGGGCTATGTGTTCGGTGCCGGATTGGCTGATCTGAGCGCGCACTGGCCGTGAGCAGAGCGGCGCTCACGGCGAGGATCGCTGGGAACGCGGTGAGCGAGCCGGGGAACTCGCTGCTCGCGTAGGTGGTGCCGTCATCGAGGACGCATTCGAACTGCAAGGGCAGATGCGAGACCCGGTAGCTGGCAATGCGCGAGATGTCGCCGTCGGGCGCGTCCGCGCGGCACGAAGGTGAAGGGGAGGACCCGGCCCCGTGACTGGACTCGTTCACCGCGACCTCAAGCCAGAACACGCCCGTGAAGTAGACGGCCGCGGCCAGGCAAGCGGCCAGCATCGCCAACCGGCGCCGGAGGTGCGCCGTCCACGGGCGGGGACGGCCTGGTAGCGCCAAGGCAAGGAGGGCGCAGAGAGCGACGAGCACGCCGATGGCCGCAGTCCCACCCAGGGCGAGAGCCAGTAGACCAAGCATCGTCCCATCCCCCAGTACTGGACCACGTCAGGCTATTACGTGGATCGCGCTACCCGTCACATGGGCGTGCTTTCCGTAGACGCCCCTCTGGGCCGGTGCCCAGGCGAGGGGCGGGCTTGGCTTCGCATCGGTGTTGGCGGTCCCTGTTGCGGGCGGGCTACAGCAGGTGGTCGGCCTTTCCGGCCTTGATGTCGCGGATCAGGGTGCGGAGGGCTTCGTGGGTGTCGGTGAGGTGGCGGTCCTCTTGTCCGGCTACGGCGATGTAGCCGTTGCCGTCGTCGTCGGTCCCGAGCCGGAAGCAGTTGTTGCCTTCGCCGCAGAACGGTTCTTCCCAAGTGATGCTGGTCATGGTGGCCTCCTCTAAAGCGTGCGGGCGAGCTTGTGGATGAAGTCCCGCGATGCCTTGGGCGAGAGCGACGCCTTCTCCATCCACCCCAGGTGGGCTTGGTACTTGGTGAGTTGTGCTTCGGCGTGAGTGAACTCCGGGCCGTGGGCCGAGTCCAGTTGCACAGTGTCCAGTTGCGGGACAACCCCGTCGGCGTACAGGAGGGCGTGCCCGGCTCCAGGAAATCCGTCGACTTCGGCGGAGATGACCCGCACGTCGGTGGTGTCGCGCTCGGTGGCCGCGCAGAGGTGGTTGAGCTGCTGCCGCATCACGTCAGGCCCGCCGAAGCGCATGTACAGGGCGGTCTCGTGGACGTACGCGACGTACGGCAACGGGTTCGGTCGCGTGAAGACCTGCTGGCGCTCCATTCGGTGGGCCACGCGCAGTTCGACTTCGAGTCGGGTCAGGGGCGGCAGGACGGAGCTGAAGACGGCTCGGGCGTACTCCTCGGTCTGCAAGAGACCCGGAACATGGGCGACTTGGGCGGTGCGGACCCGCGCGGCGTGCCACTCCAGCTCGGCGATGTCCAGGAGCCCGGCCGACAGGGTGCCTCGTTGGTCCTCCCACCAGCCGCGTTCCCGGCTCGCCGCCATGGCCACCAGTGCTTCGACGTAACACTCGTCGGTGCAGCTGAAGTTGGAGGCCAGCGTACGGATTCGCTCAGGTGAGATCGGGCGGATGCCGGACTCCATGTTGGAGAGCCTGGTCCGGTCGACGCCCAGGAGGCCAGCGGCGTACTCGGTCGTCGCGTCGGCCGCGAGGCGCATCTTGCGGAGCTCGGCGCCGATCCGTTTCTGGCGTGCGGTGGGCGTGCTTCTGGTCGCCATGCTGACCCTTCGTGTGCGGTGGTGGGCTCAGTCTGCCGCTGCGAGTCTCACCGGTCCATCCTCGGTGGGGGTAATTATCTCCGGAGGTGTGGACACTGTGACTCTCCGCGCTCTACGGTGAGTAACGCAACGCTCACGCATCCAGTGACCGGAAGCGCATCGCGCGAGCCTGCCCGGAACCTCTCTCCCCGGGAGGGGCGGGCCCGCGCCGGGGAGACAGGCACACCGACCACCACCACATCACCACCGTCCTCACCATCACCGCGTGGGCGAACCCTCAACAACCCCTCACCCCACGGGAGTCTGCCGTGTTCACCACCCCCACCCCCTTTCCGCTCACCCTCGCCCCCAGCCCCGGCGTGACCGGCGCGCCCGTCCCCTGTCCGCCGCCCCCGCCCGACTCCTCCACCCCCACCCCCGAAACCCTCGCCTACAGCCTCACCCTCCCCGCAGCCCTCGCCACCCCCGCCCTCGCCCGAACCTGCGCCCGCGCCCTCCTCCAGGCCCACGGCCTGGAGGACCTCACCGCACCCGCCGTCCAGGCCATCGGCGAACTCACCGCCACCGCCTGCAGGTTCACCACCCACAGCACCGAGATCTACCTCTCCCTCCGCTACCGCGACGACGCACTCCGCATCACCGTCTACGACGACCACCCCACCCACACCAACCCCCGCCTCGCCGACCACTGCCAGGCCCGCCGCCGCTCCCAACTCCGCCTCCTCGGCTGCCTCGTCCGCACCTGCGCGGGCAACTGGGGCTACGCCCCCGCCCCACCCCCCACCACCGGAACCCGCATGTGGGCGACCCTCCCCCACACCCCCACCTACACCGCCGCCTGACGGCCCCCAACGCCGAAGGCCGGGACGCGAATCGCTCACGGCCCGGCCCGGTCCCCGCCCACGTACCGACGTCACGCCCAGGGCGACATCCCTACAGCGCATGCGCATGGCCGACGGACGACCAACCCTCGTCCTGCTGCGTATCACGGGAGGTCCGTACGTATCGGGCGCGATCATCTCCCTGACCTGGAGGCGAGGTACCGACCACAAGCGGATTCAACGTGCGTGAGAGCATCACGCGCCGCTTATCGCTGGGCGGAACCGCCGCCGTCGCCAGCGCGGCCCTGCTCGCCACCGTGGCTCCCAGCGCCATGGCTGGCGAGCGCACTCGGGGGGACGGGGACACCACTGCCGTGGCCATCGCGGCTGAGTCGCAGGCTCCAGCACTCACTCCGGAGCAGCGTCAGTTCATCGAGGCGGAGATGGGCCCGGAGGCTCTCGCTGAGCTCCAGAAGGCCATGAGCCAGAATCCCTCCGGAGGTATATCCAGGCCCGTGCGTTCCCGATCGCCGCGGCTGGCACCGGCGCTGCCGCATGGCGCGCGAAGGGGGCGCTGGCCAGCCGGGCCGGGGGAAGAACAAGGCCATCAACATGGTGATCGCCTCCATCATCAAGTACGCCCGTTAGGATCACCCGGCACGACGAGCGCATGGGGTAAGCATGGCCTACATGTTCATTTTCGGCTGCTTCCTCCTCCTGGGCGTGGTCAGTTCGCTGGCTGCTCGCGTGGGGTACCGGGGTGCGGTGTGCGACAGGTCCGACGGGTACGAGGTCCCCGGGGAAGTGAAGTCCGACCCCGCCCTGCGGAAGCGGGCGAACAGCCTGGTGGCCTTCTGGTGCGCCGGAGCCGCAGCACTCAGCTTCGCTCCGCTGGTCCCGATCGGGAGCGTCATCCTGAGCGGTGGCGGTAAGTCGGTCTCCACCTGGGGGCTCGTGGGCCTCGCGCTCTATGGCCTGGTCGTAGTGACGGTAGGGGCCTACCCGTTCGAGAAGATCAAGCATCTCGGCGACTCCACCGAAGGCTGAACAACGTTGCCCCAGGGCTTGGCCGCCCTGGGACATCTCCGCCCCATACGGGAGCCGCGGCGACGAGCTCACCCAGGAGCAGCGGGCAACCGATCGCTGAGCGGGCTCGGCTCAGGCGGACCGGCAGCACGTTGCGTACAGGTCAGACGCCCACGCACCGCACGGTGTCGCCGCAGAGTTCGAGTCCGCCCCTGCGGCGGCGTTCCGGGGAGCACGGGGTGAGGCGACGACCAGGCTCGACGGCCTGGGCGAGGCCGCCAAGCTGGACCACCGCACGTACGGCAAGGGCAGGTCGCGCCCAGGCCAGGTGCCCACGCTCCTGGACCGATGCGGGCCAGGGCGGAGCCCGTGCGCTCGTCCCGCACGCAGGCAAAACGGAGCGGGCCGCTCTGGGAGAGATCCCCAGGGCAGCCCGCGATCGCTGTGTCAGGTCAGGAGGACGGCCTGCTCGTGTCCGAGGTAGGGGCGCCGGTGTCGGAGCCCCTCGCCGGCGTTGTCCGGGACGACCCACCACGCGCCGTCGCCCTCGCTGAGCTGGATGTACTCCGCGTAGGGGTCCCCGCTGGTGCTGCCGCCGAGGCGCACCGAGGCGAATTTCGGACTGACGTCCTGCTTGACGTCGACGACCTTCAGTTGGACGTCGTCACCGAGGGAGCCGACCAGGCGCTTCGCCTTCTTGGTGCGGCTGTCCTTGGAATGCTGGGGGGCGTAGAGATCCCGCAGCGCCTTCTCGTCCTTCTCGTTGACCGCCTTGACGTACGCGACCGCCGCCGCGCGCGGCGACTTCGCCCCGGAGGGGGCGTCGTCCCCGGAGGAGCACGCGCCAACCAGGAGGGCACCGCCCAGCACCAGGGTCAGTGCAGCGGCGGCGCGGAGCCGCCCGGTCCGGTGAATCACGGGCCATTCTTCCTCTCGGTCAGACGCGGTGCGCGTACCACTTGGCAGGATGCCCGTCGTGTGAGGCGACGTCGCCTCGTGAGCGCTCCGAACCTCGCGGGTTCGGAGCGCTCGTCAGGCTGACCAGAGTGGAGACCCGTGGGGGCCCGGCCCTACCCCCGCTTGTCGGTGGATGAGGGGCTCTTGCCGTCCTCGCCGAAACCTGGTGCCTGCCCCAGCACGATGACCCAATTGTCGTCGTCACGGGACATCTGGATGTACGTGCTGAAGGGTTTGCCCTGATGGTCGGTGGCGGTGACGTGGGTGCTTGCCACATTGGGCCCGAAGTCGTGTGACACGCGGACGCTCTCGATCTTCAGGTCCCGTCCGCTGTCGGCGGCGATGATCTCCTGGGCCTCTCTTGTGGCGCCCTGATGTCCAGTCGGGGCGAGCTTCGCGAGAGCGTCAACGTCACTGGCGTTCAGAGCCGCTACGTACGCCTTGGCAGTGTCCTGCTCCGTGCGGGAGCCAGTGGAGGTGTCGCCCTGGGAGCAGCCTGCAAGCAGAACACAGGCCCCCACCGCAGACAAGAGAAGAGACTTCTCCTTCATGGCCTTATCTCCCTTGGTGGAGGTCATGTGCGGTGTGCGTACCGTCCTTCTTCCAGTCCGCCTGGAGGACGTCGGCTTTGAGCAGCTTCCAGACGTTGTTGAGGGGCTTGGTCCGTTTGGAATGCTTGACTGCGAACCAGTACCAGTTCTCTGCCCCAGCCCAGGTATAGCTAGTCGTCCATGTCTTGCTTGCGTAGAACCATTTCTTGTTGCTCTTGCGGGATGAGAAGCTCCCGGATGTCATCTTCCACCCGCCGGCGCGCATAGCCTGCGAGATGAAATTGGTGCAGTCATTCCCGTATACGCGGTAGGAGGAATTGGACTTCTTCCAGTGCTTGTCCGCGTACGCGGCCATCTTGCCGTAGTTGTACGAGGCGTCGGCCTTTATCTCATGCGCCGACCCAGAACCGGGAGTGGTGTGAGCCGAAGGTTCCTTTCCGCCTTCGTCTTCCGAATCCGGCGCAGCCTCATTGATGGGCTCGGTGAGCTGTGTGGTCGGGGCGGGACCAGAGGGGTCGACCTCTGCCCTGATCGGCTAAGGAGGTGAAGTCGTCCTCCAGCTCTTCAGTCAGAGACCTCGTGACGTCGGTTGGTGCGGAGAGTACGCGACGTTTCGTGCCGACTGCGGTCACGGCGTCGGCGCGCTTTTGTAGATAAGTGTCCGCGATCTCCGCGAACTCTGCGACGTCAGAAGCCGATGGCCCCGCTACGGACTCTTCCGCCTGGGTGGCTGGAGCCGAGATGGCTGCGACTGTGAATGCCAGTGCTACGGCACCTATGGCCTGTAAGCGGAACATGCGTCTGGGCATGTGCTTCCTTCGGTGGACGAGCGGCTGGTTGTGATCGTGTCTACACGTGGTGATGTACGGACAGCCGTGTTGGTTCGTCGCTGTCTGAAAGCCATGGGCCACTTGACCTGATCAAGTTGCGGAGCGTGCGGTTCCGGTCGAGAAGGGAACCGTCCGGGAGATCGACCCAATGGTGGGTGGAGGCGGAGAAGGGGGCGCTGGTGTCGGTGTCAAAGCGACACAGCTCACGTGCTGTCCGGCGGTGACCAACCGGGTGCGCCCTGGTGCGCCCTGGTGCGACCTGGTGCTGGAGGGATATCCCGTTGTGGAGCCTGGGGTACGGCCGTAGGGTCCGGGCATGTCCCTACGTGTCCGTATGCGTCAAGCACTCCCGGAAGCGATGCGCGCCCGCGACAAGGCCGCGGTGAGCGCCCTGCGCGCGACGCTTGCCGCGCTGGACAACGCGGAGGCGGCGCCCGTGGGTGAAGCCGAGTCGCGCGGCGTGGCCCTCGAAGAGTCACCGGTCGGCGCCGGTGCCACCGAGGCGGCGCGACGTGAGCTGAGCGAGTGCGGTGTGGCGGAGATCGTGCGCGCCGAGGCCACCGAACGGCTGGACGCGGCACGGCAGTTGAGTTCGCCCGCGCACGCTGATCGAGTCGCGCGGCTGCGCGCGGAGGCTGCCGTGCTGCTTCGTTTCCTCGACTGACGTGGACTGAAGTGGACTGAGGCGGTCTGATACCCCCTGCCCCGCCGTTCAAGATCGTCGGGTGCAGAATGACGCGTATGTCGATGCCGATAGCAACAACGGTCGATGACGCTCCACTGGTTAGCCAGATCCTGGCCCGCGCCTTCGACGACGACCTGATGATGCGCTGGTTCTTCCCCGACGACGCCTCGCGCGAGGCCGCGTTGGGCCGCTACTTCAGCACCATCTTCGCCCGGCAGTACGTCCATCACGGCGTGTGCGAGCGCACCGACGACGCGGCGGCGTTCTGGGTACCCCCGGGGGCTGGGGACAAGGCCGTGCCCGACGCGGAGACCCTCCAGGAGCTTCAGAGCATCCTCGGCGAGCGGGCTCAGCTGTTCCGGGACACCGTGCAGGAGGCGGCCAAGCACGCACCGCAGGAACCGCACTGGTACCTCGCGGTCATCGGCGCCGACCCCGCCGTCCAGGGCCAGGGGCAAGGGGCCGCCCTGCTGCGCTCGGGACTGGCCAAGGCGGACGCGGCGGGTCTGCCCACGTACCTGGAGTCCTCCAAGCCGTCCAACGTCCCCGTCTACGAGCACTTCGGCTTCACCGTGCTCGCGGAGGTACAACTGCCCGGAGGTGGCCCGACGGTGTGGGCGATGCGCCGCGCCCCGCACCGCCCGGCCGACGCGTAGGAGGCTGGCCCGGAGGGATCCGGCCGTCAGCCAGCTGCCGCCACCCGTATGGGGCTTGGCCGCCGGTCGTCCCGTGGCAGGTCCCTCAGGTATGGGTGGCGGTTGGCTTGGTCGTGTGTCCCGTACGGGGGATCGCCCGTACGGGACACACGCGTGCATGCCGGACCGGACCGGGATCGGATATTCGGTGCTCCGCCCGTCCATGAGGACACAAGATGGTGTGCATGACCTTGGCCACCCCCGTACTGCACACCGCTCGCCTGCGCCTGCGCCCCTTCACCGACGCCGACGCGGACCCCCTGTTCGCGCTGCACAGCGGCGCTTACGTGATGCGCTACTGGGACTCCCCGCCGTGGAAGGAGCGGGCCCGCGCCGATCGCTTCGTCGCGATGTGCCGGAAGATGGCGGACGAAGGCACCGGGGCGCGGGTGGCCATCGACCGTGCTTCTGACGGGGCCTTCGTCGGCTGGTGCGGTCTGACCAGCTGGGACCCGGTCTACCGCAGCGCATCGTTGGGCTACTGCCTCGACGATGCGCTGTGGGGCCACGGCTACGCGACCGAGGCCGCGCATGCCTTGCTGCGGTGGGCATTTACCACACTGGACCTGAATCGAGTCCAGGCCGAGACGGATACGCGCAACGGGGCATCTGCCCGGGTGCTGGAGAAGCTCGGATTCCTGCGTGAAGGGACGTTGCGGGAAGAGTGCGTCGTGAACGGCGAGGTATCCGACACCTGGGTGTTCGGGTTGATCAGGCGGGAGTGGCAACCGTCGGCCGTGCCAACGGGACCTTGATGCCGCACCGCCCCACTGGACTCCGCTACGGGCTACAGCGAGCGGTCGTCCTTTCCGGGCGTGACACGCAGGGGGCAGGGCGTGGCCGGAAGTGAGCTGGGCGACTTGAGGACGGCCTGCTCGTGTCCGAGGTGGGGGCGCCGGTCCCGGAGCCCTCGTCGGCGTTGTCAGGGGCGACCCACCACGCGCCGTCGCCCTCGCTGAGCTGGATGTGGTCCGCGTGGTCCCCGTTGGTGCTGCCGCCGAGGCGCACCGAGGCGCACCGAGGTGAACTTCGGGTGACTGGGCCGAGGAGCACATCACCGAGGTACTCGCGGCACGCGAGACCTCCGACACCCGTCACTGAGGACCGCCGAGGCGTCACGAGGCCGTCACGGCGGTCACTGTTGCGTTGTGCGTGACTGCTGCCCCTTGCCAGTGAACCGGCCCTGCTGGCACCTTCGTTGATGCGTTCATGCAAGGTTCAACCAGCTTGGCCACATCTCACACCTCGGGGGACTCATGAACAACACACTCAAGCGCGCCGGACTCGCCACCGCGAGCGCTGCCATGCTCGGAGCCGTGCTGGCCGGGTGCGGCGGCGATGCGGACACGGCGGCCGACAAGGCCGAGGACAAGGCCAAGACCAAGACGTCCGAGCAGCCGGCTGGGGAGGCGAGCGAGCCGACGTCCGATGAGCTGGACGAGCTCCGGGTGCTGGCGAACGGCGCCAGCCCCGGTTCCTGCAAGCCTCGCCTCTTCACCGTCAGCAAGAAGCCGTTCGTGACGTTCGGCTACACCAAGACCATGACGGCCACCGTCACCTACGGGTCGACGGGTTCGGCGGCCCGGGAAGCCCAGTGCCTGCTGTCCGCCCGCAGGTGCCCCGTCGGGAAGGTCGACGGCATCTTCGGCAAGAGGTCGATGGGCGCGACCACGATGTACCAGCACAGTGCCAGGCTGAAGGCCGACGGCATCATCGGCCCGCAGACGTGGCGCAGCCTCCGCGGCAGGGACCTGACCTGCTGACGGCGGCCAACGGTCATCCTGGCGCTGGGCCGGTGCTGGGCCGGTGCTGGGCCGGTGCTGGAGGTATCCCGGGGCGGGGGTCCGTCCGCACCAGGCGACGACTCTCTCAGGACGGCACTCCGTAGCGGGCGGCGATCGCGGCGGCTCGGTCGCGCAGGGCGGCGCGCAACCACTGCGGGGCCAGGGCCTCCGCGTCCGTGGCGAGCTGCCACAGCACCCCTTCGGCGTGACGTGCATCCTGGAAGGTCACCTGCATCCGCAGCCAGCCGTCCGCGTCGACGTTCCCGGCTTCTTCGCCTTCTTCGGGTTCTTCGGGTTCTTCGACGAGGACGGCCAGTGCAGTGCCCGCCAGTTCCTGCCGCCGCACCGGGTTCACCCGTACGACCACGGCGACTTGGTCGCCGCCGTTCCGAAATCGCGTGCTGCGTTCCTGCCAGGCCCGGTCCAGGTCGACCTGGTCCGGTCGCTGTGCGGGTTCGTCGAGTTCCTTTGCGGCCAGCACCCGGGACAGACGGTAGGTGCGGTCCGCGCCGGACCTCGTAGCCAGCAAGTAGCCCTGGTCTCGTACGGTGACCAGGCCGATCGGGTCTACCGTGCGCCACTTCGGGGTCTGGTCCACGGCCGCGTAGTGGATGCGCAGCTTGCGTCCGGTGAACACCGCGCGCCGAACCTCGGCCACGATCGCGTCGGGTACCTCCTCAGCGACCACGCGGCGCGAGAGGAGGTCGATCTCCGGGTCGATGAGGAGTCGCTGGGCCGCACCCGCCGCCGTGTGCCGATTGCCTTCGGGCAGCGCGTCCACCACCTTGAGCATGGCCGAAGCGAGCGCCGAGCCAAGGCCGAACACCTGCGCGCCGCGCCGCGATCCGGCGACCAGCAGCGCGAGCGCCTCATCGTGGCTCAGCCCGGTCAGCTCGGTCTGGAAACCGGGCAACAACGCGAAACCGCCGTGCCGTCCGCGTTCGGTGTAGACCGGGACCCCGGCCGCGGACAGCGCCTCGATGTCGCGCAGCACGGTGCGGGTGGAAACCTCCAACTCGCGGGCCAGCGTGGCCGCGGACAGCCGCCCGCGCTGGCGCAGCAACAGCACCAGGGAGACCAACCGGTCGGCACGCACACAAAAACCCTAGCGGAATACGTGACAGAGGGTGTCGTGCTTTGTTGGCAGGCTCTCCCTACGACGTCAAGATCGACGGCTAGCGAGCCGATGGACGTGCGTACGTGCGTACGTGCGTGCTGTCGATGAATCGAATGGAGCTGATGTGGCTGTGGAGCGAACGACGGTCAACCCGTGGTCGTGGTCGGAGGAGTTTGGCTTCAACCAGGGTGAGGTCGTCTCCGGGCAGACCCGGACCCTGTACTGCGCCGGGCAGACCGCGACCAGCGGCGACGGCAAACCCCAGCATGACGGCGACATGGCGGCGCAGTTGGCGCTGAGCCTGGACAACCTGGAGGCCGTGCTCGGCGAGGCCGGTATGTCGCTGGCGAACCTCGTCCGGCTCAACGTCTACACCACCGACGTCGATCTGCTCTTCCAGCACTACGGCGTGCTGGGGGCGCGGTTGGGCGCCGCCGGGGTGAGGCCCGCCAGCACGGTGCTCGGGGTGTCACGGCTGGCGGTCCCCAGCCTGATGGTCGAGCTGGAGGGGACCGCCGTCGCGTGACGCGGCCTCGCCGCCGCCGCTAGAGGGGCTGGGCCGTGACTTCCGTTGCCGCCCAGCCCCTTCGTGTGTGCGCGGGGTCATTCGTGTGTGCGTGGGGCGCATTCGTGTGCGCGCGGGGGTCAGCGGTCCGCGTACACCACCCACACCTGGCCGGGCGCGAACGGCATCCGCTCGCCGTTGTTCCGCTGCGTGAACGTCGTGCCGGACTCCGCCGTCGGCCGCTGCCACTTTGTCTCGTACGCCTTGCCGTCGCGCAGCACCGTCGCGTCGCCGCTGCCTACGGTGTTGATGTACGGCGTCGCTTCGCCGTTGACGTCCTTGTACTTGGACAGCGGCATGTCCACGTGCTGGATCACGATGGTGGGGGCGCTCAGCTGCTTGCCGCCCGTGTCCCGGGCCGGGGCCCCGTCGAACGACACCTGCCAGCGCTCGGTGGACGGCGCCCACCGGAACGTATGGCTGGCCGAGCGGTAGCGCACCGTGCGCTCGGCGGCCGGGGTGCCGCCCTCCGGCGCCTCGTCGTCGAAGCAGAAGCCGATGTCGGCGGCGCGGCTGGCGTTCGGCGCGGACTTCAGGACCGCGTCGGGGCGGACGTAGAGGTTGTGCGGAGCGGGGCGACTGGTGTCGCGGAAGTAGGCGCCTCGGGTCTCGCCGTTCGGGCGGGCCTCGATCGGGGCCTTGCTGAGGAACTCCTTCAAGGCGCTACGGACCCCGGAGTAGGCGAGCGCGGGCCGCCCGAACTGGCGGAGCAGCTCCACGTCGGACTCCCGGACGCTGCGCACTGGGCCGACGGACGCGGGGCGCTCGGCCTCGGCCCCGGTCGCGTACACGCCCATGAGGCGGCTCAGGCCGTACTCGACCTTCTCGACGTAGACGATGTCGGCCTTGTCGAGGCCGGTGTGGGGTCGGGCCTTGGACGCGTTGTCGAACTTGACGGCTAGGACCTGGCCTGGGGTGCCGGGCAGGCCCGTGAAGGGGGACGTCTTTGTCGTTGCCTTGTCTGGTGTGCTGGGCTCTTCTGTCGTTTTCGGCTGGGGCGTCTTCGGTGTGGTCGGTGTGCTTGGTGTGCTCGGGCCTGGTGACCTTGGCTCCGAGGCCTCCGGCGCCTCTGACGCCTCCGGGCCGGGTGTCCCCGGTGGCTGGCCGCCGCCGCAACCCGCCGCCGCGCCGAGGGCGAGCGCGCACGCTGCGGCGAGGGCGGGGGCGAGGGCCCGGTGGCGGGGCCGCTTCTCGGTTCTGCTCGCTGTCGCTGTCGCTTTGGGTTTGCGTTTGGGTTTGGCTGTCGCTGTCATCGCAGCACGTCCGCGTGAAGAGAGGGGTGCCGACCAAGATCGGCGGGATGGCTGGCTAGCGCATCCCTACCTCGCACGTGCGCTGGCCGTACCCCCACGGCGCCATCCCACCTAAATGGTCCCTCTATGTCACCCTTTCTGGGGCTTGTGGGGTTGGCTTTCTTGCGGGTGTGGTCCCGGCGGGTTGGGCCACAATGCGGCCATGACTGATCAACCCCAGACCCGTAGCCGTACTCAGGTCCAGGCCCAGGCCCAGGCCCAGACTCAGGCCCAGAAGCCCGTCCGTCCACTGCTGCGGCGCCCCGGGGACGGCGAATTCATCGACGTCGCCGGAGTCGAGCACTTCTTCCGGCTCACCGGCGAGCACACGGGCGGCCACTTCGCCTTCGAGGAGTTCACCCTCGCGCCCGGCACCATAGGCGCCAGACCGCATGTGCACGACGGACACGATGAGTACTTCTACGTCCTTGAGGGCGAGTTGACGCTGCACACCGGAGACGGCGAGATCACAGCTGGTCCCGGTCACCTGCTGGCCGCCACGCGCGGCACCCCACACGGCTTCCGCAACGCGGGCCAGGCCCCCGCACGCGCGCTCTGCCTCTACACACCCGCTGGCTACGAGGACTACTTCCGTGACGTCCACGCCGCCGTGAGCGCGGGCGCCGAGGCGACCGACGAGCTCCTGGCCGAGTTCCGCAGCCGCTACCGCACCAGCTCCTACGAGCCGACTGCCGCCTCGGAGGCACCTCGGCCGGTCCGCGCTGATCCGCGCTGATCCGCGCCGCGACACGGCGTAGGGACGGGCATAGCCTGAAGGAGTGCGGGGACGCTCCAGCACTATGGGAGATGAGCGTCATGACATTCGTGCAGGTCATCGACTGCAAGACAAGCCGCCTCGACGAGCTGAACCGTGTGCTCGACAGCTGGGCGGAGGCCACCAAGGGCAAGCGCACCGCCACCCACGCGATCATGGGCCAGGACCGTAGCGACATGTCGCATGTGGTGGAGATCGTGGAGTTCCCCTCGTACGAGGAGGCGATGCGGAACTCGAACCTTCCGGAGACCGACCGGTACTTCCAAGAGATGGTGGCGCTGTGTGACGAGATGCCGTCCTTCACGGATCTGGATGTCGTACGGGACGAGCAGCTCAACAAGGAAATGGTGCAGCGGTTCTTCGACGAGGTCCTGAACGGCGGCAACGTGGACGCCGCGGACGCGCTGTGTACGGCGGACTACCGCGAGCACGACCCGTCCCTGTCGTCGTACGACCTCAGTCTCGAACAGGTCAAGCCGGAGCGAGAGGAGGCGCTGCGGGCCTTCGCGCCCCAGGCCACAGTCGAGAGCATGATCGCCGAGGGCGACCTCGTGTGCGTGCGGCTTTCCTTGAAGGGCAAGCACACCGGCGACTTCCAGGGCATCGCGGCCACCAACCGGGACGTCACAGGACCCGCCCAGGCGACCTTCCGCTGCGAGGGCGGACTGATTGCCGAGAGCTGGTGGAACCTGGACACCATGGGCCTGATGCGGCAACTGGGCGCGCTGGAAGGCTAGCGCTAGCGCGCGTAGGAGCCGAGGCCGACTAGGCAGTACACGTACTCGTTGATGGTCGCTCCGTTGAGGGTGTAGCGGTGCGAGAACGCGTACTGCGTGTTGGGGACGGCCCGGCAGCGGCTCAGGTCCGAGGTCAGAGGGAAGGTCTTGATCACCCGGTAGTGCGCGTCGGACGCCGAGCAGGGGACTTCGTCGACGCCGCTGACGCTCTGCGCTGTCGTCGAGTCCGGCAGCCTTCCGTTGAGGCAGGTGCCCTGGTCGTAGGGGCTGGGCGCCTCGCTGGAGGTGTCGGCGCTGGAGGTGTCGGGGGCGGGGGCGTCCGGGGCGGGGGCGTCTGGGACGGGGGCTTCCGCGCTGCTCTCGGGGGAGGAGAGGCCGGGGTCGGTGGGTTCCGTCGTCTCCGTTGGGTCGGCGGGCTCGGTGGTGGAGGGTGCCGAGCTGCCGGTAACGGAGGGTGCCGAGCTGCCGGTGGTGGAGCTGTCCGAGCTGGTCAGCTGCACGAGGCCGTAGATCAGGCCGCCGAAAACTCCCAGCACCAGCAGGCATCCGCCGACACCAGCTAAGCGTGACCCCTTCTTCTGCGTCCGCTGCGTCTGTTGTGTCCGCTGCGTCCCCTGGGGCGAGGCCGCGGCCGCGTTCTGGCGCGGCGGGGCCGGGACCTCGGGGATCTGTATGCGCAGGAGCACCTCGGTGCCGCCGACGTGAGCGCGGATGAGTTGCCCGTGCCGGACGGGCGGGATACGGACCTTCGTGGTGTCGCCGCTCCCTAGCGAGACGTTGCGGACGGTGCCGGAGGCAGCCTCTTGCGGGGTGAGGGGGAGGGGGACTTCTCGCAACGACACCGGACGCTCCAGGAGAAAAGGAGGGAGGAGGGAGGAAGAACAGGCGGGGGCCCCGTCCTGCCCACCTGGAGCTTGCCTCGTACGCCCGTGCGGACGCAGTCATTCCGTGGTGTGAGTGTGCGACTCGGCGTGGCCGTGGCTGTGGCTGTGGCCGTGCGTATGGCCGTGGCCGTGGCCGTGGGCGAGGGCGCTGGGAGTGCGGCAGCCGACGATCGCTGGGGCCTCCTGGACGAGCGAGTCGTCGGTGAGCGCCTCCACCATGAACAGCGCGAAGTCCACACGCCGAGTCAGATCGCTGGCTAGCACCGGGTCGCCCACACGTCGGCTCCACACGGGCAGGCCCTGACTCGCCCCCTCCTCCAGACTGCTGCCCCGCACCACGGTCCACCGGGTGTCGCTAGCGAACACCCTGCGGCACGCCTCCACTTGGTCGTCGATCTCAACGGCGCGGACCAGCTTGCCCAGCCGCGCGGCGAGCCAGACGCCCGCCCGGAACATCCGCGAGTACGTATCCCCGCCGTCACGCGTGATGTGCCAGCCGCAGGAGAAGACCAGCCGTGCGCCCGGCCGCGCATGGTCGAGTACCGCCTGCGCCGTGCCCGACGCGTACTGCCGCACACCCCAGGGCACCAACACCGTCAGCACCCCGTCGCATCCGTCGACCGCGCGCCGGATCACGTCCGGGTCGTTCGTGGGTCCGGGGACGATGGTCATCCGGTCTTCGTACGCGGCCAGCTTCGGCACGCTGCGCTCCCGGCACACGCCGACGACCTCGTACCCGCGTTCGAGCGCGTGCCGGACCATGTACTGCCCGAGCTTCCCCGAAGCCCCGATGATGCAGACCTTCTTCGCGCGATCCGTGCTCATTTGCGCAGCCCCTTCGCCGGAATGCTGACACTGACACTGACACTTACCTACCTGACCTTACTTTGTAAGGCCAGGTAGGTAAGAAGCTAACCTTATGCTGTAAGGCGGTCAAGGGGAGCGAACCGGAGGGAGCCCCAGATGAGCCAGATGAGCCAGGCAGGCAAGGCCCGCGCACCGCTGAGTCGCGAGCGCGTGATTCGTACGGCGGTGGCGGTGGCGGACGAGAAGGGATCGGCCGCGCTGACCATGCGGGCCATCGCCGAACCGCTGGGCGTCGAAGCGATGTCGCTGTACCACCACGTCGCGGGCCGGGAGGACATCCTCGACGGCATGGTGGACGCGGTGTTCGCCGAGATCGACCTGCCGCCGCGCGACACGGACTGGAGGAGCGCCATGCGCCACCGCGCGGACTCCGCCCGTGCCGCAATCCGCCGCCACCCGTGGGCCGTCGCCCTGATGGACTCCCGCACCCGACCCGGCCCGGCGACCTTGCGCCACCACGACGCCGTCATCGGCGCGTTGCGTGGCGCAGGGTTCTCCGTCCCGATGGCCGCGCACGCCGTCTCGCTGATCGACAGCTACCTGTACGGCTTCGTACTCCAGGAGCTGAGCCTGCCGTTCAAGGGCGGTGCGGAACTGGAAGAGGTCGCGACCGCCATCCTGAACGACATGCCCGCCGACGCCTACCCGCACCTCACCGAACTCGCCACCGAGCACGCCCTCAAGCCCGGCTACGACTACGCCGACGAGTTCCCCTACGGCCTGACCCTGATCCTCGAAGCGCTACACCCAGACGAACCACGCACGCCACCCGCGTAAAGCGAAGTCTTCCACCCTCCTCTCCTCTCTCCCCCTTCCTCCTTCGGTCGCACGGCCCACCAGCCCTACGGAGGAGCGAGTTCAGCCCACGGTGTGATCCGCTGGTACCCGGCGGCTGCGATCTTCGTAGGGACAAGGCACCAAGGCGCCCACCGCCCACAGTTGCCGCGATCAACGCCGAGGACGTCCCATGCACCCGCCGCCCCTGCACACGGAACAGCCGACCAAGCCCAGCGCCCCGGCCGCCGCCCGCCTGCGCGCCGCGTGGCGGTCGGCCCACGAACCCGTTGCCGGAGTGTCCCGGCGTACGCAACTCATCGCCTATGCCGTGCCGTTGGCCGTACTGCCGTCCAGCATCTGGCGCCTTCCCATCGTGTTCGACGGCGAGGCCGGGATCGGGATCGGCGAGAAGGTGTACGTCGTCCTCCTGTCGGTCCTGTCCGAGGTCCTCGCCTTCACCGCGGTCGGCCTGATCGCACGCTGGGGCGAGGTGTTCCCGCGCTGGGTGCCGATCCTGCGCGGCCGTCATATCCCGACGAGGGCGGTGGTCATCCCGTCGGCGATCGGAGCCGCACTTCTCACCTTCCTGTGGACCGTCTTGACCTCCATCACTCAGGTCATGGGTACAACGATCACAGGCGACCAACTCCCAGACAACTTCCCCACTGAGACAGGTGGTTGGCAGGCCACCTGGTTCCACATCTGCTACACCCCACTACTCCTGTGGGGCCCTCTACTCGCCGCCCTGACCATCACCTACGCGAAGCGCCGCCGTGGCGAAGCTGCTTGACGAGGTGGGGCGGGGTTGGGGTGGGGTGTGATAGTGGTGAGCTCGTGTATTCAACTGTCGCCAATTCCCCCCGGAGCCCAGCCTGCCAGTGACCGTCTGTGATCACCAGCGGAGTATCGGCCCCCAGGTCCCTCCTGCCGAATGGCGGTCTTAGCCATCCCGCCGCACGCTGGGAACGGCGTACTGCCCGCAAACGCCGGGAGGCCACCATGCCGGACTGGCCACCGCAGCAGCCGCGGCTCGAACCAGAGCCACGGCGTCACACACCGCGCCCCCTCAAGATTTCGCTGGCCATCCTGGGTGGCCTCGCGATCCTGTTCATCGGTGTAGGCATCGGACTCGCGGGGCAGGACGAGGAACCCGATGGGGGCGAGCCGGTGCCTACAGCCACCGCCACGGCAACAGTGACTCGCACAACTGCGCCCACAGCAACCGCGACGGTGACACGGACCGCGCCGGCAGTGCCAGCGGCCACCGTGACCGAGACAGTGACGCAGACCGCCCCGGAGAGTGAGGCCACCTTCTTCTACGAGAACTGCGATGAAGCCCGTGCGGCTGGTGCAGCACCCGTGCGGAGGGGCGACCCGGGTTACGGACCACACTTGGATGCGGATAATGACGGCGTCGGCTGCGAGTGATGACATACCAGAAGGGCGGAGGCCCCAGGGGCGTGACTAGACCCCTGGAACTTACTGGATCGGTACAGCGGTTGGCGCCAACCGCTGTACCGATGGTCCCCAAGGCCGGTGTCAGGCTGTCGCGGTATGCCGCGCATTCACCGCGACACCGGTCGTGACGACCTGCGGGAACGCGTCTCCCTCGCAAGATCAGATGTCCGCGTTTACTGCGGTTGCCTGTTCCGGCCGTATTCCGGCTGATCTCTATTTGGCACGGCGATGCCGCTGCGCGAGCCATCCGATCCCGCCGACTAGGGCGAGACCGGCGGGTGTCAGCTTGACCGGCATGAACGCAATGAAAGCCAAGACTGGGACGACCAGGACGAGGACGAGGAGGCATACCCGGAAAGTGCGGCTCCAGGTGGACAGAACCCAGCGCAGTAGGCGCGTGACCGCTGTTACGGATGCAGGCTGCGGAACAGCGGTGCGCGTCGGGCAGCCCAGCTTGTTTTCGGGCACAGGAGACCAGCCCCTTTCATGAGGCTCGATCTCGGGGTGCCAATGTCCGAGGCGTTGGCTTACAGCCCAGGCGTTTCCATTTTCCGGAGATAGTACCGCCCATCGACCACCCAGAGCTTCTTGTCCTTCTCACCCTGCCTGATCCGGTCCACCCGGTCTCTGACCTCAGCGACGAGGCGTCCTGTGCTGTCGATGCAGGTGCGGCCGCAGCGGCCGCACCTGGCCGCGAAAGCCCGGGGCGGGCAGTCGAGCCATTGACCCGTCCGGAATCTCCGCAGGCTCCCGGACCACTCGGTCCCTTTCGAGTTGGGGCCGCCGTAGATCGCCACCAGCAACGATCCGTGAGCCGTCGCGAAGACCTCGCCGACTGGAGGTCGCGCCCGTGTAGTCGGGCACTCTCCGCACAGGAGCTTCATGAGCATCATGGGCTTCGACTTGTCGGTGGGTTCCAGGTGCCAGATCCGTGTGGCTTCCTCGGTCGGGTTCGGCCGACAGCCTGGGGGCGCTGCAGGTCTGCGCTCCTGTAGGAACTCCCACTGGAGGCGCGCTTGCTCACGACGAAAACGCTTAATCAGCTGATCACGGTTTTGTCGGTCCGCTGGGCTGAGGGCGGGCGATGCGTGCAGTGCACGTCTCACGATGCTCTCTCCTGAGGTGAGGGTCCTCTGGCCAGGGTAGCGGTGGGTCGTCACGACCGATGTCGCGGTAAATGCACGGTCTACCGCGACAGCCTGACACTGGCTCACCACTCCCTGGCCTGCGGGCCCTTGCCCAACGGCACGTTTCCGCCGTACTCCGGCTGGCCCCTACAGGAGTTCGGATATGTCGATGCGGGACACGCCTCCGACCAGCTTGGCCTTCATCCATGGTCCGCTCTTGCGGATGTCGAGCCTGCACGTCGGGCAGCGGAAGATGTAGGTCGCCGATGTGTCCGACACTCTGCGCCACAGTTTCGTACGAGGGCCTCCGAGACCCACGCCGAGGTGATGGTCATTAATGATCTTCATCCGGCCGACCCGTCGGCTCTTGTGGGGCTCACCCCGGTGCTGCCCGGTGCAGACGAACACGGTGATCACACTGCCTACCTTCACTCGATCCGATTGCGCGGGCGCTACCGTGGCGGTCCGTCCGGTAGTCCAGGCCAGGTACTCCTGGCGGGCGTACGGGCGGCGGCCGCCGACAGTGTGCCACTCGTCCGCGAACGGCGGGTGCTTGCCCGCGCTGGTGCTGTGGGCGTCGTCGAACTCGCGCAACAGCCAGGCGCCCAGCTTCACCCCGCCCGGCGTCGACCGCCTCGGCGACGACCCTGCTTGCGCTCCCGGTGGCGAAGGACTTCACGCCACAGATTCAGTCTGTGCTCGGACTCCTCCGGGACGAGATTCTGAACCAGCAAGACGGCAGCGGGGACGAGGACTGTAAGGACCAGGCAGATCGCCACCGCCCACCAGGGAGTACCTGCCATGGCCAATGCGAACGGGCCGGTCGCTGCGGCACCGCGTGGCCAACCCGACAGTGCGGGCATGCCATTTTGTGCACGCTTGTGCCGGGACGCCGGATCTGTGACGGTAGACAGGGCAGTTCTCCTGACAACTGGAGACTTCCGCACCCGTGTGAGGATGCGCTGCCCGTCGTGTATGAAGCCGACGACGGCCGACTAGTAGCTAGCCTACAGGTCGCCAGTTCTGAACCCCGGGTTGGTTGGGGTTGGCGGGGCGGGGCTGCGTTGTGGTGGGCCAGTACCGGAGGGTTGCCGGTGGCCGCCCGGTTCGTCGGATGGTGGCGGGTCCGGGCCGGGTGTAAAGGGCGCTCCCTTTGGTCGCGTCGGCTGCGCCGATTTCGCTGTCGCTCCACCCTTGACACCCGTCCCGGACCCGCGAGGGCGAGGTACACCGGGCGGCCCAGAAAGCAGGGCAGCGGGACGGGTAGGGGGCGGTGAGCGTTTGAGTGCCGGGTGCGGACCGGTCGTTGGGGCGCACGAGTGGGGCGGGTTGGTCCGACGCCGGCTCAGCGGCTGCGGGCGGTGGGGGGCAAGGGTGCGCGCGAAAGGGGCGCGGGGTGGTGCGACACCGGCTCAGCGTCTGCGGTGGGTGGGGGCAGTGCGGTAGCGGGGCGGTCGCTGCGCGCTGCGGTGGGGTGCGGCCTGCCCCTGTCGGCACCTGTGGCTCCCCAACCAGAGGGGGTGGCGTCCCGCCGGAGAGGAGACTTTGAGACGGTTGGCTGTCCCTGTTACCTGACTTCGGGTGTCTCAAGTCGCACCTTTGCGCCTCGACCTGACCCCACCAGCCCCAGACGTGCGCGCCCGCACCCGGCGGTGGTCGCCAGGCCGGTCGCCACTCCCACGCGGCGCTCGGTCGTAGATGTGTCGGCTCCTCGGCTGCCCCCTCGAGTGTCGGCGGCAGCCTAGGCCTTCGAGTCCGGCTTCCAGTCCTGGGCGAGGAGCCCGAGTAGTACCTCGTCCTGGAACTCGCCCAGCACCCAGGCCGAGGAGCGCAGCACGCCCTCGCGGACGAAGCCGTTGCGCTCGGCGGAGCGCAGCATCGCGGCGTTGTCCGACAGCGTCTCGATCTGCAGCCGCTGTAGGCCGCGCACGATGAAACCGTAGTAGCACAGCACCGCGACCACGTCGGTGCCGTAGCCCTTGCCGCGGGCGGACGGCAGCAGTCCAAGCCCGATGTGCGCGGCCCGGTGGTGGTTGTCGATGCCCCACAGAGTCGCGGTGCCGACCAGCGTCCCGCCGTCCAACTCCACCACCGAGAACGGGACGCTCCCCTGGTTCGTGTCGTCCACCACGAGCCGTGGATCCTTCGAGCCGGGCGTGATCGGCCGCCATGGCCCGCCTTCGGCCCGCGAGCCGTTGACGACGTCGTCGTAGAGCTCGGTCCGCAGGATCGGAATGTCGTCCTCGTGCCGGGCCCTGAGCCCGACCTTGCTGCCCTTTAGCATGCAAGCTTCCTATCTGGCCGGGCTCGCCGACGGCAAGCCAATAAGGGGTCGCCACAGTTGGCGTAGCGGCGGTACCAGGTGAGGGCGCTGGCGATGCACCCAGCGGTGACACTTCAGGCGACCGGCTGTATCCACGCCCCGGCCACGACGCGGGCCACGACCTGCCAGGTGGTGTTGCCCCGGTGAAGCGGCTGCGGTTGGTTGCGGGGCGCAAGTGGTGGGGTGTGGCCTGTCGGTGTCGGTGTCTGCGGCCCCGACTGGAGGTCGGCAGGGGGTGGTGGTCTGCTACCGGCCATCGCCCACGCCCAGCGTGACGCTGAGCGAGGCCCGGGGGCAGGGGTCAGGGACGGTGAGTCGAGCTGGGGGCTGCTCGGCGGCCCCATCCCACCCCTGTCGGAGGTAAAAGGAGACTTTGGGACACCAGGCCGCCCCTTTTGCCCGGCTTTTGGTGTCCCAAAGTCGCACTTCCCTCCCCGACCTGATCCCACCAGCCCCAGACGTACCCTCCCGCCCCACCGGCCGGTGGCCGCCAGGCCGGGCGCCACTCCCACGCGCCGCTCGCGCGCCCGGTCACCCCACCAGCCCGCAGCCGCCAAGCCGGCACCACACTCCGACCCGGCCTTGGCGCGCTCGGATCACCCCACGGCCCGCAGCCGCCGAGCCGGGGCGAGCACGCGCCCATCCCTTCGTGCACACCCTGGCCCCCACGGCCTGCGGTCGCTGAGCCGGTGTCGAACCACCCCACCCCTTCGTGCGCACCGGTCACCCCCACCCGCCGCAGTCGCTGAGCCGGTGTTGCACCACCCCACCTCTTCGTGCGCGCCGGTCACCCCCACCGCCCGCAGTCGCTGAGCCGGTGTTGCACCACCCCGCCCCTCGTGCGCGCCGGTCACCCCCACCCGCCGCAGTCGCTGAGCCGGTGTCGGACCACCCCGCCCCTCGTGCGCGCCGGTCAC
>NZ_WHOM01000041.1 GCF_009739465.1 Streptomyces apocyni
GGCGCAGGCACCGGCCGCTCCCGCGCCCCAGGCTCCCGCCGCCGGTGGCCTCGACCCGCGCAACCTCTGGCCGAACATCCTGGAGGCGGTCAAGAACCGTCGCCGTTTCACCTGGATTCTGCTCAGCCAGAACGCCCAGGTGGCAGGCTTCGACGGACAGACCCTGCAGCTCGGCTTCATCAACGCCGGGGCCCGGGACAACTTCGCGAGCAGCGGCAGCGAGGACGTACTGCGCCAGGCGCTGTCCGAGCAGTTCAACGTGCAGTGGCGGATCGAGGCGATCGTCGACCCCTCGGGCGGCTCCGCTCCGCCGCCCGCCGCGGCCAACTTCGGCGGCGCCGCGGTCGCCTCGCGCCCCGCAGCCCCGACGCCGACACCGACACCGACACCAGCTCCCACCTCCGCCTCCGCGCCCGAGCCAACCCCGCAGCCGCCCGGGCAGCCCTCGGCGGCCCCGGCGGCAAGCCGGGTCCCCGCCCCAGCTCCGGTTCCGGCTCCCGAGCCGCAGTACCGCGCTCCCGAGCCGCCGCCGCCCGTCGCGCCCGAGGACGACAACCCCGAAGACGACGACCCGGACCTGGACGAGTCCGCCTTGTCCGGCCACGACCTGATCGTCCGCGAACTGGGCGCGACGGTGATCGAGGAGTACACCAACGAATAGACGAACGAGAACGAGTTCCCCGGTTAGGGCGATCGCACAAGTCCCCTCCGCCCCTACCCGTACAAACGCACAGCCGCACGCCAGCTAGGCTGCACCGCGTGAAGGTCCTCGTCATCGGCGGCGGCGCCCGCGAACACGCCCTGTGCCGCTCTCTGTCCCTCGACCCCGACGTCACCGCCCTGCACTGCGCGCCCGGCAACGCCGGTATCGCCCAGGTCGCTGAGCTGCACGCGGTCGACGCCCTCGACGGCTCGGCCGTCGCCGAGCTCGCGACGCGCCTCGGCGTCGGGCTGGTGGTCGTGGGCCCGGAGGCGCCGCTGGTCGCCGGGGTCGCCGACGCCGTACGCGCCGCGGGCATCCCGTGCTTCGGCCCGTCCAAGGAGGCCGCGCAGCTTGAGGGCTCCAAGGCCTTCGCCAAGGACGTGATGGCGGCCGCCGGTGTCCCGACCGCCCGCTCCTACGTCTGCACCACACCGGACGAGGCCGCGGCCGCCCTGGACGCCTTCGGCCCCCCGTACGTGGTCAAGGACGACGGCCTCGCCGCGGGCAAGGGCGTCGTGGTGACCGGAGACCTGGAGGCCGCGAAGGCGCACGCGCTCGCCTGCGAACGCGTCGTCATCGAGGAGTTCCTGGACGGCCCCGAGGTCTCCCTCTTCGCGATCACCGACGGCGAGACCGTACTGCCGCTCACCCCCGCCCAGGACTTCAAGCGCGCCCTGGACGGCGACGAGGGCCCCAACACCGGCGGGATGGGCGCGTACTCGCCGCTCCCGTGGGCCGACCCGAAGCTGGTCGACGAGGTCATGGCGACCGTCCTGCAGCCCACGGTCGACGAGCTGCGCCGCCGCGGGACGCCGTTCTCGGGCCTGCTGTACGCCGGTCTGGCGATCACCAGCCGTGGTGTTCGGGTCATCGAGTTCAACGCCCGCTTCGGCGACCCCGAGACCCAGGTCGTACTGGCCCGGCTGCGCACCCCGCTCGCCAGCGTCCTGCTGAACGCCGCGCAGGGCACGCTCGCCGCCGAGCCCCCGTTGACCTGGCGCGATGAGGCGGCCGTGACGGTGGTCATCGCCTCGCACAACTACCCCGAGACCCCGCGTACCGGTGACCCGATCGAAGGACTGGACGAGGTCGAGGCGCGGGACGCGCCGGACGCGTACGTGCTCCACGCCGGAACCAAGCGGGACGGCGACGCGGTAGTGAGCGCGGGCGGCCGCGTGCTGTCCGTGACGGCCACCGGGCAGGACCTGGCCCAGGCCCGCGAGCGGGCGTACGCGGCTGTCGCCCGGGTCCGCCTCGACGGCTCGCAGCACCGGACCGACATTGCCGCCGCGGCGGCGGAGGCCGCGGCTCAGTAGCCAACGACACCTGACGCGTGGGGCCCGGATCTGACAGCTGATCCGGGCCCCACGCGTCATCAGCTTTACCCAAAGCCATTCCATCGAGTGAGCAGTCCCCCATATGACTGACGGGCCCTGACGCCCCAACTAGGGTGCGGCGCAAGCATTCCGGCACTTGGCCCACCGACATTGCGATGTCAGTGGTGGGTGTCACAGTGGGGGAGTGAGCAAAGCCGTCGCAGGGCAGAGGGGGTGACGTCCGGTCGTGTCCGGAACCAGTCTGGGGGGCGAGGCGGGTGCGCGGGCAGCGCGCTCCCAGGCACTGGCCGTGCTGCGGGTCCGCAGCAGGGCGCTGGCGGTCGCACTGCTGCCCGCCGCGGTCGCCGTGGTGCTGCTGGCCGCCGTCGCGACCGACCGGATCGGTCGCGGGGGAGGCATGGACGTCGCGCTCTGGTCGCTGAGCGTCGGGGCCCTGTTGGTGCTGCTCGCCGCGGCGGGGGTGGCACTCGTGGTCGCCCGCGCGCGCCCCGCCCTCAGCCCCACCGTCCCGATCGTCGAGGCGTCGGCCCCCGATCTGTACCGCCTGGTGCGGGACCTCGCCGACCGCCTGGACGTGCCCGCGCCCTCGGCGATAGCGCTCACCCCGGACTGTGACAGCTGGCTGGAGGACCGTACCCACCCGGCCCAGGGCCCGCCGCGATCCCGCGCGTCACGGTCCCGCCGGGCCCGAACCGGCGACGACGGGCCGCGTACGGCGGCGCCCGTGCTCGTCATTGGCTCGCCCTTCATGTGGTGGATGCGGGTCGGTGAGCTGCGGGCCGTCCTCGCCCCCGTCGTCGCCGGTACGGGCCCGTCGGCGCACCCGGACATAGCCGCGGCCCGGCGCTTCGTGCGGGGGCTGGACGCCGCGGTGGCCGTCGCGTCCCGGCCCGAAAGAGGGCCGTTGTCCCGCGCCGTCCTGTCCGGTGTCGGCTGGATCTCGCGGCTGCTGCTGCGGGCTTGCCGCGGTCATGCGGCGGAGATGGAGCGGGGGGTCGCGGCGTCCGCCGCCGAGCGTGCACAGGCTGTGGACTACGGTCCGCGGATCGTCGCCCAGGAGCAGGTCGGCCTGGCGTACGCGGGCTGGGACCGGCTGTTGACCCGGGTCGCGCTGCCCGCCTGGCGGATGGGCCGCTGGCCCTCGCGGCTGGACGCGGGCGTGGTCTCCGCGCTCACCGAACTCTCCCGGCGCGACCGGCTGGCCGACGGCTTCGCCTCCCGGCTGGGCCAGCGCCCCGCCTGCGACCTCCTGGAGGAGCCAGGCACCGTGGACGAGGCCGCTTCACTGCTGGCCGCCCGGCTGTTCCACGGCGGGCCAGCGGAGCAGACTCCGGACTGGTCCCCGGTGGGCTGGCAGGAGTACCCGGACGAGGTGGTCGACCGCAAGTGGCGGATGGACGCCGCTCGGCTGCACCGGGTCCTGGACACCCTGGGCGTACACGGCGGCCGCACGGGCACCCCGTCGACCGCGCCCGGCCGAGGAACCGACTCCGGAATCGGCCCCGGTACGGAATCCGGCACCGGCCACGGCGGTGACCTCGTAGCCGTAGCCGTAGCCGACCCCGAGGTCCCGACCCTGAACCGGGTCATGGACCACCTGACCGCCACAGAAACGCCGACGCGGGCGTCCGCCCCAGACTCGACGCCCGTACCCGCCCCAGACCCGACGCCCGTACCCACCCCAGACTCGACGCCCGTACCCGCCCCAGACCCGACGGCCGCATTCACGCCAAAGGCCACCGCGGAGTCCGCGCCACATCCGCCCCACCACGCCCCAGCAGACACGGCGGCGGACCACGCGCCCCACGCCCCGACCGGCACGGAGAGTGACCGCAGCGAGATCCTCGCGGCGCGGCTCACCGCCGAGGTGGCCCGCGAAGAGGCGGCCGCGCCCCCGCCGGTCCCGCCCGGCCTGGGCCCTGACGACGGGTTGTGGGACGACGGACAGCTGCCGCTCTTCCCGCTCCAGCCACCCCGTACGGGGCGCGAGCTGCTCGTTGACCATGTCACCGCGATGGTCTGCTGTGCCGCCATCGACACCGCGGGCGCCGCCCCCGGCCTGGACTGGCTGGACGGCCCCGCCCTGCTGATAGCGGGTGAGCGGGCGACGGACCTGGCCCCGCCGGTGCTGAGTCTGGTCGAGGACGGCGACCCCGACCCACTGCGGGACTGGCTCGCCCATCGGGGCGTGCGCCCCGAGAAGCCGGTACGCCTGGTCTGAGCGGAGAGGCCGCCACAGTCGGTCGAGTCTGCCCGGAACCCGGCACCCGGCACCCGGGCCCCGGAACGAGAGGCGAGCAGACGGAGCGGGCAGAGCAGGCGGACCAGGCAGAGCATGCGGAGCAGCGGCTTCCGTTCTCGCCAATTCGCGACGAACGGTGACGGAGTGCGTGCGTAATGTGATGTGCTGGGATCGGTCGCTGATTCAGCCAGTCGGCGTGTGGACCTCGGGGGAGCGAGGGAGGGGAGCGACATGGGAGTGGAGCAGATCCGCCGATGGGAGTCGGGAGCGCTGGCGCATGCCGTCTCGGACCCCTTCGGCCAAGGCCCGCTGCCCTGGCTGCGCGGCAGCGAGCACTACTTCGACGACACGGGCAAGGTCGTCCCCTGGTACGTCGACCACGCCCCCGCCCCCGGCGCGAACATCCCGACGCCCCGCACCAGCGGCCTCTGCGGCGCGGATGACGTACACCGGCAGATCAAGGGCTTCACCGCCACCGGCGCGGCGGCCCCCGGCGAGGCGATCGACTTCCACGTCACGGTGGACCCGCCCCAGCAGTTCGGCGTCGACATCTACCGCATCGGGCACTACGGCGGTGACGGCGCCTCGAAGATCACTACCAGCCCCCGGCTCTCCGGCATCGTCCAGCCGCCCCCGCTCACCGCCGACCGCACGGTCTCGTGCCACCACTGGTGGCTGTCCTGGCGGTTGCAGATCCCCAGCTACTGGAGCAACGGCGCCTACGTCGCGGTCCTCACCACCGCCGACGGCTACCGCTCGCACATCCCGTTCACGGTCCGCGACAGTCATCCGGCCGACCTGCTGCTCCTCATGCCGGACATCACCTGGCAGGCGTACAACCTCTACCCCGAGGACGGCCGCACCGGCGCCAGCCTCTACCACGCCTGGGACGAGCAGGGCCGTCTGCTCGGCGAGCGCGACGCTGCCATCACGGTCTCCTTCGACCGCCCGTACGCGGGCGCGGGCCTGCCGCTGCACGTCGGCCACGCCTACGATTTCATCCGCTGGGCCGAGCGGTACGGCTACGACCTCGCCTACGCCGACACCCGCGACCTGCACGCGGGCCGCATCGACCCGACGCGCTACCGAGGCCTGGTCTTCCCCGGCCACGACGAGTACTGGTCCGTGCCCATGCGCCGCAGCGCCGAACTCGCCAGGGACCACGGCACCTCGCTCGTCTTCCTCTCCGCCAACACCATGTACTGGCAGGTCGAGCTGGGCCCTTCCGCCTCCGGCGTCGCCGACCGCCTGCTCACCTGCCGTAAGCGCCACGGCCCCGGCAAGCCCGCCCTCTGGCGCGAGATCGACCGGCCCGAACAGCAGCTCCTGGGCATCCAGTACGCGGGCCGGGTCCCCGAGCCCAGCCCCATGGTCGTGCGGAACGCCGAGCACTGGCTCTGGGAGGCGACCGGCGCGTACGAGGGCGACGAGCTCGCCGGACTGGTCGCGGGCGAGGCCGACCGGTACTTCCCGCGCACACCCCTCCCCGAGCACCAGGGCCGCATTCTGCTCGCCCACTCCCCGTACGAGGACAGCGAAGGCACCCGCCGCCACCAGGAGACCTCCCTCTACCGCGCCCCGTCCGGCGCCCTGGTCTTCGCGTCCGGGACGTTCGCGTGGTCCCCGGCGCTCGACCGCCCCGGCCATGTGGACGCCCGCATCCAACGGGCGACCGCCAACCTCCTGGACCGCATCTGCAAGCGCGACTGACCGCCACCAGCGCCTGTATCAGCGCCTGCCGACCCACCCCTGGCCATGGTTCCGTCCGACATGCGGGAGAATCGGGACCATGGACGAAACGACGGGGAGGAACCGTGTCCGGATTCGTTGAAAAGCCCGAGCCTGTAGAGGTGCCGGGCCTGGTGCATCTGCACACCGGCAAGGTGCGCGACCTGTACCAGAACGACGCGGGCGACCTCGTCATGGTCGCGAGCGACCGTATCTCCGCCTACGACTGGGTGCTGCCCAGCGAGATCCCCGACAAGGGCCGGGTGCTCACCCAGCTGTCGCTGTGGTGGTTCGAGCGCCTGGCCGACCTGGTCCCGAACCACGTCATCTCCACCGAACTGCCGCCGGGCGCCCCCGACGACTGGGCGGGCCGGACGCTGATCTGCCAGTCCCTGCGGATGATCCCCGTCGAGTGTGTCGCGCGCGGCTATCTCACCGGCTCGGGGCTGGCCGAGTACGAACAGACCCGCACCGTCTGCGGACTCGCCCTGCCCGAGGGCCTGGCCGACGGCTCCGAGCTGCCCGCACCGATCTTCACGCCCGCCACCAAGGCCGAGGTCGGCGAGCACGACGAGAACGTGTCGTACGAGGAGGTCGCCCGCCAGGTCGGCGCCGAGACCGCCGCCCAGCTGCGCCAGGCCACCCTCGCCGTGTACGGCAGGGCCCGGGACATGGCGCGGGACCGCGGGATCATCCTGGCGGACACGAAGTTCGAGTTCGGCTTCGCCAGCGACGGCGCGGGTGACGGCGAAGGCAAGGGCGACGGCAAGGGCGCAGCACCCCGGCTCACCCTCGCCGACGAGGTCCTCACCCCGGACTCCTCGCGTTTCTGGCCCGCGAAGAGCTGGCAGCCGGGCCGCGCTCAGCCGTCGTACGACAAGCAGTTCGTCCGGGACTGGCTGACCTCTCCGGCCTCCGGCTGGGACCGCCGCAGCGAGCAGCCGCCGCCCGCGCTGCCGCAGGAGGTCGTGGACCGTACGCGCGCCAAGTACCTGGAGGCGTACGAGCTGCTGACGGGTACGGCCTGGTCGTAGCGTGCCGAGGCAGGCACGAAGAAGCCCCCGATGTCACTGACATCGGGGGCTTCTTCCTATGGAGCGAACGACGAGGTTCGAACTCGCGACCTCAACCTTGGCAAGGTTGCGCTCTACCAACTGAGCTACGTTCGCCTGCCGCGCCGCTTGGCGCTGCGTGCGACATCCACTATAGCCAACGTCGCTGGCGGGTGAGACACACCGCTGTGTGACGGTTCCTCCTGCCGATCTTCGGCCCGGCCGACCTGGCTGTCCTGGGCGCGCGATCGGCCGCGTATGGCGAGGTGTTGGTGTCCGGACGGCCTGACCGCCAGACAGCCGCGCGCCCCACGGATGTGGCCACCCTCACACGAAGAAGCCCCGATACCTGAGACAGGTATCGGGGCTTCTTTCCCGAGCGGACGACCAGGTTCGAACTGGCGACCTCAACCTTGGCAAGGTTGCGCTCTACCAACTGAGCTACGTCCGCATCGCATCCGATCGGCTCTCACCGGTCGGCGCAGGCACCAGCTTACCTGATCGACTTGCGTGATTGGTAAGCGATGCAGAGCGGGTGACAGGAATTGCACACTGCGCCTCCCCCCTGGAAGGGGGGTGTTCTGCTACTGAACTACACCCGCATGTACTCCGCGTGGCCCGGCCTTTCGGCCCGTGCCCTGCGGCGTGTTCCAGACTCTAGCTGATCAACAGGGGTGCAGCGCAAGTCGGCTGCGTACGGCGGTGCCAGCTGGGTTGGTGCCGAGGCTGGCGCTGAGGCTGGCGCCGAGGTTGGGGCCGGGTCGGTCCGGGTCGGTGCGGACCCACCCGGCCACCCGGCCGCCCGGCCGCCCGCCCAGGCTCAGTTGGCCGCCTCGAACGCCTCGTAGACCCTCTTCGGAATCCGGCCACGCGCCGGTACGTCCATCTTGTGCGACCGCGCCCAGGCGCGAACCGCCGACGGGTCGGCCGTCACCGCGGTGTGCTTGAAGATGACCTTGCCCGGCTTACCCGCTTTACCCGGCTTCCCGGTCTTCTTGCGGCCCGCGTGCAGGTACGGAGCCAGCGCCTTGCGTAGTTTCTTGGCATTGGCTGGATTGAGGTCGATCTCGTACGACTTGCCGTCCAGGCCGAAGGCGATCGTTTCCGACGCTTCTCCGCCGTCGATGTCGTCAGAGAGAGTGACCACGACACGTTGCGCCACGAATATCGGTCCCTTCATGTGGCATCGCCACGATGACCTGCGGTGATGCTCAGCTTTCCAGCTGTTTCGAGTATGCGGTGGTGCCTTTGTGCTTTTCCTTCTGTTTCCTTTGTACAGTGCTCAGCATTGCATTGTGAAGCCCGGTTTAATCTCTCAGCGTGTCTCCGGTGCAATGTCGATCCGGTGGCAGTGTGTGGGCCAGGGGTCAGATTTTCCGCGAGTTTTCCCCGAGGGGCGGGTTTCGATACCCGAACGTGATGGCCGTCACGTAGGTAACTACGAATCTACTCGCGTAGAAATTTTGTCCGGGTAGTCTGAACTGACCAGCTCACGCACCACACACCGGGAGTGCCAGTGGCACGCGTCGTCGTCGACGTCATGCTCAAGCCGGAGATCCTCGACCCCCAGGGGCAGGCGGTGCAGCGTGCACTGCCGCGCCTCGGTTTCGAGGGAATCGCGGACGTCCGCCAAGGGAAGCGCTTCGAGCTCGAGGTGGAGGGACCGGTCGATGACGCCGCCCTCGCCCGCATCCACGAGATGGCCGAAACCTTCCTCGCCAACACCGTTATCGAGGACTTCGAAGTGAAGGTCGAGACGTCCGAGGGGCCGAAGTGACAGCCCGCCCGTCGCCCACCGCCACCCTCAACGGAGGCCCTACGGGCCGCTGGAATGTTCGCATCGGAGTCGTCACCTTCCCCGGCACCCTCGACGACCGCGACACCCAGCGCGCCGTCCGTATCGCCGGTGCCGAAGCAGTGCCGCTGTGGCATCGCGACAAGGACCTCAAGCAGGTCGACGCCGTGGTGCTGCCCGGCGGTTTCTCCTACGGCGACTATCTGCGGGCCGGCGCCATCTCCCGGTTCTCGCCGCTGATGGAGACGATCATCGACCAGGCCAAGGCCGGAATGCCGGTGCTCGGTATCTGCAACGGTTTCCAGGTGCTCACCGAGAGCCACCTGCTGCCCGGCGCGATGCTGCGCAACAACCACCTGCATTTCATCTGCCGCGACCAGAAGCTCCGGGTGGAGTCGACGAGCACCGCCTGGACCGCCGACTACACGGCGGGCCAGGAAATCTCGATCCCGCTCAAGAACATCGATGGCCGGTACGTCGCCGACGAGCGCACCCTGGACCTCCTGGAGGCCGAGGGCCGGGTCGCCTTCCGCTACCTGGACGGCAACCCGAACGGCTCGCTGCGTGACATCGCCGGGATCACCAACGAGGCGGGCAACGTCGTCGGCCTCATGCCACACCCCGAGCACGCGGTCGAGCCGCTGGTCGGCACGGGCCGTACCGACGGCCTCGGTTTCTTCACCTCGATCCTGAAGAAGTTGGTCAACGCATGACGCTCGACACGGTCAAGCACGCGGCCGAGACCCCGGACACCAAGCTGCCCTGGGCCGAACTCGGCCTCAAGGAGGACGAGTACGCGCGCGTACGCGAGATCCTCGGCCGCCGCCCGACCGGCGCCGAACTTGCCATGTACTCGGTGATGTGGTCCGAGCACTGCTCGTACAAGAGCAGCAAGGTCCATCTGCGGCAGTTCGGCGAGAAGGCCCCGCAGTCCGACGCGATGCTCGTCGGCATCGGTGAGAACGCGGGCGTCGTCGACGTCGGCCACGGCTACGCGGTCACCTTCAAGGTCGAGTCGCACAACCACCCCTCGTACGTCGAGCCCTACCAGGGCGCGGCGACCGGCGTCGGCGGCATCGTCCGCGACATCATCGCGATGGGCGCGCGCCCGGTCGCGGTCGTCGACCCGCTGCGGATGGGCGCGGCCGACCACCCCGACACCAAGCGCGTCCTGCCGGGCGTGGTCGCGGGCATCGGCGGCTACGGCAACTGCCTGGGCCTGCCGAACATCGGCGGCGAGCTGGTCTTCGACGCTTGCTACCAGGGCAACCCGCTGGTCAACGCGGGCGCCATCGGCGTCATGCGGCACGAGGACATCCACCTCGCGAAGGCCTCAGGACCCGGCAACAAGGTCATCCTGTACGGCGCCCGCACCGGCGGCGACGGCATCGGCGGCGCCTCGATCCTCGCCTCCGAGACGTTCGACGACGCGAAGCCGTCGAAGCGTCCGGCCGTCCAGGTCGGTGACCCCTTCCAGGAGAAGCTGCTCATCGAGTGCACCCTGGAGGCCTTCGCCGAGAAGCTGGTTGTCGGCATCCAGGACCTCGGCGCGGCCGGACTGTCCTGCGCGACCTCCGAGCTGGCGTCCAACGGCACCGGTGGAATGCGCGTCGAGCTGGACGACGTACCGCTGCGCGACTCCACGCTCACTCCCGAGGAAATCCTCATGAGTGAGTCCCAGGAACGCATGTGCGCGGTCGTCGAGCCGGAGAAGGTCGAGCGCTTCCTCGCGATCTGCGAGAAGTGGGACGTCACCGCGACCGTCGTGGGTGAAGTGACGGACGGCGACCGGCTGGAGATCTTCTGGCACGGCGAGAAGATCGTCGACCTGGACCCGCGCACGGTCGCCCACGACGGCCCGGTCTACGAGCGCCCGTACGCCCGCCCGTCCTGGCAGGACGCCCTCCAGGCGGACGACGCGAACAAGCTCCCGCGCCCGGCCACATCGGCTGAGCTGCGCGAGCAGGTCATCCAGCTGGTCGCCTCGCCGAACCAGGCGTCCAAGTCCTGGGTCACCGACCAGTACGACCGCTTCGTCCAGGGCAATACGGTGCTGGCGCAGCCCGAGGACTCCGGCATGGTCCGGATCGACGAGCAGACCGGCCTCGGCGTCGCCCTCGCCAACGACGGCAACGGCCGGTACAGCAAGCTGGACCCGTATGCGGGCGCGCAGCTGGCGCTGGCCGAGGCGTACCGCAACGTCGCCGCGACCGGCGCGCGGCCGCTCGCGGTCTCCGACTGCCTGAACTTCGGTTCGCCCGAGGACACGGACGTGATGTGGCAGTTCGCTGAGACCACCCGTGGTCTGGCCGACGCCTGTCTGACCCTGGGCACCCCGGTCACCGGCGGCAACGTCTCGCTCTACAATCAGACCGGCGAGGCGGCGATCCACCCCACACCGGTGGTCTCCGTACTCGGCGTGATCGACGACGTGTCCCGCCGCACGCCGATCGCCTTCGCGGAAGAGGGCCAGCTCCTCTACCTGCTGGGCGAGACGCGCGAGGAGTTCGGCGGCTCGGCCTGGTCCCAGGTCGTCCACGACCACCTCGGTGGTCTGCCGCCGCGGGTCGATCTGGAGCGTGAGCGGCTGCTCGCCGAGATCCTGATCTCGGCCTCCCGCGACGGCATGATCGACGCCGCGCACGACCTGTCGGACGGCGGCCTGGTGCAGGCGGTCGCCGAGTCCTGCCTGCGCGGCGGTAAGGGCGCGCGGCTGGTCGTCCCGGATGGCCTGGACGGCTTCACCTTCCTGTTCAGCGAGTCGGCGGGCCGCGCGGTCGTCGCCGTACCGCGCAGCGAGGAGCTCCGCTTCACCGACATGTGCGGCGCGCGCGGGCTGCCGGTGACGCGGATCGGCGTCGTGGACGGCGACGCGGTCGAGCTCCAGGGCGAGTTCAGCATCGAGCTGACCGAGCTCCGGGCGGCATACGAGCAGACCCTGCCGGGCTTGTTCGGCTGATCACCTGCCACTTCGGCCCCGCTCGGATTCACTTCGGGCGGGGCCGCAGTGCGTTCTGGGCCCCTGCGCCTTGCGCCCCCCTGTTGCCAGGAATTACGTAATTACGTATCTTCGACGTGTGGAGTTCGACGATGGAGCTTGAAGAGCGCGTAGCGGAACTGGAACGGCGGCTCGCGGCCCTGGAGGCTGCCGAAGATCGCCCGAGTGGGCGGTTCAGCCCGCTCGGCGAGGAGTTCTGGGCGCTCGAACGCCTCAAGGAGGACCTTCAGGAAGAGCCGGACGGCGGGGTGCTGTTCACCGGGTCCGTACGGCTTCCGACCGAGGAGCAGTACGGGTGGCAGCGGGCCTTCACCACCGACGACCTGATCGAGGGCGAGTGGGCCGAGGCCGCCGAGGCGTTCGCCGCGCTCGGCCATCCCGTACGGATGCGGCTGCTGCGAGAGATCGTCGGCGGCCGCCGCACGGTCGCCGAGCTGACCGACCTCGAAGGGGTCGGCACCAGCGGCCAGATCTACCACCACCTGCGCCAACTGACCAGCGCGGGCTGGCTGCACAGCACCGGCCGCGGCAAGTACGAGGTGCCTGTCACCCGGGTCGTGCCGCTGCTGGTGGCCATCGCCACAACGCGGCCCTGACCAGCGGCCGCCCACGCCAGGAGAAATGGGGGAATCATGTCCCTGCACAAGGTGCTCGGGAGTCTGTACCGGCTGTTCACGCTCGCCTTCGCGGTGTTGGTCGTGGCGAGTATCGCCTTCGATCTCCGCATCGGCTGGTGGGTGTTCCTGCCGCTGGTGCTCGGCGTCGGCTGCGTGATCGCGAACGGTCGACTGGCCGCTCACCATCACAAGGCCGCACCGCGCCAGCCCATCGAGGTGGACCCGCCGGTCACCGGCCGCTGGTCCGCGCTGAACAGTCCGGCCGACCGCACCCCGAGCCATGGCACCCACCAGCTCGGCCAGACCTACGCCATCGACATCGTGAGCGAGCCGGAAGGCGCCCCCCGCCCCGGCTTCGCCTGGCTGTGGCCGCTTGCCCGGAGCCCGCGCGCCTTCCCGGCGTTCGGTGCCCCGCTGTACGCGGCCGCCGATGCCACCGTCGTGGCCGCCACTGACCGGCAGCGCGACCACCTCAGCCGTAACTCCCTGCTCCTGGTGCTGTGGCTGCTGCTCGCCGAGGGCGAGCTGCGCGGTCTCGTCGGCTCGCACCGGGTGCTTGGCAATCACGTCGTACTCGACCTCGGCGACGGCGTGTATGCCGCCTACGCCCACTTGCGGCAGGGTTCGCTCGCCGTACGCCCCGGCGACCGGGTCACGGCCGGTCAGCTCATCGGCCGGTGTGGGAACTCGGGCAACTCCAGCGAACCGCACCTCCACTTCCAGCTCATGGACAGCCCGGACGTGGACACGGCGCGCGGTATTCCCTTCACCTGGCGCGGGGTTGGTGTCCCGGGTGGTGGCGAAAAGTTCACCGTAGGTGACGCATCCGCGGTCATAATGCGCGAATGATCGACTTCCCCGTGTCCCTGCCGCCCGAGCACATACCGGCGGGCACTCCGGCCTGGCAGTCCGCCGACGCTCGTCGTTGGGCCGCCACCGTGCCCGGTCGCTGGACCCATCCGCTGTGGGCGAGCCTGGCGCTGCTGGCCACCACGCTCTGGGCGGTGCTGGTCGTGGACACGACGCCGGTCTGCACCCAGGCCGCGCCCTGCGGTCCCGAGTGGTGGGGGATGACGCTCGCCGGGCTGGCACTGCTCGAGCTGTACTGGATCTGGCGCCAGCCCGCCCTGGCCCTCCTGGTCATCGGGCCGCTCACCGGTACGGTCCTGCTGTCCGCCGAGGCGCTGGGGACGACGCCCGGAACGGCGCGGATCGCCGTACTCGTGGCCGCCGTCTTCGCTGCCCTCACCCTCCTGGAGCGAGTCGCGGCACGGCAGCGGCAGCGGACGCTCGCCGAGCGGGCGGCGGGTCCCGGCAGACACCCCGCACCCGCGTCCGCCATCCGTTTCAAGCGGGGCCGGGCCTCGATGATCATGGCTGCTCCGCTGCTGGCCGTCGCCGTCTTCGCGGCCTGGCAGGGTGTCGACGCCGTCGCGCGAGATCAGGCGCGGGCGGCGCGCGCGACCCTCGTACGCGCCCAGGTCACCGAGCAGGGCGAGGAGAGCCTCACGGTCCGGCTGCCCGACGGCGGGAAGCTGACCCTCGACGCGCTCTCCCCCGAGAACCACCCCGTCGGCACCGAGACCGCCGTCCTGGTCGAGGAATACGACGGCGGCGGCGAAGACACAGTCGGCGCCATCAGCGGCGCCCCCTGGGCACGGCTGGTCGCCGAGCCGTACGACGCGTCCGGCTGGCAACTGCTTCTGCTCGGGGCGGCGTTGCCGGGGCTCGCGTTCCTCAGCAACGGCATCGACGGCCGACGCCGCCGCACGCGCCTGAACGCGGGGCCGCTGCCCGTACTGAGGGTCCTGGTGCGCGAGGGCGATACGGCGGACACCTACGTCTACGCGGCGGACGACCTCGCCGGGGAGCACCCCATATTCCGCGTCTACACCGCGCGCGTCGACGACCCCACGGACGACGAGCACGGCGAGCACGGCGAGCACGGCGACAGTGAAGGCGGCCGGGCCGACCACGCGGCCACGGAGGCGGTGGCCGCCTTCGCCGCCGCCTTCCGGAACTTGGAGTCCAGCGAACCGCTGCGCGAAGCCGTGCTCTACGGATCTCCGCACACCGGCGGCGAGCTGACCCTCGTGGCCACCGACGACGACGAGGTGGTCGTCGAGTGCTCCGCCGCACCGGTCCGCACCCCCCGCGCGTTCGCCGGACTCCTCCCGAGCGGAACCGGCGCCAAGCTCCCCACCGGGCCCGGTCCCGGAGACGACCACCGCGACCGCGACCCCGCTCCCGAAGCTCCCGGACGCGAGCGCACCCGGATGCGGTCCCCCGAGGAGACCGCCGCCTCGATCACTCCCACCGAGCGGCCACAGCGCTGGTCGGCAGGCCCGGTCGGGCGGGCGGGTGGCGTCCTGATGCTGGTCGTCGAGACCGCCGTGATCTGGGGACTGCTGAACGACCCCGATGGTTTCCGGCTGAGCTGGGTTTTCGCGCTGGCCTTCCTGCCCACGGCTGTCAACGCGATCGCCGTCGCCCTCAACTGGCGTATCACCGCCGACCGATCCGGCCTGTGGGTCGCCGGTGCCTGGCGGGTCCGGCACATCACCTGGGCCGACCTCGACCGGGCCGAGCACACGGGCGACGGCATCGTCCTGCACGCCCGCGCGCCCCAACCAGGCAAGGACGCCGTACGCGTCTCCCTGATCTGTGCGGGCTGGCCCTGGCTGGAGCGGAGACTCGGCGCCGACACCGTCTCCCTCCGGGCCGTGGAGGAGATCCGCGCGCTGCACACCTACCCGGCCCTGCGCCCCACCGAGGACAGTGCGCCGGGTGACCAGGGGATGCCGCTCGGCCCGCTGGCGGTCGTGGCGACCGTGGTCTGGGCGGCGGTCGTCCTGCTCCTGCTGTGACACAGGTCCCGCTGTGACCCAGGCTCTCAGAGTGTCCCCTCTTCGGCCGGACCGCCCTGTCAGTGCCCGCAGTTACTCTCGCCCTATGCCACCCGCCAAGCGCCGCGCCCGTACCTACGACCCCGCCAAGATCCGTACCGCCGTCATCGCGCAGTTCACGCGGGTGCGCGAAGCCGTACGCACGCTGACGGACGAGCAGCTCGCGCGCCCCACGCACCTGGGGGACTGGACGGTCCGCGCGCTGGTGGTGCACATCGCCATCACGGTCGACTCGGTGAACCACTTCCTGGACAGGGACGAGCCCGCGCGCCAGGAGATCGACGCGCACGGCCTGCTGTTCGCCTCGGCCGCCTTCGCCGAGCGGATCGGCGACGGCATGATGCGGGCCGCCGAGGCGGAGCCCAGCCTGGACGACCTGTACGCGCGGACGGCGGACCGGCTCGACAGCCACCTCGACGCCGCCCCCGGCGAGCGCCTGCTGGCCACCCCCGCGGGGGCCATCACACTCGCCGACTACCTGGTCACCCGCACCGTCGAGCTGATCGTCCACACCGACGACCTGAACCGCGCCGCCGGGCTCGACATCCCGTACGACCGCCAGGCGCTGGCCGCCTGCACCCGGCTGCTTGCCGATGCGCTGGCCGTCAAGGCACCGGGCGCCTCGACGGAGGTACGGGTCCCGCCGTACGCGGTGGTGCAGTGCGTCGAGGGCCCCCGGCACACCCGGGGCACGCCGCCGAACGTGGTGGAGACGGACCCGCTGACCTGGATCAGGCTCGCCACCGGGCGTACGGAGTGGAAGTCCGCGCTGGACGAGGCGAAGGTCGCCGCGAGCGGAGAGCGGGCGGACCTGTCCGCCCTCTTGCCCCTGATGGGCTAGAGCACCCACCCGCCCGGGAACCAGAAACCGCCCCCGTTCCGTCAGAGCGGCATGACCAACCAGCGATCCGCCCTCCGCACCTCCTCCAGGGCCGTGACCCTCGCGGCCGTCGCGGCCCTGGGACTGCTCACCGCCTGCGGCACCGAGTCGGGCAGCGGCGGTGGCAGCGGCAGCGGCTCGTCCGGCGCGGGCGACGGCCGCAGCGTCGACTCCGACGTCCCCGACGTCCCGGTGACCGGAGTCCACTGGAGCGTCACGAGCCTGACCGTCGACGGCGAGAAGCTGGACGCGCCGGACCGCGCCTACGTCCAGTTCGACGCCAAAGGCCAAGCCGGAGGCAACTACGGCTGCAACCTCTTCGGCGCCGAGTACACGGCCAAGGGCAAGACGCTGACCGTACGGCCGATCAGCACGACCGAGATGCACTGCGGCAAGAAGATCCAGAAGTTCGAGGACGCCTTCGCCAGCACCTTCAAGGGCGACCTCACCGCCAAGGTCACCGACGGCCGCCTGACCCTCACCACGGAGGACGGCGACACGGTGGAGCTGGCCGAAGAGAAGCCCGCCCCGCTGAAGGGCACCAAGTGGACGGTCACCGCCTTCGCCGAGGACGACGGTGAGAGCTTCGTCTCCCTCCCCCCGGCGGCGGAAGGCAAAGCGCACTTCCGCATCGCCAAGGACGGCACCGTCGGCGGCAACCTCGGCTGCAACGACTTCACCAGCAAGGCCGAGATCACCGACACCGAGCTCACCTTCGAACTGCCCGTCACCACCACCCGCAAGATGTGCGAGAAAGGCCAGATGACCGCCGAGGACCGGCTGCGGAAGGTGTTCGACGGCACGGTCCAGTACGAGGTGAAGCACCACGCCATCGTCCTCACCAAGGACGGCGAGGGCCTGCACGCGACCGCGCCCGGACCACAGGACAAGCAGCAGAGGTAGAGGTCACGCTGCGTGTAGCGGTGGTATCACCAATTCGGACCAGTGGTCGATCTCGCCTACACTCGGAACTGTGCCTCGTGGTGATGGACGACTCAACCACGACCTGCTCCCCGGTGAGAAGGGCCCCCAGGACGCTTGCGGCGTCTTCGGTGTCTGGGCTCCGGGTGAAGAGGTCGCCAAGCTCACCTATTTCGGACTGTATGCCCTGCAGCACCGCGGACAGGAATCCGCGGGCATCGCAGTGAGCAACGGGTCCCAGATCCTGGTCTTCAAGGACATGGGTCTGGTCTCGCAGGTCTTCGACGAAACCTCCCTCGGCTCCCTCCAGGGCCATATCGCGGTGGGCCATGCCCGCTACTCCACCACCGGAGCCTCGGTGTGGGAGAACGCGCAGCCGACGTTCCGTGCCACCGCGCACGGCTCGATCGCGCTCGGCCACAACGGCAACCTGGTGAACACCGCGCAGCTCGCCGAGATGGTCGCGGACCTCCCCCGGGAGAACGGCCGCGCCACCCAGGTGGCCGCCACCAACGACACCGACCTCGTCACGGCGCTGCTCGCGGGCCAGACTGACGACGACGGCAAGCCGTTGACCATCGAAGAGGCCGCGACGAAGATCCTCCCGGATGTCATGGGCGCCTTCTCGCTGGTCTTCATGGACGAGCAGACGCTGTACGCGGCCCGTGACCCGCAGGGCATCCGCCCGCTGGTACTGGGCCGACTCGAGCGCGGCTGGGTCGTCGCGTCCGAGTCGGCGGCGCTGGACATCTGCGGCGCCACCTTCGTCCGCGAGGTCGAGCCCGGCGAGCTGATCGCCATCGACGAGAACGGCCTGCGAAGCTCCCGATTCGCTGAAGCAAAGCCCAAGGGCTGTGTCTTCGAGTACGTGTACCTCGCCCGCCCCGACACCGATATCGCCGGGCGGAATGTCTACCTGTCGCGGGTCGAGATGGGCCGGAAGCTGGCCAAGGAAGCCCCGGCCGACGCCGACCTGGTGATAGCCACCCCGGAGTCCGGCACCCCCGCCGCGGTCGGCTACGCGGAGGCCAGCGGCATCCCGTTCGGCGTGGGCCTGGTGAAGAACGCCTATGTCGGCCGTACGTTCATCCAGCCCTCGCAGACCATCCGCCAGCTCGGCATCCGCCTGAAGCTGAACCCGCTCAAGGACGTCATCCAGGGCAAGCGCCTGGTCGTCGTGGACGACTCGATCGTGCGCGGCAACACCCAGCGCGCCCTGGTCAAGATGCTCCGCGAGGCCGGGGCCGCCGAGGTGCACATCCGGATCTCCTCGCCGCCCGTGAAGTGGCCGTGCTTCTTCGGCATCGACTTCGCCACCCGCGCCGAGCTGATCGCCAACGGCATGTCGATCGAGGAGATCGGCAAGTCGCTGGGTGCCGACTCCCTCTCGTACATCTCCATCGACGGCATGATCGAGGCGACCACCATCGCCAAGCCGAACCTCTGCCGCGCCTGCTTCGACGGCGAGTACCCGATGGATCTCCCGGACCCGGAGCTGCTCGGCAAGCAGCTCCTGGAGACCGAGCTGGCGAGCGGCCACGCGGCCGCCGACGCGCTCCGTCGCCCGTAAGACCCGTCTCTTCCCCCTCTGTCTCCTGTCGCACCCGACACGAAAGCTCTGAAGCCATGTCTCAGTCCCTGAGTGCCGAAGGCGGCGCCAGCTACGCAAGCGCGGGCGTCGACATCGAAGCGGGCGACCGCGCCGTCGAGCTGATGAAGGAGTGGGTGCGGAAGACCCAGCGCCCCGAGGTCGCGGGCCTGGGCGGCCTCGGCGGCTTCGCCGGGCTCTTCGACGCCTCCGCCCTCAAGCGCTACGAGCGCCCGCTGCTGGCCTCCGCGACCGACGGCGTCGGTACGAAGGTCGACCTCGCCCGCAAGATGGGTGTGTACGACACGATCGGCCATGACCTGGTCGGCATGGTCGTCGACGACCTGGTCGTGTGCGGCGCCGAGCCGCTCTTCATGACCGACTACATCTGTGTCGGCAAGGTCCACCCGGAGCGGGTCGCCGCCATCGTGAAGGGCATCGCCGAAGGCTGCGTCCTGGCGGGCTGTTCCCTGGTCGGCGGCGAGACGGCCGAGCACCCCGGACTGCTGGGCGTGGACGACTTCGACGTCGCCGGTGCCGGTACGGGCGTGGTCGAGGCCGACCAGCTGCTCGGCCCGGATCGTATCCGTAAGGGCGACGCGGTCATCGCGATGGCGTCGTCCGGGCTTCACTCGAACGGGTACTCGCTCGTCCGTCACGTCGTCTTCGACCGCGCGGGCTGGACCCTGGAGAGGGAGATCCCGGAGCTGGGCCGGACCCTCGGCGAAGAGCTCCTGGAGCCCACCAAGATCTACTCCCTGGACTGCCTGGCCCTCACTCGCACCACCGAGGTGCACGCCTTCAGCCACATCACCGGCGGCGGCCTGGCCAACAACCTGGCCCGGGTCATCCCGGACGGCCTGCACGCCACGATCGACCGTTCGACCTGGACGCCTGGCGTGATCTTCGATCTGGTCGGCAAGGCCGGTCAGGTCGAGCGGCTTGAGCTGGAGAAGACGCTGAACATGGGCGTCGGGATGGTGGCGGTCGTCCCGCAGGAGTCGGTGGACGTCGCCCTGACGACGCTGGCCGACCGCGGTGTCGACGCGTGGGTCGCCGGAACGATCACCGAGCGCGGCGGAGCGCACACCACGGGCGCCGAGCTGACCGGCGACTACGCCAACTGAGCTAGCTGAGGCAAAACTGCCAGCTGAGCTAGCTGAAGCAAAACGGCAGCACAGAACCCGGTCCGGCGCTGAGGCCCCGGACCGGGTTCGGTGACTGCTTAACTAGCTCACTAGCACTGCTAGCTGTGTGCAGCTGCTGCTGGCTGATCAGCGAGCTGGTGCTTCTGCAACGAGGTCAAGCGCCGCGGCGCCGCGACGACGACCCGGACTCATCATGAGAGTCCTCGTCCTCGTCGTTATACCGATCCGCGTACTGGGCGTACGGGTCTTCGTCCTCGTCGTCTTCGAACGGCTCGCCATTCGGCGGCTGGCTCGAAGTCGATGCGCCCAGCTCATTGGCCAGACGCGACAGGTCAGTCCCGCCGCTGCTGTACTTCAGCTGGCGGGCGACCTTGGTCTGCTTGGCCTTTGCCCGGCCGCGCCCCATGGCTCGACCCCCTTGGATATGAGGCTCGATGGCCCCAGAGTCTTGACACGCGTTCATGGTTCAGAACGGGCTCTCCTCGGAGAGACCGGTCCGTAGGGCTTCAACGGTACCTGCTTCAGCGGCCATACGGTACGCCGCTCACAGGACGCGCCTCGTCCCGAGACCCTCAGAAACCCCTGTCCCCGCTGGTCAACACCGATTTTAACCTCTTATTGGCGGGCGACCCGCCGACGAGCGTGAGTCTCGTCTCTCTGAGACACCCCACACCGCGTCAGCGGGCCCCACCGCACCCGGGCGGGCTCAGCCGCGGCGGGCCTCCGCCATCCGCTGCTCGGCCAGCCGGTCGGCCGCCGCCGCCGGAGGAATGCCATCGCGCTTCGCACGTGCGAATATGGCGAGAGTGGTGTCGTAGATCTTCGACGCCTTGGCCTTGCAGCGGTCGAAGTCAAAGCCGTGCAGCTCGTCGGCGACTTGGATCACGCCGCCCGCGTTCACCACGTAGTCGGGCGCGTAGAGGATGCCCCGGTCGGCGAGGTCCTTCTCGACGCCCGGGTGCTCCAGCTGGTTGTTGGCCGCGCCGCACACCACCTTCGCGGTGAGTACCGGCACCGTGGCGTCGTTCAGCGCGCCGCCGAGCGCGCACGGGGCGTAGACATCGAGGCCCTCGACCCGGATCAGCGCCTCGGTGTCAGCGACCGCGGTGACCTCGCCCCCGGGGTGCTTGTCGAGAATCCGGCGTACGGACTCCTCGCGGACATCGGTGATCACGACCTGGGCGCCGTCCTCGACCAGGTGCTCCACCAGGTGGTGGCCGACCTTCCCGACTCCGGCGACGCCGACCTTGCGGCCGCGCAGCGACGCCTCGCCCCACAGGTGCTGGGCCGAGGCGCGCATGCCCTGGAAGACACCGAAGGCGGTCAGAACGGAGGAGTCACCCGCACCGCCCTGCTCCGGGGAGCGCCCGGTGGTCCAGCGGCACTCGCGGGCCACGATGTCCATGTCGGCGACATACGTGCCGACGTCGCACGCGGTCACGTAGCGCCCGCCGAGCGAGGCCACGAACCGGCCGTAGGCGAGCAGCAGCTCCTCGCTCTTGATCTTGTCCGGGTCGCCGATGATGACGGCCTTGCCGCCACCGTGGTCGAGCCCGGCGAGCGCGTTCTTGTACGACATCCCGCGGGCGAGGTTCAGCGCGTCGGCGACGGCCGCCTCCTCGCTCTCGTACGGGTAGAAGCGGGTGCCGCCGAGGGCGGGGCCCAGGGCGGTGGAGTGGATGGCGATCACGGCCTTGAGGCCGCTGGCCCGGTCCTGACAGAGCACGACCTGCTCGTGTCCCCCCTGGTCCGAGCGGAACAAGGTGTGCAGTACGTCGGCAGGGGCGCCGGTCACTTCGGTCACTGTGGTGACTCCCATGTGTCTTGCGGCGGATGTGGCGGCGCTCGTACGGGTGGCGAGTGCCGTGGGCAAGAGAGTAAGACCTCCGGGCCCCCGCGTTCCGTGCAGTGCTCAGGATCACCTTCTCCCGAGGGAAGGGGGTGGGACGATTCGCGGAGTTCACAGACTTATCCGGGCGGTTTGCCGCAAGGGCTACAGGGGAGGGAGCAGTCGTGCCCAAGGTGTCCTTGCCAGCTGTCCCGTACGCGTCCTATCTGCGGGTGTACGAGCCGCTCGCGGCCTTCCCCGAACCCGAGCGCGGCCACTGGGAGCGCTATGCGCGGCGGCCCGCCCATCCCTCGTACCAGGATGAACTGCGGCGCTCGCTGCGGGACTTGCTGCCGACGCCGCCCGTCGCGGTGCCGGTGCACGAGAGCGCCGACGCGTTTGTGGCCGTGATCGACGGGGTGCTGTGCGTGTGTCCCTGGCGGACCCGGCTGCGCGGCTGGCAGGCGCTGGGCGCGCTCGCCGAGCAGTTGCCGGTGCCGGTGCTGGACGCGGTGCTGCCGCCGGTGGTCCGTCGGCAGGCGGCGGCGGACTACGAACGGTGGCGCGAGCGCAATCCGGATGCCCGCCCCTGGATTCGCACCTCGGTCTGGCAGATTCCGTTGAGCTGGTTCGTCCTGGTCTCGGACGAGGAGCGGCAGTACGGGGACAAGGGGGCCCCGGACGAGGCGGCGTCGGACACGGCGGCGGAGGGCGAGGCGGTGTCGGACGCGGCGGGGGAGCAGGCTCCGGTGCTGCGGTACCGCACCCCGATGGTGCAGGCCAGGCGGCGGGTGGCGCGTGGCCTCAAGGTGCTGCGGGAGACCATCGAGGAGGGGCCGTTGGTCGACGGCCTGGTAGATGTGGGGCGGTGGCTGGAGGAGTTCCACCCCCGGTCGCTGGTCGAGCTGGACTACGGCGGCTTGGTGCACGCTCTCACGGCGGACCAGCTCGACGCGGACCACTCGGCGGCGGATGTCGCCGAGGGCATCGAGGCGCTGCGGGCCGGGGACGCCACCGGGGCCGCCGAGGCCTACGCGCGGCTGGTCGAGCGGTGGCGTGCGGTACGCGAGCGACAGTTCGCAAGCTGACGCGAGCGTGACATACCCGACACCTCAGGCCTTTTGCCGCGGCCGCCTCGGGTCTACTGTCAGAGGCGGTCGGGGACGTAGGTCCCGATCCAGGCTTTTGCCTCAAGCGTGACAGACCGCACTTACGGTGCCCTTGCCATGATCCCCCGCCCTCATGCCAAAATAGGACAAGGAGTCCGGGGAGGGCTCCTTCCGTCCCGATAGGGACGGATTGCTCGGTATGCGCTCTTTGGGGGGCCTGATGACCTCTGATCACACTGTGACTGATCGTCACAGTGGCGTGACTGTCCGCTATGGCACGGTCCATCGGGTTCCGTCGTTGATGGACACCTGAGAGGGCAATTCCATCGGTTTGGCCGACGCGGCTGGACAGATGGTGTAGTTGTAGTGCCGAGGACAAGCCGTTCGTCCTATAACCGACTCGACCCGCGTCTGCCATTTCGGGCAACGCGGGCCAAGGTGCAGAATTTAGAGGAAAGAACCGAGAGAGATTCGGTTCTCCCGAGGAGGCCGCTCATGACCGCTCGCACCCCTGATGCCGAGCCGCTGCTGACCCCGGCTGAGGTCGCCACGATGTTCCGCGTGGACCCGAAGACGGTCACGCGCTGGGCCAAGGCCGGCAAGCTGACGTCCATCCGCACGCTGGGTGGGCATCGTCGTTACCGCGAGGCTGAGGTCCGCGCACTGCTGGCGGGCATTCCGCAGCAGCGCAGCGAGGCCTGATCCGTACAGCCTCAACAACTTCATAGCAGTACAAGCAACGCACAACACGCAGTTCGCAGTACCCCTTCGGGCAGGTCCGAGTCCCCCAACTCGGGCGCGCCCGCCTATAGCTCCACACGACACAGGGCCCTGCCCCAACAGGTCCCACCCTCACATAGTGGCGGGTTACGTCGTTGATCGCGCTGGACTCCGCCGGGTCCAGCGCGATTTTTTTTATTCGCCCTGGCCTCTGGGGGTGGTTGTGCCGGACTGCGGTGCGCGCTGTCCGCTCAGCGCGACGGTCGCGCTAGCCGTCGTGTGAGCCGTCCCGCGGGTTGTCTTGCGGGCGCCAGCATGATCGTGCAATTGCACATATTAAATCGACCCGTTGTAGGCGCGGTGTAAGCGCGGCAGTTCCAAAAACTTGTTCTGTGATGCCAGTCACAGGGTGGGTGCGGGTCGGGCGGGGGCCAGGCGCGGGCGATCGCGGGCTCGTTGGGGTGTGGCTGGGGCGTGGCTGGGGGGCGCTTGGGCCCGGGGGGAGTGCCCACCGATGGGGTGAACCACCCGTCAGCCGCGTTCACGCGTCAGCGGGACTTTCCTCCCGGATCGCCTTCCCGGGCGCCTCCCGGCGCGGCGCGGACTCCATGGCGAGCCGCAGGAGCTGATGACAGATCGGGCAGTGGCGCGTCAGGTGGCGGAAGCCGGACGCGGCCGACAGATGGGCCCGTAGCAAGGCGCGTGTCTCGTGCCGTCCAGCGTGTGCCGTCCCTGCCGTGCCTGCCATGCGCAGCCCCCTCCGGGTCACCCATCCCTTGATGTGTGAGTACCGGCGGCAGTTGACTCCGTCAAGACGCACGGAAGCCCGGATCTGACGATCCGGGCTTCCGTGACTGACGCTATCTCTTGCGGTCCTGACGGGATTTGAACCCGCGGCCTCCACCTTGACAGGGTGGCGAGCACTCCAAACTGCTCCACAGGACCAGGTTTCGCAGCAACCGATTGGTGCGCTGTGCTGCGAAAAGAGACTCTACAGCAGCGCATGCCCGACGGTCGAACTCGCCCTGCGTGACGGCGTGACTACGGTCATCGCCGGATAGTCCCTACGGAGCCGCCGCGTCGATCGCCTTCACGATCCGCTTGTCCGAGACCGGGTACGCCGTGCCCAGCGCATGCGCGAAGTAGCTGACCCGGAGCTCCTCCAGCATCCAGCGGATGTCCAGGACCTCCCGCGGCACCGGACGCCCCTGTGGCAGCTGCTCCAGCAGCCAGGCGTATTCATCCGCCATCTCGTGGACCTTCGCCATCCGGGTGGTGTCCCGCTGGACGTTGGTCGGCATCTGCTGGAGCCGCCGGTCGGCCGCGATCAGATAGCGCATCAGGTCCGGCAGCCGCCGCAGTCCGGTCGCCGTGACAAACCCCGGCTTGACGAGCGCGTCCAGCTGGCCGCGTACGTCCGCGAGGTTGGGCAGCAGCGCGGGGCTCCGCGCCGCCTTCAGACGGCGCTCACAGGCAGACCAGGCGGCCAGCACCTGCTGTACCTGGCCGACCGCCTTCACGGTCACGTCGACGATGTCGGCGCGCACCCGGTCGAAGAGCTTGCGGTACGACTCCTCGTCCCAGGCGGGTCCGCCGTGGTCGGCGATCAGCCGGTCCGCCGCGGCCGTCGCGCAGTCCTCGAAGAGCGCCTGCACCGAGCCGTGCGGGTTCGCGGACAGGCTGATCTTCTGCTGGTTGCTGAGCTTCTCGGACGCGAACTTCGCCGGGTTCACCGGGATGTTCAGCAGGATCAGCTTCCGGGTGCCCCGCCACATCGCCTGCGCCTGCTCGGCCTCGGTGTCGAAGAGCCGTACGGAGACCGAGGCCCCGTCATCCACCAGCGCCGGGTACGCCTTCACCGGCTGCCCCGCCCGGCGCGTCTCGAACACCCGGCTGAGTGTGCCGATCGTCCAGTCCGTCAGCCCCGTACGCTCGATGGCCTCCCCGCCCGAGCGCTCGGCGGTGGCCGCGGCCGCCTGCGAGAGCGCCTGACGGGCCTTCGGCCTCAACTGGAGCCGTAGCGCCTCCAGATCCTTGTCCTCGGCGACCTTACGGCGACGCTCGTCGACGACCCGGAAGGTGATCTTGAGGTGATCCGGCACCCGGTCCAGGTCGAAGTCGTCGGCCGTCACCGCGACGCCGACCATCCCCTTCAACTCCCGGGCCAGCGTGACCGGCAGCGGCTCCCGCAGCGGCGTCGCCCGCTCCAGGAACGCCTTCGCGTAGTTCGGGGCCGGGACGTAGTGGCGCCGGATCGGCTTGGGCAGCGAGCGGATCAGCTCGGTGACCACGTCCTCACGCAGCCCCGGGATCTGCCAGTCGAAGCCCTCGTCCGTGACCTGGTTGAGCACCTGTAGCGGAATGTGGACGGTGACGCCGTCGGCGTCCGTGCCCGGCTCGAACTGGTAGGTGACCCGGAACTTCAGCGCGCCCTGCCGCCAGGAGTCCGGATAGTCCGCCTTCGTGACGGCCTCCGCGGACTCCCGGATGAGCATCGAGCGCTCGAAGTCCAGGAGTTCGGGCTCCTCCTTGCGTTTGTGCTTCCACCAGGAGTCGAAGTGCGCGCCGGACACGACATGGTCCGGGACCCGCTCGTCGTAGAAGTCGAAGAGCGTGTCGTCGTCGACCAGGATGTCCCGGCGGCGCGCCCGGTGCTCCAGCTCCTCAACCTCGGTCAGCAGCCTTCGGTTGTCCGCGAAGAACTTGTGGTGGGTACGCCAGTCGCCCTCCACCAGGGCGTTGCGAATGAACAGCTCGCGGGAGACCTCGGCGTCGATCCGGCCGTAGTTCACCTTCCGCTGGGCGACGATCGGGACGCCGTACAGCGTCACCTTCTCGTACGCCATCACGGCCGCCATGTCCTTTTCCCAGTGAGGTTCGGAGTACGTCCGCTTGATCAGGTGCTCTGCGAGCGGCTCGACCCACTCCGGCTCGATCTTCGCGTTCACCCGGGCCCACAGGCGGGACGTCTCGACCAGCTCGGCGGACATCAGGAAGCGCGGCGGCTTCTTGAAGAGCGCGGAACCCGGGAAGACGGCGAACTTGGCGCCACGGGCGCCCAGATAGTCGTTCCTGGCGCTGTCCTTCCGGCCGCCGCCGTCCTTCTTCGCGCCGTCGCTCTTCGCGCTCTCCTTCACGTCCTTCATGCCGATGTGGGAGAGCAGGCCGGACAGGAGGGAGATGTGGATCTGCTGCTCGGCGGCATCGTCCTCGTTCAGATGGATGCCCATCTGCTTGGCGACCGTACGCAACTGCGAGTAGATGTCCTGCCATTCGCGAATGCGCAGGAAATTCAGGTACTCGGCCTTGCACATCCGGCGGAACGACGACGAGCCGCGCTCCTTCTGCTGCTCGCGGACATACCGCCACAGATTCAGATAGGCCAGGAAGTCGGACGTCTCGTCCTTGAAGCGGGCGTGCTGCTGGTCGGCCTGGGCCTGCTTCTCGGACGGGCGCTCGCGCGGGTCCTGGATGGACAGCGCGGCGGCGATCACCATCACCTCGCGTACGCAGCCGTTCTTGTCGGCCTCGATGACCATGCGGGCCAGCCGGGGGTCGACCGGCAGCTGGGCGAGCTTGCGGCCCAGTTCGGTGAGGCGCTTGCGTACGTCCTTCTGGCTGGGGTCGAGCGCGCCCAGTTCCTGGAGGAGCTGGACACCGTCGCGGATGTTGCGGTGGTCCGGCGGATCGATGAAGGGGAACTTCTCGATATCGCCGAGCCCGGCCGCGGTCATCTGGAGGATGACACTCGCCAGGTTCGTACGGAGGATCTCGGCGTCCGTGAACTCCGGGCGGGCCTCGAAGTCGTCCTCCGAGTACAGCCGGATACAGATGCCGTCCGACGTACGGCCGCAGCGGCCCTTGCGCTGGTTGGCGCTGGCCTGGCTGACCGGCTCGATCGGCAGCCGCTGGACCTTGGTGCGGTGGCTGTAGCGGGAGATGCGGGCGGTGCCCGGATCGATGACGTACTTGATGCCGGGGACCGTCAGCGACGTCTCGGCGACGTTCGTCGCCAGAACGATCCTGCGGCCGCTGTGGCGCTGGAAGACACGGTGCTGCTCGGCGTGCGAGAGCCGGGCGTACAGCGGGAGGATCTCGGTGCTCTTGAGTCTTCGCTTGGTGAGGGCGTCCGCGGTGTCCCGGATCTCCCGCTCGCCGGACAGGAAGACCAGGATGTCGCCGGGGCCCTCGCCCTGGAGCTCGTCGACGGCCTCGCAGATCGCGGTGATCTGGTCGCGGTCCGACTCGTCGCTGTCCTCTTCGAGGAGCGGGCGGTAGCGCACCTCCACGGGGTACGTACGGCCGCTGACCTCCACGATCGGGGCGTCCCCGAAATGCCGCGAGAAGCGCTCCGGGTCGATGGTCGCCGAGGTGATGACGACCTTCAGGTCCGGGCGCTTGGGCAGCAGCTGGGCGAGATAGCCGAGCAGGAAGTCGATGTTCAGGGACCGCTCGTGCGCTTCGTCGATGATGATCGTGTCGTACGCGCGCAGCTCGCGGTCCGTCTGGATCTCGGCGAGCAGGATGCCGTCCGTCATCAGCTTGATGAACGTCGACTCCGCCTTTACCTGATCGGTGAAACGCACCTTCCAGCCGACCGCGTCACCGAGCGGGGTGTCCAGCTCCTCCGCGACGCGTTCGGCGACCGTACGGGCGGCGATCCGCCTCGGCTGCGTATGGCCGATCATGCCGCGGACGCCACGGCCCAGCTCCAGGCAGATCTTGGGGATCTGGGTGGTCTTGCCGGAGCCGGTCTCACCGGCGACGATCACGACCTGGTGGTCGCGGATTGCCGCCAGGATGTCGTCGCGCTTCTGGCTGACGGGGAGCTGCTCGGGATACGTGATGGCGGGCACCGCGGTGCGCCGGTCCCGTATCCGGGCAGCGGACTTCCCGGCCTCGGCCGCGATCTCGTCGAGCACGGCCTGGCGCGCCTCGGGCTTGCGGATGCGGCGGGCGCCCTCGAGGCGGCGACCCAGCCGGTGCGCGTCGCGGAGCGAGGCTTCGTCGATGAGGGCGAGCAGCTGCTGGAGGTCGGCGAAGGAAGTAGACATACGAATCCCAGGATCTCACCCGGTCCTGAGCCCTGGCGAACGCATTACCGTCCCCAGCACCCCCGTGGTGCACTATGGACGCATGCCCCGCCCCTGCCCCCGCCGCCGCGCCGCGCTGAACGCGCTGCTCAGCGTGCTGTTGGTGGCGCTTACGGCGGGGGCGTTCTGCGGGGTCGCGGGCGCGGGTTCTGGTGCGGGTTCTGGTCGGGCGGGCGCCGGTGGCACGGTGCGTGCCGCCCCTGCTGGGGCCGGTGAGGCCGAGACCTCGCGCGTCGCCGCTGCCAGGTCCGTAGGCGGCGACGTCGACGTCGTACGGGTTCTGGCTTCGGACCAGGGGCCAGGCTGCGGCCAGCGGGACGCGTACGAGCGGGACGGGCAGCCGGCCGCCCCGCCGCGCGGGGGCGCCGCGTACGAGTTGCTCACAGCGCTCGCCCACGCCCACGGCGCGTCGCCCACTTCCTCCAACGCCGACGTCGAGGCCCGGCTGGCCGACGGCGGCCGCCTTGGCGCGGCACCTGACCGCGGGCCGCCGCCACGCGACCCGCCCACCCCCGTCCAGCTCTCCGTCCTGCGCGTGTAGGCCGCCGCTCCAGGCCCGCCCACACCACGCCCAGGACAGGAGAACCCCGACGTGACCACCACCACCCCGCGCCGCCCACGCCGCGCGGGCCCCCTGCTGCGCGCCTGCGGCACGCGGCTACGGCTCGCGCCCCGCGCCCTCGCGGGCTGGCCGCCCGCCCGCTGGGCCATCGCGCTCGGCTCCGCCGTGGGCTGCGCGCTGCTGATCGGGTTGCCGACGGCGGTCGTCCCGAACCCCGTGTTCGGCCGCGAGATCCCACCCGAGCCGTGGAGCTACCCCGTACTGGCGGCCTCCGCGCTCCTCGCCGGGCTGCTCCTGGCCACGTACGTCAGGACCGGTACCCGTACGGGTCGTGCGGGCGGTACCGGTCGTACGGGCCGTGCGGGCGGTACCGGTCGTACGGGCCGTACGGGGGAGCGCGCGGCGGGCGTGTCCCGGCTCGGCTCGGTCGGCGGGGTGCTGTCCTTCCTCGCCGTGGGCTGCCCGGTCTGCAACAAGCTGGTGCTGCTCGCGCTCGGCACCTCGGGCGCGCTGAGCGTCTGGGCACCGCTGCAACCCGCGCTGGCCGCGGCCTCGCTGGCGCTGCTCGCGGTGGCGACCGTACAGCGGCTCGCGGGTGAGGTGGCGTGCCCGGCGGACGGGGTTGGCGCGGCCGTCGCGGCCCGCTGAGCCTCTTTCCTTTCTCTTCTTCGTTCTGTCTTCTCTTCTCGTTCTTCTCGTTCTTCTCGCATGACTTCCTTGGAGCACTGAACCGCTGTGTCCGTCACCCCTGCAAAGAACTCCGTCAAGAACTCCCGGCGCCGCGGCATCGCCATCGGCGCGGGCGTCCTCACCGCCGCCGTACTGCTCGGCGTCTTCTCGTACACCGCGACCAAGCCGGACGCCGCCTCGTCCGGCGCATCCGCCTCGTCCGGCGACAAGCCCGCCGCCGAGGTCTCGTCCGACCCGCGGAACAGCGGTGTCCACGAGCAGCTGCTGAAGCTGGCCAGGCGCGACACCAAGGACCCGCTCGCGCAGGGCCGGGCCGACGCGCCCGTCGTACTGATTGAGTACGCCGACTTCAAGTGCGGCTACTGCGGCAAGTTCGCCCGGGACACCGAACCCGCGCTGGTCAAGAAGTACGTCGACGACGGCACCCTGCGCATCGAGTGGCGCAACTTCCCGATCTTCGGCGCGGAGTCCGAGGGCGCGGCACGGGCCGCCTGGGCGGCCGGGCAGCAGGGCCGGTTCTGGGAGTTCCATGAGGCGGCGTTCGCGACGGGCGCCAAGGAGAAGGGCTTCGGCCCCGGACAGCTCGACGAACTGGCCCGTACGGCAGGAGTCAAGGACCTCGACCGGTTCCGGGCGGACCGGGAGTCCGACGCGGCGAAGAAGTCCGTCAACCAGGACCGCGAGGAGGCGTACCGACTCGGCGCCACCTCGACCCCGTCCTTCCTGGTCAACGGAAAGCCCCTGGCGGGCGCCCAGCCCGAGGAGACGTTCACGCAGGCCATCGAGGCGGCGAAGGACGCGGCGAAGGACGCGGCCAAGTGAGCGACATCGGCTACTTCGCCGCGTTCCTCGGCGGGTTGCTGGCGCTGCTCAGTCCGTGCAGCGCGCTGCTGCTCCCGGCGTTCTTCGCGTACTCGATCGACACCTCGTCGCGGCTGCTCGCCCGTACCGGCATCTTCTATCTGGGCCTTGCTACGACGCTGGTGCCGCTGGGCGCGGCAGGGTCGTACGCGAGTCGTTTCTTCTACGGCAACCGGGAGCTGCTGGTGCTCGCCGGGGGCTGGCTGATCATCGCGCTCGGGGTGCTGCAGATCCTCGGGATGGGCTTCGCCTCGCGCCGGATGGCCGAGCTGTCAGGCCGCATCCGCCCGACGACGGCGCTGTCCGTCTACGCGCTGGGCGCGGTGTACGGGCTGGCCGGGTTCTGTGCGGGGCCGATCCTCGGCAGCGTGCTGACGGTGGCCGCGATGGGTGGCAATCCGGGGTATGGCGGGGCGCTGCTCGCGGTGTACGCACTGGGGATGGCGGTGCCGCTGTTCGTGCTGGCGCTGGTGTGGGAGCGCTTCGATCTGGGGCGGCGGCGGTGGCTGCGGGGGCGGTCGCTGCGTCTGGGCGGCGGCCGTCTCACCCTGCATACGACATCGCTGTTGTCGGGGCTCTTCTTCGTGCTGCTGGGGGCGCTGTTCCTGGCGTACGACGGGACGACGGCGCTGCCGGGGCTGCTGGACGTGGACAACTCGTTCGCGGTCGAGCGCTGGGCGCGCGAGGTCGGGGACCGGGTCCCGGACGTGGTGCTGCTGGTGGGTGTGGTGGCGGCGGTGGGCCTGGGCTGGCTCGTACGCGCCCGCCGCGCCGCGAGGCTCGTACGCGCCCGTCGCGCCGAGAGCGCCGAGAGCCAGGGCTGAGAAACCGGAAAAGGCCCCGATCTCAGATCGGGGCCTTAGAGGGTGGTGGCTGGGGCCGGGATCGAACCGGCGACCTATCGCTTTTCAGGCGATCGCTCGTACCAACTGAGCTACCCAGCCACGCGATCCGGCGAGAGATCGCAGCGGTCCTGACGGGATTTGAACCCGCGGCCTCCACCTTGACAGGGTGGCGAGCACTCCAAACTGCTCCACAGGACCTTGCGCGTGTGCGGGACTAGTCTCGCACACGATGTAGCGTGCCCCCAACGGGATTCGAACCCGTGCTACCGCCTTGAAAGGGCGGCGTCCTGGGCCACTAGACGATGAGGGCTAAGGGCCCGCCTGGGCGCTTTGCAGCGCGTCGGGGACGTGAGAAGCATACGGGGTGCGGGGAGCGATCGCCAAAACGGTTTACGGCGGGTTCGGCGAGGACGCATCCAGCGGGCTTGATGGCGGGCTCGGGGATGGGCTTGGGGATGGGCTTGGGGATGGGCTCGGTGACGGGGTCGACGACGGGCTCGGGGATGGACTCGGGGATGGGGTCGCGCCGGGCTGGTTCTCCTTCGGTAGATGGCGGCTGACCTCGGCCGTCGTCAGCCCGAGACCGCCCAACTTGATCTCGTCCCAGGCCTGTAGCCGCTTGCTGTCCCGGTCTAGATAGAGCACGGACGCCGTGATCGGCGCGGGGCTATCGCCCTCGATCGCGCGCAGCCCGCCGCCGCCCGTCGAGCCCTCCATCCGGAGCCGGGTGCCGTTCTCCAGCACCTCCATCTTCTGGTGGTGCAGATGGCCGGTCAGGGCCAGCGGCACCGCGCCGTCCGTGCCGCGCGCCGCCACTGGGTTGTGGGCGGCGGCGATGTCGACCGGGGTGCCCTTCTCGCGCTCGGCCCTGAGCGATGCGGCCAGCCGCATCCCGGCCAGCTCCTGGACCGCCTTGCCCCGGTCGATGGCCGTACGGTCCGGGGTGAACGCGGGGTCGCCGATTCCGGCGAAGCGCAGCCCCGCGACGTTCACCGGGCGCCCGTCGTCCAGGACGTGGACGTTCTCCATCTTCTGGAGGTAGCGCTGGGTGGTCACCGAGTCGTGGTTGCCACGCACCCAGACGTACGGGGCGCCGAGGTGCTGGATCGGGTCGAGGAAGCTGTTCTCGGCCCCGCTGCCGTGGTCCATGGTGTCGCCGGTGTCGATGATGACGTCGATCTCGTACTGCTCGACCAGCGAGTCGATGATGTGCCAGCTCGCCGGGTTGAGGTGGATGTCGGAGACGTGCAGGACCCGGACGGTGGAGGGGTCGGGTTCGTAGATGGGGAGGGTGGAGGCGGCGTCGTACAGCTTGGTCACGTTGGTGACCAGGCGGGCCAGCTCCTTCTGGTAGACGTCGAACTCGCTGACGATGCTGCGGGCGTCGCCCACCAGGGACGGCGCGGAGGAGAGCAGGCCGGAGAACCTGGGCTCCAGTACGGACTTGGGGTTCCAGGTGGCGTACGCGCTGATGCCGGACGCGGTGAGCAGGGCGAGGGCCAGGCCGCCCGCGGCGAGCGCGCGGCGCGGGCGGCGGTAGACGGCCAGGCCCAGCGCGGTGGCGCCGCTGACGACGGCGACGCAGGAGCGCAGCGCCACGTCGAGGGTGCCGTCCTGGACGTCGGACGCGACCTCCTCCTGGAGGCCGGTGAGCCGCGCGGGATCGTCGACGAGGTACTGGGAGCGCTCGGGGTCGAGTCGGTCCACGTCCACGTCGAGCCGGATGGGTGCGAGGTGGCTGTCCAGCCGCAGGTCGCCGAGCGGGGCGACGTTGATCTTCGTACCGCCGGAGAGTGACGGGCGGAGCGTCATCGTGGTGTCCATCGGGCCGACGGGGGCGCGCACGCTGCCCACGATCAGCAGGCCGAGCCAGGCGCCGAGCACGACGACGGCGACCAGGCCGAAGGAGCGTGCCCAGGGGTGCGGGGGGTGCACGAGGGCGCTGACAGGGTGTGCGCGCCGCGCGCCGTAGCGGTGGCGGAGCCTGTCCACGATCTGCTGCGCGGCGGCAGCGGGGCCTCGTGTCATTGGTTCCGGTATGCCCGTACGGGGGTGTGGCTATGCCGCGCGTGCCCCCCGGGGGGCTGGGGTCAGCCCCAGCCCAGTTCGTGCAGCCGCTCGTCCTCGATGCCGAAGTGGTGGGCGATTTCGTGGACGACGGTCACGGCCACTTCGTGGACGACGTCCTGCGCGGTGGCGCAGTAGCGCAGGGTGGGGCCCATGTAGATCGAGATCCGGTCCGGCAGTACGCCGGCGTACCACTCGCCGCGTTCGGTGAGTGGAGTCCCTTCGTACAGGCCGAGTAGTTCGGGGTCGGACGGGTCCGGTTCGTCCTCCACGAACACGGCCACGTTGTCCATGACCCGCGCCAGTTCGGGCGGGATCTGGTCGAGGGCCTCGCTCACCAGCTCTTCGAACGCATCGCGTGTCATTTCCAGCACCTGGCCATTGTCCGTGACGATCGTCCGTTTGCCTTCCGTGTCTTTAGCCGGGCGGCGGGAGTTGGGCAGGGGGACCCGTCGCCGCACCCCGGAGGTGCCCGCCCGTGCGCCCCTTGTCCGTACCACCGCTGAGACCGTACGCCGCTGTCCGGCTGGCCGCCGGGCTGCTCGCGGTCGCCGCGACCGCTGGCTGTATGAGCGTGGGCGCCGAGGAGGGCGCGCCATCGCCGAAGCGCTCTACCGGGGGTGGTGGCGAGGCGACGCCGGAGGGCGATACGGCGGTGGGCGGCGGCGACGGCTCGCCGCGCTGGGCCGGGGTGCAGGGCCCGGCGTGGCCCGGGAAGCGGGGATCTGGCGACTCGGAGGATGAGGCGGCGGACGGCTCGGAGGGGAAGGCGGGTTCGAAGAAGGGAGCGGGGGCGAAGGACGGGAAGGGGAAGGGCCCTGAGGACGGGGGGGATTCGGGTTCGAGTTCGAGTTCGGGTTCTGGCAAGGGTTCGGGGTCGGGGTCGGAGTCCGGTGCGCCGGAGCCGTCGGCTTCGGGCAAGGAGCCGCCCGCGCCGGGGGACGACCCGAAGCCGGGCGAGCCGTCGCCGGACCCGAGCGCCACGCGCGAGTCCCCGACGCCCCGGCCGTCCTCCTCGCCGACGCCCGACCCGGAGCCGACCCCGAGCGACACGCCGGAGCCGACGCCGGCCGAGCCTTCCGATTCGGCGGCGCGGGCAGTGCGGGCGCAGTCGGCCCAGGAGCCACAGGGGGAGTGGGAGGACGGGCCGCAGCCGTCACCGCAGGCGGAGCCGTCGTGAGGGGGGCGTCCCGAATCGTCGCAGGTCAGAGGCGAATTCGGGAGTTGGTTTGCCAGGCGAGGTGAAGGGTGCGTACAGTAGTAGATCGTTTGATCCCATTTGCCCGGCGCCGTCAGTGACAACTGAGGCGGTTGCCGCGTGGCGCGTACTCTCCCTTGCCGTGGCTGGACCGCATTGAGGCGGTCGATTTGCGAACTTCACGGAGTTATGGGCGCGTGCCGAGACTCCGGAAGGTTTCGCATTTCGCATGTCCAATTTCAGCTCTGACCACGCCGTCATGCCCGAGAACGACTCGGCTATCGAGGCCGTAGCGACGCTCGAGACGGTTGCCGTCACCGAGGAGACCACCAAGGTCTCCGAGTCCACCACCCCCGAGGCTGACGCGGCCCCCGAGGCCGACGCCTCCGACGCCTCCGAGGCCGCCCCCAAGACCCCCGAGCTCACCTTCACCGACCTCGGCCTGCCCGAGGGTGTCGTCCGCAAGCTCACCCAGAACGGCGTCACCGCCCCCTTCCCGATCCAGGCCGCGACCATCCCGGACGCCCTGGCCGGCAAGGACATCCTGGGCCGTGGCCGTACCGGCTCCGGCAAGACCCTTTCCTTCGGTCTGCCGACCCTGGCCTCGCTGGCCGGCGGCCACACCGAGAAGAAGAAGCCCCGCGCCGTCATCCTCACCCCGACCCGTGAACTCGCGATGCAGGTCGCGGACGCGCTCCAGCCGTACGGTGACGTACTCGGCCTGAAGATGAAGGTCGTCTGCGGCGGTACGTCGATGGGCAACCAGATCTACGCCCTCGAGCGCGGCGTCGACGTCCTCGTCGCCACCCCCGGCCGCCTGCGGGACATCATCAACCGCGGCGCCTGCTCGCTGGAGAACGTCCAGATCGCGGTCCTCGACGAGGCCGACCAGATGTCCGACCTGGGCTTCCTGCCCGAGGTCACCGAGCTGCTCGACCAGATCCCCGGCGGCGGCCAGCGGATGCTGTTCTCCGCCACGATGGAGAACGAGATCTCCACGCTGGTCAAGCGCTACCTGAACAAGCCGGTGACGCACGAGGTGGACGCCGCCCAGGGCGCCGTCACCACGATGACCCACCACATCCTGATCGTGAAGCCGCGCGACAAGGCGCCGGTCACGGCCGCCATCGCCGCCCGTAAGGGCCGCACGATCATCTTCGTCCGCACCCAGCTGGGCGCCGACCGCATCGCCGAGCAGCTGCGCGAGTCCGGCGTCCGCGCCGACGCGCTGCACGGCGGCATGACGCAGGGCGCGCGTACCCGCACCCTCGCGGACTTCAAGGACGGCTACGTCAACGCGCTGGTCGCCACCGACGTCGCCGCCCGCGGTATCCACGTCGACGGCATCGACCTGGTCCTGAACGTGGACCCGGCCGGTGACCACAAGGACTACCTGCACCGCTCGGGCCGTACGGCGCGCGCGGGCCGCTCCGGCACGGTCGTCTCCCTCTCCCTGCCGCACCAGCGCCGTCAGATCTTCCGCCTCATGGAGGACGCGGGCGTGGACGCCACCCGCCACATGGTGGGCGGCGGTGGCGCCTTCGACCCCGAGGTCGCCGAGATCACCGGCGCCCGGTCGCTGACCGAGGTCCAGGCCGACTCCGCGGACAACGCCGCGAAGCAGGCCGAGCGCGATGTCGCGGGCCTGACCAAGGAGCTGGAGCGCGCGCAGCGCCGCGCGACCGAACTCCGCGAGGAGGCCGACCGGCTGACGGCGCGTGCGGCGCGTGAGCGTGGCGAGGACCCGGAGGCGGCCATCGCGGCCGCCGCGGCGACCGCCGCCGAGCCGGTGGCCGGCGCCGAGGCCGAGGCCCCGGTGTCCGTACCGGACCAGCCGCGCGAGTCCCGTGACGCCCGTGACTCCCGTGACGAGCGCCCGTCGTACGAGCGCCGCGAGCGCCGTGACGACCGCGGCAACTTCGCCCCCCGCCGTGATGACCGCCGTGACAACGACCGTGGCGGCTTCCGCCGCGACGACCGTGACGACCGTGGCGGCTTCCGTGGCGGCCGCGACAACGACCGTGGTGGCTTCCGCCGTGACGACCGTGGCGGCAGCGACCGTGGCGGCTTCCGTGGCAGCCGTGACAACGACCGTGGTGGCTTCCGCCGCGACGACCGCCCCGCCCGCGACAACGACCGCGGCGGCTTCCGTGGCGCCCGTGACGAGCGCGGCGGCGGTGACCGTGGCGGCTTCCGCCGTGACGACCGTGGCGGGAACGACCGTGGCGGCTTCAACCGCGGTGGCGGCGGCGACCGCCCCTTCAACCGCCCCGCCCGCGACAACGACCGCGGCGGCTTCCGTGGCGGCCGTGACGAGCGTGGCGGCAGCGCCGGTGGCGGCTTCCGTCGCGACGACCGTGGCGGGAACGACCGTGGCGGCTTCAACCGCGAGCACCGTGGCGCGGGCGACCGCCCCGTCAACCGCGACCACCGCGGCGCAGGCGACCGCCCCTTCGGTCGCCGTGACGACCGTCGCGACGACCGCAGCGGCAGCGCCTTCGGCCGCCGCGACGAGAAGCCGCGCTGGAAGCGCAACGGCTGACACATAGCCAGCACCGGCTGACACCCAGCCAGCTGACCTGCACAAGCGGGCCCGTCCTGATGGACGGGCCCGCTTGTCGTTTCTCGCTAACCGGCCACCGCCTGGAACTCGACGAGGCCACGGACGGCGTCAACCCGGAACACGGCGGTGGCCAGGACCTCACACTGGGCGGCGATGCCTCGATCTCCGATGACTGGCCGCTGATCGGTCGTGGCCACCTGCGGCTCGACGGTGACGGGGACCACGCCTCCACCCAGAATCCGGTCACCGCTACTGACGGCAGCTTCTCGTTGACGGCCCGCGTACGGCTGGACGAAGACTCACCCACCCGGGACATGGCGGTCCTCACGCTGCCTGGCGAGCATCGCAACGCCGTTTTCGTCCGCTACTCGGCCGAGACGTACAGCTGGGAACTGGCCATGTCCCACGGGGACACCGAAGAAGCGGAGCTGACCACCGTCCCGCTTCAGCGCCGGATACCCCATGGATACGGGCCAGCACCTCGCGGTCGTCTACGACGCGGCCAAGGGTTGGCAGGGCGCTCACCACGGACGGCTGGGGCGAGTACCTGAAGGGCGCCGTCGATGAGATCGGCGTCTACACCGGAGCGCTCACCGAAGCGGAGATCGCCCAGCTGGCCGCGGACTGGTGGCCGGACTTCTAGCCGCGATCACTGGCGTCCGCCATATGCCTTCGAAGCCTGGCCCTTATGGGGGCTATGCTTCAGGGCGCGGGCCGTTAGCTCAATTGGCAGAGCAGTGGACTTTTAATCCATTGGTTGTGGGTTCGAGTCCCACACGGCCTACCGTGAGCAGGGAGGGTAAACCCCCTTTGACCTGCTACACAGCGTCCGGGTCCGCTTGGCGGGCTCGGACGCTGTCGCGTTTTGGGCCCGTGCGTGAGCGGACGACCCCACAGGCGGCCGTGCGTGAGCGGACTGGCCACCATGAAGCAGCACGACAGCCCGAGCCCGAAGCTGTCGCCCGCATGCGATAGAACAGCTGAGTGGACACGGTGGCCCTGCAGCAGTCGCTGGACGAGATCTTCGACCAGGCCCTCGTGTACCACGGCTACACGGACTACATGCGCGATTACGAGCTCATCGTCTGCGCGACTGCCGACCCCCGCACCGGCGTTGAGTCGGCCTTTCTGCGCGGCCTCTTCCAGTGCTGTGTCGAAGCCCGGTGCACGTCATCTGTTTCGGCTGAGACCTGGCGGGCATCCTTGGACGACCGCCTCATCGACCACGAGACGGGCAAGGATCTCGAAGGGTTCCTCTGGGGCGTCAAGTGGCATAGCCTCTACCCGGGCGCGAAGCTTCTCCCCGAGTCGGAAGCCGCCCGACGCTGGCAGCGAGCGATCGGCATCGATGTTCACGACGTCACGATCGAGACCAAGGCACACCACTTCCGGCTGATCTTCTCCGACCTCCAGGTCGCCGGGGTCCCCGCCGGATACACACCCGTCAGAGCACATTGCTGAGGACATGGAGCGCTGCACACTGCCCCGAGGGGCGACCGGCTTCTTCCGGCCGAAGGACGGTCCGCTTCCCGAGACCGATCTGCGGGTGTTCCGCGCCGCGTTGTACGCCGCCGCCAGAGCCGCTGGCGGCCGGGTGGAGGTGGTGCGTGAGCGGGCGTATCCCCGCACGTTCCACACGGCGGTGGTTTCGGACGCTACAGGCGAGCACGTCATCCTCTGCCATGCTCACCACCCCTGGATCGCGTTCGCCGATGAGCTCCGGGACTGGTACCGCGACGAGTTCGCCGAGCCGACGGCCTGGGCGGAGGCATTCGGCGACGCGGGCTTCACGGTGCTCAGCCGGGAACGTCTGATGACGCCTCTCCGCGGAGTGGACACCACGACGCTCACCAGAGGCGAATGGCGAGAAGTCCGCTTCTACGACGTCGACGTGCTGGGAGGTGTGCTCTTCAACGCCTGGGACTGAGAGCCGTCGCCGTGACGGGACTCAACCCGCGAGGTCGAATTGGCGAAGCCATTCTGGGTCCCCGTTGCCGACTGTGGCGACCAAGGCACCAGCGAGCATGAGCATGTAGAGGACGAAGGTGACGGGGTTTTCCCCGTAGTGCTCGGTGGCCTCGCTGACGGTCACAGAGGGGGCGCCTGGGTGTCCGATGACGGATGCGGCGTAGAGGAGGTCGCCATGCTGAATGTCGAGCGTGTCGGAGATCCACTGCACGGCGTCCCGCGCCTGCTCCTCGGTGATCTGCTCACGAGCCGCGACCAGCCAGCCCATGAGGGTGCCCCAGACCGCCACAGGATCGGGCGCACTCTCACCCTTGAGGAATGAGCCTCCGGGCCCCTTGCTCGGGTTTTCCATCCACGTCGCGATGTCGGAGCGCAGAAGCTTGGCGGTGCGCGCACGGGAGATCTCGGACAGGTCTGGTGCGGCCTGACGGTTCCCAGGTCCGGAACGGGCTCGACGGCGTTGGCTGTTTCGTCCCACAGGCAGAGCCTCCCACGCCGCCTGGTGTTGCGGGGCGGTTCCGAACAATCCCAGCACACTATGCCTGGCCTTCTTCGCCTCAGGGGCGGGGAAGGCCAGGCATCAGCTCGCCGCTAGGCCGTTTCTGATGGTTGTTGGTGGGCTGGGTGGATCTCGTAGTTGTCCGGGCAGGACGCCCGTATGGTGCGGCGACACGAGCTCACGGACGCGCAGTGGCGGAAGATCGAACCTCTCCTGCCCGGTAACGGCAAGCCGGGCGGGCAGTGGGCGGATCACCGCAAGGTGATCAACGGGGTGTTGTTCCGGGCCCGGACCGGGGTGCCCTGGCCTGACCTGCCAGAACGGTACGGCCCCTGGCAGACCGTCTATGAGCGTCATCGTCGCTGGTCGGCCGACGGCACCTGGAAGGCTGTCCTGCGCGAGTTACAGATCGAGGCGGACGCCGCAGACCCGGACGGGGCGCTTGCCCGCAAGGCGGACCGGCGGGAATGGGCCGTGAACATCGACTCGACGTCCTGCCGGGCGCATCAGCACGCGGCCGGGGCGCCTCGCAAGCCCCCGGCCGACTACCCGCAAAAGGGGGCGGGACCCGTGAGGAAGCGGATGGGCGCGAGGCGTTGGGGCGCTCACGGGGCGGGCTGACCAGCAAGGTTCATCTGCTGTCCGACGACCGGGCCCGCCCGCTGCACTGGCTGACCTCGCCCGGTCAGCGAGGTGACAGCCCGATGTTCGCCCCGGTGCTGGACGGCTTGCGCATCCGGCGCCGCGGCACGGGCCGACCACGCAGCCGACCGGACCGGGTGCGCGGCGACAAGGCGTACTCCAGCCGGGACAACCGCGCCTACCTGCGGCGGCGCGGGATCAAGGCCACCATCGCTCAGCCCGATGACCAGCGGGCCCACCGCAAGCACCGGGGACAGGCCGGTGGCCGGCCCCCGGCCTTCGACAAAGCCCAGTACCGCCGTCGCAACGCGGTCGAGCGGTGCGTGAACAAGTGGAAGCAGTTCCGCGCGGTGGCCACCCGCTACGACAAACGCGACTACATCTTCAACGGCACCCTGACCGTCACCGCCATCGTCATCTGGCTCCGCGACACCGTCCAAGAGCCACCAGAAGCCCCCTAG
>NZ_WHOM01000042.1 GCF_009739465.1 Streptomyces apocyni
CGGGAGGCCGAGGCCGCCCGGAGCAGGCTCGCCCCGGAGGCCGGGGCGATGGTGCAGGCCGTGTGGTTCGACGCGGGACCCCATGCCCCCGGCAAGCTCCTCCTTGTCGTCCACCACCTGGTGGTGGACGGTGTGTCCTGGCGCATCCTGCTCCCTGACCTGGCCGCCGCCTGGGCAGGAGGGGGCCAAGGCGCCTTGGAGCCGGTGGGTACCTCCTTCCGCCGCTGGGCCCAGCAACTGACCACCCTCGCCCAGCAGCAGAACCAGCTCGACGAACTCGCGCTGTGGACCGGGATGCTGTCCGCGCCCGACCCGCTGCTGACCGGGCGTCCCCTCGACCCGGCACGCGACACCGCCAGCACCGCCCGCAGTCTCACCCTGACGCTGGACCGTGACACGACTCAGGCGTTGCTCACCGCTGTCCCCGCCGCGTTCCACGCGGGTGTCAACGACGTCCTGCTCACCGGCCTCGCCCTCGCCGTCAACCAGTGGCGGCGTGTGAGGGGCGTAGACGCGTCCGACGTCCTGCTCGATCTCGAAGGGCACGGCCGTGAGGATCTGCTGCCCGGGGTGGATCTGTCCCGGACCGTGGGCTGGTTCACCGCCGCCCACCCGGTCCGCCTCGCCCCCGGCACCACTGACAGCCCCGGACACGCGTTGAAGCGAGTGAAGGAGCAGCTGCGCGCGATTCCCGACCACGGCATCGGCTACGGGCTGCTGCGCCACCTCAACCCCGACACCAGCCGTACCCTCGCCGCACTCCCCACCCCGCAGATCGGCTTCAACTACCTCGGCCGATTCACCGCACCCACCAACCAAGACTGGTCAGTGGACGCGGCCACCGACGCCGTGCAGGGCGGTGACGCCGACCTGCCGCTCGCGCACGGGCTTGAGATCACGGCCCGTACGCAGGACGAGCCGGACGGTCCGCTGCTGACGGTGACGTGGCTGTGGCCGGGCGAGCTGCTGTCGCGGGCCGAGGTCGCGGAGCTGGGCGAGGCGTGGTTCGCGGCGCTGAAGTCGCTGGTCGCACACACCGCCGAACCGGGCGCGGGCGGCCGCACCCCCTCCGACCTGCCCCTGGTCGACCTCACCCAGAACGACATCGACCTTCTGGAAACCACCCACCCCCATATCCAAGACGTCCTCCCCCTCACCCCCCTCCAAGAAGGACTGCTGTTCCACGCCCAGTTCGACGACACATCACCCGACGTCTACACCGTCCAGTTCGCGTTCGATCTGGGGGGACCGCTGGACGCGGCCGCGCTGCGGGCCGCCGCGGAGGGTGTCGTGCGCCGGCACGCCGGTCTGCGGGCGGGTTTCTGGCAGGAGGGTCTGGACCGGCCGGTCCAGATCATCCCGGCCGAGGTGACCCTGCCCTGGACCGAGGTGGACCTGTCCGCGCTCGACGCGGCGGCACAGGACGAGCAGGCCGCCGCGATTCTGGCCGAGGACCGCGACCGCCGGTTCGATCTGGCGGCGCCCCCGCTGCTGCGCTTCGCCCTCATCCGGTTCGGCGCCGACCGGCACCGTCTGGTCATGACCAACCACCACATCCTGATCGACGGCTGGTCCATGTCCGTGCTCGTGGCCGAGCTGTTCGCGCTGTACGGACAGCGTGATGGCGGGGCGGGTCTGCCGCGTGTGGCTGATCACCGTGCCTATGCGCAGTGGCTCACTGAGCAGGACCGGGGCGCTGCGGAAGCCGTGTGGCGGGAGGTGTTCGACGGTTTCGACGAGCCGACGCTGCTGTCACCCGCCGAGACGGCGCACACCTCCGTACTTCCTGCCCAGATCATGCGGGAGCTGGCTGCGGATGTGTCGGAGCGTCTGACGGGTGCTGCCCGGCGGGCGGGTGTGACGTTGGGGACGTTGGTGCAGGGTGCCTGGGCGATGGTGCTCGGCGCGCTGACCGGTCGTGACGACGTGGTCTTCGGTACGACCGTCTCCGGCCGTCCGCCGGAGGTGGCGGGCATCGAGGGCACGGTCGGACTGTTCATCAATACCCTCCCCGTTCGCGTACGCCTGAACCCGCACACCACTGTCGGCCACCTGCTGGCCCAGTTGCAGGACCAGCAGTCCGG
>NZ_WHOM01000043.1 GCF_009739465.1 Streptomyces apocyni
ACCGGTCCGGACGTCGTCAAGGCGGTCACCGGCGAGGAGATCACCCAGAACGGTCTCGGCGGCGCCGACGTCCACGCCGGAACCTCAGGCGTCGCGCACTTCGCGTACGACGACGAGGAGACCTGCCTCGCCGAAGTCCGCTACCTCCTCGCCATGCTGCCCTCCAACAACCGGGAGAACCCGCCGCACGTCGAATCCAGCGACCCCGCGGACCGGCACAGCGACGTCCTCCTCGACCTGGTGCCCGCGGACGGCAACCGTCCGTACGACATGCACAAGGTCATCGAGGAGCTCGTCGACGACGGCGACTACCTGGAGATCCACGAGCGCTGGGCCCGCAACATCGTCTGCGCCCTGGCTCGCCTGGACGGCCAGGTCGTCGGCATCGTCGCCAACCAGCCCCAGTCCCTGGCCGGTGTCCTGGACATCGAGGCCTCGGAAAAGGCCGCGCGCTTTGTGCAGATGTGCGACGCCTTCAACATCCCGATCGTCACCCTGTTGGATGTCCCCGGCTTTCTCCCGGGCGTCGACCAGGAGCACGGTGGGATCATCCGCCACGGCGCGAAGCTCCTGTACGCGTACTGCAACGCCACCGTGCCGCGGATCTCGCTGATTCTGCGCAAGGCCTACGGAGGTGCGTACATCGTCATGGACTCGCAGTCCATCGGCGCCGACCTCACCTACGCCTGGCCGACCAACGAGATCGCCGTGATGGGCGCCGAAGGCGCCGCGAACGTGATCTTCCGCCGTCAGATCGCCGAGGCCGAGGACTCCGAGGCCATGCGCGCGCGCATGGTCAAGGAGTACAAGGCCGAGCTGATGCACCCGTACTACGCCGCCGAACGCGGCCTGGTCGACGACGTCATCGACCCGGCCGAAACCCGCTCGGTCCTCATCAGCTCCCTCGCGATGCTCCGCAACAAGCACGCGGACCTGCCCTCGCGTAAGCACGGCAACCCGCCGCAGTAACCCGCGCAGCCAACCGCCCGACGACCGCAACGAAGACGGGACCTGACCTCCATGAGCACCCCCACCGACCACCTCCTCCGCGTCGAGAAGGGCCACGCCGAGCCCGAGGAGCTCGCGGCCATCACCGCCATCCTGATGGCCCGCGCCGCGGCCCAGCCCCACGCCCCGGCGCACCGCGCCCACCCCAAGGCAGGCTGGCGCCGCCTGGAGCGCACCCCGGGCTTCCGCGCCCCACACAGCTGGCAGGGCTGACACACACCGAGAACAACGAGAAGGGGGCGCCTGCCGATTGCGGCAGGCGCCCCCTTCTCGTACGGAAAGCTCCTACGAGGCGGCAGCCAGCTTCGCCAGGGCCGCGTCGATACGCGTCAAGGCGCGGTCCTTGCCCAGGATTTCGAGGGACTCGAAGAGCGGCAGACCGATCGTGCGGCCAGTGACGGCGACACGGACCGGGGCCTGGGCCTTGCCCAGCTTGAGGCCGTGCTCCTCGCCCGCCGCCAGGACGGCGTTCTTCAGGGACTCCGGGCTGCTCCAGTCGGCGTCGGCCAGCTTGGCGCGGGCCGTTGTCAGCAGGGCCGCCGGGTCGCCCTTGCCCATCGCCTTGGCCCAGGACGCCTCGTCCTCGACCGGCTCCTTCAGGAAGAGGAAGTCGACGTTGGCGGTGATGTCCGAGAGGACCTGAAGGCGGGTCTGGGCGTGCGGGGCGATCGCCTCCCAGGCGGCCTGGTCGAAGTCCTCGGGCGCCCAGTTGGCGTGCGGGGCCTTAAGCCAGGGTGTGCAGGCCTCGGCGAAGGCCTGTACGTCCAGGCGGCGGATGTGGTCCGCGTTGATCGCCTCGGCCTTCTTCAGGTCGAAGCGGGCCGGGTTGGCGTTGACGTCCACGACGTCGAACTTCTCGATCAGCTCGGCCACCGAGAACACGTCCTGGTCGGCGGAGAAGGACCAGCCGAGCAGCGAGAGGTAGTTGAGCAGGCCTTCGGGGAGGAAGCCGCGCTCGCGGTAGAGGTTGAGCGAGGCCTGCGGATCACGCTTGGAGAGCTTCTTGTTGCCCTCGCCCATGACGTAGGGGAGGTGGCCGAAGACCGGGGTCTCCTTGGCGACGCCCAGCTCGATCAGCGCCTTGTAGAGCGCGATCTGGCGGGGGGTGGAGGAGAGCAGGTCCTCGCCACGCAGGACGTGGGTGATCTCCATCAGCGCGTCGTCGACGGGGTTGACGAGCGTGTAGAGGGGCGCGCCGTTGGCCCGGACGATGCCGAAGTCCGGCACGTTCTCCGGGGTGAAGGTGAGCTCGCCGCGTACCAGGTCGGTGAAGGTGATCGGCTCGTCCGGCATCCGGAAGCGGATGATCGAGGTCCGGCCTTCCGCCTCGTACGCCGCCTTCTGCTCAGGGCTCACCTCGCGGCACTGGCCGTCGTAGCCGGACGGCTTGCCCGCGGCACGGGCGGCCTCGCGGCGGACGTCCAGCTCCTCGGTGGTGCAGTAGCAGGGGTACGCGTAGCCGCCCGCCAGGAGCTTGTCCGCGACGTCCTGGTAGAGGTCCATCCGCTGCGACTGGCGGTACGGGGCGTGCGGGCCGCCGATCTCCGGGCCCTCGTCCCAGTCGAGGCCCAGCCAGCGCATCGAGTCCAGGAGCTGCTGGTACGACTCCTCGGAGTCGCGGGCCGCGTCCGTGTCCTCGATACGGAAGACCATGGTGCCGCCGGTGTGGCGGGCGTAGGCCCAGTTGAACAGGGCGGTGCGGACCAGACCCACATGGGGGTTGCCGGTCGGGGAGGGACAGAAACGTACGCGGGGGGGTACCCCCTGCTCGAGCGGAGTCGAGAGCTTGGGGGAGTTCGCGTTAGCCACGCTTGATCACCTTGTTGGTGAGAGTGCCGATGCCTTCGATGGTGACGGCGACTTCGTCGCCGACGGTGAGGGGGCCGACCCCGGCGGGGGTGCCGGTGAGGATGACGTCGCCCGGGAGCAGCGTCATGGCCTCGGTGATGTGGACGACCAGGTCCTCGATGGAGCGGATCATGTCGGTGGTGCGGCCCAGCTGGCGCTGCTCACCGTTGACCGTGCACTGGATGGTGAGATCGGACGGGTCGAGGTCCGTCTCCACCCAGGGGCCGAGCGGGCAGGAGGTGTCGAAGCCCTTGGCCCTCGCCCACTGCTTCTCACGCCGCTGGACGTCACGCGCGGTGACGTCGTTGGCGCAGGTGTAGCCGAGGATCACGTCCTTGACGCGCTCTCGCGGGACCTCGCGGCACATCCGGCCGATGACCACGGCCAGTTCGGCCTCGTGGTGCAGTTCATCGGAGAAGGAGGGGTACGCGATCGCGTCACCGGAGCCGATCACCGAGGTGGACGGCTTGAAGAAGGTGATCGGCGCGTCGGTGGACTCGGGGACCTCGTGGCCCAGCTCTGCCGCGTGCTCCGCGTAGTTGCGGCCGATGGCCACGACCTTGTTGGGGAGCACGGGCGGCAGCAGCCGGACCTTGCTCAGCGGGACCTTCGTACCGGAGAGCTCGAAGTCGGCGAAGGGAATGCCCTTGATGATGTCGAGGACGAGCTCGTCGGGGCTGCTGCCCTCGACCGCACCGAAGGCGACATTGCCGTCGATGGAGAACCTGGCGATGCGCACGGAATGCGAGGCCCCTCTACTTACGTACCCGGGCCGGTAGGCCTGGTGCTGCTGGAGACTGACGCTCCAGGCTAACGCGCGGGTCGGGTGATCTCGCGCCGCCGCTTACAGCGCAGCGCCGACCGGGTTCTCCGGCGCGTCCATCAGGATCGTCCGGCGGGGGTTGGCCGTGTTCGTCGGGAGGTCGACGGAGTGCTCCGGCAGCGCGGCCGCGGCCTGCAGCTCGTCGGCGTCCGCGAGGTGCGCCAGCGTGGTGCGGCGCGGGTTGGCTATGTTCTGGAACATCGGCGTTGTCTTCGTCGTCTGCATCGGCGGTTCGGACCCCTGTGTCTCTTGTGTCGCCTGATGGCCCGCTGGTTGGCGGACCGGCCGTCGCTGTAAAGCGTCAGGCTAAACATTCGAATTCCCGTCAAAGCAGCGAACTCCCTGCGATCGTCATGTGAGTTTGCTCACGAGCTGGTGGGCGAAACGGGCAAACGGGACCGTCGGGCCGTTCGACGGGAACGGACATTCCGCCATGGAAGACTCCATTCCGCTCCTGATCATGAGGACTGGGACACCCCCGGCCCGTAGGTGGCCCGTACGTAAAAGTCCGTTATGTAGGGGATGCGGATCTACGTCTCGTGACACGGCACTTACGTGGGGTCACGGAGGTCACGGTCGGATACCCGGGCCTTGTTGGAGATCCTGTGCTGTGCTGGAATTCGCGGGACCGCCGCGGGTATGAGCCGGCGCGCAAGGGCGCAACGGAGCGCCGAGTGGCGGTGTCTAAGGGGGAGAAGCGCCGGTCACTCAGACCACCACGGGGCCCTCGGGCCCCTCGACGCCGACACCGTCCCGCCGCCTCGCGCGGAGGGACGCCTGGTCCAGAGGTTGCGACGCTAGTGCAGGGACGTTTCAAGAGGGATGGCAGCGCTGCGGCCGAGCCGGAGCTGCGCGGTGGGACTAACCCCATGAGCGGCAGTTCCTCGCCCCAGCACGCCCTGGGCTCCGGTCCGGCAGCAGCCGACAACCGCACCACGGGCACCGATACGGGCGCGTCCGGCGGCGACGCCAAGCCCGCGGCCAAGGGCAAGGAGCCGAGCAGCACCGGCTCCCGGCTCGCGCTGCGCAACTGGCGTATCTCCACGCGTCTGGTGTCGCTGCTCGCCCTGCCCGTGGTCGTGGCCACCTCGCTCGGCGTGATCCGGATCAACGACTCGATGGACGAGATCGAGCAGCTGGACCGGATGAAGCTGCTCACCGAGATGACCAAGCAGGCGACCGAACTCGCCGCCGCGCTGCAGGACGAGCGCGACAAGTCGGCCGGTCCGCTCTCGCACGGCGTCGCCGCGACGGACTTCACGGTCAAGGGCCCCCGGGACAAGACCGACCGCGCCCAGAAGTCGTTCGTCCAGGGCACCGCGGAGATCGACGACAACCGCGGCGACCAGGCCATCGACAGCATCCGGGCCAACGTCGTCACCATCTCCGCCCAGCTGCAGACGCTCAAGGACCTCCGGCGCAACGCCTACAAAAAGGGCACGCCGACCTCGCAGACCGTCGCCGGCTACAACCAGCTGATCAACCAGCTGCTCGGCCTCTCCCGGGACATGGCCCTCGCGACCAGCAACCCGGAGATGATCCAGCGCACCCGTACGCTGTCCGCCTTCTCCTCCGCCAAGGAGAACGCGTCGATCCAGCGCGCCGTGATCGCCGCGGCCCTGCCGGAGAACAAGGAAACCTTCGGCAAGCTCTCCGAGTCCGACCGGCTCTACGCGCTGTCCGCGTGGCGCAACGAGGACGCCGAGCTCAGCAACTTCGAACGGTCCTACTCGGGCACCGGCGGCAACGCCGAAGAACTGCTCAAGCCGATCGACGACAGCAACGCCGTCATCAAGGACGCCAACAGTTACGCCCAGCGCGTCCTGGAGAACTCCAAGGGCCTCAAGAGCCAGGACAAGCGCTCCTACCCCGACTGGGGTGACGCCGCCTCCACCAAGCTGAAGCAGATGTCGCTCATCGAGCAGACGCTGCTGAACGACATGGAGCAGGAGGCCCGCAAGCTGCGCGAGGAGTCCGAGCAGGCCGCGCTGTTCAACGGTGCGCTGCTGCTGCTCGTGCTCGGTGTCTCGCTGGTCGGCGCGTTCGTGGTGGCCCGCTCCATGATCCGCTCGCTGCGCCGCCTGCAGGACACCGCCACCAAGGTCGCCCAGGAACGCCTCCCCGAGCTGGTCAAGCAGCTCTCCGAGACCGACCCGCAGGATGTCGACACCTCCGTCGAGTCGGTCGGTGTGCACTCCCGTGACGAGATCGGCCAGGTGGCCACGGCCTTCGACGACGTGCACCGCGAGGCGGTCCGCCTCGCCGCCGAGCAGGCGCTGCTGCGAGGCAACGTCAACGCGATGTTCACCAACCTCTCGCGGCGTTCGCAGGGCCTTATCCAGCGTCAGCTCTCGCTGATCTCCGAGCTGGAGTCCCGCGAGGCCGACCCGGACCAGCTGTCCTCGCTGTTCAAGCTGGACCACCTCGCCACGCGTATGCGCCGTAACGGTGAGAACCTCCTCGTCCTCGCCGGTGAAGAGCCCGGCCGCCGCTGGACCCGGCCGGTCCCGCTGGTCGACGTGCTCCGCGCCGCCGCGTCCGAGGTGGAGCAGTACGAGCGCATCGAGCTGGCCTCGGTGCCCACCACCGAGGTCGCGGGCCGCGTGGTCAACGACCTCGTACACCTGCTCGCCGAGCTGCTCGAGAACGCCACCTCCTTCTCCTCGCCGCAGACCAAGGTCAGGGTCACCGGTCACGCGCTGCCTGACGGCCGCGTGCTCGTCGAGATCCACGACACCGGTATCGGCCTCTCGCCCGAGGATCTCGCGGCGATCAACGAGCGGCTCGCCGCGCCGCCCACCGTGGATGTCTCGGTGTCCCGGCGCATGGGTCTGTTCGTGGTCGGCCGCCTCTCGCAGCGGCATGGCATCCGTATTCAGCTGCGCCCGTCCGACGCCGGTGGCACCACCGCGCTCGTCATGCTTCCCGTCGATGTCGCCCAGGGCGGCAAGAAGGGCGGCCCCGGGAACCCTGGCGCGCCC
>NZ_WHOM01000044.1 GCF_009739465.1 Streptomyces apocyni
GCCTACCCCATGGCCGAACTCCAACTCGGCATGGTCTACGAAATGGAACGGGACCCCGACCGCAACCCGTACCTGAACGTGGAGAGCCTGCCCATGGCCGGCCGGTTCGACGCGGTCGCCTTCCGGCGCGCGCTCGCCCTGGTGACGGAACGGCACGCGGTGCTACGGACGTCGCTGGCGCTCACCGGGTACAGCGAGCCGACGCAGCTCGTACACACCGCGGTGACACTGCCCTTGACCGTCGTGGACCTGCGGGGTCTGAGCGACATTGAGCAGTCGGCAACGCTGCGCGAGTGCGTGAGCGCCGAGCGCGCGAAGCCGTTCGACGTCCGTACGGCTCCGTTGTGCCGGATGAGTGTGCACGTACTGTCCGATGACTCCTTCCAGTGGACCGTCACCGACCACCACGCCATCCTCGACGGCTGGAGCCTCGCCTCCACCCTCGCCGAAATCACCGACACCTACCACGCCCTCCTCCGCGGCGAGGACGTCACCCTGCCCCCACTGCGCTCCACCTACCGCGACTACATCGCCGCCGAACGCACCGCCCTCACCTCCGCCGAAAGCGCCGCCTACTGGCACACCCTGCTCGCCGGTCACCCGCGGGATCCGCTGCCCTGGCGGTCCGCCGAGACGGAGTTCCGGCCCGCCGGAGACCAGCTCGACGGGGAGACCCACCTGCGCGATGAGGAACAGGGCTACGGAGTACTGAACACGCCGCTCTCCGAGAAGTTGCTCGCCTCCCTGAAGGAGTTCGCGACGGCTGCGGGTGTGCCGTTCAAGTCCGTCGTACTGGCCGCTCACCTGCGGGCCATGACCCTCGTCACCGGCAGTACGGATGTCGTGACGGGCCTGACCTCCAACGGCCGCCTGGAGGAGACCGACGGTTCCGAGGCCCGCGGCTTGTTCCTCAACACGGTGCCGTTCCGGATGCGTATGCCGGAAGGCAGTTGGACCGACCTGGCACGGGCGGTGTTCGAGGCGGAGCGGGAGATGCTGCCCCACCGCCGGTATCCGATGTCCGCGCTCCAACGCGGCCTCGGCGGAGGCGCGCTCTTCGACGTCAACTTCACGTACAACGACTTCTCGCAGCTCGGGACCCTGGCGCAGAGCGGCGCCTTCGCTCCCGAGGGGCCGGGGGCCGACATTCAGGGGGTGGCGATCACCAACTTCCCCTTCAGCGTCACCATCAGCCGGGAAGCGGTGCTGGGTGGCCTGCGGATGGAATTCGAGTACGACATTCGAGAACTGACGGCGGCCCAGGTCACCCGCATCCGTGACTACCACCTGCGGGCGCTGACCGCGATGGCGGCGGACTGCGACACCGACCACCGCGGTGCCGAGCTGATGAGTGAGCGCGAACAGGAACTGCTGGCGGCGTGGCACGATTCCGGCGTCTCGGCCCCCAGCCTGCCGGTGCACGAGCTGCTGCGTCGTCAGGCACGGCGCACACCGGACACCGTGGCGGTCGAAGACGGCGGAACCCGGCTGAGCTTCGCCGATCTGGACGCCCACAGTGAGGTGCTCGCCCGGCGGCTGTGCCAGCGCGGCGTACGGCGGGGCGACCTCGTGGGGATCTGCCTGCGGCCGGGAGCCACGGCGCTGGTCACGCTCTGGGCGGTGTGGAAGGCGGGTGCGGCGTTCGTCCCGCTGGACCCGGACCTGCCGGAGCGGCGATTGAGCCTCATGCTGGAGCAGGCGTCTCCGGTGCTGATCGTTACCGATGTGCCCAGGGAAGTGCCCGAGGGCTACGTCGTATTCGATCCGACGGCACCGGCACCCGCACCCGCACCCGCATTGGGCGCGGAGCCTGAGGACGAGGCGACGCCACTGCCGGATGTCGACGATCACGACCTCGCGTACGTGATGTTCACCTCCGGCACGACCGGTCGGCCCAAGGGCGTGATGATCGAGCATGGCAGCCTGTCCGAATACGCGGTCGGCACGCTGGCCGCGCGGACCCGGTCGCTGGGCTCCACCGGTCCGTTGCGCGTCGTGACCGGCAGCTCCGCCTATATCTCCGACTTCTTCATCGAGCAGGTTCTGCTGGTGCTCGAGGGCCACACCCTCTGTGTGCTGGGCCAGGAGGAGAGGCGCGACCTGCGCCATCTCGTTGAGCGCGCCCATGACGAGCGGCGCGCGGCGGACATCGTCGACACGACCACGCTGCAGATGCAGGTTCTGGTGGAACACGGGCTGCTGGACGCACCTCATCCACCGCGTCTGGTCGTCTTCGGCGGCGAGGCGTGCCCGCCGGACCTGTGGGACCGGTTGGCCGCCTACCCCGCGGTGCGGGCCGTCAACTCCTATGGCCCTACTGAGGCGACGGTGGAGGCGACGCTCGCCGAGGTGATGGAGGGCACCACGCCCGTCATCGGCAGGCCGCGCCCTGGCATGCGCGTCCACCTGCTCGATGACGCCGGAAACCTGGTGCCGCCGGGAACGGTCGGCGAGATCTACCTGGGTGGCCCAGGCATCGGACGTGGCTACCTGGAGCTGCCCGCGCTCACGGCCGAGCGTTTCCTGCCGGATGCCTGGAACCTCGCGGGTAGTCGGCTGTATCGCACCGGCGACCTCGGGCGCCTCACGGAGTCCGGCGAGCTTGAGTACCTGGGCCGGGCCGACCATCAACTGAAGGTACTCGGCCAGCGGGTAGAGCCGGAGGAGATCGAGGCGGTACTGCGCACGCATCCGGGCGTGGCCGCCGCGGTCGTCGGACTCAGGCCAGGGTATGACGGGCTCCTGGCGAATATCGTCGCGGTCGACGGCGCCCCGGTAGACCAGCGGGAGCTGCGCCGTCACGCGGCGGCCCAGCTGCCCGCCGCGGCTGTGCCCAGGTTCTTCGTGGTCGTGGAAGCCCTGCCGCACACCGTCGTGGGGAAGCTGGACCGTGGGGCCTTGCGGGCGCCCGAAGAGTCGGTGCCGCCTCAGCGTGGGGACACGCGGTCGGTGGCGCGACCGGCGGAGCGGACCACGCGTGACGCGGAGCTTCTCCGCGTGACGGACACGGCTGGCTACGACCCCGCCCCGACCGAGCATCGCGTGAGCGCGGCGTGGGAAAAGGTGCTCGGCCTGCGGGTATCCCGTGACGACGACTTCTTCCTGGTCGGCGGGCACAGTCTGCTGGCACTGCGGCTGGTCGGTGAGCTGAGCGCGGCCTTCGACACCACCGTGCCGCTCGCGCAGCTCTACGACACGCCTACGGTGGCCGGTCAGGCGGAGTACCTGGACAGGCGGCTTGGCACAGCTGGCGCGCGGCAGGCCCACGGCGGCGGACGCCGGGTGGTGTCGCTGGGCGGCACCACCGGGGCGCGGCCTCTGGTTCTGGTGCATCCGCTGGGCGGCACGCTGTTCTGCTACCTCGATCTGGTCGCCCGGGTCTCGGACTCGTTCGAGATCCTGGGAGTGCAGGCGGATCTGCTGGGAGGCGGCGGTACCTCGGACTTCGCGGCGACCGCGCAGGGGTACGCCGATGAGCTGGCACCGCTGCTGGAGGGCCGTCGGCCGGTGATCGCCGGATGGTCCGCGGGTGGTGTGCTGGCCCAGGAGGTCGCCGTTCGGCTCTCCGTACTCGGGGTCGTGCCCGAGCGCGTCGTCCTCGTCGACGCCGCGCCAGGCCAGGACCCGGAGGACGCCGAGGACGGGCTGGCCCTGGAGCGGCTGCGCGCTGACGTGGCCCGGCGGGGGTTGCCGCAGGTTCTCGCCGACGGGGCCGCGGACGGACTGCTGAAGCTCCTCGGGGTCGACTCGGCGGGGCTGGCGCAGCTGAGCGGTCCGGTCGCTGACTCCCTGATGGAGTTCTGGCAGGGAATGCTCTCCGGTCTCACCCGTCACCGGCCGTCGGTCTTCGACGGACCGGTCCACCTTGTCCTCTCGCGCCACGGCGCCGACGAGGCACGTCGTACCGCGGTGGCGGGGTGGCAGCGGCTCGCTCGTGAGCTGCGGGTCTCCCTCGCGGACGGCGATCACTACCAGCTCATACGCGATCCGTGGGTCACAGCGGTGGCCGACGCGATCGTCCATGCGACGGATACGAAGGGAGTTTGACGTGCTGGTGCTCGGAATCAGCGGACTTGACCGGTCGATGTCCGTCAAGAAGGAGCTGCTGCCCGGCCTGGACTGGCGCGAGCAGCGCGTGGTGCAGGGGCTCGACGCGGCGGCCGCTCTGGTCAGTGAGGACGGCGTGATCGCCGCCTCCGCGCAGGAACGGCACGATGGGAACAAGGGCACGGGGGCGTTTCCCGTGGACGCGATCGACGCGTGCCTGCGGATCGCCGGAGTGACGCTGGACGACGTCGACTTCGTCGCCCATGGCTTCCGCTATGAACCGTCGGCGGCCTTCGAGCGCGATGAGTTCGCCCGGCGTTGGTTCCGCGATGTCTACCGCAAGGAAGTGCAGTGGGACGTCCTGCGGTCGCATTATCCGGACCAGGACTGGGAGCGGAAGTTCGTGCCGGTGCGCCACCATGTGGCCCATGCCGCCAGCGCGTATCACCTGAGCGGCTTCCAGGACGCGACGGTCCTGGTGGCGGACGGGATGGGCGAGGCCGAGTCGACGTCGGTGTTCCAGGGCACGGGTGCGGATCTGCGGCTGGTGCGCAGCTACTCGATCTCCGCGTCCCTGGGCATCCTGTACAGCGTTGTCACCCAGTACCTGGGCTTCCTCCCGGGCATGGACGAGTACAAGGTGATGGGGTTGGCGCCGTACGGCGACTCCCGTCGGTACGCGGACGTGGCGCGTGACCTCGTGCGCACCCTGGACGGCGGCCGGATCGTGGTGCCGGTGCTGGCGCACGACAAGTCACCGACGGAGCGGGAGACCCATCGCGGTGCGATCCGGCGGCTGGAGGAGCTGTTCGGTCCGGCGCGGCATCCCGAGGCGCCGGTGGACCAGCGTCATAGGGATATCGCCGCGACGGTGCAGGGTGTGCTGGAGGAGAGTCTGCTGCATGTGCTGGGAACGGCGGCTCGGGAGCCGGGGCGCTCTCGCAACCTGTGTATGGCGGGTGGCGTCGCGCTCAACTGCACCGCCAACGGAGTGATCGCGCGAAGCGACCTCTTCGACCAGGTGTTCGTGCAGCCCGCCTCGGGCGACGACGGCACGGCGCTGGGCGCCGCGCTGTGGCAACTGCGGCAGGAGGCACCGGCGGCACCCGCCGCTATGACGATGCCTTACTGGGGTGAGGAGTTCGGCGAGCGGGACATCGAAGCGGCCCTCAGCGGGCTCGGTGACGCGTTCACGGTCCGCAAGCTGGCCGAGGACGAGCTGTTGGCGCAGGTGTCCGCTCTGATCGGCGCGGGCAAGGTGGTCTCCTGGTTCCAGGGCAGGATGGAGTTCGGGCCGCGCGCGCTGGGCAACCGCAGTATCCTCGCGGACCCCGCGTCGCCGAACATGCGGGCGCATCTGAACACCATGGTGAAGCAGCGCGAGGAGTTCCGTCCCTTCGCGCCAGCGGTCCTCGCGGAGGAGGCGCACCGCTACTTCGAGCTCGACCCCGAGCGGGAAGCCATGTACCGGCACATGCTCTTCGTGACGCAGGTGCGGCCCGAGTACCGGGAGCTGCTGCCGTCGATCACGCACGTCGACGGCTCAGCCCGGGTCCAGACCGTCGACCGGGAGAGCGCACCACGCTTCTGGCGTCTGATCCGCCAGGTCGGCGACGACCGGGGCATCCCCATGGTGATCAATACCTCGTTCAACCTGCGCGGTCAGCCGGTGATCCGCACGCCCGAGACGGCGGTCGCCACCTACGCCCGTTCCACGCTGGACGCACTCGCGATAGGCGACTGGCTGGTCACCCGCACGGCAGCGGCCGAAGCGCGGACGGGTACCGGGACGGGGGGCCGTGCCCATGGCTGAACGGCCCCTGCCCGCGCCGGGGAACGCGGCGGTGGCGGACCTTCGGGAAGGCGTCGCCGACATCTGGCGCAAGACACTCGGACTCAGCGAGGTCCGGGACGAGCACCACTTCTTCGACGAGGGGGGCGACTCCCTGCTCGCCGTGGACGCGGCGACCCTGCTGCGTGAGCTCACCGGTACCGAGCTCGCTCTGGACATCCTGTATGACTACCCGGAGTTCGGCGCCCTGACGACGCTGCTCGCTGGCACCGACGGCATATCGGCACCGGAGCCCAGGGCGCTGACCGGCCCCGAGGAGCGGTTGTGGATCACCGAACAGCTGCATCACGGGTCGGCGGTCTACCACATCGCCGTCCGCTACCGCTTCGACGGCGCGCTGGACGCCGCCCGGCTGCGCGCGGCGCTGGACGCCCTCGCGGTGGAGCACGAGGCGCTGCGCCGGGGCTTCGTGCGGCCGGGCCTGGCCGTGGCCGCCGCCAAGGTGTCCGTACCGTTGCGCTGGGTGGACGGGCGGAACATCCCGGAGACGAGCGTCAGTGAACTGCTCGATACCGAAGCGCGCACCCCGTTCGACCTCGCGCGGCCGCCACTGCTGCGGGCACTACTCCTGGATCAGGGCGATTCGGGCAGCCAGCTGCTCCTGACGGTCCATCACCTGGTGTGTGACGGGATTTCGTTGAGTCTGCTGGAGTCGGAACTCCAGCGGCTCTACGAGGGTGGCCGGAAAGGCCCGTCCGACGACGGAGCCGACGGCCATGGCAGGGAAGCCGCGTCGAGTACCGGTGAGGTGAAGCCGGAGCCCGGCAGCGCGCTGGACTTCTGGCATACCGCGCTGGCCGACGCCCCGCGAGGGTTGTCCCTGCCCCATGACCTGCCCCGCCCGGCGCGACTTGGCACCGCGGGCGGTGCCCACCGGGTCACCCTGACCGACGAACAGCTGGCGCCGGTGTTCGCGTTCGCCGAGCAGGAACGTCTCAGCGACTTCATGACGTGGCTCGCCGCTTATGTGGTGGGGCTCGCCGCGGTGACAGGCGACCGGGATCTGGTCGTCGCCGTGCCGTTGTCCGCCCGCGAGCGGGAGCAGCGCGACGAGGTCGGCATGTTCGTGGACGTCCTGCCGCTTCGCTTCACCCTGCCGCCGGGTACCACCGCACGGACTCTCGTACGGCAGGTGCGCCGAGTCGTCACCCAGGCTCTCGCACACCGCCGGATACCGTTCCAGACGCTTGTCGAGGAGTTCTGGCCCAGCGGCGAGCGTGCCCGGGCCCCGCTTGCCCAGACATCGCTCACCTACCTGGACACCAGTTGGTGCGGGCTACGGCTGGGTGGTCACTGGGCGGAGCGGGAGCAGCTCGGCACGGGCACGGCGAAGTACGAAGTGCTGTGGCAGGTGACGAAGCGTGCCCGTGGCACGGTCTGCGAACTCGAGTACGCCGCGGACCTGTTCACCGCGGAGCACGCCGCGGCCGTGCACGAGCGTCTGCTCACGGCGGTGCGCGATGCCTTCGCGGCTCCGGACAGCGAGCTGCCCGGCCCGATCACGCCCACCACGGCCACGGGCTTCACCGGGGTGCACGACCGGGTGCGCCGCCATGCCGAAGTGCGGCCCGGCGCGACGGCCGTACAGCACGGTGCCGACACCATCAGCTACGGGGAGCTGGACCGACGGGCCCGCGCGGTGGCCGCTGGGCTGCGTACGGCCGGGTTCGTCCGGGGCGGCGTGGTGGCCGTGCCGATGGAACGCGGTATCGCGGCGGTCACCGCCTGTCTGGGTGTGCTGTACGCCGGAGGCGCCTACCTGCCGGTGGACACCGCTCAGCCCGCTGGGCGTACGCGGGACATCGTCTCCGCCGCGGCGGCGACGGCGGCTGTTGTCTCCGACGAGGGAGCCGCCGGGATGCTGGCGGGCGTCGTACCCGTCCACCGGCTGGATGAGTTGCTGGCCACCGACCCGCAGCTGTGCGAGCCGGTGCCGCTGACCGGCGCCGACGTGGCCTACGTGATGTGCACCTCGGGCTCCACTGGGCAGCCGAAGGCCGTGATCGTGCCGCATCGGGCGGTCAACCGACTCGTACCTGACGCGGAGTTCGTCACCTTCAGCCCTGGTGACCGGGTCGCGCATGTGTCCAATCCCGCTTTCGACGCGGCGACCTTCGAGGTGTGGGGCGCCTTGGCGGGTGGCGGCGTGCTCGTCGTCGCGGACCGGGATGTCCTGCTGTCTCCCGCGCGGATGCGCGCCTTCCTCGCCGAGCAGCGGATCACCGTGATGTTCCTGACGGTCACCCTCTTCAACCAGCTGGTGGACTTCGCCCCCGACGCGTTCCGTCACCTGCGGGTGCTGCTGTTCGGCGGGGAGAAGCAGGATGTCCGCAGGCTGGAGCGACTGTTCGGGGAGCATCCGCCCGCCCAGGTGGTCAACGGCTACGGCCCCACCGAGAACACCACGTTCAGCACCACGCACGCGGTGACACCGCAGGACATCGCCGCTGGCGTGATCCCGCTGGGGCGTCCCCTGCCGCGCAGCACGGCCTATGCGCTGGACGAGTCGGGGAAGCCGGTTCCACCGGGCGGCACCGGCGAGCTGTACGTGGGGGGCGACGGTCTCGCGCACGGCTATCTCGGCGCACCGGAGCTGACCGCCGCGGCCTTCGTACCCGACCCGTTCGCCACGGAGCCCGGACAGCGGCTCTACCGCACGGGTGACCAGGTCAGGGTGGGGCCGGACGGCGGCTACGCATACGTCGGCAGGTTCGACGACCAGGTCAAGGTCCGGGGCCATCGGGTGGAACTGGCCGAGGTGGAGTGGGCGGTGCGCCGCCAGGCCGGGGTGGCCGACGCGGTGGTCCTCAGCCGCCGTACGCCGGACGGCGCCGAGATCCTGGCCTTCGTGTCGGCCGGTGCTCGGATGGAGGGCACAGAGCCTTTGAACGCCGCTTCACTCAGTACGGCGTTGCGGGCGCAGCTCCCGCCCTACATGCTCCCCACCGTGGTGGTCGTGGACCGTGTTCCGGTCACACCCAACGGCAAGGCGGACCGGACGGCGCTGCTCGACACGCTGTCTCAGACAAGGCGGGAGAACAACGCACCCGACGTTGCCCAGGACACCGGAAGACAGCCTCAGGAGCCCCACCCCGACGAGGTGGACGAGACGGTCGCGGCGCTGTGGCGAAAGGTCCTCGACACCGAGCGAGCCCTTCCCGGGGATGACTTCCTCAACCTCGGCGGGCACTCCCTCAAGGCCATGCGCCTGTTGGCCCTGCTCGATGAGGAGCTGGGGGCGGACGTGGAGCTGGTCGACTTCCTGGAGAACCCCACCCTGGGCGGCCTCGCCGCCCTCGTACGGGAGCAGTTGGGCGAAGAAGACACCGCACGGCCAAGGAGGGGAAGAACCTCATGAGCGACGTTCTCACCAGCGCGGACGCGGTCCACACCGCCTCCCCCACCGTGCGGCGCTTCCTGGAGCACGCGCAGGCCCACCCGCGGGCCACGGCTGTGGAGGACGAGAGCGGTGAACTGAGCTACGCCGCCCTGCTGTCGGCGGCCCGCGGTCAGGCTGACGCGCTCGCCGCGGACGGGGTGCGGCGCGGTACCCGGGTCGCGATCGAATGCGACTACGGAACCGACTACGTGGTCGCCCTGCTGGCGACCTGGCTGCTGGACGCGGTGGCGGTGCCGCTCGATCCACGGGCTCCGGCCGAACGGCGCCGCCACCAGATCCAGCAGGCGCGCTGCGGGGCGGCGGCGACGTCGCCGAACGCCGACGGCGTGGTCCGCGACGCCCTGGCCGAACTGGCCTCCGCCGCTACGGTGTCCCCAACGGCGGGTGATCATCTGGCCGGGCCCGAGCCCGCCGCGTACATCCTCTTCACCTCCGGCTCGACGGGACTGCCCAAGGGCGTGGAGATCGAGCACGGTGGTCTGCTCAACATGCTGGACTACTTCTCGGGCGCGATGCGGCTCGGGCCCGGGGACCGGATGCTCGCACACAGCAGCATCGTCTTCGATATGTCCGTCCCCGAAATGCTGGTGCCGCTCACCAGCGGCGGCGCGATCGTCGTCGCTCCACCGCGCAGCGCCCGCAACCCCGAGTTCTTCGCGCGGTGGTTGCGTGACCGGCGGGTCGACGCGGGATTCGCGACTCCGAGCCAACTGCGCTCGCTGCTGCCGTTCCTGGCGGGCGAGCGCGTCTTCCGGCACCTCGTCAGCGCGGGAGAAGCGTTGCCCGCGGTGCTCGCCGAAGAGCTGAGCGGTGTGGTGGACACGCTGTGGAACGGCTACGGTCCCACCGAGACCACGGTCTGCGGGCTGTGTGCCGAGGTGTGCCCGCCCTATCGCGACCCGCTGCCCATCGGTGTGCCGATTCCCGGACTGCGGGCTCATGTGCTGGACGAGGATCTCCGGCAGGTCCCGGACGGGACGATCGGCGAGCTCTGTCTTTCCGGGGTGGGGGTGGCCCGCGGCTACTACGGGAGTCCGGAGCTGACCGCGCGGTCCTTCTTCACCAGGCCGGACGGTGTGCGGGCCTACCGCACCGGAGACATGGTCCGGGTCGGCCCGGGCGGTCAGTTCTCTTTTCACGGGCGTGTGGACGACCAGGTGAAGATTCGCGGGCATCGGGTGGAACTGGCGGAGATCGAGTCGGTCGCCGAGCGGGTCCCCGGCGTCACACAGGCGGTCGCCGTACTGTCCGACGCCCTGCGCGGCCGGGCCGAACTGCACCTGGCGGTGGTCGCCGAGCCCGACGGCGCGTCCGTCGGGGCCGTCGAGGCGCGCCTGCGCACCGCGCTACGCCGCGACCTGCCTGCCGCCATGCGGCCCGGCCGTCTGGTGTTCTTCGACGAACTCCCGCGCAACACCTCCGGGAAGACCAGCCGTAAGGACGTCACACGGTGGGTCGAGGCGCGCCTGCGCACCCCCTGATCCCGCATCCCTCAGTTGATCCCGCATTCCCGCATTCCCTCAGATCCAGTTGGCACACGAACAGATTCCGGTGACACGAAAGGAACCCCGCCCATGAGCGAGCGCACGGCTGAGGCCCAGTACACGGTGGTCTGCAACACCGAGGAGCAGTACAGCATTTGGGCCGAGGGACGGCCCGTACCCGGAGGCTGGCGGCACACCGGCGTCAGCGGCACCAAGGAGGAGTGCCTGGCACATATCGGCACGGTCTGGACGGACATGCGGCCCAAGAGCCTGCGTGTGGCCATGGGCGAGAACTGACCTGTCTCCGGAAGTCCCGCGGTCCGGGGAGAGGACCGCATCCGCGGGTTCTCTCCCCGGGCCGCCGTCCCACCCTTCAATGGAGGCCAAGCAGTGTGGGCGCTACTACGCCACAACGCACAGTTCCGTCGGATATTCGCCGGCGAAGCTGTCTCCGCCTTCGGAGACAGCGCCATGTTTCTCTCGCTCGCTATCTGGGCCAAGGACCTCACCGGCTCGGACGCCGCCGCGGGCGCGGTCATCCTGGTCCTCACGCTTCCCGGGCTGGCCTCGCCCCTGCTCGGCCACCTCGTCGACCGGGTGCACCGCAAGCCGCTGCTGCTGTGGATGTACGCGGGAATGGCGATGCTGGTCCTGTCGCTGCTGGCCGTACGGGACTCCGGGCAGCTTTGGATCATCTACGTGGTGGCCGCCGGGTATGGCGTGCTGGTCTCCACCCCGGCGCGCCAGGCTCTGCTGAAGGACATGCTGCCGTCGTCCGACGCGCTGGCTGCCCGGTCAGTGCTGATCTCCACCCGCGAGGGCGTTCGGATCATCTCACCGGTGGTGGGTGCGGGGCTGTACGCCGCCTACGGCGGTAACGCCCTGGCGCTGCTGAGTACGGGCACGCTGATCGCCGCGGCGGTGCTGCTGGCGTCGGTCAAGGTCGTCGAGTCCGAGCCCGAGCCCACCAGCGAGTCCTTCCGTACGTCGGTCGCGGCCGGATTCCGTTATCTGCGCGGCGTTCCCCTGCTCTACCGGCTGACGCTGGCCATGGTGATCTTCCTTGGCGGCGTCGGCATGCTGGAGGCCGCCGCGTTCGCCGCGGTCGATGAGGGACTGGGCCAGCCAGCTGCCTTCGTGGGCGTTCTGGCGTCCGTCCAGGGCGCCGGTTCGGCGCTGGCCGGGCTGTTCGCCGGGGCGCTGGTCCGCCGCCTGGGCGATATCAAGACCAGTTGCCTGGGATACGCGGCGATCGCGGTCGGCCTGTCGCTGTGTGTCTCCCATGACGTGGCCCTGTTCATGGTGGGCGTGATCCTCATCGGCGTGGGCCTGCCCTTCCTCTTCGTGGTGCTGGGCACCGCCTGCCACCTGTACGCCCCGGCCCGCCTTCAGGGACGGGTGAACGCCACGGTCAACATGGCGCGGGACAGTGCCCAGACGCTGTCCCTGTTCGCGGGCGCCGTATTGATTGGCGTGCTCGACTACCGCGTCATGTACGCCCTGATGACGGTCACCACCCTGGCCTGTGCGGTATCCCTCCTCATTCGCCCGGTCGCCGCCACGACGGTGGTCTCCTCCGTGGCGGACGAGTCCGCGCAGGGACCATCCGCCGCAGAGGCGGCGACGCAGGAGGACGCGGCACCGGGACGGTGACCTCCGTCCGCGTCCGGTGACCTCCGTAGCTACCCGCCCCTCTTGACTGACAGAAGGAAGAAACCCCGTGCCCTACACCGAACCCACGGCCCCGCAGAGCCGGAAGATGGACACCAAACGGCTGCTGATGTGCCCGCCGCGCTACTTCGAGGTCAGCTACTCCATCAACCCCTGGATGGAGCCGGAGAAACCCTCGGACCAGGGGAGCGCGGAGGCCCAGTGGGAGCGCCTGGTCGAGCTGTACCGGGAACTCGGGCACACCGTCGAACTGATCGACCCGGTGCCCGGCCTGCCTGACATGGTGTTCGCGGCCAACGGCGGGACCGTGGTGGACGGAAAGGTCCTCGCCGCGCGCTTCCGTCACATGGAGCGTACGGCCGAGGGACCCGCCTATCTGTCCTGGTTCCAGGAACACGGCTACGGCGCCGTGCGCTGGCCGGAGTACATCAACGAGGGCGAGGGCGACCTGCTGCTCGCCGGCCGTCGGCTGCTGGCCGGGACCGGATTCCGCACGGACCCGCGCGCGCACGCCGAGGCTCAGGAGTTCTTCGGGGTTCCGGTCACCGGGCTGACGCTGGTCAACCCCCGCTTCTACCACCTGGATACCGCGCTGGCCGTACTCTCGGACGATGAGGTCATGTACCTGCCTGAGGCGTTCTCAGCAGGCAGCCAAGCCGTCCTGCGCGAGCTCTATCCGGACGCCGTCCTGGCGACATCCGAGGATGCCGACGTCTTCGGGCTGAACGCGTTCTCCGACGGTCGGCACGTACTGCTGCCCAGCGCGGCGACCCGCCTCCACCAAGCGCTGCGCGCTCGCGGCTTCGAACCCATCGGTATCGATCTCCCCGAACTGCTGAAGGCAGGCGGCGGCACCAAGTGCTGCACCTTGGAGCTGCGCGGGTGAGTCTGTCGGGGACCTGAGGAGTCGCGGGCGGTACGGCACTCACGGCTTCTTCCCTCCGTCCCCGCCGTCCGCCTCGCCTCGGCCCCGGCGCTCCGCGCTGTTGCGACGCGACCAGCGGCACACCAGCAGGACGAGGCACGCGAAGGTCAACGCCCAGACCCCCGCGAACGCGGCGATCAAGACGGGGGAAGACGTCGCGACGGCCGTCGCCAGCAAGGCGACGGCTGCCGGGACCAGCACGTACAGCGCCACACCGGGTATCCGGTACAGGGCCCCGGTCGGCGCCGGGGCAGGCAGCATCGACCTCAGACAGCGGTCCAGAGCCGCGTCGTCCTCACGCAACTGGTCCTCGATCTGCGCCAGGAGCATCCGCTCCCGACGGGAGAGTGCCTTCGTCATCGCGCATACCTCCGCCCGTACGCCCGGCTCCACCAGCCGACTCGCGCTACGACGCTGTCGGCAGCGCGCTCACGACGCCTTCCCGAGAGCCTCGATGAGCTCGTCCCGGTTCATCGAGGAGCGCCCGGGGATGTCGGCGTCGGCGGCGCGCTCGTAGAGCTCCTTCTTGTTGAGCCCCCGCAGGCCCTTGCTCTGCTTGCCCCCGGCCCGGTCGACGCTCTTTCGCAGTACGTCCATCAGGTCGATGACATTGGTGGCCTCCTGGGGCGGCTCGGCCTTCTCGTACGTCTCCCCCTTGCCCTTCGCCTCGACGAGCTCCAGAACGCGCTCACGGTAGGTGTCCTTGTACTCCTCCGGGTGCCATTCCATGTCGAGGGTCTCGACCAGCTCCATCGCCGTCTTGAGCTCCTTCTCAGGCAGTTCGGCCTTCTCCAGCGTGGTGGAGATCTCCTGCTTGGGGTCCCGGATTTCGTCCGCCCAGTGCAGCGTGTGGACCGCGAGTACGTCCGCTTCGGCCTTCACCGCGAGGAGGTATTCGCGGTTGCGCATCACGAACGTGGCGATCCCGGCGCGGCCGGTCCGTGCCAGCGCCTGGTGAAGCAGTTCGTACACCTTCGCGTGGCCCTCGTCCTTGGGCGCCAGCCAGTACGTCCGGTCGAAGTAGATCGGGTCGATCTCGGCCAGATCGACAAATCCACTGATCTCCAGCGCCTTCGACCGGCCGGGCGCGATCTCGTCGAGTTCGTCCGGCTCGACGACGACGTACTCGCCGTCCGTCTCCAGCCCCTTGACGATGTCCTCCGGCGCGACCTCCTTGCCGGTGCGCTCGTTGACCCGCTTGTTACGGACCCGGTCCCCGGTCCCCCGCTCCAGCTGCCGGAAGCGGATCGTATGGCTCTCCGTCGCGCTGATCAGCTGCACGGGCAGCGAGACCAGCCCGAAGGTCAGTGCCCCGCTCCACACCGCGCGCGCCATCCTCGCCACCTCCATCCTGCGAGTATCACGTCCGGAACGTGTCAAACGGCCTCCGGGCCGATAGACGAGCGCCTGTAATGTCAGGAGTTCTCAGGCGGTGAGCTGCGGCAGTACCTTGGTGCGGTAGAAGTCGAAGAACCCGCGCTGGTCCGGCCCGATCTGGGTGACGTACACGGTGTCGAACCCGGCCTCGGCATATGTCCTGAGTGCGGCTACGTGCTCATCGACGTCGTCGCCGCACGGGAACGCCTCGGCCACCATGTCCTCCGTGACGAGTTCACAGGCCTGCTCGAAGTGGCGTGGGGTGCGCAGTTCCTGGCCCAGCTGACCCGGGAGCCGCTCGTTCGGCCACAGTCGGTGCGCGGTGCGCACCGCCTCGTTCCGCTCGGGGCCGAAGCAGACCTTCGCTCCGCCCTGCACCGGCTTGTCACCGCCGCCGCTGCCCCGGTAGCGATCGATCAGCTCCTTGTCCGGGGCCATCGTGATGTATCCGTCGCCGATCCGGCCAGCCAGCTCTGTGGCGATCGGCCCGAAACCCGAGATATCGATCGGGACCGGCCGCTCGGGTACGTCGTAGAGGCGGGCGTTCTCCACGGTGTAGTACGTGCCGTGGTGGTCGACTTCCTCCCCGGTGAAGAGTTCACGCATGACCTCGACCGCTTCTTCCAGCATGCCCAGGCGTGTCTTCGGAGGCGGCCACCGATCGCCGAGTACATGCTCGTTGAGGGCCTCGCCGGTGCCCACGCCGAGCCGGAAACGACCCTTGAGCAGTACCCCGGAAGTAGCCGCCGCGTGGGCGATGAGAGCCGGGTGGATGCGCATGATGGGGCAGGTGACCGCCGTTTCCACCGGTAGCCCCACCGCCTGGGACAGACTGCCGATCAGTGACCACACGAAGGGGCTGTGCCCCTGGGCATCGTTCCAGGGGTGGTAGTGGTCGGAGATCCACAGCGCCTCGAACCCCGCCTGCTCCGCCATCCGGGCCTGCTCTAGCAGGTCGGCCGGGCCGTGTTCCTCGCAGGCCAGGAAATACCCGTACGTGGTCATAGCGTGCTCCCTCGCGGTTGTCCTGCTCGCGGGTATCCGGCGTGGGCGACGAGGAAACCCCGCCTCCGGGCCCTGCGGTTTTGAACCCGCTCATGTGGTGACCCACAGGTGAGCACGCGAGGGAAGGAGCGGGTGAGATGTCGAGCCCCCAGGCTCCGGAGGAGCGCCGCAGCGGCAAGAGCGCGGCCACGCCACTGGAACAGGCCAAGAGCAAGGCAGGCATGGACCGCAAGGTCGGCCCCGGCGGCGCCGAGCATGAACACGGCACGGACAAGGGCCGCAAGGGTGGCGGCGAGGGCGGTGGAGTCCCGCCTGACCAGCGACCCGACCACCCCTAGAGCCCAGAGAGATGCCACGGAGATCAGCGAGAGGCGAGAGGGGCGATGACATGCCCGCTGGAGCGAGCCGCAAGCGTGAGCGGCAGTACGAGAAGATCAAGCAGAGCCAGCTGGACGCCGGACGCAGCGAGCGGAAGGCCGAACGGATCGCCGCCGCCACCGTCAACAAGGAACGCGCCCGCAGCGGCGAAGCCGAAAGTTCGAGCAAGCTGTCCCAGCGCGACATCTCGTCCGGCCGCAGGGGCGGCAAGCGCTCAGGTCAGGGGCCGGGCGGCCGGACCAAGGAGCAGCTCTACGAGGAAGCCAAGCGGCAGAACATCGAGGGCCGCTCGAAGATGAACAAGGCGGAGCTGCAGCGGGAGGTCGGTGACTGAGCGCGCCGAACGTGGTGTGGAGGGCCGAGCAGCGCCTTCGCCACCCCCGTGCCGAGGAGCTCGGCCAGTCGCTCGACCTCGTGCCGCGCCCCGCGTGCCCCCTGACCCACGAGGATCGCGACCCGCTCGCCGGCGTTCAGCAGGTCGGCCGCCCGCTCCACATCGGCCTCGGCGGGGACCGGAGCGTAGCGGCTCAGAGACCGGCTGGACGGCACCATCTTGAACGCGTGCGTGGGCGGGCTGTACGTCAGCTCCTGTACATCCGCGGGCACGATGATCGCGGTGACCGTCGATTGGGCGTGCGCCGTCCTCATCGCCCGGTCGATGAGGTTCGGGAGCTGCTCGGGCACCATGGCCGTCTCGCAGAAGTCCGAGGCGACGTCCTTGTACAGATTCCGCAGGTCGATTTCCTGTTGGTAGGAGCCGCCCATGGCGCTGCGGTCCGTCTGGCCGACGATCGCGACGACGGGAACGTGGTCGAGTTTGGCGTCGTAGAGCCCGTTGAGCAGGTGTACGGCTCCCGGGCCCGAGGTCGCGCAGCAGACCCCGACCTTGCCGGAGAACTTGGCGTAGGCCACCGCCTCGAAGGCCGACATCTCCTCGTGCCGGGACTGGATGAACCTGGGTGGGCTCTCCGCCCGCCCCCACGCCGCGAGCAGTCCGTTGATGCCGTCGCCTGGGTAGGCGAAGACGTGTTCCACGTCCCACTCGCTCAGCCGCCGCAGGATGTAGTCGGCAACGTTGGTCTTGCTCATGGCGCATCTCCGACCGCTCGTGCGTCCGTGGCGCCGTCGGGTATCACGCACAGACGGGCTCAAACCCGTGTGCCTTCTCATCCCAGGAGCGGCCGCGGCTCGTCCGATACGGCCAGCCGAGTAGCGTGCCCAGTTGCCCGCCCGCGCCTCGGGGGCAGGTGGGGGTCTCGCTGAAACCCTTGACGGGTGACGGAAGAGCGGAAGGCAGCACACAGCGGCGTGGCCGGGATGCTGAACCTCTACGGGCGCGGAGTCCGTACGGCGCTGCGGGACAACGCGACGGCGTATGGCTTCTCGATCTCCATCACGGCGGCCTACGGGCTCGTGACCGGTGCCCGGGGGCCAGCTTCCGCGGGGGAGACCATCATGTTCGCGCTGGGGTCCGCCACCGCGTTCCTTGTCGTGGGCCTGGTGTTGCTGACGCTTTTCCGCCGTGCCCGGCTGACTGAGGGAGAACAGGAGCTGACCCTGGGCGGAGTCATCGATGTGCTGTCCGTGGCTGTGGCCGTGTCGGCGGCCTATGGGCTGTCCCTGGTCCCCGGTTTCGCGGCCTGGCCCCTGACCGGCCTTGGCACGGTCAGCGCGTATCTGCTGGCCGGTGGCGTGGATGTGGTGCTGGCTCGCCTCGCCGCGCGGCATACGAGCATGGGTGAGCCGGAGAAGTGACCTGCCTCCGCCGCTGCCACGGGCTCGCGTCCGGGGCAGACGTTGTTGGGGCGCGCTCGGGCGCGTAACGTGAGAAGTGCTTCGGGCCAGAGGCATGCCGCGGACCTCCCGGCGGCGGTGCCTGCTGGCCAGGCTCCCGCGGCGGATCGCTCGCATCAGCCGGTTCGAAAGGCACGGGAGCCCCATGCGCACCGACCGTCGCCCTGCCAAGGAGCCCGTTCACAGCGGCGGCCCCAGAGAGCCCGTCCACCGGCGCCACGAGGACACCCCCGACACCACGTCCGCGTTCCGCAGGCTGGCGTCCCTCCCCGACGGCGCCGAGCGTGATGCGGTACGTGAGGAGATCATCCGTGCGTGGATGCCGGTGGCCGAGCGGGTGGCCCGCCGCTTCCGCCACCGTGGGGAAAGTGCTGAGGACCTTCGCCAGGTCGCCGCACTCGGCCTGGTCAAGGCGGTCGACCGCTACGAACCGGAGCGCGGTCACGCCTTCGCGTCGTTCGTGATTCCCACGGTCACCGGGGAGCTCAAGCGCCACTTCCGCGACCACCTGTGGAGCCTGCATGTGCCTCGCCGCTTCCAGGAACTGCACAGCAGGACGTATCTGGCGACCGTCGAACTGGATCAGGCCCGCCCCGGCGGCACCCCCACCCCACGTGAGATCGCCGATCACACGGGCATGACCGAGCGCGAGGCGGCTACCGGGATAGCGGCACACGACGCCTACAGAGCCGCCTCGCTGGACGCCCCCGTTCCCGGAGTCGACGGCTCCCACCTCGCCGACGTCCTGGGAGAGGACGACCATGAGCTCGACCTCGTGGTCGACCGCGAGTCACTCAAGCCGCTCCTGGCTGACCTCCCGGAGCGCCAGCGGCTCATCCTCTACCTGCGGTTCTTCGGTGAGCTCACGCAGTCGCAGATCGCCGACCGGATCGGGGTGTCTCAGATGCAGGTATCCCGGCTGCTGCGGTCGATCTGTGCGGAGCTTCGTGACGGGCTCCTCACCGGAGCCTGAGACCGGATTCGACAGGCCGTACAGGCATACGGCGCGGCAGCGCGGGTAATCGGACCCAACTCGGTGGTTCGGCACGAGAGCCTCTGGGCCAGCGTGGGGCGTCCGGACCGCGGCCGGAGCCCCAGCGCGAACTCCTCGCCCCCCGCACAGCCTTCCCCCGCACAGCCGCGCCCCTGCTCCACCTGTGGTTAGCTGGCATAAAGCGCCCCCGCCCTCCATGTGGAGCAGTGCCGTGGACGAATCAGCAATCGAGCTGGCGCGGATGTTCGCGGACCTCGCGCAGCAGCTCCAGCAGAAGGGCAGCTCGGAGCAGACCCTCGCCGAGGTCGTCGAGGCGGTGCACTGGGCGGTCGACGGATGCGACGGGGCCAGCGCGGTACTCCACCCGGTCAGAGGGAAGTCGAAGAGCCCCGCGTTCACCGCCGAGTGGGTCTTGACCTGCGATCGCGTCCAGACGGAACTGGGCGAGGGCCCGGGGCGTGAGGCCGTCGCCGAGAACCCCGTCGTCCGCGTCACGGACATGGCCGCCGAGCGGCGCTGGCCACGGTTCGCCGCCCGCGCCCACGCGCTCGGTGTGGGCTCGATGCTCGTCTACCGCCTGCCCTCCGCGGAAGGGCTGTCCTGTTCGCTCAATCTGTACGGAACACAGCCGGGTGCCTTTGACACCGCCGCCGTGGAACTGGCCGGGATCTTCGCCGCGCACGCCTCGGTGGCACTCGCCAGCGCCCGCGTCCAGGAGACGCTGGAGGCCGCCGTCGCCTCGCGTCAGAGCATCGGCGAGGCCTGCGGCATCCTCATGGAGCGTCACGGGACCACTTCCCGACAGGCCTTTGAGATGCTGGTACAGGCGTCCCAGCACATGAACGTCAAGCTGCGACGCGTCGCCGAAATCGTCGTACGCACAGGGCGGGACCCCGCCGACGTCATCGACGAACGCTCTGGCAGCTGAGGCCCGTCCCGTTTCGAACGCACTCACGTGGTGACCCAACAGTCAGCACGCGCGGAAACACGGAAACGCGGAAACGGCGGCGATCGCGATGTCGAACCGGTGGTGACAACCATGAGCAAGCGCGATGAGGACGTGATACGGGCTCTGCTCAAGCGCCACGGGCAGACCTACGCCTCACAGGCCGGGATACGGCTGCGCAACACGCCCGCGCCGCTCTACCAGCTCTTGGTGCTCTCGCTGCTGCTGAGCGCCCGTATCAAGGCGGACATCGCGGTGGCGGCGGCCAGGGCTCTCTTCGACGACGGGATGCGCACCGCCCGCGGCATGGCGGAGGCTGACTGGCAGCGGCGCGTGGACGCGCTGGGCGAGGGCCACTACCGGCGCTATGACGAACGCACCTCGACGATGCTGGGGGAAGGCGCCGAACTGCTGCTCGACCGGTACCAAGGGGATCTTCGGCGGCTGCGGGAGGACGGCGATCCGGAGAAGCTGCTACAGGAGGTGCCGGGCATCGGGCCGACCGGTGCGAGCATCTTCCTGCGCGAGGCGCAGGGTGTGTGGCCGGAGACGGCACCGTTCATCGACGGCAAGGCGCTCCAGGGCGCGAAGCGGCTGGACCTGCCCGAGTCGGCGAAGGCCCTCGCGGACCTGGTCGACACGAGCGAGCTGCCACGGCTCGCCGCCGCGCTGGTCCGGGCCGCGCTGGACAAGGAGGTCGCCGACGACGTGCTCGCCGCTGTCGCCGCGTGAGGAGGAGACGCTGTGCCCGAATCCAGCGCGCCGTTCGTCCCCGAGGACGCCGACCTCGACGAGCTGCGCGCGGCCGCCGCGGACTGCGAGGGATGCCCCCTGTTCCGCGATGCCACGCAGACGGTGTTCGGCGAGGGGCCGCCGTCCGCCCGCGTCGTCCTGCTCGGCGAGCAGCCCGGCGACCAGGAGGACCGCCAGGGGAGGCCGTTCGTCGGGCCCGCCGGACAGCTGCTCCTGCGGGCGTGTGAGGAGGCGGGCATCGACCGGGACGAGGCGTACGTGACGAACGCGGTGAAGCACTTCAAGTTCGTCACCAGGGAGCGGAGCGGCAAGCGGCGCATCCACAAGCCGCCCACGCTGCGGGAGCTGACCGCGTGCCGGCCGTGGCTCGTGTCCGAACTCCACCTCGTGAAACCTGAGTTGATCATCACGCTTGGCGCTACCGCGGGTAAGGCGCTGTACGGGTCCGGCTTCCGCGTGACGGAAGTACGCGGCACGGTGCTGGACGCGCCGGACGAGTTCGAGGCGGGCGGGGTGGTCGCCACGATCCATCCCTCGGCCGTACTGCGCGCCGACGAGAGGCGCGAGGAGGCGTACGCGGGCCTGGTGTCCGACCTCCGGGTGGCGGCGGAGGCCCTGGGCTGACCGGCGCAGCTCGCCCGGTCGGGCCAGGACGATTCGGCGGGCGGCCGAGGGGTACCCACGGAGAGCAGCAAGGAGGGTGACGACACCATGACGTCATTCCGCTACCCGCTGTCCCGCCCGTGATGGGAGGAGTCATGGATCTCAGCTTCCTCAGTCCGCTCTACGACCGGCCAGGGCCGTGGGCCACCGTCTACTTCGACCCGCCGATGACGACTGAAGACGCCGCGTCCCATCGGGAACTCGCCGCGCGCGCCGCCGCCGAACAGCTCGACGCGCTGGGCGCGGACGACGCGACGTGCCAGGCCGTGCGCGCCCAGCTCTCGGCTCTGTCGGTGCCGTCCGCCGTGTTCGCCACCGAGGGTGAAGTGGTGCTCGACGTGCCGCTGGCCAAGCCACCAGACCGGACCTACGCCGACTGGGGCACCCTCCCCCACACCGGGCCGCTGCTGGAGTTCGCTCAGGAGAGCGTGTCCTGCCTCGTCGCGCGCATCGACCGTATGGGGGCGGACATCGAGCTGCGTACGGTCACCGGGACCCGTGACGTCGGCCGGGTGGACGGCGAGGACTGGCCGGTGCGCCAGGTCGCGATCGGTGACTGGTCGGAGAGTCACTTCGAGCAGTCCGTCCAAGACACCTGGCGCCGGAACGCGGCCCTCGTGGCGGACCGGCTGGCCTCCGTCCAGGAGGAGATCGACGCGGACGTCGTCGTTCTCGCCGGTGAGCGCCGCCAGTGCCACACCGTACGTGATCGGCTTCCGCAGCGGGTACGCGAGCGGACGGTCGAGGCGGAGCACGGCAAGCGGGCTCCGGCACTCTCCGAGGCCGCGGGCGAACGGATGCTCGACAAGGAGGTGGCCGAGGCGGCCGCCGCGCGGGCCAGGCGGCATACCGCCGACATCATGGAGGCCTTCTACGCGGGCCGGTCCCCGGAGGCCGCGGCGTCCGGAGGGGGCAGATCGCTTGCCGCGGTCGACGGGGTGCCCGCTCTCGCCGACGCCGCCCGCGAGCATCGCATTGCCGCGCTTCTGCTGCGGACCGACGGGCCTGACCGGGGCCGCCAGGTGTGGGTCGGCCCCGAGCCTGACCAGATCGGAGCCCGGCGCAACGATGTGAGGGCCCTCGGCGCCTCTGATCCCTTCCCGGCCCGGGCCGACGACGCTCTGATCCGCGCGGCGGCGAGGACCGGAGCCGAGGCCGTGGCCCTACGGCCCGCCGACGTGGAGCCCGCTCTCCCGGCTGGCGGCATTGGCGCCGTTCTGCGTTGGCCGACGACGGTGGGGTGACGAGCCAGGCAGCCTCTGGAGCCACCTGCGGTCGAGGGCGTTAGGGCCCGGCGTACCCCCGAGGCGCCATCGACTCCTACCTGAGTCTCTTGGGTGCTCCCCCGGTGGGGGGATGGGGATCGTGTGGCTGTGCGATGACTTGGCGGTGTGCTCCCCGCAGCCTTGAGTGCATGACTGATGGGGTGGTACGGGACGCGGGCGCGGCCGGGGGCACGTGGTGGCGACGGCGGTGGGTGGGGCGGGTGACGTGGTGCTGGGCTGTGGCGTACGGGGTCTTCGGGCTCGTCTGCGCGATGAGCGGAACGCCGCTGCTGTACTTGGGGAGCGAGTCGGCGCCCGCGGCGCTGGGCTGGGTGGGCGCGGGGGTGGGCGCGCTGGCGGGGTTCGCCGGTGGGGCGGTGGCGCGGTACGGGCCGCGTTCTTGGGTGCGGGGGCTGCTCTGGGGGATGTGCGGGGTGCTGGGGGCCGGCGCGTTCGGTCTGCTGATGGACGTCGTCACGCTGATGTTCGGGCAGGGGGTGGAGAGTTGGGTGGCTGCCGCGCACCATGTGCTGGCGGCTGCCGGGGTGGTGCTGCTCGCGGCCGCCGCGCGGGCCGGGCGGCGCCCGGCGGTCGCGACAGGGGGGCGGGTGCCGTCCGCCGCTCCCCCGCTGGTGCAACTCGCCGCCTGCGCGGGGACGCTGGCCTTCCTGCCGTACGTGGTGATGAAGCTGGTCTGGGCGGGTGGGGGCACCTTCGCCGGGGTGAGCGGCCAGGAGATGCTGACCATCTCCGAACGCAACGGGGCGTCGGGAGTCTGGCTCGCCCTGGAGTCCTGGGGGCTGGACGCCACGGCGCTGCTCGCCGGGGTGGGGGTCTTCCTCCTCTGGGGGCTGGTCCGTCCCTGGGGACAGGTCTTTCCGCGCTGGACGCTGGTGCTGGCTGACCGGCGTGTCCCGCGCTGGCTCCCGTTGGCGCCCGCGCTGATCGGTGCCGCCACGCTGGCCCCGTACGGAGTGATCGGCGTCGGGTACTGCGCGCTCGCCACGGCCGGTGTGGTGACGGTGCGCCCTGGCGATTTTCCCACCTCGCAGGACGCTCTGCTCGTCTCCTGGATCGGTCTCGGCGCCTTCGCCATGTACGGGGTCGCCCTGGCCACGGCCGCCCGCTCCTACTGGGTTCGGACCGTGGGCAGGTGACCCCGACCCCCGACGCCGACCCCGCTACCCCGCGGAGGGGCGCGGCGCGCGCGGACTCAGGCGCAGCGTGAGGATCTGGAACGGGCGCAGCGCCAGGTCCACGCGGCTTCCGTCGGCTACCGGGTGGTCGGGGGCGTCGGTGACCGGGCGTTCCAGCAGGTCGGTCTCGATCGCCTTGGCCAGGGGGAAGCCTGCCGTCAGTGTGGCGTTGGTGCGGGCGCCCGCGGACTCGTAGAGGCGGATGATCACATCGCCGGTGCCGTCTTCGGCGAGCTTGACGGCTTCGATGACCATCGCGTCGTGCGAGACGGACACCAGGGGCTCGATGACCCGGCCCGCGGCGCCGGTGACCGTGCGTTCGGGCAGGTTGATCCGGTGTCCTTCGCGGACCGCGTCGACGACGTCCGCGCCCGGGGCGAGCCCGTAGCGCAGGTGGTGGCGGCCCTGGTCGGTCTCGGGGTCGGGGTAGCGCGGGGCGCGCAGCAGGGACAGACGTACGGTCGTGGTCTGGCCACCGTCCGCGCGCATGTCGCGGGTGACGTCATGGCCGTACGTGGAGTCGTTGACGAGGGCCGCGCCCCAGCCCGGCTCCTCGACCTGGACCCAGCGGTGGGCGCAGATCTCGAACTTCGCGGCCTCCCATGAGGTGTTGGTGTGGGTGGGACGGTAGACGTGCCCGAACTGGGTCTCGGCGGCGGAGCGGTCGGCCTTCACGTCCAGCGGGAAGGCGGCCTTGAGGAACTTCTCGCTCTCGTGCCAGTCCACCTCGGTGTCGAGGTCCAGCACCTTGGCGCCGGGCCTCAGCGTGAAGGTCTGCTCCGCGGTGGAGTCGCCGAAGGCGCGGGTGACGCGGACGGTGGCCGGGCCGCCGTCCTCGCCAGACGCGGTGAGGGTGAGGGCGTCCAGGTCCACGAGGTCGGTGACGTTGTGGCGGTAGAACGCGTCGATGTCCCAGGCGTCCCACATGTTGGGGAAGTCGGGGTGGATCTGGAGCAGGCCGCCCGCCTGGCCGGGGGCGATGGCCTCGCGCCGGGCCGCGATGTCGTACGCGGAGGTGATCAGGCCGCGTCCGTCGATCTCGACCCGGAGCAGGCCATTGTCGAGGACGAAGCCGCCGCCGGGGCGCTGAGACACGGTGACGGGCCGCGCCGCCTCGCGGGTGGCGGCCGGGGCGGCGCCGCCGCCGGGGATGCCGCCGCGGGGGTGCGGGGCCGCGTTGAAGACGACCTCGGTGTCGCCCTCCCCGGCCAGGGCCCGCTGCGCGGTGGCGATGAGGGCGGTCAGTTCGTCGCGGACGCGGGCGTACGTCTCGCGGGCCTCGCGGTGCACCCAGGCGATGGAGGAGCCGGGCAGGATGTCGTGGAACTGGTGCAGGAGGACCGTCTTCCAGATCCGTTCCAGGTCCGCCTGGGGGTAGGCGTAGCCGGGGACGCGTACGGCGGCGGTGGCGGCCCACAGTTCGGCCTCGCGCAGCAGGGACTCGCTATGCCGGTTGCCCTGTTTGGTCTTGGCCTGCGAGGTGTAGGTGCCGCGGTGCAGTTCGAGGTAGAGCTCGCCCTGCCAGACGGGGGCGTCCTCGTACTCGGCGTGAGCCTTGCTGAAGAAGGCGTCGGGGCGCTCGATCTCGACGCGCGGGGAGCCTTCGAGGTCGCGGGTGCGCCGGGCGCGGGCGAGGTGTTCGCGGGTGGGTCCGCCACCGCCGTCGCCCCAGCCGAAGGGGGCGAGTGAGCGGGTGCCGCGGCCCTTCTCCTGGTAGTTGCGGGCCGCGTGGGCGAGTTCCTTGCCGCCGAGGTCGGCGTTGTAGGTGTCGATGGGCGGGAAGTGGGTGAAGACGCGGGTGCCGTCGATGCCCTCCCACCAGAAGGTGTGGTGCGGGAACTTGTTGACCTGGCTCCAGGAGATCTTCTGGGTCAGGAACCAGGTGTTGCCCGCCAGTTTGACGATCTGCGGCATGGCCGCGGTGTAGCCGAAGGAGTCGGGCAGCCACACTTCCCTGGTCTCGATGCCGAACTCGTCCAGGAAGAACTTCTTGCCGTAGAGGAACTGCCGGGCCATGGCCTCGCCGCCCACCATGTTGGTGTCGGACTCCACCCACATACCGCCGACCGGGACGAACTGGCCGTCGGAGATCTTCTTCTTGACCTTCTCGAAGACCTCGGGCCGGTGTTCCTTGATCCAGGCCAGCTGCTGGGCCTGGGACATGGCGAAGACCAGCTCGGGGTGGTCGTCCATGAGGTTGACCATGTTGGCGGAGGTGCGGGCCACCTTGCGGACGGTCTCGCGCAGCGGCCACAGCCAGGCGGAGTCGATGTGGGCGTGTCCGACGGCGCTGATGCGGTGCGCGGAGGCGTGGGCGGGGGCGGCGAGCACCTCGGCGAGCTGCCCTCGGGCCCGGGCGGCGGTGGCGGCGACGTCGGTGAGGTCGAGGGTGTCCAGGCACTGCTCGACGGCGCGCAGCACGGCGTGGCGGCGGGCGTCGTGCGGGGCGAGTTCGGCCATCAGGGACTGCAGTACCTCAAGGTCCTGGACCAGCTCCCAGACGTCGGTCTCGAAGACGGCGAGGTCCATCTGGGCGAGTGCGTACAGCGGGCGGTCGCTGGCGGTGGTCCGGTCACCCTCGTAGGTGGGGCCGTGGTGGACGAGGACCGGGTTGGCGGCCGCCTCGACGAACAGTTCGACGCGTTCGCCGCCCTTGGCGCTCTCGGCGATCCGCACCCAGGCGTTGTACGGGTTGAGGGCTTTCACCGCCTCGCCGCTCGCCCGGTAGACCAGGCCTTCGCACTGGAATCCGGGCATCATCCGGTCGAAGCCGAGGTCGAGTACGGCCTCGACGGTACGGCCCGCCCAGGCGGTCGGCACCTGGCCGGTCACCTTGAACCAGGTGGTGCCCCAGGCCGGGCCCCACGCGTCGCCGGTCCGCGCGGGCTGGTAGGAGGCGGCGAGGCCTTCAGCGACGGGCACGGGCTCGCCGGGCACGTCCCAGCGTTCGACGGTGAGGGGGGTCGGGGTGCTGTAGACGGCGGGCTTGACGCGCTCGCTGAGCACGCGGCGCAGCCGGTGTTCGACGATGTTCCGGTCGTCGTGCATGAGGGGTGCTCCTTGGTGGTGCGGAGGGTCGGGAGGCCGCGGAGTCGAGGGCGGGGCGGGGGCGGGGCGGAGTCGGGGGCGGGGCTTTCGGTCTACCAGGCCAGGTTGAGGGAGGCGGGGGCCGATGGGGAGTACTGCGCGCCGATCGCGCGCACGGTGAGGCGGGTCCTGGTCTCGTCTCCGCTGCGGCGCACGGCCGGTAGGTAGCAGACGCCGGTGGTGGTGCCGCCGAGGAAGCGCCGGGCGCCGCCGGGGAGTTCCTGGTGCACCTCGTAGTGACGTACGCCGCCGGTGGGACGCCAGGCGAGGCGGACCTCGGCGGTGTCGGGCCCGGTGACGCGGGATGCGGTGACGCGCAGTCTGGTGGGCGCCGCCGGGGCCGTGGGCGCGCAGTCGCGTACGGCCAGGGCGCCCAGCCGCCAGCGGACTTGGCCGCCACCGCGCGAGGAGAGGCGCACGCCGAGGGCGTGGAGCGTGCGGATGCCGTCCAGGCGCACGGTCGAGGTGGTCCAGCCGTCGGCGGCGGTGACGATGGCGGCACGCCGTCGCCGGTAGGGGGTGCGGCGGCCGGGGCGCTGGGGCTCGGCGTGGGCGACGGCGATCTCGACGGTGACGGGAGCCGAGCCGGGGTCGGCGCGGTGGGTGATGTCCAGGAAGGTGGCGCCGGTGGGGGTGAGGCGGGTACGGAACAGGTCCAGGGTCACCGGCCGGGAGAGGGGTCCTTCCACGAGGACGCTGCTGCCGCCGTGCCAGGCGGCGCTGAAGTCGAAGCCGACGTCGGGTCGCTGTCCAGTGGTATGGATCTGCCAGCGGCGGGCGGGCAGTACGTCCTGCAGGCCGAGGTGGTTCCACTCGGCTTCGCCGGTGCGTGCGCCGTCCTCGTACCAGGCCAGGCCGTGGCCGGTGTTGAAGGTGGTGGCGAAGGGCAGCGTGGTGACGGTGGAGCTGTCGGCGACGTGCCGGGCGGCCGGGCGCCAGCGGCCTGGGCCTTCGGGGCGGCCCGGGTCGGTGTGCTGGCCGGACCAGAACTGGTCGTCGCGCGCGTGGAACTGGGTGGGGGTGCGGGTGGTGTGCGGCAGGGAGTGCAGGGTCCACTCGGGGCGGTAGTAGGCGTACGAGGTCACATGGTCGGCGTGGTCTTCGTCGGGGGCGAAGGCGTCCCAGTCGTAGCTGCCGTTCCAGCCGCTGGGTTCGACGTTCAGGCCGGTGAACAGTTCGTACGGGGAACGGCCGAGACGTCGGGCGTAGGCGGCGGATGAGGCCAGCTTCGCCGCGCTCCAGCGGAAGTCCAGGAACATGGTGTCGGCCTGGCGCTCGCCGTCTCGGTGGAAGAAGGGGGCGTTGCGGTCGTTGAGCGCGCCCTGCCAGGCGACAGTGCCCTCGATGGTGAAGGCGTCGTACCAGGTGATGGCCAGGTCGGGTGCGCCGCGGCGTAGCGCGGCCACGAAGTCGGCGAACTGGCGGCCGAGTTCCGGGTCCCCACCGGAGGTCTCGCCATTAAGGAACCAGCCGTCGAAGCCGTAGGTACGGGCTACCTGGATGAGCTTGTCGGCGAGCGGGAAGCGGCCGTAGGCGTCCTGCTGGACCAGTTCGCGGGTCCACTTCAGCAGGCCGCCGTAGGCGGCGGGCGGCAGGAAGACGTTGCCCAGGACGCGGACGCCGTGCCGGTGGGCGGCGTCGATGACGGGGGCGTTCGGGGCGAGGATGATGCCCTCGCCTGAGGAGCCGCCCCAGAAGACCAGCTCGTCGATGTACGCCCAGTGGGTGAGCGCGTAGTAGTCGGCCTTGGCCGAGCCCTGGGACGGGTTGGACGCGGTCCCGGCGAAGGAGACCAGGGCGGTGACGCGGGCCTGGTCGGCGCGGGCGGTGGTGTTGGCCGGGGTGGGCGTGAAGCGCTGGGCGAGTGGCACGGTGGCGGTGTTGAACGGCAGGTCGGGGTCGTCCTGCGGGCGCCACGTCTTGAGGCTGCGCCATACGGCGCCGGGGTCGGGCTGCTGGGTGTCGGGGAAGGTCTCGGGGAACCAGTAGGAGGCGTATGGCTGGAGGGACTCCGGCTCAGGGGCGGCGCTGGGGGCGTGGGCTGGGTCGGCGGCTTGGGCGGTCCCGGAAGTCAGCCAGGGGAGGGTGGCGGCCGAGGCGGTTGTGGCGATGAGGGTGCGTCTGGTGAGGCCGTTGGTGGCGCGCCGGGCGAGGTCACGGAGCTGGTGGTCGGACACGGCGGTCTCCTGTTCGGGCGGGTGGGGGTTGGTTGTGCGGGGTGGGTTGTGCGGGTGGGTCATGGGACGTCCCGCGGGTGGACGAGTTCGGTGATGCCTCGTGCGGCCAGGTGCTCGGGGTCCCGGGCCCGGCCCGCCAGTACGGCCGCGGCCCGCACCCCGTCCGCGGCCAACCGCATCCACGCCTCGAAGTACGCACCGCCGGGCGCGCAGACGGAGCGCAGCGGCGCGGTCTCCTCCTCCCCCGCGTCCAGTACGAGCGCGGTGCGGCGGGGGGCCGCGGCAGGCGGCGGCTGGCCGCGCAGCCGGGCGGCGAGGTCGGCCAGGACCCGCCCGGCGGGCTTGACTTCCCGGTCGGCGGTGAGGAGCCCGAGGCCGTACTCGAGCTCGGGGAAGTCGGCCAGGGAACGGGACACGTCGTGGGAGCACCACCAGGTGATGCCGTACAGGTTCTGGCAGGTCAGTGCGTGGGCGAGGGTGGCGTCGGTGAACTCGGCGGCGTGGGCGGCCGGGATGAGCGGGGCGGGCGCGCCGACCTCCTGGAGCCAGACCGGCCGGTGCGGGTCGGTGGCCCAGGCCCGGGAGAGTTCGATGAGGTACTCGGCCAGGTGGGTGGTGCCGGTGCCGTCGCGGCCGTGGCGCTGTGCGGTGCCGTTGAAGACCCAGGAGTGGATGGTGGTCATCCGGCCGATCCGGGAGGCGTGTGCGGGGGTGAAGGGGTGGCCGTCCTGGAACCAGACCGCGTCGTACTCGCTGTGGGTGTGGACGCGGCCGGGCGCGGCCCGTTCGCAGGCGGTGAGCAGGCGCTCCAGCCACTGCCCGGCTTCCTGGTAGGTGCACACGTCGGGGTCCGGGTGGGGTTTGTCGGCGAACTGGTTGACTTCGTTGCCGAGGGTGATGCCGAGGAAGCCGGGCCGGTCGGCGAGGGACGCGGCGAGTGTTTCGAGGTAGCGGGCTTCGGCATCGACCACGTCGGGGTCGGTGAACATGTTGCGGCGGTGCCAGCTGTGCAGCCAGGACGGCACGAAGTCGAAGCTGGACAGATGGCCTTGCAGGGCGTCCACGGCCACGTCCAGGCCGCGCTCGGCCGCGGCGTCCACGAGCTGACCCAGCTGCTCGACGGCGCGGCCGCGGATCAGCGTGCGGTTGGGCTGGAAGACCGGCCAGAGCGCGAAGGCCCGGATGTGGTCCAGGCCGAGCGCGGCCAGCGAGTCGAGGTCCCGGCGGACGCTGTCCAGGGTGGCGGCGTCGTCGAAGTCGAGCCAGTGGTGGAACCAGCCCCGGGTGGGGGTGTAGTTCACACCGAGGCGCGGCGTGGGCGGGGCGGAGTGGTTCATCGTCGGTCGCTGCTTCCCGGGGGTTCGAGGGACAGGCTCAGAGGCCGGTGAGTGGGGCGGTGGCGGTCAGGTCTTGAGTGACCCCTCGCCGACGCCCTTGAAGAAGAAGCGCTGGAGGGCGAAGAAGAGCAGCATCATCGGGGCGAGTGCGGCGATCGCGCCTGCGGCGATGAGCCGTTGGTCGTTGACGGTGGTGGCACCCGCCAGGGTCTTCAGGCCCAGCTGGAGGGTGTAGTTGTCGCTGCTGGAGAGCACGATCAGCGGCCAGAGGAAGTCATCCCAGGCGCCCATGAAGCTGGTGATGCAGACGACCGCGAGCGCGCCCTTGGCGGATGGCACGAATACCCGGGTGAAGCGCTGCCATTCGTTGGCGCCGTCCAGGACGGCCGCCTCCTCGAGTTCCCTGGGTACGGCCAGGAAGGCGGCCCGCATGATGAGGAGGTTGAGTACGGAGACGGCGCCGGGCAGCCAGACGCCGATCAGGGTGTCGACCAGGCCCATCGAGCGGATCGTGAGGAACATCGAGATCATCACGGCTTCGAAGGGGAACATCAGCGTCGCCACCAGCACGGTGAACACGATCTTGCGGCCGCGCCAGCCCGCCCGGGACAGGGCATAGCCACCCATGGCCGCGAAGACGCAGTTGGAGGCGACGGCCAGCGCGGCGACGATCAGGGTGTTGCCGACGTACTGGAAGAGCGGGAAGGACTCGGTGACGCGGACGTAGTTGTCGAGGGTGGGCTGGCTGGGCAGCACCCCGTCGTACACGTTCTCGCCACGGCCGCGGATCGAGGTGAGGAACTGCCAGACGATCGGGCCCAGCATGACGACCAGCATCAGGCAGAGGGTGAGATAGCGTCCGGCGAGGCCAAGGGTCAGCCGCTGTCGGCCCCGGCCGGTAGCGGGCGCGGGGCTGGGGGTGGGGTCGGCGCGGCGGCCGGGGGGAGCCAGGGTGGTCATCGCTCGTCTCCCTTCGACAGCCGGTGCCCGAGCAGGCTGAAGACCAGGGTCAGCAGGAACAGCAGGATCGATACGGCGGAGGCGTAGCCGCTCTCTCCGGCGAAGCCGAGACCGACCTCGCGGATCATGAACGGCAGGGTGCGGGCGTCGCCGCCGGGGCCGCCGCTCTCGCCGCCGAGGATGTAGATCTCGGTGAAGACGCGCAGCGCGGAGATCGCGGAGAGCGTGCCCACCAGCAGCATCATCGGTTTGACGGAGGGCACGGTGATGGAGAAGAAACGGCGCACCGCTCCGGCGCCGTCCAGTGCGGCGGCCTCGTAGAGCGTGGCGGGTACGTTCCCGAGGGCCGCCAGGTAGAACACCATGTAGTAGCCGAGGCCCTTCCAGATGGTGACGGCCATCGCGGAGAACAGCAGCACCGTGGAGTCGGTGAGGAAGGGAATCGGATCGGAGATGAACTTCAGTTGGAGAAACACGGTGTTGACCAGGCCGTCGCTGCGCAGCACCCATTGCCAGATCAGGCCGACGACCACGGCGGAGGCGATGACCGGGGTGTAGAAGGCCGAGCGGAAGAACCCGATGCCGGGGATGTTCTTCTGGACGAGTACTGCCAGCGCCAGCGGCAGGAAGACCAGCGCCGGGACCACGACGGCGGTGTAGAGCACCGAGTTGGTCAGGGCTGTGTAGAAGTCCGGGTCGTCCAGTGCCCGGGTGTAGTTGTCGAAGCCGACGAAGGTGCCGCCGCGCAGGATCTGGGCGTCGGTGAAGGAGAGGATGACGGTGTTGACGAACGGCCAGAGGCTGAACAGCACCACCATCCCGAGGCCGGGCAGCAGGAAGAGGTACGGGACCCACCAGCGCCGGTGTACCAGGCCCGTCGCCGTCTCCATCTCCTTCATCCGGCGGCGTTCTTGGCGCGTGCGCGTGCGCGTCCGCGTCATGGCGTCGGTCACTGGTCCCGCTGCTTGGCGAGGATCTTGTTGGCGTCGTCCTGGGCCTTTTTGACGGCGTCTTCGGCGGAGATGTCGCCCTTGATTCCCTTCTGCATCTGGCGCACTACGGCGTCGCCGACCTGACTGGTCCACTGCACCGGGGTGTTGGCGTCGAGCTGGGCCTCTCGCAGGAGGTCGGCGCCGGTGGCGCGGGCGACGGTCTCGGCGTCGGTGCCGTCACCGCGGTCGGCGAACCGTGGGTCGTCCAGGCCCTTGGCGTTGGACGGGTAGATGGTGGCGTGCTGGGAGAACTCGACCTGGTTGGGGCCGTTGGTGACCCACTTGGCGAAGGCGGTGGCCGCGTCCGGGTGCTGGGTGTTCTTGCGTACGCCGATCGACTGTGTGTAGATGCCGATGTGGCCGAGGGTGCCGGTGATGGCCTCGGCGACCGCCGTGTTGGCGTAGACCTTCGGGGCGTTCTCCTTGATGTCCTTGACGAAGCCGGGTGAGCCCGGGCCGAAGACCAGCTTGCCCGCGCCGTAGAGCTGGTTGATGTCGGCGGCGCCGGTGAGTGACTCCTTGGGCATGGCGCCCTTGGCGTACAGCTCCTTCATCCGCTTGACCCACTCGACGGCTTTGTCGGTGTCGAAGGTGAAGGTGTCGCCTGCCTCGTTGAGGATCGGGACGGCCATCTTCTGCCAGTCGCCGGGCAGTCGGCTGGCCGGGTCGGCCATGAAGGCGCTGTACTTGCCGCCGGACTTCGCGGTGATCTGCTCGGCCTGGTCGAACAGTTCCTCGACGGTCGTCGGCGGCTTGTCGACGTCCAGGCCGGACTTGGCGAACAGGGCCTTGTTGTAGGTGAGAATCTCCGGTGTCACATACCAGGGGTAGGCGTAGACGGCGTCGCCCTTGCCCGGGAGTTTGTACTGGTCCCAGGCGCCGGGTACGAAGTCGGCCCGGGCCTTCGGGTCGAGCCGGGATATGTCGGCGAGGATGCCACGGTCGGCGAGCAGCTGGAACGAGTCGGTGTTGATGTTCACGACGTCCGGCAGGGAGCCCGCCTGCGCGTCCGCGACGAGCTTCTCGTTGTAGCCCTCGCCGGGCACGTCCTCCCACTTGACCTTGACGTCCGGGTACTTCTCCTCGAAGGCGTCGATGACGCCCTGGACGTAGTCAGTGAAGGTCGGCTTGAGTTGCAGGGTCCGAAAGGTGATGTTCCCTTCGATCTTGCCCGTCTTCGTCGGCTGGTCCCCGGTGTCGCCGGAGCCCCCGACCCCGCAGGCCGCGGTCGACATCACGGCGGCTGCCAGGGCCGTGGCGAGGGAGATTCTGGGCAGGTGTAGGCGCTTCATGTCGCTCCTCTTTGCAGAAACCCGGCTGACACCGCCGGTCAGCGGCGACAACGTTTTCCCTGTCCGTTCCATTCGTCAATGGCGTGGGCGGGCCGAGGCCTGATCGATGCAGCCTGAATCAGCTCAAAGATCTTGCGTGAGAGGTATTGACATGCTTGATGAACTGGACTGATGCGCTTAAGTTTCGAACCCCGTCCCGGTGATATCAGTTTGATAACGGTTGACTTGATGGTGAGGGGTTGGCATTCGGCCGTATGAGGTGTTGGGTGGAGGACCTAACGCGGTTTAGCTCAGTGTGACTAATGCGCTTTAGCTGGAGGATTCATGGACGACGACGCGGGCGCGACGCCCGACGGCGCCGAGGCGGCGACGCGCCGTCCCGTACCCGTACGCCGCCCGACGATGAAGGACATCGCCGAGCGCGCCGGGGTCTCCGCGTCCGCCGTCTCCTTCGCCCTCAACGACCGGGCGGGCGTGTCCCCCGCGACCCGGGCCCGGGTGCGCCGGGTCGCCGAGCAGCTCGGCTGGCAGCCCAACAGTGCCGCGCGGGCGCTGTCCGGTGAGCGTTCCGGCTGTGTGGGCCTCGTGCTGAACCGCCCCGCGCAGACGCTCGGCGTGGAGTCGTTCTTCCTCCAGCTCGTCTCCGGGATGCAGGAAGCCCTGTCCGCCCGCCATACGGCGCTGCTGTTCCAGGTGGTGCCGGAGATGGCGGCGGAGTGCGAGCTGTACCGGCGGTGGTGGGCCGAGCACCGGGTCGACGGGGTGCTGATGGTCGACCCGCGCACCGACGACCCGCGCCCGGCGCTGCTGGAGTCACTCGGCCTGCCCGCCGTCGCCGTCGGTGGCCTCGCGCCGCGGCCGGACGCGTCCGAGGAACCTTGGCCGATCTCCAATGTCTGGGCCGACGACGCCGCCGCGATGCGCTCGATCGTCGACCACCTGTACGGGCTCGGACACCGCCGTATCGTCCATATCGCCGGGCTGGCGGGGCTCGCCCACACCGAGCGCCGCATTCTGGCGCTGCGTTCGGAGGCGGAGCGGCTTGGCCTGCGGGCGGACCAGGTGCGGTCGGTGACCACCGACTACTCCGACACCGAGGGCGCCGAGGCGACGCGCCGGATGCTGGACGGCCCGCTGGCGCCGACGGCCCTGATTTACGACAACGACGTGATGGCCGTCGCCGGGGCGTCCGTGGCCACGGGGCGCGGGGTGTCCGTACCGCGGGAACTGTCCATCGTCGCCTGGGACGACTCCCCGCTGTGCCGGGTCACACACCCCCGGCTGACCTCGCTCGTCCGCGATACCGGTGGGTTTGGGCGACGGGCGGCCGAGGAGCTGCTCGCGCTCCTGGATGGTGGCCCGATCCGCCATGTGCAGGCTGAGTTGCCGAGGCTGGAGCTTCGCGACAGTACGGCCGCACCTGCCGCGACGGCCGCGTCGGACCGTTCGTAGGCGCGTCCTACGAGCGGCGGCGCGGCTTGCCCCGCTTGGCGGGCTTCGCGGACTTGGCGGACTTGGCGGACTTGGCAGCCTTGGGGCCGCCCGATCCGCGCTGCCCGCTCTTGCCGGCCGGCTTGCCCGCCGTGGCCTTGCGCCGGGTGCCGCTGCTGGCGCCGGTGTCGGAGCGCTTGCTCTTCTGCTGGGCGGCGGGCTCGGCCGGGGGCTGGGTGCGGCCCCTCGTACTGTTGACGGTCCGGCCCCGGACGATCCCGATGAAGTCCTCCACCAGGTCGGTGGTCCTGGCCTCCGGCCACGACAGGGCGACGCGCGACACGGGGGCGTCCACGACCGGCCGGTACGTGAGGTCCCTGCGGTGGTGCAGGCGGGCGAGTGACTGCGGGACGACGAGGACACCCACACCCGCCGCCACCAGCTCGATCGCGTCCTCCGTCGTGGCGGGCCGCTCGATCGCGGGCTGCCCGGGCAGGCCCTCCCAGGTCAGGGTGTCGTCAAGCGGGTGCAGTACGACGTCGTCGGCCAGGTCGTCGATGGATACCTCATCGGCAGCCGCCACCAGGTGGTCCTTCGGGACCACGACGACCGTCGTCTCGGTGTAGAGCGGGATCGCGCTGAGATCCGTGCGGTCGACCGGCAGGCGTACGAAGCCCGCGTCCGCGCCAGCGTCTCGCAGCACGCCGAACGCTTCGGCGGCGGAAACCTGGAGCAGGGTCAGCGGGATGTCGGGCAGCCGCTCGTTCCAGATCCGCACCCATTTGGCGGGCGTCACTCCGGGGACGTAGGCGAGCCGGAACGAAGGGGTTACATCCGAGCCTGTCACCTCGCCAGGCTACCCGGCGTGGTCAGAGGTCGCGCACATGCTCGATACCCTGGACACATGACGTCGCACCAGAGCACCCAGACCATGAAGCCCGCCACCGCGGCAAAGAAACTGGGTGTGTACCTCGAGGCCACCCCCGCCGAGTTCCAGGAGGGTGTCGTCTCGCGAGCCGAGCTGAACGCGCTGCAGGCCGATCCGCCCGCATGGCTGCGGGACCTGCGGCGCGATGGCCCGCACCCCCGGCCCGTGGTCGCGGCGAAGCTGGGCGTCTCCATCGCGGGCCTCGCGCGTGGCGGGGTCACCGAGCCCCTCACCACGGAGCAGATCGAGGCGCTGAAGGAGGAGTTCCCCGCGTGGCTGCGCAAGGAGCGGGCCACCCAGGCGGAGGTCCGTCAGGAAGCGCAGCGGATCAAGGAGCGGGACGCGCAGCGGGCGGCCAAGGGCGACTGACCGTAGGCCTGGCGCCGAGGGGCCGGGCCCCGGGCACCAACACTTGAACGTTCAATCACCCTGAGGCATCCTGGAGTCTCATCGGTTTAAGGTTGAACTAACTGGTTTTGGGAGCCGTCATGGACAGCAGCACGCGACGGGGCGCTCAGAGCGCGGCCCAGCAGCGCATGCCCGCCCTGTACCTCAGCCACGGTGCCCCGCCGCTCGCCGACGATTCCCTCTGGCCCGGCCAGCTCGCCGCCTGGTCCGCCGACCTGCCGCGGCCGAAGGCCGTCCTGATGGTCTCTGCGCACTGGGAAGAGGCCCCGCTCGCTCTCGGCGCCACCGAGACCGCGCCGCTCACGTACGACTTCTGGGGCTTCCCGGAGCGCTACTACCAGGTGCGTTACCCCTCCCCCGGCGCTCCCGAGCTGGCTGACTCCGTACGCAAGCTGCTGCGGACGGCCGACACCCCCGTGCAGGACGTTCCAGACCGGGGTCTTGACCATGGTGCGTATGTGCCGCTCGTCGAGATGTACCCCGACGCCGACATCCCCGTACTGCAGATCTCGCTGCCCACGCTCGCCCCGCAGCGACTGATGGACATCGGGCGCAGGCTCGCGCCGCTGCGCGACGAGGGCGTACTGATCGTCGGCAGCGGCTTCTTCACGCACAACCTCGCGGCGCTACAGCACCCGGGGACACCCAGCTGGTCCGTGGAGTTCGACGACTGGGGGCGCGAGAAGCTGGCCGCTGGCGACATCGATTCCCTGCTCGACTTCGTCCACACCGCACCAGCCGGGCGGCTCGCTCACCCGCGCACCGAGCACTTCGCGCCGCTGTTCGTCACCCTCGGGGCGGCCGACGCCTCAGGTGAACTCGGCACCCAGCGGTCGGTCATCGACGGCTTCTGGGGCGGACTCGCCAAACGCTCCCTGCAGTTCGGCTGACCCTGCCGCCTTCTCTCGCCCCGACGCGCGCCCGCCCGGAGACCACCGGAAGCGGAATGGTCACCGGGCGACCGGTGTTGAGCTCGAAGACCGATCTACGTCCGCGCGTGGGTATCGGCCGGAGCTACCGCGAGGGAAGGAAGCACATGGCTAAGCCGGGATCTCAGGGAGGGAGCGTGCACGCTACCCGTGTCTTCAGCGTCCAGCGCGCCTTCACCGAACTCGAAGGGCAGATGCACGGCCCCGGGGAACTGGCCGAGGCAACCGGACTCGACGACTCCACAGTCCATCGGATCCTCCAGTCCGGTATCTACGACGGCACGTTCGTCCGCGAGGCGCGGGGGCTGTACCGGCTTGGCTCGGGGGCCGCACGGCTCGGCCTCAAAGCGCTCATGCACGAGCCCAACGCGGAGGTCGCGCACGCCGCGCTGGAGAAGTTACGCAAGGACACCGACGGAGGTCTGGTGTTCCTCTTCGGCCTGGCACCGTTCAGCGGCGCTCGCAAGCAGTGTCTCGACATGGCCGTCGGCGACTCCGACCTGTCCGAACTAGGCCTCAGCCACCGTACGTTGCTCCTGATGACGCAGTCCTTGCGTACGGGCGCCTCCGGCCAGGCCATCCTCGCCTACCTCCCCGAGGTGATCCAGGAGGAGGTGTTGGCCGAACCGTCGCGCGGGGAAGCGGAACGCGACTCACGGCTCGACGAGGCGGAGATGCTGGCCTCACTGAAGCAGGTGCGAGAACTGGGGGTCGCTACCGAGACGGAGGAGTGCATGCCCGGCTGGAGCTGCTGCGCCGCGCCGGTCAGCTGGGACGGAATCGTCATGGGGTCCGTGGCGGTCTTCAAACCCAGGGCGGACATGCCCCGGTGGTCCGCCTCCATGATCCATACGATCAGAAGGGCCGCCGCCGAGTTCACCCAGACCGGCGACTGGGGCGGCTGGACGTCCAGGTCCCCTCGTACCGTGTGAGCCGTCCCCGCCCTTTCCTCGCCCCCGTCCTCCCCGCCCCGTCGCCGCGACAACGGGGCGGTCGGTGACTCCGTCTACGCCTGCTGGCCCGTCCCGCCGGTGACGGGACAGCTGAGCGCCTCCGCCGCGGAGGTCTCCCCGGTGGCCGGGGCCCGATCCGGTGACGTCCACACCACGCGCTCGCGCGAGGTCAGGCGCACCATCACATCCTTCAAGGGGCGCAGCGAGATCACCGGCGAGCCATACCGCAGCGCATGGCCGGGGATCATGCTGACCTTGAACCGCTGGTTGATCATCGCCACGATCGTCCGCAGTTCCAGCAGCGCCATGGAATTCCCGACGCACTGGCGCGGCCCCGCGCCAAAGGGAAAGTACGCCATGCGTGGCCGCTCCCTTACGGCAGAGGGCGTGAATCGGCTGGGGTCGAAGGCCAGCGGGTTGTCCCAGTAGCGGGGGTTGTGGTGCGACACCAGCGGTGAGAGGAGGACCGAGGACCCCGCCTCGATCGCGTATCCGTCCAGGGTGTCCGGGCCGGCCGCGGCGCGCGGGAAGATCCAGATGGGCGGGTGCATGCGCAGGCTCTCGTCCACGACCCGCTGCGTGTACGCGAGTGCGTCGGCGTTCTCCGCATCGGGCGGCCCGCCGCCCAGGACGCGCTCGACCTCGCTGTCCAGCTCTTCTTGTACGGAAGGGTGGTTGGCGATGGACAGGAGCGTCCAGCAAAGCGACACCGCGGTCGTCTCGTGGCCCGCCAGATAGATGGTCAGCAGCTCATCCCGGATCTGCTGGTCCGTCCAGGGCTGGCCCGTGGCCGGGTCCTCGGCCTGTTCCATCAGGGAGATCAGCGGTCCTTCGCCGGTGCGCGCATGGCTGCCCCGCACATCGGCGACGATCTTGTCGAAGACCTGGTGAATACGGGTGATCTTGCGTTTGCGGTCGGTCGGCAGCCAGGAGGGCAGCATCTCGGATGCCGTACCGCGCCGGAACATCACCTCGACCACATCGTCGACGATCAGCTTGAGCACCCGGGACGAGGGTTTGATGTCGTACGCGAACAGCGAGCGGCTCAGCGTGACGAGGGTGAGCTTGAGCATCTCGGCCATCAGGTCCACGGGCTCGCCGCGCTGGGCCTTGACCTCCCACTCGTCGAGCATCTCGTGGGTGGCCCGCACGACGTTCGGGATGATGTCGAGGACGGCGTTCTTCAGGAACACCGGCTGGACCGCCCGTCGGTGCCCGCGCCAGAACTCGCCGTCCGAGGTGAGCAGCCCCTTGCCCATGACCACGCCGAACTGCTCGTACAGGGGGCCGCGCACGTAGTTTCCGTGATTCTTCACCAGCACCTGGTGCACCGCGTCGGGCCCGGTGACCTGGTGGACCGTCATCGGGCCGAGCCGCATGCGCACGACATCGCCGTAGTCACGTTGCAGACCCAGCAGGAACTCGGCGGTGTTGCCGCGCCAGGAACCGAGGCTGCCCAGCAGAGGGACGCCCTTGGGGCCAGGGGCGACGGCGGCTGTGCTCATGACTTGTCTCCTTGGTGTCGTGGCTGTCGGGGCTCTGGCCCCACCCGCGGGACCGGCCTGCGGCCGGTGTTCCGGGGCACCGGGAACGCGCGCCGCACGAAGAGGTTGTCGAAGACGACGTCCGGGGCCAGCCGCCGCAGGGCGAGGGTGCTGTGGGCGAGGAAACCGACCGGGTAGCGGGCACGCGGGCGCGGGCTGCGGGCCACGCGTTCCACGGTGCGGGCGACGTCGTCAGCCTGGATCGCGAAGGTGCCGGCGAGGGTGCGGCGGCTGCCCGTGTAGATCGCGTCGAAATACTCGGCCGTACGGCTGCGGAACTCCGCGTAATCCTCGCTCACGGGCTTGAAGTTCGCGATGTACGTGGCGCCGAACTCGGTGGTGCGCACGGGACCCGGCTCGATGAGGGCGACCCGGACCCCGAAAGCGGCTGTCTCCAGCCGCAGCGCGTCGCTCAGTGCCTCGACCGCGTGCTTGGACGCCTGGTACACGCCGCCCCCCGGGACCGCGTAACGGCCGAAGATCGAGGAGACGTTGACAATGGTCCCGCTGCGCGCGGCGCGCATCGCGGGAAGCACCAGCTGGCTGAGCCTGGCAAGACCGAAGACATTGGTCTCGAACTGCCGCCGCATGTCGTCGAGACCGGCCTCCTCCACCACACCGGAGAGTGCGTACCCCGCGCTGTTGACCAGCACCCCGACCGCACCGTGCGCCGCTTCGACCGTATCGACGGCCTCACGCATGCTCTCTTCGTCCGTGACGTCCAGCCGCAGGGTCCTGATGCCCTCGTCTGCGAGCGGCTTGAGGGTCTTTGGCCTGCGCGCCGTGGCGTAGACGGTCATTCCCGACCGGTGCATCCGCAGGGCACAGGCGCGGCCGATGCCGGAGGAACAACCGGTGATCAGCACGGATGGTGGTGCTGTCATTACCTTCTCCTTCTCGCTACCTCGACTGAAATTCCAATACCGTGGTATCAATGGTCACGCCGCAGGGCATCATTCGGGGAGGCATGTTGCTTTCACATTCGCCTCCCCCTTCGAAGGGAGCTGTTCCGTGTACCACCGAATCGTCAAGTTAAAGCTGCGCAAGGCATTCGCCGACATCAATGCAGGGAATTGGCAGTCCATGGTGGACACCTTGGCACCGAAATTCACGTACGTGTTCTACGGGGAGCACGCGCTCTCGGGCGAGCGCCATACGGTCGAGGCGATGAGCCTGTGGTGGCAGCGGGTCTTCAGGCTGATCCCCGACGCTGATTTCGAGCCGTTGGAGATCATCGTTTCCGGCGGCCCCTGGCTGACCAAGGTCGCCACTCGGGTACGGATCGGCGGACCTCTCCCGGACGGCAGCCGCTACGACAACACCATGACCCAGTTCCTGTACCTCAAGTGGGGCAGGATCACCGAGATCCACACGCTGGAGGACACCGTCGTCCTCCAGCGCGCACTGGACGCGATCGCCGCCGGCGGCAACGCGGAGGCCCATGCCGAACCGATCACGGATGAGTACGCGCGCTCCGTCCGGCACGGCTGAGGCCCGGCGCCTGCCCCGCGAGGCCCCGGCGCCCGGCGGCGCCGGGGCCTTCGCTGTCAGCCCAACGCCCCGAGCTGCTTGGCCAGTTCGAGGCCATCCAGCGAGAACCAGCTCTCCACGATCAGCCCGTCGTCAAACGCGTCGATGACGATGCCGCTGACGGCGAACTCCCGCCCGAGCGGCGGCACTCCCTCATAGGGCTCTCCGGTGTGCGTACCCCTCGCGGTGAACCGGCTGACGACCTTGTCGCCTTCCAGGATCCAGTCATCGACCGTCACCTGGAGGTCGGGGAAGGAGGCGCGCTGGAGCCGCACCCACTCCTTCAGGTGCTCCACGCCCTCCTTGCCGTTGGGGGCGGTGCCGTGGCTGATGTGCCCGTCACCCGCACCCTCGTAGATGACGTCGAGGTTCCCCTTGTTGAGGCACTCCTCGTAATAGCGCTCCAGCACGGCCTTGTTCTTCAGCAGGTCCGACATATCAACACTCTCCCATATCTCTCGACATCTTCTCTTCGTCACGTCTTCGTCACGAAACGACTGCTCGAAAGGATTCGGTCAATCGATTCCGATGGGTCCCCGAAGGCCTGAAATCGTCATCACGGGAAGTCCCGATGGCACACTTCTCGCCTTCCAGACACCCAGTGCGGGATCTCCCTCGACATGAGAATTCCCGCACTCCTGCGAATGGACCACAATGCGCCCTATTACCAGTGGATCGACGGCGACGGAGAGGGATTCCCCGAGCCTGGCGCATGCCCGCACCACGTTCTCCAGTACGGAGAAAGAGAGCGCCGTGCGCGGTACATAGTGCGTGGCCCACAGGTCGTTGGGCGCGCACGGCGGCACCTCGGCGACCCGGCGGCCGTCCGGCTCCTGGGACCAGACCGCCGCCGGCACCACCGAGGACCGCCACTCCAGCAGCGGGGGCCCCGAGCGCCAGGTCGTCGTCCGCACCACATCGGGCCGGGGCAGGGAGGGCGAGCGGATGCCCCCGGGTTCGTAGACGATCCGCAGGCTGGCCTCCGGCTCCGTCCCGCCGGCACCGTCGCCCGGTCGCCGAAAGCGGACCTCGGCCACCCAGGTGTCCCCCTGGTGCGCGCCGCGCACCTCCCGCTCCCAGAGCGTGCCAGCGTCGAGACGCATCAGCTCCAGCGGTACGACCACCTCCTCCAGGCAGGCGACGCGCAGCACCGGATAGTCCTCCGGAACGACCCACTCCGCCCCCCGTACCGCGCTCTCGAGCAGCACGCTCACCGGTACCGTCGGCACGCCGTCCACCAGGAAGTCCCGCAGGACGGGGGCCGTTTCGGGATCGAAGGTCACCCGTGAGACCAGCCGGGTGTGCGGCCGGAACTCGGCGACCTCGCCGAGGTGGAAGATCCTCGGGTACGTGCCAGTGAATCCGGGCAGATCGGGTACGACCGGGTAGTCGGTGGCCTGGCCGGGGCTCATCGCCCCGCCCAGCGGCCCGACGAACGTGACCTCGCCCTCAGTTCCGGCAAGGAGCTCGCCCTGCCACTTCGCGAGGCCGTCGGTCACATCAAGGGCAGCCATGTAACGCAGCGTGGCCGAGAAGTTGGCGATCAGGCCGATGCGGTCCCAGGTCGGCCAGGCAAGCGTCATGACGGGGAAGCCGACCTGGCGGCCCGCCCAGTGGCCCAGGCGCGCCAGGCCCTCGTTCGCCGCCGCGTACTCCAGCTGGCCGACCATCCCACCGAGCCTCCCGGTGAGGGAGCCCACGTTGCAGAAGAACTTGAGATCGTGGCCCCGCAGTTCCTCCAGGAGATGGACGAAGCCGCCGATCTTGGTGTGGACGGTGCGCAGGATGTCGTCGTCCGACTTCTTGGGCAGCCGGGCCGCGATGTCCACGCCCGCGTTGTGCACCACACCGGTCAGCCCGGGGCCTTCCCTGTCCAGCAGGGCGCGCACCTGCTCCCGGTCGGTGAAGTCGCACCGGGCGTAATCGACCCGTAGTCCGTCTGCCCGCGCGCCGCTGATGTTGGCGGCCAGCTCCCACAGGCGGCGGTGTCGTGCGATGTCCCGCCGGATGTCGGCCAGCGGCCGCCCCTGACGACGCTGGGCCCACAGCTCCTTCTCGTACGCCTTGAGTCCGGCCTCATCCACGCCGAACCAGGGCTCGTCCGGTGCCGGAAAGGGCTCCCTTCCCGTCACCACGACCCGCGTGCCGTACGTTCTGGCGAGCGTGCGGGCCAGCTCCCAGCCGATGCCGCGCCCGCCGCCGGAAATCAGCACACAGTCGTCGGGGCCGAGAGTGACGGTCGGTTCCCCCACGGGCATGGCGACCGGCGTGAGCGTCAGTCGCCGTCCGTCCCGGTAGCCGACCTCCAGCTCGCCCGGGCGCCCCAGCTCCGCCGCGATGATCCCGGGCAGTTCGTGCGCCGACGCGCGGCCGGTGTCCACCACGCGCGCGTTGCAGTTGGGCAGTTCGCGGTGGAGCGTCTTGGCGAGCCCTGCCCAGACGCCGCCCAGCGGTTGCGCCAGGTCGTCGTGCGGGTGCTGGCCCATCCCGCCGCCCAGATAGGTCACGGCCAGGTAGAACAGCCGCTGCGCCGAGGTCTCCGACGCCCAGTCCTCGTACTGCTCCCGTAGCGCCGCGACCGTCCTCAGCAGGGGGCCACTCCACGCGTCCGCCAGTCCGTCGGCTGGGGACGCGCCCGTGGAGGCAGGGCCCAGCGTGAGGTCGACGATCGCGTCCACCGCGCCGTCGCCCGGCAGGGCGGATGCCCCGCCAGCGGCCTCGTGCCGGCGTACCCGCGCTCCGCGCGCGCTCAACTCCCGCTCCACGGCGGCGGCGTCACTCGGGCCGCCGCCCAGCAGCAGGACCCGCATCCCGGCCAGCCGCGCGGGGTCGGCCGGGCTCTCCGGCAGGCTGGTGAGCTGCCACTCCATACGCGTCACCGGCTGGACAGCGCCGTCAGGGGACGTGGGTCCCGGCACGCCAACGGGTGCGTGCGGCGCCCGCCGCTCTTCCCGTACGGACAACATGGGCTGACTCCTTTCTTCCTCGGTTCTCTGTCAGTCCTGTTTCGGTGGCGCTCAGTCGCGTTCGGCGGCGATGGCCTCCCCGGTCCTGGCGTCGACGTAACCGATCAAGGTCGCCCGCATGTCCTTCATCTGCAGCAGCATCCGGCCGTCGGCGCGGGTGGCCACGAACCGGTTGTCGACCCGGTCGGACGCCAGGTCGAAGCCGGGCGGTGTCGCGTAGAGCTCGATATGGTCCCGCCCCGCCGACAGGACCTGGTCGTTCGTCTCCTCGTACAGGTCGATGCGCCTGATCGACAGCGGAGCGGCGACGGGAATGAGGTGGTCGTCGACCAGCTCCAGGACCCCGACCCTGGCCAGGCCGTCCAGCAGGATGCTCGGGACGGTGAAGCGCGAGAACGCCGGGTCGTCCGCCGGGAGCCGAAGGGCATAGCGGGCGCGTTTGCCCTTGGGGTGGATACGGGTGTCGCTGGTGGAGACGAAGGGACCCGTCAGCTTCACCGGGGAACCCTTCTGGTGGTACGGGTCGGGGACGGGGATGTCGTCGGCGGTGTCCCAGGCCTCCCAGCGCGGGGCCGCGGGGAAGGCATCGGCGAGCAGCACCCGGACCGTGAAGTGCACCCGGTCCCGGATCAGCACGACACCTGTCGGGGACACCACGTCCTCGGTGATCCGCACGTCGACGACGCTCGTGTCACCGGGTGCGTCGACGCGTTGGGCGGTCAGCCGCTTGGGGCCCGTCCGCAGGTCGCGGTAGACGCGCAGGAAGTGCTCGAAGCGCAGGTCCTCGAAGGCGATGACGTGCTTGCCCGGGACCAGGTGCCGCGCGGCCTCGGCGGCCAGCTCGGTGACGAACGTCCCGGGCAGGGTCGGCTCGCCGCGTACCGTGTGGTGCTCCAGATAGGCGTCGGTGTTCAGGTCGAAGGGGCACTCGAAGACCGCGTGATCGCTGTCGGACTCGATCGTGCGGCGCAGGAAGAAGCCACCGCCGCTCTCGGAGGCCGAGGCCAGGTAGCCGGGGTAGAAGTCCTCGACCGTGGCGCGCTCGGCGTCCCCAAGGTGGACGAGCGAGGGCCGCCGCACGGGTGCGTGCAGTTCCTGGACGAAGTGGTGCACGCCCTCGTGGACCGGCATGCTGCTGTAGGAACCGGCCCGTTCGTAGTACGCCTTCGTCAGCTCGTCGGCGCCCATCCCCACACTGGCCCACAGGGTCCAGCCGATGGTGAACTCGTCCTGCCGTGATGTGGCTGCCGCATGGGTCGCCGCGGTGCCCAGGAAGTCGTTGGCGGAGGCGTAGTCGGACTCGCCGAGCTGTCCGAAGTAGCCGAGCAGCGAGCCGAAGTTACACCACAGCCGGGGCGGGGCGGCGCGCAGCGCGTGCTTCAGATGGAGGTAGGACTCGACCTTGAGGTCGCGGATGGCGGTGAACTCCCCGAAGTCCTTGTCCCGGATGAGCGCCGAGCGCTGGAGCCCGGCCGCGTTGACGAGCAGGTCGATCCGCCCCTGTTCGTCGAGGACTTGGCCGATGGCCTTCTCCACTGCCGCGCCGTCCCGCATGTCGCAGGTCAGATACGTCACCCGGCCGGCTCCGCTGTGCTCGGCCATCGCGTCGAGGTTCTGCCGGGCCGCGCGGGCGTTGAGCAGCCGGTCGAAGGCCTTGCTGATGTCCGCGACCGTCCGGCCGTCGCCGTCCTTGGCGCGTTCGGCTGAGATGTACGCCGCCCGGCCCGCCGCGAACTCCTCGTCGCTCCCGGCGAATACGGAGGCCGGATAGCTGTCGAGTGCGTTGCTGCCGAACACGTAGATCCGCGGGCCGAAGTGCCTGGCGACCGCCTTGAGTACCTCGGCGGTGATGCCACGGGCGCCGCCCGCGACGACGACCACCGAGTCCCGGTCCAGTACCGCACCGGACGCCGTGTCCAGGACGTTGGGCTCCTCCCGCAGCCGGTACGTCCTCCGCACGCCGTCGGCGTCCACGACCACCGGGAAATCCCGGTGCGCCCGGCTCTCCTCCGCCACCAGCCGTACGGCGTCGGCCGGGTCGTTGCCCGAGGTCAGCAGGCCGAAGCTGGTGCTGCCGGTGAGTTCATGGCCCGCGCTCTTGAGCAGGCCCGTGAAGAGGCCGGAGAACGGGTGCGGGACGCCGCCGGGCACCGCGTCGAGGAAGAGCATGACCAGGGAGGAGGCCGAGGTCGACAGGGATTCGTGCAGGTTCTGTACAGCCAGGAACACGGCGTCGTGCAGGGCGAGCAGGGGCGCCGCGCCCTCCGTGAGCGGCCGCCCGGGCGGTGCGGTGCGGCCCAGATCGCTGAACACCCTCAGGTGCCTGACTGGCCGGCCGCTACCCGCCAGTGCCGCGGCGACCGTCTGCGGGGTCACTCGCTCCACGTGGTGCCAGCCGGGGCGGGGATCGGTGAGGGCCACCGTGGAAATGACGGTCAGCTCAGCGTCCTGGTCCGCTACTTGTCGGAGCAGGCCGGGGGCGTCTGTGACGACGACGGCTCCGTCCGGCAAGAAGGGCTCCGCGTCCCGTACCCGCCGGAGCGGGACGTCCTCCAGGGCCGGGACCTGGCGGCGTACGGTCAGCGGCGTCCCGTCGCCGGTGTGGGTTGGCGAGACGAAGCTCTCGGGCAGCTTGCCGGTCACGGCGGTGTCGGACGTCTGGTTCCCGCGCCCCTGTGGTGCGACGGTCAGGCGGAGTCGTACGCCGGAGGACTCCCCGCTCTCGTCGCGGCGGACCTCCACCGTGCCCGACGGCCCGTGCAGGGCCTTGAGGACAGCGAGCCCGCCAGCCGCGCCCAGGTACCGGGCGTACGCGGGGGCTCCGTACGGCACGGTGGGGAGCTCAGGCGCGGTGCCGGGCTCGGCCCGCGCGGCCCGGCCGTCAAGCGGCTCGTCAACGTAGGCGAGGACGGGAAGACCCGCGTTCCGGGCGTGCTCCTCGGTGGTCAGGGCGAACAGGACGGCGCCCTCGGCCAGTTCGCTTTCCTTTTCTGGGAGCAGGTCGCCGATCAGCGCCCGGTACTCCGGGAGGCTGTTGCCGTTGATGCCGCCCGCGAGCGCGAAGTCCAGCTCGCCGGTGCGGAGGTAACGGCTGGCTGAGGTGATCGACGAAAGGGCGGAGGCGAAGCCGGAGTCCATGGTCATGTTCGGGCCGTGGAGGTCGAAGTAGTTCGCGACCCGCGCGGAGATGATGTTGGGCATCTGGCCCGGAAACGCGTCCTCATTGGAGGCCGGGATCACCGCCCGGACCTGCTCGCGCAGCCGGTCCAGCACCTTCGCCGCTTCAGCCGAGTCCGCCAGCGGCGAGTCGGCGAGCGCCTGCCCGGCGTCGTCCAGGTAGCACCGGTTCGCGTACAGCATGGCTGCCCTGGTCGGGCCCATGTGGCCAACGAAGACGCCGGTCTTCGCGGCCTGCGCGTCCCAGAACTCGGGTAGCTGGTCCCGGAGTCGGTGGGCGCACCGCAGGATCATGAGCTGGCAGCGGTCCAGTGCGCGGATCGTCTTGGGCGGCAGCCGGACCTCGTTGAACGGAGGCGAGGGGTAGGTGTCCCCGAAGGTGTCCAGCGGCTGCTGTCCGTCGGCGAGCCAGCGCGACACCTCGTCGTCGCCCGTCATGCCCGGCAGGTGGGAGGACCAGCCGACGATGGCGACGCGGCTGTCGGCGTCCGGCTTCCTGGTGGCCGGGATCATCCGGTCCCGGCGCCGTGCGGCCTCGGCTGCGTTCTCGCCGACGTCCTCGCCGACGATGAGGTGGGCGTTGGTACCGCCGAAGCCGAAGCCGGACACGGCCGCGAGCCTCCGCCGGTCGTCGGTGGGCTGGGGCCACCGCGCCGCCTCCGCGGGGATCTCCAGGCCGGTCTCCGCCAGCCGGAAGTCCTCACGGGCGTGGGTGAATCGGTACTGCCCGGGGATCGTCTGCTGCTGGAGGCCCATCAGGTTCTCGATGAGCGAGACGACACCCGCGGCCCAACCGGTGTGTCCGATCAGGGACTTGTTGGATGTGACGGCGGTCGTCGCGTCCGTTCCGAAGTACTCGCGCAGGGTGGTGAACTCGGCGAGGTCACCGGCCGGCGTGCCCGTCGCATGCGCGTTGATCCACCGCACATCGCCGCCGTCGACGTCGCCGCCCTCCAGGGCGCGCTGTACCGCGAGGGCCTGGCCTTCGGAGTTCGGGGCGTAGATCGCCTTGCCCTTGCCGTCGGACGAGGACCCGAACGCGCGCAGCAGGCCGAGCACGCGGTCACCGTCCGCGCGCGCCTTGCTCAGGCGTTTGAGTACGACGAGCGCCGCGCCGTCGGCGAAGACCACCCCGTCGGCGGCCTCGTCCAGGGCATGCACGCGCCCGGTCTTGGAGAGCCCCTGGAGCTTCGAGAAGAGCACGGTGCCGCGTGGCGCCAGGGCGAAGGCCCCGCCGCAGACGGCGATGTCCTGCTTGCCCATCAGCAGGCCCTTGGCCGCGATGTCGATGGCGTACAGCGAGGAGGAGCAGGCGGTGTCGACCATGTGCAGCTCGGTGGATGGGGGGAGGATTCCCTCCATCGCCAACTCGCCCACGCGGTGGGGCAGGAAGCGCGACGGGGTCGTGCCACCGCGCCAGTACCGGCGGCTGAGCGCCGCGTCGATGCCCTCGCTCAGTTCGTCGCGCGCCCCTGCGGGCAGGTCGAGTTCGTCAACGATCCCGTGCGTCAGCCGGGTGAGGCTGCCGAGGACCCCGGCCTCCTCCAGGTGCTGGCTGCCGTCCGGGGTGTAGCCGACCACGAAGGAACAGGCGTCAGTGGCCTCGTAACGGACCCCGTCGAGCGCCTGCACCAGGCTGTGCCGTAACCACTTGGTGGTCAGCTCCTGCTCGTCGGCACCGCCGTCCATACCGTCGAGGGCGCCGTCGACTGGCTCGAAGTCGGTGATGAACACACAGTGATCGGCGTAGGCCTTGTCCTCGGCCGTCACGTCGGCTGAGTGGAAGTTCTCGTGGTGCCAGCGGTCCTGGGGGACCTTGGTGAAGAGCTCCTCACCCGACATGCGGAGGTTCCAGAACTCCTCCGGGCTGTTGGCACCCCCGACGGCGAGCCCCATGCCCACGACGGCGATGGGATCGTCGCCGAACTCCTGCTCGGCCTCCGGCTCGTGGTCCGCGTCGGCGACAGGCCGGGGGGCCGGATCGAGCTCCGGTGCGGCCTCCGGTATGGCCTCCGGCACGGGAGCCGCCTCGGCTTGTGGGGGCGACAGCAGAGCCGCGCCGAGCGTGAGGCCACCGTCGGCGAGGATCACCTGGCCGGTGATCCAGCGCGCGTCGTCCGACGCCAGGAACGCCACGACGGTGGCGAACTCCTCGGGCCTGCCGAGCCGTCCGAAGGGGGTGGCCCGCGCGATGACCTCCTGCATCTCCGGGGCTCGAGGGAATTTGTCCGCCACCTCGCTGTCCAGCATGGCCGCGGACGCCGTGTTGACCCGGATACCCAACGGCGCCAGTTCCACGGCCAGATACCGGGAGGCCGCCTCGGCCGCGGCCTTCGCGGGGGCGCAGGCCAAGTAGTTCGCCATCACCATCTGTGAGCTACCGAGTGCGGAAACGGTGACGATCGAGCCGCCGCCGCCCTTGGCCATGAGCAGCGCGGCGGCGCGCGCGCAGCGCAGCCCGCCCTTGTAGTTGGTTTCCAGCGCCTTGTTCAGGTGGTCGTCATTGATCTCTTCGAGCGGGAGCAGCGCGCCGTCGGCGGCGCTGTTGACGAGAATGTCGAGCCTGCCATGCAGCCGGTCGACCTCCGCGAACATGCGGTCGACCTGCTCCTGCCTGGCAACCGACGCTCGCACGAGATCGATCCGGTAGCCTTCCGCGACCAGTTCGTCACGCGTCCGCTTGGCCTGGTCGTGCGAGTGAAAGTAGTTGAGGACGATGTGGGCGCCTCTCGCGGCGAGTTCGCGCGCGATGGCCTTGCCAATCCCTTTCGACCCGCCGGTGACCAGCGCCACCTTGCCTGTGAGGTCTTTCATGGAGCGTGTGCCCTTCTGCTGCTACGGGAGCGGGGAACCGGTCAGGAGCCGACGGGACGTTTTCAGCCCGCCGTGACGGAGCTCTGACCGGCCAGCTCCGCGAGCACGAAGTCGGCGATCCGGCCCAGCGTGCTGTGGTCCGCGAGCCGGAAACCCGACGTGCGCGGCGGCAGCCCGTAGTGCTTGGAGACCCGGGAGAGCAGTTCGACCTGCTTGACGGAGTCGACGCCGAGCTCGGCCTCCAACTGCACGCCGTCCTCGAAGACCTCCTCCGGGTACTCCAAGGCCCCCGCGTACAGGGTCCGGAGCTCGGCGAAGACCGCGGCACGGTCCGGGGCCGCCGAGGCTCCCTCCGCGCTGGCCGGGGACGCCTCTTGTCGCGGCTCAGCGCCGGTGGCGGCTGTCTCCGGCTGGAAGGCCGCGAGGTCGTCGGCGATGCGCCGGACGACTGCCGCGCCGTGTTCGTTCCAGTACGCCTCGAACACGCGCACCGGCACGGAGGGAGCCAGCAGTGCCGCGAGGTTGGGAGTCGGGTCCGCGCCCCGCAGGGTCTCCAGGGTGGCGTCGAGCGCGAGCTGCCCGTCTCCGCCGACGGCGAGTGTGGCGAGGGAGCGCACCTCCGCCTCCTTGGTCAGGCGGGTGACCAGCTTGGACAGCGCCGCACGACCGCCCACCTCCACAAAGGTGGTGACGCCCTCGTCCTGGAGGTGACGGACGGCGGTGGCGAAACGGACCGGCTTGACGAAGTGCTCCGCCAGCAGGTCGGCCAGCGCGTCGTCGGGCTCGTAGTACCGCTGGAGAATCGGCGAGTACACCGGGAGCAGCAGCGGAAGCTGGTCCAGCTTCCTTACGTACTCGGCGAATTCAGGAGCGGCGGACGCCAGCGCCGGGGTGTGGAAGGGGAAGGGCGCGTCGATCTCGATGGTACCGATGCCCAGCTCTCCGGCGATGGCCACCACCCGGTCCAGGACCTTGCTCGGGCCGCTGACCACGGTCTGCTCGTCGTGGTTCTCGGTGGCGACCGCGAGCAGTGGGTCGTCCAGCAGGTCCAGGAGGCGCCGGGCCCGGCCCGCGCCGGCGGACAGGGCTACCATGCGGCCGTCGATGCCGTTCTGCCGCTGAATGACCTCCACGCGCTGCACGACGATGCGTACGCCGTCCTCGATCGAGAAGGCGCCCGCGGCTACCAGCGCGGTGATCTCACCGAGGCTGTGCCCGGCGAGGACATCGGGCCGTACGCCCCGGGCGGCCAAGACCTCGTAGGCGGCGAGGCCCGCCCCGTAGATGGCCACCTGCGAGACCCACGGGTCGCCGTCGAGTAGTTCCCGCAGGTCGGCGGCCTCGCCCGGGCCGAAGAGCGCGTCGGTTATTCGCCGCGAGAAGAGGTTCATGGTCTCCGCGTCGACCCGCTCGAAGATCTCGCGGACCTGCGGGTAGTTCGCCTGCGCCGCGCGGAGCGCGTCGCCGTCGAATCCGCCTTGGCCGGGGAAGAGAAATGCGGTGTTCAGCTGTGCGGAAGTGTTTCCGGACATGATGATGCCTCCGTCGTGAAGCGGGATGAGTGAAGGGAGGGGGATGAGTGAGGGAAGGGGGTGTGGACGGCCGGTCAGACCAGGTACTCGCCCATGGGGCCGAGGTTCTTGGCGATCAGCTGATCAGCGAGCCGGGTCGCCCCTGGAATGCGCCGGGGGGCTCCATGGATGAGTGACCGCACCATGCGCAGCTTCCACCCGGGGTCGGTCCCCGGCTCCATGTAGCGCAGCAGTGCGTGGATGCTGGCCGGGGCGTAGAACTGCGCGGGGTCGATCATCGTGGCGAACATGCCGACCATGTCACGACCGTGCGTAGGGCTGCGGGTCATGGCCCGGATGAATGCGAGCTCCTCGCGTGTGTGGTTGGCGATGGTCGCGTGCTCACGCGTGTAGCGGAAGTGGCCGGTGACCAGGGCATCGCGCCGTCGGCCGTAGCGCGCCAGCGCCTCGGGCAGCGGGGTGCGCCCGGCCAGACCCGTATCGATGCACTCCGCGAGCAGTTCGGCCCCGCGCAGCGCGTCGGTGATCCCGGCCGCGGTGATCGGGTCCCGGGTGTATCCCGCGTCTCCGACCAGGGCCCAGCCCGGCCCGTGGGAACGGCGCAGGAAGTTGGGGACCGATCCCGTCATCCAGCGGTCGACGCGCTTGGTCTCCCGCAGGAGCTGGGCCCGTTCCGGGTCGACCTTGGCGAACGCGGAGATCACGGTACGGTCGCGGTCCTCGTCGCTCGACGCCTTGAAGTCGCGTACGGGCAGCGCCACCCCCACGATGGTCAGGCCGTCGTGGGTCGGCCAGGTGAACGCGTGCTGGTGCGCGTGGCGATAGGTGCGTACGCGGCCGTCGTGCGGCAGTCCTTCCCAGTAGGACCAGTGGCTCTTGTTGAGTACGGGGTGGGAGTCGTACTTCTCGGCCCCGAGCAGGCGGGCCAGCGTGGAGTTGGAGCCGTCCGCGCCCACGACGACACGGGCGTGCTCGACGACCGGAGTGCGGCCCTCGGCCTCCCCTCGTACGCCGGTGACGGTGCCGTCTTCGGTGATCAACTCGCGGACCGAGACACCCTCGCGCAGTTCCGCACCGGCCTTGACGGCCGCGTCGAGCAGGATCTGGTCCAGCTTGCCGCGCTCTGGGGAGTAGGCCTCACCCACGCCGTCGACGACGGGCAGTTCGGCCATGAGTTCCACCGGCCCGCTCCGCAGACCGTACTCCCGGATCGGCGGACAGCCCGTGGCCGCCATCTGATCGAGCAGCCCCCAGCGTTTGAGCCGGAGGATGCCTGGTGGATGGAGCAGGTTGGTCGCCGCCGCCTTGCCACCCGGGAATACGGCCCGGTCGAGCAGCAGGACTCGATATCCCGCCTTCGACAGCAGCATCGCTGTGGCAGCACCGCTGATCCGTGCGCCCACGACGATCGCGTCGTACATATCGCCTCCCTGGACGATCTGATGGATGTTCCGTGACGTGTTCAGCGGTGCGATCGCTGCAGCGTGCTGTCCTGGGCGACGGACTCGGTGTCCGGGATCGCGTGTTCGACCGTGACGGCGCGGGGTTCCTTTGACCGCCGTGGTGCGGCGAGGATCGCGAGGCAGCCGAGAGCGGCGAGCGCGGCGCCGAGCCAGGAGGCGGGGACCAGGCCGTCCACGAACTGCTGCGGGGAGGCGTAGCCGCCCTGTGCGGTGAACACCGATGTCAGGACCGCCACACCGAGTACGCCGCCGAGTTCCCGGAAGGTGTTGTTCGCCCCGGACACGATGCCCTGGTCGGCCGGGGCGACAACCGCCATCGCCATCTCGGCCACCGGAGCGAAGAACAGTCCGAGCCCCACGCCGCCCAGCACCAAGCCGGGAATCTGGTCCACGTACTGGGTGTCCACGCTGGCCACCGCGGCGAGCCAGCCGAGCCCCACGGCCTCGAAGAGGAGGCCGGCGGCCACCACCACCCGGTTGCCGAACCTCGGGGTCAACAGGGCGGCGAGCGGAGCGACCACTACGGGCATCGCCGTCCACGGCAGCATCCTGACCCCGGCCTCCAGCGGGCTGAATCCCTGGATCAGCTGCATGAACTGGGTCAGCAGGAACACCAGTCCGAACATGGCGGCGAACATCAGCAGGCTGGCGGCGTTGACGGCGCTGAACGCGCGGTTGCGGAACAGCCGCATCGGCAGCATCGGACGGCGCGTACGGATCTCCCAGCCGACGAAGGCCACGAGTCCCACCACCCCGCCGACCAGGGGACTGAGCACCGCGCCGCTGGTCCAGCCGTGTTCCGTGGTCCGTACGAGGGCGAAGACCACGCCGAACATGCCGACGCATCCAAGGAGCGTGCCGACCGGGTCGAGTGCGCTGTCGGGGTGCTTGCTCTCGGCCAGCTTCCACAGGCTCAGCAGCAGGACGACGACGCCGATCGGCACATTGACCCAGAAGATCCACTCCCAGGAGATCTTCTCCACGACGGCTCCGCCGATCAGCGGGCCCAGCGCCACGGCGAGTCCGCTCAACGCGCCCCAGATACCGAGCGCGATGCCTCGGCGGCGAGGCGGCACCGCGACCGTGAGCAGTGTCAGGGTCAGCGGCATGACCATGGCCGCGCCGAGCCCCTGTACCGCGCGGGCGACGATCAGCTGCTGTGAGCTGTCGGACAGTGCGCACGCGGCCGAGGCGCCAGTGAACACCACGAGTCCCACCACGAACATCCGGCGCCTGCCGAAACGGTCACCGGCCGCCGCGCCCGCCATGAGGAAGACCGCGAAGAACAGGGTGTAGGAGTTCACCGTCCATTCCAGGTCCTGCAGGCTGGTGTTGAGGGATTCCTGGATGGCGGGCAGCGCCGTGATGACGACGAGGTTGTCCAGGGCTGCCATGAAGACCGCGAGGCCGGTCACGACCAGCGTCCATACCGGGTGTCCGCGGGAACTGGACCGGCTGGGCATGAAGTTCCTCCAAAGGGTGTGGACGGGACGACCGAACGACAGGCTCTAGAGCAGGAGTAGCTCGTCCAGGGCTCCGCGCCAGAGAACGGCCAGCCGTTCCGCGCCAGGGACCCTTCGGTCGTAGAGGAAGCTCACCCGGACCCGCGATCCGCAGGACAACAAGGTCACGGAAAGGGCGTTACCCGGCAGGAGCACTCCGAGCGGGACCACGTCCACGACCGGATCACCGTGCAGGGAAAGGGAGTTCGGCAGGGTGTAGCTGGAGGCGTAGAGCGGTGCGGCGCGCGGATTGAGCAGCCGCCGCACCGTCCACCGGGTCACGGCGGACGGCAGGAGTCTGACCAGCACCCGGCTGGCGGGGCGCAGACCGTTGGAGCGCATCCGGTGGGTGTTTTCGACGAGTTGCCCGAAGGCCAGCGCCGAGGTGGCTTCGCGGGCCGGGAGGGTGACGACCGCGGTGGCGAGATGGTTGCCGACGGCCTCACCCTCACCTACGTCCCGGGTGCTCAGCGGCATCCGGACCGGGACGGGCGAGGCCTGGAACACCGAACGGATGTCCCGGGCTTTCCCTTCCGTGCTCCAGTCGGCCAGCGCACCACGCAGCGCCATCAAGAACGCGTCATTGACCGTGCCGCCGAACTTCCGTCCCAGCGTGCCCAGTTCCTGCCGGGTCGCGCTCACACTGCAGGTGGCCAGCTGCGCGGCATCGGGCCGGGGCGCCCTGGGCCAGGGCCGTACGGGCAGCAGCCCGCGCGCCAGCAACGTACTCACGCTCAGCGTGCCGCGCAGTAACTCCGAGGCGCCAGCGGGGAAGAGCGGTCCACCCCGCTCGCACGAGGGAAAGGGTCCGATCGGCTGCTCGCCCTTTCGGGCGGAGACGGTCTGCGGACCGTCTCCGAACAGCGTGGCGACGACATGGACAGCGCCCAGCCCGTCCTCCAGTGCGTGGTGGACGCGGTAGCACACGGCGTACTCCCCGGTCTCGTATCCGTGGACCAGCTCCAGGGACCAAGGCGGGCCGTCCCTGGGGAGCGGGTGGCGCACCACGGCGGTGAGCGCCTCGTCCAGCGAGGTCCCGGCGGGGAGCTCCCGCTCCGCCAGGTGGTCACGGAGGTCGAAGTCCGGGCTGGGAGTGCGGAACATCCGCCCCTGGTCGGTCACCGGCCGGTGAGTCAGCCGGGAGAGGTCGGGCAGCCGGTCCGCCAGGTGCTTGTGGAGCACGTCCAGTGACGGCGGGTTCCCGCGGAACCGTATGAACTGGCCCAGGATCGGGCCGGGGTCACGGCCCTGGGAGAGGAAGACTTCGTCGATCGGGTTGAGTGGCTGCTTCATAAGGCGCTCCCTCTGTCACCGTGTCATTTCCGTAAACACAGAGCCGAATCTCGGGCCGTTCACGTGAATACGCTATGCCGAGATTCTGCGATGGGGGACTGTCCCTTGGTACAGGTGTCGATGAACGTGCGCGACGAGACCTGCCTGCAACCTCGATTCAACACACAATTTACTCAGCACACGGGCCATATGGAACTTGACAGTGCGCTCGGTCACATTGAGGCGCCTGGCTATAGCGCGGTTCGAACTGCCCTCACCGAGCAGCTCGAACACCTCAGCCTCCCGTTCGGACAGCAGGGCGACCCGCTCGGCCTCAAGTTCCCAGGTGGGCGGCGTTGGTCGGGCTCCCGCGTTCGGACAGGATGTCGCAGTACAGGTCAAGACATTCCCCTGTTCGCCGTCGGTGCAAGAATTATGTGGCGCCGGGACGAGAGGTTGTCAAGAAATTGCATTGCTTTCTCGCGGGGCGAGAAAGCCCCCGATTTCCGCTCTCCCGCCCAGCGAGAAAGTGCTACACAAACGCCTGGGCTCGGACGCATTTGCGTCCGAGCCCAGGCGTTCGGAATACTTGCGGTGGACCGGGGTTCATCCGCGGCGGCTGTGGCGGGTGGCCCGTAGCCACTCGCGGTTCATGGCCGCGATCGACGGCAGCGGGATGCCCTTGGGGCACGCCGTGGCGCACTCGCCCGCGAGGGTGCAGCCGCCAAAGCCCTCCGCGTCCATCTGGCCCACCATGTCCAGGACCCGGGTCTCGCGCTCGGGTGCGCCCTGGGGCAGGACATTGAGGTGGTTGACCTTCGCCGAGGTGAAGAGCATCGCGGAGCCGTTGGGGCAGGCCGCCACGCAGGCGCCGCATCCGATGCACTCGGCGTGCTCGAAGGCGAAGTCGGCGTCCGGCTTGGGGACCGGCGTCGCGTGTGCCTCGGGGGCGGACCCGGTGGGGACGCTGATGTAGCCGCCCGCCTGGATGATGCGGTCGAAGGACGAGCGGTCCACCACCAGGTCCTTGACCACGGGGAAGGCCGCGGCGCGCCAGGGTTCGATGTCGATGGTGTCGCCGTCCTTGAAGGACCGCATGTGGAGCTGGCAGGTGGTGGTGCGTTCGGGGCCGTGGGCGTCGCCGTTGATGACCAACGAGCAGGCGCCGCAGATGCCTTCGCGGCAGTCGTGGTCGAAGGCGACGGGGTCCTCGCCGCGCAGGATGAGGTCCTCGTTGAGGGTGTCGAGCATTTCCAGGAAGGACATGTCCGGGGAGATGCCGTCCACCTCGTACGTGGACATCGTGCCGTCGGCGTCGGTGTGGCGCTGGCGCCAGACGCGCAGGGTGAGCCTCATGCGTAGCTCCGCTGAGTGGGGTGGACGTAGGCGAAGTCGAGGTGTTCCTTGTGCAGGACGGGGGCCTCGCCGGTTGCGGTGAACTCCCAGGCCGCGGCGTAGGAGAAGGTGTCGTCCTGGCGGGCTGCCTCGCCGTCGGGGGTCTGCGACTCCTCACGGAAGTGGCCGCCGCAGGACTCGGCCCGGTGCAGGGCGTCCAGGCACATCAGCTCGGCGAGCTCCAGGTAGTCGACGACGCGATTGGCCTTCTCCAGGGACTGATTGAGCTCCTCGCCGGTGCCGGGGACCTTGATGCGGCGCCAGAACTCGTCGCGGAGCTGCGGGATGCGTTCCAGGGCCTTGCGGAGTCCGGTGTCGGTGCGGGCCATACCGCAGAACTCCCACATCAGTTCGCCCAGTTCGCGGTGGAAGGAGTCCGGGGTGCGGTCGCCGTCGACGGCCAGCAGGCGGGCCAGGCGGTCCCGGGTGGCGGTGAGGGCCTCGTGTACGGCGGGGTGGTCGGCGTCCAGGCTGTCGGCGGGGGCGGTGTGCGGGTGGCGGGCCAGGTAGTCGTTGATGGTGGCGGGCAGCACGAAGTAGCCGTCGGCGAGGCCCTGCATCAGCGCGGAGGCGCCGAGGCGGTTGGCGCCGTGGTCGGAGAAGTTGGCCTCGCCGATCGCGAACAGCCCGGGGATGGTGGTCTGCAGGTCGTAGTCGACCCAGAGGCCGCCCATCGTGTAGTGCACGGCGGGGTAGATCCGCATCGGCACCTCGTACGGGTTCTCGGCGGTGATCCGCTCGTACATATCGAAGAGGTTGCCGTACTTCTCCTCGACCTTGGCGCGGCCCATGCGCGTGATGGCGTCGGCGAAGTCGAGGTAGACGCCCTGGCCGCCGGGGCCCACTCCCCTGCCCTCGTCGCAGACGTTCTTCGCGGCGCGGGACGCGATGTCGCGCGGCACCAGGTTGCCGAAGGCGGGGTAGATCCGCTCCAGGTAGTAGTCGCGTTCGGCCTCGGGGATCTCGTCCGGCGGGCGGGTGTCGCCCTGCGCTTTGGGGACCCAGATCCGGCCGTCGTTGCGCAGCGACTCGCTCATCAGGGTCAGCTTGGACTGGTGGTCGCCGGTGCGCGGAATGCAGGTGGGGTGGATCTGGGTGAAGCAGGGGTTGGCGAAGTGGGCGCCGCGCCGGTGGGCCCGCCAGACGGCGGTGGCGTTGGAGTTCATGGCGTTGGTCGACAGGTAGAAGACGTTGCCGTAGCCGCCGGTGGCCAGGACGACGGCGTCCGCGAAGTGAGTTTCGATCCGTCCCGTGATCAGGTCGCGGGCGACGATGCCGCGCGCGGCGCCGTCCACGACGATCAGATCGAGCATCTCGGTACGGGGACGCATCTCGACGTTTCCGGCCGCGATCTGCCGGGACAGGGCCTGGTAGGCGCCGAGGAGCAGTTGCTGGCCGGTCTGGCCGCGCGCGTAGAAGGTACGCGAGACCTGGACGCCGCCGAAGGAGCGGGTGTCCAGCAGGCCGCCGTACTCGCGGGCGAAGGGCACGCCCTGGGCCACGCACTGGTCGATGATCTCGACGGAGATCTGCGCCAGGCGGTGGACGTTGGACTCGCGGGCCCGGAAGTCGCCGCCCTTGACGGTGTCGTAGAAGAGGCGGTGCACGGAGTCGCCGTCGTTGCGGTAGTTCTTGGCGGCGTTGATGCCGCCCTGGGCGGCGATCGAGTGGGCGCGGCGGGGCGAGTCCTGGTAGCAGAACTGCACGACGTGGTAGCCCTGTTCGGCCAGGGTGGCGCCGGCGGCGCCGCCCGCGAGCCCGGTGCCGACCACGATCACGGTGTGCCCGCGCCGGTTGGCCGGGTTGACCAGCTTCGCCTCGAAGCGGCGGGTGTCCCAGCGCTGCGCGATCGGTCCGGTGGGGGCCTTGGTGTCGGCGATCGGCTCGCCGGTGGCGTACGAGGTGTACGAGGAGGTGTGCGTGAGGTCAGGGGCCATGTCAGCTCACCCATCCGGTCATGACGGCTACGGGTACGGAGGCGAATCCCACGGTCAGCGCGAGCGCCAGGGCGGTCGCCGCCGCCTTGAGGGCGCGGTCACGGGTGGCGCTGCCCACGCCGAGGGTCTGGGCGGCGCTCCAGAAGCCGTGCCGGATGTGGAATCCGAGGGCGAGCACTGCGACGAGGTAGATGGCGTTGCCGTACCAGGTGCCGAAGGTGGCGAGGACGTTCTCGTACGGGTGGCCTGGCTGGGCGTTCTCGTTGACGGTCAGGGTGGTGAGGTCCAGCAGGTGCCACACGATGAACAGGCCGAGGATGACGCCGCCCCAGCGCATGGTGCGGGTCGCGTAGCTGGTGCGGAGCCGCTTGTGGACGTACGTGCTGGGGCGCGCCTTGATGTCGCGCCGACTGAGCTGGTACGCGGACACCGCGTGCAGGACGACGGCGGCCAGCAGCCCCACGCGTACGCCCCACAGCGCCCACTCGTAGTGCAGGGCGGGCTCGCCGAGGGTGCGCAGCCAGTGGGCGTAGCCGTTGAACTCGTCGGCCCCGAAGAAGATCTTGAGGTTGCCCAGCATGTGGGCGACCAGATAGAGCAGCATGACCAGTCCGCTGACGGCCATCACGGTCTTCTTGCCGACGGACGAGTCCCAGATGATGCGCGCCATGGACGGCCGTCGGTCCGTCCGCGTTCCCAGAGCCATAGAGGAGACGCTAGGGGCGCCCGCCCTCAGAGGTCCAAGACATAGTCTGGCTTAAATCCATAGGCTGAACCTATTGACGGGGCTAGAGTGGCGGTATGCAGTTCCAGCAGCTTCGCTACTTCGTGGCCGTCGCCGAGACCCGGCACTTCACCCGCGCCGCCGAGCGGATGCATGTCGCCCAGCCCTCGCTGTCGCAGCAGATCCGGGCGCTGGAGCGGGAGCTGGGCACGGATCTGTTCAGTCGCGCTCGGGGCAACATCACCCTCACCGACGCGGGTCAGACCCTGCTGCCGCTGGCCCGGCGCATCCTCGCCGACACGGACACCGCGCGCCAGGAGGTCGCCGAGGTGGCGCAGCTGCGCCGCGGCCGGGTGCGGCTGGGCGCCACGCCCAGCCTGTGCACCGGACTGCTGCCGGACGTACTGCGCGCCTTCCACGACCTCCATCCAGGCATCCGGCTGCTGATCAATGAGGGTGGCTCGCACGATCTGGTCCGCCATCTCGCCCGCGGCGCGCTGGACCTGGCCCTCATCGCGCTGCCGCTGCCCAGCCCGGCACCCGCGTTGAGCGCTGTCCCACTGCTGCGCGAGGACCTGGTGGTGGTGTCGGCGCCGCAGGTGCCCGCGCCGGGCGGCGGTGCCACACCGCTGGAGATCTCCGCGCTGGCGGGCGAGCGTCTTGTGATGTTCCGGCACGGCTACGACCTGCGGGAGCTGACGGTCACGGCCTGCCGCGCGGCCGGGTTCGAGCCGGACTTCGCCGTGGAGGGCGGCGAACTGGACGCGGTACTGGGCTTCGTACGCGCCGGGCTCGGGGTCGCTGTGGTCCCGCATATGGTCGCCACCCGCGCGGGGCACGGACTGCGGGTCACGCCGCTGGCGGAACCCGGGCTGCACCGCACTATCGCCCTGGCCCACCGCAGCGATGTGGCCCCGCCGCGTGCGGCCCGTGAGCTTCAGCGCATGCTGCTGGCCACGGAGTTCACTCCCGTACGGCGAGGCTGACGCCCGGTGTTCGTCCGGGGTTCGCCCTGAGGCGACCCGCGTCGTCGATCATCTGAATCCCTTGAGCAGACCATCAGATGGGGAATCAAGGTGCAGCATCGACGGAAGTCCCGCTCCTTCGTCCTGCCCATGGCCGCGGGCGCGACCGCGGCGACACTGGCGATCGGGGGTGTGCTGCTGTTCTCCCGCGAGGTGCGCGATGCCCCCGAAGGCCGCGTTGACGCCCGGCAGTCGGCTCCGGCTCCAGCGCGGATCGAGTGCGCCGAGAGCGGCAGAGTGGCCGGATCGGGGTCTACCGCCCAGCAGAACGCGGTGAAGCACTGGATCAAGGAGTACCAGCGGGCGTGTCCGGGGGTGCGGATCGCGTACCGTCCGATCGGGTCAGGGGCCGGGGTGGCCCAGTTCCTGCGGGGTGCCACGGCGTTCGGGGGCACTGACGGCGCGTTGAAGCCGGACGATGTGGAGTGGTCCAGGAAGGTCTGTCCCGGTGGCCGGGCCATTGACCTGCCCATGGTGGGCGGTCCGGTGGCCATCGGCTACAACCTGCCGGACGTGTCCGATCTGGTCCTGGATGCCCCGACGCTGGCGAAAATCTACGACTCCCGGATCACGCGGTGGGACGACCCGGCGATTCGGAAGCTGAACCCCGGTGCCGAGCTGCCCGGCAGCGAGATCCGGGCGGTTCACCGCTCCGACGAGTCGGGCACGACGCAGAACCTCAACGCCTACCTCGCCGAGGCGGCACCACGGGAGTGGCCGTACGCCGCGGACAAGGCGTGGCAGGCCAGGGGCGGCCATTCGGGCAACGGTTCCGACGGTGTGGTGGCCGAGGTGAAGTCGACCCCCGGGTCCCTCGGCTACTTCGAGTTGTCCTTCGCCGAGGCCGGGAAGATTCCCACGGTACGGATCGACACCGGCGCCGCCGAGCCGGTCGAGGCCAGCCCGGAGACCGCATCGGTCGGTATCGCGGCGGCCGAAGTGGTGGGCGAGGGAAAGGACTTGAGCCTCAAGCTGGACTACGGCACGAGCGCCGACGGTGCCTACCCGATCGCGCTGGTCGCGTACGAGATCGTCTGCGACCGGGGCAACGATCCCATGACGCTGCCCGCGCTGAAGTCGTTCCTCAGTTACACGGCGGGCGAGGAGGGGCAGAAGCTCCTTCCCTCCATCCACTACGCACCGCTGCCCGAGAGCGTCGCCGTCCGGGTACGGGAGATTATCCGTACGCTCTCCTGACTGGCCCTCCTGACGGGCCCCTCCTGTCCTGACCGGCTCACCTCCACCCAACCGGCCCCACGTCAGGGGCGCGTGGCCGCTTCGAGCCCGGCGTGGCGGGCGAGGCGCGCGTCGAGCGAGTGCGGGCCAGCCCCGACCGTGAGCAGGAAGAGACCGCCGCACAGTTGGGCGACGTCGGTACGCGAGGCATGGGCGAAGTCCCACCAACCGCTCGCGTCGGCGAACAGCGGCGCGTCGCCCCACAGGATGGGCAGCTTGGTGATGGCCAGCGCACCGATCATGTTGACGACCATTACGGCGGCGGCCACACGGGTCAGCAGACCGGCCAGGAGCAGCAGGCCACAGGCGATCTCCAGGACCCCGTCGAGCGGCGCGAAGAAGCCAGGGGCGGGGATACCGGCCAGGTCGAAACGGCCGGTGCCGAGCCGGTCGGGATACAGGAACTTCTGGATGCCCTCGGACAGGAACACCGCCCCGGCGTAGAGGCGAATCAGGATCACCGCGCCCGGCGCCTGGGTGGCGGTGAGCCGCGCCCACCAGTGGGCGATGTCGGGCATACGGTACCCCTCTTGCGCTGCGCCGCTACGGCCAGCGCCCCGGGCGGGACGCCGGTGTCGGCGGGCGTATCGTCCAGTCGCGCGGGCCCGCCGCGCAAGCAACAACGCCGGGAACGCGCCACGTTGCCCCGGCCGCTCCCCCACGCGTCCCGACACCACGCCAGCCCCGCCATTCCACTGGGCCACACCTCACTTGCCCCCAGCGCACGTCAAGGTTAGCCTCACCTTACTTACGGTCCGGGGTGAAATTCGGGCCACCGCCAGGAGAGGTCTTTCCCTAGATGTCCAGTTCCCGCACCCGGTCCGCGACGTTCGTCGCTCTCGCCGCCGCTGCCGCCGTCACCCTCACCGCCTGTGGCGGGGGCGACAGCGACACGTCCAGCAAGTCCTCCAAGGACAACAAGGACAAGACGAGCGACGCCGCCACGCACACCGTGCGGGACGCCATGGGGGACGTTAAGGTCCCGGACAGCCCCAAGCGTGTCGTCGTGCTCGACACCGACGCGCTCGACTCGGCCGTCACCCTTGGTGTCACTCCGGTCGGGGCCTCCACCGTCGTGGAGGAGGCGCCCTTCTCCACGTACCTTCCCGAGGACAAGCTCAAGGGCATCAAGCCGATCGGCGTGATCGGCGAGCCGAACCTCGAGGCGATCAACGCGCTGAAGCCGGACCTGATCCTCGGCAGCAAGGTCCGCTACGAGAAGCACTACAAGTCGCTGTCGGCCATTGCCCCGACCGTCTTCTCCGAGACCACCGGCCCGACCTGGCGCAAGAACTTCGACCTGCACGCCGACGCGCTCGGCCAGAAGAACGAGGCCAAGAAGGTCGTTTCCGACTACGAGGCGCACATCAAGCGGCTGACCGACGCGCTCGGCGGACCGGCCGAGGCGAAGAAGACCAAGGTCGGCTTCGTCCGCTTCATCGAGGGCGCGGACACCCGCCTCTACCTCAACGACACGTTCGTCGGCTCCATCCTGAAGGACCTTCAGGTCGGCCGTCCGGCGAACCAGGACACCGACGGCTTCTCGCTCGACGTCAGCCCCGAGCAGATCGACAAGGCCAACGCCGACGTCGTCTTCTACTCGACCTACGGGGACCCGAAGAAGGCCAAGGAGACCCAGACCACCGGTGGTCCGCTGTGGAAGAAGCTGGACGCGGTGAAGAACAAGAAGACCTACAAGGTCGACGACAACCTGTGGATGCTCGGCATCGGCTACACGGGCGCGGGCATGATCCTGGACGAGATGGAGAAGAGCTACGGCGGCGCCGCCGAGTGACCTCTCACTGACCGCCTGACCCCATGACTGAGGGGCCCGTACGGATTCCGTACGGGCCCCTCAGTCATGGGGCCGGGATGCTGCTAAGTGTCACCGGGAGCCCGGGGGTTCGGGGGCTCCTCGGGTGCCGGGGGCGCTGGCGGCTCATCGGGTGCCGGGGGTTGCTCAGCATCCAGGGCCTGTTCAAGCTCCAGGTCTCCCTCGACCTTCAGGCCCTCCTCCAGCTTCGCGGCCTCCGGGGCGTCCGGGGCCTCCAGGAGCGGCTCCGCGAGATCCGGCACCTCGGCAGGGGCCCCGTCCTCATCCTCATCTGGACTGAGCGGGTAATCCGGGTTGTGGGAGCGTTCCAGGAAGCGCAGCAGCTCGACGGGGAAGGGCAGGACCAGGGTGGAGTTCTTCTCGGCGGCGACGGCCACGACGGTCTGCAGCAGGCGCAGTTGGAGCGCCGCCGGTTCTCGGGACATCTGGTGGGCGGCCTCGGCGAGTTTCTTGGACGCCTGGAGTTCGGCGTCGGCGTTGATCACGCGGGCGCGGCGCTCGCGATTGGCCTCGGCCTGCCGGGCCATCGAGCGCTTCATCGTCTCCGGCAGCGAGACGTCCTTGATCTCGACCCGGTCGATGGTCACGCCCCACTCGAGCGCTGGGCTGTCGATCATCAGCTCCAGGCCTTGGTTGAGCTTCTCGCGGTTGGACAGCAGGTCATCGAGCTCGCTCTTGCCGATGATGGAACGCAACGAGGTCTGCGCCATCTGCGCGACCGCGAACCGGTAGTCCTCGACGCGCACGATCGCGCTGGCCGGGTCCACCACCTTGAAGTAGACGACGGCGTCCACCCGGACCGTGACGTTGTCCCGGGTGATGCCCTCCTGCGCGGGCACCGGCAGCGTCACGATCTGCAGATTGACCTTGACCATCCGGTCGATGGCCGGGACGATCATGGTGAATCCGGGCGGCCTGATGTGCTCCTTGAGGCGTCCGAGGCGGAAGACCAGACCCCGCTCGTACTGTTTCACCACGCGGGCCGCCGCAGCCACATACACCGCACCGGCTGTCGCGGCCGTCAGACCTACTGTGAGCAGCTCTTCGAGCATGACGACCCCTTGTCGTCCGAGGCGCCCGTCACTACCACGATATGCCCGGGAATCGGCCAGGTCGAGCCCGCCCGGAACCCGCCAGGCCAGGGCCCCTGGCTCAGCCGTCGACGTCTGAGTGGTCCGGGAGGTCCGAGAGGGTGGCGGTGTAGCGCTGGATCTCTCCCGCGGTGCGGTCGCAACCGATCAGGACCGGCCGGGGGCCGAGGTGGTGGAGCTCGGCGCTGTGACGGTGGGTGGCTCCGGAGCGAGGGTCGTGGACCGTGGCGTCGTACGCGCTCACGGCGCGGCTGGTGGCGGGGTCGGTGGCAGGGTCGGTGGCGGCCTCCCGGTGAAGGGTCAGCCGGTGGGCGGTCCAGTCCCAGCCGTAGTGGCGGAAGAGCGCGCGCTCGATGACCTGCTCGCCGGGGTCGGGCAGGCAGCACCAGCCGCGGTAGAGGTCCATCAGGTCGGCCGGGTCGCCGGTGCGGTCGACCAGCCGCGCCATGCGGTCGGGCGTGAGGTTGCCCCAGTACCGGCCTTCGGGGAAGTCGACCAGGGTGGGCGCGAAGCGGTGGCCGCCGAAGCTGCTGATACGCCATACCCGTACCGCCCCGCCGCTGCCGTGGGCCGCGCGGAGCCGCTGGTAGAACGGGTAGCCGAGGGTGCCACAGCAGGCGTCGACCGAGGCGTGGGTGCAGACGACCAGGTCACGGTGGGCGGTCCGGTCGCGGTGCGCGGAGAAGGGCGCGAGCGCGGCGGGGTCCTCGGTGAAGAGGGCGTCGATCAGCGCCGGGGCGCGGTCGGCGGGCAGGTGGTGTTCGATGCGGGTGAGGGGGGCGGCGGGGCCCGGGGCGCGGTCGAAGCGGATGATGCGCATCTGCCAGGGCGTGGAGTAGTCCGGGTCGGGTGCGGCGGCGAACGTCTTCATGGTCAGGCCGCGTTCGGTGGTGCGGCGGGTGGCGGTACGCAGGGCGGCCCGCAGTGGTGCGGGGACCCGGTCGGTCTCCCATACCGGGGTGCCCATGCCGGGGGGCCAGGGCAGCGGGAGTTCGAGCATCAGGAAGCGGTCGAAGGGGCGCGCGGTGCCGATCGGGTCCTCGGCCGCGGTGCGGGCGATCAGGGAACAGGACCGGTCGGCGGGGATCGCGGGCGCGGGCCGCGACCGCCCGGCCGGTGGGCGGCCCGCGAGCGCGTCGCGGAGGTGGTGGCGGGCGCGTTCCGCCTCGGAGTCGAGTTCTTCGACCGTACCCAGACGGGTGACGCTCTCCACGGCGCTGGGCCCGGTGAAGCCATGGGCGCGCAGCGTGCGGTAGAGGGAGGTGAAGTCCACGATGCCGTCGCCTGGGGTGATCGCCGGTGGCATGCCTCCGGTGGCGGTGGCCCGGTTACTGCCGCGGACGGGGTGGTCGCGGGCGCCCACCGCGGCGATGTACGGGGCGAGTTCGGCCAGCCCGTCGGCGGGCGGCTTGCCGCCGTAGTGCACCAGGTTGCCGGGGTCCCAACAGGCCTGGAAGGCTTCGTGGCCGACGCGTTGGACGACGGACAGGGTGTCGGCGGCACTGCGGGTCAGGCCGCCGTGCGGCTTGACGGCGATGGTCACGCCGTGGGCGGCGGCGGACGGGGCGGCGGCCGCCATGAGCCGTAGGTAGCGGTCGCCGTGGGTGAGTTCGGGGCATCCCATGTCGACCAGGGTGGTGACGCCCAGGCGGGCGCAGTGGTCGATCTGGCGGCGCAGCGCGTCCAGCGCCCGCTCGTCGGGGCCGTCCAGGTCGGCGGCGTGGCTGAGGACGAGCAGCCGCAGCCCGTGGTCGCGGATGAGCGCGGCGACCTCGGCGGCGCGGGTGGCCGGGGTGTCGGGGGTGATCACTTCGGTGACGCCGTGCACGGGGAGGGCGACGGCGTCGTATCCGGCGGTGCGGATGCCGCGCAGGGCGCGGGCGAGGGGGAACTGTGCCCAGGGCCGCACGGTGCAGGCGAGGTGGGCTTCGTGGCCGCGCGTGGGCGTGGGTGTGGGTATGGGGCTCATGAGGGCGGCTCCTGGTCGTAGCGGGTGACGATGACACGGCGCGGCGGGCTGCCCGGGTCGTCGGAGTCGTCGAGGACGAGGGCGTGCGCGCGGACGCCGTAGAGGGCGCCGACGGTGTGGTCGGTCAGCAGGGCGTCGGCTGGTCCGACGCGTACGTCGGTGCCGCCGAACATCAGCATCGCGGTGTCGGCGATCTCCATGGCGTGGTCGGGGTGATGGGTGGTCAAGACGATGCTCCGGCCCTCGTCCGCCAGGCCGCGCAGCAGATGCAGCACCCGTCCCTGGTTGCGGAGGTCCAGCGCGGACGCGGGCTCGTCCAGGACCAGTACCGGGCTTTCGGAGGCGATCGCCCGGGCGATCAGCACCAGTTGGCGTTCTCCGCCGCTGAGCTGTGGGTAGTCGCGGTGAGCCAGGTGGTCGAGCCCGACGCGTTCCAGGGCGGCGTGGGCTCGTTCGGTGTCGCGGCGGCCGGGTGTGGCCAGCGGCCGCAGGTGCCGGGCTCGGCCCATCAGCACCATGTCCAGGGCCGTGTAAGCGAAGGGCGTGCGGTGGCTCTGCGGGACGAAGCCGATCGCGCCGTCGGCGCGTATCCGCCCCTCGGTGGGCGTCGCGAGGCCGACCATACAGCGCAACAGAGTGGTCTTGCCGCGGCCGTTAGGCCCGAGCACGGTGAGGATGCCGCCCGGCGTGAGCCGGTGCGAGACGCCGCGGAAGAGCCAGTCGCTCCCGTCGTGGGTGAAGCCGAGGCCGTCGAGCTCAAGCATCGGACCACATCCCCCGGCGGCTACGGTGCAGGAGCAGCAGGAAGACCGGCGCTCCGACCAGGGCGGTGAGCACGCCGAGCGGGATCTCGGCCACACCCAGGTTGCGGGTCAGCGTGTCGATGGCGGTGAGGTACGCGGCGCCCAGGCCCAGGCTCACCGGGATGAGCACCCGGTGGTCGGGGCCGACCCACAGGCGGGCCAGGTGCGGCACCACGAGCCCCACCCAGCCGATGACTCCGCTCACCGCGACCGCCCCGGCGACGACGGCGGCCACCGCGGTGAGCAGCAGCCAGCGCAGCCGCCCCGGGCGCAGCCCGAGCGTCATGGCGTCCTCGTCGCCGAGTGACAGGACGTTGATCCGCCAGCGCAGCGCGCAGATCAGGGCCCCGCCCAGCAGGACCGGCACCGCGGCCACCGCGACCTTGCCGTAGGTGGCCGTGGCCAGACTGCCCAGGAGCCAGAACACGATGGACTGCAACTCGCCGTACGGGTCGGCGAGATACGTCAGCAGGGACACCAGGGCCGCGAAGAACGCCCCGACGACGATGCCGGACAGGACGATCGTCAGCGGCGGCGCGGGCCCGCGTACCCGGCTGGTGGCGAACACCGCCACCAGGGCGAGCAGTCCGAAGCCGAACGAGCCGAGCACCAGGGCGGCCGAGCCGAGGCCGAGCACGATCGCGAGGGCCCCGCCGAAGGACGCGCCGGAGGACACGCCGAGGATCTGCGGGCTGACGATCGGGTTACCGAAGACGGCCTGGAGTGCCGCGCCGCAGACCGCGAGGCCCGCGCCGACCAACATGGCCAGCAGGACGCGTGGCAGCCGCACCTGGAGTACGGCGGCCTCCTCGGTGTCCGTCCAGGTCCGCTCGATCGGCAGCAACTGGCCGATGAGTATCCGCAGGACCTGGTCGAAGCCGACGGTGTAGCGGCCGATGGCGAGGGCGATGACGCCGACGAGCAGCACCGCGAGCGGCAGTCCGATCAGGGCTGAGCGCTGGCGTCGGCGGCCGATGGCCAGTGTGGGGGCCGGGGCCTGGTCGCGCGCCCGGGCGCGCTCAGTGGCCGAAGTCGGCATAGTCCCGGGAGGCGCTGTTGGTGCGCAGCTGGAGGATGGTGTCCAGTTGGGCGCGGGTGGGCTTGGTGCCGTACAGGAACGCGTACTGCGAGGCGACTTCGGCCCGCAGGCCGGGCGCTCCGGTGCCGTGCACCAGACCGGCGAGCCACTGCCACATGAGGGGCGACTCCTGGCTGGGCGGGTCCCAGCGGTAGCCGCCGAGTGGCACCTTGTAGACGCGGCGTTCGCGCACCGCGCGCAGGGTGCGGAGTGCGGGATCGTCGTACAGGTCCTTGGGGGTGGCGGGGCCGAAGTTGCCGAGCAGGACGATGTCGGGGTTCCACGTGAGGAGTTGTTCGACGTCGATGGTGGCTTGCTCGTCCTTGATCGCTTCGGCGGGGTTGCGGCCGCCGACGAGTTCGGTGACGAAGTGGTTGTACGAGTCCTTGCCGCCGACGTGGAGTCCGTCGGCGGCTCCACGCAGGTAGAGCACGGACGGCCGGGCGCCGTCGCGGCGGGGCAGTTCGGCGCGCAGGCGCTTGAGCTGTCCGCGCATGTCGCGGCGGATGCGTGCGGCGCGGTCCTGTTTGCCGAGGAGTTCGCCGTACAGAGTGAGGGCGGACTCCAGGTCGCGTTGGGTGCCGTAGGTGAGCTCGGCGACCTTCAGGCCCGCCTTGCGCAGGGGTTCGACGATGCCTGGCCCACGGTCGCCCCACTGGATCACCACGTCCGGATTCAGGGCGAGGACGCTCTCCACGTTGGGGGCGAACTCGGCCGCCGCCACATCAGTGGGGACCTTGAGCAACTCCGGGTAGGCCGTGCCCAGGAAGCTGCCCTCGATGGCGGTGCGGGAGGCGGCGTTCATCCCGGCGAGCGCCTCGGGGCCGCCGTTCACGGCGACCACCATGGACGCGGCGGGCAGCGGGATGGTGACGACCCGGCGTGCGGGGCGCGGCAGTTCGACGGTCTTTCCGGTCAGGTCGGTGGCGGTGAGTCCCTTGCCGGTGTCCGCTGGTGCGGCGCGTCCGCAGGCGGTGGCGAGCAGGGGCAGGGTGGCCGCGGCGAGCGCGCCTCCCAGGAGTCGGCGACGCGAGACATGCTCACTCGGCACGGCGCGTTCGGGCATCCGGGGTTCCTCTCGCGTCCGGGGTACGGCCCGCCAGGGGAACGGCACCCGGGACGGCGGCGTACGGCCAGCACACGGCCCCGAGGACCGTGAGCGGCGCACGCCGAGCACCCGAACGCGACTGCCGCCTTGGACTGCGCGGCAGCGCGCATGCACGCCTCCTGGGGTCCACGCCCCGTGGATGGTGTCCGCGACAGGTCAGTGTCCTGACTCCCGGATCGTCACTCACCCCAACCTTCCAGCCTGGCGGCCGTGGTCGTCTGTGGGGTTCGCTCCCCGGTCACAGTGGCGGGACCGTGCCGGTTTCTCACCGGCTTCCTGATGCCCGTCGCGTTGGTCGACGGCTCACAGTAGTCACGGCGGCCGGACCTGGGAAGTCAGCCGAGGCGGCGCACCGGAGTGCGGCGGCGTGCGGGGCGGGGGCGGGCGCGGGACGCGGACCTCACAGCGGCCGGTCCCCCGCCCGGGTGGGCAGGGGACCGGCCGCTGTGTGCCGCGCTCAGGTGTTGGGGCGCTTGCCGTGGTTGGCGCTCTTCTTCTTGCGGGCGCGCCGCTTGTTGCCTCGCTTCGACATCGGCAGACATCTCCTTATGTCAGGACTTGTCCCCATTGTGTGGCGATGTCAGCGGATCGGCATGCCCGACAGCGTGCGCGCGATCACCAGGCGCTGGATCTCGCTGGTGCCCTCGAAGATCGTGTAGATCGCCGCGTCCCGGTGCATCCGCTCGACCGGGTACTCGCGTGTGAAGCCGTTGCCGCCGAGGATCTGGACGGCCTGAGCGGTGACCTTCTTGGCGGTCTCACTGGCGTAGAGCTTGGACATGGAACCCTCGGCCGAGGTGAACTTCTTGCCGGTGGTCGCCATCCAGGAGGCGCGCCACACCAGCAGCCGGGCCGCGTCGATCTGCGTACGCATGTCGGCCAGCTGGAAGGCGACGCCCTGGTTGTCGATGATCGGGCGGCCGAACTGGGTCCGCGTCTTCGCGTACTCCAGGGCCTCCTCGTACGCGGCCCGCGCGGTGCCCACCGCCATCGCTCCGACCGCCGGGCGGGAGGCCTCGAAGGTGGCCATCGCGGCGTTCTTGACGCGCTCACCGCCGGTCTTGGCGCGCTCCCTGGCGCGGGCCAGGCGCTCGTCAAGCTTGTCCTTGCCGCCGAGCAGGCAGTGGCCGGGCACCCGGACGTCTTCCAGGACGACCTCGGCGGTGTGCGAGGCGCGGATGCCGTGCTTCTTGAACTTCTGCCCCTGGGACAGGCCGGGTGTCGCGGGCGGGACGATGAAGGAGGCGTGGCCCTTGGAGCCGAGCTCGGGGTCGACGACGGCCACGACGACGTGGACACCCGCGATGCCGCCGTTGGTCGCCCAGGTCTTGGTGCCGTTCAGCACCCACTCGCCCTTGACCTCGTCGTATACGGCGCGGGTGCGCATCGCGGCGACATCGGACCCGGCGTCCGGCTCGGACGAGCAGAAGGCGGCGACCTTCACGTCGTCCACGTCCCCGTACATCTGGGGTATCCAGGTGCCGATCTGCTCCTCGGTGCCGTTGGCCAGGACACCGACCGCCGCCAGCCCGGTACCGACGATCGACAGGGCGATGCCCGCGTCGCCCCAGAAGAGCTCCTCCATGGCCATCGGGATGCCGAGCCCGGTCGGGTCGAAGAACTGCTGGGCATAGAAGTCGAGGGAGTAGATCCCGACCTTGGCCGCCTCCTGGATGACGGGCCAGGGGGTCTCCTCACGCTCGTCCCACTCGGCGGCCGCGGGGCGGATCACCTCGGCGGCGAAGCCGTGGAGCCAGTCCCGGACCTCCTTCTGCTCGTCGCTCAGCTCCATGGTGAACTCAGCCATGTCCCCTCCAGCACCTTGTTACTTACGGTAACTTGAGTCTGTTACTCGCAAGTAGCAGCTGTCAACTCCCGGCCGCTCGTTCGAGGAGACAGCGAGGGAGAGTGTTACGTTGCGCGTTGCGTCACGGAATCACACGGGCGGGGAGAACCACCATGGAGACGACCACGCAGCACACCGACCAGGAACGGTCGGCCGAGCGCAGGCGGCGCGAGTTGCTGGAGGCCGCCGACCGAGTGGTGCTCCGGGACGGGCCCGGCGCCTCGATGAACGCCATCGCCGCCGAGGCCGGGATCACCAAGCCGATCCTTTACCGGCACTTCGGCGACAAGGGCGGGCTGTACACCGCGCTCGCCAAGCGGCACACCGACGCGCTCCTTGGCGCCCTGCGTGCCGCGCTCGACGCGCCCGCCGAGCGCCGGGAACGGGTCGAGGCGACCCTGGACACCTATCTCGCCGCGATCGAGGCGCGGCCGCAGGTCTACCGCTTCCTGATGCACCCGGCCGAGACCGGGACCCAGGGCGAGCAGGGCTTCGACGTCGGACTGCACTCCGCGCCGGTACTGCGCAGGCTCGGCGAGGAACTCGCCGACGTCATCGCCGAGCGGGTCGACCTCGGCCCTGACAGCGCGCAGTTGGCGCGCGTCTGGGGGCACGGCATCGTCGGGATGATGCACGCGGCGGGCGACTGGTGGCTCGGCGAACGGCCCTGTTCCCGTGCCGAGTTGGTACGGAGTCTGGCGGATCTGCTCTGGGGGCGGCTGGCCGCGGCCGGTGACCGCCTGGGCGGGCCTGGGTTCTGAGCGACTGGCCGGTCTGAGAGCCAGAGCCACGCAGCGTGCGGAACCACCGGCCGCGGAACCACCGGCCGCGGAACTACCGGCCGCGAAACCACCAGCCGCGGGACTACCGGTTCCAGGGGGCCCGGCGGGCGGCGCGCAGCACGCGGCCGCGGCGCCAGCCGGTGAGCCGGTCGGCGTAGATCAGGCCGTCCAGATGGTCGCACTCGTGCTGCAGGCAGCGGGCGAAGAACCCGGTTCCCTCGACCCGTACCGGCTCACCGTGCAGGTCGACGCCCTCCACCAGGGCGTGGTCGAAGCGTTCGGTGCCCGCCTCGAGCCCCGGCAGCGAAAGACAGCCCTCGGGACCGCGTACGGTCACCCCGTCCGCTTCGACCAGGCGCGGATTCACCAGGTGTCCGACGTGGCGACGGTCCTCGTCGTCGGGGCAGTCGTACACGAACACGCGCTGGGCGACGCCGATCTGGTTCGCGGCCAGGCCGACGCCCGGGGCCGCGTACATCGTGGCGTACAGGTCCTCGATCAGCCGGGCCAGCGAGGGGCCGAAGTCGGTCACCTCCGCGCACGGGGCGTGCAGCACCGGATCGCCGAGCAGAGTCATCGGCCGTACGCGCCCGGAGCTGCCCGGGATGGAACCCTGTCGCATGGACGCAAGGGTACGTTCCGCCCACGCGGCGCCCTGCCACCGGCCCTTACCCGGTGGCGTGGTTCGGGGCCCGGCCCGGACCTCGATAGGCTGAGGCCGGACCAGTGGTCGGGGGCTGGGGGGCCAGGTACCGGCACAGCGCCGTATGCAAGGAGGATCTAGGACGATGTCAGGGAACACGGACCCGCTGTCGCCGCGGGCCAAGCTGGCCGTGACGGCGGGCAAGGCGGCCGCTGCCGTATCGCGGGCCGCGGGCCGCGGCAGCGGATCGGTGATCGGCGGCCGGGTAGCCCTCAAGCTGGACCCGGAGCTGCTCGGGCGCCTCGCCCAGCACCTCGACGTGATCCTGGTCTCCGCGACGAACGGCAAGACCACCACGACCCGGCTGATCGCCGAGGCGCTCGGCGCGGCGGGCCCGGTGGTGTCGAACGCGCTGGGCGCGAACATGCCCGCCGGGATCACCTCGGCGCTGGCCGGTGGCTCGGACGCCAAGTTCGGTGTGATCGAGGTCGACGAGAAGTACCTCGCGGGCGTCGCGCGCGATGTGGCGCCCAAGGCGATCGCGCTGCTGAACCTCTCCCGCGACCAGCTCGACCGGGCCGGTGAGACCCGGATGCTCGCCGAGCGCTGGCGGGAGGGCCTGTCGGGCTCCAAGGCCGTCATCATCGCCAACGCCGATGACCCGCTGGTGGTGTGGGCGGCGTCCTCGTCGCCGAACGTGGTGTGGGTCGCGGCGGGCCAGGAGTGGAAGGACGACGCCTGGTCCTGCCCGTCGTGCGGCGGTGTGATGCAGCGCCCCGGCGACGACTGGTTCTGCGGCGAGTGCGGTTTCCGCCGTCCCGCGCCGAGCTGGGCGCTCAGCGGCGACCACGTCCTGGACCCGCACGGCTCGGCGTGGCCGATCCACCTCCAGCTCCCGGGCCGGGCGAACAAGGCCAACGCCGCCAGCTCCGCCGCGGTCGCCGCGGTGTTCGGGGTGCCGCCGCAGGTGGCGCTGGAGCGGATGTACCAGGTGCAGGCGGTGGCCGGCCGGTACGACGTGGTGCAGTTCCAGGGCCGTGACCTGCGACTGCTGCTCGCGAAGAACCCCGCGGGCTGGCTGGAGACGTTCTCGCTGATCGACCCGCCGCCGTCCCCGGTGCTGCTGTCGGTGAACGCGCGTGGCGCCGACGGCACCGACACCTCGTGGCTGTGGGACGTCGACTACACCCGGCTCGCCGGGCACCCGATCTTCGTCATCGGCGACCGCAAGCTGGACCTCGCCGTCCGCCTGGAGGTCGCGGGCCTGGACTTCCGGGTCTGTGAGACGGTCGACGAGGCGGTGCAGCTGGCCCCGCCCGGACGGATCGAGGTCATCGCCAACTACACCGCGTTCCAGGACCTGCGCCGCCGCGTCGGCAACTAGCCCCCGCCACACCTCGTAAGGACGGATCAGCATGAGTGACAACAGCCTGCGTGTGGTGTGGGTCTACCCCGACCTGCTGAGCACGTACGGCGACCAGGGCAACGTCCTGGTCGTGGAACGCCGGGCCCGGCAGCGGGGCCTTCAGGTCGAGCGCTACGACGTGCGCAGCGACCAGCCGGTGCCGACGTCCGGCGACATCTACCTGATCGGTGGCGGTGAGGACCGGCCGCAGCGGCTCGCGGCCGAGCGGCTGCGCCGGGACGGCGGCCTGAACCGCGCGGCGGGCAACGGCGCGATCGTCTTCTCGGTCTGCGCGGGCTACCAGATCCTCGGTCACGAGTTCATCAACGACCTTGGTGAGCGGGAGCCGGGCCTCGGCCTCCTCGACGTGGTGTCCACCCGTGGCGAGGGCGCGCGGTGCGTCGGTGACGTCCTGGGCGACATCGACGGCCCGCTGGGCCTGCCCCAGCTCACGGGCTTCGAGAACCACCAGGGCATCACGCACCTCGGCCCGTCGGCGCGGCCGCTCGCCCGGGTACGTCTGGGACAGGGCAACGGCACCGGGGACGGCACCGAAGGCGCGTACAACGACGCGGTGTTCGGGACGTACATGCACGGTCCGGTGCTCGCCCGCAATCCGCAGATCGCGGACCTGCTGCTGAAGCTGGCCCTGGACGTGAACGCCCTGCCCCCGGCCGACGACCGGTGGTACGAGGCGCTGCGCGACGAGCGGATCGCCGCGGCGACGCAGCCCGCCTGACGCTGTCGTTCGTAGGCTTCTCCAAGGTCCGGCAGATGGGACTGATTCGGCCCCGTCACTTCGCACTAGTAGGGTGACGGGGTCTTTGCCGGACGGCGTGGTCCGGTCTCCCGCCCACGTTGCAAAGGTTCTTGGGCCATGCGTATTGGTGTCCTCACCTCCGGCGGCGACTGCCCCGGACTGAACGCTGTCATCCGTTCGGTCGTGCATCGCGCCGTGGTCGACCACGGTGACGAGGTCATCGGCTTCCACGACGGGTGGAAGGGCCTGCTGGAGTGCGACTACCGCAAGCTGGACCTGGAGGCCGTGAGCGGCATCCTGGCCCGCGGTGGCACGATCCTGGGCTCCTCGCGGGTGCAGCCCGCGCAGCTGCGTAACGGCGTCGAGGTGGCCAAGAACCACCTCGAGGAGCTGGAGCTCGACGCGGTCATCCCGATCGGCGGCGAAGGCACCCTCAAGGCGGCCCGGCTGCTGTCGGACGGCGGTCTGCCCATCGTCGGCGTGCCGAAGACGATCGACAACGACATCGCGGTCACCGACGTGACCTTCGGCTTCGACACCGCCGTCGGCGTGGCCACCGAGGCGCTGGACCGGCTGAAGACCACCGCCGAGTCGCACCAGCGGGTGCTGATCGTCGAGGTCATGGGCCGCCACACCGGGTGGATCGCGCTGAACTCGGGCATGGCCGCCGGTGCGCACGCCATCGTCGTGCCGGAGCGCCCCTTCGACATCACGGAGCTGGCCGAGCGGGTCGGCGCGCGTTTCGCGCAGGGCAAGAAGTTCGCGATCGTCGTCGTCGCCGAGGGCGCCAAGCCGCGCCCGGGCACCATGGAGTACGACGAGGGCGGCAAGGACATCTACGGGCACGAGCGGTTCCAGGGCATCGCCCGGGAGCTCTCCCTCCAGCTGGAGCAGCGGCTCGGCAAGGAGGCCCGCCCGGTGATCCTCGGCCATGTGCAGCGCGGCGGCACCCCGACCGCGTACGACCGGGTACTCGCCACCCGCTTCGGCTGGCACGCGGTGGAGGCGGTACACCGCGGCGAGTTCGGCAAGATGACGGCCCTGCAAGGCACCGACATCGTGATGGCCCCGCTCGCCGAGGCGGTGGAAACCCTCAAGACGGTGCCCGACGAGCGCTACGCCGAGGCCGAGTGCGTGCTGTGACCCTCAGCTCGTAGCGGTTCCGCTGGTCAGTAGCACTGGCCAGTACTGCTGTTCAGAACCGCCCCCGCCCGCAGTCGCGGACCGGGGCGGTTCTACTCTGGTTCGGACAACCGGTACGAATCAGGAGCGAGCGGATGGCGGATCACAGCGGACACGGCATGATGATGGATCTGCCGCCGTTCACGCTGGCACGGGGTCTGGAACTGTCGTTGGACCCCTTCTTCCTCATTAGCTCCCTGGTGGCGCTGGGGCTCTACGGCTGGGGTGTGGCGCGGCTGGTGCGGCGCGGGGACGCCTGGCAGGCCGGCCGTACGGTGGCGTTCGTACTCGGCGTGCTGAGCATCGCGCTGGTGATGTGCACCAAGCTGAACGACTACGGCATGGTGATGTTCAGCGTGCACATGGTGCAGCACATGGTGATCAGCATGCTGTCGCCGATCCTGCTGCTGCTCGGGGCGCCGATGACGCTGGCGCTGCGCGCCCTGCCGGTCGCGGGCCGGGGCCGTAAGGGGCCGCGGGAGCTGCTCCTCAAGGTGCTGCACAGCCGCTATATGCGGGTGGTCACGCATCCGGCGTTCACGCTTCCGATGTTCATCGCGAGCCTGTACGGGCTGTACTTCACGCCGCTCTTCGACTTCCTGATGGAGTCCAAGACCGGGCACACCTTCATGATGGTGCACTTCCTGATGGTGGGTGTGGTGTTCTTCTGGCCGATCATGGGCGTGGACCCGGGGCCGCGGCGGCCCGGGTATGTGATGCGGATGCTGGAGCTCTTCGCGGGCATGCCGTTCCACGCGTTCTTCGGGATCGCGCTGATGATGGCGTCCCAGCCGATGATCGGTACGTATATGAGCCCCCCGGCCTCGCTGGGCATCGACGCGCTCAGTGACCAGGAGGCCGCGGGCGGAATCGCCTGGGCGTTCAGTGAGATCCCGTCCGTGGTGGTGCTGATCGCGCTGCTGTTCCAATGGCGTCGCTCCGAGGAGCGGGAGGCCAAGCGCAAGGACCGGGCCGCCGACCGGGACGGCGACAAGGAACTGGAGCAGTACAACGCCTATCTGGCGTCACTGCACGCGCGCGGGAGCTAGGGTCTCCCCGGGCGTACGGCCCCTCCGCATCGCTGGCATCTTCCTCCCGTCCGGGAGATGATCCGGAAGGAAGGACCGGAAGGAAGAACGGCCTAGCGGAAGTGGGTCATCGCGGGAGACGATGACCTATCAGCCGCGGTACGGGCGCAGTGGCGCCCGGCTACCGGGAGGAGAGTGTCGCGATGCCCGACGCTACGAAGGCCATGGGCGTGATCACCGTCGGCGGACTTGTCGTGGTCACGGCCTACACGGCGGCGCTCGGCAGTAACGGCTGGCTGTGGTTCGGCTGGGTGGTGCTGGGGCTGATCACGCTGGCCATGGCGATGTCCCGCCCCACGTGAGCCCTGGCTTGGACCGCCCCCTGGTGACCACTGTCCGAGCACGGTTGCATACTGTGTGGCGTGACGGGTGGTGACCCGGCACGCCGATTGAGTCGCGCACGCCGAATTGGGGGGCTTGCATGGAGCCGGGAGACAACCGTTTTGGACCAGGCTCGGTGCCGCCCCCACCTGGGCAGCCGCCCGCCTTCGGCCCGCCGCCCCCACCTCCGCTACCGCCCCCTCCCCCGGTCCAGCCCCCTGTGTCGCCGGATTCGGTGCGCGCGCTGGCCGTCGGGCTGCTCAACCTGAGCGGTCTTGGTCTCGGGTACGTCCTGCTGCGCCGCTGGCTGCTGGCCGTCGTGTGCTGGGCGGCCACGGCCGGGCTGCTGGTGCTCGCGCTGCCCGCCGACCCCGAGGGCATAGCGGGTCCGTGGGTGATCGCCTACGCGGTGTTCCTGCTGCTCGCCGCGGCCGACGGGGCGCGGCGCGCCTACCGTGCGGCCCTGCTGCTGCCGGTGCGGTCCCTGGTGGCCGCGGCCCTCGGGCTTGTCCTGCTCGCGATACCCGCGGGTGGCGCGGTGGCCTATGACTCCGCCAAGGACGAGGCGATGGAGAAGGTGCTCCTCGAACGCCTCGACAAGGCCGACGGGATGGTCAAGAGCGCTTCGGGCACCGCGTTCGCCCAGGCGAAGCCCGAATACCGGCTGGCCCTGCGGCGCTACCGCTCCCTGGGTGAGAAGCACCCGGGCTCGCGGGCCGGGAAGCTGGTGCCCAAGCGGCTGGACGCCTACTACCGGGCCGTGGCCGCGCCGTACCACGACAACGACCACTGCACGGCGATCGAGCCGCTGACGTATCTGCGGACCGTGCCGGACCAGGTGGACGGCAAGCTGCTCGGCGAGCTGGCCGACTGGCCCGACGACCCGCTGGCGACCTCGCTGTACGAGTGCGGGATGTCCAGTCTGGGCAGCAGGACGGCGGGGTCGACGGGTGGCGACCTGGGTGAACTGCTGCGCACGTTCCCGGAATCCGAGCAGGCCAAGAAGGTCGAGCCCGCGATCCGTAAGGAGATCAGGACCCAGGTCGCGCGACTCAAGGGCAGTGCGCCGTGCACGGCCACCGACCAGCTGCGCCGGATCGGCGGCACGGCCAAGAACCTGCCTGACGGCACCGGCGACGCGCTGGGCCGGGACGTGGACAACGGGGTGGAGAACGGCACCTACGCCTGCGGAGTCGACCAGTTCAAAGACAAGAAGTTCAGTTCCGCCAAGCGCACGATGACCGACTTCGCCCGCGAGTACAAGAACAACGCGCGCACTCCGCAGGCCAAGAAGATCGCGATCGCCGCGGAGATCGCCGTCGCGCGCCCCTCGGCCGGGAAGAAGCTGCCCCGCGCGAGCAGTCCCGGCGGGGCCAAGATGGAGCTGGTCATCACCAACGACGCCCCGAAGCCGGTCGAGATCCTGTACACCGGCTCGATCACCGGCACCATCAAAATCCCGGCGTGCACCAACTGCAAGGAGTACGCCGACCGGACCGCCAGCAGGAAGAACGGCTGTGAAAGCGGCTCGAAGAAGTACCGGAAGACCACGCTGCGGCTGCCCGCGGGTGACTACCACTTCCTGGCCAAGTACGGCTTGGGCGTACGGGACATCGCCAGCGGCCGCGACATCCGGCCCGGCTTCCGCTACACCACCTGCACGGTGATCGTCAGGGGCGGTTCGCTGGGGTCGCTGGGGCTGTGAGTGCTGGCGTCCGGGGCGGGTGTCAGGTTCGGAGTTGAGGCCCAGAGGTGTGAGGCCCGGAGTTGTCAGGTTCGCGAGCGGCTCTGTGAGCGGGCCGACGCGGGCGGAGAACCGTTTCACCGCGTAGCTCGTCTTGGGAGGGACGAGGTCAAGCGGATGGGAAGCCATGGTGGAGCGGGCGCACAGCGGTGCGACGTCGACGGTGAAGGCCGCGGTGCCCGGATGGGTGGGGCGGTGGGTTCGGGGCGAGGACGCGAGGGGGCGATCGGCCTGGACGCGGGGGCGGGTGCTCGCCGCGCTCGCGGCGCTGACCGGCGCGCTCCTGGCGTTCCACCGGGCCGTGCCCAACTCCATCGGCCGGCTGGGCAGCTTGCTGGAAGCGTTCCTGCCCTGGCTCGGTGTGGTGGTCGCGGTGCTGTTCGGGCTGGCGCTGGTGCGTCGTTCGGCCACCGCGTTGGTGGCCCTGCTCTTGCCGATGGCGGCCTGGACGTACCTCTTCGGCGGGCTGCTGCTGCCTGGGGCGAAGCCCGGCGCGCACGACTTGGTCGTGGTGCAGCACAACGTCAGCGACGAGAACACCGACCCGGCGGGCACGGCCCATGTCTTGGCTGACGCCGAGCCCGATCTCATCGCGCTGCAGGAGCTGGAACCCCCGGCGCTGGCGGTCTACGAGAGGACCCTGGCCTCGGACTACCCGTACCACGCGGTCCAGGGCACCGTCGGTCTCTGGTCGAAGCATCCGCTGACCGGCGCCCGGTCGTTGGACATCAAACCCCAGGGGATCGCGGATGGCTGGAGTCGCGGACTGCGGGCCGTGGTCCACGCACCTCACGGCAAGCTCGCGGCGTACGTCGCGCACCTGCCCTCGGTCCGCGTCGGTGCGAGCGGCTTCGCCTCCTCCTGGCGCGACGAGAGCGCCGACCTCCTGGGCAGGGCCATCGCCGCCGAGGAGCTGCGAACGGCGATCCTGTTGGGTGACCTCAACGGCACGGTCGAAGACCGGGGTCTGACCCCACTGACCTCACGGATGAACGTGGCGGAACGCGGCTTCGCCTTCAGCTTTCCCACCGCCTTCCCACTGGCCCGAATCGACCAGGTCATGGCCCGCTCAGCCACCGTCGCCCAGATCCGCACCTTGCCCGCCACCGGCAGCGACCATCTGCCGGTCGCCGCCCAGATCACACTGCGCTGAAAGAGCGGCACACCTCAGCCGGTGGACGTCAACGAGGACCGGCTCGCCGCCGCCCGTACCATCGGTTGCGGCAGCGCGGTGGTCACACCCGTACCGGATCCAGCACGAGGAGATCGCTATCACCGGCTCCCTGACAGTCCCGCACAGCTACGAGCGCGGCGCCGAGTTGTTCGCCGCGGGAGGGCTCGACCCCGAGGTCTTCAAGGGTCGGAAGGTCCAGGTCCTGCCGTGACCGGCGGTCCCACCGCCCCTCGGGCGCTCGTCATCGGCGAGGCGCTGGTGGACGTCATCGCCGGGCCCGACGGCCCGCAGCGGAGCCACCCCGGTGGCAGCCCCGCCAACGTCGCGCTGGGTCTGGGCAGGCTCGGCCACCCGGTCCGGCTCGCCACCCGCGTGGGGCAGGACGACTTCGGCCAGCTGCTGCGAGACCACCTGGAGCGCAGCGGCGTCGAGCTGTCGACGGGTTCCGTCGTCGACGCCCCCACCTCCACCGCGACCGCCGTACTCGACACCGCGGGGGCCGCGAACTACACGTTCGACATCACCTGGGCACTGTCGGAGGCCGCCGAGGAATCGCTGCGCGACGGCCCGCCCGCGCACGTCCACACCGGGTCCATCGCCACCGCCCTGAGCCCTGGAGCCGACCAGGTCTTCCGCGCGCTGCACACCCTGCGGACCTCGGCCACCGTCTCCTACGACCCGAATCTGCGGCCCGCACTGCTGCGCTCCGCTGAACGGGAACGGGAACGGGAACGGGTGGAACAACTGGTCGCCGTCAGCGACGTGGTGAAGGCGAGCGAGGAGGACCTGGCCTGGCTCCACCCCGGCGAAGGCGTCAACGAGACGGCGGCCCGCTGGGCGCGTAGCGGCCCGGCGCTGGTCGTCGTCACTCTGGGCGCGGACGGCGCCCGAGCCTGGTGGCCACACGGCCGTCAGGATGTCGCGCCGGTGCTTGTCCGGGTGGCGGACACCGTGGGGGCGGGCGACGCGTTCATGGCCGGGTTGATCAGCCGCCTGCTGTACGGCGGTCTGCTGGGCGGCGGCCCCGGAGCCGGGGCGGCAACGGCCCGGGCGGCCCTCCGCGCGGCGACAGACACCGATCGGCTGCCCGCGGTGCTGCGCGACGCGCTGTCGGTGGCGGCCCGCGCGGCAGCACTCACGTGCGCACGCGAGGGGGCGGACCCGCCCACCGCGTCGAGACTGATGGCCCCGGCCGTGTTGGACCATGGCCTGGGCAGCGAGGCACACCAACGTGAGTGAGGGACCGGGCTATGACGAACGAACGTGAGCGCACGTCACCCCGGCTTCCTCCGCGTTGGTTCATCCGCCTCGCCTGGTCCGTACACCGCGGCCTGTACCGCGTCACCAGGGGCCGAGTCGGCCTGTGGCGTGCGCGGTCCAGACGCTGGGGTGCGCTGCGCCTGACCACTACCGGGCGGCGCACCGGGCGTCGGCGCAGCGTGTTCGTCGGGTACTTCGAGGACGGTCCGCATCTCGTCACACTGGCGATGAACGGCTGGGGTGCCGCCGAGCCCGCCTGGTGGCTCAACCTCCAGGCGCACCCCGACGCGGAGGTCGAAGTCGCCGACGGGCCACGCCGAGTGACGGCCCGCGCCGCGGCGGGCGATGAACGGGCGCGTCTATGGGCCCGCTGGCGCGAGATAGACGCGAACCTCGACGCCTACGCGGCGCTCCGACCGTACGAGACCACGGTGGTGATCCTGCAGCCACGGATCGAGCCCGAGCGATGACCACGTCCTCCCCCTTCTTACGCTCACTTCGGGGGCTTGCGGGATCGCGCCAACCTGGCGGCGACGGTGCGGCGCGGTAGATGTCGTACGGCCATCGCATACGCCTTGTACCGCCACCCGGTGATGCTGATGGGCTTGTTGTGACGCAGGTCCTTCAACGCCTGGTTCACGACGCTGTCTGCGTCCAGCCACGCCCAGGACGGCAGCAGACTGACGTCCATCTTCGCCCGCTGCTGGAATTCGGTACGGGTGAAGCCGGGGCACAGGGCCACCACGCGAATGCCGTACGGCGCGAGGTCGACGCGGAGCGACTCGCTGAAGCTGGTGATCCAGGCTTTGGCGGCGCCGTAGGTTCCCGTGGGCAACAGGCCAGCCACGGAGGAGACGTTGAGGATGACCCCTCGCCGCCGACTGGTCATGCCGGGGATGGCCGCGTGGGTGAGGCGGAGAGGCACGCGGACCAGGAGATCCAGCATCCGCTCCTCGTCGTCGACCGGACTGTGGGGGAACGGAGCCGGGAGTCCGAAGCCAGCGTTGTTCACCAGGACGTCCACAGGGCGGTCGGGCGTGCTGAGACGTTCCTCGACCGTGCGGCACTGCGGTGGGTCGGTGAGGTCGGCTGCCAGGACGTCGACCGTCACACCGAACCGCGTCCGCAGGTCGGCGGCCGAGCGGTCCAGGCGGTCTTGGTCCCGGGCGACTATCACCAGGTCGCAGCCCATTTCCGCGAACCGGCGGGCGAAGGCGGCGCCGATGCCCGACGTGGCTCCGGTGATCAGAACGGTGGTCATCAAACTCACTTGCTCCTGGATGTGGTTGCGGTGGGGCAGCCGCCCGCCCTGAACAGCACGATTAGCGTACTGAAGGGCCGTCAGGAAGGGCGGCACAGGGGCAGCATCGATCCGGCCGAAGACCGTTACACCCGACTCCGTCTGCGCCTACACTGAACCCGCTCGAACACCTCCTGACCTGCCCGAACGCGGCACCGGAGCCGATCCGGTAGAGTGAGAGGCGACGACCCTGTGTTCTATTACCTGCTCAAATACGTCTTGCTGGGGCCGCTGTTGCGGCTGTTGTTCCGGCCCAGGATCGAAGGTGTTGAGCAGGTCCCGGCGTCGGGTGCGGCGATCGTCGCGGGAAATCATCTGTCGTTCTCCGACCACTTTCTGATGCCTGCCGTCATCAAACGGCGGATCACCTTTCTGGCGAAGGCCGAGTACTTCACGGGCCCCGGGATCAAGGGGCGGCTCGTCGCGTCGTTCTTCCGCAGCGCGGGCCAGATCCCAGTGGACCGCTCCGGCAAGGAGGCGGGGAAGGCGGCGATCCGGGAGGGGCTCGGCGTGCTGCGGAAGGGTGAGCTGCTGGGTATCTATCCGGAGGGCACCCGCTCGCACGACGGGCGGCTCTACAAGGGCAAGGTCGGGGTCGCCGCGATGGCGATCAGAGCGGGCGTGCCGGTGGTGCCTTGCGCGATGATCGGTACGTTCGAGGCGCAGCCGCCCGGGCAACTGATGCCGACCTTCAAGCGCGTGACGATCCGCTTCGGGAAGCCACTGGACTTCACGCGGTTCGCGGGCATGGACAACGAGAAGGCCGCCCTGCGCGCGGTGACGGACGAAATCATGTACGCGATCCTCGAGTTGTCCGGGCAGGAGTACGTGGACCGCTACGCGGCCGAGGTGAAGGCCGAGGAACAGGCGGAGCGGGCTCAGCAGGAAAAGGAGAAGGGGAAGGACAAAGGGAAGCGGGAGGGGACGGGGAAGGGGAAGTTTCCGCGGATGCCGCTCAGTTGAGCTCTGCCGGACAGCCACGCGAGCGTCCGGATCAGCCATGGGAGTAATCCGCGCGGGGCGAAACCCCCTGGGGGTCAGGCGGCCTGCCGCGTACGGTCCACACCATGAGGCATGCAGTGGTGATCGGGGCGACAGGGCAGATCGGGCGGGCCACGGTACTGGCGCTCGCTGAGGACGGCTGGGACGTGACGGCCGCGTCCCGCGGGGGCGGGCGGGACGCGGCCTGGCCGACCACGGTGCGGGAGGCGCGGCTGGACCGGGAGGACGACGCGGCGCTGGCCGCTGCGGTGGGGGACGGCTGCGAACTGCTGGTCGACATGGTCGCCTTCCAGGCTCGGCACGCCCGGCAGTTGGCGGCGCTGGGCGACCGCGTCGGGTCGGCTGTCGTCCTGTCCAGCGTCTCCGTGTACGAGGACGATCAAGGTCGCGGCTTCGATACGCAGCTGGAGCCCAATGGGTTTCCCCGCTACCCCGTGCCGATTGCTGAGACGCAGCGCACGGTGGCCGCGGGCGAAGTTACGTATTCCACCCGCAAGGTGGCCATCGAGCGGGAACTCCTCGCGGCGGGCGACCGGTTGCCGGTGACGCTCGTGCGCGCGGGCGCGGTGCACGGACCGTACTGTCGTACGCCGCGTGAACTGTACTTCGTCAAGCGGGTGCTGGACGGTCGGCGGACCCGTGTGCTGGCGCGTGGCGGGGCGAACCGTTTCCATCCGGTCAGCGTGCGCAACGTCGCCGAGCTGGTGCGCCTCGCCGCGGCGCGGCCGGGGTCGCGGGTGGTCAACGGCGGTGATCCCGAGGCGCCGACGGTCGCGGAGATCGGGGCGGCGATCGACTCGGCGATGGGCTTCGAGAGCGAGACGGTGCTGGTGGACGGTCCCCCGCCTGAGCCGCCTGTTGGGCTGACGCCCTGGGATGCAGAGCATCCCGTGGTGCTCGACATGGGCCTGGCCGAACGGGAGTTGGGCTACCAGCCCGTCACCACGTACGCGGACTCGCTGCCCGAGACCGTGGAGTGGCTGGAGCGGCGGCTGCGTGGGGCGGCCCACTGGCGTGAAGCCTTCCCGAAGATGGCGGCGAACTACGATCCGGGCGGCGATCTGTTCGACTACACCGCGGAGGACGCCTGGCTCAAGCTGAAGCGGTGACCGACCGATCAGCAAGCCAGCCAGCCAGGTTCAGCGGAGGAGGCGTACGGCTTCGTCCAGTGTCCGGCGCAGCCGCAGCGCGTCCGGCGCCACGGCGGTGACGAGTACCGCGGGTCCGGCGAGTGGGGTGAGCGCGGCGTACTCGCCGAGGGTGCGGGGCTTCGGCGGATCGTCGGCGAACTCGGGGCGTACGGCTACCAGTTGTCCGACCGCCCGGTGCCCGCCCAGGACAGCGGGGCCGTCCCAGCCGCCGGGTGCTCCGGGGCCGCAGGCCAGTTCCTGATCGAGCAGCACGCGGCCCGCGTGACGCAGCGTCAGCCGGGTGGTCAGCCGCCCGGGCGGCTCGTCCGACCTGCCGAGCACCTGCTCCTCACGCAGCAGCAGCCGGGCGTGGGGGGCGAGTTCGGCGTGGGTGGTGACCCGCAGGTCACTCCCGTGGACGGAGATCAACTGTTCCGGCAGCCAGTGCAGCTCAGCACCGTCCTCGACGGTGAGCCGTACGGCGTAGTGCGCGGGCTCTCCCGCCTGCCCCGGCAGCGCGATCGTCGCCGCCGCTGAGCCGATCCGCAGCCGGGCCCCGGCTCGTGCCTCGGCCTCGACGGTGAGGTGGTCCCCACCGAGCGGTCCGCTCATCGCACCGACGAGGGTGACCTGGGCTTCGGCCCCGGCACCCCGGGTGCGACGTACGGCGAGCGGTCCCTCACCGGCGAGAACGGGCAGCACCGTGGACCCCCGACGCGGGTCCACCTCGGCGACGATCCGGGCGGTGGCCTGGACTCCCGCGATGTCCCGGACCCCTGCGGTGGCGAGGCCCACGGGCGCGAGGTCCGCTGGGGCGGTCATGCGCTGGCCCAGTCCCTGAGCCTGGCCCGTACCCACTCCGCGACCGGCCCGACGCCGTCATCCGTGCGGAGGGACTGGAAGACAACGGGGAGTTCGGCGCGCTGCTCCTTGGCGTCCCGGGCCATACGTCCCAGGTCGGAGCCCACATACGGGGCGAGGTCGGTCTTGTTGACGACCAGGAGGTCCGCGGTGGTGACGCCGGGGCCGCCCTTGCGGGGGATGTCGTCGCCGCCCGCCACGTCGATGACGAAGATCTGCGCGTCGACCAGGCCCTTGGAGAAGGTGGCCGTGAGGTTGTCGCCGCCGGATTCGACCAGGATCAGGTCGAGCGGGCCCACCTCGTCCTCCAGGTCCTCCACGGCTTCCAGGTTGGCGGAGATGTCGTCGCGGATCGCCGTGTGCGGGCAGGCGCCGGTCTCCACGGCGGTGATTCGCTCGGGCGGCAGCACCGCCTCGCGCAGCAGGAACGCGGCGTCCTCGCGGGTGTAGATGTCGTTGGTGACGACCGCGAGAGAGACGGTGTCGCGCAGGGCGCGGCACAGGGCGGCGACGGTCGCGGTCTTCCCGGAGCCGACCGGTCCCCCGAGTCCGATCCGCAGCGCGCGCCGGGTGCCGTCGGGGCGCTGGGCGTCAGCGCTGTGGGTGTGCCGCTCGGGGTAGGTCGTGGCGTGGTCGAGGTGCATGGTGCGGCTCCAAGAGGTCGCTTGGCGGTGGTAGGTCGGGGGGCAGGCGGCGCTCAGGACGCGAAGAGGCGTACGGGCCAGCCGCCGTGCGCCTCCGCGCTGATCTCGAGCAGCGGCGCGGAGGCGGCGGGCAGCGCGTCAGGGCCGTGGTCGAGCACGCGCCGGGCGGCGTCGGTCGCCTGGTCGGCGATGCGGTCGACGTCGGGCGCGAGTCGGGCCAGTACCGCGGTGGCGTCGAAGGGGTCCAGGCTGAGCAGCCGTACGGTCGCGGTCGCCGGGCCGCTGAGGGTCTCGTACGCGGCGCAGTACGCGGCGTCCGTGGGGCCGAGCGCCGCCGCGCGGGCGGTGAGTCCGAGCACCACGGGCTGGTGCGCGCCGCGTGGCCGGGCGGCGGCGAGTGCGTCGAGTTCGGCCGACGGCCAGGTGGCGCGAGCCGCTCGCATCAGCTGGCGGCCCAGCTTGCGGGCCGCCGTACGCAGCGCGGCCGACGGCGTACGGGCGTCCGCGGCCGCGTCCAGCTCCAGCGGGTCCACGCCGAGCGCGGCCGCCGCCGCGAGGGCCGCCGCGGTCAGGCCCGTGGTGTGCAGCCGCCCCCGGCAGAAGTCCGCGAGGCTCGCGGCGTCGGTGACGCGGCCCGCGGCGACCGCCGCCTCGGCGCCACCGGAGTGCGCGTGACCTCCGGCGGGGAAGCGGCCGTCGGCGAGTACCAGCAGTGCGGCTCGGGACATCAGAAGAGGAAGTAACGCTGGGCCATGGGCAGTTCGGCGGCGGGTGCGGCCTCGACGAGTTCACCGTCGATGGTGACGGCGAAGCTGTCGGGTTCGACCCGTACCTGTGGCCTGGCGTCGTTCTCCCGCATGTCCGCCTTGGTGACGTGGCGGGTGCTGCTGATCGCGGTGAACTCCTTGCTGAGGGCGAGCCGTTCGGGCAGTCCGTCGTCCAGGGCCAGTCGCGTGACGAAGTTCAGCGAGTTGCTGCCGGGAGCCCGGCCCGTCGCGCCGAACATGGGGCGGGGCAGCACCGGTTGTGGCGTGGGGATGGACGCGTTGGCGTCGCCCATCTGCGCGTACGCGATCTGCCCGCCCTTGATGACCAGCTGTGGCTTGACACCGAAGAACGCCGGATTCCACAGCACCAGGTCGGCCAGCTTGCCGGACTCCACCGAGCCGATCTCGGTGTCCAGGCCTTGGGCGACGGCGGGGTTGATGGTGTATTTGGCGACATAGCGGCGGGCCCGGAGGTTGTCCGCGCGGCTGTCGCCGTGCAGGAAGCCACGTCGCCGCTTCATCACATGCGCGGTCTGCCAGGTGCGCAGGATGACCTCACCGATCCTCCCCATCGCCTGGGCGTCCGACGAGATGATCGAGATCGCGCCGAGGTCGTGCAGGATGTCCTCGGCCGCGATGGTGGACGGTCTGATCCGGGACTCGGCGAAGGCCAGGTCCTCGGGGACCGCCGGGTTCAGGTGGTGGCAGACCATCAGCATGTCGAGGTGTTCCTCGATGGTGTTGACGGTGTGGGGCCGGGTCGGGTTGGTCGAGCTGGGCAGGATGTTGGGTTCGGAGACGACCGTGATGATGTCGGGCGCGTGCCCGCCGCCCGCCCCCTCGGTGTGGTAGGCGTGCAGGGTCCGTCCGGCGATGGCCGCCAGGGTGTCGCCGACGAAGCCCGCCTCGTTCAGGGTGTCGGTGTGGATGGCGAGTTGGGCGCCGGTCTCGTCGCAGACGCCGAGCGCCGCGTCGATCGCGGCCGGGGTGGCCCCCCAGTCCTCGTGGATCTTCAATCCGAGTGCGCCACCGCGCAGTTGGGAGAGCATTGCCTCGCGCGAGACGGTGTTGCCCTTGCCGAGCAGCCCGAGGTTGACCGGGTAGCCGTCCATGGCCTCCAGCATCCGGGCCAGGTGCCAGGGGCCTGGGGTGACGGTGGTGGCCTTGCTGCCCTCGGCCGGTCCGGTGCCGCCGCCGACGAGGGTGGTGATGCCGGAGGCCAGGGCCTCGTCGGCGAGCTGCGGGCAGATGAAGTGCACATGGGCGTCGATGCCGCCCGCGGTGACGATCTTGCCGTTGCCCGCGATGATCTCGGTTTCCGGGCCGATGACCAGGTCGGGGTGTACGCCGTCCATGGTGTCCGGGTTCCCGGCCTTGCCGATGCCGGTGATACGGCCGTCGCGGATGCCGATGTCGGCCTTGACGATGCCCCAGTGGTCGAGGATCACCGCGCCGGTGATCACGGTGTCCGGTGCGCCGTCGGCGCGGGTCGCGCGGGACTGGCCCATGGACTCGCGGATGACCTTGCCGCCGCCGAACACCGCCTCGTCACCGGCGCGTCCGGGCCCGCCCGAGCGGTCCTCCTCGATCTCGACGAGGAGGTCGGTGTCGGCGAGGCGGATACGGTCGCCGGTGGTGGGGCCGAACAGGTCGGCGTAGGCGGGGCGGGTCAGTTCAGCCATCGAGGGCACCTCCGGTCTCACCGCGCAGGCCGGGGATGATCCGTGCCCCGGCCAGGGGGACGAGTTCCACGTCGACGGGGATGCCGGGTTCGAAGCGCACGGCGGTGCCGGCCGCGATGTGCAGCCGCAGGCCGCGGGCGGCGGCGCGGTCGAAGTCCAGGCCCGGGTTGGCCTCGGCGAAGTGGTAGTGGGAGCCGACCTGGACGGGCCGGTCGGCGCGGTTCAGGACGGTGAGGCGGGTGACGGCGCGGCCTTCGTTGAGGCGCACCGGCTCGTCGGCGAAGAGGATCTCTCCGGGAATCATCAGCGCTCCCCCGTCAGACGATCGGGTCGTGCACGGTGACGAGCTTGGTGCCGTCGGGGAAGGTGGCCTCCACCTGGACGTCGTGGAGCATCTCCGGGATGCCCTCCATGACGTCGTCGCGGGTGAGGACCTTGCGTCCGGAGGCCATCAGCTCGGCGACGGTCCGGCCGTCGCGGGCGCCCTCCAGAAGGTGCGAGGTGATCAGCGCGATGGCCTCCGGGTGGTTCAGTCTCAGGCCCCGCGCCCTGCGCTTCTCGGCCACGTCCGCCGCGACATGGATGAGCAGCCGTTCCTGTTCATGCGGGGTCAGTTGCACGCGTGCCACCTCACAGTCGATGCCCCCGGAGGAAGGGGAAGATATCGCACGCTAATACCGAAGTTTTTCCGGCGCGTTAACTCGGCTGTGCCTCACCAGCGCCATCACCCATCGACATCACCCCGCGCAGCCCTTCCTCGATGAGCTCCACCGGAGCGTCTCCGAACAGCGCCTGCTGGACGGCGAAACCCTGCGCCACAGCGATCATGGTCCGGGCGACGCTCTCCGGTGACACGTCCGTACGCATCAGCCCGGCCTGCTGATACGCCTCCACGATCCGCACCCAGGCGGCCCGCACCCGGCCGAACCCTTCGTGGAGTACCGCGGCCAGCTCCTCGTTGCGCAGGGTCTCCGTCCACGCCTGGATCATCATCCGCGCGAAGCCGGACTTCCCCTCGTACGTCAGGCCGGTCGCCGCGCTGAAGACCTCCCGCAGGCCCTGCGCCACCAGCACGTCGGGCGGCGGGGGCGGGCTCTGCCGGGCGGCGGCCTCGAAGGTGGTGTGGATGGCTGTCAGCACCTCCTCGGCGATGGCACCGATCAGCTCTTCCTTGCTGCGGAAGTAGCGGTACACGGCGCCCGCCGAGAGGTCGGCCTCGCGCAGGACATCCTGCATCGACGTGGCGTGGAAGCCGTTGCGCGCGAAGCAGCGCGCCGCGCCGTCAAGGATCTGGCGGCGACGGGCGTCAAGGTGTTCCTGGGATACGCGAGCCATGCGCACAACGTAAAACGAATATTCATTCTTGACAAGCGCGCTCCCCCGGCAGGACAGTGGAGCTACAAAAACGAACGATCCTTCTCTTTGGTCATCGATCCGAATCGAGGGGCACCATGTCCGCCACATCGGCTACGACGCCCACCCCCGCCGCACCCGAGGAACTTCCCCCCGCGCCGCAGGCCCGGCGGATGGTCGCGGTCGCCGTACTGGTCCCCCTGCTGGTCACCCTCGCGCTGTGGGCGTTCACCTGGCCCGCCGCCCGCATGGCGCCGCAGGATCTGCCGCTCGGCGTCGCGGGCCCGACGGCCGCCGCGAGCGCTGTAAAGAACCAACTGGAGCAGCAAGGCGGCGCGTTCGAGATTCACCGGTACGCCGACGAGGCCGCCGCTCGCGACGCCATCAGGGACCGGACCGTATACGGCGCCGTCGTCGTCACCGAGCGCGGCCCGAAACTGCTCACCGCGTCGGCCGCGAGCCCGGTGGTCGCCCAGCTGCTCGAGCAGGCGGTGGCCGCCCAGTCCCCCGACGGCACCCCGCTGGAGACGGACGACATCGTCCCGGCCCCGGCGACCGACCCGCGTGGCGCCACGCTGAGCTCCAGCGTGCTGCCGATGGCGATCGCCGGGGTCGCGGCCGGGTCCGTGGTGACGATGCTCGGGCTACGGCGGACGCGGGCGGCGCTCACCCTGGTGGTCACCTCCACGGTGGTGGGCCTGGTCGCGGCCACGCTCACCCACAGCTGGCTGGGGGCGCTGACCGGCGACTGGTGGGCCGAGGCGGGTGTGCTGAGCCTGTCGGTGCTGGCGGTGAGCGCCGCGGTGGCCGGACTCGCGGCGCTGATCGGGCCCGCGGGGATCGGCGTCGGCGCCCTGCTCATCGTCCTGCTCGGCAACCCGTTCTCCGGCGTCACCTCCGCGCCCGAGTTGCTCCCCGAGCCGATCGGGCTGCTCGGTCAGTGGCTGCCACCAGGGGCGGGCGGAAGCCTGCTGCGGTCGGTGTCCTTCTTCGACGGCGCCCAGGCGGGCGGACCCGCACTGATCCTGAGCCTGTGGGCGGTACTGGGCCTGACGGCGGTGCTGCTCGGCGGGCGGCGGGCCGGACACGCCACCCCAGCACCCGAGCCGGGGAGCTCGGCGGAGCCCACTCCGGCTGGCTGACCCGACACCACGATCCGGCCGTGCGTCCCCGCTGTAGCGGACGGGGGCGCGCACGGCCTTGTGACAGTGCGCACGGATCAGTCGTCGGCGGGCACCATCGACGAGTGGTGGTTGACGATCTTCCACGTGCCGCCGCACTTCTCGTACTCGTACGTGTAACGGGCCTCGGCGATGCTCTTCTCGCCGGTCTCCGGGTCGGTGAGGTGGAAGTTGTACAGCCCGGCGTCGATCGCGGAGTTTCTGTCGAGAATGTTGATCTCACTCTGGACGATCTCGCCCTTCGGCTTCTTCGCCAGGAAGTGCTCCATGTAGTCGACGATGCCGGCGCGGTCCGTGCGGACCTCCGGCGAGAGGGTCGGCAGAAGCACCGCGTCCTTGGCGTAAAGGTCGGCGACCTTCTCGGCGTCGCCGGTCTGCAGGGCCGCGTTCCACTGATCGAAGAGGGCGGCGATCTCCTTCTTCGTGGGCTTGGCGGCGGCCTTGCCACCACCGCCGGAGGTAGCCATGCCCACCCCCACGGTCACGGTGCCCACGGTCACGAGGGTGGTGGCGGCGACGAAGAGGGCGCGCTTGCGTATGAGGTGGCGGGACAAGGTAACTCCAGTGCGATTGCGGTGGGTTACTCCCTCTGCGGTGGGAGCGATCCCACCCTTGCACCGCCCGGGTAAGCAGCTGGGCAGCATATGGACAACGGCAGGGCAAGGCTGACCCAAAACACCGCCGGACGGGTCGCGTTGCCGCCCGCGTCCACCGGATGACGCCGCCGGGCAGGGGGTGAGCCGTCCGCCCCGTGACCCGAAGGGACCAGTTCGGGTCGCCTGATCGGCGGAGCGGATGGTTGCCCTGATGGCGCAAGTATGTATCTGCCCTCGCGGTACGCGGCGCCCGGAATGCTTGCTTCCGGTGCTGGTCCGGGCCTCGCCGGGCATCGGCGCCGCAACCGCGAACCGGCCTTGTCCACCTGAATGGATCAGTAGTGAGGAGTCTCACACAGCGCCGTTTCTCCACGGTTTCGGTGGGTGCCGTGGGTCAAGATCCCTGGCGACGACAAGCCCCCGCCAGCAGCGGTGGGGCGGTCCGGGCGGACGCCGAGTCCTGCCGCCGTCCGGATGCCGGGTCGACGTCAGCGGATCGGCAGGAGTGGAGGACCCGCACCGCATCCGACAGGTCATCCTTCGCAGGCGGCTGCCGAAGGGTTGCGCATGACTTCGCGTCACCGTGTTCCTTCTCTACTCGCCAAGGTCGGCACCGCGTCGGCCCTCTCCCTCGTCGCTGTTGGCGGCACCCTGGTGGTGCCGGGCGCGGCGAACCAGGCCGACGCCGCCTCGGCCGGCGGCAAGGCCGTCAAGGTCGCGGCGTCGAAGAAGGGGGCGCCGTACAAGTGGGGGGCGGCCGGTCCACGCCGCTTCGACTGTTCGGGGCTGACGCTGTACTCGTTCAAGCGCGTGGGGAAGTCGCTGCCCCGTACGGCCGCGGCCCAGCGCAACAAGACCAGGCGGATCTCCACGGGCCAGCGCCAGCGCGGGGACCTGGTGTTCTTCCACTCCCGTGGCGGCGTCTACCACGTCGGGATCTACGCGGGGCGTGGGCGCATCTGGCACTCGCCCAAGGCGGGCGACGTGGTACGGCTGCAGAAGATCTGGACCCGCGGGGTGTCCTACGGCCGGGTGCAGTAGCCGGTAGCCGGAACATCAGCCCGCCAGCGGCGCCGCCAGCAGGGTCAGCCCCAGCGCGGCCAGGGCCGTACCGCTGACTCCTTCGATGGCGCGGGCCGTACGCGGTCCGCGGAGCCAGCGGCCGAGCCGGTCCACGAGCAGGGCGACGGCCTGGAACCAGACCGCGGCGAGCCCGACGATGATCGCTGCCAGCAGCAGGGTGCGCGGCATCGCCGGGCTCGAGGCGGGTACGAACTGGGGCAGCACGCTGAGGAAGGTGATCGATGCCTTGGGATTGAGGGCGTTGGTGAGGAACCCCTGACGCAGGGCGCTACGGGGACTCACAGCCTCTGGCCCCTCGGCCGGGTCGCCGTCGGTCGCACCGCCGGTGGGCGCCGTACGCGGCCGGGCAGCGGCGCGCAGCGCCCCGTACCCGAGGTAGAGCACGTAGGCGCCGCCCAGAATCTGCAGGCCGCGAAAGAGCGCCGGGACCGCCGCGAGCACAGCGGCGACCCCGGCCACGGCGAGAGCGGTGTGGACCAGCAGTCCGGCCGCGATGCCGAGCGCGCAGGCGGCGCCCGCCCGGCGCGAGGCGAGGGCGTTGCGCACCACGATGGTGGTGGTGGCGCGGCAGGCCCTGACCCCGGTGAACGTGCGGCTGCTCGACCCGCCGGGACTGCGTCGTACGATCTCGGCGGTGTACCGGGCCGATGAGCCAAACCTCGCGGCGGACACCCTACGAGCCCTGCTGCGTGGCGCGTTCGGGCGCGCCGGGGTGTCCTGAGCTCTGGTCGTCCCTGACTGTCCCTGGTGGTCAGTTCTGGACGGGTGCGGTCCAGGGCAGGCTGATCGAGATGGTCTTGCCACCCTCGGCGGTCGGCCGGACCGTGAGGCGGCCGCCGCACTCGGCGGTCAGCCAGCGGATGATAACCATGCCCCGGCCGTTGTCCTGCTGGACGGCCGCGGGCAGCCGCTTGGGGAACCGGGGGTGACTGTCCGTCACCCCGATCCGTAGCTCCTCGTCACGCTCGAGCGTCAGGTCGACCGTGAAGGTCGGCGACTGACCGAAGGTGTGCTGTACGGCGTTGGTGGCGAGTTCGGAGACGATAAGTCTCACGGTGTCGGACACTTCGGCATCGCCGGGCAGTCCCCAATCAGCCAACATGCCGCTGACGTATTTCCGCGCCGCGGACACCGAGGCGGGCTCGCTCGGCAGAGTGACGGATGCTTCCTGATGATCTGCCATGGCGACGCTGTCCCTTTCCCACCGGGGCCGAACTCCGCCACATAGCGGTTGTCGCGGGGCTGCCTCGGACTGGTGCTTCGCGCCAGACTGCCACTCCGTGGCCGCCGAAGTGGTCGATCCCCCAAGATATGCATATATCTGTCGCCCGAAGCGGTGAACTCTGCTACGGAAGAACGTATTTGGGCGAGACTGGTCTGTTGGAGTAGGGAGTAGGGGTGAGTAACCGGGCGGCCAAGAGGAGGCAGCGATGCGATACGGCCCCGTGGTCCGACGGCGCAAGCTGGGCGCCGAGCTCCGCTCCCTGCGTGACCAGGCCGGGCTGACCAGCGGCGAGGTCGCGCGGCTCGTCGGCTGGCATCAGTCCAAGGTGAGCCGGATCGAGACGGGGCGCAGCGCCGCGAAGCCCGCGGACGTACGACTGCTACTCGACCGATACGACGTCCGCGACCCCGAACTCCGGGCACTGCTCGAGGCGTTGGCGGGCACGGAGGGCGACGGCGTGGCGCGCCATCAGTGGTGGCACGCGTACAAGGGGCTGCTGCCGGCCGCCTACCGGGACTTCATCAGTCTGGAGTCTCAGGCCTGCCGGATGCGCACGCTGGAGACCTCGGTGGTGCCGGGGCTGTTACAGACGCCGGAATACGCGCGCGCGGTGACCCGGGCGGCACTGGGCGGGCTGACCGAATCCGAGGTGGAGGCACTGGTCGAGGTCCGGCTGGCCCGCCAGGATGTGCTGCGCGCCGACCCGCCGTTGGAGCTGAGCGCGGTGCTCGACGAGGCGGTGCTGCGTCGGCCGGTGGGTGGGTACGGGGTGATGGCGCGGCAGTTACGCGGGTTACGGGAGGCTATGCGCCTGCCTCAGGTGCGGTTGCAAGTTCTACCATTCTCCGCGGGGGCACATATCGGCCTCACTGGATCTTTCGTCATGTTCTCATTCCCGAACATTTCTGATCTGGATGTGGTTGTTCTCGACCACATGACGAGTAGCCTCTATCTCGAGCGGAAAGAAGACCTCCAGGCCTATACCGAGGCCTTCACCTCCCTCCAGGAACATGCGCTTTCGGCAGAGGACACACGGGAATTCATCGCCGGGATCGGTGACGGCGCGTAAGGAGGCACCATGTCTGCACTGCCTCGGTACGTCTCTCCCAGCACCACTCTCAGCTCCGCCCCGCACCGTGCTCGGTGGCGGCGCAGCAGTCGCAGCACGGGCATGAACAACTGTGTCGAGGCCGCGTGCCTCGGCGGCGGACCGCTGACCGGAATGCTGGCGGTACGCGACTCCAAGAACCAGGCGGGGGCCGCACTGCTCTTCTCCCCCGCCGCCTGGGAACCCTTCCTCGCGGCGGTCACGGACGACATGTTGTAGTTCGCTCTCGTTCGCTCTCGTTCGCTCTCGTTCAGGCTATTCCGCGGCGCCTTGGGGTGCGGCGGCGACGACGGTCCGTACGGCGTCGTCGATCTGCTGGTCCGTCAGGTCCCCGCGCGCCGTGAGCCGGAGCCGGGAGATGCCGTCTGGCACGGACGGCGGGCGGAAGCAGCCGACGACGAGCCCCGCGGTACGGCAGTCGGCCGCCCAGCGCACCGCCTCGTCCGGCGAGGGGGCGCAGACGGAGACGACGGCCGCGTCAGGCCGTACCGCCCGCAGGCCCGCGGCGGTGAGCCGGTCGTACAGCGCGGCCGCCACCTCGCGGGCCCGCTCGGCGCGCTCGGGCTCGCGGCGCAGCAGCCGCAGCGCCGCGAGAGCACCGCCCGTCGCGGCGGGGGCGAGGCCGGTGTCGAAGATGAACGTGCGGGCGGTGTTGACCAGGTGGTCGATCACCCGGGCGGGGCCCAGGACGGCGCCGCCCTGACTGCCGAGGGACTTGGACAGCGTGACGGTGACGACGACATCCGGCGCGCCCGCGATGCCCGCCGCGTGTGCCGCGCCCCGGCCCCCCGAGCCGAGTACGCCAAGGCCGTGCGCGTCGTCCACCAGGAGCCCGGCCCCGTACGCCCGGCAGGTCTCGGCCAGCGCGGGCAGTGGGGCCGCGTCGCCGTCCACCGAGAAGACCGAGTCGGTGACCGTGAGCGCGGGCCCGGCGTGGGCGTCCAGGGCCTTACGGACGGCCTCGGGGTCGGTGTGCGGGACGACCGAGGTCGCGGCGCGGGCCAGGCGGCAGCCGTCGATCAGTGAGGCGTGGTTGGCCGCGTCCGAGACGATGAGGGAGCCGTGCGGGGCGAGCGCGGTGACGGCGGCGAGATTGGCGGCGTAACCGGAGGACAGGACCAGCGCCGACTCGAATCCACAGAATTCCGCTAGTTCCCGCTCAAGACGGGCATGGAGGGCGGTACTCCCGGTGACCAGCCGGGAGCCGGTCGCGCCCGCGCCCCACAGCCGGGCCGCTTCGGCGGCGCCTTCGGTGACCTCCGGATGGCGGGTGAGGCCCAGGTAGTCGTTGCTCGCGAGATCCAGCGAGGTCCCGTCGGCCAGGCGGGGGCGTAGGGTGCGCACCAGACCGGCGCGGCGACGCTGCTCGGCCTGGGCGTCGATCCAGCGGAACGGGTCCTGGGCATCATCGGTCGCCTGGCGGTACATCGGCCGTCCCTAAGGGTCGTCGCTCTGCGTATCTCGCACGGTGCGTGTCGCGCTGCGTATGTCGCTCTTTGTATGCAGTCAACAGACCCTAACGGGACAGAGCCGAGGTCATAATGTGGCGATACCCACACCCCTATCGCCACCTGTTGTTCGGTTCCTACTTGGCCGAGGGTGGTGCGGTAGGCGAGGATCAGACCTCATGGACCTGCTGAACACGCTGGTGGACAAGGGGCTTCGGCGCGAGCTGCCGACCCGCGAAGAGGCGCTCGCCGTATTGGCGACCTCCGACGACGAGCTTCTGGACGTAGTGGCCGCGGCCGGAAAGGTGCGGCGGCAGTGGTTCGGGCGGCGGGTGAAGCTCAATTACCTGGTGAACCTGAAGTCCGGGCTCTGTCCCGAGGACTGCTCGTACTGCTCACAGCGGCTCGGCTCCAAGGCCGAGATCCTCAAGTACACCTGGTTGAAACCGGATGAGGCCTCCGAGGCCGCGGCCGCCGGTGTCGCGGGCGGCGCCAAGCGGGTGTGCCTGGTGGCGAGCGGGCGCGGCCCCACGGACCGCGACGTCGACCGGGTCGGGAAGACCATTGAGGCGATCAAGGAGCAGAACGAGGGTGTCGAGGTCTGTGCCTGCCTCGGGCTGCTCTCCGACGGCCAGGCCGAGCGGCTGCGCTCGGCGGGCGCCGACGCGTACAACCACAACCTGAACACCTCCGAGGCGACCTACGGGGACATCACCACCACCCACACCTACGCGGACCGGGTGGAGACGGTGCACCAGGCGCAGGCCGCCGGGCTCTCCGCCTGCTCGGGGCTGATCGCGGGCATGGGCGAGAGCGACGCCGACCTGGTCGACGTGGTGTTCTCGCTGCGGGAGCTCGACCCGGACTCGGTCCCGGTGAACTTCCTGATCCCCTTCGAGGGCACCCCGCTCGCCAAGGAATGGCACCTCACCCCGCAGCGGGCGCTACGCATCCTGGCGATGGTGCGGTTCGTCTGTCCGGACGTGGAGGTACGGCTCGCGGGTGGCCGCGAGGTGCATCTGCGGACGCTCCAGCCGCTGGCCCTGCACCTGGCCAACTCGATCTTCCTCGGCGACTACCTCACCAGTGAGGGCCAAGCGGGTCAGGCCGACCTGGACATGATCAAGGACGCGGGCTTCGAGGTCGAGGGCACGGACAACGTGACCCTGCCCGAGCACCGGCTGCCCAAGGACCGGCAGTCGGACGAGGCCTCCGGGTGCGGTTCCCACCAGGGCGGATGCGCGCCGTGCGGTTCCGAGGCCGCCCCGGAGAGCGACGCGGTCGCCGAGGAGCCCGCCTCCTCCGATGCTCGTACGGACCTGGTGGCGGTACGCCGCCGGGGCGCGGGAACGGACCTCGCGCCCAATGCCTGACCCGCACGCGACGCCTGACCCGCGCGCTACGCCTGACTCGCGGGTTCAGGAGCTCATCGAGCTCGACCGCAGACATGTCTGGCATCCCTACGGGCCGATGCCGGGGCGCGTCGACCCGCTGGTCGTGGAGTCCGCCTCCGGCGTACGGCTGCGGCTGGCGGACGGCGGCGACGAGCTGGTCGACGGCATGGCGTCCTGGTGGTCGGCGATCCACGGCTACAACCACCCGGTGCTCAACGACGCGGTGCGCGGCCAGCTGGAGCGGATGAGCCATGTGATGTTCGGCGGGCTCACCCATGAGCCCGCCGTCCGGCTCGCGAAGCGTCTTGTCGACATTTCACCCGACGGCCTTGAGCATGTCTTCCTCGCCGACTCCGGTTCGGTCTCGGTCGAGGTCGCGATCAAGATGTGTCTGCAGCACTGGCGGTCTGTTGGCCGCCCCGCCAAGCGGCGGCTGCTGACCTGGCGCGGCGGGTACCACGGCGACACCTGGCAGCCCATGTCGGTCTGCGACCCCGACGGCGGGATGCACGAGCTGTGGTCGGGCGCGCTGCCCCGGCAGGTGTTCGTGGACCCGCCGCCCGCGGAGTACGAGGAGTCGTACGCCGACGAGCTGCGCGAGGCTATCGCGCGGCACGCCGACGAGCTGGCGGCGGTGATCGTGGAGCCCGTGGTGCAGGGCGCGGGCGGGATGCGGTTCCACTCCCCCGCGTATCTGCGGGTACTGCGCGAGGTGTGCGACGAGCAGGACGTGCTGCTGGTCTTCGACGAGATCGCGACCGGGTTCGGGCGCACGGGCACGCTCTTCGCCGCTGAGCACGCGGGCGTGACCCCCGATGTGATGTGTGTCGGCAAGGCGCTGACCGGCGGCTATATGACGATGGCGGCGACGCTGTGCACCTCGCGGGTGGCGGAGGGGATCTCCCAGGGCGAGGTGCCGGTGCTCGCGCACGGGCCGACGTTCATGGCGAACCCGCTGGCGGCAGCGGTGTCCTGCGCTTCGATCGACCTGCTGCTCGCGCAGGACTGGCAGACGGAGGTCAAGCGCGTCGAGTCGGGCCTGCGCGAAGGGCTGGCGGCCGCGTGGGAGGTGCCCGGGGTGATGGACGTACGGGTCCTGGGCGCGATCGGTGTCGTCCAGCTGGACCACCAGGTGGACATGGCGGCGGCCACGGACGCGGTGCGGCGCGCGGGGGTGTGGCTCCGGCCGTTCCGCGACCTGATCTACGCGATGCCGCCGTACATCACGGGGGACGAGGACGTGGCACGGATCTGCCGCGCGATGTGCGCGGCCGCGACGGCGGGCTGACCGGTGCGGCGTACGAGGTGGATGGGGAGAACAGGGCGATGACGGTTCTGGTGGTCACGGGGACCGGTACCGAGGTCGGCAAGACCGTGGCGACGGCGGCGGTGGCCGCTGTCGCGCTCGCGGCCGGGCGCACGGTGGCGGTGCTGAAGCCCGCGCAGACCGGGGTCGGCCCCGGTGAGCGCGGCGACGCGGACGAGGTGGTACGGCTGGCGGGTCACCTCACCGCGCTCGAGCTGGCCCGCTACCCCGAGCCGTTGGCGCCCGCGACAGCCGCGCGGCGGGCGGGGCTGCCTCCCGTACGGCCGCAGGAGATCGCCGACGCGGCGCGGAAGCTGGCCACCGAGCACGATCTGGTGCTGGTCGAGGGGGCGGGCGGGCTGCTCGTACGCTTCGACGACGGCGACCCTGACGGCGGCGGCGATGGCGAAGGCGGTGGCGGTGGCGGCAGCACGCTGGCTGACGCGGCGCGGTTGCTGGGCGCTCCCGTGCTGATCGTCGCCTCGGCCGGGCTCGGCACCCTGAACACGACCGCGCTGACGGCGGAGGCCCTGCGGGCGCGCTCCCTGCACCCACTCGGCGTCCTGGTCGGCAGCTGGCCACAGCACCCGGACCTCGCCGCGCACTGCAACCTCACCGACCTGCCGACGGTCGCGGGCGCCCCCCTGCTGGGCGCGGTACCGGAAGGCTCCGGCACCCTCACCGGACCGACGTTCCGCTCCCGCGCGCCGCGCTGGCTCGCGCCCGCGCTCGGCGGAACGTGGGACGCGACGGAGGCTCCCGTAACCGGCTCACGCTGACGGGCGTTGGCCGCGTGCAACGCGGCCCGACAGGTTCGAGGGGCTGAGCTGCGCAGCGAGCAGGGCGGCCAGGGCGAGGGCGAAACCAAGGGTCTGCGGCAGGCTCAGTGTCTCGCCGAGTACCGCGCCGATGACGGCCGCGACCAGCGGAGACAGCAGCACCAGCGGTGCCGACGCGCCGACCGGCAGCTTGCCGATCCCCCGGAACCACAGCGTGTACGCGATCAGCCCACCCATGCTGCCGAGCCACAGGTAGCCGCCCACAGCGCCGGCGTCGATCCGCTGCGGCACCCCCTCTGTCGCGAGGGTGAGCGGGAGCAACAGCAAGCCCCCGACCGTCAGCTGCCAGCCCGCCAGGGTCATCGGACCGACCCCGGCGGGACGGCCCCAGCGCTTGACGAGAACGACCCCACCCGCCATGGCGGCCGTGCCGCCGAGACCCGCGAGCACCCCCACGGCGTCCAGCCCGGCGCGCGGTCCGAGCACGACGAGTGCGACGCCGACCACGCCGATCACCCCCCAAGCCCATCCCCAGACCGTCGGCCGGTCACGGAGCGCCACGATCGCCAACCCGGCGACCAGCAGCGGCTGGACAGCGCCGAGGGTGGCGGCGACACCGCCGGGCAGCCGTTCGGCCGCCAGAAAGAGCAGGGGGAAGAAGGCGCCGATGTTGAGTACACCCAGGATGGCGGCCTTCCACCACCAGTCCCCGCGCGGGAGCACCCGGGTCATCACCAGGGCGAGCAGCCCGGCGGGCAGGGCGCGCATCAGCCCGGCGAACAACGGATGCCCGGGCGGCAGCAGTTCCGTGGTCACGGCGTACGTGGTGCCCCAGGCCGCGGGAGCGCACGCGGTCAGCGCGACGATGGCCACCTGCCGCGCGGCGGACGACGTCCGCGGCGGGCCCGGTGACCGGTCGGTCTTGGTCAAGGTCTGCATGGTGATCGAGTGTCCGCCGATCGCACCATGAGTCCAACACATGCTTGTCATCACAGCTATGAACCGAAACGATGGTGCGGTGGATCTCCAGCAGATGCGGTACGTCGTCGCCCTCGCCGAAACCCGCAACTTCACCCGCGCCGCGGAGCGCTGCTCCGTGGTGCAGTCGGCCCTCAGCCACCGGATCGCCAGCCTGGAACGGGAGCTCGGGGTCCGGCTGTTCGCCCGGTCCAGCCGCCGCACCGAACTCACCAGCGCCGGAACGGCGTTCCTCGCCAGGGCGCGGGAGTGCCTGGCCGCTGCCGACCGCGCGGTCGCCGACGCCGCCGACGCGGCCGGAGTGGTACGCGGCCGACTAGCCGTGGGCATGATCGTGACCACGGCCGCCGTTGACGTACCCGAACTGCTCCAGCGGTACCGCGCCCGGCACCCGGACGTCCACGTCATCCTCCGTGCCGGAGGCAGCGACACGCTGGCGGCGGCGATTCGGAACAGCGAACTGGACATCGCCTTCCTCGGGCTTCCGGAAGGCGAGCGGCCATCCGGTGTGGAGACCGTCACGCTCGATCACGACGAGCATGTGCTGGTCGTGTCAACCAGCCACCGGTTCGCGGGCGTTTCTCAGGTCACGCTGCGGGACATCGCCCAGGAGACGTTCGTGGACTTCATCGCCGGGACCCCCGGCCGGGCCCAGTCAGATCAGGCGTTCGCCGCCGCGGGCCTGGTCCGTGACGTCGCGTACGAGGCGGGGGCGGCGCTGATCACCCGGCTGATCGCACGCGGCCTCGGCATCGCGCTGCTGCCGTCGGCGTTCATCCGCCCGCTGGCCGCCGACGATCCGGAACTGGCGCTGGTCCCCGTGGTCGACGGGCCGCGTCGCGTCGAGTATCTGGCGTGGAGCCGGTTCAACCCCAGCCCGGCCACCCGCGCCCTGCTCGACATCCTCGGAGTCAGAGCCCAGGTGTAGCCACTCCCCCGTCGCCGCCCCACGCCTCACTCCCGTGGACCACGCCCACGCGGTCGGCGACGCGGGTGGCGCGCTGCATCCGGAGCGCGTCGACGGACTCCGCCAGCAGTTCGTACTCCGTCGTGTCGTCGGACGTGGCGAAGCGGATGAGCTGGCCGTGCGCGAGGCCTTCGGCGACGGTGCCCTGGACGGCCGGGTCGTCGCGCCAGGCCCGCAGGTCATCGGAGGGGTCCGGCACATGGTCGGCGACCGGCACCAGCGCCCGTACCGGCACATACTCGCTGTCGGGGGCGGGGTCGAGCCGCTCGGCGATCCAGGTCGCCCGCTCGCGCAGCCACCACAGGGCCAGCGCCAGGGAGGGCGCACGGTAGGTGCCGAGGGGGACGCCGACACGCCGTCCGCCGCACACTCCGTACGCGGTGACATGGCACAGGAATTCCTCGTGCACAGCCGCTCCCTCACGCCGTTCTCGACGGTCCTGGCACAGCCTTTCCAGTGGTGCGGGGCAGTCCCATTGTCGTCACGCGTACGGGACAGCGGCATATTCTCGGCACGAATGGCCGATAGTTTTCCCTTGTACCTCAGTCGTCACGGGTGCGCCGTGGCACGGCTGAACCCCGCACGGCGGGGCACAATCGCGGTAACCGTCGCACTCGCCGAGGAGCCTCCGCCATGCCGTCGCGTAGCGCCAAAGTGTCCCGGGACCTCGTGCACCACCCCGTCTTCGCCCGCTTCTACGCACGGCAGAGCGTGGCGGCCGAGACCGTCATGCGCGCCCACCGCGAGGAGCTGCTGGCCGGAATCTCCGGCCGGGTCATCGAGATCGGCGCGGGTAATGGCCTGAACTTCTCGTACTATCCGTCAACCGTGTCCGAGGTGGTGGCGCTCGAACCGGAGCGGTTGCTGCGGAAGTTGGCGGCGGATGCGGCGCTGCGCGCCGAGATGCCGGTTGACGTGGTCCCGGGCGCCGCCGAGGCGCTGCCGGTCAAAAGCGAGGCGTTCGACGCCGCGGTGTTCTCGCTGGTGTTGTGCAGTGTGCGCAGTGTGGAACGCAGCCTGGCGGAGGCCCTGCGGGTGCTGCGACCGGGCGGTGAGCTGCGGTTCCTTGAGCACGGCCGGGCGCCGAGCGGCCGGGTGATGCCGAGGGCGCAGAAGGCGTTGGACCGTACGGTGTGGCCGCTGCTGTTCGGGGGCTGTCATGTGGCGCGGGAGCCGCTGGCCGCGATCGAGGACGCGGGGTTCTCGGTGGTGACGTACCGGCGATTGCTGATCCCCGCGAGAGGGCCGCGGCTGCCGTCGTCGTACTGCGTGCTCGGCACGGCTCGGCGTCCCGGCACCGCTTAGCGGGAAAGCGGCGCCGTGGCGGGGTCGACTTCACTGGCCCTTACAGACACACCGGAACCGCTACCTCGGAGGGATACCGACGGCGCACGGTGGCGCTCTACCCTCGGTAGTCGTACGCGCGTCCGTGCGGCGGGAACTGGGGAGGCGGACTTGTCCACAGCCAAGACAGCCAGCGACACGGGCCCCGACCAGGCCGATCAGATCGCGGCGCGGGCCCGCGGCCTGACCAAGGCGTACGGCTCGGGTGAGACCACCGTGCTCGCCCTGGACTCGGTCGATGTGGACATCATCCGGGGCCGGTTCACCGCGGTGATGGGGCCGTCGGGTTCGGGGAAGTCCACGCTGATGCATTGCCTGGCCGGGCTCGACGCGGTCTCCGCGGGGCAGGTGTGGCTGGGGTCGACCGAGATCACCGGACTGCGGGACAAGGAGCTGACGCGGCTGCGCCGGGACCGTATCGGCTTTATGTTCCAGGCGTTCAATCTGCTGCCGACGCTCACCGCGGCCGAGAACATCACGCTGCCGATGGACATCGCGGGGCGCAAGCCGGACGCCGAGTGGCTGGAGCGCGTCATCGAGACCCTGGGCCTCAGGGACCGGCTGCGGCACCGGCCCGCGCAACTCTCCGGCGGGCAGCAGCAGCGCGTGGCCTGCGCCCGGGCGCTCGCGTCACGGCCCGAGCTGATCTTCGCCGACGAGCCGACCGGCAACCTGGACTCGCGGGCGGGTCTTGAGGTGCTGGGCTTTCTGCGCGAGGCCGTCGACGAGCTGGCTCAGACGGTGGTGATGGTCACCCATGACCCGGGCGCCGCGGCCCACTCCGACCTGGTGCTGTTCCTCGGGGACGGCCGCATCGTCGACGAGATGCCGGACCCCACGGCTGAGGCGGTGCTGGAGCGGCTGAAACGGTTCGACACGATCCGATTGCCGGACGCGCCGCGTCGGACTCAGGCCCACGAGACCCCAGAGAGCTGAGGCCGCCGTGTTGAAGGCGACGTTGCGGAGCTTCTTCGCACACAAGGGCCGGCTGGCGCTCTCGGCGCTGGCGGTGCTGCTGTCCGTGGCGTTCGTCTCGGGCAGCCTGATCTTCTCGGACACGGTGAACCGCACCTTCGACCGGCTCTTCGCTTCCACCTCGGCCGATGTGTCCATCGGGCCCAAGGAAGGCATCAGCGAAGCCGTCCCGTCGGGGATCACGCCGACCGTCCCCGCCGAACTGGCTGACCGGGTGGCCACGGTGGACGGTGTCGCCAAGACCGAGGTCGACGTCGGCGTGGACAACATCACCATCGTCGACACGCACAACGAGTCGGTGGGCTCGACGACCGGCGCCCCGACCATCGCGGTCAACTGGTACGAGAGCGACCGCAGTCCCGTAGAGCTGACCGACGGGCGCGCCCCGCGTGGCGCGGACGAGGCGCTGCTCGACGCGGACACCGCGGACCGCAAGAACGTGTCGATCGGGGACACCCTGAAGATCCTGGCGCGGCCAGGCTCCTTCGAGGTCGAAGTCGTCGGCATCGCGACCTTCACCACCACCAACCCGGGCGCCGCGCTGGTCTTCCTGGACACCGAGACGGCCCAGAGCAAGCTGCTGGGCGACCCGGGGCTGGCGACCAGCATCGGGGTGGAGGCGGCCCCCGGCGTGAGTGATGACGAGCTCAAGCGGAGCGTCGTCGCCGAACTGGGCGCCGACTACGACGTGAAGACGGCGGACGAAGTGGCCAAGTCCGCGGCGGAGGAGCTGGGCGGGTTCCTGGACATCATCAAATACGTCATGCTGGGATTTGCCGGAATCGCCTGTCTGGTGGGCGTGTTCCTGATCGTCAACACCTTCTCCATGCTGATCGCCCAGCGCACCCGTGAGCTGGGCCTGATGCGCGCGCTGGGCGCGGATCGCCGTCAGGTGCGCCGCTCGGTACTGACCGAGGCGCTGCTGCTCGGGCTGGTCGGCTCGACGCTTGGCCTGGCCGCCGGGATCGGCCTGGCGTTTGGGCTGATCAAGCTGATGGGCGTCTTCGGGATGAACCTGAAGTCCACCGAGATGGTCATCGGGTGGGCGACTCCCGTCGCCGCGTACGTGGTCGGGGTCGGCGTCACGTTTGTCGCGGCGTACCTCCCGGCGCGGCGGGCCGCGCGGGTCTCGCCGATGGCCGCGCTGGCCGATGTGGAGGTCTCCGGCTTCGGGCGGCCGCTGAAGGTGCGCGCGGTGGTGGGTGTCCTCGTCGGGGCGGCCGGGGCGGCGGCGCTGATCGGGTGCGCGGTGAGCGAGGACACCGGGAACGCGGCGTCGCTGCTCGGGCTCGGCATCGTCCTCACCCTGATCGCGACCGTCATCGCGGGGCCGCTCCTGGTACGTCCGGTGATCCGGGTCCTGGGCGGCGCGTTCCCCGCGGTCTTCGGCTCGGTCGGCCGGATGAGCCAGCGCAACGCCCTGCGTAATCCGCGTCGTACGGGTGCCACCGCCGCCGCGCTGATGGTGGGTCTCGCGCTGGTGGGCGGGCTCGGGGTGGCCAGCGCCTCGATGACGAAGTCCTTCGACGAGCAGATCGACCGGACCCTGGGCGCCGACTTCATCGTGCAGAACAGCAACTTCCTGCCGTTCCCCGAGGAGGTCACCCGGCAGGTCCGCGCCGCCGAGGGCGCCGGTCTTGTCGTACGCCAGCGGTACGCGCCCGTGGAGTTGAGCCTGCCGGACGGCAAGAAGGTCACCTCGACGGCCGGGGCCTACGAGGACCAGTTGGACGACGTCGCCAAGATCGTGTACACGGACGGGGACACCGCGGCCGCCCTGGCCCTGGACCACATCGCCATGGACCGGGAGTTCGCCGAGGACCACGGCGTGCGGATCGGCACCGTACTGCCCGTCGAGTTCCCGGCGAGGCGCGAGGCCCGGCTCACCGTCGGCGCGCTCACCGACCAGCCGGGTACGAGCGGGCCCGGCACCCAGGGCAACCTGTTCATCGGCTTCGGCACGGCCGAGAAGTACCTCCCCGACGGTCAGGACTCGGCGCTGTTCGTGAACGCCGCGTCCGGCACCAGCGCCGACACGCTCCGGGCGAGTCTGGAGACGGCCCTGGAGCCGTACCCCCAGGTGCAGGTCCGCGACCAGGCCGACTACAAGGAGCTGATCCGCGAACAGATCGCCGTCCTGCTCTACCTCGTGTACGCGCTGCTCGGCCTGGCCATCGTGATCGCCGTGCTCGGTGTCGTGAACACCCTCGCGTTGTCGGTCGTGGAGCGCACGCGGGAGATCGGGCTGCTGCGCGCGATCGGGCTGGCCCGGCGGCAGTTGCGCCGCATGATCCGCCTGGAATCGGTGGTGATCGCGGTGTTCGGCGCGGTGCTCGGTCTCGCGCTGGGCCTGGTGTGGGGGCTGGCCGCCCAACGCGTCCTGGCCCTCCAAGGGATGACGGCGCTGGAGATCCCGTGGGGCACGATCCTGATCGTGGTCGCCGGTTCGGTGGTGGTGGGCCTGGCGGCCGCGCTGCTGCCCGCGCTGCGGGCCTCACGGATGAACGTCCTGGCCGCTATCGCGCATGAGTAGGGCGTTCTGATCAACTAGGCGGATGCGTCACACCTCCTCGATCACCCTCCCCGCCGCACTCCCGGTCGCCCTTGCCGGTGTCCTGCTGCTCACGGCGTGCGGAACGCAGCCCGCCGGCACACCCGACCCACCCGTCACGCCCGGAGCGTCCGGCGGCCCCGGTCCGTCGGCTCTGCCCGGCGACCCGGCTGACCTGGAGAAGGACGGGGTTCGCATCACCGCGATAGGCGACGACGCGCGCGACAGCGAGTTCGAGGTCACCAACGACGCGTCCGAACCGTTCACTTACACGATCACCTTCTCCTTGCTGTCAGAGTCAGGAGGAGCACTGGCGAACCCGAAGCAGACAGTGCCGTCCGTCAAACCGGGTCAGACGCTGAGGCGCACACTGACCATGGGCGATTCCCCTTCCCCGCGTTCCGCTCAGGCCACACGCGTAAAGATCCTCACGGTACGGCGCGTGCCCGCCGCGGAAGCCCCCTCCGAAGGAGGGCCCTGCCCGCGCTCAGGACTGCGCGTGTACGCCGGTCGAGGTGATGCCGCGATGGGCCTGCGCGTCGTGAGCCTCCACCTGGTGAACTGCGGCACCCGAACCGAGCGGCTCAACGGCTACCCGCGGCTCGAGCTCATCGACGAGGACCACAAACCGGTCAAGGACGTACAGATCCTCGAAGGCGGCAGCACCATCGCCACCGGCACGGGCACCGACGGCGAGCCGCAACCGATCGAGCTCCAGCCAGGCGAGGCCGCCTCCGCGGGCCTGACCTGGCGCAACACCACCGAAGCCGGTCCGGCCCCGGTACACGCCCCGTACGTCCGCGTACGAGCGAAGCCCGGCGCCGACCCGGTGATGGTGACCCCCGAACTCGACCTGGGCACGACCGGGAAGCTCGGCGTCGGCCCCTGGAAGAAAAACGAGTAGCCGAATCTCGCTCGCCAGGCCGGTCCGGGCTCTGCTTGGGTCGGGGTATGAGTGATCTTCTTGTTCGTCGCGGAACCCTCGCGGACATCGACACCGTGCTGAAGTTCTGGCGTGAGGCCGCCGAAGGTACGAGCATCAGTGATGACTACGACGGAGTGGCGCGGCTCGTCAGGACGGACCCCGAGGCGCTCCTGCTCGCGGAGCGCGACGGGCTCCTCGTCGGGACGGTGATAGCGGGGTTCGACGGGTGGCGCTGCTCCGCCTATCGGCTGGCGGTGCATCCACAGTGGCGGCGGCAGGGTGTCGGCAGCGCTCTGATGGAGGCGGCGGAGCGGCGCTTCGTGGCGTTGGGCGGGCGGCGGGCTGACGCGATGGTTCTGGAGGCCAATGAGCGGGCCCAGCGCGCCTGGGGTGCGGGTGGCTATCGGCGGGAAGACCACTGGCGGCGGTGGGTGAAGCCGCTTACCGGATGAGGGCGCCTGCGGGCTGAGGCCGGTTACCAGCTGAGCTGGGCCCGCTACCGCTCACTTACCATGGGGTCACTCCCGTGATCTCCGGAACGGTGTGAGCGTCCGTCCCTGGGCGAGCCTCCTGGTACCCGATATCGCGCCGTCACCGCCACAGTGCCCGATCATGGGACGGAGGTGACCGATGACGGAAGTACTTCTGCTCGCCGTAGCCGTACTGCTCTGCTTCGCGTGTGGCGCCTTCGTCGCGGCGGAGTTCTCGTTGACCACCGTGGAGCGCAGCGAGCTCGAAGGCGCTATCGAGCGCGAGGAGCGCGGTGCGGCCAGTGCGCTCAAGGCCGTGCGTACCCTGACGTTCCAGCTCTCCGGCGCCCAGCTCGGGATCACGGTCACGAATCTGATCATCGGAATGCTCGCCGAGCCCTCGATCGCCCGGCTGATCGCGAGTCCGCTGAGGAGCGCGGGCGTCCCGGTCGCGGCCGTTCCGTCCATCGCGCTGTCCCTCGGTACGGGGCTGTCGACGGTCTTCCTGATGGTCGTCGGGGAGCTGGTACCCAAGAACTGGGCGATCTCCTCGCCGCTGGCCGTCGCCAAACGGGTGGCCACCCCGCAGCGCTGGTTCAGCGCCGCGTTCCGCCCGCTGATCACCCACCTCAACAACACCGCGAACCGCACGGTGCGCCGCCTCGGCATGGAGCCCACCGAGGAGCTGGTGTCGGCCCGCGGGCCGCAGGAGCTGGTGGCCCTGGCGCGCCACTCGGCGAAGGAGGGAGCGCTGGAGGCGGACACCGCGGAACTGTTCGTCCGCACCCTGAACCTCGCCGACCTCACCGCCGAGAACGTGATGACCCCCCGCGTCCAGGTCATCGCCCTCGACGTCCGGGCGACGGCGGAGGACGTGGCGTCCGCGACCCGGGCGACGGGGCTGTCCCGCTTCCCCGTCTACCGCTCCAGCCTGGACTCGGTCGTCGGGGTGGCACACATCAAGGACGTCCTGGAGGTTCCCGCTGAGCACCGGGCACGCTACCCGGTCTCCGAGCTGCTGCGTGAGGCCCTGCTGGTGCCGGAGTCACTCACTGTCGACCGGCTGCTCGACCGGCTGTCGGCCAAGCGCACGATGGCCGTCGTGATCGACGAGTACGGCGGTACGGCTGGTGTCGCCACGCTGGAGGACATCGTCGAGGAGGTCGTCGGCGAGGTACGGGACGAGCACGACCCGCTGGAGACCCCCGACCTGGCCCCGGCCGGACACGACGCCGCAGGCCGCAAGGTGTACTCCGCCTACGGCGCCGCCCGTATCGACCAGCTCGCGACGATCGCGCTACGCCCGCCGGACGGCCCGTACGAGACCCTCGCCGGTCTGGTCGCCACCCGGCTCGGCCGTATCCCGGCCGTCGGCGACACGGTCGAGGTCGTGGGCTGGCAGCTGGACGTGGTGGACGCGACCGGGCACCGCGCGGCCCGGCTGCTGCTGCACGCCCCGGCCACCGACGCTGGCCAGGAGACCACGGAGGGGACGCGATGATCGTCATCCAGCTGCTGACCGGTGTCGCGATGATCGCCATCAACGCGTTCTTCGTCGGCGCCGAGTTCTCGCTGATCTCGGTGCGCCGCAGCCAGATCGAGCCGCGCGCCGACCAGGGCGACAAACGGGCCCGCCGGGTGATGTGGGGTCTGCAGCATGTGGCACAGGTCATGGCCGCGGCGCAGCTCGGCATCACGCTGACCACCCTGGTCCTGGGCGCGGTCGCGGAGCCCGCGATCGCGCATCTGCTGGAGCCGGTGTTCGACGGGGTCGGGGTGCCGCACGGCCTGGTCCACCCGGTCGCGTTCGTGATCGCGCTGACCCTGGCGACGTATCTGCACATGCTGACCGGCGAGATGATCCCGAAGAACATCGCGCTCGCGGAGCCGGTCCGCACCGCGCTGCTGCTCGGCCCGCCGCTGGTGGCGCTGACCCGGGCGCTGCGCCCGGTGATCTTCGCCATCAACGCCTTCGCCAACGCGTTGCTGAAGCTGCTGCGCGTCGAGACCAGGTCGGAGGTGGCCGCGACGTTCTCGGACGACGAGCTGGCCCGGATGGTCCGGGACTCCGGCGAGGCGGGGCTGATCGACGGCCGGGCCCAGGAGCGGCTGCACGACGCGCTGGAGCTGGGCCGCCGTCCGGTCGCCGATGTGGTGCTGCCGCTGGAACGGGTGGTGTACGCGCGGGTGGGGGTGACCCCGGAGCAGCTGGAGCGGCTCTCGTCCGAGTCCGGCTTCTCCCGGTTCCCGGTCGTCGACTCGGGCCTGCGGATCGTCGGCTATCTGCACGTCAAGGACGCGCTGGACGCGATGCCGCGGGACCTGCCGTTCCAGGTGCCGGACATGCGGCAGATCGCCCGGGTCCGGGAATCCACTCCGCTGGACGACGTCCTCACGGCGATGCGCCGCAGCCGTACCCATGTGGCGGCCGTGATCGGCGAGGACGGCCGCCTGTCGGGCATGGTCACCATGGAGGACGTACTGCGAGAGCTGTTCGGACAGTCGGCCTAGTGCCGATCTGCCCCCTCCGACCCCTCCGACCGGTCCGGACAGTCTCAGTGGGCCAGCAGGACCAGCACCAGCGCGGCCAGGGCCGGGACGGTCTGCACGAAGAGGATCTTGCGGGACGCCGTCGCGGCGCCGTACAGCCCGGCGACGGCGACGCAGACCAGGAAGAAGATCCGCACCTGGAAGCCGACCGGATCAGCGGCGAAGGCGCCCCACAGGAGCCCGGCCGCCAGGAAGCCGTTGTACAGGCCCTGGTTGGCGGCGAGCGCCTTGGTGGAGGCCGCGAACTCCTCCGTCGTGCCGAAGGCGGCCCGGGCCCGCGGGGTGGTCCACAGGAACATCTCCAGGACCAGGATGTAGAGGTGCAGCAGGCCGAGCGCGGCGACGGCGATCATGGCGATGACGGACATGCGCACACGCTACGTCACTCCGCGATGGCCGGGCCCCTCCGAGATCAGCGAGTGCGGCGACCGCGCCCGGCGGACCGCTCCGGCGTGGACCAGCCCGCGCCGTGCCGTCGTCCGCGCCGCCGGATAGCATCGCTCCCGCCATGGAGATGAATGCCACGCACACCAGTCTCGTCGCGATCGGCGACTCGTTCACCGAGGGCATGTCCGACCGGCTGCCCGACGGTTCCTACCGCGGCTGGGCCGATGTCCTGGCCGGTCGGATGGCGGCTCGTGAGCCCGGGTTCCGGTACGCGAACCTCGCCGTACGCGGCAAGCTGATCGCGCAGATCGTCGACGAGCAGGTCGACGCCGCCGTGGCGATGCGTCCCGACGTCGTGACCCTGGTGGGCGGTCTCAACGACACGCTGCGCCCCAAGTGCGACATGGGGCAGGTGAAGGACCTGCTTGAGGAGGCGGTGGTGCGGCTGGCACCGTCGTGTCAGCGGCTGGTCCTGATGCGCAGCCCCGGTCGGCAGGGGCCGGTGCTGGCGCGTTTCCGGCCGCGGATGGAGGAGCTGTTCGCGCATATCGACACACTCGCCGCCCGGCACGACGCGCTGGTGGTCGACCTGTACGGGGCCGATGTGCTCGGTGACCAGCGGATGTGGGACGTCGACCGGCTGCACCTGACGCGCGAGGGGCACGGCAGAGTCGCCGAGGCTGTCTGGCAGACCCTCGGCTACGAGCCCGAGGACGACTGGCGCTCGCCCCTGCCGCCCGCCGTCCCGCCGGGCTGGCTGACCCGGCGCAGGGCGGACGCGCGGTTCGCCCGGGAACACCTGGGTCCGTGGATCGGCCGCCGCCTCACAGGCCGGTCCTCCGGCGACGGGCTCCCGCCCAAGCGGCCGGAGCTGCTCCCGTGGGACCCGGCCCGGCCGTAGCACCCGCGCGGCGGCCTTCGCGTCGGCCTTCGTAGCAACCTACGAGCAGGCCCTCGGCGCTGGCCTGCACAAACCGCCAGTAGAATGCCCGACTGTGACTGCTGTGTCTGCGAAGCCTCGTATCCCCAATGTTCTGGCCGGCCGCTACGCCTCCGCGGAGCTCGCCGCCCTCTGGTCCCCCGAGCAGAAGGTGAAGCTGGAGCGTCAGCTCTGGCTCGCCGTGCTGCGCGCGCAGAAGGACCTCGGGATCGAGGTGCCGGACGCCGCGCTGGACGACTACGCGCGCGTGCTCGACACCGTCGACCTGGCGTCGATCGCCGAGCGCGAGAAGGTGACCCGGCACGATGTGAAGGCCCGCATCGAGGAGTTCAACGCCCTCGCCGGGCACGAGCACGTACACAAGGGCATGACGTCCCGTGACCTCACCGAGAACGTCGAGCAGCTCCAGGTCCGCCGCTCTCTTGAGCTGATGCGCGACCGTACGGTGGCGGTGCTGGCCCGGCTCGGGAAGCTGGCGGGTGAGTACGGCGAGCTGGTGATGGCGGGCCGCTCGCACAATGTGGCGGCGCAGGCCACTACGCTCGGCAAGCGGTTCGCGACGGCGGCGGATGAGCTGCTGGTGGCGTACGGGCGCGTGGAAGAGCTGCTGGAGCGGTATCCGCTGCGGGGCATCAAGGGTCCGGTGGGTACGGCCCAGGACATGCTGGATCTGCTGGGCGGGGACGCCGGGAAGCTGGCCGGGCTTGAGGAGCGGATCGCCGCTCACCTCGGCTTCGCGCGGGCGTTCACCTCGGTGGGGCAGGTCTATCCTCGCTCGTTGGACTACGAGGTCGTCACCGCGCTGGTGCAGCTGGCCGCCGCGCCGTCGTCGGTCGCCAAGACGATCCGGCTGATGGCCGGGCACGAGCTGGTGACCGAGGGCTTCAAGCCCGGCCAGGTGGGTTCCTCCGCCATGCCGCACAAGATGAACACCCGTTCCTGTGAGCGGGTCAACGGCCTGATGGTCATCCTGCGCGGCTACGCGTCGATGACCGGTGAGCTGGCGGGCGACCAGTGGAACGAAGGCGATGTGTCCTGCTCTGTGGTGCGTCGGGTCGCGCTGCCTGACGCGTTCTTCGCGCTGGACGGCCTGCTGGAGACGTTCCTGACGGTGCTGGACGAGTTCGGGGCGTTCCCGGCCGTGGTCGCCCGTGAGCTGGACCGCTATCTGCCGTTCCTGGCCACCACCAAGGTGCTGATGGGCGCGGTGCGCGGCGGTGTGGGCCGCGAACTGGCGCACGAGGCCATCAAGGAGAACGCGGTGGCTTCCGCGCTGGCCATGCGCGAGCAGGGCGCCGAGCGCAACGAACTGCTGGACAAGCTGGCCGCGGACGAGCGGATTCCGCTGGACCGGGCCGAGCTGGACGCGCTGATGGCCGACAAACTGTCCTTCACGGGCGCGGCGGGCGATCAGGTCGCGGCCGTGGTGTCCCGTATCGAGGAGATCGTGAAGCGGCATCCTCAGGCCGCGGGGTACGCGCCGGGCGCGATCCTCTGAGCGAGCCGCCGGTAGACCGGCGGTAGCTCGTCTGTGGGTCGGTGGGTGGGCCGCCCTCGCCGCGTGTTCGACGCTGCGAGTACGATCCGCCCATCACTCGGGCGAGCTGGGAGGATCTACGGTGGGGCGGCTGACCGGCGGGGACCCGTCTCTGCTGCGGCGGATCAACTCCGCGGTGGTGTTGCACGCGCTGCGCGGCACGGATTCGGCGACCCTGACCGAGGTCACCCGGGTCACGGGGCTGTCGCGGCCCACCGTCGAGGGCGTCGTCGAAGGGCTGATCGAGGCCGGGCTTGTGGTGGAGGCCGCCGCCGACGAGGGGGCGACGCGTCGCCAGGGGCGTCCGGCGCGCCGGTTCCGGTTCCGGGCCGAGGCGGGGCATCTGCTGGGCCTTGAGGTGGGGCCGCACCGGGTCGCCGCCGTGCTGTCCGACCTCGACGGCCGTGTGATCGGCACCGGTCAGAAGGACGTCGACGAAGCCGCGCCCGCGGAGGAACGGCTCGACCGGCTGCGTACGGCGGTCGCCGACGTGCTGCGGCGGGCCGGTACGGCGCGCGGTTCCCTGCGGGCCGTGGGCGTGGGCACGCCGGGCATCGTGGAGACCGACGGGACGGTGCGTCTCAGTACGGCCCTGCCGGGCTGGACGGGGCTCGCGCTGGGCGAACGGCTGCGGCGGTCGTTCAAGTGCCCGGTGCTGGTGGAGAACGACGCCAACGCCGCCGCCGTCGCGGAGCACTGGAAGGGCGCGGCGACCGAATCCGATGACGTGGTGTTCGTCCTGGCCGGGCTCAGTCCCGGGGCCGGGGCGCTGATCGGGGGACGGCTGCACCGCGGGTACGGCGGCGCCGCTGGCGAGATCGGCGCGCTGCACCTGCTGGGCCGCGAGGTCACCCCCGAGTCGTTGCTCTCGACCACCGACGAGCCGCTGCACCCCTTGGACGAGCAGGCGGTGACCGAGGTCTTCGCGCTCGCGCGCCAGGGCGATGCCCGGGCCGCGGCCGCCGTCGAGCGGTTCATCCAGCGGCTGGTGCACGATGTGGCCGCGCTGGTGCTGGCGCTTGACCCGGAGCTGGTGGTGATCGGCGGCTGGGCGGCGGGCCTGGACGGCGTACTGGATCCGCTGCGCCGTGAGTTGGCGCGCTACTGTCTGCGTCCGCCACGGGTCGCGCTGTCCGTACTGGGTGAGGCGGCGGTGTCGACGGGGGCGCTGCGGCTTGCCCTGGACCATGTCGAGGAGCAGTTGTTCGCGGTGGAGAGCACGGTGACGGCCCGCCGCTGAGCGGTGTGCGGCGGGCCGTGGGTTTGACGCTCTGACGGTCGGTGTCACCCTCAGACGGTGCTGTGCTCCTGGCTGTGCAGGACTTCGACGGCGCCGCTGTCGCCGAACGTGAGGCGGCAGGTGTCAGCGCGGTAGGTGGCGACGGAGACCGCGGCGGTACGGCCCGCGACGAAGTACCGGGTGGTGACGATCAGTACGGGGGCGCCGGGCAGCCGGTCGAGCTGCTTGGCGTCGTCGGAGCGGGCCGAGCCCAGTTCCACAGCGCGGTCCTCGCCCTCGAGGCTCAGGCCCTGCAGTTCACGCAGCACGGCTTGGGCGCGGGCGATGCCGGAGGGCGCGTCGGCGGCGGCGAGGCGCGGCACCGAAGCGGCGGGCACGTACAGCAACTCGGCGGCGACGGGCTGTCCTTCGCTGACCCGCAGGCGGCGCACTACGTGCACGGGCTCGTCCTGAGCGGCGTCCAGCAGCCGGGCCACGGACGCGGGCGGAACCTCCCGCACGCCGTCGGCGAGCTCCCAGGCGGCGTCGGCCGCGCCCGGCCAGCGGTGCGCGGCGGAGCCCACGGACACGCCCATCCGCGGCGGGGCGACGGTGGTGCCGACGCCCCGGCGGCGCTGGAGGCGCCCCTCAAGCTCCAGCTGCTCCAGCGCCTGGCGGAGCGTGGCCCGGGCGACGCCGAAGCGGGCCGCGAGGTCGCGTTCGTTGGGCAGGATCTCGCCCACGGCGAACTCAGAGTCGAGCGCCTCACTGATCACGGTCTTCAGGTGCCGGTACTTCGGCTCCGGCACCGTTTCGAGCTGCGTGGTCCCCACCCTGTTCCTCCGCGGTCCGCAGGTCCCCCGGGCGTTTACATGCCCTTGTTTATTAAAGGTTCCTCACTATCTCAGCGACCATAGAGCTCCCACCCCCCTTGGTCAAGACCAATCGGACGTCCGTTACGCGGCGAACGCGGCAAGCTTGTCCGGGTTGCGGACGATGTAGACGCACTGGATGAGCCCGTCGGCGACCTCCACCTGGAACACGGAGTCGGGCTTGCCCTGGGAGAGCACCAGCAGGGCGGGGCCGCCGTTGATCTCGACGAAGCGGAACTCCGCCTCGATGATCGGCTTTCGGGTGACGCCGTGCAGGAAGCGGCCCACCTTGTCGGCCGTCTCGATGACGCGCAGGGGCGCCTTGGCCTTGCCGCCGCTGTCCCCGACGAGCCGTACGTCGGGCGCGAGCAGGGACATCAGCTCGCCGAGGTCGCCGCCCGCGGCCGCGGCGAGGAAGCGTTCGGTCAGGGCGCGGCACTGGTCCGGGTCCACGTCGTACCGCGGCTTGCGCTCCTCGACATGCTTACGGGCCCGCCCGGCGAGCTGGCGTACGGCCGCTTCGCTGCGCTCCAGCGTCGCGGCGATCTCGGAGAACGGGAAGCCGAAGGCCTCGCGGAGGACGAACACCGCGCGTTCCAGCGGTGACAGCGACTCCAGGACGACCAGGACGGCGAGCGATACGGAGTCCGCCAGGACGGCCCGCTCCGCGGTGTCGGGCACCGTGGGCCCGAAGTCCGTCACCAGGGGTTCGGGAAGCCAGGGCCCCACGTACGCCTCGCGCCGTGACCGCAGCTGGCGGAGCCGGTCGATCGCCAGCCGGGTGGTGATCCGCACCAGGTAGGCGCGCTCCTCCCTGACCTGCGCGCGGTCGGCGGCCGACCAGCGCAGCCAGGCCTCCTGCACGATGTCCTCCGCGTCGCTGACACGGCCGAGCATGCGGTAGGCGACGCCGGTCAGGACGGACCGGTGTGTTTCGAAGACGTCTGTCGCGGAATGGGTTGCCACCCCACCATTGAACCAGGGCCTACCGAACGGTAATCGTTGCTGACAAGCTGTCTACAGCAGTTGTCCGCAGCCGCGTTGCCCACCACGAGGAGCAGCATGTCCGCCACCGTCTCCGTCAGCGTCGACACCCCCAGCGGCCCACGGAGCGTGCGGGTGGCCTACCACCGCGAGGGCTCGGGCGAGCCGCTGCTCCTGCTGCACGGCATCGGGCACCACTGGCAGGCCTGGAACCCGGTGATCGGGATTCTGGCCGCCGAGCGCGACGTCATCGCCGTGGACCTGCCCGGATTCGGCGCGTCGTCTCCGCTGCCCGACGGGGTCCCGTACGGACTGCCGTCGAGCGTGCGCACTCTGGCGGCGCTGTGCGAGGAACTCGGGCTCGAGCGCCCGCATGTGGCCGGGAACTCGCTGGGCGGACTGCTCGCTCTGGAGCTGGGCCGGGAGAAGCTGGCACGCTCGGTGACCGCGCTCTCCCCGGCGGGCTTCTGGTCCAAGAGCGAGCAGCGGTACGCGTTCGGGGTGCTCTGGGCGATGCGGCAGGGTGCGCGGCGGCTGCCGCTGCCCGCGATCGAGCGGCTGTCCCGGTCAGCGGCCGGGCGGGCGGCGCTCACCAGCACCATCTACGCCCGGCCCGGGCGGCGTTCGCCCGAGGCCGTCGTCGCCGAGACCCTGGCGCTGCGCCAGGCCACGGGTTTCCACCAGACGCTCATCGCCGGGCGGGACGTCCGCTACGCGCATGACATCTCCGACATCCCGGTGACCGTCGCCTGGGGCACCCGGGACCGGCTGCTGCTCCGCCGTCAGGGCATCCGGGCCAAGCACACCATCCCCGGTGCGCGGCTGGTGCGGCTGCCGGGGTCTGGCCATGTGCCGATGCACGACGACCCGGCCCGGGTGGCCCGCGTCATCCTCGACACCAGTCGCTGAGCACCCGTCAGCCGCCGAGTACGCGTCAGCCGCTGAGCGCCTGTCCGTCGGCTTGGCGAACACCCCGGACCCCAGCGCGACTCCGATCCCCACCAGAGCGCTGCCCGCCGCCTGGGCGGCCCCGTAGGTCCCCGTACCGACCAGCGGTGCCGTGCAGGCCGCGGCGACGGGGATCAGGCCGGAGAAGAGCGTCGCGCGTTCGGCGCCGATCCGTTGCATGGCGGCGTACCAGCAGACGAATCCAACGACCGTGACGACCACCGCCTGCCAGAGCAGGGCCGCCGCCTCGGTGCCCGTTGGCGTCCGCAGCCAGCCGGAGCCGTCCGCCACCAGGCCGATCAGGGCGGACTCCAGCGCGGCGACGCCGCATACCGTGGCGGACAGCAGCTTGGGTCCCAGCGGCCGCAGAACCGGCACCGCGAGGACCGCGAAGCCGACCTCGCCGACGAGAGCCAGCACCGAGAAGACGATGCCCGCGGTGTCGGTACGGCCCCATCCCTGGACGATGACGGCGCCTGCGGCCACGAGCAGCGCGCCGTACAGGACGATCCGGTTGGGCTTCCTCCCCGCGAGCGTGGGGACCAGGACGGCCACCACGACCGGGGCGCAGCCGACGAAGACGCCGGGTACGGCGGGCTCCGCGGTCCGCTCGGCGGCCAGGATCGCCAGGTTGAACCCGACCATGCCCACGGCGGCGAGCAGCGCGAGGCGGCCCCATTGGGCGCGGGTCAGTCGGCGCAGGGGCGCCATGCCGCCGGTGCCGACGAGGGGCAGGAGCAGCAGGAAGGCGAGGCCGTAGCGCAAAAACTGGCCGCCCGCGTACGGGTACGCGCCGAGCAGACTGTTGGCGGTGAAGGAACCGCCGACCAGGCAGCAGGCCAGGGCGGCGAGCAGGGCTCCTCGGGTGGAGTTGGCGTTCATGGGCCTGACGCTAGGAGGCGCTGTGGCACGGTTTAAGGTCCACTTGGGTGGGCTGTTCGGGGACCACTTTCGCCCGCCGCGCTAGGCACCCGACGCATCCGCACCCGACGCATCGACGAGGGGGTTCCGGTGTCCGTACCGGAGGACGGCGCTCAGGCCTGGGCCGCGGCCTGGGAGTTGCTGCTGCCCGCCGCGACCGCGCCCGCCCGGGCGCGTGGCCGCACGCTCCAGTCGGCGTTGCGGGAGGCGGTCAGGTCGGCGCGGCTCGCGCCGGGAACGCGGCTGCCGTCCAGCCGTGAACTGGCCGCGGATCTGGGGGTGTCCCGCGGTCTGGTCACCGAGGCGTACGAGCAACTGACCGCGGAGGGCTATCTGCGGGCCGACCGGGGTTCGGGGACCTGGGTGGGCGGCGCCGCCCGGGCCCCGGCGCCCAGGGCCCGCGACCTGGCACCCGGCGCGCTCCACGCGCGCGTGGACTTCCTGCCGGGAAGCCCCGACCTGTCACTGTTCCCGCGTTCCGCGTGGGCTGCGGCCCAGCGCGCGGTGCTCGCCGAACTGCCGCACCACGGGCTCGGCTACCCCGATCCGCGCGGGCTGCCCCGGCTGCGTACCGCGCTGGCGGAGCTGCTGACCCGGCGCCGGGGCGTGGTCGCGGACCCGGAGCGGGTCATCGTCTGCTCGGGCGTCGCGCAGGCGATCTCCCTGCTCGGCCAGGTGCTGTACGCGCGCGGGGAGCGCACACTGGGCGCCGAGGACCCGGGCAGCCCGGAGCACGCGCAGCAGCTCGCCACGGCTCAGATCGCCACCGTACGGCTGCCGCTGGACGAGGAGGGCCTCGCCCTGGAGCCGCTGCGCGCGCTCCGGGAGGTGCGTACGGTGATCAGCACACCGTCCCACCAGTTCCCGTCCGGCATCGCGTACTCCGCGCGCCGCCGCGCCGAACTCCTGGACTGGGCACGGGCGGTGGACGGCCTGGTCGTGGAGGACGACTACGACGGCGACTTCCGGTATGACCGTGCTCCGGTGGGCGCGCTTCAAGGTCTCGACCCGGAGCGCGTCGCGTACACGGGCTCGGTCAGCAAGTCCCTGGCTCCTGGACTGCGGCTCGGCTGGCTGCTCGTACCTGACGCACTCGCCGAGGATATCGTCGCCCACAAGCGCGTGATGGACCTCGGCAACCCGGTCCTCGACCAGGAACTGCTGGCGCACTTCATCGAAGGCGGTGGCTATGACCGGCAGTTGCGCCGCTGTCAGCGCGCTTACCGGGAGCGCCGGGACATCCTCGTCTCGGCTCTCGCGGAGCACTTTCCCGGCACGGAGGTGACCGGTATCGCCGCCGGGCTGCACATCATCGCCCGCATTCCCGCGCGGTACGGCCCCCAGGACGCGTTCCTGGCCCGGGCCGCCGAAGCCGGTGTCGCACTGCGCCCGCTGAGCGGCTACACCTCGGCGTTGCCGGACGACGGGGCGATACGTCTCGTGATCGGGTACGCGCAGCTGGCGCCCGCACGGATCGCCGACGGGGTGCGACTGCTGGCGCGGGCCACGAAGGCGGGTCCTTAGGAGCTGGACCACGCGCGGGTGCAGAGCACCAAGCGGTAGCCGTCCGGGTCCTCGACGGTGACGCCCCACTCGTTCCAGTACGGGTTGGGCGAGGGGACGCGGGTGCCGCCGTGCTTCTCCAGACGGGCCACCAGGTCGTCGGGGACCGGTCCGTCGAGGTAGATGACCAGGAGGTCTTCGTCGGTGGGGCGTGGCTGGACGGGTGCGGCTGGTTCGTTGACGAGTTCGAGGTGCCAGGAGGCAGCTGGCCAGCCGAGCATCAGCAGGTCGTGTTCGCCGGGCACGGCGCCGCCTTCGGCGCGATAGAGGACGCTGAGTCCGAGGCCCTGGGCGAAGAAGCGTTCCGCCGCCGCGAGGTCGCGGGACGGGCGGGCGATACGGATGTGGCTCTGGCCGTTGGCGGGCATGGCGGGTCCTCCCGTGGGTGAGGTACGCGGGGGCGCGTGACTCAACCGTAGGCGTTGAGTGATCTTGCGGTATCGGTCCAGCGCACCCGGTGCCTGGGCCTTGGGACCTAAGGCGCTGGGCCGAACCGAACGAACCGAACGAACCGAACGGAAGCAGCCGCGCGCCTGTTCCCCCGCCGCCAGGGTCAGTTGTTCACTTGGGGTTCGCGCGCGGGCCCCGGCGCCCCGCTAGATGTGGCACCGCACACCCTTCGCGTCCGTCGGACCCGTCACTGGAGGCGCATCGATGTCATCAGGTCACCCGATCCCGGCCCCTGGCCGCCGCTCCGTCCTACGGGGCTCGCTCGCCGCGTCCGCCGCCGCCCTGGGGTTGCCCGCGCTCGGCTCCGCGGCGCCCGCGTTCGCCCGCTCCGGGCGGCCGCGGGCCGACTGGGGGGTGCAGACCGGTGACGTGAGCGCGCACTCCGGCCTGGTGTGGGTACGCTCCGACCGGATGGCCCGGATGGTCGTGGAGACCTCCGCCACCGAGTCGTTCAAGCGGACGACCCGATGGCGCGGGCCGCTGCTCGGCCCCGGCACGGACTTCACCGGCACCACCCGGCTGCGCGGGCTCCCGCCCGGCCAGCAGATCCACTACCGGGTGCTGCTCGCCGACCCGGACGACCCGCGGCGCACCGGCGAGCCGGTGCCCGGCACCTTCCGTACGGCTCCGGTCAGGCGGGGGGACGGCGTGCGGTTCGTGTGGTCGGGTGACATCGCCGGGCAGGGCTGGGGCATCAACCCCGACCTCGGCGGATACCGGGTCTTCGACGAGATGCGCCGTCTGGACCCGGACTTCTTCCTGTGCAGTGGCGACACGGTCTACGCGGACGGGCCGATCCCGTCGAGCGTCAGGCTGCCGGACGGGCGGGTGTGGCGGAACATCACCACAGAGGAGAAGTCGAAGGTCGCCGAGACCCTCGCGGAGTTCCGGGGGAACTTCCGGTACAACCTGCTCGACACCAACCTGCGGGAGTTCAACGCGCAGGTGCCGAGCATCGTCCAGTGGGACGACCACGAGGTGGTCAACAACTGGTACCCCGGGGAGGTCCTGGACGACGCCCGCTACACGGAGCGGCGCGTGGATGTGCTCGCGGCCCGGGCGCGGCGGGCGTTCGGCGAGTACTTCCCGATCTCCACACTGGGTTCTGGTTCTGGTTCCGGTTCGGGACACGGGCGCGGGCGCGATGGGCGGGTGTACCGCGTGCTGCGGCAGGGGCCGCTGCTCGACGTGTTCGTGCTCGACATGCGTACGTACCGCAACGCCAACTCGCCCGGCCTGGGCACCGATGACCCGACCGGCGTGCTCGGCGAGGAGCAGGCGGCCTGGCTGAAGCGGGAACTGTCGCGTTCGCGTGCCGTGTGGAAGGTGATCGCGTCCGACATGCCGATCGGTCTGGTCGTCGCCGACGGCCCGGAGAACATCGAGGCGGTCGCCCAGGGCGACCCGGGCCGCCCGCTCGGCCGTGAGCTGCAGATCGCCGACGTACTGCGGCACATCAAGCACCGGCGGATCACCGGCACCGTATGGCTCACCGCTGATGTGCACCACACGTCCGCGCAGCACTACGACCCGTCGCGGGCCGCGTTCGGGGACTTCGCGCCGTTCTGGGAGTTCGTGACCGGGCCGCTGGCGGCGGGAGGCTTCCCCGCCGTACGCCTGGACGGCACCTTCGGTCCAGAGCGGCCCTTCCTGAAGGCGCCGACGCGGGCCAACGTCTCGCCCGCCGAAGCGCCGCAGCTCTTCGGTGAGGTCGAGATCTGCGGCGGCAGTGGGGAGTTGACGGTGCGGCTGCGCGAGGAGGGTGACGCGGTGCTGTTCACCAAGGTGCTTCAGCCGGGCCGGGTGGGCCAGTAGTCGCCGGTGATCACGTCGTAGCGGAATCAACAAAATCGGCAAAAGGGTCAGAAGCTGGCTTAACCGTGCGGTCACAAAGCGTTCGTGATCACGCAACACCGCTCCGGCAGGGTGCTCGGTATGACTGATGCGACAACAGCGAAGCGGGTCCGGCGCCAGCAGCACCACTGGCGCCGGGACACCATCGAACTCGCCGCCCTGTTCACGGCCGTCGTGGTCGCGGACACCCTCGCCAAGACCGTGGTCAGCGGGCCCGACGGGCCTGTCCTGCTGGTGGTCTCGGCCGTGGTGCTGATCGCCACGGCCGGGTTCCACACCTGGTGGGCACGGCGCCATGGCCATGCCCCGCCGAGCGGGGATACCGGCACCCCGCTCGCCGCGGGGACCGACGTGAGCGGTCCGGGCACCGGTACCGGTACGACGCCCACGCCCACGCCCACGCCCGCCCCGCTCACCGCCGCGCGGGCGACCACGCTGTGGCGGATGCGTACCACGGTGCGCGACCAGCCTGGTTCGCTGGCCGCCCTGTGCACCGTACTGGCCAAGGCCCAGGTCGATATCCTGAGCCTGCAGACCCATCCGCTGACCGAGGGCACGGTCGACGAGTTTCTGCTCCGCGCCCCCGAAGAGCTCTCCGCCGACGAGCTGACCCGGTCAGTGGCCCGCGCGGGCGGCACCGGTACCTGGACCGAGCGGGCGGACGCGCACGATCTGGTCGACGCACCGACGCGGGTGCTCGACCTCGCCACCCGTACCGCCCTGGACGCGGCCGAACTCCCGCTGGCCCTGCGCCAGTTGCTCGGCCGCTGCACCATCAGGTCGCTGCCCGCCAGTTCACCGACCGGTCCGCGCGCCACGGCCGAGCGGGCTCCCGTCGAGGGGGCGCTCGAAGGAACGCTGATGCGGCTGCGCGACCCCGCGGGCGGGGCGATCACCGTGGAGCGGCCGTACCTCCCCTTCACGCCCACCGAGTTCGCCCGGGCCCGCGCGCTGGTGGAGCTGGACGCCCGGCTCGGGCCGCGCATCCCGCGCAGCCAGGACGTCCTGACACTGCCTGAGGGCAACGCCATCACCGTACGCCGGGCCGACACCACGGACCTCGAGGCGGCCAAGGCGATGCACGAGCGCTGCTCCAAGTCCACTCTGAGCATGCGGTATCACGGCCCCGCGGGGGACGTCGACCGCTATCTCAAGCACCTGCTCAGCCCGCGCTTTGGCCGCACACTGGCCGTACAGACCGCCTCCGGCCGACTGGTCGCGCTGGGCCATCTGCTGTGGGACGGCGACGAGACCGAGGTCGCGCTGCTCGTCGAGGACGACTGGCAGCGCCGCGGGATCGGTACCGAGCTGCTCAACCGCCTGGTGGCGCTCGCGGCGGAGGCGGGCTGCGACAGTGTGTACGCGGTCACCAAGGCGTCCAACACCGGGATGGTCGCCGCGATGCGCGGCCTGGGTCTGCCGCTCGACTACCAGATCGAGGAGGGCACCCTCGTTATCACCGCACGTCCAGCGCACCGGGCAAACCGTGTGACGTGAGCGGCGCCGGCGTACGAGGATGTCGCTATGCCTGACATGACGCTCAGCCAGCTGCCCCGCCAGGTCGCCGACGCCTACGTCGACGACCTGATCGTCCTCAACCCGATCACCGGCACCTATCTGGGTGTGCCGGAGAGTTCGTCCCGCCTGCCTGACCTCTCCCCCGCGGGCCACCAGGCCCTCGCGGAGCTGACCCGGAAGACGCTGGACCGGCTGACCACGGCCGAAGGCGCGCCCGGCGCGGACAGTGACCACGAGCGCCGGTGTGCCCGGCTGCTGCGTGAACGACTGTCCGCGCAGCTGGCGCTGTACGAGGCGGAGGAGCACCTCAGTGTCGTCAGCAACATCATGTCGCCGGTGCACGAGGTGCGGGAGGCGTTAACGCTGACGCCGGCCGAGACCGACGAGGACTGGGCGGCCATCGCCGAGCGGCTGCGCGCCGTGCCCGCCGCGTTCGAGGGCTACCGCGAGTCGCTCGCGCTCGGCCTGGAGCGTAAGCGGTACGGCGGTCCGCGAGCGACCGCCACGTTCATCGGCCAGCTCACCGAGTGGACGGGCGGCGAGGCAGCGCCGCACGGCTGGTTCGACGACTTCGCCTCGGCCGCCCCCGAGGCGCTGCGTGGCGAGCTGGCAGCCGCGGCGGCCGAGGCCACCCGCGCCGTAGCGGCACTGCGGGACTGGATGCGCGACGTCTACGCGCCCGCCGTCGCGGACGCCCCCGACACCGTGGGCCGGGACCGCTACCGGGTCTGGTCCCGCTACTTCAACGGCACGGACCTGGACCTGGACGAGGCGTACGCGTACGGCTGGTCCGAGTACCACCGCATCCTCGGCGAGATGCGGACGGAGGCCGAGAAGGTGCTGCCCGGCGCGGACACGCCCTGGGCGGCGCTCGCCCACCTCGACACACATGGCACGCACATCGAGGGGGAGAACGAAGTCCGGGACTGGCTCCAGGGTCTGATAGACGAGGCGATCGACGCGTTGGACGGCACCCACTTCGAACTCGCCGAGCGGGTACGGAAGGTGGAGTCCCGCATCGCCCCGCCGGGCGGTGCGGCGGCCCCGTACTACACCGCCCCGTCAGAGGACTTCTCGCGGCCGGGGCGCACCTGGCTGCCGACGATGGGCGAGACCCGCTTCCCGGTATACGACCTGGTCTCCACCTGGTACCACGAGGGCGTACCGGGCCACCATCTGCAGCTGGCCCAATGGACGCACGTCGCCGAGAACCTGTCCCGCTACCAGGCGTCGGTGGGCATGGTCAGCGCCAACGCCGAGGGCTGGGCGCTCTACGCGGAGCGGCTGATGGACGAACTCGGCTTCCTCACGGACGCCGAGCGCCGACTCGGCTACCTGGACGCGCAGATGATGCGCGCCACGCGCGTGATCGTGGATATCGGCATGCACCTCCATCTGGAGATCCCGGCCGACTCGCCCTTCCACCCTGGCGAGCGCTGGACCCCCGAACTGGCACAGGAATTCTTCGGCAAGCACAGCGGCCGTCCCGCGGACTTCGTGGAGAGCGAGCTGACCCGCTACCTGTCGGTGCCCGGCCAGGCCATCGGATACAAGCTGGGCGAGCGTGCCTGGCTGCTCGGCCGGGAGAACGCGCGCCGGGCCCACGGTGACGCTTTCGACCCGAAGGCCTGGCATATGGCCGCGCTTTCCCAGGGCTCGCTGGGCCTGGACGACTTGGTGGACGAACTCTCCAAACTCTGAGGGCGGCGGATCAGGTCGGGCTGGGCACGCACGCGGTCGTCGGGGGCGACTGTGGTTCAGCAGCCGCAGTCGTCTCCGGTGACCGGGGCCGTCAGGGGGTCGGCGGGGCGGCGGTCCTCGCCCTCCCAGGTCTCGTACGGGAAGCCTTCCCTGGCCCAGTACTCGAAGCCGCCGAGCATCTCCTTGACCTGGTAGCCGAGTTGGGCGAGTGCGAGTGCGGCGCGGGTGGCGCCGTTGCAGCCGGGGCCCCAGCAGTAGGTGACGACCGGGACGGACTTGTCGAGCAGGTCCTCGGCCTGTTCCGGGATCAGGGCGGTGGGCAGGTGGAGGGCGCCGGGGACGTGGCCCTGGTCCCAGGACTCGGTGGAGCGTGAGTCCAGTACGACGAAGCCGGGGTCACCGCCCGCCGCGAGCGCGGAGGCGACATCCGACACGTCCGCGTGGAACGCGAGTGAGGCGCTGAAGTAGGCGGCGGCCGCGGCGGGGGCGGCTGGCGGAACGCGAAGCACGGAGTTCCGTACGGTCGTCGCGGGCTGGGTGGTCGCGGCATGGGCTGCGGTCTGGTGTGTCGTGGTCATGGGCATAAATCTATGGCCAGTGATCATCACAGTGAAGGCACGATTCCCTGCCTTGGTCTTGATCTGCCGGGGAATCCCCTGTTGCCTCTCGGGCATGACCGCGTATTCCCCGGACGCCACTGACTGGCGCATCCTCGAAGTCCTCCAGCGCGACGGGCGGGCCAGCTTCGCCGAACTCGCCCGCGCTGTCGCGATGTCGCCGAGCGCCGTGACCGAGCGGGTACGCCGCCTGGAGGACGCCGGGGTGATCCGGGGGTACGCGGCGATGGTCGCGCCAGAGCGGCTGGGGCTGCCGATCCTGGCGTTCGTCCGCCTGCGCTACCCGACCGCCAACTACAAGCCGTTCCACGATCTGCTGGACGTGACGCCGGAGATCCTGGAGGCACACCATGTGACCGGCGACGACTGCTTCGTGATCAAGGTCGCGGTGCGCTCCATGGGACACCTGGAGGAGGTCTCCGGAAAGATCGGCACCCTGGGGTCGGTCACCACGAGCGTGGTCTACTCCTCACCACTCTCCGGGCGACCTTTCGGCCGGTGACGGCTATGCCGCGCGCTGCTCCAGCAGGTCCTTCAACTTGCGCTCGTTTCGGGGGACCTCCTTGCGCATGTGCGGACGGACGACCAGCGGCACGAGCATCTTGCCCATCCCATGGCCCTCGAAGTCGATATCAAGCGTCAACCGTGAACGCCTGCCCTCGTCGAGCGGCTCGACCGTGCCGTGGACCTGTGGCCTGACGGGGCCCTCGACACCACGGACGAACCAGCTCCGCGGTGCGTCCACCTCGGCGTACTCCAGCTTCATCGGCATCTCGCGACGGCCGATTCGGCGCGTCACCTCAGCCCTGGAGCCCGGAGAGACCGGGGCGTCGCCGATCCGGTGCGCCTCCACCGCGCTCTCCTGCCACTCGGGCAGATGGGAGGCGTCGGTGACGTACGCGAAGACCTGCTCAGGAGGGCAGTCGATCTCAATGCTTTCCCTGACGGCAGTCATGCTCACTCCTCTGTCAGAGGGTTTCAGCTCCATGATCCCACCGGCCCCGCACCTGGACCAGACCTTCCAGATTCGGCCACAGTCCGCGACGCTCTCAGCACATACCGCGACCTGAGCGCGTCATCTCACCTGGCACTCGGCAGCCGGGACGCGCGGGCGCGTGCCGACGAGCGCGCTCAGCGTTCCGGCCCCGGCCGCGATGGCGCCAAGGTGCAGCACTACGGCGACCGCGGGATTCTCCTGGATTCTCCGGCGGGGTGACGTCGCTTGATGTCGGCACGGCCTCCCCCAGGCTCCGGAGGTTGGCCAACTAGTGGTCCAGCAGCGCGGCAGTGACGGTTTCCAGTCGAAAAAACCGAACCCACGGTCACGTTCTGGTACGGGATGAGGTGATCTTCGACGGGAGACCGCGGGCGTGTCGCTACATTGGCGCACCCACGGGGGCACTCACAGTCGGGCACGGAATGCGTCGGTCCGGCCGGTAACCACCTCCGCGGAGGGGGAACATGTGCGGACAAGAGTGCGCTCCGAGGCAGGCCGTCGATCCTGGCGAGTCTGAGTTCGGCGTCTCGCCCTTCGCGCGTGGAATAGACGCGGTACTGGACAGCATCCAGGAGACGTTCGGCGGGGTCGGCAGGAGTGTGAGCGGCGCCGTCTCCACGCTCCTGGACTGGCTGACGGATCCCAGGAACTGACCCACAGGGGCCCGCCGCTCGGAATCCACGGCTCGCACGGGCGCGTCATTCGTCGACCGCACGCTGGCGCACCCCTCGAGTCGCAGAGAACGGCCGGGGCACGTGGCGCCAGATCCCGGAGAGCTCAGCAGGTCGAGTGATCAGCGAGGTGAGACGTCAAGCTGGTACGGGCGCCCGGCCCGCCCTCTCCCTCGTCGAGGCGGAGGACGGGCCGCAGCATGTTCGTGCGGTCATTCAGTGTCAGTTGGGGTTACCGTTGGCGAACCGCTTGAACGCGGCCTTGGTTCCCGATCCGGCGATCCCGTCGATCGGACCGGTGTAGTCCCAGCCGCCGTACTTCAGCAGGCGCTGGAGCGCCTTGATCGTGTTGGGTCCGACGATCCCGTCGATCGCGTCGTTGTATCCCCAGTGCTTCTTGAGGCCGCGCTGGAACGCCTTCCAGCTGTTGGTGCCCAGCAGCCCGTCCCTCGCACCGGTGTAGCCGTGGTGCTTCTTCAGCCAGTCCTGGACCCTCTTGGCTTCCGCCTTGGTCAGGCCGAGGTTGTTGACCGCGAGCGGGGCGACGGCCTCCGAGTTCGCCACCGCCTTCGTGCCCTGCGCGGGCGCCGCGAAGCTGGTGCCCGCGGCCGCCAGGCTCCCGGCGGCGATACCGGCGGCGGCGACGACGCTGACCAGTGACCTTGTCAAGGATCGCATCTGTTTCCCCTCTTCGGTTTCTCGGTCGTATGAGCGGAGCCGACCGCACCGGCCAGCTCGCCGACAAGACTGCTGGGCCACAGGCAGCGGTCGCCACAATTGCCGCAGAAATGACGTCACCTCGGGACGCCCCACGCGCTTACCTGCAGGGTCGCCGTCTCGTGAGACGGGACGGCGGGACGGCGGGACGGTCCGAGCGGATCTCCGCGTAACGCTGGCAGGCGTGACCTGTTGGACGTCGTGATCCGTATCAAAGTCCGGACCGGAGCAGCCGATTTGGAATGAACACCCGGCAGAGGCTCCTTGATGCACCTCGGTCAGTTCATTTCCCCGGCAGCGAGGTGCACCAGCCCCGGTTGGGGCGGCAGAGGGGGTCTCACATTCTGGGAATGGAGTCTTGAACAGCCACTCAACCAGGAGAATCGGCCTTGTCAGTGCGGCTCGACAGCTCTGCCGACGTCGCTGTGGTGCCGGTCGGCCAATGCGGTGATTCCTGCCGTGGCCGCAGTGGCGAGGTCGGTGATCATGGCGTCGTCGACGGGCAGGTTGATGATGTACAGGGCAGATGCCAGGCTGCCGAGCAGTAGTAGGTGGGCCATCGCGGGGTCGACGGTCCCGGCCAGTTCGCCGCGGGCCACGGCCTGTTCGATGATGTCGGCGAAGATGGCCTGTTCGGCGGCCAGGAAGGTGTCCTGGAACCGCGCGTCCAGTCCGGGATTGACAGCGATCTCGCTGATCAGGGCCGGTGCGAGCTGATGGGCCGCCGGGGTGGCCATGCGGGAGTGGAACGCGCGGACCAGCGCCAGCAGGTCCCCGTGCAGCGAACCGGTGTCGGCCAGTGGCGGCAACTGCTGGTCGTGCATGGTGGCAGCGAACGCCGTCTCGGCTTTGGATGCGTAGCGGCGGTAGATCGCCGCCTTGCCCACCCCGGCGCGCGCCGCGACCTGATCGATGGTCAGTGCCGGGTAGCCGATTTCGTCGATCAGCTCGCGCGTGGCCTGGAGGATCTTGTTATCCACGCGGCTGTCTCGGGGGCGACCGCCCCGTTGCCTTCTCACGGTCATGCCTGCACTATACGGAACTAGAGTTTCGAAACTGCAGTATCGGAACCAAGATCTCAGAGATCACCGGATCCCGCTGCGCAGCGGCAATCGCGATGAAGTCGCGCCATGTCGCTTCGCCTCACGAACGGAGAAGTCGGATGATCAAGTGGGCTGGCTGGATCATCACGCTATTCGGCACCGCACACACATTCCTTGCCCTGACGGTGGTAGAAGCCGCGCGCCACGCCGGGACATGGTTCAGCGGCGGACTGTGGAGCGAGGACCTTGCCGACATGAGCCCGGCGGGCAGCGCGTACTGGCTGAGCCTGGCGAGTTTCGGCCCACCGCTCATCCTGGTCGGCCTGACAGTGTTGTGGCTGGACCGCCGCGGCATCACCCCGCCGGCGTTCATCGCCTGGACACTGGGGGCCTGGACCGTCGTCGACGCCGTAGTCCTCCCGTCCACGCCCTGGCCGCTCCTCGCGCTCGCGTGCGCCCTACTGCTGATCGGAGCCCGCCGCGCCCGCCACGACAACCCCGCACCCAAGGCCGGTCGTCGATGACTCCACGTTGCGACAACCGCGGCCAGATAGCTCCCCGCCTAACTGGCCGCGGGCGGGGAATCTGAACTGGCCACTGACAGGAAGCCCTGCTACCGGTAGCGGTCTGCGCCGGATCGGCATCGGGATGCTGTTCGAGGCCTCGCGCTGGCAGTACGGGCGCGCGACGCGGGGTGAGCCGTTCAAGCTCAACAACGACGTCGCCACGGTGACAACGACGACGACGGCAACGCGGCACGTCGTACATCGTGACCCAGATCGAAGCCCACCCGCTGACTTCGAACATCACCCTTGCCCATGCCGTGTTCGTACGCCGGACGCAGGGGCGACGGTCCGCTACAAGTCCGTCCCCCGCTGACGTACGGCCGAACCGCCCCGCCCCTTGACGACTTCGAGTTGGGCGTGGATGCGGCGGCGTAGGTCCGCTACGTGGCTGACGATGCCTACGCTGCGGTCGCGTTCGCGGAGGGTGTCCAGGACGTCGAGGACCTCGTCGAGAGTCTGGTCGTCCAGACTGCCGAAGCCCTCGTCGATGAAGAGTGTGTCCAGGCGTACACCGCCCGCTTCGTCGGTGACGACGTCGGCGAGACCCAGGGCCAGGGCGAGTGAGGCGAAGAAGGTCTCGCCGCCGGAGAGGGTCGCGGTGTCGCGCTCGCGGCCGGTCCAGGCGTCGACCACGTGCAGGCCGAGGCCCGAGCGGCCGCGGCCCGTGCGGTCGTCGGAGTGCACCAGGGTGTAGCGCCCGGACGACATACGCGCCAGCCGTACCGTCGCGGCCGCCGCGACCTGTTCCAGGCGGGCGGCGAGTACGTAGGACTCCAGGCGCATCTTGCGTTCGTTGTCCGCCGAGGTCCCCGCCGTGAGGGCGGCGAGCCGGGCGACCCGGTCGTACTGGGCGCGGAGGGGGGCGAGTTGGTGCGCTTCGGCTATGGCATGGGCGGAGAGGCGGTCGAGTTCGGCGCAGCGGGTGGCTGCCGCGTCGCGTGTCAGGTCCGCTTCACGCAGGCGGCGTTCGGTGGCGTCGGCGGTGTGCCGGGCCGCCTCGGGGTCGGCGCGCGGGAGTTGGGCGGCGGCGGACGTGTCCGGTTCGGCGAGTACGGCGCGTACGGCGGCCTCCTGCTGCTGCCGTGCGTCGAGGCGGTGTTGGAGCTCGCGGTGCTGGGCGTCGTCGAGTGCGGCGGCGGCCGCGTCGTCGGGGGTGCGGAACCCGGCGCGGAAGGCGGCGTCGGCGAGCCGGGCGTCGGCGTCCTTGAGGCGCCTCGCGGTGTCGTCGGCGGCGCGTACGGCTTCGGCTGCCTCGGTGAGCTGGGCGGCCTGCCGCTCCAGGTGAGCGGCGCGCGTGGCGACGCTTTCCGCGGTGCCGCGCGCCTGGCGCAACTCCGCCTCCAGCGTTGCCTGTTCCTTGTCCAGGGCGTCCCGCAGGGCGGCGCGTGAGGCGGTGCGGGTCGCGGCCTGCTGCTGGGCGGCGCGCCTGCGGTCGTGTTCGGCCTCGGCGTGGGCGAGAGCCTCGCGGGCGGCGTGCAGCCCGGTCGCGCTCTCCCGCGCCTCGGTGTACTCGCGGTTCAACGCCTCAGCGGTGGCAGCGAGTTCCGGTGTCGGCGTGTCGCCTGCCGCCGCGTTGGCCGCGGCCAGGGATTCCCGTACGTCGCCCAGGGCCTGCTCGGCCGTGGCGCGCTGCTCGTCGGCGCGTTGGTAGGCGGCGAGCGCGGCCTCCTCCGCCGGGCGGTCGACATGGCCCACGACCTTGCGGGCGGGCGCCGGGTGTTCGGTGGCGCCGCACACCCCGCAGGGCTCACCGTCGGTGAGGCCTTCGGCGAGTTCGGCGGCGATGCCCCGCAGCCGCTGTTCCTTGAGGGTGAGCCAGTGCTCGTGCGCGGCGGAGGCGCGCTCCCGGGCGGCGACGGCTAGGTCGCGGGCCTCGGCGGCCTGGCCGGTCAACTCGTCCCGGCTGCGGGCGGCTTCCCAGCGGGCCTGGGCGGGTTCCAGCTGGCCCGCGAGGTGTTCGGCGCGGGTGGCGGCGTCCTGGGCGTCCTCGACGCGCTCCTTGAGCGTGGCGCGGGTGGTGTCCCAGTCCTCGAGCCAGCCCGCGGCCTCCTGGAGCGCGTCGTCGTCGACCCGCTGCTCACGCTCGATGTCGGCGCGTTCCGTGGTGAGTTCCGCGAGCCGGTGCTCGGCGCGGCGGGCGGATTCCAGTCCGCCCAGCTCCTCTAGTGCGCGCCTGGCGGCCGTGGCCAGGCCCGTCGCTCCGGCGTCGGCGTAGGGCTCGGGCAGGGCGGCTCTGGTCCGGGACTCGTCGGTGCGGGCGCGGCGGTGTTCGGTCTCGGTGGCGGTACGCAGGGCGAGTGCGGGGGTGACGGCCTCGGCCTTGCGGCCGCGGTCCAGCCGTCGCTGCCACTCCCGTTGTTCATCGGCGCGCTCCGCGAGGCGGTCCGCGCCCGCGCGGGCCTCGGCGAACCTGCGCTGGAGCCGGTCGGTCTCGCGTACGTCGTCCAACGCCCGGGAGGCCGCCGTGTGGGCGGACTCGGCGGCCGCCGCCGCGGCGTGGGCGACGGCGAGCCGCTCCCGGGCGCCCGTTCTGGCTACCGCCGCCCAGGTGAGGACGGTGTCCGCGAGTCCTGGTTCGCCTGGCGTCAGGTCGGGCAGTGGCACCTCGACCGCGCTGCCCGCGGCCTGCTGCATCCGATGCGCGGTGGCGAGCAGCCGGTCGTCACCGGCCCGCACCTCGGCCTCCGTGGAGCGCCTGCGCTCGGCGAGGTGATCCTCGACGGCGGCGAACCGCCGGGTGTCGAAGAGCTTGCCGAGCAGCTTTCCGCGGGCCTCGGCGTCGGCGCGCAGAAAGCGCGCGAAGTCGCCTTGGGGAAGGAGAACGACCTGGCAGAACTGGTCCTTGGTCATCCCGAGTAGTTGGCCGATCTCCTCGCCGATCTCCTGGTGGGAGCGGCTGAGGGCCTTCCAGGTGCCCTGCCGGGCGTCGTATTCGCGCAGCCAGGACTGGGCTTTGTCGGTGGTGGTGCCGGTGCCGCGCTTCTTGGGGCGCTCCCAGGGCGGCTGCCTGGTGACCTCCAAACGCCGCCCGGCCACGGTCAGTTCGAGGCACACCTCGGTGCGGGTGTCGGGCGCCGCGTGGTCGCTGCGCAGGGTGCCGGGCTGGCTCTGCCGGGTGCCGGGCACCGACCCGTACAGCGCGTAGCAGACGGCGTCCAGGACGGACGTCTTGCCCGCGCCGGTCGGGCCGTGCAGCAGGAAGATCCCGGCTTCGGACAGGGTGTCGAAGTCGATGTGCTGGCTGCCGCCGAAGGGGCCGAACGCGGTGACGCTCATGCGGTGCAGCCTCATCGGGCGACCTCGCGCTGTGCCTCCAGGGCCTGCGTGGCGTCGAACGCGCCCCGCAGCACGGTGCGTTCGTGTGGGTCGGGTGCACTGCCCCGTACGTGGGCCACGAAGTCCTCGGCGATCTGTTGCTCGGAGCGTCCCTTGAGGCGCTGGGCGTACGACACGGCCGGGTCGTCGGCGGTCTTTTCGGGCGCGAAGACGAGGCTCAGTACGTGCGCGAAGCGCTCGGCGAGTCTGGCCATGGGCTCGGCCGGGCGCACCGGGTCGGTGAGGGTGGCCTCCACCCAGGCGTCGGTGGCGGTGTCCCACCGGGGGTCGGTGAGCAGTGCGTCCAGCGTGCCGGAGATCCGGGCCAGCGGGCGCGGCACCGGGCAGTCGACGCGTTCGGCGTGTACCTCGCCGCCGGGGCCGAGGTCGATCAGCCACATGCTCTTGCGGTGCGACGCTTCGGAGAAGGAGTACGCGAGCGGGGACCCGGAGTAGCGGACCCGCTCGGAGACGGTCTGGGCGCTGTGCAGATGCCCGAGTGCCGCGTAGTCGACGCCGTCGAAGACCGCGGCGGGTACGGAGTCGACGCCGCCGACGGTGATGTCCCGCTCGCTGTCGCTCGGCTCGCCTCCGGTGACGAAGGCGTGCGCCAGCACCACGGACCTGGTGCCGTGCGGCCGCCCGGCGAGGTCGGCGCGCACCTGGTCCATGGCGGCGCCGAGCACCGCCTCGTGCCCGGCCTTGTCCAGTTGGAAGGTGTCCTTGACCAGGGTGGGCTCCAGGTACGGCAGCCCGTAGAAGGCCACGTCGCCGTGCTCGTCCGCGAGGAGTACGGGCTCGCCGCACCGGGCGGGCTCGGTGCGCAGGTGGATGCCCGCCTTGCCGATCAGTCCGGCGCCGACGCCGAGGCGGCGCGCCGAGTCGTGGTTCCCGGAGATCATCACCGTGGGGACGCCGAGGTCGGCCAGCCGGTGCAGCGCCGTGTCGAAGAGCTCCACCGCGGTGAGCGGCGGCACGGCCCTGTCGTACACGTCACCCGCGACGACGACCGCGTCGACCCGTTCCTCGCGCGCGGTCGTCACGAGGTGGTCGATGAAGGCGGCCTGCGCGTCGAGCAGGTTCACCCGGTGCAGGGACCGTCCCAGGTGCCAGTCAGAGGTATGCAGGAACCTCATGAACCCACCCCGGCCCGCGTGTCCTGCACGTCCTGCGTGTCACGCGTGTCCCGCATCGCTCCCCTTGCTCCCCGTGCTCCGCTGCTCCGCAGCTCCGCCCCTGATTCCCCGTTTCTCGCGCGTCTCAGTGTGCCACTGGTGTCCGGGGTGGATTGCCCGTACGGGAGAGTGCGCGCAGCGCGCGAGGGGGTGCGGCGGCGTGCGCGCGTACGTACGGGCTCTCAGGCGTCGCCGTACGCCTCCGCGCCCAGGGCCAGGACCGCCGTGCCCGCGGTCGCGTCGGCGAGCCAGCCGCGGAAGGTGTCGACGTCCGCGTCCGGCAGTCCGATCTCGATGGTGACGGCCTCGCCGTAGCGCACGTCACGTACCGCGCGGCCGGTCATCCGCAGGTCGTTCTCCAGCTTGCCCGCGCGCTGGTGGTCAACGGTGATGGTGGCCAGCCGGAACCGCCGCCTGGTGAGCGTGCCGAGCGTGTCCAGGGCTTCGCCCACCGCGCCTCCGTACGCCCTGATGAGACCGCCCGCGCCCAGTTTGACGCCACCGAAGTAGCGGGTGACGACGGCGACGACGTACCGCATATCGCGGCGCAGCAGCATCTGGAGCATCGGCGCGCCCGCGGTGCCGCCGGGTTCGCCGTCGTCGCTCGCCTTCTGTACGGAGGCGTCGGCGCCGATGACGTACGCCCAGCAGTGGTGGCTGGCGGTGGGGTGCTCTTTTCGGACGCGGGCGAGGAACTCCTGGGCTTCCTGCTCGGTGGCGGCGGGGGCGAGCGCGCACAGGAAGCGTGAGCGGCTGACCTCGGTCTCATGCACGCCCTCGCGGGCCACGGTGCGGTACTCGTCCTGCATCAGGCCAGCGTAGGCGCTGGCGGTGACAGGGCCGGAGTCAGCCTCAGCCTGCGAACGGGGTGCCCGGCAGTCCCTGGCCCACGTCCGGCAGGACCAGGACGGAGCCGGACAGCGGGTGCGGGTCGCTCAGGCCGGTGCGGGCCGTGGTGATGTAGAGGTCACGCAGTCCGGCGCCGCCGAAGGCGCAGGCGGTCGGGCGGCGTACGGGCAGCTCGACCGTACGGTCCAGGGTGCCGCGCGGGGTGTACCGGCGCAGGTGTCCGCCGTCCCAGAGCGCGACCCAGACGCAGCCGTCGGCGTCGACGGTGAGGCCGTCCGGGGTGCCAGCGGCGGGGTCGATGGCCGCGAGGGGGCGCCGGTCGGCCGGGACACCGTCTGCCATACGGCAGACGTCGATGCGGCCAGTGAGGCTGTCGATGTAGTAGAGGAGAGTGCCGTCGGGGCTCCAGCCGGTGCCGTTGCTGACGCCGACGGCGTCGAAGACGGTGGTGACGGAGGCGTCGGGGGCGATTCGGGTGAGGTGTCCGCCGCCGTCGGCCTCGTCGTAGCGCATGGTGCCCGCCCACAGGGAGCCGTCCGGGGCGACGGCCGCGTCGTTGCCCCGGCGGCCGGGCACGGGATCGTGGACCAGCCAGGAGAACGTCCAGTCGGCATCGGCATCGGCGTGGGCGTCGGCGTCGTACCGCCCGATGCCGTCCCGTAGGTTGACGACCAGGCCGCCGCCCGCTCGTGGCTTGGCCGCACCGACGTGCTGTTCGGTGGCCAGGATGGTGCGGTGACCGGTGGCGGGCGCGTAGGTGTGGACGCGGGAGCCGAGGACGTCCACCCAGATGAGCCGCTGGGTGACCGGGTCCCAGGTGGGGCCCTCTCCCAGGGCCGCGCTCTCGCGGACCGCGACCTCGACTCTGACGCGGGAGCCGATCCCGATCCCTACCCCACCCCCGGCCTCGGTGCTCACCTGACGCCCCGGTGGCCAAGCCGCCCGGAGAGGTCGCCCGCGCCCTTGGCCGCCAGCTCGGCCAGCTCGCCCTCCCGCTCCTCGTTCCACCGGATCATGGGTACGGAGATGGACAGGGCGGCCACCACCCGGCCCGCGCTGTCGCGCACGGGGGCGGCGACGCAGCTCACGTCCGGGTTGGACTCGCGGTGTTCGACGGCGATGCCGCGGGTACGGATCTCGGCGAGCGCGGTGCGCAGCGCGTCCGGATCGGTGATGCTGGCCGGGGTCATCGCGGCGAGTTCGTTGTGCCCCAGGCGGGCGTCCAACTCGTCGGCGGGCAGGGCGGCGAGCAGCATCTTGCCGACCGATGTGCAGTGTGCGGGGAGTCTGCGGCCCGCCGCGGAGACCATCCGCACCGCGTGGGTGGAGTCCACCTTGGCGATGTAGATGACGTCGGTGTCCTCCAGGATCGCGACGTGGACGGTCTCGTCGCAGGTCTCGGCGACCTCGCGGGCCACTCGCTGGCCTTCGGCGGCGAGGTCGAGCTGTTCCGCGTACCGGCTGCCGAGTTGGTAGGTGCGCACGCCGAGGCGGTAGCGGCCGGGCTGTTCGGGCACAGGCACCAGGTAGGAGCGAGCGGCCAGGGTGGTGAGCAGCTCGTGCACGGTGGTGCGCGGGAGTTGGAGCCTGCGGGTGACCTCGGGCGCGGAGAGCGTCCCGTCGCCTTCGAGGAAGAGCTCGAGTATGTCCAGTGCCCTGGTCACCGCGGGAACCAGCCGCCCCATGACCTCCACCACCTCTCCGTTCGAGACTTCGGGCAGCGCCCGATATAACGAACATAGGCTAGCCACAGCCACGTTCGCGGGCAATGCTCGTGCCGTCGCCATCCGCTGCGCGACCCATTGACACCCCCACGGGACCCTGACTACGGTCACGCCAACATTTCGAACGTGTGCCGAAATATCGAACGGACTCTGGGGGCAACTGCCGTGCGCATCACGGGAATCAGCACTCATGTCGTGGGGACGCCCTGGCGCAACCTGACTTATGTGCTCGTGCACACCGACGAGGGTCTCACCGGCGTCGGCGAGACCCGCATGCTCGGCCACACGGACGCGCTGATCGGCTATCTCCGCGAGGCCGAGGCGAACCACATCGCCGGGTCCGACCCGTTCGCGGTCGAGGATCTCGTGCGGCGGATGAAGTACGGCGACTACGGCCGGGCGGGCGAGATCGTCATGTCCGGCATCGCGGTCGTCGAGATGGCCTGTTGGGACATCAAGGGCAAGGCGCTCGGGGTTCCGGTCTGGCAGTTGCTCGGCGGCCAGGTGACCGACCAGGTCCCGGCGTACGCCAACGGCTGGTACACCACGGAGCGCACCCCCGAGGCGTACCATCAGGCGGCCCAGGCGGTGGTGGCACGCGGCTACCGCGCGCTGAAGATCGACCCGTTCGGTACGGGGCACTTCGAACTCGACGCCGAGCAGAGCCGGTACGCGGTCTCGCTGATCGAGGCGGTACGGGACGCGATCGGCCCGGACACGGAGCTGATGCTGGAGATGCACGGCCGGTTCAGCCCGGCCACGGCGGTGCGGCTGGCCAGGGAGCTGGCGCCGTTCAAGCCCGCCTGGCTGGAGGAGCCGGTGCCGCCGGAGAACCTCAAGGCGCTGGAGAAGGTGGCACGGAAGGTCGACATGCCGGTGGCGACCGGGGAACGTATCCATGACCGGATCGAGTTCCGGGAGCTCTTCGAGTCCCAGGCGGCGGACATCATCCAGCCCGATGTGGGGCATATCGGCGGCATTCTGGAGACCCGCAAACTGGCGGCGACCGCCGAGACGCACTACCTGCTCGTCGCCCCGCACAACGTCGGCGGCTCGGTGCTCACCGCCGCCTCGCTGCAAGTCGCCGCCTGCACCCCGAACTTCAAGGTTCTGGAGCACTTCAACGATTTCGCGGACGCGGAGATCAAGAAGGTGGTGCGCGGAGCGCCCGAGGTGGACCCCGAGACGGGCTGCTTCACGGTTTCGCACGCCCCGGGCCTGGGGGTCGAGCTGGATGTCGACGCCGCGGCCGAGTTCCCGCAGCAGAAGGCCCGCTTCGACCTGTGGGCCGACGGCTGGGAACAGCGGGCCCCGAAGTGAGCCGCGCGCTGATCGTCGACCGGCCCGGCAGCCACCGCCTGGTACGCCGGGACGAGCCGGTACCCGGGCCCGGCGAGGTGCTGGTGCGGGTCGCCGCGGCCGGGATCTGCATGAGCGACCGTGAGGTGTACGACGGCCATCGCGCCGCCAGCTATGTGCGCTACCCGATCACGCCGGGCCATGAGTGGTCCGGGACCGTGCGGGCGGTGGGCGAGGGCGTCGATCCCGCGCTCGTCGGCCGGAAGACGGTCGCCGAGGGGTTCCGGGCCTGTGGGGTGTGTGAGCGCTGCCGGTGCGGCGAGACGAGTCTGTGCGGGGGTGGGTACGCCGAGACCGGATTCACCGAACCGGGCGCGTTCGCGGACCATCTGACCGTGCCCGCCCGGCTGTTGCACCCGCTGGCCGACGACGCGGACCTGCGGGCCGCCGCCCTGCTGGAACCCGCCGCCGTGATCGCCGCCGCGGTCCGCACCGGGCGGCCACGCCCCGGCGAGCGGATCGCGGTGGTCGGCGCGGGCACCCTGGGGCTGCTCGCGACGCAGTTGCTGGCCGCGGTCTCGCCCGCCCGGCTGACCGTGGTCGATCCCCGTACGGCACGCGGCGAGCAGGCCCTGCGGTTCGGGGCCAGTGAGAGCCTGGTGCCCGAGGAGGCCGCGGTCCTGGACGGCGTCTTCGACCTGGTCGTGGAGACCGCGGGGGCGCCCTCCACGGCGGCCTCGTCCTGTCTGCTGGCGCGCAGGGGCGGCCGGGTGGTGCTCACGGGGATGTTCGCCCCGGGCGCCGACGGCATCGATCCGGTGCATCTGTCGGTGAGTCAGCTGGAGGTGCGCAGCGTCTTCGGTGCCCCGTCCCGCGCGTGGTCGGACGCGGTGCGGGCGTTGGGCACCGGACTGCTCGACCCGGCCCCGTTGATCACCCACGAGTTCCCGCTGGAGCGGTTCGGGGAGGCGATCGATCTGGTCGGCGGCGGCGATCCGAAGACCGGGAAGGTCCTGTTGCGCCCCTAGCCCCCTTCAGCCCCCTTCAGCCCCCTTCATCTGGGCCTACTCCCCCAGTCCGTACGGCGGTGCGGCGGTGCGGCGGTTGCCCCCTGTCAGCCCTCCGTACCGCCGCGTATCCACTATCCCGAATGCTGACCGATATTTCGAACATGGGAGTCCTGTGACCGCCCCGTCCACACCTCGCCGCCCCGGCGCCGACGCCCTCGCCCGTATCGGCCACCCCACCCCCGCCGTCCAGACCGCCGACGCCTCACCGCACACCTTCCCGGACGGCGGCACCTGGCGCACCGAGATCCCCTCGGTGGAGGGCCCGGAGGCCCTGGCGGTCGTCCTCAAGGAGTCCGCACGCCTGGACCTGCCCGTGCACCGGGTCAGCCAGGGCAGCGGCGTCTGGATGCTCACCGACGGCGAGATCACCGACATGGTGGACTCCTGCGCCGAACGGGACATCGAGCTCTGTCTGTTCACTGGACCCCGTGGCACCTGGGACATCGGCGCCGCCACCCGCACCGACTCCGGCGGCGCCGGGCTGCGCGCCCGAGGGCACGACGCGCTCGCCGGGTGTGTCGAGGACGCGCTACGCGCCGCGTCGCTCGGGGTGAGCTGTCTGCTCGTCGCGGACGAGGGCGTGCTGTGGACGCTGCACCGGCTGCGCGCGGCGGGCCTGCTGCCCGCCGACACCACGTTCAAGCTGTCGGCGCTGTCCGGTCCGGTCAACCCGGCCTCGTACGCCGTCTACGAGTGCCTCGGCGCCGACTCCCTCAATGTGCCGTCCGATCTGACCCTGGCCCATCTCACCGAGATCCGCCGCGTCAGCCGGGCACCGATGGACCTGTACGTCGAGGCACCCGACGACCTCGGCGGCTATATCCGGATGTACGAGGCGGCCGAGCTGATCCGGCGCGGGGCGCCGCTGTACCTGAAGTTCGGGCTGAGCCGCGCGCCTGGCATCTATCCGTACGGCGCCCAGCTGCGCGAGCACACCCTCGCCACGGCCCGCGAGCGGGTCAGGCGGGGCCGTCTGGTCCTGGACCTGCTCGCCCGGCACGGCGCGGACGGCGGGATGTCGCCGCTCGGCTCCCGGCTGCCCGGCCCACTGAACCGCTTTCGCTCCGCACCGGACGCGGGCGACTGATGTGCCGCGCCCTGCAATCCACTAACTCCCCTTGCTCTCCCGCTCCTTGAGTCTCACTATGAAGCGCCCACAACCCCCCACCCCCCTTACGGAGCCCCCATGAGACGACTCCTGAGCGCGCTCGCCACGGGCGCGCTCGTCCTGACCTGCCTCACAGGTGCGGCCGCCGCCGCGCCCACCGCCGCGCACGCTCCCGCCACGCCGCCGCCAGCCGCCACGTCCGGTGACTTCGACGTCCTCACGTACAACATCGCGGGCCTCCCCGCCGGGATCGGCGACAGCGACCCGGAGACCAACACCCCGCTGATCGGACAGCGCCTGGGCCCGTACGCGATCGTCAACGTCCAGGAGGACTTCAACTACCACGCGGCGCTGTACGCCAACGACCGCCACCCGCACCGCACCGCCACCAGCGGCGGCGTGGTCTTCGGTGACGGCCTCAATACGCTGTCCGACCATCCCTTCGAGGACTTCCAGCGGGTCCGCTGGCGCGACTGCACCAACGCCGACTGCCTGACACCCAAGGGGTTCACGCTCGGCCGGGTCAGGCTCGCCGAAGGCGTCTTCGTCGACGTCTACAACGTGCACACCAACGCGGACGTGACGGACGCCGCGCTCGCCGCGCGCCGCGCCAACATCGCGCAGCTGTCGGAGTTCGTCCGGGCCAACTCCGCCGGAAACGCGGTGATCGTCATGGGGGACACCAACACCCGCTACACCCGCGCGGGCGACACCATCCGCACCCTGGTACGTGACAACGGCCTGGCCGACCCCTGGGTGGACCTCATCCGCGACGGAGACGTCCCCGCCGAAGGCAGCGAGGCGCTGGTCTGCGACAAGGCCGCGCCCACCGACGACTGCGAGGTCGTCGACAAGGTCCTGTACCGGGGCAGCGCCCTGGTGCACCTCACGGCCACGAGCTACCGCAACGACTGGCGGGACTTCCTGCGCGACGACGGCACCCATCTGTCCGACCACTACCCGCACGCGGTCGGCTTCACCTGGTCGCTGCCGGACGGCGGGCTGCGGGCCAGTGACTTCTTCGGCGGCCCCCACGGCGCGGCCTTCAACGACGCCCCCGCGCTGCCCACGACCCTGGCGCCCCGCACCCTGACGCTGCGCGGCGGAGCCCGCCTCGACGGGCTGGCGCTGACGCACGACGACGGTACGGTGCTGCGCCACGGCGGCACGGGCGGCGCCCCCGTCTCCCTCACCCTGGCCAGCGGTGAACACCTCACCTCGGTCACCCTCAGCCGGGGAAAGAAAGACGGCAGGACGCGGGTCTTCTCCGCGTCCTTCGGCACCGACCAGGGCCGCACCCTCGCGGCAGGCGCGCCCACCACCGACCGCGTCACCTTCAGCGCCCCGCCCGGCCTGCGGATCGTCGGCTTCGCGGGACGCTCAGGGGACGAGATCGACAAACTCGGTGTGCTCTACGCGCCGATCATCCGCTGATCAACCAGGGCCTGTCCGGCGGTTCAGCGGCGTACGCGCCAGGTCACCTCGTCGCGGAGGGTCTGGACGATCCTCGGGGCACGTACCGCCTCGGTGCGGTCGGTGACCCGGAGGGTGAGCTTGAGGGGGGTGTGCCTGCCCCGCGCGCCCAGGCCCAGTTGGGCGACCTTCACCGAGGTGCGGCCCGCCAGCTCCGGCAGCCTGGTGCCGTCCAGGTACCACTGGATGTCGAGGCGGGTCGCACCGTACAGCGTCGGCACATCGGCGCGTACGGTGTCGCGTGTTCTCAGGACGCGGGTGGTCGGGGTGAGGGGGGCGGCGATCGCGGCGTGCCGGTGGAATCCGGCGATCATCGCCTCGGCTCCGGGCAGGTTGAACGGTTTGTCCAGCACGCGCATCAAGGAGGCGTCGGTGGGCCGGTTCAGGCCCCGCGCGTATTGACTTCCGCTCCCTGAGCTAAGGCCCGGGGATTCCTGCCACGGTCTGCTGACCGTCTCGGTGCCTGACGCGCATGGAGGAGATCACGCGGGCCGCCTGCGCCGACTTCGCATGCGAGCTGGTCGAGTTCAACGGCGCGACGACCCCATCCACCCGCTCGTGAACTTCCCGCCGAAAGCTGCCCGGTCCAGACTTGTCAACAGCCTCAGAGGCGTCAGCTCCCGCAGACTCCCAAAAGCACCCCGAACTAGTCGGGCACTACTGGCGGGACAGCGCCTGTGGATCGGTGCCGCGTCGATCGGCCCGTATATGGACATGGGCGCCCAGATCCGGGCCTCCCATGCCGCGGAGGTCGCCCTCGCGCTGGCTCCCCAGGTGTCCGACCCGGCACTGGTCGCGGGCATGCACCGCAGTGTCGCGCGCACCCTGCTGGCCGAGGGCCGCATCGCGGAGGCGGACACCTCCATCGCCAAGGCGCAGGAGCTCTACCAGCAGCTGCGGCTGCGGCTGCGGCTGCGCACCGAACTCGCGCACTGCCACTGGATGCGCGGCTATGTGCACGCCCAGCACGGCGACCTGGAGGACGCCGAGCGTGAACTCCGCGTCGCCCACGGCACCCTGGCCGCCCGGCGAGCCTCCCTGTACACCGCGCAGGTCGAGGTCGAGCTGGCCGATGTGCTGCGCCGCCGCGGCCGCCACGAGGAGGCGCAGGAGCTGCTGGCCCGACTGCTTGACCTGTCCGACGAGCGGGGCATGGTCCACACGGCGGGCGCCCACCGGCTGCTCGGCCTCATCGCCGAGGACCGGGGCGACCTGGCCACGGCCGAGCGGCACTACGACAGCGCCCTGGTCCTGCTGGAGCGCAGCGGAGCCGCGGGGGACCTCGCGGACCTGTGCCGCCTCCGCGGCGACCTGCTGCGCCGTACGGGCAGGACCGAGGCCGCGCTGGACGCCTACCGCACCGGCCTCGGCCACCGCGCGACGCCGGGCACCACCACGCTGGGGCCGGGGCCGGAGCATCCGCCGCTGCGGGCGTTCCACGGCCCGATGACGTAGGACGCGGTCGTCCGCATCGTCGAACGCCCCCTCACGCTGTGTCACACCTCGGCACTAGACTGGGCGTCCGCACCTCTCACGGGCCGCCCTGGGGAAGGGAGTTCGCCGTGTCACGACACCACCCGGTCCCCAGCCCCGCCCCTCCGGACCCGCACCCCGTGCCACCGGCGCGGCCCGCCACCCGGCCCGCGCGGTTCGTCGGCTGGCTGGGTGGCTTCGGGTGCGCGGCCGCGGCCTACGCGGTGTTCCAGTCGCTGCTCAGCATCCTGCCGGAGGGGATCACCGGGGACTCCGCGCGGTATGCGATCGCCGCGGTCAGTGGCCTGGGTACGGGGGTCGCGGCGTGGCTGTCGGCGGCGCTGGTACGGGCGTTGGCGCGGGAGCGCATACCGGGTGCGGGAGCGCCGCCGTCCCCCGCGGCGGCCGCCCCGGCGTCGCACCCACCGCCCGGCCCCTTCCCTGAGCTGGCCTCGGCGGCGTACGAGACGTTGATCGAGAAGCTCAGCGTGGTCGACGACCCGTCCTGCGGGCGGCTCACCGGCTGGCCGCACTCGCTGGGCGAGGCCGACGGCCAGCGTCCAGGACAGTCGCCGGTACGGCCGACCGCGGTCGGCACCGCGTACGGGCTGCATCTCGCGCTGGAGCTGGGGGTTCCTGACGGGCGGCTCGCCACCGGCGAGTTGGTGCGGACGCTGTGGCGGTTGCGGCTGCCCGACGGCGGCTGGTCGGCGCGCTCTCAGGGGGAGGAGTCCCGGCCGGAGGTGACCGCGCTGGTGCTCGGTGTGCTGGCCAGGACGGGCGCGGACCCGACGCGGGTCGGCCAGGAGGCGGCGGCCTGTGCGGCCAGGTTCACCCGCGAACTGGACCATGCCGGGCGCGATGCGACCCATGTGATGACCAGCGTGCTGCGCTGTCTGCTGCGGGCGGCTCCGGACGCGGGGGCGCTTCCCGCGCTGCGGGACGCGCTCGTCGAGGGAGCGGTCACCGACGCACGGCGCGAGCACCGCCGCTGCTGGGCCCGCCGGCTGAGCGCGCCGCACGGCCCGCCCACCGCCGTACACACCGCGCAGGCCGTGGTGGCACTGGACCGCGCGGCCCGCGCGCCCGGCGCCGAGAGCCCCCAGGTGCGCGCCGCCCGCGAGGACGGCGTGCGCTGGCTCCTGGCCTGTCCCGCCGAACGGCACGACACCTGCGGTGACCTGACCAGGCTCCGGGAGGAGATCCGCCGCCCTCGCACGGACGCACCGGGACACCACGAGGTGCTGAACGTCCGGCACTTCACGGCGGCCTGGGTGCTCCGGGCCCTGCTCACCCAGACCGCCCGCGACCTCGCCCTGGCCGAGGGGTTGGAGGGGGCGTGGCGGGAGCGGCTGGCCGGTGCGGCCGCGGCGGTGTGGCGGGGACAGACGGACGGGATATGGACCTGGGCCGGGATGGAGGCGGCGGAGCCGCGCCGCCCGCTGTGGATGACCTATCAGGGCGTCTCGGCGCTGCGGGCCCACGCCCTGTACCGGTACCAGCCCGACGGCGGCGCACCAGGCACACCGGGCGAACCAGCGGGGTGAGCGAGGAGGACGGGGGTTCGGGCGGGACCAGGGAGGGCGCATGGCGGGGCGGCGGTTCGCGGAGGCGCGGCGGAGGCTCGAGCAGGTGCTGGGCGACGGTCCGGACGAGCGGGAGACCGTGCGGGCCGCGCGGGCGGTCGTCGCCGAACTGGGCGCGGCGGGCCACCTCCCGGGGCTACTGGGCGAGCTGGCCTTGGGGGCCGGTGACCCGGAGGGATGCGCCCGGCTGTCGTACCGCCATGTCCTGGGCTTCCACAAGCTCCTGCTGATCGACGGCAGCCCCCGCCATATGCTGCGCGCCCACATCTGGCATCCGTCGCCGCCGCGCTCCTTTCTGGGGCTTGGGGACATCCACAACCACCGCTCGGCACTGGCCTCGTATGTGGTGCGCGGCGCTCTCGCCATGGAGTTGTACGAGGTGACGGCCGACGGCGGCCTGGCCACGACGCGCTATGAGGAGTCCGTGTCGGACGAGCCGGGTGCCGAGGGCGAGTGGCTGCTGAGGCCAACGGGCGCGGCCCGGCTGCGGCTCACACAGACCGCCGAGTACCGGACGGGGAGCGGCTACGCCCTGGCGGCGTACACCCTGCATCGAGCCTGGGCTACGGCGGGGGCGGAGGCGGGGCCGACCGTGACGCTGTTCCTGGAGACGGGGGTGCGGCGGCGTCGCCACACGGACGTGTTCACGGACTCGGCGCACCGCCAGCCAGCGGTCGCGAAGTCGCCCCTGGACGTGGCGGGGTATCTGGCGGAGCTGGAGGCGCTGAGGGAACTCGTCGGCGGGTGAGCCTCGCCGTACGGGCTCTCAGGTGGCTTCGACGGCCTGGCGCACGATCTCGCGGTTGTACGCGTCCACGCCCATGCTCTCGAGCTCCCGCGGGTCGAACCAGTCGTAGGCCTGGTCGGGCAGAGGCAGCGAGATCCTGCTGCTCAGCGGGCGGACCAGGTAGTTGTCCTGGTGGTTCTTGATCTCGCGCCCCTCGTACTCGCTGACGAACGACGAGGTGCCGACTCTGCGCACCACATCGCCCAGCAGTCCCGTCTCCTCCTTGAGCTCGCGCAGGACCCCGTCCCGCGGGCTCTCTCCTGGTTCCAGTTTGCCGCAGGGCACGCCCCACGCGCCGGGCAGGAACCGCTCGGTCGTACTGCGCCGTACGAGCAACACCCGGCCTCGCCGCATCACGACGGCCGCCGCCATGTGGTTCTCACTGAGGATTCCCATGCTGCCTCACCGCTCGGTGGACGGGGGTCGTATCCATCACGTACCCGCTAGGCGTGCCACCGTATCGCGCGGGCACACCTCTCCCCGCCTGGTGTCGCCGCCGAGCCGGTCACACGTTGCCGCTGTGACGGCACTCGCCACATGTGGCTCATAGCGCATCAACTCTTGGCCGAACATGCATAGTTGAGGGCTCAATGAGTGCGGCTAGAGTCAACGGTCCGAAGGGTTCCCGGGGCCCCTCGCGCCATCCTTTCGCAGCACCCCCCGCAAGACCGTACGGCGTTCGGCATGCCACCGATCCACCTCCAGATCCGTCATGCGCAGCAGCCAGGAGGTCTCCCGTATATGGGTCCGCTCCCGCTCACCCACCCCGACGACACCCGCACGTCATGGCTGGGCCATCTCCCACCCCGCGACCAGCACCTCTTCGAGGAGTACGGCCAAGGGCCCGCCGTCGTCCCACCGCACTTGCTCGTCCACGAGGCCTTCGCGTACTGGGCCACGGCCACCCCGCACACCGTCGCCGCCGAACATCTGGGCCGCTCGATCACCTACGGCGAGCTCGACCGCCGGTCCGACCGGCTCGCCGCGCGACTCGTCCGCGAGGGCGTACGGCCCGGTGACCGGGTCGGTCTGTTCCTGCGACGGTCGATTCCGATGCTCGTCGGGCTGCTCGCCACGCTCAAGGCCGGTGCCGCCTACGTCCCGCAGGACGTCCGTCTCGCCCCCACCAGCCAGCTACGCCAGGTCATCCAGGCCGCCGGAACGCGGGTGATCCTCACCCGGGCCCGCGACGCGGACCGGATTCCGCGGCCTGGCGGGCAGACCCTGATCGCCATCGACGAGCTGTCCGGCCCACCGGGCACCGACGCCCTGACACTCTCCCGGTACGGTCCGGGGCGGGGCGTACGCCCCGACGACGGCTGCTACGTCCTGTTCACCTCCGGCACCACCGGAACGCCCAACGGTGTCACCGTCACCCACCGCAACGTGTGCAACATCCTGCTCACCGAACCCGGCAGACTGGGCATCGGCCCGGGGCAGCGTGTGGCGCAGATCCTCAACATCGCCTTCGACATGGCCGCCTGGGAGATCCTCGGCGCGCTGACCGGCGGCGGCACCCTGGTGATCCGCGGCAAGGACATCACCGAGGCCGTGCGCCGCTCCGATGTCGTGATCGCCACCCCGACCGTCCTGTCCGGGATCGACCCGGCGTCCTGCCCACGGGTGCGGACCGTGGCCGTCGCCGGGGAGCCGTGCCCACGGCCGCTGGCCGACCTCTGGGCGAGGACCCGTGTCTTCTACAACTGCTGCGGACCGACCGAGACTACCATCGTCAACACGATGCGGCGGCACACCCCGGACGCGGCCCTGCTCACCATCGGCCGCCCCACGCCCAACAACACCGTCTACGTCCTGGACGAGCACCAACGACCCGTGCCCATCGGCCAGAGCGGCGAGATGTGGGCGGGCGGCGACTGCGTCTCCGCCGGGTATCTCGGCAATCCCGCGCTCACCGCGGAGCGTTACGCCCCGGATCCCTTCCTCGGCGGCGACCGTCTGATGTTCCGCACCCGCGACCTGGGTCGCTGGACTCCGGGGGGTGAGCTGGTCCATCTCGGCAGGACGGACGACCAGGTCAAGATACGGGGCTTCAGGGTCGAACCCGACGCGGTCTCCGCGGTGCTGGAGTCGCTGCCCGGCTGCACCCGGGCGGTGACCCTCAAGCGCGATCCGCGCAGTCTCGTCTCGTTCGTGTGCCCCCAGGACGTCGACACGGCCGCGGCTCGGGAGGCGGTGGCCGCCGTTCTGCCCTATTACTGCGTGCCGGACGCGGTGGTGCCGCTGGCCGCGCTGCCCGAGACCGACCGGGGCAAGGCCGACAAGGCGGCATTGCTGCGGCTCACCGAGGAGGTGGCCCGGTGACCACGTCCCCCTCGGTGCGCCGGGCACTCCCCCAGGAGACGGCGGGTGACGCGCGCTTCGGCGACGGTGTCGAGCTGCCGCCGCTCACGTCCCGGCTCCGGCGGGCGCTGAAGCACCCGCTGCTCACGCACTACCACCGCCTCGCGGCCTGCGTCATCGCCGCCAACCTGGTCCTGCTCGCCGGGGGCCTGCCCGGCGAACGTGCCCTCGGGTACGCCGCGCTCACCAATCTCGCGCTGGCCGTCGTGGTCCGCCAGCAGTACGTGATCAACCTCTTCTTCGCCCTGGCGACCTCGGCCCCGGTGACCTGGCCGCTGAAGGTGCGCTGGACGCTCGGGAAGGTCTACCACTTCGGCGGACTGCATGTGGGGGGTGCGCTGGCCGGCACGCTGTGGTTCCTGGCGCTCACCGTGGTGGTGACGGCGGGTGGCGGCGCGCCCGGGGTACTCGTCGTGTCGTACGCGCTGATCGCCCTGCTGGTCTTCATCGTGGCGACCGCGTTGCCGCCGTTCCGGTCGCGCTTCCACGACCACTTCGAGAAGATCCACCGGTTCGGTGGCTGGGGCGCGCTGCTGCTGTTCTGGGCCCACACCCTGCTGCTCGCGCGCGGCCCGGGTGAGCCCGGTATCTGGGTGCTCGCGCTGGTCACGTTCAGTGTCGCGTTGCCGTGGCTGCGGCTACGCAAGGTCGACGTCCGGATCGAACGGCCCTCGTCCCATGTGGCGCTGGCCCGCTTCGACCACGGGGTGACGCCGTTCGCCGGGTCGTCGACGACGATCAGCCGCAGCCCGCTCACCGAGTGGCACTCCTTCGCCAACGTGCCGACACCGGGCCGCCCCGGCTTCCGGTTGACCATCTCGCGGGCGGGCGACTGGACCGGTTCGTTCATTGACGACGCGCCCTCGCGGGTGTGGGTCAAGGGCATCACCACGGCGGGCGTCGCCAATATCGAGACGCTGTTCACCAAGGTGGTCTACGTGGCGACCGGCAGCGGCATCGGACCATGCCTGCCGCACCTGCTGGCCGCCGAGGTCCCTTCGCGCCTGGTGTGGGCGACGCGTGACCCGCGTAAGACCTACGGTGACGGGCTCGTCGACGAGATCCTCAGCGTGCAGCCGGACGCGGTCATCTGGAACACCGGCACGGACGGCAAGCCCGACATGGTGCGCCTCGCGTACGCCGCGTACCGCGACTTCGGGGCCGAGGCGGTCATCTGTATCTCCAACAAGAAGCTCACCTGGCAGGTGGTGCGCGGCCTGGAGCGCCGTGGCATCCCCGCCTACGGCGCGATCTGGGACTCCTGACACGTGCTCCACTCCCGCAGAAAGGTCTGCTGATGAATCTCAAGATCGACCGGGACGGCCGGGTGGTGACGGTACGGCTGCACCGCCCCGCCGTACGCAACGCCCTCAGCCATGCCGTACTGACCGACCTCCTGGACGCGCTGCGGCCGTTGGACCGCGACCCGGGGGTCGGCTGCTTCGTTGTCACCGGCTCGCCCGAGGTGTTCGCGGCGGGCGCGGACATCCGCGAGATGGCGGACAGGACGGCGAGCGAGATGGCCGATGACGACTACTTCGCGGGCTGGGAGGAGTTCGCGGCGCTGCGCACGCCGAAGATCGCGGCGGTCAGTGGGTACGCGCTGGGCGGCGGCTGTGAGCTGGCGATGATGTGCGACCTGGTGATCGCGGGCCGGTCCGCGGTGTTCGGGCAGCCCGAGGTCAAGCTCGGGGTGATGCCCGGGATCGGGGGGACGCAGCGGCTGACCCGGCTGGTGGGTAAGGCCAGGGCGATGGACCTCATCCTCACCGGGCGCACGATCGACGCGCTGGAGGCGGAGCGCTGGGGTCTGGTTTCCCGGGTCGTGGCCGACTCCCAGGTCCTGGAGGAGGCGGCTCAGACGGCCGCGGTCATCGCGTCCTATGGCCGGGCGTCCGTACGGGCGGCGCGGGAGGCGGTGGACCAGGCCCTGGAGACCGGGCTGCGGGACGGCATCCGCTATGAACGACGGGTCTTTCACGGCCTGTTCGCGACGGAGGACCAGCGTGAGGGGATGCGCGCGTTTCTGGAGAAGCGCCCCCCTCGCTTCACCGGCCAGTAGACGGACCGTACGGGGCGGTCTGTACGGGGCGGGCCGGTTCGCGCGTACCGGCCCGCCCCGTCCCCCGTCCCCCCTCCCCCGAGGGCCCGCCCGGGACCCTCAGCCCGGGCGAGCCCCGTCTCAGCGGCTCAGCGGCTCAGCGGCTCAGCGGAGCCGGATCACGTTCCAGGACAGCGGCTCCAGGACGGCGCTCAGGGTGCCGTCGCGCAGCGCGGTGCCCGCTACGCCGTGCGGGGCGACCCGCTCCGGTTCGGCCAGGGTGTTGCGGGCCTCGGGGTCCGCGTCGGCCAGGGCGCTGTGCTCGACGACCTCGCTCACCCCGAGCCCGTGCAGGGCCACTTCGAGCGGAAGCGGCTCGTGCTGCCCGCGGTTGACGGCGAAGACGGTGACGGTGCCGTCCTCGCCCCGTACGGCGGTGGCGTGCAGCAGCGGCACCTCGCCGTACTTCGCCGTGGGGTAGGTGGCGGAGTCCACGCGTACGTCGAGCACCTGGCCTCTGCCGTACCGCGAGGCCTGCGCGAAGGGGAAGAACGTGGTCTGCCTCCAGGCCGGTCCGCCCGGCTCGGTCATGATCGGCGCGATGACGTTGACCAGTTGGGCCAGGCAGGCGACGGTCACCCGGTCCGCGTGCCGCAGCAGGGCAATCAGCAGGGAGCCGAAGACGACGGCGTCGGTGACGGTGTAGTTGTCCTCAAGGAGGCGGGGAGCCTCGGGCCAGTCGAGGGGGTTCGCGTCAGCCTGCTCCTGGGCCTGGGACAGGTACCAGACGTTCCACTCGTCGAAGGAGAGGTTGATCTTCTTCGACGACTTCAGGCGCGCCCCCACGTGGTCGCAGGTGGCGACGACGTTGTCGATGAAGGACTCCATGTCGACGGCGGAGGCGAGGAAGGAGTCGCGGTCGCCGTTGAGTTCCTCGTAGTAGGCGTGCAGGGAGACGTAATCGACGGCGTCGTAGGTCTCGGCGAGTACCGTCGCCTCCCAGGCGGCGAAGGTGTCCATGGACTGGCCGGACGAGCCACAGGCGACCAGTTCGACCGAAGGGTCGAGCTGGCGCATCGCGCGTGCGGTCTCCGCCGCGAGGCGCCCGTACTCCTGGGCGGTCTTGTGGCCGGTCTGCCAAGGGCCGTCCATCTCATTGCCCAGGCACCAGAGGGTGATGCCGAAGGGGTCCTTGTCGCCGTGGGCGGCGCGCAGGTCGGACAGGGCGGTGCCGGAGGGGTGGTTGGCGTACTCCTGGAGGTCGAGTGCCTCGGCCACTCCCCTGGTGCCGAGGTTGAGGGCCATCATCGGCTCGGCCCGCGGGCCGACCTTCCTCAGGAAGGCGATGAACTCGCTCAGCCCGAAGCGGTTGCTCTCGGTGGAGTGCCAGGCCAGGTCCAGGCGGCGGGGGCGCTCGGCGGCGGGGCCGACGGAGTCCTCCCAGCGGTATCCCGAGACGAAGTTGCCGCCGGGGTAGCGGATGGCGGTGACGCCCAGTTCACGGACCAGGTCGAGCACGTCGCCGCGCAGCCCCGCTTCGTCGGCCGTGGGGTGGCCGGGCTCGTAGATGCCGGTGTAGACGCAGCGGCCGAGGTGTTCGACGAAGGAGCCGAAGAGCCGGGGGTTGACCTCGCCGACGGCGAAGTCGGGGTGCAGCGTGAAGCGCGCGGAACGGGTCATGATTCCCTCAACCTAGTTCGAAATACCGTACGTTGAACGACTCCCCGGACAGACGGTAAGCCGGGTTCGGGGCCGGGTCAATGGGCCGGGTCAATGGGTCGGGCGGCGCAGGGCGCACGCGACCAATTCTGTTCGCCCGGTCGAACATCACCCCTGATTCGGCCGGGAGTTCGCCCGAACCGTTGACCTCGCACCACGTTCGACTCTACGGTCCGTTCGAAGTTGCGAGCAGTATTCGATATGCCGAACGGACGCGCACACCGGCCTGGCCGGACAGTAAGGAGAGTGCCGCATCATGTCCGCACCAAAGAGCAGCCGTAGCCAGCCAGACCTGAGCCGCCGCCACTTCGCCATGGCCCTGGGGGCCGCGCTGGTGGCCGTACCGCTCGCGGCCTGCGGCGGGGACAAGAAACAGCCGTCAGGTGGGGGGAACGGCGGGGGCGGCGGAGACGGGGCGATCACCTTCGGGTTCGCCCAGGTCGGCTCCGAGTCGGGGTGGCGTACCGCCAACACCACGTCCATCAAGGACGCCGCCAAGAAGGCCGGGATCACCCTGAAGTTCTCCGACGCCCAGCAGAAGCAGGAGAACCAGATCGCGGCGATCCGCAGTTTCATCACCCAGAAGGTCGATGTGATCGGCTTCTCGCCGGTGGTGGAGTCCGGCTGGGACACCGTGCTGAAGGAGGCCAGAGACGCCAAGATCCCGGTGATCCTCACCGACCGAGCCGTGGACTCCGCCGATGACAGCCTGTATGTCACCTTCATCGGCTCGGACTTCGTCGAGGAGGGCCGCCGCGCCGGGAAGTGGCTGGTCGAGGACACCAAGGAGGACGGCCCGTTCAATGTCGTCGTCCTGGAGGGGACGACGGGCTCTGCCCCCGCCAACGACCGTAAGAAGGGCTTCGCGGAGATCGTCGGCAACGACGACCGGTTCAGGTTCATCGCCTCGCAGACCGGTGACTTCACCCGGGCCAAGGGCAAGGAGGTGATGGAGTCCTTCCTGAAGTCCCACAAGAAGATCGATGTGCTGTTCGCGCACAACGACGACATGGCCATCGGCGCGATCCAGGCCATCGAGGAGGCCGGGAAGAAGCCCGGCACGGACATTCGCATCGTGTCCATCGACGGCATCAAGGAAGCCTTCCAGGCGATGGCCGACGGGAAGATCAACGTGGTGGTGGAGTGCAATCCGCTGATCGGCCCCCAGGTGATGGACCTCGTCAAGAAGGTGCACGCGGGCGACAGCGTCGAGAAGCGTGTCGAGGCCGAGGAAGGCGTCTTCACTCAGGAGCAGGCCAAGGACGAACTCCCGAACCGTACGTACTGACACGTACTGACACGTACTGACACGAATTGACGCGTACTGACCGTCAACGGCCCCGGCAGGGCAGCGGATACCGCTCCGCCGGGGCCCTCTCGTCCGATCCGAGGAGTGCAGATGGCACCCGCCACGCCCGTGCTTGAGGCCACGGGCATCGTCAAGGACTTCCTGGGTGTGCGCGCCCTCAAAGAAGTGGACTTCCGCCTCTTCCCCGGAGAAGTCCACGCCCTGATGGGCGAGAACGGCGCCGGGAAATCCACCCTGATCAAGGTACTCACCGGCGTCCACGCCGCCGACGGGGGCGAGATACGGCTCCAGGGCACGCCCGTACGGTTCACCGGCCCTCTCCATGCGCGGGCCCACGGCGTGAGCACCGTCTACCAGGAGGTCAACCTCTGCCCGAGCCTGTCGATCGCGGAGAACGTCCTGCTCGGCCGGGAGCCACGCCGCTTCGGGGCCATCCGCTGGAAGGAACTACGGCGCCGGGCCACGGAGTTGCTCGCCCGCCTCGACATCGATGTGGATGTGCGGGTGGAACTCGGCAGCCAGCCGCTGGCCGTCCAGCAGATGGTGGCCATCGCCCGCGCCATCGACGTCGACGCACGGGTGCTGATCCTGGACGAACCGACCTCCAGCCTCGACCGTGAGGAGGTGGACCGCCTCTTCGCGGTGCTGGACCGACTGCGAGGCGACGGAGTCGCGGTGCTGTTCGTGTCGCACTTCCTGGAGCAGATCTACGAGATCAGCGACCGCGTCACCGTGCTGCGCGACGGCGGTCTGATCGGCGAGTACGCCACCGCCGAACTCCCCCGCCGCGACCTGGTCGCCAGGATGCTCGGCCAGGAACCGGGCGACCTGGAGGCCGAGCAGCACCGCACCTCGCGCGCCCAGGACGACCAGAACGACCAGGCGCCCTTCGTCACCGCCCGGGGCGTGGGCCGCAAGGGCGCCATCGCCCCCTTCGACCTCGACCTCACACCGGGACGGGTCACCGGGCTCGCCGGGCTGCTGGGCTCCGGGCGCAGCGAGAGCGCCCGGCTGCTCGCCGGGGCCGACCGCGCCGACCAGGGGCAGCTCACCGTGGACGGCGCCCCGGTGACGCTGCGCGGGCCGCGCGCCGCCATCGCCCGCTCCATCGCGTACCTCTCGGAGAACCGCAAGGCCGACGGCCTCATCCCCGATCTGACGGTCACCGAGAACATCGTGCTGGCGCTCCAGGCCGCGCAGGGCTGGGCCAGGCCACTGTCAGCGCGGCGCACCGACGAGCTCGTCACGCGCTGGATGACGGCCCTGGACATCCGGCCCCGGGACCCCAGCCTGCCCGTACGCAACCTCAGCGGCGGCAACCAGCAGAAGGTCCTGCTCGCCCGCTGGCTGCTCACCGAACCCCGGCTGCTCATCCTGGACGAGCCCACGCGCGGGATCGACATCGGGGCCAAGGCGCAGATCCTCCGGCTGATCAGCGGTCTCGCCGACGACGGCCTGGCGGTGCTGTTCGTCTCGGCCGAACTGGAGGAGGTGCTCCGGCTGTCCGACACCGTCGCGGTGCTACGCGACCGGGAGCTGGTCGCCGCGCTGCCGGGCGGCGCGGCCCTCACGGTGGAGCGCCTCATGGAAGTCATCGCCACAGGAGAGAACGCCACAGGAGAAATCGCTCCGGGAGAAGTCACCACAGGAGAACCGGTATGAGCATCACCCCCGGGCGGCTGCGCGCCCTCACCCGGCACCGGTTGTTCTGGCCGCTGGCCCTGCTAGCGGGCCTGCTGCTGGTCGCGGTCGCCGACAACCCCTCCTTCTTCTCGGTACGGGTCCAGGGCGGCCACCTGTACGGCAACCTGATCGACATCCTGCGCCTGAGTGCCCCGCTCGCGCTGATCGCCCTGGGGATGACGCTGGTGATCGCGCTCAAGGGCATCGATCTGTCGGTGGGTGCCGTGGTCGCCATCGGGGGCGCCGTCGCCTGCACCGAGATCAGCCAACTGGCGGACCAGGGCAGTGCCTCCGGGGTCGTGCTGGCCGTCGGCGCGGCGCTGGGACTGTGTCTGCTGGCTGGCCTGTGGAACGGCTTCCTGGTCGCCTATGTCGGTATCCAGCCCATCATCGCGACGTTGATCCTGATGGTCGCGGGGCGGGGTGTGGCGCAGATGGTGACGGACGGTCAGATCGTCACGGTAAGCAGTTCGCCGTACCACCTGATCGGCGGCGGCTATCTCTTCGGGCTGCCCTTCAGCGCCCTGACCGCCGGTGCCGTACTCGGCCTGGTGGCCCTGCTGGTGCGGCGCAGCGCGCTGGGCGTGCTGGTCGAGTCGGTCGGCGGCAACGCCGAGGCGAGCCGTCTGGCCGGGATCAAGTCCCGTGGCCTGACCCTGGGCGTGTACGCGTTCTCCGGGCTGTGCGCGGGGGCCGCCGGTCTCATGATCAGCTCGAACATCGCGGGCGCTGACGGCAACAACGCCGGTCTGTGGATCGAACTCGACGCGATCTTCGCGGTGGTCATCGGCGGTACGGCCCTCACCGGTGGGCGCTTCTACCTCGGCGGCACCCTGGTCGGGGTGCTGGTCATCCAGACCCTCACCACCGTGGTGCTGAGCCTCGGGGTGCCGCCGGAGACGACGCTCGTGTTCAAGGCCTGTGTGGTCACCGCCGTCTGTCTGCTGCAGTCCCCGGCCTTCCGCCACGCGGTGACCTCCCGGCTGAGACGCGCAGGCTCCCGGCCACCTGGCGCGTCGTCCACCCACATCGAAAAGCCCGAACACGAGCACGAGCCCGATCCCACCGAGCCGACCCCTCGCGAGGTCCAGAACACATGAGCGCCCCGCTGACCAGCCTCCGCCTCGCCGCCCGGCACCGGCGCGGCTATATCCCCGTCGCGTCCACCGCCGTGCTGTTCCTCGCGCTGCTCGCGGCGGGCAACTCCCGGTACTACGGCTTCCTCGAAGGCCAGGTGCTGCTCAACCTCCTGATCAACAACGCCGGGTTGCTCGTCCTCGCGGTCGGGATGACCTTCGTGATCCTCACCGGCGGCATCGACCTGTCGGTCGGCGCGGTGGCCGCGCTGTCCACGATGATGGTCGCCTGGATGGTGGAACGGGCGGGCGTGCCCCCGCTGTTGGCGATCGTGCTCGCGCTGGCCGTGGGCGCGGGGCTCGGCAGGCTGATGGGTCATATGGTCCATGACTTCGGGGTGCAGCCCTTTATCGCCACCCTCGCGGGCATGTTCCTGGCGCGTGGGCTGTGCTTCCTGATCAGCACCGAGTCGATCTCCATCACCGACCCGCTCTTCGCCACCGCGGCGCAGACCCGCATCCCGCTGCCGAGCGGGACGTTCATCTCGATCAGTGTGGTGATCGCCCTGGTGATCGTCGCTGTCGCGTTTGGCGTGCTGCACTACACGCGCTTCGGGCGGGGCGTGTACGCGGTGGGCGACAATCCGCAGTCCGCCGAGCTGATGGCCCTGCCCGTACGCCGTACGATCCTCGCCGCCTACACGATATCCGGGCTCTGCTCGGCGCTCGGCGGGGTGCTGTTCACCTTCTACACCCAGTCCGGTTACAGCCTGAACCTGCTCGGCACCGAGCTCGACACCATCGCAGCGGTCGTGATCGGCGGCACCGTCCTGACCGGTGGCGCCGGGTACGTCCTGGGCACGGTGCTGGGGGTCTGTGTGCTCGGGGTGATCCAGACCATCATCACCTTCGAGGGCACCCTCAGCTCCTGGTGGACGAAGATCGTCACGGGTGCGCTGCTGCTCGCCTTCGTACTGCTTCAGCGGGTCCTCACGGCGCGCCGGACGTCGGCGGGGTCCTGACCGTACTGACCCTTACTGTCCATACGAGAAGAGATCCCTTCCGCGCGGCAACCTTTCCGAGCGCGGCGGAGACAAGGGAAAAGGAAGCGGGTTTGCGGGACTTGGGGTTCCGTGGCCGCCGCTTCCGTATCCCTGTCCCCCAGGAAAGGAACGACTGCTGTGAGCAGCAGCACCGGACGCCACCGCAGGACCCGTCCGATCGCCGTGGCGGCCGCCGTCGCCGTCGCGGCGGGTGCCGGAGGCGTCTATCTGGGGCTCGCCCCGGACGACGCCGACGCGGCGTCCGCCACCGTGTTGGTGTCGTCCACGTCGGCGCTGGAGAAGGCCTTCGCCTCCGCTTCGGCGGGGACCACCATCCAGGTGCGCGGCGGCACGTACCACCCGACGAGGACATTGAAGTCCCGTGCCAGTGGGACGAGTTCGGCACGGATCACGCTCACCGCGTACGGCAGTGAGAAGGTGCGGATCGACGGCTCGAAGCTGCCCAGCGGCTCCTGGCTGACCGCGATCCACGGCAACTACTGGACGGTGCAGAACCTCACCTTCCAGAACTCGACCGCGCACGGTCTGGTGGTCACCTCGTCGACCGGCGGAATCTTCAAGAACCTGGTCACGGCGAACAACGGCAACTCCGGGTTCACGCTGCGCGGCGACAACACCGTGAACAATCTCGTGCAGAACCTGGACAGCCACGGCAACTACGACCCCGAGAACCACGGCCAGAACGCCGACGGCATCGCGGTGAAGTTCGGCTCCGGCTCCGGCAACAAGATCACCGGCGCCCGTCTGTACAACAACGCGGATGACGGGCTGGACTTCTGGCAGTTCGCCAGCCCCGTCACGGTGGAGAACAGCTGGGCCTTCGGCAACGGCAGGAACCGCTGGAACGACGGCGCCTTCGAGGGCAACGGCAACGGCTTCAAGCTGGGCGGCGGAGGCGCCACCGTGGCGCACATCGTCCGCTTCAACGCGGCCTGGGACAACACCAAGCACGGCTTCACCGAGAACAGCAACCACGGCGCGATGATCCTCTTCCGGAACACCGCGTACGCCAACAAGCAGACCGGCTTCTACTTCGCCCAGGGCAAGGCCCGGCTGGCCAGGAACCTGGCAGTGTCCAACAGCAAGGGCCTGTCAAAGCTGGGTTCGTCGACGGTGTCGGCCGCCAACAACTGGGACAGCGGCGTCGCGACACCCACGTTCAAGTCCACCAACGCGGGCTCGGTGTACGGGGCCCGCCAGGCGAGTGGCGCCCTCCCGGCGACCACCTTCCTCACCACGGGCACCGACGCCATCGGCGCTCCGATGAAGTAACCCCCGGCCGACGTTCACACGGTCACTTGGTCAACGCAGCGCCCTCACCTCACCGGTGAGGGCGCTGCGCCGTTCCGGCTAGCGGGAGGTCGGTGCGAAGTCGCCCTTCCACTCGGCCGGTCCGTCGTCCGATGTGTCCACCTGGACGGTGTAGCTGTCGCCACCAGCATCGCGCTGGCCCTCGGCGTGGTGGTACTGCCCGGCGAAGACATACTCGCCCGGTTGCACGGTGAGCCCCTCCTTGAGGGTCCAGCGGTACACCAGAACGCCGCCGCGCTCCCGCACCGTCACGTCGAAGTCTTCGACGGGCAGCGAGCGCCAGTTGCCCGCGTCGGCGACCTGGCCGGTCTGGGTGACCCGCAGTTCGACGGTGAGCGCGGTCAGGGGCTCGCGCGCCTTGATGGTGATGTTGCTCTGCCCCCAGTAGGCGGAGCTGCCCGGATCGATGGAGCCGTCCGCCCACAGCAGGTCCCCGGCGGGCGGGGGCTTCGAGTCGCGCTCGCCCTGCTTGGGTGGTGCGGGCGGCGGGGCGCCGCTCTCGCCAGCGGCGGGGGGTGTGCCGCTGGGTTTGCTGGGGCCGGTGGGATCGCTGGTGCCGCTGGTGCTGGGCGGGCGCTGGGTGGGCGGGACGAGGGTGTGGCTGGGCTTCGGGGATGCCGAGGGTGCCGGGGGCGTGGTGTCGGTCCCGGTGCTGGGGTCGGGTGTCGTCGCCACGGTCTGTGGGGGCGTCTGGTCCTGGCGTACGGCGGAGGCGACGGCGTACCCACCGACCGCGACGACTCCCGCCACGGCGGCCGTCGCGCTCACCACGCGCACCCAGGAGGCGGCCGGTCTGCGGGGCCGCGGGGTCCGCGCCGCGGGGGGCTCGGCCATGCCTCGCTCGACCCGTGCGAGCATCCGCGCGCGGTCGGGCTGGTGGGTGTGCGCGGCGTCCTTGAGGCGCCCGCGCAACGCGTCGTCCATCATGTCCCTCCCCCCGCTTCCACGGAACTGGCGTGCACCCGTGCCACGGCGGTCTGCGGGCCGAGCAGTCGCTGTAGCTCGGCCATTCCCTTCGAGGTCTGGCTCTTCACCGTACCCACCGAGACTCCCAGGGCTCGGGCGGTGTCCTTCTCCGACAGGTCGAAGGCGTGCCGCAGCACGACACAGGCCCGCTTGCGGAACGGCAGTCTGCCCAGGGCCTCCTGTACGTCGACCACGGCGGGTATGTCGGGGTCATCCGTCTTCTCGTCGCGAGGCGACCAGAACAGACTGATCCGGCGGCGCTCGCGCACCGCGCTGCGGATACGGCTGTGCGCCATGTTGGTGACCACCCCACGCGCGTACGCGACCGGGTGGTCGGCCGCGCGCACCCGGTCCCAGCGGTGCCAGAGGGCGAGCAGGGCGTCCGCCGCCAGGTCGTCGGCGTTGTCAGCGTCGCCGGTCAGCAGGTAGGCGAGGCGTGAGAGCGGCGCGTACTGCTGCTCGAAGAAGGCGTGGAACTCCGACTCCGCGGCGGCGTCATCGTCGGCGACGGCGGGTGAACGCATCGGTAACCTCACTCCCCGACCCGGGCGCGGCCGTAGGGCGGCGGGCACCGTCAGCGGGTCGGGCGCCCGGTCTGCCCGCGCGGCTTCGATCCCGCCGCGCACCTCACGCTAGTCCACACCTTCTCCGCAGCTCGGGGCCCAGCACCGCGCCTGTGCGCCGGTGTGACCCGCACCGCCCCGTTCGGGATTCCGCACGTCATCTGTAGGTCCGAACGGTCACCGTAGAGTTGACTCGTTGATTGGTCAACTAGACGCCAGTCCTAGGGTCACATCGGCCACTCCCCGCGCCACCGTGTCCCGGGCGTCCGTGGCGTCCCTGGCGTCCCTGGCGTCCCCGCGCACCGTGCGCACCGTGAACGGCCGGTCCGATCCCTCGGCCGTGACCCGAATCCGGCCCCCCTCGCGCACCGCGCGGAACGCGGCGGCTGGCGCCCCGTCCAGGCCGGGCACGGTGACGGTGGTGTCGCGGATGCCCGGCGTGACCAGCAGCGTCAGATCCTCCAGCCAGTCGCCGTCCGGGCGCTGATCGTCCGCGCCAAGCGGCAGCAGCGCCCCCGGGCGTACGTACAGGGGCAGACTGTCGAATCCGTGTGACTCCCGCCGCCAGGCCGGTCCGCTGACCGTCTCGCCGGTCAGCAGATGGGTCCAGGTGCCCGCGGGCAGATAGCACTCGACCTCGCCGTCCACACTGAAGACGGGTGCCACCAGCAGGTCGGGGCCGAGCATGTACTGACGGTCCAGGGACCGGCACGCCGGGTCCTCGGGAAACTCCAGCAGCATCGGGCGCAGTACGGGCACCCCGGTGCGATGCGCCTCGACGGCGGCTCCGTACAGGTAGGGCATCAGCCGGTGCTTGAGCCGGGTGAACTTCCGTGCCACGTCGACCGCTTCCTCGCCGAACGCCCAGGGCACCCGGTAGGAGACGTTGCCGTGCAGCCGGCTGTGCGAGGAGAGCAGTCCGAACGCGAGCCAGCGCTTGAAGACCGCCGGGTCAGGGGTGCCCTCGAAGCCCCCGATGTCATGGCTCCAGAACCCGAAGCCGCTCAGCGACAGGGACAGGCCGCCGCGCAGGGACTCGGCCATCGCCTCCAGCGAGGCGAAGCAGTCGCCGCCCCAGTGCACCGGGAACTGCTGTCCGCCCGCGGTGGCGGAGCGGGCGAAGATCACCGCTTCACCGCTCCCCCGCTGCTCTTGAAGCAGGTCGAAGACGACCTGGTTGTACAGCTGGGCGTAGTAGTTGTGCATCCGCCGTGGGTCACTGCCGTCGTGCCAGACCACCTCGGTGGGCACCCGCTCGCCGAAGTCCGTCTTGAAGCAGTCGACTCCCATGTCAAGGAGTCCGCGCAGCTTGTCCGTGTACCACTGGCGGGCACCGGGGTGGGTGAAGTCCACCAGCGCCATGCCCGGTTGCCACAGGTCCCACTGCCAGACATCGCCGCTCGGCCGGGTGACCAGGTACCCCTCGGCCGCCGCCTCCTCGAACAGCGGGGACTTCTGGGCGATATACGGATTGATCCACATGCTGACCTTCAGGCCGCGCTCTTTGAGCCTGCGCAGCATGCCCTCCGGATCGGGAAAGACCTCCGGGTCCCAGCGGAAGTCCGACCACTGGTATTCGCGCATCCAGAAGCAGTCGAAGTGGAAGACGGACAACGGGATGTCGCGCTCGGCCATCCCGTCGACGAAGGAGGTGACGGTCTCCTCGTCATAGCGTGTGCAGAAGGAGGTGGTCAGCCACAGCCCGAAGGACCATGCGGGCGGCAGCGCGGGGCGTCCGGTCAGCGCGGTGTAGCGGCTGAGCACGTCCTTGGGTTCGGGTCCCGCGACGACGTAGAACTCCAGGGACTGGTCCTCGACGCTGAACTGCACCTGGCCGACCGACTCGGAGCCGATCTCGTACGACACCTTCCCGGGGTGGTTGACGAAGACGCCGTAGCCGCGCGAGGAGAGGTGGAACGGGATGTTCTTGTACGCCTGTTCGCTGCTGGTGCCGCCGTCGGCCTGCCAGATGTCGACGCTCTGGCCGTTCTTCACGTACGGCGTGAAGCGCTCGCCCAGTCCGTAGATCTGTTCGCCGACGCCGAGCGCCAGTTGGCCGATCATGTGGTGCGCGCCGTCCGGAGTGCTGGCGAACGCGGTGCCCTTGCGCTCGATGGCGGTCAGGCGGCGCCCGTCGGCGTCCAGGAACTCCAGGCCCCAGGGGCCCTCGGTGTCCAGGCGCAGGGTCAGCGGGCCGCTGGATAGCTCGGTGACGGTGCCGTCGCGGCGGATCTTGGCGGCAGCGGCGCCGGGTTCGCGCTGGGCGCCTGGCAGGGCGAAGTCGGGGCCGCGGTGGACAGTGCCCGCGTGGTGGGTGGTGCGCACGCCGATGACGCCTTCGGCCGGGGAGAAGCACTCGACGGTGATCAGGGGGGAGTTGAGGGTGTCGCCACGCTCGCGTACGTGCTGGACGGACGCGTAGGCGGTGAAGTGGTCCTCGCCGGTGTCCAGGTCCCGCACCTCGGTCGCGTACGAGGCCTGGACGCCGTCGCGCATCAGCCAGAAGCCGTTGGTGAACTTCATCGCGTGGGATTCCTCGGGTTCGTGGCGAGCGGGTCGGACGCGGCGGGCACTTCGGGCACGTCGGGCGGAGAGGGCTGGGACGACCCGAAGGAGAGGCGTGCCAGGCGTATCCGGCCGCTGAGGCGCACCCGCAGATCGCGTACACCGCTGGTGGTGAAGGCGGCGGAGCGGGTGGTGTAGGCGTACGGCCCCTCGGTGGGCCCGGCCGTGAGGATCGACGGGGAGGACATGGCGCCCATGGCGTCCAGGCTGAGCTCGACCGTGCCCTCCCCCGCTACCTCGGCCGTGACGGTCGTGACGCCGTCACCGAAGTCGCACTGCTGGAAGAGCAGTTCGCCTTCCCGCCCCTCGGCGTCGCCGTCCACCGTCGTTACCGCGTCGCCCGCCGTCTTGCTGTAGTCGACGATCTCGGTGCCGGACTGAGTGTCGTAGTCCGCGGCCGCCAGACCGGCCCCCCGTGCCGGTCTGGCGGCGATCCGGGGGCCGTCGACGGTGACGACGGCGGTACGGCGGATGTCCGTACTGGAAGATCCCGCCAGCAGCTCGTACGCGCCGGGCGGTACCGTCCAGCGGCCGTGGCGGACGTCCCACAGCCCCAGCTCCGCCAGCGCGACCTGGAACTCCAGCCGCTCGGCCGCCCCCGCCGCGAGCGGGACGCGGCGATGCGCCAGCAGCTGCCGCGTGGGCCGGGGCACCGGGCCGCGCGGCGCCCTCAGGTAGAGCTGGGCCACCTCGTCGGCGGCCCCGGCGCCGGTGTTGGTGACCGTGAAGGCGACCCGCAGGACGTCGCCGTCCCGCTCGGCCTCCAGGTCCGTGTAGGCGAACGTCGTGTACGACAGGCCGTGCCCGAAGGGGTACAGCGGGGTGCCGTCGAAGTACAGGTAGGTCTGGCGGGAGCCGATGATGTCGTAGTCCAGCAGAGCGGGCAGGTCGTCGTCGGCCGCGTACCAGGTCTGCGGCAGCCGCCCGGCCGGCGAGACGTCCCCGGCCAGCACCCGGGCGAGCGCGATGCCCCCGGCCTGCCCGCCGTGCGCGGTCCACAGGAGGGCGGGCAGCGCGGCATCGGCGTCGGCGACCGCGTACGGGTAGGAGGAGACCAGGGCGAGTGCGGTGCGCGGGTTGGCGGCGCTGGCCGCCTGCCAGAGCCGCCGTTGCTGGGGCGGCAGGGCCAGTGTCGTACGGTCCTCGGTCTCGCGGCCGTTGATGTGCGGGTCGTTGCCCGCCACGACCAGGACGACGTCGGCGTCGGCCGCGGCCCGCGCCACGGCCTGCTCGCCGCGCTCCACGTAGTCGACGGAGAAGATCTCTCCCTGGTCGGCAACCTTTACGCCGTCGGCGGCGACAGAGACGTATCCCCCGGTCCCGGTGTGCTTGAGGAGGAAGCCGTCAGCGCCGTCCGTACTCCGCAGTGTGAAGGTCTCCTGGACCACCCAGCCGCCCGGCTCGTCGGCCGACGCGCGGACATATCCGTCGTCGGCGACCGAGAGGTACCGGCCGTCGGGGGCGCGCAGGGTCAGGGCGTCATCGCCCCAGTCGACCAGCGCGAACTCGGCTGGGCTGTCGCCGACCGTGAGCGGCGGCAGGTCGGTGCGGCCCGCCAGCAGGGCCGGGTCCAAGGCGCCCTCGGCGCCCCGCGCCGGGCCGCCGCCCGCCGCGGTCCCGGGATGCTCGGGCACCTGGAGCCAGCCCGCCGCGCACTTCAGGCGCACCCGGTCGGCGCCTTCGGCGAAGGTGACGTTCGCCGCGCCGAAGCGCTCGCGCAGGCCGTCCAGGACGGTGCTGCGGCGGATCAGGGTGCCGCTGTACCAGTCGGTCTTGCAGGTGTCGGCGAGCAGCCCGACGACCGCGATCCGGGTGCCTTCGGTCAGCGGCAGCAGTCCGTCGTTCTTGAGCAGGACCACCGCCTGCTCCGCGGCCTCCCGCGCCAGCGCCTGGTGCTCCGGGGTGTCGAAGGAAGCGTCGAAGGAGGTGTCGAGCGAGGCGTCGGAAGACGGTGCTGCGGGGGCCGCGTACGGGTCGAGGCCAGGGTCGAACTCGCCGAGGCGGAACCGTACCGACAGCTGGCGGCGCGCGGCGGTGTCGATGTCCGACTCGCTGATCAGGCCCTGCTTCAGGGCGCCGCGTATCCGGGCGGTCATCACCGTACTGTCCGTACCGTGGTCGGTGAAGCTGTCCACGCCCGCGAGGAGCGCCGCCGCGGTGGCCTCCTCGTGCGTGTCGAAGTACTTCTCGGAGTCCACCAGGTTGCTGGGGGCGCCCGCGTCGGAGCACACCAGCAGCTCTTCGGCACTCCACTGGCGCAACTGCTCGCGCAGATAGGGCGATACGTGGTTGGGGCGGCCGTTGACCAGGTTGTAGGCGGGCATCACCCCGGCGACCGCGCCCGCTTCGACGGCTCCTCGGAAGGCGCGCAGATCGTACTCGTGGAGCACGCGTGGCCGCACGGACGAGGACGCGGTGGACCGGTCGGTCTCGTTGTTGTGGGCGAGCCAGTGCTTGAGGACGGGGGCGGTGCGCCAGTAGACCGGGTGGTCGCCGCGGAGTCCGCGGGTGTAGGCGACGGCGATCGCGGTCGTGAGGGCGGGGTCCTCCGCGTAGCCTTCCTCGCCCCGGCCCCACAGGGGGTGACGCAGCAGGTTGACGGTGGGCGCCCAGACGTTGAGGCCGACGCGCTCGTCGCGCGAGCGCATCGCCCGCGCCTCCGTGCCGACCGCCTCACCGACCCGGCGGACCAGGTCGTCGTTCCAGGTCGCACCGAGCCCGACCGCCTGCGGGAAGACGGTCGCCTGGCCCATCCAGGCGACGCCGTGCAGGGCCTCCTGTCCGGTGCGGAAGGGGCCGATGCCCAGCCGCTCGACGGCGGGCGTGAACTGGTGCAGCAGCCCGATCCGCTCGTCGAGTGTCAGCCGGGACAGCAGGTCGTCGACGCGCTGGTCGAAGGGCAGCTCGGGGTCACGGAACGGCGGCGGGCTGTCGGTCACGTAGAGGTCCCTCTGGCAGGTGGGCGAAGAGTGCTCTGGCGGCATCCTCGAAGCGCTTCGATGCTCCGCGCTGAGTGGCGTGAATGTCAAGACAGCGACCAGACCCACCTCCCGCCCCCAGACCTGCGACCCTCTCCAGCAATTTCCCTGGGAGTCAGGAATCTTGGACCGGAACCTTGTGACGGTCTGGGCCTTCACTTAACCTCGCAGCAATATCGAAGCGCTTCGAAAGTGGATGAGCGGTGGTCCCGCCGTATGTCCCGGCGCGCCACGAAGGGTTGACGCAATGACGCCGAACTCCCCCTCATCGAACTCCGCTCCAGGCCGGAGAAGCTTCCTCGCCTCCACCGCGGTCGCCGCGGTCGCGGTGGCGGGCGGTGCGCCGCTGCTCAGCGCGTGCGGCGGTTCCGGCGGCGGCTCGAAGAACGAGGGCACGACCTCGGGCAAGGAGCTCAAGGACGTACTTCCCGCCTATGTGGCGTCGCAGGCCGTCACCCCTGACATTCCCAGCAAGAACGGTTCGGCGGCCGGCTTCACCACCGCGCTGCCCGCCGACGAGCTGGCCGTCTCGGTGCCGAAGAAGCTGGGCCAGGGCGGCGAGGTGAGCATCATGGCCCCGCTGTGGGGCACATCCCCCAAGCACGGCAACCCCTACTGGACCGCCATGGACGAGGCGGTCGGCGTCAAGGTCAAGTGGCGCAACCAGGACGGCAACACCTACGGGCAGAAGCTGGGCGCGGTGCTGGCCTCCAGCTCCATCCCGGACGCGGTGGTGATACCCGGCTGGGAGCTGGCGGGCAAGATCCCCAGCGCGGTCAGCAACAAGTTCGCCGACCTGGGCCCGTATCTGAGCGGCGACAAGGTCAAGGAGTACCCGAACCTGGCGGCCATCCCGACCGGCGCCTGGCAGCGCGGGATCTTCGGCGGCAAGCTCCGTGGCCTGCCCTTCCCCGCCGAGGCCGTCGGCAACATCGCGCCGTTCTACCGCGTCGACCTCTACGCCGAGAAGGGCTACCAGGCGCCGAAGACCACCCAGGAGTTCTACGACCTCTGCAAGGAGATCAACGCCCCCAAGAGCAAGGTGTGGGCCTGCGGCGACATGACCTGGGCGGCGTACGCGTTCTTCGGTGTGCTGCCCGAACGGCCGCACTACTGGCGGCTGGAGGGCGACAAGCTGGTCAACCGCTACGAGACCGACGCGTTTCTGGAAGCCCTGGAGTGGTCCCGCTCGCTGTACTCGGCCGGTTTCGTCCACCCGGACGCCAAGGCCGAACAGGGCGACATCGGCAACCTCTTCGCCTCCGGCAAGGTGTGGATGTACAACATGGACATCTCCGACTGGTACGGCAAGACCGCCGTCCAGCGCCTGGAGAACCCGGACTTCGAGATGGCCGCGATGGACTACTTCGCCCATGACGGCGGCGCCCCCTCACTCTTCAACGCGGCCCCCTCGAATATCTGGTGCTGCGTCAACAAGAAGGCCGACGAAAAGACCATCCGCGAGATCCTCGCCCTCGCCAACTACTGCGCCGCCCCGTACGGCACGAAGGAGCAGCGGCTCAAGGCGTACGGCCTGCCGGGCCAGCACCACGCGCTCAAGGACGGGCTGCTCACGAAGACGGAGCTGGGAAACAACCAGGCCTTCGCGACGTACGAGTACATCGCCGGACCCGCTCCCTTCCGTGCCCACCCCGACCACCCGGACGTCGTCAAGGGCATGGTCGAGTGGCAGCAGCGGCAGGGCGCGCACAGCGAGGAACCGCTCTTCCACGGCATGCAGATCCAGGAGCCGAACCGCTACACCAATCTCAACGCCCAGTTCGAGGACCTGGAGAAGGACATCGTGCGCGGCCGCAAGAAGGTCAGCGACATGCAGCAGGCGGTGTCCGACTGGAAGTCACGAGGCGGCGACAAGCTCCGCGACTGGTACAAGAAGCTGCTCGACGAGACCGGCGAGTCGGCCTCCTGACATGACACAGAGCACCACTCAGGTCCGGGAGCCCGCCGCCGCGGAGCAGACCGGGCCCTCGCCCCGGCGCGGCGGGCCGAGAGCGCCCGCCAAGGGCGGTATCACCCTGCGCCACCGGCTGCGCCGCGACCGGGTGCTGCTGCTGATGACCGTTCCCGCGATCCTGCTGCTCCTGGTCTTCAACTACGTACCGCTGCTCGGCAACGTCGTCGCCTTCCAGGACTACGACCCCTACGTCGCGGACAACGCCTTCGAGGCCATCGGGCAGAGCCCGTGGGTGGGCGGCGAGTGGTTCCAGCAGATGTGGAACGACCGGTTGTTCTGGCAGGCGTTGCGGAACACCCTCGCGATCTTCGCGATCCAGCTGACGCTGTTCTTCCCGCTGCCGATCCTCCTCGCGCTGTTCCTCAACAGCTTTGTGCGGCCGCGGGTACGGGCGGTAGCCCAGGCGATCCTGTATCTGCCGCACTTCTTCTCCTGGGTGCTGGTCGTCACGGTCTTCCAGCAGATGTTCGGCGGCGCGGGCCTGGTCTCGCAGCTGCTGCGCGACCATGGCCACGACGGCATCGACCTGATGACGAACCCGGGGCTCTTCAAGTTCCTGATCACCTTCGAGATGATCTGGAAGGACGCGGGCTGGGGCGTGATCGTGTTCCTCGCCGCGCTGGCCTCGGTCAGTCCCGATCTGTACGAGGCGGCCGCGATGGACGGCGCGAGCCGCTGGCGGCGGATGTGGCATATCACCCTGCCCGCGCTGCGCCCGGTGGTGGCGCTGCTGCTGGTGCTCCAGGTCGGCAACGCGCTCACCGTCGGCTTCGAGCAGATCCTGCTCCAGCGCACCGCGGTCGGGCCGACCGCCGCCGAGGTGCTGGATACCTATGTCTGGAACGTGGGTCTGCTGAACGGCAACTTCAGCTATGCGGCCGCCGTGGGCATCGTCAAGGGACTCTTCGGACTGCTGCTGGTCTTCGGGGCCAACAAGGTCGCCCATCTGATGGGCGAGCAGGGGGTGTACAAGCGATGAGCCTGTTGTCCTTCGGCATCAGGCCGGGCAGCCGCAGCGGACTGCGGCCCGCGTGGGAGGAGCGGCCGACCACGGCGGGCCTGGCACTCAAGGGCGTCACGCTGGTCGCGGTGTGCCTGGCGATCCTGTTCCCGCTCTGGGTGGTGATCGTCACGAGCCTGTCTTCAGTGAAGACCATCACCGAGACCGGTGGCCTGGTGGTGATTCCACGCGGCATCACCTTCGTCGCGTACCAGGAGCTGTTCAGCGGTGGCCAGGTGACCCGGGCGACGCTGGTGAGCCTGGGCGTGACGGTCTTCGGCACGCTCTTCAGCATGACGGTGTCGATCCTGTGCGCGTACGGGCTGTCCCGCAGCGGGTCGGTGCTGCACCGGCCGCTGCTGGTGTTCCTGCTCGCCACGATGTTCTTCGGCGCCGGGCTCATCCCGACGTATCTGGTCGTGCAGGGGCTCGGTCTGACCGACACCTATCTGTCGCTGGTCCTGCCCAGTGCGGTGAACGTGTTCAACATCCTGGTGCTGCGCGCGTTCTTCATGGGGACGGCCCAGGAGCTGATCGAGAGCGCGCGGATCGACGGGGCGGGTGACGTCCGTATTCTGTGGCAGATCGTGATGCCGCTGTCCCGCGCCGTCATCGCGGTGATCACGCTCTTCTACGCGGTCGGGTACTGGAGCGCGTGGTTCAACGCCTCCATCTATCTGAGCGACCCGGACATGCTGCCCCTGCAGAACATCCTGCAACAGCTGGTCCTCAAGCAGGAGCGGCCGACCGGCCTGGCCTCGGCGATCAACACCGGGCAACTCTCGCCGCTCGCCATCCAGATGGCCGTGATGGTGCTCGCCCTAGTGCCGGTGTCGGTGCTGTCGCCCTTCGTCCAGAAGCACTTCAGGGCGGGCATGCTCACGGGCGCGATCAAGGGGTAGTCCCCTTCCCGCACTCGACGGACCACCCGCCCCTGATGAAGATGAGGTGACATGTTCAGAACCACCCGCACCCTTCTCCATAGACACCGCCGCAGACACCGCCGCCCCGGCAAGCTGGCCGGAGGGCTGCTCACCATGACGCTGCTCGGCTCCGGCGGCCTGTTCGCGGTCGGCCACCTCGCCTCGGCCGCCGAGGGCGCGCCCGTGTCGGTCGCCGCCAACAGTCCGGCCAGGGCCCTCGCGGCGGCCCGGGTCGCCGAGAAGCTGGATCGCGGCCTGGTCGCCGTCCCCGCGAGCGGCGGGGTCCTGGTGACCTGGCGGATGTTCGGCGACGACCCGGCGGACGTGTCGTTCCGGCTCTACCGGGGCGGCACCCTGATCGAGGAGACCCAGAAGACCAACTTCCTCGACCGGAACGGCGGTACCGGCGCCCGCTACGAGATCCGCGCCGTGGTCAACGGCTCCGAGCGGCCCGGCGAGCAGGCGACCGCCTGGTCATCGGGCCGCAAGGACATCCCGCTGGACAAGCCCCCGGGCGGCACCACCCGCGACGGCGTCCGCTACACCTACTCGGCCAACGACGCCTCCGCCGCCGACCTGGACGGCGACGGCGCCTACGAGCTGGTCCTCAAGTGGGTGCCGTCCAACGCCACCGACGTGGCCAACTCCGGTACCTGCACCGGCCCGACCGTCTACGACGCCTACCGGCTGGACGGCACCCGGCTGTGGCGCGTCAACCTCGGCACCAACGTCCGCAGCGGCTCGCACTACGACTCCTTCCAGGTGTACGACTACGACGGCGACGGCAAGGCCGAGATGGCGGTCCGCACCTCGGACGGCTCCCGGGACGCGGCGGGCACCGTCATCGGCGACGCGGGCGCCTCCCATCTGGCCGACAACTGCGCGGTCCTCAGCGGCCCCGAGTATCTGTCGGTCTTCAACGGCCAGACGGGCCGGGTGATGGACTCCGTACCCTTCGAGCCCGCCCGCGGCAAGGTCTCCGACTGGGGCGACACCTGGGGCAACCGCGAGGGGCGGCTGCTGTCGGCCACCGCGTACCTCAACGGCTCGGCGCCCAGCATGGTCTTCACCCGGGGCATCTACGAGCGGACGGCCCTGGCCGCGTACGACTGGAACGGCCGTGACCTCACCCGCCGCTGGAAGTTCGACACCAACAGCTCCACCAACTACGGCAAGGGCTACGACCGGCAGGGCAACCACCAGCTCTCGGTCGCCGACGTCGACGGTGACGGCAAGGACGAGATCCTCTACGGCGCGATGGCCGTGAACCACGACGGCACCGGGCTGTGGACCACCAGGCTGGGACACGGTGACGCCCTGCACGTCGGCGACCTGGACCCGTCCCGGCCCGGTCTGGAGTCGTTCAACGTGCATGAGAGCGCGGGCTCCGCGTACGGCTTCGAGATGCATGACGCGCGGACCGGCGAGATCCTGTGGGGCGAGAGGACCGGCAACGACGTCGGGCGCGGCATCTGCGCGGACCTGACCCGGCAGTACGCGGGGGCCGAGTGCTGGTCCAGTGGCGGCGGGCTCTACGCCGCCGACGGCACCAAAATCAGTGACAGTGTGCCGACGTTCGCCGGGGGCGCCTCGTACAATTCCGCCATCTGGTGGACCGGTGACGCGCACCGGGAACTGCTCGACCACCGCTGGTCGGGTTCGGCGGGCGTGGGCTACGGGCAGATCCTGAAGTACAACGGCTCCACTGAGCTGGACCGGGTCTGGTACGACCAGGACGCCAAGTCCAACAACTGGACCAAGGGCAACCCGGTGCTGTCCGGCGACATCCTCGGCGACTGGCGCGAGGAGATGATCTGGCGCGACGCGGACTCTACGGCACTGCGGCTGTACAGCACCCCGCACCCGACCGAGTTCCGGCTGCCGACCCTGATGCACGACCCGGTGTACCGGCTCGGCATGGCCTGGCAGAACACCGGCTACAACCAGCCGCCGCACACCAGTTACTACCTGGGCACCAGGTAAACGCCCGCGTCAACGCCCCTTGCGGCCGGTTCCCTGGCGAGGGAACCGGCCGCACTCGGTCGTGTGGGGCATGTAGCGTGCGTCCGGGGTGGTCAGATCGGCGCCGGGCCCGAGCTGGCGCGCGCGGAGAGTTCCGGGGTCAGCAGCGCGACCTCGTCCTCGGGCTGGCCCGCGAGTTTGGCGATGACCCGCACGACGGCCTGGCGCCCCATCTCCTGGGCCGGGATGGATACCGAGGTGAGCCGCACCGATGCCTGGAGCGCCACCTGGTCCGGGCAGATCGCGACCACCGACACGTCCTCGGGCACCGCGCGGCCCTGCTGGCGCAGCAGGCCGAGGAGCGGCTCGACGGCGGATTCGTTCTGGACGATGAACCCCGTGGTGCCGGGCCGCTCATCGAAGACCCGGGCGAGGGTGGCCGCGACCGCCTGATAGCCGCCTTCGCAGGGCCGGTGCAGCAGCCTCACCCCCAGCTCGCGGCTCCTGGCGCGCAACCCGTCCAGCGTGCGCTCGGCGAAGCCGGTGTGGCGCTCGTAGACGGCGGGGGCCTCGCCGATCACCGCGATGTCACGGTGGCCAAGACCGGCGAGGTGTTCGACGCACAGGGCGCCCGTGGCGACGAAGTCCAAGTCCACGCAGGTGTGCCCGGTGGTGTCGGCGGGCAGTCCGATGAGCACGGCGGGGCGGTCACTCTCGCGCAGCAGCGGCAGCCGCTCGTCCTTGAGCTCGACGTCCATCAGGATCATGGCGTCGGCGAGGCCGCTGCGGGTGACCCGGCGGACGGCCGACGCGCCCTCGTCGCCGGTGAGCAGCAGCATGTCGTAGCCGTGCGTACGGGCCGTGGTGGCGACCGCGATGGCGATCTCCATCATCACGGGGACGTACATGTCGCTGCGCAGGGGCATCATCAGGGCGACGATATTGGACTTGCTGCTGGCCAGGGCGCGCGCACCGGCGTTCGGGTGGTAGCCGAGCTCCTGGATGCTGGCTTCGACGCGTTCTCGGGTCTCCAGCGAGATGGACCGCTTGCCGCTGAGTACGTAGCTCACCGTGCTGGCCGACACTCCGGCGTGCCGGGCGACCTCGGCAAGGGTGACCATTTCGCTTCAGCTCTCCCGGATAGGGCGGCCCTGAGGGGCGAACCGCTTCGACGCAGGCTGTTCTCAGCTCACGTACAGACAACACCCTCGACCCTAGACGGGCGTTCGGGCACTGTCCAGACCTGCATCGAAGCGCTTCGACGAACTGGCGGCAGCTGAGCCACCTGCCCGGTGCGGCCGCCCTCTCCCCGTGGAGGGTAGCCGCACCGGGTGCCCAGGGCGCTACAGCGCCGGGTGGGCGTTCCTCAGCAGCTCCTGGAACTGGGCGGAGAACCAGTGCCCGGAGACGGGGGCGTCCGGCAGCGCGCCGGACATGCTGTGGCCGTTGCGCGGATTACCCTCGTACGTCGGGTCGCACATCCGGTCGAAGCCCTTGCCCTCGTTGTTCGGGATCTCCTTGCTGGAGCCGTCGGACTCGCCCGGGGGCTTCATCCACACGTACGCGTCGATCCCCGACTCCGGTGCGGCCTGGGGGCGTTCGCCGAGGCCCGCGCCCGACTGGTTGCACCAGTTGCCGACGTGGATGCGGCGGTCATAGCGGCCGCCGTCGACGTAGGTGTCCACGTTGGTCATCGCGCCGGGCCCGGTGGGCCGCTCAGTGCCGCCCCAGCCGTTGCGGGAGGTGTCGATGAGCATGCCGATGCCGGAGTCGAAGCCGGTGGACACCAGCTGCTGGCGGAAGCTCTGGGCGAAGGACAGCTCGTCCACGGATTTGTTCCAGTCGACCCAGGACGACTCGCGGACCGACGTGCCGCCGACCGAGTCGGTGATAGAGAAGTTCTCCTCCTTCAGGGCGCTGTAGTTGGCGGTGTTGGTGATGAAGCCGTGCACGTCGGAGGGCTTGGCGCCCTCGGCGTTCGCGGCCTCGTAGAAGACGGTGGCCGAGGCGGCGAAGTTGTCCTCCCAGCCGATCCAGCCGTGGTGGCCGGCGTCCACGTAGTTGTAGACGTTGTCGATGGCACCCAGCTTGCCTAGCGCGTAGCCGACGCCCTTGACGTAGTTGCCGTTGGCGAGCATCACGTCGCACTCGGGTGTCGCGGTCGGGCGGGAGCCGGTGTTGGTGACCAGGTTGGGCAGTGAGTCGATCTCGACCGTGGTGACGATGCGCAGGTCCGCGTACTTCTCGTCGTCGAGGATCTCCGCGATCGGGTCGATGTACTCGTTCTTGTAGCGGCCGAGCTCCTCCGGTCCCAGCTCGCCGTTGGAGGCGAGCGCCGCGCAGTCGCGGCCTGGCAGGTTGTAGATGACCACCTGGACGACCAGTTCACCGTCGCCCTTCTGGCCCAGAGCGGTGTCCAGGTGCGCCCGCAGGCCGCGAGCGCCGGGGGTGCCTTCGATGGCGGCGATGCGGTCCATCCACACGCCGGTCGGCTGGTTGGAGATCGCCGTGCCACCGGGCTCGGCCGCGGCCTTGGCCTGCCAGTCCGGGTTCACATAGACCTTGGCACCCGCGTAGGGGTTGTCGACCTTGTCCCCAGGGGGGTCGGTGGGGTCGGGTGGGTCGCCGCCGCCATCGTCGCCGCAGACGACGCCGTTGAGCGTGAAGGTGTCCGGCAGGGCGTTGCCGCCACTGTAGTTGGCGTTGAAGCCGAAGCTCGCCGACGCTCCGGTGCCGAGGGCGCCGTTGTAGGAGACGTTCGACGCGGTCACATCGGTGCCGGACTGGGAGAGCTCGGCGTTCCAGCCGTTGCTGACCTGCTGGTTGCCGGAGAAGGACCACTTCAGGTCCCAGCTGGTCACCGGGTCACCGGTGTTGGTGACGGTGACGGCCCCAGTGAAGCCCGAGCCCCAGTCACCCTGGACCTGGTAGTCGACCTCGCAGCCGGGCGCTGCCGCCTGGAGGTCGGCGTCGGCGGCTACGGCGGTCCCGGCCGCCGTAGCGATGAGGGCGCAGGCGGCGAGTAAGGCCGTTCGTGGTCTGGTGAGGGTCTTGCGGACCATGCGGCTCATGGCGCTCCTTTGTGGTGGGTTTGTTCTTGGTTTGCTCTTGGACGGTTTCGCCTCAGCCTCGACTCAGGCCCCGTCGCGGGACCCGTCGCCGAGGGCGAGCAGGTGGTCGCGCAGGCCGATGCCGTACGCGGTGGGTGTGCCGTCGTAGTCGCGGATCAGGGCGGGGCCCGCGGAGCAGTCCCAGGTGTTCCAGGTCCAGCCGAGGTAGGACAGGTCCCGGTCGTCGAACCAGCGCATGACGCGGTCGACGAAGGAGTGCCCGCAGGTGTTCTCGCCGATCTCACCGGCCACCAGCGGCACCTGGGCGGCGACCGGGGCCAGCGTCTGCTCCCAACAGCTCTCGCTGACACAGGCGTTGAAGTTGTAGACGTGCCAGGCGGCGGCCAGATTGCCCGCCGGGTCACTCGGCGCGTACGACAGCCACTGGCTGAGGTCGTTGGAGTACGCGAGTCCGCTGACCAGGATCACGTTCTGGGCCCCGGTGTCCCGTACCGCGTCGACGAGGCTCTGCATGCCGGCGACCTCGTACGTGATGCCGGGGCAGTCGCCGCCGTCGCGCCAGCAGGTCCATGCCTGTTCGGCGGTGGGGGTGGCGCGGTCCGGGTAGGGCTCGTTGAACAGGTCGAAGACGACGGCCGGGTCGTCCTTGAAGGTGCTGGCGACCGAGGACCAGAAGGCCTTGCTGTACTGGGCGTTGGGCATCGGCTTCTGGCAGCTCGCGTGGATGTCCGAGCAGCCGGATGAGTTGCCGGTGTACTGGCCCCAGGACCAGTGGAGTTCGACGATCGGGGTCATCCCGTGGTCCTCGACGCGGCGCACCAGGTCCTTGATGGCGGTGGTGTAGTTGCCGCCCGCGTAGCGCGGGTCGATGTTGTCCAGGCCCAGCCAGCACTCCTCGTTGAGCGGGATACGGACGGCGTTGACGTTCCAGTCCGCGATGGCCTGGATCGACGCGTCGTCGACGGGGCCGTCGAAGATGCCGTAGCCCTGGACGCAGGCGAACTCGCCGCCCGAGCGGTTCACTCCGAGCAGCCGTCGGGGGGCGCCTTCGCTGTCGACGAGCTGGTTGCCTGAGACTTTCAGGGCGGGCGGCCCGTCCTCAGGGTCGGGCGGATCGGTGGGGTCGGGGTCCGGGTCGGTGGGGTCGGGGTCCGGGTCGTCGTCCTCGTTGCAGACCGCGCCGTTCAGGGTGAAGGAGGTGGGTACGGGATTCGTGCCCGACCAGGAGGCGAGGAACCCGGCCGTGACGCTCGCACCGGTGTCCAGCGCGCCGTTCCAGGCCGCGTTCTTCGCGGTGACGGCACTGCCCGACTGAGACCACTGGGCGTTCCAGCCCTGAGTGATCTCCTGGCCACCGGGGAAGTCGAAGCCGAGCGTCCACGCGTCCGTCGCGGGGCCGTGGTGGGTGACGGTGACGGAGCCTTGGAAGCCGTCGTCCCACTCGCTGGTGGTCTCGTACACGACCGAGCACACGGGAGCGGCCCCAGAGGCCGTGACAGCGGGCACGAACAGGGTGCCCGCCAGGGCAAGCGCCGCTCCGACGAGCAGCGTCAGTAAGCGAGATGAGCGGGAGAAACGCGGGGGATGTCGCATGAGCGACTCCTTGCAGATCGGGCGTGCCACGCATGGCACGCCGACTGACGGAATCGCTCCCACTGGTTAGTTGAGGACGTTAAGGCATCAACTTATGTCGAGCAATAGCGGATTCGGCTTTCTTTGTCATCGAATTTATTCGACTCTTCACCTATCTTGACCCTCATTTTTCTCTTCAGCATGCTGGGAGCGCTCCCACTGGTTCAAGGCTTGTGCACATCCCCCATCCCGCCGAGCCGCGAGGAGGCTCAAGCCCCATGTCGCCAGGAAGCACAGGAAGCACGGGGTACCCACACGAAGCACGGGGCCGGGCGGGCCTCTCCCCAGGCCCGCCCGGCCCTTTCCCGGCCGCCAGTCCGCCGCGCCCTGGGTACAGTCGTACGTGATCATGCCGCGTACCCAGGAGGCCAACGAACCATGGCGGTCGACGAGCTGGACACCCGGATTCTGCGCCTGCTCCTCGAGCAGCCGCGCACCAGCGTGCGCGAGTACGCCCGCGTCCTGGGGATCGCCCGCGGCACCCTGCAAGCGCGGCTTGACCGGCTGGAACGGGACGGGGTGATCACCGGTACGGCCCCGTCGCTCTCCCCCGCCGCGCTCGGGCACCCGGTCCTGGCGTTCGTCCATGTCGAGGTGACGCAGGGGCATCTCGACGAGGTGGGGGACGCGCTGGCCGCCGTGCCCGAGATCATCGAGGCCTTCTCGATCACCGGCGGCGGTGACCTCCTGACCCGGGTGGCCGCCCGGGACAACGCCCATCTTGAGGATGTGATCCAGCAGCTGATCCAGCTGCCGGGTGTGGTGCGGACCCGGACCGAGGTGGCGCTGCGCGAACGGGTGCCGCACCGCTTGCTGCCGCTGGTGGCGGCGGTGGGCAGGGCCGCGGCGGGCGGCGAGCAGCGCCGCTGAGCCGCAGTGGCCCGCAGGGCGACGAGGTGCCGATGGCGCCGCCGTGACGCGCCATCGCCCCCGGCCGGACGCAGGTCCGGCCGGGGGCGATGGGGTGGGTACAGCTCCTGGCGGTCGCGTCAGCCGAGCGTCGCGAGGGCCTGGTTGAGCGTCGCCGACGGGCGCATCACGGCCTCGGCCTTGGCCGGGTCGGGCTGGTAGTAGCCACCGATGTCGACCGGAGAGCCCTGCACGGCGAGCAGCTCGCCGACGATGGTCTGCTCCTGCTCGGCCAGGGTCTTGGCGAGCGACGCGAACGCCTCAGCGAGCCGCGCGTCGTCGGTCTGCTTCGCCAGCTCCTGCGCCCAGTACAGGGCCAGGTAGAAGTGGCTGCCGCGGTTGTCGATGCCGCCGACGCGACGGGTAGGCGACTTGTCCTCGTTGAGGAAGGTCGCGGTACCGCGGTCGAGGGTGTCGGCGAGCACCTGGGCGCGCGCGTTGCCCGTGGTCTGCGCCAGGTGCTCGAAGCTGGCAGCGAGGGCGAAGAACTCGCCCAGGCTGTCCCAGCGCAGGTAGTTCTCCTTGACCAGCTGCTGGACGTGCTTCGGCGCGGAGCCACCGGCGCCCGTCTCGAAGAGACCGCCGCCGTTCATCAGCGGGACGACCGAGAGCATCTTGGCGCTGGTGCCGAGCTCCAGGATCGGGAACAGGTCGGTGAGGTAGTCACGCAGGACGTTGCCGGTGACCGAGATGGTGTCCTCGCCGCGGCGGATGCGCTCCAGGGAGTACGCGGTGGCCTCGACCGGCGACATGATCTCGATGGTCAGACCGTCGGTGTCGTGGTCGGCGAGGTACGTCTTGACCTTGGCGATGAGCTGCGCGTCGTGCGCGCGGCTCGCGTCGAGCCAGAACACGGCCGGGGAGCCGGTCGCGCGGGCGCGGGTGACGGCGAGCTTGACCCAGTCGCGGATCGGCGCGTCCTTGGCCTGGCACATCCGGAAGATGTCACCGGCGGCGACGGCCTGCTCGAGGACGACGTTGCCCGCGGCGTCGACGGCGCGGACGGTGCCCGCCGCGGCGATCTCGAAGGTCTTGTCGTGGCTGCCGTACTCCTCGGCCTTCTGCGCCATCAGGCCGACGTTCGGGACCGAGCCCATCGTCGACGGGTCGAAGGCGCCGTGCGCGCGGCAGTCCTCGATGACGGCCTGGTAGACACCGGAGTAGCTGCTGTCGGGCAGCACCGCGAGGGTGTCGGCCTCGTTGCCGTCCGGGCCCCACATGTGACCCGAGGTGCGGATCATGGCGGGCATGGACGCGTCGACGATGACGTCGCTCGGCACATGCAGGTTGGTGATGCCGCGGTCGGAGTCGACCATCGCCAGCTCCGGGCCCTCGGCGAGCTCGGCCTCGAAGGACGCCTTGATCTTCGCGCCCTCGGGCAGCGCGTCCAGACCGGCCAGGATTCCGCCGAGTCCGTCGTTGGGGCTGAGTCCGGCCGCGGCGAGCGTGGCGCCGTACTCGGCGAACGTCTTCGGGAAGAAGGCGCGCACGACATGGCCGAAGATGATCGGGTCGGAGACCTTCATCATGGTGGCCTTCAGGTGCACCGAGAACAGCACGCCCTCGGCCTTGGCGCGGGCGATCTGCGCGGTCAGGAACTCGCGCAGCGCCGCGACCCGCAGCACCGCCGCGTCCACGACCTCACCGGCGAGTACGGGTACCGACTCGCGCAGCACGGTGGTGCTGCCGTCGTCCCCGGCGAACTCGATGCGCAGCGCGCCGTCCTCGGGGATCGTCACGGACTTCTCGGTGGAGCGGAAGTCGTCGACGCCCATGGTCGCGACGTTCGTCTTGGAGTCGGCCGTCCAGGCGCCCATGCGGTGCGGGTGCGCCTTGGCGTAGTTCTTGACCGACGCGGGGGCGCGACGGTCGGAGTTGCCCTCACGCAGGACCGGGTTCACGGCGCTGCCCTTGACCTTGTCGTAGCGCGCGCGGACGTCCTTGTCCTCGTCGCTCTGCGGGTCGTCCGGGTAGTCCGGCAGCGCGTAGCCCTGCTGCTGGAGCTCGGTGATGGCCGCCTTGAGCTGCGGGATCGAGGCCGAGATGTTCGGCAGCTTGATGATGTTCGCGCCGGGCGTCTTGGCGAGCTCGCCGAGTTCGGCGAGCGCGTCGTCCACGCGCTGGCTCTCGGTCAGGCGCTCGGGGAAGCTGGCGAGGATGCGCCCCGCCAGGGAGATGTCACGCGTCTCCACACCGACCCCGGCCGTCGAGGCGTACGCCTGGACGACAGGCAAGAACGAATACGTCGCCAGGGCCGGGGCCTCGTCAGTGTGCGTATAGATGATGGTCGAGTCAGTCACCGGGTGCTCCGCTCCACGTCTGCAACATTGCTCGACATCAAGATATCTCGTGATGGGCGGTGGCTTCACAGGGCCCTGTCCCTCCCGGCTCCCTTTCGGCTTCCTTGCGGCTTCCTCGCGGCGGGCCGCGGCCGGGCCGGGCGAGTCGCCGCAGGGTCTTGTTGAAGCAGTGAATCGCTGCTTCACTTCTTATATGCCTTATCGACGCACCCCTGCGGTGCAGGCCCGCCTCGACGCCCAGCGCGGTCTCGTCCTGGACGCGGCCGTCGAGCTGCTGGCCGAGCGGGGGTACGCGGGCTGCACGATGTCGGCGGTCGCCGAGCGCGCAGGCCTCGCCACCGGCAGCCTGTACCGGCACTTCACCGGCAAGTCCGCGCTCTCGGTCGAGCTGTTCCGGACGGTGGCGTCACACGAGGTGGCGGCGGTGTCCCAGGCCGCGCACCAGCACGACGATCTGGTGGACGCGATCGTCGCGGCGATCGAGACGTTCGCGAGCCGGGCCCTGAAGGCACCGCGACTCGCCTACGCGCTGCTCGCCGAGCCCGCGGAGCCTGCCGTGGACGCGGAGCGCCTGGTGTTCCGGCGGGCCTTCCGTGATGTGTTCGCCGAGCGCGTCACCGAGGGCGTTGCCCGTGGGGTACTGCCCGCGCAGGACGCCGCGCTGACCGCCGCCGCGCTGGTCGGCGCGGTCGCGGAGGCGCTGATCGGGCCACTGTCCGATCCCGCGGCCGGGCCGGACACCGTACCGGCCCTGGTCACCTTCACCCTTCGAGCCTTGGGAGTCACCGATGCCAGCGACACATGAGGTCACCAACCAGGTCCCCCCGCTGACCGGGTACGACGTCGCCAATGACCCGGCCCTCCTGGAGGGGCTGCGGCGCGAGGGCGCCGCCTGGGCCGAGGAGGAGGTACGGGAGCTGGGGCTGCGCGCGGGCGGCGAGCAGGCCCAGGAGTGGGCCAGGGTGGTGGAGAAGAACCCGCCGGTGCTGCACACCCACGACCGGTACGGCCACCGGATCGACGAGGTCGAGTTCCATCCGTACTGGCACGACCTGATGAAGGTCGCCGTGCGGCACGGCCTGCACGCAGCGCCCTGGCGGGAGGACCGGACCGGCGCGCATGTGGCACGGGCCGCGAAGGTGTACGTATGGGGGCAGACCGATCCCGGGCATCTCTGCCCCATCTCCATGACCTACGCGGCCGTGCCCGCGCTGCGCGCCGAACCCGAGCTGGCCAGGATCTACGAGCCGCTGCTCACCTCGGACACGTACGACTACGGCCTGCGGGTGCCGACCGACAAGCGCGGCCTGATCGCGGGCATGTCGATGACCGAGAAGCAGGGCGGCTCGGACGTACGGGCGAACACCACGCGAGCCGTGCCCGCGGGCGACGGGCTGTACGCGCTGACCGGGCACAAGTGGTTTACCTCCGCGCCGATGTCGGACGTGTTCCTCACCCTGGCCCAGGCCCCTGGCGGACTGTCCTGTTTCCTGGTGCCGCGTGTGCTGCCGGACGGCACCCGTAACGCGATCCGGCTGCAACGCCTCAAGGACAAGCTGGGCAACCGCTCCAACGCCTCGTCGGAGATCGAGTACGAGGGTGCCGTGGCCCATCTGGTCGGCGAGGAGGGCCGGGGGGTGGCCACCATCATCCAGATGGTCAACATGACGCGCCTTGACTGCGCGGTCAGCTCGGCGGCCGGGATGCGGCACGGTGTCGTCCAGGCGGTGCACCACGCGACGTACCGCAGCGCCTTCGGCGAGCGGCTCGTCAACCAGCCGCTGATGACCAACGTCCTGGCCGACCTGGCGGTGGAGGCGGAGGCGGCGACCGTCGTCGGGATGCGCCTGGCCGGGGCCGTCGACCGGGCGAACGCCGGGGACGCCGCGGAGGAGCTGCTGCGCCGGATCGGTCTCGCGGTCAGCAAGTACTGGGTGTGCAAGCGGGCGCCCGCGCACGCCGCGGAGGCCCTGGAGTGCCTCGGTGGCAACGGCTATGTCGAGGAGTCGGGGATGCCCCGGCTGTACCGCGAGTCGCCGCTGCCCTCCATCTGGGAGGGGTCGGGCAATGTGGCGGCCCTGGATGTGCTGCGGGCGATGGGCAAACAGCCGGAGACCGTGGACGCCTTCTTCACCGAGGTCGAGCAGGCCGCTGGCACCGACCGGCGGCTGGACTCGGCGGTGGCGCGGCTGCGCAAGCAGCTCACCGATCTCGACGAGGCGCAGTTCCGGGCGCGCCGGATCGTGGAGTCGATGGCGCTGGTGCTCCAGGGTTCGCTACTGGTGCGGCACGGCCATCCGGCCGTCGCGGACGCGTTCTGCGCGTCCCGGCTCGACCACGACTGGGGCGTCGCGTTCGGCACGCTGCCCACCGGCGTCGACACCTCGGCGATCATCGACCGGGCCCGTCCGGCTGAGGGCGCCGAATGAGCGAGGGCGGTCCTGAGAGGGGCGCCGAGTGAGCGAGGCAGGCGCTGAGGCCGTACGGGTCGAGCGGGACGGGCCGGTAACCACGGTCACGCTGCACCGGTCCGACGTACGCAACGCCGTGGACCGCGCCACCGCGGCCGCGCTGGCCGAGGCGTTCCGGGACTTCGACCGGGACCCGGACGCCTCGGTCGCCGTCCTGCACGGCGCGGGCGGCACGTTCTGCTCCGGCGCCGATCTCAAGGCCGTCGCTACGGGAGCGGGTAACCGCGTCGCGGCGGACGGGGACGGGCCGATGGGCGTGTCCCGGATGCGCCTGTCCAAACCGGTGATCGCCGCGGTCGCGGGGCACGCCGTGGCGGGTGGGCTTGAGCTGGCGCTCTGGGCGGATCTGCGGGTGGCCGACGAGAGCGCGGTGTTCGGCGTGTACTGCCGCCGGTGGGGTGTGCCGCTGATCGACGGCGGCACCGTACGGCTGCCGCGGCTGATCGGCACCAGCGTCGCGATGGACCTGATCCTGACCGGGCGGCCGGTGGACGCGGCCGAGGCCCTGCGAATCGGCCTGGCCAACCGCGTCGTACCGGCCGGGCAGGCGCTGGCTGCCGCGCGGGAGCTGGCGGCGCGGATCGCGGCGTTCCCGCAGACGTGTCTGCGACACGACCGGCTGTCCGTACTCGAACAGGAGGGCTTGAGCGAACCAGCCGCCCTCGCCGTGGAGTTCGCCCATGGCACGGTGTCGCTGGCGGCCGACACGGCGGCGGGGGCAGCGCGGTTCGCCGCTGGGGCGGGCCGTCACGGCGCCTTCGACGCACCACCCCCCTCGTAAGCGGCTGGCTCACCACCCCTTTCGATACATGCGCGTATCGGATACGTTCATGTATCGAAAGGGGTGGTGAGCCATGGCGGCACCCACGGCCCGGCGTGAGAAGACCCGGCAGCGGCTGCTTGTCGCGGCGCTGGACGTGTTCGCGGAGGAGGGCTTCGGGCGCTCGACGGTGGAGCAGGTCTGCGAGCGGGCCGGGTACACGCGTGGCGCGTTCTACTCGAACTTCTCCTCGCTGGACGAGCTGTTCCTCGCGATGTGGGAGGAGCGCTCCTCGCAGCTGATCACCGGGCTGCGCGCCGCCCTGGCCGAGGTGCCCGACGCGACGCCGGACCAGGCGCTGCGGGCCGCGCTGCGCGCGATCCCCGTCGATGACGCCTGGTACCGGGTGACCGCGGAGTTCACCGCGCACGCACTGCGCACCCCCGGGCTGCGGCGGGTGATGGCGGCACGGGAGCAGGCCATCCAGGACACCATCCTGCCGGTCGTGGTGGCCGCGCTCGGCCGCGCGGGGCGCCGCGTCACCGATGCGGCGGCACTGGGCCAGGCCCTGGTGGCGGTGCACGACGGCACCTCCGTACAGGTCCTGCTCGAACCGGACAGCGACACGGCGCGACTCCGGCGCGAGGAGCTGTTCCAGCACGTCCTGGAGTCCTACAGCACGCCCGTCAACACCCCCATCAGCACGCCCGTCAGCACACCGATCACCGAGGAGCCGTAATGAGTGACGACGCCGATGTCATCGTGGTGGGCGCGGGGCTGGCCGGACTGGTCGCCACCTACGAACTCACCCGCGCGGGGCGCCGCGTCCTGGTCGTCGACCAGGAGAACGAGGCCAACCTCGGCGGCCAGGCCTTCTGGTCGCTCGGCGGGCTCTTCTTCGTCAACAGCCCCGAGCAGCGCCGGGCGGGCATCAAGGACTCCTACGACCTCGCTCTCGCCGACTGGCTCGGCTCGGCGGGCTTCGACCGCGAGCGCGAGGACCACTGGCCGCGTCAGTGGGCACAGGCGTACGTGTCCTTCGCCGCCGGTGAGAAGCGCGCCTACCTGCGCGGCCTCGGCCTGCGCCTGACGCCGATGGTCGGCTGGGCCGAGCGCGGCGGCGGCTCCGCGAGCGGGCACGGCAACTCGGTGCCGCGCTTCCACCTCACCTGGGGCACAGGCCCCGAGGTCGTACGGGTCTTCCTGGAGCCGGTGATGGCCGCGGCGGCCCGCGGACTCGTCACCTTCAAGCACCGGCACCAGGTCGACGAGCTGATCGTCGAGGGCGGGGCGGCGGTGGGCGTACGGGGCACGGTGCTCGCCCCGTCAGCGGAGCCGCGCGGTGTCGCCTCGTCCCGCGAGGCCGCGGGCGAGTTCGCCCTGCGCGCCCAGGCCGTCGTGGTGACGTCTGGCGGCATCGGCGGCAACCAGCGACTGGTACGCGAGAACTGGCCGGTCGACCGGATCGGCCCGGCGCCCCAGTCGATGATCAGCGGCGTCCCCGCGCATGTCGACGGCCGGATGCTGGGGATCACCGAGAGCGCGGGCGGCTCGATCGTCAACCGGGACCGGATGTGGCACTACACCGAGGGCATCAAGAACTGGGACCCCGTCTGGCCCGACCACGCCATCCGCATCATCCCGGGCCCGTCGTCCCTCTGGCTGGACGCCACGGGCAAGCGGCTGCCCGCACCGCTGTTCCCGGGCCACGACACGCTGGCGACCCTGCGGCACATCGTCGGTACGGGGTACGACCACAGCTGGTTCATCCTGACCCGCGCCATCGTGGAGAAGGAGTTCGCCCTCTCCGGTTCGGAGCAGAACCCCGACATCACCGGCAAGGACATCAAGCTGGTGCTGTCACGGGTGAAGAAGGGCGCGCCAGGACCGGTCCAGGCCTTCCTCGACCGCGGTGAGGACTTCGTCGTACGCCGCACACTCGCCGAGCTCGTCGACGGGATGAACGCGATCACCCCCGGCCCCAAGCTGGACCTCGCCCAGGTGGAGCGGGAGGTGGTGGCCCGCGATCGCGAGACGGGCAACCCGTACTCCAAGGACCTCCAGATGATGTCCGTCGGCAACGCCCGCGCCTACCGCCCGGACAAGCTGATGCGGGTGGCCAAGCCGCATCGCCTGCTCGACCCGGCGCAGGGACCCCTGATCGCGGTACGCCTGCACCTGCTCACCCGGAAGACGCTCGGCGGCCTGGAGACGACTCTGGACTCGCAGGTCGTACGCCCGGACGGCGCGGTGTTCGACGGGCTGTACGCGGCGGGCGAGGTGGCCGGTTTCGGTGGCGGAGGCGTGCACGGCTACAACGCGCTGGAGGGTACGTTCCTCGGCGGCTGCGTCTTCTCCGGCCGCGCCGCGGGGCGCGCGCTCGCCCGGCGGCTGGCGTGAGCGCGGAGGCCTCGGGAGTGCCGGGGCCGTCGGGGGCGGGCCGTACGGCGCTGGTGACGGGCGCGTCGTCCGGTATCGGGGCGGCCGTCGCCGAGGCCCTGGTCCGACGCGGCTACCGGGTGTATGGCACGAGCCGCACGCCGTCGTCGGTCAGCGACCCCGTTCCTGGCGTGAAGTACCTAGCCCTCGACCTCACCGACGAGGCGAGCATCACGGCCTGCGCGGAGGCGGCGGGAGCGGTGGACGTCCTGGTCAACAACGCCGGAGAAAGCCAGAACGGCCCCTTCGAGGAGCTCCCCATGGACGCCGTCATCCGCCTCTTCCAGCTCAACGTCTTCGGCGCCGTCCGCCTCACCCAGCTCCTCCTGCCCGGCATGCGCGCCAGGCGCCACGGCCGCGTGGTCATGGTCGGCTCGATGCTCGCCAGCTTCCCGCTCGCCTACCGCTCCTCGTACGTGGCCTCCAAGGCGGCCCTCAAGGGCTTCGCGAACGCGGCCCGGCGGGAGGTCGCGGCGTACGGCGTCGGCATCACCACCGTCGAGCCCGGCGCGATCAACACCGGCATCAGCGAACGCCGTACGCAGTACGTCTCGGCCGACTCCCCGTTCGCCGACGAGTACCGCACGATGCTGGCGGCGCTGAACGCCAACGAGGCAGGCGGCACGCCCCCGCCCAAGGTCGCCGCGACCATACTCAAGGCCATCGAGGCCCCCCGCCCCAAGCCCCTCTACGCGGTGGGCAGCAACGCCCCCCTGGCCTTCGCCCTGCGCCGTCTACTCCCCCGCTCCGCCGCCGAACGGATGGTGGCCCGCCGCCACGGCCTACGCTGACCACCGGCACGGCCCACTGAACCTCTGAACAGCACGGCGCGAAGAGTCGGCCGCGGGNNNCATCCCGCGGCCGACTCCTTGTCAGACGATGCGACGGTGCGGGTTCAGGCGCCGCTTGCCTTCAGCATTTCCTCGCGCTCGACGAGCTTGACGCGCGCGCGGCCCTGCGGTTCGCCGAGGGCCTTCTCCGCGGCGTCCAGCTGGTACCAGCCCTGCCAGGTGGTGAAGCGGACGTTCCGCTCGCCCAGGAACGCGTCCACGGCCTCCGGGTCGGGCGCAGTGGGGGTGTGCAGGCGGCCGTTGGTGTGGTCGTCCAGGAGGTTGGCGACCGTCTCGTTGGCGTCACCCTTGGTGTGGCCGATCAGACCCACCGGGCCGCGGCGGATCCAGCCCGTGACGTACGTCGACTGGAGGTGCTCGCCGGTGTCCTCGATCACCCGGCCGCCCTCGTCGGGGACCGTGCCGGTCGTGACGTCCCAGGGCAGCTTGGGGAGCTCGTCGGAGAGGTAGCCGACGGCGCGGTAGACGGCGGTGACGTCCCAGTCCTTGAACTCTCCGGTGCCCTTGACGTTGCCGGTGCCGTCCAGCTCGGTGCGCTCCGTGCGCAGGCCGACGACCTGGCCGTCCTCGCCGAGGATCTCGGTCGGCGACTCGAAGAAGTGCAGGAACAGCTTGTGGGGCCGGTCGCCTACGTCGCGGATGGCCCAGTTCTCCAGCGTCTTGGCGACCATGTCGGCCTGCTTGTTGCCGCGCCGGGTCGCGATCGAGCCGTCGTCGTAGTCGATGTCCTCGGGGTCGACGATGACCTCGATGTTCGGGGAGTGGTCCAGCTCCCGCAGCTCCATCGGGCTGAACTTCGCCTGCGCCGGGCCACGGCGGCCGAAGACGTGGACCTCCAGGGCCTTGTTGGCCTTGATGCCGTCGTAGACGTTCGCCGGGATCTCGGTCGGCAGCAGTTCGTCCGCCGTCTTGGCCAGGATGCGGGCCACGTCGAGCGCGACGTTGCCGACGCCGAGGACGGCGACCTTCTCCGCCTCAAGCGGCCAGGTCCGCGGAACGTCGGGGTGCCCGTCGTACCAGGAGACGAAGTCCGCCGCGCCGTACGAGCCGTCGAGGTCGATACCCGGGATGTCGAGCGCCCGGTCGGCCGTCGCGCCCGTCGAGAAGATCACGGCGTCGTAGAAGGCACGCAGGTCGTCCAGGCTGATGTCCTTCGGGTAGTCGACGTTGCCGAAGAGGCGGATCTGCGGCTTGTCGAGCACCTGGTGCAGGGCGGTGATGATGCCCTTGATGCGCGGGTGGTCGGGGGCGACGCCGTAGCGGATCAGCCCGAAGGGGGCCGGCATCCGCTCGAAGAGGTCGATGGACACACCGGGCTCGTCAGCCACTGCGGACTTCAGCAGCGCGTCGGCGGCGTAGATGCCAGCGGGACCGGCTCCGACAATGGCTACCCGCAGAGGGCGAGGCATGTTCAGGTTTCCCTTCGAGCGGGGGAGGGGGACTCGACGGGAAGCCTAAACTAAGGCAAACCTAAGCTAGTAGCCGGGTCGCATCTATGACCTCATAAGCCCACCTTATGGGTTGTCGCCCCGGAGAACTCAGCCGCACCTGGCACGTTCCGGCCGAAGGGGTAGCAGTCGGCCGGAGGGCCGGCACCGGAGCTACCCGAGGAACGACAGACGGACCTGGCGGTCAGCGTTGTCCTTGTTCGTGTCGACCAAGCAGACCGATTGCCAGGTGCCGAGTTCCAGGGTGCCGTCGACGACCGGGAGGGTGGCGTGCGGGGGCACCAGGGCTGGGAGGACATGGTCCCGGCCGTGGCCGGGGCTGCCGTGGTCGTGGTGCCAGCGGTCGTCGGCGGGGAGCAGGGTGCGCAGGGCGGCGAGCAGGTCGTCATCGCTGCCCGCGCCCGTTTCGATCACCGCGATTCCGGCGGTGGCGTGCGGGACGAACACGTTCAGGAGTCCGTCGCGGCCGGCCGCCGCCTCCCTGAGGAAGGCCTCGCAGTCGCGGGTGAGGTCGACGACCGTCTCCGTGGAGCCCGTGGTGAGGTGCAGGACGCGGGTGGCGAAGGCATCGGACATGGGGTCATCTTCGCACCGGAGGACCCCAGGCCGCACCGGTGGCAGCGTACGCGTACGCGTGCGGGAGAAACGCGGGAAGAACGGGGCCTCCGGTCGAGTTAGTAGAAGCGTGAACAATACCGGGGCAGCAGACGCGGCACAGGACGTCGAGGTCGTGGTGATCGGTGCCGGACAGGCCGGGCTGTCCGCCGCGCACCATCTGCGGCGTACGGGGTACCGGCCGGGGCGCGACTTCGTCGTACTCGACCACTCCCCTCGGCCGGGGGGCGCCTGGCAGTTCCGGTGGCCAACGCTGACCTACGGCAAGGTGCACGGGATGCATGCGCTGCCGGGCATGGAGCTGACGGGGGCGGACGAGGCGCGGCCCTCGTCCGAGGTGATCGGCGAGTACTTCGCCGCGTATGAGCGTGTCTTCGATCTGCGGGTGCGACGGCCGGTCGATGTGCGGGCGGTCCGCGAGGGCGTGGGCGGGCGGCTGCTCGTGGAGACCACCGGCGGGGCGTGGTCGACCCGGGCACTGATCAATGCGACGGGCACCTGGGACCGGCCGTTCTGGCCCCGCTACCCGGGCCAGGAGACCTTTCGGGGGCGGCAGTTGCACACCGCGCAGTACCCGGGGCCCGGGGAGTTTGCCGAGCAGCGGGTCGTCGTGGTGGGAGGTGGCTCGTCCGGGGTACAGCATCTGCTGGAGATCGCGCCGTACGCGGCTCAGACGACCTGGGTGACACGGCGCGAACCGGTGTTCCACGACGGTCCGTTCGACGCCGAGCAGGGGCGGGCCGCCGTGGCTCTGGTGGACGAGCGGGTGCGGCGGGGGCTGCCGCCGCGCAGCGTCGTCTCGGTGACCGGGCTACCGGTGACCGAGGCGGTACGACAGGGACGCGCGGACGGGACGCTGGACCGGCTGCCCCTGTTCGACCGGATCACCCCGGACGGCGTGGAGTGGGCCGACGGGCGGCGCGTGGCGGCCGACGTGATTCTGTGGGCCACCGGGTTCCGGGCCGTGATCGACCACCTGGCGCCCCTGCGCCTGCGGGAACGGGGTGGCGGCATCCAGGTCGAGGGCACCCGCGCGGTCCGCGACCCCCGCGTCCACCTGGTGGGATACGGGCCTTCGGCCAGCACCATCGGCGCCAACCGTGCCGGGCGGGCCGCGGTGCGGGACATCCGCGGCCTGCTGAACGGCGACCAGGACCGGGACCGGCACGGGGGCCGGGAGCGCGTGGTCAGGGAGCGCCTGGTCAGGGAGCCAGAGCCGGAGTCGGTGGCGTGAGGTACGCCCGGGGGCGCTCCCGGTGCGCGGCGCGGCCGGGACAGGTCAGTACGCCGCGCTCGCTTCCTTGGCGTCCTGGGTGCCCTTCTCGGACTTGCGGTTGCGGTTGAACTCGTCGACATGGCGCTGGTGTTCCGCGTAGTCCGCGGTGAAGCGGGTGTCGCCCGGCTTCACCGTGACAAAGTACAGCCAGTCCCCCTCCGTGGGATGGAGCGCCGCCTTGACCGCGTCGTCACCGGGGTTGGCGATCGGGGTCGGCGGAAGGCCCAACCGCTCGTAGGTGTTGTACGGGCTCTCGATCTTGGTATCCGCCCTGCTGGTGTCCAGCGTGGAGCGGTTCAGGGCGTAATTGATCGTGGAATCCATCTGGAGTGGCATGCCGTGGTCGAGCCGGTTGTAGACGACACGGGCGACCTTCCCCATGTCCTCCTTCGTCTCGGCCTCGGCCTGCACGATGCTCGCGATGGTGACGATCTGGTACACGGACACCGCGTTACGGTCGGCGCCCTGGATGACCGCGTCGGCGCCCCATCTCTTGTTGGCGGTGTTGACCATGAACGAGAGCAGCGAAGCAGGCGTCGACTGGCCGCCGATCGGATACGTGGCCGGGAAGAGATACCCCTCCGGGTTACCGTCGGCGTCGTCGGGCAGCTTCAGGCCAGCCTTGCCCTCCTTACCCGCAGCCTTGTCCGCGGCCTTCTTCGCGGTGCCCGCCGGTACGTCGAGGGCCTTGTCGATCGCCTCGTACACCTGGTTGCTGCGCCAGCCCTCGGGGATCAGCAGGGACTCGGGCCTCTTGTCGTCTTCACCGCGGAGCAGCAGGGGCACGGCTACCGCCGTCGCGACCACGACCGCCGTGGTCGTCAGCAGCACCACCCAGCCACGGCGGGTGAGCCGGATCTTGCCCTGACGCGGACTGTTGATCTGCATGTCGGCACGTTAACGCGGGGCTACCGATAAACGCGGCATATCGTCATTTTGCGGTCTCAAGTTGAGCATCTCGGCGGACGAGCGCGGCGTATCGGCCGTTCTGCTCCATGAGCACCTCGTGGGTGCCGCGCTCGGCTAGGCGACCGGAGTCGAGCACGACGATCTGGTCCGCGCCGCGCACGGTGGAGAGGCGGTGCGCGATGGTGAGCGTGGTGCGGTGGGCCGACAGGGTGTCGATCGCCTGCTGGACCGCCTGCTCGGTACGGGTGTCCAGGGCGCTGGTCGCCTCGTCCAGGATGAGGACAGGCGGGTCTCGCAGGATGGTGCGGGCGATCGCCAGGCGCTGCTTCTCACCTCCGGAGAAGCGGTGGCCGCGCTCGCCGACGACCGTGTCGTATCCGTCAGGCAGTGCGGCGATGTGGTCGTGGATCTGGGCCGCGCGTGCCGCCGCGTAGAGCTCCTCGTCGGTGGCGTCGGGCTTGGCGAACCTTAGATTCTCGGCGACCGAGGCGTGGAAGAGGTAGGTCTCCTGCGAGACGACGCCGATCGACCGGGCCAGGGTGTCGAAGTCCAGGTCGCGCACGTCCACGCCGTCGAGCGTGACGCGGCCGTGGGTGACGTCGTACAGCCGGGGCACCAGATGGCTCAGGGTGGACTTGCCCGAGCCGGTGGGACCGACGACGGCCAGGCTGCCACCCGCGGGGATGTGCAGGTCGATGGCGTCGAGTATCGGGCCGCTGGTGTCGTCGTAGTGGAAGGCGACGCCTTCGAAGCGGACGTCGCCCTTGACCGTGCCGAGCCGGACGGGCCGCTCGGGTTCGGTGATGTCGACCGGCAGGTCCAGGTACTCGAAGATGCGCTGGAAGAGCGCGAGCGAGGCCTGGATCTGCACTCCGGTGGAGAGCAGGCTGACGGTCGGCCGGAACAGCCCCTGCTGAAGCGAGACAAACGCGACCAGGGTGCCCAGCGAGATCTGCGGTCCACCCATCTGGAGGGCGATGCCCGCCGCCCAGTAGATGACCGCGGGCATCGCGGCCATCACGATGCCGATGACAGACATCCGCCAGCGCCCCGCCATGCTGGAGCGCACCTCGAGGTCGATCAGGCGCCCGGACTCGGTGGCGAAGGAGTGGGTGAGCGAGTCGGACCGGCCCATGGTCCGGCCGAGCAGGATGCCACTCACGGAGAGCGACTCGGTGACCGTGGCGGCCATCGCCGCCATCTGCTTCTGCCGCTGGGTGGTGATCCGCTTGCGCTCCCGGCCCACGCGCCGACTGATCCAGACGAACACGGGCAGCAGGAGCAGCGAGACGACAGTGAGGCGCCAGTCGAGTACCAGCATCGCGGCGACGGTGGCGACGACACTCGTCAGGTTGGAGACCAGCGAGGTGGCCGTCGAGGTGACCGTCGCCTGCATGCCGCCGATGTCGTTGGCGATGCGGGACTGCACCTCCCCGGTGCGGGTCCGGGTGAAGAAGGCGAGCGACATGCGCTGCAGCCGACCGTAGACCGCGGTGCGCAGATCGTGCATGACGCGCTGGCCGACCGTCGTGGAGATCAGCGTCTGCACGACACCGAAGACGCTGGTGAGCACGGCACCGAGGACCATGCCGAGGGCGAGCAGGCTGAGCAGCGCGGTCCTGCCCTCGGGAATCGCGGTGTCGAGGATCTCCTTCAGCAGGAACGGCGTGGCGACCGAGACCAGAGAAGAGGCGCCGACCAGCAGGCCGACCACGGCCAGGCGGCCGCGATAGGGGCGGAAAAGCCCGAAGATGCGCCGCAGTTGGCGGGGCTCGTCGGGATCGAGTGGTGGCGGGACCCACTCGGGGGCGTCAGCGGGGTGCACAGGCGGCTCCTTGAGGACGTGAGCATGAAGGGTGAGACGTAGGGACTCCTGCGGGGTGTGGAATCGATCACCGCCAGGGGAGCATAGCTCATTGTTACCTATATGCACAATGAGTACTGTCCTGATACGCTCCGGGCATGACAACGGGCCCGACATCCCCCGACCCCGACAGCCTGCTCGCCGAGCAGCTCCTGCGGCTCACGCGACGGCTGCACCGCATCCACAAGCGCCACCTCGAGCAGTCCGGCATCGGCCTCACTCCGGCCCAGTCCCGGCTGCTGCGCACCGTCGTGCACTACGACGCCCCACCCCGGATGGCGGACCTGGCCCAGCGCCTTGAGGTGGTCCCGCGCGCCGTGACCACCCTGGTCGACGGCCTGGAAGCCAGCGGCTGTGTGCGCCGGGTACCCGACCCGGCCAACCGCCGGGTGATAAGGATCGAGCTCACCGACACCGGCCGCGCGGCCCTGGACAAGCTCCGCGCCGCGCGCCGGGGTGCGGCGGAGGAGATCCTGGCTCCCCTGGCCACCGAGCAACGGGAGGTGTTCGGTGGCCTGTTGTCCGCTCTGCTGGACAGCCCTGGCGGCACCGAGCAGTGCTGAGAACCAGCGCTGATCGGCCACAAGCAGATCGGCCACAAGCAGTAGCCGACGATGCCGCGTCCAGGCGTGTGCTCGGAGAAGCCGGAGGACGGGCCTGCCGTCTGCTCGCCCCGCACACCCCGTGTGAATCGCACGCACACCCCGGTCAGGCGCGCGCCCTCGCGGTGGCCGAAACCATGCGGTCCACTAGGACATACGCACCGCGCGCTCCCGGCCTCTTCCGCGCGGTGCCGGGCCGCTGATCCCGTCCTCTCGCCAGCGGCCCGATGCGCCCGGGGCGTCCGCGCGCGCCGCCGGAGTCCAGCCGCCCGGCCGCCGCGCCCCCACCGCCCTGGGCGCGTACGGGCCTCACGTCAGCCTTTGCGCAGGTGCGCCTTGTCGCCCATCACCACGACCGGGTGCTGCCCCGGGTCGAGAGTGCGCAGCAGGTATTCCATGGCTGGTTTGGCGAGGCTGACGCAGCCGGATGTGCCGCTGCCGTGGTCCAGGTGCAGCCAGATCGAGCCGCCCTTGGACTGGCCTTCAGGCCGGGTCGGGTCGTTGGGTGGGGTGCCCTTGACACGGTTGTAGTCGATGGCGATGACCAGGTCGAAGTCGTACCAGTGCGTCTTCGGCCAAGAGCGCGGGGCGGCGAAGGCCGGGGATCGGGTGTACGGGAGACGGGCACCCGGGGCGTCGAGCACCCCGCCCGCGTCGGTCAGCGTGAACACGCCTACCGGGCTGCGGTTGTCGTCCTCGCGATGGTCGGGGGTCCAGCCCTTCTTGCCGTTGTGGGCGGGCCAGCTGCGCGTCAGGTCCCAGGTCGAACCGTGCTTGGTGTAGAGGACGGCGGTCGCGTCGGCGGAGTTCTCGCCCTCGCCGTAGACCGCGAGCACCTGACGGGAGCGGTCCGGTATCCGCTGGTGCAGGCGGTCGCCGACGTCGGGGATGCGGGTGAGGTCTGTGGTGCGCTGCTCGGGGGTGGGTTTGGGGGTGGGTTTGGGGGTGGGTTCGGTGTTCGGCGTTGCTGGTGTTGTTCGTGGTGACGGCCCACTTCGCTCTGTCCCGCCGTCCGAACCGCCGCTCGCCACGCCGCCACAGGAGGTGAGGGCCACACCGCAGGCGAGGGCCGCGATCACGGAGCGCACCGTGCCGGATATCCGCATACGGACCATGGTCGCACCCTGCGCACGGCCCGGCTCGGCCCGCTGCCCCCGGTCGGCCCGGGCCGAATCCGCTCTGTGCGCTGTCCGGAAACGGAAAAACCGTTTGCTTTCCTCCTGGGCCGAGCGCCAGCCTTGCACGGTTTCCCTTTCGCGCTTTCCCCCCACAACCGCCCGAACACGCCGTCACCGAGCCCTGGGATGTCATGCAGATCCGTCACCTTCCGTACGCCGATCCGGGAGTGCCCGACACCCGGTCAGGCATGAAGTTCCTGCTGTGGCTCGCGCGGAATCAGCTGGCTGGGCAGTTCAAGTCGCTGGGCTGGGGACTGCTGCACTTCTCCGCCGTGATGGCGCTGCCGTTCTGCGTCGGCTTCGCCGTGCAGGCCGTCGTGGACGGCTCCGGCAGGCGGCTGGCGCTGGCGGGCGGGCTGATCGTGCTGAGCGGGCTCGCCATCGCGCTCGGCGACACGATGCTGCACCGTACGGCCGTCACCAACTGGATCACCGCGTCGGCCCGCGTCCAGCAACTGCTGGCCCGCAGGACGGCGCTGCTCGGCGCGGCGCTGACCCGTCGGGTCGCCGCGGGTGAGGTGATCGCGGTGTCCACCGGGGACGTGGAGAAGATCGGCTGGTTCGTCGAGGCGCTGTCGCGGTTCGCCGCCGCGGCTGTCACGGTCGTGCTGGTCTGTGTGGGACTCACCGTGTACCAGCCCTCGCTCGGTGTCGTGGTCGCCGTGGGCGTACCCCTGCTGGCGCTTGGTGCGCTGCCGTTGCTGCCGAGGGCGGCCGGGCTCGCGGACATCCAGCGTGGAAAGGCGGGCAAGGCCACCGAGTTGGCCTCGGACACCGTCGCGGGGCTGCGGGTGCTGCGTGGCATCGGCGGCGAGGAGCTGTTCCTGAGCCGTTATCAGCGGGCCTCACAGGAGGTGCGTAAGGCAGCCGTCCGCAGTGCTGGCATGTGGTCACTCATTTCCGCGATCCAGGTGCTGCTGCCTGGCCTGCTGCTGATCACCGTGGTCTGGTACGGCGTCAGTCTGGTGCGCGATGGCCGGATCTCGCTCGGTGAACTGGTCGCCGTCTACAGCGCGGTGATGCTGCTGTCCTATCCGTTGCGGCACTTCGAGGAGATCGCGATGGCGTACTCCTTCTCCCGGCCGTCGGCCGCCCGCGCCGCCCGGGTGCTGTCCCTGGAGCGACCGTCGTACGGGAACGAGGGCGGCGCCCAGGAGGCGGCTACGGAACCGCGTGGTGACCTGTACGACCCGACCACCGGACTGCTGGCGCCCTCCGGGCGGTTCACCGCCGTGGTCTGCGGCGACCCGGACGAGGCGGGCCGCCTCGCCGAGCGGCTCGGCGGGCATGCCGCGCTCGAGGAGCACGCGGAGCCCGTGCCGTCCGCGCTGCTCGGCGGTGTCGCCCTGGACGAACTGCCGTTGGACGCGGCCCGGAGCGCCGTACTGGTCCAGGACAAGGACCCGGTGCTGCTGTCCGGGACGCTCCGGGAGCTCCTGGACGTACCGGCATCGGGCCAGGTGTCCGCGCGGGAGGCGCTGGCCGCGGCCGAGTGCGCCGACGTGCTGGACGCCCTCAGCCAGGCCGCGGTGGACGACGATCCCATGGAGGCGCCGATCACCGAGCGCGGCCGCTCGCTGTCCGGTGGCCAGCGTCAGCGCCTGGCGCTGGCCCGCTCGCTGGTGACCGACCCCGAGGTGCTGGTGCTCGACGAGCCGACATCGGCCGTCGACTCGCACACGGAGGCGCGGGTCGCCGAGGGGGTGCGGGCGCTGCGCAAGGGACGTACGACCGTGGTGTTCTCCTCGTCGCCGCTGCTGCTCGACCGCGCGGAGCGGGTCGTTCTCGTCCATGAGGGCGAGGTCGCGGCGACCGGCACCCACCGCGAACTCGTGCGCACACACGCGCGGTACCGGGCGGTGGTCACCCGCGAGACCGAGGCGGAGCAGGCCGCCACGGAGCGAGCCGCCGCCGACACCCCTGAAACGGCCGACACCAACGGCAACGGCAACGGCAACGGATCGGCGTACACCAGCGAACTGCGTATCACGTTCGACGACGCCTACGACATCGAGGAGACGGCATGATCGGCGTGGCGCCACCGGAATACGATCCGGCGGCCCCCAAGTCCGCGACCACCCTGCCAGTGGGCGGCCCGGCGACCGTACGGGCCTACGTAGGCGAGCTGTTGCGGCGGCACCGCCGCTCCTTCCTGGTGCTCATCGGGGTCAACGTGGTCGCCGTGGTCGCGTCGATGGTCGGGCCTTCGCTCCTCGGCCCGCTCGTCGAGAAAGCGGCCGATGGCACGTCGGACCTTCATCTGGAGCGCTCCGTGGCGCTGTTCGCGCTCGCGCTGGTCGTCCAGGCGTTCTTCGTCCGGCTGGTCCGGCTGCGCGGTGCGATGCTCGGCGAGCAGATGCTGGCGGATCTGCGCGAGGACTTTCTCGTACGGTCCGTGGCGTTGCCGCCCGGCGTGCTGGAGCGGGCCGGTACGGGTGATCTGCTGTCGCGGATCACGACCGACATCGACCGGCTGGCGAACGCGATGCGCGAGGCGGTGCCGCAGCTGACGATCGGCGTGGTGTGGATCGCCCTGCTGCTCGGCGGTCTTGTCGTCACCGCGCCGCCGCTGGCACCCGCCGTGCTGCTCGCGGTTCCGCTGCTGGTGGCCGGGTGCCGCTGGTACTTCAAGCGGGCGCCCGGCGCGTACCGGTCGGAGGCCGCGGGGTACGCGGCCGTGGCCGCCGCGCTCGCCGAGACCGTGGACGCCGGACGCACCGTGGAGGCGCACCGGCTCGGCGCGCGCCGGGTCGCGCTGTCGGACCAGCGGATCAAGGAGTGGACGTCCTGGGAGCGGTACACGCTGTCGCTGCGGTCCGTACTGTTCCCGGTCGTCAACCTCACCCATGTGACGGTGCTTGGCTCGGTGCTGATGATCGGTGGCGTGTTCGTCCTGCAGGGCTGGATCGGCGTCGGCCAGCTCACCACGGCCGCACTGATCTCGCAGATGCTGGTCGACCCCGTCGGAATGGTGCTGCGCTGGTACGACGAACTACAAGTAGCCACCGTGTCGTTGGCCCGGCTCGTCGGTGTCCGGGAGATCGAGCCGGACGCGGGCGACGCGTCCTTGGCGCCCGAGGGGCGCGAGGTGCAGGCCGACGCTGTGCACTTCGGGTACCGCGCGGGCGTTGACGTACTGCGTGAGGTGTCCCTGCGGGTCCCGCCCGGTACGCGGATGGCGCTGGTCGGGCCGTCCGGTGCGGGCAAGTCCACGCTGGGGCGGCTGCTCGCGGGGATCTACGCGCCGCGGACCGGCCGGGTGACGCTGGGGGCCGCTGAGCTGTCCGAGATGCCCGCGGAGCGCGTACGTGAGGAGGTGGCCCTGGTCAACCAGGAGCACCACGTCTTCGTGGGGGCGCTACGCGACAACCTGCTGCTGGCCCGGGCGGGCGCCGAGGACGCCGAGCTGTGGGCAGCGCTCGGCGCGGTGGACGCGGACGGCTGGGCGCGGGCCCTGGACGACGGCCTGGACACCGAGGTCGGCTCGGGTGGCGTCGCCCTCACTCCGGCCCAGGCCCAGCAGATCGCCCTGGCCAGGCTCGTACTCGCCGATCCGCACACGCTCGTCCTGGACGAGGCGACCTCGCTGCTCGACCCTCGGGCGGCGCGCCATCTGGAGCGCTCGCTGGCCGGAGTACTCGAAGGGCGCACCGTGGTCGCGATCGCGCACCGGCTGCATACCGCGCATGACGCGGATGTGATCGCGGTGGTCGAGCAGGGCCGGATCAGCGAGCTGGGCAGCCATGACGAACTGGTGGCGGCGGATGGTGCGTACGCGGCGCTCTGGCGGTCCTGGCACGGGTGAGTCTGATGAGTCTGACGGAACGGCGCTGGCCCTCACCCTCACCCTCTGCTTGAGGTTGAGGTTGAGGGCCAGCGCCGTGCACCTACCGCCGGGCTCAGAACAGGTTGAGCGCCAGCACTCCGCATGCTCCTCCGAGCACCATGAACGTCGGCATCAGGATCTTGACCTCGACCCAGCTGCCCGCACGGAACCGCATGATGCGCGGGGTGCCCACCGGGTACCAGCGCCTGCGGCCGATCGGCAGCGGCCACAGGATGGGGCAGCCGGAGACGGTGAGCCCGTCGCCGATGTTGTGCACCATCGCGCCGAGCAGGATCGGCAGACCGAGCCAGGCGTACTCTGGCGCGGTGCCGGTGACGAACCAGTCGGAGCCGTTGCCCGCCTTGTCCAGTACCCCGGCGAGAATCCAGGCGCTGGTCGCGGCCAGCAGCCACACCAGGACCGAAGCGGACGTACCGCGGGTGGCACGCCACATCAGGCCCTCGATGGCCAGCGTCACATGAACGAAGAGAATGCCGAGCACCGCCCAGCGGTCGCCGGTCATGGCGGCGACGGAGAACCCCGCGCCGAGCAGCAGCGCCCAGACCGCGGTGTGGGTGAGCGTACGGTGCCCGCCGCGGCGGACCGGGTCGCCGGGCTTCCGGGTCGCCTTGTAGACGCTGGTGGAGAGCTTGTCGATAAACACGGCCAAGGTCCGCGACAGGGGACCGAAGGACGTGGAGATCGTCGCCGACTTCTGGTCCAGGTCGGGCGCCAGCGCGGCGCCCGCGCAGATCAGCGCGCCGACGACCAGCACGGGCCAGGGCATATCGTGGCCCGTGGCGGCCACGATGGCTCCCACCCCCAGCCAGGCGGCTGCTCCCGACAGTGAGTGTGCTGGACCCATCATGGCCGTTGCCCGCCCTATTCCTCGTACTTCGCGGCCCAGTTGCGCCTGCCCCAAGGCCCAGTCGACGGCACAGCGTAGCGCTTGTGATCTTCGTGCCGACGGCCGGTTCCCTGATCGGCCGGACCGACAGGCAAGATAGGGGGGTGACCCTTATCGATCAGCTGCCGACGACCGCCGACCCCGACGCCCTCTTCGAGGCGTTCTCGACGTGGACGGAGTCTCAGGGCATCGCCCTCTACCCGGCCCAGGAGGAGGCGCTGATCGAGGTGGTCTCCGGGGCCAACGTCATCCTGTCCACGCCGACCGGCTCGGGCAAGAGCCTGGTCGCGGCGGGGGCGCACTTCACGGCACTGGCGCAGGACAAGGTCACCTTCTATACGGCGCCGATCAAGGCCCTGGTGTCGGAGAAGTTCTTCGACCTGTGCAAGCTCTTCGGCACCGAGAACGTCGGCATGCTGACCGGCGACGCGTCGGTGAACTCCGACGCGCCCGTGATCTGCTGCACCGCCGAGGTCCTGGCCTCCATCGCGCTGCGGGACGGCAAGGACGCCGACATCGGCCAGGTCGTGATGGACGAGTTCCACTTCTACGCGGAGCAGGACCGCGGCTGGGCCTGGCAGATCCCCATCCTGGAGCTGCCGCAGGCACAGTTCATCCTGATGTCGGCGACGCTCGGCGATGTCTCGATGTTCGAGCAGGACCTCACGCGCCGCACCGGCCGGGAGACGTCGGTGGTGCGCTCCGCGACGCGCCCGGTCCCGCTGTCGTACGAGTACCGGCTGACCCCGATCACCGAGACCCTGACCGAGCTGCTTGAGACCAAGCAGGCGCCGGTCTACATCGTGCACTTCACGCAGGCGCAGGCCGTGGAGCGGGCCCAGTCGCTGATGAGCATCAACATGTGCAGCAAGGCCGAGAAGGAGCAGATCGCCGACCTGATCGGTAACTTCCGGTTCACTACCAAGTTCGGCCGCAACCTCTCCCGTTATGTACGGCACGGTATCGGCGTGCACCACGCGGGCATGCTGCCCAAGTACCGTCGGCTGGTGGAGAAGCTGGCCCAGGCCGGTCTGCTGAAGGTCATCTGCGGTACGGACACCCTCGGCGTCGGCGTCAACGTCCCGATCCGTACGGTGCTGTTCACGGCTCTGGCGAAGTACGACGGCAACCGCGTGCGGGTGCTGCGGGCTCGCGAGTTCCACCAGATCGCCGGGCGTGCCGGGCGTGCGGGGTTCGACACGGCGGGACTGGTGGTCGCCCAGGCGCCCGAGCATGTGATCGAGAACGAGAAGGCCCTGGCCAAGGCGGGCGACGACCCGAAGAAGCGCCGCAAGGTGGTGCGTAAGAAGGCCCCCGAGGGGTTCGTCGGATGGTCCGAGAGCACCTTCGAGAAGCTGATCGGCGCCGAGCCGGAGCCGCTGACGTCCCGCTTCCGGGTCACCCACACCATGCTGCTCGCGGTGATCGCCCGCCCGGGCAACGCCTTCGTCGCGATGCGCAGGCTGCTTGAGGACAACCACGAGCCGCGCCGCAACCAGCTGCGGCACATCCGCCGTGCCATCGCGATCTACCGCTCGCTGCTCGACGGAGGCGTCGTCGAAAAGCTGGACACGCCGGACGCCGAAGGCCGGATCGTCCGTCTCACGGTCGATCTGCAGCAGGACTTCGCGCTCAACCAGCCGCTGTCCACCTTCGCACTGGCCGCCTTCGACCTGCTGGAGCCCGAGTCACCGTCGTACGCCCTGGACATGGTGTCCGTCGTGGAGTCCACCCTGGACGATCCGCGGCAGATCCTGGCGGCCCAGCAGAACAAGGCGCGCGGCGAGGCCGTCGGCGCGATGAAGGCGGACGGCGTCGAGTACGAGGAGCGGATGGAGCGGCTCCAGGACATCACGTATCCCAAGCCGCTGGAGGAACTGCTCTTCCACGCGTACGACCTGTACCGCCACAGCCACCCGTGGGTCGGCGACCATCCGCTGTCGCCGAAGTCGGTGATCCGCGATATGTACGAGCGGGCGCTGACCTTCACGGAGTTCACCTCGTACTACGAGCTGGCGCGCACCGAGGGCATCGTGCTGCGGTATCTCGCCAGCGCCTACAAGGCCCTTGAGCACACCGTCCCGGACGACCTCAAGTCCGAGGACCTCCAGGATCTGATCGCCTGGCTGGGTGAGATGGTCCGGCAGGTCGACTCCAGCCTGCTGGACGAGTGGGAGCAGCTCGCCAACCCCGAGGTGATGACGGCCGAGGAGGCCCAGGAGAAGGCTGACCAGGTCAAGCCGGTCACCGCCAACGCCCGGGCGTTCCGGGTCCTGGTGCGCAACGCCATGTTCCGGCGGGTCGAGCTCGCGGCGCTTGACCAGGTCGCGCAGCTGGGCGAACTGGACGCCGAGTCCGGCTGGGACGCGGAGCGGTGGGGCGAGGCGATGGACGCGTACTGGGACGAGTACGAGGACCTGGCCACCGGGCCGGACGCGCGGGGCCCGAAGCTGCTGCGGATCGAGGAGCACCCGGAGGACGGGCTGTGGCGCGTACGGCAGACCTTCGCCGACCCGAACGGCGACCATGACTGGGGTATCAGCGCGGAGGTCGACCTGGTGGCGTCGGACGCCGAGGGCCTCGCCGTCGTCCGGGTGACGGACGTCGGCCAGCTCTGACCTTTCCGTACACGTCCCGCGCACGTCCCGCGCCTCGACACCAAGACCAGCTAGGAGCAGCGATGACGGATTCCGAGACCCAGCCCGCGCCGAACCCCGCCGAGAGACTCGTCGACCTGCTCGATCTGGAGCAGATCGAGGTCAATATCTTCCGTGGCCGCAGCCCGAACGAATCCCTGCAACGGGTCTTCGGCGGGCAGGTCGCGGGCCAGGCCCTGGTCGCCGCGGGCCGGACCACCGACGGGGACCGCCCGGTGCACTCGCTGCACGCGTACTTCCTGCGGCCCGGCCGCCCCGGCGTGCCCATCGTGTACCAGGTCGAGCGGGTGCGGGACGGGCGTTCCTTCACCACGCGCCGGGTGACCGCGGTCCAGCAAGGCCGCACCATCTTCAATCTCACCGCGTCCTACCACCAGCCGGAGGAGGGCACCTTCGAGCACCAGCTGCCGCCGCGACTGGACGCCCCCGACCCCGAGTCGCTGCCGAAAGTCGTCGACGAGATCCGCGAGCATCTGGGCGCGCTGCCAGAACAGTTGGAGCAGATGGCTCGCCGTCAGCCCTTCGACCTGCGCTACGTGGACCGACTGCGCTGGACCTCGGACGAGGTCAAGGACGCGGAGCCGCGCAGCGCCGTGTGGATGCGGGCGGTCGGGCCGCTGGGCGACGACCCGCTCATCCACACCTGCGCGCTGACCTACGCCAGCGACATGACCCTGCTCGACGCGGTCCGCATTCCGATCGAGCCCCTGTGGGGGCAGCGCGGCTTCGACATGGCGTCCCTGGACCACGCGATGTGGTTCCACCGGCCGTTCCGGGCCGATGAGTGGTTCCTGTACGACCAGGAATCCCCCATCGCGACGGGCGGCCGAGGACTGGCTCGCGGCCGCATCTACGACCGCGAGGGACGCCTGCTGGTATCCGTCGTCCAGGAGGGCCTCTTCCGCCCCGCGTGACCAGACCGCCCGACGACTCCCGCCTACGCCCCCTGCCTATGACTCCCTGCCTACGGCTCCCGGCGTGCGCGCCACTCGGCGAGGAGCCGCTCGACGTCGAACGGGGTCAGGCCGAGCGGCGGGCCGGGCAGCGGCCGGGCGAGCGCGGCGCGGATCTTCTCGTTGACCTCCGTCAGCAGCTGGCGGGCCACGCGCTCCGACGGGGCTTGCTCGGCGGCGGCCAGAGCGTCCTCGGCCTCCTTGCGCAGGGCGAGCGTCGGGGGGAGCACGGACATGCCCTCGCGGTGCATCTTCCGCTTGATCCACCACGTCTCGTCATACGGCGCCTCGAGATCAGCGAGCGGCTTCCCAAAGCCCGGCAGCTCCGTGAAGTCGCCGCGCTGTTCCGCCTCGCGGATCTGCTTGTCGACCCATGACTCGTAGCTGACACTCGGCGGCTTGCGTTCGGTCATACTGTGGTCCTTCCCAGCGGGCGAGGCCGGGAAAACCCGCTCACCCCCTCCCAAACGCGCCACGCCGTGCGCGCCACAGCGGCACGGCCACGGCCGCCGCAACGCAGAGCACCCCCGCGAGCGCGCCAACAGCTGGCCACACACCGCCGCTGCCTCCCTTCTCCTCCTCTCGCGCGGCCGCGGACCGAGCCGCGGCCTCGGGGCCCGCCTTCGGGGCCGGTGCTGGCGGTGGTTCCAAGGACCCCACGGGACTCACTCGCCCCGCTGCGGCGAAGCCCCAGTCGAGCAGCGCCCTGGCCTCCGCGTACACGGCGCGGCCGCCGCCCGCCTGCGGGTTCATCACCGAGACCACGAGGGTGCGGTCCTCGCGGCGAGCCGCGGCGATCAGGGTGTGTCCCGCGCGGGAGGTGTAGCCGTTCTTGACCCCGATGATCCCCGGATAGGTCCCCACCCCGTCGGCGCCGGTGAGCAGGCGGTTGGTGTTCTGGATGTCGTAGGACCAGCCGTCGCCGGGGAACTTGGCCACGGCGGTACCGGAGTACTCGACGAACTCCTCCTCGCGCAGCCCGGCGCGGCCGAAGACGGCCAGGTCGTACGCCGAGGAGACCTGACCCGGTGCGTCATAGCCGTCCGGCGACACCACCCGCGTGTTACGGGCGCCCAGCTCCTTGGCTTTGGCGGTCATCCGCGCCGCGGTGTGCTTCCAGCCTCCGTTCATCTCCGCCAGCACATGCACCGCGTCGTTGCCCGAGCTCAGGAACACGCCCCGCCACAGATCCGCCGCGCGGTAGGTGCGCCCCGGAATGATCCCGACCAGGCTGCTGCCGTCCCCGACCCCGGCCAGCTCCTCCTCGGTCACTCGGTGCCGTAGCTCACCAGGCACGTTGGGCAGCGCGGTGAGGGCGAAGAGCGCCTTCAGGGTGCTGGCCGGTGGCAACTGCCGGTGTGCGTCGCGGGCGGCCAGCACCTCGCCGGTGTCGGCGTCGGCCACCAGCCAGGACAGGGCGGACACTCCCCCGGGCAGCTCGGGTGCCCCTCGCCGCGGCCGGACCTGTGTCCCCTCGCGGTCCAGGAGTGGGGAGTCGGCGGCCATCGGTTTTGGTGGCCGTGGCTCGGCGGTGGCCACCGCGGGTGCGGCCGGGACCAGGAGCAGTGCGCCGACGACGAGGGACGCCGTGCCCATCACGGCGGCGCGGGCAGGTGATCTGACTGTCATTCCGTCAACGTAGGAACCTCCTGCCTGGTGTTCGGGGAGGCCCTGCCGACGGCGCGCGCACGGCACCCGGATGCCTCGCCCTTGCCCGCGTTCCGTCGCCGTCGCAACCATCCCAGCGGTCCCCGGGCAGTCGGTGGCCCTGGACCATCCACGGCGGCCGAGGCCGCCTTGGGGACAGTCGGCGGGACAGCACGTGGATCAGCACGTGAATCAGCCCGGGGGTCAGGCGGTGGATCAGGCGGTGAGGCGGCTGTCAGCAGCGGGCGGGCCCCCTGGAGGCGCGGCGCGGGCCGTTCCCTCCTGGCCTGGTCCAGGTCCTGGCTGAGTGTCGTGTGCAGCCACTGGATCTCGTCCGGGTCGTCCGCGACGAGGACCCGTTCGATGACCTGCGCGGAGAGCGCCTCGGGCGCCCCGGATGCGCGGTACGGCGGCGGACCGATCCGCCGCAGGTAGGCACGCTCGTACGGGTCCGGCACGGCCTCGGCCACCTGCGCCGGGTCCAGCACCGACGCGGTGACAGCCGCCCGCTCCCACGCGTCACCGGTCTGACGGGCCAGCAGGTCGCGGCGTCTGCCACGCCAGTTGCGAGCCCGCACGTCCGCGCCCGCCTCCAGGCGCTGCCGAATGGGCTCCGGCGCGGTGCCGGTCAGCAGGGGGCGGTGCTCCTGGGCGAACTCCCGCAAGTCGTCCGCGAGGTAGAGCCAGACCACCGCGCGGTAGCGGTTGAGGTAGAAGCGCGTGGGGACCAGCAGACCCGCCCTGGCCAGACGGGTGAAGCGGCCCGTCGGAATGGCGAGCAGTCCGGCGCCCTCGGTGGTCCCCACCGTCCTGACGCGCTCGCGCAGGGTCTCGGGGAATCCTTCGGCGCTCCGTAGTCGTTCGATCTCCGGGCCCGCGACCCGGCGCGTGCCAGGCTCCGGGCCCGGGACGGTGCGGATATGACCGAGCTGAATCCCCAGTTCGCACTCCCCGCGCCGCAGGTGCAGCTCCCGCGCCGCCCGGCCAAGCGCGTACGACTTCTCGGCTGTCGGTGCCGCACCGGCCAACGCGTCGTCAGCCGTACGGACCTGGGTGTTTCCGACCATGAGGGCCTCCCCCGTGAGGTGGTGGTTACTCTCGGTGAAGACCGTAGCGCGGAAGGGCCTTGCTCCGCTCGGGCCTGTGGATAACTCTGGAACCGCGCCTGTCATCGCAGGTCAGAGGTGACTCGCCCGGTCCTCGCCTGGAGGCCAGGCACGTCGTCCGGGCAGGCATGATGGGGGCCATGGCGCAGAAGATGACCGATGACGCATGGCGGGCCTTTGTCTCGCACGGGACCCGGACCGGCAAGCTCTCCACCGTCCGGGCCGACGGCTCCCCGCATATCGCCCCGATCTGGTTCCTGCTCGACGGCGACCACCTCGTCTTCAACACCGGCGCGGCCACGGTGAAGGGCCGTAACCTCGCTCGTGACGGGCGGATCGCCCTGTGCGTAGACGACGACCGGCCGCCGTTCGCGTTCGTGGTCATCCAGGGCCGGGCCAAGCTAATCGACGACCTCGCCCAGGTGCGTGACGCGGCGACCCGGATCGCGGCCCGCTATATGGGCGCGGAGCGCGCCGAGGAGTTCGGGGCCCGTAACGGCGTGCCCGGAGAACTCCTCGTCCGCGTCACCATCGACAAGGTGCTCGCCCGATCCGGTATCGCGGACTGAGGGCCGAGACCGGATCTGACGGGCTCTCCGGCCTCTCAGCCCACCGTGTCGAGCAGCCGGGCGGTGTGCATCCGCCCGGCGTACTCGACCAAGCGGATCAGCACCTCCTTTCCCGACTCCCGCTCGCGCGCGTCACACAGCACGACCGGCGTTCCCTGGTCGAGGTCGAGGGCACGCGACACCTCCTGAGCGCCGTACGTGCGCGTCCCCGGGAAGCAGTTGACGGCCACCACGAACGGGATACTCCGGTGCTCGAAGTAGTCCACCGCGGGGAAGCAGTCCTCCAGACGCCGGGTGTCCGCGAGGACCACAGCGCCGAGCGACCCCTGCAACAGCTCGTCCCACAGAAACCAGAAGCGGTCCTGGCCCGGCGTCCCGAAGAGGTACAGGGACAGCCCGTCCCTGATGGTGATCCGGCCGAAGTCCATGGCGACCGTCGTGGTGGTCTTCCGCTCCACCTGGCCGATGTCGTCCACCGACTGGCCCAGTTCGCTGAGCTGTTCCTCGGTGCGCAGCGGCCGGATCTCGCTGACCGCGCCCACGAGGGTCGTCTTGCCGACCCCGAAGCCGCCAGCGACGAGGATTTTCAGCGCCAGGGCGGTCGTTTCGTCGCCCGCGCTGTCAGAGCGCTCGGAGCCCATTGATCACTTCTCTCAGGATGCGTTCGTCAGGTAGCTGGGCGGGCGGCACCGGGCGGCTCACCTTGATGCAGGCCAGATTCAGCAGGTCGCCGAGGAGGACGCGTACCACCCCCACGGGCAGATCCGCGCCCGCGGACAGCTCCGCGACCGACTGGGTCTCGCCCCGGCACAGGTCGATGAGCAGCCGGTGTTCGGGGCCGAGTGAGCTGTCGCGCGTCGTGTCGGGGGCGGTGGGGTCCAGGCGTACGAGGGCGATCAGGTCGAAGTGCGCCGCGGTCGGGCCCGCGCTGGTGCGGCCGCCCGTCATCGCGTAGGGGCGGACCAGCGGCCCGGCCTCTGAGTCGTACCACTGACTGCCCGGGTGCGGGCGGTCGGAGTCTTCGATGCCGCGGTGGGTGTTCATGAGGCTGCGCCGCCCCCTTCTGTCATCCGGGGCAACCCGGTCATCGTGCGATGCCACCGACGTCATCCGGCGTCGGGGGGCTGGGTGGCGAACCGCGGCGGTGTGTAGAGGTGTTCCCCGACGCGCTTCACCAGCCGGGCCATCTCGTACGCGATCAGCCCGATGTCGGCGCTGGCGACGGTCAGTACGGCGAGGCAGGAGCCGTCGCCCGCGGCGGCGACGAACAGGAAGCCGTCGTCCAGCTCGACCATCGTCTGGCGCACGCCCCCGGCGCCGAAGTGGCGCCCGGCGCCCTTGGCCAGGCTGTGGAAGCCCGAGGCGACGGCGGCCAGGTGCTCGGCGTCCTCGCGGCGCAGCGCGCTGGAGGCGCCGACCGCGAGCCCGTCGTTGGAGAGCACCACGGCGTGGCGTACCTCGGCGACGCGCAGTACCAGGTCGTCAAGGAGCCAGTCGAGTTCCCCGGAACGGTGGGCGTTGCCGACGCTCGGATTCTTGATCACGCGTGGTCTCCTTCGTTGCTGTCACGGCCCGGCAGGGTCCCTGGGGCGCCCGAGGGGCGGCCTCCGCCACGCGCCCACCCGGCGCGATAGGCGGCCATCTGGTCTCTGACCTGTTCGGGGGTACGCTCCACCGCGTCCGGTGCGTGGTCGGGGGGCTGGTCGGCGGGGCGCTCGGCGCGCAGTTGGGGTGCCAGGTGGGTCTGGCGTACCCGGCGCGGGAGTTCGCTGTCGCTGTGGCTGTCGCCGTCGTCGGCCACGGTGCCTAGGGGAGCCTCGCCTGCCTGGTCGGCGGCGTTCCCGGCGATGGCCTCGTGGGAGCGGGTGTGCGGCCTGAGGGGGGTGACTCCGGGTGGTACGGCCGTGGGCTCGTCGGACGAGGCGCGTGCCGGGCTGAGGGCCGGTGGGGGCGCGGAATCGCTGTGCGTACGGCTGGCGTTGGCTGGACCACCAAACGCCAGGCCAGCGTGTGCTTGGCCGCCATGTGCTTGGCCACCGTGTACGGGACCTTCGTGTACGGGGCCTCCGTGTACGGGGCCTTCGTGCGCCGGACCACTGCGCGGGGGGCCACCGTGCACGGGGCCGCTTCCGCCCGCCCGTGGGGCGCCCGCCGCGGCCAGCCGCGCGTGCTGCCGTGGGGCGGCCGCCTCCAGCCGCTCCCGCGCGGCTGCGGGGCCCTCGGTCACAGCCCCCTGCAGCAACGCGGTGGGCAGCAGGACGACCACGGTCGTGCCGCCGTACGGTGAGGTGCGCAGATGGACCTTGACGTTGTGCCGCGCGGCCAGCCTGCTGACGACGAACAGGCCGAGGCGGTCGCTGTCGAAGAGGTCCAGGGTCTCGGACTGCTCGATCCGCCGGTTGGCCTCGGCGAGCCGCTCCTTGCCCATCCCGAGGCCGCGGTCCTCGACCTCCAGGGCGTAGCCGTTGCCGACCGGCTCTCCGGAAACCCGCACCTTGGTGTGCGGCGGCGAGAACTGGGCTGCGTTCTCCACGAGTTCGGCGAGCAGATGGGTGAGGTCGGCGACGGCAGCACCGGTGACGGCGGCCTCGGGGAGCTGGCGTACCTCCACGCGCGCGTAGTCCTCGACCTCGGAGACCGCGGCACGTACGACGTCGGTCAGGGAGACCGGCAACCGCCAGGCGCGACCGGGCGCGGCCCCGGAGAGGATGATCAGGCTCTCAGCGTGGCGCCGCATCCGGGTCGTGAGGTGGTCAAGCCGGAAGAGGTCGCTGAGTTCGTTCGGGTCGTCGGACCTGCGTTCCATGGAGTCGAGCAGGTTGAGCTGGCGGTGGACCAGGACCTGGCTGCGCCGGGCGAGGTTGACGAAGACCCCGGAGATGCCGCTGGCGAGTTCGGCGCGCTCGACCGCCGCGTGCAGGGCCGCGCGGTGCACGGTGCCGAGCGCTTCGGAGACCTGGCCCGTCTCGTCGTCGGCGCGTGGACCGGGTGGGGCCTCGGCCTGGATGTCGAGCTCTTCGCCCGCCCGCAACCGGCGCATGGCCTGCGGGAGTTTGTGCCTGGCGATTTCCAGGGCGCTGTTGCGCAGGCTGATCAGTTCGACGACCAGGGCGCGTCCGATGCGTACGGAGATCACCAGCGAGGCCGCGACGGAGAGCAGTCCGAGGAGGACCGCGGCACCCGCCAAGGTCAGCACCCCGCGGGTCAGGGGGTCGGCCCGGTCCGCCGCTCCGCGCGCGGCGTCGGCCTCGATCGCGCGCAGCTCGTCCCGTACGGTCGGGTACGCCTTGTCCCAGCCGCCGCCTTTGAACACGTCGGCGCCCTTGCTCGTGGACGACGCGGCGAGGACCTTGTCCTCCAGGGTGCGCACAGCCCGGTAGGCGCGGGACCGCTCCAGGTCCCGCCAGGCAGTCCGGTCGGGGCCACGCAGGTCCTGTACGGCCGCCTCGGTCATGGTCCGCCGGGCCTCGGCGGTGCCGATGAACCTGTGCAGCCGTTCGCCGTCGATGGGGTCGCCCGGCCTGGCGGTGGCCAGCAGGGCGTCCTGGCGCGCGAGGAGTTCACCGGCGCGGGAGAACTCGAGCAGCACGCGCGTGTCGGAGCCCAGTTCGGCGTCCTGGATGCCGGTGAGGGCGCCGCCGACGCCGAAGGCCGTCTGGATGGCCTTGGTGTACTGGCTGTAGGTCTCGTCCCAGCCGGTGCCACGGTCCAGCACACTGGCGCGCAAAGGCTCCAGCCGCTGGACCCCCGAGACGAAGGACTCGAGCCTGCCCGCCACACCCGCCGGGAGGTCGCCGCTGTCGGCGACGGTGTGCTTCTGGCCGAGGCGGAGTTCGTCCACAGCACGGTCGGTGCCCTGGGCCAGCTTCTTCAGTTCCTCGGCACGGCTCTTCAGGGTCTGGCCGCTGGCCTTGTCCGGATCGGCGGCGTAGCGCACGGCGGCGGCGCGCTCGGCCTGGAGCGCGGCGACCGCTTCGGCGATGGGGGCGCGTACCTGCTCGTCGACCCGCCGCAACTCCCGTAGCCGCGACACGTCCTGGGCGGTGTTCACGGTGGCGAAGCCCCACAGGCCCAACAGCGAGACGACGGGCACCATCAGCAAGGAGACGATCTTGGCGCGTACGGTCCGGGGGCGCAGCCGCCACCGCTGGCCGGGCGTACCCGCCGGGGGCCGCGGGGGTGTCTCCGTTTCGGGCTGTTCTTCGGCGGCCGGGCCCGCGTGGGCGCGGCGGCCGCGTGTCGGTGGCGTGGGTGACATGGGTTCCGTCGGTTCCATCCGGTCTCGAAACGGGTTCGGGGCGTAGCGGGTCGCGTGGCGGGAGACGGGTGGCGGGGAGCGCGAGGCGCGTGGCTGGAGGCGGGTGGCGCCGCTAACGGACGGCGCTCGCGGTCGGCCGCTGTGCGGAGGCGGAGGCCTCGCGTTCCCCCGCCGTGGGCGAGAGCGCGACAAAAGCCGAGGTCAGGAAGAGGTAGGAGCCGAGGCCGACGGCGAGGGGGAAGATGAACTGCATCGCCGTGGCCCCGGCCAGGGCCGCGCTGGAGGGCTCGACCCGCACACTCACCGCGATCATTCCGGTGTAGTGCATGCTGCTCACCGCGCAGCCCATGACGAGCGAGGCGATGCCGACCGCGACGGGTGACTTGATGTTCAGGGCCGCCCAGAGTGCCGCGGTCGCGGCGACTACGGCGATCACCACCGAGAGGCCGACCAGTACGGGGTCGTACGTCACGTGGCCGTGCAGCCGCAGGGCCGCCATGCCCAGGTAGTGCATGCTCGCGACGCCGAGCCCGGTGGTGAGTCCGCCAAGTACCAGTGCGCGGTTGCGGCCCGCGCCGTAGCCGACGGCGAAGACGCCACCGCCGACGACCAGCATCGCGACGAGCAGGCTCAGCAGGGTGAGCGGTACGTCGTAGCGGATGTCCGTGCCGCTGACGCCGAAGCCGAGCATGGCCACGAAGTGCATGGTCCAGATGCCGGTGCCGATCGCGGAGGCCGCGGTGATCAGCCAGTTACGGCGTGACCTTCCGGTGGCGGCGAGTGCGCGCACTGTGCAGCGCAGCCCGAGAGCGGCGCCGATGCACGCCATGACGTACGACAGTGCGGGTGTCAGCCAGCCGAAGGCGGCGTGGTCCAGGTGTCCCATGGCCCCAGGACGCTAGTCCTGTCAGGGGCGCACAACAGGGGCGCATTTCGAAAGCTGTCGAGATATGACAGGGATATGTTTCTGAACGACCGCCTCAAGGTCGAACGTGCGCACCCAGACGGGTGTGCGGCCGATCGCACCCACGACCGGGAGCCCTCGCTCCGGATGCGGAACGTGCGGAACACGCGGAACACGCGGATGCGGAATCATGAGACGTATGAGCAACGACCACGCAGATGTTGAGGAGTTCTTCGCGGCGCGGGCGGCCGACTGGGACACCCGCTTCCCCGACGACGGGCCCGCGTACGAGGCCGGAGTCGCCGAACTCGGGCTGCGGCCCGGTGACGCCGTACTCGACGCGGGCTGCGGCACTGGGCGGGCGCTGCCCGCGCTGCGCCGGGCGGTGGGTCCCGCCGGTGTGGTCATCGGCGCCGACCTGACTCCCGCCATGCTGGCAGCGGCAGTACGGGCCGGGCGCGAGGCCGCCGGACAACTGCTGCTCGCCGATGTGGCCCGGCTGCCGCTGCGCGACCGGTCGCTGGACGCCGTCTTCGGCGCCGGGCTCGTCTCGCACCTTCCAGAACCAGCGGAGAACTTGCGGGAATTGGCCCGGGTGGTACGCCCCGGCGGGCGCCTCGCGCTCTTCCACCCCATCGGCCGGGCCGCCCTCGCCGCCCGGCAGGGACGCGAGGTCACACCGGGCGATCTGCGCGCCGAGGCCAACCTCCGCCCGCTGCTGACCTCTTCCGGCTGGCGGATGACGCAGTACGTCGACGAGGACACCCGCTTCCTGGCACTGGCGGTACGTCAGGACTGACCGGAGCCCACAGCCCGAAGCGCCCCGGGGTCGGGGCGCGTCGGGGCACACTGGGCGGAACGACCGAGCCGATCGCACCGGGGGCAGGTGGTCCGAGTGTTCAGCAGACTGCGCAGGCTGTTCAGGCCGGACGGGAGGGCTCCGGGGCAGTCGGCCCCGGGGTCCGAGCGGAAAGCCCCCAGCGGCCGGAAGGCACCACCCAACCTGTTCGACGCGGCAGCCGCGTACGTCTCGGCCTGCGCGGAGGACGATCGGGACCGGATGGACGAGGCGGCGGGCTGGGTCTCGCCCGAGGCACTGTCCTTCGGCGTCAGCGAGCTGGCGTGCCGGGCAGTCATCGCCCTCGCGCGGGAGCACGACGAGTCGCCGCGGACCGTCGCGCGAAGCCTCCTCGGCCTGCCCGCCGCGTGACGTCGGTGGTCGGCGCCGGGTCGGGGTGTACGAGCGCCTCCGACGCGGGGGTCCCGGTGGCGGCGGCGAACTCCAGGCGTTCGCGGACCTCGCGCGGTGTGCGCGGACGGTATCCAGGGCCACCGCAGCAACCCTGCCGGAAGTGGACACCGGCGTGCAGTACGGCGGTCAGCGCGCGCCAAGCCGCCGTGTCACGGCGCGGCGGCACCGCGAGCGCGGAGCCCGCGTTAATCAGCGCACCGCCACACCGGGGGCAGACATCGCCCCGCACGCGCGCGTAGTCGGGCGCCCTCTTGAAGTCGGCGCGACAGGGTGTGCAGATGAAATGGTGCCGGGACCGGGACATGCCGGGCAGCGTACGTGTGGGCCGGGGCGTGGGACGAGCGAGTTTCCCGGGCCTCACGTACACAGTCACGGTCACCGCCGACGGGCCTGACTCCGGGCGCCCCAGGCGGAGCAGGCGAGGGCGGGCGCTCGAGCCGCTCGGTTTCCCGAGCTGCTCGGCGCCCTCGGCCACATGGGCGTACACCCTCGCTGAGCCGCCCGTCGGATCGGTCAGGCGGAGGTCAGTGCCCTATCTCCTTGCGGGAGACGCGGCGCAGCCTGCGCCGCTGGGACGGGTCAAGCGTCATATAAGCGGCCGCGGGCACCCCGAGCACGATCAGCAGCACGGCCCAGAAGGGCAGCCAGATCCACAGGATGAGCCCGACCGCCACGCCGCCTACGGCGATCTTCGCGGTATTCGACATGTGCGTCGCCTCCTTCGCGGCTGCTGCCGCTCTCTGTTGATGAGAACGGCCTCGTGCCCGCCGTAGTTCCAGTGTGGACCCCTGACGCAACCCTGACATGGCCCCCTACTCAACCCTGAGAGGGTCACCCGCCGTCGCGCACACCCCGGCACACCTCCACTCACCCCTCGAGGAGAAGTGGCTGGGGTCACACCTCCAGCGGGACCATTTGCCTCCTCGCTGATGTACCCTCGGCCACTCCGGAAAGAGTAGTCAAATTTGAGGAATGCGCATTCCTGTGCCTATGCCCTCCCCCGCAACGCCCGCTGAGATCCACGAACTCGCCCGATGCTCCGTGACGTTCCTGCCCACCGACCCGGCACGCGCCAGCCGGGTCGCCTTCTGGTCCCCCGACGGACAGCAACCACCGATCACCTCGGCGGGCACGGCCGACGAGCTGACCGTCGCGCTGCCGGGCGCCACCGGGGTCGCCCCCGTCCGGGTGCCCGCGCTGCTGCTGGAGACGGGGACCGCGCTCCCCGTACTCACCCGCGCGCGGACCGTGCCCGGGGCGCATCCGGCCGCTGTCTTCTGGGGTGCGGCCGGGCTGCTCGCCCTGGAGTTCACGGCGCGTGGGCTGCTGCTGCCCGGCGTGTCCGCGACCGAGTACGACGCCTGGCGCGCCGGGCCACTCGGCACCGACGAGCTGGGGCGGCTGCGGGAGCTGGCCGCCGCGATGCCGCCCACCGCGCACGCCGTACCTCTGCCAAGAACGGACCCACCGCGCCTGGCGGAGCCCGAGACGCTCCTGCGCGCCTTCCTCGACGCGGTCGCCGACACCTTGCCCCGCTCCCCCGCCGCGCCCCTGGCCACCGGCCACCCCGCGTTCGCGGCGGCGGCGCGTCAGCACATCCCCGACCAGCGTGCCTGGGCCGCGGATGTGGCGGCCGGACATGACGCGGGCGTACGGGTCTCGCTGCGCGTCGAGGTGCTGGGGCTGACGGCAGACGCGACCGACGACGTGACCGTCGACGTGACCGGGCCGAGCTTCCGCGTCGTACCGCAGCTGCACAGCGTCAGTGACCCGGCATTGGTCGCCGACGCCGCCGAGATATGGGCGCGGTCCGGCGCGGCCTCCCTGGCGTTCGGCCCGCGCGGCAAGCTGGACGCGCTGCTCGCCCTGCGCCGGGCGGCCCGCGCCTGGGCGCCCCTGGCGCCGCTGCTGTCGGCCGCCGTACCCGACGCGATCGAGCTGGCCGACGAGGAGGTCACCGAGCTGCTGGGGGCGGCGGCCCGGGCGCTCGCCGGGGCTGGCGTCGAGGTGCACTGGCCCCGGGAGATGGCCCGCGAGCTCACCGCGCGCGCCGCCATCGGACCGCCCGACGACGTGCCGGTCCCGGCCTCGGGCCTAGTCTCAGGTCCGGACCTGAGTCCGGACTCGTACGCGGGCGGTGACGAGCCCATCAGAGCGGCCTCCGGAACCCCGTCCTTCCTGTCCGCCGACGCCCTGCTCGCCTTCAACTGGCGGTTCGCACTGGGTGGCCAGCAGCTCACACGCGCCGAACTCGACCAACTGGCCGAGGCCACCCGACCCGTGGTGCGGCTGCGCGACCAATGGGTGCTCATCGACCCCGACGAAGCCCAGCGCGCGCGTGCCCGTCAGGATCACAAGGTGACGCCGGTCGACGCGCTCAGCGCCGTACTGACCGGTTCCACCGAGGTCGACGGGCGACGCGTCGAGGTGACGCCCACCGGCTGGCTGGCCACGCTGCGCCAGCGGCTCACGCAGCCGGAGGCCGACCCGCCCCTCGCGCAACCGGAGGCGCTCGCCGCCACGTTGCGCGACTACCAGCTGCGCGGCCTCGGCTGGCTGGCCACGATGACCTCGCTCGGCCTCGGCGGCTGCCTCGCGGACGACATGGGGCTCGGCAAGACCATCACCCTGATCGCCCTGCACCTGCACCGGCAGACCGACCCCGCGTCCGCGGGCCCCACCTTGGTGGTCTGCCCCACGTCGCTGATGGGCAACTGGCAGCGCGAGATCGAGAAGTTCGCACCCGGCACACCCGTCCGCCGCTTCCACGGTGCCTCGCGCGGCCTGAACGACCTGGCGGACGGCGAGTTCGTGCTCACCACCTACGGCACCATGCGGCTCGACGCCCGGCAACTGGCCCAGGTCTCCTGGGGGATGGTGGTCGCGGACGAGGCCCAGCACGTCAAGAACCCGTACTCGGCCACCGCCAAGGAGCTGCGGACAATCGGCGCCCACGCGCGCGTGGCGCTCACCGGCACCCCCGTGGAGAACAACCTCTCCGAGCTGTGGGCGATCCTCGACTGGACCACGCCCGGACTGCTCGGCCGCCTCGGCACCTTCCGCTCCCGCTACGCCAACGCCGTGGAGAGCGGCACGGACCCGGCGGCCGCCGAACGGCTCGGCAAGCTGGTGCGCCCGTTCCTGCTGCGGCGGCGCAAATCAGACCCGGGTATCGCCCCCGAACTGCCACCCAAGACCGAGACCGACCGTGCCGTCTCGCTCACCGTCGAGCAGACGGGCCTGTACGAAGCCCTGGTGCGCGAGACGATGGCCGCGATCGCCGCCGCCGACGGCATGGAACGGCGCGGCCTGATCGTCAAACTACTCACCGGGCTCAAGCAGATCTGTAACCACCCGGCGCAGTTCCTCAAGGAGGAACGGCCCCGGATCTCCGGCCGCTCCGGCAAGCTGGAGCTGCTGGACGAGCTCCTGGACACGATCCTCGCCGAGGACGCGAGCGTGCTCGTCTTCACGCAGTACGTGCGGCTGGCGCGGCTCGTCGAACGGCATCTGGCAGCGCGTGGCGTACCCACGCAGTTCCTGCACGGCGGCACGCCCGTCCACGCACGCGAGACGATGGTGCGGCGCTTCCAGGACGGCGAAGTCCCGGTCTTCCTGCTGTCCTTGAAGGCCGCGGGTACGGGGCTCAACCTGACCCGCGCCGAGCATGTCGTGCACTACGACCGGTGGTGGAACCCCGCCGTCGAGGCGCAGGCCACCGACCGCGCGTACCGCATCGGGCAGAACCGTCCCGTGCAGGTGCACCGGCTGATCGCCGAGGGCACGATCGAGGACCGCATCGCCGAGATGCTGGAACGCAAGCAGGGGCTGGCGGACGCCGTGCTCGGCTCCGGCGAGGCCGCACTGACCGAACTCACCGACGCGGAACTGGCCGACCTGGTCGAGCTGCGAGGAGGCGCCCGATGAGCGATGCGTACAGGGATCCGTACAGCGATGCGTATGACGATCATGAGACCGACGACGCCCCCGGTGGCGAGCGCACCTTCGCCGCGCTGCCCCCAGCCCATGGTCGCGGCTTCGCGACCTCCTGGTGGGGACAGGCATGGCTGAGGGCGCTGGAGGATACGGCGCTGGACACCCAGCAGGTGAAGTCAGGGCGCAGGCTGGCGCGATCCGGAGCGGTCGGCGCCGTCTCGGTGCGCCCAGGCCGAATCACCTCGGTCGTCCGGGACCGTGCCCGCGAAACGCACCGCGCCGATGTGCTGCTGCAGCGGCTCAGCGAGGACGCGTGGGACCGCTTTCTGGACATGGCCGTCGAGCGCGCCGGGCATATCGCGGCGCTGCTCGACCGCGAGATGCCGCCCCATCTGGTCGAGGACGCCGCGGCCGCGGGCGTCGACCTCCTGCCGGGGATCGGTGACCTGGAGCCGGAATGCGACTGTGGCGCGTGGGACCACTGCGGGCATACGGCGGCACTCTGCTACCAGTTGGCGCGGCTGCTCGACCAGGACCCGTTCGTGCTGCTGTTGTTGCGTGGGCGTGGGGAGCGGGAGCTCCTGGACGAGTTGCAGGCGCGCAGCGTCGCACGGGCGGCGCCCGATGACGTCGGGGCCGACGCGGCGCCGCCGCCGAGGGCTCCGGAGGGTGTGTCCGCGCGGGAGGCGTACGCGATGGGGGGCATCCTGCCGCCGCTGCCCGCTCCCCCGGTGCTGCCCGAGGCGCCGGGCGCTCCGCCCACACTGGACACCGAGGCGGAGCCCGCGCCGGGCATCGACGTTGCGGCCCTGGAGTTCCTGGCCGCCCGGGCGGCGGCGACGGCGCACCAGATGCTGGCCGAAGCGCTGGCACCCGACCACGCGCGGCAGCCGGTCGACGCCGCGCTGACTCCGGAGCAGGACGCGGTCCGGCTGGCTGGGGCTGGGGGCGGACCCGGGGACGGGGACGGAGTCGGGGCGGACGTGGGGATCACGGCGCGGCTCGCGACCGGCTCCGGTCGGGACCGCGAGGGGCTCGCGCTCGCCGTACGGGCCTGGGAGTTCGGCGGTGCGGCAGCCCTGTCCGTACTCGAAGAGGAGTGGACCCCCCGGGAGGACGCCCTGGCACGCGCGCGTGCCGCACTGGACGCGGCGTGGGACGAGGACGAGCGTCCCCAGCTGCGTGCCGCGCGCAACCGCTGGACGGTTGTCGACGCACAGGCCCAGCTACGGCACGGCCGGGACGGCCGCTGGTGGCCCTACCGCAAGGAACGGGGCCGCTGGGCCCCGGCGGGCCCCGCCACGCACGACCCGGCTACGGCGCTGGCGGTGGCTACGGGCCGGGAGTGACGGGCGGGAGCCCGAGCGCGGAACGAAGAGCCCCTCGGACCGTGATTCCGCTCCGCGCCCGTGCCCCCGAAGCCCCGAAGTGACAGATGGAGCATCACGGGTGGGGCCATGGCAGGTCGCCAACGAGCCGGGGCCGAGCCGCCTGCAGCGCGCCGCACACCGCGGCGGGGCGGCGGGGCGGCGGGGCGGCGGGGCGGCGGGGCGCAACGCCGACCGCGACCTCGACGCGGTGTACGCCCTGTTC
>NZ_WHOM01000045.1 GCF_009739465.1 Streptomyces apocyni
CCGGCTCAGGCTGATGGGCGTGGCGATCACCCTGGTGATGCTCGCCTTCGTCGTACGGCTGCTCCAGGTGCAGGCCGTCGACGCCAGCGAATACGCGGCCAAGGCGGAGCAGCACCGCTACCTCAGCCAGCCGCTGGCCGCCAGGCGCGGCGAGATCACCGACCGCAACGGCGCCCAGCTGGCGGTCAGCGCCGACGCCTACGACATCACCGCCGACCCCTCGATGTTCACGCCGGAGGCCACCGGCGTCCCAGACGCCCCGGACCAGGCCGCCGCCCTGCTCGCCCCGATCCTGGACCGCGACGCCGCGGACGTGACCCGCCAGCTCAAGAAGAAGCGCAGCCGGTACGCGGTACTGGCCCGCAGGCAGACCCCACAGGTCTGGCAGCAGGTCAAGGAGCTGAAGGCCACGCTGGCCACGAAGGCCGCGAAGACGGGCGGCACCAGCGTGCTCGCCGGTGTCTTCCCGGACCCGAGCAGCAAACGTGTCTATCCCAACGGCGACCTCGCCGCCGGGATACTGGGCTGGGTCAACGCCGAGAACAAGGGCGGGGGCGGCCTGGAGGCCCAGCTCAACACCGAGCTCGCGGGCAAGGACGGCAAGATCACCTACGCCCAGTCCGGCGGCCGCCGGGTACCCACCGCGGGCAGCAGCGAGACCCCGGCGGTCCCCGGCTCCGATATCGAGCTGACCATCGACCGCGACATCCAGTGGTTCGCCCAGCAGGCCATCGAGAAGCAGGTGAAGGCCTCCAAGGCCGACCGCGGCTACGTGGTGGCCCAGGACACCCGTACCGGCGAGATCCTGGCCCTGGCCAACGCCCCCGGCTTCGACCCGGGCGACCTGTCGAAGGCCAACCCGGCGAACCTGGGGAACGCCGCGCTGCACGACGCCTACGAGCCTGGTTCCACCAGCAAGCTGATCTCGATGGCCGCGGTCCTTGAGGAGGGCGTCGCCAGCCCGGGCACCCATGTGACCGTGCCCAACCGGCTGCATGCGGGCGACCGGGAGTTCAGGGACGATATCGACCACCCGACCTGGTACCTGACGCTCAGCGGTGTGCTGGCCAAGTCCAGCAACATCGGCACCATCCTCGCCACCCAGCAGCTGGGCAAGACCCAGCGGGAGGCCAACAAGGTCCTCTACACGTATCTGCGCAAATTCGGCATCGGCAGCCCCACCGGGCTCGGCTTCCCCGGCGAAACCCCGGGCATTCTCGCCAAGCCCGAGAAGTGGTCCACCTCCCAGCAGTTCACCGTGCCGTTCGGCCAGGGCTACTCGCTCAACGCCGTCCAGGCCGTCTCGGCGTACTCGACCGTCGCCAACGACGGCGTACGCGTGGCACCCACACTCGTACGCGGCACCAAGGGCCCGGACGGCCGCTTCACCCCGGCGCCCGAGCCGAAACAGACCCGGGCGGTGAGCAAGAAGACCGCGCGGACCCTGTCCAAGATGCTGCAGTCCGTCGTGGACGACGACCAGGGCACCGGCAGCAAGGCGAAGATCCCGGGCTACCGGGTCGCGGGCAAGACCGGTACGTCCAACCGGGTAGACCCCAAGACCGGCCGGTACAAGGGCTACACCTCGTCCTTCGCCGGGTTCGCCCCCGCCGACAAGCCGCGGATCGCCGTCTACTGCGCCGTCCAGAACCCGACCAAGGGCAACTACTTCGGTGGCCAGATCTGCGCCCCCATCTACCAGCAGGTGATGGAGTTCGCGCTGAAGACCCTGCAGGTCGCCCCCTCCGGCAGCAAGGCCCCCGGCCTGCCGGTCACCTTCGATCCGGAAGACTGAGCTCGCACTGCCGTGACGACGATCACCCCGCAACCCGGGAACCCCACCCCGCCCCCGGCATCCCCGACGACGCCAGGACCCACCGCGGACCCCGCGACGATCCAGCCGGACGCCGAAGGCGGGCTCCCATTTCGCCCCCCGCACGCCCCGCCGGGTACGCTCACCGCCGTGCCCCACGCTGATCAGTCGCAAACCACCCAGAAGGACGCTCCCGTGACGTACCCGGGACCGCCCAGGCCGGACCAGGTCGCCGCGCGCAGCCTCGCGGACCTCGCCGAGGAGCTGGGCGTCGACGCCCCGGGATCGGCGGAGGTCACCGGCATCACCCACGACTCCCGTGCGGTGCGCCCCGGTGATATCTACGCCGCCCTGCCCGGTGCCCGCTTCCACGGCGCCGACTTCGCCGCGCAGGCCGCCGACCTCGACGCGGCCGCGATCCTCACCGACCCGGCCGGAATCGACCGCGCCGCCGTGACCGGACTGCCGGTCCTGGTGGTGGGCGACCCCCGTGGCCGGATGGGCGAACTCGCCGCGACCATCTACGGGCATCCGGGCCGGGACCTGCTCCAGATCGGCATCACCGGAACCTCAGGCAAGACCACCACGGCGTACCTCATCGAGGGCGGCCTACAGGCCGCGGGCCGCGCCACCGGCCTGATCGGCACCGTCGAGATGCGCATCGGGGACGAGCGCATCAAGTCGGAGCGCACCACCCCGGAGGCCACCGACCTGCAGGCGCTGTTCGCGGTGATGCGCGAGCGTGGCGTCGACTCGGTGGCGATGGAGGTGTCCAGCCATGCCCTGGTGCTCGGCCGGGTGGACGGTTGCGTCTTCGACGTCGCCGTCTTCAACAACCTCAGCCCGGAGCACATGGAGTTCCACTCCGACATGGAGGACTACTTCCAGGCGAAGGCACAGCTCTTCACCCCGAAGCGGTCCCGGCTCGGGGTCATCAACCTCGATGACGAGTACGGGCGCAGGCTGCTGAAGGAGGCGACCGTGCCGGTCGTCAGCTTCTCCGCCGAAGGCCACCCGGACGCCGACTGGCGCGCCGACGCCGTCGAGGTCGGACCGATGGACAGCACCTTCACGGTGCTTGGCCCGAAGGGCGAGCGGATCACCGCGAAGTCCCCGCTGGCCGGTCCCTTCAACGTCGCCAACACGCTCGCCGCGATCGTCTCGCTGGCCGCCGCCGGGATCGACCCGCAGACCGCCGCCGACGGGATCGCCGCCGTCCCCGGCGTGCCAGGACGCCTGGAGCGGGTCGACGCGGGGCAGCCGTACCTCGCCGTCGTCGACTACGCGCACAAGACCGACGCCGTCGAATCCGTGCTGCGCGCCCTGCGCAAGGTCACCGAGGGCAAGGTGCACATCGTGCTCGGCTGTGGCGGCGACCGCGACCAGACCAAACGCATGCCGATGGGTGCCGCCGCCGCACGGCTGGCCGACACCGCCGTACTGACCTCGGACAATCCGCGCTCCGAGGACCCGCTGTCGATCCTCGCCACGATGATCGCCGGTGCCGCCGAGGTGCCGGTCCACGAACGCGGCGACGTCCAGGTCTTCGAGGACCGGGCCGCCGCCATCGCCTCGGCCGTCGCCCGCGCCCAGCCCGGCGACACGGTGCTGGTGGCGGGCAAGGGCCATGAACAGGGCCAGGACATCAACGGGGTTGTCCGCCCCTTCGACGACCGCGACGTGCTGCGCGAAGCCATCCAGGCCCGCCGCAAGGCCACCGAGAACAACCGGGGATGAAGCTGTGATCGCCCTCTCCCTCGCCGAGATCGCCTCCCTCGTCGGCGGGCAGCCGCACGACATACCGGACACCGGCCGCCTGGTTACCGGATCCGTGGTGATCGACTCCCGACGGGTCGAACCCGACGGACTGTTCGCCGCCTTCGCGGGCGCACAGGTGGACGGCCACGACTACGCCGAGCGCGCCATCGCGTCCGGGGCCGCCGCGGTGCTGGCCACCCGGCCCGTCGGGGTACCCGCGATCGTGGTGCCCGACGTCACCGAGGCACTCGGCGCCCTGGCCCGAGCCGTCGTCGCCCGCCTGGGCACCACCCTGGTCGCGCTCACCGGATCGGCCGGCAAGACCTCCACCAAGGACCTGATCGCCCAACTCCTGGAGCGCAAGGCCCCCACCGTGTGGACCCCTGGCTCCCTCAACAACGAGATCGGCCTGCCGATCACCGCGCTGTGTGCCACCGAGGACACCCGGCACCTGGTTCTGGAGATGGGCGCCCGCGGCGTCGGCCACATCCGTTACCTCACGGGCCTGACCCCGCCCAGCATCGGCGTCGTACTCAACGTCGGCACCGCCCACATCGGCGAGTTCGGCGGCCGCGAGCAGATCGCCGAGGCCAAGGGCGAGCTGGTCGAGTCCCTCCCGGCCGACGGCGTCGCCGTATTGAACGCGGACGACCCGCTCGTACGCGCCATGGCCACCCGGACCAAGGCCCGGGTGCTCCTCTTCGGAGAGGCCGACGACGCCGACGTACGCGCCGAGAACGTCCGCCTCACCGAGCAGGGACGTCCGACCTTCACGCTGCACACACCCTCCGGGTGTAGCGCCGTGACCTTGCGCCTGTACGGTGAGCACCACGTGTCGAACGCGCTTGCCGCGGCCGCCGTCGCCCATGAGCTGGACATGTCCGTGGACGAGATCGCCGTGGCGCTCTCCGAAGCGGGAAACCTGTCCCGTTGGCGGATGGAGGTCACCGAGCGCCCAGACGGTGTGACGGTCGTCAACGACGCCTACAACGCGAACCCCGAGTCGATGCGAGCCGCGCTGCGCGCGCTCGTGGCCATGGGCAAGGGACGCCGTACGTGGGCGGTGCTCGGAGAGATGGCCGAGCTCGGTGACGAGGCGCTCGCCGAGCACGACGCCGTCGGGCGGCTGGCCGTCCGGCTCAATGTGAGCAAGCTCGTCGCGGTCGGGGGCAGGGAAGCGTCCTGGCTGCAACTGGGCGCATACAACGAGGGTTCGTGGGGTGAGGAGTCGGTGTACGTGTCCGACACACAGGCGGCTGTCGACCTACTGCGCGGTGAACTGCGTCCAGGGGACGTCGTACTCGTGAAGGCTTCCAGGTCGGTGGGCCTGGAGCGGGTCGCCGCCGCGTTGCTCGAGAGCACGTCCGGCGCTGAGGGGCAGGTCTCCGGCCGATGAAGCAGATCCTCTTCTCGGGTGTGATCGGGCTTTTCCTGACCCTGGTCGGCACCCCGCTGCTGATCAAACTGCTGGCCAAGAAGGGCTACGGCCAGTACATCCGGGACGACGGCCCGCGTGAGCACGCCAGCAAGCGCGGTACGCCGACGATGGGTGGTATCGCCTTCATCCTGGCGACAATCATCGCGTACTTCGCCACCAAGCTGATCACCGGCGAGTCGACCACGTACTCCGGCCTGCTGGTGCTCTTCCTGATGGCGGGCATGGGTCTGGTCGGCTTCCTGGACGACTACATCAAGATCATCAAACGGCGTTCGCTCGGCCTGCGGGCCAAGGCGAAGATGTCCGGACAGCTGATCGTCGGCATCACCTTCGCGGTACTCGCGCTGCAGTTCGCGGACAGCCGCGGCAACACCCCGGCCTCCACCAAGCTCTCCTTCGTCACCGACTTCGGCTGGACGATCGGCCCGGTGCTGTTCGTGATCTGGGCGCTGTTCATGATCCTGGCGATGTCGAACGGTGTGAACCTCACCGACGGCCTAGACGGACTGGCCACCGGCGCCTCCGTGATGGTCTTCGGCGCCTATACGTTCATCGGCGTCTGGCAGTACCAGGAGTCCTGCGCCAACGCCACGACCCTCACCAACCCGGCGGCCTGCTTCGAGGTACGCGACCCACTCGACCTCGCGATCGTCGCCTCGGCCCTGATGGGCGCCTGCTTCGGCTTCCTGTGGTGGAACACCTCGCCCGCCAAGATCTTCATGGGTGACACCGGCTCCCTCGCACTCGGCGGCGCGCTCGCCGGACTCGCCATCACCTCCCGCACCGAGCTGCTGCTCGCCCTGCTCGGCGGCCTCTTCGTCCTGATCACCATGTCCGTGGTCATCCAGGTCGGCTCCTTCCGGCTCACCGGAAAGCGCGTCTTCCGGATGGCGCCACTCCAGCACCACTTCGAACTCAAGGGGTGGTCCGAAGTCCTGGTCGTGGTCCGCTTCTGGATCATCCAGGGCATGTGCGTGATCGTCGGTCTCGGTCTCTTCTACGCAGGGTGGGCGGCCGACAAGTGACGTCCTGGGCAGGCCAGCAGATCACCGTCGCCGGACTGGGCGTCAGCGGCATCAGCGCCGCCCGCGCCCTGGCCGGCCTCGGCGCCACGGTCACCGTCGTCGACGGCGCCGACAGCGACACCCACCGTACGAAGGCCGCCGCGCTGGAGGCCGACGGCATCGGCGTCCGCCTCGGGGACGCGCACACGCTCCCCAAGGGCACCGACCTGGTGGTCACCTCGCCCGGCTGGCCGCCGTCGAGCCCCCTGTTCGCCGCGGCCGCCGAGGCGGGCGTGGACGTGGTGGGCGATGTCGAGATCGCCTGGCGGCTGCGGGGCCCTGCCGCCGCGCCCTGGCTCGCGATCACCGGCACCAACGGCAAGACCACCACCACCCAGATGCTCGCCTCGATCCTGGCGGCGGCCGGTCTGCGCACCCTGGCCGTCGGCAACATCGGCACCCCGATCATCGACGTGGTGCTCGAAGACAAGGCTGTGCGCGAAGCGCGATCCGTTGAGGGTGGTGGTGGGCGACGGGAGGGCGAGCCGTACGACGTCCTGGCCGTCGAACTCTCCAGCTACCAGCTGCACTGGGCGCCCTCGCTGCGCGCCCACTCGGCGGCCGTGCTCAACCTCGCCCCCGACCACCTCGACTGGCACGGCTCCATGGAGGCGTACGCCGCGGACAAGGGCCGTATCTACGCGGGCAACCAGGTCGCCTGCGTCTACAACGTCGCGGACCCGGCCACCGAGGACCTGGTCCGCGAGGCCGACGTCGAAGAGGGCTGCCGTGCGATCGGGTTCACCCTCGGCACTCCGGGCCCCTCCGAACTGGGCGTCGTGGACGGCATCCTGGTCGACCGCGCCTTCGTCGCCGACCGCCAGAAGCAGGCACAGGAGCTCGCCGAGGTCACCGACGTCAACCCGCCGGCCCCGCACAACATCGCCAACGCCCTCGCGGCCGCGGCCCTCGCCCGCGCCTACGGAGTCGAGCCCGCCGCCGTACGCGACGGACTGCGGAACTTCCGGCCGGACGCCCACCGCATCGAGCACGTCGCGGACGTGGCCGGAGTCGCGTACGTCGACGACTCCAAGGCCACCAACACCCATGCGGCCGAGGCGTCCTTGGCCGCGTACGAGTCGATCGTGTGGATCGCCGGTGGCCTCGCCAAGGGCGCGACCTTCGACGAGCTGGTACGGAAGTCCGCGAAGCGGCTGCGCGGCGCGGTGCTGATCGGCGCCGACCGCGCGCTGATCCGCGAAGCCCTCGCGCGACACGCCCCCGAGGTCCCGGTGGTGGACCTCGACCGGACCGACACTGGGGCGATGTCGGCGGCGGTCCAGGAGGCCGCGCGGCTCGCCGGTCCAGGGGACACCGTGCTGATGGCCCCGGCCTGTGCCTCGATGGACATGTTCGTCAACTACAACAAGCGCGGCGAGGCGTTCGCCCAGGCAGTAAGCGAACTCGGGTCCGCGAGCGCCTGACGCGGGCCGTCTGCGCCTGGCGTGGGCGCCGGGTCATTCGGGAGGGACCGTGAGATCGTCGGCAGCGGCCAAACGCCCCGCGCCCCGCGGCGGGCAAGGCGGGCGCGGCAGTACGGCGAGCGCACCGCGCCCGTCGCGCCCGCGGCGCCCACCGCGCCAGAACCCGGTGCGGCAGCTGCACCACCGGCTGCGCAAGGCCTGGGACCGGCCGCTGACCGCGTACTACCTGATTCTCGGGTCCAGCCTGCTGCTGCTCGTCCTCGGCCTGGTGATGGTGTATTCCTCGTCACAGATCGAGGCCCTGCAACTGAACCTGAGCTCCTCGTATTTCTTCCGCAAGCAGTTCATCGCGGCCGCGCTCGGCACCGTACTGTTGCTGGTCGCCATGCGGATGCCGGTCAAGCTGCACCGGGCGCTGACCTACCCGCTGCTCGCGGTCACGGTCTTCCTGATGGTGCTGGTGCAGGTGCCCGGGATAGGGCAGGAGATCAACGGCAACCAGAACTGGCTCCAGCTGGGCGGCCCCTTCCAGCTCCAGCCCAGCGAGTTCGGCAAGCTGGCTCTGGTGCTGTGGGGCGCTGACCTGCTGGCCCGCAAGGGCGACAAGCGGCTGCTGAACCAGTGGAAGCACCTGCTGGTGCCGCTGGTTCCGGTCGCGTTCGTGCTGCTCGGCCTGATCATGCTCGGCGGCGACATGGGGACCGCGCTGATCCTCACGGCGATCCTCTTCGGTCTGCTCTGGTTCGCCGGGGCGCCGCCGCGGCTCTTCGCCGGTGTGCTGACCGTGGCCGGACTGATCGCCTTCATCCTCGTCCGCACCAGCCCGAACCGTATGGGGCGGCTGTCCTGCGTCTTCGCCACCGACCCGGGACCCGGCGACCAGTGCTGGCAGGCGGCGCACGGTATCTTCGCCCTGGCCTCCGGCGGACTCTTTGGTTCCGGTCTTGGTGCAAGTGTGGAAAAATGGGGTCAACTTCCCGAGCCGCACACCGACTTCATTTTCGCCATCACCGGCGAGGAGCTGGGTCTGGCGGGGACGCTGTCGGTACTCGCCCTGTTCGCGGCTCTAGGCTATGCGGGTATCCGCGTGGCCGGACGCACGGAGGACCCCTTCGTGAGGTATGCCGCGGGAGGTGTGACGACCTGGTTCACGGCTCAGGCCGTGGTCAACATCGGTGCGGTGCTCGGCCTGTTGCCGATCGCCGGTGTCCCGCTCCCGCTGTTCTCCTATGGGGGTTCCGCTCTGCTGCCGTCGATGTTCGCCATCGGGCTGCTGATCGCCTTCGCGCGTCAGGAACCCGCGGCGCGAGCAGCGCTCGCCATGCGGTCGTCCGCCTCCGGAAAGAAGCGGGCAGCGGTGAGATGGAACACGATGAGACGGCGCGTCAAGGCGCGACCGTCCGGAGAGCGGTGAAATTCGGTGCATGTCGTACTCGCCGGCGGGGGGACCGCCGGCCACATCGAGCCAGCGCTCGCCCTCGCGGACGCCCTGCGCAGGCAGGACCCGACCGTGGGAATCACGGCTCTCGGTACGGAGAAGGGCCTGGAGACCCGGCTGGTCCCTGAGCGCGGCTATGAACTCGCGCTCATCCCCGCCGTACCGCTGCCCCGCAAGCCCACCCCCGAGCTGATCACCGTCCCGGGACGGCTGCGCGGCACCATCAAGGCCGCCGAGCAGATCCTGGAGCGGACCAAGGCGGACTGTGTGGTCGGCTTCGGCGGCTATGTGGCGCTGCCGGGCTATCTGGCCGCCAAGCGGCTCGGTGTGCCGATCATCGTCCACGAGGCCAACGCGCGCCCGGGCCTCGCCAACAAGATCGGCTCCCGGTACGCGGCAGGGGTCGCCGTCTCCACACCCGACAGCAAGCTGCGCGACGCCCGGTACATCGGCATCCCGCTGCGCCGCACGATCGCGACCCTGGACCGGGCGGCCGTACGCCCCGAGGCCCGCGCCGCCTTCGGCCTCGACCCCGGCCTGCCGACGCTGCTGGTGTCCGGCGGCTCACAGGGCGCCCGCAGGCTGAACGAGGTCGTCCAGCAGGTGGCGCCGGTCCTCCAGCGCTCGGGCATCCAGATCCTGCACGCGGTCGGCCCGAAGAACGAGATGCCGCGCGTGGACAACATGCCCGGTATGCCGCCCTACATCCCGGTACCGTACGTGGACCGGATGGACTTCGCGTACGCCGCGGCCGACATGATGCTCTGCCGCGCGGGCGCGATGACCGTCGCCGAACTCTCCGCCGTCGGGCTGCCGGCCGCCTACGTACCGCTGCCCATCGGCAACGGCGAACAGCGGCTCAACGCCCAGCCGGTGGTCAAGGCCGGTGGTGGACTGCTGGTCGACGACGCCGAGCTCACCCCTGAGTGGGTGCAGCACAACGTGCTGCCGGTGCTCGCCGATCCGCACCGGCTGTACGAGATGTCCCGCGCCGCATCGGAGTTCGGCCGCCGGGACGCCGACGACCTCCTCGTCGGCATGGTGTACGAGGCGATTGCGGCACGCCACAGGGCGTGAGAAGGCAGGGGAGCGTGGCCGGACCCACCACCGCCGAGCGCGGTGCGCGCAAGCGGGAAACCGAACCGGCCCACCCGCCCCGGCCCCCGCGGCGACGGCGGCTGCGGCTGCCGTCGCCGCGTGCCCTCGTCGTCCTCCTCGTCGTGCTGGCCCTGTTCGGCGGGGGCGCTGGCTGGGCGCTCTACGGTTCGCAGTGGCTGCGGGTTGAGCGGGTGGGCACCTCTGGCACACAGGTGCTGACGCCCGAGGAGGTGCGGGAGGCCGCCGCGGTCCCGGTCGGGGCCCCGCTGATGTCTGTGGACACGGATCTGATCGAGGCCCGGCTGCGACGCGAGCTGCCGCGTATCGACTCGGTGGACGTGGTGCGTTCCTGGCCTGATGGAATCGGCCTGAAAGTGACGGAACGTGAGCCGGTTCTGGTGCTGCGCCGGGGCGGCGAGTTCATCGAAGTGGATGCCAAGGGAGTGCGGTTCGCCACGGTCGCGCGTGCCCCCAAGGGGGTCCCGGCCGTGGAATTGGCGGCAGGGCGCTCTCCGAGTCTGCACCGGTTTGGCACCGGACGGCTGGTGCGGGAAGCGGTGCGGGTGACCGGTGACCTGCCAGCCGCTGTCGCCCGTGACATCCGTACCGTCAAAGTCCGTTCATATGACTCCATCTCGCTGGAGTTGACCGGGGGCCGTACCGTCGCCTGGGGGAGCGGCGAGAACGGCGCCGCGAAGGCGGCCAGCCTCACCGCCCTGATGAAAGCCGTGCCCAAGGCCCGTCACTTCGACGTCACCGCCCCCACCGCCCCTGCGGCATCAGGGAGTTGACGCACATTCGTGCTGACCAGCACCCTGGTTGGTCAGCGCAACGGCTGATCACATAGGGTGAAAAGAAAAACGGGAGGTTCGGCGTGTTCGTTGAACGTGCGCCACTTGTCGACTTAGTGTCCTGTTCGGAAGGGTCAGACGAAGCCCAGCAACAGACGCACTGGTAACCCTAAACTTCAGCGTTAGGGTTCGGGTCGGCGTTCGGACCGTCCCAATCGGCATCAGTCGGCGCGGCGCTCACAGAGCGCGGCGACGACACGTAACTCGAGGCGAGAGGCCTTCGACGTGGCAGCACCGCAGAACTACCTCGCAGTCATCAAAGTCATCGGTGTCGGCGGCGGTGGTGTCAATGCCATCAACCGGATGATCGAGGTCGGTCTCAAGGGCGTCGAGTTCATCGCTATCAACACCGACGCCCAGGCTCTGTTGATGAGCGACGCCGACGTCAAACTGGACGTCGGCCGTGAACTCACCCGCGGACTCGGCGCCGGAGCCAATCCGGGCGTCGGCCGCAAGGCCGCCGAAGACCACCGCGAGGAGATCGAGGAGGTCCTCAAGGGGGCCGACATGGTCTTCGTCACCGCCGGCGAAGGCGGCGGTACCGGCACCGGCGGCGCCCCGGTCGTCGCCAACATCGCCCGCTCGCTCGGCGCCCTGACCATCGGTGTGGTCACCCGGCCCTTCACCTTTGAGGGCCGCCGCCGCGCCAACCAGGCCGAGGACGGCATCGCGGAACTCCGCGAAGAGGTCGACACCCTCATCGTGATCCCGAACGACCGGCTGCTGTCCATCTCGGACCGCCAGGTCAGCGTTCTTGACGCGTTCAAGTCCGCGGACCAGGTACTGCTGTCGGGTGTGCAGGGCATCACCGACCTGATCACCACTCCCGGTCTGATCAACCTCGACTTCGCCGACGTCAAGTCGGTCATGTCCGAGGCCGGTTCGGCGCTCATGGGCATCGGATCGGCGCGCGGCGACGACCGCGCCGTGGCCGCGGCCGAGATGGCGATCTCCTCGCCGCTGCTCGAAGCGTCCATCGACGGCGCCCGCGGGGTTCTGCTCTCCATCTCCGGTGGGAGCGACCTCGGCCTCTTCGAGATCAACGAAGCCGCCCAGCTGGTGAGCGAGGCCGCCCACCCGGAGGCGAACATCATCTTCGGCGCGGTCATCGACGACGCACTCGGTGACGAGGTCCGGGTGACGGTCATCGCCGCCGGGTTCGACGGCGGACAGCCACCGTCCAAGCGGGACAACGTCATCGGGTCGACCTCCACCAAGAGGGACGAGCCCGCACCCGTACGAGCCGCCGACGCACGCCCGTCCTACGGGGCGCTCGGCAGCGTGACCGCGCGCGACGACGCGCCGCTTCCCGAGGCCGACCCCGAGCCGGCGCCGGTGAGTGAGCTCCCCTCGACGCAGGCCACGCCGCCGCAGGTTCCGCCGGCCCGCCCGTACCAGGACAGCCAGGCCGAGGAACTGGACGTTCCGGACTTCCTGAAGTGATACCGAGCTCCTTGACCGCCACGCACGACACCGCGAGCGGCGCCCACTTCGCCTTCACCGACCGGTGGGGCGGGGTGAGCGCCGTTCCGTACGAGGAACTCAACCTCGGCGGCGCGGTCGGCGATGATCCGGCGGCGGTGCGGACCAACCGTGAACGCGCCGCCGCGTCACTGGGAATCGACCCGGCCCTGGTCGTCTGGATGAACCAGGTACACGGACGCGAGGTCGCGGTCGTGGCGGGACCCTGGGCCGCGGACGCCGAACTTCCGTCCGTCGACGCCGTGGTGACCGCGCGACGTGGCCTCGCCCTCGCCGTACTCACCGCGGACTGCACTCCCGTTCTGCTGGCCGACCCGGTCGCGGGCGTGGCGGGTGCCGCGCACGCGGGGCGGCCCGGCCTGGTGGCCGGGGTCGTCCCCGCCGCCGTCGAGGCGATGGTGGACCTGGGCGCCGAGCCGTCCCGGATCATCGCCCGTACCGGACCCGCGGTCTGCGGTCGCTGCTATGAAGTGCCGGAGGCCATGCGAGCCGAGGTGGCCGGGGTGGAGCCCGCGGCCTACAGCGAGACGAGCTGGGGAACGCCAGCGGTCGATGTGACCGCGGGAGTGCACGCTCAGCTCGACCGGCTCGGGGTACGCGACCGGCGGCAGTCGCCGGTCTGCACGCTGGAGTCCGCTGACCACTTTTCGTACCGCCGCGAGCAGACCACCGGTCGACTCGCGGGCTATGTCTGGCTGGACTGATCGGGAATGACGGACCGTAAGGCAGAACTCGCCAGAAATCTGGCGAAAGTAGAGGAGCGCATCGCGACCGCGTGTGCGGCGGCGGGGCGCAAGCGGGAAGAGGTGACCCTGATCGTGGTCACCAAGACCTACCCGGCGAGCGATGTGCGGATTCTCTCGGAACTCGGGGTGCGCGACGTCGCCGAGAACCGTGACCAGGACGCCGCCCCCAAGGCCAGAGAGTGCGCGGATCTGCCACTCACCTGGCACTTCGTCGGCCAGTTGCAGACCAACAAAGTGCGTTCCGTGGTGGGTTATGCCGGATTGGTGCAGTCGGTCGACCGCCCCAAGCTGGTCTCCGCTCTCTCCGCCGCGGCGGTCGCGGCCGAGCGCGAAGTGGGGTGCCTGGTGCAGGTCGCCCTGGACGCGGAAGTGGGCGGCCGGGGTGCGCGCGCGGGCGTGGCACCCGACGGAATCGAGGAGTTGGCCCGGCTCGTGGACGAGGCCCCGGGACTGCGGCTCGACGGTCTGATGACGGTCGCCCCGCTCACCGGACCGTACGCGGGGCGCCAACAGGCGGCGTTTGAGCAGCTAATGGAATTCTCAACCCACCTGCGCGCGGCCCACCCGGCTGCGAACATGGTCTCAGCAGGGATGAGTGCGGACCTCGAACAGGCCGTGGCGGCCGGGGCGACACATGTGCGCGTCGGCAGTGCGGTACTCGGAGTCCGACCCAGGCTCGGGTAACGTCGCCAAGCAAGTCGGACCACAGCAGAAAATATGGTCATTTCCGCTGATAGGCGGGGATATCCAGTGGATCGCGGGCACTTGGTGGCAGGCGAATCCCACAGAGCGGAGGACTCAGAGTATGGCCGGCGCGATGCGCAAGATGGCGGTCTACCTCGGCCTCGTGGAGGACGACGGTTACGACGGCCGGGGCTTCGACCCCGACGACGAGTTCGAGCCTGAGCTGGACCCGGAGCCCGAGCGGGACCGCCGACGGCACGAGCCGTCACACCAGCAGCTGTCGCAGGACGAACCGGTACGTAAGGTGCACACGCCAGCGCCCCGCGACCCGATTCCGCTTCCGGCGGAAACCGGACGTCCCGCACGTATCGCCCCCGTGGCATCCATCACACCCGAACGTCACAGCCTGGAGAAGAACGCACCGGTGATCATGCCCAAGGTCGTGTCCGAGCGGGAGCCCTACCGCATCACCACATTGCACCCCCGGACGTACAACGAGGCCCGTACCATCGGGGAACACTTCCGTGAGGGCACTCCGGTGATCATGAATCTCACGGAGATGGATGACACGGATGCGAAGCGACTTGTCGACTTTGCCGCCGGTCTGGTCTTCGGACTGCATGGCAGCATTGAGCGGGTGACGCAGAAGGTGTTCCTGTTGTCGCCTGCTAACGTCGATGTCACGGCGGAGGACAAGGCCCGTATCGCAGAGGGCGGGTTCTTCAACCAGAGCTGAGACGCAGTACCGGATCAACAGAGTTTGAGGCAGGGGAGAGGGAAGCGCGAGTCATGGGCGTTGTCTGGGAAGTGCTCTACATCGCGCTGATGTGTTTCCTGATTGTCCTGATTTTCCGGTTGGTCATGGACTACGTCTTTCAGTTCGCCCGCTCATGGCAGCCAGGCAAGACGATGGTGGTCGTTCTTGAGGCCACCTACACGGTCACTGATCCACCACTCAAGCTTCTGCGGCGGTTCATCCCGCCGCTGCGTCTCGGGGGCGTGGCGCTAGACCTGTCCTTCTTCGTACTGCTGATCATCGTCTACATCCTGATCTCCGTCGTAAGCGGACTTCCGAGGTGACTGTGGACGATACGGTCTTGCCGAGTGCCGATGACTACGTTGAGGTGAAGAGATGCCGTTGACCCCCGAGGACGTGCGGAACAAGCAGTTCACAACCGTCCGCCTCCGAGAAGGCTATGACGAGGACGAGGTTGATGCCTTCCTCGACGAGGTCGAGTCCGAGCTGACCCGACTGCTCCGCGAGAACGAGGACCTGCGCGCCAAGCTGGCCGCCGCGACCCGTGCCGCCGCGCAGAACCAGCAACAGGGCGGGATGCGCAAGCCGCCCGAACAGCAGCAGCAGGACCAGCGGCCAGGCGCCCCGGTGCCCGCCGCAATATCGGGCCCGCAGCCGGTTCAGCCGCAGCAGCACCCGATGGGCGGCCCGCCCCAGCTGCCCGGCGGTGCGCCGCAGCTGCCTCCGGGCCCTGGTGGCCAGCAGCAGGGTCAGGGCGGCCCGATGCAGGGCGGTCCCATGCAGCAGCAGGGCGGCCCCATGCAGGGCGGCCCGATGCAGCAGCAGGGTGGCCCCATGCAGCAGGGCGGCCCGATGCAGGGCGGCATGCAGCAGCACGGCGGCCCGCAGCTGCCGCAGCCCGGCCAGGGCCCCGGTGGCGACAGTGCCGCGCGCGTGCTCTCGCTGGCGCAGCAGACCGCCGACCAGGCGATCGCTGAGGCCCGTTCCGAGGCCAACAAGATCGTGGGCGAGGCCCGTTCGCGTGCCGAAGGCCTCGAGCGTGACGCGCGCGCCAAGGCTGACGCCCTGGAGCGGGACGCGCAGGAAAAGCACCGCGTCGCGATGGGCTCCCTGGAGTCCGCCCGCGCCACGCTGGAGCGCAAGGTCGAGGACCTGCGTGGCTTCGAGCGCGAGTACCGCACCCGCCTGAAGTCGTACCTGGAGAGCCAGCTGCGTCAGCTGGAGACCCAGGCCGACGACTCGCTGGCCCCGCCGCGTCAGCCGGCGGCCGCGTCGCTGCCGTCGTCCTCCTCGATGGCTCCGGCCGGTGCCGGTGCACCCTCGATGGGCGGCCACACGATGGGCGGCAACCAGTCCATGGGCGGTAACCAGTCCATGGGGGGTAACCAGTCCATGGGCGGCCACGGAGGTACCTCCGGCGGCGGCAACTCGTACGGCAGCCAGCAGCAGATGGCTCCGGCGATGACCCAGCCGATGGCGCCGGTGCGGCCGCAGGCCCCGCAGCCGATGCAGCAGGCTCCGTCGCCGATGCGCGGCTTCCTCATCGACGAGGACGACAACTGACCCCACCCGCGCGGACAGCGCGCGTGTAGCGTCGGCGCTCAGGGCCGGGCCCGGAACTCCTTGTTCCGGGCCCGGCCTTTTTGCTTGGCGTACACCTTTGCTTGACGTACATCTGCGCCCACGCACACAACGCCGAAGGCCCGCGCCGGCCCGATCGACCTGATCGGGTGGCGCGGGCCTTCGGCGTGACCGAAAGGAGGTGCTACGGGCTACGGCTACCGCGCCTCGGCCTTGCGGAGGCGGAAGGTGAGCCCGAGCGGCGCGTCCGTGAACGGCTCTCCGTAGCTGTCGTCGCCCTCGCCGGTGGCGAAGTCCAGGGCGAGTACCTCGTCGGAGATCAGACCGGCGTGCTCGGCGAGCGCGGCCGCGGTCGCCTCCTCGGTGGCCGACCACCGCACCGCGATGCGGTCCGCGACGTCCAGGCCGCTGTTCTTACGGGCCTCCTGGATCAGCCGGATCGCGTCCCGGGCCAGGCCCGCGCGGCGCAGCTCCTCGGTGATCTCCAGGTCGAGGGCGACCGTGGCGCCCGAGTCCGAGGCCACCGACCAGCCCTCGCGCGGGGTCTCCGTGATGATCACCTCGTCCGGAGCGAGGGTCACCGTCTCACCGTCGACCTCGACCGACGCCGTTCCCGCGCGCAGCGCGAGCGACAGCGCCGCCGCGTCGGCGTTCGCGACGGCCTTGGCCACCGCCTGGACGCCCTTGCCGAAACGCTTGCCCAGGGCCCGGAAGTTGGCCTTGGCGGTGGTGTCGACCAGCGAGCCGCCCACCTCGGAGAGCGAGGCCAGCGAGGAGACGTTCAGCTCCTCGGCGATCTGCGCCCGGAGCTCCGCGCCGAGCGCCTCGAAGCCACTCGCCCCGACCAGCGCGCGGGACAGCGGCTGGCGGGTCTTGACGCCCGACTCGGCGCGCGTCGCACGCCCCAGCTCGACCAGCCGCCGTACCAGCGCCATCTGCTGGGAGAGCTCCGGGTCGATCAGCGACGGGTCGGCCACCGGCCAGCTCGACAGGTGGACCGACTCCGGGGCGTCCGGGCTGACCGGCACGACCAGGTCCTGCCAGACCCGCTCGGTGATGAACGGGGTGAGCGGGGCCATCAGCCGGGTGACCGTCTCGACGGCCTCGTGCAGGGTGCGCAGGGCCGCCTTGTCGCCCTGCCAGAAGCGGCGACGGGAGCGGCGGACGTACCAGTTGGAGAGGTTGTCGACAAAGCCGGAGAGCAGCTTGCCCGCGCGCTGGGTGTCGTACGCCTCCAGGGCCTCGGTGGTCTGCTCGACCAGGGCGTTCAGCTCGCTGAGCACCCAGCGGTCGAGCAGCGGGCGCTCGGCCGGGGCTGGGTCGGCCGCGCTCGGCGCCCAGGTCGACGTACGGGCGTACAGGGCCTGGAAGGCGACCGTGTTCCAGTACGTCAGCAGGGTCTTGCGGACGACCTCCTGGATGGTGCCGTGCCCGACGCGCCGGGCCGACCACGGGGAGCCGCCCGCCGCCATGAACCAGCGGACCGCGTCGGCGCCGTGCCGGTCCATCAACGGGACCGGCTGCAGGGTGTTGCCCAGGTGCTTGGACATCTTGCGGCCGTCCTCGGCCAGGATGTGGCCGAGGCAGACGACGTTCTCGTAACTCGACTTGTCGAAGACGAGCGTGCCGACCGCCATCAGCGTGTAGAACCACCCACGCGTCTGGTCGATGGCCTCCGAGATGAACTGCGCCGGGTAGCGGCTCTCGAAGAGCTCCTTGTTCTGGTGCGGGTAGCCCCACTGCGCGAACGGCATCGAGCCCGAGTCGTACCAGGCGTCGATGACCTCGGGCACGCGCGTCGCGGTCGACGAGCACTGCGGGCAGTCGAAGGTGACGTCGTCGATGTAGGGGCGGTGCGGGTCGAGCGCGGACTGGTCGGTGCCGGTGAGCTCGCTCAGCTCGGCGCGGGAGCCGACGCAGGTGAGGTGGTCCTCCTCGCAGCGCCAGATGGGCAGCGGGGTGCCCCAGTAGCGGTTGCGGGACAGCGCCCAGTCGATGTTGTTGTTGAGCCAGTCGCCGAAGCGGCCGTGCTTGACCGACTCGGGGAACCAGTTGGTCCGCTCGTTCTCCTCAAGGAGCCGGTCCTTGACCGCTGTGGTGCGGATGTACCAGGACGGCTGCGCGTAGTAGAGCAGCGCGGTGTGGCAGCGCCAGCAGTGCGGGTAGCTGTGCTCGTACGGCGTGTGGCGGAAGAGCAGGCCGCGCGCGTCGAGGTCCGCGGTCAGCTGTTCGTCGGCCTTCTTGAAGAAGACGCCGCCGACCATGGGAACGTCATCGTCGAAGGTGCCGTCGGGGCGGACCGGGTTCACCACGGGCATGCCGTACGCCCGGCAGACCTTGAGGTCGTCCTCACCGAAGGCGGGGGCCTGGTGGACCAGACCGGTGCCGTCCTCGGTGGTCACGTACTCGGCGTTGACGACGAAGTGCGCCTCGGCCTCGAAGGGGACCAGTTCGAACGGCCGCTGGTAGCTCCAGCGCTCCATCTCGGCGCCGGTGAAGCTCTGCCCGGTGGTCTCCCAGCCCTCGCCGAGCGCCTTCTCGACCAGCGGTTCGGCGACGACGATCTTCTCGGTGCCGTCGGTGGCGACGACGTAGGTGACTTCGGGGTGCGCGGCGACGGCGGTGTTGGAGACCAGCGTCCAGGGGGTGGTCGTCCAGACCAGCAGGGCGGCCTCGCCCGCGAGGGGGCCCGAGGTGAGCGGGAAGCGGACGAAGACCGAGGGGTCGACGACCGTCTCGTAGCCCTGGGCCAGCTCGTGGTCGGAGAGGCCGGTGCCGCAGCGCGGGCACCAGGGGGCGACGCGGTGGTCCTGGACCAGCAGGCCCTTGTTGAAGATCTCCTTCAGCGACCACCAGACGGATTCGATGTACTCGGGGTTCATCGTCCGGTAGGCGCCGTCGAGGTCGGTCCAGTAGCCCATACGGGTCGTGAGCTCAGCGAAGGCGTCGGTGTGCCGGGTCACGGACTCACGGCACTTGTCGTTGAACGCGGCGATGCCGTACGCCTCGATGTCCTTCTTGCCGTTGAAGCCGAGCTCCTTCTCCACGGCGAGCTCGACCGGCAGGCCGTGACAGTCCCAGCCCGCCTTACGGGCTACGTGGTAGCCGCGCATGGTGCGGAAGCGGGGGAAGACGTCCTTGAAGACGCGGGCCTCGATGTGGTGGGCGCCGGGCATGCCGTTCGCGGTGGGCGGTCCCTCGTAGAACACCCACTCCGGGCGGCCTTCGGACTGCTCCAGGCTCTTGGCGAAGATCTTCTGCTCGTCCCAGAAGTCGAGCACGGCGTGCTCGAGGGCGGGCAGGTCGACCTGGGCGGGCACCTGGCGGTACTGCGGCGTCGTCATTCGCGTATTCCTCCGACGGGCTGCTGCCTTCCGTCGGAGGGACGAGAGCCGGTCGCCGTACGGCGCGCTCCCGCGGTACCACCCTCCTTGGCCCGCCGGCGCGGGTGTGCCGGTGAGCCCCCTCATTGGGGTCGCGATGCCGGGTCTACTGGCCGTGGGCTGACTGCCGTGGCGTTCTTCCGGCGGCTCCGGGGTGATCTTCACCTCCGCGCTCGCCCCCGGGCTCACACCGTCCCCGGGTCGCTCTGGGCTGCGTACGGACGCTACTCGTCCCCATCCATGCCTGTTCGCTCCGCCCAGTGTACGGGGCTTAGCGCGCGTCGGCCGACCGGTTTTCCCGCGCTGGGTGAGGGCGGCCGGGCTGCGTTCGGTGACCCGAATGGGCATACGTGGCCCGGCGGACCTGGGCTCGCGGTTCCTGGCGGATTACCGGGCGGGGAGCTGGGCACAACGGATGCAGGCCCGTTGTGCGGTACCTGTGGGCGGGCGAATCGGGCGGCGTGCCCCGTTGCCGCGAGCCTGGAGTCGACTTATCGTCCCAGCACGATTCGCGTGCAAGATCACAATTTGTGAAGGGGCCGCGGCCATGGTGGCGAAAAAGACCGCCGGACACAGTTCGGCGTCCGCCAGATCGACCGGTTCCACCGGTTCCGGTTCCGGCTCAGGTTCCAGTGGTGCCTCGGCCAAGGACGTGGGCGGCAAGAAGACCACGGCCGCGGCGAAGAAGACCTCGTCGAGGTCGACCGCGGCGGTTCGGAAGACAACGGCGACCGGGCAGGCGGCGGCGGAGCAGGCGGCCGCCGCGCCGAGGAAGAGCACGGCGAAGAAGGCGACGGCGAAGAAAACCGCGACCCCGAAGGCCACGGCGAAGGCGACGGCGGCGAAGAAGGCGACGACCAAGAAGGCTACGACCAAGAAAGTCGCGGCTAAGAAGAGCGCGGCCGAGAAGGCCCCAGCCAAGGCCGTGGCGAGTAAGAAGGCGACCGCGGAGAAGGCGGCTCCGACGAAGGCCGCCGCGTCTCAGACGGCGGCCACCAAGACGGGCGCGGCGAAAGAGAGCACGGCCAGGGGGGCGTCGGCTCGGGAGAAGGGTGCGGGTTCGGGGAAGAAGGGTGCTGCCAGGAAGACGGCCGCGTCCGGGACCGAGGTCGCGGCGCGGGCCGCGGAGGAGACGGGAGCCAAATCGGTGGTTGCGAAGAAGACTCCGGGTACGGCGACGGCGGCGGACAAGGAGACCGGTGGCGTGCCCAAGGCGCGGGCCGCGGCGACCGAGCCGGGCGAGCTCGCGGTCCGTCCAGGCGAAGACCCCTGGACCCCCGAGGAGGTCGCCGAGGCCCGAACCGGGCTGATCGACGAGGCGGAGCGGCTGCGTACCGAGATCGGCAGCGCCGAGGAGGCGCTGGCGCGTCTGATGCGGGACTCGGGAGACGGCGCGGGCGACGACCAGGCCGACACCGGCACCAAGAACATCACGCGTGAGCACGAGCTGGCGCTCGCGGCCAACGCCCGCGACATGCTCCAGCAGATCGAGCGGGCCATCGGACGGCTTGACGCGGGTACGTACGGCCTCTGCGAGCACTGCGGCAAGCCGATCGGCAAGGCACGCATCCAGGCCTTCCCGAGCGCGACCCTGTGTGTGGAGTGCAAGCAGAAGCAGGAACGGCGCTCCTGACCGCGCTCCTGAGTCTCGGTGACCTTACGTGTGTGTCGTACCCTCATCCTCAGTCGGGTATCGAGGTTGAGGGATTTACGTGGCAGAGGCGGAGCGCATCATCAGTACGCCGGACATCCCTGAGGCGGCAGGCGCGGAGCCGTCGGAGCCGTCCGCGCCGAAGGGACACCGGCGGATCGCCGTGCTGCTCGGCGTGGCCCTGTTCGCGTACCTGCTGGACCTCGGCAGCAAGATCCTGGTGGTCACCAAGCTGGAGCACCACGAGCCGATCGAGGTGATCGGCGACTGGCTGCGGTTCGAGGCGATCCGGAACGCGGGCGCCGCCTTCGGCTTCGGCGAGGCCTTCACGGTGATCTTCACGGTGATCGCGGCGGCGGTGATCGTGGTGATCATCCGACTGGCCCGCAAGCTGTACAGCCTGCCGTGGGCGATCGCGCTCGGCCTGCTGCTCGGCGGCGCGCTGGGCAACCTCACCGACCGGATCTTCCGGGCGCCCGGTGTCTTCGAGGGCGCTGTCGTCGATTTCATCGCACCCAAGGGCTTCGCCGTCTTCAACCTGGCGGACTCGGCGATCGTGTGCGGTGGCATCCTGATCGTGATCCTGTCGTTCCGCGGCCTGGACCCGGACGGCACGGTCCACAAGGACTGACGTAACTGACGCAGAGGACTGGCGTACGAGAACACCTTGCGCGTCCGGCATACTCGTCAGGTGAGCACCCTTCCCGAGAACCGGTCCCTGCCCGTGCCCGACGGCCTGGAGGGCGAGCGCGTCGACGCCGCCATCTCCCGCATGTTCGGCTTCTCTCGTACGAAGGCCGCCGAGCTGGCAGCGACGGGAAAGGTGCTGGTCGACGGGGCCGCGGTCGGCAAGTCCGAGCGCGTGCACGGCGGGGCCTGGCTTGAGGTGGAGCTGCCGCAGGCGGCGCCCCCGGTGCAGATCGTCGCGGAGCCGGTCGAGGGCATGGAGATCGTGCACGACGACGACGACATCGTGGTGATCGTCAAGCCGGTCGGCGTCGCCGCGCATCCGAGCCCCGGCTGGAGCGGCACCACGGTGATCGGTGGCCTCGCGGCCGCCGGATACCGCATCTCGACCTCGGGCGCCGCCGAGCGCCAGGGCATCGTGCACCGACTCGACGTGGGCACGTCGGGCCTGATGGTGGTCGCCAAGTCGGAGCGGGCGTACACCTCGCTCAAGCGGCAGTTCAAGGAGCGCGTGCCCGAGAAGAAGTACCACACGCTGGTGCAGGGCCACCCGGACCCGATGAGCGGCACCATCGACGCCCCGATCGGACGCCACCCGCAGCACGACTACAAGTGGGCCGTGACCGCCGAGGGCAAGCCATCGGTCACCCACTACGACCTGATCGAGGCCTACCGCGCGGCGTCCCTGCTCGACGTGAAGCTGGAGACCGGCCGTACCCACCAGATCCGCGTGCACATGGCCGCCCACCGCCACCCGTGTGTCGGCGACCTCACCTACGGCGCCGACCCGACGCTGGCCAAGCGGCTCGGCCTGACCCGGCAGTGGCTGCACGCCGTACGGCTCGGCTTCGAGCACCCCGCCGACGGCCAGTGGGTCGAGTTCGAGAGCGGCTACCCCGCGGACCTGCGGGAGGCGCTGGACGCGATCGCCGAGGAGACCTACGGGTGACCCAGCCGTCGTACGAGGTCCGGGTCGTCGATTCGCCCGCCGACCGCGAGGCGTGCTTCACGGTCCGTAAGGCGGTCTTCGTCGTCGAGCAGCGGGTGCCCGAAGAGCTGGAGTACGACGCGTACGACAGCGACGCGAGCACCGCCCATGTGGTCGCCGTAGGCCAGGACGGCCCGCTGGGCGCCGGGCGGCTGCTCGTCGGCCCCGAGGGGTACGGGCCCGAGACCGGCAAGCTGGGGCGGCTCGCGGTGCTGGAGTCCGCGCGCGGCCTCGGCGTGGGGGTCGCCCTGGTGCGGGCCATCGAGACCGAGGCGGCCCGTCGTGGCTGCGCCGAGGTCGTGTTGTACGCGCAGACGTCGGCGCTCGGCTTCTACACGCGCCTGGGGTACGAGGCGTACGGCCCGGAGTTCCAGGAGGCGGGCATCCCGCACCAGGCGATGCGCCGCGCTCTCTGACGTCCTGCGGCTCTCTTGACCCTGGCGGGGTGCGCCCAAAGATAGTTAGGAAAGTTTCCAGTCAGTCTTGACGCTAACCGGAAACAACCCTAACTTTCACCCAGGTCCATCCCCCCACCTCCCCCCACGGAGTCAGCGATGAGACGTCAGCACAGTACTGTCATGTCCATGCTTATAGGGCTTCTGATGGTCGCCCCCCTAGCCCTGGCGGGACCCGCACACGGCAGCTCCTCCCACACCTCACCCAGCAGCTCCTCCAGCAGTTCCCCCACCACCCCCCACGGCCGCCTCAAGGTCTGCGGCACTCAGCTCTGCGGCGCGAACGGGCGGCCCGTCCAGCTCACCGGTATGAGCACCCACGGCACCCAGTGGTATCCGCACTGCGTCACCGACAAGTCCCTCGACGCGCTCGCCTACGACTGGCGGGCGGACGTCCTGCGCGTCTCGACCTACGTCCAGGAAGGCGGCTACGCGACCGACCCGGCGAAATTCACCGCCCGCGCCCAGCGGTTCGTCGACCAGGCGCACCGCCGCGGGATGTACGCGATCATCGACTGGCACATGCTCAGCCCCGGTGACCCGCACTACAACACCGGCCGCGCCAAGACCTTCTTCCGCGAGATGGCCCGCACGTACCGCGACAACCCGGGCGTGCTCTACGAGATCGCCAACGAGCCCTCCGGCGTCAGCTGGTCACGCATCAAGTCCTACGCCGAGGAGATCATCCCGGTGATCAGGGCCGAGGACCCGGACGCCGTGGTGCTCGTCGGCACCCGGGCCTGGTCCTCGTTCGGCGTCTCGGAGGGCGGCGGCGAGTGGGAGGTGGTCAACAACCCGGTGCGGGCCAGCAACATCATGTACACCTTCCACTTCTACGCGGCCTCGCACCGTGGGGCGTACCTGGCGGCCCTTGACCGGGCGTCGAGCCGACTGCCCGTGTTCGTCACGGAGTTCGGTACGCAGAACTACGCGGGCGAGGGCGCCAACGACTTCGCGATGTCGCAGCGCTACCTCGACCTGATGCGGAGCAAGAAGATCTCCTGGGTCAACTGGAACTACTCCGACGACCACCGCTCCGGAGCCGTCTTCAAGACCGGCACCTGCGACAGGGACACCACCTGGACCGGCACGTCGGTGCTGAAGCAGGCCGGGGTCTGGGTCCGCGGAAAGCTACGTCAGTAGCCGTACGCCACCCGTACGCGACCCGTACGCGAGCCGGACGCGACCCGTACGCGCGTCCCGCCCTAGCCCCTGCCGGTGAGCGGGGGCTCTGGCGCGGGGTGCTCCGGGTGGTAGTCGGCCGGGGGCACGGCCGCGGGGGAGGTGGCGATGCGGGGGAGGGCGTACGGGTGGTGCTCGGCGAGCCAAGCGATGAGTTGTTCGCGGACCGTCACCCGTACCGTCCAGATGTCGTCCGGATCCTTCGCCGTGGCCACCGCGCGGACCTCCATCGTGCTCGGCGTGGTGTCCGTGACGGCCAGGCTCCAGGCGCGGCCGTCCCACGCCGGGCAGTCGCGCAGGACGGCGTGCAGCTTCTCCCGCATCTCGTGCACGGGCGCGTTGTGGTCCAGGTGGAAGAAGACCGAGCCCGTGATCTGGGGGCCACCGCGTGACCAGTTCTCAAAAGGCTTGCTGGTGAAGTACGACACCGGCATCGTGATCCGCCGCTCGTCCCAGGTGCGTACCGACAGGAACGTCAGCGTGACCTCGTCGATCGTGCCCCACTCGCCGTCCACCACCACGGTGTCCCCGATCCGCACCATGTCGCCGAACGCGATCTGGAATCCGGCGAAGAGGTTCCCCAGGGTGGACTGGGCGGCGACACCGGCGACGATGCCGATGATGCCCGCCGACGCCAGCATCGAGGTGCCGAGCGTCCGCATCCCCGGGATGGTGAGCAGCATCGCGGCCGCCGCGACCACGCCGACCACCGCGGTGACGATCCGCATGATCAGGGTCACCTGGGTCCTGACCCGGCGGACCCGGGCCGGATCGCGGCTCTGGGTGGCGGCGTATCTGGCGTAGGTGGACTCGACCGCCGCGGAGGCGATCCGGATCACCAGCCAGGCGCTCGCGGCGATCAGGACGAGGGTGAGGCTCTGGCCGATCCCGGCCTTGTGATCCTGTATCAACTCCCATTTGGTCTGCCGGTACGTTCCCCGGAGCAGCGCGGTCAGCACGACCACCTGAAGCGGGAGACGGCAGCGGCGCAGCAGATCCCACAAGGGCGTTTCCGGGTGCCGGCCGTCGGCCCGGATCAGCAGGCGGTCCACCAGCCAGCCGAGTACCAGAGTGACGACCAGTGAGCCACCGAAGACGATCAGTGGGCGCAACACGTTTTCCATGGGACCGACCGTAGCTGGCACCATGGGCGCATGAACATCATGCTCTTCCACTCCGCCTACGGCCTGCGGCCTGGCGTGCACGCGGCGGCCGAGCGACTGCGCGCGGCCGGTCACGAGGTGCACGTTCCCGACCTGTATGACGGGCGGAGCGCCCAGACCGTCGAGGAGGGCATGAAGATCAAGGACGAGATCGGTTCGGACGAGCTGCTCAAGCGCGCCGTGCTGGCCGCTGCGCCGCACTCGGACGCCGGTCTGGTCTACGCCGGGTTCTCGCTCGGCGGTTCACTCGCGCAGAACCTCGCCCTGGGCGACGAGAAGGCCCGCGGGCTGCTGTTGCTGCACGGTACGTCGGACATCGCCGAGGACGCGGCGGTCGACGAGCTGCCGGTGCAGTTGCATGTCGCCGACCCGGACCCGTTCGAGCCGGACGACTGGCTGAACGCCTGGTACCTGCGGATGCGGCGGGCTGGAGCCGACGTCGAGGTCTACCGCTACCGGGGCGCCGGACACGTCTACACCGACCCGGACCTGCCGGACTACGACGCGGAGGCGGCCGAGGAGACCTGGCGGCTGGCGCTCGGGTTCCTGGACTCGCTGGACTAGGTCCTGTCGGTCCTGTGGTCCTGTCGGTCCTGTCCAGGTAGGGGCTCGGGTGCTAGGTGCGGGTGCAGCCCCTGGCTACCGGGGCCGCCGGGTCGCAGACGTACTGGCGGTCGGCGGCGCTGTGGCTGATGTACCGGCCGACGCACTGGTTGTTGGTGCCGAGGCCCTGGCCGCGGCACCAGTCGATCGCGGCGTTCCCGTCGCCGAAGCCGGGGCGGTAGAGCATCCAGTAGCCCGGCCGCAGTGAGGCGTAGTCGCCGCTGTCGAGGTACCGCACGCCGTCGATGCCCTTGGCGCGCAGTGCCGTGATGGCCTTCTCGCGCGCGCCGGGGCCCTTGCTCTGGTCGACGGAAGCGAGTTGGGCGACCCAGGTGTCGGCCACCTGCTCGGCGGGTGGGGGTGCTTGGGTGGTCGGGTCCGGGTCGGGGTCCTTGGTGGGATCCGGGGCCTTGGTGGGTTCTGGGGCGGGCCCCTGAGTGACCGTCGAGGTGGAGGCGGTGGCTTCCCTGGTCGGGGCCGTGGGTGAGCTCGTCCGGTCGCCGCCCTTGTCGTCCCCTGCCTGGTCATCGGCGCCCCCGCGCAGCGCGAACACCACCGCTGTCGCGGCCACCACGGCGACGGCCACCGCGATCGCCGCGACGATCACGGGCGTACGGCTACGGGGCCCGGGGTGCGGATGCGGATGAGGCGCCGTCGGCCCGGGCGTCGGGGCCCCGGACGCGGTGGGGCGCGGGCTGTCCAGCTGGGTCGGGGGCGGTGGCGGGGGCGGCGGGGGAGCGTACGCGGTCTGGGTCGGCTGCGCCCATGGCTCCTGCGCCTGCCCACCCGAATCGACCTGGGCCAGCATCGTGTCCAGCCGTTCGGCGTCGGGCCGGGCCGCCGGGTCCCGTACCAGCAGGGCACTCAACACCGGGGCGAGCGGCCCGGAACGTACCGGCGGCGGCACCGGCTCATCCAGGACCGCCGCGAGCGTGGCGAGCGTGGTGGCGCGGCGCAGCGGGCTGACGCCCTCCACGGCCACGTACAGCACCAGGCCGAGCGACCAGAGGTCGGATGCCGGGTCGGTGTCGACGCCACGGATGCGCTCAGGGGCGATGTACTCGGGCGAGCCGATCAGGTCGCCGGTCGCGGTGAGCGAGGCGGAGCCCTGGAGGGCGGCGATGCCGAAGTCGGTGAGGACGGCCGAACCGTCGTCGCGGAGCATGATGTTGGCGGGCTTGACGTCGCGGTGGTGGATGCCCGCCGCGTGCGCCGCGCGGAGCGCGGACAGCACCTGACGGCCCATCCTGGCCGCGTCCACCGGTGGCAGCGGTCCCTGGCCGAGCCGGTCCTGGAGGTTGTGCCCGGGCAGGAGCTCCATCACCAGCCACGGATGCTCAACGCCCTCGCCCGCCTCGACGATGTGATGGATCGTCACCACATGGGGGTGGTTGAGCCGGGCCAGCGATCTGGCCTCGCGCAACACCCGCTCTCCGAGCCCGGCGCGCACGTCGGCGGTCAACGCCGGGTCCGGTGGCCGGACTTCCTTCAGGGCGACCTCGCGGTGCAGCACGGTGTCGCGAGCCCGCCACACCGTCCCCATGCCACCGCTGCCGAGCCGCCGCAGCAGCTCGAACCGCCCGTCGATGATCTCGCCGGGTGTGCTCACGTTCCCCGATCCCTCAAATCCCTCTACCCTGCCCGCGTACTCCAGGCAGGGTAGAGGGTCGTGGCCGGGGGGCGCGCGTCAGCTCCCGCGGTAGGCCGTCCAGTGGTCCTGCATCCGCTGGGCCTGGCCCGCGGTGAACTGGTACATGCAGGCGTCGTAGGTGTAATCCATGAAGTTGTGGATCGGGTCGACGCCCGCCTTGCGCTTGCAGCTGTCCCGGCCCTCGGGGCACTCGTACGCGGGGCTCTTCTCGGGGGCGGTGTCGCTCACGTAGTCGCCCTTGCCGTTACAGCCGCCCTGGAAGGTGTGGTAGAGGCCCATCCAGTGGCCCACCTCGTGGGTGCCGGTGTCGCCCTCGTTGTAGTTGCCCGCGGTGCCGCCGGGCAGCGAGGTGTCCAGGACGACCACGCCGTCCATCTCCGGGCTGCGCTCGTAGGAGTCGGGGAAGGTGGCCCAGCCGAGCAGGCCGTCGCCGAGGTCGGCGGTGTAGAAGTTCAGCGCGTCGGGGCCGCCCTGACGCAGCGTGGACTTCATCTCCTTCTCCTCGGTGGAGCCGTACGCGAGGCCGTTGTACCAGGAGGCGTTGTCGGTGTAGGTGGTCGCCTCCAGCGAGAACTGGAAGCCGGAGTCGGCGTTGCCGTCGCCCTGGCCGCCGAAACCCTCGTTCAGGACGGCCAGCTGCTTGCTGATGTCGGTCGAGGTGAGCTTGCCGTTGGTGCCGTCGTGGATCACATGGAAGTAGACCGGGATCGTGACGGTCGTGGCGGCGGAGACGTCGAACGCTCGGTTGCTCGAACGCGCCTTGTCGAGCTTTTTCTTCAGGTCGGCGTTCATCGCCTTGGCCTTGGCCGCGGTGATGTCGTTGGGCTCGTTCGCGTGGTCGACGTGGCCGTCGTGGCCGTCGCGACTGGGCTTCGCCTTACGGGCGGAGGAGACGCCCTCGTCGTCGCACGCGTCATCGGCGTGGGCGGCACTGCTGGCGGGTGCGGCGCTCGCGTGTCCCGTGGGGGCGGACAGCGGGGCGGCAAGTGCCAGGGTTCCGGCCATGATTGCCGTGCCGAACAAGCGTCTGCCCAGACGTGGGGATATGCGGGCAAAGTGGCGCATAGTGACTCCTCGCGGACGCGGTCGGGGAGGGATTTCCTCACCGCCGCGGCGAGATTACGTGCCCATGTCAGATGTGAGGGAGGAACGATCAGGCCCAATCAAACGTGAGGTGAATCGGGCCAACGGGGAGAAAATTTGAGGCATCAATCAGTGTTTGAAAGATGGCTGAAACGCAGAAGGCCACCAGGGCGGGTGGTGTGTCCGCATTGGTGCCGCGAACGAACACCACGCGCCCCGGTGGCGTGATCTCTCGGTAACAGGCGCGATCATGGCCAAAATTGATAGGTGGATCCGCCGGTTGACCGGTTCGTGGCTAGTGCACCGGCTGGTGGACGCGCTCCATGCGCTGCGTTCCGGTGCGCGTCCGGTACGAGCGCGCCCACTCGGCGGTCGCGCCGGGATCGGTCCGGTCGGACAGGACGTAGTAGTCCATCTGCGCGTGCGCCGGGGTGACGTCCAGGACGCCGTAGCCGTGCGAGTCCATGTCCAGCCACTTCACATGGCGGTTGGCCGCCTTGATCGCCGTCGACGCGGCGAGTGAGACGGTGTGCGGCGGTACACCCAGGATCTCGTCCAGGTTGTCCGAGGTCACCGAGGTGACCACGAACTCCGTCGCCGCTGACCGCGACAGCGGATAGGTCGCGGCCTTCACCGGCAGGTCGTTGGCCCAGGCCATGTGGATGTCGCCGCTCAGGAAGACGGTGTCCCGGATGGCGTTCTGCTCCAGGTGCGCCAGGAGTTCCTCGCGGTCGGCGGTGTACCCGTCCCACTGGTCGGTGTTGACGGCCAGGCCCTGGGTGGGCAACCCCAGCAGCTTGGCCAGCGGCTTGAGTACGTACGCGGGCAGCGAGCCGAAGGCCAACGGCGAGATCATCACCGAGGTGCCGACCAGCTTCCACTGCGCCGAGGACGTGCTCATGCCCTGCTTCAGCCAGTTGAGCTGAGCGCGGCCCGCGATCGAACGCTCGGGTGAGTCCACGTCGCCGCTGCCGACCTTGGCCTGTTCGGAACGGAACGACCGCAGGTCCAGGAGATGAAGATCGGCCAGCTTGCCGTACCGGATGCGGCGGAAGACCGTGCCCTCCGTGGCGGTGCGCACCGGCATCCACTCGAAGTAGGCCTGCTTGGCGGCGGCCATCCGCGCGGCCCAGTCGCCCTCGGTCCCGGGGGTGTGGTTCTCGGCCCCGCCGGACCAGGCGTCGTTGGCCAGCTCGTGGTCGTCCCAGATCGCGACGACCGGGTGGCGGGCGTGCAGGGCCATCAGGTCGGGGTCGGTCTTGTACTGGCCGTGCCGGGCGCGGTAGTCGGCGAGCGTGATGATCTCGTGCCGCGGCTCGTGCTCCCGTACGACGTCCTCCGGCTCCGGGTAGCCGCCGGTCTCGTACTCGTAGAGGTAGTCGCCCAGGTGCAGGACCGCGTCCAGGTCGGCGCGGGCCGCCAGGTGCCGGTACGCGGAGAAGTACCCGGCCTCCCAGTTCGAGCAGGAGACCACGCCGAAGCGGACTCCGTCCGTGGCGGCGTCGTGCGCCGGTGTCGTGCGGGTGCGGGCGATAGGCGAGTGCGTGTCACCGGCCCGGAAGCGGAAGTAGTAGTCGGTCGCCGGGCTGAGGCCCCGTACATCAGCCTTGACGGTGTGGTCGGAGGCGGCCTTCGCGGTGGTCGAGCCGCGGGCCACCACCTTGGTGAAGGACTTGTCCTCGGCTATCTCCCAGTCCACCGTGACGTCGGGGCCCTTGCCGGAGCCGGGTACCGCGTCGGGGGTGGGAGTGATCCGGGTCCACAGCAGGACACCGTCGGGGAGCGGATCGCCGGAGGCGGCGCCGTGCAGGAAGGCCGGGCCTTGTGCGGCTTCGGCGGAGTGGGCGAGTGGGGCGGCCACCAGCGAGGCGGTGGCCGCGGTCGCCGCGGCGGCCTTGACGACCGTGCGGCGGCTGGGAGTTGTGTGGAGTCTACTGGTCACGGCCGATCATATTACTGATCGGTAGTGCAGGTGAAAGGGCGGGCGACAGAAGTGAGTTCGCCCGCCCTTCTCTCAAGCTGCCTCCGTGGGCTACTTCTTGAGCGCCGCGTCGATCGTGCTCTTGTACTGTTCCAGGCTCTGCGGGGTCTCCAGCTTCTCGCCGTCCATCTTGAGGGTGGGAGTGCCCTGGACGTCGCTCTTGCTGAACTTGTCCGACATGTTCAGCGCCCACTTGTCGAAGGTGCCGTCCTCGACGTCCTTCTGGAACGCGCTGTTGTCCTTGAGCGCGGGGACCTCGTTGGCGATCTTGAGCAGGTACGCGTCGTCCTTGAACTTGTCGTCGCTCTCCTCGGGGTGGTTCTCCTTGGAGTAGAGCGCGGCCTTGAAGTCGAAGAACGCGTCCTGGCTCACGTTGAGGGCGGCGCCCAGGGCGCTGAGCGCGTTCTTGGAGCCTTCGCCGCCGAGGCCGTTGTCGAGGAAGGTGGCGCCGATGAACTGGACCTTGTACTTCCCGTCCTTGACGTCCTTGTGCATCTGTTCCCCCGCCGTCTGCTCGAAGGTGGCGCAGACCGGGCAGCGGGCGTCCTCGTACAGCTCCAGGGTCTTCTTGGCGTCCTTCTCGCCCAGGACGACCGTGGTGCCGTCCTTGCCCGTGGCGCCCGCGGGCGAGACCAGCTCGTTGTTCTTGGCCTCTTCCCAGTAGGTGGGCTTGTTGGCCTGCACGATCGCGTAGCCGATGCCTCCGGCGACCGCGAGGACACCGACGACCGAGGCCGCGACGACCAACTGGCGCCGCATCTTGTCCTTCTTGGCCTGGCGCTCGCGCTCGGCGCGCAGCCGCTCGCGTGCCGCCTGCTTCGCCGCCTGGCTGTTGCGCTTGCTCATGGTGGAGTACTCCGTGCTTCGTCTGTGACGTGGATGTCGATGGGGGATGGCCGTGCTCTCGGGCTCGCTCAGGCGAGGGCGGAGCACGGCGGTCCACGCCGTCCGACGGAGTGGGTCAGCAGCCGTATGGGCGCGCTCGGCGTACGGGGCGCGGGGCGCGGTGTGCGGCGGGTCGCCGCGCGGGGGGCCAGGACGACCGCGAACGCGATCAGCAGCGGGCGGAAGGCGAAGGCCCCCACCGCGCGCACCAGCTGGGTGAGCGCGCTCTCGCCGTGCCGCAGCCAGCCCGCGGCGAGCAGCCCGACGCCCAGGTGCGCGCCGAGCAGCAGCCAGGCGGTGGCGGGATCGGCGCTCGCCAGGAGCTCGGCGGCGGGGCGCTGCCCGCCGGTCACCTGGGCCAGCGAGGCGCCCACCTCACCGCCGCCGCACAGCACGTCGAGACCGAGCGCGCGCAGCGGTCCGGCGACGGGACCGCCCGCCGCGCCGTAACAGACGTGCTGGCCGGTGGTGAAGACCGTGTCGGCGGCCAGCTCCAGTGGGATCAGCAGGGCGGCGATCCGCCAGTAGCCTCGCTCGCGCCCGGCCAGCAGATACGCGAGGACGAAGACCCCGGCGGCCACCGCGGCGACGGTGGTCAGCGGGAGCGGTGCCTGGGACAGCAGCACATGGGACGCGGCGGACAGCGTCACGACCAGGGCCGTGAAGAGCGCCGCCCGCAGCACCCGCAGCTGCGTTCCCGAGATGTCGTCCATCGACGCAGAGTGTGCCATGTCGGTAGGTAAGCACCTCCTCAAGGGGCGCTGTGAGCTCCCACCAGAGGGGGCCCTAAAGGCCCGGAATCCGGTCGTTACGGAACAGGTCGACGAAGATCTGGTGGTCCTCGCGGGTCCGCGCCCCATAGCGGTGCGCGAACTCCACCAGGTGCCCGGCGAAGGAGTCCTCGTCGGCCGCGATCGCCGCGTCGATCGCGCGCTCCGCGCGGAACGGCACCAGGTCCGAGTGCGCCTCCTCGTCGTCCGCGACCGCGTGCAGGGCGGCGGTGGCCCGGCCCAGGTCCCGCACCAGTGCGGAGATGCGCTCGATGTCGTCGATCACCGACCAGTCCAGGCGCACGGCGTACGGCGAGATCTCGGCGACCAGCTGGCCCGCGCCGTCCAGCTCGGTCCAGCCCAGCCAGGGGTCGGGGTGCGCCTGGAGGGCGCGCTGCGCCGCCACCGCACGGTGGCCCTCGTGTGCGAAGTGGGCGCGGATCGCGGGGTCCGTGATGTGCTGCGCGACGGCCGGGGTGCGGGCCTGCCGCAGGGAGATCACGACGTCGTTCTCGAAGGCGTCGCTGTGTCCTTCCAGCAGGATGTCGTACGAGGGCCGCTCCGCGAAGCCGCTGCCGCTGCCGCCGATCGCTACGCCGCTGCCACGGCGGCCCACCACGTCCTTGACGCGGTACGAGTCCGGGCGGGTCAGGCTGGACTCGGGAAGCGTCTCCAGATAGCCGTCGAAGGCGGCGAGCACCTTGTACCGCGTCGCCGCGTCCAGCTCGATGGCGTCCGCGCCGGGCGCGAAGCGGCGCTCGTGCTCCCGGATCTCCGTCATCGAGTCGAGCAGGGCGACCCGGCTGCGGGAGCGCGCCGTACGCAGCACGTCGAGCACCGGGCCCTCGGCGGTGTCCAGCGAGAACGGCGGCACCTCGTCGGTCTTGGCGCCGGTCGCGAGGTCGTGGACGCGCTCGCGGTAGGCGGTGGCGTAGTCCCGTACCAGCTCGGTGATCTGCTCGTCGCTGAGCGCCTTCTCGTATCCGATGAGGGCGACCGAGGCCGCGAAGCGGCGCAGATCCCAGGTGAACGGGCCGACGAAGGCCTCGTCGAAGCCCTGGGCATGGAAGATCAGTCGGCCCTGGCTGTCCAGATAACTGCCGTAGCTCTCCGCGTGCAGATCGCCATGGATCCACAGCCGCGCTGTGCGGTCGTCCAGATACGGGCCGCCGTGCCGCTCGCGGTCCAGCTCGCGGTAGAACAGGCAGGCCGCGCCACGGTAGAAGGCGAAGGGGGAGGCCGCCATCTTGCGGAACCTGGCCCGGACGGCGTCTGGGTCACTCGCCAGGAGCTCGCCGAAGGTGGCGCTGAACGCGGCGAGGATCTGCTCACCGCGTTGCTGGGCGGTGAGCTGCGAGAGCGACATCGCGGGGTGCCTCCTGGTGCGGGCTGGGGTTGGGGCGGGGCTCGGGCCTGCGGCGGCCTGACGCGGTACCTCACGGACGGGTGTTCTGCCCCGGTGAACGTGCGACGGCGGCGGTGAGTGCCCGCGGAGTGTCAGTGGCCCCCCGTAGACTTCGAAGCTGTTTCCCCCACCCGCCGCGAGCTTTCCCGGAGGCCTCCGTCGTGACCAAGCCGCCCTTCACGCACCTGCACGTCCACACCCAGTACTCGCTGCTGGACGGTGCCGCGCGGCTCAAGGACATGTTCAAGGCCTGCAATGAGATGGGCATGTCGCATATCGCCATGTCCGACCACGGCAACCTGCACGGGGCGTACGACTTCTTCCATACGGCGAAGGACGCGGGGGTCACGCCGATCATCGGCATCGAGGCGTATGTGGCGCCCGAGTCGCGGCGCACCAAGCGCAAGATCCAGTGGGGTCAGCCGCACCAGAAGCGGGACGACGTCTCGGGTTCCGGTGGCTACACCCACAAGACGATCTGGGCACACAACAGCACCGGCCTGCACAACCTCTTCAAGCTCTCATCGGACGCGTACGCCGAGGGCTGGCTGCAGAAGTGGCCGCGAATGGACAAGGAGACCATCTCCCAGTGGTCCGAGGGCCTCATCGCCTCCACCGGCTGCCCCTCCGGTGAGCTGCAGACCCGGCTGCGCCTCGGGCAGTACGAGGAGGCGCGCAAGGCGGCGGCCGAGTACCAGGACATCTTCGGCAAGGACAAGTACTTCCTGGAGCTGATGGACCACGGCATCGAGATCGAGCGCCGGGTCCGCGACGACCTGCTGAAGATCGGCAAAGAGCTGGGCATCCCGCCGCTGGTCACCAACGACTCGCACTACACGTACGCGCACGAGTCGACCGCCCATGACGCGCTGCTGTGCATCCAGACCGGCAAGAACCTCTCCGACCCGGACCGCTTCCGCTTCGACGGCACCGGGTACTACCTGAAGTCCACGGACGAGATGTACGCCATCGACTCCTCGGACGCCTGGCAGGAGGGCTGCCGCAACACTCTGCTGGTCGCCGAGCAGGTCGACACCTCCGGGATGTTCGAGAAGCGCGACCTGATGCCGAAGTTCGACATCCCGGACGGCTTCACCGAGGTCACGTGGTTCCAGGAGGAGGTCCGCCGCGGCATGGAGCGCCGCTACCCGGGCGGCGTCCCGGACGACCGCCAGAAGCAGGCCGAGTACGAGATGGACATCATCATCCAGATGGGGTTCCCCGGGTACTTCCTGGTCGTCGCCGACTTCATCATGTGGGCCAAGAACAACGGCATCGCGGTGGGCCCGGGCCGTGGTTCCGCGGCCGGTTCGATCGTGGCGTACGCGATGGGCATCACCGACCTCGACCCGATCACCCACGGACTGATCTTCGAGCGGTTCCTCAACCCCGAGCGCGTCTCGATGCCCGATGTCGACATCGACTTCGACGAGCGCAGGCGCGTCGAGGTGATCCGGTATGTGACGGAGAAGTACGGCGCCGACAAGGTCGCCATGATCGGCACCTACGGCAAGATCAAGGCCAAGAACGCGATCAAGGACTCCGCGCGCGTCCTCGGCTACCCGTACGCGATGGGCGACCGGCTCACCAAGGCGATGCCCGCCGACGTCCTGGGCAAGGGCATCGACCTCAACGGCATCACCGACCCGACCCACCCGCGGTACAGCGAGGCGGGCGAGATCCGGGCGATGTACGAGAACGAACCAGACGTGAAGAAGGTCATCGACACCGCCAAGGGCGTCGAGGGCCTGGTCCGGCAGATGGGTGTGCACGCGGCGGGCGTGATCATGTCCAGCGAGACCATCACCGACCACGCGCCGGTCTGGGTGCGGCACACCGACGGCGTGACCATCACGCAGTGGGACTACCCGCAGTGTGAGTCGCTCGGCCTGCTGAAGATGGACTTCCTGGGCCTGCGCAACCTCACCATCATGGACGACGCCGTCAAGATGGTGCGGGCCAACAAGGGCGTCGACCTGGAGATGCTCTCGCTCCCGCTCGACGACCCCAAGACGTACGAGATGCTCTGCCGCGGCGACACGCTCGGTGTCTTCCAGTTCGACGGCGGCCCGATGCGCTCGCTGCTGCGGCTGATGAAGCCCGACAACTTCGAGGACATCTCCGCCGTCTCGGCCCTCTACCGTCCCGGCCCGATGGGCATGGACTCGCACACCAACTACGCGCTCCGCAAGAACGGCGCCCAGGAGATCACGCCGATCCACAAGGAGCTGGAGGAGCCCCTCAAGGAGGTCCTCGGCCTCACCTACGGCCTGATCGTGTACCAGGAGCAGGTGCAGAAGGCCGCCCAGATCATCGCGGGCTACTCACTCGGCGAGGCCGACATCCTGCGCCGCGTGATGGGCAAGAAGAAGCCCGAGGAACTGGCGAAGAACTTCGGCATCTTCCAGGCGGGCGCCCGCAAGAACGGCTACTCGGACGAGGCGATCCAGGCCCTGTGGGACGTCCTGGTGCCGTTCGCCGGATACGCCTTCAACAAGGCGCACTCCTCCGCGTACGGCCTGGTCACCTACTGGACCGCCTATCTGAAGGCGAACTACCCGGCGGAGTACATGGCCGCGCTGCTCACCTCGGTCAAGGACGACAAGGACAAGTCGGCCGTGTACCTCAACGAATGCCGCCGTATGGGCATCAAGGTCCTGCCGCCCAATGTGAACGAGTCCGAGCAGAACTTCGCCGCGCAGGGCGACGACGTGATCCTCTTCGGCCTCTCCGCGGTCCGTAACGTCGGTACCAACGTCGTCGAGTCGATCATCCGCAGCCGCAAGGCCAAGGGCAAGTACGGTTCCTTCCCCGACTACCTCGACAAGGTCGAGGCCGCCGCCTGCAACAAGCGCACCACCGAATCGCTCATCAAGGCGGGCGCGTTCGACACCATGGGGCACACCCGTAAGGGCCTCACCGCCCAGTACGAGCCCATGATCGACAATGTGGTGCAGGTCAAGCGCAAGGAGGCCGAGGGGCAGTTCGACCTCTTCGGCGGCATGGGTGACGAGGCGGCCGACGAACCCGGCTTCGGACTCGACGTGGTGTTCTCCGACGACGAGTGGGACAAGAGCTATCTGCTCGCCCAGGAACGCGAGATGCTCGGCCTCTACGTCTCCGACCACCCGCTGTTCGGCCTGGAGCACGTCCTGTCCGACAAGGCCGACGCCGGGATCGGACAGCTCACCGGCGGTGACTACTCCGACGGCTCGGTGGTCACCATCGGCGGCATCATCTCCGGCCTCCAGCGCAAGATGACCAAGCAGGGGAACGCCTGGGCCATCGCCACCGTCGAGGACCTGGCGGGCTCCATCGAGTGCATGTTCTTCCCGGCCACCTATCAACTGGTGTCCACCCAACTCGTCGAGGACGCCGTCGTCTTCGTCAAGGGCCGCCTCGACAAGCGCGAGGACGTCCCCCGCCTGGTCGCCATGGAACTCCAGGTCCCGGACCTGTCGAACGCGGGCACCAACGCGCCGGTGATCATCACCATTCCGGCGGTCAAGGTCACCCCGCCGATGGTCAGCAGGCTCGGCGAGGTCCTCGGCCACCACAAGGGCAACTCCGAGGTGCGGATCAAGCTCCTGGGCGCCCGGAAGACCACGGTGCTCCGGCTCGACCGGCACCGGGTGCAACCGGACCCGGCGCTCTTCGGTGACCTCAAGGTGCTGCTCGGCCCGTCCTGCCTGGCGGGCTGACGGTGTCAAGCGTCGAGGGGCGCGTCCGGTGTGGACGCGCCCCTCGACGCATGGTGACTGCATAGCGGGCGACGGTGACCGCGGCGCGGCCCGTCTCAGTTATGGCCGAACTTCTTCGACTTCTTGCTGTGCTCCCCGAAGTCGCCGGTCCTGGTGCGGGGTTCGGACGGCGCGTCGGATGCCGAGGGCTGGGCCTGCTCCGCGCCGCGCTGCTCGTGCTGCTGCGCGAAGCGATGCGAATCGCCACCCTTCTTGCGGTGCTTTTGCTTGGCCATGGTGACTGCCTCCTGAGGGGGAACTAGGGGCCAGGGCCTGCACCAGATTCACACAGGTCGACAAAGCGCGCATTTCAGAGAATTACCGTGCGTAATAAGGCCCGACGGAGAGCGATTCACCGTTACGCCACGCCGAAGATCCAGTTCCGGCCGTTAACCCTCGCGCCGTCGGGCAGACTCGAAGGTAACCCGAAGGAAACCCGCTCCCGACGCGTGAAATTCGTCAGAGCCCCAGGGAAAGAGGGTGGAACGCATGGACCGCTGCGTCGTCCTGGTGGACGCCGGCTATCTGCTGGGCGCCGCCGCGAGTCTTCTCGCCGGGGAACCCTCACGGTCACGGATCACCGTCGACCACGCGGCGCTCATCCAGGGGCTGCGGGAGCGCGCCGAGTCGGACACCGCTCAGCCACTGCTGCGGATCTACTGGTTCGACGGCGCGCCCGACCGGGTCCCCCAGCCCGAGCACCGCAGGCTCCGGGTGATGTCCCGGGTGACCGTACGGCTGGGCGCGCTCACCCGCAGCGACGGACGGTGGGCGCAGAAGGGCGTGGACGCCGCGATGCACGCCGAGCTCACCGAGCTGGCCCGTAACCGTGCCTGCTCCGACGTGGTCCTGGTGACCGGCGACGGCGATCTGCTGCCCGGCCTGATGTCCGCCAAGGAACACGGCGTCGCCGTCCACCTCTGGGCCGTACAGGCCGCCGACGGCGACTACAACCAGTCCGAGGACCTGGTCGCCGAGGCCGACGAACGCCGGGTGCTCGACCGGGCCTGGATCACCAAGGCGGTACGGGCCAAGGAACTCACCGGCGCCTGCGCGCCGCAGCCCGCGACCCGCCCGGAGATCGCCGCGATCCTCTCTGCGCCGCTGCCCGAGTCCGCGCTGGCCGCCGCCGAGCGCGCCCCCGAGGAACGCCACGCGGCACCGAACGGCGCGGCGCACACCGGGCACACCGCGCACACGGGGCATACCGGCCACACCACACGCGCCGAGCATGACGGAACCGAGCACGACGGCGCCGCGCACGACGGAACCGACCGCCCCGCGTCCAAGGGCGTACCCACCCCCAAGGACCTGGCCGCCCTGCGCAGCCCCGCTCCGCACGCCGCCCCGCAGCCCACCCCCCAGCAGCCGGCCAACGCCACCCTGCGCTGGTCGTCCGAGAAGGGCTGGGTCGAGCGCCCGGGCCCGGCCCCGGACCCCGCCGACATCGCCGCGCTGCCCACCCTGGCCCAGCTGACCACGGCCGAGCAGCGCTGGGCGGACCGTGAGGAGGACATCACCACCGTCGGCGGCGACCCGTACGAGGTCGGGCAGGTGTTCGCCCGCCGCTGGATGGCCCGGCTCGGAGACCCCGCCGGGCTGCAGAAGCTGTCAACCATGTACCCGCGCATCCCGCACCGCGTCGACGGCGAACTGCTCCGCTACGCCGCGCGCTTCGGGCTGCTCGCCCACAAGGACGACCAGATCGACGAGCACGACCGCTATGCGATCCGGGCCGGGTTCTGGCGCGAGATCGATGTCCGTACGGCGGCGGAGCCCGCCCCCGCCGGGGAGTGACCCGGGGGCGGGGCAGGCCCCACGGCCTGCCTGGGGCTCCCTGAGGCGGCCCCCCGCGGGAACTTTCGGCTCCCGGAACCCGTAGGCTCGTCCCTCGTGGATACACGCACAGGACCCACAGGATCTTCGGCACACGGTGATGACACCGTGTGCCTCGTGCGTGACCTGGTCAAGACCTATCCCGCGACGCGCGGCAGGCGCGGGGTGCCCGCGACGCCCGAGGTGCGGGCCACCGATGGTGTGACCCTCGACGTCCGGCGCGGGGAGGTCTTCGGACTGCTCGGGCCCAACGGCGCCGGGAAGTCCACCCTCGTACGCCAGCTCACCGGCCTGATGCGGCCCGACGCAGGACGCGTCGAGATCCTCGGGCACGACATCGTGCGCCACCCGGAGCGGGCCGCCCGCCTCCTCGCCTACCTCGGTCAGGAGACGACCGCGCTCGACGAACTCACGGTGGCCCTGGCCGCCGAGACCACCGGACGGCTGCGCGGCCTCGACACCCGGCGCGCCCGGTCCGAGCGGGACATGGTCATCGACGAGCTGGGGCTCGGCGACATCGCCGGACGCCCCCTGAAGAAACTCTCCGGCGGACAGCGGCGGCTCGCCTGCTTCGCCACCGCGCTGGTGGGGGAGCGGCCCCTGTTGGTGCTCGACGAGCCCACCACCGGTATGGACCCCGTCGCACGCCGCGCGGTGTGGGCCGCCGTGGACCGGCGCCGCGCGCGGCACGGCACCACCGTGCTGCTCGTCACCCACAACGTCATCGAGGCCGAGACGGTCCTGGACCGCGTCGCCGTACTGGAGACCGGCCGGGTCATCGCCTGCGACACCCCCGCGGGGCTCAAGGACGAGGTCGCCGGTGAGGTGCGGCTCGAACTCGTGTGGCGCGAGCGGGCCCCGCTCGACGTGCCCGAGGTCGCCGCGCTGCGCGCCTTCGCCGAGGAGACCGGACGGCACTGGTCGCTGCGGCTCGCCCCGGACGAGGCGCGGGCCGCGGTGGCCGCCGTCACCGGCGGCGAGGCGTTCGCCGCCCTGGACGACTTCACCCTGGCCACGCCGAGCCTGGAGGACGTCTATCTCGCGCTCGGCGGCCGTACGAAAGGTCTGGTGAAGGCGTGACGCTAGGGGCTGTCCGGCGGATCAGGCCGGGCTGGGCGTGCGGTGCGTTGTCGGTGCTGGTGAGCGGGGCGTGGTGCGTGCAGCTGCAAGGCGGAGGATTGAGGCATCGCGGAGCGATGGTGATTGACGACAACGCCGCGGATGGGCGTGCCACGCCCCGCGACCCCGGCATGATCCGCCGGACAGCCCCTAGGGGCGACGGAGTCGTGAGTGGTGGCGTGGTGAGTGGCGTCGTGGGCGGCGGAGGGTGCGGAGCGGACAGGAGCAGCGTGAGGTGAGTCTCGTACGTCTTCCAGCCGCGACCGACACCAGACGGCGGCCGTCCGGCGACGCGGTGCCCGGGTCCCGTGGCGCGGCCCCGCTGGCGCCGCGCGCCCGGCTGCTGCCCGCGCTCGGGGCCGTGTACCGGGCGCAGCTCTCACGGGCCCGGGTCGCCCGGATTCCGCTGCTCTTCGTCGCGACCTTCCAGTCCATCGGGATCATGGTCCTGATGCGCGGCGTGGTGGACGGCGGCGCTGAGGCGCGCGCCGTGGTCGCCGGTTCCTCGGTCCTCGTCGTGGCGTTCGTGGCGCTCAACCTGCTCGCCCAGTACTTCGGCCAGCTACGGGCGGGCGGCGGACTCGACCACTACGCCACGCTGCCCGTACCGCCCGCGTCCGTGGTGCTCGGCACCGCCGCCGCGTACGCCTCCTTCACCGTGCCGGGAACGGCCGTGACAGCCGTCGTCGGCAGCGTGCTGTTCGGGCTGCCGCTCACCCACCTGTGGGTCCTTATCGCGGTGATCCCGCTGGCCGGTGCCGCGCTCGCCGGGCTCGGCGCGGCGCTCGGGCTGCTCGCGCCCCGGCCCGAGCTGGCCACCCTGCTCGGCCAGCTGGGCATGTCGGCCGCGCTGCTGCTCGGGGTGCTGCCCGCCGACCGGCTGCCGCTGCCCCTCCAGTACGCGCGTGACCTGCTGCCCTCCACGTACGGCGTCGAGGCCTTCGCCCGCACCTTCGGCTCCCAGCCGCACTGGCCCGCCGTCGCGCTCGACCTCGCGGTCTGCGCCGCCGTCGGCGTCGTCTCACTGGCCGTCGCCACCTGGGCGTACCGCCGCGCGGCCGTACGGTGATCGCGTTCGGGGCGCCCGATCGGTGGGCTGATCCCAGGTACTGCCCGCGACCTGGCACGATGGCAGGGTGACCGCACCGTTGACGCCGCCCCACCAGCCGCCCCCGGACCACCAGCCTCCGGACGAGCCGCCCCCGGGCCAGCCGCACGACCCGTGGCAGGCCCCGCCGCCCGGTGCGGCCGTGACCCCGCCGTCGCACGAGGACCCGGGGCCCGGCATGAAGGTCGAACTGCGGGAGGCCGTGCTGATCGTGGTGGCGGTGGCCGCCGTGGGTGGTTCGCTCCTCGGACTGCTGTGGTCGTGGCTGGCGCCGAGGGTGCCGCTGATCTCGGACGGCGAGGCCGTCTTCCTGCGGGACAACGAGGGTGAGCAGGCGATCGGCGCCGACGGCACGTTCATCCTGCTGGCGCTTGTCATCGGGCTGGTCAGCGCGGTGCTGGTCTTTCTGCTGCGCAAGCGCGGCGGGGTTCCGCTGGCGGTCGGCCTGATGCTCGGCGGGCTGCTCGGCTCGGTCGTCGCCTGGCGGTTCGGGATCTGGCTGGGCCCCGGCGGCGACGTGGTCGAGCGCGCCAAGGATGCGGGGGCGGGGGTGCCCTTCGACGCCCCGCTGAAGCTACACGCGAAGGGCGCGCTGCTGGCCTGGCCGATCGTGTCGATGGCCGCGCTGATGGCGCTCATGGCGGCGTTCGGGCCGCGCGACCCGGAACCACCGGGGTATCTGCCGCCGCAGCCGCCGCAGGAGCCCTAGGCGGGACGGCGCCCGTGGTTCGCTCGGCCCTTCCTGACCCGCCACTTCCGCTTGCGTGTCCTCTTCGACATGCTCAGGTGCTTAGTCGAAGCAGGGCACTTCGTCGAGGTGTCGCGCAGGCCAACTACGGGTGAGGCGCTAGAGACGGCCGATCGGCGCCAGTACCGCGTCCGTGAGCCGCGCCAGGTCACCCGGTGCCAGCTCGGCCTCCAGACCGCGGCGGCCCGCCGAGACGCAGATCGTCTCGTGCGCGGTAGCCGACGCGTCCAGCACCGTCGGCAGCTTCCGGCGCTGGCCGAGCGGGGAGATGCCGCCCCGCACATATCCCGTACTGCGCTCAGCGGCGGCCGGGTCCGCCATCGCCGCGCGCTTGCCGCCGACGGCCGCGGCCAGCGCCTTGAGGTCCAGCGAGCCCGCGACGGGAACCACGGCGACGGTGAGCGAGCCGTCCACCTCGGCGAGCAGCGTCTTGAACACGCGCTCGGGCGCCACGCCCATCGCCTCGGCCGCCTCGTCGCCGTACGAGGGGTGCGCCGGGTCGTGCGCGTACGTGTGCAGGGTGTGCGGCGTGCCCGCGGCGCTGAGCGCGACGGTGGCGGGCGTCCCACCGGACTGTGCCTGCTTCTGCTTCTGCTGCTTCTTCGCGTTCTTCGGGTTCTTCGGGTTCTTCGCCAACGTGATCGGGCCTTACGTCAGTTGAGACTGGTCGGACCCCGGGTCAGCTCGACCGCGGGCAACGACGGCAGGTTACGGATCACCGCGGTCTCCGAGCGAAGGAGTTTCAGCTCGTCCCGCAGCCGGGACGCGGTGTCCGGGGCCTGTAGCAGCCGCTGCCGGGTCGGCGTGTCCAGCACCGCGGCCGCGGCGACCAGGTACGACACCACGGACGGCTCGTCCGGCAGCTCCGTACCCGTCGACAGCGACCGCTCACGCGCACCGGCCAGGCGCTTCTGGTAGGCGCGGAAGGCGCGCAGGACCCCCTCGGCGAGTGCGCCCGCGTCGTCCCCCGGCTCCTCGTCGAGTTCCTCGAGCTCGGCCGTCAGATACTCCCCGGACGCGTCGACGGACAGCAGCCGGACGCGGGTGGTGCCGGTGGCGAGCACCTCGAACTTGCCGTCCGCGTGTTCGCGCAGCGTCGCCGCCTCCGCGATGCAGCCCACCTGGTGGAAGGCCTTCATCGGGTCGTCGCCGAACCCGGCGGCGGGACCGCGCTCGACGGTCGTGGTCGGGTCGGGCATGCCGGGCGCCGCCGGGGCGACCTCGAGGCCGTCGCGGATCGCGACGACCGCGAAGCGGCGCGGCTCGTCGGAGTCGTCGGGTGCGGCCTTCAGCAGGTCGCGCATCATGGCGCGATAACGCTCCTCGAAGACGTTCAGCGGCAGCACGAGCCCCGGGAACAGCACGGTGTTCAGCGGGAAGAGTGGAAGTCGGACGGTGGTCACGAGGCCGAAGCCTAATCGCCCCTCAGGGTGGTCCGGGGCGGCGGAGTCCGATCCGGCGGCGCAGTGGGGTCATGGCGGCCACCTGGAGGCGTACGCCGTCGCGCACTTCGAGGAAGTGGCCGAGCGGATCGCCAGAGAGCAGATTCCAGGGGAAGGACGTCGCGTACGGGCCGATCAGCCGCAATTGCTCCAGCGCGTCGGCCGGGCGGCCCAGGCGCACCAGGACGTAGGCGAGGAGGTTGCGTACCTCCGCGGGATACGGGTCGGCCCGCTCGTACGCGTCCGAGAGGGCGATCGCCCGGTCCGCCGCCGCGTCCAGCCGCTCGGTCGGTACGGCGGCGCTCGCGCCCGCGCTCCCGCCCCCGCTCCCGCCCCCGCCCGGGTCCTGCAGGAAGGCGAAGGCCGCGCGCACCGGGAGCGCCTGCACCAGGGAGCCCGGCAGGGCGTCGGCCGCCGCGCGTTCGGCGAAGTCGAAGCAGCCGCGGTGTGAGCCGTACCAGGTGGCGGAGAGGTACTGCAGGGCGGCCGCGTGGCAGCCGTAGTGGTGCGGGGAGCGGCGCACGGCCTCCGCCCACAGCTCGTCGAAGACGGCGTACGAGGCGCCCGCGCCCCGCGCGTGATCCAGGGCGATGCGCCAGGGCACCGGGTCACGGGGCGCGGCGTCCGCGGCGACGGCGACCAGCGGGGCGACCTCGCGCAGCAGCGTGGCGCGGGCGGGGGACTCCCAGCCGCGCCGCATCGCGAGCTCCGCCCTGAGGAGGGCCACATCCGGGTCGAGCGGGGCCTCCGCGCGCCACTGCGTGAGCCACTCGGGACGACGGCGGGCGAACGCGGTCAGACCCAGCACATAGCGGTCGCGGTTCTCCCACTCGGCGGCCTCACGACTGGCGGCGAGCAGCTTCGCGGCCGGGCCGTGGTCGCCGTGCGCCGCCGCCCTGAGCGCCGGGGCGAGCCGTTCGTCCGGCGCGTCGAGCAGGACGTCGCTGTCGGCGGTCAGCGCCTCCGCGAGCCGCGGAGCGTGCCTGATCATCCGGGTCGTCCGCGTGAGCGCGCGCAGCAGGACCATGACGTGGGTCCCTCCCTTGCGCCTGGTGGTTCCGTCCATCCTTCGATGCTTGCGGTGACAAGACGGCGTGCGGACGGCGAGGGTTGTGGGCCCCCGGATAACGATTCGGCCCACCGCCGGTACACGGCCCCGGGTCCGCAGAGACCGGAGACGCCCCCTAGCTGCGGCGTAGGAGGCGCGTCGCGCCCGCGGCGACCGTCGTGGCCAGGACCCAGCCGAGGAGGACCAGGCCCGCCGAGGTCCACTGCCAGTAGCCCGTCATCCGCCACTCGCCCTCCTGGCCCAGGTTGATCACCGGGATCAGCAGGTCCAGGGCGTACAGCGAGGCGCTCCAGGCCGGGCCCTCGTCAGGCCGCAGTTCCGCGGGCTGGTGGCGGGAGAAGGCCACCGCGCCCGCCGCCCACAGCGCCGCCATCCACACCGCGGCGCGCCCCGGCCGATACCCGTACGCGACCGTCCAGTCCTGTACGTACCCCCAGAGCTTGCCCGCAAGCGGCAGGGTCTCGCGGCGGCGGCGCTGTTTGGCGAGCAGTACCTCGCGCGCGTCCGCGTCCTCGCCGCTCTGCCGCAGCACCGTGGCCAGCTTCTCGTAGGGCTCCGGGCTGTACTCGGGTGTGGCCGCCTCCACCCAGGCCAGCCGCTCGTTCAGCGGGAACCTGCCGGTCGGGATGAGGATCTCGTAGCTGAATCCGGCCATCCGCAGACCACCCGGCCCCGGCCAGCTGGCCGCGCTGTCGATGAGGTTGGTCACCTTCGCGCCGTTCAGGACCACCACGCCGCGCGTCGGCTTCTCCCCGAGAAAGCGCAGCTCCGGGGTCTGGATACGGCGTAACGACACCTCCTGCTCAGGCTCCAGGGTGAAGCTGGCCTGTGACAGGTCGAGCGCGTCGCCGATCCGGCCGTCGTCGAGCCGCATCCCGCCGTGGCACTCGAAGCGGCGCACCCGCACCCCCCGGGCCGGGGTCGCCCCACCCGTCGCGATGGGATTGGCGACCGCGGCGGGCGTCAGATACAGCGTGTGCTCGACGGTCAGCTGCGGGGCGTTGAGCGCGCGCTCCCCGTACGGATGCGCGAGCCGACTGCCGCGCAGGCTGAGCGAGCCCCCGACCTGCGCGCCGCGCAGACTGATCTCACCGTCCGCCTCCAGCAGCTCGGCATGCAGGTCCTGGCCCACGGTGAGACCGTCGCCCAGCACCGCGTGATCGCGCTGGTCGCGATGGAGTACGGCCTGGCTGAGTAACAGGTCCGTGCCGATCTGGGCGTCGGCCAGCCGGATGCCGCGGTGGACGTGGCAGCGCGGCAGATGCAGATCGCCCTCGGTGCGCAGCCGGGCCGCCTCCAGCCGGGGGATCGAGCAGTTCACCAGCCGCAGCGTGGTGAACCGGCTCTCCGGCAGCAGCACCTCGTTCTCGAAGCGGCAGCCGGTCAGCTCCACATACGGCGTCACCGTGCCGCCCGCGACATCGAGGGTGCCGGTGATCTGCACCCCGCGGAGCTTCACCGCCGAGACCCGCCCGCGCAGCGCGGGCGGCCCGTCCAGCAGCAGCAGCGCGACGACCCGGGCCCGCACACTGCGCTCGGGGCCCCAGCGGCGGCCACCGTGTGGATCGTCCAGGTCATGGTCCCCCACGGTCAGGTCGTAGCGGCTGCCGTTCTGGAAGGCCTGCCACATGAACCGCTCGGTGGCGGTCAGCCCGAGGTCCTCCGGTGGATCGCCCATGTGCCTGTCGACCACGGCGGTCGTCCCCTCCCCGTTTCGTCCGGTGTCTCCTCGTCCGGTGTCTCCGTTTCCGGGTTCATGCCCGCTCGGTGACCAGGCGAACGCTAGGGCCTGTCCGGCGGATCAGGCCGGGCTGGGCGTGCGGTGCGCTGGCTGTGCTGGTGAGCGGGGCTTGGTGCGTGCAGCTGCAAGGCGGAGGATTGAGGCGACGCGGAGCGTCGGTGATTGACGACAACGCCGCAGATGCGCGTGCCAAGGCTCGCGACCCCGGCATGATCCGCCGGACAGGCCCTAGGTGATGAAGGTTGCCTTCCGGTGCGTGTATCAGCCAGTGATACGGGCGACCGGCGTGCGTCGGCCGTCTGCGAGAATTAACCCGTGATCTCGCGAATCGACCTGCGTGGCGACCTCCTCCCCGAGGGTGGAGCCCTGCGCGACCTGCTGCCCCGTGCCGACTTCGACGTCGCGGCCGCCCTGGACAAGGTGCGGCCCATCTGCGAGGACGTGCATCATCGGGGCACGGCGGCGCTGATCGACTACGCGGAGAAGTTCGACGGCGTACGCCTGGAGCGCGTACGGGTCCCGGCCGCCGCCCTCGCCGACGCCCTGGAGCGCCTCGACCCCACGGTCAGGGCCGCCCTGGAGGAGTCCATCCGACGGGCCAGGCTGGTCCACCGCGCCCAGCGCCGCGCCCCGCACACGACCGAGGTCGTTCCCGGCGGCACGGTGACCGAGAAGTGGGTTCCGGTCGACCGCGTCGGCCTGTACGCGCCCGGCGGACGCTCCGTGTACCCGTCCTCCGTGATCATGAACGCGGTTCCGGCACAGGAGGCCGGTGTCCCGTCCATGGCGCTGGCATCCCCGCCGCAGGCCGACTTCGACGGTCTGCCGCACCCGACGATCCTGGCCGCCTGCGCGCTCCTCGGCATCGACGAGGTGTACGCGGTGGGCGGAGCCCAGGCCGTCGCCATGTTCGCGTACGGCACCGAGCGCCCCGGCGACCCCGACGGCTGCGCCCCGGCCACCATGGTCACCGGCCCCGGCAACATCTGGGTCGCCGCCGCCAAGCGCTACTTCACCGGCAAGATCGGCATCGACGCCGAAGCGGGCCCGACCGAGATCGCGATCCTCGCGGACTCCACCGCCGACCCGGCGCACGTCGCCGCCGACCTCATCAGCCAGGCCGAGCACGACCCGCTGGCCGCCGCCGTACTGGTCACCGACTCCGTGGACCTCGCCGACGCGGTCGACAAGGAGCTGGCGCCCCAGGTCGCCGCGACCAAGCACATCGACGACCGGATCATCCCCGCGCTCAAGGGACGCCAGTCCGCGACCGTCCTGGTCGACGGCATCGACGAGGGCCTGAAGGTCGTCGACGCGTACGGCGCCGAGCACCTGGAGATCCAGACGGCCGACGCGCCGACGGTCGCCGAGCGGGTCCGCAACGCCGGCGCGATCTTCGTCGGCCCGTACGCCCCCGTCTCGCTCGGCGACTACTGCGCGGGCTCCAACCACGTCCTGCCCACCGGCGGCTGCGCCTGCCACTCGTCAGGCCTGTCCGTGCAGTCCTTCCTGCGCGGCATCCACATCGTCGACTACACGCGCGACGCGCTCGCCGATGTCGCCCACCACGTCGTCACACTCGCCGAGGCCGAGGACCTGCCCGCGCACGGCGCCGCGATCAAGGCGAGGTTCGGATGGAAGGTTCCCGGTCAGTGAGGCCCGTACGTATCGACGACCTGCCCATCAGGGACGAGCTGCGCGGCAAGTCCCCCTACGGCGCGCCACAGCTCGACGTCCCCGTCCAGCTCAACACCAACGAGAACCCGTACCCGCTCCCCGAGCCGCTCGTCGAGCGCATCGCCGAGCGGGTCCGCGAAGCCGCCCGCGGCCTCAACCGCTACCCCGACCGGGACGCGGTCGAGCTCCGCACCGAGCTGGCCCGCTACCTCACCCGTACCGGTGGCCACCCGCTCACCCTGGCCCACGTCTGGGCGGCCAACGGCTCCAACGAAGTCCTCCAGCAACTGCTGCAGACCTTCGGCGGCCCCGGCCGCACCGCCATCGGCTTCGAGCCCTCGTACTCGATGCACGCGCTGATCTCGCGCGGCACCGGCACCGGCTGGATCTCCGGGCCCCGGCACGACGACTTCACGATCGACGTGGCCGCCGCCCAGCAGGCGATCACCGAGAACGCACCGAACGTCGTCTTCATCACCTCACCCAACAACCCCACCGGCACCGCCGTCGAGGCCGACACCGTCCTCGCGCTGTACGAGGCCGCCCAGGCGGCCGGGCCCGCGCTGGTCGTCGTCGACGAGGCGTACGTCGAGTTCAGCCACCGGCCCTCGCTGCTGCCCCTGCTCGAAGGCCGCCCGAACCTGGTCGTCTCGCGCACCATGTCCAAGGCCTTCGGCGCCGCCGGGCTGCGGCTCGGCTATCTGGCCGCCGACCCGGCGGTCGTGGACGCCGTACAGCTGGTGCGCCTGCCGTACCACCTGTCGGCCGTCACGCAGGCCACCGCGCTGGCCGCCCTGGAGCACACCGACACGCTGCTCGGGTATGTCGACCAGCTCAAGAAGGAGCGGGACCGGCTGGTCACCGAGCTGCGCGCGATCGGCTGCGAGGTGACCGACTCCGACGCCAACTTCGTGCAGTTCGGGCGGTTCGACGACAGCCCCACCGCCTGGCGGCGGATCCTCGACCACGGAGTCCTGGTCCGTGACAACGGCGTACCGGGATGGCTGCGGGTCACCGCGGGCACCCCGGCCGAGAACGACGCGTTCCTTGACGCGGTACGCGCACTGATGACGGATCGCGGTACCGACCGCAGCACGGAACGCAGCACAGAACGCAGCAAGAGGGAGCAGAGCGCATGAGCCGCATCGGCCGTGTTGAGCGCACCACCAAGGAGACCTCCGTCGTCGTCGAGATCAACCTCGACGGCACCGGAAAGGTCGACGTGTCGACCGGAGTCGGCTTCTACGACCACATGCTGGACCAGCTCGGGCGGCACGGCCTCTTCGATCTGACGGTCAAGACCGAGGGCGACCTGCACATCGACTCGCACCACACCATCGAGGACACCGCCCTCGCCCTCGGCGCCGCCTTCAAGCAGGCGCTCGGCGACAAGGTCGGGATCTACCGCTTCGGCAACTGCACCGTCCCGCTGGACGAGTCGCTCGCCCAGGTGACCGTCGACCTCTCCGGGCGCCCCTACCTGGTGCACACCGAGCCCGAGAAGATGGCGCCGATGATCGGCGAGTACGACACCACCATGACCCGGCACATCCTGGAGTCGTTCGTCGCCCAGGCGCAGGTCGCGCTGCACGTCCACGTGCCGTACGGACGTAACGCCCACCACATCGTGGAGTGCCAGTTCAAGGCGCTGGCCCGGGCCCTGCGCTACGCCAGCGAGCGTGACCCCCGCGCGGCCGGAATCCTCCCGTCCACGAAGGGCGCGCTGTAAATCCATGAACGGTCTGTCCACCGCACTGATCTTCTTGGGGCTCTTCTTCCTCGGCGGAGTGATCTCCTTCATCAAGCAGAAGCAGTCCACGAGCCTGATCGTCCTGGTGTCGATCGGCGCCGCGATGTGCCTCGGCGCGGGCATTCTCCAGCTGGAGGCGTTCCAGTGACCACGTCCGCCACCAAGTCCAAGCGCGTCGTCGTCTTCGACTACGGCTTCGGGAACGTACGCTCCGCCGAGCGTGCCCTGGCCCGGGTCGGCGCCGATGTCGAGATCACCCGCGACTACGAGAAGGCGATGAACGCCGACGGGCTCCTGGTCCCCGGTGTCGGCGCCTTCTCCGCCTGTATGCAGGGGCTGCGCGAGGCGCGCGGCGACTGGATCGTCGGGCGCCGGCTGTCCGGCGGCCGCCCGGTGATGGGCATCTGCGTCGGCATGCAGATCCTGTTCTCGCGCGGCATCGAGCACGGCGTCGAGGCCGAGGGCCTGGACGAGTGGCCCGGTACGGTCGGCCCGCTCAAGGCGCCGGTCGTCCCGCACATGGGCTGGAACACCGTCGACGCGCCCGCCGGGTCCCAGCTCTTCGCGGGCCTGGACGCCGACGCCCGCTACTACTTCGTGCACTCCTACGCGGTCCACGACTGGTCGCTGGAGATCACCAACCCCGCGATGCGCGCCCCCAGCGTCAGCTGGACCACGCATGGCGAGCCCTTCGTCGCGGCCGTCGAGAACGGCCCGCTGTGGGCCACCCAGTTCCACCCCGAGAAGTCCGGCGACGCCGGAGCCCAGCTGCTGACCAACTGGATCGGAACGCTCTGATGTCCAAGCTCGAATTGCTTCCCGCCGTCGACGTCCGCGACGGCCAGGCCGTCCGCCTGGTGCACGGCGAGTCCGGTACGGAGACCTCCTACGGCTCCCCGCTGGAGGCGGCCCTCGCCTGGCAGCGCTCCGGCGCCGAGTGGCTGCACCTGGTGGACCTGGACGCCGCGTTCGGCACCGGCGACAACCGCGCCCTGATCGCCGAGGTCGCCGGGGCCATGGACATCAAGGTCGAGCTGTCCGGCGGCATCCGCGACGACGACACGCTCGCCGCGGCCCTGGCCACCGGCTGCACCCGGGTCAACCTGGGCACCGCCGCCCTGGAGACCCCCGAGTGGGTCGCCAAGGTCATCGCCGAGCACGGCGACAAGATCGCCGTCGGCCTGGACGTACGGGGCACGACCCTGCGCGGACGTGGCTGGACCCGCGACGGCGGCGACCTCTACGAGACTCTGGAGCGCCTCAACTCCGAGGGCTGCGCCCGCTATGTCGTCACCGACATCGCCAAGGACGGCACCCTGCAGGGCCCCAACCTGGAGCTCCTGAAGAACGTCTGCGCCGCCACCGACCGCCCGGTCGTCGCCTCCGGCGGCGTCTCCTCGCTGGACGACCTGCGGGCCATCGCCGCGCTTGTCCCGCAGGGCGTGGAGGGCTCCATCGTCGGCAAGGCGCTGTACGCCAAGGCGTTCACGCTGGAGGAAGCGCTGGAGGCAGTGTCGTCATGACGTCCGATGCGGGTGCCAGTTCTGCCATCCGGCGGGTGCAGAGCGGCAGCCCCTGGGAGGAGTCCTTCGGGTTCGCCCGCGCCGTCGCGGCGGGTGACCGGGTCGTCGTCGGCGGCACGACCTCGTTCGAGGGCCATGTGCTGCACGGCGAGGGCGACCCGTACGAGCAGGCCAGGGTGGCGTTCACCAACGCCCTGGACGCTCTGGGCGAGTTCGGGCTCGGGGCGGACTCGGTCATCCGCACCCGCATGTATCTGACCCACGCGCGCGACGTCGACGCGGTCGGGCGGGCGCACGGCGAGGTCTTCGACTCCGTACGTCCCGTGACGACCATGGTCGTCGTGTCCGGCTTCGTCGACCCGCGCATCCTGGTCGAAGTGGAAGTCGAAGCATTCCGAGGAGCACAGCAGCCATGACCCTGGCGGTACGAGTCATCCCCTGCCTGGACGTGGACAACGGCCGGGTCGTCAAGGGCGTCAACTTCCAGAACCTGCGGGACGCGGGCGATCCCGTCGAGATGGCCAAGGTGTACGACGCCGAGGGCGCCGACGAACTCACCTTCCTGGACATCACGGCGTCCTCCGGCGACCGGGAGACCACCTACGACGTGGTGCGCCGCACCGCCGAGCAGGTCTTCATCCCGCTGACCGTCGGCGGCGGCGTACGCAGCGCCGACGACGTCGACAAGCTGCTGCGCGCGGGCGCCGACAAGGTCGGCGTGAACACGGCCGCGATCGCCCGCCCCGACCTCATCCGGGAGATCGCCGAGCGCTTCGGGCGACAGGTCCTGGTGCTGTCGGTGGACGCGCGCCGTACCGAAGGCGGCGGGTCCTTCGAGGTGACGACCCACGGCGGACGCCGGGGCACCGGCATCGACGCCGTCGAGTGGGCCCACCAGGCCGCCGAGCTGGGCGCGGGCGAGATCCTGCTCAACTCCATGGACGCGGACGGCACCAAGGACGGCTACGACCTCGAGCTGATCTCGGCGGTTCGGGCGCAGGTCACCATCCCGGTGATCGCGTCCGGGGGAGCGGGGCGGCTGGCCGACTTCCCGCCCGCGATCGCGTCCGGCGCCGATGCCGTACTCGCCGCGTCCGTCTTCCACTTCGGCGACCTGCGGATCGGCGAGGTCAAGCAGACGCTGCGCGCGGCGGGCCACCCGGTGCGCTGACGAGGTGACCGTGCCGTCTGCCCCGGGGGTCTGCGTCTCGGGGCAGACGGCACGGTGGTTCAACCACCCAGCGCCGCCACCAGCTTCGCCGTCACCGGCACATCGACCCCCTGCCGCGCGGCCTCGCGCAGCAGCGCCCCGCCGATCGCGTCGACCTCCAGCGGCCGCCCCGCTGCGGCGTCCCGCTGCATCGAGGACCGCATGCCCTCCGGGGCTTCGTCGAGGAACGCGAGTACAGCGTCGGTGTCGACCTCCGCGCCGATCCCGTCCGCGACCTGCTTGAACTCCTCCAGTACCGCGAGAAGTTCGCTCCGGTGCGCGTCGCGCACGCCGCCGATCGGCACCTCGTACCGCGTCGTGAGCAGCGCCAACGGCAGCAGCATCGACAACTTGCCCCAGAGCATCGACCGCTCGCTGTGACACAGGGTGGTGGCGAAACCGGCCGCGTCCAGAACGTACGCGAGCGCCTCCACGCGCGCGTGGGGCGCGGTGTCGCTGGCCACCTCGACCCGGGCGAACGGCGTCGCGTGCTCGATGACGCCGGGCGCGGTGCGGGTCGACTCGGCCCGGATGGTCCCCGGCACCACCTGCTGGGCCGGATAGCGCTCGCGCAGCACGGCGGGGTGCTCGACGCCGTTGAGCAGCGGCATCAGCAGCGCGTCACCGACGACGTGCGGCGGTACGCGGTCGAGCGCGGCCCTTAGCGCGGTCTCCTTGGGCGCGACGATCACCGCGTCGACGGACTCCCGCAGCCGCGTGTCCGCCTCCACCGGCACGGTGAAGTCGCCGAACTTCCCGCTGCGCAGGGTCAGCCCCTGCTCGTTGAGCGCGGCGGCGGTCTCCTCGCGGGCCAGACAAATAACCCGGTGACCAGCGCGGGCCAGAAGAGCGGCGGCGAGACCACCGATACCGCCGGGCCCGAGCACGGCCACGGTCCAGGGTGCGGAGTTCTTGATCATGCCAGCAGGCTGCCAGAAATTCATTCACGGCGGGGCCCCGTTGCCGCTACGTGAGACACGCCACGATGAATCGTGCAGTTTTTATTGCGCAATATTTCTTTCGTATCTACGGTGTGCGCATGGCCGATCACCAGACCCGCAGGATCACGGACCTCGGCACCCTCAAGGCCCTCGGGCATCCGCTGCGCATCCAGCTCTACCGCGCGCTCTTCGTGGCCCGCACCGCCACCGCCTCGCAACTCGCCGAGCAGGTCGACGAGGCCGTCTCGCTGGTCAGCTACCACCTGCGCAAGCTGGCCGAGCACGGCCTCATCGAACCGGCCGAGCCCCAAGGTGCCGACGGGCGTGAGCGATGGTGGCAGCCCGCTCAGGAGACCGTCACCATCCGCCACGAGGACGTCAGGAACGCGCCAGAGAAGCTGGCCGCCCAGTCCGCCGTCCGACACCTCTACTTCGAGCAGCGAGTAGACCTCTTCAAGCGGCATCTCGCCGAGACCGAGTCCTGGGACGCCTCCTGGCGCACCGCCGTCGTCGACTCCGAGTACCTCCCCCGACTCACCGCGGACGAACTCAAGGAACTGGGCGACGCGTTGCACGCCCTGATCAAGAAGTACGACGCCCGCGCGCGGGCCGCCGAAGCGGCTGGCGACACCGAAGGGCGCGAGAACGTCGCGGTGCACCTGTACGGCTTCCCGTTCCGGACCTGAGAGGACTTCCGTGGCCACCACCCACACCGGCCCGGCCGCGCCCGCCACCGAGCGACCCGCCCACCGGGACGGTAACGTCCTGCGCTGGCTGGGCGGTTACACCACCTCGACGGCGGGCGACGCCCTCTACTTCCTCGCCCTCGCCTGGGCTGCGGCTCGCGAGGGCAGTGCTACCCAGGCCGGTCTGGTGCTCGCCGTCGCCGCCGTACCGCGCGCCCTGTTCATGCTCGGTGGCGGGGTCATCGCCGACCGCTATGGGCCGCGCCGGATCGTCATCGCCAGCGACGCCGTACGCTGCCTGGTCGTCCTCGGCGTCGCCGCCCTGCTGCTTCTCGCCACGCCCGGCATCTGGCTGCTCGTCGCACTGGCCCTGGTCTTCGGCGTCGTCGACGCGCTGTTCCTGCCCGCCGTCGGCGCCCTGCCGCCGCGTATCACCACACCGGGCCAGCTCGCCAGGGTCCAGGGCATGCGGGGGATCGCGGCCCGGATCGCGCTGATCACCGGGCCGCCGCTGGGCGGACTGCTGCTCGCGCTTGGCGGCTCGGCCGCGGCGTTCGGCGCGGCTGGTGTGCTCTTCGCCGTGTCGCTCCTGCTCTTACTCGCCGTACGGGTCCGGCCAGGGCCCGTGCGGGACGGGGGAGAGGGGCGTACGGCGTGGCGTCAACTCGGGGACGGGCTGCGGTACATCCGTCGCCACCCGGTACTCGCCCCGCTCGTCGCCGCGACGGCGGTCGCCGAACTGGGCTTCGCCGGGCCCGGCAACATCGGCCTGGTTCTGCTCGTCCAGGAGCGGGGCTGGAGCGCCGCGGCGTTCGGCTGGATCATCGCCGGGTTCGGCGGGGGCGCGGCGGCCGCGTCGCTGTTGATCGCCGTGCGCGGGCGGATACCGCGCGCCGGGGCCGTGCAGGCCTGGGCGTGGCTGCTTGGCGGCTGCGCGCTCACCGGGGTCGCCCTCGCGCCGACGGTGCCGCTCGCGGTGGCCGCGAGCGCGGCGGTGGGGCTGGTGCTTGGCCTCGTCGGTGCCCTGGTCGGGGCGCTGCTGCAAACCTCGTGCGACCCCGCCTACCTGGGCCGGGTCACCTCGGTCTACACCCTCTGCGCACTGGGCCTGTCACCGCTGACGTATCCGGTGGTGGGCGCCGCGATCGGCGCCTGGGGCACCACGCCGGTGTTCGCCGCCGGGAGCGCGCTCTGTGCGGTCGGTGGTCTCGCCGGGCTGCTGTTCGCCCCGCTGCGCCGGGCAGAACTGCCGCGCTGAGTGCGCCCCGTACCGCCGCTGCGTACCGCCGCTTCGCGCGTCAGAGACCGAGCTGCTTCGCGCCGTGCAGCTTCTCGATGGCGTCCTTGTCACCCTCCTGCTGCACATCCGCCACGTCCTGCCGCCCGAAGGCGAACATCGTCAGCTCGCCCGGCTCACCGGTCACCGTGACGACCGGGGTGCCCTTGTGGCCGACCGCCGTCTGGCCGTTCGGGCGGCGCAGCACCAGACCGACCGGAACGCCCCGGCACAGCACCCGGGCCGCCTTCTCCAGCCGGGACCACAGAGCTTCGCTGAAGACCGGGTCAAGCTCGCGCGGCGTCCAGTCCTCCTGGGCGCGGCGTACGTCCTCGGCGTGCACATAGAACTCGACGGCGTTCGCCGCCTCGTCCACCTGCTTCAGGGCGTACGGGGAGAAGCGCGGCGGTCCCGTACGGATGAGCTGGATCAGCTCCTCGTACGGCTTCTCGGCGAACTCGGCCTGCACCCGCTTCAGCCGGTCGGCCAGCGCCTTGATGAGGATTCCGCCCGCGGCGTCCGCGCGTCGTTCGCGCACCACCACATGCGCGGCCAGATCCCTGGTGTTCCAGTCATCGCACAGGGTCGGGGCATCAGGTCCGGCCGCCTCCAACAGATCGGCGAGGAGCAGCCGTTCACGCTTCGCATGGGTCGACATGACCGCAAGCCTACGACCGTACCGCCCGGTCTGCCACGCCGCCACGCCTCAACGCCGGTGTGCCGCTGACGGTGTCCGCTGAGTGGACATCGCCCTGTGGCGCCCGACCCATCGCGCACAATGGGCACATGACCAGCACGCCCTCACAGTCGAGCCACCTGGACCCGGAGATCGCCGCGCGCCTCAAGCGCAGCGCCGACGGGCTCGTCCCCGCCATCGCCCAGCAGTACGACACCGGCGAGGTGCTGATGCTGGGCTGGATGGACGACGAGGCCCTGCATCGCACGCTGACCAGCGGGCGCTGTACGTACTGGTCGCGCAGCCGCGGCGAGTACTGGGTCAAGGGCGATACGTCCGGCCACGTCCAGCACGTCAAGTCGGTCGCCCTGGACTGCGACGCGGACACCGTCCTGGTCAAGGTCGACCAGGTCGGCGCCGCCTGTCACACGGGGGCCCGTACCTGCTTTGACGTCGATGTGCTGCCGCTCGGTCAGTAGGGTCGGCTGCCATGGATCTCGAGACCTTCCGCAAACTCGCCAGCGACCGCCGTGTCATCCCCGTCAGCCGACGGCTCCTCGCCGACGGTGACACGCCCGTAGGCCTCTACCGCAAGCTGGCCGCGGAGCGCCCCGGCACCTTTCTGCTGGAGTCGGCGGAGAACGGCCGCTCCTGGTCCCGCTACTCCTTCATCGGCGTACGCAGCGCCGCGACCCTGACCGAGCGGGACGGCCAGACGCACTGGGAGGGCACCCCGCCCGTCGGCGTCCCCGTCGACGGCGACCCGCTGGCGGCCCTGCGCGCCACCGTCCAGGCCCTGCACACCCCGCATGACCTGGTCGGGGACAGCGCGGACGGACTGCCGCCGTTCACCGGCGGCATGGTCGGCTATCTCGGGTACGACATCGTGCGCCGCCTGGAGAAGATCGGCCCCGGCGAGCGGGACGACCTGAAGCTGCCCGAGCTGACCATGCTGCTCACCAGCGACCTCGCCGTACTCGACCACTTCAGCGGCTCGGTCGTGCTGATCGCCAACGCCATCAACCACAACGACCTGGAGACCGGCGTCGACGAGGCGTACGCGGACGCGATCGCCCGGCTCGACGCCATGCAGGCTGATCTCGCCCGCCCGGTGCCCCAGCAGCCCGCGGTGCTGCCGCCGTCTGAGCTGCCGGAGTTCTCCGCCCTGTGGGGTGGCGCGGACTACCAGGCGACCGTCGAGGACATCAAGGAGCGCATCCGCGCGGGCGAGGCCTTCCAGGTGGTGCCGTCCCAGCGCTTCGAGGCGCCGTGTCACGCCAGCGCCCTCGACGTCTACCGGGTCCTGCGGGCCACCAACCCCTCGCCGTATATGTACCTCTTCCGCTTCGACGGCTTCGACGTGGTCGGGTCAAGCCCGGAGGCGCTGGTCAAGGTCGAGGACGGGCGCGCGATGGTGCACCCGATCGCCGGGACCCGGCCACGCGGCGCGACCCCGCGCGAGGACGCCGAGCTGGCGGACGAACTGCTCGCCGACCCCAAGGAGCGCGCCGAGCACCTGATGCTCGTCGACCTCGGACGCAACGACCTCGGGCGGGTCTGCGAGCCGGGCTCCGTCGAGGTCGTCGACTTCATGTCCATCGAGCGGTACTCGCATGTGATGCACATCGTCTCCACCGTCACCGGCAAGGTCAGCGAAGACCGCACGGCCTTCGACGTGCTGACCGCCTGCTTCCCCGCGGGCACCCTCTCCGGCGCCCCCAAGCCCCGGGCGATGCAGATCATCGACGAGGTGGAGCCTTCACGGCGCGGCTTGTACGGCGGCTGCGTCGGCTATCTGGACTTCGCGGGCGACTCCGACACCGCCATCGCCATCCGCACCGCCCTGCTCCGCGACGGCACCGCGTACGTCCAGGCCGGGGCGGGCGTTGTCGCCGACTCCGACCCGGTCGCCGAGGACACCGAGTGCCGCAACAAGGCGGCGGCGGTGCTGCGCGCGGTGCACACGGCTGGGCGCCTGTACGACGCGTAGATGCGTAGACGCGCGGCAGCCCGGCAGTCCGGCAGTCCGGCAGGCCAGCCTCCCGTACGCGCGTGCGAAACTCTGCGCCATGACGCATGATCACACCGCTGCGAAGCTGAGCATCGGCCACGGTGACCCCGAGCTCAGCGAGTCCCTTTCCAACGGCCTGGACGCGTTCAACTTCCCGGCCACCGGGACCACCGCGGCCGACCAGACCGAGCTGTCGGTGAAGGCCGTGGACGCCGCCGGGAAGCTCATCGGAGGGCTGGCCGCCTGGACCTGGGGCGGGCTGCTCGGCATCGACATGCTCTGGGTGCGCGAGGAGAGCCGTAAGGACGGCTGGGGGAGCAAGCTCCTGCTGGCCGCGGAGGAGGAGGCGATACGGCGCGGCTGCGACCGCGCCTGCGTCTCGTCCTTCACCTTCCAGGCCCCGGCGTTCTACGAGCGCCATGGATACGCCGAGACCGGCAGGACCCTGGGTATTCCCGGCGACGCCGAAGACGTCCACCTGTACAAGACGCTCACACGGGACTGACCAGGCGCTGACCCCGGGCCGCAGGTCACCCAGCGCGGTGATGGATAGTGGAGGGGTGACTTCAGCCGTACCGCAGCCAGCCGTACCCCAGCCCCGACCGACCACACAGCCACCCGCCCGTGAGCGCGGCGGCCGGCGCAGCCTCGCCGCCGCGCTGCTGCTCGGCGCCGTCGGCGCCACCGTGGTGCTGCTCTCGACCCGGCAGACCTGGTCCGAGGGCGCGGCCGCGACCGCGGGCGGCGCCCTGGATGTGATCGCCAAGGGCAGCGATGTCACCGGGGCCCCAGCGGCGCTGGCCATCGTCGGCCTCGCCGCCCTGGTCGCGGTCTTCGCGGTCCGCAGAGCAGGCCGGTACCTGGTGTCCGGGCTGCTCGCGCTGAGCGGCGCGGGCATCATGGCGGCGGCGCTGAACGGCGCGGGCGACAGCGCCGCGCTGGACGAGCAGGCCGCCACCACGACGGGCGACGCCGGGGCCACCGCCGCCGGGATCGCCCACACCGCCTGGCCCTACGTTGCCGCGGGCGGCGGACTGCTGATCCTCTGCGCCGGAGTGCTCGCCCTGTGGTTCGGCGCGCGCTGGCCCGCGATGTCCGGGCGGTACGAGCGCGGGGGCGCGGCGGCCGCGAAGCGCCGCGCCAAGGCGCCGGACCCGGACCGCCCCGAGGACCTCTGGAAGGCCCTCGACCGGGGCGAGGACCCCACGGGCTAGGCCCACCCCACCGGCCAGGACCCCACCGGCCAGGACCCCACCGGCTAGGGCCCGGGCAGCACGTCCCGGCGTGCGGCGGCACCTGATCGGCACCTGATCCGGACGTGATCCGGACGTGATGCGGATGACAGGCCCCCGGCGTCCCGCACTCCATAGCGTGCGGGACAATAGCCGGGAGCGTTCGACTTTTACTACGAGGAGCACGTCATGGCGGGCACTAGCCACGGACACACCCCGGCCGCCTGGACCGGTGTCATCATCGCCTTCATTGGTTTCTGCGTTTCCGGAGCCTTCATGGTGATGGCCAACCCGGTCGGTTTCTGGGCCGGACTGGCGATCGTCCCGCTGGGCGGTGTGGTCGGGATGATCATGCGTGCCGCCGGTCTCGGCCAGCCGAAGCCGGTACGGGCCCAGGTGGCGGCCGCGGAGAGCTGACCCCCTCCTCGTAGGCTGTCCCCGCACTGCGAAGCAGTACGGAAGGGGCGGAACCGGACTACCGGTTCCGCCCCTTCCGCGTTCACCGGTTCCGCGTTCACCGGGGCTGTCCCGGGGGCAGACCGCGCGCCCAGCGACGGGCCGGGGCACAATGCACGGGTGAACGCAAACCACGCAGCGGGCCACGCGGCCGTGAGCCAGGGAGGCCCCGAAGCCACACCGGTCCCGCCGGTCCCGCCGGTCCCGCCGGTCCCGCCGGTCCCGCCGGTCCCGCCGGTCACACCGGTCCCGCCAGTCCCGCCGGACCCGCCCCGCGGTCCGCTCGCGGTGACCCGGTGGCTGCTGGTGCCTGTGGGAACGCTCGGCGCGGTCGTCGCCGCCTTCGCCTACGTGGGCACGGTGGACCCGAACGAGCCCGGCCACTACCCCGCCTGCCCGCTGCTGGCGCTCACCGGAATCCTCTGCCCCGGCTGCGGTGGGCTCCGTAGCGCCCACGCCTTCGCGAACGGAGACATCCCGACGGCGCTCGGCGCCAACGCGTTCGCCGTCGCGGGCTTCGCGGCCTTCGCCGTGATCTGGGTGCTGTGGATGGCACGCGCCGCGCGCGGGCGACCGCTACGGATCGCGCTGCGCAACGCCCACCAGTGGAGCATCGGCGCGGTGCTGCTGGTGTTCAGTGTCGTACGCAATCTGCCCTTCGGTGCCTGGCTGGCGCCGTAACGAAGCAACGTCCACCAAGTGGGACTGGCGTCAACCGGATGCGAATCCTTCGCTCCCCTGCGGATACCATCGCAGTGGTCATCGGGTCACCTGGTCAGACAGGGTCCCGACCGATCTGATCCAGTCCGATCTGTTTCAGTCCGCTGTCAGGGAAGGGGGCCGCTCGCGTGAGTGTGCTCGACGAGATCATCGAAGGCGTGCGCGAGGACCTCGCCGAACGGCAGGCGCGCGTCAGCCTCGACGAGCTCAAGGAGCGTGCGGCGAAGGCCCCCCAGGCCAAGGACGCACTCGCCGCACTGCGTGGCGACGGCGTCAAGGTCATCTGTGAGGTCAAGCGCTCCAGCCCGTCCAAGGGCGCGCTCGCCGCGATCGCCGACCCGGCCGCCCTCGCCGCCGACTACGAGGCCGGCGGCGCCACGATCATCTCCGTCCTCACCGAGCAGCGCCGCTTCGGCGGCTCGCTCGAGGACCTGGAGGCGGTCCGCGCCCGGGTGGACATCCCGCTGCTCCGCAAGGACTTCATCGTCACCGCGTACCAGCTGTGGGAGGCCAGGGCGTACGGCGCCGACCTCGTCCTGCTGATCGTGGCGGCCCTCGACCAGCCCGCCCTCGTCTCGCTCGTCGAGCGCGCGGAGTCCATCGGGCTCACGCCGCTCGTCGAGGTGCACGACGAGGAGGAGGTCGAGCGGGCGGTCGCGGCCGGGGCGAAGATCATCGGCGTCAACTCCCGCGACCTGAAGACGCTGAAGGTCGACCGCTCGACGTTCTCCCGGGTCGCCCCGGAGATCCCGGCGGGCATCATCCGGATCGCCGAGTCCGGCGTCCGGGGCCCGCACGACCTGATCGCGTACGCCAACGACGGGGCGGACGCCGTGCTGGTCGGCGAGTCCCTGGTCACCGGGCGCGACCCGAAGGCCGCGGTGGTCGACCTGGTCGCGGCGGGCGCCCACCCCGCCCTCCGCCACGGGCGGAGCTGACCCCACGATGCCCATCGCCGCCCGCCTCGCCCCCGGCTGCCGCCCACGCGGCTGCCGGGCCCCGGCGCGGCGTGTGCACGGGCGCCGGGTCCGCTACGTGATCGGCTCCGAGCCGGGCCAGGTCAACGGGATGCGATGGCGCCGGGAAGTCGCGTGCGGGTAGGGGTTTCCTTTTCCCCCACCCCGCCCTTTCCCGTAACTGGGGCTCCGCCCCAGACCCCGGTCCTCAAACGCCGGACGGGCTGGATTGTCGCCCGGGACGGGCTGAGATCTTCAGCCCGTCAGGGGGGTACCTCCCGCTCGAGCGAAGCCGAGAGTGGGGGAGCTTGAGGACGAGCCCGAAGCGCGATCCGGGGGTCTGGGGGCTTGCCCCCCCCACGCGGCGAAGCCGCAAATGTCGCAGTCGGGAAGGGGCGGGATGGGGTGGGGTGAAAGAAGCCTCCTCACCCGCGGCGCGCACCCTCAGCTACTCGTGACCACGTCAACCCACGCCACGTAGGAGCATCTCGCATGCCCAGCGAATTCTTCATCCCGGACCCGGAGGGTCAGGTCCCCAGCGCCGAAGGGTACTTCGGCGCATTCGGCGGCAAGTTCATCCCGGAGGCCCTCGTCGCCGCCGTGGACGAGGTCGCCGTCGAGTACGACAAGGCCAAGGCGGACCCCGCGTTCGCGGCCGAACTCGACGACCTGCTCGTGAACTACACCGGCCGCCCCAGCTCCCTCACCGAGGTCCCCCGCTTCGCCGAACACGCGGGCGGGGCCCGGGTGTTCCTCAAGCGCGAGGACCTCAACCACACCGGCTCACACAAGATCAACAACGTACTTGGCCAGGCGCTGCTCACCAAGCGCATGGGCAAGACACGCGTGATCGCCGAGACCGGCGCGGGCCAGCACGGCGTCGCCACCGCCACCGCCTGCGCCCTGTTCGGCCTCGAGTGCACCATCTACATGGGCGAGATCGACACCCAGCGCCAGGCGCTGAACGTCGCCCGGATGCGTATGCTCGGCGCCGAGGTCATCGCGGTCAAGTCCGGCTCCCGTACCCTCAAGGACGCCATCAACGAGGCGTTCCGTGACTGGGTCGCCAACGTGGACCGCACCCACTACCTGTTCGGGACGGTCGCCGGGCCGCACCCCTTCCCGGCCATGGTGCGCGACTTCCACCGCGTCATCGGCGTCGAGGCCAGACGCCAGATCCTGGACCGGGCCGGACGCCTGCCGGACGCCGCCGTCGCCTGCGTCGGCGGCGGCTCCAACGCCATCGGCCTCTTCCACGCCTTCATCCCCGACGCCGACGTACGCCTGATCGGCTGCGAGCCCGCCGGGCACGGAGTCGAGACCGGCGAGCACGCGGCGACCCTGACCGCAGGCGAGCCCGGCATCCTGCACGGCTCCCGGTCCTACGTCCTCCAGGACGAGGAGGGCCAGATCACCGAGCCGTACTCGATCTCAGCCGGCCTTGACTACCCGGGCATCGGCCCCGAGCACGCCTACCTCAAGGACAGCGGCCGCGGCGAGTACCGCGCGGTCACCGACGACGCGGCGATGCAGGCCCTGCGCCTGCTGTCGCGCACCGAGGGCATCATCCCGGCCATCGAGAGCGCCCACGCGCTGGCCGGAGCGCTGGAAGTCGGCAAGGAGCTGGGCAAGGACGGGCTGCTCGTGGTCAATCTGTCCGGCCGTGGCGACAAGGACATGGACACCGCCGCCCGCTACTTTGGGCTGTACGACGGGGAGGGCGACGCCAAGTGAGCAGCACCATGAGCGGCGGCGGGAACATCCAGCTGCTGAGCGACACACTCGCCCAGACGAAGGCCGAGAACCGGGCCGCGCTGATCGCCTACCTCCCGGCGGGCTTCCCGACGGTCGACGGCGGCATCGCGGCGGCCACCGCGGTCCTGGAGTCCGGCGCAGACATCGTCGAGATCGGCCTGCCGCACAGCGACCCGGTGCTCGACGGCCCGGTCATCCAGACCGCCGACGACATCGCGCTGCGTGGCGGCCTGAAGATCGTCGACGTCCTGCGCACGGTCCGCGAGGCGCACACCGCGACGGGTAAGCCGGTCCTCGTCATGACGTACTGGAACCCGATCGACCGCTACGGCGTGGAGCGATTCACCGCCGAGCTGGCCGAGGCGGGCGGCGCGGGCTGCATCCTGCCCGACCTGCCGGTCCAGGAGTCCGCGCAGTGGCGCGAGCACGCCGAGAAGCACGGCCTGGCCACGGTCTTCGTGGTCGCGCCGAGCAGCAAGGACGAGCGCCTGGCGAAGATCACCGAGGCGGGCTCCGGCTTTGTCTACGCCGCCTCGCTGATGGGCGTCACCGGCACCCGTGAGTCGGTCGGCGCGCAGGCCGCTGACCTGGTGCGCCGCACCCGGGCCACTACCGACCTGCCGGTCTGCGTCGGGCTCGGCGTGTCCAACGCCCGCCAGGCGGCCGAGGTCGCGGGCTTCGCCGACGGCGTGATCGTCGGCTCCGCGTTCGTCCAGCGGATGCTGGACGCCCCGGACGAGGCCGCGGGCCTGGCGGCGGTCCGCGCGCTCGCGGGCGAGCTCGCCGACGGCGTACGCAGGGACAGCTAGGCGTACGGGTCGTATGTGCGGGTCATCCGTACGGGTCATCCGTACGAGTGGACCTGGGACCGGGGAGGCACGCTGGTGCCTCCCCGGTTCGTTTGCGGGATGTGAGTGAGAACAGTCATGAGGGAAAGCGCACCGCCCGCGAGCGGCTGGCGATGGAGCGCGAGAAGCACAAGGCGCAGGAGAAACGGCGCCGCACGCTGATCGTGGCCGCGGCGGTGGTGGGTGTCCTGGGCCTGGCCGCCGCGATCGGGGTGATCGCCGCTGGCGGCGACGACAAGAAGGACACCTCGGGTCCCGTGGTCGCCCCGGCGGGTGCGAGCGGTGAGGACAGCCTCGTGATTCCGGTCGGAGAGGACGCCGCCCCGGCGACCCTCACCATCTGGGAGGACTTCCGCTGCCCGGCCTGCGCCCAGTTCGAGCAGGCATACAACCCCACGATCGACGAGCTCACCGACCAGGGGAAGCTCAAGGTCGAGTACCGCCTCGCCACGATCATCGACGGCGGCTTCGGGGGTCAGGGCTCGCTGCGCGCGGCCAACGCCGCGGCCTGCGCCCAGGACGCCGGGAAGTTCAAGCCGTACCACGACGTCCTCTTCGAGAACCAGCCAGCGGAGGCGGACGACGCCTTCGCCGAGAACAGCAAACTGATCGAGCTCGCGGGCAAGGTAGACGGCCTCGACACCACCAGCTTCCAGAGTTGCGTCAACGACGGCACCCACGACAGCTGGGCCGCCAAGTCCAACGACGCCTTCCGCGAGGGCGGCTTCCGGGGCACCCCGACCGTGCTGCTCGACGGCGAGGACATCTTCGGGGACCAGCAGAACCCGCTCACGCCCGAAAAGCTGAAGCAGATGGTCGAGGACGCGGCCGGGTAGCCGGGCCGAAGGGGCTGCGCGGAGGCACCTGCGCTGAGGGACTGCGCCAAGGGATACCCGTTACGCAGCCGTAAGGCGGGCTGAATGCCACACACCGGGCCCGGCACGGTAGCGTCGACATCGCCATGGAAATCCTTGCCTTCATTCCCAGTCCGTCCCAGGGCGAGATCGCCCTCTTCGGCGTGCCTCTGCGCGGTTACGCGTTCTGCATCATCCTCGGCGTCTTCGCCGCCGTCTGGCTCGGCGGGCGGCGCTGGGTCGCCCGCGGCGGCCAGGTCGGCACGGTCGCCGACATCGCTGTCTGGGCGGTGCCCTTCGGCCTGGTCGGCGGTCGGCTCTACCACGTCATCACGGACTATGAGCTGTACTTCAGCGAGGGCCGTAACTGGGTCGACGCCTTCAAGATCTGGGAGGGCGGCCTCGGCATCTGGGGCGCCATCGCGCTCGGCGCGCTCGGCGCCTGGATCGGCTGCCGCCGCCGCGGCATCCCGCTGCCCGCCTACGCCGACGCGATCGCGCCCGGTATCGCCATCGCCCAGGCGCTCGGCCGCTGGGGCAACTGGTTCAACCAGGAGCTGTACGGCCGGGCCACGGACCTGCCCTGGGCGCTGGAGATCACCCGCTCCGACGGCGGCCGGGTCCCCGGCACGTACCATCCGACCTTCCTCTACGAGTCGCTGTGGTGCATCGGCGTCGCCCTCCTGGTGATCTGGGCGGACCGCCGCTTCAAGCTGGGGCACGGAAGGGCCTTCGCCCTGTACGTCGCGGCGTACTGCGCGGGGCGCGGCTGGATCGAGTACATGCGGGTCGACGACGTTCAGATGAACGACGTCCTCGGGCTGCGCCTGAACGTCTGGACCTCGATCGTCGTCTTCACCCTCGCCGTCGCGTACATGGTCGTGTCCGCCCGACTGCGGCCAGGCCGCGAGGAAGTCGTGGAGCCGGTCACGGACCATCCCACCGAGGCAGAGGCAGAGGCAGAGGCAGACGACGGCGAGTCGGCGTCCAGCGACGCGGGCACCGCCGATGACACCGCCGACACCACCAAGCCCACGGACCTGACCAAAAAGGCCGACCCCGACGAGCCGAAGGCGCAAACGTCGGACGGCGAAGCCAAGTCGATCAACAAGGCCTAACGCCTCCAGCAACGGCCATGGGCCCCCGCCAGACCACGGTCAGGCGGGGGCCTTCGCGCGTCGCTGAGGGGCCCTCAACTCCCGGTAAGCCAGGCCTTCCTTGCTGGCGAGAGCCATTTTTCGCGCGTAGGTTCGATCGCGGATACAGGCGAACGAGGGGGCCAGAATGTCGATCATCGACAACGAGGCGGAGCTGCATGCGGCGCACCGCGACAACCACACGCACCGCGATGTGAACGGTGGCTGGCTGCGCCCGGCCGTCTTCGGTGCGATGGACGGTCTGGTCTCGAATCTGGCCCTGATGACCGGTGTCGCGGGCGGCTCGGTCTCGCAGCAGACCATCGTGCTCACCGGACTCGCCGGACTCGCGGCCGGGGCGTTCTCGATGGCCGCGGGGGAGTACGTCTCGGTCGCCTCGCAGCGCGACCTGGTCCAGGCCGAGCTGGACATCGAACGCCGTGAGCTGCGTAAGCACCCCAAGGACGAGATGAAGGAGCTCGCCGCGCTCTACGAGTCCCGTGGTGTCGAGCCGAAGCTGGCCCGTGAGGTCGCCCGGCAGCTGTCCAGGGACCCGGAGCAGGCCCTGGAGATCCACGCCCGCGAGGAGCTCGGCATCGACCCGGGCGGCCTGCCCTCGCCGATGGTGGCCGCGGTGTCGTCGTTCGGTGCCTTCGCGCTGGGCGCGATCCTGCCCGTGCTGCCGTATCTGCTGGGCGCGGGCGCCCTGTGGCCCGCCGTGCTGGTGGCGCTGATCGGGCTGTTCGTGTGTGGTGCCGTGGTGTCCCGGGTCACGGCGCGAAGCTGGTGGTACAGCGGGCTGCGGCAGCTCGCCCTGGGTGGCGCGGCGGCGGGTGTGACGTACGCCCTGGGCACGGCCTTCGGTGCGGCCCTAGGATGAACCACCTGTGGGTCTATACAGGTCCCTGCATAACTAGTCGTTACTCGGCGGTTTCGATTCCTTAATCGCCGGGCATGAGCCGTAAGCGCCGCGGGCAATGACGCTCGCTCGCCATGGGCCGACGGTCATCGACCTGTCCGCATTGGTCCTCACCCACCGCTATGAGCGGTGTCCACATGATGGAACGAAGTATCCGGTTTCCGAGATTCGCTTCATCATGTAACCTGCACGAAATTTTGATCCCTGAGGGCCAACGTCGTCCCTCGGCACTGCACATCTGCCACGACGACGACGGGAGAGCCGATGCGTTCCGACGCCTGGTCGCCCATGGACGGTCGCCCTGCTCAGCAGGGGCTGTACGACCCCCGTAACGAACACGACGCCTGTGGTGTCGGGTTCGTGGCCACCCTGACCGGTGTTGCCAGCCACGAGCTGGTGGAGCAGGCGCTGACCGTACTGCGCAATCTCGAGCACCGCGGCGCCACCGGCTCCGAGCCCGACTCGGGCGACGGCGCGGGCATCCTGCTCCAGGTCCCGCACGCCTTCCTCACCGAGGTCAGCGACTTCCCGCTGCCCGAGGCCGGCGCCTACGCCGTCGGTATCGCCTTCCTGCCGCAGGACACGGCCGCCGACGCGGTCGCGACGATCGAGGCCATCGCCGCCGAGGAGGGACTCGACGTCCTCGGCTGGCGCGAGGTGCCCGTCGCCCCCGAGCTGCTCGGCGCCTCCGCCCGCTCGACGATGCCGGAGTTCCGCCAGCTGTTCGTCGCCGACGGCGCCAGCACCGGCATCGCGCTCGACCGCAAGGCGTTCGCGCTGCGCAAGCGCGCCGAGCGCGAGGCCGGGACGTACTTCCCCTCGCTCTCCGCCCGCACGATCGTGTACAAGGGCATGCTGACCACCGGCCAGCTGGAGCCCTTCTTCCCCGACCTCTCGGACCGCCGCTTCGCGTCCGCGGTCTCGCTGGTCCACTCGCGGTTCTCGACGAACACCTTCCCGAGCTGGCCGCTGGCCCACCCGTACCGCTTCGTCGCGCACAACGGCGAGATCAACACGGTCAAGGGCAACCGCAACTGGATGAAGGCCCGCGAGTCCCAGCTTGTCTCCGACCTCTTCGGCAGCGAGCGCGACATCGAGCGGGTCTTCCCGGTCTGCACCCCCGACGCCTCCGACTCGGCCTCCTTCGACGAGGTCCTCGAGCTGCTGCACCTCGGTGGCCGGTCGCTGCCGCACAGCGTGCTGATGATGATCCCCGAGGCCTGGGAGAACCACGCCTCGATGGACCCGGCACGCCGCGCCTTCTACCAGTACCACTCCACGATGATGGAGCCCTGGGACGGCCCCGCCTGCGTCACCTTCACCGACGGCACCCAGGTCGGCGCGGTCCTGGACCGCAACGGCCTGCGCCCCGGCCGCTACTGGGTCACCGACGACGGCCTGGTCGTCCTCGGCTCCGAGGTCGGCGTCCTCGACATCGACCCGGCCAAGGTCGTCCGCAAGGGCCGTCTGCAGCCCGGCAAGATGTTCCTCGTCGACACCGCCGAGCACCGCATCGTCGAAGACGACGAGATCAAGGGCGAACTCGCCGCGGCCGAGCCGTACCAGGAGTGGCTGGAGGCCGGGGAGATCCAGCTCGGCGACCTGCCCGAGCGTGAGCACATCGTGCACACCCACGCCTCGGTCACCCGCCGCCAGCAGACCTTCGGCTACACCGAGGAAGAGCTGCGCATCCTGCTCACGCCGATGGCCAAGACCGGCGGCGAGCCGCTCGGCTCCATGGGTACGGACACCCCGATCGCGGCCCTGTCCGAGCGCCCCCGGCTGATCTTCGACTACTTCACCCAGCTGTTCGCGCAGGTCACCAACCCGCCGCTGGACGCCATCCGCGAGGAGCTCGTCACCTCGCTGCACTCCTCGCTCGGCCCGCAGGGCAACCTGCTCGACCCGACCGCCGCGTCCTGCCGCAGCGTCACGCTGCCCTTCCCGGTGATCGACAACGACGAGCTGGCCAAGCTCATCCACATCAACGCCGACGGCGACATGCCCGGCATGACGGCCGCCACGCTCTCCGGCCTCTACCGGGTCTCCGGCGGCGGCGACGCGCTGGCCGCCCGGATCGAGGAGATCTGCGCCGAGGCCGACGCCGCCATCGAGGGCGGCGCCCGGCTGATCGTGCTCTCCGACCGGCACTCGGACGCCGAGCACGCGCCGATCCCCTCGCTGCTGCTCACCGCGGCCGTGCACCACCACCTGATCCGCACCAAGCAGCGCACCCAGGTCGGCCTGCTGGTCGAGGCGGGCGACGTCCGCGAGGTGCACCACGTAGCGCTGCTCATCGGCTACGGTGCCGCGGCCGTCAACCCGTACCTGGCCATGGAGTCCGTCGAGGACCTGGTCAGGGCCGGAACGTTCCTGCCGGGCAGTGAGCCCGAGCAGGCCATCCGCAACCTGATCTACGCCCTCGGCAAGGGCGTGCTGAAGGTCATGTCCAAGATGGGCATCTCGACCGTCGCCTCCTACCGTGGCGCGCAGGTCTTCGAGGCCATCGGCCTGGACCAGGACTTCGTCGCGAAGTACTTCAACGGCACCACCTCCAAGCTGGGTGGCGTCGGCATCGACATCATCGCCAGCGAGGTCGCCGCCCGGCACGCCAAGGCCTACCCGGCCTCCGGCGTCCCCTCCGCGCACCGCGCCCTCGACATCGGCGGCGAGTACCAGTGGCGCCGCGAGGGCGAGCCGCACCTGTTCGACCCCGAGACGGTCTTCCGGCTGCAGCACGCGTCCCGCAACCGCCGCTACGACGTCTTCAAGCAGTACACGGACCGGGTCAACGAGCAGTCCGAGCGGCTGATGACGCTGCGCGGCCTGTTCGGCTTCAAGGCTGGCGAAGCTGCCGGTACGGGCCGCCAGCCGATCTCCATCGACGAGGTCGAGCCCGTCTCGGAGATCGTCAAGCGCTTCTCCACCGGCGCCATGTCGTACGGCTCCATCTCCCAGGAGGCGCACGAGACCCTCGCCATCGCCATGAACCAGCTGGGCGGCAAGTCCAACACCGGTGAGGGCGGCGAGGACGCCGAGCGCCTGTACGACCCGGCGCGCCGCTCGTCCATCAAGCAGGTCGCCTCCGGCCGCTTCGGTGTGACCAGCGAGTACCTGGTCAACGCGGACGACATCCAGATCAAGATGGCCCAGGGCGCCAAGCCCGGCGAGGGCGGCCAGCTGCCAGGACACAAGGTCTACCCGTGGGTCGCCAAGACCCGGCACTCCACGCCTGGCGTCGGCCTGATCTCGCCGCCGCCGCACCACGACATCTACTCCATCGAGGACCTGGCTCAGCTGATCCACGACCTCAAGAACGCCAACCCGGCGGCACGTATCCACGTGAAGCTGGTGTCGGAGGTCGGCGTCGGCACGGTCGCCGCGGGTGTCTCCAAGGCGCACGCGGACGTGGTCCTGATCTCCGGACACGACGGCGGTACGGGCGCCTCGCCGCTCACCTCGCTCAAGCACGCGGGCGGCCCCTGGGAACTCGGCCTCGCCGAGACCCAGCAGACCCTGCTGCTCAACGGCCTGCGCGACCGCATCGTCGTACAGACCGACGGCCAGCTCAAGACCGGCCGTGACGTGGTCATCGCCGCGCTCCTCGGCGCCGAGGAGTTCGGCTTCGCCTCCGCGCCGCTGGTCGTCTCCGGCTGCATCATGATGCGCGTCTGCCACCTGGACACCTGCCCGGTCGGCATCGCCACCCAGAACCCGGAGCTGCGGAGTCGCTTCTCCGGCAAGGCCGAGTACATCGTCAACTTCTTCGAGTTCGTCGCCGAAGAGGTCCGCGAGATCCTCGCCGAGCTCGGCTTCCGCTCCATCGAGGAGGCCGTCGGCCACGCCGAGCTGCTCGACACCGACCGTGCCGTCAGCCACTGGAAGACCCAGGGCCTGGACCTGGAGCCGCTGTTCCACGTCCCGGACCTCCCGGACGGCGCCGTACGCCACCAGCTGATCGAGCAGGACCACGGCCTGGAGAAGGCGCTCGACAACGAGCTGATCAAGCTCGCCGCCGACGCGCTGGCCGCCAACTCCGTCGAGGACGCGCGGCCCGTACGCGCCCAGGTCGCGATCCGGAACATCAACCGGACCGTCGGCACGATGCTCGGCCACGAGGTCACCAAGAAGTTCGGCGGCGCGGGCCTGCCCGACAACACCATCGACATCACCTTCACCGGCTCCGCGGGCCAGTCCTTCGGCGCCTTCGTGCCGCGCGGTGTGACGCTGCGCCTGGAGGGCGACGCCAACGACTACGTCGGCAAGGGCCTCTCCGGCGGCCGCCTCGTCGTCCGCCCGGACCGTGGCGCCGACCACCTCGCCGAGTACTCGACCATCGCGGGCAACACCATCGCCTACGGCGCGACCGGCGGCGAGATCTTCCTGCGCGGCCGGGTCGGCGAGCGGTTCTGCGTCCGTAATTCCGGTGCCACGGTCGTCTCGGAGGGCGTGGGCGACCACGGCTGCGAGTACATGACCGGTGGCCACGCGGTGGTGCTCGGCGAGACGGGCCGTAACTTCGCGGCCGGTATGTCCGGTGGCGTCGCGTACGTGATCGACCTCGACCTGGACCAGGTCAACTCCGGCAACGCCGCGGCCGTCGAGAGCCTCGACGCCACGGACCAGCAGTGGCTGCACGACGTGGTGCGCCGCCACCAGGAGGAGACCGGCTCCACCGTCGCCGAGAAGCTGCTCGCCGAGTGGGACACGGCCGTGACCCGCTTCAGCAAGATCATCCCCAGCACCTACAAGGCAGTGCTCGCCGCCAAGGACGCCGCCGAGCGAGCCGGACTCCCGGAGTCCGAGATCACCGAGAAGATGATGGAGGCGGCGACCCATGGCTGACCCGAAGGGCTTTCTGAACCACGGCCGTGAGGTCGCCCAGACCCGCCCCGTCCCCGAGCGGCTCCGGGACTGGAACGAGGTCTACGTACCCGGCTCCCTCCTGCCGATCATCTCCAAGCAGGCCAGCCGCTGCATGGACTGCGGCATTCCGTTCTGCCACAACGGCTGCCCGCTCGGGAACCTGATCCCTGAGTGGAACGACTACGCCTACCGCGAGGACTGGCAGGCCGCGTCCGAGCGCCTGCACGCGACGAACAACTTCCCGGAGTTCACCGGCCGCCTGTGCCCGGCTCCGTGTGAGTCGGCGTGCGTGCTCGGCATCAACCAGCCTGCCGTCACCATCAAGAACGTCGAGGTCTCGATCATCGACAAGGCGTGGGACAACGGCGACGTGGCGCCGCAGATCCCCGAGCGCCTGTCCGGCAAGACCGTCGCCGTCATCGGCTCGGGCCCCGCGGGCCTGGCCGCCGCGCAGCAGCTGACCCGCGCCGGTCACACGGTCGCCGTCTACGAGCGCGCCGACCGCATCGGCGGCCTGCTCCGCTACGGCATCCCCGAGTTCAAGATGGAGAAGGTGCACATCAACCGGCGCATCGAGCAGATGCGTACGGAGGGCACCAAGTTCCGTACCGGCATCGAGATCGGCCGCGACCTGAACGCGACCGACCTGCGCAAGCGCTACGACGCCGTGGTCATCGCCGCCGGTGCCACCACCGCCCGCGACCTGCCGGTCCCCGGCCGCGAGCTGGGCGGCATCCACCAGGCGATGGAGTACCTGCCGCTCGCCAACAAGGTGCAGGAGGGCGACTACGTGACGCCCCCGCTCACCGCCGAGGGCAAGCACGTCGTGGTCATCGGCGGCGGCGACACCGGCGCCGACTGCGTGGGCACCGCCCACCGCCAGGGCGCCGCGTCGGTCACCCAGCTGGAGATCATGCCCAAGCCCGGCGAGGACCGCCCGGCCCACCAGCCCTGGCCGACCTTCCCCATGCTCTACAAGGTCACCTCGGCCCACGAGGAGGGCGGCGAGCGCGTCTACTCCGTCTCGACCACCCACTTCGAGGGCGACGAGGACGGCAACGTCAAGGCCCTCCATCTCATCGAGGTGGAGTTCAAGGACGGCAAGCTGGAGCAGAAGCCCGGCACCGAGCGGGTCATCCCGGCTCAGCTGGTCACCCTCGCCATGGGCTTCACCGGCACCGACACCGAGAACGGCCTGGTCCAGCAGTTCGGCCTGGAACTCGACGCGCGCGGCAACATCGCCCGAGACGCCGATTTCCAGACAAACGTCCCCGGCGTGTACGTTGCAGGTGACGCGGGCCGTGGCCAGTCGCTGATCGTCTGGGCGATCGCCGAAGGCCGCTCGGCGGCTCGCGGCGTCGACCGCCTGCTGACCGGAGCCAGCGACCTCCCGGCCCCGATCCGCCCCACGGACCGTTCCCTGACGGTCTGACCGCTCGACCCGGTACTCGACGAGTACCCCTTGACGTTCCGTACAACGAAGTGCGGACCTGACGCGGCGCCCGCCCTTGTCCCCGACCGGACTGGGTGGGCGCCGCGGCGTTTTCCCGGCAGGAGTCGGCCGGTCCCGTCTCAGGCGTTGCGTGTGGCGCAACGGGTGTTGTAGGTGTTGCGTCTGTCGCAATGCTCATTACGGTTCGGCACGCCGCCCCCAATGGGTCTAGACCGCCCCTCGATGCTGTGACCACAATCACTCACCAAGGACACCCACCGAAGAGGGGGCTGGCATGAAGCGACGTGTCATCGCGGCAGTAGGAATCGGCATGACGCTCGGACTGACCGCGACGGCCTGCGGCGGCGATGACTCGGGCGACAAGGCCAAGGGAAACGGCAGCGGCAAGGGCAAGACCCTCACCGTATGGATCATGGAGGGGACCAACCCCGACCCCGAGCCGTTCTTCAAGGAAGCCGCCGCCGCCTTCAAGAAGCAGACCGGCGCCAGCATCAAGGTCGAGTACCAGCAGTGGGCCTCGGCGCAGAAGAAGTTCACCACCGCCATCGAAGGCGGCAAGGACCAGGTCCCCGACGTCGCCGAGGTCGGCACCACCTGGGTGCCGCAGTTCGCCGAGACCGGGGCGCTCGTGGACGTCACCGACAAGGTCAAGGAATCCGGGCTGAGCGACGACCTCGTCGCGGGGCTCCAGGACGCCGGCACCCTGGACGGCAAGCAGTACGGCATGCCCTGGTACGCGGGCGTCCGCAGCATCGTCTACCGCACGGACGTCTTCGACAAGCACGGCCTCAAGGCCCCGACCACCTGGAAGGAGCTCCAGGCCACCGCCAAGACGCTCAAGGAGAAGGAACCAGGCATGGTCGCCTTCCCCGTCGCGGGCGGCGCCGAGATGTTCGCCGCACCCTTCGTGTGGGGCGCGGGCGGCGAACTGGCCGTCGAGGAGGGCGGCCAGTGGAAGTCCGCCATCAACTCCGCGGACGCCGTCAAGGGCATCGCGTACTACACCGGCCTCGCCACCAAGGACAAGGTCTCCCCGGCCAAGGTCAACACCTGGACCGAGAAGGAGGTCGGCGACGCCTGGAACAAGGGCCAGATCGCGATGGCCGTCGGCGGCAACTGGACACCCAAGGCGATCATGGAGGGCAATCCGGACCTCAAGGGCAAGCTGGCCGCCGTGCCGATCCCCGGCCAGACCGGCGGAATGAGCAAGTCCTTCCTCGGCGGGTCCTACCTCTCCACCTTCCAGACCGACCAGCAGGACCTGGCCTGGGAGTTCGTGAAGATGCTGACCACCGGCGAGTTCGCCACCAAGTGGGCCGAGCAGACCAACTACTTCCCCGGCCAGAACTCCGAACTGGAGAAGGTCGCCGCCCAGAAGGACCCACTGGTCGAACCGTTCGCCCAGCAGATGATGGAGGCGGGCGCGACCGTCCCCAAGACCAAGGCCTACGGCGAGATCCAGGCCTCCAAGGTCATCCCGCGCATGGTCCAGTCCATCCTGAACGGCAAGGCGAACGTCCAGCAGGCCGCCGACAAGGCGGCCAAGGAAATGGACGCCATCTTCGCCAAGGACAAGTAAGAGCGGCGCGCCGGTGAAGGACACACTCACCCGCGGCGGCCCGGACCCCCAGACCCGCCGCCCCCCTCCAGTCCAGCCACCCGCCCCCGACACCCCGGCCCGCCGCCGCAAACGGCTGATCACCCGCACCCGGCCCTGGCTGCTGCTCGCCCCCGCCCTGCTCGTACTCGCCGGGCTGCTGCTCTGGCCGATGATCCAGGTCGGCAAGCTGTCGCTCCAGGAGTACGAGGTCAGGTTCGGCGGGGGAGTCGGAACGTACATCGGCCTCGACAACTACGCGGAGCTGGTCTCCAGCGAGCTGCTGTGGAAGACCGTCCTGCCCAACACGGCGTTCTTCGCGTTCGCCTGCGTCGGGCTCACCGTCGCCCTCGGCACCCTGGTGGCGCTGCTGCTGAACCGCCTCGGCACGACCTGGCGGCTGATCTGCTCGCTGGCGATCATGGCGGCCTGGGCGATGCCCGCCGTCACCGGCACCTATGTGTGGATCTGGCTCTTCCAGCCGGGGGACGGCCTGTTCAGCCATCTCGCCGAGGGTCTTGGCCTGATCGACCCGGAGACCACCAACTGGTTCACCCAGCGGCTGCCGTTCTACGCGATCGCGACGCTCAACGTCGTCCACCACGGCTTCCCGTTCGTCGCCATCACCGTGCTCGCCGGGCTGCTGACCATCCCCAAGGAGCTCTACGAGGCAGGCATGATCGACGGCGCCAACGCCTGGCAGCGGTTCTGGCAGATCACCGTGCCGACCATCAGGCCCGTCTTCCTCGTGGTGACCATCCTCTCCACGATCTGGGACTTCAAGGTCTTCACCCAGATCTTCCTGATGCCAGGCGGCGACGGCTCCAATCCCGACGTCTTCAACCTCGGCGTCTACTCGTACATCGAGGCCTTCGCCGAGAACGACTACGGAACGGGTGCGGCCGCGGCGGTCCTGCTCACCCTGCTGCTCCTGGCGATCACGATCGTGTATATCCGCACGCTGTTCCGACAGGGGGAGGAGGACCTGTGACCACCCGCACTCGCTCTCGCACTCGCACGCGCACGACCCCGGCGGCGCGCTTCGGGCTCGGGGTCGCCGTTGCCGCCCTGCTCGTCTTCGCGCTCTTCCCCGTCTACTGGATGGTCTCCACCGCCCTGGACCCCAAGGCGCTCACCCGTGGCGCGGACCTGCTGCCCAGCGGAGTCAGCTTCGAGCACTTCACGTTCGCCTTCGAGAAGGGCAACTTCGGAACGTATCTGCTGAACTCGGCGATCGTTGGCTTCGGCACCATCCTGGGGGCCGCGCTGCTGTCGCTCTTCGCGGCCGTGGCGGTGGCCCGGTTCAAGTTCCGCTTCCGTACCTCCGTCCTGCTGATGATCCTCATCGTGCAGATGGTGCCGCTGGAGGCGCTGGTCATCCCGCTGTTCATCCAGATGCGTGACTACGACCTGCTGGAGAGCCTGCTCGGGCTGAGCATCGTCTACATCGCGCTGTCCCTGCCGTTCGCGATCTGGACCCTGCGCGGGTTCGTGGCCACGGTCCCCAAGGAGGTCGAGGAGGCCGCCTACATCGACGGCGCGTCGTGGTTCCGGATGTTCCGGTCGGTGCTGCTGCCGCTGGTGGCGCCCGGACTCGTGGCCACCTCGATCTTCGCCTTCATCACGGCGTGGAACGAGTTCGTCTTCGCGTACACGTTCATGAAGAGCAGCGACAACTACACGGCGGCGGTGGGGATCTTCCAGTTCTTCGGGGAGAACTCCACGGCCTGGGGTCCGGTCATGGCCAGCTCGACGCTGGTCACCGTGCCGGTGATGATCTTCTTCATGATCGTCCACCGCAGGCTCGGCTCCGGACTCGCCGCGGGAGCGGTGAAAGGGTGAAGGGCTGAGCCAGGTGGGGAGCAGCCGCCCCGGGGACGTACGCCCAGTCCCCGGGGCGGTCAGGCTCTCTTACGGAACCCGGAAGGTGTCCCCGTACATCTCCCACGTCAGCGGCGTCTTCAGCTCCAGGTTGCCGTCGCGCAGGAACACCCGCTGCGCGTTGTCGATCCGGCTGGTGTCGCGCTGCGACGTGCGCTTGGCCTGCTTGATCACGTCGCGCCGGATGTCGAGGAACGCCTCCAGGTACGCCTTCTCGTCGCCGCCCGCGGCCTTGGTGTCGGCCTTCTTCATCGCGGCCCTGCGGATGCTGTAGAAGCCCGACTCGTCGGCGCCGGGGCCGTGCTGCAGCATGGCGTCGAAGTACATGAACTGGCCGAGCGTGCCGAGGCCGTCGATCTTCGCGATCCGTACGGCGGGCTTGAAGTAGAGCCGGTCCAGGGCGGCGTCCTGCGCCTTGCGCATGGCGGGCTTCTCCGCCTCGTCGGCCCAGGCCTCCGGGTAGTCCGGGTCCAGGCCCTCGTGCGAGTCCGAGCCGTTCACCTCGCGCAGCGCGGGCAGGTAGCTGGCGAGTTCGTTGTCCGGCTGCTCCTTGGTGTACGCCTTGACGAGGGCCAGCATGTCGTTGGTGCCCGAGCAGAACCCGGCGATGCCCGCGCAGTAGCCCGCGCCCTCGCCGCTGTCGCTGATGGACCCGTACATCTCCTGCCAGTCGAGCGCGGAGCCGTGCGCCGTGGACACCAGCTGGAGGGCGAGCTCCCGCTTGTCCGGGGCCGCGAGGCCCGGCGGCAGCTTGGCGATGCGCTCGTCGAGGGCGTCGCTTTCGGCCGTCTTCTTGTCCCGCTCCCAGTCCGCTGTTCCGCCCGTTCCGCCTGTTTCGCTCTGACCGGATTCCTTGTTCTTTGACCGGAAATCATCCGATCCCGAGCTGGGTCCCCAGAGGAAGACGGCAAGGGTCGCTAGCGGAGCGATAGCGAAAAACAGGCAACTGGCACGCTTCATGCCGCACAGCGTAAGGCTCAGGTGAACGCTTATGGCGCAGGGATCGCCGTCAGGCGCCGCCACACCGAGAGGGAACGCGCCGGTGTGGGGCCCCACGCCTTTACGCTCAGGTTCTGCTGGCAGCCGCGGCCGCCCTTCCTCCGCTGGACGGGCCTGAAAGGGGACCGGATGAGCGCACCCACCGACCGCACCCCCGCGACCGACCGCCACGAGCGACCCGCCAAAGGCGAGCGACCCGCCAAAGGCGAGCGACCCGCCAAAGGCGAGCGACCCGCCAAAGGCGAGCGACCCGCCAAAGGCGAGCGACCCGCGAAAGGCGAGCGGCTGGCCGACTGGGCCGACGGCCGCCTCGGCATCCACACACTGGCCAAGTCCCAGATGCGCAAGGTCTTCCCGGACCACTGGTCGTTCATGCTGGGCGAGATCTGCCTCTACACCTTCCTCATCCTGATCCTCACCGGCGTCTACCTCACCCTGTTCTTCGAGCCCAGCAGCGCCGAGGTCATCTACGACGGGGTGTACACGCCACTCAACGGCGTCCAGATGAGCAGGGCGTACGAGTCCACCCTCGACATCAGCATGGAAGTGCGCGGCGGACTGCTCATCCGGCAGATCCACCACTGGGCCGCTCTGGTCTTCGCCGCCGGACTGCTGGTGCACATGATGCGGGTCTTCTTCACCGGCGCCTTCCGTAAGCCGCGCGAGCTGAACTGGCTCTTCGGCTGGACGCTCCTGATGCTCGCCCTGCTCACCGGCCTCACCGGGTACTCACTCCCCGACGACCTGCTGTCCGGCACTGGGGTGCGCTTCGCGCAGGGCGCGATCCTGTCGATCCCGGTGGTGGGGACGTACGTCGCCTTCTTCCTCTTCGGCGGCGAGTTCCCCGGATCCGACATGATCCCGCGGTTCTTCATGTTCCACGTCCTGCTGCTGCCCGGGATCATGCTCGGCCTGGTGACCCTCCACCTGATCCTGGTCTTCTACCACAAGCACACCCAGTTCGCGGGCCCCGCACGGTCGGAGAAGCGGGTGATCGGCGCGCCCTTCATGCCCGTCTACGTTGCCAAGGCGGGTGGCTTCTTCTTCCTGGTGTTCGGGGTGCTGGCGATGACCGCCGCGCTCGTCACCATCAACCCCGTATGGAACCTCGGCCCCTACCGGCCCGACATGGTCTCCACCAACGCCCAACCCGACTGGTACCTGGGCTTCTCCGAAGGGCTGATCCGGGTGATGCCCGCCTGGGAGATCAACGCCTGGGGCCACACCCTGCAACTGGGCGTCCTGATCCCGTTCTCGCTCTTCCCGCTGATCATGATGGCGATCGCCGCCTACCCGTTCTTCGAAGCCTGGGTCACCGGCGACAGGCGCGAACACCACATCCTCGACCGCCCGCGCAACGCTCCCGTCCGCACGGGCCTGGGAGTCGCCTGGCTCACGCTGTACGGGGTCCTGCTGATCGGCGGCGGCAACGACCTGTGGGCCACCCACTTCCACCTCGCGATCGGCGACATCACCTGGTTCGTGCGGATCGCCTGCTTCGCCGGACCCGTACTGGCCTTCTACGTCACCAAACGGATCTGCATCGCCCTACAGCAGCGGGACCGCGACAAGGTCCTGCACGGGCGGGAGGCGGGCATCATCAAGCGCTTGCCGAACGGCGAGTTCATCGAAGTCCACACACCCCTGCCCCAGGACCAGTTGTACACCCTCACCTCCCACGAGCAGCGCACCCCCCACGACCCCGGACCACTGGTCGACGAGAACGGTGCCCCGCGCCGCCTCAAGCGCTCCGAACGACTGAGGGTGCGGCTCTCGCGCGCGATGTACGGGCCCGCCGCGCACGTCCCCAAGGTCACGGCGGAGGAGTACCGCGAGATCACGGAGGGACAGCCGCACCACTGAGCGCGCTAGGCCCGGCCCGCTTCGGGGCGGACAATGGGCCCGTGCCGAACAGCAGCAAGCCGACCAGCAAGCCGACCAGCAAGCCGACGAGCAAGCCGACCAGTAAGCCGACGAGCGAGCCGACCCGTCAGCGCCGCCGTGAGCTCCTCGCCGCCGCCGCCGAGGTGTTCGCCGCCCACGGCTACAACGCCACCACCGTGCGGAAGATCGCCGACGAGGCCGGGATGCTCGCGGGCAGCCTGTACTACCACTTCGACTCCAAGGAGGCGATCCTCGACGAGATCCTCGCCAACTTCCTGGGCGAGCTCTGGGAGGGCTATGACGCGGTGCTCGCCGCGGACCTTGGCCCCCGGGAGACCCTGCAAGCCCTGGTCACCGAGTCCTTCCGGGAGATCGACCGGCACCGCGCCGCGGTCGCCATCTACCAGAAGGAGTCCCACCACCTCGCCGAGCAGCCACGCTTTCGCTACCTCGTCGAGTCGCAGCAGAAGTTCGAGAACGCCTGGCTCGGCACCCTGGAGCGCGGCGTCGCCGCCCGCGCCTTCCGTGCCGACCTGGACGTACGGCTCACCTACCGCTTCGTCCGCGACACGGTGTGGGTCGCCGCCTCCTGGTACCGGCCGGGCGGCCAGCACAGCCCCGAGGAGATCGCTCGCCAGTACCTGTCGATGGTCCTGGAGGGCATCGCCGTGCCGGCAACCCCCGCGACACATGAGACCTAGGCCTCATCGCGTAGCCAGATCCCGAGATCGTGCTATGGTTGCCGTGTTGCAGTTTTGGTACCCATGAACTTTATGTGCGCCTGACGGGAATGTTCCTCAGGCGCATTATTGTTTTCCGGCTTCTCCGGTGATGATGGGGCTCAATGCGGCGACGAGGAACTCGTAAAGTGCGGGTTCCGGATCTGCCCCATTTATTTAGGAGAATGACATGGCTACTGGCACCGTGAAGTGGTTCAACTCGGAAAAGGGTTTCGGCTTCATCGAGCAGGACGGCGGCGGCGCTGACGTCTTCGCCCACTACTCGAACATCGCCACCCAGGGCTTCCGTGAGCTGCAGGAGGGCCAGAAGGTGACGTTCGACGTCACGCAGGGCCAGAAGGGCCCGCAGGCGGAGAACATCGTCCCGGCCTAATCGTCCGGACGCGTATCTCGCAGCCGGGGCTCGCACCTACACGGTGCGGGCCCCGGTTTCTGCTGTCCAAAGACTCAGGAGCGTACTGAGGCTTTGACCGGGCTCGCGGCGCCCGGCTACGCACATCTGCCGCGCTGGCCCCTGTGGGCCGTCCGCAGATCTTCAGTACCCCCCGAGGGAAGGCAACACCGCATGAGCAGCTCCGCACGTCCTGTCCGCGCCCGGAACTCCGCCCCCCGACGCGCACCCGGAAGCCCAGGTCAGCGCCAGGGCCAGGGCCAGGGCCAGAGCCAGGGGCAGGGGCAGGGCGGCCGTGGCCGCAAGGGGCCCGCCAAGCGTTCGATGCCCCCGCAGGGCGAGTTCGCCATGCCGGAGACCGTCGTCCCCGCACTGCCCGCCGTCGAGGCGTTCGACGACCTCGACATGCCCGCCGCGCTGCTCAAGACCCTCGCCGCCCAGGGCGTCACCGAGCCCTTCCCGATCCAGGGCGCGACCCTGCCCAACTCACTCGCGGGCCGCGACATACTCGGCCGCGGCCGCACCGGCTCCGGCAAGACCCTCGCCTTCGGCCTCGCCTTGCTGGCCCGTACGGCCGGGCGGCGCGCCGAACCCAAGGCGCCGCTCGCCCTCGTCCTCGTACCGACCCGCGAACTGGCGCAGCAGGTCACCGACGCGCTCGCGCCGTACGCCACGTCGGTGCAGCTGCGGCTGACCACCGTGGTCGGCGGCATGTCGATCAGCAAGCAGGCCGGATCGCTGCGCCGCGGCGCCGAGGTGCTGGTGGCGACACCCGGACGGCTCAAGGACCTCATCGACCGTGGCGACTGCCGACTCGACCAGGTCGCGATCACCGTCCTGGACGAGGCCGACCAGATGGCTGACATGGGCTTTATGCCGCAGGTGACCGCGCTGCTCAAGCAGGTCGAGGAGGGCGGCCAGCGGATGCTGTTCTCGGCCACCCTGGACAAGAACATCGACCGGCTGGTGAAGATGTTCCTCGACGACCCGGTCGTCCACTCCGTCGACCCGTCCGCGGGCGCGGTCGTCACCATGGACCACCACGTCCTGCACGTCCAGGACGAGACCGACAAGAAGGTCGTCGCCACCCGGATCGCGGCCCGCGACGGCCGGGTCATCATGTTCGTCGACACCAAGCGGGCGGCGGACCGGTTCGCCAAGCGGCTGCTCGCCAGCGGCGTACGGGCGGCCGCGCTGCACGGCGGGCGCTCCCAGCCGCAGCGCAACCGGACCCTGGACCAGTTCAAGAACGGGCAGGTCACCGCGCTGGTCGCCACGAACGTCGCGGCACGCGGCATCCACGTCGACGACCTCGACCTGGTCGTCAACATCGATCCGCCAATCGACCACAAGGACTACCTGCACCGCGGTGGGCGCACCGCGCGCGCCGGTGAGTCCGGCAGCGTCGTCACGCTCGTACTCCCCGAGGAGAAGCGGGAGATGACCCGGCTGATGTCCCACGCGGGCATCACCCCGCAGACCGCCCGGATCAGGTCCAGCGACGAGGAACTGACCCGCATCACCGGTGCCCGCGAGCCCTCGGGCGTACCGGTCGCCATCGAGATCCCCCAGCCCGCGCAGCCGCAGCAGCGCGCGAAGGCGGGTACGTCGTCGGCGTCGCGTCGGCCCAGGGGACGGCGCGGCAGCGGCGGTGGCGGCGGTGGCCAGGCGGGCCAGGGCCAGAGCCGGAGCACAGGCCAGGGCGGCCAGGGCCGCGCGCAGGGCTCCGGCCAGGCTGGTCAGGGCCGCCCTGCCCAGGGTGCGGCTGGCCAGGGCAGCGGCGGCGGCCGGGCGCGCCGTGGCCGTATCGGCGGCGGGGCGCAGGGCGGCGGACGGCGCGCGGCGGCGTAGCCGTACTCGTTCTCCGTACGGGACAGGTCCTGGGGGAGACGCCCCCAGGCCCTGGCTAGGGCCTGATCCGCCGGACAGGACCTAGTCGATCAGGCGGAAGTGCAGGGACAGCAGCGTGCGGGTGGACAGGGACAGGCCGTCCCTGAGGTAGCCACGCAGGCCGCCGAAGTCCCGTTCGGCCTGGTCGAGTGCCGCCTCGAGGTAGCTGGCGCGGACCTCCTGGACCGGGATCAGGAGGTCCGGGTTCTCCATCAGGCCGAGGTCGCGCACGACCTCGCGGGTGTGCCGGTCCGCCTCCGCGCGGAAGACGTTGGAGAGCAGGAAGTCGTGCCGCGCGATGCTCTCGGGAACGCCCAGGGTGCGCAGCAGGACGTAACTGGTCCAGCCGGTACGGTCCTTGCCCGACGTGCAGTGGTACAGCAGCGGCCCGCGCACCCCGCCCGCCAGGTCCCGCAGGGTCTCGGCGAACTGCGCGCGGTTGGCCGGATCGGTGACGAAGGCACGGTAGATGGCGCGCATCAGCTCCTCGCCGCGCCCACCGCCCAGCGCCTCCTCCTGCCGTACCGGGTCGGCCGAGCCGATCACGGACAGCAGGTGCGCGTAGAGCCCCAGGTCGCTGACCGGTCTGGCCACCGAGGTCAGGCCGGGCGGCAGCCGGTCGGGGCCGTTCTGGTCGACCTCGAAGGGCAGCCGGAAGTCCACCACACGCGCCAGGCGGAGCCCGGCGATCGTGTCGACGTCGGCGTCGGTCAGCTTGCCGAGCTCGTCGGCGCGCAGCGCCATCCCGTACCGCACGCGGCCGCTTCCGTAGGTCCGGTAGCCGCCCAGGTCGCGGACATTGACCGCTCCCTCCAGTGGGATGTGCCGTACGGCCTTCGGGGCGCTGGGCGGTCGTCGCGAGTGTGCCACCGCCTGCGGGGCGATGGCCGCCGTGGCGATGGCGGTAGCGCCGGTAGCGGCGGTGCTCAGCAGAGCGCGTCTGGACAGGTGCATGGCGGAACTCCCATGCGGGGGAGGGGAATCGCCCTGGTGTTGGCAGGGCGCGTTGCGTGAGCGTTTTGGCCGGATCTGGCATCGACCTAACGTTTGTTTGGCGGGAAGATAGCAGCCCTCACCGAAGGAGGGGAGAGGCGTGCGCCGCGGTTACTCAGCCGCGGTAGCGGGGCGGTGTGTGGAGCGGTCGGCGCCGAGGCCCGCCACGCAAAGCCCTACTCCGTGGTGAACTGCTCGGCGAACTCGGCGGAGGGCTCGATCGGTGTGATGACGTCGATGAGGACGCCGCCCGGATCGGCCACGATGAAGTGCCGCTGCCCGAAGTCCTCACTGCGCAGATCACGTACGGGCCGCAGCGGGCCGCGCACCACGAGCCGCTCCCACTCCGCGTCCACGTCCGCCACCTCGAAGTTCAGAAGCAGGCCCCGCACGGGGGCGCGGTAGGCCTCCGGCAGGGTCGGGTGGGTGGGGTCGAGCAGGGCGAGCTCGTACTCCGGCGGGCCAGGGCGCCGCAGACTGACGTACCAGTCAGCCTCGAACGTCGTCTCGAACCCCAGCAGTCCGGTGTAGAAGTCCCGGGACTCCCGCAGGCGTGGAGCGCAGATCACGGGATACATGCTGGTCAGTTTCATGAAACCCCCTACGCATACCGATGGTATGTCAACGTGCCGCTACGCTATTCGCATACCAGTGGTAGGTCAAGGGTGGCGGCGAGACGCGGCCAGACGCGGCGAGAACGGGGCGGACGATGACGCGGAGCACCGGCACCAGGTCAGCACAGCGCGAGCACACCCGACAGGTCCTGCTACGCGAGAGCCGACGCCTGTTCGCGACGCTCGGCTACGGCGAGGTCGGCCTCGCCGAGATCGTCCGCGCGGCCGGGGTCACCAAGGGCGCGCTCTACCACCACTTCGACGGCAAAGCGGACCTGTTCCGTACCGTCCTCGAACAGGTGCAGCAGGAGGTGGGCGAGCAGGTCGCCCGCGCCGCCGAAGCCGAAGCCGACCCCTGGGACCAGCTGACCGCGGGCTGCCAGGCCTTCCTCACCGCCAGCACCGACCCCGACATTCAGCAGATCATGCTCATTGACGGCCCCGCCGTCCTCGGCTGGCGCGCCTGGCGCGCCCTGGACGAGGCGGCCTCCGCCAGACACCTCGCCGAACAGCTCACCGTACTGATCGACCAGGGCGTGATCGAGCCGCAGCCGGTCGCGCCCCTGACCCACCTGCTGTCGGGCGCGATGAACGAGGCGGCACTCTGGCTGGCCGCATCGAAGACCACCACCGGACCCACCGAACCCGCGGATGCCGCCAAACCCGCCAAACCCGCCGGACCCGCCAAACCCGCCGGACCCGCTGAACCCACCGACCTCGCCGACACCCAGCGCGCCCTCTCCCGGATGCTGCGCTCCCTACGCGCCGAGTGACACCCCTCCCACCTCAGGTGTCGCACTCCAGCACCGTCCGGCACAACCCACACCGCGCCCGCACCCGGCCACGCACCGGCACCCTGATCCGCTGCTGACACGTAGGGCACGGAAAAGAGACCCGCAGCGGCGACCGGCCGTCGACGTCGAAGGCGTACCGGCCAGACGCCCCGACCGCCGCCGGACCAGGCATCTGGTGCTCCATCGCGTACCGGCGGTCCTTCGCATAGCGCCGCCGCCCCGACCAGCCCGCACCAGCCAACGGCGGCTGCTGCTCGTCACGGCGCGCCAGCGCCGCCCCCTTCGTATACGCCGTATACGCCTGCGGACTGGTGAACCAGATCCCCGGATCCTCACCAAACTCCCGAGCCCGCTTCGCCAGCACGTACCCGAACTCCTCCGGCGTCAGATAACCCAGCTTCTGCGAGGAAGCACCGTCCTCACGGAACGCGTCGAGCAGCAGCCAGCCCGCACCCAGATACGTGGTCGCCGTGTCGGTCAGGATCTCGTTGTCCCGCGTCCCGGCGAAGCCGAGGCCCAGGCGATGCAGATACACATGCATCACCTCATGCGCCAGCGCCGCACCGATATCCCGGCGATGACGCCGGAAGCGCTCGTTCAGCTCGATGAAGTACTCCGGACCCGCCGCCAACTCGACATACGCCGCATGCTCCATCTCCCGGAAGCTGACGATCATCCGGGCATCCGGCAGCCGCAGATGCCGCACCATCGTCCCAGCCACCCGCTGCACCCCCAGATGCAGATCATCCACACCGGAAAACGCCACGTCAGCCGGGGCGACACTGGTGGCGAAGGAACGGATCGTGTCGCACGAGAGCCGCTCGTAGAGCGCCGTGATCGCCGACCGCACCGTGTCCAGATGCGGATAACCGTGCTCGACCGGTCCGCCGTTCGCCACCCGTACACCCCCTCAAGCTCGTCACCACATCGGCCAAGGACCTTCCACTGTACGAGGGCCCCCTGACACTCCGAGCCGTACGGCCCAGGCCCCCGCGCCGCACCCGCGAGCGCTGATCCACGCCCACCAGAACGAGGGAACAGGTCAAGTAGGCTCATCCGCCATGACCAGCAACACTCACCCCACCGACGCGTCCGTACGCGCCGAACTGGCCCGGCTGCGCGACAGCATCGACAACATCGACGCCGCCGTCGTCCACATGCTCGCCGAACGCTTCAAATGCACCCAACAGGTCGGCCACCTCAAAGCCGCACACCGCCTGCCCCCGGCCGACCCCACCCGCGAAACCGAACAGATCGCCCGCCTGCGCAGCCTCGCCGAGAACGCCAAACTCGACCCCGCCTTCGCCGAGAAACTCCTGAACTTCATCATCGCCGAGGTCATCCGCCACCACGAGACCATCGCCGACGAAACAGCACCCAAGACACCCCCCACACCCGCAAGCCCCTAACCCCGCAAGCCCCTAACCCCGCACCACACGGGCCACGAACCCACACCCGGGACTGTGCCGCACCCCGCCCATCAGGCAGCATGCTCCCATGTCCGTTCTGACGCGCGACGAAGCGCAGACCCGAGCCCGACACCTCGACATCCACCGGTACGAGGTCGACCTCGACCTCACCGGTGGCGACGACACCTTCACCTCGCGCACCGCCATCCACTTCACGGCCCACGCGGACACCGACACCTTCGTCGAGCTCAAGCCCGCCACCCTGCGCACCGCCACCCTCGACGGACAACCCCTCGACCCGGCCACCCTCGACGGCGCCCGCCTCCCCCTCAACGGCCTCACCGCAGGCCCCCACGAACTCCGCGTCGACGCCGACATGCGCTACTCCCACACCGGCGAAGGCATGCACCGCTTCACCGACCCCGTCGACGGCGAAACGTACCTCTACACCCAGCTCTGCATGGACGACGCCCAACGCGTCTTCGCCGCCTTCGACCAGCCCGACCTCAAAGCCGTCTTCGCCTTCACCATCACCGCACCCCCCACCTGGACCGTCCTCGGCAACGGCATCGCCACCCCCACCGGCAACGGCCACTGGACCATCGCCGACACCCCCCGCATCTCCACCTACCTCGCCGCCATCGCCGCCGGCCCCTACCACTCCGTACACACCGAACACCGCGGCCTGCCCTTCGCCCTCCACTGCCGCCGCTCACTCGCCCCCCACCTCGACGCCGACGCCGACGAAATCCTCACCCTCACCCGCGCCTGCTTCGACCGCTACCACGAGAAATTCGACGAGCCCTACCCCTTCGACTCCTACGACCAGGCCTTCGTCCCCGAATTCAACGCCGGCGCCATGGAAAACCCCGGCCTCGTCACCTTCCGCGACGAATTCATCTACCGCTCCGCCGTCACCGCCACCGAACGCCAAACCCGCGCCATGGTCATCGCCCACGAAATGGCCCACATGTGGTTCGGCGACCTCGTCACCCTCCAATGGTGGGACGACATCTGGCTCAACGAATCCTTCGCCGAATACATGGGCTACCAAGTCACCTCCGAAGCCACCCACTTCACCCACACCTGGACCGACTTCGGAGTCGCCCGCAAAAGCTGGGGCTACGACGCCGACCAACGCCCCTCCACCCACCCCGTCGCCCCCGACCCCCACCTCGTCCCCGACACCGCATCCGCCCAACTCAACTTCGACGGCATCTCCTACGCCAAGGGCGCATCCGCCCTACGCCAACTCGTCGCCTGGCTCGGCGAAAAAGACTTCCTCACCGGAATCAACACCCACTTCGCACGCCACAAATTCGCCAACGCCACCCTCGCCGACTTCATCGACTCACTCGCCGACGCCACCGACCGCGACGTCCACGCCTGGGCCGACACCTGGCTAGGCACCACCGGCGTCGACAAACTCACCCCCCAACCCAGCGAAACCGAAGGCCACTGGCACCTCACCGTCCACCAAGACGGCAACCGCCCCCACCGCATCACCATCGGCACCTACGACCGCGACCTCGTCGACCCCCACCACCTCATCCCCCGCAAACCCCTCGAACTCGACCTCCCCCAAAACGAAACCAGCATCACAACCCTCCCCGGCCGCCGCCCCGACCTCATCGTCCTCAACGCGGACGACCTCACCTACGCCAAAATCCGCTTCGACGACACCTCCTGGAACACCCTCAAACAACACCTCTCCGCACTCCCCGACCCCCTCACCCGCGCCGTCGTCTGGAACGCCCTACGCGACGCCGTACGCGACAGCGAACTCCCACCCGCCGCCTACCTCGAAGCGGCCCGCGCCCACCTCCCCCACGAAACCGACCTCGCCCTCGTCCAAGGCGTCCTCACCTTCGCCACCACCCACATCGCCGACCGCTACACCACCCCCGAACACCGCCCCACCGCCCTCGCCACCCTCACCGACCTCTGCCGCGACCTCATCCGCCGCACCGAAGACGGCACCAACCCCGGCCTACGCCTCACCGCCGTACGCCACCTCATCAGCGCCGCCAGCCAACCCGACACCATCCGCGACTGGTTCGACAACGGCACCGTCCCCGGCGGCCCCGAACTCGACCCCGAACTCCGCTGGCGCATCCTCACCCGACTCGCCGTACTCGGCGCCATCGACGACGCCGTCATCGACGCCGAACTCCTCCAAGACCCCAGCGCCACCGGCCAAGAAGGCGCCGCCCGCTGCCGCGCCGCCCTCCCCGACCCCGAAGCCAAACGGCAAGCCTGGGCCGACATGTTCCACACCGACCAACTCTCCAACTACCTCTTCACCGCCACCGCACAAGGCTTCTGGCAACCCGAACAACTCGACCTCGTACGCCACTACATCCCCCGCTACTACCCCGACGCCATCGCCGTCGCCGCCCGCCGCGGACCCGCCATCGCCGACGCCGCAGGCCGCTGGGCCTTCCCCGCCGTCGCCGTCACCACCGAAACCCTGCACCTCGGCGAAACCTGCCTCACCGACGCCGACCCCAGCCCCACACTCCGCCGCAAACTCATCGACCAACTCGACGACCTGGCACGCGCACTACGCGTACGAGACGCCTCCTAGAGCCGCGGCCGCCAGACCGGCTTCAGACACCCACCGCCACTGCCACCGCCTAGCACAGAGCCACCACCCGGCCCCCACTCCGCGCTCACGGAGTGGGGGCCGATAACACTTTCGGGTTCAGATCGTTGAGCTGACCGGGCGCGTCACCCCACACGCGGACAGGCTGGCGCCCCAGCACGCATCAGCAGGTGCCCGCCCGGCACCACGCGCACCCGAAGGACACCGCCATGAGCAACGCCCCGCCCCTCTCCGGAGGCACCACAGGCCCCACCGCCCTGCGGCCCCTGCTCAGCACCGTCCTCGACGCACTCCAAGACGGCGCACACAGACGCCACGGCCCCCTACCCGCCGGCGGCCCCGCCACCATCACCGCACACGTACGCAGCACCCTCGGCCCCGTACTCCCCGAACACGGCACCGGCGCCGAAGACGCCCTCCACACCCTCGTACGCCTCCTCACCGAAGGCGCCGCCGACCCCGCCGAACCCCACTGCGTCGCCCACCTCCACTGCCCACCCCTCGCCGTCGCCACCGCCGCCGACCTCGCCGCCTCCGCCCTCAACCCCTCCATGGACTCCTGGGACCAAGCCCCCGCCGCCTCCGCACTCGAAACCCTCGTCACCCACGCACTCGCCACCGAAATCCACCCCGACGGCACCGCCGACGCCCTCGTCACCACCGGCGGCACCGAAGCCAACCAACTCGCCCTCCTCCTAGCCCGCGAACAAACCCGCCACCTCCCTCACCCCGTACACCTCATCACCGGCGCCAACGCCCACCACTCCCTGCACCGCGCCGCCTGGCTCCTCGGCCTCCCCACCCCCACCACCCTCCCCACACCGGGCGGAACCCTCGACCCCGCCGCCCTCCACCACACCCTCACCGCACTCCCCGGCCCCCACCTCGTCGCCGCCACCGCAGGCACCACCGACGCCGGACTCATCGACCCACTCCCCGAAATCGCCGCCCTCTGCCACCAACACGGCGCCCGACTCCACATCGACGCCGCATACGGCGGCGGCCTCCTCTTCAGCACCACCCGCCACACCCAACTTCACGGCCTCCACCACGCCCACACCGTCGCCCTCGACCTCCACAAACTCGGCTGGCAACCCGTCGCCGCCGGACTCCTCGTCGTACGCGACCCCGGGGAAACCACCCTCCTCGCCCACCAAGCCGACTACCTCAACGCCGACGACGACACCGAAGCAGGCCTCCCCGACCTCCTCAGCCGCTCCCTACGCACCACCAGACGCCCCGACATCCTCAAAACCGCCGTCACCCTCCGCGCACTCGGCCGCACCGGAATCGGCACCCTCGTCGACACCGTCTGCACCCTCGCCACCCACTTCGCCCACCACATCAACCAACACCCCCACTTCGAGCTCTACGCCCCACCCACCATCAGCACCGTCCTGTTCCGCCCCACCGACGCCGACGACCACCACATCGCCCACACTCGACGGCAACTCCTCACCGAAGGCCAGGCCGTACTCGGCCGCGCCCGCATGGACGGCCGCCTCTGGTTCAAAGCCACCCTGCTCAACCCCCACACCACCACCGACGACCTCGCCGAACTCCTCAAACACATCGAAGCCACGCACATCGAAGCCACGCACAACGACGCAACACGCAACGCAGCAACGCACACGCAGCAGTTCGCGGAAGGAAGCACAGCCCGATGACCGCACCACACCCCACCAGCACCGCCGCCACCACCACCCAACCCGCCCAAACCCCCCACGACCTGGTCGGCATCGGCATCGGCCCCTTCAACCTCTCCCTCGCCGCCCTCGCCCACGACCTACCCGAACCCCTCACCACCGCCTTCTACGAACAACGCCCCACCTTCCACTGGCACCCAGGACTCCTCATCGACGGCGCCACCCTCCAAGTCCCCTTCCTCGCCGACCTCGTCACCCTCGCCAACCCCGCCAGCCCCTGGACCTTCCTCGCCTACCTCCGCACCATCGACCGCCTCTACCCCTTCTACTTCGCCGAGCGCTTCCACATCCAACGCAGCGAATACGACGCCTACTGCCGCTGGGTCAGCGACCAACTCCCCGGACTCCACTTCAGCCACCAAGTCGACGCCATCCGCTGGAACCACGAACGCGCCCTGTTCGAAGTCGACTTCACCCAAATCGACACCGAAGGCGAAGCCGAAGCCCTCGGCCGCACCTACACCCGCAACGTCGTCATCGGCGCAGGCACCACCCCCTACATCCCCGAACCCCTCAAACCCCTAGCCGACGCCCCCACCGTCCCCGTCATCCACGCCGCCGACTACCTCCACCACCGCGAACGCCTCCTCGCCGCCGACCACATCACCGTCATCGGCTCCGGCCAATCCGGCGCCGAAGTCTTCCTCGACCTCCTCAAACACCGCCCCGCAGGCCGCGAAAAGCTGCACTGGCTCGCCCGCACCGAAGCCTTCGCACCCATGGAGTACTCCAAGCTCGGCCTCGAACACTTCACCCCCGACTACACCCACTACTTCCACGCCCTGCCCCAAGCCCAACGCGACCGGCTCATCCCACAACAGTGGCAACTCCACAAAGGCATCGACACCGACACCATCACCGCCATCCACCACGAGCTCTACCAACGCACCCTGCACGGCGGCTGGCCCGACACCGTCCTCACCCCCGGCGTCACCGTCCGCACCGCCGGACGCGTCGCCAACACCCAAGTCGAACTCCACCTCGAACACATCCAACAAGGCACCCGCACCCGCCTCACCACCGACGCCGTCGTCCTCGCCACCGGCTACCGCGAACGCCCCCTGGACCACCTACTCGCCGGACTCGACCCCTACATCCGCCGCGACAGCGCCGAACGCCCCCGCATCGACGAGCAATACCGCCTCACCCTCGACCCCGCCATCACCGGAACCCTCTACGTCCAAAACGCCGAACGCCACACCCACGGCGTCGGCGCCCCCGACCTCGGCCTCGCCGCCTGGCGCAGCGCCACCATCCTCAACACCCTCACCGGCACCAACCCCTACCCCCTGCCCAAGCGCACCGCCTTCACCACCTTCGGCCTCACCCAGCACGAAGCCCCGGCCAGCCGCGACCAAGCCAGCACCACGGCCGAACAACGCGCCAGCAACCTCGTACAACTCAAGGGCTGACAGCCAGGCGAGTGCCACAGTGGACCGGGACACCGCGCGACGCACCCCCAACCCACCGCCGAGGGAGCCCACCCACCCATGAACCACCCCGAGAGCCAACCCGCACCCCCCGTGCCCCACGGCACCCCCGACGCACCCCGCGTCTCCGTCCGCGGTGAAGCCCACCTCGAAGTCGACCCCGAAATCGCCCGCATCACCATCACCATCACCACCCGAGGCACCGACCGACGCACCACACTCGACGACCTCACCCGCCGCAACACCGCCGCACTCGACCTCGTAAAAACCTACGGAGAAGCCATCGACAAACTCGAAACCGGCTCCTACTCCGTCACCCCCGAACTCACCAAACACGGCCGCGGCGACCGCGTACGCGCCTACCGCGGCCACGTCGACATCCACGCCGAAATCAGCGACTTCACCGCACTCGGAGAACTCACCACCCGCATCGCCGACCTAGAACTCACCCACGTCAACGGCCCCCGGTGGGCCCTACGCCCCAACTCACCCGCCCACCGCGAAGCCCGCCGCCGCGCCGTACAAGAAGCCGTCCAACGCGCCCGCGAGTACGCCGAAGCCCTCGGCACCCACCTCGACGCACTCATCGAACTCGCCGACACCGGCGCCGAGAACGCCACCCCCTACGGCCCCTACGGCCCCTACGGCACGGAGGCCATGCCCGCCGCAGGAGGCGGCATGCGATCCGTGGCCTACTCACCCGAAGAGGCCGACGCCGCCGCACCACTCGACCTCTCCCCGCAACGCCAGACCGTCTACGCCCAGATCAACGCCCGCTTCACCATGGCACCACCACGCCTCTGAATGCTCATCAGAGCGCCCCTGCGCACAATTCAACACTTGTCAATAACCCTTCACCCAAAGATGGTTGAGTCGTCACGCCCGACCAATTCGCTACCCATCGGTAAGCCCTAGGCTCGAAACATGCGCCGAGCGAAAATCGTCTCCACCCTGGGCCCAGCCACCGACTCATACGACCAGATCAAAGCCCTAGTACAAGCGGGAATGGACATCGCCCGCTTCAACCTCAGCCACGGCACCTACACCGAACACGAAACGCGCTACCAGCGCGTACGCGAAGCCTCCAACGAAACCGGCCGCGGCGTCGGCATCCTCGCCGACCTACAAGGCCCGAAGATCCGCCTCGGCCGCTTCACCGAAGGACCCGTACTCCTTGAACGCGGCGACACCTTCACCATCACCGTCGAAGACGGCACCCCAGGCGACCGCCACACCTGCGGCACCACCTACCCCGGCCTCGCCGCCGACGTCACCACCGGCGAACGCATCCTCGTCGACGACGGCAAAGTCACCCTCGAAGTCACCGACGTCAACGGCCCCCGCGTCACCACCACCGTCATCGAAGGCGGCATGGTCTCCGACCACAAAGGCCTCAACCTCCCCGGCGTCGCCGTCTCCGTCCCCGCACTCTCCGAAAAGGACGTCGAAGACCTCCGCTGGGCCCTGCGCATCGGCGCCGACATCATCGCCCTCTCCTTCGTCCGCAGCGGACGCGACGCCGCCGACGTCCACCGCGTCATGAAGGAAGAAGGCCGCCGCGTCCCCGTCATCGCCAAGATCGAAAAACCCCAGGCCGTCGAGCACATCGACGACATCGTCGCCGCCTTCGACGGCATCATGATCGCCCGCGGCGACCTCGGCGTCGAAATGCCCCTCGAAGACGTCCCCATCGTCCAAAAACGCGCCATCAAACTCGCCAAACGCAACGCCAAGCCGGTCATCGTCGCCACCCAGATGCTCGACTCCATGATCGACAACTCCCGGCCCACCCGCGCCGAAGCCTCCGACGTCGCCAACGCCGTTATCGACGGCACCGACGCCGTGATGCTCTCCGGCGAGACCAGCATCGGGAAATACCCCATCGAAACGGTCCGCACGATGGCCCGCATCGTCGAATCGGCGGAAGAGGACATCCTCGCCAAGGGCCTGCCCCCACTCACCGAACGCAACAAACCCCGCACCCAGGCGGGCGCGGTCGCCCGAGCCGCCGCCGAAATCGGCGACTTCCTCGGCGCCAAGTTCCTGGTCGCCTTCACTCAATCCGGCGACACGGTGAAGCGCCTCTCGCGCTACCGCTCCCCAATCCCGCTGCTCGCCTTCACCCCGGACCCCGCGACGCGCTCGCAGCTCAACCTCACGTGGGGCGTGGAGACGTACCTCGGCCCTCATGTCGACTCGACCGATGCGATGGTCGCGCAGGTGGACGAGCACCTGCTCAAGATCGGCCGCTGCGAACGGGGTGACATCGTGGTGATCACGGCGGGGTCCCCACCAGGGGTGCCGGGCTCGACGAACCTGGTTCGCGTGCATCACATCGGGGATGCGGTGCGTTAGCTAGTACTTCGGCCCGATGTGGGCGTCCATCAGGGCGACGGATGCCTTGCGGGCGACGGAGACGTTCAACGGGTCACTGCCTCGGGCCAGCATCGTCCACTCGACGCCGACCTTCGCCATGGTGTCGGTGCACAGCTTGCGGATGTCGTCGGACTTGTTCGTGAAGAAGTACCGGGGGTACTCGTAGCGCTTGCGCTCACCGGCGACCATGCGGGTGGTCCAGTTGGTGATCCGGCATCCGTCGGAGTGGATCAGTCCCCGGATGAACTCCCAGGGGTGGGCGTCGACGATGTCCTGCTGCCAGGGATCGAGCACGATGGCCCGCTCGTGCTTCTTGGCGGGCCCGTGCTGCGGGAAAAGGCAGGGCCAGTGTCGGCTGTAGCCGGTCACTGCGACGTAGCCGACCGCCTGTACCCGGGCTGCCTTGTTGCTGGGGTTCGCTGTCTGAACGGCTGTCACGCAGGCGTCGATGAGCCCCGGCCAGGCGTCAGCGCATGCGATGCGGAGGTAGTAGCCACCGCACGCGGTGGGGCTGATGCAGCCGTCTCCGAGGTAGAGGCCGAGTAGGTAGGAGTACGCCGCAGGATCTCCAGGCCACTCTGGCGCGGATTGGCAGCGGCAGCAGGGCCTGATCTGCGGGAGCATGCGCGGGAGCGGCTCGATACGTGTCTGCCAGGAGCGGATCGCGGCTCTAGATATGCCGGTTTGTTTGCTGACGGAGTTCAAGCTGCGCCCCTGGGCGACGAGTGCGAGAGCCCGCTTGCGCGTGTCGACGTCGTACATGCGGTCGAGCTTGCGTCGATCACTCTGCCGCAAGGGCCGCATCGTGATGCGTTCACACGATCACGTGAACATCAACCATTCTCACGTGACCTTGGAATTGCAGGAAAAGTGCCCCGGGTGGGACTCGAACCCACACTGTATGGTGTTTGAGACCATCGTCTGCTGCCAATTGGACTACCGGGGCCCAAGGAATCGAAGGTCATCTTCGATCCGCTGCCTGACCACCATACCGCAGCTAGGTAGGCTCATGGCAGCTGCAACCTGCCCCGCACCAAGGAGCCCCCGTGACCGCCCCCGAGTCGCCCCAGCCCGCCGCCGACGACGACCAGTCGCACGTGCCCCCGCTGACGACCCGCGTCGTCATCGCCGAGGATGAGGCGCTGATCCGCCTCGACCTCAAGGAGATGCTTGAGGAAGAGGGGTACTCCGTCGTCGGCGAGGCGGGCGACGGCGAGCAGGCCATCGCGCTGGCCCGTGAGCACCAGCCGGACCTGGTGATCCTGGACGTGAAGATGCCCGTCCTGGATGGGATCTCGGCGGCGGAGAAGATCACTGAGGAGTCGATCGCTCCGGTGCTGATGCTCACCGCGTTCTCGCAGCGGGATCTGGTGGAGCGTGCCCGGGACGCGGGTGCGATGGCGTACCTGGTGAAGCCGTTCAGTAAGGGTGACGTCGTTCCGGCGATCGAGATGGCCGTGTCGCGGTACACGGAGCTGAAGGCGTTGGAGAAGGAGGTCGCGGACCTCTCGTTGCGGCTGGAGACGCGGAAGCTGGTGGATCGGGCGAAGTCGATCCTGCAGACGCAGTACGGGTTGTCGGAGCCTGCTGCGTTCCGGTGGATTCAGAAGACGTCGATGGATCGTCGGCTGTCGATGCAGCAGGTCGCGGAGGCGGTTATCGAGGACGCTGAGGAGAAGAAGGCGGCGAAGGGCGAGTAGTTCTGCCTGAGTTGGTGGGTTCCGGGGCGTTGTGGGGGGCGTGTGCCGGGGGCTAGCTTCGGGGGATGGGTGGCATTGGCCCGGTGGAGCCGGGTCTGGGTACGGAGCCCACGGAGTTGGTGACGGGTCAGGCGCGCCGGGATGGCGGTGCCTGGCCCGTTGTGCGTGGGTGGTGGGTGGGGTTGTCGGCGTGGGGGCGTCGGGGGTGGGTGGCGGCCGTGTTGGCGGTGGCTTTGGTCGCGGCTGGTGTGGCGGTGTGGGTGGTGCGTCCGGGGCCTGTTGAGGAGCCGTTGGTTCCGTACCCGTTACACCTTGTGTCGGTGGTGTATGGCGGGGTTGTGGTTCCGGTCGGGGGTGGGGCTGGGGGTGCTGATGCTGGTGGGGGTGGTGGGCGTTTCGCTTTTTCGGTGACTTTTAGGGCGTTGCCGGGGTCTTCTGTGGTGGTGGAGGATGTGCGGCAGCCTTCTGAGGGGTTGTCGTTGGCCTTGGAGGCGCGTACGCCTTTCGTCCTTAATCCGGACAGTCCGCGTGAAGTGCGCATTGCTATGCGCGTGCGTGATTGTGACATTGCGCCACGGAATGTCAGGCTCCCTTTCTTGAAAGTGACGCTGCGTAATGTGCGCGCGGTGCAGACGCATAGCTTCATCCTGGGATCGGCGTATGCGAATGATCTTGCTGAGGCGGTGTCGAGGGCCTGTCCTGATGGGGCTCGTGGGTAGGGGGTCATCCTGCCCCTTCTCAATATGTGGACTTTTCGGGTGCGCGATATTGCCCCCTTTGTGACCAGGGTCATAACAAGAGCGTCACAGCATGGCCTTCACCTCTCCTCCACGCACACCTGTCCCCTTAGAGTCACGCCCAGTCACCGCGCCACCGGAATCCGACTCACTCGGTCTCCAGCGCGTACTCGGTGCTCCACGAGGGGTTGCCGTGCCAGGTGAAAGGACTGATCGTGCGTCACCGTTCCTTGCTCATACTCACCACTGCGGTTACCGCGGGGGCCCTTACTCTGTCGGCCTGCGGGTCTCGCGATGACGGCGGCAATGAGGGGGGCGGTGACGGCAAGAAGAAGACCACTGTCGTCATCGGCCTCAGCGCGCCGCTGACCGGCGACCTGTCCAGTCTTGGTCAGGGCATCAAGAACTCTGCGGATCTCGCGGTGAAGACGGCCAACAAGACCAACGAGGTCGAGGGGGTCGAGTTCAAACTGCAGGCCCTGGACGACGCGGGCCAGGCCGGTACGGGTCAGCAGAACGCCACCAAGCTGGTGGGCGCCAAGGATGTCTACGGAGTGCTTGGCCCGCTGAACTCGCATGTTGGCGAGGCCATGTTGAAGACGCTGGGCAGCGCGAACCTGGCCCAGTTGTCGCCCGCGAACACGGCTCCGCAGCTGACTCAGGGGCCGAACTGGTCCAAGGGTGACAAGAAGCGTCCGTTCGACACGTACTTCCGTACGTCGACGACCGATGCCGTGCAGGGTCCGTTCGCCGCGCAGTACGTCTACAACGAGTTGAAGTACAAGAAGGCCTTCATTCTCGACGACAAGAAGACGTATGGTGCGGGTCTGGCGAAGACCTTCAAGGAGGAGTTCGTCAACCTCGGTGGCAAGGTCGTGCAGAGCGACAGCGTCAACCCCGAGGACCGGGACTTCTCGTCGATCGCGACGAAGATCAAGAACTCGGGTGCCGACTTCGTCTACTTCGGTGGTGAGCACCCGGCCGGTGCGCCGCTGACGGACCAGATCACCAAGTCGGGGGCGAAGATCCCGCTGGTAGGTGGTGACGCGCTCTTCAGCGACGACTACATCGACCTGTCGAACAAGAACTCCGAGGGCGACATCGCGACGTCGGTCGGGGCTCCGCTGGAGACGCTGGACACGGCCAAGAAGTTCATGAAGGACTACGAGGCGCAGAACTACGACGACCCGTTCGGCCCGTTCGGTGGCTACTCGTATGACGGGACCTGGGCGATCATCCAGGCCGTGAAGGCGGTTGTCGAGGGTAACGACGGCAAGGTGCCGGGCGACCTGAAGGACGCGCGTAAGAAGATCACCGAGGCGCTGCAGAACGTGAAGTTCGACGGCATCACGGGTGAGGTCGGCTTCGACGAGTTCGGTGACACGACGAACAAGCAGCTGTCGGTGTACCAGGTCAAGAAGGGCAAGCACGTGCCGGTGGAGACGGGCACGTTCGAAGAGAAGTAGTACGTCGGAAGTAGTACTCCCGGGCTGATCGCCCGAACAGCAACGATCCTGCTGCTGCGCGGGGGCGCAAACAGCGCCCCCGCGCAGTCGTATATCTGACCACTCTCCCCGGAGGCCCCCCGGTGCAAGATTTGCCGGAGCAGCTTGCTAACGGCCTGGTTCTCGGTGCGATGTATGGACTCATCGCGATCGGTTACACCATGGTCTATGGCATAGTCCAGCTCATTAACTTCGCCCATGGCGAGATATTCATGATCGGTGGCTTTGGCGCGCTGACTGCGTGGCTGATTCTGCCGGACGGTACGGCGTTGATGGTCGCGCTGCCGGTCATGATTCTTATGGCCGTGGCGTGCTCGGTCCTTGTTGGTGTTGGTGCTGAGCGTTTTGCCTATCGGCCGTTGCGTGGCGGTCCCCGACTGGCGCCGTTGATCACGGCGATTGGTCTGTCGATCGCGTTGCAGCAGGCTATTTGGGCCTTCTATCCCGATGCGAAGAAGGATCTGACGTTTCCGCAGTTCGCGGGCGGTCCTGTGGAGATCGGTAGCCTGCTTCTGCAGCGGGGCGAGATCTTCCTGCTGATCGCTGCTCCGCTGTGCATGATCGCGTTGGCGCTGTTTGTGTCGAAGACGCGTACGGGCCGGGCGATGCAGGCGACGAGCCAGGACCCGGATACGGCCAAGTTGATGGGTATCAACACGGATCGCATCATCGTGACGGCGTTTGCGATTGGTGCGGCGTTCGCGGCGATCGCCGCTGTGGCTCATGGGTTGAAGTTTGGTCAGATCGGCTTCCGTATGGGCTTTATCGCGGGGCTGAAGGCGTTCACGGCGGCTGTGCTGGGTGGCATCGGCAATATTTACGGCGCCATGATCGGTGGTCTGGTGCTGGGCTTCGCTGAGGCTCTGGCTACTGCTTATATCGAGTTTGTTCCTGGCATGTCGCAGTTCGGTGGTGGCGCCTGGAAGGATGTGTGGGCCTTCGCGCTGCTCATCCTGGTGCTGCTGTTCCGGCCTCAGGGTCTCCTGGGCGAGCGCGTTTCGGATCGGGCGTGATTGGTATGACGACTCAGTCCTCTCAGTCCCCTCAGCCGTTGCAGCCCCCTCTGGTTCCGTTGCCTGCGGCTGGTGCCCGGTTGGCGGCCATGGGTGCGGCGGTGGCCACGTTCGCGTCCACGTTCCTGGCGTGGACCTGGACGGACGAGTTTCCGGGGAATCTGACGGTCACGGGGTATCCCGGTGGTCTGCAGGTGCTCACGCTGGTGGGTTCCGTACTGACGCTGTTGTTCCTGCTGGCGGGGCTCGGTGTGCGCGGGTTGCGCTGGTTGACGCCGGGCGGGAGTACGAGCTCGGCGTTGATGTTGGCGCTGGGTACGTTCGCGACGACCTGGTACACGGTTGCGGCCATTGCCTGGCAGTTGGGCGGCTTGGCGAATCTGGAGCCTGGTGGGTTTGTCGCGGCGGTGGCTTCGCTGCTGCTGGTGCTCTCGGTTCTTGGTCTGCCGGCCGATATGCCGTTCGATGAGGAGCATCCGCCCGCTGGTGTCCTGGCGCGTTTTCGGCATGTGCTGAAGGCGCCTGAGCCGGGTCCGGCGATGGTGTTGCCTTCGTGGGCCGAGGTGTTGTTGGTGTGCGCGGCGTGCGGGGTGGGCCTGACGGTCTTCACGTATGGCATTGGGGCTGAGGCGGAGGGTTTTGTCGGCTTCCTGATCCTGACGGGCTTTGCTGCCGCGGGTGCGTATCGCGCGGGTCTGATGCGGCGGGTGTCGTCGCTGACGCACAAGTACCGCAATGTGGCGTTGACGGCGGCGTTCTTCTCAGCGGCGCTGTTCCCGTTCACGCAGGACAGTGACGCGTACACCTCGGTGGCTGTGAGCATTCTGATCTTCGCGACGGTCGCGGTGGGTCTGAATGTCGTGGTGGGTCTGGCGGGTCTGCTGGACCTTGGCTACGTGGCGTTCCTCGGTGTGGGTGCGTACACCGCGGCGTTGGTGTCGGGTGCGCCGACGGCGGCGCTGGGTGTGCAGTTCCCGTTCTGGGCGGCGGTGCTCACGGGTGCTGTGGTCTCCATGATCTTCGGTGTGATCATTGGTGCGCCGACGCTGCGGGTGCGTGGTGACTATCTGGCGATTGTGACGCTGGGCTTCGGTGAGATCTTCCGTATCGGCATGCAGAACCTGGATGGCCAGTCGGGTCCTGACCTGACCAATGGCCCCAACGGCATTCCGGGTGTTCCCGACCTGAAGATGTTCGGGTTCGACTTCGGTGAGTCGCATACGATTCTGGGCTTCGAACTGGGCCGGTTCGCCAACTACTACCTGTTGATGCTGCTGTTCACGGCGGTCATCGTGATGGTGTTCCGGCGTTCGGACAGTTCTCGTATCGGCCGTGCCTGGGTGGCGATCCGGGAGGATGAGACCGCGGCGAGTGCCATGGGTATCAATGCCTTCCGGCTGAAGCTGCTGGCGTTCGCGCTGGGCGCGACGCTGGCGGGTGTGGCGGGTACGGTGCTGGCGCATGTCGAGTACGGAGTCCACCCTGACGGGTACAAGTTCGTGCACGCGGTGCCACCGAACTCGGCGTTCCTGCTGGCCGCGGTGATCCTCGGCGGTATGGGTACGTTGAGTGGTCCGCTGATCGGGGCGGCGCTGCTCTATCTGATTCCCAACAAGCTGCAGTTTATGGCGGATTACCAGCTGCTGCTGTTCGGTATCGCGCTGGTGCTGCTGATGCGTTTCCGTCCGGAGGGTCTGGTCGCGGACCGTAGGAAGCAGATGGAGTTCAAGGAACCAGATCAGGTGGACGCCCCCACTCATGGTGGCGGCCTCGATACCAAGACGGGGGTGTAGGGCCGCCATGACCAGTGACACCATTACCAGCACCACGGTGCTTGACGCGCGCGGCGTCACGATGCGCTTTGGCGGTCTTACCGCTGTCGGCGGCGTCGATCTCACCGTCAACGAGGGCGAGATCGTCGGTCTGATCGGCCCGAACGGCGCTGGGAAGACGACGTTCTTCAATTGTCTGACGGGGCTGTACATCCCCAGCGAGGGGCAGGTGAGTTACAAGGGAAAGGTGCTGCCGCACCGTTCTCATCTGGTGACGCAGGCCGGAGTGGCGCGGACGTTCCAGAACATCCGGCTCTTCGCCAACATGACGGTGTTGGAGAACGTGCTGGTCGGTCGCCACACCCGTACGAAGGAGGGGTTGTGGTCTGCGCTGCTGCGTACTCCGGGCTTCAAGAAGGCTGAGCGGGCTTCTGAGGAGCGGGCTATGGAGCTTCTGGAGTTCACGGGGCTCGCGGCGAAGCGGGACACGCTGGCTCGTAACCTTCCCTATGGCGAGCAGCGGAAGCTGGAGATCGCTCGTGCGTTGGCGAGTGATCCGGGTCTGTTGCTGTTGGACGAGCCGACGGCGGGTATGAATCCGCAGGAGACCAGGGCCACTCAGGATCTGGTGTTCGCGGTGCGTGATCAGGGCACCGCGGTGCTGGTCATCGAGCACGACATGCGTTTCATCTTCAACCTGTGCGACCGGGTGGCTGTGCTGGTGCAGGGGGAGAAGCTGGTCGAGGGTACGCCTGCGCAGGTGCAGAGTGACGAGCGGGTGGTCGCGGCGTATCTCGGTACTCCCTTTGAGGGGGCGCCGGGTGCTGACGAGGCGGCTGAGGTCGCGCAGGCTGAGCAGCGTACGGAAGGGGACGACCAGTGACCGCGCTTTTGCAGGTTGAGGATCTCAAGGTCGCCTACGGCAAGATCGAGGCCGTGAAGGGTATCTCCTTCAGTGTCGAGGCGGGGCAGATTGTCACGCTGATCGGGACGAATGGCGCGGGTAAGACGACGACGCTGCGGACGTTGTCGGGTCTGCTGAAGCCGTCCGGCGGGAAGATTTTCTTCGATGGGCAGCCGTTGAATGGTGTGCCCGCGCACAAGATCGTTTCGATGGGTCTGGCGCATTCGCCGGAGGGTAGGCGGATCTTTCCTCGGCTGACGATCGCGGAGAATCTGCAGCTCGGTGCGTTTCTGCGGCGTGACCCGGCGGGCATCGAGCGGGACATCCAGCGGGCCTATGAGCTCTTTCCGATTCTGGGGGAGCGTCGAAGGCAGGCAGCGGGCACGTTGTCGGGTGGTGAGCAGCAGATGCTGGCTATGGGGCGTGCGTTGATGTCTCAGCCGAAGTTGCTGATGCTGGATGAGCCGTCCATGGGTCTGTCGCCGATCATGATGCAGCGGATTGTGGAGACCATCGGCGAGTTGAAGGCGCAGGGAACCACGATTTTGCTGGTGGAGCAGAACGCCCAGGCCGCGCTGTCGCTGGCGGACGAGGGGCATGTCATGGAGATCGGGAAGATCGTTCTTTCTGGTTCGGGGCAGGATCTGCTGCATGACGAGTCGGTGCGTAAGGCGTATCTCGGCGAGGACTGAGGTGCCCTTCGCGTCCGGGTAGTTGAGAGGCCCGCGCCCCCTTTTGGGGGTGCGGGCCTCTTCGCATGCTGTGCTGTGGTGTGAAGGTGTGCGGGGCCGGGGCGGGGCGTCAGTCGGCTTGGCGGACGCGGGCCTCGTCGCTGGGGTTGATGTCGCGGAGGAGGCAGGTGAGGCGGGCGGTGCAGACGCGCTTGTCGTTCTCGTCGGTGATGACGATTTCGTACGTGGCGGTGGTGCGGCCGCGGTGTACGGGGGTGGCGACGCCGGTGACTAGGCCGGAGCGGGCGCCGCGGTGGTGGGTGCAGTTGAGGTCGACGCCGACGGCGATCTTGTTGACGCCGCCGTGCAGCATGGAGCCGACGGAGCCGAGGGTTTCGGCGAGTACGGCGGAGGCGCCGCCGTGCAGCAGGCCGTAGGGCTGGGTGTTGCCCTCGACCGGCATGGTGCCGACGACGCGGTCCGCGGAGGCCTCGATGACCTGGACGCCCATGCGGGTGCCGAGGTGGCCCGCGGAGAAGAGTGCGGGCAGGTCCACGCCGAGTGTGGCGTACTCGTCGATGACCTCTTGCGGGAACTTCACGTGATGTTGCTCGCCCATGGGGCACGGCTCCGATCGTCGTCGTTCGTTGACGTGTGCACCGTTCCTATCAGGTCGCTGAGCGGACGCTTAGACCGGGCTGACGGTTAGGCCGGGCTGACCGTTAGGCCGGGCTGGTTGGTTCCAGGCGTACGACGATGGACTTGCTGGTCGGGGTGTTGCTGGTGTCGGCGGTCGCGTCCAGGGGGACCAGCACGTTGGTCTCCGGGTAGTACGCGGCGGCGCAGCCGCGGGCCGTGGGGTAGTGCACGACGCGGAAGCCGGGGGCGCGCCGTTCGACGCCGTCCGTCCACTCGCTGACGAGGTCAGCGTAGCCGCCGTCGGGCAGGCCGAGCTGGTCCGCGTCGGTGGGGTTGACCAGGACGACGCGGCGGCCGTTCTTGATGCCGCGGTAGCGGTCGTCGAGGCCGTAGATGGTGGTGTTGTACTGGTCGTGGGAGCGCAGGGTCTGCAGGAGCAGCCGGCCTTCGGGGAGCTCGGGGTGGGTGACGGGGGCGGCGGTGAAGTTGGCCTTGCCGGTGGCCGTGGGGAAGCGGCGTTCGTCGCGTGGGGCGTGCGGGAGGGTGAAGCCGCCGGGGTGCGCTACGCGCGCGTTGAAGTCCTCGAAGCCGGGGATGACGCGGGCGATGCGGTCGCGGATGGTGGCGTAGTCCTTCTCGAACTCTTCCCAGGGGGTGTGGCTGGTCTCGCCCAGGACGCGGCGGGCCAGTCGGCAGACGATCGCGGGCTCGGACAGCAGCTGCCCGCTGGCGGGCTTCAGGCGTCCGCGTGAGGCGTGCACCATGCCCATGGAGTCCTCGACGGTGACGAACTGCTCGCCGCTGCCCTGGAGGTCCCGCTCGGTGCGTCCGAGGGTGGGCAGGATCAGGGCGCGGGCGCCGGTCACGGTGTGTGAGCGGTTGAGTTTGGTGGAGACGTGGACGGTGAGGCGGGCGCGGCGCATCGCGTCTTCGGTGACGTCGGTGTCGGGGGATGCCGCGACGAAGTTGCCGCCCATGGCGAAGAAGACCTTGGCCTGGCCGTCCCTGAGGGCGCGGATGGACCGTACGACGTCGAGGCCGTAGTGGCGGGGCGGGGCGAAGCCGAACTCCTTCTCCAGGGCGTCCAGGAACGCCGGGGCGGGGCGCTCGAAGATGCCCATGGTGCGGTCGCCCTGCACGTTGGAGTGGCCGCGGACCGGGCAGACACCGGCGCCGGGGCGGCCGATGTTGCCGCGCAGCAGCAGGAAGTTGACGACCTCACGGATGGTGGGGACGGCGTGCTTGTGCTGGGTGAGGCCCATGGCCCAGCACACGACGGTGCGCTGGGATGCCAGGATCATCCGCAGGGCCTGTTCGATGGCGGTGCGGTCCAGGCCGGTGGCGGTGAGGGTGTCGTCCCAGTCGGCGGCCAGGGCCGCTTCCTTGAAGGCGTCGAAGCCGTGCGTGTGCTCGGCGATGAACTCCTCGTCGACCGCGCCCTGGGTCTCCAGTATGAGCTTGTTCAGCAGGCGGAACAGGGCCTGGTCGCCGCCGAGGCGGATCTGCAGGAAGAGGTCGGTGAGGGCGGTGCCCGCTCCGGCGAGGCCCTTGGGAGTCTGCGGGTTCTTGAAGCGCTCCATGCCCGCCTCGGGCAGCGGATTGACCGTGATGATCTTCGCGCCGGATGCCTTGGCGCGCTCCAGGGCGGAGAGCATCCGGGGGTGGTTGGTGCCGGGGTTCTGCCCGGCGACGATGATCAGGTCCGCCTGGTAGAGGTCATCGAGCAGGACGCTGCCCTTGCCGACGCCGATGGTCTCGGTGAGCGCGGAGCCCGAGGACTCGTGGCACATGTTGGAGCAGTCGGGCAGGTTGTTCGTGCCGAACTCGCGGGCGAAGAGCTGGTAGAGGAACGCCGCTTCGTTGCTGGTGCGGCCCGAGGTGTAGAAGAGCGCCTCGTCGGGGGAGCCGAGTGCGGCCAGCTCGTCGGCGATGATGTCGAAGGCGCGCTCCCAGGGCACCGGCTCGTACTGGTCAGCGCCCTCGGCGAGATACATGGGGTGGGTGAGCCGCCCCTGCTGGCCCAGCCAGTACCCGCTGCGCCGGGCGAGGTCGGACACCGGGTGGGTGGCGAAGAAGTCGCTGGTGACCCGGCGCAGGGTGGCCTCTTCGGCGACGGCCTTCGCGCCGTTCTCACAGAACTCCGCGCGGTGGCGGTGCTCGGGCTCGGGCCAGGCGCAGCCGGGGCAGTCGAAGCCGTCTTTCTGGTTGACCTTGAGCAGGGTGAGCGCGGTACGGCGCACGCCCATCTGCTGCTGTGCCATCCGCAGCGTGTGACCGACGGCGGGCAGCCCGGCGGCCGCGTGCTGCGGCGCTTCGACCTGGGGCGCGTCCTGGACGGGGTCGCCTGAGGGGGGCTTGCCTGTCATGCTCGGTCTCCTTCGACCAGTACCTGAGCCAGCGTGGAGTGGTGTGTCCGATACTCCCACGGGGCTACGACAGTGGCCGGGCACCGCGGTGGAGCGGAGCTGGTTGTCAGTGGGGCGTGGGAGTATCGGACGCGTGGCAGAAACAGCATCGAACAAGACTGAGAACGCGACCGTGGCGACCTCCGGCAAGCGCCCCCGCCTGATGCTCATGGACGGGCATTCGCTGGCGTACCGGGCGTTCTTCGCGCTGCCCGCGGAGAACTTCACCACGGCGTCCGGCCAGCCGACGAACGCCGTGTACGGCTTCGCGTCGATGCTGGCGAACACCCTGCGGGACGAGGAACCCACTCACTTCGCGGTGGCCTTCGACGTGTCCCGCAGCACCTGGCGCTCGCAGGAGTTCGCCGAGTACAAGGCGAATCGCTCCAAGACGCCGGACGAGTTCAAGGGGCAGGTGGAGCTGATCGGTGAGCTGCTGGACACGATGCGTGTCGAGCGGTTCGCGGTGGACGGCTTCGAGGCGGACGACATCATCGCCACGCTCGCCACGCAGGCCGAGGCGGCGGGCTTTGACGTGCTGGTCGTCACTGGTGACCGTGACGCGTTCCAGCTGGTCAGCGACCATGTGACCGTGCTGTACCCGACCAAGGGCGTCTCCGAGCTCACCCGCTTCACCCCGGAGAAGGTGCAGGAGAAGTACGGCCTCACCCCGGCGCAGTACCCGGACTTCGCGGCCCTGCGCGGCGACCCGTCCGACAACCTCCCGGGCATCCCCGGTGTCGGTGAGAAGACCGCCGCGAAGTGGATCAACCAGTTCGGTTCGTTCGCGGACCTGGTGGAGCGCGCGGACGAGGTCAAGGGCAAGGCGGGGCAGAACTTCCGCGACCACATCGAGGCGGTGAAGCTGAACCGCCGGCTGACCGAGATGGTCCGCGAGGTGGAGCTGCCCCGGGGTGTCGAGGACCTGGAGCGCGCGGGCTACGACCGCAAGGCGCTCGCCGTGTTCCTGGACACCCTGGAGATCCGCAACCCCTCGCTGCGTGAGCGGCTGCTCGCCGTCGACCCCGGGGCGGCGGAGGCGGCCGATGAGGCGCCGCCCGCCGCGGGTGTGGAGCTGGACCCCGCGGTGCTGGGCACGGGGGAGCTGGCGCCCTGGCTCGCCGAGCACGGCGCCGTGGTGCTCGGCCTGGCCGCCGTCGACTCCTGGACGCTGGGCAGCGGCTCGGTGACCGAGGTGGCGCTCGCCACCGCCGAGGGGCCCGCCGCCTGGTTCGAGCCCTCGCACCTCGACCAGGCCGACGAGAACGCCTTCGCGGCCTGGCTCGCCGACGCCGACCGGCCCAAGGTCCTGCACAACGCCAAGAACGCCATGCGGGTCTTCGCCGAGCACGGCTGGACCATCGACGGCATCGTGATGGACAGCGCGCTCGCCGCGTATCTGGTCAAGCCGGGCCGCCGCTCCTTCGCGCTAGACGCGCTGTCCCTGGAGTACCTGGGCCGGGAGCTCGCCCCCGCGGCCGCGGCCGACGGGCAGCTCGCCTTCGGCGCGGACGACGCGGCCCAGGCCGAGTCGTTGATGCTTCAGGCCCGTACGATCCTCGACCTGGGGACGGCCTTCGGCGAGAAGCTCCAGGAAGTCGGCGCGGCCGACCTGCTGCGGGACATCGAGCTGCCGACATCGGAGCTGCTGGCCCGCATGGAGCGGCACGGCATCGCGGCCGACCGGCCCCATCTGGAGGCCATGGAGCAGCTGTTCGCGGGTGCCGTCCAGCAGGCGGTGAAGGAGGCGCACGCCGCGGCGGGGCACGAGTTCAACCTGGGCTCGCCCAAGCAGCTCCAGGAAGTCCTCTTCGGTGAGCTGGGTCTGCCCAAGACCAAGAAGACCAAGACCGGTTACACCACGGACGCGGACGCGTTGGCCTGGCTCGCCACCCAGACGGACAACGAGCTGCCGGTCATCATGCTGCGCCACCGCGAGCAGGCGAAGCTCCGGGTCACCGTCGAGGGCCTGATCAAGACCATCGCCGCGGACGGCCGCGTGCACACCAGTTTCAGTCAGATCGTGGCCGCGACCGGACGCCTGTCCTCCACCGACCCCAACCTGCAGAACGTTCCGGTGCGCACCGACGAGGGCCGGGCCATCCGCCGCGGCTTCGTGGTGGGTGAGGGCTACGAGTCGCTGATGACGGCGGACTACAGCCAGATCGAACTCCGGGTGATGGCGCACCTCTCCGAGGACGAGGGCCTCCTGGAGGCCTTCACCTCGGGAGAGGACCTGCACACCACCGTCGCCTCGCAGGTGTTCGGCGTCGAGCGGTCCGCGGTCGACGCCGAGATGCGCCGCAAGATCAAGGCCATGTCGTACGGCCTGGCCTACGGCCTGTCGGCGTTCGGGCTCTCCCAGCAGCTGAACATCGAGGCGGCCGAGGCCCGTGCCCTGATGGACACCTACTTCGAGCGGTTCGGCGGGGTACGCGACTACCTGCGCCGGGCCGTCGACGAGGCACGCGCCACCGGCTACACCGAGACGATGCTGGGCCGCCGCCGTTATCTGCCCGACCTCAACAGCGACAACCGCCAGCGCCGCGAGGCGGCCGAGCGGATGGCGCTCAACGCCCCGATTCAGGGGACGGCGGCCGACATCGTCAAGGTCGCCATGCTCCGGGTCGACCGGGCGCTGCGGGAGGCGAAGCTGACCTCGCGGGTGCTCCTCCAGGTGCACGACGAAATCGTGCTGGAGATCGCCCCCGGTGAGCGGGCCGCGGTCGAGGAGATCGTGCGCCGCGAAATGGCGGCCGCGGTGCGGCTGAGGGCACCGCTGGACGTGTCGGTGGGTGTCGGCGCGGACTGGGAGTCGGCCGCGCACTGACCGTGCGGACACCCGGTTGGACCCCGTGCTCGTGCTGGGGCGGGTGGGCCGGGGCAGCGTGGCAGTCATGGCACTTCGCATACGCCGCTACTGGCGGCCCGCCGTCGCGGCGGCGGTCGCTTCGACGCTGATCGGCCCGATATCCGTGGCGGAGGTTCGGTCGGGGCGTCGTGCCGCGACCTGCCGCTCCGCCCGTGACCCCGATCTGGCCGCCCGGATGTCCCACGACATCCGGGCGGCTCTGTCGTTCCGTGGCCTGTCCCCGCGTGGCACCGCCCCGCTCGACCCGCCCGACGACCGCGGCGACCTGTGGTGCGCGCCCCACGACCGTGGCCGTCTCGGCACGGCGAGCGTCGCCAGGGTGCTGATCGTCGAGACGCTGCTGCGGTACGCCGAGGAGCTGCGCCGCTGGCTCGTCCGGTTCCGCACGCGCGGCATCCCGCCCATGATCATGGCGTCGGACGGCCCCGTCACCGTCCGCCCGTACAGCCGATGAGGCGACCCCTCCGGTACGAGCCGTGCCCGGCGCGGTCCACGGCTGTGTAACGGTGGCGAACCCGTACCCACCAAAGGAGGGAGAAAGCGGACAGGAAGCGCTGTCTGCGCGGCGGAAGTTGTCGTAGGGTCACCTGCGTCAGCACGCTGGGGAGCGTGCCGCCGTCGCACGGGAGGGGACCACACGTATGGCAGCGGTATTCGGCCGTCGACTCCGCAAGGGAACCGCGACGGCCGCGGTGGCCGCGGCCGCGATCGCGGCCCTGTCCGGCTCGCAGGCTCCCGGACTGACCGATACCGCGCAGGGCAGAGAGCCCGCCACGTCGACCGAGCCGTCGCCCGACGGCTCCGACGCTGGCGATTCCGCCACCGGCGACTCCCCGTATTACACCGAACTGCCGCCCCTGGAAACGCCCGTGCCCGTGCCGTCGGACAAGGACACCGACGCGCCCATCGGCACCGGCGAGGCCGAGGCGGGCATACCCGCCACCGTCCTGGATGCGTACAAGAAGGCCGAGGCGGCGCAGCGCGAACTGCGGCCCGGCTGCAACCTCCCCTGGCAACTGCTCGCCGCGATCGGCAAGGTCGAGTCGGGCCAGGCACGCGGCGGCCGCGTCGACGCGAACGGCACCACCCTCTCGCCGATACTCGGCCCCGTACTCGACGGCAACGGCTTCGCCAACATCTCCGACACCGACGGCGGTGCGTACGACGGCGACACCACGTACGACCGGGCGGTCGGGCCCATGCAGTTCATCCCGTCCACCTGGGCGAGTTGGGGACGCGACGGAAGTGGCGACGGCAGGAAAGACCCCAACAACATCTACGACGCCGCGCTCGCCGCGGCCGCGTACCTCTGCGCAGGCGGCCGTGACCTGTCCGTGCAGGGTGATCTGCGCCAGGCGATCCTGAGCTACAACCGTTCCGAGGAATACCTCAACACCGTTCTGTCCTGGCTCGAGTACTACCGCAAGGGCACGCACCAGGTGCCGGACGGCAGCGGTGTGCAGCCGGAGCCGGGCAACCGCAGCGACAACAAGGGCAAGGGCGCGGGCGGCGGGAAGGGCCAGGGCGGCGGCAAGGGCCAGGGCGGCAGCACGCCGAGCCCGTCGCTGACACCTCCGGCCTCGTCGGGCGAGACCGGCAAGCCGGACCCTTCGCCCAGTCCCGACCCTTCGCCGAACAAGCCGAACAAGCCGGAAAAGCCGAAGAACCCCGACCCCGTGAAGCCCGTCGACCCGAGCACTCCGCCCCCGTCGCCGTCGCCGTCGCCGTCCCCGAAGCCGACGCCTGAACCGACGCCTGAGCCGACGCCGCCTCCCACCGAACCCGTCGAACCTGCCGACCGCGTGGCCGTTCTCAGGGACGCCGGTACCGGCACGCTCACCGCCACCGAAGGCAGCGAGTTCACCGCGCGGCCCAGCGTGCGGGCGCGCGGCGTCACGGGCGCGGGTGTGGCGAAGGTCCAGGTGAAGTTCGAGATCGTTGGTCCCAGCGACAGCGACAGCGACAGCGACAGCGACAGCGACAGCGAAGCCGACGGCGCCAGCGAAACCGGCACCGAAACCGGCACCGACGCCACCTTCGCCGAAGGCGCCACCAGCGCCACGGTCACCACCGACAGCGACGGCCTGGCCACCGCGCCGGTCCTGACGGCAGGCGAGCGGACCGGTGAGTTCACGATTCGCGCCTCGGTCGTCGGCCGTACGCTCAAGAGCGTCGAGTTCACCGCGACCGTCACCGCCCGCCAGGCGGACACCCTCGCCAGGACCAGCGACGAGGAAGAGCTGACCTGCGCACCCGGCGGCGAGTTCGCCGAAGTGGTCGAGGTGAAGGCGACCCTGGACGGCAAGGCCGCCCCGGGCGTCACGGTCACCGCCACCATGATCAAGTCCCTGGACGAGCCAGACGCGCGGGACGAGGACGACGGGGGCCCGTACTTCAAGGACGCCGACGGCAACCCCGTCCGCGCGCTGCGGGGCTTGAAGACCGACAGGGACGGCGTGCTGACCCTCCCGCAGATGTTCGCGGACGACACCGAGGGCACCTACCTGCTGCGCCTCAACGCCATCGGCGGCGGCACCCTGACAGTCGAGCTCACCGTCGGCTGACCGCGACGCCCGCCGGACACCGCCCCCGCACCGCACCGCACCGCCCCCGTCGCCAGCAGTGGCAGCGGGGGCGGTGCGACGTGTTCTCATCTCGCCCGGGCGTTGCTACGGTGCCCCAGCCCTGACGCCGTATCAGTTCTTCGGGAGGCCGAGTATGCGCGCCCTCATCGCCGCCGCCGTAGGTCTCGCGGCGGCGCTCGCCCTCGTCCTCACGGTCACGGCCATCGGCGCGCCCGCGGGCGAGACCTCGCCCAAGCCCCTGCTGACCACCGTGCCGCCGGAGAGTCCCTAGACCGCTGCGCCGCAGACCGAGCGCCACCCGTAGCCCAGCCACGCACCCACAGAACAGAAGGGGGCCGCCGCGATGCGCCGTAAGGCCAGCCTCGTCCTACTCGCCTTCGCCGTCTTCTTCGCCGCGCTCTCCCCGCTGCTGCGCTTCTATGCCTTTCCCCGGCTGGCGAAGATCCCACCGAGCCAGTACCAGGAGGCGGTGCTCGAGGCGAAGCCAGCGACGCTCATCGACTACGGCACCATGCAGCCGAAAGAAGTCGACAAGCTGTCGATCGTGCAGACCCTCAAGGGCAACGTCGAAGAGGCCGAGCGGATCGGCAAGCGCACCGGCCGCGATGTCGTCGTCTGGGACACCCTCGCCTACGCCGAGGGCCCCGACGGCAAGATGGTCTCCAAGATCCCCGAGCGCTACATCTTCGACGCGCACACTCAGGAACCCGTACACGACAAGACCGAGATGGCGGACGGTCACGAGGTCAAGCGCGAGGGCATCGAGTTCAAGTGGCCCCTCCTGACCGAGAAACGTGACTACGACTACTTTGACCTGCGGGTACGCAAGTCCGCGCCCATCCACTACAAGGGCACCCGGAACTTCCGTGGCCTGGAGGTCTACTACTTCGAGCAGACCATCCCCTGGACGCAGGTCGACTACCCGTCGGTCATGCCGGTCAAGGGCATCACCGCGAAGTCCCTCGCCGGAACCGGCACCAAACTCTGGTACACCACGGTCCGCAAGTTCTGGGTGGAGCCGGTCACCGGCGCGCCCGTGTACGGCGAGGAGATCCACGAGGAGGAGATGCGTGGCGGCACGCTGCTCGGTGACCGCGACAAGGTCACCGCGTTCGCCGGGCACGTCAAGATGCGCGAGGACTACATCAGGTCGACAGTCGACCTGGTCAAGTCCCAGCGCCAGCTGGTGCTGCTGATGACCAGCTACCTGCCGTGGGGATTCTTGGGACTGGGCATCACTCTGCTCGCGCTCGCCCTCTTCCTTGAGGCCCGCAGCCGCCGCCCCGACGGCCAGGACCCGGCGCGGCAGCCCGCACCCGACCCGGTCGAGGCGTAGCCGTCGCTTGTCGGCCGTCGCCTGTTAGCCGCGTCCGCCTGCCGCCCGGTTGGTGCGGCGGGTCGGCTTCGCCGTCGCCGGGTCTTCGGGCCAGGGGTGTTTCGGGTAGCGGCCGCGTAGCTCCGCCCGTACGCCCCGGTATCCGTCGCGCCAGAAGGACGCCAGGTCGGCGGTGACGGCCGCGGGACGCCCCGCGGGGGACAGCAGATGCACCAGCAGCGGTACGTCATCCGCGATCCGCGGAGTCTGGGCGAGCCCGAACATCTCCTGGAGCTTCACGGCCAGGACGGGCTGTTCGGGGTTGGCGTAGTCGACCCGGACGCGTGAACCGCTCGGCACCTCGATCCGCTCGGGTGCGAGCTCGTCCAGCCTGGCCGCGTCCCCCGTGGCCCAGGGCAGCAGGCGGCGCAGTGCCTGACCGGCGTCGACGCGGGCCAGGTCGGCCCGTTTGCGGGCCTTGGACAGTTCGGGTTCCAGCCACTCGGCTACGCGCGCGTGGAGCGCGTCGTCCGCCATAGAGGGCCAGGGCGCCCCGAGCCGCCCGTGCAGGAAGGCCAGCCGCTGGCGCAGCACCTCGGCGTCCGCGGTCCACCGCAGCAGCCTCCCTGCCCCCTCCTGCCGCAGACCGTCCAGCAGGGCCGCCCGCACCAACGCGGCGTCGGGCCGCCGAAGCGGCCGTACCGCCAGCTCCACGGCCCCCAGCCGCTCCACCTGGCGGGCTACGACGTCACCGCCCGCCCACACGACCTCCTCGCCCTCCGTGTACAGGGCGGCGGCGGTGCGCCGTGCGGTGTCCTCGTCAACGGGCGCGCCGAGGCGGACCCGCGCCCGCGCGGAGCCGACGGGCCGGTCGGCCACCGCGACGGCCAGCCAGGTCGCGCCGTGCAGTGGTGACCCGGCGCCCACCTCCGCCGCCGTCCCGGAGGCCATCAGAAACGCCCCCGCGCCCCGCGCCCGGGCCACCCGCTCCGGAAACGCGAGCGCGACGACCACCCCGGCGTCGTGCTCCTCGCTCCCAACCGGTCCACCCGGTCCACTCGGTCCACCCGGTCCGCCCACGGCCCCACCGCCACGGCCCTCGGTGGCGCGGCCGGTGAGGGCCGCGGTCAGGCGGCGTGTCTCCTTCTGCCAGCGTGCCCCGTACGCGTCGCCGCCCCGGCGGGCCGCGTGCCACGCCGCCACCAGATCGTCGCCGTACTCGCGGGGCGGCTCCTCGCTCAGCAGCGCCACCAGCTCCGCCGCGCGCCGGGCGCCGATCAGCTCCGCCCCGTCCAGCAGGGCGCGGGCCAGGCGCGGGTGCAGGCCGAGCCGGGACATCCGTACGCCCCGTTCGGTGACCCGGCCGGTCGCCGGGTCGACCGCGCCGATCGCGCTGAGAACCTCGCGCGCCGCCGCCATCGCCCCGCCAGGCGGCGGATCGAGGAGGGCGAGCCCGGACGCGTCCGGGTCGCCCCAGCACGCGGCCTGTAGCGCGAACGCCGCGAGGTCGGCCACCTTGATCTCCGGCGCGGGAAAGCGCGGCAGCTGACCGTCCTCCGCCTCCGCCCAGCACCGGTAGACCGCTCCCGGCGCCTCCCGCCCGGCCCGCCCCGCACGCTGCCGCCCGGCCGCCTGGGAGGCCCGTACGGTCGTCAGCGCGCTCAAGCCGCGGGCGTGGTCCGTACGGGGCTCCCGGGCGAGCCCTGAGTCGACGACGACCCGCACCCCGGGCACCGTCAGGCTGGACTCGGCCACGGCCGTCGCCAGCACCACCCGACGCCCCTGCCCGCCCGACAGCACCGCGTCCTGCACCGCGGCCGGGGCCCGCCCGTGCACCTGGAGCACCTCGACGCCGTCCAGCGCGCCCAGCTGACCCGCCACCCGGGCGATCTCGCCGACCCCGGGCAGGAAGCACAGCACGTCACCGGACCGCTCGGCGAGCGCCCGCCGTACCACCGACGCCACATGCGTGAGCAGCGCGGGGTCCACGCGCATCCCGTGCGGCGGCCGCACCGGGCGCGTGGGCGGCGCCCACACCACCTCCAGCGGATGCGTCACGGCCGCCGCCTCCACGACAGGCGCGTCGTCGAGCAGCCGCGCCCACCCCTGCGCGTCGGTCGTGGCGGACGCGGCCACCAAACGCAGCTCGGGACGGAGCGCGGCCCGTACGTCCATCAGGAACGCGGCCACCGTGTCCGCGTCCAGATGCCGCTCATGGCACTCGTCGAGTACGACGACGTCGACGCCGCCCAGTTCCTGGTCACGCTGGAGACGCTGGAGCAGCACCCCGGTGGTGACGACCTCCACGCGCGCGTGGGCCCCGACGACGCGCTCGCCGCGCACCGTGAACCCCACGCTCCCGCCGACGCGCTCGCCCAGCAGCCAGGCCATCCGCCGCGCCGCCGCCCGCGCCGCGATCCGCCGTGGCTCGGCGACCACCACGCGGCGCGCGGGGCCGTCGCCGACCAGGCCCGCGAGTACCAGCGGGACCAGCGTCGTCTTGCCCGTTCCGGGCGGCGCGCACAGCACGGCCGCGCCATGGCGCCGCAACGCGTCACGCAGGGCGGGCAGGGCGGTGCGTACGGGCAGCTGGTCCAGGGCGTCGGTACGGATCACGCCCCCAGTGTCAGCCACGCGAGGGGCGCTCAGTCACGCTCGCAGACGAAGATCGCCGTACCTGGGATCAGCGACCCACGCAGCGGTGACCAGCCGCCCCACTCCTGGGTGTTCCACTCGGGCCACTCGGGCTCTACGAGATCGACGAGGCGCAGCCCGGCGCCGACCACGTCCCGTACCCGGTCGCCCACCGTCCGGTGGTGCTCGACGTACACCGCGCGCCCCTGCTCGTCCTGCTCCACGTACGGCGTGCGGTCGAAGTAGGACGCGGAGACCGACAGCCCCTCGGGCCCCGGCTCGTCCGGGAAGGCCCACCGGATCGGGTGCGTGACGGAGAAGACGAAGCGGCCACCAGGGCGCAGCACCCGGCGTACCTCGCGCAGCACCCGCACCGGGTCGGCCACGAAGGGCAGCGCCCCGTACGCGGAGCAGGCCAGGTCGAAGGAGCCGTCGGCGAAGGGCAGGGTGCCCGCGTCCGCCTGGACGAGCGGCACCGACGCTGACCCGGTGTAGTCCGCGGCGATCCGGCGCGCGTGCTGGAGCTGCCGGTGCGAGAGGTCCAGGGCCACCGGGCGCGCCCCCTGCGCGGCGAGCCAGCGCGAGCACTGGGCGGCCCCGGCGCCGATCTCCAGGACGTCCAGTCCCTTCAGGGACTCGACAGGGCCGAGCAGCTCGGCCTCCACCTCGTCCAGGCCCTCTGGGCACCACACGAACCGGTCGTCGCCGAGGAAGGTGCCATGTTCGCGCTGGTAGTCGTCGGCGTTGCGGTCCCACCAGCCACGGCTGGCGCGGCTGCTCTCGGTGACGTCGGCGGCACGCCGGGTGGCCTCGGGCTCCGGTGCCTCGGGTACCTCGGGCGGCACCTCGGCGGGATCGGCGGGTCCGGCAGGCTCGGTTGGCTGGAACTCTTGGATGATGGGCTCCCTCGTCGTACTCTTCCGTCGAACCCCGCCAGGGGCCGCCCGGGACCGTCGCTGTGGCACGGGCCGCGGCGTCTGATGTCGGTGCGTGGTGTCTGGCAGGCGGCAGGCGCCGCATGGGTCCTGTGCCGGTTATGCGGGGATCCACCCCGGGTGTGCGCCTTCGCGCATTGACCCTGCCCGGCAGCCCCCGTATGCTACAAGTTGCGCTGGCGGCCTGCGCTCCTCAGACAGAGCAGGGTGCGCTCGCATCTGTTGTATGTCCCCTCGGTTATCGAGGTGTATGTCGTTCTCCTCGGGAGTTCTCCCCGGTGAGGCCGTGCGCCTCCTACGCTGTCCGGCTTCTGCAGAGCGATCACGGGTTTCCGGCGTAGCAGTACCTACGACTCACTGTCCGTACCGGAGCCCTTTCCCACATGACGAGCAGCACCGAGACCACCGCCACCACCCCGCAGGTAGCGGTCAACGACATCGGTAACGAGGAAGCCTTCCTCGCCGCGATCGACGAGACGATCAAGTACTTCAACGACGGCGACATCGTCGACGGCGTCATCGTGAAGGTCGACCGGGACGAGGTCCTGCTCGACATCGGTTACAAGACCGAAGGTGTCATCCCGAGCCGCGAGCTCTCCATCAAGCACGATGTCGACCCCAACGAGGTCGTCGCCGTAGGCGATGAGATCGAGGCCCTGGTCCTCCAGAAGGAGGACAAGGAAGGCCGCCTGATCCTGTCCAAGAAGCGCGCTCAGTACGAGCGTGCCTGGGGCACGATCGAGAAGATCAAGGAAGAAGACGGCATCGTCACCGGTACCGTCATCGAGGTCGTCAAGGGTGGTCTCATCCTCGACATCGGCCTCCGTGGCTTCCTGCCGGCCTCCCTCGTCGAGATGCGCCGCGTCCGCGACCTCCAGCCGTACGTGGGCAAGGAGCTCGAGGCCAAGATCATCGAGCTGGACAAGAACCGCAACAACGTGGTCCTGTCCCGCCGTGCCTGGCTCGAGCAGACCCAGTCCGAGGTCCGTCAGACGTTCCTCACGACCCTCCAGAAGGGTCAGGTCCGCTCCGGCGTCGTTTCCTCGATCGTCAACTTCGGTGCCTTCGTGGACCTGGGTGGCGTCGACGGTCTCGTCCACGTCTCCGAGCTCTCCTGGAAGCACATCGACCACCCCTCCGAGGTTGTCGAGGTCGGCCAGGAAGTCACCGTCGAGGTTCTCGACGTGGACATGGACCGCGAGCGCGTCTCCCTGTCGCTCAAGGCGACCCAGGAAGACCCGTGGCAGCAGTTCGCCCGCACGCACCAGATCGGGCAGGTTGTTCCCGGTAAGGTCACCAAGCTCGTTCCGTTCGGTGCGTTCGTGCGCGTCGACGAGGGCATCGAGGGCCTGGTCCACATCTCCGAGCTGGCCGAGCGCCACGTCGAGATCCCGGAGCAGGTCGTCCAGGTCAACGACGAGATCTTCGTCAAGGTCATCGACATCGACCTCGAGCGCCGCCGCATCAGCCTCTCGCTGAAGCAGGCCAACGAGGCCTTCGGTGCCGACCCGTCCATCGTCGAGTTCGACCCGACGCTGTACGGCATGGCCGCCTCGTACGACGACCAGGGCAACTACATCTACCCCGAGGGCTTCGACCCCGAGACCAACGACTGGCTCGAGGGCTACGAGACTCAGCGCGAGACGTGGGAGACGCAGTACGCCGAGGCGCAGCAGCGCTTCGAGCAGCACCAGGCCCAGGTCATCAAGTCCCGCGAGGCCGACGCCCAGGCCGAGGCCGAGGGTGGCAGCGAGGCCGCTGTCGCCGCCCCGTCCGGTGGTAGCACCGGTGGCGGTGCCTCCAGCGGTGGCTCGTACTCCTCGGAGACCGCGGACAACTCCGGCGCCCTGGCGTCGGACGAGGCCCTGGCCGCGCTTCGCGAGAAGCTGGCCGGCGGCCAGAGCTGAACGCTCTCCGCTGAGCGCCGCTAGGCGCTAGCTCGTTACCGCGGGCCCGTACCTTTTCGAAGGTACGGGCCCGCGGTGCGTTCGGCCGCGGTTCGGACGTTCGCGGGGCAAGTCCCGTCAGCCGTCGACGTGTTCGACGGCGTCGCGTCAGTGATCTGTGGCGGCCGAAAGTCGCGGGTGGGGAATGCCGGTGCTTCCTCGCGCGTTCTTGAGGAGGAACACGAGGAGGAGCGGTCACAGTGCTTGATCCCCAGAGTCTGTACACATGGGAGCCGAAGGGCCTCGCGGTCGTCGACATGGCGCTCGCCCAGGACTCGGCCGGACTTGTCATGCTCTACCACTTCGACGGGTACATCGACGCGGGCGAAACCGGCGACCAGATCGTCGAGAAGCTCACCGACACCCTTCCCGGTCAGGTGGTGGCCCGCTTCGACCACGACCGGCTGATCGACTACCGGGCCCGCCGTCCGCTGCTGACCTTCGAGCGCGACCGCTGGAGCCAGTACGAGGAGCCCGCACTGGAAGTGCGGCTGCTGCAGGACACCACGGGCGCGCCTTTCCTGCTGCTGTCCGGGCCTGAGCCCGATGTCGAGTGGGAGCGGTTCGCGGTCGCTGTCGGGCAGATCGTCGAGCGGCTCGGCGTACGCCTCTCGGTGAACTTCCACGGCATCCCGATGGGCGTGCCGCACACCCGCCCGGTCGGCCTGACCCCGCACGGCAACCGCACCGACCTGGTGCCCGGACACCGCAGCCCCTTCGACGAGGCGCAGGTACCCGGCAGCGCGGAGGCGCTGGTCGAGTACCGGCTGATGCAGGCGGGCCGGGACGTGCTGGGCGTCGCCGCCCACGTCCCGCACTACATCGCGCGCTCCGGATACCCGGACGCCGCGCTCACCGCGCTGGAGGCGATCACCGCGGCGACCGGCCTGGTGCTGCCCGGTGTCGCCCACGGCCTGCGCACCGAGGCGCACCGTACCCAGACCGAGATCGACCGCCAGATCCAGGAGGGCGACGAGGAACTGGTCGCCATGATCCAGGGACTTGAGCACCAGTACGACGCCGCGGCGGGGGCCGAGACCCGGGGGAACATGCTCGCCGAACCGGTCGAGATCCCGTCCGCGGACGAGATCGGCCGCGACTTCGAGCGCTTCCTCGCGGAGCGCGAGGGCGACCTCTAGGAACCTCTACGCGAGGGCGACCTCTGGGAACCTCTAGGTCAGGTGCCCTCCCGGGGTGGGTCCGGGGTGGCCTAGGCTGCCGTTCATGCTGAAAGTGGGCCTGACCGGCGGCATCGGTGCCGGTAAGAGCGAGGTGTCCCGGCTCCTCGACGCGTACGGAGCGGTACTGATCGACGCGGACCGGATCGCGCGGGAGGTCGTCGCGCCGGGAACGCCCGGCCTCGCCGCGGTCGTCGAGGCCTTCGGCGAGGAGATCCTCGCGCCGGACGGGACCCTGGACCGGCCGCGTCTCGGCGCCCTGGTCTTCTCGGACCCGGCGAAGCTGGCCGTACTGAACGGCATCGTGCACCCGCTGGTGGGTGCGCGGTCCGCCGAGCTGGAGGCCGCGGCGCCCCCGGACGCCGTCGTGGTGCACGACGTGCCGCTGCTCGCCGAGAATGGTCTCGCGCCGCTGTATGACGTCGTGATCGTCGTCGACGTGTCGCCAGCGACCCAGCTCGACCGGCTGGTACGCCTGCGGGGTATGACCGAGGACGACGCGCGCGCCCGGATGGCGGCCCAGGCCACGCGCGAGAAGCGCCTGGAGATCGCCGGAATCGTGATCGACAACGACGGCCCGCTGGAGGCCCTGGAGCCGCAGGTCCGTGCCGTATGGCAGGACCTCGTAGGGCGCGCCCAGGCGTCCGCCTAGCGCTGCCCCGGAGAGACGCGTCCTAGCAGCCGGGGTGTCGGAACGCTAACGGAATACCGTGTTGGCGTCCGTCGTTGTAGGGGTTCAGCCAAGGAAGGACCACGATCGTGCCCGAGAACAAGGGACGCACCCCGGAAACCCACGTCATCGACTTCCGTGCGGCGGAGCGGCTGCTGGACGCCCGTGATCCGCGCGGCGCGGTGCAGCTGCTCGACCGAGTGATCGCCGCGCACCCGGAGAGCACCGCGGCCCGGCTGCTGCGGGCCCGCGCGTTCTTCGCGGCGGCGCAACTGCGCCCCGCCGAGCTGGAGTTCGAGCTGGTTCTCGAGCGTGAACCGGACAACGCCTTCGCGCACTTCGCGCTGGCCCGCACCTTTGAGCGTGCGGGCCGTCCGGAGCAGGCCAGGCGCCACTTCCGCCTGGCGGCGGCGCTTGACCCGCAGCCGGACTACGTCGCGGCGGCGCGCTTCGAGTCGGACTGAGTCCGGAGGGAGTCCCGGGGGAGTTCGGAGGGAGTTCGGGTGCGCGGCGCATCGCCGGGTGGCTGACGTGGGAGGTCAGCCACCCTTGCCGCCCCCGTCGGGCTCGTAGGGCGGGACGTCGGGCCCTGGCTGGTAATGGGGGCCCTGGTGGATGTGGCGGAGGACCATCGCCACATCGACGGTAATGATCACCGTGAGTACGCCGCACGCGATGGCCCACCCGGGGCGGCCCGCGTAGGCGAACGCGACGGTGCCCGCGACGGCCCAGATCAGCCCCCACACGCCGAACCAGAAGCGCATCCGGAGGGGACTGCGTGCGGTGAGGGGTTCACTGCCTGTACGCATCGGGTCTCATCTCCTTGTTCCATGGTCCCCCCTCCCGTCGGTCCCCGGAAGTCCCTCGTCCGACGGCGGGACTGGACGGGCAACAGGCCGAAAACAACCGGTGGTTGGTTTCCGCTGACACCTCGAACAACCTCCTTCCTGTCGCGCTCCTGACAAGAAGTCGATTCCGTGGCACGCTGCCGGTGCAGGCTCCGCACCGCCTCGCGCAGCTCATCTCCGCACCGCTCCGCACACCCGTATGCCCGCGCGGTCACCCCAAGGGCGCGCGCGGCCGTCGCCAAAGGAGTCCGTACGCGTGAGACGAAGCCACCTCACCCCCCGCCGCGTCATCGGAGCACTCACCGCCACAGGAGCCCTGCTCGCCGCGACCCTGTTACAGGTGGGAACGGCCACCGCGGGCACCCCCGCGGACGCCGCCCGCGCGGACGCCGCCCCGGCAGACGCCACCCCCGCCTACGAGCAGCGCCAGTCCAAGGACCTGAACGCCTTCTGGACCGCGGAGCGCATGCGCGCCGCCAAGCCGCTCGACGTACTGCCGGTCAAGGCCGGTGACCTGCTCTCCAAGGTGCGGTCGGGCGCGGAACTCCGCGTGCCGCCGACCGGCGTCAACCCCGTCAATCCCGGCACCCAGGCCTTCCCGCAGAGCGGCGGACCCTGGGACAGCGGTGGCGCGGTGACCACCACATCCGGCCGGGTCTTCTTCAGCTACCAGGGCCGTACCGCCTCCTGCTCCGGCAACGCGGTCACCAGCGCCAACAAGTCCACCGTCCTCACCGCGGGGCACTGCGTGAAGCTGGACGGCGCCTGGCACACCGACTGGGTGTTCGTCCCGGGCTACCGGGACGGAAACGCCCCGCACGGGAAGTGGACCGCCAGCAAGACCCTCGCCACGCCGCAGTGGGTGGCCAGCGAGGACATCAACTTCGACGTCGGCGCCGCGGTGGTGAACCCGCTGGACGGTCAGCGGCTCACCGATGTCGTCGGTGCCCAGGGCGTGGCCTTCAACACCGGCTACAGCAAGGCGATGTACGCCTTCGGCTTCCCGGCCGCCGACCCGTACGACGGCTCCCGGCTCATCTACTGCAGCGGGAACTCCTTCCGTGACTTCCTGTTCTCCACCGCCAACGGCCTGTCCTGCGACATGACCGGCGGCTCCAGCGGCGGTCCCTGGTTCCAGGACTTCGACGAATCGACCGGCACCGGACTGCAGAACTCGGTGAACAGCTTCGGCTATGTCTTCCTGCCGGGCTATATGTTCGGCCCCTACTTCGGCGACGACGCGCGGAACCTGTACCAGCAGGCACAGTCCAGCTGACCACGGTCACGGCCGGGCGTCCGGGAACGGGCGCCCGGCCCGCTTCCGTACGGGCGAAATCCGGCCGGAAAACCCCGGCGACGGCGATGAGTTCTCCCCGGTGCGCCGGTCTGTCTCTGTGACACGCGCTTCCGACGCTTTCACGAGGAGACCGCCCGCCATGGCCGCCGAGATCGCCACCGCCTCCACCGTCCTTGCCGCTGCCGCCCCTGTCAGTCCCGCCCGCGCCACCGCTCCGGTGCGCGGCCGCCACGCCACGATCGCGCTGCGGGCGCTGCGGATCGCGCTCGCGCTGTTCTTCGGCGTCGCCAGCGGGGCGCCGAAGCTGTTCGCCGTTCCCGCGGCGCAGGAGACCTTCGACCAGATCGGAGCCGGTGACTGGCTGATGTACGTCGTCGGCGGCCTGGAGGTGCTCGGGGCGATAGCGCTGCTGATCCCGATGCTCTCCGGTGTCTCGGCGATCGCCTTCATCGGCCTGATGACCGGCGCGACGGTCACTTCGGTGACCGCGCTCGGCGGCGAGTTCTGGTACACGCCACTGGTGTTGATCGTGCCGTTGGTGCTGATCGCCCGGGTCCAGCGCCATGAGACGGTCCGGCTGGTCACGACGGCACGACAGGTCGTGGCGCGGAAGAGGCGGTGACCTGCCGCTCGCCCCCGGCCCCTTCCCCGAACCTCTGGCGCGGCTGACTCCTGGTCAATAGAGTCAGCCGCGATCAGTGTTGACGGGGCGGCGCGAGGGGCTGACGGTATGGCAGAAGGCGCGGGAGTCGACAGACGTACGCTGCTCACCTATCTGGTCGCGGCACCCACGCTGACCGTGGCCGTCGGTTGGGGCACCAGCGCACAGGCCCCGGCCGCACACGCCGCCGGTACGGACGCCGTTCCGGAGACCCTTCCCGAGAACCCTCCCGGGATCCTTCCTGGCCTGCTGCCCGACCTCGGCGATGTGCTGATCATCGCCGGGCTGCCGACCGCGCATCTGCTGACCCTGGACATCACCGAGGACGGCACGGTGCGCTTCGGGCTGCCGCGTCAGGAGGTGGGGGCAGGGGCTGACGACGGCCGTCGCGATGCTGATAGCCGACGAGCTGGACGTCCCGCTGGACAAGGTCACCGTACGCCTGGACGGTGCGCGCCCCGAGCTGCTCTTCAACCAGCTCACCGGCAGCTCGAACTCCATCCGCTCGCTGTACCGGCCGGTGCGCGCGGCCGCCGCCGTCGCCCGAGCCCGGCTCGCCGCCACCGCCGCCGCGCGCTGGGACCTGGCCCCCGACGCGGTCGCGACACGGGACGGCAAGGCCGTGGCGCCGGACGGGCGCTCGGCCTCGTACGGCGAGCTGACGACGGCCGCCGCCGCTCCCCGTACGCGCGAACTGGCGGACGCCGACCTCAAACCGGCGGCCGAGCAGCGCGTCGTAGGCCGCCCCACGGGACGTATCGACGCCAGGGCCATGGTCACCGGGCGCCAGGAGTACGCCCTCGACCTGGACATCCCGGGTGCGAAACCGGCCATGGTGCGGCGCCCGCCCACCCTGGGCGGCACGGTTCGCGCACTGCGCAACCGCGACGAGATCCTGGCGCTGCCCGGTGTCGTGGCGGTCGTCGTCATCCCCCCGGGGTGGCCGTCGTGGCCGAGACGTTCGGGCAGGCGCTCGCGGGCACGGCGGCCGTACGCGCCGACTGGGGACCAGGACCCGTCGATGACCTGTCCGACGACGGCATCCGCACCCGATTGCGCAAAGCCGCTCGCTCCTTCATCCCGCCGCTGCTCACCCCGTACATCGAGGCCGAGTTCGACTTCGCGCCGGTCAGCCACGCGCCGCTGGAGACCAACAGCGCGGTCGCCGACGTGCGCGCCGACGGCGCCACCGTCTGGACCGCCGCGCAGTCCCCGATCGCGGCCCGCGCGGCCGTCGCCAAGGCGGTGGGGCTCGCCTCGGCCAAGGTCGACCTCAAGGTCGTCCAGGCGGGCGGTTCGTTCGGGCGGCGGCTGTTCCATGACGCCGCGATCGAGGCCGCGCAGGTGTCGAAGGGCGCCGGGCGGCCGGTGCGCCTGATGTGGTCCCGCGTCGACGACATGCGGCACGGCCGGATGCGCCCGCCGACCCACCACAAGCTCCGCGCGATCTACGCGGCCGGGAAGGTGCTCTCCTTCGAGCACCGGATGGCCTGCGCGGAGACCGACGTCCGGCACGGACTCGGCGACGCGGTGACCGCGGGGCTGACCGGACTCCCGCTGGGGAACGAGACCTTCGCCCAGCTGATGTTCCGCCTCACCGTGAGCTCCCCGTACGCCCTGGGAATCACCCGGCAGTCGCTGACCGAGGTGCCGCTGAAGCTGCCCACCGGGTCCTGGCGCAGCGTGTACTCGGGCACGGCACGCGCGGCGGAGGAGATGTTCGTCGACGAGATCGCCCAGAAGCTGGGCGCCGACCCGGTGGACTTCCGCCGCCGCCACCTGCGCACGGCGGCGCAGCGTGCGGTACTCGACAAGGCCGCGCGGGACGGCGACTGGGGGCGGGCCATGCCCGCGGGGCACGCGCAGGGCATCGGCTTCCACGAGGAGTACAAGTCCTGTACGGCCTGTCTGGTCGAGATCGACGCCCGCGACCCGGAGGCGCCTCGCGTCACCAAGGCGGTGATCGCCGTCGACGTCGGGCGGGCCGTCAACCCGCGCGGAGTGGAGGCGCAGATGCAGGGTGGGCTCACGGACGCGGTCGCGACGGCGCTGCGGGCCGGGCTGCACATCGACAGGGGGCTGCCCCTGGAGGGCAGTTACTCGCAGTTCCACTACGCGCGGCAGGCTGACTCGCCGACGGACGTACGGGTCCATGTACTGGAATCCGACCCCGGAGCCGAGCCCGGGGGAGTGGGGGAGCTCGGGGTGCCCGCCGCGGTCGCGGCGATCGGCAACGCCTACGCGCGCGCTACCGGCAGCCGCCCGCGCGGATTTCCGGTGGACTTCGCGATCGACTTCGAGCCGTTTCCGCGGTGAGCCGGGGCGCGACGCCCCGGCTCGACCCCTGGCCCAGCCAACCGATCTGGCCGATCCGGCCGATCCCGCCGATCCGGCTCTCCCGGAGGAGAAATCCCGTGCCCGCACACACCTTCACCGTGAACGGCGAGTCCGTCACCGTCGAGGCACCCGCAGACCTGCCACTGCTGTGGGTGTTGCGCGACCTGCTCGGTATCCGGGGCCCCAAGTACGGATGCGGCATCGACGTCTGCAAGGCCTGTACCAGCCACCTGGACGGCGAGGCCGTCAACCCGTGTGCCGTACCGGTGGCGGACGCGGCGGGCCGGGAGGTCACCACCATCGAGGGCCTCGCGGACGGTGAGACCCTGCACCCCGTCCAGGAGGCGTGGCTGGAGCAGGACGTCGCCCAGTGCGGCTACTGCCAGCCGGGGCAGATCATGGCGGCGGTCGCCCTGCTGAAGCGCACGAAGAACCCGACCGACGCCGACATCGACGCGATCGCCAACGTCTGCCGTTGCGGGACGTACTTCCGCGTCCGCGAGGCCATCAAGGCAGCCGCGGCCAAAACGTAGCCCGAGCCCCGGCGTTCGGGGCCCGGGGTTCGGGCTGCGGTGTTTGGGCTGCGGCGTTCGGGGCCCGGCCCCGGGGGCCCGCACTCCGGCCCTGGCCACTGGGTTCCGGTCTCGGCCCTGGCCCTCGCGGTGCTCGGGCCCCGGGCCGTTCGGCGGCCGTGCTCAGGTGGCGGAGGGTTCGCTTGGGGGCTGTGCCCCCAGACCACGTAGGCGGTCCATCTCGCGGCGGTCTCGCTTCGTCGGGCGGCCTGTGCCGCGGTCTCGGACGCCCGCGGGGGCGGTTGTCTCGCGGGGCGGGGGCGGTGGGCTGTTGTCTTCGTAGCACTCTGCGGCGACCGGTGCGCCGACCCGCTTGCGGATGACGCGGCGTACGACGACGACCCGGTCCCGGCCCGCGTGCCGGAGCCGTACCTCGTCGCCCGCCGTGACCGTCTGCGCGGGCTTGGCCCGCTCTCCGTTGACCCGCACATGGCCCGCGCGGCAGGCCGAAGCGGCCGCCGAGCGCGTCTTGGTCAGCCGCACCGACCAGATCCAGCTGTCGACCCGTACGGTCCCGGTGTCCGTAGCCTCCGAAGTCATGCCTCGACTCTAGCCCGCGGCGTCAGCCCGATGTCTGGAGCGGCGGGATCGGGCGCCTGGGCCTCTATCCCGACATCGAGCCTACGGGCGGGCGGTCAGCGCGCCACGCCCTTAGCGAGCCGCCGCCGTGCCGTCCCATCGAAGCCGCTCCTCGATCCACCTGATACCAAAATCGACGACCTCACCCGCTTCGAACAGGCAGCTGTCGGCCGCGCCGACCGTCCCTCGGGTGCCGATTCCAGCGGCGAGCATGTCCCGGGCGATCACCTCGAACGGGTCCACCCCCTCGGGCACGAAGGGGGAGTAGTCAAACGCCCCGTCCGTCGAGTCGATGTCGCGGAAACGCCGCCAGACCCGCGCCCCGTCGACCCGGATCGGCTGCTCGTACTCCACGAACCGCTTGCCGGGCGCCTCGGCGAGCGCCTCGGCGTGGTGCAGCAGGGTGAGCGTCTCCAGCGGAGCGCCCAGCATGAGCACCCGGCCGCGCAGACCGACCAGCCGCGCGAGCGGGCTGCCGGGGCCGTGCGGGTCATCCCACGGGTGGTCGGCCATCAGCGGGGTGGCCGCCGCCCCGAGCGCGGCGAAGCTGGCGTCCGGATGGCGGCTGCGGACCGCGCCCGGCCAACGGCGCAGGGCCTCGGGGAGGCGGCCGTTCTCGTGGTCGGCCTCGCTGATGTCGGGGTCGTACGCCGGGTGCTCCGCGCGCAGCGCGTCCTGCCAGGCCTGTGGCCAGTCGGTGACGTCGTACGGCGGGGCGTCGTTCCAGCCACAGCTGACCACCAGGGTCCCGCGCGCCCCCACGACATCGCGGAGGGCGCCGATGAGCGTCTGCGGGCCGCCCGCCACATAGCCGATGGCGGACATCCGGGTGTGGAACATGACGGTGTCGCCGTCGCCGAGACCGAGCGCGGTCAGGTCCCGGACGAGCCGACTCCGCGTGACGGGGCCGCCTGCGCGCCTGAGCAGTGTCATCTCGTCCATCAGACGGCGGCGTCCGGTACGACGGCCGTGGCGGTGATCTCCACCAGCTGCCCCGAGTAGCCGAGGCAGGCGACGCCGAGCAGGGTCGAGGCGTGCGGTCCCGTGCTGAGGCCCGAGGCCTTCACGACGTCCCAGACATCCGACAGGACGGCGGGCTCACCGCTCACCACGTACACATCCGTGTACGCCACCAGCGAGAGAGCGCTGCCGACGGCCCGCAGCTGCTCCTCGAGGTTGGCGATGACCTGCTTGGCCTGCTGTACGGCGTCGCCCTCGCCGACGAGTTCGCCCTCGGCGTCGAGTGGTACGGACCCGGCCAGGAACGCCAGCCGGGTACCGGCCTCGACGACGGAGGCGTGCGCGTAGGCCGGCGGTGTGAAGAGCGAGGGAACGACGGTGCGCTTGATCACGGATGCCTCCGGGTACGTCGACGGTCGGGGGTGCTGCTGGGTCGATCATGCCGAGCGGCGAAGAGCGCCCGCACCCGCTTTTCGCCTCGCGGAGCCTGTGACACAAACGCTCAGTCGGCCGGGGCGTACAACACCGCGTCAGCGAGCCCGAGTCGCTCCCGCAGCACCCCACGCCCGGTGTCCGTCAGGACGATCACCCGGGTGCTGCCCTTACGCAGCACCCACTCGGCGTCGAGCGCCCGCTGCAGGAACGCGGCACCCACCGCGCCCGCCAGATGCGGGCGCCGCTCCGTCCAGTCCAGGCAGCCGCGGACATGGGCGCGGCCCGAGCGGGGACGGTGGTCGTCCACGCCCAGGTCGCGCAGCCAGGCCTTGCCCGCGTCGGTCAGGGCGGGTCCGTACTCCCAGGTCAGCAGGGACCGGTCGGTCATCGCGTCGGTGATCGCGACGGCGACCGTACCCGCCAGGTGGTCGTAACAGGACCGGGCGTGCGCCAGGGCGCGGCGCCGGTGGGAGTCGCTGAGCGAGCGGATGGGCGTGGACCGCAGCGGGGCGTGCGAGGCGAGGCTCTCGATCATCTCGGCGGTGGCGGGCCCGGCCAGCCGCACATAGCGGTGGCGGCCCTGCCGCTCCTCCGCCAGCAGCCCGCCCGCGACCAGCTGGTGCAGATGGGCCGTCGCCGTGGAAGGGGCGACCCCGGCGTGCTGGGCCAGCTCCTTCGCCGTCCAGGCCCGGCCGTCGAGGAGCGCCAGGCACATCGCCGCCCGGGTACGGTCGGCGAGCAGACCGGCGAGGGCGGCCAGGTCGGGGCCGGTGACGCTGTCGGGGCTCGGGCTCATGGCCCCATTCTGACCGCTGGACACTTCGGCGCTCACCGAAGTACCGGCGCCCTAACGTTCCGCGCCATGAACACCACCGCCACCACCGCCACCGCCACCACCGACCACCTGGCGATATCCCCAAGCATCCTGTACTTCGGCACCCCCGTGGCCCTCCTCACCACCGAGAACCCCGACGGCACCCCCAACCTCGCCCCGATCTCCTCCGCCTGGGCACTGGGGCACACCGTCGTCATCGGCCTGGGCGGTGAGGGGCGTACGGCCGCCAACCTCGCGGAGCGCCCGGAGCTGGTCGTCAACCTCCCGTCAGCCGACCTCTGGCCCGCGGTGGAACGCCTCGCCCCGCTCACCGGCGCTCACCCCGTACCGGCCGCCAAGCGCTCCGCGTACCGCTATGAGCCGGACAAGTTCGGCGCGGCGAGCCTGCGCCCCCAGCCGTCACAGAAGGTCCGGCCGCCGCGCGTCGCCGAGTGCCCGCTCCAGCTGGAGGCCACGGTACGGAACCTGACACCCGCCGGTCCCGACGGTGAGTTCCGCATCGCGGAGTGCGAGGTCGTACGGGTGCACGCCGCCGCGTCCGTGGTGGTCCCCGGAACGCAGCACATCGACCCGGCCGAGTGGAACCCGCTCATCTACAGCTTCCGGCACTACTTCGGCCTGGCCCACCCGGAACTCGGCTACGGCTTCCGCTCCCAGACAGCGGGCTCACGCGCCTAGGTGCGCGAGAAGCGCCTCGCCCGCCGGATATTCACGTTCCTCGGGCAGCAGCCGGGCCGCCGCCTCCAGCTCACCGTCGCGTACGAGGCCGTGGACGGCGTGCGCCGTGCCGGTGACGTCCGTGATGGACACCGTCCACTCGTCGGCGAACTTGCGCGCCGCCTCACCCGCGAGCCCGAGCTGCAACGACCGGTGGGGCAGCGGCGCGAGCCGCAGATCGCGCTCGGGGTCCCACTGCACACGGGCCGGTGCCCGCCGCAACTCCCGCTGCCAGGCGGCCTGGTCGGTGTGCAGGCCGCGCTCATAGTGCGACAGGCAGGCGTGCCGCAGCGCCCACTCGAAGCCCTCGCGGCTGATCTCGATGCCAAGGACGGTCTGTTGACCCTCCTTGGTTCCCCAGCCGCAGCGGTACATCATCCACAGGAACGAGGGCTTGATCCATGTCATCCGGTCCCGCTTCCAGGCCGCGGGAAAGCGCCCGTCGCGCGCCGCGGGAAGCCCGAGCTCGGGGGCGTACGCCTGGTAGACGGTGACGGTTGATTCGGTGTAGAGGGCGCGGATGCGGCGTGAGGCCGGGGCTGGGGTGGCTTCCATGGCGTACAGGGTGCGGGAGCCGCTGCCCTCCGGGCCAGGGATTTTCGCGCGGGGTGGCAGTGCCCGCGTCTAGGGTGAGAGCCCGGATGTACGAGGAAGGGGCTGGCGTGGACGCAGAGTTGACGGCACTGGCCACTGCGGGGGCGACGGCACTCGTCCAGCAGATGGCGACCGATGGCTGGGCGCAGGCGCGGAGGCGGCTGGTCGCGTACTTCTCGCGGGGGCGCTCCGAGGACGAGGAGACCGTGGAGGGCGAGCTGGAGGAGGCTCGCGCTGACCTCGCCGCGGCTCGGGTCGCCGATGACGCGGACGCGGCCGCGGACGTGACGGCCGAGTGGCGCAACCGCATCCGCCGCACGCTGCGCGCCGACCCGGCCGCGGCGGCAGAACTCCGGACGCTGCTCGACGAGTTGGCGCCGGGAGCGGTGCAGCGGCAGGGGGACGTAAACAACACGATCAGCGGCGGCGTTCAACACGACATGGTCATCCAGGCTGGCACGGTGGGATCGATCCATCTGGGCAATCCAGGCGATCCTGGCGGTCCGGGTGGTCGGCGGTGAGGCTGAGGTAGCCCCGTAGGGTGCTCGGGTGGAACACGAGAGCGGTACGGCATCCGGCTCAGCGAGCGGGGCGGTCGTCCGGCCGCTGGTGCGGGGGCGCCGGGACGGGGACCTGGAGGACTGCGTACGGGCCCTCGCCGAGGTGCACCGGCGTGACGGCTATCCCGTGAACTGGCCTGCGGAACCGGCGGCATGGCTGAGCCCGCCGTCGCTGCTCGCGGCCTGGGTGGCGGAGTTGGACGGGCGGGTCGTCGGGCATATCGGGCTGTGCGGCAGCGGGCCGGGGGACGCGGCGCCCGCGCTGTGGGGGAGCCGCCAGGGCGGGGAGGGCGGGGCGACCGCGGTGGTCAGCCGGTTGTTCGTCGCTCCGGTGGCGCGCGGCCAGGGGATCGGCGCCTTGCTGGTGCGGGGGGCTGTACAGGACGCGCGCGGGCGTGCGCTGCAACCCGTACTGGACGTCGTCGCCTCCGATGCCGCGGCGCTGGCCCTGTACGAGCGCCTGGGCTGGGAGGCGTTGGGCACCGTCGAGCAGCGGTGGGGGCCAGGTCAGACGGTCGCGGTGCGGTGCTTCGCCGCGCCGCCGTCGGCTTCCCTGGACTAGCCGCTGGCTTGACCGCTGGCTTGACCGCTCGTCTCACCGCTGGCCTGACCGCGGTGCCGTGTCTCAGACGACCCTCAGGTGTGACGCGCCGCGTCGTGTGCGAGCGGCGGCGGATGGTGGGGCGGTGGCGGTAGCGGTGAGGCCGGGGTCCTGGAGCATCAGGGTCAGTCGGCTGAGGCCGATGGACCGCAGTGTGGCGGGGGTCTCGCTGATGATCCGGCAGGTGGCGCGGCCCTTGGCCGGGTCCGGGTGGCGCAGCGGGCGCAGCGCGCCGTCGTGTTCCACGGCGGCGCGGCCGACGGCTCTGATCCAGTGCGGCAGGCCTTGCTGATAGGCGGCGTTCATGATCGGGTCCGCCGCGATGTCCCGGCGAATGTCCTGAATCCCTCGGTCCTGCGCGTGGGTGTCGAGCGCGGACGCGAACTGGGCGAGCAGCGGCAGGCACCAGCTCGTCTCATGCTCGGCGAGTACCTCGCTCGCATCCGGGTGGAAGAGGACGAAGCGCAGGAAGTTGTGGCGCGGCATGGCCGTGGGATGCGGCCGTACGGAGCCGAAGAGGGCGTCGTACGCGGAGTTGGCGACGATGACGTCCCAGCGGTGATTCACGACCAGGGAGGGGAAGGGCGTGGCGTAGAGCATCGCGGCGTAGTCCCGCAGGTACGACCGTGTACCGGGGTTCGCTGTGTCCAGCGGGTCGTCGCAGGCGCTGCCGCGCCCCGCCACCGCGTCATTCATCGAGATTCACCATCGAGATCTCGTCCCTCCCGTGGGTGCGGCGTGGAGGCCGCAGAGCGATCCTGCTGGTTGAGAAGAGAACGTGTCAACAATCGTGGCATTCGGCGGCGTTGTTCGATCAGATCGCGCCACAACTGTGGCAACCCTTGGCCGGGATCTGGCTGAAGCGATATTCTCCACAACCCACCGTCACATCGAGGAGACCCACCGGTGCCAGATGGCCTCTCGGCTGCGGGCCCGGCAAGTACCGGGCCGCTCGCGGCAACCCTCGTACGTGTCGGCGAACTCGCCGACAAGCTCGGCCTGTGTCGTGACGAGGTCTTCAGCCTGCAGCAACTCTCCGCCCAGTCGGGAGTCCCGGTCGGCGTGGTCAAGGCGCTGCTGGAAGGCCGGGAGGCGGGCGAGCCTGACCTCCAGACGCGCTTTCTGCAGCGGTTCGACCTGCTGCGCAGAACGCGCCTCAAGCCGGATGGCCGCCGCTACACCCAGCAGGAGATCGCCTGCGGCGCGGGCATGTCGCGCCAGCAGGCGGGCGCCCTGATCAACGGCGATCGGCGTCCCACCATGGAGCACTGCGACGCCATACAGCGGTTTTTCCAGGTGCACGCGGGGTTCCTGACGGCTTCGGACGCCGACGCGCTCGACGGTGCGTTGCAGCGCACCGAGCAGGAACTCCTGCAGAGGCTGGCGGCCGAGGAGCGGGGCACCTCCCAGGGCGAGCTCTGCGAGTCGGATGACGTACCGGTGGAAGATCCGCTGCAGCGTCTGCTGTTGGACCACGGCGTACGCGGGATCGCCTGGCGCGCCGCGCAGTTGCCCACGGACAAGCACCGGGACACCGTCACGGAGTGGCTCGACATGCTGCTGGAGAACGTCAGACGGTCGGATCCGGCGCCGGGTCCGGAGTCCAAGCCGGGTCCGGAGCCCGAGCCGGAGTCGGAGTCCTGATGCGGCGGCCGCACGCGCGGGACGAACAGCGGCGAGATCGGCGGGGCAGGCGACAGGCACGGATGCGGGGCGAGTGGTGGGCATAGGCAGGGACATGCGTCGGCTGTGCGGCGAACTCGTCAGCGGTATCGACCTGCCGCCCCCGACCCCGCCCGCGGACCTCTACGCCGCACTGTGCGCGGGGATGAGCCGCCGCCGTGGCCGCCCGGTCAGATTCAAGATGGCGCCGTTCCCGCCGGACACGGCCAGCGGGCTCTGGCTGGACATGGCCGACCAGGACCTGATCGTCGTCGAGGAACGCACCGCACCCGACCACCAACTCGTCATCCTGGGCCATGAGTTGTGGCACATGAAGGCCGGGCACTGTGGCCACGAGGTGGCCGGAACCGAAGTCGCCGCGCGACTGCTGTCCCAGACCGCTGACTTACAGGAAACCGTACGCAGCGTGTCGGCCCGCACCCGCTTCGACCAGGCAGAGGAGGACGAGGCGGAGAGCTTCGGCCTGCTGCTGGCCAGCAAGTGCCGCCCCTGGCTGGCGACGGCGGGCGAGCGCGGCTCGGCGGCGGGGCGCGACGCGCTCGCCGGGCGGATCGAGGCCTCGCTCGGCCGTCGCCGGCCGCGGGGCTGACGCGTGGAGAACTCGGACTACTACATTCCCGCGGTCGCCATGGGGATCGCGTTCGTCTGCAAACTTCCCGGGACCGTACGGGACTGGCGTGATCCGCTGGTCCGCTCCGTCAGTGTGCTGCTCGGGCTCGCGGCCGCGGTGTTCTTCTTCGCCGCGCCACCGACGATCGCCGAGGTCAACCGCATCACCGGCGTCGCGAACTTCTCCGCCCCCCTGGCCTACGGCCTGCTGTCGGCCTTCTCCGCCTCCACCCTGGTACTGATCGTCAACTGGCGTGGCGGGCCGCCGGACCAGACCCGCCGGATCACCCGGGCGCTGATGGCCGGGTACGGCCTGGTGAGCGTCACGCTCGCGGTGCTCTTCGCCCTCGGCAGCGCACCGGTCGAACGGCTGCGGGACCTGGACACGTACTACGCGACCACGCCGTACATCCGCGAGATGATCGTGCTGTACCTCGTGGCGATAGCCGCCCCGGCCTTTGGCGTCTGCGTCCTGTGCTGGCGCTGGGCGCGTCAGGTGCGGAGCCGCTGGCTGCGGGCCAGCCTGATGATCATCGTGACCGGCTATCTGTTCAAGATCGCCTATGTCTGCGCCAAGCTCACGGCCGTGGTCGCACGGTGGTGCGGAGCTGACCTGGATGTGCTGAGCACCGGCGCCGCCCCCGTGTTCGCGTCCGTCGGCGCCCTGTTCGCCGTGGTGGGCTTCCTGCTGCCGCTGGTGGGCTCCCGGCTCTCGGAGGCCGCTCGTACCTGGCTGACCTACTGGCGGCTGGGCGCCCTGTGGCGGGAGCTGCACCTGTCCACCCGGAGTGAGGGCGCGTCGGTGCGGATCGCCTGGTGGGCGGCGCCCGGTCTGCGCGCCACGCTGCGGGAGACACAGATCCACGACGACCTCCTTGGCCTGCAGCCGTTCCTCGACGAGACGGTACGGACCCGTGCGTACGAGGCGGCCCTCGCCGGTGGCGCGGACGCCCGGGACGCCGGGGCGGTGGGCGACGCGGCGATGGTGGCCGCGGCGGTACGGGTGAAGGCCGCGGAGACGGCCAGGGCCCGGTACGTACCGGCCGGGGCCGCACACCGCCCCGCCCCGCCCTCGCCACCGCCCCCCGCCGAGCCGTCGCCACACGGACTGTCGCCGCACGGACCGTCGTCGCACCAACAGCCGTCGCACGGACCCTCGTCGACCGAACCCGCATCGGCCATCGCCGCCGGTGCGGGTGCCGGCCCGAGGTCCCTGGCGCGGGTGTCCCGCGCCCTGCGGTCCCCGATTGTCGCCGCAGCCCGTCAGGCGGCGGCCAGTACAGAGAGCAGCCCACGATGAGCCGATCCCCGTCCCTGCCCACCGGACACTCCGGCCGGCCGCGCCGTGCTGTCGTGGTGGGCGGAGGGCTGGCCGGAATGCTCACGGCCGCCGTCCTCGCCCGCGCGACCGACGCGGTCGACGAGGTCATGGTCATCGAGCGTGACACGCTCCCCGAGGGTCCCCACGCACGAAAGTCCCTGCCCCAGGCCCGGCACACCCATCTGCTGTGGTCCGGCGGCGCCCGCGCCTTCGAGAGCCTGCTGCCCGGCATCACCGACCGGTGGCTGGCCGCCGGAGCCCGCCGTATCCCGCTGCCCACCGGCCTGGTCACCATGACGGCCCAGGGCTGGATGCGCCGCTGGTCCGAGATGCAGTACGTGATCGCCTGCTCCCGCGACCTGCTGGACTGGGTGGTCAGGGAGCAGGTGCTGCCCCTGCCCTCGGTCACCGTCCTCGAACGCACCGACTTCCTGGGCCTGGTGGGCGATGCCGACCGGGTGACCGGCGCCCGCGTACGCACTGCCGAGGACGGCGAGCAGGTCCTGCACGCCGACCTGGTCATCGACGCGAGCGGCCGTGGCTCACAGGCTCCGGCATGGCTCGAGGCCCTGGGAGTGGGGCCGATCGAGGAGGCCGAGGTCGACTCCGGCCTCGTCTACGCGAGTCGCGTCTACCGTGCTCCGGAAGGCACCGAGGACTTCCCCATCGTCAACGTCCAGGCCGACCCGCGCGTCCCCGTCCCGGGGCGGACCGCGACGATCGTCCCGGTCGAGGGCGCCCGCTGGCTGGTCACCCTCTCCGGCACCCGAGGCGGCGAACCCACCCGCGACCCTGCCAGGTTCGAGCCCTTCGCCCGCTCCGTGCGGCACCCGGTCGTCGGCGAACTGATCTCGCAGACCACGCCGTTGACCGAGGAGGTGACCCTCTCCCGCAGCACGGTGAACCGGCGCCGCTACTTCGAGAAGGCCAGGGACTGGCCGGAGGGCTTCATCGCGGTGGGCGACGCGGTGGCCACGTACAACCCGGTCTACGGGCAGGGCATGTCCGTGGCGGCCCAGGGCATCACCGCCCTGCGCGACCAGCTCGCGTCCGGGCCGTCGGCGCACGATCGGCTGCGTGCGCCAGGTCTGGCCCGCCAGGTACAGCGGGCCATCGGGCGCAGGGCCGCCTTCGCCTGGGAGCTGGCGACGTCGCAGGACATTCTCTACCCCGGCGCCAAGGGCAAGCGTCCTCCGGCCGCCGCGAAGCTCCTGAACCGTTATGTCGACCGCTTCATGGAGACCGCCACCGACCGCGCCGCGGTCGCCCAGGCCCTCTTCGACGTGCTGACCATGTCGGCACCGCCGACCGCCTGGGTGCAGCCGGACATCGCCGTCGCGATGCTCAGGGGGCGTGGCAAGCCCGCGCTCCAGGGGCCGCCGCTGACCGTCGACGAGCTGAAGGCCGCCGCGTCCGGGCCCCGCCTCGCTGACTGACGCCCGCCCGGCCGACTGACACCCCCCAGCCGGCTGACTCCCCGTGCCCGGCCCGGTGGGGCAAACCCCCGCGCGGCGCCGGGTGAACCATACTGGGCCGTTTACCAGGACATCGCCACATCGCCACATCGCCACATCGCCACATCGCCACATCGCGCATCGCCCATCGCCATGGGCACCTGGAGGCGGCATGAGTACCGAGATCACGATGGTCGTGGTGATCGTCGGCGTGGTGTTCGTCGGTAGCGCCGCGCTGACGATCTTCCTCGCAGTCCGGCTGCTGCGGGCCCGCAAGCTGCTGCGCGACGCGGGCGTCCCGCCGGAGAACAAGCTGGCCTTCTGGGGCGCGCTGATCTACCTGATCTCTCCGGTGGACCTGCTGCCCGACCCCGTCCTGCTCGACGACATCGGGGTTCTGCTGCTCGCTCTGCGCTCGCTCCACTCATCCAAGAGCGCCAATTCGGTACGCAGACCCTAGAGTTGACGCGTGGCGGATCAGACGTGGAACAGCGTGGGTGGGCAGGCCAGGGTGAGTACGGCTCTTCAGGTCGGGCAGGCGAGGGACATCCACGTATACGAACAACGCGCGGATGCCGAGCTCGATGTGATGTCGTATCAGCTACCGCCGGATGTACGGCACTTCCAGAACCGGGACGAGGAGCGGACCCAGGTGCTGCGGGCCGCCGGGTGGCAGCGGCCCGCGGGCGGTAGGCCGCTGGTGGTGTCGGTCAGCGGGATGGGCGGAATGGGCAAGACCGCGCTCGGGGTGCACCTCGCGCACCAACTCGCCGCACAGGGCGAATACCTGGTGCGCTACGTGAACCTCGACGATCACCAGCAGGACGGCGGAGCCGATATCGCCGAAGCCCTCGGTGAGTTACTGCGCTCCTTCCGGGTGCGGGACTGGCTGGAGACGACCTTCGAGGGGCGCAGAAAGCAGTACTGGGAGCAGACCGGCAGACGGCGTCTGGTCGTCATCGTCGACAATGCGCGGTTCTTCCGTACGGAAGTCGAGCCGCTGCTGCCCGCGTCCGCCGACAGCGTGCTCATCGTCATCAGCCAGGAGAAGCTGTACGACATCCGGGGCGGCGCTGACCTGGAGCTTCCGGTCGGCCCACTGGAGGCCGGGGACGCCGAGCAGCTGCTCGCCAAGATCGTGCGGGACCCCCGGCTGGCCGCCGACCCGGCGTCGGCCGCCGCGCTCGCGCGGATCTGCGGCGGGCTGCCCGCCGCGCTCGAGGTCGCCGCCGAGTGGGTGCGCGGGAACGAGATGCGACGGCTCTCCCGGCTGATCGCCGAACTCACCGCCGAACTCGACGAGAAGGGGGTGCCGACGGTGGAGGCCGTATGGGATGCCGCCTACCGGCGCTTAAGCCCGGGTGCGGCCACGCTCTACAGGCTGCTGGCCGGATACCCGGGGCCGTACATCCTGCCGGAGGCGGCGGTGGCGCTGCTGGGGGAGGGCGAGGACGCCGCCGAGGACGCGTTGGGGGAGCTGGTCCGGGCCAGTCTGCTGCTGCGGGCGCGGGGCGGGCGGCGGCTGCGGATGCATGACCTGCTGCGGGCGCACGCGGTGCGCTGCGCGCGCCGCCGAGGCGTTGAGGGCGTCGAGGGCGTCGAAGGGCGGCGGCGGGTCGTCCGCTGGTATCTGCGGCAGGCCCAGCGTGCCGACCTGCTGGCTGCTGGGCCCCGGATGACTTTTGGTGAGGTGGTGCCCGCGCTGCCGGATGCTCCCGACATGGAGTTCACGCGGGGCGCGGAGGGTGAGGGGGAAGGGGAGGCGGCAGGGGAGGACGGGAAGGGCGCGGCGCTGCGTTGGCTTGAGGCTGAGCGGCTGGCGCTCTTCGCCTGCGTGCGCACCGCGTACGCCGCAGGGCTGGACAGCGAGGCCTGGGCGCTCTGCGAACCCCTGTTTACCCACTACCTCGACCACCCGCACTACACGGCGGTCACCGACGCGTTCCGTACCGGCCGGGACGCCGCCCAGCGCGCCGGACACCCCCTCGCGCTCGTGCGAATGCGCTGCCAGTTGGCCCGCTCCTTGTGGGAGCAACGTGAGTACGCGGGGGCAGGCGACGAGATCGGCCAGGCCATGGCCGCGGTCGGCGCGCTGGGCGACGGGACTCGCGAGCGGAAACTGCGGGCATCCGCCATCGAGTTCCGCGGCATGCTCAGCTCGGCGCAGGGCGACTGGGCGAGCGCGGCGGCGGACTTCGAGGCGTCCGGACGTATCCACATCGAGATCGAGAACGACTACGGCGCCATGTTGCAGACCTACCGGCTGGGCCAGGCGCTGGCCGAGCTGGGCGAATCCGAACTCCCGCGGGCGATCACCCTGTTGGAGCAGGCTCACGCACAGGCCAGGGAGGATGGGCGGGCGCGGATGGCCGCGCGTACGGGCTTCGAACTCGGCCGGGTGCTGCACCGGGTCGGGCGCCGCGACGAGGCCAGGGCTCTGTACGAGGCGGCCCTGGTCGGTGCGCGACAGCGCGGCTCGGGCCGCGAGGAGGTCCGGTCGCTGGAAGCGCTGGCGGACCTCGCCGATGAGACGGGCGCCCCGGACACGGCCCGCCAGCACCGCGCGGCCGCCGACGCCGTGCGGGAGCGGGGCGGCGCGCTGGGCTCGGGCTAGGGCCTGTGGGTTGTGTGGGCTGGTGCTTGCGGGCTGTGGGCTACCTGGCGAACGCGTGGCGGGCTTCGGCCTCGGTAGCGGGGCTGAGTTGGAGCGTGCAGGTGTGGTCGCCGATGGTGCAGCGGATCGGCGAGGGTGCTTCGCGCACGTCCAGCCATGCGTGTGCGGCGGAGAGCGCGGCGGCGGGGTCGACGCGGAATGCCTCGGCCCGAGATGCATGGGCCTGATCGGCGTACGGGGTGAGGCGCAGCGACAGCAGTGGGCCGCCGGTGGTGCGCAGGACACCGCGTGTGGGGCTCAGGATGACGGCGGCGGTGCGGCGGCCCGGGTACTGGGTGAGGACGTGGGTGGTCCAGCGGTCCACGGTCCAGGACTCCCCGCGCGTGGGTGCCCGGTCCGCGCGGACGTAGTGGAGCGCTGCGCTCTGGAGGTGCCGCTCGGCCGCCTCGCCGTGTTCGGCCGCGAGGTGGTGGGCGGGACCCGGAGCGTGGGCGGGGCGGCGTTCGACGCGCAGGCCCGTGTCCGGCTCCCCGTTCACACGTACGGCGAACACCGCGGGCGTACGGGTGGCGGGCGCCGGGTCGGGGAGCAGGCGGGGCTCGGCCGGTACGGCGCGCGGGGTGAGGTCGAGCAGCCGGTAGAGCTCTTCGCGTAGGCGGCGTATGGCGTGGCCGCGCTCGGCGAAGGCAGGCTCGGCCAGATCCCTGACACGGCTGGTGAGTTGGGCGGCTGCGTGGGCGGCGGGGACCAGCTCGTCGGCGTGCCGCAGGCGGGGGACACGGGTGAGGATCTCCGCCATCGGGGTGCCGGGGATCAGCTCGCCACCGCCGTCGCAGGCCGCGATGAGAGGGCGGTCGATGGCGGCGGCGTACAGCGCGGTGGAGCCGTGGTCGGTGAGTACCGCGTCGGCGGCCACCAGCAGCGCGGCCCATTCCTCGTATGGCCGGGCCAGGATCATTCCGGCGGCGAGGGCGGGCTCCAACTGCTCCCGCAGGTCGAACTCGCCTGTCCTGCTGTGCTCGTTGGGGTGCAGGACGAGCCCCAGCTGCCAGCTGTCGTGGGGGAGGCGGGCGGCGAGTTCGGCGGGGAGATCCGGGCGGCGTTCCAGGAGTGACTCGGGGCCCCAGGTGGAGGTGAGGACGAGCAACCTGCGGCCGTGGGTGCGCAGGGCGGTGCGGTAGCGGTCGCGTAGGGGGAGTGAGTCGAGGATGCGGTCGAGCGTCGGGTCGCCGGTGACGGTGGCGCGGGCGGCGGCGGGCGGGCACGCGTGGGCGAGCCGGGTGAGTTGGCTGGGGTGGGCGAGCGCGTGCAGATCGGCGACGGGGTGCCCGTCGCGCAGCAGGTAGGCGGGGTCGAGCCCGGAGGCGGAGTCGCTGGAGCCGTCGTCGGGGAGCGCCTTGCCGAAGCCCGCGCCGTGCGGCAGGAGGGCGCGGGGGCCGTGGAGTTCGTGGAGCTCGCCCTTGGGGCTGGCGGTGAGGATCAGGTCGTACGGGCGGGCACATGCCTCGTCCCAGGGGACCGTTCGGGCCCGGGCCTGCTCGATGGCGGCGAGTGCGTCGCCGCTGAAGTCGGAGCCGGGGACCAGGGTGAAGCGGCGGTGAATACGGTGGTCACCGGCGAAGGCGGGGAGGACGTCCAGGAGCCGGTGCAGGGCGGCCGCCGAACGGGCGGCGAAGAGCACGTACTTCTCGGTGCGCTGCCCGCTGCCCGCTGCCCGCTGCCCGCTGCCCGCTGCCCGCTGCCCGCTGCCCGCTGCGACAGTCTTCATTCTAGTCTGCGGGGATTCGTCCTGTTCGGCCTTTCCGCAGACAGGGGCGGGTGCTTGAGGGTCGGCGGGCGGCATGCGGAGATCGTACTCGGGGCGCCTGTGGCTGGTGAGGGCAGAGCGCGGCCGGCTCCCCCCGTTGTGCCAAGATGCCCTCGACATACCGGAGTTGAGGAGGAGCAGATGGCTGACCAGGTACCACGCATCGACACCACCAGACCGCACACCGCCCGGATCTGGAACTACTGGCTGGACGGCAAGGACAATTACCTGGTCGACCGCGAAGCCGGAGACCAGATTCGTCAACTCCACCCCGGCATCGGCGACTACGCCCGCGCGGACCGCCTCTTCCTCGGCCGGTCCGTCCGCTATCTGGCCGGTGAGGTGGGCATCCGGCAGTTCCTGGACATCGGTACGGGACTGCCCAGCGCCGACAATACCCACGAGGTGGCACAGCGGGTCGCGCCCGACGCCCGGATCGTGTACGTGGACAACGACCCCCTCGTACTCACCCATGCCCGCGCACTCCTCACCAGCACACCCGAGGGCCGGACCGACTACCTCGACGCCGACCTGCGCGATGTCGACACCATCCTGGAACGCGCCGCGGAGACCCTCGACCTCACCCAGCCCGTCGCGCTGGTCCTGCTGGGCGTGGTGATCTTCATCGAGGACGACGCCGAGTCCCACGGTGTCGTACACCGTCTCCTGGACGCCCTGCCCAGCGGCAGCCACCTGGTGCTCTCCCACACGATCACCAGTCCGGCGATGCCCGACGTGGACCGCGCCGTGGAGTTCTGGAACGAACACGGCACCCCGAAGCTGACCCAGCGCACACCGGAGCAGATCACCCGCTACTTCGACGGCCTGACCCTGCTACCGCCTGGCGTGGTGTCCTGCTCACGGTGGCGCGCGGACGGAGCCGCGGATGGAGCCGTGGACGGGGAGCCGGAAGAGGTGGCGATGTTCGGCGGCGTCGGCCGCAAGGCCTGAGTCTCCGCGGCGGGGGCGTTGGCTAGCGCCGGGGGTTGACGCCCGCTTGGTTTTCGTTCAGTGATGAAGCTGTGATGTGTGTCGAGGACCGATCAGGGCAGGTGCGTCGGATAGTTAAGAGAATTGTCAAAGATCACCGAAGATAAGGCTTGGTATCTGAGTGACTGGGGATCAGGTGGCAAGTCCACCGAGTGATGAACAATCGGGCCGGAAGCCGGACGCGCCGTCCATCGCCCCGTGGGTGTTCCTGCCCGCCGCGGGGATCATCTTGGCGTTCGTGTTGTACGCCACGATCTTCCCGGGTAACGCGAAGGACGTCATCAGTGATATCAACTCGGAGGTCGTCGGCAGCGTCGGGTGGTACTACACGGCCATTGTCGCTGTCTTCGTGGTCTTCTCCCTCTGGGTCGGCATCGGGCACTTCGGTGACATCAAGCTCGGAAAGAACGAGGACAAGGCCGAGTTCAACCTCGGGTCGTGGCTGGCGATGCTGTTCGCCGCGGGTATGGGTATCGGCCTGGTCTTCTGGGGCGTGGCGGAGCCGCTGACACACTTCGCTGCACCGCGACCCGGAGTGGGCGACGCACCGGACCAGGAAACCGTCAGCCAGGCGGCCGAACAGGCCCAGCAATCCCTGGTGCAGACGTTCATGCACTGGGGCTTCCACCCCTGGGCCATCTACGTCGTGGTCGGCCTGGCCGTCGCTTACGCCGTGCACCGCAAGGGTCGCCCGGTCTCTATCCGCTGGGCCCTCGAGCCGGTTCTCGGCGACCGGGTCAAGGGCGGTCTGGGCAACGCCATCGACGTGATCGCGATCGTCGGCACGCTCTTCGGTGTGGCGACCTCGCTCGGCCTCGGCGTGATGCAGATCTCCGCCGGGCTCGACTTCCTCGACTGGGTCGACGATCCGAGCACCACCACCCAGGTCGTCCTGATCATCCTGATCACGCTCGTGGCCACCATCTCCGTGGTCACCGGCGTGAAGAAGGGCATCAAGTGGCTGTCGAACCTGAACATGGGGCTCGCCGGCTCGCTGATGATCTTCGTTCTCATCGCTGGACCGACGCTCTTCCTGCTCAACGAGTTCGTCACGTCCATCGGCGCCTATCTGCAGAACGTCGTCCAGCTGTCCTTCGACACCGGCGCCATGCAGGGCGAGGCCGGCGAGGCCTGGCAGAGCGGCTGGACCACCTTCTACTGGGGCTGGTGGATCTCCTGGGCACCCTTCGTCGGTATCTTCATCGCCCGTATCTCGCGCGGCCGCACCGTCCGTGAGTTCGTGCTCGGCGTACTGCTCGTCCCGACCCTGCTCACCTTCTTCTGGTTCGCCATCTTCGGTGGCGCCGGTCTGTACCGCGAGATGTTCTCCAGCGGCGGCATCATGAGCTGGAGCGACACCGACGAGGCGTTCAGTGTCGACACGAACAACGCGCTGTTCGCGCTGCTCGACACCCTGCCCGGCGGCGCGTTCGTCGCCGGTGTGGCGATTCTGCTGATCGTGCTCTTCTTCGTCACCTCATCCGACTCCGGTTCGTATGTGGTCGACATGCTGGCCAGCGGCGGCGACCCCAACCCGCCGAAGTGGAGCCGCGTCTTCTGGGCCGTTGCCGAAGGTGCCGTGGCCGCCGCGCTGATCATCGCGGGCGGATCCGACTCGCTGGTCGCACTCCAAACCATGGCGATCCTCATCGCGTTGCCCTTCAGCTTCATCATGCTGGCCATGTGCTATGCCACGATCAAGGAGTTCCGCCGAGAACGGGCGGTCTATCTGGCCCATCAACGTCGGGTGCAGACACAGGAACTCACCGAGAAGGTAGCCGCCGCGATCGACGCCGGTAACGGCGACGGCGACAGCGGCGACACCGGCGGCAGCGGGGGCAAGACCCTCTGACCGACCGTCTCCCAGGGTGTCCGGTTCAGCGGGTCGCGACGACCGGCTGAACCGGGCACCTTCTCGCTGTCCCGGGCCCGCACACCTGTGGACTCCTGACCCCCTGACCCGCACCCTGTGCTGGTGGACTCCCCCCTTGTCACCGTGCTGGTGCCCGCTGTCCTCGGCGTGATCATGCTCGGCCTCGGGCTCAGCCTGACGGTCGACGACTTCCGCCGGATGGCCCGCTACCCGCGCACCGTGACCGTCGCGCTCGGCTGCCAGCTCGTGCTGCTGCCCGCCGTCTGCTTCGGCCTGGTGCTGGCCTTCGGTCTGGCCGCCGCCCCCGCCGTCGGGATGATGCTGCTCGCCGCCTCGCCCGGCGGGACCATGGCCAACCTCTACAGCCACCTCTTCGGCGGCGACGTCGCGCTCAACATCACCCTCACCGCCATCAACTCCGTTCTCGCCGTCTTCACCCTGCCGATCGTGGTCAACCTGTCGGTGGCGTACTTCGACGCGGGCGACGGGGGCCCGGTCGGGCTGCAGTTCACCAAGACCGTGCAGGTCTTCGCGATCGTGCTGATCCCGGTGGCCATCGGGATGGCCGTACGGGCCAGGCGCCAGGACCTCGCGGAGCGGGCCGAGCGCCCCGTGAAGCTGCTGTGCCTGGTGATCCTGGCCGGGATCATCCTGGCGGCCCTGCTGGCGGAGCGGGAGAACATCGGCGGCTATCTCGCCGATGTCGGCTCGGTGGCGGTGCTGTTCAGCGTGATCTCGCTGGCCACCGGATACGCGGCCGCCCGGCTCGCGAGGGCGGGGCACGCGCAGGCCGTAGCCGTCTGTATGGAGATCGGCATGCACAACACGTCGCTCGCCCTCACGGTCGCCCTCAGCCCCTCTCTGCTCGACAGCGCCGAGATCGCCGTACCCAGCGCCGTCTACGCGATCCTGATGTACTTCACGGCCGGTGCCGCCGGGCTCCTCCTGCGCAGGCTCGCCCCGCTCCAGCCGACGCCCACCGCCTGAGCCGTCACACCAGGCGCCGGATCTCACCCCGCACCCGATAGAACCCGCTCGACGCCGGATGCAGCGCGTCGACCACGTACCGGGCGCCCGCCTCACGTATCCCGCGCGGGAACTGCACGTTCCAGGACGGGTCGTAGCCGCCCGAGACGACATGCACCCGCAGGCGGCCGCCGTCCTGGAAGCACTCCACGACCACCTGTCCGGACGGAGCCACCGAGACGGTCTCCATCGCGGACACCGCCGTCACCGGCTTGTAGGTCGGCAGGGCCGCCGCCGACTTGACGTCCACCGCCACCGGAACGGACCCCTGCTGGGCCGCCCGGATCGCCGCGTCACTCGCGTCCACGCAGACCAGCGAACCATCCGTGGTGACCATGTACAGCTTCTCGTCCAGATACTGCATCGACAGCGCCGATCCGCCACCGGTGCCCAGCTTCCACAGCCGGGTGCCGTCCGCGTCGAAGCAGTAGACCGACGAGGCGTTGTCGCCCGCGAAGACATAGCGGCCCCCAGGCGCCGTCGCGCAGGAGTACACCACCGTGTCGCAGGCGTAGCTCGCCTCGACCGCACCCGTCGTCTTCGCCAGGCGCTGCACCACATGGCGGGCGGTGCCCGCGTACACCGAGGTGTCCTCCTGCCAGCCGAACAGCACCGCGCCACGCGTCGGCGTGTGCCACAACTCGCCGCCGCCGTCGGGGGCGTAGGCCGACACGCCGCCGTGGTGGCCGTGGTAGACGGCGTGCTCGTCGGCCCGCACCATCCACGCATGGCCCCCCGATGACTTCCGTGACCACTGGTACTCGTCCTCGTGGTCGATGACCGTCAGGCCGCCGCTGCGATCCGAGACGTTGAGCACGCCCTCGCGGATGTCCAGCCAGAAGATGTCGACGTCCGCCGCGATGTCGTACGCCGCGAACGGCAGCTTGGAGGAGAGGTCGTAGACTTTTCCGTCATCACAGCCCGCGTAGATCCAGAAGTCGTCCGCCACCAGGCACTTGACGCCCTCCGGCAAGGAGTAGCGGGCCAGCACCTCGCCGCCGTGACTGAGTGTGTACACATCGCCTGACTGGTTTCCCACCCAGCAGCGGTCGTCGTCGATGTGGATGCCGAACGCCGCCGAGCCGGTCCTGAAGCGCCACAGGACCGGGGCCACCGCGCGGGCGGTCGACGGCGCGGAGGTGACCTGACGGCGGGTCACCGGGCGGGCCGCCCGCTGTCCCTGGACGGCGGGGGCGTACCCCTTGCGGACCTTCTCTCCCACCTTCTTCGCTGCGGCCGCCTGCGCTTTCTGCGCGGTCGGGAAGGTCGAGGTCTGCAACTGACCTGGCGTGCCGATCCGTCCGTACCGGACCGAGACGACCGTCCCCTCCACCGTCACCTCGTAGAACTTGTGCGCACCGCCGCCCTCTTGCGACAGCTCCAGATACGTCTTCGTCCGAGACATGGCACACCCCTCCCCAGGATGGACGCGGCGCTCGGTTCGCGCCCCGTCCCACTGCCGAAGACGTTACGGTCAGCCACTGACAATCGGGCTGGGCCGGGCGGCGGAGGCAGGCGCTGTGGGCCCGGCGGCTCGGTTAGCCTGAGGGCACGATGAACCGTTTCCCGACGTCACGGGGCGAGTACGAACTCACCCGCTACCCCGAAGATCCCCGCGACCCGCTGCGTGCCTGGGACGCCGCCGACGCATACCTGCTGAACCACCTCGACGGGACCGACCAGCCAGCGGTGGACCTTTCCGGCACCGTGGTCGTCGTCGGCGACCGGTGGGGCGCCCTGGCCACGGCACTGGCCGAGCACCGTCCCGTACAGATCACCGACTCCTTCCTCGCACGGCAGGCCACCCTGGCCAATCTCGCCCGCAACGGCGTCGACCTCACCGCCGTACAGCTGCTCACCACCAGGGACACACCCCCCGAGCGCGTCGATGTACTGCTGATCCGGGTGCCCAAGAGCCTCGCGCTGCTGGAGGACCAGCTGCACCGCCTGGCGCCCGCCGTGCACGAGGGCACGGTCGTGATCGGCACCGGCATGGTCAAGGAGATCCACACCTCGACACTGCGGCTCTTCGAGCGGATCATCGGCCCGACCAGGACATCGCTCGCCGTGAAGAAGGCCCGGCTGATCTTCTGCACGCCCGAGCCGGGACTTTCCGGCACCCGCGACGCGTCAGCGGCCAACCCGTGGCCGCACACCTACACCCTCCCCGAGGGCATCGGTCCCCTCTCCGGGCGCACCGTCACCAACCACGCCGGGATCTTCTGCGCCGACCGCCTCGACATCGGCACCCGCTTCCTGCTGGAGCACCTGCCGTCGAGCCGCGGGCGGCAACACATCGTGGACCTGGGCTGTGGCAACGGCGTCGTCGGTACGGCGGCCGCGCTGGCCAACCCGGAGGCCGAGGTCACCTTCGTCGACGAGTCCTACCAAGCGGTGGCCTCGGCGGAAGCCACCTTCCGCGCCAACGCCGCCCCGGACACCAAGGCGCGGTTCCTGGTCGGCGACGGCCTGGCCGCGATGGCCCCGGGCACGGTGGACCTCGTCCTGAACAACCCGCCGTTCCACAGCCACCAGGCCACCACCGACGCCACCGCGTGGCGCATGTTCACCGGAGCCCGCGCGGCACTGCGCCCCGGCGGTGAACTCTGGGTCGTGGGCAACCGGCACCTCGGCTACCACCTGAAGCTGCGCCGCCTCTTCGGCACCTGCGAAGTGGTCGTGGGCAGCCCGAAGTTCGTGATCCTGCGGGCGGTCAAGGGGCCGGGGCCTGGCGGCCGCTGAGCGATCGCTCCACGAGGCGGCGCCGACCCCGTGTCAACTCCGTGCCGACTCCGTGGAGATACGGTCACATCGCCGTCCGCACCGCCCCCGCGCGGCGTCCTCCCCGCTGTAGGACCGAGCAGCAGCGAGCGGCACCGAGCAGGACCCACACACCACGGGGGTGTCCGATGAACAACCGAGTCGTACTGGAACGTTTCCCGGCCGGAGGCCCGCGCGGGTCGTGGCCAGCCGAGGAGTTCGCCCAAGCCCAGCGGGCGCAGGGCAAGGCGGCCGAGGTCGTGATGGACCTCCACTCGGACGCGTTCCTGGTCGTCGTACGCGGTGGCGCGAGCCCCGAGTAGCCGCTGACCGCCTGGGGGCGGGGGAGGGGGCGCGGCCAGGCCCTACCCGCGCACCGGCCGGGAGCGCGGCACAGTGGAACGCATCCACGGGGGCACGGTCTCGGTCACCCGGCAGAGCGCGAGATAGAGCGGAATCGGCGGGGTGTACGGCACCGGGCCCGAGCCCTGGTGAACCGGGCGCAGCGTACTCGCGGCCGCCGGGACCAGGCCCCCGGCCGCGTACCGGGCGGGCATCGGCCAGTCGAGCGCGAGCTCGGAGCCGGACGGCACGATCCACCACCAGCGGGTGCCGTCCGTGTACACACACCCCACGCGCGGCAGCAACTCACGCAGCGGCGGGCCGAGCGCCTCGGGCACGCCCACCGCGTCACAGCCGAGCGGGGTCGTCATTCCTTCCGGCAGCAGCAGGGACACATCGCCCAGGCGCCGGTTGAGTCCGGTCAGCGTCTCCATGGTCATCACGCGCACAGCGGCCCGGCTTCGCGCGGCAATTCGGCCCACACGACGAGGCCCAGCCCCTCGTCCGCCTCGGCGGTGCCCCAGGCGCTGCTGACCGCGTCGACCAGGAGCAGCCCACGGCCGTGGTCCTCGTGCCCGTCACGGGCTGGGTGCGGGGCCGGGACGCCGGGTCCCGGGCCCTCGTCGCGTACCACGATCCGTACGGTGTCCGCCGCGGTATCCTCGCGCAGCTCGCACACGATCAGCCGACTCGCGGTGTGCACTACGGCATTGGTGACCAGCTCTGAGACGACCAGGGCCGCCATATCGCAGGTCTCGTCAGGGAGCGACCAGCCCGTCAGCTGGTCGCGGGTCAGCCGTCTGGCCCGGGGTACGGAGTCGGGGCGCGCGGCCAGCTCGAAACGGCAACGGCGGTCAAGGGTCACGGCGCCCGAGGGGCGCCGTGTGAGAGGGGCGTTACCGAGCACCACGACCGATTCCTAACGCGGCGGACTGGTTCACGTATGCCACTATCGCCCCGCCAAGGACACTTGGCAAGCGTCACTTTGAAATGTGCAGAGTGAAGTCTTCCCTTTTTCCGGCCCCATGGCAGACTGCCTTGCTAACAAGAGGCCACTGGCCACCGTGCGGTACAGGAGGCAGCAGTGAGCGAACCGCGGTCCGCTCCCACCGTCGGTCAGGTTGTCCTGGGAAAGCGCTTGCAGGAGCTGCGGGAGAGCGCGGGCCTCAAGCGTGAGGAAGCCGCACGCGTCCTGCGCGTCGCCCCCGCCACGGTCCGCCGGATGGAAACCGCCGAGGTCAGCCTCAAGATCCCCTACCTCCAACTGCTGCTGCGGGCCTACGGCGTCACCGACGGCGAGGCCGAGTCATTCGTCGAGCTGGCCGAGGAGGCCAACCAGCCCGGCTGGTGGCAGCGTTACCACGACATCCTGCCCGGCTGGTTCAGCATGTACGTCAGCCTGGAGGGCGCCGCGACCCTCCTCAGGTCGTACGAGCCGCACTTCGTGCCCGGCCTGCTGCAGACCGAGGACTACGCGCGCGCCGTGATGCACGCGGGCGCACTCGGACAGACGGACCCCGAGGACATCGAACGGCATGTCGCCTTGCGCATGCAGCGCCAGGAACTGCTCACCCGCGACAACGCCCCACGGCTGTGGGTCGTCATGGACGAGACCGTCCTGCGCCGGACCGTCGGCGGCCCCGGCCTCATGCGGGCCCAGGTCGACCGGCTGCTCGAGGCCACCGAGATGCCCCACGTCACCTTGCAGGTCGCGGAGTTCGCCGACGGGCACCATCCGGGCACCTACGGCCCGTTCGTGCTGTTCCGCTTCTCGATCCCCGAACTGCCGGACATGGTCTACACCGAGTACCTGACCGGCGCTGTCTATCTCGACCGCCGCGCCGAGGTCGTCACGTACCTGGAAGTCATGGACCGGATGGCGACCCAGGCGGCAACGGCACACCGCACAAAGGAGATTCTCCGGAGTCTTCGCAAGGAGCTGTGAATGGATCACATATCCGACCGGATCTACAACGGCATGCCCGCCCGTGAGCTCGGCAGCGAGGGCTGGCACAAGCCGTGGAGCGGCGGAAACGGCGGCAACTGCGTCGAAGCGATGAAGCTCGCCGACGGCCGGGTAGCCGTGCGCCAGTCCGCGGACCCCGACGGACCGGCGCTGATCTACACCTCGGGGGAGCTCGACGCGTTCATCCGGGGTGCCAAGGCGGGTCAGGCGGACTTCCTGCTGTCGTGACCGGCCTTGGCGTACCGCGTCAGGGCCGCTACTCCTACCGCGTCAGGGCCGCTACTCGTACCGCGCTAGGGCCGCTACTCGTACCGCGCTAGGGCCGCTACTCGTACCGCGCTAGGGCCGCCACCCGTACGCTGTCACGGCCGCTACCGCCCTGACTGGCGCAGATAGTCGTCGACGGTCGCCGCGATCGCCTGGGTGTAGCGGAGGATGCCGGGCGAGCGCACCGTGCAGGGCGGGGCGCCCTTCTTCGTCGGGGCCAGGCAGAAGTGCAGCGGATCGTCGGCGCGGTGCAGCTGGGCTGTCGTACCCCCGGAGCAGTACGTGGGGTTGGCGCGCTCGTAGGCGTTGCACGGCAGGTTCTGTACGTACGTGTAGCGGGCGCCCGGGCGGCTCACCCTGGCGCCCGCGTCCGAGGTCAGGTCACCAGCGGCCTTGGCCTGCGCCCGGTAGATGTCGTTGACGCGGCGGACCCGGTCGGGGGCCACGGCATCGGGGCCCTGGAGCACCCAGACGAGTTTCGGGCGGGGGATACCGGCGTCCTGGGCCGCCTTGGTGATCTGCTCGGTCAGCGCGCGGGCGTCGGCGGCGTAGCGGTCGTAGTACCTGTCCGGGTCCGCGTCATGCACGATGCCCTTCATACAGGGCGTGTAGCCCCAGGAGTTGCCCCAGAACTGGAGCACCACGACCTCGGGACGCTCGGATCGCACCAGGGCCGCCGCCTTGCGGTCGTCTGGTATGAACAGGCTTTCCTGCTCGCCCTCCAGGTAGTCGCACAGCGTCGTTCCGGAGTGCGGGGCCTTGCGGAGCTGCGCGCTGCCGGACTCGTCGAGCAGGTCCGCGAGTACGTCCTGGTTCTCGGTGGCCAGCGAGTCGCCGAGGTAGACGGCGCGGGCCGGGGGAGCGGTCGAGGTCGGCTTCGCGGTGGAGGGGGCGGCGGACCGCTTCGGTGGCGCCGACTCCTCGTCAGGCGCTGGTGTCGGAGCCGCTGCCGCCGTGGTGGACCGCGAGCCTGGTGTCGGTACGGCCGAAGGAGGTGTGGCGCTCACATCCGACGTATCGGCCGTGAAGACCAGCCGCGCGCCGAGCACCGCCACGATCAGCAGCCCAAGCGGCACCAGTATCCAAGCGAGCCCCGTCAGTCGTCTTCCCCACATGTCGCTTCCGACCCTCCCCCTGTCAACGCCCCCTGCGTTCACCAGGGACCACACTGACGTGCGAAAGCGGGAGAGTCCAGTAGGTGCCTGCCCAGACAGGGGTGCCTGGCCAAACAGGGGTGCCTGGCCAGCCAGGAGTGCCTGGTTTCAGTCGGCTCACACGGCCAAGGGCCGGTCGTCCGGCCGGATCGGCGCGGGCAGGCGAGTGCGGCCCGTCAGATAGCGGTCCACCGCGGCCGCCGCCGCACGGCCCTCCGCGATCGCCCAGACGATCAGCGACTGCCCGCGCGCCGCGTCGCCCGCCGCGAAGACGCCCGGCACGTTCGTGGCGAAGCCCGGATCGCGGGCGACGGCCCCGCGCGCGTTCAGGGCCAGGCCGAGCTGGTCGATGAGCCCGTCGGCCCGGTCAGGCCCGGAGAAGCCCAGCGCGAGCAGTACCAGATCCGCCGGGAGAGTGCGCTCGGTGCCCGGCCTGGGCTGCCGTCCCTCCGGGGCGACCTCGACCAGGTGCAGCGCGCGGACCCGCCCTTCGGCGTCCCCGGTGAAGCGGAGCGTCGAGGCCGAGAACAGCCGGGCGTCGGCATCCGCCCGTGGCGCCGTGGCCAGGTCACGGGCCTCCTCATGGGCGGCGGACAACCGGTAGATCCGGGGGTGAGTCGGCCAGGGTTCGGTGCCCCCGTCACGCTCGGCGGCGGGCTGCGGATAGATGTCCAGTTGCGTCACGGAGGCGGCGCCCTCGCGCACCGCCGTACCCAGGCAGTCCGCGCCGGTGTCGCCACCGCCGATGATCACCGTATGGCGGTCCTTGGCCGACAGCGGCGAGACCGGCTGGTCGCCCTGACACACCCGGTTGGCCTGCGGCAGGTACTCCATCGCCTGATGGATACCGGTCAGCTCGCGCCCGGGCACCGGGAGTTCGCGCCACTGGCGCGCTCCGACGGCGACCACCACGGCGTCGAACCGGGTCCGCAACGCGTCCGCGCCGATGTCGCGCCCGACCACGGTGGACGTACGGAACCGGGTGCCCTCCGCCCGCATCTGGTCCAGGCGCCGGTCCAGGCGGTGCTTCTCCATCTTGAACGCGGGGATGCCGTACCGCAGCAGCCCACCCGCCCGGTCGTCGCGCTCGTACACCGCGACCGTGTGTCCGGCCCGGGTCAGCTGCTGGGCGGCGGCGAGACCCGCGGGGCCCGAGCCGACGACCGCGACCGTGCGGCCCGAGAGCCGGTCCGGGGGCCGAGGCGGGGTGTACCCGCGCTCCCAGGCCTGGTCGGCGATGGCCGCCTCGACGTTCTTGATGGTCACCGCGGGCTGGTTGATGGCCAGCACACACGCCGACTCACAGGGCGCGGGACACAGCCAGCCGGTGAACTCGGGGAAGTTGTTCGTCGCGTGCAGCCGGTCGCTCGCCCCGCGCCAGTCGTCCCGTGCGACCAGGTCGTTCCAGTCGGGGATCAGATTGCCCAGCGGACATGCCTCGTGGCAGAACGGAACGCCGCAGTCCATGCAGCGGTCGGCCTGCTCGCCGACGAGGGGAAGCAGCGCCCCTGGGACGTGCACCTCGCCGAAGTCCCGTACCCGGTCGTCGACCGGGCGGCGCGGCCACTCCTGACGGGGGGTGGTGAGAAAGCCCTTGGGGTCGCCCATGGCCCGTCTCCTCGCGTGCCCTTCGCGGACGGTCCTTCTCGCCACGGTACGCCGGGTCCGGGGGCGTCGGCGATGTCTGCCTGGTGCACGGCACGGCCCAGCACGGCCCAGCACGGCCCAGCACGGCGTCGCGTCGGCTTAGGCGGCGAGCGCCAGGATGAACGCGGCGCACGCGGCCAGCGCCGCACCGCCGCGCACATGGTTCCAGGCCGTCCACTCGGAGACGAACCGCCGCCAGGGCTCGGCGCTCTCCGGCGCCTCGGGGTCCAGCTTCGTCAGCGCGTCGTTGCGCGGGATGTTCGCCGCGATCGTCACCCCCAGGGAACCGATCAGGTACAGGGCGCTGCCGAGCAGCAGCTCTACGGCGCCTCGGTCCGGCCACACCGCGAAGGTGATCACGGCCAGCACCGCACACAGGGCCGCGGTCCCCATCAGTACGCCGAGGAACACCGGGTTGACGATCACGACCTTGATCCGCTGCATCGCCGCGATTCCCTGCGGGGCGGGCAGGGCGCCGAGCGCCTTCATCACGGAGGTGGAGTAGCCGAAGAAGACTCCGGCGATCAGCCCGCTGCCAAGCGCCGCGAGCAGGGTGAGCACGAAGTACGGTCCGTCGATCATGGAAGCCCCCTGGTTCCTGGCGGTGTACGGGCAAGTCAAGCGGGTGGTGCGGCCGCGGGCCATGGTTCAGCCCCGCAGGCGCATACGCGCGCGTCTCGGAGGAGGGGACCAGTAGGCCCCGCGGCGCGCGGGTGCGCGTTGCCGAGGGTGGGACGAGAATGGGCACGCCGGTCCCAGCGGTGCCATCCGCGCCGCGCCGGCCCGTCCGGCCTTCAGGAGGTATGACATGACCACTGCCGGAGACATCATGCATCGCGGCGCCCAGTGGATCCCGGAACACGAGACGCTGGACCGGGCCGCCCAGATGATGCGTGACCTCAACGTCGGCGCCCTGCCGATCAGTGATGCGAACGAACGGCTCTGCGGCATCCTCACCGACCGGGACATCGTCGTGGGATGCGTGGCGATGGGGCACGACCCCGCCCAGACCACCGCGGGCTCGATGGCACAGGGCACCCCGCGCTGGATCGAGTCCAGCGCCGATGTCGGCGAGGTGCTCGATGAGATGCAGGGCCACCAGATCCGTCGGCTTCCAGTGATCGAGAACAAGCGCCTCGTCGGGATGATCAGCGAGGCGGATCTGGCCCAGCACCTGAACGAGGAGCAGATCGCGGCGTGGGCTGAGCGCGTCTACGCGAAGCGCTGAACCCGGGATCGGCCGTGGGGGCGTGTGAGGCTACGCGCGCGTGCCGCGAGGCCGTGTGCGTAGCCCCCCGCAGGGCTCCCCCGGGGCCCCTGCCGGGTCCCTGCTGGGTCCGCGCCGGGACCATGCTCGGAACGAGCAGAAGGCTGGTGAGACCACGGTCCGAATGGCCGCTGAATGCCCGGGATCAAACGGGGCAACTGGGATGATCGCGGCATGACGCGAATCGACGGGCATCTCCTCGACCACGGGCATCTCCTCGACCCTGGGCAGTCCGAGGCCACGCGGCGCTGCGAAGCGCTTCCGGACCTCTTCGACGCCACGACGTTCCGGCATCTCGAGCGCCTCGGGGTCGGACCCGGCTGGCGGTGCTGGGAGGTCGCCGCGGGCGGCACCTCCGTCCTCACCTGGCTGGCCAAGCGGGTGGGGCCCACCGGCCGCGTACTGGCCACGGACGTCGACACCTCGTGGGTCGGCTCGGCCGCCCGGCCGCCCATCGAGGTGCTCCGCCACGACGTGGGCGCGGAGGAGCCGCCGGGCGAGGGCTTCGACCTGGTACACGCCCGTCTCGTGCTGGCCGATGTCGCCGAACGGGACCGGGCCCTGCGGTCGATGGTGAGGGCGCTGCGCCCCGGGGGGCGCATCCTCGTCGAGGAGACCGACACCGCCCTCCAGCCGCTGACCTGCCCAGACGAGCACGGCCCCGCCCAGCGGCTGGCCAACCGGCTGCGTGAGGGCCGTAGCGCGCTGCTCGCCGAGGACGGCGCGGACCTGTCGTACGGGCGCAAGCTGCCCCGGTTGCTGCGCGCGGCGGGGCTGACCCGGGTCGAGGCGGACGCCCACTTCCCGTTGGGCGCCGGGGCGTGCTCGGTGCTGGAGACCGCCGGAGTGAGCCAGGCACGCGAGCGCCTCGTGGCCGCGGGACGCGCCACAGACACCGACATCGACCGGCACTTGGAGAACGTCGCCAGCGGAGCCCTGGACCTCGCGGCGACCCCCATGGTCTCGGCGTGGGGCCGCAAACCGTAGGCAATGTCGCCCCGCTACGCGCGCGTGGGGCTCAGGGGCTCAGTCGGTCGAGGCTGGCCCGGGTGGGCGTGCCCCCACCCGCGTGACCGCCTGGGCACCGGCCTGGCAGCCGCGGGTGACAGCCTCGGTGTCCGTGGCACCCGCGAGCAGGGCGGCCAGGAAGGCGCCGGTGAACGCGTCGCCCGCCCCCGTCGTGTCCCGTGCCCGCGCGGGCACCGCGGGGACGTGGTCCGGCGCCGCGCCCGCGCGTGAGATCAGCGCGCCCGCCGCGCCCAGCTTGGCCACCACCAGAGGGAACTGCCTGCTTAGCTTCGCCACCGCGTCCGCGCTGTCCGGCAGGCCGGTGAGCGCGGCCGCCTCGTCCCGGTTGGGCAGCAGCACGTCAGCCCCGGTGGCCGCCGCCAGAAACGGGGCCACGCCCGCGTCGGCGAGAAATCCCGCCGACGCCGGGTCGACACTCACCGGCACCCCACGCGCGTGTGCCGCGTCCAAGACCAGGCGCGCCAGCGACCTGCTCGGCTCCGCGAAGAAAAGGTAGCCGGACAGGTGCACCCGGCCGACCCCGTCGAGCAGCGTGGGCGACCAGTCGGCGGGAGAGAGCCGGATTACGGCACCGCTGTCGGTCAGAAACGTACGCTCAGCGTCGGCGTCCACGAGGCAGATCACGGTGCCGGTCGGGGCCCGCGGGTCAACGACGAGGTGCGGGCGTACGCCAGCCTCGGCCAGTGCCCGCTCGTGCCAGGCCGCCGAGTCCGCGCCGATCCGCGCCAGCAGACGTACGTCCGGGCAGCCCGTGTACGCGGCCCAGGAGGCGACGTTGGCCCCGGCACCTCCGGGCAGGGTGCGGATGTCCGCGGCGGTGTCGGTGCCCGCGGTGAGCGGCGTACGGTGGCGCGCCACCACGTCGGTGACCACATCGCCGACGACCAGCAGCCCGTCGCCCAGAGTGCCGCTGCCGCCAGACGCCCCACCGCTGCCAGACGTGCTGCCAGACGCCCCGCTCATGCCGCCGACCACGCCGCCGCGATCCGCGCCGCCAGCCGCACATTGCCGCGTACGGCCGCCAGGTTCGCTTCCAGGGACGCGCCTTCGGTGTGCCGGGCCAGATGGTCGAGGAGGAACGGCGTGACGGCCTGCCCCGTGAGGCCCCGCTCGGCGCAGGCGCGCAGCGCGTCATCCAGTACGCGCGCGTGGAGCTCGGGATCGAGCTGCTCGGACATCGGGACTGGATTGGCGACGATCAGCGCCGACTGAGGCCCGCCGAGCCCGTCCTGGGCGCGCAGCACCGCCGCGACGTCCTCGGGTGAGTGCAGTGTCCAGTCCACCGGGTGCCCCGAGTCGGCGAGGTAGAAGCCCGGGAACCGGTCCGTGCCGTATCCGGCGACGGCCACGCCCAGTGTCTCCAGCCGCTGTAGCGTCGCCGGAACATCCAGGATCGACTTGACTCCCGCGCACACGACCGCCACGCCGGTACGGGCGAGCAGCCCCAGGTCGGCCGACTCGTCCTGCGTCGTGGTCCACTCCCGGTGCACTCCGCCCAGACCTCCGGTCGCGAACACCCGGATGTCCGCGCGGGCCGCGAGGAACGCCGTCGCCGAGACCGTCGTCGCGCCGCTGGCACCGGTCGCCAGCGCGAGTGCCAGATCGCGGTGGCCCAGCTTGCGCAGCCCCTCGTCGCTCGCGACCCGCTCCAGCTGCCGCTTGTCGAGCCCGACCCTGGCCTGTCCGTCGAGTACGGCGATGGTCGCCGGTACGGCGCCTTCCCGGCGTACGAGGTCCTCGAGCTCCAGCGCCACCTGGAGGTTGCGCGGGCGCGGCAGCCCCTGCGCGATGATCGTCGACTCCAGCGCCACCACCGGCCGCCGTCGCCCGACTGCCTCCTGTACCTCGTCGGACACCACCAACACCGTGTTCGCCTCCCGTCGTCGGCGCACTCGCCCCGTCCTTGTCATCCCTGGCGGGTGCGGTCCGTCGCGAAACCTCCGAGGCGAGGTGGACACGCGTCACCTCTGGGGTGCCGGTCTATTAGGGTGAGCGGCCATGACAACCGATCAGACAGCTTCCCCTGCCCCTGCCCCCGCGCTCGTCGATGTGCCCTCCTTCGCGGTGCACATTCCCGATGTCGTCCTCGAGCCGGAACCGCTGGAGGCGGGGCAGATCGTCTCCGGGAACCCTGAGGTCACCGGGAAGGTGCTGTGGGAGTCGGCGGACGGCCGTGAGCTCCGCGGAATCTGGCAGATCACGCCGGGCGTGGTGACCGACACCGAGGCGAACGAGCTGTTCGTGGTGGTGAGCGGGCGTGCCACGGTCACCGTCGAGGGCGGGGACACGCTGGAGCTGGGGCCGGGGGTCGCCGCGGTGCTGCGCGAGGGCGACCGTACGACGTGGACCGTGCACGAGACGCTGCGCAAGGCCTACCACATCAGCCAGTAGCGTCAGCCAGTAGCGCGGAGGGAGCGCAGGGCGAATACGGCGAGCGGCAGCAGCAGTACGGCCGCGGCCAGGTTCAGCCAGCCGTAGCTGGCCTGCGCGACCACCAGCCCCGCCGCGGCGCCGCCGACGCCCGCGGCGGTGTTCATCGTCAGATCCGACAGCCCCTGTGCGGCGGCCCGCGTGGCGGCCGGTACCGACTCGGTGAGCAGCGCCGAGCCGGAGACGAGGCCCGCCGACCAGCCAAGGCCGAGGACGAAGAGACCGACAGCGGTCTGTGCGTGGTTCGGGCCCGCGGTACCGGCGAGCAGCGCCGCACAGCCCAGCAGCGCGACCGCGAGCCCGATCACCGCGAGGTGGCCCAGCCGGTCGGACAGCCAGCCCATCACCGGCGAGAAGGCGTACATCCCCGCGATGTGGCCGCTGATGACCAGGCCGATCAGATCGATGCTCGCTCCGTGGTGACCGAGGTCCACCGGGGTCATCGACATGATCGAGACCATGGCGGTGTGTGAGATCGCCATGGCCGTGAGCGCGAGCCGGGCCCGTGGCGACGCGGCCACCGCGGCGATCCCCGCACGCAGGGAGCGGCCCTCCTTCGTGGACTGCTCGTCCGCCGGTGCCAGGGCACGGGCGGTCAGCAGCGGGTCCGGACGCAGCAGTACCGCGACCAGGACCGCGGCGAGTACGAAGACACCGGCCGCCCACAGGAAAGGGCCCGCGGCCTCGGGGATACCGAGCCCGGCGACGCTGCGTCCCGCGGGTGCGGCGATGTTGGGCCCGAGAACCGCACCGATGGTCGTCGCCCACACGACGTTCGAGATCGCGCGGGCGCGCCGCTGGGGAGCCGCCAGATCAGCGGCCGCGAACCGGGCCTGCAGATTCGCCGACGAGGAGGCTCCGAAGGCGGTCATACCGACCAGCAGCAGCGGGAAACTGCCGATCGTCGCGGCCACCACGACCAGCCCGGCGCCCGACGCGCCGATCAGATAGGCGAGTACGAGACCGGGGCGGCGCCCGCGTGCCGTCATCAGCGCGGCCAGCGGCACCGAGAGCAGCGCGGTCCCGGTGACGGTTGCCGTGGGGGCGAGGCCGGACAGCGCCTCGGTGCCGCTCACCTGCTGTGCCAGCACGGTGGCCAGCGCGATGCCGGTGGCGACCCCGAGCCCGCCGAGTATCTGACTGGCGATCAGTACCGCGGCGATACGTCGGCGCAGCGCGGGCAAGTGTTCGGGGCCGACGGATATGTCGGGGTTGCTCGTCCTGGTCACCACGGCAGTGTCCCAGGAGGCGCGCGGGGCCCCACAACGGGATTCACCACATACCAGGATTCACCGCGTATCGGGATGCACCGCGCTCAGAACAGCGGCTGGGGCAGCACCCCCTCCAGCGCGAGCAGCCGCCGCTTGGTCTCCAGGCCGCCACCGAAGCCCCCGAGGCCGCCGTCGCTCTCCACCACCCGGTGGCACGGCACGACGATCGGCAGCGGATTGGCTCCCATCGCCGTGCCCACCGCCTGCGCCGCACCTGGCTGGCCCACCCGCTCGGCCAGGTCGCCATAGCCGACCACGGCGCCGTACGGCACGCCCTGTGCCAGCTCGCGCAGCACCTGGCGGTGGAAGCCGGAGACCAGCGTCCAGTCCAGGTCGAGTGTGAAGTCGTGCAGCTCGCCCGCGAAGTACGCCGCGAGCTGGCGTATGGGCTCGGCGAGCCGAGCGGAGCCGGGCGCCTCGACGGGGTCGGCGCCCAGCGCGGCCGCGAGTCGCCCCAGGGCCTTGTCGCGTACCAGGCCGTCGGCGTGGAAGACGACATGGATCAGGCCGCCGGCGGTCGCGGCCAGCAGCAGCGGACCGATGCCGCTGCCGACGACGGTCCACTCGGCGTACCGCTCCCCGGCCCGGTCGGTGGTCTGCGCGTGGGTGTTCACGCAGACCACGTTACGACCGGGCACTGACAACGCGGCCGTGGGCGGTCAGTCGCCCAGCGCGTCCCGTACGACATCAGGCTTGTTGGTGATGATGCCGTCCACTCCGAAGCCCGCCGCCCGGCGCGCGTTCGCGGCGTCGTCGATGGTCCAGGTGAAGACCTCCAGCGGCTTGCCTAGCGGGCCCTTCAGCGCCTGGACCGCGGCGACGTAGTCGGCGGAGATCGTGGTGTGCCGTGAGTTGATCTGGTGCGCGAACTTCGCGTACTCCGGCAGATCGGCTACCGGGGGCGTGCCCAGAAAGCCGGTCTTGACGTCGGGCCGCTGTGCGTGCACCTTCTTCACGCTGTCCGCGCTGAAACTCTGCACCACCAGCTTGCTCTTGACGTGGTGCCAGTCCAGCCAGCCGGTCTTGCGCAGCACGGCGAGGACGTTCTTCTCGATACCGGGGTAGAGCGCCGGCTGCTTGATCTCCAGGACGAGCTTCTGGTGGTTGTAGCGGACACGGTGCAGGTACTGCTTGAGCGTCGGCACGCGCGCGCCCGCGTACCTGGTGTCGAACCAGCTGCCCGCGTCCAGTCTGGCGATCTCGGCGTAGGTGAAGTCCGCGACTCTCCACGGGGCGCGGTCGGGGAAGACCTCTTCGACGTTCGTGGTCCGGGCCAGCGTCGCGTCGTGCATCATGACCAGCTTGCCGTCCAGGGTGCGCTGGACATCGGTCTCGGCCCAGCGGAAACCCATGTCCGCGGCCTTGTCCAGGGATTCGATGGTGTTCTCGGGCGCGTAGGCGGACGCGCCGCGGTGTGCGACGACGAGTGGTGTGTCGGGCGTGGCGGGGTTGGCCTGAGCCGTGGAGACGGGGATGACGAGTGCGCCGACTCCCAGAAGCACTGCGGTGGTCGCTGTGGCGGGGCGTACGTACACCTGAGCTCCTCGCGTTGAGTGATCGCGTACTGATCGAGAGTGACATCCGTGAGCCAACGGAGCGCAGGGGAAAGATGGCCACAGATTGAACGCGTCGGCCCCAGCCGGAAGGCTGGGGCCCGTGACGTAATACTCTGTGCGGAAAAATCGCTTGTACGTTCCCTGGTGTGCTCCAATCACTGCTTATTCAGGGGCGCTTCGACGTACGCCAACCGGGTGCACAGGGCAGCCCGGGCACACCACGGCGGAAGGGCTGCCGCGCATGCAGGGCACGGTCGACGGATTCAGCTATGGGCTGGTGACGCCCGTGGTGGCGTACCTCATGGCGTGCCTGGGCGGCGCACTCGGTCTGCGCTGCACCGCCAGGGCGCTCATCGTCTCGAACTCCTGGCGGCCCGGCTGGCTCGCGCTCGGCTCGGCCGCGATCGGCTCCGGCATCTGGACCATGCACTTCGTGGCGATGATGGGCTTCACGGTGAAAGAGGTCCCGATCCACTACGACGTACCCATCACCTTCGCGAGCCTCGGGGTCGCGATCGTGATGGTCGGCATCGGGATCTTCATCGTCGGCTATCGGGGTACGACGGTGATGGCGCTGTTCACCGGGGGCACGATCACCGGGCTCGGGGTTGCCTCGATGCACTATCTGGGAATGGCCGGAATGCGGCTGCGCGGCTCCCTCGAGTACGACACGCTCACGGTCGCCGCGTCCGTGGTGATCGCCATGGTGGCCGCCACCGCGGCTCTGTGGGCGGCCGTCCAGGTCCGGGGCTTCGTGTGGACCATGGGCGCGAGTCTTGTCATGGGGCTCGCGGTCAGCGGTATGCACTACATGGGTATGGCGGCGCTCAGCGTCCATCTCCACGGGTCCGCGGGCTCCCCGGCCGGACGCTCACCGGCCGAGCTGCTCGCGCCCATGATGATCGGCCCGCTCGGTTTCCTGGTCCTGGCCGGAGCCATTGTGCTGTTCGACCCGATGATGATCATGGGCAGGCCGGACTGGGAGCGCGCCGTCCGGGCCACCGGGCGCGGCCCGGCGCGCACCCCACAACGGGAACCCGGGTGGCACCGGGACTGGTGACCCGTCCGATCCGCCCGCCGCGGGAGCGTGCCCCACGGGCCGATCGCGACCCCGGTTGTCAGTGGGGAGTCGTACGGTGGGTTCCATGCGGCCCGTATCCAAGATCGAACGCACCGTGGCGCCTTTCGAGGTCGTCAGCCCGTACCAGCCAAGCGGCGACCAGCCGGCGGCCATCGCCGAGCTGGAGCGACGCATCCGCGCAGGTGAGAAGGACGTCGTCCTGCTCGGCGCGACCGGCACCGGGAAGTCCGCCACCACCGCGTGGATGATCGAGAAGCTGCAGCGCCCCACCCTGGTGATGGCGCCCAACAAGACCCTCGCCGCCCAGCTGGCCAACGAGTTCCGCGAGCTCCTGCCGAACAACGCCGTCGAGTACTTCGTCTCGTACTACGACTACTACCAGCCCGAGGCGTACGTCCCGCAGTCGGACACCTACATCGAGAAGGACTCCTCGATCAACGAGGAGGTGGAGCGGCTGCGCCACTCCGCGACGAACTCCCTGCTGACCCGCCGCGACGTCGTCGTGGTCGCCTCGGTCTCCTGCATCTATGGCCTCGGCACCCCGCAGGAGTACGTCGACCGCATGGTGCAGCTCAAGGTCGGCGACGAGATCGACCGGGACCAGTTGCTGCGCCGCTTTGTCGACATCCAGTACACCCGCAACGACCTGGCCTTCACTCGCGGCACCTTCCGGGTGCGCGGCGACACCATCGAGATCTTCCCGGTGTACGAGGAACTCGCGGTCCGCATCGAGATGTTCGGCGACGAGATCGAGGCACTGTCCACACTCCACCCGCTCACCGGCGAGGTCATCAGCGACGACGAGCATCTGTACGTCTTCCCCGCCTCGCACTACGTCGCGGGCCCCGAGCGCCTGGACAAGGCCGCAACCGGCATCGAGAAGGAGCTCGAACAGCGCCTCGCCGAGCTGGAGACGCAGGGCAAGATGCTGGAAGCCCAGCGGCTGCGCATGCGCACCACCTACGACCTGGAGATGCTCCGCCAGATCGGCTCCTGCTCCGGTGTCGAGAACTACTCGATGCACTTCGACGACCGGGAGCCGGGATCGCCGCCGCACACCCTGCTCGACTACTTCCCGGAGGACTTCCTGCTCGTCCTCGACGAGTCCCATGTCACCGTGCCGCAGATCGGCGCCATGTACGAGGGCGACGCCTCCCGCAAGCGCACACTGGTCGACCACGGCTTCAGGCTGCCCTCCGCGCTCGACAACCGTCCCCTGAAGTGGGAGGAGTTCCAGCAGCGCGTCGGGCAGACGGTCTACCTCTCGGCCACCCCGGGCAAGTACGAACTCTCGCGCGGCGACGGCCAGGTCGAGCAGATCATCCGACCTACGGGCCTGGTCGACCCCGAGGTCGTCGTCAAACCCACCGAGGGGCAGATCGACGACCTGGTGCACGAAATCCGGCAGCGCACCGAGAAGGACGAGCGTGTCCTGGTCACCACGCTCACCAAGAAGATGGCCGAGGACCTCACCGACTACTTCCTGGAACTGGGCATTCAGGTGCGCTATCTGCACAGCGATGTCGACACGCTGCGCCGCATCGAGCTGCTGCGCGAGCTGCGCGCCGGTGAGTTCGACGTCCTGGTCGGCATCAACCTCCTCCGTGAGGGCCTCGACCTGCCCGAGGTGTCCCTGGTCGCCATCCTGGACGCCGACAAGGAGGGCTTCCTGCGCTCCGGCACGTCGCTGATCCAGACCATCGGCCGCGCGGCGCGCAATGTCTCGGGCCAGGTCCATATGTACGCGGACAAGATCACCCCAGCGATGGAGAAGGCCATCGACGAGACGAACAGGCGCCGGGAGAAGCAGGTCGCGTACAACAAGGAGAGGGGCATCGACCCGCAGCCTCTCCGGAAGAAGATCAACGACATCGTGGCGACCATCGCGCGCGAGGACGTCGACACCGAGCAGCTGCTGGGCAGCGGGTACCGCAAGAGCAAGGACGCCAAGGGGGCGAAGGCGCCGGTGCCCGCGCTCGGTGGTGACCTCGGCAAGGCGGCTGCCACATCCGGGAAGGGCAAGGCGGCGAAGGCCACCCCGACCGACCGTCCCGCGGCGGAACTGGCCGGGCAGATCGAAGAGCTGACCGAGCGGATGCGGGCCGCCGCGGCCGATCTGCAGTTCGAGGTCGCGGCCCGGCTGCGGGATGAGGTTTCGGAGATGAAGAAGGAACTGCGTCAGATGAAGGAGGCCGGGCTCGCCTGACCTCTGTCCCGTGCCGCTGGCCCCGTGCCGAACGGTGTGTTGCAAGACCGACACAAAATCGCGGGCCGGGGTACGGCACAGACAGGGGCACTGCGTAGGGTGACCGCAACCGCACACAAAGGCGGTTGTTGGGGATTGTTCGAGAGGGGACAGCGCGTGACGGTCAACATGACCAAGGGTCAGGCCATCAGCCTGGAGAAGAACGACGGAGCCACGCTGACCGCGGTGCGCATGGGCCTCGGCTGGCAGGCGGCGCCGCGTCGTGGCCTGTTCGGCAAGCGGACCCGGGAGATCGACCTCGACGCCTCGGCCGTGCTCTTCGCCGACAAGCAGCCGGTGGACGTGGTGTTCTTCCGCCACCTCGTCAGCGACGACGGCTCGGTCCGCCACACCGGTGACAACCTGGTCGGCGGCGCGGGCCAGGGCGGCGACGACGAGTCGGTCCTCGTCGACCTGCAGCGGGTACCGGTCCACATCGACCAGATCGTCTTCACGGTGAACTCCTTCACCGGCCAGACGTTCGAGGAAGTGCAGAATGCCTTCTGCCGTCTGGTCGACGAGACCAACGGCCAGGAGATGGCCCGCTACACCCTGGACGGCGGCGGTCAGTACACCGCACAGATCATGGCCAAGGTGCACCGTTCGGGCGCTGGCTGGCAGATGACGGCCCTCGGCACCCCGGCCAACGGCCGGACGTTCCAGGACCTGATGCCGACCATCCTGCCGCACCTCTGAAAAGCGGCGTACGCAGCTCCCGGAAGCCATGGCTACCGGGAGCTGCGCCGCACTACCGGGAATGACGCAACGAGGGGGACGAAGGCGATGACGGCCGAGCTGGTCAGGGGGCAGAACCACGCCCTGCCACAGACTCGCCTGGAGATCCGGGTGTCGGCGGGAAAGCCGGTGGTCGCGGGGGCGACGCTCAGCGACCAGCAGGGCCAGGTGCGCGGCACCGAGTGGGTCGCCCACCCCGGCTCACCGCAGCTCCCCGGACTCGAGGTCTCCCAGCAGGCGGCCGCCGACCATCGGCTCGCCGTGGACCTGGACGCGCTGCCGACCGCGGTGGACCGCGTCAACGTACTGCTCGCGCTGCCCACCGGCGTCGGCGGACCGGCCCGCTTCGGGGCGATAGCCGCTCCCTTCATCGCTGTCACTGGTCTGGACGGCACCGAGGTCGCCAGTTACACCATCACCGACCTGGACGCCGAGTCCGCCGTCGTGGCCCTTGAGCTGTACCGCCGACAGGGCGCCTGGAAGGTGCGAGCCGTCGGTCAGGGCTACGCGGGCGGGCTGGCCGACATGCTGAGCGACCAGGGGCTGCCGGGGGCGCGTGAGATCGCCTCGCAGATCCTGGACGCGGTGGCGCGCGGGCTGGCCCGCTCGGTGTCCGCGCCGCCCCCGCGAACGGCGGACGGCGACCGCGTGCGGCGTACAGCCCCGGCGGCTGGGTCCTCGTCCGCCGCTGGCGGCGCAGCGTCGCGGCCCGCGCCTGACCACCAGGCGCAACCGCAACCGCAACCTCAACCGCAGTCCGGCCCGCCGCAGCAGCCCGCGTCCGCCGCGTCAGATAGCCCCGTCAACTACACCCACCCGAAGCGTCGGCCCACCGCACCACCCGAGCCCCCGCCCAGCGCGCCCCCGACGCAGCCGGACCAGCCCGTCGCGGGCGACGCGACCGGCTGGGACATGGAAGAGCGGCTCTACAACCAGATCTGGGGCATGTTCGAGGACCTGGCCCGGGCTGTGGCGGCCTACCGCAGCGCGGTCGACTTCGCCGAGTCCCGCAGGGACCGGGAGCTCGACCAGGCCCTGTCCGACCCGCGCAGCCGGATCGGCGGTGCGGGCGACGCCGTCCGGGAGACGGCCCGCGCCAAGCACGCCCAGCTGGTCGACCAGGCCCGGCAGGTGCTCGACCGCGACCTGGCGCAGCTCAAGGCCGAGGCCGATGTCGTCGAGCCCGCGCTGCCCCCGGCCTACGCCGCCTGGGACAACCCGACCTGGCACGCCTACCGCGTCCCGTTCGAGGTCCCGATGGCCCTGCGCCTCGGCGATCTCCAGCTGCCCGAGAGCCCCGAACTCCAGATACCGCTGCTGGTCCGGCTGCCGCTGGAGCGCGGGCTGTGGATCGACAGCGGCCGCTCCCGGACGGATGCGGTCGCCGACTCCGGCGAACTGCGCCGCCTCGCGATGCAGACAGCGGTAGCGCATGCCGCCCGGCTGCTCGCCGTGTATCCCGTCGGCGGGTTCACCGTGCACGTCGTCGACCCGGCGGGTTCGGCCGCGCCCTCCCTGGCCCCGCTGGTGAACGCGGGCGTGCTCGCCGGGCCGCCCGCCGTCGGCGCGGCCGGCGTCATGGAGGTACTGGCGCGGCTCACCCAGCGGGTCGACCTGGTGCAGATGGCGGTCCGCGGGGGAGCGGCTGACTCGTTGCCGCCCGGCCTGGACACCGCGGAGCAACTGCTGATCGTCAACGACTTCCCGCACGGCTTCGACGACCGCGCCGTGACCCAGCTGCGCTACCTCGCCGACGAGGGTCCGGCCGTCGGTGTGCACCTGATGATGGTCGCGGACCGCGAGGACGCCTCCCAGTTCGGGCCGGTGCTCGACCCGCTGTGGCGCTCGCTGCTGCGGCTCACACCCGTTCCCGACGACCACCTGGCCGACCCCTGGATCGGCCATGCCTGGACCTATCAGCCCGCGCTCATCCCGCCCGGCAGCCAGATCCTCCAGCAGGTGCTCGACCAGGTGGTGGCAGCGCGCCGCGCCTGGCTCCGCTGAGTCCCGGGCTATTGGTCAATTCTTTACTTGCGTTTGGTGTTTCCTGTACTGTTCTGCGTGCGGAGGGGAGTACTCCCTACTGCGATGTTCCCGTCAGTACGGACCCCTCAGGGTCCCGGGACGTCGGCCCGGGACCCGGGTGGAAGAGACCTCCGGCAGCGCGACGCCGCTGATCGATGTGCCGTTACGTACTGCCGGAGGCGCAGTGAATGTTTCCCTGACCCTGTGGGTCCTGACGATCGTGGGCCTGATCGCCCTGATCGCCGTTGACTTCGTCATCGGGCGCAAGCCCCATGAGGTGTCCATCAAAGAAGCCGGAATCTGGACCGTCGTCTGGATCATTCTGGCGGCCCTGTTCGGGCTCGGCCTGTTCTTCTTCGGGGGCGCTGCGCCCGCCGGAGAGTTCTTCGCCGGGTACATCACCGAGAAGTCGCTGAGCGTCGACAACCTCTTCGTCTTCGTTCTGATCATGGCGAAGTTCTCGGTGCCGCCCCAGTACCAGCAGCGGGTCCTGCTGATCGGGGTCCTGATAGCCCTCGTACTCCGTGCGATCTTCATCGCCGCCGGAGCGGCGATCATCGCCAACTTCTCGTGGATCTTCTACCTCTTCGGGGCCTTCCTGATCTGGACCGCCTGGAAGCTGATCAAGGAAGCCAGAGGCGAGCAGAACGACGAGGAGTACGAGGAGAACCGCGCGCTGAAGGCGGTGGAGCGGCGCTTCGGCGTGGCCGACCGCTACCACGGCACCAAGCTGTGGATCGAGGAGAACGGCCGACGGGTCATGACCCCGATGCTGGTCGTCATGCTCGCGATCGGCACCACCGACGTGCTCTTCGCGCTCGACTCCATCCCGGCGATCTTCGGCCTGACTCAGGACCCGTACATCGTCTTCACCGCCAACGCCTTCGCCCTGATGGGGCTGCGGCAGCTGTACTTCCTGATCGGCGGACTGCTCAAGAAGCTGGTTCACCTGAGCTACGGCCTGTCGGTCATCCTCGGCTTCATCGGCGTCAAGCTGGTGCTGCACGCCCTGCACGAGTCCGGTGTGCACGTGCCGGAGATCTCCATCCCGGTCTCGCTGGGCGTCATCTGCGCGGTGCTGGTCGTCACGACCATCACCAGCCTGGTGGCCGCCAGGAAGCAGTCAGAGGTCGAGGCGGCCGAGGCGACTGAAGCCGCCGAGGTGTCCGGGACGACGGAGGCAGACGAGCGGGAGGCCGAGCACCGCCCGGTGTAGAGCGGCGGCCCGCAGGACCCCGCGCGTGCGCTCAGTACCGTACGGTGATGCGCCGCGCGGGGCCGTCCACCCGCACCACACCGCCGTACGGGATCACCGCCTGGGGGTCTGTGTGCCCCAGGTCGACATCGAAGACGGCCAGGGTTTCTGGGGCGTAGGTCGCCAGCGCGCGCAGTACGGCTTCGCGCTGTACGCGCGCGTAGTGGGCTTTCGCCGTGGCGTCGTGGGGCTTGTCGAACGACCAGGCCTTGGCCCGGCCAAAGAGCAGGGCGGGGAAGCGCCGCAGCAGTCCGCGCTCGCCCATGTTGCGCAGGATCCTGAAGACCTCGTCGCCGGTGGGCAGTTCCTCGGAGGTCTCCAGGAACAGCACACATCCGTCGTACGCGGACAGGTCACGCTGGATCTCCCGGTCCGCCATCAGCATCCAGGAAAGGATCTCCAGGTTCCCGCCCCACGAGCGGCCCTCCACCACCCGGTCGGGCTGGTGCCAGATCCAGCCGCCGCCCGGCTCGGTTTCCGGCACCTGCTCGAAGGTCGCGGGATCCTCCCAGGGACGGTTGACGTCGCCGTAACGCGGGGCCGGGCGCAGTTCGTAGGACCCGGAGCTGAAGAGCGCGGCCCGCAGCGACTCCTCGGTCAGCGGGTCCATCGCGCCGGGCCTGCCCAGCTCGACCATCACGCTGGCCCCGTGGAAGCCGACGATGCCGGTGTTCCGCAGGTACATCAGCAGGTTGGTGTTGTCGCTGTATCCGAAGAACGGCTTGGGGTTGGCCCGTAGCAACTCCCGGTCGAGCAGTGGCAGGACCGTGATCTGGTCGTCGCCGCCGATGCTGGAGATCACCGCCTTGATCTCCGGGTCGGCGAACGCCGCGTGGATGTCGTCGGCCCGCTCCTGCGCGGTCGACCCCATCTTCCGGGTCGTCGGGTACTCGACCGGCCGCAGCCCGAAGTCCTCACGGAGCCGGGTGAGCCCGAGCTCGTACGGAAGCGGAAAGAGCCCGGGCAGTCCACTGGAAGGGGAGATGACGGCGACCCGGTCACCGGGAGACGGCTTGGGCGGGTACACGGGTATCGGCATGGTCATTACCGTCACCAGCCGCGCTCCCGCCACTCCGCCAGATGTGGGCGCTCGGCGCCGAGTGTGGTGTCGTTGCCGTGGCCCGGGTAGACCCAGGTCTCGTCGGGGAGCGCCGCGAAGATCTTCGTCTCCACGTCGTCGACCAGGCGCGCGAACGCCTCTGGATCACCCCAGGTGTTGCCCACGCCACCCGGGAAGAGGCAGTCGCCGGTGAAGACATGGGGGTGGCCTTGCGGATCGTCGAAGATCAGGGCGATGGAGCCGGGCGTGTGCCCCACCAGATGGCGGGCGGTGAGCTCGACGCGGCCTACCCGCACCGTGTCCCCGTCCTCGACGGGGACGTCGGTCGGCACCGGGATTCCCTCGGCGTCGTACCGCCCCGCGTAGGTGCGCGCACCGGTCGCGTCCACGACCTCGCGCAGCGCCCCCCAGTGGTCGCCGTGCTGGTGGGTGGTGACCACACCGGTGATGCCGCTGTCCCCGATCAGGCTCAGCAGGGTGTGTGGCTCGGCGGCCGCGTCGATCAGCAGCTGCTCGCCGGTGGCCCGGCAGCGCAGCAGATAGGCGTTGTTGTCCATGGGGCCGACGGCGACCTTGGAGATCATCAGGTCGGCCAGCTCGTGGACATCCGCAGGACCGCCGACCTTCACCGCTCCGCTGTACGTCATGGACGTCAGCCTACAGAGCCGGGAGCACCGGCAGGAGCGTCCCGTCACACTCGAGCCCGGCGCCCTGGCGGCGGCCGGCGAGCCAGCCGAGCAGGTCAGGGGCGGAGCCGATGACCGAGACGGGATCGCCGTCGCGGCTGCCGGTGCTCCACTGCCTGCCGTCGGTCGCGGTGATCAGGACCAGCGGCAGGGTCGCGTTGCCCGCGAAGCGGTCCACGAGGAAGTCGATCTCCCGGCCGGTGAATTCCTCCGACAGGTCCTCCAGCTCGTACCCGATACCGAGGTCGACATGGTGCAGCTCGACCTCGACCAGCCGTCGGAAGGGGATGCGTGAGGCCGAGTCGGTGACGCCGTTGCGCAGCTCGACGGTGCGTGACCAGTCGCTGTCCGCCGTCGCCGCCTCCTGGAAGCGGGCGGCGCTGTCGCGCACGTCGGCCAGCTGCGTGGCGAGCGGCCGGGGAGCGTCCCGCGCGATGTCGCCGTCGCGTGCCTCGGCACTGACGTACATGGGGCGTCCGGCGAACACGTTGACGAGCGCGTCGGCGTTGCGCGCCAGATGCGCCAGGACGTGGCCGCGGGTCCATCCGGGCAGCCGGGACGGAGCGGCGACCGCCGCGTCGTCCAGTTTGGCGGCAGCGGTGAGCAGCCGGTCGGTCGCTTCGCGTACAAGAGCCAGGTCGCGCACATGATCATTCATGGCATCGACGATAGTCCCGCCACTCGATTGGGTGAAGGTGGCAGACCAGCTCCGTAAATCGAATGTGCGTGCTATACGCTCGGGAGAGGCATCATTTGTAGTGACCAGTCCATCGATGTGGTGGCCCCCTCTAACCTGTGGGACGGGGGCCCCGCCCCCGCTTCTCTGAAGAAAGGTGCGGACCGGCGTGGCCGACCGTCTCATCGTCCGTGGTGCGCGCGAGCACAACCTGCGCAATGTCTCGCTGGACCTCCCGCGTGACGCACTCATCGTCTTCACCGGGCTGTCCGGCTCCGGGAAGTCCTCGCTCGCGTTCGACACGATCTTCGCCGAGGGCCAGCGGCGGTATGTGGAGTCCCTGTCCTCGTACGCCCGGCAGTTCCTCGGCCAGATGGACAAGCCCGACGTGGACTTCATCGAGGGCCTGTCCCCGGCGGTCTCCATCGACCAGAAGTCGACATCGCGTAACCCGCGCTCGACGGTCGGCACCATCACCGAGGTCTACGACTACCTGCGGCTGCTCTTCGCCCGCATCGGCAAGCCGCACTGCCCCGAGTGCCGTCGCCCGATCTCGCGTCAGTCGCCGCAGGCCATCGTGGACAAGGTCCTCGGGCTCCCGGAGGGCAGCCGCTTCCAGGTGCTCTCGCCCCTGGTGCGCGAGCGCAAGGGCGAGTTCGTCGACCTCTTCAACGAGCTGCAGACCAAGGGATACAGCCGCGCGCGGGTCGACGGCCAGACCATCCAGCTCTCCGAGCCGCCCACCCTGAAGAAGCAGGAGAAGCACACCATCGAGGTGGTCGTCGACCGCCTCACCGTCAAGGACAGCGCCAAGCGGCGGCTCACCGACTCCGTCGAGACCGCGCTCGGACTCTCCGGTGGCATGGTCGTACTCGACTTCGTCGACCTGGCCGAGGACGACCCCGAGCGTGAGCGGATGTTCTCCGAGCACCTCTACTGCCCCTACGACGACCTGTCGTTCGAGGAGCTGGAGCCCCGCTCCTTCTCGTTCAACTCTCCCTTCGGCGCCTGTCCTGACTGCACCGGCATCGGCACCCGCATGGAGGTCGACCCCGAGCTGATCGTCCCGGACGAGGACAAGTCGCTCGACCAGGGAGCGATCCACCCCTGGTCGCACGGCCACACCAAGGAGTACTTCGGCCGCCTCACCGGAGCTCTGGCCGACGCTCTCAGCTTCAGCACCGACACCCCCTTCGGCGCGCTCCCGCAGCGCGCCAGGAAGGCCCTGCTGCACGGCCACAAGACCCAGATCGAGGTCCGGTACCGCAACAGGTACGGCCGCGAGCGGGTGTACACCACACCCTTCGAAGGCGCGGTGCCGTTCGTGAAGCGGCGCCACTCGGAGGCCGAGAGCGACGCCAGCAGGGAGCGCTTCGAGGGCTACATGCGCGAGGTGCCCTGCCCCACCTGCGAGGGCACCCGGCTCAAGCCGATCGTCCTCGCGGTCACCGTCATGGGACGGTCCATCGCCGAGGTCTCCGCGATGTCCATCGCCGACTGCGCGGACTTCCTGGGCGAGCTCAAGCTGAACGCCCGCGACAAGAAGATCGCCGAACGCGTCCTCAAGGAGGTCAACGAACGCCTGCGCTTCCTGGTCGACGTCGGCCTCGACTACCTGTCGCTGAACCGCGCCGCGGGCACCCTCTCCGGCGGCGAGGCCCAGCGCATCCGGCTGGCCACCCAGATCGGCTCCGGCCTGGTCGGTGTGCTGTACGTGCTGGACGAGCCGTCCATCGGCCTGCACCAGCGCGACAACCACCGGCTCATCGAGACGCTGGTCCGGCTGCGCGACATGGGCAACACCCTGATCGTCGTCGAGCACGACGAGGACACCATCAAGGTCGCCGACTGGGTCGTCGACATCGGCCCCGGCGCCGGTGAGCACGGTGGCAAGGTCGTCCACAGCGGGCCGCTCAAGGAGCTGCTCTCCAACCCGGAGTCGGTGACCGGCAAGTACCTGTCAGGTAAGCGGGCCATCGCGGTCCCCGACGTGCGCAGGCCCGTCGACCCGACCCGCCGTCTCACGGTGCACGGTGCCCGGGAGAACAACCTCCAGGACATCGACGTGGACTTCCCGCTCGGGGTCCTCACAGCCGTCACCGGTGTCTCGGGCTCCGGCAAGTCCACCCTGGTCAACGACATCCTCTACACCCACCTCGCCCGCGAGCTGAACGGCGCCCGGAACGTCCCGGGCCGCCACACGCGCGTGGCGGGCGACGACCTCGTCGACAAGGTGGTGCACGTCGACCAGTCGCCGATCGGCCGCACGCCGCGGTCCAACCCGGCGACGTACACCGGAGTCTTCGACCACGTCCGCAAGCTGTTCGCGGAGACCACGGAGGCCAAGGTCCGCGGCTACCTCCCCGGGCGGTTCTCCTTCAACGTCAAGGGCGGTCGCTGCGAGAACTGCTCGGGTGACGGCACCATCAAGATCGAGATGAACTTCCTGCCGGACGTGTACGTCCCGTGCGAGGTCTGCCACGGCGCGCGCTACAACCGCGAGACCCTGGAGGTCCACTACAAGGGCAAGTCCATCGCCGAGGTCCTGGACATGCCGATCGAGGAGGCGCTGAGCTTCTTCGAGGCGGTGCCCACGATCTCGCGCCACCTCAAGACCCTGCACGAGGTCGGCCTCGGATATGTGCGCCTCGGCCAGTCCGCGCCGACGCTCTCCGGCGGCGAGGCGCAGCGCGTGAAGCTGGCCAGCGAGCTGCAGAAGCGCTCCACCGGGCGCACGGTCTACGTCCTGGACGAGCCGACCACCGGTCTGCACTTCGAGGACATCAGCAAGCTGATCAGCGTGCTGTCCGGCCTGGTCGACAAGGGCAACACCGTCATCGTCATCGAGCACAACCTCGACGTCATCAAGACCGCGGACTGGGTCGTCGACATGGGCCCCGAGGGCGGCAGCGGCGGCGGCCTCGTCATCGCCGAGGGCACTCCCGAGCAGGTGGCCGGGGTCCCGGCCAGCCACACGGGCAAGTTCCTGCGGGACATCATCGCGGCCGACCGGATCAGCGACGCGGGTCAGACACAGCCGGGCCGGACGTCGAAGAAAGCCGCTCCGAAGAAAGCCGCGGCGAAGAAGGCCGTAGCGAAGAAGGCCCCCGCCAAGAAGGTCGTCGCGGCCAAGGCCCCGGCCAGGCCGACCGTCACGGCCAAGGCCACCAAGACCGCGGCGAAGAAGACACCGAGGTCCCCGAAGGCCTGACCCCCGGCCCGCCGCGCAGGCGGGCAACCCCGCATGGCGCGGTGGTGTCTGTCTGGGCAGCGGGCAACAGCCCGTAGCCGCGGGCAACAGCCCGTAGGCGACGAGACGGGGCCCATGGGGGGCGAAGCACGCGTGCACGGGGACGACGAGGGGCACGAGGGAGCCAGCGGAGGGCGCACCAGCACCGTGCGCAGGCGGCCCCCGCCCGACCAGCGGGAGCCGCGCCCGCGCCCGGACGGGCCGCGCCTCGTACGGGAGGCGGCCGTCCGCGCGCTGGGACGGCACAACCCCTTTAGCGTGGGGCTCATGTGGACCGAGGGCCGGATGGGGACCGCCAGGTCGGCGGGCCAGCACCTCGTCCGCATAGGGCGCCATCCCTACTGGGACCGCCCGCACGAGAAGTACCTGATCCGCCGCTGGCCCGACCTCACCGCGACCTGTGTCGCCACGGCCTTCTTCTGGCTGTCACTGACCCCCTCGCTGGTGCCCAGGCCCTGGTTCCTGCAAGGGGTGATCGGCGGAATCACCGCGGCGATCGGCTACGCCGTGGGCTCGGTGATCAGCACCCTCGTCCGCGCGCTGATCCGGCGACGCCCGAGCCCACGCGTACGGACCCGCTGCTGGCAGGCCTACTGGGTGCTCAGCCCCGCCCTCAGCGGCTGGTTGATCTCTGAGAGCGCGGAGATGCAGCGCCAGCTGCGCGCCTTGCAGGGCCTGCCGCCCGCCCTCACCTGGCACGCCCTGATGATCGCGCTGATGTCGCTGGCCATCTGTCTGGTCATCCTCGTCCTGGCCCGTACGGTCCGACTCGGTTCCAGCAAGCTGATCCACGGTCTGGGACGGCTGCTTCCGCGCCCCGTGGCGGTCACCATCGGCCTGGTGCTCAGCGCGATGGCCGTCACCGTCGGGCTGCGGGACGTGGTCTTCGACCGCGGAGTGATCGACGTCGTGGACCGGATCGCCAAGGCCACCAACTTCGGCACCAAGGACGGCATCGAGGAGCCGACGTCCCGACTGGTCTCCGGCGGCCCGGGCTCCCTGATCGCCTGGCAGGACCTGGGGTTCCAGGGACGTAACTTCGCCGGGTCCGTACCGACCCGCGCGCAGATCGCCGCGTATCACGGCAGCGCCGCCACCGACCCGATCCGGATCTACATCAGTTCGCCCGAGCCCGCGGCGTTCAGCGAGCGGGACCCCTTCAAGGACCAGGCCGAACTCGCCGTACGGGAACTGAAACGCACCGGGGCGTTCGACCGTGAGGTGCTGGTCGTCGCCGGGACCACCGGGTCCGGCTGGATCGACCCCAGGGTCGCGGAGTCACTCGAATACATGTACGGCGGCGACACCGCGATCGTCGCCGTGCAGTACTCGTATCTGCCGAGCTGGGTGTCCTTCCTGGTCGACAAGGAGAAGGCCGGTGAGGCCACCCGGGAGCTGGTCACCGCGGTCCGCGCGGAGGTGGACGCACGGCCCGAGGGGAGCCGTCCGAAGTTCGCGGTCACCGGCGAGAGCCTGGGGGCGTACGCGATCGAGGACACCTACGGCAGCGTCGACGGACTGCTCGGACAGGTTGACGCGGCGCTGCTGGCCGGGGTGCCGCACTTCTCACCCGTGTCCCAGGAGATCCGCTCCCGCCGCGACCCGGGCAGTCCGGTGTGGCGGCCGCAGTTCGAGGACGGCCGGAACATCCGGTTCGCACAGTTCCCCGAGGACCTGGAACGACCTCCGGCCGACTGGGGCCAGCCGCGCGTGGTCTATCTGCAGAACGCCTCGGACCCGGTCGTCTGGTGGTCCACCGACCTGCTCTTCCAGCGCCCCGAGTGGATGAACCAGCCGCTGGGGCCCGACGTCACGCCCGAGATCAACTGGTTCCCGTTCGTCGCTTTCTGGCAGACGACCGTGGACATGGCCGTCTCGTACGGAGTGGACGCGCCGCACGGTCACCGGTACGGAGCCGGGTCGGTGAACGGCTGGGCCGCCGTACTGCCGCCGAAGGGCTGGACGGACCAGGACACGGAGCTGCTGCGGAAGCACATCGAGGCACGCAGGGCGCCCTACTGACACCACAGGGCGCCCTGACACCGCAGAGCGCCCCACGGAAACCACAGGGAACCCCTGGGCGCGCTACGGAAACCGAGCTGACCAGGCAGACCGAGCCCGGCGTCAGGGCCCGTGATCTGTGCCGGTATCGTCGGGTGCGTCACCACCCCCCTGCCCCGTGGAGCCCCCATGCCCGGCCAGCCCGCCGCCCGTCGCACCGTGCTGAAAGGCGCCGCCCTCGCGGGAGCGGCGGGCCTCGGCGCGGCGGCCTGCTCGACCGAGTCGAAGCTGGGGCATGCGCAGAACCCCGTCCCCACCGCCCCCGTACACCTGGGCGAGGCCGAGGTGGTCCCGGCGGGCGGCGCCCGGCTCTACCGTGACCAGCGCCTGGTGGTCTGCCGCTCCGCCGACGGGCAGCAGTACAAGGCCTTCAGCGCCCAGTGCACCCACGCGGGCTGCGCCCTGGACGAGGTCGTGGACAACGAGGCCAACTGCCCTTGCCACGGCAGCAGGTTCGACGTGACCACCGGCAAGGCACTCAAGGGCCCGGCGACCGTGCCACTGCCCGAGGTGCCGCTCACGACGGAGAACGGCAACCTGATCGCGGGCCCGCCCGCCTGACCGCCCGTGTGCCACAGGCTGCGCCAAAGGCCCTGACGATCACCCCCAGTCCCAGCTGATCCCCACGAGCCCCGTGCGCACCCGGGGCTCCACCAGATGCACCGACCGATGGCGCCCGCTCGGCGTGAGGTCCTGGACCGCGCCGCGCGGCGCGGTCGCCGAGCGCCGGGTGAACCGGCGACAGCGCACCGGCAGGGCCGCGTCGGCGAACCGCACCTGGAGGACGTACTGCCCGCCACTGAAGCTGAACCCGCGGACGTACTCCGTGCTCGGCCCGCCCGTGCCGTCCTCGAAGGCGTACTGGAAGACGTAGGTGTCCCCGGCCCGCAGCCGGGCGTCGAACAGCAGCTCGGCGATCATCACCCCCGACGCCCGGTGCCAGCGCAGCCGCCCCGTACGGCAGTTCTCCAGGGCGTGCACCCGCACCCGCTCCGGGGCGCAGCCCGGGTCGCCGTGGTGGATGGCCACGTACCGGTCCACTCCGTCGCGGTGCGCCCGTACGACGTGCTGCGAATCGCGGCCCAGCAGTTCACGGCCCGCGCCGATCCGTACCCGCTCGTGGTGACCGACCGTGTGCAGCCCGCCGTCGAGCGGTAGGTCCAGTTCCCCGAGCAGGATCTCCAGCGGCCCGGAGACCTCCAGCAGCGAGCGGTACGAGCGGGTCGCGGGGCGCTCCGCCACGGCGTCGCCTTCCCGCGTCAGCAGCCGTAGCAGCGAGTCGGCGGGCAGCCGTAGCACCTGCTCCAGGGCCCGCACCGCCCGCAGCGACTCGGGGTGCTGCGGGCGCCGTGCTCCCTGCTGCCAGTAACTCAGGCTGGTCACCCCGATGGTGACGCCCTGGGCCGCGAGATGGTGCCTGACCCGGTGCAGCGGAAGGCCGCGTACGCTGATCGCCGCACGCAGCGCCACATGGAAGGGGCCGGTGCGCAGCACCTCGTCCAGGTGGGGTGCCCCCTCAGCCATCGCGGCGGTCCTCTCTGTGAACATTCACGCGGCCGTGCGGCCGGTTCCCGCCGGTGAGAGCGGGATTCCTGGTGGCGTACGAGGCCGCGTCCACACCCGTATCCCGCCGTTCACACGCCGGGTCATCCCGCATTGAAGCGTGTTGACCTGAACGCGACAAGGCCCTGATGCTGCTCGCAGCGTCCGGACGCGCTCCTCCACCCCCACCTCTTCGGGAGGAACGCGATGCGCAACCGAAAGAGACGGCTGCTGTCCGCGGCCGCCGTCGCCACCGCGGCACTCATCGCCGTACCGACGGCCACCGCGACCGCCGCCCCTGCCCCCGCCCCCACACCTCTCTCCGCATTCGCCCCCGCCTCCGCTGTCAGCCCCGCCGGGGACACCGTGCGGGACGCCCCCAGCGCCCTCGCCACCAAGCGTCTGAACATCACGATGCAGGCGCAGCAGAAGTCCAACTGGTGCTGGGGCGCGGGCGGCAACACCATCGCCGCCTGGTTCGGCAGAAACTACTCGCAGAACCAGTTCTGCAACGCCGCCTTCAACCGCCGACAGGGCCCGGACTGCCCCAACTGGCAGGCCACCCTCGGTAACGTCCAGAGAGGACTGCGCTGGGCCGGCGTCAACTCCGGCTCCTACGTGAACGGCTGGCTGCGCTACTCCACCGTGCAGTCCGAGATCAACGGCAACCGGCCGGTGGAGACCCGTATCCAGTGGTCGGGCGGCGGCGGCCACATGCATGTCATCTACGGCTACGACACGGCCAGCAACTGGGTCTACTGGGGCGACCCCTGGCCCTCGAGCAGCCGCTACAACTGGGCCTCGCACGGCTGGTACGTGAACAACGGCACGTTCTCCTGGACCCACTCGCTCTACCGGATCGGGGCGTGAGGACCGTGACCCGACACCTCGCACAGGCCGCCGTCACCGGTACGGCCGCCGCACTCCTGCTCGGCCTCGGGGCACCGGGGGCCGCCGCGGACAGTGACCCGGCCGCCCCCGTGGCCCCCTCCGCCGCTTCCCGCAGCGCGGCCCACGAGGCGGCCACCGCGCCGGAGGCGCTGGGCACCGTCAGCCGGTTCTTCGCTCGTGAGGGCGCCGTCAGCGAAGGCGGCGTCAGTGAAGGCGGCGTCAGTGAAGGCGGCGCCAGCGAAGACGCCGTCAGCAAGGCGGCGGCCGCTCCGCGCGTTCAGGGCGGCGCCGTGCCCGTGTACCACCTCTCGCCGGAGTTCGTCGCGGGCGAGAAGGGCGCGCCGATCGCCCGCCTGGAGTTCCTGGCGAGTGAGGCGGTCGCGTCCGACGGGCGCAAGGCCTCGCTGTGGACCGTCGAACGGGGCGATCGCTGGGAGGTGGTCAACATCGCCTCTGGCGACGACGAGACGCGCTACGCGCGCGTGGGCGCCGACAAGCTCCCTGGCGGGACCGTCTTCCGGGAGCCGCAGATCGACGCCTGGTACGTGCAGCGCGGTCAGCGGGTGCTGCCGCTCGACAAGGACGCGGTACGCGCCATCGGCACGCGCGGGACCACACTCGCCGCCTACCAGAAGCGCGTGGCGAAGGCGTACGGCGACAAGCTGCCCGGCTCCGGGTACGCCAAGTCCGGCAAGGCGGGCGGATACGCCCCGCAGCCGCCCGCCCCGGCCACGGCGGCGAACGCCACCGACCCCGCGGTGACCGTCGCGACCACGGCGGCCGGACTCGGCGCCGCCGCGGTCCTCGCCCTGGCCACGGCGCGCGCACTACGCGCGCGTCGTAACTAGCGCACATCCCAGATCCGGCCCCGCCCCTTCTCGGCAGCCCGTCGGTGGCTTGTCGCCTGAAGGGGCGGGGCCGAATCTGATCCACTGCTGTCAGTGGCCGCAAGTAGGCTGTCTGACATGGCCGACCCCTCCAGCTACCGCCCCAAGCCGGGACAGATCCCCGACTCCCCGGGCGTCTACAAATTCCGCGACGAGCACCGCCGGGTGATCTACGTCGGGAAGGCGAAGAGCCTGCGCCAACGGCTCGCCAGCTACTTCCAGGACCTGGCCAACCTGCACCAGCGCACTCGCTCGATGGTCACCACGGCAGCGTCCGTCGAGTGGACGGTGGTCTCCACCGAAGTCGAGGCGCTCCAGCTCGAATACACCTGGATCAAGGAGTACGACCCCCGGTTCAACGTCAAGTACCGCGACGACAAGAGCTATCCGTATCTCGCGGTGACGATGAACGAGGAGTTCCCCCGCGTCCAGGTGATGCGCGGCGCCAAGAAGAAGGGCGTGCGCTACTTCGGTCCCTACGGCCACGCCTGGGCCATCCGTGACACCGTCGACCTGCTGCTCCGCGTGTTCCCGGTCCGTACCTGCTCGGCCGGGGTCTTCAAGAACGCCGCCCGCACCGGCCGCCCCTGCCTGCTCGGCTACATCGGCAAGTGCTCAGCCCCGTGCGTAGGCCGGATCGAGCCCGACGACCACCGCGAACTGGCCGAGGAATTCTGCGACTTCATGGCCGGGCGCACCGGGACGTACATCCGCCGCCTGGAGAAGGAGATGGCGGCGGCCGCCGACGAGCTGGAGTACGAGCGAGCGGGTCGGCTCCGTGACGACATCGGGGCGCTCAAGCGCGCCATGGAGAAGAGTGCCGTCGTCCTCGCCGACGCCACCGACGCCGACCTGATCGCCCTCGCCGAGGACGAGCTCGAGGCCGCCGTACAGATCTTCCACGTACGGGGCGGCCGGGTGCGCGGCCAGCGCGGCTGGGTCACCGACCGGGTCGAGGCGCTCACATCGGCCGACCTGGTCGAGCACGCGCTACAGCAGCTGTACGGCGAGGAGACGGGCGACGCGGTCCCCAAGGAGGTGCTCGTCCCCGCGCTGCCGGACCCGGTGGCCCCACTCCAGGAGTGGCTCACCCAGCACCGCGGCTCGCACGTCAGCCTGCGTGTCCCGCAGCGCGGCGACAAGCGCGCCCTGATGGAGACCGTGCAGCGCAACGCCCAGCAGGCACTCGCCTTGCACAAGACCAAGCGCGCCTCCGACCTGACCACCCGCTCCCGCGCCCTGGAGGAGATCGCCGCCGCGCTCGACCTGGACAGCGCACCCCTGCGCATCGAGTGCTTCGACATCTCCCACCTCCAGGGCGACGACGTGGTGGCCTCCATGGTCGTCTTCGAGGACGGCCTGGCTCGCAAGAGCGAGTATCGACGCTTCCAGATCAAGAGCTTCGAGGGGCAGGACGACGTCCGCTCGATGTACGAGGTGATCGCCCGCCGCTTCAAGCGCTACCTCGCCGAGAAGGAGCGGACGGGGGAGTGGTCCCAGGGGGCGAACGGCGACCAGGTCGTCCGAGACGCCGCCTCAGGGAGCCAGGCGGCCTCAGGGAGCCAGGCGGCCCCGGGGAGCCAGGCCGCCCAGGAAGCGAGGGACGACGACGGCAGGCCGAAGAAGTTCGCCTACCCACCCCAGCTGATCGTCGTGGACGGCGGACAGCCGCAGGTCGCCGCCGCCCAGCGGGCCCTGGACGAGCTGGGCATCGACGACGTCGCCGTCTGCGGCCTCGCCAAGCGCCTGGAGGAGGTCTGGCTGCCCGGCGAAAGCGACCCGGTGGTCCTGCCGCGCAACGGCGAGGGCCTGTATCTCCTGATGCGGGTACGTGACGAAGCCCACCGGTTCGCCATCAGCTACCAGCGGACCAAGCGGGCCAAGCGCTTCCGGGCGGGCCCGCTGGACGACGTCCCCGGCCTGGGCGACTCCCGTAAACAGGCGTTGATCAAGCACTTCGGTTCGGTCAAGAAGCTGCGATCCGCCACCATCGACCAGATGTGCGAGGTGCCCGGCATAGGACGCAAGACGGCTGAGACCATTGCCGTGGCCCTCGCGAACGCGGCACCCGCCGCTCCCGCGGTGAATACCGCGACCGGAGAGATCATTGAAGAGAGAGAAGACGAGGTGACCACGGCCGACGGGGCCACGGCGTCCTCGGACGAACGGGGGCAGTAATCATGACCGAGCACGATGAAGGCGGAGCACAGGTGAGTACGGGCACGACCATCGAGGCCGGCGAGGCACCCATCCCCGAGCTGGTGATCATCTCCGGTATGTCCGGGGCCGGCCGGTCCACGGCCGCCAAGTGTCTGGAGGACCTCGGCTGGTTCGTCGTCGACAACCTGCCGCCCGCGCTGATCCCCACGATGGTGGAGCTCGGGGCCCGCTCGCAGGGCAATGTCGCGCGGATCGCCGTCGTCGTCGACGTACGCGGCCGCCGCTTCTTCGACAATCTCCGCGAGTCGCTGGCCGACCTCCAGGCCAAGAACGTCACCCGGCGGATCGTGTTCCTGGAGTCCTCCGACAACGCCCTGGTGCAGCGTTTCGAGTCGGTGCGCCGCCCGCACCCCCTACAGGGTGACGGCCGGATCACCGACGGTATCGCCGCCGAGCGTGAGCTGCTGCGCGAGCTGCGCGGTGACGCCGACCTGGTGATCGACACCTCCAGCCTCAACGTCCACGAGCTGCGCGCCAAGCTGGACGCCCAGTTCGCGGGGGACGAGGAGCCCGAGCTGCGGGCCACCGTGATGTCCTTCGGCTACAAGTACGGCCTGCCCGTCGACGCCGACCTGGTCGTCGACTGCCGCTTCCTGCCCAACCCGCACTGGGTCCCCGAGCTGCGCCCCTTCACCGGCCTGAACGAAGAGGTCTCGGGCTATGTCTTCGACCAGCCGGGCGCCAAGGAATTCCTCAACCAGTACGCCGAGCTGCTCCAGCTCATCGCCACCGGCTACCGCCGCGAGGGCAAGCGCTATGTGACCATCGCCGTCGGCTGCACCGGCGGCAAGCACCGTTCCGTCGCCATGTCCGAGAAGCTCGCCGCCCGCCTCGCATCCGAGGGCGTGGAGACCGTCATCGTCCACCGGGATCTGGGGCGCGAGTGAATCGTTCTCTGCGGCTGAACCGCCTGAGCCGCAAGCGGAGCGCCCAGCCCAAGGTCGTGGCGCTCGGCGGGGGGATGGGCCTGTCCGCGTCCCTGGCGTCGCTGCGCCGCATCACCGGCGACCTCACCGCCGTGGTCACGGTCGCCGACGACGGCGGCTCCAGCGGCCGTCTCCGCGACGAACTGGGCGTACTCCCGCCCGGCGACCTGCGTAAGGCCCTGGCCGCGCTCTGCGGTGACGACGACTGGGGGCAGACCTGGGCCCGGGTGATCCAGCACCGCTTCCAGTCCCAGGGCGAACTGCACGAGCACGCGGTCGGCAATCTGCTGATCGTCGCCCTCTGGGAGCAGCTGGGCGACCATGTGCAGGCCCTCGACCTGGTGGGCAAGCTGCTGGGAGCGCAGGGCCGCGTGCTGCCGATGTCGGCCGTACCACTGGAGCTCCAGGCGCTGGTCCGCGGACACGACCCGGAGCGTCCGTCGGACGTCGACACCGTGCGCGGCCAGGCGACGGTGGCGCTCACTCCGGGCGAGGTGCAGTCTGTCCATCTCGTCCCGCCCGACCCACCGGCGGTCCCGGAGGCCGTCGCGGCGGTGCTCGACGCCGACTGGGTGGTCCTCGGCCCCGGCTCCTGGTTCTCCTCGGTGATTCCGCACCTTCTGGTGCCCGAACTGCTCGACGCGCTGATGGAGACGAAGGCCCGCCGGGTCCTCTCACTGAACCTCGCGCCGCAACCCGGAGAAACAGAAGGCTTCTCACCGCAGCGTCATTTGGAGGTTTTGGCCCGACACGCCCCTAAACTCGCCCTGGACGTGGTGCTGGCCGATCAGGCCGCCGTGCGCGACCCGGAGTCTCTGAGCGATGCCGCCAAGCGGCTCGGGGCCACGGTCGAGCTGGCGCCGGTCGCCGCGCTCGACGGTTCCCCGAAGCACGACCCGGAGCTGTTGGCCACCGCGTACGACCGTATTTTTCGGATGCATGGAAGGATCGGCCCATGGCGATGACGGCAGCGGTGAAGGACGAAGTCTCCCGGCTCCCCGTCACCCGGACCTGCTGCAGAAAGGCAGAGGTCTCGGCGATTCTTCGGTTCGCGGGCGGGCTGCACCTGGTCAGCGGCCGCATTGTGATCGAGGCGGAGCTGGATACCGCGATGGCGGCACGGCGGCTCAAGAAGGACATCCTGGAGATCTTCGGGCACAGCTCCGAGCTGATGGTGATGGCCGCGGGCGGGCTGCGCCGGGGCTCTCGCTACGTGGTCCGGGTGGTGGCGGGCGGCGACCAGCTGGCGCGTCAGACGGGCCTGGTCGACGGCCGCGGACGCCCGATCAGGGGCCTGCCGCCGCAGGTCGTCTCGGGCGCCACCTGTGACGCCGAGGCCGCCTGGCGTGGCGCGTTCCTGGCCCACGGCTCGCTGACCGAGCCGGGCCGCTCCTCCTCCCTGGAGGTGACCTGCCCGGGCCCGGAGGCCGCCCTCGCGCTGGTCGGCGCTGCACGTCGGCTGTCCATCGCGGCCAAGGCCCGCGAGGTGCGCGGCGTGGACCGGGTCGTGGTCCGGGACGGCGACGCGATCGGGGCGCTGCTGACCCGGCTCGGCGCCCATGAGTCCGTACTGGCCTGGGAGGAGCGGCGGATGCGCCGCGAGGTCCGGGCCACCGCCAACCGCCTGGCCAACTTCGACGACGCCAACCTGCGCCGCTCGGCCCGGGCCGCCGTCGCCGCCGGGGCCCGGGTGCAGCGCGCCCTGGAGATCCTGGGCGAAGAGGTACCCGAACATCTGGCGGCCGCGGGCAGGCTGCGGATGGAGCACAAGCAGGCCTCGCTGGAGGAGCTGGGCGCGCTCGCCGACCCGCCGCTGACCAAGGACGCGGTCGCCGGGCGGATCAGGCGGCTGCTCGCCATGGCCGACAAGCGGGCCCAGGACCTGGGCATCCCCGGCACGGAGTGCAACCTCTCCGACGAGATGGCCGACAACATGGTCGGCTGACAGCCCGCACACCGCACACCGCACCCGTACAACCGCAGACCCCACCCGCACACACCGCGCACCTTCACCGTCGGCGTCCAGAGGCATCTGGACGCCGACGGCATTACGGGGCCCTGTCTGGTTCGCTCTGTTGACATGATCATGCTGTGTCATGAGCCTGTCGTCTGTGCACAACCGTGCCGGACAACTGCAAGGGGGGCTCATGAGACGACGAAGAGCGCGAGCGATCCTCGCCACGGGCGCGCTTCTGCTCGGAGGACTGGTCGCCGCACCGCTGGCCGAGGCCCGGCAGGCGCCGACCGCCGAGGCAGGAGAGGCCACGGAGGCCACGGACGCGGTCAAGGTCTTCGAGGCCGATATCACCAAGGAACAGATTCCCCTGCTCGCCAAGGCCGGTCAGGACACCCACGAACTGGCCGAACAGCCGCCCGCGCGCGGCACCGCGCGCGTGGAGCTCTATCTCACCGACACCCAGGCCAAGAAACTGCGCAAAAAAGGCGTCGACCTCGCCGAGCACAAGGTCTCCGCAACGGCCGAGCGCAGGCTGGCGGCACAGGGGGACGGCGTCTTCCGACCGTACTCGGGCAAGGGCGGCCTGAAGGAGGAGATCGTCAAGACCGGTCAGGCGCACCCGGACCTGACCAAGGTCGTCTCCATCGGCAAGACCGTCCAGGGCCAGGACATCCTGGCGCTCAAGGTCTCCAAGAAGGCCAAGAAGATCAAGGACGGGTCCAAGCCCTCGGTGCTGTACCTGTCCAGCCAGCACGCCCGCGAGTGGATCACGCCCGAGATGACCCGCCGTCTGATGCACCACTACCTGGACGGCTACGGCAAGGACCGGCGGATCACCAAACTGGTCGACTCCACCGAACTGTGGTTCGTGCTCAGCGCCAACCCCGACGGCTACGACTTCACCCACGCACCCGACGGCGACCGCCAGTGGCGCAAGAACCTGCGCGACGTGAACGGCGACGGCGAGATCACCACCGGTGACGGCGTCGACCTCAACCGCAACTTCGCCTACAAGTGGGGCTACGACAACGAGGGCTCGTCCGCCGACCCGACCTCCGAGACCTACCGGGGCACGGAACCGCTCTCCGAGCCCGAGACCCGGGCGATGGACCGCTTCCAGAAGCGGATCGGCTTCGAGTACGCCATCAACTACCACTCGGCCGCCGAACTGATCCTGTACGGAGTCGGCTGGCAGGTTGCCACCCCGAGCCCCGACGACGTCCTGCTCAAGGCACTCGCCGGGACACCGGAGAACCCCGCGGTCCCCGGCTACCGCCCGCAGCTGTCCTCCGAGCTCTACATCACCAACGGCGACTCGGACGGCCATGCCAGCAACGTCAACGGCACGATGATGTTCACCCCGGAGATGTCCACCTGCCGCACCGCGGCCAATGTGGACCCGGACGACGCCTGGGAGCCCCAGGACTGCGCCTCCATCTTCACCTTCCCCGACGACGAGAAGCTGATCCAGCGAGAGGTCGCCAAGAACGTCCCCTTCGCCCTGGCCGTCGCCGAGAGCGCCGCGCACCCCGACCAGCCGGCGTCGCCGGTCGGCATCGACGCCCCCGACTTCACGGTGGACGCCTTCGCCACCTCGTACGCCCGCACCTCCTCGTACGCCCGCGGCGGTGACCAGGAGGTGTCCGTCACCGTACGCAAGTCGGTGCGCAACAAGCAGCTCAACTACCGGATCGACGGCGGTCGCCCGCACAAGGCGCGGCTCAAGGCATGGAAGGGCGGCCAGACCTTCGGCGGCGACGACAACCACTACTTCGACCAGTACCGGGCCAAGGTCAAGAGGGCCCGACCAGGGGCCGAGGTCGAGGTCTGGTTCACCGGCAACGCCAAGAAGAAGGGCAAGGTCTCCAGCGAGCACTTCACCTATACGGTGCAGCAGCGCGCGCGGGCGAACACCCTGGTCATCGCCGACGAGGGCGCCAAGGCCCAGCACGCCCAGAAGTACGTCGACGCGCTCAGGGCCAACGGCCGTAAGACCGTCGTCTGGGACGTCGCCACCCAGGGCGCACCGCACCCGCTCGGTGTGCTGAGCCACTTCCCGGCCGTGGTCCACTACACCGGAGACGCGGCGCCCAGCGGCCCCACCACCCTCTCCCTGCGCTCCTACCTGAACGAGGGCGGCAAGCTGATCCAGGCCGGTGAGCGGGCCGGCGGCAATGTCACCATCGGGCGCGCGGTCACCGACGACTTCTCCCAGTACTACCTCGGCGCGTACGAACGCATCGCGGCGCCCGGCGCCGACAGCTTCGCCGGCGCCGGAGCCCTGGCGGGGGCGAACACCTCGCTCGGGGACGCCACCGGCAACCCGCTGGACAGCGCGGGCCGCTACCAGCTGACATCCGAGAGCCTGCCGCCCGCGGACTTCCCGCAGTTCACCGGCAAGGCCGCGGGCTCCTACCCCAGCCTCCCCAACCCGTACGCGCCGTTCGACGGCGAAGGCATGGCATCGGCCACCCACAGCGACCGCGACTGGCAGCGGCTGACCCGTACCGTCGACCTGACCGGCGTGAGCGCCGCGGACGCCCCTGAACTGCGGCTCGCGCTGAACTGGAACATCGAGACCGGCTACGACCACGGGGTGCTCGAAGCGCACACCGAGGGCTCCGAGGACTGGACCACCCTGCCCGACAAGGGCGGCAAGACCTCGGCGGCGGTGCCCGTGGAGTGCGAGGCGGGCTACTTCATCGCCGGGCACCCCTTCCTCACCCACTACCTGACGCAGAGCGCGGACGGCTGCGTCTCGGGCGGGTCCAGCGGCGCCTGGAACAGCTTCACCGGCTCGTCACAGGGCTGGCAGCAGGTGTCCTTCGACCTGAGCGCGTACGCGGGCAAGAAGGTCGAGCTGGCCCTCAGCTACGTCACCGACCCGGCCTTCGGCGGCCGGGGCCTGTTCGCGGACAGCACGGAGCTGGTGATCGGCGGCGAGACGGCGGAGACGGAGGGCTTCGAGGAGGCGCTCGGCTCCTGGGACGTGGCTCCCGCACCCCCCGGAAGCCCGCTCGTCACCGGAGACTGGGCCAGCACCGGCGAGCTGTACCAGTCCCATGCGGCGGTCACAGCGCGTAACAGCGTCCTGCTCGGTTTCGGGCTCGAACACGTCCCGGGAAGCAAGGAGCGCAAGCTACTGATCGGTAAAGCGCTGCGCTCCCTGCGGCGCTGACTCTCCGTAGTCTGGACCACGGTCCCGGCGGCCCGTATTCCCGTCAGGGGTGCGGGTCGCCGACGCGTCATACAGAGCGTCGCGATGTCACTGTGAGGGCCCAGGAGAGGTAGGGTCGGAGTCGGTCGGGGACATCCCATACAGCTCGCCGGCGGACAGACCGGCGTACCAACGAGGAGATCGGTTCGTGACGATCCGCGTAGGCATCAATGGTTTTGGTCGTATCGGCCGCAACTACTTCCGGGCGCTCAAGGAGCAGGGTGCGGACATCGAGGTCGTTGCCGTCAACGACCTGGGTGACACCGCGACCACCGCGCACCTCCTGAAGTACGACACCATCCTCGGCCGCCTCAAGGCCGAGGTGTCCCACACCGCAGACACCATCACCGTCGACGGTCACACCATCAAGGTGCTCTCCGAGCGCAACCCCGCCGACATCCCCTGGGGTGAGCTGGGCGTCGACATCGTCATCGAGTCGACCGGCATCTTCACCAAGCGCGAGGACGCCGCCAAGCACCTCGCCGGTGGCGCCAAGAAGGTCCTCATCTCGGCCCCGGCCAAGAACGAGGACATCACGATCGTGATGGGCGTCAACCAGGACCAGTACGACGCGGCCAGCCACCACGTCATCTCCAACGCCTCCTGCACCACCAACTGCGTGGCGCCGATGGCCAAGGTTCTCCTGGAGAACTTCGGCATCGTCAAGGGCATGATGACGACGGTCCACGCGTACACGAACGACCAGCGCATCCTGGACTTCCCGCACTCCGACCTGCGTCGCGCCCGCGCCGCGGCGGAGAACATCATCCCGACCACCACCGGTGCCGCCAAGGCCACCGCCCTGGTCATCCCGGAGCTGGCGGGCAAGCTGGACGGCATCGCGATGCGCGTCCCGGTCCCCACCGGCTCCGTGACCGACCTGGTCATCGAGCTGGAGCGCGAGGTCACCAAGGACGAGGTCAACGCCGCGTTCCAGAAGGCCTCCGAGGGTCAGCTCAAGGGCATCCTCGAGTACACCGAGGACCCGATCGTGTCGTCGGACATCGTCAACTGGCCCGCCTCCTGCACCTTCGACTCCTCCCTGACCATGGTCCAGGGCAAGAGCGTCAAGGTCATCGGCTGGTACGACAACGAGTGGGGCTACTCCAACCGCCTCGTCGACCTCACCACCTTCGTCGGCGGCCAGCTCTGACAAGCTAGAGCAGGCAGGCATATCGATGTGAGCGACAGGGCTCGGGCAGCGCAACGCCGCGCACCGGGCCCTGTCGCTTGTGTTTGACGCTTCCAAGGAGTCCACACCCATGAAGACGATCGACGAACTTCTCGCCGAAGGGGTCGCAGGCAAGCGGGTCTTCGTCCGCGCCGACCTCAACGTGCCGCTGGACGGCACCACCATCACCGACGACGGCCGCATCCGCGCCGTACAGCCGACGGTCGCCAAGCTGGCCGAGGCCGGCGCCCGGGTCATCGTCGCCTCTCACCTGGGCCGCCCCAAGGGCGCCCCGGACCCGGCGTTCTCGCTCGCCCCGGCCGCGCGGCGCCTCGGTGAACTGCTCGGCGCCGACGTGGCGTTCGCGACCGACACGGTCGGCGAGTCCGCCCAGGCCACCGTCGCCGCGCTCGCCGACGGACAGGTCGCCGTCATCGAGAACCTGCGCTTCAACGCCGGTGAGACGTCCAAGGACGACGCCGAGCGCGGCGCCTTCGCGGACCAGCTCGCGGCCCTCGCCGATGTCTACGTGGGTGACGGCTTCGGAGCCGTACACCGCAAGCACGCCTCGGTCTTCGACCTCCCGGCGCGTCTCCCGCACGCCGCGGGCTTCCTGATCGCCACCGAGGTCGGCGTCCTGAAGAAGCTCACCGCTGACGTCAAGCGCCCGTACGCGGTCGTCCTCGGCGGAGCCAAGGTCTCCGACAAGCTGGGTGTGATCGACCACCTCCTGGACAAGGCCGACCGCATCCTGATCGGCGGCGGCATGGCGTACACCTTCCTCAAGGCCCTGGGCCACGAGGTCGGCATCTCGCTGCTCCAGGAGGACCAGGTCCCCGTGGTGCAGGAGTACATGCGGCGGGCCAAGGAGCGCGGCGTGGAGTTCGTCCTCCCCGTCGACGTCCTGATCGCCACCGAGTTCCCGGACCTGAAGACCAAGGCCCCGGCGAACCCGAGCACCGTCGCCGCGGACGCGATCCCGGCCGACCAGGAGGGTCTGGACATCGGTCCCGAGACCCGCAAGCTGTACGCGTCGAAGCTCGCCGACGCGGAGACCGTGTTCTGGAACGGCCCGATGGGTGTCTTCGAGCACCCGGACTACGCTGAGGGCACCAAGGCGGTCGCCCAGGCGCTCCTGGACTCCCCGGCCTTCACGGTCGTCGGCGGTGGCGACTCCGCCGCGGCGGTGCGCCTGCTGGGCTTTGACGAGCATGCTTTTGGCCACATTTCGACCGGCGGTGGCGCCTCCCTCGAGTACCTCGAGGGCAAGACGCTCCCCGGCCTCGCCGCACTGGAGGACTGACCCTCATATGACCACCCGCACCCCGCTGATGGCGGGCAACTGGAAGATGAACCTCAACCACCTCGAGGCCATCGCCCACGTCCAGAAGCTCGCTTTCGCGCTCAGCGACAAGGACTACGAGGCCGTAGAGGTCGCCGTCCTGCCGCCCTTCACCGACCTGCGCTCTGTACAGACGCTGGTCGACGGCGACAAGCTCAAGATCAAGTACGGCGCCCAGGACATCTCGGCCCACGACTCCGGTGCGTACACCGGCGAGATCGCGGGCCCGATGCTGGCCAAGCTGAAGTGCACCTACGTGGCCATCGGTCACTCGGAGCGCAGGCAGTACCACGGCGAGAACGAAGAGATCTGCAACGCCAAGGTCAAGGCCGCCTACAAGCACGGCCTGACCCCGATCCTGTGCGTCGGCGAAGGCCTGGACGTCCGCAAGGCGGGCCAGCAGGTCGCGTACACGCTGAACCAGCTCGACGGCGCCCTCAAGGACATCCCGGCCGAGCAGGCCGAGTCCATCGTGATCGCCTACGAGCCGGTGTGGGCCATCGGCACCGGCGAGGTCGCGACCCCCGAGGACGCCCAGGAGGTCTGCGGCGCGATCCGCGCCCGCCTCGCCGAGCTGTACTCGCAGGAGCTGGCCGACAAGGTCCGCATCCAGTACGGCGGCTCGGTCAAGTCCGGCAACGTCGCCGCGATCATGGCGCAGCCCGATGTGGATGGCGCGCTGATCGGTGGCGCGGCCCTGGACGCCGACGAGTTCGTCAAGATCGTCCGCTTCCGCGACCAGTGAGTATGCGCTAGCGGCGATACGTCGTACCCTTGCGGGGGCCGGGGCTTCTTCGCGGAGCCGCGGCCCCCGCGTTGTACTCAGTCCGATCACTCAGTCCGAATAGCTCCGAGGAAGTTGGTCCAGCCGTGGTTATGGGGTTCTCGATCGCCCTGATCGTCTTCAGCCTGCTGCTGATGCTGCTGGTGCTGATGCACAAGGGGAAGGGCGGCGGCCTCTCCGACATGTTCGGAGGCGGAATGCAGTCTTCCGTCGGTGGTTCCTCGGTCGCCGAGCGCAACCTGGACCGGATCACGATCGTGATCGGTCTGGTGTGGTTTGCCTGCATTGTCGTGCTTGGTCTGCTGATGAAGCTGGACAGCTGACGCTTCCTGCCGTACGGGTCGCACGCCCGGCCTTATCATGGGCGTGCGTCTCGCGGGTGAGGTGGTAACTCCAATCCCTGGACGCGCGTTGGGCCTTACGTAGACTGAGGCACCGCGGCGGAGCCGCCGTTGGACGCCGTGCAGCACCGTTACGCAGGGAGTTACGACCGTGGCAAGTGGCAACGCGATCCGTGGAAGCCGGGTCGGAGCGGGGCCGATGGGCGAGGCCGAGCGGGGCGAGTCCGCGCCGCGCCTACGCATCTCCTTCTGGTGCTCGAACGGGCACGAGACGCAGCCGAGCTTCGCCAGCGACGCGCAGGTCCCCGACACCTGGGACTGCCCCCGCTGCGGATTCCCGGCGGGCCAGGACCGGGACAACCCCCCGGACCCGCCGCGCACCGAGCCCTACAAGACCCACCTCGCCTATGTGCGTGAGCGGCGCAGCGACGCGGACGGCGAGGCGATCCTCGCCGAGGCCCTAGCGAAACTGCGGGGCGAGATCTAGATCATGACGTCCGGCCGGACACCTTCGGGTGCCCGGCCGGATTGTTTTGCCTGCTCAACGCCAGCGCGAGGACGACGCCCGCGCTGAGAGACGGGGGACAGGCGGCTCGGGGCAGCTCCTGATCAATTAGGTTGGGAGGGCAGCGGGGCAGGTACGCATGGAGAGAAGGCTGACGGACGAGATGACCACAGGTACCAGGCTCAATCAGATGGCTGAGTGGACGGCGCTGGGCAAGCACCGGGAGCAGTTGGGGGACACCGGGCTGCGCGAGCTGTTCGACGCCGAGCCGCACCGCGCCGCCGACCTCACGCTCCAGGTCGGTGACCTGCACATCGACTACTCCAAGCACCTGGTGACCGGCGAGACCCTGACGCTGCTGCGGGAACTGGCCGCGGCGACGGACGTGTTCGGGCTGCGGGACGCGATGTTCCGCGGCGACAAGATCAACACGACCGAGGACCGCGCCGTCCTGCACACCGCGCTGCGCGCCCCGCGGGACGCGGTCATCGAGACCGACGGCGTCAACGTGGTGCCCGGAGTGCACGCCGTGCTCGACGCGATGGGCGCGTTCGCGCGGCGTGTCCGCGCGGGCGAGTGGACCGGCCACACGGGCAAGCCGATCACCAACATCGTCAACATCGGCATCGGCGGCTCGGACCTGGGCCCGGCCATGGCGTACGAGGTGCTGCGCTCCTACAGCGCGCGCGATCTGACGTTCCGCTTCGTGTCGAACATCGACGGCGCCGACCTGCACGAGGCCGTCAGGGACCTGGACCCGGCCGAGACGCTGTTCATCGTCGCCTCCAAGACCTTCACGACGATCGAGACGATCACCAACGCCACCTCGGCCAGGAACTGGCTGCTGACCGGGCTCGGGGCGGATCAGTCGGCCGTGGCCAAGCACTTCGTGGCGCTGTCGACCAACGCCGAGAAGGTCTCCGACTTCGGTATCGACACGGCCAACATGTTCGAGTTCTGGGACTGGGTCGGCGGCCGCTACTCGTATGACTCGGCGATCGGCCTGTCGCTGATGATCGCCATCGGCCCGGACCGCTTCCGCGAGATGCTCGACGGCTTCCATCTGGTCGACGAGCACTTCCGTACCGCCCCCGCCGAGGAGAACGCGCCGCTGCTGCTCGGCCTGTTGGGCGTCTGGTACGGCGCCTTCCATGACGCGCAGTCGCATGCCGTGCTGCCGTACTCGCACTACCTGTCCAAGTTCACCGCCTATCTGCAGCAGCTGGACATGGAGTCCAACGGCAAGTCCGTGGACCGGGACGGCAACCCGGTGGACTGGCAGACGGGCCCCGTGGTGTGGGGTACGCCGGGCACCAACGGGCAGCACGCCTACTACCAGTTGATCCACCAGGGGACGAAGGTCATCCCGGCCGACTTCATCGGCTTCGCCGAGCCGGTCGCCGATCTGCCGCCGGGCCTGGTCGCCCAGCACGATCTGCTGATGGCCAACTTCTTCGCCCAGACCCAGGCGCTCGCCTTCGGTAAGACCGCGGACGAGGTACGCGCCGAGGGCGTGCCCGAGGAGCTGGTCGCGCACAAGACGTTCCGGGGCGACCACCCCACGACGACGATCCTGGCGCGCGAGCTCACCCCCTCGGTGCTGGGGCAGCTGATCGCGCTCTATGAGCACAAGGTGTTCGTCCAGGGCGCCATCTGGAACATCGACTCCTTCGACCAGTGGGGCGTCGAGCTGGGCAAGGTGCTCGCCAAGCGGGTCGAACCCGCGCTCACCGAAGGCGCCGAGGTCCCGGGACTGGACGCGTCCTCTCGGGCGCTGGTCGCCAAGTACCGCGAGCTGCGCGGACGTTGACCCCTGGGGCGCTGTCGCCTGACCCCCCGTGGTGGAGGTCAGGCGACAGCGCTGAGGGTGTCCGCGAGGCGTCGCCGGGCGGCCCGTGCGGCGGGCAGGGTGGCGACCGCGGCCGCGCCCACCACGACGGTCGCGCCGAACAGCAGGAGATGGGTGAGGGACGGCGTCTGGGCGACACCGGCACCGATCCCGCTCGACGCTCCCTGGGAGTCGATCAGCCAGCGGGCCAGCGGCACCCCGAGTGCCATACCGGCGACGGTGGCGGCCAGTGCTGTACAGCCGGTCGCCACCACGGTGATCGCCGTGATCTGCCGTGGGGACAGGCCGATCGCCTTGAGCGCCAGCAGATCCCGCTCGCTCTCGCGCACGGTGGCGCCGACCACGGTCAGCAGCTCGATCAGGGCGATCAGCGACAGTACGGCGATCAGTCCGATGACCACCCCGCGCAACGGCGACAGGCCATCGGCCGGATTGGTCACCGGATGAACGTCAAGCCGCCCCCGCGTGGCTTCGGTCAGCTCGGCGCCGACCGCGCGCGGGTCCGCCCCGGAGCGCAGCTCCAGCTGGTAGAGGGTGGGCCGCAGCTGGGCGTCGTTCTCGCGCAAGGTGTCCAGCGAGGTGGAGATGGTCCGGCCGCCGTTCTCCGGCTCGATGCTGCGGCCGACGATATGCAGGATCTGCGGGCGCCCGCCCACCGTGACCCGCACCCAGTCGCCGACCCGGATGTTCAGCAGATCGAGCAGCCCCTGCCCGGCGACCGCCTCATCAGGCCCGCGCGCCGGGCGCCCCTCAGCCAGCGAGAAGGGATACGGGTCCTGCCGGGTGCCCAGACCGCGCAGCGCGACCGTGCCGGTCTGGCCAGGGACCAGGGCCGCCACCTGGACGCCCGGATGGACGGCGCTGACCTGGTCGTTTCCGGCGAGCAGGGCGCGTGCCTCGCGGTCGCCCAGATCCTCGCCGGTGCGGACCGAGAGAGCCGCGGCGAGGCCGAGCTGCTCGGGCTCGCGGTGGAAGCGGTCGATGGTCGTCCACGCGCTCAGCGCCACGGTGATCAGCAGCATCGGCAGCGTGAGCCGGGCGATCGCGGCCAGCGGGCGTGACCGACGGGCGAAGGCCTTGTGCCAGCCCAGCACCAACGCGGGCGGCAGCCGCATCCCGAGCGCCTGACGCGCCACACCCGACAACGGCCCCGCCGGAGCCGTAGCGGCCCGCAGGACCGGAACGGGCGGCACACGGCCCGCGCGCCACGCGGCGAGCGCCGTCGTGGCGCCGATGAACAGCACCACCGCCACCGGCACCCCCAGCAGCGAGGCCGAGTACCCCGGGAGCCCCTGCCACACCCCCACCGCGTCGCCCAGGCGCCCCGGCACCCGGGTACCGAGCGCCTGGACCAGTACCGCCGCGGCCACCGCGCCCAGCAGGGCGAACACCAGATGCTGGACCAGGAAGATCCGCACCACCTGGCCGGGCGTGAACCCCATGGCCTTCAGGACCGAGATGTCCCGGAGATGACCGCGGACCCGGGTGCCGATCGCCCCGTACACGGCGAGCGCGGCGGCGACCAGCGCGCCCAGACCGAACAGCCCGATCACCTGGCCGAGCAGCCGGTTGTCGCCCTGCGCGTCGGCGCGCGCCTGCTGCCAGTGCGAGACCTGGGTGACCGCACCGGCGCCGAGCGTGGTGACGGCGCGCTGCACCGCGTAGTCCGTGTCGTCGGGGTCGGCGAGCCGCAGCCCGATGACCTGACCCGCCCGCCCTTCGGTCTCTCGTACGGCGGGCGGCAGCGCCCAGACCGTGCCGTTCCGTCTGCCGGGCTCGTAGCGGGACTCGGCGCTGTCGGCGACGCCCAGTACGGTGAGGGTCCGCCCGGTGCCGGGCAGCGACAGGCTGTCACCGGGCTCCGCCCACAGGGCCTGGGCCAGGCCGCTCTCCAGTACGACACCCTCGGGGACAGCGGGGTCCAGCCACCGGCCGGACGCGAGCACCGGACGCCCGGTCGCGGGCGGTTCGCCGTCGGCGCCGCGCAGTTCGACCGCGGCACGGGCGCCGCGAGACTCGACGGTGGTGACGGCGGTGCGGTACGGACCCGAGGCCGACTCGACGCCGTCCAGCGAGGTCAGCCGCTCCGCGTCGGCGGACGGTCCGGTGTGCAGCCACACATGGGCGCCCTGAGACTGGGTGAAGACCCGCTGCCAGGGGTTGGTCGCGTAGCCGAACAGGGCCGTGGCCAGCAGCAGCGAGCAGACAATCCCCGCGGTGGCCAGCACGATGAACAGCGCCTCGCCGCGGTGGCGGCGCAGATCGGCATGCGCCCAGCGCAGGGATGCCCGCACGGTCAGTCCGTCAGCTCTAGTACGTCGGATATGCCAGCGTCGCGACGTGGCGGCGTGCCGCCCAGCTCGGCGTCGTGGACGATCCGCCCGTCGAAGAAGCTGATCACCCGGTCCGCGCCGCTCGCCAGCCGCGCGTCATGCGTGACCAGCACAATCGCCTGCCCCTGCTGGTGGAAGCGGGACAGCAGCCGGATCACCTCCCGGGTCCCCTTACTGTCCAGACTGCCCGCGGGCTCGTCGGCCAGCAGCAGCCCGGGGCCGTTGACCAGCGCCCGGGCCAGCGCGACCCGCTGCTGCTCGCCGCCGGACAGCTCACCGGGCATGCTGCGCTCCTTGCCCGCCAGGCCCAGCTCGGCCAGCAGCTTCTCGCGCTCGGCGCGGGCCTGCTTCGCGGTGGTCCCGGCGAGCAGCGCGGGCAGTTCGACGTTGTCGGCGACTGACAGGTTGGAGACCAGGTTGAAGAACTGGAAGACGATGCCGATGCTGCGCCTGCGCGTGGTGGCCCAGCGCGCCTCGCTGTAGGAGTCGGTGCTCTCGCCGTCCAGCCAGACGCTGCCGCTGTCCGGCCGCTGTAGCCCACCGAGCAGATGCAGCAGGGTCGACTTGCCCGCGCCTGAGGGGCCGGTGATGGCTACGAACTCGCCCGGCCGTACGGTCAGGTCGACGCCCCGCACGGCGTGGACCGGGGCGCCCTCGCCGTAGTGGGTCTTGACCAGGCCGTCGGCGCGCAGCAGGGCAGGGGGAGCGGGATCGGTGGGGGGCGAGGCGTTCATTCCGGTCCTTCCAGCTCCTCCTGGCAGCGCTCCAGCCAGTCGAGATCGGCCTGGAGATGCAGCATGGCGCCCTCGATCAGCAGGTGGGCGATGCGGTTGTCCCGGTTCTCGGCCCCGGCCAGCTTCGACAGACCGCGCATGGTGTTCAGATACTGCCGCCGCTGTTTGTTGATCAGGGTGACCTGGTCGGCGAGGCCGGTGTGTTGCGCGAGGGCCAGCTTCATAAAGAACTCGTCCCGCACGCGGGGCTCGTCCGCCGTGTCCTCGTACCAGGCGAGCAGGGCCTCGTGCCCGGCGTCGGTGAGGCGGTAGATCTTCTTGTTGGGCCGGGTCGACTGGGCGACTTCCTCGCCCTCGATCAGCCCTGACTTCTCCAGTCGGCTGAGTGTCACATAGATCTGGCCGACGTTCGGCTGAGGGTACGCGGCACCCAGCAGTTGCTCAAGGTCCTGCTTGAGCTCGTAGCCGTGGGCCGGGCCGCGAGCCAGCAGTGCCAGGAGGGGCAGGCGCACGCGTGCTCTCCTCCCCGTGGCCTCGTGTGATGGAGGCTCTAGTATCGCCCATGCCTAACAGGTATACATGGCCCGTGATGTCCAGCGAGGGTGCTGGGCGACGGTGCACAGGGAGGAACCTATGCGGTGGATACGCGCCGCCGGTAGGGGGCTCCTGGTCGCCGTGGTGGTCCTGACCGGCCATGTCGCCTCCGGTGTCCCCGCTGACAGCGCGCGAGGAGACGGGCGGGGCCCGGTCACCCTGGCGACCGGGGGAGACCTCACCGGCTATCTCGGACCGCTGCTCGACGACTGGAACCGTACCCACCCTGATGAGCCGGTCACGCTCGTGGAGCTGCCGGACTCCCCCGACGAGACCCATGAGCAGATGGCCACCGATCTGCGCTCGGGCACCGGCCGGTTCGATGTGCTCAACATCGATGTCGCCTGGACCTCGGAGTTCGCCGCTGCGGGCTGGATCGCCCCGCTGGAGCGCGACCGCTTCCCGCTGGACAGCTTCCTGCCGCCGGTGGTCGACACGGCGACGTACCGCGGATCGCTCTACGCGGTGCCTTACGTGACCAATGCCGGGATGCTCCTGTACCGCAAGGATCTCCTCGACCGTGAGGGCGAGCGGCCGCCGCGTACCTGGGCGGAGCTGGAGCGGCAGGCGAGCACGATCGCGCCGAAGTACGGGCTCGACGGGTACGCGGGCCAGTTCCTGCCGTACGAGGGCCTCACGGTCAACGCGGTCGAGGCGGTCCACTCTGCGGGCGGCACGGTCCTGGAGGCCGAGGGCGAGCGGGTCACCGTGGACTCCGCCGCGGCCCGCGAGGGCATCGGGTTCCTCGCCCGCGGCGTGCGGGACGGCTGGATTCCCGAAGCGGCGCTGACGTACAAGGAGGAGGAGTCCCGGCAGGCCTTCCAGGACGGCCGACTGCTCTTCCTGCGCAACTGGCCGTACGCCTACGTGGGCGCGTCGGGTCCGGATTCCCCGGTGGCCGGGAAGATCGGCGCGGTCTCCCTGCCGGGGCCCGACGGGCCGGGCACCAGCGTGCTCGGGGGCTCCAACCTCGCCGTCAGCGCCCGGGCCCAGCACCCGGAGACGGCCACCGAGCTGATCACGTACCTCACCAGCGAACGGGCCCAGCGGCAGGTCCTCACTCAGGGGGCGCTGCCGCCGGTGCGGGCCGCGCTGTACGAGGACCCGGAGCTCGCCGCGCGGTTCCCGTATCTGCGGACCCTGCGCGCGAGCGTGCTCACGGCCGCGCCGCGCCCCAAGAGCCCGCACTACGACCAGGTGAGCCTGGTCGTGCAGGCCGTCCTGCATGACGCGCTGGCCGGGCGGCTGACGCCCCGGGCGGCGGTGCGGCGGCTGGACCGCGAGCTGGCGGCCGTCGCTCGACGGCACTGAGGCGTCGCTCCTCCCGACCAGTTCAGATTCTAGTTACATGTTAGGTATCCCTGACGCTCATCGCCCGCCCCTCTGTGCGGGACAAATTGGGTCATAATCCCCCAACTATTCGTGGATTCCTGCCTACTCGTTGACACCCTCTCGACATGCTTACTTAACATGCATGCATAACGAGCTCCCGCAGTTCTCTCTGCACGTCACGAAGAAACAGGTCCACGGGTGATGTCCACAACCCCGGTCGGCGACGACCTCGCACGCCCTCACGCGCCCCGTTGGTGGCGCGACGCGGTGATCTACCAGGTGTACGTCCGCAGCTTCCTGGACAGCACCGGGGACGGCATCGGCGACCTCGCCGGGGTCCGGGCGGGATTGCCGTATCTGAAGAAGCTGGGCGTCGACGGCATCTGGCTGAGCCCGTTCTACCCCTCACCGCAGCACGACCACGGCTACGACGTCGCCGACTACTGCGAGGTGGACCCGCTCTTCGGTGACCTCGCTGAGTTCGACCTGCTGATGACGACCGCCCGTCGCCTCGGGGTCAGGGTGCTGCTCGACATCGTCCCCAACCACTGCTCCAGCGAGCACCCCTGGTTCCGCGAGGCGCTCGCCGCGGCCCCCAGCAGCGAGGCACGCGCCCGCTTCCACTTCGCCGACGGCCGAGGGGCGCACGGCGAGCTGCCGCCCAACAACTGGCACGCCATGTTCGGCGGCCCCGCCTGGTCCCGGATCACCGAGCCGGACGGCACGCCCGGCCAGTGGTACCTGCACATGTTCACGCCCGAGCAGCCCGACCTGAACTGGCGCAACCCCGAGGTCGGCGACCACTTTGACCACGCCCTGCGGTTCTGGCTCGACCGGGGCGTCGACGGCTTCCGTATCGACGTGGCCGCCGGGCTCTTCAAACACCCGGAGCTGCCCGACTCACCGGACCCCGAGGCCGACGCCCGCACCCGCGACTCGGTCAACCCGCTGGCCTGGAACCAGCCCGAGGTGCACGACGTATGGCGGCACTGGCGGGCCGTGTGCGAGGAGTACACCGCGCGCGACGGCCGCGAGCGCCTGCTGGTCGGAGAGGTCTCCGTACCGACCGCCCGGGAGCACGCCCGGTACGTACGCGCCGACGAGCTGCACCAGGCGTTCTTCTTCGACCTCCTCGGCGCCCCCTGGGACGCCGACGCCTTCCGCAAGGTCATCTCCGAGGCCATCCAGGACATCGCGGGCACCGGCTCCACCGTCACCTGGGTCCTCAACAACCACGACCAGGTCCGTACCGTCACCCGCTACGGCGAGTCCGCCGCCGAGGGCGGTCTGGGCACCGCCCGCGCCCGCGCCGCCGCGCTGCTGATGCTGGCGCTGCCGGGAGCCGCGTACATCTACCAGGGCGAGGAACTCGGCCTGCCCGAGGTCGTCGACCTGCCCGACGAGGTACTCACCGACCCGATCTTCCACCGCACCGGAAGCCGCGCCCGCATCCGTGACGGCTGCCGCGTCCCGCTGCCCTGGTCCGGGCACGCCTCGCCGTTCGGCTTCACCTCCGGCGCCGATGGCGCCAAACCGTGGCTGCCGCAGCCGCAGTGGTTCGCCGAGCACGCCACCGACCGGGCGGTCGCCGACACCCGCTCCTTCTGGCACCTGTACCGCGACGGGCTGCAACTGCGCGCATCCCTGCCCCAGCTCGGCGAGGGCACCCTGCGCTGGCTCGACACCTCACCCGACGTGCTCGCCTTCGTCCGCGGCGACGGCCTGGTCTGCGCCGTCAACTTCGGCACCACCCCGGTCCCCGCCCCCGTCTCCGGCACCCCGCTCCTCGCCAGCGGGCCCTGCCCGGCCGCCGTACTGCCCGGCTCCACCGCCGCCTGGTGGATCAGCGACAGCACCAACCCCTGACCACCACCCGCGCCTCACCCCCTCACCCCCACAGGCCACTCCCACCCACAAGCCACGCCCACCCCCCCGAAGGGACCACGACGATGAGAAGACACCCCGCACGACACACCACACGCCGTACCGCACTCGCGAGCTGCACCGCCCTCGCCCTCGCGCTCGGCGCCACCGCCTGCGGCGGCGACACCCCCACAGCGGGCGGCGGCAAGTCGCTCGCCGGACAGCAGGTCACCGTGGCCGGAACCTGGTCGGGCACCGAACAGAAGAACTTCCAGAAGGTCCTGGACGCCTTCAGCGAGAAGACCGGCGCCACGACCCAGTACGTCGCCACCGGCGACAACGTCTCCACCTTCATCGGCAGCAAGGTCGAAGGCGGCGACGCCCCCGACGTCGCCCTCGTCCCCCAGGTCGGCGTGCTCCAGCAGTTCGCCAAGAACGACTGGCTCACGGAGCTCTCCACCAAGACCGAGGACACCGTCGACTCCGGCTACTCTCCCGTCTGGAAGCACTACGGCACGGTCTACAACAAGTTCTACGGCCTCTACTTCAAGGCCGCGCACAAGTCGACCGTCTGGTACAGCCCGGACGCCATCGAACAAGCCGGGGTCAAGCCGCCCAAGACGTACAAGGACATGCTCACCGCGGGCCGGACCATCGCCGACTCGGGCCTCGCCGCCTTCTCCGTCGCCGGACAGGACGGCTGGACGCTCACCGACTGGTTCGAGAACATCTACCTCTCCCAGGCCGGGCCCGACAACTACGACCGGCTCGCCCAGCACGAGATCAAGTGGACCGACCCGAGCGTGGTCAAGGCGCTCACCACACTCGGCGAGCTCTTCCAGGACAAGCAACTGGTCGCGGGCGGCCAGAAGGAAGCCCTGAGCACCGACTTCCCCGGCTCCGTCGAGAAGGTCTTCGGCCCCGACCCCAAGGCCGCCATGGTCTACGAAGGCGACTTCGTCGCCGGTGTCGCCAAGGACCAGTTCGGCAAGACGATCGGCGAGGACGCCGACTTCTTCCCCTTCCCGGCCGTGGGCGACGGCGAGGCACCCGTCGTCAGCGGCGGCGACGCCGCGGTCGTCCTCAAGGACGGCAAGAACCCCAAGGGCGCGATGGCGCTCATGGAGTTCCTCGCCACACCCGAGGCCGCGGCCGTCTGGGCGGAAGCGGGCGGCTTCCTCTCCCCGAACAAGAAGCTGGACCTCGCCTCCTACGGCGACGACACCACCCGGCAGACCGCCAAGTCCCTGATCGACGCCGGGGACACGGTGCGCTTCGACATGTCCGACCAGGCACCGGCCGCGTTCGGCGGAACCAAGGGCACCGGTGAGTGGAAGCTCCTCCAGGACTTCCTGCGCGACCCCTCGGACCCCAAGGGCACCGCGCGCAAGCTGGAGCAGGCGGCCGCCAAGGCCTACCAGGACTGACGGCCATGAGTACGGTCACCACCCCACCCGCGCGGCACGCGAGCGAGCCGCCCGCCCCCGCACCCGCCGCCGACCCCCGGCGCGGGATGCGGCGGCGCGGCCGGATCATCGCCGTGGCCTTCGTGCTGCCCGCCCTGCTGCTGCTCGGCGCCCTCGTCGTCTACCCCGTGCTGTTCTCGGTCGGCCGGAGCTTCTTCGACGCCTCCGGCGACCGCTTCGTCGGCGGCGACAACTACACCGGGATGTTCCGCGACCCGGCGACGCTCAAGGCCATCCGCAACAGCGCCATCTGGGTGGTCGTCGCCCCGGCGCTGCTCACCGGACTCGGCCTGATCCTCGCGGTCCTCGTCGAGAAGATCCGCTGGGCCACCGCGTTCAAACTGCTGATGTTCATGCCCATGGCCGTCTCCTTCCTGGCCGCCGGCATCATCTTCCGGCTCGCCTACGACGAGGACCCCGACAAGGGCGTCCTGAACGCCGCCGTGGTCGGCGTGCACGACACCTTCAGCGCCACCTCCTCGTACCCGACCGCCCGCGCCCGCGACGGACAGGGCCTGACCAAGGAGAAGGACGGCGCCTACGCCACCGCCGACGCGGCGTCCCCGGGCTCCGTGGTGCACCTCGGGCTCGTCGGCGTACGGCCCCAGGACCTTCCGGCCGAGGCGAGGCCCGCGTACCCGCAGGCCTCGCGCACGGCAGGCGGCGACGAGCTGACCGGCGTCGCCTACCTGGACTTCACGCCCGGCGGCGGTGGTACGCAGGGCCAGGTCGACCCGGACGAGAGCGGACTGCCGAAGCTACGGGTCGAGGCGGTACGGGACGGCGAGACCGTCGCGAGTACCACCACGGCGGCGGACGGCTCCTTCCGCCTGACCGGCCTCGATCCCGGTACGTACACCCTGCGACTGCCCGCCGAGAACTTCGCCCCGCGCTTCGACGGCGTCTCCTGGCTCGGCCCGACCCTGGTCACCCCGGCCATCATCGGCGCCTACCTGTGGATCTGGACCGGCTTCGCGATGGTGCTGATCGGCGCCGGACTCTCCACCATGCCGCGCGACGTCCTGGAAGCCGCCCGGATGGACGGCGCCAGCGAATGGCAGGTCTTCCGCAGGATCACCGTGCCACTGCTCGCGCCCGTACTCACCGTCGTCTTCGTGACCCTGGTGATCAACGTGATGAAGGTCTTCGACCTCGTGTACGTCATCGCGCCGGGCCCGGTCCAGGAGGACGCCACCGTCCTGGCCACCCAGATGTGGCTGGTCTCCTTCGGCGGCGGCAGCGACCAGGGACTGGGCAGCGCACTCGGCGTGCTGCTGCTGCTCCTGGTCATCCCGGCCATGGTGTTCAACGTCCACCGCTTCCGCAGGAGCCAGTCATGAAGCTCACCCGATGGCTCGGCAACAGCGTGGTCCAGGCGTTCCTCGTGGTCGTCGGACTCATCTGGATCACCCCGCTCGCCGGACTGTTCCTCTCCTCGCTCCGCTCAGCACGGGACCACGCGGACGGCGGCTGGTGGACGGCGCTGACCAGCCCGGGACAGCTCTCCTTCGACAACTACACCGAGTTGCTCGGCAACTCCGGGATGTCCCAGGCGTTCTGGAACACCGTGCTGATCTCGGTGCCCTCCACCGTGTTGGTGGTCGGCATCGCGGCGCTGGCCGGATACGCCTTCGCCTGGCTGGAGTTCCCCGGCCGCGACCGGCTGTTCCTGCTGGTGGTGGCGCTGTTGGTGGTGCCGATGCAGGTCGGCCTGCTCCCGGTGGCCAAACTCTTCGGTGAGCTGGGGCTGTTCGGCACCATCCCCGGCGTGGTGCTCTTCCACGTCGCCTACGGACTGCCGTTCGCGGTCTTCCTGCTGCGGAACTACTTCGCCGAGATACCGCGCGAAATGCTGGAGGCGGCGCGGATGGACGGCGGCACCGAGTGGCGGATCTTCTTCCAACTGGTGCTGCCGGTGGGCCGCCCGGCCCTCGCCAGCCTGGGGATCTTCCAATTCCTGTGGGTGTGGAACGACATGCTGGTGGCGCTGCTGTTCGCCAACGCCTCCTCGCAGCCGCTCACCGTGCAACTCCAGTCCCAGATCCGGCAGTTCGGGAGCAACATCGACGTACTCGCGCCCGGCGCGTTCCTGTCGCTCATCGTGCCCGTGGTGGTGTTCTTCGCCTTCCAGCGGCACTTCGTCCAGGGCGTGATGGCGGGCTCGGTCAAGTGAGCGCGGTGCCCGGCCGGTGAGAGCCTGTCTGTGCACCCCGGCCGGGGTGCACAGACAGGCTCTTGCTCAGGGCGACGCCGGGGGATACAGCGCGCGCGGCAGCTCCGAGGCCGCCGCGTTGTCCAGCAGCCACAGCGTGCGGCTGCGGCCGTACGCGCCCGCCGCCGGGGCCTGGATCTCACCCGCCCCGGACAGCGCGATATGCGCGGCCCGCGCCTTGTCCTCGCCCGCCGCCAGCAGCCACACCTCACGGGCCGCGCGGATCGCGGGCAGCGTCAGCGAGATCCGGGTGGGCGGTGGCTTGGGGGCGCCATGCACCCCGACGACCGTGCGCTCGGTCTCCCGTACCGCGGGCAGTTCGGGGAAGAGCGAGGCCACATGGGTGTCCGGGCCGACCCCGAGGAGCAGGACGTCGAAGGACGGCACGTCGGCGTGGTTCTCCGGCCGGGAGGCCGCGGCGAGTTCGGCGGCGTACGCCTCGGCCGCGGTGTCCGCGTCCCTGCCGAACGGCCCGTCCGACGCGGGCATGGCGTGCACCCGCGCCAGGTCCACCGGGACATGGTCGAGCAGCGCCGCACGGGCCTGGGTGACATTACGGTCCATGTCGCCCTCGGGCAGGAACCGTTCGTCCCCCCACCACAGATCGAGCCGACCCCAGTCGACGGCGTCCCGGGCGGGCGACGCGGCGAGCGCCGCCAGCAGACCGTTGCCGTTACGGCCGCCGGTGAGGACCACCGAAGCCGAGCCGCGGGCGGCCTGGGCGTCGACGATCTTCGTGATCAGCCGGGCCGCGGCGGCCTGGGCCATCAGTTCCTTGTCGCGGTGGACGACCACCTGCGCGGCCGCGGTCATTTCGCCGCCTTCCTGGTCACGGCCTTGGGCGCCTTCTTCACCGCGGTGGACGTGGCGGCCTCCGAAGGCTCCGAAGCCGCCGCGGCCTCCGGTGTCTCCGCGGCCTCCGGTGCCGCTGGCCCCGCGTCCGCCGTCGCACCGAGCCGGTCCACGCCGAACTTCAGCGCCGACGCGTAGGTGTCGTCCGGGTCGAGGCGGCGCAGCTCCTCCGCGATCAGCTCGGCCGTCTCACGCCGCTTCAGCGCCACCGCCCGGTCCGGCTGCCCTTGCATCGAGAGCGTCGCCAGCGAACCGTCCGGCCGGTCCAGGATGATCGGACCGCAGTCGGTCTCCATCCGGACCGCGGTGAGCCCCGGCCCACCGGAGACCGTACGCTCCACCGGCACCCCGAGCCGGTCCGCGAGCCACATGGCAAGCAGCTCACAGCTGGGGTTGTGCTCCACGCCCTCCACCTGGACCGAGGTGACCTGGCAGCTCAGCTGGTCCAGCGCGGCGGCCAGCATCGAACGCCACGGCGTGATCCGCGTCCAGGACAGGTCCGTGTCGCCCGGCGTGTACGTCTTGGCGCGCGCCGCTAGCTCCTGTATCGGCCGCTCGGCGGCGTAGGTGTCGGTGACCCGGCGCTGGGCCAGCGCGCCCAGCGGGTCGTTCGCCGGGTCGACCGGCGCGTTCACCGGCCACCACACCACCACCGGCGCGTCCGGAAGCAGCAGCGGCAGCACCACGGACTGGGCGTGGTCGATCGTCTCGCCGTACAGCCGCAGGATCAGCGTCTCGCCGGTGCCCGCGTCCGCGCCGACCCGCACCTCGGCGTCCAGGCGGGACTTCGTGCGGTCCCGTGGCGAACGCGAGACACGCTTGATGAGGACCACGGTGCGGGACGGGTGCTCACGGGAGGCCTCGTTCGCGGCCTTCAGCGAGTCGTAGGCGTTCTCCTCGTCGGTGACGATGACCAGGGTGAGCACCATGCCAAGGGCCGGGGAGCCGATGGCCCGGCGCCCCTGCACCAGCGCTTTGTTGATCTTGCTGGCCGTGGTGTCCGTAAGGTCGATCTTCATGGCCGACGCCAGCTCCGTCCGTCTCGCTTCAGCATTTCGTCCGCCTCGCTGGGACCCCAGGTGCCCGACGGGTACTGCGCGGGCTTGCCGTGCTGGTCCCAGTGCCGCTCGATCGGGTCGAGGATGTTCCAGGACAGCTCGACCTCCTCGGTGCGCGGGAAGAGGTTGGAGTCGCCGAGCAGGACATCGAGGATGAGCCGCTCGTACGCCTCGGGGCTGGACTCGGTGAAGGACTCGCCGTACGCGAAGTCCATCGACACGTCCCGTACCTCCATCGAGGTGCCCGGCACCTTGGAGCCGAACCGCATGGTCACACCCTCGTCCGGCTGCACCCGGATCACCAGGGCGTTGTGCCCCAGTTCCTCCGTCGCGGTCTGGTCGAAGGGGGAGTGCGGGGCGCGCTGGAAGACCACCGCGATCTCGGTGACCCGGCGGCCGAGGCGCTTGCCGGTGCGCAGGTAGAAGGGGACGCCCGCCCAGCGGCGGTTGTCGATCTCCAGCTTCACCGCGGCAAAGGTGTCGGTCTTCGACTTGGCGTCGATGCCGTCTTCCTGGAGATAGCCGATGACCTTCTCGCCGCCCTGCCACCCGGGCGCGTACTGGCCGCGCACCGTGTCCTTGCCGAGGTCCTTGGGCAGCTTCACCGCGCCGAGGACCTTGGTCTTCTCGGCCGCGAGGGCGTCGGCGTCGAAGGAGGCGGGCTCCTCCATCGCGGTCAGCGCCAGCAGTTGGAGCAGGTGGTTCTGGATGACGTCGCGGGCGGCGCCGATGCCGTCGTAGTAGCCCGCGCGGCCGCCGATGCCGATGTCCTCGGCCATCGTGATCTGGACATGGTCGACGTACGACCGGTTCCAGATCGGCTCGAAGAGGGTGTTGGCGAACCGCAGCGCCAGGATGTTCTGGACCGTCTCCTTGCCGAGGTAGTGGTCGATCCGGAACACCTGGTCCGGCGCGAACACCTCGTGCACGATCGCGTTGAGCTCCTGCGCGGAGGCCAGGTCGTGCCCGAAGGGCTTCTCGATGACCGCGCGCCGCCAGGAGTCGCCCTGCTGGTCGGCCAGACCGTGCTTCTTGAGCTGCTGGACGACCTGCGGGAAGAACTTGGGCGGTACGGACAGGTAGAAGGCGAAGTTACCGCCCGTGCCCTGCGCCTTGTCGAGATCCGCGATCGTGGCCTTCAGGTTCTCGAAGGCGGCGTCATCGTCGAAGTCGCCCTGGACGAAGCGCATCCCCTGGATGAGCTGGTGCCAGACCTCCTCACGGAACGGCGTCCTGGCGTGCTCCTTGACGGCGTCGTGCACCTCCTGCGCGAAGTCCTCGTCCTGCCATTCACGGCGGGCGAAGCCGATGAGCGAGAAGCCCGGCGGCAGCAGCCCGCGGTTGGCCAGGTCGTAGACGGCCGGCATCAGCTTCTTACGGGACAGGTCGCCCGTGACACCGAAGATCACCAGGCCCGACGGCCCCGCGATACGCGGGAGCCGTCGGTCCTGAGCGTCACGCAGCGGGTTGTCGCCGCTTGCGGAGAGGGGTGACAAGGTGGTCAGGCCTCCGAGGGGGCGAGGCGCTTGAGCTCCGCCTCGGTCGACTTGAGCAGGTCGTTCCAGGACACCGCGAACTTCTCGACGCCCTCGTCCTCAAGGAGCTGGACCACGTCGTCGTAGGAGATCCCCAGCTTCTCGACGGCGTCGAGCTCGGCGCGGGCCTGCTCGTAGGTACCGGCGATGGTGTTACCGGTGATCTGGCCATGGTCCTCGGTGGCTTCGAGGGTGGCCTCGGGCATGGTGTTGACGGTGCCGGGGGCGACCAGGTCGTCGACGTACAAGGTGTCCTTGTACGCCGGGTCCTTGACGCCGGTGGAGGCCCACAGGGGGCGCTGCCGGTTGGCGTTGGCTCGGTCCAGGGGTGCCCAGCGCTCGCTGGTGAACACTTCCTCGTACGCCTGGAACGCGAGGCGCGCGTTGGCCAGGGCGGCCTTGCCGCGCAGCTCCTTGGCCTCGGCGGTGCCCAGGCCGTCCAGGCGCTTGTCGATCTCGGTGTCCACGCGCGAGACGAAGAACGACGCCACCGAGTGGATCTTGGAGAGGTCCAGGCCCGCGGCCTTCGCCTTCTCCAGGCCCGCCAGGTAGGCGTCCATGACCTCGCGGTAGCGCTCCAGCGAGAAGATCAGCGTGACGTTGACGCTAATGCCCAGACCGATGACCTCGGTGATCGCGGGCAGGCCCGCCTTGGTCGCCGGGATCTTGATCAGGGTGTTCGGCCGGTCCACCAGCCAGGCCAGCTGCTTGGCCTCGGCGATGGTCGCCGCGGTGTTGTGCGCCAGGCGCGGGTCGACCTCGATGGAGACCCGGCCGTCCTGGCCGCCGGTCGCCTCGAACACCGGGCGCAGGATGTCGGCCGCGTCCCGGACATCCGCCGTGGTGATCATGCGGATGGCTTCCTCGACGGTGACCTTACGGGCCGCGAGGTCGGTGAGCTGCTGCTCGTAACCGTCGCCCGACGAGATCGCCTTCTGGAAGATCGACGGGTTGGTGGTGACGCCTACGACGTGCTGCTGGTCGATCAGTTCGGCGAGGTTGCCGGACGTGATCCGCTGGCGCGAGAGGTCGTCCAGCCAGATCGCGACGCCTTCCTCGGAGAGGCGCTTGAGTGCGTCTGTCATGGAAATTGCATCTCCTACTTGGTTCGGTGTATCGGCGTCAGCGCTTGGTTGCGGTGAGAGATTCCTTGGCGGCGGCGGCCACAGCCTCACCAGTGAAGCCGAACTCGCGGAAGAGGACCTTGCCGTCGGCCGAAGCGCCAAAGTGCTCCAGCGAAACGATCCGCCCGGCGTCCCCGACGTACCGGTGCCAGGTCAGACCGATCCCGGCCTCGACCGCGACGCGCGCCTTCACGGCGGGCGGCAGCACGGAGTCGCGGTAGCTCTGGTCCTGCTCCTCGAACCACTCCACGGACGGCATCGAGACCACCCGTGTCGGCACGCCGTCGGCCTGGAGCCGCTCGCGCGCCTCGACGGCCAATTGCACCTCGGAGCCCGTACCGATCAGCACGACCTCGGCGTCGCCGCCTTCGGCCTCGAACAGCACGTATCCGCCCTTGGCGGCGTCCTCGTTGCGCTCGTACGTCGGCACACCCTGACGGGTCAGCGCCAGGCCGTGCGGGGCGCCCTCGCCGAACGTCTTGGTGTACCGCTTCAGGATCTCGCGCCAGGCGATCGCGGTCTCGTTGGCGTCCGCCGGACGTACGACGTTCAGGCCGGGGATGGCGCGCAGCGAGGCCAGGTGCTCCACCGGCTGGTGGGTCGGGCCGTCCTCGCCGAGACCGATCGAGTCATGCGTCCAGACGTGCGTCACCGGCAGGTGCATCAGGGCGGCGAGCCGCACGGCGTTACGCATGTAGTCGGAGAACACCAGGAAGGTGCCGCCGTAGATACGGGTGTTGCCGTGCAGGGCGATGCCGTTCATCACGGCGGCCATCGCGTGCTCACGGATGCCGTAGTGGATCGTGCGGCCGTACGGGCTGGCCTCCGGCAGCGGGTTGTCCGCCGGGAGGAACGACGACGTCTTGTCGATCGTCGTGTTGTTCGAGCCCGCCAGGTCGGCCGAGCCGCCCCACAGCTCCGGGATCACCGCGCCGAGCGCCTGCAGCACCTTGCCGGACGCCGCGCGGGTGGCGACGGCCTTGCCGGTCTCGAACTCCGGGAGCTTCTCCTCCCAGCCAGCGGGCAGCTCGCCCGCGTGCACGCGGTCGAACTCGGCGGCGCGCTCCGGGTTGGCGGTGCGCCAGGCGGCGAAGGACTTCTCCCACTCGGCCCGGGCCTCATGGCCGCGGTCCAGCGCCTTACGCGTGTGCCCGATGACCTCGTCGGAGACCTCGAAGGACCGCTCCGGGTCGAAGCCCAGGACGCGCTTGGTGGCCGCGACCTCCTCGTCGCCGAGCGCCGAGCCGTGCGAGGCCTCGGTGTTCTGCGCGTGCGGGGCGGGCCAGGCGATGATCGAACGCACCGCGATGAACGACGGCCGCTCGGTCTCCGCCTTGGCGGCCTGGAGCGCCTGGAACAGTCCCGCGGGGTCGAGGTCGCCGCTGGGCAGCTGGTCCACGCGCTGGACGTGCCAGCCGTAGGCCTCGTAGCGCTTCATGGTGTCCTCGGAGACCGCGGTCTCCGTGTCACCCTCGATCGAGATGTGGTTGTCGTCCCACAAAAGGACCAGGTTGCCCAGCTTCTGGTGCCCGGCCAGCGAGGACGCCTCCGCGGAGATGCCCTCCTGGAGGCAGCCGTCACCGGCGATGGCCCAGATGGTGTGGTCGAACGGGGAGGTGCCGACGGCCGCCTCCGGGTCGAACAGACCGCGCTCGTAGCGGGCGGCCATGGCCATGCCCACGGCGTTGGCGACACCCTGACCCAGCGGGCCGGTCGTGGTCTCGACGCCGGTGGTGTGGCCGTACTCGGGGTGGCCCGGGGTCGTGGAACCCCAGGTGCGGAACGCCTTCAGATCGTCCAGCTCCAGGCCGTAGCCGGCCAGGTAGAGCTGGATGTACAGCGTCAGCGACGAGTGTCCGGCGGACAGGACGAACCGGTCGCGGCCCACCCAGTCGGCGTCGGACGGGTCGTGCCGCAGCACCTTCTGAAAAAGCGTGTACGCGGCGGGCGCGAGGCTCATGGCCGTACCGGGATGGCCGTTGCCGACCTTCTGTACGGAATCCATGGCCAGGACGCGGGCGGTGTCAACGGCCCGCTGGTCCAGATCGGTCCACTCGAGGTCTGAAGTGGTCGGCTTGGTGCTCACCCTGGGTCAGGGCTCCTCTCCACAAACAACACATGTCGAAACCCCGACGACAACGCGCGCCGGGCGCTGTCGAGCCTACCGTTGCGCGGGCCAGTGCCCTTTTCGTGGCTGTGCCATCTCGGTGCATGGACACCCCCCATCCTTATACGTCCCGCGCGCCGTCGCCGCTCAACACGACCCCACCCCCACGAAGGGTCAGGTATGGGCAACGTCTACAGTGGCGTGGTACGCGCGAGCCTTTACCAGGTCTTCACGTCCTGTGTTCCCGACCGGTGGCTCGCTGGGAGTCTGTGTCAGGGGTGTGCGTGACGGCCGTTGAATCCCGTCCTGCGGGGGTAATCGGGACGAGCCCAGGCCACCGGCCGCTGAGGGCCCGAGTCATGGCGTTCGTGGCGCTGACGAAGCCCAGGATCATCGAGCTGCTGCTCATCACGACGGTTCCGGTGATGTTCCTCGCGGAGCAGGGGGTACCCGACCTCTGGCTGGTGCTCGCCACCTGCGTGGGCGGCTATCTCTCCGCGGGCGGCGCCAACGCGCTCAATATGTACATCGACCGCGACATCGACGCGCTCATGGACCGGACATCCCAGCGGCCGCTGGTCACCGGCATGGTCAGCCCCCGCGAGGGACTGGCCTTCGGTGCCGCGCTGGCGGTGATCTCCACGTTCTGGTTCGGCGTGCTGGTCAACTGGCTGTCCGCCGGGCTCTCCCTGGCCGCGCTGCTCTTCTACGTCGTCGTCTACACGATGATCCTCAAGCGGCGCACCGCGCAGAACATCGTCTGGGGCGGCATCGCGGGCTGTATGCCGGTGCTGATCGGCTGGTCCTCGGTCACCAACTCCGTGTCGTGGGCCGCGGTCATCCTCTTCCTCGTCATCTTCTTCTGGACGCCGCCGCACTACTGGCCGCTGTCGATGAAGGTGAAGGAGGACTACGCGCGCGTGGGCGTTCCCATGCTCCCCGTCATCGCCTCCAACAAGGTGGTGGCCCGCCAGATCGTCCTCTACAGCTGGGTGATGGTCGCGGTCTCGCTGCTGCTGACCCCGCTGGGCTACACCGGCTGGTTCTACACCCTGGTGGCGCTGGTCACAGGCGGCTTCTGGCTCTGGGAGGCGCACGGCCTGCAGGCCAGGGCCAAGGCCGGGATCACGGGCGGCAAGCTGAAGGAGATGCGGCTCTTCCACTGGTCCATCACCTATGTCTCGCTGCTCTTCGTGGCCGTCGCGGTGGACCCGTTCCTGCGCTGACGGTGCGTGTTTGCCCCGAGCGATTGCCCCGCTCGGTTACCCGCAAGTAGCATCAGCTGTATGGCAGACACCAAGGCTGAAGACCACGCCACCGACCAGGCCCTGGACCCCCTCGCGAAGCGCCGGGCGGCCAAGCTGGCCCAGCAGATCGGCGCCTTCGCCAAGGCGCACGGCGGCGCCGAGGGCCAGCTCGCGTACACCGGCGAGCGGGGCACCCGGATCGTGCTCGTCGGCGCGGACGGCAACTGGGGCGACCTGATGGCGCCCAGCCACGCGATCGCGCGGAGCGCGGTCCAGACGGCCGGGATCACCGTGCACGAGGAGTTCGACGGCGACTTCGCGGCCTCGGTGCGGACCGGTCCGTACGAGTGGTCCCGCATGGCCGGTATCCAGATCGGTGGCCCCAAGAACCCTTCCAGCAACACCTGAACCCCCACTCACCCGTTAGGACCGTAAGAGCACGGTCCCGAGCGGGGGAGTCCGGATGATCGACATGCCACCCCTGGTGGACCAGTACTGCCACGGGGTGCTCCGTACGGAGCTGGGCCTTGGCACCTTCGAGGCGCAGCTGGGCCGGGGCCAGGGCCCGCCCGCCCCCGGCACCACCTTCTTCGACACCCAGACCGGCTTCGCGGTACGCCGCTGGTGCCCGCCCCTGCTCGGCCTGGAACCGCACTGCCCGCCCGCCCGCTATCTGGCCAGGCGCCGCGAGCTCGGCGTGGCTGAGGCGGACCGGAGGCTGCTGCGCGGCAGCGGCATCTCCACCTATCTGGTCGACACCGGCCTCCCCGGCGACCTCACCCGGCCGCCCGAGCTGGCCGCGGCCGGTGCTGCCCAGGCCCACGAGATCGTCCGTCTGGAGCTGCTCGCCGAGCAGGTGGCCGACACCTCGGGCACGGTCGAGTCCTTCCTCGCCAACCTCGCGGAGTCGGTACACGGCGCCGCGGCGGGCGCCGTTGCCTTCACCTCGGTCGCCGGCGTACGCCACGGGCTCGCGCTGGCCCCCGAGCCGCCCGGCGCGGGCGAGGTGCGGGGCGCGGCGGCGCGCTGGCTCGCCGCGCGTGAGGTCGGCGGCCCGCTCACCGACCCGGTGCTGCTCCGGCATCTGCTGTGGATCGCCGTGGCCAGCGGCCTGCCGCTCCAGTTGCATACCGGGGCGGGCGATCCGGAGACCTACCTCGGCGCGTTCGCCCAGGCCACATCCGGATTCGGTACGGACCTGGTGCTGCTGCACGGCTATCCGTACCACCGGCACGCCGCGCAGCTGGCCGGGGCGTACCCGCACGTCTACGCGGATCTGGGGCCCGCCGCCGTACGCACCGGGGCGCGCGCGGCGGCGCTGCTCGCCGAGGTTCTGGAGCTGGCCCCGTTCGGCAAGCTGCTGTTCTCCAGCGGGGCGCGGGGGCTGCCCGAACTCCATGTGGTCGCCGCGCGGCTGTTCCGGGAGGCGCTGGGGCGGGTCCTGGGCGGCTGGGTTCTCGAAGGTGCCTGGTCGCGGAAGGACGCGGACCGGGTGGCGGCGCTGATCGCGGCGGACAACGCGCGCCGGGTCTATGGGCTCCCGGCTGACGCCGGTTAGCCGCTGGCCAGACCCTCAGCTAGCCGCTGGTCAGACCCTCGACAGGGGGACGGTCGCCTGGGTCGGCAGCCCGACCGAGTCCCGTGGGCGCTCACGCATCGCCAGCACCACCCGGACCACCGCGATCCAGACTAGGCAGGAGCCCAGCATGTGGAGCCCGACCAGCACCTCGGGCAGGCCCGTGTAGTACTGGACATAGCCGATCAGCCCCTGGGCCATCAGCACCACGAACAGGTCGCGCGTCCGGCCCAGCGGCCCCTGGGGCGCGTCCATGGCCTTCAGGATGATCCACAGCGCGAGGGTCAGGATCACCACGGCCCAGGCGGCCAGCGCGTGCACCCTGCTGGTGGTCTCCGGGTCGAAGAACATCCGCGGTACGTCGCTGGAGTCACCCGCGTGCGGCCCGGAGCCGGTCACCGCGGTGCCCGCGACCACCAGCACCGCCGAGGCGATCACCAGCACCCACACCAACTGCCGCACCGCCTTGCCGACCAGCGGACGCGGGGCGTCGTCACCCTCGCGGGCGCGCTGCCACATCACGGTGGCGACGGTGATCAGCGTGGTGGAGAGCAGGAAGTGCAGGGCCACGGTGTACGGGTTGAGGCCGACCAGAACCACGATGCCGCCGAGCACCGCGTTGCCCATCACCAGCCAGAACTGCGCCCAGCCGAGCCGGGTCAGGCTGCGGCGGCGCGGCTTCTGGGAGCGCGCCGCGATGATCGCCCAGGCGACGGCGGCGCACAGCACGTAGGTGAGCATGCGGTTGCCGAACTCGATGACGCCGTGCAGGCCCATCTCGCTGGTGGCCGTCAGGGAGTCGTCGGTGCACTTCGGCCAGGTGGGGCAGCCGAGGCCCGAGCCGGTCAGCCGCACGGCGCCGCCGGTCACCACGATGGCGGTGTTCATCACCAGCGAGGCGAGGATCGCGCGCTGGACGATCCGGGGTGACGGAGACCAGCGCTCAGCGATGAAGGCGAGCGGGTTGCGCGCGGCTTGGGCGAGTTCCACCCGGGTCAGGTTCGGCACGGGGTCATCCTAGGAGGGGGCTTGTGCATCCGTTCACGAGGGGTGGGTACATCACCCCAAGTCATCCTCAAGTCACCCGTACGTCACTCCTGAGGCGCCCTAAGGCACCACCAGGTCACTCCCAACGGAAGAACCGGGCCGCCGCGCCCAGCCCGAGCACCGCCCACACCGCCAGGATCGCCAGGTTCCCCCACGGAATCCCCGCGCCGTGCTGCAGCACATCCCGCAGCCCGTCCGAGAGCGCCGAGATCGGCAGCAGCCCCAGCACCGACTGGGCACCGTCCGGGAACTTGTCCAGCGGCACGATCACCCCACCGCCGACGAGCAGCAGCAGGAACACCAGGTTCGCCGCTGCCAGCGTCGCCTCGGCCTTCAGCGTCCCGGCCATCAGCAGCCCGAGCCCCGAGAACGCCGCCGTGCCGAGCACCAGAAGCAGCAGGACGAAGAGCGGGTTACCGCTCGGCGACCAGCCGAGCCCGAACGCGATCGCCGTCAGCAACGCGATTTGCAGCACCTCGGTGACCAGCACCGCCAGCGTCTTGGCGGCCATCAGCGCCCACCGGGGCAGCGGCGAGGTGCCGAGCCGCTTGAGCACGCCGTACCGCCGCTCGAAGCCCGTGGCGATGGCCTGCCCGGTGAAGGCGGTGGACATCACGGCGAGCGCCAGCACGCCCGGCGCCAGGAAGTCCACGGGCTTGCCTGACCCTCCCGTCTCCTCGACGGACACCGGGATGATGTCGACCGTCGAGAACAGCACCAGCAGCAGCGAGGGGATGACGACGGTGAGCAGCAGCTGCTCACCGTTGCGCAGCAGCATCTTCGTCTCAAGCGCCGCCTGGGCCGCGATCATGCGCCCCACCGGGGCGGCCCCGGGCTTCGGGGCGTACGTACCGGCGCTCATCCGCGCAGCTCCTTACCGGTCAGCTCCAAAAAGACGTCCTCCAAGGTGTGCCGCTCGACCGAGATCCGGTCCGGCAGGACGCCGTGCTGGGCGCACCAGGAGGTGACGGTGGCCAGCAGTTGCGGGTCGACGGTGCCGGTCACCCGGTAGGCGCCGGGGGTGAGCTCGGCCGCCGCGGTGTTCATCGGCAGGGCCTTGAGCAGCGAGGCGACATCGAGCCCCGGGCGCCCGGTGAAGCGCAGGGTGTTCTCGGCGCCGCCGCGGCACAGCTCCTCGGGGCTGCCCTGGGCGACGACCCGGCCCTCGTCGATGATCGCGACGTCGTCGGCGAGCTGCTCGGCCTCGTCCATGTAGTGGGTGGTGAGGATGGTGCTGACACCGTCGGCGCGCAGCTCGCGCACGAGGTCCCAGGTGGCCCGGCGGGCCTGGGGGTCGAGGCCCGCCGTCGGCTCGTCCAGGAAGACCAGCTCGGGGCGGCCCACCACGGCCATGGCGAGGGCGAGACGCTGCTGCTGCCCGCCGGAGAGCCTGCGGTAGGTGGTGCGCCCGCAGCCGCCCAGGCCCAGGCGCTCGATCAGTGCCTGCACGTCCAGCGGGTGGGCGTGCAGCTTCGCCATATGGTGCAGCATCTCGTCGGCGCGGGCGCCGGAGTAGACGCCGCCGGACTGGAGCATCACCCCGATCCTGGGGCGCAGCCGGGCCGCGTCGGCTATCGGGTCGAGGCCGAGGACGCGCACGGTCCCCGCGTCGGGTTCCCGGTAGCCCTCGCAGGTCTCGACGGTGGTGGTCTTGCCCGCGCCGTTCGGCCCGAGTACGGCGGTGATGCCCGCCCCCGCCGTCAGGTGGAGGTCGTCCACGGCGGTCTTTGATCCGTACCGTTTCCGCAGGCCGTGGATCTGGACGACCGCGGCGCTGGTGTCGGCGGGGGATGCAGGCATGCCGCGAAGTCTAGAGACGCGCCCGGGGCCGTCAGGGCGGCGGGGCCTTTCCCGGCCCTGAATACAGCGGAAATTAGGTAACCCTTAGTGACTGAAGCCACCCTCATGCGTTTCGGTCGCGGGTTGTCGGGGCCAGAGGAATTACGCAACAATGGCGTTGTGAAAAACGTTGGCGAGGCTCCGCAGGAGGAACTCGCGACCGGTGAGCGCTCCACGCGCAACCGCGTCGCGCGCTCCATCCTGGACCACGGCCCGTCCACCGTGGCCGAACTCGCGAAGCGTCTGGGGCTCACCCAGCCGGCCGTCCGCCGACACCTTGACGCGCTCGTCGCCGACGCCGTCGTAGAACCCCGTGAACAGCGCGTTTACGGCGCACGCACCCGTGGCCGCCCGGCCAAGGTGTTCGCGCTGACCGACTGCGGCCGGGACGCCTTCGACCAGTCGTACGACACGCTGGCCACCGAAGCCCTGCGCTGGATCTCCCAGGCGGCGGGCGGCGGTGAGCGCGGCGAGGCCGCGGTCGCGGCCTTCGCCAGGGACCGGCTCGAGGCACAGACCGAGGCCTACCGCGAGATCCTCGACGGCGTCGCCCCCGAGGGGCGCACCGAGGCACTGGCCAAGGCGCTCTCGGCCGACGGGTACGCTGCTACTGCGCGTAGCGCGCCCCAGCCGCAACAGGGTGAGCAGCTGTGCCAGCACCACTGTCCCGTTGCGCATGTGGCCGAGCAGTTCCCGCAGCTCTGCGAGGCGGAGACCGAGTTCTTCGGCCGATTGCTCGGTACGCATGTCCAGCGGCTGGCCACCATCGCCCACGGGGATGGCGTGTGCACCACGTACATCCCCCGCACCGAGCACCAGAGCACGTCCACCATTGCAAGCACCGCCGGGAGGAACCCCGCATGACTCTCCCCATCGAGGAGACTGCCCACCCTGAGCTCGAGGGTCTGGGTACGTACGAATACGGCTGGGCCGACTCCGACGCGGCCGGTGCCGCTGCCAAGCGCGGTCTGAGCGAGGACGTCGTCCGCGACATCTCCTCGAAGAAGAGCGAGCCGGAGTGGATGACCAAGCTGCGTCTCAAGGGCCTGAAGCTCTTCGAGAAGAAGCCCATGCCGAGCTGGGGCTCCGACCTGTCGGGCATCGACTTCGACAACATCAAGTATTTCGTGCGGTCCACCGAGAAGCAGGCCGAGTCCTGGGAGGATCTGCCGGAGGACATCAAGAACACCTACGACAAGCTGGGCATCCCCGAGGCCGAGAAGCAGCGCCTGGTCGCCGGTGTCGCCGCCCAGTACGAGTCGGAGGTCGTCTACCACCAGATCCGTGAGGATCTGGAGGAGCAGGGCGTCATCTTCCTCGACACCGACACCGCGCTCAAGGAGCACCCGGAGCTCTTCAAGGAGTACTTCGGCACGGTCATCCCGGTCGGTGACAACAAGTTCGCGTCGCTGAACAGCGCGGTGTGGTCCGGTGGCTCCTTCATCTACGTGCCGAAGGGCGTGCACGTCGAGATCCCGCTGCAGGCCTACTTCCGGATCAACACCGAGAACATGGGCCAGTTCGAGCGGACGCTGATCATCGTCGACGAGGACGCCTACGTCCACTACGTCGAGGGCTGCACCGCCCCGATCTACAAGTCCGACTCGCTGCACTCGGCGGTCGTCGAGATCATCGTCAAGAAGGGCGGCCGCTGCCGCTACACGACGATCCAGAACTGGTCGAACAACGTCTACAACCTGGTCACCAAGCGCGCCGTGGCCTACGAGGGCGCGACCATGGAGTGGGTCGACGGCAACATCGGCTCCAAGGTCACCATGAAGTACCCGGCCGTCTACCTGATGGGCGAGCACGCCAAGGGTGAGACGCTGTCCATCGCCTTCGCGGGCGAGGGCCAGCACCAGGACGCCGGCGCCAAGATGGTCCACATGGCCCCGAACACCTCGTCCAACATCGTCTCCAAGTCGGTGGCGCGTGGCGGTGGCCGTACGTCCTACCGCGGGCTGATCGAGATCGGCGAGGGCGCTCCGGGCGCGAAGTCCAACGTGCTCTGTGACGCCCTCCTGGTCGACACCATCTCGCGGTCCGACACCTACCCGTACGTCGATGTCCGCGAGGACGACGTGTCCATGGGCCACGAGGCCACCGTCTCCAAGGTCTCCGAGGACCAGCTCTTCTACCTGATGAGCCGCGGTCTGACCGAGTTCGAGGCGATGGCGATGATCGTGCGCGGCTTCGTGGAGCCGATCGCCAAGGAGCTGCCCATGGAGTACGCGCTGGAGCTCAACCGGCTGATCGAGCTGCAGATGGAAGGCGCGGTCGGCTGACGCCGCCGCCCACGGTCCGCAGCTACACGTCTTGACTGAGAAAGCGAGCACTACGACAGCCATGGCTGAGGCTCAGAACATCCCGGTGGGGTCCACCACCGCTGGCTCGATCGCGGTGGCCGCCGAGTCCACCGTCGCCACCCGTATGAGTGCGCCCCCGTCCTTCGACGTCGCGGACTTCCCCGTCCCGCACGGCCGCGAGGAGGAGTGGCGGTTCACGCCGCTGGAGCGCCTCAGGGGTCTGCACGACGGCACCGCGAAGGCCGACGGCACCCTCAAGGCCGAGATCGACGCGCCTGACGGCGTCACCGTCGAGGCAGTGACCCGGGACGACGCGCGCGTCGGCAAGGCCGGTACGCCGGTCGACCGGATCGCCGCCCAGGCGTTCTCGTCCTTCGAGAAGGCCACGGTCGTCTCGGTCCCCAAGGAGCAGGTGCTCACCGAGCCCGTGCGGGTCACCCTGCACGGCGAGGGCGGCACCACCTTCGGGCACACCGTCTTCGACGTCGGCGCCTTCGCCGAGGCTGTCATCATCATCGACCACACCGGTGACGGCGTACGCGCCGCCAACGTCGACTTCCTGGTCGGTGACGGCGCCAAGCTCACCGTGGTCTCCGTGCAGGACTGGGACGACACCGCCGTCCACGTCTCGCAGCACAACGCCCTCGTAGGCCGCGACGCCTCCTTCAAGTCGGTCGTGGTGACCTTCGGCGGCGACGTCGTACGCCTGCACCCGCGGGTCAACTACGCGGGCCCCGGCGGCGAGGCCGAGCTCTTCGGCCTGTACTTCACCGACGCGGGCCAGCACCAGGAGCACCGCCTCCTGGTCGACCACGGCGTCCCGCACTGCAAGTCCAACGTCGCCTACAAGGGCGCGCTCCAGGGCGACAACGCGCACGCGGTCTGGATCGGTGACGTCCTCATCGAGGCCGCCGCCGAGGGCACCGACACCTACGAGATGAACCGCAACCTCGTCCTCACGGACGGTGCGCGGGTCGACTCGGTGCCGAACCTGGAGATCGAGACCGGCGAGATCGTCGGAGCCGGCCACGCCTCGGCCACCGGCCGCTTCGACGACGAGCAGCTCTTCTACCTGATGTCCCGCGGCATCCCGCAGATCGAGGCCCGCCGCCTCGTGGTGCGCGGCTTCTTCGCCGAGCTGATCCAGCAGATCGGTGTCCCGGACATCGAGGAGCGCCTCATGGCCAAGATCGAGGCCGAGCTGGAGGCGTCGGTCTGATGACGTATCTGCGCGCCTGTGGCCTCAGCGAGCTGGAGACGGACACCCCCAAGCGGGTGGAACTCGACGGCACGCCGGTCTCGGTCGTCCGCACCGAGGGTGAGGTGTTCGCGATCTACGACATCTGCTCGCACGCGAACGTCTCGCTCTCCGAGGGCGAGGTGGAGGACTGCCAGATCGAGTGCTGGCTGCACGGCTCCGCCTTCGACCTCCGTACCGGCAAGCCGTCCGGTCTTCCCGCGACGCGCCCCGTCCCCGTATACCCCGTAAAGATCGAAGGGGACGACGTGCTCGTCTCCCTCTCCCAGGAGTCCTGAGGCACCCATGGCAACGCTTGAAATCCGAGACCTGCACGTCACCGTCGAGGCCGACAACGCCACGAAGGAGATCCTCAAGGGCGTCGACCTGACTGTGAAGCAGGGCGAGACCCACGCCATCATGGGCCCCAACGGCTCCGGCAAGTCGACCCTCGCGTACTCCATCGCGGGCCACCCGAAGTACACGATCACCCGCGGCACGGTCACCCTCGACGGTGAGGACGTGCTGGAGATGTCCGTCGACGAGCGTGCGCGCGCCGGCATGTTCCTGGCCATGCAGTACCCGGTCGAGGTCCCCGGCGTCTCGGTCTCCAACTTCCTGCGCACCTCCGCCACCGCCATGCGCGGCGAGGCCCCCAAGCTGCGTACCTGGGTGAAGGAGGTCAAGACCGCGATGGAGGACCTCCAGATGGACCCGGCCTTCGCGGAGCGCAACGTCAACGAGGGCTTCTCCGGTGGTGAGAAGAAGCGCCACGAGATCCTCCAGCTGGAGCTCCTCAAGCCGAAGATCGCGATCCTCGACGAGACCGACTCCGGCCTGGACGTCGACGCCCTGCGCCAGGTCTCCGAGGGCGTCAACCGCGTCCACGCGAGCGGCGAGGTCGGCACCCTGCTGATCACGCACTACACGCGCATCCTGCGCTACATCAAGCCTGACTTCGTGCACGTCTTCGCGAACGGCCGCATCGCCGAGTCCGGCGGTGCCGAGCTCGCCGACAAGCTGGAGGCCGAGGGCTACGAGGCCTACACGAAGGGTGGCGCATCCGCGTGACACAGCTGCCGGGCCTCCTCGACACCGAGGCGATCCGCAAGGACTTCCCGATCCTGGACCGGGTGCTCCACGACGGTAAGAAGCTCGTCTACCTGGACAACGCGGCGACCTCGCAGACGCCGCGCCAGGTCCTCGACGTGATCACCGAGTACTACGAGCAGCACAACGCCAACGTCCACCGCGGCGTGCACGTCCTCGCCGAGGAGGCCACGGAGCTGTACGAAGGCGCCCGGGACAAGGTCGCGGAGTTCATCAACGCGCCCAGCCGGGACGAGGTGATCTTCACCAAGAACGCCTCGGAATCGCTGAACCTCGTGGCCAACATGCTCGGCTGGGCCGACGAGCCCTACCGCGTGGACCACGAGACCGAGATCGTCATCACGGAGATGGAGCACCACTCCAACATCGTTCCGTGGCAGCTGCTGTCGCAGCGCACCGGCGCGAAGCTGAAGTGGTTCGGTCTCACCGACGACGGCCGCCTCGACCTGTCCAACATCAACGAGGTCATCACGGAGAAGACGAAGATCGTCTCCTTCGTCCTGGTCTCCAACATCCTGGGCACCCTCAACCCGGTCGAGGCGATCGTCCGCCGCGCCCAGGAGGTCGGCGCGCTGGTCCTGATCGACGCCTCGCAGGCCGCTCCGCACATGCCGCTGGACGTGCAGGCGCTACAGGCCGACTTCGTGGCCTTCACCGGCCACAAGATGTGCGGCCCGACCGGCATCGGCGTGCTCTGGGGCCGCCAGGAGCTGCTGGAGGACCTGCCGCCGTTCCTCGGCGGTGGCGAGATGATCGAGACCGTCTCGATGAACTCCTCCACCTACGCTCCCGCCCCGCACAAGTTCGAGGCCGGTACGCCTCCGGTGTCCCAGGCCATCGCGCTGGGCGCGGCCGTGGACTACCTCACCGCGATCGGCATGGACAAGATCGCGCAGCATGAGCACGCGATCACCGAGTACGCGGTCAAGCGCCTCCGGGAGGTCCCCGACCTCAGGATCATCGGCCCGGTCACGGCCGAGGACCGGGGCGCCGCGATCTCCTTCGTCCTGGGCGACATCCACCCGCATGACGTGGGCCAGGTCCTGGACGAGCAGGGCATCGCGGTCCGGGTCGGCCACCACTGCGCGCGGCCGGTCTGCCTGCGGTACGGAATTCCTGCGACCACGCGAGCGTCGTTCTATTTGTACTCCACGCCCGCCGAGGTCGATGCCCTGGTGGACGGCCTGGAGCACGTACGGAACTTTTTCGGTTGATACGGCAGCGGCTGAGGGTTGACTGGTGAAGCTTGATTCGATGTACCAGGAAGTGATCCTGGACCACTACAAGCACCCCCATGGGCGTGGCCTGCGGGAGGGCGACGCCGAGGTGCACCACGTCAATCCGACGTGCGGCGACGAGATCACGCTCCGCGTGAAGTACGACGGGTCGCGCATCGAGGACGTGTCGTACGAGGGCCAGGGCTGCTCGATCAGCCAGGCCAGCGCGTCGGTCCTGAACGACCTGCTGGTCGGTAAGGACCTGGCCGAGGCGCGGCGGATCCAGGAGGTGTTCCTGGAGCTGATGCAGTCCAAGGGCAAGCTGGAGCCGGACGACGCCATGGAGGAGGTGCTGGAGGACGCGGTCGCGTTCGCCGGTGTCTCCAAGTACCCGGCGCGCGTGAAGTGTGCTCTGCTGAGCTGGATGGCGTGGAAAGACGCGACGGCGCAGGCGCTGGGCGAGGACCGCGAGAGTGCTGTGAGGAAGAGCGCATGACTGACAACGCCGCAACAGAGACGGACGCCGCGACGGAGACCGCCGCGACCCCGGCCGCGACCCCGGCCGAGGGTGCGACCGTGAAGCCCGCCTCCGAGGAGGAGGTCCGCGAGGCGCTCCTGGACGTCGTCGACCCCGAGCTGGGCATCGACGTGGTCAACCTCGGTCTGATCTACGGGGTGCATGTCGACGACGCCAACATCGCCACCATCGACATGACGCTGACGTCCGCGGCCTGCCCGCTGACCGACGTGATCGAGGACCAGGCGAAGTCCGCGACCGACGGTATCGTCAGCGAGCTCCGGATTAACTGGGTCTGGATGCCGCCGTGGGGCCCGGACAAGATCACCGACGACGGCCGCGAGCAGCTGCGCGCACTCGGCTTCAATGTCTGACGCCGCTTCTTCGCTCACCTAGACGCGAACGCCTGAGGGCCCTGTGCACACAGCACGGGGCCCTCAGGCGTGTCCGGGGTGGGTGGGGTCAGCCGGGATAGGGCTGGCCGGGGTACGGCGGCGGGGGTGACGGCACTCCGGCCGCCTCGGCCAGCGTCGGGGCGAGGTTCTCGGTGCGGATGCGGCGGTCGACGTACATCAGGCCGATCGACAGCTGGGGCAGCACGGTGGTGATGAACTGGCTGACCGCCATGCCGAGCAGGTACAGGCTGGAGCCGAGGACGAGCGGGCCCGTGGCCTGGCTCAGGCTGGAGTTGCCGGGGACGGCGGCCATCGCGCCGAACATACCGCCGTACGTGAACGGCATGGTGACCACGTAGCCGATCGTCCCGGCGACGATCATCACCAGCAGCTGGATGCCGAAGGTCCGCCACCAGACGCCACGGACCAGCGTGGCCGAGCGGCGGAGCGCCGCCACCGGACGCTGCCGCTCGAAGACCACGGCCGCGGGGGCGAGGCTGAAGCGAACGTACAGCCAGGTGATCAGCGGCCACAGGGCCAGCATGCCGAGGAGGAAGATCGCCATACCGGCGGCGACCGACGCTCCGTCGTCCCGGTGGGACAAGGCCAGCCCGATGGGGATCGCCGCGAGCAGCAGAAACGGCGTGAGGATCATCAGCCAGATGAGCAACTGGGTGCCGAGCATCGCCGGGATGCGCCCCGCGGCGCGCTGCCAGACATCGCGGAAGGTCGGGCGCTTGCCGAGCACCGCGTCCTGGGTGACGACCAGGCAGACGGCGTTCATCAGGGCCACCGACACGATGAAGATCAGCATGGAGGCCAGCCAGGCCCCGCCGAAGGCGCCGAACAGCGGGAAGATGTCGGAGGAGTCCGGGTCGGTGCCGGGCGGCAGATCGAAGAGCGTGCGGAGGTGGTCGAGGACCGCGAGCACCGCGATCCCGAACGCGGCGGCGATCAGCAGGGCCGCCCCGAAGAAGATGGCCGCGGCCATGCCCAGCAGCGGCTTGAGGCCGTGCCCGAGGGTGCTGAATCCGCCGCCGAGTATGTCGCCGACGGTCAGCGGCGCCAGCGGGATCACCCCGGGTTTCGGCGCCAGGGGCACCCAGCCCTGACCCCAGCCCCGACCCCAGGGGGGAGTGCCACCGTAGGGGCCGTCGGCCCCGTACGGCCCGCCCCCGCCCATGTCCGGACCACTCCCGTGCGGACCGCCCCCGTTCAGATCGCCCCCGTCCGGGCCGCCGTGCGGTCCGGGAGGTCCCCACCCCGATGTGTTCGCCATCGCTCTCGTACTCCGTTGCCTTGTGCGGCCGTATGCCCCGGAAAGCCGGGAGGTCGCGACACCCTATCTTCCCTCTCGATGTGTACGGTCGTACGCATCGTTGTGTACGCTTGTACGCATGGGATACGGACTGCTGGCCGCGGCCATCGCGGCGGAGGTGGCCGGAACCACGGCCATGAAGTACAGCGAGGGCTTCACCCGGCTCTGGCCCTCGATAGGGACCGTCGCCGGATATCTGATCGCCTTCACCCTGCTCGCGCAGACCCTGAAGACGATGCAGGTCGGCACGGCGTACGCGATCTGGGCCGGAGTCGGCACCGCCGCGGTCGCCGCCATCGGCATGGTCTTCCTCGGGGAGGCGGCGAGCGCCGCGCGGCTCGCGGGGATCGCGCTCGTCGTGGGCGGCGTCGTGCTGCTCAACCTGGGCGGGGCGCACTGATGGCGCGCCGCTATGACCCAGAGCGCCGCCAGCGCCTCATCGACGCGGCGATCCGGGTGGTCGGGCGTAAGGGCATCGCGGGGCTCAGCCATCGGTCCGTGGCCGCGGAGGCCGACGTGCCTCTTGGCTCGACGACGTACCACTTCAAGAACCTCGACGACCTGATGGTCGCCGCACTGCGGCAGGCCAACGAAGGCTTCGCCAAGGCCGTCCAGAACCACGGCGGCCTGGAGGACCCGCAGGCGGACATCGCCGCGGAGCTGGCCCAGCTCACGGGGGAGTGGATCTCCGGGGAGCGCACCGGCGTGGAGCTGGAGTACGAGCTCTACCTCGCGGCGCTGCGCAGACCCGCACTGCGGCCGGTCGCCGCCGAGTGGTGCGTAGGCGTGGCCGACATCGTCGCCCGCCGCACCGACCCGGTCACCGCACGCGCCCTGGTCGCCCTCCTCGACGGGATCTGCCTCCAGGTACTGCTCACCGGCGGCACGTACGACGAGGACTACACCCGCCAGATGCTCCAGCGGATCATGTGCGTCCCCCACCCGCCCGGCACCCGCCCGGCACCTGAGACCGGTTCGCCTGAGCGGACCTGTCCCGGTTAGGTTTCTGCCATGACCGATACGACTCCTTCCGCCTTCCGCACCACCGGCGCCGTCGCCACCGGGCTCGCCACCCTCACCGCCGACGGCACCGTTCTCGACACCTGGTTCCCCGCCCCCGAGCTGATCGACGAGCCCGGCCCGTCCGGTACGGAGCGGCTGAGCGCCGAGCGCGCCGTCGAACTGCTCGGCGAGGGTGCCGCGGCCGCCATCAGGCCGGACGCCATCCGGGGCGTGGAGATCGTCGCCGTCCGTACGGTCATCGCCTCGCTCGACGACAAGCCGCTGGACGCGCACGACGCGTACCTGCGCCTGCACCTGCTGAGCCACCGTCTCGTCCAGCCGCACGGCCAGAACCTGGACGGGGTCTTCGGACTCCTCGCCAACAACGCCTGGACCTCGCTCGGCCCGGTCGCCGTCGACCAGCTGGAGACCGTACGGCTGGCCGCCCGCGCCGCTGGCCTGCACCTTCAGGTGACCAGTGTCGACAAGTTCCCGCGGATGACGGACTACGTGGCGCCGCAGGGCGTACGCATCGCCGACGCCGACCGGGTCCGGCTCGGCGCGCACCTGGCTTCGGGCACCACGGTCATGCACGAGGGCTTCGTGAACTTCAACGCGGGCACGCTGGGCACCTCGATGATCGAGGGCCGGATCTCCGCGGGCGTCGTCATCGGCGACGGCTCGGACATCGGCGGCGGCGCCTCCACCATGGGCACCCTCTCCGGCGGCGGCAAGGAGCGCATCATCATCGGCGAGCGCTGCCTGATCGGCGCCGAGGCCGGGGTCGGCATCGCGCTCGGTGACGAGTGCGTCGTCGAGGCCGGTCTCTACGTCACGGCCGGTACGCGCGTGACCATGCCCGACGGCCAGATCGTCAAGGCCCGCGAGCTGTCCGGAGCCAGCAACATCCTCTTCCGCCGCAACTCCGTGACCGGCACCGTCGAGGCCCGGCCGAACAACGCCGTCTGGGGCGGCCTCAACGACATCCTGCACAGCCACAACTGAGCGAAACCCACGCGACGGACAGCGGCCCGCACCGGACGACATCCGGTGCGGGCCGCTGTCCGTTTCTCTGGCTTTCTCGCTTTCCTCGCCCAGCACAGGCATAGCGGCGGGCCTCCAGCCACGTCATCAAGGACAGCGTCCCCCTGGACAAGCGAGTCCCGGGGGGACCCGAAGAACGGAACGGAAACCGAAGGTGACGATGGATGCCACAAGCGAAGAGAGCTTCCGGGAGTTCGTGGCGGCCAGATCGGCCGCTCTGCTGAAGACCGCGGTGCTGCTCACCGGAGGCGACCAGCACGCGGCCGAAGACCTGCTGCAGAACGCGCTGATCAAGGCCGCGGGGCGATGGAGCCGCATCGACGAACCCGAGGCGTACGTACGGCAGGTCCTCTACCGGCAGCAGGTCAGCCGCTGGCGGCTGAAGTGGCCCCGGCGCGAACTCACCGTCGCCGACCTGCCCGAGGGCCGGGCGGCGGGGGACCGGGACGGGGCGGCGGGCGCCGCCGAGCTGCGGATCGTGATGCGCGGCGCGCTCGCCAAGCTCACCGCGCGGCAGCGCACCGTACTGGTCCTGCGGTACTTCGAGGATCTCCCCGAGGCGGAGGTGGCCCGGCTGCTGGGCTGCTCGGTCGGCACAGTGCGCTCCACGGCGAGCCGTTCGCTGGCCCGGCTGCGCGCTCTGGCGCCCGAACTGTCCGCGCTCGGTTCCGCCGTGGCGGAGGAACCGCCATCCCGTGACTTCTCGCCTGTGGAGGTACGACCATGAACGTCGAGGAACTGGTGCGCGAGTCGATGCGAGAGATCTCAGACGGCGGTGCGCGTCCGCCCGTTGACCTGGCCGACCGGGCACTCGCGGCCCGCAGGCGCCGCAGGGCGCGCCGGGTCGCCGGTGCCGCGGTGGCGACGGTGGCGGCCGTCGCGGTCGCGGTGGGTGTCCCGATGCTGGATACGGGGGGCGGGGGATCTTCGTCGGCGGCCGCACCCAGCCTGGCGAGCGAGCGGCAGACGGACGACGTCGTCGGCCGCCCCGACCAGTCACCGCCCAAGGACCTCATCGCGGCGGGGGACACGGCGCTGGCCGCTTTCACCACCGAGGAGCGGGTCAAGCAGCCGGACCGCGACGAGGTCCTCACCCGTACCTACGGGCTGCTCAACCAGAAGACCGGCACGTACGAGAAGACCAAGGAGTGGGCGTACCTCGCCGTCGCTCCCGGCATGCGGACCGCCGCCGTACTGGAGGGCGAGCTGCCCGCCCAGCGCATCGGCCTCCTCGATCTGCACAGCGGCGAGGTGGACCGCTGGATTCCGGTGGAGCGGGGCGTCGGCGGTGTCGCGTTCTCGCCCGACGGGCGGAAGCTCGTCGCGACCACGTACGACAAGAACCCGGACCGGTTGTTCTGGGAGCACAAGATGAGTGTCAACGGCAAGGACGAGCCGGGCGCGGTGCCCAGCAGGACCGGCTTCACCATCGTGGACCTCCAGACCGGCGAGGCGCGCTGGTCCAAGGCCCCCACCGAGGAGGACGGCATGGGGTTCGGCACCGGCCGGGACGACTTCGCCTTCAGCCACGATGGCGCGCTCGTCTTCGAGCACCTCAGCACGGAGCCGCACCGGGCGTACTACGACCTCAAGGGTGCCAAGGTGCCCATGCCGCCCGAGGAGTCGCACCTGAGCTGGGCTCAGGCGGGGCTCTCGCCCGACGGCAAGCGGGCGGCGGGCGAGTTCGCGGGGGAGGGTGATGAGATCGCTGCCGCGATCAACGACCCTCTCACCGGCAAGCAGTTGGCCAAGGTGCCCGCCCAGCAGCTGCTGGCCTGGGCCGACAACCAGCGGATCATCGCCTGGGGCTGCGACCCGAAGAAGTGTGACGGCAAGGGGGAGTTCCGCAACCAGCTGCTGCTGGTCACCGTCGGAAGCGACAAGGTCGTCCCGCTCAGCGACTTCCGCAAGGCGTCCGACGACTACCCGAGCCGCTGGACACCGATCTTCGCTAAGCGCTGACCAGCGACTACTGGTTCAGCGACTCGTACGCGGCCAGCAGCCCGTCGACCGTCTCCCGGTCGGCGGGCTGTAGGGGCGGTCGCGACGGGCCTGCGGGCAGGCCTAGTTCGGTCAGCAGGGCCTTTGTGGTCACCGTGCCGGGCAGGCCGTTCGCCATCATCAGCTCGATCAGCCGCGCCGCTCGCCGCTGCCGCCGCGCCGCCCCCGCGGTGTCACCCGCGTCATAGGCGTCGAGGATCGCCCGCAGGGGTCCCGGAGCCACGTTGGCGACGGTCGACACATAGCCCGCCCCGCCCACCGCGTACAGCGGCAGGATGAATTCCTCGCTGCCCGCGTAGTACGCCAGGTCGGTGCGGGCCAGCACCTTGTGGGTGCCGAGTACGTCGTACGCGCAGTCCTTGACCGCGGTGACGCGGGGGTGTTCGGCGAGGCGGATCATGGTGTCCGGCTCGATGCGGGTGCCGGTGCGGCCGGGGATGTCGTAGAGCATGACGGGGATGCTCACGGTGTCCGCGACCGTCCGGAAGTGCGCTTCGATGGCGTTCTGCGGCGGGCGGCTGTAGTACGGGGTGACCACCAACACCCCGTCGGCGCCCGCCTTCTCGGCCTTCAGCGCCAGCTCCGCGGTGTGCGCCGTGTCGGCGCTGCCGACACCGGCGACGACGTGGGACCGCTCGCCCACCGCCTCCCGTACGGCCCGCACCAGGGCGGACTTCTCGTCGTCCGAGGTGGTGGGCGACTCACCGGTGGTTCCGGACAGCACCAGCCCGTCGCAGCCCTCGTCGACCAGGTGAGCGGCCAGGTGCTGGGCGCCGTCGAGGTCGAGTGTGCCGCTGTCGGTGAACGGCGTGATCATCGCGCAGAGGGCGCGGCCGAAGGGCGCGCGGGGAGGTGTCGTCATAGGCGCAGTTTCGGCGCTGTGAAGCTATAGCTCCACTTAATTCTTCTTCAGGGTGGAGGTAAGCAAGTCTACGAAACCAGTGCCGGACATCCTTGACTTCAACCTCGGTTCAGGTTTCAGCATGGAGATCACAGCACCCCGAACGGAGTGCGCGGACCGAGGAGTTCAGCATGAGCGTACGGATCGACACCCTGCCCCGGATCACCCGCCCCGGCGTCGGCGCGGTACTCGTCAGCACCTGGCGGGTCGGCACCCCCGAACGCCAGCGGGCGGCCGTGGACGCGATCCGCGAGACATGGGAGGGCGCGCCGTGGCCGACCGGCGACCTCCTCTCGTACAGCGTCTACACCGGCACCGACGGGGACACGCTCCTGCACTACTCGCAGTGGCGCGACGTGGCGGCGTACGACACCTTCGTCCAGGTCCACCGGGACGGGCGGAACGCGCGGATCGACGCGGCGGTACCCGGTATCCAGCGGGTCGCGCTGAACAAGTACGAGCTGTACCGCAGCGGGGGCCTGGCCGGTGAGGCGGGTGAGGCCAGGGCCCCCGGCGCGATCGTGATCGTCGACGTCGAGTTCGACGGGCCCGACGCGGCACGGCAGCGGGCCTGGGTCGACGCCGTCTTCGAGGCGCTGGAGTCCGACGAGAAGCCGCACCCCGGTGGGATCTCCGGGCACTTCCACGTCAGCCTGGACGGCACCCGGGTGCTCAACTACGCCGAGTGGGAGAGCGAGCAGGCCCATATCGAGGCACTCGCCGGGCCCGGCGAAGGCATCGGCACCGCCACGCCCGAGTGGCACCGGGTGCAGAACTTCCCCGGCCTGACCGGTGGCGGCAGCGTCAAGCGGTATCTGCCCGCACTCAGCCTCAGCGACGCCGGGCGACACTGAGGAGGCCGACGTCTAGGCTGAGGTTGAGCGCGGGCGGACGTCACGGCCTGAAGCGCAGCACCTGCGGGTCGTGGTCGCTGTTCTGCTGGGAGAACTCCGCGTTGATGTGCACGCTGTCGTACTGGAACCGGCGAATCGACGGGCTGGTCAGGATCTGGTCGAGCACCTGGCTGTTGCCCTGGAAGACATACGAGTAACGCTCGGAGCGTGGCAGCGACTTGACCGCCGGGTAGAGCACCCCGCCGTCCGTGAGCGCCTTGGTCGTCTCCGAGAACTCGAAGTCGTTGATGTCGCCGAGGACGATGACATCGGCCTTCTTCTGGACCGTCAGGATGTCCTTCACCAGACCGTTGACGGCCTTGGCCTGCTCAAGCCGCTTGACCTCGGACTTGCGGTTCGGCGGCTGGATGTGCGCGGGCAGCGCCTGGTCCCCGCCCTTGGAACCGAAGTGGTTGGCGATCAGGAAGACCTTCCGGCCACGGAAGGTGAACTCGCCCGCGAGCGGCTTGCGGCTGTTGTCCCAGGCCTCGTCGGTGGGGTCGACACGACCGGGTGAATGCGTCAGCGCGGCCTTGCCCCGCTCGCGGACCACGCCGGTCGCGGTGGTGGCGTCGCCGCCGGGCCGGTCGGTGAACGAGACCCGCGCCGGGTTGAACAGGAACACCGAGCGGATGTTGCCGCCCGGCTGGCCGCCGTCCTTGTTGTTCTCGGGGTCGATCGAGCGCCAGTCGTACGCGGGGCCGCCCGCGGCCTCGATCGCGTCCGTGAACCGCTTCAGGGTCTCGTCCGCGGCGACCGTACCGTCGTTCTTCGGGCCGCTGTTGTCCTGGATCTCCTCCAGGGTCAGGATGTCGGGGCTCGCGAGGTTCTCCACCACCGCGCCGGCGAGAGCGTCGAACTTCTCCTGTGAGTCGGCCGCGCTGAGGTTCTCGACGTTGTACGTCGCCACCGCCAGCTCCTTGCGGCGCTGCTTGCGGGTCTTCTCCGGGGTGAGGCCGTTGTCGGTGACCTCGCCCAGGGTGCGGGCGACCAGGTTGTAGCCACCGAACTGGTCGAAGTCCAGCGGGCCTTCGGTGCGGCCGGTCAGCCTGTCCCCGACGTTGGCCTTCGGGAAGGGCTGCTCGGCGAGCGGGGCGAGCTGCTCGACCTTCAGCCGTCCGCCGTTCTGCGAGGTGTACGAGCCGTATACGGTGCCGCCGCGCCGGTTGGCGTTCTCCCAGGGCTTGACGGTCACCCACACCTCCCCGTACTTGGTGCTGGGGCCGACGACACGGGACGAGCCGATGGCGACGTTCATGCCCTCCAGCGACTCGTAGTAGTCCAGGGCGTACTGGTAGGGGCGGAGCTTCAGGCCGTTGATGCTGCCGCCGTCGGCCGGGTCGCCGTCGGGGGCGTACGCGTACGGTACGGACCAGGGCCGGATGAACGCGGGGGTGGGCAGGGCGTTGTCCGACGACTCGACCGTCACCGTCGGCTTGGAGATCTGGGTCACGGACTGGTTGCCGGACTTGGTCCCGCCGGGGATGTACTCGCCGACCAGGCCGGAGACCCGCACCGCGTCACCCGTCTTCACGGTGGGCGCGGAGCCGGTGTAGACGAAGACGCCCTCGCTGGTCGCGGGATTGGCGTCGGGCTTCGTGTCCTGGATCCAGAAGCCGCGCGAGCCGTACGTACGGACGCCGGTCACGATGCCGAAGACATCGCTGACCTGCTGTCCGGCGAGCGGCGAGATCCGGGTGTCGCCCTGGATGTCATGGATACGGACCGCGTCGGCCGGGGCGGAGTTGGCCGTGGTGGCGGAGAGCAGACCGGCGGCCAGTGCGGTGGCCACGACGGTGGAGACGGCCGCGGAGCGGCGGAGCGTGCGGAGCGGGGTGCGGGAGGAGGGCATCGCTATTCGCGGTGGCATCGAAAGACTCCGTGCTGGATGAGGGGACCTGGGAGGTGGCCGGATGCGGGTGGTAGGACAGCTGGTTCTACGCGCGTCAATCTCTTCTGTCGTCAAGGTAGTTGTCAAGGGTTCATCGATGTACGGCTGCTGACGGGTACATGAACCGGGCAGCAGGGGACGAAATCCGTCTACGCTGGAGCCCGCCGAAACCCCTGAACCTCTGAACCCCTGAACCTCTGAACCCCTGAGTCCGCCCGAGGAGAACCAGTCCATGTCCTCAGAACGCTCCACCCTGCCGCCGGTGCGGCTGCCGTCCGAGGCGGAGCTCGCGCGGGACGCGCTCGCCAGTCCGCTGTTCGCCCGCGCCGTGCGGCTCGCCCGCTGGGCCGGGCCCGAGACCCGGGTCGGCCCGGGCGGCGAACTCGTCGACGCGCAACTGCCGGACGCGGCGGCACACCTCGGCTACGACGCGGACGACGAGGACGGGCCCGCGTACGCGAGCGAGGCCTGGCGGGTAGCCGTCGACAGCGGCCTGGTGGAGGTCATCGACGCCGAGTCGGACGGCGCCGAGGGCACGGTCAGCACCGGCGACGACCTCGCGGCCGTCACCTCGGGCAGCCCGCAGGACATCCTCGCGCTCTGGATCGGCGCCCTGGAGACCGTACTCGCCGACGCCACCGTGCCCGATCTGGAGGGCATCGTCGACGCCATCCAGAGCGGCGGCGACCTCGACCTCGACCAACTGGACTGGGACCCGGGCGCCGAGGCCGACTTCCTGGACGGGGTACTCGGCAACCTCTATCTCCTCGCGGTCAGCGAGGTCGCCTCCGCTGGCGGCCTCGGCTCCGGCGACGAACCGGTGCCGCTGCCCGCGCTCGCCGCGTCGATGATCGTGCCGGACGACATGGGCGAGCCCACGGACGACATCCTGGAACAGGTCTCCGACGCGATGCTGCGCCTGGACGACCAGTTCCGCATGCTGGAGCCGATCGGGCTCGTGGAGTTCTGGCCGGTCGACGAGGAGCTGATGGCCGAGGTCGGTACGGACCCGGCGGCGGACGCCGCGGCCGCTGAGTCCCTCGGCGACGAGGACATCTCGCGCTACGGCCTGGTGCGGCTCACCCCGCTCGGCCTCTATGGCGTACGCGCCCGGATGCTGGAGGCCGGGGTCGACGCCCCCGCCGTCGGCGACCTCGCGGACAAGGGCGCGGATACCCTCCTCGACCTCACCGCCGACTTCCCGCAGGCCGCGGCCCGCGCCGAGGTCCACCAGTGGCTCGCCCAGCGTGAACCCCTCGCCGCGGCCCGGGAGTTGCTCGCCGCCGCGCATGGCGAGGACGAGCGCGCCCCGCTGCGCCGCCTGCACTGCCAGCAGGCCCTGTCGCTGGTGGACGACCGAGCCGAGCCCGCGTTGCGCGAGGTCCTGGACGACGCGGAGCTGGGCGGCCTGGCCCGCGTCTGGCTCACCGAGCGCGGGGCCGCGGACGTGCCCGCGCCAACCGAGGACATGGTGTACTGGCTGACCGTCGACACCATCGCCGCACAGCTCGCCGCCGAGGGCAACTCCGATGAGTTGCAGGGCCTGGTGGAGGGGCTGGCCGAGCAGCACGGCGGCTTCTTCGACACGGCCTGGCGCGTCGACCACCCGGCGACGGCCGATGTACTGGAGGCGATGGGGCGGCTGCACCCCGACAAGCAGGTGGCCAAGGAGGCCCGCAAGGCGGCGTTCAAGGCGCGGTCGCTCCGGGCGTAGGCGCGCTTGCCGTCTCGGGTTAGGGGGCCCGCTCCCGTACGGGCCCCCTAACCACCGCCTACGCGACCCAGGGCCAGTCCGCGTTCCGGCCGCTCTCCAGGAGCGGCACCATCCGGAACGCCGCGTCCGAAAGCCCCCCGAACACATGGCGGTTGGCCTGGCCCGAGGCGCCACCAGAGGCGCCGTGGCCCGCACGGTACCCGGCGAGGTTCCAGGTGTAGACCGGCACGTCCGCCGGGATCTGCTCGGTCGGGGCGCCGCTGCGGTGCGGTGCGTACTGCTCGTCGGTGACGATCAGTACCCGGTCGTGCTTCTTGTAGTGCGCGCGTACCGCCCCGGTCGTGTCGGTGCCGCCGAGGTCGCTGAAGCGGTCCAGCACCTTGAGTACCGACTCACCCGCGCGGTACTTCACGTTCGCACTGGTCGACCCGAACTGCACCAGGTCCGCCTTGGCGGCCCGCATCGCCACCGCCGTACCGAACACGGCGGCCGCGTCCGCGCGCGTCAGCTCCGAACGGTCCGAGAGACGCGAGAAGAACATCGAGCCCGAACGGTCCACCAGGATCAGCGTGCGCCCCGGCAGCGCGGGCACCTGAGCCAACGAGTGGCCGAGCGCCTGCTCCAGGGGGTACGACCAGCGCAGCGACGGCGCGTGCTGGTACGCGGCCAGGTAGCGGAACGGGAACTGCCGCGAGCGTGCGACCTCCTGAGGGTCCGAGATCTTCGCCGCGACCCGCGCCGCGACCTCGTCCGACACTCCGGCCTCGTCGAAGTTCCGCAGGTTGCGGACCAATGCCATCGATCCCATAGACGGGATCACCGCCTCCCACGCCTGGGCGTCCATCGGCCCCTGGAGCCAGCCTGCGAGTGCCTCCCAGGTCATCCCGGCCTCGGCGAGGCGCTCGGCCCCGTCGGGCGCGGTGATCACCGTGCGGCGGTCCGCGACCGGTACCGCCATCAGCTCGCGGTGCGCGGTCAGGGTCCGGTTCGACGCGGGCGGCACCGCGCTCTCTGGGTGGTGGCGGCGGTCCAGGGCGTACTGGAACAGCTCGCCCTGCCACGGCTTGTCCGGGTCGGGCGCGGCGTGCACCAGGTTGAGGACGTCGCCGAAGCGGTAACCCTTTGACGCCGTGTCGTACTTGAGCAGCGACTTGCCGTGGTAGAGGCGGCGCACCGCGTCGGCTATGCCGCGCTTGACGGGCTTGGGCACGTTGCGACCGTACCGCGAGGTCCAGTAGCCGAGCAGCTCACCCGGCTCGTCCGGGCGCCGCAGCACGGAGGCGATCACCTGCCGGTTGGTCGGCCCGCTCTCGGCGCCCGTGTCCAGGCGCGCCTTGACGTACTCGGCGGCGCCCACCAGCGACGCCGTACGCAGCTGGCCATCCCCCCGCAGCCAGCCGAGCAGGCCAGCGGTCCACTCCGGGTCCGCCACGGCGAGCTTGCGCACCAGCGCGGCGAAGCGGTTGTCCCGGTCGTCGCCGGACTCGTAGAAGGTCTGCTGTGACACGAGATTGCTGACCGCGAGCAGAAAAAGCTCGGAGCGCGCGTCGCGGGCGGCGCCGCGGCCGCCCTCGTGTGTGCGGATGCGGGCTCCGGTCGAGCGCACGGGCGAAGTGCCCTGCGCCTTGGCGGACTTGGAGTTGAAGCGTGCCATGGTGAATTCCCCCGAATTCGACGAGAAAGGGGGGAGGCTCATGGCGAAGTGAAGTGGAGTGGAGTGCCCGAGTTCAGGAGGCGGCGACGGTCCTTATGTCAGATGCTCTGCCTCTTGAGCTACACCGACCCGAAGTCGATGACGGGACTTGAACCCGCAACCGTCCGATCCCGAAGTATCCGTTGCCTGCGCACCGGGCACACCGATGCCGAGCCTCCCGAGATCAAGGTGGCGGCGGCGTGATTTCGTTGGAGTGAAGTAGCCGCTGCCCGCGCACCGGGAGGTGCGTATCAAGTTGTGGTGTCCAGAGTTCAAGGACGGCGGAACCGACGTAGGTGCTCTAGCCACTGAGCTACACCGGCACGAGTACCGGTGGCGGGAATCGAACCCGCGGCCTCCCCATTAGCAGTGGAAGTAGGTCCTGCCTGCGCACCTGGACAGGTACGACTCTAGAGACCGGCGGGTTCGGGCGCGAAGGGTTTTTCAGCGACGCGGCTGGCGCTTCCAGGGGCCGGTGATGGCCAGCATGATGCCCGGTTCCTGGATGTTGGCGTACAACGTCTTCCCGTCGGCTGAGAACACGACCCCGGTGAACTCGCTGAACTCCGGCTCGTCTTCGGTGCCGATGTTCACCTCGTTGCGGGCGATCGGATACGTACGGCCGCTGTCGGTCGCGCCGAACAGGTGCTGGAGGCCCTCGCCGTCCTCGGCGATGATCAGGCCGCCGTACGGGGAGACGGTGATGTTGTCCGGGCCGTCGAAGCCGCCTTCCTGGTGCGGGTCGGAGTTCACGCCGAGCAGCACCTTCAGGGTGAGCGTCCGGCGGCGCGGGTCGTAGAACCAGACCTGGCCGTCGTGCGGCTCGCCTGGACTGTCGGCGTCGCGCGCGTAGGAGGCGACGATGTACGCGCCGCCGTCACCCCACCACATGCCCTCCAGCTTGCGGGCGCGAGTGACCTCACCCTCGCCGAACTGCTCGCGCACCGGGACCTCGCGGGCGTCGCGGTCGGGGACGTCCACCCAGTCCACGCCGTACACGGTGCCGATCCGCGTGGCGCGCGACAGGTCATCGACGTAACGGCCACCGGAGTCGAAACACCTGGGCGCCTGGAGCACCCCCGCGTCGTCGGCGAGCGTACGGAACCGGCCGCGCCCGTGCCGGAAGCCCTGCGGCGGTACCCAGCGGAAGAACAGGCCGTTGGGGTCACTGTCGTCCTCCGTCAGATAGGCGTGCCCGCGCTTGGGGTCGACGACCACGGCCTCGTGGTCGTAACGGCCGAAGAACTTCAGCGGCTTGGGGTCCTGGTTGGCCCGGCGGTCGTACGGGTCGACCTCGAAGACGTATCCGTGGTCCTTGGTCATGCCGTTCTCACCGGCCAGGTCGGAGTTCTCCTCACAGGTCAGCCAGGTGCCCCAGGAGGTGCGACCGCCCGCGCAGTTGGTGGAGGTGCCCGCGATCCCCACCCACTGGGCCACCTCACCGCACTTGCGGACCTCCACGACCGTGCAGCCACCGGACGCGGCCGGGTCGTACACCAGCCCGTCGGTGAGCGGCACCGGGTGCTCCCACCGGGACCTGGCCCCCTTGAGCTCGTGGTTGACGACCAGCAGGGTCACCCCGCCCCGGCCCGCGAAGGTGGCGGTGCCGTCGTGCTTCTCCGGGGTGAACTCGCCGCTCTCCAGCCTGGTCTCGCCGGTACGGGTGATGATCCGGTACGAGAATCCCGCGGGCAGCGCCAGCACGCCGTCCGGGTCGGGCACCAGCGGGCCGTACCCGGGACCCGCGGGGGCTTTCGCCGCGTCGTCCCGGTCCTCGGTTTCGACGTCCTGAGACGCCAGCGCGCCGTCGGTGGTGGCGAGCACCCCGGCCGTTCCGGCCAGCGCGACCCCCGCGCCGGTGAGGGCGGAGCGCGCGGCGAAGTCCCTGCGGGAGAGTGGCATCGAATCTCCTTGAACGGTAAGCGGCGAGGAGGGCACGCGGCGGTACTGTCGCGCGCTCTACGGTCCCGCCCGCGCATAAACGGCGGTTGAACACCGCCCGAACTGCAACGTGGTCGACTCCGACGACCACGACAGCTTGGGGCCCGGCCAGCTCGGCCAGCCCGGCTGACCGGGGTCCCAAGCCCGTGTGCCCAGGGCACGCCGCCTTTACCTCGCTTTGACCTGGCTCGTCGGACAATGTGGGGACGAGGAGGCTGGCATGGCACCGGAACCCACCCCACGCGACGGCCGCGACGACGACAACGACCGCGACGACTGGGACGACACCACCCTCGACGAGGACTTCGTGCGTTCCGCCAAGACCTCCGAACCCTCAGCCCGCAACCGCATGCTCACCGCCCGCTGGCGCAAGGAGGGGCCCCCGGGCCCCCAGCCCTGGCGCTCGGACGAGCCCCCAGCGGGCTGGTTCTGGAGCCGAGCCCGCAAGCGCTGGTGGAAGCGCCGCCACCGCTAGGCCACCGGTGGGCTCCCCGCCGGGGAGTAAAGGCGAGACTTGAGACACCAAAACCGGGGGCAAAGTGCAGCTAGCTGTCTCAAAGTCTCCCCTTGCCTCCGACAGGGGTCGGATGGGGCCGCCGAGCAGCCCCCAGTTCGGTTCACCGGCTCTGCCGCCTGGCCTGGCCCTCGCTTAGCGTCGCGCGCTGAGGGTGGGCGACGGCCGACAGTAGACCGCTGCCCCTGCACCCTGCCGACCTCCGGCCGGGGCCGCAGACACCGACACAGGCAGGCGCGCCCCACGACTCGCATCCCGCAACCGCCCGCAGCCGCCCAGCCGGGGCCCATACCTGACCAGCACTCACGCACCCTCTCCCCCCATCACCCGCAGTCGCTGAGCCGGTGTCGGACCCACCCACCCTCCTCGTGCGCCCCAACAACCAGTCCGCACCCGGCACTCAAACGCGCGCCCCTACCCACCCGTCCCGCTGCCCCGCTTCTGGGCCGCCCGGTGTACCTCGCCCTCGCGGGTCCGGGACGGGTGTCAAGGGTGGAGCGACAGCGGAATCGGCGGAGCCGACGCGACCGTAGGGAGCGCCCTTGATGCCCGGGCCGGACCTGCCATCATCGGACGGACCGGGCGGCCACCGGTGCCCACTGCGGTACTGGCCCACCACGACCCCGCCCAGCCCCCGACGGCCCCTACCGCCCAGCCGATCACCCTGACTACGCTGCCGCCATGATTCGCGCTGTGATGTTCGACGTCGGCGAATGCCTGGTAGACGAGACCCGCGAGTACGGCGCCTGGGCCGACTGGCTCGACGTACCTCGCCACACCTTCCACGCCATGTTCGGCGCGGTTATCGCACAGGGCCGCGACTACCGCGAGGTGTTCCAGGAGTTCCGGCCGGGCTTCGACCTGTACGCCGAGCGAGAGAAGAGAGCAGCCGCTGGCCAACCGGAGCACTTCGGCGAGGAAGACCTGTACGCCGACGTCCGGCAGATGCTGGCACGGCTCCGCACCGATGGGCTGTGGCTGGGTATCGCGGGCAACCAGACTGTCCGAGCAGGGAAGATCCTCCGCGAGCTGTTCACCAGCGATGTCGACCTGATCGGCACCTCGGACGACTGGGGCGCATCCAAGCCCGACATTGCGTTCTTCGAACGCGTCGCCGAAGTCACCCCCTTCGGCAACGACGAGATCCTCTACGTCGGCGACCGTGTCGACAACGACCTCCGCCCCGCCGTCGCCGCAGGCATGCACACCGCCCTGGTCCACCGTGGCCCGTGGGCCACCATCCAGTGGAGTACCGAAGAAGCGAAGAAGCTCCCTACCTTCCGAGTGGAGAGCCTCCTCGACCTATCCAGCCTGATCAGCCACTTCAACGAGACAGGGCGCTGACCGTCGTCGACCAGCCATACAGTCGGTCGTCCAGCTCCAGCACACACTGCTGGTGCTGGTGCGGCGCCAGCGCGCGCCGCACCTCCCGCACCCGCTCCATGCCCATCGCGTACCAAGTCCGCTCGAGCTGATCGAGCGCCCTGAGCGCATACCCGCATGCCTCCTCGGGTCGGCCTGCCGAGGCCTCAACGGCGGCCAGGTCTCCGAGCACGACGGTCATCTGCTTCTCCGCGCCGGAGCCAAAGGCTTCGAGCGCGCCAAGGAGCGTCTCGCGGGCCTGCGGCAGATGCCCTGCCTTCAGCTGGGTGTTGCCCTTGAACGCGGCGAGTCTGACCGGGGAGAACCAGTCCAGCCAGTCCGGTGAAGTCTGCTCCGCGCCCTGGGCGAGTACATCCTCAGCGTGCCCGATGAGGTGCAGCGCGGTGCGGTTGTTCCCGCATCGGGTCTCGCACTCTGCCTCTACCGCGTCCAGCCACGCCAGCAGTTCAGCTGACGCCCCGCCGCGCCGGGCGTAGGTGCGCGCGGCCACCATTCGCTCCACCGCTGACTCCCGGTCTCCTGCCCACCCGGGGATGAACGCGGTGTGGGCCAAGACGGCCGCGCCGAGCAGCGGGGCGTCAGCCTCGCCGGCAGCCTGCAGAGCCCGCAGCAGTGTCTGCCCCGCGCCTTCCGGCTCGCGCAGGTCGAAGAACTCGATCCGCCCAGCGAGCAACCATGTCTCCGCGAGGGCGGCGGCCACTCGCTGCCGGGTCTGCCCTGCGGTCTCCGGGAGGAGTGCGCACCCGAGGGTGGCATGGGCGAGGGCGGCTGGGTGCAGGGTGGTCGGCGCTACGGTCCAGTACAGGTGACGGTGCGAGCGGGTCACGGCCTCAAAGTCCCCAGCGACGGAGGCCGGTTGCATGGTGGCTGCGGTCTGTGCGGGTACAGCGGCCAGATTGTAGGAGTCCGCCGGTGCTGCGAGGGTGCCGTGCCTGCCACGGTTAGAGGTTCCGCCAGGCGGGGCGAAACCAAGCGCTTCGAGGTCCTGGCCGAGGGCCCGGGTGAGGGCCTGGCCCACCTCAGGCTGAGGCCACGGAGGTTCGTCGGATTCCCAGCGGCGTACTTGGCGCACCCCGACGCCGAGCGCGTCGGCGAGGGCTTGTTGCGAGGGGTAACCAGCAGCGAGCCGGGCGGATTTGAGTCGGGTGTTGCCTGCGGGCCGTGACACTGCGCACCTCCGTATCGGGCAGTCACACCAGTGTCGCGGGGGAGTCCTCTCCACTGCCAGCTATCACTCGAAAGGTGTAACTAAAGTCCTGTTAGCTGTCCTGAAAAGACCTCTTGAAGTCCTCGGCGAGGGCCATATTGAGGGCCATTCTTGTATGCACCTGATCGACTGGTGACAACGAAGGAGTACCTCCATGGCTGCCAGCCCACAGCCCTTAGCCGAGCCCGGCACCGCCGAGAACCGGCAGACCGAGGGCTCGCGGGCCTCGAGCGCTCGGTCGCGCGTCGGCCGGACCACTATGGCTCTGCCCGTCATGCTTCCGGACCCGACACTGCCGCCGCAGCCTGCGCAAGGTTGTGACGTGTGCGCGGCGCTCGACCGGCAGCGCGCCGAGTTCGACCTGCTCGGGAACGTCCGCCGCGCGACGGACTGTGAGGTCGAGATCCGGGACCACCCGGAGCACGGCGGTACGCCATGAGTGCCAGCTAATGGGGGCGCCAGGCCCCCAGTCACCTCCGACGCGCTGTCAGTCGCGTCGGGTACGCCAGGTTCCAGGCCGCGTACGGGGCCTACCTTGACCATGCCGCCGTGTGCCCTACCTGTAGCCCCGGGAAGACGCGGTGTGAGGAGGGCAGCGGGCGGTGGCGTGCGTACCGGGACATCGGAACCTCGTCACCGTCTGACCAGGATCGGCCGACGATCTGAGTTCGCAACCACTCGTTGATGGCGGCTACGACGCCACGCCGTAGCCGCCTGGCCTGCGGGTTCCCTACAGTGCCTGGGCCGCGGGCTTCACCATGCCGCGTACCGTGCGGGCCTTGACGAAGTCGCCGAGTCCGGTCATCTCCCACTCGCCGGAGAACTGGCGGATCAGTTTCGCCATCATCACGCCGGTCTGTGCCTCGGCGCTGGTCAGGTCGAAGCGGACGAGTTCCTCGCCGGTCCCGGCGTCCAGGAGGCGGCAGTACGCCTTGGTGACCTCGGTGAACTTCTGGCCGGAGAACGAGTTGACCGTGAAGACCAGGCCGGAGACCTCGGCGGGGATGCGGCCCAGGTCGACCACGATCACCTCGTCGTCGCCCGCGCCCTCGCCGGTGAGGTTGTCGCCTGAGTGCTTGATCGCGCCGTTCAGGATGGAGAGCTTGCCGAAGTAGCAGCTTTCGATGTGGTTGCGCTGGGGGCCGTAGGCGATGACCGAGGCGTCCAGGTCGATGTCCTTGCCGCGGAACGCGGGTTCCCAGCCGAGGCCCATCTTGACCTGGGTCAGCAGTGGGCGGCCGCCCTTGACGAGGGACACGGTCTGGTTCTTTTGGAGGTTGACGCGGCCCTTGTCCAGGTTGATCTTTCCGGTGCCGGGCGTCGGCGCGGGCGCGGGCGTGGTGGCCGGGGGAGCGGCGGGCGGCGGGGGCAGGTGCACGGCCGGGCCGGTCGGGGGCGGGGCGGCGTGGGTGGTGGGAGGCGTGGGGGGCGCGGCGGGGGTGGTGGGGGTGGTGGGTGTTGGTGTGGGTTCCTCGACCGTTACGCCGAAGTCCGTGGCGATTCCGGCCAGGCCGTTCGCGTATCCCTGGCCGACCGCGCGGGCCTTCCAGGCGCCGCCGCGCCGGTAGATCTCGATGACCACCAGGGCGGTCTCGGCGCCGAGCCGCGGTGGGGTGAAGGTGGCGAGCGCGGCGCCGGAGTCGGCGTCGCGGAGGGTGGCGGTGGGCTCGATGCCCTGGAAGCTCTGGCCCGCCGCGTCCGGGCTGGCGGTCACGACGATCTTCTCGATGCCGGGCGGCACGGCCGCGGTGTCGACCGTGATCGCGTCGGGCGCCGAGCCGCCGCCCGAGCGATGGGACACGCCGGGCCCGGTGGGCTGGTTGTAGAAGATGAAGTCGTCGTCGGAGCGCACCTTGCCATCGGCGGTGAGCAGCAGGCCCGACACGTCGAGCCGCACCGGGGCGGCGACGTCCACCGCGACGCGGGGGGCGGTGAGGGGGATGTTCGAGCCGGGTGTCATCACTGTCATGCCAGAGGTAACGAGCCACCCCGCTTTACCGTTCCCTTACCTGCCGCGTGAGTTTCGCGGGTGGTTGCGTGCCATGCGTTCGTTTCCGTGCTTGTACGCGCCGGTCCAGCGGGCCATCACCAGCTGGGCGTCCCCTGACTCGACCTCGGTCAGGAACTTTGCCGCCCGCGCGCCGCGCAGCGTGCCCGCCGCGCGGCCCTGATGGGTGATGACCACACTGCCGTCGGTGCGCTGCTCGTACTGGAATCCATAGGGGCGGGCCATGGTCGGAGGGTAAGTGGGCGCCCCGGGGGCGGGGAAGTGATTTAGGATTTGATGAAAATGATTGTCATTGGCTAGGGTCGGCGGCACCCCCGTCCCGTACCGCTCGTGGAAGAAGTCCTGTGCGCCCCCGCAAGCTCCTGCCTCCCACCGCCCTGGCCATCGCCGCCGCCCTCACCCTCTCCGGCTGCTTCGCCTCCTCCGGCTCCGACTCCGATTCCGACTCCGCGTCCTCCCAGGGCGATCGCGATGGCAAGCGCATACGCGTCGCCATGATGCAGCCGCCCCGCTCCGGCCTCTCCCCGCTCAGCGACGACGCCTTCAAGCTGTCGCGCTGGTCCACCGCCGAAACCCTGGTCACCCTCGACAGGGAGGGCGACGCCCAACCCGCGCTGGCCACGAAGTGGACGCGGACCAACGACAAGACGTGGACCTTCACCCTCCGCACGGGCGTCACCTTCCACGACGGAACGCCGCTCACCGCGACCGACGTCGAGCGCTCCCTCACCAGGGCCGCCACCGCCGCGCCCAAGCCGCGGATCCTGGACGGCGTCGAACTGACCGTGGAGGCCAAGGACGGCGCCGTCACCGTCACCACCGGCGAGCCCGACCCGCTCGTGCCCCAGCGGCTCTCCTCGCCCCAGCTGTCGATCCTCGCGGCCAAGGCCTACCGGGGGAAGACGGTCAACCCGGTCGGCACGGGCACCGGCGCCTTCGTCCTGAAGAAGGCGGGCGGCACCAGCTCCGCGACCCTCGACCGCAACGAGGACTACTGGGGCGGCCGCGCCAAGGCCGCCGGAATCGACGCCACCTACGTCCCGGACGGCGCCGCCCGCGCCGCCGCACTGCGCAGCGGCACCGCCGACATCGTCGAGGCCGTCCCCGTCTCGCAGGCCTCCCTGCTCGACAAGGACCAGATCACCGAGGTGCCCATGCCGCGCACCAACACCCTCTACCTCAACACCGAGAGCGGTGTGTTCAAGGACGCGGGCCAGCGTGCCGCCGCCCGCTCCGCCATCGACACCAAGGCCCTGGTCGAGGGCATCTACGAGGGCCGCGCGGACGCCGCCGACGGGCTGCTCGGGCCCGCCCTGCCCTGGGCGGCTGAGCGCGCGGGACGTACGAAGGCAGCCAAAGCCGCCAAGCCCTCCGGCAAGACGATCACCATCGGCACCTTCACCGACCGGGCCGAGCTCCCCGAAGTCGCCGCCGCGCTCCAGCAGCAGCTGAAGGACGCCGGGTTCAAGGTCAAGCTGGACATCAGGGAGTACGCGAACATCGAATCCGACGCGCTGGACGGGAAGTTCGACGCGTTCATCCTCTCCCGCGCCACCATCCTCGACTCCGGCGACCCGGCCGCCTACCTGCACAGCGACTTCATGAGCGACGGCTCCTTCAACATCGCCCAGCTCGCCGACCCGGCCGTCGACAAGGCCGTACGCGAAGCCGAGTCGACCCAGGTCGGCGACGCCCGCCGTACGGCGATTCTCGACGCCGAGACCGCGATCCTCAACACCGACGGCGCGATCCCGATGCTGCACGAGCGGGTGATCCAGGGCGATGCCACCCATGTGGTGGGCTCCGTCAAGGACCCGCGGGAGCGCGAGCTGATCACGGTCGGTACGTACGTCAAGTGAAGGACCAGCTGAAGAGGCCCGCCCTTCGGGCGGGCCTCGCGCGGGCGGTCGCGCTGGCCGCCGTACTCGCCACCGTCGGACTACTGCCCTGGCTGTCAGGGCGGGACCCCGCGCTCACCGTGCTGCGCGCCCGCTCCGCCGAACAGGAGCCCACCGCCGAGGCGTTGGACGCCATACGCGCCGACCTCGGCCTGGACGCGGGACCGCTCGGCCTGATCGGCGACTGGGCGGGCGGGCTGGTCCGTGGCGACCTCGGCACCTCCTGGGTCTCCGGGGCCGACGTGCTGCCGTCCGTACGGGCCGGGCTCGGCGTCTCGCTCACCCTGATGGGCGCCTCGCTCGTCGTCGCACTCCTGGTGGCCGCCGCGCTGTGCGCCCGCACCCTGGTACGCGGCGCGCGCGGCACCCTGCGCGGCGGCGGGGGAGCGGCCGGGGCGATGCTCGTCGCCATCCCCGAATTCCTGCTCGCCACCGTGCTGCTGATCGTGCTCGGCGTGTGGTGGCGGCTGCTGCCCGTCTCCGGGTGGCAGGGGCCCGAGCACCTGGTGCTGCCCGCCCTCGCGATGGGCATCCCCGCGGGTGGGCTGCTCGGCCGCCTGGTGGATGACGCGCTGCCCGCCGTGTTCCGGGAGCGCTGGACCGATGTGTGGCGGGCCAGCGGGGTCAGCCCCGCCCGTATCGTCGCCGCCGCGCTGCGCCGCGCGCTGCCCGCGCTCATACCCCAACTGGGCCTGGTCGTGGTCGGCCTGACCGGCGGCGCGGTCGCCGTCGAGACCATCTTCGCCATACCGGGCCTCGGCCGGACCGCGCTCGGCGCCGCCAAGTCCCAGGACCTGCCGCTGCTCCAGGGCTCGGTACTCGCCCTGCTGCTGCTCGCCCTGACGGCGGGCGCCTGCGCGGCCTTCGTGCGCGGCAGGCTGCTCGGCTCCGGGCTGAAGGACGCGGCGCTCGCGCTGCCCCCGCCCGTCCCCGGCCGGGGACGGGCCGTGGTGCCGATCGGGCTCGGCGTCGTACTCGCCAGCGCCATCGGGTGGGGGCTGCTCAAGGACCCGTACACCGTGCACACCGGGGCCCGGCTCGCGGGCCCCTCGCTCGCCCATCCGCTCGGCAGCGACGGGCTGGGGCGCGATGTACTGGCCAGGCTCGGGCACGGCGCCGCCAGCACGGTCGGCGTGGCGCTCGCGGTGTGCGTCGCGTCGTATCTCATCGCACTCGCCATCGGCTTCCTGCCGAACGCGTCCGCGGGCGTCTCGGACATCGCCAATGCGCTGCCCCCGGTCGTGGTGGGCGTCCTGATCGCCGCGCTCACCGGGCCCAGCACCCTCGGCGCGTCCCTCGCGGTCGCCCTCGTCTCCTGGCCGCCGCTCGCCGCGCACGCCGCGGCGCTCGTCCGGGAGACCCGCGCGAGTGCCCATCTGACCGCCCAGCGCGCGATCGGCGCCTCCCGTGGCTGGATCCTCACCCGGCATGTGCTGCCCGCCGTCGCCGGGCCCGTCGCCCGGCACGCGGTCCTGCGGCTGCCCGGCGTCGCCCTCGCGCTGGCCGCCCTCGGCTTCCTCGGCCTCGGCGCGCAGCCGCCGTCGCCCGAGTGGGGCCTGCTGCTCGACGAGTCCCGGCTGTACGTGGAACGGGCGCCGCTCGCCGCCCTCGCACCGGCCGTCGCCCTCGCGCTGCTCGCCGGGCTCGCGGTGACGCTGGCGGGGTTGCGGCAGCGGACGCGTACACGGATGCGGACGCGGACGCGGTGGTCTCGTGCTGGTGCTGGTGCTGGTGCTGGTGCTGGTGCTGGTGCGGGTGCTGATCGTGCTGTCGTGGTGGGAGTGGAACGGTGAGTTCCGTGCTTGAGGTACGTGATCTGCGGGTCTCCGTCGATGGGGTGCCCGCCGTGCGCGGTGTCTCCTTCGACGTGCGCGCCGGTGAAGTCACCGCGCTGGTCGGGGAGTCGGGGGCGGGCAAGTCCCTCACCGCCCGCGCCGTCCTCGGGCTCGCGCCGCACGACGCACGCGTGTCGGGGAGCGTACGGCTGGCGGGCGAGGAGGTCGCGGGGGCGCCGCCCGCCGTGTACCGGCGGCTGTGGGGACGCCGTATCGGGTACGTCCCGCAGGACGCGCTCACCGTCCTCAGTCCGGTGCACCCGGTCGGCGGGCAACTCGCCGCGGCGGTGCGCTCGGTAGGGCGGGTGCCGCGCGCCGAGGCGCGGCGGCGGGCCGTCGCCGCGCTCGAACGCGTCGGGATCGCCGATGCCGGGCGGCGGGCGCGGGCCTATCCGCACGAGTTCTCCGGCGGGATGCGCCAGCGCGCGGTCATCGCCATGGCGCTGGTCAACTCGCCCGACCTGGTCGTCGCCGACGAGCCCACCACCGCCCTCGACCCGCGGGTCCAGGCGCAGGTGCTCCGGGTGCTGGCCGAGGCGCGGGAGGCGGTGGGGGCGGGGCTGTTGCTCATCACGCATGACCTGGCGGTGGCTCGGTCCCACGCGGACCGGGCCGTGGTGATGTACGCGGGGCGGGTGTGTGAAGCCGGGCCCGCTGACGAGGTGTTCGGGTCGCCCCGGGCGCCGTATACGGCGGGGTTGGTGGCGTCGCTGCCGGGTGCGGGATTTGGCGGGGGGCCGCTGCCGGTGATCGGCGGCAGCCCGCCGCTGGCTTCGGCGCTGCCCGCGGGGTGCGCGTTCGCACCGCGGTGTCCGGCGGTGGGGGAGGCGTGTGGGTCGGTGGAGCCTGAGCTGGGATTTCTCCCCCACCCCGCCCCTTCCCGAAAGTCCTCAGACGCCGGGCGGGCTGATGAGCCAGCCCGTACCGTCGCGTGCCACCGAGTCGATGCGCTGCCTGCCGCCGTCACCGATCTCTTCACGCGGGAGGCCCGCGTATGAGTCCGCTGCTTGAAGTCACCGACCTCGTGGTGCGGTACGGAGATCATGTCGCCGTCGATCGCGTGTCCTTCACCGTCGGCGAGGGTGAGACCCTCGCCCTCATCGGGGAGTCAGGCTGCGGCAAGTCGTCCACGGCCCTGGCGGCCCTCGCTCTGCGCCGCCCCGAATCCGGCAGCGTGCGCTTCGCCGGACAGGAGCTGACCGGGCTGCACGAGAAGCTGCTGCGGCCGCTGCGCGCGCGGTTCCAGCCCGTCTTCCAGGACCCGTACGGCTCACTCGGTCCCCGTACGACCATCGGTGACGCCATCGCCGAACCCCTACGGGTGCACCGTCGTCCCCTCGCCGGGCGGGTCGCCGAGCTGATGGACCTCGTCGGCCTCGACGCGTCGCACGCCGACCGGCTGCCGCACGAACTGTCCGGCGGGCAGTGCCAGCGCGCCGGGATCGCCAGGGCGCTGGCACTCGGGCCCCAGCTGCTGGTACTCGACGAGCCCGTCTCCGCGCTCGACCCCTCCGTACGGGCCGGAATCCTCAACCTGCTCACCGAGCTTCAGGAACGGCTGGGGCTCAGCTATCTGTTCATCTGCCACGACATGGCCCTGGTCCGGCACACCGCACACCGCGTCGCCGTCATGGCGGACGGCAGGATCGTGGAGACCAGTACGGTGCGCGAACTGTTCACCAACCCCCAGCACCCGTACACCCGGGAACTGCTCGACACCGAGGCAGAGGCCACCCCGTGACGCGTACCGCCACATCACCCGACGCCACACCATCCGGTGGCGCGCCACGCGCGCGTGCCCGCCTGTTGTGGGAGCTGCCCGCCCTGCCCAGGCTGCTGATCGTCACCCAATGCGCTTTCAACATCGGCTTCTTCGCCGTCCTGCCCTACCTCGCCGACCACCTGGGTGGCTCCCTGGGGCTCGCGGGCTGGCTGGTCGGACTGGTGCTCGGGCTGCGCACCTTCAGTCAGCAGGGGCTCTTCGTGGTCGGCGGGGTGCTCACCGACCGGTACGGACCCCGGCCGGTGGTGCTCGCCGGATGTGTGCTGCGCGCCCTGGGGTTCGTCTGGCTGGGGTTCGCCCAGGCGACCTGGGCGGTGATCGGCGCGGTGCTGCTGGTCGGGTTCGCCGCCGCGCTGTTCTCCCCGGCCGTCGAGACGGAGATCGCCCGGCAGGCCGTACGCCACGAGGAGGCGACCGGCGTCGCGCGTACCCGCGTGCTGGGTCTGTTCTCGGCCGGAGGGCAGGCGGGCGCGCTGCTTGGGCCCGTGCTTGGCGCGGCCCTGCTCGTGGGCGGGTTCCGGACGGCCTGCCTGGCGGGGGCCGGGACGTTCGTCCTGATACTCGCCGGGCACTGGTGGCTGATGCCGCGCGCCCCGGCCCCCAGCGCGGCCACTGACGCTCGCGCAGTCCCCACGCCGGGCGGCGGGGGACTGCGCGAGCTGGCGCGCAACCGGGCCTTCCTCGTGCTCTGCCTCGCGTACAGCACCTACCTCCTCGCCTACAACCAGCTCTATCTCGCGCTCCCCGCCGAGCTGGACCGGTCCATGGGCTCGCAGGCGGCGCTCGGCTGGCTGTTCGCGCTCTCGTCGCTGCTGGTGATCGCGGGCCAGCTGCCGCTGTCGCGGTGGGCGGCCGCGCGGCTGACCCATCCGGCGGCGGTGCGCTGGGGGCTGGTGCTGATCGCCGGGTCCTTCCTGGCGGCGGGCGTGCTGCTGCCGGTGGGCGGTCTGGTGCCCGCGCTGGCGTTCGTGGTGCTGCTGACCGTGGGGCAGATGCTGGTCGTGCCCGCCGCCCGGGCTTGGCTGCCCGACCTGGTGCCCGACCACCGCCTCGGGCTGTGCACGGGCGCGCTGTCCTCGTTCTCCGGCGCCGTGGTGCTCATCGGCGGTGCCCCGTCGGGCGCGTTGCTCGAACGGGGCGGGGCGCTGGCGTGGCTGGCGCTCGCGGCGGTCCCCCTGGCGGGGGTGCTGCTGGTGCGGCCGAGCCGGGGCTGAGGTCCGATGAGGCCGGGGGCGGCTCGATGAGGCCGGAGGAGGTCCGATGAGTTCTGTGCCGTTCGGGAGTCTGCACTACGAACACCCTGACGACCTGCTCCACGCCCTACGACGGAACGGACAGCGGCGACATGACCGGGACCACCGAGACCACCGAGACCACTGACACCATCGACTTCGCTCCGCAGACCCGCCTGGTGGCGCGACTCGCCGAGCACGTACGCGACGACCAGCTCGGCGGACCCACCCCCTGCGTCCCCATGGCCGTACGCGATCTGCTGGGCCATATCGTTGGCCTGACCGCCGCCTTCCGGGACGCGGCGCGCAAGGACCTCGGCCCGAGCACGGACACGGACCCCAATCTGACGCCGCCAGACGTCGCCGCCAACTGGCGGGACATCCTGCCCCGGCAGCTCGCGGAGCTGGCCGACGCCTGGCGCGATCCCAAGGCCTGGGTGGGCGACACCCGCGCGGGCGGTGTCGACCTCCCGGCCGCCGTGGCAGGCCAGGTCGCCATGAACGAGCTGGTGGTGCACGGCTGGGATCTGGCACGCGCCACCGGGCAGGCGTACGCGCCCGACCCGGCCAGCCTCCGGGTGGCGTACGAGCTGCTCGCGGTAACGCCCGACGGACCGGAACGCGAGGGCATGTTCGGGCCCATCGTCGCCGTCCCCGACGACGCGCCGCTGCTGGACCGGGTGGTGGGCCTGAGCGGCCGTCGCCCGGACTGGAGCGCCGAGCGGGGTTGATGATCCAAGGGGCCGTACTCTCGTCCGTATGGGCCTCACCGTCACCGTGCTTGGCACCGCGTCACCTCATCCCCGGCCGGGCCATCCCTGCTCGGGCTACCTGCTGTCGGCGGGGGACATCCGCGTCTGGGTGGACGCCGGGCCCGGGACCTTCGCGGAGTTGCAGCGGCACGTACGGCCGGACGAGCTGTCGGCGATCTGGATCTCGCATCTGCACTCCGACCACTGGGCCGACCTGATCGCCGCGGAGGCGGGGATCGCGGACGGCGGGCTGACCGTCGACGAGCCGATCCCCGTGTACGCGCCCGCGGGGTGCGCCGAGCGGCTGGCCGGGTTCTTCGGCGCGGCGGACCCGGGTGCGCTGGGCCAGGTCTTCGCGTTCCGGGAGCTGTCGGACGGGCTGCACCTGGACCTGGACGGGCTCCGGTTGACCAGCCGCGCCGTACATCACGGCGGGATCGAGGCGTACGGGCTGCGCGCGGAGGTCGCGGGCGACGTGCTGGCGTACTCCGGGGACAGCGGCCCGTGCGCGGCGCTGCGCGAGCTCGCCGAGGGGGCGGACCTGCTGCTGTGCGAGGCGGACATCGACCGCGCGCCGACGGGTGGCGAGCCGCGGCAGCACCTCACCCCGGAGGACGCGGGGGAGTTGGCCCGTACCGCACGTGTCGGCAGGCTGCTGGTCACCCATGTCGGCCCCACGCTCACGCCCGACGCGGCCGTCGAGCGCGCCGCCGCGGCTTTCGGCGGCCGTACGGAACGGGCCCGCGAAGGCGCCACGTACCAGCTGATCTGACGCGCCCGCGCCGAGACGTATACGGCCGAACGGTTCCCTCCCGACATCTCGCCCGCTCCCCGCCGCGCACACCACGCGACACGTAACACGGCCAAAACCTGAACGGTCCCTTCCCAAGGAAGAATCCGGCTACCCCGCACGGATCACCGCCTTCGAGGAGCGCCATGTCAGGACCGATGTCGGATCAGCCGGTAGAGCCGCCCACACCACCGACGCCACCTGTGTCGCCCCCGCCGCCGAGCAACGCCGTCGACCGCTTCTTCCAGATCACCGCGCGGGGCTCGACCCTCAGCCGTGAGATGCGCGGCGGGCTGGCCACCTTCTTCACGATGGCCTACATCCTCGTACTCAACCGCATCATCCTCGGCGGCACGGAGGACAAGTTCGGCGACACCCTGGACGGGGCCCAACTGGTCACCGTGACCGCCCTGGTGGCTGCCGTGATGACCATCCTGATGGGCCTCACCGCCAACCTGCCGCTGGCGCTGGCGGCCGGGCTCGGGCTGAACGCCATGGTGGCGTTCCAGATCGCCCCGCTGATGAGCTGGCCGGACGCCATGGGCCTGGTGGTACTCGAGGGCATCGTCATCTGTCTGCTGGCCGCGACCGGGCTACGCGAGGCGGTCATGAACGCCATCCCGCTGGGGCTCAAGCAGGCCATCAGCGTCGGCATCGGGCTGTTCATCGCCTTCATCGGCTTCGTCAACGCGGGCTTCGCGACCCGTATCCCCGGTGAGACCGGCTCCGTACCGGTCCAGCTCGGCGCGGACGGGGCGTTGTCCGGGTGGCCGGTGCTGGTGTTCTGCCTCGGGGTGCTGCTGGTCGTCTCGCTGCTGGCGCGCGGCACCAAGGGTGCTCTCCTGATCGGCATCGTGGCGACGACCGTCCTGGCCGTCGTCATCAACGAGATCGCCGACATCGAGGACGCGGACTGGGGCCTGACCGTTCCGGCCATTCCCGACGACGTCGTCGCCGCCCCCGACTTCGGACTGCTCGGGCAGTTCAGCCTGTTCGGTGCCTTCGGGCAGGTCAGCGCCCTCACTGTGGTGCTCCTGGTGTTCACGCTCTTCCTGACGGACTTCTTCGACACCATGGGTACCGCCGTCGGCGTGACCAGCGAGGCGGGTCTGCTGGACGAGCAGGGCCGGGTGCCGCGCCTTGGGCGGCTGCTGTTCGTGGACGGACTGGCGACGGTCGCGGGCGGTGCCGCGTCCGGCTCGTCCAACACCTCGTTCATCGAATCGGCCGCCGGGGTCGGCGAGGGTGCCCGTACCGGGTTCGCCAACCTGGTCACCGGCGGACTGTTCGCACTGGCGCTGTTCTTCACCCCGCTCGCCACCATCGTCCCGGCCCAGGCGGCGGCGCCCGCGCTGGTCGCGGTCGGCCTGATGCTGATGACGCAGGTACGGCACATCGACTGGGCGCGCTGGGACATCGCGGTACCGGCCTTCCTGACGATCGCGGTGATGCCGTTCACGTACTCGATCACCAACGGCATCGGCGCGGGCTTCGTCGCGTACGCCGTCATCCGCGCCGCGACCGGCAAGGCGCGCGGGGTGCACTGGCTGCTGTGGGGGACGGCGGCGCTGTTCCTCGTGTACTTCGCCATCGACCCGCTGGAGCAGCTGCTCGGGGTGCAGTAGGCCGTACGCCAGGCAGTCCACCCGCTCTTGTGTGCGGTACGAGATAGGTTGCATTCCTGACTAGGTCGCTCTACGGTCTAGGTAGCTGAAAGGCTTACGAGGCGGTGTCTGCCGTCTCGCGGGAAAGGGGGACCCTCATGACCATCTCGCCGGACTTCACGACCGCCGCCCTGGCCGTCGCCGCCGTCCTGGTCGCGTATCTCGCCGTTGGCGAGCCGTGGCTGGGGCGGCGGATGTACGGCTCACTGGAGCGGCGCCGGGACAGCGAACCGCGCGCCCTGGTCCGCTACTACCGCGTGGTGCTCGGCATCTGGTGCGCGCTGGGCGCCCTCGCGGTGGCCGTGCTCGCGCTGTCGCCCGGGGCCGCCGCTGGTGATCTCGGGCTCGGCGCGCCGGACGACCCGCTGTTCACGTACGCCCTGATCCCGGTGTTCCTGGTGGCCGTCGGCTGGAGCGGGTGGGTGTTCCGGCAGAAGGCTCGCGACGGCCGTCACATTCCGGGGCTGAGCTCCATCAGCGCGATGCTGCCGCGTACGCCCGGCGAGCACCGGTACGCGGTCGCCGTCGGGCTGGCCGACGGGGTGATCGGGGAGTTCGTCTACCGTGGACTGCTGATCGCGCTCGGCGTCGGCGTCCTGGGCCTCAACGTCTATGTGGCCGCCGCGCTGGCACTGGCGGTCTACGCGCTCGCTGGCCTCTACCAGGGCCGTAAGGGCGTACTGCTCTTCGCGTTTTTCGGCGCGGTGGCCACCCTGCTGTACCTCCAGACCGGCAGCCTGCTGCTGCCGGTGGTTTTCCACGCGGCCATCGCCGTACGCGACCTGGTGATGACCCAGGACCCGGAGCGGACCCCGTCCGCGCCGCTCGGCACCGCCGCGCTCACCAAGGCCACCCCGTGACGCCACCACCCGCCAAGGGCACACCGGTTGACCGCCGGGCCAGCTGGCTCAAGGGCGTACTCGACCTGCTGGTGCTGGCCAGCCTCACCAGCGGCGAGAGCTACGGCTACGAGATCGCCAAGACCCTCGCGGGCGCCGGGCTCGGCCAGATCAAGGGCGGCACGCTCTATCCCGTACTCAACCGGCTGGAGGAAGCGGGCTTGGTGGCCGCCGAGTTCCGGGCCACCGAGAAGGGGCCGGGGCGCCGCTACTACACGCTGACCGAGCAGGGGCGGCAGACCCTCGGCGAACAGGGCGGACTCTGGCTCGCCTTCGACGCGTCCGTACGTTCCATCCTGGCCGAAGGCGGTGTGACATGACCGGGCTCAACGACCCCACCGCGTACTTGGGTGAACTCGCCGCTCTGCTGCGCGCGGCGGGTCTTCCGGCGGACCATGTCGCGGCCACCGTCGACGAGCTCGCCGCGCATCTGGCGGAGAGCGGCGGCGACGCGGTGGACGAGTTCGGTCCGGTCGCGGAGTTCGCGCGCCAACTGACGCCGGGCGGGGCCGGGGGCGGGGGCGGCGAGCGGCCCGCCGCCCCCGAGGCGCGGGCTGAGTTCTGGCGCTGGACCGCCGACACCTTCGTCGACGAGAAGCTGCTCAACCACTTCGGTGACGAGGGCTGGGAGGTCGAACGGGTCGACGCGCTCGGCCGCTTCGTCAGCCGCCGCGACCCGGAGCAGCCGCAACGCTGGGAGTACCGCAGAGAACTGGTCACGCTTGGCCGAGAGGGGCTGGACGAGAAGCTGGCGCCGGACGGCTGGGAAGCGTGCGGGAACTGGGTGATCTACGCGTGGTTCAAACGGCCCAAGGCGGCCAGCCTGGGGCCCGCCGCGCGGATCGAGACGCCGCAGCCCGCGCCGTCGCGGGGCAATTTCCTCAGCCGCCGCTTCTACGCCCTGGTCGCGGTGATCGCGCTGGCCGTGGTGGTCGCCGGGGTGGTCGTGGCCGTACGGGACGGGGAGGTGAGCTCGGGGCTCGGGTTCGCGACCGGGCTCCTCGCGGGGGCGGCGGTGCCGGTCGCGGCGATAGTCGGCTTCCAGCTGTGGAGTAACCGGTCGCGCTGAGCGGGCCGGGCCGGGCAGGGCAGGGCAGGGCGCTTGCCCGCCCTGACCTGCCCCGCCCGGACCCGGCCGCGATAGAGGCTCAGGCCGCCCCGGTGACGCGGCGCGGTAGGTTCAGCGGGTTCGCGTCCCGCAGTTCCTGCGGGAGCAGCGGCTCCGGTGTGTTCTGGTACGTCACCGGCCGTAGCCAGCGCTCGATCGCCGTGCCGCCCACCGAGGTCGAGGTGGAGGTCGTGGCCGGGTAGGGCCCACCGTGGTGCTGGGCCGCGGCGACGGCCACGCCGGTGGGCCAGCCGTTGACCAGGACGCGCCCGGCCAGGGGCGTGAGCAGGGAGAGCAGCTCGGCGGCGCGCCCCTGCCCCGCCGCCTCCGCGGCGGACAGCTGCACGGTGGCCGTGAGGTTGCCGGGCAGCCGGGCCAGCACCGCGGCGACCTCGGCCTCGGACGCGTACCGTACGAGGACGGTGAGCGGGCCGAAGCACTCCTCAAGGAGCAGGTCGTGCTCCCCGGGCGAGGTCAGGCGCTCGGCGGGAACGGTCAGGAAGCCCGCGCTCACCGTGTGCTCGTCGCCCGCGCCGGGAGTCACCGGAGCGTCCACGTCGGGGAGTTCGGCGCGCGCGGTGGCGCCCGCGATGAAGTTGTCCCGCATCCGGTGGTCGAGGAGCACCCCGGGTTCGGTGCTGGCGACCGCCTCGGTCAGGGACTTGACGAGCTGGTCGCCGCCCGCGCCCGCTGGCGCGAGCACCAGACCCGGCTTGACGCAGAACTGGCCGACCCCGAGGGTCATCGAGCCCGCCAGCTCGGCCCCGATCTGGTCGGCGCGCTCGGCGGCCGCCTCCTCGGTGACGACGACGGGGTTCAGGGAGCCGAGTTCACCGTGGAAGGGGATCGGCACCGGCCGGGCGGCCGCGGCGTCGAAGAGCGCGCGCCCGCCACGGATCGAGCCGGTGAAGCCCGCGCCACTGACCAGCGGGTGACTCACCAACTCGACGCCCGCGTCGAAGCCGTGCACCAGCCCGATGACACCCTCCGGGATGCCCTGCTCCGCCGCCGCCCGGCGCAGCACCGCCGCGACCCGCTCGGAGGTGCCCGGGTGGTCCGGGTGCGCCTTGACGACGACGGGGCAGCCCGCGGCGAGCGCGCTCGCGGTGTCGCCGCCCGGTACGGAGAAGGCGAACGGGAAGTTGGACGCCGCGTATACGGCGATCACGCCGAGCGGCACCTTGTAGCGGCGTAGGTCGGGGACGGGCGGCGTCGCCGACGGGTTGGGGTGGTCGATGACGATGCCGAGGAAGTCGCCCTCGTCGACGATGTCCGCGAAGGACCGGAACTGGTAGCACGTACGGGCGAGTTCGCCGGTGAGGCGGGCCGGGCCGAGTGCGGTCTCCGCGTCCGCGGCCGCGATCAGCTCGTCCTTGGCCGCGTCGAGCAGGTCCGCGGCGCCGCGCAGGAAGGCGGCGCGCACCGAGCGGTCGGCGAGCGCGTCGACCGCGGAGTGCGCGGCCCTGACCGCCCGGTCGACCGCGTCGGCCGAGGCCTCCACCGCGACCTGTTCCCGCTGCTTCCCGGTACGGGGGTCGACACTCCAGACTGGTACTGCTGCCACGACCGTTCCTCCAGATGCGATGCCACTCACCAGGTCGTTCGATATGCTGAACGTCGTCTCTGATGATGAACTCTCTCGGAGGCTATGTGCAGGCGAACGAAGGGGTCAAGGGCATGTCGGCTGCCGACACGGGTAGCGGGGCGGGCGGTGGTTCGGGCGGCGCTTCCGGTGGCGGGGCGCAGGTCAAGTCCGCTGTACGGACGGTGGAGTTGCTGGAGTACTTCGCGGGCCGACCCGGGATGCACGCGCTCGCCTCCGTCCAGGAAGCCGTCGGCTACCCCAAGTCCAGCCTGTACATGTTGCTGCGCACCCTGGTGGAGCTCGGCTGGGTCGAGACGGACGCCACCGGCACCCGGTACGGCATTGGCGTACGGGCCCTGCTGGTCGGCACCTCGTACCTCGACGGCGACGAGGTGGTGGCGGCCGCGCGGCCGACGCTGGACCGGCTCGCCGACGACACCACCGAGACCATCCACCTCGCCCGGCTGGACGGCGTGAACGTCGTCTACCTCGCCACCCGCCAGTCCCAGCACTATCTGCGTCCCTTCACCCGCGTCGGCCGCCGACTGCCCGTGCACTCCACGGCGTTGGGCAAGGCGCTGCTCGCCACCCACACCGACGACCAGGTCCGCCAGCTGCTGCCCGAGACGCTGGCGCGGGTGACGGAACACACCATCACGGACCGCGAGGCGCTGATCGAGGAGCTGCGGGCGGTCCGCGAACAGGGCTACGCCGTGGACCGCGAGGAGAACACCCTCGGCCTGCGCTGCTTCGCCGTCGCGATCCCCTACCGCACCCCGGCACGGGACGCGATCAGTTGCTCGGTGCCGGTGGCCCGGCTCACACCCGGGCACGAACAGCTACTCAAGGGCGCGCTGTTCGACGCGCGGGACCGACTCACCCTGGCGACCAGGAGGCTCTGACTGATGGACATCACGCTACGGCCGGTCCACGACAGCGATCTGCCGGTGTTCTTCCGGCAGATGAACGACCCCGAGGCGGGCCGGATGGCCGCCTTCACGGCCAAGGACCCGTCCGACCGGGCCCACTTCGACGCCCACTGGGCGCGCATCCGCGCCTCGGGTGACGTCATACGCACCGTCCTGGTGGACGGCGACGTGGTGGGCAATGCGGCGGTGTACGGGCGGCCGGACGAGCGCGAGGTGACGTACTGGATCGACCGTCCTTACTGGGGCCGCGGCGTGGCGACCGCGACACTGCGGGCGCTGCTCGACCTGGTCCCCGAACGCCCGCTGTACGCCCGCGCGGCGGCGGACAACGCGGGCTCGCTGCGGGTACTGGAGAAGTGCGGCTTCGTGGTGACCGGCCACGACCGGGGGTTCGCCCATGCCCGGGGCGAGGAGACCGACGAGGTGGTCCTCACGCTGCACGGGTGAGGCGGGCCCGGCTTCGGTCCTGGCGGGCAGTGGCCGCAGTGGCCGACGAGGGAGCGCCGTCCTTACCCGGCGGACGATGGCTGCCTCCCCCGCGCGGTGGAGGCGGATCGTCGCGGCGCAGGACGTACGCGCCGCGGCGTTCCGGCAGCGTGGGGGGTATGACACCGCCACCGACACCGACCCGCACGCCGGTCCCGGCTCCAGCCCCCGCTCCAGCCCCCGCTCCGCCGTCCGACGCCGCCGCGCCCCGCCCCCTCAGCCGGACCCGCAGGGCCCTGCGCGCCCTCGCGATCGCCTCCTGCGTCCCGTACCTCGCCATCAAGATCGCCTGGATCTTCGGCAGCTCGGTCGGCATCCCCGACGGCAGCCCCCTGCTCGACCACCGCGTCACGATGGTGGTCGCCAACGTCGCGACCGCCTTGATGGACGCCGCCGTCATCGTGCTGGCCCTGCTGTTGACGCAGGCCTGGGGCAGGCGGGTCAGGCCCTGGCTGCTCGCGCTGCCGATGTGGCTCGCGACCGGTCTGCTGGCCCCGATCATGCTCGGCTTCCCGCTCCAGTTGCTGGTGGGCGCGCTCGGCAGTACCTCGCGCGGCGCCGCCGACACCGGCCGTGAGCCGTTCCTCGACGCATGGGTCTTCGGTGTCGTCTACGGCGGTTTCATCCTCCAGGGCCTCACCCTCGGCACCCTGTTCGTCCTGTACGCGCGAGACCGCTGGGCGCACCTGTGGCGCGGCCGCGTCGGCGACCTGCCCACCAGCGCCAGCCAGCCCGCGCGGCGGACCGCGGCTGTCACCGCCGCGGTGCTCGCTCTCATCCCCGCGGCCCTGAACCTGATGTGGGCCTTCGGGTCGACGGCGGGCCTCAACGAAGGCCGGATCGCCGACCGTACGAGCGACTTCTCCGTCACGCAGGCCGAATACGCGCTGTTCGCGCTCTGCGCCGCTGCGGGCGCCCTGATGCTCGCCTTCCGTATCGGCAGGGCGCTGCCGCTCCACGTGCCGCTGGCGCTCGCCTGGGTGGGCTCGGGGGCCACGGCCTGCTGGGGCGGCTGGCTGGTGCTCGGCTCGCTCGTCGCCGGCGATGACGTCGTGAACCGCCCTACCCAGGTCATGAACCTGTCTTACGCTGTGCAGATGATCGTCGGAACGCTCGTGGTGGCCCTCGTCGCCTCCTTCCTCGCGGAGCGCGCCGCGGCCAAGCGGCGCGCATGAAGGCGCTGTTCGGGCGGCGGATGTGGCTCCGCTGGATTCATCTGGTGCTGGGCGGCGCGCTGCTGATGCCGTTCTGGTTCGTCGGCACGGTCGTGGTCAGCGCGGCCCTGGGAGGTGAGGGGCTCTTCAGCTCTCTGGGGCAGCAGCTCGGCGCGTACGCGCTGGCCCTGCCGCTGGCCGCCGTCACCGCGCTGTTCCCGCTGACCAGGCCGCTGTCGGTGGCGGCGGTACGGGCACTGTGCGGGGTGCCGGACGCCAGCCTGGCCGACGGGCCCGCGCGCTCGCGCGCCGCGAAGGGGCGCACCGCCGCGTGGTTCACGCTGCACCTGGGGCTCGGCGCGCTGCTGAGCGCGCTGACGCTGGCGCTGGTGCCGATGGGCGCCGTACTGCTGCTGCGCCCGGTGTTCAGCGGGCTGCGGGACTCGAGCGTCGGGATGGGGGAGATCTTCGACGGGTGGCCTGGGGCAGTGGCTCCCGTCGTGGGGATCGCCGTACTGGCCGCCTTGGTGCTGTGCGCCACGGGTACCGGGACGCTGCTGGCCCGCTGCGCGCCGCCACTGCTCGGGCCGACGCCCGCTGACCGGCTGGCCGCGGCCGAGGAGCGGGCCGCCGAGCTCGCCGTACGAAACCGGCTCGCGCGGGAGCTGCACGACTCGGTCGGACACGCGCTGAGCGCCGTCACGCTCCAGGCGAGCGCCGCCCGCAGGGTCCTGGACAGCGACCCCGAGTTCGCCCGCGAAGCCCTGCTGGCCATTGAGGACACCACCCGGCGCACGGTCGGCGAACTTGACGCCGTACTCGGCCTGTTGCGCGCGGGCGACGACGAGGACCCCGCGAGCGCCGGGGCCGCCACCGCGCCCGCGCCCACACTCGCCGCCGACCTGGACGGGCTGCTCGCCCGCACCAGGGCCGCCGGGCTGCCCATCGACGCGGCCCTCGACGCCGACCCCGCCGCACTGCCCGACCTGGTGTCCCGGGAGGCGTACCGGATCGTCCAGGAGGGCCTGAGCAACGCCCTGCGGCACGCCGAGAGTTCCCCGGTGACGCTGCGCATCGCCCGGCACCACGAGGAGTTGGAGATCGTCATGGAAAACCCCGTGCCCCCCGGCCCAGGGGCCAGCCCCCCGTCCGGCGCCCTGTCTGGTGCCCCGTCCGGCGCCCTGCCCGGTGCCGCCTCCCGGCGCCCCGGCGGCGGCCGTGGCCTGTACGGCATCGCCGAGCGGGCCAAGCTGCTCGGCGGCACCTCCCGTGCAGGCCTGGCTGACGGCCGCTGGACCCTGTCCGTACGGCTGCCCGTGTCCGGCGCGCCGACGCTCAGCCGAGGCGCGTCCGAGGCAGGCGGCGCCCGATGAACAGCACCCCGCCGCCCATCCGGGTCGTCCTCGCCGACGACGAGCGCATGGTGCGCACCGCGCTGCGCGCCATCCTCGACGCCGAGCCGGACATCGAGGTCGTCGGCGAGGCCACCACCGGCGCCGAGGCGGTGTCCGTGGTCCGTGAGCTGCGGCCGACCGTGGTCCTCATGGACGTCCGGATGCCCGAGGTGGACGGCATCCGGGCCACCGAGCAGATCCTCCAGACACTGTCCGAGCCCCCGCGCATTGTCGTCGTCACCACCTTCGAGAACGACTCCTACGTCTACGACGCGCTGCGCGCCGGAGCGTCCGGCTTCCTGCTCAAGCGGGCCGACGCCGACCAGCTCGTCCAGGCGGTACGCCTGGTGGCGCGGAGCGACTCCCTGCTGTTCCCGGCCGCCGTGCGCACCCTGGCCGCCGAGCACGCCCGCAGCCGCCCCGCGCCGCCCCCGCCGTGGGCGGCGCGACTGACCGAGCGCGAGTCGGACGTCCTGCGGCTGATGGCCACCGGCCTGACCAACGGGGAGCTCGCGAAGCGGCTGGGCGTCGGCCCGGCGACGGTGAAGACCCATGTGGCGTCGGTGCTCGCCAAGACGGGCACCCGCGACCGTACCCAGGCGGTGATCGCGGCGTACGAGGCCGGGATCGTCGGCCAGAGCAGCCAGGGAAACCGCAGGTGAGTCGCAGGTGAGCCGAAAGATGTCGCAGATACCGAAGATGCCGAAGATGAGGAGTTCCTGAGAAGCGCCCCGCCAGGGAACGCCGCACTCCGGTCAGCTCGTCATCCCAGTGGGATGAACAAGACAATCAGGCGCGCTTCGGTCTTCTCGCTGCTCCTCGTACTCGCTCTGCTGGTCAGGGCGACCTGGGTGCAGTTCTACGAGGCCGAGGCCCTCGCGGACAGCAAGCACAACCGACGGAACGCGATCGAGCAGTACGCGTACCCGCTGGGGAACATCATCGTGGCCGGGCACGCGGTCACCGGATCGAAGGAGACGGCCCGCAGCGACCTCACCTACCAGCGCGTCTATACCGACGGCGAGCTGTACGCGGCCGTCACCGGCTACAGCTCGCAGGTGTACGGCGCGACCCAGCTCGAAGGCATCTACCGGGACGTACTCGACGGCACGGACACCCAGCTCAGAGGCCCCGTGGACACGCTCACCGGGAAGCGCGCCGCACCGGGCGACGTGATCACCACCATCGACCCCGCCGTCCAGCGAGCCGGGTACGAGGCGCTCGGCGACAAGAAGGGCGCGGCCGTCGCGATCGACCCGGCCACGGGGAAGATCCTCGGGATGGTCTCCACGCCGTCGTACGACCCCTCGCGGATCAGCGGCAGCACGGACAGCGACACCTGGCGGGAGCTGACCGGCGACCCGGACAAGCCGATGCTCAACCGGGCGCTACGGCAGCCGCTGCCGCCGGGTTCGACCTTCAAGCTGGTCGTCGCGGCGGCCGCGCTGGAGGACGGCCTGTACGGCTCGGTCGACGAGCCGACCGACAGCCCGGCCCCGTACACCCTGCCCGGCACCAGCACCGTACTGAAGAACGAGAACCTCTCCGCACCCTGCGAGGACGCGACACTCCGCACGGCCCTCAGGTACTCCTGCAACAACGTCTTCGGCAAGCTCGCCGCCGAGCTTGGCCAGGACAAGGTCAAGGAGATGGCCGAGAAGTTCGGCTTCAACGAGGAGAAGCGCGACGTACCGGTGCGCGCGTCCCCGAGCCTCTACCCCTCCGACCTGGACCCGGCGCAGACGGCACTGACCGGCATCGGCCAGTTCGATGTGACCGCGACGCCGCTCCAGATGGCGATGGTGTCGGCCGCCCTGTCCAACGGCGGTGAACTGGTCGACCCGCACATGGTGTCCCAGGTGACCGACGCGAACGGCGGCACCCTGCGGAGCTACGACGACGCTGACACGCGGCGGGTGGTGAGTGAGCGCACCGCTGACCAGCTGCGATCGGCCATGGAGACGGTTGTCGATGACGGCACCGGCACCCGCGCGAAGATCGACGGCGCGACGGTGGGCGGCAAGACCGGCACCGCGCAGCACGGCGAGAACAACAGCAAGACGCCGTACGCGTGGTTCACGTCCTACGCCCAGGACGGCGACGGCAAGCAGGTCGCGGTCGCGGTCCTGATCGAGGACTCGGGCGCCGCCCGCTCCGAGGTCAGCGGCAACGGACTGGCGGCGCCGGTCGCCAAGGCGATGATGGAGGCGGCCCTGAAGGCGACCTGAACCTTCAGGCCCGCATCAGGCCCTCATCAGCCCTCAGGGGAGCGGGTGTGCCCATACGGATGTACGGGTGCGTGCGTTCAGTTGTTCGCGGGAAGCGAGTTCGCTGACGGTCGTCCAGGGCGGCTGTGAGGATGTCGCCATGAGCGATCCTGTGATCCACCGGCTCGACCTGGGGCACTTCGTCCGGCCGGCGTCCGAGACGGGCACGGGCCTGGCGCGTGTCGAGGCCGCGCTAGCGTATCTCGTGCACCATGACAGAGGACTGCTGCTCTTCGACTCGGGCCTGGGCGAAGGCAGCCCCGAGACCGACGCGCACTACCGACCGGTACGGCGCTCGCTGGACGCGGCGCTGTCCGCCGTCGGTGCCACGGCCGAGGACATCGCCCTGGTCATCAACAGCCATCTGCACTTCGATCACTGCGGCGGAAACCCGGCACTGGTCGGTTGCCCGGTCCTGGTCCAGGCCACGGAGCTGGCGGCGGCGCGGGCCGGGGACTACACGATCGACGCGCTGGTGACCTTCCCCGGCGCGGTGTACGAGCAGCTCGACGGGGAGGCGGAGCTCTGGCCGGGCGTCTGGGTGGTGCCGACCCCCGGCCATACGGCCGGTCACCAGTCCCTGGTCGTCGAGGGCAGCGGCGGGGCCACGCTCCTGGCGGGCCAGGCCTACGACTTCGCCAGCGAGTACGCCTGCGCGGACCTGGCCCGGCGTACGGGCGTGCCCGCCGCCGAAGGCCTGTGGCGCCCCTGGCTGGCCAGGATGGCCGAACTGGGCGTCGACCGGGCGCTGTTCGCCCATGACCACGCGGTATGGACCAGCTGAACCGGAACCAGGGCGTCTGGTCCGTAGGCCCCTAAGCCGTCCACACCACCGGCAGCGCGCGCGGTGACCAGTGGATCAGCGTGGGCAGCATGTCCACCCGCGCTCCCGGCGCGAGCCGCAGTGACGGCAGTCGGCGGGTCAGCACCGTCAGCGCGATCCGCAGCTCCTCGCGGGCGAGCCCCGAGCCCGGGCAGCCGTGTACGCCATGGCCGAAAGCGACGTGCCGGGTGGGGCCGCGGGCGGCGTCGAAGGTGTCCGGGTCCGTGGTCAGGGCCGGGTCCCGGTTGGCGGCGGCGTAGGACACGAACAGCGGGGCTCCTTCCGGCAGTTCGGTGCCCGCCAGCGTCACCGGACGGGTGGTGACCCGTCGGAAACCCTGCACGGGGGAGCCCCACCGGAGTGCCTCGGCGACCACCGCCGGGACCGCGTCAGGGGCGGCGCACAGGGCCTCCCACCGGGCACGCGGCGACAGCAACCGGTGCAGCGCGGTGCCGATCAGCGCCGTGGTGGTCAGATGCCCGGCGATCAGCAGGTTGTACAGGTTCGACACGATCTCCCCGAGCCGTTCCCCGGACGGTTCGGGGCCTTCGGGTGCCAGGGACCGCACCATCTCCGAGGTGAGATCGGTACCGGGGTGTGCCCAGCGGCGTACCGCGTGCGCGGCGAGCAGCTCCCGCGCCGCCACCATGTCCCGTGCGGCCCGCACCTGTTCGTCGACCGGCAGTGGATGGAAGAACAGGTCCTCCGAGCGCCGACTGCCGTGCACGGCGACCGCTGTCTCATCGGGGGCCAGACCGAGCAGGTGGCAGATCACCTCGCCGGGCAGCCGCGCCGCGAAGTCGGCCATCAGCTCGGCCCGCCCGTCGGCCGCGAAGCCGTCCACCAGCGTCGTCACCCGCTTGGTGATGAACCCGCGTACCTCGGCGACCCGCGCCGCGCTCAGCCCGCGCAGTAGCGGGGCGCGCAGCCGCTGGTGCGCGGTGCCATCCGAGGTGACGACCACGGGGCCGCTACCGGGACCCGTGCCAAGCACGGCCAGCGCCTCGGGTGACGGGGTCACCTCGGCGCGCAGCGCGTTGGCCGACGAGAAGTCCTCGGGCCTGCGCAGCACCTCGCGGACATCCGCGTACCGGCTCACCAGCCAGGCGTCCAGCTCCGGTACGAAGGTGAGCCCTTCGGCGGCGCGGGCCTGCGCGTAGAGCGGGTAGGGGTCGCGCCGCAGCGATTCAAGCGCCTCGTCCACTCCGCTGTCCACGTCCATGTCCATGTCCACGCCCCCGTCGTCGGTCATCGGCCCATCGTGCAGCAGCGGTGCGCGACAGGACAGGACGAGATCCGGCCACCGCCCCAGGGAATGTGCCGATCCCCTCCCTCGTTGAGCAGGGAGCGGAGGGTGCCTCCGTACCCGTACGACCGGAGAGAAGTCATACAGATGCGCGTCGAGATCTGGAGCGATATCGCCTGCCCGTGGTGCTACATCGGCAAGGCCCGTTTCGAGCAGGGCCTGGCGGCCTTCGCCCACGGTGACCAGGTCGAGGTGGTGCACCGCTCCTTCGAGCTCGACCCGGGCCGTGCCAAGGGGGACACCGCGCCGGTGATCGACATGCTGGCGGCGAAGTACGGGCGCACCCGTGAAGAGGCGCGGGCGATGGAGGAGCATGTCGCCTCCAACGCGCGCGCCGAGGGACTCGGCTACCGCACCGAGGGCCGCGACCACGGCAACACCTTCGACATCCACCGGCTGCTGCACCTGGCCAGGGACCGTGGCCGCCAGGACGAGCTGCTGAACCTGGCCTACCGGGCGAACTTCGCCGAGGAGCGCTCCGTCTTCGACCCCGAGGTGCTGCTGGCGCTCGCCGTCGAGGCCGGTCTTGACGAGGGCGAGGTCCGCGCGGTGCTGGCCGACGGTGACGCGTACGCGGACCAGGTGCGCGCGGACGAGCGGGAGGCCGCCGAGCTGGGCGCGACCGGGGTGCCGTTCTTCGTGCTCGACCGGCGCTTCGGTGTCTCCGGCGGGCAGCCGGCGGAGGTCTTCACACAGGCCCTGGAGCAGGCGTGGGGGAGCCGCTCGCCGCTCCAGCCGGTGGGCGCGGCGAGTGCTGAGAGCGGCGAGGGCGAGGCCTGTGGGCCTGATGGATGCGCGGTTCCGCAGGTCAAGGGCGACGTATAAGCATCACTTAGAGGTTAGCGTCAACTTTATGCAATGGACGGGGAGTTGGCGGTGCCGCAGAGTGGGGGCATGGAGAGCCTCGCAGGCGGCGCGTTCGCGCCGCGGAACACGTATCTGAACACCGCCAGCACCGGGCTGCTGCCTGAGCCCGCCGCCGTCGCGATGCGGCAGGCCATCGAGGGCGCGGCCGTCGGGCGCCCGACCGACATGTTCGAGGATGTGGAGGCGAGCCGGGCGGCGTTCGCCCGGCTCGCCGGCGTCCCGGCGAGCCGGGTCGCGGCCGGGTCCTCGGTCTCCGTCTACACCGGGATGATCGCCGCCTCGCTGCCCCAGGGCGCCGAGGTGCTGGTCGCCGACGGTGACTTCAGCTCCCTGGTGAACCCCTTCCATATGCGCCGCGACCTCTCGGTGCGCACGGTGGCGCTGGAGAAGCTCGCCGACGCGGTGCGCCCGGAGACCGCCCTGGTCGCGTGCAGCGCCGCGCAGTCCGCGGACGGCCGGGTCGCCGGCCTCCCCGCGATCCGGGCCGCCGCGCGCGCCCATGGCGCCCGTACGCTGGTCGACGCCTCGCAGTCGGCGGGCTGGCTGCCGCTGGACGCGACGGCCGACGACTACACCGTGGCGGTGGCCTTCAAGTGGCTGTTCTGTCCGCGTGGCATCGTGTTCTTCGTCGTCCCGGAGGACCTCGGCGGGCTGAACGCCGTCTTCGCGGGCTGGGTCGCGGGCGAGCGGCCGTGGGACAGCTGCTACGGGCCGGTGGCGGAGCTCGCCTCCTCCGCCCGGCGCTTCGACATCAGCCCCAGCCTCTTCTCGTACCCCGGTGCCCGCGCCTCGCTCGCGCTGGTCGAGGAGCTGGGTGTGGACGCCATCCACGCGCATGACCTGGCGCTCGCCGGTCGCTTCCGCGACGGCCTTGGCGCCCTGGGGCACACTCCGGTGCCCGCGCCGGGTTCGGCGATCGTGTCGGTGCCGGGCCTGGGGCACCGGCAGCCGGAGCTGAGCCGGGCCGACATCGAGGTCTCGGACCGCGCCGGGAACCTGCGCGCCTCCTTCCACCTGTACAACACCGCGGCCGACGTGGACCGGCTGCTCGACGTGCTGTCCGCCTGACGAGGTCCGCCTGACGAGGTCCGGTTGACGAGAGCTGGCTGACGAGGTCTGGTGGACGCAATGCGGCCCGGCACCCCGGAACGGCGGGGTGCCGGGCCGCATCGCACTACCTCACGAGCCCTTACCTCACGGGCGTGAAGTCCCGCGCCCCGATGTACTCGGGGCGCCGGATCGGCGCCGAGAAGGGCTCTACCGCGGCGTTCTCCACGCTGTTGAACACGAGGAAGAAGTTGCTCCGCGGGTAGGGAGTGATGTTGTCCCCCGAACCGTGCATGGCGTTGCAGTCGAACCAGGTGGCCGAACCCGCCTCGCCGGTGAACAGCCGGATTCCGTACCGCGAGGCGAGCTGGGTGAGCGCCTCGTCCGACGGGGTTCCGGCATCCTGCATCTGCAGTGACTTCTTGTAGTTGTCCTTCGGCGTCGCGCCCGCGCAGCCCAGGAACGTACGATGCGACCCCGGCATGATCATCAGACCGCCGTTGGTGTCGTAGTTCTTGGTGAGCGCGATGGACACCGAGACGGTCCGCATGTTCGGGATGCCGTCCTCGGCGTGCCAGGTCTCGAAGTCCGAGTGCCAGTAGAAGCCGGTGGCGCCGAAGCCCGGCTTCACGTTGATGCGCGACTGGTGCACGTAGACGTCGGAGCCCAGGATCTGACGGGCCCGGCCGACGACGCGCGGGTCAGCGGCGAGCCTGCCGAAGAGCTCGCTGATCTTGTGCACCTCGAAGAGGGTGCGGATGTCCTGGGAGCGCGGCTCGACGATGGAGCGTTCGTCCGCCCGCATCGCGGGATCGTTCATGAGCCGTTCCAGCTCGGCGTGGTAGACCTCTACCTCGTCCGGAGCGATCAGCTGGTCGATCGCCAGGAAACCGTCCCGTTCGAACCCCGCCAGCTCGTTGGCCGAGATCGGCCCTTGCGTACCCGGCTCGGACCACACCACAGGGTCCTCGCGGTCGATGAGCACCTCGGTGGCGCCTCGGGTCGGGTACAGGTCGGCGGTGCGTTCGGGTGCGGTGGTCATGGTGTTGCCTGCCTCTCCTCTCGTACGGCCCTTACGGGATGTACACCTCGGCCGCCCCCCGGTAAGAGCAGGGGCGGCCGAGGAGATCAGGGGGCGTCAAAGCCCGGGCGTAAGCCCGCTGGTCAGCTGTCAGCTGGTTGAGCCGGTTGACCTGGTTCAGCTGGGGTCAGGCTCCGTGAGCAGCGGGTACACGCCGTTCTCGTCGTGGTCCTCTCGGCCCGTCACCGGCGGGTTGAAGACGCACAGGCAGCGGAAGTCCTGCTTGATCCGCATCGTGTGCTTCTCGTGCCCGTCCAGCAAGTACATCGTGCCCGGCGTGATGATGTATTTCTCGCCGGTCGTGTCATCGGTGAGTTCGGCCTCGCCCTCGACACAGACGACGGCCTCGATGTGGTTGGCGTACCACATGGACGTCTCGGTGCCCGCGTACAGGACGGTCTCGTGCAGCGAGAAGCCGACGCGCTCCTTGGCGAGCACGATCCGCTTGCTCTCCCAGGTGCCGGAGGCCGACTTGACGTGGCGGTCGGTGCCTTCTATGTCCTTGAACGAACGGACGATCACGGTGAGTCGATTCCTTGTCTCTTACGGGTACGGGGGCTACGGGTACGCGGGCGGTACGGGGACCGGGTGCCGCGGGGTCAGGCGGTCTCGCGCACGGCGCGGGCGAGGGTACGCAGTCCCTCGTCCAGCTCGTCGGCGGTGATCGTCAGCGCGGGGAGCATCTTGACGACCTCGCTCTCCGGACCGGAGGTCTCGATCAGCAGGCCCAGCTCGAAGGCCCGCTTGGCGACCTTGCCCGCGCGGTCCTTGTCGTGGAACTCCAGGCCCCAGACCAGACCGCGGCCGCGGTACTCCTTGGTCGCCTCGGGGTGCTCGGCGCGGATCGCGGACAGGGCGGCCTCGACCTGCTCGCCGCGGGCCAGGGTCTGCTTCTCCATCTGCCCGTCGGCCCAGTACGCGTCCAGCGCGGCGGCCGCCGTGACGAAGGCCGGGTTGTTGCCGCGGAAGGTGCCGTTGTGCTCGCCCGGCTCCCAGATGTCCAGCTCGGGCTTGAACAGGGTCAGCGCCATCGGCAGACCGTAGCCGCTGATGGACTTCGAGACGGTGACGATGTCCGGCGTGATGCCCGCCTCCTCGAAGGAGAAGAACGCGCCGGTGCGGCCGCAGCCCATCTGGATGTCGTCGACGATCAGCAGCATGTCCCAGCGCTTGCAGACGTCGGCGAGCTGACGCAGCCACTCGGCGCGCGCGACGTTGATGCCGCCCTCGCCCTGCACGGTCTCGACGATCACGGCCGCGGGCTTGTTGAGCCCGGAACCGGAGTTCTCCAGCAGGCTCTCGAACCAGATGAAGTCCGGGGTCCGGCCGTCGAGGTAGTTGTCGAACGGCATCGGCGTGCCGTGCACCAGCGGGATACCGGCACCGGCGCGCTTGAAGGCGTTGCCGGTCACGGCGAGTGAGCCGAGCGACATGCCGTGGAAGGCGTTGGTGAAGGACACGATCGACTCGCGGCCCTTGACCTTACGGGCCAGCTTCAGCGCCGACTCGACGGCGTTGGTGCCCGTCGGGCCCGGGAACATGACCTTGTACGGCAGGTCACGCGGGCGCAGGATCGTGTTCTGGAACGACTCCAGGAACGCGCGCTTCGCCGTGGTCGACATGTCGAGACCGTGGGTGACGCCGTCCCGCTCGATGTAGTCGATCAGGGCGCGTTTGAGGACGGGGTTGTTGTGGCCGTAGTTCAGCGAACCGGCCCCGGCGAAGAAGTCGAGGTACTCGTGGCCGTCCTCGTCGTACATGCGGCTGCCCTGCGCGCGGTCGAAGACGGTGGGCCAACCGCGGCAGTAGCTGCGCACCTCCGACTCCAGGGTCTCGAAGACGCTCAGGTCGGGCTGGGTGATGGTCACAGCGAATCTCCTCCTGGGAGATGAAAGACGTGGGGGGGTGTTACCTGGACATGGGGTCTGTCGGAAAGCTCGGGGGCGGGCCGTCGTGGCCCTGCGGCTCAGAAGGACAGGGGGCCTATCCGGTAGAGCACCTCGGGGTCGTGCCCGCCGCCGTCGGGGAACAGGCCCGCATCGAACAGCACCTCGGTCTCGACGGAGGCGCCGTGCCGCTCGGCGTACGAGGCGAACAGGCGCTCGGAGGCGGTGTTGCCCGGGGTGATGGTGGTCTCCAGCGTGCTCAGCCCGGACTCGGACTCCTTGGCGACGCTCGCGGACAGGCTGTCCAGCATCGCCGCGGCCAGGCCGCGTCCGCGCTGTGCCGCGTCCACGGCGACCTGCCAGATCAGCAGGGTGTCCGGGCGGTCGGGGCGGAGGTATCCGGAGATGAAGCCGACTGGGTCTCCGCCGCTGTCGCGGGCTACTACGGAGGTGTCGGCGAAGTCACGGCACCACAGCAGGTAGCTGTAGGAGGAGTTGAGGTCGAGGGTCTTGGAGTCGCGCGCTATGCGCCAGAGCGCGGCTCCATCCTCCACCTGAGGGCGGTCGAGCCGCAGATCTCCCAGCTTTTCGGCAATGTCACTACGGGTCGGTGCTAGGTCTGCTTGTGCAGCGGTCATACGTATTGAATTTACCGACCTAAAATCAAAATTGCATCGCGAGAAGGGGTTGTGTGAGGGTCGCGTATGTGGTATCACGCGGGGGTGCGTGCTCGCGTGTACGCTTGGCGTGATGTGGTGATTTGCCCGGGATCATTGGGGTGAACCGGACAGCCTGTTGATTAGGTCACAGAGCCGTAACTCTCGCGAGATCTGTCCGACTTACGAGGTTTGGCGTTCGCGAAATCTTAGTGTTTAGCCTCGAAGAAACCGGGCAGACGAATACGGGAAGCTGCGCTGAAAAAGCAGCTCCCGGTATTCGTGGAATGCTAGCTAATTCGTGGGGCTCAGTACCGTCAATGCTTTGCCTGAGGCCCGTAATTCGGCTACGGCCGCGGCTACGCGGGCCGGGTCCAGACCGCCGTGACCGCCCGGCTGGCCGCCTCCAGGTCCACGGCGGGCCCCGACATGTCGCCGAGCGCGGCGCCCAGGGCCGCCAGTGTGGCGTGCACCACGTCGTGGGTGGCGTCGGGGCCGTAGTGATTGACCCGGATCATCTCGTGGGCGAGCGCGCCGCCACCGGCCACCAGGGGCAGCGTCGGGTCGGCCGCCAGCGCCCGGGCCACCAGCTCGGACGCGTCGGTTCCGGCTGGGGCGCGCAGGGTCGTGGCGACCGGTGCCGCGTCCGCCGCGTCGTGGACGTACGGCTCCAGGGCGCTCGGGCCACTCAGGCCGGGCCGTCCGCTCCGTCCGCCGCCCAGCGCGAGCGCGCCCGCGCGGGTGGCCTCGGCGGCCCGCGCGTGCCGCGCCGTCACCGCGTCCAGGCCCGCCGCCTCGATGCGCTCCACACACGCCTCGAGGGCGAGCATCTCCAGCTGCGCCGGAGCATGCGGCAGCGCGCGGCGGCCGCCGTCGATCCAGCGCTCCTTCCAGTCGAGCAGCGACAGGTACGAGCGGCGTGGGGCCCCGGGGTTCTCCGTGAACCGCTGCCAGGCGCGCTCGCTCACCGAGACCGCGGAGACGCCCGCGGGCCCGCCCATCGCCTTCTGCGCGCCGATCACGCACAGATCCACGCCCCAGGCGTCGACCAGCAGCGGCTCGGCGGCCACCGAGGCGACCGCGTCGACCATGAACAGGGCGCCGTGGGCGCGTACCACCTTGCCGATCTCGGCGACCGGGTTGGTGTTGCCGGTCGCCGCCTCGGCGTGCACCAGCGAAACGAAGTCGATCTCCGGATGCTCGGTCAGGGCCTGCTCGACCTGGCGCGCGGTCACCGCCGTGTGGAACGGCACGGCCAGGTCCACGACGTGCGCTCCGCAGTCGCGCAGCCAGTCGCCGAAGGTCTGCCCGTACGGCCCGGTGACCACGTTGAGCGCGGTCGAGCCGGGCTTCGCGCCGGACCTGATGCAGCCCTCCAGCGGCAGCAGCGCCTCACCCTGCATGATCACGACGTCCTGCTCGGTGCCGAGCAGCCGCGCCACCCGCCGCTCGATCGCGGCGAAGTGCGCGGCGCTCAGCGGGGCGAGGTCGAGGAAGGGGTGGGTCACGGTGCAGCTCTCTTCGTTTCGTTCGCGAGGTCGTCCGGGGCTGTCGGTCGAGCGTACCCAGGGCGTTCTACGCTGCGGGTATGACGGATCAAGCGGTGCTGCGGGTGACGGGGCGGGTGCTGGTCGGCCCCGACGACGTACGGGATGAGCTGTGGGTCGTCGGGGGGCGGGTCTCGTACACCCGGCCAGCCGGGGTGCGCGATGTGCGCACCGTCCAGGGCTGGGCGCTGCCGGGACTGGTGGACGCGCACTGCCACGTCGGTCTGGACGCCCATGGCGCCGTGCCCGAGGACGTCGCCGAGAAGCAGGCGCTCACCGACCGGGAGGCGGGGACGCTGCTCATCCGGGACGCGGGGTCACCGTCCGACACCCGCTGGATCGACGACCGCGCGGACCTGCCGAAGATCATCCGCGCCGGGCGGCATATCGCCCGCACCCGGCGCTACATCCGCAACTACGCGCACGAGATCGAGCCCGCCGACCTGGTCGCCTACGTGGCCCAGGAGGCCAGGCGCGGCGACGGCTGGGTCAAGCTCGTCGGTGACTGGCTCGACCGTGGCAGCGGCGATCTGTCCGCCTGCTGGCCGCGCGGGGCTGTCGAGGCCGCGATCGCCGAGGCGCACCGGCTCGGCGCCCGGGTCACCGCGCACTGCTTCGCCGAGGACTCGCTGCGCGACCTCGTCGAGGCCGGAATCGACTGCATCGAGCATGCCACCGGCCTGACCGAGGACACCATCCCGCTTTTCGCCGAGCGTGGTGTCGCCATCGTCCCGACCCTGGTGAACATCGCGACCTTCCCGAAGCTGGCCGAGTCCGGGGACGCCAAGTTCCCGATCTGGGCCGATCACATGCGGCGGCTGTACGAGCGCCGGTACGACACCGTCCGCGCCGCCTACGACGCCGGGGTGCCGATCTTCGTCGGCACCGACGCGGGCGGCTCGCTCCCGCACGGCCTGGCGGCGGCGGAGGTCACCGAGCTGACCAAGGCGGGCATCCCGCCGCTGCGCGCACTGTCCGCGACGACCTGGGCCGCCCGCGCCTGGCTCGGCCGCCCGGGTCTCGACGAGGGCGCCCCCGCTGACCTCGTCGTCTACGACGAGGACCCACGCACCGATGTCCGGGTACTCGCGGCACCCCGCCGCATCGTCCTGAACGGAACGGTCGTCGGCTGAGAGCCGGTCCTTCCTATCCTTCCTAGCGCGGCCACATCGGCGGATTGGTGCAGAAGTGGCCGCCCAGGTGGGCGTGTTCGGGGTTGTCCGGGTCCAGTTCGCCGTGCTCGGCCAGCAGCTTCGCGGCGTACGGTTCCGAGTCGTCCTGCGGGTCGTAGCCGAGGGCCCGTGCGGAGGCGAGGTCCCACGGCAGGCGGGTGTTGGCCGACGAGCCGTACACCACGGTGTGGCCGACGCCGCTCGCGGTCAGTGCCGCGTGGAAGAGGCGGGCGCAGTCGGCCGGGCTCATCCAGATCGAGAGCATGCGCACCGACGTGGGCTCGGGGAAACAGGAGCCGATGCGCACCGACACGGTCTCCAGCCCGTGCTTGTCCCAGTAGAGCTGGGCGAGGTCCTCGCCGAAGCACTTGGAGAGGCCGTAGAAGGTGTCCGGGCGGTGTGGGGTCCCGGCCGGGATCAGTGGCTCGCCGCCGCCCGGCCGGGGCGTGAAGCCGATCGCGTGGTTCGAGGATGCGAACACCACGCGTGGGACGCCTTCCTGGCGCGCGGCCTCGTAAAGGTGGTACGTCCCCGTGATGTTGGCCCGCAGGATGTCGTCGAAGGGCGCCTCGAGGGAGATGCCCGCGAGGTGGATGACCGCGTCCACGCCCCGGACGGCCGCGCGCACCGCGTCCAGGTCGCCGAGGTCGGCGGCGATCGCGTCGGGTGCGTCGGCGACCGGGGTGAGGTCGAGCAGGCGCAGCTCGTAGCCGTACGCGGGCAGCAGGTCCCGCATCAGGGTGCCGAGGCCGCCGGCGGCGCCGGTGAGCAGGACGGTGCGGGGAGCGGCCAATGCGGGTGCCTCCTCGGGGCGCGGCGTTCACGCTGGTCAGCCGGGAGCGTCCGTTGACCGGTGACGTAACACCGCCCTAGCGTAAGCGCGTTCAGAAATGTAGACGCACCTTACATGCATGTACAGGAGTCTGTGTGAAGTCGTCGGTCTTCCTCTATCCCTGGGACGTCATCGGCGACCCGGAGGCCCCTCGCAGGCTCGCCGCGCTCGGCGCCGAGCAGGTGACCCTCGCCTCGGCGTACCACTCCACGCGCGCGCTGACCCCCCGTCACCCACGGCACCGGATCGTGACGGCCGCGTACGCCGCGGTGCTGTACCCGCCAGGCGAGCGCTGGAACGGGCACCGGCTCAGGCCGTACGCGGCCGGTGACTGGGCCCCGGGCGACGCGTACGCCGAGGCGGCCGCCGCGCTGGCCGACGCCGGTCTCGACGTCCGTTCCTGGGTGGTGCTCGCCCACAACTCCCGGCTGGGAGCCGAGCATCCAGACACGTCCGTCATCAACGCCTACGGCGACCGCTACCCCTGGGCGCCCTGTATCGCCCAGCCCGCCACGCGCGCGTACCTGGTCGCGCTGGCCGCCGAGGCGGCGGTGCGCCCCGGCGCCTGCGGCACCGAGCTGGAGTCCTGCGGCTGGTACGGCCTCGGCCATCCGAGCGCCCACGACAAGACCGGGGGAGTCGTACTCGGCGACGCGGGTCAGTATCTGATGTCCCTGTGCTTCTGCCCCACCTGCCGAGGTGGCTACGCGGAACTCGGCCTCGACCCGGACGCGTTGTCGGCCCTGGTACGCACGGCCCTGGAGCCGGTCTGGGCGGGTGGGCCGAGTGAGCGGCTCCCGGACGCCGACTGGGTGGCCGCCACCCTGGCCTACCGTTCCCGCGTCGCCCGCGGCCTCCAGGAGTCCGCCGTCGCCGCGGTCCGCGCCGAGGCCCCCGACGACTTCCAGGTGCTGCTGCACGCCGACCCGGTGGAGCACCGCTGCGGGGCCAACGCGGGGGTCGACCCGGCGCACGTCCTGTCCGTCGCGGACGGCGTGGTGGTGCCCTGCACGGGCACTCCCGCACCGCTGGAACCCTTCGCCGCACGGGCCGACGCCCCCGCCGTGCTCGCCGCCAATCTCACGATCGTCTCCGGGATGGGCGGCCAGCCACACCGCCTCGCTGATGACGCCGCGCGCGCCGCTGACCTGGGAGCGAACGAACTTCGGCTGTACCACGCGGGGTTGGCGTCGGACGCTGACCTGGCCACGGTCGAGAAGTTCTTTTGTCAGAAGCGTTGACGAAACACATTCCCCCTCTTACTTTCATCGCGTCGTACTTCGTACGTCATATATGAGACGCGATATGTGAGATCTGAGGGAGCCCATGACCTCCGTGCCGTCCCCGGCGCCGACCCCGATCCCCTCCCGCACGCAGTACGTGCTCGAGGCGATCAAGCACCGCATCCTGACCGGGCAGTTGTCCCCGGGGCAGTCACTGGTCGAGTCGGAGCTGGCCACGCAGTTCGGGGTGTCCAAGACGCCCGTACGGGAGGCGCTGAAGACCCTCGCGGGCACCGGGCTCGTGGTGATGAGCCAGTACAAGGGCGTCACCGTACGCATGGTCGACGCGGCCATGGCCCGCGAGGTGTACGACGTACGCCTGCTGCTCGAACCGGAGGCGCTGCGCCGCAGCGTGCGGCGCGGCGCCTCGCTGGACGTGGCGAGCGAGGCCCTGGCGCGCTCCGACTCCGCCGCCGACGCGGCCGAACGCTCCCTGGCCAACCGCGCGTTCCACCGCGCGCTGTATCTGCCCTGCGGCAACCCGCTGCTGACCAGAATGCTCGACGAGGTGCGCGACCAGGCGGCCCTGGTGTCGGCCGTCGCCTGGTCCGAGACCCCCTCCTGGGAGCGCGAGGCCGCCGAGCACCGGGAGATCCTGCGGCTCGCCCTCGCCGGGGACGACGACGCGGCGGCCCTCGCCCTGCACACGCATATCGCCTCCTTCGTCGCACGCGCCTTCCCGGAAGAGGATGACCAGGCATGACCAACCCCGCTCCGCACCACCCGGAGCAGTTCGCCGCACAGCGCACCGCGCTCGCCGACGTCGTGGCGATCCCCGTCACCCCGTACGCCGAGGATGGCACGATCGCCCAGGAGACCCACCGGGCCCTGGTGCGCCGCCTCCTCGACGGCGGGATCCGCACCCTCACGCCGAACGGCAACACCGGCGAGTTCTACACCCTCACCCCCGACGAGCGCCGCACCGTCCTGGAGCTGACGGCCCACGAAGCCGCGGGCGACGCGGTGATCCTGGGCGGTGTCGGCCACGATGTGCCGACCGCCGTCGAGGCCGCGCGGCATGCCCAGGAGCACGGCGCGTCGATGGTGATGGTGCACCAGCCCGTGCACCCGTACGTCTCGCAGCACGGCTGGCTCGACTACCACCGGGCGATCGCCGACGCGGTACCCGAGCTCGGTGTCGTCCCCTACATCCGCAACCCGCAGCTCAGCGGCGAACGCCTCGCCGAGCTGGGCGAGTTGTGCCCGAACGTCATCGGCGCCAAGTACGCGGTGCCGGATGCCGCGCGGTTCGCCGCCTTCAGCCGGGACGCGGGCCCAGGCCGCTTCGTCTGGGTCGCGGGTCTCGCCGAGCTGTACGCGCCCTCGTACTTCGCGAGCGGCGCCACCGGCTTCACCTCCGGCCTCGTGAACGTCGCCCCCAGCGTCTCGCGCGCCATGCTGGACGCGCTGCGCGCGGGCGACTACCCGGCCGCGATGAACGTGTGGGAGCAGATCCGCCGCCTGGAGGATCTGCGCGCCGCCGACAGCTCCGCCAACAACGTCTCCGTCGTCAAGGAGGCCCTGTACGCGCTCGGCCTGTGCCGCCGCGAGGTGCGCTCACCCGCCGCGGTGCTCCCCGACGACCAGCGCGCCGAGGTCGCCGCCATCGTCAAGGGGTGGGACATATGAGCGAGCCAGAACGACGCAGAACCCCCGAACAGCTGCGCAGCCACCAGTGGTACGGCTCCGAGATCTCCTCCGGCCTGCGCAGCTTCAGCCACCGCGCCCGCACCCGCCAACTCGGCTACCTCCCCGAGGAGCACCTCGGCAAGCCGGTCATCGCCATCCTCAACACCTGGTCCGACATCAACCCCTGCCATGTCCACCTGCGGGACCGGGCCCAGGCGGTCAAGCGGGGCGTGTGGCAGGCGGGAGCCTTCCCGCTCGAGTTCCCGGTGTCGACGCTGAGTGAGACCTTCCAGAAGCCGACACCCATGCTGTACCGCAACCTCCTCGCCATGGAGACCGAGGAACTGCTGCGCTCCTACCCGGTGGACGGCGCGGTGCTGCTCGGCGGCTGCGACAAGTCGACCCCCGCGCTGCTGATGGGCGCGGCCTCCGCCGACCTGCCCGCCGTCTTCGTCCCGGCCGGGCCGATGCTCCCCGGCCACTGGCGCGGCGAAACGCTCGGCTCGGGCACAGACATGTGGAAGTACTGGGACGACAAGCGAGCCGGACTCATCGGCGACTGCGAACTGTCCGAACTGGAGGCGGGACTCGCCCGCTCGCCCGGTCACTGCATGACCATGGGGACGGCGTCCACCCTCACCGCCGCCGCCGAAGCACTCGGCGTCACCGTGCCCGGCGCCTCCTCGATCCCGGCCGTCGACTCCGGGCACGACCGGATGGCGGCCGCCTCGGGACGCCGGATCGTGGAGCTCGTATGGCAGGACCTGGCCCTGTCCAGAGTCCTGACCCGTGAGGCGTTCGAGGACGCCGTCACCACCGTGCTCGGCCTCGGCGGCTCCACCAACGCGGTGATCCACCTGATCGCGATGGCCGGGCGCGCCGGAGTCACCCTCACCCTGGACGACTTCGACCGGATCGCCCGCAGGGTCCCGGTGCTCGCCAACGTCCGGCCGGGCGGCGGCCCGTACCTGATGGAGGACTTCCACTTCGCTGGCGGACTGCCCGGGTTCCTGTCCCGGATCAGCGACCTGCTGCACCTGGACCGGCCGACCGTCAACGGCACCCTGGGCCAGCAGCTGGAGTCGGCCCTGGTCCATAACGACGATGTGATCCGCCTCCGCGACAACCCGGTCGCGGACGAGGGCGGCCTCGCGGTGCTGCGCGGCAACCTCTGCCCGGACGGCGCGGTCATCAAGCACATCGCCGCTGAGCCGCACCTCCTTCACCACACCGGACCCGCCGTCGTGTTCGACGACTACCAGACCATGCAGCGCACCATCGACGACCCGGCGCTCGGCATCACCGCCGACAGCGTCCTGGTGCTGCGCGGCGCGGGCCCCAAGGGCGGGCCCGGCATGCCCGAGTACGGCATGCTGCCCATCCCCGCGTACCTGCTCAAGGAGGGTGTACGGGACATGGTGCGGATCTCCGACGCCCGGATGAGCGGCACCAGTTACGGCACCTGTGTGCTGCATGTGGCCCCGGAGTCGCACATCGGAGGGCCGCTCGCGCTGGTACGCACCGGTGACCCGATCACCCTCGACGTCGCCGGGCGCACCCTGCACCTCGGGGTGCCGGACGAGGAACTGGAGCGGCGCAGGGCCGCCTGGACCCCGCCCCCCGAGCGCTACGAGCGCGGCTACGGCGCGCTGTACCACGAACAGGTCACCCAGGCGGACACCGGCTGTGACTTCGCCTTCCTGGCCAGGCCGGGCGCTGCCCCGGCCCCGTACGCGGGCTGACGCACCCGCTCCTCCTCTTCGCACGACCGCTTTCGCACGAACCGCTTTCGTACGACCGCTCAAGCGGGCCCCCTGGTCGATATCCCGAACCACGTCCGCGAAGCGCTTCACCGCACTGCCGCCAGACCCTGAGAACGGAGAACAGTCATGGCCCAGGACACCGCCGTGGCGCCACCGGGCCGGAAGCCACCACCGGCCGGTAAGCCCGCCAGGCGCCGCACGGGGACCACGACACCCCGCAGGCTGCCCTATCTGCTGATCGCCCCCGCCGGGCTGCTGATGGTCGGCTTCATCGCCTATCCGGTCATCAGCGTCTTCTACTACAGCCTGCAGCACTACAACCCCACCAAGCCCTGGCGCAACGGCTTCGCGGGCTTCGACAACTACGTCAAGGCCTTCACCGAGGACCCCGACTTCTGGCGCACCCTCACCTTCAGCTTCCAGTGGGTCTTCGCCGAGGTCACCCTGCAGCTGCTGTTCGGCCTGGCGCTCGCCCTGATCGTCAACCAGACGTTCATCGGCCGCGGTGTCGCCCGCGCCATGGTCTTCTCACCGTGGGCCGTATCGGGCGTCCTCACCTCGACGATCTGGCTGCTGCTCTACAACTCCCAGACCGGCCTGACCCGTTACCTGGCCGACGTGGGCGTCGGCGAGCACGGCACCTCCTGGCTCTCCGACCCGACCACGGTCTTCCCGGCCGTCGTCGTCGCCGAACTCTGGCGCGGTGTCCCCTTCTTCGCGATCCTCATCCTCGCTGACCTCCAGTCCATCCCGAAGGATCTGTACGAGGCGGCCGAAGTCGACGGCGCCACCCGCTTCCAGCAGTTCTTCCACATCACTCTGCCGCACCTCAAGGACGCGATCATCCTCGCCACCCTGCTGCGTGCCGTGTGGGAGTTCAACAACGTCGACCTGCTCTACACCCTCACCGGCGGCGGACCCGCGGGCGAGACCACCACACTGCCGCTGCGTATCGCGGGCATCGCCGTGGACTCCCACGACTTCGGCTACGCGTCGGCCCTGACCACCGTCGCCTTCGTGATCCTTCTCTTCTGCTCGATCGTCTACCTGCGGCTCAGCAAGTTCGGGGGCGAGGACAAGTGATCACCTCCGAGAAGACACCCCGAGAGACCACCGAGGACCCCGTCATGGTGGACACCGCCACCGCACCACCGGCCGCGCCCGCCGGACCCACCGGACCGGCCGGGCCCGGCAGGCGCCTCACCCGGCGCGAACGGCGCGCCTGGGACGAGGTCCCGCGCTGGCAGCTGTATGTCCCGCTCTCCTTGTATCTGCTGTTCACCCTCGTTCCCTTCTACTGGATGCTGCTCTTCGCGCTGCGCCCCGCGGGCTCCTCGTCGCTGGTGCCCTGGCCGATCACGCTGGAGCACTTCGACAAGGTGTGGAACGAGCGGAGCTTCGCGCTCTTCTTCCAGAACAGCCTGATCGTCGGCGTCGCCTCGCTGCTGATGACGACGCTCGTCGCCCTGGCGGGCGGCTACGCGCTGGCTCGCTTCAGCTTCCGTATCAAGCGCGGCTTCATGCTCGCGCTGCTGTGCTCGCAGTTCATCCCCGGTGCGTTGATGCTGGTGCCGCTGTTCCAGATCTTCGCCGAACTGCGGATGATCAACTCGCTGGCCAGTGTGGTCATCGCCGAGACCGTCTTCCAGCTGCCGCTGTCGATGATTTTGATCAGTGGCTTCATCAAAAACGTGCCGTACACCCTCGAAGAGGCGGCCTGGGTCGACGGCTGCTCGCGCTTCCGGGCTTTCTGCGCCGTGGTGCTGCCCCTGCTGCGGCCCGGCCTGATCGCGGTCGGCTCCTTCGCCTTCGTCCACAGCTGGAACCACTTCCTGTTCGCCCTGATGTTCCTCAGCGACCAGGACAAGCAGACCATCCCGGTCGGCCTGAACACCCTGATGGGCGCGGACAGCGTCGACCTCGGCGCACTCGCGGCGGGTGGCGTCATCGCCGCTGTGCCCGTGGTCATCGTGTTCGCCTTCATCCAGAAGTGGCTGATCACCGGATTCAGCGCAGGGGCGGTGAAGGGATGAGCGCCGCCGCCCAGGCCACCGAACCTCTGCCCGTCGTCCTCGCGGGAGCCCGCGGCCACGGCCGCTTCCACCTGGAGAACATCCAACGGCTCCAGCGACTTGGCCGGGTGAGGCTCGTCGGGGTCTGCGAGCTCAACCCGCTGGACGCGGACGAACTCACCGGACTCGGCACGCCGGAGCAGTCGCCCGACCTCGACAGCCTGCTGCGCTCCACCGGCGCCGCCCTCGCGGTCCTGTGCACACCGATCCAGACCCACACCGACCTCGCGCTCACCGCGGCCCGCCATGGCGCGCACCTCCTCCTGGAGAAGCCACCCGCCCCCTCGCGGGCGGAGTTCCAGCGGATGCTGGACGGAGTCGAACAGGCCGGGGTGCGCTGCCAGATCGGCTTCCAGTCGCTCGGCTCGCGCGCCCTGCCCGCGATCCGCGAGCTCATCGCCTCGGGAGCCATCGGCGAGCTGACCGGCGTCGGCGGCGCCGGTACCTGGGTGCGCGACGAGGCGTACTACCGGCGTGCACGCTGGGCCGGACGCCGCCGCCTGGACGGCACCGACGTTATCGACGGCGTCCTCACCAACCCCCTGGCACACGCCGTGGCCACCGCACTCGCCCTGAACGGCACCCCCCGCGCGGCCGACGTCATCGGCGTGACGGCCGAACTGTTCCGCGCCAACGCCATCGAGTCCGACGACACCTCCTGCGTCCGCGTCCACGGGGCACACGGCACCGACGTCACGGTCACCGCGACACTGTGCGCCGAGCGGAACCGCGCCCCGTACGTCATCGCGCACGGCACCACCGGCCGGATCACCTTCTGGTACACCGAGGACCGCGTGCTGCTCCAGCGCGCGGGCCATGGCCCCGAGGAGATCCAGTACGGGCGCGTCGACCTGCTGGAGAACCTCGTCGACCACCTGGCGGGCCGCGCGGAACTCCTGGTTCCGGCCGAGGTGACGGGTGCCTTCATGCAGGTGGTCGAAGCGATTCGACAGTCGCCTGATCCCCGGCCGCTCCCGGCCGACGCCTGGCACCAGGTCCCCGGAGAAGGCGCCCGGCGCCGCGTCGTCCACGGCATCGACGACCTCGTCACCGCCGGAGCCGACACGCTCTCCCTCTACTCGGAACTCGGCGCCCCCTGGGCCACCCGCGACCCCAAGGGGGCCACCCGATGACCGACTCCCTCACCCTGCGCCTGGACGGACGACCCGTCGGCCGCTACGTCTACCGGGCGGCGCTGGACCTCGCGCACGCGCCCCGCCCGTATCTGCACCCGGTGACCACACTCGGCGGCACCCGGGTCACCGAGCTGACCCCCGACGACCATCCACACCACCTGGGCGCGGGAGTGGCGGTGCCCGACGTCGAGGGCCGCAACTTCTGGGGCGGGCGTACGTTCGTCCGCGACCAGGGGCCGGTAGCCCTGGACAACCACGGCGCCCAGCACCACCAGGCCTTCCCCGTACAGGACCCGGACGGGTTCGTGGAGGAGCTGTACTGGACCGCGGACGGCACCCGGCTGCTGCGGGAACGGCGCGCCCTCGTCGCCCGTGAACTGAACCCTGACGCCTGGGCCCTGGACTTCACCTTCGCGCTCGGCAACGCCACCGAGGGCCCGCTCACACTCGGCAGCCCAGCGACCAATGGCAGGCCCGGCGCGGCCTACGGCGGCTTCTTCTGGCGCGCGCCCAAGGAGCAGCGGCCGCCCGCCGTGTTCACGGCGCACACCGAGGGCGAGGCGGCGGCGCACGAGTCGGCAGCCGACTGGGTGGCGCTCGCCGGGGACGGCTGGACCCTGGTCTTCGCCGGGGGAGACGAACAGACCCGCCGCGACCCCTGGTTCGTCCGCGCCGCCGAGTACCCGGGCGTCGGCTCCTCGCTCGCCCACGCGCGCCGCACGACCATCGACGCGGGCACCACACTGACCCGCCGGGTCATCACGGTCATCGCCGACGGCCGCCTGGACCGGGACGCGGCGGCCGACCTCGTACGGCGGGCGGTGAGCGAGCCGTGAGCCGCCGCCCCTGGACCGCCGACCTCGGGGACGGCACCTACCGCAACCCCGTCCTGAACGCCGACTGGTCCGACCCCGACGTGCTCCGCGTCGGCGAGGACTACTACCTGACCGCCTCCAGCTTCGGCCGCGCCCCCGGACTGCCGCTGCTGCACTCCCGCGACCTGGTCAACTGGACCCTCGTCGGCCATGCCGTCGAACGCCTCGTCCCCGAGGAGGAGTTCACCGAGCCCCAGCACGACCGTGGGGTGTGGGCGCCCTCGCTGCGCCACCACGACGGCACCTTCTGGATCTTCTGGGGTGACCCCGACCACGGCGTCTACCAGGTCAACGCCCCCGCCATCCAGGGCCCGTGGAGCACCCCGCACCTGGTGAAACCCGGCAAGGGGCTGATCGACCCGTGCCCCCTGTGGGACGAGGAGAGCGGCGAGGCCTATCTCGTCCATGCCTGGGCGAAGTCACGGTCCGGGGTGAAGAACCGGCTCACCGGCCACCGGATGAGCCCGGACGGGCGCGGGCTCCTCGACGACGGCAGGACGATCGTCGACGGTGACCAGATCCCGGGCTGGTTCACGCTGGAGGGCCCCAAGCTCTACCGGCACGACGGCCACTTCTGGATCTTCGCCCCGGCCGGAGGAGTGGAGACCGGCTGGCAGGGAGCCCTGCGCGCACGGGACTTCTTCGGCCCGTACGAGGCCCGCGTCGTTCTGCGCCAGGGTGGCACGCCGGTCAACGGCCCGCACCAGGGCGGCTGGGTGCGCACCCCGGCGGGCGATGACTGGTTCCTGCACTTCCAGGCGCGCGGCGCGTACGGGCGGGTCGTCCATCTCCAGCCGATGCGCTGGGGCGAGGACCGGTGGCCGGTGATCGGGGACGCGGGCGAGCCCGTCGCCGTACACCCCAAGCCGGGCCTGCCCCGGCAGCCGGTAGCGGCGCCCGCCACCGACGACGACTTCCCCGGCGGCCGGTACGGGCCGCAGTGGCAGTGGACGGCGAACCCACGGCCCGGCTGGACGGCCCGGCACGCCGGGGACGGGCTGCGGCTCAGCTGCGTACCGTCCGGCCAGGCACACGACCTGCGGCGGCTGCCGCACGTACTGGTGCAGCGGCTGCCCGCCGAGCGCTTCACGGCGGAGGTGGGCATCCGGCTGGACGGCACGGCGGCCGGGGCCCGGGCGGGACTCGCCGTACTGGGCGACGCGTTCAGCTGGATCGGGCTCCAGCGCGACGCCGACGGAACGGTGCGGCTGGTCCACCGGTTCGCCGAGACCGGCGCGGAGCGGGAGCGGGACGCCGCGGCCGCGCGGTCCGCTCCGGACGGCTCGGCCCGACTCCGTATCGAGGTCACGGAAGGCGCGCGCTGTCACTTCGGCGCGGACACCGGCAGCGGCTGGACGCCGTCCGGGGAGGTCTTCGCCGCCACACCGTGGCGCTGGGTCGGGGCCCTGCTCGGTCTGTTCGCCACCGCGCCACCCGGGGACGGCCCGCCGTCGGCCGCCACCTTCACACACTTCCGGATCACGCCCTGACCGGATCAACGACACGACACCCGCAACGAGAAGAGAAGAGCCGATCATGACCATCTTCCGCAGCAGCAGGGGTCGCCGTACCTCCGCCGCGCTCTCCCTGGTCACCGCCCTGGCCCTGACCGCCGCCGCCTGTGGTGACGACGGCAGCGGCAGCGCGGGCGACAAGGGCGACGAGGGCTCGGGCAAGGGGGAGATCACCTTCTGGGACAACAACGGCGGTGTCCGCACCGACGTCTGGAAGGAGATCATCAAGGACTTCGAGGCCGAGCACCCCGACATCAAGGTCAAGTACGTGCCGGTCGCGTCGACCGAGGTGCAGTCCAAGTACAACACCTCGATCCAGGGCGGCGGACTGCCCGACGTCGGCGGCGTCGGCGCGGCGATGCTCGCCGGGATCGCCGCGCAGAACGCCCTGGAGCCGCTGGACAGCAGGCTCAAGGGCAGCGCCCTGGACGGCAAGCTGAACGACGGCATGCTGGAGTCCGTCAAGGTCGCGGGCGGTCAGGACAAGACCTTCACGGTGCCGACCTCCGCCAGCAACGGCGTCCTGTACTACCGCACGGACCTGTTCAAGAAGGCCTCGCTGGACGAGCCGTCCACCTGGTCGGCGTTCTACGCCGCCGCCGAGAAACTGACGGACCGGAAGAACAACGCGTTCGGCTACACCATCCGTGGCGGCCCGGGCTCCATCGCCCAGGCACTGGACGCGATGTACGGCCAGTCCGGCATCACCTCGTTCTGGGACGAGTCGGGCGACAAGACGACGATCAACGACCCCAAGAACGTGGCCGCGTTGGAGAAGTACGTCGGGCTGTACAAGAAGGTCACCCCCGAGGCCGACCTCAACAACGACTTCACCAAGATGGTCGCCCAGTGGGACAGCGGCGAGATCGGCATGCTCAACCACAACCTGGGCTCGTACCAGGACCATGTGAAGGCGCTCGGCACCAAGAAGTTCCGCGGCATCCCGCAGCCCACGCTGGAGGACGGCAGCCGGGTGCAGGTGTCCAACCCCGTTGACGGACTGGGCCTGTTCAAGTCCAGCAAGAACAAGGCCGCGGCCTGGAAGTTCATCGAGTTCGCCGCGTCGCACCAGTCCAACAGCAAGTGGAACGAGTCGGCGGGCGCCATCCCCGCCCACAAGGACGCCGCGAAGGACGCGTGGATCACCAAGGCCGAGCCGACCAAGCTGGCCGCCGACGCGCTGAACGACGGCAGCACGACCATCGTGCAGCTGCCGTACTACCTGCCGGACTGGAACACCATCTCCAAGGCCGAGAACGAGCCCGCCTTCCAGAAGGTGCTGCTCGGCAAGCAGTCCCCGAAGGACTTCCTGGACTCCCTCGCCAAGCAGCTGAACGAGGGCCAGGCCGAGTGGAAGGACCAGCAGAAGTGACCCACTCCCGCAGGCAGGTCGTCGCGGCGCTCGCGGGCCTTCCACTCGCGCTCGCCGTGGCGCCCGCCGCCCTCGCCGACACCCTCCCCGACACCCTTGCCACCGACTCGTACCCCAAGGAGAGGCGCCGCCGGATGCGCACCCTGTTCATCGCGGGCGACTCCACGGCCGCTCAGAAGTACGCCCCCGCGGAGCCCGAGACGGGGTGGGGGATGGCCCTGCCGTTCTTCCTGCACGCGCGCGGCCCCCGCCGCCTTGAGGTGTCCAACCACGCGGTGAACGGCCGCAGTTCGAAGAGCTTCCTCGACGAGGGCCGCTTCACCCCGATCCTCGACGCCATCTCCCCGGGCGACCTGCTCCTCGTCCAGTTCGGCCACAACGACGCCAAGAGCGCGGACCCGGACCGCTTCACCGACCCCTGGACCAGCTACCAGGACCACCTGCGCCAGTACCTGGACGGGGCGCGGGCCCGTGGTGCCCGGCCGGTGCTGCTCACCTCCGTGGAGCGCAGGCGCTTCGACGCCGACGGCAACGCCCGGGAGACCCACGGCGACTACCCGGCGGCGATGCGCGCCCTCGCCGAGCGGGAGGGGGTGGCGCTGGTCGACGTCCAGGCGCTGTCGCTCGCCCTCTGGCAGAAACTCGGGGTCGAGGAGACCAAGAGGTACTTCAACTGGACCGAGAGCGAACAGGACAACACCCACTTCAACCCGCCGGGGGCGATCGCCGTCGCCCGCATGGTCGTGGCGGAGCTGGTGGAGCAGCGCGTACTCGCCCCGGCGGACGTCCGGCGCCTGAACGACGAGATCCCCGAGTCCTGGATCACCTGGCCGCAGTCGTAGCACCCCGTTAGCCGTAGCACCTCGTTTCGTCACGAGAAGGAGCCGCAATGCATTTCCATAAGTGTCATGTACGCGTCGTATCGTTGATCGGCTGTGCCTCACTCGCCCTCGGCGCCCTGGCCGCCGCCCCCGCCTCAGCCTCGCCTTCGGCCAAGGGCAAGGACCCGGCCCGCCAGGTGCTCGCGGCCAACGACGGCTGGGCCGCCGCGGGTTCCGGCACCACCGGCGGCGCCGACGCCGACGCCTCACAGGTCCACACGGTCACCACCTGGGTCGAGTTCAAGGACGCGCTGGCCAAGGGAGGCGATGCCCCGAAGATCATCAAGGTGGTGGGCATGCTGGACGCCACGGCCACCGCGACGGCGTCCGGCTGCGCGGCCTTCGAGGCCGACGGCTACGACTTCGACCAGTACCTCGCCGACTACGACCCGGAAACCTGGGGCTACGAGAACCCCGTCAGCGGCGAACAGGAAGACCTGCGCGACGCATCAGCCAAGGTCCAGAGTGCCGCCATCAAGGCGTTCATCCCCTCCAACACCACCATCATCGGCGTCGGCAAGAAGGCGGGCATCACCGGCGCCAGCCTGCAGATCAAGGACGTCGACAACGTCATCCTGCGCAACCTCACCGTCGAGAGCGCGATCGACTGCTTCCCTCAGTGGGACCCCACGGACGGCTCGAAGGGCGCCTGGAACTCCGAGTACGACGCCGTGGTCGTCTACAACGCCACTCATGTCTGGCTCGACCACAACACGTTCACCGACGGCCGCTACCCCGACAGCGCGGCTCCCTCGTACTACGGCCAGCTCTACCAGCAGCACGACGGCCTGATCGACATCGTCCGCGGCGCCGACCTGGTCACCGTTTCCTGGAACGTCCTCAAGGACCACGACAAGACGATGCTGATCGGCAACAGTGACAGTGAGAAGGTCGCCGAGGGCGACCGCGGCAGGCTGCGCGTCACCCTCCACCACAACCTGTTCCAGGACCTCAACGAGCGGGCCCCGCGCGTCCGTTTCGGTCAGGTCGACTCGTACAACAACCACTTCGTCGCCACCCGGGGCAGCGTCTACGGCTACAGCTACGGCATCGGCAAGGAGTCGCGACTAGTCGCCGAGCACAACGCCTTCACACTCGCCGGGCACGTCGACCCCGCGCGGATTCTGAAAAAGTGGAAGGACTCCCCGCTCACCGCCGAGAACAACTACGTCAACGGCCGCAAGACCGACCTGATCGCCGTACACAACGCGGGCGTGCCCGACGAGCAGCTGACCGAGGGCGCGGGCTGGACCCCCGCACTGCGCACCCACGTCGACCACCCCGCCTGCCTGCCGAAGAAGGTCCGCAAGGGCGCCGGAGCGGGGAGGCTCAAGTGACCGACGCCCAGCTCTCCCGCCGCTCGCTGCTCCTTGCGGGCAGCGGCGCCACACTGGCCGCCGGACTGGGCCTCGGTCTGGCGAACTCCGCGCAAGCCCAAGCCCAAGCCGACGCCGACGCCAGCAGCCACCGCACCCCGCCGCGCCCCTTCGGCCGGTACGGGTCCCCCGCCGCCCGCCGCTCCCCGCTCACCCGGTACGTCCACCCGGGCGGACGCGGTGACTTCCGTACCGTCCAGGCCGCCGTGGACGCGGTGAACGCCGTGAACGGCACCGGGTACACGCTGGTCATCGCGCCCGGCACGTACCGCGAGACGGTGAGCATCGGCACCGCCCAGCAGGACCTCACGCTGATCGGCGCGAGCGAGAACCCGCGCGACACGGTCATCGTCTACGACAACGCCGCGGGCACCCCCCGGCCCGACGGCTCGGGACGCACCTACGGCACCACCGGATCGGCGACCGCCACCATCCGGCCTGACGGCTTCACGGCGCGCTGGATCACCTTCGCCAACGACTGGCTCCGCGCGGACCACCCCGAGATCACCGGCACCCAGGCGGTCGCCCTCAAGGTGATGGGGGATCGTTCGGCCTTCCACCACTGCCGGTTCCTCGGTCACCAGGACACGCTGTACGCGGACACCCGGGGCGCGGCCCTCGTCGCCCGGCAGTACTTCGCGCACTGCTACGTCGAGGGTGACGTGGACTTCGTCTTCGGGCGGGCGACGGCGGTGTTCGAGCACTGCCGTCTGCACACCCTGGACCGGGACGTCGGCTTCACCCCCAAGGGCATGGTCTTCGCCCCGTCCACAGCCCGCGCCACGCCCTACGGCTTCCTCGCCGTGCGCTGCCGGGTCACCTCCGGCGCACCGGACGGCGCGTACAAGCTGGCCCGCCCGTGGGCGCCGTCGTCGGACGCCAGCGCCTGGCCGTCGCTGGTCGTACGGGACTCGCTGCTGGGCGCGGGGATCGATGCCACGGCGCCGTACACCAACATGCGCGACGCGTACCCGTGGCAGGAGCAGCGCTTCGCCGAGTACGCCAACAAGGGGCCGGGCGCCCACATCCTCGTACCCGACAACCGTCCCCAACTGTCCTACGCCGGGGCGCGGGAGCACACCAGGAGGAGGTACCTCGGCGACTGGCAGCCGCGTTGACAGACCGTGACGCCGGAGCGCGGTAGCTCGTTAGCGTCCAATGCCGCGCTCCGGGTACGTCAACCGGCGTGTTCGGGTCACGTCGGCTGTTGGGGTGACGGAAGGGAACGAAGGTGCCGAAATATTCGAATGTCAGGGCGGAAACGCCCCGTTGGAGTGAACTGGCGCCGGGTTACTGACAGTTCACTCTCCGTGCGTAAAGATTCCCGCATCGACGCCGCCGTTGCCCGCGAGTCCCCGCGGGCGCGGAGGGCGCGACTTCTGTCGAAAGTCTCTTGTGGGGGTTCCACCACCTTGAACAGCAACGTCTTCCGCATGCCCGCACGCCGTCTCGCCACCATCGTGGCCGTGACGGCAGTCGCCGCAGGTCCCGCGGCCCTCGCCGGAGCCGTACCCGCCCATGCCACGGGCGACGGCGACGGCACCGCGAGCGCGGTCGTCCTCCGAGCCGGACTCGATGTCTCCCTGCTCAGCAAGACCGTCCACGTGCCGCTCAAGGCCTCGCTCAACGAGGTGCGGGCACCCCAGAGCGCCGAGAAGACGGCACTGACGGTACGTCTCGACGGCGTCGACAAGGGGCGCCCGATCAGCGTGTTGCGCGCCGACGTCGCTACCGCCAAGGCCACCGTCGACCGGCACCAGGCGGTGGGTCGGACCGACCTCGCGCGGGCCAAGGTGCAGGTGCCCGGGCTGCCGTTGCTCTCGCTGATCGAGGTGGAGAAGGTCACCTCGAAGGCGGTCTGCGAGGCGGGCAAGCAGCCGGTCGCCGAGTCCAACGTGCTGGGCGCGGTGACCGTGCTGGGCAAGAAGGTCACGCTCACCGCAGGCGGTACCACCGAAGTCAAGGTCCCCGGCGTCGGCGAGGTCCGGCTCGACCTGTCCAAGACCGAGACCACGTCCCGTACGGCCGCCGCCACCGCGCTGGAACTGAAAGTCGCCCTGAACCCGCTGAACCTGAACGTCGCTGAGGTGGAGGGCGTCATCACGCTGGCGGGCGCGACGTGCGCGTCACCCGCGGCGCCCAAGACGGAGCCCAGGACGGAGCCGAAGCCCGAGCAGCCCGTGTCCGACACGAAGCCGGACGACACGAAGCCGGACGACACCGAGGGCTCCAGCGACGCACGGCCTCAGTCATCCGCCGCACCCGTCGAGCCCACCGTCGAGCAGCAGGACCTCGCCGCGACCGGCGGCAGCTCCCAGACGCCGTACCTCGCGGGCGGGGCGGTCGCCCTGGTCGCCGCGGGCGGGCTGTTCCTGGCCCGGGGCCGCCGCCGCGGCTGACGCGCGCAGGGCCGCCTGCCTCGTCCCCCTCCGCTCAGGAGAGGCTCTGAGGCAGGCGGCTCACCGGCCGACCACGGTCAGAGCCCGGTCCAGCGCCCGCAGAAACCTTCCGGTCGTCGCCCGGTCGCGGACCGCGATCCGCAACCAGTCAGCGCCGAGCCCCGGAAACGTGTCCCCCCGGCGCACCGCGAACCCCAGCCCCCGCAACCGCTCCCGTACCTCGGCGGCATGACCCAGGCGTACGAGAACGAACGGCCCGGCCGCCGGACCCACCGCAGACACCTCGTCGAACTCCGCGAGCCCGGCGAGCAGCTGGGCCCGGTCCGCCGCGGTCCGCCGGGCCGCGTCCGCCGCTTCGGCCAGCGCGCGGGGCGTCATACACGCCTCGGCCGCCGCCAGCGCGGGCGAGGAGACCGGCCACAGCGGCTGGGCGCGCTCCAGCGCGGCGATCGTCTCCGGACCGGCCAGCACATAGCCGATCCGCAGCCCCGCCAGGCCCCAGGTCTTGGTGAGGCTGCGCAGCACCACCAGCCCCGGCAGATCCTGCCGCCCGGCCAGCGCCTCGACCTCACCCGGCACCGCGTCCATGAACGCCTCGTCGACCACCAACGTCCGCCCGGGACGGGCCAACGTGGCGATCAGACCGGCCGGGTGCAGTACGGACGTCGGGTTGGTCGGATTGCCGATCACCACCAGATCCGCGTCATCGGGCACGGCGGCCGGGTCGAGCCGGAAGCCGTCCGCCGCGTCCAGCAGCACCCGCGAGACGCGGTGTCCGGCGTCGCGTAGCGCCGCCTCGGGCTCCGTGAACTGTGGATGCACGACCACGGGGTGCCGCGCGTCCAGGGCGCGGGCGATGAGCACGAACGCCTCCGCCGCGCCCGACGTCAGCAGCACCCGCTCCACCGGCAGCCCGTGCCGGGCCGCCACGGCCGCCCGCGCCGCGCGCCCGTCGGGGTAGGCCGCGAGTCCGGTCAGTGACGCGGCGATGTGCTCGCGCAGCCAGCCGGGCGGGGTGCCCTCGCGGACGTTGACCGCGAGATCGGTCAACTCCGCGCCGCGCACCTCGGCGTCGCCGTGGTGGCGCAGATCATGGGTGTCAGCAGGCGTGTTCATGATGGGCTTCATGGGCGGCGGGGTGCTCCTGTCCGGGTGCGTGCCAGGCGGCGGGCGCCGCGCCACGGCGCAGGTGACGCTCGCGGTCCGGCCTTCGGGGGTGGACTTCCGCTTCGGCAGCAGGAGTTCGCCGCCGCCGACGAGGGCGGCGGCCTCGGCGACCGACAGCGTGCCGACGGCAGCCAGCGGCGCGTCGGACGGGTTCGGCACGACGACCCGGTCTAGCGCGTCGGCCGGGTACGTCAGCAGCGGAACGCCGAGCCGTGCGGCCGCCTCGACGAGCCCCGGCTCAGCGGCCTTCGCATCGACCGTCGCGAGCGCGCCGACGGCCTGCGGCGAGAGCCCCGCGTCCGCGAGGGCCTCCCGCACCAGCCCCTCGACCTCGTCGACCGAGACGCCCTGACGGGCCCCGACCCCGACCACCAGCTCCCCGACCACCAACTCCCCGCTCACACCCGCGCGTCCCTCTCCGCGCACCCCTCAGCGCCCTTCTCCGCGTCCCTCTCCGCGCATCTCTGCGCGAACCGGTGAGCGATGCCGGGCGACGCCGCCCAGTGCGTATGCAGATAGCTCGCGTGCACACCCCCCTGTACGAAGCCCTCCACGCGCCGCTCAGGCGTGTGCATCCCCCACGCCGGGCTCGGGCCCGCGCCGGGATCGATCACCGTACGGTGGAACTCGTGCCCCCGCAGCCGAGTGCCGTTCGCCGCCAGCACGCTGTCCGACACCGCGACCGCCTCCCGGTACCCGAGCGTCAGCCGCTCGGACATCCGCGCTTCGGCGTCCAGCACCCCGCACATCGGCTTCCCGTCCAGGGACCGCGTGAGATACAGCAGACCCGCGCACTCGGCGGCGATCGGCGCGCCGGAGCGTGCCAGCTCCGCCACGGCCTTGCGCAGCGGCTCGTTGGCGGACAGCTCGGGCGCGTACACCTCGGGGAACCCCCCGCCGATGACGAGCCCAGCCGTCCCCTCGGGCAACTCCTCGTCCCGCAGCGGGTCGAACGGCACCACCTCCGCACCGGCGGCGGCCAGCAGCTCGGCGTGCTCGGCGTAGGCGAAGGTGAAGGCGGGGCCGGAGGCGACGGCGACGACGGGGCGCGGACCAGCCGGTCCGACGCTGGCGCCACCCACGGCGGGGTCCCACAGCACGGTGTCGAGCCGCGGCGCGCCGCGCGCCAGCGCGAGCAGCGCGTCCAGGTCACATCCGGCCCGTACCTGCGCGGCCAACGAGCCTACGGAGTCAACGGCTTCCGCCCGCCGCTCGGCAACCGGCACCAGACCCAGGTGCCGTGAGGGAGTCGCCACCCGCTCAGCGCGCCGCAGCGCCCCCAGGACCGGCACCCCCGACTCGTCCAGCGCCGAGCGCAGCAGCTCCTCATGACGGGCCGACCCCACCTTGTTGAGGATCACCCCGCCGATCCGCACCTCGGGGTCCCAGGACGCGAAGCCGTGCACCAGCGCCGCCACCGACCGCGACTGCGACGACGCGTCGACCACCAGCACCACCGGCGCCCGCAGCAGCTTCGCCACCTGCGCGGTCGTGGCCAACTCGCCCTGCCCGCTGGCCCCGTCGAACATCCCCATCACGCCCTCGACCACGGCGAGGTCACAGCCCGCCGCTCCGTGCGCGAACAGCGGCGCGATCTGGTCCGTACCGCACATGTACGCGTCGAGGTTGCGCCCAGGGCGGCCGCACGCCAGCGCGTGGTACCCGGGGTCGATGTAGTCGGGCCCGACCTTGTGCGGCGACACGGCGAGCCCCGCCTCGGAGAACGCCGCCATCAGGCCCGTAGCCACGGTGGTCTTGCCGCTGCCCGACGAGGGCGCCGCGATGACCAGCCGGGGGATGTTCGCCGCGCTGTTGACCACGCTGTTCACCACTCGATGCCTCGCTGGCCCTTCTGGCCCGCGTCCATCGGGTGCTTGACCTTGGACATGTCCGTCACCAGGTCCGCGAAGTCCATCAACTGCTGCGGCGCGTTACGGCCGGTGATGATCACATGCTGGGTGCCTGGCCGGTCCCGCAGCACGGACACGACTTCCTCGGGGTCGATCCAGCCCCAGTGCATCGGGTAGGCGAACTCGTCGAGTACGTACAGCCGGTATGTCTCGGCGGCCAGGTCACGCTTGACCTGCTCCCAGCCCTCGCGGGCCTTCTCCTCGTTGCTGAGCTCCCCTTCGGCGGGGGCGCGCTGAATCCACGACCACCCCTCGCCCATCTTGTGCCAGTTGACGCTGCCGCCCTCACCGGAGGCGCCGAGTACCTTCAGCGCGTTCTCCTCGCCGACCTTCCACTTCGCGGACTTGACGAACTGGAACACCCCGATCGGCCACCCCTGGTTCCAGGCGCGCAGCGCGAGACCGAAGGCGGCCGTCGACTTGCCCTTGCCGATACCGGTGTGCACGAGGACCAGCGGGCGGTTGCGGCGCTGGCGGGTGGTGAGACCGTCCTGGGGCACGACGGCAGGCTGTCCTTGGGGCATCAGGCGGCGCTCCTTGTGCGTGGGGTATGTGAGGTACGGGGTGTGTCCTGCTGTACGTCTCTGACGAGTCCGGCGATCGACTCGGCGCGCAGTTCGTCGAGCGTGACGACGGGGCCGCCGAGGTCGCCCGCGAGCTGTGGGGCGAGTCCGAGGCGTACGACGCCCGACTCGCAGTCGACGACGACCGACGCGGTGCCTTCGGCGGCGTGCAGGCGGGCCGCGCGGCGTGCGAGCGCCAGCGGATCACCGGAGAGCCCGCCCGCGCCCGCTCCCGTACCCGTACTCGCGCCCGTCGCCCTGCCGTCTGTCACGACCACCATCAGCGGCCGCCGCGCGGGGTCCCGCAGCCGCTCGATCCGGAGCACTTCACGCGCCTTCAGCAGGCCCGCGGCCAGCGGCGTCCGCCCGCCTGTCGGCAGCAGCTCAAGCCGGGCCGCCGCGGCGTCGACCGACGACGTCGGGGGCAGCGCCACCTCCGCGTCCTTGCCGCGGAACGTCACCAGGCCCACCTTGTCCCGCCGTTGGTAGGCGTCCAGGAGCAGCGACAGCACGGCACCCTTCACCGCGCCCATCCGCTGCCTGGCCGCCATCGAGCCCGAGGCGTCCACCACGAACAGCACCAGATTGCCCTCGCGGCCCTCGCGCGCGGCCTGCCGCAGATCGTCCCGACGGACGACGAGGCCGCGCCCCACCCGCCCGCGCGCCCGCTGGTGCGGCGCGGCGGCCTGCACGGTGGCGGCCAGGTGCAGCTTGGTGAGCGCCCCTTGGGGGCGGTGCGCACCGGTCGTACGGCCGTGCTCGGTACGGGCCCGCGACCTGCGCCCGGCGGCGCCCGCGCCCATGCCGGGCACGCTGAGCAGCTTCGCGCGGAACGGCTCGGCGGCGGCTACGGGGGACTGCTGACCAGCACCGGATGGCACCTGAGCGTCGCCGGAGCCCTCGGACTCGGACTCGGCCCTGGGCTCGGCCTCGGGCCGCGTCGCGGGAGTGTCGGGCTGAGCCGGAGTCTCCTCCTGGGCCGGGGCTTCGCCCTGCGGCGGCACGTCGGGGCCACCTTGCGGCGACTGCCCGCCACCACCGGGACCGCCGCCACCGTCCGGGTCGTCGTCCCCGCCGTCCCCGTCGCTGTCGCTGGTGTTCCCGCCGTCGCCGTCACCCTGACCGGCGAACTCTTCCAGCGTCTCGTCCAGCTTGTCCTCGTCGAGCCCCGGCGCGTCGAACGGATTGCGGCGCCGCCGGTGCGGCAGCGCGAGCAGCGCCGCCTGCCGTACGTCCTCGGCCAGCACGTCACTACGCCCCGCCCAGGCGGCCAGCGCGGTGGCGGTACGGGCCATCACGATGTCCGCGCGCATTCCGTCGACCTCGAAGGCCGCGCAGGTCGCCGCGATCTGCCGGAGCGCGTCGTCCCCGAGACGCACCGAGGGCAGCAGCGCACGCGCCGCCACGACGCGCGCCCGCAGGGCGCCCTCCTCATCCGCCCAGCGAGCGGCGAAGGCGGCCGGGTCATCGTCGTACGCCAGCCGCCGCCGCACCACCTCGACGCGCTGGTCGGGCTCCCGCGACGCGGCGACCTCGACCGTCAGCCCGAACCGGTCGAGCAACTGCGGCCGCAGCTCGCCCTCTTCGGGGTTCATCGTGCCGACGAGGAGAAACCGTGAGGCATGCCGTACGGACACGCCCTCGCGCTCCACGTACGACGCGCCCATGGCGGCGGCGTCGAGCAGCAGGTCGACGAGGTGGTCGTGCAGCAGGTTGACCTCGTCGACGTACAGCACACCGCGGTGCGCGTCCGCCAACAGGCCAGGCTCGAAGGCCTTCACGCCTTCGGAGAGCGCCCGCTCGATGTCGAGCGCGCCGACGAGCCGGTCCTCGGACGCCCCGACGGGCAGCTCGACCATGCGCGCGGCCCGGGCGCCTTGCCCGCCCGCGGCCTCGTGCGGGCCGTCCGGGCACGCGGCGTCCGGGGCGGCCGGATCGCAGGAGAACCTGCACCCGGACACGACGGCGACTTCGGGCATCAGGGCGGAAAGCGCCCGTACGGCGGTGGACTTGGCGGTCCCCTTCTCACCACGTACGAGGACACCGCCCACGGCGGGCGACACGGCGTTGAGCAACAGCCCAAGCCGCAGGTCGTCCTGGCCGACGATGGCGGTAAAGGGATAGGGGGTACTACTCACGAAACAGCCTCCACCGGCGGTTGCGGACAAGCGGGGTCTGTCGGGACGGTCAGGGCGTGCGGGATGGTCGGGTCGGTCATGACGGCGCCCCGGGGGCGATGAACGGCAGACCGGACGGGGCGCCGGACTCGATCAGGCTGAGCAGCGCGCCGGTGTCGGCGTGCTCCTCGATGAGGTCGCCGAGCCGGTCGAGCTGCTCCTCGCGCAGCGCGGCGAACGACGTGTCGGGCGCGGGCACGAAGCGGCGCCCGGCGGCGGCCGCGACCGCGCGCAGGAAGGCGCGCCGGAAGCCGTCGCTCTCCAGCGAGCCGTGCCAGTGGGTGCCCCACACGGCTCCGACCCGGCAGCCGTCCAGGAAGGGCGCCCCACCGGTGACGTCGGCGACGCCATGATGGATCTCGTACCCCTCGACCCGTTCGCCCAGGGCCTCACCGACCGGCCTGGCTAGGGTCTTCTCGCGTGCGAACCGCACCCGGACCGGCAGCAGTCCCAGCCCGTCGACCGCGCCCGCGCGGGACTCGACCTCGTCCTCGATGTGCTCGCCGAGCACCTGGAAGCCACCGCAGATCCCCAGTACCGGACGGCCGTCGGCGGCCCGGCGCGCCAGCGCGTCCGCGAGGCCGCGCTCGCGGAGCCACGCCAGCGCTCGGACGGTCCCTCGGGTACCCGGTACCACCACCAGGTCGGCGTCGAGGAGTTCGTCGGGCCGGTCCACGAAGCGGACCACCACGCCTGGCTCGGCGGCCAGCGCGTCCACGTCGGTGAAGTTCGACATCAGCGGTACGGCGCACACGGCGACCCGTAGCACCTCGTCACCGACGGGCGGCGCCACCACCGACTCGCGGACCGCGCCGCGCAACGACACCCGCAGCCCGTCCTCCTCGTCGATGCCGAGGCCGTGCGCGAACGGCAGCACGCCGAGCGTCGGCCGCCCGGTGAGCCGCTGAAGCATCTCCAGACCGGGCTCGAGCAGCGACACGTCACCGCGGAACTTGTTGACCAGGTAACCGGCGACCAGGCCCTGGTCCTCGGCGCTGAGCAGCGCCGTCGTACCGAAGAAGGAGGCGAAGACCCCGCCGCGGTCGATGTCCCCGACCACGACCACCGGGAAGCGGGCGGCCCGTGCGATGCCCATGTTCACGATGTCGGTGCGCCGCAGGTTGATCTCGGCGGGACTGCCCGCGCCCTCGCAGATCACGGCGTCGTACGAGGCGCGCAGCTCCTCCAGGCACTCCCGCACGGTGTCGAACAGGGCCTCCTGGCGCCCCCCGTGGTAACCACGGGCGCTCATCTCCCCGACCGGCTTGCCCATCAGCACGACCTGGCTGGAGCGATCACCGCCGGGTTTGAGCAGGACGGGGTTCATCAGCGCGGTGGGTTCGACGCGAGCGGCCTGCGCCTGCATCGCCTGCGCTCGGCCGATCTCGGCGCCCTCGCGCGTGACGAACGAGTTCAGCGACATGTTCTGCGCCTTGAAGGGCGCGACGGACACCCCCTTGCGCGCCAACCACCGACAGATCCCGGCGGTCACCACACTCTTCCCGGCATCCGAGGTAGTGCCAGCGACCAACACCCCACCGCCCATGCGGCCTCCTCGCATCACCACACCCCTCCCAACGCTTCCGTACGCCCCCACTGACCCCAACCCACCAACGACCCCCATGGGCCACTCACCCGACTCCCGCCACTCCGCGGGCGGTCGAGCGGCGTGCCGCTGGCCGACACGCAGACGATCTGACCGCGTCCGACCTGCGGACCGCAGACCAGGGCGCGACCGCCCTGCCCGGCGCCGCACTGCAGACCAGGGCCCGGCCGCCCTGCCCGCCTTCGCACCGCCGTCGGTCGCTCACCTGGCCGCCGCCGCACCGCGTGTTGCCGCACCGCGCGTCGCCGACCGCACGCGGCCGCGCCGTAGCGCCGCCCCCGCAAGCCGTCCGGCGACGCTGACGCCCAGCGCTAGTGTGCTGACGCGCCGCGACAGTCGTACGGCGCGTTCGATGTCCGTGACCTCGACGGCCCGGCCCTCGGAGTTGAGTACCGGGCGGTGTTCGACTCGGCCGCCGTACGACAGGGTGCCGCCCAGGCGTACGCCCAGGGCCCCGGCGAACGAGGCCTCCACCGGGCCCGCGTTGGGGCTTGGGTGCTGGGCGGCGTCCGTGCGCCAGGCGCGGAGGGCGCCGCGCGGGTCGCCGCCCGCGATGACGCCCAGGGCCGCAGTCAGCCGGGCGCCCGGCCAGCCCGCGACGTCGTCGAGGCGGGCCGAAGCCCACCCGTACCGCCGGTACTTCGCCGACCGGTGCCCGACCATGGCGTCCAGCGTGTTCACGGCCCGGAACCCGACCAGGCCCGGCACCCCGCCGACCGCACCCCACACCAGCGCGCCCACCACCGCGTCCGAGGTGTTCTCGGCGACCGACTCGACGACGGCCCGCGCGATACCGGGACCGTCGAGCGCCTGCGGGTCGCGCCCGCACAGGTGCGGCAGCCGCTCCCGGGCGACGTCGAGGTCCCCGGCCTCCAGCGCTGAGGCGACGGCTCGGGCCTCGCGGCCGAGCGACGTACCGCCGAGCACGGCCCAGGTGGTGGCGGCGGTCAGCGCGACGGACGCCGCGGGGGAGGGGCGCAGGGCGCGCGAAGCCAGCGCGGCGGCGCCCAGGGCGCCACCGGCGCACACCGAGGTGTGCAGGGCACCCCAACCACGGTGGTCACGCCACAGCAGACGCTCGACAGCACCCGCCGCACGGCCGAACGCGGCGACCGGATGGCCGCGGCGCGGATCGCCGAGCAACAGATCGCCCAGCAGGCCCGCGGTGGCGCCGTACGCGAGAACACGATCGGCACGCATCACGAGTCAGCCGACCGATTCGCCTCGAAGGACCTCTGGAGTGCGGTGAGTACTCAGGCGAGTACTCAACAAAACTGGTGACGGGCAGCCCGGCATCGCGCGTTGTCCTCACTCAGGGTCCGCGCCCTGGTTCGACGGAAAACGGCGACGTGAGTCTCCTGGCTCCCGGATACGCGCAGCTCCCCCGGCCTTCCAATCCGCAGTCGCGGACCGTGACTTCCGGTGTTGGGGGAGAGCTCCCCGGTGACAGTGGCGGGACCGCGCCGGATTCGCACCGGCTTCCTCTCCTGCCGCCGTATATGGCTCCGGCAGTCCACCATGGGCCGTGAACGCCCGTCAACTCGTCGTTGACCTGCACGGGGACAGTGTTACGAGGACCACGTCGGGCGGCCATAGGGGCGCCAGCCAGCGCCATCGAGGGGGCGCCCTGGAGCGTGCGGGGGCGCACCGAAGCGGCGCCCCGGCGACCGTGGTGAGGTCGCGGGGCGCCGCTCGCGGAGTGCGCTGTCACCGTCAGGGGACGAACCGAACCGTCCCGTCAGATGACGCTCTCAGATGACGATCAGGGAGATGCCGTACGCCACCGCCGCCGCGCAGAGCGCGAAGCAGGCGTACGCACCCGTGCGTGCCAGCGTCGCGGTACCGCCTTGCGCGCTGGCCTCCTCCTGCTTGGAGAGGCCGATCATGCCCAGGGTGAACACGGCCACCAGGGAGACCGTCGCCACGAGGCTGACGCCGAAGACGGAGCCGAGGGCTGCCCAGTCGATGTCCATGCTGCTCTTCCTTGTCCTTAACTCGAACTCGGGCTCGGGCTCGAAGCCGCGCTCATCAGACCCGTGCGGGCCGGGCGGAGGGATCAGCCGCGGTGCTGGCCGCGGCCTCGGCCTCAGCCGCGGCCTCGGCCACTGCGGTCGGCGGCGGTATGACCGCGGCGATCGCGTTGGTCACGACACCCGCGGGCTCGTCGCCCGAGGCGGCGGAGGTACCAGAGTCAGCGGAGGCGCCGGCGTCAGCAGCGGCGTCAGAACCGCCCTCCTCGCCCTCCTCGACCTCGTTGACATTGGTGTGGTCGACGACCTGGCGGCGCGAGATGAACCAGATCGCGGCGCAGGAGGTGACGAGGAAGGTGACGACGACGGCGATGCCCCAGTCGCCCTGCCGGGCGACCAGCTCCGCCAGCGCGGCGACCAGGCCCGCGGCCGGGAGCGTCAGCCCCCAGGCGACGAACATCCGGGTCGCGGTCGACCAGCGGACCACGCCGCCCTTGCGGCCGAGGCCCGCGCCCATCACGGCACCCGAGCAGGAGTGCGTGGTCGACAGCGAGAAGCCGAGGTTCGACGACGACAGGATGACCGCGGCCGCGCTGGTCTGGGCGGCGAAGCCCTGCTGCGGCTGGAGGTCGGTGAGGCCCTTGCCCATGGTGCGGATGATGCGCCAGCCGCCCAGGTAGGTGCCGAGCGCGATCGCCAGGCCCGCGGACACGATGACCCACACCGGCGGGTTGGAACCGGGCGCGAGAGCGCCGCCCGCGACCAGCGCCAGCGTGATGATGCCCATCGTCTTCTGGGCGTCGTTGGTGCCGTGCGCCAGCGAGACCAGCCCCGCGGAGGCGATCTGGCCACCGCGGTAGCCCTTGGCCTGGGTCTTGTCGCCGATGTTCTTGCCCAGCTTGTACGTCAGGCGCGCGGCGAGCAGCGCGGCGACACCGGCCACCACTGGGGCGGCGATCGCCGGGATGAGCACCTTGGTGACGACGACCCCGCCGTTGACACCGCTGATGCCGACGGACGCGATGGTGGCGCCGATCAGACCGCCCATGAGGGCGTGCGAGGAGCTGGAGGGGAGACCGACCAGCCAGGTCAGCAGGTTCCACAGGATGGCACCGACAAGTGCCGCGAGGATGACTGCGGGTTGGATGCCGTCTTCTTGGACGAGTCCGCTGGAGATCGTCTTGGCGACCTCGACGGACAGGAACGCTCCGACCAGGTTCAGCACGGCGGACATCGCCACCGCTGCTTTGGGCTTCATCGCGCCGGTCGAGATGGTGGTCGCCATCGCGTTGGCGGTGTCGTGGAAACCGTTCGTGAAATCGAACACGAGAGCTGTCACGATCACAATCGCAAGCAGCAGCGTGATGTGTTCCATTTACCCAGGCAATCGTTTGATGTCAGTGGCTTGTGGAACGTAGGCAACCTGGATGAACGGAAGGTGAACTGAGGGGGGCTTCACGGTTTACCTACGAGGGGTTCGGTCATTCCGCTTACGTCGCGGGAGGCGGTTCTCGGTGCCTCGGGTCGCCCGGACCACCGGGATCGCTGGGTCGCTAGCCTCGGGCGAAGCTCCTCAGCTGGCTCGCGGAGCCGTTGAAGAGATTCTGATCACCTGGGAACGTTCCCTTGTCGCTGTACTGCCAGAAGGTCGGGTACGCCCACCCGGCGGGCAGCGGCCCCGGCGATGCCGCGTAGTTGGCCAGCCACAGGGCGTGGGTCGCGCCGAAGGCGCCGCTGTCGCCGGTACAGGTCTTCCACCAGTGCGTCGTCGTGTAGATCACCGGGTGGCGGCCGGTGAGCCGCCGCACCTCGCGACTGAACGACGTGACCCAGGCGACCATCTCCGGCTTGCTCAGCCCGTAGCACGTCTTCTGCCTGTCGTACGGGTTGTGCTCGATGTCGAGCGCGGGCGGCAGCGTCCAGCCGTCGGCCCGCCACTGGCCGCCGTTCCTGACGAAGTACGCGGCCTGCCTCGTGCCGGAGGACTTGTGCGGCAGGGCGAAGTGGTACGCGCCGCGGATCAGTCCCTGCCCGCGCGAGCCGTCGTACTGCTGACCGAAGTAGGGGTTCTTGTAGGTGTGCGACTCGGTCGCCTTCACGTAGACGAAGCGGGCGCCGTCGCGCTTCGCCCGCACCCAGTCGACGTCCTTCTGGTGCGAGGACACGTCAAGCCCCTGCGGCTTGGATACGGCGCTGACGGGGGCGGCGGGTGCGGCGGGTGCGGCGACGATGGCCGTGCCCGCGAGCGTGAGCGTGGCGGCCGCGACGGCGATCGCACGACGAACCATGGACCCCTCCGAAATGGTGACGCACCGCAACTGAAGCATCACGGAGAGATTAACGGAGGTTCCGCCGATTCCCCGCGCCCCATGCCGATCTCCGTACGTCGGTGCGCCTCCTGGCTGGCAGGATCGCCGCATGGGTGAGCAGACATCGAGACAGGCCGGGGAGCGCGCGGGGGAGCGGGCCGGGGAGCGCACAGGGGAGCAGGCCGGGGTCCCGGCGGAGAGCGCGCTCGCGCGGGCCTGGGCCGAGCTGGTGGCGACGGCCCGCAGAACGGCGACGGAGGGCCTGGTCGTCGGCACCTCGGGCAATGTCTCGGTACGGGTCGGGGACATCGTCCTGGTCACCCCGAGCGGGGTGCCGTACGACCGGCTGGCACCGCACGACGCGGTGGGCGTCGACCTGGACGGGCGGCGGATGCTGGGAGAACTGGCCCCGACCAGCGAACTGCCGCTGCACCTCGCGCTCTACCGGGCCACCTCCGCGCGCGCCGTCGTGCACACCCACGCGGTGCACGCCACCGCCGTGTCGACGCTGGTCCAGGAACTGCCGCCGATCCACTACATGACGATGGCCCTGGGCGGGCCCGTACGCGTCGCTCCGTACGCCCTCTACGGGACGGCCGAACTGGCCGAGAACATGCTCGCCGCACTCCGCGAGCGCACCGGATGCCTCCTGCGGAACCACGGAACCGTCACCTACGGTGACACCCTCGACCAGGCGTACGACCGTACGGCCCAGCTCGAGTGGATGTGCCGCCTCTGGCTCACCGCGACCTCCGTTCCGGGCCACACGCCGACACTCCTCACCCCGGACCAGCTCGCCGACGTGGAACGCCAGCTGCGCGGGTACGGGCAGCGCCCCGGACCGGCCCGCTGAGAGCCTGTCGAAACCTGTCGGCCGCGGCCCGCTGGCCGCCGACCGCCCGCGCCCCGACACTGGAACCGTGCGCCCTGCTAAAGCAACGGCCGCGGCCGTCTCCACTGTGTTCGGCGTCGGCGCGGCCCTGGTCGCGGTCGGCCGGTACGCCAGCGACATCGCCCTGAAGGCGCCCCCGGGGCGCCCGCTCCCCACCGAGCCCGCGCTGACCGTGCACGGCACCGGCCCCGACCGGGTCATCCTGACCCGCGCGCTGGCCGCGCTGCGCCCCGGCACCTACGGGCTGAGCGGCGACGGCTGCCACGCCGTGGTCGGGCCCGTCATCGACGGGGCGCCGCACCCCGCCGACACCGTGGTGCGCCGCCTGGACCGGGTCACCCACGGCATCCTGGAGCCCGGGGCGACGGTGTGGCTCACCCCGCAGGTCCACGTCGGCAATCCGCGTACCGCGCTTGGCCTGGAGCACGCGGACGTCGACATCCCGGGCGAACTTGGCGGGCTGCCCGCCTGGTTCGTGCCCGCGGCCCGCGACACCTGGGTGATCACGGTGCATGGCCTCGGCACCACCCGCGAGCACCCGATGGTCGTGATGGACTTCCTGCACCGCCAGCAGTTCCCGGTGCTCTCGCTCGCCTACCGGGGCGACCTCGGCGCCCCGCGCTCACCGGACGGGCTCGGCCACCTCGGCGAGACCGAGTGGCGTGACCTCGACGCGGCCATCCGCTACGCCGTGCGCTACGGCGCCGAGCGCGTCGTGCTGTACGGCTGGTCCACCGGCGCCGCGATGGCCCTGCACGCCGCCGCGGACCCGGCGTTGCGGGACCGGATCAGCGGCCTGGTCCTGGACTCCCCGGTACTTGACTGGGAGACCACTTTGCGGGCGATCGCCCGCGCCCGTGGAGTTCCGGCCGCGCTGCTGCCGCTCGCGGTCCGTGCGGCCCAGGGGCGCACCGGCCTCCGTGGCGACGGGCTCACCGGAACCATGGACCGCGCTGACCCCGCCGCGCTGGACGTTCCGGTTCTGCTGTTCCACGGTCCCGACGACGCCCTCGCCCCCTGGAGCCTTTCCCGTCGACTGGCTGCCCGTCGTCCCGACCTGGTCACCCTCCACACCGTCCACGATGCCCCACACGGCGCCGCGTGGAACGCCGCCCCCGCCCCCTACGAAGAGGCCCTACGCCGTTTCCTCACCCCCCTGACCTAGCCACCGCCCGCCGGACAGGCCGCAACCCCACCCTGGCCCGCCCGCCCCTCCGGAGTCCGCCTTCCGGCAGGCGATCTGCCGCCGAAGACGGTGGCGTGGCGCCGTACCGGAGTCCCGTGCAGGGGTTCCGTTTGGGCTTTCCAGGCCTCAACGGGAAGACTGCTCCCGTGACGTCCCGTACCCCGCGCGACTCCAGGCTCCGACTCGTCGGCCCCCGCACGCTCGCCACCGCCCCCCGGGCCGTGGCCGAGCGCCGCTCACAGCGCCCCGCGCCACGCCCACCCGAGGGCACACCCGCCCCCGCCGTACTGGCCCGGATGGCGCGCACGGGGCTCGCCCCGGCGGCCGCGATCGCCCGCTGGGCCGACGCCACGTCCCGTCACGGCACCTCGGTGCGCCCTCTCACCGGTGGCGCCCTGTCGGACGACGCCACGGAACAGGCCGCCGCCGACCTGGACCTGACGCCCGGACAGGCGCGCACCGACTGGGACACCGCACGGCTGGCCGGTCTCATCGAGGTACACGGCAGCACCGCCCGCCCTGGCTGGCGGCTGTCCGCCTGGGACCGCGACGACTCCGCCGTACTGCGCGGCTGGGTCGCGCTGTTCGACGCCTGGTCGCTGGTGCACCCGGCGCCCAGCGGACTTGACCCCGCCGCCGTCGCCGAAGTCGTCGAGGCCGTACCGCAGTTGCTCTCCTTCCTCCAGCTCTCCGCGGGCCCGGTACCGGTACCCCAGCTCCTGGACCTCCTCGACCAGCGCGTCACCGAACTCCGCGAGGAACGCTGCGAGATCCCCCACGACCCGCAGCCCGCGCCGCAGTCCACGCCGGACTCCGCCCCGCGATCCGACCAGGGGCCCCACTCTCCGACCACGCTGCCCCCACTGCTCGACTGGGCCCTCGGCGCGCTCGCCGACGTCGGCGCCCTGACCCTGAGCCCGGGGCAGGCAACCCTCACGCCGCTCGGCAGCTGGGCGGTCTGGGTCAAGCTGGAACAGATCATCGTCGCCGCCCAGAGCCCCGCCGGTAACATCGAGCAGTCCGCCGACGCCATGCTCCGCGGCTGCGCCCGCCTGCGACCGAACGCGGCCCGCGCCGAGTACCGCGCCTGGCTCGCCGCCCGTCCCGCCAAGAGCGCCGTCACCGAACTCCTGGACACCGCACGCGGCGACGACGCCCTGGTGCGCGGACTCGCCTTCGAGGCGCTGCGCGTGGTCGGCGCCCCCGCCGAGCCCGAGGTCCGCGCCGCGGCCGGCGAGACCCCGCTGCGCCCCTACGCCCTGATGTGGCTCGCCGAGCACGAGGGCGCCGACCCCGAGGACGTCCACACGGCCCTCACCCGCGACGAGGTCACCTGGCTCTGGGTGGACACCGCCGCGGCCGTGACCGACCACGGCGAGTCGGGACTTCTCGTACGCCACCTGGAATCAGCGGTTCAGCCCACCGTGCCCGCCCTGCTGCACGAGGTACGGGCCGTGGGTCACCCGCGCACCGTGCAGGTCCTGGTAGCCCTGGCCGCCGCACACCCCGACCCGGCCCTGGCCAAGGCCGTACGCCGCGCCGCCTTCCAGGTCCACACCGGCGGAGGCTAGGACCCAGTGAGCGGCGTGTACGTCCCGAAGCTCCACACGTTGCCCTCGACATCCCGGGCCATGTAGTCCCGCGCGCCGTAGTCCTGGTCCGTCGGGGGCATCAGGATCTCCGCGCCCTGCTCCACGGCGTGCTGGTGGTGCGCGTCCACGTCGTCGACGTGGACGAAGACGCCGGTCGTGCCAGCGTCCGCCATCGCCTTGGCGTACACCCCCTCACGCCCCTTCGAGCCCAGCATCACCACGCCGTTCCCGAACGACAGCTCGGCGTGCTCGACGACGCCGTCCTCGCTCTCGTACACAGCGGTCTCCGTGAAGCCGAACGCCTTGGTGAGCTGGCGAATCGCTGCCTTGGCGTCCGCGTACAGCACGGTCGGACAGATGGTCGGTGACTGTGACATGACGATCGCTCCTCCTCGGATACCGCGGATTCCACGCCTGCACGCGGCGCGGAATGTGACCTGCTCCACAGTCTGGCACCGGGGTCTGACAACGCCCGTCGGCGCCCAGTCGGCGGCCAGTCGGCACGCAGTCGGCACCCACCCGGAAAAAGGGGTTGCGACTGCCCGGTAGAATCGCCGTATGGCCATTCTCCTTGTGCATTAGACGGCGCTGACCGCCCGCCCGTCGCCGTCCGCCGTCCTACATCCCGCCCTGGAGTTTTGTCCATGATCACCGCCACCGGCATCGAGCTGCGCGCCGGCGCCCGCGTCCTTATCGACAACGCCTCGTTCCGCGTCGCCAAGGGCGACCGCATCGGACTCGTCGGCCGTAACGGCGCCGGCAAGACCACCCTCACCAAATGCCTCGCTGGCGAGGGCACCCCCGCGGGGGGCTCCATCAGCCGCGCCAGTGACGTCGGCTACCTGCCGCAGGACCCGCGTACCGGCGACCTCGACGTACTCGCCCGCGACCGTGTGCTGTCCGCCCGCGGCCTCGACGAGCTGCTGCGCAAGATGCGCGAGAACGAAGAGCGTATGGCGAACGGCAAGGGTGCCACGCGCGAGAAGGCGATGAAGCGCTACGAGCGCCTGGAGACCGAGTTCCTCACCAAGGGCGGGTACGCGGCCGAGGCCGAGGCCGCCACCATCGCCGCCGCCCTGAAGCTCCCCGACCGGGTGCTCGGTCAGCCGCTGCACACCCTGTCCGGCGGTCAGCGCCGCCGTGTCGAGCTGGCCCGCATCCTGTTCTCGGACGCGGACATCATGCTGCTCGACGAGCCCACGAACCACCTGGACGCCGACTCGATCGTCTGGCTCCGGGACTACCTGAAGACGTTCCATGGCGGCTTCATCGTGATCTCCCACGACGTCGAACTGGTCGAGACGGTCGTCAACAAGGTGTTCTACCTGGACGCCAACCGCTCAGTGATCGACGTCTACAACATGGGCTGGAAGCTCTACCAGCAGCAGCGCGAGGCGGACGAGAAGCGCCGCAAGCGCGAGCGGCAGAACGCCGAGAAGAAGGCCTCGGCGCTCAACTCGCAGGCCGACAAGATGCGCGCCAAGGCCACCAAGACGGTCGCCGCGCAGAACATGGCCCGTCGCGCCGAGCGGCTCCTCGCGGGCCTGGAGGACGTCCGGCAGGCCGACAAGGTCGCCAAGCTCCGCTTCCCTGATCCCGCCCCGTGTGGCAAGACCCCGCTCACCGCCGAGGGTCTGTCCAAGTCGTACGGCTCGCTGGAGATCTTCACGGACGTCGACCTGGCCATCGACAAGGGCTCACGCGTGGTCATCCTCGGTCTGAACGGCGCGGGCAAGACCACCCTGCTGCGCCTGCTGGGCGGCGCCGAGAAGCCGGACACGGGTGAGGTCACCCCGGGCCACGGCCTGAAGCTCGGCTACTACGCGCAGGAGCACGAGACCCTGGACCCCAGCCGCACGGTCCTGGAGAACATGCGCTCGGCGGCGCCCGACCTCGACCTCGTCGAGGTACGCAAGACGCTCGGCTCGTTCCTGTTCTCCGGCGACGACGTGGACAAGCCCGCGGGTGTGCTCTCTGGCGGTGAGAAGACCCGGCTCGCGCTCGCGACGCTCGTCGTCTCCTCGGCCAACGTCCTGCTGCTCGACGAGCCCACCAACAACCTCGACCCAGCCAGCCGCGAGGAGATCCTCGGCGCGCTGCGTACGTACAAGGGCGCGGTCGTCCTCGTCACCCACGACGAGGGCGCGGTCGAGGCGCTGCAGCCGGAGCGGGTCATCCTGCTGCCGGACGGTGTCGAGGACCTGTGGGGCGCGGACTACGCGGATCTCGTCGCGCTGGCGTGATCAACCGCGTATGGATCATTCGGCTTACCCGTGATCCTTCATCTGGGTGAGTGTGCCTCGTACCCCGGTGTGTCGTACAGGCAATCCGCCGCTGCACAGCGTGCGCGGCCTTGATCGCGCACGCCCCCCTCGCTGACCAGGCTGTTCGCGCACAAGGCTGGTCAGCTCCGGGCGCGGAACTGAGCGGAATTATTCCTTCCACTCGTGACGGCGGGCCCGGTCGCGGCAAACCCACTCACACGGACCTTGTCGAATGGGTGGCCAGGAAGCCCAAGAGGGGTGATCATGAGAAGTCCAGAGCGCACTTCCCATGAGGAGGCACGGGTGGCCGAGACTCTGAAGAAGGGCAGCCGGGTAACCGGAGCCGCGCGCGACAAGCTCGCGGCAGACCTGAAGAAAAAGTACGACGCCGGTGCGAGCATCCGGGCACTGGCTGAAGAAACCGGTCGCTCCTATGGATTCGTGCACCGGATGCTCACCGAGTCCGGAATCCAGCTGCGAGGACGCGGCGGGGCGACGCGCGGCAAGAAGGCCACCTCGGCCTGACGGCAGCGCACCGTCTCCGGTGGTGGTGGCCACCCGGTCGGTCGGGTGATCGACCGGGTGGTTACTGTGCAGTCACTTAACTGTCGCTGCAGTCCCATCGGAGGCTCCCCATGGCTTCGCTCGACCCCGACCTCGTAGCTGTACTCGACAAGGACGGCGTACGGCTCACCGTCGATGACTCCATCGCCACGGTGACGCTGGCCAACCCCACCAAGCGCAACGCTCAAAGTCCTGCACTCTGGCGGGCGTTGGCTGAGGCGGGCAGGTCACTGCCGGGCAGCGTCCGCGTCGTGGTGCTGCGAGGTGAGGGCAAGTCCTTCTCCGCGGGGCTCGACCGACAGGCGTTCACGCCCGAGGGCTTCGAGGGCGAGCCGTCCTTCATCGACCTGGCGCGTGGCGGCGACGACGCGCTCGACTCCACCATCGCCGAGTACCAGGAGGCGTTCACCTGGTGGCGGCGCAGTGACCTCGTCTCCATCGCCGCGGTGCAGGGGCATGCGATCGGCGCGGGCTTCCAGCTCGCGCTCGCCTGCGATCTGCGCGTGGTCGCGGACGACGTGCAGTTTGCGATGCGCGAGACCAGCCTGGGCCTGGTCCCTGACCTCACCGGCACCCACCCCTTGGTGAACCTGGTGGGCTACGCCAGGGCCCTGGAGATCTGCGCGACCGGCCGCTTCGTGCACGCCGACGAGGCCGAGCGGATCGGCCTGGCCAACCTCGTCGTCCCCGGCGCGGATCTGGACGCCTCGGTGCGCGACCTCACCGCCGCGCTGCTCGCCGCGCCGCGCGACGCGACGATCGAGACGAAGGCGCTGCTCCAGGGCGCGACCGCGCGCTCCTACGAGGACCAGCGCGTCGCCGAACGCGCCGCCCAGGCCCGCCGCCTGCGCGACCTGGCGGGCCTCGACGACTGAGAGCCTGTGTCGGGCCTGTGTCGGGCCTGTGACGCCACGCGGACCACACAGCCGCCGTCGCGGCGATCCGGTCAGGAGGACCGGTCGACCGCTGTGACCAGCACGCTCACCGTTGGGTGGTCCGCGAAGGCGTCCGTGACTGACCGGCGTACGGCGCGCGCCACATCCACCGCCCGGTGGCCCGAGACGACCGCCAGCTCGATACGCACATGGCGGCCCGGAACCGCCGCGGCTCCCCGCGGCGCGGCCCGCCCGGTGATGTGCACCGCCCGGCCAAGCCCGCCCAGCGCCCCCGTCAGCCGGGCCACCCCCGCCGCCGCCTCGGCCGCGGTCGCCGCCCGTGCCTCGTCGCCCTCGCCCACCAGCGCCGCGGCCGCCGCCGTCGGGTCCGTTTCGCCCGGCGGTGACGGGGCGTCGTCCCGCCCGGCCGGGTCCGCGTCGGACGCGGCCCCGTCCAGCAGCCCTGTCACCCGCAGGTCCACCACACCGACCAGCAAGCCCAGCCGCACCTCCGCCGCCTCGGCCAGAGCCGCCCGCAACCGATCCGCCGCCACCCGAAGCGGCTCACCCGACGTGGCCGCGAACTCCGCCGACACCCGCAGCGGCCCAGGCGGCAGCGCGCTCGGCGGAGGCGGTACGGCGGGCTCCGCCACATCGGCCGGATCGGCCAGCGCCAGCCGGAGCCGCTCCACCCGAACGCCGGATGTGTCCGCCGCAGCCCCGCGCAGCACCCCGGCCGCCGCGCGCTCTGTGATCCAGGCACCGTCCGACGCGCCGCCCAGCGCCAGCAGTCGGCCAAGGCCGAGTTGGTCACGTACCGCCTGAGCCCACCCGTCAGCCGTCATTTCACCAGCCTGCCGCATCCCCAGCGCGAATTGGGGCATTCACACCTAGTGTGGGCTCAAGGAGCGGACCTGACCTGACCGGACCCGTATCGATGGGGATGAACGCGATGGGTGACACCGTAGAGCGCAGCACCGCAGAAGCCACGGAGAAGGATCTGCAGGGCCGGAGCACCGAGCGAGCCTCGCGCACCGGACCGACCAAGCGAGGCGGCGGCGATCCCGCGGCCCGAGGGCGTACCACCATCGCCGACGGCGTCGTGGAGAAGATCGCCGGGATGGCCGCGCGCGACGTGGACGGCGTACACGCGATGGGCAGCGGCATCTCCCGCACCTTCGGCGCCGTACGCGACCGTGTCCCCGGCGGCACCAAATCCGTGTCCCGGGGCGTGAAGGTCGAGGTGGGTGAGGTTCAGACAGCGCTCGACCTGGAGATCGTCGTCGAGTACGGCGTCTCGATCGTCGATGTGGCGAGCGCCGTACGGGAGAACGTCATCGCGGCCGTCGAGCGCATGACGGGACTTGAGGTCGTCGAGGTCAACATCGCGGTGGGCGACGTCAAGCTGCCCGACGAGGAAGAGGACGAGCCGGAGCAACGGCTCCAGTGAGGAGCTCGCGATGAGCATGGCGGTGGTCGGCCTCCTGGCGGGCATGGGCCTGGGCTTCGCCGCGTACTTCGGCGGGTTCGGCGCGTTCCTGCTGGTGGCGGCGCTCGGCGCGCTCGGCCTCCTGGTGGGGCGGTACGTCGACGGCGATCTGGACCTGGGTGACCTGTTCCGCGGCCGTGGTGATACCCGCGGCGACCGGCGGCGGTAGTGGCGGCGACGCGGGTCGCGCCGGGCGAGCGCGGCGCGACCCGGATCGCCGACCGGGTTGTCGCGAAGATCGCCGCACGGGCGGCGGGTGAGGCGCTGCGTCACGGCACGCCCGAAGGCGCCGATATCCCGCACGCCACGGTCGTCGTCCAGCACGGCAGGGCACGGGTGCGGATCAGCCTGGAACTCGGCTTTCCCGGCGACATCGGCGGTCAGTGCGCCGCCGTACGCCGCCAGGTCAGCGAGCGGGTGGAGACGCTGACGGGTATGGACGTACGGGAGGTCACGGTCCAGGTCGAGCGGTTGCACTCGGCGGCGACGCGCGTGGCGGCACAGGAGAGGGCGCGATGAGCGAGGACGAGGACGGCGGCGCCACCGAGCGGCTGCCGATCGTCGGAAAGGCCCCAGCGGGGAAGGCCTCGCCAGGCGAGGCACCGCCAGGCGAGGCACCGCCGGGCAAAGTACCAGCGGAACTCGACCAGTCCGCCTCCGCCGCGTCCTACACACCGGTTCTCGATGACGGAGACGACGGCGACGCCAGCCCCCGTGGCCGTCTCTGGTCCACGCGCCGCGCCCCGGCAGCCGTCGTGGCCCTGCTGGTACTCGGCGCGGCCGGGCTGCTGCTGTACGACCTGGCGGCGGTACGCGCCGACCGCCCGGCCATGCGATGGCGGCGCGCACTGGCCACGGAACTCGCCGAGCGCCCGCTCGACGACCTCTGGGTCCTGGTCGGAGCGGGGCTCGCGGCCGCGATCGGCGTGTGGCTGCTGGTCCTCGTGGCCACACCGGGACAGCGCTCCGTGCTCGCGATGCGTGCCGACGCCCCTGATGTACGGGCCTGGCTCGACCGCGACGCCGCGGCGCTGGTGCTGCGCGACCGGGCCATGGAGGTGTCGGGGGTGCGGTCGGTACGGGTCCGGGTGACGCGCTCGCGGGTCGAGGCGCGCGCCGTGGCGCACTACCGGGAGCTTGACGACGTACGCACTGACCTGGACACCACGCTGAGCGAGGGCATGCGCGGGCTCGGCCTGGTGCATGCTCCGGCGTTGTCGGTGCGGGTGGCGCGGCCGGGGAAGAGGGGCTGAGCGATGCTGAGGACGGTCAACCGCGTACTGCTCGGTGTGGTGGGCCTGGCGCTGCTGGTGCTGGGCGGTGCGGTGCTCGCCACCGGGCTCGGGGCGCCGATGCCGTCCTGGTGGCTGTACGACGGGCCCGGCGACGTCCTGCTGAGCGACGCGGACCGTACGCGGTGGCGGGACGCGGGGTGGTGGTGGCCGGTGGTCTTCGCGGTGCTGGTCGCGCTGGTGCTGGTCACTCTGTGGTGGCTGCTGGCCCAGGCCCGCCGTGGCCGACTGGCCGAGGTCCTGGTCGACAGCGGCGACGGGCAGGGCGCGCTGCTGCGCGGGCGGGCGCTGGAGCGGGTGATGGTGGACGAGGCCGAGGCGCTGGAGGGCGTACGGCGGGCACAGGTGACGCTGACCGGAAAGCGCGGCACGCCCGAGGCCCACGTCCACCTCCTGCTGGAGGCGCACGCGGAGCCCGCGGACGCACTGGAGCGGCTGTCCGCCGACGCGGTGGCGCGGGCCCGCGACTCGGCGGGCCTGGCCCGGCTCCCGGCCGAGGTCCGGATGCGGGCGGCCCGACACCGGGCCCAGCGGGTCAGCTGACCCCTGGAAGCGAAGCGGTGCCGCAAGAAGCGGTGCCGCAAGAAGCCGTGCCGTAAGAAGCCGTGCCGTAGGAATCGGGTGCCGCTAGAAGCCGTGCCGCGCACCGCCGTCCACCGACAGCATGACGCCGGTGACATACGACGCCGCGGGGGAGAGCAGAAACGCCGCCGCGCGGCCGAACTCCTCCGGGGTGCCGTAGCGGCGCAGCGGCACCCGCGCCTCGTTGGCCGCGCGGGTGGCCTCCGGGTCGGCTGACAGCCCATCGAGCTGACGCATCCGGTCGGTGCTGATCCGGCCGGGGAGCAGCCCCACCACCCGGATGCCACGCGGGCCGAGCTCGACCGACAGCGACTTGGCGAAACCCGCGAGTCCGGGGCGAAGGCCGTTCGAGATGGTCAGCCCCGCGATCGGCTCATGCACCGAGCCGGACAGGACGAAGCCGATGACGCCGCCCTCACCGAGCTCGGCCGCCGCCGCGCGGGCCAGCCGCACCGCGCCGAGGAACACCGAGTCGAAGGCCGCCTGCCACTGTGCGTCGGTGTTGTCGGCGGCGAAGCCGGGGGCCGGGCCGCCCACGCTGACCAGCACGCCGTCGAGGCGGCCGAACCGCTCACGCGCGACCCCGATCAGGCGGGCGGCGGCGTCCGGGTCGGCGTTGTCCGCGGCGACGCCGAGCGCGTTCGGGCCGAGTGCGGCGGCGGCATCGGCGACCGTCTTCGCGTCCCGCCCGGTGATGACGACCCGCGCACCGTCCGCGACCAGCTCGCGGGCCGCCGCGTGGCCGAGCCCACGGGTGGCGCCGGTGACGACGTACACGCGGTCCTTCAGTCCAAGATCCATGGGCCCTATCCTGCCGCGCCGCACCCATCCGAAGCGAGAGGGCCGCCAGTAGGACCAGGGCCTGTCCGGCCTAGACGGCAGTCGCCTCGGCCGGTTCCGGCTCCCGCGTGGCGCTCCGCTGCCTGCGGTCGCGGACCTCGCGGCGTACGAGGATCACCCAGCCGACCGGGACCGCGGCCACGAACAGCCACCACTGGACGGCGTACGCCATGTGCGCGCCGATCGAGTCCTTGTCGGGCGCGCCGATCAGCTCGGGGCCCTCGCCGTCCCGCGGCCGGGGCTCGATCAGCTCCACATAGCCGCCGAGTACCTCTTTGCCGAGGGTCTTGGCCTGCTGCGCGCTGCTGATCAGCATGGTCTGCCGGGGCGGCAGTCCCTTCAGGTCCCGGATGCCGCTCGCATCCGTCGTCTGGTCGGCCATCAGGCGGCCGGTGATGGTGACCTCGCCCTGCTCGGGGGCCGGTACGTCGGGGAAAGCCTGCTGGTCGGCGGCGGTGGGCACCCAGCCGCGGTTGACGAGCAGCACGCGTCCGCCGTCGAGGACGAGAGGGGTCAGCACATGGAAGCCGACCCGGTCATCGGAGTTGGTCCTGCGGCGGACGACGACCTCGTGCTCGGTGTCGTACGTGCCGGTCGCGGTCACTCGGCGCCAGTAGTCGGCGCGCGGGACGGTGTGCCCCGGCTCGGTGAGCTGGGTGACGGGAACCGGCGCCGCGTCGAGGTTCTCGGCGATCAGAGCGTTCTGCGCGACGCGGTGCTGATGGCGGTGCAGCTGCCAGAAGCCCAGTTCGACCATCACTGGGATGAGCACGAGGGCGAGCAGGGTGAGGAACACCCACTGCCGGGACAACAGGAAGCGGTACACCCCATGACCGTACAACTCGCCCATGAGGTGACCGCCGGGAGGGTGCGCTCAGCTCACACCTTGTCGACGATTCCCACCTGACCCTTCTCCGCGCGAGCGCAGTGGGCCCCGCAGTACCAGTGGCCCTCGACCTCGACGCCCTGGCCGATCACCTGCACCCGGCAGTGTTCGCACAGGGGTGCCATCCGGTGGATGGCGCAGGCGAAGCAGTCGAAGACGTGCACCGCGCCCTGCGCGTGCACCTCGAAGGACATGCCGTAGTCGTTTCCGCAGACTTCACAACGTGCCATGCGCCACAGGGTGGGATGCGGGCAGGCCCCGACGTGGGCGGCATGCGGGCGGGGCCCGCCAAATCACCCGTTTGCCCAGGGCCCGCTTCTGAACCCCTGGGCCCTACGCCGGGACCACGTCCCGCAGCAGCTGGCCAAAGGCGGCCTCGTCGATGACGGGGGTGCCGTACGCCTTGGCCTTGACGGTCTTGGAGGTCCCGGCGTCCGGGTCGTTGGTCACCAGCAGGCTGGTCAGCCGGGAGAGGCTGGTCGCGATGTGCAGTCCGGCCTCGACCGCGCGGTCCTCCAGCAACTCACGCTCCACCGAGGTGTCCCCGGAGAACGCCACCCGCATCCCCTGCTTGAGCGGCTGGCCCGGCTCGTACCGTCCCGGGTTCGGGTAGGGGCACGGCGGACGCTTGCGCGAGGGACGCCAGCTGCCCTGGCCGTACGACCCGTGGCTGGCCTGGTGGCCGATACGTGGCGTGGCGGGGCTCTGGCTCCACTCGGTGAGCGGACGGCACTCCAGAAGCGGCAGCCGCACCCCGCCGCTCGCCGCCGCGTGCAGGCTGGGCCGGAACGCCTCGGCGAGCACCCGCGCGTCGTCCAGCGCGTGGTGGGCGTGCTGCTGCTCGACCCCGAAGTGCGCGGCGAGCGAGGCCAGCTTGTGGTTGGGCAGCGGCAGGCCCAGCTCCTTCGACAGGGCGATGGTGCACAGCCGCTGCCGTACGGGCGCGGTGCGCTCGGCGCGCGCGTACTCGCGGGCGATCATCGACCAGTCGAAGACGGCGTTGTGGGCGACCAGTACCCGGTCGGCGAGCCGGTCGGAGAACTCCTGGGCGATTTCACCAAACAGCGGCGCGTCCTTGAGGACGTCACTCGTCAGACCGTGAATCCACACGGGTCCCGGATCACGCTGCGGGTTGACCAGTGTGTACCAGTGGTCCTCGACATCGCCGCGGGCGTCCAGCCGGTACACGGCAGCGGACACTATCCGGTCGTCGCGGGCGAGGCCGGTGGTCTCCACGTCGACGACCGCGTACCCCTGCGGGTACGCGGTCGGCCACGGGGCTGCGGTCGTGTGGTCTTCGAGCATGGTCCCAGAGAATACGACCCGGCACTGACAGCGTGGACCGGGACCGGTGACTCGCGTTGACGGGCCCGGATGTTAGGGGCGGTCCGCCGGGCGGCTCGCCGTGTCCAGCAGACCGTCCACCAGGGCGCGTACGGACACGTCGAAGAGCCGGTCGGGATCGGGCGGCCCGGCCAGGGCACGCGCCAGCGCCGGGTCCTGGTCAGCGGTCGTGGTGTCCCACAACTCCTCGTCGCCGGGCCGCTGTACCGGCGCGCGTTCGCGGTTGCGTTCCACCAGAACGAACCCGACGACCTGGAACTGCACCGCGCGGACCACGTCCGCCGCGCGGGCGCCGCGTAGGCCCGCCGCGTGCACTTCGTGCACCAGGGCCTGGGCGGCGGGCTGGAACATCCGCTCGGTGAGGCCGCGTTCGTGGACCATCGCCACCAGGTGTGGGTGGTCGCGCAGCCGGCGGCGCAGGGCGCGGGCGACGGAGACGATGCGCTGGGCGGGGGTGTGGCCATGGGGCCGGATCTCGCCGAGCTCCCGTACGGTGCCGGCGACGAGGGCGTCCAGGAGTGACTCGCGGTTGCCGACGTGCCAGTAGATCGAGGTGACGGCCGTGCCCAGTTCGGCGGCGAGCTTACGCATCGTCAGGGCGTCCGGGCCGTGCTGCTTCACCAGGGTGGCGGCGGTGTCGAGGACCTCATCGCGGGTCAGCGACGCTCGCGCGCCTCGCGCCCCTCGCGCCGGTCTCGGCGCTTCGCTCATCGGTCCCCCTCAATTCGGTTTCCCGCACGGCTCTTTACCCTTCACTCCGCCCGGTGTAACAGTGTTACACGACCTAGGAAGGGTGGTACGACATGGCACGCGTTCGGTACGGCGCACGCACCGAAGCCGAGATCACCGCGTCGCGCACCGCACATTCCCAGCTCCCCGACATCTGGTCCACCGGCGTCACAGCCGTGTGGGAGAGCGACCCGGACACGGTGGCCGCGGTCCTCCCGCCACCACTGAAGCCGACCGGGCGGCCCCTCGTACGGGCCAACATCAGCAAGGTCGACCTGCCCGGCTACCCGCTCGGCGCCGGTTCGGTCGCGGTCGCCGCAGAGCACGACGGCATCGACGGCTGGTACCCCCTGGTGATGCCGATGACCCACGAGCGCGCCCTGATCGGCGGCCGCGAGGTCTTCGGCGAACCCAAGAAGCTGGGCGAGGTCACCGTCGAACGCGACGGTCTTGTGGTACGCGCCGCGCTCGCCCGCCACCAGATCGCCTTCGTCGAGGTGCGCGGAGCCGTCAGCGGCGACCTGCCGCTCCCCGAGCCGACCCGCAAGACCGACTTCTACTTCAAGTTCCTGCCCGCCGTGGACGGCTCGGGCTTCGACGCGGACCCGGTCCTGGTGCACTGCGTACGCAACGAGAAGGTGCGCAGGCTGGAGCGGATCACCGGCGACGTGGTGCTGCGCGAGTCGATGTACGACCCCGTCGCCGACCTTCCCGTCCGACGCCTGGTGGAGATCACCATCGGCGAGAAGACCACCGACCAGCGGGGCCGGGTCGCCGAACGGGTCAGCGCCCAGGCCCTGCTCCCGTACCTCCACCAGCGGTACGACGATCCGCAGCAGGCACTCGACGGGCCACCGGAAGGCAGCGTCTGATGCGCCTCGAGACAGGACAGGTCGCCGTGGTCACCGGCGCGGCCAGCGGCATCGGCCTCGCCCTGGCACGCAGGTTCGCCGCCGACGGGCTCAAGGTCGTCCTCGCGGACGTCGAGGAGGACGCCCTGCACCAGGCCGCCGCCGGCCTGAAGGAAGACGGCGCCGACGTGCACGCGCGCGTAGTGGACGTCGCCGACCGCGCGTCCGTACGGGACCTGGCGGACGCGGCCTACGACACCTACGGCGCGGTGCATGTGCTCTGCAACAACGCGGGCGTCGGCTCCGGCGCCGAGGGCCGCATGTGGGAGCACGAGCCGAACGACTGGGCATGGGCCTTCGCGGTCAACGTGTGGGGCGTCTTCCACGGCATCCAGGCCTTCCTGCCCAGGATGCTCGCGGCGGGCGAGCCCGGCCATGTCGTCAACACCTCATCCGGGGACGGCGGGATCGCCCCGCTGCCCACCGCGTCCGTGTACGCGGTCACCAAGGCCGCCGTCGTGACGATGACCGAGTCGCTGTACGCCCACCTCAAGGCCGAGGACGCGGCGGTCGGAGCCTCGGTGCTCTTCCCCGGACCGCACATGCTGCGCACCGGCCTCTGGGACTCACACCGCAACCGACCCGAGCGGTACGCCAAGGTGCGCCCCCGCAGAGCCCCCTACCGCAGCCTCGACCAGTGGGAGACGGCGATGCGGGAGGCCGGGCAGGAGGTGTGGTTCACCCCGGTCGAGGAGGTCGCCGACTTCGTCGCCGAGGGGATCGGAGCCGACCGCTTCTGGCTGCTGCCCGAAAGCGAGCACAGCGACCGGCAGATCAGGGCCAGGTCGCAGTCGATGCTCAGCCGCGCCAACCCGGCGTACCTCGAACGCTTCATCCTCGACTGACTGAGGGACACCTGATGACGGACTTCACCGACCCCTATCTGATCATCTCCTCCGACTGCCACGCCGGACTCCCCACGGAGGAGTACCGGCCCTATCTCGACCGGCGTTTCCACCGTGCCTTCGACGAGTTCCTCGGACGGCAGGGCGCCCGCCGCGAGGAGATGACCCGGCTCGGCGTACGCAACGAGGCGTTCGCCGCCAAGTGGTTCCACGACAACGAGGAAGGCCTGCGCGGCGGCTGGGACACCGCGCAGCGCCTCAAGGAGCTGGACGGCGACGGAGTGGCGGCCGAGGTCGTCTTCCCGGACGCCGACGCCGTGGACAGCCAGACCGCCGCCCCCTTCGGGGTGGGCCTCGGGCTCTCCGGCGACCAGGACCCGGAGCTGGGCATGGCGGGCGCCCAGGCGCACAACCGCTGGCTGGCGGAGTTCGTCGGCGAGCATCCCCAGCGGCACTGCGGCGTCGCCCTGCTGCCGGTCACCGGCGAGGTCGACCGGGTCGTCGCGGAGATCCACCGGGCCAAGGAGTCCGGGCTCGGCGCGCTGATGATCCCGTCCATGTGGGTCGACAAGGAGCCGTACCACGACCGGCGTTACGAGCCGGTCTGGGCGGCGGCCGCCGAGACCGGCATGCCGCTGGTCACCCACTCCGGGGCGGCCCCGCGCCACGAGTACGGCGACCACCTCGGCATCTACGTCTCCGAGGTCACCTGGTGGCCCGCCCGGCCCCTGTGGTTCCTGCTCTGGTCCGGTGTCTTCGAGCGCCACCCGGCGCTGAAGTTCGGCGTCGCCGAGTCCGGTTGCTGGTGGCTACCGAACCTCCTGTGGTTCATGGACCGGCTCTACCTGGGCGCTCACGGCGGCAAGAAACTCTCACCGTTCGCCGAACTGAAGCGGCCTCCGCACGAATACCTCGACCGGCAGCTGTTCGTCTGCGCCACCAACACCAAGCGCCGCGAACTCGCCCAGCGCTACGAGATCGGCGTCGACAACATCCTATGGGGCTCCGACTTCCCGCACCCGGAGGGCACCTGGCCCGACACGCGCGCGTGGCTGAGGAACACCTTCCACGACATCCCGGTCACCGAGACCCGCCGCATGCTCGGCCTGGCCGCCGCCGAGGTCTTCGGCTTCGACACCGACGCACTCGCCCCGATCGCGCGCCGGATCGGCCCCACCCCCGCCGACCTCGGCCAGCCAGCCGACCAGGCGGCCGTACAGGCCTCCTGGGCACGGTCCCGCGAGGTCGGCCGCCACTGGCTCACCGACCACGACTTCCCGACCCTGGGGGTGTCGTCATGACGGACGGCCACCAGCCCATCGACCCTGCCGACCCCGCCGCCCGCTACACCGTCATCTCGGCCGACTGCCACGCGGGCGCCGACCTCCTCGACTACAAGCCGTATCTGGAGTCCCGGCACCACGAGGCCTTCGACGCCTGGGCGGCCACGTACGTCAACCCGTACGAGGACCTGCTCGCCGACACCGCGGACAAGAACTGGAACTCCGGCCGCCGCGTCGCCGAGCTGGAGGCGGACGGCATCGTCGCCGAGGTCGTCTTCCCCAACACCATCCCGCCGTTCTTCCCGTCCGCGTCACTGATGGCACCGGCCCCCACCCGCGAGGAGTTCGACCAGCGGTGGGCGGGCCTGCGTGCCCACAACCGCTGGCTGGCGGACTTCTGCGCGGCGGCGCCCGGCCGCCGATCGGGCGTCTTCCAGGTCCTCCTGAACGACGTCGACGCGGCCGTCGACGAGGTCCGCTGGGCACACACGGCGGGCCTCACCGGCGGACTGCTGCTGCCCGGCACCCCACCGGGTTCCGGCCTGCCCGAGCTGTACTCGGCGGCGTACGACCCCCTCTGGGCGGTCTGCGCGGAACTGGGCGTCCCGGTCAACCACCACGCGGGCTCGGCGTCCCCGCCGCTCGGCGACGAACCGGCCGCCCGCGCCGTGTTCATGGTGGAGACCACCTGGTTCTCGCACCGCGCCCTGTGGCACCTGATCTTCGGCGGCGCGTTCCGCCGCCACCCAGATCTACGCCTGGTCCTCACCGAACAGGGCTCCGGCTGGATACCCGGCGTACTCGACATGCTGGACTACTACCACGGCCGCCTGGTCGCCGCCGCGACGAAGGCCGACACGGCCGAGTCCAAGTTCGGCGCCGGACTCGCCGCGGCGATGGGCAAGGGCCCCAGCGAGGTCTGGAGCGACAACTGCTTTGTCGGCGCCAGCTTCATGCGCCCCCACGAGGTGCCGCTGCGCGACCGGATCGGCCTCGACAAGATCATGTGGGGCAGCGACTACCCACACGACGAAGGTACCTACCCCTACAGCCGCGAAGGCCTCCGCATCGCCTACGCGGGCCTGCCCCACCAGGAGATCGCCGCCATGGTCGGCGGCAACGCCGCCCGCGTCTACGGCTTCGACCTGGCCCGCCTGGACCCGATCGCGGCCAGAGTCGGCCCCACCGCCGCCGAACTGGCCGAACCGCTCAAGGAGCCCCCGACCGACGCCACCTCACCGGTCTTCGCGCCGGGCGGATCGGTCCGCGTGTGGTGACCACAGCCCGTGAGAGCCCGTGAGACCCTCCCCAGGTGAGCGACCAGCCGCCGCCCTGGCACGACGAGGCCCACCACGACGCCATGGGCACCCGCCTGAACTGGCTGCGCGCCGCCGTACTCGGCGCCAACGACGGCATCGTGTCCACCGCGGGCCTCGTCGTCGGCGTCGCGGGCGCCACCACCGACCGCGGCACCCTGCTGACGGCGGGCCTGGCGGGACTGCTCGCCGGGTCCCTGTCCATGGCCGCGGGCGAATACGTCTCCGTGTCGTCCCAGCGCGCCTCCGAGCAGGCGGCCCTGGCTCTGGAGCGACGCGAGCTGCACGACCAGCCACAGGCCGAACTCGCCGAACTGGCCGGTCTGCTCCAGGCACGCGGCCTCAGCGAGGAGGTGGCCCGCGAGGCGGCCGAGCAACTCACCGAGAGGGACGCCCTGCGCGCTCACGCGCGCGTGGAACTCGGCATCGACCCCGACGCCCTCACCAACCCCTGGCACGCGGCGGGCGCGTCGTTCCTGGCCTTCACGGTCGGCGCGCTGCTGCCCCTCCTCGCGATGGTCCTGCCTTCGGCAGGACTGCGGCTGCCCCTCACCGTGGTCTCGGTGCTGGCGGCGCTGGTGCTCACCGGGTGGGGGAGCGCGCGACTGGGGGCGGCGCCGGTAGGAGCGTCCGTACTGCGGATGGTGAGTGTGGGCGCGCTGGCCATGGCGGTGACGTATGCGGCTGGGTCGTTGCTGGGGGCCGCGGGGGTGTGAGATCAGATCCTGTCGCGGCGCACCACGAGCCGCTCCGGCGGGAAGAGTTCGGCGCCGGTCACGGACATGTCGTCGGTGATGGTGACGGTGAGCCCCGCTCTGTCCGCCAGGGCGCTGAGATCGAGTGGCCCGCTGAGTGACGTCAGTCTGACGTTGGCCAGGTCGGGCAGGTCCCGCAACGGCTCCAGGCCACCAGAGGGTTGGCACTGCACCAGGAGGAGCTCCCGCAGGTGGGTGAGCGACGTGAGCAGGCTCAGATCGAGGGGCGCCATGTCAAGGAGCGCGAGGCAGGTGATCCGCTCAGCTTCCTCTCGCATCAGCGCGAGCTGACTCAGCTGTGTCTGCCCGGTGAGTGTGAGCTGCGTGAGCCGGGGCCACCGTCCCAGTCCGTCCAGGCCCACATGACGGGTCTGGCGCGCCAGCGAGAGGCAGGTCAGCTGCTCCCCGACAGGCAGTTCGGCGACGCTCTCGACCAGGACGGGGTGGTTCAGATGAAGCGATACGAGTGCGGAGATGTCCCGCAAGGGTTCCAGGCAGACATCGACGGATACGTCGGTCAGCGTCAGGTGCTCCAGGGCGGTCCCGGCCAGGGGCGTCAGGTCCCGTAGGGACGGACACCAACTGAGGCCCAGGACGGTGAGTCCCGGAAAGGAGGTGACGAGGGACAGGTCGGTGAGTGTGTCGTTCTCGTCAATGACCAGCGATTTGGGATGGGCCACCGCGTGCAGCGGGGACAGGTCCGCGTGGTCACCCGTCACGAACACGTGCCGGGCATGGGGTACGTGACGCAGAGCCTTGAGTTGCTCGGGTGTGGTGACGCGGAGGTAGGCGGTGTTCCACGGGTTTTCCGCCAGGATCTCCGTGGCGTACGGCTCGGTCTCGAACGCTCCCCAGGCCCGCGAGACGTGCAAGGCGACCTGGTCGCGGGTGTCCTCCCGGAAGCGTGCCACCACCGCGAAGGCCGCGTCCCCCTTGACCAGCTCCGCGGTCCGCACCACCGCCGCCGCCTCGTACTCACTCAGCTCCTGAGGCTCCGGCAGCCCCGCGAGCAGCTCAAGCGCCAACTCCCCGGCCTTGGCCAGCTCCTCGGCGTCCGCCTGGCTCCGGGGCGGAAGGAGATCCTTGGCCCGCTCCTCGACCGTCGCCCGTACCCCGGGGTCCAGCTCTGGTGCGTGTTCCAGACAGGCCGTCGCCAGCAGCACCAGCCGGTGGCTCAGGCGAGGGGCTCGGTCGGCGCGCTGCAGCAGCTTCTTGAGCAGCCGCGCCCGCTCCTCCACGCGCGCGTGCCCCACGGCCATTTGCACGACGTCATCCCAGGTGTCGTCGTGCGCGTTCTTCACCAGGGCGCCGAAGTCGCGCTCCTCCACCGCCGCCTTCGCCCCCAGGTAGTCCTGGAACGTACGGTGGACGAACTCCACGGCGCCTGGCACGGGTTCGCGCAGCAGGCCGCTGCGGATCAGCAGATGCGTGAAGACCTGCTCGGCGGTGCCCTGGACCTGGGGCATGGCGGTGAGCCACCAGGCCACCATCTCCACGGCCTCCGCGCGGTCGGCCTCCACCTGGCCGTTGCGGATCAGCCAGTAGGCGAGCTTCCGCAGCAGAGTCGTCTGCTCCTCACGGGTGAGGTCGACGCCCTCGACGCACGACACCTCGCGCTCCGTGTCACGTCGTACGAGCAGCATGTCCAGCGCCGCGTCGTACAGTTCCTTGCGGGCCCGTGGCAGCTGCATTCGGCGGTCCCGGTTCAGGGCGCAGAGCAGCGCGCACATCAGCGGGTTGGTGGCGAGGCGTCCCAGGTCCCTGCGGGTGGTGACAGCGCGCCGCAGCGCGGCCTCGCAGGAGTCGAGGAGGGCACGCTCGCGGTCGTCGTGGCATTCCTGTCGCGCGGCCTCGTGCCAGTGTCCGATGAACGACCGCAGGTCGCCGCGTTCCATCGGCAGCAGGGAGTGTCCGATGAACCCGTGCGGCGCCAGCCAGTCCTCGGGTATCGCCGACGGCCGGGTCGTCACGACATAACGGGCGTGGGGATAGGCCGTGATGAGGGACTTGAGCCAGATCTCGGTGCGGCGCCGCAGCCGCAGCGGCACCTCGTCCACACCGTCGACCAGGACCAGTGCCCGGCCGTCGGAGAGGAGGCTCTCCACCCAGCCCGTAGGCGCCGCCCCGTGCAGCGGGACACCCGCGGCCCGGAGGAACTCATCCGGCGAGGGAAGTGCGTCGACGGAGGTGAAGGCCCTCAGCCGCAGCACGAAGGGGACACACCGGTTCCAGTCGCTGAGGTCGGCACCGAAGCCTCGCCGCGCTGCGTTCAGCGCCAGCCACTGGACCAGGGTGCTCTTGCCCGAGCCGGCGGGGCCGCGCAGCACCAGACGATCGGCGCCGGACAGGGCCTGGTCGACCCTGACCGATGTCTGCCCCGCGCCATGGAGCCCGAACTCTCCCTGCCGGGTCCGGCCCGCGCTCACGCTGAGGCTGATGTACGCCGCCTCCAACGACCACTCGCGCGCCGACTGCCCCAGCGTCAGCCCGAAGAGCTCGAGCCGCCCGTGCGTCCGCGCCACGAAGTCCGCGTACCGCTGCTCAAACGCGAGCGCGTCACCGCCGTTGGACGTGGGCCTGGGTCTGGGTAAGCCCTCCTCCAGGAGCTGTCGGCTGTGCCGGGTCTGCTCCACCGCCGCGCGGGCCAGGAACGAGGGATGCGCCGTCAGTTGCTCCACCGCGTGCTCGCAGCAGAGCAGCAGCAGTTCCGCGTACAGCGCGCGGCCCCGCTCGCTCAGCCCCGCGTCAGGCGGGGGCAGTTCCTCCCGCAGTCGCCGCGCGTCGAGGCCCGCGGCGAAGACGCGGTTCAGGTCGAGTGGTTCCACGGCGGCGAGGGCGGTGCGGACGTCCTCGGCCGCCGCCAGTCGTTCGTTGTCTGCCAGCCCTGGGTACGCGTCGGCGAGCCGCCGGGCCAGCGCGTCCGCCAGGCGATCCGTCTGGGCGGCCGCCTGACCGCGCGCCCACGGGGTGCGCCGTATCGGGTCCCGCACCAATCCGGCACCTGACGGCGACGACAGCAGGGACTTGGCAACTGCCCCAGCCACCGTCGCCGAGATCCTGGCCAGTACGACCTCGGCTCCCTGCATTCCCCCGCCCCCTCAGCGCTCCGGTCGCCTTGCCCCGCCCCGTGTATCGCCGCCGCCCGGACCCGCATCGTAGGGCGAGGGGCGGTGCCGATTGGTGGAGATCGCCAAGATCTCGGGGTGTACCGGCGGTAATACTTGTCGGTAACAACCTCTAGCGGCGGCCGACCAGGGCGCTTACGGTGCACCCATGCCGAACCTGCCCGATGTCGTGCTGTGGTCCATACCGGCCTTCGTGCTGCTCACTGTCGTCGAGATGGTGAGCGTACGACTGCACCCGGATGAGGACGAGGCCGGATACGAGACCAAGGACGCGGCCACCAGCATCACCATGGGGCTCGGCAGCCTCGTCTTCGACCTGCTGTGGAAGATACCGATCGTCGCCATCTACATGGTGGTGTACGAACTGACGCCCCTACGGGTGCCGGTGCTCTGGTGGACGGTCCTGCTGATGCTGCTCGCGCAGGACTTTTTCTACTACTGGTCGCACCGCGGTCACCATGTGATCCGGATTCTGTGGGCCTGCCATGTGGTGCACCACTCCAGCCGGAAGTTCAACCTCACCACCGCGCTGCGCCAGCCCTGGACGAGCCTCACGGTCTGGCCGTTCTACCTGCCGCTCATCGCCTGTGGTGTGCACCCGGCGGCGCTGGCCTTCTGTTCGTCGGCGAATCTCGTCTACCAGTTCTGGATCCACACCGAGCGCATTCACAAGCTGCCGCGCGCCTTTGAGTTCGTCTTCAACACGCCCTCGCACCACCGGGTGCACCATGCCTCGCAGGGCGGCTACCTGGACCGTAACTTCGGCGGGATTCTGATCGTCTGGGACCGGATGTTCGGTTCCTTCACGCCGGAGACGGACCGGCCCGTGTTCGGGCTCACCAAGAACATCGAGACATACAACCCGCTGCGGGTGGCCACCCATGAGTACGTGGCCATCGCCCGGGACCTCAGGGCGGCGGAGAGTTGGCGCGAGCGGGCGGGGCGGGTCTTCCGCGGGCCGGGGTGGTCGCCTCGGCAGCCTGCCGTGGCAGCCCAGCCAGCCCAGCCAGCCGAGCCAGCTGGGGCGGCCGAGCCAGCCGAGGCGACGGAGTCAGTCGCCAAGGGGGCCGTATGAGCCGGGACCGCCTCGGCCACCTGCTGCTCGCCGCCTTCGCGCTGGCCGTGGCCGGAGACCTCGGGTCGCTGCTGGCTGGCGTCGACGTCGGCCACAGCGTCTGCAAGCCGTTGCTGATGCCGCTGCTCGCCGGGTACACGGCCCTACGTGGCGGCCCGCGGCTGCTGGTCGTCGCGCTGCTGTTCGGCTGGGGCGGGGACGTGCTGCTCCTGTTCGACGCCGAAGTGGCCTTCCTCGCCGGGATGGCCTCGTTCGCCGTGGGACACGTCTGCTATCTGGTGCTGTTCGCCCGGTATGGCACGACGCGCGGGCGTAGCGGCCTGCTGGGCGCGGGATACGGCGTGGCCCTGGTCGGCACCGTAGCGCTGCTCTGGTCCGACCTGCCGTCCGAGCTGCGGGTCCCGGTCGCTGGGTACAGCCTGCTGCTGACCGCGATGGCCTTCCGTGCGACCCGGAGCGGTCTCGCCGCGGGGCTGGGCGGAGCGCTCTTCCTGCTCTCGGACACCCTGATCGCCACCGGCGTCGCGGAGTGGCCGCAGCTGCCGAGGCCCGACTTCTGGATCATGCTCACCTATCTGGCGGCACAGTGGCTGCTGGCCCAGGGCGTCTCGGCGGCGGCGCGCCGTCCGGCCGTACCCGGTCCCGGTCAACAGACGGCGGGCGCTACCACCAGATCGGCGTCGGCACCGCGGTGAGCAGCGCCGATACCACGACGGCAACCCCCAAGGTGACCACTTCGGCACGGGCGGGCACGACGGCCGAGTACGGGTCGGGGGAGTGCCGCAGCCGACGGCGAGCCAGCACCGCCAGGACCGCGATCACGGCGACCAGCAGGAGCTTGGCCACCATGGTGCGCCCATACGCCGTGTCGAACACGGAGTCCAGCGGCAGCCTGCGCAACGTCGAGCAGATGCCCGTCACCGTGATCGCGGCGAACAGAACGGCCGCCACGCGCGCGTAACGGCCCAACAGGGCGACGGCCGCCTCCGGCTGGGAGCCCTGGCGCCACACTCGCATCGTCCGCAGTACGTGCAGCAGGCCGCCCGCCCACAGTGCCGCGCAGGTCAGATGAACCAGCGTCAGCGCGCTGCCCACCATGGGTGTGCTCTCCGGCCAGGGGTGCGCGCGCAGCGCCTCCGCCACGATCAGCGCGCCGAGCGGGAGTACGGCGATGCCCGGGCGGCGCGACTGGGCACAGAGCGCGGCCGCGACAAAGCCGTTGACCTCGATCAGGGCCAGCAGTCCGTCCCGGGACTGGTACAGCCGGTCCATGCTGAGGTCGGCCGGGCTCTGCGGCACCAGGTTGCCGTTGGCGACGATGACGGCCAGGCCGGCCGCGGCGAGCGCCCCCACCGACGCGGCCGCCACGCCCCAACTCCGCGGCCTGGCGGGCGGCGCGTCCGGGACCCGCCGGGCGAGCCAGGCGGTGCCCACCTCGCCGACCTGCACGCACAGCGCCGCGTACAGCAGCGTACGGAGCAGGGTGATGAGGCCGGTGCCAGGCGCCTCCCGCTCGCCGGTGCCGTCCAGGACCGCGGACGGGCCGAACAGGGGCACCAGTACCGCCGCCAGGAGGAGCACCAGTACGGCCGCGGCCCGCCCGTACGCGGCCCGCCGCGACGAGGAGGGTCCTTCGGGGCGGTGCGGGCGTGTAGGCGGCGACGCGGATGCCGCGGATTCCGCGGGTGTCACGGATGCCGCGGGTGTCACGGACGCCGCGGCTGAGGGCCGGGACATGCTCATTGAACGATCTTGACCGGACTGGTTTGGTCCAGCAAGCCTTGCTCGTCCGTCTGGTACGAAAATGCAACATTTTGCCTACGTCATACCTCAAGGGGTGACATGCGACACGGGCCGCCCCGAGGGACGGCCCGTGCCAGGAACTGAGGTGACGCGGTGTTACCAGCGAACCGCTGTGTTACCAGCGAACCGCCTTCAGCGCGTCCACGACACCGTGGCCGAAGAAGCCGTTGTAGTACTTGCCACCCTCGCAGGTGGCGTTGATCTCGCCGTCACCGTCGGGGTCGTACTCCGTCGGGCACGCCATGGGCTTGGCCTGGAACTTGAGCATCCACTTGAGCTGCTTGGCGGAGGCCCACGGGTGCTCCGACTTCAGGAGCGCCAGGACACCGGCCGCGTGCGGGCTGGCCATCGAGGTGCCCTGCTTGTAGCCGTACTCACCGTTCAGCACGGTGGACAGGATGCCACCGCGCCGGTCCGGGGCCTCGTTGTCCGGAACGCCCGGGATCTGGTAGCGCATGTCGCCACCGGGGGCGGCGACATCGACCTCACCGAGACCGTACGTCGAGTAGTACGACTTCGCGTCCTCGACGCCCGTGGCGGACACCGACATCACGGCCGGCAGCTGGGTCGGCACGTCCGGGCACTCGGACGGGTCGATGACCCGGTCGACCGGGGTGCTGTCGTTCGGGCTGCTGGAGTCCGGCAGTTCGTCGGCCGCGAGGTCGACGTTCGAGTTACCGGCCGACCCGATGTTGACTGTGCCCTTGCGCTCGGCGAAGTGGGTCGCGCGGGTGAGCGCGTCGACGATCGCCTTCTGGTCCGGGTGCGTGACGCAGTTGAACAGCCACGGGTCAACGTAGTAGCTGTTGTTGGTGACGTCGATGCCCTTGTCGGCAGCGAACATGAAGGCGCAGACCACTGCCTCGGCGTAGAAGAAGCTGTCCTTCGGCGTGCTCACCTTGATGCCGGAGACCTTGACTCCGGGCGCGACACCGGCGACACCGATGCCGTTGCGGGGCGCGGCGATCGTACCGGCGACGTGCGTGCCGTGGTCGCTGCCGTCCGCGTACGGACGCCAGGCGCCCGGGGAGGTGTCCGGGACACCGGAGACGCAGTTCGCCGACTTGTCGGCGGCGAAGTTCGGCGCGAGGTCCGGGTGGGTGTCGTCCACGCCGGTGTCGATGACGCCGACGGTCACCCTGCTGCTACCAGGGTTGATCTTGTGGGCCTTGTCGGCCTTGATGGACTTCAGGCCCCACAGGTCGGGCTCCAGGGGCTCCTCGCCGTCCTTGGCCTCGGCGCTGATCTTGGCGGCCTCGGCCGCGGTCAGCGTCTTCGTCTCGCCCACGTCGGTGGTGGCGAGCGGAGTCAGCGGGGCGGTGCGGGTGGCACCGGCCGACTGGACACCGGGGACCGAGCGCAGTTCCGCGCCGAAGTCCGGGTTGGTCGAGTGAGCGACCGTCACACCGATCTTCTTGTGGGTGGTGACGACCGTGCCGTCGGCGTCGGCTATCGCCTTACGGACCCGCTTCAGGGTGCCGTAGTTGGCCTTGGAGTTGACCACGTACGACAGCAGTGGGCCGTCCGCCTTCTCGGCGGTGGGCGCCGTCTGCGGTGCGGCACTCGCGCCGGCAGCCGGGAGGAAGCCGAGCGACGCCGTCAGCGCCAGCCCGAGCGGCACCGCGATCAGGCGCCGCCGTCTGGAACGCAGATGAGCCATGGGGTCTCCACATCATCCGTAGACCAAGAAGCCCGAACGCACGCCGCGCCCGGACAGGTACATGATCAGTAGTCCCGGCGAAACTACCGTCGATCAGCCTCGTTGGGCAACGAGTTCCCAGATATCGAGTTCCTCAATAAGGCGAAGATTGCGCTCCGTTGAACCAGACCGCGCGCGTCGCCGTGCGGAGGGCAAGGGGACCGACCAGCATCGGCCACCTGCCGGATCACGCGCGGTGGATCAGTCTCACCGGAAGACCGTGTGATCCCCCGAAACCGCGAGGCCCCATGCCCCACACCACCGCACCCGCGTCGCAAGGAGATTCCGTGGCCACCGAAGCACCACCACCGTCGGAGGGAGACTCCGCCGTGGACACCACCGTGCCCACCACCGCGGACCCCGCCGTGCCCACCACCGAGGCGTACCGGGAGGTGCAGGCGAGTGCGGAGTTCGGCGAGCTGCGCCGGGCGTACCGCTCCTTCGCCTTCCCGCTGACCGTCGCCTTCATCGCCTGGTACCTGATGTACGTGCTGCTCTCGATCTACGCGGGCGGCTTCATGGGCGCCAAGCTCGTCGGCAACATCAACGTCGCCCTCGTGCTCGGAATCGCCCAGTTCGTCACCACGTTCCTCATCGCCTGGTACTACTCGCGGCACGCCGCCGCCGTCCTCGACCCGAAGGGTGAGGCGATCAAGTCCCGTATGGAGGCCGACGCATGAGCCAGCACGTCCTGCTCGCCGCCTCGGAGGCGAGCGAGCACCGGCCGCTGATCATCGCCCTGTTCACGGCTTTCGTCCTGGCGACCCTCGGCATCACCGTATGGGCCGGGCGGCAGACCAAGAGCGCCGCCGACTTCTACGCGGGCGGCCGACAGTTCACCGGCTTCCAGAACGGCCTCGCCATCTCCGGCGACTACATGTCGGCCGCGTCCTTCCTCGGCATCGCGGGCGCCATCGCGCTGTTCGGGTACGACGGCTTCCTGTACTCGATCGGCTTCCTGGTCGCCTGGCTGGTGGCGCTGCTCCTGGTGGCCGAACCGCTGCGCAACTCCGGACGCTTCACCATGGGCGACGTACTCGCCTACCGGATGCGACAGCGGCCGGTGCGTACCGCCGCCGGCGCCTCCACCATCGTGGTGTCCATCTTCTATCTGCTCGCGCAGATGGCGGGCGCGGGCGTACTGGTCTCGCTGCTGCTCGGCATCACCAGCGACGCGGGCAAGGTCGGCGTGGTCGCCCTGGTCGGCGTGCTGATGATCGTGTACGTCACTATCGGCGGCATGAAGGGCACCACCTGGGTGCAGATGGTCAAGGCCGTGCTGCTCATCAGCGGCACCCTGCTGATCACCTTCCTGGTCCTGCTGAAGTTCGACTTCAACGTCTCCGACCTGCTCGGCAAGGCGGCGGAGAACAGCGGTCACGGCGCGGCCTTCCTGGAGCCCGGACTCAAGTACGGACTCACCCCGACCACCCAGCTGGACTTCATCTCACTGGGCGTCGCGCTCGTCCTGGGCACGGCGGGGCTGCCGCACATCCTGATCCGGTTCTACACCGTGCCGACCGCCAAGGCCGCCCGGAAGTCGGTCAACTGGGCCATCGGGATCATCGGCGGCTTCTACCTGATGACCATCGCCCTGGGCTTCGGAGCCGCGGCCATCGTCGGCCCGGAGACGATCACGGAATCCAACAAGGCGGGCAACACCGCGGCCCCGCTCCTCGCCCTGCACATCGGCGGAGTCGACTCGGCGGGTGGCGCGATCCTGCTGGCGGTGATCTCCGCGGTCGCCTTCGCCACCATCCTGGCGGTCGTCGCCGGACTGACCCTGGCCTCCTCGTCGTCCTTCGCGCACGACATCTACGCCAACGTCATCCGCAGAGGACAGGCCACCGAGAAGGAGGAGGTCCGCGCGGCGCGCTGGGCGACCGTCCTCATCGGCATCGTGTCCATCGCACTCGGCGCGATGGCCCGCGACCTGAACGTCGCCGGTCTGGTGGCCCTCGCCTTCGCGGTCGCGGCCTCCGCCAACCTGCCGACGATCCTCTACAGCCTGTTCTGGAAGCGCTTCACCACCCAGGGCGCGCTCTGGTCGATCTACGGCGGCCTGAGCTCGTCGGTGCTGCTGGTCCTCTTCTCGCCGGTGGTGTCCGGGAAGCCGAGCTCGATGTTCCCGGACGTCGACTTCCACTGGTTCCCGCTGGAGAACCCCGGACTCATCTCCATCCCGCTGGGCTTCCTGCTCGGCTGGCTGGGAACGGTCCTGTCCAAGGAGGAGCCGGACACCGGCAAGTACGCCGAACTGGAGGTCCGCTCCCTCACCGGAACCGGAGCACACTGATCCACGAACGCTGGAGCATCCGACTCCGCGCAGGTCACGGCCGTGTCGTAGGTCCCTACGACACGGCCGCGCCGCTCCTCGTGGGATCGGGCCCCCTCCGCTGTCAGCGGCGTCACGTAGTCTCGTTCTGTACTGATCTCACGCTGTACTGATCTCAAGGTGTACGGATTCCGATGTGCACTCACCCGGACACAGGGAGGGGGCCGACATGCTGATCGACACGTACGGCCGCGTGGCCACCGATCTGCGGGTCTCGCTGACGGACCGCTGCAATCTCCGCTGCACGTACTGCATGCCCGAAGAAGGCCTCCAATGGCTGGCCAAGCCCGACCTCCTCACCGATGACGAGATCGTGCGGCTGATCCGGATAGCCGTGACCCAGCTCGGGATCGAGGAAGTCCGCTTCACCGGCGGCGAGCCGCTGCTGCGCCCCGGCCTGGTCGGCATCGTCGAGCGGTGCGCGGCCCTGGAACCCCGCCCCAAGATGTCCCTGACCAGCAACGGCATCGGCCTCAAGCGCACCGCCAAAGCCCTCAAGGCGGCCGGCCTCGACCGGGTCAACGTCTCGCTGGACACCCTGCGCCCCGACGTCTTCAAGACCCTCACCCGCCGCGACCGCCACCAGGACGTCCTGGACGGCATGGCGGCCGCCCGTGAGGCCGGACTGACCCCGGTCAAGGTCAACGCCGTACTGATGCCGGGCCTCAATGACGACGAAGCCCCCGACCTGCTCGCCTGGGCCGTGGAGAACGACTACGAGCTGCGGTTCATCGAGCAGATGCCGCTGGACGCCCAGCACGGCTGGAAGCGCGACGGCATGATCACCGCCGGTGACATCCTGCGGTCGCTGCGCACCCGCTTCACCCTCACGGAGGAGGGGGAGCAGGAGCGCGGCTCGGCACCCGCCGAGCGCTGGACCGTCGACGGCGGACCGCACCGCGTCGGCGTGATCGCCTCGGTCACCCGCCCGTTCTGCGCGGCCTGTGACCGTACCCGCCTCACCGCTGACGGCCAGGTCCGCACCTGTCTGTTCGCGACGGAGGAGACCGACCTGCGCGCCGCCCTGCGCTCGGAGGCGCCGGACGAGGAGATAGCCCGCATCTGGAAGCTGGCGATGTGGGGCAAGAAGGCCGGTTCAGGTCTGGACGACCCGAGCTTCCTCCAGCCGTCCCGCCCGATGTCAGCGATCGGCGGCTGACGCCTCCCAGTCCGCGAGCCGGACCACATCCTTGAGGAAGCCGCGCATGCTCAGGAACTTACTGAGGTGCTCGCGGTGTTCGTCGCAGGCCAGCCAGGTCTTGCGGCGCTCGGGAGTGTGCAGCTTCGGGTTGTTCCAGGCGAGCACCCACTGAGCGTCCGCCCGACAGCCCTTGGCGGAGCACTGCGGAGTGGCGGGGGGCTCGGGGGTCATACCGGGAAGGTTCACGGTCCCAGCCTAGTAGCCCCGTAAAACCAGTAGCCCCACACAAGAGGTGGCCCCAAAAGAGGCGACGCCGAGCAGCCACGGGGGGAGCTGCCCGGCGTCGGTCTGTCGCTCCGACGGGGGATGCGGAGCGCGTACGCAGTATGTCACGGGCGACCCGGTGCGGTGCACCGGAACTACATGATTGATCTGAGCTTTTCTTGAGCTTCGTGGACTGGTACGGATCAGCTCCCGCGCCCCGGCCGATCGCCCGCGGACCCCACGGTGGATTCCGCTGGAGGCTCCGCGCCGTGGTCCGAGTCGGCCGCCGCCAGCATCGGGCGGCCTGGCGTCGAGACGAACGAAGACGGCAGCGAAGGCGCGTTCTCCCGGCCCGCGTTGGCGATGACCACGGAGATATAGGGGAGCAGTACGCCGAGCACCAGCGCGACGATCGCCACATGGCGCTCGATGTTCCACAGCACGCCCGCGAGGATCACCGCGGCCGTACGGATCGACATCGAGATCACGTACCGCCGCTGTCTGCCCCGCACATCGTCCGCGAGGCTCTGCCGTGCTCCGGTGATCCGGAAGACCTCGCCGCCACGCCGCTTCCGCATCACGCTCCACCGCCCTGCCGACTGCCGGGCTCTCCCCGGCCCGGACAGCTTCCACGGTACGCCTCGGCTGGGACACCAGGGAGAGCGGGTCCTGCCACGGCCCGGCGCGACCACCGCGTCATGCCCCGTACCCCACCGCCCGACATGCGCCGTACCGTCAGGGGACCGACACTGGCCGTAACTGCTCACCCGAGCCGTTATAAGGAGGCAGACGTGGGCTGGTTGTGGGCCATCATCGTGGGATTCGTACTGGGAATCCTCGCCAAGGCGATCCTTCCCGGCAAGCAGCATCTGCCGCTGTGGATGACCACAGTGCTCGGCATCATCGGCGCGATCATCGGCAACTCGATGGCCGCGGGGTTCGGGATCGACGAGACGCGGGGGATCGACTGGGGCCGTCACGCCCTGCAGCTGGCGGCGGCCGTGGTCCTCGTCTTCGCGGGAGACTACGTCTACAAGATGGTCAAGGGCAGACAGCCGACCTGACACGGGAGCATGCGAAAGGGCCGGTCCACGGGGGACCGGCCCCTTCGCACGCCTGCTGCCCGCGCGCGTCGCGCGGCTGTCGCGTCAGCCCGCGACGACCTCGATCGCCGCGAGGTTCTTCTTGCCCCGGCGCAGCACCAGCCAGCGCCCGTGCAGCAGATCCGCCGCGTCCGCGACCGCGTCCTCGCCGGTGACCTTCGCGTTGTTCACGTAGGCCCCGCCCTCCTTGACCGTGCGGCGGGCGGCCGACTTGCTCGCTACCAGACCGACCTCGGCGAACAGGTCCACCACTGGACCGAGCTCGCCGACCCGTGCGTGCGGCACCTCGGAGAGCGCCGCGCTCAGCGTCGCCTCGTCCAGCTCGCCCAGGTCACCCTGGCCGAACAGCGCCTTGGACGCGGCGATGACCGCCGCGCACTGGTCAGCGCCGTGCACCAGCGTCGTCAGCTCCTCGGCGAGCGCCCGCTGAGCGGTCCGCGCCTGCGGCCGCTCCTCGGTCAGCTTCTCCAGCTCTTCCAGCTCCGTCCGGCTCTTGAAGCTGAGGATGCGCATGTACGTCGAGATGTCACGGTCGTCGACATTCAGCCAGAACTGGTAGAAGGCGTACGGCGTGGTCATCTCCGGGTCCAGCCAGATCGCACCGCCCTCGGTCTTGCCGAACTTGGTCCCGTCCGCCTTGGTCATCAGCGGCGTGGCCAGGGCGTGCACGGCCGCATGCGGCTCCAGGCGGTGGATCAGGTCCAGACCCGCGGTGAGGTTGCCCCACTGGTCGCTGCCGCCCTGCTGCAGGACACAGCCGTAGCGCCGGTACAGCTCCAGGAAGTCCATGCTCTGCAGCAGCTGGTAGCTGAACTCGGTGTAGCTGATGCCCTCGTCGGACTCCAGGCGGCGGGCGATGGAGTCCTTCGTGAGCATCTTGTTCACCCGGAAGTGCTTGCCGATGTCCCGCAGGAACTCGATGGCGGACATGCCCGCCGTCCAGTCCAGGTTGTTGACCATGGTGGCCGCGTTCGGGCCCTCGAAGGTGAGGAAGGGCTCGATCTGGGCGCGCAGCCGCGCGACCCATCGCGCGATGGTCTCCGGGTCGTTCAGGGTGCGCTCGGCGGTAGGACGGGGGTCGCCGATCTGCCCGGTCGCCCCGCCCACCAGCGCCAGCGGCCGGTGCCCGGCCTGCTGGAGGCGGCGGACGGTGAGCACCTGCACCAGATGCCCGACGTGCAGGCTGGCCGCGGTCGGGTCGAAGCCGCAATAGAACGTGACGGGTCCGTCCGCGAGCGCCTTGCGCAATGCGTCCTCGTCAGTGGACTGGGCGAACAGCCCGCGCCACTTCAGCTCGTCGACGATGTCCGTCACGGTTCTCGTGTCTCCTTGGTGCGCGATGGGTGGCCCGCTGTGCGGTAGCGGACACTCCTGAGGTTATACGCCCTGGCTGACAGAGCTCATATGGAAATCGGGCACCCGCAGCGGAGGCATCGCGGCGCGGGTGAACCAGTCGCTCCACTCACGCGGCAGGGTCTGCTCGGTACGACCGGCCGCCACCGCCCGTCCCAGCAGGTCGACCGGCGACTCGTTGAAGCGGAAGTTGTTGACCTCGCCCACCACTTCGCCGTTCTCCACCAGATAGACCCCGTCCCTGGTCAGTCCGGTCAGCAACAGCGTCGCCGGGTCGACCTCGCGGATGTACCAGAGGCACGTCAGCAGCAGTCCGCGCTCGGTCGTGGCCACCATCTCCTCAAGCGAGCGGCCGTCACCGCCGTCCAGGATCAGGTTGTCGATGGGCGGGGCGACGGGCAGCCCGGTCAGACCGGCGCTGTGCCGGGTGGTCACCAGATGTGCCAGCGCCCCCTCGCTCATCCACTCGGTCGCGGTCAGCGGCAGACCGTTGTCGAAGACCGACGCGTCGTCGCCCGAGGCATGCGCGAGGACGAACGGCGCCGACTCCAGACCGGGCTCGTTCGGGTCGCTGCGCAGGGTCAGCGGCAACTCGGACAGCTTCTCGCCGACCCGGGTGTGCCCGCCCGGCCTGCTGAACACCGTCCGCCCCTCCGCCGCGTCCCGGGCCGCCGACGACCACAGCTGGTAGATCAGCAGATCGGCCACCGCGGTCGGCGGCAGCAGCGTCTCGTACCGCCCCGCTGGCAGCTCGATCCGCCGCTCGGCCCAGCGCAGCCGCGTCGCCAGCTCCGCGTCCAGCTCGCCGGGGTCCACATCCGTGAAGTCACGGGTGGAACGACCCGCCCACGCCGAGCGGGTGCGGTCGGGGGACTTGGCGTTCAGCTCCAGGGTCCCGGTCGGCTGGTCGTGCCGCAGCCGCAGGCCCGTGGACGTACCGAGATAGCTCGACACCACCCCGTGATGGGCGAATCCGTACAACTCCCGCCCGCCAGCCCGCGCCCGGGCGAACGCCTCGCCCAGGGCCGGCGCGAACTCCTCGAATACGGCGGACGAGGTCTCGGCGGGCGCGTCCGTGAAGTCGGCGGACGGCGGCCGCGCCGCCACCAGCGGCTGCGCGTCCTCAGCCGGTCCGGCGCCGCGGGCGGCGGCCTCGGAGGCGCGCACCACGCCCTCCAGCTCGTCAGCCGTGATGGCCGAGCGCGAGACGACACCCGACGCGGTGCCCTGCTTGCCGTCGACCGTGGAGATCACGGTCAGGGTGCGCCCGCGGGTGACGCCGTTGGTGGTCAGGGCGTTGCCCGCCCAGCGCAGATTGGCTGTCGACGCCTCGTCGGCGATGACCACGCAGCCGTCGGCCTCGGACAGCTCCAGCGCACGCTCAACGATGTCGTGCGGCTTGTTCGTACGGCGCGTACGGGACGACGTCATCGACCGGCCTCCTGGGTGGTGTTGAGGATGTTCACGCCCTGGAACAGGGCGGACGGGCAGCCATGGGAGACGGCCGCGACCTGCCCCGGCTGCGCCTTGCCGCAGTTGAAGGCACCGCCCAGGACATACGTGTCAGGGCCGCCGACCGCGGCCATCGAACCCCAGAAGTCGGTGGTGGTCGCCTGATACGCGGCATCGCGCACCTGGCCCGCGAGCCGCCCGTTCTCGATCTTGAAGAAGCGTTGCGCCGTGAACTGGAAGTTATAGCGCTGCATATCGATCGACCATGAGCGATCGCCCACCACATAGATGCCGCGCTCGACCCCGGCGATCAGCGCGTCCGTCGACGGCCCGTCGGGCGCGGGTCGCAGCGACACGTTCGCCATCCGCTGCACCGGCACATGCTCGGGGGAGTCGGCGTAGGCGCAGCCGTTGGAGCGCTCGAAGCCGGTGAGCCTGGCGATGCGCCGGTCCAGCTGGTACCCGGTCAGGGTGCCGTCCCTGACCAGGTCCCAGGACTGGGCGGCGACGCCCTCGTCGTCGTACCCGATCGTGGCGAGACCGTGCTCGGCGGTCCGGTCACCGGTCACGTTCATGATCTCGGAGCCGTACTTCAGCTTCCCGAGCTGGTCGAAGGTCGCGAACGAGGTCCCCGCGTACGCCGCCTCGTAGCCCAGCGCGCGGTCCAGCTCGGTGGCGTGGCCGATCGACTCGTGGATGGTCAGCCACAGATTCGACGGATCGACGACCAGGTCGTACGCCCCCGGCTCGACGCTCGGCGCGCGCAGCTTCTCGGCAAGCAGCTCCGGCAGCCGCGCCAGCTCCGCGTCCCAGTCCCAGACGGAACCGGTCAGATACTCCCAGCCGCGTCCGACCGGCGGCGCGATGGTGCGCATCGACTCGAACGCGCCGCTTTCGTCGTCCACCGCGACCGCGGTCAGCTGCGGGTGCAGCCGGACGCGCTGCTGGGTGGTGACGGTGCCCGCCGTATCCGCGTAGAACTTGTTCTCGTGCACGGTCAGCAGCGAGGCGTCAGCATGCGCGACGCCCTCTGCGGCCAGCAGCCGCGTGCTCCAGTCGGCGAGCAGGTCCGTCTTCTCCGCGTCCGGCACCGCGAACGGGTCAAGCTCGTACGCGGAGACCCAGGTCTTCTCGGCGTGTACCGGCTCGGCGGCCAGCTCGACGCGCTCGTCCGATCCGGCGGCCTTGATCACCTGTGCCGACAGCTTCGCCATCGCCACGGCCTGACTCGCCACCCGCGCGGCCGCGTCCATGGTCAGATCCACGCCAGACGCGAAGCCCCAGGCGCCTCCGTGCACCACCCGTACCGCGTACCCCAGATCGGTGGTGTCGGAGGACCCGGAGGGCTTGGCGTCGCGCAGCCGCCAGGCCGCGTTGCGTACCCGCTCGAGGCGGAAGTCCGCGTGCTCGGCGCCCAGCGCGCGTGCCCGGGCGAGCGCCGCGTCGGCGAGCGCCCGTAGCGGTAGCGCCAGGAACTCCTGGTCGATGTCATGGGCCACGTCCGGCCTCCCCTTCTCACACACGCCGTTTCTCACGCATGCCGTTTCTCACGCACCGTCGATTCGCCAAACCGAAGTGAAGCATGGTCGTTCGCCTCCCGTCGGGTGATCGCGCGCGAGGCGGCTGACTGTAGGGATCCGACAGGGACTGTCCTGAGCCACTGTCGGTGAGCGATTCTCCGGATCAGGGGCCGTACCGATAGTTTGAAGCGCGTCAGACCGCTTCAGACCGCTATCGAAAGGGTGATCCGTTGAGCCGCTCGGTTCTCGTCACCGGAGGAAACCGGGGCATCGGCCTTGCCATTGCCCAGGCCTTCGCCGACGCAGGGGACAAGGTCGCGATCACATACCGCTCGGGTGAACCGCCAGCGGGCTTCCTCGGCGTCAAGTGCGACATCACCGACGCCGAGCAGGTGGAGCAGGCCTACAAGGAGATCGAGGAGAAGCACGGTCCCGTCGAGGTGCTGGTGGCCAACGCCGGTATCACCAAGGACCAGCTCCTGATGCGGATGTCCGAGGACGACTTCACCTCCGTCCTGGACACCAACCTCACCGGCACCTTCCGCGTGGTCAAGCGGGCCAACCGCGCCATGCTGCGAGCCAAGAAGGGCCGCGTCGTCCTGATCTCCTCGGTGGTCGGTCTGCTCGGCTCGGCAGGCCAGGCGAACTACGCCGCCTCCAAGGCCGGTCTGGTCGGTTTCGCGCGTTCGCTGGCCCGGGAGCTCGGCTCGCGCAACATCACCTTCAACGTCGTCGCGCCCGGCTTCGTGGACACCGACATGACGCAGGCGCTCAGCGACGAGCAGCGTGCGGGCATCGTCGCCCAGGTGCCCCTTGGCCGCTACGCGCAGCCCGGGGAGATCGCCGCCGCGGTGCGTTTCCTCGCGTCCGATGACGCCTCGTACATCACTGGAGCCGTCATCCCGGTTGACGGCGGATTGGGCATGGGTCACTGATCTCATGAGCGGAATCCTCGACGGCAAGCGCATCCTCATCACGGGTGTGCTGATGGAGTCGTCCATCGCCTTCCACACCGCCAAGCTGGCGCAGGAGCAGGGCGCGGAGATCATCCTGACCGCCTTCCCGCGGCCCACGCTGACCGAGCGCATCGCCAAGAGGCTCCCGAAGCCCACCAAGGTCATCGAGCTGGACGTCAGCAACGACGAGCACCTGGCCGGGCTCGAGGAGCAGGTGCGCGAGGAACTCGGCGGGCTGGACGGCGTCGTCCACTCGATCGGCTTCGCCCCGCAGGACGCCCTCGGCGGCAACTTCCTCAACACGCCCTTCGAGTCGGTCGCCACGGCGATGCACATCTCGGCCTTCTCGCTGAAGTCGCTGACGATGGCCTGCCTGCCGCTGATGTCGGAGGAGGGCGGCTCGGTGGTCGGTCTGACCTTCGACGCGCAGTTCGCGTGGCCGCAGTACGACTGGATGGGCCCGGCCAAGGCCGCCCTCGAGGCCACCTCCCGCTACATGGCGCGTGACCTGGGCAAGCAGAACATCCGCTGCAACCTGATCTCGGCGGGCCCGCTCGGCTCGATGGCCGCCAAGTCGATTCCCGGCTTCTCGGAGCTGGCGTCCGTCTGGGACGACCGCGCGCCGCTCGAGTGGAACCTGGCCGACCCCGAGCCGGCCGGCCGCGGTGTGGTCGCCCTGCTCTCGGACTGGTTCCCGAAGACGACCGGCGAGATCATCCACGTCGACGGCGGCCTGCACGCGATCGGCGCCTGAGCGGTTCCGACGCCGTACGGCGGTGATGCCCCGTTCCTCGCGCGCTGCGGGGCACCGGGCATCACCCGTTTGGTCGTATGGCCGGGCGGGCCAGCCGCGTACCGCACAAGCTGAAGGCGGAGTTTCCCCCTTGTGGTGCAGCCGCGGCGGCGTTCACCGCCTTGCCGCAGTACGGCCGAGGAGGTCCCGCTTGTGCGCAGAACACGCTCCCTCCGCCCGGCGCGCACCTGGTTCGCGGCAGTCTGCGGCCTTGCCCTGCTGTTCGTACTGCCGTCCGATGCCGTGTCCCAGCCATCCAGTGACGCCATCGAGAGCCACGCGCGCGTGCGCGATGAGCCCCGGCCGTTCGGAGCCATCTGCCGGATCGAGGTCGATGGGTCGGACGCGGTCGCGTACTGCCACAACCCCTACCCGGAGACGGACCACGTCCGCCTGCACATCGAGTGCGCGCGCTGGTGGGACATCGACACCGACGGGGCGCCGGTCGCGGTGGAACCGGCGATGACGGAACGGCTCGCCGGGCGCTGCTGGAAGGAGATCGACACGGTCTGGGTCAGCCACGCACGCTGACGGGCCTTCCGTGGTGATTACTTACCTCTCGCGGTCGAACAGCTCCGGGCGGCACAGGAACGGATACCCGGCCGCCTCCTCCGCCGCCGCGTCGGCGTCCCCGGCGCGGATCGCGGCCACCAGCCGTGCGTGGTCCATGTGGTTCTCCGGGCGCAGTTCAGCGCCGACGTCGTCGCGCAGCCAGGCGCGCAGTACGTCCCCCAGGTCCGCGTAGAGCGCGGTGAGTACGTCGTTGTGGCTCGCGGCGACCACGGCGAGGTGGAAGGTCGAGTCGGCGTCGACGAACGCCTCCCGTTCGCCCGCTGACCAGGCCGCCTCACGGCGCTCCAGGAGGACGTCGAGCTGCGACAGTTCGCGTTCGGTCCGGCGCTCAGCGGCGAGTTTCGCCGCGGTGGACTCCAGTGTGGAGCGCAGCTCGGCGATATGCGCCGGGTCGGCGTCGGCGAAGCGGCGGTGCATCACCCCGGCCAGCTCGCTGGTCGCCACCACGAAGGTGCCGGAGCCCTGGCGGATGTCGAGCAGTCCGTTGTGCGCGAGGGCACGTACGGCCTCACGGACCGTGTTGCGGGCCACCCCGAGCTGCTCTACGAGTTCTGGCTCGGTCGGGATGCGCGAGCCGACCGGCCACTCACCCGAGGTGATCTGCTGTCGCAGCTCCGCGATGACCTGGTCGGCGAGCGCGGAGCGCCGGGGAGATGTCAGAGGCGGCATGGGGTTTCTGGTTCCTTCTCTAGGGCCGACGGAGAACCGGACCGAATCGATCGGATCGACCGGGTCCCATGAGAACCCGTTGGACAACCAATCATCCCATGATTCTATGATGGCTCTTATGGCGCACGAGGAGACCCCCACGATGATCACCCCGCCGCCCGTCAGCGGCGACGGGCCGACTCGGGCGCCCGACCCGTCCGCGTGGCTGATCCGGCTGTTGATCGTCGGCATCGTCCTCGCCGCCCTCAACCTCCGTCCCGCCATCACCAGCCTCGGCGCCCTCCTCGCGGACGTCAGGGTCGGCCTCGGGATGAGCGGCAGCACTGCCGGACTGCTCACCTCGGTGCCCCCACTGTGCTTCGCGATCTTCGGCGTGATGGCGCCACGACTGGCCCGCCGCTGGGGTCCGGCCGCCGTGGTCTGCGCCGGGATGGCCGCGATCGCCGTGGGCGTGCTGGTCCGGCCGTTCCTGGGTGGCGCGGCCGGTTTCCTCGCCGTCAGCGCGGTGGCCCTGATGGGCATCGCCGTCAGCAACGTCCTGCTCCCCGTGGTCATCAAGCGCTGGTTCCCGGACCGGATCGGTCCGATGACCGGCCTGTACTCGATGGCCCTCGCACTCGGCACCGCCGCCGCGGCCGCTGCCACCGTCCCCCTGACCCGGGCGCTGGGCGGCTCCTGGCGGCCCGGGCTCGCGATCTGGTCGGTGCTCGCCGTACTCGCCGTACTCGCCTGGATTCCGCTGGTACGGCACCGGGGCACGGCCCGCTCCGAGGCCGCCGTAGGGAACCGGGACCCGGCCGGAGTCATCCGCATCACCCGGAGCAGGACCGCCTGGGCGCTCGCGGTGTTCTTCGGGCTGCAGGCCACCTCCGCCTACATCGTGATGGGCTGGCTGCCGCAGATCTACCGCGACGCGGGCGTGCCCGCGAGCACGGCCGGAGTGATGCTCGCCGTCACCATGGGCCTCGGTGTCCCGCTCTCCTTCGTGCTGCCGAACGTCGCCGCGCGGATGAGGAACCAGGCGCCGCTGGCCGTGGGCCTCGGCCTGTGCGGCCTCACCTCCTTCGCGGGGCTGTACGCCGCCCCCGCGTCCGGAGCCTGGGTCTGGACGGTCCTGCTCGGCGTGTCCATGTGTACGTTCCCGCTCGTCCTCACCCTGATCGGGATGCGCGCGCGGACCGGCGCCGGGGTGGTGCGGCTCTCGGCCTTCGTGCAGAGCACCGGCTATCTGATCTCGATCCCGGGGCCGCTGCTCGTGGGTGTGCTCTACCAGCACGGCGGCGGCTGGGAGGTGCCGCTGATGTTCATGGCGGGACTGATGGTGACGCAGATCGTGCTCGGGTTCATCGCGGGCCGTAACCGCGTGGTCGAGGACGAGTGCCAGGCCTGACTCGCGCCTAACCCAGGCCTGGCCCAGGCCTGACCCCGGGTGCTCCGTGCTGGGCCGTGGTGCGAGACTGTCCGCATGCCTGTCCTTGACCCGAACCCCCAGAACGGCCAGAAGAAACTGCTGATCGTCTTCGGCGCCATGCTGGCCATCACGGTCGTCATCGGCGTCATCGCGACGATCGCCTCGCCCTGATCGGCCTCGCCCTGATCGGCCTCGCCCTGATCCGCGGCGCCTCGCACGCCGCACGGCCCATGGTGGTGCTAGCACCACCATCCCCTAGGGGGACAGTGTCAGGGTCAAGTGGGTGGGACACCGGATGGGTTGGGGACGTCGCATTCCGTAGGTTCGAGATGTGCCACGAAGACGCGGCACCACGACGCACTTGAACCCTCGCGGAGGCGACATGCCGACCCGGACGCACACCCGGTCGATCCCGCGGCCCCGGGCCGGCATCGAGGTCAGGCTGCCGTGGTGGGGCATCGCCCTGCCGGTCATCGCCTTCGCCGTACTGCTCACCCTGCTCATCCACCCGGTTGACGCCCAGGCCGCGAGCGCCGACCCCTCGGTCAGCCAGCTCGTGGAGCATGTCCAGACGGCGCTCAGCCCGGCCCCGTGAGCTGCCTGTCACCCATGCAGGCGGACCCCGTCAACTCCCTGCGCCCCCTGGTCCGTTTCGTGCGAAGCTGGGTCACATGAGCGTCGCAGCGTCTTCCGGGGGGACAGCCCCCGGACTTCCCGTATCCCGCACGATCGTCCTTCTCCGGCACGCGAAGGCTGACTGGCCCCAGGTAGCCGACCACGAGCGGCCGCTCGCCGATCGCGGCCGTCAGGATGCCCCCGCCGCCGGCCGCAGACTGGCCGAGAGTGGTATCGACTTCGATCTGGCCCTCTGCTCGACTGCCGCCAGGACCCGCGAGACCTGGAAGCTGGCCGTCCAGGAGTTTCCGCAGCGTCCCAAGACCGTCTACGAAGAGCGGATCTACGACGCCTCGCCCGGCGAGCTGATCACGGTACTGAACGAACTACCGGAGGACGCGCTCCGCGTCCTGGTCATCGGTCACAATCCGGGGATGGAAGGCCTGGCCGACGTCCTGATCGGGGCGTCGGAGGGCGATGCGCTGGCGCGGATGACCCGGCGCGGCTTCCCGACCTCGGCCATGGCGATGCTCTCGTTCCCCGGCCCCTGGAAGGCCCTGGAGCCCGGCACCGCGACCCTCTTCGACTACTGGGCACCCTGAGAACCGGTCCTCTACGCAGCTGAGGGGCCCGGCATCGGGCCCCTCAGCGTGATGCCGTGCCGAGCGCTCAGTCCTCTGTCGCCGCCTCGACCTCTTCCACCTCTTCGCGGGTGACGCCCAGCAGATAGAGCACGGCGTCCAGGAAGGGGACGTTCACCGCGGTGTGCGCCGCCGCGCGCACCAGTGGCTTGGCGTTGAAGGCGATCCCGAGCCCAGCGGCGTTGAGCATGTCGAGGTCATTGGCGCCGTCACCGATCGCGACGGTCTGCGCCAGCGGCACCCCGGCCTCCGACGCGAACCGGCGCAGCAGCCTCGCCTTGCCCGCCCGGTCCACGATCTCGCCGGTGACCCGGCCGGTCAGCTTCCCGTCGACGATCTCGAGCGTGTTGGCGTGCGCGAAGTCAAGCCCGAGCCGCTCCCGGAGATCGTCCGTCACCTGGGTGAACCCGCCAGAGACCACGCCCACTTGGTAGCCGAGACGTTTCAGCGTACGGATCAAGGTGCGGGCGCCCGGTGTCAGCCGCACCTCGCTGCGTACCTTGTCCACCACCGAGGCGTCGAGCCCCTCAAGCAGCGCCACGCGGGCGTGCAGCGACTGCTCGAAGTCCAGCTCCCCGCGCATCGCGGCCGCCGTCACCTCGGCGACCTCGTCCTCACACCCGGCGTGCGCGGCGAAGAGCTCGATCACCTCGTCCTGGATCAGCGTCGAGTCGACGTCCATCACGATCAACCGCTGAGCGCGCCGGTGCAGCCCGGCCGAAACCACCGCGACATCCACGCCGAGCACCGAGGCCTCGGTGGCGAGCGCGGTACGCAGCAGCCCGGTCTCCGCACCGGACACGGCGAACTCGACGGCCGTCACGGGGTACTTGGCGAGCCGGAAGATCCGGTCGATGTTGCCCCCGGTCGCGGTGATGCACGCGGCGATCGAGGCCGTCGACTCAGCGGTCAGCGGATGCCCGAGCACGGTGACGTGGGAACGCCCCACACCGCGCGGTCGGTTGTCGCCGATACCCGAGATGATCTCGGCCTGCATCCGGAGCGAGTCCGCCCAGCTGTGGATGGTGGACCGTAGTTCGCCCGCGCTCCCGGTGGTCGGCTCGGTGACCAGTGCGCACAGCACTATCCGGCCACGTGTGACGACCTGCTCCAGGTCGATGACGTCGACGGAGAAAGCGGCCAGGGTGTCGAAGAGGCCAGCGGTGATCCCGGGCCGGTCCTTGCCGAAGATCTTGACGAGAAGAGTGGGGACATCAGCGGTGTCTGTGGGCTGCGATGCGCTCATGGTGATCCCACCGTATCGGGCCCCGCGCCGTGGACGGCGACCCGTCCCACCTGCCGGACCCACCCCCACCCGATCTTCACCCACCACGCCGCACCCAGCCGCCGACGCGTCAGCGGCGTCCCCCCGGCCCTCGCCGAGGCGGCGGCCCCTCCTCCGGAGGCGGCGGGGGCGGGGGAGGTGGAGGTGGAGGCGGCACGGGCCAGGCCTTGCCGCCGCGCCCTCGGGCAGGCCGGGGCGGCGGAGTGACGGGACCGGCCACGGTGGGCGCGCTGGACACGTCCGGCGGACGTGGGTACGGGCGGCGGCCCCCGTCCCCGCCGGAGGGCGGCCGCAGATACGGGTTGGTCTCGTCGTTCGCCGGGCGGTAGGGCGGCGCCGGGTTGTACGGACCCGCCTCCGGCGAAGCGGTCGGAGACGGCACCGCCGCACCCCGCTCCGGGCTGCCCCCGGCCAACGGCGCGACCCGCCCCCCGGCCACCCCGGCCCCGTACGCCAGGAGCGCCCCGATCTCCCCGGCCCCCGCGCCCCACGCGGCCCCCAGCGGCAGCGCCGCCCAGAGCTGGCCCCGCAACTCGACGGCGGCCCCGAAGGCGTCGACGCCGAGAACCGAAAGCGAGGCGTCCGCCGACACCCGGGTCAGCCACACCAGCAGCGGCAGCCCCAGCGCCGTCACCCCGCCGAGCCGCACCGCGCAGCGCCCCGCGAACCCCGCCGCGCCCTGGCCTCCCAGCGGCGTACGCACCGCCGTGAGCACGCCCGCGAGGAGCATCAGCAGCGCGGCCGCGACCGCGAGGAGCCACACCCGGCCGTCGAGTTCGGCAAGCCGCGCCAGCGTCACGGGATCCTGCGACGACGAGCTGAGCAGTTCGTCAAGCGGACTGGGCAATACGTGCACGAGGGCACCCGACGCATGGCCGTCCCGCGGTACGAAGAGGCCCAGCGGCACCCCCAGCCAGACGCCGTTCGGCGCCCCGAGCAACGCCGCCCCGGCCACCCGGCGCGGATGGTCGTCGCCGGTCATCGCGTACGCCGCGGCGGCGAGCCCGGCGACCACCGCCATCAGCAGCACCGCCACCAGCGCCGACGCGGCCGGTCGCAGCACCCGGTGTACGGCCTCTCCCCAGCGCGGCAGCGGCGTACGGCGGGAGGCGAGCAGCGCGATCAGCAGCACCCCCAGCACCCACACGGCGCCGCCGACCAGCGAACGCGCCATGTCGACCGTAAAACCGACCGAGGCCTCGGCCTCGATCAGCTCGGCGATCCGGTCCGGTAACAGTCCGCCGATGTCGCCCAGACCATCCGGCAGCCGGTCCGCGATGCCGTCCGGGAGGGCCCCTCCGTCCGGCACCACGCCGTCAGCCACGCCGTCCGTGAGCGTGTCACCGTCAATCGTGATGATGTCGTGACCGGCCCAGGCGAGCCCGGCGATCATCCCCAGGAACAGGACGGCCACCGCCCCCACCCGCGCGGCGAGTTCCGCCCCGGAGACCACCACGCCCGCTGCCCGCAGGGACCGCAGAAAGAGCCAGCCGAGCAGCAGCGCACCCGCGAGACTCACCCCCAGCGGCGTCACCTCGATCGCCGTCGTGGCCTCGGCTCCCCGGAGCCCGTAGGCGGACACATCGCCGGATGGGGTGACAGAACCCCCTGCGCCGAGCACCACCACGGCGGCGGTCATCGGCCCCAGCGCCGCCGTGGCATCGGCGTCCAGCAGACGCAGACCGAGCGCCGCGACCCCTGCCATCCCGACGAGCGCCCAGCTCACCGCCGCGACCGCGGCGAGTACGACATCGCCCCACGGCACCTTTCCGCCGGTGCTGGTGTCGCCCGCGCCCCTCCGCATCAGGACCCCCCGGCAGATACCACAGATACCGCAATGTCCCCTTGACGCATGATCCGTATGCAGTCATGGGTGCTTACTACTCTCCGGGCGGATATCTGAACAGTCAACGGGGCGTGCGGAAGCGCCGGTAGCCGGTTCTGGCAAGGCCCGACTTTCGGACAGAGGGCTCTGCCTGAAATAGTTCCCCACGATGTTCGACATCCCTAGACTCCCCGTGATGGGGCAACCTCGGGGGACAACGTAGTGGGGCATGGAGTGCCGGAACTCGTACTGGAATTGAATGGCAGGACCTGGACGCTCGATTCGTCCAGGTCGTACACCCTCGGGCGTGATCCGGGGGGTGATGTGGTGATCGATGACGCACGGGTCTCCTGGCGGCACGCCACGATCAGCTGGGGTGGCCGGAGCTGGGTCATCGAAGACCATGGCAGCACCAACGGCACCTTCGTGCAGAGCCAGCGGATCCACCACATGGAGATCGGCCCGGGCTCGTCCGTGCACCTCGGCAACGCGACCGACGGCCCGCGGGTGAATCTCACCGACGGCGCCGCGGCCGTGGCCTCGCCGCAGCAGGCCCAGCAGGCCCAGCAGCCTTACCAGGCCCAGCAGTACGCGCCGCAGCAGGCGCACCAGCAGGCTCCGCACCAGCAGCCGCAGCCCCAGCACCACCAGCAGCAGGCCCACGGCGACTGGGCCCAGCAGCAGGCCTACCAGCAGCCGCACCAGCAGCAGGCCCCGCACCAGCACCAGCAACAGGCCCCGCACCAGCAGCCCCCGCACCAGCAGCCCCCGCAGCAGGTTCCGCCGCAGCAGGGCTGGCAGCAGCCCGCCCAGCAGCAGGTTCCGCCCCAGACGCCGGGCTCAGGCGGTGCCGCGGGGGCCCCGTCGGTCTACGGCGACCGCAGCCCCACGACCTTCCACCAGGTCGCGCTCGGCCGCGTCATGCGCATCGGTCGTGCGCTGGAGAACGACCTGGTCGTCTCCGACCTCCAGGTCTCGCGAAACCACGCCGAGTTCCACGCCACACCCGACGGCCAGTTCCAGATCCACGACCTCGGCTCGCACAACGGCACGTACGTCAACGGTGTGCCGATCGCCAAGTCCGGTACGGCCCTCATCGGCCCGAACGACATCGTCGGCGTCGGCCACTCGACCTTCCGCCTGGTCGGCAACCAGCTCGAGGAGTTCGTCGACACCGGCGAGGTCTCCTTCTCGGCCCGCCACCTCACGGTCACCGTCGACGGCGGCAAGCAGATCCTCAAGGACGTCTCCTTCGGCGTCCCGGAGAAGTCGCTGATCGGCGTCATCGGCCCCTCGGGCTCCGGAAAGTCGACCCTGCTCAAGGCACTCACCGGCTACCGGCCCGCCGACCAGGGTGATGTCCTCTACGACAACCGCAGCCTCTACAAGCAGTTCGCCGAGCTGCGCCAGCGCATCGGTCTGGTCCCGCAGGACGACATCCTGCACAAGGAACTGACCGTCAAGAAGGCCCTCAAGTACGCGGCCAAGCTCCGCTTCCCCGGTGACACCGCCGAGGCCGAGCGCGAGGCCCGGATCGACGAGGTGCTGCGCGAGCTCAAGCTGGACATCCACAAGGAGAAGCGGGTCACCTCCCTCTCCGGTGGCCAGCGCAAGCGCGTCTCGGTCGCCCTGGAGCTGCTCACCAAGCCGTCGCTGATCTTCCTGGACGAGCCGACGTCAGGCCTCGACCCGGGCATGGACCGCGACGTCATGCAGCTGCTGCGCGGCCTCGCCGACGACGGCCGTACGGTCCTGGTCGTCACCCACTCCGTCGCCGAGCTGGGGCTCTGCGACAAGCTGCTGGTGATGGCGCCGGGCGGCGCGGTGGCGTACTTCGGTCCCCCCGAGGAGGCGCTCAACTTCTTCGGGTACGAGACCTGGGCCGATGTGTTCTCGGCCTTCGAGAACTACCGCGACTACGACTGGGCGGGCCGCTGGAAGGGCTCGCAGCACTACCAGATGTACGCGGCCGACATCGACGCCGTCGCCGCGCAGCCGGTGCAGATGCCGCAGCAGCAGATGAACCCGCCCAAACCGCAGGGCTGGGGTTCCCAGCTCTGGACCCTGACCCGCCGGTATGTGTCGGTGGTCGTGTCCGACAAGGGCTTCCTGGCGCTGTCGGTGATCCTGCCCGCGGTGCTCGGCGCGGTGAGCCTGCTGATCGATCCGGACAAGGATCTGCTGGTCAGAGGGATCAACCAGCAGACCGGCACGCCGATCCCGAACGGCACGGCGACCACGGTCCTGCTGATCCTCGCGGTCGGCGCGTGCTTCGCGGGCGCCGCCAACTCCGTCCGCGAGCTGATCAAGGAACGGGTCATCTACGAGCGGGAACGCGCGACCGGCCTGTCGCGCTCCGCGTATCTGATGTCCAAGGTGATCGTCCTGGGCGTCATCACCCTGCTGCAGGGTGCCATGGTCGGTGTGATCGGCTTCTCGTCGCGGACGATCCCCGACGAGGGCCTGATCTTCGGCACCGGCAAGGCCGCCGTCATGCTCGAACTCTCCATCCCGATCATGGCGCTGGGCTTCACCTCGATGATGTTCGGCCTGGTCATCTCGTCGCTGGTGAAGACGTCCGAGAAGACCATGCCGCTGCTGGTCATGTTCGCGATCGTCCAGGTCGTGTTCACCGGGTGCCTGTTCGCCCTGCACGGCAGCGTCGGCGTCAACCAGTTCTCGTATCTGATGCCGTCGCGCTGGGCGGTCGCCGCTTCCGGCGCCACCCTGGACTTCAACCTGATCAGCCCGCCCAAGCCGGGCGAAGACTCGGACCCGCTGTGGGACCACACCGCTGCGACCTGGGGCCTGGACATGCTCGCCCTGATCGTCCTCGGCGTCCTCTGCGGCTTCCTCGTGGCCCGCTTCCTGCGCCGCCACGAGCCCGAGGTCATGCGCAAGTAATCCCGCGCGTACGACGCCGACGCCGAAGGGCGGCACCCCATCCCGGGTGCCGCCCTTCGGCGTCGGCGTCGCGGTCCGCGACGGCTCAGTACGGGCCGTTGACGTTGTCGATCGAGCCGTACCGGTCGGCCGCGTAGTTGCAGGCGGCGACGATGTTGGAGACCGGGTTGTACAGATTGTGCTCGGTTCCGGCGACGTGGTACGCGTTGAACGTCGGCTGGATGACCTGGAGCAGGCCGATCGACGGCGTGCCGTTCTTGGCGTTGATGTCCCAGTTGTTGATGGCGTTCGGGTTGCCCGTCGACTCGCGCATCACGTTGCGGTGGATGCCGTCGTAGGAGCCGGGTATGCCCTTGGCCTTCATGATGGCCAGCGACTCGCGGATCCAGCCGTCGAGGTTGTTGGCGTAGACCGGCTTGCGCGCGGCGGCACGGCTGGCCGCCTCCTTCTTCGCGCGCTCCTTCTTGGCCTTCGCCTCGGCCTCGGCCTTCGCCTTGGCCTCCCGCTCAGCCTTCGCCTTGGCCTCAGCCTTCGCCTTGGCCTCCTTGGCCTTGGCTTCCTTCGCCTTGGCCTCAGCCTGGGCCTTCGCCTTGGCCTTCGCCTCCTGCTTCGCGGTGGCGAGCGCGTCCAGGGCCAGCTTGTCAGCGACAGACTGCTGCTTGGTCACGGCGGCCTGAGCCTTCTCGGAGGAGCTCCACGCCACGGGGGCATTGGCGACCTCGGAGGTGGCGACCTTCTCCGCGTCGGCACTGCCCGGCGTCAGGGAGAACGCGAGGGCGGCGACACCGAGCGCGGCGACACCGGCGACCGAGAACTTGTGGTTCTTGGTCAGGGACCTATGACCAGGGATGCTGCGCTTGGACATGACGAAACAGACCTCTTCGGATAGCGGAGGTCGCTCGTGTCTGGACCGACAGGAGGCCGGAAAAACGCCGCGGTGTGAACCGCGGCGCCGAGCGACGGGAGCCATTCTTAGCGGCCGCAAAAATCCGTGGCAAAGGTGTGACGTACGATCCCGCTTAGTGGATCAGGGGGAGATAAGGAGTCCGATTCACCCCCGTCCGCCCCGCTCGCAGAGCCCCTAGGGATCAACTAGGGACGTTCGTACGTGATGTGCGTCCTATGCGCGGGCTCACATCGAGCACGTAACAGTCTCACCAGCAGTTGCCAGCGCAATTCATACGGTGATGATTCTCCTCCCTCCGAATGACCCACCACCTCGCGCCCTAGTCCCGAAGGTCTAGATCCGGGGCCCGACCCCAGCCGCCGAAGGTCCGATACGGCCCACGCGAGCCCGCCGGTACGGTGAGGCCATGACCGACGGCCCCCCGACCGGCCTCACCGCGGTGAGCTCCGCCCTGCTGGCCATGAGCAGGCACCTAGAGGTTCGCGACGTACTCAAGACGATCGTCGTCTCGGCTCGGGAGCTCCTCGAAGCCGAGTACGCGGCGCTCGGCGTTCCCGACGACCACGGCGGCTTCGCGCAGTTCGTCGTCGACGGAGTCAGCGACGAGCAGTGGAAGGCCATCGGCCCCCTGCCCCGCCAGCACGGCATCCTCGCGGCGATGCTGCACCACGACGGCCCCGAGCGCCTCGCCGACGTACGTGAGGACCCACGCTTCGAGGGGTGGCCCACCGCGCACCCCGATATGTCCGACTTCCTGGGCCTGCCGATCCGCGACGGCGACGAGACCATCGGCGCCCTCTTCCTCGCCAACAAGACGTGTCCCAAGCCCGACGGCGGCTGCGGCTTCACCGAGCAGGACGAGGCGTTGCTGGGCATCCTCGCCCAGCACGCCGCCATAGCCCTCACCAACGCCCGCCTTTACGAGCGCAGCCGCGAGCTGACCATCGCCGAGGAACGCTCACGCCTGGCCCACGAGCTGCACGACGCCGTCAGCCAGAAGCTCTTCTCCCTCCGGCTGACCGCCCAGGCGGCGGCCGCCCTGGTCGACCGGGACCCCAGCCGCGCCAAGGGCGAACTCCAGCAGGTGGCCGCGCTCGCCGCGGAGGCCGCCGACGAGCTACGCGCCGCCGTCGTTGAGCTGCGCCCCGCCGCACTCGACGAGGACGGCCTGGTGGCTACGCTGCGTACGCACGTCCAGGTACTCGACCGCGCGCACGCCGCTCAGGTCACGTTCGCGTGCGCCGGACTGCGCGCCCTGCCCGCCTCCCAGGAGGAGGCCATGCTGCGGGTGGCCCAGGAGGCGCTGCACAACGCGCTGCGCCACTCGGGCGCCGAGCGGGTGTGCGTCACCCTGGAACGCCGCGGCCCGGGCGCCGTGCTGCGGGTCACCGACGACGGCAGCGGCTTCGAGCCCCGGACGGTCCGCCGCGCGGGCCGCCACCTCGGCCTGGTCTCGATGCGTGACAGGACCAGTGGCGTCGGCGGCGAGCTGGCCGTGCAATCGGAGCCCGGCAAGGGCACCACAATCGAGATGGAGGTCCCCGGTGGCTGAGACCGTGTCCGCCGCGAAGTCCGCGATCCGGGTCCTGCTGGTCGACGACCACCAGGTGGTGCGCCGCGGCCTGCGCACGTTCCTGGAGATCCAGGACGACATCGAGGTTGTGGGGGAGGCGTCAGACGGCGCGGAGGGCGTCGCCCGCGCCGAGGAGCTGCGCCCTGACGTGGTCCTCATGGACGTCAAGATGCCCGGGATGGACGGCGTCGAGGCGCTGCGCAAGCTCCGCGAGCTGGCCAACCCGGCCAAGATCCTCATCGTCACCAGCTTCACCGAGCAGCGCACCGTCGTCCCCGCGCTGCGCGCCGGCGCCGCCGGGTATGTCTACAAGGACGTCGATCCGGACGCACTCGCCGGCGCCATCCGCTCCGTACACGCCGGGCACATCCTGCTCCAGCCCGAGGTGGCGGGCGCGTTGCTCTCCCAAGAACAGAGCAACGGGCCTCAGGGGCGGGGCGGTTCGCTGACCGAGCGGGAGCGGGAGGTGCTCGGACTGATCGCCGACGGCCGGTCCAACCGGGAGATCGCCCGCGCCCTGGTGCTCTCCGAGAAGACTGTCAAGACCCATGTCTCCAACATCCTCATGAAACTGGACCTCTCCGACCGCACCCAGGCCGCGCTCTGGGCCGTACGACACGGTGTGACCGGCTGATTCGCACTCCGGCGCACACCCGCGCCGGGTAAAGCGGAACGTCGTCTTCCGGACACAGATTCATACTGTCGTGTTGATGTCCCCCGGATGGCGCAACCTCCACGGCCCGCACGCGTTCTCCATGGCGTGCTGCGGCGGCTGGCCGCAGCGACCACCAACGGAGGGTCCAGAAAGTGAAGAACCTCAAGAAGGCCACTGCCATCACGATGGTCGCGGGCGGCCTGCTCGCAGCCGGCGCCGGTGTGGCCTCCGCCACCGACGGAGCTCAGGCGCACGGCAAGGCCGTGAAGTCCCCGGGCGTCGCGTCCGGCAACCTGATCCAGGCCCCGGTCCACGTACCGGTGAACGCCTGCGGCAATACCGTCAACGTCGTCGGCGTGCTGAACCCCGCGTTCGGGAACCACTGCGTGAACCACTGATCGCCTTCCCCTCGATCAGTGACGACCGGCCCCCCGGCCACCCGCCGGGGGGCCGGTCGCGTTCCCGAGTCCAAAGACAGGCTCCAAGAGCCCGCCCGTGTCTGCGAGCCCGTCGCCCGCGCCCCTCAGCGCGCCCCGCGCTCCCGCTCCTCCACATACGCGTTGTACGCCGCCACCTGCGCCCGGCGCGCGGTCCGCTCCACCGGCCGCAGCGCCTGAGCCCGCGCCGCCATCTCCGAGGCGCTCACCGCCCCACCGTGCCCGCTCTCCCGCGCCGCCGAGATCAACAGTGCCATCCGCTGCGCCAGCTCCAACACCCGTACGGCACGCGCCGGATACCCCGGAGCCAGCAGCTCACGCCCGCTCTCGGCACGCGCCCGGTACGCCTCGACCGCGGCCTCAGCGACCGGCCCTGAGCCCGCCACATCCAGCCGCGCGAGCACCTCGGTCGCCTCCCGTAGCGCCTCCGCCAGCTCACGCTCGGCCTCGCCCAGCGACGGCACGTCCGCCGGCGGAGCCTCCCGTACCGGCAGACAGTGCCAGACGACCTCCACATGCACATCACCCTCGGGACCGGCCTCGTACACCTCGGGCACCAGGCCCAGCGCGACCCCGTGGCAGACCACCGCCTCCTCGGCCTCCAGGGCCCGCGCGTTGAACTCCGGCGGGCCGCTCAGCCCCAGCGGATGCCCCGGCGCGGGCAGCGCCACCCCCAGCCCGGACACCCCCAGAGCGCGCAACCGCCCCAGCGCCAGCGACAGCCCGACCCGCCCCGGCTCGCCAGGCAGGCCGTCGACCCGGTGCACCGCGTCCTCGCCGACGATGGCCAGCACCGCGTCATCCGGCGAGATAAGTCCCGCAATGAGGGCATTTCCCCAGGAGGCCAATCGGCCCGATCGTGGTTCCGTGAGCATGGACACCAGCCTAAGGACAGGACTGGCGATGGGAGCGGCCGGTCAGTGGCGTAGGTTTTCCTTGGGGGCGGCGTCTACAGACGCACGCGAGATCCGAGACTGCAATGGGAGACAACGCGCTCATGAGCGATGTACTGGAGCTGGTGGACGTATCCGTGGTCCGCGAGGGCCGGGCTCTGGTGGACCAGGTCTCCTGGTCGGTCAAGGAGGGGGAACGCTGGGCCATCCTCGGCCCGAACGGCGCGGGCAAGACGACGCTGCTCAACATCGCCTCCAGCTACCTCTTCCCGAGTCAGGGCACCGCCACCATCCTCGGTGAGACCCTCGGCAAGGTCGACGTCTTCGAACTGCGACCGCGCATCGGCATGGCCGGTATCGCCCTGGCGGACAAGCTGCCCAAGCGCCAGACCGTCCTCCAGACGGTCCTCACCGCCGCGTACGGCATGACCGCCACCTGGCACGAGGACTACGAGGCCGTCGACGAGCAGCGGGCCCGCGCCTTCCTCGACCGCCTCGGCATGACCGAGTACGTCGACCGGAACTTCGGCACCCTCTCCGAGGGCGAGCGCAAGCGCACCATGATCGCCCGCGCCCTGATGACCGACCCCGAACTCCTCCTCCTGGACGAGCCCGCGGCCGGGCTCGACCTCGGCGGCCGGGAGGACCTGGTGCGCCGTCTGGGCCGCCTCGCCCGCGACCCGATCGCTCCCTCGATGGTGATGGTCACCCACCACGTCGAGGAGATCGCCCCCGGCTTCACCCACGTCCTCATGATCCGCCAGGGCAAGATCCTCGCCGCGGGCCCCATCGAGCTGGAACTCACCGCGCGCAACCTCTCGCTCTGCTTCGGCCTCCCGCTCGTCGTCGAGCAGAACGGCGACCGCTGGACGGCCCAGGGCCTGCCGATCAACTGACCGGCGGCGGACGGGCGCTGGGCCGCGATACCCACCCTGATCGCGCACTGTCCCGGGGCAGTGCGCACGCCTACGATGGGTGTGTGGACATCGACGCATGGGTGTGGTGGCTGGTCGTGGCCTTCGGGCTCGGCATCCCGCTGGTACTGACCGCGATGCCGGAGTTCGGCATGCTCGCCGTGGGCGGCGTCGCCGCTGCCGTGACGGCGGGCCTCGGCGGCGGACTTGTCCTTCAAGTCGCCGTCTTCGCCGTCGTTTCCGTGGCGCTGATCGTCGTTGTACGTCCGATCGCCGCCCGGCACCAGGCGCGCAGTGCCCAATCCTCCACCGGAGTAGACGCGCTGAAAGGCAAACAGGCCGTGGTCCTGGAGCGCGTCGACGGCCGTGGTGGCCGGGTCAAGCTCGCCGGGGAGGTCTGGTCAGCGCGGCCCCTGGACGCCGCCCAGAGCTACGAAGTGGGCCAGGAAGTGGACGTTGTTGAGATCGACGGAGCCACTGCGATCGTCATGTGACCCACCAACGCCCGCCCAACGCCCCACCAGCGACCCGCGATTGCACCACGAACGAACCATGGCGTGGGCGGATTCCCCCTACGCGCCACGCGGCGGTCTGACACACTCGACCATCAAGATCCTCCAGAGCTCGAAGGGCACGGGGAGTGCGATGCAACCGATCATCATCGTCCTAGTCATCCTGGTGGTGTTGGTCTTCATCGCCCTGATCAAGACGGTCCAGGTGATTCCACAGGCCAGCGCCGCCATCGTCGAGCGCTTCGGCCGCTACACCCGCACACTCAACGCCGGACTGAACATCGTCGTCCCGTTCATCGACACGGTCCGCAACCGCGTCGACCTCCGGGAGCAGGTCGTTCCGTTCCCGCCGCAGCCGGTGATCACGCAGGACAACCTGGTGGTCAACATCGACACCGTCATCTACTACCAGGTGACCGAGGCCCGCGCGGCGACCTACGAGGTCGCCAGCTACATCCAGGCGATCGAGCAGCTCACCGTCACCACCCTGCGCAACATCATCGGTGGCATGGACCTGGAGCGGACCCTGACCTCCCGCGAGGAGATCAACGCCGCCCTGCGCGGAGTACTCGACGAGGCCACCGGCAAGTGGGGCATCCGCGTCAACCGCGTCGAGCTCAAGGCCATCGAACCGCCGACCTCCATCCAGGACTCGATGGAGAAGCAGATGCGCGCCGACCGTGACAAGCGCGCCGCGATCCTCCAGGCCGAAGGTGTCCGCCAGTCGGAGATCCTGCGCGCCGAAGGTGAGAAGCAGTCCTCGATCCTGCGCGCCGAGGGTGACGCCAAGGCCGCCGCCCTGCGCGCCGAGGGCGAGGCCCAGGCCATCCGTACGGTCTTCGAGTCCATCCACGCCGGCGACCCGGACCAGAAACTCCTCTCCTACCAGTACCTCCAGATGCTCCCGAAGATCGCCGAAGGCGACGCCAACAAGCTCTGGATCGTGCCCAGCGAGATCGGCGACGCCCTGAAGGGCCTTGGCGGCGCGCTTGGCAACTTCGGCCCGATGGGCGGCGGTTCGGGCGGCTCCGGCGGCGGCTCCGCCAAGTCCAGCGTGGAACGCCGCGAACAACCCCCGCTCGACTGAGAGCCTGTACGCCGTGAAGCCCGCCCTCAGAAGAAGGCGGGCTTCATGGCGTACGAGACCGAGGCCGAGGCCGAGACCTGGGGCTACGCGGCGGCAGGCTGGGCCAGCCAGTCCGGCAGCGCGGACCGGTCGTCGGCCGCGAGCGCGAGCAGCATCGCGTCACCCGGCGTAGGGATGAACGGCTGGAACAGCAGCGGCATCCCCGCCTGCTCGGGCGTCCGGTCCGCTTTGCGGTGATTGTCCACCGAGCACGAGGCCACCGTGTTCAACCAGGAGTCCGCACCGCCCTGCGAGCGCGGCACCACATGGTCCACCGTGCTGGCCCGCCGGCCGCAGTACGCACACCGGTGACCGTCCCGCACCAACACCCCACGCCGCGTCCACGGCGCCTGTCTTCGGAACGGCACCCGGACGAACCGACACAACCTGATCACCCTGGGCACCGGAAGCTCCACCGAGGCCGCCCGCAACCGCAGTTCGGGGTGGGCCTGCTCGACGACGGCCTTGTCCTGCATCACCAGGACGACGGCACGCCGCAGCGTCACCGTCGACAGCGGCTCGAAGCTCGCGTTGAGCACCAGCGTGTCCCGCATCTCGCCCACCCTCCCGTGCGCACCTGCCCACCCCACGGCGGACTGGGATCAACTCTGGCCGGGTGCGCCGTCGTGGACAACGCAATAAAAATGCCCGCCCCTGATCACTTCCATGACCAGGGGCGGGCAAACAGCGGCTGAACGGTCAGCTACCGCCAGGAGCCGTGTACTCGCCGACCAGCTGCGCACGGGCCAGCGTGTGGAACCTCAGGTTGAACCCCACAGCGGCGGGCGAGGCGTCCGCGTCGGGCCCCAGATTCTCCTGGTCCACCGCGTACACCGTGAACACATAGCGGTGCGGGCCGTCACCCGGAGGCGGGGCCGCACCCCCGAAGTCCCTCGTCCCGTAGTCGTTGCGCGCGTGGACCGCGCCCGCTGGCAGCCCCTCGAACTTCCCGCTGCCCGCCCCCGACGGCAACTCGGTGACCGAAGCGGGAAGGTCGAACAGCACCCAGTGCCAGAACCCGCTCCCGGTAGGAGCGTCCGGGTCGAAGCAGGTCACCGCGAAGCTCTTCGTCTCCGCGGGGAACCCCTCCCAGCGCAGCTGCGGCGACACGTTCCCCCCGGACAGCACCTGAGCGTCGCCCAGCACCTCACCCGGCGCCACATCCTTGCTCAGCACCGTGAACGACGGCACCGAGGGCAGGAAGTCATGGGGCAGCGGGGCCCTCTTGTCAGTCACGTCAGATCCTCCAGTACGGCGGTCAGTACGGTGGTACGTACGGCGGTCATGCCTGCGGCACCGAGCCTAGAACCAGTTGCGCTTGCCGCCGACCTCCGAAAGCCACTGATTGAGATACGCCGCCCAGTCGGTCCCCTGGAAGTCGTGCAGCCCGACCTGGAAGACCCGGAACGAGTCACTGCCCCCGGTGAACAGCCCCGGCTTCTTGTCCATCTCCAGGACGACATCCATCGCGTCGCCGTCCGCGACGAAGGACAACTCCACCTGGTTCAGGCCCCGGTACTGCGACGGCGCGACGAACTCGATCTCCTGGTAGAACGGCAGCCGCTGCCGCGTCCCCCGGATGTGCCCCTTCTCCATGTCCGCGCTCTTGAAGCGGAAACCCAGCTGGGCGAAGGCATGCAGGATCGCCTGCTGCGCGGGCAGCGGGTGGACGTTCACTGGGTCCAGGTCCCCCGAGTCCACGGCCCGGGCGATCGCCAGCTCGGTGGTCACACCGATGTTCATCCCGGGCAGATGCACCTGGTCGAAGTTCGTGATCGGGGTCTCCCAGGGGATCTCCAGACCGAACGGCACCGAGTGCACTGTGCCCGCCTGCAGTGTGAAGGCCCCGCCCAGCTGCAGCTTGGTGAACTCGACGTTCTGCTTGAACTCCTGATCGTCACGCTCGACCTCGACCCGCGCCTGCAGGCCGACAGACAGCGACTGGATCTCCTGCTCGACCGACCCGCCCTGAATCCGCACCGTTCCCTGAACGACGCCACCCGGTACGACGTTGACCTCGGTCAGCTCCGTCTCGACCGAGGCACCCCCGGCACCCAGACTCGCCAGCAGCTTCTTGAACGCCATATCCCTGCTCTCCTCCCATGCCACGCCCGTGAGTTGGACTAGGCTCGTACGCCATGATCGCGGCCCCTGACCGTACGCCCCTCACCCGGGACTTCTTCGACCGCCCCGTGCTCGACGTGGCCGTCGACCTCTTGGGCCGCATCCTCGTACGCCGCACCCCGGATGGCCACATCGAACTCCGCCTCACCGAGGTCGAGGCCTACGACGGTCCATCAGACCCCGGCTCACACGCGTACCGCGGCAGAACCGCCCGCAACGCCGTCATGTTCGGCCCACCGGGGCACGCGTACGTCTACTTCACGTACGGCATGTGGCACTGCCTCAACGTGGTCTGCGGCGCCGAGGGAACGGCCAGCGGAGTGCTGCTTCGCGCGGGAGAGATCACCGTGGGCGCCGACCTCGCCAGGCCCCGTCGACAATCGGCCCGCAAGGACAAGGAACTGGCCAAAGGCCCAGCCCGCCTCGCCACCGCCCTGGACGTGGACCGCACCCTCGACGGAGCCGACCTCTGCGCGGGCCCCGACTCCCCTCTCGCCATCCTCACGGGCACCCCCACACCCCCCGACCAGGTACGCAGCGGCCCCCGCACCGGAGTCTCCGGCGAGGGCGGCACCCACCCCTGGCGCTTCTGGACGGCCAACGACCCGACAGTGAGCCCGTATCGGCCCCATACGCCGCGCCGCCGGGCAACTTGACTCGCCCCCGGAAGGTCCGTAATGTAGTCCGAGCCGCTTGACCCGGGTACTGCCTTAGACAGCAGCCGGAAGCGGCCAACCCACCATCTACGATCATCCCCTCGGCGGGGTCGAATTCTGCGTGCCGAAATTCGAACCCCCTGCGATGTCGCACGACTCGATTATGAGTTGCCGAAGGAATCCGCTAGCGTGGTGGAACGCCGAAAGGCAACACGGCCTTCCAACCGCCGCAGATTCGAATTCCAGACCGGAAACGGAACAGGAAAAGGATCTGATAGAGTCGGAAACGCAAGAACGAAACACCGAAGGGAAGCGCCCGGAGGAAAGCCCAGGGAAACCGGGGTGAGTACAAAGGAAGCGTCCGTTCCTTGAGAACTCAACAGCGTGCCAAAAGTCAACGCCAGATATGTTGATACCCCGTTACCAGCCATCACGGCTGGGACGAGGTTCCTTTGAAAAAGTCCT
>NZ_WHOM01000046.1:0-101617 GCF_009739465.1 Streptomyces apocyni
CTGGAAGCCCGGTAACGGGTGGAGGTGACTGGTACTAATAGGCCGAGGGCTTGTCCTCAGTTGCTCGCGTCCACTGTGTTGGTTCTGAAACCACGAACAACCCCACGTTTGTCACAGAGCGTGGTGCGGTTGACAGTTTCATAGTGTTTCGGTGGTCATAGCGTGAGGGAAACGCCCGGTTACATTCCGAACCCGGAAGCTAAGCCTTACAGCGCCGATGGTACTGCAGGGGGGACCCTGTGGGAGAGTAGGACGCCGCCGAACTAAATTTGGGCCCCGGCCCCCGAGTTTTCACTCGGGGGCCGGGGCTTTTTTGCGTTTTGCGTGGTGTCCCCTGGCCGTATTTGTACCCGTACCGGTAGCCGTACCACCCTCTGTACTTGGTGATGGATGCTGCGGGTAAAGTCGGGGGGTACCGTTGTCGCTTTTCACAGGAGGCCCCCGGGTGGAGGTCCAGGAGACCCGCGTTCAGACCGACCGGGTCCTCACCATCCCCAACATCCTCAGCATGGCGCGCCTCGTCGGTGTGCCGGTCTTCCTGTGGCTGATCCTCAGCCCGGTGTTCGGGGGGCCCGACCTCGACCTGTGGGCTCTGCTCGTTCTGGCGTTCAGTGGTGTCAGCGACTATCTCGACGGGAAGCTGGCCCGGCGCTGGAACCAGGTCAGCAGTCTGGGTCGACTTCTCGATCCGGCCGCGGACCGGCTGTACATCCTCTCCACGCTCGTCGGGCTGACATGGCGTGAGATTCTGCCTCTTTGGCTGACGGGCCTGTTGTTGGCTCGTGAGCTGCTGCTTCTGGTGATGGTGGGCATCCTCAGACGGCATGGCTATCCGCCGCCGCAGGTGAACTTCCTGGGCAAAGCTGCCACTTTCAACTTGATGTATGCCTTCCCGCTGCTGCTTCTCAGTGACGGAAGCGGATGGATCGCGACACTCGCCGCTGTTTTCGGATGGGCGTTCGCTGGATGGGGTACAACGCTGTACTGGTGGGCAGGAATCCTCTACGTGGTTCAGGTCCGTCGGCTTGTCCGGGCGGACGCCACGGCCGATTGAGCCCCCGATTCGGTGGCCGAAGAGCGGCTGGTGGCCCGCCACCTGAGCTGAGCGGGGCTGGCCGGACGGGCTAAGTCGGCAAATCCGTCGTCTCTTTCAAGGAGGACGTTTCCGACATGAAGGCCGTTGTGATGGCTGGCGGTGAAGGCACTCGCCTTCGCCCTATGACCTCGAGTATGCCCAAGCCACTTCTTCCCGTGGCGAACCGGCCGATCATGGAGCATGTGCTGCGGCTGCTCAAGCGGCATGGGCTCAACGAGACCGTGGTAACCGTCCAGTTTCTGGCGTCGCTCGTCAAGAACTACTTCGGGGACGGGGAAGAGCTCGGAATGGAGCTCACCTATGCCAACGAGGAGACGCCACTTGGCACTGCCGGCAGCGTGAAGAACGCCGAGGAGGCACTCAAGGACGACGCGTTCCTCGTCATTTCCGGTGATGCCCTGACTGACTTCGACCTCACCGACCTCATCAGGTTCCACAAGGAGAAGGGGGCGCTTGTCACCGTATGTCTTACGCGAGTGCCGAACCCCCTGGAATTCGGGATCACCATCGTCGACGAGGACGGCCAGGTCGAACGGTTCCTGGAGAAGCCCACCTGGGGACAGGTCTTCTCGGACACGGTGAACACCGGCATCTATGTGATGGAGCCCGAGGTCTTTGACTATGTCGATCCGGATGTGTCGGTCGACTGGTCCGGTGATGTTTTCCCGCAGCTGATGAAGGAAGGCAAGCCGATCTACGGCTATGTCGCCGAAGGCTACTGGGAGGACGTCGGTACACACGAGAGCTATGTGAAGGCCCAGGCCGACGTGCTCGAGGGCAAAGTCGACGTCGAGCTCGACGGGTTCGAGATTTCGCCCGGTGTGTGGGTGGCTGAAGGTGCCGAGGTGCATCCGGACGCCGTACTGCGCGGGCCGCTCTACATCGGTGACTACGCCAAGGTCGAGGCCGATGCCGAGATCAGGGAGCACACGGTCGTGGGCTCCAACGTCGTGGTCAAGAGCGGTGCGTTCCTGCACCGGGCCGTGGTGCACGACAACGTCTACATCGGCCAGCACAGCAATCTGCGTGGCTGCGTCGTCGGCAAGAACACGGACATCATGCGCGCCGCGCGTATCGAGGACGGCGCGGTCATCGGCGATGAGTGTCTCGTCGGTGAGGAATCGATTATCCAGGGCAATGTGCGGGTCTACCCGTTCAAGACGATCGAGGCCGGTGCGTTCGTCAACACCTCGGTGATCTGGGAGTCCAGAGGCCAGGCGCATCTCTTCGGCGCCCGCGGGGTGTCCGGGATCCTGAATGTGGAGATCACGCCAGAGCTCGCCGTGCGTCTGGCGGGTGCCTATGCGACGACCCTGAAGAAGGGGGCGACCGTCACTACGGCGCGAGACCACTCGCGTGGCGCGCGGGCACTGAAGCGGGCGGTCATCTCGGCGCTGCAGACCAGTGCGATCGACGTACGGGACCTGGAGAACGTCCCCCTGCCGGTGGCCAGGCAGCAGACGGCGCGCGGTAGTGCGGGCGGGATCATGATCCGTACGACTCCCGGGGTGCCGGACTCCGTGGACATCATGTTCTTCGACGGGAGCGGAGCCGACCTCTCGCAGGCGGGACAGCGGAAGCTGGACCGGGTGTACGCGCGGCAGGAGTACCGGCGGGCGTTCCCCGGGGAGATCGGGGACCTGCATTTCCCGTCCAGCGTCTTCGACTCGTACACCGGCTCGCTGCTGCGGAACGTGGACACCGCGGGGGTCCAGGAATCCGGGCTCAAGGTGGTCGTCGACGCCTCGAACGGCAGCGCCGGTCTGGTCCTGCCGAGCCTGCTGGGGCGGCTCGGTGTCGAGGCGCTGACGATGAATCCCGGACTGGACGAGGCGCGGCCCACCGAGACGGCTGACGCGCGGCGCGCGGGGCTGGTGCGGCTTGGGGAGATGGTGGCCTCGGCGCGGGCGGCGTTCGGCGTGCGCTTCGACCCGGTGGGGGAGCGGCTGTCGCTGGTCGATGAGAAGGGACGGATCGTTGAGGATGACCGCGCGCTACTGGTGATGCTCGACCTCGTCGCCGCGGAGCGGCGCAGTGGGCGGGTGGCGCTGCCGGTGACGACGACGCGCGTCGCTGAGCAGGTGGCGGCGTATCACGGGACGCAGGTCGAGTGGACGACGACGTCGCCGGATGATCTGACCCGGGTGGGGCGCGGCGATTCGACGATCTTCGGGGGCGACGGGCGCGGCGGGTTCATCATCCCCGAGTTCAGCAGTGTCTTCGACGGCGCGGCCGCCTTCGTGCGGCTCATCGGGCTGGTGGCCCGTACGCAGCTCACACTCAGCCAGATCGACGCCCGTATCCCGCGCGCCCATGTGCTGCGCAGGGACCTGGCGACGCCCTGGGCGGTGAAGGGGCTCGTCATGCGGCGGGTCGTGGAGGCGGCGGGGGAGCGGTCGGTGGACACCACCGACGGTGTACGGGTGGTGGAGGCTGACGGGCGCTGGGTGATGGTGCTGCCTGACCCGGCGGAGGCCGTCACTCATCTGTGGGCGGAAGGGCCCGACGACACGTCCGCGCAGGCGCTGCTCGACGAGTGGTCGGTCGTGGTGGACAGCGCCGGGAGCTGACGTCGTACGCTGCCGGGTAGCGGCCCTGGAGCCGCTGCCCGGCGCACGGATGGGCCATTCGGAGGTATGGGCCTCGACGTGCGACGATGTGCGGCATGCCGCAGCAGCACCCGGATCGGAGCACCGCCTCGCCGCCCGCGCGTCTCGACGCTTCGATGTCGCTGCTGACCAACGTCATGGACCATAGCCTCGACGAAGGCTACGCCGAGGCGGCGGCGCGTAAGCAGGCCCTGGGCGAGGGTGGGCTGCCGCCCACGCTACGCGCCAAGGTCTGGCTCGCGGTGGGCCTCGCGCTGGCTGGTCTCGTGGTGACGGTGGCGGCGGTGCAGGCTCAGGTCACGGCACCGGAGGCCGCCAGGGATCGGCAGGAACTGATCGACCGCATTGAGCGGGAGACCGCGCGGGCGGACCGCATCGAGGACGACATCGACACGCTCCGTGCCGATGTGGGCAAGCGGCAGCGGGAAGCCCTCAAGGCGCACGGCGGCGACCAGGGTGAGCTGGTGGCCCTGCTGTCCGGCGCCACGGCCGTCCAGGGGCCCGGAGTGAAACTCGTGGTGGACGACGCCGAGGAGGCCGACCAGGGCGGCGACGGGCCGCGGGCGGGTAGCGGCTTCGCCGACACCGGCCGAGTGCGCGACCGCGATATGCAGCGGGTCGTGAACGGGCTGTGGCAGTCGGGCGCGGAAGCCATCTCCATCAACGGGCAGCGGCTGACGGCCCTCTCCGCGATCAGGGCGGCCGGTGACGCGATACTGGTGGACAACAAGCCGCTGGTGCCGCCGTACACCGTGCTCGCGATCGGGGACGGGCAGCAGGTGAGCAGCGCGTTCCGCGAGAGCGCCGACGGGTTCTATCTGCAGGCGTTGAAGGGGAACTTCGGGATCAGGTTCCGGCTTGGTGTCGAGAAGGAAGTACGGCTGCCCGCCGCGCCCAGCCTGATCGTACGTAACGCAGAGCCGAAAGCAGGGAAGAGCACATCGTGATCGCCGTACTGGGCCTCATCGCGGGAGTCGTGGCCGGACTTTTGGTCCGGCCCGAGGTTCCCGCGGTGGTCGTGCCCTATCTTCCGATCGCCGTGGTCGCGGCGCTGGACGCCGTCTTCGGCGGTCTGCGGGCCATGCTGGACGGGATCTTCGACGACAAGGTCTTCGTCGTGTCCTTCCTCTCCAACGTCGTGGTGGCCGCGCTCATCGTGTTCCTGGGCGACCAACTGGGTGTCGGCGCACAGTTGTCCACAGGCGTGGTGGTGGTGCTCGGCATCCGGATCTTCTCCAACGCCGCGGCGATCCGTCGGCATGTCTTCCGGGCGTGAGGGCGATGAGCAGCGAAGAACCAGCCGCGCAGGAGGAGACGGGCGGCAGCGAGCCCGCCGAGCAGCTCACTGGCCGCCAGCGGCTCCTGAAGGGTCTCTGGCCGCCGAGGGTGTCCCGGGCGCAACTCATCGTGGCGCTCCTGCTGTTCGTGCTCGGGCTTGGTCTGGCCATCCAGGTGCGCTCGAACAGTGAAAGCAGCGCGCTGCGGGGCGCGCGGCAGGAGGATCTTGTCCGCATCCTCGATGAACTGGACAACCGCACCCAGCGTCTTGAAGACGAGAAGCAGCGTCTCAGCGGTCAGCGCACCGAGCTGGAGAACAGCTCGGACCAGGCCGAGGAGGCGCGTAAGCAGACGGCTGAGAAGGAGCGGCAGCTTGGCGTGCTGGCGGGCACGGTCGCGGCACAGGGCCCCGGCATCACCCTCACCATCTCCGACGCCGCGGGCGCGGTGGAGGCGGACGCCCTCCTCGACGCCATTCAGGAGCTGCGGGCGGCCGGTGCGGAGGCGATCCAGATCAACGACGTCAGGGTGGTGGCCGGTACCTACCTCGCGGACGGGGACGACGGGGTACGTGTCGACGGCCGCAAGATCAGTGCGCCGTATCGTTTCAAGGTCATCGGCAAGCCCGAGGACATCGAGCCGGCGTTGAAGATTCCGGGAGGTGTGGTGCAGACGCTGCAGAAGGAGCAGGCCACGGTCTCTGTGGCACGCGAGGACAAGATCGTCGTAGATGCCTTGCGACGGGCGAATCGTCCTGACTACGCTCGGTCGTCTTCCCCATGAGGCGGGGCGGGGCAGGGGCGGTGAGTCGAGCGCGAGACGTTGCGGGGGGTCGGCGCACCAGAAGAGTGTCGCGTGGTGGAAACTGTCTGGTGGATGCGGACGTTGTGAAGATGTCCGGGTCGACCGGTGTGCGTAGTCAGGGTTCGTCCTGCCCCACGGGCGGGTCTGTTTCGGTCAAGGGGAATCGCCCGTGAAGTTGTTTGCGAAGTTGTTCGGCAAGAGCTCGCGCGAGGACGGCGCCAACAACGCCGCCCGGCACCGCGCCCCCCGGCAGGGAGAGGCCGATGAGCAGGGCGCGGAGCGTCCGCTCTTCCGCGATGAGGTCACTGGGCCAGGCGGTGGCATTTCGGGCGGTCAGGGTGAGTCTTCTGTTGACCCTGCCGCATCCGGCCGCATAGGTTCCGGAGGACCGTCACCCTCAAGTACGGGTGGAGGGTTGACCTCCGACCCTTACGCATCCCATGCCCCCGCGGGGCAGCCGCGGCAGGAGGATCCAGCCATGTCCGCCTTGGTGTGTACGAGGTGCGGAAACCGTAACGCCGAGGCCAGCCGGTTCTGCTCGAACTGCGGGGCGCCGCTGCGCCCTGGAGTGGCGGCTGAGCGGCCCTCGGAGACGACGTCGACGATCTCCATCTCCGGCCTTGAGGCCTATGAGGCGGAGGCCACCGGACAGACGCCGATCCCGGCCCTCTCGCCAGAGGCCCAGGCCGCCGTCGACGCGCTGCCGCTCGGCTCCGCGCTACTGGTAGTCCGCCGCGGCCCCAACTCCGGCAGCCGGTTCCTGCTCGACGGGGACCTGACCACCGCGGGGCGTCACCCGCAGAGTGACATCTTCCTGGACGACGTGACGGTGTCGCGCCGCCATGTGGAGTTCCGTCGTGGGGCGGACGGTGTCTTCACCGTCGCCGATGTCGGCAGCCTCAACGGCACGTACGTGAATCGCGAGCGGATCGACTCGGTCGCGCTGTCCAACGGCGACGAGGTGCAGATCGGCAAGTACCGGCTGGTCTTCTACGCGAGCCAGCCGGGCATCTGACCTCCCCGGACGACGTCCGGGGGACCCTCAGGGGAGGCCCATGCTTGACACATCGAGTGGCGGTGCCGGAGATGGCGCCGCCACGGCGGACGGTCGACTGGTGAGCATCGGCACGGTGCTGAACCTGCTGCGCGACGAATTCCCCGAGGTGTCCATCTCCAAGATTCGCTTCCTGGAGTCCGAGGGGCTGGTCGAGCCGCAGCGCACACCGTCGGGGTATCGCAAGTTCAGCCCTGAGGACGTTGAGCGGCTCGCTCAGGTGCTGCGTATGCAGCGGGACCACTATCTGCCGCTGAAGGTGATCCGGGAGCACCTGGACGCCCTGGAGCGCGGAGAAGAGGCACTGCTGCCCACCGCGGGGCAGCAGGGGGTGCCGTTCGCCTCTGAGGAGGAGGCCCGCGGGGACGGGGAGCCGGTGGTGGCCAGTGTCGGCCGCGCCGAGCTGCTGGCGGCGGCGCAGGTCAGTGAGCGGGAACTGGACGAGTGGGAGGCGTACGGCCTCATCACGCCCGCATCCGACGACGGATACCGCGTCGAGGCAGTGGAGATCGCCAGGCTCGTCGCGGAGCTCGGAAGTTTCGGTATCGAACCACGGCACCTACGGGCCATGAAAGGCTCCGCCGAGCGAGAGGCGGGACTGGTCGACCAGGTGGTGTCGCCGCTGCGCCAGCATCGTAATCCGCAGACCAGAGCCCATGCGGAGGCGCGCGTCCAGGAGCTCGCCGACCTCACCGGCAGGCTGCACACGGCGCTCGTACAGACCGCGCTCAGAGGCCGTCCCTACTGACGGGAAACGTGCTCGACTACCCAAACCTGCCAGGCACGTCCTAGGGTTGCTGTGTGAATGAGCTCGACGTTGTCGGTGTCCGGGTCGAAATGCCCTCCAACCAACCGATCGTGCTCCTGCGTGAAGTGGGAGGCGATCGGTACCTCCCCATCTGGATTGGGCCAGGGGAGGCGACCGCGATCGCCTTTGCCCAGCAGGGCATGGCGCCCGCCCGTCCGCTGACGCACGACCTGTTCAAGGACGTGCTGGAGGCTGTTGGCCAGGAGCTGACCGAAGTACGGATCACAGATCTGCGAGAGGGTGTCTTCTACGCGGAACTGGTGTTCGCCAGCGGAGTCGAGGTCAGCGCGCGTCCCTCGGACGCCATAGCGCTGGCCTTGCGCACCGGTACGCCCATCTATGGCAGCGACGGGGTGCTCGACGATGCGGGGATCGCCATCCCGGACGAGCAGGAGGACGAGGTGGAGAAGTTCCGGGAGTTCCTCGACCAGATCTCGCCCGAGGATTTCGGTACGAACAGTCAGTGAGCTGTTTCAGCCAGTCGGTGCGGTGGTCCGGCGCTGAGCCGGACCATTCGGCTAGCCTTTCCCCGCAGGGGGGCGGGGGAAACCACTCTCGGGGTGATTATCACTCGGCGTGCCGAGTGTGGCGTTCGTTGACGCGTCCCTGGGTACTCCCTACCTTCGTGTAGGCAGGTCAAGGACGGAGGTCGGCGTGAGAAGCAGCGGCGACGGTACGGCGGCTGGCGGTCCGTATCCGCTCCACAGCGGTGCGGCGAGTTACTCCGCGCAGCGGCCGACGGTGGTGGCGGGGAGCGGCGGCGCGACGTCCGATGAGGTGGGTTACCGGGGGCCGACAGCATGCGCGGCGGCCGGGATCACGTACCGGCAGCTGGACTACTGGGCGCGTACGGGCCTGGTCGAGCCGAGCGTCCGGCCGGCGAGCGGATCGGGGACCCAGCGCCTCTACGGCTTCCGGGACGTCGTTGTCCTGAAGATCGTGAAGCGCTTCCTGGACACCGGAGTGTCCCTCCAGAACATCCGGACGACGGTCCAGCACCTGCGTGACCGCGGGTCAGCGGATCTGGAGCGGATGACCCTGATGTGCGACGGCGCGACCGTCTACGAGTGCTCGTCGCCCGACGAGGTCGTGGATCTTCTCCAGGGTGGCCAAGGAATCTTCGGGATCGCCGTGGGCGTCGTCTGGCGTGATGTCGAGGCGGCGCTGTCGCAGCTGCACGGTGAGCGCGTGGACACGGGCGAGACACTCATCGGCCACAACCCCACCGACGAGCTGGCACAGCGCCGCAACCGCGCGGGCTGACACCTGGCGGCGCCGCGCTGTCAGACGGGGCGCTGTTCAGGCGCCGCTTTGCCAGGCGCCGCGTTGTCTGGCGCCGCGTTGTCAGTGGCGTAGGGCAGCATCAGAGGTGTGAGATCAGCGCCCACCGTTCTGCATCTGGATATGGATGCGTTCTTCGCCGCCGCCGAGCAGGCGGCGAAGCCGAGCCTGCGCGGCAAGGCCGTGATCGTGGGCGGGCTCGGGCCGCGCGGGGTGGTCGCCACGGCCTCGTACGAAGCACGGCGCTTCGGGGTGCACTCGGCGATGCCGATGGGGCAGGCCCGCAGGCTGGCGCCGAACGCGGCGTATCTGGTGCCCCGCTTCGAGGTGTACCGCGGCATCAGCGAGCAGGTCATGCGGCTGCTGCACGGACTCTCACCGCTGGTCGAGCCGCTGAGCCTGGACGAGGCCTTCGTCGACCTCGAGGCGGGTGGGGTGGCCTGGGACGAGGTATCGGCGCGGGCGGTGGGGGAGCGGCTGCGCGCGGACATACGGGCGGTCACGGGCCTGACCGGTTCGGTGGGGCTCGCCGCCTCCAAGATGCTGGCCAAGATCGCGTCAGAGCGAGCCAAGCCGGACGGTCTGGTGCTCATCACACCGGGTACGGAGCGCGCGTTGCTCGGGCCGCTGCCGGTGCGCACGCTGCCGGGGGTGGGGCCGGTGACCGGGGACCATCTGCGGCGGGCCGGGATCACCACCGTCGAGGACATCGCCGAAGCCGGGGCGGATGAGCTCGTACGGCTGCTGGGCAAGGCGCACGGCGGGCAGCTGTACGCGATGGCCCTGGCGCACGACGAGCGGCCCGTGGTGGCCGAGCGGGACACCAAGTCGGTGTCCGTCGAGGACACCTACGACGTGGACATCCACGACCGGGTGCGGGTGCGGATCGAGGTGGCGCGGCTCGCCGAGCGGTGTGTGCGGCGGTTGCGCGGGTCCGGGCACTCCGGGCGGACCGTCGTGCTGAAGGTGCGCCGCTATGACTTCTCGACGCTGACCAGATCCGAGACGCTCCGGGGGCCCACGGACGACCCGGTGGTGATCCAGGAAGCCGCGGGCAGGCTGCTGGAGGCTGTGGACACGACGGGCGGGGTGCGGCTGCTGGGGGTGGGGGTCACGGGTCTGGCCGACTTCACGCAGGAGGACCTCTTCGCGCAGGCGCAAGCACAACAGGCCCAGGAGGCCCAGGAGGCCCAAGAAGCGCAGGAGGGGTTGGCATCGGAGGGGGAGCCGCGGGTGGCGGTGGAGGCGGCGTCGCCGGGTGAGGCGGGAGGGGTGGAAGCGGCGGAGGAAGCGGGAGAGGGGGCGGAGGACGCGCGGGGGGAGGGCGTGGCGGCGGAGCGGCGGTGGCTGGCCGGGCACGATGTGCGGCATGCCGAGTACGGAGCGGGGTGGGTGCAGGGCAGTGGGCTCGGGCGCGTGACGGTGCGGTTCGAGACTCCCGCGTCCGGGCCGGGCCGGGTGCGTACCTTCCGGACCGACGACCCCGCGCTCGAACCGGGGCAAGCGCTGCCGCTCGTCCCCGAACCCGCTGGTCAGGATTCGTCGGAGCCGGCGATCTGGCCGAAGTCGCGGTCGGGCGCCGGGGACTCCGGCGATATCTCGTCGGGTGGCGTGACGTCGAGTCCGTAGTGGTGGTAGAGCTGCAGCTCCTGCTCGGGTGAGAGATGGCGGCCGACTCCGAAGTCGGGGGCGTCCTTGATCAGTGCGCGCTCGTACGGGACGCGCAAGGTGCCCTCGACCACTTCGCTGGGTTCCAGGGGGACGAAGGCGTCCCTGCTGAACAGGCCGGTGCGGATGGCCGCCCACTCGGGTGAACCGGTGGCGTCATCGAGGTAGACCTCGTCCACCGTGCCGAGCCTGCTGCCGTGCCGGTCGTACGCCTTGCGGCCGATCAGGCTCCGCGGATCGATATCGGTCTGCACGGTCCCTCCAAGAGGTCGCAACCCATCCGTAAAGTCTACAAAAGAGCAGAATGCGGGAGGCGGCCACTCGGGACCATGCTGCCTGTCGTTGGGCACCCGGCTGCCAGGTGTCCGCGCTGGTAGGCTGGCAGACGGCTGCTGACCCCGTGCGGGAGAGCTCTCCGGCTACCGCCGGAGGCGCCGAAGGAGCAACTCCTCCCCGGAATCTCTCAGGCCCCTGTACCGCACGGACGAGGTCACTCTGGAAAGCAGGGCGGGCGTCGACGGCATCCGCTCTCACCGACGGTGAAAGCTGGCCCGCGTAGCGCGGACCGGTGAAGCTCTCAGGTTGAGATGACAGAGGGGGAGGCCGTCCGGGTACCCGCGCCGTGGTACCTCTCGCAGGTCGTAGTGACCAGGAGGCCTCCGTATGACCGCCAACCGTATTCCGCTCTCCCAGCTGGAACGTGGCATCCCCTTCGAGCAACGCCACATAGGGCCGGACGCCGGGGCCCAGGCGAAGATGCTCGCCCAGGTCGGTTACGGCTCACTCGACGAGCTGACCGCGGCCGCGGTGCCGGAGGTCATCAAGTCCGCCGAGGCGCTGAACCTGCCCGCAGGGCGCACCGAGCCGGAAGTCCTGGCCGAGCTGCGCTCCCTCGCGGACCGCAACGACGTGCTCGCGCCGATGATCGGCCTCGGCTACTACGGAACGTTCACGCCGCCCGTGATTCTGCGTAACGTCATGGAGAACCCGGCGTGGTACACCGCGTACACGCCGTATCAGCCGGAGATCTCCCAGGGGCGCCTTGAGGCGCTGCTGAACTTCCAGACCGTGGTCGCCGAGCTGACCGGACTGCCCACGTCCGGGGCCTCGCTGCTCGATGAGGGCACCGCCGCGGCCGAGGCCATGGCGCTGTCCCGCAGGGTCGGCAAGGTCAAGCAGGGCGTCTTCCTGATCGACGCGGACGCGCTGCCGCAGACGATCGCGGTGATCCAGACCCGTGCCGAGCCGACCGGTGTCGAGGTCGTGGTCGCGGACCTGTCGCAGGGGATTCCCGCTGAGGTGGCCGAGCGCGGTGTGTTCGGTGTGCTGCTGCAGTACCCGGGCGCCTCGGGTGCCGTACGGGACCTGAAGCCCGTCATCGACGAGGCCCATGATCTGGGCGCGATCGTCACCGTCGCCGCCGACCTGCTGGCGTTGACGCTGCTCACCGCGCCCGGTGAGCTCGGCGCGGACATCGCGGTCGGTACAACCCAGCGCTTCGGTGTCCCGATGGGCTTCGGTGGGCCGCACGCCGGTTACATGGCCGTACGCGAGAAGTTCGCGCGCAGCCTGCCGGGACGGCTCGTCGGCGTCTCCGTCGACGCGGACGGCAACAAGGCCTACCGCCTCGCGCTGCAGACCCGCGAGCAGCACATTCGCCGGGAGAAGGCGACCAGCAACATCTGCACCGCTCAGGTGCTGCTCGCCGTCATGGCCGGGCTGTACGCGGTCTACCACGGCCCCCAGGGCCTGAAGGACATCGCCCGCCGCACGCACCGCTACGCCGCGATACTCGCCGCGGGCCTGACGGCGGGCGGCGCCGAGGTCGTCCACGGCGCGTTCTTCGACACCGTGACGGTGCGCGCTGAGGGCAAGGCCGCCGACATCGTCGCCGCGGCCCGCGAAGGCGGCGTGAACCTGTGCCTGGTGGACGGCGACCACGTCTCGATCGCCTGCGACGAGACCACCACGCGGACGCAGCTGGCAGCCGTGTGGGCGGCCTTCGGCGTCGACGCCGACATCGAGGCGCTCGACGAGACGGCCGCCGACGCGCTGCCCGACGCGCTGCTGCGCGCCGACGCGTATCTGACTCACCCGGTCTTCCACCAGTACCGCTCCGAGACCGCGATGCTGCGCTACCTGCGCAGGCTGGCCGACCGGGACTACGCACTCGACCGCGGCATGATCCCGCTGGGCTCCTGCACGATGAAGCTCAACGCCACGACCGAGATGGAGGCCGTCACCTGGCCGGAGTTCGGTGCGTTGCACCCCTTCGCCCCCGGCGAGCAGGCGCAGGGCTATCTCACGCTGATCCGTGAGCTGGAGGAGCAGCTCGCCGCCGTCACCGGCTACGACAAGGTGTCGTTGCAGCCCAACGCCGGTTCGCAGGGCGAGCTCGCGGGCCTGCTGGCGGTACGCGGCTACCACCGGGCCAACGGCGACACCCAGCGCACCGTCTGCCTCATCCCGTCGTCCGCGCATGGCACCAACGCCGCCAGCGCCGTGATGGCCGGGATGAAGGTCGTCGTGGTGAAGACCGCCGACGACGGCGAGATCGACGTCGAGGACCTGCGCGCCAAGATCGAGCAGTACCGCGACGAGCTGGCCGTCCTCATGATCACGTACCCGTCGACGCACGGCGTGTTCGAGGAGCATGTCGCGGACATCTGCGCCACGGTGCACGACGCCGGTGGCCAGGTCTACGTCGACGGCGCCAACCTGAACGCCCTGGTGGGCCTCGCCCAGCCGGGTCGCTTCGGTGGCGACGTCTCGCACCTCAACCTGCACAAGACGTTCTGCATCCCGCACGGCGGCGGCGGCCCCGGCGTCGGCCCGGTCGGCGTGCGGGCGCACCTGGCTCCGTACCTGCCGAACCACCCGCTGCAGCCCGAGGCCGGTCCGGAAACCGGTGTCGGCCCGATCTCCGCGGCCCCGTGGGGCTCCGCTGGCATCCTGCCGATCTCCTGGGCGTACGTACGCCTCATGGGCGGCGAGGGACTCAAGCGCGCCACCCAGGTCGCGGTGCTCGGGGCCAACTACATCGCCAAGCGCCTGGAGCCGCACTACCCGGTGCTCTACACCGGCCCCGGCGGTCTGGTCGCGCACGAGTGCATCATCGACCTGCGGCCACTGACCAAGGCGACCGGTGTGACCGTGGACGACGTCGCCAAGCGGCTCATCGACTACGGCTTCCACGCGCCGACGATGTCCTTCCCGGTGGCGGGGACGCTGATGATCGAGCCGACCGAGAGCGAGGACCTCGGTGAGATCGACCGGTTCTGTGAGGCGATGATCGCGATCCGCGCCGAGATCGAGAAGGTCGGCTCGGGCGCGTGGCCGACGGACGACAACCCGCTGCGGAACGCTCCGCACACGGCGGCGGTGCTCGCGGGCGAGTGGGAGCACGCGTACGCGCGTACGGAGGCCGTCTTCCCGGCTGGTGTCGAGGCCGCGGACAAGTACTGGCCGCCGGTGCGCCGGATCGACCAGGCGTACGGCGACCGCAATCTGGTGTGCTCCTGCCCGCCGATGGACGCGTACGACGACTGAGCGGCGGCGGTCATGCGTCGGGGCCGGTTCGGAGGTTTCCTCCGGGCCGGCCCCTCGTTTCTGGTGAGCTCTGTTCTGCTCTGTTCTGTTCCGTGCTCTGTTCTGTTGTGTCGTGATGCGTGGTTGTCTCGTGCTACGCGGCGCGCGCGACCCCCTCGGTGCCCAGCGGTCGGTGCGGGGCGATGATCTGCCCGTTCGGCAGCAGCTCCCCGGTGTCCTCGAAGAACAGGACGCCGTTGCACAGCAGGCTCCAGCCCTGTTCGGGGTGGTGGGCCACAAGGGCCGCTGCCTCCCGGTCGGCTGAGTCGGCTGTCGGGCAGGGTGGCTGGTGCTGGCACATGGAGGTGTTCTTTCGCTGCGTCGTCGTGGTGCTGCGTGTCCCGCGGTTCGATGCGGTGTTCATTCCGACCCCCGTTGATGTCGGTCTGATTCCAGTGTTCCCCTACGGGAGAGATTCCGCAGGGATTTCGCGGCAGCTCCCCTCACTGAGAGAGGACGCATCACCCGTGCGGACGGTTCAGCCCAACTTCACTGCACCACTGGGTGGTTAGAGGGGGCCGGATGGGACTAGTCCGGATGGGGCGGACAGCGGAGCGCCCCGCGACCGGGTGGGCCGCGGGGCGCGCGTGGTGGGTGTGTCAGGCGGGTGAGCCGAGCAGGGGCGCGGGCCGCAGGCGGTGGGTGAGGGTGGGCAGCAGGTCCGCGACGCGGTGCGGGAGATGGGCGGCGATCCCCGGCGGGGCGGGAGCGATGGGCACCAGCAGGTCAGCGGGGGCCAGAGGGCCGCCCGCGCAGTCGCTGTCGGTGTCGCCGTGCAGCCACAGGGTGAGCATATAGAGCTCGGGGACGGACAGCAGCCGCGGCTGGTAGTGGCCGGGCATGGCCTCCGCCTGCCGCAGGGCACGCTGGGTCGCGGCGATGTACGGGCCTTCGAAGAAGTGGGAGAAGGCCCAGCCGTCCGGGGTCAGCCGGGTGTCGCCCGCGGCGACGGCGCGGTCGCCGCACCGGATCAGGAAGCGCCAGCCGGCCAGCCGGGTGCGGGGCGGGCCGTCGAGCGGGGTGACCCGGTCGAGTACATGGACAGGAAGGGGGAGCTCGGGGTGGGCGGGTCCCTGGGCGGAGCGCAGGGACGGGGTGCGCGCCTCGCGGACGGCGGTGGGGGAACCGAGTGCCGCGAGGACGCTGCGCAGGGCGGGCGCGGGAGCCGGGGGGACATGCAGCGGCATGGTGGGTGCCTCTCACTTCGACAGGCCGGGTGAAACAGGGGGCAGACGCGGACGACGCTGTCAGCTCTTGGGGCCAGAGAGGGCGGGAGGGGGCGGGAGCTTCGGTCCGTCTGCGCCAACTCTCTGCCTCGTCTGCGGAGTTTATACGACGTGTGTTCAGGTCGTGTTTCGTCGAACGGTCCCACTGGAGTTGACAAGGCGTCATCCGGTCGAATTCTTCCGCTCAATTGCGGCATTGATCCCGGTTCTTGACGTCGTTGACGCGGTGGCCTCGGCTTATCTCGCGTGGGTGGTCGGCCGATTCTGGTCGGCATATTGTGCTGGTTCCCGCGTCCGGCGAATCCGCGTACTGCCGTGTGCCGTGCCGTATGCCGTGTAAATGTGCCTGGCGGCGACGGGTTCGAGCCTACTCCTCAGCGGTCGGGCACGGGGCGTTATTGATCACATCGGCTGGGCATCATCCCCTGACGCACCGGCCGTGGCGTGGGTTGCCCAATCGAGGAAGGACGCTCCGATGGGGGAGAAGGTCGTGGCAGGCGTGAGCGACCTGTCCGATCGGCAGCGGTACCGCAGAAGACTCCAGCAGTGTCTGGCGGGGTTGCGGAGGCTGTTGGAGGAGCAGAAGTTCGACCGGCCAAGGAATCTGGTGGGGCTGGAGATAGAACTGAATCTCGTCGGCCCTGACGGGATGCCGAGGATGATGAATGCCGAGGTTCTGGAGCGCATCGCGAGCCGTGATTTCCAGACCGAACTCGGAATGTTCAACCTGGAAGTGAATATCGCTCCGCACCGGCTGGGCGGGCGGGTACTCGACCAGCTCACCGAGGAGTTGCGTACCGGACTCGCCTATGCGCACCGCAAGTCCGGTGAGGTGGCCGCCGGTATCGCGATGATCGGTATTCTGCCGACTCTCACCCGGCAGGACCTGGTCTCCGCCAACCTCTCCGACGTCGACCGCTACGCCCTGCTCAACGACCAGATCGTGGCCGCGCGCGGCGAGGAGTTCACCCTCGACATCGAGGGCGTGGAGAGGCTGACCTGCACCTCTACGTCGATCGCGCCCGAAGCGGCGTGCACCTCCGTGCAGCTGCACCTTCAGGTGACTCCGGCGCGGTTCGCCGACGTGTGGAACGCCGCGCAGGCGCTCGCCGCGGCCCAGATAGCCGTCGGCGCCAACGCGCCGTTCCTGTTCGGGCGAGAGCTGTGGCGTGAGTCGCGGCCGCCGCTGTTTCTGCAGTCCACCGACACGCGGCCGCCGGAGCTCCAGGCACAGGGAGTGCGGCCGCGCACCTGGTTCGGCGAGCGGTGGATCAGTTCCGCGTACGAACTGTTCGAGGAGAATCTGCGTTACTTCCCGCCCCTGTTGTCCCTCTGCGACGACGAGGACGTGCTGCGGGTCATCGACGGTGGCGGCGTGCCGCGGCTGGCCGAGCTGGTGCTGCACAACGGCACCGTGTACCGGTGGAACCGTCCGGTGTACGGCGTCGCGGACGGCGTACCGCATCTGCGGGTGGAGAACCGGGTGTTGCCCGCGGGGCCCACGGTCACCGATGTGATCGCCAACGCCGCCTTCTACTACGGCGCCGTGCGGGCCCTGGCCGAGGACGCGCGTCCGGTGTGGACCCGGCTGCCGTTCGAGACGGCGGCGGCTAACTTCGACGCCGCGTGCCGTCATGGCATCGACGCCGAGTTCGAGTGGCCGCGCGCCGGCCGGGGCGGCGGCACCGTACGGATGGCTGCCGTGGATCTCGTACGGGAGGAACTGCTGCCGCTGGCCGCGGCCGGGCTCGACGCGTGGGGTGTCGAGCCCGCCGACCGCGACGCCTACCTCGGGGTCATCGAAGGCCGCTGCCGAGCGCGGGTCAACGGCGCGTCCTGGCAGGTGGCGACGTACCACCGGGCGCTGGCCTCCGGGCTGGGGCGGGAGGCGGCGCTCGCCGCCACCACCCGGCGGTACTGCGAGCTGATGCACATCGGGGAGCCGGTGCACACCTGGCCGGTGGGGCTGCTCCCCGGATCCGGGGCAGGGCCGGGGCCAGGGTCGGGGCCGGTGGCCGAGGGTGTCAGTTCTGGCCCGCTGTCATGATCGCCTTGAGGATGACCTGGTGGATCTGTGCCGGGTCGTTGACCTGATGGCCGGAGCCTCCGGTGGCCTTGGCCAGCTCGGCGACCTCGTCCTTGTCGGCGTCCGGGCCGACGGCGATGGCGATGAGCGGGATCGGGTGCTTGGGGTCGGAGAGGCGCTGGAGTTCTCTGACGAGGGCGCTGCGGGAGAGGGACCCCGGGTCCTGGTTCACGCCGTCGGTGAGGACCACCACGGCGTTGAACTTGCCGCTCACGTACGTCTCCCGCGCCTCCTTGTAGGCGGCGAGTGTGGTGTCGTACAGACCGGTGTATCCGCCGGGGATCGGCCGCAGCTCGTTGAAGGCCTTGGTCAGCAGCGTGCGGTGGCTGGTGCCCTGGTCGGTACGGTCGCCCAGGCGCGCGGTCTCCACCAGCTTGCGGTAGTCGCGTTTGCCGTCCAGCAGCGTGGAGAACTCCCAGAGGCCGATCTCGTCGTCCGCGGTGAACTGGTCGAGCGCCCGCACCAGGGAGTTCCTGGTGACCTCCATCCGTGACTGGTCGCGGCCCGGGACCGGTGCCGCCATCGAGGACGAGGCGTCGACGACGGTGGTGAGCCGGGCGCTCTGCACGGTGACGGTCCACAGCCCGAGGGCCTCCAGGAGCTGCTCCGGTGTCGGGGGTTCGGCCGTGGCCGTCGCGTACGGCTGGGGGGCGCGGCCGCCGGCGGCTGAGACCAGCGCGGCGGGCGGGGTGCCGTTGCCGCTGCGGAAGCCGTTCTTCGTGAGGATAGCCTGGCCCGGGTCCTCGCCGAGGAAGTGCATGAAGCGCAGCGCGGCCCGGCTCTGGTCCGTGGACAGCCGGATCTCGTTGATCAGCGCGAAGGGGTAGTCGAGTTGCGGGGCGCCGTCCTTGGGGTAGAAGAGCGCGAGTCCGCCCTCGGGCCCCGCTGTCGCGTTGTGGGTGAAGGCGGCCTGCTCGGAGACGAGCAGGGCCTGGTTGCGGCGCGGATTGCCCCGCTCGGTCCCGGAGTCGTCGCGGGCGAGGGTGTCCAGGGCCTGGGCGTCGCTGTCCGAGGTGCGCTGGGACAGCAGCTTGGCGGTGGCGGCGACCTGGGTCTCGGCCTCGGGGCCGCTGGACCGCTCCGCTGACGTGCCGATCGCGGCGAGCGCCAGCAGTCCGGTGGCGCTGCGCGCGGGGTCGGCGGCACCCAGCTTGAGCTGGTCGTCGCTGGTCGCCGCCAGGGTCAGCTCCGCCCAGGAGTACTGCTTGCGCGGCCAGCCCAGGGACTTGGCGGCTGACGGTACGGCGCCCATCGCCACCGGCGTGTGGGCGATGTTGCCCGCGGCCGTGAGCGGTACCCGTGCGTCGCCCTGGGCCGCCCGGTCCAGCCAGAGTTCGGAGTCCGGCACCCACACCTCGTAGCCGAGGTCGTCTCCCGCGCGCAGCGCGTCGGCCATCTTGTACGAGGCACGGGCGCTCACCCGGACATCCAGGCACTGCCCGTCCGATGTGACCTCCCGCTTGCGGGCCTGGGTCGCCGCTGCCCGCAGCGTGGGCGCCATGTCAGGCGACGCGACGAGGTTGACCCGTACCGCGGTGTCCGCGCACGAGCCGCTGAAGCCGCTGAAGGAGAGCAGGTCGCTGCTGACCGCCACCGCCGTGCCCGCCGCCACGCCGAGTACCACCACGGTCGCGAGCGCCACGGAGCGCTGGCGGGTGCGCGCCACCGAGCGCTGGCGCGTGCGCGGACGCGGCGTTGCTCTGTCCCGCGCGTGGCGGTCGGATCTGTGGTGACGTCCCATGGCGGTGCTGCCCCTCCTCGAGCGATGACGCAGGGAAAAGGGGGAGTACGGCACGATGTGGCGTACCGTCCCCCTCGGCCTTTCGCGCACGTACTCCGTACCTGCATTCGAGAACCTAGTGCGGTGCGGATACGTGTGCGGCGGGATGGAACAAGTGGAGGCATGTGTGCGGGTGGAGGCGGGGCCGGTGGCCGGTTTTCTTCAGGATGAGCGTTTCTCGCGACGGATCGTGCGGAACGAGATGCTCCTGGTCCTGGCGCTGTCGCTCGGCGCGAGCGCGGTGTCCTCGCTGATCAGGTTTATTGGGGTGGCCACCAGGCCGGGTGGACTGAAGGACCAGGCCGCCACCTTGAACGCCTCGGCCGCTCCGGGGCGGCCGTGGCTGGATCTGGCCTGGCAGCTGTTCGGCATCAGTGTGGCGCTGGTGCCGGTGGCGCTCGTCGCGCATCTGCTGCTGCGCGAGGGGGCCGGGCTGCGGGCGATCGGCTTCGACGGGCGGCGGCCCTGGTTCGATCTGGGGCGCGGGACGCTGATCGCCGCCGGGATCGGGAGTACCGGGATCGCCTTCTATCTGGCCGCCAGGGAGCTGGGGTTCAACCTGACGGTGGTACCGGAGGCGCTGCCCAGTGTGTGGTGGAAGTTCCCGGTACTGATCCTCTCCGCGATGCAGAACTCCGTGCTCGAGGAAGTGATCGTCGTCGGCTATCTGGTGCGCCGCCTTGACCAGTTGGGCTGGTCACCGATGGCGGTGCTGATGACGAGCTCGGTGCTGCGTGGCTCGTATCACCTGTACCAGGGCATCGGGGGGTTCATCGGGAACATGGTGATGGGGGTGGTGTTCGTGCTCCTCTACCGGCGCTGGGGGCGGGTCGGGCCGCTGGTGGTGGCGCATACGCTGCTCGATATCGGGGCGTTCGTGGGGTATGCGCTGCTGGCGGGGAAGGTGGGGTGGCTGCCTACCGCGTGAGGGGGGTACGACAGGTTCGTACGCCCCTCCCCGTCGCGTGTGCCCGGTCAGGCGAGCAGCTCGCCCTCGATGACCGTGACCGCGTGGCCCGTCAGCAGGGTGCGGTCGCCCCGGAGTGCCGTGCGCACCAGGCCCGAGCGGGCCGAGGCCTGAAGGCCGGTCAGATCGTCGCGTCCCAGTCGTGGCGCCCAGTGGGGTGCCAGCGCCGTGTGCGCGCTACCGGTGACCGGGTCTTCGTCGATGCCCACGCGCGGGAAGAAACAGCGTGAGACGAAGTCGTAGCCGCGGGTGGGGTCCTGGGCCACGGCGGTCGCGATGATGCCGCGCTTCGAGTGCGCGACGAGCGCCCGCAGGTCGGGGGTGAGGGCGCGCACCGTCTTCTCGTCGGCGAGCTCGACCAGGAGGTCGCCGACCTGCGGCCCGGTGTCGAACGCGGCCAGCGGCTCGGCTCCCAGCGCCTCGGCCACGCCCGCGGGAACGGAGACCTCGGTGAGCGGGGCGGTGGGGAAGTCCAGCGTGTGGGAGCCGTCGTCGTGGGCGGCGGAGGTGAGGACGCCGCTGCGGGTGGTGAAGTGCACGGCGGTGTCGGTGGTGCCGGTGCTGCGCAGGACGTGCGCGGTGGCCAGGGTGGCGTGTCCGCAGAGGTCCACCTCGGTGGTGGGGGTGAACCAGCGCAGCGCCCAGTCGGCGCCGCCGCCGGTGGGGAGCGGGTGGGCGAAGGCGGTCTCGGAGAGGTTGACCTCCGCGGCCACCCGCTGCAGCCAGTCGTCTGCGGGGAAGGCGTCGAGGAGCAGCACTCCGGCCGGGTTGCCACCGAAGGGACGGTCGGTGAAGGCGTCGACGATTCGAATCTTCATAGGGCTGACGCTAGAGGGCGGGGAAGCCGCTGACCAAGGCCAATCGGTGCTGGCTGGCCCTGTGTCTCGTCGCAGTGTCCGGTGCACGGAAGTTCGACAAGGCCGACTGCACAGAGCGCCACGAGATACGACAAGTCCGCCGTCCACGACGAGGCGACGGTGCTGGTCGCAGCCCTCAACGAGTGGCGGTGACCAGCACTTCCGAAGGGCACCCTAGTCCCGTATGGCTGACAGATCGCGCACCGTCGCCATATCGCTGAACGGGATCAGCTGGTCGCCGACGATCTGGTACGGCTCACTGCCCTTCCCCGCGATCAGCACGATGTCGGCCGGCCCTGCGGCGGACAGGGCGAAGGCGATGGCGTCGCGGCGGTCGGCGATCCGCTCGAAGGGGGTGCCGGTGGCCGTGAGACCCGGAGCGATCTGGTCCATGATCGCCTCGGGGTCCTCGTTACGGGGGTTGTCCGATGTGAGCACGCACAGATCGGAGTGGGACCCGGCGATCTCGCCCATCTGGGCCCGCTTGGTGACGTCCCGGTCGCCGCCGCAGCCGAAGACTGTGATGACGCGTGCGGCGGCGAAGTCCCTGATGGCGGCGAGCACCTTGTCCAAGGAGTCGGGCGAGTGCGCGTAGTCCACGATCACGGAAGCGCCCTGCGAGGTCTCCAGCCGTTCCAGCCGCCCGGGGACCGGGGGCATCTGGTCGAGCGCCGCCACCAGACCGGTCAAGTCATGGCCCAGCAGATGGCATGCGGCCAGGGTGGCCAGGGCGTTGGAAACCGAGAACCTGCCGGGTACGGGGATCGCGGCCGGGTACTTGCGCCCGTCGTGGTGGAGCGTGAACCGCGTGCCGAATGCGTCCATGTCCAGGTCGGTCGCCCGGTAGTCGGCTTCGGCGTCCAGGGCGTACGTACGGGCCAGACCCGGCATCATCGCCGGAACCAGCGCGCCGACCGGGTCGTCCGCGTTGACCACCGCGCGCTGGCAGAGTCCGTCGAAGAGCCGGAGCTTGGCGTCCCGGTAGTGCTCCATCGTGCCGTGGTCGTCCAGGTGGTCCTGGGTGAGGTTGGTGAAGATGCCCACGTCGATGAAGGAGTGGTCGATGCGGTGAGTCAGCAGGCCCATCGAGGTGGCCTCCAGGACCACGGTGCCCACCTCGTGGTCGCGCATGTGCCCCAGCAGATACTGGAAGTCCGGTGACTCCGGAGTGGTCAGCACCGAGCGCGGCATCGGGATCAGCTCGTCCCCGATCCGGTTCCCGCCCGTCCCGATCACACCCACCTTCGCGCCCTCGGCGATCCGCAGCACGGACTCCACCATGTACGAGACGGACGTCTTCCCGTTGGTGCCGGTGACGGCCACCATGTCCATCGCCCGGCCGGGCTCCCCGTAGTAACGCGAGGTGATCAGCGCTGCGGCCTTACGGGTGTCGGCCACCCGCACGACGCAGGCGCCTTCCGCCGACGGCCATACCGCTGGGGGAAGACCGGACGCGGGTTCCTCGACGAGCACCGCGACGGCGCCCCGCGCCAGCGCGGAACCGACGGCTTCGGGGCCGCCCTCGCGGTGCCCGGGCACCGCGAGGAAGAGCGAACCCGGCGAGACGCGGTGGGCATCCAGGCACGCTCCCGCGGTCACTCTCGTCTCCGGATCGCCCAGAAGTACTTCGTGGTCGTGCCCGGCCAGCAACTCGCTCAGCTTCACAGGGGTCCTCTCAGGGTGCCGCTGGCCCGCCGGGTCGCGGGAAGCGATAGCGGCGGTACGCCAGGGGCGGGGGCGCAGGGGGGTAGTGCGGGAGGGGGATGTGCGGTTCAGGACGCGCGGTTCAGGGACGCGCGGTGCGGGAGCCCGCCGAACCCTTCGGCAGAAGCTCAGGAGACGGCGCCGTGGTGCGCCGGGTTCGCCGTGGAGGTGCTTCCTGCGGGCGCTTGGGCATGGCGGGAAGGGGGAGACGGGAGAACCGGATGCGCGGGCCCGTCGGGAAAGTTGCTAGCCGTGACCGTGCAGCGCACGGCAGCGCGCCTGGGGCGCGACGGGACCCAGCGGTTGAAGGGCCCGGACCGGGCTCTCCGTCGCCGTATGTGTATGCCCCATACGGAGAGTGTACGTGCCCGGAGCGCCAGCGTTCTGGTGCTTGCCAAGCGAACAGTCCCGATATATCGTTGAAGCATCGCGACTGATCATATGGTGAAGGAGAGTGAGCGCTATGCGTTCCCAGCGGAATGAACGCGGGCATGAGCACTGCGGACCCGGTCATCGGGGTCGGGGTGACTTCGAAGAACGGCGTGCCGCCTTTGGTCCCTTTGGGCCCGGCTTCGGGGGTGGCCCCTGGGCCGGGCGGGGTCGGGGTGGACCTCGGGGGAGGGCGCGGCGTGGTGACGTACGCGCGTCGATCCTGGCTCTGCTCAAGGATCGTCCGATGCACGGGTACGAGATGATCCAGGAGATCGCCGAACGCAGCGCGGGGGCATGGAAGCCGAGCCCCGGGTCGGTGTACCCGACGCTGCAACTGCTGGAGGATGAAGGGCTTATCGCCAGCGAGAGTGGCGGCGGGAAGAAGCTGTTCGCGCTGACCGACGACGGCCGTGCGGCGGCTGAGGAGGGTCCCGACGCGCCGTGGGAGGAAGCCGGGCGCGGGGTCGACTGGGAGACGGTCAACGAGATCCGGCAGGCCGGGTTCGGTCTGATGGAGGCGTACGGGCAGGTCTGGAAGACGGGTTCGCCTGAGCAGCGCAAGAAGGCGCTCGATGTCATCAACGAGGCCCGGAAGAAGATGTATCTGATCCTCGCCGACGAAGGGTGAGGCGGTCGGCCGGTCGGCCGGTCGGCCGGTGGAGGGTGGGGGTGCGGCGGCGTCTCGCGTGGTGTGCGTGGGGCGCCGCCGTTGGGTGTGGCGAGGAGTTTCGGCGAGGGTCAGGTGATGAGGGTGCTCAGTTTGCGTAGGGACTCGTTGAGCGCGGCTGTCGCCGACTCTTTGAGCTTGCTCGCCATCAGGGATACCGCGGCGCCGGTGAACTCGCCGTCGATGCGGACCGTCGTGGCGTCGCCGTCAGGCGTGAGGCGGTAGCGGGTGCCGACGCTAACGCCCATCGGGCCCTTGCCCTTGATGGTCAGCACCCGGGCCTCCTCGAGTTCGTCCACCGTCCAGGTGACTTCGGCGGGGAACCCCATCATCTTCATGTTCTCCTCGAAGGTGTCGCCGACCGCGAGTGAGGCGGGGGCGCCCTGAGGGAATCCGGTGTGCGTGGCGTTCCACTCCCCGTACACGGAGAAGTCGGTCAGCTTTGACCAGACCTTCTCGGCGGGTGCCTCGATGCGTGCCTCCGCGCTGACTTCGGCCATGCGGCCACCCCTTCTCGTCGGGCGCTGCGGCGGGCGCAGCTACGGTGTCGCGGAACGTAGCGGCGGGCTCCTGAAGTTACAAGGCTGATGGCCCGTCAGAAAATGCCGGTGGCTCACCGATGCGCCGGATGACGGCGGTGTCGAAGAGGTCGGGGGCCCAGGGGAACGGCCCCTCGTCGTGGCAGTGCCAGGCCTCCCAGAAGAGATCCGCGAGGAGGGCGTCGGCCGGTGCGTACACCCGGTACACGTACTGCTTGCCGTCCATCGCGGGCAGTGCGACCAGCCAGCAGTCGTATTCCTCTTCCTCGGCGGGCTTCGGCTTCGGCTTCGGGGCGTGCGACGCCATGTGCCTGGTGGCGCGGTGTGGACCGGGTGGCATGCGTCGCCTCCTTCGGCGGGTCGACGGGTCGGCGGATCGGGTGTCGGGGTGGACGTGTCAAGAGTCGGGCGTGGTTGCGTAGGGGGAGCGAAGCAAGGCGGCGCGCGCCCCTCAGGGGTGAAGAGCACGATCTCATCCGTAAGGATGAGGACTCGCACGCGCGTCCCCAACTTCTGTGGGAGGCTCGCATGCTTCCCGTCGGGGATGTCTTGAGCGTCCGGGGCTGGTGGGGTAGGAGATGTGCCAAGTCCTGCCCGGTCGACCCCGCATCCCGGCCCTCTGTGTACGGATCGTGGCGTCCAGCTCAGCGCGGAGCTGACGTCAGCGGTCGCCGGTGCGCGCAGGCGTGCCGCGCGCACCGGCGATGGACAGATCGACACGGCGCATCTCCTGCACTCCCTGCTGGAGTCGGACCCCGCCGTGCGCGACGCGTTCAGTGGCGCCGAGATGTCCCGGCTGCTCGGCTATCTCGTACAGCGCAGCATCGGGTACGGGCTGCGCTGGGCGGGTGCGGTCGAGGACTCCGGCGCAGTGCCGGTGGTACGGGAGTACGCCGGGTGGTCACCCGCTGCGGCTACGGCGATGACGGCCGCCCTGGCGTGGGCCGAGCGGCGCGGCGTGCCGCGCGCCTCCGGCCTCGGACTGCTGGCGGCGCTGACCGGGGACCCCGAATGCCGGGCGGTCGAGGTGCTGCGGCGGGGCGGGGTGGAGCCGGAGGTTCTCGCGCGGCGGCTCGCTGACCAGGCCGGAGGTGCGCCTGGGTGAGCGGTCCGGCGGGCTGCGTTCGGGGCGTGGTCTGTGTCCGGTCAGGGGCGGGCGCTGGTCCGTCAGCGGGCGGGCGCTGGTCCGTCTCGGGCAGTGAGATGTCAGGGGTCTCGGTGGTGACGCTCATGACTTCGGCTGTCATGATGTGCCGATGTCCAGGTCTCAAGGGATTCAAGTGGCCCCCGGAAGCCGGGGGAAGGGCGTCGGTCTCGGGTACGCCCTGATCGCCGCGTGCGCGTTCGGCGGTTCCGGGGTCGCGGCCAAGCCGCTGATCGAGGCGGGGCTCGACCCCCTGCATGTGGTGTGGCTCAGGGCGGCCGGTGCCGCGCTCATCATGCTGCCGATCGCCTGGCGGCACCGGGCGCTGGTGCGGCAGCGGCCGATGCTGCTCGCGGGCTTCGGGCTGCTCGCGGTGGCGGGTGTGCAGGCCTTCTACTTCGCCGCGATCTCCCGCATCCCGGTCGGTGTCGGGCTGCTCATCGAGTTCCTCGGGCCGGTGCTCGTCCTGGGCTGGATCCGCTTCGTACAGCGTCGGCAGGTGACCCGGGCCGCGGCGGTCGGGGCGGCGCTCGCGGTGACCGGGCTGGCCTGTGTGGTCGAGGTGTGGGCCGGGCTGCGCTTTGACGCGCTCGGCGTGCTGCTTGGTCTGGGCGCGGCCTTCTGTCAGGCCGGTTACTTCCTGCTCGGCGACCACGGGAGCGACGCGGGGGACGCGGCCCCGGACCCGCTCGGCGTCATCGCGTACGGGCTGATCGTCGGAAGCGTGGTGCTGACGTTCATCGCGCGCCCCTGGAACATGGAGTGGACGGTGCTCACGGGCGACGCCGACATGGGCGGCACCTCCGTGTCGGCCCTGGTGCTGCTGGGCTGGATCGTGCTGGTGACGACCGTACTCGCGTACAGCTTCGGAGTGTTCTCGGTGCGGCGGCTGTCGCCGCAGGTCGCCGGGGTGGTGGCCTGTCTGGAGGCGGTCATCGCGACCGTGCTCGCCTGGGTCATGCTCGGCGAACACCTGTCGGCGCCGCAGATCATCGGTGGTGCGGTGGTGCTCGTGGGAGCGGTCATCGCCCAGTCCACGGCACCCGCCGGGCCGCCGTCCGGGCCGGTTGCCAGCGGGGGGCCGGTCGAGGGCCAGGACCACGAGGGGGAGAGGTTGTCCGCGCGTGGGCACGCGGCTTAGGGTGACGATCATGCCGAACACGCTCGTCCTTCCGCCGCCTGCCGCTTAGCGCGGGCGGCCATCACGCTGATGCTGTGACCCCGGGGGTTCCGGGGCGGATGAGTGCTGCCCGCAGACGACAGTCCTGATCGTTCTGTCTCACGCGGAGAAGCCACGTGTCGTCGTCATCTGTTGTGCCTTCTGTATCTCCTGTATCTGCTGCATCTGCTGTTGCCTCCGGGCCTGGTGGTCCCTCTGGTCCCTCTGGTGCTGGTGGGCTGTCTGTCGGGCGGGGCCTGTTCGCTCTCGTCATCGCCGGGATCGCCTGGGGCACCGCGGGCGCGGCCGCCTCGCTGGTCTTCCGGGTCAGCGACATCGGGCCGCTCTCGCTTTCCTTCTGGCGCTGTGCGGGCGGCTTGCTGCTGCTCGGTGCCGCCGGGCTGCTGCGGCGCCGTCGGCGAGCGTCGGGTGGGCGGGTGCGGCTCGGCCGCGTCGTCCTGCTCGGGGTGGCCCTGGCCGTCTTCCAGACCGCGTACTTCGCCGCCGTGGACGCCACCGGTCTCGCCGTCGCCACCGTGGTCACCCTGGGCACGGGTCCCGTACTCATCGCGCTGGGCGCCCGGCTGACCCTGGGCGAGCGGCTGGGGCGCGGAGGTGTGTGCGCGGTCGCGGGGGCGCTCGCTGGTCTCGCGGTGCTGGTCCTCGGGGACGGCGGCGCGACCGTACGTCCGTCGGGTGTCCTGTGGGCGCTGGTCTCCGCGGCCGGGTACTCCACGATGGCGCTGCTGGCGCGCCGGTGGGGGCGAGGCGGTGGGGGTGACTCGGTCACGACGACGGTGTGGGCCTTCGGGGTCGCCGCGCTGTTCCTGCTGCCGCTGGCGCTGGTCGAGGGGCTGCTGCCGCACGCGGCGGACGCCGGGCGGGTGCTGGTGCTGGCCGCGTACATCGCCGCCGTACCCACGGCTCTCGCGTACGCCCTGTACTTCGCCGGTGCGGCCGTGGTGCGAGCCGCGACCGTTTCCGTGGTCATGCTGCTCGAGCCGGTGAGCGCGGCCGTGATCGCGGTCGTCCTGCTGGGCGAGGGCCTCACGCTGGCCACGGTCACCGGCACGCTGCTCATGCTGGCCGCGGTGGCGGGGCTGGCCTGGGTCGAGGCGCGCGGGGCGATGGCGGCGCGGAAGGCGGCCGCCATCGGTGGCCCGGCGCGCTCGGCTGGCGACGTCAGAGCGTCTTGAGGTAGTCGGGCAGCTCGATGCCGGGGGCCAGGTCGTCGGCGGGTATGGGGGTCCCGTACCCCCGCACCACTGGGATCACGCCGGTCCAGTGCGGGAGTTCCTGGTCCTCCAGGTCGTTGCTCGGGCCACCGGTGCGGACCTTCGCCGACACCTCGTCGAGGTCGAGCCGGAGTATGGCGGTGGCGGCCACCTCCTTGGCGTTGGCGGGGCGTGAGTCCTGGGAACGGCCGGGGATCGCGTGGTCGACCAAGGTGTCCAGCGCGGTGCGCTTCTCGTCGAGGTCGGTGACCTGGTGGGCGGTGCCGTGCACCACGACTGAGCGGTAGTTGAGCGAGTGGTGGAAGGCGGACCTGGCCAGGACGAGGCCGTCGACATGGGTCACCGTCAGGCACACCGCCAGACCGGGATCGGGCTGCTCGGGCTGCTCGGGCTGCCCCGCCATCCGCAGCGGCCGCGAACCGGTGGAGCCGTGTACGTACAGCCGCTCGCCAAGGCGGCCGTGCAGGGTGGGCAGCACGACGGGCGCGCCGTCCCGGACGAAGCCGAGGTGGCAGACGTATGCCCCGTCAATGATCGAGTGCACCAACGCGCGGTCGTACGAGGCGCGTTCCCGGGCCCGGGTCGGGACGGTGCGGTCCGTCGGGGCGTAGGCGTCGCTGGCCGGGGCGGCGGCGGTGGTGGCGGCGGTGTCTGGCGGGACGGTCATTTGCGGGCTCCATTGTACTAGTGCATAATGATGTTTGTGCTAGGAGAATATCGGATTCAGGGGCGACGTGCAGCGGATATCGCCGCCAGCGTGGAACGGGCGGTCGGCGACGGGATGCTGGAGCCAGGTCAACTACTGCCGCCCATGAGAGAGTTGGCGGCCCAGCTCGGCGTGAATCCAAACACCGTCGCCGCCGCGTACCGCACCCTGCGTGAGCGCGGGGTGATCGAGACCGCGGGCAGGCGGGGCAGCCGGGTGCGACCGAGGCCCGCGAGTACGGCGCGCGAGGCGATCCGGGTCGACGCCCCGCCGGGGGTGCGCGATGTCTCGCAGGGAAACCCGGACCCGGCGCTGCTGCCCTCCCTCACCGAGGCGTTGGCGGCGGCCGGAGAGCGCGCCGCCGAGCGGCCCGTGCTGTACGGCGCCCCGGCCGTCGACCCCGAGCTGGAGCGATGGGTGCGCGCCGCCTTCGACGCGGATGGCATCCCGCAAGGTCCGGTCGCGGTCGCCTCCGGAGCGCTCGACGCCATCGAGCGGGTGCTCGCCGTCCATCTCAGGCCGGGCGACGCCGTCGCCGTCGAGGACCCCGGCTGGGGCAGCCTGCTCGATCTGGTCCCGGCCCTCGGGTTGCGTACCGTCGGGATGGAGGTCGACGACGAAGGGCCGCGGCCCGACGCCGTCGAGCGGGCCCTGCGGGCGGGGGTCAGCGCGGTCATCGTCACCGGCCGGGCGCAGAACCCGACTGGTGCCGTGGTCAGCGCGTCGCGCGCGCGAGCGCTCAAGACCGTGCTCGCCGCGTACCGGCAGGTGCTGTTCATCGAGGACGACCACGGCCACGGCATCGTCGATCAGCGGCCGCATCCGGTCGCGGGGGTGACGGACCGGTGGGTCCTGGTCCGCTCGGTGGCCAAGGCCTACGGTCCGGATCTGCGGCTGGCCGTCTTCACCGGCGACCCGGACACCGTTGACCGGGTGCAGGGCAGGCAGCGGCTTGGCCCGGGCTGGGTGAGCCGGTTGTTGCAGGGTGCCGTGCTGCGGCTGTGGACGACGGGCGCGGTGGACGCGCGGGTGGTCGCCGCGAGTTACGGGAAGCGTCGGGACGCGCTGATCGCCGCGCTCGCGGAGCGCGGTGTCGTCGCGTACGGGCGCAGCGGGCTGAACGTCTGGGTGCCGGTGCCGGACGAGACCGGGGCGGTGGCGCGACTGCTGCACGCCGGGTGGGCGGTCGCGCCGGGGGCCCGGTTCCGGATGGATACGGCGCCCGGGGTGCGGATCACGGTGTCGTCGCTTTCGCCCGACGAGATCCGGGCGGTGGCGGACGCGGTGGCCGACGCCGTGGCGGTGGGCCCGGGGCGCGCTCGGCGCCATGAGTGAGAGGCCACGAAGGCAGGCTCTGAAGTGCGCTACCCGCGTGGGCGCGGCCTGGACTGGGTGAGTGCGGCGCCCGCGAGGATGATCAGCGCACCCACGGGTGTCGACCAGGTCAGTGCTTCGCCGAGCAGCGTGACACCCGCGGCGGTGGCGATCACCGGGATGAAGTACGTGACCATCTGGGCGGTCGTCGGGCCGACCTCGGCGACCAGGCCGTACTGCAGCAGCAGCGCGAGACCGGTCCCGAGCGCGCCGAGCGCCACCACCGCGAGCAGCGGCACGAGCGGCAGCTCGGTCGGCATCGAGGTGAACAGCGGGGTCACCACCGCCAGTTGCGCCGTGGCGAGCAGCAACTGTCCACCGGTCATGGACAGGTTCGAGTGCCCGCTGCCGGCCAGCGTACGGCGCACGTAGATCCAGCCGATCGGGTAGCTCAGCGAGGCCAGCAGGGCCAGCGCGGTGCCGCCGAAGTCCAGCCCGTTGAAGCCCTGCCAGGCGCCCAGCACGGTGAGTACCCCGAGGAATCCGATGCCAAGTCCCGCTACCCGGCGCCGGGTCGGCCGGTCCTCGGACAGTGCGGCCAGGGACAGGGCCATGCCCCACAGCGGTGACGTGGCGTTGCAGATCCCGGCGAGGGTGGAGGGGATGGTCAGCTCGGCGTAGGCGAAGAGCGAGAACGGCAGGGCGTTGAGCAGGAACGCCGAGACCGTCAGATGTCCCCAGGTACGCAGGCCGCTCGGCAGCCGCTCTCTGCGTACGGCGAGCGCGACTCCGAGGACGGCGGCGCCGAACAGCAGCCGCCCGAAGGTGACTTGGAAAGGGGCGTACGCCTCGGTGCCGACCTTGATGAGCAGGAAGCTGAAGCCCCAGATGAGCGAGAGGACCGCGAAGCGGATACGCCAGTCGATGGCGGGACGTCGCGGTGTGGGCGTGGAGGCCGAGCGGGCGGTGGTGTGGGTGGGCGGAATGGGTGGTGTGGGTGGTGGGGGTGGTGGGGCTGGAGTGGGGAGCGCGACGGGTGCCATGGGAGTCACCTTGGCGGAGACAATCTCTTAGCACAATCGAGATTTTGTGTGTCCCATGACGTAGCATCGCTTACATGTTGAATCTGGAGCGACTGCGCACCCTGGATGCCCTCGCCCGGCACGGCTCGGTCAGCGGAGCCGCCGCGGGGCTGCATGTCACCACCTCGGCCGTGTCGCAGCAGATGACCAAGCTGGAGCGCGAGGTGGGTCAGCAACTGCTCGCCAAGAATGGCCGCGGCGTCCGCCTCACCGACGCCGGGCGGCTGCTCGCCGACCACGCCGCACGCATCCTGTCGCAGGTCGAACTCGCGCAGTCCGACCTCGAGGCGCAGCGCGGCCTCGCCGTCGGCGAGCTGCGGATCTGCGCCTTTCCTACCGCCGCGCGCGGGCTGTTCCCCACCGCGCTGGTCGCCCTGCGCGAGCGGCATCCCGGACTCCGCGTCACCTCACGGGAGTTGGAACCCGCGCACGGCACCGCCGGAGTCGTACGCGGCGACCTCGACCTGGCCGTCGTACTCGACTGGTACAACAAGCCGTTCGCGGTGCCCGAGGGGCTGGCCAGGGCGTCCCTGCTCGACGACCCCGCCGATGTGCTGATGCCCGCGGGGCACCGGCTCGCCGACCGCGACGAGGTCGACCTGGAGGAGCTCGCCGGTGACGCCTGGGTCTCCTGGCCGGAGGGTGAGTACTGCCACGACTGGCTGATGTACACGTTGCGGGCCAAGGGGGTTGAGCCGCGCGTCAGTCACTGTGCGGCGGAGCATCACACGCAGCTGGCGCTCGTCGCCGCGGGGCTCGGGGTCTGTGTGGCGCCGCGCCTGGGCCGTGGGGCGGTGCCGGAAGGGGTGCGGGTGGTGCCGGTGCGCAAGGGGGTGCGGCGGCATGTGTACGCGGTGTGGCGGGCGGACGCCGACCGCCGCCCGTCGATCCAGGCGGCGGTGGAGGCGCTGCGTGCGGCGGGGGCGGCGGTCGGTTGAGGTGGTAGTCGGTTGGGGTGGAGGTCGGCTGAGGTGGGGGCTATGAGTGGGGCGGCTGCTGGGGCGAGGCGAGTTTGCGGAAGTCCCAGGAGGCGATCGCGTCCGGGGTGAGCCGTGCCCAGGCGTGCCTGCCGTCGTGTGGCATCTCCTCCATGCCGAAGTTCTTCCGCGCGAACAGCCGCTCCGGAGCCTCGAGTTCGGCGCACGGCTCGCCGGTGCGCGGCGCCTCACCGACGAACTCCGCGGTGCCCGAGAGTTCGACGCCACGCAGATCGCCGTACTGCTCGCCCGCGTCGACGACCACGGCGATCCGCTGGTCCTTGCGCAGGTCGGCCCAGCGCCTGCTCCGGGTGATCGAGTACAGCCACAGCGCGCTGCCGTCCCAGGCGAACCAGAGGGTGCTGGCGTGCGGCGTGCCGTCCGGCGACACGGTGGCCACCCGGCAGGTGCGTTGTTCGGTCAGGAAGGCGTCCCGTTCATCCGGCGTCATCATGATCCTTCGGCCCCTGCGCTGGGTTTCGGCCATAGGTCCTCCCCTGACGTCGTGTCTGACGTGGCGCCTGACGTAGTGTCAGGAAAGGATGGGGCCTCTTCCTTCGGTACGCAATGGGCGTTACTCTCGCGCCGCATCCTGCGACAGGGGGACTCATGCTGACGAACGGAGAGCTCGTCGAACTCCTCGACCCGGCCTCGACCGTACTGCTCACCGTCGAATGCCAGCAGGGCGTGGTCGGTACGGACAGCGCGCTGCCCGAACTCGCCCAGGAGGCCCGGGCATCGGGGGCACTCGGCCATGTCGCCCGCCTGGTGTCCGCCGCGCACACCGCCGCCGTACAGGTGCTGCACGCGGTGGCCGAGCGTCGTCCCGACGGCCGGGGCGCCAACCACAACGCCCGGCTGTTCCGCGCCGCCCAGCGGCTCCCCGTCCAGCAGCACTCGGGCACCAAGGCCGTACGGATCGCGGCCCCCATCGAGGTGGCCGAAGAGGACCTTGTGGTGCGGCGGCTGCACGGCCTCTCGCCGCTCGCGGGGACCGACGTCGACGCGCTGCTACGGAACCTCGGCTGCCGTACGGTGATCGTCACCGGCGTCTCGGCCAATGTCGCCATACCCAACGCCGTGTTCGACGCCGTGAATCTCGGCTACACCGCGGTGGTACCGGCCGACGCCATCGCCGGGGTGCCCGCCGACTACACCCCGGCGATGATCCGTCACACGCTCTCCCTGGTCGCCACCATCACCACCACCGACGCGGTACTGGGCAGCTGGAAGCACCCACGCCGCGGCGCGCGGGGCCTGACCTCCTAGGCCACGACCTAGGCGAGCCTGCACGACCTAGGCGAGCCTGATGGAGTCGCCCTCCACGGTGATCTGGGTGGCGGGCAGCGGTCGGGGCGCGGGACCCGCCGCGACACTCCCGTCGGCGAGGTCGAACCTGCTGCCGTGGCACGGGCAGTTGATGGTGCCTTCCGCGACGTCCCGCACCGTACAGCCCTGGTGCGTACAGGTGGAGGAGAAGGCCTTGAACTCACCCGCGGTCGGCTGGGTGACCACCACACCCTGCTCCTTGAACACCGTGCCACCGCCCTCCGGGATGTCCGAGGTCGGCGCGAGCACCTCCCCCTCGCCCGTGCCGCCGGTCGTGTCCTCACCGGGCTGCGGGGTCTGGTCGTCGGAGTCCCCGCAGGCCGCCAGTACCGCCGCGAGCCCGGCCGCGCCCACGGCGGAGACGACGACGCGGCGGGACGGGGTGTGGGCGGCGCCTGTCGGAGCGGGGTGTGTCTGAGCGGGGTGTGTCGGAGCGGGTTGCTGTACAGCGGTCATGCCGGTCTCCCCTGGATCGCCTCGGCGTGGTAGCTAGCCGTGCCGGATATGGTGCGTTTGCTGCGCCCTTGCCGTTGTTAACCGTTCTTACGGTGGTGCAGTCCTCGGGGAGTCGTACGGAGCGCCGCGCCGGGATGTTCAAAGTTCCAGCGATTTCCTCACGAACTCCAGCTCGTGCAGCAGCAGCGCGTCGGCCACCCCGGCCCCGGTCGCCAAATGCGTGGCATCGGACAACGGCAGGACGCTGTGTGGCCGCCCCGCGGCCAGCAGCGCGGCGGAGAACCTGAGCAGGTGCGCGACGACCACGTTGTCGTCGGTCAGTCCGTGGACCAGCAGCAGCGGCCGGGTCAGCAGATGCGCGTGCGCCACCAGCGAGCACCGCTCGTAGTTCTCCGGCTGGTACTCCGGATGGCCGAGATAGCGCTCCTTCCAGTGGGTGTCGTACATCTGCATATCGGTCGGAGCCGCACCGGCGACCGCGGCCCGGAAGACGTCCGGCCGGTGCAGCACCGCCCCCGCCGCCAGAAACCCGCCGAACGACCAGCCACGGATCGCCACCCGCTCCAGATCGAGGTCCGGATGCGACCGCGCGGCCGCGTGCAACGCGTCCACCTGGTCGTCGAGTACAGGCGACAACTGGTCGCCGTGGATGGTCTTCTCCCACCTTGGCCCACGCCCGGGCGTGCCGCGTCCGTCCGTCACCAGGACGGCGAAGCCCTGGTCGGCGAACCACTGCGAGACCGCCGACCACCAGCCCCTGGCCCGCACCACCAGCTGGACGGAGGGCCCGGCGTACGGGTTGAGCAGCACGGGCAGCCGTCCGCTGCCCGGCTCGTGGCCGGTCGGCAGGTACAGGTGGCCGCGCAGTTCGCGGTCGCCCAGGCGCAGCAGGGCAGGTGCGGGCCGCACCAGGGGCTGTTCGGCCCGTACGTCGATCTGTCCGGCGGCCTTCCCGTCGCGCAGCACCGTCACGGTGTGCCCGTCCGGGGTGCGGCTGTCCAGCACCAGGGTGCCGCCGCCCGCGGCGGCCGTGTGCACCCCTGGCCCCTCGCTGACCTGGACGAAGCCGTCATCCGGAGCGTACGACCAGACGTGGACCTCGGTCGGCTCCGCGCTTGCCGTGAACAGCACCCGCTCGCCGGTGGTGGCCAGCACCTCGCGGACCTGGAGTCCGGGTGGACTGATGGCGTTCCCGATGCGCAGGCCCGTCGTGTCGTTCTTGGCCCAGGGGAGTACGGGAGTGCCGGACTCGGTGCGTACCACCGTGCCCGGCATCAGCTCCACCCACGCGTCATCGCGGCGCTGGTGCAGCAACTCCGTACTCCCGGTGTCCGGATCGACGCCGAAGACGCATACGGAGCGCTGGTCGCGGGTCTGCCGTGAGACGAGCGGCCCGTGCTCGTCCCAGGACGCGTGGGTCATGTACTCGAGGGCGGTGTCGGTCCAGTCACCGGCGAAGTGGTGGTCGGCGGCGACCGCGTCCGGCGTACGGACCTCGGCGCGCCGGCCGTCGAGCCGCAGCAGACTGAGACTTGTCACGGCGTTGGCGGTGCCCACCGCCGGGTAGCGGACCGCCCGGGGCGGGCGCTCGGGGTGTGCGGGGTCGGCCAGGTACCAGCGCTGTACGGGGGAGGTGTCGACGCGGGCCGCCAGCAGGGCCGTACCGTCCGGGGCCCACCAGTACCCGCGATGGCGGCCGATCGACTCGGCGGCGACGTGGTCGGCGAGGCCGTATGTCACATCCGGTGACTCGGGCGCCGCGAGCTGCCGGTCCTCCGTGCCGTCGGTACGGACCACGCGCAGGGCGCCCTCGCAGACGTACGCGATGACCGAACCGTCCGGCGACGGCCTCGGGTCGATCACCGGTCCGGCCGTCGGGACGCGGCGCGGCGCGCCGCCGTCCGTGCGTACCACCCAGAGCGCGCCACCGAGCGGAAACGCCACTACGCGCGCGTGGCGGTCGGTCGCGTAGGCCACCACTCCGTCTGATGTCTCCCGGGCGCGTTCCCTGCGGACCCGCTCCGCCTCGGGAAGCGCGCCGTCCCGGTTCAGCACCAGCGGATCGGCGAGCATCCGCTCGTCGCCGCCCTCGTACAGCCACAGCCGGCTCACCGGGTCCGTGCCGCCGGTGGAGCGCAGGAACAGCACTCGCTCGCCGTCAGGCGACACGGTGAACGCGCGGGGCACACCGAGGGAGAAGCGGCGGGTGCGGGCGAACTGGCGGGGCAGGTCACGGGTGTTCATCCGGGCACTCTGCCAGTCAGGCGGCCCTGAGTGACAGGGCGTACCCCGCTGAGTCCACCGAGCCCACCAAGCCCACCGAGCCCACGGAGCCCGCCCAGTCCGTCGCGACGCACGGCCGGAACCCCAGGGCGAGTTGGTCCAGGAGCGAGCGCAGCCACTGGGAGTCCTCGGACGAGGCGTGGCACAGGCGCATGCGGCGGGCCTGGAGCGGGACGACGCGCACTTCGGCCAGCCGACCCGTATCCGGTTCGAGCGAGACGAAGTAGAGGAGTCGCAGGTCGTCGCGGTAGCGCTCGTACCCCGTGATTCCTTCGTAGTCGTTGATCAGGTCGCCGCAGCCGTGCAGGACCAGCTTGCCGCGGTACGTCTCCAGGGGGCGGGGGTGGTGTGAGGAGTGACCGTGTACGACGTCCGCTCCGGCGTCGATCAGGGCATGGGCGAGGGCGATGTGGTCCCGGGACAGGTCGTAGCCCCAGTTGGAGCCCCAGTGGACCGAGGCCACCGCGATGTCTCCCGGGCGCTTCATCCGCCGTACGTGGTCGGCCACTTCGGCCGCGGCGGTGCCGGAATGGCTGGCCACGAAGCTCACCCCGCTGAGGTCCGCGGTCGCCGCCCAGTGGTAGGGGATGCCGCTGGAGGGCATGCCGAAGGCGAAGACGAGGAGACGGCGGTCCCCGTCGAGCGGGACGATCGCCGGGTGGCTCGCCGCCGTGGAGTCCCGTCCCGCACCGGCCGTCCGCAGCCGCGCACCGGACAGCGAGTGGAGGGTCTCCGCGAGGCCGGGACGGCCGAAGTCCAGGACGTGGTTGTTGGCCAGGACGCAGACATCGGGACGGGCGGCCGCCAGGCAGGGGAGGTTGGCGGGATGCATCCGGTAGTGGATCTCCTTGCCGGGCGCGAACGCGTCGTGGCGCGTGACGCTGGTCTCCAAATTGATGACGCGGACGTCGGGCGCGGCCGCGTCCAGGACCTCCAGCGCGTCGCCCCAAGGCCAGCCGAAGTCGACCGGGCGCGGAATGGGCCCGTTCTCCGCCTCCGCCAGGCGGACGTATTCCCGGGCGTCTCGTACGTAGCTCTCGCGCAGTTCAGGGTCGCAGGGGTGCGGCAGGATCTGGTCCACGCCACGACCGAGCATGACGTCGCCACAGAAGAACAGAGTGGTCAAGCCTGCCCTCCGTCCCTCCGCTGCCTTGCCTGATCGACTCATTGACGACTGAGCGACCGAGCGACTAATCGACGACGCCGATCAACGCCAGGGTGATGTTGTCCGGGCCGCCCGCCTCGATGGCGGACTTCCACAGCTCGAAGGCCGCACGGCCGCCGTCGTGGCTCCGGAGCACGGCGTCGAGCGCGTCCTCCGGCACGGGGTCGGTCAGGCCGTCGCTGCACACCAGGTAGCGCTCTCCCGGGGCGAGCGGTGCGGTGTTGACATGCGGCGTGATCGCGTTGAACCGCGAGGCGCCACCGAGCGCCTGCGTGACGACCGGCGTGGTGCGCTGACCGGGCTCCAACGGCGGACTGTCGTCGACGCTCAACTGGTGTGGCGTCGCGTGGGTGCTGGTCACATCGAGCACCCTGCTGTCACCGACGTTGAACACCAGCAGTTCCTTCGCGAGGACCACGACACCCGCGACCGTCGTCCCCATGGCGGTCAGGTCCGGATCGCGCTCGGCGGCCCCGTACACGGCCTGATTGCAGACGTCCAGCGCGTTCCGAACGGCCTGCTCGCTGTCCAGCGTGGGCCCGAGCGCCGCCAGATGCCGGACGACGAGGCCGCTGGCCACCTCGCCGGCGGGCTGGCCGCCCATGCCGTCGGCGACCGCGACGACAAGCGGGGAACCGAGCGGGAAGCCCAACGTCTGCGGGTTCTCGGTCACGGTTCCGCACAGCGTCCATGGCCCGACGGCCAGGCTGTCCTCGTTGTGATCGCGCACGAGGCCCGGGTGGCTCAGAGCGGTGACCGTGACGAACGGCATAGCTCCATTGTCGCGCCCCGAGCCGCGTTTGGCTCAGCCGGAGCCCGTGGCCAGGCGTTCCAGGAGGTCGGGCAGGTCAGCGAAGGAGTCGAGTACGTGGTCGGGCGTGCCGCTCGCCGCCCGATGGGTCTCGGGCAGGTACTTGCCGGTTTTGACGAGGACGCCGGTTACTCCGACGCGCTGGGCGGCCAGCACGTCGGACTCGATGTCGTCGCCGACCATGAGCGTCCTGGACGGGTCGGCGCCGAGGTGGGAGAGCGCGGCGGCGAAGAACGCCGCCGACGGCTTTCCGGTGATCTCCGCCTCGACCCCGGCGGCCCGCTCCAGGCCCGGCAGAAAGGCACCCGTGTCGAGGTCGAGGCCGTCGGCGGTGCGCCAGTAGAGGTTCCGGTGCATCGCCACCAGGCGGGCTCCGAGCCGCAGGTGCCGGAAGACGCGGTTGAGGGCGTCGTAGCCGAACTGGGGGCCGGCGCCGCCGATGACGACCACGTCGACGTCCGGGTCCAGGCCTGCTGGTGCGTCTGGTGCGTCTGGTGCGTCGACCAGCGTCACGCCCGTCAGGTCGTCCCGGATGTCACCGGCGTTGAGCAGCAGACACCGGGCGCGTGGGTGGTGCTCGCGCAGATGCGCGGCGGTGACGGCGGGCGCGGTGAGGATGTCGTTCTCGGCCACGGGGAACCCCGCCTCCGCGAGGCGACCGGCGATCGAGGCGCGGGTCCGTGAGGTCGTGTTGGTGACCAGCGCGAAGGGAACCCCCGAGGCGCGCAGCCACTCCACGGCCGCGACAGCCCCGGGCAGCGGCTCCCAGGACACCGTGAGCACTCCGTCGATGTCGATGAGCACGGCCCTGGCATCCTCGCCGCGATCACTGCGGCTCACTGGTTCCACAGGACCGACGGTAGTCATCTTCGTACGCCGTCGCAGCGTGTACGTCGCGCCGTGTGGGGGACCCGGAAGAACGGATAGGCAGATAATGGAAGTCCTTCCAACTCCCCTGAGATGGGGCGAGCACAGTGCTGTTCACCGACCGTGTGGATGCCGGGCGACGCCTCGCCGAGGCAGTGCGGCACCTGAAGGAAGAGAAGCCCGTTGTTCTTGGCCTGCCCCGGGGCGGCGTCCCGGTGGCCTTCGAGGTGGCGCGGGTACTCGGTGCCCCCCTCGATGTGATCGTGGTCCGCAAACTCGGGGTCCCCTACCAGCCGGAACTCGGTTTCGGCGCGATCGGAGAGGACGGCGTACGGGTCCTTAGCGAGGACATCGTGCGCCGCGCGGGGATCGATCCGACGCAGATCGCGACGGTCGAGCAGGAGGAGGAACAGGAGCTGCTACGGCGGGCCCGGCGGTACCGCGACGGGCGATCGCGGGTGCGGATCGAGGGCCGTACGGTGATCGTGGTGGACGATGGCATCGCGACCGGCGCCACGGCAGCGGCCGCGTGCCGGGTGGCACGGGCGCAGGGCGCGGCCCGAGTGGTGCTCGCCGTGCCGACGGCGCCGCCGGACACGGTGCACCGGTTGCGCGAGGCGGCGGACGACGTGGTGTGCCTGTCCACGCCGCACCTGTTCCGCGCCGTGGGCGAGTGGTACCAGGACTTTTCGCAGACCAGCGACGAGGAAGTCGTCTCCCTCCTGGCACAGGCCGCGAACACCGCGAACACCGCGAACACCCGCCCGTCCGGCCGGGCCAACCCGGTCGCGGCCGAGGTCGAGGTGGACGCGGACGGAGTCCGACTTGCCGGAGACCTGGCCGTGCCCGACGGCGCGGCGGCGGTGGTGATGTTCGCCCACGGCTCCGGAAGCAGCCGACACAGTCCCCGTAACCGCTCGGTGGCGTCCGTCCTGCGGGAGGCGGGCCTCGGCACGCTTCTGTTCGACCTGCTCACGCCCGCCGAGGAGACCGACCGCGCAAACGTCTTCGACATCGACACCCTCTCCGGGCGGCTGCTGGGTGCCACCCGATGGCTACGGGAGCGCGAGTCCCTGCCGATCGGTTACTTCGGAGCCAGCACCGGGGCCGCGGCGGCGCTGCGGGCGGCCGCCGACGCGAGCGCTGCCGCTGACGGCGCCGCTGACGCGGCCATGGGCTTGGGCTTGGGCGTGGGCGCCGTGGTGTCCCGGGGCGGACGGCCGGATCTCGCCGCGCCCCGCCTCGGCGACGTACGCGCACCCACCCTGCTGATCGTCGGCGGGGACGACGCGCTGGTGCTCGACCTCAACCGGGCCGCCCAGGCGGAACTCCGCTGCGAGAACCGGCTCGAGATCGTCCCGGGGGCCACGCATCTTTTCGAGGAGCCCGGAGCCCTCGACGATGTCGCCGACCTCGCACGGGACTGGTTCATCGGGCATCTCGCGGCGTTATCGGCGCAGGGCGCGGGTCGTGTGTGGGCGGTCTCCGAGGGGCGAGGACGGCTGTCCGCGCGAGAACCCCGGCTGCGATGTCTGTGCTGCCCGGTGTTTTGGGAGGTAGCTTGGTGGAGAAGGCCCCTAAGGGAGGGCGATTCGATGCCGTGGTTCATTTGGCTGCTCGCCGCCGCGGCGCTGGGTGCCGCGGAGTTCTTCACCCTGACGCTGGTGTTCGGGCTGCTGGCGGGTGCCGCGTTGGTCGCCGCCGTAGTCGCTGGTGTGGGCATCGGCTTTCTCGGCCAGCTCGTGGCCTTCGGCGTGGCGGCGGCCGCGGGCCTCGTCATCGTCCGTCCTATCGCGCTGCGGCAAATGACCCAGCAACCCCTTTCGCGCGAGGGCAGTGACGCACTGATCGGCAAGCGGGCCGAGGTCATGGAGGAGGTCACCGCGACCCACGGCCTGATCAAACTCTCCGGCGAGGAGTGGTCCGCCCGTACCCTGGACGAAAGCCTGGTGATCCCGGTGGGCGCGCTGGTGGACGTCATGGAGATCGAAGGCGCCACGGCCATCGTCTACCCCCGCGAACTCCTTCCGTGAACGGCTGAACACAGAGCAGCTGAACAGTTAGCGATGGAGGCACTGTGGAACCCGTTGTCATCGTCTTTCTTGTCGCGGCCCTGGTCGTCGTCTTCCTTGTGGCCTCCACGGTGCGGATCGTCCCGCAGGCACGCCGCTACAACATCGAGCGCTTCGGCCGGTATCGCAGGACGCTGCAACCCGGCCTGAACCTGGTCCTGCCGGTGGCGGACCGCATCAACTCCAGACTCGACGTACGCGAGCAGGTTTATTCGTCCGATCCCAAGCCGGTGATCACCGAGGACAACCTCGTGGTGAATATCGACACCGTGCTCTACTACCAGATCACCGACCCTCGGGCGGCGGCCTACGAGGTCGCTGACTACCTGCAGGCGATCGATCAGCTCACCGTGACGACGCTGCGGAACGTCATCGGCAGCATGGACCTGGAAGCGACGCTCACCTCACGTGAGGAGATCAACGCCCGGCTCCGCGCCGTCCTGGACGATGCCACCGGCAAGTGGGGCATCCGCGTCAACCGCGTCGAGATCAAGGCCATCGATCCCCCGCACAGCATCAAGGAAGCGATGGAGAAGCAGATGCGGGCCGAGCGCGACAAGCGCGCGGCCGTCCTGCATGCCGAGGGTGAGCGGCAAGCCAAGATCCTTACCGCGGAAGGCACGAAGCAGAAGGACATCCTGGAGGCACAGGGCACACAACAAGCCATGATCTTGCGGGCGGACGGTGAGGCGAAGGCGGTGGAGCGTGTCTTCCAGGCCGTCCATCGCAACAACGCCGACGCGAAGGTCCTGGCCTACAAGTACCTTGAGACGCTCCCGCATCTGGCGAGCAGCGACAACAACACGTTCTGGGTGATCCCGGGTGAGCTGACCGAGGCGGTTCGGACCGTCACCAGCGCGTTCGGTGATCATTCGGCGATGGGTCTGCCGCCCTCCGCGCAACGTGAGGAGGCGGCCATCGCCGCGGACGAGACGTCGGACGAAGGCCGGACGCCGGAACTCGACGCGGGCTCGACGGCTTCACCCGAGGCTGCCACGGCCACAGCGATGGAGGAGGCCGTGAAGCAGGCGGCCGCCGCGGTGAGCGACGCCAAGGCGGAGGCCGAGGCCGCGAAGTCGTCGCCCCAGGTGCCGGGCCGCGGGCAGACGCCCGACGAGTGAGCCCGTCCTAGGCTGCCGTCAGGGAACGCGAAGGACAGCAGTTCTGGTTCGTTTCCGGACGCCCTGGTTGGTGACGTACACCGTGACTCGTACGCGAGCCATGGGCTTTCTCTGCCGTGAGCGCCCAGTCGCACAGCCGACGCGCGGGCGGCAGGGCGCCGATGTCGGCACCGTAACGCGGACAGGCCCTGCCGCCGCCACGGTCCGCAACCGCTCGACCCGGGAAGCCAGTTCGCACAGCACGCCCAGACGCACTCTCCTGGGCGTGCTGTGGGCGTATGCGGACGGTTCCCTGCCGCCAGCCTCGGATCCACCGGCGACCGTACGGGATCGCGTCTGTAGCGGACACGCGTCGGGTCTGTCAGTCCGTAAGGTTCCGGGTACTCCCGCCGGGCGGGCTTCGCTAGCTTCCGAACCGGCCGCGCCGCCGGAACGGGCGGCCGGATTCCCCCATCCACGCTCGCCCACAGGAGGTCACTGTGACCGCGCAGAAGCCCACCCGCAGGAGCATCCTCAGGACCGCTGGCGGACTCACCGCCGCGGCGGCCCTGGGCGCCGGAGGCGTCCTCGCGGGGGCGACCACGGCCGCGGCGGTCGGCAACGGCCGCGGCCTGACCATCACGCAACGCGACGAGCGGGACCACCGGATGTGGTACTACCGGTTCCGGACCGACGCGATCGGCTGGGACCCCGCGGTCAACGTGCTGCTGCCCGACGGCTACCACACCAGCGGACGCCGCTACCCCGTCCTCTACCTGCTGCACGGCGGCGACCAGGACTTCATCACCTTCGACGCGCACCACAGGATCCGGGAGGTGACCGCCTGGAAGAACCTCATCGTCGTCATGCCCGACGGCGGACGCGCGGGCTGGTACTCCAACCCGGTCGGCTCCAACGTCGGCCCCCGCAACTGGGAGCACTTCCACATGGCGCAGCTGCTGCCATGGATCGATGACAACTTCCGTACCTACAACGAGTACGACGGCCGCGCCGTCTCCGGCTTCTCCATGGGCGGCTTCGGCGCGCTGAAGTACGCGGCCAAGTACTACGGCCACTTCGCCTCGGTCAGCGCCCACTCCGGCCCGGCCAACCTGCGCGGCGCCAACGGCAACCTGGTGACGAACTGGGCCAACCTGTCCTCCGCCGCCGTGGAGTTGGGCGGCGGCAGTGTCTACGGCATGCCGAACTGGGATGAGGCCCGGGTCAGCGCCGACAACCCGGTCGAGCGCATTGAGAGTTACCGGAACAAGCGGGTCTTCCTGGTCGCCGGCACGAGCCCCGATCCGATCAACTGGTGGGACCTGGCCAACGAGGGGATGGTCCTCCGCACCCAGCGGGAGTTCCGGCACCACCTCGACCGCGTGGGCATCCCGCACGAGCCGCACGAGGTGGACGGTGGTCATTTCGTCCGCCACGAGCTGCTGGTGCGTGACATCGACGGCGTCATCGCCCGTCTGCGCAAGGCGTGACGGGCGGACGTCACATGTCGCTCGGTCTTTCCCGGCTTTCCCAGATTTCCCGGCTTTCCCGGCGCCTGACGGCATGTGTGCCGAGACGGGCCGTCGTCGCGCTCATCGCGGCGACGGCGGTCCTGGTGACGGGGCCCGCGGTGGCGGCGCCAGCCAAGGCGCGGGCGGCCACCGCGCAGACCTCCGACCGGGCGGCCGGCTTCGCCGCCGCCTGCCCGGCCACCGGTTTCATCTCCCAGGGCTACACCCCGGGCCACAACGGCATCGACGTCGCCGCCGACTACGGCACCCCGATCTACGCTGTGGGCGACGGCGAGGTGACCATCTCGGGTTACGACCCCGGTGGCTACGGCCAGTGGATCCGCATCCTGCACCCCGACGGCACCACCACCGAGTACGGCCACATGTACCAGCGGGACGTCCAGGCGGGCGATCGCGTGACAGCCGGGCAGCAGATCGCGCTGATGGGGAGCGAGGGCCAGTCCAGCGGGCCCCATCTCCATCTGCGGGTCTGGGTGAACGTGGGCACGGGGGTGCACACCGACCCGATCCCGTACCTGGCGGATCGCGGCGTCAACATGCCCTGCACACCGGGCAGCGACCCCCGTCCGGTGCCGTTGGAGCATCCGGCGGAGTCGGGGCGTGTGGTGTCGGCGCGGTCGGCGGACGGTCGCCTTGAGGTGTTCGCCGCCGGGGTTGACGGCGTCCATCACGCCTGGCAGGAGAGCGTCAACGGGGCCTGGTCGGACTGGGAGCCCCTCGGTGGGCCGCCCGGCTCGGAACTCGCGATCGGGCCGAACGCCGACGGTCGGCTTGAGCTCTTCGCCATCAACGGCGACGTCTTCCAGCACCGCTACCAACTCCAGCCGTCGGGCGGCTGGTCCGGCTGGGAGTCCTTCGGCCGCGGCGGGCGTGATATCGCCGTCGGCGCCAACGGTGACGGCCGCCTCGAAGTGTTCGCCTCAGGACCCGACGCCGTACTGCACAGGTACCAGACCGCGCCCAACGGCGGCTGGTCCGGCTGGGAGGCCACCGGCGGCGGACCCGCGAACAGCCGTATCGAAATGGAGAAGGCGCCCGATGGACGGCTTGAGGTGTTCGCACTCAACGGCGACACGTTCCAGCACCTGTACCAGACAGCCGTCAACGGCGGCTGGTCCAGCTGGCAGCCGTTCGGCACCGGCGGACACGACCTGACCCTGGACCACAACCAGGACGGCCGCCTTGAGGTCTTCGCCTCAGGACCCGAAGGCGTCTTCCACAGGTACCAGACCAGCCCCGCCGACTGGTCGGGCTGGGAGGAGTTCGGCGGCCCGGCCGACTCCCAACTCACCAGTCAGCGCGCCGCTGACGGTCGCATCGAGGTGTTCGCCATCAACGGCACCACGGCCCAGCACATCTGGCAGACCGCCGTGAACGCCCCCTATGGCGCGTGGGAGCCCTTCGGCGATGGTGGCACCGAGATCACCGCGACGGCCAACGCCGACGGCCGCATCGAGGTGTTCGGCACCAACCCCACGGGCGTCTACCACCGATGGCAGACCGGATTCTCCACCTGGTCCACGTGGGCCTGGCTCAACAACACCCCCGGACCCGGGGTCAACTGATCCGCAGTCAGCTGACCTCGGTGTCGGTCTGGAGCAGTCTCGTGCATCCGATCAGCAGGCGGCGCCTGCTGCGGGCGGCCGGAGCGGGAGCCCTCGTGCTCCCGCTCGCGGGCCGTACCACGGCCGCCGCCTCGGCCGCCTCCGACGCCTTCGCCGACGGCCCGGCGTCCCGCTCCTGGGTGGGCGCCGGTTCCCTCACCCACGTCTACGACCCGTCCACACCCGGTCGGCGTCGCTACCTCAACGACCACACGCTGATCCGAGCGAACGACCGGTGGCATCTGTTCAGCATCGTCGGTGACAGCGCGGCCCCCGGCGAGGCGCCGGACAGCGCCGCCGAGACCGCCTTCGCGCATGCCTCCGCGCCCGACCCGTACGGCCCGTGGACGACCCACGCCGACGCGCTGACCGTCGCCCCCTCCTACCATGGCGAGGAGCACCTGTGGGCCCCGCACGTCATCGAGGCCCACGGCACGTACTGGATGTTCTACGCCGCCGGCGGCCGCACCGGGGCCGCGATCAACCTCGCCACCTCCACCGACCTGTTCACCTGGACCCGGGTGCCGTCGGGGCCGCTGTTCCGGGGGCTCGTGGCGCGTGACCCCATGGTCGTGCGGATCGGCGCCGAGTGGGTCATGTACTACACCGAGCTCTCCGCCGCCGACGGCCGTCACCTGGTCTGCTACCGCAGGTCCGGCGACCTGCTGCGCTGGAGCGCTCCCGGCGTCGCGTACGCCGATGAGGTCACCGACGCCACCGGCGTCTCCGTCACCGAATCGCCCTCCGTGGTCGAACGCGACGGGTGGTACTACCTGTTCATCGGGCCACGGGGCGGGTATGACGGCACGGACGTTCTCGCTTCTCAGGACCCCTTCCGCTTCACCCTCGACGCCTACGCGGGTCATGTGCCCGGCCACGCGGTCGAGCCGGTCACTGACGGGCGACGGTGGTACGCGAGCGCCGCGGGCTGGTTCCGGAGCGGCCTCTATCTGGCCCCGCTGCACTGGCGGGACACGCCGCCCGCGTGGCAGAGCCCGGACAACCCGGTCGCCGCCCTGGATGTGCGGGACCGCCTGACCGTGTTCGCCCTCGACGCCGGTGACCGCTCGATGCTGCGGCGCGTCCAGCTCGACCCACACGCCGACATCTGGTCGGACTGGGAGCCGTTCGGCGGACCGGCGGGCGCGGTCCCCATGCTCGGCCGCAACGCCGACGGCGGTCTTGAGGTGTTCTCGCTCGCTCCCGGCGGCGCCAACCTGCACCACCGGGTGCAGCGGCCGGACGGCGGCTGGCACGACTGGGAGGAGTTCGGCGGTCCGGCCGGGGCCGCCCCCGCCGTCGCCCGCGACGCCGACGGCTGCCTTGAGGTCTTCGCGCTGAGCCCCGGCGGCGGGGGTATCGCCCGGCGGCGGCAGAGGTCGCCCGGGGCACTGGCCTGGGAGCCGTGGAACATCGGATTCGGCGGTCCGGCCGGAGCCCCGCCCGTCGTCGCGGTCAACGCGGACGGCCGCCTGGAGGTGTTCGCCCTCGAACCCGGCGGCGCGGCGATCCTGCACCGGTGGCAGCAGGCGCCGGGCGGCGACTGGTCCGCGTGGAGCCGGTTCGGTACCGCGGCCGGTGCGGCGCCGCGGGTGGCGCGCGACGGCAGCGGTCGGCTCACCGTCGCCGCGATCGCCCCGTCCGGCGTGGCCTCCTTCCACCGCCGCCAGACGCAGCCGAGCGGCGGATGGGGGGAGTGGCGGTCGCTGTTCGGCTGGTCGGCCGCGGCCCCGCTGCTCGTCCCCAGCGCCGACGGGAGGCTGGAGGCGTTCGCGCTGTCCCCCGGCGGCGACCGGCTTGATCACCGCTGGCAGACCGCGCCCGGCGGCGACTGGGATCGGGGCGGTGAGTTCGGCGAGCCAGGCGCCGTACTCGCCGCCACACCGTCCGCAGCGGCCGACGCGACCGGGCGGCTCCATGTCTTCGCGGTCACCGCCGAAGGCCGGATACGGACCCGCGTGCAGGTCCGCCCGAGCGGCGGATGGCAGCCCTGGACCCTGTTCGGCGAGCGGGTCGTGGCACCCCTGCGGTCGGGCGCGCGCGCTCCGTGACAGGCGGCGCCGCGGCGCGATCCGATCGGTGGCCGTGAAACGTGACTCACGCCACTCAGTGAGTCCCCGCATGCTCACGGTAACGTTCGCTGTGGCCAGCAGCGTTGGGCATGTGGAGCGGGGAGCGGAGCGTTGAGCGGAATCGTCGTGTACCTGCCAGAAGGGGACGGTGCCCCTGCGACCCTCAGGCTCGGTCCAGGGCAACGCGTGCGGTTCGGCCGCGGCTCGTCCAGCACGCCGGTCGAGCTCCGCCTCGCCGACGCGACCGTCTCCCGCCTCGCCGGGGAGATCCACGCGACCGACGACCACTGGCAGTTGAGCAACCTCAGCGCCACCCACAGCTACCTCGTGCAGAATCCGGAAGGGGCGGGCGAGTACCTGCGCGTTCCGCCGCGCCGGGCTGGAGCGCCCATCCCGTTCGAATTCTCCCGGGTGGTGCTCCCCTCACGTCGCGACACCCCGGTCTCCTTCCAGGTGTTCGCACCCGACCATGTGTACCTCGACCCGCGCGCCATGGCCGGGTCCGGCGAGAGCCGCACCCTGACGGCGTACTCCCTGGACGAGACCGCTACGTACTTCCTGGTGCTCGTCGCGCTCTGCGAGCCGTGGCTGCGTGACAGTTGGCCGGTCGCGGTGCCGACCACGCCCCAGGTCGTCGAGCGGCTCCGCGACCATCCCGCGTGCGGCAGGCTGACGGCCCGCGCGGTCAGTTCGCACCTCGACTACCTCGCCGACGAGAAGCTGCGGGTCCAGGTGCCCGCCCCCGACGGAGGCGGACGGGCGGACCGCAGGAACGGCAAGCGCGAGGCCGTGGTCGCGGTCGCGCTGAAGTTCGGCGTCATCAGGGAGGAGCATCTCGCGCTGCTGCCGCGCCGAGCCCAACCCGCGACCAGGCGGTAGGCCGTGGTGACCCTGCACGACCGGGCCGCCTCATGGGGCAGCGGCCGCTGTGAACTCCTGCCCCGCGGGCACCGCGTGGGCGGCTGGATCGTCGACGAGCCGATCGGCGCCGGAGGCTGGGCCACCGTCTACGCCGCACGTCCGGCGGACCGCGCGGACGGTCCCGAGGTCGCCCTCAAGGTCATGCCGACCGCCGGACTGGCGCCCCGCCAGGTCCGTGACGTGGTCGAAGCCGCCCGCCGCGAGGTCGAGGTCGGGCGCGCGGCGCCGCACCCGAGGCTCGTCAGGCTCCTCGACACGCTCGTGCTGAGCACACCGGTCCAGCCGTCGCTCGACGGGGCGATCGTCCTCGTCATGGAGCGGGCCGCACGCAGCCTGCGTGACCTGCTCGCCACGGGCATCACCGAGAGCGAGGGTGAGCGGATCGTCGCCGGAATCTGCGAGGGCCTCGCCCATCTGCACCGTATCGGCTGGGTGCACACCGACCTCAAGCCCGAGAACATCCTCATCGGCCAGGACGGCGAGGTGAGACTCTCGGACTTCGGCTTCGCCATCGAACTCAGCGGCACCCACGGCTACGCGGCCCCCATGGGCACCCCGGACTACCTTCCGCCCGAGCGATGGCGGCAGCCGCTGGGGGAGCGGGGCGTCCAAGTCCGGTCCACGGCCGACATCTGGGCGCTCGGGATCGTGATCCACGAGGTGTTCGCCGCGGGGGTCTCGCCGTTTCCCGGTGCGACGCCCGGCGCGCGGGGTGCCGCCGTACAGGAGTACGCCGACGGCAGGGCGCCGCTGCGCATGGACAACGCCGTGCCGGAGTTCTGGCGCGCGCTGGCCGCCGACTGCCTCGCCCCCACCCATGCCGCCCGGGCCGCGCACACGGCCGAGAACCTGCTCGAACGGATTGAGGCCGCCGTGCGGTCGCCGGGCCGTCGGCCGCCGCGTCTCCGGTCCTGGTCCCGATCCCGGTCCCGATCCCGGTCCCGGACCCGCTTCCGTACCGGGCTCCTCGGCGCCGTCCTCACCCTCGCGGCGGGTGCGACGACGGCCGTCCCTGTGTGGTGGCCTTGGGGCCAGGACGATTCCGGCCAAGGGCCCGCTAGTGTCCGGGTGTTCAACGCCGAGCGCGGCTGTCAGGACCGTGCGGACCGCGACCCGCACTGCAGTCTGGGCCTCGCGAAAGACCCGCGCCAGCCTTACACGGCCGAGAACGTCGTGGAGACCCGGGTGTGGCACGACGACGTCCTTGAGGCGGACTGTCGACTGCGCGACGGCCAGCCCATCATCGACGAGGAGGACCTGCGCTCCACCGTCTGGTTCCGGATCCGCCTCCCCCGCACGGACCCGGCGTCCACGGCCTGGCTACCCGCCGTACGCACCCGCGAGGGCCCGGCGCTTCCCTGGTGCGGCGTGTCGCCGTAACCGCCCCGAGCGTACGGCACCGCTCTGGCGGCCCCGACGACCGTACGACCGCGACCCGCGCACGGTTAATAGTCCCGCGCACGAGCCGACGCGAGATCGAGGATGCCTGGTCTGGTCCCGGGTGTCACTCCGGATCGTTCCGGATGCCCCGCCCGGCGCTCCCCCCGCTACCTTTCGACGGCGCCCGCAAGACCGACCCGTCTGGAGCCCGGGGGAGCAGCGATGCCCGCGCACGTCACCACCGACCGCCCTACCGCCACCGCGCTCACGCACCAGGAGCGCCAGGTGCTCGCCGCGGTCGGCTGCGGTCTGCGGGACGACGAGATCGCCGCCGCCCTCGCGATCCGTGAGGACACCGTGGCCGAGCAGCTCGCGCGGATCCTGGTGCGGCTCGGGCTGCGCGACCGGCACGCCGCCATCGTGCACGCCTTCGACTGCGGTCTGGTCGTCCCCGGACGCGGCCCCCGCACGCGGCCGGTGCGACCGGCCCAACCGACCCAACCGGCCCAACCAACGACGGCCGTACCCGTGGCGGCACCACGGATACGGATCTCCCTGCTCGGTCCAGTGCGGGCATGGCGGGACGAACGGCCCCTGAACCTGGGGCACCTGCGCCAGCGAACCGTCCTGGCGGCCCTGGCGCTGGGCGAGGGGCGAGCCTTCAGCCACAAGGAACTGCTCGATGCCGTATGGGGGATGGAGCCGCCGGTCGCGAACGTGGTGCCGGTGTACGTCTACCGGCTGCGCAAGGCCCTGGGCGTCGGAGACGGTCAGGCCCCGGTCATCGAGCGCGGGCCGCGTGGCTACCAACTGACCTCCGCCGACGTCGACGTGGACGTGGCCCGCGTGCGGCAACTGGTCGCCGGTGTCGGGAAGGCCGAGCGGGCGGGCGAACCGCTGGAGGCGGTGCGCCTGTGCGCCCAGGCCCTGGAGCTGTTCCGCGGGGAGCCCCTGGCCGGTCTGCCGGGGCCGCTCGCCGAACTCGAGCGGCTGCGGCTCACCGAGCGCAGGATCGCCCTCGTACAGCGGAAGGTGGAGTGGCAGCTGCGTCTCGGCCAGGACGCCGACGCGATCGCCGAGTTGTTCGCCCTGTCGGCGGCGCACCCTCTCAACGAACCACTGGCCGCGACGCTCATGCGGGCGCTGCACCGGAACGGACGCCAGGTCGACGCCTTAACGGTGTTCGAGCGTTCCCGCCGCCGCCTCGCCGACGATCTCGGGGTTCCGCCGAGCCGGGTGCTGTGCCAAGCGCGCCAGATGATTCTCCGCGTCGGCGCGTGAGCGTCGCCGAACGGACTTCGCCATTCACGACAGAAGGGCACTCCATGCCAAGAACCAGCTTAATCCGAATACTCACCAGACTCGCCTGGGTGGCCGTTGCCTGGGTGATGGTCATCGGGACGACCGCGTCGGCCGCCGTCGCGGGGCCCGAGCCCGTTCCGAAGCCGGATGACGACGACCGATCCAACTTCTCCCGGTTCTCCAGCCTGGCCATTCCGACCGCGCCGTGTGACCCGGCGGGCCCGTCGGCCATGGACGGCGTCCTGGCCGACCAGCTCAACCCGCAGCTGAACGCGAGGATGGCCGGCCGGCTGAACGCCTACCGGGTGTCCTGCGCGCGGATGGTGACGCAGGCGGTGAAGGACCGGGGGCTCAACCCGAGAGCCGCGGCGATCGCCCTCTCCACGGTCATCGTGGAGACCGACATCAACAACTACTCCCAGGCTGTCGACCACACCAGCATCGGGCTGTTCCAGCAGCAGGACTGGTGGGGCACCAAGGAGCAGCGTCTGGACCCGGTCTACGCCACCAACGCCTTCCTGGACGATATGGAACGGCGGTTTCCGGACGGCTCGTGGAACAACACCCCGATCGGCGAGGTGTGCTGGCGTGTGCAGCAACCGAGAGAGGACCTGCGCGGCCTGTACGCGATCGAGGCAGGCGACGCCACGCTGATCGCCCATGCCTTGTGGTCCGGTACGAGCGGCGGTCCCAGGCACCCGTACGCCTCCGGCCGGGTCGTGTCCGGTCAGTCCGCTGACGGGCGCCTTGAGGCTTTCGCCGCGGGCGCCGACGGCGTGTACCACGCGTGGCAGACCGAGGTGAACGGCGCCTGGTCGCCGTGGCGGTCGGCGGGCGGTCCGCGCGACGCCCAGCTTGCGGTGGCGCCCAACGCGGACGGCAGGCTTGAGCTCTTCGCGCTGTCGGAGAGCACGTTCGAGCACATGTGGCAGACCGGGCCCGGCGCCGGGTGGTCGTCCTGGGCGAAGTTCGGCACCGGCGGGCACGGGTTGGCCGCGGGCAACAACGCCGACGGCCGGATCGAGGTGTTCGCCTCCGGTGCCGACGGCGTGTTCCACCGCTGGCAGACGGCGCCCAGCGGAGGCTGGGACGCCTGGGAAGGCACCCACGGCGGCCCGGCGAACGCGCGACTCGCCATGGAGACCGCGCCCGACGGGCGACTTGAGGTCTTCGCGCTGTCCGACTCGACGTTCCAGCACCTGTACCAGACGAGCGCCAACGGCGGGTGGTCCGCCTGGGAGGACTTCGGCACCGGAGGACACGCCGTCGCCGCCAGTCACAACCAGGACGGCCGGATCGAGGTGTTCGCCTCCAACGCAGAGGGCGTGTTCCACCGTTGGCAGACCAGCCCGACGTCGTGGTCGCGGTGGACCGACACCGGCGGGCCCCGCGACGCCGAGCTCGCCACGTCGCGCTCCGTCGACGGGCGCGTGGAGGTGTTCGCGATCAACGGAACCACCGCGAGCCACTCCTGGCAGTCCGCACCGAACGCGGAGTTCTCGCAGTGGGAGACCTTCGGCGGCGGTGGTACGTCGATCGGCACGGCCAACAACGCCGACGGTCGCATCGAAGTCTTCGGAACCAACGAAACCGGCGTGTACCACCGATGGCAGACCGGCTTCGCCACCTGGTCGAAATGGGCCTGGCTGAACGACTCCGGCCCCGCGATGCCCTGACCGCGCCGCCGCTGTGGACCGGGTCCGGAGAGGGAAGGAAGCCTCCGGACCGCGCGCCCGCCGTCGCCCCGTCCGCCGCTGGTGCGGCCTGCGGGACGACGGCGGGCGCTTGCCGTCAGGCGGTGGAAGCCTGCCGTGAGGCAGTGGAAGCGTGCCGTCAGGCGGCGGCGAACTCCCTTTCCAGCCTGGGGATCAGATCCCGCAGGTCCTGTTCCCAGCACCCGGCGTTGTGGCCGCCGTCGCACTGGGTGCCCCAGCCGGCTCCGTCGCCGTAGTTGACGTAGTAGTAGGACATGTCCAGCCTGTCCATGGCGGCCTTGACGTTCTTGGCCGCACCCGCGACCCAGAACTCCATGGTGAGGGGCGAGCCGCCGCCGTCGCCCACGTAGATGGAGACCCCGACTCCCGCGTCGGCCAGCCTGTCCATGTGCTGCGACGGGTCGACCTCGTTCCACCGCCAGTCGGCGTTGAACACCGGGTAGGGCGAGCCGAACGCGGCGTCACTGCCCACCGCGGGCTTGTACGGGGAGTCGTTGGGGTCACAGAATCCGGACGCCGAGGCGCACACAACGCCCGGCGCGTTGATGAGGGTGGCGACGACGGCCAGCCTGAGGTCCATGGACCTGGCCGACAGGTCGATGTCTCCGGACAGCGACGCGGTGTGGCTGAACAGGTCGGGACGGACCTGGGCGTAGTGGAAGGCGCCGAACCCGCCCATCGAGACCCCGGCGATGGCCCGGGCCTTCTTGGCGGCGATGGTCCGCAGGTTCGCGTCGATGAACGGAACTACCTGCTTGAGGTGGAAGTTCTCCCAGTTCTGGGCCCCTGCCGCGGTGTTCTGGTCGAGCCAGTTGGCGTACCAGCTCCGAGCGCCGCCGTCCGGGATGACGGTGATCATCTCGTCCGACATCGACAGCGCCGGATACGTCTGCCCGACCGGATCGTCGGGCGAGCCGTGCAGGAAGTACAGCACCGGGTAGCGCCGGTCCGGATCGTCGTAGTAGCCGCTCGGGAGGATAATCTTGATGTGCTGCTCGCCCGCGACCTCGGGTGTGGTCACGGTGAGGTAGAAGTTGGTGGCGTTTCCGTTGGCCGCGCCGACCTGGGTCAGGCCGAAGCCGTCCGTCATCGGCGGTGGTTCGGCACCGGAGTCAGCGGCCTGTGCCGAACCCGTCGGCGCGATCACGGTCACGGCCACGGCGGCGAGCAGCCAGGCCACCGCGAGTCGCCACCAGTGTGCTCTCCTCGTCACTGCGTTCTCCCTCTCGTTGACGTCCTCTGCGTGCTCAGTTCAGAACCTTGGTCCGCAGTTCCGGTGCGGCCGCGATCTGGTCCTCCGTGAACCGCGCGGTCACCCACTTACCGTCCGAGAACAACTTGGTCTGGTCGGCGTAGTGCGGCGAATTCGGGTTGGCGGACTGCGAGTAGGCCATCACGGAGAACGCCTGTGGCGGCCCGTCGGCGGTGAACCGCACGTGCTGGATGAAACTGGACCCGTACACGACGTCCGGTTTTCCGTCCACCTGGCCGGGGGTGATCACGTTCAGCACGCCCAGTTCGCTGAGCGAGCCGTGGATCGGAATCCGCTCCCCACCGCGGGTGACCTTCTGGACGTCCGACAGCGGCGCGTCCAGGGCGATGCCCGCCTTGCGCAGCGCGAGCACGGCGCGACCGAACGCGTCACGGACCTCCGAACTCCCCGAGTCCAGCGAATTGGGGGTGTGCACCGGGTCCTTGGGGTCGAAGGGCACCCGCCACGGCAGTTTGTCGACGCCCCGTCCGTTGAGCAGGAGGAACCAGTAGTTCGCGAAGAGCCAGGAGCCCCGACTGTCCGACGTATAGGCGTGGCTCTTCCAGGCAGCCAGGATCGGACACGCCTCGCGCACGTTGACCAGGGTGCCGTCCACCAGGATGAGCCCGAAGGGGGCGTTCTGGCACATCTTCACCGTGGCGTTGAGGGCGAGGTCGGCCGCCCTGCTCTTGTCGGCGAACAGCAACCGCCCCATCGTCTCCGGGGTGAAGCCCTTGCCCGGCAGGCCGTCGGTTCCGTTGATCCGGTTCCGCGCGGTCAGGATGAGTTCCTGGGTACGCAGCGATCGCGGCGCCGAGCTGTCGCCCATCACCCGGGGGAAGGACAGCGGCTGTTCGGGGTTGGCCAGCCAGGCGCTGTCGTTGGCGTTGCCCACGAAGTCGGACCGGATCAGGCGTGGCTGCTCGTGCGGGTCAAGCAGACCCGGTGCGACCGCGTTCGGGTCGTCGGGCCAGTCGCAAGCGCTGCGTTTGCCGTCGAGGATGGAGACCGGCGGCACGTTCGGCAGCGGCAGCGACTGGTAGAACAGCAGCTTGCCGGTTTCGGTGAGGCACGCTCGCGCGTGCTCGTCGGTGATGTTCGGGGTGGCCTGGATGTCCGCGTACAGGGCATTGCCCTCGCGGTCGGAGGCGACCGTGTTGAAGTACGGGATGCCCTGCGTCTTCTCCAGGATGTTCACCACATCATGGACGTCCTTGGCCTGGTCGAGGCCGAACCAGGTGTTCATCGCCCGCAGGTTGTGCATGTTCACGTCGCGTACGGCGTGCGCGCTGACCACCCAGGGCAGCGGGTTGCCCAGTATTGAGGTGGTGATCGGCCCGTACCGGGTGGACCACAACGTTCTGGCGACCTTGGAGAGCGAGCCGTCCGGCTTGCGTACGTCGACCGAGACCCGCTGCGAGGTCATCTGTTCCCAGTCGCCGTCCACCAGGTACTTGGTGGGGTTCAGCGGATCCACCTGTACGTCGAACAGTCCGAACGGGGCCACCGTGGCGACCGTATGGCTCCAGGCGACGTTCTCGTTGTGGCCGATGTTCACCGCGGGGAATCCCAGCAGGCTGGCCCCGGCGACGTTCACCTTGCCCGGAATCGTCAGCTGGCTCTGCCACATCCGGTTCTTGCCCTGCCACGGGAAGTGCGGGTTGGCCAGCAGCATGCTGGTCCCGCCGGACACGCCCTGCGAGCCGACCGCCAACGCGTTGCTGCCCATGCTCTGTTGGCGGCTCTCGGCCAGCGCGTCACGGATCTCGGCCGCGGTCTTCGCGGAGCTCTTCGCCGGGGTCTTCGCGGGTGGGGGCGCGGGCTGCCCGGTGGCTGTGGCGGCGGACCCGGGCGGTGCGGCGGTCACCTGGCCGTCCAGCAACGCGTCGGCGCTGCCCATGATGATCTCGGCATGCGCGTGCCGGTACACGTCCAGCTCCGTGAGGGGCCGCACCCAGGCCGCACCGCGACAGGCCGGGTCGGAGATGTCGTTCACGCCCGTCTCGGCCAAGTACCGGTTGTACCCCCGCACATAGCCGCGGATGGCCTCTTTGACCTCCGGCTCCGGGCCGTCGGGGGCGGGCTTGTCGAGGAGCCGCTCCACCACCCGGTCGTCCTTGATCCGCTGGAAGTACAGGTCGCTGTTGAGATTGGTGGTGGTGTTCTGCTTCTCTCCGGGGCTCGCCTTGCCATCGGGCCCCAGGTAGCGGGACCGCTGGGCGTTGACCATCAGATAGGTGTCGGCGAGGGTGCAGATGTTGTCCTTGGCCGCCGCGTAGCCGTAACCCGTCCCCAGTCCCTCCCAGTCCGAGGCGATGATGTGCGGGATCCCGTACTCGGTGTAGCGGATCGTCGGCTTCTCCGGACCCGCTTCGGCGGCGGCCGCCCCCGTGACCGTCGACCCGGTGGCCGCCAGCGTGCTCATCACCGCCACCGCGGCCATGGCCGCCATCGGCAGCCTCGTTCGGTATCTCCTCCGTGCCATCGCCGTCCTTCCCCTGTCGAGTGGGCCGTCGTCTGAACACGGCCACGCTAAGGAGGAGCGATGAAATCTCGATGACCGGGCGAAGAGCCCTCCACGGCGCGCGCCGGGAGGCCGCCCCGGCCCTACCTCACGGACCCGCGGGGCGTCATTCCGCGAGCTTCCGGATGGTGCGCCGCGCCGCGCCCCGGATACGTTCCGCAGCGTCACCCGGCGACGGACACCGCGAACCGCCGCGGACTGCCGCGAACCGCCAACGACACCGCATCGACGGCATATCGACGACACGAGGAGTTCCGATGAGCGGAAAGGGTCTGCTCCGGACGCTCGCCGTGATGACGGGTCTGCTGCTCGTCACGGCCTGCGCCGCCGCTGACCGGCCATCCGAGGACGAGGACACCGGCGGTCGGCTGCGCACCGGACTGAGCGACGCCGAGCGCGCGCTGCTCAGCGAGGCGGAGCAGCGGTTGATCACCAACTGCATGCGGGACAAGGGCTTCCAGTACGGGCTCGACCCCGACGCGCCGCGCACGGAAGCACCCGAACGCCGGTTTGGCCTGGACGACGTCGCCTGGGCCCGCCGACACGGCTACGGCTTGGCGGACGCGGCCCGTTCCGGCGACCGAGGCGGGAAGGCCGCCGCCGAGAACAGCCCCCAGACACGCTACCTGGCCTCCCTCCCGTCCCGGCGCAAGGCCGAGTTCGACCGTGCCCTCAACGGCACCGACCGCGCCGCGATCGTCGTCCCCGCGCCCGGCCGCGGCCAGATCTTCACCAGCGCCGACGGCTGCCAGGCTGACGCCCGCGGACGGCTCTACGGCGACCTGCGCAAGTGGACCGAGGCCAAGGCGACCGTGGTGAACCTGGCGTACGTCACCTTCGACGACGTGGTGGCGGAACCGCGGTACACCCGGGCACTGACCGACTGGCGCGCCTGCATGAAGACACGCGGGCTGGCCTATCCGAGCTCGTCGGAGGCCATCAGCGCCGTGGCGAAGGAGAACCGGTCCCGCACCGCCGAGGACGCGCGGAAGCACGAGGTGACCGTCGCGGTCGCCGACGCGGAGTGCAATCGCGAGGCCGGGCTGGCCAGGACGGGTGCCCGCCTGCAACGGGAGCACGTCCGGGACGCCGCGCGCCACGAGTTCGCGCGCCAGACCCGCTACTACACCCAGGCGGTCACCACCGCGCTCACCCGAGCCCGCTCCCTCGTGGGCTCCGACTGACCCCGCGCCAGTCAACCCGGCGCGGCCCCCGGCAGAAGCCGGAGAACCCACCAAGAGAACCCCCACCAAGAGAACCCCCACCAAGAGGAGAACACCATGCGGACCACCAAGCGTGCCCTGCTGGGGCTGGCCCTGGCCACCTTCCTGGTTCCGATCGCCGCCACGACCGCCCAGGCCGGGGGCACGTCCCCCACCTACACCCAGTGGAACCCGGGCAACTGCCTGGCTGGGAACCTGTGCGTCTACAAGGACATCAACTACGGACAGGGCGGGGCCGGTATCGCTATGTTCAAGTACGACAACCCCGTCTGGTCGGACACCCGGAACGCGTACATCGCCCAGGAGGACTCGTCCTGGTTCAACAACGGCACCGGCACCTCGTTCAGCTCCGTCATGGTCTACTCGGACTACGGCTACACGGGGAACGCCTTCTGCCTGGACAAGGGCTGGGGCAACACCTGGGACCGCGTGGCGAACGACCAGGGTGAATCCAACCGCTGGGTGAACGGCTGCTGACCCGCCCCGCGGCGCCAAGCCCGTTCCATGGATTTCCAGGTAGTCACTCCGTATAACCTGGCGAAATGCTGACAGAAGTCACCGCGACCCGCTACGTCACACCACTACGTGAGGGCGGATCGCTGCCCGGGATCGTCGAGGCCGACGACCTGGGCACGTACGTCATGAAGGTGTCTACGTGGTGGCGCTGACCTGCATCGATGCGGCTGTAATCACCACGTTCGTGCTGCGTTACGCGGTCGATTCTCCCCACGCGCTCCCCAGGACCGTCGATACTCCCCAGATCCTCCCCAGAAGCGCCGTTGCGGCGGGCCGTGGTGGCACGGGACGTCATCAGCGCCCCTGTCAGACGGGCACAAAGCGAGGACCGTCAACCGGATTTCCTTCACGAACCTGCGGGAAGCCGCGCACTCACGCGCCTCGACGCGAGTGTGGTGAAGGCTTGGCGGCGCAACGCTCGGCCCGCCAAGGCGCCGGTGGGCCAAGGATCCGCGCGAAGGTTCCGCTGGGTGTTTCGCCGGTCGATCAGGCCGCGGTGCGATACAACCGCTGCCCCACACACATACATCAGGCTGGTACATACGCTAGCCTCGGTACATGTCCATGAAGCGAACCAACGTCTACGCCGACCCCGAGGACCTCGCCATCATCAAGGAGGCGGCCAAGCGGCGCGGCATCAGCGAGGCCGAGATCATCCGGCAGGGCATCCACCTCGCGGCCATGGCCAACCGTGTCTGGGACGAACCTCTCTTCTCACGCACTTTCGAGGGGGCCGGCCGTACCCCCAGTAAGCGCGAGGTCCGTGACACCGTGGCCGACGCCGTACGCCGTGGGACCGAGTCCGGAACCGCCGCGTGATCATCGTCGTCGCGGACACGTCGGGACTCCTCGCGGCCCTCGACTCCACCCACCCCGAGCACCAGGCGTCCAATGAAGCGATCATGGCCGCCGGCCTGCTGGTGATGTCGCCTCTGCTGCTCGCGGAGATCGATCACGTGGCCACTCGGGAACTCGGTCGTGAAGCCGCGCTCAGCGCGGTCGATGACATTCGGAACTGGATGCGTCGCGGTCGAGTCACCGTTCCTGAGATCACGGAGGATCACTTGGGGGTCGCCCAGTCCGTGCGTGCTCGCTACCGGGACCTCGACCTGGATCTGGCAGACGCCGTGAACGTTGCCCTCGCTGCCGACTACGACACCGACGCCGTCCTCACTCTCGACCGCCGCGACTTCCGCGCGGTGCGCCCGCTGGGCCGCCACAAGGCGTTCCGGGTTCTCCCGGACGATCTTCCCCTCTGAAGTCGGCGGCGCGTGTCTGAGTCGTCGTCTTCGCCAGCCCTGACGCTCATTTGACGCTCTGGGTGCCAGCGTGACGGGTGACGAGCCGAGAAGACGGCTCTGACCTGGTGTTTTCTGGGGCCCGTTCAGGCCGACACCTTTCCGATGACGTCGCACGTGGAGTGCGTGGCGATCCTGGAGCCTGCGCAAAGAGCGTTTGACCTGCGGTCCGTGGATTGGGTGGGCTGCTCGACCTGTTTCCCGCCGTTCAACGGGTTGTGCGGCAGGCGGTCCGCCGTAGCCGACCTGACCTGCGGTTCTGTCGCAGCAAAGCGACCTGGCGAACGGTGACCGCTCTGTATGTCTCAGGTTCTTGCCGCTCATATGACGCTCGAGTTCTGGGAGGGCTGCGCCGGGTGCTGCGAGTCGGCGAGGCGTTCGTCGATACCGTGCGGCACACCGCGACGCCCCTACCGCCCGGGCACCGGACGCGGTGACGACATCTGGGAGGTCGGCGGCTTGCCGAAGCGGTCGCCGCTCTGGAGTTGTCGGTGTCCCCGTGGCGTGTTGTCGTGCGACGGCGATGGGTCGTGGCGCCTGGGCATCGACTGTCGGACGCCGTGATCGCCGACATCCTGCGGCCGTTCCTGTCTCTGTGCCTGCCGGTGGAGGGCATCCGCGCCGTACCGGCCCAGCTCGCCGACGGCCTGCCCGACGGCGTCCTGCGCCTCGGTACGCGCGTCGCGGAGGTCACCGACGCCGGAGTGCCGCTCAGGGACGGGAGTGAGGTGCCGACCCCCGGTCGTCGTGGTGGCGACGGATCAGGCGACCGCCGTCGGCCTGCTGCCGGACCGTGCCGGACGCCCGCACCGTCACCACCTACTACCACGCCACCGACAGAACACCGGTGGCCGAACCGACCCTGACGGTGGACAGCACCGGAGCGATCCTGAACACCCGCGTCCTCGGCGAGGCCGCTCCCACCTACGCGCCCCCCGGCACCGGACTGATCTCGACACAGGCTTCGCGGATCGCCCCGTGGTGGGCATCGCCCCGCCGCTGTCCGAGGGCGGCGACCCGCGTCAGGTAGCCGACGCCGGCGCTCTGGGAGCCCGCCACGCTGGGGTGCGGCGGGCGAAGGAGGGCAGCCCTTAGCACAGCTCTCGATTGGTCCAGCCTGCCGTGCGGAGGTTCGTACGGGTTCCCTCGGTCTAACTGCTTAAACCTGCGGGAGGGCGCCGCGGTTGATGCCGACTGGGTTCAGCCGGGGATGCCGCGGAGGTCTTGCCGTAGGTGCGTTCGATGCGGACGCGTGCGCCGCGGCCGTGAACGACGACTTGGGCAGGTTTGTGGTCCTCGGCCTGGTGCCGGGCGGTCAGGGAGGCGAGGAGGTCGCCGCAGGCGCCCAGGCTCATCACGAGGGAGAACACCTGGGCGGGCCAGTGCAGTTCGCGGATGAGGTTTGTTTCCGTAGAGACCGTGTCACCCGCAGGTCGTGTCGCTTGGGGTACGGCTGAGTCGCTGACGCGTGTCGCGCTACGACGGAACATCGTGTCCGATTCTCCGCCACGGGCATGGCGGACATCACGTCTCGCCGAACTCGGCGGCCGAGGAGAAGGCTATCGGGGAAGCGCCCAGGCAGTTGAGTTCGGCACTGCTTACCGACGCGGTGATTGGTATCGGGAGGGTGCGGCACGTGTCGCGGATGCGGCAGCGGCTTGACCTGCTTCGCCGCCAACGCAGCCTCAGTCCCCTCGGCCACAGCCGGACCGATCCTACGACCCCAACCCCCCTATCAAGTCAAGGAGTTATTGATCGACAGCTCCCAGGCTCTCAGCCCGTGCTGCCCTTACCGCCCCAGTTGCGAACGCACAGGGCCCGACACCAAGTCGGGCCCGAGAACAAGTTAGACCCGGTTTCCCCATGTCCATGGGCCGGGTCCGATCGTCGAGTGTCGCACAGCCTTGCGTCGTCATCACCGGATGCGATGAGACGTGGCAAGGGTTGCGATGTATTGCTGTTCCTCGCGCAGCGGCACGCGGAGACTTGAGACGTCCGGGAGCCGGGCTCTCTGCGAGGTGTGATGAAGATCGAGCGGCAAGAAGTGGTCTGGGCGACAGCGCTCCGCGCGCTGGACGCCCAGCACCGCACCACCACTTGGCTGAGGATGGCGTGCGTCGCCACGCTGTGGATGGTCGCGCTCCGCTGTGACCCGCAGGATCAGGGGCAGGTCTTTCTCCAGTTGCTTCCGGTGACAGCGGGCAGTGTCCTGTCCCATGTGCATGCCCGGCCGGCCTTGCTCGACCACCTGGCGTCGTTGCCTGCCCTGGACCGGGTGACCGCCCACCTGGAGGGCACGCGCGGCCGGGCCACAGTCGACCTGCCGGGGGTACTCGAGGGCGGTGGCATCCTCGTTGCCAGCACCCTCTACGGAGGTTGGTGGGCCGTCACCGGCTTCTCGCCCCAGGAACTGATCATCGCTCTCGTCGCGGTGACCGTTTTCACGTGGTCCGTCTTCCTGAACGTCGTCCTCGACCCGGGCTACTACGCGCCGTACAAGGAGATCACCTTCGGCATCGAGCAAAGCGCCGGCCCTCCCTCGCCCGTCCTGAACTGGCTACGGCACGCGGTTCCCCCGGGCGTCGCTCTGCTGGTGGCTCTGATGTTCCTGCCCGCCTGGACGCCATCTCTGGCAGCGGTCCCCTTCGCCGTCCGCGTCGTGCTCGTGCTGAGCATCCTCTCCCTGCGCCTAGCCTGGCTCGGCTTCGACCAGGTTCTGGCCGCCTCGGCCGAAACAGTCGCCGATGCCGAACAGGCCGCACGGGTCCAGGAGGCGGGAGAACTCCACAGCGTCGGCAAGAACGCCGTCGGCAGCATCCTCAACGCTCTGGAGAGCCCTCACTACAAGCACAACGAGGTGCGCTCACTCCTGCGCAACACCCTCGTCGAGCTAGAAGAAACCATCCGCACTTCCCGCGGTACCGCATTGGTCCCCTTGGGTGCTTCATCGCCCCTGGGGGAACTCTGGGACGCGGCGGTGGCCATCCTTCCCCTGGAATGGCGCCTGCGGTGCACACTGAACCCCGAAGCCCACTCCCTGATCCTGGGAGACGCAGACCGGCAGCTCGTGCGGCGCGTCATCTCCGATCTCGTGACCAACGCGCTCAAAGCAGGCGCAAGGCAGGTCGCCTGCACTGTTCGCTACCGCCACGACGACCCCAGCACGATAAAGGTGGAAGTCCTCGTCCACGACGACGGCCGCGGCATGCCTTCTGACGTCCTCGACAACGCCACGACCAGCCTGTCCGTTATGGCCAAGGAGCTACGTCGCTACGGCGGAGACCTCACCTTCACCACCCCCGGCCAGGACGGCGCCGGGACCCTGGTCCGCGCATGCTGGCGATCCGCCACCCCCGCTCCCTCTGTTCCCGTTCCACGATCAGGCGACGCCCCCGTAGCCGCGCTGCAGAAAGAGAGTTAGAGATGCGCATCCTCGTCGTAGACGACATCGTGACGCTCCAGTCAGGTGTCGCCCGTGCCGTCGAGACGGACGGCCACGAAGTCGTGGGTGTCATGAAACCCGCAGATCTGAAGAATCTACTGGTGAGCGACCCTGACTATCAGTTGGCGTTCGTCGACGTCGACTACGGCAACATTGCATCCGAATCAGGCTTGGCGGCTCTTGAAACGCTCGCGAAATACGAAATTCCCAGCGTCGTTTACTGCGCGGATGCAGAAGTCAACCGACTTCTGCACATCCTTGCCGCTTTCGAGTTCTTCCCCCAAACCTGCACCTTCCTTTCCAAGCATGCAGGCGACGTGGAAGTCAATCGAGTAGCGGCAGCCATCGCCAGGGGGGACCGGCCCCACGACAAAGCCGCCCAACGCTATCGACCTCCACGTAACGGCACATCCTTCCTCCGTCAACTCATCACACGCAGCTCCGACTTGCCTTTGTGGCACGCTCTGGCCACCCACAGCACGCTCTCGCTGATCGCCAAAGCAGCCAGCGTCTCGACCAAGACCGTCTCCAACTTCATCGCTGACCGTCAACAGGTCATCGCCGCGCTGCACCACGAGATGCTCGACCTTCCCATCGCCCCACCGACCGCCCCGGGGAAGCGACAAGCCAATCTCCTGGAAGTCTGCCGATTCGCCCGCCCCTACGAAAAGTTCTTCAGGGACAAAGACGTGGAGCGGCTGGTCCGCGTCACCTGGGACCCTGCCCCCCGACGCAGCGCCGGCGCCCGCGCGGGCGATGCCCACCGCCGGAAACGCGCATGAGCGCCTGGCTGCCCTACGTCGGCTCACCCCTGCACCACGGCCCGCTCACGACCTTCTTTGCGGCCTTCGCCATCAGCCCGGGCATCCCCGCGCTTCTGGCGCTCACCCTCGAACGCCGCGTCATGAAAGGCCGCCGCGAGTTCGTAGCCTTCTACTACGGCGACCCGCTGCTGGCCCTGGCCGCGGCGACCGGCGTGGCCCTGAGCGGACCGTCCCCGCAAGCGTCAGTCCTACACCTCATCGCAGGACCGGTGCCCCTCATCCTCATGGCGTGCTGGCTGGCCTTCGGCGCCTGGCAGTGGAAGGCCGAACTCCGGGCCGGTATGTACACACCTGCCCAAGCATGGTCGCCCACCAAGATCTGGCACCAGATGGTGGTCTACCCCGTGCTGGGCTACATGGTGACTGCAACCGTCGTCGCGGGCATGGCGACCCCCACTGGATTCGCAGGCACCTGGGCCAAGATGCTCATCGTCGGCTGCGTGCTCGTCTGGATCCTGGCCAATGTGCACGACCGCCGACATCCCAAACTCGGCCACCCCCCCTACGACTGGCGCCGCCTCAAGCCGGTGCCCCAGCCGTGGCCGCTGAAATCCACCACTCTCCGGGCCAATCGCCGGATCTGTGACTGAACACCATTTGCAAAACCCTGCACCCCGCACTGCCAACAAACGCAACAACAGGTGCGGATGTCAGTAGAAGCACCTGTCTCACATCGAACCGGACGTCACAAATCTTTGCTTCAAGTCCACCCCTCCTTAGCGAGAACCTTGGAGAGGTCGGATCACAAGCAAGGAGACGTGAAATGCCATTATGGGAAATGCTGAAGGAGCTGATCGAGGTCTCTCCTTCGCTCTTCGCGCTGGCAGTCGAAGTGGACAAAGCCTGCAGAGCGAAGCGCCTCAAGGATGAGGGCGTGGACGGAACCGAAAGCGCATGACCGCATAGTTGGTACGGGCATTCCCTGGACGCTGTGCGCGAAGGACGAGCACTCCAACCGTGGACCGAGGCCGGTGTGTGGCCTCGGCTCCACGAGACACTCTTGGCCAAGCTCCGCGGCGCGGACGCCCTGGACCTCTCCAGGGCGGCGGTCGACGGCCCCCACATCCGGGCGCTGAAGTGCGGCCGACCCCGGCGCCGCCCTGACGTCGTGCTCGGCGACCGCGGCTACGACCACGACAAGTACCGCTCGTCGCCATCGATCGCGCTCGGTTACTACGCGCACTTCATGCCGGAGACTGGGAACTGGGCCGGGCTGCGATCGACGGTCTGCTCGGGGAGCGGGCCGTCGGCCAGAACTCCCCAGATTCCCCCCAGGGGCGACCGGCGTGATTCCCCAGGTTGTCCGGCGCTGACCCCGATCCGTGGATTTGTAGGGGGTCAGGCCGTATAGCCTGGGGAAATGCTGACAGAAGTCACCGCGACCCGCTACGTCACACCACTACGTGAGGGCGGATCGCTGCCCGGGATCGTCGAGGCCGACGACCTGGGCACGTACGTCATGAAGTTCACCGGAGCGGGGCAGGGGCGCAAGACGCTTGTCGCGGAGGTTATCTGCGGACAGCTGGCGCGGCGACTCGGGCTGCGGATGCCCGAGTTGGTGGGGATTCAGCTGGACCCGGTGATCGGGCTCGGGGAGCCGGACCAGGAGGTGCAGGAGCTCCTCAAGGCGAGTGGGGGACTCAACCTGGGGATGGACTATCTTCCGGGCTCGATCGGCTTCGACCCGCTGGCCTACGAGGTGACCGCCGACGAGGCGGGACGGATCGTGTGGTTCGACGCGCTGGTCAACAACGTCGACCGCTCCTGGCGCAACCCGAACATGCTGGTCTGGCACGGTGACCTCTGGCTGATCGACCACGGCGCGAGCATGATCTGGCACCACAACTGGCGCACCGCGGAGGCCGCGGCCGCGAAGCCCTACGACGCCTCCGACCATGTCCTCGCGCCGTTCGGGCCCGATGTCGCCGCCGCGGCCGCCGAGCTCGCGCCGCGCGTCTCCACGGACCTCCTCAGTGAGGTAGTCGCCGATGTCCCTGACGTCTGGCTGGTCGACGAGCCGGGCTTTGACCATCCCGACGAGCTGCGACGGGCGTACGTTTCCGTGCTGCACGCGCGCGTTGCGGGGCTGCCCGACCGGATCACCCTGGGGCCGCGTACCGAGCGGCCCGCGTCGCGGGCGCCTGGCTGGCTGACCGACCACCTGGCGCCCTGGCCGCACGCCACGAGCAAGGCCGACAGCGCCGACAGCGCCGACACCAAGGCCGACAGCACGGTTGAGAGCGGGGGCGGCGCCAAGTGAGTGAGCGTCATGTCTTTGAGTACGCGCTGCTGCGGGTCGTACCCCGCGTGGAGCGCGGCGAGCAGTTCAACGCGGGCGTGGTGGTCTACTGCCGCGCCAAGACCTTCGTGGCAGCCCGCACCCACCTCGACGAGGCCAAGCTGGCGGCCCTCGACCCGCACGCGGACGTCGCCGGGGTACGGGCCGCGCTGCGCGCCGTCGAAGGCGTCTGCCACGGCGGCGAGGCGGCGGGGCAGGCCGCCCGCGACGACGCCGGGCGGCGCTTCCGCTGGCTGGTCGCCCCACGCTCGACCGTCGTCCAGCCGGGACCGGTGCACACCGGGCTGACCCGGGACCCCGCGGCGGAGGTGGAGCGCCTCCTCGACCTGCTCGTGCGCTGAGGGGCTGAGGTCCCGCTGGCTCGACGCCCGCACCCGGTGGGCCGTTGACACCGGGTGCCAGGGCTTCTAGCGTCACAGTCTGCTGAAGGTACTAAGCGGTCGCTCACCATCGTGGCGTGCCGTGAGAGCCGTATCAAGGGCGAGGAGAACCAGCATGTCCACCACCGAGCAGCGCGTCGCCGTCGTGACCGGCGGCGCGCGAGGCATTGGCGCCGCGACCGCCGTACGACTGGCCGCCGAAGGCCGCGCCGTCGCCGTCATCGACCTCGACGAGGCAGCCTGTAAGGACACAGTCGAGACCATCACCGCGGCGGGTGGCAGGGCGCTCGCCGTTGGCTGCGACGTCTCCGACGAGGCCCAGGTCGAGGCGGCCGTCGCGCGGATCGCCGCCGAGCTCGGGGCCCCGTCGATCCTCGTCAACAACGCCGGCGTACTCCGCGACAACCTGCTCTTCAAGATGGCGGCGTCCGACTGGGACACGGTCATGAACGTGCACCTGCGCGGCGCGTTCCTGATGGCGAAGGCCTGTCAGAAGCACATGGTGGACGCGGGCTTCGGCCGGATCGTGAACCTCTCCAGCTCCTCCGCGCTCGGCAACCGGGGCCAGGCCAACTACTCCGCCGCCAAGGCCGGACTCCAGGGCTTCACCAAGACCCTCGCCAAGGAACTCGGCAAGTTCGGCATCACCGCCAACTCCGTCGCCCCCGGTTTCATCGCCACCGAGATGACCAAGGCCACCGCCGACCGGGTGGGCATGGGCTTCGAGGACTTCCAGGCCGCGGCGGCCACTCAGATCCCCGTCCAGCGCGTCGGCAAGCCCGAGGACATCGCGAACGCCATCGCCTTCTTCACCGGCGAGGCGGCGGGCTTTGTCTCCGGCCAGGTGCTCTACGTGGCCGGTGGGCCGCTCGACTGACCGCTCGGCTGACGTGCTGCCCGAAGCTCGTACGCGTAAGGCTCCTAAAGCTCGTAAAGGACGACGGATCATGACAGTGCAGGACAGTGGAAAGGCCGCGCTGGTCACCGGCGCGAGCCGCGGCATCGGCTACGGCATCGCCGAGGCGCTCGTCGCGCGTGGCGACCGGGTGTGCATCACCGGGCGCAACGAAGACGCGCTCAAGGAGGCCGTCGAGAAGCTCGGCGCCGACCGGGTGATCGGCGTCGCCGGGAAGGCGCACGACGAGGCCCACCAGGCCGTAGCCGTGGAGCGCGCCATGGAGGCCTTCGGGCGGGTCGACTTCCTGGTCAACAACGCCGGGACGAACCCCGTCTTCGGGCCGATCGCCGAGCTCGACCTGAACGTCGCGCGCAAGGTGTTCGAGACCAATGTCGTGTCGGCGCTCGGCTTCGCCCAGCAGACCTGGAAGGCCTGGCAGAGCGAGCACGGCGGGGCGATCGTCAACATCGCCTCCATCGCCGGTGTCTCGGCCTCGCCCTTCATCGGCGCGTACGGCATGAGCAAGGCGGCCATGGTGAACCTGACGCTCCAGCTGGCGCACGAGTTCGCGCCGGGGGTACGGGTCAACGCCATCGCGCCCGCGGTGGTGAAGACCAAGTTCGCCCAGGCGCTGTACGAGGGCCGTGAGGACGAGGCGGCGGCGGCCTATCCGCTGGGCCGTCTCGGGGTGCCCGCGGACATCGGGGGCGCGGCCGCGTTCCTGACCTCGGACCAGTCGGACTGGATTACCGGGCAGACACTCGTGGTGGATGGCGGCATGTTCCTCAATGCGGGTGTCGGCTGACGAACCGCACGTACGCCTCGAACACCCCGAAGGCGACGTTCTCCCACATCACGTGCCCCGCCGGGCCTGCGCAACGGACCCGGTGGGGCACTGCGGTATCGTCTGGCCACTCTTGGCGTGGCCGATCGAGGAGCGTGCGCGTGTTCAACCGGACCCGATGTCTGCAGGTAGCTGCGACAGTTGCGTCCATATCCCTGCTTACGGGATGCGGAGTGCTCTCGTCGGGCGATTCCGGCGACGGCGAACGCATTGTCGTGGGAACTACCAGCGCTCCGAGTACGCTCGACCCCGCGGCCGCCTGGGACGGCTCCTGGGAGCTGTTCCGCAACGTCTACCAGACCCTGCTGAGCTTCCCGACCGGCGGCTCGGTGCCCGAGCCCGACGCGGCGAAGGAGTGCGGCTTCACCGACGCGTCGAGCCGTACGTACCGCTGTGAGATCCGTACGGACCTGAGCTTCTCCAACGGCGACCGGCTGGACGCCGCCGCGGTGAAGCACTCCATCGACCGGATCAAGACGATCGCGGTCAAGGGTGGCCCCGACGGGCTGCTCGGCAACCTCGACCGGGTGGAGGCGAAGGGCGACCACGAGGTCGTCTTCCACCTCAAGGAGGCCGACGCCACCTTCCCCTTCGTGCTCGCCACCCCCGCCATGTCCCTGGTGAGCCCCAAGAAGTACCCCGCCGACAGGCTCCGCGAGGACGGCAAGGTCACCGGATCAGGGCCGTACGTCCTCGACTCCTACGAGGAGGGGAAGTCGTCCGAGCTGTCGGGCAACTCCCGCTACAAGGGACGGGCCACCCCCAGGAACGACGCCGTCACCATCCGCTACTTCCAGGACTCGGCCGAGATGCTCGCCGACCTGAGGTCCAAGAAGGTCGATGTGGCCTTCAGGGGGCTGGCTCCTGAGGACGTCGTCGCCCTCCAGGACAAGAACTCCAAGGACGGCCTGCAGCTCGTCGAGGGCGCCGGGATGGAGATCCGCTACCTGGTGTTCGACCTGGAGCAGACCTGGTCCAAGAAGCCCGCGGTCCGTAAGGCCGTCGCCCAGGTCGTCGACCGTGGCGCCATCGCGCACAACATCTACCGGGACACCGTCGAGCCGCTGTACTCCATGGTGCCCACCGGCCTCACCGGCCACACCAACGGCTTCCTCGAGGACTACGGCAAGCCGAACGCCGAGAAGGCGGAGAAGATCCTCACGGACGCGGGCATCAACGAGGTCGTGCCGCTCACGCTCTGGTACACCACCGAGCGCTACGGCTCGGTCACGCGCGCGGAGTTCGAGGAGCTCAAGCGGCAGCTGGAGAAGACCGGGCTCTTCAAGGTGACGCTCAAGAGCCGCCCCTGGAAGGAGTACGAACAGGGGTACCGTGAGGGCGAGTACCCGGTGTTCGGGCGTGGCTGGTCCCCTGACTTCCCGGACCCGGACAACTTCATCGCGCCCTTCGTCGGCGAGCGCAACGCCCTCGGCACGCCGTACCCGGCCCCGAAGATCACCGATGAGCTGCTGCCCAAGTCCCGTCAGGAGAGCGACCGGGGCGCGGTGAGCGAGTACATCGAGGAGGCGCAGGAGATCCTCGTGGACGACGTGCGGCTGCTGCCGCTGTGGCAGGGCAAGCAGTACATCGCGGCGAGCGACGACATCGCGGGCGGCGAACGTGCCCTGGACCCGTCGACGATCATGATGATGTGGGAGCTGCAGCGGAAGACCAGCTGGTAGCGGCGGCGACGACGACGGTGGCGGAGGCGCTGGTGGCGGGGGCCGGACTCGGCTCGCAGGGCGTTGTCAGTGCCGGACGGTAGGTTCTGCGGTGAGAGCTGGACGGGCTCTCACCGCAAGTGACCGCATACCGGAGGTTGTTGACGTGACCGACACTGACCTGCTCCCCGAGTCCTGGCGCGGGGTCCTGGGCGACGAGCTGCACAAGCCCTATTTCGACGAACTCGTCGAGTTCGTCGAGAAGGAGCGGGCGCAGGGCCCGGTGTATCCGCCGCGCGAGCAGGTGTTCGCCGCCCTGGAGGCCACGCCGTACGACCAGGTCAAGGTGCTGGTGCTCGGCCAGGACCCGTACCACGGCGAGGGTCAGGGGCACGGCCTGTGCTTCTCCGTACGTCCCGGGGTGAAGACCCCGCCCTCCCTGCGGAACATCTACAAGGAGATGCACGCCGAGCTCGGCACCCCGATCCCGGACAACGGCTATCTGCTGCCGTGGGCGCGGCAGGGCGTGCTGCTGCTGAACGCGGTGCTGACGGTCCGGGCCGGAGAGGCCAACTCCCACAAGGGCAAGGGCTGGGAGAAGTTCACGGACGCGGTGATCAGGGCGGTGGCCGAGCGGCCGGATCCCGCCGTGTTCGTGCTGTGGGGCAACTACGCGCAGAAGAAGCTTCCGCTCATCGACACCGAGCGGCATGTGGTGGTGAAGGGCGCGCACCCCTCGCCACTGTCTGCCAAGAAGTTCTTCGGCTCCCGGCCGTTCACTCAGATCAACGAGGCGGTGGCGGCCCAGGGGCACGCGCCGATCGACTGGCGCATCCCTGACCTGGCCCAGTCGGCGACCTGAGTCCAGTCGGCGACCTGAGTCCGGCCGGTGGCCTGACGGTCCCGGCGCCCCGTGCCTGCCCTGGATTGTCCGTGGCGGCGGTTAGCGTCATCGGTGATCGCCGGTCGTAGATGGTTGGGTGTGGAGGACGTAGTGGCAGAGCAGCAGGAGCAAGCGGCGCAGGACCCCGTGATGGCCCGGGCGGGGCAGGCGATCATGCTGCACCACGCCGGTGACCGGGAAGAGGCGCGGAACCGCTTCCTTGAGCTGTGGACCGAGGTCGGCGAGGACGGCGACCCCCTGCACCGCTGCACTATCGCGCACTACATGGCCGATACGCAGGATGATCCGGCGGACGAGCTGGCCTGGGACCTGCGGGCGCTGACCGCCGCCGAGGTGCTCACCGACGAGCGGCTGGAGGAGCACCACCAGTCACTCGCGGTGCGCGCGTTCTACCCCTCGCTGCACCTCAACCTCGCTGCCGACTATGTGAAGCTCGGCCGTGAGCAGGAGGCGCGCACGCATCTGCGGGAGGCCCGCGGCGTACTCGGCGTCCTGGGGGACGACCCGTACGGCGACGGTGTCCGGGCGGCCGTCGAGCGACTGGAGCTGAGGCTCAGAAGTGAGCGGGGGACGAAGGGGCCCGGGGAGCTGGGGGAGCCCGGCGGATCCGCCGGGCCGCCCCGTCAGCGGCCGTAGGTCTCCCGGCAGATGCGGGCCTGGGGGCTGTCGGCGGGCCAGCCGCCGTACCGCTCACCGACCGAGCACAGACCGGCCCAGGTGGGCGGACCCCCGGGCAGCGGCCCCTGGCCTTTGCCCCTGCCTTGGCCGTGGCCTTTGCCTTGTCCGGGAGGCGCGACGGTGAGTCCGGGGATGTCCGGTACGTGCGTGGGCAGGGGTGGGCGACCCGCCTTCCCCGGGATGCTCGCGGGGCCCCGCTTCTCGGTGGGTGACGTGTCGGGGCGGGACGTGGCGCGACCGGGCGCGGCGGGCTGTGCGGGACCGGCGGGCGCGGAGGACGCAGGGCGCTCAGAGGTGGCTCCGGTGGCCCGAGCCTCGGGTGTTGCCTGGTGCGTGGGGACGATCAGCTCCAGTGCCTCAAGGGCGGGGGCCCGTACCTCGTGCGGCTCCGTGTCCCGGGCAAGGGGCGCGGCGGGCGGTGTCGCCGTGGGGGACGGGACCCGCGCCCCGGGCTGCCCTGCCACGGTGACGCAGCCGGAGACGGCCGACGCCGCCACCGTCACCAGCAGAGCCGCGGTAGTTGTCGTTCGGTGCATCCGCGCCACTCTGGTGCCTTGAGCCCCTCCTGGCGGGCGGACGGGCAGGGATGTGCCCCGCACGAGTGACGCGCCGTGTTGACGCGGCCCGCCCTCCACGCGGCCCCCACCGCCGACCTCGGCCCGGCCCTCACCTCGTACACCCGCGTCCTGCCCGCCTTCGACGGCATCGTCGACTGGTGCCCGCCGCAAGCCACGTATGCTGCGAATGCCGCGAAAGCGGAACGCCAGTGACAGCAGGGAGACGGACGTGAAGGTCGGCTGCATCGGGCTCGGGGACATCGCGCAGAAGGCCTATCTGCCGGTACTCAGCACACTGCCGGGTGTCCAACTGCACCTGCACACGGCCTCCCCCGCGACCCTGGGCCGGGTCGCGGCCACCTACCATCTGCCCGACGCGCGGTGCCACACCGGCCTGGACGCCCTGCTCGACCAGGACCTGGACGCCGCCTTCGTGCACGCGCCGACCGCCGTACACCCCGAGATCGTCACCCAGTTGCTCGAAGCGGGCGTCGCCACCTACGTCGACAAGCCCCTGGCGTACGACATCGCCGACTCCGAGCGGCTCGTACGGCTCGCCGAGGAGCGTGGCACCAGCCTCGCCGTCGGCTTCAACCGCCGCTACGCGCCGGGTTACGCCCAGTGTGTCGAGCACCCGCGCGAGCTCATCCTGATGCAGAAGCACCGCGTCGGGCTGCCCGAGGACCCGCGCACGCTGGTGCTCGACGACTTCATCCATGTGGTGGACACCCTGCGCTTTCTCGCGCCAGGCGCCGTCGACGACATCGGGGTGCGGGCCAGCGTCAAGGACGGCCTGATGCACCATGTGGTGCTGCAGCTCGCGGGAGACGGCTTCACCGCGATCGGCATGATGAACCGCCTCAGCGGCTCGGCCGAGGAGATCCTCGAGGTATCCGGCCAGGACACCAAGCGGGAGGTGCGCAACCTCGCCGAGATCGTGGACCACAAGGGCCAGCCGAGCGTGCGGCGGCGCGGCGACTGGGTGTCGGTCGCCAGGCAGCGCGGCATCGAGCAGATCGTGCTGGCCTTCCTGGACTCCGTACGGGCCGGGATGACGCTCAGCGCCCAGGACGCTCTGCTGACCCATGAGCTGTGTGAGCGGATTGTCCAGCAGGCCCTGGAGCAGGGGTCTTGAGAGCCCGTACACCCGCCACCGCGCCCAGGACGGCCAGCACCGAGAGTGCCCCGTACACCGCCCAGTCGCCGAAGCGTACGTAGAGGGTGCTGCCCGAGGCGAGCGGTACGTCGTACACGGCCGCCGTGCGGGTGTCGGTGCCGAGCTGGTCCCCGACCCGCTCACCGCTCGGGCCGTACACGGCGGAGATCCCGGTGAGCGTGGAGTGCACCATGGGGCGGCCGTTCTCGGCGGCCCGCAGTGCCGCGAGCGAGGCGTGCTGCTCTGGTGCCCAGCTGCCCTGGAAGGTCGACGTCGCGGACTGGGCGACCAGTACCTGGGCGCCTTCGCGCGTCAGATGACGGCTCATGTCGGGGAACGCCGTCTCGAAGCAGACCAGCGGCCCCACCACCAGCCCGTCCGCCACGTCAAGCAGCACGGGCGCCTGACCGCGCCTGCGGTCCTCGTCGGCCGCCTCACCGACGGAGGTCGCCCAGCCGAGCAGCCCACGGGCGGGCACGTACTCGCCAAAGGGGACCAGCCGCATCTTGTCGTAGCGCTGCGTGGTGGGTCCGTCGGGCCCGACCAGCACCGATGACTTGAAGATCCCGGGCCGGTCGGAACGCCGCGCGTCCACATTGACCAGGATCGGGGCGCCCACCTCGCGCGACAGTTCACCGAGCCGCCCGGCCAGGTCGGGCCGGTCCGTGAGGTCGTGGCCAACGCTGCTCTCGCCCCACACCACCAGGTCCACGTCCCGCTCGGTCAGGGTCCTGGTCAGCGCCTCCCCACGGGCGAAGCGCTCGTTGGCGCTGTGTACGACGCCGGGCTGGACCAGCGCGATCCGCACGGGGTCAGCGGGCTGCGGCCGCGGCGACCAGAACCAGACCGTCACGGTGGCGACGGCGGCCGCGCAGACCCCGGCGAGAGCGGGCGTACGGGCCCGGGGCCGCGCGATCAGCACGGTGACGGCCGTGTTGACGGCCACGATCAGCAGACTGAGCAGCCATACGCCGCCCACCGAGGCGAGCCGCAGCGCCGGTTCGACCTGCCACTGGCTGGAGCCGAGGAGCCCCCAGGGGCCGCCAAGCCCCTCCCACGACCTGACCAGCTCGACGACCAGCCAGGCCGACGGCACCGCGAGCAGCGCGGCGGCGCCCCGGCCAGCTGAGGGCCGTCCGCCGAGCAGCCGCCGCACCAGCCAGCCCCACGGCGCCCACAGCAGCCCCATGAGCACGGCGAGCAGCACGGTGAACACATGGAGGTTCGGCAGCAGCCAGTGGTGCATCGCGAACATGAACCCGGCCCCGCCGAGCCAGCCGTCCAGCGCGGCCCGGCGCCCGGTGGGTGCCGAGGCCGCGAGCAGCATCCAGGGCACCAGCGCGACGTACGCGAACCACCACCAGGACGGCGCGGGGAACGCCAGCGCGGGCAGGGCCCCGGCGACCAGGGCGGCGCAGCCTCGCCACCAGGGGCTGGCGAGCGGTCTCGCCCACCGGCCGACAGCGACGTCCATACCGCGCCTCCTCGCCCCCGGACGCCCGGTGCGTACTAGGTCCAGTGTGCGCGCCGGGCGCGACACCGCGACAGGGCGCGTCGGCCGGGGGACGCGCTGGTCGCCGCGGGTACCCATCGGCGTGGGTTCAGTCGGCCGCGGGGGCGGCTTGGTATGGGCGGCGCCACTTCTCGTGCACGACGACGCGGCTGATCCGCCAGCCGATACCCGTACGCAGCACGGAGAACGCGTACCGTCCGCCGCACTCGAAGTCCGGCGCCGAGTCGTCCTCGCGCGCCCCGCCCATCCGCATCGGATTCAGGTAGTCGGCCTGGACCTGGGCGGTGTCCCCGAGGTCGCCGTCCACGATCTCCAGGTGGAATCTCCGGTTGGCGATCAGATGCTGCCGCATCGGGAACCGCCCCACGGTGCCGGCCAGCCACTCGGCCACCTCGTCGGCGGCGCCCTCGACGCCGCCCGCCGAGCGGTAGTCCGCACGACCGTCCGGGCTGAAGAGGGACCGGTAGGCCGCCCAGTCGCCGTCGTCGACGGTGATCGCGTAGTCGGTGATCAAAGCGTCGATGGCCAGCCGGTCCATCACGGTCGCAAGGTCCACACGCTGTGTCATCGGCTCAGTGTTGTCCGCCGCGGGCCCCGCGCCAAGGGCCTTGCCGCGATCAGGCCTGAATGGGTGCGACTCAGGCGGCCCGCCAGCGGTACCGGTCATCGGTGGCCGTGGTCGTGCACCGCATCAGCGTGCCCTTGGCGGTCCGTCCGTAGGCCCCGTGTTCCGAGCAGAACGAACCGGGCCAGACCCCCTGGACGGGGGCGGGGGCAGGAGCTTCGGTCGTGCGGCTGGGCTGCGGGGCGGGCGCGGGGGCCGGGGCGGGTGCGGACGGGGCCGCGGGTGCTGGCTGGGTGAGGGTGGGCTTCGGCGCGGGCTTCGGCTTGGGGGGCGGGGTGTAGGCGGGGTCGTTGGCCGGGTCCAGGTAGCCGCCGCTGGTCTTGGGGCAGGAGGTTCCCGCCTTGACGGCCTCGGCCTCGACGACGCGGAGGGCGGAGGTGACGTCGGCGCCAGCCTGGGGATCGGTCGAGCAGATCTCCCAGTCGCCTGTCTTCGCGGGGACGGTGACGTCCTTGTACGGGCTGACGACGTGGACCGTCGCGGAGTCGATGCCCTCGTCCCGCAGCGCGTCGGTGGCGCGATCGGTCGTGAGGCCGACGAGGTCGGGCAGCCGTGGCCAGGGAAGGGGCCCCTTGTCCCGCTTGGGGCACGGCTCCTTGGCCTTCACCACCCCGAAGTCGACGGTCTTCGCCATGCGCTCCTCGAAGCACACGGTCCAGCCCGAGGGGCGCAGCGGGGTGCGGCTCTGGTCGCTGGAGTCGTGCGATGACGGGGTGAACCCGGCCTCGCGGGCGGCGGTGGCGGCGACGTTCAGCTGGTTGCCCGTCTGGTCGTCCAGACGGGGCGGGGCGGCGGAGGCGGCGGCCTGGGCCGAGGCTGAGGAGCCGGGCGTCGCGGGGTTCTTGGCGTCGTCGGGTGCGGCGCAGGCGCCGAGCGCGGCCAGGGCCGCGACTACCGGGAGAGCGACGGATATGTTCGTACGACGTGACGTCACGCTGGTTCCTCCGTCTATGTGGTTCAGACGGGGGAGTGTGGTGCACGGACGGCTGTGGTCACAGGGGAACGGGAGGCGCGTGGCGCACCTGTGACGTTGTTGATCAGATTCGGGGGTTGGCGATCAGATTCGAGGGCAGAACGGTCCGAAAGACCTGTCCCGTGACACCGGAACGATCAGCGCCGGGTGGCGGTGTCGATCACCCGACGCGGGCGGTTGGGGCCCCGGGGGGTACGCCGACGGGCGGGCGGCTGGGCGCTCTCGTGGCGCACCGCCGCGGCCCACTCCGCGATCAGCCGCTCGTACTCCCGCCGCTGATCCGTGCCCAGGCGGCCACCCGCGCGCGTCCACAGGGCGCGGATCTGCTCGTTCACGACGTCGGCGGACCGCACGGAACGACAGGGCTCAGGTTTCGGGGGCATGACGTAGAGCCTAGGGCCGGAGTCTGACCGTCCGCTCCGCCGTTTCGGGCCCCAGCCACCCCGTTTTGCTGCCGCGCGCGCCGCTGACCAGGGGGTTTCCGTACCAACCAGCCCTACCTCTACGCGGTTGTGACCTTGGCCTCATGGAGGTTTGGAACGCTCGGTGCCCGTTTTCGCTCAGTCCGCCGACTCGCCCGCGTGCGGGCTCAGTACGTCGGTGCCGATCAGGGCGAACAGGACCAGGCCGAGGGCGATGCGGTAGTAGACGAAGGGCATGAAGCTCTTGGTCGTAATGAACTTCATAAACCACGCGATGACCGCGTATCCGACCAGAAAGGCAACCAGTGTCGCGAAGATCGTCGGGCCCCACGAGACATGGCCATCGCCGACCTCCTTCAGCTCGTACGCGCCGGAGGCGAGCACCGCCGGGATGGCCAGCAGGAAGGAGTAGCGGGCCGCGGACTCACGCGTGTAGCCCATCAGCAGGCCGCCGCTGATCGTGGCGCCCGAGCGGGAGACACCAGGGATCAGGGCCATCGACTGGCACAAGCCGAAGATCAGGCCGTCCTTGACGCCGAGGTCCTTGAGGGTCTTGCGCTGCTTGACGGCGCGGTGCCTGCCGCCCGTCTCATCGCGGGCCGCGAGCCGGTCCGCGATGCCGAGGACGACGCCGAGGACGATGAGGGTGGTGGCGATCAGCCGCAGGTCGCGGAACGGGCCGTCGATCTGGTCCTTGAGGGTCAGTCCGAGCACGCCGATCGGGATCGAGCCGACAATGACCAGCCAGCCCATCTGGGCGTCGTGGTCACCGCGCATCGCCTTGTCCGTGAGGGAGCGGGTCCAGGCGCTCAGGATGCGCGCGATGTCCTTACGGAAGTAGATCAGCACCGCCGCCTCGGTGCCGATCTGGCTGATCGCCGTGAACGCGGCCCCCGGGTCCTCCCAGCCCGCGAAGGCGGCTGTCAGCCGCAGGTGGGCACTGGAGGAGATGGGGAGGAACTCACTGAGCCCCTGGACGAGTCCGAGGATGAATGATTCGAACCAGCTCATGGGGCTTGTGCCGTCCCGGATTGGTCATGCGTCGGCCCGTGCGCACGCGGGCCGGACGCCGTGCGGAATGTGGTCAGGTTCAGGTGCAGGTACGGGGACGCTCGGCACCCCGCCGGTGCGCAGCGTACCGTCCGAAAAAGTGAGTACCGCACGAGCCCCCTGGCCCCGCCCGAGTACCCGTTCCCACAGCGGTCAGCGTGGACTCCGCAGGCGGTGGCGCTTGCACCAGGCGACCACCAGCCCGGACAGCCCGGTGATCGCGATGAAACCCATCGCGATCAGAAACACGGGCGACGTCGGGGTGGTCGCCTCGCTGCCCGCGATCACGTACGCGGCGGTGTTGGGGATCGACCCCAGAGCGGTGGCCAGGAGAAAGGACTCACAGCGCGCCCGGGAGACCGCGGCGCAGTAGTTCACGGCCCAGAACGGCACCCCGGGAAACAGCCGGGCGGCCAGCACCGACCGGAAGCCATGCCGACTGAGCTGGCCGTCCACCGCGCGCACCCAGCGGCCGCGCAGCAGTGGACGGAGCGCCTCCTGCCCCAGGACGCGGCCCAGACCGAAGGCGAGACCGGCGCCGATCACCGTACCGGCGAGCGCCCCGACCAGACCCGCCTGGGAGCCGAACAGCGCGCCCGCCGCGAGGTTGAGCAGCGGCCGGGGCACGAACGCCACCGTGCACACGCCGTACGCCACTGCGAAGAAGACGACCGCCGCGGCGCCGTTCACCCGTGGTGGCCAGCCGTCCACCAGGAGCCGCTGCGGCTCGAAGAGCAGCACCGCCGCCCCCGCGGACGCCAGCAGCACCGTGAGCAGGGCGAGCCGAGACCAGGGTGAGAGCAGTACGCCAGCACAGCGCGTGGCGAGGCCCGTGGGCGCGGGCCGGGGGACGGGGGCGAGCATCAGAGGAGAGTAGCCGACCCGAACGTGTGATCGCCGTATGCGTCTCCTCACCCCCATGGGCCCCGCCCCGCACCCCATGGGCCCTGCCCCGCACCCCATGGGCCCTGCCCCGCGCCCCATGGGCCCTGCCCCGCGCCCCATGGGCCCTGCCCCGCGCCCCATGGGCCCCGCCCCGCACCCCCCCCGGATCCGCCCCGCACCCCAGGTCCCGTCCTCCGAACTGCCGGTACGGGGAAAACCATTCGACCCCCGCGCGGCGGTCCGCGATGATCGCTGACATGTTCCGGCACGCCTTCCTCGCAGCTCCGTCCGCAGTCGCGGACGCTGCCAAGGCTGCCGCCGTCCTGCTCGACGGCGCCCGAAGCTGACCCTTCCCGGAACGTCCGGCGGACCCCGCAGGGGGAGGGTCGGCAAGGCTCCGGGGTCCCCGCTCACGCTTCCAGCACCGCGAACGCAGGGAATTCACCATGTCCAAGACGGCATACGTACGCACCAAGCCGCACCTCAACATCGGCACCATGGGCCACGTCGACCACGGCAAGACCACCCTCACCGCCGCCATCACCAAGGTCCTCGCCGAGCGCGGCTCCGGCACCTTCGTGCCCTTCGACCGCATCGACCGGGCCCCGGAGGAGGCCCAGCGCGGCATCACCATCAACATCTCGCACGTCGAGTACGAGACCGACACCCGCCACTACGCGCACGTCGACATGCCAGGCCACGCCGACTACGTGAAGAACATGGTGACCGGCGCCGCGCAGCTCGACGGGGCGATCCTCGTCGTCTCCGCGCTGGACGGGATCATGCCGCAGACCGCCGAGCACGTCCTGCTCGCCCGCCAGGTCGGCGTCGACCACATCGTCGTCGCGCTCAACAAGGCGGACGCGGGCGACGAGGAGCTCATCGACCTGGTCGAGCTCGAGGTCCGCGAGCTGCTCACCGCGCACGGCTACGGCGGCGACAGCGCGCCCGTCGTACGGGTCTCCGGGCTGCGCGCCCTGGCGGGGGACCCGCGCTGGACCACGGCGATCGAGGCGCTCCTGGACGCCGTTGACACGTACGTCCCGATGCCCGTCAGGTACACCGACGCGCCGTTCCTGTTGTCCGTGGAGAACGTCCTCACGATCACCGGGCGCGGAACCGTGGTGACCGGGGCCGTCGAGCGCGGCACCGTGCGCGTCGGGGACCGCGTGGAGATCCTGGGAGCGGACACCGAGACGGTGGTCACCGGTCTGGAGACCTTCGGCAAGCCGATGGCCCAGGCCGAGGCCGGGGACAACGTCGCGCTGCTGCTGCGCGGCGTGCCACGGGACGGGGTACGGCGCGGCCATGTCGTCGCCGCACCGGGCAGCGTCATCCCCGCGCGGCGCTTCACCGCCCAGGTGTACGTCCTGTCCGGAAAGGAGGGCGGCCGTACGACGCCGATCGCCACCGGCTACCGCCCGCAGTTCTACATCCGTACGGCGGACGTCGTCGGCGACGTCGACCTCGGCGAGCTGGCCCTCGCCCGGCCGGGCGACACCGTGACGCTCACCGTCGAGCTGGGCCGGGACGTGCCGCTTGAGGCGGGGCTCGGCTTCGCGATCCGCGAGGGCGGTCGCACCGTCGGCGCGGGCACCGTGACCGAGGTCGGCTGAGCAGGCCCGGACTGGTCAGTCCCGTACCGCCCGCTGTGCCCGCTCTCCGGTGGAGGGCGGGCACAGCGGCGCCGCCCGGCACACACGCCCGGCACAATGGACCGGTGGACGAACCGATACCCGTGACGCGTGCCGTGGACCAGGGCACAGCCAAGTTGATGCCCGACGTGGACCGGGCACGCGCCTGGCTCCTCACTGTCGACGGCGCGCCCCAGTCCTACGTCGACCTGGACGAACCCACCCACCTGGAGTTCGAGTACGCGCGTCGGCTCGCCCACGTCCTGGACACCGTGGCCGAACCCAACCAGCCCCTGGACGTCGTCCACCTGGGCGGCGGCGCGCTGACCCTGCCCCGCTACCTCGCCGCGACCAGGCCCGGTTCGCGCCAGGACGTCGTCGAGGCGGACCGCGCGCTGCTCGCCCTCGTCGCCGAGCACCTGCCGCTCGACCCGGCGGCCGGTGTCCGTACCCACGGCGCGGACGCCCGCGGCTGGCTCGCGGCGGCCCCGGACAGCAGCGCCGACGTCGTGATCGGCGATGTCTTCGGCGGATCCCGGGTGCCCGCGCACCTGACGACGCTGGCGTACGCGCGGGAGGCCGAGCGGGTGCTGCGCCCCACGGGCCTCTACGCGGCGAACCTCGCCGACGGCGCGCCCTTCACCTTCCTCCGGTCCCAACTCGCCACGTTCCAGCAGGTGTTCGCCCACCTCGTGCTGATCGCGGAACCAGGCGTCCTGCGCGGCCGCCGCTTCGGCAACGCGGTACTGCTCGCCGCGCACCACGAGTTCGACACGACCGAGCTGGCCCGCCGCACCGCCGCCGACGCCTTCCCGGCCAGGGTGGCGCGGGGCGAGCCACTGCGCAGGCTCATCGGAAACGCCGCGCCGGTACGGGACGAGGACGCCGTGCCCTCACCCGAGCCCCCGGGCGGCGCCTTCAGCATCGGCTGACGCGGGGGCGGGGCGGTCGGCCCGCGCGACGTCCTTCGTACGGCGCGTCAGATTCCGTACGTCCGGAACGAACAGCACCGCCACCGTGACCACCACGACCAGAACCGAGCAGCCCCACAGCGCGGGCGCGCGCCCGAAGGCGGACTCGGCCGGACCCGCCAGCGCGGTCGCCAGCGGCACCATGGCGAGCGACCCGAAGAAGTCGTAGGCGGACACCCGGGAGAACATCTCCTCCGGAATCTCCTGATGCAGCGCCGTCATCCAGGACACGCTGAACACCTCGATGGCGACACCGCTCACGAACATCACCGTGGCCAGCACTCCCGCCGGCACCGGAACCGCGAGCGCCGCCGACGGCAGTGCGAGCGGGAACACGCACAGTGTGCCGATCAGCAGCAGTCGCCTGGGCTTCCAGCGCATCATCAGCAGCGCTCCGCCGACCGTGCCCGCCCCGAACGCGGCCAGGGCAAGCCCCCACGGGCCAGCGCCGCCCAGCGAGTCCCGGGCCACCAGCGGCCCGTACACCGCCTCGGCCGCGCCCACCACCGCGACCACCACCGAGAACTGCGCGACGATCGACCAGAGCCAGGCCCGGCCGACGAACTCCCGCCACCCCTCCCGTAGATCGGCGAGCATCCCGCCGCCGGGCAGGCGCCGGGGGATGCCGCTGACGTCGAGGAACGCCCGTAGCACCGCGGCGACGGCGAACGCCGCCGCGTCGACGGCGAGTACCCAGCCGGGACCGATCGCCGCGATCATGGCGCCACCCAGCGCGGCACCACCGATCGCGGCGCCCTGCACGGCCATCCGGAAGACGGCGAAGGCGCGCGAGGCCTGCTCGCCGGTGACGGTGGAGAGCAGCATGCCCTCGGCCGCTGGATTGAAGAACGCCTGCCCCATGCCGCCGAGCCCGGTGAGGAGCATCATCTGCCACAGCCGTGGCTCACCCGACAGCACCAGAACGGCGAACGCCGCCTGGGACACGCAGTTCAGCGCGTTGGCGGCGACCATCACCCGGTGCCGCGGCAGCCGGTCCGCTACCGCCCCGCCGATCAGCAGGAACAGCACCAGCGGCAACGTACGGGCCATGGCCACCAGGCCGACGTCACCGCCGCTCCCGCCCGCCTCCAGAACGGCGAACGCCGCCGCGATCAACGCCCCATGGCTGCCCAGGTTCGTCACGACCGCGGCGGCGGCCAGCAGGGTGTAGTTGCGGCCAGCCCAGGAAGGCCGGTGCGATAACGGTGCGGCGCTCTCTGGTTGGTCCACCAGGGAACTATCGCCAGAAGATCCGGTCCTGCCAAACCGTTTTCCGGGCGAGCGCGAGTAGTTGTCCTACTCGGAGTCGTCGGAGTCCTGATCGGCGAGGCGGACGGTGCTCATGATCTTCATGATGTCCTTGTCCGGCAGCTCGTCGTCGACGCCGGTCGCGCCGTGCAGGCTCCAGGCCACGTAGTCGCCCTTGGCGTTCTTGAATCCGAAGACGATGGCCTTGCCGTCAGTGTCGCACTTGCCGTTCTGCGGGGTGTCCTTCGACCGGGCCCACGCGTAACTGCCCTTGATACCGGCTGTGGTGGTGTAGGGCTTGGCCTTCTTGTCGTACGTGATGCTCTTCTTGTCCGGCTGCGTGTAGCCGCCGTACACCCACCAGGGCACCTGCTTCTCAGCGGCGTCGGCGGTGCTCTTCGCGCCGTTGGCGCCCTTGGTGCCGGTCGCGGCCAGGCGGGTGTAGTCGGTCTTCCCGTCCTTGTCCGGGTCGTCGCCGCACCATTCGCTCTTGTAGTACGCGGGAGCCGACATCACGATGAGGGGCTTGTCCCCGGCCTTGGCGTCGGTCTTCTCGTATCCGGTGATCATGCCGGGCGAGTCGATCTCCCAGTCCGCCGGAACGTCGAAGGCCGTGCCGTGCTTGGGGTTGACGACGACCTTCCAGCCCTTGATCTGGGGCTTCAGGTCTTCGGTGCCGCGCGGGTTCTCCTCCTCCTCCGACTCCGTTGGCGAAGCCTCCGGAGTGGGGTCCTTCGGCGCGGTCGCCGAGGGCTTGGGGTCGTCCTTGGGCTTGGCCGTGTCGCTCTTGTCGTCGTCATCGCCGCCGAGCACCAGGTACCCCGTCACGCCCGCCGCTGCCACGACCGCGGTCGCCGCGACGATGGCGATGATCGTCGTCTTCTTGCGGTCGTCACCCGGCGGCTTGGCGACGGCGCCCATCGGGGTCGTCGGCGCGTTCCACGGACCCTGCGGCTGGGCGCCGGGCTGCTGCTGCGTGCCGGGCTGCTGCTGGTAGCCCGGCTGCGTGTACGGGTTCTGTTGCTGGTATCCCGGCTGCTGGTAGGGATTCTGATTCGGATCCTGCGGGTTCTGCTCGCCCCCGGGCGGCTGCTGTCCTGGCCACATGGCGAGAACGATAGAGGGCCGGGTAGCGGGGTTCCATCGCCGCCCCCGCCTTGTGACGGGCTTGGTACACCTGTTCCAAGGATGTGAGGGGATGGTCAAGACGTCCTACTGGTGGGTAACATCGCCGCCATGAGCGCTGACCAGATGTCGATAGGCGAGATGCTCGCCGCCACCGTGCCGATGGCCCGGACCCTGAACCTCGAGTTCATCGAGACCACCCCGGAGCGTGCCGTGCTCCGACTGCCGGACCAGCCGGACTACCACAACCACGTCGGTGGCCCGCACGCTGGCGCCATGTTCACGCTGGGCGAGTCCGCGAGTGGCGCGATCGTGATCGCCGCGTTCGGTGACCAGCTCTCGCGGGCCGTACCGCTCGCGGTCAGCGCCGACATCGCGTACAAGAAGCTGGCCATGGGGCCGGTGACCGCCACCGCGACGCTCGGCCGTCCGGCGGCCGACGTGGTCGCGGAGCTGGACGCGGGTCAGCGCCCGGAGTTCCCAGTGGCCATCGCCATCCAGCGCGAGGACGGCGCAGTGACCGGCGAGATGACCGTGACCTGGACTCTGCGTCCCAACAGCTGAGACAGGCTCAGCAGCGGCACGGATACACAGCGGCGGACGCGCCGACCGAACCCCTCCGGGGCGGTCGGCGCGTCCGCCGTTTCGTGTGGTGGGTCTTCCGTCACGATCGGAGTGTCCACCGAAGGACAGAGACGGTCAGCAGGAAGGACGGCTTATGTCCGACACCGTGTCCAGGCGGTCGGCGCTACGGCTGCTGAGCACCGCGATCGCGGCAGCCACGGGCGCGAGTCTCGCCAGCGCCTCGCCCGCGACGGCCGGACCCTCCCGCCCCTCCCGCCCCCCGCGCGTCACCGCGCTGCTGGACCGGCTCACCCTCGACGAGAAGATCTCGCTGCTGCACGGCGCCGAAGACCCGCGGAGCCTCGGCCAGGCCGGATACGTGCCCGGCGTGCCCCGCCTCGGCATCCCCGAGCTGCGGCTCGCGGACGGCCCCGGGGGCGTACGGGTCAGGGAGCACGCCACCGCGCTGCCCGCGCCCGTGCTGCTCGCCTCCGCCTTCGACCCCGCGCTGGCCCGCGAGTACGGACAGGTCATCGGCCGGGAGGGGCGGGCGCTGGGCCAGGACGTCCTGCTGTCACCGATGGTCAACCTCATCCGCACCCCCTACGCAGGGCGGAACTTCGAGACGTTCAGCGAGGACCCGCTGCTCGCCGCTGACCTGGTGGCCGAGGAGATCCGGGGCATCCAGGACGCCGGGCTCATCGCCACCGTGAAGCACTTCGCGCTGAACAACCAGGAGAAGGACCGGATGACCCTCGACGTGGTCGCCGGGGAGCAGACGATGCGCGAGACCGAACTGCGGGGCTTCGAGGCCGCCGTCGCCGCCGGGACCGGTGCCGTGATGGGCGCGTACAACAAGGTCAACGGCACCTTCGCCTGCGAAAGCCGGGCCCTGCTCAGCGATCTGCTGCGCGACGACTGGGGTTTTGACGGCTGGGTGATGACCGACTGGTTCGCGGCACACAGCACCGTCGCCGCGCTCGACGCCGGACTCGACATGGAGATGCCGAGCGACGTCCACTTCGGCGTCGCGTTGCGGGACGCCGTGCGGGACGGCCAGGTGTCCGAGGCCGCCGTGGACCGTGCCGTGGGCCGGGTCCTGGCGGTGCTCGACCGCTTCGGGCTGCTGGACGGCACGGCCCCGGCACGGCCCGCCCGGGACGCCGAGGCCGGAGCACGGACCGCGCTCAAGGTGGCCACGGCGGGCGCGGTGCTGCTGCGCAACGAGCGCCGCGCCCTGCCGCTGGCCGGGCGCGCGGCCCAGCACATCGCCGTCGTCGGGCCCACCGGGTCCGTCCCCTTCGTCAGCGGGGGCGGCAGCGCGCATGTGGTCCCCGACCACGCCGACAGCCCGCTCGACGCCCTCACCGAACGCGCGGGCAGCGCCGCGCGGGTGACGTACGCGCTGGGCGAGGACCTCTACGGCAAGCCGCTGCCCGCTGCCGCACTGACCTCCGGGTTCGCCCCGGAGGGGCAGGGGGTCGGGCCGGGGGAGACCTGGCAGTACGACGGGACCCTCACCACCGGGGAGGAGGACGAGTGGACGTTCGTCGTCCACTATTCGGGTGAGCGCCCCGAGGTCCGGCTGAACGGCGAGGAACTCTTCCCGCTCGCCGAAGGGCTCGCTGAACTCTTCAACGGCGGACTGCTGCCGACCGCGCCCGACGGGCTCACCGTGCGCCGCAAGACCCTCGCCCTCGACGGCGGACGGCACCGGCTCCAGATCACCGCGCGGGGCGGCGACACCGGCCAGCTCTTCCGGCTGCGGCAGGTCACCGGAGCGAGCCGGGCCCAGGATGTCGCCGAGGCGGTACGGGTCGCGCGCGCCGCGCACAGCGTCGTGCTCTTCGCCTACGAGGACGCCACCGAAGGCCAGGACCGTACGACGCTCGCGCTCCCCGGACACCAGGAACGGCTCATCGAGGCCGTGACGGCCGTCAACGAGCGGACCACGGTCGTCCTCAACACCTCGTCGGCGGTCTCGATGCCGTGGCTGGAGCGGACCGCCGCCGTCCTCCAGATGTACTACCCGGGACAGGAGGGCGCGGCGGCCACCACCGCGGTCCTGTTCGGCGACGCGGACCCCGGCGGGCGCCTCACCCAGTCCTTCCCGGCCGACGACCAGGCGCATCCGATGGCCGGGGACCCGCGCCGGTATCCGGGTGTGGACGGGGTCGAGGAGTACTCCGAGGGCGTACGGGTCGGCTACCGCTGGTACGACGCCGAAGGGGTGCCGCCGCTGTTCCCGTTCGGGCACGGCCTGTCGTACACGACCTTCGCGTACGAGGATCTGGCGACGCACCCGGCGACCGACGGTCTCGCCCCGACCGGCGGCCTCGCCGTCAGCTTCACCGTGCGCAACACCGGTGTCCGCGACGGCGTCGAGGTCGCCCAGGTCTACCTGGGCCCGTCCCCCGACCTGCGGGTCGACCAGCCCGAGCGGACCCTCGCCGGATACCGCAGGCTCGCCCTGAAGGCGGGCGAGCGGCGCCGGATCACCGTACGGGTCGCGCGCCGGACCCTGTCCTCGTGGGACACCGCACGTCACGGCTGGGTGCTGGGGACGGGGCCGCGCACGGTGTGGGTGGGTGCCTCGTCCCGCGATCTGCGACTCAGCGAGCAGGTCCGCGTCCAGGTCCAGGTCCCGGTCCGCGTCGATCAGTCCGCGCTGTCCGCGTCTTCGTGAGCCGCGCGGTGCGCCTTGGCCAGCTCGGTGTACATCGCCGCGTTGACCTTGATGCCCTCGCGCTCTTCCTCGGTCAGCGGCCGCCTGACCTTGGCGGGCACACCGGCGACCAGTGAGCCGGGCGGCACCCGCATCCCCTGCGGCACCAGCGCCTGGGCCGCGACCAGCGAACCGGCGCCGATCACCGCGCCGTTGAGCACCGTGGCGCCCATGCCGATCAGGCAGTCGTCCTCGACGGTGCAGCCGTGCACCGTGGCGTTGTGGCCGACCGACACGCGCTCGCCGATGGTGACCGGGAACCCGGGGTCGACATGGACGGTGCAGTTGTCCTGGATGTTGCTGTCGGCGCCGAGCACGATCGGGCCGCAGTCGGCGCGCAGCACCGCGTGGTACCAGAGGCTCGCGCCGGGGCGCAGCGTCACCTCGCCGATCACGACGGACGTGGGGGCGGTGAAGGCCTCCGGGTCCACCTCGGGGTCCTTGCCGCCGACTCCCGCGATCAACGCCCGCTCTGCCATTGCTTCTCCTTGTTGCCAGTGCCGTGCCATACGGTGCCCGTACGCCTGTCACGCCCACTGGCACCGTAAGCGACCCGGCGTCCCGCCCGCCGACCCGGGTGGGGTGAAGATCACAGCCCGCTCCGCCCGCGCCTCGTATCGGCGCTGAGTACCGTGTGCGAGTGCCGAAGTACAGGAACGTGTTCTCATCGCTGGCCGCACGGCGGCGGCGCCTGGTGACGTGCGCGGTCCAGGCCGGTTGGCGCTGGGTGCGGCGAGCGGGCGCGGTGACCGCGGAGCGGCCCGGCAGGCTGCGCTTCCGCGCGATCGGCACCGGAACGAAGCTGGCGTTTCCGCAGGGCACGGTGTTCGGCGAGCCGTGGATCGAGCTGGGCGACCACTGCATCGTGGGCGAGCAGGTCACGCTCACCGCCGGGATGATGCCCGACCTGGACCTCGGGCCCGACCCCATACTCAGGATCGGCAACGGCGTGGTGCTCGGCCGTGGCAGCCATGTCATCGCCGATACGACGGTGACCGTCGGGGACGACTGCTACTTCGGCCCGCAGGTGTACGTCACGTCCACGAACCACAGTTACGACGATCCGCACCAGCCCGTGGGCAAGCAGTGGCCGCGGATGGAGCCGGTGGAGATCGGCCCCGGCTGCTGGGTCGGCACCAACGCGGTGATCCTGCCGGGCGCGCGACTCGGCCGGAACGTCGTGGTGGCGGCGGGCGCGGTGGTACGTGGCGAGGTGCCCGACCACGCTGTGGTGGCCGGGGCGCCCGCGCGGGTGGTCCGCCGCTGGACCCCGGCGGACGGCTGGCAGCCGCCGCTGCGTACTCCGGCGCCGGTGCCGATCCCGGAGGGCGTCACGTCCGAGGAACTGCTGGCGCTGGCCGAACTGCCGGTCGAAGCGCTTGCCGAGCTGCCGGACGAGCTGCCGGACGAGCTGACGGCGAGCGGAGCGTCGGGCGACGTACCGGATACGGCGCCGGGGGACCGGTCGGCAGCCGGGTCGTAGCCGCCCGGCCTGGCCCCGTCAGCCGCTCGCCAGCAGCAAGGTGCCGATCAGCGCCAGCCCCGCGCCGGTCGCCTGGATGGGGCGCAGCCGCTCGCTGAGGACGCCACGTGCGGCGAGCGCGGTCACCACGGGATAGAGCGAGGCCAGTACGGCGGCCACGGTGACCGGACCGTTCTGCGCGGCGATCGCATAGGTGCCGTTGGCGGCCACATCGGCGAGCCCGACGAACGCGAGCGCCGGGAGCGAGGCGCGGATAACCGCGAGACCGCCGTCCTCGGGCAGCGCCCGCCCGCCGCGCCGCACCGACACGTACAGCGCGCCACCGCCCACCACCACGTTGGCGACCCGCTGTACGAACAGGGCGAGGAACAGACCCGTGAGCGTCGTCGACGCCTCGGAGATCAGCGCCATCACGGAGCCGAACCCGAACGCGGCGACCAGGGTCAGCAGAACCGCCTGCCGCTGCACCGGAGCCCCCCGGAACTGCGGCCCACCCGCGAGCATCACCCCCGCGACCGCCACGCCGATCCCCGCGAACTGCAGCAGCCCGGGCCGCTCACCCAGCACCAGGCCGACGCCGAGAGGGACGACCACCCCCAGCGAGCCGAGCGGCGAGACGACGCCCATCGGCCCGAGCGCCAGCGCCTTGTAGAACGCGAGCATCGCCACCGGGCCCACCACACCGGCCGCCACCGCGAACCACAGCTTCGGCCCCGCCTCGGTCCAGGCCCCGGTCGCGAGCACGATCGCCCCGAGCACCGCCACGGCGATGCACTGGGAGACGACCACCACGGTGAGCGCGGGCGTACGTCGCGTGAGCAGCCCGCCGCCGAAGTCGGCCAGCCCCCACAGGAGGCTGGTGGCCAGGGCGAGCAGAGCGGTCATGAGGGGAACCTCGCAGTACAGTGTGGTGAACCTTCGGGTGTACCACACCGTAGTGCATTGTAGTGAACTATCGCATCCAAAATATTGGACGGAATGTGTCGGATCTCGACCAGCTCACCCAGTCACTCGCCCGCAGCCTCAAGCGCTGGCGCGGCGAACGGGGCCTCACCCTCGACGCGCTGGCCGCCCGCTCGGGTGTCAGCCGCGGCATGATCATCCAGATCGAGCAGGCCCGTACGAACCCGAGTGTGGGCACCACGGTGAAGTTGGCGGACGCGCTGGGGATCAGCATCACCACGCTGCTCGACTACGAGCAGGGGCCCGAGGTCAAGCTCGTGCCCGAGGAGCAGGCCGTACGCATGTGGTGGACGGAGGCCGGGAGTTGGACCAAACTCCTGGTCGGCACCGAGACCCGGGGGCCGTTCGAGCTCTGGTCCTGGCGGCTGATGCCCGGCGACGGGAGCGAGTCCGACCCGCATCCCGCGGGGACGGTCGAGCTGCTGCGGGTCACCGAAGGCGAGCTCACCCTCGTCGTGGACGGTGAGCCGTACCCCGTACCGGCCGGAACGTCCGCCAGCTTCGAGTCCAACGTCCCGCACGCCTACCGCAACGACGGCGACGCGCCCGTCGAGTTGTACCTGGCCGTGTCCGTCCCGCCCGCGCACTGAGACATTCCGGCGAAGTCCCGGGTAGGGCTGTTAACTTGCCGCCATGCGCGCACCCATCGGAGACTTCGACGACGCCCGCCCGGCCCCCGACTGCCTGGACGTGCTGACGCGGCCGGTGGCCGACGCCGTACGCGACTGGCGCGGCACGGTGCCCGCCGAGCAGCTGCTCTACGTCGACACCGACCCCGCGATCGCCGACACCGCCGTCTTCGTCGAGCACCACGGAGCCGCGCTCCTGGACCAGTCGGCGAACTGCGTGGTCGTCGCGGGCAAGCGCGGCGGTGAGACCAGCCTGGCGGCCTGTGTGGTCCTCTCCCGCACCCGGGTCGACGTCAACGGCGTCGTGCGCCGCCAACTCGGAGCCCGCAAGGCCTCGTTCGCCTCGATGGAAACGGCCACCGGCGAGACCGGCATGGAGTACGGAGGCATCACACCGATCGGTCTGTCCGCGTCCTGGCCGCTGCTGGTGGACGCCGCCGTCGTGGACACGGAGTACGTCCTGATCGGCAGCGGCGGCCGACGCGGCAAGCTCATCGTGCCGGGCAAGATCTTCGCGGAGCTGCCCGGCGCGGTCGTCCTGGACGGGCTCGGCGTCAGCTGAGCCGGTCCGAGGCGAGGGCCGGTGTTCTCAGTACCGCCGACTGTTCTCAGTACCGTCGGCCAAACTCGATCGCCGGGCAGCGGTCCATCACCATGTCGAGCCCGGCCGCGCGGGTGCGCGCGTACGCCGCCTCGTCGATGACGCCGAGCTGGAACCAGACGGCCTTGGCGCCCGCGGCGGCGGCCTGGTCCGCCACGGCGCCCGCCAGAGCGCTGTTCACGAACACATCGACGACGTCGATCTCGAACGGCACGTCCGCGAGGGTGGCGTATCCGCGCTCTCCGTGCACGGTCTCCGCCTTCGGGTGCACCGGGACGATGCGCTTTCCGTGCCGCTGGAGTACTTCGGCGACGTCGTAGGCCACGCGGGCGCGGTTGTTGGACAGGCCCACGACGGCCCAGGTGTCGCCGAGCTCGGTCAGCACCCTGTCGATCGTCTCTTTGTCTCCGTACACAGCTGCCTCCCGTGGCTGGTGTCCTTTCTGGGCAACAGCGCGCGCCGAGCGTCGATTCCCGGTCACGGCCCGGGCGTCGGGGCCTGGGGTCACGTCCTGTCGCGCAGGGCGCTCCAGGTGTTGGGCCCCACCTCGCCGTCGACGGCCAGTTTCCGGTCGCTCTGGAAGAGCCGCACCGCCGAGCGGGTGTCCTCGCCGAACTCTCCGTCCACACCGGAGCCGCCGACGCTGTAGCCGCGCTTGCTCAGCATGCACTGCACCTGGAGTACGCGCTGGCCCCGGTGGCCGTAGTGGGTGATCTGGGTTCCCGAGTAGTGCGTGCAGTCGGAGAGCCAGGGGGGCGTGGAGGGAGCGGTGGGAGTCGACTTCGCGGGCGCGGTGGGGGAGCTGGTGGCGCCGGGCTGTGCCGGAGACGTACGGGAAGCGGTGGAGCTGGGGGCGCTCGATACACGGTCGGGCTGGGGTGCGGCGCTCTCGCCGCCTTGCTCGCCGTCGGATTCCTTCTCCGCCTCGTTGTCCTGGTCCGGCTTCCCCTTTCCGCTCTCCTTCTCGTCCCCTGGGGCCTTCTCCGAGGAATCGGAGCCGTCCGGCGAGAAGCCGGGCACGGGTGCGGCGTCATCGGCGGCGCGGGAGTCGTCGGCGGGTGCGCTGGACCGCGTGCCCGCCGCCTCAGTGCGGTCGGTGCCGGTGCCGGTGTCGGGGCGGGTCAGGACGAAGGCGGTGAGGGCGACGGCGCAGACCGCGACCCCGGCCGCGCCGGACAGGTAGAGGCCCTTGCGGCGCTTGCCCGGCGCCGGCGTCTGTGCTGGTGCCTGTGCCTGTGCCTGTGCCTGTGCTGGTGCTGGCATCGGCGCTTGCGCTGGTGCCTGAAGGGGCGGCCCGAAGCCCGGGGGAGCAGGCGGCGGAGGAGCGGGTGACGGTCCCGCGGGCGACGGGAGGCGGAGATGGACCGTCCGCTCGACGGGGAGGTCCTTCAGCACCTCGTAGGCCTGACGACGCGCGGCCAGGTGGGAGCCGAGCGGCTCCTGCCACTGGGGCGTACGCGGCCGTGCCGCCGCCGCGTCGATCAGGTGGTGCGGGGTGGGGCGCTGGCTCGGCTCCTTGGCCAGGCAGGCGGACAGGAGTGAGGCCAACGCGGGGTCGACCGCCGCGAGTTCGCCTATCACCTCGCGGTCCGGGTCCTCGTACGCCACCCGGTGCATCACGTCCACGCCCGTGCCGTCCCCGAAGGGGGCCCGTCCGGTCGCGGCGAAGACCAGGGTGCAGGCGAGCGAGAACACGTCCGACGTGGCATCGGACCGCCCTTCCCGCAGGCGTTCCGGTGACATGTAGGCAGGGGTGCCGACGGCCTTGCCGGTGGTGGTGATGGCGGTACTGTCCGTGGCCTGCGAGATGCCGAAGTCGATCACCTGCGCGCCGTCCCCGGACAGGATCACGTTGGACGGCTTGAGGTCGCGGTGCACCACCTCGGCTGCGGACAGTTCGGCCAGTGCCTGCCCGAGCTCGCCGAGCAGCCGCCAGGCTCCCGGCGCCGCCAGCAGGCCGTGTTCGCGTACGGCGTCCGAGAGGTTGAGACCCGGCAGGTAGTCCGTGGCCATCCAGAGCAGGTCACCGTCGAAGCCGGTGTCCAGGAGCCGTGGCGCGTGCGTACCGCGCACCCGCGCCAGTACGGACGCCTCCCGCTCGAACCGCCGCCGGAACTCGGCGTCCTGGGCGAACTCGGGCCGGATCACCTTGACCGCCGCGAGCCCGGAGCGGTTGTCCGCGGGGCGCGCGAGGTAGACCCGGCCCATTCCGCCACTGCCCAAGTGCCCCAGCGGCGCGTACGGGCCGATCTGATGCGGATCGCCGGGCTGCAGGCGGTCCGCTCCGGCCTGATGGAGCGCGGTGCCCCCGTCGGCGTCTCGCTGCTCCGCCATGGTGTGTGCCCCCGTACTCGTGCTGATGCGCCCCCGGAAGGGTGAGGTTATCGCAGCCTGAGCACGGGTCTCCCAGGAGCCACAGGCGCCCCACAGGCCGCGTGTCCTGGGCGGTGTGGGGCTCGTGCGCCCCAACTGCCCCTGGGCGAGCGAGAGTATGGCACATGCATATGCCTAATGAAGTGACGGGTTGGCAATTGCCCTATCTGTCCTGGTATTTGGCGTCGCAATCTGTTGACAATCTTCTTCAGGGTGAGCGTTAATGGTCATGTGGCTTGTTTGATGTGTCGTTCGTGCGCGTGAATTGATCGAAATTGTTTTGCGTGAGCGGGGAGTGGCTCATCCAGATGCTTGCTGGAGGTAGAAATGGCCCTGCTCAGCTCTTTCGCGATCCCGGACTTCCATCTTCCGTTTGAGAGCACCAAACACCCCCAAGCAGAACAGGCCAATACGGAGGCCACCTCCTGGGCGCTCAGCCAGGGTCTGATCAAGGACGCGGCAGACGATTTCTCCGGCATCGGCTGCGGCCACCTCGCGGCGCGGGTCGCCCATGGGGCGACGTACCGTCAACTCCTCCTGCTCTCCGAGTGGATGGCCTGGTCGTTCGTGCTCGACGACCAGCACGATCACGTCATCAGGTCCGGTCGGGTCGACACCTGGCGGCCCGTAACCGACGCCATCAACGGCCACCTGAGCGACGGCGAGGACTACCTGACCCCGCAGCGGCGGCACGGGAACGCGCTGGTGGACGGCTTCACCGACCTGCACGCCGCCATCCTGGACGGAATGCCCCCGGGGATACGGAAGCGCTACCGGGCGCATATACCGCCCATGCTGCGCTCCCTGGACCAGGAGGCGGTCAATCGCGGAACCGTACGACGTCAGCCAACGGTCGACGACTACGTACTGATGCGCCGCCACAGCTCCCAACTGCTGCCTATGATGGACATGGTGGAGGCCTCACTCGGCGTCGAGGTGCCGAGCGAGGTCTACGACAGCCCGACGTTCCAAGCTCTCCTGTGGAGTGCCGTGGACATCATCTCCTGGGGCAACGACATCTTCTCCCTGCGCAAGGAATACGCCTGCGGGGACAACAACAACCTCGTTCTGCTGCTGGCCTGGTGGGAGGGCTACTCGCTGCCCCACGCCGTGCGCGCCGTCAAGGACCGCATCAGCGCCCGCCTGGTGGACTTCCACTCCGCGGCCCGCACACTGCCACGGGTCCTGGACGTGCTCGCCATCACCGACCCGGCCACGCGCGAAGGAGTGGCGCGGTGCGTGCGGAGCTACGAGGACTGGATCATCGGCGCCGACCTCTGGCAGCGGCACGAGTGCACCCGCTACAGCGACGAACGCTGGGTGAGCGGAGACGAAGGCGCGTACACCCGGCCGGACTTGGTGGCCGTGGCATGACCGGCGGCCAGGCCATCGCGCCCACCCCCCATGAACCCCGCGCCCTTGATGCCCCGGTGGCCCCGGGGAAGCTGCCCGTGCTCGGCCACGCGATCCCGCTGTGGCGCCGCCCGATCGCGTTCCTGGAGTCGTTGCGTACGGTCGGCGGGGTGGTACGGATCGATCTCGCGACCTGGCCGGTGTATGTCCTCACCAGCCCGGACCTCGTCGACGCCGTACTGGTCAGCGAGGCGCGGCACTTCGGGCGAGGCAGGGTCTTCGACAAACTGCGCCCGCTGTTCGGCAACGGCATCGTCACCACCGACGGCGAGTTCCACCGCAAGCAGCGTCGCCTGATGCAACCCGCGTTCCACCGGGCCCAACTCACCGCCTACGCGGAGGTGATGGCCCAGCAGGCCGACGCGATGGCCGCCTCGTGGACTGCCGGGCAGGAGCTCTCGATCGTGACCGAGATGCGGAGGTTCGCGCTGGGCTCGGTGGCCAAGATGATCTTCTCGGGTGATATGGGCAGACCCGCCGTGGCGGAGGTCCACCGCTCGCTGCCGGTCGTCCTGGAAGGCATGCTCGTACGAGCGGTCATGCCCAAGGCGCTCGACCGGCTGCCGATCCCGCTGAACCGTCGTTTCGATGCCGCCGCCGCACGGCTGCGCCGCATCATCGACGAGGTGATCGTGGAGTACCGCGCCGAGCAGGAGGACCGCCAGGACCTCCTGTCACTGCTGCTGTCCGCCGTGGACGCCGATACGGGCGAGAGGATGAGCGACGAGCAGGTGCGCGACGAGGTGATCGCCATCATGTTCGCCGGCACCGAGACCTCGGCCACGGTGCTGTCGTGGATTTTCCACGAGCTGGGCCGTGACCCCGAGGCGCGCAAGCGACTGCAGGCCGAAGTCGACGGAGTAGTTGGCTCCGGGCCCGTACGCCCCGACCACGTCCCCCAGCTGACGTACACGCACCATGTGTTCCACGAGGCGCTGCGCCTGCATTCGCCGCTGCTCTTCACCCGGCGCGCGCTGGCCCCGGTGAACCTCGCGGGCGTGGCCATTCCGGCCGGAGCCGAAGTGGCCTACAGCCCGTACGCACTTCACCGCGACCCCGCGCTGTTCCCCCAGCCGCAGCGGTTCCAGCCAGAGCGCTGGGAGAAGAGCCCGAAGCGACGACCCCACCTGAACAGCTTCATTCCCTTCGGGGCCGGTCAGCACAAGTGCATCGGGGACCACTTCGCGGCGGCGGAGATAGTGATCGCGGTGGCGAGTGTGATGTCCCGATGGGACGTGGTCCACGCGCCGGGCGTGACCGTGCGCGAGGTCGCGGCAGGCATCCCGCAGCCGGACGAGCTGACCATGATGCCCGTCGCGCGGCAGTGACAGGCCGACCAAGGATACGGACCTGACCGGTTGTGGAGTGCGAAGTTCCCTAAAGTGGTCCACAAGCAGCAACACCCTGCGCCCGTGGCCTTACACTCGGCCACACGCGCTGAAGGGGCGTAGGGATGACACAGGAACAGTCTGCGGAACAGCCACGATGGACCACGCCACCCGTGCTCGAACGGGAATCCGAACTGCACGCCATCCGGCGTGCGTTGGATGACCTATGCGGCACCTCACCCGATGGAGCGGGCACGCGACACGGTGGAGTGCTCGCGTTCGCGGGCCCAGCGGGGGCGGGCAAGACCACACTGATCGCTGAACTCCGTCGGCAGGCCACGGAACGCGGCTGCGCGGTGTTGTTCGCGCGTGGCGGCGAACAGGAACGCCAGGTCCCGTTCCATGTGGTGCGCCAACTCGTCCAACCGGCACTCGCCTCCATGGACGACAGCGAGCGCCGCGAGATCCTCGGGCACTGGTACGGCATCGTGGCACCAGCCATCGGCCTGACCGTTTCTCAGGGCGTCGCGGCACCCGACCCACAGGGGGTGCGCGATGGTCTGGACTGGCTGGTCACCCACTTGTCGGTGCGCAACGCTCCCGTACTCCTGGTACTCGACGACGCGCACTGGGCCGATGCGGAATCACTGACGTGGCTGACAGCGTTCGCGGCGCGGGCCGAAGAGCTGGCCCTGCTCATCGTGGTCGCCCACCGCCCGGAGGAACTGCTCGCCGACGTCGCTGGTTTGCAGGCACTGGCCGAGCGCCATGGGGCGCGCCCGCACCAGCTGACCGCCCTCACCACGACCGCGGTGGCGCACCTGGTGCGTGGCGCGCTCGGGGACGACGCGGACGACACCTTCTGCCGGGAGTTCTGGGCGATCACCGGAGGAAACCCGTTTGAAGTCGTCGAGTTGATGGCGAAGGCGCGTGAGCGCGCTCTGCGGCCGACGGAGGGCAGCATCCCGCAGCTGCGGGACCTCGCCTCCGCCGTCAAGGGCAACGGGCTCGTGGAACGTCTCGAGACCCTCGGTCCCTCAACCGTCCGGTTGGCCTGGGCCGCCGCGCTGCTCGGTTCGGGTCATTCCACCGAGCTGGTGGGCGCTGTGGCCGCGCTCGGCGAAGCCCAGACCGCCGACGCCATCGAGCGGCTGCACGACGCGCGCATCCTGACCTCACTGCACCACATCAGGCGTGGCAAGGTCGTGGAGTTCTTCCACCCGCTGGTCGCCACCGCCGTGTACCGGGCGATCCCCGCAGCCGTACGCGTCGCCATGCACGGCATCGCGGCGAACGCCCTGATCGACGCGGGCCACGGCCCCACGGCCGCCGCCCGCCACATTCTGGAGATGCATACGGAAGGCGACCCCTGGGTCGTACAGCAACTCCGCCAGGCCGCCCGCGACAACTTCGCCTCTGGCGCACCCGACGCGGCACTGCGCTGTCTGACGCGCGCGCTGCGGGAGCCGCCAGACGTCGAAGACCGGGCGCAGGTCCTGTTCGAGCTGGGTTCGGCCGGTCTGTTCTACGATCCCGCGACCGCGGTCAACCATCTGCGAGCCGCGCTGGAGGAGCCGAAACTGGACCAGGGACTGCGCGAGGCCGTCAGCTACCGGCTGGCCCAGGCACTCGCGCATGTGGGTCAGATGGGGCAGGCCACGGACCTCCTGGCGGAAGAAGCGCGCCGTACGACCAGCGCCCGTACCCGACTGCGGATGCAGGCCGAGCAGTTCAAGTGGAACGCGGTCCGTGTCGACGAGGAGGACTCCCCGGCCCGCTCCCGGTTGCTGGCCCAGTTCGCGAAGCGACTCACCGGCCGCGACCTTGCCGAACGCCACATCCTGGGACTGCGGGCCTGGGATTCGGTGATGCGCGGCGAACCCGCGGCCCAGGCCCTGCAGTTCGCCGAGCAGGCCCTGGACGGCGGACTCAGCTGGACGGACCAGGACTTCGGGTTCGAGGTACCGGTCGTTGTCGCGCTCACCTTCATGTACGGCGACCAGCCGGGCAGAGCTGAGGAGCTGTTCCACAAGGGCATTGCCGAATTCGAGGAACGAGGCTGGCGCGGGGCACACCTTTCCTTCGCCTACACCCTGCTCGGCTATATCCGCTATCGTCGCGGACGGCTCGCCGAAGCGGAGGACTATGTCCGCAACGGCCTGCAGATCGCCAATCGAGTGGGACAGAACATCCCGGCACAGTGGTACGCGATCGGCACGCTGATCGAGACCCTTATCGCCCGTGGCGACATTGACGAAGCCCAGAACGTCGCCGAGGCCTACGATTTCGGAAAGGACTTCCCGAAGGCCGTCGTCTATCCCGATCCGCAAGCCGTCTACGGAAAGCTCCTCCTCGCCCACGGCGCCCGGGACCAGGCCGAACGGCACCTCGCCGCGGCCGGCCGGCGCCTCGACCGTCGCGGCAGCCGCAACCCCGCCTGGAGCCCGTGGCAGCTCGACCTCGCCCTCGCCCAGGCCGAGTACGACCCCGACCAGGCCCGGGCCACCGCGGACGCCGCCGTGACGCGCGCCCGGGTGTTCGGCACCGCCAGCGCCAAGGGTCAGGCGCTGCGGGTCGCGGCGGCCACCGACCCGGCCCGGGCGGCCATGCTGCTGCACGAAGCCGTCGAGCACCTGGAACAGTCCCCGGCCGCCTACGAACTCGCCCACGCCCTCATCGACCACGGCGCGGCCCTGTACGCGGAAGGCAATCTGGAACACGCCTCCCGCCAGTACCACCGCGGCCTGGAAACCGCCACCGCCTGTGGCGCGGACGCCCTGGCCACCCGGGCGCGCACCGAACTGGGCGCCGCCGGACTACGTCCCCAGCACCCGCAGACCGCGGCGCAGGACACGCTGACCGAGGCGGAGAGCGCGGCGGCACGGCACGCGGTACGCGGCCTCGACAACGCAGCGATCGCCGCCGAACTCCGCCTGGATGAGCACGCCATATCCCGACTGCTGTCCGCGGTCTTCGCCAAGCTGGGAACGGACCGCACGGGGCTGAGCCGCGCCCTCGGCGGGTGAGGTCTCGCTGACGCCCCGTCGGCCGGGTTCCTGCCGGTGATGGTCCGTTGGTCTTGTGGTGGCACAGTCTGACTGCTCGAGACTGTGCCAATGGTTCAGGATGAAAGCGGCGAGTTGAGCCAGTGGGCCGCTTGATGCTTTCCTGAGTCCATCGATGGCGCTGCGGGTGAACCCGCGGCGCCTTTGCCATGTGAAGGACGAAGGGGTGGACCGCGGTCGTGCGGAAGATGTTCGTGGCTCCTGATCCGGGGCTGCTGCGCCTGCGGGTCTCGCTGCGTGCCGTGCTCGGTGTCGGACTCGCGGTGGCGGCCGCCGAAGTCGCCGGGCTCTCGCTGTCCGCCTCGATCACGGGTGGACTGGCCGCGCTGCTCGCGCTCTTCACCGTCGGCGATGCCACCGTACGCGGGCAGGCGGTGACCACCGCACTGCTGCCCGTCGTGGGCCTTCCGGTGCTCGCCCTGGCCGCCGCGCTGCACGGGATGCCGATGGCGCGCGACGCCGCCTTCGTCGCGGTCGTCTTCTGCGGCGTGTACGCGCGCCGCTGGGGGCCGCGCGGCCACGCCCTCGGCATCTTCGCCTTTATGCAGTTCTTCGTCGCGCAGTTCCTGCACGCCGTCCCCGCCCAGCTCCCCGAGCTCTACGCCGCCGTCGCGCTGGCCCTCGCCGCCGCGGCCGCCGTGCGCTTCGGCGCCTGGTGCGTCGAGCGGCGCACCCCGCTCCCGATGCCGCCCGGGCCACTCGCCGGAGCCGGGCTGGACCGCCCCAGCACCCGACAGGCCTTCCAGGCGACCGCCGCCTGCGCCTTCGCGGTGGTCATCGGGCAACTGGTGTCGGGCGACCGCTGGTACTGGGCCGTCGGCACCGCGTGGTGGATCTTCGTCAACACCGCGTCCCGCGGCGAGACCCTGGTGCGTGGCTTCCGCCGCGTACTCGGCACGGTCGTCGGGATCGCCGCCGGACTGCTGATCGCCGTGCCGCTGCACGGGGCGCCCGGGCCCACCGCCGCGCTCGTTGCCGTCTGCGTCTTCGGCATCTTCTACACCGCGGCACCGTCGTACTCCTGGATGATGTTCTTCGTCACGATCATGGCGGGCCTGCTGTACGGACTCCTCGGCGTCCTGCACCCGGGCCTGCTCCTGCTGCGCTTCGTCGAGACCGGCGTCGGCGCGCTTGGTGCCGCCCTCGCCGTACTGCTGGTGCTGCCGATCACCACACACGCCGCCACCGAGGCCTGGATTCAGCGCGCCCTGCGCGAGGTCCACCGCTGCACCAGCGAGGCCGCCCGGCGCCTGGCGGGCGACGAGAACGCCGACCCCGCGCCGCACGCCGCCGCGCTGGAGGCGCTGCTCGGCCGGGTACGGATGGCCCTCGCGCCGCTGGTCCACCCGCTCAGCCCGCTGCGTGCCCGCAAGGCGCGTGCCCGCCAGATCCTCGTACTGCTCGACGCGTGTGCCCGTGAGGTGCGCGGTCTGGCCGTGGTCGCCGCCGACCCCGACGCCTCGCATGACGTCCGGCTGACCGAGGCCTGCCACCGGGTCGCCGTAGCGCTCGAAGCCCTGGTCGATACGGAGGAGGCGCTGGCCGAGTCCTTCGGGCCGCGCCCGGCGACGGTGCCCCGTCACGACCCTGGCGCCGAGCAGGCGCTGGCTCATCTGCGGGAGCTGGAGCAGGCCCTCACCGGCCTCGCCACGCCGTTGCGGCGTGAGCCGCGTCCGGTACTCGCCACCACCTGACCGTTTGGTCTAGACCGCCTGCTACCGTCTGCCGGAAACTGGCCGACGGAGGGGTTCGGATATGGGCGGCATGCGGGCGTACATCGGTTCCTTCACCTCTGCGGGCGGCCGTGGCATCACCACGGCCAGCATCGACGAGGACACCGGAGCCCTCACCGCGCTGAGCGCGACGGACGTGCTCGCCGACCCCTCCTACCTCGCGTTGTCGGACGACGGCGAGGTGCTCTACGCCGTGAGTGAGAGCGAGCGGGGCCAGGTCGCCGCCTTCGGCGTGCGCGCCGAGCGGCCGGAGCCACTGGGCGCGCCAGTCGCCGTGGGCGGGGCGAGCCCCACCCACCTCGCGTTGGCCGCGGGGCATCTGGTCACCGCGAACTACGGCTCGGGGAGCGTGTCCTGGCTGCCAGTCCGCGCGGGTGGCCAGCTCGGCGCGGCAGGGGCAGGGGCAGGGGTACTGCGGCACACGGGCTCGGGCCCCGACCCGGAGCGCCAGCGGGGGCCGCACGCGCACCAGGTGCTGCCCGACCCCAGTGGACGCTGGGTGCTCAGCGTCGACCTCGGTACGGACTCCGTACGGGTCTGCTCGCTCGTCGCGTCGGAGGCGGTCGCGGGGAAGGCGGTCGAGGGAGGGGCAGTCACGGGGGAGGCAATAACGGGGGAGGCAGGGGCGCTCGCTGAGCTGCGGACGCACCGGGAGGTGGTGCTGCGGCCCGGCAGCGGACCCCGCCACCTGGCGTTCCACCCGCGCGGCGATCTCGCGTACGTGGTGCATGAGCTCTCCGCGACCGTGACCTGCTGCCGCTGGGACGCCCAGGCGGGGCATCTGGAGCCGCTCGGTGAGACGCGGCTGCTGCACGGCGGCCCGGTCGCCGGAGACGCGTACCCGTCCGGTCTGGTGGTCTCCACGGACGGCCGGTTCCTGTGGGCCGCCACACGCGGCCAGGACGTGATCTCCGTGCTGGCGCTGGACGGGGACGGCGTACGGCCACGGCTCGTCACGACGGTGGCGTCCGGCGGGCACTGGCCGCGTGACCTCGCGCTGCACCCCTCGGGGCGGTTTCTGTACGCGGCCCATGAGCGCTCGGGCGACGTCACCTGGTTCGCGGTCGACCCGGAGTCGGGTGCCCTGCGGCGGGCGGGGGCGATCGAGGCGCCCGCGGCGTCGTGCGTGGTCTTCGGCTGAGAGCGGGCCTGACAGCAGCGGCGCGGG
>NZ_WHOM01000046.1:101638-176165 GCF_009739465.1 Streptomyces apocyni
CCCGCGCCGCTGTCCGTCGCCAGGGACCGATGGGTCTCTTTGGTCTCGTTGTTCTCGCTACTGGGCGGGCGCGCCCGTCGGCTGCGGGGCGATGCCCAGCGCCGTCATGTACTGCGACAGCGCCAGCCTGCCGATCGCCGGGTAGGCGCCCAGGGCCTCGGCGGAGGCGCAGCCCGCGTCCTTCGCGGCCACTTCGAGCAGGCCTTCGTCGACCTCAGGGCCGATCACATGCGGCGCGAGTGCGAGCTGGGTCGAGCCCGAGCCGCGCAGCTGCTCCGCGGTCGCCGCGACCGCTCCCTCCTGGTCGAGGGCGGCGGCCATCACCGGCACCGCGAGGCGCGCGGCCAGCAGCATGCCGGAGATCCCGGCCGCCTGTACGGCCTCCTCGCCACCGACCGTGGCGAGGATGATGCCATCGGCCGCCGTCGCGACGGTGAACAGCCTGGCGCGGTCGGCGCGGGCCAGACCGGCCTCGGACAGCCGTACGTGCAGCGCCTCGGCGAGCAGCGGGTGCGGGCCCAGGACATCGGTCAGCTCGGCGGGGGCGCCACTGTCCACCACGGCCTGCCGGATCTGGCCCATCAGGGCGGCGTCCGGACCGGCCAGCAGCGGCACCACGACCGCGGCCGGGCCCTCGGGCTCGGCCACCTCGCGGCCAGCGGCAAGGGCCAGCTCGTAGCGGGCGGTGCGCTGCTCGGCGGTCTGCGCGAGCACCGACCGCAGACTGGGAAACTCCTCGTCGTCACCGTCGAGGTAGCCGATCCTGGCGTTCATGCCGGGCAGCTCGGAGCGGGCGATGCTCACGACCTCCTCGGCGAGACTCCGGGTGGCCGTGCTGGGTACGCCCGGCACGGCGAGGACGAGAGCGGGTGCTCCCTCGGGAGCCACCGCGGGTTCCGGACGGCGGTGCCGACCGGGCTGTCGGGGTCGCGGCATTCGTACAGGCAGGCCGGAAGCGGGCCCAGTGGGGGAGCTCATGGCGCCGCATGCTACTGGCTTCGTGGGTTCCCCCGTTTGGGGAGGGTCCAGGTGCGAGGTTTCCGTCCGGAAATTTCCGTTGTGTGTTGTAAGGGTCAACTGTCGGTTTCCTTTGGGATGTACAAGAGGTGTGGATCGGGCGGCAGCGCCGTTCCGCCGCCCGCGAGGTCGAGCGCGATGCGTACGGCTCCATCCAGCGGATCGCCCGCGGCGGGCACCAGCCGGGCGTGCGGCAGTTGCTCGGCGAGCTCGGCGCGCAGGGGTACGAGCAGGGGTTCGCCCAGGCGGAACAGGCCTCCGGTGAAGGCCACTTCAGGGGGCTCGTCGCTGCCGTCCGGAGCGGGATCCGGAGCGGGATCCGGAGCGAGGACGGGAGCGGGGGCGGGACATACGGCCGCTGCCGCCTCGGCGATGTGCCGGGCGGCGGCGGCCAGAATCCCGGCGGCGACCCGGTCGTGTGCCGCGCACTCGGCGACGCTGGGCGCGAAGGAGGCCAGTACGGCGGGCCGGTCGCCGCGCGGGTAGAGCTGCCCGGGCAGCTCGGACACCGGACCGAACGTCTCGCGGGCGCGGGCCAGCAGCGCCCGCGAACCCCCGCGCCGCCCGTCGTATGCCCGCAGCGCCGCCTCGAGTCCCGCCCGGCCGATCCAGGCACCGCTGCCGCAGTCGCCGAGCAGATGACCCCAGCCGTCGGCTCGCCGCCACCGGGTGAGATCGGTCCCCAGCGCGACCATGCCGGTGCCCGCGGCGACGACCGCGCCGGGGCGCTGCCCGAGCGCCCCCGCGTACGCGGTCACGGCGTCGGCGGCCAGCGCGAGGCGACGTACGCCAAGCGTGGCCGTCAGCGCCGACGGCAGTTTGGCGCGCAGCTCCCCGCCGAGCGTGGCCATCCCCGCGGCTCCGATGACGACGGCCTCAACCACCGTGCCTCCGCCGCCCCCGGCACTTTCGATCAGCCCGGCGGCCATCGGCGTCAGCTGCTCCAGCAGATGATCCGCGTCGATGCCACCGGAACCCGTGCGCACCGGCTCACGCGACATGACCGGCTCCACCTGCCGCAACCCGCCCCCGGTGACACCCAGCGCGACCCGCAGCCCCGAGCCCCCCGAATCCACCCCCAGCACGCAGGACGGTCCACCGTCGCCCTCGGGCGTGTGCCTGCGCGACCTCATGGAGCGGCTCCAGGGAGAGGAACGGAAAGCGGAGGTGTGACGACGGCGGGCAGCCTACCGACAGGCTCCCAGGTCCGCATGATTGTCGGAGCGGGTTCCTGGGCCGGTAGGGTGATGTGCCGTGGCAGCACGACCGTTGAATGAACTTGTAGAGCCCGGCTGGGCCCAGGCGTTGGGCCCGGTGGCGGGGCGGGTCGCCGCGATGGGCGACTTCCTGCGTGCGGAGATCGCGGCTGGACGCACCTACCTTCCTGCCGGGGCGCACGTTCTGCGCGCCTTCCAGCAACCTTTTGACGAGGTACGCGTCCTGATCGTGGGTCAGGACCCCTACCCCACCCCGGGAATGGCCATCGGGCTCAGCTTTGCGGTCGCGCCTGAGGTGCGGTCCCTGCCGGGGAGCCTGGAGAACATCTTCCGGGAGATGCACACCGACCTGGGCCACCCACGCCCCTCCAACGGCGACTTGACGCCCTGGACCCAGCAGGGCGTGCTCCTGCTGAACAGGGCCCTGACCACGGCGCCTCGCAAGCCCGCCGCACACCGAGGCAAGGGCTGGGAGGAAGTGACCGAGCAGGCCATCCGCGCTCTGGCCACCCGGGGCAAGCCGCTGGTGTCGGTGCTGTGGGGACGGGACGCCCGCAACCTGAGGCCTCTTCTGGGTGACTTGCCGGCGATCGAGTCGGCCCATCCCTCCCCGATGTCGGCAGACCGCGGTTTCTTCGGCTCGCGGCCCTTCAGCCGCGCCAATGAGCTCCTGGTCAGCCAGGGAGCCCAGCCGGTGAACTGGCAGCTGCCCTAAGCGCCTGTCCAAGCCACTTCAGGCCAGCACCGCCGCCCGTACGCACAGCACATCCGGCAGATGGGAGGCGAGCTGCTGCCAGCTGTCGCCGTCGTCCGCGCTGGCGTACAGCTCGCCGTTGCGGTTGCCGAAGTAGACGCCCGCCGGGTCCGCGTCGTCGGTGCACAGGGCGTCGCGCAGCACGGTGCCGTAGTGGTCGCCGTCGGGCAGGCCCGTGGAGAGCGGCTCCCAGCTCTTGCCCGCGTCCGCTGTGCGGTACACCCGGCAGCGCCGCCCCGCGGGGACCCGGTCCGCGTCCGCGTTGATGGGGAAGACGTAGGCGGTGTCCGCACGGTGCGGATGGGCGGCCGCGGCGAAGCCGAAGTCGGAGGGGAGCCCCTGGCCGATGTCGGTCCAGCGCGCGCCCGCGTCGTCGCTGCGGTAGACACCCCAGTGGTTCTGCAGATAGAGGCGGTCCGGGTCGACCGCGTCACGCGTGACCTTGTGTACGCACTGACCGAACTCGGGGTGCGGGTCGGGCAGGAAGACCGCCGAGACACCGGAGTTGGACGGAGCCCAGCTCGCTCCGCCGTCCAGCGTGCGGAACACCCCGGCCGTGGAGACGGCCACCGTCACCGCGGCGGGGTCACGCGCGTCGGTGAGGATGGTGTGCAGGCCCTCCCCGCCGCCGCCCGGCTCCCAGCGGGAACGGGTCGGATGCTCCCACAGCGGGCGCACCAGCTCGAAGCTCTCGCCCCGGTCCTCGGAGCGGTACAGCGCGGCGGGCTCGGTGCCCGCGTACACCACATCGGGCTCGGCCGCCGATGGGTGGAGCTGCCACACCCGCTCTAGTGAGGCGTTCGTGTCCGGGGGAAACTTGACCGCGGCCTTGGCCGGCTCCTTCCAACTCGCCCCCAGGTCGTCGGAGTGGAACACGGACGGACCCCAGTGCGCGCTGTCCCCGCCGACCAGCAGCCGGGGTGCCGAATTCCGGGTGTCGATCGCGATCGAGTAAATGGCCTGCGCGTTGAAGTGCGGTCCTTCGAGCTCCCAGGATCCGCCTCCCCGCCGCCGCCCCAGGAAGAGTCCCTTGCGGGTGCCCACGGTCAGTAGTACGTCGGTCATGCCGACCACCTCCGAGATGTCAGTCGACCTCGCTGTCCACGACACGACTCAGTCTGCACCCCACCACTGACAATCGCCGTGAAAGCCTCTCGGACCTGCGGTTTTCCAGCAAAGACAGGCTAAGGCAGGATCTGTTCCGCCAGCCGCGCGATGGTGTCCGGCCCCACCCGGCAGCACCCGCCGACCAGCCGGGCCCCGTCCCGTACCCACCCCTCGACCCGCTGCTCCGCGAACGTCGGCCGACCGCGCCAGGCGCGAGCGGTCGCGTCCCATGTCTCCCCGCTGTTGGGGTACACCACGACCGGCTTTCCGGTTCTGTGCGCGGCGAGCGCCACCGCGGCGTCCGCGTCGTCAGGCGTACAGCAGTTCACCCCGACCGCGAACACTTCCTCGCTCTCCGCGGCCAGCCCGAACGCCTCGTCCAGCGGCTGCCCGGCCCGCGTCCGGCCCCCGGCCACGCTGTACGACAGCCACACCGGAACGCCCAGGCCGCGCACCGCCCGCAGCAGTGCTCGGGCTTCGACGACATCGGGGACCGTCTCCAGCGCCAGGGCGTCGGGACTCGCCGCGGCGAGCGCCTCAAGGCGCGGCCGGTGGAACCGCTCCAGCGCGTCCACGCTCAGCCCGTACCGCCCGCGGTACTCCGACCCGTCGGCGAGCATCGCCCCGTAGGGACCGGCCGACGCCGCGACCCAGAGCGGCCGCCGCACGCCCCGGGCGCGCGCCTGCCGGGCCGCCTCGCGGGCCAGCCGGACGCTCAGGCCGAGCAGTTCGGTGGCGTGCCCGGCGTCGATGCCGCGCTGGGCGAAGCCCTCGTACGTCGCCTGATAGCTCGCAGTGATCGCGACGCTGGCGCCCGCCTCGAAGTAGGCGCGGTGGGCCGCCGTGATCGCCTCGGGCTGGTCGCTGAGCAGGCGCGCCGACCACAGGGCGTCGCTCAGGTCATGTCCCGCGGACTCCAGCTGGTTGGACATCCCGCCGTCGAGTACGACCGGCCCCGCCGCGACCGTCTCGGGCAGGCTCGGCTCGGTGGCGGGACGCGTCGGCTGGGGCGTGCGGCTGCGGCTCATAGCTCGACGCTAACCGCCGCGGCCGACGCGCTCCGTCGCCGTAGGCTGTGACCATGGCATCCGTACTGATCCTCAACGGCCCCAATCTCAACCTCCTGGGCACCCGCGAGCCCGGCATCTACGGGGCGCAGACCCTGAAGGACGTCGAGGCGCTGTGTCACGAGACGGCGGCGGGACTGGGGCTGACCGCGGACTGCCGGCAGTCCAACCACGAGGGGGAACTGCTCGACTGGATTCACCAGGCGGGCGCCGACCAGGCCGCGGGTCACCTGATCGGCGCGGTCCTGAACGCGGGGGCGTACACCCATACCTCCATCGCGCTGCATGACGCGATCAAGGGCTCCGGCCTGCGCGTCATCGAGGTGCATATTTCCAACGTCCACGCGCGCGAGCCGTTCCGGCACCACTCCTACCTGTCCCCGGCCGCTGCCGGGATCGTCGTCGGCTTCGGTACCGAGGGCTACCCGCTGGCCATCCAGGGGCTGCACCGCCTCGCGTCCGCCGCCCAGAGCTGATCCGGCCGGTGGAACCGGACGGTGCGGGCGGGGCGTTGTAGTCCCGTAGGGGGATGTCACCAGCATGTCCTGGCGGACGCCACGAGCAGGGAGCGGGCCAGTGATCAACGACAGCGTACGGATCGATGGGGACAGCCTGGTGCTGCCGGGCGGGGTGCGCGTGCAGTTCGTACGGACCCTGCGGCTGCCGGAGCGAGGGACGCACGCTCTGCCGCCGGGGCTCGGGAACTTCCCGCTGCGCAGGGTCGAGGACTATCCGGACACGGTGCCGGGCCCCTGGCGGGAGCGCGGCGGGGTGATGCTCCCCGTGTACTTGCGGGAGGCGATGTGGCTGAGCTTCCTCGGCACATCGGAGCCCGCCGCCCTCCAGGTGGGCGTGGGCAAGGTGTGCGCGGTGTCTGGTAAGCCCTGGAGCAGCCGACTGCGCCGCGAGCCGCAGAACTACCTGGTGCTGCCGCGCCAGCCGTGGCTGGACGGCATCAACTCCGGCAAGGGCACGGTGCGGCAGTTCGTCGCGGTGCCGTTGGGGCTGGGCGCCACGGTCGAGGGGCAGGTCACCGGCGAGGAGACCTGGGGCGGACTGCAGTTGCAGGCCTTCCCGCTGACCGATGAGGCCCGCGACCGGTGGCGCGAGGAGCGGAGGCGCGCCGCCGAGCGTACGGCCGCGCCTCCCGGCGCCTACGGTGACGCGTTCGGTACGGGCGTCGCGCTGGCGGCCTCGGCGGGACCGCCACCGGCACCGGGCGCCGCGGCACCCCGGGGGCGCCCCGGTGCACCCCGGTCTCAGGCGCCTGCGGCGATGGGTCTTGGCGCGGGCGGCTCGATGCGGCAGGAGGTGTACCGCGACGACCGGCCCGCGTCGGACTGGGCGGCCGAACCCGCCGGGCGGGTGTTCGTCCATCTGGTCACACCGCCGGACTGGCGGCGTATCACCGGCGAGGCACCCCCGCCGTCCCCCGTGGACCGCGCCGCCTACACCCGGGCCGGACTGCCGTGGTTCGACTACTACGACCAGGACGGCGAGGACCTGGCCCCCACGGACACCCTGGAGGGGGTGCGACCGGTGGGGGAGTGGCTGGGTGACGACCACGAGCCGTGGCAGGAGCCGTCACCTGGCCAGGTCAAGCCGCTCAAGGACACCCCGCGGCCGGGAAAGGAAGTGACGGACGGCGACTGGTGACCGGCCGGTCATGGCCATGTCCGGCTGCGACCGGCCGCCCGGTGCGTCATCGATCCGTCACCGCTCCGTCCCTCGCCGCCCGGCTCAGACGGAGCGGTGGTACGGGTCGGGGACATGGACCTCGCCGCCGAGCTCGCGGGCGGCGCGGCGGGCGAACGAGGGGTCGCGGAGTAGTTCGCGGCCCAGCAGTACGGCGTCCGCCTCGCCGTTGGCGACGATCTTCTCGGCCTGCGCGGCTTCGGTGATCAGTCCGACAGCGGCGACCGCCAGGTCGCTCTCCTTCCTGACGCGGGCGGCGAAGGGAACCTGATAGCCGGGTCCGGTGGGGATACGGACCTTGGGGGCGTTCCCGCCCGTGGACACGTCCAGCAGGTCGACGCCGTGCTCCTTGAGCAGAGTCGCGAAGCGGACGGTGTCGTCCACCGTCCAGCCCGCGTCGTCCAGCCAGTCCGTCGCCGAGATCCGGAAGAACAGCGGCTTGTCCTCGGGCCACACCGCCCGTACGGCGTCCACGACGCGCAGGGCGAAGCGGGTGCGGCCCGCGAAGGAGCCGCCGTACGCGTCGGTGCGGTGGTTGCTGTGCGGGGAGAGGAACTCACCGATCAGATAGCCGTGCGCGCCATGGATCTCGACGACCTCGAACCCGGCGTCCAGGGCCCGGCGGGTCGCGTCGGCGAACTGCTCCACGATCCCGTCTATCTGGTCGGTCGTCAGCTCGGTGGGCACCGGGTGGTCCTCGTCGAACGGCAGAGCGCTGGGTGCCAGCGGCTGCCAGCCGTGCGCCTCGGGGCCGACCGGGGCGCCGCCCTTCCACGGGCGGTCGGTCGAGGCCTTGCGCCCAGCGTGCGCTATCTGGATGCCGGGGACAGTGCCCTGGCTCTTCAGGAACCCGGTGATCCGTCGCAGCGCCGCCACCTGGGTGTCGTTCCAGATACCCAGGTCGGCCGGGCTGATCCGGCCTTCGGGGCTGACCGCGGTCGCCTCCTGGAGGATCAGACCCGTACCACCGGCGGCGCGTGCGGCGTAGTGCGCGAAGTGCCAGTCGGTCGCCACGCCCGCGTTCGGCCCGAAGACCTCCGCCGAGTACTGGCACATCGGTGCCATCCACACGCGGTTGGGGACGGTCAAGGACCGCAGGGTGACAGGCTCGAACAGTGCGCTCACAGCGGACTCCAGGTCTCGGCGGGGCCGGTTGATGCTCGTACGATACCCATCGTAGTACGGGGGATGTCAAACTACGATGAGTCTCGTACGATGGAACCCCAGACGATGTGGAGCCCTCATGACGACCCCCGTGAACACCGCGCGCGGCAGCGGCCGTCAGCTCGACCACCCCACGCCCGCGGAGATACGCCTGGAAGGCGTGCTGCACGCGCTGTCCGACCCGATGCGCCTGCGCATCGTGCGGGAGCTGGCGGAGGCCGACGCCGAGCTGCCGTGCTCGTCGTTCGACCTGCCCGTCACCAAGTCCACGCTGACCCACCACTTCCGGGTCCTGCGGGAGAGCGGGGTGGTCCAGCAGACGTACCGAGGCACCGCCAAGCTCAACGGGCTGCGCCGCGAGGAGCTGGCCGTGCTGTACCCCGGCGTCCTCGACAGCGTGCTCGCCGCGGCGGGCGACCGTACGACCGACAGCGCGGCGGGCAGCGCGACGGACAGGTCTTAGGGCCTGTCGTCGGTGCCTCGCGCGGCCTGAAGTAGTCCGTCCCAGTCGGGGATCTTCACTGATCCGCGCCCCTGTCCGGCGCCAAGCTCCGCCTCGGCGCGCTCGATCGCCTGCCATCCGGACCACTCGACAGGCCGCAGACCCGCGGCCCGCAGCACGCGCAGTGGGTCTTCGCCCCGCTCCTGCCGTACGAGGCCGGGGGCGTCCTCGAGAAGGGAGTTCACCGTCTCCTTGGCGCAGGGGCGGTTGGTGCCGATGACGCCGGTCGGCCCGCGCTTGATCCACCCCGCTACGTACTCGCCCGGCGACACCACGCCGTCCCGCAGCACCCGTCCCGCCTGGTGCGGCACCGTGCCGCGTGCCGCGTCGAACGGCAGCCCCTCAAGCGGCAGGCCGCGATAGCCCACCGACCGCAGCACCAGCTGCGCGTCGAGGTCTTCGTACTGCCCGGTGCCGCGCACCTGGCCCTGGTCGTCCGGCGCGGTGCGCTCGAAGCGCACGGCGGTCACCCGCCCCGCCGCCCCGACGATCTCCACGGGGCGCAGGAAGAACCGCAGGTGAATCCGCCGCGTCCGCCCCGTCCGGCGAGTCGGGCCCCGCGCCGCGCCGGGTTCCTGCGGCGCAGGGTCGGCCCAGCCCCGGAGCACCTCCAGATTGCGCCGGTTCGCCCCGGGCAGCGACGCGGGGTCGGCCCAGGCCGGGTCGAGTGCCAGCTCGGCGAGGTCCACCACCACCTCGGCGTCCGGCAGGGACCCCAGTTCGCGCAGCTCCTTGGTGCTGAACTTCGCCTGTGACGGGCCGCGCCGCCCCACCATGTGGATGTCCCGCACCTGACTGCGGGCCAGCACATCGAGCGCGGACTGCGGCATGTCGGTCACGCGGAGTTCATCGGCGCCGCGGGCCAGTATCCGGGCCACGTCCACCGCGACATTGCCCACGCCGATCACCACGGCGGAGCGGGCGCCGCTCAGGAAGCCGTTCTCCGAGGTGTCCGGGTGCGCGCTGTACCAGGAGACGAACTCGGTCGCGGAGTAGCTCCCGGCCAGCTCCTCGCCCGGGATGCCGAGCCTGCGGTCGGTGGCGGCCCCGACGCAGTACACGACGGCGTCGTAGAGCTCGCGGAGCCGCTCGGTGGCGAGGGGGCCCGACCCCACGTCGAGGCCGCCGAGGAACCGTACGCGGTCATCCGCCAGGACCGTGCGCAGGTTGTTCTGCAGTGACTTGATCTTCTCGTGGTCCGGTGCGACGCCGTAGCGGACCAGACCGTACGGGCACGGCAGGCGGTCGAGCACGTCGATCCGCACCTCCGGCACCCGGTCCTGCTGGAGGAGCGACTGGGCGGTGTAGACCCCACTCGGGCCAGATCCGACGATGGCGACCTGAAGCACGGTACGGCTCCTTCCGCGGGAAGCTTTGAAACCCTGCGGGTGATGTCCAGCATCGCACCGCTGCGCCGCGAGGGGGAGGTGCGCTCAGAGTGCGTGTCCGGGTGGGTCCGGTGGTTCCGTGTGGGTCTCCTACCCCTGAGTGGGGCCGCTCAGCGGCCCCGGCGCTCACTGCATGCCGCGCATCCGCCCGATCTCGGTCGTCTGCTGGGCGATGACGTCGTTCGCCATCTGCTCGATCCGGATGTTGTTGCCCTGGCCGAGTACGTCTGTCGCCATGGCCACGGCGCCGTCATGGTGGGTGATCATCAGCTTCAGGAACAGTGCGTCGAAGGCGTCGCCCTTCGCCGCGCGCAGCGCCTTGAGCTGGGCCTCGGTCGCCATGCCCCGCATGGGGACGTCCCCGTGGTCGTGACCGCCGCCGTCGCCGCCCTTGCCGTCCTTGCCGTCCTTGTCGCCCTGACCGCCCATCGGGCGCTCGCCGTGCTCCTTCAGCCAGCCCCGCATCGTACCGATCTCCGGGCCCTGACCGGCGGCGATGCGGGCGGCCAGCCGCTTCACCTTCGTGGACTCGGCCTGCTTCGGGGCCAGTTCGGTCATCACCAGCGCCTGCTGATGGTGCTCGATCATCATCCTGACGTAGTCGAAGTCCGCCGAGTTCGGTGGGGAGACATCGGATTTCTGCGCGGCTTCCTGGGGGGAGAGCGTCTGTGCGGGCTCGCCCGGCTTGCCGGGGGCGATCACGGAACGGCCGGTCGGTTCCGCGGCCTTGTCGCCACCGTCGGATTCGCAGCCGATGAGGAAGAGTCCCGCCGCGGCCAGGCAGGCCGTGACGGCGAGGGCGTGGTCGCGCGGGAATCTGCGGCGGTACGGCACAACATCCTCCTGTGGCAGACGAGTTGGTCAACGGCGAGGCCCACTGCGCCCCCGATCGTCAGTGACCTGAATCCCTCATGACAAGTAGTCCGCCCCCTGTTGATATGTGCATGGCTAGCACGATACTGCCGGTGTCTCTGAACCGTTCAACCATGAACGGCCGTTAGGGAGGATGCAGTGACCCTGTTGAAGGAATCCCGGACGCGACGCAGACGCCTGGGCGTCATGGTGGCCTCCGCCGGGCTTGTCGCCACGCTCTTCACGGCGGCCCCGGCGGGCGCGACCCCAGACCCCGGTGACGACGCGCCCGCGTCGAAGGGCGTCTCGCAAGGCACGGCCGCCGAAACCGAGGCAGCGATCAAGCGCGGTGATATCCCCGCGCCGGACGAGGTCGTGACCTCCCGTAACATGAAGCACGTCGCGAACATCCCCAAGGACGCGCTCCCGGGCACCAATTCGGACCTGGCCTTCCAGGGTAAGTACGCCTTCGCTGGCAACTACGACGGATTCCGGATCTTCGACATCAGGAACCCGAGGGCCCCGAAGACCGTCGCACAGGTGCTCTGCCCCGGCTCGCAGAACGACATCTCCGTCTCCGGAGACCTGCTCTTCCTGTCCACCGACTCCTCGCGCAGCGACAACTCCTGCGACAGCACGACGCAGCCCGCGACCGAGAAGGACTCGTGGGAGGGCATGAAGGTCTTCGACATCAGCGACAAGCGGAACCCGAAGTACGTGGCCGCCGTCGAGACCGCGTGCGGCTCGCACACGCACACGCTGGTGCCGCGCAAGAAGAACGTCTACGTCTACGTCTCCTCGTACTTCCCCCACGCGTCGTTCCCTGACTGTCAGCCGCCGCACGACGGCATCTCGATCGTCAAGGTCCCGCGCCACGCCCCGGAGGAGTCCGCGCTGGTGGACTTCGAGGTGCTCTTCCCCGGTGAGGGCCAAGACGGCGGCGGCAACCCCGGCCCACCCGCCAACCCGGGCGTCAGGCAGACCTCGGGCTGCCACGACATCACCGTACTGCCGTCCAAGGACCTCGCCGCCGGGGCCTGTATGGGCGACGGCATCCTGATGGACATCAAGAATCCGGAGAAACCGCGGGTCATCGACACGGTCCAGGACAACGTCAACTTCGCGTTCTGGCACTCCGCGACCTTCAACCAGAAGGCCAACAAGGTCGTCTTCACCGACGAGCTCGGTGGTGGCGGCGGCGCCACCTGCAACGAGGAGATCGGCCCTGACCGCGGCGCCAACGGCATCTACGCCATCAAGGGCAGGGGCGACCACCGCAAGCTGGTCTTCCAGAGCTACTTCAAGATCCCGCGGCACCAGGCGGACACCGAGAACTGCGTGGCCCACAACGGCTCGCTGATCCCGGTCAGGGGCCGGGACATCATGGTCCAGGCCTGGTACCAGGGCGGTGTCTCCGTCTGGGACTTCACCAACTCCAAGAAGCCCAAGGAGATCGGCTACTTCGAGCGCGGCCCGCTCAGCACTGACGCCCTCCAGGTAGGCGGCTCGTGGTCGGCGTACTACTACAACGGCTACATCTACTCCAACGACATGGCCAAGGGCTTCGACGTCCTGAAGATCGACGACCACCGCACCAACCGGGCGAAGTGGGTCCGGATGCACGAGCTCAACGCGCAGACCCAGCCGGACTACTTCAACCGATTCCGCGGCTGAACGGACCGGGCCGACTGGTCCGGCAGCACTCCGCGCGCTCCGCCGGGCGGCTCATCGCCCGGCGGAACGCCGAGCTCCCAGCGGAGCCCGAACCGCTGGAACAGCTCCGCCCGGAGCGTCGCCACGGGCATCGGCGCCCCCGGCAGCAGTACCGCGAACACCGCGCCCATCAGCAGGGCGCGCAGCAACGGATACGCGGTGTCCACATCCCGCACGCCACGGCGTACGACGGTGTCCCGCAGCAGCGCCGCGAGCCGCTGCTGCTCCTGGCACTGGACGAACCCCTCAGCCTGCAGAATCCCCGCCATATGGGCCCGCATCAGCACCGGATGGTCACGGGCGAGCCCCAGCACCGCGTCGATGGCCCGGGCCAGCCGCTCCGCCCCGTCATCGGTGTGCGGCGGGCGCTCCAGGGCGGACGCCAGGGTCTGGTGCATCAGCCGGTGTACCGCGGACTGCAGGAGCTGACGCTTGCCGGGGAAGTAGTACGACACCAGTCCGCGCGCGGACCCGGCCCGATCCGCGATGTCACCGAGTGTGGTCGCCTCGTACCCGCGCTCATCCACGAGCTCGACCGTCGCCCGCAGCAACCGCTCACGGGAACGTCGGCGCAACTCTTCATTGACCGATGCGCTGCGTGGGGACATCCTGTAACTCCTGCGTTGACTGGCTCCAGGCCAATATACTCAGTGCGTCCTGTGAGGGGCCCTTGGTCCGGGCTCTGAGCGGGGCTGTTGTCCGCTTTGGGCGGCACGGGGGATCGTCCAAAGCGGGCAACGCTTCCGCGCCCAGCGGGCTGCGAAGGCATCTCCGTACTCCACGCGGCGGTCAGCAGCTGGGGCACGGGGGGGGTGAGCGGGGGTTATCCCAGGGCCGTGAGTCCCGGTACGAAGGTCACCAGGAGCGGGATCGCGGGGACCAGGGCCGCCGTCGCCGTCAGGCGTAGCCTGTGCCCGGCTGTCAGTCGTGGGGCGGCCGCCAGCAGGCGGTGTACCCGTTGCGGGACCTGTGCGTGTGAGGTCGGGCAGGGACCGAACACGCCGCGGTCCTCGTTGAGTTCCACCAGCGCCAGCGCGATCGTCAGGCGGCCGAAGCGGCGTGAAGCGACGTCGTCGGCGGCCAGCTCGACCAGCCGGTGCATCTCGGCCTGGAACGCGGCGAACACCGGCACCTGCGGGAAGCCGTTCGCCAGCGCGCCCGAGCAGTGCAGCAGCCAGTCATGCCGGGCCTCCGCGTGCCCCTGCTCATGGGCGAGCACCGCATCCAGCTGCCGCCCCTTCAGGCGGCGCAACGCGGCGGTGGTGATGACCAGTTGGGGGGTGCTGCCCGGCAGCCACCAGGCATCCGGACGCTCGCCCTCAAGGACGACCAGCCGGTCGGGACCCGGCTCCTCGCCAGGCAGCAGCGGGGAGCGCACCAGCAGTTCGGCCCGCCGCTGCCGACGCCTGGTGCGGGCCCGGGCGATCTCGCGGGTCAGCATCGCGGCGGTCCACACGCCGCCACCGGCCAGCGTCAGCGCGGTCGCCGCGGCCCAGGGCCCCGTGGTCCCCAGCGCGTACGCCTCGACCACACCCTGCGGGGCCGGTGCGAACACCCTGCCACGTACCGCGTGCCAGGCAGCGGCGGCGCTCAACGTCATCGACAGGGCGCAGCACAGCAGGACGGCGGCCACAACGCACTGCCACACCCACAGGGCGACCACGGGCTCGCGCTCCGGCCAATCGGCCCGGGCGAGCAGACGAGGAGCAAAGGCGGCGGTCAGAACGCCGAGCAGCAGCAGGGCGGCAGGGACCAACATGGGTCCAGACTATGAGGGTCGGGCTACCGGGCGGTATGGCCTGCGCGGTCAAGTGACGCATGCCACGGTGGCGGGCCGTGCGCCGCGTGCCGACCACACCCGCGCCGGGATGCCCTTCCGGCCGGATCGCCGACGCTGGGACTGGATGCCTCGCACGCCGTCGGGGCCTCCCAGCACGTGTCGGAGCCGCCCCGCACGCGACTAACCGGAGGACCTCATTCCCCGTAAGACCAGGCCGACACCCTCCCCGACCGGCTGGCGGCGCCTGCTCGCCCGCGCGCCCATCCTGCTGTACCGCTGGCACGTGGGCGCCCTGCTGGGCCGTCGCGTGCTGCTGCTCACCCACACCGGACGCAGTAGCGGCAAGCCCGCCAGGTCGCCCTGGAGGTCACAGGACGGGTCCCGGCCACCGGCGCCTACCACCTGGCCTCCGGCTTCGGTCCCGGCTCGCAGTGGTACCGCAATGTTCAGCACAGCCCGCGGGAGGCAGGCCGCGCCATGGCCGCCTACGCGCTGCGCCATCCCCGGGCTGCCCGCGCCCTGATCCCCTCACATGGTCAGGAGCATCGCGACCATCGCGATCCCCATCGACAGCCTGCACGCGGTCGCCAGCTCAACGCGGTCGCCCCAGGCCGCCGCCGGGGGAGCGCCACCACCCTCGGTCACGGAGGCCGCGGCCGGCATCAGCCGTGCCCCCGACCGCAGCACATAGCCGCCGAAGTACAGCAGCAGGACGCCCGTGAGCAGCGGCACCCCGGCGCTGGTGTGCCCGGCGTGCGCGCCCGGTGTCACGGCCATCGCCACGGCCATGTAGACCATGGCGAGCGTGCCGACCAGGTGGTGCAGGTGGTGCAGGTGGTGCGGGTGGTGGAGGTGGTGGTGTGGGTGGCGCGCGGAGCCATGTGCCGCTGACCACAGCGCGCGCAGCGCGGCGCCGCCGAAGACGATCGCGTATCCGGCCCAGGCCCACCGAGGAGGTCCGAGCACCGCGGCTGGTACGGCCATCACCGCCATGCCGAACCCCATCAGCGCCTCACCGCCCGCCGATTCACGCTGCTGAGCGACCGAACTACGCATCCGCAGCAGGCAGTACGCCCCGGTGGCCGCGCAGAGCGCGACCATCAACCAGCCGGCGAGCGCCGGTCCGTGCATCGCGGGCCTCCCCGATCGACGGTGTCGACGGATCGACGGTGTCGACAGGTCGATTCCCGTCCTCATCGAGGCGTACGCGGCGCATCGATGTACGCGGGGAGCGCGAGGGGGCGTCGTCAGATGCCCGGCCGGTACCGCAGCGGATGGTCCGCGGGGACCTCCACCAGCACGATCTCGCAGCCGTCGGGATCGGCGATCCACATCTCCACCAGACCCCACGGCTCGCGCAGCGGAGGCCGCAGCACCCGCACCCCACGCGCCTGGAGCTCCTCGTGCGCGGCGGTGACGTCCGCGACCTGGAGCCACAGTCTGGTGTCCGGCGACAGCGGGGTGTCGGCACGCCCCGACACCTCCAGGAATCCCCCGCCGAGGAAGTACACGGTGCCGCGCTCAGGGCCGGTTCCGAACTCCCGGTACACGGGGAGTCCCAGGGCCTCGCCGTAGAAGGCCCGGCTGCGCTCGGGATCGGTGGGCCGCAGGAGCACGCGGCTGCTCAGTACATGGACCATGATCTCGACTTTATCGGGGTCGCGTTACGCTCGGGGCGCCCGAGCCGCAGGAACCAGGGACCGAAAGGGCGTGCCGCATGGACACCGCCGCACACGCCGCAGCCGACGCAAGCGCCACAGACGCCGCAGGCGCCGCAGGCGCCGTACGCGCCGGGGGAGAGCTCAGCTTCCGATCCGCCCGCGAGACCGACGCCGCCGCGCTCGTCGCCCTCGTCGAGTCGGCCTACCGCGGTGACGCCAGCAAGGTGGGCTGGACCACGGAGGCGGACATCCTCCAGGGCCAGCGCACCGACGCCGAAGGCGTCCTGAAGCTGATCCGCGCGCCGGACAGCCGCCTGCTGACCGTCGAGCGCGACGGCCAGATCGTCGCCTGCTGCCATCTCCAGCACCGTGGCACGGCCGCCTACTTCGGGATGTTCGCGGTACGCCCCGAACTGCAGGGCGCCGGTCTCGGCAAGGTGATCCTGGCGGCGGCGGAGCGCACGGTCCGCGAGGAGTGGGGCGTCAGCGAGATGCAGATGACGGTGATCTCCGTACGCCATGAGCTGGTGGCCTGGTACGAGCGGCGAGGCTACCGCCGTACGGGACAGCTGACCCCCTTCCCGTACGGCGACGAGCGCTTCGGCGTTCCGCAGCGGCCGGACCTGGAGTTCGAGCTCCTGATCAAGCCCCTGGACCAGGAGTCCACACGTCAGTAGCGGCCGACTGCGGTCAGTAGCGATCAGTAGCGGTCAGGCGGTGAAGCGGCCGGTGCGTTTGATCTCCGGGTAGTCGGTCGTCGCTCCGTCGAGCTCGAGGGCGCGCGCCAGCCGCAGCTGGTCCTGGGTGTTGACCACCCAGCCGATCATCCGCAGGTCCGCCTTGCGGGCGAGTTCCGCGGTCTCCAGGGTGAGCCGCCGGATGTTCAGCACCAGGGTGGCGGCGCCGACCGCCGTGGCGCGCTCCACCACCTCGTTCCCGTACCGGCTGGCGACCAGCGCGGTGCGTACGTCCGGCACCAGGCGGGAGATCTCGGCGAGCGCTTCGTCATGGAACGACAGCACCTCGACCCGTGACACGAGGTCCCGCTCACGCATCACCTCGGCGAGCGCGCGGGCGGCCGCGATGTCCTTGATCTCCGCCTGGAGCGGGGCCCTTACGGCGTCGAGTACCTCATCGAAGGTGGGGATACGCTCGCCGCGCCCCGCGTCGAGCGCGCGGAGTTCGGCGAGCGACTTCTCGGCGATCGGGCCGCTGCCGTTGGTCGTACGGTCCACCTCGGTGTCGTGCATGACGACGAGCGCGCCGTCCTTGCTCAGGTGCAGATCCAGTTCGATGAGGTCGAGACCCGCCCGCTCCGCGCGGATAAACGAGCGGAGCGTGTTCTCGGGCTCGACGCCCATGACTCCGCGATGACCGATGGTGAGGAAGTTCAAGGTTCACTCGCTTCCGTCGACGCCAGTTGTGTCCCCGCCCGAGCCGCTGCGCAAGCAGCTTGGCGAGGGACGCGGGAGAAGGCAAGACAACGCTCACGTACGTATGAAGCGGTTCGCCGAACCAGTGCCCGCGCGGTACCGAAGGCCCGCGCCCGTCGTTGTACTCACCCGTCCCCGCCCCGTCCCCGTCCCCGCCCCGCCCCCGGCCGGGTTCCCCGTCCTAGGCCGCCCCCTTGCCCAGCCCGACCAGCCGCATGCCACCCATGAGCTCCCGCAGACAGCGCACCGCCAGCGCGGCGGGCGAGTCCGGGCCCTCGACATCGGCGTCCGTCGTGGCCCAGGCTTCCAGCGCGATACGGATCGCGTCTGTCGCGGCGGCCGCCGCGAGGCGCACCTCCAGCGGGTCCGCGTCCGTACCGGCGATCTCGGCCACCACGGGCACGAGCTTGTCCTCGGACTCCTGGTTGACGCGGTACCAGACCGCCCGCAGCGCCGGGTCATGCTCGGCCGCGCGCAGCAGACCACGGGTCCTGCGCAGCCCGTCGGCGGCCTGCTCGTCCGGCACCGACAGGGCCTGCGCGATGGCCCGCTCCAGGGCCTCGGGCGCGGACGTGCCCGGCTCGGTCGCGGCGAGCAGGGCACGCCAGCGGTCGGCGCCGCCCGCGAGGAGCGGGCCGACGGCGTCCTGCTTGCTGCGGAAGTACCGGTAGAAGGTGCGCAGCGCGACCCCCGCCCGCCGCGCGATCTCCTCGGTGGTGGTGCCGTCAGGGCCGCGCTCGACGAACAGCTCGGCGGCGGCGTGCGCGATGTCGAGCTGGGTGGCCGCCTTGCGGCGCTCGGTCAGGGTGCTCACCAGAGAAAGCCTACGCCTGCGCATGCCGCGAGTGCATGTTTGGACACCATGGCAAACCGTGCCACCTAGGCGTACTGTGTGCGAAGCGTAGGCCGCGTCGGCACCCCGGCGCCCAGAGGGCTCAACGAACTCAGAGAGCTCAGACGTTCAGACAGTGGGAGACAGCACATGAACCGCTATGCGGGCCGCCGCGTACTGATCACCGGCGCGGGCTCGGGCATCGGTCAGGCCACCGTCCACCGGATACTCGCCGAGGGCGGTGACGTCGTCGGCGTGGACGTCAACGAGGCGGGGCTGAAGGCCACCTTCGACACGGCCGTCGGTGACGGCACCGCCGAGCGGCTGAGCACCGCACGGCTCGACATCTCCGACGAGGCGTCCGTCGCCGCCGGTGTGCCGGCCGCCGTGGACACCCTGGGTGGCCTGGACGTCCTGGTGAACGCCGCCGGAATCCTGCGCTCCGAGCACACCCACAAGACGACGCTCGATCTCTTCAACAAGATCATCGCCGTGAACCTCACCGGTACTTTCCTGATGATCCGTGAGGCGATTCCGGCACTGCTCGAAGGCAACGAGCCGGTGGTCGTCAACTTCTCCTCCACCTCGGCGTCCTTCGCGCACCCGTATATGTCGGCGTACGCGGCCTCCAAGGGCGGCATCCAGTCGATGACCCACGCCATCGCCAGCGAGTACAGCAAGCAGGGGCTCCGGGCGGTGTCCGTCGCGCCGGGGTCGATCGCCTCCGACATGACGACGGGCAAGGGGCCGGGCCTGCCCGAGGACACCGACTGGTCGCTGTTCGCCAAGCTGGTCCCCGCCATCGGTGGGGGCATGGCGGGCCCGGAGACGGTCGCGGGTGTGGTCGCCATGCTCGGTTCCGAGGACGGCAGGTTCATCACCGGCACTGAGGTCCGCGTGGACGGTGGCACCCACTTCTGACGGTTCAGACACCACTTCTGACGGTCCAGGCTCCCGCTTCTGACGGTTCAGGCTCCCGCCGCTGACCAGCTCAGGCGCCCGGCGGAATCCGCTGGGCGCGGGAGCGGACCTGGAACGCGGTGACGATCTCGATGACGCCGAGGGCTACCAGCCACCAGCCGCAGAGCAGCGTGAGAACGGCGACCGAGTCCAGCGGCGAGGTGATCAGTACGACACCCGCCAGTGCGCTGATGACTCCGAGCGCCACCTGCCAGCCGCGCGCGGGCATCGCGGGATCGGAGGCCGCCGCGACGGTCTGGGTGATCCCGCGGAACAGCCAGCCGATACCGATCCACAGGGCCAGCAGCAGGATGGACTGCATCGCGCCCCGGAAGCAGAACAGCCCCAGCAGGATCGATAGCGCGCCGCTGATGAACGCCATCACCCGCAGCGCGGTCGACACATGCGTGCCGAACGCGGCGACCACCTGCAAGATGCCGCTGACCAGGAGATAGAGCCCGAACAGCACGCCCGCCACGACCAGTGACGCCCCGGGCCAGACCAGGATCAGCACGCCCAGCACCAGCGTCGCCAGTCCGGCGAACAGGACGGCCTGCCAGGCGCTGTGGGCCAGCTGCCCGAGCGGTCCGGTGGGCGGGCTTTCCGGGGGCGCGGCGGTATGGCTCATGGTCGGACCTCTGTTCTGTACGCGGATCACAGCCGGTATCTCAGGTCGCTGTCAGGTCACTGCCTCACTGCCACGTCACTGTAAGAATCCCGCGCGCACCCCGCAGAAGTCGTCGCCGCGCGGCAGCCCTATCGGCTGCGGTCGGCGACGGGTTCCGGCTTCCGCGGCAGCGCGGAGTGCTCCGCTCTGGCCCCGGCGATCCCGAGGATCAGCCCGGTGATGACGGCGGCGACGAGGACGGCGCGAGTGCTCACGGGGCATTACTCCAAACGGTGGACGGCGGCTGACCAGGCCCGTACTACCGGCCCTGGCCGCCCGCGCGCCGCTCCGTCACCCGTCCGTGGGCGAGCCCTGGCAAGGCGTGACAACCCTCTGTTGTCCGCGAGTCCTTCTCCGTACCCTGTGCGACGGCGCGCCGTCCGACGTCGCCCCGCACCTCCGCACGGCCGAGGAGGAAGTCCGATGAGTCTGGCCGACGACCGGCTGGCCCCCGATGTCCGGGGTCTGGTCGACCTGATCAGTTCCGTCTTCCCTGACGTAGGGAACACCGTCACGGACGCGGCCGAGGCCCGCCGGGTCCTGGCCGCCGCTCCCGAGCCGCCCTGGCGGCCGCCGGAGGTCGGCTCGGTCGAGGACCGGACCATCCCCGGGCCCGAGGGGGCTCCGGCGATCCCCGTACGGATCTATCTGCCGGACCGCGCCGAGGCGCTGAACCCCGCCGACGCGCTGGACCGCACCGACGCGCCGCGCTCGCGGCCGACCGTGGTCTTCTTCCATGGCGGCGGCTGGGTCCTGTGCGGCCTCGACAGCCATGACGGCACCGCCCGTAGGCTCTGCCGGGACGCGGGCGCCGCCGTGGTGTCGGTGGGCTACCGGCTGGCTCCCGAGCATCCGTTCCCGGCCGCGGTGCAGGATGCCCTAGCCGCCGTCCGCTGGGCGGCCTCGCATACGGCGGAGCTCGGCGGCGACCCCGACGCGCTGGCTGTCGCGGGGGACAGTGCGGGCGGCAACCTCGCGGCCGTCGTCGCGCAGCTCGCCCGGGACGGCGGCGGCCCGTCGATCGGCCTGCAGATCCTCGTCTACCCGTCCACCGACATGACGTACGCCGGGCTCTCGCGCACTCGCAACGCCAGCGGCTACTTCCTGACCTCCACGCAGATGGAATGGTTCGCCCAGCAGTACCTCGGCGCCCAGGGCGACCCCGCCCACCCGCACGTCTCACCGCTGCGTGCCGACCTCACCGGGCTGCCGCCCGCCCATATCGTCACCGCGGGCTGCGATCCGCTCTGCGACGAGGGCCGGGCCTACGCGGCGAAGCTGCGCGCGGCGGGTGTGCCGGTCACCGAGGGGCACTTCCCGCGGATGTTCCACGGCTTCTTCGAGTTCCCCGAGCTGCTGGAGGATGCCCGTACCGCGCTGGTGGGCGTGGTCACGGCGGTAGAGGACACCTTGGCCCCCCGCGATGACAGGAAAAACTCCCGTCGCGGAGGGGGTGGCGCAGGATAATTTCCACAGGCCCCACTTGTGGGGAAGAACCTCACGCGCATACGGTGTGGTTACGTGAGGTTCTCTCGTGGAGGAAGTGTTATGACGGAAATTCTTGTGCAGGCCACTACGGGGGAGACCGTTCCTCCCGCGGCGAGGGTGGTGGAGCATCCTGCCTGGCCCGTGCTCAAGGATGCCGTGGAGCAGATCCGGCCGTGGCAGTCCAAGGACGGCTCGATCGACTTCGACGCGGAGGGCGCGCCCGAGCGGTCCGCCGCCGAAGCCGCCGTCGAGCGCGTCATAGCCGCCGTACGGGAACTCGCCCCGCTGCTTCCGCACAACGACGCCTACCACCAGGCGCTCATCGGCGACCTGCGTCGCTGGGCGGACGACGGCTTCCAGATCCCCGACTTCCTGGACTCGCTGCTCGCCTTCCAGCCCGCCGCCCAGCGCGCGGACGGACGGCAGCACCTGGTCGTCTTCCCCATGTACACGCAGAACGGCAACCCGGACCGCAACCTCGAAGCCGTCGTCCTGCGCATGGTGTGGCCCGACTGGCTGGCGGAGCTGGAGCGTACGCGCTACGACAACCCGCTGTTCTGCGGCATCACCTTCGAGGACTTCACCGCCGGGTACGACACCCACTCCGCGGTGCTCTTCCCCGAGACGATCGCCGTGCGCGAAGCGCCCGAGCGGTTCACCTGGGGTGGGATCTTCTGTGACCGTGAAGCCGCCCGCTTCCGCAAGGTCACCGAGGCCTCCGTGGACATCCTGGGCCTCGAACTGCCCGACGACATCCGCGAGATGGTCGGCGACCAGCGGCGCTGCCAGGAGGCCTTCGTCCTGTGGGACATGGTCCACGACCGCACCCACAGCCACGGCGACCTGCCCTTCGACCCCTTCATGATCAAGCAGCGGCAGCCGTTCTGGATGTACGGCCTGGAGGAGCTGCGCTGCGACCTCACCGCCTTCAAGGAGGCCGTGAAGCTGGAGGCCGACGGCGTCCCGCAGGCCCGCGACGTGCAGTACGCGGTGCTGTTCGACCGGATGTTCCGCTTCCCCGTCTCCGGCGAGCGCAACCGCAACTACGACGGACTCGGCGGCCAGCTGCTCTTCGCCTACCTCCACAAGCACGACGTGGTTCGCTGGACCGACAACACTCTGAAGATCGACTGGGAGCGGGCGCCGCAGGTCACCAACCAGCTCTGCGCCGACATCGAGGACCTCTACCGGGCGGGTATCGACCGCCCCAAGCTGGTCCACTGGTTCGCCGCCTACGACCTGGTCTCGCAGTACCTCGCCCCGCACCCCGGATCGCGCTGGGCCAAGGGCCCGGACGCCCTGGATCTGACCCTGCCGCCGCGCAAGCTGGTCGACGACGTGCTTCCGGACGAGTTTCCGTTGAGCATGTTCTATGAGGCGCTCGCCAAGAAACTCAAGGCCGTGATCGCTGCCACCAAGGGGATCACCGCGGACGACGCCCAGCGAGTAGCCGCATGACCGCCCGCGGCCCGGAGGTGAGGACGACCATGAACGGCAACGGCAATGGCGCGCTGAACGGCGCGGTGATCGCGGTGGCGGGAGCAGCGGGCGCGGCGGGACGTGCCACGCTGCTCCAGCTCGCGGAGGCGGGGGCCACCGTGGTGGCGTCCGACGCGCACGCCGAGCGGCTCGCGGAGGCCGTGGACGCGGCCCGCTACGCGCACGGCGGCGCTACGGTCACGGGTGAAACCGTCGACCTGATGGACCTGGCCGCGGCGCGGGACTGGGCCATGCGCACCGAGAAGGAGTTCGGCCGCGTCGATGGCCTGGTGCACCTGGTCGGCGGCTGGCGCGGCAGCGCCACCTTCGGCGAGACGGACCTCGCCGACTGGGACTTCCTCGAGAACCTCCTGATCCGTACCGTCCAGAACACCTCGCTGGCCTTCCACGAGGGGCTCAAGCGCAGCGACCGCGGCCGGTACGTGCTGGTCAGCGCGGCCGGTGCGAGCAAGCCCACCGCGGGCAACGCGGCCTACGCCGCGGCCAAGGCGGCCGCCGAGGCGTGGACGCTGGCGATGGGCGACGCGTTCCGCAAGGCGGGGGGCGAGGACGGGCCGGTCGCCGCGGCTACCATCCTGGTGGTCAAGGCGCTGGTCCACGACGCCATGCGCGCCGAGCGACCCAACGCGAAGTTCGCGGGCTTCACCGACGTCAAGGAGCTGGCCCAGGCCATCGCCGGAGTCTGGGAGCGGCCCGCCGGGGAAGTGAACGGAAACCGCCTGTGGCTGACCGAGAAGCCGTGAATCCGCCGAAGACCGACGCGAGACGGCATCACGATCCGGACATCCGGGGCTTCGCCAGCGACAACTACGCTGGCGCGCACCCCGAGGTGCTGGCCGCGCTCGCCCTCGCTAACGGCGGCCATCAGATCGCCTACGGTGAGGACGACTACACCGCGCATTTGCAGCAGATCATCCGCGGGCACTTCGGCGGTACGGCCGAGGCGTTCCCGGTCTTCAACGGCACCGGCTCCAACGTCACCGCCCTGCAAGCGCTCACCGACCGCTGGGGCGCCGTCATCTGCGCCGACAGCGCCCACATCAACGTGGACGAGTGCGGTGCGCCCGAGCGGGTCGGCGGACTGAAGCTGCTCACCGTACCCACGCCGGGCGGCAAGCTCACCCCCGAGCTGATCGACCGTCAGGCGTTCGGCTGGGACGACGAACACCGCGCCATGCCGCAGGTCGTCTCGCTCGCGCAGAACACCGAACTCGGGACCGTGTACACCCCCGAGGAGATCCGAGCGATCTGCGACCACGCCCACGAGCGCGGGATGAAGGTGCACCTCGACGGTGCCCGGATAGCCAACGCCGCGGCCTCACTCGACGTCCCGATGCGCACCTTCACCAACCGGGCCGGGGTGGACATCGTCTCCTTCGGTGGCACCAAGAACGGCATGGTCTTCGGCGAGGCCGTCGTGGTCCTCAACCCGGACGCCGTGCGGCATATGAAGCACCTGCGCAAGCTGTCGATGCAGCTCGCCTCCAAGATGCGCTTCGTCTCCGTACAGCTGGAGGCGCTGCTCGCCAAGGACCTGTGGCTGCGCAACGCCCGCCACGCCAACGAGATGGCCCAGCGCCTGGCCGACGGGGTGCGCGCGGTCGACGGCGTCGAGATCCTCTACCCCGTGCAGGCCAACGCGGTCTTCGCCCGGCTCCCACACGACGTGAGTGAGCGGCTGCAGAAGCGCTACCGCTTCTACTTCTGGGACGAGGCCGCCGGGGACGTGCGGTGGATGTGCTCGTTCGACACCACCGCGGACGACGTGGACGGCTTCCTTGCCGCGCTCAAGGAGGAGCTGGCCAGGTAGGAATGTATGAGTATGCGGTCGACCGAAAAGCTATTGCTTTCCGGTCGGCCGCATCTCTATGCTCACGCGGCATGGAGATGATCCAGAACAACCCGGAACTGTCCGCTTATCTGGCCTCCGATGAGGTCATCGACCATGAGCACCCGCTGGTTGCCGAGACCGCCGCCCGGCTGCGTGCGGGCGCCACCGATGCATACATATACGCCAAGGCTGCCTTCGAGTACATCCGCGACACCATTCCGCACTGCGCCGACGTCGGGGACATGCGCGTCACCTGGCGAGCCTCGGACGTGCTCGCCCAGCGCACCGGAATCTGCTCCGCCAAGGCCCACGCCCTCGCGGCCCTATTGCGCGCGGGGTCGATCCCGGCCGCCCTGTGCTACCAGCGCCTGACGCTCGGCGACTCACCCGCGAGCGGGTTCATGGTGCATGGTCTGGTGGCCGCGCGGCTGGGTGGCGCCTGGCATCGGCAGGACCCCCGTGGCAACATCCCGGGGATCGACGCGCAGTTCTCGGTCGCAGGCGAGCGGCTGGCGTGGATTCCACGAGCAGAGTGCAACGAGATGGACTATCCAGTACTCTACGATGTACCGCACCCGGCCGTGCTGGAGGCGCTGCGGGCCGCCCCGGACCGGCCGTACCTGTGGCGGACCCTTCCCACCGCGCTCTGACGACCCAGGATCAAGGCAGCCATGACGCTCACGCTCACCGTGTCCGACGAGGTACGCGACCTCGCCCCCGGCTTCACCCAATTCGCCATCGAGGCTCACGGGCTCGTCAACGGCCCCAGCAGCGAGGCGAGTTCGGCGCTCCTGGATGACGCGGCGCGGCGGCTGGCCGAACGCCTCGGCGGCCGCGCCCCGCACGAGGACCCGCACATGGCCGCCTGGCGGCAGACGTACACGGCGTTCGGCGCCAAGCCCTCCCGAACCCGCAACTCCGCCGAGGCGCTGGCCAAGCGCGCCCTGTCGGATGGGGGGCTGCCCCGGATCAACCTGCTGGTCGACCTCTACAACGCGATCAGCGTGGCCTATCTGATCCCGGTCGGCGGCGAGGACGCCGACCACATCCAGGGCGGCATGCGACTGGTGCGCGCCACAGGTGACGAGGAGTTCGTCACCACCGCGGCGGGGGAGCGGGCGATCGAGCACCCCGACGCGGGCGAGGTCGTCTGGCGCGACGACGCGGGCGTCACCTGCCGCCGCTGGAACTGGCGGCAGGGCCCGCGCACCCGGTTGACCGAGGACACCGTGAACGCCGTCTTCCTGCTGGAGTCCCTGGCGCCGATGCCGGTCGCGGACCTGGAGCGGGCCGGTGCCGAACTCGTCGAGCTGCTGGAGAAGTTCAGCCCCGGGGCCAGGATCTCCCCACGCGACCCGCAGTAGCGGTGGCGGCAGCGGTAGCGGCAGCGGGGGGAGTGGTCGACGCGGCGGGTGTCAGCCCGCCTCCGCCTCGCGTACCTGCGCCGGGGTCGGCGCCGTTCCGCCGAGATGGGCGGGCACCCACCAGGTGTCGTTCGACCCCACCGGGCGTACGGGGTAGGCGCGCTGCGCGGCCTCCAGGAGCTCCTGCATCCGCTCCCGCAGCCGCCGGGTGATCGCCCCCGCGTACTGGTCGCGGGGCGCCTCCAGCGGCTCGCCGACCCGGATCGTGACCGGGATGTGGCTGCGCTTGAAGTGGCGCGGACGGCCCTTGGTCCACAGCCGCTGGGTGCCCCACAGGGCCACCGGGATCAGCGGGACCCCGGCCTCCTGGGCCATCCGGGCCGCGCCCGACTTGAAGCTCTTGAGGGTGAAGGACTGGGAGATCGTGGCCTCGGGGAAGACGCCGATGATCTCCCCCTTACGCAGAGACTCCAGCGCGTGTGCGTAGGCCGCCTCACCCTGCTTGCGGTCGACCGGAATGTGCTTCATCCCGCGCATCAGCGGACCGGAGATCTTGTTGCGGAAGACCGACTCCTTGGCCATGAAGCGCACCAGGCGCTTCTGTGGCCGGGCCGCGAGCCCCGCGAAGATGAAGTCCATGTAGCCGATGTGGTTACTGACGAGTACGGCCCCGCCCGTCCGTGGGAAGTTCTCCGCGCCCTTGCAGTCGATCTTCAGGTCCAGTGCCTTGAACAGGGTGAGCGCAGCACCGATGACCGGCCGGTAGACGAGTTCTGCCATGGGCGGGTGAAACCCTTCTGTGAGCCAGGGAACGGTTATCCCGAGCCGGAAGTTACGGGCCCGTAGGTTACGGGCAATGGGCAGATCGTGCCCCATCCCGGGCTCAGGGGCCACCCCCGACAGTCTTGAGCAGGGAGATTCTCGTCACGCCGGGCCCTGAGACAGGGGAATCTCCGGTGTTCGTTGAACGCTGCAGAATACGACGAGAGTTCCTGGCGGCAGGTGTCCGGGGCACGGCGAAGGGTGGCGGGGTGTACGGCGGGGTGTACGACGACGGCAGGGTGCTCGGTGTTGACGAGCTCGGGATCGAGCCGGGGGAGCGGGCCACCCTCGTACAGTTCTCGACCGCGTTCTGCCAGCCCTGCCGGGCGACCCGGCGCGTGCTCGCCGAGGTCGCGGACCTCGTACCCGGTGTGGCCCACATCGAGGTGGACGCCGAGCAGCGGCTGGAGCTGGTCCGCGACCTGGAGATCCACCGCACCCCGACCGTCCTGGTCCTGAACGCCGAGGGCCGCGTCGTCCGCCGCGCGACGGGCCAGCCCCGCAAGGCCGACGTGATCGCCGCCCTGGGTGCTGCGGTATGACCCCGCCTCCGCCGCACACCCCTGCCGCCGAGCGGCTGGCCGTGATCTTGCGCGCATCTGACCGGGCTCACTTGACCGTGGCCACCCGCCCTGGCGAGGCTGGCGGGATGCCGACACCGCCCCTGCTCCGCGCGTACGGCCCCGTGGACCCGGTACCCGACGGCGCCGCGCGGCCCGGCTCCGCCGAGCTGTTGCGCTCCGTCTTCCGGCAGCACGCCGCGGGCGTCGCCGTGATCACCGCACAGGGTGCCGAGCCGGTCGGCTTCACCGCCACGTCGCTGACCTCGGTCGCCGCCGAGCCGCCGCTCATCTCCTTCGGTATCGGGACAGGATCCTCCAGCTGGCCGGTGGTCGAGAAGGCCGAGCATGTCGGCGTCCACCTGCTCGGCGAGCACCAGCGCGAACTCGCCGCCACCTTCGCCCGTAGCGGAGCCGACCGCTTCGCCGCGCCCACCCGCTACCGCACGGGCCCCGAAGGCGTGCCGATCCTCGACGACGTGCTGGCCTGGCTCGTCTGCCGGGTGGTGGCCCGGGTGCCCGCGGGCGATCATCGCCTGGTGCTCGCCGAGGTGGTGGCGGGTGACCCCACGGGAGCGGGTCGTCCACTCCTGTATCACCAGGGCGGTTTCACCGCGCTGCGCGACTGACTGCCAGGATTACCGCCAGGATTTGGGCGTTGGGAAGGTCACAGTCCAAAGCGCTTGCTTACTGGGAAAGACCTGGGTGTACTGGCGAGTAATATTTCGACCGGAGCGTGGCCCGCCCCGATCGGGATTGGCCGCTTCAGGCGCCTATGCTGCCTGTAAGAGGGGCAGCCCGAAATGACGATGCAGTAGGAGAGCCGGCGTGAGCTTGAGGATCGTTGTCTGTGTGAAGTACGTGCCCGACGCCACCGGCGACCGGCACTTCGCCGATGACCTGACCGTCGACCGCGAGGACGTGGACGGCCTGCTGTCGGAGCTCGACGAGTACGCGGTCGAGCAGGCACTGCAGATCGCCGACGAGGCGGACGACGCGGAGATCACCGTGCTGACCGTCGGTCCCGAGGACGCCAAGGACGCGCTGCGCAAGGCGCTGTCGATGGGCGCCGACAAGGCCGTCCACGTCGAGGACGACGACCTGCACGGCACCGACGTCATGGGCACCTCGCTGGTGCTGGCCAAGGCCATCGAGAAGACCGGCTACGACCTGGTCATCTGCGGTATGGCCTCGACCGACGGCGTCATGGGTGTCCTCCCGGCGCTGCTCTCCGAGCGGCTCGGTGTTCCGCAGGTCACCCTGCTCTCCGAGGTCTCCGTCGCGGACGGCACGGTCAAGGGCCGCCGGGACGGCGACACCGCCACCGAGCAGCTCGAGGCGTCGCTCCCGGCCGTCGTGTCGGTCACCGACCAGTCGGGCGAAGCCCGCTACCCGTCCTTCAAGGGCATCATGGCCGCCAAGAAGAAGCCGGTCGAGGCGCTGGACCTGGACGACCTGGACCTGGAGGCCGAGCAGGTCGGCCTCGAGGGCGCCTGGACCGCGGTCGACTCCGCGGACGAGCGTCCGGCCCGCACCGCGGGAACGATCGTCAAGGACGAGGGCGAGGGCGGCAAGCAGCTGGCCGAGTTCCTCGCGAGCCAGAAGTTCATCTAAGGCTCGCTGAGCCCCCCAACTGCCCTCAGATTCTTCGCATTCGCAGGAGATTGAAGTCCCATGGCTGAAGTTCTCGTCTATGTCGACCACCTGGACGGTGCCGTCCGCAAGCCCACCCTGGAGCTGCTGACGCTGGCCCGCCGTGTCGGCGAGCCCGTCGCCGTCGCGCTGGGCTCCGGCGCCGAGGCCACCGCCCCAGCGCTCGCCGAGCACGGCGCGGTCAAGGTCCTCACCGCCGACGCACCCGAGTTCGCCGACTACCTCGTCGTACCGAAGGTGGACGCGCTGCAGGCCGCCTACGACGCGGTCTCCCCGGTCGCCGTACTGGTCCCGTCCTCCGCCGAGGGCAAGGAGATCGCGGCCCGCCTCGCGGTCCGTATCGGCTCCGGCATCATCACCGACGCCATCGACCTCGAGGTCGGCGACGAGGGTCCGGTCGCGACCCAGTCGGTGTTCGCCGCCGCCTACACCACCAAGTCCCGTGTCTCCAAGGGCACCCCGGTCATCACCGTGAAGCCGAACTCGGCCGCCGTCGAGGCCGCTCCGGCCGCGGGCGCCGTCGAGGCGCTGGCCGTGTCCTTCTCCGAGAAGGCCACCGGCACCAGGGTCACCTCCCGCACCCCGCGCGAGTCGACCGGCCGCCCCGAGCTCACCGAGGCCGCGATCGTGGTCTCCGGTGGCCGTGGCGTCAACGGCGCCGAGAACTTCGCGCTCATCGAGGCGCTGGCCGACTCGCTCGGCGCGGCCGTCGGCGCCTCGCGTGCCGCGGTCGACGCGGGCTGGTACCCGCACGCCAGCCAGGTCGGCCAGACCGGCAAGTCGGTCTCGCCGCAGCTGTACATCGCCTCCGGCATCTCCGGCGCGATCCAGCACCGCGCCGGTATGCAGACCTCGAAGACCATCGTGGCCATCAACAAGGACGCCGAGGCCCCGATCTTCGACCTGGTCGACTACGGCGTGGTCGGCGACCTCTTCGAGGTCGTCCCGCAGCTGACCGAAGAGGTCACCACCCGCAAGGGCTGACCTGCGAGATGTTCACGGCCCGGGGCCGCGTGGTGATCCTCACCGCGCGGCCCCGAGCCGTTGTGGGTGACCATTGACGCAGATCAGTCGCCCAGATAAATTCGCCATACGGATTAGTCATTCCGTAAAGCGGAAATGTGGAGGGTGTAGGGATGGGTCAGGGTCAGCAGGATCAGGTGGCGACGAGCCTCGCAGGAGCGGTCAGCGAGGGCATCAGCGCCTCCCTCGCCCCGGTGGACGCGGAACTCGCGCGCCGCTACCCCGGCGACCCCGGCACCCGCCAGCCGGTCCACACCGTCTACGTACCCGGCGACGCCTTCGCGGCCGACACCGTACGCACCTGGGGCGAGCGGGCCCTGACCGCCCTCGACGAGCACGCCCCGGACGCCGCCACCTTCGCCAAGGCCGTCGGGCTGAGCGACGAGCTGGCCGGGCCCGTCTACGACCGGGTGCGCGCCAAACTGGAGCGCGAGCCGATCGAAGACCTCCGGGTCGACTTCGAGGACGGCTACCAGGGCGCCGACGAGGACGCCGACGCCGCCCGGGCGGCCCGCCTCATCGCCGAGGCGTACCAGAACGGCACCGCCGCCCCGTACATGGGCATCCGGATGAAGTGCATGGAGGCCCCGGTCCGCGACCGCGGCATCCGCACCCTCGACATCTTCCTCACCGGCCTGATGGAGGCCGGGGGACTGCCCGACGGCCTGGTGCTGACCCTGCCCAAGGTCACCTACCCCGAGCAGGTCACCGCGATGGTGCGCCTCGTCGAGGCGTTCGAGAAGGCGCGCGGCCTCGCGCCCGGCCGGATCGGCTTCGAGATCCAGATCGAGACCAGCCAGTCCATCCTGGCCGCCGACGGCACCGCCGCCGTCGCCCGCATGATCGACGCCGCCGAGGGCCGCGCCACCGGACTGCACTACGGCACCTTCGACTACAGCGCCTGCCTCGGCGTCAGCGCCGCCTACCAGGCGAGCGACCACCCGGCCGCCGACCACGCCAAGGCGGTCATGCAGGTCGCCGCCGCGGGCACCGGCGTACGCGTGTCCGACGGCTCCACCAACGTCCTGCCGGTCGGCACCACCGAGCATGTCCACGAGGCCTGGAAGCTGCACTACGACCTCACCCGCCGCGCCCTGGCCCGCGCCTACTACCAGGGCTGGGACATGCACCCGGCGCACATCCCCACCCGGTACGCCGCCGTCTTCGCCTTCTACCGTGAGGGCTTCGAGACGGCAGCGGCCCGGCTCGCCGCGTACGTCAACCACGTCGACGGCGATGTGATGGACGAGCCCGCCACCGCCAAGGCGCTCAGCGGCTACCTGCTGCGCGGCCTGGACTGCGGCGCGCTGGACGTCGCCGAGGTCGCCCGGCTCAGCGGCCTCACCCGCGCCGACCTGGAGGGCTTCTCGGCTCCGCGCCGCGCTGACCTCACGGCATCGCGGTAGCCGCTAGCGCCTCGAGCTCAGGCTGGCGGGCGACCCACCCCTCGGCCGCGAAGATCCGTCGGGCTGCCTCCCGTACGGTCGCGTCGGCCGCTGCCCGCGCCACCGCGGCCTCGGGAGTGCGGCCGAGCAGCATCCGTAGCGCGGCGGAGCGCTCCAGCAGGAGGCGCAAAAGCTCGCGTTGCGGCAGCAGGGCTTGCGGGGCGCTGTCGTCTGCCAGGAGGCAGCCGTACTTGCCCACGTAGACCTGGCATCCGCCGAGCCGTTCCCCCGACGGCAGCTCCACCGGGAACCGCGCTCCGGGCAGCACCACCCGGTCGTAGTGCCGCTCGGTGCTGTCGAGCGCGGCGAGCTGGGCGCCGGTGAGCCAGGAGACGACCAACGTCGTCGCGTCGCCGGTGGTCAGGACCGGCGCGGCCGGGACGTACCCCGCCCTGCCGATGTGCGCGGACACGCCCGGGCCGATGCCGGTGACGGCGGCCCTGATCATGGGCACCGCTCCCAGCACCCCCAGCCGCGTGAACTTGTGGTGCAGCTGCGCCGGAGAGGCGTTGGAGCCGACCGCCAGCACCGGGACGCGGGCATCGGCAACGCACCGGTCGTGGCGCAGCAGTACGTGGTCCAGGGGCACCCGGCGTGGTCCGTCAGCGGCGGACTGCTCCACCCACCACTGGCCCAGGGGCTGGCCGCGTACTGGAACGACCCGCGCGTAGTGGTCCCGCACCAGCAGCCCGCAGTTGCCAGGCGCGGTACCGGGGTACGCCAACGGGTCGCTGAGCGGGGCGGTGTGCAGCCCCAGGGCGATGAGTGAGCGGTCGCTGTCCACGGCGGTCCTCCGGTCGGGCGCCGCACGCGCATGGGGCGCCTGAGACCGACGATACGAGGTGGATCGGCGTGGATCAGGGCGTCGTGGGTGGCAGTTCGCCCGAGCCGCGGGCGATGAGCCGGGTCGGGAGGACGGTGTGCTCGGGTGCGCCCGCGTCGCCGTCCAGGCGGGCGAAGAGGCGCCCGGCGGCGGCGCGGCCGAGCCGGGCCGCGTCCTGGGCGATCACCGTCACGCCGGGGCGTAGCAGGTCAGCGAGCTCGAAGTCGTCGAAGCCGACCAGCGCGACCGGACGCGCCGGGGACGCCAGGGACGCCGGGGACGCCAGGACACGGACGACCGTCACGGTCACCCGGTTGTTGCCCGCGAACACCGCGGTCACCGGCTCCGCCCCGCCGAGCATCGTCTCGGCCGCGGCTCGTACCCGGGTGGGGGCGGTGGAGCCGAGCGACACCCAGGCGTCGTGGACCGGCAGGCCCGCGTCCGCCATGGCGGCGCGGTAGCCGCGCAACCGCTCGGTGGCCGTGTGGATGCGCGGCTGGTCGCCGATGAAGCCGATACGGCGGTGACCGTGGGCGATCAGATGGGCGACACCGTCCCGGGCACCCCCGAAGCTGTCGGACAGCACCACGTCCGCGTCGATCTGACCGGGGGGGCGGTCCACGAAGACGGTGGCGATCCCGGCCGCCATCTCGGGCGCCAGATAGCGGTGGTCACCGCTGGCCGGAATGACCACCAGACCGTCCACCCGGCGCGCGCACAGAGCGAGCACCAACTCCCGCTCACGGTCGGGGTCCTCGGCGCTGGAGCCGTTGATGAGGAGGGCGCCGTGGGCGCGGGCCACCTCCTCCACCGCACGGCTCAGCGGGCCGTAGAACGGGTCGGCGAGATCCTCCAGGACCAGCCCGATGCTCGCCGTACGGCCCTTGCGCAGCACCCGGGCGCTGTCGTTGCGGCGGAACCCGAGTGCGTCGATCGCCTCCTGGACGCGACGCTCGGTGTCCGGGGTGACGCCGGGCTCGCCGTTCACCACCCGCGAGACCGTCTTCAGGCCGACGCCCGCGCGTCCGGCGACGTCCTTCATGGTGGGACGGCTGCCGTAGCGGTGCGGCGTGAGGCGGCTGGCGGTCTCGGCCACAGTGCGTATTTCCTCTCCCAGTGACGCGTCTCGAGCGTGACGCGTCGAGCATAGGGCCTGGACAACGTTGTCAGAACGGGAAAGACTGTTCCTCGCGCTGTCCCGCTGGCCTTCCGGCCGACCCTCTTACCTTGGGATCTGACCCTTGACGCGGACCGACCTCGTTGCCGCCCTCGACATCGGCGGAACCAAGATCGCCGGAGCTCTGGTCGACGCCCAGGGCCGCATCCGGGTGCGTACGCAGCGGCCGACGCCCGCGCGCGAGAACGCCGAGGCGGTGCACAAGACGGTCGAAGAGGTACTCGGTGAGCTCACGCGCTCGCCGCTGTGGGCCGGTGCGCGGGCGCTCGGCATCGGCAGTGCCGGTCCCGTCGACGCCGCCGCGGGGACGGTGAGCCCGGTGAACGTACCCGGCTGGCGCGACTTCCCCCTCGTGGAGCGGGTCCAGGCCGTGTCCGGCGGTCTGCCGGTCACGCTGATCGGCGACGGACCGGCGATCGCCGCCGCCGAGCACTGGCAGGGCGCCGCCCAAGGCTACGACCATGCCCTGTGCATGGTCGTCTCCACCGGAGTCGGCGGCGGTCTGGTGCTCGGCGGCAGTCTCTACCCGGGCCCCACCGGCAACGCCGGCCACATCGGGCACATCAGCGTCGACCTCGACGGCGCCCCCTGCCCGTGCGGCGCCCGCGGCTGTGTCGAGGGCATCGCCAGCGGGCCGAGCATCGCGCGCCGGGCCCTGGACGACGGCTGGCGCCCAGCACCGGACGGTGACACCTCCGCCGTGGCGGTGGCCGCCGCCGCGCGAGACGGCGACCCCGTCGCCCGCGCCGCCTTCGCGCGGGCCGCGCGCGCCCTCGCCGCCGGGATCGCGGCCACCGCCACGCTCGTCGAGATCGAGATCGCGGTGGTGGGCGGCGGAGTGGCGAAGTCCGGCGAGGTGCTCTTCGCCCCGCTGCGGCGGGCCCTGCGCGACTACGCCACGCTGTCCTTCGTACGTGACCTGACGGTGGTGCCCGCCAGGATGGGCACGGACGCGGGCCTGGTAGGCGCCGCGGCCGCCGCACTCAACGCGCCGTGCGGCGTTCTGCCTCCTGTTTGAGCGACGTGAGGGCGGTCGCGACCGTCTCCTCCCAGTGCCGCGCCACCAACCGCCCCCAGCACTGTCCGAGCGCCCACAGGTCGGTGGCCAGCTCTCCCTCGTACACCAGGTGCGTCTCTGACGCGTGTTCGGTGAGGACGAAGGACTCCACGACGAACGGCACCGGGCCCCGTACCAGCCGGAAGTCCACCCGCTCGGGCGCGGTGAACCGCACCGTCTCCACCGTCACGGCCTTCAGCCTCCCGTCCGCCAGAGGGGTGAAGTGGGTAGCGAGGACCATGTCGCTGCCGCGCTCCAGTACCCGCACCTTCTGCCGCATGGCCCGGGTGGTCTGCCCGAGGTACGGCTGCGCGATCACCTCGAACACCACGTCCCTGGGCGCGCTGATGCCGATGATCTGCGGTCCCAGCGGCCGGGTGCGCCTGCCGATGCCCACGTCCAGGGGCAGCGCGGCGCTGACCAGGCCCAGATATCCGGCCGCGGCGCCGCCGCCCACCGCGGCCGCCATCGCCAGCTTGGTCAGCCATGCCATACCCGAAACCTCTCTGTGGTGCGGTCCGTCCAGGCGTTCAGCGGTCCGTCCAGGCGCTCAGGGGGCGGTGGCGTCGTTGGTGTCGGGCTGGGCCTCCGTCGTGGCGTCGTCTGGCGGCGGGCCGGTCCCGTCCGTCGGGGGAGTGGCGGTCGGTGACGTGTCGGTCGGAGAGGGCGAGTCGGGCGACGGGGAGACCGGCACACAGGTGGGTGCGGCGTCGGCTTCCGTCGCGGTGGGCGACGGGGTCGTACCCGACGGGCACCGCGTCGGCGACGGCGACTGGGTCGTGGTCGTCGGCGAGGGTTCCGATGTGGGCGCCGTGGTCGGCTCGTCGTTCTCGCCCGTGTCGCCCTTCTCCCGCTCGAACCACCCGCCATCCTCGAGGTCCAGGATCACGAACACGTTCACCACCGTCGGCGCGGGAGTGACGGCGACCACGTTCGAGGGCCGGTAGTCAGGCCAAGAGTCACCCTTGCGCTGCGCGTCGCCGCGCAGCGCCACCGGCGGGGTCAGCGGATTGCCGCAGGCGCACCGCACGCGCGGCACGCCGCGCTCGTCGACGAGTACGGCCGTGCCCGCCTGCAACACCGCCTGGTAGCTGGTGGCCGCGCCGTCCTGGTAGCCGTGGTTGGTGACCCGGGTGTCCGTGCGCAGCCGCACGGGCGTCAGCGCCCGCAGATACGACGGGACGTCGGACGGCTCGATCTCCAGCACCGAGGCGAACGCCCGGTTCTTGTCCTGCTCGGCTGTGAGCAGCTTGATCTGCTGCTCCACATCACAGCTCGCGACGTTCTGCGTCCCGCCGTACAGACCGGGGGCCGAACCCTCCACACCGCGCGTGACGTTGGCGTCGGTCTCCGGCGCGCTGGGCAACGTCGGCGGTGGCGCGGACGGCGGCTGACTCTCCGGGTCCGAGGACTCGGTGAACGGGTCGATGCCGTCGGCGCTCGCGGCCTGGAGGAAGACCTCCCCCGACGACCCTGACGCGTCACCACCGTTGCCGTCGTCCGGACGGGTGAGGACGACGATCAGCACGGTGGCCGCCACGATCGCCGCGGCGATCGTGGCCACTTTGGGTACCGAGCGCCACCACGGGACTCCCGGACCCTCGCCCGGGCCCTGAGCGGGACCTTCAGGACCGCCTCCGCTCCCTCCGCCGCCTTCGTCACCCCCGCCTCCGCCTCCGCCTCCGCCGCTCGGCGGCTCCGGCGGAACGGAGCCAGGGGGCGGGGTCGGGCTCACCTCGGTGGGCGCCTCCGGCGCTGGGCTCGGACGGCCGCCCGACAGCGGACCGGAGGGCGGACCGGTGGGGCGGTCTGACGACGGCGGCTGGGAACTCACGGGCCCTCTTCTCCCCGGCTTCTGCCTGGCAGAGCGATGTCGTTGAATGCGAGCTAGCGGCACTATGCCCCGCTTTGCTACGTACGGCACCTATTGTGTGCCTCGCTGTCACCCCGCCCGCAAGCTGACGCGGTCGGCCCATCCCAGCGAGCACCCCCACCCAGGGCTGCTTAGCGTGGCGGCGTGAGCGCGCAGCAGAGCAGCGAACGAGGCCGAGGCCAGGGGCGGGGCCGAGGGCGGGGGCGGGGCGACGCGCGCCCCGCCGCCCACGGGTGGACGCAGGCCGTCGCTGCGGTGGTCGCCGCAGTGGCCGTCATGGCCGTCACGGCGACGCTCGGCCTGTGGGCGGCGGGAGCGGCGGACCTGCCGGGCGGCGCACTGTGGCGCGTGGCCGTGGCAGTCGTCCTGATGGCCGTCGGTGGCTCCCTCTCGCTCTCCGGCGATGCCAGCGCGCTCATCGGTACGGAAGCGGATCTGGCCGTACTGCCGCTCTCGGTCTCCCTCGTCGGGGCCCTGACCCTCGCGGCGGGCTTTCTGCGGCCGCTGCGCCATCGGGCCGTCGCGGGCGTCGGCGAACTCGCGGTCTGGGCGATGCGGGTGGGCGTGGTCTGGGTCGCCGCACTCGTCGTGCTGTGCGCTACCGCCCGGCACACCTTCGAGATCCCCGTCGATGACCCCACGGGCGGCATCCTCCCCGACGTTCTCGGAACCTCCGCACCCAGCGTCGGCTTCCACGCCGACTACGAGCTCAGCCTCGTCTTCGGCCTGCTGTGGCTCGCGGGTGTGCTCATCCTGGCGCTGCTCGTCTCGCGCGGCGCCCCGCTCCCGGCCCGCCTGCTGCGCTTCCAGGCGACGGTGCGGCCCGCCGCGTACGCCGTGGTCGTCCTGCTCCTGGCCTACGTCGCCTTGGGACTGGTCGTCGGGCTGGTCGTCGCCGCGACCCGGGGGCACGCGGTGGAGACGTTCGCCGTCATGCTGCTGGGGCTGCCCAACCTCGTCTGGCTTGCCCTCACCCTCGGCCTCGGCGCGTCCTGGGAGGGCCGGGTGGAGGGTCCCTTCGGCCTGCCGATGCCCCAGGTGCTGGATCAGGTGCTGCGCGGCCCGGTCGACTCCACCCTCAACCTGCGCACGCTGTCCGAGCATGACGGGCGGGTGTGGTGGCTGGCGGTCGTCGCGGCGGTACTGCTCCTCGGGACGGCCTTCCTGATGGCGGTCCGTTCACCCGCACACGTACGGCTCTGGCAGCACGCCGTCCACATGGCGGCGGCGCTCGCGTGCACCGTGCTGGCCATCTGCCTGGTCGCCGCGACCTCCGCGCACCTCGGCCTCTCGCTGCTGGGCATCGGCGACCTCGGCGGCGCGCTCTCGGCCAGGGTGGTCCTGCGTCCCCATCTCTGGACGGCGGTCGGTATCGCGGCGGGATGGGGCCTGGTCGCGGGCTTCCTCGGCGGACTGCTGGCGCTGCCGGTTCACCGCCGGGGCGAGGTACGGCCCGACTCCGAGACGACGCCACCCGCACCCGAGTGACGTACCACCACACCCGAGTGACGTACCGCGGCTCGCGCTGAGACGTGCCGCCGCTCCGCCTCAGCGAACGCGACCCGGGAAGACCGGCATCGCCCAGCGGGGCGGCTCGGGCGGTGGAGCCGGTGGGGTGGCACGGTCGCCGATACGGGCGTCGACGCGGGTCGGCGCGTGGCCGCCGCCCGCACGGTCGGCCAAGGCCCGCCGCGCCACGGCCACGCGCAGATCGGACACGAACTCCAGACACGACCCGTACCGCTCGTCCGGGGTCTTGGCGAGGGCCTTCGCCAGTACGTCGTCGAGCGCGGCGGGCAGATCGGGACGGTGCCCGGTCAGCGGCGGCGGCGCGTCGTACTGGTGGGCCCACAGCAGCGCCAGATCGTCGTCCCGCTGAAACGGCGGCGTCCCGGCCAGCGTCTCGTAGACGACGCAGCCCAGGCTGTAGACGTCGCAGCGGCCGTCCACCGGGCGTCCGGAGATCTGCTCCGGCGCGACGTAGTCGAGCGTGCCGACGAACTGGCCCACCGTGGTCAGCCCGGAGAGTGACAGGGACTTCTTCGTCAGACCGAAGTCGGTGAGGTAGACGTGCTCCGGATGTTCGCTGTCCGTGCCCGCCGCGATCAGGATGTTGCCCGGCTTCACATCGCGGTGCACCAGCTCGTGCGCGTGCGCGGCGTCCAGCGCGGACGCCACCTGCGTGGCGATCCGCCGCGCCGTCTCGGCCGACAGCGGCCCCTGGCGGTCGAGCAGCGCGCGCAGGTCCTGCCCTGGCACATAGCGCATGGCGATGTAGAGGATGCCGTTGGTCTCGCCCGCCGCGAACACTGGCACGATGTGCGGATGGTCGATGGCGGCGGCCACCTGGGACTCATGCGTGAACCGCTTACGGAAGGTGTCGTTGCGGGCGAGCTCGGGAGCGAGCAGCTTGAGCGCGACGGTCCGCTCCAGGCGCAGGTCACGGGCGCGATAGACGACCGCCATGCCGCCACGGCCGATCTCGCGCTCCACGAGGTACCCCGCGATCTCCTGCCCGATCAGCTCCGATGGCCGCCCGTACGTGACGCTCGGGTCCCGTGCCGCGCCGCCCGCCGTCACGCTTCACCGCGCAGGGTGGGGCCGCTGGGCGGGCGCTTCGCCTCGCCCTCGTCCAGGTGCGAGGCGTCCACGATCCGTGTCGGATCATGCTCGGCCCCGACGGCGGGAGCGGTGGACGACGCGAAGGCCGTCACGCCGGTGCCGTCGCCGTAGACCCAGCGCTCGTGCTCCGCGTCGTACAGCCACACCGACTCGCCGTCCACGACCATCCCCACCCGCAACCCCTGCGTTCTGCGCCGGAACGTCTCTCCGTCCGTCTCTCCCCGCGTCAGCGCCTCCACCGCGGCGCGGTACTGGCGCAGCGCCTCCTCGGCCCGCGTGATCAGCGGCCGTGGGTCGGCTGTGCGCGTCAGGGGCCGACCGGCGTCCGGGGGCTGCTGCGGTACGGCCACCAGCAGCCGCGCGTCCACCCAGGTCGACCAGCCGTTGGCGCACTCCACCTGCCCCCAGTCGCCGCTGCGCTCCACCAGCCGTACCGGCAGCAGCGCGTCGAGGGACTCGGACGGGTGCGAGGCGTCCGGCGCCTCCCAGGAGGGCAGCCCGGCCGGGGGAATGACATGCGTCGGGCGGAAGTCCCATGTCGTCATGGCCAGGCGCCTACTTCCGCTACTTCCGCATGATGGCGGGCTCATGACGCCGCAGCAGCCGTGCGACGGCGAGACAGAACAGGACCGAAAGCGCGGCCAGCATCCCCATGTTGAGCAGCCACACCCCCGTGGAGTGCGCGAACAGGGGGTCCTCCGTCAGCGCGCCCGGAACGATCTGGGAAAGGTCGATCGTGCCAGCCATCGCGCCGAGTGCCCAGCGCGCGGGCACCAGCCACGCCAGTTGCTCAAGCACCGGTGTGCCGTCCAGTTGCAGCAGCGCTCCGCAGAACACCACCTGAACGATGGCGAGGAGCACCAGCAGCGGCATGGTGACCTCTTCCTTGCGGACGAGCGCCGAGACCAGCAGACCGAGCGTCATCGCCGTGAACGACAGCAGCGCCACCGCCAACGTGATCTCCAGGAGCGGCGACATCAGCACGCCCTCGCCCCCGGGTGCGTTCAGATCGACGCCGACCAGCGCGACCAGGGTCAACACCGCGGCCTGCACGACGGTCACCGCGCCGAGGACCGCCACCTTCGACATCAGATACGCGGATCGGGACAGCCCGACCGCGCGTTCCCGCTGATAGATCACCCGCTCCTTGACCAGCTCACGTACCGCGTTGGCGGCCCCGGTGAGCACACCGCCCACGCACAGGATGAGCAGGGCGTTCATCGCCGTCTCCTGGGTGAGGCTGCTGCCCGCCAGCGCGCGGGCCATCGCGCCCATCACGAAGGGCAGCGCGATCATGATCGCCAGGAAGGTGCGGTCGGCGCTGAGCGCGGCCGCGTAGCGTCGTACGAGCGTGCTGAACTGCGCGCCCCAACTGCGGGTCCGCGGCGGCGGAGCGACCTGGGCCGGGGTCGTGGAGGGGAGCGCGCCACGCGGCTGAGCGGTGGAGCCGGTGATGTACTGGCGGTGCAACGCCGAGGCCTGGTACTCACCCGCCCAGTCGCGGACCTGGTCGTTCTCGAACGCCTCGAAGGCTTCGGGCCACTGGGCGTAGCCGAAGAACGGGAGGGTGTCGGCTGGTGGCCCGTAGTACGCGATCCGGCCGCCAGGGGCCAGCACCAGCAGCCGGTCGCAAACATCGAGACTGAGCACGCTGTGCGTGACGACGATGACGGTCCGTCCGTCGTCGGCGAGGTCCCGGAGCATCCGCATGACCGAACGGTCCATGCCGGGGTCGAGTCCGGACGTCGGCTCGTCGAGGAAGAGCAACGAGGGCTTGGTCAGCAGCTCGAGCGCCACACTCACCCGCTTGCGCTGGCCGCCCGACAGCCGGTGGATCGGCAGGCTCTCGCGTTGTTCCAGACCCAGCTCCCGGACGACCTCGCTCACTCGGGCGCGCCGTTCCGCGCGCGCGGTGTCCTGGGGGAAGCGCAGCTCGGCGGCGTACTCCAGCGCGCGGCGCACGGTGAGCTGGGAGTGCAGGATGTCGTCCTGCGGTACGAGGCCGATGCGCTGGCGCAGCTCGGAGAAGTCGCGGTAGAGGTCACGGCCGTCGTAGAGGACGGTGCCCTGGTCCGCGGGGCGCAGGCCGGTCAGCGCGTTGAGCAGCGTGGACTTACCGGCGCCGCTGGGGCCCACCACGGCCAGCAGGCATTTCTGCCCGACGGGGAACGAGACATGGTCGAGCAGCACCTTGCGGCCGTTGTTGACGGCGACCGCGAGACCCTGCACGTCGAGGGAGACCTCACCGCTGTCGACGTACTCCTGGAGCTGGTTGCCGACCAGGCAGAACGCAGAGTGGCCGATGCCGACGATGTCACCGGGGGAGACCTGGGCGCGGCTGACCGGCTGGCCGTTGAGGAAGGTGCCGTTGTGGCTGCCGAGGTCGACGATCTCGTAGCTGCCGTCGGGGTGGGCCTCGAGCTCGGCGTGCCGACGTGAGACGACGAGATCGTCGACGACCAGGTCGTTGTCGAGTGCCCGGCCGATCCGCAGGGTACGGGTGGGCAGCGGCCGCACCGTGGTGGGCTGGCTGAAGGTGCCGGTCGCCGACGGTACGGAGACGGCGGACGGCCGCTCGGGCGTCGCGGGCCGTGCGGGCGAGGGCGCGTCGGGTGCCGAAGGCCACACGGGCGAGGGTGCGTCAGGCGGCGAGGGCCATTCAGGCGCGGCGGGTGGCTGGGGCCGCGCGGATGGCTGCGGACGCGCGGGCCGCTGGGGCCGCGCGGGTGGTGGCGGCTCGCGGCTCACCAGCACCGCGCGCGGCCCGTCGAGCGGGCTCCCGAAGCGGATCTCACTTCCCGGGCCGACGCCTGACGCCTGGACGCGTCTGCCCTCGGCGTAGGTGCCGTTGGTACTGCCCTCGTCCTCCAGCGTCCAGTGGTCAGCGACGGGCCGCAGCACCGCGTGGTGCCACGAGACCCGGGCATCGTCGAGGACGATGTCGCACAACGGGTCACGCCCGACGTGATAGTCCCGACCGGGGACCATCACTGTGGCGCCCCCGTCGGTTTCGAGGACGAGTTCGGGCGCTGAGGGCATGCCAGACCTCTCTCCCATGTCCGAATTCTAGCTATTGATCCAGTGATGCGCCCTCGGGCGGCTGGGGCACCCGGCTCTCGGTGACGCGTTCACGGCCGAGCAGCGGGAGGCGGGCCCCCGGCCTGAACCGCCGGGGCCTGGTTTCCGGAGCAGGGTGCGGCGGGCAAGCCACATGGGTCCGACTCAGGAGGGGTAACCGTGATCGTTTGGATCAATGGCGCGTTCGGTGCGGGCAAGTCCACCACTGCACGAGAACTGATCGAGCTGATCCCGAACAGCACGCTCTTCGACCCCGAGGTCATCGGCGCGGGCCTGTCACACCTGCTGCCGCCCAAATACCTCGACGAGGTCAACGACTACCAGGACCTGGCCATCTGGCGCCGCCTGGTCGTCGACACGGCCGCCGCGCTGCTCGCTGAGGTGAGCGGCGTACTGGTCGTCCCCATGACCCTGCTGCGGCAGGACTACCGCGACGAGATCTTCGGGGCGCTCGCCGCTCGCAGAATCGAGGTACGGCATGTGCTGCTCGCCCCCGCCGAAACGATCCTGCGCGCCCGAATAGCCGGGCGCGAGGCCGCACCCGACGAGGGGGGTGAACTCCAGACGCGGCAGGGGGCGTACGACCACATCGAGCCATACCGCGCCGCGCTCGGCGACTGGCTCGCCGCCGACGCCCATGTCCTGGACACCAGCACGCTCACCCCACAGGGCGCCGCCGAGCGCATCGCCGACGCCGTACGCACCGGCGCCGCGGGGGTCTGCGACATCGTGCAGACCCCCGAACCCACGGCCGAGACCGTCGCCGCCGGCGTGCTCCTCTTCGACGAGCGGGACCGCTTCCTGCTCGTCGATCCCACCTACAAGGCGGGCTGGGAGTTCCCGGGCGGGGTCGTCGAACCCGGCGAGGCCCCCGCACGCGCCGGTGTACGCGAGGTCGCCGAGGAGACCGGCATCCGGCTCGACCGAGTGCCCGGGCTGCTCGTGGTCGACTGGGAGCCGCCCAGGCCGCCCGGCTACGGCGGGCTGCGGATGCTCTTCGACGGCGGACGGCTCGACAGCCGCGCCGCCGAACGGCTCCTGCTGCCCGGGCCCGAACTACGCGGGTGCCGCTTCACCACCGAGGAGGAGGCGGCGCGGATGCTGCCTCCGGTGCGCTACGAGCGGCTGCGCTGGGCCCTGCGCGCACGGGAACGGGGGTCAGCGCTCTACCTCGAGGCGGGGATACCTGTTGGCTGAGGCGCACAGCGCGGCGGAGGCGTGCTCGGTGACGGGGGCGCCGTGACCGAAGCAGGCCACGTCCGACTCCAGGGCCGCCAACTCCCTGAACGACGCCAGTGCTTGCTTCCCGTCCACGTTGAACACACCCAGCATGACCCGCCCGTCCACCGGTGACGCCGCGACGGCGTCACCGGTGAACAGCACGCCGTGGTACGGCAGATGGAGCGCGATACTGCCGTCCGTGTGTCCAGGTGCCCGGATCACCCGGGCGCCGTCGCCGAAATCGAGCACCTCGCCGCCGTCCAGCTCGTGTACCTCGCCGGGATACCCCGGATGGGCGGGGCGAGGTGGCAGCACCGTGGCGACCTCGGCGAAGATCGGCAGCTCCCAGTCCTCGAAGACCGGTGGCGGACCCGGCGCCTCACCCCGCACGAAGGGCGCGTCCGCGCGGTGGGCGAGCACCGGCGCGCCGCTCAGCGCGGCGAACTCGACCGCGCCGTCCAGGTGATCCTCGTGGAAGTGGGTGAGCACGATGCGGCGTACGTCGCTGGGGCGCAGCCCCAGCGCGGTGACGGCCTCCGCGATCCGCGGGCCCGAGCCCGCCGTACCACCGTCGATGAGGGTCAACGCGTCGCCGTCGCGCCAGAGATAGGCCTGGCCGACCGGGAAACGCAGCATATGCAGCTGGGGCAGAACCTCGATGACATCCATGCGCCGACCGTAAGGAAGGGCCCCTCCGCGACGGAGGGGCCTTCACCGTGAGCGTACGGGTTCAGCCCGCCGCGTACTGTCTCAAGAGGTCTTGCCTACCGCGTACTTCCGCAGGAACAGCGCCTCCGTGACCGACAGCCGCTCCAGCTCGTCCGGCGACACGCTCTCGTTCACCGCGTGGATCTGCGCCTCCGGTTCGCTCAGCCCGATCAGCAGGATCTCCGCCTGCGGGTAGAGCGCGGCCAGGGTGTTGCACAGCGGAATGGAGCCGCCCTGACCCGCGTACTGCATCTCCTCGCCCGGGTAGGCGACCCGCATGGCCTCGGCCATCGCCGCGTAGGCCGGGCTGGCGGTGTCCGCGCGGAACGGCTGGCCCTGCCCGATCTGGTCGACCCGCAGCCGCGCACCCCACGGAATGTGCGCCTCCAGGTGGGCGCTCAGCAGCTTGGTCGCCTCGGCGGCGTCCACGCCCGGCGGCACCCGCAGGCTGATCAGCGCACGGGCACCGGCCTGCACCGAAGGCGTCGCGCCGAGCACGGGCGGGCAGTCGATGCCGAGCACGGTGACCGCGGGACGGGCCCAGATGCGGTCGGCGACCGTGCCCGAACCGATCAGCTCCACCCCGTCCAGCACCTTGGCGTCGCCGCGGAAGGCGTCCTCCGGGTACTGCAGGCCGTCCCAGGTCTGCTCGCCGTCGAGCCCGTCCACCGTGGTTGAGCCGTCCTCGCCGCGCAGTGAGTCCAGGACCCGGATCAGCGCACCGAGCGCGTCGGGCGCCGCGCCACCGAACTGCCCCGAGTGGAGATTGCCCTCCAGGGTGTCCACCTGGACCCGCAGCATGGTCATCCCGCGCAGCGTGGAGGTCACCGTCGGCATCCCCACCCGGAAGTTGCCGCTGTCGCCGATGACGATCGAGTCGGCCCGCAGCAGCTCGGGGTGCGCCTCGGCGTACCGCTCGAGACCGCCGGTGCCCTGCTCCTCGGAGCCCTCCGCGATGAACTTCACGCTCACCGGAACCCCGCCGTCCGCCTTGAGGGCGCGCAGCGCGAGCAGATGCATCAGCACACCGCCCTTGCAGTCGGCGGCTCCCCGCCCGTACCAGCGCCCGTCGCGCTCGACCAGTTCGAAGGGCGGGCTCACCCAGGCCGCCTCGTCGAGCGGAGGCTGCACGTCGTAGTGCGCGTACAGCAGTACCGTCGGCGCGCCCTCGGGGCCCGGCAGGAAACCGTAGACGGACTGCGTACCGTCCGGGGTGTCGAGCAGCGCCACATCCGTGAAGCCCTCGGCGCGCAGCGCGTCGGCCACCCACCGCGCGGCGGCCTCGCTCTCGCTCTTCGGGTACTGAGCGAAGTCCGCCACCGACTGGAACGCCACCAGTTCGGCCAGTTCCGACTGGGCGCGCGGCATGAGCGCGGCGACGGTTTCCCTTATCTGACGGGACGGCATGGGCACGCTCCTTGTGGGTGCGACGTTGTACGTGTGGGGTGCCGGGTAGGCACCGCGGATACGGCGCCGATCCTCCCACAGCGGGGGTGTGGCAGGCCTCCGCCGTAGGATGCCGTCGACAGCAGCGGCAGCGATCTTGACCGGGAGCGGCAGACGACGTGAGCAGCGAGAACCCCACCGAACACCCCACCGAGCAGCCTACTGAGCAGCCAGACGAGCAGCCGGATGAGCGCGCGGCGGACGACCAGCAGCGGGTATGGGACGTCGTGGTGGTCGGCGCCGGTCCCGCGGGAGCCAGCGCCGCCTACGCGGCAGCGGTCGCGGGCCGCCGCGTCCTTCTGCTGGAGAAGGCCGAACTGCCCCGGTACAAGACGTGCGGTGGCGGAATCATCGGCCCCTCGCGTGACGCGCTGCCGCCCGGCTTCGAACTGCCGCTGCGCGACCGGGTGCACGCGGTGACGTTCTCGCTGGACGGCCGATTCGCCCGCACCCGCCGGTCCCGCCACATGCTCTTCGGGCTCATCAACCGCCCCGAGTTCGACCAGCGGTTGGTCGAAGCCGCTCAGAAGGCGGGCGCCGAACTGCGCACCGGCGCCGCGGTCGCGCGTGTGGAGCAGCACGGCGCGGCGGTACCCGACCGGCGCACGGTCGCCGTCTTCCTGAACGACGGCGAGACCGTACTCGCCCGTGCGGTCGTCGGCGCGGACGGCAGCGCGAGCCGGATCGGAGCCCATGTCGGGGTGCGTCTTGACCAGGTGGACCTGGGCCTGGAGGCCGAGATCCCGGTGCCCGACTCGGTCGCCGAGGACTGGGCGGGCCGGGTGCTCATCGACTGGGGGCCGCTGCCGGGCAGCTACGGCTGGGTGTTCCCCAAGGGCGAGACGCTGACCGTCGGGGTGATCTCGGCGCGCGGCGACGGCTCGGCCACCAAGCGCTATCTGGAGGACTTCATCGGACGGCTTGGCCTGGCCGGTTTCGAGCCGAGCATCTCCTCCGGGCACCTGACGCGCTGCCGCGCCGACGACTCCCCGCTCTCCCGAGGCCGGGTCCTGGTGTGCGGGGACGCGGCGGGGCTGCTGGAGCCGTGGACCCGCGAGGGCATCTCGTACGCCCTCAGGTCGGGGCGGCTCGCGGGGGAGTGGGCGGTCAGGATCGCCGAGTCCCACGACGCGGTGGACGCGCGTCGGCAGGCGCAGAACTACACCTTCGCGATCAAGGCCGGGCTCGGTGTGGAGATGAGCATGGGGCGGCGGCTGCTCGCGGCCTTTGAGCGTCGGCCGGGCATGGTGCACGCGGCGGTCACGGGGTTCCGGCCCGCGTGGACGGCGTTCGCGAGAATCGTGCGTGGGTCCACCTCGCTCGCCGAGATCGTCCGGGACCATCCGATGGCCAGGCGCGCGATGACGGCGCTGGACCGGTCGCGGCCGGAGGCGGGGGTTGGTGCCGGGGCCGGAGCCGGGGCCGGTGCCGAGGCCGGTGCCGAGGCAGAGGGCGGGGCGGGCGGCGGGGCCGGGGTCACTTCTGGACGGTGATCTGGAAGACCGGGTGGTCGGGGGCCGCCGCGAGGAGCTCGTCATCGGTCGAGGTGGCCGTGGCGCCCTTGAAGTAGCCGTTGACCTCCCAGCCCCAGCGCTCCAGGTAGGTGCGCAGGACCCGCACCTTCTCCAGGTCGTCGGGGATCTCGGCAGCCGTGAAGGTGCGGACCTCGCGGCCGACCCGGAGCTCGCCGCCGCCCGCGGCACGCATGTTGCGCACCCATTGGGAGTGGCCACGGGCGGAGACCAGGTACTGGGTGTCCTGGTGGGTGTGCGGGTTGACGGGGACGCGCTGGAGCTGGCCGGACTTGCGGCCGACGACGGAGAGTTCGGCGGAGCCCTGGAGGCTGACCCCACGGCGGGCGAGCCAGCCGATGAAGCTGTTGAGCCGCGTGGCGACGGGTCCGGCCTTGAGGTAGTACGGCTGGGAGTTCGGGTGGGGCGACATGGCGGCCTCCGAAAAGAAAGTGTGAGCACTGCTCTCGCTTGAGAGCAGTGTTCCACGGTGCGCCGATCCAAAGCAAGAGCGGTGCTCTTGAATTGGTGCAGTGCTCTTGTTTTGGTGCGGTGCTCTGGCAAACTGGGCTCCATGAGCAGCACGCAAGGCGCCAGGGAACGCGCCCGCATCGAAGTCACTGCCGCCATCAAGGACGAGGCCCGCAGACAGCTCGCCGCGGAGGGCGCGGCCAGGCTGTCACTCCGCGCCGTGGCCCGTGAGCTCGGCATGGTCTCCTCGGCGCTGTACCGCTACTTCCCCAGCCGTGACGCCCTCCTCACGGCCCTCATCGTCGACGCCTACGACGCCGTGGGTGAGGCCGCCGAAGCTGCCCGCGCGGCGACGCGAGGCGCCGCACCGGCGCAGCGGTGGGTCGCGGTCTGCGAGGCCACCCGCGGGTGGGCCCTCGCCCATCCGCACGAGTACGCCCTCATCTACGGCTCACCCGTCCCCGGCTACACCGCGCCGCGGGACACGGTGGGCCCGGCGTCCCGGGTGGGGCTCGTCCTGATCTCCCTGGTCCGGGACGCCCACCTCGGACCGGGGCTCGCCACCGCTCGGCTACCCGAAGCGGTGCGCCCCGAGGCCGAACGCGCGGCGGCGGATCTCGCGCCCGATCTGCCTCCGGCGGCGGTGGTCGCCATGATCGCCGCCTGGTCGCAGCTGTTCGGCCTCATCTCCTTCGAAGTCTTCGGACAGTTCAACCGTGTGGTGGAGGATCGGGCTGTGTTCTTCGCGCACTCCGCCACCCAACTCGCCCACAGTGTGGGCCTGGTAAGCCCGCCGCGCCCGTGAGGGGGCGTCAGGCGGCGGGCGCCGCGCCCGGAAGCAGGGCCGGGTCCTGCCGCAGCACCCGCTGGTGCAGAGCTCGCAGGGCAGGCCCCGGGTCAGCGCCCATCGCCTCGGCGATCCGCGCCTGGGCCTCCGCGTAGGCGAGCAACGCGTCCGACGAGCGTCCACTGCGGTACAGCGCGAGCATCAGCAGATACACAAACCGCTCCCGCAGCGGATGGGCCGCCACCTGGTGGACGAGCTGATGGACACACTCGTGGTAGCGGCCCAGTTCGATATCGGCCGCGAGCCGGGCCTCCAGGATCATCAGCCGCTTCTCCGCGAACCGCCGTCGCTCCGCCGCCAGATACGGCCCGGCGAGCCCCTCGGCGAACTCGCCCCGCCACATCGCCTCAGCCCGCTCCGCCAGCGTTCCGGCGCCGCGCAGATCCCCGCCGTCCCGCGCGGCGAGCGCCTCACGCAGCAGCGCCCGCCGCTCCCGCAGATCGTCGGCCGCCGCCCCGGCGAGCCGGTATCCGCTGCCGGTCCAGGACAGTTCGGACCCCGTGCCCGTGCCCGTGCCCGTGCCTGTGCCCGTGCCCGAGTCCGTGTCCGCGAACGCGCGCCGCAGCCCGGAGACGTACTTCTGGACCAGGTTCCGTACGTGCGCGGGTGGCTCATCGCCCCACACGGCCGCCACCAGCGCCTCGTACGACATCGCCCGCTCGTCCTGCAGCAGCAGTATGGCGAGCACGGCCCGCTGCTTCGGCGGTCCGAGCGGCACCTCAATACCCTGACTCAACCCCCGCAACGGGCCGAGTAGTTCGAACCGCATCCCGTCAGCCATAAGGCGAGCGTATCCCGGCGCCCAGCGGCCGAGGGTGTCAAGGCGTTTCGCCCTCAGTTGTCCGAGGTTCCCCCTGGCTCACCCGCCGGGGATGCTGGCCTGGACCGCACATCCCGACCAGGGGGTCCACATCATGCGCAAGCGCACCGTCGGCATGCTCGCAGCCACCGGCGCACTGGCCGCGACGATCAGCTTCTCCGGCACCGCCGCCGCAGGGGAGACCGGCACCACCGCCGCGTGCCCCAAGGGCGCGTTCTGTATGTACACGGGGCAGAACCAGACCGGCACGATGTACGCGAGGTACAGCAACTGGTCCGGCACCCTCTACAACATCAAGTCCGTCTACAACAACGGCCATCCTCAGCCGGGCTACGACCACGTCAACTTCACCTGGAAGTACCAGGGCCGCACCTACACCAAGTGCTTCCACTACCCGTTCGACACCCCGTACAAGCTGAACTACGTCGGGGTGACCGCGAAGAAGGTGGTGTGGCGCGGCGAGTGCTGAGCCGCTAGCTGAGGCGCTGAACCAACCGGCCCGCTCAACTCTCCTTGAGCGGGCCGGTTCGCGTCGTCACAGCGTCTTCCAGCGGGCCTTCCAGTGGACCTTCCAGCGGATGGTCAGCGGCCGCCGCGACCCTGGCAGCACATGTCCCCGAAGGAAGGGCGCAGCACCATGCTGACCCGGCTCGGCCGCCGACTGACGCGGCACAGCGCCGCCGTACTGATCTCCGCACTCCTGGCCCTGCTCGGCCTCGGCGCCTACGGGGCGGGTGCCCAGAACGACCTCGACCTGTCGCGCTGGGACGCGCCCGGAACCGAGTCAGTGGCCGCCGCCGAGGTGCTCCGCGAGGAGTTCGGAACCGGAAACCCGAACCTGGCGCTGCTCGTCACCGCACGCGGCGGCGATGTCGACGCACCCGCCACGGTCGCCGCGGCACGGGCCCTCGCTACGGAGGTCGGCGCTCTCCCGATGGTCACCGATGTGACGTCGTACTGGAGCGGCGGCAGCCAGGCCCTGCGCAGCGCGGACGGCTCCCGCGCGCTGATCCTGGCCCGGCTGGAGGGCAATGCCACCGACACCCGCGACGAACTCGCCGACCTGTCGCCCCACCTGACCCGCGACACCCCAGAGCTGACCGTCCAGGTCGGCGGCCAGGAGGAGATCTCCCGCCAGGTCGGTGAGCAGGCCCGCGCGGACTTCCTGCGCGCCGAGGCGCTCGTCCTGCCCGGGGTCATCCTGCTGCTCATCCTGCTCTACCGGCGTACGGTCGCCGCGCTGCTCACCGTCGCCGTCGGCGTCTTCGCGGTACTCGGCACGCTCGCCGGGCTGCGGGCGCTGGCGCAGTTCACCGAGGTGTCGACCTTCGCCGCGAACCTCGCGCTGGTCCTGGGGCTCGGCCTGGGGATCGACTACAGCCTGTTCATGATCAGCCGCTACCGGGAGGAACGGCACGCGGGCCACCCACAGCGCGACGCCGCCATCCTCGCCACCTCAGCCGCCGGACGCACCGTCCTGTTCAGCGGGATCACGGTCGCCGTCTCGCTCACCGCGCTGCTCGTCTTCCCGTTCTTCTTCCTCAGCTCCTTCGCCTACGCGGGCGTGCTGGTGGTCGCGACGTCCGTCGCCGGAGCCCTGCTCTTCCTGCCCGCGGCCCTGGCTCGCTGGGGGCGCCGGGTGGAACGCACCGGGCCCACGGCGGACCGAGGCCTGTGGGGCCGCGCGGCGCGGACCGCGATGCGCCGCCCGGTCCTCACGGGCGCGGCCGTGCTCGGTGTGCTGCTGCTCGCCGCGTCTCCGCTGCTCGGCGTGACGTTCGGCCTGCCGGATGAACGCACCCTGCCCGAGGGCACCTCATCGCGCACCACGTCGGAGATCGTCCACGCCGAGTTCCCCGCGGAACCGACGGACACCATCCAGGTCGTCCTGCGCGAAGCCCCAGACACCCAAGACACCCCAGACGCCTCAGACGCCTCAGACACCAGCGCGTACGCGGCCGAACTCTCCCGCGTGTCAGGGATCTTCCAGGTTCACGCGCCCACCGGTACGTACCGCGACGGCAGTCGCACCGGCGAGCCGGAGCAGAGCGGCCTGACCTCCCCCAAGGGCGGTATCCGGCTGGCCGTCGTCCCGACCCAGGAGGTCATGTACGGCGATGTCCCCGCACTCGTCGAGGAGATCAGGTCCATCGACGCGCCCGCCCCGGCTCTGGTCGGTGGCTACCCGGCCGAGACCAGCGACTTCCGCACCGTACTCCTGGACCGACTGCCATACGCCGTGGCCATCATCATCGTGGCGACCTATCTGATCCTCTTCCTGATGACCGGTTCGCTGCTGCTGCCCGCCAAGGCCACGGTGCTGAACCTGCTCAGCCTGTCGGTGATGTTCGGCTGCCTGGTGTGGATCTTCCAGGACGGGCATCTGTCGGGCCTGCTCGGCTTCACCCCGACCGGCTCCATCGAGCCGAGCATTCCGGTGCTGATGTTCTGCGTCGCCTACGGACTCTCGATGGACTACGAGGTGTTCATGCTCTCCCGTATCAAGGAGGAGTACGAGCGCACCGGCGACACCGAAGGCGCGGTCGCGGCCGGAATCCGGCGCAGCGCGCCCCTGATCACGGCGGCGGCCGCCATCCTGGCGCTGTCCTTCCTGGCGTACGCCACCGGGGGCGTCGTCTTCCTGAAGGAACTCGGCGTCGGCACCGCCGTGACCATCCTGGTGGACGCGACCCTGATCAGGGTGGTCCTGCTGCCGGTGAGCATGCGGCTGGCTGGCCGCGCCAACTGGTGGGCGCCGGGCCCGCTCAGGCGCCTGCACCGCAGGATCGGCCTCAGCGAGGCACCGGCGCCAGCTCGGGCTTCACAGCCCGAGATACTCCCACGGGAGTACGTGTGATCCGCCCGGCGCCGACCTCGCCGCCTTCCGCATCATTCAGGAGGCGCTCGCCCCCGGCTGGCTCGGCTGACCACCGCCGTCGTCCTGGTCCTCCTCTGGGGCGTCCTCAGCGGCGTCCTGGAACCGCCAGAGCACCCCGACCACCCGGGCCACGAAGATCACCGGCACCAGCACCGCGGCCACGACCAACAGGGCGATCTCCGCCCACCTCGGCAGCGTGAAGAGCACCGTCGGCCCGGCGACCGCGCCGAGCGTGAGCGCGGCGGCGAGGGTCGCGGAGAGCAGGGCGTACCCGATCTCCACGGTCATCGCGTCTCGCGCGGCCTGCGTACGGCGCCCCGATTCCCCGCGCATCAGCCCCACACCACAGCCGAGTTCTCGCGCCAGAGCCGGGCCAGCTCCGGGTCGCCGGTGAGGCGCGGCGCCGGAAGACGGTTCCACAGCGCCAGATAGAGCCGTGCGGCGGGCCCGCTCAGCTCACAGTCGGCCTCGCCCGCGTCGCCCCGCTCGGCCGACGGCGGCGCGTCGGAGATACGTACCGTCCACACCGCGTCGGTGTCCGTGGCCCGCACCCGCAGCACGCCGGGCTTGGCCGACCGTACCCGGCTCTTCTCCCGGGCATGCATGCCGACCAGCAGCTCCTCAATCCCGTCCACCGCGAAGGCGGCGTCGATGGTGTCGCGGTCGGTCCCGCGCAGCGCGGACTCCGAATCCACCCGGTGCACGGTCGTCTCATGGGCCTGCCGCCGCGCCCAGAACGCGAGCGGCGACGGCGCGGGCAGAAATGTCCAGCACTCCAGATCAGCGGGCGCGCCCTCAAGCCCGGCCACCAGCCGAGCGTGCCCCGCACGGAACCAGTCCAGCAACTCGGCGCCGTCCAGCGCGGGTTCCCCACCGTCGGGATGATACGAACGGTGTCCTTCGACGACGAACGCGGTGGCCCAGCGGTGCACCATCCCTGTGTGCCGGAGCAGATCACGCACCTGCCAGCCGGGACAGGTGGACACGGTGGCATCCGGCCCCGCCAGCTCGGCGTTGCTGGCCAGCAGCTGGCCTTCCTTCTCCAGCACGCGAATGTATTGAGCGATGTTCATACGGGAAGTGTGCCTGACGCCACAGCGACAGCAACGAGTCCGGCGACTGCGTCGAAGTCGCCGCCACCCCCTCAGAGGCGGGTCGCGGTGCCGCACTCACCCTCGATCTCCCTGCTGCGGTCGTAGGGATCGACCACTTCACCGCTGCTGGCCGAGGGGCGTGCCGACTGATCAGCTGCGAACTGCGGGTGAATGAACCCGTCGCCCGCTTCGCAACGGTCATTGCCGAGGTTGCTGTCCACCCTGGCCAGCCAGATCCGCCCCTCGGTGCCCTGGTACCGGGCAAGGTCCGAGACCTCCACGTTGACGACGCGCCGGACGATGGCGCGGGTCACCTCATCGCCACCGCCTGCCCTGGCAACGGGGTACACGAAGGTGTAGTCGGCCCGGATCAGCGCCCTGCCTGGTGCCGAGTCATCCGCCTTGACCGTCATCCGGCCACGCACCCGGACCTCGCTGCCCACCAACTCGACCTCCGTGGGGTCGAAACGGGCGAACGTCCACTTGGGGTCGTTCTCCTCGGTGGGCTGGCGCAGCCCTGCGCGCAGACGCTCAAGTTCCTCCCGCTCCAACGGGTCGATCAGGGCCAGAGCCTTCTCCGGCCGTGCTCCTGCCAGCACGTCCCGATCAAGATGCGAGGCGACCAGGAACTCCTTGGTCAGCCGCAGAGCCGATTCCATCCGCTCCACCGGCACCCCGCCGACCGACTTCGCCTTTGGCACCTTGATGGCCGCCGCCCCGACGGCCCACCGCTCGGCCGGAGAACCGGCGAACGGCCGTTCCCGCGTGGGCGTATTGGCAGCCTCGTCGGGCGGGGCAGTACTGGGGCGCGCGGTCTCCGGAGCCAGCGGAGTCGCAGGGGAGGCATCATGGCCTCCGAACTGGCCCCCCAGCCCACCGGGCAGCCGGGACAGCATGTTGGCCGGATTGAGTACGAGCACCCCCACCACCCCGACGCCCACCAGGACACCCAGCACACCCCGGACCCGACGCCGACGCACAGCACGCCCGTCCATCTCCCGCCAGGCGGGCCCGGTCCGCCACCCCTCGGGCTGCCAGAGTTCATCCCCCGCGGTCTCGGCGTCCAGCTTCCGCAGCCGCTCCGTCACCATCCGCGCCCGCGCGGACGGCTCCTTCGGCGCGGAGGACCCACGCCCGTCCTCGCTCTCGCGCACGAACCGCGCCCACTCCTCATCGGATATGGACGACGACTCCCCGCCCGCGGGCTTCCCCTCGCGTTCGGAGCCTTCGGAACCTGACGGCGGCGTTACCGACACGCTTCAATCCCCCTTGTTCTTGTTGTTCTTGTTGTTCTTGTTCTCAGTGCCCGAGTCAGCGGTAGTCGTCCGGGTGGTCCTGCATCCAGGTGTTGATCTTGTCGCGGGTGCCGATCAGCAGCGTCTGGTGCTTCTTGAGGTTCTCGAAGGTGCGGTCTCCGCCGAGGGTCCGCCGTAGTTCGGCGATCCAGTCGATCGGCTCGGGGAAGTGGCCGGGGCCCTTGGGGTCCGCCTTCATCGCCGCATCGAGGCCCTCGAGTTCGTCGTAGACCCGGCCGAGGAAGTACGCGCAGTTCCCGGGGGTGCAGGAGTCGTTCAGGGTGGCCTGGAGCGTGGCGAACGCGTCGCGTACCAGGGCTACGGGTTGCGTGGGGGCTTCTTCCGGTTCCGTGGTCGGCGGCGCCTCACTCTCGGCGTCGGCGTCGGCGTCAGTGTCGGCTTCGGCGGTCGGTGTGGCGCTCTGGGTGCGCCGGTCGGCTGCCGCGTCACCGGGCTTCGCGGTCGGTTCGCTGCCGGATGAGCAGGAGACGGCGAGCACCGCGAGGAGCAGGGCGAATACGGGGGCGCGGCGCGCCGAGGATATGGGCATGGATTTCCCGTCGTTGAGGAGGAGGCCAGCTGACTTTACGGGCTGGTCTGGACCAGCTTGTCAGGTCCTGCTAGTTCTGTTGGTCCTGCTCCTCGGGCATCCGGAAGCCGTCCTTCACGTCGTCGAAGACGTGCTTGTGCTGACGCCACTGGGCCCTCGGCGCCGAGAGGTAGATCGCGTACTCGTTCCCGCCAGAGCGGCCGAACGCGAGGTCGTAGCCGCGGAACTCGCGCGCCCTGCCCTGCCAGGCGAACTCCCAGATCGCGGCGGGGAGGCCACGGAAGGTGGTCCGCTGCATCCGCAGCTGGCGGTAGCCGGGCATCTTGCCTTCCTTGAGGGACTTGGCCTCGTCGTCCTTCCAGCGCTGGAGTGGGTCCGAGCTGGCGAAGTCGAGCACCGAGACCCGGATGCCGACCAGCCCGTCGGGGGAGACGTAGGCGATCTCGTTCCGTTCCTCCGAGCCCTTCGGCCTCGCGCGGGTCCAGTCGTCGGGTACAGGGAAGGAGACGCCGAGCTCTTCCTGTTCGTTGGCCAGGCGGTAGCCGTCAGGGACCGGTGGCAGCGCGGCGGCCGGAGAGGCGGTGGTCTTGTCCGACGGTGAGGGGGAGCCGGTGGTGGCGTCGGTGCTCGGCGACGCCTTCGGCTTTCCCTCGTCCCCGTCTCGTAGGGCCATCACCGCCGCACCCGCGGTCAGCGACACGGCGACCACCGCGGCGATCGCCCACACCACCGCGCGGCGGCCCCTCGCTCGCGCCGGTGCGGCCTTGGGCTGGGCCACGGAACCGTCGGCGGCCAGTGGCGTCGTGGTGCGCACCACGGGCCCACCGGGGCCTGGTACGCGGTCCGGCGGCTGCGGCTGCGGCTGCGGCTGATGCTGCGGCTCTCCGCTCGCCGTCGCCGGTCTGACCGCGTCCGTACGCGGACTCGCGCCCGTCTCAGCCTCCGCCGCGGACGCGCGCAGTATCCGCTCCACGTCCTCGGCCGAGGGCCGCTGCCGTGGGTCCTTCGCCAGCAAGGCCTCGATCAGAGGCGTCAGCGCCCCGGCCCGTACCAGCGGCCGCAGCTCCTCGGTGGCGATCGCGTACGCCGTCTCCAGCGCCGTGTCCCGGCGGAACGGCGGGCTGCCCTCCACCGCCTGATAGAGCGTCGCGCCCAGCGACCACAGGTCGGACGCGGGCCCGGGCGTGCCGCCGCTGACCCGCTCAGGCGCGACGTAGTCCACGGACCCGACCAGCTCGCCGGTCCTGGTCAGCGTGGAGGTGCCGGTGGCCTGCGCGATACCGAAGTCCGTCAGCACCACTCGCCCGTCGGCACCGAGCAGCACGTTCCCGGGCTTGACGTCCCGGTGCAGCACCCCCGCCGCGTGCGCCGCGCGCAGCGCCGCGACCATGCCCCGCGCGATGCGGATCGCCTCCCGCGGCGACACACCGCCGTCCCGCTTGATGACGTCGCCGAGTGTCTGCGAGGGCACGTACTCCATGACGATGCAGGGGCGCGCGTTGTCGTCCACGACGTCGTGCACCACGACCACGTTGGGGTGGCTGATCCGGGCGGCGCTACGCGCCTCGCGGCGGGTGCGCTCGTGCAGGGTGGCCAGTTCGTCGGCGGCCAGGTGCGGTGAGGCGTGCAGTTGCTTCACGGCCACCTGGCGGCCGAGCAGTTCGTCCTCCGCCCGCCACACGGTGCCCATGCCGCCGCGCCCTATGTGCTCCAGCAGCCGGTACCGCCCGGCGATACGCGCCCCCTCTTCCGCCGCCACGCCGTGCCCTTCTGATCCCCGCCTGTCATGGTGGCGACACGATAGCCGGGGGAGTGGCGGTCGTACGGTCCGGGGTTGGTCTGCGGGGTTCGTCTCTGGGGTTGGTCCGGGATGATGGAGGCATGGGTGGCGGAAGAGGTGGAGAACTGTTTCCCCGGGAGTGGGCGGAGATCGCGCCCGGCGCCGTGCACCTGCCCGACTGGCTTCCGGCCGAGCGTCAGCGCCGCCTGCTCCAGGCGTGCCGGGAGTGGGCGAGGCCGCCCGCCGGGCTTCGTACGGTCCGTACGCCGGGTGGCGGCACCATGTCGGCCCGACAGGTGTGTCTCGGCTGGCACTGGGGGCCGTGGCGGAACGGCCCGCGCTACGCGCCCACGGCGCTGGACGGCGACGGCGCGCCGGTGAAGCCCATGCCGCCGTGGCTGGCGGACCTGGCGCGCGAGGCGGTGGCGGCGGCTCAGGAGCATGGAGCGGAGCTGGGGCATGGAGCGAAGCTGGGGCACAGGGCGGAGCTGGGGCACAGGGCGGAGCTGGGGCACGGGGCGGAGCTGGGCGAGAGAGCGGCGACGGCCGCGTACGACATCGCGCTCATCAACTTCTATGACGCCCACGCGCACATGGGCATGCACCGGGACAGCGACGAGCAGTCCGACGCCCCGGTGGTCTCACTCAGCCTCGGCGACTCCTGCGTCTTCCGGTTCGGCAACACCCAGACCCGCGCCAAGCCGTACACCGACATCGAGCTGCGCAGCGGCGACCTCGTCGTCTTCGGTGGTCCCGCGCGCCTCGCCTATCACGGTGTGCCCCGGGTGTACGCGGGTACCGGGCCGCCCGGTCTCGGGCTGACCGGGCGGCTGAACGTCACGTTGCGGGTGAGCGGCTTCTCGGTGGCTCAGGGGATCATGGGAGACTCACCTGCATGAACGGCAAGGCGGAGCAGGACCACCACGAAGCGGGACAAGTGTCCACGCGCACCCGGCTGGAGAGGGGACGCGGGGCACTCGGACCGGCGCTTGAGCTGGTCCACACCGGCCGCGCCCCGACCCGTGCCGTGCTCACCGCCGAGCTGGGCGTCACCCGCGCGACCGCGGGCGCGGTCGCGGCAGAGCTGGAGGCGCTCGGGCTGATCCATGTGGAGCCTGGGGCGGCCGCCGGATCGCAGGGCCGCCCCTCGCACCGGCTGGTCGTGGCGGACGACGGCCCGGTGGTGCTCGCCGCCCAGGTGCATGCCGACGGGTTCCGGGCGGCGCTGGTCGGGCTCGGCGGCCGGATCGTCGCCACCGCACCCGGCTGCGAGACCATCGACGCCGACCCGGCGCAGGTCATCGGCTCCGTCGTCGACGCGGGCGCCGACCTGCTGCGCGAGACCGGACGGCGCTGTGTGGGCGCGGGCCTCGCCGTACCCTCGGCGGTCGCCGAGCCCGAGGGCAACGCCCTCAACCCCCTCCACCTGGCCTGGCCCGCGGGCTCCCCGGTCCGCGAGATCTTCGCCGAGCGGGTGCGCGCGGCAGGCCTGGCCGTACCGGCGTTCACCGGCAACGACGTCAACCTGGCGGCGCTCGCCGAGCACCGGCACGGTGCGGGCCTCGGCGCCCGGCACCTGCTCTGTGTGGCCACCGGGCATCGCGGCGTCGGCGGTGCGCTGGTGCTCGACGGCCGTCTGCACACCGGCAGTTCGGGCCTGGCCCTGGAAGTCGGCCATCTCACCGTCAACCCCGAGGGCCGCCCCTGCTACTGCGGCGGCCGTGGCTGCCTGGACGTGGAGACCGACCCGCTGGCCTTCCTGACGGTGGCCGGGCGCACCCCGGGCCCCGAGGTGAACCTGCTGCAGCAGTCCCGCGACCTGCTCCGCAGGGAGTACGCCGACGACCCCCTGGTACGGCGCGCCGCCGAGGAACTCATCGACCGCCTCGGCCTCGGCCTCGCGGGCCTGGTGAACATCCTCAACCCAGACCGGATCATCCTCGGCGGCCTGCACCGCGCACTCCTCGACGCCGACCCCGAGCGACTGCGCGCCGTGGTGGCCGACCGCAGCCTGTGGGGGCGGAGCGGCGGCGTCCCGATCCTGGCCTGCACGCTCGACCACAACAGCCTGGTCGGCGCCGCGGAACTGGGCTGGCAGCCGGTACTCGACGACCCCCTCGGCGCCCTGACCGGCTGATCCCGGCGTGCCCGCCACACCACCGGAAGCAGCCGCTCGCGTCGCGGGTCGGCGCGGCGAGGCTGTGTGGATCGACGGTCTGACGGAATGTCACCGCCCGGTCGGCCAAGGACGGTCGACCGGGCGGGAGCGTGTGGGCGAGGGTATGTCGGCGACGGGTGTGCGGACCGTCCGTCAGGCGGACCGTCCGGTCAGACCGGGGCCTGCCGTGCCACGGCCCGGGCGCTCGCGTACGCGCCGTCAGCGACCACTCCGTACACGGGATAGTCGGGCAGGGCCGTGGTCACCGGTGGTGCCTCAAGCGTGAACCAGACGACCTTTCCCGCGGCACCCTGCGGTCGCACCCCCCAGCTCTCGCTGACCGCGGCGACCATGGCGAGCCCGCGCCCGCAGGTGGCGAACGGATCGGCGTCCCGTAGTTCGGGGAGCCGGGGGTCGTGGTCGTGGACGGAGACCGTGAGCCGGTCGAGGAGCAGCTCGATCTCCACGGTGCACATCTTGTCCGGCCTGGCGTGCCGGTGGACGTTGGCGAGCAACTCGGTGACACCGAGTGCGGCGGCGTCGACTAACGGGTCGAGCTGCCAGTAGCGCAATTGCGCAGATACGATTCTGCGGACCTGTTTGATCCGCGACGGCAGGGCATGGAGCTCCACCGTGCAGTGCCTGCTGGGCTGGCTGATCACGGCTGCGACTCCCCGAATTGAGGTCCGGAAGAAGACGAAGGTGAGAACGGGGGAAGATCCCGAATCCCGCAGTGGCTGCCTGCTGCTGGGCGGTGGCTGGGTCACAGCGTAACCGCCGATAAACCCTGAGTGACGTGAGACCAGCGTGACCCAGAGGGTACGGAAACGCAACTCGCGCGCAGGCGGAGTTCGGTCCCCCACGGCTAGGTGCCCACGGCTGTCCCCACGGCAGGGTCTCCACGGCAGACCCACGGCTGGGTCTCCACGGCAGGGCCCCCGCGCCTGTCGGTCCCCCGGCTGCCGGGCCCGTCTCACCTCCGGGTGAGTGTGCTACTCGCCCTGCGTACCGCCTCGATGAACCGCCGCGCCGCCGGCGGCCCCGACTCGCCTGGCGCGGGGTCGTGTTCGCTGAGCGTCAGGGAGTACCGGGTGCCGTTCACGGTGGCCTGCGCCTTGTCGTCGTGCGCGAACCAGGGTTTGTTCGCCCGGACCGCGTCCAGCGGCGCGCTGTCGATCTCACGGCCGTAGCTGGTCAGCAACTGCAGCCGCCCGCCGCTGATGCGCACCTGTCCGGCGCGCGTGAGTGAGCGCAGCCGCCGCCCGATCCGTACGCCCGTAGCCGTGAAGTCCGGCTCCGTCATGCCGTCCGCCCCCTCGCTTGAGCGCATCATGCTGTCGTGGTCCTGTGCTGGGCAGTCTGCCCGCGGCGGGCTGCGAGCACCAGTGTCCCCCCAGGCCGTACGGGTGCACTCGACCGGGCGCACGAACGCGCCCCCACCGTGCACCGGTCCACGCGCCGGCGTGTGTTTGATCCGCGCGCCAGGCGCCGGGGCAAGGAGTGCCTTTGGGGTGCTCAAAGGCGCCTTTATGCAGGTGAGAAGCGTGTGGAAGGTGTCTATGATCGGTGCCGTCCGGTCGTGGCCGCCAGGGTCCGGCACGAGGCGAAGGAGCGGCACGGTGAACACCCCACAGCCCCCAGGGGCCGGTACGGCCCTTTCCACCCTCGACGTCGACCGCAGCGATCCGGCGTACCGGGACTGGCTGAAAGAGGCCGTGCGCAAGGTCCAGGCGGACGCCAACCGTTCGGCCGACACGCATCTCCTGCGCTTCCCCCTGCCTGAGCAATGGGGCATCGACCTCTACCTCAAGGACGAGTCGACCCACCCGACCGGCAGCCTGAAGCACCGTCTGGCGCGTTCCCTGTTCCTCTACGGACTGTGCAACGGCTGGATCAGGCCCGGCAGGCCGGTGATCGAGGCGTCCAGCGGATCGACCGCGGTCTCCGAGGCGTACTTCGCCAAGCTCATCGGTGTCCCGTTCGTCGCGGTGATGCCGCGCACCACGAGCGCCGAGAAGATCCGCCTGATCGAATTCCACGGCGGACAGTGTCACTTCGTGGACGACTCCCGCAGGATGTACGAGGAAGCGGCGGCCCTGGCCACGCGCACCAGTGGCCACTACATCGATCAGTTCACCTACGCGGAACGGGCCACTGACTGGCGGGGCAACAACAACATCGCTGAATCGATCTACCAGCAGCTGCGGTTGGAGCGCTACCCCGAGCCCGCCTGGATCGTCGCCACCGCGGGCACCGGCGGCACATCGGCGACCATCGCGCGCTATGTCCACTACATGCAGCACAACACCCGTATCTGCGTGCCCGATCCGGAGAACTCCTGCTTCTTCGACGGCTGGACCAAGGACGACCCGCACGCGGTCAGCGACTGTGGCTCCCGGATCGAGGGCATCGGCAGGCCCCGGATGGAGCCCAGCTTCGTACCGGGCGCGATCGACCGGATGATGAAGGTGCCGGACGCGGCCAGCGTCGCCGCCGTACGCGCCCTGGAGGGGGCCATTGGCCGCAAGGCCGGAGGCTCGACGGGTACCGGACTGTGGAGCGCGCTGAAGATCGTCGCCGAGATGGTGGCCGACGGACGCAAGGGGAGCGTGGTCACCCTGCTCTGCGACCCGGGCGACCGTTACCTCGACAAGTACTACTCAGACGCCTGGCTGGCCGAACAGGGCCTGGACATCACCCCGTACACCGCCACGATCGACTCCCTGCTGGCGACAGGCGTCTGGAACGCCGCCTAGGCCGTGTCCGCAAAGTCCCGCCTGCCCGGCGACACCTGGCACGCACGCTCGCGGCGTTGCCGAAACGCCCACGTGACTCCGCCACGAGGGCGCTCCGGCGCCTTGCGATCGCACGCACCAGACGCCGCCGGGCCGCCCTCCGGGCGACGACGGGACTTTGCGGACACGACTTAGCACGGGGGCCAACACCGGGTTGCCTCGGCTAGCCCGTGCTCAGGGGCTGTTCGGTCCAGATCACCTTGCCGTCGGGCGTGTAGCGCGTCCCCCAGCGCTCCGCGAACTGCGACACCAGGAACAGCCCGCGTCCCCCCTCGTCCGTGGTCGCCGCCTGGCGCAGATGGGGTGAGGTGCTGCTGTGGTCCGACACCTCGCAGATCAGGTGGAGGTCGCGGATCAGCCGGACCCGGATCGGGCCGGTGGCGTAGCGGATCGCGTTGGTCACCAGTTCACTGAGGATCAGCTCCGTGGTGAAGGCCTCCTCGTCCAGGCCCCACGCCGTCAGCGTGTCGGCCACGGCGGCCCGGACCTCCCGTACGGCGGCCGGGTCCGCCGGTACGTCCCACTCCGCTACCCGCTCGGGTGCCAGCACCCGCGTCCGGCCCACGATGAGCGCGATGTCGTCGCGAGGGCGCTCCGGAACGAGCTCCGTGAGGACGGCCTCGCAGGTCTCCTCCGGTGAGCGTCCGCCGTCGTGCTCCAGCGTCTCCCGCAGTCGCTCCAGGCCCTCGTCGATCTCCCGCTCGCGGTCCTCGATGAGTCCGTCGGTGTAGAGCACCAGGCGGCTGCCTTCGGGCAGTCGCAGGTCCAGCGTCTCGAACGGCATGCCGCCGAGGCCCAGCGGCGGCCCACCCGGCACGTCGATGAACTCCGCCGTCCCGCCCGGGAGCACCAGTACGGGCTGGAGGTGCCCGGCGCGTGACATGGCGCAGCGCCCCGACACCGGATCGTAGATCGCGTAGAGACAGGTGGCCCCGGTGACCGTGGCCTCCGCCAGGTCGCCGGTCTCGTCCTGGTCGATCCGGGCGACCAGTTCGTCCAGGTGCCACAGCAGTTCGTCGGGCGGCAGGTCCAGACTGGAGAAGTTGTGCACCGCTGTCCGTAGCCGCCCCATGGTCGCCGCGGCGTGCACCCCGTGCCCGACGACATCGCCGACCACGAGTGCGACCCGCGCACCCGGCAGCGGGATGATGTCGAACCAGTCGCCGCCCACCCCACCGAGACCGCCGAGCTCCGCCTGCGCGGGCCGGTACCGGTAGGCGACATCCAGCGCGGACTGATCGGGCAGCGTCCTGGGCAGCAGACTGCGCTGGAGGGCCACCGCCATGGAGTGCTCACGGGAGTAGCGCCGGGCGTTGTCGACGCTCACCGCGGCGCGCGCCACCAGCTCCTCGGCCAGTGACAGGTCCTCCCGCTCGAACGGCTCCGGGTTCTCGGCCCGCCAGAACATGGCGATGCCCAGCACCACGCCACGGGCCCGCAGCGGAACCGCGATCATCGAGTGCATTCCGGCCTCGACGAGCTGCCTGGCCAGTGCCGGGTCCTGCCGTTGCCAGCCCGTGAAAGCGGCCAGGTCCGGCTCCAGGACGGCCTCGCCCCTGGTCAGGCCGGAGCCCAGCGGCGTCGTCGGAACGAAGCGCATCCGATGCCCGAGCGGATACAGCGCGGTGTCCGGGGGGCCGCGGTACGCGGTGCGGCGCATATCGACATCGGCGCCGGTGGCGGTCGGCTCCTCGCCGCGCAGCACGGTCTCCGCCAGGTCGACGGTGGCCACGTCCGCGAACCGGGTCGCGGCGAACTCGGCGAGCTCCTCGCAGGTGCGCACCACGTCGAGGGTCGTGCCGACCTCCGTGCCCGCGTCGTACAGCAGCCTCAGCCGTCCCCGCGCCACGTCGAACTTGCCGGTCAGGGCTTGCAGCTCCGTCGTGTCGCGCAGCGTGGCGACCGTGCCGGGCGGCCCGCCCGCCTGGTCGGTCGTGCGCTGGTTCATGGCGATCAGCTGGTCACCGACCGGGACGACCTCGTCGGTGGCGATCCTCCCCGAGGTCAGCAGCTGGGCGGTACGGGGCTCCAGGCCGAGTTCGCCGACCGGGGTGCCCTCGGCGTCCGCGGGCAGGTCGAGCAGTCGCCGCGCCTCGTCGTTGGCGAGGGTCAGCCGCTGGTCGCCGTCGACGATGATGACCCCCTCACGTACGGCGTGCAGCACCGCGTCGTGGTGCTCGTACATCCGGGTCATCTCGGTGGGCCCGAGGCCGTGTGTCTGGCGCCGGAGTCTGCGGGTCACCAGCGCGGTGCCGGCCGTCGTGAGCGCCAGCACCCCGGCCGCCGAGCCCAGCAGCAGCGGGAGCTGGTCCTCCACGACCCCGCTCACCCGTTCGATGGTGATGCCCGCCGACACCAGGCCGATGACACTGCCGTCGCTGCCCCGTACCGGTACGACGGCCTGGACCAGGGGGCCGATCGTGCCGGTGATCTTCTCGGTGACGACCTCGCCTTCCAGGGCGGGGCGGTAGTTGCCGACGAACTGCTTGCCGATCCGGTCGGCGATCGGGTGGGTGTAGCGGATGCCGTCCGGGTTCAGGACCACGATGAAGTCGACGCCGGAGCGTTCCCGCGCCTCCCTGGCCCGCGGCTGGAGTACGGCGGTGGGGTCGTCGGAGGCCAGCGCCTCTTCCATGCCGGGTGAGCTGGCGAACGTCTCCGCCACGGCGACCGAACGGTTGAGAGCCTCCCGCTCGCTGTTGGCGCGGGACTGGAGTACGAGCGCCGCGATGGCGGCAGCGACCAGCAGCACCACGATCGCCACCTGCAGGAGAAAGACCTGACCTGCGACAGTTCGCATGCTCAGAACCGAGCGCGGGCGGCCGTAGCGTCCGGCCATAGGCTCTTTGTACACCTCCCCTAAGGAGTGGGCGAACCGCGGCGAGTCGGGTGATATGCCTGGTGCGATTCAGGTGATGCGTCGGGTGTCCGTGTCCACTTGGGTGTCTGCGGTGATCAGGAGGGCCGCCGCACGCTCGGCGTGGCGTGCGCTCTCGGGGTCGTGCATGATACCCGCGGTCGCCATCGCTCCCTCAGCGAGTAGCCGCAATTGTTCCGCGGTCGCTTCGGGGAGTCCGGCGGCGGTGGTCAGGTCCGTCAGATAGTCCTTGAACGCCTGTTTGTGCGCCCTGGCTCGCTCGGCGACGGCGGGCGAGGTCGCGCCGAGCTCGCCGTAGCCGTTGATCCAGGCGCAGCCACGGAACCCGGGCTCGCGGAACCAGTCGTACAGCCATGCGTAGACCGCGAGGATGCGGCGGCGCGGGGTGGTCTCCTGGTCGACCCGCTCGGCGAGCTGTGCGCGCCAGCGCAGGTCGCGTCGCTCCAGGTAGGCGTCGATGAGCCGTTCCTTGTTGGGGAACAGCTGGTAGAGGCGCTTGAGCGAGACCCCGGACGCGGTGCGGATGGCGTCCATGCCGACCGCCTGGATGCCGCGTGCGTAGAACAGCTCCTCCGCGGCGTCCAGTGCCCGCTCTCGGGCGATGGCGCTGTCCATCCTCGGTATCCCTCCCGGCTTTGACGTCCCGGTCTTGACGTGGAGAACCAGCGTTCTCTACGGTAGCAGCCACGGGTGGAGAACGATCGTTCTCCGCTGGTGGAAGGCCATACGCCGTTCTGGAGGACCCATGACCAGTCGCCCGCCACTGCCGCCGTTCACCGCCGACACCGCGGCCCTCAAGGTCCAGGCCGCCGAAGACGCCTGGAACAGCCGGGACCCGCACCGCGTCGCGCTCGCCTACACACCGGACTCCGTGTGGCGCAACCGCGACACCTTCGTCACCGGGCGCGCCGAGATCATCGCCTTGCTGACCGCCAAGTGGGAGCGCGAACGCGAGTACGCGCTGCGCAAGGAGCTATGGGCGTACGACGGGAACAGGATCGCCGTCCGCTTCCAGTACGAGAGCCACGACGGCCAGGGTCAGTGGTGGCGCTCGTACGGTAACGAGCTGTGGGAGTTCGACGCCGACGGCCTGATGGCCCGACGGGAGGCGAGCATCAACGACGTGCGCATCGCTCCGGACCAGCGCCGTATCTTCGGGCCGAGGCCCGAGAGCGAGCACCGCGTGCCGTTCCCGCTCCAGTAGACAGGAAATCGCGCGTAGGCCCTCTAAGTCCGCGCGGCCGCCAGTCGCCGGTCGAGCGCGACCACCGCGCTACGGAAGGAGCGCCCGATCCCGGGCCGTGCGGCCCTCAGGACGAGCCGGAACGCCGCTGGACCGTCCGCGGCGAACGTCCACCGCACCCGGGTGCCGGTCCCCGCGGGTGTCAGCCGCCACTCCTCGACCAGCTGACGCACCCCCGGGGCGTTGGTCCGGTCGACTCGGTACGCGTACCGCTCGTCCGGGTCCGCGGCCAGGATCGTCTCCGCGAAACGGATGCCGCCAGCCAACCGGACCTCGCGGCCCGCGCCGCCATCCGTCGGCCGGGCCATCCGTACGGCCTTGAACCACTGCGGCCAGCCCGCCACATCCTCGGCCAGCGCGGCGAACACGGCGGACGGGGGTGCGATGATCTCGCGGGCGAACACCAGGCGTACCGGAGCGTGAGTGACGAAGTCGAGCCCCACCGGGCTCAGTTGGCGTGCCAAGGGATCTGCACCCCCCAGGGAACGGGTAGTTGACCGGGTCAGGGCAGGTATCACCATAGCTGACAGTGCGTCAGATGTCTGCGCCGGTATCCGGCTCGCCGATCTCGCCCGCCTCGCCCGCGATCACCAGCTGATTCAGCTCCTCGGAGACCTCCGCGCGCACCTCGGACCGCAGTCCGGAGTCCGTCACCCAGGTGTCCACCTCCTCCAGCGTGGCGAAGGAACTCAGCCCCACCGTGCCCCACTTGGTGTGATCCGCGACCACCACGACGCGGCGTGCCGACCGCACCAGACGTCGGTTGGTCTCCGCCTCCGCGAGGTTCGGCGTGGACAGGCCCGCCTGCACCGATATCCCGTGCACCCCCAGGAACAGCACGTCGAAGTGCAGCGAGCGGATCGCCTGGTCCGCTACGGGCCCGACCAGGGCGTCCGACGGCGTGCGCACCCCTCCGGTGAGCACCACGGTCGCCGCGCCCGGCCGCTGCCCCGCACCACGCTGGGCCGCGTGGAACACATCGGCGACCCGCACCGAATTGGTCACCACCGTCAGATCCGGCACCTCCAGCAGCCGCTGGGCCAGCGCGAAGGTCGTCGTCCCACCGGACAGGGCGACCGCGCTGCCCGGCGCGACCAGCCCCGCGGCGGCCCGCGCGATCGACTCCTTGGCGCCCAGCTCAAGCGCCGACTTCGCCTCGAACCCCGGCTCGTGGGTGCTCGCGTCCGCCACCGGCACCGCGCCGCCGTGCACCTTCTCCAGCGCACCCTGGCGCGCCAGCGCGTCCAGATCGCGCCGGATCGTCATGTCCGACACACTCAGCTTCCTGGTCAGCTCATTGACCCGCACCCCGCCGTGCCGTCTGACCTCCTCCAGGATCAGGGCGCGGCGCTGCTCCGCGAGGAGGTTCTGATGCTCGCTCACGCCTGATACCGGTCCTTCCATCGCGGGCACGGGACGCTGAATGATCCTTCATCCTCGCATGGGGCACTGACATCCCGCCCAGGACCCGTCGGCGGACTTCGCCGGGGGCTCCCGCCGCCCGGCTCGCGGAGATTCCGTGACGAGGGGTGCGCACACGGCCGCAGGCAGCGATCCTGGTAGCCGCACAGCGCGTTCCAGACTCGTGGGGGGAGTCGTCACCGTGCAGCGTGAACCGGCCGAAGGCACCGCTGAACAAGACACCGCCGAAGAACCCTCTGAAGACACCGCTCTGGAACTGCTCGTGCACGGCGTCGGCGGCACCACGGCCGAGGCGATGCTCGGCGATCCGCGCACCGTCCGCGTGACCGGCGACAAGACCGCGGCCGTGTTCCGCCGCGCCGACGACGTGGACGCCGAACAACGCCCCGAGGACTACGCGGGAAAGCCGGTGCCCGAGGCGTACGTCTGGTCCAACCTCACCTCCGGCAACGGCGCCCGCGCCCTGTGGCTGCTCCTGTTGCCCTTCATGGTGGTCAACCTGGCGCACTGGATGCGGCCCCACACCCGTGGCCTGCGCAAGACCACGCGGTTCTACGGAGCCCTGGTCCGGCTGCTCGGGCTGACGCTGACGGTGCTGCTGGTCGCCGCGGCCTGCGAGGTCGCCCTCGATCTGGTGGCCTGGCAGTGCGCGGGCACCCCCGACTGCTCCGACAACCGCTCCTGGCTGGGCTTCCTCGCCGTCGACTCCTCCGGGCACGGCGGCTGGTGGGCGCAGCCGGGCCGCAGGCTCGCCCTGGCCGCCGTGGTCCCCGCCGCCCTCACCGGACTCCTCTGGTACCTGTCCCACCGCACCTGGAGCGCCTACGAGTCCCAGCAGCCGCTGCCGCACCTGCCCGAACCGGAGGAAGACCTCCGGCGCTCGGCGCTCAGCAGGCAGGGCTTCTGGTACGGACGCCGACTGGTCGCCCGTCTCCGCGCCGCCCACACCGCGGCCGGCCTGCTGACCTGTGCCGCGGCCGTCTCCACATCGGCCGCGCGCTTCGACCGCGCGCCAGCGGGACCCCTCGCCCTTGACATCCTCGGGCGGCTACTGGTGGCAACGCTGGTGGCGGGCACGGTCGTCGTGGTGTGGGTGGTGTGCCGCAGGGGCCGCTCCGAGAACGTCATCGACCAGCGACTGGACCGGTTCGCGACCCAGTTGCTGCCCGGCGCGGCACTCGGCATCCTGCTCCTCGCGGTCGTGTACGCGGGCTGGCACCGTCCTGGCTGGGTGTCCTCCGGAAGGCTGCCGGGTGACGCGACCTTCGGCGGAATCGCCCTGGTCCAGGGCCTGCTGGTGGTGGCGCTCGCGATCGTGGCGGCGGTGCTGTACCGAAGCGCGCCCGGCTCCCGCACCGTGCTACGAGGACTCGGCGGGCCCGCCGTCGCGATGCTGGCCTGCGCGCTCGGCGGGGTGATGTCCGGCGGCGTCGCTCAGCGGGTCGGCGACTGGCTGGACAGCGGCGGCACCCCGGGCCAGGGCGGCCGCCCACTCCCCGGGCCGCCCGTCCTGCTGACCTGGCAGGCGTCGGTGATCCCCGTACTGCTGGTCGTCGTGGTGCTGCTGGCACTGGTCCTCGCGCTCCGCACCCTGCGCGTCGGCCGCGCCGAGATCGGCCAGATACCCGGCGACTACCCGGGCGAGCCCCCGGATACGGCGCGCACCCACCGTATCGCGGGCGCCCGCGCGCGTGCCGTACTCACCGACCACGCGCCCGTGGTCCTCGGGATCATCTCCACCGTCACCCTGCTGCTCGGTGCGGCGGCCCTCATCGGCGCCTGGACCACCGGCGAGGTACCGGGCGAGGCGGCCAGCGGCGCCCCGCCGTTCCTCCAGGGCGCCGCCCAGACCGCCCAGGCGCTCGGCTCCTGGCTGATCGGCTTCGGCTTCATACTGCTGGTCACCTGGGGCCGCCGCGCCTACCGCGACGCCTCGGCCCGCCGCACCATCGGCGTCGTCTGGGACGTCGGCACCTTCTGGCCACGCGCCGCTCACCCCTTCGCGCCGCCCTGCTACGCCGAACGCGCCGTCCCCGACCTCACCTGGCGGATGGCCACCTGGACCCGCGCCCCGGGGCGCAGGCTGGTCATCTCCGGCCACTCCCAGGGTAGCGTCCTCGCGGCCGCGGCCGCCTGGCAACTGAGCCCCTCGGTCCGCAGACGCGTCGCTCTGCTCACCTACGGTTCACCCCTGGAGCGGCTCTACGGACGCTGGTTCCCCGCGCACTTCGGTCCCTCCGCGCTGACCGCCCTGCACCACGACGTGGACTGCTGGCGCAACCTGCACCGGCCCACGGACCCCATCGGCGGCCCGATCGGTCTGGCCGGTGACTGTGGCCCCGACGTCGACCACCCGCCCCTGAAGGACCCGCTCGTCTACGGGCGTACCGAGACACAGCCGCTGCCCGCGCCGATACTCGGCCACTCCGACTACCAGGCCGACCCCGCCCTCGCCGCCGCACGCGCCACGCTGCTGGCCCGGTTACGCGGCGGTGGACTGCCGCGGCAGGCAGCGGCCGGTCCCGTTGGATCGGGGACATCTCAGGGGAGTTCGGGTCAGGGGAGCCCGGATCAGGGGAGCCCGGATCAGGGGAGTTCGGGCAGGTCCTCGGGATAGAGCAGGGTCAGATCGTCGGTGCTCGTCTCGTCGAACTGCGCGACCCGGCCCGCATGCCGCTCGACCATCGCCTCGAACGTCTGCCGCGCGGTCCGGCCGTTACCGAAGGCGGGACCCTTGGGCAACTCGGTGAAGTACTTCAGCAGCGCCTCCGCCGACCCCGTGCCCAGCCGGTACTCGTGGTCGTGCGCCTGCTGCTCCACGATCCGCAGCAGTTCCTCGGCGGTGTAGTCACCGAACGTGATGGTCCGTGAGAAGCGGGACGCCACACCGGGGTTCACGGACAGGAACCGCCGCATCTCCTCCGTATAGCCCGCGACAATCACCACCACCGCCTCCCGGTGGTCCTCCATCAGCTTCACCAGCGTGTCGATGGCTTCCCGGCCGAAGTCCCGCCCGGAGTCCTCGGGCGACAGCGCGTAGGCCTCGTCGATGAACAGCACGCCGCCACGCGCGCGTTCGAAGGCCTCCTGGGTACGGATCGCGGTCGAGCCGATGTGCTCACCGACCAGATCCACCCGGGAGACCTCGACCAGGTGCCCCTTCTCCAGCACACCGAGCGAGGCCAGGATCTCGCCGTACAGCCGCGCCACCGTCGTCTTGCCGGTGCCGGGGGAGCCGGTGAACACCAGATGGCGGCGGACGGACGCGGCCTTCAGGCCCGCCTGCTGGCGCCGCCGCCCCACCTCGATCATGTCGGTGAGTGCCCGTACCTCACGCTTGACGCTCTCCAGGCCTACCAGCGTGTCGAGTTCACCGAGCACCGCGTCCGACGGACGGCTCGGCGGTGGCGTCGGCGAGGTGACCGACTCCTGCTCGGTGCCGCGCTGGCCGGGGACCGAGCCGAGCAGCCCGGCGGTCTGCGTGACCGTCGCGGGGCGCACGGTGATCTCCCGGGCGGCGGGGCGCCCGCTGGCGCTCTCGTCGCTGGTGCAGTCCTCGACGAGCGGGCCGTCCTCGGGGAACTCGTAGCCACCGCGTGAACACCGTTCCGTACGGCACTTCTTCAGTGACGTACGACAGCCGTCCAGGACGTGGAAGCCGTACCCGCCGCTGTCGGTGACGCGGCAGCCGTGGAAGCTGCCCCGGCCCTGCGCCGAGACATAGAATCCGGCCTCGGCGGGCGAACTGACCGTGCAGCGCTCGATGGTCGGATCGGCGCCCTTGGTGACGATGACGCCGGTCTGCGCGCCGTCGATGGTGCAGCCCGACAGGACACCGCCGCTGCCGTGGTCGCGGAACCACGCGCCGGTCGCGGCATCGCGGATGCGGCAGTCGTCGAGTTGAGCTGTCGCGCCGTCGCTCACTGACACCGCCGTGTTGCGGACCTGGGACAGGTCGCTGTCCACCACGTCGGCGCGCGAACCGCGATCCAGGACGAAGAGCGCGTCCGGTACGTCGTGCACCCGGCAGGAGTCGAGCACCACGGTGGCGCCGTCGCTGACCCACACGGCCGGGTAGTCGCCCGTACTCTCATGGATCTCGCACTGGTTGGCGTCCACGCGGGTGCCCGGGTCCCATACCGACAGGCCGTTGCGGCCGAAGCGGCTCACCGTGGAGCGGGTCAGCGTGAGCACGGAACGGGAGCGCAGATCGATCGCGTTCTCCGGGATGTCGTGGAGGCGGCAGTCGGCGAGCGTGAGTACGGCGTCGGTATCCAGGGTGACGCCGTCAGCGGTCGTACGGTGCACCTCGCAGTTGGTCAGATGCGCCGAGCCCCGGCCGGTGATCTGCACCCCCGCACCCTTGACTTCGTACACCTCGCAGCCGAGTGCCTCCAGCGCGGACTGCTCGCCGGTGACCGACAGGCCCGCGCCCGAGGTGTGGTGGATCCGGCAGCGCTCCAGCCGTGGACGGCCGCCGCCGCGCACCGCCACACCCGACTGGCCCGCCGCGACGACCTCGCACTCCTCGAACACCCCGCCCGCGCCGTCCAGTACGGCGATCCCGACGCCCGCGGGGTTGTCGACGGTGCAGCGGCGTACGGTGGGCCGGGCGCCGGAGCGCACCTCGAGCCCCGCCGCTGAGCGGGTGACGATGCGCAGTCCGTCCAGTTCGGGGGTGCCGTCCTCGACGAGTACGGCGGGCGCGGCCGTGTCCTGGCCCTCCACCTGGATGCCCTGCACCACGGCGGACGCGCACACCGTCAGCGGTACGCCGTCCAGGGGCGCCAGGCGCACGGAGCCGGGGGAACCGTCCGGGCCGCGCAGGGTGACCGCGCGCCGCACCACCAGGTTCTCCCGGTACGTACCGGGAGCGACGGTCAGGACATCGCCGTCCCCCGCGGCGTCGAGGGCGGCGGCGAGGGAGGCGTAATCGCCTGTGCGGCGCCGCCACCGCGACGTGCCGGTGTGCGTCACCTGGACCGTGCCCTGTGCCATGGCGCTGCCGTGCCCCCACCTCATGTGTGCGCTGTCCGTGACCGATCTGCCGGTCCACCGTAGCGTGCGCGGGGAGGGGGTACGTCCCGCTCGAGCGAAGCCGAGAGTGGGGTGGGGAGGGAGTTGACCGCTACGCGCGGTCGCTCTGCCGGGTCGCTCCGCGCGACCGCTACGCGAGGATCTCCACCGGGTCGCCCACGCGCAGGGTGCCCGTCCCCTCGGGGATCAGGTTCTGCCCGAACACCAGTTGGTTGCCGAAGCGCCGGTGCCGGGCGAGCGTACGCAGCGGCTCCTTGCCCCGTTCGGCACTGGCCTGGTCCGTCGTGGTCACGATGCAGCGGCCGCACGGCTTGGCGACCCGGAACGTGACCGGGCCGATCGCGACACGCCGGAAGTCGTCCTCGGCCCAGGGCGCGGTGCCGCCCACGACCACGTTCGGCCGGAAGCGGTTCATGGGCAGCGGGCCCTCGTGGGACTGGGTGCCCTGCGCGATCAGGGAGTTGAGGGCATCGAGCGAGGCGAGCGTGGTGAGGAGCAGCGGGAAGCCGTCGGCGAAGCTCACCGTCTCGCCTGGGCGGGCGAAGTCCGGGTCGACCGGACGCCGGGTCGCCGGGTCGTCGAGGTGCACCAGGCGTATGTCGGCGCCCAGGTAGTCACTGATCCACGCGTGGGCCGTGGCGTCGGCGGGGACCGCCTCGACCTTGTCGCGCCAGACCTCCACCGGCACGGTGTGCGCCGGATCAGGCACGGACACGGTCAGCGGCTCACGCCCCGGTGCGGACAGCCTCAGGGCACCACCGGGCAGGGACTCGGCGGAGACCAACGCCAGGCGCGGCTGCGGACGCTGAGTGACGTGCCGCCCCTGTGCGTCCACCAGCAGCCACCGGCGGTCCCCGGCCAGGCCCCAGGGCTGTACGGCCGCTTCGGCCGGGGCGTGACCCCTGGCCGACTTCAGCGGATATACGTGGATCGCGTCGAGCGTGGCGTTCGGCATGGACTCATCCTGCCAGGAAGCGCCGACAGCGCCCCCGCCCGGTGTATGGGCTGGTTACCGGGGAGAGCCTCCGCTGTTCGGTCAGTACCCGCGGCCGCCCGGGTTCTGGCGGTAGTAGGGGTCCTCGTAAGGGGTGGGCGCGGGGCGCGGCGCCGCCGGGCGCATCGCCTCGTATCCCGTGCCCTGCTGTTGCTGGGGGCCCGGGTAGCCACGTGGCGCCGCGGCCTGCTGCGGGATGTACGGCGCGGGGGCGTGCTGCAGCGGGGCGGGCTGCGGCGCCTGCGCGTAGCCGTACGCGGAGGCCTGGTGCGAGGGGGCGGACGGCAGGGCGGGTAGGGGTGCCGCGAGCGCGGGCAGGTGACTGCTCGTGTCGTAGAACGGTGAATTGACCCGGATCGGGGCGATCTGCGGTGTGCCACGCTCGGCGACGAGCGAGTCGTAGATCGGGGTGTCCGGGAAGGACGGCGCGGGGTAGTAGCCGCTGCCGTAGGTGGCGCGGGGGGAGGTCATGGAACATAAGGTAAGCCCACAATGTGGCGGATGGGGAGACCGGTTAGGGGGTTGTTTGCGTGTCGGCCGTGACAGGCAGTCCTCAATTCGAGCTAACTCGGCCAAAATCGGTCGCTGAGTCGCGCACCGATCGTGTATGGAACGCCGTTACCCGTGGTTGACCAGCCAGGCTCAGGCCCCCGCAAAGCGTGTCTCCCCGACGTGGGTAATAGGTTGGCCAGGTGCCAACCGGCAGCACTTCTTGACAGGACGACACGCCATGGGGGCAGTCATGCCAATGCCTAAAGGATCAAATGTTCCCGTTCCGGTCCCAGCGGTACGGGTCGAAATCGGCTGGCGGTCGGCTCCCGGAACCCCGGACGCCGACGCCTCGGCCCTGCTGCTCGCCGACGGCAAGGTCCGCTCCGACGACGACTTCGTCTTCTACAACCAGCCCGCGCACACCTCGGGCGCGGTGCGGCATGAAGGGAAGCAGACCGCGGGCGGGCAGGTGACCGACGCGCTCACCGTCGACCTCGCGCGCGTGGAGCCGGGCATCGAGCGCGTGGTGCTCGCCGCCTCATCCGATGGCGGGAACTTCGGGCAGGTCCCCGGCCTGTATATCCGGGTCATCGACCAGGCGGGCGGCGCCGAGCTGGCCCGCTACGACAGCGAGGACGCGACGGTCGAGACGGCGTTCGTGCTCGGCGAGCTCTACCGTCGCCAGGGCGCCTGGAAGTTCCGCGCCGTCGGGCAGGGCTACGGCAGCGGACTCGCGGGTCTGGCCACGGACTTCGGCATCAG
>NZ_WHOM01000047.1 GCF_009739465.1 Streptomyces apocyni
CGCCACGCCCAAGGCCTGCCCGCCCAATCCCTCGCCTGGGGACTCTGGAACCAGACCAGCACCATCAGCGGACAACTCGAAGAGGCCGACCTCCAGCGCATCCAGCGCCTCGGTCTGCTGCCGCTGTCGACCGCCGAAGCCCTCGACCTGTTCGACGCCGCCACGACCACGGGCGAACCCGTCCTGGCCGTCTCCCGCCTCGACACCGCCGCCCTACGCGCCCAGGACACCCAGCCGCACCCGCTCCTGCGTGGCCTGGCCCCGAAAGCGCCGCGACGGGCCAGTTCCGCGCAGAGTGGCGGCTCCTCGCTGGCCGAGCGGCTCGGCGGTCTCTCCCGGGACGAGCGGGAGCGGACGCTGACCGATCTCGTACGGACCCAGGTCGCCGCAGTGCTCGGTCACAGCGACCCCAGCACCATCGACGCACAACGCGCCTTCCAAGAACTCGGATTCGACTCCCTCACCGCCGTCGAACTCCGCAACCAACTCAACAACACCACCGGCCTCCGCCTACCCACCACCCTCATCTTCGACCACCCCAACCCCACCGCACTCGCCACGCATCTCGCATCCGAACTCGGGGGCCAGGAAAGGGAATTCGCGCCGGTCGCGGCGCGTGCCGACGCGACGTCGCTGGAGCCGATCGCGATCGTCGGCATGGCCTGCCGCTACCCCGGCGGGGTGCGCTCGCCCGAGGATCTGTGGCGCCTGGTGTCCGAAGGGGCCGACGCGGTCAGCGAGTTCCCGTCCAACCGAGGCTGGGATCTGGACAGGCTGTACGACCCGGACCCGGACCACACCGGGACCAGCTATGCCCGGGAGGGCGGGTTCCTGCACGACGCGGACCAGTTCGACCCGGAGTTCTTCGGGATGGCGCCGCGTGAGGCGCTGGCCACCGATCCGCAGCAGCGGCTGCTCCTGGAGACCGCGTGGGAGACGCTGGAGCACGCCGGAGTACTGCCCGCCGCCGTGCGCGGCAGCCGTACCGGCGTCTTCACCGGCGTGATGTACCACGACTACGGCACCCAGCTGGCGGGGGCCGCGCCTGACGACCTGGAGGGCTACCTGGCCAGTGGGAACGCGGGCAGTGTCGCCTCAGGCCGGGTCTCGTACACCCTGGGCCTCGAGGGGCCCGCGGTCACCGTGGACACGGCGTGTTCGTCGTCGCTGGTGGCGCTGCACCTGGCCGCGAACGCCCTGCGCTCGGGCGAGTGCGATCTCGCCCTCGCAGGTGGTGTCACGGTGATGGCGTCGCCGACGTCGTTCGTGGAGTTCTCGCGGCAGCGGGGGCTCGCCCCGGACGGCCGCTGCAAGCCGTTCGCGGCGGCCGCGGACGGGACCGGCTGGAGCGAGGGCGTCGGGCTGCTGCTCGTCGAACGGCTCTCGGACGCCCAGCGCAACGGGCACAACATCCTCGCTGTCGTGCGCGGTTCGGCCATCAACCAGGACGGCGCGAGCAACGGCCTCACCGCGCCCAACGGCCCGTCCCAAGAGCGGGTGATCCGCCAGGCTCTGGCCAACGCGAAGCTCACCACCGCCGACGTCGACGCCGTCGAGGCACACGGCACCGGCACCCGGCTGGGCGACCCCATCGAGGCACAGGCCCTCCTCGCCACGTACGGCCAGGGGCGCCCGGAAGGTCGCCCGCTCTACCTCGGCTCACTCAAGTCCAACATCGGGCACAGCCAGGCCGCGGCCGGAGTCGGCAGCATCATCAAGGTCATCGAGTCGATGCGGCACGGCGTGCTGCCCAGGACCCTGCATGTGGACGAGCCCACTGGGCACGTCGACTGGGAGGCGGGCGCGGTCGAGCTGCTCACCGAGCAGCTGCCGTGGGAGACAGACGGCCGCCCGCGCCGCGCGGGTGTCTCCTCCTTCGGCATCAGCGGCACCAACGCCCACGTCATCATCGAGGCCCCGGCTTCCGCCGCTGAGTCCGAGGAGCCGCGAGAGACTCACGAATCGCAGGAGTCGCGCTCGCTTCCGGTGCTGCCGTGGGTGCTCTCCGGAAAGTCCGCCGAAGCCGTCACCGCCCAGGCCGAGCGACTCCTCTCGTACGTCGACGAGCACCCCGACCTCGACCCGCTCGACGTAGCGTTCTCCCTGGCCACGGACCGAACGACGTTCGACTACCGGGCCGTGGTGACCGGCCGCGACCGGGACGGACTGCTGGACGGGGTACGCGCACTGGCGACGGGAACCCCGCACCCCGGCGTCGGCACCGCGGCCCGCACTACGGGCGGTACGGCCTTCCTGTTCACCGGGCAGGGTGCGCAGCGCGTCGGGATGGGCCAGGAGCTGTACGCGGCCTTCCCGGTGTTCGCTGAGGCCCTCGACGCGGCATGCGCCGCACTCGACCCGCACCTGAAGCGGCCACTGCGCGAGGTGATCACCTCAGGCGACGGGCTCGACCGCACCGAATACA
>NZ_WHOM01000048.1 GCF_009739465.1 Streptomyces apocyni
CCGGACTGCTGGTCCTGCAACTGGGCCAGCAGGTGGCCGACAGTGGTGTGCGGGTTCAGGCGTACGCGAACGGGGAGGGTGTTGATGAAGAGGCCGACCATCTGCTCCACGCCCGCCACCTCCGGCGGACGGCCGGAGACGGTCGTACCGAAGACCACGTCGTCACGACCGGTCAGCGCGCCGAGCACCATCGCCCAGGCACCCTGCACCAACGTCCCCAACGTCACACCCGCCCGCCGGGCAGCACCCGTCAGACGCTCCGACACATCCGCAGCCAGCTCCCGCATGATCTGGGCAGGAAGCACGGAAGTGTGCGCCGTCTCGGCGGGTGACAGCAGCGTCGGCTCGTCGAAACCGTCGAACACCTCCCGCCACACGGCTTCCGCCGCGCCCCGGTCCTGCTCAGTGAGCCACTGCGCATAGGCACGGTGATCAGCCACACGCGGCAGACCCGCCCCGCCGTCACGCCGCGCGTACAGCTGGAACAGGTCCCGAACCAGCACGCCCAGCGACCAGCCGTCGATCAGGATGTGGTGGTTGGTCATGACCAGACGGTGCCGGTCGGCGCCGATCCGGATGAGGGCGAAGCGCAGCAGTGGGGGCGCCGCCAGATCGAAGCGGCGGCCCCGGTCCTCGTCCAGCAGCCGTGCCAGCTCCGCCGTCCGCGCGTCGTCGTCCAGCGCGGACAGGTCCACCTCAGTCCAGGGCAGGGTCACCTCGGCCGGGATGATCTGGACCGGCCCGTCCAGACCCTCCTGCCAGAAACCCGCCCGCAGACCGGCGTGCCGGCGCACGACACCCTCCGCAGCGGCCCGCAGCGCGGCCGCGTCCAGCGGTCCCTCCAGATCGAACAGCAACTGGACGGTGTAGACGTCGGGTGTCTCGTCGTCGAACTGGGAGTGGAAGATCAGCCCTTCCTGCAACGGTGTGAGCGGCAGTACCTCCGCCCCCGGGCAGGCGGCGTCGACGGCGTCGATCTGCTCCTGATCGAGGTCGAGCAGTGGCAGGTCGGAGGGGGTGCGGCCGCCCGCGCCGGGTTCGGCGGTGTGTGCGACGAGCGACTTCAGCGCCGCGAACCACGCCTCGCCCAGCTCCGCGACCTCGGCCTGCGACAGCAGTTCGCCCGGCCACTGCCAGGTGGCCGTCAGCCGCTGGCCGTCCGGCCCGTCCGCGACGTACGCGTTGACGTCCAGGGCGCGCGGCATCGGCAGGCCGGCGTCCACGCCGCCGCTGAGCGCGGCGAACTCCGCCGCCGGAGCCCAGTCTTCGGCGCCCGCGGGGAACCTGCCGAGGTAGTTGAAACCGATCTGCGGCTGGGGCAGTCGGGCGAACAGCGGGCCCGTCTGCGGGTTGAGGTGGCGCAGCAGTCCGTAGCCGATGCCGTGGTCGGGAATGGCGCGCAGCTGCTCCTTCACCCGCTTCAACGCGTGTCCGGGGCTGTCGGTGGTGCCGGGGTCGAGGCGGACCGGGTGGGCGGCGGTGAACCAGCCCACGGTCCGGGACAGGTCCACCCCGGGCAGTACGTCCTCACGACCGTGCCCTTCCAGCTCGACGAGTACCGCGCCGGTGTCGGCGCCCCGCTCCTGGCGCCGCTGGTTGACGGCGAGGGTGAGGCCGGTGAGCAGGACGTCGTTGACACCCGCGTGGAACGCGGCGGGGACAGCGGTGAGCAGGGCCTGAGTCGTGTCGCTGTCGAGGGTCAGGGTGAGGGTGCGGGCCGTACCGGCGGTGTCGCGTGCCGGGTCGAGGGGACGCTCGGTCAGCAGCGGGTCGGGCGCGGACAGCATGTCGGTCCACAGCGCGATCCCGTCCAGCTGTTCACGTTCCTGCGCGAGGGCGCCGAGCTGTTCGGCCCAGCTGCGGAACGAGGTGCGGACCGGCTGTAGGGCCGCGGTGCGGGTGCCGGACGCGGCTTCCCAGGCGGTGGCGAGGTCGGGGAGCAGGATGCGCCAGGACACGCCGTCCACAGCGAGGTGGTGGATGGTCAGCAGCAGCTTGCCCGGGGTGTCCGGTCCCGCGTCGAACCACACGGCCTGCACCATCGCCCCGGCCTCCGGGGCGAGCCTGCTCCGGGCGGCCTCGGCCTCCCGCACCAGCACATCCCGCAGCGCGTCGCCGTCCAGGCCGGTGGTGTCCACCCGCTGGACGCAGTCGCGCGCAGAGACACTGCCGCGCTCGGTGACCTCAAGTGACCACACCACACCGCCCAGCCGCGTCAGCCGCATGCGCAGCGCGTCATGGTGGTCCAGTACGGTCTGGAGCGCCGACGCGAGCCGGTCCTCGCCCAGCCCCGCGGGCACCCGCACCAGCATCGACTGGCTGAACCCTTCGATGGGCCCGTTCAGTTCGCGCAGCCACTGCATGATCGGCGTCAGCTCGACCTGGCCGATGCCGTCGTCGTGGACGTCCTCGACGGTGGCGTCCGTGGACGCCTGGGTCAGCTCGGCCAGGGCCGCGGCCGTCTTGTGCCGGAAGACGTCGCGTGGGGTGAACACCAGACCGGCTTCACGGGCGCGGCCGACCAGTTGGATGGAGATGATGCTGTCGCCGCCGAGCGTGAAGAAGTCGTCGTCCACGCCCACGGACGGCAGCCCGAGGATGTCGGCGATCAGCCCGCACAGGAGTTCCTCCTGCGCGGTGGCCGGGGTGCGCCCGGTCGTGAGGGTGGCGTAGTCGGGCGCGGGCAGTGCCTTGCGGTCCAGCTTGCCGTTCGGGGTCAGCGGCAGCGCGTCGAGCTCTACGAAGACGGCCGGGACCATGTACGCGGGCAGGCTCTGGCCCAGGTGGTCGCGCAGTTCCGCGGTCTGCGGCGCGGGGTGTCCGGCCGCGGGGACGACGTACGCGGTCAGGCGCTTGTCGCCCGGCCGGTCCTCGCGCACCAGCGCGACGGCGTGGGCGATGCCCGGATGCGCGGTCAGCGCGGCCTCGATCTCGCCCAGTTCGATCCGGAATCCGCGGACCTTGACCTGGTGGTCGGTGCGGCCCAGGTACGCGATGTTCCCGTCCGACTCCCAGCGGACCAGGTCGCCGGTACGGTACATCCGCTCGCCCGGCGCCCCGTAGGGGTCGGCGACGAAGCGTTCGGCGGTCAGGCCCGCACGGTTCAGATAGCCGCGCGCCAGCCCGGCCCCGGCGATGTACAGCTCGCCGGGTACGCCCGGCGGCACCGGACGCAGCCCGCCGTCCAGCACGTAGGCCCGCCGGTTGGTGATCGGCCGGCCGATCGGCGGCGTACCCGCCACGGCACCGCCGTCGGCGAACCAGGCCGTGGAGTAGACGATGGCCTCCGTCGGACCGTAGATGTTCGCCACCCGGCACGACGGCATGGCGGCACGGATGTCGGCGACCGCCTGCGCCGACAGCGCCTCGCCCGCCAGCACCACCGTCTCCGCGCGTGCCGTCACGTTCCCTTGGCCGAGCAACTGCGCGAAGGCCGAGGGCACCGCGCTGATCAGGCTGCCCGACCACCCCTCGTACCGGGCCTCGGTGAGCGACAGCAGGTCGCGTACGACCTCGATGCTCCCGCCGCACAGCAGCGGGCCGAACACCTCGAAGACGGACACGTCGAAGTTGAGCGAGGTGGCGGCGAGCACCCGCGACAGGGCCGGCCCACCGATCTCGCGGCCCGCCCACGCGGCGAGGTCCACCGCTCCCCGGTGGGGGATGACCACGCCCTTCGGCTGCCCCGTCGAACCCGAGGTGTGGATCACGTACGCCGGGTGCTGCGGCAGCAGCAGAGTCATGCGGTCACGGTCCGTCGGCCGGTGGGCAGGGCCACTCTCCGGCCCAGGCCGTGAGCCGGGCGCGTCAAGCACCAGCACCCTGCCGTCGCCGTCGCCGTCGCCGTCGCCGTCCGCGGGCAGGGTCTCGCGCACCGCGTCGGTGGTGATGACCAGGGCGGGCCGCGCGTCGGCGAGGAGGTAGGCGATGCGCTCCGCCGGGTAGTTCGGGTCCACCGGCAGATAGGCGGCACCGGACTTCAGGATCGCCAGTGCGGCGACGATCATCTCCGCCGAGCGCGGCACCGCCAGCGCGACGAACCGCTCGGGCCCGGCCCCCCGCTCGATCAGCGCATGGGCCAACCGGTTGGCTCGCGCGTCCAGTTCGGCGTACGAAAGCGAGGTGTCCTCGTACACCACCGCGGTCGCGTCCGGCGTACGGTCCGCCTGCGCCTCGAACGCCGCGGCCAGATCGGTTTCGGCCAGTGGCCTGGAGGTGGCGTTCCACTCCCCGAGCATCCGGCGCTCCTCGGGCGACAGCACGGTGATCCGCCCGGTGAGCTGGTCGAGGTCCGCGGTCACCGTCTCCAGCAGCCCGGTCAGGCGGCGCAGCAGCGTCGCGGCCCGCTCTCCGTCGACGACATCGCTGCGGTAGCCGAGCCGCAGCTGCATGCGCTCACCGGGAATGGCGAGCAGCGTCACCGGGTAGTGCGTCGCGTCGTGCCCGTCCACGCCGACCACGCGCAGCGGCGAGGCGGAGGTCTGGAGAGTACGCGGGTCGATCGGGTAGTTCTCGAAGACGGCGAGGGTGTCGAACAGTTCGCCGCCCCCGGCCAGCCGCTGTACGTCGGCCAGCCCGATGTGCTGGTGCGCCATCAGCCGTGACTGCTCGTCCTGGAACCGGGCCAGGGCGTCGACCAGCGGCTCCGCGGGGTCCAGGCGTACGCGCACCGGCAGCGTGTTGATGAAGAGGCCGACCATCTGCTCCACGCCCGCCAGCTCCGGCGGACGGCCCGAGACGGTCGTGCCGAAGACCACGTCGTCGCGGCCGGTCAGACGGCTGAGCAGCAAGGCCCAGGAGCCCTGCACCAGCGTGCTCAGCGTCAGACCGCGGGACCGGGCGGCAGCGGTCAGCGCCTGCGTGAGCGGGGCCGACAGGTCAACGGACAGCTCGGCGGGCGGCGTGCCCGGCTCGTCCCCTTCGCCTGCCGCCGGCATCAGCAGCGTGGGCTCGTCCAGCCCTGCCAGGGCATCCCGCCAGGCGGTCTCCGCCGCCGCCTGGTCCTGCCGGGCCAGCCAGGCGAGGTAGTCGGCGTACCGGGCGGCGGGGGACGGGCCCGGGGCGCCCTCGGCCTCGTACCTCTCGAAGAGCTCCTTGGCCAGCAGCGCCGTGGACCAACCGTCCAACAGGATGTGGTGGTTCGTCAGGACGAGCTGGTGGCGCTCCGCGCCCAGGCGCACCAGCGTGAACCGGAGCAGCGGCGGCGCGGCCACGTCGAAGCGGCGGCCCCGGTCCTCGTCCAGCAGCCGTGCCAGCTCCGCCGTGCGCGCGTCGTCGTCCAGCGCGGACAGGTCCACCTCACTCCAGGGCAGGGTCACCCCGGCCGGGATGATCTGGACCGGCCGGTCAAGACCGGCGCGGTGGAATCCCGCGCGCAGGTTCGGGTGCCGCTCCAGCAGCGCCCCGGCGGCCGACCGCAGGACGTCGATGTCGAGCGGCCCTTCCAGGTCGAAGGTGAACTGGACGGTGTAGACGTCGGGTGCCTCGTCGTCGAACTGGGCGTGGAACAGCAGTCCTTCTTGGAGGGGTGTGAGGGGGAGGACGTCTTGGATGTGGGGGTGGGTGGTTTCCAGGAGGTCGATGTGGTTCTGATCGAGGTCGACCAGGGGCAGGTCGGAGGGGGTGCGGCCGCCCGCGCCCGGTTCGGCGGTGTGTGCGACGAGCGACTTCAGCGCCGCGAACCACGCCTCGCCCAACTCCTGGGCGTCGGCCTCCGAGAGCAGACCCGACGCCCATGACCACACGGCCGTGAGCTGGGAACCCTCCTCCTGGTCCTGGGTGTACGCGTTCACCTCGACGGCGTGCGCGAGCGCCAGGGCGGCGTCGTCACCACCGGACAGGGCGCCTGCCGAGGCGTCCACTGACCAGTCTTGGTTGGTGGGTGCGGTGAATCGGCCGAGGTAGTTGAAGCCGATCTGCGGGGTGGGGAGTGCGGCGAGGGTACGGCTGGTGTCGGGGTTGAGGTGGCGCAGCAGCCCGTAGCCGATGCCGTGGTCGGGAATCGCGCGCAGCTGCTCCTTCACTCGCTTCAACGCGTGTCCGGGGCTGTCAGTGGTGCCGGGGGCGAGGCGGACCGGGTGGGCGGCGGTGAACCAGCCCACGGTCCGGGACAGATCCACCCCGGGCAGCAGATCCTCACGGCCGTGCCCTTCGAGATCGAGCAGGACGTCGGACGCGTCTACGCCCCTCACACGCCGCCACTGGTTGACGGCGAGGGCGAGGCCGGTGAGCAGGACGTCGTTGACACCCGCGTGGAACGCGGCGGGGACAGCGGTGAGCAACGCCTGAGTCGTGTCACGGTCCAGCGTCAGGGTGAGACTGCGGGCGGTGCTGGCGGTGTCGCGTGCCGGGTCGAGGGGACGCCCGGTCAGCAGCGGGTCGGGCGCGGACAGCATCCCGGTCCACAGCGCGAGTTCGTCGAGCTGGTTCTGCTGCTGGGCGAGGGTGGTCAGTTGCTGGGCCCAGCGGCGGAAGGAGGTACCCACCGGCTCCAAGGCGCCTTGGCCCCCTCCTGCCCAGGCGGCGGCCAGGTCAGGGAGCAGGATGCGCCAGGACACACCGTCCACCACCAGGTGGTGGACGACAAGGAGGAGCTTGCCGGGGGCATGGGGTCCCGCGTCGAACCACACGGCCTGCACCATCGCCCCGGCCTCCGGGGCGAGCCTGCTCCGGGCGGCCTCGGCCTCCCG
>NZ_WHOM01000049.1 GCF_009739465.1 Streptomyces apocyni
TCCCAGTCGATGTGGGTGGAGGGGTGGTCGGCGTGGAGGGTTTTGGGGAGGGTGCCGTGTCGTATGGCTTGGATCATTTTGATGATGCCGCCGACTCCGGCTGCGGCTTGGGCGTGGCCGATGTTGGATTTGAGGGAGCCGAGGTAGAGGGGGTGGTGGGGGTCGCGGTTGGTGCCGTAGGTGGCGAGGAGGGCTTGGGCTTCGATGGGGTCGCCGAGGGTGGTGCCGGTGCCGTGTGCTTCGACGGCGTCGATGTCGGTGGTGGTGAGGTTGGCGTTGGCGAGGGCTTGGCGGATGACTCGTTCTTGGGAGGGGCCGTTGGGGGCGGTGAGGCCGTTGCTGGCGCCGTCCTGGTTGACGGCGGAGCCGCGCATGACGGCGAGGATGTGGTGGCCGTTGCGCTGGGCGTCGGAGAGGCGCTCGACGAGGAGCAGGCCGACGCCCTCGGCCCATCCGGTACCGTCCGCGTGCTCTGAGAACGACTTGCACCGCCCGTCCGCCGACAACCCACGCAGCCGCGAGAACTCGATGAACGCGGTCGGCGTCGACATCACCGCCGCACCACCCGCGAGCGCGAGATCGCATTCACCCGAGCGCAGGGCGTTCGCGGCCAGGTGCATGGCCACCAGCGACGACGAACACGCCGTGTCCACCGTGACCGTAGGGCCTTCGAGCCCGAAGGTGTACGCCAGGCGGCCCGAGGCGATGCTGCCCGCGCTACCGCTGAACAGATATCCCTCATTGCCCTCGGCGGGCAGCTGGGGCCGTGAGCCGTAGTCGTTGTACATCAGCCCGGTGAAGATGCCGGTACGGCTGCCGCGCAGCGTGGCCGGGTCCATCCCCGCCCCCTCGAACGCCTCCCAGGTGGCCTCCAGGAGCAGCCGCTGCTGCGGGTCTACGGCCAGCGCCTCACGCGGCGACATCCCGAAGAACTCGGGGTCGAACTGGTCCGCGTCGTGCAGGAATCCGCCCTCGCGGGTGTACGAGGTGCCCGCCGTCTCCGGGTCGGAATCGTAGAGCCGCTCCAGGTCCCAGCCTCGGTTGGAGGGGAACTCGCTGACGGCGTCCGTTCCTTCGGACACCAGGCGCCACAGGTCATCGGGCGAGGAGACCCCGCCGGGGTAGCGGCAGGCCATGCCGACGATCGCGATCGGCTCCTGCGCCTTGTCCTCCACCTCACGCAGCCGCTTGCGCGCGTCTCGCGCGTCGGCGATGGCCTTCTTGAGGTAGTCCCGGAGTTCTTGCTCTTTCGCCACGGTGATCTCAGCTCCCCGACGTGATGTGGCTCGTGATGGATGGTGGTTTCGTTGCGTGGCTCGAACGCTGCCTGCGTGTGCGTGTGCGTGTGCGTGTGCGTATGCCTGTGCCTGTGCCCGTGCGAGTACGGGTGCGGGTCAGTCGAGCTCGTTGACGAGCGCGAACAGTTCCTCGTCACTCGCGGAGTCCAGGTCCTCGCCGTCGTTCTCGCTGTCGTCCTCGGCGCCATCGGCCGCCGCACCGCCCGCCGTCGCGGCGATGTCCAGCAACTCCCGTAGCTGCGCGGTGATCAGGTCGTACGCCTGAGAGTCCGACGACGCGTCACGGATGGAGGCCTTGAGCCTGCCAAGTTCGTTAAGGACCGGGTCGGCGGCTGACACCTCGTCGATGGCGATCTGACTGCGCAGATACGTGGCGAGTGCGGTGGGGTTGGGGTGGTCGAAGATGAGGGTGGTGGGTAGGCGGAGGCCGGTGGTGTTGTTGAGTTGGTTGCGGAGTTCGACGGCGGTGAGGGAGTCGAATCCGAGTTCTTGGAAGGCGCGTTGTGCGTCGATGGTGCTGGGGTCGCTGTGACCGAGTACTCCGGCGACCTGGGTCCGTACGAGATCGGTCAACGCCTCCTCCCGCTCCGCCTCGGACAGGGCGCCCAGCCGCTCGGCCAGCGAGGGTCCACCGGCGCCCTGGGCCGCTCCCGCTCCCGCGCCTGCCGACGCGGAGCGCCGCGACGAGGAGGGGGCGAGACCGCGCAGCAGCGGCTGCACGCCGTCGCCCTGCCTGCGTAGGGCGCCGCTGTCGAGGCGGGAGACGGCCAGCACGGGTTCACCGGTTGTCGCGGCCGCGTCGAACAGGTTGAGGGCTTCGGTGGCCGACAGCGGCAGCAGGCCTAGGCGGGCCAGTCGGCGCAGGTCCGTGTCGTCGAGTTGTCCGCTGATGGTGCTGGTCTGGTTCCAGAGTCCCCAGGCGAGGGATTGGGCGGGCAGGCCTTGGGCGTGGCG
>NZ_WHOM01000050.1 GCF_009739465.1 Streptomyces apocyni
TCCCAGTCGATGTGGGTGGAGGGGTGGTCGGCGTGGAGGGTTTTGGGGAGGGTGCCGTGTCGTATGGCTTGGATCATTTTGATGATGCCGCCGACTCCGGCTGCGGCTTGGGCGTGGCCGATGTTGGATTTGAGGGAGCCGAGGTAGAGGGGGTGGTGGGGGTCGCGGTTGGTGCCGTAGGTGGCGAGGAGGGCTTGGGCTTCGATGGGGTCGCCGAGGGTGGTGCCGGTGCCGTGTGCTTCGACGGCGTCGATGTCGGTGGTGGTGAGGTTGGCGTTGGCGAGGGCTTGGCGGATGACTCGTTCTTGGGAGGGGCCGTTGGGGGCGGTGAGGCCGTTGCTGGCGCCGTCCTGGTTGACGGCGGAGCCGCGCATGACGGCGAGGATGTGGTGGCCGTTGCGCTGGGCGTCGGAGAGGCGCTCGACCAGGAGCAGGCCGACGCCTTCGGCCCATCCGGTACCGTCCGCGTGCTCCGAGAACGACTTGCACCGCCCGTCCGCCGACAACCCGCGCTGCCGCGAGAACTCGACGAAGGTGTGCGGCCCGTTCATCACGGTGACCCCACCCGCCAGCGCCAGGTCGCATTCACCCGAGCGCAGGGCGTTCGCGGCCAGGTGCATGGCCACCAGCGACGACGAACACGCCGTGTCCACCGTCACCGCCGGGCCCTCCAGTCCGTACGTGTAGGACAGGCGGCCGGACAGCACGCTGGAGAGGTTGCCCGCCAGCAGAAAGCCCTCGAACTCCTCGGGTGACGCGGCGAGTCGGGACGCGTAGTCGTCGTACATGGCGCCGGTGAAGACGCCCGCGTTGCTGCCGCGCAGCAGCGCCGGATCGATCCCCGCGCTCTCGAACGTCTCCCACGCGGTCTCCAGGAGCAGCCGCTGCTGCGGGTCGGTCGCGGTCGCCTCGCGCGGCGACATCCCGAAGAACTCCCGGTCGAACAGGTCTGCTTGGTGCAGGAATCCGCCTTCGCGGGTGTACGAGGTGCCGGTGTGGTCCGGGTCCGGGTCGTAGAGCCGCTCCAGGTCCCAGCCACGGTTGGACGGGAACTCGCTGACCGCGTCCGTCCCTTCGGACACCAGCCGCCACAGGTCATCGGGCGAGGAGACCCCGCCGGGGAAGCGGCAGGCCATGCCGACGATCGCGATCGGCTCGTCCAGGGTGCCCTTGGGGCGGGCCCTGCCCGGGGTGACGGTGGCCGGAGCCTGCTGGGTGCCGATCCGGGAGAGCAGATACGTCACCAGGGCCATCGGCGTCGGGTGGTCGAAGACCGCCGTGGCGGGCAGCCGCAGGCCGGTGGCCGCGCCCAGGCGGTTGCGCAGGTCGACCCCGGCCATCGAGTCGAAGCCGATGTCGTTGAAGGCCCGCTCGGGGTCGACGGCGGCCGCGCCCGAGTGCCCCAGTACGGCGGCGACCGTGGAGCGGACCAGGTCCAGGACGGCGTCCTTGCGCTTGGCCTCGGGGAGCGCGGCGACCTGCCGTACCCAACCGGACTCCTCGCCCGCGCCCGCCCCGGCCCGCGCGGCTCGGCGTGGCTTGGCGCGCACCAGGCCGCGGTACAGGGCGGGCACCTGCTCGGCGCCGGGCGAAGCACCCGCCGCCGCGGCGGCCGGGTCAAGCTGTGCCGGGATCAGCAGCGGCTCGTCGCCGGACAGGGCCGCGTCGAACAGGGCGAGCCCCTCGTCCGGGGTGAGCGGGGTCATCCCGGCCCGCGCCCAGCGGGCGAGGTCGGCGTCGGTGAGGCCCGCGCCCATGCCGTGGCTGGCGTCCCACAGACCCCAGGCGAGGGAGGTCGCGGGCAGCCCGAGCGCCCGGCGGTGCTGGGCGAGCGCGTCCAAGTAGGTGTTGGCGGCCGCGTAGTTGGCCTGCCCGGCGGTACCGGTGATGCCGGACACCGACGAGAAGAGGACGAAGGCCGACAGGCTCTGATCCATGCCCAGACCCAAGCCCAGGTCGTGGGTCAGCTCGTGCAGCAGCAGCGCCGCGTCCGCCTTGGGCCGCAGGACGTCCGCCAACTGCCCCTCGGTGAGCGACTCGACGGTCGCGTCGTCCAGGACGCCCGCCGTGTGCACGATCGCCGTCAGCGGGCGGTTCGTCGGGACACCGGCCAGCAGCGCTGTCAGCGCCTCCCGGTCGGCGGCGTCGGCGGCCGCGATGGTCACGTCGGCGCCCAGCGCCCCGAGTTCGGCCGCCAGCTCGGCGGCGCCCGGCGTGTCCGGGCCACGGCGGCTGCTCAGCAGCAGATGCCGCACGCCGTACTCGGTCACCAGGTGGCGGGCGAACAGCGCGCCCAGGCCACCGGTGCCGCCGGTGATCAGTACGGTGCCGTCCGGATCGAGGGTGCGGGTGGGCGCCCCGGCCGCCCGGGGGGAGCGGGCGAGCCGGGGCACGTGCAGCTGGCCGTCGCGCACGGCGAGCTGCGGCTCCTCGGTGGCGAGGGCGGCTGGCAGCAGGGCCGCCGCCGTCTCCGAGCCATCGAGGTCGATGAGGACCATACGGCCGGGGTGCTCGGACTGCGCCGAGCGGATCAGCCCCCAGACCGCGGCGGTGGTGAGATCCACGTCCTGGGTGGGCGTGGTGGCGACCGCGTTCGCGGTGACCAGGACCAGGGTCGCGTCGGCGAACCGCTCGTCAGCCAGCCACTCCTGGACCAGTGCCAGCACCTGCTGGGCGACGGCGCCCGGCGCCGGACGCGGCGTCGCCGCGGACCCGACCAGATCGGCCCGTACGACCACGACGTCCGCGCCGCCCGTAGTGCCCGCGCCGTTCGCGCCGGGCGCCGCCGAGGCGAGCGGCTCGCCGGGCGTCACCTCGGCCCACACCAGCGCGGTGTCCGGGTCCGCCGCCGTGACCCGCGGCCACTCCACGGTGAACAGCGCGTCGGCTCCGGGCGCGGGCGCGGCGAGCCGGTCCTTGGCGACCGGGCGCAGGGTGAGCGACTCGACGTCGGCGACCGGCGCGCCGGTGCCGTCGGTGAGAGTGAGCGACACCGTGTCGGTACCGGTGGGCGAGATACGGACCCGGAGCGCGGTGGCGCCCGTGGCATACAGGGTCACGCCGCTCCAGCTGAACGGCAGCCGGATACGGTCGGCCGCGCCGGTGTTCTCGCCGGAGTCGGCGTCGTCACCAGCCCCCGCCGCGTCCAGGACCAGCGGGTGCAGCACCGCGTCAAGCAGCGCCGGGTGCACTCCGTACGCCCCGGCACTCTCGTGCAGCGCCTCGGGCAGCCGGACCTCGGCGAGGACATCGGCGCCCTGCCGCCAGACGGAGCTCAGGCCCTGGAAAGCGGGACCATAGTCATAGCCGAGATCCGCGAGCCGCGCGTACACCGCGTCGAGATCCTCCGCGACCACGGCCGCGACCGCGCCAGCCGGAGGCCACTCGGCATCCGGTACGGCCGTCGGCCCCGCTGCCGCCTCGGGAGCCAGGGCGCCCGTGGCGTGCCGGGTCCACGACTGGCCCGTACGGTCGTCGCCGTCCGGGCGGGCGTGCACCGTGAACGGCCGGTGACCACCGGCGGCCGGGGCGCCGACCGCCACTTGGACCCGCACAGCCGTGTCCTGTGGCAGCGGCAGCGGTGCCTCAAGCGTCAGCTCCGCCACCTGCGGGACACCGAGGTGATCCCCGGCCGCCACGGCGAGCTCCAGGAACGCGGTGGCCGGGACCAGCACCGTACCGACGATGGCGTGATCCGCCAGCCAGCCGTGCTCCGCGCGGGAGATGCGGGTGGTGAGCAGCGCCTCCTCACGGTCGGCGAGCTCCACCACTGTGGTCAGCAGCGGATGCCGGGCCGCGTCCAGACCGAGGCTGCGCGCGTCGGTACGCGGCCGGGCCGCCAGCCAGAAGTGCTCACGCTGGAAGGCGTACGTGGGCAGCGCGACCGGAGCCGCACCAGCGCCCGCGCCAGCGCCAGGGAAGAAGGACTCCGCGCGCAACGGCGCCCCGTCGGCGTACGCCTGGGCGATGCCCGCCGCGAAGGTGTCGCCCTCCGGGCGGCCCGCGCGCATCAGCGGCACGGCCGTGACGGCGGCGTCCTCCAGGGTGCGCCGGGCGAGCGACGTGAGTACGGCGTCCGGGCCGACCTCGACCAGGACGGTCGCGCCCTGCGCGGCCAACTCCCGTGCCGCGTCCGCGAACCGTACGGCCTCGCGGATCTGCCGGGTCCAGTAGTCGGGTGAGGTGAGCTGTTCGGTGCTCGCGATCTCGCCGGTCACGGTCGAGACGATCGGGATGCGCGGAGCGTGGAACTCCAGGCCCGCCGCCACCTCGCGGAACGCGTCGAGGATGCCGTCCATGTGCGGCGAGTGGAAGGCGTGGCTCACCGTGAGCCGGTGGACGCGCCGCCCCTGCTCGCGCCAGCTCCCGGCGATCCGCTCGACCGCGTCCGCGTCGCCCGAGATCACCACGGACCGGGCGTCGTTGACCGCGGCGATCGACACCTCGGCCGCGTGTCCGGCCAGCGACTCCGCGATCTCGGCTTCCTCGGCCTCGATGGCGATCATCGCGCCGCCCGAGGGCGCCGCCTGCATCAGGCGGCCGCGGGCCGCGACCAGCCGCGCGGCGTCGGGCAGCGACAGCACACCGGCGGCGTGCGCGGCGGCGAGCTCACCGATGGAGTGCCCGGCCAGCAGGTCGGGGACCATGCCATGGTGCTCCAGGAGCCTCAGCAGCGCGACCTCGACGGCGAACAGCGCGGGCTGGGTGTACGTGGTGCGGTGCAGCTCCTCGGCGATCTCGGTGCCCTCGGGGGCGAACAGCACCTCGCGCAGCGGCCGGTCGAGCAGCCCGTCGAAGGCGGCGAGCACCTGGTCCAGGGCGGCGGCGAACACCGGGTGTGCCGCGTACAGTTCGCGGCCCATGGCGGCGCGCTGGGCGCCCTGCCCGGTGAACAGGAAGGCGGTACGGCCCGCGGTGGCCGCGTTGCCCAGGTGGACACCGGGCGCGTCGGACCCGGTGGCGAGCGCGTCGAGTGCGGTACGGAACGCGGTCAGGTCGGAGCCGAGCACGACCGCGCGCCGCTCGAAGGCGGTACGGGTGGTGGCCAGCGCGTGCCCGACGCCGTCCAGGGACCCGACGCCGTCCAGCGACGCGTCATCGGCCCAGCCATCGACGTACGCCCCGAGCCGCTGGGCCTGGGCGCGCAGCGCGGGCTCGTCGCGGGCGGAGAGCACCCACGGCCGGGGGATGCGCGGGGCGGGGGCGGGCGCGGCGTCGGAGTGCGGGGCGGGCGAGGCGGCCGGGGCCTGCTCGATGACCAGGTGGGCGTTGGTGCCGCTGATCCCGAAGGACGACACGGCGGCACGGCGTGGGCGGTCCGTCTCGGGCCAGTCGCGGGCCTCGGCGAGCAGGGCGAGGGTGCCGGAGTCCCAGTCGATGTGCGGGGACGGCGCGTCGGCGTGCAGGGTCCTGGGCAGGACGCCGTGCCGGATGGCCTGCACCATCTTGATGACGCCGCCGACGCCCGCGGCGGCCTGGGCGTGCCCGATATTGGACTTCAGCGAGCCCAGGTACAGCGGGCGTTCGTCGCCGCGCGCGGCGCCGTAGGTGGCCAGCAGCGCGTCCGCCTCGATCGGGTCGCCGAGCCGGGTGCCGGTGCCGTGCGCCTCCACGGCGTCCACGTCCGCCGCCGTGAGCCCGGAGTCGGCCAGCGCCTGCCGGATGACCGCCTGCTGGGAGCGGCCGTTGGGTGCGGTCAGGCCGTTGCTCGCGCCGTCCTGGTTGATGGCGGAACCCCGGATCACGGCGAGCACCTGGTGCCCGTTGCGCTCGGCGTCGGAGAGCCGCTCCACGAGCAGCAGGCCCACGCCCTCGCCCCACCCGGTGCCGTCCGCGTCCGCGGCGAAGGACTTGCAGCGGCCGTCGGGGGCCAGGCCGCGCTGCCGCGAGAACTCCACGAACATGCCGGGCGATGACATCACCGTGGCGCCGCCCGCCAGGGCCATGTTCGTCTCACCCGAGCGCAGCGACCGTATCGCCAGATGCAGCGCCACCAGCGACGACGAACAGGCGGTGTCGGCGGTCACCGCCGGGCCCAGCAGGCCCAGTTGGTAGGCGATACGGCCGGACATGACGCTGGTCGTGGATCCCGTCAGGACGCTGCCCTGGACGGACTCGGGGGCGTCGTCCATGCGCGGCCCGTACTCCAGGGCGGTCGCCCCGACGAAGACGCCGGTACGGCTGCCGCGCAGGGTGTGCGGGTCGATGCCCGCGCGCTCCACGGCCTCCCAGGCGCTTTCCAGGAGCAGCCGCTGCTGCGGGTCCATGGCCAGTGCCTCGCGCGGCGAGATCCCGAAGAACGCGGCGTCGAACTCGCCCGCGTCGTGCAGGAATCCGCCGTGCCGTACCGCGCTCCTGCCGGGCCGGTCGGGGTCCGCGTCGTACAGGTCCGGGTCCCAGCCACGGTTGACGGGGAAGCCGGAGACGGCGTCGCCACCCTCGGCGACCAGCCGCCACAGCTCATCGGGCGAGGACACCCCGCCGGGGAAGCGGCAGGCCATGCCGACGATGGCGATGGGTTCGCCGTCCTCGGCCCGCCCCGCCGTCTCGTCGGCCGGTTCATCGGCGGCGCCGAGGAGTTCCGCCTCGATGAACGCGCTCAGTTCGTGCGGTGTGGGATGGTCGAAGAGCAGCCCGCTGGGCAGCCGCAGCCCGGTCGCGTCGGCCAGTGTGCCGCGCAGTTCGGTGGACATCAGCGAGCTGAAGCCCAGCTCCTTGAACGGGGTGCGCTCCGGTATCCGCTCGCCCGGCGGGTACTCCAGCACGGCGGCGATGTGGGTGTGCACCAACTCGGTGACCGCACGGGTGCGTTCGGCCCCGGACAGGGTGGTGAGCCGCCTGCCGAGGTCACCCCGCGGCGCGGCGGCCGGCCGCTCGACGGGCGAGTCGTCCGTGAGCGGCTCGCGGGGCGCGCGGCGGGCCGTGGCGTCGAACCAGTAGCGCTGCCGCTGGAAGGCGTACGTGGGCAGCTCGGCCGGGGCGGCGCCGGGGTCATCGGGCCCGTACACAGCGGCCCAGTCGACGTCGGCGCCCCGGACGAACGCGGTCGCCAGCGCGGTCAGCGCGCTCTGCGCCTCAGGCCGCCCGGCCCGCAGGGCCGGTACGGCCGCCAGCGCGCCGGAGTCCGTCGCGGCATCGCGGGCCAGGGCGGACAGCACACCGTCCGGGCCCAGTTCGACGAGCGTGCTGGCGCCCGCGGCCTCCAGGGTGCGTACGGCGTCGAGGAAGCGCACCGGGCGGCGCACCTGCTCCACCCAGTACTCGGGCGAGGTGAGCTGCTCGGCGCTGGCGCGCTCACCCGTGACCGTGGAGACGACCGGGACCACCGGCGCCTGGTAGTCGAGCGCCTCGGCGACGGTACGGAACGCGTCGAGCATCGCGTCCATGTGGGGGGAGTGGAAGGCGTGGCTGACGGTGAGCCGCTTGGTCTTGCGGCCCGTCGCCTCCAGCTCGGTCGCCACCTCCTGGGCCGCGTCCGCGTCGCCGGAGAGCACCACGGCGGTGGGCCCGTTCACGGCGGCGAGGGCGACCCGCCCCTCGCGCCCGGCCAGCAGCGGCAGCACCTCGTCCTCGGTGGCCTGTACGGCGATCATCGCCCCGCCCTCGGGCAGGGCCTGCATCAGCCGGGCCCGCGCGGCCACCAGCTTCGCCGCGTCAGCCAGCGAAAGGACCCCGGCGACATGGGCGGCGGCGAGCTCACCGATGGAGTGACCCGCCAGGAAGTCGGGGCGCACGCCCCACGCCGCGAAGAGCCGGAACAGCGCGACCTCGACGGCGAACAGCGCGGGCTGGGTGTAGCCGGTGCGGTCCAGCTCCCCGCCGTCGCCGATCACCTCCGCGAGCGGCCGGTCAAGGAGCGGATCCAGCGCGGCGGCGACCTCGTCGAAGGCGGCGGCGAACACCGGGAACGCCGCGTGCAGTTCCCGCCCCATGCCGACCCGCTGGGCGCCCTGTCCGGTGAACAGGAAGCCGAGACCGCCGGGCCGCACGCCCCCGGTCACCAGGCCAGCGGCCGGGGAGCCGGAGCCCAGCGCGGCCAGCCCGGCCAGCAGGCCGCCCGGTTCCTCGGCGACGACGACCGCGCGCTGGTCGAAGACCGTACGCCGGGTCGCCAGCGCCCGGCCGGTCTCCCGCGCGGACTGCTCCGGGTGCGCGGCGGCGAACGCGTGCAGCCGCTCGGCCTGGGCGCGCAGCGCGGCCTCGGTACGCCCGGAGACGACCCAGGGCAGCACGGCCGGGACGGCGCCCGGCGCGCCCGCGTCCTGGCTCACGCCTCGGGTCGGTGGCTCGCTCACCACCACATGGCAGTTGGTGCCGCCCATCCCGAAGGAGCTGACGCCCGCGACCAGCGGCCCGTCCTCGCGCGGCCAGTCCGTCAGTTCCCGCTGTACGTCAAGCCCCAGCTCGGCGAGCGGAATGCCCGGGTGCGGCTCGGCGAAGTTCAGGCTCGGTGGCAACTGGCGGTGGTGGACGCTGAGCAGCGCCTTGACCAGCCCGGCGATACCGGCCGCGCCCTCCAGATGCCCGATGTTGGTCTTCACGGAACCGACCCGAAGACGGGCCCCGTCCGTCCGGTCCGCACCGAGCGCGGCGCCCAGCGCGGCGGCCTCGACGGGGTCGCCGACCGGGGTTCCGGTGCCGTGCAGTTCCACGTACTGCACCTGGTCGGCGGAGATCCCCGCGCGCTGGTACGCCTCGCGGAGCACCGCTTCCTGAGCGCTCGCGCTCGGTACCGTAAGCCCGTCCGTGGCGCCGTCGTTGTTGACCGCGCTGCCGCGGATCACTCCGTAGATCCGGTCGCCGTCCGCCTGCGCCCGCGCCAGCGGCTTGAGGACGACGACCGCGCTTCCCTCACCCGGTACGAAGCCGTTGGCGCGGGCGTCGAAGGTGTACGTCGTGCCATCGGGGGACAGCGCGCCGAAGCGGGACTCCGTGACGACGTTCTCGGCCAGCAGGTTGAGGTTCACGCCCGCGGCGACGGCCGTCGTGGACTCGCCGCCGCGCAGGCTCTCGCAGGCGAGGTGGACGGCGACGAGTGAGGACGACTGGGCGGCGTCGACGGTCAGGCTCGGCCCTCGCAGCCCCAGGTAGTACGAGACGCGGTTGGCGATGATCCCGCGGTTGACGCCCGTCATGGTGTGCTGGGTGACCGCGTCCGTGCCGTGCAGGTACAGCAGGTTGGTGTAGTCGTCGCGCAGGGTGCCGACGAACACGGCGGTCCGGCTGCCGCGCAGGGTGGCCGGAACGATCCCGCCGTCCTCCAGCGCCTCCCACGCCAGCTCCAGGACCAGCCGCTGCTGCGGGTCCATCGCGGCCGCCTCGCGCGGCGAGATCCCGAAGAACGCCGCGTCGAACGCGTCCGCGTCGCCCAGGAACCCGCCCCGTACGGGCCGCCCTGTCTCGGCTTCGCTGTCGCCCCAACGGCCGGGCGGGGCCTCGGTGATGGCGCTCGACCCGTCGGTCAGCAGCTGCCAGAACGCGGCGGGGCCGGACGCGCCGGGCAGCCGGCACGACATACCGATGACAGCGATCGGCTCGCTCTCCGCTACGGACCCGCCGGTTGCCATGATGTCGTGCTCGGTCGTCATCACTTACGGATTCCCTTTCCCTGACTGCGTCCTGCTCCGGATTCAAGAATGCCGCTCTTGCTTTCGCATTCGACTGTACGACCGGACAGGTATTCGACCCCCAGTGAGTGACCATGTGCTGGTAATCAGCGGTGTGTTCGCCGCACGGAGTGCCGCGATTACCTCAGGGTGATCCGGGGGTTTCCTCTCGCCGGTACCTTCGACGCGGAATGTATTCCTGGGCCATCGGAGGGAACAGAGTAATGACCAGTAACTCGAACAGTGTCGTGCTGCCTCGCGAGATCGAGGACCACATCGAGAGTTATGTCATCGCCATGAACGCGGGCGACGCCGAGGCCGTCGAGCGTCACTACACCGAGGAGGCCGTCGCGGTCTGGGAGCCCGGCAATCCGCTGTCCGGCGACGCGCGGCGCGCGTACACCAAGGACTTCCTCGTCAACCAGCGCCCGAAGATGGACGCCGTCGTACGGGAGGCGTACGTGACGGGTGACACCACGCTGCTGGTGGTGGACTGGAAGATGGAGATAACCGGCGAGGACGGCAACCGGGAGCAGGTCACGGGCGTGGGCCTGGACGTGCTGCGCAAGCAGGAGGACGGCAGCTGGCTGTACGCCATCGACGACCCGTTCGGCGAGGAGCCCCGCCCGGCCGCGTAGCCGCGAGCACTGTGTGGAACCTGAGGCACTGAGAAGAGCCAGCGGCACTGAGAAGGCCGGGCCCGGAGGGGGGCCCGGCCTTCTCGTTACTCAATCGCTCACGCGGCGGCGTCGGCGACCGGACGGTCTACGGCCATGAGCCACCTGTCGCCCTCGACCCGGCGCACGACATCGGTGCACTGGCCCTTGACGGGGATGAGCTCGCCGTTCTCGTCGGGCAGACCCAACTCGAAGTCCACCACGATCAGGGTCACATCACCCGCGGTGTACGAGTGCTTCAACGTCGAGTTCAGCGTCGGGCCCTTGGCCAGCATCTCCTTGATGGCGCGGGTCCGCTCGGCGCCGGTCAGCGGCTGGCCCGAGAGATTGGAGATGGCGTCGTCCCGGTAGAGCCGGTCGAAGGCCTCGCCCTCACCCGAGTTGAAGGCCTTGAGGAACACGTCGTTCTGCACGTCGGGGTCGGCGGTCAGTTCCAGGCTGTACAGGTCGGTCTCAGCGGACATGGTGCTGTCTCCTTCTCAGGTGATGGATGGTTGTGCTTACGCGTCCCAGACGCCGGTAGCGCCCGCGGACTTCGCGAAGTCGGCGAAGTCACGGGGTACGCGCCCCAGGGCGTCCTGGACGCCGGTCGACAGGTAGGCGCCCTTGCCTTCCCTGATCTGACCGAACAGGTCGGCGCACATCCGCGCGTAATCGGCGGGCACGCCCTGAGCGACCAGTTCGGCCACGTACGCGTCGGCCGAGACCGCGACATAGCGAATGTCCCGCCCGGCCTGACCGGCGACCGCCGCGACCGCGTCGCCGAACGACATCAGTCGGGGCCCGGACAGTTCGTAGGTCCGGCCCGTGTGGCCGTCTTCGGTGAGCGCGGCCACCGCCACCGCGGCCACGTCCGCGCAGTCGATGAACGGCTCGAGTCCGTCGCCAGCGGGCAGCCGGATCTCGCCCTCGTGGACGCCGTCGAGGAGGATGCCCTCGTCGAAGTTCTGGAAGAACCAACTGGGCCGCAGAATCGTCCAGTCCAGGCCGGACGCCCGGACCTCGTCCTCGCTGCCGGTCAGCGACTTGCCGCCCGCGTCCTCGTTGGTGCGGGCCTGTAGCAGGACGACGCGCCCGACACCGCTGGCCCTGGCCAGTCGGCAGAAGGCGCGCACCGAGTACGAGGGGTCCCACTCCACTGGCTGATCGGCCATGTCCACGAGATAGACCGCGCCGGCACCCGCCAGGGCGTCCGGCCAGGTGCTCTCGTCGAACCAGTCGAACCGGGTCGGACTCGACCGACTGGCCGCCCGGACCTCAAGCCCGCGCGCCTGGAGCTGAGCGACGACCCGACTCCCGGTTTTCCCCTTTCCGCCGAGTACCAGAATCGGTTTCGCAGTAGCCGCCTCTTCAGTCATACAAGAAGTGCACCACGTAATCCAGGCGAATCCTATGGGGTATCGGGATCTCCGTTCTTCGCCGGGTATACCGGCCTTGCCGGAGCCGGTAATTCACCGGGTTTCGGCTGTGACCTCGCGATTACCTCGCGGTGGGTGAAGCGAGATGACCGCCACGTACGTTTCTCATCGTGCAGCCATGATCCGGCGGAATACCATGGAGCCCCGTATGACTGATGAGACCTGCCCTTACGCCATAGATACCGCGGGCCGTGATATCCACGGAGAGGCCGCCCAGCTGCGTGCGCGGGGACGCGCCACCCAAGTAGAGCTCCCCGGTGGTGTGGTGACCTGGTGGGTCACCGATCAGGTCCTGCTCAAGGAACTGCTCATCGACCCGCGCGTGTCCCGTGACACCTACCGGCACTGGCCAGCGTGGGAGAACGGCGAGAGCGAACTGGCCAAGACCTGGCCGCTCGCCATGTGGGTGTCAGACCGCAACATGATCACGGCGTACGGCACCGACCATCGGCGGCTGCGCAAGCTGGTGGCCAAGGCGTTCACCGCGCGTCGTTCCGCGGCACTGCGGCCGCGCATCGAGGAGATCACCACGGAACTCCTCGACAGGATCGCCGCGCTGCCCCCCGGACAACCGGTCGACCTGCGCCAGGAGTTCGCCTACCCCCTGCCCACTCAGGTCATCTCGGAGCTGCTCGGCATCCCCGACAGCATCCGTGGCGACCTGCTGAAGGCGGTCAGCAGGATGCTGGACACCTCATCGGACGCCGGTCAGGCGAAGGCGAACGAGCTGGAGCTCTACCGGCTTCTCGACGCTCTGGTAGCCATCAAGCGTGAGTCGCCTGAGGATGACCTGACCAGCGAACTCATCGCCGTACGCGACGACGGTGGAGCGGGGCTCAGCGAGCGCGAACTGGTGGACACCGTACTGCTGATGTTCACCGCGGGCCACGAAACCACCGTCAACCTGCTGGACCAGGCGGTCTACGCCCTCCTCGGGCATCCGGAGCAGCTCGCCATGGTGCTCGGCGGCGACGTTCCCTGGGAGGACGCGATCGAGGAGGTTCTCCGCTTGGAGGCCCCGTTCGCGAACCTCCCCATGCGGTACGCCGTCGAGGACATCGAGCTGGACGACCTCACCATCGCCAAGGGGGAGCCGATCGTGGTGTCGTTCGCCGCGGCGGGGCGCGATCCGGGTGTCCATGGCGCCACCGCCGACGCGTTCGACGTCACACGGGCCACCCGACGGGAGCATGTCGCGTTCGGCCATGGTGTCCACCACTGCGTCGGCGCTCCTTTGGCGCGGCTGGAAGCCTCCATCGGTCTGCCCGCGCTGTTCGCCCGGTTCCCGCGGCTGCGCTTGGCCCAACCCGCCGAGTCCATCGAGCCGTTGGGGTCCTTCGTCTCCAACGGGCACCGCGGCCTCCCGGTCCTTCTGGGAGCGGACATCCCCGTCGGTGCTCGGTAGGCCAGGCCCTGAAAACCCACCCGGTCGGAACGCACCGGGTCTGTTCACACCCTCATGGAGGAAGTTCCTATGGCCGACTACAGCGGCAAGAAGGCCGTCATCACGGGCGGTACGCACGGCATGGGTCTGGCGATCGCCAAGGCCCTGCTCGCCGGAGGCGCCGAGGTCCTGGTCACCGGGCGCAACGAGCAGAACATCGAGGCGGCCAAGGCCGAACTCGGCCCGGCCGCACATGTGGTGCGCTCCGACGCCGGGAGCCTCGACGCCATCGAGCTGCTTGGCAAGATCGTCGATGACAAGCTCGGACGGATCGACCACCTGTTCATCAACGCGGGCACGGCGATCCTGGAGCCCTTCGCGGCGGTCACCGAGGAGTCGTTCGATCGGCAGTTCAACGTGAACACCAAGGGTGCGTTCTTCGCGGTTCAGCGGCTGGCTCCGCTGATCCAGGACGGTGGCTCCATCGTCTTCACCAGCTCGGTGGCGGACACCGGTGGCACGCCGGGGATGAGTGCCTACTCCGGCTCGAAGGCGGCACTGTTCTCCTTCACCCAGGTCTTCGCCTCCGAGCTGCTGCCGCGCAACATCCGCGTGAACGCCGTGAGCCCGGGCTTCATTGATACCCCGAGCATGGGTGTCCCGGGCCTGAGCGACGCGGAGAAGGCCGGCTTCATGGAACTCGGTGACACGATCACCCCGATGAAGCGGCACGGAGCCGTCGAGGAGATCGCCCGCGCGGCGCTCTTCCTCGCCGTGGACGCCACGTACACCACGGGCACGAAGCTGCCGGTCGACGGTGGCCTCGGCCAGGGCGTGCAGTACCCGCAGAGTTAGAGCCCGCGCCAGAGCTCTAGAGCCACGCCAGAGCCAGAGCCCGCGCCAGAGCCAGAGCCCACGCCAGCGGCCCCGACGGGAAGTTCCCGTCGGGGCCGCTGGCGGCTGTGCCGGTGGGTCACACGAGCGCGGCTGCCTGTTCGGCGGCCCGGAAGCCCGTCTCGATCGCACCGTCGATGAAGCCGGTCCAGCCGGACGCGATGCCATCGTTGGCGAAGGCGATACGGCCATGGGGACGCTGCACCGCCGGCAGATGCCGGGTCAGCTGGCCGGGGCGGCGCAGCGCCCAGCCACCGCGGGCGAACTCGTCCTTGCCCCAGTCCTGCGCCCTGACGTCAACGACCTCGGCCTTCGGCAGCATGCGGCGTACGACCGGGTTGAGCTGCGCGGGATCGCTGACGTCCAGCGACGGGTCCTCGCTGAAGCCGATCATGAGCTGCTCGCTGTTCCCCAGGTCGTAGTAGGAGAACAGTGCGGAGATCGGCGCGCCCTCCTCCCCGTTCGCGACGACCCGGCCGACGTCGCCACGTACCCGCGCCCAGAACTTCGCGGCGTTGGGGACACCGCTGCCCTGTTCGGCTACTTCGGCGTGCATGGGTGGCAGGCCGGGCGCGAACCTGATGTGCTTCCAGACGTTGGCGGGAACGGCGACGACCGCGACCGGAGCGCGGAAGATCCGACCGGTGCGTGTGACGACCGTGACGCGCCTGCCGTCATCGGCGATGTACGCCACGGGCTGCCGGTAGATCACGCGGGCCCTGGCATCGGCCAGCATCGCCTCAAGCAGGCCCTTCATGCCGTCGTCCGCGACCTGACCGATCAGCGAGTGCCAGCCCTCGGTGGTGTGTCCTGGCAGTGCCCACCACTGGGCGAGCGCGGTGAGGGCGCCGTCGGCGCTGTTGCCGCCGGAGTAGTTGGACAGGGTGCCGCTGATCCACAACCGGTCTCGCGCGGGCAGCTTCAGGTCGTCCATCCGGTCGCTCAGCGACTTGCCGTCGATGGCGCGGATCTTGTCCTCCGCGTACAGCGGCTCCAGCGGACGGGGAAAGTAGTCCCTGGTCCCCTCGAAGACCCGAGCGAGCAGGTTGTCGTAGTGGGTGAAGGCGTCGAGGCCGAACTCCTGGTACCTGCCGGGCTCGACCGGGAAGACGGCCTTGTCCGGTCCCACGCCCTCGGGGCTCAGACCGAAGCCGTACCGCTTGAGCTCCTTCATCACCAGGTCCTGGCTCGGCGAGAACCAGTTGGCGCCGAGCTCGATGCGCTGACCGGCGAACGTCTGGGTCCAGGTGCGGCCGCCGATACGGTCACGCGCCTCGATGATGAGCGGACGCCTGCCGCGCGCCCTGAGCTCACGCGCCGCCGTCACACCGGCGTATCCAGCGCCGATGACGATCGCGTCGTACGAACCCTCCTCTCCCACCTCCGTAGTACCGGCGAGGTCGCCCGCCGCGACGGCGCCCGCGGCGTTGACAGCGCCCGTGGCGCCCAGCGCACCCACGGCGGCGACGGTTCCCGCCGCCCTCAGCACGCTGCGGCGGGTGACTTTGGTCGCGGGTATGCCTGACGTGGTGTCGCCTTGGTTATCCATGGATCTCCCCTGTGATGGATAGGTCACTGAATAGGTGCGGTAGCGGTGGTGAGGGGGCGGTAACCCACATGTGGCCTGTGTGCGGCGACTGCCACACCCAGGCCACATGTGCGGAAGCCGCTCGGCTCAGAGGAACGGGGTGTCCGCGTCGAGTCCGAGCAGGACGCGCCCCTGGACCTCGAGGTTGGTGCTGGGCAGCAGCAGGGCGTGCTGAGCGAGCCCCTGGGCGTCGCGGTGGAAGCGCTGCATGGGAACGCTGCGCTGGATCACGGTGGCCCCGGACGCGGTGTAGAGGATCTCCACCGCCTCCTTCGCCAGCTGCACCGCGTACGCGGTCTGGCCGCGGACATCGGCCTTCTCGTCGAGCGTGGGCTGCTCGCCGGCGTCGGCACGCTGCTGGAGCAGGCTCAGCACCCGGTCGAGCAGGGCCGCTGCCGCGGAGATCTTGTTCGCCGCCGTGGCGGTCTGGACCTGGGTCAGCGGGTGCTGACGCTGATCGGTCCAGTTGGTGTACGTGATGCCACGACCCGGAATCCGCTCCAGGAACAGCTCGTACGCGCCCTTGGCGACGCCGAGGTACGCGGCCGCGCACTCCGCCATGATGTAGGTGAACAGTCCGTACTGACGGCCAGGTGTGACCTGGTCGGTCCGGCCCGGCGTGGTGTTGAGGATCGCGTCCTCGTAGCTGATGACGCGGTGCTCGGGGACGAACACGCCGCTGGCGGTGGAGGTCGAGCTGCCCGTCGCGGAGGCCGACGAGGTGTGCCAGTCGTCCGCGATCGTGTACTCCGACATGGGCACGATGGCCACGGCCTCGTCATGTGTCCCGTCGGGCCGCTCGACGATGGCGGCGGACATGTTCCAGTCAGCGGCGCGGCAGCCCGAGTTGAACTTCCAGCTGCCGTTGAGAAGGTAGCCGCCCTCGGTGGGGGTGAGGGTTCCGGTGGGAGTGAAGCCACCGGCGATACGGACCGAGCCGCCGGCGTAGATCTCTTCCTGCGCCTGGTCCGGGTAGAGCGCCGCGAGGCCCGCGGAGGACACCCACACCATCGAGACCCAGCCGGTGGAGCCGCAGCCTCGGCTGATCTCCCGCAGCACCTCGGCCTGTTCGGGAAGGGAGAGATCGAGTCCACCGAACCGGCGCGGAGTCGCGATGCGGAATACCCCGGCCTTATCCAGGAGGGTGATGTTCTCCTCCGGAATCCACCGGTTCCGCTCAGCCTCCTCGCCGTTCTCTCGGAGGGTGGGGACGATGTCCCGCACTGCCTGCAATACGGAGGCAAGGGCACTGTCAGTCATTGCTGTCCTCTCTCAAGGGGTCAGAGATCTCTGGGGAAATGCGGCCGAGAACGGGCCCTGTCGGGAACCTCGTCTGATTCATCGCGTGGGCTGCCAACCGTCGGTAATGGGTGAACCGAACTTCCCGTCGAAAAAGAGCAGCCCGGGCTCGTCGCTGCCGTGCCCGGTGCCCAGGACAGCCCCGATGAAGATGGTGTGGTCGCCGGACTCGTGTGCGTCGCTGAGCTCGCACTCCAGCCATGCCAGCGAGCCCGAGAGCAGCGGCGCCCGGGTGTGCTCGCCCGGCCGCCAGTCGATCCCGTCGAACTGGGCGGCGCCCAGGGTGCGCTTCTTGTCCGCGAAGTGCCGCGCGACCTGCTCCTGACCCGCGCCCAGGATGGACACCCCGAACCGTCCGCTGGCGGTGATGGCGCTGTGCATGACCGCGCTGTGGGCTATGGAGCACAGGACGGTCGGCGGGTCGAGCGACACCGAGCTGAACGCGTTCGCCGTCATGGCGTGCGGCTCGTCGCCGCCCACCGTGAGCACCACCACTCCGGTCGCGAACCGGGACATCGTGTCCCGCAGCGCGGCGGGCGGTACGGGAACGAGCGTCTGGGCGGGCGAGGTTCGCGGGGCAGCGGGTTCGATCGTGCTGGTTACAGGAGTCATGTCACCCTCTTTGGATTTGACCATCGTGAACATCCGGTCTGCCCCGATGGGTTATGGGCCGCCAGCGAATTCCGAAGCTAGTCGAAGAGATATTCCGAACCATCACCGTCAAGTAATCGCCGGGTCTTCGGGCGTGCGTGCCAGCTCAATGACCCGACTGTTACCTGTCGTTTACGCGTCCGGCTCCACCATGGGTCACCGGAGCCAGAGGTGCGGTGCCGACCAAGGGGAGAGCGATAGTGAACGTGGAATCCGCCCAGTCCGAACAGTCTGAACAGTCTGAACAGTCTGAGATTTCCGAGCTTTCCGAGCCCCATTTGCGAGCCGTCCTGGCATCCGCCGGACTCGACGTCGAATATGTCAGGGCCGAGCGGAACACCCTCTTCATGCGCGGCGCCGACGGCCACGAGGTACCCGTCGTGGACTACGCGGGCGGCTACGGCTCCCTGCTGCTCGGGCACAACCACCCGGAGATCACTGAGCACGCGGTCAAGGTGCTCGCGGCGCAGCCCCCGGTGCACGCGCAGTTCTCCCTGCACCCTGACGCCAACCAGCTCGCCCTCGCCCTGAATCGCATCATGCGGCGGGAACTCGACGACCCGGAACCGCACTTCGCGATCTTCGCCAACTCCGGCGCCGAGGCCAACGAGGCAGCCATCAAGCACGCCGAACTGGACCGTGTGCAGCGGCTGTCGGAGCTCACCGAGGAGATCAGCGCGGGCATCGAGTCCGTACGGGCCGCCGTACGCTCAGGCGCCGCCACCGTGCCGGACGCCCTGCTGGAGGCCGTCACCCGGCACAACGCCGAGCAGCTGTCCAGGCCTCCGCTCTTCCTGGCCCCCGAGGGCTCCTTCCACGGCAAGCTGGTCGGCAGCGTCCAGCTCACCCACAACGACGGCTACCGCGCGCCGTTCAAGGCACTCGCCGCCCAGGCCAGGTTCATCCCCCTCGACGAGCCCGGCGCGCTCCAGCGGATCGTCGACGCGGAGCGGAGCGTCCTGCTCGGCCTCACGGTCGAGGACGGAACGGTCCGTGTCACCGAGCACGAAGCGCCGGTGTTCAGCGCCTTCCTGCTGGAGCCGATCCAGGGCGAGGGCGGCATCCGCGAACTTCCGGCCGACTTCGTCCAGGAAGTCCAGCGGGTCTGCGCCGCGATCGACTGCCCCGTCGTGGTCGACGAGATCCAGAGCGGCATGGGCCGCACCGGCACCTTCCTGGCCAGCACCCAGCTCGGTCTGCGCGGCGACTACTACACCCTGGCCAAGAGCCTCGGCGGCGGCCTCGCGAAGATCTCGGTCCTGCTGATCCGGCAGTCCCGCTACCGCGGGCAGTTCGAGCTGGTGCACAGCTCGACCTTCGCCAAGGACGGGTTCTCCACCCAGATCGCCCTCAAGGTGCTGGAGCTCCTGGAGGCTGACGACGGCCTCGTCTACCGGACGGCCGCCGAGCGCGGCGCGCGCGTCCAGGCGATGCTCGAAGCCGTACGCGACGACTACCCCGAGGTGGTCAAGGACGTACGAGGCAGGGGCCTGATGCTGGGGCTGGAGTTCCACGACCAGTCGCAGGCGGCCGTCCCTGCCATCCAGGGGGCCGCCCAGGCCGGGCTGTTCGGCTATGTGATCGCCGGACATCTGCTGCGTGGCCACCGCGTCCGTACCTTCCCGACCGCCAGCGCCGCGAACACCCTGCGCTTCGAACCGTCGGTGCTGCTCACCGACGACGAGATCCAGCAGCTGGAGACAGCGCTCAGGGACACCTGCGACATCATCCGCGGCGGCTACCAGCGCCCCCTGTCGCTGCCCGCCGAGTAAGCGAAGTAACCATCGGAGTACGCGGATTAACCAGATGTCCGGCGTACCGAAGTCGTGGTACGAACACGGCCATGGAGATCCGACGCGCACAGACCACCGACGAACTGCTCGCGGCCACCCACCTCTTCGACACCCCGGTACGCCCCGAGTGGGCCCAGCGCTTCCTGGACGCGGCAGGACACCACCTCCTCCTCGCCTACGACGGCGAGGGGGATGGGGAGGGTGCGACTCCGGTCGGCTTCGTCAGCGGGATCGAACTCGTCCACCCCGACAAGGGCACCGAGATGTGCCTGTACGAGCTCGGCGTGGACGAGGCCTTCCGTCGCCGTGGCATCGGCCGCGCCCTCGTCGCCACCCTGGAGGGCCTCGCCCGCGAGCGGGGCTGCTACGACATGTGGGTCGGCGTCGAGCCGGACAACGAGGCGGCGCTGGCTACCTACCGCTCGGCGGGCGGCAAGGATGACGCGGCGTTCGCCATGGTGCTCTGGGAGTTTCCGCACGGCGCGTTCACGTCTTGACGTGGGTGAGGTGTGCGTAGACGACGGTGTTGCCCTCGTAGCCCGTCTCCGCTCCCGCGTACTCGCCGCCGCAGGTGATGACCCGCAGCTCGGGGCGGTCCGCCTGGCCGTACACCGCCTCGTCGGGGAAGGCGTCGCCTTCGTGCAGTTCGACGGCGTCGACGGTGAACACGGCGGTACGCCCGTCGGCGCGCTCCACCTCGATGGTGTGGCCCCGGCGCAGCGAGCCGAGCTGGTGGAAGACGGCGGGCCCGGTGGCGGAGTCGAGATGGCCGACGGTCAGTGCGGTACCGACGGACCCTGGCGTGGTGCCGTCCTGGTACCAGCCCGCCAGCTCGGCCGCGCTGTCCGGTGGGGCGGCGAGGGTGCCGTCCGGCTGGAGCCCCAGGTCCATCAGCGAGGTGTCGACCGCGATGGCCGGAATCCGCATGCTCAGCGGGCGCGCGGGCGGCAGCGCGAGGGGGGCGTCCGACGAACCGTCGACGGCCATGGCGGAGTCGCCGGGCACCGGGGCCCGCCGCTCAGCGGCGGCGGGCAGATGCGGTGACCGCTCCTGGGCCCTGACCCCTTCGGCCATCAGCCAGCCGCCGACCAGCACGGCCAGCGAGGTCAGCCCGGCCAGCGGGGCCTTGGTCCGGGGTCCCCGGTACGAGGAGCGCATGCGCTCACCTCCGTACATACGTGTGAGGTCAGGTGAGTTCAGGTCGGGTCGGGTCAGTGCGGGTAGATGGCCCGGCGGGTTCGGCGGTTTCGGCGGCGGATCAGCCAGGCACCGCCGATCCCGGCTGTCACCGCGAGCGCCGCGCCCCCGGCGATCTGCTTCTGGGGGTCAGGGCCGGGTTCGGTGACCGGCCCGCCGCCGAACCCGGCCCTGACCTTGCCGCTCGGGTCGGTGGTCGGGGCGGTGGTCGGCACGGACGTGGGAGACGTGGGGGACGCGGTGGGAGTGGGGGGCGGCGTACGCGTGGGGCTTGGCGTGCCCGTCACCGTGACCCGCTGCGCCCCCGCCGACTGCCCGCCCGAGCAGACCACCGCCACCGTGTACGTACCCGGAGCGACGTCTGGCCAGGACGCGCGCAGCGTTCCGCCGCTCCCCGTGAGCTCCGCCTGCCTGCCCTGCGCGAAGCTGCCGCGCCCCGGGCTCAGCAGCGCGGCCCGCCCGCCGTCCGGGCAGGAGCCGGTGCTGACCCGGACCACGGAACCGTCCGCCGTGACACTGACCCCCGCACCATCCCCGGCCCCGCCGGCAGGCCGCGCACCAGACCCGGACCCGGAATCCGACCCGAACCCGCTGCCCAGAACCGCGAACAGCGCGAGCGGCACCCCCACCGCCACCGCGCCGACGCCGACCGCGACGGCAGGACCGAAGCGCCGAAGCGGCCGGGATGTCCGGGTGGTGCGCATAAGCCTGCCCTCCACAACCGTGCCCTGACCTGAACCTGTCCGTCTCCCTTGAGCCAAGGCGCTCCGGCCACATCCCGCATGCGCAGGGCGCTCCCCCCGCCCTGTGTGGGTGACGGGATCAGCCGGATGGCCCCGTATACGGTGGTGTCCATGCCGCAGCCGCCCCCACCCGACACCCGCTTCGAGCCCCCCGAGCCGCTGCGGAAAATGGTGGAGAGCCACCAGGTGCACGCCGCCCTGGAATGGCTTGAGGTGACTCCGCCGCACGTCATCGCCGACGAGCTGGCGCGGATGGACGCGATGAACGCGGGTATCGCCTTCCGGCTGCTCGACAAGGACCGCGCGCTGGACGTCTTCGAGGAGCTGGAGCCGGTCGACCAGCAGCAGATCCTGGAGGGCCTGCGCGACCACTCGTTCCTGGAACTCGTCGAGGCGATGGACCCCGACGACCGGGCCCGGATGCTGCGCGAGGCGCCCGCCAAGGTCGCCAAGCGGGTCCTCGCGGGGCTGAGCGCGCACGAACGCCGGATGACCTCCGCGCTGCTCGGCTACCCCGAGGGCTCGGTCGGCCGCTATATGACCCCCGAGTTCGTGGCGCTGTCCCAGGACTTCACGGTCGAGGAGGCGCTGGCGACCGTACGGGCCAAGGGCGCGCACGCGGAGACCGTCTACACCCTCCCCGTGGTCGACCAGGGCAAGCGGCTGACCGGCGTCGTGGAGCTGCGGGAGCTGGTGCTCAGCCCGCCCGACGCGATGGTCTCCGAGCTGGTCGTCACCGAGCCGATGTCCGCGCGGGCCACCGAATCGGCCGAGGACGCGGCCCGGCTGATGCGCGAGACCAACGACCTCAACCTGCCGGTCGTCGACAGCGAGAACCGGCTGGTGGGCCTGCTCACCATCGACGACGCGGTGGAGGTCATCGAGGCCGCCGACACCGAGGACGTGGCCCGGCAGGCCGGTGCCGCGCCCTGGTCGGGCCACTACATGGCCGCGTCGGTGTGGCAGCTCGCCCGCGTCCGGGCGCTGTGGCTGAGCCTGCTCCTGGTCGCCGCGACGCTGACGGTCAGCGTGACCCAGGCGTTCGAGGGGACCTTGGAGCAGGTCACCCAGCTCGCCATGTTCATCCCGCTGCTCATCGGGGCCGGGGGCAACGCGGGCGCGCAGGCCGCCACCGCCTGCGTCCGCGCCCTGGCCGTCGGCGAGGTGCGCGGCTCGGACCTGCTGAAGGTGATCGCGCGTGAGTGCCGGGTCGGTCTGGTGCTGGGCGGGCTGCTCGCGGTACTCGGTCTGGCCGTGGGTACGGTCTTCGCCAGCGCCAAGATCGCCCTGGTCGTCGGGATCACCCTGGTGCTGATCTGCGGCTGGGCGGCGACCATCGGGGGCACCATGCCGCTGCTGGCGAAGCGGCTGCGGATCGACCCGGCCGTGGTGTCGGCGCCGATGGTCACCACGCTGGTCGACGCGACCGGCCTGATCATCTACTTCGTCACGGCCAAGGCCGTACTGGGTGTCTGACGCGGGCTCCAGCGCGCCTTGAGCGGGTACGGGGAGCCTGAGCGGCGGTCCTTACGCCACCGGAAGGGAGCTGCCGTGACTCAGGCGGTCCAGGCAACGTACAAGCAGGTCACAGGAGACCTCTACGCCGAGGTGCAGACGTTCTACGCGTGGCAGATGCGGCGCGTGGACGCACTGGACATCGAGGGGTTCGCGCAGACGTTCACCGAAGACGGCGAAGTGGTGCACGCGGGCGGGCAGCGGCAGCGTGGGCGGGCCGAGATGGTGGCCGGGATGCGGGCCGCGCTGCCCCGCTACCAGGACATCGCCGTACGGCACTGGTTCGACCATCTGCTGATCGAGCCCGACGCGGATGACCCGGACACGCTGTACACCTCGTACTACACGCTGGTTACCCAGACCGACCGTGAGGGCAAGGTCAGCTTCCAGCCGACGTTCACCGTGGCGGACGTGCTGATCCGTCAGGACGGCCGACTGATCACCCGGTCCCGGGTGATCACCAAGGACACCCCGGTCGCGCCGCCCGCTCCCGAACTTTCCTTCTGATCCCAGACGTACTGATCCCAGACATACGGAAGGGGCCCCGGTATCGGGGCCCCTTCCGTATGTGGTGCGTCAGTCGATCCCCCGGCAGATGTGCGACTCCGCGGCGCCGCTGTCCGTCTCACCGGCCAGCAGCCAGTGCGGCGGGTCGGAGTCCAGTCGGTCCAGGTCCTCGGTCAACTGCTTGAAGTTTCGGCCGGGTTCGCGCTCGGCCAGTGCTGTCGCGGTCATGTGAGTGGTCCTTACGTCGAAGGTCTGTCTGGTCTGTCTGTCTGGTCTGTCAGGCATGGCAGGCGGGCGGCCTGCCGTGGTACGCGACCATGTCCCCGAAGGCGGTGGGCACGTCGATCGGGGCGCCGGGCGGCAGGCCGTCCAGTTCCGCGTAGGCCCGGTGCAGATTGGCCGCCAGGCGCTCGGAGTCGACCAGCGGAGCGAACGCGCCGAGGTCAGCGCGGGACGCCGCCGCGAGCGGGGTCAGCCCCTCCCGTACGCCGTCCTCCGCGATCCGCTGAAGCCAGCGGAGGTACGCCCCGGTGGCGTCGAGCAGCTCGGTCCCGCCGACCGGGCCGTGCCCCGGGACCACCGTGCGGGCGCCCAGGGCACGTAGCTCGTCCAGCGCCCGCAGTGAGCCCGTGATGGTGCCGAACAGCACGAACGGCGTGACCCCGGACCACACCACGTCCCCGGTGAACAGCACCGAGCGCTCCGGCACCCAGGCGACCACGTCGTGCGCGGTGTGCGCGGGCCCGACGTCGATCAGCTCGACCCGCAGCCCGCCCGCGCGCAGCGTCATCGAGCCCTCGAAGGTCAGGTCGGGCAGCATCAGCGGGGTCTCGCCCCACCGCACCTCCGGCCAGATGTCACACACCCCGAGCCCGGCCTCCTCTGAGTCGGCGCGGGTGCCCTCGTGGGCGACGACCACGGCCTTGGGCGCGAACTGCCCGTTGCCCAGGGTGTGATCGCCGTGGAAGTGGGTGTTGACGACGAAGTCGGGGCCGCCGGGCACGACGCGCTCCACCTCGTCCCGCAGCCGCCGGGCGCGGGCCTCGGTGGCCGCGGTGTCCACCAGGACCGTACGGTCGGCGCCGACGATCAGCCCCGCGTTGTTCAGGCACCAGCCGCCGTCCGGCTGGACGAACGCGTGCACACCGTCGGCGAGTTCCGTCAGTGAGCCATGCGGTGCGACGGTGGACATGGACACGGACATGGACTGAGCCGAGTCGAGCGTCATGCGGCCGCCGCCTCGGCGACAGCGGGCAGGCTGGTGAACCGGCCCTGGTGGAAGACCAGCGGGTCCGAAGCGCCGCTCCCACCGCTGAAGGCGACCACCCGGCCGATCAGCAGCGCGTGGTCACCGGCCTCGTACGTCGCCTCCAGGGTGCACTCGAAGTACGCCTCGGCCGACGGGATCACCGCACTGCCGGTGACCCCCTCCACCGCGCCGAGCCGCGCCATCGCGGCCTCGCCCTCCAGACGGTTCGGGCGGCAGAACTCCTGGGCCAGCGGCCGCTGTTCCTCGCGCAGCACGTTCACCGCGTAGGTGCCGCTCTGGGCGACGCGCGGGCGCATCCGCCCGTCCGCCTTCACCGACACCAGGATCAGTACCGGGTCCAGGGAGACCGAGGTCAGGGAGTTGAGGGTCATGACGATCGTGTCGTCGCCGCTGCCCTGGGTGAGCAGCGTGACACCGGTCGGGAAGCGGCCCATCGCGCCGCGGAAGGCGGCGACGTCGGGCCCGGCGAGCACGGCTCCGGTTACGGGTGTCATCTGGTGTACTCCGTCTCAGTAGAGGCCGACCTCAGTAGTTTCCGAGTCCGCCGCAGACGTTGAGCGCCTGTGCGGTGATCGACGCGGCGGTGTCGGAGGCGAGATAGCCGACCAGGCCGGCGACCTCTTCGGGCGTGGAGTAACGCCCGAGCGGGATCTTGGCGTTGAACTTCTCCTGCATCTCCTGCTCGCTGACGCCGTAGTGACCGGCGTAGCCCTGGCGTACGCGCTGGGCCATCGGGGTCTCCACATAGCCCGGGCAGACGGCGTTGACCGTGATGCCGGTGGGGGCCAACTCCTTGCCGACCGCCTTGGTGAAGCCGACCACGCCGCTCTTGGAGGCGGAGTACGGGGCGGCCAGTTCCACGCCCTGCTTGCCGCCGGTGGAGGCGATGTTGATGATGCGGCCCCAGTCGCCGTCCCGCATCCGGCCGGTGCTCAGCACCTCGCGGGTGACGCGGAAGGTGCCGTTCAGGTTGGTCTCGATCACGTCGTCCCAGAGCGCGTCCTCGATCTCGGCCGTCACCCCGCCGCCACCGCGGCCCGCGTTGTTGACCAGGATGTCGATCCGCCCGTAAGTCTGTACGGCCTCCTCGACCGCGGCCCGGATCTGCTCGACGGAGGTGACGTCGCACACCGCCCCGGAGACCTCAAGGCCCTCTTCACGCAGCCGCTTGACCATCGTACGGACGGCGTCGTCGCCGCGCGCCACACCGAAGACCGCGTCGCCCCGCCGGGCCAGCGACTCGGTGACGGCCAGGCCGATTCCGCTGGTCGCGCCCGTGACGAAGGCGACCCGTCGTCCCGTGTCTGTCATCGTGACATCCCCTCGCGTTGGTCCTCGTGATGATGCGTCGTGCCCGCTTCACGAGGACCGTGAGCCGGACACCTTGGAAATCCCTCGATTCCCGGCGGAGTCTGCCTGGGTCGAGCGCCGCTCGACGGGAGGCCTAGGGCGACGGGCCAGGGTGGGGCACCCTGCCGAAGCGCGCCGAGAGCCGTGCGCAAGCGAACGAGGAGGGCTCGTGTCCGAGCAGACGATTCCGGACGTCCGCAAGTCGGTGACCGTGGCGGCCACACCGGACGAGGCCTTCAAGGTCTTCACCGAGCGGCCCAAGGACTGGTGGCCAGCCACGCATGTGCTGGTCAAGAAGGAGCGGGCCGGGCTGGCGTTCGAGCCCGGGGTGGACGGGCGCTACTACGAGTGGGACGTGGACGGTACGGAGATCGCCTGGGGCCGCGTCCTTGAGTGGGAGCCGGGCCGCCGCGTCGCCATGACCTGGCGGATCAACCCGTACTGGCAGTCCATCCCCACCGACGAGGGGGCCAGCGAGATCGAGGTCGACTTCGAGCCCGTCGACGAGGGCCACACGAAGGTGACGCTCGCCCACGTCAAGCTGCACCAGCACGGTGAGGGCGCGATCAACATCTTCAAGGCGCTGGACGGACCGTCACCCGGCGAAACCCTGGAGCGCTTCGCCCAGCTCTTCTGATCTTCTGAGGCATGCGGAAGCACGCGGCCAGACGGGCCCCCGGCGAGTACGGCGCCGGGGGCCCCGCCGCGTCCGGCCCCAGGCTGGCCCGCGCCCGCCCCGGCCGGTCCAGCCGTGGGCAAGCCGCCTTCGAGGCGGTACCCGCACCCTCGGTGGACCGACCGTAAGGTCCGGGTCCGTCACCACTGGAGGTCACGACGATGCCTGCCGACACCGCCCCCGACACCGGCCTCGCCGCGGCCGCCGAGAAGGTACGTATCCTCGCGGCCCAGCACGCGGCCGCGGCGGACAGCGACCGCAAGCTGGCCCGCGAGGTCACCGAGGCGATCCAGGAGGCGGGCTTCGCCCGGCACTTCGTCGCCTCCCGCTGGGGCGGCGCCGAGGGCTCCTTCGGCGAGCTCACCCGAGCGGTGATCACAGTCGGCCAGGGCTGCGCGGCCACCGCCTGGTGCGCCTCGCTGGCCGCGTACTCGGCGCGCTTCGCCTGCCACCTGCCCGACGAGGGGCACCGCGCGATCTGGGGCGAGAGCCCGGACACGGTGGTGGCCACCGGGCTGATGCCCGCCGGGCAGGCCCGCGCCGTGGACGGCGGCTGGCAGCTCAGCGGCCAGTGGAGCTACGTCAGCGGTATCGACTTCGCGGACTGGGTGCTGCTCTGCGCCGCGCTGGCGGGCACCGAAGGCCCGCCGCGGCTGCGCTTCTTCGCGCTGCCCCTGGACAGCGTCACGGTGCGCCAGACCTGGGACAGCGTCGGCATGCGGGCGACCGGCAGCCACACCGTCGAGGTCGGCGACGTCCTCGTACCCGAGCATCTCTCCTTCGACCGTACGGACATGCTGCGGGGCCACCACGCCACCTCCCAGGTCCCCTCCCACCGGGTGCCCTTCCAGGCCGTGGGCGGGCTCACCTTCATCGCGCCGGTGGTCGGGGCCGCGTATGGCGCGCTGGAGGCGTGCGGCGAGACGGTCACCGGGCGGCGCCGCGTCCCGTCCAACGAGATCAAGCTGGTCCGCGCGTCGGGCCGGATCGACGCCGCCCGGCACCTCGTCGAGCAGAACGCCGAGGTGATCGACGGCCGCCAGTTCACCCCCGAACTGATGGCGCGCAACGAACGCAACGCCACCTACGCGGCGGAGATCCTGCAAGAGGCCGTCAACCTGCTGATCAAGGGCGCGGGCACCGGCGGCCTCGGCGAGTCGCACCCGCTCCAGCGCTTCTGGCGCGACGTCACCTCCGCCACCAGCCACGTCGCGCTCCAGTACGACACGGCGGCACGCAAGAACTACTCCGCGGTCCTGCTAGGCCCCGAGAAGTAGCGGTCAGCCTCAAGGAGCGGGCGACCCGGTCTCCATCGCCCGTGCCTACCGTGAAGCGGCCGGTAGCGGCACATGGCGCATGGCAATGGTGCATGGCAATGGCGAATGGTGAACGGCGAATTGTGGAGGTGTCATCTTGTCTGCCCCTCAGGAAACGGATGTGTATCCCTTCCCCGGGTCGACGTACCGCGGGCCCGCCGCGCGGTACGCGCGGCTGCGAGCGGAGCAACCCGTGGTCAAGGTCCGTACCGCGGGCGGCGTCGACGCCTGGCTGGTGACCCGGTACGAGGACGTGCGTGAGCTGTCCGCCGACAACCGGCTCAGCCGGGCCCAGGCCTGCGGCGACGGCGCGCCCCGGGTCGGCGGCACCATGCACACCACGCCGGAAATGATCATCTCCCTCGACTCGCCCGAGCACTCCAGGCTCCGCAAGCTGGTGGCCGGTGCCTTCACGATGCGCCGCGTGGAGCGGATGCGGGACGACGTTCAGAAGGTGTGCGACGAGCTGCTGGACGACATGCTGGCCAAGGGCGGACCGATCGACCTGGTGCAGCAGCTCACCGTGCCGCTGCCGCTGACGGTCATCGGCGAGCTCCTCGGCGTACCGCCGCAGGACCTGCGGGACTTCGAGAAGTGGGCGCGGGCCTTCGCCACGGTCGACGACCGGGCGGGCGGCGAGGAGTCCCTGAACGGTCTGGCGAAGCTGAGCGAGTACATCGTCGGGCTGATCGCCGACAAGCGCGAGAACCCCACCGACGACATGCTCTCCGAGCTGATCGCGGCCCGCGACAACGACGACCGGCTCAGCGAACAGGAGCTGGTGACGTTCGGGTTCACCCTGATCGGCGCGGGCTTCGACACCACCGCCAACCAGCTCGCCAACTCCGTACTCGCCCTGCTGGCCGACCACCACGACCAGTGGCAGTGGCTGGTCGAGGACCGGTCCCGGATACCGGTCGCCGTGGAGGAACTGCTGCGGCACGTCAACCTCTTCGCCACCGACACCTCCGGGTTCCCGCGGATCGCCGCCGAGGACATCGAGGTGGGCGGGGTGGTCATCCCCAAGGGCGACGCGGTCCTGCTGGCGCTGGCGTCGGCCAACCGGGACGGGGACGTCTTCACCAACCCCGACCAGCTCGACCTGGCCCGTACCCACAACCCGCACATCTCCTTCGGGCACGGCGTCCACTACTGCCTCGGCAAGCACCTGGGCCGCATGGAGATGGAGATAGCCCTGGACGGACTGCTGCGCCGCTTCCCCGACCTGCGCCTGGCCGTGGCGGAGGACGACCTCCCCTGGCACGACGGCGAGATCAACCACACCCTCACCTCGCTCCAGGTGACGTGGGGCTAGCGGGCCGCGCCCGAGGGCAGCGGGGGTAGGCCGGTGGCCTACCCCCGCCCCAGCACGTCCAGGTCGTCCTCGCGGACCAGGTTGAAGCGCAAGGCCAGCGAGACCAGCACCTCCTTCTTCCCGTGCAGCCGCGGCCCCGTCTCTTCCTCGTCCGGCCCGGGCTTGAGCCGCAGTTTCACCGCCAGGTAGTCGATGCTCCAGTTCACGGCCGTACGGGACACGTCGGGCCACACCGGGCGCAGCCGCTGGACGACCTGGTCGGCCGTGGGGACGGGCGCGTGCGGGACGCCGCGCAGGCGGGGCTCGCAGAGGGCCGCGAGCACCATGAAGTACCGCTTGCTGTGGTCGAGGGGGAAGCCCAGGACGGTCGACGGGTAGGCGGGGGCCGAGGCCGAAGCGGCGGCGGGCTTCTGGCCGCTGGCTTGCTCGGCGGCCGCGGCGGCTGCGGCGGCCTCGGCGGCGGCCGCGTCGTGATCCAGGTACTCGTGCCGTGGCGCCCATACGTCGAAGCTGAGGAATTCGTCGGCGGCGGGCAGGACGACGCGGGAGAACTCGAACGGCACGGGCGCGCCAAGCCGCCCCGGCGCGACCTTCATGTGCTCGCCCGCGCCCTCCGGGTTCTCCACGACGTAGGTGGCGGTACGGCTGAAGTTGCTGAGCGTCCAGAAGGTCTCGGCGGCCGTGATGCTTCCGGCCTTACGGGACACACCGTGGTGCGGGATGCTCAGCTGCCGGGCGCCCTTCTCGGCGGGCAGGGCACGGCCGAAGCGGAGTACGTCCCCTGGCTCCAGCCGGATCTGCTCGCTGGGCTGGGCGCCCGCCATGGGCACGACAATGATGTTGACCACCTGGGTAGCTCCCCTTCCGCACCGTACGGTCATGGTAGGCGGGGATCGTGCAGCTCAAACGCCGGGCGGGCGGAAATCAGCCCGCCCGGCGTCTGTCTGCCCGGCTGTTGTCGGTTCTCCGGTTGTCCGGTTCAACCCAAGGGTCAGTCGGTGCTGTTGGCGACCGGGCCCATCAGCGCGAAGCGCGCGCCCTGCTGGTCGCTGACCAGCGCGGAGCGGCCGAAGGGGCTGTCGGACGGCTCACGGCTGACGCTGCCGCCCAGCTCCCTGACCTTCTCGACGGCCGCGTCGGTGTCGGACACCGAGAAGTAGACGAGCGCGTGCGCCGGGATATCGGCGGGCATGCCCTCGCCCATCTGCAGCCGGGCCGCGCAGGGGTACGGCTTGTCCGGCAGGGACCACAGCTTGAAGTCGAACGGCTCCTCGGAGACCTGCTGGCCCGCGTAGCCGAACACGGCCTCGTAGAAGGGGTCGACGGACTCCTTGTCCCGGGTGTAGATCTCGGGCCAGAAGAACGAACCCGGCTGCCCCTGGATCTCGAACCCGCCGCGCGTGCCCGCCTGCCAGGCGCCGAACGCGGCGCCCCCGGGGTCGGTGGCGAGCAGCTGGTACCCCACGTCGCCGACCTTCGTCGGGCCCGCGTCGACCTTGCCGCCCGCGGCACCGATCCGGCTGGCCAGCTCCTCCGCGTCCGCGGTGGCCAGGTACAGGGTCCAGGCGGCGGAGGCGCCGGTCTGGCCAGGGAGTAGGCCGCCGACGCTCTTGCCGTCCTTCCGCACGTCCGTGTAGAAGCCGTAGTCCTCGGTTCCCCCTTCGAAACTCCAGCCGAACAGGGCTCCGTAGAAGTGCTTTCCGGCCTCCAGGTCGGGAACGGACAGTTCCACCCAGCAAGGGGCTCCCGCTTCGAACTCGGTCATGTCCTGCCTCTCTCGTCTCTGACACAGCTCCCCGTGAGCCGGACGCTAGTGGTCCGCACTTGAGCCGTGGACGAGTCAGGTCCCTATCGGGTACCGGTGGACACCCTCCTGGCCACGCTGCGCACGCTGATGGGACCCTGCGGCACGCCGCCCTCTTCCAGAGTGACGAAGGCATGCGCGGTGGTAGCGAAAGTGGCGAAACCGCTGCCGGTGATCCGGCCCATGTGGATGGCTTGGACCGTGCCGAGGTAGGCGCCGTCCTCGCGGCCCGGATGCGTCACATAGAAGGAGAAGGTGCCGTTCCCCATCTCCTTCCAGAACCCGGTTCCCCGGTACTCCGGCTCACCGTCCTCACCCAGTGGGCCCGTGGCGGTGAGCTGGTGGTCCGGGTGGAAGACGAAGCGCGGGGTGGTGCTGGAGGTGTCACCGTCGGACGTGGTGACGGTGACCGTGAGATCCCAGGTTCCGCCCAGCGAGGAATGGCTGGGCGCGGTGTTCTGGGCGGTCGAAGACGCCGCTGTTCCCGTGCCGAGTACCGTGGCAATCAGGAAGAGCCAGACACCGAGCAGACGCAGGGTGAGGGTGCGCGGGCGGCGGCGTACGGCGAAGGTCCTCGCCTCAGGCATGAACAGGCCTTTCTCTCTGGTCTGTTACGGACGAACCCGCTCGGCCACACTGCGCACGGTGATCGGGCCCAGCGGCGCGCCGCCGTTCTCCGGGGTGACGAACGCGTGGGCGCTGGTGGCGAAGCCGCTCCTGGTGACTCGTCCCAGGTGGACGGCCTGGACGGTTTCGGCGTACGGGCCGTCGTCGCCGCCCGGATGCATCACATAGAACGAGAAGGTGCCGTTCCGCTTCTCCTTCCAGAACCCGGTGGTCTCGTCCACGGGGTTGCCGGGTTCGTCCGAGGCCGCGGCGCTCAGCGTGTGGTCCGGGTGGAAGATGAAGCGGGGCGTGGCGACGTCGATGCCGCCGTCGGGGGTGTGGATGACGACCGTGAGGTCCCAGGTACCGGCCAGTGACGGCCGCGCGGTGGCGGTCGCGGCACGGTCGGCGGTCGATGACGTGTCGGATGGCATGGTCGATGACGCGGCCGTTCCCGTGCCGAGCACGGTCGCGACCAGGAGCAGCCAGACGCCCAGTACGCGCAGGGTCAGGGAGCGGCGTGGGCGGCGGCGCGCGGTGGCGGTTCGCGCCTCAGGCGTGGGCGACATGGACGGGCCTCTCTCTGGGAGCGGTCACGGGGGCAGGGGCAGGGGCGGGGGCGGGGGCGCGCTGGTACTGCTTGAGGTCGAAGCCCGGGGCTCCGACCTCCTCGGGGGACAGGTCCGTGCCACCGGCGAGCAGCCGCCGGGCGATGCCGTGGTCGGCGGGCCGGTTTACGGACTCCACGCCCACCAGTCGCCCGGCCTGGAAGCAGAACACCGAGAAGCGGGCCTCACCCGGGTCACCGGCCAGCACCACCTCGTCGTGGCCAGCGGTCAGCCCGGCGATCTGGAGCCGCACCGCGTACTGCTCGGACCAGAACCACGGGACCGCGGTGTACGGAGCGCCCTCGCCGCAGATGTCAGCCGCCACACACCGGGCCTGGTCGGAGGCGTTCTGGACGGACTCGATACGGGTATGGCCGCGGGCACCCGGGCGCGGGAAGCGGGCGCAGTCGCCCACCGCGTGGATGGCCGGGTCGCTGGTGCGCAGCCGTTCGTCGACCACGATGCCGTCGCCCACGACCAGATCCGCCTCCGCCGCCAGTTCGGTGTGCGGCAGTACGCCGATGCCGACCACGACGAGCTCGGCCGGGATGCGCTCCCCGCCGTCCAGCTCCATGATCTCCACCTGGCCCGAGGGGTCTCCGTGCAGGGCCGCCACCTCGCGGCTCAGCAGCAGCCTGACCCCCTGGCGGCGGTGCTCGTCGGTGAGCCAGGCCGACATCTCCGGGGTGAGCGCACGGGCCAGCGCCCGTGACTGCGCCTCCACGACCGTGACCTCGTGGCCCAAGGTACGGGCGGTCGCGGCCAGTTCGAGCCCGATGAAGCCCGCGCCGACCACGACGAGATGGCGGGCGGGCCCGGACAGCTCCCGCCGCAGCGTGTGGGCGTCCCGCAGGCCGCGCAGCGCCAGTACGCCGGACAGCCCGGCGCCGGGGACCGGCAGCGGCCTGGGCCGTGCGCCGGTCGCCAGGACCAGGTGGTCGTAGGGCAGCGCGGCCCCGGACTCCAGGTGCAGGACCCGGCACTCGCGGTCGATGCGCTCCGCCCGGTCGCCCGGCACCAGATCGATGCCCTGGGTGGCGAAGAAGGACGCGGGCCGCAGCTCCAGGTCGGCCGGGTCGGTGGCTCCGGTGGCTCCGGTGAGGAAGCCCTTCGACAACGGCGGCCGCTGGTAGGGGAGTACGCACTCGTCGCCGACCAGCGTGATCCGGCCGGAGAAACCACGGCCGCGCAGCGCGGCCGCGGTCTCCAGGCCGCCCTGGCCCGCGCCGACGACGACAACTCGGGGTGAGGTCATCAGCTCTGCGCCTCCGGAAGGTGGACCACCAGGCCGTCGAGCGCGTCGGTGACCGGCAGCTGGCAGCTCAGGCGGCTGGTGTCGCAGCGCGGGACGGCCGTGCCGTACAGCACGTCGTCCTCGACCGAGTCCATCTCCGGCAGCGGCAGCGTGTTGTCCTGGTCGATGAACACATGGCACGTTCCGCACTGGGCGGAGCCGCCGCACTGGGCCTCGATACCGTCGATGTTGTTGAGCTTCGCGCCACGCATGACCGTGTTGGGCGCGTCGAGGTCGACGACGGTGACGGTCCCGCCGGGGTGCTTGTAGGTGATCTTCGCCATGGCGCTCCCTCGTGGCTGTCGCGTAGGTGGTGGCGTAAGCAGTCGTAGGAATTCGGCCGACCGTCCGGAAAGGTCCCGGTCGTTCCTGGGGGCATGGTGGAGAGGCTCTGGAGAGCCCTTCGGGACGCGCGGAGGGCTCCACCGTGCCGCTATCGGAGGTCGATCGGCGGGGCCGACCGTCGGTCCATGAGCGCTGAGACCCTGCGTCCCCCCGCACCGTCCGCCCAGGTGGGCCCCCGGCTCGGTCTGGTGCTGGTGGCCTGCTGCCTGGGCCAGTTCATGAACGTGCTGGACGCCTCGGTGGTGAACGTGGCGCTGCCCGTCATCGCCGAGGAACTGCGCTTCGACCGGCACAACCTCCAGCTGGTCAACAACGCCTACACCGTGGTGGTCTGCGGCTTCCTGCTGCTGGGCGGGCGGCTCGCCGACCTGTTCGGACAGCGCCGGATCTTCCTGTCCGGGATCACGCTGTTCACCCTGGCCAGCACCGTGGGCGGGCTGGCGAACGACCCCGGCACCCTGATCCTGGCCCGCGCCTTCCAGGGCCTTGGCGCGGCCATCATGGCCCCCGCCACGCTGACGGTGCTGGGCACCGCGTTCACCCAACCCGGCGCCAGGGCCAAGGCGTTCGGCGCGTGGAGCGCCGTGTCGGGGGCGGCCGGGGCGGTCGGTGTGCTGGCCGGAGGAGTGATCACCGAGTGGTTCTCCTGGCGCTGGATTCTGCTGATCAACGCGCCCATCGGGCTCGCGCTGTTCGCCCTGGTCTGCTGGGTGGTCCCCGAGTCCCGGAGCCGCCGTGGCCGACGCGGCCTGGACGTACCCGGCGCGGTGACGGTGACCCTGGGACTGATGAGCGCGGTGTACGGGGTGTCCGAGTCCCATACGTACGGCTGGAGTTCGGCCCGGGTGCTGGGGCCGCTGCTGGCCGGTGGCGTGCTGCTGGGGCTGTTCGTCCTGATCCAGGCGAAGGTCGCCCGGCATCCTCTGGTGCCGCTCGGCATCTTCCGTAACCGCGCGGTGGCCAGCGCCAACCTCGTCGCCTTCTTCGGGATCGCCGCGCTCTTCAGCACCTTCTACTTCTTCACCCTGCTGCTCCAACAGGTGCTCGGCTACAGCCCGTTGCGTACGGGACTGAGCTATCTGCCGATGTCGCTCGGTATCGCGCTCGGCGGCTGGGGCATCTCCTCGGTGGTGCCCCGTATCGGACCGCGCCCGGTGCTGCTCTCCGGTCTGAGCCTGTCCAGCGTCGGCCTGTTCTGGCTGTCCCGCGTCGACGAGACCTCCGGCTATGCCGCCGATGTGCTGGGCCCGGCGCTGTTGCTCGGCTTCGGCATGGGTGTCGTACTGAACGCCACCACCAACGCCGCCACCGCCGGGCTCCCCGCCGAGCAGGCGGGCATGGCGTCCGGGCTGCTCAACACCACCCGCCAACTCGGCAGCGTGGTCGGCCTGGTGACGCTGGCGGCGCTCTCCTCCGCCCGCATCGACCGCGCGATCGAGGGCACCGAACCCGGCACCGCCGCCGCACGTCACGCCCTCGCCTCCGGATACGGCCTGGCGCTGACCGGCGCGGCACTCTTCGCGGCCGCCGGGCTGCTCGCCGCCCTCGCGGTACCGGTCCGCAGGCGTTCCAGGACTGCTCAAGGCGAACGGGAGACGCTGACCTCCTGACGAGAACGGAGGTTCCCGATGGCGACGACCTGGCCAGGCACCACGTCCCCCGACACCCTGCGCGAGTTCTACACCCAGCACATCACCTGGGCCCCCAGCACATCCGGGCCGCTCGAACACGCGACGATCACCGTGCCACGCGACTACGCCGACCCCGACGGCGAGCGGATCACGCTCGCCCTCAGCCGCCGCCGCGCCAGCGACCCGGAGCGCCGCCGCGGCATCCTGCTGGCGGTCAACGGCGGCCCCGGTGGGGACTACGGCCAGGGCCGGGCGCTGCCCGACGCCTTCGCGGACACCCCCGTACACGAGGTGTACGACCTGATCGGCTTTGACCCGCGCGGCATCGGTGACTCGACCCGGCTGTACGCCGAAGTTTCCGTGCCAAAGGCGCCGTTCGACTCCCGCCCGCCGGACTCGGCCTTCGAGACGCTCGCCGAGGACATGCGTCAGCGGGAACTGGCCTGCCAGCGCGCGGGCGGCGAGCTACGCCGCCACATCAGCACCCGCAACACGGCCCGCGACATGGACGTGATCCGCGGGGCGCTCGGTGAGCCACGGCTCAGCTTCGTGGGCTACGCGTACGGCGCCTACGTCGGCGCGGTCTACGGCAGCCTCTTCCCCGACCGGCTCGACCGCAGCGTCCTGGACTCCTGCGTCAACCCGGACTGGACCTGGCGCGAGCAGTTCCTGTGGCAGGGGGACGCGGTCCAGCGCAATGTCGAGAAGTGGGCCGACTGGACCGCCAGGCGCGACGGCCACTTCGGCCTCGGCGGCACGCCACAGCAGGTGCTGGCCACCGTGGAGGAGGTGGTGGCGCGGCTCGACGCGATCACCGAAGGCCCGCAGCTGCGCACCCTGCTTGACGGAGCCGTCGGCAACCGCGCCGGAGACCGCGGCCAGTGGGCCCAGCTCGGCACGCTCGTCGGGGCGCTGCGCACGGCGGCGGCCGACGGCGACGCGGGGGCCTGCCAGGAGCTGCTGTCCCAGCAGGGGACCTGGCGCGCCTCGGACAGCGAGGGCGAACTGCGCATCGGCGTCCTGGAGGCCATCACGCTGGAGCACGCCTGGCCGCCGGACCTGAAGGTCTACTACGACGACATGCGGGACTTCCGTCAGCGCTTCCCGTACGGCTACGGGGTGCTGCGGGCCCAGCCGTGGGTCGGCGCCTTCCGCACCTTCACGGCCCCCGAGGAACCGGTGGAGATCGTGCGCGACGGCTACCCGGTGGGGCTGGTGGTGCAGGCCGACGGCGACCCGATGGACCACTACGCGGGCGGGGTCGCGATGGCCGAGCGCCTCGGCCACCATCTGCTCACCATCGAGGACTCGGGCGAGCACGAGGTGTACGTCCTCGGCGGTAACCCGCACGTCGACGCCCTCGTCCACCGCTATCTGGCCGACGGCGAACTGCCACCGCCGCTCACGACCTGCCCCGGTCGCACCCCGCGTCCGGACATCCCGGAAGACGGCGCCTGACCTGCACGTACAAGCGGGAGGCCCGGCCTGGATATCCAGGCCGGGCCTCCCGCTTTCCCCGTACGGGATCACCAGGTGAGCGGCATCTCCCACAGCCCGTAGATGACCGCGCCTTCCTTGCGCGGGATCTCCAGGAAGGGCTTGGCCAGCTTCAGCGTCGGAATGCGCTGGAACAGCTTGCTCCAGACGATTTCCAGCTCAAGCCGCGCCAGGTCGGCCCCGATGCAGTGGTGCACACCGTGCCCGAAGCCCAGGTGCTTGCGGCTGCCCCGCGTGATGTCCAGCTTCTCCGGCTTCGGGAAGACCTCCGGGTCCCGGTTGGCGGCGAGCCCGAGCATCAGGATGCCGTCGCCCTTGCGGATGACCTGCCCGGAGACCTCGATGTCCTCCAGGGCGACGCGCGGCACGGCGGTGTCGCCGATGGTCGCCATCCGCACCAGTTCCTCGACGGCGGGCTTCACCAACGTCGGGTCGTTCTTGAGGAGTTCGAGCTGGTCCGGGTTCTCCAGCAGACAGGCGGTGCCGAGCGAGATCTGGCTGGCCGTCGTCTCGTGACCGCCGTTCATCAGCAGCCGGACCATGTTGAACAGATCGCGGTCGGTGTACTCCTCGCCGGACGCCTCGTAGTCGTCCATGGCGCGGCTGAGCAGATCGTCGCCCGGCTCGCGCTTCTTGAGCTGGATGAGGTCACTGACGTACGCGTTGACCTCGACGATCGCCGCCTGCCGCTCCTCGGTACTGCTGTGGCCGCCGAGCAGGGCCGTGCCGTGCTTGATGAAGAAGTCGTGCTGGTCCTGGGGGATGCCCAGCAGTTCGCAGATCACCGTCATCGGCACGGGCAATGAGAACACCCGGTGGAAGTCCGCGGGCGGCTCCAGAGCGAGCAGCTTGTCGATGTGCTCGTCGACGATCTCCTCGATCCGTGGGCGCAGCCGCTTCACCTGCCGGCTGGTGAAGGTGAGGGCCGCCTTGCGCCGGGTGCTGCTGTGCTCCTTGCCGTCGTACCCGATGAAGGAGGTCTCGGTGCGGTACTCCGGCGGGGCGATGAAGTAGAAGGGGAAGTTGTCGTGCTTACGGGAGGCGCTGAGCCGTGGGTCGGTGAGCAGTTCGCGGATCGTGTGGTAGTTGGTGACCGTCCATATGCGCAGGCCCGAACCGCTCAGGGTGACCTGTGAGACATCCTGCTCGGCCATCTCCGCGTACTCGGCCGGAGGGGTGAACGGGCAGGTGCGCGCGTACGGGAAGGTCTTGGTCTCCGCCGGGGACTCCGGCTCGGTGGCGCTGGTGGTCACTGTCAGTCCTTTCCGATCAGTTCCGATCAGTTGGCGATGTCCATGCCGCCGTCCACCGTGATGATCTGGCCGGTGACCAGCGCGCTGGCGGGCTCCGCGAGCCGGGTGATCCACGGGGTGATGTCCTCGGCGTCGGCGATCCGGCCCAGCGGTACGGAGCAGACGACGCCCGCGAAGAGCCCCTCGACCTGCTCCTGGCTCAGCCCGTTGGCGGCGTACGCGTCGGTGCGTACGAAGCCGGGGGCGACGGCGTTGACCCGGATGCCGCGCGGTGCGAGCTCCGCCGCCCAGCTGCGGGTGAAGCTGTGCACCGCCGCCTTGCTGGCCGAGTACAGCGAGCTCTCCGGGCCGGGGTTGTGCCCGCCGCGGCTGGACACCATGACGATCGCGCCGCCCGGTGAGCTCAGGTGCGGGAGCAGGTGCTTGGTCAGCAGGACGGGGCCCAGGACGTTGGTCTCCAGCACCTCCTGGGCGGTGGGGATGTCCAGCGCCGCGAGGGGCGTGAAGCGGAAGACTCCGGCGTTGTGCACCAGGACGTCCAGCGTGCCGTCGCCCTCGCGTACGGCTTCGGCTACGGCCTCGGCGCCCGCCTCGGTGGTGACGTCGGCCGTCACCCCGGCGATCGCCGGGTGGAGTGCCGCGACCTCGGCGAGGCGTTCCTTCCGGCGACCGGTGATGATCACTCGGGAGGCGCCCAGGCGGGCGAAGTCCAGGGCGGCGGCGCGCCCGATGCCGGTGCCTCCCCCGGTCACGACGACGGTCTTATCGGCAAAAGGCTGGTCCGACATGGCAGTTCCCTTTCTCGGCCGGGCTGCGGTCTCGCCGCCAGTACACCCGTGCGGACTGGGGCCCTGGTTGAGTGGCTCTCAGCTCATCCTCACCAGCACGGTGCCGCTGTACTTGCGTCCGAGCAACGACACGAACGCCTCCGGGAGTTGCGGCACCCCGCCCTCGACGACCGTGTGCGGGAACACGATGCGGCCCTCGCGCAGCCATACGCTGAACTGGCTGTTCCAGTCCTCGATCTGGTCGGGGGTGTGCAGGGTGGCGAAGCCGCGCAGCGTCAGCCCCTTGGTGATGGCGGACATCAGCGCCAGTCGCGGGCTGCCGCCATCGCCGCTGCCGTGCTGTCCGGCCAGCGCACCGCACAGCGCGAACCGCGCGCCCAGCGACGCCACCTGGACCGCGGCCTCGAACTGCTCGCCGCCGACGTTGTCGAAGACCACGTCCACGCCGTCCGGGGCCAGTTCGGCCAGCTGCTCCGCCACCGGTCCGTCGTGGTAGTCGAAGGCGGCGTCGAAGCCGAGCTCCTTCACCAGGAAGTCGATCTTCTCCGGGGACCCGGTGCTGCCGATGACCCGCTTGGCCCCGCGCGCCTTGGCGATCTGCCCGGCCAGGGCGCCCACGCCGTTGGTCGCGCCGGACACGAAGACCACATCGCCCTCGCGTACCTCGGCGGTGCCGACCATGCCGTGCCAGGCGGTCGGGCCCTGCGAGAGGAAGTACTCGGGCCCGGGGAGCAGCGAGCGCTCGCGCCGGAAGAACTCCTGGGCGCTGCCGACGGCGTAGTCGCGCCAGCCCGCGAAGTGCTCCACCAGGTCGCCCACGGCCAGTTGCGGGCTGTTCGACCTGACGACCGTGCCGATGGTGCGGCCCCACATGGCGACATCCGGCTGGAAGACCGGAATCGGCAGCTTCGTGTCGGGGTTCATCTGGTCGCGGGCTACCGAGCCCAGGGTCATCCAGTCGTTGCGTACGACGACCTGGCCCTCGCCGGGCTCCTCCAGCGGGCTCTCGGCGAGCGCGAAGTGGTCGAGGGTGACCTCGCCTTCGGGGTACGCGGCGAGCCGGACCTCGCGGCTGGTGGCGGGCAGCTGTTCGGCGGTCATGGGTGCTCCTTCACAGTTCGACGTCAGAGTTCGACGGGCAGGGCGAGCAGGTTGTGGTTGACGTCGCCGATCCGCCAGCGCAGCGCGTGCTCCGGTACGGCGAGGCGGGCGTCGGGAAAGCGCCGGGTGAGTTCCTCGATGGCCACGGTCAGTTCGAGGCGGGCCAGCGACGCGCCCATGCAGCGGTGCGCTCCGTATCCGAACGCCAGGTGCGGGTTGTCGGCGCGGGCGAGGTCGGCCCGGTCGGCGTCGGGGAACACCGAGGTGTCCCGGTTGGCCGAGGTGAAGGCGAGGAACACCGCGTCCCCGGACGGGATGGTGACCTCGCCGATGGTCACGTCCTCGGTGGCGATCCGGGGGAGGCCCGACGTGTCGTTGCCGTTCAGGTTCACGGTACGCAGCAGCTCCTCGACGCACCGAGGGATCTCCTCGGGGTGTGCGCCGAGATGACGCCAGCTGCCCGGGTGGTCGACGAGCAGCGCCAGCGCGAAGTTGCCGAGCTGGCCCGCCGTGGAGTCGAACCCTGAGCCGAGCAGCGTGAAGGCGAGGCCGACCAGCTCATCGAAACTCAGCCGGTCACCCGTGTCGGACCGGGCCGCGATCAGAGCGGACAGGACGTCGTCGGCCGGGTCCTGCTGCTTGGCCGCCACCAGACCGGCCAGATAGCCGCCGATCTTCTCACCGCCCTCGGCCGCCTGCTCCTCGGGCGCCGAGGTGTCCGCGAACTGCCGGACCCAGCCGTGGAACTGCTCCCGGTCCGGCTCGGGCACCCCGAGGATCTCGCAGATGACCCCCAGCGCCAGCGGCGCCGCGAACCCGCCGACGAGGTCGGCCCGCCCCTCACGCTCCAGCACGTCCAGACGCGCGTTCGCCAGCTCCCGCACGCGCGGCCGCATCGCCTCGACGCGCGCCGGCGAGAAGGCCTGCTCGGCCAGAGCGCGCAGCCGGGTGTGATCGGGCGGGTCTATCGAGATGATCACGCCGGGCGGGACCTGGAACAGCCCCTTGAACGTGGGGGCGTCTGGCGCGTAGCTGGCGGCCCGGCTGAACCGCGGATCATCAAGGACCGTACGGATGTCCTGGTGGCGGGTGACCAGCCAGGCGCGGCCGCCGCCCGACCAGGCCACCTCGGCGACGGGACGCTCGGCACGCAGCCGGGCGAAGAGCGGGGCCGGACCACGGTAACTCGACCCGGGGAAAGGAAAGTCGGGAAGCTGATCGCGGGTTCCGGGCGCGGGGTGCGGGCAGGTCATCGCGGCCCCCTCAGCGCAGCGGCCGGAAGAACGAGCGCAGCTCGTCCACCAGCAGCGTGGGCTGCTCCAGGGCCGGGAAGTGGCCGCCGCGCTCGTGATCGGTCCACCGGCGCAGATCGGTGAAGCGGCCCTCGCACCAAGGGCGCGGTATCCGGCCGTCCTTGGGGAACAGGGCGCAGGCCGTGGGAACGTCCACCTGGCCCAGGGCCATCTTGTTGTGGCTCTCCCAGTAGATCCGGCCGGAGGACGCCGCCGTCCCCGCCAGCCAGGACAGCGTCACCGCGTCCAGCAGCCGGTCCCGGGGGATCACCTTCTCCAGGTCGCCGTCGTGGTCACTCCAGGACCAGTACTTCTCGATCATCCAGGCCAGTTGGCCGACGGGGGAGTCGGTCAGGCCGTAGCCGAGGGTCTGCGGGCGGGTTGCCTGGATCACGGAGTAGCCGCCCTCGTACCGCTGGAACTCCTTGAGCCGTCCCAGACCCGCCCGGTCCGCCTCATCCAACTCCACCTGCTCCTGCGGCGGTTTGGCGAACGGCATGACCAGATGGATGCCCGCGAGACGCGCCGACTCACTCTCGCCCAGCACGCCGGTCAGAAACGACCCCCAGTCGACGCCATGTGCCGCGTACCGGGGGTAGCCAAGCCGGTCCATCAGCGTGGCCCAGGCCGCGGCGGTGCGCTCCACGGTCCAGCCGGTGCGGGCGGGCTTGTCGCTGAAGCCGAAGCCGGGCAGCGAGGGGCACACCAGGTGGAAGGCGTCGGCGGGGTCCTCCGGGTCGGTCAGCGGCCGGACGACGTCCAGGAACTCGACGACCGACCCGGGCCAGCCGTGGCTCATCAGCAGGGGCATGGCCCCCGGGTGCGGGGAGCGGACGTGCAGGAAGTGGATGCCCAGGCCGTCGATCTCGGTGCGGAACTGCGGCAGGGCGTTCAACCGCCGCTCGGTGGCCCGCCAGTCGTACGACGTCTGCCAGTATCCGGCCAGATCCCGCAGGTAGGCCAGCGGCACCCCCTGCGACCAGTCGTCGACGGTCTCCGCCTCCGGCCAGCGGGTCCTGGCCAGCCGGTTCTCAAGGTCCTGCAGATCCGTGTCGGGAAAGCCGATCCGGAAGGGCGTGACGGCCGTACTCATACGACTTCCTCCTGGCTGCTGCCGAAGTCTGGGGCGGCGTCACGCTACGGGCGGGGGCTTGAGCCGAGGTCGAACCACCCCATGGCCGGATCACACCGTGCGAGACCTCCGGTCCAGCTCACCTCAGGCGTTTCTCCAGTTCCCGCGTCCAGCGTGCCGTCGGCCAGGGAGAGGAGGAACCACCGATGACAGCACCAGCTGAACAACCAGGACCTGGGCCCCTGGACGGACTGAAGGTCGTGGAACTCGCCGCGATCGGACCCGCCCCCTTCGCGTGCATGATGTTCGCTGACCTCGGTGCGGACGTGCTGCGTATCGACCGCGCCGACGGCCGGCGTTCCTTCGCGGACTGGCACCGGGTGCTGGACCGTGGCCGCCGCTCGGTGGCGCTCGACCTGAAGGATCCGGCCGACGTCACCGAGCTGTTGCGGATCGTGGATGGCGCCGACGTCCTGGTCGAGGGGTTCAGGCCCGGTGTGGCGGAACGGCTCGGCATCGGGCCCGAGGAATGCCTGCGGGGCAATCCCGGTCTGGTCTACGCCCGGATGACGGGCTGGGGCCAGCACGGGCCGCTGGCCCAGACCCCCGGACACGACATCAACTACCTCGCGCTGACCGGCGCGTTGTACGCGATAGGCGAGGCGGGCGGGCCACCCGTCCCGCCGGTCAACCTGCTCGGCGACTTCGCGGGCGGCGCCATGTTCCTGGTCTGCGGCGTGCTGGCGGCCCTGCACGAACGACGGCAGACCGGCCACGGTCAGGTCGTCGACGCGGCGATCGTGGACGGTACGGGCGCCATGCTCGGGATGCTCCTTGGCATGGCCGAGACCGGCCGCTGGCGGCATGAGCGGGGCGCGAACCTGCTGGACGGCGGGGCACCGTTCTACCGCTGCTACGCCTGCTCCGACGGCGGGTACGTGGCGGTGGGGGCGCTGGAGGACCGGTTCTACGCCGCGCTCCTCAAGGGGCTCGGGCTCGACGCCGGGCGCCTTCCCGACCGTACTGACCCGGCCAACTGGCCGCTGCTCTCCCAGCTGTTCGCCGACCGTTTCGCCCGCCACGAACGTGACTGGTGGGAGCGGGTGTTCGACGGTACGGAGGCGTGTGTGACCCCGGTCCTCAGCCTCCCCGAAGCCGCGGCACATCCCCACCACCGGACACGGGGAAGCGGACCCGGCACACCCGCGCCCCGCTTCAGCGGGACTCCACCGGAATTCCACCGACCATCAGCATCATACGAACTGAATACCCCTGCCCGTCCCGTCGTGTCCTGATTCTCCAGGGAACGTCCCTGATACCCCCAAGTAACCACAGCATCAGAGAGGTATCTCATGGCTATTTCGTCCGAGCCGGCTCCGTCCACCGAGACGGAGGTGCAAGAGTTGAAGACGGCAGCTGACACGTCCGTCGACGGGGCGTCGGTCGACCCCAAGCGCTGGGCAGCTCTGCTGGTGTTGCTGGTCGCCGCGTTCATGGACCTGCTGGACGGCACCATCGCCAACGTCGCGGCGCCCTCCATGCAGCGGGAACTCGGCGCGGGCTACTCGGCGATCCAGTGGATTCTGGTCGGCTATCAGCTCGCCTTCGCCCTCCTGCTGATCCTCGGTGGCAGGCTCGGTGACATCTTCGGCCGCAAGAAGGTCTTCCTGCTGGGCGTCGCGGGGTTCACCCTCACCTCGCTGACGGCCGGTATCGCCCAGGAGCCATGGCAGTTGGTGGTCTCCAGGGTGCTGCAGGGCGCCTTCGCCGGTGTCATGGTTCCCCAGGTGCTGTCGATCATCCACGTCACCTTCAGCAAGAAGGAACGCGGCACGGCCTTCGCGCTGCACGGCCTGGTGGGCGGTCTCGCCGCCACCCTCGGGCTCGCCATCGGCGGTCTGCTGGTCCAGTGGAACCTGTTCGACCTCAGCTGGCGGACCATCTTCCTGATCAACGTACCGATCGGCATCCTCGGTCTGATCTACGGCTCCAAGGTGATCACCGAGTCCAAGGCGCCGCAGGCGCTCAGGCTGGACACCATCGGTGTCGTCCTGGCGACGGTCGGCCTGGTCATGCTGGTCTACCCGCTGCTCCAGGGCCGCGAACTGGGCTGGCCCACCTGGGGCTATGTGTCCATGGTCCTGTCGCTGCCGGTCCTGGTCCTGTTCGTGATGTGGCAGCGGCGTAAGACCGGCAAGGACGGCTCGCCGCTCGTCGAGCTCGGCCTGTTCCGTACCCGGAGCTTCTCCTCCGGTCTCGGGGTCAACCTGATCTTCTACGTTGGTATGGGCATGTTCACCATCGGGTGGACGCTGTACATGCAGATCGGCCAGGGCTGGTCCCCGATGCGCGCCGGTCTCACCAGCCTGCCGTTCTGTGTCGGTGCCTTCCTCACCGCCACCACGTCGGTGATGATCCTGGTGCCCAAGTTCGGCCGTAAGGCGATGCAGGTCGGTGCCCTGGTGCTGATCGCGGGTCTGGGCCTGTACATCTGGGTGGCCGGGGAGAAGGGTGCCGACGTCACCACCTGGCACATCGCCGGACCGCTGTTCCTGATCGGTCTCGGCTTCGGTACGGTCGCCACGCCGCTGCCGCTGATCGTGACGTCCGAGGTGCCGCACAAGGACGCGGGCTCCGCTTCGGGCTTGGTCAACACCAACACTCAGCTCGGGTTCGCCATCGGCGGCGCCCTGGTCAGTGTGGTCTTCTTCGGCGGCCTGGTGGGTCACACCGGCGCCAGCGTGGACGACCAGGCACCGCGGCTGCGCCAGGAGCTGGTCGCCAGCGCCGGGGTCACGCCCGGTGAGGCCGACTCCATCACCCAGGCGTACCGGGACTGTGCCACGGAACGGGCGGGCCAGAAGGATGTGGCCGAGGTGCCGCCGAGCTGTGCCACACCTCAGCTGACGGACGAACGGGTCGCCCCGATCCTGGCCAAGCACGGGGAGGAGACGACCGGTGTGTCCTTCGCCGCCAGCTTCCAGACCCTGCTGACGGTGTTCATCGGGATCACCGTGGTGGTCTTCTTCGTGATGTTCGCGATGCCGCAGCGACTGCGGCAGGAGGACCCGGAGGAGGACTCCTCCGACTCGGGCGAGGCCACACCGGCGTCTGCCTGAGGCAGCGGGCGCGCAGGGCCGGACGGCAGCCGCCGTCCGGCCCTGCGCGTACCGTTAGTTGAGCGGCTGCGCGAGCTGTACGTCGTAGGTCTCCGCACCGTCCGCCGCGAACCGCAGCAGCGCTTCGCCACCGGAGAGCAGCGCGGTCGCGTCCCGCTTCCGTAGTCGCGCGAACGGGGTAAGCAGCAGCGTCGCGGCCTTCCGCCGCTGGGTGACCTTCCAGGTGCCCTGGACGAAGCCGTCCACCAGGAACATGCCGGGGATCTGCCCGTTCTTGGTGAAGACCGCCTTGCGCCCCGCGTCGCTGATCACCCGTGAGCGCTCCGCGTGGGACAGCGTGAGGTTGTCGAACTCGGCCACGAAGCGCGGCGTCACGGGCGTGTCCGGGTCGGGGCGCGGCGCGTCCGGCAGGTCGAACAGCTCCACGCCCCGCTCGTCCCGGCCGACCAGTAGCCGGGGGCGCAGCGGCTCGGTGACCTCCCGTAGGTGGGTCAGCCCCGACCAGGCCTGTACGTCCCTCACCGACGCGGGCCCGAACGCGGCCAGATAGCGCAGCACCATGGCCTCCAGCGAGGCGGCGGCGAGCGGCGCGCCGAGCCAGCTCTCGGCGGTCGCGTACGTCGCCTGCCCGGCCCGGTCCCACAGGCCGCGCGGCGGGATCTGCACCAGGGCCTGCCGGGTCCGCACCACACCCGCCAGTACGGAGGGGTCCAGGCCCGGCCACCGCTCACCCAGCGCCCGCCCCAGCGCGGCCCCGGTGAGCGGCCGCTCCTCCAGCAGCGCCCGGCCCGCGTCGATGACCGTGTCCGCGCTGAGCCCGTCCAGCCGCTTCCCGTACTGGGTGAGCGCCAGCCGGTCGAACAGAGGCCGCAGCAGGGGGTGCAGCCCCCGGCAGTCGCGGGCGCTGACCAGATGCACCGTGCCGCGCATCAGGGTGAGCCGTACGGCCTCCCGCGACGTCAGCAGCTCCGCCAGCTCCTCGTGCCGGAAGTCGGCCAGCCGGGTCCACAGCCCCACGTAAGGGGCCTTGGGCGACTGCGCCTGCATCCCGACCAGGTGCTCCAGCACCTCCAGAGCGGACATCTTGTGCCGCTCCAGCAGGAGTTGGCGCTCAAGCAGGGCGCGGTTGAGCGAGCGCCGGTCGAATAGGGGTCCGGGGTGCCGGTCGGTGGACGGGTTGGCCATAGGGGCGGTACCTCCGAGAGCGTGGGTGTCCTCCCGCAGTGTGCCGAACTCCGCTCAAAGCGTCCTCGAGCAGATCCGGCCACCGCGTTCGCCGCGCGCCCTCGACCAGGGCTCCAGCCCGCCCCCATCGGGGCGCTAGGCGGCGCCCTGACGGTGACCGGACCAGCCGGGGTGGTGGACCACCACCGGTCCAGGCAGCGGAGACGAGGGAGGGGCGATGGCTGAGCAGGGGTTGCAGCTCTACGACACGACCCTGCGCGACGGCACCCAGCAGAAGGGCATGGTGCTGACGGTCGACGACAAACTCGCTGTCGCACGTCACCTGGACGCCCTCGGAGTCACCTTCATCGAAGGAGGCTGGCCGGGAGCCGTTCCTCGGGACACCGAGTTCTTCCGCCGGGCCCGCAGGGAACTCGACCTGAAACACGCCCAGTTGGCCGCGTTCGGCGCCACCCGCAAGGCCGCCACGCCGGTGCTGGTGGACGCGCAGGTGCGGGCGCTCCTGGAGGCGGAGAGCCCGGTGGTGACGCTGGTCGCCAAGAGCGACCCCCGGCACGTCTCCCGGGCCCTGCGCACCACGCTCGCCGAGAACCTGGCGATGGTCAGCAGTACCGTGCGGCATCTGGTGCGGGCCGGACGGCGGGTGTTCGTGGACGCCGAGCACTACTTCGACGGCTATCTGGACAACCGGGAGTACGCCCTGGAGGTGGTGCGCACCGCCGCCGAGGCCGGGGCCGAGGCCGTGGTCCTGTGCGACACCAACGGCGGCTCGCTGCCGGACGGGATCCGCGACATCGTGGCCGACACCCTCGCCATGACCGGCGCGGCGGTCGGCATCCACTGCCACGACGACTCCGGCTGCGCGGTGGCCAACACCATGGCCGCCGTGGACGCCGGGGCCATCCAGGTCCAGGGCACCGCGCACGGCTATGGTGAACGCTGCGGCAACGCCAACCTGTTCACCGTCATCGCCAACCTCGTACTCAAGCGGGGCCGTGAGGTCATCCCGCCGGAGAACCTGCGGCTGATGGCGGCGGCCGGTACCGCCATCGCCGAGCTGACCCAGCTCACCCCGCCACCCGGCGCCCCGTACGTCGGGGAGGGGGCCTTCACCCACAAGGCGGGCCTGCACGCCTCGGCCCTGCGGGTCGAGCCCGACCTGTACCAGCACATCGACCCGGGCAGGGTGGGCAACGCCATGCGCACCCTTGTCTCCGACATGGGTGGGCGGTCCTCCATCGAGCTCAAGGCCCGCGAGCTGGGCTACGACATCGAGGCGGGCTCGCCCGAGGTGGCGCGAACCGCCGCCCGGATCAAGGAACTGGAGAGCCAGGGCTACAGCTTCGAGTCCGCCGACGCGTCCTTCGCGCTGCTGCTGCGCGAGGAACTGACCGGGGACGGATCGCAGTTGCCGCCGTTCGACGTGGACTCCTGGCGCGTCTCGGTCTCCGGTGCGCACGTCGGCCAGGCGTCCGCCGAGGCGTCGGTGCGGCTGCGGGTCGACGGAGTGCCGCTGGGCGCCACCTGCCGGGCCAGCACCCCCGTACACGCCCTGGACACGGCCCTGCAGAAGGCGCTCGTCCCGTTCTTCGCCGACCTCGCCCGGCTGGAGCTGGTGGACTACGCGGTCCGCGTGCTCAGCGGCGGCGGCGCGGGGACCACCACCCGGGTGCGGGTCACCTACCGGGACGGTGACCGCGAGTGGAGCACGGTCGGCGTCGGCGAGAACGAGGGCACCGCCGCCTGGCACGCCCTGCTCGACGCGATCCGCTACGCCCTGCTCCCCGTGCCGGAACCCAGCCGCGGCGGCGGCCTGACCCTGGCCGCCGTACGAGCCTGGTCCACCCGCGCGGCGTGACCGCCCCCACCTGACAGGCCCGACCTGACCGCCCATCCCAGAACCCGTGGAGTCGCTGTGCGTGTGGAAGGAATCTACCTACGGGGGACCTCCGTACGGCTCCCCGCCGTACTGCCGCTCGCCGAAGCGGTGGCCTCCGGCGCCTGCACCCAGCGGGTGGCCACCGGGACCGGCCTGGAGTCGGTCGCGTACTCGCCCGACGAGTCAGCCGCCGAGATGGCGGCGAAGGCCGCCGTGGGTGCCCTGCGGCAGTCGGGCAGCGACCCCGACGACATCGAGCTGCTGCTGCACGCCGACACGTACCACCAGGGCCAGGACCTGTGGCCGGTGGCCTCGTACATCCAGCGGGAGTCGCTCGGCAACGGCTGCCCGGCCATCGAGATCCGGCAGATGTCCAACGGCGGACTGGCCGCCATGGACCTGGCCACCGCCTACCTGACGGCGGGCGAGAACCGCCGCGACGCGCTCCTGACCACCGCGGACCGGTTCTGCGAACCCGGCATCGACCGCTGGCTCACCGACCCCGGCACGCCCTACGCGGACGGCGCCACCGCCCTGGTGCTGTCCCGCCGCGGCGGCTGGGCCAGGCTGCTGTCCATCGCCCTGCACGCGGACCCCGACCTGGAACCCCTGCACCGCGGCGACGACCCGTTCACCAAAGCCCCGTTCAGCCATCGCGTCCCGGTCGACTTCGAGGAGGCCAAGCGCGCCTTCATCGGCCGGGTCGGCATGTCGTACGCCATCACCCGGGCGCACAACGGCCAGCAGACCGTACTCAAACAGGCGTTGGCCGAGGCCGGGTCCGAACTGTCCGACGCGGCCTGGGTGGTGCTGCCGCACTTCGGCCGCCGCCGTCTGGAGTCGATCTACTACAAGCCGTTCGGCATCGATCCGGCCCGCACCACCTGGGAGTTCAGCCGCACCGTCGGACACCTGGGCGCGGGCGACCAGTTCGCGAGCCTGGACTATCTGATGACGTCAGGACTGGCCAAGCCCGGCGACCGCTGTGTGCTCGTCAGCGTCGGGGCCGGATACAGCTGGGGTTGCGCCGTACTGGAAATCCTCGACCAGCCCCGTTCCACCCATGCTCCATCGACGCTCTAGCCCTCCTCTGTCAATCTGTTGTCCAGCCGTCGCGTACGGCCGCACTCGAAGGGAAGGTCCGCCGTGGCGCCGAACGCTACGCCCGACACCTCCGCTCCCCATGTCACGGAGCACGCCATCACCGTGGCCGCACCGCCCGCCGCCGTCTACGACCTGGTGGCGGACGTCTCCGGCTGGCCCCAGGTGTTCGGGCCCACCGTCCATGTCGAGGTGCTGGAAGAAGCCCCCGAGAGCGGCGGCGAACAGCTGCTGCGCATCTGGGCCATGGCCAACGAACAGGTCCGCACCTGGACCTCACGGCGCGTCCTGGACCCCGCGAGCCACACCATCACCTTCCGCCAGGTGGTGTCCGCGGCCCCGGTCGCCTCGATGGGCGGCGAGTGGCGCATCGAGGAGCACGACGACGGCCGTACGCGGGTGACCCTGCTGCACGACTACCGCGCCATCGACGACGACCCGGCCGCCGAGCAACTGATCGAGCAGGCCGTGGACCGCAACAGCCGAGCCGAGCTGACGGCCCTGAAGAACGCCGCCGAACTGAGTAGGTCCCGTGAAGAAGTCCACTTCACCTTCAGCGACTCCGAGACCATCGCCGGAGCGGCGGGCGACGTCTACGCCTTTCTGGACCGCGCGGACCTCTGGCCCGAGCGGCTCCCGCATGTGGCCCGCCTCGACCTCACCGAGGACGAGCAGGGGATTCAGCACATGGACATGGACACCCGCAGCCCGGACGGCTCCACCCACAACACCACATCGGTACGGGTCTGCTTCCCAGACCGCCAGTCGATCGTCTACAAGCAGCTCAGGGTCCCGGTCGCGATGAGCGTGCACACCGGCCGCTGGGTCATCGAGCCGCAGCAGGACGGCACCGTACGCGCCACCTCCTGGCACACCGTCGTGCTGGACCCGGAGGGCGTGCACACCGCGCTCGGCCCGCAGGCCACCCTCGCCGAGGCGCGGGACCTGGTCCGCAAGGCCCTGGGCACCAACAGCTCCACCACGCTGCGATACGCCAAGGAGTACGCGGAGGGCCTGCATGCCGGATCGTGACCTGGGCGGCCCCGTCACCGTCGTCAACCGCTTCACGGTGACGGGCGACACCAGCGAGTTCGAGCGGGAGTTCCGCGAGCACAGCCAGTTCCTGCGGCAGCGCCCCGGCTTTGACTTCCTGGTGACGGTCCGGCTGGTCGACGCGCCCCAGGTGTATGTGCACCTGGGGCACTGGAAGTGCCTGCGCGGCTTCCTGGACACCGTCCACGACGACGTCTTCCTGCGGCACGTACGCAGACTCGGGCCGCTGGTGGAGACCGAGGCGGACCAGGCGGTGAGCGTCGGCCGGGTGCTGCGCGAGAACGCCGAGGTCGGTGTCCCGAACGTCGTCCTCACCTGGGCCGATGTCTCGGACGACTGGCGGGAGTTCGAGCGCCGCTTCGCCGAGCTCGACTACCAGTGCGACCGTCTGGAGGGCTTCGGCGGCAGCGACCTGCTGCGCTCGACGGTGCAGCCGCTCACCTACACCGGGGTGCAGTGGTGGCGTACCGCCGAGGACTGCGAGCGCGCGCTACGCAGCCGGGGTTACCGCAACGGCTACCGCGCGCTCTCCGGCATCGCGAAGATCACCACCGAGCGGACCCGGCACATCGCCTACGAACGCGTGATCGCCTGAAGCGTTTCTGAACGCGCGAGCGCCGGAAGCGCACCCCAGCGCACCTCACCCCCCACCTGAACCCCACGAGACGACACCCGCCCCGCATCCGCAGTGCTCCACCGCGCCATGAGCCGAGGACCACACGTCCTCGGCTCACTCGCGTTCCGGCCCCAAGCCCAGCTCAAGCAGGCAGGACCACCCTGCGCATATGGCGGATGAGACAAGCATCACCGTGTTACGCGGCCACCCCGACGAAGCGGAACTCGCGGCGGTGACCGTCGTGCTCCTTGCCTTGCTGCGCCGCAGCGGCGAGCCGGAGCGAGACGTGCTGGCGTCCTATGCCGGCTGGACCGTCAAGGGTGGGGGCTACCGCCCTTCGGCGGCCTGGTCGGGTCAGTGACCGGCCGGCGGACGACAGCGGCCCACCGCACGGGGCGGCGGGACGCACGACTTGGGAGGGGGAGGCGATGAGCGGGTACCAGACCTTCACCGAACTGATCAGGGCCAGGGCCGCCGAGTCACCCGACCGGGACGCTCTGGTGCTGCTCGGCGAGCACGACGGCCAGCTACGGCCGGAGAGGGTCACCTACGCGGAACTCGACCGCTCAGCCCGCGCGGTAGCGGGCCGGCTACGGCGGCATGTGCCTCCGGGGGAACGGGTGCTGATCCTGCACACGTCCCGGCGGCAGTTCGCCATCGGCTTCCTGGCCTGCCTGTACGCCGGAGCCGTCGCCGTACCCGTGGCGCCACCGGACGGGCGGGGCCACCACGACGGCCGGGTCGCGGGCATCGTCAAGGACGCCGCCGCGTCCTGTGTGCTCACCTCGGCCGCCGAAGCCGCCGAAGTGACCCAGCTGCTCGCCCGTACGGGCTATGAGCAGGTCGTCTGCCTGCTGACCGACGCGCCGGACATCGCCCACGAGGCGGAGCACTGGACCCCGCCGGACCCGGACGGGGACGCGACTGCCTTCCTCCAGTACACCTCGGGCTCCACCAGGGACCCCCGCGGTGTAGTGGTCACGCAGCGCAATCTGCTCGCCAACCACCAGGCGATCAGCCAGGCGTTCGGCACCCGCCCCGGCGCCCGGATCGGCGGCTGGCTGCCGCTGCACCACGACATGGGCCTGATCGGGCAGTTGCTGCACGCCCTGTGGCTCGGTGGCACCGCCGTACTGCTCTCGCCTTCGGCGTTCGTCCGCAAGCCGGTGCGCTGGCTGGAGGCCGTCTCGACGTATCGGCTGTCCGTCAGCGGCGCACCCGACTTCGCGTACGAGCTGTGCGTGCGCAGAGTGAACGACGCGCAGATCGCCAAGCTGGACCTGTCCTGCTGGGAGGTCGCGGTCGACGGCGGTGAGCCGGTACGCGCCGAGACGCTGCGGGCCTTCGCCGAGCGGTTCGCCCCGGCCGGGCTGCGCCCCGAGGCCCTGGTCGCCTGCTACGGGCTGGCCGAGGCCACCCTGCTGGTCACCGGCTCCGGCGCCGAACCGGCCCTGCCGCAGCCCACCGTGGACATCGCCGCCCTGGAATCGGGCGTCCTGCGCGACGCCGCGCCCTATGAGCTGGGCCGCGAACTGCCGCACAGCGGCTCCCCGGCCGCGGGCGAGCTGCGGATCGTCGACCCGGACACCTGCGAGGAGCTCAAAGACGGCCGGATCGGCGAGATCTGGGTGCGCGGCGACTCCGTGGCCCGCGGCTACTGGGCCCGCCCAGCGGAGACCGCGGCGACCTTCGACGGGCATATCGTCGGCGGCGAGGGCGGCTATCTGCGCACCGGCGACCTCGGGGCGCTGCGCGAGGGGCGGCTCCATGTGACCGGCCGGATCAAGGACATGATCGTGGTCGCCGGGCGCAACCTGTACCCACAGGACCTGGAACGGACCGTCCAGCAGGTGAGCGCGCTGTTCGGCTCGGGTACGGCCTTCGCGGTACCCGGAGAACGCGAGCGGATCGTCGTCGTCCAGGAGCTGCGCGCCCGCAGCCGGTACGACATCAACCTGGACGAACTCAGCACCGTAGTCCAGAAACGACTCAGCGAGGAGTACGAGGTGAGCACCGGCGGAGTACTGCTGGTCCGGCCAGGAACCGTGCGCAGGACCTCCAGCGGGAAGGTGCAACGCGCCGCCATGCGGCAGCTGTTCCTCCGTGGCGAGCTCAAACCCCTGCACCAGCGCATCGACCCCGAGGTCGAACTGCTGCTCGCGACCTGGAGCGGGCGATGAGGGAGCCACGCGCACGCATCGACGCCCTGGAGCACGCCTTCGGGCCACTGGAGGACCCGGACAACCCGCTGGGTATCAAGGCCCTGCTCGCCGCGGACGCCGCGGGCGAAGTGCTGCCGGGCGCCGAACGGGTGCTGGACCAAGAGGAGTTCAACGCCGAGTTCGTTCCCGCCGAACACGGGGGGCGCCTGGAGCGGATGGACGTCCTGGGCCGGGTGCTGCGTCCCGCCTTCCGCAGGGACGCCTCACTCGGATTCGGCTACGGGCTCAACTGCTTCTTCGCCGCGGTGCCGGTGTGGACCGGCGGCGACCTCGACCAACGCGAACTGGCCGCCCGGCTGCTGCTGAACGGCGAGCGCATCGCGGTCGCCCGGCACGAGGTCGCGCACGGCAACGCCTTCGTGCGCGACGAGTTCACCGCCCGCCCCGAACCGGGCGGCGGGCTGCGCCTCGCGGGCAGCAAGACCGCCATCGCCAACGCGTCCCGCGCCCGCGGCCTGGTCGTCTTCGCCAGGACCGGCGAGGTCAGCGGCCGCAGCCACACCGTCCTGCTGCTCGACCGGGCCGAACTGCCCCCCGGTCAGGTCGAGGACCTCAGACGGCACACCACCAACGGCATGCGCAGCGCCGAGTTCGGCGGGCTGCGGATCACCGACTGCCCGGTGCCGGACAGCGCCGTGATCAGCGGCATCGGGGACGGCTACGGCCTGTCGCTGCGGGCCTCGCTGGTGATCCGAGGGCTCATCCCCTCCATCGTGCTGGCCGGTGCCGACACCGCGCTGCGCACCGTGACCCGGTTCGCGGTGCGCCGCCGCGACGACGGCAGGTCCTCGCTGGACGTCCAGCACGTACGGGACGTCCTCACCGGGGCCTTCCTGGACCTGCTGCTCAGTGACTGCCTCGCGCTGGTGGCGACCCGCGCCCTGCATCTGCTGCCGAAGCAGATGAGCGCGTACGCGGCGGCCGCGGCCTATCTCGCGCCGAAGATCGTCGCGGAGGCGATGGACGAGATGTCGGCGGTCCTCGGCGAGGAGTCCTTCGCCGAGGACGGCACGTACGGGATGTTCCAGAAGCAGCTGCGTGACCTGCCGGTCACCTCGCTGGGGCACGCGGGCAGCGCGGGGCGCCAGGTCAGCATCCTGCCGCAGCTCCCGTACTTCGCCAAGAACGCCTGGTTCGCCGACGACGAGCCACCCGCCGGGCTGTTCCACCCGCACGGCGACCTGCCGCCGCTCGACCTGTCCCGTCCCGCCCTGCTCGGCGACGGCGACCCGCTGGTGGCGACCCTGGTGGCCTGCGCCGACCAGCTGGCCTTCGGGGACCCCCCGGCGGGCAACGCCGAGGCGGGCGCCACCCTGAGCCGGCTGACCCACGCGTTCACCGGTGAACTCGACGAGCTGCGCCGGGTGTTCGCCGCGGTGCCGGACGGCGACCGTAAGGCGCTGTCCAGCCCGCACCACTTCGGCCTCGCCGACCGCTACACCCTGGTGCTGGCCGCCGCCGCGTGCCTGGGGGTCTGGCGCGAGCAGCAGACGGTCGCGGAGCCGGACGACCCGTCGGGCGCCTTCCTGGCCGACCCCTCCTGGGTGGCCGCCGCGCTGTACCGCCTGGCCCGCCGCCTGGGCCTCGCCCTGCCGGACCGCCCCACCGGCTGTGAGCAGCGGGTACTCGCCGAGGTCCTGACCCGGTTGCGCGGCCGCCGCAGCTACGACCTCTACGGCTCCACCGTCGCCTGACACCGGCTCTGCGGGGCCAACGGGGGCCACCAAAGCCCGGCCGCGGCCGGGGGACCGATCCAAGCCCGAGAGGGAGCACACGATGTCCGCGAACTCTGACCACGAACACGCCCCACACGAGTCGGTCCACCGCGCGTGGCTGCTGGAGCGGCTTTCCCACTACCTGGGCCGCCATGTGGACGAGACCGTCTCGTTCTACGAGTACGGACTGGACTCGGTGGCCGCGCTCAGCCTCTACGGAGACGTGGAGGAATCTTTCGGCCCGATCATCGAGCCCGGCGACATCTGGACGTATCCGACCGTCCGGGAACTCGGCCGCTATATGGAGCTGCGCGACCTGAGCCCCCGGTCCGGGCAGGTGCGGGCGGCCTTCGTGTTCACCGGGCAGGGCAGCCAGCACCCCGGCATGACCTCCGGGCTTTACATGAACTCCACCGGCTACCGCGGCTACCTCGACGAGGTCTCCGAGATCCTCCAGCCGTTCACCGGCCTGTCCATGGTCGAGCTGATCCTCGGCAACGACCCGCGCATCCACCAGACCGCCTTCACCCAGCCCGCTCTGTTCGCCGTCGAGTACGCCCTGGCCAAGACCCTGCAAGAGGCCGGAGTGCAGCCGGTGGCGGTACTCGGCCACGGCGTCGGCGAGTACGCGGCCGCCACCATCGCCGGGGCGCTGACCCTGGAGGACGCGGCGAAACTGGTGTCGCTGCGGGGCGCGTTCATGCAGTACCTGCCGTCAGGTGGCGGCATGATGGCCACCTGCGCGGCCCCCTACGAGGCGGCCGAACTCGTCGCCGACGAGCCGGGCGTAGGCATCAGCGCCATCAACGCGGCGCGGGCCACGGTGCTCGCCGGCGAGGTGGCCGGACTCGAACGCATCCAGGACCAGCTGGAGGCCCGGGGCATCGCCTGCCGCCACCTGACCGTCACGCACGCTTTCAACTCACCGCTGATGAACCCGATGCTGCCCAAGTTCGAGTCGGTGGCCCGCAGGCTGTCCGGGGTCGCCGCCCGGCTGCCCTTCTACTCGACCGTGTACGGCCGGCTCACCACCGAGCCGCTCTACGCGCCGTACTGGACCGAGCAGATCACCGCGCCGATCCGGTTCGCGGACGCGGCCAGGAGCCTGCTCACCCAGCAGACGCCCAGCCACGTCGTGGAAGTCGGCCCGCGCGTGGTCCTCACCCCGTTCCTGCGCCGGATGGGCGGCAGCGATGGACCTCAGTGCATCGCGCTGTGCAAGGGGCCGCAGAGTGACGCGGTGGATCTGGCAGGGGTGATATCGGCACTGGACGCGGGTCCACTGACCGCCGCTCTGGCGGGAGCCTGAGATGACACCGCCGATCGCACACCCGCTGCCCGCCGACGGACCCCGCGGACCCTGGGGGCCCATCAGCGACGAACTCGCCCGCTCGGGAAACGTGGTGGTCTACGGCGTACTGTCGGCCTGGGTGCCCAAGGGCGCCCACCAGGCGCGCCCGCTGCTCGGCCGGGACTGGAACCGCTACGAGACCCTGGCCCACCCCAAGATGCGCGAGCGGTTCCTGGCCTCCCGGCTGCTGCTACGGCACACCGCGGCCGCGGCGATCGACACCACGCCCGACCTGGTGGACCTGGCGTACCAGCCGGGCGGCCGCCCGTTCGTGCGCGGCTGCGACCAGATCGACGTCAGCCTCAGCCACACCGAGGACCTGATGGTCGTCGGCATCACCCACAGCGGCCGCATCGGCGTCGACGTCGAACTGGCCGACCGCAAGCTGGCCGGTACCGGCTCCGAGCTCCAGGCCTGCACCCCGTTTGAGAAGCGGCAGCTCGACGCGGGCGGGGACGCGGTGCGCAACGACAACCTGGTGCGTATGTGGACGCTGAAGGAGGCGTACAGCAAGGCACTCGGCCAGGGCCTGCGGTTCCGTTTCACCGAGTTCGGCTTCGCTCTGAACGAGTCCGAAGGCGCCACGCTCGTACGGCCTGACGGCACCCCGGTCGGCGGCCAGGAGTGGCGGTTCGGCACGTTCGGCGTGGACCGGTACGTGGTGAGCGTGGCGGTGCACGACACCGGCTTCGGCTCGCGCGGCGACCTCTCCGTAGGGACCACGCTGGACGAGGGGATGCTGGACGCGCTGCTGGGGGGCCCTCCTCAGGGAATCCAGCCGACTTCCTGAGCCCGGCGGATGGCGTCGATGCGGTTGCGCGCGCCCAGCTTGCTGACGATCGCCGTGAGGTAGTTGCGGACCGTCCCCTTGGTCAGGAACAGACAACCGGCGATCTCGGCGGCGTCGGCTCCCCGCGAGGCGAGCCGCAGCACCTCCAGTTCCCTGGGAGTGAGCGGATTGTCCGGGGAGTCCCAGGCGGTGAGGGCGAGCTGCGGGTCGACGACGCGCTGTCCGGCGGCCACGGACCGTACGGCCAGCGCGAGTTGGTCAGGAGGCGAGTCCTTGAGCAGGAATCCGGAGACACTGGCGGACAGGGCGCGCCGCAGCGTCCCCGGTCTGCCCAGGCTGGTCAGGATGAGGGTCCGGCAGCTGGGCACCTGCTCATGCAGCTCGGTGGCCGCGGTGAGTCCGTCCGTACCCGGCAGGTCGATGTCGATGATCGCGACATCCGGCCTGGCCTCCAGCGCGGTCTTCACGATCACATCGCCGCGGTCTACCGAGGCGACGACCTCCAGGTCGGGCTCTAACTGAAGCAGAGCGACCAGCGCGCCGCGCACCATGTGTACGTCTTCGGCGAGCAGGATCTTCACGGACAACACTGGCAACCCCCGCGGTAATCAACGCCGTCTACCTCAGGCCGCTCTTATCGCGGACGCCCCGGCGGAGACCCCCGCCCCCGCCCCCGCCCGAGCCTGCGCCGCGGCCTCGTCCTCGGTCCGTGGCCTGAGCGGCGCCCGGGCCTCCAGCTGGAAGATCCCGTCCTCCAGCGGACCGGCCGTCAGCTGACCGCCGATCGCGGCGAACCGCTCCCGGAGGTTGTCCAGGCCGCTGCCCCCGCCGTGCCGCAGCGCGGAGACTTCCCGCCGCTCGTCGGCCCCGTCGTTCACCAGCCTGAGCACAACCGATTCCTCTCCCTCGATGGTGGCCGAGATGGTGCAGGAACGTACCTTGCTGTGCCTGAGGATATTGGTGACCCCCTCCCGCAACGCGGTGGCCAACACCGTGTCGACAACGGGATGGAGTCGACCACAGTCTATGTCGACCTCGGCCTCCACCTCCGCCGCGGCGAGTACGGATTCAGCCGACACCCCTTCGTCGCGCAGCGACATGTCCCGGTACCCACTGGACACCAGCCGCACATCCCCCAGCGCCTGCCGCGCCACTTCGAGTAGCGAGGTGGTCTCCCGCTGCGCCTCATCGGGGCTGGCGGCGATCAGCCGCCGCACCAACTCGCCCTTGAGCGTGATGGCGGAGAGGCTGTAGCCGAGCAGGTCGTGCAGGTCGCGGGCGAAGCGGAGGCGTTCTTGGCTTACGGCCATGCGGGCCAGTTCGGAGCGTGAGGCGAGTAGTTCGTCCATCAGGACGGTGAGCTTGGTGAATCCGTAGATGACGAGCGTCGCGAGCACGCTGGACTGTACGAGATAGATGGCGTACAAACCGGTGGGGGCAATGTTGATCGCGAGTACCACGGTGTTGATGAAGACGAGGCCGTAGCAGATCAGCGCTGGCTTACGAGGCAGCATCAGCAGCAGTGATCCCCCTAGGAACCCCCACATGGAACCCCACATCAGCCCGTAGGCGATCGTGGGCACAGCGGTGATGGCCGCCTGCAGGCAGAGGAGGGCGACTTTGCGGCGTAGGGGCCAGGAGGGCGCCGCGCGCGAGGAGTGGATGACCTGCATCGTCACCAGCGCGACCACACAACCGATGGAGATCGTGGTCTTCCGTGCGTCGGCGTATTCGCCCACCACGTTGAGCACCATGATGAGCCCGTAGCAGAACACCGCGAAGACGGTGATGAACCGAGCCAGTCGGGGAACGGGCAGCTCCCCGACTGCCGGGGTACTAGCTGACGTGCCGCTTGCTGCCCTACCAACCGGCCGCGCAATCACGTGACGACTCCTCGACGCAGACGTGGACTGGCGTGAATGGTAGGGCTATTGCCGAGGTGGAACCACAGTCCTGGGCGTTTCCGCTCTCACAGGAAGAGCGGGATCGGGTTCAGATCGGCGTACTGACGAGACTTTTCGACGCGACCGAGAGTGACCGGTACATCGAAGAGGCGCCCCGGAGCGAACCGGGCCCAGAAGTGCCGGAGTCCGGGGACGATCACCTTGACTACGGGAAGCTCCACGTCAGGGCGCGTCTGGTCGAGCACGAGGAGTTCCATCCCGTGACCGCGTGCGAGGCTTTCACAGGTTCTGACGTCCTCCTTCAGGTCTGGTTGCGGCGAGTAGCCGTAGGTGCTCGGGGTCCGGGCCGTCAGGCCGGGGTCCGGGACCAGGTATGGCTGATTCTGTGTGGTCGCGGTCGTCCACCAGGACATCAATTCCGGGTCAGAAAGCGCGTACCCGGTGTTGTTGAATGCTGCATGGAGAACTGCGGGAAGTGACTGCGTCATTTCCGTGACCGCGCGCCGCAGGGCGATACGCGGATCGAAGTGGGCGCCGAATCCCAGCGTGATGTCCTCGGTGGGCTTGTCATGGCGCCGTGAGATCGCCGCCATCGCGGGAATTCCCAGATCCGCGGTGAGATCGAGGACCCACAGCGTCCGGTTGACTCGCGCGTAGGCCTCGCGGGTCGCGGCGAGCCAGGGTTCGTCGAAGGCGTCCATGTCGATGGCGGGCTGGCGGGTGCGGTTGTACCACCACAAGGCGACCGCATCCCGCTCCACCAGCTCCAGGAAGCCCTGGACGACGGCGTCTTCGATGCTGCTGCCGGCGGCGTTGCCGTTGGAGTCGGCCCAGGGGCCGTTCGCGGAGGAGCCGATGTCCCGGCAGAAGTACAGCATCGAGGTCGGCAGCAGCTTGTGAGCGTGCTCGGTGAGCGACCAGACGGGCGTCCAGTCGGTGGGCCGGTCTTCAGGGAAGGGCGCGCATACCTGCTGGAAGGCCGAGTTGCGGGCATTCCAGTGCTCCCGGTCCCGGAACTGGCGCTCGTCGAACAACTGGCACGCGTTGGGATGGATGGCCCGGTCACCGAGGCCCCGCAGGCTGTCGTACACCACGGGCTCGTCCCCCTGGCGGGTTGCGCAATAGCGCTCCACCCCCTCACACAGGGCTCCCGTCTCGGCTTCCGTCGAGGTAACTCCCTTCCCGGCACTGCAACTGCGTAGCCCGCCTCGCAGGGCGTCGAGCGAGTGCCCATTGAGCGCGAGGTTCCTGCCCGACACATAGCAGTTGAGCCCGTTCGGCAACCTGTCGTCGCGCTTGACGTCGCTGACAATGCCGGTGACCGGGCTGACCAGGTGGCGGTAGCGGGCGAGCAGGTCCTCCGGAGCGATGGCCCGATGACTGCCCTCCCAGGACGCCTTGGGGCGGGAGTTGATCGCCACCGGCTGCCATCCTCGGGAGGCCATCAGACGCACGTCACCGCACTCCGGGCACTGGGGGCGCCGCCTGACCGGATGCGCCCTGACGGCCAGGGTCCGGGTGTCCAGAGTGAACAGCCCTTCATGCAGGTCGCTGTAGGCCCCGGCGAGCCACTTGGCGGTCTCCAGGACCGCCATCTGCACGCCGATGGCCCGCCCGGCCGCGAGCGAGGCCGCTGGGCAGGCCATTGGACCACTGATCCCCAGCGCCCGCTGGGCCGGGAGCTCGGCGTGCCGCTGGGCTCGTATTCGGTGCGTGAGACAGGTCCAGCAGGGGCCGTCGTCAGGTACGAAGACGGGCCCGACCCACGGAGTGGGGCCGCCGGGTGCGGCAAGTAGCCAGGGGCGCCGCTCCGCGCGGTGCCAGGCGTCGACCGCCCGCAGCTCGGCCGCGAGGTAGTCGTCGCACAGCACCAGTGACAGCGCGCACGTCTCGTCGTCCGCGCCTTGGTCAGACACCGTCAGGCCGGACTCCTGGCAGGCCCTTCGAGTCAGTGAGGCGTCCACGTCGCCGACGGTGATGACCTGAACCTGCTTGTCGGCCAAGGACCGCGTAGCGGCTGAGGCGTCGACACCCAGCAGATCCCAGTACGCCAGCGAGGCGAGGTCCGTCTCGCTGTCAGGAGCAGTTACGTGGTAGCCGATGAGACCGGCCTCAGCGAGCTGACGCAGCACGCGGCCTGCTGTGACGGCAGGCACCGCCGCTTCCCGCAGGAGTGCGGGAAGCGTGCGGGTGCCGTCGAGGAGCGGGGCGAGTGCCTCTATCTGGTCGCCGTGCAGCACCTTCACCCCGTGTGGGGAGAGCACATACACGGCGTCGCCCGCCACGACCTCGACCCGCAGGTGGCGCTTGAAACCCACGCGGACGGTGGGAGTCGGATTCGCGGCCATCAGTGCTGCAGGGGCGGGTACGGAAGGGGCATGGTGCAGTCGCAGACGGTGCCACCGCAACCCGCTGCCATGGCGCCCTCGACGCTCGAGAGGTCCTCGATCACCAGGCTCCCTGCGCCCGGCGCGTCCTGGTCGCCGTGACCGGAGTACACCGGCTCCGTCGCCGAGAGCCCGAACTCGGCGAGCACCGAGACCGGATCAGTGGTGTACCGCTCAGCCAGCGAGGGCTCAAGCCCGGTGCGCGCGGCGAGCAGGGCGAAGCGCTGCTCTTCGGTGAGTTCGTCCGTGCCGGTGCGAGAAGGTGCGACGATCGTGGTCGTGCTCGTGGTGGTTCGCATACGAAGATCCCCCATCTTAGACGTTCGTACGGATGTAGAGCTTTCGTTCGACGTCTCGCAGGGTTGGATTCTGAGCGGCGCCCCCCGCGCCGCCCAGTGTTTCCGTCACCACCCGGGCATGACATTTTCATACGCCGCTTCGTGAGCCGGTCACTGTGACTCCACGGCTCCTGGTGCGAGGCTCATTCGACGCTCAGGTAAGTCAGCCCCGAGGAGGGGTCGACCGACAACTGCGCGAACGAGGGAGCGCACAATGGAGATCAAGATACTGGGACCTCTCGCCGCCCGCGAGAACGGAGTTTCGGTGCTGCCCACCGCGGCCAAGCCGCGGCAGATTCTCGCGTTGCTCGCTCTGCAGGCCGATCATGTCGTCACGGTACCGACTCTGATGGACGAGATCTGGGGCGAGAAGATCCCGCGCAGTGCCGCGACCACCCTGCAGACCTACATCCTCCAGCTACGCCGCAAGATCGCGGCGGCTCTGGACGGCGACCCCGGCAGGGAGGCCAAGGACGTGCTGATCACTCAGCACGGCGGCTATCTGCTGCAGGTGCAGCCGGGGCAGGTGGATGTCCAGGAGTTCGAGCAACTCGCGGCGTCCGGACGGCACGCGCACGAGGCGGGCGACCACCGGGTCGCCTCCGAACTGCTCGGCAAGGCGCTGGGCATGTGGGACGGCAGGGCACTCGTCGACGTACGGGTCGGCTCGGTGCTCGAACTGGAGGTGCTGCGGCTCGAAGAGGACCGGATGGCGTCGCTGGAACTGCGGATCGACTCCGACCTGAAGCTGGGACGGCACGCCGAACTGGTGCCTGAACTCCGGGTCCTGTCAGCCAGGCACCCCATGCACGAGAACTTCTGCGCCCAGCTGATGACCGCCCTGCATCGGTCCGGGAGCGCCTGGCGGGCGCTGGAGGCCTTCCAGCGGCTGCGTGGCAGCCTCGTCGACGAGCTGGGTCTTGAGCCGTCGCCACGGCTGCAGCAGCTCCACCAGGCGGTGTTGTCCGCCGACCCCGGCCTCGACCTCAGGGCATCCGTCTAGAAGTCAGAGGTCCTGAGAGTCAGAGGCTTTACGGAGCCCGTGCCACCGACGACAGTCCCCGGGCCTGGGTCGACCTCCCGTTGTCCCCAGGCCTGGGTTGACGTGGGTTGACCGGGCTGACCGGGCTGACGGGGGTCACGTGTGGCCGCCGCCGGTACGGGCGTGACCTGGGCCGACGCGCCCCCGCCGACGGTCCGCGCTCAAGCGGCCTTCGAGGGGGCGTTCCTACGTTCGGCCGATGACTCTCCTCGATGACCTCTCGGCCCTCCCCAGCGTCCCCCAGCTACGGCTGTGCACCGACGAACTGCGGCGCCTCAAAGAGGAAGTGAGCCGCGCCTGCCCGGTCGCCACCCGCCGCCAGCACGACAAGAACAAACTCACCGCCCATGAACGCCTAGAACTCCTCTTCGACCAGGGGACGTTCACCGAGATAGAACCGCTGCGCAGGCACCGCGCGACCGGCTTCGGCCTGGAGGACAACAAGCCGTACGGCGACGGCGTCGTCATCGGCTGGGGCCTGGTGCACGGCCGCACCGTCTTCGCGTACGCCCATGACTTCCGCGTCTTCGCCGGCGCGCTCGGCGAGGCGCACGCCACCAAGGTGCACAAGGTGATGGACCTGGCGGAGTCCGCGGGCGCCCCGCTGGTCAGCCTCAACGACGGGGCGGGCGCCCGCATCCAGGAAGGCGTCACCGCGCTCGCCGGGTACGGCGGCATCTTCCGCCGCAACGTCGCCGCCTCCGGAGTCATCCCGCAGATCAGCGTGATGCTCGGCCCGTGCGCGGGCGGCGCCGCCTACTCACCGGCGCTCACCGACTTCGTCTTCATGGTCCGCGAGAGCTCCCAGATGTTCATCACCGGGCCGGATGTCGTCCAGGCCGTGACCGGCGAGAAGATCACCCACAACGGCCTGGGCGGCGCCGACGTGCACGCCACCACGTCGGGTGTGTGCCACTTCGCCTATGACGACGAGGTCGAGTGTCTGACCGACGTACGCTTCCTGCTGTCGTTGCTGCCCGCCAACAACAGGGAGGCGGCCCCGGCCGAAAGCTGCACCGACCCGGCCGACCGGCGTACGGACTCGCTGGTCGACCTCGTACCGGCCGACCCTGGACAGTCGTACGACATCCGGGACGTCATCGAGGAGATCGCGGACGACGGCGACTACTTCGAAGTCCACGAGGCCTGGGCGCGCAACGTGGTGTGCGCGCTGGTCCGGCTCGACGGGCACCCGGTCGGCATCGTCGCCAACCAGCCCGCCGTGCTCGCCGGTGTGCTGGACATCCACGCCAGCGAAAAGGCCGCCCGCTTCGTGTCGACCTGCGACTCCTTCAACATCCCGCTGGTCACGCTCGTCGACGTGCCCGGCTTCCTGCCCGGCGTCGACCAGGAGCACAGCGGCATCATCCGGCACGGCGCCAAGCTGCTGTACGCGTACTGCAACGCCACCGTGCCGCGCATCTCGCTGGTGCTGCGCAAGGCCTACGGCGGGGCGTACATCGTGATGGACTCCCGCTCCATCGGGGCCGACCTGTCCTTCGCCTGGCCGACCAACGAGATCGCCGTCATGGGCGCGGAAGGCGCGGCGAACGTCATCTTCCGCCGCGAGATCGCGGCATCCGACGACCCCGAGGCGGTCCGGGCGCAGCGCATCAAGGAGTACAAGTCCGAGCTGATGCACCCCTATTACGCCGCCGAGCGCGGCCTGGTCGACGACGTCATCGACCCGGCCGAGACCCGGTCCGTACTGATCCGCTCGCTGGCCATGCTGCGCGCGAAGCAGGCCGAAATCCCCGCGCGGAAGCACGGGAATATCCCGACATAGGCGGGTGCATTGGGTGGTCCACGCGGACGCGAGTGGCCATCGAGGGCACAGCCGTTCCATGACGGAACCGGAAACGGCGGCACGCCACAAGCGGGCGGTCGACCGGCCCGGCCGGCCGGGGAGTTCACGACCCCGAGCCCCCCGGCCGCCGTACCGCACCAACGCAGCAACACACCAACGCGCAGCACACAGCAGCACCCCACAGCAGCACCCCACAGCCGAGCACCACCCGGCAGCGTCACGGACGAAGGGATCGACAGTGGCCCGCACAGTTCCAGCCGGCCGGCGCCCCAAGCGGCAGCCGACCCCGTCGAAGTCGAAGGTGAGGCGGTGACGATGCGCAGAGTGGCCATCACCGGTCTTGGCGTCGTGGCGCCCGGCGGGGTAGGCGTCAAGGAGTACTGGGACCTGCTCACCGAGGGGCGCACCGCCACCCGCACCATCAGCTTCTTCGACCCCTCGCCGTTCCGCTCCCAGGTCGCCGCGGAATGCGACTTCGACCCGAAGGCCGCGGGCCTGAGTCCTCAGGAGATCCGCCGCCTCGACCGCGCCGCGCAGTTCGCCGTCGTCTCCACCCGGGAGGCGCTCGCCGACAGCGGCCTGGACATCGGGGCCATCGACCCGACCCGTACCGGCACTTCACTGGGCAGCGCGGTCGGCTGCACCACCAGCCTGGAGCGCGAATACGTCGTGGTCAGTGACGGCGGTCGCAAGTGGAACGTCGACCACGAGTACGCGGTCCCCGAGCTGTACCGGCACTTCGTGCCGAGCTCGATGGCCGCGGAGGTGGGGATGGCGGCCCGGGCTGAGGGACCCGCGGCCGTCGTCTCCACCGGTTGCACCTCGGGCCTGGACGCACTCGGCCACGCCGTGGAGCTGATCCGCGAGGGCACCGCCGACATCATGATCGCGGGCGCCACGGAGGCACCGATCTCGCCGATCACCTCGGCCTGCTTTGACGCCATCCTGGCGACCACGCCGCGCAACGACACCCCGGAGAGCGCCTGCCGCCCCTTCGACCGGACCCGCAGTGGCCTGGTACTCGGTGAGGGCGCGGCCGTCCTCATCCTGGAGGAGCTGGAGTCCGCCCGGGCCCGCGGCGCGCACATCTACGCCGAGATCGCGGGCTTCGCCGCCCGCTGCAACGCGTACCACATGACCGGGCTCAAGCCGGACGGCCGGGAGATGGCCGAAGCCATCGACGTCGCCCTGGACGAGGCCCGGATCGACCCGACGGCGATCGACTACATCAACGCCCACGGCTCCGGCACCAAGATGAACGACCGCCACGAGACAGGGGCGTTCAAGCGCAGCCTCGGCGACCACGCCTACAACACCCCGATCAGCTCCATCAAGTCCATGATCGGGCACTCGCTGGGGGCGATCGGCTCCCTGGAGATCGCCGCCTGCGCCCTGGCGATGGAGCACTCCGTGCTGCCCCCCACCGCCAACCTGCACGATCCCGACCCGGATCTGGACCTCGACTACATCCCGCTGACCGCCCGCGAGAAGCGCAGCGACGTGGTCCTCAGCGTGGGCAGCGGCTTCGGCGGATTCCAGAGCGCGATGGTGCTGGCCCGTCCGGAGAGGAGCGTCTGATGAGCACGAGCACGAGCACGAGTACCGGTACGAGCACGAGTACCGGTACGGGCACGAGTACCGGTACGGGCACGCGTACGCGCACGGTGGTGACCGGGCTCGGCATCACCGCGCCCAACGGCCTCGGCACCGAGGACTACTGGCGGGCAACGCTCGCGGGCGAGTCGGGCATCGGCCCGGTCACCCGCTTCGACGCCAGCCAGTACCCGTCCCGTATCGCCGGTGAGGTTCCCGGCTACACGGCCGAGGAACACATCCCCAGCCGACTCCTCCCGCAGACCGACCACATGACCCGGCTCGCGCTCACCGCCGCCGACTGGGCGCTCGCCGACGCCGGGATCGACACCTCCCAACTGCCCGAGTACGGCATGGGGGTGGTCACCTCCGCGTCCGGTGGCGCCGTCGAGTTCGGCCAGCGTGAGCTGGAGAACCTGTGGAGCAAGGGCAAGGAGTACGTCAGCGCGTACCAGTCCTTCGCCTGGTTCTACGCGGTCAACACCGGCCAGATCTCCATCCGGCACAAGATGCGCGGCCCCAGCGGCGTCCTGCTCAGCGAGCAGGCGGGCGGCATCGACTCGATCGGCCAGGCGCGTCGGCACGTCCGCAAGGGCTTCCCGGTCGTGGTCTCCGGCGGGGTCGACGCGGCCGTCTGCCCCTGGGGCTGGGTGCCGCAGATCGCCTCCGGGCTGATGAGCACCGAGGACGACCCGGCCCGCGCCTTCCTGCCCTTCGCGGCCGACGCGAGCGGCTACGTACCGGGTGAGGGCGGCGCGATCCTCGTCGTCGAAGACGCCGCGTCAGCGCGCGAGCGCGGCGCCGAGCACGTGTACGGCGAGGTCGCCGGGTACGCGGCCACGCTCGACCCCGCCCCCGGCTCCGGCCGCCCGCCGGGGCTGCGCCGGGCCGCCGAGAACGCCATCGCGGACGCCGGACTGACCCCCGAGGACATCGACGTGGTCTTCGCGGACGCCTCCGGGGTGCCCGCGCTCGACCGGGCCGAAGCCGAGGCGCTGACCGGGCTGTTCGGGCCGTACGGCGTACCGGTCACCGCGCCCAAGTCGATGACCGGCAGGCTGCTCGCCGGTGGCGCGGCGCTGGACGCGGCCACCGCGCTGCTCGCCCTGCGCGACGGGGTGATCCCGCCCACCGCGCCGGTATCCGAGGCTGCCCCCGAGTACCAGCTCGACCTGGTCACCGGAGCGCCGCGCGAGCGGGAGCTCCGTAGCGCGCTGGTGCTCGCCCGTGGCCACGGCGGCTTCAACGCGGCCCTGGTCGTACGGCAGCCCGTGCCCTGAACGCCCCGCGAGCGGGCCGCGCGTACCGGCCCCTCCCTGAGCACCGGCCGAGCCTTGCGGACCGGTAGTTACCAAATAGCCGACCAAGCTGACCGAGCTGACCGAGCTGACCGAGCACTGGAAGGACACCCACCCATGACCTCCACCACCTCCACGACCACCACCGCGGTCACTCTCGCCGACCTGACCCGGATGCTCCGCGAGAGCGCGGGCGAAGAGGAGGGCGTCGACCTGGACGGCGATGTCATCGACACCCCGTTCATCGACCTCGGCTACGACTCGCTGGCCCTGCTCCAGGTCATCGGCCAGATCCAGCGCGAATACGGCATAGAGATCCCGGACGACGCGGTCGTCGACGCGGAGACCCCGGGCGCCCTGCTCGCCCTCATCAACGCCGGCCAGCAGTCCGCTGCCTGAGCCGGTACACGGCCGCCTCGCCCACCTTCCCCCGTAGGCGAGGCGGCCGTTCACTTCCCTGACTTCCCACTTCTCCCAACCGCTCGGGGCAGACCAGTAGAACCGCGGACTAGCAGCAATACCAACGGAGGGAAACCATGTCGCTCACGGCGTACAGCGCGGTGATCCGCAGGCTGGTCGTCAGCCCCGGGTCCGGCGCGTCAGGCCGGGCACCGGTCGCGGCGTCCGCCGCGGCTGTCTCGGCGGTCCTGCGGGCCTTCGGCCGCGCCCCCGAGCAGCTGCCGACCCGTACCGTCGTCTACGTCGGCGCCACCGCGCCCGACCCGGCCCTCGCGCCGGAACACGAGGGCTGTGAAGTCCGTACGGCCTCATCGCCGGGCCGTGCGCTGCGCCTGGCCCACCAGGAACTCCAGGACGGCACCGCCGACTTCGCGCTGGTCGCCGGATTCGGCGAGCCGGACCCAGACACCATCACGGTGTACGCGGTCAAGCGCGCCGCCGAGGCGATCGCGGACAACGACACCGTACTCGGCACCATCGACCCCACCGCGATCGCCGATCCCGACATCACACCCCCGCTGCGCGCCCTGCACTACGGCCGCCGGGACACCAACCCCTCCCACCACCGGCTGCTGCTCTGGTCGGGCCAGGACCTCCAGGACGAGAAGCGCGTCCGCGGCGAACTGATGCCGCTCCTCGGCGGTCTGCACAGCGAGGCGTTCCCGGCCCTGCCCACCGCCGTGCCCTGCGGCTCCAAGCCGGGCCCGGTCCGTGGCGCCGCCGTCACCGTCGCACCGCTGTCCTCCGCCGCCGTTCACAAGGCGCGGCCGGTGACCGTACGCGGCGCCCGGCCCATCGCGCTGCTCTTCCCCGGCCAGGGCTCCCAGCACGCCGCGATGGCCGCCGGACTCTACCGGCGCGAGCCGGTGTTCACGGCGGCGGTCGACGCCGCGCTGTCCCACATGGACGGCGAGGGCGACCGGATCAGGGCGGACTGGCTCAACCCGGCCGCACCCCAGATCCCCATCGACGACGTACGCCGCGCCCAGCCACTGCTCTTCGCGGTCGACTACGCACTCGGCCGCCTCATCCTGAGCTGGGGCGTCAAGCCCGCCGCGATGCTCGGCCACAGCGCGGGCGAACTGGTCGCCGCGACCCTGAGCGGGGTGGTGTCGCTGCCCGACGGGGCCGCGATGATGATGGAGCGCGTCCGCCAGGCCGTACGTATCCCGGCCGGTGGCATGCTCGCCGTAGCCGCCACCGAGGACCAGCTACGCCCCTACCTGACGGTGGACGTGGCGATCGCCGCGGTCAACGCCAACCAGCAGACGATGCTGGCGGGTTCGGCCGAACCCCTGGCCGAGGTCGAGCGGCGGCTCCGGGCCGACGGCCTGACGGTCGTCAAGGTGCCCGCCACGAGCCCCTTCCACTCCCCAGCGATGGCCCCCGCCTCAGACGCCGTCGAGTCGGCCTACCGCACCATCCCCCTCCGCGAACCGACCCTGCCCCTCTACTCCGGCTACACCGGCGACCTGCTGACCCCGCAGGACGCCTTGAGCCCGCGCTTCTGGGCCCGCCAGATAACAGACACCGTCTACTTCAAACAGGCCCTGGAATCGCTCCTCGCGGTAGACGACATGCTCCTCATCGAAGCGGGCCCACGCCAGACCCTGACCGCCTTCGCCCGCAGGCACCGCGCGGTACGCCTGGCCGCCAGCGCCGCCATCCCCCTGCTCCCCTCCCGCCCAGGCACGGCGGAGGCCGACCGCCAGTCGGTACTCAGCGCGGCATCCCGCCTGTGGACCGAGGGCCACGACCTGGACCTGGTAGCCCTCTCCCGCCTCTGGACCTGGAGCGCCGAAGGCACCCCCACCCCCGGCCAGACGACCCCGAACGCGCCCGGCCCCCGCCCCCTGGCGACGGCGACGGCCTGACGCACTCGGCCCGCCGCGTGCCTCAATGAGGTCAGGTCGCCGCGCCTGCGGCGAAGACGAGGACGATCACGGTGAAGTACACGGCGTGGACGGCGGTCGCCGTGCGGAAGCCGAGGGCTTTGACGAACCAGGTGGAGGCCGCGCCGATGAGTGCCGCGATGAGTGCCGCTATGCCGTACTCGGCGCTGGAGTCGCCGGGGGACTCCGCTCCGGGGTCCCAGCCGACCAGGCCGACGATCCCGACCCAGGGGACGAAGAACGCGAGCGTGTCGAGGGCCAGGAGGAAGGCGGTCATTCCGGCCTCCGCCCGGGAGGTCGGCGGCTGGTCTTGGCTGGTGGTGGGGGCGTGGGGCTTGGTCATGAGAGGCGTTGTCCTGAGCGGTGAGCGGTGAGCGGTGAGCGGGTTGTGGCGGAGTGAGGCAGGGCCCCCGGGATTCGGGGGCCCTGCCGGTGTGCTGGCGTTACTTCACGTTACTTCGCGTTACTTCAGGCCGCGTTCCAGGGCGTCGGCGTAGAGCCGGGCGCCAGCGGTCTTCGGGTGGAAGGACTTCATGGACGGCTGTGGCGCGGCGTTGTCCGCGTCGCTGCGTCCGGTCATCACGACACCGTGGATCGACTCCGGGTCTCCGCAGATCGCCTTGCCCTTGAACTCGGGCGCGGGGTCGATGAACACCGACCCGGTGGCGTCAGCGGCTGCCTTCATCTGCTCGGTGAGCAGCGGCGCGACCGTGTGGTTCATCCACGCGACCTCCGCCTTGTCGATGTTCGGAACGCAGGTGCCGTCCAGCAGCGGCGGGTAGCCCATCAGGACCACCTTCGCCTTCGGCGCTCGCTTCTTGATCTCGGCGAGGGTCTTCTGCACCGCCGGTTTGACCTCTTCGGTGATGATGCGGGGGACTTCCTTGTGCATCGGCTTCTCGTCCAGGTAGCCGTTCGGGCAGGTGATACCCGGGATCACACACGCCTGGATGATGTTGGAGAACCGTGCGTCGTTGCCACCGATCGCGATGGTGACCAGTGAGGTGTTCTGGTCCAGGTATCCCAGATCGATCTGCGGCAGCGAGTCGCCCCACTGGTTTCTGCCGCCGGGGAGCACGTTGTACGTGCGCGCCCCGGAGCAGGCGATGAAGCTCAGGTCCACGTCCTTGCTGTGCGAGTCGGAGAGTTCACCGATCGACTTGGACTTGCCGGGGAGCTTCGCGACCCGCGCCCAGGCCAGCTTGGACCGGTGGCAGGCGTTGCGGATCTCGGTGTCGCCGATCTTCTCGGAGTAGTCGGTCTCCTTGAAGTAGTCGTCGCCGTCCTTGGTGGAGGCACCCTCGCCCGACGCGAAGGAGTCGCCCATGCCCACCACATGCGTGGGCTTGCCCGGCAGCTTCTGGAACGCCACGTTGTCCCAGGCCACGTTCACCGAGTTGCCTTCCTCGGTGATGTTGGACAGGGACACCTTCGGTGTGCCGGTGAACTTGAAGGTTCCCAGCGAGACCCAGCGGTTCTCACGCGTACGTTGCGGGGCGACCCGGACCGGAGACGTGGAGTCGGTGCCGTGCACGGTGTACGTCGCCTGCTGGCTGCGGGCGCCGATGTTCGGCATGTGCACCATCACCCGGGCCCACCCGTCGATGTCCTGCCCGTAGGTCCACGTACCGGTGACCTTCAGCCGCTTGGCGTCGGCCGAGGACGCCTTGTGGGTGTTGGAGAACCAGAAGTGGTTGCCGCGGCCCGCGCCGAGCTGGTGGAGGTCCATCTTCGCCGACGGCGAGGCGTAGTCGAACTTGAAGGATCCGGACGTCTGCGCGGTGTCCGAGCACCTCCTGAAATCCGCACCCGCGATGCGCTGCCCGGAGTTGAGGTTGTCGACGATGCCCGTTCCCAGGGGCAGGTTCTGCGCGCAGGACGGCGGGTGGGAGTTGCCGTCGGCCTCCTCCTTGTAGGAGTCGTTGAACCGCAGCAGCTCGAAGCCGCACTCGGCCTTCGTGCAGTCCTTCCACTCGACCGGCTCGTTCCACCAGCACTTCCAGTCGCCGCGCTGGCACGGACCCTGGGCGGGAGAGTCGTTGGACGCGCCCTCCTTGATCTTCTTCGGGTCGCAGTCGTTGCGCAGGTTGCAGAACAGGTCGACCGGAGGCTTCGCCTCGGTGCGGTACTTGTTGGACGTCCACCAGGCGGGGCGGAAGCCGTGCACCAGCTTGCCCGGCGCCTCCAGCGCCTCCAGCGGACGCGCCGCCCAGCCGATCACCTTCTCCGGGTACGGCCAGTACTGCGGCTTGGCGGCGTGCGAGTACTCGTCACCGCCGTTGGAGTTCTCCAGGAACGGGGTGCGGTTCGGCTTGTAGGTGGGGTTCGCCGGGTTGTTGGCCCAGCCGACGCCCCACTTGCCGTCGTTCGAGGCGGCCTGGGACTTCGGGTAGAAGCCGGAGTTGTACGCCCACAGCGCGAAGAACCAGTTCTCGATGCTGTTCGGCGCGCCGTTGTTCACGGTCATGCCCGCGTCGTAGGTCTGGTTCCACTTGTCGGCGAGGATGTTCACACCGAAGGCGATGTTCGCGCTGTAGTCCAGCGCGATGGCCTCCTGCGTACCGCGCGGCAGCGACGGACGCACCGTGCCGTTCTCGTACGGCTTACCCGGCAGCCGCATGCCGTCGGTGACCTGGGTGATGCCGTAACCGCAGTCGGCGGCGGCCCACTTGATCGCCCACGGGTCGTTGACCTCACCGTGCGCGTTGTGCTTGATCCCGTAGTAGTTGCCGATGAGGCTGTTGGCCGTGACTCCGGGCGCGGCGAATCGGGTCGCCTGCCACATGTTGGATTCCTGGGCGGTGATGCCCAGCATCACCTGGGCCGGGATACGGCCGCCGCCCTTGAGTTTGGTGAGGCCACCGGCCAGGGCCTGCGGGCTGTAGGCCCCCATGCCCATGTTCTTCCAGTTCGCCGGACGGCGGATGTGCTTGTCCAGGTTGTTGGTGATGGCCTGGTCCACCGCCCACTCGACCTGGCGCGGCTTGGGCTGGAACGCCTGCTTCTGCGGGTTGCCGCGCTCCACGGCGCAGGTGCGCACGCTCTCCGGCTCGGCGATCGACGTACGGAGCGTGGGCGCGGCGCTCGCGGACTTCGGGGAGTTGGTCCCGGCCTTCTGAGCGCTGGTCCCGGACTTCGGGGAGGTGGCCGCGGGGCGCGCGGAGCCACCGGTCAGGGCCGGGGACGGGGCGGCCGGGGCGGTCTTGTCGGCGACCGGGGTGCCGGCGGGGCTGGCCTCGAACACCGGCTTCTTGCCCGTGGCCAGGTGCTTCATGTCGATCCGCGCGGTGCGGGCCGTCAGCGCCTCTTCGGGGCGGATACGGGTGTCCTTGCCGTCGGCCCAGCTCGCCTTCACGGCGGCGCGGCCGAGGGTTGATACCTGGGCGCCCTTGTCGATGCCGCCCGGCATGGCGACGGCCTTGGGCAGGGTGGCCGCCCGCTTGGCCTTTCCGGTGACGAAGACCTTTCCGCCAGCGGTCGCGGACAGGTCGAAGTCGGTCAGGCCACCCTCGGCGAGGGTGGTGGCCTTCGCCTGTGCGGGTGCGGGTGCGGCTGCCGGTGCCGACTTCCGTACGAGTGCCGACTGTTGGGCCGTCGCGGGAGCCTTCTTGGCCCGGGCCGCGCTCCGGCCCGCCAGCTGACCGGCGTCCAGGCGCTTCACATAGCCGCGTGAGGCGCTGCGGTCGAGGAAGGTCACGCCGCCTTCGGCGTCGGCCGTGACCTGGAACGGGACGTTGTTGGTCCGGGTGAGCGCCGTTCGCTTCCCGCTCTTGTCCAGCTTCACCAGGCGTGCGCCGTCAGCGGCGACGAAGCCTCCGTTGACGGGAACGGCCGAGGTGACCTGCCCGTCCAGCTTGAGCGGAGCGCCGGTCTTGCCCGTGGTGGCGTCGACGCTGATGAGCCGGGTCTCGTTCTTGTCCGATGTGGCCTCATCGGAGAACTGGGACAGCACCGCCTGGTTCCCGGTCCCGCAACCCGGCGAGAAGTAGGCCAGGCTGACCGTGTGCGGCAGCTTGGTGACCTTCCCGCTGTCGAGGTCGACGGTGGCGGCGAAGGCGCCCCGGGCCATCAGGTTCGGCTTGTTGGTGAACGTACGCGGGGCGTACGTGACCACGGCGTGGTCACCGTCGCCGGTGACGCAGGCGTTGCCGATCCAGGTGTCGGTGTCGAATCCCTCCTCCGCCAGGGACGCGGCGGTCTTCCACGCGTAGCCGGTCTTCTCGTCGGCGATGAGCAGGTGGAAGCCCGTGCCGTCGCCGGACGTGGTCCACGCCCGGTCCCCGGAGCGTCGGTAGTCCTTGCCGAGGGTGGCCGAGCGCTCCTTCTCCGGGATCTGACGGGGTTTCGCCTCTTCGTCTCCGGCTCCGGCGTCGGAGACGACGCCGGAGCGGGGGGCAGGGGTTGGTGTCGGGGCCTGGGTGTCGGACCAGCCGTTCGCCGCCCCTGGGGGCGGCGTGGGTTCTGCGGCCAGTGACTGCTGGACCAGAGGTCCGGCCACCAACAAGCTGGTGGCCGTGAGAACCAGGGGTACCCGCAGTCGCCTGGATACGGACGTGCGTATCACTGAGGAAACTTTCTCTCTACGGTTCACGGCAGGACGCCAGACCGCACGGCGCCCCGGGGTGGGGGCAGGGGTGCGGTCCGGCGCGCTGGCGGTGACCGTAGGCTCGGTGTCTCTCCGAGCGGTCTCGACCACGCCGAAACGAACTTGCAGAGGCTCACCTGACAATGGAAAAATGGTCTGGGCCAGCCTCTTGTGAATCGCCTGACCCGCGATTCACGTAAGGCGGGAAGTGTGACGCAGATCATCATCACGTGGGGGGATACGTGAGCAGTTCGTCTTTGCATGTAACCATTCAGCTTCTGGGGCCAGTTACCGCCATGTGTGGCGACGACGTAAGAATCCCTGTTCAAGGGCAACGTCAGCTGAGGTTCCTCGCCAGCCTTTCCCTGAATCCGGGGCGGATCGTGGAAAAGGGTTCACTCATCGAGGATTCCTGGGACGCGAACCCGCCGAGAACGGCGTCTAGTCAACTGCAAAACAGCGCCTGGATGATTCGCGACGCCTTTGAAGGTGTGGGCGTCGACCGTGGAATTCTTGATTCGCACAGCCTTGGTTACCAACTGCGGCTTCCCGCCGCACAGATCGACGTCTTCGCGTTCCGTGACGTGATGGGCGAGGTGCGGGAGTTCTGTGAGGCGGGGGAGTACCAGTCCGCTTCCACGCGACTCGACGAGGCCCTCGCGATGTGGCGAGGGGCGGCACTCGCGGACGTCACGTCCCTGCGGATGCGCGCCCGCGCGGAGACGCTGGACCGTGAACGGGTCGCCGCGTGGGAACAGCGTGCCAGGATCGATGTGCGGCTGGGACGCCATGATGAAGCCATCGCGCGGCTGGAGCGGCTGGTCGCCGATGACCCGCTGCGCGAGGATCTCTACGTAGGCCTGATGCACGCCTACTACGACGCCGGACGCCAGGCCGACGCGCTCGCCGTCTTTCACCAGGCCAAGCGGACGCTGATGGACGAGATCGGCATCCTGCCGGGGCGGCGGCTGCGGGACACCATGCAGGCGGTGCTGGACCAGAGCCTCCAGCTCGCCGCGTAGTCCAGGGCGAAGGACGCGAGAGGGGCCGGAACGCTGGAGCGTTCCGGCCCCTTCGGTGTGCTTCCGCGTACTTCGTCGCTCAAGAGATCTGAAAGAGAGTCAGATGGATAGCCTGGCCATCGCTGGCCAGTGATGTCATCACATCAGAACTCCGGCCATCTGAATAGCGCTGTACTTTCACAGGAGAACCTCCGTGCACATACGCACCCGTGCGTCCATAGCGGCCGTCGCATTCGCCGTCGCCGCACCTCTGCTGGTCACTACGTCCGCGTACGCCGACAGCCCTGTTCCCGCTGTTCCCGCTGACGCTCCCGCTCCCATCTCCGGCACCGCCACTCCGGAAGAGGAGCGGGAAGTGCGCGAGGAGCTGAAAAACGCGCCGAAGGTCGACATGTACTACAACGGCGAGAAGGTCGACCCCAAATCGGACGACCTCAACGGCGCCCAGGTGTGTGCGGAGGTTTCCGAGGACGGCACCATGGAGTGCTTCGACACCGAGCGGGAATCCAACAAGCAGCTTGCCAAGCAGGCCCCCACGGCAGAGGCCCGGATGGGTGCCGCCGCCCTGGCCGCGTCCACGCGCAAGTACGAGGACTGCCCCAACGGCTGGGTGTGCCTGTGGCAGGACGCCAACTACTCGGGTCGGCGCCTCCAGTGGCCCACGTACGCCGAGTCGAAGACCCGCCACCTCAACCAGTACAGCCCCAGCTTCCGCGACAAGGCTACCTCGGCTTACGTGAACCGTCCGCAGCGCGGGGTGTGGCTGTACGACTTCCGTACGGGAATGCCCGACCCGAAGCTGGTCCTCGGCGCGAAGTACTCCCTGTGGCCCAACTTCACGAAGTACGACTACCCTTACGGCGGCAACTGGAACGACAAGGCGGACGCCATCAAGTTCTGAACCCCGTGCGTTCGTCAAGGAGCTCAGAGATGCGCGTCTCCGTTCCTGTACTCGGCGCAGTCGTCCTGGCCATCGGCCTGACCGCCGGATGCGCGTTGATCGAGACCGTCCCCGAGGGCGAGTCCGCGGACAGGTCGACCCTTCCCTCCGACCCGGACAAGTCGCGGTCGAAGAAGCAGGCCGCCGACTTCCGTACGTGGGTCAGCACCCACGGAACGGACGAGCAGAAGGAAGCGGCCACCCGGGTACAGCGCGTCATCGGCGAATGGGACGCGAAGACGGGCAACGCCTATGTCTCCACCGACATCAACGGTGGTCCGACCCCCGTCGAGGACGGCATGGCGGCTGCGGCTGCCGTCGCGTCGGCCTTCGATGACTGGAAGGACCCGGAGCAGGGCGGCTCTGTCTCGGTTTACGACGTCTTCGGCAACGCCCTAGTCGTCAACCACAAGTTCTAACGACCGACCGCAGGTCCGGTGGGGGCTGCCAACAGCCCCCACCGGACGCGCGACCGTTCGGCTCAGATGTCGCCGTCGGCCGCGTACGTGGTGAACGCGGCCCAGGCGGCGGGTGAGGTGGTGAAGGGGCGAAGGCCGCTGTCTTTGGAGTCGCGGACGTGGACTGCGGTGGGCTGCATGGCGACCTCGACGCAGTTGTCGCCTCCGTCTCCGCTGTAGCTGCTCCTGTGCCAACTCAGCTGTGTGGCAGTGAATGCCGTCCAGGCGGCGGGGGAGACAGTGAAGGGTCGGAGGCCGCTGTCTTTGGAGTCGCGGACGTGGACTGCGGCGGGCTGTACGGCGACCTCGACGCAGTTGTCGCCCTCGTCACCGCTGTAGCTGCTCTTGAACCAGTTCAGGTCTTCGGTGGTGCTCATAGGGCTCCTCGCATCTGTTCCAGCAAGCTCACCGTAGCCCGACAATCCATGGCCTGGGAACGCAACTTGCCTTGACGCTCACCCGCCTAAAGGCGGGCGATTCCCACCGGGCCGCCGTTGTTAAGCAGCGGTCGTAGGTGGTTCCTGCTTCATCACCCACCGCCCGGCCTGCCGGGTCTTACACGGGCTCCACGAGGCGTTTTACGTGTCCGGGCGTCCCTCGGCCACGAGTGTCCGTCCTTCGCGACGGATGTTGATCTCGGCGTTCTCGTCTCTGTCGTGGTGCGCACCGCAGGAGCACGTCCAGGCTCGGATCTTGAGCCCTTCCAGTCCCTTGGGTCCCTCGATCGACCCGCAGCGCGAGCACAGTTGGGTGGAGGGGAACCATCGGGAGACCTTGACGAAGGTTCGTCCGTACCTCGCGCACTTGGCTTCGAGGGTGCGGGCGAACATGCCGAGGCTCTGGTCGTGCACGCTCTTGCCGTGGGTCTTGGCCATGCCCTTCACCGCCAAATCCTCCAGGTAGACCGCTTGGCTCTCACGGACTATCCGGGTGGTCTCCTGGTCGATGAAGTCGCGTCGCTGGTCAGCGATACGGGCGTGCTCCTTTGCTACGACGAGCTTGGCCTTCCTGCGGTTGTTCGAGCCCTTCTGACAGCGGGAGAGCTTGCGCTGAGCGCGGCGGAGCTTCTTCTCCTGACGCCGGAAGAACTTCGGACTCGCGACCTTCCGGCCCCGCAGCACGGCGTAGGAGGACAAACCCAGGTCGATGCCAGTATCTGTCTCCTCAAGGTCCAGCTCAGGCAGGGGCTTGTCCTCTGCCTCCACTACGAACGAGCAGAAGTACCGCCCGGCCGCGTCCTTGATGACCGTCACGGACGACGGGTCGGAGGGCAGCTCTCGGGACCAGCGCACCTCGACATCACCGATCTTCGGAAGCCGGAGATTCCCTTCCTTGGTGATCGAGAAGCGGGCAGCTCTGGTGAACCTGACGGCCTGGCGGCTGGTCTTCCGCTTAAACTTCGGCGGCTCCAACTTCGGACCCTTGCGGGTGCCCTTGAGTGAGGCAAAGAAGTTGCTGTAAGCGGTCTGGAGATCCCGAAGAGAGGACCGGAGTAGGACCGCCGACACCTCGCCGAGCCATTCACGCTCAGGCGTCTTCTTGGCCTCGGTGATGACCTGCTTGGCCAGCGCGACAACCGACGGAAGAGGCTCGCCCTGCTTGTAGGCGTCCTGACGGATACGCAGCGCGTCGTTCCAGACCACGCGGGCGCACCCGAACGCCTTCGCCAGTTCGATCCTTTGCCGGGTGCTCGGGTACAGCCGGAACTGATACCTGAGCTTCATGCCGCCAGCCTAGTGGCACAATGGCGGCGTGATCAAGTTTACGCTTCGCGCACCCGAAGACCTCTGGGAACGCCTCACCACTCAGGCCGAGACAGACCGGCGGTCCCTCAACTCTGAGATCCTGCATCTGCTTGAGGTCGCTCTCACCACCGTGGGCGGAGACGACGAATCGTCCTGACGGCGATTCGTCTTTCCCTGCCCTGCTACGCGGGAAAGGCGGCCGCCTTTCCCGTAGCCGTAAGTGTGTTCGCGCAGCGGTTCGCCGCTACGCGGCTCGGCGCGCGCCGGGCGCGGTGTGTCGCCGCGCACCAGGTGCACGACTGGGGCATCCCGCACGGGACGCCGCTCGCCCACGACGTGGCGCTGCTCGTCGCGGAGCTGGCGGCCAACGCCGTGCTGCATGGGCGCGTCCCGGGGCGGGGCTTCGAGCTGCGGCTCGCCTACGAGCACGAGACGAGTGTCGTACGCGTCGATGCGGCCGACACCCACCCGACACTGCCCGAGCCGAAGACCATCGCGGCCGACCTCGATCGCGGCCGCGGCCTGCACCTCGTCGCGGCCGTCGCCGCCCGCTGGGGCGTGGCCGAACGTACCGGTCCCGGCAAGACCGTCTGGGCGGAGACGGAGCCGCAGCGACTCGGGGGTCTCACAGAGGTCTCACGGAGAGCTGAGGGGGTCTGAGCGGGCGGGAAGCCGCTGTACGATCCCGACTCGGGGGACCTGTCTGGTGGAGGGGACATGGGGGGCGCGGACAACGCCGGGGGCGGCAGCAGCGCGGGCGGCAGCAGCGCGGGCATAGGCTCGGGCTTACAGCGGGCACAGGTCTTCCTGTGCCTGGCCACGCTGCTCTACCGGGGCAGTCATCTCATGATCGGCCTCGTCGCCGTCGTCCAGCACCAGCGGGACCGACCCGCCGCCTGGGTGCTGCTGGCCGTCGCCGTGGCGTGCAGCGTGCTGGTGCACGGACTGGCCCGTGTCCGGGGCTGGTTCGACCGTCGGGCGGTCGCCGTCGACGTGCTGGTCACGGGCTGCGCCCTGCCGTTCGCCGCGTACGCCTGGGCGGATACCCGGCAGGCCCCGGCGATCGCCTGGACGATGGTGCTCGGGGGTTCGGCGAGCGCGGTGGCCGCCGTGACCTTTCGCCGCTGGGCGGCGGCCGTCGGTGCCGTACTGCTCATCGCGCTCACCCATGTCGTGGGCTACCAACTCGTTGAGGCTGAGGTGGCCGTGGTGGGGGGTCACCTCAACGCGATTCTGTCCTCCGCCGTCATCACCCGGGTCTTCTGGTGGTATCTGCGGCGTCAGGGCAGACTCCTGGACGCCGCGACCGAACAGGCCATGCGGGCCGAGGCCGGGCGGGCCCGCTACGCCGAGCGCATCGCCCACCACCGCGCCCTGCACGACACGGTCCTGGCCACCCTCACCACCATCGCGCACGGCGCCGTAGACGCCAACGCGCCCGAGGTACGCCGACGGTGTGCCCGGGAGGCCGCCTATCTGCGGCGGCTCGTCCAGCAGAACCCCGACGACGACGCGGCCACCCGGCAGGACGTGGGCGCCGCCCTGGAGGGCGCGGTACGTGAAACGGAGGAGCTGGGCCTGCGCGTCACCACCCAGTACCACGCCCTGCCCACCGTGCCGCCCGACGTCGCCACCGCCTTCGGCGACGCGGTGCGGGAGGCGCTCAACAACGTACTGCGCCACTCCGGCACCGGCCGGGCCTTCCTCACCGCCACTGGTGACGACGGCCATTTGCTGGTGACGGTCGTGGACCAGGGGGCTGGTTTCGACCCGGGGCGCGTCACGGTGGGGGCCGCCGGGGGATTCGGGCTGCCGCGCTCCGTACACGCCCGGATGCGCGACAGTGGCGGAGCCGCCGAGGTCGACAGCGCCCCGGGCGAGGGCACCTGTGTCGCCCTGCGCTGGCCCGGATGAGGCGGATGAGGCGGATGAGGCGGATATCCCCGTGATCACCGTAGCGGTGGTGGACGACGACCGGATGCTTCTCGACGGCATCCGCTCGTGGCTGGCCGACACGCCCCAGCTCCGGCTGGTCGCGGCGGTGGCGACGGTCGGTGAACTGCTCACCGGGCCGGACGGTCCCACCTCGCGACCTCCCGCCGACGTCGTCCTCCTCGATCTGCTGCTCAAGGACGGCTCGGAGCCCGTCGCCAACATCTGCCGACTCCGGGCGGCGGGCAGTCGCGTACTGGTCATCAGCACCGTGGCGGGCCGGGAACGGGTCATCGCGGCGGTCGCCGCCGGAGCCGACGGCTACCTCACCAAGGACAACGACCTGGAGACCCTGGTCGCGGCCGTGGAGGCGGTGGCCGCTGGCGACACCGCCCACTCCCCGGAACTCGCCTTCGCCTGGGCCCACGACACCGGCCAGACCCGGCCCCGGATCTCCCCGAAGGAGCTGGAGGTGCTGCGCGCGTACGCCTCGGGGCTGACCCTCAAGGCCACGGCCCGGCGCGCCGGGATCAGCCCGCACACCGCCAAGTACTACCTCGACCGCGTCAAGGACAAGTACCAGCAGGCCGGTCGGCCGACGTACACGAAGACCGATCTCGCCGCGCGGGTACGGGAAGACGGGATCGGCCCGACGGACCCCGACAACTGACGCGTCCGCCACAGGTCATCGCCGCTTCAGGACGTGCGAAGAGCGTTGTCCGGCCCGCTCACCGCTCCTTACGTTGAGCGCGTTCCACTCCTTCAAGCGGGAAAGGAGGTGTCCCATGCTGCGGATCATCGACAAGGTCGAGGAGAAGTACTTCTCCGCCGACGCGACAGTCGCACCGGGCGGTTGGTGCTGCCACTGCCACTGCACGGTCGCCCAGAAGCAGCTGTAACCCCCTGCCGGGCCCGGTGCGTCCCCCCCCCCGGGCCACCGGGCCCGGTGCCCCGCTCCGTCCTACTCCGCCCAGACGAGGAGAACCCGTGACGCATGCGCCCGACGTGCCCGACGTGCCCGACGTGCCCGACGTGCCCGCCGCATCCGAGAGCGACGGCAGGCGGCTCGTACGCAACCCCTATCTCACCGTGGTGCAGTGCACCGACGACGAGGTGCTGCTACGGCACGGCGCGCGGTCGCGCTATTCGCGCGTCCTGCGCGACGACGGACAGCACCGGGTACTCGGGCCACTCCTGCGGGCCTGCACCGAACCCCGTACGCCTGACGACATCGTCCGCGCCTTCGCCGACCGCGCCGCGAAGGACGAACTTACCGAGCTGGTCGAGCAGTTGGCGGACGACGGCGTCCTCGTCCCCGAGGGCTCGGGCTCCTTCGCGATGCACCGGAGCCTGATGGGCGCACACCCCGTCCGCGCCCTGGAGCAGACCACCGTGGGCGTCGTCGGACAGGGCTCGGCCGCCACCCAGCTCACCACCCAGCTCACCGAACTGGGCGTCGGCCAGGTCCCGTCGCTGGCGGCTGGCACCGGCGGCCTGGCAGACCCCGACGGCGATACGGCACTCGCGGACCTGCTGGACGACGCTGACCTGGTCGTCCTCGCCTTGGACGGCTTCCGCCCCTCGCTGCTGCACCGGCTCAACCGGGCCGCCGTCGCCGCTGGGCGCCCCTGGCTTCCGGTGTACGCCGACGGCAGCGAGGTGATCGTCGGGCCGCTGGTCGTACCGGGCGAGTCGGCCTGCTACAACGAGCACGAGATCCAGCACGAGTCGTCCCGCGCGCTGCGCCAGGAGTACCAGCTCTACAGCGAGGAACTGGCCCGCCGCACCGCCGACGACCTGCCGCCCCTCCTTGGCCCGTACGCCGCCATCGCCGCGTCCTGGGCGGCCATCGGCATCGCCCCGTACCTCGTGGACGGCGCCAGCTTCCTGGTGGGGCGGGCGATACGGATCGACCTGGAGCGGCTGGAGATCACCCAGGAGCACGTCCTGAGGCTGCCGCGCTGCCCGGTCTGCACCGAGCAGCGGCCCTCGTTCCGGCACCCCTTCCTGTAGGAGGCCCCCGTGGCATCGGCATCGCGCAACGAGACCTCGGCGTACACCCCGGGCCTTGACCACCTGCTCCGCCGCACCCTGGAGCAGACCCTGATCCCGTCCCCGAACGTCGTCGAGCTCGCCCCCGGCAAAGCCGCCGGGTTCGTCAACCGGGTCGCCCCCGCGCAGGACGACGTGGCGGAGCTCTTCCATCTCAACAGCCGCCTCTCCCGGCACCGCCCCGACGACCGGCTCACCGAAGCCGAACGCGAGGGCGTGCGCCGCTGGTTCTTCACCACCTGCGGCCAGCACCGCGCCGAGGACTTCACGGCGGAGTCCAACACCGTGCGCCGACCGCACACCGAACTGCCAGTGCCACTGGGCGCGTTGTGTGGTCCTTTTGGTGAGGACGGTCCGCTGACCAGCCTTCTGTACGGCTGCGACCTGATGGTCGTCGGCGCGGACGCGCTGTGCCGCCAGCAGCCGGGGGAGAACGCCCTGTGGGTCGAACGCCACCTGGACGGCGGGCCCGCGGCGCTCGCCCCGACGATGATCGACGTCGCGGCGGCTGAGGCGCTGCACACCGCGCAGGCCGCGCTCGTGCTGACCGGGGTGCCCTGGCGCAGCATGCTCTTCGGCGGGCCGCGCGGCTACCGGCAGATGCTCATGGACGCGGGCGTGCTGCTCGACGTGGTGTGCGGGCTGGCCGGGCAGGCGGGCTACGAGGCGTTCCCCGTACGGGACTTCTACGACGACGAACTGGACACGCTGCTGCACTGCGACGGCCTGGAGCGGTCCGCACTGGCGGTGGTGGCTCTGCGTACCCCTGCCGAAGCCGACACGGACACGGAAGCCGACACGCGCACGGAAGCCGACACGGACGCCGACGAAGGGGGCCAGGAATGACCACGGTGGAGAACGCCGACGTCGTCGACGAGGGCCAGGAGGCGGACCTGACCGACGACCGCCTCGCGCGCGCCCTCGGGCTACGCGTCTGCGACCTGCCCGCGCTGCGCAGCTTCGCCGACGGAGCGGCCGTGGCCGACCCGGACGCCCCACCGCTACGCCCGCGCGACCTGCTGCACCGACGCCTGCGCTCGTCGGTGTGCGACGACATGATCGACCCCCGCGCCCTCCAGGCCGCCCGCCCGCGACCGGCCGAACCCGCCCTCACCGGACGGCCCTCGCTCCTGCTGCCCCAGCCGGAGCCGCTGCCGGACATCACCCTCGCCGACGCCATCGAGCAGCGCGGCTCCTCCACCACGTACGCGGCCCGGCCGCTGCCCCTGGCGACCCTCGTCGGGCTGTTTGAGGGCGCGGCCGGAATCCGTGACCATCGCCCCGGCTACAACGTCCGCGACTTCCCGGTGCGCCGGGCCCCGTCGGCGGGCGGCCTGGCCCCGATCGACCTGTACGTCGTCGCCAACGACGTGGCGGGTCTCGACCAGGGGCTGTACTGCTACCGCCCGTCAGGACCGGAACTGACCGTCGTCGACTCGGGCAACATGCGCGGCAAGGTCGCCGACGCGGGCATCGCCGCCGACTGGCTGTTCCACGCGCCCGCCGTACTCTTCCTGACCGTCAACATGGAGCGGGTGGAGTGGAAGTACGGCGTCCGCTCCTATCGGTACGCCCATGTCGACCTGGGCGTCCTCACCCAGAACCTCTACCTGGTGGCCACCGGCCTCGGCCTCGCCACCTGCGCCGTGGCCGCCTTCGACGACGACAGCGCCAACGACCTGCTGCGGCTGGACGGGCGGGACGCCTTCGTCTCGCTGCTGTTCGCGTGCGGCCTGCCGGGCGGGCGGTGACCGGATGAACCGGCTGAACCGGCTGGTGACCGGATGAACCGGCTACTGCTGGTCGTGGCGGTGGCCCCGGTGTTCGCCCTGCTGCTCGGCACGGTGATCGCGGTGACCGTACGGTTCCGGCTCGGCGGTCCGGGTGTCGGCCCTGGGGGAGGCCCTGGGGGAGGCCCGGGGGGCGGGCGGCACGCGGTGGAGCGGCTGGCGCCGGTGCTGTACGCCGCGACCGTGGCCGGGGTGGCGTTCGCCGCCGCCGCGCACACCGGCTTCCACCCGGAGCGGCTTGGCCTGACGGAGGAGGGCGCTCCGGCCGGGTGGGTGGTTGGCGTGGCCACGGTGGGTGGCGTACTGGCCGGGGTGGGCGGCTACTTCGGCGAACTGTTCGTCGCGCACCGGGCCGTGGCCAGGCGGGCTCCGCGCGGGCCGGGCGCCAGCGGTCCGAGCGCCATGGGGGGCGCTCCGCGTGCTCCGGCCGGGGGGACGCGGTCGGTCGGCACCTGGACGGCCGACCCGCGCGTGCTGATCACCCTCGGCCTGGTCACGGGGCTCGCCGAGGAGGTCCTGTTCCGCGGCTATCTGCTGACCGGGCTCCGGGGCTCGCTGGCCCTGTGGGCCGCCGTCGCGCTCCAGGCGGCGCTGTTCAGCGTGCACCACGCCTCCTTCGGGCTGCGCGCGGTGCCCGCCAAGGCCGTCCACGGTCTGGTGTGGGGCGCCCTGACGGTCGCCTCGGGGTCACTGATCCCGGCCGTCGCCGCCCATCTGGTCTTCCAGCTCCTGGTGTGCCGACGCCTGACCCGCAAAGAAGCCCGCGAAGAAGCCCGCGAAGAAGCCCGCGAAGACGAAGGAGGTGCCACCGATGACCGTGACCGTGCACACGGCTCCCCTGCTGTGCGACGGCCGCCAGTGGCGGGCTGAAGGCTGGGTCCGCGTCACCGACGGGCAGGTGACCGACTGGGGCAGCGGTACGCCCCCGGCCGACGGTGAGCCGCGGGAGCGGCACGGCGCGCTGCTGCCCGGACTCGTCGACGGCTGCGCCCACGTCACCGGCTACTTCAACCGGATGATCGACGGCGACGCGCTCGCTCCGCACCGGGCCTGCCTCGCGCTGGCCGCCGAAGCGGGCGTCACCGTCGTGCTCGGCGTGGGTGGGCACACCGAGCCGTACGCCGCCCTGGCCGAGCTCGCCGTACCCGGCGACCCGCTGTTGCTGTGGACGGGCCCCGTACTCGACGGGCCCCCGGCGGCCACCACCGCCACCCGGCTGGTCCGCGACACGCGCTCCGCGCACCGGGCGGTCGCCGCGGTGGCGGCCGACGGCGCCCGGCTCGTACGGACGGGTCCTTCGCTGGCGCCGGAGCGGCTCGCCGACGTCGTGGCGGCGGCGCGGGAGCACGGGATGCGGGTCCTGCACCAGCCCGGGCTGACCGGGGCCGTCGAGGCGGCGAAGGCGGGCGTGCACGTCGTCCAGGACCTGCCGCGCTGCCTGCTGCCTGCGGAGCCCGGAGCATCCGGCGCGTCTGGCGCGCGGGGGGCCGCCGCGGTCGTACGGGCCTTCGCCGATCCCGCCGTACGGCATACGGCGGCCGAGCGGCTGCGCGCCCTGGCCGGGCAGGGGGACACGGCACTCGTCCCGCTGCTGCACTCCTGGCGGCGGTCGGCGCTGCTGGACGAGGCGGTGGCCGAGCCGCGTCTTGACCGCCTGGTGCCGATGGCGCCGTTCCATCAGTACCTGCTCGACATGCGCGGCCCCGGGCTGGTCTTCGGCCGTAAGTACGCCCGTGAGCACTTCGGCTTCGAGCAGCTCAAGGGCCCGGCGCGCAAGGAGTTCGACGCGGGCTGGGCGTTCCTGCTGGAGGCCCTGGCCACCGCTCACGCGAGCGGCGTACCGCTGGTGGCGGGCAGTGACGCGCTGGGCCTCGCGCTGGTCCCCGGCTACGGGCTGTACGACGAACTCGCCTGGTGGGAACAGGCCGGGCTGCCCCGGCGGACCGTGCTGGCGGCGGCCACGGGCGGCACCCTGGCGGCGCTGACCGGCACCTGGGCGCCCTGGGCGAGCGGCCTGCTCGCACTGTCCGGCGACCCGGACGCGCTGCCCGGGCCTGCGGCGCTGCCAGCGGCCTGCCGGGTCCTCGTACCGACGCCGCGGCTGAACAGCCCTCAGGAGGCCCGTACATGACGGCGAACACGCACCCGAACGCGAACACGCATCCGCCCACGAACATGCAGGCGCAGGCGCACACGAACGAGGAGGTGAACGCGGAGGTGAACGTGAACCAACCCGCCCGCCCGGCAGCCCCGGTCGTGCTGGAAGCCGTGGACCTACGGAAGAGTTACGGCGACCAGCGCGTGCTCGACGGCGTGTCCATCCGCGTCCACGAAGGCGAGATCATCGGCCTGGTGGGGCCCAACGGCGCGGGAAAGACCACGTTCCTGGAGTGCGTCGAGGGCATCCGCCGCCCCGACGCGGGCACGGTCTCCGTCGCGGGACTGACCAGGTCGGCGGGGCCCGCCGCGTACCACCTGGCCTTCGGCGCCCAGCTCCAGGAATCCAGCCTGGCCGAACGGCTCCGCGTGGCTGAGGCGATGGAGCTGTTCGCGGGCTTCTACGACGACCCGTGGGACATCGACGACCTGCTGCGGCGCATCGGCCTGACCGACCGCCGCAGGGTCTTCTACCGGCATCTGTCCGGCGGCCAGAAGCGCCGCCTCACGCTGGCCCTGGCCCTGCTCGGCAGGCCGCCCGTGCTGCTGCTCGACGAGCCGACGACCGGCCTCGACCCGCACGCCCGGCTGGAGATGTGGGGCGTACTGGAGCAGCTGACCGGCACCCGCACCGCCGTCCTGCTCGCCACCCACGATCTGCACGAGGCCCAGAGCCGCTGCCACCGCGTGTACGTGCTCGACGGTGGCCGGATCGCCGCTGAGGGACCGGTCGGGGAACTGCTCGGCGCGGCGGGTCTCACCACCCGCCTCCGGCTCCCGAACCGGCCGTGGACCGACGCGCTGCTGCGCGCCGTACCCGGCTGGACCACCTCCCGCGTGGTGGCCGGTACGCACTACGCGTACGGCGAGGACGGCTTCGCCGAGAAGGCCCTGGCGGCTCTGCGCGCCCACCTCGCCGGGGGGCCGGGCGACGAAGGCCAGCCCGAAGCGGCGGACCTCCAGCAGGTGTTGGCCGCCGCCGCCACCGGCCCCACGGACCTTGAGGACCTCTATCTGACGAGGACGGGAACGCCCTATGAGTCGCCCGACACGCCCAACATCCGTGACTGAACCCGTGACTGAACCCCCGACCGGCCCTCTGGCCAGCCCCCCGACACCCCTCACCCCCGCGGCCCGCCGCTCCCCGCGCGGTCTCGGCAAGCTGTGCCGTGTCGAGCTGCTGCTGTTCCTGCGCGAACCGGCCGCCGTTTTCTTCACGTTGGTCTTCCCGATGGCCATGCTGCTGTTCCTCGGTGTGGCGTACGGGACGGAGGGCAATGACGGCGTCCGCTATATCGACGAGTACGTGGCGCACATCGTCGTGACCATCGCCATCAACCTCGGCGTACTCGGCGTCGCCATCAACATCGCCGAGTGCCGGGCCAGCGGGGTGCTGCGCCGGTACCGGCTGGCGCCCGTGCCCATGTGGTGGTTCTGGTTCTCCCAGGTAGTCGTGGGTCTGCTGATGTTCGTGCTGGCGGTGGGCGCGCTGCTGGCCGTGGTCGGCGTGGCGTACGGGGTGCTGCTGGCCTCGCCCGCTCCGTTCGCGCTGGCCGTGCTGGTGGGCCTCACCTTCACGTTCGCCGTCGGGGTGTTGCTCGGCAGCCTGGATCTGCCCGCCCGTAGCGTCCAGATCACGGGGACGGGCCTGTTCTTCCTGCTGTTCCTGGGGTCGGGGGCGGCGATTCCGCGCGACTCGTTCCCCGGCTGGCTGGAGACGTTGACCGCGTTCAACCCGATGAGCCCGGTCATCGACGCGTCCGTGAGCGCGTATCTGGGGCGCTCCATGGTCGGCGAACTATGGGAGCTGGCCTTGGTGTTGGTCGCCGCCGGGGCTCTCGTGGTGATTGCCCGTTCGAAGTCCACCTGGGAGGGAAACCGATGAGCACACGCACACTGCGCGGTGAATGGATCAACCACCGGGACCGGTTGCTGAAACCGTCCCTGAACGACACCGAGTTCGGCGCCATCCAGGAGGTGCTGGACTACTACCACCCGCACGGACCACTGCGCACGTTCACCACGTACTTCCGCTCGGGCCTCGGCAAGCCCATGTACGTCGCCCACGGCCAGTACTTCGACCTCGACCACGCGATGGGCCGCCTGCTGGGCCTGCCGGGCCTCAACACCGGCTTCGGGGGCCAGGTGTACGGGGGTGGAAAGGGCCACGACCTGTTCGGCACCACGGCGTCGTCGGTGGGGGAGGCGGTGGAGCGGGTGCTCGGCTCGCTGGCCTACCTCACCCACATGGACCGGATCCTGCACGGCTCGTACCGCACCCTCGCGGGCAAGGGCGTGCCCTGCCTGCACCCGGACGAGTTCCCGGTCTTCGCGCCCGAGCAGCTGGCGGACGACCCGCTGTACGAGCCCTGGACGGAGGACTCGGAGCTGGGCTGGATCGCGGGCCGCCGCCTGCGCTCCGGGGAGGAGGTGTACGTACCCGCCCAGCTCGTGATGCTGTTCTATCTGCACGGCCCGGACGAGCCGATGGTCGGACTGGCCCCCAGCGGCGGCCTGGCCAGCCACATCAGCCGCCGTGACGCCCTGCTGCACGGGGTGCTGGAGCTGTTCGAGCGGGACGCGGTGAACCTCCGCTGGTACGGGGGTGTGCCGCTGGACCGTGTCGTCATCGACCGTCCGGTACGGAACCGGGCGCTGCGGCGGCTGCTTGACACGATCGGCGAACAGCCCGGCGACATCGGCTTCTACCTCCACAACCTCGATCTGCACGACTACCCGGTGCTCACCGCGGTCGAGCGCGACACCTGGCTGCGCCGCTACAGCTACTTCGCGGGTGGCGGCGTGTCGGACGACGCCGAGGAGGCGATGCTGTCGGCGCTGACGGAGTACGCCCAGGCGGAGCGGAGCCTGCGGATCTCGCTGGCGACGCCGGACTGGGAGTTCACGGAGGCGTTCGGCCGTCAGTTCGCCATCGGCAAGGACGCCACCGCCGCCGACTTCACCAACTACATCCAGGTCATCCCGTACTACGGCTTCGAGGAGAACCGCGACCGGGTCTCCTGGTTCTACGACGGCGGCAAGGAGATCCCGCTCTCGGAACTGCCCCAGCGGGGGACCGGGCCGGAGGCGGACCCGGACCGGCGCTGGGACCGGCTGATGGGGCTGCTGGCGGAGCGGGGCTGGGACCCGATCACCTTCGACTTCTCGCTGCCCCAGTTCCGGCACACCAGCCTGATGAAGGTGGTGATGCCGGAACTGAGCCCGCCGTACCCGCCGCAGGCACCGGGTCTGGGGAACCCGCGGTACGGCACGGTGCCGTACGAGTCGGGACACCGCGAACGGCCCCTGGGCTTCGGTGACCTGAACGTGAACCCGCTGCCTTACCCGTAACGCCCGCCCGCGCCAGCCTCCGTCGCCGTCGCCGTCGCCGTTGCCGCCTCCGCCTCCGCCTTTTCCGCCTCCGTCTGTGTCTCCTGGACGGTGCGGCCGATCAGCACCCCCAACTGCAACCGGGAGGTGGCGCCGAACCGCGCGGACACGGCGGCGACATGGCGGCGGACGGTGCGCGGGGTGACACCGACCCGGCGGGCGACGCAGTCGTCGGTGAGCCCCTGGACGAGCGCGGCGAGCACGGCGGCCTCGGTAGCGGACTCGGCGGCCTTGGAGACTGCCTGAGTGGTGCTGGCATCGGGGGCCGGGCAGTAGTGACGGGCTCGGGGCCACCACTGAGCGAGGAATCGGGTCGCGAGGCGCGCGGCGGCATCGGACTGACGGTCGACCAGCAGATAGCCGGTGTCCTCCGTCAGCCCGATGGCGACGACCAGCGCCTCCCGGTCACTGACCGCCATCCGGACCGGGACGAGCGGCATGGCCCGTATCTCGACGCCCGGCCCGGTCGGCGCGGCGGCCGTGGCCGCGGCCGTGGTCACGGCCGCCTGGGAGTCGACGATCACCTGGTGTCTCAGGGTGGGTGCGGTGGCGGCGGCCGCCTCGTGCGGCCGGGGCGGTTCGGGCCGTACTTCGAGCAGCTCAAGGCGGGTGGCCCGGACCACGGCGGCGAAGACCTCGTCGATACGGTCCACGGAGGCGGGCCGCAGAGCGCCGTGGTCGCCGGGCACGGCGCTGGCACCGAGAGCTTGGGTCAGGCCGGACAGCTGGGCCACGGCTGCCCGGAGTTCGTCAAACGTGTCGGTCGTACAGGCACACATGGCATGCGTAGAACTCTCCATGGCGCTCCCCCTAGATACGGTCCTGCCTGGTCTGGTCCTGCCTGATCTGGCGCGTTCGAGGGACACCTTGGTCAAGAGGGCCCCTGCCGCCGGATGGTGCATGACAAGGCGGCGTCCCGGCACCGCCACTTCAGGGGGGTTGACAGGTCAAGCCGGGTGTATCCAGTACCACCCACCAGTCGGAGGCTGCCCGTATCGCCGAGTGATCGCCAACTTCCTATGGTCATAGCCATGTTGAAGCGAACAGCACACGCAGCCATCGCCGTCACCCTCGCCGCCGGAACCCTCGGCCTCACCTCTGCCGCGATCGCGGCAGAGAGCTCTGGCGCCAACGCCTTCGACAGGTTCGTACGGACCGACAAAGGCGTCGTACGCGGCACGGTGGCCGACTCCACGCGCACGTTCGAAGGCATCCCGTACGCCGCCCCGCCCACGGGCAACCTCCGCTGGGCGCCCACCGCGCCCGCGAAGCGGTGGCACGGCGTCCGAAACGCCACCAAGCCGGGGTCCGCCTGCCCTCAGACCGGCCTCGTCCCGCCCGCGGGCCGCTTCTCCGACAACGAGGACTGCCTGACGGTCAACGTGACCACCCCGCGCACGGCGGCCCGCGACGCTCACCCCCGCCCTCGCCCGGTGATGGTCTACCTGCACGGCGGCGACCACACCGAAGGCGAAGGCGCCATGCACGGCGCGGAGCGCCTCGCCGCCCAGGGGGACGTGATCGTGGTGACGGTCAACTACCGTCTAGGGGCCCTGGGTTACCTAGCCCACCCGGACCTGGAAGAGCGCGGCGAGCGCGGCGAGCGCGGCGAGTCCGGCAACTACGGCTTCCTCGACCAGCAGGCGGCCCTGCGCTGGGTACAGCGCAACGCCGCGGCCTTCGGCGGCGACCCGGACAACGTCACCCTCTTCGGCCAGTCCGCGGGCGGCTACAGCACCTGCGCCCACCTGGTCGCCCCGTCATCGGCGGGCCTCTTCGACCGGGTCATCACCCAGAGCGCGCCCTGTACGGCGGACATGGGCCAGCGCGACCGTACGAAGGCCCTGAAGGAGGGGACGGACGCCGCGGCCGCCATCGAAGCCAAGCCCGAGGTCGACGACTGGCGCACGGCGCTCCCCGGGGAGCTGGTGTACCCCTTCGGCCAGGGCCCGGAGTACACGCCCGTGTACGGCGGGAAGCTGCTGCCCCGTACTCCGAAGGAGGCGTTCGCCACCGGCCGCTTCAACAAGGTCCCGGTCCTTCAGGGCATCAACCGCGAAGAGGAGCGGGCGATGGTCTACGGCCAGGAACTGTTCAAGAAGCGCAGCACCCAGAACCCGGACGCCCAGCTCGACGAGGCCGACTACCGCGACGCCCTGGAGCGGGAATTCGGCGCCGAGCAGGCGGCCGTCATCGCCGACCGCTATCCCATCACCGCGTACGACAACACCCCGGCACTGGCCCTGGCGGCCGCCCTGACCGACGGCAAATGGGCCCGCCCCACAGTCGAGACCGCCACCTCCCTGGCCACCCACACTCGCGTACACACCTACGAGTTCGCCCCCACCGAAACCCCCTGGTACGCCGACCAGGACAGCTACCCGAAGCCATCCTGGTCACCAGGAGCGGGCCACCTCTTCGAGCTCCCGTACCTCTTCGACCTCGACGCCTGGGCGCCCCTCACTCAGGAGCAGCACAAGCTCTCCGACGCGATGATCCACACCTGGTCGACCTTCGCCCACACCGGCAAGACGACCTGGAAGCCCAGCACCCCCACGGCCCTGAACACCCAGTCCCTGGCCTCGGGCCCGGACGGCATCCGCCCGGTCGACTTCGCCAAGACCCACGACTACGACTTCTGGAAGTCCCTGCCCCGACCCTGACCCCAGGCCGCTCTAAGCCCCAGGCCGCCTCCTCCCCACCCGGCAGGAGGCTCGAACAGCGGCGGACGCGCGCCTCCGGCAGGAGCCGACGACAAATGCGGGTCAGCGAACCGCCACAACGGGCCCCTCCTTGCGGATGGCTCGCCCAATGATCAGCTCGGTTGCGCATCCGGTGACAGACACCAGGCCTGCCAAGGCCACGCCAACCGTGCCGAAGTCCATGATGTCGGACAGCGCGCCGGCGAGCAGCGTGATGGCGATCATCATCGTGGTGCCCACGGCGTTGGTGAACGTGGTCAGGGCGACTAGTTTGTCAGGCGCCGTGTCCTGGATCATCTGGGCCTGTGACGTAATGAAGAGGAACTCGAACAGGAACAGATAGGCGAAGTAGGAGACGTAGAGACTGGACGCGCCCACAGCGTGCGGCGCCAGGCCCATCGCCACCGCAGCAGCCACGAGGATCCACAGGCTCAGCCGCCGCACCGTGCCCAGCCAGGGAAGCAGAGCGGGTACAGCGACCGCGCCGAGCAGCAACGCGGTACCGCCGATCACCTGCACGTTCATGACGCCAGGCGAGCCGAGGTCCAGCACACGGACCGGGATCACCGTGCGGGCCACGTTGTGGAACCCTTGGAGGACCCCCACGGCGATCACGAAGTACACGACGGACAGAGCCAGTCGCTGCTGTCCCCGCAGCGCACCGCGCACCTGGGCCCATGTGCCGGGCCGACGCTCCGCTTCCGACGCACCAGCTGACACCTGCGGCAGCCAGGCATAGCAGCAAGCAGACACGGTGAAGGCGGCCGCGCTCAGGGCCCCCACCGCCAGGACCGACACGTGCTCGCCCAGCACACTGCCAAGGACGCCCCCTGCCCCACCTCCCAGGAGCATCGAGGTGTTGAACACGTACGAGGCCGGCTTCAGCAGTGGTCCGTTGAACAGCTGCCTTGTATAGACCACTCGCGCCGTCTTGGTGATGCCTTCCAGCAGGCCCCGCACCAGGAAGCAGGCAAGCAAAGGGGTGAGGAAGCTGTGGTCGGACAGAACTCCGATGGCCAGAGAGATCAGGCCGCCCCCCAGCTCACTTACCACGACGGTACGACGTAGCCGCTGCCCCTCGCAGGCGCGCCGGATAACTCCCATCAGCAGGATCGGAAGTATCCACTGGAAACCGAACACCGCTGATGCGCTGAACCCCGAATCGTTCTCGATCAGCAGTTTCGCGGAGACGGTAAGGACGAGGAAGAACGTACCCGTCGAGCTGATCAACATTGCAGCCCAGAGGAATAGGAAGTTCCGGCTCGTCAGCAAGGTGCGCCATAGCTGGCGACCGGTCTCTGTGCGCGCTGCCGAATCCTCCGCCCGTTCGGTGTGCTGCGTGTTCAAAACAGCTCCTCTTGCTCTACTGCCCCACCCCTGCGGAGCTAAAGTTCATACTTTGCTATATCGAAACCGAAGGCATTCTCCAGGTCAGATATGAACTCAAGACCGCGAGCTCTGGCCTGTTCCGTCGTGTCTGCCGGCAGGCAGCAGAATCCGAAGACGGTGAAGTTTCCCATCTGTTTCGGGATGCGCTGTCCGCTGCTGAGGTCCAGCGATGAGGCCAATGGCTGATGCTTCTGCTTCACCTTCTCGATCTGTCTCTCCACGCCATCCGGGAGAACTCCTCCGGACACACTGCCCAATGCGATGGAGATACCCGCAGATCGGAACGGTGGTTGTGGGATCTTCGATTTCTCCCCGAGGTGTTCCTGGATAAGCAGCCGGAAGGGGTTCACGCCCGTGATGTGACGGTAGACAAATGGTGCCATGCCGCCCATGATCCGTCCGTTCACTTCCACGAGAACAGGACCGTCAGCCCCCATGATGAACTCGACGTGGTAGACGCCAACAGTCAGCCCAAGCCGGGCGAACACCTCCTGCATGTATGTCTTGACCTCGTGCTGTTCGGCGTCTGCCAAGCCAGCCGGCAGGACAGCTGCCACTTCATAGAGTGCATTGTTTGTCGCCTGTTCACGGCGCGCGATCATGAACACTTCGATCTCGCCGTCATTGGCGATGATCTCGGCTGAATAAAGGACTCCCTCGATATACTCCTCCATGAGTAGTCGAGTACTGACCAGGGAAGTCAGGGTTTGGCTCATCGCCTGCCTGGCTGAGGGGAGTTCGTCGAAATAGGCGGCGAGCTCGTTCTCCGCCCGAATGATCGCGACCCCTTCCTTCCCGGCACTGCGGCTGGGCTTGATGACAAGGGGAAGGCCCAGGCTTCGCGAAGCGTCGAGTGCCTGCTCGCAAGTCTCCGCCCGGCGATGACGTGCCGAACGAACCCCTGCGACCTGAAGACTGTCCCTGCAGAGGTCCTTGGTGACCGCGGTCTCCATGGAAAGCCTGGAGGTCGCCCTGATGCCGAGGGTCTCGGCCGCCTTGACCGTGGGTATCACCGCAGGCTCGGAGGTTGTCAGAAGTGCGTCGATCCTGCGCTCCGCGTGGATCCGTCGCAGGGCGTTGAGTAGATCCGCTTCGAGGTGGTCGATCACCACCGCTTGGTCTGCGGACCGCGCAACAGATTCGAGGTGTTCACGCGAGAGTGAGCTCAGTGCGAGAAGTGAGACATCCGCAGGACGGATGAACGTCACGAAGTGGCCCATCTCCTTCGCGGTCTCCAGTGCCGGAAGAGTAGGGGCCGTGCTGTCTACAAAGACCACGTGGGCCATCTGTGATGTCTCCTGGGATATGGGCGATTGGAGTGTCGGAGGTAACCATTTTGGGGCTGCCAAATAGGAGACCGCACCGGATGGCTAGACCAGGCCGGTGCGGTCGAGTGCGCCGGTAACGTCCCGGCATGCTGCCCTGTCGAGGCCTCGCAACGGGCGTGGCAGGCTGTACTCCGCTATCAGTCCGATCTGTTCGGCGGCGGCAGTCATGACGCGTAGGCTGCCGTGGCGCCGAAAGAGATCCCACATGGGCTCCAGCTGGTTGGACAGCGCGGATACGCGAGCCGTGTCACCTGCCGCGGCAGCGCGGGCGATGTTCAGCGCTGCCAGTGGGAAGGTGCCTCCGAGAACTGAGAACCAGGCGTCACACCCGGCGTTCAGGCCGGCCGCGGCCTCCCAGTCGCCGCTCACACCGATCGTGATCGAATCGGGAAGCGCCGCGCGAAGCGTCTGGATGCGGCGCTTTGCCGCCTCCGGGCTGTCCGGCACTCCGGGGATCTTGATGGAGGCGACATTCGGTAGTTGGGCAATGCGGGCATACAGCTCATCGGAGAACTCCACGTGCGTGGTGCCGGGGTTGTCGTAGAGACAGAGCGGCACCGACAGTTCACGGGTCACGTCCTTGTACAGCCCGAAAACCTCGTCGTCGGTCAGCGCCTGATAAGTCATCGGAGCAAGAAGCACAGCACTCGCGCCGGCATCCTGCGCGTCCTCTGCCAGCGCAAGCACATCAGAGGTCCGCAGGGCGCCGATGCCGATCATGACGGGCGTGCCTTCCGCGGCGTCCACGGCCAGCCGCGCGACATGCGCCCGCTCCTCGCGGCTTAGGTAGGCGTAGTTGCCAGTCGATCCGAGTGCTCCGATCAAATCGACGCCTGCGGCGGAGAGACGGGAGACCAGGCCTGTGTACGCCGTTTCATCCACGCGCGTGCCTGTGTAGGGCGTCAGTGGGAAGGCGCTGAGACCGGTGAACATGGCTGTGACCGCTTGAGCATTCGATGGCCGGGGAAAGTGGGTCACGGTCATGGCTCGACGACCGTGCGGTAGTGGGGGCCGGTACGAGCCCGCCTGACTCGCGATTCCCTCACCTGGCCCATGAGGACACGCACATGCGGTGCCTCGAATGGCGACTTGGGTCCTCCAGCCTCTCGGTAGAGGCCACACCACACAGAAATCTCAGGTACCTGCCCATCTCATGGGAGTGTCGGAAGAGTGCTACAGGTTCGATGCGCGTCATCGCGCCTGTCAGGGCGCGCGTCACACACTCCACGGAGCCTTCGCTGCCGGGCTGTCTCCAGGTCGGTGGTGCCACGGGCCGGGCTACCGAACGGGGGGTCAGCCCCAGATGTGCTCGTTGTTGCTCGACGCGGTGGGGGTGTCGGCCACAACGGTCCGGTCGGCTGCGGACGGCTGGCCGTCGGATGCGGACGCGTTCCCGCCAAGGGAGACCGCGGCAATGGCAGCGGCAATGACGGTCATTACGGTGGCGCGAAGCATGGAGTCCTCTTTGGTTGTGTGGTCCGAGCGTCTGAGCACCGGTGGCTTCCCGGCAGGAAAGATCCTGGCGGGCGATCCGCTGGACGGACAGGGCAAAGCACTGGCACGAAGAGGTGGGGCACAACTGTGTCACCCGACGGCACGCTGCCAGCTGTCCGTCCCCCGGACAGGAGTTGCACGGCCACGGGCATTTGATCAACATGGCACTCTGACATGGATGTGGACCGTTCATGGTGCCGAGTGAGACAACTGCCGCACGGCGAGGAGAAGAAGGGGCCGCCAAAGGTGCCGGCTCGCTCCATGCGCCGCTGTGCTCTGCGGTGCCTGACCGAGGACCGTACGCATGCTGACATCGCTCGGACTCACCGAACGCGCCGACCGTATCTACCGATTCATCCTCGGACGGCCCGGTTGTTCCGTACAGACGACGGTAGCCGAGTTCGGCTGCCTGGAGACCGAAGCGTTGGCAGAACTGACCCAGCTGGGGCTGCTCACACCATCCTGGCAGACTGATGACGACCTGCACGTGGTGAGCCCGAAGGCCGCCATGGACACCTTGCTCGCCTTCCAGCAGGCTGAGATCGCGGAGCGGAATCGAGCGCTGGCCCGCGGCCAGGCGGCTGCTGAGATGCTTCTTGCCCAGTACGTCACACAACGCGAGGGCACGGAAGAACTGGAGATCGAGCAGCTTCGGAGCGCGGAGGCGGTGCGTGCCCGGATCTCCGGTCTGGCCACCCGGACGCGCACGGAGTCGCTGGCCTTCGTCCCTGGAGGAGCACAGACTCCCGAGGTTCTCCGAGCGAGCAAGGAGGCCAATGTCGAACCACTTGAACGTGGCGTCAAGAGCCGCTCCGTGTATCTGGACTCCATCCGCAACGATCCCGGCACTCTGGAGCATGCCCGGTGGCTGACTGAACGCGGTGCCGAGGTGCGCACGGTGCCCGCGTTGCCGATGCGGCTGTGGATTGCCGACAGGGAGGTGGCGATGGTGCCGATCGACCCGGCGGACAGTGCCGTCGGTGCGGTATTGCTGCGGCAGCCGGGGGCGGTTGCCGCCATCCTCGCGCTATTCGAGGCGGTGTGGGCCACGGCGCTGCCGTTCGGCGAGGCGCCCCGAAGGAGCCTGGACGACCCCCGCTCACAGCCGCGTGAACTGCTGAGATTGCTCGCGCAGGGGTATACCGATGAGGCCGCCGCCCGTCGGCTGGGCATATCCCTGCGCAGTGAGCGGCGGTTGATCTCCGAGCTCATGGAGAAGCTGGACGCGCAGGGCCGGTTCCAGCTCGGACAGCGCGCTGCCGAGCATGGGTACATCTGAACTCCGGTAGGCCTTAGCACGGCTGCCTCTCGCCACAGACCCCACCCGGACTCATATCTGCTCGTGGAAGTAGACCGGCACGGACTCCGGAAGTTTCACCCCGGCCGGCATGAGACGGTCGGCCTCGACACCGAACGAGAGCGTGCTGCTGGATCTTTCGTCCAGGTCGATGCCCAGATGTCCGGCGAGGAAGGCGGACCAGCCGGGCATCAGCGGGGCGGCTGCCACGACGCAGGACGCGAGGAGCTCCGTGTGCGCGACCAGCCGGGCGGCGTAGGCGTCGTACCGCCTTTCGGCACGCAGCGGCCTTAGCTGCCGCAGATCGGCAACAGCCCGGTCCACCGCGGTGGCGAGGGCCTCCGCGGCCCGCTGCAGGGAGAACGTCTCGGCCGCCAGCGCCCGCTCCGTACACCGCATCAGCTCGCGTCGATCGGCTACTGGCGGACCCGCCGGGGAGGTCGCGGGGACGACACTGCCGAAACCCTCGGCGAGCAGGTCGAGGATCGTGTCGGTCCATGCCTCCAGACCGCCTGCCAGCACAGTGGCGATGGTGTCGGCATACTCCTGCGCCCAGGCGGCATGCCGCTCCGGCCTGGAGCCGGTGAGACCGAGGTGGAAGCGGAGCGCGTCGGCGTTCGGCGGTGCCATGGGACCACCGCTGCGGACGGTGGGGGGTGTCCCTGGCGCCGACCGCGCGGCCTCGTTGCCCACCACGAGGTGTGGAAGCCCGCAGATGCCCTGGGCGAGCAGCACTACTGGCCGGAGTGCGGCGTGGGAGAACGCTTGGCCGACCGCCGCGAAGTCGATGATCCAGGTGGTCCGGTCGCAGGAGCGAAGTTCTGACGTCTCCTCTCCGCCGTCCACCCGGTCGAGGAGTGTGGTGACGGCTTCGGCATACCCCATGGCTTCGCTGAACCAGCCGTCGAGGTCATGCTCCGCCCATCCGGCCAGCGGCACGGGTATGCCCTGACCGGCCTCGCGGCTGACCGGGATGACCGGCAGCTCACGGCTGAACAGCTCGGACAGATACTCATGGAGAGCAGGCCTCTGCCACTCAGCCCGGCCCTCGTCCTGTACCTGGTCCTGCGCGTGCCTGTGCTCCATGGCGTGATACGCGGCCAGTTGCTCGCGCCAGTGCTCCAGTGGAAGGACGATCCGGCGCATCGTGCACCTCGTGGGGACAGCCCCGCACAGGGCACACCGTAGTGCGGCAAGTCTCGCCACATCCTGTGGCCGTTCGCACGCCTGGCAGTACATGCCGTCGCAGAGAGCAGCACAGAACCGGCAGCGGCCACGAACCTCCGTTTCGTGGAGATTCCGGCCGCAAGGACCGCAGCGGAGGCCCGGGAGCTCGCGCTCCTCCCATACACCCGCTTCCCACATTCGAAGGAAGGACCGCTGCACGCGCTCGGTGTGTGCCTCCGCGGTGAGCGCAGGCACACACCGGTCGTGGCGCGTCCCGCCGAGCGACAGCGTCTCCTCCGGCCGGTCGCCGAGGAGCACGGTGGTGCACTCGGCCGCGGCGTGGTCCGGGGATGGACAGGGGTGTGTGCCGCAGTACTCGATATGACGTACCCGATGGCCGCGCTTGCGCAAGTGGCGCCCCAGGACGTCGGCACCGAGCCTCGGAAGTAATTGCCCAAGGTGTGCATCGGCATCGGCATCGGGCGAGTGCGGGCCACTCGTGATGATGTACGAGCTCATGGAGGATTCCTGAGTCCGAAGAGTGAGGGGAAGGAAATGCCATGCGGCTCTGCGTCCCGGGCCGCCGGGTGGAGTACGGGAACGGGGGGCGGACACGACCTAGCATGCACGGGCCGGGGTGGGTTCGGCGGCTGCGGAGCCCCTGGCCCTCAGCTGCGCGACGGTCAGACAGCCCTTGGGGTGGGTGTCACCCAGTAGCTCTCGGCCTTGGGGTCCCACCTGCGGGTGAGCGGGTCACTGGTGACTCTGGCCAACAGGCCGATCGGGGTGACCACCAGGTAGTAGACGATGGCCAGAAGTACGGCTCGCATGGTGTGCATGTCCTCTCTCTCGGTTTTCGGGATGTGCCAGGTGTGACCGGGGCCGCAGAGCACTGCGGCCCCGGCGGTTGCCGGCGTCAGTCGAGCGGGATCTCGTCGCGCCAGTCGGTGGCCTCCTGCCACTCCGGCTGGTTCTCCTTGCGCAGCAGGAAGTTGCCGACGGCCAGCAGATCGATGTTGGTCCGCATGAAGCAGGCGTACGCCTCGGCCGGGCTGGCCACGATCGGCTCACCGCGCACGTTGAAGGAAGTGTTGACGAGGACGGGGCAGCCCGTCTGCCCTTTGAACTCGGTGAGCAGCCGGTGGTACGGGGCGTTCCGCTCGGCGGTGACGGTCTGTACCCGGGCCGAGTGGTCGACGTGCGTGACCGCCGGGATGGTGGAGCGCTGCACCTTGAGCAGGTCGAGCCCGCTCGCGTCGCCGTCGTCCTCGGTCTCGATCCGCTGGGCGGGCGAGACCCCGGTGACCACCAGCATGTACGGGCTCTCCTGGTGGAGTTCGAAGTAGTCCTTGGCGTCCTCGGCGAGCACTGAGGGAGCGAAGGGACGGAACGACTCACGGAACTTGATCTTGAGGTTCATTGTGGACTGCATCACCGGGTCACGCGGATCACCGATGATCGACCGGGCGCCAAGGGCCCGTGGGCCGAACTCCATCCGCCCCTGGAACCAGCCGGCGATCTTGCCCTGGGCCAGCTCACCGGCGACCTGGCGGGCGAGCTCCTCCTTGGTCAGTCGCTCGTACGGAATGTTCTCGCCGTCCAGATAATCGGCGATCTCCTCATCGCTGAACCCTGGGCCGAGCAGGGAGCCGGACATGCCGTCAGCCCCGTTCCCCAGGTGGGTGCGCTGTGCGCCGCGGTCCGAGGCGACCGCGAGCGCCGCACCGAGCGCGCCGCCGGCGTCACCGGCCGCGGGTTGGACCCACACCTCGTCGAAGACGCCGGCGTTGATGATCTTTCCGTTCGCCACGCAGTTGAGCGCCACACCGCCGGCTAGGACCAGCCTGTTCTCGCCGGTTCGCTCGCGGGCATGACGGGCGAGGAGCAGTACCACGTCTTCGGTAACCTTCTGCACGGAGGCCGCGAGGTCGAACTCTCGCTCTGTAAGCGGCCCTTCGGGCAGTCGACGCGGACCGCCGAAGAGCTTCTCGAAGCCGCGGCCCGTCATGACCTGGCCCCGCAGATACGCGAAGTACTTCATGTCGAGTCGGAAGGACCCATCGGACTTTACATCGATCAGCTTCTCGCGGATCAGCTCGGCATAGCGGGGCTTGCCGTAGGGAGCGAGCCCCATCAGCTTGTACTCGCCGGAGTCCACCTTGAAGCCGCAGAAGTAGGTGAACGCCGAGTACAGCAGTCCCAGCGAGTGCGGGAAGCGGATCTCGGACACCGCCTCCAACTGGGTGCCGCGCCCGTGCCACAGCGTGGTGGTGGCCCACTCGCCAACTCCGTCGATACAGAGCACAGCGGCTGACTCGTACGGGCTGGGATAGAAGGCCGAGGCGGCATGCGTCTCGTGGTGCCTACGGACGTGCAGCTCGGGGACCCGGCCGAGGCTCAGGCCCGCCAGCTCGTCGCGGACAACGTTGATGGTGTTGCGCTTCCAGGACCACCACTCGGGGAGGGTGCTGCGGAAGGAGGCGAAGCCGCCCGGCGCCGCTCCCGCGAACGTGGTCTTGACGCGCTGGTACTTCAGCTGCGGGTCCTCGTAGTAGGCGATGGCGGACACGTCGTCCAGCGTGACGCCGACCTCTTCCAGGCAGTACCTGATGGCGAGTGCGGGGAAGGCCGAGTCGTGCCGGATGCGGCTGAAGCGCTCTTCTTGGGCCGCGGCCACGGGGACGCCGTCGGCGACGAGGGCGGCCGCGCTGTCGTGGTAGTAGGCGGAAATGCCCAGCACCAAGTCGGACATGCGTGTGCTCCTTGGATGTAAGTCGCCCCCCGGGGGGCAGGGTCAACGGGACCTGGCGGCGTCGCGCGCGGCCCGGCGTGCTGCTTGGCGGGCGCGGAAGCCCGACGGCGGGTTGAGCGAGCGGTATCCGGTACGGACGCGTTGCCATGCGGCGTCGAGCGCCCCGGCGCCCTGAGACGCCGTGATCGAGGAGAGATAGGTGTCGATGGCGTCCGCCGCCCAGGCGGAGTGGCCGGTCGCGACGTTGTCCACGGTGTTGTGGATGTCGACGAAGCGGGTGCTGAACCCGTACTCCTTCAAGGCCAGGCGGGCCCTGCGGTAGGTGCCGCCGACCCCGGACAGCTCCATCGCCAGGTTCAGGCCGAGCACCTCGGGCATGAAGGTCTGCGGGAACCGGCCGATGCTCAGCCAGTACACCGGCAACTCGAATGAGCCGTCCTGGAACCCCTCCCACTCGGCGAACTCGCGCGAGCCGGTCGGCGGGAGGTCGTGGCCCATCTCAAGGAGCACCTCGCGGTAGATGAGCGGATGGTTCAACTCCGCCTTACCGTTGCCAAGTTCATCCCAGTACGTATCGAACAGGGAGTGTCCGATCTCCGACGACGCGTGCTCGTAGTCGGTGAAGCCCTTGATCCATGCTCCGTCGATCAGGGTGAGCGGGGCGAGCTGCACGGTGGAGTCTATGAGCTCCTCACGGCTGGGCAGTTCCTGATCCGCGCTCTGCTCGTATGCCTCGCTGTGCTTGTCGTGCATGTCCACCAGCCAGGGGCGCAGCCCCTGCGGGGTCCACTGCTCCGGCAGGGCCATGGAGGTGTTGTCGATTCCGTGGCGCGACCGGCCCAGCCAGCCGTGCACGTACTCGCGGGCGTAGGCGCGTACCGCGGGTGTGTCGGTGCGGTTGAGGAGCAGGTGGTATGCCTCGCGCACATCGGCGGGCGGACGGCCGTCGTCCTCGGGGTGCCACGTGCGCAGGCCGAGCGGGCGGGCGGGCGTGAGGGCATCGCCGGCCTCCGGCGTGCCGACGGCAGGGCCGGACATCGAGCCGATCCAGCGGCGCACCACGTCGAGGTCCTCGGGGGAGAACACCCGGAACATCCGGCCGCGCTCGCCTACGAGGCCGTTCACCAGCGTGCTCCGCTCGGGAGCTCCCGGCCGGACCAGACGGCTGCGGGACAGGGCCGCGAGCATCGGGCGCGGATCGGTCTGGCTCTCCTTGAGCCAGTCGGACAACTGTCGTCCTTCCAGGGCGAAGTCGTGGTGGTAGACCGAGCCCTCACGGGCCCGCAGGCGCATCAGCTCGGCCATCTCGAAGACCGGGTCGCAGGCTGCGGTGAGTTCTGTGTGCAGTCGGCCGCTCCACTCCCGCAGGGCGGCGAGAGCCCAGCGGAAACCGGTGGCGAACCGGGCACGGGTGTCCTCGCCGTCGCGGGCGATGACGGCCTCCGCGGCGGTCAGCGCGAGTTCCGTGCCGGTGCGGCCCTCGCCTCGCGCGGTGGCCGGGTCGACGACGTCCCAGCGCGTGATGGTTGGCTGTTCGGCCCGTATGAGCGTCAGTGCGGGCAGCGGGCCTGCGGATCGCAGACACAGGTCGGCGCCGAGGATCTCCGGCAGGAAGTCGTCGGGGCGGCGGCTCATGGCGAGCAGCAAGGCCGGCAGCCGGAAGTGACCGTCGTCGATTCGCTGATCCGCCGTCAGGCGGCGGGCGGGCACGGCGTTCTCGGAGACGTCCAACTGTCGCAGGACCGGCAGATACGCATCGCCGCGTGAGGCACGTGGGGCACCGACGCCCAGGTCGGACGCGTACAGCGCCAGGACGGCGAGGGCCGCGGGGTCGTCCCCGTTGCCCGGCGAGCTCAGCCACTGGAGCCAGGCGCCGGACATCAGGGACAGCGGTGCGCAGGCCAGCGCGGTACGCCGGACCAGGACCTCCCGGGTTTCGGGGGCGAGCGGTTGCAGCAGGTCCTGGTACTTGAGGGTTTCCTCCGCCGACCAGGCGGTCGCCCACCGCTGCAGCTCGTCCAGACTTCCGTCCGGCTCCGCGGAGCTCTCCAGTTCGGCGCGTATCTCGGCCAGGAGCCGGCCTGCGGGCAGAGCCGCTTCGGGGTCGACCACCCTTCCGTAGACGGTCCGGGATGCTTCGGCGGTAGTGGACTCCGCGCGATGGGCGCGGGACGGCGTCGCAGCGACGGTGGGCGCTGACACTTCGATCCTCTTTCGGTTCTCCAGCAGATCGGGGTGCTGGTCAGGGCAGGGGGTGGCAGGGGGGTGGTTCAGAACATCGGGTAGATGGAAGCGTCGTTCTTCGGCTTCGGCTTGCGGCCGAGCAGCTTGTTGAACAGATTGCGCAGGAAGGACATGGGAGTTCCCTCTCGTGGATGGGGGGGCGTACGGGTGCACCAGACGGTGTGGGCCGAAGGGTCAGGACAGGCCGAGCTCCTTGGCGAGCAGTCCCGCGACCAGGTCGTGGCCCTCGTCGGTGAAGTGGATGCGGTCGACGAACAGCCAGTCGTCTTTGCCGACGGCGTCGGCGACGACCGGGTTGATGTCCAGGTAGCGCACGCCCATGCGCTCGCAGCCGGCCTGGAGCTCCTTCGAATACGTCTCACGGGCGGACATGGACGAGATGTCGCCGTAGACCTCACCGAAGTTCGAGATCTGGTCGAGCTCCTCGAAGATCAGCTTCTCCTGCGGGGCAGGCGTCTCACGAACCCAGGTGGCCAGCGGCTGGAGCACGAAGGTCAGCTTTGCGCCCATGCCCTGGGCGACCAGCCGCCAGGAATCCAAGTGACGCAGAGTCAGTTCGGAGGCCAGGCCGATCTGCTCGGCGAGTTCGGGCACCTGGGTGTCTGTGTCGACCGGGTGGGCCGCCTCCTTGCGGCGCCCCCCGAAGAGGCCCCGGCCCGCCGACGCCTTGCGGTGACGGGAGCGGAGCTCCTCCATCTGGCCGTAGAAGTCATTGCAGTTGAAGAACGCACCGCTGTCGCCGCGGACGGAGGCCGGCAGTCGGCTGAGGCCCAGATTGTTGAAGCCGGAGAACAGCACGATCTCGTCCACCTGCGGCAGTAGATGCCGGTAGAGGATGAAGAGCAGCAGTTCCTGGGTCGAATTGTGGCTGCGCCCACCGAAGTTGAGCCAAGGCAGCGACGGTGCGTGCTTGCTCCACAGCGCGGACGGCAGCGTGTCCGCGTCGGTGCTCGCGCCGATGCCGAACGCCGTGGAACTACCTGCGAGCAGCCGCACCGGGCTTTCGGGGAGCGGGCAGCCGACCGAGGCTGTCCGGCCGTCTGGGCCGTGCGAGATGCGGAAGCCGAGCCGGTCGGTGTTGACGACGTCGGAGCGGTGTCCGGCCGCGTGGAAATACATCAGGTACGGCATCCAGCGGATGTCTCCGCGGTCGTCGAATCTCTCGGCGTACTGCGACATCTGCGGGGTGAGGGTGGTGCGTTGGGACATGGGGAGGGTACTCCTCGGAGAGAGACCTGGCTGGGAAGAGAAGGGCGACACTCGTTGATAGGAGGGGGAACCGAAGGATCAGCCCAGCGCCTGGGCGAAGTCAGCCTTCAGGTCCTCCAGATGCTCAAGGCCGACGGCGATCCGGACCGTCCCCTCCGTGATGCCGATGGCCCGCAATCCTTCGGCGTCCATGGAGCGGTGCGACGTGGCCGACGGCTGCTGGACAAGCGTCTTGAAACCGCCGAGAGAGACCGCACGGTCGACGAGCCGGAGCCGCCGGGTGAACTCAAGCGTCTCCTCGCGACCCCCGGCGACGTCGATGGCCAGGACACCGCCGTACCCGTTCGGCATCAGTCGCTGTGCCAGGGCATGGGCGGGGTGGTCGGGCAGTCCCGGCCAGTGGACCTTGTCCACTCCGGGGTGCTGCGACAGGAAGCGCGCCAGACCGTCGGCGTTTTCGTGGTGGCGCCGCATCCGCAGCCCCAGTGTGGCGAGGCCGCGCAGGGTCAGCCAGGCGGCGAACGGATCGGCGATCGTGCCCGTCTCCAGTGAGCGCGACCAGACCTGTCGGTGCAGGTCGGCATCGGTGAAGGAGGCGATGCCGCCGAGCACGTCGCAGTGTCCGGACAGGTACTTGGTGGAGGAGTGGATCACCACGTCCGCCCCCATCGACAGGGGACGGCAGCCGAGGGGAGAGGCGAAGGTGTTGTCGACGACGCAGGTGAGTCCGGCGGCCTTGCCGGCGGCGAAGAACGCCGGCAGGTCGGTGACCTGGGCGGTGGGGTTGGAGAGCGTCTCCAGGTAGAGCACCTTGGTCGACGGCCGCAGGGCGTCGGCGACCTCGGCGGGGTCCTGGCCGCCGACGTAGGTGACTTCGACGCCGTAGCGGGCTGCGAGATCCTTCAGAAGTGCAAACGTGCCGCCGTAAAGGTGCTTCTGGACGATGACGTGGTCACCGCTGCCCAGCAGCGTGTGCAGCACGGTGTGGATGGAGCCCATGCCGCTTGCGGCGGCGAGGCTGGCCGCGGCGCCCTCCAGCGAGGAGATGGCGTCCTCCAGTGCGCGCACCGTGGGGTTGGAGTTGCGGAGGTAGGCGAACGACTCTGGGCGGTTGATGGCCTCGGCCAGTTCTTCCGGGTTGTCGTAGCCGAAGTTGGCGGTCTGGTAGAGCGGCGTGTTCAGCGGTCGCGCTCCGCCCAGATCTGGGACATCTACATGGATCGCCCGAGTCTCCGGGTGCAGATCGTTCGGCACGGCTTTCCTCTCGCGGATACGCCGCCGGCCGAGCTGGCAGAGCGGCGTGGTGAACGGCAACGGGATTCAGACTCACCCGCCGCGCACCCCTTGTCACCCGTTCTCGGGTGCCATGAAACGGCCCGGCACACGTGTGCCACCGACCAACCGTCGGTTCCACGAGAACACCTGATCACATGGGGTCTTGGCAGGTCCGTGCCGGTGCACATCCATGCCGTCTGCGGTACGGGACGCTCCTCGGCCACGCGGTGCAGGATGGCCGCCCGTCGCACACACATGCCGAGGTGGGCCGAAGGCCGATGAACAACGAAGCACCCTCGAACGACGCACCGCCGACACAGGACGGAGCGCCGGTACGGCAACTCGTGGTCGTCCGCGCGGAGCCCGAGGCCGATGGGGTCCTCGTGCTCACGTGTTCACGCTGGCGGACCCGCACCACGCACCGCTGCCCTCCTGGGAGCCCGGTGCGTACATCGATGTCGTACTGCCGTCGGGGCTGATCCGCTCGTACTCGCTCTGTGGCAGCCCGCAGGACCGCGCTTCCTAGCGCATCACGGTCCTGCTGACCTCGGACAGCCGGGGTGGTTCGGCGGAGATCCATCGGCTGGGGACGGTCGGGCAGCGGCTGAGCGTGCGCGGTCCGCGCAACCATCGCGGGCGGCATCGGCATCACCCCGTTCCTGCCCGTGTTCCGTCGGCCCTCCGAGGCCCCCGCTACGGGGGCCGGCCCCTGCTCACCATGGCCTTCCAGAACGAGCTCGCTGCCTTGCTCGGAGGTGAGGTGATCCTGTGGCCGCAGGACAGCCACGGCCTGCCCGATCCGGACAGGGCTGCTTACCGGACTGCCCGCCTCGGCAGCCGTCTACTGCTGCGGCACGGAAGGGCTGCTGCGGGAAGTTCAGGCCTGCGTGGAGCGCCGAGTGCCGCCGGTAGTCCTGCACACCGAGAGGTTCAGCGCACGTGCGGAGCCGGCTACGGCGGAGGGCGGCACGAGCAGCGGCGAGTTCGAGCCTTTGCCGCGTCCCTTGCCGCCCCTGTCGCGGTGTTGTTTGCGTGTCTGGTCGGCGCGGAGATGGCCGGGCTGACCCGGTCGGCGTGTCAAGGCGGTCAGGTCGATCCGGCGGAGACCGTCCAGGCCGGGAGTGTCGGGATGGCCGGACGCCATGCCGCCGACCCCTGGCGGAGCTGGCGCCCGGCCGCCGTGTCTCGCGCAGCAGCTCCTCGTCTCCGCCGAACTCCCGTACTGTCAGAAGGCTTTCGGCGGCGAGCATTGCGACCTCTCGCTCGTCCAGATCAGCGACGTCGAGGAGCCCGGTGTCTGTTGCTGCCAGCTGCGCGGCGGGTGCCCGTTCCGGGTCCTGGCGTGCTTGGGTCATGAAGGGAGGCCGTCCGACAAGGTGCCGCGGAGCAGGTGGAGCGCGGCCGCGCGCCTGCCGTGCAGCCGGATGGCCCGAACCGCGTGCAGGAGCTGCTCGTTCGTTCCGTTCCATGTGGCGAGTTCGGCGCGTGCGCTTTCCGTGCCGTAGGACCGCTCGGCAGGGCGGCGCGCACTTGCCGAGCTCGCGCCCGGCAGTCCGCCCAGCTCGCGGCGGCCTGGCGGCCCGGCGGCGCCTGGTCACCGGGGGCGAGGTACGGCTCTCGGACCTCGGCGAACCGGATCTGGTGGCCTTCGGCCTGTTCCCGCAGCTGCTCGGCGACGCGCTGGCCACCTGGCGACCCGGAATAACCCGTACCGTCGCCACCAGCAACGACGGCTCGATGGAGATCCGGCTCGCGCTGCTGCCGGGCGGCGGGCAGGCCGAGGTCCGTACCCCTGACGGGGTGCTGTGCGGCCCGGAGCACCTGATGGAGATCATCGATCTCTCGGCTGACCGCGGCGGGGAGGAGGCGTGAGTAGGCCGCACCGGCCTGCGACGTGCTTGCGGTACCGGGACCGGGCTGGACGCGTCACGGGTGCGGTGGACCGCAGCGGTGTGGCCGACGGGCTCCCGCTCGCCGCCCGCTGAGGGGGCCGAAGAACTCGTCCGCGCCTGCCAATAGAGGAGAAGCGGGAGCGCGCGGCTCAGGATGCCCAGTGCCGGTGGGCTTCCACTCAGGCCAGTCCTCCGGAGCGCGGGTGGGCTCGGGCAGGACGATCGCCTGACGGTGGCGGCGGCGTCGGCACACCGTCGGCCAGGCTGAGCGCCTCACCGTTGCAGTGATCGCGGCTGAGTGCGCTTAACTCCCGTACCCGGCATGCGCTATGCGGGGAGCATGCCGTCATGAACGGATCTCCGCGCGCCCCCCGGGGGGGGACCCACCCACGGTGACCCTGACCGTCCAGACCCAGTACGTCACTGTCGCAGGCGCCGACGGCGAGGCACTCCAGCACCGCCAGAACCAGGAGATCCCGGCTGCAGTGCGATGGCTTGTCGAACTGCCCCGCGTGCCTCGAACTACCGCTTTGACCTGCAAATACGCCCAGGCAGGGCTAACCGCGGGTGGGCGCCCCCGGCAGGACTCGAACCTGCGGCCAAGTGCTTAGAAGGCACCTGCTCTATCCACTGAGCTACGGGGGCCGGATGGCGGCGGCCGGTGGCTTGGGGCTCCGGGTGGGGCCGGGGCGGGTCGGGCCGTGGCCGTGCCGGGGTCAAGGATAGGGCTCCCGGTTCCCTGTCCTTGGCGCTTCGCCTCCGCGGCGCGGTGTGGAGGTCTGGTGAAGCGGTCCTGATAATCGCAGGCAGGTACGAGTCTCGCAGCGCTTTTGGCATCTCACGCCCCGGGTGTTGTGCACTCGTTATGCCTGCGCCCCAGTCGCCCCTCATGTCTCAAGTGTCCGACCGGCGCGCAGAAGCAGCTATATCCTTCAGAAAGTCGCCAAAATTGGGCATTCTTCGCATGTGGTGACTTTGGATGTACGGCCTCAGCTGCTCGACGCTCTCTCCAACCTGCGCAACCGAGTCGCCGCCGCGCGCTTCCCGCTTCCGTTGGACGGGGCCGCACGCGCGCGTGTCGACCGGGACGAGCTGCTCGCGCAGCTCGACGACTATTTGATGCCCCGGTTGCGGCAGCCCGAAGCGCCGCTGCTCGCGGTGATCGGGGGGTCGACCGGGGCGGGGAAGTCGACGCTGGTCAACTCGCTGGTGGGGCGGCAGGTCAGTGAGGCGGGTGTGCTGCGGCCGACGACGCGTACGCCGGTGCTGGTGTGCAACCCCGAGGACCATCATTGGTTCGCGGGGGTGCGCGTCCTGCCCGAGCTCACGCGCGCGTGGATGCCGCAGCGGGAGCCGGCGGGCGAGGGGGGCGGCGGTTCCGGAGGCGGGGCCTCCGGGGGCGGCGCGGGTGAGGCGGCGGGGCGCCGCGGTACGGGGGGCGTGGGTACGGCAGGCGGCTCGCGGCCGGATGCGAGGGCCGGGGCCGGGGCCGGGACCGGTGACGGCGCGGGGGAGCGGGTGCTGCGGATCGAGACCGCGGCGACGCTGCCCCGGGGGCTCGCCCTCCTCGACGCACCCGACATCGACTCCCTCGTCGCGGAGAACCGCGAACTCGCGGCGGAGCTGATCTGTGCCGCCGACGTGTGGGTCATGGTGACCACCGCCGCACGGTACGCGGACGCCGTCCCCTGGCATCTGCTGCGTACGGCCAAGGAGTACGACGCCACCCTCGTCACCGTCCTCGACCGGGTGCCGCACCAGGTCGTCGCCGAGGTGTCACGCCAGTACGGGGCGCTGCTCACCAAGGCGGGCCTCGGCGAGGTCCCGCGCTTCACCATCCCCGAACTGCCGGAGTCCGCGGGCGGCGGCGGGCTGCTGCCGTCCACCGCCGTGGAGCCGCTGCGCGAATGGCTCGTCCACCGGGTGCGGGAACCCTCGGCCAGGGCCCAGGCCCTGCTCCGTACCGCGAACGGGCTCATCGACTCGCTGCGGGCCAGGGTGCCCGCGCTGGCGGGTGCCGTCTCCGCGCAGCACGCGGCGGGTGTGCGGCTGACGGCGGTCGTCGAGGAGGCGTACGAGAGCGAGCACACGCGCGTACGGGCGAGTCTGCAGGCCGGAGCGGTGCTCTCCGGTGGCGCGCTCGGCCGGTGGCGGAGCTACCCCCTGGACTGCAGCGCCGAGGAACTCCTGGACGCGGTCGTGGAGAACCTTGGCGCGCTGCTGCTGTGCGCGGTGTCGGCGGCCGACGAGCGTATCGACGAGGCGTGGCTGCACGACCCCGCCTCCCGGGCGCCCGAACTGACGTACCGCGAGCCCGACGCGGAGAGCGTCGAGCACCGGGTCGGACTGGCCGTACGGCGCTGGCGGCGCGTCATCGAGGAGTACGCGGAGGACGAGCTCCGCGACCTGGAGAACCCCCCGGACGCCGAGGCGGTCGCCGCACTTCTCGCCACCGCCCTGCTCGGCGGGCGGCGGGCGCGCTCGGCGGGCGAGACGCTCGCCGAACGCGTCGGCGCCCACCGCGCGCTCCGGCTGCGCGACCGTGGCGGCCGCCTGCTCACCTCGTACACCGAGAAGATCCTGCAGACCGAACGCGACCGCAGACTCGCCCCGATCGACGCACTCGAAGTCCACTCCGGACCCCAGGCCGAACTCATCGCCGCGCTGTCCGTACTGCAGAAGGAGAGGTGACCGCGGTGACTGCTGTCACTGACCAGACCGGCGAGCAGGAGCCCACCGGGAAGGAGGGCGAGGGCGAGGGCGCGGCTGAGGCCGGCGTTCAGGGGGGTGAGCGGGTCTGGGACGACGGGCTGATCGCCCGACGGGGCGGCGGCGCCGATGCCGGGGCGGCGGCTCAGCCCTCCGCCAGCGGCCGCGCGGGAGCCCACGGTGGCCCGAGCGCGCACGGCGCCCAGAGCGCCCACGGTGCCCAGGACAGCACCACGTACGCCGCCCCCCTGCGCGCCCGCCTGGACGCGCTGCGCGAACTGGTCGGCCTGTCCCGCGCCCGGCTCGACGGCCAGACGCTCGCCGAGGCGGGACGCGTACTCGACCAGGCCGCCGCCCGTCGGGAGCTCTCCGACCGGCACACCGTCGTCGCTATCGCGGGCGCCACCGGCAGTGGTAAGTCGACCCTGTTCAATGCCCTGGCCGGGGTGGCGATCTCGGAGACCGGCGTCCGCAGGCCCACCACCGCCGCGCCGCTCGCCTGTAGCTGGACGGACGGCGCGGCGAGCCTGCTGGACCGGCTCGGCATCCCCGGGCGGCTGCGCCGCAGGCCGCTGCAGAGTCCGGCGCAGGGGGCACGGCTGGACGGTCTCGTCCTGGTGGACCTGCCGGACCACGACTCGGCGGCGGTCGAGCACCGCGCGCAGGTGGACCGCATTCTCACCCTGGTGGACGCGGTCATCTGGGTCGTCGACCCCGAGAAGTACGCGGACGCGGTCCTGCACGAGCGCTACCTGCGGCCGATGGCCACGCACGCCGAGGTCACCTTCGTCGTCCTCAACCAGACCGACCGGCTGCCGGACGACGCCGCCGACCTGGTGCTCGACGATCTGCGCCGACTCCTTGACGACGACGGCATCGCACTCGGCGAGCACGGCGAACCCGGCGCCACGGTCCTCGCGCTGTCCGCGTTCACGGGTGAGGGCGTCGGCGAACTGCGCGAGGTGCTCGGCCAGTTCGTGGCCGAACGCGGCGCACCGGCCCGCCGGATCTCGGCCGACCTGGACACCGCCGCCGCGCGGCTGCGGCCCGTTTACGCGGCGGGCCAGCGGGTCGGCCTCAGCGAGCGGGCCCGCGAGGAGTTCTCCGACCGGCTCGCGGAGGCGGTGGGCGCGACGGCCACCGGGCAGGCGGCGGAGCGAGCCTGGCGCCGGAACGCGAGCAAGGCGTGCGGCACCCCGTGGCTGCGGCTGTGGCGCTGGTACGAGGCCCAGCGCGCGCCGGGCAGGTCGCCGTGGGCGGATTCCACGGCCCCGGCCGACCAGGAGCCGACGGCACGCCAGCGCGTCGAGCAGGCCGTACGCGTCGTGGGCGAGGAGGCTGCGGCCGGGCTGCCCGCGCCGTGGGGGCAGGCCGTACGGGATGCCGCGACGCGGGGCTCGGTGGGGCTGCCCGAGGCCCTCGACGAGCTGGCGGTGCGGGCGGGAGCGCCGTCCGAGCGGCCGCCACGGCCTGGCTGGTGGCCGATGGCCGTGCTGCTCCAGGCGTCGATGACGCTGCTTCAGATCGTGGGCGGGCTCTGGCTGGTGGGGCAGATCGTGGGGGTCTTCGAGCCGAATCTGGGGGTGCCGGTGCTGCTCATGGCGTCCGGGATCGTGGGCGGACCGTGCGTCGAGTGGGCCTGCCGGATGGCGGCGCGCGGTCCAGCACGGCGGTACGGGCTTGAGGCGGAGCGGCGATTGCGGGAGGCCGCGTCCGGGCGCGGGCGGGCCCAGGTGCTCGATCCGGTGGCGGCAGAGTTGCTGCGGTACCGGGAGGTGCGGGAGCAGTACGTGAGGGTGACGGGGTTGTCCACAACCGGCCGGTAACCCACAGGTCCGAGCGGGCTCGCCGCGTCGGGTGCAGTCTGATCTCGCGGCAGGTCGCCCGAGATCGGCCGCGGCCGTGCGGGGCGGGCCCGCGGGCGTACGTACTGGGGAGGGGCCAACACCATGAACGAGACGATGGTGACCGTGGTGGGCAATGTCGCGTCGACGCCGGTCTACCGGGAAGTGTCGAGCGGCGGGGTGACGCGGTTCAGGATCGCGGTGACGGCACGCCGCTTCGACCGTGCTCAGCAGCAGTGGAAGGACGGTGCCACCAGCTTCTTCACGGTCTGGTCGTGGCGGACGCTGGCCGCGAACGTGGCGTCGTGTGTGACCGTGGGAGAACCTGTCATGGTGCAGGGGAGGTTGAGGGTGCGGGACGGGGTGCGGGAGGGTGACTCCGACGGGCGTCGCTGGTTGTCGGTGGACATCGACGCGGTGGCCGTGGGCCACGATCTGTCGCGCGGTACCGCGGCGTTCCGACGCGTGTCCCGGGCCGACCCGTCGCTGACGGTGCGCCCCATGGAGTCGGTCCCGCGCCCGGATTGGGTGCCAGAGGAAGAGCCAGCCTTCGCCCGAGAACCGGCACCGGGACCCGCACCCGGCCTCAGCCCCGAGCAGCCGCCCGAGCAGCCGCCCGAAGGGCAGGCCGAGCCCGAGCAGACTGGGCCTGAACCGGATACCCGGCCTGACGAGGCGGGCGCGGCCACGAGCGCCTCATATCGACGCATCAGCGGCTAAAAGACTGGCGATTTGTCGATAACGCCAGGTCAAGTTGTGTGCCACCGATAACGATTACGAGTCGGATCGGTGATCGAACGGCATGATCGAGGTGGTCGACGTCCTGGCGTCTTTAGGATTCCGGGCGTAACACACGGGGTTGTTGACTGCAGTTGATGCTGCTGGCGGGATCGTCCCTCATGGCGAATGGGTCCCGCCCGGAGGGGAATTCGTGTTTTCTTTGTTCTCTGTACGTCGGCGTGGCGCCGCCCGCCTCGCCGCCGTGACGCTCGCCTCGGGCCTCGTCGCGGCCGGAGTGCTTGCCGGTGCGGGGGCCGCGGTGGCCGACGAAGAGCCGCAGAGACAAGGCGGCGCCACCGCCACCCTCGGCAGCCTGGTGACGCATGACCAGGCCGTGATCCGGGGTGAGGACGGCAACGAGCGGGAGATCCCGGCCGGTCTGTTCGAGATGTCGGTGCAGGACGGCGGCACCCTCCAGTCGTACTGCGTCGACATCCACAACCCGACCCAGCAGGGCGCGAAGTACCAGGAGACCCCCTGGAGCGCGACCTCACTGAACAACAATCCGGACGCGGGAAAGGTCCACTGGATTCTGCGGAACTCCTACCCGCAGGTGAATGACCTCGCCGCGCTGGCGAAGAAGTCGGGCGCCCGTTCCCTCACCGAGGAGACCGCGGCGGCCGGGACACAGGTAGCCATCTGGCGCTACTCGGACGGCGCCGACGTGACCGCGGTCGACCCGGGCGCCGAGAAGCTGGCCGACTACCTCGAGAAGCGGGCCAGGAACCACGCCGAGCCCAAGGCCTCGCTCACCCTCGACCCACCCGCGGTCTCCGGCCACCCGGGGAAGCCGCTCGGCCCGGTCACCGTACGGACCAGCGCCGACGAGGTGATGGTGAGCCCGCCCACGGACGCCACGGCGAGCGGTGTACGGATCGTGGACGCGAAGGGCGAAGAGCTGACGTCCGCCAAGAACGGCGACGAGCTGTACTTCGACGTCCCTAAGGACGCCGCCCTGTCCGGGTCGGCCGCGCTGACCGTCCAGGCGTCGACCACGGTGCCGGTCGGCCGGGCCTTCGCCTCCGAGACCCGCAGCCAGACCCAGATCCTCGCCGGGTCGAGCGAGTCGACCGTAGCGGCCACCGCCAGCGCGCACTGGGCGGAGCAGGGCCCGATACCAGCCCTCTCAGCCCAGAAGAACTGTGCCAAGGGCGGGGTGGACATCGCCGCCAGCAATGTCGGCGACGAGCCGTTCACCTTCGAACTGATGGGCTTCAAGCACACCATCGGCGCCGGAAAGTCGCAGACGGTCACCATCCCGCTGCAGGAGGACCAGGCCTACGACTTCACGATCACCGGCCCGAACGGCTTCGAGAAGCGCATCAAGGGCGTACTGGACTGCGCCACAGCGGGCAGCCCCGCCGGTGACACCCCCGAACCCTCCGACGGCCCCAGCCCGGCCTCGATCGGCGGCACCGGCACCACAGACGACCTCAACCTCGCCGACACCGGCAGCTCCAACGCCACCCCGATGATCGCGGGCATCGCGGTCGCCCTGGTCGTGGTCGGCGGCGCGGCGGTCTTCTTCCTCCGCAAGAAGGACGGTTCCGGTGAGTAGCTACGGGCGACCTGTCCCGGCGTGGCAGTCGGGCCGCCGCAGCCGCTCCAGCGTTACCTGTGGCTCCGGGCGGCGCTCCTCCACTCCTCGGCCAGGCGGCGGCCGTCAGGACACGGGACCATCCCGGCCCGACACCGCGCGCACTCGACGGAGTGGTCGAGGTAGGCACGGTACGCGTCCCTCGCACGGACGTACGCGGCGGCTGCGGGTCCGGTCTGCGGTGGACCGGACCCGCTCCCCGCGTCGGGCCGTTGCCAGTCAGCGCCGGTCACTGTCGGCTCCGATGACGTCGGGCATGATTGCGGACCTCGACGTTGCAGTCCGTCACCTGCGAGTGGTCGCCGAGGATAGCGGCCTTGTCGCGTTGCTTGGCCAGGGCGGCGCAGACATCGCAGCCGGGCTTGGGGGCGGGTTCGTCGAGGGGGAGTTCGAGCGTGATGGGTGGGTCCATGGTGGTCGTCATCCGAACGCCCTCCACGGACAGTCGCGGAGTGTTGCAGGGAGCTGATACATCGTCTTGTCTCCTGATCTTCAGGGAGCTTGAGCCGACGCCCGTCGGTGAGATCAGGAAACCGTGAGAGTGATGGACCTATCACGGTCCGTATGGACGTTTAGGGACGTCTTAGCTATCGTCGAAACGTCCTGGCGTCCTAGGCGAAGGCGCATCATGACGAACGAGCGTCTGCGCGCGGCCATTTCGGCTAAGAGCGAGACCGTCCAGTCGCTTGCGCGGCATGTCGGGGTCGACCCCAAGAGCGTGGAGCGCTGGATCTCGGCCAACCGCACTCCGCACCGAGGCCACCGCTGGAAGGCGGCGAGCGTCCTCGGAGTCGACGAGGTCTACCTATGGCCCAGCGTCGAGAAGCGGGCCGAGACGGCGAGCACGTCTGAACTGATCACGTACTACCCGCACCGAGGAGCCGTCCCGGCGTCGCTGTGGTCGTCGTTGATCGAGCGAGCGACCGACCACGTCGAGATCCTCGTATACGCCGGACTCTTCCTCTTCGACGGACACCCGGACCTGCCCGATCAGTTGGCGCAGAAGGCCAAGGCCGGGGGCCAAGTACGCGTCCTCCTCGGAGATCCGGACTCAGCGATGGTCCGCCAGCGAGGCAAGGAGGAGGGCATCGGTGATGACCTTGCCGCCCGGGCAAGGATCACACGGCGCTACCTCGAACCGGCGACCGCGACACCGGGCGTGGAGTTCCGACTGCACGACACGATCCTCTACAACTCGATCTACCGGTTCGACGACGACGTGTTGGTGAACCCGCACGTCCTCGGAGCACCGGCCGGACAGAACCCGGTACTGCACTTCCGCTACATCCCCGGTGGCCGAACATTCCGGCACTACATGCGGAGCTTCGACTATGCCTGGGAACGCGGTCGGCCTGCATAGCCGGGGCATGCGACGCTGGGATGCATGGCTCGCGTGGACTACTTCAATGACCCAGACGCACCACAGGCAAACAGCATTGTCCCCTCCGTGACCGCCGTGGCACTCAACGATGCGGGCGAAGTCCTGCTGATCCACAAGACGGACAACGACCTGTGGGCGCTGCCCGGCGGCGGGGTCGACGTCGGCGAGTCGGCCCCCGATGCCGCAGTACGGGAGACGCAGGAGGAGACGGGCTTCGAGGTCGAGGTGACCGGGCTAGTCGGCCTGTACACCAACCCCGCTCACGTTATGGCGTATGACGACGGCGAAGTACGCCAGCAGTTCTCGATCTGCTTCACGGCACGCATCGTCGGTGGGAAGGTGCAGACGAGCAGCGAAAGCAAGGAAGTCGCATTCGTCGCCCCCAGCAACCTGGACGAGCTGAACATCCACCCGTCCATGCGCATGCGGATCGAACACGGCCTGACCGACAGGCCACAGCCCTACATCGGCTGATCACCCAGGCGCGTACGCGTACGCGTAACAGCAGCCTCCAGGTACGGCCGCGCCTTGCTGATCGCGGTATGCACTTCACTCCCCGATTCGTACCGATCCAAGATCTCGTCGATACGCTGGTCGAAGTTGAAGCGCTGTCCCGCGGGCCCCGTAGTCATATCCGCGTAGATGAGCGCATCCAGGAGCGGCGAATCCTCGCGCTCGTACACGGCGAGCTCGGCCGCGAGGCCACGCTGGTCTGCCTCATACGTCGCTCCAGAGTGATGGGCGACCAGGCGAACCAGGCGCGCGGACGCACCCCGCGATTCCAGGAAGCGCGCGCCATCGAGGGGATGAAACCCGGTTTCACGCAGCTCGGGGGCGTACCCGACATCGTGCAGCCAAGCCGCGGCAACGAGCAGTTCCCGCTCATCGCCAGGGACGGCATCCGCAGCCTCGCGAGCGCGCTCCGCGACGGCCTGAGTATGCAGCCAGCGGTACCCGAGCGGCGGCAGCAACGACTCGGCCAGCTCGGCCGCCCCCTGAGGCGTATCCAGTGCAGAAGGCATGAATTGCACCGTAACCGAGACGCCCAGTCGGCCAACAGCCTGGCATCAGACGCTTCGGATCACCGCGCGGACCGAGTTTCCCTACTCTGTACTCCTTCAAGGCTCGCTCAGCCCCCAGTGCCGTCTGCCGTGACGCGCAGATCCTCTCGCATGCGCGCCCGAAGCACAGTAAGGGCAGCGTCATAAGTTCGGCGCCCCTCCAAGTACACGGGATCAGTGGCCAAGACTCCCTCCATCACCCGATCGCGGAGGTCGCGCAGAGAGCGGAAGGCATCTTCCGAGGCATCTACGACACGACTGGGCGCGCTGATGGTCATCTGGTACCTCAGTCCTATGCACGGCCCGAATGATTCGCGGGCCGTGGTACGGCGTGTCGAGGATTCCATGTCCGGGTCCCGAGCCACATTGCCGCAGGCGTGCCGGGCCTCGGACAGGCTGGCCAAGTAATCCCCATACAGGGTGCGACGTGCTTGCGTCTCTCGATCCGAACGCTCTCGCCTCCATCGTTGACGGTCCAGAAGCATGGCGGATCCTGTGGCGATCGCCGCGCCAACGATGGTGCTGATCAGGGTGATCCACTGCATGGACCGACGGTAGCCACCGTCGCGATGTCCGCGTCGCCTGCGCGGCTGGGTAGGCAGGAGCGATGCGAGGCCAGCACGTTGTGCCACACGTGGCTGGATCTAGCCCTTGTGTGCACTTCGTGTGCGTGTCACACAGTTGGGAGAGGCGGGGTGATCGGGGAAGGGGGAGACGCCACATGTCTACGGTAGGCGATGATCGGGTTGTGCCGTCGGCCTGGGCAATAGAGCGGTTTGGGCAGTATGCCGAACGGCTCGCCGTTGCGGTTTCAGTGGAGCTGGCCAGGGCTCATGCGCGTGCTCACGCCGTGCACTTGGCCGCGCGGCTGAAGTAGCGAAGCCCTTACGGTGCCACCCTGGCCGAGGCGGTTCGCGAGAACCTGACGGACGTGGCGCTGGAGCTGGGGGAAGCTGTACGGGACGTACGCGGGTATGAGTACGCCGTCATCAATGATTACGCGCTCTTCCCCTTCAAGTACGCCAACCGTCCGAGGCCGCTTGATCGTGCTCGGCTTCTACTGCGGCACCACCGACGTGCCACTCAACATCGACCACGTACGGCCCAGATCGCGGGGCGGCTCGGACCGTGTCTCCAACCCTGGCCTGCATTCCCTGGAACCAGGCCATGGGCAATCAGCCGGTGGAAGAGTTCGCTCCGAAGCGGGCCGCCGACATCCTGCGCCGGGCCAAGGCCCCGTTGCGGGACGCCGCCGCCGTCAACTCCACCCGCTGGGCCCCATGGTAGGCACTCGATGCGATGCTCCCCACCCACACAGCGCCGGGTGGCCGGACCAAGTGGAACCGCACCCGCAACGGACTCCCCAAGGCACATACCCTGGACGCCCTCGCCGTCGGCAAACTCGACTCCATCACCGAGACCGTCACCACCGTCCTGACCGCCGGGTGTTCGGGGCGCGGCACCCACGCCCGCACCCGCGCCGACAAACACGGCTTCCCCCGGCTCCGCCTCCCCAGGCAGAAGCAGTTCTTCGGCTACCAGACCGGCGATCTCGCCCATGCCATAGTGCCCACCGGCAAGAAGGCAGGTACCCACACCGGATGCGTAGCTGTACGGGCCACCGACAGCTTCAACATCCGCACCGCTCACGGGACCGTCCAGGGCATCAACCGCAAGTACTTCCGTCTGCTGCAATGAGCCGACGGATACGCCTACACCACCCAACCCGAAGGCGCACTCAGCTCATCGTCGCCACCAGGGGTCTTGGCATCGCCTTTGTCCTCTTCGGCCTCACCCTGCTGGTCCTCACAATCCTCACCGCGCTGACCGGCCGGTGACCCAGCGGTTGTACTGGCCTCGGGCGGCGATCAGCACCCCGGTGGCGAACCCGGCAAGTGCGATGAACAGCATGGGGTTGACCCACACTGGGACAAGTTCGATGACTGTTCCGTCGCTCAGATAACAGTCATGGGCAAGCGGGAACGCCCGTTCGCTGTCCTCGGTGTATCCCGGCACATCCGAGCACGCGTTGCGCAATTTGGGGCCGCCCAGCCACCCTTCCCCGAAACCGACCGTGTAGGTGACGACGAACACGCTCACGCCGAGCACCATCAACTCCACGCCCCGCCCCCGGACCGTACGGGAGAAGAACCAACGGTGTGCCGCCGCCAGGTGGGCCACCTTGGCGATGATCACCATGGAGCTGATCGTGATCACGGCCATGAGGAGGACGGCTATGGCGCTGGACATAGGTCCATCGCTGTTCAACCGGCTCAGCCCCAGTCGCCGTTGATCCAGGCGAGGAGTCGGGGACGTTCCTTGTACGAGCACACCGCAGCCCTGTCGGAAAAGACCGCGGTGGAGGTTGCGCCGTCCTCGGGAATGACCTGTCCATATTTGTCTGCAAGCCGTTCAACATCCCGCGAGTCGAACGACCGCTGCGAAATACCACCGGGCCCGTCGGGGGCGAGGCAGTCGCCCTCAACCGGCTGGCCGAACCACCAGCCGCTCACGAACACGGCGTACAGGGTCGCGGTGGCGCCGAGGCGGCGTGGGGTTATCCAGGCAGGCATCCGGCGAGTGTCGCACGACACGGCGGAACGGAATTCGAGGTCAACGCCCCTGTCGGCTACCGTGACCCCGCCCAGACGTCACCTACGAGGTACTGCGTTTCCCTCACGCATGTCCGTGCGGACAGCCACGCGGAGTAGAGATCGCGCAGGTGCTCGTCTTCCCTGTTGGCCTTGACCCGGTCGCGGTACATGACCAGCTCCGAATTGGGCATAGTCCCAATCCAGTTGCCGTACTCCACCAACGCCATGCCCCGGACGCGGGCATCTTCGGCGATGAGGGCCCGGTGTTCCTCGGGGAGAATCTTGGTGATGCGCTCCGGTTGGACTCTCCAGCGCTTACTGTCGCCGTTGGCCGTGCGGCCGATTGTCCAATCGGCGTTGTCGTCCTCGTGTCGTTGGCCATGCCCGCGATTCTCATGGATGCGCCCGGTGGGCTGCTACCCCGCCCCGATGCGGCGGCCCAGGCCAGGATGGCGCCCGCCACCGTGGCGAGGGCGATGCCACCTAGCGACGCCCCAGAGGGCGGCATCCCCGCCATCCACTGGGGAGACGCTCGCCTTGAACCTGACCGCACCTTCACCTGGGTCTACAGCGAACAGCTGCCGGTCGCCCCCCAGCTGCCCGAGTGGCAACCCTGGCGGGTGTGACCGGCCTCGTACCAGCGACAACGTCTACCCCCTCGGGCCGTCCCTGGGCCGCCGCTGGGCCGCGCGAGATCGCTCGGCAGCGACCGGCGGCGACATTCGGTGACTAGTCGCCGACCCGCAGTGACGGTGAGTGCCCTGCCTATGCGTGGCCTCGGCGAGACCGGTTTCCCCCCGAGGGTGGCTGTCAGGCAAGATGGGGTGTATCTGCCCACTCCCAGTTTGCCGGACGGTTTCTCTTGGCTGAGTTCATCTACACCATGCGCAAGACGCGCAAGGCGCACGGCGACAAGGTGATCCTCGACGACGTCACCCTGAACTTCCTGCCTGGCGCGAAGATCGGTGTGGTCGGCCCGAACGGCGCCGGTAAGTCCACCGTTCTCAAGATCATGGCGGGGCTCGAGCAGCCCTCCAACGGCGAGGCGTACATGTCGCCGGGGTACAGCGTCGGCATCCTCATGCAGGAGCCGAAGCTGGACGAGTCCAAGACGGTCCTGGAGAACGTGCAGGACGGCGTCGCCGGGATCAAGGGGAAGCTGGACCGCTTCAACGAGATCGCCGAGCTGATGGCGACCGACTACTCCGACGCGCTGCTGGAGGAGATGGGCAAGCTTCAGGAGGAGCTTGACCATGCCAACGCCTGGGACCTGGACGCCCAGCTTGAGCAGGCGATGGACGCGCTGGGCTGCCCGCCCGGTGACTGGCCGGTGGTCAACCTCTCCGGCGGTGAGAAGCGCCGGGTCGCGCTCTGCAAGCTGCTGCTCGAGGCGCCCGACCTGCTGCTCCTCGACGAGCCCACCAACCACCTCGACGCCGAGTCGGTGAACTGGCTGGAGCAGCACCTCTCGAAGTACGCGGGCGCCGTGGTCGCCGTCACCCACGACCGGTACTTCCTGAACAACGTCGCCGAGTGGATTCTCGAGCTCGACCGCGGCCGCGCCCACCCGTACGAGGGCAACTACTCCACCTACCTGGAGAAGAAGCAGGCGCGCCTCAAGGTCGAGGGCCAGAAGGACGCCAAGCGGCAGAAGCGCCTCAAGGAAGAGCTGGAGTGGGTCCGCTCCAACGCCAAGGGACGCCAGACCAAGTCCAAGGCGCGCCTCGCCCGTTACGAGGAGATGGCCGCCGAGGCCGAGAAGATGCGGAAGCTGGACTTCGAGGAGATCCAGATCCCGCCGGGCCCCCGGCTGGGCTCGATCGTCGTCGAGGTCGAGAACCTCAGCAAGGCGTTCGGCGACAAGGTGCTCGTCGACGACCTCAGCTTCTCCCTGCCGCGTAACGGCATCGTGGGCATCATCGGCCCGAACGGCGCGGGCAAGACCACGCTGTTCAAGATGATCCAGGGCCTGGAGCAGCCGGACGGCGGTTCCATCAAGGTCGGCGACACCGTCAAGGTGAGCTATGTGGACCAGGGGCGCGCCAACATCGACCCGAAGAAGTCGCTCTGGGCGGTCGTGTCGGACGAGCTGGACTACATCAACGTCGGCCAGGTCGAGATGCCCTCGCGGGCGTACGTCTCCGCGTTCGGCTTCAAGGGGCCGGACCAGCAGAAGGCCGCCGGAATCCTCTCCGGCGGTGAGCGCAACCGCCTGAACCTGGCGCTCACCCTCAAGGAGGGCGGCAACCTGCTGCTCCTCGACGAGCCGACGAACGACCTGGACGTCGAGACGCTGTCGTCGCTGGAGAACGCGCTCCTGGAGTTCCCGGGTGCCGCTGTCGTGATCTCCCACGACCGGTGGTTCCTGGACCGCGTGGCCACCCACATCCTGGCGTACGAGGGCGACTCCAGGTGGTACTGGTTCGAGGGCAACTTCGAGTCGTACGAGAAGAACAAGGTCGAGCGTCTCGGTGCGGACGCCGCGCGCCCGCACCGCGCGACGTACAAGAAGCTGACCCGGGGCTGATGTACCGGTGACGCGACACGTGTACTCCTGCCCGCTGCGCTGGTCGGACATGGACGCCTTCGGGCACGTCAACAACGTGGTCTTCCTCCGCTATCTGGAGGAGGCCCGGATCGACTTCATGTTCCGGCTGGCGCCGGGGGACGGCTCGCCCTCGTTCTCGGGTGGGTCCGTCGTCGCACGGCACGAGATCGACTACGTACGGCCGCTGGTGCACCGGCATGAGCCGGTCATCGTCGAGTCGTGGGTGACGAAGATCGGCGCGGCCTCCCTCACCATCGCGTACGAGATCAAGGACGCCGAGGGCTCCGGGCAGGTGTATGTGCGGGCCTCGACGGTCGTGGTGCCTTTCGACCTAGAAGCCCAGCGGCCGCGGCGGATCAGCGCCGAGGAGAAGTCCTTCCTCCAGGAGTACGTCGACGACTCGGCATCGGGGCCGAAGGGCTCCTCGGGGGCGTTGGCCGCATGACGAACGCGTCTCCGGCGTCGCGTCCGGAGCGTCCTGAGGGGCCTGAGGGGCCTGAGGGGCCTGAGCGTCTGGAGTTTGCCGATGCTGGGGAGGCGGCGGATGTCGCCGCCTTCCTGGCCCGGCTGCTCCGCTACGACAAGGCCGCCGCGGTACGGCTCCAGGCGGGCGGCGGGGCGCTGGCCGTCTTCGGGCGGCCGCCGTCGTTCGAGGTCCTGGCGATCCGTACGGCGCGGCTCGGGCGGCCCCGCGAGCTCGATGTGACGGTGTCCGCGGGGGAGTTGCTGGAGTCCGTCGACGAGTCGGTGGGTACGGCCCTGGTCCCCGAGGCCGTCACCGGGCCGCCCTGGGCCGGGGTGCTGCCGCCGCGCGCCGGATGGCAGCGGCTGCCCGGGCTTCCGGCGGCCGACGAGGTGCGTCGCCTGGTGGCCGAAGCGGTCGCCGCGTTCCGGGTACGCACCGAGGAGCTGCCGCCCGACAAGCGGACCCGCTCCGAACTGGACCGGATCGGGAGCGAGGTGTGGTCCCGCCCCGTCGGCGACACCGACCTGCCGGTACGGGCTGCGCACGCCGCGCAGGCGCTGGGCTTCCTGAGGCCCCCCGTGGCGGACGGCCCCGTCGCGCCACTGGACCTGCTCGGCGCCGGTGCCTGGCTTCGGCTCCGCACACCGTACGGGTCGATCGCCCTGCGCAGGGCGGGACTTGGCGCGCTCAGCGTCACCCCGACCTGAGCGCCTGTCTCTGAGAGCCCGCAGGCGAACCCGGCTCAGCTGTCGGTGTCGTCGGGCCACACCCCGATGTGGTCCTGCTCCAGCTCCAGCATCACCCGGTCCCGCATCTCCAGCGACGCCGTGTACTCGGCGGGCAGTTGCAGCCGACCCGCCCGGTCCAGCATCGCGTACTCGCGCGCCACCACCGACTCCTCGCCGGTGGCCGCGTCGACCTGGGTGCGGCGCAGCACCTCGGTGGCGGTGCGGCCGTCCCGGATGGCGACCGTACGGCGGACCTCTGACGCGACGGACTGGTCATGGGTGACGATCACGACGGTGGTGCCCAACTCCTCGTTGGCGGTACGGAACGCGCCGAAGATCTGCTCGGCCGTCGCCGAGTCCAGCTCGCCGGTCGGCTCGTCGGCGAGCAACACCGCGGGCTCGTTCGCCAGCGCGACGGCGATCGCGACCCGCTGCTGCTGACCGCCGGACATCTGGTGCGGACGGCGGTCCCGGCAGTCCGCGACCCCCAGCAGCGTCAGCAGCTCATCAGCGCGGGCACCCCGCGCCGCGCGCCTCCCCCGACGGCCCCCGCCACCTCCACCTCCCCTACCTCCACCACCACGTCCCCCCAACTGCATGGGCAGCGCCACATTCTGAGCTGCGGTCAGATACGGCAGCAGATTGCGCGCCGTCTGCTGCCATACGAAGCCGACGACCTCCCTGCGGTAGCGCAGCCGCTCCTTCGCCCCCATCGCCAGCAGATCGCGGCCCGCGACCCGCGCCTGGCCAGCCGTCGGCTCGTCGAGCCCGGCGAGTACGTTCATCAGCGTCGACTTTCCGCTGCCCGACGCTCCGACCAGCGCCATCAACTCGCCCTCCCGGACCAGCAGATCAAGCCCCTGGAGGGCCTGAACCTCCACCCCGTCGGCGGTGAAGATCCGTACCAGCCGGTCACAGGTGATCAGCGCGTCATGGCCGTAGCCCGGACGGTCCCGGCTCGCGGATGCCCGCCGCTCCAGCTCCGCCAGGGTGGTGGTGCCGGTACCAGTTCCGGTGTCGGTGTCAGTGCCAGTGTCGGTCGTCAACGGGAGTCTCCTGCCCTGAGCTCGCTGGTGGCCGTCCGCCGCGCGGTCCACCACGCCTGGACGAGGGAAACGCCGGTCGCCAGCACCACCACGCCCAGCGCGGGCAGCAGCAACGACCAGGTGTCGGTCCGCAGTTGTACGGCGCCGAAGCGCTCAAAGCCGGTACGCGCGGCGAGCGCGATCCGCCCCAGGTCGACCCCAGGCGCCAGCAGCGCCGTCGCCGCCCAGCCCACCAGCGCCCCGCCGCCCGCCGCGAGCAGCGCCTGCGGCAGCGACTCCCACACCAGCAGCCACCGGGCCTGCCGCCGGCCAAGCCCCATGGTGCGCAGCCGGGCGACCAGCGCACGGCGCTCCGCGGCGGTTTGCAGGAGCGAGAGCAGGATGGTCAGCGCGGCGTATCCGGCACCGGCGGCGATGGCGGCGGCATAGAGCCGCTCGGCGCCCGACTGGAGGGGCGAGTCGGCGAGTTCGGCGTAGGCCTCGGCGCGCGTCCCGATGTTGGCCTGGCCCGCCGCCGTGCTGACCGTCTCGCGCAGCGCCGCCGTGTCGATGCCGGAGCCGGTGGCCAGCAGCGCGGAGTCCGTGAGGCGCGGCAGCCGCCGTCCGTCGATGAGCAGGAACTCGCCGTCGGGCAGGGCGGGCGTGGTCTCCCGTACGCCGGTGACCCGGGCCGTGAAGGCACCGGCCGCCTGCTCGAAGGAGTGCTCGCCGCCGCCGAGCAGCTCGGACACGCCCGGCGAGGCGATAGCGGGCAGAGTGCCGGAGCGCGGCGCCGCCAACTCGGCCTCGGTGACGGCGCCGAGGCCGGTCTCCTGGGAGATCCTGGCGTAGGTCCGCGGATCGACGGCGATCAGCTGGGCGTAGGAACTGTCCGGCATTTCCAGGTCCACGTTCAGGTGTACGGCGGCGACCTCCCGTACGCCCGCCACTTGGCCCAGCTGACCGGCCAGCGAGTCGGGGAGCGGTCCGCCATGCCCGTCGACACGGATATCCGCGCCCACCGTGAACACCGCCGCCCGGTCCCGCGCGTCCGTGACCCCGGCGAGCACCGAGCCGCCGAACGCGGCCATCGCCAGCGCGGTCAGCAGCGCGAGCAGCGGCAGCGCCTGCGCGGCCGGTGCCCGGCCCGCACGGGCCAGTGCCAGGAAGCCGACCGCGCCCCGGCGCCGTACCAGCGGTCGCAGCACCCACCGCAGCGGCAGCGGATACAGCCGTACGAGGACCAGCGCGGCGATCACCGAGACCAGCACCGGGGCCGCGCTGACCAGCGGGTCCGCCTCATCCGTACCCCGGCGCAACAGCGCGGCCACCGCACCTGCGGCGAGCACCAGACCGGTAAGCTCGGCGACGGTGCGCCGCGCCGACGGGCGGGCCGTCGCCACGTCGTCGCGACCGCCATGCGCCCGGAGCCTGCGGTGCGCCAGCGCGGCCCACACCGGAAGCGCCGCGCAGGCGACCACGGCGACGGCCCCGGCGGCGAGCAGCGAAGGAGCCGTACGCGCTTCGGGTACGGCGAGCCGCGCGAGCAGCCAGCCGAGCGCGGCCGCGGGCACCGCCACCACCAGCGTCTCCGCGCACAGCCGCCCGGCGACGCCCCGCACCGAACCGCCGCGCGCCCGCAGCAACGTCAGCTCATCGCGGCGCCGACTGGCGGCCAGCCGTCCGGCCATCAGCAGCACGATCACCGCGACCGTGCCGATGCCGAAGGCGGCGACCGCGACGACCGGGGTCGCGGCGTCGCGCAGGTCACCGTAGGAGGTCAGCACCGCCCCGAGCCCTGAGCTGGCGTCCAGGTGGTTGTGTGCGGTGACCTCGCGCAACTCGGTGAGCAGCGGGCCCTTCTCGAGGGCGGCGAGCTGTTCCTTCAGTGCGGGGAGATCCCGCGCGGTCAGGTCGCGGGTGTCGGGCGGGAGGTGCCAGTACGCCTGGGGGATGTCGTCGACGCCGAGCAGGAACGGGCCCGCGTCAGGGGCGAGCAGCAGCCCGGCCTTCCAGTAGAACAGCGGCTCCAGAGGGTTGCCGTCGGGGGTGAGCGCGGGCGTACGCAGGGCGGTCTCGTACGACCAGTAGTTGCCGTCCGGCCGCAGCGGCTCGACGATGCCGGAGATCCGCACCTCGCGCTGCACGCCGCGTCCGAAGGCGGGGAAGTGGACGGCGGACCCGACCTTGAGTTTCAGCGCCTTGGCGGTCTGCACCGTCACGGCCGCCTCGACCTGCCGGGTGCGGGCGGTCACCTTCCCGTCGGTGGTGGGCAGTTGGCCCTCGACCACGCGTGTGTGCTGGCCGAGGCCCGCCTGCGCGGCGAGGATGAACTCCGGGTCCACGTTGTCCGGGCGTGGCAGCCAGGCGTCGGTGGCGGCGAGTGGTTTCTGCGGCCGTGCCCCGTAGGCGGCTTCGGAGCGGTCCACGGCGAGCGGGGCGGGCAGGCTGTCGACGATGTCGGCGTACTGGTCGCGCAGCAGGTCGTGGCGCATCAGCTTTTCGCGGGCTGCCATCTCGGGGCCCATGATGAATGTGGTCAGTTCGATGGTGCTGGTAAGGGCACCCGCGTCCGCGACCGCGTGCCGCAGCCCCCGGTCCTCGTACGCGTCCACCCCGCGCGGAAACACCGCCGCAAGGAACGACGTCAGCAGGACCAGCGTGAACAGCGCCACGGCGGCCCCCGGCGCCGCGCGCAGCCGGGTGCGGATCCAGGGGGCCACCGGAGCCACCGGCGCAGCGGACTTGGGCATCTCAGTTGCCTCCCTCGTGGCGCAGCGACACCGCCGGGTCCCCCCGGCGCAGCGCGATGGCCACCACGATCAGCAGCGGTACGGCCGCCACCCCGGCCAGCAGCGCCAGCACCCGCCCGAACGGCAGCTCGACCAGCACCGGCGGCACCGGCTGGGTGGCCTGCGCGGTCAGCACGATCAGCGGGACCACGGCGCGCGCCAGCACCGCGCCCAGCGCGAGACCCACCAGCAGCGCCAGCCCGATCAGCAGGCCCTGCTCGGCGGCGATCAGCCGCGCAAGCTGGCGGCGCGGCGCCCCCAGGGCCCGCAACACCGCGAACTCCGCCGCCCGTTCACGCAGCGACCCGGCCGCGCTGACCGCGAAGCCGACGGCGGCGAGCGCGGCGGCGACCAACGCCAGCGCCAGCAGCGCCGACTGGGGCCCGGCGCCGAGCGGGTCGTCGCGCAGTTCGGCGGCGATCTCGGCGCGTACCAGGACCTGGGACGGGTCGATGTCGGGGCGGGCGCGCAGTTCGGCGGCGACCCGGGCCGCCTGGCCGGGGGCGGTGGTCAGCCACCACTCGGTGGGCGGCACGGCGGTGCCGCGCTGCCAGGCGGCCGCGTTGACGGCGCGCAGGTCGAGCAGCAGGCCCCCGCCGTCGGTGTCCCCATCGCCACCAGTGCCCGCGCCGGTGCCAGCGCCGCTTACCGTGTCGGCGCCGTCGTTGCCGCCGCCGAATCCCGTGGTCGGCAGCTGGGGCACCGCCTTGGCGATCGTCACCTTGTACGTCTGGTCGCCGAGCGGCACCTCCAGCTTCTGCCCCACCTTGGCGCCGCTGGATTCCAGGAAGCGATCGGTCGCCACGGCGGTGAGGGGCGGCGGCGGTCCGGAGGGCTTCGCCGCGACCCGCACCTGACGCCTCAGCTGCTCCGGCTCATCGAACGGGTACTGCGGCTCATCGGACGGCTTTACCCCGGACAGATAGCTGACATCGAGCAACTGCCCGTCCCGGGTACGGGGTTTGAGCGTCTCGTACGGGCCCTCGTCGTCGCCCGACCGGACGAGCAGGGAGCTGCCCGACGCCTCCCAGGCGAATCCGTCGGCCGGTTCGACGGGACGGGCCTCGCCATCGCCCACCGCGCGCGGCCGCTCCACGGTGAGCCGCTGCCGCTCGTCGGGGCGCGGCGACTGGTCGACGCTCAGGTTGAGGCCGTTGACCGTGTACGGGCCCGTCAGCTTGGCGGCGGCCAGGTCCAGGGTCAGGGTGCGCCGCTTACCGTCCACGGGTGGCTCGCCGAGCGGTAGTTGGTAGGTGATGCCGTACCGGTCCGCGATCGTCACGGTCAGCGTGGCGCGCGGCGTGGGCTTCGCAGCGGCGGCGTCCACGGGCGCGACCCGTACGTCCAGCTCCAGCCGTCGGGTGTCCTTGGGCAGCGCCACCCCGGGCACGCCGACCCGCTGGGGGGCCACGGCCCGGGTGAGCGCGGCCGGATCGCCGAGGTCCTCGCGGAGCAGCAGGCCAGAGCGCGCGTGGTGGGTGTCCAGGGCGAGTACGGTCGCCGTGCGGTTCGCCGCCAGGGTCAGGTCCGAGCGGGCCGCGGGCGCCGCCTCGCGTACGCCCTTGACCGCCGCGTACACCCCGCCCTGCTCCGGCACCGGCATACGGGTGCGCAGGACCCGTACTTCGGAACCGGCCCGGAAATCGGCCTGGTCCTCCTGCGTACGGTCCCAGGAAGCGCCCTGCCCGATCGCGAGCATGCCCATCGCCACCGCCAGCACCAGGAGCAGCACCGGACCGGCGCCGCGCGAGGGGCGGCGGCTCAGCTGCCAGCCCGCGAGCGCGGCGGGCAGCCCACGCCCCTTGGCCGCCCGGCGCTCGCCGAGCCGGGCCACGGGCGGCAGCAGCCGCAGGGTGAGTACGGTGCCCGCGAGCAGGGCCAGCGCGGGCGCGGCGACCAGCAGCGGGTCGACGCCCAGATCGCCCGCGCGGTCGCCGCTGAGCACACCGCTGCCGGACGTCTGCCGGTCCAACTGCCAGTACGCGACCCCCGCGATGATCAACAGCCCCACATCGGCACCCGCG
>NZ_WHOM01000051.1 GCF_009739465.1 Streptomyces apocyni
GCGACCGGCGACTATGCGGCAGCCAGGGAGCTTCATGAGCGGGCACTAGCCCTGTTTGAGGAACTCGGAGATCGGCACGGGCGGTCCAACGCCCTCCACGGGCTTGGACGCACACGGTATGCATCGGGTGAGTACGCAAGTGCGGCCGAACTCTTCGAGCAGGCCCTCCACCTCTTTCGAAGGGTCGGAGATCCTCAAGGCGAGGCGGAAGTCTGGAACAGTCTGGGGGCCCTCCGCACCAGAGTCGTCAGCCCCCAGGAGGGGCTGGCCGCACACCGCAAAGCTCTGGAGCTTGCACGCCGAGCGCACAGCCCCCTCGACGAGGCATGCGCCTTGGAGGGCGCCGCGCGCAGCCTGGTCCTCACCGGTGATCTAGAGGCCGCCATGGTCGACTTGAGGCAGGCGGTGCGCATCTACGACTGCATCGGGGCCGCTACAGGCGGATCCGTCGACAGGGCGACCGATGCTTCACGCGCAGCCGGTGGGTGATATCCATCCCGACGCCTGCCAGCATCCCCGCCACTAGCGCAGATCGCCGCGACCTGATCGCTTGGGCGTGCAATGGCGAGGTACCGCTCACCAAAGACACGACCTCTGAGGTGTAGTGCAACCTCGCTGAGCGCGCCATTCACTCTCAGCTGGCCAAGTTACCGCTGTTGTTGTGGGTTACTTCGTAAGCGGTTCCGTCGGGGTGATGGTGAATCCAGGACAGCCCTCCAAGGTCGAGGAGCATCCGGGTGCGGGTGACTGCGACATAGGAGAGCCGGGCTTCGGCGTCCTCGACGGGGCCAGGGAGGGGGTGGCCGGTCTCATCGTGCTGGCCACTGTCTTTGGGCGGGTGAAAGTCGCCGGCGATTTTCACCCGGCCCCACTCTCGCCCCTTGGCCTTGTGTGCGGTGGAGACGGTCACCTCGGCTTGTTGTTCGCTGGTGAGCTGGCCGACGGCGTTGAGGATGGCATCGGCGCCATGGGTGTCGACCAGGTCGACGAGCGGCAGCAGGTCGCATCCTGCCGGGTCGTGCGTAGCGTAGTCCTGGAGGTCGCCCCAGCAGGTAAACAGAACCAGTTCAGGGTGGCCGGTGCGGCGGCCTTCTTTCAGTTCCCGGGCGGCCGAGGCCAGAGCGCGCAGGGTGTCTCCTCCTCCAACGAGGGCGACGCGGCGCCCCGTGCCCAGCAGCTTCATGACTTCGGCCATGGCCCCGACGTTGGTGCGGCACAGCACCGCGTCGGGGTCCTCGACGTCGCCGAGTTCGGTGGGGATGGTCTCGGTGCCCTCGAGGCGGATGGGTGCGTCGGCGATGGCCAGCCACCGGTTGGCCTCGCTGGCCAGGCGAGGGCCGAAGCGGAAGGACTTTGACAAGGTCAGGGGGGTGCCGTTGAAGCTGGTCATGACGTCTTTGGCGCCGCGCCAGTGGTAGATGGCCTGGGCGGAGTCGCCGACCATCACCAGTTGGGCGTGGCCTCGCTGGTTGGTGAAGATCTGTTCGACGACGGGGTTGGTGTCCTGGGCTTCATCGAGGAGGAGGAAGTCGGTGTCGATCTTGGGGTCGGACAGGGCCCAGATTTTGAGGTAGTGGTCGTGGTCGAAGCGGACGGCGCCGTCGTCGGGGTGCTGAAGGTCGGCCCAGGCCCTTCTCGCGAACGGTACGACGCAGGCGGCGAGTTGGGTGTGTAGGTCGGGGTCTTCCAGGCCGCGCAGGTGGGGGATGTGGTGGTGGGTGATGGTGGGGTCGGCGGAGTGGCAGAAGCGGGTCACGGTGCGCAGGGTGGCGTAGGAGAGGGCCTTGGGTGACAGATCGCGTTGGCCGATGCGGATGGGCTTGGTGATGCCCAGTGATTGGCCGGTTCTCCAGGCGGGCTGGCGGGGGCCGTTGAGGCGGCGGGTGTAGCGGTGGCCGATGGCGGCGAAGGCCATGGCATGGGCGGTCTTGCAGGTGACGGTGTTGGGGAAGCGTGTGGCTGCGTCTTGGGCGATGGCTTTGTTGAAGGCGAGGTAGCGGCCGCGGCGTTTGGTGCCGGAGGCGAGCAGGGCGAGGGTGGTGGTCTTGCCGGTGCCGGCGCCCGCTTGGAGGGCGAAGTGGTCGCCGGCGTGGAAGGCGTCGGCTGCGGCGGTCTGTTCGTCGGTGGGGTTCAGCACGGTGCACCTGTCGTGGGGTGGGTGAGGGCGCGGCCGACGGCGGCCAGGAGTTGCGGGGCGGTGGTGCGGGTGAGGAGGCGCTGCAGGGTGTGGTCGAGCTGGTCGGCGTCGCGTCGGGCCTGCTGGGGCCAGGGCGTGGTGGATGGCCTGTGCCACGAAGGTGTGTACAGGTTGGCCTTGTTGGGCGGCTGCGCGGCGCAGGAGGGTATTGGCCTCGATTGGGAGGTCGATGCTGAGTAGGACGTGCCCGTTGGCATCCGGGTAGTGCGCCGTCACGGCGTCCAGGGGCAGGCGGGCATCGAGGCGGTGGCAGAGTCGGCGCAGGGCCTGGTGGGGGGACTTGGCTGAGACGAGGGCCATCAGGCGGGTGGTGTCGTGGTTGGTGGCCAGCGGCAGGATGCGGCGGGCTCGGTCGAGTTCGGTACGGGTGCAGGGTCTGGTCAGGGTGATTTCCAGGGCGTGGTGCGGCACGGTCAGGCCTCCTGTGCCGCGGGGGCGGTGTCGGGTAGGCACGCGTGGATATGGGGGTGGTGGGTGAGCGGGTCGAAGCGTTGCCAGCCGGGCAGGGTGAGATCGGGGGCGCTCGCGGTGGCGGCGTGGGCGGGGCAGCGCTGGGCGCGCCAGCGCAGTTGTTCGGCGTAGGGCAGGTGGCTGAGGTCGTAGAGCGCCATAGGGGTGTCGGGCAGGGCGAGTTGGCCGGGGCGGATGGGGTGGGCGGGGGTCAGGATCCAGGTGCCGGTGGGGGCGGCGGGGTTCAGGATGGGGTGGGGGCAGCGGCGGCGTTGGCGGGTCTGGGCTACGCACTGGATGGAGGTGAGCGGGCGGTCGGCGAGGTAGCGGGTGTAGAGGATCTGTACGACGGGTCGCTCTGGGGTGCGGGTGAGGCGTGCGGGGGTCAGGTTGCAGGTGGGGGTGGTGGGTGGGGTGAAGGTGCCGGTGTCGATGAGGCGGCGTGTGTGGAGGGCCAGGTGGCGGCGGAGGGCTTCGATGTCGGGGCCGAGCGGGCGGTCGCTGGTGTGGCGGGGGCAGAGCACGGTGTGGGGGATTCGGCACCAGGCGGTGGCGTCGGCGTGTCGGTAGGCGATGCCTCCGCTCAGGTGCCAGCGGCAGGAGTCCGCGACGGCGTGGGTGGCGACTTCCTGTGGGTGCAGGGCGATGGGCCGGTGGTTGCTGCGCGGGTACCAGTCGATGCGGTTGCCGCAGTCGCGGCAGTGGCCGTTTTGGCCGGTGCGTAGCAGGCGGCTGGGGCTGGTGGGGGCGACGCGCAGTCGACGGCGGGGCGTGGTGGTGGCGGGGCTGCCGTCCCAGTGGCGGGCTCGGGTGTGGGGGTGCATGGCGGGCAACTTGCCAGGCGGCACTCCGTGGTGGGTGGTTCGCGGCCGCTCAGGTCAGGCGAACGGCCCAACCGTCTACTACAGGCGCGCGAATGATGGCGCGTGTGTGCGACGTCGGGTGACCGTCCGGGTGGTGTGTGCGCGCGGGGTCAGGGGCCTGCTGGCGGCGGGTCAGGCGTCTGGGGTGCCGGAGGGGGTGTGTCCGTCGCAGAGGGTGCCCAGCAGGTGGTCGATGGGGACGGCGAAGGCGTGGGCGTGCCAGGTGGTGATGCTGCCGGTGGTGCGGCCGTGTTCGAGGTCGATGAGGGTGCGGCGGGCGAGTCCGCTGCGGTCGGCGAGTTCGTCGAAGGTCCATCCGCGCTCGCCCCTCAGCCGCGCGAGTGAGACGCGCAGGGCGTTGAGGTTGGGGTCGGGCGGGAAGATCGTCACTCCACCATCCGAAGGTGCAGGACCCTGCCCCGTCAGTGCAGACCTCTGCACTATTTGCTAGGGAAGGGGTGACATCTGCGGCTGCATCACCATGCGGCCGGACACCAGCCCCACCTAGCGCCGGACAGCCCTCGGCGCACGCCCAGACAGGAGGAGATCGGGCCCGATGAGGCTCTCCATGCACGCCGCCCTGCCCCGGGTGTGGTCGGTGGAATTGCACCCGCAGGCGGGCGGGCCGGTGCTGGCCTGCCAACGCTGCGCACCGCGGGCGACCCCGCTTGAGGCGAGCTCGGCGCGCTCCGCCGCCCTGAGGCATCTGGCCCTCCACGCCCGCATGGACACGCTGGCCGGGCACCTGCGGACCTGCCAGTGCCGGCAGCGGGGCTGTCCCTGGCATGCCCGACACCGCGGCTGCGCAGGCCCGGTACGGCTGGCGCTGGCCCGCGAGCACGGCGGGCGCGGCTGGCGGCTGGCCGACGTCTGTGCCGCGTGTGCACACGCCATCCCGCACACCGCCATCGTGCCCGACCCCCTACCCGCGGCTACGCCGCCCGCCGCGTCGGCCCACCAGACGGCGCAGCCTGCCCGACGGCTGCCGGGGCCTACCGCCGTGACTCGCGTGCGGGAGATGCTGAGCTACCTCGCAGCCGCCCTGCCCGCCTGCACTGCGGCCGAGTCACGCCTGCTGGCGCTGCAGTGCGCGCTGCGCGCCGACACCCGCGGCCGGCTCCTGCTGGCGCGCGGGGTGCTGCGCAGCATGCGCATGGCCCACTCCTCCGCCCCTTGGCGGGAGTTGGAACAGGCACAGTGGCTACGGCGACCGGCCAACTCCCCGACGAAGGAGAACACCGGCAGCATGCGGGCCGTACTCCTCGATGCCGCCGTCCTCACCCAGGTACCCGGCCGCCACGGCCGCGCCCAGGCCGCGGACTGGGCACTGCGCACCCTCACCGGCCCCGCGGTGCGCGACCAGACGGCCACCGCCCGGCTGATCACCCTGCAGCTGGCCGTATACACCCTCCCCGACAGCCCGCACGGCCGCGCCGAGGCCGACCAGCTCGCCCGGGCCGCCGGCCTCTCCCACGCCGCGCTCACAACGATCCTGGACCAACTCGCCGCCACGGGGGCACTTCAGGGATGGGGCTTCGATCCCGTCACCGACGAGGTGGCCTGGGAACTGTCGGTACCGATCCCTTCCGTACCGGCCCCGCCCGAACCCGGCAGCCAGCTCGCACGCCGGACAGAGAGTCCGCCTTCTGTCGCGCTGCCGGCCTAGCTCCCAGCCGCGTACACCTTCACGTGTACACCGACGCCTGTGTCCCGTGGCCTTGGTGCGTACGTATCTCGATGGTCGGGGCCCGCCGCGTTGTCTCCTGGCCTGAAGCGCTGCGGCGGGTCCCCTTCACACACCGGCGCCCCCTGCGGGCAGAGGTTCGCCTTCGCCCTGTAGATGCCACCAGAGGGCCGTTTCGCGTCATAGCGCTCAACGTGCAAAAGGCCACACCTCCCGTCCGCCACACGGCAGGGGCAAATAGGCTGTGAGCAGGCAGAATTGAGGAAGCGTCACTGGCGGGTCCGTGTTGCCGTAACCAATGTCTCCTGGCCGATTCATGCGCGCGGCGGCGGTCCCCTTCACACACTTGGAGCGTCATGTCCTTGTTTCCGCATGCCCACACCCCCTTCATGGCACCCGGCTGGCCTACTGCCGTCTGGTCCACCACTCCCGGCCGCGGCCGGCGGCACCCGCTGCACCAAGAACAGGTGCTGCTCGGAGGCCCGGTGACGATCCTGGTGATCGTGCTGGCCGTCCTCGGCTGGCAGGCCCAGGAGATCGCCGTGCTGCTGGCGACCCTCACACCGCTCGCCGTGGGCTACCGCCCCAGCCGGATGGCCTCCTGAGATGGCCATCATGGCGGGGCTGTCCCCCCAGCGCCCGGCCCGGTGGGACGGACACCGGCCGCAGCTCCTTGCCGCACTGCGCGAGCACCTGGCGCTGCGCGGCTTCAGCGACGACATCGCCGAGCCCGCAGCCGACGCCGCCATCGACCGCGTCGAGGCCCGGGCCAAAGACATCGACAGTGTCGTCGCCTACGCCAAGGAGGTGGCATTCAACGAGGCCCGCCGCCGCTCCGCGCGGCGGCGGGAGATGCCGGTGGCCGAGATCGCCAGCATCGCCGCACTGCGCGGCGCGCAGGCGCCGCACAGCGGCTCAGACACCGTCGAACTCCTGGACCTGCTGGCCCGGCTGCCGCACCGCCAGGCCGCGGTCGCCCTCCAGCTGTCCTGGGGGATGAAGGTCTCCGACATCGCCCGAGAACGCGAGGTCAGCCCGTCCACCATCCGCCGGGACATCGCCGACCTGCGCATCGCGCTGCGCCCGCTGTGGGACCGGCGGCCCGAGCCGGCCAGCCCCGTCCCTATCGGACGGGCACAGACAGCTCGCCGCACTCCCGGGGGCCGCGCGGGAGAACTAGCCCACGCCGTACGCAGCCTGGGCACCCGGCAGGGGCAGGTGTTCGACCTGCACCTGCGCGGTCTGTCCCCTGAGGCGTCCGCCCGGGCCCTGGGCATCCCCGCCAGCAGCGTCCGCTCCAGCCTCACCTACGCCCGCAAAAACCTGCGCGAGCGACTCGGCTGGAGCGCCGAAACCCTGCAGGCCGCTGTCCGAGAGTGGGCCCACACCAGGCCCACGGCCGCCTAGCGGGCCTCGCCCTCGTCATCTGCCCGCGTTACGCGGCCGCCAGGTGCGCACCTCAAGGTGGGTGATGTGCGCCTCGGGGTGGATCCGTCCGCTGTCCACCAGCCACTGGTGGACAGCGGCGGTCACGTCGCCGCCTGTGGCGTCCACCCGGCGGGCGAAGTCGGCGGCGTCGAAGCCGCCGGTGGTGGCGGAGCCATAGGAACGTTCCTCGGTGTGGTCGGTGCGCTGGATGACGTCCCGGCGGATGCCGGGTGAGTCGGTGCGGCTGCCGGAGGGGTGTACGTAGCCGCTCTTGCCCAGGCGGACGGTGAAGGCCAGGCGCAGGTGCTGGCGGGCGGCTTCGGCGATCAGGGGGCGCAGGCGGGCGGAGCCGGAGGCGATGGCCTGGGCGCCGACGCGGCCGGTGCCGGTGCCGGTAGGGGTGATGAGGACGGCTTTGGCGCGGACGCGGGCGCGGGCGCCGGAGGCGGTGGTGCGGCGGGTGATGTGGCGGGCGGCGAGGGTGGTGAGGGCGGGCAGGTCGGTGATGCCGCCGGTCTCGACCGCGGTGAGGACTTCGCGCAGGGCGGCCACGAAGGCGGCTCCTTTGTTCTTTGTGTAGAACTGGGAGACCAGGGAGGCGTCGCGGTTGATGATGCGGGCGATGTCGCGTTTGGTGTAGCCGAGCGCTTGGAGTTGGTCGGCGAGCTGGGCGGCTTCGTTGCGTTGCGGCGCCGGGCGGCGGCGGGGCGGCATCAGGCGCCCGCCGGTGTCTGGGCGAGCGCGGCGCGTCCGGCGTCGCGCAGTTGCAGGAGGTCTTCTTCGCTGGTGGGTGCGGCGAGGGGGCCGATGAGGTGGCCCTTGTAGAGGTAGTCGCCAGGCTGGTGGTGGTAGGGCCAGTTGTGGGTGCTGGTGAGGTAGAGGGCGTCGGTGCGGAAAGCGATGACGCTGCCGGGCTCAGTGTGCAGGGCGCCGGCGTAGGTGTCCTGGTCGCGGTGGCGCTGGCTGAGCAGGGCGGCGCGGGCTCCGGACCAGATGGCGGCGGCCCATTCGGGGTGGGCGTTGGGGTCGCGGGCAAAGCCGGTGGGCTTCTGCCAGGTGATCAGGTCGTCGTCGAAGCCGATGATTTCGGCGTCCGGGGGCACGTCGCGTTCCAGGTGGCGGGGGGTGGTGCCGGTGACGGTGCGGGGGCGCTGGGCGAAGGAGCCGATGCCGTACAGCAGGATGGCGCGCACCGCGCGGGAGGCGAGGTGCGCGGCGCGGGCCTGTTGGGCGTCGCCTTGGAAGTGGGCCTGGGTGGTGAGGTTGGTCCAGGCGTCTTTGAGTTTCTTGGCCCAGTCGTCCAGGGGTTTGCCGTCGTCGAAGAGGATGCCGTCGAGGATTTCGATCTTCCACGGCCCGATGGGGTTGGCCAGGGCGGTGTGGATTTCGGGGCCGCCGGCCCAGGTGGTGAAGGTGGTGCCCGGTGCGGCCGGGTAGTGCCAGGCGCGTTCGCCGGGGGTGGCGGCGGGCAGGAGGCCGACGTGGTTCCAGGTGTCGGGGACGGTGACGCGGACGTGCCAGTGGCCGCAGCCGTACAGGGCCCGGGTCTGTTCCTTCTCGGACCAGCTCGCGAAGGTGGCGGCGGTGATGCGGCGGGGGGTGCCGACCGGGGACTTCCAGGTGTGTTTGGCGTAGGCGAAGGTGCGGTCGTACTCGACCAGCGCGGGGAGCTGTTCGGGGACGCGGGGCGGGGTGATGAGTTCGGTGCGGCCCTGCCCGGCGGTGGCGTGCAGCAGGCCGCGCAGTTCCTCGGACAGGACCGGGTAGCCCTCGGCGTGCTGGCCGCGGGCGGGGATGGTGCGGGTCCACAGGTCGCGGCCGGTCTGCGAGGGGGAGCCCATGATGACCGCGTCGGTCCAGTGGCGGCGCAGGGCCTGCCACAGCAGCACGAACGCGTCGCGGGCCACGGCCGGTTCGTCACCGTCGAGGTCGAACCACTCCCCCACCGAGCGGATCTCGACATGCTCCTCGCCGTTCTCGCGCTGGTAGCGGGCGACGGGGTTGCGGGGATGGACGAAGTGTCCGGCCATCCGGTCCCTGCCACGGCCGGTGTCGGTGCGCCAGCCCGGCGTGGGCGCGTTCAGCCAGGCCGCAACCGCGTCCCGCAGGTAGGGATAGCGGCCGGCGTCCCGGTGCCAGGAGTCACCGCCGGTGATGTAAATGCGCTCCACGCCGCCGGGGAGGGTACGGAAGACGGCGGTGAGGATCTCCGCAGCCGAGCCTGATCCCAGCTCAAGCCGGTGAGTCTGGTCGCGATGGACCAAGACGCCGGTGTCGGTGTCGAGGAAGACGGTGGAGCGGGCCTGCTGGGTGAAGTTCGGCCGTGTGGAGGCCAGGTTCGCAGTGTGCGTGAACCACCCGTCGCCCGCGGCACCTTCGGGGATGGAGGGCAGAGTGCGCGGCGTGCCCAGGACGGCGGGCGGCGGACCGGAAGAATCCTGCGGGGGCGCCTCGGCCGCTGACGGGCCAGCGGGCTTGCCTGGCGCGGTGGACATGGCGGGGGCTGGCGTTCCCGCAGCCGGGGCAGCAGACTGCGGCGCCGCGCCCGCGTCATCAGCGGTCTGGGCTGCAGTGGCCGGTGGGGCCGTCGCCGAGTCGGGCGCGTCGTCGCCGGTCGTGGCGAGGCTGTCGGGCGCGAGGGCCGGGGCCAGGGCAACGACCTCGGCCAGACTCAGTCCGGCCGCCGGCGCAATCCGCTCCGCCTTCGCCTTCTCATACCCGGCCAGCACCGCGATCTGCTTGTCCCGCGCAGCCTCAAGTCTGGCCAGTGCGGCCTGCGTCTTCTTGATCTCATCCCGCACGGTGCGCAGTTCGGCGAGAGCGGCGGTGTAGCTGTGTGCGTCCATCGTGTTCCTTGGCTCGGGTGGCGCTTCAGCCGTTGCGGCGGGTGGGAACGTAGGCGATTGCCCCACCGGAATGGGAGGGCAGGCGAGTGCCCAGCAGGTGGCCGGCCAGACGCCGCTCGGCGGTAGTGGTCCCGGTCAGTTCCTTAACCGGAGTGGCGAGATCGGTGACGTAGCCGGCCAGCCGCGCCTGGGGGAAGCAGTGGCGCCCGTGCTCGTTCTTCTCCCACCCTTCCAGGCCGGTGAGCACGGCGACGACGTAGCCCGACACGGTCACCGGCAGCACTCCCCCGGCCGCGATACTCGCCGCGTCACAACGCCACCAGCCCCGCAGCGCCTTCAGGAGATCGTCCGGTGCGAGCGATGTAGAAAAGCCGATCCACTGGCGGTCGCCCTCGGCGACCTGCCGGGCCGCATCGACACGCAGCACCGCGACCTCGGGGGCCTCCAGCCGGTCAAGCGAGGCAAGATGACGTTCGGTGAGGGCTTGGATGGTGGCGAGCGGGACCATGACTCGCACCCCACGCCGCGACAGGCCCGGCAACAACCCGGCACGGATCAGGCGACGAAAAGTGGTGACCGCACAACCCAGCTCCTCCGCAGCCTGCCCCGTCGTCAGCAGCACCTCTACCCTCCCCGTATATCCCAAATCCGATATCTGATTTGGGATATACATTACGTGCACGGCGGATGAGGGGCAAGGAGCACGGTCATGGAGGTTCAGTAGGTGTAGCGGGCGGCCTCGTCTGCTGCGGGCCCGATCGCGCCGATCTTGTTGAGGCGACTGATGACGGCCCCTTCATCGCGTCCGAACTCCTGTGAAAGTTCCGCGATAGCGGCGCCTTCGGCGGCCCGCCGGGCCAGCAGGCGATCGTCCTCGGGTTCCCACTTCTTGTAGGCGTTCGGGTGTGCTTGGCGTTTGTCCGTCACGGTGTAGGCCTTGGGTTGCTCGGGGATGGTATTCGCACGCCGATCGGGGACGAGGTCTTTCGGGAAGGGTTCCAGGCGGAGGTCCCACAGCTTCCACCGGATGGCCGCCTCGCTGCGTCCGAACTCCTCTGCGAGCGTCGCTTCGTCCTTTCCGTCTGCGTGGGCGGCACGCAGAAGGTCGAGCAGGTCCTCGGTCCAGGGTGCGCCACGTTGGGCAGGCTTGGCCGATGGGGCGGGTGCCGACGGGGCTGGGGGTGACGCTGGACAGGCGTCGGCAGCTGCTTTCAGGAGACGGGAGAGATGGGCCAGGTCTGTGGCGTCGGTCTCTCCTGTGAGGGCTCCGTAGATCTCGCCGGCGGTGGAGGTGATCATGATGTTCACCTCGACTCGCCCGCCATCGAGCTGTTCCGCGTCGAAGCTGTAGCGGCGGTTGGCGGCATAGATCTCCAGTTTGGCGACGGGCACCGTGGCAGGCGGTGGAGGGTCGGATGGGGGCGCATGGGCGGCTGTCTGATAGGGGGCTGACAGGAGTTCGTGGACGTGCCAGGACGCCAGAACCCAGTCTCCGTTGTCGAGTTGGTAGGTGGTGGCGCTGGGCTCGAGGTCGGTGGCGGCGTACAGCACGCGCAGCGTCTGGCCGGCGAACAGGCTGGTTGCGGGGCCAGCTTGGGGCGGGGCGGGGAGGGTCAGGTTGCCGTGCCTGGGCTGGGGTTCGTGGATGTCGGCGTCGGGGTCTCCGTGCCACGTGCCGCTGGCGTCCGTGAAGGCATAGAACAGGATCATGTCGGGGGCTTTCCAGTCGGTGGGGTCAGACGGAGCGAACGGCTCCTGGGGCTGGTGTGGGCCCAGATTGTTGTCAGGAGCAGGCGGCCGCCGGTACCGCGCTGAGGCCGCGCGGTTCGCCCTCGGCAGCGTCCTGATAACGGGCGATGAAGAGGTCAGGCCACCGGCGTGCCCGAGCAGGCAGGAGATGTCCTGCCTGCTCGGAGGGCCAGGCGGGTGGCGAGTAGCGACGGCACGGTGAGGTATGCCCGCTTAGAACAGGAGCGCAGGCTCGTCTGGACCCGCGGGGTGGGACGGTTTCTCACGGGGCAGGGGGAGATGCGCGTCGGGGTCTTTGATCCCTGCGGCGGGATTGATGTGCCGTGCTAGCAGGGTGTGGGCCCAGTCCATGGTGTGAGTGCCTTCGAGGGTGACGTGGCCGAAGCGGGGGCTGAGGGTGAAGCTGCCTGGGACGGGGCGCTCGTCGGGCAGGATGTCCAGCGGCGTAGGCCGGGTGGTGGGGTAGACAATGCGGTCGGACAGCACCGCCACCGGGTAACGGCCCGCGTTGGCCATGCTGGTCATCTTGCGGTGCAGCTCGGTGCGGGCGGTGGCGATGATGGCGGCCCGGATGTCGGGGCGCCAGGTGACGCGGTTGAGGGCTGGCCAGCGTTCGTGGGGTTCCCGGTCGCGGTCGATAGGGTCTTCGTGAAGCCTGTCGATGCCGCCGTCTGCGGTGGCCTTGATGGCCGACAGCAGTATCCAGTCCAGCTGGTCGCCCTCGACTTCTGCTTGCTCACAGGCGTGCAGGAAAACGGAGCCGGTGGCGTCGGGGGCGATCCGTAGGCGGCGCAGCACTTGCCAGTAGGCCTCGCGCAGACGCTTGTTCCAGGGTTCGAGATAGGTTCCCGCGTTACCGTGCCGTAGGTAGGCCTTGATCGGCTTGATGGTGAGGCCAGCTTGGGACGCGAGCTGCTGGGCGTAGGCCAGGGTCGGGGTCGTATACCAGGTGGGGCCGGTGGGCGGCTGTCCGCTCGCGGTGAAGGGGGACGGCAGGCGGGAGTCGGTGGGGATGCCGGAGAGGTCGGCGTACCAGGTGCCTGGCACGGATGGGTCGAACGTCGGCTGATGTTCGAGGGGACCGGGGGGCCCGTAGCCGATCTTGAGCTTGCCTGCGGCATTGGTGAAGGCGAAGTTGACGGCGAGAGCGACAACGTGGCGGTAGGTCTCCCGTTCCCATCGGGCGGGCTGCCGGTACCAGTTGTAGGCCTCCTCGCGCAGGACGTCGTCGGGGTTCCGGTCGCGGCCCGCCACTGGGTGGTCCGCGGGCGCTTCGGGCGGGGCGGGGTCGTATGCCGCAGTCAGGGCGCCGCGTGCGGCGGGCTCCAGGACACGGCGGCCGCTGCGGGCTTGTGTGGCCCACTGTTTGGGCGGGCGCAGCTCGGTCATCAGATCCGAGCCGCAGGCCGCGGGGGTGTCATAGGGGGTCAGTACGGTGTCCGCGTAGCGGGTCGTCACCGTGGCGAGGTCCTTCGCCTCCAGGGCGTGAAGCCCCCAGCTGTCCCCCACCGCTCCCCAGGGCTGGACGGCGAGCCGGACCGTGACTTGGTGGCCTTCGCTCACGCGGGTCTGCAGTCGGCTCCAGGGCCCCATGCCCGGCTGAGTGGGGGGCCATCCGGCCCGGCCGAGGTCAGCCAGGACGGGGTGGTCGGCTGGCAGCAGCCGCTCGACGGGATCGTCCAGGGCCAGCGGAAGTCCGAAGAAGCCGGTGGCAGCTGCGGTGAGGATGAGCAGCGGCGGTACGTGATTCCCTTTGGCATGCAGCCGGGGTGCTCCGATGCCGCGCGTGTAGGCCCACGCGAGCAGGTCAGGCAGAGTTCTTGCAGGGCATTCCATGCTGCGGTGCTGTCTGAGGTGGGCCACGAGGCGGTCATTGTCGATGTGGTGGTCGATGACCGCCAATGGTCCGAGAGGGAAGCCTCCGGGCGGTTTCGGCAGGCGCAGCGGCAGTTGGGGAGCCGCGGGCTGTTGGGGGATGCGCGGGCCTTGTGGGGCGCAGTTGGTGTTCTGGTGCAGCCACCGTCCCCCGGGGTTATGGGTGGTGGGCTGGCCGCAGTGTTCGCAGCGGCCCATCGGCTGTCCGCAGCTGTCGCACGGCGGTACCGGTCGGGGCGGATGAGGTGAGGGAGCAGGGCGTCGGCGTAGGGCTGCCCAGTCTGGTTCGTGGCCGGGGGGCAGCTCTTGTCTGATGCGGTTGAGCAGGCGCAGGTAGGCGATCTCGTCGGCCTGGTCGGCGCCCCGGTGGCCGGCCTCCCAAGCCTCCATGTCGTCGGTGTCCTGGTTGAGAGTGCTGGCGAATTCCTCAAGGGAGGCACCCCAGGCTTCCCGCAGGTGGCGGCGTTCTTCGGGAGTGGGCAGCTGGGGCGGGTGAGGACCGCGCCCGATCAGGGCGTCCACTGCTACGAAGTGTTCGTTCATGTGTGAGTCCGAAGAAGTGTTGTTCGGTCAAGCGGTTGGTCGTCACGCTCTCGGTTCATGCCCCCCTCTTCCTCAGACGAAGCGGGGGATCTGTCGCTTCGCCGCGCAGCATGCCCGATCCGAACGGGCTTTAGTTCAGGCAGGTGAACGATTCTTCGCCGGTACGACCATCTGACCTGCACGAATTCCCGGCCCGATCTTCGACGAAACGCCCGTTCGAGTGGCGTGGGGTGGCCCCGCTTTGATTGCGTCGCTCGTTCGAGCTGTTCGAGCCGGAAGTTCTTCCCGTGCCAGGCCGTGTCCACCACAGTGATCGTCCTCAAGTCCGTTCAGGTGGACGGCAGATGGGTCTTTGTGCGAGGTGACAGGTGTGTGAGGTGGCGTGGGCGGAGTTCTGCTCGCCCTCGGGGCGTCGCAGGCGGCAGCCGGTGGGTTTGCTCCGGCACGGGGCACTCGAGGAGCGCGCCCTTGCGTGGGGAGCTGGTGCAGCACTACGGGAAAGGGCGACCGCCGCGTGCGTCTGGAGGACAGCAGAGCGTGGCAGCAGACCGATGCGGCAATGCTGCTGCATTCGCCCCGGACATCCGTACGTTCACGGCGTGACCACTGCTGTCCTCAGCAGGCTGACGGTGCTTTCGTGCCGGGCTTCTTCGCCCGTGAAACCTCCAGTGATGGGGGCCTGGTGGCCTGCCCCGGGCCGGTTCTTCGGGCTTGACGGCAGACGCTGGTACACGCCGCGCCTGCGCGCGACGGCCCAGCTCTTTCACTCGATCTGTGCGCAGCTGTGGGGGCGGCCGCAGAGGTGCAGCGTCCCGCCTGTCGCCGGATCTGCGCAAGCACGTGTTTCGAAGGAAGTGTGGCCTTTCATGTCTGAAGCTTCTGTGTGGGAACAAGGGCAGCCGCCTGGATCGGCGCGCGCCGTTTCGCTTCCGCTCCGTGGCCGGCGCGTCGACCCCGCGCTGGTGGAGGCGAGGTTCGTGGATGAGTCCGGTACGGAGCATGTGATGCCGTGGCTCCAGGCGGGCAGGGAGCAGGCGCTGGAGGAGTGTCTTCCCGTACGGGATTTCCCGGTGCTGCGGGGGCGGCGGATCGCGCCGGGCTGGTGGTGGTCGGCGACGTCCGGGCGGCTGGTGCACTACGGGTTCGGGGCGATGCGCACTCAGGTGATGATGCTGGATCGTGATCCGAAGGTGGTGGCACTGGCTTGCCGGCCGGTGGAGCTGCTGTGGCGGGGCAGGAGCGGGAAGGTCGTATCGCACGCGCCGCACCTGGTGGCTCGCCTCGCGGACGGCAGCGGGCTCTTTGTGGACTGTGCCGGCCGGTGCGGAGCCGGGCGGCGCCTGGTCCAGCGGGCTGGGCATGTCGAGGCCGCGGCCCTCGCGGCCGGCTGGCACTACCGGCTGGTCGGGCCGCCGCGGCCTGCGGTGGAGGCCAATGTGCGCTGGCTCGCCGACTACCGGCATCCGCGGTGTGCTGGAGGCCTGATGCCCCGGATCGTTCAGTGCTTCCGAACACCCACGCCTCTGGTCGAGGGGGTCCGTCTGCTGGGCGATCCGATCGCCGTGTGGCCTGCGGTGTTTCACGCCCTGTGGGCCGGAGTGCTGAGTACGCGGCTGGACAGCCCGCTGCACGAGCGGGCCGTGGCTGTGGCATCTCCGGCGGGAGTCGAACGATGAATGGGCTGGTACCAGGAGTCGGCGCTGCCGTGCGATTCAACGACCGTGACTGGACCGTTGCCGGGATCGAGGGAAACCTGACACCCCAGGCGCGTATCTGGCTAGCCGAGAACCATGAGGCGTGTGGGCTGGCGGTGTTCAGCCTGGCCACGCTGATCGGTGATCCCTCCTTCGAGATGAAGGACGGCCCGCCCCGTCTGCGCGTACCCCAGACGGGCCTGTTGTCGACCGTGTCCGAAGACCAGCAGCGGCGCGCGCTCGCCATCGAGCAGCACGTCCGCGAGGTGGAGACCGGCTACCCCACGCCGAACAGCGAAGGCCCGGTGAAGCCCCCGTACAACCCCGAAACCACCACGCTGGCACAGCGTGAGCAGGCCAAGGCTGACGAGCTCACCGCGCAGGGCTGGACGAGCGTGAGCCGGGCAACGGTCCGTAGGTGGCGTGCGCGCTACGGCACGGGCGGGGTGTGGGCACTGGTGCCCAAGCGTCGTAGTTCGACATTGCCCGGCCGGGCCGACGCCGAGGTAGTCGAAGCGGTTCGCAAACTGCTGCATCAGGAGGCGCCGCGCTCTCGGTCGCGGGGGTGGAAGAAGCGTATGCGCCGGGAAACGCAGTGGTGGCTGGATGCGAAGCACGGTCCCGGCGCAGTGAGGGTCCCGCCGCAGTCCACGTTCAACAAGCTCCTGGACAAGGTGGAAGCGGTGCTGGGCCTGGGGGGCACGGTGGCTCAGCGGCGTGCCCGGGCCGCACGCCCGGAGCCGCCGTTCACCCCGACAGTCGCGCTGCGTCCCGGCGAGCTGGTGATGATGGACAGCACCCCGGTGGATGTGTTGTGCGTCCTGGATGACGGGGTCGTGGCACGGCCGGAGCTGACCACGGCACTGGACGTGGCGACCCGCAGCTTGTGGGGAATTCTGCGGCCGCCGGGTAGCAAGCTGACCGATGTGGCGGTCTTGCTGGCGCAGATGATGACGCCGATGACGATGCGGCCCGACTGGCCCGCGACGCTGTCGATGGCCTCCTCAGTTATCCCCCACGAGCGGCTGGTCAGCCTGGATGAGCGGTTGAACGACGCCGCGGCACGCCCGGTAATCGTGCCCAAGATGATCGTGGTCGACCAGGGCAAGGTGTTCGTCTCTCCCGCCACGCGGGCCGCGTGCGAAAGCCTGGGGATCTCTCTGCAGCCCGTGCCACCGGCCAACGGGCCAGCCAAGGCGCACGAGGAGCGGACCTTCGGCTCGCTCAACTCTCTGTTCTGTCAGTGGCTGCCGGGCCACACCGGGGCGAACGTGTCCGAGCGGGGCTCCAAGGTCGAGCAGGAGCCGTTGCGGACCCTGCAGGAGATGCAGGAGCTGCTGGACGAGTTCCTCGTGCACTGGCACCACCGTCCGCATGAGGGCCTGCGCCATCCGCTGATGCCGAAGAAGGCCCTCACCCCGAACCAGATGTGGGCGGCGCTGCTCCCGGTGGCGGGGTACGTGCCGGTGGTACTGAGCTCGCAGGACTACGTGGAGCTCCTGCCGGTGCGCTGGCAGCCGGTCACCGGCGCCGGTATCCGGTTCGACTACCGCACCTACGACGACAAGTGCCTCCACGAAGACCACGGCCCTGGGACGCGGTCGAAGGGGCGCCTGCGGGAGGTGCACCACAACCCCTACGACCCGACCCGGATCTGGGTACGCCTGCCCGAGGGGTTCCGTGAAGTGCCGTGGATTCACGCCACCGCGGTGAGCCTTCCGTTCACCCACCACATCTGGCAGCACATCTGCAAGGTCGTCAAGCGCACCGGGTCCCGCGAGGAGCACGAGGCAGAACTCGCCCTGGCTCTGGACGACTTCCTCAAGCGGGCCTCAGGGAAGGGGGAGCTGTCTCGCTCGGAGCGACGGGTAGTGGCCAAGTCCCGCGCCTCGGGGGCAGTGCCGGTGCCAGCAGGCGGGCCCGACGTGCTGAGCACTCCGACGCTGTCTTTTGGACTGGCCGGCGTGTACGCCGCGCCGGAACTCGACGACGACACCGTTCCCGACGAGGACGACGACCTGTCTGTTTCCAGCGACGGCGAGCAGGATGCCGACCAGGTCGCCGACGGCTCTTCCATCCTCGACGACACCAGCCGGGAGAACGACCTGTGGCTGCCGTAACCGTGTGCGCGAGCGACGACTTCTTCGACGACGGTCTGCTCACCCCCAGCCCAATCACCAACTGCGTCCTGTGGCAGGCCTATGTGTCTCAACCGCGGGTGCCCGCTCTGCCTGTGAAGGATCCGTCCTGGAGCCGAAAGACGCTCCTGGAGTACCACTCCGAGTTCGTGACGCTGAAGACCCGCTCCATGGAACAGGCTCTTCAGCAGCTGAAGTTGACGCTCCTGGTCAACAACCGGCAGCAGGGTACCGCCCGGCGCGGGCTGATCGTGTCCGGGCCGCCGGGGGCGGGAAAGTCGACCACGCTCATGGAACTCGGCCGGTCCTTCGAACTGAGCGAACGGCGCCGTCGGCCCGGCATGGAGGGCTCCATGCCCGTGCTGTTCGCTTCCGTCCCGCCCACCTACACGCCCAGGAACCTGGCCAAGGTCCTCGCCCGGTTCGCCGGCATTCCGATCCACGACCGGATGACCGAACACACCATCACCAACGCCGTGTGCCACGTCATGTTAAAGCGGGGCACCCGGCTGGTGTTCATCGACGACGTGCACCTGCTCAACACCCGTACCCGGCCCGGCGCCGACACCTCCGACCAGGTCAAGACCCTGATGGAACGAGTACCCGCGACGTTCGTGCTGGCCGGTGTCAACGTGGAGGACTCACCGCTGCTGACCGGGCCCCGCGGTGCCCAGCTCGCCGCCCGCTGCAAACTCCTGCGCACGCCCCCGCTACTCAACGGCACCCAAGAGCAAAAGAAGATGTGGCACTCACTCCTGGGCGACATGGAGGGGGCGCTGCGGCTGGCCCGCCACCGGCCCGGAACGCTGGTACGCCACGCCGCCCACATCCATCTCCGCACCGGCGGTGTGATGGCCAGTCTCTCCCTCCTTGTCAGGGAGGCCGCGATCCGCTCCATCCTGGACGGAAGCCTCGCGATCACGAAGAACCAGCTGTCGCAGGTGCTCCTCGACGTCCAGGCCACGAACGCGGCGCGCGCCACCCTGCGGCAACACCCTGGCAACTGACCGGCGCGGCGGAAAGCCTCACCCCGGACCTCCCGCCGCGCGCCCGCCCTGTAGTCCCCTTTCCCCGTGCCGATGGGGCGCTGATTCATGGCCGCCTCCCCTGCCCCGCCGTGTCCTGCCCTCAACACCCCCACGCGTAAAGGAAGATGTTCGTGCAACCCTCTGCCTCCACGCTTGTTCGTATCCCAGCCGTGGCGGGCGAGCTGACCGGCTCCTGGTTTCGCAGGATGGCCGCCCTTTACGGTCTGCCCGCACAGGACTTGCTGCGGGGGGTCCTGAGCGGCGCGCACCGGGTGCAGGTGACCGGCACTCCGGGCAGCGGTCTGGAACTGTTCCTCAACACATCCGCGCGAACAGCCCTGGCCCGCTCCACCGGTCTTCCCCTGTCCCGGCTCAGCCGCCTGCTGCCCGCTCTCGCCGCCCCGCACGGGCGGCTCGCGGACGACGAGAACCCGCGGGCGGCCTGGTACATGCCGGGCGAGGCATGGGTGGGGACCTGTCCTGCGTGTACTGGGCGGGCCTTACGGCCTGGACAGCCGGTTCTGGTGTACCCAGGAACGGCCGGGCACGTCTGTCGGCGTCACCGGCGCTGGCTCCTCGCGCATCCCGGGAGGCCAGCGAGCATTCCGCTGGAGACCCTGCCCGAGGTCCTCACCGCGCACCGACACCACTGTGCTCTCGCACGGGCCCGTCCGGACGCGGCGGACGTGGTGGCCCTCGCCGCGGCGGTCGTGTGGTCGTGGCAGGTACAGGGGTGGCGATCCGAGACGGTCTGGCAGGACCGTGCACACCGGCTGGCCGCGGTCACGGGATCCATGCCGGCGGCCGTGGTGCCGCATGCGCTGGTGTCCTACCCGGAGACGATCGCCGTGGCCCGGCTGCTCGGCGCTCCGCGCTGGCAGCAGCGGCTGCGCGCGACCGCCGCAGCCCAAGGGGCAGGTGCCGCAACGGAATTGTTGCTTCGGGAAATCAGCCGCCGGGCCGGCAGGCCGTGGCTCGCGGACTGGCTGATCGCCTACACCCGCACCAGGCCCAGGACAGCCGCACAAACCGATCCCCTCGACCGGTGGCTGCGCTGGCTCACCGCTGCGGACGGCACCGAACGCGACGGCTTGTGGACGGTGCACCGGACAGCCGTACGGCCCACCGAGTACAGCGACCGCGTCGGCTTCCTCACCGACCGCCGTCCCCGCAGCATCTGCGAAGAGGCCAAGGCAGCCTTCCTCACTGGTGGCTGGGAACCGGCGCCCTCGCTGCGGCCCGAGCCAGCGCCGTGCCCGTGACATCTCCCGGCCCCGTCCCCGGCTCCCCCGCCAGCCAGCTCCGCCCCCGGCCGTATCGCGGCGGCGTCCGCAGGCCGCCACACACCGCACACCCCGCCCGCTCACCCCTCACACACGAAGGAGAGACACACCCATGGCATCGATCAGTCCGGAGTACGCCAGCCAGTTGCTGGCGGAACTCACCGAGGGCTGCCCCGTTCCCGCAGCGCCGGCCTCGCTGTCCCGCTACACCTTCCAGATCAGCAACCACGTCCTCATCGGAGACACCGCCGTTCGCGGCTACAAGCACAAGGGCCGGTGGCGGCTGGATGACCGGGACATCCGCGCGGCCGGCAACCGGCTCGCCTCGCTCCCCTTCGACCCCGACGACCTGGTCGATGCCCGTCTCGCGCCTGAGCACGACCGGACGTGGCGCTCACAGATCCACCGCTGGTTCGAGCACATCTCCTACCAGGACCAGAGCGCCAACGGCTGCCGCTGCGAAGGACAGCAGCCGTGCAGCGGCACCCGGCCCAACCGCTACGGGCTGGGGTGCGGAGCGACCTTCGAGCAGGTCAAGGAACGCTACGGCCGGTCGCCCATCGCGTGCACCAGCCCCCTGCCGCTGCTGACGTGGTCCGGCACCACCTGGATGGTCCCGCGCGCCTACGCCGCCCTCCTCGACCGGGCGGACCAGATCGCCGCCGAGTGCGTCGAACAGGCCGCCCGATGCAGCCGCTGCAACGCCACCGGAGACGTCTGGAAGTGGCGCACGCCCAGCAACAGCGGCTACACCACCCTGTGCCCCGCGTGCGCCGACGCCGTCGCCCGCCCCTACAAGAACCACCTGCGCGGCAGGCTGTACGCGTCGCTGCCGAAGAACTCGCAGCCGGAGGCGTTCCTGTGCCGGATGTGCCCCAGTCCGCGACAGGCCGTGTACTGGGACCACTGCCACACGCACGGATTCGTGCGCGGGCCGGTGTGCGCCAGCTGCAACACCTACGAAGGCGGCGGCCACCGGTTCATCCACCGGCCGGGCGCAGTCCGCCACCTTCTCTTGTGCGACGGCTGCCGCCGCAACAGGACCGTGCCGCCGCGCCATCAGTCCGACATCGTGCTGCAGACGTTCGTGCCCGACCCTCACGGCCCGTGCGCGAAGCAGCCCCACTCCGCGTGGGGTTCGGTTCAGGAAGACGGATCGATCCGTTTCCGGATGCGCTGCTGGCAATGCGCGTTTGCACCCCAGTGGGAGCAGGTCGTGCCGGCCGCACAGGTCAGGCAGCTGGTACAGGAGTTCGTCGACAAGACTCTGGAGGCCGATGCCGACACCCCCGGCCAGGGCACCGCCTGACGGCCCGTCTCCTCTATCGTTTCTGTTCCTGAACTTCTCTCCCCGAGTTCGCCCGTGGGCCGGGAGCCCGGCAGAAGGCAGCGCAGGCGCCGCCTTCTGCCGTACATCAACGAAACGAGACACGCCACGGCCTCCACACTCCCCCGGCGGTAACCCGTCCGGGGGTGACGGCATGAGCCTTACCAGCTGTCTGCATGACCGCCGCTCACACCTTTGCCGCTTCCCGGACGCGGAACGCCCGATGTTGCGGCGCTGGTGGGCGATGTCAGAACTTCGGCCGGTCCTCGAGAACACTCGGCTCGTTGATCTTCCCGAAGGGGACGTGAACGCTAGGGGTGGTCCGCGACGTGCTGGCCAGATGGCTTTCCTGGTCGTCGAAGAATATGTGCGGCTTGAGGACCTTCATGATCTCGCCCTTGTCGATGCCTCCGAGGAAGAAGGCATCGTTGACTGTCACCCCCCATCGCTTCAGGCTCATCACTGCCCGCTCGTGCGCGGGGGCATTGCGTGCGGTGACGAGTGACACGTGGAGACGGATCCGATATTCGGCGGCCTTCTGCCGTTCCTCCTCCTCCCTTCGCTGGATGCGGTTGATGCTGGCAAGAAAGTCTTTCAGTGGTCCCGCATCGTGCGGAACCGCGGCGTTCAGCACCTCGTGGGCGCGGAACCCGTCGATGCCTCCCGTCTGGTACACCTGCTCCGACGCGTCGGTGGCAAGGACGCCGTCGAAGTCGAAGGAGATACGCAGGTCGTGATCGCTAGTGTCATCCTCGTACGGCTCACCCAGAACGTGTCCTGCTGGCAGTCCCTGTGAGACGGCCTCGCGTACGTCGCTGTCGTTCGCTGACAAGAACAGCGACATGTTGAGGGCTGGCATGAATTTGTAGGGCGAGCGGCCCTGCATGAAGATGGCCCGGCTTATCGGCAGCGCATGGGCCTCTATCGACCGCATGACGCGAAGCCCGGTATCGGGGTCGTTCCGAGACAGAACGATGACCTCGACCAAGGGGTCACTTTCCTCGCTCAGGTCGTTCAGTGACAGCAGTCGGCGGATGAACGGGAAGGCAACGCCGGGGCGGAGCGTGTCGGCGAGATGCTCTTCCTGGTAGGCGCGATAGCTCTCCTCGCCCTGTTCCCGGAAGACGGCGTCCGACTCTGCGAGGTCGAACAGCGCGCTGGAGGCGATACCGACGACAAGCCGGTCCGCCAGTTCGTAGGCGGCCACAGCAACCCCTTTGGTCAGCCCGTTCTTACGCTCTCAATCATCGCACCAGCCTCGTCGCCGGGCCCGTCACGCATGCCCCGAGCAGTCCGGAAGCGCTGTTGGCCGGGATCTACCGAAGACGCAGCCAAGAGCCCGGCCCCCGTCCACCCCAGTAGGTGAGCTCCACAGGAGGAATCTGCAGACGTGAGCCTGATGAGCATGCACCGCTCCGAGGGTAAGGAGTTCGACGGCGGCGTCATCGTCGAGGGCATCTACAGCTCGAAACTCCTCAACGCGCAATGGGACGCGAAACGCACGGATGAGGCACGACGGCTGCTCCGGGTCGCGATCACACGTGCCCGCCACACCGTCGTCTTCGTCCGCCCGTCCGACGCTCTTCCCCTCACCCCGCCGCTCCCGGCCACGGGCTGATCGGTCAAAGGGCCTCGCATCCAATGGTGCCGCTGGTCCGCAGGCCACAGCGGCTCGCATGTCTCAAGGGACGATACGTGCTCGGATACGGCCGCTCTGGTGACTGGTTGTGTGCGGATCGGCGTAATCAGAAACCAATTTTGATCATTTTCTGGGTTTGATCTGCATATCTGCTGTCATATGAGGACCATGAATCAGCTCCTGCGCGTGCGTACGGCATTTCCCTCTCAGCCCCCCGCAGCCCTCAGGGGTACCACCGCCGCGCGGGTCCGCATCCGGCCTCGCAGCGGCACTGGCACGAGGAGCGGCGGGCGATGGAATTGCGGACTGAGCAGGTGTGGGCGGCTCCCCAGCGCTGGGCGGGCAACACAGTCAGCCAGCTTCTCGTGCCGGCCGGGGCCCTGCAGGTCAGCGAGGACACCGACTGCCGGTTCGTGCACAACGTCTACGGGCGGTGGGACATCGTCGGCGATGAAGCGGCGGTACTGAACCCGCAGTTGCCCGACGACCCTGGCGAGACCGTGGAGTGGAAGGGGCCGAGACAGCTTTCTGCCCCGCAGACGGTGCTGGCGTCGTATGCGGACGCGATCGAACTACACGACGTGGTACGTGAGCACGGGTTGAGACCGCCGCAGGCCGGGGCCCTGCACTCGGTGATCGGGTACTGGTACTCGCAGTTGCCCGAACCGGGTCTCGTGGTCATGCCGACCGGCACGGGCAAGACGGAGACCATGCTGGCCCTGCTGGTGGCCTGCCGTCCCGAGCGGCTGCTCGTGCTGGTGCCCAGCATCGCGCTGCGCGAACAGATCGCGGCGAAGTTCGAGTCGCTGGGCATCCTGCAGCGGCAGGAGGTCGTCTCCCGTGATGCGCTGCGGCCGTGCGTGGGCCGGGTGACGCGCCGGTTCACCGACGTCGCCGAAGCGAAGGCGTTTGCCGCGGCCTGCAACGTCGTGGTGACCACGCCGCACGTCCTGCACCACTGTACGCAGGAGGCTCGGGACGCGCTGCTGTCCGAGTTCAGCCATCTGATCGTCGACGAGGCGCACCACGCGCCGGCCTCGACCTGGACGAGCGTGATCCGGCAGTTCGAGGACCGGAAGGTGCTGCTGTTCACCGCGACCCCGTTCAGGGAGGACGGCCAGAAGATTCCCGGACGGACCATTTTCCGCTACCCGCTGCGCCAGGCCCAGGCCCAGGAGTACTTCACCCGCATCGATTACCGGGCGGTGCTGAGCCTGGAGGACAACGACCGCAAGATCGCCGAACTGGCGGTGCAGCGGCTGCGCGACGACCTGGCGGCCGGGCTGGACCACCTGCTGATGGCCCGGGTCAACGCCGTCAGGCGGGCGCGGGAGATCTGCGAGCTGTACCAGGAACTGGCCCCCGACCTGGAGCCGGTGGCGCTGCACGACGGGCTGGCGGCGACCGCCCGCAAGAAGGCCCTGGCAGGTATGGACAGGCGCAGCTGCCGCATCGTGGTGTGCGTGAACATGCTCGGCGAGGGCTTCGACATGCCCCAGCTGAAGGTCGCGGCGGTGCACGACGTGCGCAAGAGCCTCAGCCCGATGATCCAGTTCATCGGCCGGTTCACCCGCAGCGCTTCGACCGCCTCCAGCCCGATCGGCACCGCATCGGTGTTCGTGGCCCGGGACCCCGCCGCCGCCCTGTCGCCCATGCGCGATCTACTGAAGGAGGACGCGGACTGGAACCTGCTCCTGCAGGACATCACCGAGCAGAGCACGGCCCGCGGCGAAGAACTCAGCGAGTTCGGCACCTCCTTCACCAACATCCCCGACGGCATGGCCGTCAGCGTCCTGGAACCGAAGATGAGCGCCGTGCTGCACCGCGCCCCGTCAGGCGAGTGGGACCCGCAGGCGGCCGTCGGCCGCTATGGCGAGGGCCGGGTGCTCGGGCAGGCCGTCGCCACCGGCGGCGACGGCCGCGTCGCCTGGTTCGTCGTGGAGCACCGCACCCTGGTCGACTGGGGTGCCCCGCAGTTTTTGGAGCAGGTGCTCTACGAGCTGGTCGTCATGTACTTCGACGACGAGCGGCGGTTGTTGTATGTCTACGGCTCCCACAAGAGGGGCGACTACGCGGAGTTGGCCAGGGCTGTGCTGGGCGAGGGCAGTCGGCCCGTCAAAGGGCTCGACACATTCCGGGTGTTCGCCGGTCTCGAGCGGGTGGTGGCCACCAACATCGGTCTGCTGGACTCCCGTGACCACTTCAACCGCTTCTCGCTGCTGGTGGGCAGCGACGTCTTCGAGGCGCTGGACGCGGCCGCCCGCAAGAACCGCAGCCAGACCCACATCATCGCCTCGGGCATCGACGACGGCACCAAGGTCAGCGTCTGCGCGGCCCTCTCGGGCCGCTTCTGGTCGCCGCGCACCGCCCCCAGTCTGCTGGCGTGGATGCGGTGGTGCGACGAGCAGGGCACCAAGATCCTCGACTCCCGTGTGGACCTCGAGAACGTGATGGCGGGCTTCATCATCCCCGTCGAGCAGACCACGCGTCCCCCATTCCCCCTGCTCGGCCTGGAATGGCCCTGGCAGTGGCGCGCCGGCCTGGGCGAGGGCCCGCCCTTCGCCTTCAACGGGCGTTCCCACACCGTCACCGACATCGGCTACCGCGTCGACGACTTCGCCCCCGAGGGGCCGGTCCGCTTCTCGTTCGTCTCCCCCTCCTGGGAGCTCCCCTACAGCGCCGAGTTCACCGACCAGGGCCTGGTCTACTCCCCCGTCGGCGACGACGCCCTGGTGACCGTCCAGCGCGCCGCGCTGCCCGCCGCCGACTGGATCAACCAGCACAAGCCGTACCTGTACTTCGCCGGCGACCGCATCCTGACCCCCGACGACCGCCTGCACGCGCCCCGTACCGACCTGCCGCCCTTCGACCTGTCCCTGCTGGCGCCACTGGAGTGGGACGGGGTGAACATCCAGGCCGAGTCCATGGACCCCGAGCGGCTACCGCACACCGTGCAGTACTACATGTACCGCTACCTGAGCGAGCAGCAGCACTTCGACATCCTGATCGACGACGACGGCTCGAACGAAGTGGCCGATCTCGTCGGCATCACCGCCGACGACAAGGACATCACCATCACCCTCGTGCACTGCAAGTACTCCCACGAACCGGCTCCCGGCCACCGCGTCATCGACCTGTACGAGGTGTGCGGCCAGGCCGCCCGCGGCGCCAAGTGGCGCGAGTACGGCATCGAAGCACTGCTGCGCACCCTGTACAATCGCGCCGCCAAATGGGCCGCCCGCCATCCCGGCAAGAGCCCCTACCTGCTCGGCAGCATCGACGAGCTGTACCGCATCCGCGAACGCGCACCCCAACTGCGGCCCCACATCAACACCGTCATCGCCCAGCCCGGGCTCTCGGCAGCCGGGTGCAGCAGCGAGCAGCAGCACCTCCTCGCCGGCGCCCATTCCTACGTCAAGGCGCTCACCAAGGGCACCTTCACCGTGTACTGCAGCCCGTAGCACGGACCCCGCCGGGTGCAGGCATCGGTCCGGTCACCGGTATTTCCTCCAGCCGGTGCCCGGCGCCGGCCAGCAGTCCGCATGACACGTTGTCACTATGCTGCTGTGCCAGGGACCGGCCCACAGGGGGGATGTCGGGGATGCAGGATCCGGGCCGTCTTCCGGCGCCCGACGACACGGGTTCGGCGACCGGGGAGCGCTTCGCCTATCAGGCGCAGGCCGCCCTCCGCGCGGTGGTGGAGATGCTGGCGGGTGGCGGAGTGCTCCATGTGACGTGTGAGCATTTCGAGGATGTCCTGGTCGCCCGGACCGACGGCACGGTGCGGGGCGGAGTGGCGCTGTGGGACTTCCAGCAGATCAAGTCCCGTGAGGGGCAGAAGAATTGGACCTTGTCCGGCGTGCTCAGGAGCAAGGCTCTGGCGAGCCTTCTGCGCACCCATCGGGTCTTGAGAGAGCACCAGGACCTCACGTACATTCTGACGGTCGGCGTGGAGGGTGTGCTGAGCTCCGACGCTGATGTGCGCGCCGTCGCGCAGGGGCGGGGAGGTGACAGCGCGGAGCGGCTGGACAGGATCGCCAGGTACCTCGGTGCGGACGCTGCCGAGACTGCGGGGTTCCTGCGGCTGGTTCGTATCGAGGAGTTGCCGGACCGGTACGAGCTGGAGCGCCGCAATCGCGATGCGCTCTTCGATCTGGCCCCGCATCTTCGGGTCGGGGAAGCCGAGGCTTTACACGCGGATCTCCTCAACCGGGTCAGGCTCGCGATGGACGGGCGCCTGGGGCCGCGTTGGCAGGCGCTGGTGACACGGCTCGATGTCCCGGAGAGGGTTCTGCGCAAGCGCCTGACGCCGCAGAAACTCCGCGACGTCGCGCTGCGTCTGGACCGCCCGGACCTGGCCGACTACGTGCGCGCGAGCCGGCGTGCAGCACAAATGCATCCCTACCCCGGGGCCGAGTCACTGTCCATGCCCTCGCTGAGTTCTGTCTACGTGCCGCAGCGCCTGCACCGGATCACACCTGAGAGCGGGCAGCCGAGCGGCCGTGCGGCGGACCGGTCTCCCGGCGATGTTGCAGACGCCGCAGCGCTCCCGGGTCGCGCACCCGTGTGTCTGGTACTTGCCGGCCCGGGCGGCGGGAAGTCCAGCCTCCTGCGCGCTGTGCAAGCCGGTACGGCCGAGCGCTGGCCGGCCCCCGGGGGCCGAGGGCTGCTGGGGGTGACGGTGCCGGCCACGGCGCTGCTCGGCTCTCCCCTGCCGAGCGCTCTGGCGGCAGCGGCAACCAGCCAGCTGGCCGCTTTCGCACTGCAGCGGACGCTGTCCGACGAGCTCTTTCTCAACAGGCCTGCCCCGGGGGCCTGCTGGATCGTGCTGGTCGACGGACTCGATGAGATCACCGACCGGGACGACAGGCAGAACCTCCTGCGCACCCTGACGAACTTCGCCGCCGAGCCCGACCCCCTGTACCGGTTCGTCGTGGCCAGCCGGCCGCTTCCCGAGAAGGAACTGCGCGTCCTGGGCCCTGGCGTGCCCCGCTACCAGGTGATGCCCTTCTCCCGCAGCGAACTATCCGAGGCGGCCCGGCGCATCCTGGACGGCTTGGGTGTCCCCGACTCCCGGAACGCGGCACGCCGGTTCGTCCGTGTGCTGGACGACGCCTACCTCACCGATTTCGCCCGCACTCCGCTCATGGCGACGATGTTGTGCCAGCTGTATGCCGCAGGTCCCGGGCAGTCGCTGCCGGACACCCGCGGGGCTCTGTACGCGAGGTTCACCGACCTGCTGCACCGCCGTATGAGCGGCAGGAACCAGTCGGGCGTCCGGAGCCAGGCCGAGGCTGCTCTTGCGCGTTTCGGCCCCACGGCCATGTCGCGGGCCCATGACCTGCTCGATCAGCTGCCGGAGACGATCGACAGCCTGGCGTTCGGCCGTCACAGTGACAGCGAAGCGTCCTGGGCCGACGCGCTGGCCGCCCTGGACGGCGCCCGGCGTCCCCGTGCCGTTCCGGAGGACGACTGGAACGGCTTCGTGTCCTCGGTCCTTGGGCGCAGCGGGCTACTCACCCGTACCGGGGACGGTTTCGCCTTCCTCCACCGGACCCTTCAGGAGTACTGCGCTGCACGCCACCTCGCCCGCGCCCCCTCTTCCCATGCCCGTGAGCTCGACCGGCTGCTCGGCCCCTGGAAGGAAGATGGAGGAACAAACCCGTGGGGTGCGCCGCTGGACACCGCCTCCTACATCGGGTTCCTCATCGACCCCGGAACCGCCTCGCCCGCCGATCCCGCCACTGCTCTGAAGGACCTGGCGGTGCCCGGCAATCTCCGCGGGTGCGTGCTGATCGCCACCCTGCTGTCGCTGGGCACCGTGCTCGCCGATCAGTGGAAACCACTGGTCCAGGCGGCCGCGCAGGCGATGGCAACAGCGTGCGCGGATCCCGTTGGCGAGGCCACCCCGCGTGTCTGGGCAGCGGCCGTGCTGGCGGAACTGGACCTGCAGCGGGGCACGACCGCGTTGGAGATGCTGGCGGACGATCAAGGTCTGGACGATGAGTTCAACGAGGACCCTCACAGCCCGGACTTCAGCGACCGTCTCCTCGCTGCCAGGCGGCTGCTGGAGCTGGACCGGCCGCGGGGGGAAGAGGCCTGCTACCGGCTCGTCCACGATCCCGACCTGTACGGCTCCGTCCGGGTACGGGCCGCTGAAGTACTCCTGTCTTCCGGCGACGAGCGCGCCTGCCGCGCCCTGGAGTACCTCGCCGAAGCGGCGGACCTCCATTTCGACGACCGCCTCGACGCGGCGAGGCGGCTCGCAACCCTGGACCCTGAAGCGGCCGTTCACTCGCTGCACACAGTGATCGAGGACTACCGGGGTGATCCGGACTGGCTCGACTGGTGCATTGCCGCCGCCCAGGCGCTGGACGATCTGGGAGACCCGCGCGGTCGGCAGATCACCGACGAGCTCTCAGTCGGCTACTGAGCGCGCAGCAGCTCCGCGGCCTCCGCGTCCTGGTCAAGATCACGATGGCCGATGGGCCAGAGACCAGAGCGTGCCCGGGAGGGGAGACGAGTGTGTTGACCAGCCGCTCGCATCTCGCAGGACTGGGGGCGCTGTCATCTGCCGTCTTGGGCAGGAGGGGACGGAGACGCGGAGGGCTGCACGGGCTCGGGCCGGATGGGAGCTTCGGTGGGAATGAATGCGCCATGCCTGGATGAGCTGACCGAGTCGGCGGGCTGGTGTCTCGCTGGGGGTGAACAGGACGACCGCGACCAGGACAAGAGCGCCTGCCGTGAGCGCTCCAGCCGTCCAGGCGGACAGGCCGCCACGGACCATGGCCATCGCGAAAGCGGCCGCCGCACCCAGCACGCCGCCGATCCGGGCCGCGGTGCTCACCATCGACGTTCCCGGAAGGCCGCGCGGCGCAGTGTCCAGGACAGCCTGGGTGTGCTGAGCAGGACTCGGAGCGTGAAGCGGGTGCGGGTGCGGCGGGTGGGCAGAGCGGCCAGTTCCGCGTGCCATTCCTCGCGCCACCGCGCGCGCTGCCGGGTGGGAAGCAGCAGGGTGAGCATGGCCAGCATGCGCGTGGTGACCGCGGATGGGGTCGATGCGGGCTGGAGGGCGGCCGAGGAGAGGTCGTGCAGTTCACGGCTCACGTCGGCCAGGCCCGCCGCACGCGCCAACGGCGCGATGACGTCGCGGGTTTCACGGGCGACGAGGTACCGCCTGGCCGGGGCGACGAACGCGATGGTGCGCATGTTGTGCAGCCGGTCGGCGAGGCGGATGGCCAGCACGGCCTCCTCACGCGTCGGCTGGAGCGTCGGCGGCCTTGCGGTGTGGAGGTGGAGAGCCGTGAGTGGGATCGCGCCGATCCTGGCGGCGCGGACGGCAGCGATCAGATCGGCGATCTCCTGCCCGAAGTGCTCGGTCACGCGGCCCGCCGGGCAGGGGGTGTCGTCGATGTCGTGCAGCACGGCGGCGCAGATCACAGGTGGCGGCATGCCGAGGTCGGCGACGATAGCGGCGACGGCGAGGCAGTGGGTGAGGAACGGGTCGCCGCTGCGGCGGGTTTGGCCCGCGTGCCAGACGGCGGCCTCATCGTGGGCGTGCTGGATGAGCGAGGTGTCGGCGTGCGGGTGGTGCATACGCACGACGGCCAGGAGGCCCTCCAGGGACGGGAGGGCGCAGCGGCGCTTGTTCGGTCGGGGTGCTAACCGGCGCCGGGCCCTCATGACACTCCCCCGCCGTTGATCGGACGGGCGGCCCACCCCGGTAGGGGCTGTTTGCGGCCGCGGTAGGCACGCGCGAGGGCGTCCCGCGCGTGCTCGGCACCGTCCTCGGCGATCCGGTAGAAGCGACGGCGCGGCCGGCCGGCTCCCTCGTGCAGGGCCGGGTCTTCCCAGGTGCTTTCCACCCATCCGACGTGTTCCAGGCGGGCGAGGATCGGATAGATCGTGCCCGACGGCAGTCCCGCCAGCTCGCACAGCTCCAGGCCGTAGCGCTCTTTGGCGGGGTCCTCCAGCAAAGCCCGCAGCACCAGTTGGGTCTGCAGGGTCATACGCAAACTACCCATACTCGTACTCTACATAGCCCATATATGGCTTGCCTAGAAGTAGTGACACCTGGCGAGCCCCTGTGTGTACGGGCTGTCCACCGGCTGCTGGACGAGGCGGAGCAGAACTGACACAGCACAGGCCGGCCGAGGGCGGCCCCGCCAAGCCGCGCCCACAGCCGTCCCAGGCCACGCACCTGGGACGCCGGAGGGCAGCAGCGCTCAGGGGCCGCCGCCGCGGGGAGCCGAGGCGCGCGTACACCCGCCGCCTCTCAGCGGGTCACCGGCATAATCGACACGGCCGCAGCAGCAGGACAGGAGCCCGGTTTGGTCAGCACGCCCGACGTCCCCGGCCCGTCCATGGATGCCGTCCCGACCCGCTACGGCGACACCACGTTCCGCTCCCGGCTCGAAGCTGACTGGGCCGCCACCCTCGACGGCAACGGCATCCGGTGGGAGTACGAACCCGAGACGCTCACCCTGGACTCTGGCACCCTCTACCTCCCCGACTTCTGGCTGCCCGAACTCGGCACCTGGATCGAGGTCAAAGGCCCCGGCATACCGCGGACCGAGAAGGCCGAAGAACTGGCCCGCACCCGCACCTGCCGGTGCGAAGGCTCCTGCACCTGCCGGTGGCCCGGAGGCGAGTTCGTCCTCCTCGGCAAGCCGTCCCTGGCCTCCGACTGGAACGAACCCGGCCACCGCCCCCGCAGCGGCTACGCGAACTGGGCAACCCCCTTCGGGCCGACCGCATACTTCGTCACCTGCCCGCGTGCACACGGGCGCAGTGGATCACCCTCCGGCGCCCCTGGCGCTGCTGGAGAGAGAACAGGCCCACCGGCCTGTCGACCGGTTCGTCCGCTTCGTCGAGACCGCCACCGGCACGGGCCTCTTCGCGATGCCCGACCTGGGCGAGCCCTTCACCGACGCGGAACTCGGCCTGACCGACGCCCCCTCGGAAGATGACGTGCTGTGATCAGCACTTCCCTTGGGGCTGGCCAGGGCGGCCCGGCCTGGCTGCCGAGCGCCGCAGGACTGCCGTCCGCGGCTGGCTCCGCGTCGAGCCGGCCCTTCTCGGCCCCGAAGCAGCGCACACGGTTCCTGGCCTACCTCTACCTCGGGGGTGAGCAGGTCAAGATGGGCTCGCATCCGTGACGAACACCGGAGCCTCGATGGTGCGGGGCCGGGCGGTGTGGCGCCCGTCATCAAGGTGGCCCCTGCGGCAGGCGGGGAGGCGGTCAGCGTCGTCGCCACTGCCACCAGCGCTGTTGTACACCGGTTGCGGTGCTGGCTGTTGCGCCGTGGTCGGCGTGGGCGAGCGGAGCGGTGAGCGTGACAGGCGAGTTGTCGCCGGTGATGATGCTGATGCTCTGAACGGCCCTGTGGACCTGCTCCGGGGTGGGCGTGCCGGATCCGGCCGGCATCGTGGAACGCAGTTCGGCGACGAACTGCGTGAGGCGGGTACGGACTTGGTCGAGGATGTCGTGCAGAACGGAGGGAGAGACCGCCCAGTACAGGTCGTCGATGACGACGGCTCGGCTGCGGTAGCGGTCCATCACGCTCATCAGCGTGCGCAGTTCGGCCGCGCCAGGAAGGCTGAGGTGGACTGCCTGGCCGGGAGGGGTCCGGTCGATCAGGTTCTGCAGCTGACCGATGCCGAACGTGATGGTCACTTCTTCGTTGATCTTGCCCCGTGTGATCTCGGGGAGGTTCAGGGCGCTGATGGTTTCACCATGGCGTTGCCAGGTCAGCGAGTGCGAGTCGGCCTGGATGGGCGCGCGCGGGCGCCGGTAGTCCGGAACACCGGAGGCGGGTTTGCCTCCGTAGCCCTTGAGTTCGTTGAGAGCCCATTGCTTCAGAGGCTGGGAGGCGGCGTGGCCGCCGATGACGAGCGCGAGGCGCAGCAGTCCGGCAAGCGGGGCGGTGTCGTCGAGGACGCCTTGCTCCAACTGTTCCACGGGCTGCGGCCTCTGGCGGGTGGGTTCGGTCATCTACCCAGCGCAAGATAGGCGACGACGGCACCGGCTACCGTTCCCAGAGCGCTGACGGCACCCCAGAAGATGGCGCTGCGGTACCACGGCGCTTGTGGGGCCGTGGCGGGGTCTGCCGGTGCTGGCTGGCCGGCACTCGCGTGGGCGCCGTGGGAAGCGTGCGCATGAGGGGCGTTCACCGTGACGGGTGAGTTGTCGCCGGCGGTGACCTGGACCGAAGGGCCTGGCTGGGGTTGTTGCGGTGCGGGATGGTGGCCTCTTCGGCTCATGGTGTTCATCAGCTCCTTGTAGCGGTCAAGTACGGTATCGCGGGCCTGGGAGAGATCGCGCAGGGTCTGGGCGTAGCGTTCGGGGGCGGTGCGCCGCCACTCCGGGGGGATTTCGGTGTATGCGGCGTCATGGTCGGGGGTGAACGTCCCGCCAATCTCGTCGAGGAACCGGGCGAGGGCGTCCGTGAAATGCTGGTGCGCCGTTTCGAGTTCCGGGTCGACGAAGTCGATGACGTCGCGCTGCAAGGCCTCCAGGGCCGAGTCGACGCCCTCGGTGACGAAGTCGGGGATGCGCCGCATCGGCATGCGCCGGGAGAGATGGACCAGCCAGGCAGCGTCCGCCGGGGCCGCTTCTGCTACCCGCGCGGACTTGGCCCGGTCGGAAACCGTGGCCGTCACCGATGCTCCCTCCCGGTAGGCCGCCGCGACGAAGCCTTCCAGCGCCTGCCTGACGGCTTCGGTGTGACGGGTGAAGGCTGCATCGTCGAGAGCGCACAGGCGCTGCGCGCTGCCGTAATTGTGTATGTGCAGGTCGAATTGGGTGTCGGCGGCAGCCCGGGCTGCCGTGTAGAGGTCCTCGGCCGCCGCCGTGACATGCGGGGCAGCCGCCAGTTTCACCTCGTGCAGCCTGTTCTCCAGGTTCATGACCGCCACATCCACCTGGGCGACCGGCTCCGGTACGGGCGCGTCTGCCGACGGGGCGGGAGAGGCCAGCCAGCTGCGGATGAGAGCTCCTTGGCCTGCCTGAGCCGCCTGCAGGAATGTCGCGTGGTAGCTCATGGGCGGCCTTCCTCGTCACACTGTGATCGGTTGATTCTGCTGCACAGCACTGCGTTGTCACAGCGGTGATCTGTTCCCTGCCGTGTCCCCGTACGGAGTGCCGGCAAGCCGCTGTTCGCCCGCCGTAGGACAGTTCGCCGATCTGGCGCGGTCGGCTGGAGCAAGGCCCGGCCGGCTGCAGTTCGTGACGTGCCGGGCCGGAGCGTCTGGCACAGGACACCGGGGATACCGTGCACCAGGCCCGGCGGAGTCCCCAGGCATCGGCATCAAGGCGTCGCCGCTGTGTTCCGGGCACTCGCTGGCGGCTTCGGCGGTATCGCCGTCGGGGCGAGGGAAAGCGGTCATGTTCCGAGCGAGTCAGGCCATGGGCCCGCCCGCGGGGATTGCTCTGCCTCTGCCGGGGGCAGCTGTGGTGTTTTGACCTGTGGTGGGGGCGGCGAATGGCGCGTAGGAAGTCCTTGGCGGCGCAGTTGCTGCAGGCGTACCGGGACAGTCAGAAGGCGAAGGCCGCAGCCGCGAGGCGGGCTGAGGCGGAGCTGGCGCGTCAGGCGCGGGCCGCGGAGCGTGAGGCTGCCGAGCGGGCCAAGCAGGAAGCGCGGCGGGAACGCGAGCAGGCGCAGACGTGGATGCGGGCGCGGAAGGAGAAGCAGGCGCAGCACAGTGCCGAGTCGCGCAGGGCCGAGCAGATCGTGCGGGATCTTGAGAAACGTCAGGCGGCGCGGGCGAGGGAGCTCGAGCAGAAACGTCGTGCTGAGGTCCGCGAGAAGGCTGCGGCGGAACGGCGTGCGAAGCAGGAGAGCGCTGAGAGTTTGCGCCGGGAGTCTGCCGGCCGGACGGCCGAGGGCGAAGAGCGGCTTGAGGTGCTGACTGCGGTTCTGCGTGCCCGCCCCGGTGGGCTGCACGGGCTGCGGCTGCAGGTGGAGCAGGCGCTCGGTGAAGGAGATCTGGAAGGGCTCGCGGTCGGCGTGGAGAAGGCGCTGGGCTCCATCGGCTATCCGGAAGGACTCGGCGGTGCCCGGCGGGCGGCGTTCGCTCCGGAGTCCCGCGAGTTGGTTGTGGAGATCGAGTTGCCGGTCCAGGCGGTGGTTCCTCCGGTCACGCAGTACCGGTTCAAGGCCTCCGCTCTCCCGGCCGTGGTCCCGCAGCCGCGGAAGGAGAACGAGTGCAAGGCGTTGTACAGGGATCTGGTGGCCAGACTCGCGCTGCGGGCGATCGACGAGGCCTTCGCCGTGACACCGCCGTCGCTCGTAGACGGAGTTGCCTTTAACGGGAAAGTCCGCGCCAAAGACCGTGCCACCGGCAGGGCGATCGAGCCGTGTCTGATCAGTGTGCGGGTCAGCCGGGAGGCTTTCACTGAACTCGTGCTGGACGAGCCCGAACTCGACCCGGTGGCAAGCCTGCACCATCTGAACGCGATCGTCTCCCAGCACCCCACCCCTATGACCTCGAGCCGGTTCCTCCTGTCGTCACGTTCGACCTGACCCGGTACAAGATCGCCCCGGAGCGGGATGTCATCGCCGGCCTCGACAGCCGGCCCGACCTCGTCGCGATGGACCTGATCGACTTCGAGCACCTCATCCGGCGACTGTTCGAGAAGATCGGGCTCAAGTCGTGGGTCACCCAAGCATCCCGGGATGACGGCATCGACGCTGTCGCGGTCAACGAGGAACCCCTCATCGGCGGACTGTGCATCATCCAGGCCAAGCGCACGAAGAACGTGGTCTCCGCCGAGACGGTGCGGTCGGTCGGTCGGTCGCGGGAATCGTGAACGACAAGAGCGCTTCGAAGGGCATCGTGGTCACCACCGCGTGGTTCGGCAAGGCGAGCTGGGACTTCGCGCCCCGCAACCGTGTCGAGCTCATCGACAGCCGACATCTCAAAGCACTGCTGCTGGAACATCTCGGCATCGACGCTCTGATCGGCCTGCCCAAACCCCCGCCCGGCTGGCAGACACGCGATCTGAGCTAAAGCGCCGTCGTGTCCTTTCGGGCCGGTGTGCTGTTGGAGACAACAATCCGACACGAGAGGAACGAGCATGTCGTACGGGTACGGCGGCGGGCCCGACTGGCCGATGATCCAGGCCCGGCGGCGAGCCGAGGAAACAGCGAGATCGGCCGCTGGCGAGGCCGCGACCCACAGGGCGGCGGCCGACCGGTGGACAGCACGTCGGGTGCGACGGCGATGAAGTTACGGCGGACCAGGTCCCGGGCCGCCGGCCGCTTCCCGGGCCGGGTCAGGCTCCGTCACCGTTTCGGTCGCCGCCCGCACAGCCCCAGCTCGGCCCTCCGCGCCGCCACCGTGTTCTTGGAAACGCTCCAGCCGGCCTCGCACTGGTCGCGGGTGATCCCCGGCGAGCCGTAGGTGCTGCCCGAGGCGGCGAACAGCCGCTTGATCTCCTCATCCAGCCGCTCCTGGCGCTGCTCGCGGGCGGTGGGAGCACGGTTGATCCACTTGTAGAACCAGGACTGCGAGACCTCCAGGGCCCGGCAGGCGAGGCACCGACAGGGCCCCATTCGAAGCACGTCACCATCACAGACTCACCGACAGCCCGCGCCTTGAAGGTGGCGGATGCGTCGTTGCCACCGCTGATGCCGCCTGGGTAGGCTGCCGACAGCCATGCGGATCCCGGGCTGAAGCGCCGGGTCTGACAGCAACTCACCTCCGACCCATGCGGACGAGCCGGTAGCTCGTGCGACACGTCGGTTGGCAGGGTTCCCTCGTTCTTCTGCGGCTCAGGCGCGTGTTCGTGCCGGGGACCGCTCCTGAGATGTGATGTGAGACAGAAAATGATTCATTCGTTCATCGCGCACACGAGCCCTGGACGAAGCAGGGTGTTCGCCCTTGTGAGGAGGCCTGGGGACGAGCTGGAGGCGGTGACCACACTGGGAGCCGGCGATCTCCACCTGACCAAGGAACTGGTCAGTGCACTCAACTCCTTCCTGTACGACCGCGACGACAGCGCCCTTGAAAAGGTGCTGGACCGGGCCCCCAAACCGGTGCGCATGGCCGCGCAGCAGTACCTCAAGGACAAGTGCGAACCGGTGATGGGGGCCTTCACCGAGTGCGGGCCGGTCGAGGTCGTTCGCGAGGCTGTTTTCTTCGGGCGGATCGACGAGGAACTCGAGGAGTACCTCGAGTGTGCCTACACAATCGGGCTCGGCATCCGCATGTCGAACGAGCGTCAGCACGATGGCGGCGTCGGGTGGGTCATCCGGCTGCTCAACGACGAGGTTTCCGTGCCGGCCAGCGCCGAGCCGCGCACCTGGGCTGTCCCCACAGGGGTGAAGCTCGCGCGGACCTGGACGAGTAAGCAGCAGGCCGGCGATGCCGGTCCTGTTCGCGGCGCGCTCCAGGTGGCCGCGGATGCAACGGCCACGGGCCGGTGGGTGAGGATCCACACGCTGCTGCACAGCCGCTACGACATCGACTTCGAGGGCAGCGGAACCTCGGAATTCGCCGTCGACGTCTTCGACGCCCCCATCCCGCTGAACCAGCGGGGCGAGTAGGCCGGGGGCTGTCGCCCGGCCTACTCGCCGGATCACCCAAACCGGCGCCAGAGGGACTGCGTACAGCCGTTGCCGCCACGGACGTGGACGAGGCGGCAACGGCCGGCCGGTACGGCGAACACCAGAAGGCCGGTACGGGAGTCTTCATGATGAAATGACACGTGGTGCGTACAGGAACGTGGCTGTGTCGCGTCACAGAGTAGAGAATGGGGTTCCCGGGTGAATGACGGTGCGACACGTGAGGATTCGTCGGCGCCAACCTCGCGTTGGTTCATCTCCGCGCCGGCTGCCACAGATCTGCGCACGTTGCTGAGGGAGCTCAAGCGACGCGGTGTGGACCCTTATGTTCTTTCCGACGTGGCGCCTCTGGGAGCAAGCATCGCCCAGAGTCTGCGGCAGGCCATCGCGCAGGCGGAGACGGTGCTGGTGGTTCTGGGTAACCCTGATCAGTCTCAGAGCACCTTGTTCGAGGCCGGAGTCGCAGTAGGGATGGGCAAGCGGGTCATCGTCATTGCCGATCCCGATCAGGACACTTCTCCCGACCTCGATGGTTTGCTCACCATTCGTGCTCGACCGGACGACGTCGAGGCAGTCGCCTACGCCCTTGCCCAGGCTGAGGGGCGTCTTGTCAGGGTGACGCCTGCGACGTCCGCAGTAGAGCATGCGCTGGGCAGCACGCAGGTGAATGAGCTTCTGGAGCTGCTGCGTGAGCAGCCCATGCGTCTCGAGCGAACGGCCGTGGATGTTCTGAAGGCCGCTCTGGAGGGCAGTGGAGCGGTGGCGGTGGAAAATCCAGACCCGAAGGTCGGAGATCGTCTCGATCTCGGGGTGTGGTCGGACGACTTGGGTGCCATCGCCCTCAACCCTTTGCTCATCGAGCTGAAGCGCACGCTGTCACGCTCCGCGGTCGAGCAGACTCTCCATCTGCTGCAGCGCAGCCGCATGAACGCAGCCCTGTTGGTCTACCTCGATCCGCCAACGAACGCCGAGTTCCGTGAGGCCCTGAGGGTACCTTCCTTTCCCGTTCTGACGATCTCGCTTGAGACGCTGCTGGAACGCATGCGGGCGTCGAGTTTCGCTGAGGTCGTGCGCGATCTGAGGAACCGTGCTGTCCATGGCAGGGCGTACTCATGACGTCCATTGACCGGGGCCGTGTCGCCGCGTTCCTGACCGCCGGCGACACGGCTGCCAGCAACGCTGCACGGGGCAAGGCCTTTGAGGATCTCCTCACGTATCTCTTCGAGCTCGTCCCCGGAATCAGTGTGACCGTTCGCAACCAGCTGGATTACTTCTCATCTGAGGAGATCGACATCGCCTTCTGGAACGAGGGTGATCCCAAGGGGCTGCGCCAGTTCGACAAGATCATTCTTGTGGAGTGCAAGAACTGGTCGAAGCCTGTGGGGGCGGCGGAGGTGACACTCTTCAGCTCGAAGCTGGAGGGACGGGGCCGGCCCTTGGGAATCCTGGTCGCCGCGGCCGGCATTACTGGGGAGGCGGTTGATCGCAGTGCCGCGCACCAGATCCTCGCTCGCGCCCTGGGGCAGAAGCGGGAGATTCTGGTGGTGACCCGCAGCGAGATCGAACAGCTCTCAGACACCGACGATCTGGTGCGGCTGTTGAAACAGAAGCGGCTGCAACTGGCTGTGTCAGGCACCATCTACGGGGTGTCGTGAAGACCCGGCTGCAACCGCGACGGCGGAAGTATGGCGCGGATGGCTTCAGTGCGGGTTTCTCCACCTGGTACTCGTGAAGCCTCTGGTTTCAGACTGCGCTAAAGGCCCCCGTCGCTCCGGCCAATCAATTGAGGTGGCGGGCTTCTCGTCATTGCCCTCGTCCGAGCAGCCCCCTGGGTGGACGCCGCCGATCCGGCCCGGGACGGGTGTCACGCACTCACAGGTCTGGGGCGCTTCCACAGCGTTCTGCTCGGGGCCAGCCGGGTCAGGGGGTCAGGGCCGCGTCCTTCGGGACTGTTCTGGTCGCCCGGCGAGAGCAAGGTTGTGCACGTGGCGGCGACGGCCCGGACTGCGGGAGGGGGAACCATCGCCGCGCTGCCGAGGTCATGGACTCACCGGCGGCAGCGAAGCGACCTCGATAAGCACGCTGGCCGCCCTGGACAGCGCCCGGCACCCCCGCGCCGTCCCGGAAGACGACTGAAACGGTTTCCTGGCCTCGCCCCTCGGGCGCAGCGGGGACCCGGTCGAGGTCTGCCTGGGCCTGCGCCCGGTGGCCGAGCGCCTCGTTCGCCATTGCCCGTCTGCCGAGCACCCAGGCGTACCCAGCCGGATCAGCGCCTCGGCCTCAGAGGCGTCACCGGTCTCGACTTCCAGGGTGCAGTCGGCCCGGGTAATGGAGATGCGGATCTTGGTCGGGTACGGCTGTTCTGCAACCAAGTGGCGAGGGAACCGGCCAAGACGGTGGCGATACCGTCGGCGAGGGACACCGTGAGCAGTTCGAGACCGGCACCAAGCTCGTTCTCCGCGGGTGTGACGGGCACGACGTGCACGCGCCCCTGGGGGGCGCGTTCACCGCGGACCCCCGATCAGCGCCAGGTGATCGTCGAGTTCAGTAGCCGAGTCGAACCTGATCTGAGCATCCGTCGCCCCGGTGTCCTGGGTGCCGTGCAGCGCGTACTCCCCCTGTTGCGCGCATCTAATGCCCAGGACTACCCCCGGCTGGTACGAGGAGTCACCCTACGGGGCGGGCCCGCCTGGTTCGGCGCAGGCCCGACGAAGAGAAATCACGCCACGGCCCTGGGCCGACTCCGCGCCTTCATACCAGCGCCCCTCGACCGCCACTACCGGCGGCCCGTTACCCCTGAGCAACCAACGCTCCTGCTGAGCAGACCCCCGGAACCATCGTACAAACCGCAGGTCAAACCAACCTACAGAGGCCCACCCTCAACCCTACCTAACGGTAACTTCTACCGAACTCCGCTCTCCAAGACTGAGCAACTCTCTGGTCAGCACGTAAGGACTGCTCACCTCCAAGAGAGCCGCGACACCAGTTCTTCCACAGTGAGGCGGAGATAGCGGGCGGCCTCGACGACATGATGGAGGTGGTCGAGGCCTATCTGCGGCACCTGGCCGGAGCCCTGCTCACCCACGGCCGCGAGGCTGTGACCGGGATGGCCGGGACGGTGCGGCACCTGGAGGGGCTGGCCGGCAGCGGCCCGCTGCCCCGGATCGCCTTCGAGGAGGCCTACGGGATCCTGAAGGACCTGCCCGGAGCCGTCAAGGAGCTGGAGCCCGGCTGCCGGAGCCTCACCCGCGAGGGCGAGCGTGTCCTGATGGACAAGTTCGGCGGGTACGTCTGGCTGACCCACCCCGACCACCTGAGCGTGCCCTTCTACCAGGCCTTCGACCCGCAGGACCCGACCAAGGCGCTGAGCGCCGACCTGCTGTTCGGCGTCGGCGAGACGGTCGGCGCGGGCGAGCGCCACACCGACGTCGCCGACCTGCGCCGCGCCCTCGACCTGCACGAGGTTCCCGAGGACGCCTACGAGTGGTACGTCACCATGAACGAGCGCCACCCGATGCGAACCTCCGGCTTCGGGCTCGGCGTCGAGCGGTTCCTGCTCTGGGCGACCCAGCACGACGACATCCGTGACCTCGCCCTGCTGCTGCGCTTCAACGGCGCAAACATCCTGCCCTGACCGGCCGGAGGCCGTGGCCCCGCGCACACCTGGTGCGCAGGGCCACGGCCCGTGCCGGCGGGCGGGTGCCACCGCTCGGCAATTCTCAGATTGACTGAGTAGCTGTTGTCGTTCCGATCTTGAGGGCTGCATGTCGAACGGGGTGCTCGATCGGGTGGTTGCCGCCGGCTGCGGGCATGAAGGCAGGGCCTCTTGGTAGCTCGGGGTTGCGAAGCCAACCGAGATCCAGGAGACCCTGTTGCCGCAGTTGTACGTGCTCGCGCCGGTGGAGTTCAACTCGGCTGCACCGACGTGTGATTGTGTCGCTCGCCGGTTCGGAAACGCAGCCGATCACCCGGAACGTGTTCGGCGGTATCCCTCGGACATGACGGACGTGGAATGGGCCGTGGTCCGGCCACTGCTGCCTGTGCCGGGCTGGATGCGCGGCCGGGGCGGGCAGCCGGAGGTGTACTGCCACCGGGTGATACTCGATGCGATCCGCTACCTCGTCGACAATGGCATCAAGTGGCGGGCGATGCCGGTGGACTTCCCGCCGTGGGACCGGGTCTACGCGTTTTTCCGCCGCTGGCGCGACCATGCCCTGGTCAGGGAGTTCCACGACCGGCTGCGCGCCAGGGTCCGCGAGAGGCTGGGCCGCGACACGGAGCCGAGTGCGGGTGTGATCGACTCGCAGTCCGTCAAGGCGGACGCCGTCGTCGGCTCCGACAGCCGTGGCTTCGACGGCGGCAAGCTGGTCAACGGCCGGAAGCGGCACGTCGTGGTCGACACCCTCGGCCTGCTGACGCGCCGGCATGTACACGATCGACCAGATCTGCAGCGAGAAGCTCGCGTCGAAGTGTGAGGACGCCGGACTCGTCGAGGGGCGGTTACGGTCGAGAGGATCCGGCGGTCCGCCCGGTGCACCGGGCGGACCGCCCTGCCTGCCGCCCGGCCGGACGGTCACGGCGGAAACGCGTGGTCCCGCAGCGCGGGCATGTCGCATACGACGATGCGCTCCCGCTTCCGGACCTCGTCGAGGATTCTCCGCTCCTGGAGCTTCCGGAGACTGCGCCCGGCGGACGCAAGACTCATTCCGCACCAGTCGGCGAGCTCTCGCTGAGAGACACGCTCCAGCACGATGCCCGCATGGGTCGCTGTGCCCTCTGCTGCCACCACCCGTAGCAGCATCCGGCTGAGGCGGACGTCCGCGGTCGCCGCTCCGGCCAGATCGGCCCGGAAACCGTCGGCTTCCTCCAGCCGGTCGGCAAGTATCCGGAGGAGATTGAGCGCGATTCCGGGGTGCTGGGACAGCGCCGACGCGAATGCGCTTTTGCTGAGCACGCGTACCCGCACCGGAGTCAGGGCGACGACCGTCGCGGTCCTGCTCTCCGACCTGAGCATCGCCATCTCTCCGACGATGTCGCCCTTGGTGCGCGCCCCCAGATAGCTGCCGCTGCCATCCCGGTTGTGGCCGACGACCCGGCAACTGCCGCTGGTGAGCACGATGGCCTCCTCGCCGCGAATCGATTGCGTGAAGAGGTGCTGACCCGGCTGGTACCACCGCTTGGTGCGACCGATCCGGGTCAGTTCTCCTTGCTCGCCCTCGCTGAGACCTTCCCAGAACGTCGTGGTCGTCACGGAGCCAGAGGTTGCCAGGAATACGGCCCCCTATAGAGCAGATGCAATGTTGTGGCGGGGAACTGGCTGATTCCCTATGGGGACTTGCACGAAGGAGCTCAGGAGCAACGCATGTCCGATCACCCGAGACCAGTTCCTCCCGGCACCCGCACGGGGCACTCGCAGCGGGACGGAAGCGGCAACAGGTCCGTCAGCGTAAGCGGAAACACCACCCGGATCAGGGACTCGATCATCGCCGCCGGAAGCGTGTCCGTCACGCATATCCGCCGGAATCCCGTCCGGTCAGCCGTGCTGGCGGCGGCGGTGACCCTGACGTACGGCGGATATCTCCTGCTCGGCTCCGAGACTTCGTCGGCCGACGGGGTCGATACGTCCGTCGTGAACGAGAAGGGACTGACCGGGGCCTCGCACACGGTTGAACAGCTACGGAAGGCCGAGCGCACGGGCGACGCCGAGGCCTGGTGCGAGATAGCTCAACCGAGCGACCGCTCGTGTGCGGGCCTCATGCGGGGAGAGTTCGACCAACGGTCCCCCGAGAACCGGGCCCAGGTCGAGAACGTGACGATCGGTGACGCCCGGGAACGGCAGGGCGGTGCACAGGCGATGCTGGGCTGGAAAGGCGAGCCCCAGTATCCCCTGCACCTGGCGTGGACCAACGGACGCTGGAGAGTGGACAACTCCTCCTACATGCTGATCGGGCTGTCCGGCGGTGCCTTCCTGGTCGTGGTCGACGACCACAACGGTGAACGGAGCTTCGGTGGCTTTCCCGTTCCGTCGAGCTGACGCCGCGACCCCGACCGGCCCTGGCCCGGGCCCCGCAAGGAGCCGTGACCGGACACGCATCCCGGAACACGTCATGCTGCTCTTCGTCGACGTTGAGTCATTCGGGGGCCGCTCGGATCACGAACAACTCCGCACCCGGGAAGACCTGTACCGAGAACTGCGTGCCGCCTTCACAAGGGCGGTGTGGGACGCGTGCCCGCACGAGGACCGGGGAGACGGCGTATTGATCGTCATACCGCCGGAACTCCCCAAGCGGATGGTCCTGGGCGAGATCCTGCTGCGCCTCGACCGCGCACTGGGCGGGCGCCGACGCAGCGATCCGCTGCTGCGGCTCCGTGTCGCCGCCCACATCGGCCAGGTGCACCGCGATGCTCACGGCGTCGCGGGGACCGCCGTGAACCATGTCTTCCGGCTCTGTGACAGCGCCCCGCTGCGCCGGGCTCTCGACAGCGCCAGGAGCGACGTCGCGCTGCTGGTGTCGGACGCGGTCTACGACACCGTGGTACGAGGCGCCCAGCCCGCGATCGACGCCGAGTCGTTCTGCGAGGTCGAGGTGCTGGTCAAGGAGACCGAAGCGCGCGCATGGCTGAACGTACCGGGAGACCCGGCAACTGCTCCCGGCGTGGCACGGGAAGCAGCGGCTCGAAGCGACAGCGAGGGCGAGCGGCGCGCGGCGACGGCAGGGGTATCCGTCCACGCCGACGGCGACTTCTCGATGTCGCGCTCCATGATCGCGGGGCACGGCATCTCCGTGGCGCGCGGCGCTGGGAAATGGTGGCGGCGCCGCTGAGTTCCGCCGCGCGGGCGGAGCACATCCGTTCCGCTCCGGCAGCACGCGCCGCGGTCTGGCAGAGCGGCTGGGGACGGTATCCACTCATGACGAAGGAGTTATGCGATGGCACTATTACGTCGGTTGTCGCTCTGTGCCGGAGCGGGCTTCCTGATCTACTCGTTCGTGGACGGCTGCCTCATCGACAAGGAGCCGGCAACGAGGGCCGACGTCTGCCGGGGCTACGAGGAGCTGGGCAGCGAACTGCGGCAGTTCCGGGTCATCGACAATGCGGTGTTCCGTAAGGCGGGTACGCTCGCCGACCTGGCCGACAGATATGAAGGACCGGAGGATCTCTCCGCGGACGCCGAGAAACTCGACGGGATATCCGACTCGCACACCACGACCAGCCTCGCACTGCGGAAGGCCAGCACGCGCATCGCCGACCTCTGTGGCGCACCTCTGCCCCTGGTCGGGCTTCTGCGCTGACCTCCGACTCCAGGGCTCCCCTGGACGGGGGCGTATCGGAACGTATCTGCGGAGCCGCAGTCGACCGACGGCCTCCCGGGACGGGTACGGCCTGCGTCAGGGGAAGATGCCCTAGCCCGGTACCAGGATGCCATCCGGGTCGTAGCGGCGGCGGGCGGCATCCAGCCGGTCCCAGGCCGGACCGTAGTGGTCGCGCCAGTCGGCGGGCCGGAACGGGACGGCGACTTCTTCGAGCTGGGCGGGGGCTCGGTGCTCTGTGTCCAAGTGGCCTACCGCGCCCGGCGCGCCGGGTGGTCCATCGTGCCGAGGGACCTGTTCTCGCACCCGACCATCGAACGCCTGGCGGCGGTGGCCGTGCGTACCGCGGCCACCGCGGACGCACCCGTGTCCGGGCAGCCACCGGTGGCCGAGCCAGCTGCGCCCCACAGCGTGCGCCCGAAGCGGTCGTCCCCGGGAACACGGCGGCGACCGACACCACGGGCCCGGCCATCAGCGACGAGTTCCTGACCGCCCGTCTCGCCGAGCTGGCGCGCACGCACCGGGTGCCGGGCGCGCAGCTCGCCGTGCGCTACTCGGGGCGGCTGACCGTCGTCGAGGCAGGTGAGCGGGTAGCCGGGAGCGGCCTGCCGATCACTGCGGACACCGCGTTTCCCATCGCCTCCTTGACCAAGCCGGTGACCGCGCTGGCCGTGCAACTGCTGCAGCCGACGGGCGCCTCGACCTCGATGCCCCGATCGGCACGTACCTGCCCGAGCTCTCCGCCGCGAGCCCGGTGGGCCGGCTGACCGCACGGCAGTCCCTCGCCCACACCGGAGGTGGTCGCCGCGATCGACGAGCGGGTGCCGAGCACGGACCGGCGCCAGCGGGTGGAACGGCACGACTCCGTTGCCCAATTCCGAGCGGTCGCCGGTCAGGCTGTGAGTATGTAGGCAAGGTGTTCGAGTCTGCTGGTCCGGGGTCTGCTGAGCGGGGTGGTGCTCCAGTAGTCGTCGTCGAGGCGGATGACGTTCAGGGCGGTGGCGGAGAAGAGGTGCTGGAGGCGGACCTTGGCCAGTCTTCGGTAGCAGGCGCGGCGGATTCCGGTCATGTCCAGGGCCTGGTTGATCGTGCTCTCGACCCCGGCGCGCAGTTCGTACTTGTCCCGCCAGGTCCGGGTCTTCTGCTCGGCGCGGGCGGCAGTCTGGATCTCGTGCAGCTCTTTCGGCCGCAGGGTGAGTATCCGACTGCCCCTCCGGGAGGAGGTGCAGTGCGTCCTTGACGGGCAGGCCCGGCAGTCGGTGGAGGCGAACTGGGCGACGATGGCGGGCCTGCTGTGCTGGGTAACCGGATACGCTGATGGCGCTTTCTGAATCTCAACGAGCGCCATCAGCCCGTCCTGATGGGCCACAACGCCACTCCCCCGGCGGCCAGGGCCAATCCGCTAGCGCACCGATCTCACCCGCCATGACCAAAATCAACCACGCAAACCAGTCTTGCGGACAGGCAAAACTGCGGGGGGCTCTGATAGCGTCCCAGCTCAGCAAGTCTCCGCCCCGCACGCGCAGGGATGACACCCAGGCGGCGGAACCAGGGCCCCTTTTCGCCCTCTCCGCCCCGCACGCGCAGGGATGACACTCAGTTGCTGCCCAGCCACACATGAGCTCGGCGCTCCGCCCCGCACACGCAGGGACGATTGCCAACAATGGGCACGCAGTCCCACGCAAGCTCACCGAGCGTACCGGCGGAGGCGCGCCGACCCTGCAGCACGGTGCCCGACCCCCACACCGGGCTGGAAGGCCCGCGGCCGCTCGTCCCGAGGTGCGGGTCCGTTCAAGCGACCAGGGCGGCGAGGGCCGCGTAGGCGGCGGTCACGGCGGCGGCGAGGGTGAGCACCGCAGTAAAGGCCACGGCGGCCCGGGTGAGGGCGGCAGGGTAGGTGGCGCCGTCCAGGCGGGCGAGCTTGCCTGCACCGGCCCCGGCCAGCAGCGCGACGATCACCACGAGCACGGTGACCAGCAGAACGACAACGAGATCCACGACAATCTCCCTGTGATGGCGGGGTGTTGACGTGATCTAAGCTCCCGGAATCAGTGTTCAGCGGGGTTCACCCGGACGAGAATGGACACGGCCGAACACGTGACAACGCGGGGGAACGATGCCTGAGACGCCAGAAGAGGGAGGTCCAGACGCCGGTGACTACGGGGTGTTCCGCCGGAGGCTGGCCGACCGGCTGGCCAACGCCCAGGCCTCCTCCGCGCTGTCGAGCAAGAAGCAGCTGGCCGATCTGGCCGGCATATCGCGCACGACTCTCCACTCGGCGCTCGACCCCGAGGGTCCGCTGCCCTTGGAGCACACCGTGGCCGCGCTGGCCCGCGAGCTGAGGCTACCCGTCGGCGAGCTCCTCACGCTGCGCCGTACGGCAGCGAAGGCCTTCAGCACCCGGAACGCCTCCCGTGGCCCGACGGCATGCGTCGAGGACCCCGAAGCTGACCCCGAACCAGATGCCTTCGCGTCCCTTCGGGCCCTGGCGGCTCTGCCCCGGACCGCCGAGACGTTCGTCGGCCGCGAGGAGGAGGTGCGTACGCTTCTAGCGCCGCTCACCCCCTCTGCCAAGGACGAACGTCAGGCAGCACGGGTCCAGATGGTCGTCGGCATGGGCGGCGTGGGCAAGACCGAACTGGTCCTCCAGGTCGCAGGCCGGGCGCTGGCCGCACCCGGCTGGTGTCCCGGTGGCGTGCTGTATGCCGACCTGAACGGCTACGACCCGGTGGCTGCGCAGCAGGCCGTCGCCACCGATGTCCTGGACACCTTTCTCAGGGCCTTGGGCGTCGTCGGTGAGGCCGTTCCCCCTGGCGTCGCAGCACGATCCGCCCTTCTGCGTATGCTCCTGGCGCAACGGACCGCGGGCGGGCTGCGGACCCTGCTGGTTCTCGACAACGCCAGCAACGAGTCGCAGGTCCGGCCGCTGCTGCCGGGTGATGGAGCCACCCCCGTCCTGGTGACCTCACGCACCACTTTGGCCATCGGCGCCCGTGTACACGAGCTCGGCTCCCTGACAGCCGCCGCCTCACTCGAGCTGCTCCGGGCAACACTGCGCCAGGCATGTGGGGACGAGGACACCCGGGTCGATGACGAGATCGACGCGGCCCGCGCGATGACCGAGCTGTGCGGTGGGCTGCCGCTGGCGCTTCACATCGTCTCGGGGCTGCTCGTCGACACCGCGCGTCGCCCGCTTTCTGCTCTGGCCGCGGCCCTACAGGACGCACGGACCAGGCTCGAACGGTTGAGCCATGCGGACCAGACCGTCACCGCCGCCTTCGAACTCTCCTACCGCGCGCTCACCGCGGAGCAGGCGAAGCTGTTCCGGTTGCTGTCGCTCAATCCCGGCCCGGAGCTCTCCACCGCAGCGGCCATGAGCCTGTTGGACGCCACCGACGCCCACGATGCGGAGCGCGCCCTGCAGGATCTGGTGCGGGCGCACCTTGCGGAGCCTTCCACGGTGTGGGGCCGCTGGCGCATGCACGATCTGCTGCGACTGCACGCTGAGGAGCACGGGATCGCGTGTGCGGCCGCGGACGGGAGGGATGCCGCCCGCGAGCGCCTGCTAGGCCACTACCTGCGCACGACCCGCGCCGCCGTCGCCCAGTTGCCCCAGCAGCTCGTCCCTCCGACCGCGGGCTTCGCGGACCGACGGCAGGCGATGGCCTGGCTGGAGACGGAAAGGGCGAATCTGGTCGCGGCGTCACTCAGCGCGCCGCAGGACAGTGCGGCGTACGGATACCTGGCCTTGGCTCTGGGCGCTTTCTTCGATCGGGGGCGTCACTACGACGACTGGATCACGACGGGCACGCAGGCAGCGTCAGCGTTCCGCGCCTGCGGCGCGGTACTCCAAGAGGCCCAGGCCCTCAATTTCACCGGCCTCGCCCTACGTCAGGCGGGCGACGTCTCTCAGGCAGTGGCAAACCATGAGCGCGCTCTGGAACTGTTCAGGCAGGCGGACGACCTGCACGGTCAGGCGCAGGCGCTCAACAACCTCGGGCTGTGCCACCAGCAGTCGCACCAGGCCTCCCTGGCGCTACGTGAGCACCGGGAGGCGGCCGGCATGTACAAGGAAACGGGCGACATTCGCGGCCGGGCTCAAGCCCTCAACAACCTGGGGCTCGCCCAATGTCGCATCCGCGAGTTCCACCAGGCGCTCGCGACGTACGAGCGAGCCCGGACACTGTTCGCCGAAGCAGGCGACCGGTACGGCGACGCCCAGGTACTCAACAATGCGGGTTCGTGCCATCGGGAGATGCGGGAGCCGGCGAAGGCGGTCGTCGCGCATCGGGCCGCAGCCGCACTCTACGGCGAGCTCGGAGACGTCCACGCTGAGGCAGGTTCCTGGCTCAACGCAGGGCTCACCCTCAACACCAGCAGGCGGCCGGACGAGGCACGGCCAGCGCTGGAGCGCGCCCGCGACTGCTACAGCGACGTGGGCGACGCACCGGGCACTGCAAACGCGCTGAACGGTCTGGGGGCGGCCCTCTTGGCCCAGGGACAGGCACAGGAGGCACTGCAGGCCCATGCTTCGGCACTGACCGTCTTCATGGACCTGGGGGACCAGGCCGGCCAGGCGACGACACTGAGCCTGCGGGGCCTGGCGCAGAAGAACGGGGAGGATCGGGCAGGGATGCTGGATTCCTTCAGGGCAGCTGCCGACCTTTTCCACCAGCTCGGGGACCAGGCCGGAGAGGCAGCTGCCCGTGCCGAACTGTCCCTGGACCGCATGCGGTGGGCGACGGACTTCGGCGGCTTCGAAGGCGCGTGAACCGTAGCCCCCCACCAAGGCTGTGCCCCTGCCGGACATATCGAGGGGCGGGCGAGGAACTCAAGGACTACGTCACTGCACTGGTCCAGGCGCCTGATCGCCTATCTCGCACACCGAACACCACGTGCATCGAGTACGGGTCTACCTCCACCGGTACCGGCGAGATACGGCCCGCCCCGGCCACGCGATCCTCGCCCAGCCGCTCCCACGCGCCACGCTCACGCTGTTGGAAGCCCGGCACCAGCTTGCCCAGCTCCCGCAAGCCCGCCAGTGACACCGTCAGCGACCGCGACTGCTCCTCGCCCACACCCAGGCCTTCGCCGATCACCGCACGCTGCGACGAGCTCAAGATCCTGTCCCACAGCACCGCTGCATCCGCCGCGTCATCCAGCATCCGGAACAGCAGCGGATACGACGTCCAAGTCGCTGACTCAAACTCCGCCCACGCCCCGAGGTCGATACCGCGCATCCTCAACCACCCCCACCCACAGTCCCCTTCAGCCGCATTCGCGCTTACCTGCACCAATCGATCACGTAACGACCAGTACACTAGACTTACTTCACGTCACCGATGACGCACACGGCCCACCCCGCACACGCTGGGATGATTCGACCGAGCCGCGTCCGCCGGATCAGGAGGCGTACTCCGCCCAGCACAGGCAGGGATGACTCCTGCTCACCCGGGAGCCGCAGGTTCTGCCCGTATACTCCGCCCCGCACGCGCAGGGATGACTCACGGCGGCATCAGGCCTGTGGTCTCAGTGGCATCTCCGCCCCGCACGCGCAGGGTTGACTCAGCGCAGAAGAGGCAGACCGGCATCGAAGTGCTGTCCCGTAAATGATCTTCGGGTTGCCTCGGGCATGGTTGGCCGCTGTGCGGCCCGCTCGCTTATCCGGCGAGGGCGAGGCTGTGCATCCGGGCGAGCCGAGCATGGCGTGATGGACGCCGTCGCCTTTGAGGCGGCAGTCGCGGAGGATCTTCCATGTCTTCATGCGGGCGAAGGCGTGCTCGACGCGGGCTCGGACCTGCTCGTGGGACTTGTTGTGTTCCTCTTTCCAGTCCGGGAGTCCGGCCTGGCCGCGCTCGCGGCGGTGCGGGATGACGAGTCCGGTGCCCGGGTAGCCGCCGTCGGCGATCGTCATAGTCTTGCCGACGACGGCCTTGGCGCCGGACTCCTCCCATGCCTTGCAGTCGTTGCGGTTCCCGGCGAGCGGCCGGCCGACCACGACGACCAGGCGGGTGTCGGCGTCGATGACGACCTGGTGGTTGGTGGAGTACCGGTAGTTCTTCGACCGCTCGGCAATGGTGTGGTCGCGGGTGGGGACCAGGGTGCCGTCCACGATGAGCACGGTGTCCCTGGCGAACCTCTTGCGGGGCTGAAGCGCGAGCATCGGCCCGAGGTGGTCAATGATGCGGTCCGCCGCCGACTTGGACACCCCGAACAGCGGGGCGAGTTGCCGCATGGTCAGGTTCGTGCGCCAGTAGGCCACAGCAGGGCCCGGTCCTCCAGAGAAGGGCGCCACGGCCGGCCCTTGCGGGCGGCGTCCGCACCCTGGCGCCGCAGAACGGTCACCAGCTTCCCGAACTGCCTCGCGCTCAGCCCGCTGAACGGGGCTATCCAGGACGGCTCCGACGCCGTGATCACACCAGCCACGGCGAGATCGTCTCATCTTGATCATGCTGCGGGGCACGCCAGCCTCTGACGGGACACATCTCGGTCGCCCGGACGGATTCGGCATGAGAGCCTCACGCCCGTGGCTACTGAAACCGAGGTGGGAGAGCTGTTGCACCAGCGCGGCTGGCGGACGACATTCACGGTCACCCAAAGGGTGAACGCGTGGGCTGCCCTGGTGAGCGTCATCGAGCGCGGCTACGGCGACGACATCTACGAGTACACCAACGACCTCTACTGCCGAAACTGGCTGCACGAAGCGTGGCTCCTGCTGGACGAACACGTCGTCCAGCTCTGGACCCCGCGGATCAAAGCCCTGGACGCCCAATACAAGGCCGCGACCATCGACGACGACGGCCAAGCACTCGATCAGTTCCACAGGCTGCCCGGCCCCGACCTGTGGTGGTGGCGGCGCCACCCCCGCATCCTCACCGGAGACCTCGGGCGTTCGCTTCGCTCGGCCGGCGCCATCGGCGCCGATCCGGACACGGCATGACCCTCAGCCTCGTGGGATTACGAGACAGCACTTAGCCGAATTCCGCCCAGCTGGAAGAACCTGCAGGTCAAGTAGGGTTAACTATCGGCATTCTCACTTCAATGTCCTGCAGTTTCCCATCTGACGTCACATCAACTTCTCACCGGCTGCCGCCCTTGATTCTGCCGAGGATCAGCAAATGAGCACGTGACAAGGGCTGCAGCAACAGCGGAACATATGACGTCGAGCTGAGAACTTCGCCGGACATCAAAGTGAGACTCAGCAACCGTGTTGGCGATCCGTGAGCGCGCCAGGTCGCGCTGGCGTGGGGAAAGCGTCAACGTGGTCACCTCGGCGCTGCGCAGTCCCGCCCGGACGGCCAGCGCGCCCCAGCGGGTCCCGATCTCCAGCATCCGTGTCCGCGGACCGACCCCGGCCGGGTCGAGGACACGGTCGATGTTCGAGGTCCCGCTGTGCGGCGGCATGCTCGGTGATCACCCTCAAAGGCTGCCCCGCCCTGTCACTGCCTGCGGCGTTGTCGCACGATCGAGGGGCGGTCTCCGTGAGACCGCCCCCACACGACCGAAGCCCGGCTACACTCCCGCCACCCAGCGAAAGACCAGGTCAGACAGCGAAATCCTGCTGGAGTACTAGCAGTCCTCCGGCCCGCCGAGCAGAACTCGGCAGGCCGGATTCACCAACGGTGTCGTCGTGGTGTCGGGGGCCACTTGGGTGGGTCAGCGGGCAACGAGCTGGAACACCAACAGCAACACGGTCACGCAGATTGTGCCGAGTTGCATGCAGAGAAGAAGAAATGTCCGCTCAGCATGGCATTTCGTGAGGAAACCGCGAGTGTCCTCGGGGACGGGTTTGGTGTCGCCGTGTCGGGCGAGGCTCGCGATCTCGATGCGGGCCCGGTGGTACAGCCAGACGTTGATCTCCGCACGGCTCGCGCCGGAGCAGACGAGCATTGCGCTGAGCGAGTCGGCGGAGATTGGCTCGTCGTCGTGGAGCTTGCGCTCCAGCGTTGACTTGGAGGTCTGGATACCGAGTCTGTTCAGCCGCACCTCCAGTTCTCTGAGGGACACTCCCGCACGGTTGAGCCGGTCTTGGAGCAGCATCTTGATGTCCTTGGAGTCGCTGCCGAGTGCGAGAGCTCCGAGGACGGGGTCGACGTGCACCGCGACGTTGTCACGGTTGGCTACCTTCTCGGCCTGAAAGGCCTGAGAGACTAAGGAGGCCAACCGGCGGGGGACCTTCTCCTCCCCGTCCTGATTGCCGTTCTTAGGGGTCGTCTGATTCGGGATGGATGCCTCCCGGCGCTTCGAGCTCCACTTCCGGGTCGTCTCGGTCGGGTGAGGTACCACCGGATTGGAGGCGCCGTCCGCGGTCGTCAAGGCAGGGGGCAGGGCGCTGGTCGCAGTGGCCGTGCCGCCGACGAGGAGCTGCGACCTGCTGCCCTCCCGCTCCTTCAGGGCCGCCTCGCGCAGCGAGGTCCAGCGGTCGAGCAACTCCCGCTGGTTGCCGTCGTTAAGCTCTGCGGCGGCTTTGGCGTAGGCCCGGAGGAACTGCTCCGTCGGGATGCGTTTGCCTGACGTCGCGTCTGACAGGGCAGCGATGGAGTAGTGCGTGACCTCCGCGAAGTCGGCCAGACGGATCGGCCCGCGGGCGTCCATCAGTTCGATGGACAGCTGCTTGAGGCTGGGCCAGGGGGAGAAGACGGTCGAGCGCGGTGGCCGCCCCGGCGGCCGAGTGCCGGGGGTCACCAGGCGGCCCTCCGCGTGAACGCCGCAAAGCCGTCGGCAACGCCGTCGAAGAAGTGGTCGAGCGAGTCGCGGGCGCTGTTGTACGCCGCGCGTGCGCGGCGGTGCAGCTGAACGAAGGCGCGCCGCAGGTCCTCGCTCGTGCGGGAGATGAGGCCCTTGGCCGCGAGGACGCGGACGAAGTCCTCGACGGCGCCCAAGACGTAGAAGGCGATCTCAGTCGCTGTCAGCGCGACGATGATGGCCTCGGCGACCTTGCCGAACACTTTGTGGTACGCGAAGCCCGCCAACCCGCCTACGAAAAGGGCGAGAACGGTCAGGAAGAGTCGCCACCAGTGCGGACTTGTTGGAAGACAGACACTTCGCCACGTGGATCACCGGTCTGCATGTTTCCTACTCTCGTAGTCAATTAGCAGAGCTGCACCCGGACTTCGGTTTCCCCGCACACGCTTGGAGACGAGTGCGGGGACCCCGGCGAGGGACCGGCTGCATCCCTGCTGCGGCTGGGAGAGGTCGAGCGGTGGCGCATCACCAACTGAGTAGCCCTGCACGGCTCGTTCGGCGATACCGCAAGACCTCCTTGCCCTTGAGCACCACCTTGCCATGCCCAATCCACCGGTAACACGCCCTACTGGAACCAGCCACAAGCTCTGGAAAAAGGCGAAGGTTTGTCGATCTTCAAGTGAGTCGCGGGGCGAAACGTTCCATCGCTCAGATGTACGCATGCGACGTGAATGTTTGTATCCATACAGCTTCCTGCAAGTCGATATGGGGAGGCTGACGGCTAATCAGGCTCAGTCAGGACTAGACCTCTTCACTCCATCGGTGCGACACGGGTGAGTGAAAAACTCGGTATCGAGCTGGAGTGGTGAGCATTTGGTTGGAGAGGCGTCCTGGTCAGGCAGGGGGATGGGGTTTTTTACTTTTCTTGGCAGTGTCCCTTGAAACCCTTAGCCTGGACCTTGTGATCCATGGGTCGTTACATGGGCACAGCGCCTGCACGCCAGGTGCACGTCCGAGACGTAGTCAGGCTGGACTTGCCCTCGGATCGAGGTCCCCTCACGCTGCACACGTGTGGGGACCTCACTGTTTTGGATCACGGGTGACTGCGTAGATGAAAAGGGTCCCGTTCCATTGAGGCTCGGGCCGTCGCCTGCGAACCCGTGGGACACGGCAAGGACACTGGAGGTAGGGCGGATGGGGACCACACGCGCACCGGCGCGAAGCCCGTTTCGCTGAGGCGGTTCAGGACGGGTACGCCGCGTCCCGGGCTGGCCGAACTCATCGATCCTGATCTTGCGGCGGTGGTCACGAACGGGCCCGTCACCCTCCAGGTGTGGTGGTCGGGCAGCCAGGGCCGGGCAGCGGGCTCCACCACCCGACTGACACACCCGGGACGGGCCGGGCAGACGGAACCGGGTGTACTGCATCGGGAGGTGAAGGCGGTCATGGGGGGGTGGGCTCCGCGAGAGCGTCGGTGACATCGGCCGCCAGGCCGTAGCCGGGGCTGTCGTCGAGCAGCTCCTTGCGCCGGTTGTAGCGCTGAGTTGTGCGGGAGTCCTTGTAGCCGGCCCAGCGCTGGACCCCGTCTGGGCGGGCGTCCGGCTTGGCTAGCGTGTGGGTGATCGCGTCGCCCTTGGTACCGTGCGGGCCGCGCGGCGGGAGCCCGGCACAGTTGGCCAGGGACCGGAGCAGCCGCCACACCGCCGGTTCGCCGAGCGGACGGCCGCTGGGGACAGATCGACCCGCGCCTGCGCGTCGGCGGCTGCCAGGGTGAACGAGGCCCGGCCCGAGGCGTCGAGGGCGACGTCCACGGCCCTCACGTCGGCGTCGTTGCTGGTACCGAAGGTCAGCACCTTGGCGGGGGTACGCGACGCCATGGCGGCGACCAGCGGGTCGTCGGCGTTGAGGACCGCCAGTCCGTTCTCCAGGAGTGCTTCGACGCGTTCGCCCTTGGCCTTCGCGATCTGCTCACGGGCGACGAACTCGCCGACGTGGGCGGTCCCCACGTCGAGGACCAGGCCGACCGTGGGCGGGGCGATCCGCGTCAGGTGGGTAATGTGGCCGACACCGCACACCACATCGGGCGCCCGGGGACGTTCTTCACATCCCGCGCGTTCACGAGTCAGCAGTCCAGACCGCGGGCTTCCAGCAGATAGAAGAACGGGCGCCAGTACGAGCCCGTGGCTTCCATCACGACCCGCTCGACACCCTGGCAGACCAGCTTGTCGCCGAGTTCCAGGATCGCGTTGGTCGTTGAGGCGGACCGTCCAGACCTGCTGGATCCGCCGGCCCTCGACGGTGTCGTGCGGGACGCGCAGGCAGACCATTCCGGGATACCTTGGCAATGTCGATCGCCGCGACCCTGGCGACCGTTCCGTCGTCGTGGTCTTCTCTCAACTCCTTCATGAGGTTCCCCCGTTGTGCTGGTGTGGGCGGGGCTGTCCGGGGAGCCTGAGGGGAACGGAGAAGCTGATCAGCGTGCTCAAGGCGACAGTGCGCGGCCCCACGGACGGCTCCCTCACCAGACTCCTATGCGGGCTCACAGCCCAAACATCCAGCGGCTTCGGCGGACAGCCCACGTACCGATTTTCACGCCCGCGAGGCGTCATCCGCAGGTGAACGGCTGACTCCTACTCGAACGCCTCGCCATTAAGCCACCGCGCCTCCGCCCCGCATACGCAGGGATGACATGGGGTGGTTCCAGCCGATGAGTAGGGCCTCGATCTCCGCCTTGCACACGCAGGGACGACTGCCAACGATGGGCCCCAGCCCCACGCAAACCTCCCCCCAACCCAGAAGAACCTGCAGGTCAGACGGTGCTCGCTATCGGGATTCTCACTTCAATGTCCTGCACTTTCCTATATGACGTCACATCAGTTTCTCACCGGCTGTCGTCCTTGATTCTGCCGAGACTCCGACAAATGAGCACATGACAAGGGCTACAGCAGCAGAGGGGCACAGGACATCAAGGTGAGAGTTTCACCGGACATCTAAGTGAGACTCAGCAAGTCCGACGACAACTTCGGCCGTATTCTCGCCGCGCACGGCGGGATCTTCGTCGCCGGGTCCATCACCTGGGGCATGCTCGCCGACGGCTAACGTCCCGACCGCTACGACAGCATCGACGCCCTGGTGTGCCTCGTCGGCATGGCCGTGATCATGTACGTCTCTCGGCCAATGACCTGCCTGCGCCGGATTCCGTTCTGGTGATCTTCAAGTCCCGCTTCCAGTTCGGCTGGGCCCCGCACCTTCTCCAGATGCCCAACGATGAAGGGCCTCGGGCCACAGCCACAGCCACAGCCACAGCCATCGAGCGAGGAACTCCCTGGCCAGCAAACCGGAACAACACCGGGAAAACGCACAGGTCAACCGAGTCTAGGCGCATGTGCCGTGCAGCAGCCCGAGCAGCCGTGCCACCTCGGTAGCGACAGCCTCACGGGCCGGGCCGAGGTATCGGCGGGGATCGGCGACGTCCGGGTTGGCTTCTAGGTAGGTGCGGGCGGTCTGGGTGAAGGTCTTGTTCAGGTGGGTGGAGATATTGATCTTCGTCATTCCCGCCTGGATGGCCTGGGCGAGGCCAGCGTCCCCTACTCCGGACGAGCCGTGCAGGACGAGCGGCACGCTTACCGCGTCCCGGAGCCTGGTGATGAGCGGGAAGTCGAGGGCGGCGTCGCGGGTGAGCATGGCGTGCGAGCTGCCTACTGCCACCGCGAGGGCGTCGACGGCGGTGGCGGCGACGAAGTCGCGCGCCTGGTCGGGGTCGGTGCGTACGCCGGGGGCGTGTGCGCCGTCCTTGCCTCCGACCTCGCCGAGTTCCGCCTCGACCCATATGTTTCGGGCGTGGCAGTAGAGAGTTACGTCCTGGGTCGCTGCCACGTTCTTCCCGTACGGGAGCCGGGAAGCGTCGAACATGACGGAGGTGAAGCCGAGTCCGACGGCCTCGTGCACCAGGTCGGCGGACTCGGCGTGGTCGAGGTGAACGGCGACCGGGACGCTTGAGGCGCGGGCGATGGCGAGGGTGGCGAGCCCGATCGGCGCCAGCGCGCCGTGGTAGCGGGCGGTGTTCTCGCTGATCTGCAGAACCGCGGGCCGCCGGGCCGCCTCCGCGCCGCTCACGATGGCTTCGGCGTGTTCGAGCTGCACCACGTTGAACGCCCCGACGCCGACACCGCCCTGGGCCGCGGAACGCAGGATCTCGTCAGTGGGCGTGAGCGGCACGGGCTTCCTCCAGGGACAAGGCGAGACGAAACGGCGGTAGGCGTCGGCGACGGAGCGAGTGACAGCGGCGGCTGACAGGGACCCGGCTTCGCGGTGACAGCGTGGACGCCGCGTTGGGCTCGACCACGTCGGAGCAGGCATCAGGGGCGTCCAGCGGGGCGGGGCGAGGGCAGCCGCGAGCAGGAGATCCCGCGAGGCGAGGTTGGCGGAGTGGACTTCGGTGCGCAGATCCTCGGACACGATCCCGGGGGCCATCACGCCCGCCCGGTGGACTGTCAGGTCGCGGGGAGCGGCGTCTCGAGCGAGCGTGTCCACGGTGGCCGCGATCGCGTCGACGGCCGCGGCGGAACCGGCTGTTCTCGGTGCAGGGCGGCGCAGTTCCGCCAGCGGACCTCGGCCCCTGCCCAGGAGCGCCCCCTACCCCGCCATCGAGAGCGACCACGCAGCCGTGCCCGTCGCGCTCCTCTTTCCCTTCCTCAGACATGGCTGTCCCCAAGAACGACGGACCGGGTGAGGTTGCGGGGCCGGTCAGGGTCATACCCGCGTGCTTCGGCGAGGACGACCGCCAGCCGCTGGGCGCGGATGAGGTCGGCGAGCGGGTCGAGGCCCGTAGCCGCGCCGGTGGAGGTGGCGACCAGGGTGCCGTCGACCCGGGCCACGTCGTCCGCCAGGCCAGCCGGAAGTGGGCCGAACGCCCAGACGACCCGGCCGGGTCCGGTAATGCTGATCGGCCCGTGGCGGTACTCCATCGCCGGGTACGCCTCGGTCCAGGCACCAGCGGCCTCCCGCATCTTCAGCCCGGCCTCCAGGGCCAGGCCGGACGTCCAGCCAACACCGAGGAAAGTGAACTGCTCGGCCCCGCACACGGCAGCGTCCAGCGGCTCCACAACGGCCCGTTCGGCGTCGCGGATCGCGGCATCGAGGGGCCGTACGCCCACGGGTAGGGCGTCCTGTGCCTCCAAGTGGGCGCGCAGCAGCGCGAGGCTGGTCGTAGCGAACCGGGTCTGGACGACGGACTCCTCGTCGGCGAAGTCCAGTACGACGACGGCGTCGGCCGCCCGCATGACGGGCGTCGCGGGGTCGGCGGTGATCGCGCTGGTGGGTGTGGTGCCCTGCACCCGGTGCAGGAGGTCGAGGACTTCGGTGGTGGTGCCGGACCGGGTGATAGCGAGGATGCGGTCGTAGCGGCGGCCGTGCGGGAACTCGGAGGCGGCGAACGCGTCTGTCTCGCCGTGGCCGCCGCCCTCGCGCAAGGCGGCGTAGGACTGGGCCATGAACCACGAGGTTCCGCAGCCGACGGCGGCGACGCGTTCCCCTCGGCGGGGCAGGGCCGCGGTGTGCCGCGGCAGCGACTGGGCGGCCTGCCGCCACAGGGCGGGCTGGGAGACGATCTCGGCCGAGGTACGGGGGGCGGTGGAGGCGGTGTTGGGGGTGGAGGCGGCGTTGGTGGGCAAGGTGGCGTACTCCTTAGGGAAGGGCGGGGTGGAGCGGGTGCGGCGGGGCCTCGCGCCCTAGCTGCATTAAACTGCGTGTTTTGCGGGGCTATCGAGCAGGTACGAGCATGTGTTGTGTCGCGCAGTATTCAGCAAGAGGGGTGGCTGGGTCCAGGGGTGACGTGGCAAGCAAGATGCGGCTCGGCTGGGTACCACTGATGGGACAGCGGGGCTATCGATCAACTTCCTGCAGGTAGCGGGCGAGGCTGGCCTCGTTCACTGCGCGTCCATGCGTCCCTTAACGTGTCAACAGCGCACGATCGATGCCCGAAGGAGCCCGACCCATGTCCAAACATGAGCGGTGGAGCAGACTGCTGGAGTTGCTGGCCGCCGAGGGCAGGCTGGACGTCGAGGACGCGGCGACGGCCCTCGAGGTGTCACCCGCCACCATCCGACGGGATCTCGACGAGCTCGACGAGCAGCAACTGCTGGTGCGCACCCGCGGCGGCGCCATCGCGCACGGCGTCTCCTATGAGCTGCCCCTGCGCTACAAGTCCTCCCGGCACACCGTGGAGAAGCAGCGCATCGCCGCGGCCGTCGCCGAGCTGATCGGCGAGGGCGACGTGGTGGGCCTGAACGGGGGCACCACGACGACCGAGGTGGCGAGGGCGCTGGCGCTGCGGGCGGGGGGCAGCGGCGGTGGGCGCGGTGGCGGTGGGCGCGGTGGCGGTGGGCGACGGGAGTCGTTGGATATGTCCGCTCCCTCGTTCACCGTGGTCACCAACGCGCTCAACATCGCCGGTGAGCTCGCCGTACGCCCCCAGATCAAAATCGTGGTCACCGGCGGAGTCGCACGTCCCCAGACGTACGAACTCGTCGGTCCGCTGACCGTGGGGGTGTTGAACGAGGTCTTCCTCGATGTCGCCGTCCTCGGGGTCGACGGCGTCGACCCGCAGCTGGGTGTGACGACCCACCACGAGGACGAGGCCAGCATCAGCCGGTTGTTCGCCGAGCGGGCGCGCCGCGTCATCGTGGTCACCGACTCGTCGAAGATGGGCCAGCGTGCCTTCGCGAGGATCTGCGGACTGGACCGCATCGACGTCCTGGTGACCGACTCGGCGCTGCCCGCCGACATGGCCGCCCGGCTCACCGAGGCGGGCATCAAGGTCCACGCCGTCTGACGCGAACGCCGACAACCCGCCAACGGCCCGCCGTCGGTGCGCGGCAGGCCGTCGGTGGCTTCAGGTGGGCCTTGGGGTCAGGGGGCGATGGCCATATCGAAGACGTGGATGTTCCCGTTGCTCGGCAGGACCACGAACTCGACCTGCTTCGTCGCGTCCAGGGGAACGGAGTGGGCGAAGATTCGATAGGCGATGCCCGCGTTTCCGTATCCGTCTGGCCGGTTGCGGCCGTCGGACGAGGCGACCAGCGTCGCACCATGAGCGTCCGCCGGGTCGAACGACCAGTTGGGGAAGCCGAACGAACCGGTGCTGCTGGTGCCGTCCGTGTAGTGCACCGTGGCCGTGCCGACCGCTCCGCTCGTCACGCCGGAGCCGAGGAACACCAGCTTGCTGCCGCTGCCGCTCAAGGTGATCGCCTGACCGGTGCTCGAGACGTTGCCCTTGGTGCCCGGTGCCGCGTCCGGCCAGGACAGTTCGGCGCCCAGCGCCTCGACCTTGCCGCCGGGGGTCAGTCCGGCGTCGGCGAGCTTCTGCGCGGAGAAGCTGTTGCCGTCGCCGTCGTAATCGCCGGGCGCGGTGTCGTTCTCGTCGGTGACACCGACGTTGTTGTACGCGGCGGCCAGGTTCGGCAGGGCTGTGCCGCTGGTCTGGGTCCGGGTGGCCGTCGCGGCCTGGGCCCCGTCGCCGCCCTTGTATGTGGCCGTGGCCGTGAAGGTCCGTACGGTGAACCCGGGGCGCTGCTCCGGCACCTGGATCTGGAAGTCCGCGGTGGCGGTGGCGCCCGCGGCGAACGTCCCCTTTACGCTGCGGGCGGTGGGCTGGACGAGCCAGCCGACCGGCCCCGCGAACGACACTTTCAGGGACCGCATCCGGTCGGGTCCGGTGTTCTTGACGGTGACCTTCACCGCCGCGATGGCTGGCCCGTCGAGGTCTACGGGCGAGATCGTCAGCTCGGTCGTCGGCGCGGCCGTCTCGGGCTGCGGCGCGGCGGCGGCCACGGCGGGCACGTCGGCCACGGGGACGAGCAGCACCGCCGCTGCCACCGCCATGGCTCTGAGAGAGGTGATCAGTCCGGCAGGTTTCACTGGCTGTGCTCCTTCGGTCGGGCCCCCGGGCGGGGCACTCAGGCGACGGGGGGCATCTCGGAGGTACGGGAGTCCAGGCCCAGCCGCAGATTCACCCAGGAGCCCCGGGTGAAGTCGGGGACCTCGACCGGACGGCCGCCCGCGGCCAGGGACTTGACGCTCAGCGGTATCGGCGCGCACCAGGCGGCGGAGTCGTAGACATCGATGTCGGGGACGAGCCCGGCCCGCATCAGCTGTACGGTGCGCCACTGCAGGACGTAGTCCATTCCCCCGTGGCCGCCGTTGTCGGCGGCGTCGTCACCGATCTTCTTCCAGAGCCAGTGGTCGAACTCCTTGCGGTATGTGTCGAACGGCTTCCAGGCGTGGCCGCTGTGGTCGGGCTCGACGTAGATGCGCCCCCCGCTGGTCGCCATGACGCCCGCGTAGTCCTCGAAGATGCCGCGGCTGCCAGCCAGGCTGTTGATCCGGCTGTACGGCCGGGGCGAGCTGACGTCGTGCTCGGCCCTGATGACCCGGCCCCTGTCGGTGTCGATCAGGCAGGTGACCAGGTCTCCGTTGACGTAGGTCTCCTTCCACGAGGGGTGGGACTTCGGGATGAACCGCTCCCGGTAGTCGGCGAGGCCCTTGGGTTCGGTGGCGGTGGCCCGCAGGACCGTCATCCGGTCGCCGCGGTTGATGTCCATGGCCGCGGCGATCGGCGCGAGGCCGTGCATCGGGTAGAACGAGGCGGTGCTGCGGGTGTGCCAGAGGCGGCGCCAGGCGTCGGTGTAGTACGTGTCCGAGAAGAGCAGGGCCCGTAGGTCGTGCAGATAGCCGCCGTGCCCGTTGGTGACGTCGCCGAACAACCCCTCGTGCGACATTTTCAGCATCGCCAGTTCGTTGCGGCCGTAGGAGCAGTTCTCCGAGAGGATCAGATGCCGACGGGTGCGCTCGGAGGTGTCGACGAGGTCCCAGAGCTCGTCGAGCTCGGTGGCGATGGGCAGTTCGACGATGACGTGCTTGCCTGCCAGCAGTGCGTCCTTGCCCTGGCGGTAGTGGAACTCCCAGGGGGTGGCGATGTAGACGAGGTCGACGTCGTCGCGCCGCAGCATCTGTGCGTACGACGCGTCTGAGCCGCCGTACTCGGCGGGGCGCGGCTTGCCGTTGGCGGCCAGCCGGTCCGCGGTGCGCCTGGCTCGGTCCTCGCGTATGTCGCAGACGGCGGTCACCGTGCAGCCGGGGACTACGGACCAGCCCTCGCTCATGCCGGAACCCCGCTGGCCGAGCCCGATCACCCCGACGCGGACGGTCTTGTGGACGTCGAAGGGCACGTCGATCATGGACTTCTGGCCCGGCCTGCGCCGACGCGTGGGGGCTGGTGCCGCCCCGGCCTGGGCGAGGGGCGCCGCGTGCGCGGTGCCGACGCCGGCCGCCAGCGCCCCGGTGGCGAGAGCTCCTCCCAGAAGCAGGCGGCGTGAGACTGCGGGAATGTCGGGCATGAGGGAACGCTCCTCGGGTCCGCGATTCGGCATCACTGCGGACAGACTCTGGCGGGGCCGACGCAGACATGTCAATAGATGTTCGCAAGCACCCTGTTACGAACAAGAAAACGCATCGCGTGACCAGCCGCCGCCTACCCGCCGTGCGCCACCGTGGCCGTGGAGCCGCCCCCTCAGCAGCTCTGGAAGAAGAACTCGGCGTTCTTGCCGTCCGGCGAGAGGAACAGGTAACCGACCCCGGTGTCACCGAAGTTGACCGCGAAGGGCAGTTGGCAGGAGTCGAACTGGGCGACCAGCTGCCACCCCTCACCCGGCAGGTCTTCGCCCTGCAACCAGACCGGCACCACACCCGGGCCGCCGAGCTGGTTCATCCGGATGCTGCCTGTGGCGTCCTTCTGGCGCTCGTCGAGCAGCTCCTCCAGCCGCCACGCCCGGTCCTCCTCGTCCTCGCCCTCGACCGGTTCCATTTCCCGCTCGACGCGGGAGAAGTCGACCTCCTCCTCCACCCGGAGCAGATGGATCCGGTCCAGGTCGGTCGGTCCGGTGGCCGCCGCCCGGGTCTCGAAGGACTCGGTGACCCGCCCGCCCGGCTGGACGACGGTGGCGTGTTCACCCGACATCCCGATGGCGAACAGGTACACCATCCGGTCCCCGTTCCCGCCGCAGTCCGCCGCCGGTATCCGGAACTGCCCCATGAACGGGGCGAGTTCGTTCTCGTACGGGTCGACCGGCCATTGCGGCTCCTCCAGCCAGTGCGGCAGGCCGCCCAGCCTGGTGCCGTCCGTGACGGCCGTCTCGGCGTCACTCGCCCGGTGGTAGGACGTGAAGCGGTACCGCATAGGGATCCCCCGTTGTGATCGACCTGCTCTGCTGCCGCACAAACTATCGCCCGCCACTGACAACCGGGGCCAGCTGGCGCCAAGGGTCATCCCGGGGTGGGGCGGACTGGCTGCCTGAGGATGGTGCGCAGCTTCTCGGGGGCGACTTTGCGGGGGTCGCTGAGGTAGACCTCGTGGTGCTTGCCGACCATGTGGAGACCGTTGTCGGGAATGAACTCGTGGTGCAGCCGTGCCAGAACGCCGGCCTCGTCGTCGAAAGAGCCGACGTGCAGCGTCTGTACGCAGACTCCCTCGGACAGCGACTCCAGGCGGATATCGCCCAGGCGCGCCAGGTGATGTTTCGTTCCGGCCTGTTCGACGGCGGCGTCGAACATCTGCTGGTCGATCCAGTCTGGAGTCATGATCATCAACGTCCAGTCCCAGCGGGACTTGTCACGCGACGCCGTGAAGGCGTCCATGTCCTCGGCCCACCACAGGCCTTCCAAGGGCATGACGACGTAGTCGCGTCCGAGGTCTCGCTTGCTGGCGAACTTCAGCGTGTAGGCCACCGGGTAGAGCGCTTTGATGGCTTCGGCGTAGGCGGGTGAGGTGTTGGGGTCACCGTGGCCGTCGATCATGAGGTACTGGAAGTCGGGCACGTCCACGAGGCGGAACTGGTCTCGTTTCGCCTGGTAGGCGTCGAGGGTCTTCTTGAAGTCGATCTTGTCGGCCATTGGGCACCTGGGCTCGCGGGGCGAGCCACGACCTTTCTCTCTCAAGGAGGCTCAGAGAGTAGGGGGCCATGACATTCAACGACACCGCCCTGGCCCCTACTCTTGGGGCGTTCGTCGCACCGGGTTGCGCCGGGTGGCGTACGCGCGGGGTATCCGCGTGTGCCATGTGAGGGTGACTGCTGCTTGTTGGGTTCGCGCGCCCTTGTGATGACGGTGGTTTCGTGAGGATCATCGTGCTGGTGGTGCCTGACCAAGCTGATGAATCTCGTGATGGTACGCAGGGGGCGGGTTCGGCGTATGCCTGATTGGTTCTCGCATTTGACGTTTTGGGCACAGGCTGCGGTCTTGGTCGGGGGATTTCTTGTGTTCGGGCTGAGTGGCTTGCTCGCGCGCTCGAAGGTCCGCGACTGGTTCGGCGAAGATCCCGATCACAACGAACGCGTCAAGTTCCTCGTCGAAGTCGTGGGGGCCTTTTACGCCTTGCTGGTCGGGCTGGTTGCCGTGGGGGCGTATGAGCATTATGTGGAGGTGAAGAAGCTTGTCAACAAGGAGGCCTCACAACTCACCACCGTGTATCGCGCGGGTCAGGCGTTTCCCAACAGCCGTAGATGTCGGATTCAGTCTCAGGTACGGAACTACGCGGAGAATGTGATCAACGAGGTCTGGTCGAAGCAGCAGCGGGGTGAGATCGCCGATGACCGGGGGCGACTGGACGCGGTGTTTGAATCTCTGATGTTCTATGAGCCGCAGAACGAGCAGGAGTCGAACGCCCAGTCCGTCACCCTCGAGGCCTTTAACGAGTACAACAACCTTCGCCGGGAACGGCAGGGGGAGGTGAGCATCGGACTGCTGCCTGTGCTGTATCTCGTACTCTTCGGTGGCGCCTTGGTAACCATTGGCGCGACCTGGGCACTTGTCGGCGTCAGGCTGTTCGACCATGTGGCGCTGACCGGCCTCCTGTCGCTCTTCATCGGACTCTTCATCACGCTGATCATCACGCTGGACTATCCGCTCCAGGGCAACAACGCGATCGGGCTCACGCCCTGGAAGGTCGCGCTGACGCAGGGAATGGGAGTTCCCCGGGTGGGAGAGGAGCAGATCACGACGTATTTCGGAGTATCGAGCGCGGAGCGGGTGCCAGGCTGCCTCCTGAACGTGCCTGATTACGTGTCGTTCGCGAGCTCGGAGCAGCTGCCGCAGTGAGGCGCACGACCGAAGCGATGTCATACCGGCGTCGGGGCGGGCGGCGGGGCGGGAGGCTCTCACGTATCCCTCTGGTGGGGGGCTTACTCGTCTCACTCGCGCTTGGCCCTGCCGCCTGTACCGGGAGCGAGCGGGGTACGACGACGATCACCGTCGCGTCCGTCGACTTCACGCGGGATATGCAGAGGCTGGTCCACGACTTCCAGCGTGCCCAACCGCATGTCCGGGTGAAGTTCGAGTTTCTCCCGGAGAGTGTGCTGCGGAACCGGATTCCCCAGGACATCGCCAACGAAGTCGGCCGCTACGACGTCGTCTCCATCGGCCCGTGGGAGGCGCCGATCTGGGCCTCGCGAGGATGGCTCACTCGGCTCGACGCCTTAGCGAGTCAGGAGGACGACCAGGAGGACGACTACGACGTAAAGGATTTCATTCCTGTGGTGCGTGAGGCACTGTCGTATCGTAACGGGCTGTACGCGGTGCCGTACTACGGGGAGTCGTCTTTCCTGGTGTACCGCAAGGATCTCTTGGCCAAGGCCGGGTTGACCATGCCGGAACGGCCAACTTGGCAGCAGGTTGCGAAACTGGCGGCCAAGCTCCACGATCCCCAGCACGGCACCGCCGGTATCTGCCTGCGCGGAGGTCCCGTCTGGCTGGACCTCTTGCCTCTCAACACGGTGATCCTGACTTTCGGGGGCCGTTGGTTCGACGAGAATTGGAACCCCCAACTCACCTCCCCCGAAACCAAGCGGGCGGTGCGGTTCTACGTGGACCTCGTCCGCAGTTCCGGCGAGTCCCGCGCTTTCGAAGCCGGGCCCGCGCAGTGCCAGGCGACGATGGAGCAGGGCAAGGCGGCCATGTTGTACGACACTACCTCCTTCGCCGGGCGTCTTGAGGACCCCAAGACCAGCACGGTCGCCGGAAAGCTCGGCTACGCTCCGGCGCCGGTGATGCGCACGGATAACTCGGGGTGGCTGTGGACCTGGGCGCTGGCGATCCCTGTCACGTCCAAACACCCGAAAGCGGCGTGGGACTTCGCCTCCTGGGCCACGTCGAAGCGGTACCTGAAGCTGTACGGCGAAAAGCTCGGCTGGGTCGGAGTGCCTCCTGGCAGTCGGCTCTCCACGTACAGGCTTCCTCCGTACAAGAAGGCCGCCAAGGCGTTTCTCCAACCGACACTGAACGCGCTCAACTCCGTGAACCTCACACGGCCCGGTCTGCATAAGCAGCCGTGGACAGGAACGTCATACGTCGGCATCCCGGAGTACGCGGGCCTTGGCGGACGGGTGGCCAAGGAGATCTCCGCGGCGATCGCGGGCGGACAGTCGGTCGACGAAGCGCTGGAAAAGGCCCAACTCTTCGCGAACGATGTGGTCGAGGGCGGTGGCTACAAGGACTGAACAAGTGTCTGACTCATCTTGGGCCGGTCAGGCTCTGGTTCGTTCGTCTCCCCCCCGGCCCTCGGCCCTGTTGCGGAGCCAGGTAGAAGTGCTCCAGCCGCTGCATGCCCAGGGCAGGGGCCCAAGCCGCGAAGCCCACATTGACAGGGCGGACCCGTGGATCACACAATCGTCGGCATGACTAGGCACTGGTTCGATGAGACGGGGCCGCTGCGTGTCCCGGATCGAACCGGGTGCGAGCGTTCCGGTCGCTAGCCGGGCTGCCGCTGCGCTGGGTATTCGCCGCGCGCCGTAGCCCAGGCCGTGCTGGTCGCCTTTCTGGCTGTTTCCAGTAGTCCGGTCTCGGTCCTCACCCCTTCGGTGCGGCACTGGGCTCCTTTCTCTATCTCGGCACCCCAGGGCACACGTCTCAGAGTCGGCCGTCGGCCGTCATCAGCGAGAAGAAGGATTCCCTTTATGACTGTGCAGACTGCTGCCGTTCCGCTGCCCGCCCTGCGTGAGGCCCGGGTGCCCGAGGACGGGATGTACGAGGGTGTGCGTGTCCTGCGTCGTGTGCCCGGGGGCTGGGAGGAGCGTCCCTATGAGCGGATCGAGCTGGTGCCGCAGGGGCGCACTATCGGGGCCGAGGTGCGGGGCGTGGACCTGTCGTGTCCGCTGGAACCCGCGCTGCGCGAGGAGTTGAACCGCGCGCTGCTGGAGTGGAAGGTGCTCTTCTTCCGAGGCCAGCACCTCACCTCCGTGCAACAGCGTGACTTCGCGGGACAGTGGGGGGAGTTGGAGACCAACCCGCTGCTCGCCCGGGGGGCCAGTGACGACGTGGTTCGCTTCGACAAGGGCAGCGGCACCACGCCGACGTTCGAGAACGTGTGGCACGCCGACGTCACCTTCCGGGAGCGGCCTGCGCTCGGTGCCGTGTTGCAGCTGCGTGAGGTCCCGCCAGTTGGCGGGGACACGATGTGGGCGGACATGGCGGCCGCGTACGACAACCTCCCCCGGGAGGTGAAGGAACGGATCGACGGGGCCCGGGCCGTACACGACTTCATCCCCGGGTTCGCCCGCTTCTATCCGCCCGAGCGGCTCGCCCCGCTTCAGTCGGTGTTCCCTCCTGTGGAGCACCCCGTGGTGCGGACCCATCCGGAGACCGGGCGGCGGATGCTTTTCGTCAACACCTCGTTCACCACGCGGATTAGCGGCATGGAGCGCGAGGACAGCGACCGGCTGCTGCGTTACCTGTTCCAGCAGGCGCACGTCCCGGAGTATCAGGTGCGCTTCCGTTGGCAGCCCGGCGACGTCGCGTTCTGGGACAACCGTGCCACCCAGCACTACGCGGTGAACGACTACGCGCCCCATGGCCGGGTGGCCGAGCGGGTCGCCATCGCGGGCGACCGACCGTTCTGATGGCCCGCGGGTGGGTGCGAGGGCGGGGGGCGGAGTGGTCAGTGGGTGGGGTGCTTGTGGCGGAGTCGTACGGGGAGTTCCCGGACGCTGTTGCCTACGAAGGACGCGTGCCTGGGTAGTCGCGGTTCGAGGGTGGTGAGGTGGAGGTCCGGAAAGCGTGCGAAGAGCTGCTCGAGCGCGATGGTGGCCTCCATACGCGCCAGCGGGGCGCCCAGGCAGAAGTGTGCGCCATGACCGAGCGAGAGGTGGCGGGCTGGGTTGTCGCGGGTGATGTCGAAGCGGTCGGCGTCTTGTCCGTGAGCCCGCTTGTCTCGGCCCGCGGCGGAGTAACCGGCCAGCACCGGGGTGCCCTTGGGGATGACGGTGCCGTCGAGGGTCAGGTCGCGGGTGGCGTAGCGGAAGGGGAAGTAGCTGACGGGGCTGTCCCAGCGCAGGGTCTCTTCCACGACGTCTGCCCAGGACGCTTTTCCGGACTGGGCCAGGGCGAGCTGGTCGCGGTGTGCGCAGAGAGCCCGTACCGCGTTGGTGATCAGGTTCAGGGTGGTCTCGTGCCCTGCGATGATCATGAGGAGCAGGGTGCCGAGGAGTTCGTGCGGGCTGAGGCGGTCGCCGTCCTCCTCCCGAGCTGCGATCAGGGCGCTGGTGAGGTCGTCTCCCGGGGCCTTGGTCCGGGCGGCGGCGACAGCGCCGAGTACCTCCAGCATGTCTTGGTTGGCGGCCATCGACCGCTCGGGGCTGATGTCGGTGGCGACGATCTGGTTCGACAGGTGGTGTAGGCGGTCGTGGTGTTCGGGGTCTATGCCGAGGAGTTCGCAGATGACGCCCATCGGCAGCGGTAGCGCGAAGTGCGCGCGTAGATCCGCGATGCCGTCACCGGACTCGGTGGCGGTCTGGTCGAGGCCGTCGAGCAGCGAGGCGGTCAATGCCTCGATACGGGGGCGCAGTTGGGCCACCCGGCGTACCGTGAGCGCCTTGCTTGCCAGTGACCGCAGCCGCCGGTGGTCGGCGCCGTCGGCGGTGGTCATGCCCCGTACGGTGGCGAACGTCTTCAGGGGCCAGCCGTCGGGTATCTGCCCGGCTTGGAGCGCGGCGAAGTGCTGGGCGTTCTTGGCGACATCGGGGTGCGCGAGGAATTCCTTGAGCGCGTCATGACCCAGTACCGCCATGCCCCGCACCTCGCCGGGCAGGACCACAGGGGTGACTGTGCCGCGTGCGAGCAGCCGGGCGTTCTCCGCGTGGGGGCAGCCGCCCGCTGGGTCGAGGTGGTGTGGCTGGTCGGGTGTGTCGTTCACCGATGACGTGTTCAACGGCTCTCCCGGAGTGGGGGACGAGGGAACGGAACGCGGGTTTGCCGCCACCTCGGCTCGATATCGGCGTACGAGAGTACGAGGGTACGAGAGGTGGACGCGGTCGAGTGCCCGGTTCACGGTACTCGACCGCCACGGCGGTGTTCCAGGCCGCGCCACGTTGCGGGTGGCCGACCGGATGCCCCTCAGGCGGGTGAGGTGGTGGGGTGTGGGTGCGTCTCGTACATGCGCACCGCCACGACGAGGCCGGAGGCCGCGGTGAGGGCGGCGACGGTCCAGATGGCGGCGGTGAGGCCGTACGCCCCGGCGATGGCTCCGGCGACGAGGGCGCCGACAGCGAAGCCGCCATCGCGCCACAGCCGGTAGACGCCTACGGCCCGGGCGCGCCAAGCGGGGTGGGCGACGTCGCCGATGACGGCGAGCAGGGTGGGGTAGACCAGGGCGGTGCCTGCTCCGAGCAGGATCTGGGCGGTGGCCCAGACGGGGAAGGTGGTGCCGAGGGCGACCAGGGCGATGGCGGCGGCCTGGACGAGCATGCCCGCCGTGATGAGGTGTTTGCGGCCGATGCGGTCGGACCACCAGCCGGTGAGGAGCTGGCCCGCGCCCCAGATGGCGGGGTAGAGGGCGGCGAGTGCGCCGATCTGGGCGACGGACAGGCCGTGGGCGGCGAAGAGCAGCGGGAAGATGCCCCAGGCCAGGGCGTCGTTGAGGTTGTTGACCAGGCCCGCCTGGCTGGCGGCGGACAGGGATTTGTCGGTGAAGCTGGTGCGCCGGGCGATCTGGGCGGTGGTCAACTCGGTCTCGGCGGTGGCCTGGACGGGGTGGAGGGCCGCTTCCGCGCGCGCGTGGTCGCGGGTCTCGCGGACGGCGAGGAGGGACAGGCCGAGGCCGAGCGCGGCGTAGGCGGCGCCGAGGAGGAAGGGTTCGGGGCGCAGGCCGTAGTGGTGGGCGATGGCGCCGGTGGCCATGGAGGTGACCGCGACGGCGACGTATCCGGCGGCCTCGTTGAACCCCATGGCCAGGCCGCGCCGTTCGGGCCCCGCCAGGTCGATCTTCATGATGACGGTGGTGGACCAGGTCAGGCCCTGGGAGGCGCCGAGCAGGATGTTGGCGGCGACGATCCACCCCCAGGTGGGACCCCAGGCCAGCATGGCGGGTACGGGCAGAGCGAGCAGCCAGCCACCGATGAGGACGGGCTTGCGGCCGTAGCGGTCGGAGAGGGTTCCGGCGGCGAAGTTGGTGGCCGCTTTGGTGGCGCCGAAGGCCAGGATGTACGTCAACGCGCTGACGGAGACGGCCAGGTGGAAGACTTCTTCGGCCAGCAGCGGCAGGACGACGCGTTCCTGGCCGAGCATGCCGCCGACCAGGGCGTTGACGGCGACGAGCAGCGTGAACTGGGCGAGGTTGGCGCGCAGCCCGAGCTGGATGCCGCTGCCGGGGGTGGTGGAGGGAATGGTCATGCGCCTTCCTCGAGGGGGCGCCCGGTGGCCTTCGACCAGTCAGCGGGGCCGCCGTCGAGGACGGCGAGGCCCTGGAGTCCGGCACGTTGGAGGAGGCTGGCGGCGGTCATCGCGCGCTCACCGTGCCCGCAGGCGACCACGGCACCGGCCGGTACATCGCCGGTACGTCCGGTCAGCTCGCCCAGTTCGATGCCGACCGCTTCGGGGATGTGGCCAGCGCGGTGCTCAGAGTGCTGGCGGATGTCGAGGACGGGGCGGTGGGCGACGCGGTCGGCGGTGAGGAGTTCGACGCGCTGCTGCCTGCCCCCGTCCGCGGTCCAGGCCGCCATCTCCAGGTGGCCCGCGAGGCGCTCGTATCCGATCTTCCACGCCTGCCAGGTGAGCTCGGCCAGATCCTGGCCCGGGGCGGTGACGAAGATCAGCGGGGTGTCGTCGGGCAGCAGCCAGCCCAGCCAGGTGGCGAACTGGTCGCGCAGCGCGATCGAGATCGCGCCGGGGATGTGCCCGGCGGCGAAGTCCGCGACAGGGCGTACGTCGACGAGCTGAGCGCCCTGCCCAAGGAGGTGGCGTGCGGTGGGTGGGTCGAGCAGAGGGAGGATCGCCGTCCCCGTGAGGAGCGTGGGTCCGCGCCGGTTGATCTCGCCGAGGCGGTCGAAGTAGTCGGGATAGGAGCCGAGGCTGCCCAGCAACTGGCGTACGAAAGAGCTCTCGTCGGGGGCCGCGAGCAAGGGGTTGGCCTGCTTCTGGGCGCCGATGGTCGTGGTGCGCTCGGCGCCGGGCGGTGCGGAGCAGAAGGAGCCCGCACCGTGGGTGGGCCAGACAGCCACCTGGTCCGGCAGCTCCGCCAGCCGCCGCAGCGAACGGAACTGGGCACGGGCGAGTTCCTCGGCGCGGTCGGCTCCCTGGAGATCGGTGCGGGCGGCCGAGCCGACGATCAGCGAGCCGCCGGTGAACACTCCCAGTTCGCGGGTGCCGTCCAGCAGGAGGAAGGACAGGTGCTCGTCGGTGTGGCCGGGGGTGGACAGCGCCCGCAGGGTCAGGCCGCCCAGGCCGATCTCGTCGCCGTCGCCCAGGCGCTGGTGCGCAAAGGCGCGGTCCCCGGCGGCGGAGGCAAGGACGGCGGCACCGTCGTCGTGCGCGAGCTGCAGGGCGCCGGACAGGAAGTCGGCGTGCAGGTGGGTGTCGGCGGCGTACGCGACGGACAGTCCGCGCCGCTCGGCCGCGGCGCGCAGGGCGCGTAGGTCCCGGCTCGCGTCTACGGCCAGGGCGCGGCCGTCGCCGAGGTCGACGAGATAGGCGCTGTTGCCGAGACCGCTGTCGACCAGCGGTATCAGGTGATCGTCGGGGAAACCCATCGGATCCTCTCCTCCAGTGTCACGGTAGCTGTCGGGTCGCTTCAGCGCCCGCCTCTAGTTACAATATTCCATGGATTTATGGATGATGGGAGTTCGGTCATGGGAGACCCCGCGCGCAAGGCCGCGCTGTATGACGCCTTCGCCCGTACGGGCAAGGCCCTGAGCAGCGGAAAGCGTCTGGAGCTGCTCGATCTGCTGGCCCAGGGCGAGCGCACCGTGGACGCGCTCGCGAAGGCCGCGGGGCTGAACCTGACCACCGCGTCGGCGCATCTGCAGACCCTCAAGCAGGCGGGCCTGGTCGCCACCCGCCGCGAAGGGGTACGCATCCACTACCGGCTGGCCGGGGACGACGTCGCCGCCCTGTACGCCCTGCTGCGCCAGGTCGCCCAGACGCACCAGAGCGATGTCGAGCCCGCGCGCGCCGCCTACCTGGGTACCGATGAAGCCCGGGAGGTCGACCGGGAGGAGCTGCTCGCCCGCGCACGGACAGGCGACCTCGTCGTCCTCGATGTGCGTCCGGCCGAGGAGTACGCGGGCGGACATATCCCCGGCGCCCTCTCGATCCCGGTCGAGGAGCTGGCCGACCGGGTGTCGGAGCTGCCGGACGATGCCGAGGTCGTGGCGTACTGCCGGGGCGCCTACTGCGTCCTCGCCTACGACGCCGTACGGCTGCTGCACGAGCGCGGCCGCAGGGCGGTCCGGCTGACCGACGGGATGCTGGAGTGGCGGCTCGCCGAGCTGCCCGTGGAAACGGGGGTCGCCGCGTGATCGCCACGCACCCGGGACTCCAGGGCGGGCACCGCGGGCGGCCGGTCTATCTGGACTACAACGCCACCACCCCCGTCGATCCGCGGGTGGTCGAGGCGATGCGCCCGTATCTCGCGGACTGGTTCGGCAACCCGTCCAGCGGACACGCCTACGCCACCGAACCGAAGAAGGCCCTGGACCATGCCCGAGCCAAGGTCGCGGCGTTCGTCGGCGCCGAGGCCGACGAGATCGTGTTCACCGGTTCCGGCTCGGAGGCGGACAACCTCGCCCTGCGCGGCGCCGTACTGGCCGCCAGGACCGAGCGTCCCCATGTGATCACCCAGGTCACCGAGCATCCTGCCGTGCTGGAAACGTGCCGGGCCCTGGAGCGACTGCACGGCACCGAGGTGACGTATCTGCCCGTTGACCGCAACGGTGTCACCGGCCCCGGGAAGCTGGCCGCCGCGCTCACCGACCGCACCGTGCTGGTGTCCGTGATGGCCGCCAACAACGAGACGGGCGCCCTCCAGCCGGTCCCCGAACTGGCCCGCGTCACCCGAGCCCACGGCGCGCTCTTCCACTGCGACGCGGCCCAGGCGGCCGGGAAGATCCCCCTGGATGTGGCGGAGTGGGGCGTGGACCTGCTGACGCTCGTCGGCCACAAGATGTACGCGCCCAAGGGCATCGGCGCCCTGTACGTCCGCCGCGGGATCACCCTCGAACCGCTCGTCTACGGCGGCGGCCAGGAGAGCGGCCTGCGCGCCGGAACCGAGAGCGTCGCCCTCGCCGTGGCCCTCGGCACCGCTGCCCAACTCGCCGCCACCGAACTGGCCGACGGCTTCAGCAAGCGCATCTCCACACTGCGCGACCGGCTGTACGCCCGGCTGACCGCAGCCCTGCGGGACCAGGTTCACCTCAACGGCCCGGCCGCCACATCGTGCCTGCCGAACACCCTCAACGTGAGCATCGACGGCACCCGCGGCCATGAACTCCTGGCTGCCACGCCGCAGATCGCAGCCTCCACCGGCTCGGCCTGCCACAGCGGTGAGCACTCCCCTTCGCCCGTACTCCGCGCCATGGGCCTGGACGACACCCGCGGCCTCGCCGCCCTCCGCCTGACACTAGGCCGCTGGACCACCGCCGACGACATCGACCGAGCCGCCGACCTGATCACCACCGCCGCGCGCAGGCTCCTGGGCCTCGCGTAACCCCACCGCTGCTCCGGTGCGCCGGTGCGCGTGCCTCACCCGACCTATGGGCAGGAGACTGTCCTGGCCGACACGAGCGGTGCTCGCCGCGCGGCTTCGCGGCATGAGCGCCGCCAGTTCCTAGGCTCGCCGCATGACCGAGAACGAGATCCAGCTCAAGGCCATCGCGGCGCTGACCGCACTGCGCGGAGACGTCGGCGCGGACTACGTCTCTGATCTGCTCGGCGAGGTCATCCCGACGCAGTTCCTCGTCCCCGCGGTCGCGGACCCGCAAGAGATCGGCGAAGCCGTCCTGGAGCAGCTCTCCGACCCGCTGAGCGCGCTGATCAACGGCTTCGTCCTCGCCTTCCAGACGATCGCCGACGCATACGACCAGCTGGAACCCGGGACGCCGACCGAGGCGATCTTGCAGGCACTCGCGCTCGACATCGCACGCGGCGCCGACTGAAGCGCGGCGTGAGTGCGGGCGAGAGCGCTTTCAGGGTTTGGGTGATTCGAAGGGGGTCGGCTCTCAAGACTCGAAGGCTTGGGGGCGTGAACTGGCCCTCTGAGCGGCAAGTTCGGCTGTTCTCTTGACAGTTGAGTTCAGGAGTCTTACGTTCCGCACCTGAGAGTGCAGAGAGCGCTCTCAACCAAACCCGCGCGGACCACGACGTCTCGAGGTGCCGTTCATGAGAGCCCCCCACACCAGACCAGCCGCCGTGCTGGTCCTGGCCACCGCCGTGGCCGTAGTCGGACTCGGTCCGGCGGCGGGTCCGGCGGTGGCCGCCACCGTCCCCGTAGGCTCGGGCAGTTACTCCGATGCCCGCCCGGCCGGTACGTCAGGACCCCAGACCAACACCGGCGCCCCCGTCACACCCAAGGTCACCGACGCCGCGAAGGACCGCCCCGTACCCACGAATGACTGGTGGTCGTCGCTCGCCTTCCAGCGCTATGGCGACAATCCGTACTCCACCCCGATGTACGGGCACCCACTCACCTACCAGGCCACCTCGGGCGGACTCGACGTCGGCTATCCGACCAGCCCGGCGATCGTCGGCGAGGGGCGCCAGTACGAGTTCGCCCACAAACGCGACCTCACCATCGGGCTCGCCGGGCTCAACTCCCCCGACACCAAGGCCGACGACTGGTCCGACTGGACCGTGACGCCCTACTGGTCCGACGGCGCCCGCACCCTGCGCACCACCATCGGCCACGGCCTGCCCTTCGTGTACGCGAAGGGGTCCGGCGCCGACGCGCAGATCACCACGGCAGGCGCCCCCACCGTCTTCGCCGACCAGGGTCATGTCCTCGGCATCACCGTCGGTGGCCACCACTACGCGTTGTTCGCCCCCACCGGTAGCGACTGGAAGGTCTCCGGCTCCACCATCCGCGCGGGCCTGGGCTCCCAGGATCACTTCTCGCTGGCCGTCCTCCCCGACAAAGGCGCGCTCGCCACCTACCAGAAGTACGCCTACAGCTTTGTCACCGGCTCCAAGGTGGCCTGGAGCTCCAGCGGCGGCACGGTGAAGGCCACGTACACGCTGACGACTCAGGCCGAGGAAGGCAGCGAACGCGGCACGATCCAGGCCCTGTACCGCCATCAGTGGCGGAACACCACGGACCCGCTCACCCCGTACACGTACGTCTCCCCACGCGGGACGATGAAGGTGCGCGAGGCGGCCTCCTTCACGACCCGTCAGAAGTCGTCGGCGGTGCTGCCCGCGCTGCCGAAGTCCGACGGCGTCGACTCGGCCCGCCTGCGCGGCTATCTGAACGAGGTCGTGAACGCCGACGATCCTTTCTCCGGCGCGAGCGATACCTATTGGACGGGTAAGGCGCTCGGGCGCCTCGCCCAACTCGTGCCCCTCGCCGAGCAGATCGGCGAGGAGGCGCTACGCGACAGGCTCCTTGGGCTGATCAAGGGCAGGCTCCAGGAGTGGTTCACCGCGGGCGGCGCCAGCGAGTTCTCGTACGACACGGACTGGCGGACCCTCACCGGCTATCCGGCCTCCTACGGCAGCGACACCGAGCTCAACGACCACCACTTCCACTACGGCTACTACGTGTACGCGGCGGCCATCGTCGCCCAGTACGACCAGGGCTGGGCCGACGACGCGGCGTGGGGCGGCATGGTCCGGATGCTCGTCCGCGATACGGCCAATCCCAGCCGCACCGATGACGCGTTCCCCTTCCTGCGCGGCTTCGACGTCTACGCGGGCCACAGCTGGGCCTCCGGGCACCAGGGCTTCGCCGCGGGCAACAACCAGGAGTCGTCGTCGGAGTCCACCAATCTCAGCGCCGCCCTGGTGTTGTGGGGATCGGCTACCGGGGACACCTCGCTGCGCGACCTCGGCGCCTTTCTGCTGACCACGGAGTCCGAGTCCATCGCCCAGTACTGGTTCGACGCCGACGAGCAGGTCTTCCCGTCCTCCTACGGCCATGACACGGTCGGCATGGTGTGGGGCAGCGGCGGGGCGTACGCCACCTGGTGGACCGCGAACCCCGAGGAGATCCATGGCATCAACGTCCTGCCGGTGACCGGGGGTTCACTGCACCTGGGCGGCCACAAGGCCGCCATCCGGCGCAATATCGCCGAGCTGGAGCGGGAGAACGGCGGGCCCGCCGTCGAATGGCGCGACATTCTCTGGGAGTTCGAGTCGCTCGCCGACCCGGCGACGGCGAAGTCCAAGTGGGACGCGGGCCACGCCGGATACACCCCCGAGCAGGGCGAGTCCAAGGCCCACACCTACCACTGGATCAACACGCTGGACGCGCTCGGGGCTCCTGACGCGACGGTGACGGGGTCCATCCCGACCTCGGCCGTCTTCCGCAAGGGCGACGTGCTCACCTACGCCGCGCACAACCACGGCCCGACCGCCCGCACGGTGACCTTCTCCGACGGCACGTCCCTGTCGGTGCCCGCTCGTTCCACGGCTGTCGGTACGGGCACCGGTGGCCCGGACCCCGACCCCGATCCTGAGCCCGATCCGCCGACGGGCAACACCTTTCAGCTGCGCAGCGGCGGTGTTCTCACCACCGCGACCGACGGCACACCGGGCAGCGACACGATCGCGTCCGCTGACGGCGCCAACCACGACGGCACGCCGCACAAGCCGCTCGTGTACGAGGCCCGGGGCGTCAACGGCACGCTCACCCCCGGCGGCTCGACCGCCTTCCGGCTCCCGGTCGACGCGGGCACCACGGTCGCGCTCGGCCAGCAGGCCCGGGTCAGTTACGACCTCACCGGAGACGGCGACTTCGAACGGACCGAGACCTACACCTACTTCGCGACCGATCCGGTGAACGGATGGGAGGAGTACACCCAGTCGCGCGGACTGAAGGCGGCCAGCGGCGCGCTCGGTGATCTCAAGGGCGGGACCGTGCGCCTGGAGGTCTGGAGCGCCATCGGGAACGGCACGTCCTCGCTGCGGACTGGCACCGCCACGTCGGTCCTGGTCATCCCCTACGACTGACCCAGCCCCACCCCCACCCCCATGAACGGCGGCGGGCGTCGGCTCTCAGGCCGATGCCCGCCGTACCAGCGTGGTGGGGGTGATGACGGAAGCGGGCGCATCGCCCGCCGTGTTGTTCAGCAGCCGCATCAGCAGGCGCACCATCAGCCGCCCCATGCCCTCGATGTCCTGCCGTACCGTGGTCAGCGCCGGTTCCGTCGTCTCCGCCACGGAGCCCACGTCGTCGAAGCCGACGAGCGCGACGTCATCGGGCACCCGCAGGCCGCGCTCGCGCAGGGTGCGCAGGGCGCCGGACGCCATCAGGTCGTTCGAGGCGAAGACGCCGTCGACGTTCGGGCGACGGTCCAGTAGCTCGGCCATCGCCCGTGCGCCGCTCTCCGCGGTGAAGTCGCCCTGGCACAGCAGCGCGGGGTCGGCATCCACCAGCACATCGTGGTACCCGTCAATCCGGTCGAGTGCCGACGTCTGGTCCCGTGGACCCGCGATGAGGGCGATGTTCTTCCGGCCCAGGGCGCACAGGTGGCGCACCGCCTCCCGTGCCCCGCCACGGTTGTCGCAGTCGACGTAGGGGATGTCGAGGTCGTGACCCGCGGGCGGGCGGCCGCCGAACACCGCGGGAATCCTGGCACGGCTGATGAGCGCGGGCAGTTCGTCGTCGTTGTGCAGGGAAAAGGCGAGCGCTCCGTCGACATGACCGCCGCCGAGGTAGCGCGCCACCCGGTCGCGGTCGGCGGAGCCCTCCACCCACAGCAGCACCAACTGACAGTCATGGACGGTGAGTTCACGGCTGATCCCGCGCACCTGCCGCTCGAAGAACGGGTCCGAGAAGATCCGGAACTCGGGCTCGGCGATCAACACCCCGACCGCGCCGTTGCGCCGGGTGACGAGGGTGCGCGCCGCGTGGTTCGGTACGTATCCGAGCTCGTCGACCGCCTGCCGCACCTTGTCGACCAGCGGGGCACGAACGCCGATGCCGCCGTTGACGACGCGGGATGCCGTGGCCCGGGAGACACCGGCGCGGGCGGCGACGGCTTCCAGGGTGGGGCGGGACCCAACGGTCGGCTCGGACAACGCTCGGTCTCCTTGCGTGTGTGCGCGTACGCGTCTGTCGCGGCTGCCGCTGCGTGCGGCTGGGACCGGGACCCTGACAGGGCACAGGGTATATCCGTCACCGGCCGCCCTACGAGAGCGCTCCCAGACCTCAGGCCGCTGGACCCTCCCGGGTCAGTGGGGGCTCCACCGGCGTCTGTCCGGGTGGGCTGAAGAGGACGGTTCGGGCCACCGCCGGAGCGAACAAGGCCGTCAGGGGCTTGGTGAGCGTCAGTACGGAGCGGAAGACGCGGCCCAGTTCGGGGTCACCGGGGTAGCGCTCCTGGACGCGGCGCAGGTACCAGCCCGCGGCCCGGTCGGCGGCTCGGACGGCGGCCGCGTTGCCGCTCGCGCCCGGCATCTTCTTGTCCGCCCCGGCTGAGATGTCCCACGCCTGCCGGGACGCGGCGAGCAGGGCCCGCTGCACCCGGCGCGTGGTGGGCGTACGGCGCTTGTCGTCCAGCACGTCGCGCAGGGCGACCGCGCTCAACGCGGCGACGGCCATCCCCTGACCGTAGATCGGGTTGAACGTGCACACGGCGTCGCCAGTCGCCAGGAATCCGGCAGGGCGCGGGCCATGCAGGTCGTAGCGGCGCCGCACGTTGGCGGTCTGCCGGAAGCCGGATGCCGGGCCAAGCGGTTCGGCCTCGCTGAGCCAACGGTGCACCAGCGGGTGTGGGAGGCGCTTGGCGTAGGCGGCGAACTCCTCGTCGCTGGTGGGTGGTTCGTCTCCGCGTAGCCCCGAGAGCGTGACCATGTACGTGCCGTCCTCCAGGGGCAGCACCCCGCCCCCGTAGACCTGGGAGGGGTTGGGCAGGACGTAGTAGGCGAGCGTTTCGGCACCCAGGGCCTTGTTCCTGTCGCGGTACACGCGCGTGGCGTAGGCGAGGCCGGTGTCGATGGTCTCCTCGTGCGGGGGCCGCGCGCCGATCGCGGTGAGCCACTGCGGCGCCTTCGTGCCCCGGCCGGAGGCGTCGACCACCAAGTCGGCCTCCAAGGGCTGGCGTTGTGCGTGGGCGCCGTCAGCGCGATCGCGCAGCAGTACGCCCCGTACCCGGGAGGCTTCGCCCAGCAGCCCGACGACGTCGGTTCCCTCGGTCACGGTGATCGCGGGGTTGGCGACTACGCGTTGACGCACCAGGTGCTCGATCTGTGCGCGGGAACCGGTGTAGATGTGGGTGGACGCGGGCGTGCGTCGGAACCACCGCCCGCTCTGCCATTGCGCTATGTCCGCTGGCATGCCCACCGGGGGCGAACCCGCCGCCCGCAGCTCGGCGATGAAGCCCGGCAGCAGCGACTCCAGCGCCCGCTGGCCGCCCTCCAGCAGGACATGGGGGTGCCGACTCTGTGGGGTACCCGGGCGCGGCAACGGCCCGTCCGGGTACCGGTCGCGCTCGACGACGGTCACGCGCTCGGCGTGCCCGGCCAGGACGTGTGCCGCGAGGAGGCCCGCCAGGCTGCCCCCGATCACGACCACATGCCGTCCGCCCGGGCCGTGCCCCGAGCGCCGATCGCCGTTTTCCCGTACCGAGTTCACCGAATGCGCCCCTCTTGGTGAGTAGATCCGCCACACACCAGTATCACGGCCCGGCTGGGTAGTTGATCGCGTTTCAGCCCTTTACCGGGGGTGCCGGGGAGACTGAGGAGACCGCAGGCTGGAGCGGCGTACGACGAGTTCCGGTTGCAGCACGACCCGGCGGTGCTCGTGTGGCGTGTCAGCGCCTTCCGTCTCGGTCTCCTCCAGGAGGAGTTCGGCGGCCATGGCGCCCATGGTGACCGCTGGCTGCCGTACGGAGGTGAGGGGGACGGCCGCGGCGGCGGCGAACTCGATGTCGTCGTACCCGACGATCGCGAGGTCATCGGGGACGCTCTTCCCGGCGTCGTATATGGCCTGCAGGACACCGAGGGCGAGCAGGTCGTTGGCGCAGAAGACGGCGGTCGGGCGGTCGGCGAGGCCCAGCAGGCGGGCTCCCGCGTCGCGCCCGGCCGCGACGTCGAGCCGCTCGGTGGGCAGCTCGCGCAGGGCGTCGGTGGCGAGCCCGGCGTCGGCGAGGGCGGTGTGTGCGCCGGTGCGGCGGTCGCGTACCTGGGTGAGGCTGGGCGGGCCGCTGACGTAGGCGATCGAGCGGTGTCCGGATGCGATCAGATGGCCTACGGCGAGGGCGCCACCAGCGACATCGTCGACGGAGACCGAGCACTCGGAGCTGCCGTCGGCCACCCGGTCGACGAGCACGAACGGGATCTGATGACGGCGGAAGTCCTCGACCGTGCGGCCGGTGGCGTCGGCCGGGGTGAGCAGTACGCCGCGTACCCGCTGCTCGGCGAAGAGGGACAGGTACTCGGCCTCCTCGGTTGGGCTCTGGGCGCTGTTACACACCATGACGCCGAGCCCGGCGGCGCGGGCCGCGCGTTCCGCGCCGCGGGCGATGTCCACGAAGAACGGGTTGCCCATGTCGAGGACCAGCAGGCCCATCATGCGACTGCGGCCAGCGCGCAGCTGCCGGGCGGACTCGCTGCGTACGTAGCCGACACGTTCGATCTCGGCCTGGACCCGTGCCAGGGTCTGCGGGGAGACCGATTCCGGACGGTTGATCACGTTCGAAACCGTGCCCACGGACACGCCGGCGGCGCGCGCGATGTCCTTGATCCCCACTGACCGGGCCACGGACTGAGACCTCCTGGTGTGTAGTGCGACGGCGGGTTTCAGACTACCCAGGGTGAGGCGTCCAGCCCGCCCGTCCGGGCGCGGCCCGCGCTGGGGTCAGGCGAGGTGGAAGACCTCGGTGAGGGGTCTCATGGCTGCGTCGGGCCGCTGCCCGTCGAGTGCTTCGAAGAAGTCGGCCATCTCGGCCTGCCAGCGGGCGTTGACCTCGGTGGCCTCCATATCGGCGACGGCTGCCGCGAAATCCTCGGTCTCCAGGTAGCCGACGAGCAGTCCGTCCTTGCGGAGAAAGAGCGAGTAGTTGTGCCAGCCGCAGGCCGAGAGGGCATCGACCATCTCCGGCCAGACGGTGGTGTGTCGCTGACGGTACTCGATGAGCCGGTCCTGGCGGACCTTGAGCAGGAAGCAGACGCGCTGCATGGAGGCCGTCCTGAGGGTTCCGATGCCATGAAAGGTTTCATGCAAGTGCCCGGACATTAAGCAGACCGTCCTCAACACGTCAATACCGCGCCAGGGTTGACACTCCCACGGACGGCCCCCTAGTTTCCTGATGAATCGATTCATTCAGAGGAGCCCTCCAGTGACCGACCTCGCCGCGGTGAAGGCCGCGCTCAAGAGCCAGGCCGTGGAGACACCGTCATGGGCGTACGGGAACTCGGGGACCCGTTTCAAGGTGTTCGCGCGGGATGGTGTGCCCCGCACTCCACGGGAGAAACTGGCCGACGCCGCCCAGGTGCACACGGTCACGGGCGTGGCCCCGACCGTCGCCCTGCACATCCCCTGGGACCAGGTCGACGACTACGCGGCACTCGCGCAGTACGCCGACGAGCGCGGCGTACGGCTGGGAGCGATCAACTCCAACACCTTCCAGGACGACGCCTACCGACTGGGCAGCGTCTGCCACCCGGACGCGGCGGTGCGCCGCAAGGCCGTGGACCACCTGCTGGCGTGCGTCGACATCATGGACGCCACCGGGTCGACGGACTTGAAGCTGTGGTTCGCCGACGGCACCAACTACCCCGGCCAGGACGACATCCGCGCGCGGCAGGACCGGCTGGCCGAGGGGCTCGCCGAGGTGTACGAGCGGCTCGGTGAGGGCCAGCGGATGCTGCTGGAGTACAAGTTCTTCGAGCCCGCGTTCTACACCACCGATGTACCGGACTGGGGCACCGCCTACGCCCACTGCCTCAAGCTGGGTGACCAGGCCCAGGTCGTCGTGGACACCGGCCACCACGCGCCCGGCACCAACATCGAGTTCATCGTGGCGACACTGCTGCGGGAGCGGAAGCTCGGCGGGTTCGACTTCAACTCGCGGTTCTACGCGGACGACGACCTGATGGTGGGAGCCGCCGACCCGTTCCAGCTGTTCCGGATCATGTACGAGGTGGTGCGCGGCGGAGGCTTCACCTCCGACGTGGCGTTCATGCTCGACCAGTGCCACAACATCGAGGCCAAGATCCCGGCGGTCATCCGGTCCGTGATGAACGTCCAGGAGGCTACGGCGAAGGCGCTGCTGGTCGACGGGGAGGCGCTGGCCGTGGCCCAGCGGGCCGGTGACGTACTCGGCGCCAACGCCGTACTCATGGACGCCTACAACACGGACGTGCGGCCCCTGCTCGGCGACGTGCGCGAGGAGATGGGCCTGGACCCCGACCCGATCGCCGCGTACCGCCGCTCCGGCTGGCAGCAGCGCATCGTCGCCGAGCGGGTGGGCGGCGCCCAGGCGGGCTGGGGCGCCTGACGCCCCGGCGCACACCGTAGGCGCACACCCGTAGGCGCACACCCGTAGGCGTACGTACCGTTCCGACGACGCGAGGAAGAAGCCCGACCATGGCACCGCATCCCGAAGCCGCCGCCCTGCTGGCGCGCTCCCATCGACTCGGCTCCGATCCCCGCAACACCAACTACGCCGGTGGCAACACCTCCGCCAAGGGCACCGGCACCGACCCGGTCACCGGAGGTGACGTGGAGCTGATGTGGGTGAAGGGGTCGGGCGGCGATCTGGGCACGCTGACCGAGGCGGGTCTGGCCGCGCTGCGTCTTGACCGGCTGCGGGCGCTCGTCGACGTGTACCCGGGGGTGGAGCGCGAGGACGAGATGGTCGCGGCGTTCGACTACTGCCTGCACGGCAGGGGCGGGGCCGCTCCGTCCATCGACACCGCCCTGCACGGACTGGTCGAGGCAGCGCACGTCGATCATCTGCATCCCGATTCCGGCATCGCGCTCGCCTGTGCCGCGGACGGCGAGAAGCTGACCGCCGCGTGCTTCGGTGACACCGTGGTGTGGGTGCCGTGGCGGCGGCCCGGGTTCCAGCTCGGGCTGGACATCGCGGCCGTACGGAAGGCCAACCCGCGGGCCGTCGGGTGCGTACTCGGCGGGCACGGCATCACGGCGTGGGGCGACACGGCCGAGGAGTGTGAACGCAACTCGCTGTACGTCATCCACACCGCTGAGCGGTTCCTGGCCAAGCAGGGCAGGCCCGACCCCTTCGGTCCGGTGATCGAGGGGTATGAGGCGCTGCCCGAGGCCGAGCGCCATGAGCGGGCCGCCGCCCTCGCGCCGTACGTGCGCGGCATCGCCTCCCAGGACCGGCCGCAGGTCGGGCACTTCACCGACTCCGAGGCCGTACTCGACTTCGTGGCGCGGGCGGAGCACCCGCGGGTCGCCGCGCTGGGGACCTCCTGCCCTGACCACTTTCTGCGGACCAAGGTCCGGCCCCTGGTGCTCGACCTGCCGCCAGCCGCTCCGCTGGAGGAGGCCATCGCGCGGCTGAAGGAGCTGCACACCGCGTACCGCGAGGAGTACGCCGCCTACTACCAGCGGCACGCCGGGCCCGACTCCCCCGCGATGCGCGGCGCCGATCCGGCGGTCGTGCTGATCCCGGGCGTCGGCATGTTCTCCTTCGGCAAGGACAAGCAGACCGCGCGGGTGGCCGGGGAGTTCTACGTCAACGCGATCAACGTGATGCGGGGCGCCGAGGCGGTGTCGACGTACGCGCCGATCGAGGAGTCGGAGAAGTTCCGGATCGAGTACTGGGCGCTGGAGGAGGCCAAGCTGCGGCGGATGCCGAAGCCCCGGCCGCTGGCCACGCGCGTGGCACTGGTGACGGGCGCGGGCAGCGGGATCGGCAAGGCGATCGCACACCGGCTGGTCGCTGAGGGCGCCTGTGTCGTCGTCGCCGATCTCCACGCGGAGAACGCGGCGGCCGTCGCGGCGGAACTCGGCGGGCCCGACCAGGCCGTCGCCGTGACCGTCGACGTGACGTCCGAGGACCAGATCGGCGCGGCCTTCAAGGCGGCCGTGCTCGCCTTCGGCGGGGTCGACCTCGTCGTCAACAACGCGGGTCTCTCCCTCTCCAAGTCGCTGCTTGAGACCTCCGCCAGGGACTGGGATCTGCAACACGCCGTCATGGCCCGCGGTTCGTTCCTGGTCTCGCGTGCGGCGGCGCGGGTGATGACCGCGCAGGGGCTGGGCGGCGACGTCGTCTACATCGCGTCCAAGAACGCTGTCTTCGCCGGGCCGAACAACATCGCCTACTCCGCGACCAAAGCCGACCAGGCCCACCAGGTGCGCTTGCTCGCCGCCGAGCTGGGCGAACACGGCATCCGCGTCAACGGCGTGAACCCGGACGGGGTCGTGCGCGGCTCGGGGATCTTCGCGGGAGGCTGGGGTGCGCGGCGGGCCGAGGTGTACGGGGTGGAGGAGGACGAGCTGGGCGAGTTCTACGCCCAGCGGACCCTCCTCAAGCGGGAGGTCCTGCCCGAACACGTCGCGAACGCCGTGTTCGCCCTCACGGGTGGCGAACTGACCCACACCACGGGGCTGCATATCCCGGTCGACGCCGGTGTCGCGGCCGCCTTCCTTCGGTGAGCGCGCGCGTGAAGCCGAGCGCCCGGGCGCACGCGCGCGTGAAGTCGTACGCCGCCGTCGATCTCGGAGCCTCCAGCGGACGGGTGATGACCGGCCGGGTCGGGCCCGGCACCCTGGAACTGGCCGAGGCCCACCGCTTCCCCAACCGGCCCGTCCGCGTGCCGGAGGGGCTGCGCTGGGACATCCTCGCGCTGTACACCGGGGTACTCGACGGACTGCGGGCGGCGGGCCAGGTCGACTCCGTCGGCGTCGACAGCTGGGCTGTCGACTACGGTCTCCTCGACGCTGACGGGGCGCTGCTCGGCAACCCGGTGCACTACCGCGACCCCCGTACCGAGGGCGTCGCGGAGAAGGTCTGGGCGAACGTACCGGCCGCCGAACTGTACGCGGCGACCGGCCTCCAGTACGCGCCCTTCAACACCCTGTACCAGTTGACAGCGGCACGTTCGTCCCAGCAACTCCACTATGCCAAGCGGCTGTTGCTCATCCCCGACCTGCTGTCGTACTGGCTTACCGGCGAGCAAGGAACCGAGCTCACCAACGCCTCCACCACCCAGCTCATCGACCCGCGCACGCGCGGCTGGTCCCATGACGTCGCCGCGCGCCTCGGTATCGACCTGGAACTGTTCGCTCCGTTGCGGCAGCCCGGTGGTCCGGCGGGGCTGCTGCGGGCGGAGGTGCTGGAGCGGACGGGGCTCACCGGTCCCGTACCGGTGACCGCGGTCGGGTCGCACGACACCGCGTCGGCCGTGGCCGCCGTACCGGCCGTGGGCGAGCGGTTCGCGTACATCTCCACCGGCACCTGGTCCCTGGCGGGCCTGGAGCTGGACGCGCCCCTCCTCACCGAGGAGAGCCGCGCCGCCAACTTCACCAACGAGCTGGGCCTGGACGGCACCGTCCGCTACCTGCGGAACATCATGGGTCTGTGGCTGCTCCAGGAGTGCCTCCGGGCCTGGGAAAACCCCGATCTGAGTGTGCTGCTGCGGGAGGCGAGCGCGGTGGTGGCGCTGCGGTCGGTCGTGGACGCGGGTGACGCGGCGTTCCTCGCGCCCGGCCGGATGCCGGAGCGGATCGCGGAGGCCTGTCGCGCCACCGGCCAGCCGGTGCCGGAGACGCGTGCTGAAGTCACCCGCTGCGTCCTCGACTCACTCGCGCTGGCCCACCGCCGGGCGATCCAGGAGGCGCGGCGGCTCGCCGATCACCCCGTCGACGTGGTGCACCTCGTCGGCGGGGGCACCCGCAATACCCTGCTGTGCCAGCTCACCGCCGACGCCTGCGGGCTCCCGGTGGTGGCGGGTCCTGCCGAGGCCGCCGCGCTCGGCAATATCCTCGTGCAGGCCCGGGCCCACGGCCTGGTCGGCGACCGGGCGTCGATGCGTCAACTGCTCGCTCTTACTCAGCCTTTGGAGCGGTACGTACCGCGCGGCGGCGCCGCGCTGTGGCGCGCGGCCGAGGAGCGGCTCGCCCTCGCGTGACCGGCAGATCGGCCATGCTTGCCTTCCACCTGATCAATCCGAAGGAGCCGCGATGCGTGTCGCCCTGTTCCTGACCTGTGTCAACGACACGCTCTATCCGGACACCGGCCGCGCCGTGGTGAGACTCCTTGCCCGGTTGGGCGTCGAGGTCGACTTTCCGATGGCGCAGACCTGCTGTGGCCAGGCCCACTACAACACCGGCTACCGGCACGAGGCCGAGCCGCTCGCACGCCGCTTCGCGGATGTCTTCCGGGAGTACGAGGCGATCGTGACGCCGTCCGCGTCGTGTGCGGCGATGGTGCGGGAGCTGTATCCGCGGATGGGTGAGCGGGCCCGGGCCGAGGGGCGCGGGGGCGGTCTCTCCGCCGCCCTGGCGCCCGTGATCCCCAAGACGTACGAGCTCACCGAGTTTCTGGTCGATGTGCTGGGGGTGACGGACGTCGGCGCCTCCTACCCGCACACGGTGACGTACCACCCGACCTGTCACGGGCTGCGCGTACTGGGGCTCGGCGACCGGCCGCGGCGGTTGCTCCAGGCCGTGCGCGGGCTTGAGCTGGTGGAGCTGCCGGGTGCGGAGGAGTGCTGTGGTTTCGGCGGCACCTTCGCGCTGAAGAACGCCGATGTCTCAGCGGCGATGGGCGCGGATAAGGTGCACCACGCCGAGTCCACGGGAGCCGAGGTGCTGTGCGCGGCCGACAACTCGTGCCTGATGCACATCGGCGGCACCATGACCCGGCTGGCGACAGCCGTCCGGCCCGTCCATATCGCCGAGATCCTGGCCAGCACAGAAGAGGACCCCACCGTATGAGCGGCAGCCGTACGAGCGGCAGCACCTTCGTCGGGATGCCCGCCTTCCCGGAGGCCGCGCACAACGCCGTCAACAACCCCACCCTGCGCGGCAACCTCCGCCACGCCACCCACACCATCCGCGCCAAGCGAGCCGACGCCGTCGCCGAGCTCTCCGACTGGGCGGAGCTGAGGGAGGCCGGGAAGCAGATCAAGGACCATACGCTCCGCCATCTCGACCGCTACCTCGTGGAATTGGAGGCGTCGGTGACGACGGCGGGCGGCACGGTCCACTGGGCCGCTGACGGCGACGAGGCCAACCGGATCGTGGCCCGGCTCGTCCAGGAAACGGGTGAGTCGGAGGTCGTCAAGGTCAAGTCGATGGCCACCCAGGAGATCGGTCTCAACGAGGCGCTGGAGGCGGTGGGCGTCCGGGCGTACGAGACGGATCTCGCCGAGCTGATCGTGCAGTTGGGCAAGGACCGGCCGTCGCACATCCTCGTTCCTGCCATCCACCGCAATCGCGGCGAGATCCGGGACATCTTCCGCTCGGAGATGGGCGCGTGGGGCCGCCCCGCCCCTGAGGGCCTCACCGATGCGCCGACCGAGCTGGCCGAGGCGGCCAGGCTCCACCTGCGGGAGAAGTTCCTGCGGGCCAAGGTGGGAATCTCCGGCGCCAACTTCATGGTGGCCGAGACCGGGACGCTGGTGGTCGTGGAGTCCGAGGGCAACGGGCGGATGTGCCTGACCCTGCCCGAGACGCTGATCTCGGTCGTCGGCATCGAGAAGATCGTGCCGACCTGGCGGGACCTGGAGGTCTTCCTGCAGACGCTGCCACGCTCGTCGACGGCCGAGCGGATGAACCCGTACACCTCGATGTGGACCGGTACGACGGATGGCGACGGACCCCGCGCGTTCCATCTGGTGCTGCTGGACAATGGGCGCAGCGACACGCTCGCCGACGAGGTGGGCCGCCAGGCGTTGCGCTGCATCCGGTGCTCGGCGTGTCTCAATGTCTGCCCGGTGTACGAGCGTGCTGGCGGCCACGCCTACGGTTCGGTCTACCCGGGCCCGATCGGGGCGATCCTGAGCCCTCAGCTACGGGGCACGGGCAGCGCGGTCGACGCCTCGCTGCCGTACGCCTCCTCGCTGTGCGGGGCCTGCTACGACGTGTGCCCGGTCGCCATCGACATCCCCGAAGTGCTCGTCCATCTGCGTGAACGGGTGGTCCAGGGCGGGCCGGTGACACGCGACGGGAGCAAGGTCGTGCTGAGGCCAGCGAAAGGGCACGGCGCCGAGCGGGTCGCCATGCGGGCGGCACGCTGGGCATTCAGCCGACCGGGGGCCCTGCGCGCCGGTCAACGGGTCGCTTCGCGTACGCGTCGGCTGCATCCGCGGTCGCTGCCCGGCCCCGGCAGGGCGTGGAGCGCGACCCGGGATCTGCCGCCGGTGCCCGCGGAGTCGTTCCGCGACTGGTGGCAGCGTACGAAGGGCGGAGAGGGCGGAGCCCAGTGAACCGAGTGGATCGAGTGGACCGAGTGAGCAGCAGGGAGCGGGTTCTGGGGCGGGTGCGGCGCGCGCTCGCCGACGTACCACGGGACGACGGCACGCCGTATGAGGGGGCGGTCGCGCGCGCCTACGTCGCTGAGCACGGCGACCGGAGCGTCGAGCAGACGGTGGACCTGCTCGCGGTGAACCTGGCGGACTACCGCGCGATCGTGCACCGCTGCGCGGCGGCGGATCTTCCGGCGGTGGTCGCCGGGATGGTGGCCGCGCGGGGCGCGAAGACCCTGCTCGTCCCCTCGGGTCTGGACCCCGACTGGCTCTCGGCGACCAATGCTGAGCGCGTCCCGGACCGAGCGGACAGCAGCCTTACGGAACTTGACCGGGTCGACAGTGTGATCACCGCGTGCGCGGTGGCGATCGCCGAGACAGGCACGATCGTGCTGGACGGAAGCCTGGACCAGGGCCGTCGCCGTATCACCCTGGTCCCCGACCACCACATCTGTGTGGTGCGGGTCCCCGACCAGGTGGTCTCCGCTGTCCCGCAGGCTCTTGAACGCCTGGACCCGACACGCCCGTTGACCTGGATCTCCGGCCCGTCGGCGACCAGCGATATCGAGCTGGACCGGGTGGAGGGGGTGCACGGGCCGCGCTCTCTTGAAGTGGTCCTCACTTTCAACAACCCCTTTCCTAACCCCTTGTAGAAGTGTGTGCGAACTCGTAGCCTGCGCGCATCGCCAAGGTCAGGGGGTCTCCCCGTGAAGCGCACGTCGCGTGACATCCGTACCTCCAACCGCTACCAGGTCCTGCGCCAGTTCATCGCCCACTCCCCCGCGTCCCGGCAGGAGTTGGCGGCGGCGACCGGGCTGAGCTCGGCCACGGTGGCCACCCTCGTCGGGGAGTTGGTCGAGCTGGGTCTGGTTACGGAGGTCGGCTTCGTGGACTCCGGGGGCGGGCGGCCACGGGGCCTGGTCGCCCTCAACACCGAGGGCGGGGCGCTCGTCGGCGTCGACATCGCCGAGACGTACGTCCATGTCGAGCTGTTCGACCTGGGGTTGAACGTCGTCGCTCGCTCCGAGGAGCGGGTGCGGCCCGGGGCGCGCGGTCCCGAGGAGGTCGTCGCCCTGGTCGTGGCGGGCGTCCACGCGGTGACGGCGGAGCTGGCCGACGGCCACCGGGTGCTCGGGGTGGGGGTGAGCGTTCCGGGGCAGGTGGACCGAGAGGGCGGTCTGTCGGTGTACGCGCCGAACTGGGACTGGCATGATGTGCCGCTGCTCGACGCCCTGTCGGGTCAGCTCGCCCATCCGCTGTACCTCGACAATCCGCTGCACGCCTGCACGGCGGCGGAGCTGTGGTTCGGGGCGGCGCGCGGCCGGAGTGACGCGGTGGTCGTCAATCTCGGCACGGGCGTGGGCGCCGGGCTCGCCCTGGGCGGGGCGCTGCATCGCGGGGTCAGTAACAGCGCGGGCGAGTGGGGGCACACCACGCTGGTCCTCGACGGGCGGCGTTGTCACTGTGGCGGCCGCGGCTGTGTGGAGACGTACGTCGGGGCGCCCGGCATCATGCGCAGTCTGCGGGAGCTGCATCCGGACAGCGCGCTGTCGCGGTCTGGGGACGACCAGACGGCGGCCATCGACGCGCTGGCCCGCGCCGTCGCCGACGGCGACCCGGTGGCCGTCGCGACGCTTGGGCACACCGCCCGCTATCTGGGCGCGGCCCTGGCCAATCTGGTGAACCTGCTCAACCCCGAGGTGATCATCCTGAGCAGCTGGGTCGCCGCCCGGCTCGGCGAGCCGCTACTCGACGCGGTACGCGAGGCGGTGGCCCGGCACGCCCTGCGGCGGCCGCTCGCCGCCACGGAGATCGTCCTCTCGCCCATCCCGACTGACCCGGTATGTCTCGGCGCGGCGACGTTCGCGCTCGAAGGCGCCCTGACGCATGTCCGCACCCCCCTGGCCAGGAGCCGCCGGTAGTTCCCGCCGGTCCCTGCCCTTCGGGATACCGAATCCCTCTGCGTATCAGTGCATTCGGCATCCCGAACAGCTTCCGTAATCACGCACAGTCCATGGTTCGCTCGCCTCAAGACAAGGACGTCACGATGCCCCCACGTAGCTCCTTCGACCGCCGCGCCTTCCTCCGGGCCGCTGGCGGGCTCGCCGCCCTCGGCGCGCTCGGCGCCTGCGGGTCCAACACCGGTCGCGGGGGCGGTGGTTCGGGCGACCTCACGCAGTACTTCCACGCCTACGGCGAGGAGGGGACCCAGCAGGCGATCAAGCGGTACGCCAAGGCGTTCGGCAAGGCTGATGTGCGCACCCAGTGGATCACCGGGTCCAACTTCGAGAGCAAGCTCTTCTCGGCGTTGCTGTCCTCGGACGCGCCGGATGTGTTCGAGTTCCACCCGCAGATACAGCTGGTGAAGGCCGAGCAGATCGTGCCGCTCGACGACATCATCGAGCCCGTCAAGGACGACTTCGTCGAGGCCGACCTGACGTCGCACACCATGGACGGGAAGATCTGGGGCGTCCGGATGATCGACGACCCGAAGTTCCTCTACTACCGTAAGTCCCTGCTCGACAAGGCGGGCCTGAAGCCTCCCGGCACGCTGGACGAGCTGGTCGAGGCGTCCAGGAAGCTCACGACCGACAAGGTGAAGGGCCTCTTCCTCGGCAACAACCTGGTCGATGTCGCCCGCCCGCTGATCTGGGGCTCCGGCGCCGACCTGCTCACCGAGAAGAACGAGATCGCCTACCACACCGACGCGTTCGCCGCGACGCTCGGCACCATGCGCACACTCTTCAAGAGCGGCAGTCTCCTCCTGGACGCCCCGGCGGACTACTGGGACCCGTCAGCCTTCAACCAGGGCCTGGCCGCGATGCAGTGGTGCGGCATGTGGGCCATGCCCGCCATGCAGAAGGCGCACGGCGACGACATCGGGATCATCCCCTTCCCCCAGTGCGCCGACGCGGGCGGACCGTCACTGATCAACGGTGGCTGGTCCATGTTCGTCAGCGCCAAGGCCAAGGACGTGGACCTGGCCAAGGAGTACGTGAAGTGGCTGTGGATCGACCAGACCGAGTACCAGGAGGACTGGGCGCTCAACTACGGCTTCCACATCCCGCCGCGCAAGTCGATCGCCGCGAAGGCCGACAAGCTGAAGACGGGACTCGCCGCCGAGGGCGTCGAACTGGCCGGGAAATACGGGCGGTTCGACAACCCGCACTGGACGCAGGCCATGATCACCGCCGTCGAGAAGGTCATCGCCGACGCCGTACGCAGCGGGATGGCGCCCGAAGCCGCGCTCGACAAGTGCGACAAGACGGTGAACCGCGAGCTCACGTCCCTCTTCGGATAGGGCGGGCTCCGCGATGTCCACCCCGACCTCCCCCCGTGGCGCGCCTGGCATACGTCGCGTACGTGGTGTGCGGGGCCCCACGCTCCACTTCTGGCTGTTCACCGGGCCGTTCCTGGTGGGCCTGGTGATCTTCGTGTACGTGCCCATCGTCTGGAGTGCCTGGCTCAGCTTCTTCGAGGCCCGTTCCACGGTCACGCCCAGCGAGTTCGTCGGCTGGGACAACTACGTCCAGATGCTGACCAGCGGTGGCTTCGTCAAGAGCCTGGGCACCTTCACGGTCTTCGCAGCCATCGTCGTCCCGGTGACCTGGGCGTTCTCGCTCGCCCTCGCGCTGATGGTGAACCGGCTGCGGTTCATGCGGGCCTTCTTCCGGTCCGTGTTCTTCCTGCCCACGGCGTGCAGTTTCGTCGCGGCCTCCCTCATCTGGAAGATGTCCATCTTCAGCGGGGTGCGGTTCGGCCTGATGAACACGGTCCTCGGCTGGTTCGGCGTGGACACCATCGCCTGGCTCGCCGACCCCCACCCGCCCTGGTACTGGCTGGTGATCGTGACCGTCCGGCTGTGGCTTCAGTCCGGGTTCTTCATGATCCTCTTCCTGGCGGCACTGCAGAACATCCCGAGGGAGCTGTACGAGGCGGCGGCCATCGACGGGGCCAAGTCCGGCTGGCAGACGTTTCGGTACATCACGCTGCCGCAACTGCGGGCCACGTCCACGGCGGTGGTGCTGCTGTTGCTGATCGCCGCGTACCAGGCCTTCGACGAGTTCTTCAATCTCCTCCCCAAGGCCACCTGGGGACAGCCGCCCCTGGTCGACCTGTACTACACGGCGCTCGGCGAGAACCAGGACTACGGGCGCGGCAGCGCGGGCGCGATGATCCTGACGGCCCTGATCTGTGCGGTGACGCTCCTCCAGGGCAAGATCATGGGGTTCGGGCGCGGCGATGAGGAGTACACGGCCAAGGGGGGCAAGTGAGCCGCGTTCACCTGAGCGACGAGGGTCGTGTCCGCGCGAGGCAACGCGCTTCGGGCAGCGCGGGGCTGTATCTGGCCGTAGGTGTCTGCGCCCTGCTCTTCCTCGTCCCCTTCTATCTGATCGTCCGCAACGCGCTGTCCACGGACGCCGAGATCACCGGCGAGAACTGGCAGTTCTTTCCCACCGATCTCCAGTGGGGCAATGTCACCGAGCTGTTCGGCGACGAGACGGTGCCGTTCGGCCGCGCCCTGTGGAACTCCACTGTCGTGGGCGTCGCGCACACCATCGGCACCCTGTTCGTGTGTTCCCTCGCGGGCTACGGCCTCGCCCGTATCCCGTACCGACACGCCAACAAGGTCTTCTACGTGGTCCTGGTGACGCTGATGGTCCCGACGGCCGTGACCTTCGTGCCCAGCTTTGTGCTCGTCTCGTCGCTCGGCTGGGTGTCCAGCTTCCAGGGGCTGATCGTTCCGGGCCTGTTCAGTGGCTTCACCTGCTTCCTGTTCCGCCAGTACTTCCTGGGCTTCCCCAGGGAACTGGAGGAGGCGGCGCGCGTCGACGGGCTGAGCTATTGGGGCTCGTACTGGCGTGTCGTCGTGCCGAACTCGCTGAACTTCTTCGCCGCCATCGCGACCATCACGTTCATCAGCGGCTGGAACGCCTTCCTGTGGCCGCTGGTCATCGGGCAGGACCAGGAGGCGTGGACCGTACAGGTGGCGCTCTCCGCGTATATGACCAACCAGACCGTCAACTTCCATCTGATCTTCATGGCCACCGCGGTTTCCCTTCTGCCCCTGCTGTTCGTGTTCCTCTTCCTCCAGCGCTGGCTGGTGCAGGGGATCGCGCAGACGGGCATCAAGGGCTGAACTCACTGAACTGGCTGACTTAGCTGACTTAGCTGACTTAGCTGACTTAGCTGACCTAACTGCACTAGGAGCACGATGTCTTTCGCGTACGTCGAGGATCCGGCCCTCTCCCAGGGCGTGTTGCCGCCGTCCGCCCACCGCGAGGCGGCCACCGCTCTGTCGCTGAACGGCCTCTGGCGCCTTCGCCTGTCGGAGGCTGTTGACCAGCACGATGAGGCGTTCGCCGCCGTCGGCTTCGACGCGTCCGCCTGGGCGGAGGTGGCGGTGCCGGGCCACTGGGGGCTCCAGGGACACGGTGCGCCCCTCTACACCAATCACCTCTACCCGTTCCCCGTCGACCCGCCGCGCGTGCCGTCCGAGAACCCCACCGGCGACCATCTGCGGCTCTTCGACCTGCCCGGCGACTGGCCCGCAGGGGGCGGGGCGGTGCTCCGCTTCGAGGGGGTGGAGTCCTGTGCGAAGGTGTGGCTCAACGGGCGGGAGCTTGGCGCCTTCCAGGGCTCCCGGCTGCCCCACGAGTTCGCCGTCGGGTCCCTCCTCAAGCCCACCGGGAACGTCCTGGCCGTACGGGTTCACCAGTGGTCGGCCGGGTCGTATCTGGAGGACCAGGACCAGTGGTGGCTGCCCGGCATCTTCCGCGATGTCACACTCGTCCACCAACCCGAGGGCGCTACCCGGGACTTCTTCGTGCACGCGTCGTACGACCATCGAGACGGCACCGGCACCCTGCGTGTCGACACGGACGCGCCGGGCCGCGTCACGGTGCCCGAGCTCGGACTCGACGTGGCCACGGGCGCGTCGGTGACCGTGCCCGTCGAGCCGTGGTCGGCTGAGCTTCCTCGCCTGTACGACGGTGAGTTGACGACCGGGGCCGATCGGGTGCCGCTGCGGATCGGGTTCCGTACCGTGGCCCTGGAGGACGGCCTGATCAAGGTCAACGGCACCGCGGTGCTGTTCAAGGGCGTCAACCGGCACGAGTTCCACCCCGAGACCGGCAGGACCTTGGACCTGGACACCATGCGCGCCGACGTACTCCTGATGAAGCGGCACAACATCAACGCCGTGCGCACCTCCCACTATCCGCCGCATCCCGCCTTCCTCGACCTCTGCGACCAGTACGGCCTGTGGGTGATCGACGAGTGTGACCTGGAGACGCACGGCTTCATCGAGCAGGGCTGGCGCGACAACCCCGTGGACGACGACCGCTGGACCCCGGCGCTCCTCGACCGCGCGGCCCGTATGGTCGAGCGCGACAAGAACCACCCCAGCGTGATCCTGTGGTCCCTCGGCAACGAGTGCGGCACCGGCCGGGGTCTGATCGCCATGGCCCAGTGGGTCCGCGACCGCGACCCCTCCCGGCTGCTGCACTACGAGGGCGACCGCGACTGCCGCGACACCGACGTGTACTCCCGCATGTACGCACCGCACGCTGAGGTGGAACGGATCGGCCAGGGCCTCGACGGCGGTACCGAACGACGACGTCAACTGCCCTTCCTGCTCTGCGAGTACGCGCACGCCATGGGCAACGGTCCCGGCGGCCTCGCCGACTACCAGCGGCTCTTCGAGACGTACGACCGGCTCCAGGGCGGCTTCGTCTGGGAGTGGATCGACCATGGCATCCGGGACGAGCGCTACGGCTACGCCTACGGCGGCGACTTCGGCGAGGAACTGCACGACGCGAACTTCGTCTGCGACGGCCTGCTCTTCCCTGACCGCACCCCGTCGCCCGGCCTGATCGAGTACAAGAAGGTCGTCGAGCCCGTCCGCATCGAAGGCGACGGCGAAGGCGATGGCGACGGCGACGGCAGCGTGCAGGAGCGGCTGACGGTCACCAACGGGTATGACTTCGCGGACCTGTCCGCTCTGACGTTCACCTGGTCGTACGACGTCGAGGGCGTGAGCGTCGACTCGGGCCCGCTGGCCGTGCCCGCCCTCGGGCCGGGTGAGAGCGCCGAGGTCAAGCTGCCCGTGGTGTCGGTGGCGGCGCGGGGGCAGGGCGGCGAAGCGCACTGGGTGGTGCGCGCGGTGCTCGCCGGGGACACCGCGTGGGCGGCCGCCGGGCATGAGGTGGCCTGGGCACAGTTTCCCGCCGCGCCGCGTGTGCTAGCGCCGGTGCCAGTGGGCGCCCAGCCGGTGCCCGGCGACGGCCGCATCGGCCACGGACGTATCGGCCTCGGACATATCGGCCTCGGTCCGGCCGTCTTCGATGCCCGTACCGGCGCCCTGTGCTCCCTCGGCGCCGTCGAGGTGAGCGACCTGCGGCTGGATGTGTGGCGCGCTCCGACCGACAACGACAACGGAGCCCCCTGGCAGCCCGACCTACGCCACGGCCCGCTCTGGCGTGAACTGGGCCTGCACCGGATGCGGCACCGCCTGGACACCGTCGAGGTCGGTGACGGGCTGACCGTCCGCACCCGGGTGGCACCCGCGGGGCGCGATCTTGGGCTGCGCGCGGTCTACCGCTGGACCTCCGACGGGACGCGGCTGCACCTGGCGGTGTCCGTGACGCCCGAGGGTGACTGGCAGGTTCCGCTGCCCCGGCTCGGTGTCCGGCTCGGGCTGCCCGGCGCGGGCGACGCGGTGCGCTGGTACGGGGGTGGCCCCGGTGAGGCGTACCCGGACACGGTCGCCGCGTCGCGCGTCGGTCAGTGGGAGGCGCGGGTGCCTCAGTTGCAGACGCCGTACGTCCGCCCCCAGGAGAACGGGGCGCGGGCGGACGTGCGGTGGGCCGAGTTGGGTGGTCTGCGAGTGGAGGGGGCACCGGAGTTCTGGCTCACGGCGCGCCGCTGGACCACCGAGCAGCTGGACGCGGCCAGGCATCTGACGGACCTCACGCCCGGCGACACGCTGTGGGTGAACCTGGACCACCGGCAGCATGGCATCGGCTCGCAGTCGTGCGGGCCCGGCGTGCTGCCGTCGTACGAACTGCACGCGAGCCCGGCTGAGTTCGCGTTCACCTTCACGGAGACCGGCCAGGGAGAGGCAGAGCACGCGTGAGCCGCGGCCCCCTGGAACTCCCCGCCGAGGACCGCGCGCTCAGCCCGCACACCGGCTGGGTCCGTGCCCACTGGGAGGCCACGGCCGACCAGCTCGTCGACGCTGCCTGGCGGTGGGCGAGTCCAGGGGGTGCCCTGCTCGACCTGCCGGGGCGGTCCTCGGTTTCCGGGGTCCGCTCGGATGGCCTGGAGGGTTTCGCCCGTACGTTTCTCGCGGCGTCGACACGCGTCGCGGGCGCCGGGGGCGAGGACCCGCACGGTCTGCTCGGACGGTACGCGGAGGGCCTCGCGGCGGGCACCCGTACGCCGGGGCGCCCGGACGCCGAGTCGTGGCCGCTGATCCTCGACCACCATGTGCGGGGCCAGCCGATGGTGGAGTCCGCGTCCGTGGCGCTCGGGCTGCGGCTGAGCAGGCCGTGGCTGTGGGACCGGCTCGACGACGCCGTACGCGAAGGCGCCGAGGCCTGGTTGCGCGGCGCGCTGCGGCATACCCCGGCGCCGAACAACTGGTATCTCTTCCCGCTCACGGTCGCGGGCTTCCTGGAGTCGGTGGGGCGCGGCGACGCCGAGACGGCCCGGGCGATCGAGCGCGGCCTTGGCCTGCTGGAGAGCTGGTATCGCGGGGACGGCTGGTACGCGGACGGGGACGGCCGGGCCTTTGACCACTACAACGGCTGGGCCCTGCACCTCTACCCGGTCCTGCACGCCCACCTCGCCGCCGACCAGCATCTCCTCGATGTGTACGGGCCGCGCCTGGCCGCCCACCTCGACGGTTTCGCGTCGCTGTTCGGCGGCGACGGTGGCCCGGTGCACTTCGGGCGCTCCCTGACGTACCGGTTCGCGGCGGGCGCGGCGGTGGCGGCGGGCGCGCTGACCGGCCATACGCCGCTGTCGCCGGGCGCCTCGCGCCGTATCCTCAGCGGTTGTCTGCGCTACTTCATCGACCGGGGTGCCGTGGACGGCGACGGGCTGCTCACGCTCGGCTGGCACGGTCCGCATGAGGCGAGCCTGCAACCGTATTCGGGTCCAGCGTCGCCGTACTGGGCGTCGAAGGCGTTCGTGGCGCTGCTGGCCCCCGCGGACGACCCGCTGTGGACGGCCACGGAAGAGCCCGCTCCGACGGAGACCGAGGACCGGGTGCTGGCGCTCCCCGCGCCCGGACTCCTCATCCACACCACGGCCGCCGACGGCATCGCCCGCCTGCACAACCACGGCAGCGACGACATCCGCCCGCACGAGGGGAACATCGCGCACCTGCACGATCCGCTGTACGGGCGCTTCGCGTACTCGACCCGCACCGGCCCTTCCGCCCCCACCAACACCCCGGACAATCACGTGGCGTTGGAGGTGGACGGTGTGCAGTCTCTACGCTGCCGGATTCGCCCGCTGGGTGCCGGGCACGGTGACGGCGTGGCGTGGGCGGCCTCCGCGCACCGGCCGGTGTTCCCGTCGGGGCCGCCGATGGTGCCGGGGCTGCGCGTGGACAGCATGACGGTGGTGCGCGGGTGCTGGGAGCTGCGCGTGCACCGCGTGGTGGGGGCCCCGCTCGGTGGGTCGCGGGTGCGGCTCTCGGGCTGGGCGACGGGGCCGGATGAACCGCTGGTGTCGGTGCTGGTGGGGTTGTACGGGTGGGATTCCAGCGGCCCGGAGATCCTGCGGGCGCCGGGGGGAACGGCGTTCACGCGCTGGGCGACGGTGCCGCGTCTGACCGCCAGCCTCACCGGGTCCGACGGCGTGGTGGTGGCGCTGGCGGCCCTCACCGGGGAGGGCGCGCGCCCGCCGTCGGAGGTGACCACCGTGGCGGTCGTGGAGTCGGCGTCCGCCGATGCCGTGGAGGTGCGGTGGTCCGGCGACGGCGCGCGTACCCGCGTCGACTTCACGCCACGGCTGGCGGTCCGGCACGTCGGGTGACGGGCGTCGGGCGTCGGGCCTCGGGCGGGTCAGCCGTCCGGCAGGGCGAAGTCGGCGACCCTGATCGGTGAGGGCGTCGTACCGCTGGACGTCTGCTGGTAGAGCACGGAGAGGACCGTCCCCTCCTTCCCCTCCTTCCCCTCCTTCCCGTCCTCCCCCTCCTTCAGCCGGAGTTCGTCGACGACGACCTCTCCGAACGCGCGCAGGTCCGTCCCGTCGTACACGACCCGCCAGTCGCGCCAGGCGGATGCGGCCGACGCGGCGACGATCGTGCCCTTGGGCAGGACGGCGTACGCGTGGTCGTGGCGGTCGAACACCAGGCGGGTGCGCTGGGTGGAGCGTGGCGGCTCGGGCAGCTCGGTCGTGTGCCACCGCCCGTCCGTCGCACGGTGTGTGTGAAAGACGCGGGCGTGCGCGGCACGGTCGGCGGCGTAGTCGGTGACGTACGGGGCGAGGCGTGGCGGGACGTAGGACCACAGGGCGTGCGGGCGGCCCTGGGAGTCGACGGCCTGGCTCTCCTGGTTCATCAGGGCGTGGTCGGGGGCGAGCGGCACGACGATCGTGCCGGTGTCGGCGACGGATACGAGGTCGCCGGTGCCGGTGGCGGCGACGGTGTGCTCGGTGTCCTTCCAGGTGCGGCCGTGGTCGGGGCTGGTGACGTAGCACAGGTCGTGGTTGGCGATGCCGCCTGGCGCTCGCATCACGGCCGCGTGCTGTTCACGCCAGGTGAAGAAGACATGCAGGGTGCCGTCGGGCCCGTAGTCGCAGCCGTGTACGTACATGCTGCGTGCGGTGGAGGTGCCGTGTGCGGTGGTGTAGGTGCCGGTGGAGGCGGAGATCGCACCGAGGTCGGTCCAGCGTCCGTCGGCGTACTCGGCGAGTGCGGCCTGTCCGTCACCCGACACACCGCTGCGGTAGAGCAGTTGCAGGGCGCAGTCCGGGGCGATGAGGAACTGCGGATAGGTGAACTGGTCGGTCAGGGTGGCACCGCCGAGGGTCCGCTGTACGTCGCCGAAGCGGGCCGCCGTCCAGGCGCGGGTCTGGGGAGCGTCCGTAAGGCCCGGTTCGGACGTGACGGAGAAGAAGGCGTCGCTGTGCGCGTCCATGAGGAGATGGAGGCGGCCGTCGTCCGGGGAGACGCCGAGGCAGATGACGTTGTGGGAGTCGTCGTAGCGCAGCCGGTGCGGCAGGGCGACCCGCTGCCACGGCCCGTCGGGCAGGGCGCGCCGGGCCACGGTGGCGCTGCGGTCGGCGGTGTACCAGGCGGCGTACTGGTGTCCCCGGTGGGTCAGGATGCCGTTCTTCTGGAAGGAGTTGTTGTTGACCAGGCCGTCGTACGACACGAAGTACAGGGCCGTCGCGTCGAGTGGGGTGTCGGAGATCAAGGTGACGGACGGGACCGATGGGGTGGAGTGGTGGGACATGGTTCTCCGTTGGGGGCGGGCCCGGCTGGATGTCCGGGCCCGCCCCTCGGGTCAGCGGCGTCAGGTCAGCGGCGTCGGGTCAGTCCACGAGTCCCTGGGCGCGTAGTTCGCCGATGGCCAGGGCGGCGTACTCCGTCGCGCCCCGGAGCGACGTGTGCGTGTTGTCGCGCTTCTCGTCGGTCAGATACAGCGCCTTGGACGCGTCGGGGCCGAGTTGCTCGACCCGTGCCTTGGTGAGCGCCGTCATGTCGACCAACGGCGTGCCGAGTGACGCCGCCATGGCGCGGGCCTCCGCGGGGAGGTTCACACCGAGACCGTTGACGATCAGGGCGATGTCGTTGTCGAGGGTGCCGTCCGCGGTGAACCAGCGGCGCACGATGGGCGTGGCGATGACAGGGCGGCCGCCCTCCGCGCGTACACCCTCCACCAGTGCCGTGAGGTTCGCGCGGTAGGTCGCCGCGTCGGTCTGCTTGTCGTTGTGGGCGAGTTGGATGAGCACCAGGTCGTCCTCGCGGATTTTGCCGCGTACGGTCGCGAAGAGCGCGGGGTTGGCGAGATAGCTGACCGTGCTCTCCCCGGAGTCGGCCTGGTTGGCCACGGAGAGGCCGCGTTCCAGGTACTGCGGCAGCTGCTGGCCCCAGCCGGAGTACGGGGCCTCGGGCTGATCGCAGGAGGTCGAGTCGCCGATCAGGAGGAGCTGGCGGGCCTGCCGGGCGGGCGCGACCTTGAGGCCGGTGAGGCGGGGTGCGTCGCCGGAGAAGACAAGGTCGAGGCCTGGGGTGCCGTCGGGTCCCGTCGGCTCACCTTCGGGCGTACGGACATCGATGGTGAAGGTGCGTCGCAGCCGCTCACCGGCTCTGGTCGCGGTCTCGGCGAGCAGGGTGCGGTGCGTCTCGGCGGTGATGGCGGTGCTGCCCGCTCTGCGGCCACCGAGTTGGACCGTGACGTCGTAGGTGCCGGGTTCGACGTCGAAGTGGCAGCGGATGGGGGTGGTTCTGGTGCAGTTCTCCAGCGGGCGGCCCTTTCCGTGGCCGGGTGGCTGAGCGAGGGGCGTTGCCTGCGCGGGGACGGTGGCGAGCGTGCCCAGGATGGTCAGGGCCGCGAGCAGTGCGGCCGCGGGGGTGCGTCGTCTCATGCGTCGTCTCATCGGTCGTCTCCCTGGTCAGTTCGGGATCTTGTCGCCCACCAGGGCGAGGTTCTGGATCGCGGCGAGGCCGTACAGGGCCGTGGTGTTGGTGCCGACCCAGGGGGCGTCGCTGCCGGGGACCAGAGCGACGGGACCCTCGATCTTCTCGGTGTCCCACGGGTCGGACTCGCGGTAGTCCCAGGGGTCGCCGTCGTAGAACTTGCTCCAGGCCCGGGCGGCCAGCTTGTCGTCGCCGAGTTGGACGGCCGCGTACGCGTCCTGGCGTGAGTGGCCCTGGAAGAGCAGCAGGGTGCCGAAGTTCTTGCCGTAGCGCTCGGCCTGTTCGGCCTTGGTGGCGCTGTAGTAGCGGCAGTAGTCCAGCCAGGCCTCCTTGAAGCGGGGCACGTCGACCATGGCGATGAGCTCGGCGTTGATCTCGACCAGGCCGAACATCGCCGACAGGTGCGAGACGCCGACCGCCGGTTCGTCGGCGATCGCGAAGCGGCCGGTGTCGAGGTCGTACAGCGCGGTGCCCTGGACGAAGCCGTTGGGCTGGGCCGCGATGGTCTCCATGGTGCCGAGCAGCCGGCCCTTCGCCTTCTTCGCCTTCGGTCCCTTGCGTTCCCACTCGGTCAGCCAGGCCGCCGCGAGACCGCTCCAGTCCGTGCCGAAGCCGATGGACAGGGCGTTTCGGTCGGGCTCGTACGGCTCCTTGCGGATCTTGCGGATGGGGTCGAGGGCGAGGAAGGTCTCGTCGGAGTCGACCAGGGAGTGCATGAGGTCGCCGACCCGCTCGTCGGCCGTGAGGAAGTAGTACGGGCGTCGGTAGACGGCGGTGGAGATGCGCTGTTGCTTGGCGCTGTCCGCGAAGTGCTGCACGCCGTGCCGGGTGCCGAGGCCCGCCCACTTGCCGAGGTGGTAGACGTCGACTTCGCCGGTGTGGCGGGTCATGGCCTCGGCGAAACGGAAGATGTCGGCGCGGCCGGAGCGCAGATAGGCGTACCAGAGCCACAGGTCAGGCGAGAGTTCGGAGTTGTCCCAGGCGTAGCCGCCGACGTCGTAGCGCCACTGGCGGCGGTCGGTGTCGTAGGTGTGCATGATGTCGCCGTAGTCCCAGAAGCCGTACCAACGGCGCTGCTCCACCTGGTCCTTGTAGTAGGTGAAGAGGAAGTCGAGGTGGTCCTCGATCTTCTTCTTGGGTGCGGTGGAGCGGTCGACGGGGGCGAAGAGCCCTCCGAACACCTTGGCTGCCGCGAGGTGTTCAGGTGGGGCGGCGAGCTGGGGCGGGGTTTCGGCGGCCTGGGCCTGGCGGGCGAGTTCGGCAGCCTGGGGAGTGGTGTCGTTGGCCCAGAACATCAGCTCGCTGGTGCGGGCGATGCCGTAGGGGGTGCCGAACTCGGGCTCGTAGTCCTCGTAGGTGATATTGAGGCCTTCGAGTTGCTCGGGGTGGGTGTCCTGGTCCATGCCGTCGTGGTAGAAGCGCAGGTCCATCGGCTGGGCTTCGGGCGACCACAGCCACAGGGTGACCTCGGCCTCGCGGGTCTGTGCGCCCCGAATGTCGAGCTGGGCGGGGAACTTGCGCCAGAAGTCGCGCAGCCCGAAGGAGAGGCCGCCGGAAACTCCGCCCACATAGCCGAAGCCGGAGGCTCGGCGTCCGCCTCCGGCGGGTATCCAGCCGTGGCCCTCCTTGGTGCGCTTGCGCACGCCGAAGCCGTCGGCGGACAGCTGGGTCAGGGTGTAGTCGCCCCACTCGGGGATGTAGTGCAGGCGCGAGGTGACGCGCTGGTCCCAGGTGCTGGGGTCGGGCAGTTTGGTGCCCTTGACCTGCGCGGTACGGACGGTTTCGCCCGGGTCGCGGCGCAGTCCGGTGATGCCCTTGACGGCCTCGACGAGCATGCCGGTGCCTTCACCGCCGACGCGGATGTGCCGGTCGTAGGTCTCGTCGCGCATCGGGACGGTGAAGCGGACGCCGAGGCCACGGATGAAGTCGCCTCTGGTGCGGCCCGCGGTCTGTTCGCCGTCGTACGTGAGCGTGTGCACCATACGGAAGGACTCGGAGCCCGCGTAGAAGTAGAGCCGGACGCTGAAGGGCAGCCAACGGCGCCTGCCCCTGCGGTGTTTGCCGTCGATGCGGATGACCGCGCGTACCGGTCCCGCCTGCTCGACCTTCGCCTCGCCGATCTCGCCGTCGAACCGCTCCCACTTGGCGCTGCCCTGGTCGCTGTCGTCGAGGTCTCCCTGGCGCAGGAGGACGAGGCGGCCGTCGGTGGCGATCTTCCGGCCGTCGCGGGTCACGGACTGGACCAGCTTGCCGCCGCGGGTGCCGATGGCCGCGGTGATGGTCCCGGTGTCGACGGTGATGCGCCCGCCGCCGGAACGACGGACGGTGACCTTCTTCTTGCCCCCGGCCGGGGTGCTGCCGGGGGTGAGGGTGAAGGTGTCGGCCGCGGCACCTTCGGGGGCGACCGCGTGGGCGGTCCACTTGAGGGTGCCGTCCGGCCAGTAGGCGGTGGGCCAGGTCTGTACGGGGACGTCATCGCCGTCGGCGGTGGCCAGGGCGAACGCGGTGCCGGCGGCGTGGGTGCCCTGCGGCCAGGGCACGCCGAAGGTGGAGCCGAGGGCGGCGCCGAGGCCGCCGTCTTCCAGCCAGCCGATGGTCACGGGGCCGTCGGCGCGGGGAGCGGCGGCGGGGGCGGCCTGGGCGCTGGCCTGGCCAAGTGCCCAGCTGGACGAGGCGGCGGCACCGGTCACGGCGGCGGCTTTGAGCAGGGTTCTGCGGGGGATCGGGGACATCGTCGTTCGTTCCTTCCCTTGGGCTTGCTTGGGGTTCCTTCGGGTTGCTCGGGCAGGGCGGAGGAAGGCTCGGCGGCGAGCGCCGCGAGCCAGTGGAATAGGTGGAACAGGTGGGAACAGGTCAGCTCAGTGCGGGGCGTGGCGCCACTCGACGGCGAGCGCCGCCGCGACGACGATGCCGAGCGCGGGACCGGCCAGCGGCAGCGCGAGCCACGCCGACGCCGCCACGACGCCGAGCCCGCAGACGAGCAGCAGCGACCCGGCGGGGTCGAGCAGGGTGCGCTGCCCCGCGTCGGCGAGCAGCGGCCGCCACGCCGAGCCGGGCCGCCACCGTACGGCCGCCCGCAGCGTCGCGACGGCCGCGCCGAGTACGGCGAGCACGCCCACCGCCGCGACGACCGGGCCGCCCGGCAGCCCGGCCCGTACGACGGTGAGATCCACCCACAGCAGCCCGAGCGCCGCCAGCGCGGCCAGCCCCACCAGCCAGCCACAGCGGGCCGCGTCGCGCAGATCGGCGGTGAACTCCCGCCAGGTGGCGGGCTCGTCGGCGAGGTGGCGCCGCAGGTGGGCGGCTCCGGCGGCGAGTGCGGCGGGCAGGGTGAGCAGGGGCAGCGCGGCCAGCGCCACCCACACCCCGGTGAGCAGGCACTCGGCGAAGACGCCGAATCCGGCCCGGAACGCGGACTGCTGGTCCGCGGACTGCACTGTGCGGCGGCCCACGGCGGTCAGCCCTTCAGTCCGGAGGTGGCCATACCGTCGATCAGGTACCGCTGGAAGGCGAGGAAGAACAGCAGCACGGGCAGCAGGGCGACGAGGGACATGGCGATCATGCCGCCGTAGTCGGCCAGGCCGTCCTGGTCGACAAACATCTTGAGGCCGAGCGCGACGGTGTACTTCTCCGGGTCGTTGAGATAGATCAGTGGGCCGAGGAAGTCGTTCCAGGAGTTGATGAAGGTGAAGATCGCGCTGGTGATCAGTGCGGGCCGGCACAGCGGCAGGGTGATCGACCAGTAGATCCGGGCGTGTCCGCAACCGTCCAGCCGGGCCGCCTCGTCCAGCTCCTTGGGGAGGTTCCGCATGAACTGCATCATCAGGAAGACGAAGAAGGCCTCGATGGCGAGGTATTTGCCCAGCAGCAAGGGGGTGTTGGTGTTGATCACTCCCATCTTCTGGAACAGCACGTACTGCGGGATGAGCAGGACGTGGTAGGGCAGCAGCAGGGTGCCGATCATCAGCGCGAAGAGCAGGTTGCGGCCCGCGAACCTGATGCGCGCGAACGCGTACGCGGCGAGGGAGCAGGACAGCAGGATGCCGATCACCGAACCGACCGCCAGGACGGTCGAGTTGACGAAGAAGGTGGAGATCGGGATGTCCGCGATGCCGTCGGCGAGGCGGCGGTAGTTGTCGGTGACCGGTTTGCTCGGCAGGAGCTCCAGGCTGCCGACGATCTCGTTGCCCGGCTTGAACGAGCCTCCGAGCACCCACAGTACGGGGTAGAGGACGACCGCGAGGACGGCGAGCGAACCGATGTGCCAGGCGAGCGAACCGGCCCCGCGCCGGCGGGCGCCTGCCGCCGCGGCCTTGGTCGACGCACTCATCGGGCGGCCTCCTCGTAGTGCACCCAGCGCCGCTGGGACCAGAACAGCACCGCCGTCACCAGGCCGATCGCGAGCAGCAGCATCCAGGCCATCGCTGAGGCGAGGCCCATCCGGCTGTTCTCGAAGCCCTGGATGTAGAGGTAGCAGGTGTAGACGAGCGAACCGTCCGCGGGACCGCAGGCGTTGCCGCCCGCTCCCCCGCCGACGATGTACGCCGAGGCGAAGATCTGGAAGGAATGAATGGTTTCAAGGAGTACGTTGAAGAACAGCACGGGGGAAATCATCGGCAAGGTGATGTTCCAGAACCGCCGCCAGGGCCCGGCGCCGTCCACCTCGGCGGCCTCGTACAGTTCGCGTGGAACCTGCTTGAGACCGGCGAGGAAGATCACCATGGGTGCGCCGAACTGCCAGACGGTGAGCGCCACCAGGGCGTACAGAATCCAGTGCGGGTCTCCGATCCAGCCGCCCACGTCCATGCCGAGCGCGCTCTGCGCCCGGTCCACCACCGCGTCGTCCGAGAAGATCGCCTTCCATACGATGGCCACGGACACGCTCGCGCCGATCAGCGAGGGCGCGTAGAACGCGGCCCGGTAGAAGGCCTGGCCGCGGCGCTGCTGGGCGAGCAGCAGGGCCACGCCGAGTGCGAGGGCCAGCTTGAGGGGCGTGCCGATGACGACGTACCACAGGGTCACCGACACCGACTTTCGCCAGCGTGGGTCGGCGAACATCTCCTGGAAGTTGGCGAGTCCGACCCACCGTGGGGCGTCGAAGAGGTTGTAGTCGGTGAAGGCGAAGTAGAGCGAGGCAATCATCGGGCCCGCGGTGAGCAGCAGGAAACCGGCGATCCAGGGGGACAGGAAGAGATATCCAGCGAGGTTCTCGCGGCGGGCCCGCCGCTTCACGGCGGCATGGCCCGGGGCTACCGGTGGGCCGTGCCGCGGCGAAGCGGCCGCCGCGTGCGCGCCGTCCTGCGCGGGGGCGTGGGTCACGGTCGTTCCCATCAGTGGCGGAACGCCGTCTTCGCCTCGGTGAAGAACTGTTTCACCGCTTCGTCCACCGACCGGGTGCCCAGGCCCAGTTCCTCGGCGATCCGCAGGAAGGCGGACTCGCAGATGTCCGCGCCCTCCGGGTGCGGGGTGATGGGTTCGAGGACGCCCGCGTCGACGAGTGACTGCTCGTAGGCTGCTATCTCCTGGTTGACCGGGTCGCTGGGCTGGTACGCCTCGTACTGCTCGGTCGTGGCGTGCACCCCGCGGTCGTACTCCATGATCTTGCCGACCTCGGGGTCGTGCACCATGAAGTCGATGAACTGGGCGACTTCCTTGGGGTGCTTGGTCTTGCGGGAGGCGCTGAGCATCAGCGAGCCGAGGTACTGGCCGGTCTTCTTGCCGTCGGTGGTCGGGATCGGCGCGAGGCCGTACTCGCTCTTGCCCTCGTCGGTGTAGCGGTTGGTGAAGTTGTCCCAGGTGAACTCCCCGGCGGCGAGTTCGGCCGTGACCGCGGACTTGGGCTTGGCCTGGACGACCTTCTTCGTGTCCGCGACCAGACCGGACTTGATGCTCTTGTCGGCCTTGGTCCACCACTGGGTCAGATCGGCCTCGGTGAAGCCGAGTCCCTCCTCGGTGAAGAAGGCCTTTCCCTGCTGGCGCAGGTAGATGTCGTACAGGTACATGATCCCGTACATGCCGCTGTCCCCGGCCCGGTCCGTCTTGTCGCGGATCTTCCCCAGCGCCTCGTCGAGGTCGTCCCAGGTCCAGCCCTGCTCGGGCTTGACGCCCGCCTTGGTGTAGACGGGCTTGTCGATGACCAGGGCCATCGAGTTGCTGCCGACGGGCACGCCGAGGAGCTTTCCGTCGACCTCGCCGAACGTAGCCAGGCCCGCGCGGAAGTTGTCCATGCTCAGGTTTCCGGCCGTGACCTGGTCCTTCAGGTCGAGCAGCACGTTCTTTGCGTCGTACTTGCGCAGGAACCCGATGGCGTTCTGGAAGACATCCGGCGGATTGCCTCCGGAGGCCTGGGTGTTGAACTTCTTCCAGAAGTCGGGGTAGGGCTGGAAGTCCTTCTTGACCTTGATCTTGGGGTACTTCTTCTCGAAGAGCTTGATGCTCTCACTGATCCTCTTGGCACGATCGTCGGAGCCCCACCAGGCGTACCTGATGGTGACTTTCCCGTCCCCCGATCCGCTGCCGCCTCCACACGCGGTGGCCGTCGCCGTGAGACCGAGGGCGGCCACTGAGCCACCCGCGATCCTGAGCAGGCCGCGCCGGTCAACACCGTCAGTCGTTCGCACCGTTCGCCTCTCAACCGCTGATTGAATCGTTTTTAGAAAGCGCTTGCGGGCAAACGTAAGGACCGTGGGTTCGTACGTCAACGGTTCGGGTGGCATCAATCGAGCGCACCACAACGCACAACGGGGACGCCCGCGGGTTGCGGGCGTCCCCGTTGTGGGACGGATGTGGTGCTTGGCTACTGCTACTAGGCGACGACGCCGGACTTCGCGATCTTGATGGCCGCCTTGGTCGCGCCACTGCCGGAGCCCAGGCTCTCGATCTTCTTGACGAGGTCCATGCCCTCGACGACCTCGCCGAAGACGACGTGCTTGCCGTCCAGCCAGTCGGTGACGACGGTGGTGATGAAGAACTGCGAGCCGTTGGTGTTGGGGCCAGCGTTGGCCATCGACAGCAGGCCCGGCTTGGTGTGCTTCAGCTGGAAGTTCTCGTCGGCGAACTTCTCGCCGTAGATGCTCTTGCCGCCGGTGCCGTCACCCCGGGTGAAGTCACCACCCTGGAGCATGAAGTTGGGGATGACCCGGTGGAAACCGGAACCCTCGTAGCCGAAGCCGTGCTCGCCGGTGGCCAGCTCGCGGAAGTTCTGGGCGGTCTTGGGGACCACGTCGTCGTACAGCTTGAAGACGATCCGCCCGGCGGGCTCGTCGTTGATGGTGATGTCGAAAAACACGTCATTGGTCATGGATCTATCCTCACATCTCTTCGCACCAGGAGCACACGCGGCTCCCCCCGGCTCGCCGTGGTGCGTTCACGAGACCGCTGACGGGGCAGGACGGGCCGCGCCCGACCGGGCCAGGACCGCCGCGATGCCCTGGGCGAGATAGGGGATGCGGGGGGCCGCGATTCCGGCGATGTTGACGCGGCCGGACGCGGTGCCGTAGATGGCGAACTGCTCGCGTAGCTCCCGCATCTGCCCGGGAGACAGGGGCAGGGTCGAGAACATGCCCTTCTGCCGGGAGATGGTCTCCGCGTGGACCGTGTGGCCCAGGCCGCTGAGGTGGGCGACCAGGTCGGCGCGGTTGGCGGAGATGCGGCCGCGCATGGCGTCGAGTTCGGCGCGCCAGGTGGCCCGTAGCTCCGCGTCCTCAAGGATGGTGGTCACCACCGCGGCGCCGTGCTCCGGCGGCATGGAGTACAGCGTGCGGGCGATGTTCTGGAGCGCGGTCTCCACATGGGTCAGCGTCCGGTGGGACGGGCTGAGGACGATGGCGCAGCCGGTGCGGTCGCTGTAGAGGCCGAAGTTCTTCGAGCAGCTGACGGAGATCAGCATCTCGGGGACGCGGGTCGCCAGCATGCGCGTGGCCCGCAGGTCAGCTTCCAGGCCATCGCCGAGGCCGTGGTACGCGAGATCGATGAAGGGGACCCAGCCGTCGCGTTCGGCGAGGCCGGCCAGTGCCTGCCAGGCGTCGAAGGAGAGGTCGACACCGGAGGGGTTGTGGCAGCAGCCCTGGAGGAGGACCACGTCGTCGCGTTCCGCGCGCTGAAGGTCCTGGAGCATGCCTGCCGGGTCCGAGCGGCCCTCGGCGTCGAGCCAGGTGTATGTCCGTACGGTCAGGCCCGCGGCCTCCAGGATGGGCCGGTGGTTGACGTACGCGGGGTCGCTGATCCAGACCGTCGCGCCGGGCCGGGTCTGGCGTACCAGGTCGGCGAGCAGGCGCAGCGCGCCGGTGCCCGCGACGGTCTGGACCGCGGCGGCCCGGTCGGTGAGTCCCGTGACCCCCAGGACCGACGAGACCATCGCCTGGTTGAAGGCGAGGTTGCCGGACAGTCCCCGGTACTCCTTGGACACGGATCGCTCCGCGAGGCGTATCTCGGCTTCCCGGACGGCCGCCATGACGGGGGTGGCGCCGGTGTGGTCGCGGTAGACGCCGACGACGAGGTTCAGGCGGTCGGGGCGGGTGTCGGTGGCGTACGCGGCTGCCAGGTCCCACAGGGGATCGGCGGGCGGAACGGGCAGGAGCTCAAGCATCGGCGGGAACCTTGGGTCGGGGGCGTCGGTTGGAGAGCACGACGCCGGTGGTGATCAGGGGGACGCCCACCAGGACGGCGAGCGTGGGTGACTCACCCAGCAGCGGGATGGCGAGGAGGACGACGGCGACCGGGCTGAGACTGCCCACGACGGAACTGCGCTCCGCGCCCAGCCTGCGGATCGCGAACGCGTAGAGCAGTCCGGCGCACAGGCCGACACCCAGTCCCTGCACGACGAGGAACAGGGCGATGTCACTGGCCGCCGCGTGCGCGATGCCGGTGGGCAGTACGCCGGTCAGGACCAGCAGCGTGATCACGGCGAACGAGGGCAGGCAGAGGAGACCGATCGACCCGACGGGGTCGAGGTCCACCTCCTTGAGTCCGACCGTGTACAGGGCCCACAGGCCGCTGGCGAGCAGGAGTACGGCGCAGCCGAGCAGGACGTCGCTGTCCAGTGCGACGGTGTAGCGCCAGACCAGGGCGAGCACGCCGACGGCGATCAGGACGAGCCCGGCCGCCTGTGTGCCGCGCGGGGCTCCGCGTCCGCTCGCGACCATCAGCGCGGACACGAAGAGCGGGACCATGCCCGGTATGAGCGAGCCCACGAACGCGGCGGAGGTGAGCGAGCCGCCGTACATGGCGGCCAGGAAGAACGGCACCCCGGCACCGCAAATGATCTTTGCCGCGGGGCCGGGCCGTACGGCGGCGAGCCGCCCGCGTCGTCGCCACAGTGCGGGCGCCAGGATGACCAGAGGGGTGCCGAACCGCAGGAGCGCGGCGTCGGCGGGCAGCAGGGTGGAGGCGCTGAGCGCGCGGGCGCTCAGCGCGAATCCGGCCCAGATCGCCACGGTGAGGCCCAGCGCCGCCAAGGCCACCGTGTTCGGGGCGATCGGGGTGCGGGTCGCCCCGGAGGGCCCTGCGGCCTGGGGCCCGGAGGGGTCCGGAGTCTCGTGGACCGTTGAGGGCGGCGGTGCCCCCATGGTGTTCGTCGCGACCAACGCGCTCTTCCTCCAGCCTCTGGCCCTCTGGCCTGTCCCCGGGTGCGGGAAGCGGCCGCGCCGCGTCCCGGCTGGTTAGCCGGTCCCGCCCGTGCGCAACGCTAGGCCAATGGCTGAGGCAGATGATTGCTAGTTCTGCCCCGCACGACTACGTTCGGGGCAGAATCTGCCAAGGAAGCGAGAAGTGACGATGGACTCTGTCGATCTGGGGATCATCCGTGAGTTGCAGGGGGACGGACGGCTGTCCAACCAGGACCTCGCCGACCGGGTACGCCTGTCTCCCTCGCCCTGCCTGCGGCGGGTACGCCGCCTGGAGCAGGCGGGGCTCATCCGCGGCTATACGGCCATGGTCGACCAGGTGGCGTTCGGGCTCCCCATCACCGTTTTCGTACGCATCCGCCTGGACCGCCACACCGCGGAGGCGGTCAATGTCTTCGAGGAGCATGTCGGCCTCATCGAACACATTCAGGACTGCTATCTGATGGCCGGGAGCAGCGACTATCTGCTCCGGGTCGTGATCGAGAGCCTTGAGGCGTACGAGGTCCTGGTGCGGACCCGGATTCACGCGATTCCGGGCATCTCCTCGATCGAGTCCAGTTTCGCGTTCGGCAGCGTCAAGCAGTCCAGGACCTACCCTCGGCCCACGCCGCCGCGTGACCGGCGGTAACCAGCTACCCAAGATCCCAACGGCTGGACCCCTGGTGTTCGTCCGGCGCGCTCCCCCGTACACTCGCCCAGGCTCTGCCCAGAAGCTGATCACTGACTGTCACGATTGGAAACAGGAAACCCACCGTGAGTATGACCCACGCCGAAGCCCCGATCTACGACGGCCTCATCGAGGAACGTGGCGACGTTCCCGCCTCGGTCCGCGAGACAGCCGAGGAGACGCTGCGCAGCCTGGAGGCGGACTTCGACTTCAGCGGACTGCGCGCTTCCGCCTCGTAGGCCGCTGCCCCTCCCCCGCCTTCCCCGCCTAGCCGAAGAGCTGGGGGACTACTTCTTGTCGCCCAGGCCGTCGATGAGGCCCTTCGCCTTCTCGACGCCGGTGTCGATCTTGTCGCTGTGCTTGCCACCGGTCTTGCTGTCGACGATGTCGGCGGCCTTGTCCAGGCCCTTGCCGACCGTCTCACCGTGCTCGGCGGCCAGTTCGCTCGCCTTGTCCTTGAGCCCCTTCAGGTTCTTCAAGTTGTCGAACATGCCCACGCGGTACTCCTTCGTTTTCCTCGGCCACGTACCGCGTCATTATCGTCTACGGCCTGTGTGGGCGCCGTAATCGCCGGAGTGTCAGCCGGGGAGCCCCCGTGCACCCCGTCTACGGTGCGGACATGGGGCGCAGTGACGGAGCAGCGGGCTCGCGGCCGGGTCAGCGGGTGGGATGGCGGCATCCGTGGACGTACGGGGGCTGTCTCATGGCCGCTATGGCGGCGGGGTACTTCCTACTGCCCCTGCACTTCCTCGGCCCGTCTCGGCCCGTCCTCAGCTGGACGGTGTTCGGCTGTGCCCTCGCGCTGATCGCCATCCTTCTGGTGCGGCAGATCCGCGACGTCCTGGTGGACCTGCCTGGCACCCGTCCGGGCCTGGTGATCCCCGTGTTGATGTGCCTGGCCGTCCTGGTCTTCGCGGCGGGTTACGTCAGCCTCGCCCGGCACCCAGGCGAGTTCACGGGCCTGGAGACCCGAGTCGACGCGCTGTACTTCACCGTGGTCACGCTGGCCACGATCGGCTTCGGGGACATCACCCCCCAGGGACAGACCGCGCGTCTGGTCACCCTGCTACAGGTCCTGTACAGCTTCGTCTTCCTGACCGCTGCTGCGACGGCGCTGAGTCGCCGGGTGCACCGGCAGCTCGGGCAACACCTGGGGCGTGACGTACGTAACGGACCTGCCGGACGTGACAAGTCCTAGGTCCTGTCTCGCGGGTGCTATTCCTGGTACTGCGTCAGGTCGATGCCGTATAGCGCGAGGTCGTGGCCGAGGACCGGGTGCTGTGCGGTGCCTTCCGGCCGCATGCCGAGTTTGTCGAGTACGTTCACGGAGGCGCTGTCGCCCGTCCGGCATACGGCGACGACGCGGTCCAGGCCCCGGTCCTGCAAGGCGAACTCCAGGGTGGCGTGTGCCGCTTCGGAGGCGTACCCCTGCCCCCAGAACACCCGCCCGAGCCGCCAGCTGATCGCCACCTGACCGGCGACCTCGGCCGGAGCGTCGGCAAGGGACAGGCCGACGGCGCCCGCCAGCTCACCGGAGCCCAGGAGCTCGACCGCGAACATCCCGTACCCTTCCTCGTCCCACTCCTCCTCCCACGCCTCGATGTCCTCGGCGGTCTGGTCAAGGGAGCGCGGCCTGCCGTCGCCGATGCCCCGCATCACCACCGGATCGGCGTGGATCTCGGACAGGGGGACAAGGTCGTCGTCCAGCCATCGGCGCAGGACAAGACGGGGGGTGCGGATCTCGGTCATGGGCCCATCCTGCCGATGCGACGGCGTGAACGCGAACCGCGGTGCCACGTCCCGCCGACGCCCTGCGCCCTGAGCGCTGTGTGCTGTGTCCTGTGCCTAGGCCCGGAAGTTCTGGGGGCGTTCGGGGGATGCCGCGGCCAGGGCCTTGGCTACCTCTTCGGTGCCTGCCCGCAGGCCGTAGACCGGGGTGTCGGGCTGCTGGCGCCAGGAGTCGTCGATGCCGCCCGCGTCGACCGTGTCGAAGCCCATCGCGTCGATGAGGTCGCGGACGGTCTTCTTGGCCGCGGCGTCATCTCCGGCCACGGGCAGGGCGATGCGCTCGGGGTCGCCGTGGGGGCGGGGCTTGTCGACGATGTCGTCGGCGTAGGTGCCGTTGAACGCCTTGATGACCGGGTGGCCGAGGTGCTGCTCGGTCCAGCGGCTTTCGGGCATCCCGTCCTCGATGGCGTCGATCCGGCCGTCGCGCTCCTTCGGGTAGTAGTTGTTGGTGTCGATCACGACGACGTCGTCGGCGGCCGCGTCCAGGAGTCCGGAAGGCAGGTCGGGGACGTTCTTGAGCGGGACGGTGACCACGACGAGTTCGGCGCCGCGTACCGCTTCGGCCGCGGTGACGGCGGTGGCTCCGGTCTCGTCGGCGAGCGCGGTGAGGGTGTGCGGGCCGCGCGAGTTGGCTACGGACACGTCATGTCCGATGGCGGTGAGGCGTCGGGTGAGATTGCCACCGATATTGCCCGCGCCGATGATGCCGATCTTCATGGTGCCTCCTGTTCGCGCTGCGGCCGGGTGCCGCTGCTGGCTGCAACCGGCTGACCGACGGAGGTATTTCCGGGGCCCCGGTACGAGTGAGGTCACCCCGCGCTGGCACAGTGAGCCGTATGTCTGCTCAGCACACCGATGACGCCCCGCCCGGACTGGACTTCTGGCAGGAGCGCCGCACCTGCTTCCTCGCCACCCCGCGCCCCGACGGCACCCCGCACCTCGTCCCGGTCGGCGTCACCTACGACCCGGAGACGCGCATCGCCCGCGTCATCACGAGCGCGACCAGCAAGAAGGCCCGCAACCTGCGCGCCGCCGCTCCGGGCACCGTCGTCGCCGTCAGCCAGGCCGAGGGACGCCGCTGGTGCACGCTGGAGGGCACCGCCGTCGTCAAGGACGACCCGGAATCCGTAGCCGATGCCGAGCAGCGTTACGCCCAGCGCTACAAGCCGCCGCGCCCCAACCCGGAGCGGGTCGTGATCGAGATCGCGGTCACCCGGGCGATGGGAACGGCGAAGCCGCCCGGGTGGTGAACGGGCCGCGCTGGCGTCGTCAGGAGTGCACCGCTGTCAGGCGTCAGGAGTGCACCGCTGTCAGGCGGGCGCGCAGCAGCCCTCACCGCGCCAGGCGTCGCGGCCTTCCTTGACCGCGATGGCGGCGATGACCAGCGCGGCGGCCGGGTCGGCCCAGGACCAGCCCAGCGTGAGGTTGGCCAGCAGGCCCGCCAGGAGCACCGCGGAGAGGTACGCGCACAGCAGGGTCTGCCGGGAGTCCGCGACGGCGGAGGCCGACCCCAGTGCGCGACCGGCGCGGCGCTGGGCGGTGGACAGGAGCGGCATGATCGCCAGCGAGAGGGCGGCGAGTACGACGCCGGGGATCGAGTGGTCGGGGGCGTGGGCGCCGGTCAGGGCGCGTACGGAGTCGACTGTGACGTAGAGCGCCAGGGCGAAGAAGGAGACGGCGGTGATCCGCAGCGCGCGCTTCTCCCGGGCCTCGCGCACGGCGTGCTCGCGGGCGGAGAACTGCCAGGCGACGGCGGCGGCGGAGAGCACCTCGACGACGGAGTCGAGTCCGAAGCCGATCAGCGCCGAGGAGGAGGCGATGGCGCCCGCGGTGAGGGCGACGACCGCCTCGATGACGTTGTAGGCGATGGTCAGGGCGACCAGCAGGCGTATCCGCCGGGTCAGCGAGTCCCGGCGGGCCACGGTGAGGCCCAGGGGCGACGGCGCGGTCATTCAGCAGCAGCCCTTCTGCGCGGCGTCGGCACAGGTGCGGTCCGCCTCGACGGCGACGACCGCCGTGCGCAGGCTGTCCAGGGCGTCCGCGAAACGTGCGTCGGCGAGTTCATACCGGGTGCGCCGCCCGTCGGGCACGGCGACGACCAGGCCACAGTCGCGCAGGCACGCCAGGTGGTTCGAAAGCCGGGTACGGGAGATCTCCAGCGCGTCGGCGAGATCGGCCGGGTAGGCCGGGGCCTCGCGCAGGGCGAGCAGGACGCGGCAGCGGATGGGGTCGGCGAGCGCGCGGCCGAACCGCGCGAGCACCTCGATGTCAGCGGCGAGAGTCAGCATGCCTTAAGAGTACATCGATTCCTGAATTCAGGAACTCATGGATTCACCGCGTGCCACGGATGTGTGTCACCTGCCTGCGCCATTCGGCTGACCGGTCCACGGCCCCGGATGCGGCACAGGGCCGTATGGCGTGTCCTCACCTCTATGACCTTGTTTCGCAGGCAGCTCTACCGGATAACCACGACCGCGATGGGGACGGCGTTCGTGCTGACCGCCACCCAGGGCGCGGTCGCCGAACCCACCAGCACCTGGGCCAGCCCCATCGCCGCCCGCCTCAAGATCACCTCGCCGTACGGCGGTCGGCACACGGGCGTGGACTTCGCCGTACCCACCGGGACCCCGGTGCGGTCCGTGGGTCCCGGCAGGGTGGTGCTCGCCAGTTGGTCCGGTAACTACGGCAAGGCCGTGACCATCCGTATGACGGACGGCCGGTACACCCTCTACACCCATCTGTCGCGGATCTCCGTCCGGGTCGGCCAGCGGGTCCGCGCCCAGAAGCGCGTCGGATACAGCGGCGCCACGGGCCGGGTGACCGGCCCGCATCTGCATTTCGAGGTGCGCGCCCGGCGCGGATACGGCTCCGACATCAACCCGTTGCGCTACCTGGCCCGGCACGGTGTGCGCCTGTCGCTCCGCGCGATCCCGCACGACCACCTGCCGTCAGCGGACCCGTCACCAGAGCCCTTCGCTGAACCGTCAGCAGAGCTCGGTGAGTTCGGCTCCGATTGTCTTCCAGAGGAGCTCCGGATGAGAGTGGAGGAAGAAGTGGTCACCGGGCACGACGTGGAGGGTGAACGGCGCACTGGTGTGCCGGGCCCAGGCGGCAACGTCCGAGACGGCGAACAGGTGGTCGTCCGCGCCCGCGAAGGCCGCGACGGGACAGCTGAGTGACGGCGCCTGGCGGTTCCCGTAGGTGGCCGCGATCCGCAGATCGGCTCTGATGATCGGGAGCGCCAGCTCCATGAAGGCGTCGCTCTCCAGCAGTTCGCGCGGTGTGCCGCCCATCTCGCCCACCACCTCCCGGAACTCCGCGTCGGGCAGGAAGGCCGCTGACGTCTTGGGGGGCGCTGACCCCGGGGAGCGGAACGCGGCCACCGTCAGTGAAACGGGCGGCGACCCGGCGGCTTCGAGCCGGAGTGCCGCCTCGTACGCCAGGAGTGACCCGAAGCTATACCCGAACAGCGCGAACGGCAGATCGCTCCGCGCTCGCACGGCGGCCACCACATCGTCGACCAGCGGCTCAAGCCCCTCGGAGAGCGGCTCGCGGAACCGGCTGCCACGGCCGGGCAGTTCGAGGGGGCACACCTCGACGAAGTCGGGGAGTTCCCGCTGCCAGCCCTGGTACAGCCGTGCGGAACCACCCGCGTAGGGAAGGCAGAAGAGCCGGATGCGCGGATGGTCCGTGGCGTTGATGTGGTTCATCTCGTTCATCTGGTGCGTGTGCGTGTGCGTGTGGTTCGTGTGGTTCGCGTGGTTCATGCTTGGCTTCCTGGGGTACGGCGGTGCCCGGTCCGGCCGCGTACGCGGGACGGTCGCACCGGGGCGGCCGGGGCAGCCGAGGCTTCGGCGCCTTCGACCGCTGTGATGTCGTCGGCGAGGCGGCGGACCGTCGGGCTGTCGAACAGGGCGGTCAGCGGGAAGGCGCGGCCGAGCTCCGTCTGCAGGACGCGGTGCAGGCGGACCATGGTCACCGAGTCCACACCGAGGTCGAAGAGGTGGTCGTCCACGGTGATGGTGCCGAGCTGGAGTTCGGTGCGGAGGACGGTGAGGATGGTCGCCTCGGCTTCGGTGCGGGCGCCGCCGTCGGCGGGCGTGTCGGTATCGGCGTCGCCGTGTGCCCTTGCCGAGGCCGCCGCTGCCTGTTCGGCCAGAGTGCGCAGGGCCTCGCGGTCCAGCTTGCCCCGGGCCGTCAGCGGCAGCCGCTCCACTTCGGTGAAGGTGGCCGGAACGAGATAGCTGGGCAGTGCGGCGGCCAGCCGCTGGCGGAGCAGTTCGGCCAGGGAGTCCGGGGTGGCCTCTTCGGGAGTGGACGCGCCGGGCAGCACGGCCTGGTCGGCGGCCAGGGTGCCGCCGAGCAGGCCGTGCAGCAGCTCGCTGTCCTCGTCCAGGGCCAGCGCCTGGCGCAGCTCGTCAGTGACCCGGATGACGCCCACCTGGCAGAGCCCGATCCCGCAGGCGGGCCCGGCGTCATCCAGGAGCTGAGTCATCAGGCCCGTCTCCAGCAGACAGAAGTCGCGCGCCCGCGTCCCGTACATCGGCTCGATGGCGGCCCGCCGCGCGACGAAGAAGACGGAGAAAGCGGCGCCCTCGAACATCGCCTGGTTGTCCGGGACATGGAGCGCGGTGTCCAGGCGCGCGCCGTCCAGCACCGCGACCAGCCGGTGCTGGAGGGGGTCGTAGTAGTACGTGCCGCCGTCGAGGCCGTCGACCCTTCCGGGGGCGATGTGGAGGTAGGTCTGTACGGGGTACAGACCCCCGGCCGAGGCGTAGCCGCGGGCGGGGGCGGCTCCCGAATGCTCGCCGCTGTACGCCCGAAGGGGCTCCAGGAGCCGGGCGAGCGCGGTGAGGGGCACGGGCTGTGTGCCGTAGGTCCGGCGGCTGGCGCGGGTGGGCGCCGTGGGCGCGGTGGCGGGGAGTGGGTGGACGGCGCCCGCGAGGTCCTTCCGCAGGCCCAGGCGGCGCGCGGTGAAGGCGAGCCGTTCGAGGGGGTCGGTGAGTACGTCGCCGAAGACCTCCCGGTAGCCACGGTCGTCGCCCGCCTCGGCGGGCCTCGCTTCGGCGGGCCTCGCTTCGGGGACCACGATGGCGGCCAGACGGCGGCCCTGGCGTGGGCCGCCGATGACCGTGACCGCTGCCGCGCGGACCTCGTCCTGGCGCAGCAAGGCCGCCTCGATCTCGCCGAGTTCGACGCGATGGCCGCGGATCTTCACCTGGAAGTCCTCGCGGCCGATGATCTCGATCTCGCCGTGCGGCAGCCACCGGCCGAGGTCTCCGGTGCGGTAGAGCCGCCGCCCATCGCGCGGGTGCGTGACGAAGGACGCGGCGGTGCGCTCGGGGTCCTGCCAGTAGCCGTCGGCCAGTGAGCTGCCGCCGACGCAGATCTCGCCGGTGACGCCTACGGGACAGGGTTCCAGGCGGTCGTTGAGTACCTCCATGGTCTGGTTGCGCAGGGCCGTGCCGTACGGGATCGAGGCACGGTGTGCGTCGGTGTCGGTGACGGTGTGGGCCACCGACCAGATTCCGGCCTCGGTGGCCCCGCCCGCGGCGGTGATCCGGGCATCGGGCGCGGCGGCGCGGACCCGGCCTGGCAGGTCGACGGGTATCCAGTCGCCGGAGAGCCAGACCTCCCTGAGGTCCGCGAGGGCAGGGTGCGTGGCGTGGCCGGTACTGAGGTGTTCGATGAGCATCTGCAGCAGGGCGGGTACCGAGTTCCACAGGGTGACGCGGTGCTCGGCCATGAGTTCCAGCCAGCGGGCCGGGTCAGGCGCGGCGCCTGGTTCCGGGAGCACCAGGGCGCCTCCGCTGCCGAGTACGGCGAAGATGTCGGCGACGGAGAGGTCGAAGCCGAGGGCGGAGAGGCCCAGGACACGGTCGTCGGGGGTGAGGGCGCAGCGGCTGGTGAAGTCGGCGAGCGTGTTGAGCGCCGCTTGGTGGGAGACGGCGACGCCCTTCGGCGTACCGGTGGAGCCCGAGGTGTAGAGCACGTAGGCGAGGTCGGCGGGCTGCTGTACGGGGAGCAGCGGCGCGGCATCGGTGAGGGCGTCGGTGTCAGTGTCGGTGTTGGTGTCGGGCGCTGCCTCGTCGACGGCGAGCGCCGTGACGCCGGTGGGCCAGCCGCTCCGCGCGGCGCCTGCGGCCGTGAGGACCAGTGCCGCGCCGGAGTGCTGGAGCATCCAGTCCTGCCGTGCCGCTGGCAGTCCTGGGTCGAGCGGCAGATAGGCGGCGCCGGACAGGTGGACGGCGAGGACCGCGGCGATCTGGTCGACGCCCTTGTCCAGGGCTATGGCGACGAGTTGCCCCGGCCGGGCTCCGAGGTCGCGCAGGCGCCGGGCGAGGTGGCGGGCCCGCTGGAGGAGGTCTCCGTAGCCGATGCCGCCGCCTGGGGTGATGACGGCCGTACGGTCTGGGTGTGCGACGGCCTGCTCGACGAACCCGGTGTGCAGCAGCCCGTCGGGGTGGTCACCCGCGGTGTCGTTGGCCCGGTCGATGAGCTGGCGCTGGGTGGCGGGGAGTACGTCGACGCCCTGCGGGCCCCACGCGGCCTCGTCGCGCGCGAGCGCTCGCAGGAGGCGGCCGTAGGCGGCGAACATCTCGTCCAGGACGGCGGGGTGGAAGGCCGATTCGATCGCGTCCCACTTGTAGGTGAGGGCGCCGCGGTCCTCGTAGACCTGGTGATCCAGTTGGACCTGTGGGGTCTGGGACACCGCGTACACCGTCTCGCCCAGCCAGTTGGCGCCCACCTCGCCCTGGGTGAACTCCTGGTCGCGGCCCTGCTCGCGCGCGCTGGCGAAGACGGTGGCGGAGTAGGCCGCGGCGGGCAGGCCGCGCTCGCGGGTGATCTCCCGGACGACCTCGACGCCGCTGAAGAAGCGGTGGTCCAGGTCCTGCCACAGCTGGCGCTGGATGCGATCGGCGAGCGCGGTGAGGCCGCCGCCAGGGCGCAGGTCGACCTCCAGGAGCGTCACGGAGGTGAAGTCGCCGATGATCTGGTCGATGTCCGGGTGCAGCGGGTGTCGGTTGAACAGGGGGACGTTGAGGGTGAAGTGGCCGGTGCGGCTCCAGGTGCCCAGTACGGTCGCGTAGGCGGCGAGCTGCACGGCCGACGGGGTGAGCCCACGGGCCGCCGCCCACTTCTTGAGCCGCGCCCAGTCCGGCGCGTCCAGCCGGTCCTCGCGGCGCTTGCGCGGCTGGGCCGACCCGGTGGGCCCGGTGGCGGGGGTCTCGGTGGTGGTGGGCCCTGGGGTGGGCGGCGGCAGTTGGGGGTTCGGGGGCAGCGTGTCGATCCGGTTGAGCCAGTACGCCCGGGACTTGGCGTAGGCGGCGGTGTCGGTGAGTCGCTGGGTGGCGAGCACGTAGTCGCGGAACGACACCTGGAGCGCGGGCAGTTCGGCGTCCGGGTCGGCGTAGAGGTCGCCGAGTTCCAGGAAGAACAGCCGGATGCTGGCCACGTCGGCGACCAGGAGGTCGATGCCGACGTGGACGCGGGCTCTGGCGCCTTCGATCCAGGTGACGCGGAGGTCGAACATCGGCCAGGCGTCCAGGGGGAGCACCTGGTGGCTGAGCCGGTCACGGAGGTCGGTGAGGTGCGCCTCAAGGCGGGCGGGGTCGGCGCCGCGCAGATCGTATTCGGGGAGCGGAACCTCGCCGGGATCGGGAAGTACGCGCTGAGTGCCGTCGCTGGAGACCACGGCCTGGAGCATCTCGTGCCGCCGCACCAGCGCGTTCAGAGCCTGTCGCAGCCGTGCCGGGTCCAGCTCGGGGCAGTCGTACTCGGTGTAGAGGTGCACCGAGGTGCCGCCGTGCTCGTACGCGGTGCCGCGGCCGACGAGGTAGGCGTGCTGGATGTCGGTGAGGGGGAAGGGCTCGTGGCGGCGGGCCGGGTCCGTGGTGAGCGCGGGCCAGGCGATGTCCGGGACGGCCCGCGCCGCTTCGGTGTCGGCGTCGTCGCTCGCGCTCGTGCTGTCGAGCCCGGACAGCAGGAGATTCGCCACGTCGGCGATCCCGCCGCGCAGGAATCCGGCCATCGGGAGGGCGACTTGGAAGTCCCGGGCGAGGCCGTACCGGAGTTCGACTGTACGCAGCGACTCCAGGCCGAGGCTGACCAGGGGGCGGTCGGCGGGCACGGCGTCGGCCGCCGTGCCCAGGAGCTCGGCGATGCGCCGGGTGACCTCGGCGGTCAGGACCTGGCCGCGGAGTTCGGCGGGGAGGGCCAGGACCATGTCGCGGAGCGGGGCGGCGGCCTGGGGGGTGGAGGTCATGACGGCGGGGCGTGCTGGCGCGGTCGGGGTGCTGGTGGCCGTGGAGTGCAGCACGGTGAGGTTGTCGTCCAGCCAGGCCTGCCGACAGGCGGTACGGCGGATCTTGCCGCTGCCGGTCATCGGCAGGTCGGCTGGCCGTACGAACACCACCGCGTGCGGTTCGGCCTCCTGTTCCGCCGCGACGGCGGCGCGGACCTGTGCGCCCAGCGTGGCGAGGTCCAGGTCGTCGGCAGGCTCGACGGTCTGGACGAGGATCAGTCGCTCGCCGTCGTCCGCGTCGACGGAGAAGGCCGCTGCCGGGGCAGCGGCCAGTGCCGGGTGGGAGCGTCGGGCCGCGGCCTCGACGTCCTGGGGGTGGATGTTGCGCCCCCGGATGATGATCAGCTCCTTGAGGCGGCCGCATACGACGATCTCCTCGCCGTGGCGGAAGGCGAGGTCTCCTGAGCGCAGGAACGGGCCCTGGCCGTCCGCCAGTTGCCCGGCGAAGGCTTCCTCGCTCTGCTCGGGGCGCCGCCAGTAGCCCTGGTTGACGACCCTGCCGCTGATCCAGATCTCGCCGACCTCGCCGGGTCCGCACTCGATGCGGGTCGCCGGGTCGACGATGAGCATCCGCACCCGTGGGTGCGGCACACCGCAGCCGACCAACTCGACGGTGCGGGCGGGCGTGCCGAGCTCGGCCGGCCCACCCGCGGTGACCTTGCCCTGTTCCAGGTCGGCGGCGTCCACCGTGAGGACCAGCGGGTCGGGGCCACGGCGCCCGCTGATGCCGAGGGTGACCTCGGTGAGTCCGTACCCGGGAAACCATGCCTCGCGGCGGAAGCCGTGCGGTGCGAAGGCGCGGGTGAACGCCTCGATGGTCTGGTGCTGGACGCGCTCGGCGGCGTTGAACGCGCTGTGCCAGCCGCTGAGGTCGAGCCCGGCCCGCTGCTCGGGGGTGACCCGCTCCACGCAGCGGTCGTAGGCGAAGTTGGGCCCGCAGCTGAACACCGGTCCCGGGGCATCGGATATCGCCTTCAGCCAGCGCAGCGGCTCGGCGATGAAGTCGTCGGGGGTCAGCAGGGTGCAGCGGCCGCCGATGAACTGCGACAGCAGAACCGTCCCGGCGATTCCCAGCGCGTGGTAGACCGGCATCCAGGTGACCACGTCGGCACCGTCGGGGAGTTCGGCCAGATCACGGAAGACCGTCAGCTGCTCCAACAGGGCCTGGTGCGAGACCATGACACCCTTGGGGTCTCCGGTCGAGCCGGAGGTGTACTGCATCAGCGCGAGGTCGGCGCCGTCGATGCGGGGCGGCACCCACAGGTCCGCGGAGCCGCTGCCTGTGCCGCTCCCGTCAAGGGTGTCGATCTCGATCCAGGCCGCCGTCGGGGCACCCGCGTCGGTCCACGTCCCGTGCAGCTCCGCCGCTCGGTCCCGATGGGTGATCACGGCCGCGACGTCGGCGTCTTTCCCGATTCCGACAAACCGCCCCGCGAGCCCGGCACTTGCCTCAGCGACGGGGGGCGCACAGGCGACCGCGCAGGCCCCCGCGTACAGACAGCCCCACAGGCCCACGACGAAATCCGGGCCGGGCCGCATCAGCAGCAGGACCCGCCCGCCGCCCGCGCCCCGCGCCCGCAGGGCGGACGCCACCGCGCGGGCCCTGGTGTCGAGTTGGCCCCGAGTCAGCCGGGTGGCGGGCAGCTCGTCGCCGGTGCGCTCGTCATAGGAGAGAAAGGTGAAGGCCGTTGCCTCCGGCTCTCGCCCCACCCACCCTCGCAGGACGTCGAGCAGGCCGGGTGCGGTCAGCGGGGCGTCGTACGGAGCGTGTGGGGTCATGTCCTGTCATCCCATCTCGAACGGCCGGAAATCACACCTCGGTACAGCAGCTCCCACCGCCGTCAGCGCACGCCCTATCCGGCGTCACCAGCGCCTTCACACAAGGGCAAAGGCGACCGGCCGGATATCATACGGACCCCTCACCCCCGCCCGAACACCAGTCCCAGTACGTCGAAATCACGCCACCGCAACCGGCCATCGTCCGACCGCGCAGAAGGGGACCACCGCGTGCCCACCGAGCCCCACCAGCTCACCGAGCCACCCGAGCCCGCCGAGCCCGCCGAGCCCGCCGAGCCATCCGAGCCATCCGAGCCGGGGACCTTCGTCACCCCGGAACAGATCATCGACGACCTGTGGGCCCCACGCGCCACCCAGGTCCTGCTGACCGCCGTCGAGTTGGACCTGTTCTCGCATCTCGCCGCCGGAGCCCGCACCGCCGAGCAGACCGCGGCGGCGGCCGGTACGGCCCCTCGCGGCACCCGGCACGTCCTGGACGCGCTCACCGCGCTCGGCTACCTGGAGAAGCGCGACGGCGCCTATGAACTGACCGCCGCGTCCCGCCGCTACCTGGTCCGGGACTCCCCCGCCTACCTCGGCGACATGTGCCAGGAGACGCGCGCCCTGTGGGAGCAGTGGCCCCGCCTGACCGAGGTCGTCCGCACGGGGAAGCCGACAGCCCGCTGGGAGGAGGAGGCCACCGGGCGTGCGCAGTTCCCCGCGCTGGTGTCCGCGTGGTTCCCGCTCAGCTTCGCCGCGGCGCGCGCCGCGGCCGCCGCCCTGCCCGAGGAGACCCGCGCCGGTATCCGCCGCATACTCGACGTGGCGGCCGGCAGCGGCGCCTGGTCGATCGCCTTCGCCCTCGACCTCCCGCGGGCCCAGGTCACCACCATCGACCATCCCGAAGTCACGGCCGTCACCCGCTCGTTCACCGAGCGGTACGGCGTGGCCGACCGCTATCGGCACCTCAGCGGGAATCTCCGTACCACCGAATTCGGCACCGGATACGACCTGATAACCCTCGGCTATATCGTGCACACCGAGGGCCCGCGCTGGGGACCCGAACTCCTCAGGAAGGCGTACGCCGCGCTGCGCCCCGGTGGCACGCTCCTGATCGCCGACATGATCCCCGACGATTCCCGTACGGGTCCGCATATTCCGCTTACCTTCGCCGCCACCGATCTGCTGCTGTTCACGCGGGACGGCGACACCTACACGCTCGGCGAGTACGAGTCCTGGCTCTCCGCCGCCGGATTCCACAGCGTCACCACGCATGACATCCTCGCCCCGTCGCCGCTGATCACGGCTACCAAGTAGAAGAATCTTCAGTCGGCAAAGACACTGGCCAGGACGCGTGTTGTGGCCGCGGTGCGGCGTTGTATACGACGTGGGCAGGCATACCAGCCCGCAGTCTGGATAGCGATGGGCACAGACCTCGCGGCTCCCGAGGCCCGGGGCCAGGCCGCCCCGGGCCGCCGCGGCAAGGGCACGATCCGTCACGACTGAAGGGTTCTTCATCACCGTGCAGCCGGCCCAGGAATTCGGAGACAACCCCGTCGACGTACGGGACACCGGCCACTACACAGAGGAGTATGTTCCCAGCTTCGTGGAGAAGTGGGATTCACTGATCGACTGGGAGAAGCGGGCAGAGAGTGAGGGAAACTTCTTTATCGATCTGCTCCGCAAATGGGGGGTCAAAAGCGTTCTCGACGTCGCTACCGGAACGGGGTTCCACTCGGTGGGGCTGCTGTCCGCGGGATTCGAGACCGTGAGCGCGGATGGCAGCGCGGATATGCTCGCGATGGCCTTCAAGAACGGCATGAAGAAGGGTGACCACATCCTGCGTGTGGTCCAGGCGGACTGGCGCTTCCTCAACCGGGACGTCCACGGCGAGTACGACGCGATCGTCTGCCTCGGCAACTCCTTCACGCACCTGTTCTCCGAGCGCGACCGGCGCAAGGCGCTCGCAGAGTTCTACGCGATGCTCAAGCATGACGGCATCCTCGTCCTGGACCAGCGCAACTACGACGCCATCCTCGACGACGGGTACACCAGCCAGCACACGTACTACTACTGCGGTGAGGACGTCACCGTGGAGCCGGAGTACGTCGACGAGGGGCTGTGCCGGATGCGGTACAGCTTCCCCGACAACTCCGTGTACCACCTCAACATGTTCCCGCTGCGCAGGGACTACACCCGCAAGCTGATGTCCGACGTGGGCTTCCAGCGCATCCAGACCTACGGCGACTTCCAGCACACCTACCGCGGCGAGCAGCCCGACTTCTTCGTCCACGTCGCGGAGAAGGAGTACCGGCAGAGCGACGACACGTCGGGTCCGTACACCGGCGCGACCAGCACGGCCCGCAGCTACTACAACTCCCCCGACGCCGACACCTTCTACGCCGCCGTCTGGGGCGGCGAGGACATCCACATCGGCCTGTACGAGCACCCGGCCGAGCCCATCGTCGACGCCAGCCGCCGCACCGTCGAGCGAATGGCCGCCAGGCTGGGGCTCACCAAGGACTCGGTGGTACTCGACCTCGGGTCGGGGTACGGGGGCTCGGCGCGCTACCTCACCGAGACGTACGGCTGCCGGGTCCTGGCGCTCAACCTCAGCGAGGTGGAGAACCAGCGCCACCGGGAACTCAACGCGGCCCGCGGTCTCAGCGACCGGATCGAGGTCGTGGACGGCTCCTTCGAGAGCATCCCCTACCCGGACGGGCAGGTCGATGTCGTCTGGTCGCAGGACGCCTTCCTGCACAGCGGTGACCGTTCCCGGGTGCTGAAGGAGGCCTCCCGGGTGCTGCGCCCCGGTGGCCAGCTGATCTTCACCGATCCGATGGCGACCGACGACTGCCCCAGCGGGGTGCTGCGGCCCATCCTGGACCGTATCCACCTGGACACCATGGGCTCGCCCGGCTTCTACACCCACGAGTTGGCCCTGCTCGGGTTCACCCCGGTCGGGGACGGCTTCGACGAACACCGCGAGCAGTTGGTCAGCCACTACACGCGGGTCCTGGAGGAGACCGAGCGGCAGGAGGCCGAGGGGCTCGCCCGGCAGGTCAGCCATGACTACCTCAGCCAGATGAAGAAGGGCCTGGGCCACTGGGTCGAGGGCGGCGATCGCGGCCACCTCACCTGGGGCATCTTCCACTACACGCGCACGGCGGCCCGGCCGTAATCCATTCCGGACCCATTCCGGGGGCGGGCGGAACCCGCCCCCGGAGCGCGGCGCCCGAGCGCGACGCCGGTCAGTGGGAGGCGGTAACCTGCAGGTCAGCCAGGCCTGCCGGTGTCAGTGCCGGTCCTGGACCTCGGACATCCGGCATCGGACATCCGGCATCAGGCATCAGGCATCCGCTATCGGACGTCGGCACGTTCGCGATTCGGCTTGGAGGAACGGGTGGCGCTGCAGCGCATCACGACCCGCAACGCCCGTTTCCAGCAGTGGCAGGCCCTGCTCGGCAACCGCAACAAGCGGCAGCGGGCCCGGGAGTTCCTGGTCCAGGGCGTACGGCCGATCACGCTCGCGGCCGAGCATGGCTGGCCGATCCACGCCCTGCTCTACGACGCGGACCGCCCGCTGTCCCGGTGGGCCGAGGAGCTGCTGCGCGCGACGAGCGCCGACCGGGTCGCCATGGCTCCGGCGCTGCTGGCCGAGCTCAGTGAGAAGACAGACGGCGCCCCGGAGGTACTGGCGGTCGTGGAGATGCCGCCGGACGACCTGGACCGGATCGGCGTACACGAGGCGTTCCTGGGAGTCGTGTTCGACCGCCCCACCAGCCCGGGAAACATCGGCACGCTGATCCGTTCGGCCGACTCCTTCGGCGCCGACGGCCTCATCGTCACCGGACACGCCGCCGACGTGTACGACCCCAAGGCGGTCCGCGCCTCGACCGGGTCACTGTTCGCGCTGCCGACCGTCCGCAGCCAATCGCAGCACGACGTCGTCGCGTGGCTGGAGCGGGAGCGGGCCCAGGGGCGCGGGGTGACCCTCGTGGGGACGGACGAGCACGGCGACGCCGAGCTGGCGGACTTCGACCTGACCCAACCCGTACTGCTGCTGATCGGCAACGAGACCGCCGGACTCAGCCACGCCTGGCGCGACCTGTGTGACCACACCGTGAGCATCCCGATGACCGGCAGCGCCAGCTCACTCAACGCGGCCAGCGCCGCCACGGTGGTGCTCTACGAGGCGGCCCGCCAACGCCGGTCCGCGAGCACGCTCTGACGGAGCTCGGCCCCCACTGGCCGAGGTCCCAGGCGGCGGGGATGATCCCCGTATGGGTCTCGCCGCTCCCCCACCAGCCGCCCCGGGCGTCCTGCGGACCACCAGCCCGGCCGGGCGGTGGGTGCTGCTGACGACGGTGCTCGGCTCGAGCATGGCGTTGCTGGACTCCACTGTCGTGAACGTGGCGCTGCGCCGGATCGGTGAGGATCTCGACGCCGAGCTGGCGGCCCTGCAGTGGACGGTCAACGCCTACATGCTGGCGCTGGCGGGGCTGATCCTGCTCGGCGGGGCGCTCGGTGACCGGTTCGGGCGGCGCCGGGTCTTTGTGATCGGGGTGCTGTGGTTCGCGGGGGCGTCGCTGCTGTGCGGGCTCGCCCCGAACGCCGAGGTCCTGATCGCCGCGCGGGGTCTGCAGGGGGTGGGCGGCGCGCTGCTGACGCCGGGGTCGCTGGCGCTGATCCAGGCGTCGTTCCATCCGGACGACCGGGCCCGGGCGGTGGGCCTGTGGTCGGGGCTCGGCGGGGTCAGCGCGGCGGTCGGTCCGTTCCTCGGTGGGTGGCTGGCGGACGGGCCGGGCTGGCGCTGGGTGTTCCTGCTCAATGTGCCGCTGGCGGCACTGTGTGTGCCGGTGGCGCTCAAGCGCGTACCGGAGTCACGGGACCCGCGGGAGCACGGCCGGTTCGACGTGCTCGGCGCGGTGCTGGGGGCGCTCGCGCTGGCGTTGGTGACGTACGCGCTGATCGCGGCACCCGACCAGGGCGCGTCCGCGGTGGTGGTCGCCTCCGGTGTGGCGGGGGTTGGGGTGGGCGTGCTCTTCGGGTACGTGGAGCGGCGCCGCGCGGAGCCGATGGTGCCGCCGTCCGTCTTCGCCTCACGGCAGTTCACCGCCGTGAACGTGGTGACGCTCTGTGTGTACGGGGCCTTCGGTGGTTTCTTCTTTCTGTCCGCGCTCCAGCTCCAGGTGGTCTCGGGCTATTCGGCGCTCGGCGCCGGTACCGCGCTGCTGCCCATCACGGTGCTGATGCTGTTGCTGTCCGCGCGTTCCGGGGAGCTGGGGCAGCGGATCGGGCCGCGTATCCCGCTCACTGTGGGCCCGCTGCTGTGCGCGGCCGGGATGTTGCTGATGCTGCGGGTGGGCTCCGGCGCGTCGTACTGGGCCGATGTGCTGCCCGCGGTGCTGGTGCTCGGGCTCGGCATGGTGACGCTGGTCGCGCCGCTGACCGCGACCGTGCTGGCCTCCGTGGACACCGCGCGGGCGGGCCTGGCCAGCGGCATCAACAACGCGGCCGCCCGCGCGGCCGGTCTGCTCGCGGTGGCCGCGCTGCCCCTGCTGGTGGGCATGGGCCCGGACGCGTACCGCGCGGCCGACGCGTTCGGTCCGGCCTTCCAGCGGGCCATGCCGCTGTGTGCGGGGCTGCTGGTGCTGGGGGCGGTGATCGCGTGGACGACCGTACGCGGGCCGCTGGCGGCGGGGGTCGAACCGCAGTGCCAGACCACCTGCGCGGCGGCCGCCCCTCCGCTGGAGCCGCCCCCGGCACCGGAGCCGCCGCCGTCTCCGCCGCCCACACCGCCCACGCCGCCGCGCCAGAGCGGCTGACCAGAGGCGCTGGCCAGATGCTTTCGTTTCCTGTCAATCTGGCCACTGGTTGGGCTGGGAGTAGGCGCGCAGGATCGGGGGCATGAGAATTCTTTGGATCTTCGCGCACCCCGACCGGAACTCCCTGAACGGCTCACTGCTCACCGAGGGACTGAGCACCCTGGATGAGCTGGGGCACGAGCACCAGGTGTCAGACCTGTACGCCATAGGCTTCAAGGCCGTGCTGGACGCCGAGGACGTACCCGGGGCCGACCCCGAGCGGTTGCTGGTCGGCTCCGAGCAGGAACGTGCCTATCGTGGCGGGGAGTTGAGCCAGGACATCCTGGCCGAGCAGGCGAAGATCGCCTGGGCCGACGTACTGGTCCTGCAGTTCCCGCTGTGGTGGTTCGGGCCGCCCGCGATCCTGAAGGGCTGGTTCGACCGCGTACTCGTCCAGGGCTTCGCCTTCGGCCTCAAGGACGCCGACGGACGCGTCCCGCGCTACGGGGACGGCGGCCTGGCGGGCAAGCGCGCGCTGATCGTGACCTCCGTCGGCGCACGGGAGTCCGGCTTCGGGCCACGCGGCATTCACGGGCACCTGGACGAGGTGCTCTTCCCGGTGCTGCATGGCGTGTTCTGGTACACGGGGATGGCGCCGCTGCCGCCGTTCGCGGTGTACGGCGCGGACCGGCTCAGGGCGGCGGACTTCCCGCGGGCCGCCGAGGCGCTGCGCGAACGGCTGCGCACCCTGCCGAGCGCCGCGCCGCTGCCGTACCGGTACGAGCACGGCGGTGACTACGACGAGGATCTGGTGCTGCGGCCCCACGTCGCACCGGGCCGCAGCGGTGTCGCGGCGCAACGGGAGGGCGCGGTCAGCGCGGCGGGTCGGCTGTGATGCAATGCGTCCAGGGTGCCCGTCGAGCCAGGGATGGAGCAGCACATGGAGATCCGGAGCCGTACCGCGCTGGTCGAGGAGCTGATGGGGCGCTTCTCCCATGTGCCACGGGAGGCCGTGATCAAGGAGGACCTACTGCGCGGCGGCATGGCCTTCGACGAGTCCGCGCTCAGCGGCAGCGCGGAGGGCGCGTCCGGCCAGGGTGACGTCAAGCCGAAGTCGTACTTCATCTTCTCCTTCGACCACCGCACGCTGCCGGAGTTGGGCGCGGCGGCGCTGAACCGGCCGCCCGAGGAGATCGTCCTCACGGGCGGCCCGTACGAGCTGCGCCGCACGGTGGTGTCCGTGCGCGTCAATCCGGAGTCCCCCTACCGGGTGCGGGCAGGCGATGACGGCTCGCTCGGGCTGTATCTGGACGGTGCGCGGATCGCCGACGTGGGGCTGCCGCCGATGCCGGAGTACTACCGGCACACGCTGTCGGGCGGCAAGTCGGTGATGGAGGTCGCGCCGACCATCCAGTGGGGCTATCTCGTCTATCTGACGGTGTTCCGGGTGTGCCAGTACTTCGGCGCCAAGGAGGAGTGCCAGTACTGCGACATCAACCACAACTGGCGTCAGCACAAGGCCGCGGGCCGCGCCTACACCGGGGTGAAGCCGGTGGAGGAGGTCCTGGAGGCGCTGGAGATCATCGACCGCTACGACACCGACCGGGTGTCCACCGCGTACACGCTCACCGGTGGTTCGATCACCTCGCAGGTCGGCGGACGCGACGAGGCCGACTTCTACGGCCACTACGCGAAGGCGATCGAGGAGCGCTTCCCGGGCCGCTGGGTCGGCAAGGTCGTCGCCCAGGCGCTGCCGCGCGACGATGTGCGGCGCTTCCATGACTACGGCATCAGGATCTACCACCCCAACTTCGAGGTGTGGGACCGCCGACTGTTCGAGCTGTACTGCCCCGGCAAGGAACGCTATGTCGGCCGCGACGAGTGGCACCGGCGCATCCTGGACTCCACGGAGATCTTCGGCCCGCGCAATGTGATCCCCAACTTCGTGGCGGGCGTGGAGATGGCCGAGCCCTTCGGCTTCACCACGGTGAAGGAGGCGATCGACTCGACCGCCGAGGGCCTGCGGTACTTCATGTCCCACGGTGTGGTGCCCCGGTTCACCACCTGGTGCCCGGAGCCGACGACTCCGCTGGGCAAGGCCAATCCGCAGGGTGCGCCGCTGGAGTACCACATCCGGCTCCTGGAGACCTACCGCGCGACGCTCGAGGAGTACGGGCTGACCTCACCCCCGGGGTACGGGCCCGCGGGGCCGGGGCGGGCCGTGTTCTCGGTCAGCTCGTTCATGGACAGCCTCCCGGCACAGGACGACTGACGCTCCCCGCCGCTAGACGGCCTGCGCGGCGCCCTCGGCCCACAGCGAGCGGACATGGCCGAGGTGGCGTGCCATGCACTGCTCGGCGCCCTCGGCGTCGCCCGCCACCATCAGGTCGAGCAGTTCGATGTGCTCCTGGGCCGACGGGATCAGCTGGTCGCTTTCGTCCAGGGCGGTCAGACCGTACAGGCGGGAGCGCTTGCGCAGGTCGCCGACGGTTTCCACGAGCCGGTCGTTGCCGCCGAGTGCGAGCAGCGAGAGGTGGAAGCGGCGGTCGGATTCCAGGTAGCCGATGAGGTCGTGCTCGCGGGCGGCGCGGACGATGTCCTCGGCCACCGGGCGCAGCGCCTCAAGGTCCGAGGGGGAGGCGCTGCGGGTGATCCGGCCGATCATGGGCACCTCGATCAGGGTGCGGATCTCGGTGTACTGGTCGAGGTCGCGTTCGTTGACCTCGGTGACCCTGAAGCCCTTGTTGCGGACCGGCTCGACCAGGCCCTCGCGGGCCAGGTCGAGCATCGCCTCGCGCACCGGTGTCGCCGAGACCCCGAAGTCGGCCGCCAGCACGGGGGCCGAGTAGACCTCGCCCGGGCGGAGTTCGCCGGAGATCAGCGCGGCGCGCAGCGCGTGGGCGACCTGGTCGCGCAGCCGCTCCCGGGCGGTGATGAGGTTGCGCTGCTTCAGGTGGCCCATGGTGGTGGTGATCCCTTCGTGCCCGTGCCCCGGCCGCGACTGCTGGTGCGCTGTCTCGCGACCGAGCGAATCACCAGCGTACAATGTCACGTTGCTTTCCCGGGGCGTGGGGCGCGATCAGGTTCAGCCGGTAGTCAGCGCCCCCATCCACGCCTCGATGGCATCGGGCGTACGGGGCAGCGCTCCCGACATCAGCTCCGCTCCCTCAGCGGTGATCACCAGGTCGTCCTCGATGCGGACGCCGATGCCGCGCAGCTCGGGCGGGAGCGTCTCGTCGTCGGGCTGGAGGTACAGCCCTGGTTCCACGGTGAGGACGTGTCCTTCCTCCAGTACGCCGTCGAGGTAGACATCCGCGCGTGCCTGGGCACAGTCGTGGACGTCCAAGCCGAGCATATGGCCACTGCTGCACAGGGTGTAGCGGCGGTGGAAGTCGCCTTCGGCGTTCTTCAGTACGCCCCACTCCGTGAGGCCCTCCGCGATGACCCGCATCGCGGCGCGGTGGAAGTCGCGGTAGCTGGCTCCTGGCTTGAGTGCGCCGATCCCGGCTTCCTGGGCGGCCAGGACGAGTTCGTACACCTGCCGCTGGACCGAGGTGAACCGTCCGGACAGGGGCAGCGTGCGGGTGATGTCGGCGGTGTAGAGGGTGTCCGTCTCGACGCCCGCGTCCAGGAGCAGCAGGTGTCCGGGGTCCAGCGGTCCGTCGTTGCGTGTCCAGTGCAGGACGCAGGCGTGGGCGCCGGACGCGGCGATAGTCTCGTAGCCGGTGCCGTTGCCCTCGGCGCGGGCGCGCAGTCCGAAGACGCCCTCGATCCAGCGCTCGCCGCGCGGGTGGGCGAGGGCGCGGGGCAGGGCGCGTACCACGTCCTCGAACCCGGCGGCGGTGTGGTCGACCGCACGTTGCAGCTGCCCGACCTCCCAGGCGTCCTTCACCATCCGCAACTCGCTGAGGGCCGTGGCCAGTTCGGCGTCCGCTGAGGCGTCGCGGCCGGTGGGCGGCAGGTCGTCCAGGTGGGCGCAGCGGATGCCGGTCATCCGCTCGGCCTCGGCGAGGTCGGGGCGGCGGCCGACCCAGAACTCGCCGTAGCGCCGGTCGCGGTAGAAGGCGCCGTCGGTACGGGGCGACCTCGGCCGTACGTACAGCACCGCCTCGTGCCGGTGCGGTCCGTCGGGTTCCAGGACGAGTACGTGGCCCGCCTGCTCTTCGCCTGTGAGGCCGGTGAGCCAGGCGTACGCGCTGTGCGGCCGGAAGCGGTGGTCGCAGTCGTTGGAGCGGACCCGCAACTCGCCCGCCGGGACGATCAGTCGGTCGCCGGGAAAGCGCGCGGAGAGCCGGGCGCGGCGCGCGGGGGTCAGCCGGGCGACGGGCAACCGTATGCCGTCCGGCAGCGGCGTGGCGGTCCAGTCGCCCGCCATGAAGGCCTCGAACTCCCCTGAGACGGGCAGGTCATGGCTGACGGTACGGGGTGTGGCGGGACGTGGTTCCGGCACGAGCGGCCCTCCTCGGTGATGGGTCACCCACCCGGACACAGATCGGTAACGGAGCGGACGACGCCTTGTCAGTGCAATTTCACATTACTACGTTACGCATCACATGGCGTCGCTTCGATCGTGGCAGTCCCTCAAGTCCCGTACGCCACAGGGCCGTAGCGGCGCCTCACCTCAATCCCCCACGGAGACTTCGTTGTTCCTTTCCAGAACCCTGCTCAGATCCCTGGTAACCGGGACGGTGGCGGTGACGCTCTGCGCCACCGCCGTCTCGTCGGCCTCGGCCTCACTCCCGCCATCGGGCCCTGAGACCCGTCCGGCCGCCGCCTCTCCGGCAGCGGCCCAGGGCCCCCAGGGCGACGACCCGTCCGACCACGTCGAGCGGCTGGCCCGGGCGCCGAAGCCCGGCAGCTGGACTCTCCCGGCACCCGACGGTCTCAAGGACGGCCGTGTTCCCGGCCCGCCCGAGGACCTGCCGAAGGGGCAGGCGAAGGCCACGGCGCAGGGCGAGAGCACCATCGCGCCCTGCACCCTGGACGGCGTCACGGGCCTGTCACCCGAGCGGTTCGCCGACTTCCTCGCCGATCCCGCGGTCACCGCCGACGGCTGTCTCAGAGGCCTGATCTGGACCTGGGACCAGCGGCTGACCCCCGTCATGTCGAAGGCGCACGTCCGGGCGGTCTCGCAGCGCATATCCCAGCTCGCCGCCGCCCACGACGGCGAGAACGGCAGCAATCTGCTGGAGATGTTCACCTATCTCCACGCCGTCGCGTACCACGACTTCTCACGCGACGAGATCGACCTGACCGACCCGCGGACCGTCGCCGCCATGCGCGGGGCGATCGACGCGTTCGGCTCGGCCGCCCGTACCTTCGACGCCACCACGGCCAACGCCCAGACGCTGCGCGAGGCGCTCTACGCGGGCAGCGCCCCGGGGTTGCGTCAGCATCAGCTGCCGCTCATCAAGCGGGTCCTGGAGACGATGGACGCGGCCCACCCGGACACCGCCCTGGACACGGCCTGGGCCGGGAGCGCACTCGCCGCGCTCTCCCTCAACTACCTCGGCATCTACCCCGGTAACCGGGACGCCGCCTTCCACAGCGCGGTGGCGGCCGACGCCTCCTACCGCGCCACCTTCAAGGCCTTCGCCGGTCACTCCCACCTCAAGGGCACGGCCAACGCCTGGGTGGTGCGCGACGCGCTCAGCGAGTACGGGCGGATGGGTCAGATCGACGGGCTGAAGGGGGAGATCGTCGCCGGTCTCGGCGGGCTCCTGGACACCACGACCCGCACCTTTGGCGAGGGCAGCGCCCCGTGGGCGAAGGTCGCCACCTGGCTGGGATTCTTCGAGGCCTGCGAGCGGTACGACGTGTGCAAGGACGACATCGAGCGCCGTATCTTCCCGCACACCTACGTCTACGACAACGGCGCCATCAAGGTCCGTACCGCGCTCGACCGGAACACCGTCGACCAGCTCTACTACGCGAGCAAGCAGGTCAAGGCGCAGTTCCACCGGGTCATCGGCACCGACAAGCCCCTCGCGGGCGACCCCAACGACACCCTCACCACCGTGCTCTACGCCTCCCGCGCCGACTACGAGAACTACCACCCGCTGCTGACCGGCATGGGCACCAACAACGGCGGAATCTACATCGAGCGGGGCGCGACCTTCTACACCTACCAGCGCCGGGTTCCGCAGGACTCCCGGCTCACGCTGGAGGAACTGTTCCGGCACGAGTACACGCACTACCTCAACGGCCGCTGGGCGGTCCCCGGATTCTTCGGTGAAGGCCCCTGGTACCAGGGCGACCGGACCACGGCGATGGACGAGGGCACCGCGGAGTTCTTCGACGGCGCCACCCGGGGCGAGGGCATCAAGGTCCGTAAGTCCCTGGTGCGGAGCATCATCGACGACACCGCGGGCGGTGGCCCGCGGATGAGCGTGGACCGGATCCTGCACGCCACCTATGAAGGCGACGGCTTCCGCTTCTACTCGTACGCGGGCACCCTCTTCAGCTACCTGTGGGCCGAACGCCCCTCGCTGATCCAGGAGATGTACGGCTATCTGCGGGCGAACGACCCGGCGGGCTACGACGCCTGGCGCGACCGGCTCGGCAAGGACGCCGGGCTGCAGCGCGCGTACGACGCCTTCCTGGACGAGCAGATCAAGGACGTCGACGACCTGTTCGTTCCCGACACCACCTACACCCCAGTGCACGAGCTGCGCGACAGCTCGGCCTCCCGGGTCCAGTCCGCCTTCGCCGCGGCGACCGGCGCCACGCCCGACTGCGAGTCCACCAAGGCGCCGGAGCGCCCGCGGTTCGTCTGCACCGGGCAGATCACGGCGAACCTGAATGACGCGGGCAACGCCGACCTCGTCTTCAAGGACATGTCCAAGACGGTCGACTACTTCCTCCTGGAGCGAGCGGGGAAGTGGACCGACAACCTCGCCGACATGAACTGCTCGTTCGGCCCCGTGAACCTCTGGTCGAACGGCCGCGCCGGGACGTCGGACTACCGCTGTGAGGGGCCGCTGCGGAGCTGACTCGACGGTGCCCCGCCCACCGGGCGGGGCACCTTGCCCCGTAAGGACGCTGGCATATGCCATAAGCACCACCGGATCGTGTGTTGCCAAATCCCTTACAGCGCTCGGCTGGCTGTGCAACAGTCGTAACCGGTCCTCCGTCAGACTTGTCAGACCTGGTCGTACCGCGCCTGTATCGGAGTACGTCATGCCGTCCCCCCGCTATGCGGACCGCCCCGCACCCCAGCCGCCGGAGCGCGGCACGGTCGACGCGCTCATTTCGCAGACCCGGCGGCTACGCGGCGGCGTCGACGCCGTACGCCAGGACGCCGTGCTGGACGACGGCGACCCGCAGACCCGGTGGCAGCGCGCCCTGTGCGAGCTGGCGATGCATCAGCTCGACGACCTGGACGACCACCTCGGCCAGCTACGCGAGGGCCTGCCCACCCAGCGCGTCCCCGCCGAACCGCTCACCGAAGCCCATCAGAGCCACCAGGGCCGCCCCGCGGTCGGGGACCCGGGCGAGCAGCAGCGCGGATCGCTGCTCAGCCGGGTGGGCAGCGCCGACTGGAATCTGCTGACCGACGACGTCACCTGGTCGCCCGAGCTCTACCAGATCTTCGGCCGCGACCCCAAGAGTCCCGCGCCGACGCTGGACGAACTGCCCGCGCTCATCGTCCCCGAGGACCAGCCTTTACTCACCACGATGGTGACGGACTGCCTCGTCGACGGCCGGCCCATCGACGGAGAGTTCCAGGTGGTGCGCCCCGACGGGACCGTGCGTACGGTGCACATGATGGGCGAGCCGGTACTGGACGCCGACGGCGCCACCGCCTCGATGTGGGCGGTGCTGCGGGACGTCAGCGAGCTGCGCCGCAGCCAGCTGGCGGTGCGCGAGAAGGGTGAATCGCTCCAGCACCAGCGGCACATCGCACAGACCGAGCATCGGATCGCGGTCGAACTCCAGGAGGCCGTGCTGCCCCCGTGGCGCGGCTCCCTGCGGTTCCCGCACGGCGGCCCGCAGGCGCTGGACCTGGCCGCGCACTATCTGCCCTCCTCCAGCAGCGCGCTCATCGGCGGCGACTGGTACGACGCGATGGAGCTGCCGGACGGCGAGTCGCTGCTCAGCGTCGGCGACCTGACCGGGCACGGCGTCACCGCCACCTCCGGGATGGCGATGCTGCTCGGCGCGCTGCGGGGGATGGCGGTCGCCGGTGCCCGGCCCGGCCCCCTGCTGGGCTGGCTCAACCAACTCCTGGACGCCTCGGTACAGCCCGCGCTGGGCAGCGCGGTGTGCTGCCGGTACAACCCCGAGGACCACACCCTGACGTGGGCACAGGCCGGGCACCCCGCCCCGCTGCTGTTCCGCGGCGGGACGGGGCGCGCGCTCACTCCGCCGGACGGGGTGCTCCTCGGCGCGACCTCGGGTGCCAGCTACGGCCAGGCCGTGGAGCAACTCCACCCTGGCGACCTGCTGTTGCTGCACACCGACGGGCTGGTACCCAGGCGTGCCGGGGACAGCCCGGCCTCCCGTCTGCTCGCGCTCGCTCCCCGGTTCACCGAGGCCCGGTCCGCGCAGGACTGTCTGCGTACGGTGGTTGAGGCGTTCGATGAGGCCGAGCGTGAGGACGACGCGTGTGTACTGATCGCGAGGATCGGCTCGTAAGAGAGACCGGCTCGTAGGGAGGACCGGCTCGTAGAACGGATCACGTTGAGGAGGCTGTACGTGAGGGGCTCACGTACAGCCTCCGTCAAGTACGGCTTGGGTCATGCCTTCGCGGTCCCTCCCCTAGACCGGGATGGCGCCTTGGGCAGGGCGAGTTGGATCTCCTCACGCAGGTCCTGGATCTTGGCGTAGTCCGCGTACTGTCCGGTGAGGCGGTACATCTCCCGCAGCCGGTCCCAGGTGCGATGCGAGGAGGTCTCCCCCATCGAGACCAGCGCCAGGCGGGCGTACCGGTCGGCCTGCTCCGGGTCGTCGGCGATGAAGCAGGCCGACGCCAGTGAGAGGTAGTCGAAGATCGTCGACCGCTGGCGCCCCTGCTCCCGCAGAGCGATGGCCTCCTTGGCGTGCCGCTGGGCGATGAGCGCCGCCGCCGGATCGTGATCGGCGAGGGTGCGGTAGGCGAGGGCCTGCATCCCGTGCAGATCGGCCTCGTCGAACATCTGCATCCAACTGGGCGGGGGAACATCCCCCTTGTCCGATACGAACAGGTCCTCGGCTTCGCCGAGGGTGCGCCGCATGGCCTGGCCGTTCCCCATCGACGCCTGCGCCCAGGCCTCGATGGTGTGCAGCATGGCCTGGGTGCGCGGCAGCACTTCGTCCCCCGAACCCGACTTGGCCAGCTTCATCAGGTCCAGCGCGTCGTCCGGCTTGCCGAGGTGGACCATCTGCCGGGCGGCCCGGGACAGGGCCTCACCGGCGCGCGGCCGGTCGCCGCCCTCGCGTGCCGCGTGCGCGGCGATGACGAAGTACTTCTGTGCCGTGGGCTCCAGGCCGACGTCATGCGACATCCACCCGGCGAGTACGGCGAGATTGGCGGCGACGCCCCACAGGCGCCGCTGGAGATGGACAGGGTGTCGGTAGGCGAGCATGCCGCCCACTTCGTTGAGTTGGCCGACCACTGCCTTGCGTTGCAGCCCGCCACCGCGGGACGCGTCCCAGGCGCGGAACACCTCCACCGAACGCTCCAGCTCCGAGATCTCCTGGGACCCGATGGGGGCGGCCTCGTAGCGGTCGAACCCAGCGGAGTCGGCGTGCAGGGGATCGTTGATGCGGGGGGCGTCGGCGGTGAGGGCCGGATCGGCGTGCAGCCAGTCGTGCATGGCGCTGGTGAGTGCGGTTCCCGCGGCAAGCGCGGCACCCGCGCCCACCAAGCCGCGTCGGTTGAGCATGAGATCCATTCCCGTGAATTCGGTGAGGACCGCAGCTGTCCGCCCGGGCGCCCACGGCAGGGAATCGGGGTTGTCGTACTCCCCACTGCTCTGCCGTTTCCCCGTGCGCCCGTGCCGGACCAGACCGAGATCCTCGATGGTCACGACACGGCCGAGTCGCTCGGTGAACAGCGCTGCCAGCACCTGAGGCACCGGATCGCGCGGGATCTCTCCCGTGTCGATCCAACGCCGCACTCGAGAGGTGTCCGTCGCCAGCTGGGGGTGGCCCATGGCCGCCGCCTGCCGGTTGACGAGTCTCGCGAGTTCACCCTTGGACCAGCCGGCCAGGCCGAACAGATCTTGTAGGCGGGTGTTGGGTTCGTTGCTCACGTCAAGCCCCCAGGTTCTCGGCTGTGTTGACAGTAACCCCCTGTCAGTTGCTGAGCGACTATTCGCCAGGGTTCGCCAGGGTGCGCCAGATGGTGTGCCACGCGGGCCTGGGTGTCAGGTAGGAATGCGCCACCCCGACCCGGTAGCCGCAAGGCATTCCCCAGGGTGCTTCCACGGCCCGGGCCGGGACGGCGCACGTAACCTGTCGGCGCACGAAGGGATCTGTACCGCCCATGTACGCAGCATCGTCCTCCGTGTCCGCCCCGCCCCGGCCGCTGCACCCCCGTCAGGGCAGCGGCCCGTATCTCGACCCCAACCGGCCGGCGGCCACCGCACTCGGCACCGGTCGGACGCGGCGCGTCCCGGGGCTCGGCACACCGTCCCTCAGCGGGAGACTCGACTTGTCCGGCCCTCAGGGCGCCCAACTGCGCACCGCCATCGCCTCGGTGCAGCGGATCTGCCCGGAGTTCCATCCGGTGCAGGTGCTGCGGCGCAGCGGTCGCCACGCGCTGATCGTGGGCACAACAGGCCGCTACACCGCGGTCGCCAAGTGTTTACTCGACCACTCCCCCGCGTGGTCCGAGCGGCTGCGCAACGAAATAGCTGCTTACCGCTCGTTCGTTAGGCACCGGCCACCGGTCCGGGTGCCCCGACTGATCGCAGCGGACCCGGACAACGGCACACTTGTCGTGGAGCGGATGGCGGGCCGCGTGGCGGCCCTGCAGCGGCACCCGGCCGATGTGCCCCCGCGCGGGGATCTGCGGGCCGCGCTCAGCGCGATCTGCCGACTGAACACCTGGCGGCCGCCGACCGGCATGTTCGACGCCCCGCTGGACTACGCCGCGCGGATCTCCCGGTACCACGAACTGGGCCTGCTCACCGACCGGGACCTGGGTGACCTGCAGAAGCTGCTGCACGGCATCGCGCACGCCTCGGGGCGCGGCGGGATGGGGCAGTTCTGTCACGGTGACGCGCTGCTGTCGAACATCCTGCTGTCCCCGGCGGGCCCGGTGCTCGTCGACTGGGAGCACGCGGGCTGGTATCTGCCCGGCTATGACCTGGCGACGCTGTGGGCGGTGCTGGGCGAGGCGCCGGTGGCGCGGCGGCAGATCAGTCAGCTGGCGCAGGCGGCGGGTCCGGCCGCGCGGGACGCCTTCCTGGTCAACCTGATGCTCGTACTGACCCGGGAGATCCGGACGTACGAGATGGCCGTGCAGCGCACCATGCGCGATGCGGCTCCGGTCGCACCGGAGTCGGCCCCTCCCGGCGCCACCACGTCCGGCGAGGAGCAGCGGCTGCTGCTGCGACGACTGCACGACGACTGCGCGATGGCCCGCAGGGCTCTGCGTGCGGCGGTCGGCACGCGCTGACGGGGACGGCGGTCCTCGACGCGCCCGTGGTTCGGGCGGGTCGAGGACCGCCGTATGTGTGAGGGCACCTGGTGAGAAGCCCGGCACTCACACCCCATCGGCACCTGTGTCGACGTGGGAAATCCCCTCTCCTGAGTCATGATTGACGGATCGTCTGGGAGCCGGTACGAGTGAGCCACGTACCTCCCACACGCCCCATCGCGCCCCGTCACGCGCATCGCCTCAGGAGGCCGCTTTGCGAGATTCCGCCCCGGACCGAGCCGCCCCCAGGCGCCGCAGGCTGGCCAGGACGGTGGGCGCCGCGGCGTCGGCCGCGCTGCTGCTGCCCCTGGTCGCCGCCGCACCGGCCGACACCGCCGAGTTCGCCGAGGGCGCCGAGGGCTCCGCCAGCGAGCGGCTACAGCACGCGTTCGCCGCGGCCGCGGCCGAGTACCGCGTGCCCGAGAGTGTGCTGCTGGGCGTCTCGTACCTGCAGTCGCGCTGGGACGCGCACGGCGGGGCGCCCAGTGTGACCGGGGGCTACGGCCCGATGCACCTCACCGACGCGAGCACCGCACTGGCCCGGGCCCCGCACCACAGCCATGGCGCGGAGGACGCCCGCGGCGACACCTCACGCGGCCCGCGCCTGCCGGACGTCGAACGGCCCGAGCCCGCTGAACTCCCGGAGCGGCTACGGACGTTGCCGCGGGCCGCCGAGCTGACCGGGTTGCCCGCCGAGCGGCTGCGCAGTGACCCGGCGGCCAATATCCGCGGCGGCGCGGCACTGATCGCCGAGGCCCAGAAGCGGGCGGGGCAGGCCCGGAGCAGCGATCCCGCTGACTGGTACGGCGCGGTGGCGCGCTTCTCCGGCGCCGACGACCAGGCCACCGCGGCGACGTACGCGAACGAGGTGTTCGCCCTACTCCGCGAGGGCCAGCGGCGCACCACCGACGCCGGGCAGCGCGTCGGCGTCCAGGCCGCGCCGGAACTTGAGCCCGATACCCGGCAGTTGGCCGGACTGGGGCTCCGTAAGGCCGAACGAGGACCGACGGAGTGCCCCAGGAGCGTGTCCTGCGAGTGGATTCCGGCGCCGTACGAGGAGTTCGGCGAGGACGACTACGGCAACCACGACCTGGCGAACCGGCCCTCTTCCCAGCAGATCGACTACATCGTCGTCCACGACGTCGAGGGCTACTGGGGCAGTGCGCTGGAGCTGGTCCAGGACCCGACCTATGTGTCGTGGCAGTACACCTTGCGCTCGACCGACGGGCATATCGCCCAGCATCTGGATCTGAAGGACGTGGGCTGGCACGCCGGCAACTGGTTCGTGAACGCCAAGTCGGTGGGTCTGGAGCACGAGGGGTTCCTGACCGCTCCGGACGCCTGGTACACGGAGGCGATGTACCGCGCCTCCGCCCGCCTGGTGAAGCACCTGGCGCGCAGGTACGACATTCCGCTGGACCGGCAGCACATTCTGGGCCATGACACGGTTCCGGGCCCGGTGGCGTCCAGTGTCCCGTCGATGCACACCGACCCCGGGCCGTACTGGGACTGGCGGCACTACTTCGCCCTCCTTGGCAAGCCGCTGCGGCGCACGGCGGGCCCGGACGGCGGGCTGGTGACGGTGCGGCCCACGTACGACCAGCACCAGCCTGAGTTCACCGGCTGCGCCAAGCCGGGCGAGCCCTGCCCGACGCACGGTTCCAGCGCGGTGCGGGTGCACACCGCGCCCAGCGAGGACGCGCCGCTGGTCAAGGACATCGGGCTGCGGCCCGGCGGCGGGGACTCCACGACCGGTGTGAACGACATCGGCTCGCGGATCTCGACCGGCCAGCAGTACGCGGTCGCCGAGCGCAGAGGCGACTGGACCGCGATCTGGTTCCTCGGGCAGAAGGCCTGGTTCAAGAACCCGAAGCGGCAGCCCACGGCGGTCGACGCCGCCGGGACGGTGGTCACGCCGAAGGCCGGGAAGCGCGAGATCCCGGTGTACGGGCGGGCCTACCCCGAGGAGTCGGCGTACCCCGACGGCATCCCCGCGCAGGAGGTGTCACCGCTGCCCTACACGCTTGTGGCCGGGCAGGAGTACGCGGCCGGACGGAAGATCCCCGGCGAGTACTACTACGCGAAGACGTTCGACACGTCAGACCACCGTGTGGTGCGGGGTAAGGACCTGTACTACGAGATCCAGTTCGGGCACCGGGTGGCGTATGTGCGCGCCGCGGATGTGACGGCGGGCCCGTCGGGCTCGTCGGGCTCGTAGCGCCAAGGTCCCCTGTGCGTACGCGCCTACGATGTGCGCATGCGTGCACAGGAGAGGGACGAGAAGAGGGACGAGAAGAGGGACGAGAAGAGGGACGACCTGCTGACGGCGGCCGTACGGCTACGCGAACTGGGGGCCGCCGAGGAGGCCAGGCAGCGGCTGCTGGAACTCGGCGCCGAGTTCCCCGAGGACGCCGAGGTGGCCTATCAGACGGCCTGGGTCCATGACGTCCTGGGCCTGGAGGCCGAGGCCGTCCCGTTCTACGAGCGGGGCCTCGTCGGCGGGGGCCTCTCGCCCGATGACCGGCGTGGGGCGCTGCTGGGCCTCGGCAGTACGTATCGGGTGCTCGGGCGGTACGAGATGGCGGTGGCCACGCTGCGCCAGGGGGTCGAGGAGTTCCCGGACGACGGGGCGCTGCGGTCGTTCCTGGCCATGGCGCTGTTCAACGTCGCCGAGCACCACGAGGCGATGCGGACGCTGCTGGAACTGCTCGCCACCACCAGCGAGGACCCTCAGGTACGGGCGTACCGGAGGGCCATCGAGCACTACGCGCGTGATCTGACCGCCACCGAGTGAGCTGGATCCTGTGCGGCGGGCCCTGCTCGCTCAGCCTTGCTGGAAGAGCTCCGCTGGCAGCGGCTTCAGGAGGGCGTACAGGTCGTCGGTAATGGGACGGTCCCAGGCGGCGATGGTGACCAGGACCTTGTCGCTGCGGTCGAACTGAACGCAGGAGATACGGCTCTCGGAGAGCTTGACGCGGCGCACGATCAGCAGGTTGTCGCCCTGCATCACGGGGACGTCCTCGGTCTCGACGACCTCGACCTCCTCGTCGTTCTCCAGGGCGAGGAGGAGCTGGGCGACCTCGAAGGGCACCTGCTTGTCCTCGAGCTCGCGGGCCGGGGACCCCTCGGGGAGGTTGCCGATGATCATCGCCGGGCCGCGTCCGCCGAACAGGTCGTATCGCAGGAACACGCCCTGGCAGCTGCCGTCGGGGGCGGGCAGCAGGCCCGCGCCGAGGTTGCCGGGCCAGTCACCCGGGTCCATGGCCAGGACATCGAAGTCCGGGCCCGCGGGCGTGGCGGAACTGCGGCGGCGGAGGAAGGACATGCCGCCATGGTACGTGGCTCCGCGGCTGTTCCGGAGCCGGGCCCCGGGCGGCTGTCAGGCTCTTAGCGTCCCGTCGAGCGGTGCCGCTCGTGGTGGCGGGCCACGCGGGCGCGGTTGCCGCAGGAGGGCTTGCACCACTCCTGGCGGGGGTGCTCCTTGAGGAAGTAGCGCACACAGCGCGGGCCGTGGCAGGCCCGTAGTGTCACCCGGTCGGGGCCGGTGAGGAAGGCGATGGCGGCACGGGCGAGTGCGGCCGTCACCAGGGCATGGGCGGGGGCTCGGGCGGCGGGCTCCTGGTGTACGGCGGGGTCGGCTCCGCTGGGCCAGCTCAGGACGGGGGCGGCGGGGACGAGCGCGGCGGCGGCGTTCAGCAGGGCGACGGCCTCGGCGTCGGGCAGCAGCTGTCCGGCGTCGGCGGGGCTGGGTTCGCCCGGGCGTACGGCACGGGCGAGCACGGAGCGGACGGCGGCCCGTAGCTCGCGGACGGCGGTCAGGGACGCGGCGTCGGCGGTGTAGCCGACGGGGACCGGTAGCGCGGCCTGGCGTTCACGGACCCAGGCGGTGAGCCCGGCGGGTTCGGCGAGGTCGTCGGCGACGCCACCGTGGCCGTCGTGGCGGAGGGTGACGGCGAGGTCGATGACGAGCTGCGCTTCCGACAGGGGCGTGGGCACGGACATGGCCTAATGATAGCTTCGCGGATATCCATTAGCCGTCGGAGGAGTTCCATGGCTGGACGGGGGCGGGGGGCGACGTGACCCGTATCGACTACTGGCGCGAGGGTCTGCGGGAGGTCCCGGACCAGGTGTGGGATCAGCGGGACGCCGAAGTGCTGCTCCTCGCCGACAACGCACTGACCCGGCTGCCACCGGAGATCGCCGCCCTGACCCGGCTGCACACGCTGGACCTCGGGCACAACCAGCTCACCGAGGTGCCTGCCGAGCTGGGCGCCCTGACCGGGCTGTCCGGTTTCCTGTATCTGCACGACAACCGGCTCACCACGCTCCCCGAGTCGCTGGGGCGGCTGACCCGGCTCGGCTATCTCAATGTCGGTGAGAACCCGCTCACCGCGCTGCCCACGACGCTCGGGTCGATGGCCGCGCTGGTGGAACTCAGGGCGCGGCACAACCTGCTCACCGAACTCCCCGCGTCCCTGGGGCGGCTGAGCGCGCTGCGCGAGCTGTGGCTGCGCGGCAACCGGCTGACCGCCCTGCCCGCCTCCGCGGCCGGGCTGCGGGAACTGCGCGAGTTGGAGCTGCGCGAGAACCGCTTCGAGACCGTGCCCGAGGCACTGCGCGATCTGCCGATGCTGCGCAGGCTCGATCTGCGCGCCAATCGACTGCGGGACCTCCCGTACTGGGTCGCGGAGTTGCCCGCGCTGGAGAAGCTGGACCTGCGCTGGAACCCGGCGCGGCCAGCGGCCCGTGTGCTGCGGGAGCTGGCGCGGCGCGGGTGCGTCGTGCTGCTCTGAGCCTGGTCGTCAGGTCCGGCCCGTCCGGGTCAGGTCACGTCAGGTCGAACTCACCGTCCCGCGCGCCCAGGACGAAGGCGCGCCACTCGGCGGGGGTGAAGATCAGGGACGGTTTCTGGGGGCTGCCGCCGTTACGCATCGCGATAAAGCCTTCCACGAAAGCGATCTGCACATCGCCGTGTCCCTGACTGCTGGACTGCCAGTTCGCGTTGCTGAGGTCCAGCTCGGGCTTGTCCCAGCCCGTAGGCGGCTGCTGGGTGGTGGTGCTCTCGGCCACGTCCTGCTCCTCCCGGTTCGTCGTCCGTGGCCAGACTAGCGATCGCCGCCGATGCCCAACAGGCCCCGGCGTGCCCCGGCGCGGCCGGGCGGCGCCGGTCATGTCGTGGGCGGCTCGGCGCCGACCAGCCACATCGAGAAGAACTGCGCCCCGCCGCCGTACGCGTGACCGAGAGCGGTCCGTGCGCCCCGCACCTGGTGCGCTCCCGCCTGTCCGCGCACCTGGAGCGCGGCCTCGGCGAAGCGGATCATGCCGGAGGCGCCGATGGGGTTGGTGGAGAGCACGCCGCCCGAAGGGTTCACGGGCAGGTCGCCGTCGAGCTCGGTGACGCCGGACTCGGTGAGCTTCCAGCCTTCGCCTTCGGCGGCGAAGCCCAGGTTCTCCAGCCACATCGGCTCGTACCAGGAGAACGGTACGTACATCTCGACGGCGTCGATCTGGCGCCGCGGGTCGGTGATTCCCGCTTGCCGGTACACGTCGGCCGCGCAGTCCTTCCCGGCCTGCGGTGAGACGAAGTCCTTGCCCGCGAAGAGGGTCGGTTCGCTGCGCATCGCGCCGCCGTGCATCCAGGCGGGCGGGCGCGGTGAACGGGTGGCGCCCGCACGGTCGGTGAGGATCATCGCGCAGGCGCCGTCGGATGACGGGCAGGTCTCCGAGTAGCGGACGGGGTCCCACAGCATCGGGGACGCCTGGACCTTCTCGAGGGTGATGTCCTTCTCGTGCAGATGCGCGTAGGGGTTCTTCAGGGCGTTGCGGCGGTCCTTGTACGCGACCAGGGAGCCGATGGTGTCGGGGGCTCCGGTGCGGCGCATGTAGGCGCGGATGTGCGGGGCGAAGAAGCCGCCCGCGCCCGCGAGGAGCGGTTGCTGGAAGGGGATGGGCAGGGACAGGCCCCACATGGCGTTGGATTCGGACTGTTTCTCGAAGGCGAGGGTGAGCACGGTGGAGTGGACGCGGGCGGCCACCAGATTGGCCGCGACGAGCGCGGTGGAGCCGCCGACCGAGCCCGCCGTGTGGACGCGCAACAGGGGTTTGCCGACGGCGCCGAGGGCGTCGGCGAGGTACAGCTCCGGCATCATCACGCCCTCGAAGAAGTCGGGGGCCTTGCCGATGACGACGGCGTCGATGTCCGCCCAGGTCAGCTCGGCGTCGTCGAGGGCGCGGCTGGCCGCCTCGCGGACCAGGCCCGCGAGGGAGACGTCGCGGCGAGCGGAGACGTGCTTGGTCTGGCCGATGCCGGTGACGGCGACCGGTTCCCTGCTCATCGCTGATCCCCTCTCATCGCTGATGTTCCCTGCTCATCGGTGATGTCCCTTCATCGCTGGTCCCCCTCGAGTACGGCGACCAGGTTCTGTTGCAGGCACGGCCCCGAGGTCGCGTGGGCCAAGGCCCGCTCGGAGGTGCCCCGGTGGATACGGGCCGCGGCCTCGCCGATCCGGATCAGGCCCGTGGCCATCACGGGGTTGGCGGCCAGCGCCCCGCCGGACGGGTTGACGTCTACCGTGCTGTCGCTGTCCAGCCGCAGGGCTTTGCGGAGGACGACCTCCTGGGAGGTGAAGGGGGCGTGCAGTTCGGCGGTGTCGACGGGGCGTTCGAACGCTCCGGCGCGTTCGGCCGCCAGGCGGGTCGATGGTGAGTCGGTGAGGTCACGTACGCCGAGGCTGTGGGCCTCGATCCGGTGGTCCATGCCCCGAATCCAGGCGGGACGCTCGCGCAGCTCGCGGGCCCGGTCACCGGCCGCGAGGATCACCGCGGCGGCGCCGTCCCCGACGGGCGGGCAGTCGCCCTTACGGAGCGGCCGCACCAGGTAGTCGCCCTGGGGGCGCGCGCCGGGCAGTTGGGCGTGCGGGTTGCTCTCGGCGGCGGTGCGGCTGCGGGTGGCGACCCGGGCGAGAGCCCGCTCGTCGGTGTCGCCCGCGTCGATCAGCGCCTGTGCCTGGAGTGCCGCGAGCGCCACCGCGTCGGGCCACAGCGGAGCGACGTAGTACGGGTCCAACTGGCGGGTGAGGACATCCCGTACGGAGCCCGGCGAGGACTTCCCGTAGGCGTAGACGAGCGCGGTGTCCACTTCGCCGGTGAGGATCTTCACCCAGGCCTCGTACAGGGCCCAGGCGCCGTCCATCTCCACATGGGACTCGGAGATCGGCGGCCAGGCGCCGACGCCGTCGAGTGCCATGGTGAAGGAGAAGGCGCGGCCCGCGAGATAGTCGGACGATCCCGAGCAGGTGAACCCGATGTCACCGGCCTTCAGGCCGGTCTGCCGCTGTACGTCGTGCAGCACCGGCATCAGCATCTCGACCTCCGAGAGCTCGTCGGTGGTGCGCTGGTGGTCGCTCTGCGCGAACGCGACGACGGCCACATCGGTGAAGTCGCCAGGTGACCTCATCTAGAGCAGCTCCTTGTACACGTCGTAGTCGGCGTCGGGTTCGCCGGTGGGCCGGTAGTGGTCGGGGTAACGGCCGCCTTCCGTCCAGACGGGTTCCACCCGCAGGCCCATGCGCACCTGGTCGTAGGGAATGCCGCCGATGCGTCCGTGCAGGGCGAGGTCGGCGCCGTCCAGGGCGATGTGCGCGTACACGTAGGGCACTTCGATGTCGAGGTTCTTCGCTTTGATGTTGACGACGCAGTACGTGGTGACGGTGCCGCGCGGGCCGACCTCGACCCGCTCGTCGGTGGCGACGCCGCAGGTGGGGCAGGCGCCGCGGGGCGGGACGTACACCTTGCGGCAGGAGGGGCAGCGTTCACCGATGGTCTTGTTCTCGGACAGGGCGTGCAGGTAGGCGGACTGGGCCCGGCCTGGGGAGTAGGTGTAGTCGAGGCGGGCGGGGGCGATGATGCCGGTGACAGCATTGGCGAAGTCGCCGCTGTGGTCGCGGGCCTCGCCGCTGTCCGGTCCCTCGTACGGTTCGAAGCACGCGATGTCGGTGATGGCGCCGGTGCGTTCGGGGGCCCAGCGGACGCGGACCCGCAGGCCGGTGCGTACGGCGTCGGGACTTGGCGCGTCCAGGGCGTGCAGCAGTGCGGTGTCGGCGCCGTCGAGCCGTACGAGGACCCAGGCGAAGGGGGTGGCCAGGGGCTGGCCTCGGCGGGGTTCGGGGTTCCAGGCCCAGGTGGTGACGGTGCCGGTGGCGCCGACCTCGACGAGGTCGCGTATCTCGTCGGCGGTGACAGGGTCGTATTCGACGGGCGGTACGAGCACCCGGCCGTCGGTGGTTTTGACGCCCAGCAGGGTGCGTTCGCGTAGGCCGGTGAGGAAGGCGCTCTGCACCGGGCCGAGCGAGCGGGTGAAGGGGAACTCGACGACCAGGGGGGCTTTCAGAACTTCGGGCACGGTTCGTTCTCCTTGGGGCCTGGGGCGCCTGAGGTGCCTGGGGTGCCTGGGGTGCCTGGGGTGCCTGATGTCAGGAGCGCCGGTAGACGGGCGGACGCTTCTCGGCGAACGCCTTGGCGCCTTCCTTGGCGTCGTCAGTGGCGAAGATCGGCCAGCCGCGTTCGAGTTCGGCCTTGAGGCCGTCGGTCTCGGTCAGCTCGGCGCTTTCGTACACCGACGCCTTGACCGCTTCGACGGCGAGGGGGCCGCAGGCGTTGATCTGTTCGGCGATGGCGAGGGCCTTGTCCAGGGCGGTGCCGTCGGGGACGACGTGGCCGATCAGGCCGATGGCGGCGGCCTCGTCGGCCGTGTAGGGGCGGCCGGTGAGGAGCATCTCCAGGGCGTGGGTGCGCGGGATCTGGCGCTGGAGGCGGACGGTGGAGCCGCCGATCGGGAACAGGCCGCGTTTGACCTCGAAGAGGCCGAAGGTGGCGGAGGTGCCCGCGACGCGGATATCGGTGCCCTGGAGGATCTCGGTGCCGCCCGCGACGCAGTAGCCCTCGACCGCCGCGATCACCGGTTTGCGCGGGCGGTGGTGGCGGAGCATCGCCTTCCAGTGCAGGTCCGGGTCGGCCTTGAGGCGGTCTCGGTAGCTCTCGCCCGCCATGCCCTGGCCCGCGAGTGCCTTGAGGTCCATGCCCGCGCAGAAGTCACCGCCCGCGCCGGTGAGCACGATCGAGCGGATCGCGTCGTCCTCGTCGGCCTCCAGCCAGCCGTCGTACAGCCCTACCAGCAGCGGCAACGAGAGGGCGTTCTTCGCCTCCGGCCGGTTCAAAGTGAGTACCAGTGTGGCGCCTTCGCGCCGCACGGTCAGGTGTTCCGTCCCACCCATTGCCGTCCTCCTGTCTCACGACCTAGAACAGGTTGCAGTAGGCGGAGGTCCAGTTCAATAGTTTTCTGACAGTCAGTCAGTTTTCTTCGCGGGGCCCCTTCCCAGTTCCGTCGGGCGGCGCTCTAATGACCGCCAGGCAGGCAGCCGGTGGCGTCAGGAGGAGCGGTGGAGTACAACCTTGCCGACCTGTTCGAGTCGGTCGTCGATGTGGTCCCTGACCGTGAGGCCCTGGTGTACGTCGACCATCCGGGCACCGGCGCCGAGCGCCGCCTCACCTATCGCGAGCTGGACGCGGCGGCCAACCGGCTCGCCCATCACCTGATCGACAGCGGGATCAGGCCGGGCGAGCACCTGGGGCTGCACCTCTACAACGGGATCGAGTACCTCCAGACCGTGCTGGCCTGCCTGAAGGCGCGGATCGTGCCGGTGAACGTCAACTACCGCTATGTGGAAGAGGAGCTGGTCTACCTCTACCGGGACGCCGATCTGGTGGCTCTCGTCTTCGACGCGGAGTTCACGGAGCGGGTCGCCGCCGCCCTGCCGCAGACGGAGAAGCTGCGGCATCTGATACGGGTCGGTACGCCGCCCGAGGGCACGCCCGGGATCTCCCTCACGGCCTTCGCCGACGCCGAGGCGTCGGGGTCGCCTGAACGGGGGTTCGGGCCGCGGTCCGCGGACGATCTGTTCATCATCTACACCGGCGGCACCACCGGAATGCCCAAGGGCGTGATGTGGCGCCAGGAGGACCTGTTTTTCGCGGGCCTGTTCGGCGGTGAGCCGTCAGGCGAGCCAGTGAAGCGCCCTGAGGAGCTGGCCGAGCGTGTCGCGGCGGGCGGCGCCGGACTCACGTTCTTCCCCACTCCCCCGCTGATGCACGGCACCTCGACGCTGACCTCGTTCGTTGCCTTCAACTACGGCCAGCGGATCGTCATCCACCGCAAGTACGTGCCGGAGGAAGTCCTGCGCACCATCGAGAAGGAGAAGGTCTCCAGCGTGTCGCTGGTCGGTGACGCGATGCTCAGGCCGCTCGTCGACGCGCTGCACGGCCCGCTCAAGGGCACCGACCTGTCCTCGCTGTTCAGCCTCTCCTCCTCCGGGGCGATCATGTCGGACACGGTGCGCGACCAGTTCCAGGCGCTGGCGCCGAACGTCCTGCTGCTGAACAACTTCGGGTCGTCCGAGTCCGGCTCCAACGGCCGCGCGACCGACGACTCGGGCCCGGAGAAGGGCTTCAGACTGCTGGTCAACGACCGTACGCAGGTGGTCGACCCGGTCACCCATGAGCCCGTACCGGTGGGCGAGCCCGGCCGCATCGCCCAGCGAGGGCACGTCCCGCTCGGCTACTACAACGACCCGGCCAAAACCGCGGAGACCTTCTTCCAGCGGGACGGCGAGCGCTGGGTGCTGCTCGGCGACATGGCGACGGTCGACGAGGAGGGCATCGTGACGGTGCTCGGCCGCGGCTCTCAGTGCATCAACACCGGTGGTGAGAAGGTCTATCCGGAAGAGGTCGAGCAGGCGCTCAAGGCTCACCCCGATGTGTACGACGCCCTGGTGGCGGGCGTCCCGGACGCCACCTGGGGCAACCATGTGGCAGCCGTGGTGCAACTGCGCCCGGGCGCCCCCGAACCCTCGCTCGACACACTCCAGACGCACTGCCGCACCCGACTCGCGGGGTACAAGATCCCCCGCCAACTGGTCCTCACGGACACCATCCAGCGCTCCCCCAGCGGCAAGGCCGACTACCGCTGGGCACGCTCGGTCGCCGCGGATGCGGCGGGGGCGGCGGGGGCGGCGGGCGCGGCGGGCGCCGACTGAGCTCGGCTTGCGCTCAGATGCCGAACTCCTTCAGGGCTGCCAGGAATGCGGCGGGCCGGGTCTGGTGCACCAGGTGCCCCGCGTCGATGGTGACGCAACGGGCGCCCGGGACGCGCTGGGCCGTCCGGGCCAGTTCGGCCTGATCGAACGGGCTGCTCGGGCCCCCGGCGACAACCAGCGTCGGTGTCGTGAGGTCCGCCAGGCGCTCGCGCCAGGCCGGATCGGGAGCGTTGAGCTGCGCGTCGATCGACGGCACCACCAGCCAGTCGAAGCCGAGACCGCCGAGCGGCTCATCCGGGCGTTCGGCGGGCGGGCGTGGCGGGTCGAGCGGTGGCAGGAGGGGAGCCTCCTCCAGGACGAGCCGCCCGATCAGCGCGGGCTCCGACTGGGCCAGCAGGCAGGCGGCGACGCCCCCCATGGAGTGGCCGATCACCGCCGCCCCCTGAAGCCCGAGCTCCCGCAGAAAGCCTGCCAGCTCGTCCCGGTAGCCCTCGAACGAGTAGTCGCCCGGCCAGTCACTCAGACCGTGCCCGCTCAGGTCGAGCGCGTAGACGCGGTGATCGGCGGCAAGGGCTTCGGCGATGTCCGCCCAGTCCTGGCCGCTGCCGCAGCGGCCGTGCACCAGCACCACCGGGGGCGCGGACTCCCGCCCCCAGACACGGTAGGCGAGTTCGGTCCCGTCGTACGTGCTGAATGTCGGCATGCGGGCGATCATCACAGCCGCGCCCGGGTGCGGACAACGGCGTTCGCTCAGCGCGCGAAGGTCCGTCGATACCTCACGTCTTGACGCCCTCGCGCGGGCCCTGGATTACTGGCTCCAGCACCTCAACCGAATGATCGGTCGTTCGACGCGCGTACGGCCGGAACGGGAGAGTTCCCATGGAACCCATGCTGGACGCGGCGGAACGGCTCGACCGCGAGGAGCTCGCGGCGCTCCAACTGGAGCGGCTGCGCGCCACCTTGCGGCACGCCTACGACAACGTGCCGTTCTACCGGGAGTCCTTCGACAAAGCCGGGCTGCGGCCTGAGGACTGCCGCTCCCTGGCCGACCTGGCCCGCTTCCCGTTCACCACCAAGGCCGATCTCCGCGACACCTACCCGTTCGGGATGCTCGCCGTGCCACGGGACCAGGTGCGCCGTATCCACGCCTCCAGCGGCACGACGGGACGCCCCACGGTGGTCGGCTACACCGCGCGGGACCTGGACACGTGGGCCGACGTGGTGGCCCGCTCACTGCGTGCGGCGGGCGTACGGCCCGGCCAGCTGGTCCATGTGGCGTACGGCTATGGACTGTTCACCGGCGGTCTTGGCGCGCACTACGGCGTGGAGCGGCTCGGCTGCACCGTCGTTCCCGCGTCCGGTGGGATGACGGCACGCCAAGTGCGGCTGATCCAGGACTTCCAGCCCGAGGTGATCATGGTGACGCCCTCGTATCTGCTCACCCTGCTGGACGAGTTCGAGCGGCAGGGCGTCGATCCGCGCACGACGTCGCTGCGGGTGGGTCTGTTTGGCGCGGAGCCATGGACCGAGCGGATGCGCCGGGAGATCGAGGAGCGGTGCGCGATCGACGCGGTCGACATCTACGGGCTGTCGGAGGTGATCGGCCCCGGTGTAGCGCAGGAGTGTGTGGAGACCAAGGACGGGCTGCATGTGTGGGAGGACCACTTCTATCCGGAGGTCGTCGATCCGGTCACCGGCCAGGTGCTGCCGGATGGCGAGCGCGGTGAGCTGGTGTTCACCTCGCTCACCAAGGAGGCGATGCCCGTCATCCGGTACCGGACCCGTGATCTGACCCGGCTGCTGCCGGGCACGGCCCGGGTGTTCCGGCGGATGGAGAAGGTCACCGGGCGCTGCGACGACATGATCATCCTGCGCGGGGTGAACCTCTTCCCCACCCAGATCGAGGAGATCGTGCTGCGTACGCCGGGCGTGGCACCGCACTTCCAGCTGCGGCTCACCCGCGAGGGGCGGCTGGACGAGTTGACCGTACGGGCCGAGGCGCGGCCGGGAACGGGGCCGGAGGAACGGGCCGCGGCGGGTCGGGAGATCGCCGCGGCGGTGAAGGACGGGGTCGGGGTGTCGGTCGGGGTGGAGATCCTCGACCCCGGCGTGCTGGAGCGGTCCGTCGGCAAGATCCAGCGGATCGTCGATGAGCGGAACGTGGACGGTCAGGGTTGAGGTTCGGTGCGGGTGGCGGGCTGGTCGAGTGTGGTGATGACGCGCCCACCGGCGGCCGCGGACGCCTCCGTACCCGGGTGGTCGGCGGCCAGAGCCGCGGTGAGCTCGCAGACGGCCGCGCGCAGGGCGGTCACCTGCTCCTGCAGGTCGCGTAGCCGGGTGCCGGTGTCGACGATGATGGACTTGGCCATCCACTCCGGGTTGGCCTCGGTGCCCCAAGGGACTCTGATGAAGTGGTCCTTCTCCCAGACTCGCTGGGCGACCTTCTCGATGTCTTCCTGGGACAGGGGCATGGCGTCGTCCTCCGGGTTCCAGTGGGCTGGGTGTCTCAGGCGTTCGGCGACCTTGCCGCGGAACGCGTTCATGTCGAAGCTGGGGTCGATCTTGCGGCGGGTGCCTTCCTTGTGGCCGATCACCGAATGCTGGTTCCAGCCGTGCGCGCGGCAGATGGCCGCGGCCCAGCGGACGGCCTGGTCGTACTGCACGGCGGGATAGGGGTCGCGGCCGTCGCCGAGGTTCTCGATCTCGATGCCGTAGGTGTGCCGGTTGCCGTCGATGGGTTCCGCCCCGTCGGGGCGCGGGTGGTGTGGCGACTCGTTCACCATCGCGCTGTACGCGTTGCGGGCCATCCTGCCGAAGTGGTTGGCACGGCCCGCGCTGATCATCGTCGCGGTGCCGTTCTTGGCCAGGTGGGTGTGGCACAGCGGGCCCGGCAGCGCCGCCGTCCCCCGCCACACGAACTCCAGACTGTTCGTGCCCGCGGTGTGGTGGATCGCCACGCCGTTCACGCCGCCCCAGGGGCCTTTGTGGTTACGGTGGTGCGTCCGCCAGCCCGAGCGCTCCACGGCGCGTACGCCCTCGGCTCTGAGGGCTCCGAGTAGTCTGGCGGCGGTGAGCGGAGTGGCCATCGGTCCTCCAGCCATGAGCGAATCCGCTTGGTGCGTTGAGGTTGTTGTACCCATGCCAAGCCGGATGGCCCACCTCAGGAGGGCAGTTCTCGCACAACCTCGCGCAGCAGGTCGTGGATCAGGAACTCGCCCGGCGCGCGGTTCTCCTTGAGGCGGTCCAGGTCGCGGGGGCCGAACCAGTCGTACGCGGTGTGCTTGGACCACTCCAGGGCGGGGGCGTCAAGGTCCCCGCACACCTCGACGAGGTAGTCGGCCTCGCGCCGTACGCCTCCGCCGTCGTCTCCCGTCCAGGTGACGACTCCAAGGAACCGCCGTACCCGGGTGAGGTGCCACCCCGTCTCCTCCGTGACCTCCCGCGCGAGCGCGTCCAGGAGGGTCTCGCCGGGCTCGACATGGCCGCCCACGATGTCCCAGGTGTCGGGGAACAGCCGCCGGTCCGGGGCGCGTCGCTGCGCGAAGGCCTCGCCGCGCGGGTTGAGGATGACCGCGCCGACGGCCCACGTCTGGCCGTGCTCGGGAATCGGAAGGTCGACTCCGTCGTCCACGATGACCGGCTGCTGGGGTGCGGGCTGTTCTCGGATGACTGATCCTTTCGCGCTGGCTGCGGCTAGGTTGGTAGGCGCACGCCTGAGCGACGTTTACCAGGAGGTTCCCGTGTCCGACCGTGATCCCCGTAGTGAGGCCGCGACGATACGCGCGCGGATCGACACCAGCAAGCCGCACTCCGCGCGCTTTTGGAACTACTTCGTGGGCGGCAAGGACCACTACGAGGTGGACCGCGAGACGGGCGACCAGATCAAGCAGATCTTCCCTGGTCTGGTCGATGTCGCGCTCACCAGTCGGCACTTCCTGGGGCGCGCGGTCCAGTACCTGGCCGGGGAGCGGGGCGTACGGCAGTTCCTGGACATCGGCACCGGGCTGCCGACCGCGGACAACACCCATCAGGTGGCCCAGCGGGTGGCACCGGACTCCCGGATCGTCTACGTCGACAACGACCCGCTGGTGCTGACCCACGCCCGCGCCCTGCTGACCAGCACACCCGAGGGCGAGACGGCCTACCTCGACGCCGATCTGTACGACCCGGACGCCATCCTGCGAGCCGCCGGTGACACGCTGGACCTCTCACAGCCGGTCGCGCTGATGATCCTGAACACCCTGGGCCATGTCGCCGAGTACGAGCGTGCCCGGGATCTGGTGGCGCGGCTGATGGCCGGTCTGGCGCCTGGCAGCTATCTGGTGATCAGTGACAGCACCGCCACCAGCGCGGGCATGGTCGCCGCGTCGGAGGCGTACAACGCCAGTGGAGCGGTGCCGTACTACGTACGGAGTGTCGAGGAGATCGCCGGGCTCTTCGACGGCTTGGAGCTGGCCGAGCCCGGGATCACCCCGGTCACGCGATGGCGCCCCGCGCCCGGCGGCCCGGCCGAAGGTCCCGCGGCCGTCGACGCCTACGGAGGCGTGGGCCGCAAGGCCTGACGCTTGACGCCCTGCGCCTTCCGCCTGTCCGCCCGCGGGCCGGGGTGCTGCCGCCGTGTGTCCGTCGCGGCGCGGCGGGCCAGCGGGGATCATGGCCCGATAGAGTGAGGGCGTACGCCACCGGGGCGCCGGTCAGGACACACCCTGCGGGCAGGCCTCGCCGGTGCTCCGCACTGCCAGACACAACCGCCGCGAGACAGGGGACCCGTCGTGCCCGCTTCACGTCTGAGCCGGACACCGCTGCCGGGGATCGGCGTCCGCTACGACCTCACCACCCGTGAACACCGCAACCTCTCCGTGATCGCGGAGCGGGAAGGTGGCCGCATCCTCAACGCCTACCGCGAGGACGACCCGGACGCCTGCGCGCTGTCGCTGCGGCTGACGGCGGGTGAGTCGGAAGCGCTGATCGACGCGCTGATGCCCGCGCACCACAGCCCGAACCTGCTGCACACCACCGACCTCGGCCTGGTCGCCGAACGCGTCGAGCTGGCGGGCACCTCGTACTGGAACGGGCGCGTCCTGGGCGACACCCGGATGCGTACCGAGACGGGTGTGTCCGTGGTGGCCGTGCTGCGCCGCGCCGAGGCGATCCCGTCTCCCGGCCCGGACTTCCGGCTGGCGGGCGGCGACACCCTGATCGTGATCGGTACCCGGGAGGGCGCGGAGGCGGCCGCGGACATCCTCGGACGGGAGTAGGCCTGTGCACTCGGCGACGTTCCTCATCGAGTTCGGCGCGATCATCCTGGGTCTTGGCCTGCTCGGCCGGTTCGCGGCGCGGTTCCGGCTCTCGCCCATCCCGCTGTACCTGCTGGCCGGTCTCGCCTTCGGCGAGGGCGGGCTGCTGCCGCTGGCCACCAGCGAGGAGTTCGTCCAGATCGGCGCCGAGATCGGTGTCGTACTCCTGCTGTTGATGCTGGGCCTGGAGTACACGGCGAGCGACCTGGTCACCAACCTCAAGACCCACTACCCGGCGGGACTGGTCGACGCCACGCTGAACGCGCTGCCGGGGGCCGCGATGGCGCTGCTGCTCGGCTGGGGCCCGGTGGCCGCCGTCGTCCTGGCCGGGGTCACCTGGATCTCGTCCTCCGGGGTCATCGCGAAGGTGCTCGGGGACCTGGGGCGGCTCGGTAACCGGGAGACGCCGGTGATCCTGAGCATCCTGGTCCTGGAAGACCTGGCGATGGCCGCGTATCTGCCCATCATCACCACGCTGCTGGCCGGGGCGACCCTCGCTGCGGGCAGCGTCACGCTGGCGGTCGCCCTGGGCGCCGCCGGTCTGGTGCTGTTCCTCGCGCTCCGCTACGGGCGGATCATCTCCCGGTTCGTCTCCAGCGACGACCCGGAGAAGCTGCTCCTGGTGGTGCTCGGCCTGACCCTGCTGGTCGCCGGGGTGGCCCAGCAGCTCCAGGTCTCCGCCGCGGTCGGCGCGTTCCTCGTCGGGATCGCCCTGTCCGGTGAGGTCGCCGAGGGAGCCCATACGCTGCTGAGCCCGCTGCGGGACCTGTTCGCCGCGGTGTTCTTCGTCTTCTTCGGGCTGCACACCGATCCGGCCAGCATCCCGCCCGTACTGCTGCCCGCCCTGGCACTGGCCGTCGTGACCGCGGGTACGAAGATCGCCACCGGCTACTGGGCGGCCCGGCGCGCCGGGATCTCGGTCAAGGGCCGGTGGCGCGCTGGTGGTGCGCTGGTCGCCCGCGGCGAGTTCTCGATCGTCATCGCGGGCCTCGCGGTCACGGCGGGCATCGAACCGTCGCTTGGGCCGCTGGCGACCGCGTACGTCCTGATACTGGTGATCATCGGCCCCCTCACCGCCCGCTACGCCGAGCCCCTGGCCACCGCCCTCAGCCGACGGCGCCGCGGGCCGACCCCGCCGGACACCCAGGTGCCACTGCCGGGCGATCCCACGACCGCGACGCGTTAGGGGCGTCTGACCCTGCGTGCCGTGCCGGTCAGCGAAGGCTCGGCGTACGGATGGCGTACGGACGGAGGACCATCAGCGAGTCGTCCCACGTCGCCACCATGGCGAAGGGGAACCGGTCGAGCTCAAGGCAGAGGGCGACGTCATCGGGATGGACTCCCTGTCGTACGCCCTCGGCCAGTTCGGCGGCGGCGCGTGAATCGGCGGCCCGGCGGAGGTACTCGGCCGCGTCCGTCCCGGCCTCGGTGGCCCTGCGGGCGATGTACTGGGCGCACGCCAGATCCTCGTCGGCGTGCCCCTCCTCGCCAGTGACCACGAACGTGACGCTGTCACACTCGCGTGCCCGCAAGAGCCGAGCCGTTGCCTCCGCCACCACGAAGCTGGCGCACAGCACCAACGACGCCTCCTTGACCGCGAGGGCGCCGACGGTGCCCGCCGTGGTCTTCTGCACGACGGTCCGGCCGCCGAGGTCCATCGACCGCAGCATTCCAGGCGAGTTGACGGTGTCGAACCCGGGCGCGGGCGGACCGTCCTTGAGCGCCACCCACCCCGGGTGCCGCTCCTTGAGCGCCAGGGCTTCATCCAGCGACTCAGCGAGAACGATCTTCTCCGCTCCCTGGCCAAAGGCCCAGGCAGCCACCGTGAAGGCACGCATGACGTCGACGACGACCGCGACTGAGGGGGTACCGGTATCGACCAGTTCGGCGATGCCAGGGAATCGAGTGTCCATACGGTCATGATCGCCCATGCTCGGCAGGAGGCCCTAGGCCTCCGTGAAGCGGTCGCGCAACGTGCGCTTGAGGATCTTTCCGCTGGCGTTGCGCGGGAGTTCGGACACGAACAGGACGCGCTTGGGGGCCTTGAACGGGGCCAGGTGCTCGCGTGCGTGGGTGATGAGTTCGGTCTCGGTGAGCTGGCCGCGCGGGACGACCACGGCGGTGACCGCCTCGATCCAGCGGTCGTCCGGCAAGCCGATCACGGCGGCTTCGGCGACCTGGGGGTGGGTGTACAGCGCGTCCTCGACCTGGCGTGAGGCGACCAGCACTCCCCCGGAGTTGATCACGTCCTTCACTCGGTCGACGACGGTGAGGTATCCCTCTGCGTCGCGTACGGCGAGGTCGCCTGAGCGGAACCAGTCACCGCGGAAGGCCTCCGCCGTCTCCTGCGGCTTGTCCCAGTAGCCCTCGCACAGTTGCGGCGAACGGTAGACGACCTCGCCGGGTGTGCCGTCCGGCACGTCCTTGCCGCTCTCGTCGACGACCCGGGCCTCGACGAACAGCACGGGCCGCCCGCAGGACGCGAGGCGGCCGTCGTGCTCGTCGGGCCCCAGCACGGTGGCCAGCGGGCCGATCTCGCTCTGGCCAAAGCAGTTGTAGAAGCCGAGTCCGGGCAACCGGGCGCGCAGCCGTTCCAGCACCGGGACCGGCATGATCGACGCGCCGTAGTACGCCTTGCGCAGCGCGCTCAGGTCGCGGGTGGCGAAGTCGTCGTGCTGGGACAGGCCGATCCACACCGTGGGCGGCGCGAACAGGCTGTCGTGACCCGCCTCGACGAGGTCGAAGATCGCGGCGGCGTCCGGTGCGTCCAGGATCGTGTTCTCGGCGCCGACCGCCAGGTAGGGCAGCAGGAATACATGCAGCTGGGCCGAGTGATACAGCGGCAGCGAGTGGATCGGCCGGTCGGTGTCCTCCAGGTCCAGGGCGTGGATCGCGCTGACGTACTCATGGACGAGCGCCCGGTGCGTCATCATCGCGCCCTTCGGCAGCGCGGTCGTCCCCGAGGTGTAGAGCAACTGGGCGAGGTCCTCGTCCCGCGGCGCCGGACCGTCGTACGGTGCGCTGGCCGCGAGCCGGGTGAGGAGCGAGTCGTCCGCGTCGCGCAGGGCCAGCGCGGGTGGTCCTGCGGGGAGGCGCTCGGCCAAGTCCGGGTCGGTGAGGACCAGCGCGCAGCCGGACTGCCGGACGATGTACGCGAGGTCGTCGCCGGTCAGTTGGTGGTTGACCGGGACGTGCACCAGGCCCGCCCGGGAGCAGCCGAGGAAGCCGATCAGGTACGCGTCGGAGTTGTACCCGTACGCGGCGACCCGGTCGCCGGGCTCAGGGCCCGCCTGGCGCAGCACCGTGGCGGCGCGGGAGACCGCCGCGTCGAGTTCGGCGTAGGTCCAGGCGCGGTCGGCGTAGCGGACCGCGGTGCGGTCCGGAGTACGCCGGGCGCTGCGGCGGAGCATGGCGTCGACCGTGTTGCTGCGTACACCCGTCATGGCGTGATCCTGTGCCGTGCGCCGGACGTGGGTCAAGTCGTGTGCGTGCGCGGGGAACCCGCCCGGAAGGGCTGCCGCTGTCCGGTGGCCCGCACCCTGCCCTCTCGCACCCCGGGTTGCCGCGTGCTCGGGATGATCAGCAAGATGGCGCGCATGCCTACCTGTACCGCAGCCGACGGGACCGTACTCGCCTACCACGTCGTGGGTGAGGGCCCACCCCTGCTCTGTCTGCCCGGCGGCCCCATGCGCGCCTCCGCGTACCTGGGCGATCTGGGTGGGCTGGCGAAGTGGCGTCGGCTGGTGCTGCTCGACCTGCGGGGCACCGGGGACTCCAGCGTCCCGGCCGATCCAGCGAGTTACCGCTGTGACCGGCAGGTCGCCGATGTCGAGGCGCTGCGGGCGCACCTCGGCCTGGACCGCGTCGATCTGCTCGCGCACTCGGCGGGCGGCGATCTCGCCCTGCTGTACGCGGCCCGGCACCCTCGGCGGGTCCGCACGCTCACCCTGGTCACCGCGCGCGCTCGCGCGCTGGGCGTCGACTTCAGCGCGGAGCATCGCCGGGAGGTGGCGGCGCTGCGTACCGCCGAGCCGTGGTTCGAGGGCGCGCGCGATGCGTACGGCAGGATCTGGGACGGCTCCGCCACGGACGCGGACTTCGACACCGCGGCCCCGTTCTTCTACGGCCGCTGGGACGCGGCCGCCCAGGCGCACGCCTCCTCCGAGGTGACGCAGACCAGCGACGAGGCCGCGGAACGCTACGCGTCTCCTGGCGCCTTCGACCCGGCCACGGCCCGCGCCGCCTTGGCCGCGTGGGAGGGCCGGGTGCTCGTCTACGCGGGGGAATTGGACAGTGGCCCGCTCCCCCGGGTCGCCGCGCGGATCGCGGAGCTGCTCCCGGGCGCCGAACTGGCCGTCCAGCCGGGCGCCGGACACTTTCCGTGGCTCGACGACCCCGACTCGTTCACGCGGACGGTCACGGCGTTCCTCGAAGAACGGCCCGACAGGAGCTAGGAGCTAGGGACTCACACCTGCCGTGAGTGGCCTTCCCAGTACGGTTCGCGTAGCCGCCGTTTGTAGAGCTTGCCGTTGGGGTCGCGGGGCATCGTCTCGATGAAGTCGACGCTCCTGGGCCGCTTGTAGCCCGCGAGACGGCGCTCGCAGTGGGCCAGGATGTCGGCGGCGAGGGCGTCCCCCGCCGGGTGGCCGTCGGCGGGTTCGACGACCGCCTTCACCTCCTCGCCCCAGTCGGCGTGGGGGATGCCGAAGGCCGCGGCGTCGGCGACCGCGGGGTGGGTGAGCAGTTCGGACTCGATTTCGGCCGGGTAGATGTTGACCCCGCCCGAGATGATCATGTCGATCTTGCGGTCGCGGAGGTACAGGTAGCCGTCTTCGTCAAGGAGGCCGAGGTCTCCGACGGTGAAGAAGTCGCCGATGCGGTTCTTCTCGGTCTTGGCCTGGTCCTGGTGGTAGCGGAATCCGCCGGTGGTCATCTTCATGTAGACGGTGCCGAGTTCGCCGGGTGGCAGTCGGTTGCCGTCGTCGTCGAAGATGGCGAGTTCGCTGATCGGCCAGGCCTTTCCGACGGTCCCTGGCTTCTTCAGCCAGTCCTCGGCGGTGGCGAAGGCCCCGCCGCCCTCGCTGGCCGCGTAGTACTCCTCGACGCAGGTACCCCACCAGTCGATCATGGCGCGTTTGACGTGGTCGGGGCAGGGCGCGGCGCCGTGGATGGCGTGCCGCAGGGAGGAGACGTCGTACGCGGTGCGGACGGCTTCGGGCAGGGCGAGCAGGCGGTGGAACTGGGTCGGGACCATGTGCGTGTGGGTGCAGTGGTGCGCGTCGATGAGGCGGAGCATCTCCTGAGGCGTCCACTTGTCCATGAGGATCAGCGGATGGCCGATGTGCAGGGACGCGGCCGCGAACTGGAGCACCGCGGTGTGGTAGAGCGGCGAGCACACCAGGTGGACGTTGTCGTCGTACGGCTTGATGCCGAAGATGCCGAGGAAGCCGCCGAGGTACGTCTCCTCGGGGAGCTTGCCCGGCAGGGGGCGGCGGATGCCGCGTGGGCGTCCCGTGGTGCCCGAGGTGTAGTTCATGACCCAGCCGAGTGTGCGGCCCTCGGGGACCGAGTCCTGGTGCCCGTCCAGGAGTTCGGCGTACGGGCGGAAGCCCTGGGCCGTGCCGACCGTGTACCGGTGGCTGGCGGGCAGCTTCGCCTCGTCGGCGGCCGCGGTCGCCGCGTCGGCGAACCGTTCATGGGCGATGAGGACCTTGGCGCCGGAGTCGGACACGATCCAGGCGATCTCCGGGCCGACCAGGTGGTGGTTGACCGGGACCAGGTAGAGCCCTGCCTGGGCCGCGGCGAGATAGGCGCTGATGAACTCGACACCGTTGGGCAGGACGACGGCGAAGGCGTCGCCGCGCTCCAGGCCCGCGGCGCGCAGTCCGCGCACCAACCGGTTGACGTCCGCGTGGAGCTCCCCCGCGGTCCACCGGGTGCCGTCGGGGGCGAGCAGGATCGTACGCTCTGGGTCGGCGGTGGCCTGTGCCCAGAAGCCGTTGGGTGCTGTGGTGGTCGGCATGGTGCTCTCCTCTCCCTCTCCTCAGGCGCGTCCGGCGATGCGGTTGACGCGGTCGATGGCACGCTCGAAGCCGCGGGTGAGGTCGTCGAAGACCTGCCGCACGCTGCGCTCGGAGTTCATCCGGCCGACGATCTGGCCGACCGGTGTACCGAGCAGCGGTTCGACTTCGTACTTCTGGATGCGGGACACGGCTTCGGCGACGAGCAGGCCCTGGAGCGGCATGGGCAGGGGGCCGGGCCCTTGGGGATCGTCCCAGGCGTCGGTCCATTGGGTACGCAGCTGACGTGCGGGTTTTCCGGTCAGGGCCCGGGAGCGCACGGTGTCGCCTGAGCCCGCGGCGAGCAGCTTCTCGGTCAGCTTGCGGGAGTGGAGTTCGGCCTCGGCGCAGGTCAGCCACAGTGAGCCGAGCCAGACGCCCTGTGCGCCGAGGGCGAGGGCGGCGGCTATCTGCTCGCCGCTGCCGATGCCGCCCGCCGCGAGCACGGGCAGCGGGGCGACGGCCTCGACGGCCTCCGGGGTGAGCACCATGGAGGCGATCTCGCCGGTATGGCCGCCCGCCTCGTAGCCCTGGGCGACCACGATGTCGATGCCCGCGTCCGCGTGTTTGCGCGCGTGCCGGGCGCTTCCGGCCAGGGCGGCGACCAGGATGTGGTGGCGGTGGGCGCGGTCGATGACGTCGGCGGGTGGTGAACCGAGGGCGTTGGCGAGGAGTTTGATCGGGTAGTCGAAGGCGACGTCGAGTTGGCCGCGGGCGACCTGCTCCATCCAGCCGGTGATACGCCAGCCCGAGGCCTCACCGTCGGCGAGCTCCGGGACGGCGTGTTTGGCCAGGGTGTCCCGGACGAACTCGCGGTGCGCCGGGGGGATCATCGCCTCCACGTCCGCCTCGGTCAGTGTCTGGCTCCCCGGGGCCTCCACCTTCTTGGCGGGCATCACGACATCGAGTCCGTAGGGCTTGCCCTCGGTGTGGTCCTGCATCCAGTCGAGGTCGCGCTTGAGGTCGTCGGGCGCCGTGTAACGGACCGCGCCGAGCACGCCGAAGCCACCGGCCCGCGTGATCGCGGCCGCCACGGCGGGGAACGGCGTGAAGCCGAAGATGGCGTGCTCGACTCCCAGTTGCTTGCTCAGCTCCGTCTGCATGTGCGCAGGATGCCGCAGCGGCGGCGCCGAGGGAAGAGATTTTCTGATGGAGTGTCAGATCATGGGAGATCGGCGCTGTTCAGGGGGTTGGACGGTTCAGGGGGTTGGGCGGTTCAGGGGGTTGGGCGGTTCAGGGGGCGGCGCCGTTCAATACCACCATCGCCGCGTTGTGCCCGGGGATGCCGCTCACCCCGCCGCCGCGCACCGCGCCTGCCCCGCACAGCAGGACGTTGGGGTGTGCGGTCTCCACGCCCCAACGGCCGCTGCCTTCGGTGGCGTAGGGGAAGGCGAGGTCGCGGTGGAAGATGTTGCCGCCGGGCAGCCGTAGTTCGCGTTCCAGGTCGAGGGGGGTCTTGGCCTCGATACACGGTCGGCCGTCGGCGTCGGTGGCCAGGCAGTCGGCGAGCGGCTCGGCCAGGTGGGTGTCCAGCTGCGCCAGGGTCGACGTGAGCAACTCCTCGCGTACGGCGTCGTGGTCGTGGGTGAAGAGCCGGGCGGGGGTGTGCAGTCCGAACAGCGTGAGCGTCTGGTAGCCCGCCGCCGCCAGGTCGGGGCCGAGGATCGACGGGTCGGTGAGCGAGTGACAGTAGATCTCCGACGGCGGCGCAGAGGGCAGCCGACCGGCCGCCGCCTGCATGTAGGCCGTCGCCAACTGCTCGTAGCCTTCCGAGACATGGAAGGTTCCGGCGAAGGCCTCGCGCGGGTCGACCGACGGGTCGCGTAGCCTCGGCAGCCGCTTGAGCAGCATGTTCACCTTGAGCTGGGCTCCCTCGGCGGGCGGTGGGGGTGTCTCGCCGAGCAGCGCGGCGAGCGCCTCGGGTGAGGCGTTGACCAGGACGTGCCGGGCCGCGGCGGTAGCCTCGCCGTCCACCGCGGCGGAGGTGACCTCGGCGTGGGTGCCGTCGGTGTCGATACGGGTCACCTCGCGCCCGGTGACGATCTCGGCGCCCGCCTCGCGTGCCGCGCGGGCCAGGGCGTCGGTGAGCGCCCCCATGCCGCCGACCGGCACATCCCAGTCTCCCGTTCCGCCGCCGATGACGTGGTAGAGGAAGCAGCGGTTCTGCCGTAGGGAAGGGTCGTGGGCGTCGGCGAAGGTGCCGATCAGGGCGTCGGTGAGGACGACGCCGCGCACCAGGTCGTCGGCGAAGTGCTCCTCGACGGCGACACCGATCGGCTCCTCGAACAGCATCCGCCAGGCGTGGTCGTCAGCCACCTGGCGGCGCAGCTGCGCGCGGGTGGGGAGCGGCTCGGTGAAGGTCGGGAAGACGCGCTGCGCGACCTGGGCGGTACGGGCGTAGAAGCGCTGCCATGCCTGGAACTCCCGGTCTGAACCGGTGAGTTGCCGAAGGCCCTCGCGGGTACGGGCGGCGCTGCCCGCGATCAGCAGTCCGGTGGACCGGCCGTCGCGCTCGGTCGGCGTGTACGAGGACACGTCCCGCTTACGGACCGCGAAGGTCAGCCCGAGGTCCCGGACGATCTTCCGCGGCAGCAGGCTGACCAGGTACGAGTAGCGGGAGAGCCGGGCGTCGAGCCCGGCGAAGGCCTGGCTGGAGACGGCCGCTCCGCCGGTGTGGTCCAGGCGCTCCAGGACCAGCACGCGGCGTCCGGCGCGGGCGAGGTAGGCGGCGGCGACGAGGCCGTTGTGTCCGGCGCCGACGATGACGGCGTCGTAGAGGCGTGGGACGGGCATGGCTCTTCGTAACACGCGAGGCCGCGGCGGCGACACCGGAACACCCCGGCCTCGCGCTCAGTGGCCGCGATCAAGCCACTCCTGGAGGTGCGGCGCCTCGGCGTCGATCGTCGTCGAGTCGCCGTGGCCGGTGCGGACCACCGTCTCCGGTGGCAGGGTGAGCAGCCGGTCCCTGATCGAGTCGATGATCGTCGGGAAGTGCGAGAACGAGCGCCCGGTCGCGCCGGGGCCGCCCTGGAACAGCGTGTCGCCGCTGAAGACGGTCGAAAGGACCGGAGCGTACAGGCAGACGGCGCCAGGGGCGTGGCCCGGAGTGTGCAGCACGGTGAGGTCCGTACGGGCGATGGACAGCCGCTGGCCGTCGGACAGCAGGGCGTCGGGGAGGCGGTCGGGGTGGGTCTGCTTCCACAGCGGGAGGTCGTCGGCATGGAGCAGGATGGGCGCTCCGGTGCGCGCGGCGAGCTCGGGGGCCGCGTCGATGTGGTCGTTGTGAGCGTGCGTGCAGACGACGGCGCGCAGGGTGCGGTCCCCCAGTGCGGCGGCGATCGCGTCGGCGTCGTGCGCGGCGTCGATGACGATCGCCTCGTGGTCGTCGCCGACGATCCAGACGTTGTTGTCGACGTCCCAGGTGCCGCCGTCCAGGCTGAAGGTGCCGGAGGTGACGAGGTGCTCGATGCGGGCGCCGGTCATCACAGCATCACCACCGAACGGAGCACATCGCCCTGGTGCATCCGCGCGAAGGCCTTCTCGAGGTCGTCGAGCGCGATCGTCTCGGTGACGAAGGCGGCCAGGTCGATACGGCCCTGCTGGTGCAGGTCGATGAGCATCGGGAAGTCGCGCGAGGGGAGACAGTCGCCGTACCAGGAGGACTTCAGCGCGCCGCCCCGGCCGAACACGTCGAGCAGCGGCAGATCCAGGGTCATCTCGGGGGTGGGAACGCCGACGAGGACGACCGTGCCCGCCAGATCCCGTGCGTAGAAGGCCTGTTTGTACGTTTCGGGGCGGCCCACGGCCTCGATGACGACATCGGCGCCAAAGCCGCCGGTGAGCGCCCGGATCGCCTCCACCGGGTCGGTGTCCCGGGAGTTGACGGTGTCGGTGGCGCCCATGGCGCGGGCGGTGTCGAGCTTACGGTCGTCGATGTCGACGGCGATGATCCGTGCCGCGCCCGCGAGGCGAGAGCCCACGACGGCGGCCGCGCCCACCCCGCCGCAGCCGATGACGGCCACCGAGTCGCCGCGTGTGACGTTGCCGGTGTTGAGGGCCGCGCCGATTCCGGCCATCACTCCGCAGCCGAGCAGCCCGGCCACGGCGGGCGAGGCGGAGGGGTCCACCTTGGTGCACTGTCCGGCCGCGACCAGTGTCTTCTCGGCGAAGGCGCCAATGCCCAGGGCCGGGGAGAGCGCGGTGCCGTCGGTGAGGGTCATCCGCTGCTGGGCGTTGTGGGTGTCGAAGCAGTACCAGGGGCGGCCGCGGCGGCAGGCCCGGCACTGGCCGCACACCGCACGCCAGTTGAGGATGACGAAGTCGCCGGGCGCCACCTCGCTGACGCCTTCGCCGACCGACTCCACGACGCCCGCGGCCTCGTGGCCGAGCAGGAAGGGGTAGTCGTCGCTGATGCCGCCCTGCTTGTAGTGCAGATCGGTGTGGCAGACGCCGCAGGCCTCCACCCGCACCACAGCCTCTCCCGGACCCGGGTCCGGGACCAGGATCGTCTGGACCTGCACCGGTTCGTTCTTGCCGGGGGCGATGACACCACGTACCTGCTGGGCGGCCATGTCACGCTCCTTTCACCTAGCGGGCGTTTCTCTCAGGGTCAGGGTGTCATGGGTCATCGTCCAGGCGCCGGGGGGCCGGGGGTTCGAAAGGTCGGGGACAGGTGCTCACTGGCCCTGGCTGCCGCGCTGTTGGCGCAGGGCCGCGACCCGGCGGTAGAGGTCGGCGGCCTCCGCGCCGCGGCCGAGTTGTTCCAGGCAGTGCGCCTCGTCGTTGCGGCTGGCCAGGGCGTCGGGGTGGTCGGCGCCGAAGACCCGCTCGCGGGCGGCCGCGACCTGGCGGTACTCCGTGAGGGCGTCCGCCCAGCGGCCGAGCCAGCCGAGACTGACGGCCACCTCACGGTGGCTGACGAGGGTGTCCAGGTGATCCGCGCCCAGCACCCGTTCGCGGCGGGCGCCGACGTGGCGGGCCACGGCCAGGGCCTCCTCCCAGCGGCCCAGGCGGCCGAGGTTGACGCCGAGGCCGTGCCGGGCACGCAGCGTCTCGGGGTGGTCGGGGCCCTGCACGCGGGTCCGGTCGTCGACCAGGTCCCGGTAGAGGGCGAGGGCTTCGACGCTGTGGCCGAGGCGGCCCAGGCTGATGCCCACCTCGTAGCGGGCGGCCAGGGTGTCCAGGTGGTCGGGGCCCAGGGCCTGGCGCCGAGCCTCGGCGACCTCGCGGTAGGTTTCCAGCGCTTCGTTCCAGCGTCCCAACTGGCCGAGGGTGTAAGCGACTTCGTACTGAGTGACCAGAGTGTCGGGGTGGCCGGGCCCCAGCACCCCGGCGCGGGCGGTGGCCACGTCCAGAGCCATGCGGTAGGCGTCCTCAAGGCGGCCGAGCCTGCTGAGGTTGAAGGCGAGGTTGTGGCGGCAGCGCAGGGTGTCGGGGTGGTCGGCGCCCATCGTCCGCTCGCGGGACGCGAGTACCGCCGCGTACACCTGGTGCGCCTCGAAGTGCCGGGCGAGCTGGCCCAGTACGTACGCCGTCTCCTGCCGGGCGGCGAGGGTGTCGGGGTGGTCAGGACCGAGTGCGCGCTCGCGGCCCGCGGCGACCCGGTCGTACTCGCGCAGGGCGTCGGCGGGGCGTCCTGTGCGGCTGAGCGCGAACCCGACCTCGTACCGGCTGGCGAGGGTGTCGGGATGGTCGGGGCCGAGGGCGTGCTCGCGCTCGGCGGCGACCGCGCGGTGCACCTCACCGGCCTCTTCCCAGCGGTCGAGACGGCCCAGGCTCAGCCCCGCGTTGTGCCGGCCCGTGAGGGCGGACAGGAGTGCGGGGGACGGTGTGGGGCGCTTCTGGCGCGGTGGCACGGTGGGTGCGAGCCGGTCGGTGCGCGGGGTCCATTCGCCGGTGAGTCCGGCCGCGTCCAGCGGGGTGCCTCGCGGGGCTGAGCCGCCGCCCGCCTTCTTGCCGGTGGTCATCCCGCGGGTCCAGGACGGCAGCCGTAGCTCACGGGGCGCGCTGCCGTGCCCCGTCACGCCCTGTGGCTGGTCGGGGCGCGCGCCCGTGGGCCGGACCACCACGGTGGGCACCCGCAGGGCCGCGGGCGGTGTCCCGGCGCGGCCGTCGGCGATCTGGTGGGCCAGTTGCCGCGCGTCGTGCGGTCGGGCCTCGGGCTCCTTGGCGAGCAGGTCGAGGACGAGGTGCTCGAAGAACGTGGGCAGCTCCGGGCGGTGCTCGCGCGGCGGCGTGGGCGCCGTGTCGCGGTGCCCGACCAGCACGGCCCAGGCGTCGTCGAGGTCGAACGGCGGGGCGCCGGTGGCGATCTCGTACAGCACACAGCCCAGCGAGTACAGGTCGCTGCGATGGTCCACCGGGGCGCCGCTGATCTGCTCGGGCGACATGTAGTGCGGGGTGCCCATGGCGATGCCGGTGCCGGTGAGCCGCGAGGTGAAGCCGATGTCGTGACCGAGGCGGGCGATGCCGAAGTCGCAGATCTTCACCGTGCCGTCGGTGAGCCGCATGATGTTGGCGGGCTTCAGGTCCCGGTGCACGATGCCCTGGTCGTGGGTGTAGGCCAGGGCGTGGGACACCTGCTCGGTGATCTCCACGACGTCGGGGACGGCCAGCGGATGCGCCTTGTTGTCCTCCAGGAGCTGACTGAGGTTGCGCCCCTCCAGCAGCTCCATCACCAGGTACAGCACCCCGTCGCACTCGCCGAAGTCATGGACGACGGTGACCCCGCGGTGCTGTAGCGCCGCCGCGACGCGCGCCTCGCGCCGGAAGCGCTCGCGCAGCACCCGGGTGAAGGAGGGGTCGTGCTGCGGGCCCAGCGGTTTCAGGCACTTGACGGCGACTCCGCGGCCCAGCGACTCGTCGCGGGCGCGCCACACCTCGCCCATACCGCCACGCCCGATCAGCTCAAGCAGCCGGTACCGGCCCTGGATCAGCCTGGTGTCCGCCATCGCGTGCTGTCGCCCCCGTCGCCTCGCTGCGCCCTCCCCGGCGTGTCCAGTATGGCCGTCTGGCCGCGCGGTGTGTACGGTGCCGGGCGGCTGCCGGGCCCGAGGCGTGCCATGGCGCGCAGGATGTGCTTGGGGGGCAGCTGCCAGCGGACCCGGGCGGGTATGCAGCGCAGCAGGTTGCTGGTGGCCCGCAGCCGCAGGTCCACGGTCTCGGGCGGCGGGGCTGGTCTGCCGTACAGCGTGTGGGCCCAGGGCGGCAGCGTGCCGTACGCGAGGTTCTCCACCCGACGCCACAGCAGCTCCCGCGCGGGGGTGAGCAGCGGATGGATCGGGGGGCGGCGCAGGAAGTCGTCCACGTCGTGGGCCTCCGGCCCGGCCGCGAGCTGGGGCCGTATCCGTGTGAAGTAGGCGGCGAGCTCCGCCCGGTCGGCCGGTACGCCGTGTGGGTCGAGGCCGATCAGGCGGGCGCTGGCGCGCTGTTCGTCGATGTAGCGGTCGGCTTCGGCGTCGCTGACCGGCAGGCCCGAGTGCTGGGCGACATACAGATACGAGTCGATCTCGGCGCAGTGCACCCAGAGCAGCAGCGCGGGCTCGTCGACGCCGTAGCGTTCGCCGGAGTCCGGGTCGGTGGCCTTGAGGCGACGGTGAATGCCCCGCACCCGGGCCGCGGCCCGCTCGGCCGCCTCGGTGGTGCCGTAGCTGATGGTGCCGACGAAGTTGGCCGTACGCAGCAGCCGCCCCCAGGCGTCCTGGCGGAAGTCCGAGTTCTGGAGGACGCCACGGAGGGCACGCGGGTGCAGCGCCTGGAGGTAGAGCGCCCGCACTCCCGCGATCCACATGGCGGGATCGCTGTGGAGCTGCCAGGTGACCGATGAGGGCCCGAAGAACCCGGGGTCCGCCGTACGCACGGGCCGTACCTCCCTCGCCCCTCCCCGGGGCCAGACCGTGTGGCCGGACCCTTTGTCTTCAGGCTAGTCCCCCGTCGAGTCGCGTCCGCGGGCGGATGCGCGCATGATCGGTGCCGGAAAGCGGGAAAGACGGGAAAGCGGGAAAGAAGGAGGCACCTCATGAGCACCTCGGTCACCGACGCCGAAGCGGAGCGCCGGTTCGAGGCGCGGGTCGACGGCAGCTTCGCCGGGTTCGCCGACTACCTCCGTACGGAGGAGCTCGTCGTGTACCCGCACACCGAGGTCGACCCCGCCTACGAGGGCCAGGGTGTGGGCAGCGCCCTCGCTCGCGCCGCGCTGGACGACGCGCGGCGCCGCGGCCTGCGCGTACTGGCCACCTGCCCGTTCATCTCGGGCTGGATGGCCCGCCACCCTGAGTACCAGGACCTCGCCTACCAGAACCGCAGCCAGGCGACGGACTAGCCGGACTAGACGGCGTGGGCGGACTCGCGGGCTAGCCGCGGGCCGAACGGAACCAGTGCTGCTCGCCCGGAGCCACCGCGACCTGGCGTCCTCCGGGCAGGATCAGCGGCAGCGGGCCCTGCGGTCCGCCGGGCACCGTCACGCCCAGGCGCCCCGGGAGGAGCCGGATGCGGACGCCGCAGTGGCCCCGGTAGCAGAACGTGAACGACAGGTGCGGGATCTCCCGGAGCGGCATCGGGTCGACGCGCAGCCCGTCGGCCCCCGCCTCCAGGCCCGTGAGGGCTCGTTCGGCGAGGTCGATCGTGCCCGCCATCGCCCCGAGGTGGATGCCCTCACCGGTCGTCCCGCCCTGGATGTCGGTGACATCGCTGAGCAGTGCCTCCTCGTAGTACCGCCAGGCGTCCGCCCCGCCCTGGCGGGCGAGCACCCAGCCGTGGACCAGACTGCTGAGCGTGGATCCGTGGCTGGTCCGCTGGAGGTAGTACGCGACGGTCGCCCGCCACGCCGCGTCGTCCAGACCGTAGCCGAGCCGGGCGAACAGCTCGTGCAGCACGGCGGGCCGGAAGACGTAGCCGAGCATGAGCGCGTCGGCCTGCTTGGACGCCTGGTAGCGGTTGACCGTGTCGCCCTCGGCTTCCAGAATCCGGTCGAGTCGGCGGATGTCGGAGTAACGGGCGCGGTACGCCTCCCAGTCCAGCTCCGCGAGTGCGCCGTACCCCTCGAACTGGCTGATCACACCGGCGTGGAAGGGCACGTACAGGCGGCGGGAGATGTCCTCCCACCGGTCGAGCGCCGCGCGGTCGACGTCGAGGCGCTCGAAGAGTTCGTCGCGTCGGGTGCGCGGCAGTTCCTCGATCAGTTCAAGCCCGCGCGCCAGGACCCACGCGGCGGTCACGTTGGTGTAGGCGTTGTCGTCGATGCCGGGGGCGGCCGCGTCGGGGTAGGCGTCGTGGTACTCGTCCGGTCCCAGCACACCGCGAAGGCGATAGCGCCCGCAGGTGTCGTCGTACGCGGCGGCTCCCGCCCAGTAGCAGGCGACCTCGAGCAGCAACTCCGCTCCGGGGCCGTACATGAAGCAGGTGTCCCCGGTGGTGCTCCCGTACCGCCAGACGTCCAGGGCGATGGCCGATCCGACGTGCCGCTGGAGATGCGAGTGGTCGGGCAGCCAATGGCCGGAACGGGGATTGAGGTGCAGGGACTGCGTCTCCTCGTCCCCTGAACTGCCGCTCTGCCAGGGGAACATCGCGCCGTAGCCCCCCGTGCGCCGGGCCGCGGCCTTGGCGGCCGGCAGGCGGCGGTGGCGGTACATGAGCAGCGCCCTGGCCACCTCGGGGAAATGCAGGGTCACATACGGCATGACGAACAGCTCGTCCCAGAAGATGTGACCGCGGTACGCCTCCCCGTGCAGCCCCCGTGCGGGCACGCCCGCGTCGAGCTCGGCGGTGTGCGGGGAGAGCGTCTGCAGGACGTGGAAGAGGTGCAGCCGCAGGATCCGGCCCGATTCGCCGGGAACGTTCAACTCGCCCTGGCTCCACAGGCGTTCCCATGCCGCCCGGTGGGTGGCGAGGAGCGTACGGAAGGCGGGCGCCGCCGTGGCGTGGTCCGTGGCGAGGGTCAGCGGGTCACCGGGCGGCCGGTCCAGCGAGGTGTACAGGGCCGCCGTCTTCACGACGGTGGCGGAGCGGTCGGGGGTCAGCGGCAGCCGGTACGTCTGGACCGCGGTGGCGGCCGTGCAGCCGCCCCCGGCCGGGACAAGCGGCCGCGTGGTGGTTCTGACCGCCACACCAATGCCGATCCGCGACGCGGAGGTCCGGCAGGACAGCCAGGCCACACCCTCCGGCTCAACTCCACAGCGGTGATCGGCGAGGTGGCGTCCGGCGAGATCGCGGTACCGCGCGACTCCGGCATTGGTCACGTCCCCGTCGAGGATCGACTCCACCTCGATCTGCCCGTTCCAGCCGTACGCGTGGAACGTGGTCCGCTGCGCGGCGAGATACGCGTCGCCCATGTGGACGATCCGGGTGTGCGTGACATCCAGACGGCGGCCGTCCCCGTCCCGGTACTCCATGCGCCGGGTGAGGGTTCCCGTACGCAGGTTGAGGGTGACCCGATAGTGGTGCAACTCCGGTGCGTCCGGCGTCAGCCAGTCTCCCGGCGGGGCACCGGCGGGCAGGCACCGGTAGCGCAGGCGTAGCGCGTTGGGCAGGTTGACCATGTCCTCGTTGTCGACGTGTTTCCCCGACACCTCCGAGACGAGGCGGTTGAAGCAACCGGCCGCGTAGGTCCCCGGGTAGTGGATGGTGTCGGCGGACACCTCCGGGGCGGCGCCACGGATGGCGAACCTGCCGTTGCCGAGGGTGCACAGGGCTTCCACGACCCGTTCCGTCTCGGGGTGGTATGTGTCGTACTCCCACGTCCACAGCGAGCTCATGGTGGCGCTCCTGACGTTGACGTCAGTTCGGGCAGCGGGGTCAGATCGGCCGCCACCACGTCGGCGCCGTGCTCGAGCAGGGCCGCGCGCCCGCCGGGCTTCTCCGCGCGGTCGATGCCCACGACCAGGCCGAAGTGGCCGCGCTGGCCTGCCTCCACCCCGGCGAGCGCGTCCTCCACCACGGCCACCTGAGCAGGCTCGACGTCCAGGCGCCGAGCGGCTTCCAGGAACAGCGCCGGGTCGGGCTTGCCCGGCAGGGCCAGGCGGGCGGCATCCGTTCCGTCCACGACCAGCTCGACCAGCTGGAGGAGTCCGGCCACTTCCAGCAAGGGCCGAGCGTGCCGGGAAGCGGATACGGCGGCGCATCGTACCGCCGCTCCCGCCAGAGCTTCGAGTACGGGCTCCACGTCGGCGAACGGCTCGACGGGCTGGGACCGTAGCGTCCGCGCGAAGGCCTTCTCCTTGCGGGCGGCGACCGCCCACACCGTCCCGCAGCCTGGCGCGTCAGCGGGCGCGCCCGAGGGCAGGTCGATGCCCCTCGCGGTCAGGAACGCGAGCGCCCCGTCGTAGCGGGGCTTGCCGTCGACCAGTTCCCGGTACTCCCCCTCCGCGTCGAAGGGCCGCTGCGGCGCTCCGTCGGCCCCCCACTCCTCCAGGCAGCCGTCGAAGGCCGTCTTCCACGCGGCCGCGTGCAGCGCCGCCGAGTCGAGCAGCACCCCGTCGGTGTCGAAGACGACGGCCCGGACCGGCTTCACTGAGGCACCGCGCGGCGGCCGGTGATCCGTACGGGGGTGATGGACATCCAGTACGTGCGGTCGCCGCCCGCCCAGGGCAGGGAGCGCGCGACGGCGTCCAGCCGCCGCAGGGCTTCAGCGTCGGTGACGCCCTCGACCGCGCCGACCACCAGGACGCTCCAGCCCGTCTTCATCACATCGTCGATGTGATCGACCTCGAAGGCCACCTGGGTACCGGCCGCGCGCGCGAGCAGCGCGTCGCCCTCGGTCCGAAAGGCGATCTCGTTGCCGGCGACGACGTAGTTGACCGGGAAGATGCCGGGGCCGTCCGGGGAGACGATCGCGACCCGGCCGATGCCGTGCGTGGACAGCAGCCGACGGCACTCGGTCTCGCTGAGCTTGACGAGTTCGGACTCCAGCCAGGCGGTTCCCCGGCCAGGTGGTCGATCGGTGGTGACGCCGGTCAGTTCGGCGATGGTCGTGCCGAGCTCCCCGGCGAGGCGCACGAGCGTACCGGTGCTCGGGTGTGCGGCCCGCTCCTCCAGGTAGGCGAGGTACGAGACGTCCATCCCGCAGCGCTGTGCCAGCTGCTCGCGGGTGTAGCCGAGCTCGACGCGCCGGGCGGCGATCCGGCGGCCCAGGTCCGTATGTCCGACTGCCCGGGCGGTCGGCTTTGGGGTCGTGCGGGGCATGTTGTTCACTTCCCTGCGGTCTGCGCGGTCGCCTCGCGCCCGGCTCTGCTCCCCTTCCAGGGTTTCGCGGAACCGCGAGGGCGCAACCGGGAGGCATCGGATCGCCCGGATGGCGTACGACCGCTCACTCTGGGTAACGACTCAGAGGAGCGCCTGCCCCGTGTGAGAAGGCGGCAACCTTTTCGCCTCGTGCGGCCACTGAGCAGTGCACCATCGGCTCGATCTTCCGAACGGACGGTAATGACGACAGCGAGGCAGGCCGCGCGGCAGCGCAGGCGCAGACGCAGGCTCATGCTGGCGACCACGCTGGCGGTGGCCGCCGCGAGTGTTCTGGCCTACCTGGTCATAGGGTGGCTCCCCGACCGGAGGGAAGGCGCGGCGCCTGCCGCCGCGACGCCCGCCGCCTCCGCCCAGGTGAGGGCCGCCACCCCGACCGGGACGGACACCCCGAACGCGTCGGAGTCGCCGAACGCGTCGGAGTCGCCGACCGCGTCGGGTTCGCCGAGTGCGTCGGGTTCGCCTTCGCCGATTGCGACCGGCGCCCCTGTTCCGACGGCCGGTGAGACCACCGCCCGGGCACGACCGTCAGCCACGGACACCACCACCCCGCAATCCTCGCGAACGGCGTCCACCACAGCACCACCGTCGGCAGGGCGCATTCGGCCCGGCGGCACCTACACCGGGGTCGCCACCGCCTATGAGGCCAAGGACGGAAACGGCGCCTGCCTGCTCGGCCCGAGTCCCGACCTCATGATCGCGGCCATGAACACCACGGACTACGAGACGTCCAGGGCGTGCGGCGCGCATATACGCGTCCGCGCGGCCAACGGCAAGTCGATCACCGTACGGATCACCAACGAATGCCCGCTGCCCTGCGCACCCGGGCAACTCGACCTCAGCCAGGAGGCCTTCGCCAAGCTCGCCGACCTCAAGGTCGGCCGTATCCCGATCACCTGGGAGCTGCTGAGCCCCAGCACCTCCGAGACGGTCTCCATCAGATACAAGTCCGGTTCCAGTCCCCATTGGTGCGCCGTCCAGGCGATCGGCCACCGGAACCCGGTCGCGCGCCTGGAGGTCAAGTCCGGCGACGGCTGGCGGCAGTTGCCCCGCACCGCGTACAACTACTTCCTTTCCGCCAACGGCGGCGGGTGTGGCAACTCGATCAGGATCACGGACATCTACGGAGAACGGCTGACCGTCACCGGGATCGCGCTACGGCCGGACGCCGTCCAGCCGACCGGGGTTCAGTTCGCCCGACACTGACCCCGGCCTCGGCCCTGATGCCGGATCAGCCGCCGTTGATGGTCAGGTGGTTGGTGCGGAAGTCGCGTCCACCGGACGACGAGGTGATCTCATAGCCGAACTGGACGTCGCCGATGGTCTCGTTGCCGGGCATCCAGCCCTTGGTGTAGGCGATCCAGTGGAGGATCGGCTTGATGTCCACGGTGCCGGAGCGGGAGTCGGACGTCCGCAGGAACGAGAACACCTGGTTCGACCCGTTGGTGCCCTTGTAGACGTTCCAGTGGTGCCCGCCGAGCGTGACGTTGTCCTGCCAGGTGCCGAGCGGGCCGACGGGTCCGGTGGAGTTGACCCAGAGCATGATCTCGTAGTCGTGGTCGGTGTCCCAGATGTCGTACGACGTGTTGTACGCGCCGGACGACGGCACGGTGACGTTGTAGTCGCTGGTGAGCCAGCCGAGGGAGTCGATCGTCTTGTTGATCGTTTTCGTTGAGTTGGGGTAGGACTTGATGCCGCCGGTGTTGGGGTGGTCGGCCCAGACACCCCAGCTGGTCCCGGAGTTGGCCCAGACGCACTGGCTGCCCGCGCCGGAGCCCCAGATGTTGTTGTAGAGCCGGTAGCCGTCGAGGCTGGTGTTGCCCCACTGGTGACAGGAGTTCCAGACCGCTGCCGAAGCGGGGGCGGAGGCGAGGCCGACGGTGATGCCGAGAGCCATCGTCGGCGCGAGCACCGCCATGGTGATCTTGCGTAGGCTGCTTTTGACCATGGTGTTCCTTCCATGGGTGGGGGGAAGTGTGGGGGTTGCTACCACGCCCCCATGCTGAGGACGTGGTCCTCTCCGGCGACGAGGTCGATCAGCTCCGCGTCGCCGGAAGAAGTCCTGACTTCGATACGGACGGTGCGCGTCGGTCTCAGGACCGCCCTCGCCCCGTCGGGCGCCCAGCTCAGATCGGCCTCGGCACCGAACCGCGTGCGGATGCCGGTGAGGCGGCCCGCCGGGAGAGTGGGCGGGAGCGCGGGCAGGAGGACCAGCCGGTCGGGGGTCGACTGGAGAAGCGTCTCGATCAGTACGGCGGGCAGGGTGTGCGCGGCGTCCGCGTTGTAGACGTGGCGGTTCGGGTAGTGGGCGCTCATCAGGGAGGTGTGGAAGAAGTCGCCGCCCAGCACCTGGTCGAGGGCGTGGGCGACGCGGTCGCCATCCCTGAGGCGGGCCGCGATGAGCGCGTGGTGGAGGTGGCCGTGCGCGGAGTCGTTCCCGGCGCCGCGCAGTGCGAGGGCGCGGTGGGCGGCGGCGGCGAGGTCGGGGGTGTCGTACGGGGTGATCTCGGCCAGCGGCCAGACGCCGTAGAGGTGGCTGAGGTGGCGGTGGTCGTAGGAGTCCGCCAGGCCCGGCCAGGCCCATTCGGCCAGGGCGCCGTCGTCGTTGATCCGGTGCGGCGGGAGCCGGTCGGCGAGGGCGCGCCAGCGGTCGGCGTCCGGGGTGTCCGGGTGGTGGTCGGCTGCCGTACGCAGGGCGTGGCGGGCCGCCGACAGGTCCATGGCGGCGTTGATCGTGACCCAGCTCGCGTTCGCCGGGCGGTTCTCCGGGGAGTAGGAGGGGACGACGACGAGCTGGCCGTTGGCGTCGGTGCGGGTGAGGAAGTCCTCGTAGAACACGGCGACTTCGGCGAGGGCGGCGGCGGTGCGGGGGTCGTGGGTGCCGTGCGTCTCGTCGTGGTCGACGAGTGGCCCCAGCAGCCAGTCGGCGCCCGCGGTCCACAGGTGGAGGGGGTATTCGCGGCTGAAGTGGTACGCGTGGCCGGACTCGCCGTCGCTGTGGGCGGGGGCCACCACGCCGCGGGTACCGAAGACCGCGCGGGCGTTGTCGCGCCAGTCGGGGAGCTGGCGGTGGATCAGGTTCGCGTGGGCCTCGGTGACCTCGGGGAGGGCGGCGGACGCGGCGGACGCGGTCTGGAGGTTGAGGTTGGCGTCGTGGGTGAACGCCCCCGACCAGGCGGTGTCCCAGTCGCCGGTCCACAGGCCGGTCAGGCGGGGTGGGAAGAGGCCGCTGGCGGACAGCAGGTGGTAGCGGCCAGCCGCGAAGAGCCGTTCCAGGAGGGCGGCGCTGCGCGGCTGCTTCAGCAACTCCGATCCGGACAGGGCGCGTTCGGCGGGGTCGGCCGCGAGGTCGAGGGTGACACGCGCGTAGGCCGTGCGGTGGAGGGCGACGTGGCGTTCGAGGAGCTCCTCGTACTCCGTGGGGAGGTCCCGCAGGGCCCGGCCTTCCGCCGACACGTCGAGTTCGCCGGTGTGCCGTCGGACCCGGGTGAGGAGCAGCACGGAACGGGCGCCCTCGATGTGCGCGCGGGGCGGGGAGAGGGTCGTCGTGCCGCCGGTGACGACGACCAGGGTGACGCCGGTGAAGGCGCGGTCGCTGCTGCTGTCACTGGCGGGGTAACGGGCTCGCAGGCTCAGCAGGGCGCCCTCGGGGGTGATGACGGCTCCGTGACCGACGGCCAGGTTGCCGGGGGCGCCGGGGAGGCGGTGGTCCAGGGAGATGTCGAGGTCGAGGGTGCGGCCGGGGCCCGTGAGGTGCTGGACGATCACGTCGTCGGCCCGGGAGACGAAGACGCGGCTGGTCCAGTCGGCGCAGGCCGCCCGTACGACGCCCGTGGTGAAGTCGACGTCGCGGCGGTAGTCGACGCCGTCACCGGCGGTCCGGACCAGGCTGACCTGGAAGGCGGGGTGGAAGGGCTGCGCCCACTGGTGCGGGCGCCCGTCGGTGAAGCCCTCCGCCGCGGTGTGGTCGCCTGCCAGGAGGCGGTCCTGGAGCGCGGGGAGTTCGGCGGCGAGCCGGGGCGGACGGCGGTGCGCGTCGTCGCCGCCCGGCCGTACCAGGGTGTGATGTGTGACGACGACCCGCTCCGCGTTCGGGTCGCCGAACACAAGGGCGCCGTGGTGGCCGTTACCGCTCAGGAAGCCGTCCTCCCAGCGGTCGGCCGGGTGTGGCTCCCAGGTGCCGTGGCGGGGCCCGTCGATCGCGGTCATGGCCGGAGCACCGCCACGCCGTAGCGGCCGAGGGTCACCCGGTCGGTGACGGTCTCCCCCGTCAGCAGGTCGTGGTGGGTGCCGGGCACCTCGACGGTCACCGGCTCGCGGCCGTGGTTGAGCACGAACAGCGCCTCGCCCCGCCGTACGGCCTCCACCTGCTCCGGGAGGCCGTCGAGCACCGGCCGGACACCCGCGCCGAGCGCGATGCGGGCCAGCAGGTCGCGCAGCGCGTCCGGCTCCGGGAGCGTGGAGACGTACCAGGCCCGGCCCTTGCGCAGGACGGCGGGCAGCCCGTCGAGTTCACCGCCCTGGTACGGCACGGTCTCCTCGGCGGTGCCGTCGGCCTCCAGCTCCTCGGACCACAGGGACGCCCCGAAACCCTCGCACGAGACGGTCTCCCCCGCGTCCAGCGGCCACCACTCGTGCAGCGTGCGGATGCCGAACAGCTCGCGCAACCGGACGTCCATGCCGCCGGGGCGTACCCGGTCGTCCTCGTCGGCGACGCCGGTCTGGAAACCGCAGACGAGGGTGCCGCCCCGCTGGACGTAGCTGAGGAGGTTGTCGATCGCCGCGTCGGTGAGCGCGTACAGCTGCGGCACGACGACGAGGGGGTACGGCGTCAGGTCGTGCTCGGGGTGGGCGAAGTCGGTGATCAGGTGCGCCTGCCAGAGGGCTCGGTGCCAGGCGCGCAGGATGTCCGGGTAGTCCACCTCGGTGGACGGGCGGCCGTCCTGGGCACCGGCCCACCAGGCGTGCCAGTCGTGCAGGACCGCGACGGAGGCGGGGAGGGTCCGACCGGTCACCTCGGCGCCGATCCGCTCCAGGTCCGCGCCGAGTTGTGTGACCTCCTGGTAGGTCCGGCCTTCCTCCCCGGCGTGGCTGACCATGCCAGAGTGGAACTTCTCCGCGCCCTGCCGGGACTGCCGCCACTGGAAGTAGCAGACGGCGTCGGCGCCCCGGGCCACGGACTGGAGGGACCAGAGCCGGTTGAGGCCCCGGGGCTTGGGATGGTTGACGCCCCGGGAGTTGACGGGTCCGGCCGCCTGCTCCATGAGCATCCACGGCCCACGCGCCTGGGAGCGGGTCATGTCCTGGACGAGGGCGCCGCTCTGCGCGCCCAGCGGGTCGCGCGGGTCGGGATAGATGTCGACGGAGACGACGTCCTCCTCCGCCGCCCAGCGCCAGGCGTCCTGGCCGATCCACAGCGGCATGAAGTTGCTGGTGACCGGGGTGTGCGGGGTGTGGCGGCGGACGATGTCGCGCTCGGCGACGTAGCACTCCAGGAGCATGTCGGAGGTGAAGCGGCGGAAGTCCAGGACCTGGGTGGGATTGCGCAGGTAGTGGGGCAGGCGGGGCGGCAGGATGCCGTCCCAGGTGTCGTAGCCCTGGCTCCAGAAGGCGGTGCCCCAGGCCTCGTTGAGGGCGTCGAGTGAGCCGTACCTCTCGCGCAGCCAGCGGCGGAAGGCGGCCGCGGCCTCGTCGCCGTAGTCGAAGGTGCAGTACTCGTTGTTGATGTGCCACATCGTCAGGGCCGGATGGCCGCCGTAGCGGGCGGCGAGGTCCTCGGTGATGGCCGCGGCGTAGCGCCGGTAGGTGGCGCTGGAGTGCGAGAAGTGCTGTCGGCCGCCCCACCACTCGGTGCGGCCGTCCTCGGTGACGGGCAGGGTGTCGGGGTGCAGTCGGCCCATCCAGGGCGGGGGTGAGGCGGTGGGGGTGGCGAGGACGACGCCGATGCCGTGCGCGTGTGTCAGGTCCATCAGCGTGTCCAGCCAGCCGAACTCCCGGGCGCCCGGCTCCGGTTCCAGCGTCGACCAGGAGAAGACGCCGAGGGTAACCGAGTTGACCCCGGCGGCCTTCATCAGCCGGATGTCGTCGTGCCAGGTCTCCTCAGGCCACTGCTCGGGGTTGTAGTCGCCGCCGAAGAGAAGGCGGCCGCGGGTGGCGTCGCTCAGGCCGGGCATCAGGCGGGCTCCCCGTACTGCACACCGCGTCCGTTGGTGGCGACGTAGACCCGGCCGTACACGCGCGGGTCGCCGGTGATGGCGGCGCCGGTCCAACCCCACTGGTGCTGGTCGTCGTTGATCCGCGCCCAGGTCTTCGCCTCGTCGTCGGAGCGGTGGATGGCGTTGGGGCCCTCGATGGCGCCGACCAGGTAGATCGCCGGGAAGGAGGCACCCGTGGCGGCCTTGCCGAAGCCCAGGGTGTGCGAGCCCCGGCAGCTGCCGACCTTGGTGAAGGTGGCGCCGGCGTCGGTGGAGCGGTACAGCCCGTTGTCCTTGGCGCTGAGCCACAGGTCACCGGAGCGCCCAGGGGCCGCGACCAGCTGGAAGTCCGCGTCGCCCGAGGGCAGGCCGGTGGCTTGCGCGGTGAACGTCAGGCCGCTGTCGGTGCTGGCGTGGAACGTGCCGGAGGTCGTGTCGTAGGCGTAGAAGGATCTCGGGTCCACCGGGTCCGCGACCAGGACGGCGCCCTTCGGGAGGGAGTTGACCTCGGACCAGGTGGCGCCGTTGTCGACTGAACGGTGCGCCCGGTACACGGTGCCGTCCCAGTGGGTGAAGGACCACAGCAGCACGCTGCCGTCGGCGTTGGTCGCGATCGGCCCCGGCGCGTCCTTGGCGATGGCGGGCTGTGCCGTGAACGGCGCCCAGGTCCGCCCGCCGTCGTTCGAGTAGGCGCCGTTGCCGTGGTCGCCCCATCCGGCGCGGACGACGTACGAGGGCTTGGCCGCGGCCTGCGCGAGCCCGGTAGCGGACCCGAACACGGGGTTGGACGCCATTCCGCGCGACGGGGACGCGTTGAGCGACTCGTGGTACATGACTCCGATGTCCCCGTTGCCGCTGATCAGGTGGGCCTTCCCGGTCGGCGGCGAGATCAGCTGGCGGACGGACGTCTCCTCCAGGCCGCGGATCTGCGGAGCCCAGTGCTTGAGGTCGCGCGTGCCGTACAGGGTCGCGCCGGTGCCGTAGACGATGTGCCGGGAGTCGTACGGGTCGAGGCCGACGGCTTGGACCCACCAGCCGAACTTGGGCGCGTCGTTGCCCCACTTGAGATAGGGGGTCTCGGACACGTCGAGTACGGCGTCGTCCTTGAGGGATGTCCAGGTGCGGCCGCCGTTGGTGGAACGGAAGACGGTGTCGATCTCGGCCCAGCGGTTGTTGGTGGACACGACGAGCGTCCCTGGACGGCGGGCGTCGACAGCGACACCGCCGTAGCCGAACGCGTCGGTGGACTCGCCATCGGTCGCGGTTCCGCCCGGCTTCACCGGGGTGACGTCGGTCCACTTGCCGTTGACCGTACGCAACGTGTGCACGCTGCCGTCCGACTGCCCGTTGGGACCGGGGGCGTTGGAGTACGTCACGTACAGCGCGCGGGTGAAGCGGTCGTAGGCGGCGCGGACCGGCACCTTCGCGGAGGTACCGGAGGGCTGCCCGGGGACAGGCTCCCAGGTCTTCCCGTCGGAAGAAGTGCGGTACAGATTGGGGCTGTCGGCGGTGCCGTCGGAGTCGCCCCAGCCGGCGTAGACGGTACGGCCCGCGGCGACGAGGAGGGTGATGCCCTGGCCGGTCGCGCTCGGGGCGGCGGGGAAGCTCACCGCGTTCCAGGTGGCGCCCCGGTCGGTCGACTTGAGGAGCCCGTCGTGCCGGGTGCCGAGCCACAGGGTGTCGCGGTTCCGCGGGTCGACCAGGAGCCGTTCACCGCATCCCCGCCCGTCCTCATTGGCGCCCAGCTTCACGGTGAGGTCGGTGCGCTTCCAGGTGGCACCCCGGTCCTCGGACCGCAGTACGGCCCCGTTGCCGGCCCAGGGCTGCGTGTACGTGCCGAGGGCCAGGTACAGCCGGTTCGGGTGGGCCGGGTCGACGGCCATGGCCTCGACGCCGAGCAGGTTCCAGTCGTCCCAGCCGAGATGGTCGGTCAGCGGGATCCAGCGCTCGGTACGGTCGTCCCACCGGTAGGCGCCCCCGATGTCGGTCCTGGCGTAGGCAAGCCCGCGCACCGACGGGTGGAACAGCACCCCCGTGATGAACCCGGTGCCCCCCATGACGGCGTTGCGCCACCGGTAGCCGCACTTGGCGGCGGCCGCGGGAGCGACTGCCTCGCGAGCGGCCGCCCGCGCCTGCCCCGCGAGCGTCGGCAGGGAGACGACCGCAGCGGCGGCAGCCGAACCGGCGAGGACGGAACGCCGACGGAGGTTGGACGTGCTCATGACACACCTCGTTCTGTGTTGTGGCGCACGCTGACCCCCGGCGGTAGGCCGTCGGCTGCGGTGTCGCGATCGGGACTGGCCAAGCTGAGCCGAAAGCGGACATCCCCGCACTGCGAAGCGAGGGGGTGTCGAAGCGCTTCGATGTTGCTGTGAGGTTAAGTGAACGCCCAGGGGCGCACAAGAGTCGCTCCCGAGATTCCTCCGAGGAACTGACGATTCCGCGAAGCGCTTCGACAACATTCACTCGGGATTCGTTCTCGCCACCCGCAACACCGATCGCGTACGCCGGGTCGGCAAGGCCTCTGCGCGGCAGTGGCTACGCCCCGTGCGGCGCAGGTGGCGAGACCGCTATCGAGGTCTGCCTGCGTGCCGCGTCGGAGGGAGGAGGGCCATTCGGCCCCGAGCTCTGCCTCACAGGCCCTTCAATGTGCCCGCACCTCAGCGCACCCTCAGAAGTGGAACCACTCGCACACCGGGCGGATGACGCGCTCAGCGCACCTGCCGGCGCTCGAAGAAGGGCGGTGGAGACAGTGCGTACGAACGTACTGGTCACCTACGGAACCAAGAACGGTTCTACCGCCGAGATCGCCGACTTCATCGCCTCCGTCCTGCGGGACGAGGGGCTGGAGGCGGAGGTCCGGCCACCGTCGGAGGTGACGGACGTCGCGTCCTACGGCGCGGTCGTGATCGGCGGCGCTCTGTATATGGGCCGCTGGCACCGGGACGCCCGGCGCTTCGCCCGGCAGCACCGGCGGGCGCTGCGGGAACGGCCGGTCTGGCTCTTCAGCAGCGGCCCGCTCGACCCCTCGGCCTCGGAGCGGGGAATTCCGCCCGTCCCGGGCGCCCGGCGAGCGCAGCGCCGTACCGACGCACGTGACCACGTCACCTTCGGTGGACGGCTCCAGACCGGCGCCAAGGGCCGCATGGCCAAAGCGATCCTCGACGAGGACCGTGGCGGTGATTTCCGTGACCTGCCCCGCATCGCGGAGTGGGCCGCTGGTGTGGCCTCCAAGATCAAGGCCCCGGAACGGACATGAACCATGCCTGCGGCGGTCGGGACACGCCCGTGGCGCGAGCACACCTTGCACCGGCGCGTGGACGTTCCCGAAGCGGGGTTGCTCCTGCTCCTCGGCGGCCCGGTCCTCGCAGCGCACCGGCGGTCGCACGACTGTCGGCCGGTACGCCTACGACCCCGACCGTGCAGGTGGCTGGGCCCGGAGGGGAAGGGTCGTGACCGCCCCGCTGAACGGCCGCGCCATCTGGGCCGACGCACTGAGGCCTGTTGGGCGGCGCACTGACAGCGGGCGCCGGTGCACTCGCCGCGACAGCCGTACACGTCGCCTGTGGTCAACGCCGCACGGCGGGCTGGGCTAACGAATGGGACCAGGTGAAGCCGGAACGGAGGCGCCACCCTTACCCGAACTGCGTTTCGAGAGAACCGAACGCCGCGCCAGTGCAGGCCGGCGAGCCTGAACCTAGGAGGCTTGCGATGACCGCGTCACCCCACACCGTGAGCGACGTCATGACCCACACCGTTGTGGCGGTGGGCAGCCGGGCGTCGTACAAGGAGATCGTCGAGCTGATGAACCAGTGGAAGGTCAGCGCCCTGCCCGTGCTGGCGGGCGAAGGCCGTGTCATCGGAGTGGTCTCGGAAGCCGACCTGTTGCCCAAGGAGGAGTACCGCGTCGACGAGGAGGTTCTGCGCGACCGACCGCTCGCCGACACCGCGAAGGCAAGCGCGGTGTACGCGGAGGACCTCATGTCGAGCCCCGCCGTCACCGTCCACGCGGACGCCACGATCGCCGAATCCGCCCGGATCATGGCAAGGCGGCACGTCAAGCGCCTGCCCGTCGTGGACAGCCTGGGCCGCCCGGAGGGTGTCGTCAGCAGGAGCGACCTGCTGAAAGTCTTTCTGCGGTCCGACGAGGACATGGCGGCCGAGATCCGGAACACCGTTCTGCCGGACCTGCCGGACACGGCCCAGGTGGACCTGGTGGTCGAGGACGGTGTCGTGACCGTGGGTGGTGAGCTGCGGGACCGGGCGCTGGTGCCGCTGCTGGCCAGGGCGATCAGGGCCGTGGAAGGAGTCGTGGACATCCGGGTCGACCTGCACAGTCCGGAGGTGATCGCGCGCTGACGGCGCGCTCGTCACCGGGCGCGTGGGTGGCGCCCGCAGGCTGGTCGGGCGGGCGAGGAGCCCGCCTCGTGGTTCCCTTCGCCACCGGCTCGGCACCCACCGCCACCCCGGTGAGACCATCCGTGAGGAGATTGATCCAGCGAATCTGCCCCGCACGCAGCGGCAGTGACGGGCCGAACAGCGGACCCAGGAGCATGACCGGGATCTCGGCGGCGCCGTCGGCCAGCTCGTACAACAGGAAGCGCCGGATGTGTCGTAGACCCTCCGCCCTTTCTCGACGGCGCTGACGACGTTCGACAGCTCGTCACCTGTCAGCCCGAGGTCGGCGGCCTGTCGTGCCACTTCCGTGCCCCTCCACCCCATGGCGACTGGCGACGCCGATGTCCGCCTGGCGCAGGGCCGGTCCGTCGTTGACGCCGTCGCCCGTCACATGGCGGTCACATGGCCCCGGGCCCGCCACGCCTGCACGATGTCGAGCTTCTGCTTCGGGTCCGTCTGGGCGAAGACCCGTACGTCGGTCACGTCCGGCACTTCCCCGGCGGCTAGTGCCCGCCCGGTGACCACCTCGCCGGGGTCGGCCTCGGTGAGCAGGCCGACGCGCCCGGCTATGGCGCTCGCGGTCGCCGGGTGATCACCTGTGATCAGTACGGGAGTGATGCCCGCGGCCCTGCGGTCGGCCAGAGTGCCGACCGCGCCCGCTTTCGGCGGGCCGACGACCGCGGCCAGGCCGACGAGGCGAAGGCCCGCTTCCACTTCCGCGTCCGCGAGTCGGTGCGTCATGAGGCCGTCCTGCGTACCGGCACCATCGTGGTCCGAGGCCGGGGAACCGCACGCGTGACGGCCACGCCAGCGGACAGCGCCCTCGGCCGTATAGCACAGATGCTGGACACTCGGCCGAAGCCCATGCCCCCGCAGCACCGCCTAGCCGCGCTCGGCCGTGTGCTCGCCGTGGTGGCGCTCGCCCTCTGCCTGGTGCTCGGTCGTGCTCGGCCTTCTCCGAGGACCCCGGCCACGATGGCCGTGACGGCGATCCGCCGCGCGGTCGCGGCAGTCCCCGAATCGCTCCCGGCGGCCGCCACCTCGGCACTCGCTCTCGGCGCCCGCCGCATGGCTGCCCGGCACGCCCTCGTCCGGCGCCTGTCCGCCGTCGAGACGACCGCTCGCCGCGCGGTCACCGCGTGGGGACCGTGTGCGGCGAGGAGGCAAGCGGCCTGATCGTCGGCTAGCCCTTGCAGGCGTTCGTTCGGTCTGTCGGTAGCCGCGTCAGTCGGAGCGGATCGCATGTGGCTTCTCCGTCCATCGATCGGCTTCCAGCCGACCGGACCGTTCAGGTAGTGACCACGGGCACGGTGATCACGGGGCAGTGCGCACGGTGCAGCAGCCCGTGCACCACCGAGCCGAGGCGCATTCCGGTGTACCCGCCACGCCCCCGTCGGCCGACGACCACCGCCAAGGCGTCCGCCGACGCCTGCGCCAGCCGTTCGACCGGGTGGCCACGCAGGACCTCCTGTGTCACAGGGACGTCCGGGTACTTCCGCGTCCAGTCCGAGAGAGCCTCACCGAGCAGTCGGCGCCGTTCGTCCAGCACGGCCTGATCGTCGCCGAATGCGATGAGCGGCCGCTGCCATACCGATACGGCCCGCACCGCCGCATCACGCATGCTCGCCTCCTCGAAGGCGAACTCCACGGCAGCCCTCGACGATTCGCTGCCGTCGACACCGACGACCAGGCGACCGGGACGGTGCTCCGTGTGCTCGGGTTCTCCGACGACGACCACCGGGCAATCGGCCTGTGCGCTGAGCGGAACGATCACCGAGCCGGCGCTGAGGATCTCCTCCGGGCGGCTGAGCCGACGCGAGCCGACGACCACCAGGCGAGCGTGTGCCGCTGCTTGCCGACACAGGACCGCGGCGGGCATCCCGTCGAGGAGTTGCGTCGTCACGGGCAGGTCGGGCCGCAGGGCCCGCACCGTGTCCGCTGCCGTGGCCAGGGCCTTCTCGCCCTCTGCCCGCAGCGACATGTAGTGCGGGCTCGTGTCCACATGCCGGGTCTCGTGCAAGGGGGGTACCGACAGCAGCAGCCGCAGGGGCACACCCCTACGCGCCGCCTCAGCGGCTGCCCACGCCAGTACGGGCACCGAGACCTCGCGGGGATCGACGCCCACGAGTACCTCGTCGCGGGCTGCTGAACTCATCATCACGTCTCCTCACCGTTCCTGCCCCCGCGGGGCACGATCACCACCGGGCCATGCACATGGCGCGACGCGGTGTGAGCCACATGCCGCGTATCCCACCCAGTCCCCCGCACCACCACCACGACGACGGGCAGCCGGGACCGCGCGGTGACCTCCAGCCCGACAGATCCGAGCATGAGCGTGTGGAGGTCCGCGCCACCGGGGATGCCGGTGTTCATGGTTCCCTCCTCGGTATTACGCGTCGTACGTTCACGCTGTCACCGCGGGACGGGTGCGGGCAGGGCCGCGCAGGTCCCTCGTAGGTCCGAAGGGCCCTGTTCTTCCGTCGCGACATCCGGGCCGCTGTACCCGCTCGGCCCTGTAGACCCTCCGTACACGGCCCCGACCGCGCACAGCGAGAAGGCGGTGAGCGCGACGGCGCGCGGGCCGCGGGTCGCGCGCCGGGCCCAGCGTCGCGGCGCCAGGGCCATTCGGCCTCGGCCGTACCCGCTCGGTCCCTGCCCGGCGCTTCCGGGAACGGTGACACTGAAGAGGTGACCGAAAGGTACGGTCCTTCAGCCGAAGGACCGGAGCTATGGATCCGGCGGACCCGCCCTTCCATGACCGTACGTCTCGGAGGTGGCTCCGATGCCCGCTCACACACCCGACACGACGTCCGTGGCCTCCTGGGTCGCCGACGCCACCATGGCACCGTCCATGCACAACGCCCAGCCCTGGCTGTTCCACTACGCCGAGGCGGAAAACGAGCTGCGGCTGCTGATGGACGCCACGCGGGCGATGCCGCGCAGCGACCCCTCCGGACGCGGTCTGCACCTGGGATGCGGCACCGCTCTGTTCAACCTGCGGGTTGCCGCGGCTCAGGCGGGATGGGAGCCGCGCGTCCGGCTGATGCCGGAGGCCACCGGTCCGGAGACGTTGGCGATGATCACCTTCGTACAGCCGGTCGAGAGCGACGAGGTCGCCGAGCTGTATCCAGCGATCCGCAGGCGGCACACGAGCAGAGAACCCTTCAGCGACGAAGCGGTTCCCCCCGCTCTGCTCGACGGGCTGCGCGGTGCCGCGCGCGCTGAGGGCGCCCGGCTCGATCTGCCCGGCGACTGGCAGGTCGAGTGGATCCAGCAACTTGTCTGGGACGCCGAGTTCGAGGAGGGTCTTTCCCAAGCCGTACGTGAAGAGCTCGCCCGCTGGATCTCCGGCACGGATGACGATCCGAGAACCGGCGCCGCGAGGCCTGAAGGTATTCCGCTCTACGCGTTGGGGCCCCGCCGCTATGACGGACGGGCGCCCGTCCGCGACTTCGCCGGGGGTCGCTACGTCGAGGGCCGTGGATCCGCGGTGTTCGAGGACGCGCCCTGTCTGGCGGTTCTCGGCACCCGGGAGGATGAGCGTAAGGACTGGTTGCGGGCCGGTCAGGCCATGGAGCGGGTGCTGCTGCAGGCGACTCAGGACGGGCTCTCCACGTCCCTGAATTCACAGGTACTCGAATGGCCGGAACTGCGCCGGGCGCTGCGGGACCCCGTGTCGGGAGCGGAGTACCCGCAGATGCTGATCCGCCTCGGTTACGGCCCGGAGGCCCCCGACACCCCGCGCAGGCCCCTGTCCGAGGTGCTGGTCATCATCTGACGGTCCGCGTCTGCGGGGAGAGCGTCACAGGCCCCGTACGACGATCAGGCGCCCGGTCACCGGTCGGGCGTCACGGTCATCCACAGGTCCCTGCCGCCGTCGGCCCGCGGCGCGCTGCCACCCGTCTGCCCACGTCGCCCCTGGCCCCCGGTCCGGACGGCGCCGGACCGGTCTGAGGACGGTCGGACACGGCGGCTCCCTTCCCTGCCGACGGCGATCACGCGGCTGGCAAGCCACAGAGGCCCCGTACCGGTGCGGGCCAGGCCCCTGAGCACTCCACGCCAGGCACGGATCGGGGTCATCGCATCAGGAGTCCGGTTCACCGGCTCGCCTGGGCCTCCGTGACGTGGAGCGCCGCGCGTCCGGCCTCGAGACGTGCGACAGGCACGCGGAAGGGCGAGCACGACACGTAGTCCAGGCCGGCCTGGTGGAAGAAGTGGACGGAATCAGGGTCTCCCCCGTGCTCCCCGCAGACCCCGATCTTCAGCCCGGGCCGGGCGGCCCGGCCTTCCGCGACGGCGATCTCGACCAGACGCCCCACACCTTCGCGGTCGATCGTCTCGAAGGGAGAGGCCTGAAAGATGCCCTTGTCGAGATAGGCGGAGAAGAACGCCGCCTCGACGTCGTCCCGGGAGAACCCCCAGGTCGTCTGGGTGAGGTCGTTCGTGCCGAAGGAGAAGAACGGTGCGTCCCGCGCGATCTGGCCCGCGGTGAGGGCTGCGCGTGGAAGCTCGATCATCGTTCCGATCGGGCAGTCCAGCGCGATGCCGGTATCGGCGGAGACCCGCTCCAAGACGCGCTCGGCCTCCGCCCTTACCAGCTGGAGTTCCTCCACGGCGTCGACCAGCGGCACCATGATCTCGGCCCGGGGATCGCCACCGGCGCGCTGGCGCGCCACGACGGCCTCGGCGACGGCGCGTACCTGCATCGCCACGAGCCCGGGCACGACCAGGCCAAGCCGTACGCCGCGCAGGCCCAGCATGGGGTTCGCCTCATGCATCCGGGTGACCGCCGCCAGCAGTTCGGTGTCGTGGGCGTCCGGCTGACGCCCCAGTGCCTCGTGCCGGGCGACGCGTACCGACAGTTCCGTCAGGTCGGGCAGGAACTCGTGCAGCGGCGGATCGAGCAGCCGGATGGTCACGGGCAGCCCGTCCATCGCTTCCAGGATCCCGATGAAGTCCTCGCGCTGCAGTGGCAGGAGGGTGCTGAGGGCCGCTTCCCTCTCGGCTCCGTCGTGCGCCAGGATCATCGCTTCGACCAGAGGCCGACGCTCGCCGAGGAACATGTGCTCGGTGCGGCACAGGCCGATCCCCTGGGCTCCGAACCGCCGGGCGCGGGCGGCGTCCTCCGGCGTGTCAGCGTTGGCCCGCACCTCCATGCGCCGGGCGCCGTCCGCCTGCCTCATGAGCCGGTGCACATCGCGTACGACCTGGGTGGCCGACTCGGCCGGCGGCTGCCCGCCGTCCTCGAAGTACCGCATGACCGGCGAATCCACTAGAGGGGCGGCGCCCAGGAACACCAGGCCCTCCGACCCGTCGACGGAGATGACGTCGCCTTCCCTGACCGTGACCGAGGACGTCGAGAAGAGCCGCCTTCTCGGATCGACAGTGAGTTCCTCGGCCCCACAGACGCAGACCTTGCCCATTCCCCGGGCGACTACGGCCGCGTGGCTCGTCTTGCCGCCGCGGCTGGTGAGCACGGCTTCGGCCGCGATCATGCCGGGCAGGTCGTCCGGGGTCGTCTCCTGGCGTACGAGGACGACCTTCTCTCCGCCGGCGGACCGGCGGACCGCTTCGGCCGAGTCGAACACGACGGCCCCGACGGCGGCACCCGGCGAGGCGGGGATGCCCCGGGCCAGCACCTCACGCGTACCGGAGGTGTCGAACCGGGGGAACATCAGGCGTGCCAGCCCTTCGCCGTCGACCCGGGCCAGCGCCTCCTTGTCGGAGATGAGCCCCTCGTCGACCAGCTGCCCCGCGATGGCGAAGGCGGCCTGCGAGGTGCGTTTCCCGACACGGGTCTGCAGCATCCACAGCGTGCCGCGCTCGATGGTGAACTCGATGTCGCACAGGTCGCGGTAGTGCGCCTCCAACCGTTGCACGCAATCGCACAGCCGAGCGAAGGAGGCCGGGTCGAGGTTCTCCAGACGCTGGAGGGGCACGGTATTGCGGATTCCCGCGACGACGTCCTCCCCCTGGGCGTTCGGCAGATAGTCGCCGTAGACGCCGGGCTGCCCGGTGGCCGGGTCGCGAGTGAAGGCGACACCGCTGCCGGAGTCGGGGCCGAGGTTGCCGAACACCATGGTCTGGATGTTGACGGCGGTGCCCAGGCCGTCCGGGATGTGCTCGCGGCGCCGGTAGATCCGTGCCCGCTCACCGTTCCACGAGGTGAAGACGGCGAGAACGGCCCGCCGTAGCTGTTCGGCCGGGTCCTGGGGGAACTCTTCGCCTGTTTCCTCCAGGATCACGTCCTGGTACGTCTCGACCAGTCGGATCAGGTCGCAAGTGTCGAGCTGGGTGTCGTCGGCGACGTGGTGCTGCTCCTTGATCCCGGTCAGGGCCTTCTCGAAACGTGCGCTGTCGACGCCCATGACCGTACTGCCGAACATCTGCACGAGGCGACGGTAGGAGTCCCAGGCGAACCGTTCCCTCTCGGGGGTCTTGCCCAGTCCGAGCACGGACAGGTCGTTGAGACCGATGTCGAGGATGGTCTCCATCATGCCCGGCATGGAGAACCGGGCCCCGGAGCGAACGGAGAGCAGCAAAGGGTCGTCCACCTGCCCAAGCCGCCGTCCCGCCGCGCGTTCCATTGCGGCGAGGTGCTCGCCGACCTGACGCTCCAGCTCCGGCGGCGGCTCCCCGGTCTCCAGGAAGACCCGGCAGGCCTCCGTGGTGATGGTGAAGCCCGGGGGGACGGGCAGCCCCATACGGGCCATCTCCGCGAGATTCGCGCCCTTGCCCCCCAGGAGGTCCGCCATCTCCCGGCCGCCCTCGGCGAAGTCGTACACGTACTTCCGATCCATCACGGCACACCCGTCTCTCGCTGCCTGCCGACTTCCCTCTGTGCGGCCGGTTGACGCGGCTCGGTCGTCAGTCGTGCGGAACGACCGCCACCGGCGCCGCCGCGTGGTGCAGTACGGAATGAACCACCGGGCCGACGTGTGCTCCCAGTCGGGAGCTGCGGTGCCGAAGACCGACGACGATCAGACGGGCCTCTCGCGCAGCCTCCACCAGGTCCTGGGCCGCACGCCCTTGGCGGCATTGGCGACCGACGGCGACGTCAGGGTGCTTCTCCACCCACGGGGCCAACGCCGCTTCGAGTTCCCTCCGCCGTTCGGTCGCGACCTCTTCCATGAGCATCGGCAGGGCGCCGCCAGTGTCCGGCCCGTAGACCGGAGGCAGGGACCAGCTGTGCACGACGCGCAGCCCACAGCCGTAACGCTCGGCACAGCCGAAGGCGAAGGCCAGGGCGTCGTCGCTGGCTAGGGGCAGGTCCAGTCCGAGGACGATGGCACCGGCCGTACCGACCGGCTCGTTCTCATCCGGCCGCAGGGCCCGGACGAGGACGACCGGGCGACTTACGCGTGCCAGGACGGCGAGGGAGACCGAGCCCGCGATGAAGCCCGTCACGCCACCGAGACCACGGGAGCCAAGAACCAGGAGGTCCGTTTCACCCGCTGCGGTGACCAACGCCTCGACAGGGTCTCCCCGAACCTCCGCCGTCTCCATGCGTACGTCAGGCCGGGTGCCGCGAACGTGCTGGACCGCCGAGTGAAGCGTGTCTTCGGCCCAGCGGCGTCTCTCCTCAGGCTCCACGTAGCGGGCGCCGGGATCAGTGTCGTAGCTCCGCACATGGATCAGACGGAGGAGGTGGTCGCGGCTCAGAGCTTCATCGGCGGCCCAGCCCGCGGCCGCCAGGCTTTCTTGTGAACCGTCGATTCCGACGGTGACAGTGCGGACCATGATGCGCTCCTCGCGATGAGGACTCCTCCCGATGAGGACGAGTCTTCCTGCCTCCACAGTGGCCTACCTCGGCAGCGGGCAGCAGGGGCCAGAGGGCCCGGACCGGGTCCGATGGGGCCCCTCTCTCCTCTCCGTATGGTGCCCCCGGGAACTCGTGGGCGCTGCCCCAGTGTCATCGGCGGAGCTGCGGCAGCCGCCCACAGCGGTGGCTGGTGCCCGGCAGACCTTTGACCGCCGGGGTCATCACTGCTGTGGCACTGAACGCGGCGGCCTCCGGGCCGGGCCCGCTTTCCGCATTGACGACCGACCGCTGGCCACCCGCCTGCGCGTACGGGCAGCCTCAGCTCGCCAGCGCGGTGAACGTGGCTTCCAGGTCCGTGGCCTTCGGGCGGTTGGGGGGCAGCTTGGCGAGCACGCGCGCCATGCCGCAGGTGTCGGTGAGCGCGGAGAAGACCAGTCCGCCGGCGACCCCGGCGGACAACAGGCGTGCCGTGGGCCAGCGCTGCCCCAGGGCCATTCCGGCAAGAACCAGCGAACCGGCCGCCAGGCGCACCTGGCGCTCCATGGCCCATGCCGTACGCGCGCCCTCGGGGCGATGGGTGTCGTGGCCGAGCTGGGTCCAGGTGGTAGTGCCGCCGGTGAGCGTGGCCGCGATGATGCCGTGGGCGGCCAGGGTCGCGCACGCCTGGGCCGAGCGGGCGCCGGAGGCGCATACCACGAGCAGATCGCCACGGTCGGCGGCTGCCCTGATCGCGGGCAGGGCCGCTTCGAGGTGGCCGAGAGGGACGTTGCGTGCGCCGGGCAGGTGGCCCGCCGCGTATTCGCCCGGAGTGCGGACGTCGATCACGGTCAGTTCGTGCAGACGGCCGCTGGCCTGTTCGGCGGTGAGTGCGGTGGAGAGCGTCACTGGTTTCCTTCTGCTCAGTGGGAGATACCGCTCCGGTAGGATACCCGTAGGGGTATATCGAAGGAGTGGCTCGTGGAACTGGCGATGGCAGCGGATGAGTTGAAAACAGTGGTCAACCGGCTGCGCCGGGCGCAGGGGCAGATCGCCGGGGTGATCAAGATGATCGAGGAAGGGCGCGACTGCGAGGATGTCGTCACGCAGTTGGCCGCTGCCTCTCGCGCCCTGGACAAGGCGGGATTCGCGATCATCGCCACTGGTCTGCAGCACTGCCTGACTGACGCGGACATGGCGGCGAGCGGTGACCGTGAGCAGATGCGGGCGCGGCTGGAGAAGCTCTTTCTGTCGCTGGCCTGAGCCGGCCCTCCCGCCGCGTCATGTCAGCACATCGAGCAGCATGAGAGCGGCCACCGCCAGGAGGACGACGCCGAAGACCCGCTGAAGCACCGTGCCAGGGACCTTGGCGGCGAGCCGTTTGCCGTCCCACGCCCCGAGCATCGCCGTGGCGACGAACGGTGCGATGACGGCCCAGTCGAGCCCCGCCGTCGTCGACCCCCGGGTGACCAGGGATGCCAGCGAGTTTGCCGAGATCACCAGCAGGCTGGTGCCGACAGCGGCTTGCATCTCGAAACCCAGGACTGTGACCAGCGCCGGGACCGCCAGGAAGCCGCCACCCACCCCGAGCAGCCCAGTGAGAGCACCCAGTCCCGCTCCGGCGCCCGCCGCCCTGGCCGGCCGCTTGACATGCTCAGCTGGGTCCCCGGCGCCACCCGGGCGCAGCATCCTCAGCGCCGCGAGCGCCGCGACGGCGGCGAAGGCGGCGGTCAGCGCCTGCTGGGGCAGCCGGGAGACGGCTGCCCCCGCGGTGGCAGCCGGGAGGATGCCGGCCGCGGCGAAGAGCGCTCCCGCCTTCCACCGCACGTTGCCCGCTCGCCCATGCGCGTACAGGGCGGTGGCGGCAGTCGCGGTGACGATCATCAGACTGGCCGTGGTGGCCGCCGCGGGGGAGAAGCCGAGCAGGTAGATCAGCGCGGGAACGGCGAGGATGCTGCCGCCTCCCCCGAGCGCGCCGAGCGCCAGGCCGACCACGGCACCGGCGATCAGCGCCAGGACGAGCGCGCTCACGCTATGAAACCGGTGTCGCCGCGGTCGTCGACGACCGGCAGGCCCTCCGCTGCCCAGGCGACCATGCCGCCGGTGACGTCGGTCGCCTCCACCCCGCTGTTGGCGAGGATCTCGACGGCTTGGCGGGAGCGGTTCCCCGATCGGCAGATGACGATGATGGGCCGGCCCTGTGCGGACGGTGGCAATGCGGCACCGGCGAGAAGCCGGGTCAGGGGCGCGTGCGCGGCGTCGGGTGCGTGGCCGGCGGTCCACTCGTAGGTCTCACGGACGTCGAGCAGGGCGGCGTGGCCCCGCGTTATCCGCTGCCGGGCCTGGGCTGGGGTGAGACGGCGAGGGCCGCGCTGAGAAGGCATCGTGCGTCACTCCGTACGAAGGTGATGCGGGGGGGGTCATGCGGTGCGGGTGCGGGTGAGGCCGGCTTCTTCCGCGGCGTCGAAGCCGTCGTCGACCGCGACGACGTCGCGTCCGGCGGCATCCAGCAGGGATGCGGCGATCGCCGCGCGCATCCCGCCGGCGCAGTGCACCCACACCACGCCGGGCGGCACCTCTCCGAGGCGCCCGTGCAGTTCGTGGATCGGGATGTGGACCGAGCCGTCGACGAAACCGTGCTCCCGTTCGGAGTCCCGGCGTACGTCGAGCACCGTGACGCGATCCCCACGCTCACATGCGGCCGTCAGGTCGGCGAACCGGGCTCGCGGGAAGGAGGCGAGCTCCTCCCCCTCCCTGACCCAGCCCGCGGGGGCGCCGGTGGCGGCGGCGGCCGGGCGGTCGATGCCAACCCGGACCAGTTCACGCTGGGCGTCGGCGATCTGCTCAGGTGTCTCGGCCAGCAGCGTGAGGGGCTTACCCCACGGGACGAGCCAGGCCAGGTAGGTGGCGAGCTCTCCCGCGCCCTCGAAATTGAACGACCCGGCGACATGCCCCTGAGCGAAGGCGACACGGTTCCGCAGATCCACGATCCACTCTCCCGCCGCCAGCCGGGCCGCGATCTGTCCCGCGTCGGCCGGCTGGGGCGGAGTCAGGTCGACGGGGGCGGGACCGGCGGCATTAGCCGGCCCCATGTGCGCGTAATAGGCCGGGACGTCCTCCAACCCGGCGAGCATGTCGGCGACGAAGGTGTCCACGTCCTTGGTGAGCACGTCATTACTCCGGCGCTCCGCGCCGATCGTGGTCGTCTCCCCCTCCGCCTGGGACGAGGAGCAGAAGCTGCCGAACCCGTGGGTGGGCAGCACCCGCACGTCGTCGTCCAGTTCACCGGCCAGGCGGTGGGCTGAGGCGTACTGCGCCCGGGCCAGGTGCTCGGTCAGTCGGGGCTCTACCAGATCCGGTCGCCCCACGCTGCCGATGAGCAGCGACCCACCGGTGAAGGCGACGACTCCCCGCCCGTCGTCCTCGAGTACGTAGGAGGTGTGGTGCGGCGTGTGGCCGGGGGTCGCCAGCGCCCGCAGCACCAAGCCCTCGTCCACGGTGAAGGTGTCACCGTCGACGACCGGGGTGCGCGCGAACGCCACAGTCGCCTCGGCCGGGACAAGATAGCGGGCGCCGGTGACCCGGGCCAGCTCCAGGCCACCGCTCACGTAGTCGTTGTGGACATGTGTCTCCACGACGTACACGACGCGCACTCCGCGCCGGGCCGCTGCGGCGATGACCTGGTCGATGTCGCGCGGCGGGTCCACCGCCACGGCGAGGTCCCGGCCTCCGGCCACATAGCTGCGGTTGCCCAAGCCATCCAGCTCGAGGCTCTCGACGAAGAACACGATCACCACTCCTTCTTGTTACCCCCGGGGGTATCTTCATCTACCGTAGCAGACATACCCCGGGGGGTATTTTCGAGCGATGATGCCGCCGCCTGAACCATCCGTGGCTCATGAGCTACGACCGCGCCGTCCCCTTGACGGCCGGCTTCCCCGCCGCCGTAGCGCCGTCCTCCGGGCCCTGAGCGACCAAGGGTTCGGCATCCTCACCGAAATCGACGTCAAGCACCCTGAACGCCAAGCTCGCCCATGACATGGCGGAGTATCTGATCCTGGGGGCCTGCGATCTGTCCCTCTCCCACCAGGCACAGCGGGCCGACCGCGACATCGGTCGCCGCGGAGCCCACGACGGGACGCGGCACTCGCCTCCCTGACCTGAACCGGCTCCTTCTAGTCCCCGTCCCCCCGCTGGGCCAGCACCATGCTGCCTGTCGTCGCACCTCCGTCGATCACGAACTCCGAGCCCGTGGAGTACGTGGCGTCCGCCGTCAGGAACAGGGCCATGGCGGCCACCTCCTCGGGCGTCCCGAAGCGCGGTATGGGCTGATCGGCCGCTATGGAGGCATCCATACCGGCAGTCATGGGGGTCGCGATCGGACCGGGGTGCAGGGAACACACGCGGATGCCGGACGCGGCCAACTCCAGGGCCGCCGTCTTCGTCAGACCACGCAGACCCCATTTACTGGCCACGTACGCGCCAAGGTTGGCGTAACCCATCAGTCCGGCCGTGGAGGAAACGTTCAGAATCACTCCGCCGCCGGCACGTCTCATCGATGGCACGCTGGCACGTATGCCAAGCCAAGGCCCGTAGAGGTTGACGGCGATGACCCGCTGGAAGACCTGCGGGTCCGTCTCTTCCATGGAGCCGAATTCGACGATGCCCGCGTTGTTGACCAGTACGGAGACCGGGCCGAACGCTTGTTCCGTCTCGCTCACCGCGGTGGCCCAGTCGACGTCGTTCGTCACGTCGAGCTTCTGGAAGCGGGTCGCGTCTCCCAGCTTCTCCTGGAGCGCCCGGCCCTCTTCCTCCAGCAGGTCGGCGATCACGACCCGCGCGCCCTCGTCCACGAACGTGTGGGCGATGGCCGCACCAATGCCGCGCGCACCGCCTGTCACCAAAGCGGTCCTTCCGCTCAGTGCCTTCATGACAGCCTCCTCGCATCATGAGGTCCGGTTGTGGGTTCCTGGCCGACGCGTCACTGCCGCGGGGCGACGTCGGCCGTCGTGGGGGCGATGAGGTCGCAGCGCACATCCACCACGCCTTCCACGGCCCGAGTCAGGCGCTCGGCGACAGGGAGCAGCGTTTCGTCGCGGACCGACCCGGTGAGCGTCACGCATCCCTTCTCGACAGCCACCCGGATCCCGCCGCGGGAGACAGGGAAGAAGCGGTCGACCACTTCGCGCCTCACCTCGGCCGCGAGGTCCTCGTCCGTCCTGAGGAAGACCTTGAGCAGGTCGGACCGGCTCACGATGCCCTTCAAGATGCCCTGCTCGTCGACGACCGGCAGGCGCTTCACCCGGTGCTCGGCCATCAGGCGGGCGGCCTGAGGAAGCGTGGCGCCGGCGGAGACCGTGACCGCGGGACTGGACATCAGGTCCCGAGCGGTGACGGCACCAGCCTTCGCGTAGTCGGCGAGGCGCTCCATCTGGCCGATCATCGTGGGCTCCTTGTCGCGCAGCTCCTCCTTGTTCAGCAGATCCGCCTCGGACAGGACTCCCACGACACGCCCTTCGCCCTCCAGCACGGGCACCGCGGTGACCTGCCATTCCTTCATGGCTGCCACAATCTCTTTGAACTGGGCGTCCAGTCCCACGGCGACAACGGTCGAGGTCATCACATCATTGACGGTGTGTGGGGATCGGCTGTTCACTGCGGGCTCCCTTCGGGCGTGCACCGGCTGAGCGCCGGATGGGTGAGTTCCTCGCCTTCAGCATGTGCGTCGTGTACGCGGCGCGACAGGGCCGAGCGGCCCGCCGTACGGACCGGAGTGACCCTCCGGACCGTCGGCCGCGCGTCACGAGCGCCGAGGCACCACCGCGACCGGGCAGGACGCGTGGTGCAGGACCGTGTGCGCGACCCTGCCCAGTTGCATGCCGAACTCGTGGTGACGGCGCCGGGCTCCCACGACCAGCAGGTCGGCCGCCTCTGACCGCGCGAGCAGGACCTTGCGCGCGGGGCCTTCGACGGTGGCTCGCCGCACCCGGACGCCCGGATGATCGCGGATGGCCGACTTGAGAGCCGCGTCGAGCCGGGTCGAGGCCTCCACCTCGTAGTAGCGGGCAGGGTCACCGGCCAGCAGCGGATGGTCCGCGGTCTCGTGCGCCGGGCGGCGCCAGGCGCACACCACATCCAGGATGCAGCCCCTCAGCTCCGCCTCGCGGAAGGCGAACCGGACCGCCGCGGAATCGATGTCGGCGTCCCCGACGCCGAGTGTGATCCGCTCATGCGTGCCTGCCAGCCCCGCCTTGTCCCCTCGCACAACGATCGCCGGGCAGTGCGCCCGGGCGGCCACGGACAGGCTCACCGAGCCGAGCAGGAGGCCGGCGATCTCGCCTCGCCCCCGTGAGCCGGTGACGAGGGCGAAGGCGTTCCGGCTTTCCCTCAGCAACGCTTCCACCGTGTCTTCCGGCAGGGCATCGGTCACGACCTTGAGGCCGGGGGTACGGCGCATGACGCGCTCCGCCGCTGTTCCCACGATGTTCTCCGCGAACACTTGCCCGTCGGGGCGGCTGAGACTGGTCGCGAGGGCGGCGCCTTCGTAACGCTGCCACAGGGACGCGTACACAAGGCGGAGCGGCAGGCCGTGGCGGAGCGCCTCGTCCGCCGCCCAGTCGGCCGCCTGGAAGCTGGGGTCCGAACCGTCCACGCCGACAACCAGAGGTGACTCCATTGTCCCCACCGCCTTTCACTCGGGGTCGTACGGTCTCCTTCTCAGGATCACGCGCGTAAGCCGCCGCTCCCAGGGCCGGTCGGGCTACGGAAGGTCTAGGGGGCGTGTGGCACCACAGCCAACGGGCAGTCCACGTGATGGATCATCGCGTGCGTCACGGGTCCGATGCGGTCACCAGCATCGGACCGGTGACCCACGACGAGGAGACTCGCGTCTTCGGCGGCCAGCCGCAGGCAGGGCCCTGCACGCCCCTCCTCCAGCCGCTCCGTAACCGCCACCTCCGGGTACTTCTCGCGCCACGGGCGCAGTGCGGCGGCGAGGGACAGCCTCGTCGCGTCCCGCGTGTTCTCGGCCTCCTCCTCAGGCGAGGCCGAGCCACCCGTCCGGCCGTGGGGGCGGAGAACACGCGCTTTCCCCGCGTACACCGCCGTCAGCGACGTCGCCCTCGCCTTCGCCGCCTCGAAGGCGAACGACAGCAGTTCGTCACCGCGATGTTCCAGGTCGATGCCGAGGACGACCGGCCGGAAAGGTGTCCCTGTCCCTGTGGGCACCTCGCCGGGGGAAGCGGGAGCGTGTTCGTCCTCTGCCCGCTCGTCGGCGCGGACGAGAACGACCGGGCCTCGCGCCCGCGCCGTGACGTCCAACGCCACGGAACCGACCATGAAGCCCTCCAGGCCGCTGAACCCCTGTGATCCGAGGGCCAGCACGGTGGAGGACGCAGCCGTCGCCAGAAGGGCCGGGATCGGTGCCTCCGCGATTCGGCGGGGGATGAGACGCAGGCCCGGGTGGTCCGCCAGAAGCCTCCTGCCGATGAAGTCCAGTGCTCGGTTCTCACGCTCGGCCGGTACGTCGATCTCCGGCAGGCGCGTACGCGGTGTCGGCTCGTAGCCAGCCTGGAGCAGGGTCAGAGGCAGTCCCCGGAGCACCGCCTCACGAGCGGCCCAACGGGCGGCGGCATTGCTCTCGGCGGAGCCGTCTATGCCTACGGCGATCGTCTTGCGCATGATGCGCCTCCCGGTGGCGTCGCGGCTGTAGGGCAGACTCCAACGACCATGGCGACGTGGCAGGGGCAGCCACAGCAAGGGACGAAAGGAGCCCATCCGCTTCTCGCGGATCCTGATTGCGCGGTGCACGGTTCGTGACCGCTCCTCCGCGCCTCTGGCAGGGCTCCTTCCGTCAATTACAGGTAATCACCGTCGCCGCCTGGCCACTAGGGCCTACTGGCCCCCTTCGTACCCGGTTGGCGCGGTCGACGCGGGAGGAGGGGCAGCCTCGTGCCGAGCGCGCGCTGTGGTCATCACATGCCGCTGGTCGCGGGCACCACTCAGTAGGGCGGGGCCGCCCGGACGGAGTCCTCACGTCGGGCGGCGGCCGATGTGGCCGCGGTGGACGCACGGCTACCCGAATGCGAGGCATTGCCGCCGCCTCCGGGGGTAGGGCCGTGCGGACGATCGCCATATGGCCGCCCGCCTGCTAGGCGGCCACACTGACCTCGTCGTGCTTGGGGCCGCCCAGCACCACCTTGAGCGCTCCGGTGTGCGCCGCGCCGGAGAAGACCTCGTACGCCTCCTCCATCTGCCCCAGCTCGAACCGGTGGGTCACCATCGCCGACGCGGCCGGAAGCCTCCCGGCGGCCATCATGCGCAGCAGCAGCGGAGTGGAGTGGGTGTCGACGAGCCCCGTGGTGATCGTCACGTCCTTGATCCACAGGTCTTCGAGATGGAGCGCGGCCGGCTTCCCGTGGACGCCGATGTTGGCGACATGCCCTCCCGGCCGGACGATGCGTGTGCATTGCTCGAACGCCTCGGGTACCCCCACGGCCTCGACCACGACATCGGCACCCAGGCCATCGGTGAGGTCCATGACGAACTGCTCCGGGTCTTCCTCCGCACTGACCGTGGCATCGGCGCCCATGGAACGCGCGGCTTCGAGCCGGGACTCCGCGACATCGACCGCGATGATCCGCCCGGGGGTGTACAGCTGGGCGGTCGCGATGGTCGCGAGCCCGATCGGCCCTGCCCCGACCACGACCACCGTGTCTCCGGGCCGCACGCGCCCGTTGAGCACGCCGACCTCGTAGCCCGTGGGGAAGATGTCCGCCAGCAGAACCGCGTCCTCGCTGGTCACGGCGCTCGGCAGTGGGTGCACCGAGAGATCGGCGAAGGGGACCCGGACGCATTCGGCCTGGGTGCCGTCGATGAGGTGCCCGAGCACCCAGCCGCCACCACCACGGCACTGCCCGTAGCGGTTCTCCCGGCAGAACCCACAGCGGCCGCAGGCGGCGATGCAGGAAATCAGAACCCGGTCGCCAGGCCGGACCGTCCGTACGTCGCTACCGACCTCCACGACCTCGCCCACCGCCTCGTGACCCAGAACCCTTCCGGGGGCCATCTCGGGCACGTCACCCTTGATGATGTGCAGGTCGGTACCGCAGATGGTGACGGCCTCGACACGTATCACCGCGTCGGCCGCGTCCTTGATGCCGGGGTCGGGAACATCCTGCCAGGATGTCTGTCCAGGACCTTGGAACACCAGTGCCTTCATGACGTCGTCCTTCTTTCCTGTTCGCGGTACAGCACCACGGTCCCGCCGCCTTACCTCGGGCGCTGGGGCCGACTGGCCCTCGAGAGGGGACGAACGGGTCCCTCCCACACCGGGCGGGCGGTGCCACCGTGGTACCGGGGGGCAGAAGGCCGGAGGTGGAACGATCATGAGTGTGGCTCTTTCGGACCCGACAGCAGTGACGCCCACGCCCACCAAGCCCAGACCGGCCTTGCTGACGTTCCTCGGTGGCGTCGGAACCGTCACCGGCAGCCGGTTCCTCGTCGAGAGCGATCACACACGCGTCCTGCTCGACTGTGGTCTCTTCCAGGGTCTCGCCGACCTGCGACGGCGCAACTGGCGCCCGCTTCCCCGCGTCGCCGCGGACGTCCACGCGGTCGTCGTCACGCACGCGCACCTCGACCATTGCGGGTATCTGCCCCGGCTGGTTCGCCACGGGTTTCGCGGCCCGATCCTCATGACCGACTACACCGCCCGCCTTGCGGAGATCGTCCTGCGGGACAGCGCTCGTCTCCAGATGGAGGCGGCCCAGCACGCCAATGAACACGGTTGGTCGAAGCACCGGCCCGCCAAGCCGCTGTACGACATCCGGGACGTGGAGCGCACGCTTGAGCTCTTCGATCCCATGCCGGTCGACAGCGAGGTGGAGATCGAGGCGGGTACCACCCTGACCCTGCGCAACGCTGGCCACATCCTTGGTTCGGCCTGGGCCCACCTGACTCTCGAGGACGGGCACACTTTGGTCACGAGCGGAGACCTGGGCCGTCCCGGCCACCCCCTGCTGCGACCCGCCGCACCGTTCTCCGGGGCGGACGTGCTGCTGGTCGAATCGACGTACGGCAGCCGCCGGCACGATGACGTAGCGGGGCGGGCAGGGTTCGCCGGAGTTATCACCCGAACCCTCGCTCGCGGTGGGACCGTCGTGATACCCGCCTTCGCACTGGACCGCACGGAGGTCGTACTGCACGAACTGGCGGAACTCCGCCGCGCGGGCACCCTGCCACCGAGCGTGCCCGTATTCGTCGACAGTCCCATGGCTCTTGCCGCGCTCGACGTCTATCGGAGCGCGGTCGCCTCCCAGGCAGCCGAACTGCGACCGGAGATGTCCGCTCGCGGTGCGGCGGACTTGAGCCCGGAGCCCTTCCTGGCCGCCCGCACCGTGCAGGAGTCCATCGCCATCAACGAGCGGGAAGGACCCGCGGTGATCGTCTCCTCCGCGGGCATGGCTACCGGCGGACGGGTGCTTCACCACCTGAACCGGCTGCTTCCGGACCCACGCAACGCTGTCGTCATCGTCGGCTTCGCCGCCGCGGGAACCCGAGCCCGTGATCTGGTCGACGGCGTCCGCGCGCTCAAGATGTTCGGCGAGTACGTGCCGGTGCGAGCCGAGGTCGCCAACGTCCCGCACTTCTCCGCCCACGCGGACGCGGCCCAGATCATCGACTGGCTGCGGGAGGCGCCGGCCCCGCACACCACGTACCTGGTCCATGGGGAGCCGGATGCCGCCGACGCCCTACGGGATCGCATCGATCGGGAACTGGGCTGGACGGCGGTGGTTCCCCGGTCCGGCGAAGCGGTCCTGGTGCGATGACCCGACCACCAGGCGGAACCCGCCGACTACGGTCACTCGGCGGCGCGGACGGCGAGAGCCACGCGGGTCACCACCGCGCGGGTCAGCGCCACGCGGGTCAGCGCCGCGCGGCTCACCACCCTTGGGTGCCCGCTTCGCGGGCGGTTGGGCCCGCCCGTCATGGGGCCCGAACGGGCCGTTGCCCGGGGCCGACCGGCCCTGGGCAAGGAACGTCCCGCCCACCGAGGCTGAGGAACAAAGGGCAGACCGAAGTGGTCGTGCCCGTCGAACCGTACGGAGGCCATCACCATGACCCGCGCTGTCACCGTAGGTGTGGATGGATCACCGGAAAGCCTGGCGGCGGCCGACTGGGCGGCAGGCGAAGCCTCGCTCCGCGGGGTACCGCTGCGCATCGTGCACGCCTGGCTCTGGCAGCCGTTGGACGTCCCCATCGTCCAGGACCACGAGACGCAGGCGAAGGCCGCCCGGGCCGTCCTGCGGGAAGCCGAGATCCATGTGACCGACCGGCACCCGGGCCTGTCCGTGACCTCGGCAGTAGTGACCGACACGGCGGTTTCCGCTCTCCTCGCGGAGGCGGAGCGGTGCGAGATGCTGGTGCTCGGTTCACGCGGACACGGCGCTCTGGTCGGCTTCCTGCTCGGCTCGTGCGGTCAGCAGGTGATCGCCGCCGCCACCCGGCCCGTCGTGTCGGTGCGCGCCCGCGACAAGGACGCACCGAAGCCGGAGCGCGGCGAGGTCGTCGTGGGCCAGCAGGGCACACCGGAGGACAGCGGCGCGGTGCTGGGATTCGCCTTCGAGGCGGCGGCCGCACGAGGGGCGGCGGTGCGCGCGGTGCGGGCGTGGAGCCCGCCTCCCCTGTACGCCTACAGTCCCGGCTACCTGCGCCTCGTGGACGAGGCGGGAGGGCTGGAGCCGTTCGAGAAGAAGGCGCTGGCGGAGGCTCTCGCCCCTTGGCGGAAACGGTTCCCGGACGTATCGGTGACCGAGCACGTCGAGATCGGCAGCGCCGGACAGGTTCTGCTGTCGGCCGCCCCACGTGCACGGCTTCTCGTGGTCGGTCGCCGGGTACGCCGCTCCCCGGTCGGTCCCCGCATCGGTTCCGTCGCTCACGCCGCGCTGCACCACGCGACCTGCCCCGTCGCGGTCGTCCCGTGCGCCTGAGCGCCCGCCCGGTCAGCTGGAGGGCCGCGGACCGATTCCGCGGCCCTACGAGGGTCTCAGGCCGGAACCCTGTATTCGATGGTGCGAGTCTGGCTCAGTTCCGCGGTCGGCCGTCTCCCGTCGCCGTGGTGCCGCTCCGCCCACTCTGGGCGGTCACGGCCTGGCTGGCGATGACAGCGGCCTGCACTCGGCGTTCCACCCCGAGCTTGGCCAGTAGCCGGGAGATGTTGTTCTTGACGGTCTTCTCTGCGAGGTAGAGCTTCTTGCCGATCTCGCGATTGGTCAGCCCCTCCCCGACCAGGGCCAGAATCTCCCGCTCCCGGTCCGTCAGTCCGGGCAGGCTCGGTGCCTGCTCCTCCTGGGCAGGACCGCCCCGGAGCCGGGCCATGACCCGTGCGGTCGCGCCTGGGTCCAGCATCGACTGGCCGGACGCGACCGTGCGGACGGCGTGGACCAGATCAGTACCGGTGATCTGCTTGAGAACGTAACCGGACGCGCCCGCCATGATCGCGTCCAGGAGTGCTTCCTCGTCGTCGAAGGAGGTCAGCATCAGGCAGGCGAGGTCCGGCATGCGGGAACGCAACTCGCGGCAGACGCTGACGCCGTCCCCGTCCGGCAGGCGCACGTCGAGGACGGCGACCTGCGGGCGCAGTGCCGGAATACGGACGAGCGCCCGCTCCGCCGTGCCCGCTTCGCCGATCACGGTCAGGTCCGGTTCGGCGTCCAGGAGGTCGTGCACTCCACGGCGCACCACCTCATGGTCATCGAGGAGAAAGACCGTGACCGGTGCCTTCTCGGTGGAGCTGCCGCTCTTGTCCGTCATCACATGCTCCGTATTCGACCGCGTACGCCCACCGGGCAGTCCTACCAGCATCGTGCGCGCACGCGGGTCGAATGGCCAGGGCCGGATGGCCCTGATGCGCGTCGAGGCCGCCATGACTCCGCTGCCTCCTGGCCTCACTCCGATGGAACACCCGAAGGCCCTGCCGGGGCTTCAAACGCACAGGGCGACACGGGCCGCACAGGGCGACACAGGGCGCACGGGGACCTTTGCCCCAGGCCGAAAGGACCTCCGGTACCTGCGCCCGGGGTGTGCGCTGCGGTGGACTGGCGGCATCAGCACGGACGGGGCGACCGACGCCCCGGCCAACCCATGAACGGAAGCTCGACCATGACACCAGTGAGCGTGACCGTGACACGGCTGGACCGCATCACCGTGGCGGTCGCCCTGGGCGGTGAACTCGACATCGAGACGGCCAAGCGTATCGAACCGCAACTGACACGCCTCGTCGAGGGAGGGCAGCGGGAGGTGGTGCTGGACCTGTCGGGCGTCTCGTTCTGTGACAGCTCCGGCGCCGCGCTCTTCGAGCGGGTCCACCAGGGTTGCGCGGCCGCTGGCGCCCGTCTGCGTCTGTGCCGGGTCCCGCGGCTGCCGGGGCGGGTGATCCACACACTGGGTGTGGACCGCACCATCCCCTGCTCCTTCGTCTGACCGCTCCGTGCCGTGCCCGCTCCCAGGCGGGGCGTCCAGGAGACCGGCCCTCCCAAAGGGCCCACCGCACCCTGCCACGGCAGCGGCGACCACGAGACGCTGGCCGTCAGGAACGCCGTACCCGAGTAGCCCGAGCGGAAGGTGGGCGCGATGAACGACGAAGCCACGCATCGACGGGTGGACAGCCACCGTGCGGCGCTGGCACCCCGGCACGTGTCAGCGCTCGGCCGCTACGAGGCGCTGCGGCTGTTGGGCACGGTTTCGCTGGGACGCATCGTCTTCACCCACCAGGCTCTGCCGGCCGTGCGGCCGGTCAACCACCTCATGGACGGCGAGAACATCATCGTCCAGCTCCACGACGGCGCGACGCTCGCCTCCCTCGTCGCCCCGACCGACACCGTCGGGGTCGTGGTGGCCTACGAGGCGGACGCCATCGACCCGGTCACGCATCTCGGCTGGAGTGTCGTCGTCACCGGATACGCCCGCCGCGTCACCGACAAGCGCGACCTCGCCCGCTACGCGGCCGCCCTGCGCCCCTGGGTCCAGCACGACGCGATGAACGCGGCGCTGCGCATCCGGCCGGACCTCGTCACGGGCTCCCGACTCGCCGCGGAGCCGGCATCCCCGGACCAGCGGGCGGCCGGTGCCATCGACGACTCATGATCGCTCCCGCTGTGCGAGCGGGGCACTCCACACCAATCTGGTGCCTCCTTCACCCGGAGCCTCGACGGCGAAGGCGCCGTGCACGCTCCGGGCGCGCTCGTCGAGGTTGTTCAACCCACTACGCCTGCCGTCGGCCGGGATACCCCTGCCGTCGTCCGTGACGGTGAGTACGACCTCGTCCGCTGTGGCTCGCAGGGACACCTCGACTCGTGTGGCGTGCGCGTGGCGGGCCGCGTTGCTCAGCGCCTCGCCAAGAGCGGCCATCACGTGGTCGGCCACCTGCGGCGGCACGTCGGTGTCGAGCAAGCCCTCCATGCTCAGGCGGGCCGGGAAGCCGAGCACGGTGCCGGCCTCGCCGACGGCACGCGCCACGCGAGCGCGCAGGCTGGGGCCCATGTCCTCCTCCCTGGCGCGCAGTCCGAAGATCGTGGACCGGATGATCTTGATCGTCTCGTCGAGATCCCCCACAGCCCGCGAGACGCGTTCGGCCGCGCCCTCGTGCTCCACTAGCCGCGCGGCGCTCTGCAGGGTCATGCCTGTCGCGAACAGCCGCTGGATGGCCAGATCGTGCAGGTCCCTCGCGATGCGGTCCCGATCCTCCAGCAGCGCGAGCTGTTCGGCGTCCGTGCGCCGCTCGGCCAGTTCCAGTGCGAGCGCGGCCTGGCGGGCGAACGCCCGGAGCGCCTGGAGCTCCCCGTCGGTGAACACCGGCTCGCCCACGGACCGGGCCAGCAGCAGCACGCCCCGAGGGTCCTTGGCCTCCGTGCCCAGCGGGACGGCCACGGCCGGTCCGAGGCCGTCGAAGCGGCGGGGCCCGGCGGTGTACCGGTCGTCTTGCGCGAGGCCGACGGTGGTCACGGGCGCGCCGGCTTGGTAGGCCGCGCCGGAGAGGGTGCCCACCACCGGGATCACCAGGCCGCGGCGGGTCTCGCCGTCGGCGCCGACGGCGAGCTCGACGACGAGGTCGCCGGTTCCGGGCACTGGCACGGATACGTCGGCCAGCTCTGCCCCGGTGATCTCCTGTGCCCGCCGGGCAATCAGCTCCAAGACGTCCAGCCGCGGGTTGCCGGAGAGGAGGCTGTTGGTGATCTCCGCGTTCACCTGCAGCCACCGCTGATGGCGCTGCGACGCCTCGTACAGCCGGGCGTTGTCGATCGCGACACCGGCAGCGACCGACAGGGTGGAGATCACCGACTCGTCCTCGGCGTCGAAATCCACACCGCCGTGCTTGTCCGTGAGGTAGAGGTTGCCGAAGACCTCGTCCCGTACGCGGATAGGGACGCCGAGGAACGTACGCATCGGCGGATGGTGCGCGGGGAAGCCGTACGACGCCTCGTGTGCGCCAAGGTCGGTGAGCCGCAGCGGCTCGGGATCGCGGATGAGTTCGCCCAGGATCCCGTGCCCGGCCGGCAGTGGCCCGATCCGGGCGATCTCCTCCTCCGTCAGCCCGACGGTAAGGAACTGCGACAGCGTCCGGCCGTCCGGACCGATCACCCCCAGCGCCCCGTACTGCGCGTCGACCAACAGCGCCGCCGCTTCAACGATCCGCCGCAGCACTTGGGGGAGGTCCAGCTCACGGCCCACCGAGACGACCGCCTCCAGCAGGCTGTGCACCCGGTCCCTGGTTCCGCGAGCGGCGTTGATGCGCGCCTGAAGCTCCTCCAGCAGCTCGTCGAGCCGCATCTGAGGCATCCGCGACAGGGGCTCCTCCGCACTCACCGCGCCCTCCTCCGCTCCGCCGTCACCCGCTCTGTGCGACCAGCCTATCGACCACCCCACCGCTTGTTCGGCTGTTGCGCACGCCGGGTGGAGTGCGATCCGCGCGGACCGGCCGCGTGCGTGGCGTTCCGCGTGTGCAGGGGCTGATCGGCAGCGGAGGGGGCCACGCGGCCCCTGTCCCCCACGGAGAGACGATCAGTATGCGCGACAGCTCAGCGGCGTACGCGTGGCATGCCCAGGCCGATCCAGGAGATGATCTCGCGCTGGATCTCGTTGTTGCCGCCGCCGAAGGTGAAGATGACCGCGGAGCGGTAGCCGCGCTCCAGTTCGCCGCGCAGGACCGTACCCGCGGAGCCCTCCTTCAGCGGGCCCGCCGCCCCGACGACCTCCATGAGCCAGGCGTAGGCGTCGCGGCGGGCCTCGGAGCCGTACACCTTGACGGCGGAGGCGTCCTGGGGGGTGAGGGTGCCGCCCTGGACGGCGTTCACCATCTGCCAGTTGAGGAGCTTCATCGCGTCCAGCGTGGCGTGCGTCCTGGCCAGGCGCTGGCGCACCCAGCCGAGGTCGATGACGCGGCGGCCGTCGGTGAGTTGGGTGTCGGCGGCCCAGCGCTGGACGTTGTGCAGGGCGCGGATGGCCATGGTGCCATGGGCGGCGAGGGTGACGCGTTCGTGGTTGAGCTGGTTGGTGATCAGCCGCCAGCCCTGGTTCTCGTCGCCGACGCGGCGGGAGACGGGGACCCGGATGTTCTCGTAGTAGCTGGCCGTGGTGTCGTGGGAGGCGAGGGTGTTGATGAGGGTGCAGGAGTAGCCGGGGTCGCTGGTCGGCACCAGGAGCATGGTGATGCCCTTGTGGGGTGGGGCGCCGGTGTCGGTGCGGACGGCGAGCCAGACCCAGTCGGCGGTGTCGCCGTTGGTGGTCCAGATCTTCTGGCCGTTCACGACGTAGGTGTCGCCGTCCCGTACCGCCCGGGTCTTCAGCCCGGCGAGGTCGGTGCCCGCGTCCGGTTCGCTGTAGCCGATCGCGAAGTCGATCTCGCCGGAGAGGATCTTCGGCAGGAAGAAGTTCTTCTGCTCGTCGGTGCCGAACCGCATCAGGGTCGGCCCGACGGTGTTCAGGGCCATCAGCGGCAGCGGGACCACGGCCTGGGCGGCCTCGTCGAAGAAGATGAACTGCTCCATCGGGGTCAGGCCCCGGCCCCCGTACTCCGTGGGCCAGCCGACGCCGAGCCAGCCGTCGGCACCCAGACGGCGGATCGTCTCGCGGTAGAAGCGCTTCTGCGCCGCGGGCTCGGCGTACCGGGCGTGGGAGTCGGCCGGTACCAGCTCGGCGAAGTACGCGCGCAACTCGGTGCGCAACCGCTGCTGCTCAGGCGTGTATGCGAGGTGCACGGCCCCTCCTGGCTCTCGCTGACCGTTGGGCGACGGCGCACACAGTAGAACTTGTTCCAGTAATGCGGAAGGGTGAGAGAAGGCAGGACATGCCCCGGCCGCGCGGTGCGGCGACGATGGTGGAGTGATCGACGCCGCTCAGCTGCTCGCCGCCTTCGGGACGCTCGGCGTGTTCGTGGTGCTGTTCCTGGAGGCGAGCACGGTCTTCGGCGTCGTGCTCCCGGGCGGAACCACGCTGTTCACCGCCGGGGTGTTCTGCGCGGCGGGCGACCGCGGACTCTCGCTGCCGTGGGTTCTGCTCGCGGGTACGGCGGGCACGGTGCTGGGCGTGGAGGCCGGTTACTGGACCGGGCTGCGCGCCGGGCCCGTACTGCTGGCCCGGCTGCGCGGGCAGCGGCTGCGCGCCGGGGTCGCCCGGGTGGAGGAGCTGCTGGCGCTGCACGGTCCCGTCGCGGCCGTGCTGGTGGCCCGCAGCGTCCCGGTCGCGCGGACTCTGGCGGGGCCCGTGGCGGGGGCGCTGGGGGTGCCGGTGGGCACGTTCACGCTCTGGCAGACGGTTGCCGGGGCGGCCTGGGCCGCGATCACCACCTTGTGCGGGTACTTCCTCGGCACGGTGCTGCCGGGGCCGCGGGCCTACCTCGCGGTGCTCGGGGTCCTGCTGCTGGGCCTGCTGGTGTTCTCCGGGTGGCGGCGGCACACCCGGCTCGTCCGCCGCCGCTGAGCGACCCGGGCAGGCGGGACTTTGCGGACACGGCCTAGGAGGCATCTCCCCCTAGACGTAGCGGTGCGGGGCGGCGTCGAAGGCGGTGGCGCAGCCGGTGGAGCAGAAGTGGTAGCGGTGGCCTTCCCTGTCGCGGTGCTCGGCGGCGTCACCGGGAGTCACCGTCATCCCGCACACCGGGTCCCGCTCCTCGGTGCCCGGTCCTGGTGGCGATCCCGGTTCCGGCACGGGGCGGTGATCCGCCGCTGTCTCGACCGTCGGTTCGACGGCAGGGGGAGCGGCGGGCGGGAGCGGGGCGACGTGCCAGCGGCGCAAGCGGCTGGAGTTGCTGACCACCGACAAGGACGACAGGGCCATCGCGGCGGCGGCGATGATCGGGCTCAGGCGCAGGCCCCACAGGGGGTACAGGGCGCCAGCGGCGAGCGGGATACCGACGGTGTTGTAGATCAGGGCGAAGAACAGGTTCTGGCGGATGTTGCGCATGGTGGCGCGTGAGAGCCGGATCGCGGTCACCACCCCGCTCAGCGAGCCGGAGATGAGGGTGATGTCGGCGGCCTCGATGGCCACGTCCGTGCCGGTGCCGATCGCCAGCCCGACGTCGGCGGCGGCGAGGGCGGGGGCGTCGTTGATGCCGTCGCCGACCATACCGACGGCGCGGCCCTCGCCTTGGAGACGGCGGATCTCGTCGGCCTTGTGCTCGGGAAGGACCTCGGCCAGCACCCGGCCCACCCCGACCTGGGAGGCGATCGCGGCGGCGGTGCGGGCGTTGTCGCCGGTGAGCATCACCGTCTCGATGCCGAGATTCTGCAGAGCGGCGATGGCCTGTACGGAATCGTCTTTGACCGTGTCGGCCACGGCGAGCACTCCGGCCGGTCGGCCGTCCACAGCCACGAGGACCGGGGTCTTGCCCTGCCCGGAGAACTCCTCGGCGACTGCCTGGAGTTCGTGTGTGCCGATGCCGACGTCACGGAGCAGTCGGCCGGTGCCCACCAGCACGGCCCGCCCGTCCACGGTCGCCTCGACCCCCTTGCCGGTGATCGAGTCGAAGCCGGTGGTGGGCGGCAGGCTCAGGCCGCGCTCGCGGGCACGGGCCACGATCGCCCCGGCGAGAGGGTGCTCGCTGTCGGCCTCGGCCGCTGCGACGAGCGTGAGCAGTTCGTCGCTGCCGAAGCCGTCGGCCGTATGGACATCGGTGAGTTCGGGCTTGCCCTCGGTGACCGTGCCGGTCTTGTCCAGGACGACGGTATCCAGCTTGTGGGCGGTCTCCAGGGCTTCGGCGGAGCGGATCAGGATGCCCGCCTGGGCCCCCTTGCCGGTGCCGACCATCACGGACAGCGGGGTGGCCAGGCCGAGCGCGCACGGGCAGGCGATGATCAGTACGGCTACGGCGCTGACGAGCGCGAGGGTGAGGGCCGGGGCGGGCCCGACCACGTACCAGAGCGCGAAGGTCGCCACCGCGATCGCGATCACAGCGGGTACGAAGTAGGCGGAGACGGCGTCCGCGAGGCGCTGGATGGGGGCTTTGGACGCCTGGGCCTGCTGCACCAGGCGTACGATCTGGGCCAGCATGGTGTCCGCGCCCACCTTGGCCGCCCGTACCCGCAGGGAGCCGGTGGTGTTGACGGTGGCGCCGATGACGGGGTCCCCAGTGCGCTTGGTGGCCGGCATGGGTTCGCCGGTGACCATGGACTCGTCCACGGCCGAAGACCCGGACAGCACCTCCGCGTCGACCGGCACCTTCTCACCCGGCCGGATCACGATCTCGTCGCCCACCACGACATCCTCGACCGGGACTTCGGTCTCGGCGCCGTCCCGTACTACCCGGGCCGTACGGGCCTGCAGCCCCAGCAGCGCACGGATCGCCTCGCCGGTACCGGCCTTGGCGCGCGCTTCGAGCAGCCGCCCGAGCAGGATCAGCGTGAGGATCACCCCGACCGCCTCGAAGTACACCTCCCGTACATCCTCGGGCAGCAGCGTGGGGGCCAGTGTCACCAGCAGGCTGTAGCCGTACGCCGCCGACGTACCCAGCGTGATGAGAGAGTTCATGTCCGCGCCCCGGTGACGCAGGGTCAGCCAGCCGGTGACGTGGATGGGCCAGCCGGTGAAGAACATCACCGGCGTGATCAGCGCCAGCTGCGCCCAGTGGTCCAGCATCCAGCCCGGCACCCACTCGGCGCCGAACAGTTCGTGCGCCATGACGCCGAACAGCACCGGCGCGGTGAGTACGGCGCCCGCGGCGACCCGGCGGGTCAAGTCCCCGATCTCCGCCTGCCGTTCGGCGACCTCGGCGGCCTCCGCGTCGGCCGCCGACGTCTCCTCGCCGCCCCCGGTATCCACCGCTGCCGGAGCGGCGGCGTCCCCGGTGGGAGGGGCGCCGTTGCCCGGCTGGACCACGAGCCTGCCGTGGATCATGTTCATCCCGCAGGCGAAGCCGAACGATCCCGCCTCGCTCGGATCAAGGCGTACGGTGGTGCGGCTGTGGGCGGGCAGCCCGGCGCTGACGCGTAGGTCGGGGAACACGACCCGGTTGGTGCACTCCCCGGCCTCCTGCCGGTCAAAGACGAGCTCCACCGGCACCCCTTGGCGGACCTTGATGACATCGGGGCGATAGCCGCCCCGCACCGTCACCTCCACCCGCTGCACCCCGTCTTCCAGCCGGGCGGTGCTCGCGCGGCGCGGCCCGAAGAAGTACCAGGCGAGGCCCGCGACCAGCGCGGCGGCGGCCAGGACGACCATGACGTCGGCGCCGTTCATGACGGATCGCCTCCCTCTCCGGCCATGCTCCCACGATCCGGGCGAATACCTCCATCGGAATGAGGACACGGCCCCTGGGCGGGCCGCGACCACCCTGCTGTTCGTGTACGCCCACGCGCCGACCGGTTTGGCGAGAAGGCTGGCGAGCAAGGGACCTCATACCGCACCGCCACCCCGGCATTCTGGCCTCGCCGCCCACAGAACAGGAGCGACCGTCATGAGCTACGACCGAACCGTTCGCCTGCAGAGTGACTTCACCGCCGCCGTGAAGGCCGTGCGCGAGGCCCTGGCCGAGCAGGGCTTCGGTGTGCTGACCGAGATCGATGTGACCGCGACGCTGAAAGCCAAACTCGGCCACGACATGGAGGACTACCTGATCCTCGGTGCCTGCAACCCGCCCCTCGCCCACCAGGCTCTCGAAGTCGACCGCGCCATCGGCCTGCTGCTGCCCTGCAACGTCGTCGTACGCGCCGACGGCGACACCACCCTCGTACAGGCCCTCGATCCAGCCACCTTGGTCACCCTCACCGGCCTGCCCGCCCTCGAGCCCATCGCCGACGAGGCCACCCGACGCCTGGACGCCGCGCTGGCGTCGCTCACCTGACGGAGGGCCAGGCGGCGTCGTTCGGTGAGGAGTCGTGGCTCTCTGCTGATAATTTCTACCGTGTTGTAGAGGAAAACTCCCCCGAACCTTATGGAGCACTCATGGCACTGTGGGACCGTCTCAAAGAGTCCGCGTCGTCGATGCAGACCCAGCTGCTGGCGAAGAAGAACGACCTCAAGAGCGGCGCGTTCCGGGACGCCAGCATGGCGATGTGCGCGCTGGTCGCCGCCGCTGACGGCAGCATCGACCCGGACGAGCGCCGCAAGGTCGCCCAGCTCATCTCGACCAACGACGTGCTGCAGAACTTTCCCGCGGAGGAGCTGCAGCGTCGCTTCGAGGACGCGTGCAACAAGCTGACCGCCGACTTCGAGTTCGGCAAGGTCAGTGTGCTGCAGGAGGTCGCCAAGGCCAAGAAGAAGCCCGCCGAGGCGCGTGCCGTGATCCAGATCGGCATCGTCATCGGTGGCGCGGACGGCGACTTCGACAAGGACGAGCAGGCCATGGTTCGCGAGGCCTGCTACGCGCTGGGGCTGCCCCCGCACGAGTTCGACCTCTGATCTCACGCACCACTGGTCTGATGGTCTGACGCACCGCTGATCTCACGCGCCGCGCCGCGCCGGGCCTACGGGGATACGTCTCCGCGCCCGGCGCGCCGCGTTTTCGCTCACGTCGCTGCCTCAGTCGGCGCCCGCGCTGGCCAGGAACTGGGTGGCGGCGAGTTCGGCGTAGAGCGGGTCTCCCGCGACGAGTTCGCGGTGGGTGCCCACGGCGCGTACCCGGCCCGCGTCCATCACGATGATCCGGTCGGCCATGGTGACCGTGGAGAGCCGGTGGGCGACGACGAGCACCGTGGTGGTGCGGGCCACGTCGGCGACGGTGTCGCGCAGGGCCGATTCGTTGACGGCGTCGAGTTGGCTGGTGGCCTCGTCGAGCAGCAGCAGCCGGGGGCGGCGCAGCAACGCGCGGGCGATCGCGACGCGTTGGCGCTCACCGCCGGAGAGTTTGGTGCCCCGGTGGCCGACCAGCGTGTCCAGTCCCTTGGGGAGGCGGCTGATCAGGTCGGTCAGCCGGGTGGTGTCCAGGACGCGGTGCAGTTCGGCCTCGTCCGCGTCGGGGTTGCCGAGCAGCAGGTTGTCGCGGAGGCTGCCGGAGAGTACAGGGGCGTCCTGCTCTACGTAGCCGATGGCGGCGCGGAGTTGGGGTATGTCCCAGTGGGCGATGTCGCGGCCGTCCAGGGCGATCTGGCCCGCTTCCGGGTCGTAGAAGCGCTCGATGAGCGAGAAGACGGTGGTCTTGCCCGCGCCGGACGGGCCGACGAAGGCGGTCATTCCGCGGGCGGGCACGGTGAAGGTCACCCCGTGGTGGACGTACGGCAGGTCGTCCGCGTAGCGGAACCGGACGTCGGCGAAGGCGAGTTCGGCGGGCTCGGCGCCGGGCGGCGGCAGCGGCGCGGGGTCGGCCTCGGGCTCGGCGGGCAGCCGCAGGGCCTCCTGGATCCGGGTGAGCGCCGCGGCGCCCGTCTGGTATTGGGCCACGGCGCTGACGACCTGCTGGATCGGCGACATCAGGTAGAAGACGTAGAGCAGGAAGGCGACCAGGGTGCCGATATCGATGGCGCCGGTCGCGACCCTCGCCCCGCCGACCGCGAGCACCGTGATGAACGCGATCTGCATCGACAGGCCCGCGGTGTTCCCGGCCAGGGCCTCCCACTTGGCGGCACGCACGCTCTGCCGCCAGGACTCGTGCGCGGCCTGGTGGACGACCTTTTCCTCGCGGTGTTCGGCGCCGGAGGCCTTGACGGTACGCAGCGCGCCCAGGATGCGCTCCAGTGAGGCGCCCATCAGGCCGACCGCGTCCTGGGCCTGCTTGCTGGCCCGGTTGATCCGGGGCACGATCACCCCGATCACGGCCCCCGCGACCAGGATCACGCCCACCGTGACGGCGAGCAGCACCGGGTCGACCACACCCATCAGGACCAGGGTGGCGATCAGTGTGAGCCCGCCGGTGCCGAACCCGACCAGGGAGTCGGTGGTGACCGCGCGCAGCAGCGTGGTGTCGGAGGTGATCCGCGCCATCAGGTCGCCGGGTTCGCTGCGGTCCACGGCCTCGATGCGCAGCCGCAGCAGGTACGAGGACAGGGCGCGCCGCGCGCCGAATACCACCGACTCGGCGGTGCGCCGCAGGACATAGCCGCCGAAGGCGCCGATCGCGGCGTTGGCGATGACCAGTGCGGACATGGCCATCAGCGGACCGGCGATCGAGCGGTCGTGCGCGAGGTCGTCGATGAGGGCCCTGGCCACCAGCGGCAGAGCGAGCCCGGTGGCGCCGGTGAGCAGCCCGAGCAGCGCACCGCCGAGCAGGGTCCAGCGATGGGGCCGGACGTAGCCAAGGAGCTGCCGCCAGGCGGGTATGGCGGCTGGCTCGGGGGGCTCGGAAGGCTTGGGCGGCTCGGATGGCGCGGAGGGGGCGGATCGGGCGGCGGCTTCGGTGGCCACGTAACGCTCCTCGGGTGATGGCGGGGGTGCTGCGGGCCGGGCCCAGGCGGGCCGCGAGGATCAGCGTACGTCCAGGCCCCCGACACTCGTCACCTGTTACCTGTCACCTGTCACCTGTCACCCGTCACCCGTGCCGGTCAACTCGAGGGTACGCAGAGCCAGCAGCGCGCCGGTGCGGAACGCCGGATCGGTGAGCCGGTCACCGAAGAGCTCGTCGAGCTGCCGCAGTCTGCTGCGTACGGTCTGCGGGTGGATACCCAGCGCGTCGGCGACCTCCGGCGCGGTGCGGCCCCAGGACATCAGCAGCGCCTGCAGCGTCTCGGCGAGCCGGGCGGCCTTTCCGGCCGGGAGCCCGCGCAGGGTTTCGGTGACCCGGTCGGCCATCAGCCGCCCGATGGGCGCGCCGGACAGCAGCTGCACATCGAGCAAGTGGTCATCCGCCATGAGGAGTTCACCGCGTGGGGCGGCCAGGCCGCGCCGGTGCTGGAGAGTGAGGCGCGCGCAGTACGCGGAGAGCCGGGCATCGCCGAGCGGCACCGTCGGGCCGAGCGCGGCCGGGTGGTCGCGTACGGCGGCCCGCAGGCGGTCCAGGCGGCCGCCGTCCCCCGGGTCAGGGACCAGGAGCAGCAGCTCCCCGCCCCGGGGCAGGGACAGGATGTCCTCGTCGAGGCCCATCGCCAGGACATGGCCGCCACCGCCCGCGCGCCGCATCACCAGGCAGGCCAGGGTGTCGGGCAGCCGCCACTCGGCTAACTCGGCCAGGGCGGCGAGGGGTTCGCCGCCCGGGTCGGGCGCGTGCTCCAACAGGCGTACGGCCAGGGCGCGTCGGGTGCGCTCGGTCTCCCCGGCGGAGCGGGCCCGGGCGTCGGCGTAGCCGCGTACCGCCTGCGCGGACATCGCGTCGACATGGGTCAGTACGGCCTCGGTGACCGCTGGTTCGGCCTCGGGCGGCAGTCCGGCGTCGCGGGCGATGCGGACGTAGTGGCGGCAGGCGATCCGGGCTCCGACGCGGTAGGCGGCCTGGATGCCGTCGGCGGTGCGGCCGTTGAGGAACTCCAGTCGGCCGAGGTGCTGGAAGTAGAGCTCGTGGTGACCCTGTGGACTGTCGGGGTTCTCGATGAGTTCCACGAACTGGCGCATGGCCCGGTGCACGGCCGCCGACAGGTCACGGCCGACGGCGGAGCCGAGTGGCCGTCGGTAGGCGCCCACCTCGCGGCGGATCTCGGCGAGCATGTCCGCGGCGATCTCGTCGATCCTCGGGCGCAGCGCCTCGGCGAAGACCGCGGGGATCTCCCGCCAGGGCTGACGGGACAACGCACCGGCGATGGTCTGCACAGCGCCCCCCTATAGACGTAGTTACCGCAGGGTAGGCAGTCTCGCCCGACGCGGTGCCCGGATCTAGTCCTTTGGCGTGCATCGGAGTGTCGTGCGCACTCACGTAGTTGAGCGGTGGACCTGCGCAACTGTCACTCGCGTGCGGGAATTCGACGCGGTTCGGCCAGGTCACTGGTGTGCGGCGGGTGGCTGGATCAGCGTGTGACACCGGTGTTACGCACCGGTAACCCGCGTTGATCCGAGCCGCACGAAGGTGAGAGCCGCATGCCCCTCCGTATCCGCGCCACGCACAAGACCGCCGAGACGTCTGAGACGTCTGAGATCCCGGCCGTCCGCACGCGCCTAGACCGCAGAACGCGCCCGTTGTTGCGCGGCCGCCTGGTCGCGGCGGCCACCGGGTTCGCCGTCGCGCTCGGCCTCGGCGCCGTCGGCACCACGGCGAGCCAGGCCGCCGACGCACCGTCCACGGCGGCCTCCACAGCGGCCTCCGCCACGGGCGCGTCCGCGCAGGACCTCACCGACGGACCGGAGGGGCCGCCGCAGAAGTCGTTCCTCGACGCGACGGCGTACGCGTTGCTCCATCCGACGGCCGTACCGGCCGGAGCCAATGACTGGGACTGCGAACCCAGCGCGGAACACCCCAACCCCGTCGTCCTGGTGCACGGCACGTTCGAGAACCGCTACATGAACTGGGCGGGCCTCTCGCCGCGGCTCAAGGATGCGGGCTACTGCGTCTACGCGCTCAACTACGGCGGCACCCAGGGCGGACTCCTCCAGGGCACCGGTGACATAGCCGACTCTGCGGCCCAGCTCTCCGCCTTCGTCGACACCGTACGGGACCGGAGCGGGGCCGCCGAGGTCGACCTGGTCGGGCACTCCCAGGGCGGCATGATGCCGCGCCACTATCTGAAGAACCTGGGCGGCGCGGACAAGGTCGGCAAGCTCATCGCCCTGACGCCCCCGAACCACGGGACCTCACTGTCGGGTCTCGCGACGCTGGCCACCTTCATCCCGGGTGCCGAGAAGCTGACGGGCCTGGCCTGCCCCGCCTGCCAGCAGCAGAGGTACGACTCCGACTTCGTGGCGTCACTCAACGAGGGCGGCGAGGTGGTTCCGGGCGTCGACTACACCGTACTAGCGACGTGGACGGACTGGGTGGTCACGCCGTACACCTCGTCGTATCTCACGCCGGGCGACCGGGTCTCGCAAAGCAAGTTGCAGGACCACTGCCCGTTCAATCTGACCTCACATGTGGGCATCAGTTACGACCGCACCGCGACCCGGATCGTACTCAACGCGCTGGACCCCGAAAACGCCCAAAAGCCCCGCTGCTGACCCGACCCGCTCCCCCTAGTGCCGGTGGCGAAGTTGCCATCGGCACTTCGCGGTGCCCTCAGAGCGATGCATTCCGGTCGATGCGAGCCATCCCGAACGAGAATGCATACAATATTTGTGCAGGTCAAAGGGTTGTTTCCGATTTTACTATCGCACCGCGTCTGCGCTCCGCACCGGCCGCGAAGATATCGGTTACCCGCGCTGAGCTGCCCGAACACCTCTTCGTTTACCGCTCAGCGAACCTACACGTCCGATAAACGACCATGCGTATGCCACGCATTTGGCACTCACTCTCCGCACCCGCAAGACTCCCCACCGCGAGGAGCACACCGTTCCACTACCCGCTTCCACCCGCACCCGCACCGTGCGCCCCCGCACTAAGGAGAAACCCAGATGCGCTACACACTCAAGAGCATGGGCGTGGCCGCCGCGGCGACCGCGTGCGTCCTGGCCGCGGCGACGAGTACCGCGCAGGCCGCGCCGACCAGCCTCTACACCCCGTCGGCCCTCGTGCTCGCCGTCGGCCACGGCGAGGAGGCCGCGACCATGACGGCCGAGCGCGTTGTCACCCTGAACTGCGCGCCCCGGCCCAGCGGAAGCCACCCCGCGCCCGAGGCCGCGTGCGGCGAACTCAGGGCGGCCGAGGGCCGATTCGACCAGCTCGTCACCTCCGAACCCCAGGCCATCTGCACGATGGAGTGGGACCCGGTCGTGGTCACCGCCGACGGCTACTGGCAGGGCAAGCGCGTCGCTTGGTCCACCACGTTCGCCAACGACTGTGTGATGCGGGCGAGTCTGACGGAGAGCACCGCACTGAACTTCTGACGCGATCTCGGCGGCGCAGCGCGCCCCAGCGCGACCCCACAGACCCTCGGCAGCCTTTCGTGGGGGAAGGCAGCCGAGCAACGGGCCCCCGTTGTCCAGTAGTTCCTGGACGACGGGGGCCCCTCGGCGTTCCGTTCCAGGGCCAGGTCAGCCGCGGGTCGGCTTCTGGGTCGGGCGACGGGCGGGGGCCGGTCGGGGACGGGGGCGAGAGCGTGGGCGGCGACGGGGACGGGGACGGGGGTGCGGTACCGGAAGCGGTGGGCTCCGTACCGCCCGCCGTGGAGGTCCCCGACGCGCATCCGGCGGCCAGCACCGCGACGGTCAGCACCGCGGTCAGGACGGCTGGGCCACGGAACCGCACGACCGGATGGCGGGGCTGCCTTGCGACCCTTGTCGCGCGGGGCGTTCTCATGGCGCGGGGCCTCCTCGACGGCGGAACGAACGTCACCCGCCGGGCGGCGGACACTCCCCCTCATCCTCGGGGCGCCACCGCCCCGCCGAGGTCCCCGGACCGGCCCCTCGACGAGCGCCAGACGGCTGACACGCGCCTCAGCCGTTCGGCTGATGCCCACGGCCTGGCTCGCCCAAGGGGGACGACGGCGACAGGGCCGTACGGGCCTGCCCTGGGGCCCCTCGGCCCCTGGAGTCGCGGGCTCCGTGCCATGGGGCTCAGTATGAGGATCGGGGCAATCGTCCGCGGCCCGCTCTGCCGGTCGCCCACTGGACATGGAGGTCCATTGCCATGACTCGCCCCATCACCGTCGGCGTGGACGGTTCCCTGCCGAGTCAGGCCGCCGCCGACTGGGCCGCGCGCGAGGCACGCCTTCGCGGCCTGCCGCTGCGCCTGGTGCAGGCCTGGGAACGGCACCCGTTCGGCGCGGCCTCCCCGGAGCCGGAGAGCCAGCGCCAGCAGCATGAGGCCCTGCGCATGCTCCAGGAGGCCGAACAGGAACTGCGCGGGCGGTATCCGGCACTCCCCATCGATAGCGAGCAGATTCCCGGCATCGCGGCCGAGGTGCTGCTGGGACAGGCGGAGGAGGCCGAGCTGCTGGTGCTGGGCTCCAGCGGTCACGGCGCCATCGCCGGATTCTTCCTCGGCTCCGTGGGTCAGCAGGTGCTCGCCCGGGCGAAGAGCCCCGTGGTGTCGGTACGGCCGCCCGCTCAGCCCGGCGGCGAGCAGGACAACGGGGAGGTCGTGGTCGGCGTCCAGCACCTGGAGGCGCGGAAGCCCAGCCCACTGCTGGACTTCGCCTTCAGCGCGGCCGCCGTCCACGGAGCCACGGTGCGCGCCGTGCACGCGGAGGACCTGCCGTCGCTGTACGCGTACGGCCTCGTCGTGTATCCGGCCGAAGTGCACGACGAGAACACTCCGAGGGAGAAGGAACTGGCGCTGGCCGAAGCGGTCAAGCCGTGGCGCGACAGGTACCCACAGGTCCCGGTCGTCTACACGGTCGACCTGGCCCAGGCGTCGGGCGTCGTGTTGCAGGCCGCCGAGGGGGCCGCGCTGGTTGTCGTCGGCCGTCGGGTGCACCAGCCCACGCTCGGTATGCGCATCGGGCCGGTCGCGCACGCCGTACTGCACCACGCGACCTCTCCGGTCGCGGTCGTCCCGCACGCGTGAGGGCGGCGAAACCGTACGCGGTCAGCCGTCCCAGGTCCAGTCCGCGACCTCGGGCAGATCGGTGCCGTGTTCGCGAATCCAGCCGTGGTGGCGCAGCCGGATGTCCTCCATCAACTGCCGTACGGGGGCGGCGCGTACGGCCAGGCCCGGCACGCGGTCGATGACGTCCATCACCAGGCGGTAGCGGTCCAGGTCGTTGCGGACCACCATGTCGAACGGCGTGGTGGTGGTGCCGATCTCCTTGTAGCCGCGTACGTGCAGGTTGGGGTGGCCGGTACGCCGGTAGGCAAGGCGGTGGATGAGCCAGGGATAGCCGTGGTACGCGAAGATCACCTGCTTGTCGCGGGTGAACAGGGCGTCGAACTCGGCGGCGGTCATGCCGTGTGGATGCTCCTCGGCGGGCAGCAGCCGGGCCAGGTCGACGACGTTGACCACCCGCACGGCCAGCTCCGGGAGATGGCCGCGCAGCAGCTGAGCGGCGGCCAGCACCTCCTGAGTCGGGACGTCACCGGCGGCGGCCAGCACGATGTCCGGTTCCCGTTCGCCGTTCTCGCTGCCCGCCCACTCCCAGATCCCGGCCCCACGGGCGCAGTGGGCACGGGCCTGGTCCATCGACAGCCAGTCGAAGCAGGGCTGCTTCCCCGCGACGATGACGTTGACGTAGTCCCGGCTGCGCAGGGCGTGATCCGCCACCGAGAGCAGGGTGTTGGCGTCCGGCGGCAGATAGACCCGTACGACCTCGGGGCTCTTGTTGAGGACGTGGTCGACGAAGCCGGGGTCCTGGTGCGAGAAGCCGTTGTGGTCCTGACGCCAGACATGGGAGGTCAGCAGGTAGTTGAGGGAGGCGATCGGGGCGCGCCAGGGCAGTTGGCGGGTGACGCGCAGCCACTTGATGTGCTGGTTCACCATCGAGTCGACGATGTGGACGAACGCCTCGTAGGAGGAGAACAGTCCGTGCCGTCCCGTCAGCAGGTAACCCTCCAGCCAGCCCTGGCAGGTGTGTTCGGAGAGGATCTCCATCACCCTGCCGTGCCGGTCCAGGTGCTCGTCGACCGGGCGGGTCTGGGCCTGCCAGGCCTTGCCGCTCGCGCCGTAGACGGCCTGGAGCCGGTTGGACGCGGTCTCGTCCGGGCCGACCAGCCTGAAGTCACGGCGCTGGCTGGTGGCCGCCATGACGTGCTCCAGCAGGTCGCCGAGCACCCTCGTGGGCTCGTGCAGTGTCGCGCCGGGTTTGTCGACCTGGACGCCGTAACGCTCCAGTGGCGGCAGGGGCAGTTCGCGCAGCAGCAGGCCGCCGTTGGCGTGCGGTGTGGAGCCCAGGCGCCGGGCGCCCTCGGGGACACAGGCCAGCACCTGCTCGTGTGGGCGGCCGTGCGCGTCGAAGAGTTCTTCGGGACGGTACGAGCGCAGCCAGTCCTCCAGCTGCCGCAGGTGCGCGGGGTTGTCGCGGACCGCCGCGAGCGGCACCTGGTGCGCGCGCCAGGTGCCCTCCACGGGAAGGCCGTCGACCTCGGCCGGCCCGGTCCAGCCCTTGGGGGTGCGCAGCACGATGACCGGCCAGCGGGGCCGTTCGGTAACGCCTTCCTCGCGTGCGGTGCGCTGGATGAGCGCGATACGGTCCAGGGCTTCGTCCATGGCGGCGGCCAGGGCGCGGTGCACGGTCATCGGGTCGTCGCCGGCGACGTGGATCGGGGCGTGGCCGTATCCCCGGAGTAGCTCGTTGAGTTCGGGTTCGGGCAGGCGGGCCAGCACCGTCGGGTTGGCGATCTTGTAGCCGTTCAGGTGGAGGACCGGCAGGACCGCGCCGTCGTGGACGGGGTCGAGGAACTTGTTGGAGTGCCAGGACGCGGCCAGCGGGCCGGTCTCCGCCTCGCCGTCGCCGATCACGCAGGTGACGAGCAGGTCCGGGTTGTCGAGGGCGGCGCCGTAGGCGTGGGCGAGGGAGTAGCCGAGTTCGCCGCCCTCATGGATGGAGCCGGGGGTCTCGGGCGCGACGTGGCTGGGCACGCCGCCCGGGAAGGAGAACTGCCGGAACAGCCGCTCCATACCCGCCCGGTCCCGGCTCACGTCCGGGTAGGTCTCGCTGTAGCTGCCCTCCAGCCAGGAGTTGGCGAGTACGGCGGGCCCGCCGTGTCCCGGTCCCCAGATGCACAGGGCATCCTGACCGCGCGCCAGGACGACACGGTTGAGGTGGGTGTACACCAGGTTCAGGCCGGGGGATGTGCCCCAGTGGCCGAGCAGCCGCGGCTTGATGTGCTCCGGGCGCAACGGTTCGGTCAGCAGCGGGTTGGACAGCAGATAGATCTGGCCGACGGCCAGGTAGTTCGCGGCACGCCAGTGGGCGTCCAGGTTCCGCAGGTCCCGGTCCGTGAGCGCGCCGGGTGTCTGGTGCTCTGTGGCGTCGGGCATGGTGGGTCCTTCCGGTCTCGAGGCCGGGCGCCGGTCCGTACATCCTCCCACCAGGCGCGCCGCCCCGCCCGGCCCGAAACAGGCCTGTCCCGGCCTGTTCGGGCCTGTCCTGGCCTGGTCCGGCACCCGCCCGCAGGGGTGTCGGGGGGGGCGGCCGCGTCAGGTGCGGCTGGTGCGTCGTACGGTGCAGGTCGTGCCGTCCGCCGGGCACCAGTGGGTTCGGCCACCGACCAGGTGGAGTTCGAGATCGGCGTCGCGCATGCCGGTGGCGTCCAGCGCGGCCCGCAGGGCGGTGGGGGCGGGATGCGGGGGAAGGCCGAGTACGCCCACGACCACAGTGCCGTTGCGGGCCTTGACGGACGCGACCTGCCACTGGCCCGCGGCAGCCCAGCGCTCGGCGACCGGCCGGGCGTCGGCGGCGAGCGTGCGGTCCCGCATGACCGAGATGCTCCCTGCCGTGAGCGGAGCCGCGACAAGCAGGACGAGGGCCGCGACCGCGACCAGCGACCGTCCGCGCAGGTCCCCTACGGTGATCCCAGCGGCGTGCGCGCCTGCCCGTACCCGGTAGCAGAGGAAGACCGTGGTGCCGGTAGCGATGATGGCGGCGACATTGGTGGTGAAGAGCAGCGCGGACTCGGTGGCGTCGTGGTAGCGCCGTACGGAGATCAGCAGCCCCGTGACGGACAGCGGCGGCACCAGGGAGATGGCGATCGCGACACCGGGCAGGGCGTCGGAGACATCGGAGCGCACGAGGGCGAAGGCCCCGACCGTGCCGGTGGCCAGAGCGGCCAGCAGGTCGATGAGGCGAGGGCTGATCCGCGCGGACACCTGGCTGTTGGAGGCGTAGGCGTCGGGCGACGCGACGATCCAGCCCAGCAGCATGCCGATGGCCACGACGGTGAGAGCGCCGCCGACCACGAGCAGCACACTGCGCACCACAAGCCCGCGGTCGGCCAGGACGAGCGCCAGCGCACTGCCCAGGATCGGGGTCATCAGCGGGGCCACGATCATGGCGCCGATGACGGTGGCGGTCGAGTCGGCGACCACGCCCGCGCCCGCGATGACCGAGGCCAGCGCGAGCAGTACCCAGAAGCGTGTGGAGCTGGGGCTGCGCCATGAGCGCTCGATGAACAGGGTCTCGGTCATCCGCCGTGCGGCGGCCGCGTCAACTGCCGCCATCCCTGGCCTTCCTGTCTTCTCGAGTGCGGGGGCGGTTGATCAGTTGGGTGGCCAGATGCGCGGTGACCGCCGCGATCACGATCAGCGGCATCTGGTGGTACGCGTCGTCGCCCAGCAGCAGCGTGGCCAGGATCGCACTGGTCAGCGGCAGCCCGGTGACGACCACGGCGGCAGCGGCGATACCGAGTCCCAGGGCCGGGGGCACCCCGAATCCGGGCAGCGCGGAGCACGCGACGGCGACGACCGCGCCGATCAGGACGGCCGGGAAGATGGGACCGCCGCGCAGACAGCCCAGGCTGATGCCCCAGGCCAGTGCCTTGCAGACGACAAGCGCCAGGAGAGCGGCGACGGACCAGGCATGCGGATGGGCGGCGAGCTCACCGAGGGTGGCCTGGCCCGAGAGCGCGGCTTCCTCGGGGGAACGGCCCGTCAGCAGCGCGTACGCCGTGAGGCAGACGCCGACCGCGAGCGCGCAGAATACGGTACGCGGCGCGGTGTGCTCGCTGGTCCACCGAGCGGTATACCGGCCGAGCCGGTGCGCTGTGGCAACGACGAGGGCGACAAGGACCGCGACGGGAACGCCCCACAGGAAGTCACCCGCGTCAGGGTTGACGTCCGGTGGCACGGCGGGCAGTTCGAGGGCGCCGATGGACAGGCCGGTCCATTGACCGAAGCCGGTGAAGACCAGCGCTCCGGTGGCACTGGCCACCAGGCAGGGCAGCAGCAGGACGACCAGCTGTCCCCCGGCCAGCCCAGCGGCCTCCACCACCAGGATGGCGGCCACGATCGGGCCGCCGAGGATGGTGGAGATCGCGGCGGTAGATCCGGCGGTAGCGATGACCGTGGCCGACCTGGGGTCGGTCGCGGTCTTCGCCCTGCGCAGCGCGAGCAGGGCGAGCCCGCTGCCCACGGCCATCAGCGGGGCCTCGGGGCCCAGTACGACGCCGAGGGGCAGCGTCGCGAGGGCGGCCAGGATCACGCCGGGCAGCGCCTCTGGGCCGATGGGGGTACCGCCGAGGCCGTTCACCGGCAGGTGGCCGCCGCCGCCCCGCATCCGGGTGGCGATCGGCGCCATGATCAGTCCAGCCAGCAGGAGTGTGGGCAGCGGCCACCACCAAGGGGCTCGGTGGTAGCCGACGGCCTCGGGGAGCGCCTCCCACACGCCGTGCTGGATCGCGTGTTGCAGGCCGACGAAGAAGAAGCAGGCCAGGGCGATGGGCACGCCCAGCAGGACGGAGAGCAGCAGCAGCCGCAGATAGCCACGGCTGAGCAGAACGGCGCGCAGCGCCGCCTCACCGTCAACGGGCTGCTCGTCCACCTGCGTCACCCTCCCATGCAAGGTCCGCACGAGCGGGCGTGCCTGTCGGCGGGGTCGAACGGGTGACGCACCGATCACCAAGGTCTGCGGTCGTCGGCGTAGTACGGCGGAGGGGAAAGCATGGGGTGTCGGCGCTTCGGGGGCGGGGCCGGGCTTGTCCCGGTCACGGCCGGAGTGCGAGGCCGGTCTCTCCCTTACCTGTGCTTCGCGGTCGGGTCAACCCGTCGGTGGGGAGGCCCGGGTGAAGGCACGGCGGTAGGAGCGGGGTGGAACGCCTCGGCGGCGCACGAACCGCTCGCGCAGTACGGACGCGCTGCCGTACCCGACCGTGCGGGCGATCTCCTCGACCAGCAGGTCGGTGGTTTCCGGCAGTTCCTCGGCCCGGCTCAGCCGTAGCTCCCGCAGCCAGGCGTGCGGTGTGGTGCCGGTGGCCGCGGTGAAGCGGCGAGCGAAGGAGCGTTTGCTCATCACGGCACGCCCGGCCAGCTCCGCGACCGGCAGCGGTTCGTGGAGGTGATCGCGGGCCCAGGCGAGGACTTCGGCGAGGCGTTCGTCCCGACCGTCCTGTAGTGCGGGGGCGGCCAGGTACTGGGTCTGCCCGCCGTCGCGGTGTGCGGGCAGCACCATGTCGCGGGCGATGTGGTTGGCCCGTGAGGCCATCACGCTGCTGGCGGGCACGTACGGCGGCGTGGTGGCGTTCGTGGGCGATCTGTGGTGGCGCGCCAACGGCCCGGTCGAGGACCCGGTGGCCCCGGACCGCGAGATGCTGCGGGCCTCCCGGCTCCGGGTCATGGCGGCCGCCGACGTCATCGTTCCCGGCCATGGTGCCGTGTTCAAGGCCCCCGGCAGCTTTCCTGAGGGATGAGAGACCCCCGACTGGCACGACGTCGGCGGCCGGGGTTCGGCTTCAGCCCTGGTAGAGCGCCTCGATCTCGGCCGCGTACGTGTCCGCCACGGCCTTCCGCTTGACCTTGAGCGAGGGGGTGAGAAGTCCGTTCTCCTCGGTGAACTCACCCTCGACGATGACGAACTTGCGGATGGACTCGGCCCGGGAGACGGCCTCGTTGGCGTAGTCCACGGCTTTCTGGACGTCGGCGATCATGCGCGGGTCGCGGATGACCTCGGACATCGGGGTGTCCTGGGGTTTCTTGCGTACGGCGAGCCAGTGCTCGACCGCGTCCGGTTCCAGGGTGACGACGGCGGCGACGTACGAGCGGTTGTCGCCGACGACCATGCACTGGCCGACGGGCGGGCGGCTGCGCAGCCGGTCCTCCAGTGGGGCGGGCGAGACGTTCTTGCCGCCCGAGGTGACGATGATGTCCTTCATCCGGCCGGTGATGGTGAGATAGCCGTCGTCGTCGAGTTCGCCGAGGTCCCCGGTGGCGAACCAGCCGTCGTCCAGGACCTGTTCGGTCGCCTCGGGGTTGTTCCAGTACGCGCCGAACACGATGCCGCCGCGGATGAGGACCTCGCCCCCGTCCGCGATACGTATCGCGGTGCCGGGCACCGGCAGGCCGACCGTGCCCGGGCGCGGGCTGAGCGGTGGGATGACGGTGGCCGCGGCCGTGGTCTCGGTGAGGCCGTAGCCCTCGTAGATGACGATCCCCGCGGCATAGAAGAAGAGGTTCAGCCGCCGGTCAAGTGGTGAGCCGCCGCTGATGGCGTAGCGCAGCCGTCCGCCGAGTTCCTTGCGGACCCGGCGGTACACCAGCAGGTCGTAGAGGGCCCAGGCGAGATAGAGCCCGAGCGATGGCCCCTTGCCGCGCTCCAGGAACTTGTCCAGGTACGCCTCGCCGAAGCGCACCCCGATCCGGTCCGCGCGCTCGAATGACGCGCCGCGGCCGATCTTCTCCGCGGTGGCCCGTCCGGTGTCGTGGATCTTCTCGAAGAGGTAGGGCACGCCGACGACGAACGTCGGTTTGAAGGAGCGGAGTTCAGGGCGGAGTTCGTCGGGCTTGATGCTCGGGCAGTGGCCGAGTTCGATCCGCGCCATCATGCAGGCGAGTTGGATGGTGCGCCCCAGGATGTGCGCCAGCGGGAGGAAGAGCAGGGTCGACGCGACCTGTCCGGTGACCTCTTTGAAGACGGGGTGCAGCAGTTCGACGGTGTTGGCGGCCTCGGCGTGCAGGTTGCGGTGAGTGAGGACGCAGCCCTTGGGTCGGCCGGTGGTGCCGGAGGTGTAGCAGACGGTGGCGATGGTGTCGGGGGTGAGCGCGGCCCGCCGCTTGGTGACCTCCTCGTCGGGTATCTCGCGTCCCAGCGTGGCCAGTTCGGGGATGGCCCCCTTGTCCAGCTCCCACAGGCGCGGCGGCTGCGGCAGCCGGGCGGCCGCATCCTCGGCCGTGCGGGTGTTGTCGGACGTCTCCGTGATCAGGTGGGTGGCGCCGGAGTCCCGTACGATCCACTCGACCTGCTCGGCGGATGAGGTGGCGTAGATCGGCACACTCTGGCCGCCCGCCGCCCAGATCGCGAAGTCCAGGACCGCCCACTCGTAGCGGGTGCGCGCCATCAGAGCGACCCGGCCGCCTGGTTCGAGCCCGGCGGCGATCAGCCCCTTGGCGGCCGCCGCCACTTCGCCTGCGAAACCGGCGGCGGTGACCGGCTGCCAGGAGCGGCCCACCTTGCGGCGTACGACGACGGCGTCCGGGTCCTCGGCGGCGTTGATGAAGGGGACGTCCGCGGCGGAGCCCCCGTCTCCCGCCGAGGCGAGGGGGGCGGTGCGTACTTCCCTGACCACGCCGTCTTGTCTGGTCAGCTCGGTGCGGACCCGATTGGCCAGGTCGCTGCGCTGCTTCGCCCGTTTCAGATCCTTGCGTACGCCCATAGTCGGCTCCGTGGTTGGCCTGACGTGTTGTGCCGCGCGGTGGTTCGGGTTCTGACTCGCTCGTCAACTTACCGGCGCGTAAGGGGAAATCAAGGAGGTCCGACAATCTTCTGACTTCTGAGTAAGCTTACTTCTGGGTAAGTGGTAGCCGAGGAGCCTCCCATGGCACATGGCAGCACCCCCGCTCTTACTTGATCAGTGCGTTGGCCCCGGCGATCAGCAGTCCGATCATCGCGTCCGCGGCGCCGATCGCCACCGCCGACCGGCGCCGGTAGCCCACGCGCAGGGCGGCGAAGGTGCCCCAGCCGAAGAGCAGCGCGGCGTTCGCGGCCAGGCCCGCGGTGGTGACGTCCCCCGCGGGCCAGTTGGCCACCCCCGCGGCCACCAGCAACAGCACGGTCGGCAAGCAGGCTGCGAACAGTGGCCACTCGTCTGCCAGGGTGCGCCCGAGCTGCCGCCACCGATGGCTGCCCGAGCCCGGCTCGTGAGTGGCCATGTGGTGGGCGTAACCGTGCGCGAGGGCGGCCGTGCCCGCGGTCACCATGACCCAGGCGGCGTCGTAGTACGGGGTGAACACCCCGTCTGCCTGGAGGGCGGCGAGCAGTGCGCTGGCCAGGACCGTGCCGTACACACCGCCCGACATCCAGCTACGCATGGTGCTCCCTTCGATCGGCTGATGTGTGTGGGGACTCGGGTGCCGCCTGGTGCGGCGGTGGTCACAGCCAGGTGTGGAACCGGCGGATGTACCAGGTCTTCACCAGCTGGGTGAGGGCGCAGTACGCGACCAGGGTGGACCGTCCCCACGTCGATGCCGACATCGGCGCAGACCCGTGCGGCGACGCGTTCGTTGTCGCCGGTGACGACCTTGACCGCGATGCCGTTGTCGGCCAGACCCCGCAGGGCGGCGGCCGCGTCCGCCTTCGGCGGGTCGAGGAAGGCCAGGAAGCCGACCAGGGTCAGCCCGGCCTCGTCCGCGACCCTGTAGGTGTCCCGCTCGGCCTCGGGGGCCGTGCGGGTGGCGACGGCCAGGACCCTCAGCCCGTCCCGGTTGCGGGCCTCGGCGACCTGGGCCACATGCCACCTCAACTGGTCGGTCAGCTCGACTCGTTCGCCGCGGTCCCTGAGGTGCGTGCACCGGGCGAGGACCTCCTCGACCGCCCCCTTGGTGATCATGATGTGGTCGCCGTCGCCGTGGCCCAGCAACGGGTTTCGGCGCAGGATGACGGACATCCGGCGGCGGGCGAAGTCGAAGGGGATCTCGTCGATCTTCGTGAAGCGCGTATCGACGACAACCTCCTCGGCCTCGTGGACGCGGTCGATGATCGCCTGGTCCATCAGGTTCTTCAGGCCGGTCTGGAAGTGGGAGTTGAGGTAGCCGTGCTCCAGGACCTCGCTGTCCTCGTGGCCGTGCACGTCCAGGTGGCGGTCCAGGACGATCCGGTCCTCGGTCAGGGTGCCGGTCTTGTCCGTGCACAGCACGTCCATCGCGCCCAGGTTCTGGATCGCGTTGAGCCGTTTGACGACCACCTTGCGCCGGGACATGGCGACCGCGCCCCGGGCCAGGTTGGCGGAGACCACCATCGGGAGCATCTCGGGGGTCAGCCCGACCGCCACCGCGATCGCGAAGAGCAGTGCCTCGTCCCAGTCCCCTTTGGTGAGGCCGTTGATCGCGAAGACGACCGGGACCATCACCAGCATGAAGCGGATCAGCAGAAAGCTGACCCTGCGTACGCCGTTGTCGAAGTTGGTCCGCGGACGCTCACCGGCCAGCGAGCCCGCCATCGAGCCGAAGTACGTCCGGGTGCCGGTCGCCACGACGACACCAGTGGCGATACCCGAGGTCACCGACGTCCCCATCAGGCAGAGGTTGTCCGCCTCGACCGGGTCGCTGGTGGGGGTACGGCCGGAGTCGTCGCCCCGGATGTCGGCCTTGGCGACCGGCAGCGACTCGCCGGACAGCGAGGCCTGGTTGACCATCAGGCCCTTCGCCGCGACCAGCCGTAGGTCAGCGGGGACCAGGTCGCCCGCCGACAGCTTGACCAGGTCGCCGGGGACGACCTGCTCCATGGGCACCTCGAGGGTTGTCGGGACCGACCCGCGCCCCGCACGGCGTTGCACGGCGGTCGTGGTGGTGACCAGTCGCTTGAGGGCCTCGGCCGACCTGCCCGACCGGTACTCCTGCCAGAACCGCAACAGCCCGCTGATCCCCACCATGACGGAGAGGATGATGACGCCGGGGTCGGCCGGGTCCTGCCAGTACATGACACCGGCCAGGACGACCAGCACGGCGGTGAACGGGTTCGCGTACGCGTTCGCCAGCTGTACGTACCAGCGCGGTGGCCGCTCCTGCGTGACGACGTTGGCTCCGTACCGTCCGAGCCGGTCGACGGCCTCACCGTGCCTGAGGCCGTCGCGGGTGACGCCCAGGTCCCGCAGGACCTGGCGCGCGGACTGCGCGCCGTACTCCGAGAGCCTGACGCCGACTTCACGGGTCCGGGCCTCCAGCTCGGCGGCCCGGCGCTCACGGCGGCGGCCTGGCGGAGCCAGCTTTTCAGGGGTGAGCAGGGTCATGATGAGGCCTTTCTCGCCGCATGGCGGCATGGCGCTCCGCCGCGCGCAGCGGAGGATGTTTGTGGAGCGCCGTGTGCGCGGGATTCGCGGACAGGCGCTATGCGTGATCAGTTGCTGATCCAGGAACGCGGCCGACGCATTGGCGCGGAATGGCCCGAATTTCCGTCGACCATTCGACAGTAGCATGCGATTGAGCGTGCCCAATTCGGACCAGGGCCCCGTCGCTTTGCGGTTGGATTCCCTTCCTGAGTTTCCTGAAGAGGCCTTCAGGAAACTCAGGATTTCTTCAGGCGGACTCCCGCAGAATCTCCCGCATGTCGAAGCACCGAGCCGTACGTGACCAGTGGCGACGCCACGGGCACAGGCGCCCCGCCCACCAGCGCCCGCCCGGGCGCCGGTTCCGCCTGCTGCGCACGCTGCTGACGCTCACCCTTGTGCTCGCCATCGGCTGGACAGCAGGAAGGCTCAGAACGGTGAGGAACTCCCGAAGAAACTTCTGCGGAAACTGCATGCCGGTAACTCGGAAATCGGCGGCTATAACGCCAACACGCTGATTCTGCTGCGAGTACCCGCGGGGAATGGAAAGGTAAAGGGATTCCCCATTCCCCGCGACGACCTGGTCGACATACCGGGGCACGGCCAGGACAAGATAAAGAAGGCATACGGACTGGCGAATGCGGCCAGGGAGCAGAAGCTCCGGCAGCGGGGGTGGACGACAAGCGGGAGCTGGAGCGCGCCGGGCGTGAGGCCGGTCGCCGGTCGCAGATCACGACCGTGAGCGCGTTCCTCGACCTGCCCGTCGAGATGGCGGTGTCGCTGGCCCTGCTGATGGCACCCGCGTTCTTCCCCGGCGACACCTATGAGTCACCGGCACCGGTCCGGGGCTCGGCCACCCCGAACTCGTGGGATTCGCGGGCCGCAGCGACTACGTCCTCACCACCGTCGGCGAGGAACTCGGCCTCGCCTGAGTCATGGCCCTGCTCCTGCTGTACGGCCTGTTCATCGAGCGCGGATTCCGCACCGCCCTTGTCGCCGACAACCTCTTCGGCAAGCTGCTCGCCGCAGGGCTGTCCGTGGTGCTCGCGTTCCAGGTCTTCATCGTCGCCGGTGGAGTACTGGGCCTCATGCCCTTCACCGGCAAGGCACTGCCCTTTCTGGCCCAGGGCAGGTCCGCCATGACCGGGAACTGGCTGCTGGTCGCGCTCTTGCTGGTCATCAGCCACCAGGACAACCGCCCCGAGCCGACAGCCGAGAGCGCGACAGCCCCGGCCGTGGCGGCGGACCTGTGACCGCGGAGTCCAAGGGGGCGTGGCGGATCTGGGGCGCGGGAGCGCTGGCCGCGCTGATGTTCCTCGCGGCGTACGGGTCGTCCTCACCCCCACCGGTCAGCGCTGGGAGAACGCGGGCCTGACCGGGCGGCTCCAGCGCGAGAGCGCGGCCACCGCGCGTGCCGCGGGCGACGCGCTCGGCCGGATCACCGTCGGCTCACTCGCCGTCGCGATCCTCGTGATCGTCGTGATCGGCCCGCCGCCCCGCCCCACCCATCCCCTCCCCGCGCCCGGTACGCCCTGTACGCCCTGCTCGTCGTGGCTCCGCTGGCCTGTGCCTCCCTGGTGGGCCTGGGCGCCGGGGTCGTCCTCCCGCTCAGATCCCTGTACGGGCTCGACGCCCCGGACCCGCACCTCGCCCAACTCTCCTGCCAGAGCGGGCACGCCCTCACGGCCGGGACGAGTGCCGCCGTCGCCCTGGTCTTCATGGCCCTGGTCCGCCGACTCGACGAGGCGGTCGCTACGGAGTGCGTGGTCAGTTAATCCTGTTTGGGAAGCTTCGTATGCGATGGTTGATGAATGCGTATTTTGGTGGTCGAGGACGAGGAGGGACTGGCTGACACGCTGCGCAGGGGGCTCGGCGCGGCCGGTCACTGGGTCGATGTCGTCCACGACGGCCTGCGCGGACTGGAAGCCGCCCGCTCCCGCGAGTACGACGCCCTGGTCCTCGATGTGATGCTGCCCGGTATCAACGGCTACGAGGTCTGCCGCCGGTTGCGTTCCCTGGGAGACCCCACCGCAGTGTTGATGCTGACAGCCAAGGACGGTGAACACGACGAGGCGGACGGGCTGGACGCGGGGGCCGACGACTATCTCGCCAAGCCGTTCTCGTTCGTCGTCCTGCTCGCCAGACTGCGCGCGCTCGGCCGCCGTACCGGCAGGGAGCAGCGGGCCACACTCCAGGTCGGCGATCTCGTGCTCGACGTGGCCGCGCGCCGTTGCCGCCGGGGCGAGCGGGAGATCGAGCTGACCGCCCGTGAACTGGCCGTCCTGCGGTGCCTGATGGAGGCTGAGGGGGCGGCCGTCGACAAGCAGCACATCCTGCACGAAGTGTGGCGGGACACACCGGGCGGCGACATCGACCCGAACATCGTTGAGGTCTACGTCAGTTCACTGCGCCGCAAAGTCGACACGCCCTTCCAGCGCCGCACGATCCACACGGTGCGGGGCGTCGGATACCGGCTCGGCTCCGATGCCGCGTAGCATCCGAGTGCCCTCATGGGCCCGCAGGCTGATTCCCCGTCAGGTGCGTGCGCGCGCCGCGCTCGCGGCGGCAACGACGATGACGGTCCTCCTGGTACTCGGCGGCCTCTGGCTGTTCACGACGCTGCGTGCCAACCTCCTGGACAGCACCGAGGACCGCACCGAGCTGGCCGCCCGCAAGGTCGCCGCCGATGTCGCCGCCGACCAGCTCACCTCCCACCTGCCAGACCCCGAGGGTGGCGTCGACTCCCTCGTCGTCCTGACCCCGGACGGCACCGCCCTCGCCGGAACGGATCCCGACCCGGCAGCGCTGTCCGCCGGACTCGCCGCCTTCCGGCCGGGGCCCGGGCACGACTCCGCGAGCAGAGTCGAGACCCAGGCGGGCCGGACGGACCAGCGCGGCGTGGTCTCCGTCGTACGGGCCGAGTCGCCCGACGGCACCCGCTATGTCTACGCACGGACCGAGCTCGACGACGTGGACGAGGCCATCCGCGCCCTGAGCACCGCACTGATCGCCGCCGGCCCGCTGCTCGTCGCGCTCAGCGCCGCGAGCGCCTGGGCGGCGGCCACACTCACCCTGCGCCCCGTCACCGCGATCCGCACCGCCCTCGCGTCCGTCACCGCCAGCGCACTGGACCGACGCGTTCCCACCCCGCCAGGCGGCGACGAGATCACCGCACTCGCCCAGACGGTCAACTCGACCCTCGACCGGCTCGAACAGTCGGTCACCCGACAGCGGCAGTTCGTCGCCGACGCCTCCCACGAACTGCGCAACCCGATCGCCGCGCTGCGAGCGGAACTCGAAGTAGCCGCCCTGGAGATCCGGGAGCCCCACTCGGCCGCCGCGATCGAGCGCGTACTCGGCGACACACTGCGCCTCCAGCGAATCGCCGCCGACCTGCTGCTCCTGGCCCGGCTCGATGCCCGGGCGCCCCACACCGAGGCCCCGGTAGACCTGGCCCTGCTCGCCGCTGAGGAGCACGCGCGGCGGCGCTCCGCCCGCGTCCCCATCGTGGTGGAGGCCAACGCCCCCGTACTGGTCCACGGCGACCACAGTCACCTGGAGCGGCTGCTGGCCAACCTGGTGGACAACGCACAGCGCTACGCGGCATCCGAGGTACGGATCACCGCCACCACCGACCCCGAGTCCGGCGACGCCCTACTGGAGGTCCAGGACGACGGTCCCGGCATCCCGGCAGAGTCAGCCGAGCGTGTCTTCGAGCGGTTCGCAAGACTGCACGACGACCGCAACCGCGCCGAAGGAGGTACGGGTCTGGGGCTGGCCATCGCTCGCGAAATCGCGCAATCCCACGGCGGCAGCCTGCACACCCGGCCGTCACAACACGGCGCACGACTCGTCGCACGCTTCCCCCGCGCCCGGTCACAGCCCCCGACGCTCTAGGTCGGACACGGCCTAGGGGCGACGGGGCCTCCTGATTCGGTACCGGGGCGCGCCCAGAAGGCTCTCGCCCGTGACCTCCACCGCGGCAAGGCCGATACTGCCGACAGTGGCACCCAGCCGAGTCCCGCCCAACCATCCGAACCGCCCACAGCCACTGACCAGGGAAATACGCAGGTCACTCACCCGTTTGCTACCCCACTCAGGAGGTACCCATGAGGATGCTCATCAATGTCGCGGAGACGGTGGTCGCGGACGCGCTGCGGGGCATGGCCGCGGCCCATCCCGAGCTCACCATCGACGTCGAGAACCGGGTCATCGTCCGTAGGGACGCGCCCGTCGCGGACAAGGTCGCGCTGGTATCCGGCGGCGGGTCAGGACATGAGCCGCTGCACGGCGGGTTCGTGGGGCCCGGCATGCTGTCGGCGGCCTGTCCCGGCGAGGTGTTCACCTCGCCGGTGCCGGACCAGATGGTGCGGGCCGCGGCCGCCGTGGACAGTGGTCAGGGCGTGCTGTTCGTCGTGAAGAACTACACCGGTGACGTACTGAACTTCGACATGGCCGCCGAGCTCGCCGAGGACGAGGGCATCCAGGTCGCCAAGGTCCTGGTCAACGACGACGTGGCGGTGACCGACAGCCTCTACACGGCGGGACGGCGCGGCACCGGCGCCACCCTCTTCGTCGAGAAGCTGGCGGGGGCCGCGGCGGACGAGGGCGCGCCGCTGGAACGCGTCGAGGCGATCGCCCGGCAGGTGAATGAGAACTCCCGGAGTTTCGGGGTCGCGCTGAGCGCCTGCTCGACTCCCGCCAAGGGCAGTCCGACGTTCGATCTGCCGCCCGGAGAGCTGGAGTTGGGGATCGGCATTCACGGCGAGCCGGGCCGCGAGCGGCGCGCGATGATGACCTCGCGGGAGATCGCGGACTTCGCCGTCGATGCCGTACTGGAGGACCTGCGGCCGCGAAACCCGGTGCTGGTCCTGGTCAACGGCATGGGGGCGACGCCGCTGCTTGAACTGTACGGCTTCCATGCCGAGGTGCAGCGAGTGCTGGCCGAGCGCCAGGTGGCGGTCGCGCGCGTCCTCGTCGGCAACTACGTGACCTCGCTCGATATGGCGGGCTGCTCGGTGACGCTCTGCCAGGTCGACGAGGAGCTGCTGCGCCTGTGGGACGCTCCGGTACGTACCCCCGCCCTGCGCTGGGGCGTGTGACGACCGATGCGAGGAGGGCATGTGCTCGACGCCGACTTCTTCCGCCGCTGGATGACGGCCGCCGCGGCGGCCGTCGACCGTGAGGCGGACCGGCTGACCGAGTTGGACTCGCCGATTGGCGACGCCGACCACGGCAGCAATCTCAAACGCGGTTTCACGGCGGTCCGGGAGGTCGTCGAGGCGGAGGCCCCGGAGACCCCCGGAGCCGTACTGACCCTGGCGGGACGCCAGTTGATCTCGAAGGTGGGCGGGGCGTCCGGGCCGTTGTACGGAACGCTGCTGCGGCGTACGGGCAAGGCCCTCGGCGACGCCGCTGAGGTCTCCCAGCCTGAGCTGGCCGAGGCGCTGCGCGCGGGGGTGGCCGCGGTGGCGCAGTTGGGCGGCGCGGCGGCGGGCGACAAGACGATGCTGGACGCGCTGATCCCGGCGGCCGACGCGCTGGATGAGTCGTTCGACGTGGCGCGGGCGGCCGCCGAGAAGGGTGCGCTCGCCACGACACCGATGCAGGCCCGCAAGGGGCGCGCGAGCTATCTCGGCGAGCGCAGCATCGGCCACCAGGACCCGGGCGCCACCTCGTCGGCGCTGCTGATCGCCGCGCTCGCGGAGGTGGCCGGTGGGTGAGCGACGGGTGGGCATCGTCCTCGTTTCACACAGCGGACCGGTGGCCGTCGCGGTTGCCGAGCTGGTGAAGGGACTCGCGGGCGGCGGCGACACCGCCCCCGTCGCACCGGCGGGCGGCACCCCGGACGGCGGTCTTGGCACCAGCGCCGAGCTGATCACCGACGCGGCGCGCGCGGTCGACCAGGGCGCGGGCGTCGTCCTGCTCGCCGACCTCGGCAGTGCCGTCCTCACCGTGAAGTCGCTGCTCGCCGAAGGCGACGAACTCCCCGACGGTGCCCGGCTGGTAGACGCGCCGTTCGTGGAGGGCGCCGTCGCGGCCGTGGTCACCGCGTCGGCCGGTGCGGATCTCGACGCGGTGGAGGAGGCCGCCAAGGAGGCGTACGCGTACCGCAAGGCATAGGCCGTACCCGGCCTCGTACACATACGAACAGGAAAACGAGCCGTCTCCGGGACCGAACGTTTCCGGGGGCGGCTCCGTCCTTGGGGAAACGAGGCGAGGGGATACGGATGGTGCGCTGGCTCGAGAGAGGGGCCACACAGGAGAGTTCGCCGCTGTTCTCCGAGGCGGACAGCAGGCGGATTCGTGGGGTGCTGCTGATGGGCGGGCTGCCCTTTGACCAGCTCGAGGACGGCTTGCAGCAGGTACGGCTGAAGCTCCTGGAGGCCCAGGCGGACCCTGACCGTCCCGAGATACGCGAACCGGCCGCCTGGATGGCGGTGGTCGCCTCCCGGATCGCCACCGACTGGCACCGGGGCCGGGCAAGGGACGCGGGTCTGCGCGAGCGGCTGGCCACCCGCTGGTCGCTGCGGCCCCCGACGGACCACCCGCAGGAACACCGGGACCTGGCGCTGACCATGGCCGACGGGCTGGAGCGCCTGACGCCGCTTCAGCGCCAGGCCCTGGTCCTGCGGTACTACGCTGACCTGCCGCTGTCCGAGATCGCCCGTCAACTGGACATACCCGAAGGCACGGCCAAGAGCCGCATACACGGGGCCGTCGCGGCCCTGCGGACTCAACTGAGTGACATGGAGGCGATCTGACATGCCCGACGAGCGGGAGCTGACCGGGCAGGAGGAGGAGCGGCTGCGCCTCGCCCTCCGGATGATCGGCGACGAGGCCACGCGCCCCTCCCCCGCGCCGCCACGGCCGGTGGCGTGGTGGCGCGGAGGCAGAGCGATCGGCCCCCTGGTCGCGGCGGCGGCCGTCGTGGGGGTGATCGTGCTGGGCATCGCGAACGGCGGCAGCGGACTGTCGGACGGGGATGCCGGTGCCGGTGCGAAGTCGGACAGCAAGTCCGGGGCGGACGCCGGGAGTGCGGAGGACGGCGCGGGTAAGGGACAGTCCCACCAGGAGGCCATCGCCTGTGCTCGGATGATCGTCGAGGGTGACGTCCTCGCCGTACGGGAGTCCTCCCGGGAAGGGCGCCTCCTCGTCACGCTCCAGGTGACCGAGTGGTTCAAGCCGCGGAGCGGTGCGGACCAGGTCGAACTCGACCTGGTGGACCCCCGTGTCGTGGATTCCGAACGGTCGCTGCGCAAGGGGCAGCACCTGCTGGTGTACGTCCCCCTCCGGGAGGATCTCGACACCAACCCCGACATCGACGACGAGGTGCCGTCCGGCCGGAAGAACCTCAGGTACTACCTGCCCAGGTCGACGGAGACGGTGTGCCCGCCGTACTGGAAGAACCCGCGTTGATTCGGACAGACGACTTCAGGAGCTCGTGAGGATGACGAGTTGCTGGGTCGCTCGGGTCATCGCTACATAGCGGTCGACCGCTCCTTCGTTCCTGTTCGCGTTCCCGTTGCCGAACGTCTGTGGATCGATCACGACGACCAGGTCGAACTCGAGCCCCTTCGACAGCTCCGGGGTCAGCGACCGGACGCGGGGCGTCGCCCGAAACGCCCCGACTCCGATGTCGCCCGTGCCGATGACGCAGGCCACGCCTTCGTCATGCGCGGCGAGCCAGGCGTCAAGGATCGAGTCGAGGTCCGCGATGGGTCCGTGTACGACGGGGACATGGCCACTGCGGACGGAGGTCGGCACGTTGGCGTCCGGGAGTACGGACCGGATGACGGGCTCGGCCTCCGCCATGACCTCTTGTGGTGTCCGGTAGTTGATGCTCAGCGAGGCCAGGTTGATCCGGTCGAGCCCGACCCGCTCAAGCCGTTCCCGCCAGGACTCGGTGAACCCGTTCCTGGCCTGGGCACGGTCCCCCACCAGGGTGAAGCTCCGGGACGGACAGCGGAGCAGCAGCATCTGCCACTCCGCGTCGGTCAGTTCCTGGGCCTCGTCCACGACGATGTGCGCGAACGGTCCGGCGAGCTGGTCCGGGTCGGCGCTGGGCAGGGCGGTCTCGTCGACCAGGGCGTCCTGGAAGTCCTCGCCGCGCAGCATCGAGACCAGGCCGACACCGTACGCGTCGTCCGCGGCCTCGATCAGGTCGTCCACGACTGCGGCCATGCGCTCTCGTTCGGCGGCGACAGCGGCGTTGTGCCGACGCTTGCGCCGTGCCGCCTCCGGGTCGCCGAGGCGCTGCCGTGCCGCGTCCAGGAGCGGCAGGTCGGACACCGTCCAGGCCTGGGCGTCCGCGCGCTGCAGCGTGCGTATCTCGTCGCGGCTGAGCCAGGGGGCGCACAGGCGCAGGTAGGCGGGTACCGACCACAGGTCTCCGACGAGGTCAGCCGCTTCGAGGAGCGGCCACGCCCGGTGGAAGGCTGTGACCAGCTCTTTGTCCTGCATCAGCGACCTGCGAAAGAGGTCAGGCGATACGCCGCCGTCACCGTCGCCGTCGCCGTTCCTGTCGAGCTTGTTCAGCAGGATCGTGACCAGTTCCTCCCAGATCTGTTCGCGTGCTTCGTTGTGGGGAGTGCCTGGGTCCGGCGCGCCGAACGCCTCGGCCCAGTCGTCGGCGCTCAGCCAGATGTCGCCTGAGTGCGTCGATACGGTCATCCCCTCGGTAGGCGGCTCCTCGTAGAACCTGACGGCCGTCTCGATCGCCTTCACCAGGTCCGCGGACGACTTCAGCGCGGCCACGGCCGGGTCGGTCTCGGTCACCGCTGTGGCTCCCTCGGCGACGAGGTCCCGCAGGACGCAGGTCTGTACGCCCTCCTCGCCGAGGCTGGGCAGGACGTCGGCGACGTAGGACAGGTAGGGCCGGTGCGGGCCGACGAACAGCACGCCGCCCCGACGGTGACCGAGGCGGGGGTCGGCGTAGAGCAGGTGGGCGGAGCGGTGCAGGGCGACGACGGTCTTGCCCGTACCCGGACCGCCGTCAACGACGAGAGCACCACGGGAATCCGCGCGGATGATGGCGTCCTGGTCGGCCTGGATGGTGCCGAGTACGTCGCGCATCTGGGACGACCGGTTGCTCCCCAAGCTCGCGATGAAGGCGGACTGGTCGTCGAGCGCGGCGTGCCCTTCGATCCCGTCGGCGGTGAACACCTCGTCCCAGTAGTCGCCGATCCGGCCGTGGGTCCAGCGATACCGGCGACGGCTCGCCAGACCCATCGGGTTGGCGTGGGTCGCGGCGAAGAACGGCTCCGCCGCGGGCGAGCGCCAGTCGATCAGCAGCCGACGCCCCGCGCCGTCGGTGAGACCAAGGCGGCCGATGTACACGGGCTCGGGGGCGTCGGCGCTGACGATGTGCCCGAGGCACAGATCCCATCCGAACCGACGCAGTGTGCGCAGGCGAGCGGTCAGCCGGTGGATCTCCACGTCCCGGTCCATCGCCTCCTGGCCCAGGCCACCGGGCGCCTTACGCAGGCCGTCGAGGCGGTCGGACAGTTCGGCGGTCGTCTGCTCCAGGCATTCGGCGACGGCGGTGAAGTGCCGCTCGTCGTGTGTGATCAGCGTCGGGTCGGCCTTGGCCGAGAGGCGGTCGGGAAGGTCAAACGCGCTGGTGGTCGTCGTCGGGGAGGTCACGGCATCAGCTCCGAATCTGAGGCTCGGCTTCGGCCTCGGCCGCTGATTGTGCGCCACGCCCCGGGCCTTGCCGCAAGGCCCCCAGTGCGCTATATGTTGAGAGTGGCAAGGAGAGTGGGTACGCCCACGCCTCCTTGCCTTTTTGCTTTCTACGTCCGCTGCCCGCTAGAAGCCGAAGACCTGGGTCCATGTCCAGTCGTCATCGACCAGGCCCACGCCCATGGTGTTCAGGGAGCAGTTGAGGATGTTGGCCCGGTGGCCTGGTGAGTTCATCCAGGCCGACATGACGGCCTCGGGTGAGTTCTGTCCTCGGGCGATGTTCTCGGCTCCGGGCTGCGGGTAGCCCTGGGCGGTGGCCCGGTCGCTGAAGCTGCGGCCGTCCTGGCTCGTGTGGTCGAAGTAGTTGTTGGCCGACATGTCTTCGCTGTGGAGTTGCGCTGCTCGCGCGAGGCGGTCGTCGTGTTTCAGCGCTCCGCAACCGGCTTTGGCGCGTTCCGCGTTGACGATCGCCAACACCTGTCCGGCCGGGGTGCTCGCCCGGGCGGGGGCCGGCTTGGCCTTCGCCGTCTTGGTCGGCGTTGGGGCCAGCGTCGGGGTCGGGGACAGCGCTGACTCCCGTGTCGGCTTCGGCTTGGGTTTGGGCTTCGTGCGGGTGGGGCTCGGCTTGGGCGAAGAGGACGGGCTGAGTGAGGGGGAGGGTGAGGGTGACGTGGAGGGCTTCGATGAGGTGGACGGGGGCGGCGCGCTCGGTGTGGAGAGCTCGGGGGCGGACGCGGACCGTACGGTGTCGGCTTCGCCGTCGGAGGGGAGTGCCTTCAGGCCCACCACCGCCGCTCCCCCGGCCAGTACGGCTATCCCGACGGCTATGCCAGTAGCTCGGCGCCGCCTCCGTATTCGCTCTTGTACGCGGCGGCCGCGCCGCCCCGGCGGGACGGACGCCTCGCCACCCCGTACGCCCGACCCACTCACGACGGTGGCGGCAGCAGCACCGGCGTCGGCGAAGGCCACCGGCTCACCGACCCCTTCCGGGCCGCCCGCGAACGTAAGCCCGGTCGCGGCTGCCACGGGTACCAGGCCCAGACCCACCAGCAGCCCTTCCGCGGGCACAAGCCCGGCCTGGTGCCCGGAGCAGTGGGCGCACTCCCGGACGTGCCGGGCTATGCGCTTGCGCCATAGTGCCGAGGGGTGGCCGTCCCAGTTCCCCGTCACTTCGTCGAGACGCGCGCACGACGGGGTCACGGCCAGGGCGCGTACCACGAGGCGGGCCGTGTCCAGCTGCGCCTTCATACGCTGGATACGCACCCCGGTGTGTTCCGGGGACAGTTCCAGCGCCGCGGCCACCTCGGCCCGGCTCAGCTCCCCCGCCGCCTCGAGCCACCACAGCGAGAGCAGCGCGCGGTCGTCGGTGCCCAACCAGCGGGTGGCCCGCGCGAGTTCGCGCCGCTCTCCTTCAAGGCGAAGGCGCACGATGGTCAGGTCCACGAAGTCCGCGCCAGGGTCGGCCACGTCGTAGGCGTCCCGCAGCTCCGAATCAACCGGCGTGGCCTGCCGCTTGTGCCAGTAGGTACGGATCTGGTTCATCGTGATGGCCACCAGCCAGGAGCGGAACCCGGCGGTGTCCCGCAGCGAGCCAAGACCGCGCAGCGCGCGCAGCATGGACTCCTGCACGACGTCGTCGACGTCGGCGTGGCCGTTCAGCGCCCTGCCGACGATGTTGTACACCAGCGGCAGGTACGCGCTGACCAGCTCGTCCTGTGCCCACATGGCACCGCGTTGCGCCGCCTCAATCACCGCGTGCTCGTGATCCCCAGTCGCTGCCACGCCTGCCACTTCCTTCCCGTCCAGCCTCACCGTTTCGGTCTGACACCAGGGGAGACCTCAGGCCGGTGGGCCGCATAACAAGAAACGAGACCCGATGTTCCGGGCGATCCCCGCGCCCGCCCTCGCCCTCGCCCCCGTTACGACGTCGGGGCGGCGATCACCATCAGGAGGTCGCCCGCCTCGACCTGCTGGATGGAGGTGATGGCCAGCCGCTCCACCGCTCCGGCGACCGGTGCGGTGATGGCGGCCTCCATCTTCATCGCCTCGATGGTCGCCACCGTCCCGCCCGCCTCGACCTGCTCGCCCACCGCCGCGGTCAGCGTCACCACCCCGGCGAACGGCGCGGCGACGTGCCGTGGGTCGGACTTGTCGGCCTTCTCCGCGGCCGGCAGGTCCGAGGCCACCGACCGGTCACGCACCTGGATCGGCCGGAGCTGGCCGTTGAGCGTGGCCATCACGGTGCGCATGCCGCGCTCGTCCGCCTCGCCGATCGCCTCCAGCGCGATGAGGAGCCGTACCCCGGGCTCGAGGTCGACCGCGTGTTCCTCCGCGGGCCGCAGGCCGTAGAAGAAGTCCTTGCTGGGCAGGACGCCGGTGTCGCCGTAGGCGTCGCGGTGTGTCTCGAAGTCCTTCGCCGGGCCGGGGAACAGCAGCCGGTTGAGGGTGGCGCGGCGGTCCTTGTCCAGCCCCTCCCGTTCCTCGGCGGACAGGTCGGCGACCAGCTTGGGCGCGGCACGGCCCTTGAGTGCCTTGCTACGGAACGGCTCGGGCCAGCCACCGGGCGGGTCGCCCAACTCGCCCCGCAGGAACCCGATCACGGAGTCCGGGATGTCGTACGAGCCGGGTTCGGCCGCGAACTCCGCGGGTGCGACGCCCGCGCCGACGAGGTGCAGGGCGAGGTCGCCGACCACCTTGGAGGACGGGGTGACCTTGACCAGGCGGCCGAGCATGCGGTCGGCCGCCGCGTACATGGCCTCGACGTCCTCGAACCGGTCGCCGAGTCCCAACTCGCGTGCCTGAACACGGAGGTTGGAAAGCTGGCCGCCGGGGATCTCGTGGTCGTAGACACGCCCGGTGGGGGAGGTCAGGCCCGCCTCGAAGGGTGCGTAGATCCTGCGGACGATCTCCCAGTACGGTTCGAGGTCGCCGACGGCCCGCAGGCTCAGCCCGGTTGGCCGCGGGGAGTGGTCGGTGGCGGCGACGATCGCCGACAGTGAGGGCTGCGATGTGGTGCCCGCCATCGAGGCCACCGCTCCGTCCACGGCGTCGGCGCCCGCGTTGATCGCGGCAAGGTAGGTGGCCAGCTGGCCGCCGGCCGTGTCGTGGGTGTGGAGGTGGACGGGCAGGTCGAACTCCCTGCGCAGCGCGGTCACCAGCTTCTCGGCGGCGGGTGCCCGGAGCAGCCCGGCCATGTCCTTGATGGCCAGGACGTGTGCGCCCGCGTCGACGATCTGCTCGGCGAGCCGGAGGTAGTAGTCGAGGGTGTAGAGCTTCTCGGCCGGGTCGGAGAGGTCCGCGGTGTAGCAGAGGGCCACCTCGGCGACGGCCGTTCCGGTCTCCCGTACGGCGTCGATCGCGGGCCGCATCTGGCCGATGTCGTTGAGCGCGTCGAAGATGCGGAAGATGTCGATGCCGGTACGGGTGGCCTCCTCGACGAAGGCGGTGGTGACCTCCGTCGGGTAGGGGGTGTAGCCGACGGTGTTGCGGCCGCGCAGCAGCATCTGCAGGCAGATGTTGGGCACCGCCTCGCGCAGCCGGGCGAGGCGGTCCCACGGGTCCTCGGCGAGGAAGCGCAGGGCCACGTCGTAGGTGGCGCCGCCCCAGCACTCCAGCGACAGCAGCTGCGGCAGCGTCTGGGCCACGGCCGGGGCGACGGCCAGCAGGTCCTTCGTCCGCACCCGGGTGGCCAGCAGCGACTGGTGGGCGTCGCGGAAGGTGGTGTCGGTGACGGCCACCGTGGACGACTCCCGCAGGTGGCGCGCGAAGCCCTCCGGGCCCAGCTCGGTCAGTCGCTGCTTCGATCCGGCGGGCGGTGCGCCGCCTGGGACGTCCGGGATTTTGGTGGTGGGGTCGATCAGGTGCGGGCGCTCGCCGTTGGGCTTGTTGACCGTGACGTCGGCCAGGTAGGTGAGCAGGCGGGTGCCGCGGTCGGCGGAGTGGCGGGCGGTCAGCAGGTGCGGTCGTTCCTCGATGAACGACGTGGTGACCCGGCCCTCCTGGAAGTCCGGGTCGTCGAGGACCGCCTGCAGGAACGGGATGTTCGTGGCCACACCGCGGATGCGGAACTCGGCCACGGCCCGCCGGGCGCGGCCCACCGCGGTGGCGAAGTCATGGCCCCGGCAGGTCAGTTTCACCAGCATCGAGTCGAAGTGGGCGCTGATCTCGGAGCCGACGAACGCGGTGCCGCCGTCCAGCCGGATGCCGGAGCCGCCCGGGGAGCGGTAGGCGCTGATGGTGCCGGTGTCGGGACGGAACCCGTTGGCCGGGTCCTCGCTGGTGATCCGGCACTGGAGCGCGGCGCCCCGCAGATAGATCCGCTCCTGCGCGAGACCGAGGTCGGCCAGGGTCTCACCGGCGGCGATGCGCAGCTGTGCCTGGACCAGGTCGACGTCGGTGACCTCCTCGGTCACCGTGTGCTCGACCTGGATGCGCGGGTTCATCTCGATGAAGACATGGCGGCCTTCGCGGTCGAGCAGGAACTCGACGGTACCGGCGTTGCGGTAACCGATGCTGCGCGCGAACGCGACCGCGTCGGCGCAGATGCGCTCCCGCATCGCGGGGTCGAGGCCCGGCGCAGGCGCCAGCTCGATCACCTTCTGGTGCCGCCGCTGCACCGAGCAGTCCCGCTCGAACAGGTGGACGACGTTGCCCTGTCCGTCGGCGAGGATCTGCACCTCGATGTGGCGCGGGTCGACGACGGCCTTCTCCAGGAACACCGTGGCGTCGCCGAAGGCGGACTCGGCCTCGCGGGACGCCGCCTCGATGGCCTCACGCAGCTGCGCGGGTTCGTCCACGCGGCGCATCCCGCGCCCGCCGCCACCGGCGACCGCCTTGACGAACACCGGGAAGCCGATCTCCTGCGCGGCGGCCGTCAGCTCGGCCACGTCGCTCGACGGCTGCGAGGACCCCAGGACGGGCACTCCGGCGGCCCGGGCCGCGGCGATCGCGCGCGCCTTGTTGCCGGTCAGCTCCAGGATCGCGGCGCTGGGGCCGATGAACGTGATGCCAGCCTCTTCGCAGGCCCGGGCCAGGTCCGGGTTCTCGGACAGGAAGCCGTACCCGGGGTACACGGCGTCCGCCCCGGCCCGGCGAGCGGCGTCCACGATCTCCTCGACGGAGAGGTAGGCGCGCACGGGGTGCCCCCGCTCGCCGATCTCGTAGGCCTCGTCCGCCTTGAGGCGATGCAGCGAGCCGCGGTCCTCGTACGGGAACACCGCCGCCGTGCCCGCACCCAGTTCGTAGGCGGCGCGGAACGCGCGAACGGCGATCTCACCCCGGTTCGCGACAAGTACCTTCCGGAACATGCACAGTCCCTTCCTGCCCGACGTTCGCGAAGCAGGCGCCTGACGGGCGCCCTCCTGGCTGCCCCCTGTTTACACCCACCGGGCGGCGCTGACCCGACCAGAAATCCGCGTCGCGCCGTGGTGAGGTCCGCTCGGGGCACCGCGATGACTCCTTATGCTCCGGATTTTCCTGACAGATCGGGGGCCTGGTCGACGCGGTGAGTGCTGATGCTCACACCACTCGCGCATCGGAATGACGGCCTTCCCGCCCGGCCGCGCGTGCGCGAGATGCCCGGAGCCGGTGCGGCGAGCACCATGGATACATGGACGGCGCACGCATCAGTGACATCAGTCCACCGGGGCGCCTGGCGGAACCCGGCGAGGCCATCAGCCTGGAGGAACTCGCGCTCGCGGCCCGTAACCACGGCCTGCCGCTGGAGGCCCTGCGCTACGACCTCACTCCGGCCGGGCTGCACTATGTACTCGTCCACTACGACATCCCCGCCACCGACGCCGACACCTGGCGGCTCACCGTGCGCGGCCGCGTACGCACCCCGCTGACCCTGGACCTGCCGACGCTGAGGTCGTTCCCCGCGAGAACGCGGCGCGTGACCATGGAGTGCGCGGGCAACGGCCGGGCCCGCCTCACACCCCGGCCGGTGAGCCAGCCCTGGCTGGTCGAGGCGGTCGGGACCGCGGAGTGGACCGGAGTGCCGCTGCGTACGCTGCTCGCCGAGGCCGGTGTGGCGGATGACGCTGTCGAGGCCGTCTTCACCGGAGCCGACCATGGCGTCGAGCGGGGTGTCGAGCAGGACTACCAGCGCAGTCTGCCGCTGCCGGTGGCCATGGGCGATGACCCGGAGGTCCTGGTGGCGTACGCGATGAACGGCCGTCCGCTGCCCCCGCAGCACGGCCATCCGCTGCGGCTGGTCGTCCCCGGGTGGTACGGCATGGCGCAGGTGAAGTGGCTGCGCGAGATCGCCCTCAGCGACGCCCCGTTCACCGGCTTCCAGCAGGAGGTGGCGTACCGCTACCGGCAGTCGCCCGACGACCCCGGCGAACCGGTCACCCGGATCGCCCCGCGGGCCCTGATGATCCCTCCGGGGTTCCCGGACTTTATGTCCCGCACCCGGGTGGTACGGCCCGGCCAGGTGCGGCTGGAAGGCCGAGCGTGGTCCGGCCACGCTCCGGTGACCGGCGTCGTGGTGAGCACCGACGGCGGCCGCGTCTGGAGTGAGGCCGAGCTCGCCCCGCAGGAAGACGGACACGACTGGGCCTGGCGACACTGGCACGCGGCCTGGACCGCCACACCCGGCCGTCATGAGCTCAGCGTCCGCGCATACGACGCCGCTGGCCACACCCAGCCCGTCGACCCACCGTGGAACCGGGGCGGGTTCGCCAACAACCTCATCCAGCGGGTCTCCGTGCTGTGCCTGGCCGCCCCGGACAGAACCGGCTGAGCCCAGTGCCGGGAGACGTTTCCGAATCAGCGAGGTCATTCGCTGGACCGATCAGCGGTGGAGTCGCACCCTGATCAGGTGACTGAGAATGCTTCCTCCCTCCCTACGCTCCCTGCGCGGTGGTTCGCGCAGCCCGGCGTCGTCGCCCGTGCCTGGCGGTGTGCATCCGCCCCTGCCGAGGTGCGGGACTTCCACTCCTCACTGGTGGAGTACGCCCCGACCCCACTGGCCGAACTCCCCGAACTCGCAACCGAGTTGGGAGTGGGCCGGGTCTTCGTCAAGGATGAGTCGTGCCGCCTGGGGCTGCCAGCGTTCAAGGCGCTGGGCGCGTCCTGGGCGGTGCATCGCACCCTCACCGAGCGAGCCCTGAACGGCGGGGATTCGGGAGGTCCGGTCACGCTGGTGACCGCGACGGACGGCAACCACGGCCGGGCGGTGGCCCGGATGGCACGCCTGCTCGGCCAGCGCGCCCATGTTTTCGTCCCGCGAGGCGTGCATCCGCGGGCCGTGCGGGCCATTGCCGCCGAGGAAGCGGAGGTCACCGAGGTTCCGGGGCCGTACGACGACGCGGTGCGACGGGCGGACGAGGCGGCCGCCGCGCCGCACACGGTGCTGGTCCAGGACACCGCCTGGCCGGGCTACGAGGAGATCCCGGGCTGGATCGTTGAGGGCTACTCCACGCTCTGCACCGAGATCGACGAGCAGTTGACCGCCGCGGGGAGCAGCGATGGCCCTGACCTCGTCGCCATCCCCGTAGGTGTGGGGTCGCTGGCCCAGGCCGTCGTCACCCACTACCGCAGCCGCCCCTCACCTCAGACTCCCCCTGCACTGCTGTCAGTTGAGCCCGAGACGGCGGCCTGCGTCCTCGCGAGCCTGACCCGCGGTGAACCGGTCAGCGTCACCACCGGCGAAACCTCCATGGCAGGGCTGAACTGTGGCACTCCGTCCAGCATCGCCTGGCCGTACCTGCACAGCGGGCTGGACGCGGCCGTCGCCATCCCCGACGCCGCCAGCGCCCGAGCCGCCGCCCGCCTGGCGGCTCTGGGCGTCTCCTCGGGCCCCTGCGGCGCCGCGGCACTCGCTGGACTGCGCGCGGCACTCACTGGGGCGGGCGCCGAGGAGCGCCGTACGGCACTGGGGCTCGACGCGGGCTCGGTGGTCGTCCTGCTGAGCACGGAGGGCACAGCAGCCAACGGTTCCTGAGTCCCGCACAGACGAAAGGCAAGGAGAGTACGCACTCATTCCTTGCCACTCTCAACGTATAGCGCACGTGGGGCCTTGCGGCAAGGCCCTGGTCGTGCCGCAGAATCGTCGGCCTCGGCAGTCCTGTCTCGTTGAATGGGCGTGTGATGAGTGACGTGATCGTGGTCGGTGGCGGACCGACCGGCCTGATGCTGGCCAGCGAGCTGCGGCTGGCCGGAGTGCGTGTCGTCGTGCTGGAGAGGTTGACCGAGCCAACCGCGCAATCCCGCGGGCAAGGCCTGCACACGCGCAGCGTCGAGGTGATGGACCAGCGCGGCCTGCTGGACCGGTTCCTCGCGGTCAGTGAGAAGTTCCAGGTCGGCGGTCTCTTCGGCGGCATCTCCAAGCCGTGGCCCGCCCGATTGGACACCGCGCACCCGTACGGCCTGGCCACCCCGCAGCCGGTCACCGAGCGGCTGCTCAACGAGCGCGCCCTCGAACTCGGTGTCGAGATCCGGCGCGGCTGCGAAGTGGTCGGTCTTGGCCAGGACGATGACGGGGTGACCGTCGAGCTGGCGGACGGCACCCACCTGCGCTCGCGCTACCTCGTGGGGTGCGACGGCGCCCGCAGTGTGGTGCGCAAGCGGCTCGGCGTCGGGTTCCCCGGCGAGCCCGCCAAGGTCGAGACGCTGCTGGGTGAGATGGAGCTGACCGAGGACCCGGAGACGGTCGCCTCCGTCGTCGCGGAAGTCCGCACGACCCAACTGCGGTTCGGCGCCATGCCACTCGGGGACGGGGTGTACCGCCTCGTCGTACCCGCCGACGGGGTGAGCGAGGACCGTACGCGCGCGACGACCCTCGAGGAGTTCAAGCGGCAGCTGCGGGCGTGCGCGGGTACCGACTTCGGCGCGCACGCGCCGCGCTGGCTCTCCCGGTTCGGCGATGCCACCCGGCAGGCCGAGCGCTACCGGGTCGGCCGCGTGCTGCTGGCGGGCGACGCGGCGCACATCCACCCGCCGACCGGCGGGCAGGGGCTCAACCTCGGCGTCCAGGACGCGTTCAACCTCGGCTGGAAACTGGCGGCCGCGGTCAACGGCTGGGCACCGGAGGGGCTGTTGGACAGCTACCACAGCGAACGGCACCCCGTGGGCGCCGCCGTCCTGGACAACACGCGAGCGCAGATCACGCTGTTGGGGACCGATCCGGGTGCGACCGCGCTGCGGGAGCTGCTCTCGAAGCTGATGGACTTCGAGGAGGTGAACCGGTACGTGACCGAGATGATCACCGCGGTCGGGGTCCGCTACGACTTGGGCGAGGGCCACGAACTGCTCGGCCGGCGCATGCGCGACGTGGAGCTGAAGCAGGGGCGCCTCTACGAGCTGACGCACGGCGGCCGCGGGCTGCTCCTCGACCAGACCGGCCAGCTCTCGGTGGCGGGTTGGGCGGATCGAGTGGACCATGTCGTCGACGTCAGCGAGCAACTGGACGTGTCCGCCGTGCTGCTGCGGCCGGACGGCCATGTGGCGTGGGCCGGTGAGGATCAGCGGGATCTGCTCGACCACCTGCCCAGGTGGTTCGGCGCTGCCGCCAGCTGAGCGCCTGCCTCTGAGTGCGCGGTCCCGGTGCTCGCGCGTCTCACGTGCGCAGATACGACGCTCCGTTGACGTCGAGCACCGCGCCAGAGCTCCACTGGGCCTGCGGCGAGGCGAACCACAGCACCGCCCGCTCCGTGACGCCTCCGTCAGCGCGCCACGAACTGGGTCAGGATCGCCTGTACTTCGTAGATGTCGACGCCCTTGGTGAAGGTCTTCTGCACCGGCTCCGAGCTACCGGAGATCCAGATCTTCAGCTCCGCGTCGAGGTCGAACGTGCCCGCCGTCTCAACGGCGAAGTGCGTGATGCTGCGGTACGGGATCGAGTGGTACTCGACCTTCTTGCCCGTGATCCCCTGCTTGTCGACCAGGATGAGCCGTCGGTCGGTGAACAGTATGGTGTCGCGGATCAGCAGGAACGCGGCGTACACCTGCTCGCCTTGGCCGAACAGCCGCGCATAGTCCTGCTGCGCGGTTGCCGGGTCGACGGTGTGCGCGTTGCCGAACAGTGCCATGGAGTCCCCCACGCTGCGAATCGTACGATCCTCACACCCTATGTTCTGAGTATCCCGAGGAGTGCTGGTGAACCAACCCCCAAGGCCCGAGCAGCAGAGGTGGGACCCGGACGCGACCGAGGTGATCGCGCCGCTGGAGTCGACCCGTGTCCTGCCGCTCATCGAGGCCGAGGACGCTCCTCCTCCGCCTCCGCGAGCACGTACGGCGCGCCGTGCCGCGCGGAGCGGGCCGCCGCGCCCGGCGCTTGTGGCGGTGGGGAGTCTCGTGGTGTGCGCCGCTGTCGGGCTCGGCATCGGCGCGCTGCTCGCCGGAGGCGACGGCGAGGCTACGGCGGCGGCCAGTGACGGTACGACCACTCCGCCCGCCGCGCGGGCGAGCCCCACCGACACCACCGACACCACCGCCACCACGGGCTCGGAGGCCGCGTCGCCATCCGCACCCGCCCCCAGCCCCTCGCCCACCACGCCTCCAGTCCCCACGGGCACCTACGGCTTCGTCGACCCCGTCACCGGCCGGGCCGTCGATGTGGAGGGCGCGTCCATGGACGACCAGGCCCGCGTCATCGCCTGGCAGAGCACCGGTCAGCCAAACCAGCGGTGGCAGCTCACCGACCTCGGCGACGGCGACGTGGAGATCAAGGCGGAGCACTCCGGCCTCTGCCTCACGGCCACCGACCCGCTCACCCCGGGTACCGCCGTCGTGCAGCGGCCCTGCGCGGCCGCCGCCGCGCAGAGCTGGAAGCCAAGCCCCCATCCGACCGCGCCCGGCACCCATGTGCTCCGGCTCAAGGACACTCCCCTGGTCCTGGCCCCGGCTGGCCCGGACGCGGGCGCCCCGATGCTGGTCCAGCAGTCCGTTTTCACCAACGACCCGTCGTGGGTACTGGAGCCGCCCGCCTAGACGCGCGCCGATCGGCGCGTAACTCAGGCCGCACACGAAATGCACTAGCGAGCCTGGGTCCTCACCGACGAACATGCCACGCATGAGCGACCACCAACCCGCCCGATGGACTCAGGCGACCGTCTACCCCGACATGTGGGCTGACCCGGACGACGACCCGCGCGACAGCGAAGGAGTCAGCCCGGACGGCGAACTTGCGACACTTCAGGACTTCCTGACGAGCTACCGCATGACCTTGCGGATGAAGTGCGAGGGCCTGGACCCGGAGCAACTGGCCCGTCGATCGGTTCCGCCGTCCACGATGTCGCTGCTCGGCCTGCTGCGGCACCTCGCCGAGGTGGAACGCGACTGGCGCAACTGGATCAGCGACGGTGACCCCCTGCCGAAGCTGTACGGCAAGCGTGACGGGGACTTCGACGGAGCCGTCGCCGAGCAGGCCGTGGTCGACGCCGCGTACGCCGACCTAGCGCGCGAGCAGGCCGCGACCGACGCCGAGCTGGCCAAGCACCCGGATCTGGGCGCGCGCCTGGGGAAGGACGGGGACTCGGTTCGCGGGCTGATGGTGCACAGGATCGAGGAGTACGCCCGCCACTGCGGGCACGCCGACCTGTTGCGCGAGTGCGTCGACGGACGGGTAGGCCAGTGATGACGGCTACGGACGCCAAGACTGACCTCCACTTCTACCTGCAGTCCGCCCGCGACGCCCTGCTGTGGAAGCTGGAAAGGCTCTCGGAGTACGACATCCGCCGCCCGCTGACGCCGACCGGCACCAACCTCCTGGGGCTGGTGAAACACACGGCTGGCGTGGAGCTGGGCTATCTCGGCGACACCTTCGGACGGCCGTCCGGCGAGCCGCTGCCCTGGCTCGAAGACGGTGCCGAGGTCAACGCGGACATGTGGGCCACCGCCGACGAGTCCCGCGAGGACATCGTGAACCTCTACCGCCGGGCGTGGGCGCACGCGGACGCGACCCTCGACGCGCTGGCGCTGGACGTGGTCGGCAGGGTGCCCTGGTGGCCCGACGGCAAGGACGAGGTGACGTTGCATCATGCCGTGGTGCGCGTGATCGCCGATACGCACCGGCACGCCGGGCACGCCGACATCGTCCGGGAGCTCATCGACGGCTCCGTGGGGATGAACGAGGGCAATGGCAGCATGGCGCCGGGCGACTCGGCATGGTGGGAGGACCATCGAAGCCGTCTGGAGCGCGCGGCCCGGGACGCCGACCGAGACGCGTAGCTAGGCAAGCGTGGTGCCATGTGAAATATTACTGAGGTGCTCACGGGAAACTCTTCAGATGTCATCGTCGTCGGGGCAGGCGTGGTCGGGGCCGCCTGCGCCTACTACGCGGCTCAGGCCGGACTCACGGTCACCGTGATCGACCGCGGCCCGGTCGCGGGCGGCACCACGGGGACCGGAGAGGGCAACCTCCTCGTCTCCGACAAGGAGCCCGGGCCCGAACTCGAACTCGCCCTGCTGTCAGTCCAGTTGTGGCACGAGCTGGCCGCGTCACTTCCGTCCGCCATCGAGTACGAGGCAAAGGGCGGCCTGGTCGTCGCCTCGTCGGACGACGGGCTGCGCGCCCTGCGCGGCTTCGCCGCCCGGCAGGGCGAGGTGGGGGTGACGGCCCACGAGGTTCCGGCGGACGGGCTCGGCGAGCTGGAACCGCACCTCTCCCCCGGCCTGCCGGGCGGCATCCACTACCCGCAGGACGCCCAGGTACAGCCCGCGCTCGCCGCCGCCCATCTGCTGAAGGCAGCGGCTTCGCAAGGCCGGAACCAGCCGCGGTCGCGGTCGCGGCCGCGGTTGCGGCTGCGGCTCGGTGAGGAGGTCACCGGCCTGCTCACCGGGGCGGATGGTGCCGTACGCGGAGTCCGTACGGCCACGGGAGAGGTGCGTGCCCCGTACGTCGTGAACGCCGCCGGGACCTGGGGCGGGGACCTCGCCAAGCTGGCCGGGGTGGAGTTGCCCGTGCTGCCCCGCAGGGGCTTCGTCCTGGTCACCGAGCCGCTGCCGCGCGTGGTGCGGCGCAAGGTGTACGCCGCCGACTACGTCGCGGATGTCGCCAGCGGCTCGGCGGCCCTGCAGACCTCCGCAGTGGTCGAGGGGACGGCGGCGGGCCCGGTGCTGATCGGTTCCAGCCGGGAGCGGGTGGGGTTCGACCGCTCGCTGTCGACCGAGGTGCTGCGGCGCCTGGCGCTCGGGGCCACCGCCCTGTTCCCGGTGCTGGCCGGGGTGCGGGTGATGCGGACGTACACGGGCTTTCGCCCGTATCTGCCAGACCACCTGCCCGCGATCGGCCCCGATCCGCGCCTTCCCGGGCTGCTGCACGCCTGCGGCCACGAGGGTGCGGGGGTCGGACTCGCCCCGGCCACCGGGCTCGCCATCGCCCGGTGTCTGACCGGTGGCGAACCCCCGGTCGACATCGCGCCGTTCGCCCCGGCCCGGTTCGGGCCAGAGCCGCTTGGGCCGGGGCCGCGAGCCGCCTGATACACCGGCCGTGCGTACGGCCCAGCCACTGAGACATCCGTACGAGAGAGGAGGCCCGCCGTGGCCCGTACCCCCGCCGAACTCGTCGGGGCGCAGCCCGAGCCGCCCTTCGAGATCACCCTGGACGGGCGGCCCGTCCCCGCCCTGCCCGGACAGACCGTCGCCGCCGCGCTGTGGTCGGCGGGAATCCTCGCCTGGCGCACCACCCGCGTGGGCGGCCGTCCCCGCGGGGCCTTCTGCGGCATCGGGCAGTGCTACGACTGCCTCGCCACCATCAACGCGGTGCCCAACCGCAGGGCCTGTCTGGTCCCCGCGCGCCCCGGCGACGCGATCACCACCCAGGAGGGACACGGCCGTGCCGAGCTCAGCGTCTGAACCACCCGCCTCCCAGCCGTACGATCTCGCGGTCATCGGCGCGGGGCCCGCCGGGCTCGCCGGTGCCGTCACCGCCGCCGGACTCGGCCTGTCGGTGGCCCTGTTGGACGCCTCCGAGCACGTCGGCGGGCAGTTCTACCGGCACCCCGCCGCCACTCTCGGCGCTGTACGCCCCGAAGCCCTGCACCACGACTGGGCGGCCTTCGCCGGGCTGCGCCGGGGACTTGAGGCGAGTGGGGTCAGCCACCTGGCCGGGCACCACGTGTGGTCGGTGACCGGACAGGACGGCGATTGGGCAGTGCACGCCGTGACCGGGTCCGACGGCGGCCAGGAACGGCCCGTACGGGTGCGGGCCAGGGCGCTGCTCCTGGCCACCGGTGCGTCCGAGCGGCAACTCCCCTTCCCCGGCTGGACCTTGCCCGGCGTGGTGGGCGCCGGGGGCGCGCAGGCGATGCTCAAGTCCGGGCTCGTACTGCCGGGGAGGCGGGTCGTCGTCGCGGGGAGCGGGCCGCTGCTGCTCGCGGTGGCGGGCTCGCTGGCCGCCGCTGGGGCCCGGGTCCCCGCTGTGGTGGAGGCGTCCGGCTATCTGCGGTACGCCCGTCATCCCCGGGTGCTCGCCACCAACCCGTACAAGCTGGTCGAGGCGGTGGTGCACGGGGGCGCGCTGCTGCGGCACCGGGTGCGGCCGCTGCCGCGCAGTGCCGTCGTCGCGGCGCACGGCACCGACCGCGTGGAGGCCGTGACCGTGGCCCGGCTCGACCGCGACTGGCGGCCCGTGCCCGGCTCCCGGCGGCGCATCGCGTGCGACGCCCTCGCCGTCGGTCACGGCCTCGCCCCGCAGATCGACCTCGCCACGGCGCTCGGCTGCGCCACCCGCCGCACGGTAGACGCCACGGCCGCGCTCGTCCTGGGCGACGGACAGGAGACGACGGTGTCCGGCGTCTGGTCGGCGGGTGAGACCGGCGGTGTCGGCGGCTCCCGACTGGCCATAGTCGAGGGCGAGTTGGCGGCGCTCGCGATCGCCAGCCGACTGGACGGGCAGACCGAGCTCCCCCAATCCAGGCGAGCCGTACGGCTGCGCCGCGGCCGCGACCGGATGCGCGCCTTCGCCGACGCCATGGCCGCCGCCCACGCGCCAGCCCCCGGCTGGACACAGTGGCTTCCCGACGACACGGACGTGTGCCGCTGCGAGGAAGTCACCGCCGGGCGCGTCCGCGAGGCGGTCACCGATCTCGGCGCCGGTGACGCGCGGACCGTCAAACTGCTGACCAGAGCGGGCATGGGCTGGTGCCAGGGCCGGATGTGCGGTGCGGCCGTGGCCTGCCTCGCGGCGCGTGGCGGCGGCCCGGTGCCGCCACCTGCCGAACGCCGTCCGTTCGCCGTGCCCGTCACGCTCGGAGCGCTGGCCGGGCTCGACGCGGACGCCGCGCCAGGGAACCCGACGGACGACTGACCGGGTTCCGTACGCCCCGACCGGGCACACTAAACCCCTGAGTAACATGTCACACTTCATGAAAGGTTCACCATCATGACCACCACCCCCTCGAACTCCGCCACGTCCACCACGTCCACTCCCTCCACCAACTGGAACTCCGCCCGCCCCTGGCGCGGCATCATGGTCGCCACCGCACTCCCCCTGCGCGCGGACCTCTCCGTCGACTACGACGCGTACGCCGAACACGTCGCCTGGCTGATCGAGAACGGCTGCGACGGTGTGGTCCCCAACGGCTCGCTCGGCGAGTACCAGACACTGACCGACGAAGAGCGAGCCCGCGTCGTCGACGTCGCCGTAGCGGCCGCGGGTTCCGGGGCCCGGGTCATGCCCGGCGTCGCCGCCTACGGCAGCGCCGAGTCCCGCCGCTGGGCCGAGCAGGCCGCCGAAGCGGGCTGCGGCTCCGTTCTGCTCCTGCCGCCCAACGCCTACCGCGCCGAAGAAGAGGCCGTACGCGCCCACTACGCCGAGGTCGCCAAGGCGGGCGTCCCCGTCGTCGCGTACAACAACCCCATCGACACCAAGGTCGACCTCATCCCCGCGCTGCTCGCCCAACTCCACCAGGAGGGGAACATCGTCGCGGTGAAGGAGTTCACCGGCGATGTACGCAGGGCGTACGAGCTCGCCGAACTCGCCCCGGAACTCGACCTGCTGATCGGCGCGGACGACGTGCTCCTCGAACTCGCCATCGCCGGGGCGGTCGGCTGGATCGCGGGCTACCCCAACGCCTTCCCCGCCACCTGCTCCGCCCTCTACCACGCCGCGGTCTCCGACGACCTGCGGACGGCTCTGCCGTTGTACAAGTCGCTGCACCCGTTGCTGCGTTGGGACTCCAAGACGGAGTTCGTGCAGTCCATCAAGCTCTCCATGGACATCACCGGACGCCACGGCGGGCCGGTCCGCCCCCCGCGTACCCCGCTGACCGGCCCGGTCGAGGCGGGCGTACGCGATGCGACCGAGAAGGCCATCGCCGACGGCCACCACTGACGGTTCTGTTCACCCCCGCGTACGGGGGGCCGTTCACGCGTGGCAGGCTGAGGTGATGAAAGCCTGGAGCGCCGCCACCGAGAACGACCTGCGGCGTCTACTCAACGAGTGGGACCCGATCGGCGTCGCTGACCTCGTGCGGGACGAGTACGACTGCATGCTCGCCCCGCTGCTCGGGCGGCTCTGTGGCGGGGCCAGCCAGACAGAGATCGCCGAGTTCCTGCGGCACGAGCTGGAGCACCACTTCGGTCTCGACTCCGCGGGCCCGCTTCCCGACGCGATGGCCGCCCGGGTCATCGACTGGTGGACGCCTCCGGATCAAGGCTCCGGTGGCATGGCACCCGCAGCCCCGTGAACGACGGTCTGGCGCGCAGTCGGAAGCCCAGCGACTCGTGGAGGCGTATGGCCTGAGGGCGGCCCGGCGGCGTCAGGTGCGGCGAGAGTGCGTGCTTGGCGCCGCCGCGGGGGCGAACCAGGTGGGTGCATCGGCCATTGCCTGCTTGATACGGAACAGGCCGAACTCCTCCAGCTCGGGCAGCGCGTCCACCGCGAACCACGCCACGTCCAGGGACTCGTCGTCGTTCACCCGGGCCTCGCCGCCCACCGCGCGGCAGCGCAGGGTGATGTCCATGAACTGGCAGATGTCGCCGTTCGGGTAGCGGATCGGCTCGCGGGCCTCCACCAGGACGACCCGCTCAACCTCGCACCGTACGGCCGTCTCCTCGTAGACCTCACGGACGGCGCACACGGCGGGCTGCTCCCCCGGGTCCGGAATGCCGCCGATCACCGACCACTTTCCGGTGTCGCTGCGCCTGCCGAGCAGGACGCGGCCCTCGTCATCGAAGACGATGGCGGTGACGCCGGGCAGGCTCAGCAGCTGGTGGCCAGCGGTGGCCCGGATGTCGCGGATGAAGTCGGGAGTTGCCATGCCCTCGACCCTAACCGGACGCGCGTATCACTCGGTTCGGGTACGCCGAGCGCGTACGGTCGCCGCCCCCGCCCAGCCGAGTCCGGCGAGGCCCAGCGCGACCAGCGCCAGTTCCGGAGCCACGCCGAGCTGGGTGGCCGGGGTGAGTGAGGAGCGCAGGGGTACCTCGGCTACCAGTGAGTCGGCCGTGAACAGCTCCGTACGCTGCACGATCCGGCCGTCCGGCGTGATCACGGCGCTGACGCCGCTGGTGACGGGGACCAGCACCGGGCGGCCGTGCTCGACGGCCCGTACCCGGTCCATGGCGAGTTGCTGGTACGTCATCTGGCTGCGCCCGAACGTCGCGTTGTTGCTGGGCACGGACAGGATCTGGGCGCCTGCCCGCACCTGGTCCCGGACCACGCTGTCGAAGGCGGCCTCGTAGCAGGTGATGGGGCCGACTCCGGCGCCCGCCATGTCAAAGACCTGGGTGCGGTCGCCGGGAACGAAGCGCCCGGCGCGGTCGACGTCGGAGCTGAAGATCCGGAAGAAGGACCGGTAGGGCATGTACTCGCCGAACGGCTGGAGCTGGCGCTTGTCGTAGAAGGCGCCGGGGCCGGTTTCCGGGTCCCAGAGGATCTGGCGGTTGCGCGGGGTGCCGTCGTCGGCCGTGGCGACCGCGCCCACCGAGATCGGCGCCTTGATCGCCTTCGCGGCCCGGTCAATCACCTCGCGCGCGTCGAGGTTGACGTAGGGGTCGATGTCGGAGGAGTTCTCCGGCCACAGCACCAGGTCTGGCTGCTCGGCCTCGCCGTCCTTGACGCGCTGGGCGAGCCGCTCGGTCTCCCGTACGTGGTAGTCGAGTACGGCGCGGCGCTGGGCGTTGAAGTCCAGGCCCAGGCGCGGCACATTGCCCTGGACCACCGCGACGGTGGCGGTGCCGTCCTCGGCGGCGGTGTCGACCAGCGGCAACGCCGCCACCGATGCCGCGACGGGGAGCGCGGTCAGCGCGGCGGCGAGCGCGACGCCGCGGTCTCGCACCCGGCGCAGCGCGATCAGCCGACGCACCAGATCGCTCAGGCCGAAGCCGCACAGGACAACCGCGAAACCGAGCAGCGGGGTCCCACCCAGCGCGGCGAGCGGCAGGAACACGCCCTCAGGCTGGCCGAACGCGACCTTGCCCCAGGGGAAGCCACCGAACGGGAACCGGGCCCGCGCCGCCTCGGCCGTGATCCACACCCCGGCAGCCCACAGCGGCCACAGCGGCAGCCGCGCGACCAGGGCGATGCCCGCCCCCGCGGCGCCCAGGAACAGCGCCTCGACCAGGGCCAGCGCGATCCAGGGCAGCGGGCCGACGTCCACGCCCGTCCAGGACAGCAGCGGCAACAGGAAGCCAAGACCGAAGCACCAGCCGAGTCCGAACGCGGCCTTCCAGGTGCGGCCGCGCAGGCACCAGGCGAGCCCGGCGAACGCGGGCACCGCCAGCCACCACAGGGGGCGTGGCGGGAAACTGGCGTACAGCAGCACTCCGGCGAGTGCCGCCGCGGCCGGCCACCGCAGCCCTCGCAGCAGGCGCTTGCCTCGGGATTCCGCCGTGGGCAGCGGTGCGGGCCGCTCCTGCTGGGGCGTCGGAGTCGTGGTGGCTGTCACCTCGTGGATTCTACGGCGCGACACTGTCACACCCCCACGCTGGTCCCGGCACAACCACTGTGCGCGACCGACACACCTTGACGCGCCCGCGTCCCACACAGGTGCAGCATCGTTTCTGCGCAACATACGCACATACCGCCCCGCCAGCCGTTACCGTGTGCCCGAGTCCCAGTGTCCGGCCGGATCGATCCGGCCGCGGTGTCCGGGACCCGTTCACAATCCGGGTCGACGGGGGGCTAGCGGATGGCTTCAGCCATGCGGCCGGGGCTGCGACAGCGCCGTACCGTGGCGGACGCGACCGGGGTCGCCGTCCTCGGGGCCTGCGCGACGTGGTCGCTGGTCACGGCGGCCGCGGGCGATGGCAGGCCGGAAGGCGTACTGCTGGCGGTACTCGCGGTCGGCGCGGGGTACGCGAGTGGCCGGATCTGTGGGGCTCTGGTGCCCGCCGCCGCCTGCGGGGCCGCCGCGCTCGGGGCGCTGGCGCTGGCCGCCGCCTCGTCGCAGGGCGTTCCCGGCGGAGGTGCCGCCTCCCCCCTCGGGTATACGGGCGCGGCCGCCGCGCTGCTGATCCTGGCGGCCGGTGCGGCCTGCTGCGGGGCGTGGGCGACGGGACGGCCCCCGGCGCGGCTGGTGCTGCGGCTGCTGGCGGCCGCGGTGGCGGGTGCCGCGTTGGCGCTGGACTCGATGGCGGGGTTCGTGGGGGCGGCCGGGGTGCTGCTGTGTTCCCTCGCGGCGGCCAGGGTGCGCTACCGGGCGCTGGGACTGGCCGGGTTCGCCCTGGTCACAGTCGTGCTGGCAGGGGTGTCCTGGGCGGTCGCCGAGGACGTTCTGCCCGACGGACTCACGGTCTCCCTGGAGGATCAGCTCACCCAGCACCGGGTGCTGCTGTGGCAGGACGCGCTGACGCTGGCCAAGGACGATCCGGCGCTCGGCGCGGGCCCCGGCACGTTCGGGGAGCTCAGTGCCACGGCCCAGCAGAGCGTCCACGCGGACGGCAAGCCTCATTCGGCGCCGTTGCAGCAAGCCGCGGAGCAGGGTGTGGTGGGTGCGGTGCTGCTGGCCTCGGTGTTCGGCTGGCTGCTGTACGCGCTGTGGTGCTCGTCCCGCGCGACGCCGATGGTCCTCACGGCCGCCGCGACCCTCACCGCGCTGGCGGCCCTGGCCGCGGTCGGCAACGCGCTGAGCTTCACTCCGGTGACAGCGGGCGCGGGGCTGCTCGCGGGACTCGCCACGGCCTGGCCGATGGGCGAGGAGTTGGCCCCGCCGCTCGACCCGGCGGGCTCGGAGGAGACACGGCCCTGGGGCGAGCGTTCCTGACCGTTCGCGCCTGACCGTTCGCGCCTGGCCGTTCCTGACCGCTTCTGGCCCGTCGCTGAGCCCCGCCCCGGGACTCGGGAGGCCGGTCAACGGCGCGCTTCAGGCGCCAGCGGCCGGACTGGCGCCCGGGCCCCGACTGGCGAGGACCCGCAGGCGGTCCCGGATCACGCGGACGGCCGCCTCGGCGTCGTCCACGGTCACGGTGAACTTGCGTCCGTCGCCCAGTTCCAGCACGACCCCCTCACCGCGGCGTACCACCACCGCGGTGCCCTTCTCCGGCCGCCAGCGGTAGCCCCAGCCGCCCCACTGCCGTGGGGTGACCCGGGGTGCGAAGGAGGCGCCGACGACGTGACTGAGCGGAATGCGGCGGCGGGGCAGGCCCATGAACCCGCAGCGCACCTCCAGGGAGTCCGCGTAGACCCGTACCGCCACATGAACGAAGGCGAGCGTCCCGAAGATCATCAGCAGGCCCACGGCGACACAGCCGACGACGGCCATCACGAGGGGGCCGATCGCGGAGGCCCAGCGCGGGTCGACGGCCAGCACGATGCCCAGCGCCACACAGGCGGCACCGGCCGCCGCCAGCGGCCATTGCATACGGTTCCTGGCGTGTCCGGTCCAGATCTCCGGTGGGGTCTCGCTCGCTCCCCGCGCGCTCTGGGGATGGTCCCTCATGGGGGGAAGGCTACTCGCGTTCCGCTCCGAGGGCAGCGCCTCGCGCGGCGCTCACTCCCCGGGAGCGGGGCTCAGCTCGCGGTACGGACGGCGGCGAGCAGCCGCCCCTCCGCGTAGGCCAGGGCGGCCTCGGGAAGTGCGCCCTCGCGGCCGCTGAGCAGCACCGTGAGGCTCCCCGTGGGTGCCGCGTCGGGTCGCGCGGACAGCCCCACCCTGCGCAGGGCCTGGCACGCCACCGCGTCGGCGCTGCCGTACAGGTCAAGCGGCTCCGGACGAGAGCCGCGCACCGCGGCGCGGATGCGCTCCGCCACGAGTTCGTAGTGGGTGCAGCCCAGGACGACGGCCCTGACGTCGGGCGGGGTGAGCTGGGCGGCGGCGAGCACGGCCCGGTCGATCGCGGCTTCGTCGGCCTGCTCGACCGCGGCCGCGAGACCGGGGCAGGGCACCTCGGTCACCTCGACGCCGTCAGCGAACTCCTTGATGAGGACCTGCTGGTAGGCGCTACCAGTGGTCGCGGTGGTGGCCCAGATGGCGACCGGGCCGCCGCCCGCGGCGGCGGGCTTGATCGCGGGGACGGTGCCGATGACGGGCACGTCCGGCTCCAGCCGGGCCCGCAGGGCGGGCAGGGCGTGCACGGTCGCGGTGTTGCAGCCCACGATCAACGCGTCGGGGTGGTGGGCGGCCGCCGCCTCGGCCACGGCCACGGCGCGGGCCGTGAGGTCCTCGTGGGTGCGCGGGCCCCAGGGCATCCCGTCGGGGTCCAAGGAGACGACCAGATCGGCGTCGGGCCGCAGGCGGCGTACCGCGGCGGTGGCCGGGAGCAGGCCGATTCCGGAGTCCATGAGCGCGATCTTCACCCGGTTACCTTAGACGATCGGCCCTGTTCCCCCGGATGCGTGGGGCGGTGTGGGGCACACTCCGGTCCATGAGCGCCCTCGCGTGGACCGCCGTCTTGTCGCTGGCCGCATGGCTCTGGCTGCTGCTTGGCCAGGGCTTCTTCTGGCGTACGGATGTACGGCTGCCACCGCGCCGTGACCCGGACGACTGGCCGTCCGTCTGTGTGGTCGTCCCGGCCAGGGACGAGGCCGCCGTACTGCCCGGGAGCCTGCCGTCCCTGCTGACGCAGGACTATCCGGGGCGGGCCGAGGTCGTCCTCGTCGACGACGGCAGCTCGGATGGCACCGGGCCGCTGGCCCGCTCGCTCGCCGATGAGTACGGCGGGCTGCCCCTGACCGTGACTTCGCCTGGCGAGCCGCCCGCGGGGTGGACGGGCAAGCTGTGGGCGGTGCGGCACGGCATCGCACGCGCGCGTGAAGCACGATCCGGGGCCCCGGAGTACCTGTTGCTGACCGACGCGGACATCGCCCACACGCCGGACAGTCTGCGGACCTTGGTGGCCTCGGCCTGTACGGGGGGCTTCGACCTCGTCTCCCAGATGGCGCGGCTGCGGGTCGCGAGCCGGTGGGAACGGCTGGTGGTACCCGCCTTCGTGTACTTCTTCGCCCAGTTGTATCCGTTCCGTTGGGTGGGCCGATCCGGGTCACGGACCGCGGCCGCCGCGGGCGGCTGCGTCCTGCTGCGTACTGAGGTGGCCGAACGGGCGGGCGTTCCGGACGCGATCCGGCAGTCCGTGATCGACGACGTGGCGCTCGCCCGCGCGGTGCGGCGCGCGGGCGGCAGGATCTGGCTCGGTCTCGCCGACCGAGTGGACAGCATCCGGCCCTACCCGCGCCTGGGTGACCTGTGGCGGATGGTGTCGCGCAGTGCCTACGCCCAGTTGCGGCACAGTCCGGCGCTGCTGATCGGCACGGTCCTGGGGCTCGCCGTGGTGTACCTCGCGCCGCCTCTCACGCTGGTCACGGGTCTGCTGGCCCGCGACGGGGCGGCGGCCGTCGCGGGGGGCGCTGCGTGGCTGCTGATGACGGGGACGTATCTGCCGATGCTGCGCTACTACCGGCAGCCGCCGTGGCTCGCGGCGCTGCTGCCCGCGACGGCCTTCCTCTATCTGCTGATGACGGTGGACTCGGCGGTGCGGCACTACCAGGGGCGGGGTGCGGCGTGGAAGGGACGTACCTACGCACGCCCCGAGCGCGCCGCACCCACGCCCGACCGCTGAGCGCGGCCGGGCCTTCTCGGACCAACTCAGGCCGGCTCAGGCCGACAGCGCGTCACTTACGGCCGGGTGTCCAGTTCATGCCCCAGCCGTAGGTGTAGTCCATGGTGCGCTGCGGGCTGACGCCGCGCTCCGGGACCAGGTAGCGGGCCTCGCGCCGCACCTGGAGGTCGCCGCCTTCGTTGGTGAGCAGGGCGAGGGAGCACACCGGTGACGGGACGTCGCACTCGTCGAGGGAGAACTCGATCGGCGCTCCGTTCTGCGGCTGGAGGGTGACCGTGGCGTTCAGGTCGGCGAAGCTGTTCGCACCCTCGTAGATGGTCACGAAGATGACGATCCGGCGGAACTTGTCCTTGTGGTCGAGGTTGATCGTCAGGTTCTCGCCGGTGGAGACGGCTCCGGTGCGGTCGTCTCCGTCCAGCAGCATGTACGGCGGCTGATTCAGCGCGCCGAAGGCGTTGCCCAGCGCCTGCACCACACCCTTGGTGCCGTCGGCGAGTTCGAACAGGGCGCACAGGTCGAGGTCGAGCGGCGGTCGCATGGCCCGGCTCAGCTTGCTGCCCCAGCCGCCCTTGGTCTGCGGACGCATCTCCCAGTTCAGGTTGACCCGCATCGCGCCGGTGGTGCCGCCCTGCTTGGACAGCGAGACGGTTGGGGCCGAC
>NZ_WHOM01000052.1:0-57585 GCF_009739465.1 Streptomyces apocyni
TCGGGCCGTCCCGTCCCGGTGCGGCGGACCAGGACTGGTGGCGGGTGGGACCGGCACCGGGAGGCGGCGGGGCGGACACCGTGCCGGGCTTCGTGGGCGGCGTGGAGATCCCGGAACTGTTCCGGGCGCCGCTCGACAAGGACGCCAAGGACGACGCCACAGCACCCCGCAAGAAGCCCGCCCCCTCCACAGAGCCAGCCCCAGCCCCGGCCCAGCAGCCAGACGCCACCACCGACACCACGACCGACCCCGCCACCACGACCACCCCGCCCGCCCGCCGCCGCTTCCCGCGCCTGCGCACCCCCGGCGGCCCGGGCCTGGGCAACCCACTCCTCCTCCTGGCTGCCGCGTCCCTCGTAGCCGGGGCGTTCCTCGGCAACTGGATCGCCCTGGGCATCGGCTGGGTCCTGGCCTACACCTCGCGCCGACTCACCCGAAGCGAGGCGAAGTTCGCCGCGCTCGGCGCGCCCGGGCTGGTCGCGGCGGCCGGGATGGTGTGGCTGTGGGGGCGGGTCGAGGGGCGCTGGGGCGCGGAGGTACCCAGGGACGGCATGGCCGACGCACTCGGCGACACCTGGCCCTGGGTCGTACGGGGAGCGGCCATCGCCTCAGCCCTGTTCCTGGTCTGGCGAGCCCGCCGCGCCCGCGCGTAGCTATTGACCACTAGATTAACGTTGTGCAACCTTGGAGGCATGACCGAGATCGCGATCAGTGCGGCCCGCTCTCAGCTCGGTGACCTCGTGCGCCGCGCGGCTCACGGCCGCGAGACCATCGCCCTCACTGACCATGGGCATGTGGCGGCCCTTCTCGTCTCGCCCCAGGTGATCGAGGACCTCGAAGACGCCCTCGCGCTTGCGGAGTACCAACGCCGCAAGGCCGAAGGCGCACTTGAAGAGGGCATCCCGCATGAGGAAGTCGGGCGGATGCTCGGGCTGCGCCCGTGACCTACCGGATCATCTGGGAGCCTGGCGCCACCAACGCGGCGGTGCGGTTCCTCAAGGACGACCCGACCGGCCTCGCCGCCGTCTACGAAGCCGTGGACTCGCTCGCCGAAGCGCCGCGCCCCGCGCAGTCCACCGCGTACGGCCCCGGCGCGCGACGCCTGCGTATCGGCAACTGCCGCGTGCTCTACCTCATCGAGGACGACGCCATCCGTATCTTGGTCACGCATCTCGGCCGCACGCCGTAAGCCGTATCCGCAAACGGCTGCGTATCGTTGAAGTACGCGGCTGCCCGACGACGGGGAGCTGGGGAGGAGCGCCACGATGACCATCGTAGAGACCGACAGGATCGAGATGGCCGACGACAACGCCCGGCGACTGGACGAGTTGTTCGAGCTGCTTGAGCGGATGACCCCCGAGGGATTCAAGGCAGAGGTCGTCGAGGGGGCCGTCCAGATGGTGCCGCAGCGGAATGTGCACTGGCAGATCATCCGCAAGATCCTGCGTGCACTGGAGAACAGGTTCGGCGAAGACGTGTTGGTGATGTCGGACGTACGCGTCGACTTCCCCGGCTACGAGAACGGCTTCTGCCCGGACGTGGCCAAGTTCCGTGACGGCGCGGAGCCGGACGCCGAGGGACGCTGGCGCCACGAGGACGTCGAGTTCGTCGCCGAGGTCATTTCCCGTGGCACGGGGGCGAACGACTACGGGCCGAAGAAGACCGCCTACGCGAAGGCCGGAGTCCCGGTCTACCTCATCGCCGACCCCTACCAGGGCCGGTGCCACTCCTACACAGACCCCAAAGACGGCGAATACCGCACCGAGTCCCGAGCCGACTTCGGCGAGCAGATTCCCCTCACCCACACCCTCCTCGACCTCACCCTCGACACCGCCAAGTTCCCCCGCGACTAGGGCCTGTCTGGCAATTCGCGTCGTCGCCCGGAGGGCGGCCTCGGTGCGGCGAGAGTGCGTGCATGGCGTCGCGAGACAGACGGGAATTGTCAGACAGGCCCTAGGACGTAGCGCGTCTCAGGCGGCCCGCGTGAGCCGGTTCGCGCGGGTGAACTGCCGTACGGCTTCCAGCCGTTCCTCGGGGAGCGGGCGCTGTTCGGTGAGGGCTGTGACGAGTTCCGGGGTGGCGCCCAGCTTGCGCAGGGGCGCGGTGTGCAGCCTGACGCAGAGGTGGCACTCGTCGCGCGTGGCGACGGTCAGGACGACGATCTGCACGCCCAGTGGGCCGAGGCCCTGGGAGCGGAACGCCTGCGCGCCCTGGAGTCCGACCTGCGCGCGGTCGTCCCGGCGGAGGCCTTCCGCCTCGACGCGGAGGGCTGGCTCGGAACCTGATCGCCGATGACCGTGCCATGAGTGCTGCTGGGGCCGCTAGGAGCGGCCACACGGGGTACTCGGAACGGTGGCCCGCCCCATCAGCTACGCGGCCAAGGAAGGAAGCTGATCGTCATGATGCGCATCGCGTTCCTGGCGGCGCCCAAGGGCGTCGAACAGGTGGAGCTGACCGAACCCTGGCAGGCGGTGACCGACGCGGGCGGCGAGCCCGTGCTGGTGTCCACGAAGGCGGGGGAGATCCAGGCGTTCCACCACCTGGACCGGGCCGACGTGTTCCCGGTGCAGGAGGTGGTCGGCGAGGTGTCCGCTGAGCACTTCGACGGTCTGGTGCTGCCCGGCGGGGTCGCCAATCCGGACTTTCTGCGCATGAACGACCAGGCCGTGGCGTTCGTGAAGGGGTTCTTCGAGCGGGGCCGACCGGTGGCGGCCATCTGTCACGCGGCGTGGACCCTCGTCGAGGCGGACGTGGTGCGAGGCCGCGTGCTGACCTCGTACCCGAGCCTGCGCACCGACATCCGCAACGCGGGTGGCGACTGGGTGGACGAGCAGGTCGTCGTCTGCGACCGGGGGCCCAACGCACTGATCACCAGCCGGAAGCCGGGTGACCTCAAGCCCTTCTGCGAGGCATTCCTGAAGGAGTTCACCGCGGCGGGACTACTGGCCGACCCCACGGCGGAGCCCCCCGACTGACCTCACGCCAGCCCGCCACCGTGAACCGCCCCGCGAGCGTCGGCGGGCTCTGTGGGGGTGGCGTGCCAAGGGGCGCCCGGGACGACCAGCGGGGACCCAGTGACAGGGTCGGGGACCACGACGCAGTCGAGACCGAAGACGTCGTGGACCAGGTCGGCCGTCACGATGTCGGCGGGTGGGCCGGAGGCTACGACGTGGCCGGACTTCATGGTGATGAGGTGGTCGGCGTAGCGGGCGGCCTGGTTGAGGTCGTGCAGGACGATGACGACGGTGCGGGCGCGTTCCTTGTTGAGCTGGCGCACCAGGTCCAGGACCTCGACCTGGTGGGAGATGTCCAGGTAGGTGGTCGGCTCGTCCAGGAGGAGGAGTTCGGTCTCCTGGGCGAGTGCCATGGCGATCCAGACGCGCTGGCGCTGGCCGCCGGAGAGCTCGTCGACTGAGCGGTCGGCGAGGTCGGACACGTCGGTACGGGCCATCGCCTCGGTGACCGCGCGCTCGTCCTCCGCTGACCACTGCTGCCACCAGTGCTGGTGCGGCTGCCGTCCGCGGGCGACCAGGTCCGCGACGGTGATCGCCTCGGGGGCCACGGGGGTCTGCGGGAGGAGGCCGATCTGTTGCGCGATGCGCTTGGTGGGGAGCTTGGTGAGGTCCGTGCCGTCGAGCAGGACCGCGCCGGTCTTGGGCTTCAGGAGGCGGCCGAGCGCGCGGAGGGTGGTGGACTTTCCGCAGGCGTTCGGGCCGACGATCACCGTCACCTTGCCGTCCGGGACGGCCAGATCGAGGTCGTGGACGACGGTGCGGTCCTCGTAGGCGAGGGTGAGGTTTTGGGCGCTGAGCCGTGTCACGACTTTCCTCCGGTACGGCTTCGGATGATCAACCAGATCAGGTACGGGGCGCCCACCGCCGCGGTCAGCACACCCACCGGCAGCTCGACCGGCGAGAGCAGACGGCGAGCCAGCAGATCGGCGAGTACGACGATGAGGGCGCCCATCAAGGCGCTGCAGAACAACGGGATCTGGGCGGTACGGGTCAGGCGCCGGGTCACCTGCGGGGCGAGCAGCGCCACGAACTCGACCGGGCCCGCCGTCCCCGTCGCCACCGAGGCGAGGATGACGCCGAGCGCGACCAGGCCAAGACGCACCCGGTTCAGCCGCACCCCCAGCGCGGTCGCCGTGTCGTCGTCCATGCTCACCGTGCGCTGCGCGCGGGCGGCCCAGGCGATCGCCGGGATCAGGGCGAGCAGCACCCAGCCGATGGGCGCCGCCTGGTCCCAGCCGAGGCCGTTCAGCGAGCCGGTCATCCAGATCATGGCCTGCTGGGCGACCAGGTAGTCGCCCTTGGTCAGGAAGAGCGTGGTGAGGGCGCGCAGCGCGAGCGCGAAGCCGATGCCGATGAGGACGAAGCGGGTGGCGTGCAGACCGCCGCGCCAGGCGAAGAGATAGACGAGCGTGGCCGCCAGGACGCCGCCGGACACCGCCACGTACGGCAGCGTGCCGTACGAGGCGAGGCCGAAGGTGACCGTGGCGACAGCCAGGACGCTGGCGCCCTGGCTGATGCCGATGATGTCGGGGCTGGCGAGCGGGTTACGGGCGACGGTCTGGATCAGCGCGCCCGCGACCCCGAACGCGGCGCCGACCAGCAGGCCCACGACCATCCGGGGAAGGCGAAGGGTGCCGACGACCAGTTCCTCGGACGACGGCTGGCCGAGGATCACCTTCAGGACCTCGGCCGGGGCGACGAAGCTCTCTCCCACGGAGAGGTACGCGACACACACCGCCGCGAGCAGTACGGAGAGGGCCGCCGCGACGACCGCCGCGCGCCGGTGGAGCAGGAAGGTGGCCCGGTGGACGCGGATCACCGCGTAACCGGCCGGGCGAACCGGGCGTGCCGGGGGCATGCCTTGCGTCCCCGTGGGGCGGGCGTTCAGGTCCGTCGTCACGCCGGTACCGCCTTCCGGCGCACCAGGGCCACCAGGAACGGGACGCCGATCAGGGCCGTCATCACGCCCGCGGGAATCTCGCCCGGCGGGAGGAGCACCCGGCCGATGACGTCGGAGACCAGCAGCATCACCGGGCCGAGCAGCGCCGCCATCGGCAGCACCCAGCGGTGCGCGCTGCCCACCATGGCGCGGGCGATATGCGGGACCGCGAGCCCGATGAAGGCCACCGGGCCCGCCGCCGCGACAGCGGTACCGGTGAGCACGGTCGCCCCGAGGCCGCCCACGATCCGTACCCGCGCGACGTTCTGCCCCAGGCCCTTGGCCATGTCCTCACCCAGGGCGAGCGCGTCCAGGCCGCGCGCCACCGAGGCCACCAGCGTCATGCCGAGGATCAGGAACGGCGAGAGCTCGTAGAACATCTCCAGCTCACGCCCGGCGAGCGAGCCCACCTGCCAGAACCGGAACTCCTCCAGAGCGGCGGCCCGCGTGGTCAGGACGGCCATGATCACCGAGAGCAGCAGCGCGTTGATCGCGGCACCGGCCAGCGCCAGCTTCACCGGCGTGGCGCCGCCCCGCCCCCGCGAGGCGATGGCGTACACCGCGACCGAGGCGATCGCCGCGCCCGCGAAGGCGAACCAGACATAGCCCGCGAGCGCGGTGATCCCCGTAAAGGCCATCGCCAGCACGACGGCGACCGACGCGCCCTGGCTGATGCCGAGAATCCCGGGGTCGGCGATGGGATTGCGGGTGATGCCCTGCAACACGGTGCCGGTGAGCGCGAGGGCCACGCCGACCATCAGGCCGATCAGGGTTCTGGGCACCCGCAGTTCGCGCACCACCGCGGCGTCGTCGCTGGTCCCGCCGTGCAGCACCGCGTCGAAGACGACCGACGGCGCGATCGGGCGGGCCCCGACCGCGAGCGAGAGCAGTACGGCCACGGCGAGCGCCAGCATCCCGCCGACCACCCAGCTGATACGTCGGATCACCAGCGACCGTCGCGCGGACACGGACTCCGCGCCGGACGAAGCGTCCGCACCGCACGAAGCGTCCGCACCGGACTTCGCGGACGCGGACGCTGAGGACTCAGAAGTCGAGGGCGACTTGGGTGGTATGACAGCCATCTGACCCTTTTCGATATGAGCTTAGGCTGGGCTAAGTGTACGGGCCGGGGGTCGGCTTCGAGTCGGCACAATAGGCGCCATGGCATCCCCCGATCACACCGGTCCGTCCGCCCACCCTTTCACCGTCGGCTTCGACCTGGACATGACCCTCATCGACTCCAGGCCCGGCATCAGGGCGGCCTACCAGGCGCTCTCCGCCGAGACCGGAGTGTGGATCGACGCCGACCTCGCCGTCACCCGGCTCGGGCCGCCACTGGAGCAGGAACTGGCGTACTGGTTCCCCGAGCATCGAATTCAGGCCATGGTCGACCGGTACCGCGAGCTGTACCCGACGCACGCGATCGAGCCAACTCTGCTGATGCCCGGCGCCCGCGAGGCCGTCACCGCCGTCCAGGAACAGGGCGGCCGCGCCATCGTCGTCACCGCCAAGCACGAGCCCAGCGCCAAGCTGCACCTCACCCACCTCGGCATCGAGCCCGACGCGGTGATCGGCTGGCTCTGGGCCGAGGCGAAGGCGGAGGCGCTGCGCGAGTACGGGGCCGCGGTCTACGTCGGCGACCACGTCGGCGACGTACGGGGCGCGCGCACCGCAGGGGCGCTGTCGGTCGCCGTACCGACCGGGCCCTGTGACACCGGTGAACTGCGCGCCGCGGGCGCGGATGTGCTGCTCAGCGACCTGACGCGGTTCCCGGGATGGCTGGCGGGGCACCTCGCGGCGCGCGCCTGACCGCACGGGCCCGACACGCCCGACGGGCCCCGAAGCGCCCCGCGGCGTCCGGTCAGTCGCCCGCTATGTCGCCTCGCGGGCCGCGCGGCGCTGCGCCGCGATCGACTGCAGCACCCCCGCTCCCGCGATGGCGAACCCGACGCCCATCAGCATGCTCACGGCATACGAGACGGTCGGGAACGGCTCCGTACCCAGGAACAGCGGGGCCACGGTGACCAGAGTGGCCACCGCCCCCACGAAGAAGACGATCGCGCCGATGCGGACCAGCCGGTCACCCGCGGCTTTAGGTGTGTCGCTCACCCGACCAGGGTAGTTCCCTGCGGGCAGGAACCAGACGGGGACGTCTTGTCACCGGCTCATGGACCAATAGTCTTGGTGGTGGCGGGTCAGTCGGCCCGCTGTAGTGCTATCCAGAGCCGTTTGAGCCCGGAAGTCCCGGGGGACCCGGCATCGGACCGACGAGTACGAGGACGAGGACAGACGTGCCTACCGGCAAGGTCAAGTGGTTCAACAGTGAGAAGGGCTTCGGCTTCCTCTCCCGCGACGACGGCGGTGACGTCTTCGTTCACTCGTCGGTGCTGCCCACGGGAGTGGACGCGCTCAAGCCCGGCCAGCGCGTCGAGTTTGGCGTCGTCGCGGGCCAACGCGGTGACCAGGCGCTGTCTGTGACGATCCTCGACCCCACGCCGTCCGTGGCGGCCGCCCAGCGCCGCAAGCCGGACGAACTCGCCTCGATTGTCCAGGACCTGACGACGCTCCTGGAGGGCGTCGCACAGCAACTGGAGCGCGGCCGCTACCCCGACAAGGCGCACGGCGCCCAGATCGCCGGAATGCTGCGGGCGGTGGCGGACCAGCTGGACGTCTAGAGAAACTGGACGTCTAGAGAAAACGGACGTCTAGAGAAGCCTGAGCGCGTCACGGCCGAGGGGCGGTACGAGCCCCTCGGCCGCCGCGCGCGTCAGCAGTCCCCGTACCGCCGCGTAGCCGGTCTCGCCGAGGTCGGCGGTGAACTCGTTCACATAGAGCCCGATGTGCTGGTTGGCGACGGCCGGGTCCATCTCCTGGGCATGCCGCAGCACATACGCGCGGGACGCCTCGGGGTCGTCCCAGGCCATCCGTACGGACGTGCGCGCGGCGTCGGCCAGGGACTTCAGCGTCGCCTCGCCCAGCGACCGCTTGGCGATGATCGCGCCGAGCGGGATCGGCAGCCCGGTCGTCCGCTCCCAGTGCGCGCCCATGTCCGCCAGGCAGTGCAGCCCGTACTCCTGGTAAGTGAACCGCGCCTCGTGGATGACCAGTCCGGCGTCCACCCGGCCGTCCCGTACGGCGGGCATGATCTCGTGGAACGGCATCACGACGACGTTCCCGACGCCCGCCTCCAGCGTGTCCGCGGCCCACAGCCGGAACAGCAGATACGCGGTCGACCGCTCGCTCGGCACGGCGACGGTCCTGCCCGCCAGATCCATGCCGGGTTCGCGCGTGAGGACGAGCGGGCCACAGCCGCGGCCCAGCGCGCCGCCGCAGGGGAGCAGGGCGTACTCGTCCAGGACGTACGGCAGAACGGCGTAGGAGACCTTCAGCACGTCCAGCTCGCCGCGTTCGGCCATGCCGTTGGTGACGTCGATGTCGGCGAAGGTCACGTCCAGCTCCGGCGCGCCGGGCACCAGACCGTGCGCCCAGGCGTGGAAGACGAAGGTGTCGTTGGGGCAGGGCGAGTAGGCGATGCGCAGCGTCATGGCGTCTCCCTCGGCCGTTCGCGGTTCTCCACAGGGTCCAGTACGGGGTCCAGTACGGGGTTGAGTACGGGGACGAGCCTGGCGGTCGCCGCGGTGAGCGCGGTGAGCGCGTCCCCGATCCGCCAGGCCGCGCGGTCGCGCGGGCCCACCGGGTTGGAGACCGCCCGCAGCTCCAGTACCGGACAACCCCGCGCGGCGGCCGCCTCGGCGACTCCGAAGCCCTCCATCGCCTCGGCGACGGCACCCGGGTGCCGGGCCCTGAGCAGCGCGGCCCGCTCGGCGGAGCCGGTCACGGTGGAGACGGTGAGTACGGTGCCCACGCGGGCGCCGGTGGCCGCCGCGGCGGCCCGTACGAGCGCGGGGGGCGGCCGGTGCTCGACCGTCCCGAAACCGAGCTCGGTGACCGGGACGAACCCGTCGGCGGTCTCGGCACCCAGATCGGCCGCGATGATCGCGTCGGCGACGACCAGGGTCCCGACCGGCGCGTCGGGCTGGAAGCCCCCGCCGATTCCGGCCGAGACCACCAGGTCGTACGGCTCGCCCGCGAGCGCGGCGGCGGTCAGGGCGCCCGCCGTACCGGCCGCGGCCGCCGCTGGTCCGACACCCGCAACCAGCAGCTCGACCTCGACCCCGACTCCGACCTCGACCCCGGCCTCGACCCCGACTCCGACCTCGACCGGACCGGGCCCGCGCTCCGGCAGGCCCGCGGCGACGGCGTCCGCCTCAGCGGACACCGCGGTCACCACTAGTACGCGCATCGGCCGCGCTCCCGGGATGTCACCGGCATGTACCGGGACGTCAGGCGTCTTCGTTGACGAGCTTGTAGTTCCAGACGCCCTTGATCTTGCCCGGCTCGCCTTCCTTGGCGGCCGACGTCTCCACGACGCTGATGTAGAGCTTGTCCGGCGCCGTCTCGCCCTGCGGGGCCGCGAACACGTCGATGTTCTGGAAGCTGCGGTAGGTCTTCTTGAACGGGTCGCCCTGGAAGACCTCCTGACCGTTGACCCACAGGGTCCAGCCGGTCTTGGAGACACTCGGGTCCACACCGATGCGCATCGTCTCGCCGGTGGTCACCTTGATGGACTTGTTGGACTTCTTCAGGGCGCACTCCTTGGCCTTCACCCGGTCGAGGCCCTTGTCGCCGTCGTCGTAACAGGTGGCCTCAGAGCTCACCGTGTTGTCCCCGAACGTCACCGTCGTCATGGGCGTCGGCTTGTCACCACAGGCCGACAGCACGAGGAGTCCGGCGGACACGGCACCGAGGGCAGCGGCGGTGCGGCGGCCCTTGGCCGCGAGCAGGAAGGTCATGACCCGAAGGCTATCGGGAGGCGACGGCCGTCATGCCACGCGGGGGTGCGACGCGCCCCGTCTGGCGGCGGCGAGCAGTCCGCGTACGGTCGTCAGCCAGCCGAGGGCCACGATGCCCGCGCCCACCGCCAGCCCCACACCGCCGTGCAGCGGCAGCGCGATCCCGATGGCGCCACCGACCACCCAGGACATCTGCAGGATCGTCTCGGAGCGAGCGAACGCGGACGTACGGACGAGCTCGGGCACGTCCCGCTGGATCACCGCGTCCAGCGACAGCTTGGCCAACGCCTGGGCGAAGCCAGCGGACGCCCCGAGCAGGCCGACCACCACCGCGCCGTACAGGGACGCCGCGGCGATCGCCATGGCCAGCACGAACCCCACCACCACGACGATGATCAGCTCCGGCGCACGGGCCCTGAGCGCCGCGCCGACCGCCGTACCGATCGCGTTCCCGACCCCCGCCGCGACGCCGACGATGGCCAGGGACACCGCGGCGCTCTGGTCCCCCAGCGGATCCTCACGGAGCAGGAACGCGAGGAAGAAGATCAGGAAGCCGGACAGACAGCGCAGGGTCGCGTTGGCGACCAGTCCATGGGTCACCGACGGGCCGACCGTCCGCAGCCCGATCTTGCGGGGCTCCTTCGGGGTACCCGGCAGATGCACATGGACGTGCTCCGCGTCCGCGGCGAGCAGCGCCCGGCGCTCACCCTTCGCCGAGTCCACCTTGTGCGGCAGCGTGAACGACAGGAACGCCCCGGTGACGAAGAGCACGAAGGCGCCGTACAGCGGCCACTCCGGGCCGATCCGATGCAGCCCGACAGCCGCCGGCGCCGCGATACCGGTGGCCAGCAGCCCGCCGAGCGTCACCCGGGAGTTCGCCTTGACCAGCGAGAAGCGCGGCGGCAGCAGCCGCGGGACGACGGCGCTGCGGACGACGCCGTACGCCTTCGATGACACCAGCACCGCGAGCGCGGCCGGGTACAGCTCGATACTGCCGGTCGCGACCGCACCCGACAGAGTGAGCGCGAGCAGCGCCCTGGCCAGCATCGAACCCGCCATCGCCGCGCGACGGCCGTGCGGAATACGGTCCAGGAGCGGACCGATCACCGGGGCCAGCAGAGTGAACGGGGCCATGGTGATCGCCAGATAGAGGGCGACCCGGCCGCGCGCCTCGTCCGTCGGTACGGAGAAGAACACCGTGGACGCCAGGGCGACGGTGACCATGACGTCGCCCGCGCCGTTCACGCCGTGCAGCTCGATCAGCTTGCCCAGGCCCGACTCGCCCGCGCCGTGCGCGTGGGTAGCCCGTCTGATGCCCTTCGCGGTCCCGGTGAACGGCAGGTGCAGAGCGCGCCCCACGGCGCGGGCTGCTTTGCGCAGCGCGCCCGGGTTCTGCGACGACTTTGCCGTGGTCACCCCGTCATAGTGCCCCAACACCAGCCACACCGGGGCCGTCCTGACGCCTGGTTGTCATCTGTTCACCGATCTTCACCGGGTGGCGTACGGGTCTTTACCGAGGGTGGCGTACGGGTCGCCCGCGCCGTCTTGGCGCCGTCCTGGCGCCGTCCTGGCGACTTCCTGGCGACGTCTTCACCGACGCACCTACCCGGTTCCCCTGACCTTGATGTGGGCCTCGGCGCGTGGAAGAGGTAGCGTGCGTAGCGCGCCCGCGGCGGTTGTTCTTGGCCGCGCGCCTCTTCGCGATCCCGCAGAATGGATGGCGTAGGCGCGCCCGAGAGTGACCGGGCGCGGACGTCGACGCGGCCCACCGGTCCGCTCCGTCCGTGCCCCGTAGCAGGTGAAGGCGCACTCGTGACGGCGTAGGAGAGAAGCGATACCTGTGAGCGCAGCGACAACGCGAAGCCGCACCCCCGACCGCCTGTGCGCCGAGGCGGTCGAGCTGGCAAGGGCCGCGGCCGAAGAGGCCGCCGCGCCCGGAGTCGTCGGCGAACACGTCGACGCCGTCTGGGAGGGCGACCGGGTCGTCACCCACCTCTTCGAGTGCCAGGACATGGGCTACCGGGGCTGGCGCTGGGCGGTGACCGTGGCCCGCGCGTCCCGGGCCAAGGTCGTCACCCTTGACGAAACGGTGCTGCTGCCGGGCGCCGACGCGCTGCTCGCGCCCGAGTGGGTGCCGTGGAGCGAGCGGCTGCGGCCGGGTGACATGGGGCCCGGCGATCTGCTGCCCACGGACGCGGAGGATCTGCGGCTTGAGCCCGGGTTCACCGGCGAGGATGTTCCGCCGCCGAACTCCGCGGTCTCCGATGAGATGGCCGAGCTGGTCGAGGCGGAGGACGCGGAGCTGACCGGCGGACCACCCGCCGAGCTGCCGATCGCCCCGGTCCGGGGCTCCATCTCGGCGGTCGCCGAGGAGCTGGGCATGCGCCGGGCGCGCGTCCTCTCCCGGTACGGGCTGCACATCGCCGCCGACCGCTGGGACGAGCAGTTCGGCGCCAAGACCCCGATGGCCCAGGCCGCGCCCGCGAGCTGCGTCTCGTGCGGGTTCCTGGTGCCGATGGCCGGGTCGCTCAGGCAGGCCTTCGGCGTCTGCGGCAACGAGTTCAGTCCGGCGGACGGGCGGGTCGTGTCGCTGGCGTACGGCTGTGGGGGGCACTCCGAGGCGGCGGTCATGCCGAAGCCGCCGCGTCCGGCGCCGCATGTCTTCGACTCGATGCAGGTCGACCTGATGCCGCTCCGGCCGCCGACGGACGCTGGGTCGGTGGACGCGGCGGGCGCCGCGGAGGACCTGGGTCACTCTTAGTGACCCAAGGCGGCCTGCCCGTGACGGCCTGCCCATGACGGCCTGCTGATCACTGCGGGGTGCTGCGGGGTGCTGCGGGTGTTGCGGGGTGGGGGTTATTCGGCGATTTCTGTGCGCTCCCACCATTCGAAGACGACCAGGCGTCCCTTTGCCGTGTCCGTGTGGCGTGGGGTGGCCTTGAAGTGCTCGTAGCCGCCGCGGTGCAGGATCTTCAGCTCGTTTCCCGGCGGGGTGATCGGGACGATGCGCTCGGGGAGATCGTCCGGTCCGCCTTCGAGGAATGCCTTGACTGTCATAAGACCAGTCTTGTCGGGTGTCCCCGCACCCGCATGTCGGGTGGTTCAGCCGAACGACGCACTCCGTGTGCGGAGGGAGCGGGTGGCGGAGAGGCTGCTGCCGTGGGCCAGGGGAGGGCCCCGTCAGCCTCGGCGCCCCGCGCCCTCAAGCAAGGAGTCACCTCGGATGACCGTACGACCCCTCATAGCTGGCCTCGCACTCGCGGCCCTCACCTCGATGACCCTCACCGCCGCCCCCGCCCACGCGGGTGATGGTGACCCGAAGGACGCTGGCAAGGTCTCCGTCGAGCTCGCTCGGGCCATCGCCGGGACCGCCAAGTACCACTATGAGCCGCTCGCCCTGAAGGACGGCTTCGTTCCCGACGCGGTGTGTGTCGAGTCTCCCGAAGGCGGCATGGGCTTCCACTACATCAACGAGGCCAACATCGGTTCGCTCGATCCGGCCAAGCCCGCGGCACTGCTGTACGAGGAGAAGAACGGCAAGCGGAAGCTGGTGGCCGTGGAGTACCTGGTCTACGACGCCGACCAGGACCTCGGCACGGACGACGACCGCCCGACGCTGTTCAACCAGCCCTTCGACGGACCGATGCCCGGCCACTTCCCGGGCATGCCTGTCCACTACGACCTGCATGTCTGGCTGTACAAGTCCAACCCGAACGGCAAGTTCGCCGAGTGGAACCCGCGCGTGAGCTGCCCCGAGGAGTGAGAGCACCGCGTATGCCACACGGCGGCGAAGCCAGTCCACTGGCTCCGCCGCCGTTGGCCGTGGGGTGACGCGGTACCTTCGGGCGGCAGTCGTCGTGAGAAAGGCAGAACCCCGTGAGCAAATTCGTGCGGCCCGCCCCCGAAGGGACCGATCCCTTCGGTACCGCGCGTCTGCGCCGGGCGGTGCTCGACGCGTGGAGCACCGCCCCGGCCCGGTTCCGGGAGGACGCCAACGCCGAGGAGGACCTGGCGCTGGGCGGGTACCGGGACCGGCTGGTGGTGGAGCTGGCGCAGAACGCGGCCGACGCTGCGGCCCGCTCGGGTGTGCCGGGACGGCTGCGCCTGACGCTGCGCGACGGGGTGCTGGTCGCCGCCAACACGGGGGCGCCGCTCGACGCGGCCGGGGTCGAGTCGCTGAGCACGCTGCGGGCCTCCGCCAAGCGGGAGGGGCACGAGGCGTCCGTGGGGCGGTTCGGGGTCGGGTTCGCCGCGGTGCTCGCGGTGAGTGATGAGCCCGCGGTGGTGGGGCGTTCGGGTGGTGTGCGGTTCTCGTTGGCTGAGGCGAGGGAGCTGGCGCGTCAGGCCGCGGGGTCCAGTCCCGGGCTGGCGGACGAGCTACGTCGTCGCGACGGGCATGTGCCGCTGTTGCGGCTGCCGTTGGCGGCGGAGGGTACCGCCCCGGAGTCGTACGACACCGTGGTGATTCTGCCGCTGCGTGATGCCGCCGCTGAGGCGCTGGCCGAGCGGTTGCTCATGGGGGTCGATGACGCGCTGCTGCTGGCCCTTCCAGGGCTTGCTGAGGTGGTCATTGAGACGGGGGACGGGGACGGTGACGGTGTCCGGACCCTTCGGCGCGTCGACGAGGGGCGCGAGCGCGTTCGGGTGGAGGACAGCCGGGACGGCGTGACGCGGTGGCGGATCGCCCGTGGGGGTGGGCCGCTGGAGCGTGCCTTGCTTGAGGGGCGGCCCGTCGAGGAGCGGCTGCGGCCGTACTGGTCGGTCACCTGGGCTGTTCCGGTGGAGGGGGACGGGGCCCCGGCCCGCCCTCGTACCGGGGCCGTGGTGCACGCTCCGACGCCGAGCGATGAGCCGCTCGGGATGCCCGCGCTGCTGATCGGCTCGTTCCCGATGGACGCCGCCCGGCGGCATGTCGCCCCGGGGCCGCTGACCGACTTCCTGGTCCAGCGCGCCGCCGAGCTCTACAGCGGGCTGCTGGCCGACTGGCGGCCGCCCACGATCGGGACCGTCGACCTGGTGCCGGGGGCGCTGGGCCAGGCCGCGCTGGACGGCGCGCTGCGCGCGGCGGTCCTGGAGCGGCTGCCGCGTACGCCGTTCCTGCTGCCCGCCCTCCCCGGCACGGAGGAGTACGACGGCGGCGATAGCGAAGACGGCGGCGGCGATGGCGATGGCGGTGACGACGCGGCGGTACGGGGAGAACGGCCGCTCGCGCTGCGGCCGTTCGAGGCCGAGATCGTCGAAGGGGCCGGTGCCGACACTGTACGGGTGCTGGCGGAGGTGCTGCCGACGTTGCTGCCCGCCGGACTTGAGCGGCGCGTCGAGCTGCGTACCCTCGGGGTCGCGCGGGTGCCGCTACAGGACGCCGTCGACCGGCTCGCCGGTCTGGAGCGGGACCCCGGCTGGTGGTGGCGGCTGTACGAGTCCCTGGCCGGGGTCGACCCGGACCGGCTGACCGGACTGCCGGTGCCGCTCGCTGACGGGCGGACCACCATCGGGCCCCGGCAGGTGCTGCTGCCCGGTGCCGACACCCCCGAGAGCGGCCACCTCGAAAACCTGGCCCGGCTGGGCCTGAAGGTCGCGCACGCGGATGCCGCCCACCCCTTGCTGGAGAAGCTGGGCGCGCTGCCCGCGACCCCGCGCGCCGTGCTCCGTACGCCCCAGGTGCGGGCCGCCGTCGCCGCCTCGCTGGACGACGACGTGTGGGACGAGGACGCGCTGGACGGCGACGAGCTGGCGCGCGTGGTGCTGACGCTCGTACGAGAGGCCGGACTTGAGCCCGGTGACGAGCCCTGGCTTGGTGCGCTCGCGCTGCCGGACGAGGACGGCGAGCTGGCTCCCGCCGGTGAACTGGTGCTGCCCGGAAGCCCCTTCGCGCAGGTCATGCGCGAGGGCGAACTCGCCGAGGTGGACGGCGAGTTGGCCGAGCAGTGGGGTGAGCAGCCGCTCGCCGCGTGTGGGGTGCTGGCCAACTTCGCCCTGGTGCGGGCCAGTGACGTCGTCCTCGACCCGGACGAACTGGAGCCGAGGGACGGCGACTTCGCCGAGCCGGACGACGTGGGCCTGCTGGACGCCGTCGACGTATGGAGCGAGGACCTGCTCGATCAGCTCCCGGACACGCCCGTGCCGCCCGTCGCCACCGAGCTGGTCGCCGTACGGGACCTGGACCTGGTCGACGACGACCGCTGGCCGCAGGCGCTCGCCCTGCTGTCCCAGCCGCCGCTGCGGGACGCGCTGACCCAGCCGGTACGGGTCCTGCTGCCCGACGGCACGACCGAGTCCGTACGCCCGTACACCGCCTGGTGGCTGCGCGGCCACCCGGTCCTGGACGGACGCCGTCCCGCCGGGCTGCGGGCCACGGGTGGTGACCCGCTGCTGGCCGGGCTCTACGAGGAGGTGGACGCGGCCGGGTTCGACGACGAGCAGGTGCTGCGGGCCCTGGGCGTACGCACCTCGGTGGCGGCCCTGCTGGACGAGCCCGGCGGCGCGGCCGAGCTGCTGGAGCGGCTGGCCGACCCCGAGTGCGACGTCAGCGCCGCCCAACTCCACGCCCTGTACGGCGCGCTGGCCGACCTCGACCCGGAGCAGGTGACGTTGCCGGATGAGTTGCGGGCGGTCGTCGACGGGGAGGTGCGGGTGGTGGACGCGGCGGACGCGGTCGTCGCCGACGCGCCCGACCTGCTCCCGCTGGCCGCGGGTCTCGCGCTGCTGCCGGTGCGGCCCGCCCGCGCGGCGGAGTTGGCGGAACTGTTCCAGGTGCGGCGGCTCAGCGAGGTGGGGTCCGGGGCGGACGTGCCGGACGAGGGTGTGGAGCGGGCGGTCCCGGACTCGGTCCGCGCCCTGCTCGGGCCCGCCACCCCGGCGACGTACCGCGAACACGAGGAGCTGGGCGACCTCGACTGGCGCCGGACGCCGGACGGCACGGTGCACGCCGCGACGCTGGAGGGCGTCGCGGCGGGCCTGGCGTGGGCCACGGCCCAGTGGCCGCGCCGCTTCGAGGTCGCGGCGCTGCTGGAGGACCCGTCCCGTACGGGGGAGCTGGCGCGGGACCGCTGGTTCGACTGACGTTCTCGACCGGCGTCCTCGACCGACGTCCCGCGCGTCTGCCTCAGTGGAAGATGAACGTGGCGGTCACCGACGCCGGGTTGGGGCAGAAGAAACTGCCCTCGTACAGCGGGATTTCGGCGGTGGCCGTGTAGGTGCGGGTGTCGCCGTCGCGCTCAGCTGTGACGTCCGACGCCCGGTAGCGGCACGTCACGCCGTATTGCGTGACGGAGATGTCCAACAGGTCCGTGCTCGCCGTGCCGTTCGTGTCGTCGAACGTCACGGTCGGGTCGTTGTTCAGTGACGCGGTGGTGGAACCGGTGCAGTTCAGGTTGCCGCCGGGCTGATTGATGGTGGTGTTGTCCACCGTCAGCGTGTTGGGGGCGGTGTCGCTGGTGGCGCCGTCGGTCCAACTACAGGACCGGCCTTCGGCGCCGATCGTTCCATCGACGAGCCCCTGGGCTGCGCTGGCGGGGCTGGTCGCCAGCCCGGTGACGGCCAGCGCGCTCAGCAGAACGCCGACGGCTTTCGGTGAGATACGAGACATTGCGCCCGCCCTTCCGCGAGTTGCGCATAGTTGATCTACCAACCAGTAACTGACTTGAAAGTAAGTGTGGACATGACAGGCGTCAATACATCGCGCCAACCTAAGAGTCCAAGGCATGCGTGCGGCCGTTCCTATAGATTCGAACGCACATTCCGCCGCAGGGCGGTCCAGGCCTATGTGACGTGAGGAAGCTGGCATGAGCACCATCCACCGCACCACGATGACGCCCACCAAGCTGGAGCTGCTCACCGACTGGCTGCCGAAGCAGAGTTGGTACGTGGGCGACGCGCAGGCGACGGAACTGGTCAGGGCCGGTGGCTTCCGGCTGGACGATCCGGAGGGCGCGGTCGGGATCGAGTTCATGGTGGTGGTGGATTCCGGCGCGCCCGGGCCGGTGGCGTATCTGGTGCCGATGGCCTACCGCGGTACGGCACTCGCGGACGCCCCCGACGAGGCGCTGATCGGCACCTCCGAGCACGGGGTGCTCGGCACCCGGTGGATCTACGACGGCCTCCAGGACCCGGTGGTGAGGGCGCGGTTGCGCGCCCTCCTGCGCGGCGAGGCGATACCGCAGCACCAAAACGAGAGCGACACCCCTGACCCAACCGTCACGGTCACCGCCACCGCCACCGCCACCGCGCACGACACCGACCCCGACGACGGGCTCGACGTGCGGATCAACCGCGTCCTGCGACCGACGGAAGCCACGGGGAACCCGTCCGGACGCCTCGTCGCGGGCTGGACCTGGCCGGACGGAACGGCCGCGCGGGGCGTACTAGCCTGAGCGTCCCGCCCGTACCCCACGACCTCACCCGCACCGGGCACATCAACAACGCCTATTCTCGTTCGAGTTACTCCGTTGACCAGGCGGAGAAGAGCCGGGGGATTCACACCATCATGGGCGGTACGGGCGGGGATGGGCGCGGCGAACGAAACGACCGCGAGAAGCAGAACGAACGGGACGACAGCGTCGACGGGGGTATCAAGCCGCTCGCGGTGAGCGACCCCGCCCGCATCGGGCCGTATCTGCTGCTCGGTCGGCTGGGTGCCGGTGGCATGGGGCGGGTGTTCCTCGCGCGGTCGGACAGCGGGCGGACCGTAGCCGTGAAGGTGGTCCACGAGGAGCACGTATCCGACGAGCAGTTCAGGGCGCGCTTCCGGCGCGAGATCGAGGCGGCGCGGAAGGTCGGGGAGCGGTACACGGCTCCGGTGCTGGACGCGGGTCCGGGCGACGAACCCCCGTGGGTCGCCACCGGGTACGTTCCCGGGCTCTCGCTTGAACAAGTGGTGCGGCGGCACGGACCGTTGCCGACCACGTCCCTGCACGCCCTCGCCGACGGACTACTCCGGGCGCTCAAGGACATCCACGGCGCCGGGATCGTGCACCGCGACCTGAAGCCGTCCAACGTGATGCTCACCGTGGACGGCACGAAGGTCATCGACTTCGGGATCGCACGGGCGCTAGAGACGTCCGTCGAGTCCCTGCTGACCAGTACGGGGATGGCCGTCGGCTCCCCCGGCTTCATGTCGCCGGAGCAGGTGCGCGGACAGCGCGCTGGGGCCAAGAGCGACGTGTTCACCCTCGGATGCGTACTGACCTACGCGGCGACCGGTCAACTGCCGTTCGGGCAGGGGGCCAGCAACCAGCACGCCGTGATGTTCCAGATCGTGGAGGGCGAGCCCGACCTGACGCGCGTCGAGGACGACGCGCTGCGCGCGCTCATAGCCCGCTGCCTCACGAAGGACATCGACGGACGGCCGGGCGTCGACGAACTGCTGGAGGACCCCGCGCGCACGGGTGCCCCCGCCGGGCGCGGCGCCTGGCTGCCCGCCGGTGTCGTCGCCCACCTCGCGCGGCAGTCCGCACGGCTGCTCGACGCCGAGGCGGCGCCGCCGCTGCGGGAAGAGCCGGTACGGGAACAGCCCGTGGACCTGGCGACCGTAACGCTGCGACCGAAGGACGGGCCCCCCGAAGCCACCCCGCCGGGCAACGGCTCCACCACGCGAAAACGAGAGCAAGAACGCAGCCCCCGTCGGCGCCGCACGCTCATCGCGCTGCCCATCGTCGCCGTCATCACCGTCGGCGGCGGCACGGTCGCCATGCTCGACCCCTTCGGGGGCGGCGGCGGGGACGGCACGCGGGCCCACCCGCCAGGCAGCAGCGCGAGCCCCGCACCTGGCACCAGCGACTCACCGAGCAATCCCAGCAGCTCACCCTCCAAGGAAGAGAAAGACACCAAGGCCGAGGACGACAAGAAGAAGCAGGACGACGAGGAGAAGGCCCAGGACGAGAAGAAGTCCCAGGACGACGACGAGGGCGGGCCGGACAAGCCGAAGTCCCAGGAGACCGGGGGCGGTTCGGAGAAGCAGGCCACGGACAGCGGCGGCGACTCATCCGGCGGCGACAACGACTCCGACAGCGACTCTGACAGCGGCGGCAAGTCCGGCTCGTCGGACGGCTCGGACGACGGAGGTTCGTCCGGCTCCGATGGCTCGTCCGACTCCGGTGGCTCGTCCGGCTCCGGCGACTCGTCCTCCGGCACGCCGCCGCCCGCGATGAAGGGCTACAAGCTTGCGTACACCAACTCCTGCATCGGCGCGTGCGACATGCCGATCAAGGTGAGCTGGTCAGCGATCGACCGAGCCACCCGGTACGACATCCGCTACACCAACAAGGGCAGCAACTTCACCGAGAAGAACGTCGACACCACCTACTCCACCGGCAACACCACCTACACCATCAAGGGCCCCTTCTCCGGCGACGAGATCTGCGTCACCGTACGCGCGGCCAACGAACACGGCCCCTCCGCCTGGGCGGAAACCTGGTGCGACACGGTGCCCTACTAGCCCCGCACCAGCCCGCACGCACTAGCCCGCACTAGCCCGCACTAGCTCCCCTCAGCGGGTGGGCACGGCGGCGGTGGTCCGGGCCACCGAGATGACGAGGGCGCGTAGTTCTTCGACGTAGCGTCGCATGTTCTTGTGGGCGGCGGGCGTGTCCGGGTAGCGGCAGCACAGGTGCAGGCCCTCATGGTTGCGGGTGAGCCAGACGCACACCTGGTCGCCGTACGAGACCCGGAGCAGCGCGTACGCCTTCATGTCCAGCCAGCGTTCCGATTCGGGAATGCCGCGCGTGTCCACGAACGACACGATGGAGAACAGGTCCGGAGACGTGGGCCGGAAGTCGTGGCCCAGCAGGCGCAGCACGCGGGCGATGGGGATCCGGGACAGCCGCCGGTTCTTGCGCAGTTCGACGCGGACCGTCTCCAGCGCGCCGTCGAAATCCGGCGCCCCCGCGACGGGCACCTCGATCGGGGCGCCGCCCACGTACCAGCCCACCGAGTCCATCGACGCGGACTTCGCCCGGGTGTGGAAGGGCACGACGGTGCGGTACACCTGCTGCCCGCCGACCTCGTGGACGATGCGAGCGGTGGCGGCGAGGATGCCGACCGGGCTGCCGCCGTACGGGCGGCAGTACGCCTCGAAGGCCGCCGCGTCGGCGTCGTCCACGAGCATGTCGCGCATCATCTTCTGGGTGGGCAGCGGCCCTTCGGGATCGAGGCCGAGGTCGACAGGGAAGGGCGGCAGCGTGCCGTCGCACGCGGCGACGAACTCACGCCAGCGCGCGACGATCGTGTGCGTGTCGTCGATCTGATCGGCGTTCGTCCGCTCGGTCGCGCAGAAGTCGACGTAGCTGGCGACCGGTGGCGTCTCCACGGCGTGGCCTTGGCGGGCGGCCTCGTACAGTTCGTGGATCTCGGCGGGCATGCGGTAGATCGAGTACGCGTCGACGTTGCTGTGGTCGAACGCCATGTAGACGCTCGCGCCGTCCTCCCTGAGGACCGCCGCGTAGATGAAGTTCGGCCAGCTGAGGGCGTCCGCCGCGACGTCGAAACGATCCTCCAGGTACCGGGTCAGCGTCGTGGCGTCGCCGAAGTCGCCGACGTCCTCGCGGTGCAGGGCGACGGCGTCCACGTCCAGCGTGAAACGCCGCATCTCGTCGCCGATCCAGCGAAAGCCGCTGCGCAGCGTCTCGTGCCGAAGGGTCCAGGCCCGCAGCGCCTCCTGGAGGGCCTCGGTCTCCACCGGCCCGTGGATGTCGAACGCCGCGCCGAGCCAGGTCGGCACGAACAGGCCGTCCTCGCGTACGGAACGCGACGTCCGGATGTGCGACTCCTGCACATAGGCGGGCGGCCGGGAATCTTCCGGCAAACCGGCCGCCGCCTCGACGGTCGACGGATGCAGCGTCCACTCCACGAGCCTGCCGGGCCGGACGTCGCAGTGGTGGATGTCGGTCAGTCGCACGGGGATCTCCGTTCCCGGCATCGCTCGATGCCCACGGAGCCCAACGAGGGATCACGCCCAAAGAGACGCAGCGGCGTCGCACCCCCCACGCGCCCGACGCCGCCGACACCGCGCCCTCTACGCTGGGACCCGACTTACGCAGGGGCCCGCCCTACGCCGGGACCCGCCGATCCACCGCCCGGAACGCGACCTCGATCCCCAGCGCCGCGACCGCCGCGATACCCACCGCCGCCCACGGCATCGTCGCCCCGACGAGCTGCAGCTTGAAGAACTCCTGAAGCCAGGGCACGACCATCACCAACAGGAACCCGGCACCCATAGTGCCGATCAGCGCGATCCGCCACCAGGTGTACGGGCGCGCGATGATCGCCAGGACCCAGATCGCGATCAGGAACAGGGTCAGGGTGGCCGCGCTGGTCTCGGCCTCGCGTGCGCCAGGGCCGACGTAGTGGTGGCGGGCCAGCAAGTACGTGGCGAAGGTGGCGAGAGCGGCGATCGCGCCACCGGGGATCGCGTACCGCATCACTCTGCGCACGAAGTGCGGCTGTGCGCGCTCCTTGTTGGGCGCGAGCGCCAGGAAGAAGGCCGGGACGCCGATGGTGAGGGTGGAGAGGAGGGTGAGGTGGCGGGGGAGGAAGAGGTACTCGACCTGGGTGCAGACCACCAGCAGCGCGAGCAGCACCGAGTAGACGGTCTTGACCAGGAAGAGCGTCGCCACACGCGTGATGTTGCCGATGACCCGGCGGCCCTCCGCGACGACCGAGGGCAGCGTCGCGAAGCTGTTGTTCAGCAACACGATCTGCGCCACCGCGCGCGTGGCCTCCGATCCGGAGCCCATCGAGACACCGATGTCGGCGTCCTTCAGCGCCAGTACGTCGTTGACGCCGTCACCGGTCATCGCGACCGTGTGCCCCTTGGACTGCAACGCACCGACCATGTCCCGCTTCTGCTGCGGGGTGACCCGGCCGAACACCGCGTTGCCTTCCAGGGCCTTGGCCATCTCGCCCTGGTCGTTGGGTAGCTTACGAGCGTCCACGGTGTTCTCGGCGCCGGGCAGTTGGAGCTTGGCCGCGACCGCGCCGACGGACACCGCGTTGTCACCGGAGATCACCTTCGCGGCGACGTCCTGCTCCTCGAAGTAGCGCAGGGTGTCCGCCGCGTCGGGCCGCAGCCGCTGCTCCAGGACGACCAGCGCGGTGGCCTGCGCGCCCTGGGCGACGGTGGCGGCGTCCAGGTCCTTGGCCGCGCGGGCGAGGAGCAGGACGCGCAGGCCCTGCTCGTTGAGGTGGTCGATCTCGGTGAGGGTCGGGTCGCCGGTCGGGAGCAGGACGTCCGGGGCGCCGAGCAGCCAGGTGGAGTTCTCGCCGTCGCCCTCGCTGAAGGAGGCGCCGCTGTACTTGCGGGCGGAGGAAAAGGGCAGCGACTCGGTGCAGCGCCACTCCTCGCTGTCCGGGTACCTGTCGATGATCGCCTGGAGCGACGCGTTGGGCCGGGGGTCGGACTCGCCGAGCGCGCCGAGCACCTTGCGTACGTAGCCGTCGTCCGCGCCGTTCAGCAGGCGCAGCTCGGTGACGTCCATGCCGCCCTCGGTGAGGGTGCCGGTCTTGTCGAGGCAGACGATGTCCACGCGCGCGAGGCCCTCGATGGCGGGCAGCTCCTGCACCAGGCACTGCTTCCGGCCGAGCCGGATGACGCCGATCGCGAAGGCCACCGAGGTGAGCAGCACCAGACCCTCGGGGATCATCGGGACGATGCCGCCGACGGTGTAGGCGATGGACTCCTTGAAGTTGTCGTCCTTGACCACGAGCTGGCTGATGACCAGGCCGATCGAGGTCGGGATCATCAGCCAGGTGACGTACTTCAGGATGGTGGAGATACCGGAGCGCAGCTCGGAGTGGACCAGCGTGAAGCGGGACGCCTCCTCGGCGAGCTGCGCGGCGTAGGCCTCGCGGCCGACCTTGGTGGCGGTGAAGGCGCCGCCGCCCGCGACCACGAACGAGCCGGACATCACCGGGTCGCCGGGCTTCTTCAGGACCGGGTCGGCCTCGCCGGTGAGCAGCGACTCGTCGATCTCCAGGCCGTCCGCCTCGACCACCGCGCCATCGACGACGATCTTGTCGCCTGGCCCGATCTCGATGAGGTCGCCGAGCACGATCTCGGAGGTGGAGATCTCGGCGGCGATACCGTCGCGGCGGACCGTCGGCTTGGCCTCGCCGATCACGGCGAGGTTGTCCAGGGTCTTCTTGGCGCGCAGTTCCTGGATGATGCCGATGCCGGTGTTGGCGACGATCACGAAGCCGAACAGGCTGTCCTGGATCGGCGCCACGATCAGCATGATCACCCAGAGCACGCCGATCAGGGCGTTGAACCGGGTGAAGACGTTGCCGCGGACGATCTCACCGATAGAGCGACTGCTGCGGACGGGTACGTCGTTGATCTCGCCGCGCGCGACGCGCTCAGCGACCTCGGACGTGGTCAGCCCGCGCGGGTCGACAGCCACGGCGGTGGCCGTCGCCTGCCGCGCCCGGTCGGAGGGGCCGGACTCCGGCGGGGTGGCCGGGTGTACGGGGTCCAGCTCGGACCCAGCGTTGATCGGCCGTCCTCCCCCTGGCTCAGGTCCGTCGGTGTCAAGATCTGCCCGCTGCGTCATGCCTCTGACGGTACGGGGCGGGGGCGCCGTTTACCCACTGAGGGGTGGGTAATCAGGGGTGCCCGGGGCGAAGATCCGACCTGGGGACTACGCGCGCCCTACGACGGGTCGTCCTCGGGGGCCGCGGTCGACTCCGCCCCCTTGGCTGACTCTGCCGTCTGCGTCGGCTGCGTCGCCTCCGCCGCCAGCGACCGCTTGATCGCGGCGTCGCGCTTGCGTACGTACCAGATGCCGATCAGCCCGAGCCCGGCACCGGCCAGCGGGGTCCACACCCACCAGGTGGCGTCGCGGTCGTCGAACCAGCCGTAGAACGGGAGCTGCGCGAGGAACACCACGAACCAGAGGATGGTGCCGCCCACGATGGTGGGGACCACCGGCCCCTCCAGGGGCTCTGGTGCCTCGTGCTTGATGGGTCCCGAGAAGAGTCCGGCCATGCGACCAGCTTACGAGGGCCGCGCGCGCGGCAGGCCGCGGGGCGAACGGGTGGTCGTCAAGGCACGCCGTAGAACTTCTCCGTCTCGTCGACCGCTGTCTTGAAGCGTTCGTCGAAGTCGTCACGGATGAGCGTCCGGACCACATAGTCCTGGACGTTCATTCCTCGCTTGGCCGCATGCTGGCGGAGCCGGTCGAGCAGCTCTCCGTCTATTCGCAGGCTGAGCACGTTGGTCCCCACGTTGGTCGCCATGCGCTTCAGCGTCGCGGGGGCGGGGCGGCCGGTGCGTCACTTTTCGGAACCAGCTCACTCGTATGAGTGATGTTGGTGGATGTCGTATCGACTGAGGCGTATTCGACTGGTCCTTAGTCAGGGTAATGAGTTACGCTAACTACATGCCGGACCTATCCGATGGCGACAACGCTGTCGCTGTGAACGCCCTGCGCTCCGCGATCATGCGGCTCAGCCGTCGACTCAAGCACCAGCGAGTCGACGAGTCGCTGAGCCCTACCGAGATGTCGGTGCTCGGCACCCTCGCGCGCTGCGGCTCCGCCACTCCAGGCGAGCTCGCCCGCAAGGAGCATGTGCAGCCGCCGTCGATGACCCGCATCGTGGCTCTGCTCGAAGCCAAGGGGCTGGTCAGGCTGGAGCCACACCCGGATGACCGCCGCCAGAAGGTGGTCAGCCAGACCGAGACGGCCGAGGCGATGCTCGAGCAGAGCCGCCGCAAGCGCAACGCCTGGCTGGCCGGACTGGCCGAGGACCTGGACGAGGACGAGTGGGCGAAGCTGCGTGCCGCCGCGCCCGTCCTGGAGAAGCTCGCACACCTGTGACAACGACCGCCTAGGAGGCGAACTTTTTTGAGTACGGGACCCGGAGCAGACTCCGCACCCGGACCAGACACCCCCGATCCCACCACCCGCATCGACTCAACGAAGCCCGCCGAGCCCGCAAAGCCCAGCATGTTCAGCTCGCTGAAGAACCGGAACTACCGGCTCTTCTTCACCGGGCAGGTGGTCTCGAACACCGGCACCTGGATGCAGCGCATCGCCCAGGACTGGCTGGTGCTCACCCTGACCGGCTCCGCGTCGGCCGTCGGTATCACCATCGCGCTGCAGTTCCTGCCCATGCTGCTGTTCGGCCTGTACGGCGGCGTCCTCGTGGACCGTCTGCCCAAGCGCGGCACGCTCTTCTTCACCCAGTCCGCGATGGCCGTCACCGGCGTCGCGCTCGCCGTGCTGACCCTCGCCGGGCACGTCCAGGCCTGGCATGTCTACCTCACCGCGTTCGTCCTCGGTCTGATCACCGTCGTCGACAACCCGGCGCGGCAGACCTTCGTCTCCGAGCTGGTCGGCCCCGACCAACTGGCCAACGCGGTCAGCCTGAACTCCGCGAACTTCCAGTCCGCGCGACTGGTCGGCCCCGCCGTCGCCGGTGTGCTGATCACCGCCGTCGGCAGCGGATACGCCTTCCTGCTCAACGGCCTGTCCTTCCTCGCACCGCTGATCGGCCTCGCGCTCATGCGCCCCGCCGAACTGCACAAGGCGGTGCGCACGCCACGCGGTAAGGGACAGCTCAGGGAAGGGCTGCGCTATGTGGCCGGGCGCCCCGAGCTGATCTGGCCGATCGTGCTCGTCGGCTTCATCGGCACGTTCGGCTTCAACTTCCCGATCTGGCTCACCGCCTTCGTGGACGACGTCTACGACTCGGGCGCCAGTACGTACGGTCTGCTCAACACCCTGATGGCCATCGGCTCCCTGTCCGGAGCACTGCTCGCCGCACGGCGCGGCAGCTCGCGGCTGCGGCTGCTGGTCGCCGCGGCGGTGGCCTTCGGCGTACTGGAGATCGTGACCGCCTTCGCACCGTCCTTCTGGCTGTTCGCGGCGCTGCTGGTGCCGCTGGGCATGTTCGGCCTGACGGTGAACGTGGTCGCCAACTCCAGCGTGCAGATGTCCACCGACCCGGCGATGCGGGGCAGGGTGATGAGCCTGTTCATGATGGTCTTCACCGGCGGTACGCCGCTCGGGGCGCCCCTCGTCGGCTGGATCACCGACACCTACGGAGCCAGGGTCGGCTTCGCCGCGGGCGGCGCCGTGTCGCTGCTGGCCGCGCTGACCATCGGGCTGATCCTGGCCCGGATCGGCGACCTGCGGCTGCGCGTGCGCATACGCGGCGGGGCCCCGCAGGTGCGGTTCGTGCCGCGCGAACGGGAATCGCTGGCTACGGCGGCCTGAGGACGGCCTGACGCCGGTGTGTCCGACGGCGTGTGTCCGACGGCAGTGTGGCTGAGGGCGGCCGGGGCGGGGAAGGAGTGACGTGTGAGACTCTTCGTCGCTGTCCTGCCGCCCGCCCCGGCCATCGCCGAACTCGCCGCCGAGGTCCATACGCTGCACGCACTCCCCGGCGCGGACCGGCTGCGCTGGATGGAGCGAGAGCACTGGCACTTCACGCTCGCGTTCCTGCGGGAGGTCCCCGAAGAGACGCTCCCCGCCCTCACCGAGCGGCTGGCCCGCGCCGCGCACCGTACGGACCCGTTCCAGATCGGCCTGCGCGGCGGCGGCCGATTCAGGGACCGGGAGCTGTGGGTCGGGGCGGCCGGGGAGCTGGACGTACTGCGGCGCCTCGCGGAACGCGCGACGGCGGCGGCACGGAAGGCGGACGTGCGGATGGAGGGGCCGGTCGGCCGCTTCACCCCGCACCTGACGCTGGCCCGAAGCCGCACGGCCCGGCGGGACGGTGGCGGACCCTCGACCGTCGACCTCCGCCCGTACGCCGCCGAGCTCCACGCCTTCGACGGCACCCCGTGGACGGTCGACGAGCTCACCCTCGTACGCAGCCACCTCCCCACAAGCGGAATCCCGGGCGAACGCCCCCGGTACGAGGTGGTCGGGCGCTGGCCCCTGGGCGCACCCGGCTAGCGCCTCCCCGGCGGATCGTGCCTGGGGTCGCGGGGTCTGGCACGCACGCCCCCACCCTCGAACTCGCTTCGCTCAGCTCGGGCGGGAGGGACCCCCTCGGCGTTGTCGTCCATCACCGACGCTCCGCGATGCCTCAATCCTCCGCCTTGCAGCTGCACGCACCAGACCCCGCTCGGCAGCAGCGAGACGGTACCCGACACCCGGGTCGGCCTGATCCGCCGGACAGGCCCTAACCTCATGGGGTGGACCCGAAGACCAGAAACCGGATTATGGCGGCTGTGCTGCTCCTGCTGTTCGCCGCGATCGCTGTGGCGAGCGCGGTCGGCTAGGCCGTTTCGTTTACCTGGAGGAGAGCCTGGGCCTGGAGTGGGCCCCTTGGGAAGCGGGTCCAGCCGTCCGCCGCGACCGGCGACGTGACCCGGCCACCGACCGGCCGGCCAGCGAGGACGTGCTCGTGGAAGTCGAGGGGGCCGGACCGGACGACCGCGTAGACGTGCTCTCCCCGAACCCGGGCCGGCGGCCAGGTACGCGGCGCCGGTGTGTCCCGGATGCTTCAGCGCCTCGTCCCGGTACGCCTCGGTGAACGGCGTGAACGCGGTGAACGCGGTGAACGCGTCTCCGCCGGCCTGGCCTGGCCCGGCACCGGTCGCCCGCCCGTTGCGGGCTGTCCCACGCTGCCCGTGCGCGAGGCGTCCCAGCAGTTCCCGGGGCCTGGGACGCCTCATCTTTTCCCAGTTCCCCGATGGCTCTAGCGGGATAGGGGGGAGCTGTAGAGACTGCTGTCACCGCCACCCCAGTCGGGGGCGCTCCGTTCGCCCGGCCTCTGGCACCTGCGTGGTGACCACTCTGCCAGCGGCACCCGGCGTGAGTGGCGGCGGTATGCCGAGTCGCAGTCGGCCGCGTTCTCTCGGCGCGGACGGGGCGGCTCGCCCGCGCACGGGGTGCGCCGTTCACCGTGACGGACCCGCAACCCGTGCCGGGGAACAGCACAACCGCGTCAACCGTCGTGCGGTAAGGGCAGTTGAGCCTGGCTGGGGCGGACGTGCGCCGATGACCGACGGATCCCGCCTGCCGATCCCACAGGGGAGGGCCGGCCGGCGGGATGCCCGTCAGACTCGTACCGGGCCGGACGCCCCGTACGCGAACAGGGGGAGAACAACGTGCTGCCGACCATCGCCTTCCACACCGACGACGTACCCCAGGAGCAGAGGCTCGACGCCTGGCGGGAGCATTCCGGCCGCGCGGCGGCGCCGATGGACGTCGTCAGCGTGCACGCCGCCGACTTCTGGGGCGAGCAGAGCCTCGTACGGCTCGGCGACGTGTCCCTTTGGCCGGTACACGTACAGGCGACGCGCTACCGGCGTACCCCACGGCTGATCCGCCAGTCCGACCCCGGCCTTTACCACGTGACCGTGATGCTCCCCGGCAGCGGCCGGTTGGGGGTCAGTCAGCTGGGGCGGGAGACCGTCCATGGCCCCGACGACCTCTACCTCATCGATATGTCCCGCCCCTTGGAGGTGTCCTCGCTCAAGGAGGACGAACTGCTGCGGGGCGTGGGCATCGAGATCCCTCGCGAGCTGCTCCGGCTGCCCGGCCGGCAAGATGTGGACGAGCTGCTCGGGCGGCGGCTGTCGGGGCGAAGTGGCTTCGGCGCGCTGCTGGTCCAGTACGTGACCCGCGTCGTCGAGGATCGCGACGTGTACGAGCCGTCCGACGTGCCCCGGCTGAACACCGTCCTCCTCGACCTCCTCACCGGCTTGCTCGCGAGTGAGCTCCAGGCCGAAGCCTCGCTCGCCCCGGAGACCCAGCGGCGGAGCACCGTCACCCGCGTCCGGTCCCATATCCAGCGGAACCTGCGCGACCCGCTGCTGTCACCCCAGACCATCGCCGCCGCACACCACCTGTCCACCCGCCAACTGCACCGCCTCTTCGCCGACGAGGAGCTCACCGTCGCCGCCTACATCCGTGAGCAGCGGCTGGAACGCGCCCGCCGCGAGCTCGCCTGCGGCGCCCTGGACGCCACTCCCCTCCACGTGATCGCCGCCCGCTGGGGCTTCCCCGCGATGGCACACTTCAGCCGCGCCTTCCGGTATGCCTACGGCATGCCGCCCAGCGAGTACCGGCAGCTCGCCCGGCTCGTCGACGGCGCGGACGCCGCACCGCCTGTCGCGGATGCTCAACCTTCTGTCACGGATCGTCAACGACACTCCGTCGCCGATGCCGCAGGATGTCGCTGAGCCACTAACTGGACCTGACTAGTGGCGAACTGACAGGAGTTTCCGCGTGAAGCGCACGAAGATGGTTCTGACTCTGGCGACCGCGGGCGTCATGGCGGTCACGCTTGCTGACCCCGCCTCAGCCCGTACGATCCACACCAAGACCGCCTCGGCCACGAGCAAGAAGCCGCCGTCCGGCATCATGTGCCGTGAGGTGCTCGTCAAGAAGAGCTATGTGGCGAAGGCGTGCTTCGCGCCGAAGGGCGACCGGCTCTGGGTCAGGGACAACAAGTCGGACGGCCTCGCCGCCGAGATCCGCGGCGAGGTGAACAGCAAGGGCCGTCCTGGGTTCCACTGCAAGTACGGCGCCAAGGCGCACAACGGCTGGCGGGTCTGCAACTTCGCCAAGAAGATGCCCGACGGCAAGAGGTTCGCCTGGTACGCGACGGTGACGAAGGCCGGCAAGGTCAAGTACACCAGCAACCTCGCGCTGAGCAACACCTGACCGGTCGGCGACCGCCCGCACGTACGCCGGACCGCCTCCGCCCCCGCAGGTCCGGCCGGGACCGGTCCTGAACGCGACGCCGTTCGGGACCGGTCTCCTTCGTTCGTGGTGGCGTCAGGGCCGGACGTAGGGGCGGGTCATGATCTCCATGTTGTGGCCGTCCGGGTCGTCGAAGTACGCGCCCGGGCCGCCGAACAGGTCGTTGGTACGGCCCGGTTCGGTGCGGCTGGCATCGGCGTAGTACGTGACGCCGACGGTCTCCAGGCGGGCGATCACGGTGTCGAACTGCTCGTCCGGCACCAGGAACGCGTAGTGCTGCGACTGGATCGGCTCGTCGCGCAGCTCGTAGTAGTCGAGCGTCACCCCGTTGCCGAGGTCGACGGGAAGACGCGGAGGGTGCGGCGGGCCGAGAGCCCGCCCCGTATTCACGCCGAGGCCGGGCGGTACTTCGCTGGGCTCGCGGTGTCTGGCACGCGTATCTGCGGCGTTGTCGTCAGTCGCCGCTGCTCCGCGGGACTCCCTCCTCCGCCTCGCAGCCGCACGCACCTGACCCGCTCCCTGGTCCAGCAAGATCCACACGACACCCTAGGCCGGACAGGCATCTTGGACGCTGCCCGCCCGCCCAGCCGAACGCGCCTCGCCGAGACTCACCAGGCGAACGCCTCCGGCGACGGCCCAGGCCCCGGGAAAATCTCGTCCAGCGAGCCGAGAACCTCCTCGCCGAGCTCCAGCTCGACCGCCCGCACCGCCGACGCCAGCTGCTCCGCCGTACGCGGACCGACGATCGGGCCGGTCACACCGGGCCGGGTGAGCAGCCAGGCGAGCGCCGCCTCGCCGGGCTCCAGGCCGTGCTTGTCGAGCAGATCCTCGTACGCCTGGATCTTCTCGCGCATCTGCGTGCTGGCGAGCGCGTCCGCGGAACGCCCGCTGGCCCGCCGCTTCCCCTCGCTCTCCTTCTTCAGTACCCCACCGAGCAGCCCGCCGTGCAGCGGCGACCACGGGATGACCCCCAGGCCGTACTCCCGCGCGGCCGGGATGACCTCCATCTCGGCGCGGCGCTCGGCGAGGTTGTAGAGGCACTGCTCGCTGACCAGGCCGTAGCTGCCGCGTCGCTGGGCGGCCTCGTTGGCCTGGGCGATCTTCCATCCGGCGAAATTCGACGACCCGGCGTACAGGATCTTGCCCTGCTGGACCAGGACGTCGATGGCCTGCCAGATCTCCTCGACCGGGGTGCGGCGGTCGATGTGGTGGAACTGGTACAGGTCGATGTAGTCGGTCCGCAGCCGCTTGAGGCTGCCCTCGACCGACCGGCGGATGTTGAGCGCCGAGAGCCGGTCGTGGTTGGGCCAGGCGGCGCCGTCCGAGCCCATGTTCCCGTACATCTTGGTGGCGAGAACGACCTTGTCGCGCCGCTCACCGCCACGGGCGAACCAGGAGCCGATGATCTCTTCGGTCCGCCCCTTGTTGTCGCCCCACCCATACACGTTGGCGGTGTCGAAGAAGTTGATGCCCGCGTCGAGCGCGGCGTCCATGATGCTGTGGCTGTCGGCTTCGTCGGTCTGCGGTCCGAAGTTCATGGTGCCGAGGACGAGTCGGCTGACCTTGAGTCCGGTACGTCCGAGCTGCGTGTACTTCATGGTTCCTCAGCCAACTGCGTGGAGTGCGCTCTAGGCAAGCGGATTGGGCCCGGGATTCGGGGGGCTTCCTCTTGCGGGTGAACGAGAGGCCACCAGCTGCGGTGCGAGGTAGCCTGTTCATAACGTCGCTGTTATGGCATGGGGAGATCGCGTTCTACGTGGACTTGTTGGCCGCGGAAGGTGTCCTGCTCAGCGAGCCGTACACCAAGCAGCTGAGTGGCAAGCTTCGGGAACTGCGGTTTCATCTCGATGGCGACGCGTTCCGTATCACCTACTGGATCGCCACCGGCCGTCGGATCATCCTGCTTACCGTCTTCCGCAAGCATCGGATGCGGGAGACCAGCGAGGTCGAGCGGGCTCGAAGGGCGATGGAGACCTGCATCGATCAGAAGCACACGGCGGATGAGGAGCACTGAGATGAGCGCGCGCAGGCAGTGGTCCGAGGTGCGGGCGGAAGGGCTCGCACACCCCCAGGCTCAGGAGGCGTACGACACGGCCCGTATCCGCTTCGAACTCGGTAAGGAAGTACGAGAGAGGCGAGAGGCTCTCGGCATGACGCAGGCCCAGCTGGCCCAGGCCGCAGGGCTCCAGCAGCCTGCTGTCGCCCGGTTCGAGGCAGGCGGCACGATGCCCACGCTGCCGCTCCTGGAGCGCCTCGCCGCAGCTCTGGGTGCGCGACTGCACGTCGGCTTCGAGCCCATGGACCGCGCGAGCTGAGCGGGGATTCCGAGAGGATTGGAACGACGTCGTGGGTGTCGGTGCCCGTGTGTGGGCCACGCTCCCGCATGCCCCCACCGAGACCCACACCAGAGCCACCGCCTGACAGCGGCGGCGTCAGCCGCGGGGGAAGTCGTCCGTGGTGAGGGTGGCGAGGTCGAGGGGCGTACCCGTCAGGTCGACTCCGGTGCCAAAGGCCACGGTCGTCTCGGTGAGGTAGTCGCCGTCCTTCGGCTGGGTGTAGAGGGTCACGTCAGCCGCGAAGCCGTTGAGGTGGCCGGGGAAGTCGATGCGTACGTCGGACTTGATGCGCCCTCGGGGGTACTTGGTCCGCAGCTGATCGTAGACGCTGGCGATGACCTGCCAATGGGTGTCCCGGTGCGGGGTCTGGTAAACCGTGCCCTCGACAATCTCGACCTTGTGTCCCTCGGGGGCGGGCATGCGGGTGAGCGACTCGAACATCGCGTCCAGAGTCGGCCCAGTGCCGCTGTCGTCGGTCATCTCGGTCCTGTCTGCGAGAACCCGTCACTTCGGCACACGTTCAACGATACGCAGGAGCCTCCGGATACGGCGCGCCCATCTCCCACGCCTGGTGCATCGCGTCGGCGAAGGCGGCGGCCAGTTTGTGTTCGCCGGAGGGGGCGGGGTGGGTGCCGTCGTAGGTGTCGTAGTGGATGTCGTAGGTGGGTGGGATCGTTGCCAGGAGGAGGGGGGAGGTGTCGGTGTCCAGGTCGGCGATCGTCTTCGCCAGGAGTTCGTTGAAGCGCGCTACGGCCGTGGCGAAGGGCTCGTCCTGTTCGGCGCGGATGTTGGGGATCACCGGGAGGATGACGATCGCCACCTCCGGGTTCGCCGCGCGGGCCTCCGTGATGAAGTGGCGGGCGTTCGCCGCCGTCTGCTCGGGGTCCGTGTAGAAGCCCAGGTCGATCAGGCCGAGGGAGGCGAGGATCACGTCGGCCTTGGTGGCGGACACCGCCTCGCGTATCTGCGGGGCCAGGTGTAGCCAGCCCTCGCCCCAGCCTGCCAGGTGGCGCCTGGGGAAGTCCGGGTCGGCGTAGTCGTACGAGAGGGGGGCCTCGGCCGCCTTGTCGTAGAGCGCCTCGCGGGGGCCGACGATGCGGAACGGGCCGCCGTGGGAGGCGCACAGGTGCTGCCACATGCGGTAGCGCCAGGTGTACTCACCCGCGCTGCCGATGGTCATCGAGTCACCGACGAAGAGGAACCTGAGCATCCGGTCATCATCGCTGATCGGGGCGCGTATCTGCGATGTGAGTCTGAGCACGGGAGATCGGGTGGGTAGGTGCGGTGGGGTGGCAGGGTGGGGGTATGCGTTCAGGGTCCTGGGTCGGTGTCGTGGGTGTCGTGGTCGGGGTTGTCGGTGCCCTGGTGGTGGGGGGTGCCGGGGGCGCTGTGGCCGATGGGGGGAACCAGAGCTTCACCATCGAGGATCCGCGGATCGTCGAGTCGAGTGGGCTGGCCGCCAGCAGTCGCCATCCGGGGGTCTACTGGACGCACAACGACAGTGATGACGGGCCCTACCTGTATGCCGTCGACTCCAAGAGCGGCAAGACCGTCGCCACGGTCACCCTGCGGGGGGTCGGGGAGCCGCGTGACGTGGAGGCGATCTCGATCGGGCCCGACGGGGATCTGTACGTGGGGGACATCGGGGACAACACCGGCGGCGGCTGGTCCCATGTGTGGATCTACCGGCTGCCGGAGCCCAAGGAGCTGCGGGACGTGACCGTGACCGCCACGCAGTACGTCGTGAAGTACGAGGGTGGCGCGCGCGACGCCGAGGCGCTCATGGTGCATCCGAAGACCGGGCGGGTCTACATCGGTGACAAGAAGAAGGACAAGGGGGGTGGGTTGTTTGTTGGGCCTGAGGAGTTGTCCGCGTCGGGGGCCAATGTCTTCAAGCGGGTCGCGGACGTCGACCTGTGGACCACCGACGGGGCCTTCTCGCCGGACGGTCAGCGGCTGGTGTTGCGGAGCTACTTCGAGGCCAAGTCGTATGCGTGGAAGGACGGCGGGCTCAGTGGTGCGGGGGAGCGGGTGCGCGTGCCGTTCCAGCGGCAGGGTGAGTCGGTGACGTACACGGCTGACGGTTCCACGCTGATGTTCGGCTCTGAGGGGGAGCGGAGTCCGGTGGAGCCGGTTCCGGCTCCGGGGGCTTCGGAGGGGGAGGGGAGTGAGTCGCCGTCCAAGGGCGGTTCGGGGGACGGGAGTTCGGCTGGGGGTGGGGATGAGGCTGGCGAGGACGGTGGCAGTCCTAACTACGCTCTGGGTGCCGTTGTCCTCGCCCTCGCGTTCGGCGTGACGTTTGGGCTCAAGCGACTGCTGCGGAGGAAATGAGTCACTCGCCTAGAACGCGTAGCTCGTAGTGCAGCGTCTTGTCCCGCTTCACTTTGTGGGCCAGCGGTACCAGGAAGCCGTGCATGAACGGGTACTTGCGGGCGATCGCCTTCGCCGCGTGCGTGTTCTCGTCGCTGTCCCGGTCGAGCAGGCGGACCCGGGCCTTGATCTCAGGCCCGGTCGGGGCGCCGCGCACGGTTGAGGGGGCGATCTCCACCACGGGGTTGTTGCGCATCCGTTTGGCCTTCCAGGCCTTGGCGTACGTACGGAAGTACGCGTGGTCGCCCTCGACCGCGATGTTCACCGGCGTGCCGACGCCGGTGCCGTCCCGCTTGTGGCTGGTGAGCAGGACGGCCCACTGCTTGACGAAGGGGGCGAGTGCCGGGCTGGTGGGGGTGGGGGTCGGGCTGTCTGGTGGCGTCATGCCGTCCATGCATGCACGGTCTGGGCGACATGTCACCCGGGCGTTCAGGCCCGTCGCGGTGATTCCCCCGACTGGCCGCGCTCCGCGACCCGTTTTTCCAGGCCGTCGAGCAGCAGGTGCAGGCCGAACTCGAAGTGGTCGATGTCGGCGGTGAAGGCGTCCTCGGACAGCGCCGCCTGGCGGGGGAAATCGCCGCTGGCCATGGCCCGTTCGAGATACGGCTGCTGGCTGTCCCAGAACTCCTCGTCGCTCAGGCCGGTCTCCCGCACCGCCTCGGCGGTCTGGATCTCCATCCGGGCCACACCGGTGGCGTAGTTCTGTGCCGCGACGATCACGGAGATCATCTCCGGGTCGGAGAACCCCATGCTCTTCAGCGGGCCCAGGGCCAGTTCGAAGCCGCGCAGGGCGCTGGGGCCGAGGAGTATCCGGGCCTGGTTGACCTTGAGCAGCCAGGGGTGACGGCGGAAGTGGTTCAGGAAGCCGCGGGCCATGGCGTCCACGGCCGTGCGCCAGTCCGGGGCCTCGGACCCGTCAGCGGTGTCCGTGCCGGTCGCGCCCTCCGCGTCCAGGCTTTCGCCCTGTACGCGGTCGATCATCAGGTCGAGCAGCTCGGCCTTGCCCGGGACGTACCGGTAGAGCGACATGGCGCCCGTGCCCAGCTCCGTGGCCAGGCGGCGCATGGAGAGGGCGTCCAGGCCCTCCGCGTCGGCGAGTTCCACGGCGGTCGTGACGATCCGGTCGATGGACAGGCCCGGTTTGGGGCCGCGGGCGGGGCGCGTCCCGGTGTTCCAGAGGAGGTCCAGGCTGCGCGCGATCTTTCCGGTGCCGCTGGTCGCTTCGGTGCTGCTCATGGGGCTCAGCTTAGGGCGTCCCAGGAAAAGTGGGTACGCCGTACGCGCAATAGGGTACGGTGTACTCGATTCTGGGTACGGCGTACCCAGTGGGCTTCGAGTGGCGGGAGACAGACCGTGGGCACCTATGCCGTGCACGCCGAAGGGCTGCGCAAGAGGTACGGCGACACACACGCACTGGCGGGCTTCGACCTCGCCGTACGCCCAGGCACCGTGCACGGCCTGCTCGGCCCGAACGGCGCGGGCAAGACCACCGCCGTACGCATCCTGGCCACGCTGCTCAGGCTGGACGGCGGCCGCGCCACGGTGGCCGGTGTCGACGTGGCCAGGAATCCCCGGGCGGTACGCCGCAGGATCGGGCTCACCGGCCAGTACGCCGCCGTCGACGAGGTCCTCACCGGGCGGCAGAACCTGGAGATGTTCGGGCGGCTCTTCCATCTGGGCGGGCCCCGGGCGCGAGAGCGCGCAGCGGAACTACTCGACCGGTTCGACCTGGTCGACGCCGCTGACCAGGGAGTCCAGGGCTACAGCGGCGGAATGCGGCGCCGCCTGGACCTGGCCGCGTCCATGGTCCTCGCCCCCGACGTGCTCTTCCTGGACGAGCCGACGACCGGCCTCGACCCGCGTGGCCGGGGCGAGGTCTGGGACGCCGTACGGGCGCTGGTCGCGGACGGCACGACCGTACTGCTCACCACCCAGTACCTGGACGAGGCGGACAAGCTGGCCTCCCAGATCACCGTCATCGACCAGGGGCGCGCCATCGCCGACGACACCCCGGACGGGCTGAAGAGCGAGGTCGGCGGCGACCGTATCGAGGTGGTGGTGCGCGAGACCGCCGACATTCCGCGGGCCTGGCAGGTGCTCTCCGGGGTTTGCAGCGAGGCCCCCGAGACGGACCACGGCGAGCGCCGCGTACACGGGCTCGTGCACGACCGGGTCGCCGCGCTCACCGAAGCCGCCCGCAGGCTGCGGGACGAGGGGGTGGCGGTCGAGGACATCGGGCTGCGCAGGCCCAGCCTGGACGATGTCTTCCTGCGGCTGACCGGACACCGTACGGCGAAGGTGGGGGCCGCGGTATGAGCGCCACCGAAGTGCGAGCAGCGGCGCCGGAACCGGAAGAGGCGACGGCGGAGGCGGGCGAGCGCCGGATCTTCTGGGCCCTCAGCGACAACTGGAACGTGGTGCGTCGCGAGCTCACCCACTACCGCAGGCAACCCATCAGCATCGTTTGGCAGTTGGGCTTCCCGATCATCTCCGTGCTGCTGTACGGCTATGTGTTCGGCGGCGCGATGAAGCCGCCCGGGGACGCGGGCAGCGGCATCGGCAGCGGCGGCAGTGGCGGCAGCGCGCAGTACCGCGACTATCTGATGGCCGGGATGTTCGTGATGACCATGGCCTTCGGTCTGATGAACACCGCGACCATCGTCGTCAACGACGCCGTCAAGGGCGTCACCGACCGCTTCCGCTCGATGCCGATGGCGCCATCCGCCGTGGTCTCCGGACGCGGAGTCACCGACCTGCTCGTGGCCACCGCCGAGTTGACGATCCTGGCCCTGACGGCCCTCGCCATGGGCTGGCGCTCCGGCGGCGGGCTCGGCGCGACGCTCGGCGCCTTCGGCCTGGTGCTGCTGCTCAGGTTCGCGCTGATCTGGGTCGGTGTCTGGCTCGGCCTGACCCTGCCGAACCCGGAGGCGGCCGGGGCGCTGTACGTGGTGATCTTCCCACTCACGATGATCTCCAGCATCTTCGTACCGACCTCGTCGATGCCGGGCTGGCTCGGCACGGTCGCCGCGTGGAACCCGATCTCGTCGACGGCGGTGGCCGCGCGCGAGCTGTTCGGCAACCCGGTGGCCGGTGACGGCAGCTGGGTGCAGGAGAACGCCGTACTGATGGCCGTTCTCTGGCCACTGGTGATCACGGCGATCTGCCTGCCGCTGGCCGTACGGCGCTTTCAGCGGCTGAGCCGGTAGGCGCACACGAAGGGGGCCGCCCCATGGGCGGCCCCCACCTTCGCTCCTGCTGCTTACAGCTGCCTACCGCTGCTGCTTAGAGCTGCTCGATCACGTAGTCGATGCACTTCGTGAGCGCCTCGACGTCAGCCGGGTCGATCGCCGGGAACATCGCGACCCGCAGCTGGTTTCGGCCCAGCTTGCGGTACGGCTCGGTGTCCACGATGCCGTTCGCGCGCAGCGCCTTGGCGATCGCGGCGGCGTCGATCTCGTCCGCGAAGTCGATCGTGCCGATGACCTGCGAACGCTGCGCCGGGTCGGCGACGAACGGCGTCGCGTACTTGGCGTCGTCGGCCCAGCCGTACAGCCGGGACGAGGAGTCCTTCGTACGAGCCGTGGACCAGGCCAGACCGCCCTGGCCGTTGATCCAGTCCAGCTGCTCGGCGAGCAGGAAGAGCGTGGACAGCGCCGGGGTGTTGTACGTCTGGTTCTTACGGGAGTTGTCGATCGCCGTCGGCAGACTGAAGAACTCCGGGACGTGGCGGCCGCTCGCGTGGATACGCTCGGCGCGCTCGATCGCGGCGGGCGAGAACACGCCGAGCCACAGGCCGCCCTCCGAGGCGAAGGACTTCTGCGGCGCGAAGTAGTAGACGTCGGTCTCGGCGATGTCGACCGGCAGGCCGCCCGCGCCCGAGGTGGCGTCCACCAGTACCAGGGAGCCCTTGTCGGCGCCCGCGACCCGCTTGATCGGGGCGGCGACACCGGTCGAGGTCTCGTTGTGGGTGTACGCGTAGACGTCGACGCCCACCTCGGCCTGCGGCTCCGGGTGGGTGCCCGGGTCGCTGCTGATCACGGACGGGTCCGCCAGCCAGGGCGCCAGCTTCGCGGCCTTGGCGAACTTGGAGGAGAACTCGCCGAACGAGAGGTGCTGCGACTTGTTCTCGATCAGGCCATGCGTCGCGATGTCCCAGAACGCGGTCGAGCCGCCGTTGCCGAGCACTACCTCGTAGCCGTCGGGGAGCTGGAAGAGGTCGCGTACGCCGTCCCTGACCCGGCCCACCAGGTTCTTGACCGGGGCCTGGCGGTGGGAGGTACCGAGTAGAGAGGTGCCGGTGGCGGCCAGGGCTGCCAGCGCCTCCGTACGCACCTTGGAGGGGCCCGCGCCGAAACGGCCATCGGCGGGCTTGATGTCAGCGGGAATCTGGATCTCAGCCACGGAAGGGAGCCTAGCCGGTCCCGGAAGGCGGACGGACGCGCGTCCGTCCGGTGAGACACGGGAGTGAGATGCGGTGCGGACTAGTACGGACCGGTGCGGACCGGTGTGGTCCTGCGGTCATGAGAACCGCCCACAGGGGCATCCTGAGCCCATGAGCGACCTCGACGGCCAAGACGACCGCCCAGACAACCGGCCAGACGACCGCCCAGACCGTGACCTACGCGGCCTCGACCGCGACCTGCGTGGCGCCGTACGCGGCGAAGTGGACTTCTCCGTCACCGCGCGAGCCCTGCACACCATGGACGCGTCCAACTACCGCCGGGTGCCCGTCGGCGTGGTCGCCCCGCACGACGCCGACGACGTGGCGGCGGCGCTCGCGGTCTGCCGGTCCCACGGCGTGCCGGTGGTGCCGCGCGGTGCGGGGACGTCGATCGCGGGCCAGGCCACCGGCACCGGCGTGGTCCTGGACTTCACCCGGCACCTACGCGACATCGTGAGCCTGGACGCCGAGGCGCGCACCGCCGTCGTCCAGCCGGGCGTGATCCTCGACGACCTGCGGAGCGCGGCGGCCCGGCACGGTCTCACCTTCGGCCCCGACCCGTCGACCCACAACCGCTGCACCATCGGCGGCATGATCGGCAACAACTCCTGCGGATCACACTCCGTGGCCTGGGGAACGACAGCCGACAACATCCACCAGCTGTCCGTCGTCACGTACGGCGGCGACACCCTGCGCCTCGGCCAAGGCTGGGACGGCGCCCCGAACGGCCTGCGCCAGCTCATCGAGGGCGAGTTGAAGCTGCTCCGCACCGGCTTCCCCGACCTCCCCCGCCGCATCTCCGGCTACGCGCTGGACGCACTGCTCCCCGAGCACGGTGCCGACGTCGCCCGCGCCTTCTGCGGCAGCGAGGGCACCCTCGGCGTGGTCACCGAAGCGACCGTACGGCTGGTCGACGCACCCCGCGCCCGCGCCCTGGCGGTCCTCGGGTACGCCGACGAGAGCGCGGCGGCCGAGGCGGCGGCCGGGCTGCTCCCGTACGGTCCGCTCACTGTCGAGGGCATGGCCGCCGACCTCGTACAGGCCGCGCGCGACCTGCCGCGCGGCGGGGCCTGGCTGTTCGTGGAGACCGGCGGCGAGACTCCCGCCGAAGCCCGCGCGCGGGCGGAGACGATCGCCCAGGCCGCCGACGCCCTGGACACGGCGATCGTCACCGACCCGGCGGGCCAGCGCGCCCTGTGGCGTATCCGCGAGGACGCCTCCGGCACCGCGACCCGGATGCCCGACGGCAGCGAGGCCTGGCCAGGCTGGGAGGACTGCGCGGTACCGCCGCCCCGACTGGGCGCGTACCTCCGCGACTTCCGCGCCCTCCTGGCCGAACACCACTTCCGAGGCACCCCGTACGGGCACTTCGGCGACGGCTGCATCCACGTACGCATCGACTTCGACCTGCTCACCACCCCCGGCATCGCCCGCTTCCGCCGCTTCTCCGAAGACCTGGCCGAACTCGTCGTCGCCCACGGCGGCTCCCTCTCCGGCGAGCACGGCGACGGCCAGGCCCGCGCTGAACTGCTGCCCAAGATGTACGGGCCCGACCTCGTCCGCCTCTTCGAACGCGCCAAGGCCCTCTGGGACCCGGCAGGCGGTCTCAACCCCGGCATGCTGGTCCACCCGCACCCCCTGGACGCCAACCTCCGCTTCGAGGTCCTGCCCCGCGAACCCGTCGACGTGGCCTTCGGCTACCCCCACGACGGCGGCGACTTCTCGGCGGCGGTGCGCCGGTGCGTCGGGGTCGCCAAATGCCGCACCACCACACCCGCCTCACCGACCACCGTCATGTGCCCGTCCTTCCGCGCCACCGGCGAGGAGGAACACTCCACCCGAGGCCGCGCCCGCCTGCTGCACGAGATGCTCGCGGGCGGCGTGGACGGCGTGGACGGCGCGGGTGGCGCGGGCGGGGTCGTCACCGACGGCTGGCGCTCCACGGAGGTACGGGACGCGCTCGACCTGTGCCTGTCCTGCAAGGGCTGCCGCTCCGACTGCCCCGTCGGCGTCGACATGGCCACGTACAAGGCGGAGTTCCTGCACCACCACTACGCGGGCCGCCGCCGTCCGATGGCCCACTACTCGATGGGCCGCCTGCCGCAGTGGCTCCGGCTGGCCGCGCCCTTCGCCGCCGTACTCAACGCGGCGACGCGGCTGCGCCCCCTGTCCGCGCTGGCCAAGCGCCTGGGCGGCATCGCCCCGGAACGCGACATCCCCCGCCTGGCGCCGCGCACGCTACGCCGCTGGTTCGCACACCGCGTGCGGACCACCCCCGAGCCGACGCGCACCACGGACACCGCTCCCACGGTCATCCTCTGGCCCGACACCTTCACCAACCACCTCTCACCATCGGTCGGTCAGGCGGCGGTACGCGTCCTGGAGGCGGCGGGCCTACGCGTCGTCCTGCCCCCAAAGGGCCTGTGCTGCGGCCTGACCTACGTCTCCACCGGCCAACTCACCCAAGCCCGCAAGGTCATGACCCGCACCCTGAACGCCTTGGCCGCCCAAGAGGCTGACCGGGAAGCCGCCCCCCTGGTCGTCCTGGAACCAAGCTGCGCCGCCGCCCTCAAAACCGACCTCCCCGAACTCCTGGGCGCCGACGACCCACGCGCACGCCGCCTGGCCGACTCCGTACGCACCTTCGCCCAGGTCCTGGAGGAGTACGCCCCCGACTGGACCCCGCCCCGGCTCTCCCGCCCCGTCGTCGGCCAGACCCACTGCCACCAGCACGCCGTCCTGGGCGACGCGGCCGAACGCCGCCTGCGCGAAAAGGCGGGCCTGACCGGCGAACTGAGCGGCGGCTGCTGCGGCCTGGCCGGAAACTTCGGCTTCGAACCCGGTCACTACGACGTGTCCCGCGCCTGCGCGGAGGAGCAACTCCTCCCCTCCGTACGCCAGGCCCCCGAGAACGCCGCGCTCCTGGCAGACGGCTACTCCTGCCGCACACAACTCCAGCAACTGGCGGGCTACGAGGGCCGACACCTGGCGGAGGTACTGGCGGAGGCACTGGGGGAGGCGCGGGGGGAGGCGCAGGGGGAGACACCGGCGGAGGCCCCCGAGCCGTAAGCGATCGCGCTCGCGCCGCATTACCGTCTCTATGTGCGTATGCCGCAACGAGCGGTGAGCCGGTGGGGGTTGTCGTGCGGGAGCTGTCGGGGTCTGAGTCGGGGTCCGTCGTAGCGGCGGGGTTGTCGCGTGGCGAGGGGCCCGGTCCCGTCGTCGTACGGGATCTGCGGGGCAGAGCGGGACAGACGCCCCGGACGCCCCGGAGCCTCCGCTTCCAGGAGGGCGACCTGGTGGTGGTCTCCGGCCTGCCGGGCAGCGGCAAGAGCACGCTGATCGCGCGCGCGGTGGCGGGGCCCCGAATCGACTCGCAGGACAGTCGGGACCGTTGGGCCCTACGGATGCCGCGCTTCCTCCCGTACGCGGTATACCGCCCCCTGGTGCGCATCGCGCACTACGCCGGGCTGTGGCGGGAGCTGCGCTCCGGCGCGAGCGTCGTCGTCCACGACTGCGGCACCCGGGCCTGGGTGCGGCACTGGCTGGCCCGCGAGGCGGCACGGCGCGGCCGGGACCTGCACCTGCTGCTGCTCGACGTGCGGCCGGAGGTCGCGCGCGCTGGCCAGCGGGAGCGGGGCCGGGGCGTCTCCCGGTACGCCTTCGCCCACCACTGCCGAGCGGTCGGACGGCTGATACGGGACGCTGAACGGGGGCGCGTCCCGGCGGGGTGCGCGTCGCTCGTGCTGCTCGACCGGGACGCGGCCAGTCGGCTGCGGGGGGTGGGCTTCGGTCCGTCGTGACGGCTGTCTCATCAGGCGAGCGGTGCCCGCGGGGCACTGGCGGGGCCTCGTAAGCTGCAAAAGGTGATGACGGAGCTGACCTGAGTCAGTATATTCGACTGGTCAGTGCGCCACAGTGAACCGAAGGACAGGCCCGTGAACGCAAGCCCGCAGACCGAGCCCTCGACCGTGGTGACCGGTAAGACCGGTGAGGTTGTGGCCGGTAAGGCCGGTGAGGTTGACGGGCGTGGGCGGCAGGGCGGGCGGTGGGGAGCGCTGGGGCCCGTGGGGCTGGTGCTCGCCGGTGGGGTATCGGTGCAGTTCGGGGCCGCTGTCGCGGTGACGCTGATGCCGCGCGCCGGGGCCGTGGGTGTGGTGACGCTGCGGCTGGTGTGCGCCGCGGTGATCCTTTTGCTCGTCTGCCGCCCCAAGCTGCGCGGGCACTCGCGTGCCGACTGGGGCACGGTCGTCGCCTTCGGTGTGGCGATGGCCGCCATGAACGGGCTCTTCTACCAGTCCCTCGACCGCATTCCGCTGGGCCCCGCCGTGACCCTGGAGGTCCTCGGGCCGCTCGCCCTGTCCGTCTTCGCGTCGCGCCGCGCGCTGAACGCCGTGTGGGCTGCCCTGGCGATCGGCGGCGTCTTCCTGCTCAGCGGTGGCGCCTCGGGCGACTTCGGAGGGCTCGACCCGGTGGGTGCGGCGTTCGCGCTCGGGGCCGGGGCGATGTGGGCCGCGTACATCGTGTTCAGCGCCAGGACCGGGCGGCGGTTCCCGCAGGCCGACGGGCTGGCCCTCGCCATGGCGGTGGCGGCACTCCTGATGCTGCCGCTCGGTGCGTTCGAGACGGGGACGAAGCTGCTGGACCCGAGCCTGCTGGCGCTCGGGGCCGCCGTCGCCGTGCTGTCCTCCGTACTGCCGTACACGCTGGAGTTGCTCGCGCTGCGCCGGATGCCCGCGTCCACCTTCGCGATCATGATGAGCCTGGAGCCCGCGATCGCGGCCGGAGCCGGGTTCCTCATCCTCAGCCAGGCGCTGTCGGCGACGGACGCGCTGGCTATCGCGCTGGTCGTGGTGGCCAGCATGGGTGCCGTGCGTACGCAGATGAGCGGTCGGAGTGGTCGGAGCGGTCGGAGCGGTCGCCAATAATACAAGCACGGTTGATTGTTTCTCTGGGTGCTGCCATGCTCGCGGGCACATCGACGTCCCGTGAGGGGAGCGCGCCGTGTCTGAGGCTGGGGCTGGGTCTGTAGCTGAATCTGTGCTCGGTGATCTGCGGGATGAGGGTGCGGAGCTCGACCGTCTCGTACGCGGGTTGAGCGACCAGAAGTGGGCATGGCGTACGAGCGCCGTGGGCTGGAGCATCGCTCACCAGATCGCCCATCTCGCCTGGACGGACCAGGTCGCTCTCCTGGCCGCCACCGAACCCGAGGCCTTCGCCGAGGAGGTCGCGAAGGCCGCCGCCGCGCCGGAGTCGTTCGTCGACCAGGGTGCCGAGGAAGGCGCGGCGCTGCCGCCCGCCGAGTTGCTCGCCCGCTGGCGCAACGGGCGTGAGGAGCTGTGGCGGGTGCTGCGGTCCGCGCCGCCCGGCACCCGGATTCCCTGGTACGGGCCGCCCATGGGCGTCGCCTCGATGGCCACCGCGCGGATCATGGAAACCTGGGCGCACGGCCAGGACATCGCCGACGGCCTCGGGCGGCGCCGGGAGCCGACCGTACGGCTGCGGCATGTCGCGCGGATCGGGGTGCGGGCGCGGGACTATGCCTTCGGGGTGCGGGGTCTCGCGGTGCCCGGCGAGGAGTTCCGGGTGGAGCTGGAGGGCATGGACGGGGAGGTCTGGGCGTACGGGCCCGAGGGGGCGGCCCAGCGGGTCACCGGCCCCGCGTACGACTTCTGCCTGCTGGTGACCCAGCGGGCACACCGCGCGGACCTGGCCGTACGGGCTGAGGGGCCGGACGCGGACCGCTGGCTGGACATCGCGCAGGCGTTCGCGGGGCCGCCGGGGAAGGGCCGGGCGCCGAAGGGCGGAGCCGGCGGTGAGTGAGGCTTCGCACCGGGGTCCGTTGCGGGGTCCGTTGCGGATCGGGAACGCCTCCGGCTTCTACGGCGACCGGTTCGACGCGATGCGCGAGATGCTCACCGGTGGCCCGCTGGACGTCCTCACCGGGGACTACCTTGCCGAACTCACCATGCTCATCCTCGGCCGCGACCGGCTGCGCGACCCGAAACTGGGGTACGCCAAGACGTTCCTGCGGCAGCTTGAGGAAGGGCTCGGGCTCGCCCACGAGCGCGGCGTACGGATCGTCGCCAACGCGGGCGGCCTGAACCCGGCCGGACTCGCGGACGCGATCCGCGAGTTGGCCGAGCGGGTCGGTGTCCCGGCTCGGGTCGCCCACGTCGAAGGCGACGACCTGCTCGCCCGCGGAGGCTGGGGCGACGGCGTCCTCACCGCCAACGCCTACCTCGGCGGCCACGGCATCACCGCGTGCCTGCGCGCCGGGGCCGACGTCGTCGTCACCGGGCGCGTGACCGACGCGGCGCTGGTGAGCGGGCCCGCGGCCTGGTGGTTCGGCTGGGGGAGCGAGGAGTACGACCGGCTCGCGGGCGCGGTCGTCGCCGGACATGTGCTGGAGTGCGGGACACATGCGACGGGCGGCAACTACGCCTTCTTCGCCGAACGCGCCGAGCGGGTCGAGTCGTTGCGCCGCCGCCCTGGCTTTCCGCTCGCTGAGATATACGAGGACGGGTCCAGCGTCGTCGGCAAGCACCCCGGTACCGGCGGCTTCGTCGACGCGGGCACCGTCACAGCCCAGCTCCTCTACGAGACGGGCCCCGCCCGGTACGCGGGCCCCGACGTCACCGCCCGCCTCGACACCGTACGGCTGACGGATGAGGGCGCGGGTGCGGGCGCGGGTGCGGGTGCGCGCGCGGACCGGGTGCGGATCGAGGGCGTACGGGGGGAGGCGCCGCCGCCCACGCTCAAGGTGGGGCTCAACCGGGTTGGCGGATGGCGCAACGAGGTCGTCTTCGTCCTCACGGGGCTTGATGTCGAGGCCAAGGCGGCGTTGGTGCAGGCGCAGTTGGAGGCCGCGCTGGACAAGTCTCGCCCGGCGGAGCTGCGGTGGGAGCTGGCCCGTACCGACCGGGCCGACGCGGACACCGAGGAGACGGCGAGTGCGCTGCTGCGGCTTGTCGTCCGCGATCCGGATCAGAGTGTGGTGGGGCGCGCGGTGAGCGGCGCGGCGATCGAGCTGGCGCTCGGTAGCTACCCCGGGTTCCATGTGACGGCTCCGCCGGGAAAGGGGACGCCGTACGGGGTGTTCGAGGCGGCGTACGTCGACGCGGGGAGTGTGCCGCATGTGGCGGTGCTGCCGGATGGGGAGCGGGTGGCGGTCGCTCCGGCGGCCTCGACGCGGCCTCTGGTGCCGGTCGCCCAACCGGTGCTGCCGGAGCCACTGCCCGAAGGGCCGTTGCGGCGGGCGCCGTTGGGGCTCGTCGCCGGGGCCCGGAGCGGGGACAAGGGTGGGGACGCGAATGTGGGGGTGTGGGTGCGGTCGGATGCGGCGTGGCGGTGGCTGGTGCACGAGCTGACCGTCGACCGGCTCCGCGAACTCCTCCCCGAGACGGCGCCGTTGCCAGTGGTCCGGCATGTGTTGCCGAACCTGCGAGCCCTGAACTTTGTCGTGGAGGGCCTATTGGGTGAGGGCGTCGCGGCCCAGGCGCGCTTTGATCCGCAGGCCAAGGGGCTGGGGGAGTGGTTGCGTGCGCGGGAGGTGGAGGTGCCGGTGGAGATGTTGTGATTCCCCAATCCCGCCCCTTCCCGTAACTGGGGGCAAGCCCCCAGACCCCCGGATCGCCCTTCGGGCTCGTCCTCAATCGCCGGACGGGCTGAAGATTTCAGCCCGTCCGGGCGAAAATCCAGCCCGTCCGGCGATTGAGGACCGGGGTCTGGGGCGGAGCCCCAGCTACGCCCCCGCCAGCCAGCGACCCGCACCGGAGGTACCCGCGTGACCGTCCTAGCCACCGCGCTCGACCCGCTGAGTCCCGACTACGTCACCCACCGCGACACCATGCTCGCCAAGCTGGCCGAACTGGACGCCGAGCACGCCAAAGCCCTCGCGGGCGGCGGCGAGAAATACGTCGACCGCCACCGAAAGCGCGGCAAGCTGCTCGCCCGCGAGCGGATTGAGCTGCTGCTCGACCCCGACACGCCGTTCCTGGAACTGTCCCCCCTCGCCGCGTGGGGCAGCGACTACCAGGTAGGCGCGTCGATGGTCTGCGGCATCGGCACGGTCGAGGGCGTGGAGTGCCTGATCACCGCCAACGACCCGACCGTACGCGGCGGAGCGTCCAACCCCTGGACCCTGAAGAAGGCCTTCCGCAGCCACGAGATCGGGCACGCCAACCGCCTCCCGTCCATCCACCTCGTGGAGTCCGGAGGCGCCGATCTCCCTTCCCAGAAGGAGATCTTCATCCCGGGTGGCGCGCTCTTCAAACACCTCACCCAGTCCTCCGCAGCGGGCATCCCCACCATCGCCGTCGTCTTCGGCAACTCCACGGCGGGCGGCGCGTACGTCCCCGGTATGTGCGACCACGTCATCATGGTCAAGGAACGGGCGAAGGTCTTCCTCGGCGGACCCCCGCTCGTGAAGATGGCCACCGGCGAGGAGAGCGACGACGAGTCGCTCGGCGGCGCCGAGATGCACGCCCGTACCTCCGGCCTCGCCGACTACCTCGCCGTCGACGAACCGGACGCGCTGCGCCAGACCCGCCGCGTGGTCGCCCGCCTCAACTGGCGCAAGGCGTACGCCGATCCGGGACCCGCCGAGCCACCCACGTACGACCAGGAGGAGCTGCTCGGCATCGTGCCGGGCGACCTCAAGATGCCCTTCGACCCGCGCGAGGTCATCGCCCGGATCGTCGACGCGTCGGACTTCGACGAGTTCAAGCCGCTGTACGGGGCGAGCCTGGTCACCGGCTGGGCCGCGCTGCACGGCTACCCGATCGGCATCCTCGCCAACGCCCAGGGCGTCCTGTTCAGCGAGGAGTCGCAGAAGGCCGCCCAGTTCATCCAGCTCGCCAACCAGCGCGACATCCCCCTCCTCTTCCTGCACAACACCACCGGCTACATGGTCGGCAAGGAGTACGAGCAGGGCGGCATCATCAAACACGGCGCGATGATGATCAACGCGGTGTCCAACTCCCAAGTCCCGCACCTGTCCGTCCTGATGGGCGCGAGTTACGGCGCCGGGCACTACGGCATGTGCGGCCGCGCCTACGACCCCCGCTTCCTCTTCGCCTGGCCCAGCGCCAAGTCGGCCGTCATGGGCCCACAGCAGCTCGCGGGCGTGCTGTCGATCGTCGCCCGGCAGTCCGCCGCCGCGAAGGGGCAGCCGTACGACGATGACGCGGACGCCGCGCTACGCGCCATGGTGGAGCAGCAGATCGAGTCCGAGTCGCTGCCGATGTTCCTGTCCGGGCGGCTGTACGACGACGGGGTCATCGACCCGCGCGACACCCGCACCGTCCTCGGCCTGTGCCTGTCCGCGATCCACACGGCGCCGGTCGAAGGCGCGCGCGGCGGCTTCGGCGTCTTTCGCCCCTAGTGGAAAGAGTGCGCTCCTTATGATCAGAACCCTCCTGGTCGCCAACCGTGGCGAGATCGCCTGCCGCATCTTCCGCACCTGCCGCGAACTCGGCATCGCCACCGTCGCCGTGTACTCCGACGCCGACGCGGGCGCCCTGCACGTACGCGAGGCGGACACGGCGGTACGACTGCCGGGCGCGGCCCCCGCCGACACCTACCTGCGCGGCGACCTCATCGTGAAGGCCGCCCAGGCGGCCGTAGCCGACGCCATACACCCCGGCTACGGATTCCTCTCCGAGAACGCGGACTTCGCGCGCGCCGTCGCCGACGCGGGGCTGGTCTGGATCGGGCCGCCGCCCGAGGCGATCGACGCGATGGCGTCCAAGACCCGTGCCAAGGAACTGATGGGCGTCGCCCCGCTCGCGGCGGACGCCGTGACCGAGGCCGACCTGCCCGTGCTGGTGAAGGCCGCCTCGGGGGGCGGTGGGCGCGGTATGCGCGTCGTACGGGAACTGGGGCAGCTGGAGGCTGAGTTGAAGGCGGCCGGGGCTGAGGCGGCGAGTGCCTTCGGGGACGGCGCGGTGTTCGTCGAGCCGTATGTCGAGGGTGGGCGCCATGTCGAGGTGCAGGTCATGGCCGACGCGTACGGCACGGTGTGGGCGCTGGGGACGCGGGACTGCTCGCCGCAACGCCGCCACCAGAAGGTCATCGAGGAGGCGCCCGCGCCGGGGCTCTCCGACGCCACCCGGGACACGCTGCGCGAACTGTCCCTGCGGGCCGCGCGCGCGACCGGGTATCTCGGGGCGGGCACGGTGGAGTTCCTCGTCGCGGACGAGCGCGTGCAGTTCCTGGAGATGAACACCCGGCTCCAGGTGGAACACCCCGTGACGGAGGCCGTGTTCGGGCTCGACCTCGTCGCCCTGCAACTCCGGATCGCCGAGGGCGACGCGCTGCCCCCGTCACCACCTGAGCCGCACGGGCACGCCGTCGAGGCCCGCCTCTACGCCGAGGACCCGGGCCGTGACTGGGCCCCGCAGACCGGACGGCTGCACCAGCTCGCCGTGCCGTCGAGCGTACGGCTGGATACCGGGTACGCCGACGGCGACGAGATCGGGGTCCACTATGACCCGATGCTCGCGAAGGTGGTGGCGTGGGCGCCGACGCGCGCGGAGGCGGTGCGGAAGCTGGCGGGCGCGCTGGAGCGGGCCCGGGTTCATGGTCCGGTCACCAACCGGGAGTTGCTCGTACGCTCCCTGCGGCACGCGGAGTTTGTGGCGGGGGAGGTCGACACCGGGTTCTACGAACGCCACTTGCCGGAACTGACGGCGGCGCCCTCCGGCGAGGCGGAGGCGCTGTCGGCGGTGGCTGCGGCGCTCGCGGATGTGGCGGTTCGTACGGCTGGAGTTCCCCCTACCCCGCCCCTTCCCGAAACTGGGGGCAAGCCCCCAGACCCCCAGATCGCCCTTCGGGCTCGTCCTCAAACGCCGGACGGGCTGAAGATTTCAGCCCGTCCGGCGTTTGAGGACCGGGGTCTGGGGCGGAGCCCCAGTTACGGGAAGGGGCGGGAATGGGGAAGAGGCACCGCGCAGCGGCCCACCCGCATCGGAGCGTGGCGCAACGTGCCCTCCCAACCCCAGGTCAAGCGCTACCTCGGCCGCGCCGAGCACCAAGTCCGCTACTGGTGGACCCGCGACGGCGGCGCCGTCCTCGAAGGCCACCCCGGCGTCCGCGTGCTCCACATCACCCCGCACCACGTGCACCTCGAAGTCGACGGCGTCCGCCGCCAGTTCGAGGTGGCCGCGTACGACGACGGCCGCGTCTACGTCGACACCCCGAACCACCCCTCCCACACCCTCACCGCACTCCCCCGCTTCCCCGACCCCACCCCCGCCCACCAGGACCCCGGCTCCCTGCTCGCCCCCATGCCCGGCACCGTCGTACGGGTCGCCGACGCGCTCGCCGAAGGGGACCGCGTACAGGCCGGGCAGCCGCTGCTCTGGCTGGAGGCCATGAAGATGGAGCACCGTGTCACCGCTCCGGTCTCCGGCACGCTCACCGCCCTGCACGCCGCACCCGGCCGCCAGGTCGAGGTAGGCGCCCTGCTCGCCGTCGTCGTCGCACACGAGGAGGAACCACAACCATGAGCCCCGCCCCCGCCCCCACCCCCGTAACCAGTCCGGTCATCGAAAGCCAGGAGCACCAGGACCTACGCGCCGCCGTCGCCGCACTCGGCAGCCGCTACGGCCGCGACTACCTGACCAAGGTCGTACGCGAAGGAGGCCACCCCCAGGAACTCTGGTCCGAAGCCGCCAAGCTGGGCTACCTCGGCGTGAACCTCCCCGAGGAGTACGGCGGCGGAGGCGGCGGCATAGCCGAACTCGCCATTGTGCTGGAGGAGTTGGGGGCGGCGGGCAGCCCACTCCTGATGATGGTCGTCTCGCCCGCCATCTGCGGCACCGTGATCGCCCGCTTCGGCACCGATGAGCAGAAACGCCAGTGGCTGCCGGGCCTGGCGGACGGCACCCGCACCATGGCGTTCGGCATCACCGAGCCGGACGCGGGCTCCAACTCGCACCGCATCACCACCACCGCCCGCCGCGACGGCGACGACTGGGTCCTCACCGGCCGCAAGGTCTTCATCTCGGGCGTCGACATCGCCGACGCCACACTCATCGTCGGCCGCACCGAGGACGCCCGTACCGGCAAACTCAAGCCGTGCCTGTTCATCGTCCCGCGCGACACCGAGGGCTTCCAGCGGCACCAGATCGACATGGAACTCCAGGCGGCGGAGAAGCAGTTCGAACTCGTCCTGGACGAAGTGCGGCTGCCCGCCGAAGCCCTCGTAGGCGACGAGGACGCGGGCCTGCTGCAACTGTTCGCCGGACTCAACCCCGAGCGCGTCATGACGGCCGCGTTCGCTGTCGGCATGGGCCGGTACGCGGTGGCCAGGGCCGTGGCGTACGCCAAGGAGCGCCAGGTCTGGAAGGAGCCGATCGGAGCCCACCAGGCCATCGCGCACCCGCTCGCGCAGTGCCACATCGAACTGGAGCTGGCCCGGCTGATGATGCAGAAGGCCGCGCACCTGTACGACGCGGGGGACGACGTGGGCGCGGGCGAGGCGGCGAACATGGCGAAGTTCGCGGCGGCGGACGCGTGCGTCAAGGCGGTGGACCAGTCGGTCCACACCCTCGGCGGAAACGGCCTCACGAGGGAGTACGGCCTGGCGTCCCTGATCGTGGCGTCCCGGGTGGCGCGGATCGCCCCGGTCAGCCGCGACATGATCCTCAACTACGTCTCGCACCAGACGCTCGGACTGCCCAAGTCGTACTGAGGGGCTGGCCGTCGAGGTCTTTCGGGAAGGGGCGGGGTGGGGGAGGATTCCGGCACGCTGGCGCCCATACGCCCGCACCCGACCCGCACCCCCCGCTCCCCGCTCCCCGCTCCCCGTCCGCACTCCATTGCCCCCGGAGGACCCACCATGGTGTTCCACAGCGAGTACGCAGACGTGACACCCGTCAGCACCCCCATCCACGACGCCGTACTCGGACGCGCAGCCGAGTACGGCGACGCCCCGGCCCTCATAGACGGCGTGGACGGCACCACCCTCACCTACGCCCAGCTCGACACCTTCCACCGCCGCATCGCCGCCGCCCTCGCCGACGCCGGGGTCCGCAAGGGCGACGTACTGGCGCTGCACAGCCCCAACACCGTCGCGTACCCCACCGTCTTCTACGCCGCGACCCGCGCGGGTGCCACCGTCACCACCGTGCATCCCCTGGCCACCCCCGAGGAGTTCGCCAAGCAGCTCCGCGACGCCGGGGCGACCTGGATCGTCACCGTGTCCCCGCTGCTCGGCGCCGCGCGCGCCGCCGCCGAACTCACCGGCGGCATCCGGGAGATCTTCGTCTGCGACCAGGCCGAAGGGCACCGGTCGATGCTCGACATGCTGGGGTCGACCGCCCCGGAACCGGCCGTCGACATCGACCCGGCCGATGACGTCGCCGTACTGCCCTATTCCTCGGGCACCACCGGCTCCCCCAAGGGCGTGATGCTCACCCACCGTTCCATCGCCACCAACCTGGCCCAGCTCTACCCGGCCCTGCCGATGGGCCCCGGCGACCGCATCCTCGCCATCCTCCCCTTCTTCCACATCTACGGGCTCACCGCGCTGATGAACGCCCCGCTGCGCCATGGCGCCTGTGTGGTCGTGCTGCCGCGCTTCGAACTCGACACCTTCCTCGCGGCCATCGAGAAGCACCGCATCACCGGCCTGTACGTCGCACCCCCGGTCGTCCTCGCGCTCGCCAAGCACCCCGCGGTCGAGCGGTACGACCTGTCGTCGGTCCGCTACCTGATCAGCGCGGCCGCGCCGCTGGACGGCGAGCTGGCGACCGCCTGCGCCGAACGCCTCGGCGTGCCGTTCGTCGGGCAGGCGTACGGCATGACCGAGCTCTCACCCGGCACCCATGTGACGCCGCTCAGCGCGCGGAGCACCCCGCCGGGGGCCGTCGGCAAGCTGATCGCCTCCACCGAGATGCGCGTCCTGGACCTGGACGATCCGTCGCGGGACGCCGAGCCCGGCGCCGACGGCGAGATCGCCATCCGTGGCCCGCAGGTCATGAAGGGCTACCTGGGACGGCCGGACGCCACGGCCGACATGATCGACGCGGACGGCTGGGTGCACACCGGGGACATCGGGCGGGTCGACGAGGACGGCTGGCTCTTCGTCGTCGACCGGGTGAAGGAGCTGATCAAGTACAAGGGCTACCAGGTCGCCCCGGCCGAGCTGGAGGCACTGCTGCTCGCCCACCCACGGATCGCCGACGCGGCGGTGATCGGCGTGTACGACGCGGACCGCGCCGAGGTGCCCAAGGCGTTCGTGGTCCCGAAGGCGGGTGAGGAGCTGTCGGCCGACGAGGTCATGGCGTACGTCGCCGAGCGGGTGGCGCCGTACAAGAAGGTGCGGCGGGTCGAGTTCATCGCGGCTGTGCCACGGGCGGTCAGTGGCAAGATTCTGCGGCGTGAGCTGCGCGCCAGCGAGAAGAGCGAGCCGAGCGCCAAGAGCGGCAAGAGCGAGCAGAGCGAGACGAGCGAGAAGAAGGAGGCCGGGTGACCGATACCGTCGTCGGGCGGCGGGACGAGCGCGGGGTCGCGACCCTCACACTCGACTCGCCGCACAACCGCAACGCACTCTCCGCCACCCTCGTCGCCTGTCTCGGTGACGCGCTACGGGCCTGCGCGGGCGACCCCGGGGTGCGGGTCATCGTCCTCACGCACGCCGGCGGCACGTTCAGCGCGGGCGCCGATCTCAAGGAGCCGCCCAGCCCGTACGCGTTCGTCGGGCTGCTGCGGCAGCTGGTCGCGCTGCCCAAGCCGGTGGTGGCGCGGGTCGCGGGGAAGGTGCGGGCGGGCGGGCTCGGGCTGGTCGGCGCGTGCGATATCGCCGTCGCTTCGGCGGGGTCGGACTTCGCGTTCACGGAGGTACGGATCGGGGTCGCCCCGGCGGTGATCTCGCTGCCGCTGCTGCCCCGGCTCGACCCGCGCGCGGCGACCCGGTACTACCTCACCGGGGAGCGCTTCGACGCGGCGGAGGCGGCCCGGATCGGACTGGTCACCGAGGCGGCGACGGGCGAGGTGGACGACGCGCTCGGGCCGGTCCTGGACGGGCTGCGCAGGGCGGCGCCCGGTGCCCTGGCCGCGACGAAGGAGCTGCTCGCGGCTAGGGTGCTGAGAGTCTTCGACCGGGACGAGGAGCAGCTCGTCCTGGAGTCGGCGCGGCTGTTCAAGTCGCCCGACGCGCGTGAAGGCATCACCGCATTTCTCGAACGACGGGACGCCTCATGGGTGTTGTGACCCCGCCTGGCCACACCGACAGCGTTGGCCACACCGACAGCGTTGGCCACACCGACCGCGCGGACCGTACAGACCGCGCGCCGAAGCAGGATCGCAGCCGGGCCACCCGGCGACGGCTGCTCGAAGCCGCCGTCTCCTGCCTCGCCGAGCACGGCTGGGCGGGCTCCACGGTGGCGGTGGTCGCCGAGCGCGCCGGAGTGTCCCGGGGCGCGGCGCAGCACCACTTCCCGACCCGTGAGGTGCTGTTCACGGCCGCCGTCGAGTACGTCGCCGAGCAGCGCTCACACGCGCTGCGCACCCTGCCGGGGCAGGACCGGGCGGCCATCGTCGCGGCCCTGGTCGAGCTCTACACGGGGCCGTTGTTCAGGGCCGCGCTGCATCTGTGGGTGGCGGCCTCCAACGAGGAGCAGCTGCGCGGGCGGGTGACCGAGCTGGAGGCCCGCGTGGGCCGTGAGACGCATCGGATGGCGGTGGAGCTGCTGGGCGCCGACGAGTCGCGGCCCGGCGTACGGGAGACGGTGCAGGGGCTGCTCGACATGGCCCGTGGCCTGGGGCTCGCCAACCTGCTCACCGACGACGCGGCTCGCCGTGACCGGGTGGTGACCCAGTGGGCGGCACTCCTGGACGACGCCCTCGGCTGACCACGTCCTCGGCTGACCACGTCCTCGGCTGACGACGTCCTCGGCTGAGGCGCTACCGGGTGCGAAGGCAGGCGCTTACGGGGCCAGGCGCTCCACGGCCCACCCCGTACCGTCGGCCGCCGGGACATAGCGGAGCCGGTCGTGCAGCCGGTTCTCGCGGCCCTGCCAGAACTCCATCGTCTCCGGCCGCACCCGGTAGCCGCCCCAGTGCGGTGGCACCGGCACCTGCTCGCCCTCCGGGTAGCGGGCCGCCAGCTCCTCGTACGAGCGGTCGAGCTCGGCGCGGCCGTCGACCACCGAGGACTGCGGGCTGGCCCAGGCGCCCAGCTGGGAGCCGTGCGGGCGGGTGCGGAAGTACGCCGCGGTCTCGTCGCGGCCCACGCGCGCGGCGGTGCCCGTCACCGTGACCTGGCGGGCCATCGCATGCCAGGGGAAGAGCAGCGCGACGGCCGGATTGGCGTCGAGCTCCCGCGCCTTGCGCGAGGCGTAGTTGGTGTAGAACACGAATCCGAGCTCGCCGAACCCCTTGAGCAGGACCGTACGGGAGCTGGGGCGGCCCTCGAGGTCGGCGGTGGAGACGACCATCGCGTTGGGCTCGGCCAGCCCGCCGAGGTCGGCGTCCTGGACCGCCTGCTTGAACCAGCGGGCGAACTGCTCCATCGGGTCGGCGGCGAGCGCGGACTCGTTGAGCCCCTCCGCGCGGTAGTGCGCACGCATCGTGGCGGGGTCGTGAGGGCCGTGGTAAGCGCGATCGGTCACCTGCTTATCCTCCCGCACGCGGCGCACACACCACTCCCCGGTAGGGGCATCGCATGGCACTGAGTGCCGCCACCCCTCCCCAAAGGTGGCACTAGGAGATATCGTCCTGACTTCCCGGAGTTGGTTGGGTGACCTCTGACCGCACCGGGCATCACCGGTGTGACCCGTCTGCCGCACACAGACCCCCCGCCGCACACAGATCTTGAGGAGCCGCCTGATGTCCGACTTCGTACCCGGGCTCGAAGGAGTCGTCGCGTTCGAGACGGAGATCGCCGAACCCGATAAGGAAGGCGGCGCGCTCCGCTACCGCGGCGTCGACATCGAGGACCTGGTGGGCCAGGTGTCCTTCGGCAGCGTCTGGGGCCTGCTCGTCGACGGAGCGTTCGACCCGGGGCTGCCCCCGGCCGAGCCCTTCCCGATCCCGGTGCACTCCGGGGACATCCGGGTCGACGTACAGTCCGCGCTGGCCATGCTCGCCCCGGTGTGGGGCCTGAAACCGCTGCTCGACATCGACGAGGCGCAGGCCCGCGACGACCTCGCGCGGGCCGCCGTCATGGCGCTGTCCTTCGTCGCCCAGTCGGCGCGTGGGCAGGGCCTGCCGATGGTGCCGCAGCGCGAGATCGACAAGGCCTCGTCGGTGGCCGAGCGCTTTATGATCCGCTGGCGCGGCGAGCCCGACCCCAAGCACATCAAGGCGGTCGACGCGTACTGGACGTCGGCCGCGGAACACGGCATGAACGCCTCCACCTTCACCGCCCGGGTGATCGCCTCCACCGGCGCCGACGTGGCCGCCGCCCTGTCGGGGGCCGTGGGCGCGATGTCCGGGCCGCTGCACGGCGGCGCGCCGTCCCGCGTGCTCGGCATGATCGAGGAGATCGAGCGCACCGGAGACGCCCGGGCCTACGTCAAGCAGGCGCTCGACAAGGGCGAGCGGCTGATGGGCTTCGGGCACCGGGTCTACCGCGCCGAGGACCCGCGGGCCCGGGTGCTGCGCCGTACGGCCGAGGAGCTGGCGGCGCCGCGCTTCGAGGTGGCACGGGCGCTGGAGGAGGCGGCTCTCGAGGAGCTGCACGCCCGCCGCCCGGACCGCGTCCTGGCCACCAACGTGGAGTTCTGGGCGGCGATCGTGCTGGACTTCGCGGAGGTCCCGGCGCATATGTTCACCTCAATGTTCACCTGCGCCCGTACGGCGGGCTGGAGCGCGCACATCCTGGAGCAGCGCCGCACCGGGCGCCTGGTCCGGCCGTCGGCGCGCTACAGGGGCCCCAGCAGCCGCAGCCCGCGCGATATCTCGGGCTTCGACGGCATCACGCGCTGAGGCTGGCTGAGGCGGCTGACACACGCTGAGCGGGCGTTGGG
>NZ_WHOM01000052.1:57599-110750 GCF_009739465.1 Streptomyces apocyni
CCGCCCAACGCCCGGCCTCGCGGTTCTGCGGTCCCGCGCTCCCGCGTCAGCTGGTCAGTACGCCGTCCAGGAACGGCTGGACGGCGGCGCGCCAGCTCTCAGGCTGGTCGTAGTGGACGAGATGGCCCGCGTCCGGCACTTCCGCGTACGCGCCACGGGGCAGGACACGCACCATTTCCTGGGACTCGGCACGCCCCAGCTCGCCGTCCAGGCCCCGCACCACCAGCGCGGGGCACTGCACCTGCGCCAGCTCCTCCCAGTGCGCGTCGTACACCCAGGTGGCCCGCGAGGCGAGCATCTGGTCGCGGGAGAAGACGGGGTGCCAGCCGTCCTCGTACTCGGCCATCACCTCGGCGTAGAAGTTGCCGCGCGCCGGATTGGGGCGCTCCACCCACGGATCGTCCTCGCCGAACCACTTGCGGACGTCGGCGAGCGTGGCGAAGGGCACCGGCCAGGTTTTGAACCAGTCCTCCCACTCGCGCTGTGAGGCCGCGCCGAGCGCGGAGGCGCGCATATCGCAGATGATCAGGCCGCGGACGAGGTCGGGGCGGCGGGCGGCGAGCTGCCAGGCCGTGAGGGCGCCCATGGAGTGGCCGATCAGGACGGCGGGGGCGAGGCCGAGCTGGACCAGTGCGGCCTCGGCGTCGTCCACGTAGGCCTCGCGGGTGTACGGGCCCTGTGGGGGTTTGTCGCTCTGGCCGTGGCCGCGCTGGTCGAGGGCGACCGCGCGATGGCGCTCGGCGAGCCAGCGGGCGGTCCCCGCCCAGTGCGAGGCGCGGCCCATCAGCCCGTGCAGTAACAACACGCCGGGTGATCGGTCGACCTCCCGGGGCTTGGGTGGGTCGGCGAACTCCCAGGCGGCCAGCCGTACGCCGCCTGCTCCCGCTACCTCGATACGCCGCACCATCTGTTCTGGCACCCCCCTGACTGCGGGCTCACGTTCCGTGTTCATCCCGTACGCCTCACCGTAGGGGCACGTTATCGAACTTCCGTTCGGGAATGCGGTTTCTGGTGGCAACACCCCTCGTTCGAGTGACCGTGCTCAAGGATTGATCGGCGTAGCCGAGGGGAGATCTTCTGCGGGAGGCGGGCCGCTCGGGGAAAACGGTCCGAGGGGAATGACCCTGGGAGCTCGGGGCTCCGGGTCAGCACAGGGGAGGACAGGCCCCGGCGCCGCGAGGCGCCGGGGCCCTCTGCGTGAGGTGCGTCGTTGTGGCGGCTACGGCTACGGCTACGGATTCTGCGCGACATCGTCCCGTCCCTCCCTCGACCGCGTGGGCGCACGCGCGGGCAGGTGCGGCTGGACGCCGCCCCCACCCGGTCAGGAACCCTCGGTCATATGCCTCACGCCACAGCCTCGCACGCAAAATGTCCGGCCGCTGCGATTCTGCGCAGTGAATCTTGGAATCGTACCGCCAAGTCCCCGCAGATGCGGGTTGGTTGAGGTAGGAGTGGCTGGTTCCGTGGTCAGCGCTTGGCTACGAAGACATGCGAGGCGATCTCCGCCTCCAGCTCCGCCGCCTCCCCGCTGCTGCCCACCAGTACGCCACCCGCCGCCTGCGTCACGCTCACCACGGCGCCCGGCTGCACTCCCGCCCTGCGCAGCGTGTACATCAGCTGCGCGTCGGTCTGGATCGGCTCACCGATCCGGCGCACCACGACCGTCTTGCCCTCGTCGCCCGGGTCCAGGTCGGCGAGGCTGACCATGTTCTCGTCCAGGAACGGGTCGGCCTCGGCCTTCTCGCCCAGCTCCTCCAGGCCCGGGATCGGGTTGCCGTACGGCGACTCGGTGGGGTGCCGCAGCAGCTCCAGGACCCGCCGCTCCACCGCCTCGCTCATCACGTGCTCCCAGCGGCAGGCCTCCGCGTGCACCTGCTCCCACTCCAGGCCGATCACGTCGACCAGCAGGCACTCGGCGAGCCGGTGCTTGCGCATCACGCGCGTGGCCAGCCGACGGCCCTCGTCGGTGAGTTCCAGGTGTCGGTCGCTCGCCACGGCCACCAGGCCGTCCCGCTCCATGCGTGCCACCGTCTGGCTGACCGTCGGGCCGCTCTGGTCGAGCCGCTCGGCGATTCGGGCACGCATCGGGACCACACCTTCCTCCTCCAGCTCGAGGATGGTGCGGAGGTACATCTCCGTCGTGTCGATCAGTCCGGACATACGTGCCCCTTGATTTGCGATCGTCGCGCTAACCCGCCTTCACCAATTCTGACGCATCCCACTGACAACCGTGTCGTACCGGGGGCAGGCCGTATTGACAGGCCACTGGTACAGACCGCAACGTGATCCGCGACACCACGGAAGAGGGGCCTGCGTGAGGGGCGAAATGGCCGGGACAGGCGAGACGGGCACGACGGGCGACACCAAGCTGGCGGACCAGTACCTCCAGGCCGCGATCGGCCTGCTTGAGCGGGTCCGTACCGAAGAGGCCGACACCATCGCCGCGGCTGGCACGCTGCTCGCCGACACCGTCGAGGCGGGCGGTCGGCTGTTCGCCTTCGGCGCCGGGCACTCCGGGCTCTGCGCGCAGGACATCGTCTACCGCGCGGGCGGGCTGGCCCTGATGAACCTGCTGGCGGTCCCCGGCACGGTCGGCGTCGACGTCATGCCCGCCACGCTCGGCTCGGCGCTGGAGCGGGTGGACGGGCTCGCGGGCGCGGTCCTGGACACCAGCCCGGCGCGGCCCGGTGACGTCCTGGTGATCATCTCGCTCTCCGGGCGGAACGCCCTGCCGGTCGAGATGGCGATGAACGCCCGGGCGCTGGGCCTAAAGGTCATCGGTGTGACGTCTGTCGCGTACGTGACGGCGACCAAGTCCCGTCATCTCTCCGGCACCTTCCTCAAGGACCACTGTGACGTCGTCATCGACAACAAGATCGCGGTCGGCGACGCGGAACTCACCGCCGAGGGCGTCAGCGCACCCTTCGGCCCCGCGTCTAACGTCGTCACGGGCGCCGTGCTTCAGGCCGTGATGGCGACCGCGGCGGGCGAGCTCGCGGCCCGCGGCATCGACCCGCCACTCCTGCGCTCCGGGAACGTGGACGGCGGCCACGAGTGGAACGGCCGCGTCCTGAACGAATACGGCGACCGCGTCTTCTACCGCCACTGACCGCCCCCAGCGACAGCCAACAGCGACAGTCAGCGGGGACAGCCAGCAGGGCATGCCCGCGCCCCCTACTCCGCCGCCAGGTCCAGAGCCGACGCGACCCGGGCTGCCACACTCTCCGCGTACACCGAGTCCGCGCGTTCGAACGGGCCCCGGCTCGAGCCGCGCAGGAACGTGACAACGCCCAGCGTCCGGCCCCGGCTGCGCAGCACCGTACACAGCGCGTGCTCGGTGCCAGCGGGCCACTGACGGGCCGCGGCCCACTCGGCTGGCGTCCCCGCCTTGGCTGGCGTCCCCGCCTTGTTCGTACGCGCGCTGGCCCGGACCGAACCCGCGCGGGCCACACACTGGAGGGCCGGATGGCCGTCCGGGTAGCGCACCGGAAGGCCCGCCTTGCCCGCGAGCTGGACCGGCCCCGGCGCCCCGCCGGGCGAGGCCGCGACCCGTACGAGACGCGGGGAATCCGGCTCCGCCTCCGTCGCCAGATCGACCAGTGCGTGGTCCGCGAACCCGGCGAGCGCGAAGTCCAGGTGAACCGTCGCCGCCTCCGACGGGTCCTCGCACTCCGCGGCCGCCCGCGCCGCCCGGTGCAGCTGATTGCTCCGAAACCGCAGCCGCGCCGCCTCCTGCTCGGCCTGGCGGGACTCCGTGACGTCCTGGAACAGCCAGCCGACCCCCAGCGGAACGGGTTCCTCCGTGAGCGGCGACGCCAGCCGCAGAAAGCCGCTACGCCAGCACCGCCGCCGCTCACCCTCGTCGGTCCGCACCGACACCCACAGGTCCGCGGGCGCCGGGGGTGCGCCCTCCGCCAGTACGTGGGCCAGCGCGCTCTCGAGCTCCTCCACGCCCTGGGTGATCAGTTCCCCGAGCGGGCGTCCGAGCACCGCCGTACGCCCCACTCCCAGGGCCTGCGCCGCGTGGGCGTTGACCACCGCGGGCCGCAGATCGACGTCGACCAGCACCACCCCCCAGGAGGCGTCCTCAAGCAGCGCCTCGCTCAGCGCGATCGACCGCTCCAGGTCGATCTGCGCGTGCACCTCGCTGAACGCGCAGTAGACCCCGGCGGGCTTCCCGTCGGGCCCTCGTACGGCGGCGGACTGGGTCCGTACGAGAACGCGCCCGCCGTCCTTGGTCAGCAGCGCGAACTCGTGGACCTGCCGTCCTGGGGCGTGCATCGCGGAAAGCAGCCGCCCCTCCACCTCCTCGGCGTCGGCGCTGCGCACCGCCCATCCGGCGAAGCCCTGCCGACCGACCGCCTCATCGGCTGACCAGCCCAGAATCCGCGCGGCCTCGCGGTTCCAGTGCGTCACCACGCCGTCCGCGTCGAAGGCGCACAGTGCTGCGTCCATGCCGTCGAGCAGCGCGGCGAGCAGGTCGTCGGAGCCGGGGCCGTCAGGGTCAGGGGCGGATTCGGGGGCGGATTCGGGGTCGGGCTCGGGCTGGGGCTCGGGGTTTCCTGAGCCCAGGGAGTCCGTGGTTCCGTTGGGCTGGGAAGCACTCACCTGTTCACCCCCTGCGGGACGAGTCCACCAATCGGCATGTGCGGTACGAGGTACACAGATCATTCAACTCGAACGTGACGCAGCCCACACCTCGTTCCCGGAAATCGTTGCGCCTTGGAAATTCGCTTGTGGGGAGTCGACGGCCGTTCCTAGGCTGTGAGGTACACGAGAAGGGAGGTGGTTCGGCAGATGTATGGAAACCGGACGCGTGAGGTGACTGCGGGCTAGCGGCCTGTTGTCGCACTCTGTGCGGTGCCGGACCAGCGCGTGATCGATGCGCGCAGCCGGCCCAATCCCAAGCAGTCACCCGACCCGCGGGCTCGCCGGTACGTCCGGCCGGCTCCCCTCAGGGGGAACCCGAGCCCGCGGGTCGTCTGCGTTCTCGGGACGGTCCGCGCCCTCAGAGCGGGACCGTCCGCGCCCTCAGAGCCTGTCCTCAAGCCGACAGCGGACTCGCCCCGTCGTCCACCGCCGCCTCGGCATCCGGGTAGACCTCGAAGAGCCGGCGTACGCCGAGGGCCGCGAGCACCCGGTTGACGTGCGAGCCGTCCTCCGCGCCCTTGGCCGGGAGGATCAGCCGCAGATTGCCCTGGCAGGAGCGGATCAGACGGCGGGTCGCGATCAGCACACCCACCCCGCTGGAGTCGCAGAACTGGACCTCGGAGAGGTCAAGGACGAGATCGCGCCGACCGTCGGCGACCGCGTTGTGGACGCGCGCACGCAGCATCGGCGAGGTCGCCAGGTCCATCTCGCCGGACACGCGCACGACGACCCAGCCGCTCTGCTCGCCTTCGGTCACTCTGAGCGTCACGTCATGCCCCTCGCTTGCCGGACCCGGAAGCGTTCCCTTCGCTTCCTCACTGCGCGGCTGCCCTGCGGCCGCCTCGTAAAACTCGGATGCCACCAGGGCACCTTGGAAGGCCTATCACATTTGCGCTGAATCGATCTACGACGGTCCAGATCGGTCACTCCTGCCTGGGGTCTTATCGGCAGGTGGGGAGCACATGGGGAGCACATTGGGTCAAAGCGTCGTGCGTTGTCGTACCGGCCCACTACATTCGGGATGACGGGGTAGGGCCAAGATGATCGCAGGGCGAGGCAGGATGAGCGCGTAAGGGGAGGGGACTCATGGCCAAGCACGCACCACCCCGCTGGGACCGCAAGATGCAGCAGCGGCTCGCGCGCGGTGAGGCGGCCGCGCTCGGGGAGCTCTACGACCGCTACGCGTCACTGGTGCACAGCCTGGCCCACCGGGTGCTGGACGACGACGCCGCGGCCGACCGGGTCACCCGCGAGGTCTTCGCCCAGGTCTGGGAGAACCCCGAGGAGTACGAACCCAAGCAGGGCTCGCTGCGCTCCTGGGTCGCCGGACTGACCCACCGGCACGCGGTGCGCCGCCTGCGGCAGACCGAGACCGCCGCGCTCGCCGACGGCGGCGCCGGGACCACGGAAGACCTGGAGCGCAAGGTCCTGCGCGCCTCGGCCGCGGCCCGCGCCGACTACATCGTGACGTCGATGCCCGCGCCGCTGCGGGCCGCACTGGAGAGCGCCTACTTCCAGCGCCGTGACTACCGCCAGACGGCCACCGACCTGGGCGTGACGGAGGACGAGGCGCGACGCCGACTCCGGCTCGGGCTGCAACTGCTCTCCACGGCCAACGAACCACGCCCAGCGGCGGCACCGCCCCCGGGCTATGGGACAGCACTGTGAACGCAGACCCGTTCGAGCCCACGGGCGAGGGAGCCGGAGGATGCGGCGGTGACGGCTCCGGCGCGGGGCAGCCCGGCGCCCAGGGCCCGGGGCGCCCGCAGATACCGACACCGCGCTCCTCGGTGGAGGACACCGGCCGCCCACTCCCCGACGCCGTGCCGCCATCGCCACCGCCCGCGCCCTCGCCGCTTTCACAGGAGTCCCCACAGCCCCAACAGCCCGAGCCGCCCCAACAGCCCGAGCCGCCACACCAGCCCGAGCCGCCACACCAGCCCGAGCCGCCACACCAGCCCGAGCCGCCACACCAGCCCGAGCCGCCCCGGCTCGACCTCGACCACGGCGTGCTGAAGTCGATGCTCGGCGCCTGGGCGCTGTCCGCCTGCTCGTGCGCCGAGGCCGAGGCCGTAGAGCTGCACCTCGGCGACTGCGGCCCCTGCGCGGACGAGGCACTGCGGCTGCGGGACGCCGTGGGCCTGCTGCACCCCGAGGACAGCCTGGACCTCGACCCGGGGCTGAGGTCACGCGTGCTCGCCGGGTGCCTGGACCGCAGACCGCCCCGTATCCCCGTACCCGAATGGGCCGCTCCGTATGACGCGGAGACCGCACGCCTGGACGCGCTGCTCCAGGACATCGGCGAGGGCGAGTGGCACGCGCCCGTGCGCCTGAAGTGGTACGAGGACGAGCACCAGGTGCACCGCAGGACGACCGTCGCCGGAGTCATCGCCCACCTGCTCACCGTGGACGGCCTGGTGGCCATCGCGCTCGGCCTTGACGATCCGCTGGATGACGCGGCCACACCGGACGGCACCCGCACCCCGCAGGCGCGCACCGAGGCCTACTGGACCGCCTCGCGCCACCCGGCCACCCGCAGTGTGCGCGTCCCCTGGCGGGAGCAGAGCCACACCCTGGTCCGTACGGTCTCCTTCGCGGGCGGCGGCTCCGCCGAGCTGTCCGTGCCGTACGGCCCGCATCCGAGCCGCCCCGACCGGCTGCCGCTGCGCGACGCGTTCCTGGACCGCGCCTTCGGCTGCTGGGTACACGCGGGCGACATCGCGGACGCGGTGGACTACCCGTATGAGCCGCCCGCGCCCCGGCACCTCCACCAGATGCTCGACCTCGCCGCCCGGATGCTGCCCTCAGCGCTCGCCGCGCGCCGCCGCTCCGGGCTCGCGGCGCCGTCCAGGCAGCTGGTGGCGGCCGGTGCGCCCGGGCGGAGTGTGCGGCTTGAGGTGGAGGGCCTCGGCGGCGGCGAGTGGTTCATCGCCCTCGACTCGCCGGGGGCGGCCGCGTCGTCGGAGCGTGAGGTGGCCCACGTAGCGCTGGACAGCGTGGAGTTCGCCCAGCTGGCCGCGGGTCATGTGTCGCCGCAGGAGGCGGCGGCCGGGCAGGACGGAGACCGGGAGGCGATCCACGACGTGCTGTCGGCCGCGGCGTCACTCAGCAGCATGTGAGGGGACGTGACACAGGCGCTCAGGTGAAGACGACCGTGCGTCGCCCGTTCAGCAGGATGCGGTGCTCCGCGTGCCACTTCACGGCCCGCGCCAGCGCCTGGCACTCCACGTCGCGCCCCACCGCCACCAGCTGCTCCGGCGTCACCGCGTGGCCCACCCGCTCGATCTCCTGCTCGATGATGGGCCCCTCGTCGAGGTCAGCCGTCACATAGTGCGCGGTGGCGCCGATCAGCTTCACGCCGCGCGCGTGCGCCTGGTGGTAGGGCTTGGCGCCCTTGAAGCTCGGCAGGAAGGAGTGGTGGATGTTGATGATCTGGCCGCTGAGCTGCTTGCACAGGTCGTCCGAGAGCACCTGCATATAGCGGGCCAGCACCACCAGCTCGACGTTCTCCTCGCGCACCAGCTTCACCAGCCGCGCCTCAGCCTCCGGCTTGGTGTCCCTCGTGACCGGGATGTGGTGGAAGGGGATGCCGTACGAGGAGACCAGCTCGGCGAAGTCCGTGTGGTTGGACACGACCGCCGCGATCTCTACGGGCAGCGCCCCCGTCCTGGCCCGGAACAGCAGGTCGTTCAGGCAGTGCCCGAACTTGGACACCATCAGGATGATCCGCATCCGCTGCTCGGGGCGGTGGATCTGCCAGTCCATCTGGAAGGAGTCGCCGACCGCGGCGAAGCTGGCCCGGAGCTTGTCCACGCTTACCGGCGCCTCGGCCGAGAAGTGCACCCGCATGAAGAACAGCCCGGTGTCGTGATCGCCGAACTGCTGGCTGTCCTCGATATTGCAGCCGGTCATGAAGAGGTAGCTCGACACGGCGTGCACGATTCCCTGCTTGTCCGGGCAGGACAGCGTGAGGACGTACTGCTCGGACTGCTCGGACTGCTTGGCGGCGGGCGGCGCGGGCTGCTCAGTCATGCCGAGCAGGCTACGCGCTCAGGCCGACCGGGTCAGAATCCGCAGCACTTCCAGGGTGCTGGGCGCCGCGTCCGGGTCGTCGCCGTCGCTGACCGCCAGCCGCACATGGGCGTCGCGCGCGGCGCGTATCGCCTCCGGCCACCCGTGGTGCTCCAGATAAGCCGAGACCGGAGCGTCAGGACCGACCTCGTGCATGATCCTCAGCACCCGCAGGACGGCGACATCGACCAGCGCCGCCTCGGTCGAGTCCCGGAAGATCGTGCCGACGTACCGCTCGGCCGACCAGTTGTCCAGCCAGGTGTCCTCGACCAGCCGGTACACGGCGTCGGTGACGTCTCCGTACCCCTCGTGGCCGGCGAGCCAGCACTGCTGCTGGAAGACCGGGTCGGAGAGCATGTGCAGCGCCGAGCGCACGTTCCCGCGCCAGCGCCACCACGGCATGTCGTTCAAAGGCATGCCGCCCATGGTGGGGGAGCGACGGCCGCGACGGGAAGAGTTCTCCGAACCTTGCACGGTCATCGATCGTACGTTCCCCTATTTTGCTGCCCGACCTGCCCCTGTAGTTCACCCTCGCGTCACCGAGCGTTGACGCGAGGTCACACGACGGTTCGCGGGAGACCGGAAGGGTGCGTGGACATGACCGTTCGGCTACGTGCTCTGCTTCCCCTGCGTGCCCTGCTTCCCCGCCCGCGCAAGTCCGCCGCCCTCGCCGTGGCCGCCACAGCGGTCTGTGCGTCGCTGACGGTCGGCTGCGGTGTACTCCCTGGAGCCACGGGGGGCTCCAGGGGGCCCATCGTGGTCATGACCTGGGCACCCGAGAAAACCCGTGAGATCAACGCACCCGGCGTACCCGCGATGGCCAAGGCCTACGCCCGCTGGATCAACGCCAACGGCGGCCTGCACGGCCGCGACCTCAAGGTCCTCACCTGCAACGACCGCAACGACAAGGTCGGCGCCGCGAACTGCGCCCGGCGCGCGGTCGACGAGAACGCGGTCGCGGTCGTGGGCTCCTACAGCCAGTACGCCCGCGCCTTCCTCTCCCCGCTCGAAGCCGCCGGAATCCCCTACATCGGCGGCTACGGCCTGACCAACTCCGAGTTCACCAGCCCCGCCTCGTACCCCGTCAACGGCGGCCAGCCCGCGCTGATGGCGGGCAACGGCCGACAGCTCTCCGGCGACTGCGAACGCGTCGCGCTGGTGCGCCCCGACACGATCGCGGGCGACAAGCTGCCCGACCTCCTCAACACCGGACTCGCCGAGGGCAAGCGCGGCCCGGCCGCCGACATCCTCGCCGCCGAGGACGCCACCACCTTCACCCCACAGTCCCGGGAGGCCATCGACCAGGCGGGCGACGGCTGTGTGACCGTGGCGCTCGGCGGCCGCACGGACACGTTCATCGACTCCTTCCGGCGGGTCCAGGACGACTCCCAGGACGTACGGATCTCCTCGGTGGTCGGCAGCGTCGACCAGTCCCTGGTGGACCGTACGGGCGGCAAGGCCAGCCCGTACGAGGGCGCCTTCCTCACCGGCTGGTACCCGGCGGCGAACGACGCGCGCTGGGACCCGATGCGGAGGGTGATCCGCGAGCACGCCTTCGGCGACAACCGGATCGACCCGGCGAACGCGGGGGTGCAGACGACCTGGATCGCGTACAGCGTCTTCCGGCAGGTCGTCGAGTCGCTCGGGGACGGCTCGGAGGTCTCGGGGCTGACGGTGAGCCGGGCGCTCAACGACGGTCTGCGGGTGCAGACCGGAGATCTCACGCCGCCGCTGAGCTGGCGCTTCGAGGACACCATCGCGGTGCGTTCGTACCCGCGCATGGTGAACGCGCACGTCACGTTTCAGGTGGTACGCGGTGGGCGGCTGGTCGCGGCGCGCGAGGGGGCGGTGGACATCTCCAAGACGCTGGAACGGACGAGCTAGCGGACGAGCTGAGGTCGCGGCTTGGCGGCCTGGCGGCTTTCCCGCTGTCTGCCTCGGGTTGTCCGCCTCGGGTTGTCCGTGTCAGAGCTGGGTCTTGTTGCGCTTCGGCAGGTCGTACTTGGCGGCGATCGCGTTCCACAGGCGGGCCGCCCGCTCCTTGGCCTGGGTCGCCTCGCCGCTCGCGCGGTTGCCCGCGCCGGTCTGGCCCGTAACGCGCGCCTCGCCCTTGGGGCAGCCCTTCTTGGCCGCGACCTGGTCGGCCCATTTGGCGTAGTGCAGGTCGGCTGAAGCGGACGCCTTCCAGGCCTTGTTGAGGTGCTGAGTCAGCTCGGCGTTGCGCGGCAGCTTGTCGATCGAGACCTGGCTGAGCCGGGTGACCAGGCCGTTGCGCTGCTTCGCGGCGTCGCGCAGGTCCGACGCCGCCTTGCCCAGCCGGTCGCACTTCTTGATGTTCTCCACGGAGCGGATCACCGCGGCGCGGCTGTTGTTGCTGTCCGCGAGGAGCTTGTCGAGCTCGATCGCCTGCTTCTCGGCCGGGTCGGTGGTCGGAGTGGGGGAGGGGGTCGGCGTCGGGGACGCCTTCTCCTCGTCCGGGTCCGCGTCCGGTGAGCTCGCGGAGACGGTCTTCGCCTTGTCGTTGTCGCCGTCGCTGTCGTCGTCCGAGCCGCCGCCGCTGAGCAGGGCGCCGCCGCCGATGCCGAGGACGACGAGCACGCCGAACGCCGTGGCCAGCAGCGGCGCCTTGGACTTCGTACGGCCGCGTCCTGACGCCTCGGCGGACCTGCGGGCCGCGGCCCGGCCCTGCGGGGGTGCGGCGGGGCTCGCGTCCGGGTGCTCGAAGCGCGGCATCTGCTGGGTAGCGCCGGTCGCGGGCTCGGTGGGCCCTGTGGGCTCCGCGCGTTCCGCGGGCTCGCTGCGGAAGAGGTTGTCGAACTCGGCGGGTGGCTGCCGGTCGCCCGGCGCGCCGGGGCGGATGCCGAAGGGCGCGCGGGTGGGGGGCGTGGGCGCGGCGGGGGGCGGGGCGGCGGGGGAGTGCGTGGGTGCGGGTGCGGGTGCGGGTGCGGGTGCCGGTGCGGTGCCGGGCACGGGGGCTATGTACTGCGTGGCGTCGGCGTCGGACCCTCCCGTACCCGCCGCCGCGGGGGCTGCCGGTACGCGCCCCAGGTACTGGGTGGCGTCGGCGGGCGCCTCGGGGGGCAGCGCGCCCGGCGCGTTCGGCGCGGGCTGCTGCCACGGGCCGGGCCCGTTCCCGACCGGCGGGATGAGCTGCGTGGCCCCCTCGTCGGCGGGGGCCGTGGGCGGGACGGGGGCTATGTACTGGGTGGCATCGGCGTCAGCCCCGGAAGCTGCCCCGGGTGCCGCCTCAGGCGGCAAGGGCCCTGAGCCCCACCCCTGCTGTTGCGGCTGTGGCTGCTGCTGCGCCTGCTGGTCGGTCGGCGTCGGCGTCGGCGTCGGCGCCGGCGCGGGCCCCCAGGGCGCCCCCCACGGCTGGCCGCCCGCCGGTACCGCCTGCTGGTCCCCGTACCCGCTCTGGTCCCCGTACGCGCCACGAGGGCTCCCGTACGCGCCCCGGGGGTCACCACCGCTGGCGGGCAGCACAACGCCCTCATGCGCGGGCCGCGCCGCCGGAAGCTGCGGCTCCTCGCCCTGTCCGCTCTGCGTCGTCACCGGGACTCCTACGTTGGGGGACCTGCTCAGTCGTCGGCTCACGCTACCGGGTCGCCACAGCGGGCTGCCACGTACCACCCGATAGCTCTCGCCGAGTAAGACGACAGGCCCCCCACGCGCTGCTACAGGCCCACCAACAGCCCCGCGTACGCGCCGAGTCCGCCCCCATCCGCCCTCATCCGCCCTGGACGAGCAGGCCCGAACCCCCTCACGCGGCCATCAGCTCCACCCGCGCCCCGAACTCACGGACCACCGACTCATCCCGGAACGGTTCGAGCCGCTCCTTGAAGTCCTCCAGATACTCCGCACCACGGCTGGACCGCAGCGTGCCGAGCAGCTCCACCGCCCGCGTCCCCGTGTGGCACGCCTGCTCCACCTCACGCTGCTGCACCTGCGCCGTCGCCAGCAGTACGAGCCCGATCGCCCGCCGCCGCACCCGGGACTCCGGGTGCCCGTCCAGCGACTCCTGCGCGCTGCGCGAGGCCGCGTCCGCGTGCCCGAGGTCGCGGTGGCAGTGCGCCAACTCATCGGCCAGGTAGGCGTGGTCGAAGTGCGCGATCCACACCGGGTCGTCCCCGGCCGCAGACGCCGCGTCCGCCCGCTCCATCGCCGAGTGCGCCCGCATCGCCACCGCCTGCGTCGCCCGCGCGTCCCCGAGCAGCGCGTGCCCGCGCGCCTCGGCCGCGTAGAACATCGACTCCGCTCGTGGCGTGACCCGCCCGCGTGCCCCCTCCTGTGCCGCCCGCGCCAACTGGGCGATCTCCCGCGGACTGCCCAGTTGCGCGGCCAGGTGACTCATGGACGCGGCCAGTACGTACCCGCCGTAACCCCGGTCCCCGGCGGCCTGCGCGAGCCGCAGCGCCTGGATGTAGTACCGCTGGGCGAGCCCCGGGTGCCCGGTGTCCACGGCCATGTAGCCCGCCAGCTCGGTCAACCGCGCGACCGCAGCGAACAGTTCACGGCCCACCGACTCGCGGTACGAGCCCGCGAGCAGCCCGGACACCACCGAGTTGAGGTAGTGCACCACGACCGGGCGCACCTGCCCGCTGCCGTACTGGTGGTCCAACTCCACCAGCGCGCTGGTCATGGCCTGCACGGCCGCCACGTCGGCCTTGCCGACGCGTGGCCCCGTGGCCCTGGCGACCTGGGTGTCCATCGCCGTGATCAGCCAGTCCCGGCTGGGCTCGACGAGCGCGGACGCCGCGACCGACGAACCGGTCAGGAAGTCGCGCCGCCCCACGTCGCTGCGCCACAGCTCGCAGACCTGCTCCACCGCGCCGAGCACGGTGGGCGAGAACTGGAGCCCGACGCCCGAGGCGAGGTGCTTGCCGTTGGCCATCCCGATCTCGTCGATCGTGACTGTACGGCCCAGCTTGCGGCCCAGCGCCTCGGCGATGATCGCCGGGGCCCGGCCACGCGGCTGCTGTCCCCGCAGCCAGCGGGCCACGGAGGTTTTGTCGTAGCGGAGATCGAGACCGTGCTCGGCACCACACATGTTGACCCTGCGGGCCAGCCCGGCGTTGGAACACCCGGCTTCCTGGATGAGTGCCTGGAGTCGTTCGTTCGGCTGGCGTGCGACGAGAGGCCTGGCGGCCATGGCGTACCCCCTGAGTGCATCGGTTGACTGCATCCCCGATGATCAATGCCCAACGTTCAAACGGACGATGCAAGACATCAAGGATGTATCTGATGTATCTGGAGATGTCTTCTCGTGACTTGTATGCCGGGGAGTATCTGAGCATGTCCTGTTATGAGACGAAGACCAAGGTGAGCGCGGAACGGCGAGCATGGAACGGCGAGCGCGGAACGGTGAGCGCGGAACGGTGAGCGCGGAACGGTGAGCGCGGAACGGTGAGCATGGAACGTGGACGGTCGTCCCCCCTGCACCTGGCTACCCGCCCCCGCTGCCGATCCGCGTGCGCGCCCCCGCCCGTGCACCCATGCGCCCCATATGCAGGATCGATGCATCGCACCCGCGCACGAGACGCCCGTAACTCAAGGTGACGCCAGGAGTTGTCTTCTGCGTGGAAGACACCATCACCGGCAACGGAGCCGCACAGATCCCCAAGCAGCGCGGCGAGCAGCTGCTCGACATCGCCGTGCGATACGCGGAAGAACGGCATTGGGATGTCTGCCCCGGCACCAGTCTGGAGCCCGAGGACGGCGTCGAACACTGCTCCTGCGGCGACCGCTCCTGCGAGGCGCCCGGCGCGCACCCGGCCCGTGAGGACTGGGCGACTCAGGCGACCGGCAGCGCCACCGTCGCCAGGCGGCTGTGGTCCAAGCACCCCAAGGCGTCCATCCTGCTGCCGACCGGGCGCACCTTCGACGCGATCGACGTCCCCGAGACGGCGGGTTTCCTGGCGCTCGCCCGGATGGAGCGCATGGAGCTCACGCTCGGCCCGGTAATCCTGGCACCGAACCGCCGGATGCAGTTCCTCGTCCTGCCCGGCGCCGCCGCCAAGGCCCCTGACCTCGTACGGAAACTGGGCTGGCCGCCCGCGGCGCTGGACCTGACCGCGCTCGGCGAAGGCAGCTGGGTCGCGGCGCCCCCCACCCGCTTCGGGCCGCACGGTGCCGCGCAGTGGGCCTGCCGCCCCACGCCCGCCAACCGCTGGCTGCCGGACGCGGAGGAGCTGATCAGCCCGCTCGCCTACGCCTGCGGCCGCGAGAGCCGCCGCTGACCGCACGCGGCTCGATCTGTTTGCGCCCCGGCCGTATCGTGGCTGCTGACCGGGGCGCGGACCACGCCCCGACGGAACGTCAGTACGTCAATCAGTACGTCGATCAGGACGTCAAAGGGGGAGCGGTGACAGGCGAGTCGACAGCTCAGGCAGCGGCGGCGACTACGGAGGCGGCGGTCGCGGAAACCGCGGGGAAGCCGCCCGCGGTGCGGGTATCGGGCCTGTGGAAACGCTTCGGGGAGCAGATCGCCGTCGCGGGCGTTGATCTGGAACTGCCCGCGGGCCGGTTCATCGGCCTGGTCGGCCCGAACGGCGCGGGCAAGACGACCACCCTGTCCATGGTCACCGGCCTGCTCCGCCCCGACCAAGGCACCGTCGAGATCGTCGGCCACGACGTCTGGCGCGACCCGGTGGAGGTCAAGGCCCGCATCGGCGTCCTGCCCGAGGGCCTGCGCCTCTTCGAGCGGCTCTCCGGCCGCGAACTCCTCGTCTACATGGGCCGTCTGCGCGGACTCCCCGGCGACGAGGTCGACAAGCGCGCCACCCAGCTCCTGGACGTACTGGACCTGGCGGGCGCCCAGCACAAGCTGGTCGTCGACTACTCCACCGGTATGCGCAAGAAGATCGGCCTGGCCGCCGCCCTGCTGCACAACCCCGAAGTGCTCTTCCTGGACGAGCCCTTCGAGGGCGTCGACCCGGTGTCAGCCCAGACGATCCGGGGCGTCCTGGAGCGCTACACCGCCTCCGGCGCCACCGTCGTCTTCTCCAGCCACGTCATGGAACTGGTCGAGTCGCTGTGCGACTGGGTCGCGGTGATGGCGGCGGGCCGCATCCGCGCACAGGGCACCCTCGCGGAGGTACGCGGTGAGGCGCCCACGCTCCAGGACGCCTTCCTCGAACTGGTCGGCGCGAACGGCCGCGACGCGGGCCACTCCCTGGACTGGCTGGGCGGCGGTACGCGATGACGTCGACCACGGACACGCATCCCGCGGACGGCGGGGGAGCTGAGGCTGGGACTGGAGCTGGGATTGGGACTGGAGCTGGGCCTGGCGGCACTGCCTCCGCCCCCGCCCCCGCCACCGGTCCTGGCACCGCCTCGCTCACCCCCGTCTTCATCCAGCTGAAGCTCTCCCTGCTCCGCAACGGCCTGCGGCAGTCCGGAGGCCGCCGCGCCGCCTACATCGCCTCGATCGTCTTCACCCTGCTGTTCGCCGCACTCCAGGTGCTGGGCCTGATCCTGCTGCGCGGCAACGAGCACGCGGCCACCATCGTCGTCCTCTCGATGGCCGTACTGGCACTCGGCTGGGCGTTCATGCCGCTGTTCTTCGCCAGCGGCGACGAGACCCTGGACCCCACTCGCCTGGTGATGTTGCCGCTGCGCCCACAGCCGCTGGTACGGGCTCTGCTCGCGGCGTCCCTGGTCGGCATCGGCCCGTTCTTCACGCTCTGCCTGGTGGCGGGCTCGGTGGTCACCGTGGCGCACGGTGCGGCTGCTGTGACGACGGGCGTGATCGCCGCCGTCCTCACCTTGCTGCTCTGCGTGACCCTGTCCCGTACCATCGCCGCCGCCAACACCCGTCTGCTGACCAGCCGCAGGGGTCGCGACCTCGCCATGCTCAGCGGCGTGGTCATCGCGGTCGGCATCCAGCTGGTGAACTTCGGCACGCAGCAGCTCAGCGAGGCCGGAGGGCTGGACCGGCTCGACCCGGTGGCCGATGTACTGAGCTGGGTCCCGCCCGCGTCCGCCTTCGGCGCGGTCGCGTCGGTGAACGACGGCGCGTACGCCACCGCGCTCGCCCAACTCGCCCTCTCAGCACTGGCCTTGGTGCTGCTGCTGACCCACTGGACCCGCAGCCTCACCCGGCTGATGACCACACCGGACGGCTCCACGCTCCAAGCCGCCGAGCCCACCCGTGACAAGGCCCGCGCCGCCCACGGCCTCGCGCGCGTCCTGCCGCGCGGTCGCACCGGCACGGTCATCGAGCGCACCCTGCGCTATGCCTGGCGCGACCCGAAGACCAGGGCGGGCTGGGTGTCCTCGCTCGCCATCGGCCTGATCGTGCCCCTCTTCAACGCGCTCCAGGGCAACGGCTCGGTCTACCTGGCGTGCATGGCGGCCGGGATGCTCGGCGTGCTGATGTACAACCAGTTCGGCCAGGACACCTCGGCCTTCTGGATGGTCGCCATGACCATCTCCTCGACGCGTGACGCATACGTCGAACTCCGCGGCCGCGCACTGGCGCTGCTCTACGTCACCTTGCCGTACACGACCCTGACCGTCGGCGCGACCGCGTGGGTCGTCGACGACTGGCAGTCGTTCCTCCCGGCCCTCGGGGTCTCCTTCGCCCTGCTCGGCGCGATGCTGGGCCTCGGATCGATGGCCTCGTACCTCGCTCCGTACTCCATCCCACAGGAGGGACACCGGAACGTGGCGCCCGGACAGGCCGGGATCTCCATCGCCTCCATCTTCGGCGGGATGATCGCGGCGGCCCTGCTGTGCGTACCGATGCTGGCCCTGACCATCTGGGTCTACGTCTCCGACTCCCACGCCTGGCTGTGGCTGCTGCTGCCGGTGGGCGCGCTGTACGGCACGGGGCTTACGTGGGCGGGCCTGCGGTTCGCGGCGCCTCGGGTGGCGGGGCGACTGCCGGAGATCCTGGCGGCGGTGAGCCGAGGCTGACGCCCTGCGGTTCAGGGCCCGGTTGCCAGTTCACACCAGCCGGTCCTGCCCCGGGCCTGCTCCTCCTCGACGCCCCATCGCGGCGCGACGTCGTCGAGGAGGAGCAGGCCCCGGCTGGTCTCGTCCTCGATGCCGGGGCGACGCGGCACCGGTCCGGCGTGCGGCTCGGGGTCGGCGTGCGGCTCGGGGTCGGAGACCTCGACCCTCGTCCGCCCCTGCGCGCGGGCGACGCGTACGGAAACCGGGGTCCCCTCGCCAACGTGAGCGATCACGTTGGCGAGCAACTCGCTGAGGCAGAGCTCGGCTTCCGGGCACGGGACACCGAGATGCTCGCGCAGGGCACGGCGCGCTTCCGGGACGGCCTTCGGCAAGGCAAGCAACTCCATCGCGAACGGCCTCACGCCGAGATGTCCTTCTTGGTCTTGCTGAGCGCCTCGGCGAAGGCGTGAGCCGTGGCGAGGTTGCAGTTGCCGAGGGCGATGAGATGGTCGGGCGTGAGCCAGTCGAGCCCGAGCGAGGGCAGCTTGATGCCGTGTTCCGCGAGCGCGGAGCGGAGCTGCTCCACGCAGGTGGCGGTGTCGGTGGGAGTGCTGATGGGGGTGTCCATGAGGGACGCCTTCCTGTGCGCTGCGTGACGAATCCCTCACAGGTTGACGTGGTGCGGCGTACCGTAAAAGGGGTTCGGGCTCCACGAAGCGCATGGTGGAAGGCGGTCAACTGTGGCTGCGCGTAAGGACATCGACGGCTCAGCGAGCGTCCCCGAGTTCTACGGCAAGGAACTCCGCTGGAAGCGGGAGGAGTTGGGCCTCACCCTCCGGGAGACGGTCGAGGGCAGCTTCTACGGGCCGACGTACCTGAGCGAGATCGAGCGCGGCCAGCGGCGCATGCCGAAGGATCTGGCGCACCATGTGGACCGGGTGCTGCGCACGGACGGGTTCTTCGGGCGGCGGTGTGAGGATGCGCGGAAGGCACGGAGGAGGGGGCACGCCGACTACTACGTGGAAGTCCTGGGCCAGGAAGAGCGTGCCGTGGAGATTCAGCACTGGGACCCTGCTCTGATCCCGGGGCCGTTGCAGCTGGAGCCGTACATTCGGGCAATTGTCCGTGCTGCACATCCATACGAGTCCGCGGACAAGACTGCGGCGAAAATCGCTGCTCGCCGTGAACGCGCCTGGGTCTACGAGGACCCGAAGGGGCCCGAGTCGTGGATTGTCCTGCACGAGTCGATTCTTCGACAGCCTCTCATCGGAGCCAACGAAATGGCGGAGCAGCTTGCTCACATCGTCGAGGTCGCTGGCCACCGTCGGTTCGTTCCACAGATCCTCCCGTGGAACGCTGGTGCGCATCCGTTCCTGACGGGCACGACCAGATTCATGACCTTTGCCGACGCCCCGCCTCTGATGTACACCGAGGGCATGTATCACGGGGAGGTCGTCGATGATCCTGGGCTCGTGACGCGGTACATGAAGGCTTACGACCGCGTCAGGGCAGCCGCGCTGCCGCCGCAGACGTCCCTGAAGATGATCGAGGAGGCGGCCGAGTGTTACCGAAATGGCAGGGAAGGGGATTGATTTGAGGGCCGCAGTTCGGCGGAATGCCATCCACTCCAACGGCAACGGCGGGCACCGGGGCGAGGCCGCTGAGAACTTCCCCGGCGCCGGCCAGTGGCGCAAGTCCAGCTACAGCAACGCTGAAGGCGGCGACTGCGTCGAGGTAGCCGACGACCTCCCCGGGCTCGTCCCCGTCCGGGACTCCAAGCACCGCCACGGCCCGGTCCTCATGTTCCCCGCGACCGCCTGGGTCCCCTTCGTCACCCACCTCAAGGGGTAACCCGAAGGGGCCGGGGCAACGCCGTGGCCACCCAGTGTCCGTGAGGGTGCGGGGATGGCCGCCCTCTTGTCTCGATGGTCGCGGGGCCGGGCCGGGTGTCAAGGGCGCTCCCTACGGTCGCGTCGGCTGCGCCGATTCCGCTGTCGCTCCACCCTTGACACCCGACCCGTCCCCGCTATGCAGGCTGTGGGAGGACGGCCCAGGGGAGGCGGCGGCGGAGGTGGGGGAGTGGCGCGCGTCTCGCTGCCGGGTGCGGATGGGTTGTTGGGGCGCACGAGGGGGATGGGTGGTGCGACACCGGCTCAGCGTCTGCGGGTGGTGGGGGCCTGGTGTGCGCATGAGAGGGGCAGGGCGGTGTGACACCGGCTCAGCGGCTGCAGGCCGTGGGGGTGGCCGGTGCGCATGAGGGGGATGGGTGGTGCCGACCCGGCTCAGCGGCTGCGGGTCGTGGGGGCGGTCGGTGCGCGCGGAGGCTGAGTGGGTGGTGCTGCCCCGGCTTGGCGGCTGCGGGCTGGTGGGGGTGACCGGGCGCGCGAGTGGCGCGTGGGAGTGGCGCTCGGCCTGGCGGCCACCGGCCGGTGGGGCGTTGTGGTGTGGGGCTGGTGGGGTCAGGTCGGGGAGGGAAGTGCGACTTTGGTACACCAAAAGCCGGGCGAAAGGGGCGGCTTGCTGTACCAAAGTCTCCTTTTACGTCCGGCAGGGGTGGGATGGGGGCGCCGAGCAGCCCTCAGCTCGGCTCACCGGCCCTGGGCCCTGCCCTCGGCCTTTGCTCGGCGTCACGGGCTGGGTGTGGGCGGCGGCCGACAGCAGACCGCCGCGCCTCGGCCTCTGCCCCCTGCCGGCCTCCAGCCGGGGCCGCAGGCACCGACACAGGCAGGCCACACCCCAACGCCACCACTCGCATCCCGCAACCATCCGCAACTGTCAAGCCGGGCCCCCACACCCGACCCCACCGCTCACGCGCCCGGCCAACCCCCCACCGTCCGTAGCCGCTAAGCCGGGGCAAGCACGCACCCACCCCTTCGTGCGCACCCGAAGCCCCCACAGCCTGCGGCCGCTGAGCCGGTGCCGCACCACCCACCCCCACTCGTGCGCACCCGCGCCCCCCACCGCCCGCAGCCGCTAAGCCGGGGCGGCACCACCTCGCCCCCTCGTGCGCACCGGACACCCCCACCAGCCGCAGCCGCTGAGCCGGTGTCGGGCCACCCACTTCCCTCGTGCGCCCCAACAACTAGTCCGCACCCGGCATGCAAACGCCCGCCGCCCCCTACCCGTCCCGCTGCCCTGCTTTTTGGGCCGCCCGGTGTACCTCAGCCTTGCGGGTCCGGGTCGGGTGTCAAGGGTGGAGCGGTAGCGGAATCGGCGGAGCCGACGCGACCGTAGGGAGCGCCCTTGATGCCCGGGCCGGACCTGCCATCATCGGACGGACCGGGCGGCCACCGGTGCCCACTGCGGTACTGGCCCACCACGACACCGACCCGCCCCCGCCCCAACCAACCCGGCTCACTTCGACGCTCCCCCGTTCAACGCCCACCCCCTGGGGTGCGTGTTTATTGCGTCTCCGCCTCGAATGCCCGGGCGACAGCAAGGCTGTCCTCGTAGACGTGGTGGCGGGTGACGAGGCCGTCTTTGATGGTGAGGTGCAGGGCGAATCGCGCGCGATACGCACGTCCGGTCGGCCGGGCGGTTTGGCGGATTTCGCCGAGCACGACCGCCTCGTCTCCGTCGATGAGGATGCGCTCGACCTCCGTCGCGACGTGTTCCGGAACGTGGTACTCGGCAAGCTCGCGATAGTGGGCGGCCGCGTCGGCTCGGGTGGACCGGCGACGGATCCACGGCGTGGCAGTGTGGCCGTGCTCAGCTTCCGGCCAGCTCAGTTTCCAATCGCCCCGCTCCGCGTACAGCTCGGAGATGCGCTCGGGGTCACCCTCGCCGATCCTGCGCAGCAGTTCCTCAACCACGGTGCGCGTGCTGGTAGGTGTGGCTATCGACATGGCGAACCTCTCCCCTCCTGGTCCGCGCCTCGCCGACGCGGAGAGGCTGCCGATCTTGTCAGCGCGAACCTGCCGAGGCGATTACCTCTGGAGTAAGGCAAGCCCCTCCCAAGGTCCTGCAAAGGCGCAGGCGGTCGTGCGCGAAAACCAGTGGATCAGCGCCGCAGTGCGCCGCTACCGTGCTGCCGAGCCAAGTCGCCTAGGCAAGGACGTGCCGTTGTACACCCTGTGAGACCTCCCGAGAGCTGACGTGTCGCGCGTCGCGCATGTGCGCTGTGCCGCGCCGCGCTCCTTTTTGCTGCGGACTTCTCACTGAAACCGGTGTACCCCTGTGCTCAATAGCTGGGTGGTCATGCCCACCTGCCTGCCTACCGTTCTCCGCCGTTGCCACGCGTGCGCGTCCGAGCGCTTCCGGGCGAACGGCAAATTTCGCGTCAACGCGAACCACAAGCTCCTCGATGCCTGGCTCCTCGTGCTCTGTACCGCTTGCGGGGACACGGCGAAGCTCACGGTCTGGGAGCGGATGCATGTGCGCTCCGTACGAGCTGAGCTGTTGGATCGGATGCATGACAACGATCCTGGGCTGGCGGCTGAGTTGCTCAAGGACCCGGTTGTGCGGCGCCGTAATCGCATCGCCCTCGACTGGGCGGGCGCGTGGCGCCTCGACACGGGTGGGTCGGATCACCTGGACCGCGAGGTGATCGACGTTTCCGTCCGTTTCGCGGCGCGGATTCCTGTCCGGCCGGTCCGGCTGATCGCCGACGGTTGCGGTCTCTCGCGGGCCGAGGTGGAGCGACTGGTCGCGGAGGGGAAGATCGTTTCGGCGGTTCGGCTGAGCGGCAAGCTCTCCAGCGACTTCACCTTCACGCTCAAGCGCTGAGCCTTCCTCGGGGCCAGGGCCCCCGTCCGGGGGCTCTGCCCGGGGCCCTGGCCTGAGCTCGGTACGGTCCGACCGTTGGGCGCCCTGGCGGCTGTCCTATCGGCGGAGCGCTGTCACCGCCACCACCAGTGAGAGAAGGCATAGTACGAGGCACAGCGGCGAGTAGACAGTGGAGTTCCAGCGCTGGAACTCCGCGGCGGCACCCGAGTTCATGAGGTAGCCGCCTGTGCCTCGGGCGAACATGACCACAGCGAAGGTGAACAGGCCTGTCAGCTGGAGCCAGTTGGGACCGATGCCTGGGATGGTGTCGTTGACCATGAGGGTCAGCACGCCGGAGCCGATCAGGGCGACGCCCACCAGGACGGAGGCCAGGGTGGGCGGCATCACGCCGTCGTCCGTGCCGGCGATCGTCTTGGTGAAGGTGACTGGGTCGTCCCAAGGCCAGGGCGTGAAAGCCCAGATGAAGTGGAATACGCCGATCACCACGAGTGTGAGGGTGAGGGCGGCAGCGGCAGCGGCTGCGTTGCTGATCACTGGTCCATCCGTTTGGCTGTCTGCCGTTTGTTCGTTCACGTGCTCATGCCTGGGCTGACTTCCGTTTGTGTGCCTCGCGCAGCAGGAGCTGTGCCTCTCGGCGGTGTTTGCCGGACAGTGTTTGCCACAACGGGCGGGCGATGCGGTGGTGGTAGCGGGTCAGCGTGGCCATCGACACCTGCTGGCCGTCGGCCTGGATGACCAGGTGGGTGGTCAGCAGCCAGGACGCTGCCTCCAGCCTGAGCCAGGTGCCGGTGTCACCGCGTTCCGCGATTCGCAGTCCGCCCACATGGTTCGGTGACGGCGTCCGCGCCAGACGGAATCTGAGCAGCCCGCCCAGGACGAACCGTCCGGCGCGGCTGCGGAACGCCTCCTCGAACGCGTCTCTGGCCCACTGCTCGGCCGACCTGTCGTCGTCCGCGTACGTCATGGCGGTGAAGTCGACGTAGTGGGGGTGGATGAGGGTGCTGAGCGCGTGAATCGGCTTGGGAATGGAGCGCTGCTGGGTTATGAGCGGTGCGCTGCCATCCATGTCGTTCCGCATACGCCCGACCTCCTTCGCTGTTTCCTCGCCCGCAAGGTAACATACAGGCATGTATGTATGTGGGGTTGTGTGATGGCGGAGGCAGGGAAGGAAGCAAAGGCGGGTAGTGGGCCGCGGCAGTCGCAGGCGGATCGGCGTGCTCGGTCCCGTGGTGCCCTCCTGGAGGCCGCGGCGCGTGGGCTGTCCAAGTACGGGTACGCCAACCTGGCCCTGGCGCAGGTGGCCAGCGAGGCCGGGTATACCCGTGGTGCGCTGTACCACCTGTTCGCCAACAAGGAGGAACTCGCCCTCGCGGTCGTGCGGTGGGTGGAGGAGACATGGCAGGCCGAGGTCGGACAGCTGGGCGCTGACGAGACCGAACCTGTCGAGGCGCTCCTCGCGATCGCGCGGCGGCACGCCGTCTTCTGCCGCCAGGAGGTAGCCCGCGTCATGCTGGTCCTGCGTGTGGAGTTCGCCGAGCGGGAGGACCACCCGGTCGGCCGGGCGCTCACCGAGGCGGTCGGCCGCGTCACTGTCGAGTGTGCCGATCTGATCGCGGCTGGTCGCGCGAGCGGCTCGATCCCCGCCGGGCCGCCGCCGACGGAGACGGCGCAGGCCTACCTCGCGACGCTCGAGGCGCTCGGGATCGAACTCGCCGGGCGCGCCCCGTTCGACGTCGAACTCACCGAACGCGCGACCCGGGGCGTACTCGGCCTACCGCCCGCCACCGCCACCGCCACCGGCGCGGCCACGGCCACCGAAGAGTCAGCGGTGGCGGCCGTGGGCGACCTGCTTCAGCCCTGAAGCCGTGTCACTTCCGCCAGAACAGGTGGTGCGTCATGCCGCTCGGGCTGGGGACGACCTCCAGGTGGAACCGGTCGAGCAGCTCATCGGGGGACTCCCAGAGGCGGATCCCGGACCCGAGCTTCACCGGTGAGACCGCCACATGCAGGGTGTCGACGAGGTCGGCGTCGAGGAACTCCCGGATGGTGGTGGCCCCGCCACCGAGGCGGACGTCCTTGCCCTGCGCCGCCTTTCTCGCCTGCTCAAGGACCGTGGCCGGGTCGGCGTCGACGAAGTGGAACGTGGTGTCGGAGAGTGTGAACGAAGGGCGCTCGTGGTGGGTCAGGACGAACACCGGGGTGTGGAAGGGGGGTTCGGCACCCCACCAGCCCTGCCACTCGTGGTCCTGCCAGGGCCCGCGCTGGGGGCCGAACTTGTTGCGGCCCATGATCTCGGCGCCGATGTTGTGCGCGAAGTCGCGGATGAAGTAGTCGTCGAGGCCCCGGGTTCCCCCGGCGTCGGCGCGCATGGGCCAGCTCGCCGTGGCGCCTGCCCAGGCGAACAGCCGCTCGGGATCGACATGGCCGAACGGACGCTCGAGGGTCTGGTCCTCACCTGCGCTGATTCCGTCGCTCGAGACGGTGAAGTTTTGGACTCTCAGTAGCTGAGGCTGAGGCTGGGGCTGAGTAGGCACCTGTTCCTCCTGTGGCGTCTGGCTGCAGTTGGTTGCGGTGATGAGACCGTCCGGGACGGCAAAACTCATCTAGCTCGCAGCCGGGTGCAAGACTGCCTCGCCTGTGACCGCGATGCCCGTCTCCTCGCCGGGCCGTACCCCGGCCGGGCCCGCGACCCGTACCGACACCGGCGTGTCCAGGCCCGGTACCGCGACCGTCACCATCGCGTCGTGGCCGTAGAAGCGGACGTCGACGACCGTGCCCCGCCTCGAGCCAGCGGCCGACGGTGACGTCATCGTGAGTTGCTCGGGGCGCAGGACGACGATCCCCTGAGCGTGACCATTCGCAGCGGACGAGGAGGAGGGTGAGGGTGCGGGTGAGGATGTGGGTGTGGGTGTGGGCGCCAGGGGGATCCGGCCCAGCGCCGTGCCGACCGTCGCCCCCTCCGCCGTGCCCGGCAGCAGCACCGCGTCGCCCACGAAGTCGGCGACCCACGGGTCGGTGGGGCGGCGGTAGACCTCCTCCGGGGTGCCGCACTGGGCGACCCGGCCGTCCCGTACGACCGCCACCAGGTCCGCGCAGGACAGCGCCTCCTGCTGGTCGTGGGTGACCAGGACGCCGGTGGAGTTGGTGGCGCGGAGCGCGGCGCGGACGTCGGCTCGTACGCCTGCCCGCAGCGCGCTGTCCAGTGCGTTGAAGGGCTCGTCCAGGAGGACGATGACGGGGGCGGGGGCCAGCGCGCGGGCCAGGGCGACGCGTTGTTGCTGGCCGCCGGAGAGTTCGTGCGGCATGCGCGTGCCGTAGCCGGGAAGGCCGACCAGGTCGAGCATCTCCTCGGTGCGTACGCGGCGTTCGGCGCGCGGGGTGTGGGTCAGGCCGAAGGCCACGTTGCGGGCCACGGTCAAGTGCGGGAAGAGCGCGCCTTCCTGGGGGACGATGCCGATCCGGCGCTGCTCGGGCGGCAGGTGCTGCCCGCCGGGCCCGGCGACGACCTCGCCGCCGACCTCGACCGTGCCCCCGTCGGCGCGCAGGAAGCCCGCGACGATCCGCAGCATCGTGGTTTTGCCGCAGCCGGACGGGCCGAGTACGGCGGCCAGTTGCCCGGCGGGCACAGTGAGGTCGAGGCCGTCCAGGACCCGCTCCCGCTCGCCCGTGCCGTAGGACTTGGTGAGTCCGGTGATCCGCAGGTCACTCGTGGCGGCCCGTGGCTTCATGGGCGATCCCTTCGCGGCCGGTGGCTTCGTGGGCGATGGCTTCGCGGCCCGTGGCTTCATGAGCGGTGCCTTCCGAGGAGGTACGACGGGACGGCGGCGATCAGGATGAGGACGGCGGCATACGGCGCGGCGGCGGCGTACGACGCGGTCTCGGTCTCCGTCCACAGGCGGGTGGCGAGGGTGTCCATGCCGGTAGGGCGCAGCAGCAGCGTCGCCGGGAGTTCCTTCATGCAGACGACGAAGGCGAGCGCGGCCCCGGCGGCGATCCCCGGCGCGGCCAGCGGCACCGTGACCTCGCGCAGGACCCGCAGCGGGCCCCGGCCCAGCGAGCGGGCGACGTCCTCCAGCACCGGGGGCGCCTGCAGTACGGCGGCCCGGGTCGCGCCGACGGCGACCGGCAGGAACAACACGGCGTACGCGGCGATGAGGAGCGGGAGTTCCTGGTAGACGGGGTACGCGTAGCGGACCGCGAGGAAGACCAGGGAGAGGGCGACGGTGATACCGGGTACGGCGTGACCGGCGTAGGCGGCCTGCTCGAGCAGATGCGCGGCGCGCCCCCGGTAGCGGGCCGCGAGCACCCCGACGGGCAGCGCGAGCGCGGCGGTGAGGACGGCGCCCAGCGCGGCGACGTACAGCGTGGTCCAGCCGGTCTCCAGCAGCCGCGCCGGGTCCCAGGTGCGGGAGTTGCCGACGGACAGCCAGTACGCGAGGGTCCCGGCCGGGAAGAGCACCCCGGCCGCGGCGACCAGCGAGCACCAGCCGAGCGCGGGCACCGTGAACGCGCCCAGGCGGGTCGGGGCAGCGGGCCGCGCGGCGCCCCCACCGGTACGGGAGTGGCCCGCGCGGCCCCGGGTGCGGGCCTCGGCGGCGACCAGGAGCACCGTCATCAGGACCAGGACGACGCTGAGCGCGGCGGCCGGAGTCCGGTCGAAGCTGGCCTTGTACGAGGTGTGGATGGCCTGCGTGAACGTCTCGTACCGCATGATCGACACCGCGCCGAAGTCGGACAGCACATACAGCGCGACCAGCAGTCCGCCACCGGCTGCCGCGGGCCGCAGTTGGGGCAGCGTGACGCGCAGGAAGGTGCTCAGCGCGCCGTGCCCGAGCGAGCGCGCGGCCTCCTCCTGCGCCGGGTCGATGCCGCGCAGCGCGGCGGCGACCGGGAGATAGACGTACGGGTAGCTGACCAGGGTGAGCGCTAGGGCCGCGCCGGTGAAACCGGTGGCGCGGTCGGGCGATGCGGAGGTCCAGGCGAAGGCCGCGACGTAGCTCGGTACGGCGAGCGGCAGCGTGGCCAGCACCGACCAGGCCCGGGCGCCGGGCAGGGCGGTCCGTACCGTCAGCCAGGCCAGCGAGATCCCGAGCAGCAGGCAGCCGCCGACGACCACCGCCGCGAGCCCCACGCTGCGGCCGAGCAGTTCGACGGTGCGCTCGGTGGCGACGACGTCCCAGGCGAAGCCGGGGCCGTGCTCCAGCGCCCGTACGCCCAGGTAGATCAGCGGTAGCAGGGCCAGCGCGGCGGCCGCGCTGGCGGCCGCGAGCAGCAGAAACGGCGGTCGGCGGCCAGTTCCACCACCCGAGCCCCCGCGTCCACCACGTCCCGGCCGTTCACGTCCCGGCCGTTCACGCCCCGCCCTTCCGCCGCGCCACTCCAACAGTCCCCCGGCGCGCCCGCGCCCGGACGGCGCCGAAGCGCCGCCCGGGCGTGAGGTGGTGCGACCGGGTTCCGATGGGGCGTTGGTCGCGCTGGTGCCCCCGGTCCCCGCGTTGCTCATCTCGGTATCAGACCATTCCGGCTTCCTGAAGCATCTTCAGGGTCTGCTCCAGGGACTCCAGCTTGCTCAGGTCGATGTCGGGAGCGTCGATGGAGTCCAGCGGCGGCAGCCCCTCGACGTTGCTCTTCACGCCAGCGGCGACCGGGTACTCCTTGGTCTCGTCGCTGAAGTACGTCTGCGCTTCCTCGGAGAGCAGGAAGTCGACGGCCTTCTCGGCGGCGGCGCTCTCGCCACTGCCCTTGAGGACGCCGACGCCCGCGACGTTCACCAGCGCGCCCGCGTCGCCCTTGGTCGGGTAGTGCAGCTTGGCCTTGACCTTGTCGGCGCCCTCTTCGGCGACCTTCTCGTACCAGTAGTAGTGGTTGATCAGGCCCAGCTCGGCCTTGCCGTCGTTGACGGCGGCGAGCACCGGGGTGTTCTTCTCGTACACCTGCGGGTCGTTGGCCTTGAAGTCCTTGAGCCACTTGCGGGTGGCGTCGTCACCCTCGAGGACGCGCATACCGGTGACGAACGCCTGGAAGGAGGCGTTGGTCGGGGCGTAGGCGACCTTGCCCTTCCACTCGGGCTTGGTCAGGTCGTGCACGCTGTCCGGGACCTTCTTGACCTTCGCCGGGTCGTACGCGATGACCCGGGCGCGCCCGGAGACGCCGACCCAGCTGCCGTCCTCGGCGCGGAACGCCTTGTCGACCTTGTCCAGGGATGCCTGCGGCAGGTCCGCGAGGCGGCCCTCCTTGGCCAGCGCGCCCAGCGCACCGGCGTCCTGGGACAGGAACAGGTCGGCATCGGTCTTGCCGCCCTCCTCCAGGAGCTGGGCGGCGAGCTCGGCGCTGCCGCCGTAGCGGACCTCGACCTTGTTGCCGGTGGCCTTCTCCAGCTTCTCCAAGAGGGGGGCGATCAGGTCCTCGTTGCGGCCGGAGTAGATGGTCAGGGTCTGGCCGGAGGCCTTGTCCTTGGCCTTCGTACCGGAGTCGGAGCCGGAGCCGGTGTCGGAGTCCTTGTCGTTGCCGCCGCAGGCGGCCATGAGCGGGGCGAGGAGTGCGACCGCGGCGACGGCGGTGATGCTGCGAGCGGTGGGGCGTCTCATGGGTGGTGCCTTCCTCGGAGTCTGTGAGCCCCCTATAGATAAGGTGTGCCTAACCTAAGGGTCAAGTGTTATGGGTGCTCGTGTCCAATCCGAGATGTAGCGGAACCTCACCGGCTGTGACACAAACCCGCACCACTGCGGCCCTGGCGGCGGATGCGCGACGTACGCTCCGACGAGACCGACGACGTGCATCACCGAGCAGTGAGGCTGAGATGGACAGCGCAGAGTACGAGCGCAGGATCGCCGCCCGTTTCGCGAACTTCGACCAGGACCGCAACGGCTACATCGCCCGTGAAGACTTCGGCACCGCCGCCAAGGCGCTGCTCGCCGAGTTCGGCACGCCGGCCCGTAGCGACAAGGGCCAGTCGCTGTACATCGGCGCCGAGGCGCTCTGGCAGGGCATGGCGGGCATCGCGGATGTGGACGGCGACCAGCGGGTCTCTCGCGACGAGTTCGTCACCGGAGCGGTGAAGCGCCTACGGGACAACCCCGAGCGCTTCGCCGAGATCGCCCGCCCCTTCCTCCGTGGCGCGATCGCCGTAGCCGACGAAGACGGCCAGGGCGCCACCGCCGAGGCCGCCGAACGCGCGCTGCGGGCCCTTGGCGTGGCCCCCGAGGCAGCGGCGACGGCGGCGAAGGCGCTGTTGGACGGCAACGGCCGCATCGCGACGGAGGACCGCGTACTGGCCGCCTTCGCGGCGTACTTCACCACGCCTGAGCCGGAGGAGTGAGTCGGAGGCGTGAGGTGGGGCTTCACGGGCGCCACCCGCACCACCCGCACCACCCGGCCGGAGTCAGGCCTACCTCTCCGCGGACGGCCCTCCGGGCGGTGCCCCGAACCGCTCCCGCAGTTTGTACTTGAGGACCTTGCGCAGGGTCTCGTTGCGGGGGAGCGCGGCCACCAGCTCCAACTGCTCTGGGAGCTTGTGTACGGACAGGCCCGCCTCGCGGAGGTAGGCCGTGATCTCGGGCAGCGTCAACTCGGGTGCGTGCGGCGGCTGTTCGACGACCGCGCAGACGCGTTCCCCGCGCTCCGCGTCCGGGAGGCCGATGACCGCCGCGTCACCGACGGCGGGGTGCTGGTGGAGCAGGTTCTCTATCTCCGTGGCGGAGATGTTCTCGCCCTTGCGGATGATGACGTCCTTGAGGCGACCGGTGAGGACCAGGTGGCCGCTCGCGGTGAGGCGGCCCAGGTCGCCGGTGATGAGGAAGCCGTCCGCGTCGAAGGCGGCGGCGGTCTGGGCCGGGTCGAGGTAGCCGCGGCAGACGGCCTCGCCGCGTAGGCGTACCTCGCCCTCGGTGCCGGTGGCGAGCGGTTTGCCCTCCGGGTCCGTGATGCGGATCTCCATGCCGGGCGGGGGGCGGCCCTCGGTGGTGGCCAGGTTCACCCGGGTGTCGTCCGGGGAGCCCATGGTGATCATCGGGACCTCGGTCATGCCGTAGCCGTGCGTGAGTTGGCAGCCCAGCTCCGCGCGGACCGCATCGTAGAGCTCCGGTGGCTTGGGCGCGCCACCGCCCGCCAGGAGCCGCAGGGTGGGGATCAGTGGCTGGCCGGTCGGCTGTTTGCGCTGCTCGGCCAGGAACATGGAGTAGAAGGCCGTGGAGCCGCCCGCCGTCGTCACTCCGTGCCTGCGGTAGCCGTCCAGCGCGTCCGGGAGGACGAACTTCTCGAAGAGGACGGCGGGGAACCCGTACAACAGGAGCATCACCAGGTAGTCGGGCCCGCCGATGTGCGCGAAGGGGAAGGCGATGGAGCCGATGTCGTCTCCCGACAGGCGCAGCGCGTGCGCCAGGCAGGAGCCGCCCGCGATGAGGGAACGGTCGGTGTGCAGTACGCCCTTGGGGTCGGAGGTCGTCCCCGAGGTCCAGTAGATCCAGCGCACCTCCGTCCCGGAGGTGGGTGTGGGTGTGGGTGTTGGGGTGCGGGGGAGTACGGACGGGTCGCCGTCCGGCAGCGTGTCGTACGCCGCGAAGATGCCGCGCGCGCCGAGTCGCCGGGCCATCGCCGTATGGTCGAAGCCCCGCCACATCCCGGGCGAGCCGAAGAAGTCCGCGCCGGACTCGCGCAGCGCGAAGCCCACCTCACGGTCCCGGTAGAAGGGGATCAGCGGGGTCTGGACCGCGCCTATGCGGGTCAGCGCGGCGGAGAGCAGCACGGTCTCGATGCGGGTGGGCAGCTGCCAGGCCACCACCGTGCCGGGGCGTACGCCCATGTCGTACAGGCCCGCCGCGACGCGCTCCGCGCGGGTCCGCAGCTCACCGAAGGTCAGGGCCCGGTCGTCGGCGGGGTCGGCCTCGGCCTGGATCAGGGCGGCGCGGTCCGGGGTGAGTGCGGCGCGCCGGCTGATCAGTTCCCAGAGGGTGGGCGACGCGTCCAGCGTGTGGGCGTGTGCGTCGGCGTGTGCGGTGTCGTCGTCGCTGGCGCTCATCGCGAACCCTCCGTAACTGATGGGCTGTCAGATTGTGGCGAGAGCGTAGGCCTCGGCGCCTTGTCGGTCCAGACCTCGGAGGGCTAGCCTCTTTCTGACGGTCCATCAGATACGTCCGGCAGTTACGCCGAAGAGGGGAACCCGATGGAACTACCTCGGATCATCAGCGTCGACGACCACGTCATCGAGCCCGCACACCTCTTCGAGACCTGGCTGCCGAAGAAATACCAGGACCGTGGGCCCAAGTCCCTCACCGCGGGCATCGGCGAGCTCGAGTACACCGGCGGCAAGTACGTCATCACCATGGACCCGGACGGGCCGCCCACCGACTGGTGGATCTACGAAGACCTCAAGTTCCCGTACAAACGCAACATCGCCGCCGTCGGCTTCGACCGTGACGACATGACCCTGGAGGGCATCACCAGGGCTGAGATGCGCCGAGGCTGCTGGGACCCGGCGGCCCGGCTCGCCGACATGGACCTCAACCACGTCGAGGCGTCCCTCTGCTTCCCCACCTTCCCGCGCTTCTGCGGCCAGACCTTCGCCGAGGCGCACGACAAGGAGGTCGCGCTCGCCTGCGTACGCGCGTACAACGACTGGATGGTGGAGGAGTGGTGCGGCGACAGCGGCGGCCGCCTGATCCCGCTCTGCATCATCCCGCTCTGGGACATCGAGCTCGCCGTCGCCGAGGTCAGGCGCAACGCCGCGCGGGGAGTCCGGGCCGTCACCTTCTCCGAGATCCCCACCTACCTCGGGCTCCCCTCCATCCACTCCGGCTACTGGGACCCCTTCTTCGCCGTCTGCCAGGAGACCGGCACCGTCGTCAACATGCACATCGGCAGCAGCTCGCAGATGCCCGCCGCGTCCCCGGACGCGCCACCCGCCGTGCAGGCCGCGCTCAGCTTCAACAACGCCATGGCCTCGATGATGGACTTCCTCTTCTCCGGCGTCCTGGTGAAGTTCCCGCAGCTCAAGCTGGCGTACAGCGAAGGCCAGATGGGGTGGATCCCGTACGCCCTGGAGCGCGCCGACGACGTGTGGGAGGAACACCGTGCCTGGGGCGGGGTCCGGGACCTGATCCCCGAACCGCCGTCCACGTACTACTACCGCCAGATGTTCTGCTGCTTCTTCCGCGACAAGCACGGCGTGGCATCCCTGGACGTCGTCGGGCGCGACAACGCCACCTTCGAGACCGACTATCCGCACGTCGACTCGACCTTCCCGCATACGAAAGAGGTCGCGCTCGACCATGTGAAGGGCCTGGACGACGCGACCGTCTACAAGCTGATGCGCGGCAACGCCATCCGCATGCTCAGCCTCGACCTCGACACCTAGGCAGGCTGGGAGTGGACCTCACCTACACCGCCGAAGAGGAAGACTTCCGGGCGCGGCTGCGCGCGTGGCTCCAGCGCGTGCTGCCGAAGCTGCCGCCCCGCCCCGCCCCCGACGACTGGCCCGGGCGCCGGGCGTACGACCTCGGCTGGCAGCGGATGCTGTACGACGCCGGATACGCGGGCCTGCACTGGCCGGTGGACGCCGGAGGGCAGGGCGCGACACCCACCCAGCACCTGATCTACCTGGAGGAGACCGAACGCGCGGGCGCCCCGTACGTCGGCGCCAACTTCGTCGGGCTGCTGCACGCCGGGCCGACCATCGCCGCCGTAGGCACCGCGGACCAGCGCGCCCGGTGGCTGCCGCCGGTGTTGCGCGGCGACGAGGTCTGGTGCCAGGGGTTCAGCGAGCCGGACGCGGGGTCTGACCTGGCCTCGCTGCGGACACGCGCCGTACGGGACGGTGACGCGTACGTCGTCAGCGGCACCAAGATCTGGACCTCGCACGCCGAGGTGGCCGACTGGTGCGAACTGCTGGTGCGCACCGACCCCGACGCGCCCAAGCACCGGGGGATCTCCTGGCTCGCGATGCCGATGGACGCGCCGGGCGTCACCGTACGGCCGCTGCGTACCCTCGCGGGTTCGACGGAGTTCGCCGAGATGTTCCTGGACGAGGTGCGGGTGCCGGTGGCGAACCGGGTGGGCGCGGAGCACGACGGCTGGCGGGTCACCATGGTCACGCTGTCGTTCGAGCGGGGCACGGCCTTCGTGGGGGAGGTCGTGGCCTGCCGCCGTACGCTTGGGCAGCTCGCCGCCGAGGCGCGGAAGAACGGCCGTTGGGATGATCCCGTACTGCGCCGGAGGCTCGGGAGGCTGAGCGCGGAGTTCGGCGCGCTGTGGCGGCTCACGCAGTGGAACGTGAGCGAGGCGCAGCACCAACGTACGGGGGGCGTCCCGGGGACCGGCGGCTCGGTCTTCAAGCTCCGCTATTCGCACGCCCGCCAGGAGCTGTACGACACGGCGGCGGCCGTACTCGGACCTGACAGCCTGGACCTGGCGCGGGAGTGGAATCTGGACCGGCTCTCGGCACTCTCGTACACGATCGCGGCCGGTACGTCGCAGATCCAGCGCGACATCGTCGCCGAGCGGATACTCGGCCTGCCGAAGGGGCGGTGAGGCGGGTCCATGGACTTCCAACTGACGGATGACCAGCGTGCGTTGCGGGCGGGAGTGCGGGAGATGCTGCGGCGCCGCTTCGGGCGGGAGGCGCTACGGGCCGCTGCCGCTCCTGGGGACGCTGCCGCTCCTGGGCTCGCTGCCGGTGACGCCGAACCCGCGCTTGACCGGGGCCTGTGGCGGGAGCTGGGCGCGGCCGGGTTCTTCTCGCTGCGGTTGCCGGAGAGCGAGGGCGGCGCCGAACTCGGGTTGCCCGAGGCGGTGCTGGTCTTCGAGGAGGCGGGGCGGGTGCTGCTGCCGGGGCCCCTGGTGGCCACGCATCTCGCGGCGGGCGAGGTGCCTGGGGCCGCGTCGGGGGAGACGGTGGTCACCGAGGTGTCGCGGGGGCTGGTCCCCTGGCTGAACGCGGCGGATGTCGTACGGCGGGACGAGGCGGCCGAGGGCGGGGTGGTCAGGGTGGCCGGGGCCGTACCGGTGCGGTCGGTGGACCCGACGACCCCGCTGCACCGGGTGCCTGAGGCCACGGGGCCCGGCACCAGCCCCGTAGGCCCGCTCCTCACCGCCGCCGAGCAGCTCGGCAGCGCCGCCCGTACCTGCGAGATGGCCGTCCAATACGCCAAGGAGCGAGAGCAGTTCGGACAGCCGATCGGCGCCTTCCAGGCAGTCAAACACCTGTGCGCGCAGATGCTGGTACGGGCCGAGGTGGCACGCGGCGCGGTGTACGCGGCGGCCGTGACCGGTGACGTACGGGAGATCGCGGCTGCCGCGCTGCTCGCCGACGAGGCGGCGGTCGACAACGCGCGCGACTGTCTCCAGGTGTACGGCGGCATGGGCTTCACCTGGGAAGCCGACGTCCATCTGCACCTCAAGCGGGCCTGGCTGCGCGCCGAGCTGGGATGGTCCGCGGGCGAGGCGGAGGAGATGCTGGCGGCCGCGCTGTGAGGCGCGCGGTGAGGAGTGTCGAACAGGCTGACTACACAGCGTCGATATCGACCCGTGTCCTGGGCGCGCTCGTCACGGCACGGAGTCGGGCCCTCGCTCCGGTACGCTCCGTGGGATGCGAGTGGTTCTGATGGTGAGCCATACCGGTGTTGCCCGACTGGCGGCCCCGGAAGCGGCGATGCGCACCGCTCGCAGGGCATGGCGGTGCAGCGCGCCGTGCTGTTCGAGTCCCCGGCAAGCGCGTCGCACAGTATGCCGCACGCGTACTCCTTCGCGCTGGAATATGCCTGAAGCGCTTGTTGGGGTGACTGTACGTCAACCATGCTGTCTCGTACGGGGATCACGCTCCGTGATCCCATGGAGACACGAGGCGATGTGTCCGCCGGTTCGGATGGTGTGAGCGGTGCAGGTGCTTCAGGTACAGACGGAGGTCGGGGCGGACCCTGCTGAGGTAGGCCGCGTCCGTAGGTGGGTCAAGGTGTGGCTGGCCCGCTCCGGGATAGAGCTGGATGAGACGTTGGCCGAGTCAGTGATCCTGATCGTGTCGGAGCTGGTCACCAACGCCGTCGTGCACACCGGCGAGCCCGCCGTGCTGAGCCTGCGGCTCCCCGGTGTCCTCGCGGAGAGCCCGGGGACGGTACGGGTCGAGGTGGCCGACATCAGCAACCGGCCGCCCCAGCCCCGGCACGCCGACGGGGACGCGACCCACGGCAGAGGCCTCGAACTCGTCGACGGACTCGCCTCGCGCTGGGGCTGGCAGCCCGAGGGCGCGGGCAAGCGCATCTGGTGCGAGGTGGACCGCCAGGCGGACTGCCAGAGGGATCGCCAGGCGGACCGCCAGGTGGATCGCCAGGCGGACCGCCAGGTGGATCGCCGCGAGGTCGCGAGCGCCGGTCAGGTGCGACCAGCGTGCGCTGTCGCTTTTCCGGCATAGCCGAACAGAACGCCGGGCAGGTATTGACGTGGCGTGATCGGCTGATCACTCTGGTGTCCAGCGATGCGCCGTGAGGGGACGTCGAGGGGGCCTGAGGCGGGGTCAGGTCCGGCTTGGCGAGCGCGGGTCGTGCTTCGGCGCCAGCCGGAGTGATGGCGGCGCGCACTGCCGTGCTCGGGGCGCCAGGCGCGCGCCGCCACCGTTCCTCAGGCACCGTTCCTCAGGTACCGCTCACCAGGGCACCGCTGCTCAGAGCGTGGCCACGGGAGCGACCGGGCTGCCCGTCGCACCGACGAAGGGTTCCGGTACGGCCGACAGCAGGAACGTATAGCGGGATTCTTGTGCACAGGCTGTGGACAACTCTTCGAGCTGGAAGTTCTGCCCCTGCAGCATGCCCATCTCGACCAGGTCGAGCGCGTGTACGGGCAGCCACAGGTTCTCGATCTCCGGCGGAAAGATCTCAAAGGTCAGCGTGTCATTGGCGACCGCCGCGACATCCCGCGCGTGGAACCACTCGGGGGTGCGGACCGACAGCCCCGGCGACGGGTACCCGTACGCGTGCTTGTCGCCGGACAGGTAGACCTGCATCTGCCCGGTCCGTACGAGGACGATATCGCCCGAGCGCACGGTGACCCCCGCGAACTCCTCGGCCTCGGCCAGGTCTTCCGGGGTCACGCCATGGCCGCCCGGTAGCCGGTCCAGGCCCTTGGCGCGGGCGATGTCCAGCAGGACGCCGCGCGAGACGAGAGGCCCGGCCTTGTCGATGCCGCTGAACCTGGCGCCGGTGTGCGCGGTGATCGTGTCCGCTGGCCGCCCGTTGTAGAGCCGCCCCGAGTGTGAGACATGGGTGAGCGCGTCCCAGTGGGTGGCCGCCTGGAGCCCCATGGTCACGGCGTCGTCGCTACAGGCGACCGTGCCAGGGCCGAACAGCTCCTGGTTGATCTGCACCATGCTGTGGAACGGATTGATCCGCCCCGGGATCACCCCCGTCTGCACCCCGTCCTGCTGAAGCGGCAGCGCGAGGGGGACCCGGCGCCCGGTCCTGACCTCGGCCGCGGCCTGCCGTACGACCTCGTCGGTGATGAGGTTCAGGGTGCCGATCTCGTCGTCGGCACCCCAACGGCCCCAGTTGTTCACGCGCTTGGCGATGTCGTGGAACTCCGGTGGGAGGGACGGGGGCTGCGGTTCGTCGGCGGCTGGCATGTGGGCCTCCTGATCTCCGCGTGATCTCGCGTGATCTCGCGCTGCGTCGTGCCTGCGTCTTGCGCTTTCTCGTCCGATGACTCAAGAATCTAACGGTCCGTCAGAAACCTGGGGAAGGGGCCGGGCGTGGGGAACTTCTTGGCAGGCAAGGTCATCGCCGTCACCGGAGCCGGTCGGGGCATCGGACGGGCGGTCGCGCTGGCCGCCGCGAACGAAGGCGCGAAGGTCGTGGTGAACGACTACGGCGTCTCCATCGACGGCGGTGAACCGGCGAGCGAGATAGCCGAGTCCGTGGTCAAGGACATCCAGGCGGCGGGCGGCGAAGCGGTCGCCGTCGCCGACGACATCTCGACCATGGCGGGTGGCCAACGGGTCGTGGACGTGGCGCAGACGGAGTTCGGGCGCCTGGACGGCGCCGTCTGTGTGGCCGGGATTCTGCGCGAGCGGATGCTGTTCAACATGTCGGAGGAGGAGTGGGACCCGGTAATCGCCACGCACCTCAAGGGCACCTTCACGGTGTTCCGCGCGGCATCGGCGCTGATGCGCAAGCAGGGCACCGGCACGCTGATCGGGTTCACCAGCGGAAACCACCAGGGCAGCGTCTCGCAGGCCAACTACGCCTCGGCCAAGGGCGGCATCATCTCGCTGGTGCGGAGCGCGGCCCTGGGGCTGCACAAGTACGGGGTCACGGCGAACGCGATAGCCCCCGTCGCCCGTACCCGGATGTCCGCCAACGTCCCCGTGGAGCTGACGGAGATCGGCGAGCCGGAAGACGTCGCGGCCCTGGTGGTGTACCTGCTGAGCGAGCGGGCCCGCGAAGAGAAGATCACCGGGCAGGTGTACACGATCGCCGGACCGAAGATCGCGGTGTGGGCCCAGCCACGGGAGCTACGGGCCGGGTACGCGGACGGGGGCTGGACCCCGTCCAAGATCGCGGACTTCCTCCCGGGAACGGTGGGCACGGACCCGATGCCGATGCTCGCTCAACTGGAGGCGATGGCCGAGGCGGCGGCGCGCAAGGCGCGGCCCAACGCGTGAATCCCGACCGGCCCCGCATCCGGCCCCCCATCCGGCCCCGCATCCGGCGCCGCAGGCGGCCGGACAAGCGGTCCCACAATCTGGAGGAAGCACCGTGGAGTTCGGCTTCGACGCGGCGGACGACGCGTTCCGCCAGGACGCCCGCAGCTGGCTCCAGGCGCACCTCACCGACGCGTTCGCCGACGCCGCGGGCCAAGGAGGCCCCGGCAGCGAACACGAGGGCGCCGAAGCCCGCCGCGCCTGGGAGCGCGAGCTAGGCGCGGGCGGCTGGATCGGCATCGGCTGGGACGCCGCGTACCGGCGCCAGCAGGCGGCCAGGACTGCCACGCTCACCCAACAGGTCGTCTGGGCGGAGGAGTACGCCCGCGCCAGGGCCCCCGCCCGCTACGGCCACATCGGCGAGAACCTCCTCGCCCCCACGCTCCTCGCGTACGGCACCGAGGACCAGCGACGCCGCTTCCTCCCGCCCATCGCCCGCGGCGAGACGCTGTGGTGCCAGGGCTACAGCGAACCGGGCGCGGGGTCGGACCTCGCCGGGGTCCGTACGACCGCACGCCGCGACGTCGCCCACGACGGCAAGGCAACTTCCGGTAGGGCAACCTACCGCGTCACCGGGCAGAAGACCTGGACCTCACTCGCGCGCGAAGCCGACTGGTGCTTCGTCCTGGCCAGAACCGAGGCGGGCGCGCGGCGGCACCGGGGCCTGTCGCTGCTGCTGGTGCCGATGGACCAGCCGGGCCGTATCGAGGTGCGGCCGATCACCCAACTCACCGGCACGAGCGAGTTCAACGAAGTCTTCTTCGACGGGGCCGTGGCGGCGGCCGAGGACATCGTCGGCGGCGAGGGCAACGGCTGGTCCGTCGCCATGGGCCTGCTCGCGCTCGAACGCGGGGTCTCCACGCTCGTGCAGCAGATCGGCTTCGCCGAGGAACTGTCGGGCGTACTGCGCGAGGCGGCGCGTGCCACGGCTGCTGATCCCGTGCTCAAGGACCGCCTCGTACGACAGTGGGCCGAGCTGCGCACCATGCGCTGGAACGCCCTGCGCACGCTGGGCAGTTCGAGCGAGCCGTCCCACCCAGGCGCGCCCAGCGTGGCCAAGTTGCTGTGGGGCGGCTGGCATCAGCGCCTGGGGGAGCTGGCGATGCAGGTGCGCGGCGCTTCCGCGACCGTCGGCCCGTACGACTGGAGCGGCGAGCGGGCGTACGAACTGGACGCCTGGCAGCGGCTGTTCCTCTTCACCCGGGCCGACACGATCTACGGCGGCTCGGACGAGATCCAGCGCGACATCATCGCCGAGCGCGTGCTCGGTCTGCCCAAGGAGCCCAAGGGAGGCGTTCGGTGAGAGGCGTTCTGTTCGACGGCAAGCACACCCAGGTGGTCGATGACCTGGAGATACGTGACCCCGGGCCCGGTGAAGTCATGGTCGCGGTAGCCGCGGCGGGGCTGTGCCACAGCGACCTGTCGGTCATCGACGGCACGATTCCCTTCCCGCGGCCCGTGGTGCTCGGGCACGAGGGCGCGGGGGTCGTCGAGTCGGTCGGGCCCGGCGTCTCCCACGTGGCGCCGGGTGACCATGTGGCGCTGTCCACGCTCGCCAACTGCGGGGCCTGCGCGGAGTGCGACCGGGGGCGGCCCACGATGTGCCGTAGGGCGATCGGTATGCCGGGCCAGCCGTTCTCGCGTGGCGGGCGGCCGGTGTACCAGTTCGCGTCCAACTCGGCTTTCGCGGAGCGGACGGTGGTGAAGGCCGTACAGGCGGTGAGGATTCCCGAGGACATTCCGCTGACCTCAGCCGCGCTCATCGGGTGCGCGGTGCTGACGGGCGTCGGTGCCGTACTCAACCGCGCACGCGTGGACCGTGGTGACAGCGTGGTGGTGATCGGCGCGGGCGGGGTCGGGCTCAACGTCCTTCAGGGTGCGCGGTTCGCGGGCGCGCTCACGGTGGTGGCGGTGGACGCGAACCCGGCGAAGGAGGCGATGGCGCGGCAGTTCGGGGCCACGCACTTCATCGACGCGTCGCAGTCCGCGGACACCTCAGCCGCCGTACGGGAGATCCTGCCGAACGGCGCGGACCACGTCTTCGAATGCGTTGGCAGTCCGCGGCTGATCCGTCAGGCCGTGGACCTGCTGGACCGGCACGGGCAGGCCGTCCTGCTCGGGATGCCAGGCCCCAAGGCCGAGGCGACCTTCGTCCCCGCGAACCTGTTCCTGGACAAGTCGATCCTTGGCTGCCGCTATGGGGCGTCGCGGCCGCAACGGGACATCGCGCTCTACGCGGAGCTGTACCGGCAGGGTCGGCTGCTCCTGGACGAACTGGTGACGGAGACGTACCCGGTGGAGGACTTCGCGAAGGCGGTGGACGACGCGGAGCAGGGGCGGTTGGCGCGGGGGGTGCTGACGTTCGGGTGAGTTCCAGCTATCCGGCCGCCGCCGTCCGGAACGTGCGCCGGTACGCCGTAGGCGTCACCCCAAGCGCCCCCTGCACATGCTGCCGCATCGACTGCGCCGTGCCGAAACCCGCGTCCCGCGCGACCTGGTCCATGGAGAGCCCGGTGCTCTCCAGCAGATACCTGGCCCGCTCCACCCGCTGCTGGGTGAGCCACTGACCAGGACTGACGCCCGTCTCCTCGCGGAAGCGGCGCGTGAAGGTCCGTACCGACATGGACTCCTGCTCGGCCATGTCGCGCAGCTGGATCGGTTCGTGCAGGCGGCCAAGCGCCCAGGCCCGCGCGGCGGTGGTGGTCGCCAACCGTGGCTCAGGCACCGGCCGTTGGATGAACTGGGCCTGCCCGCCGTCCCGATGGGGCGGTACAACGGTGTAGCGGGCTACGTGGTTGGCGACCGCCGTGCCGTGGTCGCGGCGCACGATGTGCAGACAGAGGTCGATGCCCGCGGCGACGCCAGCGGAGGTCAGGACGTCGCCGTCGTCGACGAAGAGGACGTCCGCGTCGACCTTGACGCGAGGGAAGAGCCGTTGGAAGTGCTCGGCCGATGACCAGTGGGTGGTGGCGGGATGCCCGTCGAGGTAACCGGCCGCGGCCAGGACGTACCCACCGGTGCAGATGGCGACCATTCGGGTGCCGGGCCTGAGGTGCGCGAGCGCGGCGCTCAGTTCCGGCGTCAGCCGCCCCTCCTCGTACACCGGTCCGAGCTCGTACGACGCGGGGACGACGACGGTGTCGGCCGTGGCCAGCGCCTCGGGGCCGTGCTCGACGAGTACGGCGAAGTCGGAGTCCGTACGGACCGGTCCTGGCGGCCGGATCGAGCAGGTGATGATCTCGTACAGGGGGTGGCCGGGGTGGCCGGTGGTGAGGTCCTTGGCGCGGCCGAAGACGCGGTGCGGGATGCCGAGTTCGAAGGGGAGCAGGCCGTCCAGGGCTAGGACGACGACGCGGTGGGGTGCGGGGGCTGGCTGGGCGGTCGGGGTGGGCAAGGCGGGCATGGCCCGATCGTAGCGAATGCTGTCCGTCGGGCCAGTCGATTGACGTGATCGCGACCAGCAGGCTGGAGCGCGTGACATCGACGAACACGCAGCTGAGCACGCAGCTGAGCACGCCAGTGAAGAGGCCCACTCCGCGCAGGAGCACGCGCCGCCAGCCGCGCATTCACCGAGCGTGGATCGTCGCGGCCGTGACCTTCGTGACGCTGGTCGGCGGGGCGGCCTTCAACGCCCTGCCGGGCGTGCTGATCGATCCGCTGCACCAGGAGTTCAGCTGGTCGCGCGGCGAGATCGGGTTCGCGATCTCGCTCACGATGGCGCTGTACGGGCTGACCGCGCCGTTCGCCGCCGCGCTGATGGACCGTTTCGGCATCCGCCGGGTCGTGGTGGTGGCGCTGAGTATGACCGCCGCGGGCTCGCTGCTCAGCGTGTTCATGACGGCGAGCTGGCAGCTGATGCTGTACTGGGGCGTTCTGGTCGGCCTCGGCAGCGGCTCGATGGCGCTGGCGTTCTCGGCGACGGTCACCAACCGCTGGTTCGTCGCGCGCCGGGGCCTGGTCACCGGCATCCTGACGGCCGGGGGTGCCTCCGGACAGCTCGTCTTCCTCCCGCTGTGCGCCTGGATCGTCGAGGAGCACGGCTGGCGGCCCGCCGCCGTCACGGTCACGCTCGCGGCGGCGGCCGTCGTTCCCCTTGTATGGCTGCTGCTACGCGACCATCCGGCCGATGTCGGTCTGGCCCCGTACGGTGGGGAGTACGTCGAGAAGCCCGCGCCGCAGCGCGGGGCGGCGCGGCGTGCCCTGCGGGTCCTGGCTGACGCGGCGAAGACCGGGCCGTTCTGGCTGCTCTGCGCCACGTTCGCGATCTGCGGTGCCTCGACGAACGGGCTGATCCGCACCCACTTCGTCCCGGCCGCCCATGACCATGGCATGGCGATCACGGTGGCGGCATCGCTCCTCGCCGTCATCGGGGTCTTCGACATCATCGGCACGATCGGCTCCGGCTGGCTGACCGACCGCTACGACCCGCGCCGCCTGCTGGCCGTGTACTACGCGCTGCGCGGGGTCTCGCTCCTGCTGCTGCCGATGCTGCTCGCGCCCGCCGTCCAGCCGCCGATGCTGTTCTTCGTCGTCTTCTACGGGCTGGACTGGATCGCCACGGTGCCGCCCACGATCGCCCTGTGCCGCGAGCACTACGGCGATGACAGCGCGATCGTCTTCGGCTGGGTGCTCGCCTCGCACCAGGTCGGCGCGGCGGTGGTCGCGTTCCTGGGTGGGGTGGCGCGGGATGTCTTCGGCTCGTACGACGTGGTCTGGTACGGGTCGGGGGCGCTGTGTGCGGCGGCGGCGCTGATGGCGTTGGTGATCAGGAGGGGGCGGCGGGGCTAGGCGGCGGGTCCGCGAGCTGTTTGAACTGCCCCTGGTGGAACAGCAGCGGCCGCCCCTGGTCCGTGGACTCCGTGGACTCCGTGGTGTCCGTCGCCCCCAGCGCATCCACTCGCCCCACCACGATCAGATGGTCACCCCCGGTGTGCACGGCGTGGATCGTGCAGTCGATCCACGCGGGCACGCCCGCAAGCCGTGGTGCACCCGACGCGGGCGCCGCGTCATAGGCGACCCCCGCGAACTTGTCCGCCCCGCTCACCGCGAAGCCGCGGCACAGCTCGCCCTGGTCGGCGCCGAGCACGTTCACACAGAAGGCGCCCGCCCGGGCGATGCGGGGCCAGGTGGTCGACGTACGCGCGACCATGAAGGCGACCAGGGGCGGGTCGAGGGAGAGCGAACTGAAGGACTGGCAGGCGAAACCGGCCGGCTGTCCGGTCGTGTCGTCCAGGGCGGTGATCACGGTGACGCCGGTGGCGAAGTGGCCCAGTACGCGCCGGAACTCCCCCGGATCGACCGGCAGCCGCTCGTCGTCGCCGACCGCGCGCAAGTCGGGGCGGGGCAGTGCTTCCACCGGCTCGGCGACCGTGGCGGCACCGACTGACCTGAGGTATCGGACGGCGGTGGCGGCCATCCCTGCATGTCCCATCACGCTATCCATTAGAACTGACGGACCGTCAGAAGAGAAGAGTCGGAAGGCTTGGAGGGCTTGGAGGGCCTCGGGGGTTTGGAAGGCTCAACGTCCGTGGTACCCGGGCGTGCGGCGCTCAACGAAGCTGGCTACGCCCTCGTTGGCGTCCCGCGTCGTCATGTTGATCTCCTGCGCCGAGGCTTCGGCGGCGAACGCGGTGGCCCGGTCCGACTCCAGCGAGGCGTTTACCAGGTGCTTGGTCATCGCGATGGCCCGGGTAGGGCCCTGGGCGAGTCGTTCGGCCCACTCGTGGGCAGTCTTCGCCAGGTCCGCGTCGGGGACGACCCGGTTGACGAGCCCGAGCCGCTCGGCTTCTGCGGCGGGTACGGAGTCGCCGAAGAACATCAGCTCCTTGGTGCGCTGCGGGCCGATGAGCCGGGGCAGCAGGTAGGCGCCGCCGCCGTCGGGGACGAGCCCGCGGCGTACGAACACCTCGATGAACTTGGCCTGTTCGGCGGCGATCACCAGGTCGCAGGCGAAGGCGAGGTGTGCTCCGATTCCGGCAGCGGTGCCGTTCACGGCGGCGATGACCGGCTTCTCGCAGTCCAGGACGGCGGCGATGAGGCGCTGGGCGCCTTGGCGGATGGTGCGGGCTACGTCGCCGGGGACGCGTTCGGTGGGGGTGGGTGGCTGGGCTCCGCGGAGGTCCGCCCCGGCGCAGAAGCCTTTCCCGGTCGCGGTGAGGACGACGGCGCGGATGGCGGGGTCGGCTGAGGCGGCGGAGAGCAGCGCGATGAGGTGTTCCCGCTGGTCCCAGGTGAGGGCGTTCATGGCTTCGGGGCGGTTGAGGGTGATCCAGGAGACGCCGTTGTCAGTGGTGTGCCGTATCAATGAGTCAAGGGAATCGGAGGAGGAGGGGGGTGTCATGGGAAAGCTCCGTTTCGTACGAGAGGCGCGCGGGCCCAGGTCCAGGCGCAGCCCCGGGCTCGGGCTCGGGCTGCAAGCCTCAGCGGCACACCGCGAGCGCGTCCAGCGCCACCGCACCCTGGCCGCGGGGAAGCACCATCAGCGGGTTGATGTCGAGTTCGGCGAGCACGTCGCCGAGTTCCAGTGCCATGCGCTGGACCCGCAGTACGACCTCGACCAGCGCGTCGACATCGACCGGAGGCCCCCCGCGTACCCCGTCGAGCAGGGCCCGGCCGCGCAGTTCCCAGAGCATGGCCCGAGCCTGGTCCTCACCGAAGGGCGGCACGCGCACGGCCACGTCCCGCAGCACCTCGACGAGTACGCCGCCGAGCCCGACCGTGACCGTCGGCCCAAAGAGCTGGTCATGGGTGACGCCGACGACCATCTCCACGCCCCGCTCGACCATCTGGCACACCAGCACCCCGTCCAGGTCGACGCCCTCGTAGCGGGCGATGTCCGTCAGTTCCCGGTAGCCGTCCCGTACCTGGCTGGCCGAGGTCAGGCCGATCTTGACCAGCCCGAGTTCGGTCTTGTGGGCGAGCCGCGCACCGGAGGCCTTCATCACGACGGGGTAGCCGACCAGCCCCGCGGCCCGGACGGCGGCGGCCGCGCTGGTCACGAGCTGCTCGCGCGGGACCCGTATCCCGTACGCGCGCAGCAGCTGCTTCGCCGCGTGTTCGCTCAGCTGCTGGCCCGGGCGCATCAGGGCCTGGGTCTTGCGGAAGGACGGGGACGGCGTGCGTGGGGCCTCGTCGAAGGGGGAGCGGTAGGCGGCGGTGAAGCGGTGGTGGTCCAGCCAGGCGCGGACGGCGGTGATGCAGTTGGCGAAGGTGCGGAAGGTGGCGACGCGGGAGGAGCCGAGCAGGGTGCGGCGGTAGGCGTCCTCGGTGCCGACCGGCGAGCCCCACACCACACACACCAGTTTGTCCGTCTGCTCCGCCGCGTCCACCAGATCCTGCGCCAGCTTGTCGCTCATCGGCGGGAAGGGGCCGGTGATCGGGCAGATCAGCACGCCGACGGACGGGTCGGCGAGGATCGCGTCGATGATCTTGCGGCCGCGCCAGTCGCCGACGGGGTGACCGCCGTTGTCGATGGGGTTGGCGACGTTCAGGTACTCCGGTATCCACTGGTGGAGCTCCGCCTGCTTGGCGGCGGAGAGCGGCGGCAGGTGGAGCCCCGCCTCCGTGGCCAGGTCCGAGAAGTGCGCGCCCGTGCCGCCCGAGATCGAATACACGGCGACGCCTTCGGCCTGCGGGGGGCGCGCCCTGGCCAGCAGGGCCGCGGTGTCCTGGAGTTCGTCGAGCCCGTCGACGCGTAGTACGCCGTACTGCCGCATCGCCGCGTCCACCACGGCGTCGGCGCCGGTCAGCTTGCCGGTGTGGGAGGCGGCCATCCGGGCGCCGGTCTCGGTGCGGCCGACCTTGACCGCGACGACGGGGACGCCGCGTCGGGCGGCGCGGTCGGCGGCGAGCAGGAAGGCGCGGCCGTCCTTGAGCCCTTCGACGTAGCAGGCGATGGCGCCGACCTCGGGCTGCTCGGCGAAGTACGCGAGGAAGTCGGAGGTCTCGAGGTCGGCTTCGTTGCCGGTCGGTGCCCAGTGGGAGAGGCGTACGCCGAGTTCCTGCATCGCGAAGACCGGGCGGCCCTGGTGTCCCGACTGGGTGATCAGCGCGATCGCGGGACCGTCCAGGTCGTCGCGGAACGTCTCGAAGGCGTTGAGGTTGGTGTTGGGGCCGAGCAGGCGCAGCCCCGAGCGCTCGACGGCGGCGGCGAGGCGGGCCTGGGCGAGGGCGCCCGCTTCCCCGGTCTCGGCGAAGCCGGAGGCGAAGGCGACCGCGAACCTGACCTTGGCCTCGGCCAGTTCCTCGATCACGGGGAGGGGGTCACCGACCAGCAGTACGGCCAGATCGACCTGTTCCGGCAGGTCTCCAACGGAGGGAGCGCAGGGTATGCCGAAGACGGACTGACGGGTGGGGTGTACGGGGTGCAGCCGGGCACCGACCCGCTGGGCCCAGGCGATCAGCTGGCGGGTGATGCCGGTGTTCGGGCGGCCGTCGGCGTCTGATGCGCCGATCACGGCCACGGACTCGGGGTGGAAGAAGCGGTCCAGGTCCGGTACATCGGCGTGCAGCGGGCGCCCGCTGACGTCCAGGTCGGCGGCCGGGCTTGTGGGCCTGCCGGTGCTGTCGGTGTCGGCCGTACTGCTGTGCACGGCCGGCGCTGGGCGCTCGCCGCAGGCCACCACGCGGGCCGGGCGGGAGTCGGTGGTGAGGGTGCCGTGGGTCGATCCAAGCATCGCTGACGCCCGCCTCCTGTAACGGTCAACAGAACTGACGCATAGTCAGATTACTGAACTGACGCGCCGTCAGGAACAGGCTTGCGCGGAATGCTGGGTGAAGGGAGTGGGGGTAGAGGGGTGGTGGGGGCTAGGTGGGGGCTACTACTGAGGCCTCTACTGGGCTGCGGCGGCTTTCGCTCGATCGTTGGTTGACGCATCGGCCGGTGTCTTGGTGGCGCTGGACTTGGCTCTCGCTCGCTCTCTGACGATCGCCTTCGCGATCTTCTTGGCGTTGAGGGCCAGTTCGCGGAGCGCGCCGCTGACGGGGGTGGTGTAGCCGGTGAAGTAGAGGCCGGGGGTCGCCGTGGGGGTGCGGCGGCCGTGGCTTACCGGCAGGCCGCGGGCGTTCAGTACGCCGAGGTGGCCGACCAGGGGCTCGAGGGCGGTGCGGTAGCCCGTTGCCGCGATGACCGTCTGGGGGCTGAGGCGGGAGCCGTCCGCGAGGACGACGTCGCCGCTCCCACTGTTCTCGCCGCGCTCGAAGGACGCGACGGCGGCCACCGGCTCGACGTGGCCGTGGCGCACCGCGTTGACGAGTCCCATGTCCAGGACGGGGAGCGTGCCTTCCTTGGCCCGTACTCGCGGGCCGGTGGAGGGGCGCGGCATGCCCTGTGCGGACAGGTCGGGGGTGGCCAGCTTCGCGAGCGGGCGGCTGAGCCGGTCGACCAGGCTGGCTGGGAGGCGGCGGAACAGGACGCCGCTGCGCTGCGCGGACCAGCCGAGTGTCGTGCGCCGCAGGATGCACGGGGCGGTGCGGACCGCGAGCCTGACCCGTGCCGCGCCGCCCTCGACCAGGTCGACGGCGATCTCGGCGCCGGTGTTGCCGACGCCCACGACGAGGACGTCCTGTCCGGCGTACGGGGCCGCGTTGCGGTAGTCGGCGGCGTGCAGGAACTTGCCGGGGAAGGTGTCGAGGCCCGGCCAGTCCGGGAGGTGGGGGGTGTGGTTGTAGCCGGTGGCGATGACGACGGCGGACCCGGTCAGCTCGCGTCCGCCGCTGCCGTGCAGCAGCCAGCCGTCGCCTGCGGGCGCGCGGTCGATCCGGGATATCTCCACGCCGGTGACGATCTCCAGGTCGTGGAAATCGGCGTACCTCTCCAGGTAGCGGATCACGTTGTCCCGGGCCACCCAGCGCCCGAAGGAGCGCGGCATGGTGAGTCCGGGCAGGCTGGAGAGCCGTCGGGTGGTGTGCAGCCGGAGCCGGTCGTAGTGCTGGCGCCAGGACGCGCCGATGGAGTCGGATCGCTCCAGCACCACGGCCCGTACGCCCTGCGCGCGCAGGGCAGCCGCAGCCGAGAGCCCGCCGGGGCCGCCGCCGATGACGTATACGGGGTTTTCCGGGTGAGGTTGCGAGATGTCGGCCATAAACCGGAGCGTAACGGTCCAAGTCGTTGAGGTGGCCAGGTCAAGAGGGAAAGGGGTTGCGAATCGATCACGGTGGGTCGCGTACCCCGTTACGTGCGCACCCCGTGCGCACCCCTTGCGCGCTGTGCGCCTCGTCCGTAGAACTGACGTACCGTCAGATAGGGGTTGGGGTATGCAGACGATCTGGCTCGGTGGTGCCGAGTGGCTCGCGGTGGCGCGTATCGGGCTCGGCCTGTGGTGGCTGGAGAGCTGGCGCCACAAGGACAAGGCGGGCTGGTTCCAACGCGGCACCGGGATCGCCTGGGCCGCGGACGTGGCCGGTAAGCACAAGTGGCCGCTCGTGAGGACCGGCTTCGCGAAGGTCGTGGAACCTCGCCCGAAGGTGATGGCGTACATCGTCGTGTACGCCGAACTCGCGCTGGGGCTGGGGCTGATCCTGGGCTTCCTGACGCCGATAGCCCTGGTCGGCGGGCTACTGCTGAACCTCCTCTACCTCGTGCTGATGATCCACGACTGGGCTGAGCAGGGGCAGAACGCGATGATGGCGCTGATCTCGCTGGTCGCGCTCTTCGCGATGTCCTGGCAGACCTGGTCGCTCGACAACGCGCTCGGGATCTTCTGATGGCTGGGCCGGAGGTGCAGCCGAAAGCGGAGAGGGAGGGGGCGGAGCGTGGGGTGGTGCCGCGCTTTGACCAGCCTGAGGTCGACGCGTTCACCCGGCCGTACTGGGACGCCGCAGCCAGCGGGCAGCTGCTGCTGCGGCGCTGTGCGGCCTGTGCCCGGGCGCACCACTATCCACGCGAGTTCTGCCCGCACTGCTGGAGCGAGGACGTGGCGTGGGAGGCGGCGAGCGGGCGGGCCACTCTCTATACGTGGTCCGTCGTGCACCGCAACGACCTCCCGCCGTTCGGGACGCGGACCCCGTATGTCGCGGCCGTGGTCGACCTCGCGGAGGGGCCCCGGATGATGACCGAGGTCGTCGACTGCGCGGAGGCGGATCTCCGGATCGGGATGGAGCTGGAGGTGACGTTCCGGGAAGGAGGCGGGGAGGAGAGGAGGGACGGGGAGGTTGCCGTGGCGGTCTTTCGGCCGGGTGGTGGCGCTGGCTGAGCCTCCCGCGTTGCGCGCCCGGACCCTGTTGTCCGCACCCTGGGAAAATCCTGGTGCGACGTCGACATCAGGGTTGTTATGTTCGGTGAGCGCGGGCGGCTCTCAGGTGTGCTTCCTTCTCCACATCTCTTATATGAATCAGCGCACCACCCTTCCGCCCGCGCTCAGCTTCGGCATCGCGCCCGCCCACACCGGCGGGCGCGACGCATTTGGCGACGCGCGCGTCGCCACAGGACACGGGCACGGCCACAGGAAGCGGCCGCGGACACGGGGGAGAGGATCGGTCGGACATGACCACCGAGATACGACAGGACAACGACCGCGCGGCGACCGGCGCTGGACCCCGTGGTCTGGCGGCCGTCCTGCTGTCCCGTCGCGGCAGCGTCTACCTGCCCGCCGTGGACGACGATGCCACGACCCCACCCGGGAACGCCCCGGTCTCGCCCGGGAGCGCGCGGGTCTCGTCCGCCGACGCTGTGACCTCGTCCGCCGGTGTCGTACTCCTCGAGGCCGAACTACTGGAGCGCGGCTACCTGCTCTCCGTACCGCTGCGCGCGGCGTACGCCGCGTTGAGCCCCGGCGCGCTGTCCGTGGCGGGCCGCGCGCTCCTCGCCGACGTCGACGAGGCGCTGGGCGCCGACCGGGACCACACACCCCTCTTCCGCGGCTTCCCGGACAGCACGCCCGAGGACACGTACGCGTTCTACGTCGACCGGGTGCTGACCCTGTTGCTCCAGAACCCGGAGCAGCCCTGCGTGCTGTGCGCCGAGATGGGTACCGTCCACGCGGTCTCACCCTGCGCGCACCTGGTGTGCCGGAACTGCTTCGACGGGTCGGACTTCGCCGCCTGCCCCATCTGCCACCGCCGCATCGACGCCGACGACCCGTTCCTGCGGCCCGCCGCGCGCCGACCCGAGGCCGATGAGCAGGCCGATGAGCAGGCCGATGAGCGCCGCGCGCTGCCGGACCGTACCCGCGTCCTCGCGTTCGGCGGGGACCTCGCCGCCCGCGACACGGCGGCCTGTGAGGAACTGCGCGGCCTCCTCGACCGCACGGCCGCGCTCTCCCCTCAGGACGCCGACGACCTCGCCACGCTCCTGGACACCCGCAGCCGTACGGACCTGTGGTGGCTCCCGCGGCAGTTGCCGGGCCGGGAGACGAAGGCACGCGTACTCGCCTGGCTGCTGCGGCCTTGGGCAGACCGCCCCGCCTCCGCCCCAGCCCCCGCCTCCGCAGGCCAGGCCGAGGTGCTCGCGGACGTCACGGCGCGCATCGACACGGCGACCGACATCCTGCGTCTGCTCGCGGTGTGGTCGGGCGGTGACCCGGGTCTGGTGGACAGGCCGCGTATCGCCCCGCTCCCGCGCCCGGTACGCCGCTGCCTGCTCGCCGCACTCGACGCGCTCGACCCGAAGCTGGCCGTCCCCGACATGCGCCGCCGCCGTCGCGCCTGGATCGCCGCCGCGCATGCCCTGCACGCGTTCGAGTACGCGACCCGCTACCCTCGCGCGGCCCTCGCTGTAGCGGCCCTGCGAGAGGTCAGGCTTCCTGAGGCCTCGGGCTCCGGCGGCTCGCTTCCCGGCGCCTTGCTCGCCGACGCCCCGCTCACCACATTCCTGCGCTCTACGGCGGAGCAGCACCCCGGCGTAGACGCCACGGGCGCCAAGGTCACCGTCGAGACCTGGGGCGGCAAGGTCGAGTCCGCGCTCGCCTCCCGCGACACCGTCACCGCCGTCGCACTCCTGGCGCAGCGCCCCGGCGAACTCCTGCGCCGCCTCGATCACTTGCTGCGCCTGGCCGGAGCGGACGCGGGCCACGTACTGGACGCGCTGCCCGCCGCCCTGCCGCGGGTGTCTCCCGCCGTACTGCTGTCCACGCTCGGCGCACTACGCAGCCGCCGTCAGCCACCGCGTACCCGGGTGTTCTTCCCCAAGGGCGGCAGCACCCAGGCGTACGTGGCGGAGGACGAGCGCGCCGCCCCCACCCCCACCGCCGTAGAGGCCGCCGTGAGCGCGCTCACCGCCGAGGTGCTGCGACGGGCGGCCGCCGCAGGCCCGGCGGTCGAACTGGCCGTCGTCGATGCGGCCCTGGACGGCGTCATTGCGCCGTTCACCCAGCGCACCGCCTCGCGGGCCCTGGTCACGCTGCCGCGCGGCAGTGAACTGGCGCTGCCCGAGGGGAAGTCCCTTCGTTTCTTCCTGCACTGGATGGAGAGCGAAGAGTCCGGCACCACCGACCTGGACCTGTCCCTCGCCCTGTTCGACGAGCAGTGGCAGCACGTCGGCACCTGCGACTACACCGAACTGCGCTTCGCCCGCACTGCGGCCGTGCACTCCGGTGACCTCACCAGCGCCCCCGCCCCGCAGGGCGCGAGCGAGTTCATCGACCTCGACCTGGACGAACTGGAGCGGGCGGGCGTCCGGTACGCGGTAGCCGTCTGCTTCTCCTTCAACAGCGTCCCCTTCGTCGAGCTCGCCGAGGCGTTCGCCGGTTTCATGGCACGGCCGGCCCGGCCGACACGGCCCGCCCGGCCGACACAGCCGGGGGCCGAACCGGGCGAGGGTGGCCGGGGCGAGGTGTTCGACCCACGGGCTGTCGAGCAGCGCTTCGACCTGACCAGTTCGTCGTGCGCCGTGGTCCCGCTCGTCGTGGACGTCCCCGGCAGGACCATGCGCTGGCTGGACATCGCCGAGGGCGTGACAGGAACGCACCACGCCGTCCACCGGCACGCCTCCAGGCTGGCCGTACTCGGCGACGCCCTCACGGACCTGTTCGCTTCGGGTGCGCGCGTCGGACTGGGTGAGCTGGCTACGTGGCAGGCCGCGGCCCGCGCCACGACGGTCGCCGTCCGCCACGCTGACGGATCGGTCACGGCGTACCGGCGCCGGGAGGGCGAGGGAGCGGCGGAGTTCGCGGCGCGTATCGGTGCGCCAGAGGGCGGGGACGGGGCCCACTACGGTGGGGACGGGATCCACGGCGGCGGATACGGCTTCCACGACGGCGGAGACGGAATCCCCGACGGCGAGTTCACCCGCGCCGGACTGGCCTACCTCCACCGCGGGGACATCCAACTCGCCGAGAACTGCGAAGTGTTCGCCCTGCACCCGGGCGGCCTGGACGCGGGTTCGGTCCGGCTGCGCACGGCGGCGGATGTGGTCAATGGGCTGGCCGCCGCCGCCGCGGGACTCGGGACTCGGGACTCGGGACTCGGGACCGAAGGTTTGATGAACGGATGACAATGTGACCGACCAGCTCGTCCCCACCGAACTGCGGGCTGCCGACCTGCTCCTTCGCCCCTGGCGGCCCGACTCGACCAGTGACGCCGAGGCCGTTCTACGCGGCTTCACCGACCCCGAGTTCCAGCGCTGGAACACCCCGCAGCAGCCCATCGAGACCTTCGCCGACGCCCAGGCCATGCTCCAGCGCCAGGCCCAGCGCTGGATGCGGGGCGAGCAGGCGTCGTACTGCGTCACGGACGCGGCCTCGGGCGCGGTACTGGGTCACGTATCCCTCAACTCCATCCAGCCGCCGACCCGTTCCGCGGCCGTCGGCTACTGGGTCCTGCCGGAGGCCCGAGGCCGCGGAGTGGCCCCGCGCGCGCTGGAGCTGATCAGCACGTGGGGCTTCGGAACGGCCGGGCTGCACCGCATCGAGCTCGACCACGCGGTCGGCCACGAACTGTCCTGCCGCGTCGCCAAACGCTGCGGCTACCTGTACGAAGGCACCCTCCGCGGCGCCATGTTCGAGTCCAACAACCGCAACGCCTTCCGAGACGCCCACCTCCACGCCCGCTTGGCGGGGGACGGGCCGGCGTCGTAACTACCTGGGGTGTGGAGGGTCGGGGTGGGGTGGGGTGGTGGGGGTGGGGCGGGGCTGCGTTGTGGTGGGCCAGTGCCGCGTTGGGCGCCGGTGGCCGCCCGGTTCGTCGGATGGTGGCGG
>NZ_WHOM01000053.1 GCF_009739465.1 Streptomyces apocyni
TTGGTGGGCTGGGTGGATCTCGTAGTTGTCCGGGCAGGACGCCCGTATGGTGCGGCGACACGAGCTCACGGACGCGCAGTGGCGGAAGATCGAACCTCTCCTGCCCGGTAACGGCAAGCCGGGCGGGCAGTGGGCGGATCACCGCAAGGTGATCAACGGGGTGTTGTTCCGGGCCCGGACCGGGGTGCCCTGGCCTGACCTGCCAGAACGGTACGGCCCCTGGCAGACCGTCTATGAGCGTCATCGTCGCTGGTCGGCCGACGGCACCTGGAAGGCTGTCCTGCGCGAGTTACAGATCGAGGCGGACGCCGCAGACCCGGACGGGGCGCTTGCCCGCAAGGCGGACCGGCGGGAATGGGCCGTGAACATCGACTCGACGTCCTGCCGGGCGCATCAGCACGCGGCCGGGGCGCCTCGCAAGCCCCCGGCCGACTACCCGCAAAAGGGGGCGGGACCCGTGAGGAAGCGGATGGGCGCGAGGCGTTGGGGCGCTCACGGGGCGGGCTGACCAGCAAGGTTCATCTGCTGTCCGACGACCGGGCCCGCCCGCTGCACTGGCTGACCTCGCCCGGTCAGCGAGGTGACAGCCCGATGTTCGCCCCGGTGCTGGACGGCTTGCGCATCCGGCGCCGCGGCACGGGCCGACCACGCAGCCGACCGGACCGGGTGCGCGGCGACAAGGCGTACTCCAGCCGGGACAACCGCGCCTACCTGCGGCGGCGCGGGATCAAGGCCACCATCGCTCAGCCCGATGACCAGCGGGCCCACCGCAAGCACCGGGGACAGGCCGGTGGCCGGCCCCCGGCCTTCGACAAAGCCCAGTACCGCCGTCGCAACGCGGTCGAGCGGTGCGTGAACAAGTGGAAGCAGTTCCGCGCGGTGGCCACCCGCTACGACAAACGCGACTACATCTTCAACGGCACCCTGACCGTCACCGCCATCGTCATCTGGCTCCGCGACACCGTCCAAGAGCCACCAGAAGCCCCCTAGTGGCGAGTCGCTACTCGCTACTCGCTGGTCGCCGTTACTCGTGGCGGAGTTCGGCGGGGCGTACCGCCCGGCGCAGCAGGGGCAGCGAGGCAGCCGCCGCCAGCAGGCAGATGGCGTACACGAGCAGCGGGGTCAGCAGGGGCAGTACGACGGGCATGGCGACCGTCGCCATCATCGAGGCGTACGTCGCGTACAGGCCCATGCCGCCGACTCCGGCGAGCAGGACGGCGGGTGCCAGCGGCAGGGCCGTCTCCAGGAGCAGGGCGCGGCGCAGCACGGACCGCGGCACCCCGGCGGCGGCCTGGGCGGCGAGCGCGCGGCGGCGCGTGGTCAGGGACTCGGCGGTGCCGATCGCCAGGGCGCCGAGGCTGATGGCGAGGGCGAGGAGGAGGCCGAGGCCGGTGAGGTGGTAGCCGCCCAGGTAGTAGTCGGCGTTCTCGGCCAGGATCACACCCGCGGCGGTCTGCGCGCGGGTCAGCTGCCACAGGCCCATGAAGCCGACTGCGACCACCGTCACCAGGAGTACGGAGGCGTGGGTGCGCGAGGCCGCCCACGGGTCCATGCGCAGACGGCCCGCCGCGATCAGCACCGCGGGACGCGACGAGGTGGCGAGGCGCTTGCCGAGCAGCTTGGCGCTGGCGCCCGCGACGCTCACCGCGGCGAGCCCGGACAGCGCGAGCGCCGCCACGAACGCGAGGGGGAACAGCGCGGCCGACGCGCTGCTGCCTCGGATCAGCAGCGCCGCCACCGCGCCGCCGATCGCCAGCATTCCGGCCGCCGTGAAGGCGACACCCGTGGTGCTCCGCTCGGGGCGGGTCCGGCGCACCCAGCCGAGCGGCGAGGCCACGACCCGGCGCAGCGCCAGGACGCTGACCAGCACGGCCACGGCTGGTACGCCGAGCGTCACCACGGCGTAGCCCAGCCAGGCCAGCGGTGGACGCGCGGTGTGGGTGGCGGCCAGCAGGAGCACGACGAAGCCGCACAGGGCGAGCACGGCACCCGCGAGGCAGGCGAACCCTGACTCCAGCGCGGCGATCCGCCGCACCTGGGCCGGGGTCGCCCCGGCGAGCCGCAGCGCGGCCAGCCGCCGGTCGCGGTGGACGGCGCCGAGCCGGGCGCACTGGCCCAGGAAGCCGAGTACCGGGATGAGCAGCCCGAGCAGGGCCACGACCACGCCCATCCGGGTGCCCGCCTCGTCCAGCAGGCCGTTGCCGTACGGGACTTGGGTGTGGCCAGAGACCGTGCCGACGGTGACCGCCGCGAGCCCCAGGAACGTGGCGAGCAGCGCCCCGAGCGCGGTGAGCGAGGTCCGCCACCACTCGCGGCGGTCCGAGCCGCGCAGCAGGGCCCAGGCGAGTGTGGCGTCAGCCCTCATGGCCCGCCTCCGTCACCTGCGGCGCCTCGGTCGGCTGCGCAGTCTCGGCCAGGTCGGGCGCCTCGGCTACTTCGAGCACGGTGCCGTCGCGCAGTTCGACCTCGCGGTCCGCGTAGGCGGCGGTCTGCGCGTCATGGGTGACCAGCAGCACCGCCGTACCCGCCTCGCGTGCCGTGTGCACCAGCGCCGTCATCACCTGCTCACCGGCGAGTGAGTCCAGCGCACCGGTCGGCTCGTCCGCGAACACCGCCTTCGGTTCGGTCACCAACGCCCGGGCCAGCGCGACCCGTTGCGCCTGGCCACCGCTCATCTCGCCGGGCCTCAGCTCCGCCTGGCCCCGTACGCCGAAGCGCTCCAGCCACGCGTCGGCCCGCTCTCGGGCCTGCCCGCGCGAGGTCCCGGCCAGCAGCAGCGGCAGCGCGGCGTTGTCCAGCGCCGTCAGCTCCGGGATCAACTGGCCGAACTGGAAGACCACCCCGAAGTCGGTACGGCGCAGCAGCGTACGGTCCGCCTCGGACAACTGGTCGAGCCTGCGCTGCCCGTAGACGACCGCGCCCTCGTCGGGCGTGACGATCCCCGCCAGGCAGTGCAGCAGCGTCGACTTGCCGCTGCCGCTGGCGCCCGTGACGGCGAGGATCTCGCCCGCGGCGAGCTCGACACAGGCGCCGCGCAGGGCGGCGCCGGTCCTGCCGTAGGTCTTGGTGAGGTCGCGCGCCGCGATCAGGGGCGCCCCCTGCTGCGTACTCATGGGTGCTGGATCTCCTGGGTGAGAGCGGGGAGCCGGCCTGCGGTCGTGGTCATCCAGCGCAGGTCGGCGTCGAGGTGGTGCAGCGCGTAGTCCGCCGAGAGGACGGTCGCCAGGTCCGCGTCCGGGTTCGCCTTGACGGCGGTCAGCTCGCGCATCCGGGCCTTGTGGGCGGCGCGCTGGTCGCGGAGGTACGCGGCCGGGTCGGCCGGTGCTCCGGCCGTCGCGGTGAGGATCGCGACCACGACCTTGGCGAAGATCTCATTGGTCACGAAGGGCGCGGGCGGAGCGATCCGCCCCAGCCAGTCGGCGAGTTCGCGGGCGCCCTCGTCGGTGGCGCGGTAGCGCGTACGCTCCGGGCCGCCGTCGGCGTCGGTGCCCTCGACCTCGGCGAGGCCGTCGCGCACCAGGCGCTGGAGGGTCGTGTAGACCTGCCCGTACGCGAGGGGGCGGGCCTGCGGGAAGCGTGCGTCGTGCCGTCGTTTGAGGTCGTAGCCGTGACTGGGTCCGGTGGCGAGTAGTCCGAGCAGGACATGGCGCGTGCTCATGGGCGTCAGTATGCACTACGTACATGTACTGAGTGAATAGTGGGGCGGCCCTTCGGGAGGGCCTGCGGGAGGGGGCAGCTGGGGCGGGGTGTTAGGCGCTAGTCGTCGGTCTTCGGTTTCTGGGGCTTCTCGGGAAGCACCGCGTACACCTCCACCGACCACAGCGAATAGCCGTACTCCGTGGCCCGCTTGTCGCCCTGGACGCGGATGAAGCGGGCGTCGCGCGCGTCCATCCGGACCACCTCGTGGTCGCCCGCGCCGTCCTTCACCGTCGCCGCCGTACGCCAGGACTTGCCGTCCGCCGACACCTGGACGCGGTACGCCTTCGCGTAGGCGTGCTGCCAGCGCAGGTCGACGCGGCCCAGGTGGACCGGCTCGTCGAGTTCCACCTGCCACCAGGAGTCGTCCTCGGCCGGGGAGGACCAACGGCTCTCCGGGTCACCGTCGTTGGCCGCCGACGCCGGGAAGTCCTTGGTCTCGTCGGCCGATGCCGAGGCCCGCCCGCCGCGCGCGAGGTCGGGCCCTCCGGCGCGGGGAAAGGCCCGCACGGTGAGGGTCTGGGTCTGGTCGCCGAAGGTGAGGGGGACTTCGTACGAGCCCGCCGGGGTGCCCTTGGCGACGGTCACCTCGACGGGGACGGCCACCTCGGCGCCGCGCGGCAGCACGGTCTCCCTGGGGGTACGTACCGTGATGCCCTTCGGGGGCTTCGCCGTCAGCCTGCCGTCCGTCCCGGCGCGGCGCGGCGAGGTGAGCTTGGCTGTCACCCGCACCGGGTCGCCGCCGATCTCGGCGTCGGTCTCGGCGCGCGGCAGCCGGAGTTCGGCGGCCGGGTCGTCCGCGAACCACGGCACCAGGCGCTCGACCTCGCCCGGCTCGCCCTGCCAGGTGACGCGTACCGCGTCAGCGCGCAGCCCGCGCGCGCCGGTCTCCGTCCAGCCGCTGGGGGCGAGCTCGCCGAGCGTGCGCCAGCCCTCGCCCGGCACATGGGCCTCGACGGAGCCCGCCACGCCGGGCGCGGTCAGCGCGGTGATCGCGTCCAGGCGGCGCGGGCGGGGGATACGTACGGTGTACGCGGAGTCGTCCCGCTCGGGCTTCGCCAGCTGGCGGTTCGCGCCGGTCCAGGCCGCGGAGTCCTGCTGGACGCGGTCGAGGAACGGGTCGAGTACGCCCTTGCCGACTGTGGCCCGGCCGGTCTTCACCGCCTCGCGCGCCGCCTTCAGCCCGCGCTCGGCGGTCCAGGCGGCCGCGCCGTCGCCGCGTGACTGCGCGTGCAGCAGGTCCACGGCGTACTCGCCCGCGGTGCCGTAGCGGGCCAACTGCTTCAGCCAGGGCCCGGTTTCGGCGCCGAGCGGGCTGCCCGCGAGGTGCTCAGGGGCTTGCCGCAGGGTGGTGAAGGCGCCGCGCAGCTTCTTGGCCGTGCGGGCGATACGGTCCAGGTCCGCGCTGCCGCGTGCGGTGCGGAACTCCTCGATCAGCGGGCGGAGATACGCCGACTCCTCGTCGCTGAGGATAGACGAGGCGGTGTTGCCCGCCAGCGCGCGGACAGCCTCGCGGATCGCGCCGGCGTCCGCCTCGGTGTCCTTCGACTCCCGTGTCGTCTCGCGCGTCGTCGTGTCAGCCAGGTCGTCGATCGCCGCCCGCCAGGACTCCCGCGGGCGGTACTGCTTGGGGTTCCAGGCGTAGTCGGCGGCCGTGAACAGCGGGATGCGGGAGGCCGCGGCCTGCTCCATCGCGTTGGACAGCACCGCCACCGAACCCGCGGCCACGGCGGGCTCCCGGCCCTGGTAGGGGCCCAGGAAGATCCGGTCCTGTGCGTAGTCGTTGACCGAGTAGTTGTCCATGGTGACCAGCGGATGCTTGAACGCCTCGCGGGCCACGGCCAGTTCGCGCCCCGTGATGGTCTTCGGCACCACGCCGACGCCCGTCCAGGCGATATGCACCCCGCCGTCCAACTCCCGCGCCAGCGCCGTGCGGTACTCGGTCGCGCCTTGCTGGTAGTGCTCCGTCGGCAGCAGCGACAGCGCGGCCGCGTCGCCGTACCGCTCCGCCAGGTGCGCCGTCACCGCGCCCGCGACGCTGGCCTGGGCGGCGGCGGCCGCGTCAGGACCCGAGCCGAACTTGTCGCGGTCGGCTCGGCAGTGCCACTCGCTGTACGAGACGTCCTGGAACTGGAGTTGGAAGGCGCGTACGCCCAGCGCCCACATGGCGTCGATCTTCCGCTTCAGCGCCTTGAGGTCGGTGTCGGACGACAGGCACATCGCCTGACCCGGCGCCACCGCCCAGGCGAGCGTCACATGATTGCGCCGCGCCCGCTCGGCCAGCGCCCGGAACTCGGCGCGCCGCTCGGCCGGGTACGGGTCGCGCCAGCGGGCCTGCCGGTACGGGTCGTCGCCGGGGGCGTACAGATAGCGGTTCTGCTTCGTACGTCCCATGAAGTCGAGCTGAGCCAGGCGCTGTTCACGGGTCCATGGGGTGCCGTAGAAGCCCTCGGTCATGCCGCGTACGGCGGCGGTGGGCCAGTCGCGGATCGTCACGCCCGGCACGGAGCGGTCGGTGATCAGCTGGCGCAGCGTCTGTACGGCGTGGAACAGGCCGTCGTCGCCGACACCGGCCAGGACGACCGTGTCGCGGCCTTCGACCCGGCCCACGGCGACGCGGTAGCCGCCAGGCGGCAGATCCGCGCGCTCCGGGGCCTTCAGGGCGCGCAGCGCGCTCTCCGAGCCGGAGCGGCCCTCGGGTCCCGTACGGGCGGGCTGGCCCCCGGGGCCGCCCGGGGCGGCGCGGGTCGCGCGGCTGGCCCGCTCGTCGCCCACGCGGATCACCAGGCCACGGGCGGGCAGGCGGGCGGGCAGCGCGTCGGCGTCGGACAGCTCGGTGACCTTCCGGGCACCTGCTGTCGCCAGGAGGGTACGGAGCGTGTCGATCGCGTACGGGTCGGCGCCCTCATCGGCGAGCAGGAACACCTCGCCGTCGATCGGGACCGCGGTTCCGGACGCCTGGATCGACTGTGGTTTCGGCCACACTGAGGGGAGTTTCCCGGCTGTTTTCCGGCCCGTTTCGCGGCCTGCCGTGTCCGCCGCGTCGGTGCTCGGGTTTACCGGGTCCGACGGGGCCGCGAGCGCGCCGGGGGCGCTGCCGAGCAGGCCGCCGATGACCGCGGCCACGAGCGCTGCCGCCCCTCTTCCGCACCGGAGCTGCACGGGTTCCCCGCCCTTCTGCGTCAGTCCCCGTCGTGAGGTTCCAGGGAGCAGCTGAGCCCACCATCGCGGTGGTGAGGGTGTCAACGTGGGTGACCGTTGTGTCACGTTTGATCATGAGTGTCGCGGGTTGGTGAGGGTGAACGGGTGTGGCTGGGGAATAACTACCGCAGGCCGGGCGGCGTGTGAGCAGCGCCACATGGCCCGAATGGTGAGCGATCCAGTGGGTAAGGGCCCGCATGGAACCCGCCACCACCACACCCGAGGAGCCCTCCGTGGCCACCACCACTTACCTTGTGCGCGACGCCTACTCCAAACGCCAGGAGACGCGCGACCTGCCTGACCTGTCGCTCGTCTCCGGCCCCGACTCCGGACTGCTCGGCTCCTGCTCCTGCGGATGCCTGGAGCCACCGTTGACCAGCGAGCCGCCGCTGGCCGACGCCGCCCCCTTGACCAGTGAGCCGCCGCTGGCCGACGCCGCGCCGCTCACCAGCGAGCCCACCGCCACCGGTACCGCGTCCTTTCTGGACCCCTCGGCGTACTAGATGCCTCGACCCCGCGAGCGGGAGCCCGGTGCTGAGCCCCTTGACCTGCTGGCCGCGCGGTACGGCGTGGCCACCTCCTACGAGCCGTCCCCTGGCCGGACGGTACGGGCCGAACCCGCGGCGGTCGTCGCCGTGCTCGCCGCGTTGGGCGTGGACGCGAGCACACCCGACGCGATACGCGCCGCGCTGACCGCACGCGAAGCCGAACTCCGCGAGCGGCTCCTGCCGCCGACTCTGGTGGCCTGGGCGCCGGTTGGGCCGGTTGGGCCCGTTGCGTCGGGTGAGCCGGTTGCTCCGGTTGAGCCGTCGCCCGAGCTGGTCTCGCCTCCGCTTGGCGCGCTGGAGAAGCTTGCCGGGCTGCCGACGGGCACCCGGCTGTGGGTGCGTACCGAGCAGGGGGACGCGGCCGGTTGGGTGGTCCCGGAGGCATCTGGGGGCTGTGGGGCGCCAGGGACGTCTGAGGCGGCTGGGGTGTCCGGCGCCTCCGGTGACGGCGTCGGCGGGCCGCGGCTGCCGTTAGGGGTGCACGAGGTGGGGGCGGAGGCCCCCGACGGGCGGCGCGCTCAGGCATACCTCGTCGTCGCGCCCGAGCGGATGCCCGCGCCGGGAGAGCGCGCGCACGGGCTGCTCGTGCAGCTGTACTCGCTGCTCTCGCGGCGTTCCTGGGGCATGGGTGACCTCGGCGACCTCGCCGATCTCGCCGCCTGGTCGGGGCGGGCGCTCGGCACCGGCTTCGTCCAGGTCAACCCGTTACACGCGAGCGTCCCCGGGGGCCCCGGCGGGCCGACCGACCCCTCGCCGTACCGCCCCTCATCGCGCCGCTTCCCCGACCCCGTACATCTGCGCGTCGAGGACATCCCCGAGTACGTCTATCTGGCACCCGAGGCCCGCCAGGAGGCCGCCGAGCTGCTCGCGCGGGCCGCCATCCTGCGTCAAGGCGTGCTGAACGAGGGCGCGTTGATCGACCGCGACGCGGTGTGGGCGCTCAAGTCCCGGGCCCTGGAGCTGCTACGCGAGGTCCCGCTGAGCCCCGGCCGACGCGCCGCCTACTGTGACTTCCTCGCCGAGCAGGGCGAGCCCCTGGAGGCCTACGCCACCTGGTGCGCACTCGCCGAGCGGTACGGCTCCGACTGGCCCTCCTGGCCGTCGCCCCTGCGCGATCCCGCATCTCCCGGCACCGCCCGCGCCCGGGCCGGGCTGATGGAGCGGATCGACTTCCACTGCTGGCTCGGCTGGCTCACCGACGCCCAGCTCGCCGCCGCCCAACGCGCCGCGCTCGACGCCGGGATGGCGATCGGGCTCGTCCACGACCTCGCAGTAGGCGTCCATCCCGGCGGCGCGGACGCGTGGGCGCGGCGGGAGTTCTTCGCCGCGGGGATGTCGGTGGGCGCCCCGCCCGACGCGTTCAGCGCGGACGGTCAGGACTGGGGGCTGCCGCCCTGGCGTCCGGACGCGCTGGCCGCCTCCGGCTACGCCCCCTTCCGCGACCTGCTACGCGGGCTGCTACGGCACGCGGGAGCGCTGCGTATCGACCATGTGATGGGCCTGTTCCGGCTCTGGTGGGTGCCCGCCGGCCGCCCGCCGACCGAGGGTGCCTATGTTCACTACGACGCCGACGCGATGCTCGCCGTCCTCGCCCTGGAGGCCCACCGCGCCGGGGCCGCCGTCATCGGCGAGGACCTCGGCACCGTGGCGCCGGGCGTCCGCGAGGCGCTGGCCGCCCGGGGCGTCCTGGGCACGTCGGTGCTGTGGTTCGAGCGCGACTGGGACGGTACGGGGCGGCCGCTGCCCCCAGACCGCTGGCGCGCCGACTGCCTGGCCACCGTCACCACCCACGACCTGCCGCCCACCGCCGCCCGCCTCAGCGGTGAACACATCAGGCTGCACCAGCGGCTCGGCCTGCTGACCGGGCCGCTGTCGCGGGCCACGGCCGAGGGCGCGGCGGAGACGGGGGAGTGGCTGGCGGTGCTGGCCAGGCTGGGACTGCTGCCGGGCGGCCGCGGTGCGCGGGGCGAGGAGGAGAAGATCCGGGCCGTCTACCGCTTCCTGGCGCGCACCCCGGCCCGGATGGTCGGCGTCTGGTTACCGGACGCGGTCGGCGACCGCCGCCCGCAGAACGTCCCCGGCACCTGGCGTACGTACCCGAACTGGCGCCTCCCCATCGCCGACGCCACCGGCCGCGCGGTCACCCTGGAGGAACTCGCCGCCTCGCCCCGGCTGCACCGGCTGATGGCGGAGCTACGCGGTCTCTGAGAGCCCCGAACGGCACCCCGGGCGCGCGGCGCGTGGGGGCGTTCGCTACGTTGGCACTGTGGACAAGAAGAATGCCCTGCGCGCCGGCGCCGTAGCAGCCGGTACGACGCTGATGATGCTGCTCATGACGTCCCCCGCGCTCGCGCTGACCCGCGACGACGGCGACGACCCGGCTCCCAAGCTGAGCGTGATGGAGACCCTCGGCCTGTACGTCGCGGCTCCGATCGCCCTCTTCCTGCTGATCGCGGGCCTGGTGATGGTCGGCGACAAGTCGAAGGACCGGCAGCCGAAGCCGCAGAAGCAGGGCTGACGGCCCGGCCCACACCCGCACGTCGCGCCGAGGGCGCCCCTCCTGAGTGAGGGGCGCCCTCGGCGCGTTTCGCGTTCCTTGTTCCCTCCGATTGTTCAGTTCAACTGAAAAGAACGGTCAGAAGATTTCGATGGACCTAACAGGACGGAGCCTGCGACGGTAGCCGCACACCACCTCACCACCACAGCCCCCAGCCGGGGGAGAGAGCAGGGGGATACTCCGTGGCGATCCTGGACCACGTCCGCGGCAGCGAGCCGACCGAGCGCGTACGGCGGCGGTCCACGGGGCCGAGGCCAGGGAAGCGCCGGGCCGCCCAGGCGGCCTCCGCCGCCTCCGCCTCCGGCCTCGGCCTCGTCCTCGCGGCCCTCGCCACGGTCGTCTGGTCCGGCAGCTTCGTCACCTCCCGCGCCCTCGCCGACACCGTCCCACCCGTCCAGCACGCCTTCTGGCGCTGGATCATCGCCCTGATCGCCGTCGCCCCCTTCGCGACCCGCGCGGCCTGGCGTCAGCGGGACCTGATCCGCCGCCACATCGGATACCTGACCCTTGCGGCGTTCCTCGGCGTCGCCACGTACAACACCCTGGTCAACCAGGCCGGGATCTCCACGTCCGCCGGAAACATGGCCATGATCATGGCCGCGTCCCCGGTCCTGATGGCCCTGTATGAGCGCCTCGGTGGCACCCGGCTCGGCGCCCGCCGCGCCCTCGGCATGCTCATCGCCTGCGCCGGGGTGCTGCTGCTGGTCAGCAAGGGCTCTCTGGCGATGGACTTCACCACCGGCGACCTGTGGATGCTGGCCGCCGCGCTGTCCTTCGCCTCCTACAGCGCCCTGCTGCGCGGCAGGCCCGCCGGGCTCGGCGGCCTCGCCTTCCTGTTCACCACCTTCGCGCTCGGCGCCGTGATGCTCGCCCCCTGCTACGGCGTGAGCCTTGCCGTCCAGGGTGGCTTCGAGGTCACCACGGGCACGGTCGGCCCGCTGCTGTACGTGGGCGTGGTCTCGTCGGCCGTCGCCTTCTTCGCCTGGAACAAGGCGATCACGCTCATCGGCGCGGCCCGCGCGGGCGTCATCTACTACCTACAGCCGGTGTGCGTCGCGGCCCTGTCCTTCGCGATCCTCGGCGAGTCGGTCGGCGTGCTCCAGGGGGCCTGCATGGCACTGATCCTGGGCGGCGTGATCCTGGCCTCGGCCCGCGCCCGGTGAGCTGGGCCCAGGCCTGTGGGGTTCCCACAGATCTGGGCAGGGGAGGCTGGCCGAAGGCTGTCGCGTCTGAACGGATGGGGTGGGTGAGGATAGGTGGGTGCCTGATCTCGTGGACCCCGCTGCCCTGGACCCCGCTGCCCTGGACTCCGCTTTGCTGGACCCCGCGTCCTTGGCCCCCGCCCCCGCCCCCGCCCCCGCTCTCCTGGACCCGGCCGACGCTGACTTCGCCCGCGACCCGTATCCGTACTACGCACGGCTGCGCGCCCAGGGCCCGGCGGTACGGACTCCGCTGTCCAACGGGACCCACGCCTGGCTGGTGACCGGCTACCAGGCCGCGCGCGCGGTGCTGGCCGACCCCCGGTTCTCCAACGTCCCGGCGCCTCGCGCGGGGCGGCCCAAGCCCGACTCGGCGGCCGAGCGGGCCCGGGCCTGCCTGGCGCGGCACATGCTCAACCTCGACGCCCCCGACCACAACCGGCTGCGGCGGCTGGTGACGGGAGCGTTCACGCCGCGCCGGGTGGACGCGTTGCGCCCGCGGATCGAGGGTCTTGTCGGGCCGCTGGTGGCGGACGTACGGGCGCGGCTTGACCGGGACGGTGTCGCCGACCTGGTGGACACGTTCGCCTTCCCGCTGCCGGTGCTGGTGATCGCCGAGCTGCTTGGCATACCCGAGGCGGACCGAACGAGCCTGCGGGAGTGGACGTACCGGGTCGGATCGCCCGCCGACTCCCTCGCGCCCGGTGAGGTGGAGGAGGCGTGGGGGAGTCTGCACGGCTACTTCACCGAGCTGATCGCCCAGAAGCGGCGCTCCCCGGGCGATGACCTGTTCAGCGTGCTGGTGCACGAGGAGCGGGAAGGGGCACTTGATGACGGCGAGTTGCTGGCGCTGGCGTTCCTGCTGCTCTTCGCGGGCTACGAGACGACCATGAACCTGCTGTCGTCCGCCGCCCTGCTGCTGATCACCCACCGTGACGAGCTCGCCGCCGCGCGGCGCGAGGGTACGCGGCGCTGGGACGCCGTCGTCGAGGAGACGCTGCGGCACGCCAGCCCGCTGGAGGGCGCGACCTGGCGGCGTACGACGGAGGAGGTCGACCTCGGCGCGGGGGCGCTCATCCCGGCCGGGGAGTCGGTCCTGGTGGTGCTGGCCGCCGCCAGCCGTGACCCCGCGTCCTTCGACGCGCCGGACGACTTCAGGCCTGCGCGCTATCTGAGTGGTGCGGGCCGGGCGGCGGGACATATGGCGTTCGGGCATGGCGCGCATGTGTGCCTGGGCGCGCGCCTGGCGCGGCTGGAGGCGGGCGTCGCGCTGCCGATGCTGTTCGACGCGCTGCCGAAGCTCGGCCTCGCGGATGACGTCGCCGAGGTTCCGTACCGCCCGGGTCTGCTCGTACGGGGCCCACGGGTCCTCCGCGTCAGGACCTGAACGGACAGCGGAACGGGATAGGTTGCGGCGCGTGAGCGAGTGGGACATCAAGAAGCTGCGGATCCTGCGCACGTTGAGCGAGCGGGGGACCGTGACCGCGACGGCCCAGGAGCTGCTGATGACACCGTCCGCGGTGTCCCAGCAGCTCAGCAGCCTCGCCCGGCAGCTCGGCGTCCCGCTGCTCGAAGCACGGGGGCGGCGGGTCCGGCTGACGGACGCCGCCCATCTCGTACTCCGGCACGCGGAGGTCGTGTTCGCCCAACTGGAGCGGGCCGACGGGGAGTTGGCCGCGTACGCACGCGGAGAGGCCGGGGAGGTGCGGGTCGGCGCGTTCTCCACGGCGGTGCCCGCCCTGGTCGTCCCGGCCGTACGCCACCTGCGTACCGAAGCGCCCGCCCTGGAGGTACGGGTCCGCGAGGCCGAGGCCGCCCAGGCGTACGAACTCCTCGCGGGCGGCGCCGTGGACCTGGCCCTGTCGCTGGCCGCGCACGCGCCCACCGCGCGGGACCCCAAGTTCACCCGCGTCCCGCTGCTCGCCGACCCCCTGGATGTCGCGCTCCCGGTGGACCACCCACTGGCCGGGGCGGAGTCGGTACGGCTCGCCGATCTCGCCGAAGAGCAGTGGATCTTCGGCGGCAGCGGCCCCTGGTCCGAGATCACCACCACCGCCTGCGAAGCGGCCGGTTTCGTCCCCGAACAGGCCCACAGCGCGGCCGGCTGGACCGCGATCCTGGCCATGGTGGAAGCCGGAATGGGCGTCGCCCTGGTCCCCCGCATGGCCGTCGCCGGACGCCAGTCGGGCGTCACGGTACGCGTCCTGACCGGCGACCGCCCCCGCCGCCACGTAGTAGCCGCCGTACGCCGAGGCGCGGACCAGGCCCCCACCGTGGCCCGCGTCCTGACCGCCCTTCAGGCGGCGGCCCCGGGCCACCACGAAGTGAACGCCCGCAGTGCCACGGGCTGGGGAACAGGGCACGGCCTCCCGCCCCGGGTGAGGAAAACAACTGGGTGAGTGTTCCGGGGATCTCACGGTATGTGAGCTTAGAGAGGGTGCCGCAAACGATCATTTTCGGGCAGGGTTGATCCGCTCGTGCCCCCCACAACCGTTCACCGGAGACTTGATGAACCGCAGCCTCACCCCCTTCGACGAGTCCCAAGTCCCCCTCTACTACTCACGCAAGACCGCGGACATCCTCTACAAGTACGGCCCAGGGCCCCGCGTCCACTACCACATGGGCCTCTTCGAGCCGGGTGCGGCACCCAACACCACCGTCTCCCAACACTCCCTGAAGCGCCGGATCGTGGCGTCCCAGGAGGCCATCGTCGAACACGCGGCGCGTAGTTGGGGTGCCCACCAGGCCGCTCCGGGCTCGGTCCTGGACATAGGCTGCGGTCTCGGCGGCGGCTCGATCTACTGGGCGCAGGAGCACGGAGCCACCGTCACCGGCCTCACCGTCGCGGCCGAGCACCTCCCCGTCATCGCGGGCTTCGCCCGCCAGGCGGGAGTCGCCGGGCAGGTCACCCCGCTGCTCGCCGACGTCCACCAGTACACCGCAGACCGGCTGTTCGACGCCGCGTACGCCAACGAGTCCTCCGGGTACATGGACCGCGAGCGGCTCTTTCAGGTCGTCGCCAAGTCGCTGAAGCCGGGCGGCTGGTTCGGCATCCAGGAGCACTTCATCTGCCGTCCGGAGTGGACCGAGTTCATCGACGGCTACTACAAGACCCGACTGGGCACGCTGACCGAGTACATCACCGCCGCCGAGGCCGCGGGCTTCGAGCTGGAGCAGGACGAGGACGTCACCGACCGGGTCGCCGAGTTCTGGGTGCAGTCCATGGCTTGGAACACCGCTGAACTGGAGCGCGTCGAGCGCGGCGGCGCCCCTGAGCGCCTCGCCTGGAGCCGCGAGCGGCTCACCGAGTCGGCGCTGACCCACGGCAAGCTGTTCCGCATCTGGCGCGACCACGCACTGGAGACCCGGCTGCTGATGTTCCGCCTCGCGGGCGGGCCCGGAGGCCGCTGAATCATGCCTCCCGTGTACGCCGCCGATACCGCCCCGTCCCGCATCGGCTGGGAACTCCCGCCGTTCTACTGTCCGTTCAACGAGCAACTGATCCACCCCAAGGCGGCGGAGCTCGAAACCCGCGCCATCGAGTGGATCGACGCCTTCGGCATCTACTCCGACGCGACCGAGCGGGCCTGGGGTCTGGCCACCCACAGCACCGACTTCACCTCGCGGATCATCCCGTACGGCGACGTGGAACCGATCCTGCTCTTCGTCGAGTGGAACTACTGGGCCAACGCGGTCGACGACTGGCAGGACTCCGGAGACACCGCTACCAGGACGGCCGCCATCGCCGACCACAGCGTACGGCTGGTCCGCTCCATCGAGGCACCCGGCTCGTCCCTGTTGCCGCCGGGCCCGCTCACCACCGCGCTGGACGACCTGGTCGCCCGCACCCGGGCCATGCTCACGCCCTCCCAGCTGCGCCGTTTCACGGAGGGCACCCGGGACTGGCTTTTCGGCGCGGGCTGGCAGACCGCCAACGCCGAACTCGATGTGATGCCCTCGCTCAACGACTTCTGCGCCATGCGGATGTCGGTCAACGGTACGCGCTTCACGCTGACCTGGTGCGATGCCGCGAACGGCATTCACGTACCGGCCGATGTGCTGTACTCGGCACCCGTCCAGGCGCTCACCGACGCCGCCGGCTTCATCGTGAGCTGCGACAACGACCTGTTCTCCTACAACAAGGAGGACCACCTGAACCCCTGGGAGCAGAACCTGCTCAACGTCGTCGCGCAGCACCAGGGGTGTACCCCGGCAGAGGCGATGCCAGCCGCGGTGGCCCTACGGGACCGGGCGATGACGCTCTTCGTACGGCTGCGGGAGCAGCTGTACGCCGGGGCAGGGGACGATCTGCGGCGCTATCTGGACTCGCTGGGGCACTACGTGTCCGGGTGCATCGAATGGCAGAACCTGGCGCCGCGCTATACCAGCCCGCGTAACCGTAACGCGCTCCCCGTGGAAGGGGCTTCGTACGACGTGACGTGGCGCGACACACCGAGCGACCCCGAGCAGGGGCCGCCGCCGATTCCGGCGATCGCGTGGTGGTGGGCCCAGCTGCGGTGACCTTCGCCCCGCGGGACGGGCTGAAAGACCAGCCCGTCCCGCGGGCGACAGGTCACCGCCTGGCGAACAGCCGCGCCCACCACGAGCGCCGCACCGGCTCCGGCGCGAGGGCCGCGGGCGGTGGCGCCGCGGGCGGGGGCGCCGCGGCAGCCGGGAGGGGCTCCGCCACCGGCGGGCGAGGCAGGGGCGTGGCGCCGGTACGGCTGCCCAGTGGTGTGAAGGTGACCGGCAGCGCCACCAGACGGCGCGACATCAGCGTCGAGTCATAGCGCAACTCGTCCTCCGGCACCCCGAGCCGCAGATCTGGCAGTCGCGACGTCAGCGCGTCAATCCCGGTGTCCGCGATCGCCCGCCCGACATCCTGTCCGGGACATTCGTGCGGCCCCCCGCTGAAGGCGAGGTGGGAGCGGTTGCCGTGCACCGGGCTGGTCAGGTCGGGCCGGATCTCCGGGTCGGTGTTGCCTGCGGCCAGGCCGAGCAGCAGCATGTCCCCGGCCTTGATCCGCTGCCCGCCGAGCATGGTGTCTCCGGTCGCCCAGCGGCCCAGGATCGTGGTGAGCGGTGGTTCGTCCCACAGCACCTGCTCCAGCGCGTCGGGCAGCGTCATATGCCCGCCGGACAGGTGCGCCCGGAAGCGGCGGTCGGTGAGCATCATGCGCAGGGTGTTCGCGATCAGGTTGGCGGTCGTCTCGAAGGCCGCGATCACCACGAGCCGCAGGTGCTCGATGATCTCCGCATCGGTCAGCGACGCGCTGTGCTCAAGGAGCCAGGACGTGAAGTCGTGGCCGGGCGAAGCTCGTTTGGCCTCCAACAGCTGGCGCAGCGCGACCGAGAGATACTCGTTACTGGCGATGGCCGTGTCAGTGCCCCGGGTCATGTCACGCGCGGCCTGCACCAGGCGCGGACCGTAGCTGTCGGGCGCGCCGACCAACTGGGTCATCACCAGCATCGGCAGCGGCTCGGCGAAGTCGGCGACCAGGTCGGCCCGGCCTGCCTCGGCGAACTTGTCGATCAGCTGACCGGCGAAGCGCGTCACATAGCGGCGGATGCCCCGCCGGTCGAACCGCTCCAGGGACTCGGTGACCGCCCCGCGCAGCCGCTCGTGGTCGGTGCCGTCCGCGAAGTTGCACACCGGCTGCCAGGCCGCGACAGGGGTCAGCGGATGGTCGGCCGGTACGTTCCCCTCCTGCATATCGCGCCAGCGGCGGGAGTCCCGCGAGAAGCGCGAGGGGGTACGGGCCACGTCCAGGTTCTCGCGGTGCCCGAGCACCAGCCACGCGGGCAGGTCCCCCTGCACCAGCACGGGGGCCACCGTGCCGTGTTCGGCGCGCAGCGCTTCGTACAGGCCGCGCGGATCGGCCTCGGCCTCGGGCCCGTACAGCCTGCGCAGTCCCTCGGGGCTCATGGCGTGAGCCGGGCACCCCGGCGGCGGCGTCCCGCCGGACGGCACCGGGGTGGCGGGTTCGGGGCTGGTCACGAGGCCTCCGTGGTCGCGGCGAGGGACTGCAGGTAGCGCATCAGGGCCATCAGGACGTCCCGGCTCGAAGCGCGTGAGCGGGCGTCGCAGGCGACGATCGGTACCGACGCCGGCAGGTCGAGCGCGCCGCGCAGTTCCTCGATGGGGTGCTCGGGGGCGTCCGGGAAGGAGTTGACGGCGACCACGAACGGCACGCCGCGTTCCTCCAGGCGCCCGATGACGTCGAAGCTGACTTCGAGGCGGCGGGTGTCGACCAGCACCACCGCGCCGAGCGCGCCCTCGAACAGGCCGCGCCACAGGAACCAGAAGCGCTCCTGGCCCGGAGTGCCGAACAGGTACAGGACCAGCTCGTCGTTGATGCTGATCCGGCCGAAGTCCATCGCCACGGTGGTGGTGGACTTACGCTCCACACCCGCCGTGTCGTCGACGCCGACCCCGGCCTGGGTCATGGTCTCCTCGGTGGTCAGCGGCCTGATCTCGCTGACCGACCCGACCAGTGTGGTCTTGCCGACGCCGAAGCCGCCGACGATCACCACCTTGACCGCGGCGGTGGCCGTCTCCGGCAGCACATCCTCACTCCGCGGCCCCACGGTCGGCTCAGAGCTTCTGAAGTCCATCGATCACTGCCTCAATCAACGCGATGTCGGGGAGTTTGGCGGGCGGTACGGGCGGCCGCGAGGTCACCCGCTGGTCGGCGAGCAGATCACTGAGCAGTACGGTCACCACGCTCACCGGCAGCCCCAGGTACGCGGAGATCTCGGCGACCGAAAGCGGCCGCTGGCACAGCCGTACGATCGCCGCCTGCTCCGGCTGCATCCCCGGGCCCGGACCTGATGTGGCCACGATCAGGGTGACCAGGTCGAGCGCGGTCGGGGCCGACGAGCCGCTGCGGCCCCCGGTGATCACATAGAGCCGTTCCGGGCCGCCCTCGTCCCAGGCCTGGCCCGGGCCAGGCTGGGTCACCTGGCGGCCTGCCCGTCCTGCCGGGGCGGGCTGCTCAGGTGCTCTCCGATCCGCAGTACGAGGTCCCGCATCCGCTGACCCATCAGTCCCGCGTCCACACCCTCGTCGGCCAGGACGGCGAGGTAGGCACCGGCGCCCGCCGCCATCAGATAGAAGAAGCCGCCGTTCATCTCGATGACGACAAGCCGCATCTGGCCGTCGCTGTCCGGGAGTTCGGCCGCGACCGCGCCCGCGAGGCTCTGTAGCCCCGCGCAGGCGGCGGCCAGCCGGTCCGCTGAGTCGGTGTCCGCGCCGAACTGGGCCATCCGCAGGCCGTCGGCGGAGAGCACGACCACCTGCCGGGTCTGTGGCACGCCCTCTGCCAGGTCCTTGAGCATCCAGTCCATGTTGGTGTGGCTGGCGTGGCTCCCCGGGTGGCCCTGCTGCTGCGTCACTGCTCGTTCCCCTTGCTAGCTGACGCCTCGGAGGCGTCGTGGTCCTGGCCGGCTGGACCGGCCTGTGTGGTGTGCTCCGGGTCGGTCACGGCCTGAGCACTCTCGCCGGAAAGCCCGCTCTGGAAGGCGGCCAGCCATATGCCGGGCTGTACCGGCGGGGCGGGCTCCGACGGGGCGGACTCCGGCGGGGTCGCGGCTGCGGCCGACGTGGCCGCGGCCGACGCGGTGGGTGTGGCCGCGGTCGGCCTGCGGCGGCGCTGCGGCAGGCCGTTCGCCGTGCGTTCGGCCACCACGGGAGCGTCGTCGGTCACCGGCGCGGGCCCGGTCACCGGGCGGGGCGCCGTCCCAGCCGCCGTACGCGCCGCCGTACGCGCCGTCCCGGCCGCCGCGCGCGACGGCTCGGCGGAGGCACGCGGGCCCGACGCGGTGCCGATCCCGTGCGCGAGGCCGGTCGCCTCGGCCGCCGTGGTGATCAGGTCCTGCGGGACGACCAGGACGGCCCGCACACCGCCGTACGCCGAAGGGCGCAGCGAGACCTGGAACCCGTACACCTGCGAGAGCCGCCCGACCACGGCGAGGCCGAGCCGTGGGGTCTCGCCCAGGTCGTTGACGTCGATGCCCTGCTGAGCCTGCTTCAGCATCCGCTCAGCCCGGCCGCGGGCCTCCTCGCTCATCGAGACGCCGCCGTCCTCGATCTCGATGGCGATGCCCGACTGCACGTCGACGGCGGTCAGATGGACCCGGGTCTGCGGCGGCGAGTAGCGGGTCGCGTTGTCCAGCAGCTCGGCCAGCGCGTGGATCAGCGGCTCGACGGCGGTGCCGACGACGGCGACCTCGGAGACCGAGTGCAGCTCGACGCGCTGGTAGTCGATGATCCGCGACATGGAGCCGCGCAGCACCGAGTACAGCGGCACCGCCCGGGACCACTGACGCCCCGGCCGGGCGCCACCGAGTACGGCGATGGAGTCGGCGAGCCGTCCGATCAGCGCGGTGCCGTGGTCGATCCGCAGCAGGTCGCCGAAGACCTCGGGGTGTCCACCGTGACGGTCCTCCATCTCCCGGAGTTCCTGAGCCTGTTGGTGCACGATGGCCTGGACGCGGCGGGCGATGTTGACGAAGGCGCGCTGTGCGGAGTCGCGCAGGTCCTCTTCGGCGGTGACCGCGTCGACGACCGAGCGCAGCACCGCGAGGTGCGCGGCGGGGGCCGACAGCGAGTCGAGTACGTCCTCGGGGAACTCGCCCTTGCGCAGCCGCGCCACGACGTCGGGCAGCAGCTCCTCGGCCAGCCGTACGGTCTCCGCCTCCCGGCGGGCCAGCGCCTCGTCCCGCTCGGCGGCCGTGGCCCGCAGCTCGGCGATCTCCCGGCCGCGGCGGGCCGCGATGGCGCAGGCGACGGCGAGCCCGACGACGGCGGCCCCACCCGTGACGAGTACGGCCGCCCGCCCCGAGTCGAGCAACGCCGCGGCCAGCGCGGTCAGGGCGGCGGCAGCGGCGGGCGGCAGAAGCCAGAGCGGGAAGGGGGACTTGGGACTTCCTGGGGATGTCCCCGTGCGAACCCTCTGCACTGCAGCTCCTGTACGTACCGAAGATCACCGGACAGCTCGGTAGCGTAGCGCGTTTGGAGTAACGGCAGGGAGTTGGGTGTGTGTTGACCGCGTAAATACGGTATGGCGTCGCGCACGGCGTACGGCGCGCGGTCATCGCGGTAGGGCGCCCGCCCGGCATCGGGGCCCTCAACAAGCGGAGGGTCCCGATGCCGGACAGACAGCCGGACAGACAGCCGGACAGACAGACAGGCGGCCCTTAGACAGCCCTTAGACGGTCCTAGGCTGCGCTGCCCCTAGGCCGCCGCGTCCACCGCCTGGGCCCGCAGCGCGCGCTCCACGCCCGAGCGGGACTCCGAAGCCAGCCGCCGCAGCGCCGCGTTCGGCGCGGCCGCGTCCAGCCAGGCGTCCGTGGCGTCCAGCGTGTGCTGGGAGACCTGGAGCGAGGGGTAGAGCCCGACCGCGATCTGCTGGGCCATCTCGTGCGAGCGCGACTCCCAGACGCCCTTGACCGCAGCGAAGTACTTCTCCGCGTACGGGGCGAGGAGTTCACGCTGGTCGGTCTGGACGAAGCCGCCGATCACCGCCTCCTGAACGGCGTTGGGCAGCTTGTCGCTGTCGACGACCGAGGCCCAGGCCTCCGCCTTCGCCTCGGCGGTCGGCCGGGCCGCCCGCGCGCTGGCCGCGTGCCGCTCGCCCGCGGCGGTGCGGTCGCGCTCGTACTCGGCCGCGATCTCCTTCTCGCCGATCCTCCCGGTCGCCGCGAGCCGCAGCACGAACGTCCAGCGCAGCTCGGTGTCGACGGCCAGGCCCTCGATCGTCGCCCGGTCGTCCAGCAGATCCGACAGCAGGTCGAGCTGGGATTCCGTACGGGCCGTCGCGGCGAACGCCCGGGCCCAGGCCAGCTGGTGGTCACTGCCAGGCTCGGCGGCCAGCAGTCGCTCGTGCGCGGCCTCGGTCCAGCGGGCGAGACCCTCGGCGCGGAAGTCCGGCGCCGCGTACAGGTCCAGGGCCAGCTTCACCTGCCGGTGCAGCGACTGCACCACACCGATGTCCGACTCCTTGCCGATGCCGGAGAGCACCAGCGACAGGTAGTCGCGGGCCGCCAGCTCGCCGTCGCGGGTCATGTCCCAGGCCGACGCCCAGCACAGGGCACGCGGCAGCGACGCCTCGAAGTCCCCCAGGTGCTCGGTGACCTGACGCAGCGACTCCTCGTCGAGCCGGACCTTGGCGTACGACAGGTCGTCGTCGTTGAGCAGCACCACGGCCGGGCGCTTCTGGCCGACCAGCTGCGGTACGGCGGTAAGCGGGCCTTCCACGTCCAGCTCGATCCGCTCGTCACGCAGCAGCTTGCCGGACGCGTCGTCCAGGTCGTACAGGCCGATCGCGATGCGGTGCGGACGCAGCGTGGGCGCGCCCTTGGCGCCCTCGGGCAGCGCGGGCGCCTCCTGCCGTACGGCGAAGGAGGTGATGACGCCGTTGGCGTCCGTCTCGATCTCCGGGCGCAGGACATTGATACCCGCGGTCTCCAGCCACGCCTTCGACCAGATCTTCAGATCGCGGCCGCTGGTCTCCTCCAGCGCGCCCAGCAGGTCGGACAGCTGGGTGTTACCGAAGGCGTGCGCCTTGAAGTAGGCCTGCACGCCCCGGAAGAACTCGTCCCTCCCGACATACGCCACCAGCTGCTTCAGCACCGAGGCGCCCTTGGCGTACGTGATCCCGTCGAAGTTGACGAGAACATCGTCGAGGTCGCGGATCTCGGCCATGATCGGGTGCGTGGACGGCAGTTGGTCCTGCCGGTACGCCCAGGTCTTCATCGAGTTGGCGAACGTGGTCCAGGAGTGCGGCCACTTGGAGTCCGGCGCGTACGCCTGGCAGGCGATCGAGGTGTACGTCGCGAACGACTCGTTCAGCCACAGGTCGTTCCACCACTCCATGGTGACCAGGTCGCCGAACCACATGTGCGCCAGCTCGTGCAGGATGGTCTCGGCGCGCATCTCGTACGCCGCGTCCGTCACCTTCGAGCGGAAGACGTACTGGTCGCGGATGGTGACCGCGCCCGCGTTCTCCATGGCGCCCGCGTTGAACTCGGGCACGAAGAGCTGGTCGTACTTCTCGAAGGGGTACGCGTAGTCGAACTTCTCCTGGAACCAGTCGAAGCCCTGCCGGGTGACCTCGAAGATCGCGTCCGCGTCCAGGTACTCGGCGAGCGAGGGGCGGCAGTAGATACCCAGCGGCACGCTGCGGCCCGGGCCGTCGTAGGTGCTGTGCACCGAGTGGTACGGACCGACGATCAGCGCCGTGATGTACGTCGAGATCCGCGGGGTCGGCGCGAAGACCCAGACGTCGTCCTTCGGCTCAGGCGTCGGGGAGTTCGAGATGACCGTCCAGCCGGAGGGCGCCTTCACGGTGAACTGGAACGTCGCCTTCAGGTCCGGCTGCTCGAACGACGCGAAGACCCGCCGGGCGTCCGGCACCTCGAACTGGGTGTACAGATACGCCTGGTCGTCGACCGGGTCGACGAAGCGGTGCAGGCCCTCACCGGTGTTGGTGTACGCGCAGTCCGCGACGACCTTCAGCTCGTTGGGGCCCTGGAGCAGGTTCGCCAGGGTGATCCGGGAGTCCGCGAAGACGGCGGCGGTGTCGAGCGCGTCGCCGTTCAGGACCACCTGGTGCACGGTCGGCGCGACCAGGTCGATGAAGGTCTCGGCCCCGGCTTCGGCGCTCTCGAAGCGCACGGTGGTCACGGACCGGTAGGTGCCGCCCTCCTGCGCGCCGCTCAGATCGAGGTCGATCTCGTACGCGTCGACAGTGAGCAGCTTCGCGCGCTGCTGCGCCTCTTCACGGGTCAGATTGGTGCCGGGCACGCGGTCATCTCCTCGGGTTGCGATGGTGCTGACCATCCTTCCACGAGCGACGCGCCGCGTCCGGGGCGTTTCGCCCGCTACGGCCTGCGCACCTCGAAGTGGAAGCAGCCGTACGTCACGGCCCTGACGTGGACCAGCGCCACCGCCGGGTCCGCGAAGGCCTCCGCGAACGCGGCGTCGAAGCCGGACGCGGCGTCCTCGGGGATCTCCAGCAGCCGCCCCCCGACGATGCGCCCCTCGGAGTCGTACCGCCGCAGTACCCGCAGCGCCCCGGCCCGGTCGAACGGATACCGCTCCCGGCCCGCCGGACCCCCGCAGTCCTCGGCGTGGATGAAGACGGGCCCCTGCTCGTCGTACGCCCCGGGTCTCGCCCAGCGCTCGGCCGCCCACCGCCGCAGCGGCGCGTACGACACCAGCGCGATCCGCTCCCCGGCCGCGCTCAGCCGCAGACAGCACCGCAGCGGCGCACCACCCTCGCCGTCGGTGTACGGGGCACAGGGCCGCCCAGCGTCGTCGGTGTCACGGAGCTGCTGGAGGGCGGCTGGGGCGATGGGCCGGGCGTGATAGGTCGTCGTCATGCGCCCAGCGTCGCCGCACGCGGCCCTGGGCACCGGCGGTTTCCGGACGTGGAACCCGCGAAGGGGGCGGCCGCCGTCACACGGTGGCCGCCCCCTTCGCGTACGGGCGCGTCAGCCCTTGAGCTCGGCCGCGACCAGCTCCGCGATCTGTACGGCGTTCAGCGCCGCGCCCTTGCGGAGGTTGTCGTCGGAGACGAAGAACGCGAGGCCGTTCTCGGCCGTCTCGTCGTTACGGATGCGGCCCACGAAGGAGTCGTCCTTGCCCGCCGCCACCAGCGGCGTCGGCACGTCGGTGACGACGACGCCCTCCGCGCCGGACAGGATCTCGGTGGCCCGCTCGGGGCTCAGCGGCCGCTCGAAGCGGGCGTTGACCTGGAGGGAGTGGCCGGTGAAGACCGGGACCCGGACGCAGGTGCCGGAGACCTTGAGCTCCGGGATCTCCAGGATCTTGCGGGACTCGTGGCGGAGCTTCTGCTCCTCGTCGGTCTCGTTCAGGCCGTCGTCCACGATGGAGCCCGCCAGCGGCAGGACGTTGTACGCGATGGGCGCGACGTAGTTGTCGGGCGCCGGGAACTCCACGGCGTCCCCGCCGTGGGTCAGCTTCGGCGCGTCGTCGCCGACCTTCTGGATCTGGTCGTTGAGCTCCTGGACGCCGGACAGGCCGGAGCCGGACACGGCCTGGTAGGTCGCGACGACCAGGGAGGTGAGACCGGCCTCCAGGTGCAGCGGCTTCAGCACCGGCATGGCGGCCATCGTGGTGCAGTTCGGGTTGGCGATGATGCCCTTGGGGCGGTTCGCCACCGCGTGCGGGTTGACCTCCGAGACGACCAGCGGCACCTCGGGGTGGCGGCGCCAGGCGGAGGAGTTGTCGATCACGACGGGCCCCTGCGAGGCGACCTTCTCGGCCAGCGCCTTGGAGGTGGCGCCGCCCGCGGAGAAGAGCACGATGTCCAGGCCCGAGTAGTCGGCCGTGGCCGCGTCCTCGATCGTGATGTCCTGGCCCTGCCAGTCGAGGGTCTTGCCCGCGGACCGGGCGGAGGCGAACAGTCGCAGCTCGTCGACCGGGAACTTACGCTCGGCGAGGATGCCGCGCATGACTGTGCCGACCTGACCGGTGGCTCCGACGATTCCGACCCTCACGTGGGCTCCTTACTCGTACTACTCGTACCTGTGGACCTGGGCAGTCCCGTTTCCATCATGCGTATGACCGGTATGCGGTTGTCCAATCCATTGTCCGGGATGCGGAACGGGGCGGGTGCCGTGAGATAGCACACCCGCCCCGCCCTATATCCGTATCAATCGTGTCAATCGCGACAGATCACCTTAGGGGGTGACCTTCTCGATCGTGACGCTGCCGACCCCGGCGGCTGTGCCCCGGGCGTTCAGCACCTGGAGCTCGCCGACGAACTGGCGGCCCTCGGGCGCGGCGCCCGCGACCACGACATCGGCGGCCAGCTGCGCGGACTCGCCGTTGCCCAGCTTCACGGTCGCCGACTTGTCGACCTTGAGCTCACCGAGCGAGGGCGCGTAGTACACGTCCAGGTAGTCGTAGTCGGTCTCCCCGGCCGGAACCGCGTAACCGTCGACGACGATGGTGTACTCGCCCGCGGCGGGATCGGTCAGGGTGACCCGCTCCTCGGAGTCGCCGCCCGCGGACTGGCCGACCAGCTTGTCGCCCAGGAACACGGCCAGGTCCAGGTCGGCGGACGCGTCGGAGACCTTGCCGATCTTGATGTCGAACAGCTCGACACCCTCACCGATGGTCACCTTGCGCTCCTGCGACGCGCCGTCCTTGATGCTCGGACGCTCCTTGACGGACGAGCCGAGCGAGCCGCCCTTCAGCGTGCCGTCGATCGCGGCGAAGGTGTTGGTGCCCTTCCACTCGACCTTGGCCGGAGTACCGATCTTGGCCTCGTCGAGGGTCGCCTCGGCCGGGTCGAACTCCACGCCGAGAACCGAGACGTCCAGCTTGTACGGGTTCTTCAGCAGCGGCGACGTACGGCGCGACTCGACCTCGATCTCCCAGACGCCCGGCTGCGGGTTCGCGTACGAGCGCAGGTCGGGGCGGCAGGTGTTGGTCGGGTGCTCGTAGTTCGGGTAGCAGTGGATCGTCGACGTGGAGTCCATCGGCACGCCGTACGGGTGCAGCGAGATGAACCGCGTCTGGCTGTCCTTCTTGAGACCGCTCATGGCGACCTCAAGGGTCTTCGCGCCCTCCGGCACCGTCACGAAGTACGAGGTGGTGAGGTTGCGCACCGCCTTGCCCGAGGCGGAGAAGCTGTACGACGGCTTCGCCAGCTTCTCGGAGGCGACCACGGTGGTGAGGATCTGCTTGTCGACGCCCTTGGTCCACAGGTCGTTGACCTCGAGGATCGCGCTGCTCAGACCCGCCTTGCGGGGCTTGGCGGTGACCTTGACGGTGACCGGCTTGTCCCGCGGCAGCAGGATGAAGCGGAAGCCCTTGATCCCGAAGGTGCGGTCGTGGTTGTTCTTGAACGACAGCTTGTGCCACACGGCGCTCTTCGGGCCGGTGGTACGGGTGATCGTGACGTCGTACGTCTTGCGCTCGCCGACCTTGAGGCCGCCCTCGCGGTCGTAGAGGCCGGTGCCGAAGCCCGGCTCCGTCAGGTGCTGGTCCAGCGCGGTGTCGACCGGGGCCTTCACCGTGTACCCGTGGGCCGTGGCGCCCCACCTGATCGACTTCCAGGCCTTCTGGATGTTGATCAGGCCCGAGCCCTGCTCATACGCCTGGGCGCCCTTGATCTGGGTCGCGGTGCTGGTCAGCGCGGTGCGCAGCTTCGCGGGCGGCAGGTCGACGTTCTTCTGCTTCGCCGCCGAGAGCAGCAGCGCGCTGGCGCCAGCGGCCTGCGGCGAGGACATCGAGGTGCCCTGCAGCATGCCGTAACCGGCCGGGAGGTCGTAGCCCGCCTCGGCGACCGGCTGGCCCTCGGCCCAGGTCTGGATGGTGTTGATCGAGGCGCCGGGCGCGGTGATCGTCGGCGTGAAGCCGCCGTCCTCACGCGGTCCGCGCGAGGAGAAGGGCATCATCGCGTACTTGCGCTTGACGGCCGAGCCGTAGTTGGCGGCCCAGGTCTCCTTGGAGACCGAGGCGCCGACCGAGATCACCTTGTCGGCGAGCGACGGGTCACCGATGGTGTTGGCTCCGGGACCGCTGTTGCCGGCCGAGATGACCAGCTGGACGCCGTAGTCGTCGATGAGCCGGGTGTAGAGCTCGGCGCGCGCGTTGTTGCCGTCGTTCAGCGCGGGCAGGCCGCCGATCGACATGTTGACGATGTCGACGCCGCGGTTCACCACGAGGTCGATCATGCCCTCGGTGAGCGCGGCGCTGGTGCAGCCGCCGCTCCAGGTGCAGGCGCGCGAGGAGACCAGCTTGGCGCCGGGGGCGGCGCCGTTCATCTCGCCGCCGAACAGCGAGTTGGCGGCGGTGATGCCCGCGACGTGGGTGCCGTGCGAGCCCTCGATGACGCCGATGTTGACGAAGTCGGCCTTCTTGCCGACCCAGTCGCCGCCGTACGGGTCGGTCGGGACGTCCTTGCGGATCTCGACGACGAACGGGATGCGCTCGGCGACCTCGGTCGCCGGGTCGTCCTCACCGAAGTAGCCGATTTGGAAGCCGTCCTTGTACGGCTTCATCGGCTTGTCGTTGGTGAAGTCGCCGTCGTTGTCGAGGTCGACGGTGACGGTGCCCTTGTCCGCGTCGTAGAGGACGCCCCAGGTGTCGGTGGTGTCACCGTCGCGGTTGAGGTCGCCGTCCATGTCGCCGCCCTTGGTGGCGGCCTCGGCGAAGACGTTGACCTGGAAGTCGCCCTCGGGGGCCTTCCAGGTGCGGTCGGCGAAGGTGAACTCGGGTCCGGAGACCGGGTTGGTCATCCGGCGCCAGGTGCCGTCGCGGTCCACGATCGGGTCGGTCGCGGTGACCCAGTCGACGATCTTGCGCTCGCCGGTGGTGGTCTTCTGCAGCGCCGGGTGGGCCACATCGACGCCGGAGTCGATGATGCCGATGGTGATCCCCCGACCATCGGCCTTGGGGTTCTTCTTGACGAAATCCACCGCGCCGGTCTCGAAGGACGGGTTGTACGGGTTCTTCGCCGGGGTCTTCTCGCTGGGCGCGGGGTACGTGCCCTTCGCGCCCCTCTTCGCGCCCTTGGCGGCGTCGGCGCCCGGGGTCGGGTCGTCCAGCTTGATCTCCGCGCTCAGGTCGATCGCGTGGACGCTGGAGAGCTTGGCCGCCTTCTTGATCGCGGCGTCGGCCTTCGGCGTGGGCAGCGTGGCGCGCACATAGCCCAGCTTGTCGTGGGTCTTGCCCACGGAGCCGCCCTTGACGCCGTCGAGCTGCTTGGCGACCTGCTCGGTGCTGCCGGGCTTGGTCGCGACCAGCAGCGTGACGGTCTTCTCGCCCTTCGCCTCGGCCTCGGCGAGCCGCTCGGCGTCAGCGGTACCGAGCTTGTCCTGGCGGTCCTGACTGGACTTCACCGGTACGGGGTCGCCGTCCGATGCACCGTCGGCGGCGAAGGCCGGTACCGCCGCGGCCGCGGCGAGCGCGGCCGCCAGACCCGCGGCCACCGTGAGGCGGGCCGCGCGTCTCGCACCGGATATCGGTGCGTGGGGGGTGTTGAGGGTCATCTGTATCCCTATAACTGAGAGAGAAGGTCCGGTTTTCGGACCCAGATGACCGCTCACCCTTATATAAGTGATCGATGTTTGGGGAGAGTTGTCCGAGACGAAAGAAGGAAGTGGCGTACATCCGCCATACGCCACGGGGCGTATGGCGGAATAAAGCGGGACATCCAAACTGGATGCGGAGGTTCAGCTTCCGTGTGTGCGGGCGTAATGCCGGGAGGCTTTGGCCCGGTTTCCGCACGCCGCCATGGAGCACCAGCGCCGGGTGCCGTTCCGCGAGGTGTCGAAGAAGTGCAGGACGCACGCGTCGTGGGCGCACTTGCGGATACGGTCGGGCGCGGCGCTCAGCAGCTCCAGGTAGTTACGGGCCGCGGTCCAGGCCGGACCCCAGGACGGGTCGTCGAACTCCGCGCGCTCGCCCGGGCCTTCGGCGCTGAGGGTCGCCCGGATGCGGCCATGGGCGAGTACCGCGTCGACCCGGGTGATTCCGGCCGGGTTGTCCGGGGTGTCCGCGACCGCGCTGAGAGCGTCGCGGGCGGTCAGCAGATGGCGCAGGGTGGTCACGTCGGCCGGGAAGCGGTCATCGAGACCGTTCGCGGCCAGCCAGATCCGCAGGCCGTCGTCGGCGTCGAAAAGATCCCGCCGCCCTCCGTCCTGCACCCAGCGGGTGTTGAGCAGGTCCAGCGAGATCGGTTCGCCAGTGAGCGGGCGTGGGTCGACCGGGGCGGGCATCGAGACTCCTTTCAGAGCTGTCCGGGGCTGTGCGGGGCTGTGCGGGGCTAACCAGTCAAGGTTACGTCACCGGTTGGCTTGTCTGGGAGGTTAAGCGCGGTCGACGACGCTGTGGCGCGGAGGGGGCGTGTTTGCCTCTAACGTCACAGGGTGCACAAAGAGCTCAGGGTGGCGGCCTACGCCGTGTGCGTACGGGACGGACGGCTGCTGCTCGCCCGCTGGGTAGCGGCCGACGGCACCAAACGGTGGACCCTGCCCGGCGGCGGCCTGGAGCACGGCGAGGACCCCTACGACGCGGTGGTGAGAGAGGTGGCCGAGGAGACCGGGTACACCGTACGGCCCGCCACGTTGCTCGGCGTCGACTCGCTCCGCCGCCGCTACCCGCGCAAGCTGGGCACCTTCGCCGACTTCCACGGACTGCGGGTCGTCTACGAGGCCCGGATCACCGGAGGCGAACTGCGCCCCGAGGAGCACGGCTCCACGGACCTGGCGTCCTGGCACGCCCTGGACGCGGTCCCCGAGCTGCCCCGGGTCGGCCTGGTCGACATCGGCCTCACGTTATGGCGTACCCGGCCAGCTGTGGGCCGCGTCGACGAGACGACCTGAAGGTGAACGCGGAGTAATCAACTCCCCTCCCCTGAGGGCGGGGAGGGTGGCCGCGCCGGGTGGCGGAGATCCACGTACAGCGATCGGCCGACAGCGTTGCGGTCTCGTTAACGCCCACGTCATCCCCAGTGCCAACGATCCAGTGAGAGCGGGGAGTCCCCCCGCGGCCACTGCCGACTCGTTCGCACCCTCGGGAGACCGCGCCATGCCGCGCACACGCTCTGTCGCCGCTGCCTGCCTCGACCGCCGCACTCTCCTCTCCACCACCGCCGCGCTCTCCGTCTCCACCGGCCTGGCGCTCGCACTCGGCGCCAGCGGGCCCAGTAGAGAAGCCAGCGCGGCCGACGCCGCCGACGCCGCCGACGCGGCGTCGCCGCTCGCCGGAGCCCCCGCCCCCACCGCCCGCCCTCGCCCCGCCGCCCCCCTCGCCCCGTACCAGCACGGCACCACCCTCAGTACGGTCGCGACGCCGCGCGGCGGCAGCGGCTACCGGCGCCTGGGCGAGGGGCCCGGCTGGCCCCGGGTCGTCCGCGGCGAACTGGCCGCGCCGAAGGCGGGCCGCGCCGACCGCCGCAGCACACTCGCCGCCTTCGTCCAGTTCACCGACCTGCACATCGTCGACGTCCAGCATCCGCTGCGTTACGAGTACCTACGCGCCCAGACCGGCAGCGGCTGGCGCCCCCAGGAGGCGCTGTCCGTCGCCGGGACCGTCGCGCTCATCGAGCGCGTCAACGCGCTGCCGGGCGCGCCCGCCACCGGCGCACCGCTGGGCTTCGTCATGACCACCGGCGACAACACCGACAACAACTCCCGCGCTGAACTCGACTGGTTCCTGCGCACCATGAGCGGCGGCACCATCACCCCCAACACCGGAGACCCGCGCCGCTACGAGGGCGTCCAGGACAGCGGACTGAAGCTCTACTGGCACCCTGAGGCCGACCTGCGTGACGGCGACAAGGCGCTCGGCTTCCCACGGATCGACGGATTCCTGGCCGCGGCGATACGCCAGGTCCGCAGCCCCGGCCTGCGGCTGCCCTGGTACTCGACCGTCGGCAACCACGACAGCCTGCCCGGCGGCTGCTTCGCCGCGGGCGACAGCTGGTTCGCGGACTTCGCGGTCGGCGGCAAGAAGCTGATGTCGCTGCCGGATGCGGCGGGCGCCGCCCTCTGGACGGCCGTGAAGAAGGGCCTGGACCCCGAGGGCACCCACTTCCGGGAGCTCCTGCGGACCTCGTCCCACCGGCTGACCTCCGTCACCCCGGACGAGTCCCGCGCGCCCTTCACGCCCGCCGAGTACGTCCAGGCTCACCTGGACCCCGCGCACACCGGCCCCGGACCGGTCGGCCACGGCTATACGGACGCCAACCTCGCCGACGCCACCCAGTACTACAGCTTCCCGATATCGGACGACGTGATCGGCGTCAGCCTGGACACCACCGACCCCGGCGGCCACTACGAGGGCTCGCTCGGCACCGCCCAGTTCAGGTGGCTGGAGCGCACCCTGACCCAGGCCGAGCGGGACGGCACGTACGTCATCGTCTTCAGTCACCACACCAGCAGGACGATGCGCAACCTGCGCCCCGACCCGGCCCGCCCGTCCGAGGCCCGCCACGGCGGCGACGCGGTCACGGCGCTGCTGCGGCGCCACCGCACCGTACTGGCCTGGGTGAACGGCCACAGCCACAAGAACGCGATCACCCCGCACGGCGGCTTCTGGGAGATCTCCACCGCCTCGCACATCGACTTCCCCCAGCTGGCCCGGATCATCGAGGTCACCGACAACGGTGACGGCACCCTGTCCGTCTTCACCACCCTCATCGAGTCCGCCGCGCCCCACCGCACGGACCTCACGGACCTCTCCCAGCCGGGCCTCGCCGCGCTCTACCGGGAACTCGCCGCCAACACACCGGGCCTACGGCCCACGCTGACCGGTGAACCGAGCGACCGCAACACCGAACTGGTGCTCCGCAAGACCCGCTAGCCCCTCAGCTCCACTTGGCTGATTCGTACTCAACCGGACGTACCCGAGCAACTTCCCCCGCCCCGAGCGAGTCCTGCCCGCTGACCGAAGTCGCGCAGGTGCGCAGTCGCGCAGCCGTGGGAAGGACAGCACATGGCAACAGCAGTACGTACGGTGCGGGCCACTCTTCTGGGAACGGTGACGGTGACGGCCGTGGCGGCACTGACCGCCGCGACCCTCACCGCACCCGCGGCGGCCGAATCCCGGACCAGAGACCACCAGCCCACCCAACAGGCCATGGACGCCGCCGTGGCGGACGGCGTCCCCGGAGTCGCCGGGCAGGCCGTGGACCAGTACGGGACCTGGAAGGGCACGTCCGGCGTCGGCAACCTCAGGACGGGCAAGCAGCGCAGCGCCCACGACCGCTACCGGATCGCCAGCATCACCAAGACCTTCGTCGCGACCGTGCTGCTTCAGCTCCAGGGGGAGGGCAAGCTCGACCTGGACGACACGGTGGAGAAGTGGCTGCCAGGCGTGGTGCACGGCAACGGTCACGACGGCAGCGAGATCACCGTCCGCCAGCTGCTCAACCACACCAGCGGGATCTTCGACTACACCAGTGACCCCGCCCTCGCCAGGAAGTACCTCTACAAGGGTTTCCTGAAGCACCGCTACGACACCCTTGAGCCCACGGACCTGGTGGCCGTCGCCATGCGGCACAAGCCGGTCTTCGAGCCGGGCGACGGATGGAGCTACTCGAATACGAACTACACCCTGGCCGGGATGATCATCGAGAAGGTGACCGGCCGGACGTACGGCACCGAGATCGAGCAGCGCGTCATCAAGCCGCTCGGACTGCACGCCACCCGGGTCCCGGGCACCGAGCACTGGGTGGGGTGGCCCAGCTCACGGGCGTACTCCACACTCTCCGACAAGCCGCAGGGCCGGACGTACGACGTCACCGAGCTCAACCCGTCCATGGCGGGTGCGGCGGGCGAGATGATCTCTGACTCCGGTGACCTCAACCGCTTCTTCGGCGCGCTACTCGGCGGGGAACTGCTGCCCGCCAAGCAGCTCAAGGAAATGAAGACCACGATCCCGGTCGAGGGCGAGCCGAACGCGGGCTACGGGCTGGGCCTGATCAAGGAGAAGCTGTCCTGCGGCAAGGTGGTCTGGGGTCACTCCGGTGGCTTCCACGGCTCCATCTCACAGGCGCTGACGACCACGAAGGGCGATCACTCGCTCGCCTTCAACTTCAACGGCGACTGGTCCGGAGACAGCCGGGCGGTCGGCGAGGCGGAGTTCTGCGGGACGAACTAGCGCGGTGCCGCGTCGCGAAGTGGCGCACAAGTGCGGGGCGGGGCCCGCCGTCCGGGTCCCGCCCCTGCTTTTCCCCTGTTACCCCGTTTCCCCCGTTTCCCCTGTTCCCCCTCGGGCCGGTCAGCGCGGAAGCACCACCACATACGCCGCCGGATCGCGGTCCGAAGACGCCATCAGGGCGGTACGGACGACTGTCGCCTGCTGCTCCATCGACTCGCGGAGCTTCCTTGGGGTGAGGTGCACGACGGTGATGCCGAGCCGCTCCAAGTGCTCGCGCTTGCGGGCGTATTCGGACCACAGGGCGTCGTCCTCCTGGCGCGGGGCCCGGGTGTCGAGCTCGACCGCCAGTGACTGGTCCGGCCAGTACGCGTCGACGCCGCCGAGGTGCGGGCCGCCGGGGAGACGCAGGTCGACGTTCCACAGCGGGTCGGGCAGGCCGTACTCGGAGACCATCGTGTAGAGGCGGTCCTCGGCGATGGCCCGGCCCTCGGCGAGCAGCGAGTCCACGGCGTTCACGACGTGCGGCCGGTTCAGCAGCCGCGCTCGGTTCAACTCCTTGACCAGGACGGCGGGTTCGCAGAGCCCGCGGCGTACGGCCTCGGTGAGCATACGGCGGACCGTGTCCGCGTCGCGGAGCTGGGCGACCGCGTCCGCGAGGGCCCGCGCTACGGGGGCGACCGGGAGGCCGGTGACGGTCTGCGGGCGGGGCAGGGCGTGGGCGCGGACCAGCCGGGCGCAGCCGGTGGAGCGCAGGCGGCGGGTGCGCGGGACCAGGACGTCGATGCGGTCCAGCGTGAGCAGTGGGGGAGCGGACGAGAACCGGTGCAGCGCGAGCGCGGCGAGCCCGGTGATCATCGCG
>NZ_WHOM01000054.1 GCF_009739465.1 Streptomyces apocyni
GCGACCAGCCACACCGGGGCGCCCACCGTGGGGTCGAGCCGCAGCCCGATCCGGTCCAGCGCGCCCTGCCCGCCGAGCAGCCGCGTCAACGGGCCCGCCAGCAACGGCGCCAGGACCGCCGCGGGCAGCGCGATCAGCAGCGCCTCGGCGGCGGCGAGCGCGCCGATCCGGCTCCGGGACGCGCCGCGCGCCAGCAGCAGGCCCGTCTCGCCGGTGCGCTCGGTGGACAGCAGCCGGGCGACCAGGAGCAGGGCGTACCCGGCGAGCAGCACCAACTGCACGGCCACGATCAGCAGCGTGGACCGGGAGACGAGGAGGGCGCGTTCGGCGCGGTCGAGTACGGCGGGCAGCGAGGTGGTCGCGGTCGCCCTGCCGCCGAGCGCGGGGTTCTTGGCGAGCTCGGCCGGGCCGCTGGTGGCCGCCTCGCGCAGGGTGCCGATGGACCCGGCCTGGGCGGTGCGGAAGTCCGCGGTGGCGAGCCAGGAGGTGGACTCGTACGTCACACGCCCGGAGTCGAGCGTGGCCGGGTCGGCCAGCAGCGGGCCGTAGGTGGTGAAGTTCAACGTACGGATGCCACTGCCGCCGAGCTCGTCCAGCTGCCAGTACGGGTCGGCCGGGTCGGCGGGGCGGTAGACACCGGTGACCCGCACGGTCAGGTCCGGCCCGCGGAGCCGGTCGGTGAGGGTGACCGGCTTGGCGCCGGGGCGCAGCTCAAGGCGGTCGGCGGCGGCTTGCGGCAGCGCGATCTCGACGGGCTTGCCGCCCTTGGCACCGCCCGGCTCCGGCCACGCGCCGGAGACCAGTTCCACGCGGGAGCGGTCGAGTGCCGCGAGGTGGGTGAGGTCGGGCTGACCGGCGCGGGCCTCGGGAGCCTGGAGCGCACGCGGCAGGGCGTACGGGCCGGAGCGCTCCAGGGTGCTCAGGGTGACCGGCAGCCCGTCGAAGGTGCGCCCGGCCCCTTCGGCGACGGCCCGCTCGGCGTCTTCGCGCTGGCCCTGCTCGACGGGGGCCTTGACCAGCAGCGCGGCGGGGGCCGCCGCACGGGTCTCCAGGGAGTGCTGTAGCGCGGCGTCACCGATAGAGCCGGAGAACGCGGTCAGGGCGGCGAGGACCGTGGTGGTCAGCAGGACCGCGAGGAGTGCCGCGGTGAGCAGAAGACGGTGCGCGCGGATGCGCAGAAGGACCAAACCCGTCATCGCCCCGCCCCGTTTCCCCACCCCAGGGGCCCCCTGCCCCTTTTGGGACTCTGTCAGAGCACACCGGGTACCGAAAGCGCGTTCGTGACGAAGGTGATCAGATCGTGACCGGAATCAGGACCGCAGACACCGGAATCCGGTGTTCAGCCTTCCGAGTTGACCATCGAAGCCGCGGCGTAGGTGAGGTAGTTCCACAGCGTCCGCTCGTGCTCTTCGGAGAGCCCCAGCTCGTCCACGGCGACCCGCATGTGCCGCAGCCAGGCGTCGTGCGCGGCCCGGTCTACCGTGAACGGCGCGTGCCGCATCCGCAGCCGGGGATGGCCGCGATCGTCGCTGTAGGTACGGGGGCCACCCCAGTACTGCATCAGGAAGAGGGCGAGGCGCTCCTCGGCCGGACCCAGATCCTCCTCCGGGTACATCGGCCGCAGCAGCGGGTCGTCGGCGACCCCCTGGTAGAACCGGTGCACCAGGCGCCGGAAGGTCTCCTCGCCGCCGACCTGCTCGTAGAAGGTCTGCTCCTGAAGCGTGCCGCGCGGAATCTCATTCACGCCTCCCATGCTCTCAGACTGACCGGCCGAGTACGGGGGGCCTAGGACCGGGCACCTAGCGGCGCCCGGGACTCGGCCCTCGCACCCGGAGCGATATCGCAGCACAGTGGGTATATGGGTGGTGTGCCCGAGCCAGAGCCGTACCCGGAGCCGTACCCGCGTACCGAGGACGAGGTCGCCGCCGTCGCGCGGGCCGCTCTGGTGCGCGAGATCGAGGCGACCGGGGCGCTGGACGGGGAACCGGCCTGGCGCGCGGCGTTCGCCGAGGTCCCGCGCCACCTGTTCGTCCCGTACTACTACATCGGCGTGCTGGGCGGCTCCGAGCGGCTCTGGGGCGAAGACCCCGACCGCGGACGGCGGGAGCGCTGGCTGCGCGGGGCGTACGTGGATACGCCGCTGGCCACCCGGATGCGCGACGGGGAGCTGGTCTCCTCCAGCAGCCAGCCGTCGCTGATGGCCATGATGCTCGCCGAACTGCGGATCGAGGACGGACACCGGGTCCTCGAGATCGGCGCCGGGACCGGCTACAACGCGGCGCTGCTCGCCCACCGCCTCGGCGACGAACGGGTCACCACCGTCGATCTCGACCCGGAGATCACCGAGTCGGCACGGCGGCATCTCGCGGCCGCCGGGTACCACCCGGCCGTGATCACCGGGGACGGGGCACGCGGGTGCCCCGAGCGGGCGCCGTACGACCGGATCATCGCGACCTGCACGCTGGAGACCGTGCCCCAGGTGTGGCTGGAGCAGTGTCGGCCCGGCGCGCTGATCCTGGCGCCGCTGGCGACCGGACTGATCCGCCTACGGGTAGGGGACGCGGCCCACGCCGAGGGGCACTTTCTGCACACGTCCGCCTACTTCGTGCCACTGCGTGGCAGGCCGAGCCCGCGGGCGCCTTCGCCGCACGTCGGCGGGCTGCCGCGCGGGGCGGCTCAGAACGAACTCTTCCGGTTCCTCCTCGCCCTGACCCGGGGCAGCCTGGACCCGCAGGAGGCGCTGGCGCTGTGGCGGCGCGAGGGGCGGCCGGGGCGTGAGCGGTTCGGGGTCACCGTCAGCGGCCAGGACGTCTGGGCCTGGCTTGATGACCCGACGGGCCCGTACGCCTGGGCCCTGACGTAAGCCAGGGCCCAGGAACGGCTCGGGGGGGCTCAGCCTCGGTGGATGGTGATCGTCGTCCACGCGCCGACGTGCACGCGGTCGCCGTCCTGGAGGGGCACCGGGACGAACGGCTGGATGGCCTCCTCGCCGCCGTTGACCGTGGTGCCGTTGGTGGAGTTCTGGTCGACGACCGCCCAGGAGCCGTCCGGCTGCTGGACCAGCACCGCGTGCTGGTGCGAGACGCCCGGGTCCTCCGGCGGTACGGACAGGTCGATGTCCGGGGTGTCACCCGTGGAGTGGCGGCGGCGGCCGATGGTGATCTGGTTGCCGACCAGCTCGCGCCGCTGCTCGGGCGAGTACGCGGGCAGGTTGAGACCGGAGGCCTCGGGGCCGCTGCGGTGCATCATCGCCATGAAGTACTCGCGGTCGGGACCGATCGTCGCCGACCACCCCATGGGCGCCTGCGGCGCCTGCGGGCCGTGCGGGGCCTGGGTCTGCTGGGGGTAGCCGTAGCCCTGCTGCCCGCCCTGCTGTCCGCCGTTCTGTCCGCCCTGCTGTCCGCCGTACTGACCAGGTGGCGGCGCCAGCGGGTGCTGGCCGTGCTGCTGAGGGGCCTGCTGCGGGGCCTGCGCCGACTGCCCGGGGGGCGGCGCCAGCATCCAGTCGTCATCGCCGCCGCCGAAGCCTGAGGACGGCGCGGGCGGGGCGGGAGGCGCGGGAGCCCCAGGCGGCGGCCCGGACAGCGGCTCCGCCGGGCGGTTCATCTGCGAGGGGCGCGAGCTGGTGTACTCACCCGCGTGCGGCCGCTGCGGGGACTGCTGGAAGCCCGGGGGCAGGCCGCTGCCGGGCAGCGGCTGCTGCGGCGCGGCGGGGGTGTACGAGGTCGCGGTGTTGGTGAGGAAGTTCCACCGGCAGTGCTCGCAGAACGGAGCGTTGGCCTCGCGCGGGGTACGGCACTGCGGGCAGAGCTCCGGCTGCGGGCCGGGGTCCGTCTGCTGCGGGTAGCCGTAGCCAGCCGCGGGCGGTGGCGGCGGGGGAGGAGGAGGTACGGCACCGGCTCCTGCCATACGGTGGCCGCAGACCTCGCACCAGTCGTCGGAACCCGACTGGTGTCCGTTGGGGCAGGTCGGCATGTCGGCGCGTCCCCCTCTCCTTCACGTCACTACGTCTTGACGTTCACTGATCTTCCCGTTCACTTCTTCACGCGAACGGTCTTCGTCGACCGGGTCTCGAGCGTCATCTCATCGGCGTCCGCGACCTTGGCCTTCAGTCGCACAGTACCCGCAGGGGCGTCGACCACATCGACCACCTTCGAAAGCAGTTTCGCGGTATCGGCGTTCCCCGAGGCGTTCGCCAGCTGAACGGCCCGGCCCAGTTTGGCCGTTGCGCCGTCCAGGTCGCCTGCCTTGCGGGCTTCCAGGCCTTGCTGGATGACCTGGGCCAGTTCCGCCTGGCCCGTGTAGTGCGCGACCTGCGGGTTCATCGAGGTGGTGGCCGCCATGTCGTCCGTCCACACGGCCCGTACCAGCCCCTGTGACAGGGTCTGCGGGCTGCCGTCCGGCTCCGGGATCACCAGCGAGACCCGGGCGGCCAGCATCTCCTGGCCGATCCCGGCGCTCGGCACCTCGACGCAGACGTGGTAGTCGCGGGACTCGTCGCCCCAGGAACCGGTCGGGTAGTCCCCGGCGCGCGGGCCCGCCTCGGTGCGCCGGTCGGTCAGCTCCTCGACGGTGGGGGCCACCTGCTTGACGAACTTGATCTCCGCGCCCATCGGCGTCCACAGCCGCAGCGCGACATCCGCGACCTCCTTGCCCATCGCCGTCTCCATCATCTGGGTGAAGTCGGCGGACAGACCGGACGGATCGGCGACGATGTCGGCGGTGCCGAGCAGCGCGGACGCGATCTGGGTGACCTCCTTCACCTCCCAGTCCGTGCCGACGCCGCGGGCGTCGCAGGTGAAGCGGCCCGACGCGGCGTCCAGCGCGGACTTGAGATCCTCGGGCGACTCGTGTTCGTTGCGCCCGTCGGTGAGGACGATGCCGTGCCGGATGTCGACATCCGCGCTGTTCAGCAGCCGGTCGGCGAGCCGCACCCAGGTACCGATCGCGGTGCCGCCGCCCGCGCTGAGCTTGCGCAGCGCCTGCTTGGCCGCCTCCCGCGTCGCCTCACTCGCCACGGCGAGCCGACCGCCGCCCGGGTAGACCTCCTTGGCCACATGCGTTCCGGCGATCACCGCGAAGCGCACCCCGTCACGGACGGTGTCCACGGCGGCGGCGGTGGCGTCCCGGGCGCCCCGCATCTTCGTCGGCGGGTAGTCCATCGAGCCCGAGCAGTCCACCATGATCGCGACGGCCGCGTCCGGGGCCTGGCCCGGCGCGCGGGTGCGCGTCGCCGTACCGCCCAGGGTGCCGCCCCCGGTCGAGGTGACCGTGACGATCGCGTTGACCTCCTGGCCGCCCTCGGGAAGGTACTCGTTCTGGTACACATCGACGGCGAACCGCGGAGCGTCCGGCTTGGAGAAAGTGGCCATAGGTTCTGCTCCCCCTCGTGCTTCCTCACGCGTGCCACAGCACCCGGTGACCGCCGGTGTGGCGGCCGGGCCGTGGGTGACAACCGCGTGGTGTCGTGTAGTCGTGCCGTGCCGTGCCGTGCCGTGCCGTCCGTGCCGTGCTGTGCCGTCCGTGCCGCGTCGTGGTGGGTTGCGCGTCGGCGACCGTGTGTCGGGCCCCGCCCCTTCTCAGGCCGATCCTGCCCCTTGAGGCCCTACGGGGAACGGGAGTACCGCCACTGTTACGTTGTCGTGGCCCCCGCCGTCCAGGGCGTGGCCGACCAGTACCTGGGCGCTGTGCAGCGGGCGTTGCCCGGCGTCCGCGGGGATCACCGCGGCCAGTTCGTCCGCCCCCTCGGCGTAGTTCCACAGGCCGTCCGTGCACACCACCACCACTCCGGCCCGGTCCGGTTTGAAGCAGGCCGTGTGCGGCTCCAGTTCGTACGCGTCGGCGCCGAGCCAGCCGGTGATGGCGTGGGCCCGTTCGTCCGCGTACGCCTCGGCCTCGCTCATCAGGCCCGCCGCCACCATCTGCGCGGCCCAGGAGTCGTCCTCGGTGAGCCGGGCGGGTGCGGCGGAGCGGTCGTCGGGGACCCAGTAGACCCGGGAGTCTCCGACCCAGCCGACGACCAGCAGGCCGCCCGCGACCACGGCGCTGACCAGGGTGCACGCCGGGGAGTTCTGCCGGTGCGGATCGTGCTCCTGGGCCTGTGTGGGTTCGGCGGCCAGGGCGTTGACGGCCTCGGCGGCGGCGATGATCGCCTCGTGCAGGGCCTGTTGCGGGTGGGTGCCGCGCGGCAGGGACACCAGCAGGGCTTCGTTGGCCGCCCGCGACGCGGCCAGTGAGGCCTCGTCGGGGCGGGTCGAGGACGACACCCCGTCGCAGACGATCGCCACCGTCGCCGGTGAGGCGTCGGGCAGGGCGGTCGAGGAGACGGCGAACGCGTCCTCGTTACGGTGATGGCGCAGCCCACGGTCGCTGACCGCCGCCACCGAGCCCAGCTCGTGTTCCATGTGGTCGCGCTCGCGCGGCTGGGCGTGGCCGCAGTGCTCGCAGTAACCGTCGTGGTCGACGGTGCCCGCGCGGCAGGCGACACAGCGCTTGCCGCCAGCGGGGGTGGCTGGCTGCGGGGGCACGGTCCGTGGGTCGGGGGCCCGCGGCGGCGCGGGGGGCTGAAGCGGGAACTCGTCGGGCACGGCGGGCACGGCGGGCACGGCGGGCGCGTCGGGCAGGGCGGGCGCTTCGGGTGCGCTGGCCGCTTCGGGCGGGCCGCTGCTCGTCGAGTCGAGGCCCTTCAGGTCCGTGGGCAGATGCACCGGCGCCGGGCTCTGCGAACTGTCCTGCTCCGGGACATCCGGCCACTCCACCGAGGCGGATGGCGCGGACGGCACGGACGGCACGGACGGTACGGGCGGGCCAGGAGGGGTGGCGGCGGCGCGGGCGGCGCCGTTCACGGCTGGCGTGGGGTGGTCGTCCGGCACGGCGGCGGCGGGCACCGCCGCCAGGTCGTATCCGCACGCACCGCAGAACCGGTCATCCGATTCCAGCGGCTCCTCACAACCGGGACACACCGGCATGGGGGACCCGACGGAGGGCTGGGGCACTTGCGACATCAATCACACCCACGTCCGGGGGCGGAAACGGTTGGCCCGCTCCACCAGTTCGATCCTCTCCTCGCCGCGCTGGGCCAGCCGGGCGAGTGTGCGGTACGAGCGTTCAAGCCCGAACCGCAGGCCGCGCTCGTCCAGGCTGCTGCCCAGCAGCACCTGGTGTGCCGAGGCCCCTGGCGACGCCGCGCCGGAGCCACCGGAGAGCACCCAGTCCAGGGCGGTCCCCAGCACCTCGGTCGACAACTGCTCGCGGCGTACCGCGTCCAGGCCGACATGGCGCAGCGCCTCCACCTGACCCGCGGCCGCGGTCAGATCGTCGAGCAGCGGCTCATGCGCCGCCTGGTCCCGAAGCCGGGCCCGTACGGCGGCGACCCGGGCCGCCGTGTAGTGAATCGACGCCTCCGGCACGGACTCCAGGGTACGCACCGCCGCGTGCCGGTCACCCGCGGCCAGCTCCACCCGGGCCAGCCCGAACGCGGCGCTCACATAGCTCGGGTCGGTCGTCCACACCAGCCGGTAGTACTCGGCGGCGTTGTCCAACTGGCCGAGTACCTCCGCGCACACGCCGAGCGCCAGCTTGGGCGCGGCCTCGCCGGGGAACGCGTCGTAGACCGCGTCGAAGGACAGCGCCGCGCTCGCGAAGTCCTCGGTGGCCAGGGCGACCACGCCCCGGTACCAGACGACCCGCCAGTCGTCGGCCTGGGACCGCTCCAGGTCCTCAAGGGACCGGACCGCGGAGGTCAGTTCGCCCATCTCCAGGCGGGCGCGCAGCTCGCGTAGCCGCAGCTCGATGGACGGCGTCGGCGCGGCGTGCAGCGCGGTGATCAGCTCGGCGGGCGCGGCGGCCAGCAGCCCCGCGAGGAACCCGGCGTTGGGGTCACCGGGATTCACCCGGGGCACCGGCAGCGCGAGCGCGGTGGCGGCGTGCGCGAGAGGCTTGACCGGGGGTACGGACGTCGCGGCGACCTGACCCGTGGCCCCGGCCCCGCCGCCGGGAAGCCCGGCCCGCGCCGGGGCCGCGCCCACCGCGGCCGTACCGCCGCCGCGCAGGGATCGCCCGGACCACCGTCCGCGCGGCACGTCGCGCGCCCCGAGCCGGGACACCTCGCTGTGCCGCTCGATGAGGAGTTCGGTGTCGGTGACCTTCAGTTCGGGGCCGAACAGAGTCGAGAGCGAGGGCCGTGGCCGCCGCGTCTGGAGGGCGACGACCTCCCGGAGTACGCCCGTCAGCTGCTCCGCCATCTCCTGCGCGGAGGAGAACCGCCGCGCCGGGTCCGGGTCGGTGGCCCGTACCAGCAGGCGGTAGAAGGACTCGTACGTCCGGAACACCTCGATGTGGTCCGGGTCCGGCAGCGAGTCCACGAAGACGTTCGTGTAGCCCTGGAAGTCGAAGGTCAGTACGGCCAGGGTGCGGGCGACCGTGTAGAGGTCGGAGGCGACCGAGGGGCCGACCTCGGCGACCTCCGGGGCCTGGTAGCCGACCGTGCCGTAGATCGCCGACTCGTCGTCGTCCATCCGGCGGACCGCGCCCAGGTCGATCAGCTTGAGCTGGTTCTCGGTCTGGATGGCGTTGTCGACCTTGAAGTCGCAGTACAGCAGGTTGCGGCTGTGCAGGTGGCCGAGCGCTTCCAGCGCCTCGATGCCGTACGCGCAGGCCTGCTCAACCGGCAGCGGATCGCGCTTGTCGTCGGCGCTACGGCGTTCGTTAGCGATCTCCTTGAGGGACTTGCCGCCCACGTACTCCATGACGATGTAGCCGTCCATGGAGCCGGTGCGCTGGTCCAGGTGCTCGACGAAGTTGTAGATCCGCACGATGTTGGCGTGCTCGATCTCGGCGAGGAAGCGCCGCTCGGAGATCGCCGCCGCCATCGCGTCCTCGTCGCCGGTGTCCAGCAGGCCCTTGAGTACCACCCAGCGGTCCGACACCGCCCGGTCGATGGCGAGATAGACCCAGCCGAGCCCGCCGTGCGCCAGACAGCCCACCAACTCGTACTGCCCGTGCACGATGTCACCGGGGTTCAGCTTCGGTACGAAGGAGTACGGGTGGCCGCACTTGGTGCAGAACCCCTCCGTGCGTCCCGGCCGGTCGCCGCGCGAACGCCCCACCGGGGACCCGCAGTCGGACCGCGAACAGAACCGCTTGCGCTCGGGCACCTCGGGGTTGGCCCGCACCATCGTCGCCGGATCGGGCCGCGGTACGTCCGGCACCTGGACCAGACCGACCCCGAGCCTGCCGCGCGACGAGGTCGACCCGGACGCGCCGGAGCTGCGCACCGACACGGAACGCCCGGACGTGCTGCCCGACAGCGAGCGGGACAGTCGCCCGGACACCGACCTGCGCGAGGTGGACGAACGCGAACTGCTGCGGGACGACGACCGGGAACTGCTGCGCGACGCACGCGAACCGCTCCGCCCCGACGCCGCCCCAGAAGCCTCAGTGGCCGCACCCGAGCTACCCGAGCTACCCGAGCCACCAGAACCACCCGACCCGCCCGATCCACCCGAACCGGCCGACCCCCTAGACGCCACCACAGGCGCCAGACCGCAGGTGTCGCAGTACAGCTCCCCGGCCCCCATGTCCTCGTAAGCGCCCTCGCAACCCGGACGCTGGCACTGCCGCCGCTCACTCATGATCGTCCCCCCTGGGGTCCAGGCGCGTCCGTCGGCCCGCCCTGCGGCGGCACTCTCGGGGTCAGCGCGTCGGCGGCGGCCCGCTGGTAGCGCAGCACCGCCTCCTCGGCGACCCGCAGATCGCAGGGCGCGCTCCACAGCATGCGGCGGGCCGCGTCGTACCGCTCCATCAGCATCGGGTCCTCGGCCATCCCGTGCCGGGCGACCTTCGCCTTGTACGCGTCCAGACGGCCACGCAGCTCGGCGCGGACCGCGAGCGGCTGGGTGACCGCGGTCAACGACTCGCGGGCGCGCTCCAGTTCGTCCTCGGCCCGCTGCTCCAGCGACTCAAGGAGCGGGGACAGCCGGTGCCACTGGGCGTATCGGCGGTACTCGGCGGCCGTCGCCAACTGCTCCTGAAGCGCGGTGGGCGGGCCGCTGACCGCGGGCACTTCGGAGGCCGCGATCTTGGCGAGTACCTCACCGCGCGCGGACCTGGCCTCGGCGAGCGTACGGTCCGCTCGGGACAGCAGGTCGCGCAGTCGGCCGAGTCGCTGCTCGGCGTCCTGGCGTACGGTCAGCACCGCTTCGATCTCCCGGCGCACCTCGTCGAGCGCGCGCGCCTCACGGTCGTACCGCTCGGTGTCGGGGCGGCCGCCACCGGGCGCCGAACTCCCGGGCGCGCTACGCCAGAAGGCCAGCGGGTCGGAGATCACCTGGGCGCGCAGCGTCGTCAGCTCCGCGGTGATCCGCTCCAGGTCGTCGCCCGCGGGGTGCTCCCCTGGGCGTACGCCGACGGACGCGGCGAGCTGCCGGGTACGGCCCAGTTCGGCCGCGAGCAGGTCTATCCGGGCCGGGAGCGCCGACCAGACCGCGTCGGCGGCGACGACCATGTCCAGCGAGTCGGCGTACAGCTCGTTCATCCGGTCCACCAGCTCCTGGAGCGTGAACCGTTCGGACAGCCGCGCCGGTCCCGTGTCGAGCGAGACGCCCATCGCGGCGGGCGCGCCGCCGGGGACGGTGACGCTCTCGCCGCGCAGCAGTTCGGTCAGCTCCACCAGGTCGTCGCGGCTCGGCCAGCGTCTGCGCGCGCGCAGCTCGCGGGCGCCGGTCAGCGCGGCGGCGTACGCGTCGAAGTACGCCCACAGCCGGGTGATGGACTGCTCGGCCGCCGCCCAGCGGTCCCTGGTCGTACCGGTCAGCTCGGCGCCTTCGAGCAGGCGTCGGCCCGCGTGGTCCTGGAGCGCGAGCAGTGAGGACTCGATCGCCTCGTGCTCGGCGCCCAGCCGCGCCAGCGCACGGTCCACCTCGTCCCGGTCCATGACGGGTCCGGGGGGTCCCGCGACGCCCATCGATCACCTCTCCGCTGTGCCGTTGTGCCGTGTGTGGGTCGTGTGCGGCCAGCCGTATCAAGCCAGTTGAGCCAGCCGGGCCAGCTGTCTGTCAGTCGGTGACGTACTTCGCTGGCGGCGGCCCGTCGATGTCCTTGAGGTCATCGGCCAGCCACTTCTTGTACGAGGTCTGCCAGCCGTTCTTGCGATAGTCCTCCAGTACCTGGTTCACCCGGCGTACCAAATCCGTGGCCTCCTTGTGCATCGCCACGCCGTAGTACTCCTCGGTGAACGTCTCACCCTTCAGGCTCACCGTCGGGTCCTGCGCGGCCTGGCCCGCGGCCAGCGCGCTGTCGGTGACCACAGCGTCGACCTCGCCGAGCTGGAGCCTTACCAGGCAGTCGAGTTGGTTGGGCACCGTGGTGGATATATCGGCGCCGTGCGACTCCTTCTTGAGCTCCGTCAGGGCCGTGGAGCCCGAGGCGCTGCACAGCTTCTTGCCCTGGAGTGAGCCGTCGTATCCGGTGATCTTCGAGCCGTCCGGGACGAGCAGTTGCTGGCCGGTGCGGAAGTAGGCGGTGGAGAAGGCGACGTCCTTGGCGCGGTCGCAGGTGATCGTCATGGCCCGGACGATCATGTCCACCTGGCCCGACTGGATCGCCGGGACGCGCTGGTTGGTCGGCACCGCGCGGAAGATCACGTCGTCCGGGTCGCCCATGATGTCCTGGGCGATCGCGCGCACCAAATCGATGTCGAAGCCCTCCAGCTTGCCGGTGCTGGGGTTGCGGAAACCCCAGAGGAAGCTGTTCAGGTCGACGCCGACGATCAGTTTGTTCGGCTTGTCCTTGCGGGTCTTGATGTCCTTGACGGTCTCGCCGTCGTCGGCGGACGGCCGCAGGCTCCGCTCCGGCTCCTCGCACTTCTCGGCCTTCGTGTGCGTCGCGTCGGCGATCCCGGGGCCGCCCCGGCCCACGCTGCCGTCCGCCGGGCCGCCGGACCGTACCGGCAGCAGCACGAAGAGGACCGCCAGCACGCAGCCCACGGCCATGGCCGCCACCCCGCCCCAGCCGCGCAGGCGGCTGAACAGGCCTGCCGCGCTGGCGGCGCCCGGTGTGCGGTTCCTGGTCACTTCGCCCCCTCTCACCGGTACTCCGAAAGCCTGCGGCCGATCCCCAGCACGGCACCCGTGGCACCGAGCAGGGCGAGCGAGGCGGCGCCGACCGGCAGTCCGGTCATCGCCCCCCGGCCGTCTTCGGCCGCCTGCTGGAAGTCCGCCTTCTCGTGCGCCAGGGCCTTCCGCAGGGCCTCGTCCACCTGGTCGAAGGACTCGCCCGTGGGGTTGTCCTCGCCGATCACCCGGTCCAGGGCCAGGTCGTAGTTGCCCTCGGTGTCGGCGGCGCGCGCCGCCTTGTGGCGCTTCTGCCACTCCTTGACGGCGTCGACCGCCTCGCTCACCCGTGCGCTGCCCGTCTCGTCATCGGCGAGTTCCCGCGCCGCGTCCAGTGAGCCACGCACCTGGCCGTCGGTGAAGTCGCCGAGTTCCCTCATCCGCTGCTGGTAGTCGATGTCGTAGGCGTCCTTGCCCGCGTTCGGCCCGTCCGGCACGGTGACCGAGCCGCGGGCGACCAGGGTGAGGTTCTCGCTGCTGCGGGCCTGCAGAGTGCTGATCCGGGCGCTGTTGAGAGCGTTCAGCGACTTCACACCCTGGTCGTACGACTCGTTCAGGCTGCCGTACGCGACGCTGTGGCCTGCCACCAGCCACAGCAGTACCACTGTGGCGGCCGCGGTGGCGGTCACCAGACCGTGGTTGAACACGCGGTTGGTCCGTTGGTAGTTGCGGCGCTGGGCCCAGACGAGGACGGCGAGCGCCAGCACCCCGACAGCGATCGCCGCCCAGGGGTAGGACCGGGCGTCGTCGTAGTCGGCGTCGAGCCGCTCCCGCTCGGCGTCGTACAGCCTCTTCGCCGCGGGCAGCATCTCCTGCTGCATCAACGCGTTGGCGCTGCGCAGATAGGCGCCACCCAGCGGCAGGCCCTGGCGGTTGTACGTACGGGCCGTCTCCACGCGCTCGGCGTACGTCGGCAGCAGTGCGTTCAGCTTCGTTATCTGGGCGATCGAGCTCTGGGAGCCGGTGGAGCCCCGGGTGTTGGTGGCGGCCTCGGCCAGCTTCCGGGAGGCCATCGCGATGTCGTCCCGGTAGCGCTCGCGGACCTCGGCGGGCTCCTGGCCTCCGGCCAGGAAGCCGCTGGCCGCCGCGGTGTTGGCGTCCGCCAGTGAGCGGTAGATCTCCGCGGCGTCGGCGCTCAGCGGCTGGCTGCGGTGCAGTACGTCATCGGCGGCGGCCGAGCGGTCGGACATCTGCCAGGCCGTGCAGGCCCCGAACGTCACCACGAGGACGGCGAGCACGGCTCCGATGATCCGCAGCCTGCCCGGCTCGGTGGTGGCCGCCGCGCGCAGCCGCTCCTGGGCCTCGGCCCAGGCGCTGCGGCGCTCGGGCAACGGCTCGGCTCCCGGGGGCGGCGGCAGCGTACTCGGCGGCGCCGGTGCCCGCGGGTGTTCTGGCGCCCGCGGGTGCTCTGGTGGCTGCGGGCGCTCTGCTGCCTGTGGGGGCGGTGTCTGCGGTGGTACGGCCGACGGTGTGGGCGCACCCGGCACCGACGGTGCCGCGCCGCCGCCGCTTGGCGGGTATGTCACCTCTCGACCTCCCCCTCGGTCTCCGACGTGTCCCCACTCCGCCCTCCGGACTATCCGGCGGGGAGAACGACGCACGGCCGCTCATTATGGCCGCAGGGTCTGGCATCCACACCCACGTTTACTGGATCTTGTTCGGATCGCAGTGCAACAGCCTTTCCCCACGCGGCTCCTGTCCCGCATTCCCTGCCCCTAATACGCGATTCGAACCTGTTCGGTTCCCGGTCATCCCTCGTAGTGCGCGCGCACGCTCCGGTACACCTCGTCCGCCGCCCCCAGTTCGTCCAGCCCCAGCAGCGCCGCACCCAGCACCGGCCGCGCGGTGATGGTCCGGGCGGTCGCCTTGGGGGCCCTGGTCGCGAGGAGGGCGCGGATACGGGAGTCCAGGTCCGGGTGGCCCGCGGCGAGTACCGAGCCGCCGAGCAGGACCGGGGCCGGTTCGGCCAGCAGGTCGAGGCGGTCCAACGCGACCGTGGCCATGGCCACCACCTCGTCGGCGAGCCGGTCGACGATCGCGCGGGCCAGCGGGTCGCCGGACGCGGCGGTCGCGAACAGCACGGGGGTGAGTTCGTGGGTGCGCGGCGGGGCGATGTGCTTCAGGTGCAGCGCTTCGATGAGCGCGTACATGGTGGGCAGGTGGAAGTGCGCGGGCAGCGTACGGGCCAGCTCGGTCGGCTCGCCCCGGCCGTCCTCGGCGCGCGCTGCGTACCACAGGGCCTCCTCGGCGAGGCCCCAGCCGCCGCCCCAGTCACCGGAGATCCGGCCGATCGCGGGGAACCGGGCGGTGCGCCCGTCCGGTGTCATCCCGACGCAGTTGATGCCCGCGCCGCAGACGACGGCGACCCCGCGCTGCTCGGCGCCCGCGGGCAGGCCCGCGCGGAGAATGGCGAAGGTGTCGTTGTGGACCGTGAGGGTGCGGCCCCACCGTCGGGCGCTCAGCGCGGTCGCCAACTCACGCTCCTCGACGGGGAAGTCGGCGTTGGCGAGGCAGGCCACGACATGCCGTACGCCGGTCACCTCGGCCGCCACCTCAGCCTCAGCCCCCGCCCCCGCCCCCGCGGCCGCTGCCGCCTCGGCCAGGGCGCGGCCGACGGTCTCGGCCAAGGAGTCCACCGCCGCGCCCATACCCACGGCCGGTGGCCGGAAGCCGCCGCCACGGGCCGCGCCGATGACCCGGCCGTCGGCGGCGAGCACCGCGACATCGGTCTTGCTGTTGCCCGCGTCGATGGCGAGCAGCGCCGCCGCGCGGGAGGTGTCGGTCAGGCCCACGCGAGGTGCTCCCGGTTGTGCGCGATCAGCTGGTCGGTGAGCTGCTCGGCGTACGCGTACTGACCGACCAGAGGGTGCGCGAGGAGCGCCCCGAACACGGCGTCCCGGCTGCCGTGCAGGGCCGCGCGCAGCGCCAGGTCCTCGTACGCCGTGACGCCCGCGATCAGCCCGCTGTAGAGCGGGTCGAGCGGCGCGACGGGCAGCGGGGCCGCCCCGCGGTGGTCGACGCGTGCCTGCACCTCGATCACCGCGTCGTCGGGCAGGAACGGAAGGGTGCCCCCGTTACGGGTGTTGACCACCTGCACGGCGGAGCCGCCACCTCCCAGCAGGGACGCCGCCAGGTCGACCGCGGCCTCCGAGTAGAACGCGCCGCCGCGCTTGGCCAGCAGCTCCGGTTTCTCGTCCAGGGCCGGATCGCCGTACAGGGCCAGCAGCTCGCGCTCCATCGCCGCCACTTCGGTGGCGCGGGACGGCTGGTCGCGCAGTTCCCGTACGACCTCGTCGTGCGCGTAGAAGTAGCGCAGATAGTACGAGGGAACGGCGCCGAGACGGTCCAGCAGCGGGCGCGGCAGGTGCAGGCTCTCGGCGATCGCGTCCCCGTGCGCGGCCAGCAGGTCGGGCAGTACGTCCTTCCCGCCCGGGCCGCCGAGCCGTACGCCCGTCTCCCAGCTGAGGTGGTTGAGCCCCACATGGTCGAGGTGCACCTCGGCGGGCGCGACGCCCAGGAGCCCGGCGAAGCGGCGCTGGAAGCCGATCGCCACATTGCACAGGCCGACCGCCTTGTGCCCGGCCTGGAGCAGGGCGCGGGTCACGATGCCCACCGGGTTGGTGAAGTCGATGATCCAGGCGTCCGGGTTGGCGCTGCGTACCCGCTCGGCGATGTCCAGGACCACCGGGACGGTCCGCAGGGCCTTGGCGAGGCCGCCCGCGCCGGTGGTCTCCTGGCCGACGCAGCCGCACTCCAGCGGCCAGGTCTCGTCCTGCTGGCGGGCTGCCTGGCCGCCGACCCGCAGTTGCAGAAGCACCGCGTCCGCGCCGTCGACGGCCGCCTCCAGGTCGGAGGTGGTGGTGACCCGGCCGCTGTGGCCCTGCTTGGCGAAGATCCGCCGTGCAAGACCGCCGACCAGGTCGAGCCGCTCGGCCGCCGGGTCGAGGAGGACCAGCTCCTCGATGGGCAGGACGTCGGAGAGCCGGGCGAAGCCGTCGATGAGTTCGGGGGTGTAGGTGGAACCGCCGCCTACGACTGCGAGTTTCATGTGTCGTTGCTAGCCCTTCACTCCGGTGAGCGTGACGCCTTCGACGAAGGCCTTTTGTGCGAAGAAGAAGACGACGATCACCGGCGCCATGACCAGGACGGTCGCCGCCATCGTCAGGTTCCAGTCCGTCTGGTGGGCGCCCTTGAACGACTCCAGGCCGTAACTGAGCGTCCAGGCGCCGGGGTTCTCGGACGCGTAGATCTGCGGTCCGAAGTAGTCGTTCCAGCAGTAGAAGAAGTGGAACAGCGCGGACGCGGCGATGGCCGGTTTCGCCATCGGGACGACCACCCGTAGCAGGGTGCGCAGTTCACCGCAGCCGTCGATCCTGGCCGCCTCCGTGTACTCCTTGGGAATCGTCAGCAGGAACTGGCGCAGCAGGAAGATGGTGAACGCGTTACCGAAGGCGAACGGGATGATCAGCGGCCACAGGGTGCCCGCCAGATCCAGCTGCTTGGCCCAGAACAGGTACATCGGCACGATGATCACCTGAGGCGGCAGCATCATCGCCGCGATGACCACCATCATCATCACGTTCCGGCCCCGGAAGCGGAACTTCGCCAGCGCGTAGGCGACGGGAAGGCTGGAGCACACGGCCAGTACGGTGCCGAGGCCCGCGTACAGCAGGGTGTTACGCCACCAGGTCAGAAAGCCCGGCGTCTCCCACACCGTGCCGAAGTTGCCCCACTCCCAGGTACGCGGCCACAGATCGCGGGTCAGCGCCTGGTCGTCGCTCATCACCGCGGTCAGGAACACGAAGAGGAAGGGCAGGACGAAGAACAGGGAAGCGGCGACGGCGAGCGCGTGCACGGCGATCCAGTGCAGCGCGCCCCTGGAGAGCGTCTGCGAGGTTCTCGACATCTTCATCGTTCTCGTCATGGGCGATCAGTCCTCCGCCGACATAAAGCCGCTGCGCCGACGCATCAGAATGCCCGTACACACCATGGCGAGCGTGAACAGCACGAGGGCCACCACGCAGGCCGCACCGGTGTCGAAGCGCTGGAACCCGAGGTTGTAGATGACCTGCGGCATGGTGAGTGTGGACTTGTCCGGGTAGCCGGGCTCGAACTGCTGCCCGGAGCCGCCGATCACCCCGCTGGCGACCTTCCCGGCCACCAGCGGCTCGGTGTAGTACTGCATCGTCGCGATCATTCCGGTGATCACGGCGAACAGCACGATCGGCGAGATGTTCGGCAGCGTGACGTACCGGAACCGGTGCCAGGCGTTCGCGCCGTCCAACTCGGCCGCCTCGTACTGCTCCTTGGGCACATCGAGCAGCGAGGCCATGAAGATGACCATCAGGTCGCCGATGCCCCACAGCGCGAGGAGCGTGAGTGAGGGCTTCGACCAGGCCGCGTCGTTGAACCAGTCGGGTGTCCCCAGGCCCAGTTTGGCGAGGATGGTGTTGGTCGGTCCGGTACCCGGGTTGAGCAGGAAGACGAAGGCCATGGTGGCGGCCACCGGAGGCGCGAGGTAGGGCAGGTAGAACAGCGTGCGGAAGACCCCCGCACCCGTCTTGATCTTCGTGATCAGCAGCCCGATGCCCAGACCGAAGGCCACCCGCAGGGTCACCATCACCAGGATCAGCCACGCCGTGTTGGTCAGCGCGGGCCAGAAGAACGGGCTGTCCTGGAACACGTACTTCCAGTTCCGCAGGCCCACCCAGGTGGGGTCCGCGAAGCCGTCGTACTTCATGAAGGAGAAGTAGACGGTCGCGATCAGCGGGTACGCGAAGAAGACGCTGAAGCCGATCAGCCAGGGGGAGAGAAAGCCGAGGGTGCGCAGCGCCGACTTACGGCGCTTCGCCCGCAGTTGCGGCGGGACGGCGGCAGGCGTGACGGTGGACGCGACGGGGCTCATCAACCGGCCTGGGCCTGCTCGTTGTCCTTGTCGACCTGCGCGTCGTTCTTCCTGAGTGCCGCGTCCAGGTCCTTCTCCCGGCCCTTCTCGTACGCGACGCCGTAGTCCTGGAGCGTCAGCAGGAAGGCGCCGCCGTTGACCGAGGACGGGGCGTGCGAGGACTTCGGGTGCTGGGCGATGTCCACGAACGTGCGATAGACCGGGTCGGAGTTCAGCTTCGGCGACTTGAGCGCGGCCGTCGTCGAGGGCACGTTGTGGATGTCGTTGGCGAAGGAGACCACCGCGTCGGTGTCGGTGGACAGGTAACGCACCAGCTCCCAGGCGGCGTTCTGCTTCTTGCTGGTGTTCGCGATGCCGAGGATCGTGCCCGACAGATAGCCCTTGCCGTAATCGTCCACCTGGTCGTCGGGGACCGGGAAGGGCGCCGCGCCGACCTCGAAGTCCAGGTCCGCGTCCGCGGCCATCTTGCCGCGCCACTCGCCGTCCAGCTGCATGGCGACCTGGCCGGTGTGGAAGGGGTGCTTGGGGCCCCATTCGTCACCGAGTGACGTCCGGTACCGGTCCAGTTTCCTGAACCCGCCGAGCTTCTCCACCAGGTTCTTCTGCCAGCTGAACATCGCCTTCACGGCGGGGTCCTTGGCGGTGTTGGACTTGCCGTCCGCGTCGAAGTACGTCACGCCGAACTGCGCGCCGTAGTGCTCGACGGTGGTCTCGTAGCCCTGGTAGGTGGGCATGAAACCAAGCCGCTCGTAGCCGTCGCCCTTGGTCTTGGTGAGCTTCTCGGCGATCTTGTCGAACTCGGAGAGCGTCTTGGGCGGCTCCTTGATCCCGGCTTCGTTGAAGGCGTCCTTGTTGTAGTAGAGGCCGTACGCGTCGCCCAGGAGCGGCACCGTGCAGCGCGTGCCGTCGTGTTCGGTGTACTTGGCCATCTGCGGCAGGAAGGTGGTGTCCGGGTCGATGCCCGCCTTGTCCAGGAACGGCCCGAGGTCAGCGAGCGCGCCCGAGGTGCAGAACCGGCCCACGTTGTCGGTGGTGAAGGACGACACCACGTCCGGAGCCTGGGAACCGCCGGTGCGCAGCGCCTGGTTGAGCTTGTCGCCGGTGATGCCCTTGACGACCTTGACCTTGATGTTCGGCCGCTTCTTCTCGAACGCGGCGATGTTCTTCTCGATCGCCGCGACCTCGCCGGGCGAGCTCCAGCCGTGCCAGAAGGTGAGCGTGGTCGTGGCGTTCGGGTCGTCGCTGGCCGCGGAGCCGCCGGACCCCGTACAGGCGGAGGCGAGGACGGCTATCGAGGCGGCGGCCGCGGCGATGGCGAGCCTGTTTCGGCGCATGGCGGAGTCTCCCTGGGCGGTTGAGGCTGGGGATATCGGGGCGGGGCCGGGTGTGCGGGTGCGGGTGTGGGTGCGGGTGTGGGTGCGGGGTCAGCGGGAGGTGTCGAAGACCTCGTCGCGGGTGTCGGTGAGCGCGCTCTCCAGTGCCCCGCGCAGTACGGGGTCCCGGTCCACTTCGCCGAGTACGAGCCGGGGGCGGGCCGCGGCCAGTTCGCCGAGCTCGGCCTGGACGAGCTCGCGCAGTGGCTCTCCGCCCGCGGCGATCACCTCCCCGGACAGGACGACGAGTTCGGGGTCCAGGACGGCGACCATCGAGGCGAGACCGGTGGCCAGGCCGGTCGCGAGGCGCTCGAGCAGCAGGCGGCCGGGGCCTTCGGCCGCGGTGGCCGCGTCGCCGATGAGCGCGGTGGCCTGGGCCGCGTAGGTGGGTAGCCCCGGGACGGCGATCCCGAGGTCGCGGGCGATCCTGGGCACGGCCTGGGCACCGGCCAGCTCCTGGTAGCCGCCCGCGTTGGCGCGGGTCACCTGGCGCGGCAGCGGGGTGCCCGGGACGGGCATGAAGCCGACCTCGCCCGCGCCGCCGGTCCAGCCCCGGTGCAGTCGGCCGCCGATCACGAGGGCGGCGCCGATGCCGGTCTCGTTCCAGAGCAGGACGAAGTCCTCGTGGTCCCGCGCCGCGCCCAGCCGCTGCTCGGCGATCGCGGCGAGGTTGACATCGTTCTCGTACTCGACGGGCATCGGCAGCGCGGCGGCCAGCTCCTCCAGGAGCGCGGGCGCGTGCCAGCCCGGCAGATGGCTGGCGTACCGCAGCCGTCCGGTGTTCGGGTCGAAGGCGCCGGGCGTGCCGATGACGACCCGGTGCAGGTCGGAGCGGGTGAGTCCGGCCGCCTTCGCCGCGCCGTCGAGGGCGTCGAGCACCTGCCGTACGACGTCCTGGCCGCCGCGCCCCGGGGTGGCCAGCTCGAACGTGCCGACGGTGGCGCCGGTGATGTCCGCGACGGCGGCGAGCATCCGGAGCGGCGTGACATCGAGGGCGGCGACGTGCGCGGCCCGCGCGTTCACGGCGTAGAGCTGGGCGCTCGGGCCGGGGCTGCCCTCGCTGGTGCCGGTCGCCACCACCAGACCGGCCGCCTCAAGGCGGGCGAGCAACTGGGACGCGGTGGGCTTGGAGAGTCCGGTGAGCTTGCCGATCCGGGTGCGCGAGAGCGGCCCGTGGGCGAGCAGCAGGTCGAGCGCGGCCCGGTCGTTCATGGCCCGGAGCACGCGAGGAGTGCCCGGCGTCGTACCCGCCATCTGAAGCTCCCGTAAGACTCGGCGAGATCACTGTTAGGAAGGTTTCCTATTCGGTAGGAGGAACCTAGCAGCGCACTTCAGGGGGCCGTCAAGAGGCGGAGAACACGAACGACCCCCGCGGCGACGAAGTCGTTACCTGCGGGGGTCGTGGGGACGTGGGCAGCTCGTGGGGGCTGGGGGCTGGGGGCTGGGGGCCAGGGCCCGGGGGCAGGGAGCCTTACGGCCTGCCGAGGTGCTGCGCCGGGGCCGAGGCCGGGGCCGGGGCCGGGATCGGGGACGCCGCCACCGACTGCGGCGAGTTCGCCGACGCGTACGCCGAAGGGGCAGTGCCCGAGGGCTCCGCGGGGTTGTCGTCGTCCTCGCCCGCGGCCGGTGCGTCGCCGACCATACGGATGCCCGCCGCGTCCAGCGCCACCTTGATCCGCCAGCGCAACTCGCGCTCGATGCCGGTCGCCTTGCCGGGCATGGTCTTGGCCGAGACGTGGAGGACCATCGCGTCCAGCGTCACCGAGTCAAGCCCGAGCACCTCGACCGGGCCCCACAGCTCCTCGTTCCACGGCTCGTCCTTGGCCAGGTCGGTGCCGACCTCGGTCAGGATCGTCCGCAGCCGCCCCAGGTCCTCGTCCGGGCGCACCGTCACGTCGACATGGGCCGTCGCCCAGCCCTGGCTGCGGTTGGCGATGCGCTTGACCTCGCCATTGCGTACGTACCAGATCGCGCCGTTCTCGCCGCGCAGCTTGGTGACCCGCAGCCCCACCTCGACGACCTCGCCGACGGCCACGCCCGCGTCGATGGAGTCCCCCACTCCGTACTGGTCCTCAAGGATCATGAAGACACCGGAGAGGAAGTCGGTGACCAGGTTGCGCGCGCCGAAGCCGAGCGCGATGCCCGCCACACCGGCGCTGGCCAGCAGTGGCGCGAGGTTGATCTCGAACGTGCCCAGGATCATCAGCGCGGCCGTGCCCATGATCAGGAACGTGGTCACCGAGCGCAGCACCGAGCCGATGGCCTCCGAGCGCTGCCGCCGCCGCTCGGCGTTGACGAGCAGCCCGCTGAGCCCGGTGCCGTCGACGGCGTCGGCGCCGCGGTTCATCCGGGTTATCGCCTTGGTGATCGTCTTGCGGATGAAGTGCCGCAGCGTGATGGCGATCACCAGGATGAGCAGGACGCGCAGGCCGATGCTCAGCCAGGTGGACCAGTTCTCCTCCACCCATCCGGCGGCATCGGTGGCCGTCTGCTGGGCGTCCTGAAGCGTGGGCGCCTCATCAGGCCCGTTGGTTCCGCTGGTCCCGTTGGTCTCGTCGGTCCCAGCGGTCCCGCCTGGTCCGTCCCCGCCGGCGGCCAACAGAACAGACAACAACACGGCGACTACCTCCTGGTGCGGGGCCCGTCCACGGGCGACCCACCACATTAGCGGGCGGCGGTGCGGGCGCCCGTGTCACGCGTGTGGTGGAAAACACTTCGAGCCCGTTACCCGGACATGGTGGCGCTACGACCAGGCATGAGGGGAAACTAGCTACAGATCGTCCCGGCGCGAGCCACGCGCCGCCGACGCCCAAGGAGGCATCCGTGCCGCATGTCCTGGTCCTCAACGCGTCGTACGAGCCGCTCGGCGTCGTACCGCTCCGCCGCGCGCTCGTCCTCGTACTGGAGAACAAGGCTCACTGCCTCGAGGAGTCCGGCGCCTTGATGCATAGCGCGACCCGCACCATCCCCGCGCCCAGCGTGGTCCGGCTGAAGCGGTTCGTGCGGGTCCCCTACCGGGGGCCCGTTCCCCTTACTCGGCGTGCCCTCTTCGCCAGGGACGGCGGCCGATGCATGTACTGCGGTGGCGTCGCAACCAGCGTCGACCACGTCATCCCCAAGAGTCGCGGCGGCCAGCACGCCTGGGAGAACGTGGTGGCGTCGTGCCGCCGCTGCAACCACGTCAAGGCCGACCGGCACCTCCTGGAGCTGGGCTGGCGGCTACGCCATAAACCCGCCCCGCCCTCCGGTCTCGCCTGGCGCATCATCGGTACCGGCCACCGGGACCCCCGCTGGCTGCCGTACCTGCAACCCTATGGCGCGGACGACGCCCTGGCCCGGATCGACGGCATCTCCGCCTGACGACCCGGGCTTTGTTACGCGCATCCAAGCGTGGGTGATGGGGCGGTTTAGGACACCATCCTGCCCGAGTTGTGGGGATTTCTGTGTCCTAAGCCGTCCCTTTCCTGTCTGGCTGGCTTACTGGTCTGGTGAGCTGTGTGGGTGTTGGGGTGCGGGGGCGGGTGAGGGCGGTCCGTCGTGTCGGGCGGCGTTGGGAGGGGGGCTGGGAGGGGGCGCGGCGGGGGCTGTGCGGGGTCTGTGCGGCCCTCGTCGGGCTCTCGCTGGTTGCCGTGCCGCTGGGCCTTCCGCTGGGGTGGGACGAGCTCGTCTACGCCAGCCGGTTCGGGCCGTACGGACCGGCGACGGAGTTCAGCGCGCCGCGCAGCCGGGGCGTGCCGGTGCTCATCGCGCCGGTGGCGTCCTGGAGCGACTCGGTGGTGCTGCTGCGGGTCTGGCTGAACCTGGCGGCGGGGCTCGCCCTGTACCTCGGGTTCCGGCCCTGGCTGCGGGTGGTGCGGCGGCCCGTGGTGGTGCCGGTCGCGGCGGCGGCGTACGTCAGTCTGTGGGTCGTTCTCTTCTACGCCGGGGAGGCGATGCCCAACCACTACACGGCGATGGCCGGGCTTGCCGCGGTCGGCTGCTTCGTCTCGCCCTCGCCGTCCTCTTCGTCCTCGTGGTCCTGGCGTACGTCGGTGCTGCTGGCGGGCGCGATCGCGACCGCCGCCCTGATGCGGCCCAACGACGCGGTGATAGTGGCCGCGCCCCTGCTGCTGGGCGCCGTGTTCGTCCGGCGATGGCGGCGGCCGGAGCGGATCGGGGCCGTTCTCGTCGGCGGTCTGCTCGGGCTGCTGCCCTGGGTGGTCGAGGCGTATCTGCGCTTCGGCGGTGTGCGGGAGCGGCTCGCGCGGGCGGAGGAGATCCAGGGCGGGATGCGGCCGACGTTCACGCTGCCGGAGTACGTGGGCTCACTGGACGGGCCCTTGCTGTGCCGCCCCTGTAGCGCGAACTGGAGCACGGACCCCGCCTGGCAGGTGCTGGGCTGGTGGCTGCTGCTCCTGGCGCTGGTCGTGGTCGGGATGCGGGCGGCTCGGCGCGAGCGGCAGCTGGTGGCGGAGCTGTGGCTGGCGGTCGCGGCGGCCGGGGCGACGGCGGGTACCTATTTGTTCCTGGTGGACTACGCGGCCCCGCGCTTTCTGCTGCCCGCGTACGCGCTGCTGGTGCTCCCGGCGGCCCGTGGCGCCCTTGAGTGGTGGGAGCGGGGCAGCCGCGTGGCGCGGGGGCGGCGGGGGTGGCGGGGGCTGCGAGGGGTCTTGGTGGGGGTGACCGTGGGCGTGCTGGTCGCTCACCTGGTGGCCCAGCTGGTGGTGGTGCGCGCGCATGCCAGCATCCAGGAGCGGGCGCGCGGCGACTGGGTGCTGATCGCCGCCGTGCTGCGCGCGCACGGCGTAAGCGAACCCTGCCGGGTCAAGGCCAACACCGCCGCCATCCCCATCGGCCACACAGCGGGCTGCCATGGCGTCCGGATGTCGACGCAGGGCCGCCGCCCGGACGCGCTGGTCCTGCGTGACCGGGAACCGCCCGACTGGGCCCGGGACTGGGAGCGGGTCCCGGTCCCGGGCGCGTACGGCGGACGGTGGGAGGTCCTGCTGCCGCCGCCTTCGCGCTAGGCCGTTTCTGATGGTTCTTGGTGGGCTGGGTGGATCTCGTAGTTGTCCGGGCAGGACGCCCGTATGGTGCGGCGACACGAGCTCACGGACGCGCAGTGGCGGAAGATCGAACCTCTCCTGCCCGGTAACGGCAAGCCGGGCGGGCAGTGGGCGGATCACCGCAAGGTGATCAACGGGGTGTTGTTCCGGGCCCGGACCGGGGTGCCCTGGCCTGACCTGCCAGAACGGTACGGCCCCTGGCAGACCGTCTATGAGCGTCATCGTCGCTGGTCGGCCGACGGCACCTGGAAGGCTGTCCTGCGCGAGTTACAGATCGAGGCGGACGCCGCAGACCCGGACGGGGCGCTTGCCCGCAAGGCGGACCGGCGGGAATGGGCCGTGAACATCGACTCGACGTCCTGCCGGGCGCATCAGCACGCGGCCGGGGCGCCTCGCAAGCCCCCGGCCGACTACCCGCAAAAGGGGGCGGGACCCGTGAGGAAGCGGATGGGCGCGAGGCGTTGGGGCGCTCACGGGGCGGGCTGACCAGCAAGGTTCATCTGCTGTCCGACGACCGGGCCCGCCCGCTGCACTGGCTGACCTCGCCCGGTCAGCGAGGTGACAGCCCGATGTTCGCCCCGGTGCTGGACGGCTTGCGCATCCGGCGCCGCGGCACGGGCCGACCACGCAGCCGACCGGACCGGGTGCGCGGCGACAAGGCGTACTCCAGCCGGGACAACCGCGCCTACCTGCGGCGGCGCGGGATCAAGGCCACCATCGCTCAGCCCGATGACCAGCGGGCCCACCGCAAGCACCGGGGACAGGCCGGTGGCCGGCCCCCGGCCTTCGACAAAGCCCAGTACCGCCGTCGCAACGCGGTCGAGCGGTGCGTGAACAAGTGGAAGCAGTTCCGCGCGGTGGCCACCCGCTACGACAAACGCGACTACATCTTCAACGGCACCCTGACCGTCACCGCCATCGTCATCTGGCTCCGCGACACCGTCCAAGAGCCACCAGAAGCCCCCTAG
>NZ_WHOM01000055.1 GCF_009739465.1 Streptomyces apocyni
GCGCCCCGGCCGCTCCCGGATGGTCCGTTGGGCGTACGGCTGCGGGGCGTGCGGTTCGACTACGGCGGGGACCCGGTCCTGGACGGGGTCGACCTGACCGTCGAACCCGGCCGCACCGTCGCCCTTGTCGGTGCCTCCGGTGCGGGCAAGTCCACCTGCGCCCACCTGCTGGCCCGCTTCTGGGACCCGGCGTCCGGCGCGGTCGAGCTGCTCCCGGTCAGCGGCGCGCCCGTCGACGTACGGGAACTGGCCGACCGTGACCTGCGCCAGGCCCTCGCCGTGGTCGGCCAGGAGGCACCGCTGTTCCACGGCACCCTGGCCGAGAACCTGCGCCTGGCCGCGCCCGACGCCAGCGACACCGCGCTACAGGAGGCGGCCCGTGTGTGCGGCGTCGACCGGGTCGCGGGCGACCTCCCGGACGGGTACGCGACCCTGGTCGGAGAGCGCGGCGCCACCCTGTCCGGCGGCCAGCGGGCCCGCGTCGCGCTGGCCCGCGCCTTGCTCGCCGCCCCGCGCGTCCTCGTCCTGGACGAAACGACCGCGCACCTGGACACCGCGGGCGACGCCGAACTCGCCGCGGCCCTGCGTACCGTCTCCCAGGGACGCACCACGCTGGTCATCGCCCACCGCCCCGCGACCATTCGACGGGCCGACCGGATCGCCGTACTGGAACACGGCCGCGTCGTACAGGAGGGCAGCTGGGCTGAACTGGCCACGTCGGACGGGGCGTTCCAGCGCGTCGTGCGGAGGTAGCACGGCGGTAGTACGGACGTAGACACAGCTGAGCCGCGTCAGCCGTCCCGCTGCCAGGTGTCGGACGGGCGCTCCAAGCGGGTCGGCGGCAGAAACTCGCGTACGTACGTCCGGTGCCACCAGGCCCCCGTGTCCCGCAACTCCCGCCAGGTGGTGAAGCGATAGTGGTACAGCACGGCCCGTACATGCGTCGGCGGGGCGTCCGGGAAGGGGTTCCCGCGCAGCAGCCGCAGGGTGTCCCGGTCGTTCTCCAGCAGCCGCTCGACGAACGCCCCGAACCAGGGCCTGGCATAGCCGGGGGACAGCGCCGCGAACCACATCAGCCAGTCCAGGCGCAGATGGTACGGCGCGAACTGCCGGGGCAGCCGCCGAGGATCACCCGGCTTGCCGTGGAACTCGTACTCCCGCCACCCGGTGTCGTCCGGCGGGGGCACCGGCTCCGCCGTACCCTCGACGACCACCTCGTAGCGGACCCGGCCCACGGTGCCGAACGCGCCGTAGGCGTTGACGAGATGGAACGGGTCGAAGGAGTAGTTCATGATCTGGCCACGGGAGATCAGATTGCGCGCGGGGCGGTAACTCAGGCCGAGTACCAGGGCCGTGACGGCGATCACGACGACCTCGTACCAGAGCGGGGGAGCGGCGAGCGACGGCGGCGCGCCCGCCAGCGGGGTGAAGTCGATCGCGGACAGCGCGAGCACGATGGTCAGCCAGTTCAGCCAGGAGAAGTTCCCGGAGAGGATCAGCCACAGCTGCGTGGCGATCATGGCGCAAGCCGCGATGGAGGCGATCGGCTGCGGAGTGAACAGCAGGAAAGGCACCGCAAGTTGGGTGACGTGGTTCGCCGCCACCTCCACCCGGTGCAGCGGCCGGGGCAGATGGTGGAAGAACCAGCTCAGCGGGTTGGGCATCGGCTGGGTCTCGTGGTGGTAGTAGAGGCACGTCAGGTTCCGCCAGCAGGCGTCGCCCCGTAGCTTGATCAGCCCGGCGCCGAACTCCACCCGGAACAGCACCCAGCGCAGCAGCCACAGGACGAGCACCGGTGGCGCGGTGTCGTCGTTGCCGAGGAACACCGCGAGGAAGCCCACCTCAAGCAGCAGCGACTCCCAGCCGAAGCTGTACCAGGTCTGCCCCACATTGACGATGGACAGATACAGCGCCCACGGCACCGCCCACATCAGCATCGCCGCCCACAGCGGCACCAGCCCGTCGACACCCGCGAGCAGCGCGGCGGAGAGCAGCGCGCCCGTCCAGGCGCAGCACGCGAACAGCCGGTCCGAGTAGCGCCATTGGAACAGGCTGGGCGCGGCGCGCAGCGGGACCCGCGCCACGTAGCGCGGCACCGGCAGCATCCCGCGCTCGCCGATCAGCGCCCGGAACTGCAGCGCCGCGCTCACGAAGGCGACCAGATAGACCGCGGCCAGCGCCCGCTGGAAGACCAGCCGGGCCAGCCAGTAGTCGGGTCCGGTGAACCACTCCACATCCGTCATTGTGGCGCCGGGTGCGTGATTCGGCTCGCGGGCCGAATGACACACCCGGCAGCCCGCGCAGCGGAGGCGAACCACTCCGCGAGAGTGGAGGATATGGGGGTCATCGGGGCGAAGGGGGCCGGTCAGAGGCGGGAGAACCGCGTGCACTCACCCATCAGGCGCTATGCGGCGGCCTTCGCGATATCCACGGCCCTGCTGGTCGCGAGCTGCTCCGGCGACAGCGGCCAGGGCGCGGCGGACGCGACGAAGCCGCCGGACGAGGTGTTCCTCCAGCCCGTCGCCGCGCAGGGCCCTGACCCGTTCACCGACTCCACCGCGACGGCCACGGACACCACGGACGCCACCCCGCCCGTCACCCGAACGCCGCAGCCGCCCCCCACCGGTTCGCCCACACCTCAGGGCGTTCGGGGCATCGAGGGCGGCACTCCCGGCCTGTACGGCGGGACCTACTCCGTCGCGAGCTGCGATGTGGACCAGCAGGCCCGCCTCCTCACCTCGGACCAGGACAAGTCCCGCGCTTTCGCCGACGCCGCGGGGATCGAGCCGTCCGGCATCGCGGGCTGGCTGCGCGGCCTCGCTCCCGTCCAGGTGCGGGCCGACACGCGGGTGACCAGCCACGGTTACCGCGACGGGCGGCCCACCAGCTTCCCGTCCGTACTGCAGACCGGTACCGCCGTACTGGTCGACGACCGGGGGCTGCCGCGGGTGCGGTGCGCGTGCGGCAATCCGCTGAGCCCGCCGACCGCGGTGCGGGGCGACGCGACCCACCGGGGCCAGCCCTGGGACGGCTACCACCCCACCAGGACGGTCGTGATCACCCGGGCGCCGCAGGTGATCACCACCATCATCATCGTCAACATCACCGACAACATCTGGATCGAGCGCCGGATCGGCGACGACGGCCGCGACGACCGGGTCGTACCGCCGCCGCCGTCCCCGGACCCCTCGCTCGACCCGGGCGCCTCGCCGGACGACGGCAGCCCGTCGCCCGATGAGTCGGAAGGGACCGCGTCACCCGATGAGTCGGACAGCGCATCGCCCAACGAGACGGACGGGTCTCCGTCGCCGGACGAGACGGACACGCCCACTCCCGGCGACACTCCAGGCGACCCCCCGGGCGACACCCCCACCGACTGCCCGAGCGTGCTGCCCACCACCCCGTCTCCCGCGCCCTCGCTGTCGCCGCTGCCGTCCGGCTGCCCGACGCCACCCCCGGCCGACCCGGCCGACCCGGCAGACCCCGGCACGGAGGGCGACGAGGACACGCCGACCGCCCCCACCGCCCCCAATGTGCCGACTGCCCCCGACGACCTCGATGCCCCCGACGAGTCCACGGATCTCGAAGTCTTCGACACCTGAAATCGTCTACAGTCGAGCTCGTGAAATCAGATAAATGGTGACAAGGTAGGCACATGGTTGATCGGGGAGCGAGTGCCCTGCCCATGCCGGACGGTTGGCCCGCCCACCCGGACCCGATCCTGGCGCTCAACCTCATGGGCACCTTCGACTGGGACCTGGACAGCGGCCAGATGCACATGGACGCCCGGGCCCACGAGATCTTCGATCTACGGCCCGACGAATACGACGGACGTCCGGAGTCCCTGGCGCCCCGGGTCCCCCCGGCCGAGAGCCACCGCCTGGACGCCCTGGTCTCGGGGGCCCTGAAGGACGGCAGCGAGAACTACGGCGCCTACTTCCGGGTCCGGCTGCGCGACGGCACCCTGCGCTGGACCCACACCCAGGGCTACATCCGACGCGACGAGACCGGCCGCCCGCGCCGGATCGTCGGCATCGTCAGAGACGCGCGGCAGGAGCTCGAGGACCTGGCCCAGCGCCGCGAGCGGGCCGATCTGCGGGAGGCGACAAGCCGCCAGACCAGCGTCGTCCAGGGAACCGCCGCCGCCCTCGCGCACGCCCGCACCGTCCAGGACGTCATCGATGTCCTGGGGGACAGTCAGGGCCTGGCCCGGCTGGGGGCCACCAGTCTGGTCATGGGTCTGGTCGAGGCCGGGCGGATCCACCTGGTCGCCGAGGGGCCCGCGGGCAGCTTCGTGCCCGGCACTCGCTTCACCCGCATCGACGAGCAGTACCCGATGAGCGAGGTCGTACGGACCCTGTCCCCCTGCTATATCGAGTCACCGGAGGAGTTCGCCTACCGGTACCCCCTGTTGTGGCCGCACCTCACCGACCTGAAGATCAGCTCAGCCGCCTACCTCCCGCTGATCGCCCAGGCCAGGCCGATCGGCGCGCTCGGACTGCTCTACCGGGACAAAACGGGCTTCACCGCCGAGGAGCGCAACGTCCTGGTCGCGCTCAGCAGCAGCATCGCGCAGAGCCTGCAGCGGGCGATGCTCTTCGAGCAGGAGAAGGAGCTGGCCCAGGGGCTGCAGACGGCCATGCTGCCGCGCAGTATCCCCGGCATCCCGGGCGCGGAGACCGCGGTGCGCTACCGCTCGGCCAAGCTGGGCCGGGGCATTGGCGGCGACTGGTACGACGTGATCCCGCTGCCCGGCGGCCGGGTCGGCGCGGTCATCGGTGACGTCCAGGGGCACGACACGCACGCCGCCGCCGTCATGGGCCAGCTGCGGATCGTGCTGCGCGCCTACGCCGCCGAGGGGCACACCCCCGCCACGGTCATGGCGCGCGCCTCCGCCTTCCTGCACGAACTGGACACCGACCGGTTCGCGACCTGTCTGTACGCCCAGGTCGACCTCGGCACCGGAGTCGTCCAGTTCGTCCGCGCCGGGCACCTTGAGCCGCTGGTACGCCAGCCCGACGGCAGCTGCCGCAGGCTGCGCCTGGAAGGCGGGCTTCCGCTGGGCCTCTCCGCCGAGTTCGGGCGTCTGGAGTACCCGGTGTCCACCGTCGAGCTCGACCCCGGGGAGACGATGGTGCTCTGCACCGACGGCATGGTCGAAGTGCCCGGCGCCGACCTCGACGACGGGATGCAGACGCTGACCGCGCTGATCGCCTCGGGTCCTGACGCCCTGGACAAGCTGGCCGACCGGCTGTGCGAGGTGGTGGACGAGCGCGGGGGCGACGACGACGCCGCGCTGCTCCTGCTGCGCCGCAGCAGCACCGACGCTCCGCAGGCGGGCGGCCGCCTCCAGCAGCATGTCGCGCCGAACGACCCCGACGGGCTGAGCGAGGCCCGGCACATGGTCAGGGCCGCCGCGCGCGCCTGGGGAGCCGGGGAACGCGCCGACGAGGTCGAGCTGATCGCCGACGAACTGGTCACCAACGCGCTGCTGCACACCGAGGGCGCGGCGATCGTCACCCTGCGGGTGCTGACGGGTGCCGCCCGGCGGGTACGCCTCGAGGTCGAGGACAGCTCCAGCGCCCTGCCGCGCCGCCGCGAGGCGGGCGAGTCAGGGGTATCCGGACGGGGACTGCTGCTGGTGGACCGGCTGACGGACGTCTGGGGAGTGGAGTCGCGGGGCACCGGCAAGTGCGTGTGGTGCGAGTTCACCGTGCCGGACCGCGAGTAGGAGCGCGGAGTGGGGCTCGGGGAGTGGGGCGCGAAGAGCGGGGAGCGCGGAGCGCGGGCCTGCGGAGCGCGGGCCCGCGGATTGGCCCCCGTCGGGTGACCCCATACACTCCACCCGCATGCTGCGCATACTGGCCGTCGACGACGAGGAACCCGCGCTCGCCGAGCTGCTCTACCTGCTCCGGGCCGACCCCCATGTGCACAGCGCGGAGGGCGCGACGGACGCCACCGACGCGCTGCGCCGGATCTCCCAGGCCATCGACGCGGGCCAGGGCAGTCCGGACGCGATCGACGTACTCTTTCTGGACATCCAGATGGCGGGGCTCACCGGGCTCGACGTGGCCCGGCTGCTCGCGGGTTTCGCCCGGCCGCCGCTGATCGTCTTCGTCACCGCACACGAGGGCTTCGCCGTCCAGGCCTTCGACCTCAACGCCGTGGACTACGTACTCAAGCCGGTCCGTACCGAGCGCCTCGCCCAGGCCGTACGCCGGGCCGCCGAGCAACTCGCCGCGCAGACCGCCGCCCAGGAGAACCGGCCGCCGCGCCCGGTGCCGGAGACCACGGCCGGGCACATCCCCGTCGAGCTGGGCGGGGTGACCCGGCTGGTGCCGGTCGCCGACATCGTCTACGTCGAGGCGCACGGCGACTACGCGCGGCTGTACACCGGCCAGGAGAGCCACCTCGTCCGTGTCCCGCTCACCACGCTCGAAGAGCGCTGGCAGCCGCACGGCTTCGTCCGTATCCACCGCCGCCATCTGGTCGCCCTGCACCGCATCGACGAACTCCGGCTCGACGCCGGTTCCATGAGCGTCCGCGTCGGCGGCGCGGAGCTGGCCGTGTCCCGGCGGCACGCCAGCCGCCTGCGTGACCTGCTGATGCGCACAGACCGCAGCTGAGAAAGCCTGTCTGACCAGGGCCTGTCCGGCGGACCCGGCCATGATCCGCCGGACAGGCCCTCGGCCTTCCGCCACCCCGTCCGCGCTGCGTACACTCCAGCCGTGTCCGCAGAGCCCGCGCCCCGCCGCGAAGTGGTGACCGGGGAACCCCGGCGGGTGCATCGGCCACCGGGGCACCGCACCCAGTCAGAGATCGACGAGCAGACCACCCTCGGCGCTGCCTACGTCCGGTCCCTGATGCGCAGCCAGCTGCGCGCCGGGCTCACCGCCTTCGGCGTGCTCGCCCTCACCGCCGCGACCCTGCCCCTGTTCTTCGGCGCGCTCGGCCGACCCGTGGTCGTCTGGACCGTACTCGGCTTCGGCTGCTATCCGGTGCTCGTCCTGATCGCCTGGTGGTACGTGCGCCGAGCCGAGCGCAACGAGCGCGACTTCGCCCGCCTGGTCCAGGGCGCCGAGTCCTCCCCGGCCTCCGACGGCGCCGCCTCGGCTTCCGACGCCGCACCGGCCTCCGACGGCACGGAAGGCCGCTGAACCAGCCGTGCACCAGTCGTACGCGATACCCGCCGTCGCCGCCGTCGTCCTCGCCACCGTCCTGATCGGCGGCTTCGGCCTGCGGATCTCCCGCACCACATCGGACTTCTACGTCGCCTCACGCACCGTCGGCCCGTCCCTGAACGCCGCCGCGATCAGCGGCGAGTACCTCTCGGCCGCCTCCTTCCTGGGCATCGCCGGACTGCTGCTCCTGCACGGCCCCGACATGCTCTGGTACCCCGTCGGCTACACCGCCGGATACCTCGTCCTGCTGATCTTCGTCGCCGCCCCCCTGCGCCGCTCAGGCGCGTACACCCTGCCGGACTTCGCCGAGGGCCGCCTGGAGTCCCGGCAGGTGCGCAGGCTGGTCAGCGTGTTCGTGGTCGGCGCGGGCTGGCTCTACCTGGTGCCCCAACTCCAGGGCGCCGGACTGACCCTGGAGATCCTCACCGGCGCGCCCCGCTGGCTCGGCGGCACCCTGGTCGCCGCCGTGGTGGTGCTCGCCGTCGCCGCGGGCGGGATGCGCAGCATCACCTTCGTCCAGGCCTTCCAGTACTGGCTCAAGCTCACCGCCCTGCTGGTGCCCGCGCTGTTCCTGGTCCTCGCCTGGCAGGGCGACGGGCGCCCGCACGCCGAGTTCGACGAGCCCGCAGGCCTGCGCCAGCAGCAGTCCGTACGCGTCACCGAGCCGGTCGACATCAGGCTGAACGCCCCGCTTGCCGTCACCCTCACGGGCGCGGTCGACGGCCGTGCGTACGACGACGCGCGCGTGACGCTCGCCGAGGGCACCCACCGCATCGACGGCGGCACCCGGCTGACGTTCCCCGAGGGCTCCCAGGTCCCCGCCGCCGAGCCCAGCTCCAGCGCCAGCCGGCCGCTGGCCACCAGCCGCGCCGACCATCCGCTCTACGCCACCTACGGGCTGATCGTCGCCACCTTCCTGGGCACCATGGGCCTGCCGCATGTCGTGGTGCGCTTCTACACCAGCCCCAACGGCCGCACCGCCCGCCGCACCACCGTCGTGGTGCTCGCCCTGATCGGCGCCTTCTACCTGCTGCCGCCCCTGTACGGAGCACTCGGCAGGCTGTACGCCCCCGAGCTCACCCTCACCGGACACGCCGACGCCGCCGTCCTGCTGCTGCCCGAGCGGGTGATCGGCGGGCTCGGCGGCGACCTGCTGGGCGCGCTGGTAGCGGGTGGGGCGTTCGCCGCCTTCCTGTCCACCGCGTCGGGCCTGACCATGGCCGTGGCCGGGGTGCTCAGCCAGGATGTGCTGCCCTCGCGCGGCGTACGGCACTTCCGGCTCGCCACCGTGCTGGCCACCCTGGTGCCGTTGGCCGGTGCGCTGCTGGTCACCGGGGTGCCGGTGGCGGACGCGGTGGGGATGGCCTTCGCGGTGTCGGCCTCGTCGTTCTGCCCGCTGCTGGTGCTGGGCATCTGGTGGCGGCGGCTCACCCCGCCGGGCGCCGTCGCCGGGCTGCTGCTCGGCGGGGGCTCGGCGACGGTCGCGGTCGGGCTCACGGTGGGTGGGGCGGTCGGCTCGGGCTGGCCGCACACGCTGCTGGCCTGGCCCGCCGTATGGTCGGTGCCGATCGGGTTCCTGGCCATGGTGCTTGGCTCGCTCGCCACACCCGGCAGTGTGCCGCCGCACACCAGTGCCACCATGACCCGGCTGCATCTGCCCGAGTCGCTGACCGTGCGGCAGACCGCCACCGCCGCGGAAGGAGAGCGGAAGTGACCGTCGCCATCCTGCTCGCGCTCTGCCCCCTGCTGCTCGCGGGCGGCTTCCTGCTCGGCCGCCGTACCGCCCACCCCCTCGGCCGCAGCGACGTCGGCACACCCGTCGAGCGGGCCACCTTCGAGACCCTGCACACCGCCTCGCTGGCCGCGCCCCCGCTCCGTGCCGGGCTCACCGAGGACACCGCGCGCAAGGCCGCCGGACGGCTGCGCTCGCTGCTCGGCACCGACGCGCTCTGCCTGACCAACCGCAGTGCGGTGCTCGCCTGGGACGGGGCGGGGGAGCAGCACGGCCAGCAGGTGCTGAAGGCGCTCGGCGTTCTGCTGGACACCGGGCGCAGCGCCGCATTCGACTGCGCCTGCGGGGACCTTGACTGCCCGCAGCGCTGGGCGGTGGCCGCGCCGATCGTTGTCGACCAGCGGGTCCTTGGCGCGCTGGTGGCGTACGCGCCCAGGGAGTCGGCGGTACTCGCCAGGGCTACCGACGAAGTGGCCCGCTGGGTCTCCGTACAGCTGGAGCTCGCCGAGCTCGACCGCTCCCGTACCCGTGTCATCGAGGCGGAGATCAAGGCGCTACGGGCCCAGATCTCCCCGCACTTCGTCTTCAACTCCCTCGCCGCGATCGCGTCGTTCGTGCGTACCGACCCTGAGCGGGCGCGGGAACTCCTGCTGGAGTTCGCCGACTTCACCCGCTATTCGTTCCGCAGGCACGGTGATTTCACGACCCTCGCCGACGAGCTGCATTCCATCGACCAGTATCTGGCCCTGGTCCGCGCCCGGTTCGGTGACCGGCTCGCGGTGACGTTGCAGATCGCGCCCGAAGTGCTGCCGGTGACCCTGCCGTTCCTGTGTCTTCAGCCGCTGGTGGAGAACGCCGTGAAGCACGGTCTGGAGGGCGCGGTCACCCGCAGCCGGATCACCATCGGCGCCCGGGACGCGGGCGCCGACGCGGAGGTCGTCATCGAGGACAACGGAGTCGGTATGGACCCGGAGCGGCTGCGGCGGATACTGCGCGGCGAGTGCGATCCGTCGGCCGGTATCGGCCTGTCGAACGTGGACGACCGGCTGCGGCAGGTGTTCGGCGACGGGTACGGGCTGGTCATCGAGACCGGCGTGGGGGCGGGGATGAAGATCACCGTACGGATTCCCAAGTACCGCGCCGGAGTGCACTCCTCACCTACGGGACCGCCGGACAGACCCTAGGGTCTGGGCGCGGTCTGACCGGTACTCAGCGACCGGCGCTCAGCGACAGGCCCTCAGAACAGATGGATCGCCAGGTGCCCGAGCGGCAGTCCGAGCTGCCAGGCGGGCGTCCACACCTGCGGCCCGCCGTCCTCGTCGGGCGGCGCCCCGCCGTCGAGCACCACCGCGTCCAGGTCGGGCGCGAGGAGTTCGGTCTCCTCCAGCCACTGCCAGGCCAGCCGCGCCAGGTGCAGATCGGGCCCGGCGCGCTCGGCGCCGAGCGCCTCGTCGGCCAGCCGCTCGCGGACCCAGTCCTGCCAGGGCTGGTCGTACGCGGTGAGTGCGAGCCAGGTCTCCAGCTGGGTGATGACCCGGATGCCGGACAGCTCGCCGCCGGAGTCGGACAGGAAGATCGTCAGAGCCAGCGCATCGCGTCCCGCCCGGTACTCGAAGGACGTGGGCGGCATCAGGTCGCCGGTGCGTAACAGCTCGTCGGCGATGTACTCGGCGTACAACCACGCCATCGGGATAGACAGTTCGGCACTGCCTCCGAGGCCGTCGTCGGTGCTTCTGTGTGGCATCCTCTTCCGCCTTCCTCCGGGATCTCCGGTCCGTGGACTCAGCGAGGCCCCCCAGCCCTCGTACCGAAACACGGATGGGAGTAGCCGATTACTCAACCGGCCCATGGGCAAGGCGCTTTACGGAGGTTTGACCTAGCCGTTCGTTTCACCGCAGGTCACCCGCGTAGCCCGGAAGAACTCGCCGCAGCGCGCGCAGAGCGTAGTACGCGCGGGACTTCACGGTACCGGTAGGGATACCGAGCTCCGCAGCCGCCTCCGCCATGCTCGCCCCCCGGAAGTACACCTGATGGAGCACCGCACGGTGCTCGGGGCTGAGTGTCCCTACGGCCTGGCGTACGTCCAGCACCGCCGTGGCGCGCTCCGCGTGGTCCGCGCAGACCGGGGCGCTCTCCAGCACCTGACCGCTCACTTCGAGGGGCCTGGCCAGCCGCTGGCGGCGCGCGTCGATCGCCAGGCGGCGGGCCACGGTGAACAGCCAGGGCCGGATCGAGGCGTGGTCGGAGCGCAGCGCCTCGGGGTGCTGCCAGGCGCGGAGCAGCGTCTCCTGGGCCAGGTCCTCGGCGCGCTGCCGGTCGCCGAGAGTGAGCCGGTGCAGAAAGCCGAGCAGGGCCGGTCCGTGCTCGCGCTGCAGCTCGGCCAGGGTGTGTTCGTCGGTGCGGGTCGCCGTCGTCATGGCGGTATGGCAGCGCAGCGCGCGGCGCGCGGACATATGGCGTACGGACGCCTGCGGCGGGCGGTCGAAGAGGTCGGCGAGCGGTGCGGCGAGCGGGCCACCGGGCGGGCGAACGGCCGTATGCGCGTCCGATTCAGGGACTGTGGCGGCCTTGTTCCTTGACGCGGCGTTTCTACGAATATCTCTTGATATGGCCAGTATCGCCGAATGACGGAGCCCGGCCGATGACCCAGCGCGCAGCGCGTACCACCGCACTCACCGCCCTCCTGGCAGCGGCCGCCGCGGCCTGCGCGTCCCCGCCGCAGGAATCCCCACCGGCACCGCCGCGCGCCCCCGCCGCGAAGCCCGCCGCGAAGCCCGCCGCGTCAGGCGGTCCGTCAGCGGTCCGTGGCGCCTCCGCCGGGATGCGGGCGTTCACCCTCGTCGCCACCGGTGACGTGCTCCCGCACAGTTCGGTCATCGAGCAGGCACGCGCGGACGCGGGCGGCGCGGGCTACGACTTCCGCCCGATGTTCGCCGGGGTGAAACCCGTGATCTCCAAGGCGGACCTGGCGATCTGCCATATGGAGACCGTCTACGGCGCGGACGGCGACTACACCGGCTACCCCACCTTCAAGTCACCGCCCGAGGTCGCCGTCGCGCTCGCCGACACCGGGTACGACTCGTGCTCCACCGCCTCCAACCACACCCTGGACGACGGGTCCGAAGGGCTGCGCCGCACCCTGGACGCGCTCGACGAGGCGGGCGTCAAACACGCCGGGTCGGCCCGCTCGGAGGCCGAGGCCCGGCAGATCACCATGCTCACGGCGGGAGGTGCCAAGGTCGCCCATCTCGCGTACACCTACGGCACCAACGGCCTCCCGCTGCCCACCGGCCGTCCGTGGGCGGTCAACCTCCTCAACGACGAGAAGATCATCTCCGACGCCCGCGCCGCCCGCAGAGCGGGCGCCGACGTCGTCGTGGTCAGCCCCCACTGGGGCCAGGAGTGGCAGGACGAGCCGAACGCCCAGCAGCTCCGCCTCGCCAAGGCGCTCACCGCGTCCCAGACCGACGGCCGCCCCGACATCGACCTCATCGTCGGCACCCACGCGCATGTCCCGCAGGCGTACGAGAAGGTCAACGGCTCCTGGGTGGCGTACGGCCTCGGCGACCAGATCGCTGGTGCCATGTTCAACCACTCCGGCGCACAGGACCCGCGTGGCAACCAGGGAACCATCGGCCGGTTCACGTTCGCGCCGCCCGCCGAGCCCGACGGCCGCTGGGAAGTCAGCAAGGCCGAGTTCATCCCCCAGTGGTACGACACCGACGCCGGGCGCGTCGTCAACGTGAACGCCGCCATCGACGACGGCGCCGACCACACCGCCCTGCGCGACCGCATCCAGCGCGTCGTGATGAGCCGCGGTGGGGCCAAGGCGGGCCTGGTGATGGGCCAGTAGGACGGGCAAGCGTGACGGGCGGGTGGCCGCAGGCGGGTGGCGGGTGGCGGGTGGCGGGTGGCGGCCACTCGACGGGCGACCTCGCCCAGGTGTTCCTAGAGTCGGACCATGAGCGCCACCGTGCAGGAATCCGGGCCCGCCACCGGCGAGGACGCGACCAGGGACAGGCACCGGGAACGCCCCGCCGACCGCTTCCTGCGCAAGGTACCCGAGGGCTTCGCGACCTTCTTCGGGCTGCTCGGCGCGTTCTGCGCGCTGCTCGCCCTGGTCCACCCGCTCCGCCGACTGCTGCGGCCCTTCACCGACCTGCTGGACACCCTCACCGTCCCGTTCAGCGCGAACCTCGCCTACGCGGTGTTCCTGTTCCTGCTGGCGGCGGCCTGCGCGTCCCGTAAGGCCATCGCCTGGCGGCTCGTCGTCGCCTATCTGTCCCTGCTGCTCATCGTGGACGGAGTATGGACCGCCGAGGGCCACTGGCGGGAGGCGCTGCCGTCGGCGATCGTGTGCGGTGCCGCGCTGGTGCTGCTCCTGCTGGCGCACAAGGAGTTCTCCGCGGACTCCCGGCGCGGCGCCTTCCCGCGGGCGCTCGCGGTCCTGGCCGGGGGACTGGCCCTCGCCATCCTCGTCGGCTGGGGTCTGGTCGAGCTCTTCCCCGGCACACTGGAGCGCGGCCAGCGGCTGCTCTGGTCGGTCAACCGGGTCTGCGGCGGGCTGGTGACCGCGGGCCACTTCGACGGCAGCCCGCGCCGACCGGTGAACTTCCTGCTCGGCCTGTTCGGCGCGCTGGCCCTGCTGAACGCCGTGGCCACCCTCTTCCGCTCACAGCGCATGGAGGCCGCCCTGCACGGCGACGAGGAGGCCCGCGTCCGGGCCCTGCTCGCCGCCTACGGGGGCCAGGACTCGCTCGGCTACTTCGCCACCCGCCGCGACAAGGCCGTGATCTTCGCGCCCAGCGGCAAGGCAGCCGTCACCTACCGGGTCGAGGCGGGCGTCTGCCTGGCCAGCGGCGACCCGGTCGGCGACCCAGGAGCCTGGGGGCCCGCCATCGACGCCTGGCTGGCCGCCGCGCGTCGCTACGCCTGGGCCCCAGCCGTCATGGGCGCGTCCGAAGAAGGAGCCACGGCGTACGCGCGCGTCGGACTCGGCGCCCTGCAACTCGGCGACGAGGCGATCCTGCACACCGCCAGGTTCGACCTGAACGGCCGCGACATGCGCGTCACCCGACAGGCCGTCAACCGCGTCCAGCGCACCGGCGCCAGCTGCCGCGTACGCCGCCACGCCACCCTCTCCGAAGCGGAGATGGAGGAGGTCATCGACCGCGCCGACGCCTGGCGGGACACCGAGACCGAACGCGGCTTCTCGATGGCACTCGACCGGCTCGGCGACCCGGCCGACGGCGACTGCCTGCTCGCCGAGGCGCACGACGCTGACGGAAAGCTCCTCGCCCTGCTCTCCTTCGTCCCCTGGGGCCGGGACGGCATCTCGCTCGACCTGATGCGCCGCGACCGCGGCGCACCCAACGGCGTGATGGAGTTCATGGTCGCCGAAGTGTGCGCCCAGGCGGGCAAGCTGGGAGTGCGCCGGATCTCCCTGAACTTCGCGGTGTTCCGCTCGGTCTTCGAAGAGGGCGCCCGCATCGGCGCCGGTCCCGTGCTGCGCCTGTGGCGCAAGCTGCTGCTGTTCTTCTCCAAGTGGTGGCAGCTGGAGGCCCTGTACCGCTCCAACGCCAAGTACGACCCCGAGTGGTACCCACGCTTCATCTGCTACGGCGACGCCGGCTCGCTGCCCCGGGTCGGCCTGGCCTCCGGCATCGCCGAAGGCTTCGTCTCCGTACCCAGCCTGCGCACCCTGTGGGGCAACGGCCACCAGCCCGCCAGGTTCGCCGTACAGCCGTCCACCACCGAGGGCCTGCCACCCATCGAGGCGCTCGGCCTCGGCGGCAGCACCCCCGGCGCCGACCGCGACCCCACCGACGCGCTGCCCGAACAGGTCCGCGTCCGCCACCGCAAGCTGGCCCGGCTGCGCGCTGACGGCACCGACCCGTACCCCGTCGGGGTCGCCCAGCGCACCCACACCCTGGCCGCCGTCCGCGCCGCGCACCCGGCGCTCCCCGCGGGCACCCGTACGGGCGAGCGCGTCACCGTCGCGGGCCGGGTGATGCTCGTACGCGACCTGGGCGGCATCGTCTTCGTCGTCCTGCGCGACTGGTCGGGCGACCTCCAACTGGCCCTCACCCGTGTCGACTCCGGCAGCACGCTGGACGCCTTCACCACCGACACCGACATCGGCGACCACATCACGGCGAGCGGCGAGGTCGGCGTCAGCGACCGGGGCGAACTCACCGTCTTCGTCAGCGACTGGCAGCTCACCGGCAAATGCCTGCGCCCGCTGCCCGACAAACGCCGGGGCCTGGCCGACCCCGAGGCCAAGGTACGCCGCCGCGCGGTGGACCTGGTCGTGAGCCCGGGCGCCCGGGACGTCGTCCGCCACCGCTCCACCGCCGTCCAGGCGCTGCGCCAGGGCCTGCTGGAGCGCGGCTATCTGGAGGTCGAGACACCGATGCTCCAGCAGATCCACGGCGGCGCCAACGCCCGCCCCTTCACCACCCATATCAACGCCTACGACCTCGACCTCTATCTCCGTATCGCCCCCGAGCTGTACCTCAAGCGGCTCTGCGTGGGCGGCCTGGAGAAGGTCTTCGAGATGGGCCGCACCTTCCGCAACGAAGGCGTGAGCTACAAGCACAACCCCGAGTTCACGATGCTGGAGGCCTACCAGGCCTTCGCCGACTACGACGTGATGCTCGACCTCACCCGCGAACTCGTCCAGGGCGCGGCCACCGCCGCCTTCGGCGCCGCGGTCGCCCACCGGCAGGACGCGGGCGGCCGCCTCGTCGCCCACGACATCTCCGGGCCCTGGCCGGTCAGGACCGTGTACGGCGCGATCTCCGACGCGCTCGGGGAAGAGATCGACGCCGACACCGAGGTGGCCGTACTGCACCGGCACTGCGACCGGACCGGAGTGCCGTGCGCCCCCGACGACGGCCGCGGCGACATCGTCCTGGAGATGTACGAGCGCCTGGTCGAGGAGAAGACCACGCTGCCCACCTTCTACAAGGACTTCCCGACCGATGTCTCCCCGCTCACGCGCCAGCACCGCCATGACCCACGGCTCGCCGAGCGCTGGGACCTGGTCGCCTTCGGCACGGAACTGGGCACCGCCTACTCGGAGTTGACCGATCCGGTGGAGCAGCGGCGCAGGCTGACCGCGCAGTCGCTGCTCGCCGCGGGCGGTGATCCGGAGGCGATGGAGCTGGACGAGGACTTCCTGGAGGCGCTGGAGTACGCGATGCCGCCCACCGGTGGCCTGGGCATCGGCGTGGACCGCCTGGTCATGTTCCTCACCGGCCTGACCATCCGCGAGACGCTGCCGTTCCCGCTCGTGCGCCGCCGCTGAGGACGTCTTCCCTCCTTACGGCCTCGCGCGGCATTCCGCACCCCGAGCCGGTCTCATCGGGTGCTTTCGCCCACGCCGCCGTGTTGGTGAGACCCGCCGGTACACGGCCGTGCGAGTTAGTAGTCATGAAAAATGATGAACCGCTTCCGGGGGTTGCTGGGCTTCCGGGGCTTCCAGGCCGACGCACACTGCTGCGTGGCGCCGCGCTCTTCGGCCTCCTCGCCGCGGCCGGGTGCTCAAGCGCGGACCGGCCGGGTACGCCGACCAAGACGCCCACCCCCGCGGCGTCCCCCGCGCCGGGCCCGCCGGCGAGCCGCCCCCAGAACGCGTCCGCCTACCGGCTGCGTCCGATGACCGGCATGGGCCCGCCGCGGGAGCTGCCCGTCCGGCCCGCCGTACGCGCCGCGCCGATCCTGAGAATGACGGGCGCCGACCGCCGGATGGTGCTGACCTTCGACGACGGGCCCGACCCCCGCTACACCTCCCGCATCCTCAAGACCCTGCGCCAGTACGACGTACGGGCGATGTTCTTCGTCTGCGGCGAGATGGCCGAGGCCCACCCCGACCTGCTGCGGCAGATGGCCGACGACGGGCACGCCGTCGAAAACCACACCTGGTCGCACCCCGAACTCACCCGGCTGACCCGGTCCGCGATCCGCCGCCAGATCGAGCGCACCAGCGATCTCGTCGACGCCCTGGTGGGAGAGCCGCCACGGTGGTTCCGCGCGCCGTACGGGGCATGGAACCGCGACACCTTCGAACTGGGCTCCGCACTCGGCATGGAGCCGCTCGCCTGGACCGTGGACACCCTCGACTGGCGCGAGCCGGGCAGCGGCACGATCGTCCGGCGCGTCCTGGACGGCGCCGGTCCCGGCGTGGTGGTGCTCTCCCATGACGCGGGCGGCGACCGCTCGCAGAGCGTCCAGGCGCTGCGCGTGTACCTGCCGCGCCTGCTGGACGCGGGCTACGAGTTCAGCGCGCCCAGGAGCATGCGGATCTGACGGGGTGGCCCGAGAGCGGTACGGGGCTGCCGCCCGCCCGGTCAGTGCGTACTGGCCAGGCGGGCGAACACCACGACGTTTCCGTCGTAGCCGTCGCTCTTGGAGAACCCGCCGCCGCAGGTGATGACGCGTAGCTCCGCGGCGCCGGTGCTTCCGTAGACCTTGGTGCCGGGGAAGTTCCGCTTGTCGAACACCTCGATGCCGTAGATCTCGAACACGGCGGTGCGGCCGTCCTTGCGCAGGACCTCGACGCGGTTCCCCTTCTTCAGCGAACCAAGCCCGTAGAACACGGCCGGGCCCTGGTCGTTGTCCACATGGCCGTCGATGACGGCGGTCCCCTTCTCGCCGGGTGACACGGCACCGGTGAACCAGCCCGCGAGATTCGGCTCCTGCGCCGGCGGGGCGTCCACCCAGCCCTCCGGGTCCAGTCCCACGGGCTGGATCGGCGCGTCCACCTGGATCGCCGGAATCCTGATGCGGTCCGCCAGCGAGAAGGGCAGCGGCGTGGGACCCAGGGTCTTCGGCGCCGCGGGCATCGCGGCGTCGGCGGCGGCGGCGCTCGCGGGTTGCGGCGGCCCCACGTCGAACTCGCCGGACCCATTCCGTATCAACGCGAGACCGGTCAGCAGCACCAGCGCTATCACACCCCAGGGCGCGCGCTTGCGCTGCGGCTCCCCCTCCGCGGCCGGGTGGGACGTAGGCATCGGCAATCCCCTCTAAGAGCCTGTGGCAGAACGCTAAGTCCACGGCGCGTGACCGGCGACAGAGCGCGGGCGAACGGGTGGTGGGCCACCGGTCCGTGCGCCATCCGAGTTGCCCGCGCCAGGAGATTTCTGACGGTCCGTGACCTGCGAGTACGTCATTTCATCGGGTCTTCGCGCGGCGTGTCGCCTCACCAGTACGGCGGAGCGCCGAAATGCGGCCCCTGGCAAGGCGCCTGAGGGTCAGTCTGGGAGGCGCTCTCGCCAATCGACCGGGGACGGTTCCCCGGGGCGCCTGCCGCGGAGGTCCCTATGCGTACTACTCGCGCCCTGGCGGTCGCGGCCGTCGCCGGAACGTTCCTTGGGCTCGCAGCGCCTGCTGCGAGTGCCTGGGATGCCAGCGCGGTCAGCGTCTCGCCCCATGCCGTCCCGCGCGGCGGTGAGGTCACCATCAAGGTCAAGGAGCACGCCTGCTCGGGCGGGCGGGTGTTCTCGGACGCGTTCCCCACCGCGAGGCTGCGGCACCACCAGGGTGACGTGTTCAAGGCCCGCGCCACCGTCAACTCGAACGCCAGCATCGGCGCGAAGGACGTGACGGTGCACTGCGGCAGCAGCTCGGTCACCAAGAACGCGGCCTTCACCGTCATCCACGGCGGGGTCCGTGGCGGTGTCGGGGGCAGCACCAGCACCGGCGCGACCGCCACCGACATGGCGATCGGCGGTGGCCTGGTGGCGGCCGCGGCGATCGGCGGAGGCGTCTTCTGGATGCGTCGCCGCGGTGAGTCCAGGGCCTGAACCACCCGCCGTCCGTGCGGTCGGCACGGCGTCAGAACAGCGCTTCGCCCCGGGATTCGTGGGAATCCCGGGGCGAAGCGCTGTTCTGACGGGGGCTCCAGACGGCGGGTGGTTCAGGCGTCGTCCTCGCCGGTGCGACGACGCGCCCAGTAGACCGCCGAACCCAGCGCGCCGACGATCAGCGCGGCGCCCAGGGCGAGCTCGCCGAGGTTCAGGTCGCCGAAACTGCCGCCGATGCCCGCCTTGACACCCCGGTGGATGTTGCCGCCCGTGGTGGTCTGGTTGTTGCCTCCGGCCGCGATGGTGAGATCGGTGGTGCCCTTCTCACCCTTGCAGTCGAAGGTGACCGTGTACGACGCACCCGGCTTGGCGTCCCAGTCCACCTTGGCCGACACGACGTCGCCCTTGGGGATCGTGACGGTGTCGAAGACCCCGGAGGTGACGATGACCGGTTTGTCGCAGCCGTCGGCCTTGAGTTTGACCTGGCCACCGGCCTGAACCGTCGACGGCGTGACGCTGAAGCCGAACGACGTGATGTTGCCACTGGGGTCGCCGGTGACGGCCGCACTCGCGACGGGAGAGCCGAGTGCCAGGGCACCGGCCGAGAGCAGGGCGACGGACGCCATCGGTATCGCGCGCATGGTGAATCCTCCAGGTCCCCGAGGAGCAGCCCGCGGACCTCTTCCACGTATGCCGTATATGCACCTCGATGTCCGAAACGCTAGAGAACGCCCCCCGAGGCCGCGATCGCTGCCGGGCGAATGGGTCATCGGCGTACTCCGGTCAGGGGACCCGCGCGGCGCGCCGTCGAAAAAAGATTCCCCGCGCTCGTTGAACACTTCCGCCACCGGCGCCCGTATCTAGGACCATGTGCGGCGCATCCGAGCTCCGCGACATACCGGAGAACGGCAGGAGTTGACGGACGATGAATACCTGGCGCAGCGCCTCGATGGCGGTGGCGGCCGCGGCCGTGTTGACGTTGACGGCGGCGTGCGGTCAGGACCAGGGCTCCGACTCCCCCAAGGGGTCCGTGGGCAACGCCGTCCCGGCGGAAGGCGGCTACGGGGCGGGTGGCAGCTACGGCGACGGAGCGGACGCCAACGCCGAGGGCGGGGCGGCCGAGGCCAAGTCCGCGGGTCAGCTCGCGGTGTGGGACAGCAAGAAGCTGGGCAAGGTCGTCACGGACAGCGCGGGCCTCACGCTCTACCGCTTCGACAAGGACACCGCCGAGCCGCCCAAGTCGAACTGCGAGGGGGACTGCGCCAAGGCCTGGCCGGTGGTCGCGGCGGACGACGTCAAGGCGCCGCCCGGCGTGGACGTCGCCCTGATCGGCAGCGTCGAGCGCGCCGACGGCACCGAGCAGCTGACCATCGCCGGGTGGCCGATGTACCGGTACGCCCAGGACAAGAAGGCCGGTGACGCCAAGGGGCAGGGGGTTGGCGGGACCTGGTACGCCGCGGCGCCCGACGGCAAGAAGGCGGCAGCGGGGGCAGCGGACGGTGGCGGTGGCGGCGAGGGTGACGACGCTGGCGGGGACTACGGCGACGGAGGAGACGCGGGCGGCGACCAGCCCGAAGCGGGCGACGTGGCCGACCTGCCCGGGATGTCGACCCGCGAGGACCCCAAGCTGGGCGAGATCGTCGTCGACAAGAACGGCATGACGGTCTACCGCTTCACGAAGGACTCCGCCTGGCCGATGAAGACCGCCTGCACCGGCGAATGCCTGGAGAAGTGGCCCGCGGTCAAGCCCGTCGAAGCCAACGACACCAAGGGCATCGAACTCAAGGGCAGCAGCGGGAATCGGGGCTTTGTCGTCTTCGACCGCCCGGACGGAATCAAGCAGCAGACCATCGACTGCTGGCCGCTCTACACCTTCGCCGCGGACAAGAAGCCCGGCGACACCAACGGCCAGGGGGTGGGCGGCTCATGGTACGCCGTCTCACCCGAGGGAAAGCTGGTCGGCGCCCCCAAGAGCTGACCGGAGAGAAAGGAGTGACGTAAGTCGGCGTGATCCCAGGTAGGCCCCTCTCCGCCCAGGCGGAAGAGGGGCCTACTTATGGGTATTTCCAGTGAGTCGAAGGTATGCACGTGCAGCTGCAGATGCATGCGCCGAGGGCTGTGACCGAGAACGGACGAGCAATTTCCGTTTCTACTCGACCCGTTGGCGAGCGATCAGTAGCCTCGGCTCGAACACTGGCACGCCTATACGTTGGAGACACCATGGAGCGACCCGCCTGGGCCCCACAGGGCATCGACATATCGATACCCAGCGTGGCCCGCGTGTACGACTACTACCTGGGCGGTTCGCACAACTTCGAGGCGGATCGCGAGGCGGCCCGCGCGGCCATGGAGTTCATGCCGGGACTGCCGAAGATCATGCAGGCGAACCGCGCGTTCATGCGGCGGGCCGTGCGCTACGCGATCGCGCAGGGCGTCACCCAGTTCCTCGACATCGGCTCCGGCATCCCCACCTTCGGCAACGTCCACGAGGTCGCCCAGGGCGCGCACCCCGGCGCCCGTGTCGTCTACGCCGACCATGACCCCGTCGCCGTCGCGCACAGCCGCGCGGTGCTCGAGGGCAACCCCGACGCTGGCGTGGTCGCCGGGGACCTCCGCAAGCCCCAGGAGATCCTGCGCAGCGTGCCGGTCAGCGAACTGCTCGACCTGGAACGGCCGGTGGCCCTGATGCTGGTCGCTGTCCTGCACTTCCTGGAGGACGCGGACGACCCGTACGCGGCGGTCGCGGAACTGCGCAGCGCGCTGGCGCCCGGCAGCCTGCTGATCCTCTCCCACGCCTCGTTCGACGGTATTCCGGTCCCCGAGGAGCAGGCGTCCGGCACGGTCGGGGTATACAAGAACATCCGCAGTCCGTTGGTCATGCGCTCACGCGACGCGATCGCGCGATTCTTCGAGGGGTACGAGATGGTGGAACCGGGTCTGGTGTCGATCGCGCGCTGGCGGCCGGAGGCATCCCTGGAGCAGGAAGACCCCTTCGCCTTCTCCGGCTACGCCGGTGTGGGGCGCACCGCGTGAACAAGGAGCCGGACGGGCCGGAGGGAAGACTGCGCCGGTTCGCCACGATATGGAGCCGGGCGATCTTCCCCGTCACGGCGACGTCCCTGACCCGGCAGGAGTTCGAGGAACAGCTCCTGCCCCACGCCCGTGTCCTGCGCGACGCCCTCACGGCCCGCGTCTTCGACTCCGCCACCGGGCACGCGGTGGGCAGCGCGCTCGTTGACGTCCACTGCACCGACCCGGAGGCGCTCAGCCGCACCCTCGACGTCGTCGACGCCTATCTGGTCCTGTACTGCGGCGCCGAGCGCGACCCGGAGGAGCTGCGGGCGCGCTGCGCCCGGGTGCAGCACGCCGTCGCCGCGGGGTTCGCCCAGGCGCTGCGCGAGCGGACCCGGGCGGAGCAGGAGGCGATCTCCCGCGCCGCGCTGGACGCCCGGCACGCGGTGGCCGAGGCGCTGCACGCCAGCGAGGCACGCTTCCGCGCCGTCTTCGAAGGCGCCGCCATCGGCATCGGCATCGCCGACCTCGACGGAACGGTTCTCCAAGTCAACGAGGCCATGCTGCGGATGTTCGGCGGCGGCCTCGACAAGTACATCCGCGGCCGCAAGGTCAACGAGTGGACGCACCCGGACGACGCCCCGCAGGTATGGCGGCTCTACGAGGAGCTGGTGCGGGGCGAACGCGACCACTACCGCGTGGAGAAGCCGTACTACCGCCAGGACGGCACCGTCCTGTGGACCAACCTGACGGTCTCCCTGCTGCGCGACGCCGACGGCAGGCCGCAGTACCAACTGGCGCTCATGGAGGACACCACCGAGCGCCGACTGCTCAACCTGCGGCTGCGCTACGAGGCGACCCATGACGCGCTGACCGGGCTGCCCAACCGCACCCTGTTCTTCGAGCGCCTGGAGAAGGCACTCAGCGCGCCCGACGGCAAGCGCTTCGGCCTGTGCTACCTGGACCTGGACGGCTTCAAGGCGATCAACGACAGCCTCGGCCACGCCGCGGGCGACCGGCTCCTCGTGGAGGTCGCCGACCGGCTGCAGTCCTGCGCCACCGCACCGGGTGAGATGGTCGCCCGGCTCGGCGGCGACGAGTTCGTCGCGCTCACCACGGGCCCGGACACCGAGCGCGAGGTCGACGAACTCGCCGGACGCATCCTCAGCATGCTGGCGATCCCGGTCCGCATCGAGGGCAGGGAGCTGACCGTACGGGGCTCCATCGGCATCGTCGAGGGACCCGCGGGCGAGCGCACCCCGGCGGAGGTGCTGCGCAGCGCCGACATCACGATGTACCGCGCCAAGTCGGCTGGTGGAAACCGCTTCGAGCTCGCTGACCCCAAGGTGGACGCCAGCACCATCACCCGGCACTCGCTCACCACCGCGCTGCCCGCGGCCCTGGAGCGGGGCGAGTTCTTCATCGAGTACCAGCCCCTCGTGCACCTCGGCGAGGGCAGTGTGTCCGGCGCCGAGGCTCTGGTCCGCTGGCTGCACCCGCAGCACGGCGTCCTCGGGCCGGACCGGTTCATCCCGCTCGCCGAGGACACCGGACTCATCGTGCCGCTCGGGCGCTGGGTCCTGGAGGAGTCCGTACGCCAGGCTCACGCCTGGCACCAGCGGCACCTGCCGGGCGGCCCGGTGCGCATCAACGTCAACCTGTCGCCCTGCCAGCTCTACCACCCTGGGCTGGTCGCCGACACGGTGGACATCCTGGAGCGGGTCGGCCTGGAACCCGGCTCGCTCTGCCTCGAAGTCACCGAGTCGGCCCTGATCGGCGCCGACGACGACCTGCTCAAACCCCTGCGCCTGCTGGCCGAGATGGGCGTCAACATCGCCCTCGACGACTTCGGCACGGGCTACTCGAACCTGGCCAACCTGCGTCGGCTGCCGGTCAGCGAACTCAAGCTGGACCGTTCCTTCACCCAGGGCATGCAGCACTACCCGGCGGACCAGGTCGACCTCAAGATCGTCGAGGGGATCGTGTCGCTGGCCCACAGCCTGAACCTGTCGGTGACCGTGGAGGGAGTGGAGACCGCAGTCCAGGCCGACCAACTGCGCCGCCTCGGCTGCGACACGGCACAGGGCTGGTACTACGCCCGCCCCGGCCCCCCAGACCGGCTGCACACGCTGGCCCTGGTGGACGCGGTGGGCTGAGAGTCCGTGACCCGGAAGGGGACAAACTCGACGATCTAGGTGTGCGGGAGTCCCGCCAGGCGGGCCAGGCCCCGGTAGGAGTCCAACAGCTCGCCCTGGTCGTACGTCGACGTCGTGACCAGCACCTCGTCGGCGGCGCTCGCCGTGAGCAGGTCCTCCAGCGCGGCGGCGACCTCGTCCTCGGTGCCGTACAGCTGCCCGCGCAGCCCGGACTCGTACAGCTCCCGCTCCTTGGCCGTCATCTCGCGCGCCTCCGTCTCCTCGGCCGGGACGAGCGGGGGGAAGTCACCGTGGGTGCGCGAGTACGCGAGCGACCAGGCCTCCGGGATGAGCAGCCGACGGGCGCGTTCGGTGGTGTCGGCGACCGCCACGCTGCCCGAGATGACGACATACGGCGCGGCCGCCCAGCCAGAGGGCCGGAACCGGTCGCGGTAGCGCTCGATCGCGGCCAGCATCCGGCCCCGGCCGCGCAGGTCACCGATGACCAGCGGCAGCCCGGCGTCCGCCGCGATGTCCGCCCCCGCACCGGTGGCCAGCACGTACGGCGGTATCCGCAGGCCCTCCGCCGGGTGCGCGTGCACCTGGGGGAAGGCCCGCTGCTCGCCGGTGAGGAAGCCGAGCAACAGCCGCAGCTGCTCCGCGAAGTCCTCGGCGTCCTCCTTGTCACGGCCCAGCGCCTTGCGGATCAGCCCCGTGAAGCCGACCGAACGGCCGAGCCCCATGTCGATCCGGCCCGGAAACAGCGACTCCAGGACGCCGAACTGCTCAGCCACGACCAGCGGCTGATGGTTGGGCAGCATCACCCCACCCGTACCGACCCGGATCGTGGAGGTGGCCGCGGCGACGGCGGCCGCCAGCACCGTCGGGGCCGAACCCGCGACGCCTGGCACGCTGTGGTGCTCCGACACCCAGAACCGGTGGAAGCCGAGCGCCTCCACTTGCTGGGCGAGGCGCACCGTGTCGCGCAGCGCCTGCGGGGCGCTGTGGCCCTGGCGGGTGCGGGAGCGGTCCAGGACGGAGAAGCGGGTCTGGGCGATAACTGAGGTCACCTCTGGTTCAACGCCTGGCGACGGTGGGGATTCCCTGGCTGTCAGAGGCGGGTCGTAGGGTGTGGGCATGGATGAGGCGCAGCGGCCGTTGGCCGTGTTCGACCTGGACAACACCCTCGCGGACACCGCGCACCGCCAGCGGTACCTGGAGCGCAGGCCCCGCGACTGGTCAGCCTTCTTCGCCGCCGCGCCGCACGACCCACCGCTGCGGCAGGGCGTCGAACTGGTGCTGAGCAGCGCCGAGGAGTGCGAGGTGCAGTACCTCACCGGGCGGCCCGAGCGGTGCCGCGCGGACACCGTGGAGTGGCTGGAGCGCCACGGCCTGCCCCCGGGCCGGGTGTGGATGCGCCGCAACGACGACCGCAGACCGGCCAGACACACCAAGCTGGCCATCCTGCGCCGACTGGCCCGCGGCCGTCAGGTGCGGATACTCGTGGACGACGATGAACTGGTCTGCGACGAGGCCGAGCGCGCCGGGTTCACCGTCGTCCGGGCCCGCTGGGCGGCGGAGTCGGCGGAACTCAAGGACGCCCAGGAACGCGAGGGCCGCACGTAGGGCCTGGTCCCGGCGGATCAGGCCGGGGACGCGGTCAGCCCTCCGCGTCCTCCAGGCGGAAGCCCAGTTTCAGGCCCACCTGGTAGTGCTGGATGGCACCCTCCACGATGTAGCCGCGCATCTGTGTGACCTCGAACCAGTCCAGTCCGCGCAGCGTCTGTGAGGCGCGGTCGATGCCGTTGCGGATGGCCTGATCGATGCCCTCCGTCGAGGTGCCGACGATCTCGGTGACCCGGTAGGTGTGGTCGGACATGGAGTCGCACTCCTTAAGTCGCTGGTTACTCCACCGTGCCCCAGCGCGCCGCGACGCGCGAGGCGATGGGGTCCACTGGCCCAGGTAGACGGCGGGTAACCCCTTGACCCGCCCGTTGGTACATACCAAAATCCAGCCACACCCGAACAGCGCATGGCGCTTACCCCACGTCGGGCTATCCACCATGTCCGCACACCAAAGGGTGACCTACGTGCAACAGCGATTTCTCGCCGCCTGTCTGGCCCTCGCCACCACGGCCGCGCTGAGCGGCTGCGGACTCCTCCCCGGCGAGGAAGAGGGGCGCGAGACCATCACCGTCTGGCTGATGAAGGGCAGTGCGTCGAGCGGGTTCCTGGAGAAGTTCACCGAGGAGTTCGAGCGGGAGCACACCGACCTCGCCCTCGACGTCCAGATCCAGGACTGGAGCGGTATCGGCCCCAAGGTCTCCGCCGCACTGGAGGCCCCGGACGCCGACGCCCCCGATGTCATCGAGGTCGGAAACACCCAGGTCGCCCAGTACGTGGACGGCGGCGGGCTCCTCGACCTCACCCTGGAGTCCATGCGGGACTTCGGGATGGACGACTGGCTGCCGGGCCTCGCCGACCCCGGCAGCTACCGCGGCGCCCAGTACGGCATCCCCTGGTACGCCGCCAACCGCGTCGTGATCTACGACAAGCAGCTCTTCGAGGAAGCCGGGATCAAGAATCCGCCGACCACCCAGGCCGACTGGCTACGGGACACCGCACGTCTCAACACCGGCTCGAATCAAGGGATCTACCTCGCGGGACAGGACTGGTACACCCTCGCCGGGTTCGTCTGGGAGGAGGGCGGCGAGCTCGCCGAAGAGAAGGGCGGGCGCTGGAAAGGCGCGCTGGACAGCGACGCCGCGCTGCGCGGCATGGACTTCTACGCGCGGCTCCAGGCCCTCGGCCAGGGCCCCAAGGCCGCGGACGAGGAGGACCCGCCGCAGGCCGGAGTCTTCGCCAAGGGCGGGGTCGCCCAGATCATCTCCGTCCCGGGAACGGCCACCCTCATCGAAGAGCAGAACCCCGCGCTCAAGGGCAGACTCGGCTTCTTTCCCATCCCCGGAAAGAGCAAGAACAAGCCCGGCGCCGTCTTCACCGGCGGCTCTGACCTGGTGATCCCCCAGCGCACCGACCAGCAGCGGGGAGCGGTCAAGGTGGTCGCGGCGCTGGCCGGAAGGGAGTGGCAGACCGAACTGGCCAGAACCATGAACTACGTGCCGAACAAGACGACCCTGGCCGAGGTCGTCGCGGACGAGGAAGGGGTCGCCGCCATGGCGAAGGGCGCGGCGCACGGGCGCGCCACGCCGGGCTCCAAGCGGTGGGCGGCCGTCGAGGCCGACAACCCGATCAAGCGGTACATGACCGACGTGCTGATCGGCGGCGATCCGGCGACGGAAGCCAGGAAAGCCTCCCGCCGGATCACCGAACTCCTCGACAACAGCCGCTCCTGAGGGGGTTCGCAAGCGGGGACGGGGAGAGGGCCCGGCTGCGTGGGCGGTGCCCCCTTCTCCGCCCCCTAGCGTGATAGCTCCCCAGATGTCCCGTAACCTGTGTGGTTGTCGGGACGTCGTTGGGACAGGCGAGTCAGCGGAATTCCCGGTCCCTCACGAGAGGCCGGGGGCCGGATCCGTCGTCGCCTGCCTCGCCTTGTCTTCGCGTCGACATGAACACGCCCCGGAGAACGTCCCGTAACCATTGGGGCGATCGGCCCGAACACCGGGCCAGCGAGAGCAGGAGTGTCCGCAGGGCCGACGTGTGCGTGAACCGATAAGCTGGTGGGTGCGATGGAACTCGACCGTCTGCTTCCCCGCTACGATCTGCGCTCGCGGTTCGCCCGGCGGATCGCGGCGGACCCGGCGACCGTGTGGCGGGCACTGACCGAGGTCACCGTCGCGGAACTGCCTGTCTACCGGACGCTGATGCGGCTGCGCCTGGGTGGCCGGGGCCGGGTCGAGGGGCCGTTCGTCGACAGTTTCCCCACGCCGACCTTGGTCACGGTGGAGGGCGAGGAACTGGTCAAGGGCATGGTCGCCCGGTTCTGGAAGACCCGCCCCCAGCCCGCCCCGGTCACCCCGGGGGACGCGGGGGCCTTCATCGCGTTCGACGATTCGGGCTGGGCCAAAGCGGCCCTGAGCCTGCGTGTCGTCCCCGACAGCGGTGGCTCCCTCCTGTCGTTCGAGACCCGGGTGCACTCCACCGACGCCCATGCCCGACGCGCCTTCCGGGCCTACTGGCTACTTATCCAGCTGGGCGGGGCGGCGTACATCAGGATTGAGGTACTGCGCGCCGTGGCCCGTCGCGCCGAGCACGCCACTGCCTCAGGCGGCCCGTAACCGGTGGTGTCCGCGAACGGTGGGGCTGTCCGCGCACTCGCCGAACCGCCCAACCGCCGGGACCGGCCTCCCTGCGTCACTCGCTGCTGACATGACCGTGATCAGCTGCGCGGCTCAAGCCCGGAACGCTGCGGCGGACGGGATCTCGGGAAGCGAACCTGAGCGAACTCACGAACTTGTTCCCGAGAGCCGTCAGTCGTCAGCCGCGTGCCAGCGACAGCGCGAAGCGGCCCGCCGGGTCCGTCCACCAGCGGACGGGTTCGAGTCCGGCGGCGGTGAGTTCGGCGCGGACCCGCTCTTCGGAGAACTTCGCCGACACCTCCGTACGCAGCTCCTCGCCCGCCGTGAAGTCCACGGCCAGATTCAGCGCGGGCACCTTCACGGTGCACGCGGTGCGCGCCCGCAGCCGCATCTCGATCCACTGGCGCTCGGCGTCCCAGCGCGCGACGTGGTCGAATGCCTCGGGGTCGAAGTCGGCCCCCAGCTCGCGGTTGATGACCTTCAGGACGTTCTTGTTGAAGGCGGCGGTCACCCCGGCCGCGTCGTCGTACGCGGCGACCAGCTCGGCCTCGTCCTTGACCAGGTCGGTGCCGAGCAGCAGCGTGTCACCGGGGGCGAGGATGCCGCGTACCAGCGCCAGGAACTCCGCGCGCTCGGCGGGCAGCAGATTGCCGATCGTGCCGCCGAGGAACACCACCAGACGTGGCCCTGGTGTGTCCGGCAGCTCAAGCTCGTGGGTGAAGTCCGCGATGAGGGCGTGTACGTCGAGTTCGGGGCGCTCGGCCGCCAGCGCCTGCCCGGCCTGCTCCAGCGCGCTGGCGCTGACATCGACCGGGACATACGCGTCGAGGCCGGGCAGCGCGTCCAGCAGGTGCCGGGTCTTGTCGGACGAACCCGAGCCCAGTTCGACCAGCGTGCGGGCTCCGGAGACGGCGGCGATCTCACCCGCGCGGGCGAGCAGGATCTCCCGCTCGGCGCGCGTCGGATAGTACTCGGGCAGTGCGGTGATCCGCTCGAATAGCTCGCTGCCCTGGGCGTCGTAGAACCACTTGGGCGGCAGGGTCTTGGGGGCCTGGGTCAGCCCGTGCAGCACGTCGGCGCGCAGCGCGGCGTCGGTGGCGTCCTCGGGCAACGTACGGGTGAGGTGGAACGGACTCACGCCAGGGGCTCCTTGGTGGGTACGGTTGGGGCGGTCGCGCACTCTTCTTCGGGTGCCGCGGCCGGTTGCTTGAGCGCGGTCAGCGCGGTCAGCGGGGTCAGCAGGACGTCGGACGGGGTCGCGGTCAGCAGCGTCCGGTCGGGGACCTCCTGCCAGTGCGGATCGTCGTCGTACGGCTCCGACGCGACGACCGTGCCGCGGCCGGGAACGGTCAGGTACCAGAGGCTGTCGCCCCAGGTGGTGGCGGCGATCGACGCGCCGTCTGTCAGCAGGAGGTTAAGCCGCGAGGCAGGGGCGGCGGCCGCGACCTCCAGCACGGTGTCGGCCAGCGCCCGCGCCTCGTCCACGCCGGACCGCAGCCGGTGCAGCACCAGCTCCCAGACCAGCGCCGCGTCGCAGCGGGCCTCCAGGGCGAGCAGCCGCTCCGGCGGCAGCCCGGCCGCCACGGCGGCCAGCGAGCGCGGCCAGCCGGACACCGCGCCGTTGTGGCTGAACAGCCAGCGGTCCGCGCCGAACGGCGCGGCCGCCGCCTCCCCGTCCGGGCACGCCACGGTGGCGTCCCGGACCGCGGCGAGCACGGCCCCGCTGCGCACCACCCGGGTCAGATCGGCGAACGAGGCGTCGGCCCACACCGGACCCGCCCGGCGGTACCGGGCGGGCACCGGGTCGCCGTCGGCGTACCAGCCGACCCCGAAACCGTCGGCGTTGACCGTGCCGTACCGCTGCCGACGCGGCGCCCAGGACTGCCGGTACAGGCTGTGCGGCGGCCGCACCAGCAGCTCACCCAGCGGCTCCGGCCGGCCGAGGAACGCGAGATGACGGCACATCAGCCACGACCCCCCGCCGCCGGGCCGGCGTCCCGCGCGGTACGGAACCCGGAGAAGATCTGCCGCCGCACCGGATAGTCCCAGTTGCGGAACGTGCCCCGGCAGGCGACCGCGTCGACCGCGAAGGACCCGCCGCGCAGCACCTTGTGGTCGGGGCCGAAGAACACCTCCGAGTACTCCCGGTACGGAAAGGCGGCGAACCCCGGATACGGCAGGAAGTCGCTCGCCGTCCACTCCCACACATCGCCGATCAACTGGCGGACCCCGAGCGGTGAAGCCCCCGCCGGGTAGCTCCCGGCGGGAGCCGGGCGCAGATGCCGCTGCCCCAGGTTGGCGTGGCGCGCGGTCGGGTCCGTGTCGCCCCACGGGTAGCGCAGCGAGCGGCCCGTCGCCGGGTCGTGCCGGGCGGCCTTCTCCCACTCGGTCTCGGTGGGCAGGCGGCGTCCGGCCCAGCGGGCGTAGGCGTCAGCCTCGTACCAACTGACGTGCAGTACGGGCTCGTTCAGCGGCACCGGCTCCGTCACCCCGAAGCGCCGGCGCAGCCACTGACCGCCCTCGCGGTGCCAGAACAGCGGGGCCTCGATGCCCTGCCGCTGGATCAGCGCCCATCCGACCGGGTCCCAGCAGCTCTCCCGCGCGTACCCGCCGTCCGCCATGAACTCCAGATACGCGCCACAGGTCACCGGCGTCGTGTCGATCCAGTACACGGCTACCTCGCGCTGGTGCGCCGGGCGTTCGTTGTCCAGCGCCCATGGCTCGGCCGACGTACCCATGGTGAACGGGCCGCCAGGTACCAGGACTTCGCGGGGCAGCGACGCCGCGTCGGAAGCGGGGGACGGGTCGGGGGCGGTCAGCGCGGCCGGGCCGCGGCGCAGCTGGTGGGTGATGAGCATCGTTTCGTCGTGCTGCTGCTCATGCTGGGCGATCATCCCGAAGGCGAAGCCCGCGTCCAGCAGCGTGCTGCCCTCCAGCGGGGTGCGCTCCAGCAGGTCCAGGACCCGGCCGCGTACCTCCGACGCGTACTGCCGGGCCTCGGCGGGCGGCAGCAGCGGCAGGGTGGGGCGCTCGGCCCGCGGGTGCTCGAACGCGTCGTAGACCGAGTCGATCTCGGGACGCATCGGCTCCCGTCCGGCGACGGCGCGCAGCAGCCACTGTTCCTCCTGGTTGCCGATATGCGCCAGGTCCCAGACCAGCGGCGACATCAACGGCGAGTGCTGCGCGGTGAGCTGGTCGTCCTCGACGCAGCTGGTCAGCAGGTCGGTGCGGTCCCGGGCCGTGCTGAGCGCGGCGACGGCGCCCGCGCGCAGGGCCTCTGGGTGCGGGGGGCTCTCGAAGGTGGCGGTCACGGTTGCCTCCCGTGTACTCGGTCCAGCAGATCGTCGGCGGGGCAGCGCCCGCGGTCCACGTAGCGCTCCGTGAACGCTCCGACCGCGTCCTGTACGACCGTGGGGACACCGCGCCTGGGCAGCGCCGCGAGGGCCGCGGCGAAGCAGCCAGCGGCGGCCTCGCGCAGTTCGGGGTCGGCCAGGCCGTGCCGCGCGGCGTCCAGCCACAGGGGGTCGTGCGGCGCGGTGACGGCGGGGGTGCCGCCGGAGTCGAGGGCGGCCAGGGTCCGTTCGGCCAGGGGCTTGACGGTGCGATAGGCGTCCTCGGCCGCCTCCGGGTCGTCGAAGAGCGCGTCCACGACCGCGAGCGGCACCATCCAGCCGTCGTCGCCCGACTGGGCGTCGATCATCCGGAGTTCGAGATGGCCGCGCGGCCGTACGGGGGGAAACAGCGTCGTCATGTGGTAGTCGAGGTCGGCGCGGGTCGGCGGCCGGGGCAGCCCGCCGCGCAGCCAGTCGCGGAAGGTCAGCCCGCGCGGCACCGCCCAGGGCCCTTCGGGCGTCCGGACGCACATCACGGGGGAGTCCAGCACCTGCCGGGTCCACGCGGACCTGGGCTCCGCGTCCAGCGGCGGCGCCGCCGACCGGCCGGGCTCGATCGCGGCCCACACCGCCTGGCGCGTCGACCGCCAGCCCGTTAACCGGCCGGTGTCCAGCGGCGAGTTGGCGAACGCGGCCACCAGCACCGCGCCCAGCAGATGCGCCAGCCGCCAGCGCCGCGCGTGACCACGGGGCCCCGGCTCCTCGTAACCGGCGTCGACGCAGACCTGCACGGACGCGGTGGAGCACATCATCGCGCGGCCCGCGGGACCCGTACGGTCGAGATAGGTCTCCATCGCGTCGTAGCGCGGCTCACGCAGCAACCGGTGGGGTGGATGCCAGGGGTCCTGTCCCGCTCCGGTGAGGCCGAGCCCGAAGCCACGGAGCTCGGCGCGCACCAGGTCCAGGTCGGCCTGGACGGCGGCGAGGCACTGGGCGGGGGAGTCGGCGGGCAGTGAGCTGAGCTCCAACTGGCCGCCGGGTTCGACCGTGACGGCCGAACTGAGGGGGAGGGCGCGTACCGCGGCGTAGGCCGCCGCGCGCCGGTCGCGTGGTACGGGGAGCCGCGGTTCGCGCAGCTCGTGGACGAGCCATTCCAGTTCGACACCGAGGGCGCGAGGGGGGCCCGTCTTGAAGCAGATGCCGTGGATCAGCGCCTCTACCTCACTCTCGCTCACCCTCTGGTGCCGGTGAGTACAGTCGGCCTCTGTCATGGCCGTACGCTCCTTCCGAAGACCAGCCGAGGGTCCGCCCGCCCGGGTACGGGTGACCCGGCCTGGCGAACGCCTCATCAACCCAAGACGTTCGGGGAGCTTCACACAAGGGCGCATCGGGCGCACGGGAATTCTTTTGTGCCCCCAGACATCAGGGGCTCACCGTGTGTTCACACGGCTACCTGCGCCCCGGCCTGGCGCACGCCTCACTTCCAGCCGTACCGCTCCCGCAACCGCCGCACGACCAGGTTGAACCGCATCCGGTCCAGCGCACACGCCTCGCGCCGCATGCCCTGGTCGTGCACCCGCAGCACCCGGTCGGTGTCCGCCCAGGAGTCACGCCCCGAGCGGTCCCACGGGCCACTCCCCAACGCTACCCAGTCCCGGTCGTTCCCGCGCGCCCGGCTGGACAGCTGCACACCGAGCAGCGTGCCCGCCGCCTCACGGGCGACGATCAGCACCGGGCGGTCCTTGCCCCGGCCGTCGTTCTCTTCGTAGGGCACCCAGGTCCAGACGATTTCTCCGGGGTCCGGCTCGCCGTCCTGCTCGGGCGCGTAGTCCGTTTGTACCTGGCCCACCCGGGCGGGATCGGCCTCGGTGGTCGCGCAAGGGCCGCTGCGGCCGGGGGACTCGGGGAAGTCGGAGGAGTTGGAGGAGTTGGAGGAGTCGGGCATCTGGGGGTTCCGCGTGTTCGTCGTCACGCGGGGAAGGCTAGGGCTCCCGCGAAGCCGGGTGCCGCGCGGGGTCGCGCCGCTCTACGCCGTGGTGGCCCGGCGCGGGTCTGGCGCGGGCCACCGCTCGTCCCACCGCTGGTCCGCCTCCAACTGCGCGGCCAGCGACACCAACAGCGGCTCGCAGTTGGCGGGCCCCAGGAGCTGCGCCCCTACGGGCAGGCCGCCCGGCGTGAATCCCGCGGGGACGTTGACGCCGGGCCAGCCGAGGACGTTCCACGGCCAGGCGTACGGGCAGGCGGCGATCATCGCCTGGTCGGTGCGCCAGCCGTTTAGCTGGGCGAACGTACCGATACGGGGCGGGGGAGTGGCCGTCGTCGGGGCGAGGACCACGTCGTACCGCCGGAAGATCTCTCCAACCCGTCGGTGCAGGGTCACCTCCGCCCGGCGGGCCAGCCGCAGCGGTGCCCCGCCGAGCTTCCGGCCGAGCCGGGCCGCGTCCCTGGTGCGCGGATCGAGGAGCGAGGGGTCGGGGACCCGCGCCGCCCACTCGGCTATTCCCGCCGTAGCGCGCGGCACGAACGCCAGGCCGATCTGCCCGTAGCGCGGGTCCGCCTCCTCCACCGTATGGCCGAGCGCCGCGAGCTGGTCCGCGAGCCGCAGTACGGCTGCCCGTACCACGGGATCAAGGCTCTTGGGCGTCGCCGTGAACGGCATCCGCAGCGAGAGCGCGATCCGTAGCCGCCCCGGGTCGCGGCCCACGGCGTCGCTGAGCCGCAGCGGGGGCGGCCGGTGCAGATCACCGGGATGGCCGCCGCTCGCGCAGTCGAGCAGCAGCGCCGCGTCCTCGACCGTTCTGGCCAGCGGGCCGTTCACCGTGATCCCCTGGAACGCCTCGGGATGCGGCCAGGTGGAGATCCGGCCGCGCTGCGGCTTGATCCCGACGAGGTGGGTCCAGGACGCGGGTATCCGCACCGATCCCGCGCCGTCGGAGCCGAGCGCGGCGGGCACCAGACCCGCCGCGACGGCCGCCGCCGAGCCGCCCGACGAACCTCCGGGCGTGTGCGCGGTGTTCCACGGGTTGCGGGTGTCGCCGAAGGCCGGGCCCTCGGTGAACGGCCACTGGCCCAGCTCGCAGGTGTTGGCCTTGCCGACGATTACCGCACCGGCCGCCCGCAGCCTGCGCACCGCCTCGGCGTCCTCGTCCTGGGGTGGGAAGTCGCCACGGCAGCCGAACGCGGTGGGCTCGCCCGCCACGTCCATGTCGTCCTTCACCGCGACCGGCACGCCGAGCAACGGCAGCCGCTCACCCGCCGCCAGCCGACGGTCCGCCGCGTCGGCCTCCTCCAGCGCCGCGTCCCCGCGTACCCGCCGGAAGGCGTTGAGCGTGGGCTGCGCCGCCGCGATCCGCGTCAGCGTCTCCTCGACCAGCGCCCTGGACGAGGCCGAGCCGTCGGCCAGCGCCCTGGCGGTCCGCGCCAGGCCTGCCGCCCGGTCCGGGGTGGCCTGGTCCGGGGGCGCATGGTCGGGAGTCGCACGGTTGGGGGTCGCGCGGTCGGGGGTCATACGAAACACCTCTCACCGGGGCCTGTCCGTGTGAACGCACGCTAGCCGCCGACGGCGGTCACGGCATGCCAAAGGCACATCGCGCCCGACGCGCAACGGATTTCGTCGCGTTGCCGGGCCCGGCCCCGTGCCCGGCAACCCCCGTCTGCGAGGATGCGAGCTGTCATGGCGCACATACCGAAGCAGCCACCACAGCCGTCCGCCCAGCGGCCGCCGCGGCCGCCGCGGCCGCCCGCGCCGGGCCCCGTGCCGACCAGTGCCGACGTGGCGCGGCTGGCCGGAGTCTCCCGCGCGACCGTGTCGTACGTCCTGAACAACACCGAGGCCGTCCGCATCAGCGACGCCACCCGCAGGCGCGTCCGCGAGGCCGCCGAGGAACTCGGCTATGTCCCGCACGCCGCCGCCCGAAGCCTGCGCGCCGGGCACAGCCGGATGGTGCTGATGCCCACTCCGCAGGCCCCCGTCGGGCCGCTGTACAGCCAGTTCATCAGCGAACTCCAGTGGGCGCTGCGGCGCCTCGACTACACCGTCGTGCAGTACGGCAGCGTCGGCATGCGCGGCGACGACGCCGCTCGCGCCTGGGCCGAACTGCGCCCGGTCGCCGTCCTGCTGCCGGGTGCGGGCACCCTCACGCCACGCGGGGTGACGGTCCTGAAGCGCTCCGGCGCCCGCGCCGTGCTGACCCTGGGCCCCGAGCGCGTCGAGGGCGCGCACGCCCTGCTGATGGACCTACGGGAGATCGGCCACCGCGCGGGCACGCATCTGCTCGAGCGCGGACGCCGCCGGATCGGCGTGGTCGTCCCCAGCGAACCGGGCCTGGACACCTTGTCCGGGCCCCGGCTCGACGGCGTACGGCAGGCCGTGGCGGGCACCGGCGCGCGGGTCGAGCCGCTGCGGCTCGCCTACGAGGAGGAGTCGGCGGCCGCGCTGGCGGGGCGGTGGCGCGGGCTCGGTCTGGACGCCGTGTTCGCCTACAACGACGCGTACGCGATGCTGCTGATGCGGGCGTTGCAGGACGAGGGGATCGACGTACCGGGCGACACCGCCGTCATCGGCGCGGACGATCTGCTGCTCGGGCGCCTGCTGCGGCCCCGGCTGTCGACGGTCCGTCTGGAGCTGCTGTCGGGCGAGCGCCTCGCGGAGCTGGTCGACCGGGCGGTACGGGACCCGGGGGGCGCCCTGGAGACGCACGACGTGCTGACGACGAGCCTCATCGCACGCCAGTCCAGCTGACGTTGAGTTTCCCGGGCCGGGGAGATCAACCGGCCGTTGACACCGCGCATCCGCGCCCAGAGACTCGACCCGCCCCGACAACCTCAGGAGCCCGCAGCGATGAGCACCCGCCCCGCCGTCCGCGACGTCTACATCGTCGACGCCGTCCGCACCCCGATCGGCAAGTTCGGCGGCGCCCTCGCCTCCGTACGCCCCGACGACCTGGCCGCGCACGTCGTCCGCGCGCTCGTCGACCGTACGCCGGAGCTGGACCCCGCCCGGATCGACGATGTCGTGTTCGGTGACGCCAACGGCGCGGGTGAGGACAACCGTGACGTGGCCCGGATGGCCGTCCTGCTCGCCGGACTCCCGGTCTCCGTGCCCGGCGTGACCGTCAACCGCCTCTGCGGCTCTGGCTTGGAGGCGGTGATCCAGGCGGCCCGCGCCATCGCGCTCGGCGACGCCTCGGTCGCCATCGCGGGCGGTGTCGAGTCCATGTCCCGCGCCCCCTGGGTCCTGCAGAAGCCCGAACGCGCCTACCCCGCCGGTCACCAGCAACTGCACTCGAGCACGCTCGGCTGGCGCATGGTCAACCCGAAGATGCCCGCCGAGTGGACCGTCTCGCTGGGCGAAGGCGCCGAGCTGATCGCCGACCAGCACGGCATCACCCGCGAACAGCAGGACGTCTTCGCCCTCACCAGCCACCAGAAGGCCGCCAAGGCCTGGACCGCGGGCCTGTACGACGGCGAGGTCGTCCCGTACGACGGCAGCGAGCTGACCCGCGACGAGTGCGTCCGCGAGAACACCGACATGGCCGCACTCGCCCGGCTGAAGCCCGCCTTCCGTAAGGACGGTGGCACGGTCACGCCGGGTAACTCCTCGCCGCTGAACGACGGCGCCGCGGCGCTGCTCCTCGTCGACGAGGAGGGCCTGCGCGCCACCGGCCGTGAGCCGCTGGCCCGGATCAGCGCCTCGGCGGTCACCGGCATCGAGCCGCAGCTCTTCGGCCTCGGCCCGGTCGACGCCGTCCAGCGCGCCCTGACCAAGGCCGGGCGGTCCTTCGCCGACCTGGCCACCTTCGAGCTGAACGAGGCCTTCGCCGCGCAGTCGCTCGGCTGCCTCGCCGAGTGGCCGGACCTGGACCCGTCCGTGGTCAACCCGCGCGGCGGCGCCCTCGCGATCGGGCACCCGCTCGGCGCGTCCGGGGCCAGGCTGGCGGGCTCGGTCGCGCACCAGCTCGCGGCGGCGGGCTCGGGGACGGGCCTGGCCGCGCTGTGCATCGGCGTCGGCCAGGGCCTCGCCCTCGTACTGGAGCGCTGAGGGCTCAGGCTCTCAGCCTTCCTGCTGCTGGCCCTTCTCGCTCTGCTCCTTCTGCTCCGTGGCGATCGCCTTACGGACCTCGTCCATGTCCACCTTGCGGGCCTGCCCGATCACGTCCTCCAACGTGGACTCGGGCAGCGCGCCGGGCTGCGCGAAGATCGCCACCTGGTCCCTGATGACCGCCAGCGTCGGGATCGACTGGACCCCGAAGGCCTGCGCCAGCTCGGGCTGTGCCTCGGTGTCGACCTTGCCGAAGACCACGTCGGGGTGGCGCTCGGAGACGTCCTCGTAGACCGGGCCGAACTGGCGGCAGGGGCCGCACCACTCCGCCCAGAAGTCGATCACGACGAAGTCGTTCTCCGACACGATCGCGTCGAAATTGTCCTTGGTGAGTTCCTGGGTGCTCACAGCTTCCTACCTCTTCCGGGCGACTACGTCGTGTGCCCCGCACAACCCCGCGGGGCGTTGTCCCTATTCCGGGACACTGGTCCGGCTGCCCCCTGTGGCCGTGCCGCACACCTCCAGCAAGACTGGCTGATATGGGACAGCGATACGGACAGGAACACGCACCGGACCACGCACCGGACCACGCACCGGACCACGCACCGGGACACACCCCCGGACACCCACCGCCCGTCGCGTACGACGTCATCGTGATCGGAGCGGGCTCGACCGGCGAGAACGTGGCCGATCGCGCCCGCGCCGCGGGCTTGAGCGCGGCCGTCGTGGAGAGCGACCTGATCGGCGGCGATTGCTCGTACTGGGCCTGTATGCCGAGCAAGGCGCTCCTGCGCCCGGCCATCGCCCGCGCTGAGGCCCGCGCGGTGCCGGGCCTCAGCGGGACCGTCCAGGGCCCGCTGGACGCGGGCGCGGTACTCGGACACCGGGACCGCGTCACCTCGCACTGGAAGGACGACGGCCAGGTGGGCTGGCTCGACTCCGTCGGCGTACGGATCTACCGAGGCCACGGCCGCATCACCGGACCCAAACGGGTCGCGGTCACCAGCCCGGAGGGCGACCACCATGTGCTCACGGCCCGGCACGCGGTCGCCGTGTGCACGGGCAGCCGCGCCGTGGTGCCTGACCTCCCCGGCGTCAAGGGCGCCAAGGTCTGGACGAGCCACGAGGCGACCAGCGCTCATCAGGCGCCGAGGCGGCTCGCGGTGGTCGGCGGCGGGGTCGTCGGCACCGAGATGGCCACGGCCTGGCAGGCGCTCGGCTCGCAGGTCACCTTGCTGGTACGCGGCCCGGGGCTGCTGCCGAGGATGGAGCCGTTCGCCGGGGAGCTGGTCGCCGAGGCACTGCGCGAGGCAGGTGCCGACGTACGGACCGAGACCTCGGTGACGGCGGTCTCGCGCGCCTCGGACACGGTCACGCTCACCCTGGAGAACGGCGACATGGTCGAGGCCGACGAGGTCCTCTTCGCCACCGGACGTGCCCCGCGCACCGACGACATCGGCCTGGACACCGTCGGGCTCACGCCGGGCACCTGGCTGAGCGTCGACGACAGCTGCCGGGTCGAGGGCAGCACCTGGCTGTACGGGGTGGGCGACGTCAACCACCGGGCGCTCCTCACCCACCAGGGCAAGTACCAGGCACGGATCGCCGGGGCCGCGATCGTGGCCCGCGCGCAGGGCGTACCCATCCTGGAGTCGGACGCGTGGGGCGCGCACGCCGCGACCGCCGACCACGCCGCCGTACCCCAGGTCGTCTTCACCCATCCGGAGGTAGCGGCCGTCGGCCCGACCCACGCCGAAGCGGTGGCGGCCGGGCACCGGGTCCGCGCCGTCGACTACGACTTGGGCTCGGTAGCGGGCGCGAGCCTGTACGGGCGCGGCTACCGGGGGCAGGCCCGCATGCTCGTCGACCTCGACCGGGAGGTCCTGCTCGGCGCGACCTTCGTCGGCCCCGGCGTCGGTGAACTGCTGCACGCGGCGACCATCGCGGTCAGCGGCGAGGTGCCGATCGACCGGCTCTGGCATGCCGTGCCCGCGTTTCCGACGATCAGCGAGGTGTGGCTGCGGCTCCTGGAGGCGTACCGGGGGTAGGTGTCATGCGAGCCGGGCGATCGTCACGATCGCCCGGCCCGCATGACACGGACACCTATGCCTGCGCTTCCCGCTAGGCCCGCTGGGCCGAACGCAGGCGGCGGAGCAGTGTGCCGAGTTGGCTGCGTTCCGCCTCCGTCAACGGGGCCAGGAGGTCGTCGTCGACGGAGGAGATGTCGGCGCTCAGCGAGGCCAGCGCGGCGCGGCCGTCCGAGGTCAGGGCGACCTCGATACGGCGGCGGTCGAGCGTGTCCCGGGTGCAGGTGACCCAGCCCGTCTTGGTCAGGTCGTTCACGATCTTGACGAGGTCGCTGGGGTGCATGTCCAGGCGCGTCGCCAGGTCCCCCTTGGACTGCGGGCCGAGTTCGGCGAGTAAGTCCAGCACGGTCGCGTGCCACAGCCGCAGCCCCCGCGCCGTCAGCCGTTCCGTGATGCTGCGACGGGCGGCCTTGCCCATCGTGTACATCAGGTAGGCGTTGAGGTCGAGCACGCTGGTGGGGCGCGGGGCGGCGGCCGGGTCCTCGACCATCAGGGGTGGCCGGTGAGGTAGCCGCCCATCGACGTGAAGTAGTCGGTCGCTGGCAGTTCCTCGCCGTCCTCGGTACGTATCCGGGTGATCGCCAGGCCGTGGTTGCGGCCGGTGCGTGCGTCGGCTCCGGCGACGATGACCACGCCGTCGTCCTCGCGGTAGAAGATGCGGCCGGGCGTGCCGCCGTAACGGCCCTCGGACACGCGGGCCGACACGATCTCGAGGCGCTTGCCCTTGTGGTGGGTGAACGCGCTGGGGTACGGGGCGGACTGAGCGCGCACCAGGCGTTCCAGGTCCTCGGCGGGCCAGTTCCAGTCGATGCGGATGTCCTCGGCGGCCCGCTTGTGGAAGAAGGTCGCCTGCGACCGGTCCTGCGGGGTGAAGTCCGTGTGCCCGGACGCGATGAGGTCGAGCGCGCCGGTGGTGACCGGGGCGATCAGGTCGACGGTCTTGTGGAACAGATCCGTGGCCGTGTCGGTCGGCTCGACCGGCACCGCCGCTTGCTTGACGATGTCACCGGCGTCGAGTGTGTCGTCCATCATGTGCGCGGTGACGCCCACTTCACGCTCACCGTTGATCAGCGCCCAGATGATCGGTGAGAAGCCCGCGTACTTGGGCAGCAGCGAGTCGTGCACGTTCAGCGTGCCGTGCCGGGGCAGGCCGAAGATGCGCGGCGGAATCCAGGTCCGCCAGTTGTTGGCCACGATGATGTCCGGGTCGGCTTCCTTGAGCCGGCTGAACAGTTCCTCGTCGTCCGGGCGGTTGCGGATCAGTACGGGCACACCGTGCTCGGTGGCGAGGTCGGCGACCGAGTCACTCCAGATCTTCTCGTACGCGTGCTCGCTCTTGGGGTGGGTCACCACCAGCACCACGTCGTGCTCGGAGTCCAGGAGAGCGCGCAGGGTGCGATGTCCCCAGGTCTGATAACCGAACATGACGACCCGCATAGGGTTCCTCCTCAGGTGCAGCGATGGACCGGAATAGTAAAGCAAGGCTTACCTAAGTTTGCAACGTCGACAGGCGCACAGGATTAGGTTAGCTTTGCCTAAGTTCCAATCGCCCCCCAGATGGGAGTGACATGTCACCGGCTCTTCCTGACGACGCACCACCGACCCACGACCTCATAGGAATTGGCTTCGGGCCGTCCAATGTGGCCATGGCGATAGCGCTCAGTGAGCACAACGCACGCGTCGGCAGGCAGGAGGCGGTCACCGCTCACTTCTTCGAGCGGCAACCGCGCTTCGGCTGGCACCGAGGCATGCTGATCGACGACGCCACGATGCAGGTGTCCTTCCTCAAGGACCTGGTCACCCTGCGCAACCCGTCGAGCGAGTTCAGCTTCCTGTGCTATCTCCAGAGCAAGGGGCGGCTGGTCGACTTCGTCAACGGCAAGAGCCTCTTCCCGCTGCGCGTCGAGTTCCACGACTACTTCGAGTGGGCCGCGGCCCAGGTCGACGACATGGTGTCGTACGGGCACGAAGTCGTCGCCGTACGGCCCGTCGTACGCGACGGGGTCGTGGAGTACGTGGATGTGACGGCCCGTTCGGGCCAGGAGACCGTGGTCCACCGGGCCCGCAACCTCGTCGTCGGCACCGGCCTGCGGCCGCGGATGCCGGACGGCGTCGAGCGGACGGAGAGGATCTGGCACAACTCCGAGCTGCTGTCCAAGGTGGACGCGCTCGACGAGTCTGAACCGTCCCGTTTCGTGGTGGTCGGTGCCGGTCAGAGCGCCGCGGAGAACGTGGCCTTCCTGCGGCGCCGCTTCCCCAATGCCGAGGTCTGTGCCGTATTCTCCCGCTACGGCTACAGCCCGGCGGACGACAGCAGCTTCGCCAACCGGATCTTCGACCCCGACGCGGTGGACGACTACTTCACCGCGCCGGACGAGATCAAGCGAAAGCTGATGGACTACCACGGCAACACCAACTACGCCGTGGTGGACATCGACCTGATCGACGACCTGTACCGCCAGGCGTACCGCGAGAAGGTCCTCGGCTCGGAGCGGCTCCGCTTCCTCAACGTGTCCCGCCTCACCGACGTCGTCGAGACGCCGGACAAGGTCCGTGCGACCGTCGAGTCCCTGGTCACCGGCGAACGCACCCCGCTCGACGCCGACGTGGTCGTCTACGCCACCGGCTACCAGTCCGCCGACGCCCTCGGGATCCTCGGTGAGGTCGGCGAGCGCTGCCACCGCGACGACCAGGGGCGGGTCCGCGTCGGACGCGACTACCGACTCGCGACCGACGCCGAACTGCGGTGTGGCATCTACCTCCAGGGCGGCACCGAGCACACCCACGGCATCACCTCGTCCCTGCTGTCCAACACCGCGGTCCGGGTAGGAGAGATCCTCGACTCGATCGTGGAGCGCGGCCAGCAGCCCGCGTCGAGCCAGCCGCGCCTCGCCGCTGACGAGATCAGCACCGCCCTCTAAGCTGCCCCCGCTCGTTTCGCCAGAGCCACTTGATCAACCTGATCGACCTGATCAACCCCCGTGAAAGGAAACACCCGTGTCCGTTGGCACCCGCCGCAGCCCCGCGCTGAGCAAGTACGTCAGACATGTCCCCCGCGTGGCGCTCGCCGTCGCCGCCACGCTTGCCCTGAGCTCCTGCGGCAGCGGCTCCGACGATGACGATGCGAAGAACGACACGAAGTCGGCCGGCAAGGCCAAGGAGAGTGCCGGGTCCGAGGCCTTCCCGGTCACGGTCGAGCACAAGTACGGCAGCACCGAGATCAAGGAAGAGCCGAAGAAGGTCGTCACCCTCGGCCTGTCCGACCAGGACGCGGTGCTCGCGCTCGGCGTCAAGCCGGTCGGCGCGGTGGACTGGTTCAAGGAGGACCCGTACGGCAAGTGGCCCTGGGCCAAGGACAAGTGGGGCTCGGACAAGCCCACGATCGTCGGCGAGCGTGACGAGTACAACATGGAGAAGATCGCGGCCCTCAAGCCGGATCTGATCATCGCCCAGTACTCGGGCATGAAGAAGGAGCAGTACGACACGCTCTCCAAGATCGCCAAGGTCGTGGCGCAGCCCAAGGACCACGCCGACTACGCGGCGCCGTGGCAGACCATGACCCAGCAGATCGGCAAGGCCCTCGGCAAGGAGGACGAGGCCAAGAAGAAGATCGCGGACATCGACGCCAAGTTCAAGGCCGTACGCGACAAGCACCCCGAGTACGCGAAGCAGACCCTGGCCGTCGCGGACAGCTTCGAGGCGGGCAAGTACTCGGGCTTCACCAAGACCGACCCCAAGGCGATCTTCTTCTCCGAGCTCGGCTTCAAGCTCAACCCCGAGATTGACAAGCTGGCCAAGCCGGGCTGGAACGTCGCTGAGCTGAGCGCCGAGAAGCTGGACGTACTCGACACCGACCGGCTCGTCTGGGTCACCTCCAGCACCGAGGCCAACGACCGCATCAAGGCCGAGCCGCTGTACAAGAAGCTGAAGGTCTCCCAGGAGAAGCGCGACCTGTTCGTGCCCTACCAGGACCCGGATGTCGGCGCGGCGTTCTCCTTCAACACGGTCCTCTCGATCCCCTACGCGATCGAAGAGATCGAGCCGCTGCTGAAGCCCATCAAGTAACGGCTCACAGAGCCCCTATCTCACCGCACCACCGCTGAACGTACGACCAGGGAAGGCGAACCGAACCATGCGCGAGGCCGAGTCCGACCGGACATCCGCGTCCGGGATACCCCAGTTGGGGACCCCCGTGACCGGTGCCCAAACCGGCATCTGGCTGGCTCAGCAGATCGAGCCCGACAGCTCGGTCTTCCACATCGCGTTCTCCCTGGAACTGTGGGGCGACACCGACCTCGACCGCCTGGCCGCCTCGGTGCGGCAGGCGGTCGAGGAGGCGGAGTGCCTGCACGTACGGATCAGCCCCGAGGGCAGGGGAGCACGGCAGACGCCCACGCCGTTCCCCGTCCACGTCCCGCTGGTTGACCTGCGCGGCGAGCCCGACCCGAGCGCCGCGGCGGCGGACTGGATGGACGCCGACCGCACCCGGCCCCTCGACCTCGCGGACGGCCCGCTGTTCGGACACGCGCTGCTCCGCGTCGCTGACGACCGCGTCCTGTGGTATCAGCGCTACCACCACATCGTGCTCGACGGCATGGGCGTAGCCCTGATCACCCGTCGCGCGGGCGAGCTCTACACCCTGGGCGGCACCCCCGCCGCCGACGCGCCCCCCGCGCGCGACTGGGCGCTGTCCCGGTTCGTCGACTCCGACCTCGCCTACCGCGCGTCCCCTCAGTCCGGCACCGACCGCGCGTACTGGCTGGACCGGCTGGCCGACCGCCCCGAGCCCGTCCGCCTGGTCGAGCGCTCCGCCACACCCATGACCCGACGGCTACGGCGCACGGTCGAGCTATCGCCGGGCCGCGCGGCCCGGCTGGATGACGCGGCCCGCCGCGTGGGGGCCAAGACGTCCCGCCTGCTGGTCGCCTCCGTCGCCGCCTACCTGCACCGGGTCACCGGCGAGCGCGACCTCGTACTCGGCCTGCCGGTCGCGGCCCGGCTGGACGCCGCGGCGCGGGACGTACCCGGCATGGCCTCCAACGTCCTTCCGCTGCGCCTGGCGGTCCGCGGCGAGATGACCATGGCCGCGCTCGTGGCGGCCGTGGACCAGGAGATCACCGGGGCCGTCGCCCACGGGCGCTACCGCGCCGAGGACCTGGCCAGAGATCTGGGCCTCGTCGACGGAGTCCCGGAGCTGGTCGGCCCGACGGTCAACGTCCTGCCGCGCGCCGGTGACCTGCGCTTCGGCGACCATCGGGCCGAACTCCACCCGCTGTGGCTCGGACCGGTCAGCGACCTGGCCATCAGCTTCACCGAGACCGGCGACAGCGACGGCCTCCGTATCGACCTCGACGCCGACGCCGACGCCTGCGACCCCCAGACACTCGCCGACCACGAGCGCCGCTTCCTGCTGCTCCTGGACGCACTCGCGGCCGACTCGGACCAGCCCCTGGCGCACATCGCGCTGGTGTCCGCCACTGAACGAGCCGAGCTGCTCGAAGAGTTCGGGTCCGCGCCCCGCGAAGTCCCCGAACTGTCCTGGCCCGCCGCCTTCGAACAGCGGGTGCGGCACACGCCGGACGCCGTCGCGCTCGTCTGCGAGGACCGCGAGCTGTCGTACGCGGAACTCGACGCCGCCGCGAACCGGCTGGCACACCACCTCATCGCCCGCGGGGTGCGCCCCGAGGACATCGTCGCCGTCGCGCTGCCGCGCTCGCCCGAACTGGTCAGCTGCCTGCTGGCGGTGATGAAGGCGGGAGCCGCGTATCTGCCTCTGGACGCCGACCACCCGCAGGACCGCCTCGCCTACATGCTCTCCGACGCGGGCGCCCGGGCCGTCGTCACCACCGGCGAACTCGCCGCCGAGCTGCCCGAGATCCCCGGAGTCGAGCGCGTACTGATCGACGACGCGGCCACGCTCGCGGCGCTCGCCTCGGCCGACAGCGCCCGGCCCGGCCTGCCGGTCGTCCTCGACCAGGCCGCGTACGTCATCTACACCTCGGGTTCCACCGGCCGCCCCAAGGGAGTCGTCGTCACCCACGACGGCGTCGGCAGCCTGATCGCGACCGCCACCGACCGGATCGGCATCGACGCCACCAGCCGCGTCGTGCAGTTCGCCTCCGTCGGCTTCGACGTGACGGTCTGGGACCTGATCATGTCCCTGTGCGTCGGCGGCACCGTCATCGTGGTCCCCGCCGAGCGCCGGGTCGCCGGGCCCGCCCTCACCGAGTACATCGAAGAACACCAGGCCACCCATATGATCCTGCCGCCGTCGCTGGTCGCGGCGCTGCCGCAGGACTGCGAACTCCCCGAGGGCGCGGTGCTCGTGGTCGGCACCGAGGCGGTGCCCGGCGAACTCATCGCCCGCTGGGCCGGACGCCTGCGAGTCGTCGTCGCCTACGGCCTGACCGAGGCCACCGTCAACTCCACGCTGTGGCCCGCGGACCCCAACTGGCAGGGCCCGGTACCGATCGGCCGCCCCGACCCCAACACCCGCTGCTACGTACTGGACTCGGCGCTGAGCCCGGTCCGCGTGGGCGTCGAGGGCGAGCTGTACGTCGCCGGGCGCGGACTGGCCCGCGGCTACCTCGGGCGCGCCGGACTGACCTCGGAGCGCTTCGTCGCCGACCCGTTCGGCGCACCCGGCGCGCGGATGTACCGCACCGGTGACCGCGTCCGCTGGCGCGCCGACGGCAACCTGGAGTTCCTCGGCCGCGCCGACGGCCAGCTCAAGATCCGCGGCCACCGAATCGAACCGGGCGAGATCGAGAGCGCGTTCATGGCCTGCCCGGGCATCGCCCAGGCCGCCGTCCTGGTACGCGACGACCACCGTGGCGTGCACCGCCTGGTCGCCTACCTGGTGGGCGAGGCCGGTACGGACGACACCGCGGCGGCCGTCGCGACGGCACGCGCCAGCGTGGCGGACACCCTGCCGGACTACATGGCACCGTCGGCCGTCGTCATCCTGGACGGCCCGCTCCCGCTGACCCCCAACGGCAAGCTCGACACCCGGTCGCTCCCCGAGCCCCAGTGGACGGCCACAGCCGGAGACGCCCCGCCCACGACCCCCGAAGAGGCCGTAATCGCCGGGCTGTTCGCCGAGGTGCTCGGCCTGCCGGTGGTCGGCGTACACGACAGCTTCTTCGAGCTCGGCGGCGACAGCATCGTCGCGATCCAGCTCGTCAACCGCGCCCGCGAGGCCGGTCTGACGCTCACCCCGCGCGAGGTGTTCCGGCGCCGTACGGTGGCGGCGCTCGCCAGCGTGGCGGGCACCGCCGCGCCCGGCGAAGGCCCAGGACCGGTGCGGCCGGATGTGAGCGTCCTCGATGAGGCCGCGCTGCCGGTGTCCCCGCTTCAGGAAGGCTTCTTCTTCCACGCGCGGTTCGACGCCGAGGCCGCCGACCTGTATGTGGTCCAGGAACTCCTCGACCTCGCCGGACCCGTCGATGCCGACCGGCTGCGGGGCGCCCTGCAGACGCTACTCGACCGGCATCCGCTGCTGCGCGCGTCGTTCACCCAGCTTCCGGGCGGCGAGGTCGTCCAGCGGCTGGCCGACGACGTCACGCTGCCGTGGCGTGAGGTGCAGCTGGCGGGGGACGGGTCGGCCGACGACGCGACGGCCGACGGCGCGCTGGACGAACAGCTGCGCGCCGACCGGGCCGAAGGGTTCGACCTCGCACGGCCGCCGCTGCTGCGGGCCACGCTGATCCGCGACGGGCAGCACCACCGCCTACTGCTGACGCTGCATCACATCATCGCCGACGGCTGGTCGGTGACGGTCCTGCTGCGCGAACTGCTCGCCGCCTACCGAGGCGCGGAGCTCCCGGCCCCGCCCGCCCCGTACTCGTATCTGGCCTGGCTCGCCGACCGGGACCGGGACGCCGCCCGCGACGCCTGGCGCGAGGCGCTGGCCGGACTCGAGGGACCCACCCGGCTGATCGCGCCGAGCGGCGACGCGGGTCAGGGCGGGGCGGCACCCGCCCGCCCCGAGCACATCGACGTCCGGCTGCCGGAGGGACTCACCGCGGACCTGGCCACGTACGCGCGCACCCACGGCCTCACCCTGAGCACCGTGCTGCACGGCGTCTGGGGCCTGCTCATCGGCGGACTCACCGGTGGCTCGGACGTGGTGTTCGGCACCACCGTGTCCGGCCGCACCACCGAGGTCGACGGCCTGGACTCCGCCGTCGGCTTGTTCATCAACACCGTGCCCGCACGGGTGCGGACGCGGCCGGACGACTCGCTCACCGAGCTGCTGCAGCGGGTGCAGGACGAGCACGCTGGGCTCCTGGACCACCAGCACCTCGGACTCGCCGACATCCAGCGACTCACCGGCGGCGGTGAACTCTTCGACACCCTGGTGGTGTTCGAGAACTACCCGACCGAAGAGCCCGCCGATGCGGACGCGGACGCGCCGCGCATCACCAGCGTCGAGGTCTTCGACGCCGTGCACTACCCGCTGGCCCTGATCATCCACCCCGGCGAGCAGCCAGTGCCCCAACAGGCAACGTTCGCCCCGTCGCGACGCCCGGCACGCACTCTCGGCGCACCGGGCACAAGCCCAAGTACATCCAGTACGAGGGCTCGCACCCGGCACGCCGAGAGCACGCACCGGACGCCGCTCCTTAACGGGCAAACGTTGCCTGCCGGGGCACTGGCCCTGCGCTTCAAGCACGACGCCGCACGGCTCAGCCAACTCGCGGTGGCGGCCATCGCCAGACGCTTCGAGTCGCTGCTGTGGACCGTGGTGACCGAACCCGACCAGCGCATCGCCCAACTCGACCTGCTCTCCCCGCGCGAGCACGAGCGCCTGGGCGCGCTCAACGCCACCGCGCGCCCCGTGCCCGACGCGACCCTCGCCTCCCTCTTCGCCGCGCAGACCGCCCGCACGCCGGACGCCGACGCGGTGGTCTTCGCCGGCAGCACCCTGTCGTACGCCGAACTCGACCGGCGCGCCGAACTGCTGGCCCGGCGGCTGCGGGCCAGCGGCGCGGGCCCGGAGCGGTTCGTCGCGGTCGCCGTGCCGCGCTCGGCCGAACTGATGGTCGCGCTGCTGGGCGTACTCAAGTCGGGTGCCGCCTATCTGCCCGTCGATCCGGACTACCCCGCGGACCGGGTGGCGTTCATGCTCGCCGACTCGGGCGCGCGGACCGTCGTGACCACGTCCGCGGTGGCCGGGCGGCTCCCTGAGGCGGCCGGGCTCGAGCGGCTCGTACTCGACGACCTCGCGGACGTCACGGACCTCCCCGCCCTGCCGGTCACCCCCGCGGACCCCGACCACCCCGCCTACCTGATCTACACCTCAGGATCCACCGGCCGCCCCAAGGGCGTGGTGGTCACACACCGGGCGATCGTCAACCGGCTCGCCTGGATGCAGGGCCAGTACGGACTCGCCGCTGACGACCGGGTGTTGCAGAAGACGCCGTCCAGTTTCGACGTGTCGGTGTGGGAGTTCTTCTGGGCCCTCGTGGAAGGCGCCACGGTGGTACTCGCCCGGCCGGACGGCCACCGGGACCCCGCCTACCTGGCCGAGCTGATCCGGGCCGAGCGCGTCACGACGCTGCACTTCGTGCCCTCGATGCTGGCCGCGTTCGTCCAGGCGATGGAGGCCTCCGCGGACCAGCCAGGCGCCGGGGACTGGGCCGCGAGCCTGCGCCGGGTCTTCGCCAGTGGCGAGGCGCTCACCGGCGACGTGGCCCGGCGCTGGTGGGAGCTGACCTCACGCCGTGCGCACGGCGGCCCGGTGCCGCTGCACAATCTGTACGGGCCCACCGAGGCGGCCGTGGACGTCACCTGGTTCCCCTACGAGGGCGGCGACGAGCTGGCGGTCCCGATCGGGCACCCGGTCTGGAACACCCGCCTGCATGTCCTGGACCCCTTCCTGCGCCGGGTCCCCGACGGCGTACCCGGTGAGCTCTACCTCGCCGGGGTCCAGCTGGCCCGCGGTTACCACGACCGCCCCGCCCTGACCGCCGACCGGTTCGTGGCCGATCCGTACGGCATGCCGGGGGAGCGGATGTACCGGACCGGCGACCTGGTACGACGGCGTGCGGACGGGGCGATCGAGTACCTCGGCCGTACCGACCGCCAGGTGAAGGTACGCGGCAACCGCATCGAACTCGGCGAGATCGAGGCCGCGTTGGCGGCCCAGCCGGGCGTCGCGGCCGCAGCCGTGACCGTACGGGACGGCGCACTCGTCGGCTACGCGGTACGCCTGCCGGAGGCGCCCGCCGACGCCTTGGACGCCGACGTCCTGCGCGCGGCGCTGAGCGACGCGCTGCCCGCGACGATGGTGCCGTCCGCCCTCGTGATCCTGTCGGAACTGCCCCTGACGCCCAGCGGAAAGCTGGACCAAAGCGCCCTGCCCGCCCCCGTGCAGGCAGCCGTGACCGGCGGCCGCGCGCCGCGCGACGACCGCGAGCGCGCCTTCTGTGAGGTGTTCGCCGCCGTACTCAAGCTGCGCGAAGTCGGCGCGGACGACGACTTCTTCGTGCTGGGCGGTGACAGCCTCACCTCCATCGCCGTGGCCACCCAGGCCCGGGAGAAGGGACTGACGATCACCACGCGCGACGTCTTCGCGAGCCGTACTCCGGCCGCGCTCGCCGCCATCGCCAGGACCGAAGCGGTCCCTGCCGAGCCTGCCGAGCCCGCCGAGCCCGTCGGCGAAGCCGCCGCGCCGGGCGTGACGGTGGCCGCGGCGGACGCCGGGCAGGCCGCGGCCGCCCTCCAGGCCATGCTGGCCCAGCAGTCGGGCGACACCGTCGACCCGGCCCTGCAAGCCCTGCTCGACCAGCTCGTCGCCGCCTCCACCGCCGCCTCCTCCGGCCCCGAGGCAACCCCGGCATCCCCGGCGCCCGCCAAGCCGCTGGGCGGGCTCGTGCTCACCCAGGAGGAGCAGGACCAGGTGGCCCAGACGGCCGGGGGACTCCCGGTCGCCGACATCTGGCCCCTCTCGCCCCTCCAGGAGGGCATGTACTTCCACGCCAGCTACGACGTGGGAACCCTGGACGTCTACCTGTCCCAGGAGACCCTGGACATGGACCGCCGGGTCGACGCCGACCGGCTGCGGGCGGCCTCCCGTACCCTGCTCGCCCGGAACACCGGCCTGCGCGCCGGGTTCACCAGCGAGGGCCTGCCAGGGCCCGTGCAGTTCATCGTGGACGGGGCCGAGATCCCGCTCACCGAGGTCGATCTCTCCGAGGTGGCCGCCGCCGACCAGCAGGCGCGCGTCGACGCCCTGCTGGCAGCCGACCGCCAGCAGCGCTTCGACCTCGCCGCACCGCCGCTGTGCCGACTGCTGCTGATCCGGCTGCCCGGCGGCCGGGACAAGCTCGTCGTCACCCACCACCTCATCCTGTGGGACGGCTGGTCCGCCTGGCTGTTCCTGGAAGAGCTGTTCACGCTGTACGAGCGCGCCGGTGACGCCACCGGGCTGCGGCCCGCGGGCTCCTACCGCGACTACCTGGCTTGGCTGGACGAGCAGGACCACACGGCCGCCCTGGCGGCCTGGAGCACGGCGCTCGCCGGATTCGACGAGCCGACCCTGGTGGCACCAGCCGGTCGCGACGGCGAACCGGTGATCCCGGCCGACTTCGACGCGGTGCTGGAGCAGGACACCAGTGACAGGCTGCGGGCGCTCGCCCGCCGCCACGGACTCACCCTCAACACCGTGCTGAACGCCGCCTGGGGCCTCGTCCTGTCGGCCGTGGTGGGCCGGAGCGATGTCGCCTTCGGCACGGCGGTCGCCGGACGGCCCACCGACCTCCCGGACGTCGAGCGGGTCATCGGCATGTTCCTCAACACCGTGCCGACCCGGGTCGCCTTCGCCCCCGGCGAGACGCTGGTGGACCTGCTGCGCCGGATGCAGTCCGAGCGCGCGGCCGTCATGCCGTACGAGCATGTGGGCCTCGGCGCGTTGCAGCAGGAGACCGGCCACCGGCGGCTCTTCGACACGCTGTTCGTGCTCCGCTCGGCCGACGGCGAGGACCGGGCTGCCGCGCTCAGCCAGCGGCACGGCATCGCCGACGTGTCCAACGTGGACGGCACCCACTTCCCGCTCACCCTGATCGTCACCCCCGAGACCCGGCTACGGGTGACCCTGGCGGCCCGGCCCGACCTGTTCGACGCCGACGACGCGACGAAGATCCTCACCCGCTTCACGACCGTCCTGGAGCGGCTGGCCGCCGCCCTCGCCGCCGCCGCCCTCGCCGCCGACGCCCTCACGCCCGGAGCCAAGGCCGCCGTCCGCACCCACGACGTCGACCTGCTGCTGCCCGAAGAGCGCGCCGCGCTGGCCGCCGAACGGGCCGACACCCGCCACCCGGTGACCGACGAGACGATCGCCGACCTGCTCGCCATCCAGACGGCCCACACTCCGGACACGACGGCGCTGGTGTTCGGCGACCGCACCCTGACCTACGCCGAACTGGATGCGCGGATCAACCGGCTGGCCCGGCTGCTCCTCGCGCGCGGCGCGGGCCCGGAGAAGGTCGTCGCGCTGGCTCTGCCCCGCTCGATCGAGATGGTCGTGGCGCTGTTCGCCGTACTGCGCACCGGCGCCGCGTATCTGCCGCTCGACCTGGACCACCCCGCCGACCGGCTGCGGCTGATGGTCGAGGACACCGGTCCGCTGTGCCTGCTCTCGACGACGGCCGTCGCGCCGACGCTGCGCGCTGACTCCGGCGCCCTGGCGCCCGAGGTGCAGCTCGACGACGCGGCCGTCACGGCGGAGCTGGCCGACCTGCCGCCCGGGGAGGTCACGGACGCGGAGCGGCCCGCGTTCGCGCACGGTGTGCCGGGCCGCCTGGAGCACCCCGCGTACGTCATCTACACCTCCGGATCGACCGGCCGCCCCAAGGGCGTCGTCACGCCGTACCGGGGCCTGACCAACATGCAGCTCAACCACCAGCGGGAGATATTCGACCCGGCGATCGCGGCGGCGGGCGGACGGCGGCTGCGTATCGCCCACACCGTGTCCTTCGCCTTCGACATGTCCTGGGAGGAGCTGCTCTGGCTCGTCGAGGGCCACGAGGTGCACATCTGCGACGAGGACCTGCGCCGCGACGCCGAGGCGCTGGTCGCCTACTGCGACGAGCACCGTGTCGACGTCGTCAACGTCACGCCCACCTATGCCCAGTTGCTCATCGAGGAGGGCCTGCTCGAGGAGGACCAGGAGGCGGGCCGCCACCGGCCCGCGCTGGTACTGCTCGGCGGCGAGGCCGTCTCCGACGCGGTGTGGACGCGGCTGCGCCGCACCGACGGCACCTACGGCTACAACCTGTACGGGCCGACCGAGTACACCATCAACACACTCGGCGGCTCCACCACGGACAGCGCCACCCCCACCGTCGGTATGCCGATCCGCAACACCCGGGCGTACGTGCTCGACGCGATGCTGCGCCCGGTCCCGCCCGGCAGCCCCGGCGAGCTGTACATCGCCGGGACCGGCCTGGCCCGCGGCTACCACGACCGGCCCGGGCTGACGGCGGAGCGCTTCGTGGCGGACCCGTTCGGCGAGCCCGGCGAGCGGATGTACCGGACCGGCGACCTCGTACGCCAGCGTCCGGACGGTCTCATCGACTTCCTCGGCCGCACCGACGACCAGGTCAAGATCCGCGGCTACCGGATCGAACTGGGCGAGATCACTTCCGCGCTGGCCGCACATCCCGAGATCGCGCACGCGGCGGTCGTGGTGGCGGAGCGCGCCGGCTCCAAGCGCCTGGTCGGGTACGTCGTGCCGACGGACCCTGCCGTACTGGGCGAGAGCGAGGGCGAGGCCGACACGGCGGGCGAGCGGCTGCTCGCGTCGCTGCGCGAGCACCTGAAGGCCGGGCTGCCGGACTACATGGTCCCGGCCGCGCTGGTGCCGGTCGAGGCGCTCCCGCTGACCGTCAACGGAAAGCTGGACGTGAAGGCCCTGCCCGCCCCCGACTTCACCGGGTCGAGCAGCAGCCGCCCGCCCCGGTCGCCCCGTGAGGAGACGCTCTGCGCGCTCTTCGCCGAGGTACTCGGACTCCCCGAGGGCAGCGTGGGCATCGACAGTGACTTCTTCGACCTCGGCGGCCACTCGCTGCTGGCGACGAAGCTGATCAGCCGGGCCCGTACCGCCCTCTCGGCGGAACTCGCGATCCGCGACCTGTTCGAGGCGCCGACCGTCGCCGAGCTGGTGGAGCGCGCGAGTGGCGCACCCACCGCCGACCGACCGGCGCTGACCGCGGGTGAGCGGCCCGCCGAGCTGCCGCTCTCGCACGCCCAGCAGCGGCTGTGGGTCATCCAGCAGATCGAGTGCACCTCGGCCGCGTACAACTTCCCGCTGGTGATGCGGCTGCGCGGACCGCTCGACGTGGACGCGTGGCGCGCGGCACTCGCTGATGTGACAGCCCGTCACGAAGCGCTGCGGACGGTCTTCGCCGAGCGCGACGGCCAGGCCTTCCAGCGCGTCCTGCCCGCTGAGCAGGCGCGGCCCGTGGTGGACGTGGTGCGGGCGCGGGAGGAGGATGCGGCGGCCCTCATCGACGCCGCCGTCAACCGCCCGTTCGACCTCGCCGTCGAACTGCCGCTGCGCGCGACCGTCATCGAGATCGCGCCCGACGACCACATCCTCGTCACCCTGCTGCACCACATCACCACCGACGAGTGGTCGGACCGGCCGTTCCTGCGCGACCTCGCCACGGCCTACGCCGCCCGGCGGTCCGACACGGCGCCGCACTGGGAGCCGCTGCCCGTCCAGTACGCCGACTACGCGCTGTGGCAGCAGCGTCTCCTCGGTGACCCGGCCGACCCGCAGAGCCTGGCCGCCCGGCAACTGGACTACTGGAGCACGGCGTTGGAGGGCGCGCCCGAGGAGCTTGAGCTGCCCGCCGACCGGCCCCGTCCGGCACGTCCGTCCTTCACCGGTGCCGAGCTCGACATCGAGTTCGACGGCACGTCCTACCGGGGCCTGAAGCGGCTGTCCCGGGAGAGCGGCGCCAGCATGTTCATGGTGGTGCACGCGGCCGTCGCCGCGCTGCTGCACCGGCTGGGCGCCGGAACGGACATCCCGCTCGGCTCGCCCATCGCCGGACGGAGCGACGAGGCGCTCGACGACCTGGTCGGCTTCTTCGTCAACACCCTGGTGCTGCGCGCCGACCTGAGCGGCGACCCCAGCTTCACCGAACTCCTGGCACGGGTCCGGGAGACCGACCTCGCCGCGTTCTCGCACGCGGACGTCCCCTTCGAGTCCGTCGTCGAGCGGCTCAACCCGACCCGCTCGCTCTCCCGGAACCCGCTGTTCCAGGTGATGGTGGGTTACCACAGCCGCACCGGGGACGCGCTGGAGCTGCCCGGACTCGCCGTGGAGTACCAGCCGTTCCGGATCAAGTCGGCCAAGTTCGACCTCGTGTTCAGCTTCACCGAGCAGGTGCCAGCGGGCGGGGCCGGGGCTGGCGCCGTCGACGGAGACGGGGACGTGGGTGCGCTCGGCTGCCGTCTGGAGTTCGCCACCGAGCTGTTCGACCAGGCGACCGCGGAGCGGCTCGGGGAGCGCCTGCGACGGCTCGTCGCGGCCGTGGTGAGCGAGCCGGAGGCCCCGGTCTCCCAGGCCGAGGTACTCGCCGCCGACGAACGGCGGTTGGTGCTGGAGGGCTTCAACGCCACGGCCCGCGCGGTCGACGAGGCCCCGCTGCCCGCGCTGTTCGCCCAGCGGCTCGCCGAGCGGCCGGACGCGGTGGCCGTCGTGGACGGCGCCAGGTCCGTCAGCTACGCCCAGCTGGACGCCCGCGCGTCCCGTATCGCCCAGCTGCTGGCCGGGCGCGGGGTCGCCGCCGAGAGCGTGGTCGGCGTGGCCGTGCCCCGCTCGGCCGACATGGTCGCCACGGTGCTCGCCGTACTCAAGCTGGGCGCCGCGTTCCTCCCGCTCGACCTGGCCCACCCCGCCGACCGGCTCCGCTACATGATCGAGGACTCCGGAGCCACCCTCGTCGTGGGAACCGAGCCGGTGGCCGGGAAGATCCCCGAAGTGGCGGGCACGTCCGTGGTGTTGCTCGACGCGCCCGAGACCACCGCCGAACTCGCCCTGCTGCCCGAGACCACGCCGGACGTCCCCCCGGTGCGCCTGCACCAGGCCGCCTACGTGATCTACACCTCCGGATCGACCGGCCGCCCCAAGGGCGTGGTCGTTCCGCACGAGGGCATCGCCAGCCTGGTGGCCACCGCGGTCGACCGGATGGGCCTGGAACGCGACAGCAGGGTCCTGCAGTTCGCGTCGATCGGTTTCGACGTCTTCGTGTTCGAGCTGTCGATGGCGCTGTGCCAGGGCGGCCGACTCGTCCTCATCTCCGATGAGGCACGCGTCGCGGGACCCGCGCTCACCGACTTCCTGGCGGACCAGCGGATCAGCCACATGATCCTGCCGCCCTCGCTGGTGTCGGCGCTGCCCGCGGGCTGCGAACTGCCCGAGGGGTCGACCATCCTGGTCGGCACGGAGACCGTGCCACCGGACCTCTTCGAGCGCTTCGGCGCCACGGCCAACCTGATCGCGGCGTACGGCCTGACCGAGGCCACGGTGAACTCCACGCTCTGGCCCGCCCGCCAGGCGGGTGGCAGGCCGACCGGCCGGGTGCCGATCGGCCACCCCGACCCCAACACGGTCTGCTACGTGCTGGACGACCGTCTCCGCCCGGTCCCCCCGGGCGTGCCGGGTGAGCTGTACGTGTCCGGGCGCGGCCTGGCCCGCGGCTACCTCGGCAGGCCCGGGCTGACCGCGGAGCGGTTCGTCGCCGACCCGTACGGGCCTGCTGGCAGCCGGATGTACCGCACCGGAGACCGGGTCCGGTGGCGCCACGACGGCACGCTCGACTTCCTCGGCCGGGTCGACACCCAGGTGAAGATCCGCGGCTTCCGCATCGAGCTGGGCGAGATCGAGGCGGCGCTCGCCGGGCATCCGACGGTCGGCCAGGCGGTCGTCCTGCCGGACCGTACGGGCGACATCGTGCGCCTGGTGGGCTACGCCGCACCGGCTGGCGACGCCTCGGCCCTCGACCCGCGGGCGCTGCGCACCCATGTCGCCGGGCTGCTGCCCGAGTACATGGTGCCCGCCCTCGTGGTGCCGCTGGACGGCCCGCTGCCGCTGACCCCCAACGGCAAGCTGGACCGCAAGGCGCTGCCCGCGCCCGACTGGACGCGACTGACCGGCGACGCCCGCCCGGCCACGGCCGCGCAGGCCCGGCTGGCCGAGCTGTTCGGGGAGATCCTCCAGCTGACGGACGTCGGCGTGCACGACAACTTCTTCGCGCTGGGCGGCCATTCGATGGCGGCGATGCGGCTGCTGGGACGCATCCGTTCCGTCTTCGGGGCCGAACTGAGCATCCGGGACGTGTTCGACGCGCTGACCGTCGCCGGTCTCGCCGAGAAGCTGGCGGGGGCGGCGGCCGCCAGGCCCCCGCTCAGTCCGGCCGAGCGGCCAGCGGACGGCGGGGCCCAGCCTCTCGCCCCCGTACAGCGGTGGCAGTGGTCGTCGTACCGACGGCACGCGGGCTACGACCACGCGCTCGTCCTGCGCTCGCCCGGCGGCGGCCTTGACTCCGACGCGCTCGCGGCCGCGCTCGGCGACGTGGTGGCCCGGCACGCGCCGCTGCGCACGGTCTTCGCCGAGCGGGACGGGGCGGTCTACCAGGACGACGTCGCACCGCCCGCCCTGGAGGCCCTGCGCTGCACCGACCTGGAGGCCAAGCTCACCGAACTCGCCGCCCAGGCACCGGACCTGACCCGCCAGCCACCCGTACGGGCCCGACTGCTGACCGGCGCGGACGGCACCCAGGCCGTCCTGCTGACCATGCACTACCTCGCCGTGGACGAGTGGTCGGTGGTCCCCCTGTTCCGCGACCTCACCACGGCCTACGCCGCCAGGACCCGCGGTCAGGAACCCGACTGGGCGCCGCTACCGGTGAGCTACGCCGACTACACCCACTGGGCCCACCAGGTACTCGGCGACCTGACCGACCCCGACAGCGTCGGCGGCCGCCAACTGGCCTACTGGCAGCGGACCCTCACGGACCTGCCAGCCGAACTGGCGCTGCCTTCGGACCGGCCACGCCCGGCGGTGCCACACCGAGGCGCCGACCACGTCGGATTCGCCCTCGACGAGCAGCTCCACGCCGAGGTGGACCGGCTGGCCCAGGCGACTGGCACCAGCATGTTCATGGTGCTGCACTCGGCACTGTCCGCCGTGCTCACCGCGCACGGAGCGGGCACCGACCTGCCGATCGGCACCATGGTCGCCGGTCGCACCGACGACCAACTGGCCGACCTGGTCGGCTGCTTCTTCAACACCGTGGTGCTGCGCACCGACACGGCGGGTGACCCGACCTTCGCCGAGCTGCTGACCCGGGTACGGGAGACGACGCTCGGCGCGCTGGACCGGCAGGACGTCCCGTTCGACGATGTCGTCCGGGCGACCGGGCTGCCGCCCACCGGCCCGCAGGTCATGGTGATCCACCACGAGCAGGCGCGACTCGCCGAACTGGAGGGCGGGGTCGGCCAGCTGGACGTCGTGACCACCGGCTCGACGAAGGCGGAGCTGACGCTCAGCTTCTACGAGCCGCGCGACGACGGCCCGGTGCACTGCGCTCTGATCTACGCGACCGAACTGCTCGGCAAGGCGAAGGCCGAGCAGCTGACCGAAGAACTTCAGAGGCTGCTGCGCCATGCGGCAGCCGCCCCGGAACAGCCGCTCTCGGAGCTGTTCGCTGTGATGTCGATGAGGAGTGACGCATGACCACCAACCCGTTCGAGGACCCGCAGGCCCGTTACCTGGTCCTGGTCAACGAGGAGAACCAGCACTCGCTGTGGCCCGCCTTCGCCGAGGTACCGGCGGGCTGGCGCACCGCGTTCGGTGACGACACCCGCGAGGCCTGCGTGTCCTACGTCGAAACCCACTGGACCGACCTCCGCCCCGCAAGCCTGATCAGCCAACAGGCCTGACCACCCCCACAGCACCACCGCTCGCCGCCTGCCCAGGAAATCCCCGGGCAGGCGGCGACCTGCGTAACAGCGCGGGCCCCACCGCCCTTCGCTCGCGCGCGACGACGCCGTGGTGCCCCCACATCCCCCCGCGGCTTCGCGCGCGTGGCGGGTACGCCTCGCCCGGTGGCCGCACCCTCGCCCTCTCGGCCTGCGCCCGAACACGAGGCGCTGTGCGAGGCCCTCCGGCACCGGACGATCACAAGAACCACGGCGACGCGGCTGCTTCACAGCGCGCGGTCTGATCCGCGGGTCGCGAGGTACGGGCGGAGCCGCCCCGCTCGGGGGTCCCGGCGCCTGCGGTCGCGGCACAGTGCCCGGCTGCTTCGCAGCGGGCGGGCGCTGCTCCGACCCGGGGTGCGACGCGGACGCCCGTGCGCGCCCACCCTCGCCCCGGCTTCCTGAACCTCGGGTGGGAGGCGCCTGCTTCGCTCGGCGAGTCGAGGAGGTATGCCGAACGTCGAGTGGGCGTGGCAGGTGGGCCCCGGATCGTGGCGTAGCCGGGAGCGCTTCGTGGTTTCGCAGGTAGCGGTTGTGATCGCTGGGGTGCTCGGACGCCGAACGGCCTGTGCTGCCCTGACCGGCCGACGTGACGGCCCAGGGCGATCGGCTGTGTCGGCCGACTACGGTCCTGATGGCTACACCGTCGCGTGGGCATGGCCGAAGGCCCCCGGGGTGCGGGGGCCTTCGGTGGGGCGTGGAGAGGGTGTGCCAGGTGGCGGTGGGTGCCCGGTCGCGGTTGCGGAACAGGCCGTCAGGGGACCGCTGTTCGCGGGACCGGGATCGGGTCCGGGACCGGGGCGGGTGGCTCGGACAGTGCGGGGACTGGGACTGGGGTCGGGTGGTGGCGGGTGGCGGACCAGGCGGACCAGAGGGCCGCGTAGTGGCCGTCCGCCGCCACCAGGTCGTCGTGCGTGCCGGTCTCCACGACGCGGCCCTCGTCGAGGACGACGATCCGGTCCGCGGCCGCCGCCTGCGGCAGCCGGTGAGCGACCAGCAGCCCCGTACGCCCCTCCATCGCCCGCTCGGCCGCCGCCTCCAGCGTGCGCGCGCCCGCGCTGCCCGCGTCGGCCGTGGCCTCGTCCAGGATGGAGACCGGCGGGTCGGCCAGCACGAGGCGGGCCAGCGCGAGGTGCTGCGCCTGCGTCACCGTGAGCCGGTGCCCGCCCTCACCGACCACCGTGTCGATGCCCTCAGGCAGCGCGTCGGCCCAGGAGAGCGCGTCGACCTTGGCCAGCGCGGCGCGCAGTTCGTCGTCGGTGGCCGAGGGGCGGGCCAGTCGCAGGTCGTCGGCGAGCGGACCGGCGAAGACGTGCACCTCCTGGTTGATCAGTGCCACGGTCCGCCGCGTACCGGCCGGACCGAGCTCACCGGAGTCCACGCCACCGAGGGCGATCGTCCCCGATGACGGCTGGTGGATTCCGGCGATCAGCTTCGCCAGCGTGGTCTTCCCGGCCCCGCTCGCGCCGACCAGGGCGACCCGTTCCCCGCTGCGTACCTCCAGGTCGACATCGCTCAGCACGGGGTGCCCCGGCACGTACGCGTGACTCAGCGACGCGACCTTGACCGAGCCGTCCACCGGCTCGGCGGGCCGCTCGGGCTCGGCCTCCGGCGGCAGGTTCGACACACCGACCAGCCGCGCCAGGCTCGCCCCGGCGGACTGCGCCTCGTCGATCAGGAAGAGCGCGGCGTTGATGGGGTTGAACAGGCTGTGGAAGTACAGCGCCGCCGCCGTCGCCGTACCGATGCTCACCGCGTCGCGGTCGACCAGCACGAATCCGGTCGCCAGGACCGCCGCCAGGCCGACGAACTCGGCGAGGTTGAGCCGCGAGAAGAACCCCGTCACCAGCCGGATACCGCGCAGCGCGAGATCGACGGCGTCCTGCGACCGCTGCTCCAGCAGCTGCGCGTGACGCCCGTTCAGCCGGAACGCGCGCACCGTCCGCACGCCGCCCACACTGTCGAGAAGCTGGTGCTGCAACGCGCCGGTCGCCACCCGGTGGTTGGCGTACACGGGCACGGCGCGCGGCAGATACCACCGTACGGTGAAGACATGGATCGGCACGCTCAGCAGCACGGCGAGCAGGAAGCGCCAGTCCAGTACGGCGAGTCCGACCATCGTCAGGGCGATGGTGAGCAGTGAGCGGCTGAACTCCGGCAGCGCTTGGCGCACCGCCTTCGTCACCACCGTCACATCACCGGTCACCCGCGAGGTCAGATCGCCCGAACCAGCTTGCTCCACGCGTTCGAGCGGCAGCCGCAGCGCCCGCTCGATAAACCGTTCCCGCACGCTGGCGAGTACGGTCTCCCCGAGCCGGGCGACCAGCGAGCTGCCGATCGCGGTCGCGATGCCCCGGGCCACCGCCACGGCCAGCAACAGCACCATCGGCACCGTCAGCGCGCCGGTTCCGGCCTGCTCGACGACCAGGTCGACGATACGGCCGAGCAGCGGGGCGGTCAGCAGGCCGATGCCTGTCCCGATGACCAGCACGGTCACCGCGGCCACCGCGAGGAGGCGCTGGGGGCGCAGCAACGCACGGACCACCGCGAGGGTCTGGGCACCGGTGGCGATCGGCAGGAGTGCGCGCTCGGGTGGGCTGGCTGCGCTCATCGTCCGTCCTTCGTCGTTCATGTCAGTACCACCGAGCGGTACGCCTCGTCGGTGGCGACGAGGTCCGGATGGCAGCCGTCAGCGGTCACGGCCCCGCCGTCGAGCACCACCACCCGGTCGGTCACGGCGAGCAGCGCCGGGCTGGTGGTGACCAGCAGCGTGGTGCGGTCGCGGCGAAGTTCCTTCAGGCGGGCGGCGATCCGGGACTCGGTCACCGTGTCCACCGCGGTCGTCGGGTCGTGTACGACGAGCACGGGCTGGTCGGCGGCGAGCGCCCGGGCGAGCGCGACCCGCTGCCGCTGCCCGCCGGAGAGCGAACGCCCGCGCTCGGAGAGCGGGGTGTCCACGCCGTCCGGGAGCATACGGGCGACGTCATCGGCCGCCGACGCGGCGAGCGCGGGCCCGACGTCCACGGTCATGCCGTCTGTCGCGCCGTCAGCCGTGGCTCCCGTGGCGTCGATTCCGCCCCGTACGTTGTCGATCAGGCTGCTCTCGAACAGCGCCGCGTCATGGTGGGCGACCAGGATCGCGCGCCGGATGTCCGTGGGGTCGAGGTCGGCCAGCGGTGTGCCGTCGAGCTCGATCGCGCCCTGCTCGGGGTCGCGTTCGCGGCCCAGACAGAGCAGCAGGTCGGCCGCCACGGCCGGGTCGCTGGCGACCACGCCGACCGTACTTCCGGGCGCGATGTCGAGGTCGAGCCCGCGCAGCGCGCCATGCGTCACGCCGCGCAGCCGGAGTCCTCCGGCGACGGGGTCGGTCAGCGCGGCCGAGCCCGCCGTCACCGCGGGCGGCGAGGCCAGTACCTCGGCGATCCGCCCGGCCGATGCGCGGCCCTGGGCGAACTCGCCGTTGACGAAGGTGAGGAGCTGGAACGGTCCGAGCAGGAACTGGGCGAGCCCGACGGCCGCCACCAGCTCACCGACGGTGATCTCGCCACGCATCGCCAGATGCGCGCCGACCAGCCCGATGACGACGATGAAGATTCCGGTCAGGGCGAGGATCGCACCGTCGTGCCAGGCCCGGCTGTTGGCGGCGCGCAGCGCCGCCGCCAGCGAGTCCTGGCTGGTACGCCGGTACCGGTCCACCGCGGCGGGCTCGGCGCCGATGCCCTTGAGCACCCGCAGCCCGCCCACCAGGTCGGCGGCCACGCCCGACGCGTGCGCCGCCCGCTCCTGCTCCACACCGCTGCGTCGTTCGAGCGGCATGCTGATCCGGTGCCCGAGCCACAGCAGGGGCGGGATACCGAGCAGGACCAACAGCCCGAGCGGTACCGAGATCCGCAGCAGCACCACGGCGCTGATCGCCAGACCGGCGATCGCCGCGATCCCGAAGGGCAGTACGGCGGGGACCGAACCCACCCGCTTGGCATCGCCGGTCGCGATGGTGGTGAGGACGCCGGGCAGCCGGCCCGCGTCCGCTCCGCCCCGCGGGTCCAGTACGCGGGCGCCCAGGTCGAGCCGTATCCGGTGTGCGGCCTGTTCACCGGCCCGTTCGCTGATCCTGGCAGCCGTCCGGTAACAGGTGGACAGGACGAAGAACAGGGCGGCCAGCACCAGCGTCCAGCGCAGCAGCGCGCCGGATGAGCCGGTCGCCACGGCCTTGTCGATGACCACGCCGATGACGACGGGGACCATCGCCTCGCACCCTTGGTGCGCCATGCCGAGGAGCGAAGCGTTGACCACATGGCGCCGCTGCCCCTCGATCGCCCGTCGGAGGACATCGCCCCCCGTTGGTCCTCCTTCGAGCATGCGTACCTCCACAGAGATCATAAGTTAGGTAAGGCTACTCTAACTACTACCCGACCCGATTCTTGTAGCCGCCTGACCATTCAGTTAGCCTTGCCTAAGTAAATCTATTGGTGTGGTGCCGCGTTGTGCCGTCAGGTGGGGGGCAGTCCTTGGTTTCGGTCGACGCGGTGGCGAAACCCGGGAGCGATACCGGCGGCGTTCCGACGCCGCCGCCGCGACGCCGGGGGACCGTGACGGCGCTGCGTGGACTGGGGCTGCTCGTGGCCGTGGCCGCGCTGGTCGTCGTCTCGCTGCTGAGTGTGTGGGTGGGGACGCGCGGGATACCGTTCACCTCCACCTGGAACGTGCTGTGGGACAACGACGGCTCCAAGGCCGCCATCGTCATCCATGACTACCGCATCCCGCGGACCCTGCTCGGCCTGCTGGTCGGCGTGGCACTGGGGGTGTCAGGTGCGCTGATGCAGGCCCTGACGCGCAATCCGCTGGCCGATCCCGGTCTGCTCGGGGTGAACCTCGGCGCGTCGACCGGCGTCGTCGTCGCCATCGGCTTCCTCGGGGTGGGATCGGCTCTCGGCTATGTGTGGTTCGCCTTCGTCGGCGCGGCGCTCGCGTCGGTGGCCGTCTATGTGCTCGGCTCGGCCGGGCGCGCACCAGCCACACCGGAACGGCTGGTCATCGCGGGAGCCGCGCTGACCGCTGTCCTCTTCGCGTTCAACTCGGCGGTGCTGCTGCTCGATCCCGAGGCGTTCGACGCCTTCCGGTTCTGGACGGTGGGCACGCTCGGTGGCCGCGGCATGGACGTCGTCGTGGTGATCCTGCCGTTCGTCGCGGCGGGACTCGTGATCGCGCTCGCGCTGGCCAGGCCGTTGAACGCGCTGGCGCTGGGCGACCAGGTCGGGCAGGCGCTCGGCGTCCGGGTCGGCCGGACGAGGGTGCTGGGCGCGGTCGCGGTGATGCTGCTGTGCGGCGCGGCCACCGCGGCGGCGGGACCGATCGGGTTCGTCGGCCTCGCGGTTCCGCATATCGCCCGGTTCATGATCGGCCCCGACCAGCGGTGGGTCCTCGCGTACTCGATGCTGCTCGCGCCGATCCTCCTTCTCGGCGCGGACGTGCTGGGCCGGGTTGTCGGCAGCCCCGGCGAGATCCAGGTCGCCATCGTCACCGCCTTCTTGGGCGCGCCCCTGTTCATCGCCCTGTGCCGTCGCCGGAAGCTGGTCATGCTGTGAACGCCCTGAAAGCGGACGCGGAGGACGACGTCCGCACGGTCCGTGGACTTGTCGTACGGACCCGGGGCGGGTGGCTGTCGCTGCGCGTCCAGGGCAGGGCGCTGGCCGTGTCGGTGGCGCTGCTGGTCACGTTCCTCGTGGTCGTCGGAGTCACCCTGACCACCGGGGACTTCGAGCTGTCCATCGGCGAGGTGCTCCAGGCCCTGGCCGGGAACGGCTCGGGCGGCGCGGACTTCATCGTCAACACCGTGCGCCTGCCACGGCTGCTGACCGCGCTCTTCGTGGGCGCGGCGCTGGCGGTCAGCGGGGCGATTCTGCAGAGTCTGTCCGGCAACCCGCTGGGCAGCCCGGACATCATCGGCTTCACCAACGGCGCGGCGACCGGCGCCCTGTTGGTCATCATCGTGCTGCACGGCAGCATGACCCAGATCGCGCTCGGCGCGCTGGCGGGCGGGCTGGCCACCGCACTCGCGGTCTATCTGCTGGTGTTCACCGGTGGCCTGCACGGATTCAGGCTCGTCGTCGTCGGTATCGGCGTGAGCGCCCTGCTGCTCGCCGTCAACTCGTATCTGATCACCCGGGCCAGCCTGCAGGAGGCGCTGGAGGCGCAGACCTGGCTCATCGGCAGTCTGAACAGCCGCGGCTGGACCCAGGCGACCGGGGTGGGGATCGCCGTCGCGATCCTCCTCCCGCTCGCCTTCCGCTATGGCCGCAGGCTGTCGATGCTGGAGATGGGCTCCGACACCGCCCACGCGCTCGGTGTGAACGTGGAGCGCAGCCGGCTCATCCTGCTCGTCATCAGCGTGGCGCTGGCCTCGTTCGCCACGGCGGCGACGGGCCCGATCTGGTTCGTCGCGCTGGCCGCCCCGCAGCTCGCTCGCCGGCTGACCCGGTCGGCGGGTCCCGGGCTTGTCCCGGCGGCCCTGATGGGCGCCGTACTGCTGGCCGCGAGTGACCTCGCGGTGCAGCGGGTCTTCTCACCGGCGATCCTTCCGGTGGGCACGGCCACCGGCACCATCGGCGGCCTCTACCTCATCTGGCTGCTGGTCACCCAGGCGCGTAAGAGCCGCACATGACACACGGAATCCGAAGGGACGGCACGATGACGACGCGCGCTGACAGCATCGAGGCGTACGCGCACCTGTGGCAGGCCTCGTCGGGCCCGCACCGGTGGGTGCTGTGGACCACCGCCGAGGAGACGATGGTCTTCGACCGCGAGCTCAACTGCCCCGAGGACGTGGACGAACCGATCCTCGGCGAGGTCATGCGCAGGATGCGCGAGGTGGGCGTACCGGAGACCGGCGAGTACCCCGGGCGCTCCTGCGGACGGAGCTACGCCGACCGGCCGTGACCAGGTTTGGCATGTGACTTAGGTAAGGCTAACCTTAGTGGCGTCTGGTGCCCCTGGGTGCCACGGTGGCCGAGCCGCGCCCCCGTGAGCCGTGGGCCGATGGAAGGGAACCTCTTGATCACGGCCGCCCCACGCCTCGCCACACCGTCGTCACGCGCCGCCACCCTGCCTGCCCCGGTCACGGTACGGACCGCGCGCCGCGCGGATGCCGCCGCCCTGGCGGCCTTGTCCCGGCCGTTCGCGCGCTCGGGAGCGCTGCGTGAACGGTCCTTCTCCCGCTACGCGTTGGACGCGGCCGACTACCTGGTCGTGGACGGAGAGGACGGCACCCTCGACGGCTGCCTGGGGCTGCGCGTACACGCCGCCAACCCGGCCCGCGACGGCGGGCCCACGGGCGTTCTGTACAACTTCTGCGTCGCGCCACGCAGTCAGGGCCGTGGTGTGGGCGCGGGGCTGCTGCGCGTGGCGCTCGCGCAGGCGACCGCCCAGTCACTGCACGCCCTGTTCACCGCCACGACCGGCGGCGGCCGCCTCTTCCTCCGCTACGGATTCGCCCCCGCCGCTCCCGGCCTCGCACCGGCGGCCTGGGTGAACTCCCTTGACCCCCGGCGCGATTCACAGGTGCTGGCCCGCGCGCTCTGACCCAGGCTCGCCTCCCACACCGTGCTCAGCCCCGGCCAGGGCCAGCGGGGGAGTGCCGTACGTGTCCCTCATGACGGCGCGCCAACGGCTGGTCAGCGGCGGGCGGACCGGCCAGACCGCCAGACCGCCAGACCGCCGGACCGGCGGTCATACGGCGTCCTCTTCATCCGGCACCACGACCGTGCCCCGGGGCCCGTCACCGGTGAACACGCCGCGCAGCAGCGCGTGCGGCACCCGCCCGTCCAGTACATGCGCCATAGGCACGCCTGCCTGGGAGGCTCGCAGGCACCCCTCCATCTTGGGGAGCATCCCGCCCGCCAGCTCCGGCAGCAGCTTCTCCAGCTCGCGGGTGGTCAGCTGGCTGATCACCTCGGAGCTGTGCGGCCAGTTCGCGTACAGCCCCTCGACGTCGGTGAGGACCACCAGCTTCGCCGCGTCCAGTGCCACAGCCATCGCCGCCGCCGCGAGATCCGCGTTGACGTTGTAGACCTGCCCGTCCGCGCTCCGCGCCACGGGCGACACCACCGGGATACGGCCCTGATCCAGCAGCCCCTGTACGGCGCTCGGGTCCACCTCGACGATGTCGCCGACCAGCCCGATGTCCACGGGCTCGCCGTCCACCCACGCCGAGCGCCGTACGGCCGTCATGGTGTGCGCGTCCTCACCGGACATCCCCACCGCGAACGGCCCGTGGCGGTTCACGAGTCCCACCAGCTCCCGCTGGACCTGACCCGTCAACACCATCCGTACCACGTCCATGACTTCGGGCGTGGTGACCCGCATCCCCGCCTCGAAGCGGACCTCCAGATCGAGCCGCCCGAGCAGCGCGCTGATCTGCGGCCCACCGCCGTGCACCACGACCGGGCGCAGCCCCGCGTGCCACAGGTCCACCACATCCTGGGCGAACGCCCGCTTCAAGTCCTCGTCCACCATGGCGTTACCGCCGAACTTGATCACAACCGTCCGGCCCTGGAACTCCGCGAGCCCACTCACGAGCTGTACGCGCTGTTCTCGTGGACGTACTCCGCGGTGAGATCATTGGTCCAGCTCATCGCGGACGCGTCCAGGGCCGGGTCCAGATCGGGGGATTCCTTGACCCCGGCGGCCACGCCGCTCGCGAGGAATCCCTGTGCGGCGGTCACGCTCACGGAGCCACTCCGTTCGTGGGCAGGCCCAGGCCTTCCGGCAGGCCGAGGGCGATGTTCATGCTCTGCACCGCGCCGCCCGCGGTGCCCTTCGTCAGGTTGTCGATCGCGCTGACGGCGATCAGTCGGCCGGTCTGCTCGTCCACGGTCACCTGCACCTGGGTGCTGTTGGAGCCGAGTACGGCGGCGGTCGACGGCCACTGCCCGGCGGGCAGGAGCCGGACGAACGGTTCGTCGGCGTAGGCGACTTCGTACGCCGCCCGTACCGCCGCCTGTGCGCTGTCGGGATCACCCGCCGCTCCGTGGCGCAGGCGCGCCGAGCAGGTGGCGAGAATGCCCCGGGCCATCGGCGCCAGCGTCGGGGTGAACGACACGGCCACCCGCTCGCCCGCCACTCGCGACAGGTTCTGGGTCAGCTCCGGGGTGTGCCGGTGCCCGCCACCGACTCCGTACGGGCTCATCGCGCCCATCACCTCGGAGCCGAGCAGCCGTGGTGAGGCGGTACGGCCCGCCCCCGACGCCCCGCTCGCCGCGACGATCACGGCCTCCGGCTCCACCAGGCCAGCGGCGAACGCCGGGTACAGCGCCAGGGTCACCGCGGTGGGATAGCAGCCAGGCACGGCCACCCGGTTCGTCCCCTTCAACTCTTCCCGTACGCCGGGGAGTTCGGGCAGTCCGTAGGGCCAGGTGCCAGCATGGGGCGAACCGTAGAACCGCTCCCAGTCGGCCGGGTCGCGCAGCCGGAAGTCCGCGCCGCAGTCCACCACCAGCGTCTCGCCGCCCACCTGCTCGGCGAGTGCGGCCGACTGCCCATGCGGCAGGGCCAGAAACACCACGTCGTGCCCGCTGAGCGCGGCGGCCGAGGTCTCCACGAGCACCCGGTCCGCGAGCGCGGTCAGATGCGGCTGCACTTCGCCGAGCGGGCGGCCCGCGCTGCTGTGCGCGGCGAGCGCTCCGATCTCCACGCCGGGATGTGACATCAGCAGACGCAGAATCTCCCCTCCGGCATAGCCACTGGCTCCGGCCACCGCGATCCGTACCGTCATACTCTCCGTCTCTCTGCGCGCCCGAGCGATGCCCATGTGTACCTGCTGCGTAGCAAGCAGCAGTTAGCTTAGCCTAACCTAAGCTCTTTCGGGTCTTGCTCAAGCGGTGGCAGTAGGCGACGATCAGGCGCGCGGTGTGTTCCGGTGACGAGAGAGGTACTGGTGGAGGTACGTGTGTCCGACGACAAGGTCCAGCTGGACCAGCTGATGCGCACGTTCCTCGGCGCGTTCACCAACACCGACGGCAGTCAGCCAGACCTTGACGTGATCCGCGAGGTGTTCATTCCGCAGGGCATGATCATCAGCATCGCCGGGGACGATCACGTGATCTACGACCTCGACGGGTTTATCCAGCCCCGGAAGAAGATGCTCACTGATGGGACGCTGACGGAGTTCTCGGAGTGGGAGGTCGCGGAGCGGACCGAGATATCCGGGCCGATCGCGCACCGGTTCAGCGAATACCGCAAGTCCGGCCTCTACGACGGTGAGGCGTTCGCGGGCTCGGGGAAGAAGACCACCCAGTTCGTCCGGACACCGGCTGGCTGGCGGATGAGCTCGATGGCCTGGTACGACGTGTAGGGCAGGTCAGCGCACCCGGCCCCGGGGCTTCAGCGCCACCGGCGGCAGCGCGGGCGCGGGCAGCGGATCGCCGTCGTAACCGTGTACTTCGCCGAAGCGGGTGCCCTCCATCCAGTCCCTGCGGGCCTGTTCGACCTCCTCATGGGAACGCGCCACGAAGTTCCACCACATGACGAGTTCCTCCTCGAAGGGCTCGCCGCCGAGCAGCAGCACCGACGCGTCGGACGCGGCGCGCAGGGGGAGTTCGGAGCGGCCGCAGCCGAGGTAGAGCATCGAACCCGGCAGCACGGGGACGCCGTCGGCGTGTACCTCGCCCGACATGGACAGGACGGCGTACTCGAAGTCGCGTTCGAGAGGGAGGGTGGTCTCCGTCCCCCCGGCGAGGGTGAGGTCCGCGCCGACGATCGGGGTGTACGTCGTCCCCGGTGAGGTCGCTCCGTCAAGGGTGCCCAGGATGACCGTGGCGGTCAGGCCCGTGGCGGTGACGAGCGGCAGTTCGGGGTGGTGCTCGAACCTCGGGTCGGTGTGCCGGTGTGCCTCGGGCAGCGCCACCCACAGTTGCGCGCCGTGCAGAAAGCGCGCGTGGGACTTCGGGCTCTCCTCCGAATGGCTGATCGCCCGGCCCGAGGTCATCAGCCCCAACTCGCGGGGCCGTACCGTCTGCAGGCTGCCGGTGCTGTCGCGGTGCAGCACCTCGCCCTGGTGCAGCCAGCTCACGGTCTGCAGGCCCATATGCGGGTGCGGCGGCACCTGCATGCCAGGCTCGTCCGCGATGTCATCGGGACCGTAATGATCAACAAAAGCCCAGCCGCCGACCATGCGCCGGCCGAGGTTGGGCAGCAGTCGACGGACCTCGGTCGACTCGCCCAGCGTGACATGCCGCGGCGAGAGCAGTTCGCGTACCGGCTCCGCGACCACGAATCCGCGACCACCGCAGGCGGTGACCGTGGCCTGACGATCCAGATTGCTCATACCGCACAACCTAACCCCGCTCGTACCGGAGATACACCGTCCCGGAAGCGAAGGACCGCTGCTCGGTCAGACGCAACGAGAGCCGGTGCCCGACCGGGAAGTACGGCTTGCCACCGCCGAGCGCCACCGGCGCGACGAAGAGCCGGAACTCGTCGATCAGGTCGAGGAGCGAGGCCGCCAGCTCCGGGCCGCCGATGTCCAACGTGCCCTCGCTCTGCTCCTTGAGGCGGGCCACCTCGGCCACCGCGTCCTTCCGCCGCACCAGCCGGACGCCCTGCGGAACCCGGGTGAGCGTGTCGGAGAAGACAATCCGAGGCGTGTCCAGGTAGATACGGGCGAACTCCGCCTCGACGTCGGGCAGACCCTCCTGGCGCGCGGCCGTGGACCAGGGCTCCTCCATCATCTCGTACAGCCGCCGCCCGAACAGGAACGCCGAGGTATCCCGCGCGCGCTCGTTGTGCACCCGGTGCACTTCGTCGTCCGGCGCGGAGAAGTCGATGCTGCCGTCCGGGTCTTCGATGTAGCCGTCCAGCGACACCGTCATGGAGTAGAGGATTCTGCCCATGCTGACTCCCTAGGTGGTCCCTGAGACGAGTACCTCACGCGTTTCCCCGTACGGGCCAGCACAACGCGCCCGACCGTGTCCGGCGCGCTGCAATGGACGGGTGACCGCGCCACCGGACGACTGCCTCGCGCGTAACGAGTGGATCTGCGGCGAGTATCTGAGCACCCGCCGGGAGATCCTGGCCGACGCGGTCTGGCAGCATGTTCAGCTGACGACGCTCTCCGTGCTGATCGCGCTGCTGCTCGCGGTGCCGCTGGCCCTGCTCGCCCGCCGCTGGTCCCCGGCCGCGGGGCCGGTGCTCGTGCTCACCACGGTGCTCTACACGATCCCGTCACTGGCGATGTTCTCGCTGCTGCTGCCGGTGTACGGCCTCTCCGCGTCCCTGGTCGTCGCGGGCCTCGTGCTCTACTCCCTCACCCTGCTCGTGCGGAACATCCTCGCCGGGCTGCGCTCCGTACCCGAAGAGACCCGGCGGGCGGCTCGCGGCATGGGCTACGGCCCGGTCAGGCTGCTGCTCGCCGTGGAACTCCCGCTCGCCCTGCCCGCCGCGATGGCCGGTCTGCGGATCGCCACCGTATCGGCCGTCTCGCTCCTCACGATCGGCGCGATCGTCGGATACGGCGGCCTCGGCAACCTCATCTACGCGGGCATGAACACCTACTTCAAGGCCCAGGTGCTCACCGCGTCCGTCCTGTGCGTGGTCATCGCCGTCGCCGCCGACCTGCTGCTCCTCGGCGTCCAGCGGCTCCTCACCCCCTGGCAGCGCGCATGACGACACTCACCGACGCCTGGGGCTGGCTCACCGACAGCACCCACTGGACCGGTCCCGACGGCGTCGGCCAGCGCCTCCTGGAGCATCTCGTCCTCACCGTCGTCTGCCTCGTCCTGAGCTGTCTGATCGCCCTGCCCATCGCGCTGGTCCTTGGCCACCTGGGCAAGGGCGGCGCGCTCGCCGTCAACCTCTCCAACGTGGGCCGCGCCGTCCCCACCTTCGCGGTACTCGTCCTGCTGCTGCTCACGCCGCTCGGCGAGATCGGCGAGGGCCCGACCGTGGTCGCGCTCGTGCTCTTCGCCGTGCCCCCACTGCTCACCAACGCCTACGTCGGGATGCGCGGCGTCGACCGTGGTGTCGTCCAGGCCGCGCGCGGCATGGGCATGACCGGGCGGCAGATGCTGTGGCGGGTCGAACTGCCGCTCGCCCTGCCGATGGTCCTGGGCGGCGTGCGCATCGCGGCCGTCCAGCTGGTGGCCACCGCCACCATCGCCGCGCTCGCGGGCGGCGGCGGTCTCGGCCGCATCATCACGGCGGGCTTCAACCGCGCCTCGACCCCGCAGGTCGTGGCGGGCGCGGTGCTGGTCGCCGCCTTCGCGCTGCTGGTGGAGGGGCTGTTCGAGGTCGTGGAGCGGGCGCCCGGGTGGGCACGGGGGAGGGCTGCCGCATGAGCGGCCGCACGGGCGTCCGTAAGCGGTGGTGGCGTACGGGGATGGGCTCGCTGCTCGTCCTGCTGCTGCTCACCGGGTGCGCTACCGGGCCCGCACTGGAGAACCAGGGCGCGGTCACCGCCGAACCCGGCGACAGCCGTCAGCTGACCGTGGGGTCCGCCGGATTCACCGAGAGCGACCTGCTGGCCCAGATGTACGCGCGGCTGCTGCGCGAGGCCGGGTACCGGACGGAGATGCTGTCGGTCGCCAACCGGGAACTGTACGAACCGGCCCTGGAGAGCGGCCAGATCGACGTCGTACCCGAGTACGCGGCCACCTTCGCCGACTGGCTCAACGCCAAGACCAACGGCGCCGACGCACCCCCGGTCGGCTCACCTGACCTGAACGACACGATGACCGCCCTGCGCGCCCTCGCCGCACCGCGCGGGCTGACCGTGCTGGACCCGGGGCGAGCCGTCGATCAGAACGCCTTCGCGGTCACCGCCGCCTACGCCAAGCGGCACCGGCTCAGCACCCTCACCGACCTCGGCCGGTCAGGACTGAAGGTGCGGCTCGCGGCGGGCGACGAGTGCGTCGAGCGCCCGTACTGCAAACCGGGCCTGGAGAAGGTCTACGGCATCCACATCACCGGGATCGACCCGAAGGGCGTCGGCACCACCCAGGCGAAACAGGCCGTCCAGAGCGGCCGGGACCAGATGGTGCTCACCACGTCCACGGACGCGACGCTCGACGCGTTCGGCCTGGTGCTCCTCGAGGACGACAAGAAGTTGCAGAACGCCGACTACGTGGTGCCCGTCGTCAACCGCGCCCGGGCTGGCAGCGAGGCCGTCACGAAGGTGCTCGGCAAGCTCAACTCCGTACTGACCACCGAGGATCTGGCGGCCATGAACCGGGAGGTGGACAGCTGGCGGCGGCTGCCTGCGGATGTGGCCGACGCGTACCTGGAAGACAAGGGCCTGATCTAGGGCCCCGATCTAGAGGGAGGGGAGACATCCTTAGGCGTCCGCCACCGAGTCGAACACGACCTGCTCGCGCGCCACCCCCCGCGCGTCCGCGTCCACCGACCGCCGCAGCGCCTCGTGCAACTTCGCGGGCGTCAGCACCCCGAGAAAGCGCGCCCCGTCGAGCACGGCCACCCACCCCGCGTCGTGCTGGAGCATCACCCCGAACGCCTGCTTGAGCGGCGCCCCCACCGGCACCCAGGAGTTCATCCGGTGCGCCAGCTCCCCGACCGTGCCGTGCTCTGTGGCGAGTGCCAGCTCGTCGACCCCGGCCCAGCCGTGGAGTGCGCCGTCCTCGTCCAGGACGACGGCCCACCGTGCCGTCTGTTCGCGCAGCCGCGCCGCGGCCCGCCGGGCGCCCTCGTCGATCCGGGCGACCGGTGGCTGCTCCAGGTCGGCGGGCTCGATCGCGGTGACCGAGAGCCGCTTCAGGCCGCGGTCGGCACCCACGAAGTCGGCCACATACGGGGTCGCGGGGTTGCCGAGCACCGCGCCCGGTGCCTCGAACTGCTCGATCCGGCCCTGCCCGTACACGGCGACCCGGTCGCCGAGCCGGACCGCCTCCTCGATGTCATGGGTGACCAGCAGCACCGTCTTACGCACCGTCGCCTGCATCTTGAGGAACTCCTCTTGCAACTGCTCGCGCACCACCGGGTCGACCGCGCCGAACGGTTCGTCCATCAGCAGTACGGGCGGATCGGCGGCCAGCGCACGCGCGACGCCGACGCGCTGGCGCTGGCCACCGGAGAGCTGGTGCGGGTAGCGGGTGCCATAGGTCGCCGGGTCCAGACCGACCAGGTCGAGCAGCTCCGCCGCGCGCGCCCTGGCCTTGGACCGCTTCCAGCCGAGCAGCGCGGGCACGGTCGCGGTGTTGTCGAGGATGGTGCGGTGGGGAAACAGCCCGACCTGCTGGATCACATAGCCGATGCGGCGGCGCAGCCGCACCGGGTCCACCTGGGCGATGTCCTCACCGGCCACGAAGATGCGGCCGCCGGTCGGCTCGATCAGCCGGTTGACCATCATCATCGTGGTCGTCTTACCGCAGCCCGAAGGCCCGACGAGCGTGACCACCTCGCCCCTGCCGACCTCGAACGAGAGGTCGTCCACGGCTGTCGTGCCGTTCGGATAGCGCTTGGTCACCTGCTCGAACCGGATCATCCCCTCACGCTAAGCGCGCACGCTGGCCACTGCCCCCGGAGCGCACTCCCGGTGTGATGAACTGAGCGCGGACCCGCACAGTTCAGGAGCAGCCTTGACCACATACCGCCAGCCCGGTGTCGTTCTCACCGACCGACACTTCTCCGTCCCTCTCGACCATGACGTGCCGGACGGCGAGACCATCGAGCTCTACGCCCGCGAGGTCGTCGCGAGCGACCGCGTGGACGACGCGCTGCCCTGGCTGGTGTACCTGGAGGGCGGCCCCGGCTGCGGGGCCCGCCGCTTCGTCGGGGGACAGGCCTGGCTCGGCCGCGCACTGCGCGACTACCGGGTACTCCTGCTCGACCAGCGCGGCACGGGCCGCTCCACCCCCGCCAACCGGCAGACGCTCACGCTGCGCGGCGGCCCGCGGGAGCAGGCGGACTACCTGGCCCGGTTCCGGGCCGACGCCATCGTCCGCGACTGTGAGTTCATCCGGCCCCAGCTCACCGGCGGCGCCCCCTGGGCCGTCCTGGGGCAGAGCTTCGGCGGATTCTGCGCCACCCACTACCTGTCGACCGCGCCCGAAGGCCTGAACACGGTCCTCGTCACGGGCGGCCTGCCCTCCCTGGACGCGCACGCGGACGACGTATACCGGGCCGCGTACCCACGTATCGAGCGCAAGGTGGCCGCGCACTACGCCCGCTACCCGCAGGACGTCGAGCGCGCCCGCCGGATCGCCGGGTACCTCGCCGAGCGGGACGGCGTGACGCTCAACGGCGGCTATCGGCTGACCGTCGAGGCGTTCCAGTCCCTCGGCATCCTGCTGGGCTCCGGCGAGGGCAGCCACCAGCTGCACTACCTCCTGGAGAACGCGTTCGTCCGCACCCCGCAGGGCGCCGCGCTCTCCGACGCCTTCCAGGAGCAGGCGCAGGCCGCGCTCTCGTACGCGACGCGCCCGCTGTACGCCGTTCTGCACGAGGCGATCTACGCTCAGGGCGGGCGGCAGCGGCCCACCAACTGGGCGGCGCAGCGCGTACGCGCCGAATTCCCGCAGTTCGACGCGGTCAAGACCCTCGACTCCGACGCGCCGCTGCTCTTCACCGGCGAGACTGTGCACCCGTGGGCCTTCGACTGCGATCCCGCGCTGCGCCCCCTGCGCGAGACCGCGGAACTCCTCGCCCAGCGCACCGACTGGACCCCGCTCTACGCTCCCGAGCGCCTCGCGGCCAACGAAGTGCCGGTCGCCGCGGCGATCTACCACGACGACATGTACGTCGACACGGCACACTCGCTGGACACCGCGCGCGCGATTCGCGGCCTGCGCACCTGGGTCACCGACGAGTACGAACACGACGGGGTACGGGCCAGCGGCCAGCGCGTGATCGGCCGTCTGCTGGCCCTGGTCAGGGACGAGTTGTGACCACGGGCCCGCTTCCCGAACCCCGAAACCCCGGAGCGTCCGCCGCCACCAGCGATTAACCTGCGGACATGACGGATCAGCTCACACCCATGCCCGACGACTGGCAGCGCGCCCTGGCGGTCGTCGCCCATCCTGACGACCTCGAGTACGGCTGCTCGGGCGCCATCGCCGGCTGGACGGACGGCGGCCGTGAGGTCGCCTATCTGCTGGCCACGCGCGGCGAGGCCGGAATCGACGGGCTGGAACCCGCCAAGTGCGCCCCGCTGCGCGAGCGGGAGCAGATCGCCAGTGCCGCCGAAGTCGGCGTCTCCACCGTGGAGTTCCTCGACCACCAGGACGGAGTGATCGAGTACGGGCTCGGGCTGCGCCGCGACATCGCGGCGGCCATCCGCAGGCACCGGCCCGAGTTGCTGATCACCCTCAATCACCGGGACACCTGGGGCGGTGTCGCCTGGAACACCCCCGACCATGTGGCGGTCGGCCGGGCGACGTTGGACGCCGCGGCCGACGCGGGCAACCGCTGGATCTTCCCCGAACTCGTCGAACAGGGCCTGGAGCCCTGGGACGGCGTGCGCTGGGTCGCCATCGCCGGGTCCTCGTCGCCCACGCACGCCGTGGACGCCACGGCCGGTTTCGAGCGCGCGGTGCGGTCGCTGCTCGCCCACCGCGCGTATATCGAGGCGCTCACGGACGAGGACCCGGAGACGTACGTACGCACGTTCCTGACCGGTACGGGGAAACGGGCGGCGGAACAGTTCCGCGGCGAGTTCGCCGTCACCTTCGAGGTCTTCAGCCGCTGACAGCCTGTCCGTCGGTACCGTCCGGGGCGCTCCGGTCGAGGTCGCTGAAGAGCAACTCGCCGTTGATGGCCGCCCCGGCGCGGTACCCCGCGCTCGCCGCGTTCACCACTTGCTCCATGGGCCCCGCCGCGTTGCCCACCGCCCAGACGCCGGGCACGCTGGTCAGCCCCGTCGGGTCGACGGCCGGATACGGGCCAAGCGGCGTGTCCTGGGTCTCGGCGCCGAGCGCGGTGAGCAGGGTATCGCGCGGTACGAGCCGGGGAGCGGCGAACATCGCCGTACGCGGGAACACCCGGCCGTCGGCCATCCGCACCCCGGTCAGCTGGTCATCCTCGACCACCAGGCCGCCGACCTCCCCCTCCACCACCGAGACCCCGGCCGCGGCGAGCCTGCGCCACTCCTGGTCCGGCAGCTCCCGCACGGTGTGCAGGAAGAGCGTGACGTCCTTGGACCACTGGGAGACCATCAGCGCCTGATGGGCGCCCATCACCGGCGAGGCGAGCACCCCGAGGGCCTCGTCCCGCACCTCCCAGCCGTGGCAGTACGGGCAGTGCAGCACATCGCGGCCCCAGCGCTCGGCGAAGCCCGGCAGACCGGGGAGTTCGTCGACCAGGCCGGTGGCCACCACGATCCGGCGGGCGTGCACTGACCGCCCGTCGTCGAGCGTGACCTCGAACTCGCCCTGAGAGCCTGTCTCACCGTCCGGCCGTACGGCCGTCACCCGGCCCTGGACGACCTCGCCTCCGTACGCCCGCACCTCCCGGCGGCCCTCGGCGAGGAACGCGCCGGGCGGCATTCCGTCCCGGGACAGGACGCCGTACATGTGCGCGGCCGGGGCGTTGCGCGGCTCGCCCGCGTCGACCACCAGCACGCTGCGCCGGGCGCGGCCGAGCACCAGGGCCGCGCTCAGCCCCGCCGTGCCGCCGCCGACCACCACTACTTCGTACGAACTCATGTGGGTCATGGAAACCACCTCCACCACGACCGTCCCGCCCAGCACCACCGATTGACAAACCTCTTTGCCGATTCTGCAAGATGGAGTCATGGATGAAACACGGCAGTCGGAAGAGATCGATGACGTGCTGCTCGGGGTCGGCCCCCGGCTGCGGCGGATCAGAAAGGAGCGCGGGGCGACCCTCGCCGGGCTGAGCGAGACGACCGGCATCTCGGTCAGCACCCTGTCCCGGCTGGAGTCCGGGCTGCGCAAGCCCAGCCTGGAACTGCTGCTGCCCATCGCCCGCGCCCACCAGGTCCCGCTCGACGAACTCGTCGGCGCACCCCCGGTCGACGATCCTCGGGTGCGCACCAAGCCGGTGGTCAGAAACGGCCGGACGATGCTGCCGCTGACCCGTCAGCCGGGCGGCCTCCAGGCGTACAAGGTGATCATCCCGGCCGGTGACACCGAGCCCGACCCGCGCACCCATGACGGCTACGAGTGGCTGTACGTCCTGTCCGGGCGGCTGCGCGTGGTGCTCGCTGAACATGACGTGGTGCTCACCCCTGGCGAGGCCGCCGAGTTCGACACCCGGCTGCCGCACTGGTTCGGCTCCACGGGTGAGGGCCCGGTGGAGTTCATGAGCCTCTTCGGGCCGCAGGGGGAGCGGATGCACGTACGGGCCCGGCCGTCGCGGAAGCGGAAAGCGGACTGACCAGACTGACCAGACGGTTCCCAGAAGGGCAAGCGACCGCTTAGTATGCGGCCAGCTCAGTGTTCTACGACCCCTCCGTGGAGGCCCCGCATGCAGGCATGGCGAGTGCACCAGAACGGCGAGCCGGGCGAGGTGATGCGGCTCGAAGAGACGGACCAGCCCACGCCGGGCGAGGGGCAGGTACTGCTCCGGGTGCGGGCCGCGAACATCAACTTCCCGGACGCGCTCCTGTGCCGCGGCCAGTACCAGGTACGGCCGCCGCTGCCGTTCACCCCGGGCGTCGAGATCTGCGGCGAGACCGAGGACGGCCGCCGGGTGATCACCAACCCCGTACTGCCCTACGGCGGCTTCGCCGAGTACGCCGTCGCCGACCAGGCGGCGCTGCTGCCCGCGCCCGAGTCCCTGGACGACGCCGAGGCCGCCGCGCTGCACATCGGCTACCAGACCGGCGTCTTCGGACTGCACCGCCGAGGGCAGCTCAAGGAGGGCGAGACCCTGCTGGTGCACGCCGCCGCGGGGGGCGTCGGCAGCGCGGCCGTCCAGCTCGGAAAAGCCGCGGGCGCGCGCGTCATCGGCGTGGTGGGCGGCGCCGACAAGGTGCGCGTCGCCGAGGAGCTGGGCTGCGACGTCGTCATCGACCGCCGCACGGACAACGTGGTGGGCGCCGTGAAGGACGCCACCGGCGGCCGGGGCGCGGACGTGATCTACGACCCGGTGGGCGGCGACGCGTACACCCAGTCCACCAAGTGCGTGGCCTTCGAGGGCCGCATCGTGGTCGTCGGCTTCGCGAGCGGCGTCATCCCAACGCCCGCCCTCAACCACGCCCTGGTCAAGAACTACACGGTACTCGGACTGCACTGGGGCCTGTACAACACCAAGGACCCCCAGGCCGTACGAGAGTGCCACGAGCGGCTCACCGAACTCGCCGCCAAGGGCGCCATCAAGCCGCTGATCAGCGAACGGGTACCGCTCACGGACGCGGCGGCCGCCGTCCAGCGGGTCGCCGACGGCACCACCACCGGCCGGGTCGCCGTAGTCCCCGAGGGAGTGACCGCATGACGGACGCCACCGCACTGCGCCGCAGGACCCAGGACCTGCTGCGCGCCCACCCTCCGGCCGACACCGACCGAGCGGACTTCCTGCGCGCCCGCTTCGACGCCGGGCTCGCCTGGGTGCACTACCCCGAAGGCCTCGGCGGCCTCGGCGCCCCGCGCGCCCTACAGGCCGTCGTCGACGCCGAGTTGGAGGCCGCGGGCGCGCCGGACAACGACCCGCGCCGGATCGGCATCGGCCTCGGCATGGCCGCGCCCACGGTCCTCGCGTACGGCACCGAGGAGCAGAAACGGCGCTGGCTGCGGCCGCTGTGGACCGGCGACGAGGTGTGGTGCCAGCTGTTCAGCGAGCCCGGCGCGGGCTCCGACCTGGCGGCGCTCGGCACCCGGGCCATCCGGGACGGCGACAGCTGGGTCGTCAACGGGCAGAAGGTGTGGACCTCCAGCGCGCACACCGCCCGCTGGGCCATCCTCATCGCCCGCACCGACCCCGACCTGCCCAAGCACCGCGGCATCAGCTACTTCGTCTGCGATATGACCGACCCCGGTGTCCAGGTCAGGCCGCTGCGCCAGATCACCGGCGAAGCCGAGTTCAACGAGGTGTTCCTCACCGACGTCCGGATCCCGGACACCCACCGCCTGGGCGACGTCGGCGACGGCTGGAAGGTCGCGCAGACGACCCTGATGAACGAGCGCGTCGCGATCGGCGGCATGCGGCTGCCGCGCGAGGGCGGCATGATCGCCCCGGTCGCCGAGACCTGGCGAAGCCGCCCCGAACTACGCACCCACGACCTGCACCAGCGCCTCCTTGGCCTGTGGGTCGAGGCCGAGGTGGCCCGGCTCACCGGCGAGCGGCTGCGCCAGCAGCTCGCCCAGGGCCAGCCAGGACCCGAGGGCTCCGGCATGAAGCTGACCTTCGCCCGCCTCAACCAGCAGATCAGCGGCCTGGAGGTGGAACTACTCGGCGATGAGGGGCTGTTGTACGACGACTGGACGATGCGCCGCCCCGAGATCGTCGACTTCACCGGCCGCGAGGCGGGCTACCGCTATCTGCGCTCCAAGGGCAACAGCATCGAAGGCGGGACCAGCGAGGTCCTGCTCAACATCGTCGCCGAGCGGGTCCTCGGCCTGCCGTCCGAGCCGCGCACCGACAAGGACATCGCCTGGAAGGACCTCGCCCGATGAGCACCCCCGCCCCCGCCGACCTCCTGTACTCGGAGACGGAGGACCAGCTGCGCACGGCGGTACGTTCGCTGCTCGCCGACCACTGCGCCGCGACCGCTGTCCTGGCCAGGATCGCGTCAGGCCACCCGCACGACACCGAGACCTGGAAGACCCTCGCGGGCGAGATGGGCCTCGCGGGGCTGCTCGTCCCCGAGCGGCTCGGCGGACAGGGCGCCTCGCACCGGGAGGCCGCCGTCGTCCTGGAGGAGCTGGGCCGCGCCGTGGCCCCCGTGCCCTATCTGACCAGCGCCGTCATCGCGACCGAAACGCTGCTCGGCTGCCCGGTGGACGCCCCCGAAGTGGCCGCGCCGCTGGAGGCGTTGGCGTCCGGCCGGACCATCGGCGCGGTCGCCGTGCCCTCGGCGACCGCGCCGGACGGTACGTACCCACGCGCACGCCGCGAGGGTGACGGGCGGCTGTACGGGCGGATCGCGGCGGTCGCCGACGCGGGCGCGGCCGATGTCCTGCTGGTCCCGGCGGATGACGGCCTGTACGCCGTCGCGACCGACCAGGACGGCGTCACCGTGCTGCCGCGGACCTCGCTCGACCTCACCCGGCCCGTCGCCGATGTCGTCCTGGACGGCGCCTTGGCCCCACAGGCTCTGACCACGGAAACGGCCGTGGCGGTACGCCGAGGGCTGCTCGCCGGTGCCGGACTGCTGGCGTCCGAGCAGCTGGGACTCGCCGACTGGTGCCTGACCGAGGCCGTCGCCCACACCCGCCAGCGGCACCAGTTCAACCGTCCCGTGGGCTCCTTCCAGGCACTCAAGCACCGGCTGGCCGAGCTGTGGCTGGCGGTCGCGGGCGTCCGCGCGGCGGCCCGCAACGCCGCCGACGCCCTGGCGACGGGCAGCGCGGAAGCCCCGCTGGCCGTGGCACTCGCCCAGTCCTACAGCGCCCCCGTGGCCGTACGCGCCGCCGAGGAGGCCCTCCAACTGCACGGGGGCATCGGCATGACCTGGGAACACCCTGTCCACCTCTACCTCAAGCGCGCCAAGTCCGACTCCATCGCTCTCGGCACCGCGGGCCGCCACCGCGAGAAATTGGCCGAACTGGTGAACCTCCGATTCGAGAACAGGTAATCCGGTCGTTTGTGACCCCGATCGAGTCTGCTCGACGTGTGCGCCGGGATCTTCCTGGTGCAGCGGGCCGGCGGCTGTGTGCTGGGCACGGACGGGCAGCCACTGCGTCTGGAGCGGTCCCTGCACCGGGGCGCCGTCTCCTTTGTCGCGGCGGGGACCGAAGACCTCGCTCGCACACTTGCTGGACCTGGCCTTTTCCCCACCGGCAAGGTAGGCGGCCATGGCTGAAGGCGGCACGGGACGGCCTCCGGTCGAGGCCGTGAACTTCCCTATCTGGCAGCCGTGCAACATGCGGTGCGGATTCTGCTTCGCCCGGTTCAAGGACGTACGGGAGGAGGTCCTGCCCGCGGGCCACCTGACCGCGAGCGAAGCGCTGCGGGTCGTCGGCCTGCTGGCCGACGCGGGATTCCGGAAGATCACCTTCGCCGGAGGCGAGCCCTTCCTCTGCCCTTGGCTGGGCGACCTCCTGCGAGCGGCGCACCACGCGGGGATGACCACGGCGGTGGTCACCAACGGGTCGCTGGTGCGGGTCACCGACACACTCGCGGCCGTACTGGACTGGCTGGTGGTGAGTATCGACAGTCTCTCTCCGCAGGTGCTGACCGCACTCGGGAGGACCACGGCGGGCCGCCCGCTGTCCGAGGACACCTACCGCTCCCTGTGCGAAGACGTCCACCGGGCGGGTATCCGCCTGAAGATAAACACCGTCGTCACCAGGGCCAATCGGCACGAGGACCTGGCCGCGTTCGTCGTCGCGACGGAGCCCCGCCGCTGGAAGATACTCCAGATGCTGCCCATCGCCGGTCAGAACGGCGGACCGGGCAACGCCCTGTCCGTGACGGACGACGAGTTCCGGCAGTTCGTACGGCGCCACTCCTGGGTCGCCCGGTACGGCATCGACGTCGTACCGGAGAACAACGACGCCATGACCGGAAGCTACGCGATGCTCGACCCCGCGGGGCGGTTCTTCGACAACGTGCGCGGCTCGTACACGTACAGCGCCTCCATACTGAGGTGCGGTGTCCCCGCGGCGCTCCGGCAGATCACGCTCGACCGCTCCAAGTACCTCGCACGCGGCGGCCAGTACGACTGGAGTGCCCCCCTCCCGGTGCTCGCGCGCGGCGCCACGGACTGAGCCCGGAGCCGCGCAGGACGGGGCACCTCGACACCCGGTACGGTCCCCAGGTCTGGCACACCCATTACATGCGGCATAATTGCGAACTGTTTGCAATAACTGTTGATCTTTAGTAGGGGTGTGGCGTATGAGGGCCCGATCGATACGGGGAACCGGCGCACTGGCGGCGGTCGCCGCTCTGGCGGTCGCCGCGTCGGCCTGCTCGGCGCCCGGTGAGAGCGGTGGCGGCTCCGGCGGGGCCAAGGACTCGGCCGTGGTCGGCATCGCGTACGAGCCGGAGAGCCTCAGCCCCCTGCTCGGGTACGGCAAGGACGGCAACTCCAAGATATTCGACGGTCTGCTCACCCACGACGCCGACATGTCGCTCCGGCCCGCCCTTGCCAAGGCGCTGCCCAAGGTGAGCGACGACGGGCTGACCTACACCTACCAGCTGCGCGAAGGCGTGAAGTTCAGCGACGGCAAGCCCTTCACCGCCCAGGACGTCGTCTTCACCTACGAGACCATCCTCGACAAGAAGACCAACAACGCCTCGAAGGGCGAACTGGACGCGCTGAAGGGCGTGGAGGCCAAGGGGGACGACACGGTCGTCTTCCATCTCACGTACCCCTACGCGCCGTTCGCCGAGCGCACCGTACTGCCCATCGCCCCCGAGCACATCGCGGGCAAGCAGGACGTCAACAGCGGCGCGTTCACCACCAAGCCGATCGGTACCGGACCGTACAAGCTGGTCAAGTGGTCCAAGGGCGAGAAGCTCACCTTCACCGCCAACCCCGACTACTGGGGCGGCGCGCCGAAGGTGAAGGACCTCACCATGGCGATCATCGAGGACGACGACATCCGGGCCACCCGGCTGCGCGCCGGGGACCTGGACGGCGCGATCCTGCCGCCCAACCTGGCGGGGACCTTCGCCGGGGACAAGGACCGCACGACCTACGCGGCCACCAGCTTCGACTACCGGGTGGTGACCCTGCCGACCCACAACAAGGTCGCGGGTGACACCGCCGTACGGCGCGCCCTGGACGTGGCCGTCGACCGCAAGGCGATGGTCGACTCCATCCTGGAGGGCGCGGGCAAGGAGGCCTACGGCCCGGTGCCCACCGACAGCGAGTGGTTCACCAAGGGCACCGAGCGCACCCACGACCTCGCCAAGGCCAAGAAGATCCTCGACGACGCGGGCTGGAAGCCGGGCGAGAACGGCGTCCGCGTCAAGGACGGCGTCAAGGCGAGCTTCCCGCTCTGGTACAAGTCCGGCGACAAGCTCCGCCAGGACCACGCCCTGGCCTACGCGTCGGACGCCAAGAAGGCCGGAATCGAGATCAAGGTCCAGGCCGGCACCTGGGAGGTCATCGAGCCCCGGATGAAGACCGATGCCGTACTCGCCGGTGGCGGCGCGCCGGCCGACCCCGACTTCGACCAGTACACCCTGCTCACGTCGGAGCTCGCGGGCGACGGCTTCAACAACATGGCCTGGTACGACAACCCCGCCGTGGACAAGGCCATCGAGGCGGGACGCAAGACCAACGACCCGGCCAAGCGTAAGGCCGCCTACGACACCGTCCAGCGCGAGCTGGTGAAGGACCCGGGGTACACGTTCCTCACCCACATCGACCACCTGTACGTGGTCGACACCACGTTCGGTGACCTCACCACGCAGGTCGAGCCACACGACCACGGGCTCGCCGCCGGACCCTGGTGGAACATCGAGGACTGGCAGCCGAAGAAGTGACGTTCGGCAAGACCGCCCCGGCCCCCGGGCGCATCCCCTGGGGGCCGATGGCACGCATGACGGGACGGCGGGCGCTGTTCGCCGTCCCGGTGCTGCTCGTGGTGACCTTCGGGGCCTTCGCGATCGCCGCCGCCTCGCCCTTCGACCCCGTCAAGGCGTACGCGGGCACGGCGGGCCTCACCGCCTCGCAGGAGAACCTCGACCAGCTGCGCGCCAACCTCGGCGTCGACCAGCCGCTGGTCAGCCGATGGTGGCAGTGGCTGACCCACGCGCTGAGCGGCGACCTCGGTGACTCCAGCGTGATGCGGCAACCCGTCACCCAGGTCATCGGGGAGCGGCTCGGCTGGTCGGTGCTGCTCGCCGCGGTCGCGTTCGTGGTGGCCGTGCTGCTCGGCACGGCGCTCGGCGTGCTGGCCGGGCGCCGCACCGGTGGCTGGTGCGACCGAGCCATCAGCTCGCTCGCGTACACCCTGCAGGCCGCGCCGCCGTTCTGGCTGGGGCTGCTCGCCGTGTGGCTCTTCGCGCTGAAGCTGGGCGTACTGCCCGCGGGCGGGCTCACCGACACCGGGAGCACCGAGGTGACCGCGGGCCAGGTCCTCAGCCATCTGGCGTTGCCCGCCGCCGTGCTGGCCGCCTCCCAGCTGCCGTGGTTCGTGCTGTACGTACGCCAAGGGGTGGCCGACGCGCTCGATGAGGACCCCGTACGCGGGGCACGCGCGCGTGGCCTCGCGCCGCGCACCGTACTGCTGGGACACGCGCTGCGGTCAGGGATGCTGCCCGTGCTGACCCTGATCGGCTCCCGGGTACCCGAACTGATCACCGGGGCGCTGCTGGTGGAGACCGTCTTCAGCTGGCCCGGTATCGCGGCCGCGACCGTCGAGGCCGCCACCGCCGTGGACTTCCCGCTGCTGGCCGCACTCACCGCGCTCGCCACGGTCGCCGTGCTGCTCGGCAACCTCATCGCCGACCTGCTGTACGGGCTGGCCGATCCGAGAGTGGGCTTCGATGGCTGACCTCTGGCGGCGCGGCGGTGCCGGTGCCGTACGCCGCTCCACGCGCGCGTGGCGGGTACGGACTTCCGCGGTGATCATGGCGGCCGTGGTGCTCGCCGTGCTCCTCGTGCCGCCGCTGGCGCAACTCGACGAGCAGGCGGTCGACCTGTCCGCGAAGCTGCTGCCGCCGTCGCTCGCGCACCCCTTCGGGACGGACGACGTCGGCCGCGATCTGCTGCTGCGCTGTGTGTACGGTCTGCGGGTCTCGCTGCTGGTCGGCCTGGTGGCCGCACTGGTCGCGACCGTCATCGGCACCGCCGTCGGGGCGTGCGCGGCGGCGTCCGGCGGCTGGGTCGACCGTGTCGTGATGCGGCTCGTGGACATCTTCGCGTCCGTGCCGCACCTGCTGCTCGGCATCTTCATCGTGGCCATGTTCCAGCCGGGCGTCTGGCCCGTGGTGATCTCCGTCGCGCTCACCCACTGGCTGTCCACGGCCCGGATCGTGCGCGCCGAAGTACTCTCGCTGCGCTCCAGGCCGTACGTCGACGCGGCGGTCTCCGGGGGCGCGTCGCGGTGGCGGGTCACCGTACGGCATCTGGTCCCGGGGGTGCTGCCGCAGGCCGGGCTGGCCGCGGTGCTCATGGTGCCGCACGCCATCTGGCACGAGTCGGCGCTGTCCTTCCTCGGCCTGGGCCTGCCCACCCACCAGGCCAGCCTCGGCACCCTGGTGCAGAGCGCCCGTGGCTCGCTGCTCGCGGGCGACTGGTGGCCGACGCTGTTCCCCGGCCTGTTCATCATCGTCCCGACGCTGGCGATCGCGGGCCTCGCGGGTGCCTGGCGGGAACGGCTCAACCCGCGCCGCCGATCGGAGCTGACGCTGTGACCCCGCCCAAACACCTGACCAGCGAATCCGTGTCCGGCGCGCCCGTGCCTGACGAGCCCGTGTCCGGCGCGCCCGTGCCTGACGAGCCCGTGCTGTCCGTACGCGACCTGTCCGTCCGCTTCCGGATGCGCGGCCAGCGGTACATCGCGGCCGTCACCGGCGCCCACTTCGACCTCGCCGTGGGCCAGTGCCTCGCCCTGGTCGGCGAGAGCGGCTGCGGCAAGTCGGTGCTGGCCTCCGCGCTGCTGGGGCTGCTGCCCGGCAACGCCGAGACGGCGGGGTCCGCGCTCCTGGACGGCCTGGACCTGCTCACCGCCGACGAGGCGACGCTGGCCCGCACCGTGCGTGGGCGGCGCGTCGGCCTCGTACCGCAGAGTCCGGCCGCGCATCTCACCCCGGTACGCACCGTCCGCTCCCAACTGGAGGAGACCGTCAGGGAGCTGACGGGCACCCGTAAGCCAGCGGTACGCCAGGCGGCCGAGGCCGCCGCCGAGCGGGCCGCGTTCCCCGCCGACCACCTCGACCGGTATCCGCACGAACTGTCCGGCGGGCTCGCCCAGCGCGCGGCCACCGCGCTCGCGCTGATCGGCGACGCCCCGCTGCTGCTCGCCGACGAGCCCACCACCGGGCTTGACCGCGACCTCGTCGAGCGCACCGTGGACGAGCTCAAGCGGCACACCGGGGACCACCGTGCCCTCCTGATGATCACCCACGACCTGGCGGCCGCCGAGCGCATCGCCGACCAGGTGGCGGTGATGTACGCGGGCCGTATCGTCGAACTCTCCTCAGCTGAGGCCTTCTTCGGTGAACCCGGCCCCCGGCACCCGTACGCCCGTGGCCTGCTGAACGCCCTCCCCGAGCGGGAGTTCACTCCCATCCCGGGCATGCCGCCCGAACTCGGCGCACTTCCCGAGGGCTGCGCCTTCGCCCCGCGCTGCGCGTATACGACATCGGCCTGCGCCCACATTCCCCCGCTGAACGCCTCCGTGGCCTGCCACCACCCGGTGCTGGACGCCGCCCCGGCAGCCGCCGCCCAGGAGGCCACCCGTGCTTGAGCTCGACGCGATCACCGCCGGATACGACCGCCGGGCCCCCGTCCTGCGCGGCGCCAGCCTCACCATCGCCCCCGGCGAGTCCGTCGGGCTGCTCGGCCCCAGCGGCTGCGGCAAGTCGACCCTCGCGCGCGTCGCCGCGCTGCTGCACCGGCCGGACACCGGACGCGTCATCATCGACGGCGAGCCCGCGCGCGGCTGGCGGCACCGGGCACCCCGGGCGCAACGCACCGCCTTCGGCGTGGTGTTCCAGCAGCCGAGGCTCTCCGCCGACCCGCGCCTGAGGCTCCGCGACCTGATCGCCGAGCCGCTACGGGCGAACGGCCTGGCCGCCGACGTCGCGCGGCGGGTACCGGAGTGGGCGGACACCGTCGGACTCGGCGACGAACTCCTCGGCCGCCGCCCGCACGAGGTCAGCGACGGGCAACTGCAACGGGCCTGCCTGGCCCGCGCCTTGGTGCTGCGCCCGCGCTGGCTGGTCTGCGACGAGATGACGGCGATGCTGGACGCCTCGACCACGGCGGCGCTGGTGCACGTCGTGGAGGACTACCGCCGAGACAGCGGCGCCGGACTGCTCGCGGTCGGCCACGACCGTCTCCTCATCGACCGCTGGTGCGACCGCACCGTCCACTTCGGTGACCTGAAAGCCTGACCTGACCTGACCGGTACCGGATGAATGTACAGCGTCAATAGCACCAACTCGGGGTAGAACACCGACGGTTGACAGGGGCGGGGCCGCATACTCACCAAGGCCCCGCCCTTCGTCGTATCCGCAGCCGACAGCCGAGTCCTTTCGGGAGGCACACCGTCATGGCCCTCGTCACCCGCCGCAGAGCCGTCACCACGCTCGCCGCCGCCGTCACCGGCGCGGTCGCCGCACCCTCGTACGCCTTCGCCGGTGAACGCACCCCGCACCCCCACCCGCGCCCGCTCAGACGCGCCCACGCGCACAACGACTATCTGCACCCCCGGCCCCTGCACGACGCGCTCGCCCACCGCTTCACCAGCGTCGAGGCGGACATCTTCCTGGTCGACGGCGAGCTGTTGGTCGCCCACGACCCGTGGGACCTGGACCCCGCCCGCACCCTCAAGTCCCTCTACCTCGACCCGCTCCTCGCCCGCGTCAAGGACCATCGCGGCTGCGTGTACCCCGGCTATCACAAGCCCGTACAGCTCCTCATCGACATTAAGGCGGACGGCGCGGCGGCCTACCTCGAACTCCACCGCCAACTGCGCCGCTACCGACGTCTGTTCACCACCTACACCTACGGCAAAGTGCGTCCAGCCGCCGTCACCGCGGTGATCTCCGGGGACCGCGCGGCCCGTGCCCCGATGGAGTCCCAACGGCTGCGCTACGCCTTCTACGACGGGCGGCTCGCCGACCTCGAATCCCCGGCACCCGCGCCCGCCTCATTGATCCCGCTGATCAGCGACAACTGGTTCCAGCACTTCACCTGGCGAGGGTGGGGCCCGATGCCCGCCGCCGAACGCGAGAAGCTGCGTACGATCATGGCCACCGCGCACTCCCGTGGCCAGCGGGTCCGCTTCTGGGCGACGCCCGACCTGCCGGGCCAGGAGCGCGGCGCGGTGTGGAGCGAGCTCATCGACGCCAACGCCGACCACATCAACACCGATGACCTGCGGGCACTCGAAGCGTTCCTCGACGCGTACGACCGGCCGTGAAGCCGACAACACACGTTCGGAGTACATGCTGATCGCCTGATGGACCCCTCCGCTACGCCAGACTGGCGGCCGAAGCCACGGTGCGGATGTGGCGGAGGAGGGCGACGATGGCCATTTCGATTTCTGTGGTGCTGCTGCTTCTGATTCTCGCCGTGGTCTTCCTGCGCAACGGCGCGCTCAAGATGTCGCACGCCGTGGTCTGTGTGCTGCTGGGCTTCTATCTGGCGAGCTCCCGCATGGCGCCGACCATCCACGAGGGGCTGACGGCGACCGCGGACCTGGTGAGCAACCTGAACCCTTAGGACTCGTCCGCGGCGTCCGCTGCGAGATCCGCCGCGTCCAACGCCTCCGCGAGGACGTTCAGCCGGGTCCGCAGCTCGCGGATCTCGTCCAGCGGCAGGCCGGTGGCGGTGGCGATGCGGCGCGGCACCGCGAGGGCGCGGGCGCGCAGGGCGATGCCGTTCTCGGTGGGCCGTACGGTGACCGAGCGCTCGTCGTCGCGACTGCGGCGGCGCTCGACCAGATCGGCCGACTCCAGCCGCTTCAGCAGTGGCGAGAGGGTGCCGGAGTCGAGGCGCAGATACGCGCCGATCTTCTTGACCGGCAGCTCGCCGTGCTCCCAGAGCACCAGCATCACCAGGTACTGGGGGTAGGTCAGCCCCAGCTCCTTCAGAGCGGTCCGGTAGGCGGCGTTGAAGGCGCGCGCCGCGGAGTGCAGCGAGAAGCAGACCTGCAGGTCGAGCCGGAGGAAGTCCTCGTCCGCGACGGAGCCGAAGGAACCGACGGAGTCGATCGAGTCCATGGAGTGCATGGCTCAAGGGTAGCGCGTGCGCGACATTAAGTTGTGCACAACTTAATTGTGTGCTCTAGTTGTGGGTGTCAGGTTTCCCCGAGTCGCGAAGGATCCACCCCATGGACGCGCTGTACACCGCTGTCGCCACCGCCAACGGCCGTGAGGGCCGCGCCGTCAGCTCCGACGGTCAGGTCGACCTGCCGCTCTCCCTCCCCACGGCGCTCGGCGGAAACGGAGAGGGCACCAACCCCGAGCAGCTCTTCGCCGCCGGGTACGCGGCCTGCTTCGCCAGCGCCATGAGCTCCGTCGCCCGTACCGCGAAGATCGACGTCAAGGACGTCTCGGTGACCGCGGAGGTCGGCATAGGCAAGGACACCGACGGCGGCTTCGGGCTCGCCGTGGTGATGCGGGTCGAGCTGCCGGAGCACCTTGAGGGCGAGCCGGGCCGCCAGCTCGTCGAGCAGACGCACGCGTACTGCCCGTACTCCAAGGCCACCCGCGGCAACATCGACGTCGAGATCGTCATCGAGTAACCACGTACTAGTACGTGCGTGCCACTACGTACCCAGCACCCGGGAGCGGATCAGAAACCGCACGCCCTCCGGGGCCTCCAGCGAGAAGCCGCCACCGCGGCCCGCCACCACATCGACGATGAGCCGGGTGTGACTCCACAGCGCGTACTGGCTGCGGGACATCCAGAACCCGACCGGTTCCGCGACCCCGTCGACGGCCAGGGACGCGAGCAGCACATCGGAGTCACCGGTGCGGAACTCGCCCTCCGGGTAGCACATCGGTGAGCTGCCGTCGCAGCAGCCGCCCGACTGGTGGAACATCAGCGGGCCATGGACCTCCCGCAGCCGCCGGATCAGACCGGCGGCTGCGGGAGTCAGCTCCACGCGCGGAGCGCTGTTACTGGTGCTGTCAGTGCTGTCGGCCATGGGCTTCGCCCTTCGGTTTTCGGGGACGTGCGCCACTCTGCCCCGTACGAGGTTGCGGCAAGGTTGCACGCGACGCCGAGTTCCGCCCGATCAGCGGTGACGGAACCAGTTCGCCGCGGGGAGCAGCCGGTCGTTGTAGCCGAACAGGGCCTGGTTCTCCCAGCCGTTGCCTGACGAGGGGTCGGCCGGGTCCCAGCCATTGCCGGTGACGGCGGTCCAGGCGGGCTCCCAGTAGACGACGCCGGCTCGCGGGCTACCGCGAGACGCTCGCCGAGTGCGGACTGCCCGTCGACGAGTCGCTGATCGTCTCGGGCGACTACAGCAGGGCGAGCGGCGAGAGCGCGGCCGAGCTGCTCCTGCGGCGGGCGCCCGACCTGGACGCGGTGTTCGTGGCATCGGACCTGATGGCGCAGGGGGTCCTGGACACCCTGGAGCGGGCCGGGCGCCGAGTGCCGGATGACGTGGCCGTCGGCGGCTTCGACGACTCGCCCGCCGCGCTGGCCGCGCGCCCCCAGCTCACCACGATCCGCCAGCCCTGGGACCGCATCAGCACGGAGATGGTACGGATGCTGCTGGCCCGCATCGAGGGCGAGGAACCGGCTGCCGTCATCCTGCCCACCGAACTCGTACGCCGGGACTCAGCCTGACGCCGGAACCTCAGAACCTCAGAACCGCAGAGCCCCAGAGCTGCCTCAGCGCCTCAGAGCGGAGGCAGCCGCAGCGCGCCGTTGCCGATCCGGACGTCGCGCACTTCGGTGGGCTCGCCGATCAGCTTGCCCGACAGGTCGGTGGTCACCGCCACGGCGTGCTGGCCGAGGCAGCGACGGCGCCCGTCGGGCTCGTCGCAGTAGAGCACGTACCCCTTGACCCGGTCGACCCGTCCGGGCAGCAGCCGCCACGCGCCGGTGTAGGTCGAGAGCACCGCCTCGGGGCGGGAAGCCGTGAGCCAGGGCGTGACCCCCTCGCGTACCTCCGCGCCGAACCGATCCCGCTCGGCAACGGGGCGGACCAGGTACGCGGCACCCGACCCAGGGTCGGCCACGCCGTCACGCCACGGGTAACTCACCCGGTAGTACGCGCCTCTGGAGAGCGCGCCGAGCAGCTTGGGGTCGGTCATCCGCATCAGGGTCGGCCGGTCGTCGCCCCCGGTCGGCCGATCGCGCAGTGCCTCAGGAGCGGTGACGAGCACGGAGGTCGTACCGCTGGCGGGAGGCGGTACATCCTGCGCGGCCCGGGACCGGGACCACTGTTCGACGCACGCGCCGATCTCCGCGAGTACGGAGGTCACGGTGGCGTTCGTCGGTGCGGCCACCACCCACGGCTGGGTGACGCTGTGCCCCTGGCCGACCGCGTGCACCTCGTAGCCGCAGTCTGCGAACGCCGTGGTCAGCGTGCGCAGGTCGCGCGCCCGAGCCCTGGCGTCCGCCACGGCCTTGGTCAGCGCGCGCTCACAGTCCTCGCGGCCACAGGTGTCTCCCTGCCGGTCGACCCTCAACCGCACCACGGCGTCGGCGTCGTCGGTCAGCCGGAAGGCCACCTCCGAGCCAAGGGTCGCGGGAAACAGCGACTTCGCCGAGATCACCTCCAGCTTGCCGGGGAACAGCTCATTGGCGAGCGCGCTCGCCCGCCGCTGGTCCTCCTTCGTGGACAGCACCCCGCAACCGACACAGGCCAGCGCCAACGACACTACCGAGGCGACCATGCTCCCTCGCCACCACCGAGCCACCACGCCCACGCCCCCGCTCGCGATCGCCCCGAGCAATCCACCGGCCGGGTCCCGTACCGCGACCCTAGGAGCCCACCGCGCGGACCGGTTGAGTACACCTACTCAACAGCCGGTAGGTACCCGGTCAGCCGCCATGCCGGACGGCCAGCGCCAGCACACCGGGACGCAGCCGCCGGAAGTACGTGGCGCGGCTGAGGTGCAGGCGGCGTGCCACCTGCCCGTGGGTGCCCGACCGGTCGACGTAGTACGCGCGCAATACCCGTCCGGCCTCGGCGTCAGCTGATATCGGGCTTGCCGCCAGCGTGTCCACGGCTGCGACGAGCCAGGCGCGCGGTGCCTGCACCGTCGCCGTGTGCGCGCTGGCCAGCAGCGGGCTGTCGGCCACGCCTCCGGAGGTGTGCAGGCTGCCCAACGTGCTGGTGAGGTGCGCTACGGCGGAGCCGTCGGCGGTGTCAGGGCCGGTGCCTGTGCCGGTGCCTGTGCTGTTGCCGGTGGCGCCCAGGCGGCGGAGCCAGGCGGGGAGCGCCGCGCCGCTGAAGTCGTTGCTGTAGACCTCCGGGGCGCGTCCGCAGCGGTAGATGTCGTCGCGGATTCCCCCGTGGCGGCGGAAGGCCAGCCGGTCGAGCAGCTGGCGATAGCCCGGATCGGCGGTGGACACCAGCAGCCGTCCGTTCATGACCGCCTGCCGCAGGATGTGGCGCAGCACGTGGGCGTGGATGGGCGGGTCGGGGCAGAACGCCGCCCCCAAGAACAGCCCACCGCGGTCACCGCCCGCCACGAGGCGCTCGGTGTGCTGCTGGAGCAGCGGCTCCACCCCAGCCAGGGTCCGCTCCCGGACCGGGATCAGGCTGACCAGACCGATCGGCCGTCCGTCGGTGTTTCGCGGGCCAGCCGGAACCCGGTGATGTCGTCGTCCAGCCACTTGGTGACCAGCCGTTCCGTACGACGCCGGTCGAAGCCCTTGAGCGACGCCCAGCCGTGCATCAGGCGGCCGATGTCGTCGGCGTCGGACGGCTCGGCCATCCCAATCGGCACCGGCGGGCGGCCAGGTGGGAAGAGCACCTCCCGTACCACCGGATCACCGGCCAGGAACATGGCCTGCTCCGCCAGTTCGGCCTGCCGCTCGGGTGGCGCCGAGGCGGTGAGCATCGCGCCGCGGTACCGCGCCGCGCGGGAGAGCAACGCGCCGTGCTGGCCCGGCCGACGCCACTGGTAGGCCAGGTCGAGCAGGGCGCGGTACGGCTCGGCGACGGTCAGTCCCAGGGCGGTCCGCCGCACCAGGCTGAGCCCGGCCAGGTCCGTGAACAACTCCGGGCCAGCGGCCAGCAGCTTCTCGTCCGCCGTACCGACGCTGGCGAGCAGTCGGAGCGTCTGGGCCCTGCGGCGGCCCGGCAGTTCACGTTCGAGGCGCTGGAGGATGTCGACGCTCACCTCGTCGGCCAGCGCGCCGGGGGCGGTGGGCGCGGCCCCGGCGTGCAACGCCCGGCAGACGGCACGCGCCCGCAGGGGGATGCCACCGGCCAGCCGGACCACGGCGTCCCGCGCTGCCGGGTCCCCGATACCGGACCGGCCCGCGAGCGTTGCGATCTCCTCGTCGGGCAGGGGAGCCACGGTGAGGGTGATGGGCTCGCCACCGGCCCACCCCCGAGCCGCCCTCAACGGCTTGCGGCTGAGCACGAGTACGGGCCGGTGGTCCGCGCGCGCGTCGCCGAGTACCTCGGCGATGGACTCCACCGCACCAGGCCCGTCGACGCCGTCCAGCACCAGCGGCGTCCGGTCGGCGGCGGGCAGTCCCCGCCGACGGCGGTGAGCGACGGCTGGGGCTGGATCATCGCGGAGGGCCCGACCGAGGGCTGACGGCGCCACGCCGCCCCCGGTCCAGAAGTCCTTGGGCGTCCCTAGGCGTCCTTGTCCGGCAGGTGTACCTCCGCCGTGTCCGGCCGGTGGTCGGGCAGTGTCGAGTGGGCGGTGGCTTCGCGGTGCAGCCGCAGGAACTCCAGGTACCGCTCGTACTGGTCGAGGATGTCGCCGATCAGCTGGTCCTTGCTGTAGCCCATGACGTCGTAGCCCTGGCTGCCCTCGGCGAGGTGCACTTCGTAGCGCACATACGTGTCATGCGCGGTGATCGACCGGGTGGCGAACGCCGGGGTCGGCACCTCGTCCGGCCACACCCGGTAGATGAAGATCTCGTTGCCGCCCATCGGGATGCGCAGCTCCATGTGCGGGACGCCGACCTCTTCGTCGATCCCCTCCACCAGCGACGCGTCGGCGCCCCGCTGACTCAGCGCCGCCGCGACGTCCTGGAACGCCGCGCGGCACACCTCGTCCATGAACCTGGTCGCGGCGCGTTTGGTGGGGAAGCTCATCGCCCGGGTAAGGCGCTGGCGCCAGTTCCACTCCGGGGTCTGACTGCGGTTCACGGTCCGTCCGGACAGCGACGAGGACAGCGTGGTGGTCAGCGCGTCCTCCCGCATCCGTTCGATGCGCAGCGCCTTGTACAAGCCCCAGATGATCAGGAACATCACGAACGAGAACGGCAGGCCCATGATGATCGTCGCGCTGGTGAGCGCCTGCACACCGCCGACGAGGAGCATGGCCAGCGTGAGCAGGCCGGTCGCCGCCGCCCAGAAGATGCGGAGATAGGGAGACGCGTCGGTGAGCGGGGTGGGCAGCCGCGAGCTGAGGTTGCTCACCACCAAGGCACCGGAGTCCGCCGACGTGACATAGAGCAGCAGCCCGACGACGGTGGCGAGACCGGCGGTGAACGTGGCCCCGGGGAACTGCCCGAGCAGTTCGTAGAAGCCCTGCTCGGGCGCGGTCGCGGCGATCTCACCGAACTCGGCGTTCCCGCCCCGCACGAGCCCCAGCGCGCTGTTGCCGAAGATCGACAGGAACGTCAGCGTGAAGAAGAACGGGATGATCAGCGTCGCGGCGACAAACTGCCGGATGGTGCGGCCGCGCGAGATCCTCGCCAGGAACAGCCCCACGAACGGCGCCCACGCGATCCACCAGGCCCAGAAGAACAGCGTCCAGGCGTTGAGCCATTCGGTCGGCTGGTCGTACGCGAAGGTGTTCAGCGTCATCGACGGGAAGCGGCTGACGTAGTCGCCGATGTTGAGGACGAGGCTGTTGAGCATCCGGATCGGGCTGTCCACGAACAGCATGTAGAGCATCAGCACGATCGCGAGGATGACGTTGAGCTCGGACAGCCGTCTGATGCCCCGGTCCACACCCGCGACCGCGGACACCGTGGCCAGCACCACCGCGAGGGCGATCAGCGCGATCTGTGCCGCTGTCCCCTGCGGTACGTCGAAGAGGTACGTCAGCCCGTAGTTCAACTGCACGACACCGATACCGAGTGACACCGAGATACCGAAGACCGTGCCCAGAATGGCCGCGAGGTCGACCGCGTCACCGATCCGGCCATGGATGCGCTTGCCGATGATCGGGTACAGCGCCGACCGGATCGCCAGCGGAAGGCGGTAGCGGAAGGCGAAGTAGCCGAGGGCCATGCCCATCAGCGCGTACATCCCCCAGCCGGTGATGCCGTAGTGGAACAGCGTCCACACCATCGCCTGCCGGGCGGCCTCGACGGTCTCCGGGTCGCCCTCGGGCGGGGCGAGATACTGGCTGACCGGCTCGGCGACGGAGAAGAACATCAGGTCGATGCCGATGCCCGCGGCGAACAGCATCGTGGCCCAGGCGAACAACCCGTAGTCGGGGGTGGAGTGCTGTGGGCCGAGCTTGATCTTGCCGTACCGGGACGCGGCGACGAACACCACGAACAGCAGATACAGGGTCGCGGCGAGGAAGTAGTACCAGCCGAAACCGTCGGTGATCCACCCCACCACCACGCCGATGGCGCTCTCGGCGCCCGACGGGTCGATGATCGCCCAGATGGAGATCGCGAGAATCACGACGGACGAGCCGTAGAAGACGACGGGCTTGAGCCTGATCCCGCCCTCCGCGTCCGCTTCCACCTCGGTCGGGTCCTGCTGCTCGGCGGTGCTGCCGCTCTCTCCGTCACTCGACACAGTGCTAACTCCCCTGGGGACGGTGCCGGTAGAAGTCAACCGTGGACGGCGCCAAGGGGGTGTTGCCGAGGATGAGGTCGGCGGCCTTCTCGGCGAGCATCATCACCGGCGCGTAGATGTTTCCGTTGGTGAGATACGGCATCGCGGACGCGTCGACCACCCGGAGCCCTTCGACGCCGTACACACGCATCGAGGTCGGGTCGAGCACCGACATGTCGTCGACGCCCATACGGGCCGTGCAGGACGGGTGGTACGCGGTCTCGGCGTCACGGGCCACCCAGTCCAGGACCTGCTCATCCGTGCTGACCTCAGGACCCGGTGACAACTCACCCGCGTCGTATTCGGCGAAGGCGGGCTGGGACAGAATGTCCCGCGCCACCTGGATCGCCTCCAGCCACTCCTTGCGGTCATTGGGCGTGGACAGATAGTTGAACCGCAGCGCCGGATGCGCCTTCGGATTCTTGGACTTGATTTTCACCGACCCACGCACATCCGAATACATGGGCCCGATATGCACCTGATAGCCGTGCTCCGCGCCCACCGGCGTGCCGTCATAGCGCACCGCGATCGGCAGAAAGTGGAACATGAGGTTGGGGTACTTCACGACGTCGTTGCCGCGTACGAAACCGCCCGCCTCGAAATGATTGGTCGCCGCAGGGCCGGTGTGGAACAGCATCCACTGGAGCCCGATAGCGGGACGCCGCGTCCATTTCAGTGACGGGTTGTACGAGATCGGCTGCTTGCAGGCGTGCTGCACATAGACCTCCAGATGGTCCTGGAGGTTCTCCCCGACCCCCCGCAGCTCGTGCACCATGTCGATGCCCAGTGGCTGGAGTTCGTCGGGATTCCCGATACCGGACAGTTGCAGTAGCTGGGGCGTGTTGACGGCACCGCCGCTGAGGATGACCTCGCCACCGAACGCCTGCCGGGCCTGTCGCCCGTACTGGCGGTAGGCGACGCCCACGGCCCGCTTGCCCTGGAACAGGACCTGGTCCACCTGCGAGAAGCACTGCACCGTGAGGTTCGGCCGCTTCTTCACGGGATGGACGTACGCGCGCGCCGCCGACCAGCGCCGCCCCTTGCGGATGTTGCGGTCGAAGCGCGCGAACCCCTCCTGCTGGTAGCCGTTGACATCGGACGTGAGCGGGTAGCCAGCCTCCTGCGCCGCCTCAAGGAACGCGGTGAACAGCGGGTTCTTCGCGGGTCCGCGCTCCAGCCACAGCGGGCCGCCCTGGCCGCGCCAGTCGTCTTCCCCGGCTACGCAGTGCTCCATCCGTTTGAAATACGGCAGGCAGTGCGCGTAATCCCAGGTTTCCATGCCCGGGTCGGCGGCCCAGCGTTCCAGGTCCATCGGATTGCCGCGCTGAAAGATCATTCCATTGATGGAACTCGATCCACCGAGCAGTCTTCCCCGGCCGTGACTGACGCGTCTGCCGCCCATGAAGGGCTCAGGTTCGGAGTTGTAGCACCAGTCGTAGAAGCGGTTACCGATGACCATCGTCAGCGCGGCGGGCATATGCGTGAGGATGTCCCAGCTCCAGTCGGGCCGACCCGCCTCCAGCACGAGCACTTTGTTGGCCGGGTTCGCGCTGAGCCGATTGGCCAGTGCGCAGCCCGCCGATCCGCCGCCGACGATGATGAAGTCGTACTCCGCCTTACCCATGCCGCTCCCTGGATTCGCATCGCAGCCCCAGTGCTACGCGTAAAACATAAGCGGCGATGAAATCCAGCGCACAACGCAGTACCTGCATTCGGCTCAACCGGGAGGCAACCGTGGCTTTCGCCGGTAGCCGTCGCGCAGTCGCAGCGACCCCCTGATGCGGCAGCTGGCGTAGCCCAGGGCCAGCCGGGGGTGACGGCGCTGAGTGTGCTCGACACGGTCTTGGCCGATGACCATGAAACTGCGCTCCGGACGTGATCCTTCACGGCACGGGGTGTCTGAAACCGTGCCACTGCGGATCGTGAAAATCTCCCTGAGTCTGGTGTTCTGTGGGGCCACAGTGGGCAACGACCCATGAGGAGTCGACTCCCTCGGGCGCCCGGAGGTCATTGGTGGAGCGAAACGCCAGAAACTCCCGAATACGGCTACGTATCCGTCTAGGTGTGCGCCGCGAAGAGGGTGACCAGATTGCTTGACGTTCCGCTCTGGCTCTGGGGAGCATTCGTCGCGACCGTCGTGGTGTCGCTGGCGGTGGACCTGCTGGCCCACCGCGACACACACGTCATCGGCTTCAAGGAGGCCACGGCCTGGAGTGCCCTGTGGGTGGGCCTGGCTCTGGCCTTCGGCGTCGTCGTCTTCGTCGTCCTCGGTACGGAGGCCGGTACCGACTACACCACCGCGTGGCTGCTGGAGAAGAGCCTGTCGGTGGACAACCTCTTCGTCTTCGCCGTGATCTTCGCCTACTTCAGGCTGCCCCGGGCGTACCAGCACCGTGTCCTGTTCTACGGCGTGATCGGCGCGCTGGTCTTCCGCGGAATCTTCCTCACCCTCGGTGTCGCCGTGGTCAGCCGCTTCACCGCGGTGCTGTTCGTGTTCGCGGCGATTCTCTTCTACAGCACCTACAAGCTCATCAAGGGCGAAGAGGAGAGCTTCGACCCCGGCAAGAGCTTCGCCCTGCGCATGCTCCGCAAGATCGTGCCGGTTCGGGATGAGTACGCGGGCACCGCCTTCTTCGTCAAGGAGGCCGGGAAGCGGGTGGCCACACCGCTGCTCGCGGTGATCGCCGCGATCGAGGCGGCGGACCTCGTCTTCGCCGTCGACAGCGTTCCCGCCGTGCTGGCCGTCAGCGACGATATCTTCATCGTCTACACCAGTAACGCGTTCGCCATCCTGGGGCTGCGCGCCCTGTACTTCCTGCTCTCGGGTCTGCTGGAGCGCTTCCACTACCTGAACATGGGCATCGCGGTCATTCTCGGCTTCATCGGCGTCAAGCTGGTTCTCCAGGCGGCCCACAAGACGATCAACTCGAGCATTCCGGAAGTGCCCTCGCCGATCAGCCTCGCGTTCATCGTGGTGGTGCTGGCGGTGTCCGTCGTGCTCAGCGTGCGGCGACCCGTACCGGAAGATCCAATTTCGGTTCCCGTGGGCGAGGCCCCCGCACCTCAGAGCGACACCCAGGCCCCCCGGGAAGAGCCCCACGTTTCCCGGGAAGAGACAGGAGCCGAGCGGGAGCGCTCGGACGATCCACCTGAGCCAGGGCGCTGATCGACGGATGAGCGATCCCGAGCACGAGACAGGTCCCCTCCGCACGATTCGGTGCCCGGTGTGCGCGCGCCCCCTGCCCATGACCATCAAGAGACGGCACAAGACGCTCGGGGTGTACGTGCCCGTGTGGGGCCCGGGCCCCTGCCGCGTCCCCGCGTGCCCCAGGTACCTGGAGGAACCGGATCTCAACCGTCCTCGGGGCCGCTGACGTGGCCTGAGCTCAGGCCACGCCCCTCGCGGAAGACGCCCAGGATGCGTTCGGCCGCCAGCGTCGCGGTCAACTCGCCATCCCTGACCTGCTGTTCCAGTGCGGGCGCCATGTCTCGTACGGCCGGGTCGGCGTTCAGGCGGCCGAGGAGTTCGTCGCGGACCATGTTCCAGGTCCAGTCCACCTGTTGATCGCGGCGTTTCGCGGCGAGCCGCCCGGTGGACTCCAGCAGCGCGCGGTGCTGCTCGAGGCGCTCCCAGACCGTGTCGAGGCCGGTCGATTCCCGCGCGCTGCAGCTCAGCACGGGCGGCGTCCAGAACGCGTCCTGGCCGTGCATCAGGCGCAGCGCGCCCGCCAGTTCGCGGGCGGCGGAACGGGCGTCACGTTCATGCGGGCCGTCCGCCTTGTTGACGGCGAGTACGTCGGCCAGCTCCAGGACGCCCTTCTTGATGCCCTGCAACTGGTCGCCGGTACGGGCCAGGGTGAGCAGCAGAAAGGAGTCGACCATGTTCGCGACGGCGGTCTCGGACTGGCCGACGCCGACCGTCTCGACCAGGATCACGTCGTAGCCCGCGGCCTCCATCACCACGATCGACTCACGGGTCGCCTTCGCCACTCCGCCCAGCGTTCCCGCGGTGGGCGAGGGACGTACGAAGGCCGCGGGGTCCACCGCGAGGCGTTCCATCCGGGTCTTGTCGCCGAGGATCGAACCGCCGGTGCGGCTGGAGGACGGGTCAACGGCCAGGACGGCCACCCGGTGCCCGAGCCCGGTCAGCAGGGTGCCGAACGCGTCGATGAACGTCGACTTCCCCACGCCGGGCACCCCGCTGACGCCGATACGCCGGGCGCGCCCGCTGTGCGGAAGCAGCTCGGTCAGTAAGGCCTGGGCCAGTGACCGGTGTTGCGGCCGGGTGGACTCGACGAGGGTGATGGCGCGGGCGATGACCGCCCGCTTGCCGTCGAGTACGCCCTTCACATAGGTGTCGAGGTCGAGTGCCATGGTCTTCGCGGCCTCAGAGGTCGTGGCCGAGATCGGCGGACAGCCGCCGGACCAGGTCGTACGCCGCGTCCGGGATCACCGTGCCCGGTGGGAACACGGCCGCCGCGCCCATGTCCAGCAAGGTCGCCACGTCCTGCGGGGGAATCACCCCGCCGACCACGACCATGATGTCCTCGCGGCCCTCCTCCGCGAGTTGCTCGCGCAGCGCGGGTACGAGGGTGAGGTGCCCGGCGGCCAGCGAGGAGACCCCGACGATATGCACGTCCGCCTCGACCGCCTGGCGGGCGACTTCAGCCGGGGTCTGGAACAGCGGGCCGACGTCGACGTCGAAGCCCAGGTCGGCGAAGGCGGTCGCGATCACCTTCTGGCCGCGGTCGTGGCCGTCCTGGCCCATCTTGGCGACCAGGATGCGCGGTCGGCGGCCCTCGGCCTCGTCGAACGCGTCCACCAGCTCCCGGGTGCGGACGACGGACGGGGACTCGCCAGCTTCGTTGCGGTACACACCGGAGATCGTACGGATCTGGCTCGCGTGCCGTCCGTACACCTTCTCCAGGGCGTCGGAGATCTCCCCGACGGTCGCCTTCGCGCGAGCCGCGTTCACCGCGAGTTCCAGCAGGTTGCCCTCGCCCCCGGCGGCCCGGGTGAGGGCGTCCAGCGCGTCCTGGCAGGCACGCTCGTCGCGCTCGGCGCGCAGTCGCCGCAGCTTCTCGATCTGCTGCGTGCGGACGGAGGAGTTGTCGACCTTGAGGACATCGATCTGCTCGTCGGTCTCGACGCGGTACTTGTTCACCCCGATCACCGGCTGCTGTCCGGAGTCGATCCGGGCCTGGGTACGGGCCGCGGCCTCCTCCACGCGCAGCTTGGGGATACCGGCGTCGATGGCCTGCGCCATGCCGCCCGCCGCCTCGACCTCCTGGATGTGCTGCCAGGCCCGGCGGGCGAGGTCGTACGTCAGCTTCTCCACGTAGGCACTGCCGCCCCACGGGTCGATGACCCGGGTCGTGCCGGACTCCTGCTGGAGCAGCAACTGGGTGTTGCGGGCGATACGCGCCGAGAAGTCGGTGGGCAGGGCGAGCGCCTCGTCGAGCGCGTTGGTGTGCAGCGACTGCGTGTGGCCCTGGGTGGCCGCCATCGCCTCGACGCACGTACGCGTCACGTTGTTGAACACGTCCTGCGCGGTCAGCGACCAGCCCGAGGTCTGCGAATGAGTGCGCAGGGAGAGCGACTTGGCGTTCTGCGGATCGAACTGCTTCACCAGCTTGGCCCACAGCAGCCGGGCCGCCCGCAACTTGGCGATCTCCATGAAGAAGTTCATGCCGATCGCCCAGAAGAACGACAGCCGGGGCGCGAACGCGTCCACATCGAGCCCCACCTCCCGACCGGCCCGGATGTACTCCACCCCGTCCGCGAGCGTGTACGCCAGCTCCAGGTCGGCTGTCGCGCCCGCCTCCTGGATGTGGTAGCCGGAGATGGAGATGGAGTTGTAGCGGGGCATCCGCTGCGAGGTGTAGGCGAAGATGTCGGAGATGATCCGCATCGACGGCTTCGGCGGATAGATATAGGTGTTGCGGACCATGAACTCCTTGAGGATGTCGTTCTGAATGGTCCCCGCCAGCTTCTCCGCCGGTACTCCCTGCTCCTCGGCCGCCACGATGTACAGCGCCAGTACGGGCAGCACAGCGCCGTTCATCGTCATCGACACGCTCATCTTGTCCAGCGGGATACCGTCGAAGAGCTGGCGCATGTCGTAAATGGAGTCAATGGCCACACCCGCCATGCCGACGTCACCCGTCACCCGCGGGTGATCGCTGTCGTACCCGCGGTGCGTGGGCAGGTCGAAGGCGACGGACAGGCCCTTCTGGCCGGCGGCCAGGTTGCGCCGGTAGAAGGCGTTGGACTCCTCGGCGGTCGAGAAGCCCGCGTACTGGCGGACCGTCCACGGCTGGTTGACGTACATCGTCGGGTACGGGCCGCGCAGATACGGCGCGATACCCGGACGGGTGCCCAGGAAGTCCAGACCCTCCAGGTCCTGCCCGGTGTAGAGCGGCTTGACCGCGATGCCCTCCGGGGTCTCCCAGCGCGGGTCTTCCCCGTCGGTCGCTCGCTTGACCGCCGTACGCCACTCATCAGGGCCGCCGCTGGCGGCGGGGGTCCCCAGCTCGATGCCGGAGAAGTCAGGGATCGAGGGGTTCTCGGGGATCGCCCCCGTCGGACGGTCTCCCATCAGGACACTCCCATACGGTCGAGGGCGGCGGAGAGTACGGCGACGGCATCACAGCCAGCGAAGACATAGGTGTCCACACCCGCGTACGGCCCGGGGCGGCCGGCCAGGAACACCTGCTCGGCACCCGCCGACCGGAACCGCTCGGTCAGGGCCTCGGCCTGCTCCTCGTACAGTGCGTCGCTGGAGCACAGGCAGACCTCCCGCGCCCCGCTCTCCTCGAACCCGCCCTCTGTGACGGGCTCGATGCCGCCCGCCTGGAACAGATTGGCGGCGAAGGTGAGGCGGGCCGTGTGAGCGGCGGCGGGACCGAGTGCGGCCAGGTAGACGCGGGGCCGGGCCCCGGTCGCGGCGAGGTGGGCGTCGGAGCGGGCGCGCAGCGCTTCGAACGCCTCGTCGCGTCGCACGCGCGGCAGGCCGCCGGAGGGCGGCTCGGGCGCGGGAGCGCGGACGACCGGCTTCTCCGTCAGATGCGGGAACTCGCTGACACCAGTGATCGGTTCGCGGCGCTTGGCCAGCTTCGCGCTCCGCAGTGACCAGGTGTCGGCCAGCCGCTCACGGATCATCCCGGAGCGCAGGGCAGCCTCCTGGCCACCGGCCCGCTCGATGCTCTGGAAGAACTCCCAGCCCGCGTGGGCGAGTTCGTCGGTGAGCCGCTCCACGTACCAGGAGCCGCCCGCCGGGTCGATCACCCGCGACAGATGGGACTCCTCGATGAGGATCGTCGAGGTGTTGCGGGCGATACGGCGCGCGAACGCGTCCGGCAGGCCGAGCGCGTCGTCGAAGGGCAGCACGGTGACGGAGTCCGCGCCACCGGCCCCGGCGGCCAGCGTGGCGATCGTCGTCCGCAGCATGTTCACCCAGGGGTCGCGGCGCGTCATCATCACCGGCGAGGTCACCGCGTGCTGGCGCTGCGCGCCCGCCTCCGAGGCCCCGCAGGCTTCCGTTACGCGGGCCCACAGCCGGCGCGCCGCACGCAGCTTGGCGATGGTCAGAAACTGGTCGGCGGTGGCCGCGTACCGGAACTCCACCTGGGCACAGGCCTGTTCGATACTGAGCCCCGCAGCGGTCAGTTCCCGCAGATACGCGACCCCGGTCGCCAGCGAACAGCCCAGCTCCTGGGCGGCCGAGCCACCGGCCTCGTGGTACGGCAGCGCGTCCACCGTCAGCGCCCGCAGCCCCGGGTACCCCTCGGCGCAGCGCCGCGCGAGGGCCGCCACCGGCGCGAAGCCGAAGGCCTCACCCGTACGGGCCTCGTGGCCCAGCGGGTCCGCGCCCAGGTTGCCGCGCGCGGCCTCCTTGCCGACACCCCGCTCCTCGTAGATCCGCAGCAGCTCCGCCGCGGCCGACGCGACGTCACTGCCAGCGTCCAGGACGACCGGCGCCAGATCGAGATAGACACCCTCCAGGACTCCGCTGAGCGCGGGCACCGGAATGCCGTCCTCGCCGACGACCAGCCAGAGGGAGCTGACGCCGTTCTCCAGGTCGGCCAGCACCGCGCCGCCGTCCGCCGCGGCGTGCCGCTGGCGTACGTCCCAGCCACCGACGGTGTTGCCCTCCGCCCGGCCGCCGCGTACGAACGGGGCGAAACCGGGCAGGCCGGGTTCCGGCGCCGCGTCGCGCGCGGTGTACAGGGGCTGGGTGCGGAGGCCGTCCTCGAGCAGGGTGGACAGGGCGTCCTCCGCGGCGGCTCCGGAGACCTCCTTGCCCGCTTTGCGCAGGACACCCTCCACGAGACCTTGCCACTGCTCATGGGTCGCGTCGGGGAACTCGGCGGCGAGCGAGAGCCCGTCGTCAGGCAGGACATTCATGCTCGGATGTTAGGCCAGATTAACAAGCGAGCAGCAGGGTGATCGACTGTGACGTTCTTCTCTTGAAAACCGGCCTGGAGTGCGCTTGCACGCCCGACGCGAGGTGCACGCGCCCTGCCGCAGCGGTTGCCGTCCGTCCTATGATCACTACTCCGCGTACGAGGGGGCTGAGTGCATGGCGGCAGGCGGGTCGGCGTCGCGACGGGCGCAGGAAGCGCGGCGGCAGGAACGGCTGCTGCGGGAGCAGTGGCAGGCCGCCCGCCAGCAGGCGCGGCAATGGGAAGCGGCGAGCGAGGGCGAACGGCTGGTCGCCGCACAGCTGTTGGTGCTCGCGGAGCGCGGGTGGCGGCTGCTCGTGGATCGCCGCTGGCCCGGGACACGTACCGCGAACGTGGACATGCTGCTGGTGGGGCCGGGCGGGGTCTTCGTCATCGACGTCAAGAACTGGCGCGCTGCTCCCGTGGTCACGGACGGCAGGCTCCGTGCCGGGGGCGAGCCACGAGATGACCACGCGGTGAAGTTGCTCGCGGTCACGAAGGCCGCCGAGGGCGCGGTCGCGGCGCTCGGCTTGTCCCCAGTGGCGGTTCAGCCGCTCATGGTGTTCGCGGGACAACGGGTCGACGCCATGCTCGGCCGGATCAGGATCCTGGGCGAGCACGAGGTGGGGTCCGCGCTGCTGTCGGAGCGCAGCAGACTGCGCGGGGAGTCCGTCCGCGCGATCGCCGACCATCTGGAACGGGTCTTCCCCGACTACGAGGGATCGACGGTCACGCGGCAGGCACCGCCGCCAGCGCCCGGGCCGCCCGTGCCGGAGAAGGCGCAACAGGCTGTGTCTGACGGACTGTTCGACCTGGAGGGTTTACGGGACGCGGCCGTGGAAGAGGCGTTGCGGGCCCCGATCGAGCAGTGGATGACCTTCCTCCATCCCGATCAGGTCGCGCTCGTACGCCGCAACTGGTCGGGACCGGCCCGCATCAGCGGCCCGGCGGGCACCGGCAAGACGGTAGTCGGGCTGCACCGCGCGGCCCACCTCGCCAGGCGCGGCGGCGGCCGCGTCCTGTACGTCACGTTCGCCAACAACCTCCCGCGTGTACAGGGCACGTTCCTCACGACCATGGCCCCGGCGACCGCCGACCGCGTGGACTTCTGCAGCCTGCACTCCTGGGCGCGGGAATTTCTCCGGGAACGCGGCGTCCCCGTACGGCTGCACAGGGAGAAGGCCGAGACCGCCTTCAGCCTCGCGTGGAAGCACGTCGGACGTGACAGCCGCCTGGCCGAGATCGACCCGGCGCCACCGTACTGGAGCGACGAGATCGCCCACGTCATCAAGGGCCGCGGCATCACCACCTTCGACGAGTACGCGACCGTCCCCCGGCGCCGCCGCAGGGCGAGCCTGCGTCGCCCGCACCGGCAGGCGGTGTGGGCGCTGTACGAGGCGTACGAATCGCTGCGCGTCGAGCGCGGTGTGCACGACTTCAACGACGTCCTCTCGCTCGCCCTGGCGGAAGCGGCGCGTCACAGGGCCCGGCCCCCGTACGCGGCCGTCATCGTGGATGAGGTGCAGGACCTCACCCTCGTCGGGGTACGCCTCCTGCACGCCCTCGTCGATGACGCCCCCAACGGACTGCTCCTGGTCGGCGACGGCCAACAGGCCGTCTACCCGGGCGGGTTCCGCCTCGCCGACGCGGGCATCGACATTCGCGGGGACCGCGGACAGGTGCTGCGGACCAACTACCGCAACAGTAAGCAGATCCTGGACGCGGCACTCACGGTCGTGGCCGACGACGCCTTCGAGGACATCGACGGCCTGCGGACACCCGGCCGCCGCGATATCGACCTCACGTACCACGACGGGCAGGTGGTCCGTGTCACGGAGCCCACCGTGGACGCCCACGACCGCCTGCTCCTGGACGCCTTGCGTGCGCTGCCCGACGGCGCGCGAGCCGACGCCGCCGTGCTGTGCCCTTCGATGAAGGCCATCGGCCACTACCGGCGACTGCTCGCTCAGGCGGACATTCCGGTATGCCTGCTGGAGCACTACGACGGCCGCCCTGTCGACGCGGTCAAGCTGGGCACGTACCGCAGGGCCAAGGGCCTGGAGTTTAAGCACGTGTACCTGCCGCGACACGACGCCGCCCTGCCGAACGGAGCATCAGCGGGCGGCTCCGGCGTCGCGGACGTGCCCGAAACGGCGCGGGAGCGTGAAGAACTGCTGCGCAGCCAGCTCTTCGTGGCGATGACGCGCGCGCGTGACACGCTCTGGCTGGGCAGCGTCGGGGGGTAGGCGCGGCCGGGTGGCGCACCCCCCGATAGTGCGCCACCCGGCCTGGATCAGCTGTTCAGCCCGTCAGCTCGTCAGCTCGTCAGCTCGGGCGCTGGTCAGGAGGAGTTGGCCAGCCTCCTGAACGCGGCCTGGGTCCCCGATCCGGCGATGCCGTCGATCTCGCCCTTGTAGCCGTGGGGCCGCAGACCGTGCTTCTGGAGCTTCTTGGCCTGTGCGCGGTGTTCAGGCCGAGGTGTGCGGGCGGCGCGGTCTACGCACCGGTGGCGATGTGACCTGCGGGTCCGCCATCCCGACGGGGAATCCCATGGGACGCGAGAAACGGGGTGCGGTGGTCACCGCCTGGCTCCCGTCGCGGTGGTTGACTGGGCGTCATGCCGCTCGATGCCTATGGCGTGCTCTCCGGAATCCTGCGCCACCACTTCCGCGACCGCCCCGACACACAAGGCCGCTGGTTCCACGTCAACCTCGAGATCGACGCGCCCGCCGGGAGCTACCGCTGCGCCGTCGACGTGGACAGTAAGCAGTCCGCCACCGGTGCGGTGGAAGGTGTTCACGCTGGCCGCCCAAGCCCTCGGCCCCGTCGGCGGGCTGCCGCAGGGCTACCACGAACTCACCCGGGCCCCCGGCTCCGGTGCCCTGGACTTCATCCGCCACCCGGCCCTCGCCGCCAAGCCTGGCTGCGCCTTCCCGACGAAGCTGCCGCTCCCGTTGCAGAAGCTGCTCGGCCCTCTCTTCTCGCCCCGCCCCTGGACCGCGGGCACCAACCTGGATGCCGCCCGCGCCCTGGAACCCATCCTCGTACCCGGCCGCCGCGTGCTCGTCTTCGGCGAGCCCTTCGAGTCGCCGGACCTCGGCATGCACAACATCCACCAGAACCAGGGCGACCCACTCGGCAGCCAGTGGTGGGACGAGAACGGCATCTGGCAGGACGGAGCCACCCTCACCCGCAGGGACGACGGCCGGTACGACGTATTCCTGTCCAAGTTCTCCACCCAGACCGACCACACCGACGAGGACGGCCACCCGACACCGGGCAGCTGATCACCCCGCCTGACCACCCGACCGCGCAGGCGGGGGGCGGGCTTCACGTCAGCATCGTCACCCGGGCAGCTCTTGCCGCCCCTTCGGCTGATGATCTCTCGTGATTCTGTCTGCTCGTTGTCCACCCAGAGCACGGGCGGACGGCGCAGACTTCCGCGCATGGCTGAGCTTCTCGCGACATCCACCACTGGCCCGCCCATCACAGCTCTCGACGACGGTGAAGGGCCGACGCTGCTGCTCGTTCACGGAGGCGCAGAAAGCGCCACGTCCTGGGACGGCGTGACGCGGGCGTTGATCGACGATTTCCGGGTGGTCAGGATCGTCCGTCGCCTCTACGCCCCCGGGGCGAGCATTGCTCCGACACACTCCATGGCCGCCGAGGCGGAGGACATTCTCGCGATCGCCGGACTCCTCGACCCGCCCGTACTCCTGGTCGGACACTCCTCAGGGGCCGTGGCCGCGTTGGAAGCCGCTTTGCGAGCGCCCCGGATGCTGGCGGGCTTGTTCCTTTACGAACCGCCGGTGCCCACCCGGTCATTGGCCGGTGGGGAGGCGGCCCGGCGCGCCCGCGAGGCCCTCGCCGCAGGCGATCCCCGGGAGGCGATGCGGATCCATCTGCGTGACATCGCCCAAGAACCCGCGGAGGTGGTGGAACGGCTGACCGCGGATCTGACGGCAGGGGCCGCGTTCACCTCGAAGGTGGCCGCGGGGCTCGCCGACATCGGCGCGATCGACGCGCTCGAGATCGGCGTCGACCGCTTCAGGACGCTCGACGTGCCGACCACCCTGGTGGAGGGTGACACAAGCCCGTCCCGCCTGCGGGAGCGACTGGCTGACCTGGCGATCGCCCTGCCGAACGCGCGGGTCGTCACACTTCCCGGCCAAGGTCACCACGCTCACCTCACGGCCCCCGAGACACTGGCGGGCACGATCCGGGAGTCGGCGGAGCGGGTCTTTGACTGAGACAGCCCGTCACGACGTTCCCTGACGCGTCCCCGCGACCTCTGATGATGAAGGGCTTCCAGGAGCCTTGATCACCAGAGGTCGCGGGGCCTGGGCCTGACGCTACTTGCTGACGGCGAAGCGCATCAGGGCGTGCTCATCACCCTGCTTGATCTTCCCTGTCGTGTTGATCACTTCGAGCTTCCAGCTGTCACCGGCGCGCACGGCCTTGGCCACGGCGCAGCCGTTGTCCTGGGTGAGCAGGCTCGGCCAGATGTCGGCGACCTGCGCGATGCTGCCGCCGGTCGCGTCGTACACCTTGAAGCTGATGTTGCGCGCCTTCTGGAAGGAACTGCCCTTCTTGAAGGCGGCGGCGACGAAGACGATCGACGTGATGTGTGACGGTATCCGCGCGAACTCGACGGTCACCGTCTCGTCGTCGCCGTCCCCGTGCCCGGACTGGTTGTCACCGCTGTGCACCAAGGAGCCGTTGCCCATGGGGTCGAGGGAGTCGAGGCCCGCCAGGCGTACCGGGTCCCCGCCGTTCATGGCGATGGCGATCAGGTCGAGATCGGTGCCCGACTTGCGGCGGAGCTTGCCGATCACCCCGCCACTGGTTCCGGCGGTGGGGTCCCAGGACACTCCGATGGACAGATGGGTCACCCCGTCCAGGTCCGCGGGGCCAGCTTCCTTCGTGAGCGTAATCATGCGTGAGTCATCCTCTGGGTGACGGGACTTCGACACGCAAAGTGTGCCTGGTATCTCCGGTGATACGCGAACGCGCCTCAACTTTGCCCGTCGGCGACCGCCGACGGGCGGGCAACGGGCCGCCAGGTTCAGGTGCCTGCTTCGGGCGGTGAGAAGAAGCCGAGAGTCTCTGGGGGCCTCCGAGGCGCCGGCCAGGCGGGTGTGCACGGTCGACTGCACCCAGCGCTTGAACACGGCCGGGGTCGGGGTGCCCTCGAAGCCGCCGATGTCATGGCTCCAGAAACCGAAGCCGGACAGGCCGAGGGAGAGTCCGCCGCGCAACGACTCGGCCATGGGGCCGAAGTGGGACTCGCAGTCGCCGCCCCCGTGGACCGGGTACTGCTGGGCCGCCCGCCGTGGCGTAGCGGGCGAACAGCAGCGCCTCGCCCTCGCCTCGCTCGGCGCGCAGCAGATCGAAGACGGCCTGGTGGAAGGGCGGGGAGAAGGGCCGGGGAGAAGGGGAGAGGGCGCGGAACCTGCCGGGCTCCTACCAGAAGGTGGTGTCCCCGACCATGCCGGCCGTCAGGGTGCTGCCGTCCATGGGGTCGATGAGGAGGAAGGAGCCCGTCTGGCGGGAGTGTGCGTAGGGGTCGACGGCCAGGGGTTCGGCGGTGCGTAGGACGACATGGCCGATGTCGTTGGCGACGAGGCGACCGGGCCGGGGGAGTGGGGAGAGGTCGTCGAGGGTGAGCCGGGAGGGGATCTCTCTCACGATGGCCGCGACGGTGCGGGTGGTGTGCCTGAGCAGGACCCGTTGCCCCTCGGTCAGGGGGGTGTCGTGGAGGTGGCAGACGGTGGCGTGCAGGTCCTGGCTGGGTGTGGGCGGGGCGTCCGGTGAAGCGATGAGGTCGCCGCGGGAGATGTCCAGTTCGTCGCGGAGCCGCAGTGTCACCGACTGGGGAGCGCAGGCGATGTCGACCGGTTCTCCGAGGGCGTCGATGCCTTCGACGATGGTGGTGTGTCCGGAGGGGAGGACGGTGACGGGCTGTCCGACGCGCAGGACGCCGGAGACTAGTTGGCCCGCGTAGCCGCGGTAGTCGGGGCTCTGCGATCGGATGACGTACTGGACAGGGAAGCGGGGCACGCCGTCGGAGGGGGCGTGGGCGACCGGTACCGTCTCCAGATGCTCCAGCAGGGTCGACCCGGCGTACCAGTCCATGGTGGCCGAGGGTTCGACCACGTTGTCCCCGGCCAGCGCGGAGAGCGGGATCGTGGTGATCTCCGGGACGCCGAGGGAGGCGGCGTAGCCGGTGAACTCGGCCGCGATGGCGGCGAAGACGGGTTCCGCGTAGTCGACGAGGTCCATCTTGTTGACCGCGAGGACGACATGGGGGACGCGTAGGAGCGTGGCGATGGCGGTGTGGCGGCGGGTCTGTTCGACGACGCCGTTGCGCGCGTCGACCAGAATCACCGCCAGTTCCGCGGTGGAGGCGCCGGTGACCATGTTGCGGGTGTACTGGACGTGCCCGGGGGTGTCGGCCAGAACGAAGCGGCGTCTGGGGGTGGCGAAGTAGCGGTAGGCGACATCGATGGTGATGCCCTGTTCGCGTTCGGCACGCAGCCCGTCCGTGAGAAGGGCGAGGTCGAGGGTGCTCTGGCCGCGGTTGCGGGAGGAGTGCTCGACGGCTTCCAGCTGGTCGGTCAGGACGGACTTGGAGTCATGCAGGAGACGGCCGACGAGAGTGGACTTGCCGTCGTCGACGGAGCCGGCGGTGGCCAGCCGCAACAGTGAAGTGGCCGACGCGGCCGGGTCGGTGTCCAGTGCTGTGGTGGTGGGCCGGGTCATCAGAAGTACCCCTCGCGCTTGCGGTCTTCCATGGCCGCTTCGGAGAGCTTGTCGTCGGCCCGCGTGGCACCACGTTCGGTCAGGCGGGAGGCGGCGATCTCCGCGATGACCTTCTCGACGGTGTCCGCGGTGGAGTCGACGGCACCGGTGCAGGACATGTCGCCCACGGTGCGGTAGCGGACCTGGCGGATCTCGGTGCGTTCGCTGTCCTTCGGTCCTCCCCACTCGCCAGGTGCCAGCCACATGCCGCCCCGCGCGAAGACCTCGCGCCGGTGGGCGTAGTAGATGGCGGGGAGTTCGATCCCCTCACGGGCGATGTACTGCCACACGTCCAGTTCGGTCCAGTTGGACAGGGGGAAGACCCGGACGTGTTCGCCAGGGGCGTGGCGGCCGTTGTAGAGCTGCCACAGCTCGGGGCGTTGGCGGCGTGGATCCCAGCCGCCGAACTCGTCACGCAGAGAGAACACGCGCTCCTTCGCGCGGGCCTTCTCCTCGTCGCGGCGGCCGCCGCCCAGGACAGCGTCGAACTTGTTGGCCTCGATGGAACGCAGCAAAGGCAGGGTCTGGAGGGGGTTTCGGGTGCCGTCGGGCCGCTCGCGCAGTTCACCGCTGTCGATGAACTCCTGCACGGAGGCGATATGCAGGCGCAGTCCGTGCTTGACCACGGTCCTGTCGCGGTAGGCGATCGCTTCGGGGAAGTTGTGGCCGGTGTCCACATGCAGCAGAGCGAGCGGAAGAGGTGCGGGAGCGAAGGCCTTGAGCGCCAGGTGGAGCATGACGATGGAGTCCTTGCCGCCCGAGAACAGGAGCACCGGACGGTCGAACTCCCCGGCGACCTCCCGGAAGATGTGCACACCTTCCGACTCCAGTACATCCAGATGACTCAGTGGAAACCTGCTGCCTCGCAACAGCATCTGGTGGGACGCGTTCCTCACTCCAGCCCCCGTTCTGCGGATTGTCGAGTCGGGCGGAGCACGGTCGTGGAGATCGTGCCGCGAAAGTCACCTGGCCCCTCCCGAAGTGCCCGTGTACTGCGCGTACGTGTCCTGGCGGCGATCCTCGCGGCCTCGTGCCGTACGCCGGTAGTCAGGGATTCCCCTGGGGCGCGCTGAAGGGTGGGCCACTTTACAGTGACAGCCACTCACGCGAGAGGAGCGTCGTGGCCAGATCCCAAGGCAACGCCCCCGAACCGGGCAGCGGCAAGGAGTGGACGGACAGCCTGTCCAGGGGACGCGTTCCGGGACCGAGGCTGGACCAGCAGCGGGTCGTGGACGGTCGGGGCCTGGGCACCCGTAGTGTGCACGCGGGTACTTACGAGGACCCCGGCACCGGCGCGGTGGGCACACCGGTCTTCCAGACCACGACCTTCCGGTTCACCGAGGACACCTACGCCGCGTTCGACCAGGGGCACATTCGGGACGTCCCCATCTACGGGCGGTACGGCAGCCCCAACCAGTGGACCGTGCAGGAGAAACTCGCCTCGCTGGAGAACACCGAAAGCGCCATGGTCTTCTCCTCGGGGATGGCCGCCATCACCACCACGCTACTCGCGCTCACCAACCACGGCGGCCACATCGTGAGCAGCCGGGACGTGTACGGCGGAACGTACAACCTGCTCCGTGAGGACATGCATCAACTGGGCCGCACCGTCACCTTCACCGATCCCACGGACATCGACGCCGTCCGGGCCGCAGTACGTGACGAGACGCAGGTCCTGTTCTTCGAGTCACTCACCAACCCCCTCCTCAAGGCCGTCCCGCTCGTCGAGTTGGGGAAGCTCGCCCGGGAGCGCCACCTGCTCCTGGTGATCGACAACACCTTCCTCACGCCGATCCATCTGCGGCCGCTGGAACACGGCGCGCACCTCGTGATCCACAGTGCCACCAAGTACCTCAACGGTCATAGCGACGTGACGGCCGGTGCGGCAGCGGGACCGCGGAAGTACGTCGACAGGATCTGGGCTCAGATGCTCAAGTTGGGCGGTTCGCTGGACGCCGGGATGTGCTTCCTCCTTGAGCGCGGGCTCAAGACGCTCGCACTCCGGATGCGGCAGCACCACACGAACGCGACCGCGGTCGCGGCCATGCTCGCGGAGCATCCCGTGGTGCACCGGGTTCACCACCCCTCCCGTCCGGACTACCCCTGGACCTGGCTTCACGAGGTGTGCCCCGGAGGCTGGGGCGGCATGGTCTCCTTCGAGCTGAAGGGCGGGGACGAGGCGGCGCTCAAGCTGCTTGACCGGCTGCGTCTGCCGGTGGTGGCGACCAGCCTTGGCGGTGTCGAGTCGCTTGTCAGCCTGCCGTTCAACACCTCGCACAGCTTTCTGACCGAACGTCAGCGGGTGGAGGTCGGCATCGCGCCGGGGCTGGTGCGTTTCTCGGCCGGCATCGAGGACACCGAGGACCTGCTCGAGGATCTCGACCAGGCCCTCGCGGGTCTGTGAGACAAGGGCGCGGGACCAGCGCGGGACAGCGACGCGGGACAGGGAGAACCAAGAACATGCGCAACGGCCTGAACATCACCGGTGTCTCGGAGAGCGTGCACGAGTACCGGGACAACCCGGAGGAGGCCGTCGCCGACTTCCGGGTCGTCACGCCGCTCCCCGCGCCCGGGGAGGAGACCGCGGTCAGCCGTACCCTCGCCCTCCGGGACGGCACCTACCGCATCGCCCGCGACTTCACGCTGCGGCACCGACTCGCCCTGGACAGCCGGTCCGGTGACCCGACCCCCTGGGAGTCGATGCTCGTCGCTGTCGCGGCCTGTGTGCTCACCACCAAGGTCAACGGTTTCACCTCGCGGGGCGTGACCCTGGGCGCCCTGCGTACCACTGCGCGCGCCCGCTTGCGGCTCGGCCCGGATGGCGCCCCGGCCGCCGGTGCCGTCCTCGACGACCTGGGGTGGAGCACGGAGATCGACTGCGACGCACCCTCCGAGACGCTGCGTTCGATCAACGAGTTGGTGGCGGTTTTCAGCCCGAACCACCAGGCCGCCCTTGACACGACGTCGGCAGAGGCCACGGTCACCGTGCTGGGTCCCACCGGGAGTGAGGTGTTCCCGGTGGTGTGGGCCCCCGCCGTGCAGGAGTCGCCGGACGACTGCGCCGTAGAGGCCGATGTCGTCTGGGAGTACGGCTCGGAGTCGGCGTACACGACCCGAGTCACCACAGGGGGCATACGCCGGGTGACGGGTCCGCTCGTCGTCGACCAGGCCAAGCAGATGCTCGGCATTGACAAGGGGCCCAACTCGCAGGAGATCCTGCTCTCCGCCGTCACCGCCGAGGTCGCGGGGCTGCTGCGGCACGAGCCGGCGCTCAGGGATGCGCCGGTGGAGGGTGCCAGGCTCCTCGGCTCGGGCCGGCTCGACACCCGGGGGATGCTCAATGTGGTGAGGGAGGTCCCCAGCCGCTTCCACGACCTACGACTCGACCTCGCGGTGGAGTGCGACCCGGGGCATGGCCACAAGCTGGCGGCGGCGCTGGGCGCGGCCTTGTCGCGTGCCGTGCTGCCTGCCACCTTGCTGGCCCAGCTCACCGTGGCTGTCGAGATGGTCCGCGGTGGCCGTCAGGAGGCCGGCGGCCTGACCACACTGGCTCAAACGGAGGCTGTGCGCGACGAGGTGACCCGTCGACAACAGGCAGCGCAACAGGGCTGAGAATCGTCGAAGATCTTCAAAGTGCAGACCTCCGCATGCAGTTCGTTGCTCAACCTTGACTTCGAGGGGTGAGGCAATTTACGGTCGTGGCCAACACGGGGTTGTAACGGGGGCAGATGAAAATCCTTCGCGTGACCGGCGTTGATTTCAAAGGTTTCCCGTCGCGACGCGGCATCTCCGACGGTGATGTTGTCCCCTCCTGCTGTCTTTCGACTGACCTTTGATTTACGTTTTGACGGTTGTGTACACGGCCAGAGAACGGGGAGATCATGGCAGAGCGTACGGACGAGCTCACCTATGTCGTCGTAGTCAACGACGAGGAACAGTACTCGATTTGGGCCCGTGGCAGGGTGGCCCCGGCCGGTTGGCGTGAGGCCGGAATGGCTGGCAGCAAGCGGGACTGTCTGGCTTACATCGAAGAGGTATGGACGGACATGCGCCCGCTGAGTCTCCGTCGCGCCACGGAGTAACCGAGCGCGCCCGCTCGCCCAGAAGCTCAATCTTACCCGGCGCGATCGGGAATGCCGGGGAACGGGGGTAGGAAGGCATGTCCAGGGTTGTCGTGGGGCGGCAGCGTGAATTGAGCACCCTTATGGAGATCGTTGAGGGTGTGGTCGACCGGCCAGTTCTGGTCAAAATTCCCGGTGAAGCCGGAATCGGGAAAACCAGACTACTCACGGAATTCCTTGCGTGGGCCGCAAAGAATTCATCCCTGAGGTCCCTGGAATGCACGGCGGCCGAAGACCGGCACGGCACGTTCCGGCCTCTCTCCAGCCTGCCGGGCCTGGACGACCCGCGCCCGCGGGAGAACCCTCTGGCAGACCTACCGGAACTGGCAGACCCCGGCGGGGCCGTCCTCGTCGTCGACGACCTGCACCAGGCATCGCACGCCCTCAACCTGACCCTTGAGAAGCTCATCTGGAACCCCCCGCAGCTCAACCTCCTGGTGGTCCTGGCCTACCGGCCGCACGGGGTCGCCAACCGCCTCCTGGCCGCACTCGGCGCGGCCCAGCCGCAGTGGGACGTCATCGACCTGTCCCTCGGGCCGCTGAGCGCCGAGGCGGCCGCGGAGTTGCTGCTGGATCAGCTGTGTGGTCAGCATGACATGACCGTGCATCAGGAGAGTGGCGGAAATCCGCGGTATCTGAAGCTGCTCGCCGCGCTGTGCCAGGGGGACGACTGTCGGGGCGAGCCGCTGCTCCGGGGCACCGCCGAACTCCCGCGGGAGGCCACCGCGTCCATCCTGGCCGACCTGGACACCCTCTCCGCCATCGCGCGGACCGTCGGCTCCGCGGCGGCCGTGATCGGTGACGCCTTCGACCTTGAGCTCACTGCGGCCGTGGCCCAATTGGACCGTACGACCGTGCTCGTGGCCGTCGATGAACTGCTCGCCCTCGATCTGGTTCAAGCGGACATGGTGCCCGGCAGTTTCCGCTTCCGGCACCGCGTGCTGCGTGGTGTGGTTTATCGCTCGGCGCCCGAGGGCTGGCGTCTGGGGGCGCATGCGCGGGCCGTGGAGGCGTTGAGCCGCGTCCCCAACCAGCCCACCGTGCGCATCGCGGAACACGTGGAGCGGGCGGGTGCGGGCGGGCCCGAGGCGGCCGAACTGCTGACCTCAGCGGGGAAGGTCATCAAGCTTCAGGACCCCGAGACCGCCGCCGCCTGGTACACCGCTGCTCTGCGCATGCTCGGGGAAAGCCCGGACAGCCGGGAACAACGGGTGGAACTCCTGACAGCCATCGCCGAGGGGGCGCTGGTCGTGGGGCGGCTCGAGGAGAGCAAGGCCGCCCTGGACCGCCGCGAAGCACTGCTCGCCGGCAGCGTCGCCCGGCCTGACGGGGAAGCCGTCGCCATCGAATGCCGGGCCCGGCTTGCCCAGTTCGCCGGACGTTACACCGAGGCCCGGACCGTGCTGCGCCAGGCCATCGCCTCCCGGGTCCCGGCGGCCGACTCCCGGCGGCTGCGACTCGTGCTCGCCGCCACCACCGTCCGGGACACCGGCTGGGAGTGGTCCGAGGACGCCCTCCTGAGTGCCATAGGCAGTGGGGACCACCTGCTCCAGGCCTTCGCGCTCGGTGTGCACTCGGTTGCCGCGCTGACCGAGGGACGCCGGGCCGTCGCGGAGCGCAGTGCGAGCGAGGCGGCGCAGCTGATCGACTGGCAGAGCGATGAGCAGCTGGCCTGCCGTACCGATGCCGTGTGCCACGTCGCCTGGGCCGAGATGCGGCTGGGACACCATGCTGAGGCGGCCCGTCACTTCGCCCGCGGACAAGGGGTGAGCAGGCGGCATGGTCAGTGGCAGGCCATGATTCCACTCCTTGTCGGTCACGGCACCGTCGAGCTGCGGCGGGGCCGCCTCGAGCGTGCCAGGGAACAGGTGAACCAGGCGATGAAGCTGGCCCAGGGGCCCGGCCGTGCGGACCTGCTCGGCATGGTGCTTGCCCTGCGGGCGGAAATCTCCCTGGCCGGCGGTGCCACGCTGCAGAGCCTGGATGACAGCCGGGCGGCGGCCGAGGCGATCACCCCGGACACCCCGACATGGCGTCAGATACGGCTGGCACAGGCTGCGGCGCTGCTCGCCCACGGCGAGCCCGCGGCGTGCATGGCCGCAGTCGTCGACGCGGGCGGTGGCGCCCGTCTGCTCGACCTGCCGATGTGGGACCACCCCAGGGCCCTCGACCTGTTCAGCCAGGCCGCGCTGGCCGCCGGAGGCCGGAACGAGGCCGAGGAGGCAGCCGAACGGGCCTGGACGGCAGCAGAGTTGCTGCAACTGCCCGCTGCGCTGAGCCTGGCCGCGACAACCCGGGCCCGGGTGGCGGAGAAGCCTGCCGAGGCGCTCGGCCACGCGCTGCGGGCAGCGGAGATCGAGGACCATCCCTTCCTGGAGATGCCGGCCCGGCTGCTCGCGGCCAAGGCGCTGTGGGACATGGGGGACGCCGATGGCGCAGCACGAGAGCTGGACGCCGTCGAGTCGACAGCCGGCCGGTGCGGTCTGGGCGAGGCCCCGGCCGCGGCGCGTGAGCTGCGCGAGCTGATCGCCTCCCGCGCTGCCGCCGCACGTCCGCCGGTCGAGCAACACATGCTGAGTCAGCGGGAGTTCGAGATCGCGGAACTGGTCAGCCAGGGCCGGACCAACCGGCAGATAGCGCGCAAGCTGGAGGTCAGCCACAAAACGGTGGAGACACACCTCGGACGGATCTTCACCAAGCTGGATGTGTCCTCACGGGCGCAGATTGCCAGCATGATCGGACGCTCCTCGGTCATCGCCCGCCCCCGCCGCACAGCCGCCGCGCGCTGACAGCCGCGGCACTCCCGTCGTACGGCGGCCTTCAGGCGGGAGACGCCATGCGACGGCCTCTGCCCGCAGCTCTCCCACAGCCCTCCCGCGTACCGGTGGACGTGTGAACCACTGGCCTCCCGCTGTCGTCGCGTGATCGACCGGCGGGCCTAGTCAGGGCAATGACCGACAGGTCCCGCGGCGGTCGGGATGCCAAGGTGGTCGCGAGCCTGAACGCCCTTTCTGACCCTGGTAACGGGCCCGACGTCATTCATAGTTCACACACTCAGCGGAGGAGCGTATGGGGGCCTTCGGTCCGGCCGCGAACGGCTTCACGGAGCACGCATTGGAGGAGGCTGCCGCGGACATCGCCCGGAGCGGCTACACGGCGCTGGACGGAGGTCGTCTCCGCACTCTGCTGCCCGCGGACGTGCTCGAGACCTTCAGTCAGTTCTGGAACGACCTGCCCGCGGATGAGGCGCTGACGGGCGGCGGCGGATACCGGTACCGGCGCTACGGACGCGTTCGGGTGGAGGTCGGTGCGGAAGAGCCGTCGTTCGAGGTTCTTCCCCACACCACCTTCCGGCAGGACGGCATTCCGCTGTGGCGCGGCGCGGAACGAGAGTTCGCGCCCATCGAGGAGAAGGCGCTGCTGCATCCGGGCATGGCGGCGCTGACGGGCTTCGACACGGCTCTCGCCACCGCGATCAGCGGTCGGCGCAGCTGGGAGTTGGGCATCCATCAAATCCGCATGGTCGCAGGCCAGGACGAGGACGGTCTGCCCACGCCCGAGGGCCGTCACCGGGACGGCCACTGGTACATAGGGATGCATCTGCTGAGTCGCGAGGACTGTCAGGGCGGCGAGTCGACGATCTACCCGGAGCAGGGCGAGCCGGCCAAGTTCACCCTGCGGACCCCGCTCGACTCCGTGTTCGTCGACGACCGGCAGGTCACGCACGAGGTGTCGCCCACCAAGCCCATCCAGCACACGGGTATTCGCGACATGCTCCTGGTAGACATCAACCCCGGGGGCGAGGCCCGGTGACCTGGCCGGCCCCGGGCCATGAGACCGAACTCCTGCGCTCCATGGTCGAGATTCCCTCCGTGTCCGGCGACGAGGGCGAGCTGGCCCTCATGCTGGCCGAACGGATGGCCGCCGCCGGATTCGACAGTCACATCGACGCGGCCGGAAACGTCCACGGAGCCGTCGGTGACCCGGAGGGCCCCGAGATCCGGATGCTCGGGCACATCGACACGGTCCCCGGCGACCTGCCGGTGACACGGGAGGGCGACGTCCTCACCGGCCGCGGCACCGTCGATGCCAAGGGCCCGCTCGCCGTCATGATCTGCGCCGCCGCCCGGCTCGCGGACCGCGCCCCGGCCCGCCTGACGGTGATCGGGGCCGTGGGGGAGGAGGCCGCTTCGCACGGTGCCCGGCACCTGCTCCACCTCGCACCGCCCGACGCGCTGCTCATCGGCGAACCGAGCGGGGTGCACGCCGTCGGCATCGGCTACAAGGGAGTCTTCCGGTTCCGTACGGACTTCACGCAGCCGCCCGCCCACACCAGCTCCAGCCAGGCGACCGCGGCCGAGGTGGCCGTCGCGTTCTGGCAGGAGCTGAAGGCCTCGCTGGCCAAGGGCCTCACCGATGACACGCCGCTGTTCCAGCGTGCGCTGCCCACTCTCGTCGGCATGACTGGCGGACTCGAACACGCCACCCTCGACATCTCCTGCCGCTTGCCCATGGGCTTCGACACGGAGGCGTTGACCGAGCGGATGCGCTCCGACTGCCGCGTCACTGTGGTCGAGGACGTGCCCGCCGTCCGATCCCGACGCACCGATCCCGCCGTGGCCGCGCTGAACGGGGCCATCGCGTCGCGCGGGGGACGGCCCGTCCCCAAGCTGAAGCTCGGCACCTCCGACTGGAACGTGGTCGCCCCCCACTGGCCCGTCCCTACGGCCGCCTATGGGCCGGGGGACTCCCACGTGTGCCACAGCGTCGACGAACGCATCAACCTCACCGAGTACCTGGCGGCCATCGACGTGCTGACCGATGCGCTGCCCCGGCTCGCCCACGCACTGCGCCGCGCCCGGTCCACGGACGTCGCCGAGCATCTCCCAGGGAGGGTCCTGCAGTGACCGCAAGGGGACAGAAACTGGCTGTACTCGCTTCCAGGACGCGGCTGGAGGAGAAACTCCTCCTGGCCGAACTCCGCAGGCGCGGCATCGACTTCGAGCACGTCGACGTCCGGCGCCTGACCGTGCGTCTGAACACCTCCGAGCGCCTCGTCCTGCCGTACGCGGGAGCGCTCAGCCGGGAGATATCGCATACCCGCAACCTCCACGCCACCCGACTGCTCGAGCACGCCGGAGTGCCGGTGGTCAACAGCTCCGAAGTCATCTCCGTGTGCGGAGACAAGCTTCTGACCACGCTCGCCCTGCGCGACGCAGGGCTGCCCACCATCCGGGCTCTGGTCACGCTCAGCCCCGAGGCGGCGCTGGACGAGCTGGACGACTTCGGCTACCCCGCGGTGGTCAAGCCCCTCACCGGTTCCTGGGGGCGGCTCGCTGCCCGCATGCACGACCATGAGCAGGCCGAGGCACTGCTGGAACACCGTGCCGCGCTGACCGGACCACAGCACCAGATCACGTTCGTTCAGGAGTACGTCGACAAGCCGGACCGGGACATCAAGGCGTACGTCTTCGGCGGCGAGGTGATCGGCGCGATCTACAAGGTGCGCGAGGACCACTGGCGCACCAACACCGCGCGCGGCGGCCGGGCGGAGAAGTGCCCGCTCACCGACGACCTCGCCAAACTGCTCCAGGCCACGTCCGAGGCCGTCGGCCCCGGAGTGCTCGGCGTCGACGTCATCGAGCACCGGGACGGCCGGATGTACGTCAACGAGGTCAACCACACTCCGGAGTTCCACGGCGCGATCGAAGTGCTCGAGACCGACCTGGTCGGCGCCTACGTCGACTACGTACTCGGCGCACTCGCGCTGGGAGCCGGACGATGAGTCACCCTCAGCAACCGGTGGCGGAAGCGGCCGTGGGCCCGGACGGGCTGCTGGAGCTGCCTCCCGGGTACTACGACTGGCTGCGGGTCCGGCTGTGCCACCCGGCCCGCCAGGAGACCTCCGGTGTCGCCTGGCTGCACTTCGCCGATGTCGTCGACCCGGAATTCCTTGTCGCCACGGCCGGGTCGACCGTGGCCTGGCTTCCGGTGCCACGTCGCGGCGTCCTGCACAGCGTACGTCTGCCGGGCCAGCCGGAACTGGCGGTATCCAGCGTGACGCCGGTGCCCTCACACGCCCGCACCTTCCGACCCGACGGAGGCGACGCGCATGACTGATCGGACACGCATGGCTGGCCAAGGGAAACTCGCCATGCTCGGTGGCGCCCGCACCGTCACCAAGCAGGACGTGACGAAGGCACTGACCGGATGGCCCGTGGTGACCGAGCGGGAACACGCCGCGTTGCGCGACGTGTTGGACGGCGGCCTGTTCACCTCCAATGACGGAGGGCGCGGCGAGGTCAGCAAGCTTCAGACGGAGTGGGCTCGTTACGTCGGGACCCGGCACTGCGCGGCCGTTGCCAACGGCACCGCGGCCCTGGAACTGGCCCTCGCCGCCCTCGACCTGGAGCCGGGCGCCGAGGTGCTTGTGCCGGCGCTCACCTTCGTCGGCAGCGCCGTGCCCATCATCCAGCGAGCGCTCAAGCCGGTCTTCGTGGACATCGACCCTTGGACGTACACAATCGACCCGACGGCCGCCGAGAAGGCCGTCACCGGCCGCACCCGAGCCGTGATCGCCGTCCATCTGCACGGACTGCCCTGCGATATGACGGCCATCGCGGCGCTGGCCGACCGCCACGGCCTCTATGTCATCGAGGACGCCGCCCAGGCTCAGGGCGCCACCTACCAGGGTCGCCGGGCGGCCTCGCTCGGGCACATCAACGCGGTCAGTCTCAACGTCGTGAAGAACCTCCCCACCTGCGGCGAGGGCGGCCTGGTCACCACCGACGACGAGGCGCTGCACGAACGCGTCGTGCTGCACCGTCAATTCGGCGAGGAGCTGAAGCCCGGCCGGGACCGTGACTACCTGTCCAGGGTGCCCGCGGGCAACGAGAAACTCAGCGCCGTGCAGGCCGCGTTCACCCGTTGCCAGCTCGAGCGCCTGGACTCGGACAGTGCCGCTCGCGATACCGTCGTACGCCGCTTCCTCGACCGCCTCGACGCCCTGCCCGGCGTCGTCGTCCCTGGCTGTCCCGAGGACCGCACCCACGCATGGCACATCCTGCGGCTGAGGTTCGACCCGGCTGCCGCAGGCTACCCCGAGCTGGCGCCCGGAGCGTTTCGGGCCGTGGTCCAGCGGGCGCTACGCGCCGAGGGAGTGCCCGTACAGCCCTACCAAGTGGTGCCGCTCCCCGGCCAGCAGGCCTTCCACGATGTCGGCGCGGACATCGGGGACTTCCCCGTGAGTCTGGCCGTGATCGACGAGTCGGTCACGCTCCAGCGCTGGCACCTCAACCCAGCCTGCGGACCCGTACTCGATCTGTGTGCCACCGCGTTCGACAAGGTATGGGGCCAACTCGACACCCTGGCACCCGTGATCGCCTCAGCCCGGCACCGCCCGCTCTGGCACACGGCTGTTAACGGAGGAGCAGCGCGATGACAGCGTCCACGGAAACAGCCCAACCGTCCTTCGCTGAGCAGGCGTTGCGGATCCGGGAGCACATCCTGAAGATGGGCGCCTCGCCGCACGGCGCGCACATCGGCGGCAGCCTCTCCTGCGCGGACGTGCTGCTGCATCTCTACACACGGGTGCTCGACGGCCGCCCTCAGGAGCCCGACTGGCCGAACCGGGACCGCTTCGTGCTCAGCAAGGGCCACGCCGCGCCCGCGCTGTACGCGGTGCTGGCCGAGACCGGGTACCTGCCGGTGGAGGAGCTGGAGACTTACACACAACCCGGCAGCCGACTGGCCGGCCACCCGCTCAGCCGGGTGCCCGGGGTGGAGTTCCCCACCGGGTCGCTGGGCCATGGCCTGTCTCTCGGTACCGGCGTCGCCTTGGCCATGCGCCGACTAGGCCGCCCCGCACGGGCGTTCGTGCTGCTCGGGGACGGCGAACTCCAGGAGGGCTCGGTCTGGGAGGCGGCGATGGCGGCCGCCCACTACCGGCTCGACAACCTGGTGGCCATCGTCGACCGCAACGGCCTGCAGATCACCGGTAGCACCGAGGACTGCGTGGCCCTCGAACCCCTGGCGGACCGCTGGCGCAGCTTCGGCTGGTCCGCCGTCGAGATCGACGGCCACGACGAGTCCGTGCTGGAAAAGACGTTCGCCGCGCTCCCCGCGCGGACCGGGAAGCCCACGGTGATCATCGCCCGGACCGTGAAGGGCCGGGGCGTGGCGCTCTTCGAGGGCAAGAAGAAGAGCCACTCCGTACAGCTGAGCCCGAGGCTCTATCAGCGGGCGAAGAAGGACCTGAGGTCAGGCAGGACGACATGAGCGACGTACGCACCGAAGCACCGCCCGAGCAGGGGTGGGCCGAGCGGTACGCCGTACCCGCGCGGGAAGCCTACCGCCGCACCCTGGTGGATCTGGCCCGGTCGGACCCACGGATCTTCTGCGTCGATTCGGACATGGGCGGACTGGAGACCCTCTTCGGCGAGGAGTTCCCCGCGCAGTACGTCAACGTGGGCATCGCCGAGGCAAACCTCCTTGGTGTCTGTGCCGGGCTCGCCCACTCCGGGCTGCGGCCCTACGCCAACACCATCGCCAGCTTCGCCGCGGCACGCGCCTGCGAGCAGCTGAAGGTCGACGTCGCGGGCAACAACCTGCCGGTCCGGGTCGTCGTGACGCACGCCGGGCTCTCCGCCGGTCACTATGGCCCCACTCACCACGCACTGGAGGACATCGCCATCGTGCGGACGCTGCCGCACATGACGGTGGTCGTGCCGTGCGACGCCGCGGAGACGGAGGCGGTCGTGCGGGCCACCACCGACCTGCCCGGCCCCCTCTACGTGCGGCTGGGACGCGGTGCGACGCCGCTGGTGAACGAGGGTCCTTACGACTTCCGCCTCGGTGAGGCCCGGCTGCTGCGCGAGGGCGAGAACGTCACCCTCGTCGCCACCGGCCCCTACCCGGTGGTGATGGCCCTGGAGGCGGCCGAACTCCTCGCCCGGCAGGGGTACTCGGCGCGGGTTCTGAACATGCACACCATCAAGCCGCTCGACACCGTGGCGCTCGGCCGTGCCGCCCGGGAGACCGGTGGCATCGTCACGGTCGAAGACCATGTGCGGGTCGGTGGACTCGGAGCGGCCGTCTGCGAGACGGTCGCGGAGGATCATCCCTGTCCTGTGCGCCGGATCGGCGTGCCTGACGGCTACCTCGACCATGTGGCGGACGAACGCCAACTCCTCGAGTACGCGGGAGTGCACCCGCAGTCCATCGCGGCGGCGGCCCTCAGTATCGCCCGGGGCCGGGAGTGAGCTGCTCAGACAGCCACGGACGTCCGCGCCGGCGGGCGGCGCCACCAGGCCAGCAACCGGGGATGGCGCTGCCGGGGGCGGCAGAAGGCGTCCACGGCGACGGCGGGGCGGACGAAGAGCGTCTCGCCTCCGGCTCCGCCGCTTTCGCCGCCGTCGTGGCACGTCAAGGCACGTTGCACCATGGCGAGTTCGGCGGACGTCGCACCCGGCCAGAAGTCCGCCCCGATCGCCTTCGGGTGGGCCGGGACCTGCTCCCCGGAGGCCAGCAGCCGCGACCAGCAAGAGGTGCCACCGGCCACCGCCCGCCACTCCAGGAGCAGTCCGGGCCCGACCGGTGCGGCATCGTGCGGCACGGGCATGAGCCGGGCACCCAGAGCGCGGCGCATGTGGACCTCGGAGAGCGGTTTGTCGGCCGCGCCGAAGTGTCGCACCGTGCGGTAGCCAAGGCGTGCGTAGAACGCCGGGTTGCCCCGCTCCACCACCGCGTCCAGCGCCACCTCACGGGCGCCGGCGGCCGCGGCGGCGGCTTCGAGCCGGTGCACCAACGTCGTCGCCGCACCGGTGCGGCGACAGGTGGGGTCGACCGCCAGCCGCCGTATCTCCCACAGCTCCGGCGTCACCCGCACGGCCCGCACCGTGCCCACCAGCCGTCCGGCGTCCCGTGCCACCCACAGCGGTTGGCCCGCGGCCAGGTCCCGGTGGACCTCCTTCGCGTCTGCCAGGGCGCCGTCCGCGGTTGGCAGTCCGGGTAGGAGATCCCCCGTCGCATAGGCAGTCCGCACGAGTTGGGATATCCGCTCAGCGTGTTCCCGGGAAAGGGAAGTGATGAGGTCCACATGCATTCACGCATGGTAAGCACGGTCGTCGATATTTCAGAAGCCTGCGACAATCGCGGAATTGCGAAATCAGGCGCCGACGAGTCCTACGGATTCAACATCTGGCGCAACACCTTTCCCGCCGAGAGCCTACCGGCCCCCGGCTCATCGGTGGCCGTGGCGGGAGTGACGTTCGAGTTCCCGGCCAGGGAGAGCGGTCGCGGCGACAACATCCGGTGCCGCGGCCAGCTCCTGCCACTGCCCGCCGTCCGCCCCGACTGGCTCTACCTCCTCGGCGCGGCCGAGCGGCGCACCGAGGACGAGGTGGAACTCCACTACGCGGACGGCGCGGTGCGTACGGCCTGGCTGCGCATGTCCGACTTCTGGCCCGAGACCGCCGCCTGGTTCGGGGAGCCCGAGGCGTTCCGGACCTCGGGGCTGCGCTACCCGCGCCACACCCACGACGGCCACCGTCCCGCGATCTGGCAGCAGCGCATCCCGGTCACGGTGGCGGGCGAGCTGACCGCGCTGCGGTTGCCGGACAACCCGGCGATGCACGTCTTCGCGCTCACCGCCGTCAGGGAACCGGGGGTGCGTGATGCGAGTTGAGCTGGCACCCGTCGCGCCCTGGCGGCACGAGCTGGGCCACTGCCTGCATGCCACGGCCGGAGTGCTGCTCGCCCACCGAGGCCTCGACCCGCAGATCGTGCTCGGCGCGGGCTGGGGCTTCCACTACCCGGGCGACCTGCGCCGCGAGGAGTACTACCTGCCCGGCCACGCCGAGGACCTCTTCGCCGGGCTCGCCCCCCACCACGGACTGCACTCTCGCTGGCACACCCCTGCCGGACCCGACGAAGGCTGGCAGGAGGTACGCGCGGAGCTGTGCGCGGGGCGCCCGGTGGCCGTGGCCGCCGACAACTTCCACCTGCCGTTCCGTCCCGCCTACCGGGACGTGCACACCAACCACCTGATGGTGGTGCACGGTTTTGACGACGAGGCGGGCGAAGCGTACGTCACCGACCCGGTACCGCCCGCCTACCAGGGGCCGCTGCCGCTGGCGGCCCTGACGGCGGCCCGGGACTCGGGCAACCCCGTCCGGCATGACCGGGACATGTTCTTCACCGCGAACCCGATCGGCAACCGCTGGCTGAGCTGGGAGGCGACGGACCCGCAGCCGCCCTTCACCCCGGAGTTCGTCGCCGAAGTGGTGGCCCGCAACGTCCGGGGACTGACCGATCCGGCCGACCGGCGGACCTCGGGACTGCCGGGGCTCCGGGCCTACCTCGACGGAGCCTGGGAACGGCTGCCGGACGCGCCCGACGTGGTGGACGAGGTCTTCATCGTGGCCGGTCCCGTGCTGGCCGTGAGCGGACTGCACGGCGACTTCCTGGATCGCGCAGGGCGGGAGTTCGGCGACCGGCGGCTGCGTGAACTGGCCCGGCTGGTCGCCCGCGTCACCCACCACTGGTCGGCCCTGCGGATCGCCGTGGCCACCGCACGCACGGACCGGGCGGCGGCCCTGCCCGCCCTACGCCGTCGCTCGGACCGGGTCATCGTGTCATACGAGCAGGTACTTGCCGCGCTGCACGGACACCTGTCGGGGCTTTCCCCTACTGCCCACTCCTTCGGGCCTGAGCGAACCTCGAAGCGTCAGACGGATGGACTTCCGGCGGAGGTGGCGCAGTGAACGTGGCTTGTCCCGAATGCGTAGCGGAAGTGAAAGTCGCGCAACAGCCCGAGCTCAATGAAATCCTCGAATGCGGAGAATGCGCCGGTGAACTCGAAGTGATTTCACTGGACCCATTGATGGTCGCGGTGGCGCCTGAGGTCGAGGAGGACTGGGGCGAGTGATCCGGGTCGGGATCGTAGGCGGTGCCGGCTATATCGGAGGAGAACTGCTGCGTCTCCTGTCCGGGCATGCGGAAGTAGAGATCGCGGCGGTCACCTCGTCCCGACTGAGCGGTCGGCGCGTGGACGGCAGCCACCCGAATCTGCGGGGCAGAACCGGCCTCGTCTACCTCCCGCCAGAGGAACTGCCCGAGTGCGACGCGCTGTTCCTTACCAGCTCAACCGTGGCGGACCGGGATCAGTGGGCCGCGCTGACGGCCCGGGGCAAGGTCGTCTACGACCTCAGCCCCGATCTGCGACTCGCCGATCCCGCCGTCTACCGCCGTCACTACGGCGAGCATCCGGCGCCCGACCTGCTCGGCAGCGCGGTCGTCGGACTGCCCGAGCTGTACCGTGCGCAGCTGAGCACGGCGGATCTGGTCAGTGTCCCCGGCTGTATGGCCACGGCGTCGATCCTGGCGCTGCGGCCGCTGAGCGAGGCGGGACTCCTGGAGCCGGCGGTCACCGTCGACGGCCGGGTCGGCTCCAGCGGATCGGGTGCTTCGGCCGGTGAGATGAACCTGCACGCCGAACGAAGCGGCGTGCTCCGGGTGTTCGCCCCGTTGAACCATCGGCACCAGGCCGAGATCGCCCAGGCCACCGGCCTCGACGTGATGATGACCGCCACCGGTGTGGACGCCGTGCGCGGGGTCCAGGTCCTGTGCCACGCCAAGTTGGTTGAGCCCATCCCGGAGCAGGAGGTGCGGCGGCTCTACCGCGCGGTGTACGGCGCTGAGCCGCACGTCCGCGTCATCGCCCAGAAGCGGGGTAACTACCGGCTGCCCGAGCCGAAGATCCTGCTCGGCTCCAACTACTGCGACGTCGGCTTCGCCATGGACCCGGAGACTCGCCGGGTGCTGCTGTGCGGGGCGCTCGACAACCTCGTCAAGGGAGGCGCGGGCAATGCCATCCAGTGCCTCAACATCCGGATGGGCTGGGACGAGTCACTCGGGCTCGACTTCCCCGGCCTGCACCCGATCTGAGCCCCGGGGGAGCACCGTGACCGACGAGATCACCGTGGTCAAGTGCGGCGGCGGACTCTCCGCGTACCGCGAGACCATCTGCCAGGACCTGGCGGCAGCGGCGGCCGAGGGCCCCGTGGTCCTGGTGCACGGCGGAGCTGCCCAGCTCGACGAACTGGCGGCGCAGCTGGGGGTGGCGCAACGCAGGATCAGCACCCCCAGCGGCTCGTCCAGCCGCTACACCGATCCCGCCACGCTGGATGTGCTCCTGATGGCCATGGCCGGACGGGTCAAGCCCGCGCTGGTCGCCGCGCTCAGCCGGCACGGCGCCCGGCCTGTGGGCCTCACCGGCATGGACGCGGGGGTCGTCACCGCCCGCCGCGTCGGCGCCCACAAGGCGGTCCTCGACGGCCGTACCCGGATGATCCGGGACGACCACAGCGGCCGGATCCACGCCGTCGACCCCGGCCCGCTCCGCCTCCTGCTCGACGCGGGTCTGCTCCCCGTTCTCTCTCCGCCCGCCCTCGGCGCGGATGGGGAGCCCGTCAACGTGGATGCCGACAGGATCGCGGCGGCGGTGGCCGGGGCGCTAGGCCGTGTCCGCAAAGTCCCGCCTGCCCCGCGACGCCTGGCACGCACTCTCGCCGCACCGGGCGACGACCCAAGTACATCCAGTACGAGGGCCGACGCCCGGCACGCCGAGAGCACGCACCCGACGCCGCAGGGCCCGCCCTCTGGGCGGACGACGGGACTTTGCGGACACGACCTAGCCGGACAGCGGGCCGTCCGGCTCGTCCTGCTGACCTCCGCACCCGGTGTGCTGAGGGACCCGGAGGACCCTGGTTCCCTGCTGCCCCACCTCATGGTCTCCAGAGACTCCTTGGGGGAGGCCGACAGCCGTGGCGGAATGACGGCGAAGCTCCAGGCAGCCAGGCAAGCCCTGGACGACGGCGTGGCCGAGGTGGTCGTCGCGGACGGTCGTCTCGCGCACCCGCTGCGCGAGGCGCTGGCCGGAGCCGGTACGCGGATAGAGAAAGCAGCGATCGTGGGGAGCGGGAGCGTCTGATGCCGGAACCGTCACGCGGAAAGAGCCTCGCGGAGACCAGGAAGAGCCTCCTGGCCCTGCGTGAGCGGCAGCGCGCCGGGGTACGGGGCACCGGTGAGCGTGTCGTCCCCGTTGCCCGAGACCGTGACCTGCCGCTCTCCGCGACCCAGCAACGCCTGTGGTTCCTCGATCAGTTGACGCCGGGGACGGCTGTCTACAACGCCCCGATCGTGCTGTCGCTGCACGCGGCGCTCGACACCGCGGCCCTGGGGCACGCTCTGACCGCCCTGGCCGACCGGCACGAGACCCTGCGCACCCGCTACCCTCAACGTGACGGCGTCCCTTACCAGGACATCGTCCCGCCCGGTAGCGCCGTACCCCTGCCCGTCACGGACCTGACAGGGGTACCTGAGCACGAGGTGCGCGGTTTCGTCCTCGGCCTCGCCCAGGAGCCGTTCGACCTGGAGCACGGCCCCGTGCTGCGCGCCAACCTGGTCCGCACCGGGGAGCACGACCACATCCTCGTCCTGGCGCTGCACCACATCGCGAGCGACGGCTGGTCTATGCCCCTTCTCGTGGGCGAACTGCTGAGTCTCTACGAGGCCGGGACCACCGGTCGGCCGGCCGGACTGCCGGAGCTCGAAGTCCAGTACGCCGACTACGCGGTGTGGCAGCGCGGCCGGATGACCGGCGCCGTACTGGACGAGCATCTGACGTACTGGAAGAAGCAGTTGGCGGCGCTGCCCACCTTGGACCTGCCGACCGACCGCCCCCGGCCCGCAGTCACCTCCGGAGCCGGGGCGGAGACGGACAGGCTGCTCCCGCAGACCGTGCGGGACGGCCTCAACCAGCTGGCCCGCGCCGAGCAGGTCACGCTCCTCACGGTGGCCCTCGCGGCGTTCGGGGCGTTGCTCGACCGCTGGACCGGGCAGGACGACATCGTCGTCGGCTCGGTGTTCTCCGGCCGTGAGCGTCCGGAGATCGAGCCGCTGATCGGCTTCTTCGCCAACACCGTCGTGCTGCGCTGCGACACCTCTGGCGACCCCTCGTTCCGCGAACTGCTCGAGCGGACCAGAGACCGGGTCATCGGCGCCCACCTCCACCAGAGCCTCCCCTTCGGGCGGCTGGTGGAAGAGCTCGCCCCCGAGCGCGACCCCAGCCGTAACCCCCTCTTCCAGACATCCTTCACACTCCAGCACTCCGGCGTGGAATCCGCGAGGATCGCCGGTGTCGACGTGAGCGCCTATCCGCTGGCGGGCGACACCGCCCGGTTCGACCTGGCCGTGCAGCTCACCGAGATCCCCGAAGGGCTCCGGCTCTGGGCGGAGTACTCCACCGACCTGTTCGACGCCGACACGGTCGAGCGGCTCATCGGGCACTATGCGGCGGTCCTTGAGGCTGTCGTGGCCGACCCTGGGCTACGGGTGAGCGAACTGCCCCTGCTGACCGCCGCAGAGCAGCAACGACTGGCTGTGGCCAGCGGCAACCCCCAGTCGGTGCCGGAGGGTTGTCTGCACGAGATGTTCGAGGCCGTGGTGGACCGCGCGCCCGAGGCGCCCGCGACCTCCTACGCGGGGGAGCACCTCAGCTACCGGCAGCTGGAGGAGCGGGCCAACCAACTCGCGTGGGTGCTGCACGAGTCAGGGGTCGGTCCGGAGACCGTGGTGGGTGTGCTGCTGCGGCGGGGCCCACAGCTGCCCATGGCGTTCTTCGGGATCCACAAGGCGGGCGGGGCGTATCTTCCGCTCGACCCCGATCACCCTGCGGACCGCTGGGCCACCGTGCTCACCGAGGCGCGCTGCACGGTCGTGGTCACCACTGAGGACCTGATGGAAGAACTGCCCGACGGGGTCACCGCGATCCGCGTCGACGACCCGGCTCTCAAGGAACGACCCATCGAGCGGCCGTACTTCGGAGTCCGGCCGGAGAACCTCGCCTATCTCATCTTCACCTCGGGCTCCACCGGCAAGCCCAAGGGTGTCCAGGTCGAGCATCGCTCCATCGTCAACTTCACCCATGCCAGCATCGACCTGTTCCGGCTTGGGCAGGGGGACCGTGTCCTCCAGTACGCCAACCCGGCCTACGACGTCTCCCTGTTCGACTTCTTCAGCTCGCTGTGCGCCGGGGCGCAGCTGGTGCACGCCCCCATCGAGGTGCTCTGGGACGTCGATCGGCTGACCCGGCTCATGCGGGAGGAACGGGTCACCGTCACCGACCTGCCGCCCGCGGTCCTCGGCCAGCTCGACGAAACGCGGTTCCCCGACCTGCGGGCCCTGTTCGTCGGGCTGGAGGCGTTCCCCGGGGAGCTGGTGAACCGCTGGAACACCACGGGCCGGGAGTTCCACAACGGCTACGGTCCAACCGAGGCCACCGTGGCCTGCATCGACTACCTGTGCCCCGAAGGGCCGTACGAGAGCATGCCGCCGATCGGCACGCCGATGGCCAACTACACGGCGCACGTCATGGACCGCTACGGCAACCCGGTGCCCGACGGGGTTCCCGGTGAACTGTTCGTCGGCGGCGCGGGAGTGGCCCGAGGGTATGCCCACCAACCCGCGCTGACCGCCGAGCGGTTCCTGCCCGACCCCTTCGGACCGCCGGGGGCGCGCCTGTACCGCACGGGCGACCTCGTCGTGCGACGCCGGGACGGGAACCTGACGTTCCTGGGTCGCGCGGACAACCAGATCAAGATCCGGGGCCTGCGTATCGAGCCCGGCGAGATCGAGCACGCCGTCGCGTCACATGAGGCCGTCACCGAGTCGGTCGTCGTCGCCCGTGGCATGGGAGCCGCGGCACGCCTGGTCTGCTACTACACCACGGTCCCCGAGGCGGAGGCGGACGGCGCGGCACTGCGCGACCATCTGGTCGACCGGCTGCCGACGCATCTGGTACCCGCCGAATTCGTCGCCTTGCCGGAGTTGCCGAGGGCCGCCAGCGGCAAGCTGGACCGGGCCAGGCTGCCGGAGCCCGGCGCCCCGCTGACACCCCGGGCGGCGCCGCCTTCGACGGAGACCGAGCGGAAGCTCGCGGAGATCTGGCACGAACTGCTCGATCCGAACCTGGACATCGACGTCCACGCGAGCTTCTTCGCGGTCGGCGGCAACTCCCTCAAGGTCACCCAACTCGCCTCGCGTATCCGCGCGGCCTTCGGCGTGGAGGTGGAACTGCGTCAGCTCTTCGTGCGCTCCACCATCGCCCAACTCGCCGAGCTGGTCGAGGTCAACGAGCTGGCTGGCGTGCCCGACGACGAACTGGACCATCTGCTAGACCAGTTGGAGGAGTCCCCGTGAGCCGGACGCCGCTCCGCACGGACCACGAGACCTTCCGCAAGGAGGTGCGCTCCTTCTTCGCCGGCGACCTGGTGCGCCGCGTCCTCGCGGAGGTGGCCACCTACGCACCCGGCGAGGAACCCGCGAGGCTTGGGGTGTACCACGCGCTCGGGCAGCGCGGCTGGCTGGCCGTCGACTGGCCCGAGGAGTACGGCGGGCTTGGCCTGAGTCCACGCGAAGCCGCCGTCGTCACCGAGGAGATGACGCTCGCCGGAGTCCCCGACGACGTCCACGTACTCAGCATCGACATCGTCGGCAAGTTCCTCCTCTCCGCTGGCACGGAACAGCAGAAGCAGCACCACCTGCCCGCACTCGCCCGCGGCGAGCGGGCCGCGAGCGTGCTGTTCACCGAACCGGAGGCCGGCTCCGACCTCTCCGCCCTGAGCACCAGGGCAGAACCCGACGGCGATGGCTGGCGCCTGTACGGGACGAAGGTGTTCAACATGAAGTCCCAGTTCGCGGATGTCGCGCTCTGTGCCGCCCGTACCAGCGACGGGGTGATCGGCATGCACGGCATCACCCTCTTCCTGCTGCCGCTGCGCTCACCCGGCGTGCACATCGAGCCCGTTCCCAGCATCCAGAACGACCGCTTCAACCTCGTGGTGATCGACGGCGTGCGGCTGACGGCTGCGGACGTCGTCGGAGAAGTCGACGACGGCTGGCGGAGCCTGAACGATCTGCTCCAACTGGAACGCACCGGAATCGACTTCCACGGCAAGGCGCGCCGTCTGCTCGATGTGGTGATCAGGCGGGCCGCCGAGACCGGGCGGCTGGCCGACCCGGTCCACGGGGCCCGGCTGGCAGAGCTCGACGCGCGGCTCCGGGCCAGCCATGCCATGGCCTGGCAGATGGTCGAGAACCTCGCCACCGGTGCCCCCGATCCGGTGGCCTCGGCCATGTCCAAGTGGTACGCGGGCGAACAGTTCCGCCCCGTCCTGCAGGCGGGCCTGGAGGTCGACGGCATGGGTGGGGTGCTCACCTCCTGGGACGGTGAGGCGCCCGCGGACGGCGTGCTCGAGGCCAACGTACGCCTCGGTCCGGCTCACCGACTGGCCTCGGGAACCTCCGAGATCATGCTCTATCTGATCGCGACCAACGGACTGGGTCTGCTGTGAGCCTCACCGAACTCTTCGACGACGAACTCATTCCGGTCCTGCGCCGCCTCGGTGACCGGCCCAAGGGCGCTGGCCAGGAACCCCCGAGCGCGGCCGACGCGGACGCCCGCGAGCAGGTCTGGGCCGCCCTCGCCGAGCTGGGCGAACTCCGGCCGCTGCTGCCGGTACGGCTCGGCGGGCCCGCGGACGCCCTGTCCCGACTTGTGGGGACCGCCGAGCTGATGGGCCCGGCACTGTTCCAGAGCCCGTTCCAGGACACGGTCCTCGCCGCCGCGTTGCTCGCCGCCGACGGGCGCCACGACGCGCTGCTCGACCGGATGGCGGCGGGCACCCGCACCATCGCCCTCGCGGTCCGCGAACGCGGCACGGACGAACCCTCGTACCCGCTGCCGCTGGCGACGGATGGCGGTCGGCTCAGCGGCACCCGACGCTTCGTCGCCTTCGCCGCCGACGTGGACCTGATCCTGGTGGCCGGTGACCGTGAGCACGCGCTGGTCCCGGCCAGAGCCCCGGGCGTGACCCTGCGTCGGCACGACGAGATCGGCCGCGGCGACCTCCACCGGGTGATCCTGGAGCGCGCGGAACCCATCCGGGGCGGCCTGCTGCCCCACGGATCGTCGTACGCCGCGGCACTGGCCCGCGCCCGGGTCGTGCAGGCGGGCTACCTCACCGGAATGGCCCGCGGCGCACTAGAGCTGGCGGTCGAACGCGTCAGGAGCCGCAGCGCCTTCGGGAAGCCGCTCGCCCAGCACCAGGCACTCGCCCACCGGCTGGCGGCGGCCGCCGCCGAGGCCACCGTAGTGAACAGCTTCGTGCGGTCCGTCGCGCGGGACGCCGATGCCGGGCACGACATCGGGCCCACCGCCGCCCAGGCCCTGTTCCTCGCCGCTGACCTGGCCCGTGACGTGACGGCCGAGGCGGTCCACCTGTACGGCGCCGCCGGACTCACGGAAGAGCAGGACATCTCGGTGTTCCACCGCCGTGCCGCGGTGGACACGCTGCGCTTCGGCAGCCCGACGGCCCTGCGGCGCGAGGTCGCGGCCCTGCTCGCCGCCCGCCCCCATGGCCTGGGAGATCGACGCGATGAGTGAACGACTGACGACGGACCCGCTGCCCCTGCTGCGGGACCTCATCCGGATCGACACCACCAATCCGCCGGGCAACGAGCGCGCCTGTGTCGAGTACCTCACCGCCCGGCTCGCCCCTCGCGAGGATCTGGCGGTCACGGTCCTCGGACGCGTCCCGGACCGGCCCAACCTTGTCGTCCGCTTCCCCGGCCGGGGCCTCGCGCCACCGCTGCTGTTGCACGGCCACAGTGACGTCGTCCCCGTCACGGGCCAGCAGTGGCAGCACCCTCCCTTCGCCGCCGAGCTGATCGACGGCGAGGTGTGGGGCCGCGGCGCCGTGGACATGAAGGGCGGCCTGGCGATGATGCTGACCGCCCTCACCCGGCTGCACGAGTCCGGTCAGCGTCCCGCGGGAGACGTGGTACTCGCCGTGGTCGCGGACGAAGAGCACGGCAGCATCAATGGCGCCCGCTGGCTGACCGCCGAGCATCCCGAGCTGTTCACCGGTATCCGATACGGCATCGGTGAGGAGGGCGGCGCCGGGCTCGACCTGGCGGGCCTGCGCATCCACCCCGTCGTCGTCGCCGAGAAGCGCGCCTGCTGGTTCCGGGCCACCGTGCGCGGCCCGGGCGGGCATGCCTCCAGGCTCTCCCCGCCGGGCGCGCCCGTGGGACGGCTCGGCACGCTGCTGACCCGGCTCACTGGCACCCGGCTCCCGCGTCACCTCGGGCCCGCCGCGGAGCGGATGCTGACCGAGCTGGCCGACGCTCTCCCACCCCCCTTGGCCACCGCGGTACGCACTCTGCGCGACGACCCGGCCGACGCACCCGCGGGCGGGCTTCCGCAGGCGGCGGCACTGCAACTCGACTCCGTGTTGCGCAACACCGTGAACCCGACGGTGATCCGGGCCGGAGACAAGATCAACGTGGTGCCGGCCGAGGCGAGCGTGGAGCTGGATGGGCGCATCCTCCCCGGTGAGCACACCAGGGAGGAGTTCGAGGCCGAGATCCGTTCCCTGATCGGCTCCGATGTCGAGATGCAGCTGCTGGTCGAAGGGCTCGCGGTACGTCAGCACCGTATCGCCGAGCCGATGTTCGGCGGCTTCTACGAGCAGATCGCGGATCTCACCCGCAAGGCCGACCCCGGGGCCGTGCCGCTGCCGATGATGACACCGGCCGCCACGGATGCGGGGTTCTTCGCCCAGCTGGGCATCCGCTGCTACGGCTGGCTGCCGATGAAGCTGCCCGCCGGGGCCGAGCACCGCACCCTCCTGCACACGGCCGACGAGCGGATGCCCGTGGAGGCGCTGGAGTTCGGCACGTCGCTCCTGACCGAGTTGCTGCGCGACTACCGCTGAGCGAGGACACCCATGACCGAGGATCTGTACGTTCTGCCCGCCTCGTACGGCCAGCAGCGTCTCTGGCTGCTGGAACAGATCGACCCCGACACCCCGCTCTACAACGAGGCGGTGGGGCTATGGCTGCGTGGCCCCCTCGACCCGACGGCGCTGGCCGCCGCCATGAGCGCGGTGGTGGCCCGGCACGAGGTGCTGCGCAGCGCCCTGGAGCTGGAGGGCGCTGAGGTCGTACAGGTGGTGCGGGAGCCGGCGCCGCTGGAGCTGCCCGTGTACGAGGCGGACGGCCAGGAGCAGGCTCTGGAGCAGGCCCGCGAACTGGCCGCTGTCTCCTTCGACTTGGCGTGCGGCCCTCTCGTGCGGTGCCGCCTTGCGCGCACCGGACCCGAGGAGCACCTCTTCACCGTCGTCGTGCACCACGCCGTCGCCGACGGATGGTCCCTTGGGGTCATGCTCGAGGAGCTGACTCGGCTGTACGCCGCAGCCGTGCGGCGCGAGGATCTCTCCACCGTGCTGCCCGAACTCCCCGTCCAGTACGCCGACTTCGCGGCATGGCAGAAGGAGCGCCTGGACACGGGCGAGCTGAAGGACCAGCTCGACCACTGGCGCGAGCAACTGGCCGACATCGCACCGGCGAGTCTGCCGGCCGATCGGGCCCCCGCCGGAGCTCCCGGCCGCAGCACCGTACGGGCACCCTTGCGGCTGCCCGCGGCGATGGTGCGGCAGCTGCGCGCGGTCGCCGGGGACACCGGAGACGTCACCCCGTTCATGGTGGCCCTGGCCGCGTACGCGGTGGTGCTCGCCCGCTGGACCAGGCGCCCCGACGTGGTGGTCGGCCTGCCGTTCGCCGGGCGGAGTCAGGAGGAACTGGAGTCCCTGGTTGGCTTCTTCGTCAACACCGTACCCGTGCGTCTGGATCTCTCGGCGGACCCGGAGTTCACCGCCCTGCTCGGGCAGGTCCGCAGCCGGTGCGTAGAGGCGTACCGGAACGCCGAGGTGCCCTTCGAGCTGCTGGTGGACACGCTCAAACCGCACCGGCGTACCGGCCGCACCCCGCTGACCCAGACGATGCTCGCCGTCAACAACACCTGGCTCCCGGACACCGCGGAGGCGGCGGGGGTCGTCATCGAGCCGACCACGCTGCTCCAGGAGCGCGCCCACTTCGAGATCACCATCGACCTGGACGGCAGCGGTGACGAGCTCACCGGCGCCGTGGTGCTGCAGGCCGACCTCTTCACGCAGGACACCGCCGACCTCCTGGCCCGCTCCGTCACCTCGGTGTTGCGGGGCGCCGCCACCGCCCCCGGCAGCAGGATCTCGGCACTGCCGTGCCCGCTGGCCGAGCAGCGCGAGGCCGCCCCGGAGTACGACGCCGAACCGGCCATGCCTTCGCGCCCGACCGGACAGGCAGAAGCTCCCCGGTCGGCCACGGAGATCATGCTGGCCCGGCTGTGGGCCGAGGTCCTGGAGCGGGACGCGGTCGGTGTGCACGAGGAGTTCTACGCCTCAGGGGGGAACTCGCTGCGTGCCGTACGCGTCGTCATGCGGGCCCGTGAGCAGGGCGTGGAACTCCCCGTGGAGCGGGTTCTGGGCGAGCACACCATCCGCGAACTGGCCGAACTGCTCTGAGCGGACTGTTGCTGCCACCGCCATGCCGCCCTCGACAGGTTCGGGGGCGATCAAAGGCAGCTCAGGGCAGCTCAGTTGAGCCGCAGCGTCCACATCGTGCGGGTGGCCACAGGCAGCACGGAGGCGAGCAGGAAGAGCGGCGCCACCCACAGCGTCTCGCGGGCGCCGATCCCGTCCACCATGACGCCTCCGAGCACCGCGCCGAACGGAATGCTGCCGAAGTTCATCAGCCGGTACGTGGCGTTCATCCGCGCGTGCAACTCGGGCGGCGTCACCTTCTGACGCACCGTCACAGCGATCACGCTGCCCGCCGCGGATCCGCCGAAGCCGAAGAAGAAACCGACAGCCGAAGCCCCGTGCACGGCCGACTCGGACCCAGTGAAGGCCGGCAGGAGGAAGTAGGCGAACGTGCCGAAGAACAGCGCCACAAGGAGCGCCTTCCCGTACCCGATCCGGTCGAAGAGCAGCGGGATGCCGAGCGCGCCGCAGATGGCGCCTATGCCGCCGACCACGGCCACCATGCCGAACGAGAACTGGCTCAGCCCCTGATCACGCACGAAGTACACGACGAATCCGACGTTCACCAGCGCGCCGCCCATGTTGTAGATGGTCGCGTGCAGGGCGATGGCGCGCACCGGAGGGTTCTTGAAGACGGCCGCGAAGCCCTCGGCCAGTTCGCGACGTAGATTCCGTGACTCGGCCGGGACCTGCTCGTGAGCCGGCTCGCGGTGCCGCATCCGCAGCAGCGCCAGCGCGGAGACGAAGTACCCCACCGCGTTGAGGAAGATCACGCTGGCCGCACTGGACAGCCCGGCCAGCCAGCCGCCCAGTCCCGGACCCAGCGTCGCGCTCAGCGCCTGGTCGGTGGTGAGCTTGCTGTTGGCCGAGCCCAGCGACGCGTCGGGGACGAAACGCGGCAGATACGACTTGGCGGCGATGTCGTAGACCACGGTCAGCGCGCCGACGAGTACCGCGACCACGTATATCTGTGCCAGCGACAGCCGGTCCACGAGCGCGGCCAGCGGGATGGTGAGGACCAGTGCCCCCCGCAGGAAGTCGCTGACGATCATCACCGGACGGCGCGCCCTGCGCTCCTGCCACACGCCGACGAAGATCGGCAAGGCGAAGAACGGGAGCGTGTAGAACGCCTCCAGCAACCCGATCTGGGTACCGGAGGCGTCCAGGGTACTCACCATCACCAGCGGGAGGGCGAACAGCATCATCTCCGCACCGAGCTGGGAGATGAGATCGCCACCCCAGAACAGCCGGAAGTCGCGATCGTGTATGAGGCTGCGTTCCTTGCCCGCCGGCTTGGTGAGTGACGTCACGACGGTTCGGCAGCCCTTCGTCGAGCCTGCTCGGCCTCGTACGCCTCCTTGGCCGCGGCATACTCCGCGGGGTTGCCCTCGATGCAGAACTCGTTGCCCGCCGGGTCGGCCATGATCACCCAGCCACGCCCGTTCGCCTTGCGGCGATCGTCGAGGATCTTCGCGCCGAGCGCTGTCAGCCGCTCTACCTCTTCGTCCCGCGCAAGCTCGGGACCAAGGTCGAAGTGGATGCGGTTCTTGACAGTCTTGCCCTCCGGCACGCGCACGAACAGCAGATCGGGGTGCCCCTCCGGCGTGAGCACGCAGCTCTCGTCTTCGTCCGGTTCGTCGTCTTCCTCGATTGGCAGGGCGAGGACCTGACTCCAGAACCATGCCACCTGGTACGGCTCGTACGGGGGCGCGCAGTCGATCGTGATGTGCCGGATGAAGGTGGGCACGTATGAACTCCTCTCAGCAGGGCGGCGCGGCGCTGACCGGCTCAGACCAGGGCGCGCCCATGGCCGCCGAAGCGGCGTCCGGCCGAACTCCTCAGATCCGCAGTCACGTTGATCCGCCGCAGCCAGCGGTCGGTGCCGTCGTAACGGGCCCGGAAGGGGCGGCGACCGTGCACCGCGCGCTTGTTGTCGATGATCAGCAGCTGGCCGGTGGCCAGCGCGACATCCTTCATGCACGCGGTGAACGCCTCGATCGTCGCCTCCAGGGCCCGCTCCGCGGCGGGGTCATCCAGATCATGTTGCATGAAGGCCGGGTCGATGCGCACATACGGTGCGTCAGGATCCCCGCTGAGGATCGAGATCTGCTCCGGTGTCTGGTTCATGCGCCGGATCCGCTCGAACGCCTCCGCATGGCGGCTGTTCGGGTCGATGCCGGTGGTCTCCGAGTTGAACTCCGCGGTGTGCGACTCGTCGGGCAGGATGATGAAGCGCTCCTGGAAGAGCACCTCACGCTGCTCGGCGGGCACCTTCAGATCCGTCACCGGCGCGAACATCGTGGGTACCGCGTCGGGGTTGCGCAGACACAGCAGCATGACCCAGTCGGCCCGGTTCGGATGGAAGGCGTCCTCGTTGTGCCACTCCAGGAGGGAGGCGGAGCTGGAGCCGAGCTGCTGTTCCTCGTGTCCCGCGATGGGGAAGACATCGAGTACCAACTTGCCGCGCTGCTGGGAGAGATAGGAGAACGGGGCGCCCAGGAGCGAGCCGATGAGCAGCAGTACGGCCGTCACGTTCGTGACCTCGGCTCCCTCCGGCTCCGCCGTGTAGCCGACCGGGGTGGCACCCACGGCTGTCTCGTCTACCGGAAGGTTGGCCAGCACCAGACCGCCGTGCGGCCGCCCGGTGAGCCGGAACTCGGTCAGCACTGCCCGGAGCCGTTCCGGCAGCCGGTGCGCGAATACCGCCAGCTCGCCAAGGAGTTCCTCCAAGGTGCCCGGATGCTCCACCCCGTGCTCCTTGACGAAGGTCTCTGCCAAGGAGCGCAGCTCGGTGTGCTCCGCCGTGTTCAGCCGCAGATAGGGCATGCCGTCCTCATGACTCAGCGCCCCCTCGGCGAGCCGTGTCTGGCTACCGCCCACTTCATCCTCCCTGCCCTGGTCCTGCATCCGTGCGGGGTTGCCGGACAACGTCGGTTCCGAGCATGTGCGAGGCGGTGGCAGGCACACAGTCAGGAGGATTCCCGATGGCTGCCGCGGGCCGTGCCCTGTCACCATCGGCGCGACGACCGGGTGCGAGGGGTGAGCTGTGTACGACCACGAAGGCGGTTGGAACATCACGGTCCAGGAGTACGGCGAGGTCGCTGACCTGTGTGTGCACCAGGTCTTCGAGCGCTGGGTCAAGGAACGGCCCACACTCGCCGCATGCCGGTTCGAGAGGCGGCAGCTGACCTATGACGAACTGAACGCGCAGGCCAACCGGTTGGCCAGGCACCTGAATCGGCTCGGCGTCGGGCGGGAGTCGGTGGTCGGCGTGCTGCTTGACCGCGGTCTCGAGCTGCCCGTGGCCCTGCTCGGCATCCTCAAAGCGGGCGCGGGGTATCTACCGCTGGACATTCAGCATCCGCGGAGCCGTCTGGAATATCTGGTGCGGGACGCCGCGTGCGAGGTGGTGGTCACCGCGGGCGCCGCGCACGCGAAGCTCCCCGACGACGTACTGCCCGTCCGCCTGGACGACGCCTCCGTCGCCGCCGCGCTGACGGCGCTGGCGGACGACAACCCCGGCTTTCCCGTCCACCCGGACAACCTGGCCTACCTGCTGTACACCTCCGGCACCACGGGAGCGCCCAAGGGCACCCTGGTGCAACACCGTTCGGTGGTCAACCTCGCCGAGTACTGCCGACGGGAGTACCGGCTCGAGCCCCCGGACCGCATACTCCAGTTCGCCAGCCCGAGCTTCGATGTGAGCGTCTTCGACTTCTTCGCCGCCTGGTGCAACGGCATCACCCTCGTCCAGGGCTCGCGGCTGACCCTGCTCGATCCCCGTGCGCTCACCGCGCTGATCCGGGACGAGAAGGTCACCGTCATGGACATCCCGCCCGCCGTGGCCCGTCTCCTCGAGACGTCCGAGCTGCCGGACCTGCGGGCCGCGCACATCGGGGGAGAGGCCCTCGCGGGGGAGCTGGCCGACCGGTTCCAGGCGCCGCACCGGCAGGTCCGTAACACCTACGGCCCCACCGAGGTCACCGTCACCTCCACCGACTACCTCTGCCCGCCCGGACTCGGGGAGGCACGGCCGCCGATCGGCCGGCCCATCGCGAACCTGACCGCCCATGTGGTGGACGGGGACGGGAACCCGGTCCGGTTGGGCGAGCCGGGCGAGCTCCTGATGGGCGGGGTGGGCGTGGCCCGCGGCTACCACGGGCGGCCGGCCCTGACCGCGGAGCGGTTCGTCCCCGACCCTTACGGACCGCCCGGCGCGCGGCTCTACCACACCGGTGACCTGGTACGGCGGCGCCCGGACGGGCACTTGGAGTTCCTGGACCGGATCGACACTCAGCTGAAAGTCAACGGTCACCGGGTCGAGCCGGGGGAGATCGAGGCCGTGCTCTGCCGCCACCCCGCGGTCCGGGAGGCCGTCGTCGACCTCATCGGAAGCGCGGAGGACCCCACGCTGGTCGCCTTCCTGGTCGTGGACCGCGAGGCCCCCACGACGGAGGAGGTGCGTGCGCATGCCCGCGCACACCTGCCCACGTACATGATCCCGGCCCGTACCGTCGTGGTGGAGGAGATACCTCTCACCACCAACGGCAAGGTGGACCGGCGTACGCTGCGGAACCTCGTCAGGCCGGAGTGACGGTGAGCCGCTTGGTGTACAGGCTCCGGTAGTACGGCTCGTGGTGGGACGCGAACTCCGCCAGTGTGGCGTTGTTCTCCACGGTGACGTCGTACGTGGTGCCGACAGCTGTGAAGCCACTGCTGCGGTTGACATCGGCGTGCCAGCGGTCTGAGCGGGCCCACTCCTCGCGCTCGCCCGGCTGCCAACTCAGTGCTTCCGCGCGGTGCTCAAGGCCCACCGCGGCCCAGTAGGCGGCCAGGGTCTCGGCCGGGCGGCTCACGACGTCGTCGGAGTCAAGGATGACTGGGTGCTGCCCCGTCGCCAGGACCGCCTCGTACAACTCGTGCATGTGCTCCAAGCCGATGTCCTTGCGGGACATGTCCGGCTTCAGGGCGTAATAGGAGGCCGCGACCTCCGCCGGGCGGCGGATCAGAAAGGTGTGCCGGACCTCGCGCAGGAAGGCCTCGTCCGCCAGGACCTCGGCGTACCGGTAATCCATCGTCTCCTTGAGGAACACCCGCTGCCGGGCGGAGAGTCCGCGGACCGCGCTGATGAGCGCGGGTGCCGAACGCACGGGCGCGCCGTCCACCGTCGTCTCACCGAAATCCACGATGTTGCAGAACGGCTCGTGCAGTCCCGTCAGGTCCCCCCGCTCCATCACTGACCGGAAGAAGGCGGTCGACCGGGATCGGGGCGCGCTCCACAGGGCGATCACCCGCGGGCCGCTGTCGGCTTCGCTCACGTCATGTCTCCTTGTCGAAACTCATGGTCGCAGCAGGTAGGTTGCCGCCGTCGGACGCCCGGTGTCGATGTCAGACGTCGACACCGCGCATACCGACGGAGTGCCCGAACCCCGAAGGCGCCCACGCCAGGTCCTTCGGCCGGGGGGCGACGAACGCATCGGCGGGGGCATCGGCGGCGTAGGCCAGCACGCGCAACGGCAGCTTCCGCGTGCCGCGCAGCCGTAGCACAACCTCGAACGGACCGTCCGATGGCGCGACCAGGTGACAGCCCCACGTCCAGCGCTGGACAGAGGGGCGGTTTGTTCCGCCCGACAGCCTCTGGCCGTTGACCGTGACATCGAGCAACTGCGTGGCGCCAGGGGCGGCGTACAGCGAAAGTCCGGTCGCCGTGGGGCCTTCGGCACTCAGCCGCACCCGCACCTCCCGCACTCCGCCGCTCTGTCGGCCCTCCTCGACGCGCACCACCGGCACGGGCGTCGTCCCACCCTTCGCCGGACCCTTCCGATAGCCGCCGGGCTGCGCGAGCCCGGGCACCTCCTCGGTCACGTCCGTCCGTTCACCGCGCACATGCCGCCCGACCCAGTCGTTGTCGGAGCCCGCCCCGCCGTACCAGGTGTCCTCGCCGGTGTCCGCGTCGTGCACGTACACCAGATCCGCCTGTGCGGGATGCCGCTCGTCCACGCCGTCCAAGGCTCCCCCGGTGCCAACGAGCAGACAGCCGAGCAGCGCGCCCGTCACCAGCGCCACTGGCACGGTACGGCGCACCGGCAGGCGCAGTCCCGGGAGCGCGGGCAGCAGCATCAGGGCGACGAACACCAGCACCGCGCCGGAGAAAGCGAGTCCGGCCGTGGGAAACAGCACGGCGAGCAGCGGGGTGAACAGCGCCACAGCCGGCACCGCTCCCGCCGCGAGGGCCCACGGGAGCCAGGCGGAGCCGTCCTCAAGGCGGACTGCGCAGGCCAGTCCCGCCGCCCCGAAGACGGTGGGCCACAGGAACAGATATCCGGCACCGGGCAGGAAGGCGGCGGTGAGCACGGTCAGCGCGGCCGACCAGCACAGCACCGCCGCGGCGATCGTGGTGGCGTCCCTGCCGCGCCGCATCCATACCAGCCAGGACAGGCAGATGACCGCGGTGAGCACCACGAGCCCGGCGACGGCGGGCCCCGGCCGGTAGGGGTCCCCGAACAGGAAGCCGGCGTAGTGCGGCCGGATCAGCACCAGCAGCTCCCAGCCGAGGAAGCCGACCGCCGCGGAGGCCAGCAGCGGCACCGGGAGGGTCGCCGCGGCCAGGGCCACGCCTCGGCCACGTATCGCGTCCCGCCGTCGGGCCCACCACAGCACTCCTGCCGTACCCAGCACGGTGACTCCCGCCAGCGCCGTACCCAGCCAGGTCGGGTAGCGCACGAGGAGGCCGTAGAGGGTGAACCAGGTGAGGTCTCCAGCGCCGGCGACGGCCAGATCCTGGCCGGCGAGCTGCCGCGTCGCCGCCAGGACCGTGGCGCCCATGTCCTGGAGGGTCTCGGGACGTTGGTGGGCCAGGTCGTCGAGCTCCATGTCGTAGTGGGCGGAGCCGCCGACGACGGCGAAGTTCATGCCCGTGTACCCGGCGTCCTGGAACACCGTGAAGTCCGTGTCGTTGGGCAGCAGCGTGTAGATCTCATCGGAGACGGACGTCGCGAACGGCGGCCGGCCAGCGAGCGCCGGGACGAATCCCCCGGTGTGCGCTCCGGACTCGAACATCACCACGCGTCCGTGCGTGCCCCGCGCCTCCAGGTTCAGCACGACCGTGTGCCGTGGATCGGCGGCGTCCTTCGACTCCGTGTAAACCCGGGCGCCCAGGGAGCCGATCTCCTCACCGTCGGTCAGCAGGAACTCCACCGTGTTGCGCGTCGCCGGGCCCTCCTTGAGCGCCCGCGCCACCTCCAGAAGCGCGGCCACGCCCATGCCGTCGTCCGTCGCGCCGGGCCCCGTGAAGACCGAGTCGTAGTGGGCGACCAGCAGGACCCGGCCCGTGCCATCGGTGCCGGGAAGCGTCGCCCGGATGTTCTCCGCGCTGCCAACCACCGCGGTCTGGCCCGGCTCGTCGCTTGCCGACGTCGCCCGCTGCACCTCTGGTTCGAGCCCGAGTTCACGGAACTTCGCGACGAGATGGTCCCGGGCGGCGTCCCCGGTAGCCGAACCGATCGGCCGCGGCTCGGCGGCGATCTTCTCGATCACCGGCCTGGCTCGCTCGGCGGAGAACTCGCGGGCGGCGGCGTCCGCGGCGGCGGGGGCCGGACCGCGCAGCGGCAGCAACGCGAGGGCACCCAGGACACCAAGGGCCAGGACCAGCAGCAGGGTGCTGACCCCGGTCCGTGAGATGAGCTTGGTCAGCACATTCCCCTCCTCGCAGCTGCCGCCATTCTGCTGGCGCGACCTGCCCCGCGGCTGTCGGTCATATCCCCGACTGCCCGCGTCGACCACCCCGTTTGCACCCTGTACCCGGTGAGCCATCGACGCGGGAGGGGCTGGATGCGCGAGGATCTGCGACGCAGGCTAGCCCTGCTGGAACCCGCCGAGCGGGACCGGCTCCTGCGGGAGCTGCGCGCTGGACGGGTCAGGTCGGCCACCCAGGACGCGATCCCCGTGGCCCCCCGTGACGGCAGACTGCCGCTGACCTTCGCGCAGTCGCGGATGTGGGTCATGGACCGGCTCGCACCCGGTCTGCCCCTCTACAACACCCCACTCGCCATGCGGCTGCGTGGTCCGCTGGACCGTGCGGCGCTCCTGTCGGCCCTCGACACCGTGGTCGCCCGGCACGAGGTGCTGCGAACCCGGTACGTCGCCGAGGAGGGGGATCCCGAGCAGATCGTCGAACCGGCGGGCCCTTTGGCCCTGGAGAGCCTGGAGCTGGGCGACGTTCCGCTGGGGGACCGCGGTGAACGCGCCCGGTCGCTCGCGGCCGACGTCGCGACCCGCCCCTTCGACTTGTCCGCCGGGCCGCTGCTGCGCGTCACACTGGCCCGGTTCACGGACGACGACCACGTCCTGGTGCTGTCCATGCACCACATCGTCCTCGACTCCTGGTCCGTTCCGATTCTGATGCGCGAGCTGGCCGAGTGCTATCAGGCCGTACGCGCTGGACGACGGCCCGAGCTGCCGAGGCTGCCCGTGCAGTGCGCCGACTACGCGGTGTGGCAGCGGCACCGCTTCGCGGCCGGTGCGGCCCAGGCGGACCTCGCCCACTGGCGCGAGCGCCTGGCCGCGCTGCCGGTACTGGACTTCCCCACCGATCGGCCGCGGCCGACCGAGCGCAGCTGGCAGGGCGGTCACGTGTCTGCCCGCTGGCCCGAGGAACTGCGCCGTGACCTGGCCGCGTTGGCCGACCGCGCCGGGGTGCGGACCCTGCCCGTGATGCTGGCCGGGTTCGCCGCGCTGCTCAGCCGCTGGACCGACCAGGACGATATCCCCGTAGGGTCGATCTTCACCGGCCGCAGCAGGCCCGAGATCGAACCCTTGATCGGCTACTTCGCCAACACCGTGGTGCTGCGCTGCGACACCTCGGGCGACCCGACGTTCCTGGAGCTCCTCACCCGAGCGAACGACACCGTGCTCGACGCCCACTCGCATCAGGACCTTCCGTTCGACCAGCTGGTCGAGGCCATGGGCGGGGAACGGGACCCCTCCCGCAACCCGCTGTTCCAGTACGCGCTCTACCAGGCCGACGCGGACCGCAGCGGTTCGCGGCTCGGCGAGGTCCTCGTAGAAGAGCTGCCGGTCGCGCTCAGCTCCGCCCGGTTCGACCTGGGCCTGGGTTTCGCCGACGATCCGGCCGGCGGGATCGGGCTGACCGCCGAGTACTCCGCCGAGCTGTTCGACGCCACCCGCATCGTCCGACTGCTCGATCACTTCCGGGAGTTCCTGACCGCGGCCGTCCGCCGCCCCGACACCAGGCTGAGTGAGCTGGAGGTACTGCCCGCGGCCGAGCGCGCACAACTGGAGCTGTACGGCAGCGGTCCGGAACGGGAGCACAGCGGGCGCACCTTGGTCGACGTCTTCCAGGAGACCGTTCGGGCGGCACCGCACGCCCAGGCGCTGGTCCACGGCGACACGGAGCTGACCTTCGGCGAACTGGACGCCCGGGCCAACCGGCTGGCCCACCTGCTGATCGCGCGAGGCGCCGGGCCCGGGCACCGGGTCGCGCTCCTCGCCCACCGCGGCGAGCACTTCCTCGTGAGTGTCCTCGCGGTCCTGAAGTCCGGCGCCGCCTACGTGCCGTTGGACCCCGAGTATCCGGCCGAACGCATCGCCTACCTGTTGGCCGACACCAGCCCCGTACTGCTCCTCACCACCACCACCGCGGCCGCGGCGGGCGCCGCCCCGTCGGAGAGCGTCGCCGCGCGGATCGTCCTCGACGCCGAGGAGACCAGAGCCGACCTCGCCACCCGGGCCCCCACCACCCCGACGGACGCGGAGCGCACGACACCGCTGCACCCCGCCCATCCTGCCTATGTGTTCCACACCTCCGGCTCGACCGGCCGGCCCAAGGGCGTCCTCGTCGAACACCGTGGCCTGCTCAACCTGTTCGAGAACCAGCACCGCTCCGTCCACAACCCTGCCCAGGAAGCGCTCGGACGCGGACTGCGCACCTGCCACGTGCTCTCGCTCTCGTTCGACGGCTCCTGGGAGGGACTGCTGTGGCTGTTCGGCGGGCACAGTGTGCACCTGGCGGATGACGAGACCCGGCGCGACCCCGCGGCCACGGCACGGCTGATACTCGACCACCGCCTCGACGCGATCACCACCACCCCGTCCTTCGCGGAGCAACTTCTCACCGCCGGGGTCCTGGACGACCCCGAGCACAAGCCCTCGGTGTTCGCCCTCGGCGGGGAGCAGATCAGTCCGGGCATGTGGCGGCGGCTACGGGAGACACCCGGGGTACGCGCGTACAACCTCTACGGGCCGACCGAGGGCACCGTGCTCGCCACTTCGGCCGACTTCGGTGCGTCGCAGCGGCCCGTCATAGGCCGTCCGATCGCGAACGTCCGCGTCCACGTCCTCGACGCGCAGCTGCGCCGGGCCCCCGTCGGCGTGCCCGGTGAGCTGTTCCTCGCGGGATCCTGCGTGGCCCGCGGCTACCTCAACGATCCCGCTCTGACCGCCGACCGCTTCCTGCCCGACCCGTTCGGCCCGCCGGGTACCCGGATGTACCGCACCGGTGACCGCGTCCGATGGCAGGAGGACGGGCAGCTGGAATTCCTCGGCCGGGCGGACAGCCAGGTCAAGATCCGTGGCTTCCGCATCGAACCCGCCGAGATCGAAGCCGCGTTGAGCGCCCACCCCGGCGTCGCCGTGGCCGCCGTCGTGCCGCGCGCGAGCGAGCACGGTGAACAGCTCGTCGCCTATGCCGTACCGCAGCCTGGGGCGGAGCCGCCGCAGGCCACGGCCTTGCGGTCCCATCTGATGGGGGTGCTGCCCGGCCACATGGTGCCCGCCGCCGTCGTCCTCCTTGACGCCCTGCCCCTGACGGCGAACGACAAGCTCGACCACCGGTCCCTGCCCGCACCCGACTTCGCGAGCGCCGCTGGTACCCGGGCGCCCCGCACCGAGCGCGAACTCCTGCTGTGCGGAATGTACGAGGAGCTTCTCGGCCTGCCAGACGTCGGTCTCGACGACGACTTCTTCGCGATGGGCGGCCACTCGCTGCTCGCCACCCGCCTGATCAGCAAGGTGCGGTCGGTCTTCGAGGTGGAACTTCCGGTGAGCGCCCTGTTCGAGGCGCCCACCCCGGCCGGACTCCTGGTGCGGATCGAGTCCGCGGGCGGCGCCCGGGAGCGGCTGCGCCGCGTCGAGGACTCCGGCCATGCCCCACTCTCGTACGGACAGCGCCGTCTGTGGGTGGTCAACCGGCTCGAGCCGGACAGCGCCGCGTACAACCTCCCCATGGCCCTGAGGCTGCGCGGACGGCTGGACCGGGCGGCGCTGCGCTCGGCCCTGACCGACGTCGTCGAGCGGCATCACGTACTGCGCACGGTCCTGGCCGTCGTGGACGGTGAACCCCGCCAGGAGCGGGTCGAGTTCGACGGCGAGCTGGCGGAGCGCGCGGTCACCGAGGAGCAGCTGCCCGGTGTCCTCGTGGACGCCGTCGCAGGCGGCTTCGACCTCAGCACGGAACTACCCTTCCGCCCCTACTTGTTCGCGTTGGGGCCCACCGAGCACGTGCTGCTCCTCGTGGTCCACCACGCCGCGGCCGACGCCTGGTCGACGGTCCCCCTCACCCGCGACCTCTCCGCGGCCTACGCCGCGCGTATCGCCGGATGGGGGCCGGACTGGGAGCCGCTGCCCCTGCAGTACGCGGACTACGCCCGCTGGCAGCACTCCTACCTGGGGTCTGAGGAGGACGCGGACAGCGTCGTCGCACGCCAACTCGCCTTCTGGACCCAGACCCTGGCCGGGCTGCCGGACGAGGTGTCGCTGCCCGTCGACCGGTCGCGCCCGGCCGTGCCGACCTACCGCGGGCAGCCGGTCGAACTCGCCGTGGACGCCGAACTCCACGCGAGGCTTCTGGAGTTGGCGCGTGCTCACGACGTGACCCTGTTCATGGTGCTGCAGGCCGCGTTCGCAGCCCTCCTGACCCGCCTTGGAGCCGGCGAGGACATCCCCGTCGGCACCCCGGTCGCCGGGCGGACCGATGAGGCTCTCGACGACCTCGTCGGCTTCTTCGTCAACACCTTGGTGCTACGGACCGACACCTCGGGCGACCCCGGTTTCGACACACTCCTTGCCCGGGTACGCCGCACCGACCTCGGCGCGTACGCGCACCAGGACCTGCCGTTCGAGCGGCTCGTGGAGAAGCTTCAGCCGGCCCGTTCCCTGGCCCGGCACCCACTGGTCCAGGTGAGCCTGGCGCTTGACAACAACGATCAGCCTGATCTCACCTTCCCCGGGCTCGACGCCGCGGTGGAGCCTGTCGGCTCCGTCACCACCAAGTTCGACCTGACGCTGTCACTCGCGGAGAACCAGGACGCCCGAGGGCGGCCCGCCGGGATCACCGGACTGCTGGACAGTGCCGCCGACGTGTTCGACCGGGCCACCGCGGAGGCCCTGAGCCGCCGCTTCGTCCGCTTCCTGCGCGCCGTCGCCGACGATCCGACGCAGCGGATCGGTGCGGTGCCCTTGCTCGAACCCGGCGAGGAGGACTACCTGCGCACGGCGGGGCGCGGGGCAGCCGCGACATCGGCCGGGCCGCCGTGGCGCCTGGCGGACCTCATCCAGGACCAGGCCCGAAAGACCCCCACCCTGCCCGCCGTCAGCGACGGTGTCACCACACTCGACCACCGCGCCCTGGACGCCGCGGCCAACCGGCTCGCCCGCGCCCTGATCCGCAAGGGCGCCGGTCCGGGGCGCCTGGTGGCCGTCCTGATGCCGCGCTCGACCGAACTGGTCACCGCTGTCTGCGCGGTGCTGAAGACGGGCGCGGGCTTCGTCCCCCTGGAGCCCGACCACCCCGCCGCGCGGATCAGCGACGTGCTCCGGGACGCTGCCCCCGTGTGCGTGCTCACCACCGCGGACTGTGCGGCGGTGCTGCCCGAGGGCATCGAACGGGTGCTGTCACAGAATGCCGCCGGGGAGCCGGAGACACCGGTAGAGCCACCCGCGGTGCCGCATCCGGACGACCCGGCGTACGTCATCTACACCTCCGGCTCCACCGGCCGCCCCAAGGGGGTCGTCGTGTCGGACCGCTCCGCCACGGACTACCTGAGCTGGGCCCGCGCGCACTACCGTGGCCTGAGCGGCCAGGTGCTGCTGCACTCGCCGGTCTCCTTCGACCTGACGATCACCGGGCTGTTCGGCCCGCTCGTGTCCGGCGGCTGCCTCCGGGTCGCCTCGCTGGAAGAGGCCGCCGCCGGACCCGGACAGGGCGTGGACTTCCTGAAGGTGACCCCCAGCCACCTCGCGGTTCTCGAAACGCTGCCCGCCTTCCTCAACCCCGGCGCGAGCCTGGTGGTCGGCGGTGAACAGTTGACGGGCGGCGCGCTCCGCCACCGCCGCGCGGCCGACCCCGAGATCACCGTCTTCAACGAGTACGGCCCCACCGAGACGACGGTCGGCTGCACCCTGCACACCATCGCGCCTGGCGCCGAGATCGACGACGGGCCTGTCCCGATCGGCATCCCGGCCTGGAACACCTGCCTGTACGTCCTCGACGCCGCGCTGCGCCCGGCCCCGGCCGGGGTGCCCGGCAGGCTCTACGTCGCGGGGACCGGAGTGGCGCGCGGCTATCTGGACAGGCCAGGGCTCACCGCCGAGCGGTTCCTGCCGGATCCGTACGGGCCACCGGGGACCCGCATGTACGACACGGGGGATGTCGTCCGCTGGGGCCGGGACGGCGAGCTGCGCTACCTGGGCCGCGCCGACGGTCAGCTCAAGCTGCGTGGCTTCCGGATCGAGCCCGGGGAGATCGAGACCGTCCTGTGCCGCGACCCGGACGTCGTCGAGGCGGCCGTCGTGGTGCGCCGCACCCCCGACGGCGACGGGCAGCTGGTGGGATACGTCGTCCCCGCCAAAGAAGCCGAGCCGGACCTGGAGGCACTGCGTTCCGAGCTCCGGCTCGCCTTGCCGGACGCTATGGTTCCCGCCGTCCTGGTGAGCGTGGAGCGGATACCGCTGACCCCGAACGGCAAGCTCGACCGCGGGGCACTGCCCGCACCTTCCTTCGCCGTCGCCGCGCGTCCTCCCCGCAACGCCACGGAACGGGACCTGTGTCGGCTGGTGTCCGAGGCGCTTGTCCTGCCGGAGGTCGGCATCGACGACGACTTCTTCGCCCTGGGCGGACATTCCCTGCTCGCCGCCCGACTCGTCGCCCGTGCCCAGCACGAGCTCGGCCTGGACCTGAGCATGCGCGCCGTCTTCGAGACACCGACCGTCGCCGCGCTTGCCGCGCGCTCCCGCGGCCGGGACCGGAACGGCTTCCCCGTGCTGCTGCGGCTGCGCGAGCACGGCACGTTGCCTCCGCTGTTCTGTGTACACCCCGCGGCGGGAATCGGCTGGGGGTATGTGGGGCTCCTGCGCCATCTGGAGCCGGAGCGGCCGGTGTACGCGCTCCAGTCGCGGGGCCTTGGGGACCCGGGGTACCGGCCGCTGTCCATCACCGAGGTGGCCGAGGACTACCGGACTCAGATCCGCGAGGTATATCCCGAGGGGCCCTACCACCTGCTCGGCTGGTCCTTCGGTGGAATGGTCGCCCACCTGATGGCCTGTCAACTCCAGGAGGAGGGCCAGGAGATCGGTTCCCTCACCCTTCTCGACAGTTACCCCTTCGCCCCCGGAGACCGGGCGCCGTCACCGGACGATCCGCAGCTGCTCACCGAGGCGGCTGCCTCGCTCGGCTACGGAACCGCCGAGCGGATGTCCGAGGAGCTCGGACAGGACGGCGCGGAGGCCGTAGCTCGCGCGTTCGCCATCAACGGTGGGCTGCAACCTACCTATGATCCCAAGGAGTTGAACGGTGATGTGCTCTACTTCGCCGCCATGGCGGACCGGTTCCCCGGGGCGCCGGAGCCCGAGGCCTGGCAGCCCTACGTGAAGGGCCACCTTGAGGTGCACCCGATCGACGCGGCACACGCCGAGATGGTCCGCCCCGCCCCGCTGGCCGAGATCGGATCGCTGCTCGCGAAGCGGCTCGCCCGATGACGCGCGGGGCCTTGCGGACCACCCACCGACGGAGCGGGGTTGCACGTGTTCACTGACCTTCCCTCAGCGGTGCGCGAGCACGCTGCCGCGCAGGGCACGAAGCTCGCCCTGACGTTCCTGCCCGGTCCGTTGGCGCCGGCCCGGACGGACCTGACCTTCGCCGACGTCGACGTGCGCACGCGGGCGGTCGCCGGGCTGCTTCGGCAGCGCCTGAAGCCGGGCGACAGGGCCCTGCTCATCATGCCCACGGCAGCGGAGTTCGTGCCCGCCTTCCTGGGCTGTCTCGCGGCGGGCGTCATCGTCGTACCGCTGCCGGTACCGGTAGACGAGTCGTCCGTCCGGCGGGTCCTCAACGTGGCCCGGGACTGCGGGCCCGCGGTGGTGCTCTCGCTGTCGCCGTTGCGCGAGCACCTGGCGCAGATTCCCGGCCTTGCGGAGCTGGGCGGCTCCATCCCCTGGATCGACGTGGACCTGGTCGAGGCCATGGGCGACGGCGTACCAGACGAACCGCTGAGCCCGGAGAGCGTGGCCTTCCTCCAGTACACCTCCGGGTCCACGAAGGCACCGCGCGGTGTGATGGTCACGCACGGAGCCCTCATGCACAACGAGACGGCCATCCGCCGCAGCTTCCGCGTCACGCCCGAGGACACGGTGGTCAGCTGGCTGCCGCTGCACCACGACATGGGGCTCATCGGTGCGCTGCTGCAACCTCTGTGCACCGGAGCCCGCTCCGTCATCCTGGACCCGCTGGCCTTCCTGCGGCGCCCGGCCGTCTGGCTGGAGACGATCTCAGAGGAGCGCGCCGGAATCAGCGGCGGCCCGAACTTCGCCTACGACCTGTGCCTGCGCAAGGTCACCGACGAGGACAAGGCACGACTCGACCTCAGCTGCTGGAAGTTGGCCTTCAACGGCGCCGCGCCCGTCGCACCCCGCACCCTGCGGGCCTTCGCCGAGGCGTACGCGGAGGTCGGCTTCCGTCCCACCACGCACACGCCCTGTTACGGCCTGGCCGAGGCCACGCTCCTTGTGGCGAGCACCGATGCCGTCGCGGAGTGCGAGAGCCGGACGTACGAGGTGTCCGGCCTGGAGCAGGGCCACGCCACCGAGTCGGCGGACACGAGCGGAACCGGGGACGACGGGCGCGAGTTGATCGCCTACGGACTCCTGGACCACGCGGCCGTACGGATCGTGGACCCGACCACCCGCACACCGCTCCCCGACGGGCATATCGGTGAGATCTGGGTGGCCAGCGAGAGCAACGGCGCTGGCTACTGGGGCGACGCGGAGGCGTCCGACGCCACGTTCCGCGCCGAGCTGGCCGACGCGGCCGATCCGGACCGGGGGGCCTATGTACGCACCGGCGACCTGGGCTTCCTGTACGAGGGCTCCCTGCAGGTGACGGGCCGGATGAAGGACCTGGTGATCTACCGGGGCCGCAACCTCCACCCCGAGGACCTGGAGATCGACATCGCCGCCGCCGACCCTGCCTTCCGGCCCGGCTGTGGGGCGGTCTTCGCGTTGCCCGCCGACGCCGTGGGCGATGAGGCGCTCGTCGTGTGCCAGGAGGTCCGGGCGGGTACGCCCGCCGAGGACCACCCGGAACTGGCAGGCCGCATCCGGCAGGTGCTCTCGCGCGAGTACGGGGTGACAGTCCGCACCGTGGCGCTGCTGCCGCACGGAGCGATCGCCAAGACCTCCAGCGGCAAGGTTCAACGCCACCTGGCACGGCAGCGGTTCCTCGCGCGGGAGCTGCCCGTCCTGTGGTCGCAGACGGCCACGGGGACCGACGCCCGCGCTCCGGGCGGTGGGCTGCCCGGTGCCCGTGCCGTCCTGGCGGCGCCCGAGGCGGAGCGGCCCGCGCTGCTCACCCACGCGCTGTGCGCGCGGCTCGGCGAACTGACCGGACTCCAGGTGGATCCTGGCATGGCCCCCACGTTCCTGGGCGTGGACTCGCTCACGGCGATGCGCATCCTGCAGGAGATCGAGGACGTCCTCGGCGTACGGCTGCGGCCGAGCCTGGTGCTTCGCGCCGAATCGGTCACCGCTCTGGCCCAGGCCGCACTCGCGGAGGCCGGGCGGGCCGGAGAGCAGCCCGCCGGCGCCGTCCCCACCGGATCGGCACTGGCCGAGGAGGGGGCGGGGCCGGACGGCGGAACCGGCGACTACGAGCTCAACCACGCCCAGCGGGCGCTGTGGTTCCTCCAGCGCAGCACCCCCGGTTCGTACGCCTACAACGTCACGCGTGCCTTCCGGCTCACCGGCGACCTCGACACGGAGCGGTTGACCAGCGCGCTGCGCTCGGTGGTCCACCGCAACCCGGCCCTGCGGCTCACACTCCGCTCGGCCGGGGGCGTCCCCGAGGCGTCCGTGGCGCGGGGCCGGGACCTGCGCGTGGAGCGGGTCGACGCGAGAGGATGGGGCGAACAGCGGGTCCGGGACTGGGCCCACGAACTGGCCGCCCGCCCCTTTGACCTGGAGCACGACGCGCTGGTGCGGGCCGCGGTGCTGCGCCGGGACGAGGGCGCCGTCCTGGTGCTCTCGCTGCACCACGTCGTCTGCGACCTCACCTCCCTGACCATCATCCTTGACCAGTTGAAGGAGGCGTACGACAGCCGCGCGGACTGGCCCGAGGCTGAGCCCGCCCGGCCCTCGCCCGCCGCCCTGGAGGAGGCCGTACTCCGCTCACGCGGTGCGGAGCTGCTCGCCTTCTGGAAGGAGCAGCTGACCGGTGAGCTGCCCGTCCTCGAGCTTCCCGGCAGCACCTCGCGACGCGGCCTGGAAGGCGCCACCGTCTCGTTCGAGGGTTCACCCGAACTCCTGGACCGGCTACGCCGGTTGAGCCGGAGTTCCGGCACCACGCTGCACAACCTGCTGCTCGCGTCGTTCCAGGTGCTGCTGCACAGGGTCACCGGCCAGCCGGATCTGGTGGTCGGCGTCCCGGTGAACAACCGGACCCGGACGGCGCTGGTGGATCAGGTCGGCTATCTGGTGAACGTGCTGCCGGTCCGCTCCGGCTTCGCCACCGGCACACCCCTCGTGGAGTTCGCCGCCCAGACGCATCACAGGATGCTGGACGCCCTCGATCACCAGGACATGCCGTTCCCCGTACTGACGCGGCACCTCAACCCGGACCGCGCCGGGGGCGCCCCGCCGGTCTTCCAGGCGATGTTCAGCCACTACACCACCACGCTGCCCGGCGATGGCGCCGCCGCCGGGGTCGTCCTGGGTGATCCCGCCGCGGTGCTCGGCCTCGACGGTGCCACGGTGCGGGCACAAGCCGTGCCGGACCGCACGACCCAGTCCGACATCGGACTCAACGTGGCCGAGTTCGCGGACTCCCTCCTCTTCGGACTGTCCTACGACACGACGCTGCTGCCCCGTGCGCAGGCCGTGCGCCTCCTCGACGCGTACCAGGCGCTGCTCACCGCCGCCGTGGCGGAACCGGGCGTGGACGTGGCACTGCTGCCGCTGGTCGACGCGGAGGGGACCAAGGACCTCCTCGCTATGTCGTCCGGTCCCTCGGTCCCGCGAGCCGAGCACTACATCGCGACGATCGAGCGTCAGGTCGCCCGGACTCCGGAGGCCGAGGCGGTGGACGACGGCACCGAGCGGCTCACCTACGCCGAACTGGACGGCCGGGCCAACCATGTCGCGCGGCGGCTACGGGCGGCCGGGGCGGGCCCCGAGACCAACGTCGTGCTGTGCGCCGAGCGCTCGGCCTCCTTCCTCGCGGTGCTGCTCGGCATCCACAAGGCCGGTGCCTGCTACGTGCCGATCGGCACCCGGGAGGCGCCGCGCCGGATCGTGGACATGCTGCGGACTCTGCGTGCCGTCGCGGTCGTCGCGGACACCAAGGGCCAGTCCCTGATGGAGCGGGTGGCGCAGGCCGCGGACGAGACACCGGTCCCGCCCGTGCTCGACCTCGTCACCGTGTGCGACGGGTGGGCCGCGTCGGACCCGGGGGCCCTGGTCCGGCCGGCCTCCGCCGCGTACATCATCCACACTTCAGGCTCCACCGGCGTACCGAAGGCCGCGACCGTCACCGCTGCGGGCCTGACCAACCATCTGTGGCAGATGCTCGAGCACTTCGACGTCACGGCACAGGACTGCGTGGGCCAGACCGCGCCCGCGACGTTCGACATCTCGCTGTGGCAGTTCCTCGCGCCGCTGATGGTGGGCGGCCGGCTCCGGGTGGTGGACGACCGGCACGCACTGTCCCCGGCCCGGCTGCGGGAGGCCGTCGCCGAGAGCAGGACGACCCTCATGGAGGTCGTCCCCGCCGTGGTGGCCGCCCTCCTCGAGGCGGGCATCGGGGACGCCCCGCACGCGCTGCGCACGATGATCTCCGGTGGTGAGGCGCTGAGTTGGGAGACCGCCGACCGGTGGCTCGCCGCCTGCCCGGACGTGCCGCTGTATAACGCCTACGGGCCCACCGAATGCGCCGACGACGTCAGCATCTACCGCGTCACCGCCGAATCGGACCGCTCCCGCCCGGTGCTGATTGGCGCGCCGCTGGCCAACATGACCGCCTACATTCTCGACGACGGGCTCCAGATGGTGCCCCAGGGCATGACTGGCGCTCTATGGGTCGGCGGGACCGGGGTCGGACGCGGCTACCTGGGCAACCCGGCCCGTACCGCGGAATCCTTCGTGCCCGACCCCTACGGCCCGCCGGGCGCCCGGCTCTATCGCACGGGCGACCTGGCCCGGTACACGGCCGATGGCGATCTGGAGTACCTGGGCCGGGTGGACCGGCAGGTGAAGCTGCGCGGACTGCGGATCGAGCCCGGAGAGGTGGAGGCCGCCCTGCGTGAGGTGGACGGAGTGCGGGAGGCGGTGGTCAAGGTACACGACACCGCGCAGGGCATGTCGCTTGTCGCCCATCTGCTGCTGTCCGGCACCGATGAGCCGGGACCTCTCACGCCCGCCGAACACGACGCCTTCCGAAGGGAGTTGGTCAGCCGCCTGCCCCGGCACATGATCCCGACCGTGCTCCAGCGGATCGCCACCGTACCCAGGTTCGGCAACGGTAAGATCGACTATGGGGCGCTGGAGTACCGGCCGGCCGCGAGCACGGACCGGCCCGGCGAACGGGAACCCGCCGGACGGGAACCCGCCGGGTCGGAACCAACGGACCCGATCGCCCTCGCGGTGCGGGCGATCTGGGCGGATCTGCTAGAGGGCACGCAGCCGGCTCTCCAGGACAATTTCTTCCTCCTCGGCGGCCATTCCCTGCTCGCTCTGCGAATGATCGACAAAGTGGGACAGGAAATGTCCGTGGAGCTCGAGATCGACTCTGTGTTTGAATGCCCCACGCTCGGTGAATTCATCGAAGCGGTGCGTCATGCGAAACCGAGATCTCAAACGATGACGCCACTCAGGAGAATCCCGAGGGAGCCGGTGCGGAAGCGTGAGAAGCCCACCTGACGAAGCGGACTTCGAAGCCGTAACCATCTTTGTTTATTCTGCTCTAGCTGGGCTTATGCGCCTTCGGCTGCCCGGAAATAGGGCCGTGGAAAATTCTTGGAAATGTGCGGGATTGTTTCTCCTGAACGGTTGAGTTGATCGAGGGTCATGTGATTTTCTGGGGTCGAGCATTCCGATCGCGTAGTTCGCTGCGCATTCCTGAAGGAGTGAATATGCAGAACAATGAGATGCAGGACGCATTCGAGGTTCTCCTCGACGACGAGTATGAGACACCGCAGTTCTGCAAGATGCCGGTCTGCGCTGCCTGAGTCTGACGAAGAACCGGGCCCGCCACTCCGCGGGGTGGCGGGCCCCCTTTCCCGGGGGGAGTCCGATGCGGGTACGTGTCACGCGTCTGGCCGTCTTCACCAGCCGGAACGGACAGCTCGTCTGCGATGTCCCGGCCCGCCACCGGCAGTTCGGGCTGCGTCCCGCGGCCTGGCTGCTGCTGACGCACTACACGCGCTGGGCGGAGCCGCGGGACGAGGACGCAGCCCTGGTCAAGCAGCTCCTGGACGCGGGGGTGCTGATCGCGGAAGGCTCGGCTGAGCACCGCCAGGAGGAGGAGATGGGCCCCTGGCGCTCCTGGGGCACCGCCGCCACCTACTTCCACCTCGCTACCCGCACGCTCGACGGCGAGCACTTCGTCACGGCCGTCGACGACACGTCACGGCTGCGGCAGAAAGCCGAACAGGAGCCGGAGCCCGACCCGTTCAAGCGGTACGGCACACACTCCCTCGCGCTGCCCACCCCTATGGAGCTGACGCCCGCGCTGGACCGGACGCTACGCGAACGCCGCACCATCCGCCGGTTCGACGATACCGCGCCGGTCACCTTGGAGCAGCTGAGCACAGCGCTGCACTGGACCGGAGGCGTCCAGCACCGCTTCGACATACCCGGCTTCGGCGAGGCGGTGCTCAAGGCCAGCCCGTCCGGCGGCTCCCGGCACCCCGTCGAGATCTACCCCGTGGTGCGCAACGTCGGGGGTCTGGCCCCGGGCCTCTACCACTACGCCGCCGACGCCCATGCCCTGGAGGCGCTGCCCGGCGCGGCGCCCGATACCGAGACCCTGCTGCACTGGTTCGGCGACCAGACGTTCGTGGCCCGGGCCGGTGTGCTGTTCCTCTACACGGCGATGCTGGAGCGGTCCGCCTGGAAGTACCCGACAGGGCGCACCTATCGAGCGATCTATGCCGACCTCGGCCATGTGAGCCAGACCGCCTACCTCACCGGGACCGCGCTCGGGCTCGGGGTGTTTTTCACCGCGGCGATGCGTGACGAGCCCATCGAGGAGGTCTTCGGGCTCGACTGGCGGACCGAGATCCCGCTGGGCATCAACGGCTTTGGAGTGCCCCATCCCCAGGAGGCGGCCCGCCTGCGGGAGATGGCAGCGGGCGGACCACCAGGCTTCTCGTACCCTCACGACGAGTGGGACGGCCTCGGGTGAACGGGGCAGGGGAGGCGCGGGTCCATGCGGACACGACCCAGATCGCCGCCAACATCGCAGCTTTCCACGCGCGGTCCGCGGCTCCCGTACGCGCCCACGTCAAAGGCCACCGCACGCTGGAGATCGCCCGTATGCAGCGGGCGGCGGGGTCCTGCGGCATCGCCGTGACCCGGCCCGCAGTGGCCCGGCACTACGTCTCCGACGGGTTCACCGACCTCGTCGCCGCCTGGCCGTGGCGCGATCCGCAGATCTTGGAGCAGTTCGCCGAACTCGCCGCCGACTGCACGCTGTCCGTGCACCTGGACGACGTGGCAGCGGTGGACAGCCTCGACGCCGCGGCCCGCCGCTACGGCACCCGGGCCGCCGTCCGTGTGCAGATCGACGGCGGCATCGATGTCGCAAGGATCGCTTGGGCCGTGGACCGGGCCCGCAACCTCACCCTGGAGGGAATCGTCGGCTACCTCGACATCGAGACGACCGAGCAGGCGACGCACCGTCAGGAACTGGCCCTGGCCCTGGCCGCCTCGATGGTGGAGACGGCGGACCGCCTGCGCGCCGCCGGGCATCCGTGCCGCACCGTCGCGCTCGGCGGCACCCCCTGCGTCGACGCCGTGGTGCCCGGCATCACCGAACTGGGAGCGGGTGCCTATCCGTTGGGTGACGCCGGGCTCGTCGCGCTGGGCGTACTGACCGACAACGACATCGCCGTACGGATCGAACCCGGCGGCGAACCCCTGATGGCCGAGTGCGGACAGCCGTGGCACCCGGACCCCTGGGTGCGACGGCTGGACGGCGCACTGGTCCCGACCCACATCTGTCCGCTGCTCCTCAACGTGAGCGAACTCCACACCGACGCGGGGGAGCGCTGGCCCGTCGTCGCTCCGGTCACCGCATGAGTCTCCTGAGTCAACCTCTGTGCCGCCAGGGGCGTGCCGGTGGCGGTCTTGATCTTCCCGTTGGCCTGCTGGATTTCCGAGCGGTACCAGACTCCGTTGCGCCAGCGGATCCAGATCACGCGCAGCCATGCGCGGGCGACAGCACCGGTCTCGACGATGAACTGCTCGCGGGATGCGGCTCGTTCGAGGACCGGGCCGATCTCGCCGATGACCTGACCGAGGCCGACCTGACCGACGCGGGGCATGCGGCCCGGCGGCTGCGCGTACGGGTGGTCCGCGGGCGCGGTCCTGAACGCCGTGTTCCGCTCCCGGATGGCGGCGAGCAGGGCACGGACCGTCTGGACCTGGACACGGGTCATGCCCACGGTCACGCCGTGGGCCGGCACGTCCGACGGAACTCATACTGGCCGACGAGCGGCTCGCGACCTTGGCCGTGCACCCGCTGGGACCGCGAGGACACCACCCTCCCGACGGCTGAACGAGAGAGGGTTCGCGTCTGATGAGCAAGCTCGATGTCCTGCGGGTACGGGACTTCCGCCTGTTCTTCCTCGGCAGCCTCACCTCCGTCGTCGGGGACTTCATGGCGCCCGTCGCGCTGGCCTTCGCCGTGCTCGACATCGGGGGCGCCGAGGACCTGGGGCTCGTACTTGCCGCCCGGGTCCTGCCGTTGGTGGCGTTCATGCTGCTCGGCGGGGTGCTGGCGGACCGATTGCCGCGTCGCTTGGTGATGGTCTGGTCCGATCTGGTACGCGGCGCGGGGCAGGGATTGCTCGCCGTCCTGCTGCTCACCGGTACGGCGGACATCTGGCACCTGGTCGCCCTGCAGGTCGTGCATGGCACGGCCTCGGCGCTGTTCATGCCCACCATCAGCGGTCTCGTCCGACAGACGGCGCCCGCCGATCGGCTGCAGGAAGCCAACTCACTGTGCAGTCTGGCGCGGGCCGGGGGGAACGTGGCGGGTCCGGCGCTGGCCGGCGTGCTCGTCGCCACGGTGGGCTCCGGCTGGGCCATCGCCGTTGACGCCGCGACCTTCGCCGTCAGCGCGTACTTCCTGTGGCTGCTGCCCAAGAGCGTGATGCCGCCCAAGCTCACCGTGCACTCGATGCTGACTGACCTGCGCGAGGGCTGGCGTGAGTTCACAGGACGGCGCTGGATCTGGGCCATCGTCGGCGCCGCGTCCCTGGCCAACGCCCTCCAGGCCGCCTACTCGGTCCTGGGCCCCGTGATGGCGGACAAACGGCTGGGCGGCGCCACCGCGTGGGGAGTCATCGTCTCCTGCTACGGCGTGGGTGCTTGCGTGGGCGGACTGGCCACGCTCTGGCTGAGGGCTCGATTCCCGCTTCGTACCGCCCTCTACGCCGACCTCCTGTGCTCTTTGCCGATCCTGGCCCTCGCGCTGCAACTGGCCACGCCGTCCCTGGCGGTGGCCGCCTGCCTCGGCGGATTCGGGCTGATGGTCTTCAACACGCTCTGGGAGACCACACTGCAGAGCAACGTGCCCGGCGACCGCCTCTCCCGGATCAGCGCATACGAATGGCTGGGCTCCATGGCCTGCCAGCCGCTGGGCATGGTGCTGGTCCCCATCGTCGCGACGCGCGCTGGCCCCGAGCCGGTGCTGTACGCATGCGGATTGGCCATGTTGGGTATGTCGGTCTCGCTGCTGCTTCTGCCGGACATTCGCCGCCTCCCCGCTACGAAGCCCGCCCATGAGAGGGGCCATGACGTGGCCGAGGAGACGGCGAGCTGAGGAGCCCGTCACGTGCCGCCGACGACCTCGTGCCTGGCCGCTTCCAGAGCCCGCGCCGCCTCCCCGAGCCGAGCCACCGGCACGAGCACCAAGTCGCTGGAGAAGGTGGAGGCCACGAATACCGGTACCCCGGCGCGCGCGAGCGGCTCCAGGAGCGCCGCGAGCATTCCCGGCTCGTCCAGCTCATGGGCGTTCTCGCCGTACAGCGCGGCCCACTGCTCGATGTCGCCCGACGGGTCCGGCGCCTCCCGGATCACCGTGAGACCCTCGGGGCCCCGTATCAGCGCCCACCACGCCTGCGCCGGGACGGACCCGACGTCTCCCTCCGGAAGCAACTCCACCGTCAGCCGAGTGGACAGCACCCGCAGGCGCTGCCGATGACCTGTACCCAACTCCGCCCCCCTCGTCGTCGGCCCCGGCCATCCTGGCATCCGGGCATCCTCCAGGGCGACACGCTCGCTGATCAGATTTGCGGGTAAGGCGGCTTCCACTCACCTGGCTCCAAAGCTCCCGGCGGTCGGTGGGCGCAAGCCCGAGATTCCGGGGCCCCGGCGTGCACATCGGCGCCTGAGTGGCTCTCCCGCTCAGACGCGCTCGTTCCGGTCGACTGGAGGCGCCTGACGGGGGGAAAGCCCAGGCCAGGCGCCTTTGCTCGGTCAGAACGACAGCGGGGTGTTCGCGCTCGACTTCCACGAGGACAGCTACCTGTCCTTCGAGCGCGCAGGCGCGATCTCCCGATGGCGGCTCGAACTATCAGCGGACCACGTACGGGATCCTGAGACGACGAGCAGCCCATGGCAGGCTCACGCCGCATGATCGATGAATTCGCTGAAGATTACCTGCACGGGAGACTGCGGCGGGACCGCGAGGCGCTGCTCTGGAAACTCGACGGCTTGTCCGCATACGACGCCCGCCGACCTTTGACAGTGACCGGGACCAACCTCCTCGGTCGAAGCGTCTGGTTCCTGATGAACTCTGGGAGCTGGCCGCCGCCAGTACGCCGTATCCCGCCTGCCCTCCAGCGCGGCGAGCAGGACGTCTTCGGACATCTGCAGGGCTGGGGCGCAGCGCAGGAGCCGGGAGGGCGTGACGAGGGGCGCCAGCGAGCCAGGCGGTGACCACTGGCTTGGGGAGGATGGTTCCTTGGCGACTGGGCGCTGCTCATGCCGAGGTGGCAGGTGTGGTGGCGCAGTAGACCAGCTGTGGTGAGGTTCCGGGCCAGTTCACCCAGGCGAGCGGGCAGCACGTCGTGGAGCGGGTGGTCCAGGGGCCGGGTGGGCGGGCTGCCTCGCAGGACGTCCATGGCGGTGTGCCCGTAGTTGGCCAGGATGTACTTGGCGCAGTCTTCGAAGAGAGCGACAGCCCACTCGCGTGCCTCCCGCCCGGTTCACTGGTCGCAGTCGGCCCCTTGTCCTGGCCCTCTCGGCCTCGGCGGCAGCCTCCTCCAAGGCGGTGAGGACGTTCTCGTCCACGTGCATCCCGGCAGCGTCGTGATGGGCCCGGGCCGTAGCGGAACGGCTGTTGCGGCCGTCCCACCGTTTCCCGCCGGGGTCGAAGTCTCCGCAGGTCAGTGCCTGGGACGTCCCGCTCGCACGTCACTTGGGCGGCGACTATGGCGGTCTGTGGCCCGCCGTCCGCAGACTGATCGCCGAGCCGCCCGCAGCGGGCGGCTCCCGCCATCGGAAGGGATACGCATGCGAGCCATGACGAGGACCCTCGTCAGTGTCACAACCGCCGTCGGGATCGCCGCCGGAAGCCTGGTCGCCGCAGGTGCCAGCTTCGCGGCGACCCCGGACACGAAGGCGGTGGCGAGCGCGGAGGCATTCGCCCCACTCGCCGTGGTCAACCTCGGTCTGACCACGAGTGAAGCCAAGAGTCTTCAGTACAAGTACCTGAGGCACTGGGGCTACACCGGCGCGATCGACGGGCAACTCGGCCCCAACAGCTGGAAGGCGATGCAGTACTTCCTCAGGAAGCACTGGGGCTACAGCGGTTCGATCGACGGAATCGTTGGCACCGGCACGGTGAAGGCGTTGCAGCGCTACCTGAAGCAGTGGCACAACTACACCGGCGCGATTGATGGAGTCGCCGGTTCGGGTACCACGGCGGCGTTCAAGCGGATGGCCAACGTGACCTGAGAGGGCGTTTGATCTAGCCGAATCACCCTTACATTCTAGTAAGTTCCTCGCCAGGCTGATGTGGTCTCGTCCGCTATGCGCTTGGCGAGGTCAGCCGTCCCCGCCGAGGCGCCTTCCTTCCTCCAGCCGGTTGCTAACGGTCCAGTGACCGAGCATTCGCTGGATGCGACGAGATCGACTCCACGTTCGTAGTTGTGCGGCCCGCATGCTCTTCGCAGAGCATGCGGGCTGAACCGCTCGGATGCCGGACGTCCTTCGAGTTCCATCAGATATCGGAGACGGCTGTGGATGGTCCCGCGGTGCAGGCTGCAGCCGGATTCGTCGGCGAAGAGCACAGACGAGTCGGGGAACTTGGGCCGCACGTCCTCGGACGTGTGGGCTCCCTTGCCGAAGCGGACGTGGAGCGTCCGCTCCAGCAGGCCGATGTCGTTGTCGTGCCACGACGAGAACCAACGAGGACCCCAGGAGCGGGATACGGCCAGGTGGTAGCGGCAACCCTTGTGAGAGAACAAGCGCCAGCCCCAGATGGCTGGACCAAGACCTTCACCGAGCCCGGCTCTGCGCAGCCATCGCGGGCAGCGGCAGTGTCAGTGAGGGCCGTTAGGGTCACATTCCATGAGTGATCAACAGCGCGAGGTGGTCGTCCGTTCGGCTGAGTCCGCGGACGTGGATGGTCTGGTGGAATGCAGCCGGGCCCTGTTCGTCGAGGACGCAGGTGACCGTGATCCAAGCATCAACCTTGACTGACCCCACGAGCACGGACTGGAGCGTTTCAGGGCCGGGATCGACGATCCGGAACGGTCTCCAGGTGGTGCCAGCGCGGGCCGCCCTGCTGGGGCCAGTTCACACCACCCAGGCCAGCACGGCGTGGGCGCGCAAGTACAAGTACGTCCTCACTCGCACGGAACTCGCCTCGGGGCTGGCCAACCGGCTTCCGCCACTTCGCCAAGTTCCTGGACGGCGTCCGGAGGCAGGCCAACTGCCTCATCGAGCAGTCCACGCGGGAGTGGGACCGCGTCAGCCAGGGCACGGCGCCTGAGCGGCGTCGGGGTTTTGGTCCGCCACTGGTCCGGAACGGCTGGTCAGGAGCGGGATAGCGGTGGGAGAAGTGGGGAGTTGCGGCGTGAATCGAGCCTGGATCTGCATAGGTCGAGTGGACGGCGCCTGACGGGTAAAAGCCCAGGTCAGGCGCCTTTCTTCGGGCTCTTAGAAGAAGCCGAGCTTCTTTGGTGAGTACGAGACCAGGAGGTTCTTGGTCTGTTGGTAGTGGTCCAGCATCATCTTGTGGTTCTCGCGGCCGATGCCGGACTGCTTGTAGCCGCCGAAGGCCGCGTGGGCCGGGTAGGCGTGGTAGCAGTTGGTCCAGACGCGGCCCGCCTGGAGGGAACGGCCCGCCCGGTACGCGGTGTTGATGTCGCGTGTCCAGACACCGGCGCCCAGGCCGTACAGGGTGTCGTTGGCGATGGTGATGGCGTCGTCGAAGTCGTTGAACGACGTCACCGAGACGACCGGGCCGAAGATCTCCTCCTGGAAGATCCGCATCCGGTTGTTGCCCTCGAAGATCGTGGGCTGGACGTAGTAGCCGCCCGCCAGCTCGCCGTCGTACTCGACGCGCTGGCCGCCGGTGAGGACCTTGGCGCCCTCGCGCTGGCCGATGTCCAGGTAGGAGAGGATCTTCTCCAACTGGTCGTTGGAGGCCTGGGCGCCGATCATCGTGTCGGTGTCCAGCGGGTGGCCCGGGGTGATCTGCTCGGTGCGGGCGATCGCCGCGTCCAGGAACTCGCTGTAGTGCCCGCGCTGGATGAGCGCACGGGAGGGGCAGGTGCACACCTCACCCTGGTTGAGGGCGAACATGGCGAAGCCTTCGAGTGCCTTGTCGCGGAAGTCGTCGTTGGCGGACCAGACGTCGTCGAAGAAGATGTTGGGGGACTTGCCGCCCAGCTCCAGCGTGACGGGTTTGATGTTCTCGGAGGCGTACTGCATGATCAGCCGCCCCGTGGTGGTCTCCCCGGTGAAGGCGACCTTCGCGACCCGAGGGCTGGAGGCCAGTGGCTTGCCCGCCTCGGCGCCAAAGCCGTTGACGATGTTGACCACGCCCGGCGGCAGCAGGTCGGTGACCAGGCTCAGCCAGACGTGTACCGAGGCCGGGGTCTGCTCGGCGGGCTTGAGGACGACCGCATTCCCCGCGGCGAGGGCGGGGGCCAGCTTCCAGGCCGCCATCAGGAGGGGGAAGTTCCAGGGGATGATCTGCGCGACCACGCCGAGCGGCTCGTGGAAGTGGTACGCGACGGTGTCGTCGTCGAGCGCGCCGAGCGTCCCCTCCTGGGCGCGGATGGCGCCCGCGAAGTAGCGGAAGTGGTCGATGGCCAGGGGGATGTCGGCAGCCAGGGTCTCCCGTACCGGCTTGCCGTTCTCCCAGGCCTCGGCGACCGCGAGGAGTTCGAGGTTGGCCTCCATGCGGTCGGCGATCTTGTTGAGGGTTACGGCGCGGTCGGCGGGCGAGGTGGCGGCCCAGCCGGGGGCCGCGGCGTGTGCGGCGTCCAGGGCTCGCTCCACGTCCTCGGCGGTGCCGCGCGCGATCTCGGTGAAGGGGCGGCCGTTGACCGGGCTCGGGTTCTCAAAGTACTGGCCGCGGGCGGGAGCCACGTACTCCCCGCCGATGAAGTGGTCGTAGCGCGCGGCGTAGGAGACTAGGGCGCCTTCGGTGCCGGGTGCGGCGTATCGGGTCATCTCTGGGCCTCCCGAGGACGGCTGCCCGCCGTTGGGCAGCGCTCCCGGGGAGGCTAGGGGCGGGGAGGTTGCAACCACGTTGCGGCCGACTGCTCCTGGTCGAGGGCGCGGGTGGCGGCCTCGGCGGGCGCGCGCTCCGGTGCGCCGGGCTCGGTCGCGGCCACCAGCGCCCGCCAGATGTCGAGGTCCTCGCCACCCCAGGTACTGTGCGCCCAGTCCGCCAGCAGTTGCGGATCGCGGCGGTCGATCAGCGCGCCGCGCAGCGCCCCCGCCAGGCGCTCGCGCACCCTGGCCACCTCGGGCGCCTGTGAGCACGGCAGCAGCGGTCCGTTGTACGCGCTCATCGCGCCGGACACCGCGCCCGCGGCCAGCCGTCGCTGGACGTGGACGAAGTCCGCGTCCACCGGCGCGGTGAGCCGGTAGGGGCGGGAAGCGAGCAGTTCGGCGCCGAGCAGTATCCGCAGCCGGGACAGCTCCGCGCGCAGCGTCACGGGGGACATCGACTCGTCCTCGTACAGGCCGAGCAGGAGTTGATCGCCCGTCAGACCCTCCGGGTGACTCGCCAGCAGGACCACGATCTCGCTGTGGCGGCGGCTGAGGCGGGTCTTGCGACCGTGCGCGACGAACAGCGCCTCATTCCTGCCCAGGGCGTGCAGTTCGACGCCCGCGCCCGGTGCCCGGCCGCGGTCCAGGGCGAGTTGGGACTCGGCGGCGCGGGCCACGGCCTGGACGAAGGCCAGGCTGTGCGGGTGGGCGAGGCGGTCGCCGCCGGTGATGTCGACGGCGCCGAGCAGCCGTCCGGTGTGCGGATCGTGCAGCGGGGCCGCGGCGCAGGTCCAGGGCTGGACGGGCCTGCTGAAGTGCTCGGTCGCGAAGACCTGTACGGGGCGGTCGACGGCGACAGCGGTGCCCGGCGCGTTGGTGCCCATCGCGGATTCGGCCCAGCGCGCGCCCGGGACGAAGTTCATCCGCCCGGCGCGCGTACGGGTCCCGGTGTGACCCTCCACCCACAGCAGCCTGCCGTGCGCGTCGCACACCGCGAGGAGGTGCTCACCGTCCATCGCGAAGGTGCTCATCAACTCGCGGAACAGCGGCATCACCCGGGCGAGTGGGTGTTCGGCCCGGTAGCTGCCGAGTTCGCCGTCGACGAGCTCCACGCGCGCGGTGCCTTCCGGGCTGACCCTGGCCCGGGCCGAGCGCCGCCAGGAGGCGGCCACCACGGGGCGCACCGGTCTGGCGACCGCGCCCGACGTGGTGAAGTCCGCGTGCGCGCGGCGTAGTTGGTTCGCTCGTTCGGCGGGGTCGGTGCCGGGTTCCAGGGCCACCCATGAATCCGTCAACTGGACCTCCTGGTGCGGCTGCTGCGGGCTGCTGCGGGCGGGTGCTCCGACGCGCGCTCCGACGCGTGCCCGTGCGTGCCGGTGACTGCCTGGATGGCCATCGTGGCGTGAGCGGCGCGCGCCGACAAGGTGTGCGGTGTGCTGCCGTCCCTTTTCAGGCCGGAGGTGGCGGAGCCGACGCCGGATCGTCCAGGACGGCCTGGACCACCGCGTGCGCCGCACCGAGCAGCGGCCCGTCGGAGCCGAGCCGGGACACCGACACCGAGGCGCCCGAGGGGCGTTCCGGGTCGGCGGTACGGCGCCGCAGCTCCCGCTCCATGGCCGGAAGCAGCCAGGGCGCGAGGCGGGACAGGGCGCCGCCGAGTACCACGGTCTGCGGGTCCAGCAGATTGACCGCGCCCGAGACAGCGATGCCCAGCGCGGAACCCGCGCCGCGAAGGGCCCGGCGCACCCGGGGATCGCCGCCATCGGCGAGTGCGGCGAGCTGCCCGACGCGGCCCTCGCCCGGCGGCAGGCCCGCGGCCCGCAGTACCGCCTCGGCGCCCGCGTACTGCTCCAGGCAGCCGCGCCCGCCACACGGGCAGTCGGGGCCTTCGGGGCGTACGGGAACATGGCCCAACTCGCCCGCGAAACCGCGTGCTCCGCGGAGCAGTCGGCCGTCCACGACCACGGCGGCGCCGATGCCGATCTCGGCCGAGACGTGCAGGAAGTCCCGTGGCGCCAGATCGCCGCCTGCCGCCGCGTCGGTCGTGCCGTCTGCCGCCGCGTCGATCGCGCCGCCCGCCGCCGACTCGCTCGCCGGTTCGCTGTCGGGCGTCGGTCGCGTCGGGCTGCCGCCGAGCCAGAGTTCGGCGAGGGCCCCAAGGTTCGCCTCGTTGTCGACGTACGGCGGCAGCGCGTCGCCCAGGTGCTGGCCGAGATCGACCTGGGTCCAGCCGAGGTTGGGCGCGCGTACGACGGTCCGGGCGTCACGGCCGACGAGGCCCGGTACGGCCACGCCGAGTCCGGCGGGTCGCAGCCCCGCCGTGCGCGCGGCTTCGGTGACCTCCCGGATCAGGCGGGTGAGTTCCTTGATCACGGGCTCTGGGGGGCGGCCCCGGTTGTCGCCCGCCAGGACGGCCTTGGCTCGTACGGTGCCGTTCAAGTCCACGGCACACGCCGCGAGATGGTCCACGCCAACCTCCGCGCCGATCCCGACGGGGCCGCGCTCGCTGAGCGCCAGCGCGCTTCCGGGGCGGCCGGGTCGGCCGGGTCGGTCCACCGCGGTGGACCGCTGCCCGGGGCCGGGCTCGACCAGCAGATCCGTACGGACCAGCTCGTCCACGAGCGTGGACACGGCTGCCCGGGTGAGCCCGATACGGGATGCCACGGCGGCGCGGGACAGCGGGCCCTGGGCGGCGACGGTGCGCAGGACCAGGGAGAGGTTGCGGCGTCTGATGCCCTGCTGCGTGTGCGGGAGCTCGGAGCCCTGACGGATCGGTGGAATGGGTGGCATGGGCGGGACCCCTTGAATCGGTGGGGTCGGTGGGGTCGGAGGGACTGGCGCGTTCACGCCGTCAGTCTGCCAGTCTGCCGAGAAGCGGGCCCGAGTCGGCCAGGAGAGCCGAGATCCGCCGCAGCGCCTCCTCGTCCCGGGCCACCGGATCGAGTACGGGCCCCCGCGCGCTGCCCCACCGACGCGCGACGGCGGCCGGGTCCTCACCGGTCAGCAGGCCCGCGGCCTGCGCGGCGGCGCCGAGCGCCACCGGTTCGTCGACGTCAGGCACCTGGACGGCACGGCCGCTGAGACGGCGTACGGTCTGCTGCCAGGCCGTACCGCGCGCCCCGCCGCCGATCAGCAGCAGCGGAGCTTCGGGCCGGGCGAGGTCCGCGTCAGTGCCTTCGCGGTGGCCGTCGCCGTGGCCTTCGCCGCCGAGCACCAGGTCGAGCGCCTGGAGCAGGGCGAACACCGCACCGTCGTACGCCGCTTGCAGGAGCTGTCCGCCGCTGGTGTCGTGCCGGAGCCCGTGCAGCAGGCCCGTGGCGTTCGGCAGGTTCGGCGTCCGCTCGCCGTCCAGGAAGGGGAGCAGGGTGGCGCCGCCGCCAGGCTCCACCGCCTCGCGGTCCAGGCCGAGCAGGGCCGCGATCCGGTCGACGGCCAGCGTGCAGTTCAGGGTGCAGGCCAGCGGCAGCCAGTCGCCGCGCGCGTCGGCGAAGCCCGCGACCGTGCCGGTGGGGTCGGCGGGGCGCTGCCGCGACACCGTGTACACGGTGCCCGATGTGCCCAGGCTGAGCACGGGCGTACCGGGGCGCAGGCCGAGCCCGAGCGCGGCCGCCGCGTTGTCGCCGGTGCCCGCGGCGACCAGGGTCCCCTTGGCGAAGGGGAGTTCGGGAAGCTCCCGTACGGTCCCGGCCACCTCGCCCGGGCGCAGCACCCGGGGCAGCAGGTCCGGGTCCAGGCCCACCAGGGCGAGGATCTCCTCGTCGTACGACTCCGTGAGACCGGCCCACCAGCCCGTACCGGACGCGTCGCCCCGGTCCGTCGTCCCGTACCCGGTGAGTCGTTCGGTCAGGTAGTCGTGCGGGAGTCGGACGGCGGCGGTGGCGGCCGCCGCGTCCGGTTCGTGCGCGCGCAACCAGAGCCACTTGGCCGCGGTGAAGGCGGGCGCCGGGACGCTACCGGTCCGCTCCGCCCAGGCCTTGGCGCCGCCCAGCTCCTCGATCAGCCACGCGTTCTGCGGCGCCGGGCGCACATCGTTCCACAGCAGGGCCGGGCGGACCGGGGCGCCGTGCGCGTCGAGCGTGACCAGGCCGTGCTGCTGCCCGGCCACGGACACCGCCGCGGCCTCGCGCGCCGCGTCACCACATTGTCGTACCGCGTCGGTGAGCGCGCTCCACCACTCACGAGGATCGCTCTCCCGGCCGGGCCCGGCCGAGACCGTGTGCGGGGCCCGCCCGCTGGCGAGGACCCGGCCCGTCGCCGCGTCGACGACCAGGGCCTTGGTGGACTGCGTGGAGCTGTCCACACCGACGACGAGGGGCCCTTCGCTTGCTGCCATCGCGCTCTCCGTTCGTGGCCTTCCCTGAGATGCTCTCGGATACTAGTTTGTTAAGTGGCATGACAAAATAGCCCGGCGGTGATCAGCCGGGAAAGGGAGCGCCACTGTGATGAGGAACGAACCGACTCGTGACGACAAGTTCAGCTTTGGCCTGTGGACCGTCGGCTGGCAGGGCAGGGACCCGTTCGGCGACGCGACCCGCGCCGCGCTCGACCCCGTGGAGAGCGTGCGACGGCTCGCCGAGCTGGGCGCGTACGGCGTCACCTTCCATGACGACGACCTGATCCCGTTCGGCGCGTCGGACACCGAGCGTGAGTCGCACGTCAAGCGCTTCCGCCAGGCGCTCGACGCGACCGGTCTGAAGGTGCCGATGGCGACGACGAACCTGTTCACGCACCCCGTGTTCAAGGACGGCGCCTTCACTGCCAACGACCGTGACGTACGCCGGTACGCGCTCCGCAAGACGCTGCGCAACATCGACCTCGCCGTCGAGCTGGGAGCCGAGGTGTACGTGGCCTGGGGCGGCCGGGAGGGCGCGGAGTCCGGAGCGGCCAAGGACGTACGCGTAGCCCTGGACCGTATGAAGGAGGCCTTCGACCTGCTGGGCGAGTACGTCACGGATCAGGGCTACGACCTCCGCTTCGCGATCGAGCCCAAGCCGAACGAGCCGCGCGGCGACATCCTGCTGCCCACGGTCGGGCACGCGCTCGCCTTCATCGAACGGCTGGAGCACCCGGAGCTGTACGGGGTCAACCCGGAGGTCGGCCACGAGCAGATGGCGGGCCTGAACTTCACGCACTCCGTCGCCCAGGCCCTCTGGGCGGACAAGCTCTTCCACATTGACCTCAACGGCCAGAGCGGCATCAAGTACGACCAGGACCTGCGCTTTGGCGCGGGGGACCTGCGGTCCGCGTTCTGGCTGGTCGACCTGCTGGAGTCGGCCGGATACGCGGGCCCGCGGCACTTCGACTTCAAGCCGCCGCGCACCGAGGACATGGACGGCGTGTGGGCGTCGGCGGCGGGCTGTATGCGCAACTACCTCATCCTGCGTGACCGCGCGGCGGCCTTCCGCGCGGACCCCGAGGTCCAGGAGGCGCTGCGGGCGTCGCGGCTGGACGAGCTGTCACTGCCGACCGCGGGCGACGGGCTCGCGGGGCTGCTCGCGGACGCCTCCGCCTTCGAGTCCTTCGACGTGAACGCGGCGGCCGCGCGCGGGATGGCCTTCGAGCGGCTGGACCAGCTGGCGATGGACCATCTGCTGGGGGTACGCGGCTGACAGCCACGCGCGCGTCGCTGCCGGTACGCCTTCGTACCGGCGTCCGTCCGTCCTTCCGCCGTGCGTGCCACCAGCTGTGGTGATGGACCCCGGCTGCTGGGGACGCGGCTGACGGGCGGCGCCCGCGTCGACGCTGGTACGGGCGGTCTTGACGGCGGGGCGGTCTTGACGGCGGGGCGGAGTGACGGCGCCGGTGCGCCCGCCCCGTACCGGCGGCGTACGTCCCTTCCTTCCTTCCTCCCTCCCTCGCTCCGTCCGTCGGGTGTGCGGTCGTGCGGCCGTGCGGGCGCGGCGGGTCATTCCGGGTGATCCGCCGCGAGGTGGGAGCCGCAGCCGCCTCTGTCTGTCGCACGCCGCGCTGGGGTGCGGGCGGCCGCCCCGGCCGGGCTGCTCGCGGCCGGG
>NZ_WHOM01000056.1 GCF_009739465.1 Streptomyces apocyni
CATCGACGCGGACGCGGCCGCTCGTGCCGTGCTGTCCGGACGGGCCACCACCGTGCCGAAGAGCGCGGACGGGCCTGTGGAGGACATGCGGGTCCTGCGGCTGGCCAAGGAATCGGCGGTCAAGGCCCGCACTCAGGCGCTGAACCAGCTCAAGGCCGTCCTCATGTCCATCGACCCGGATCTGCGCGAACTCCTCACCGGCCTGAGCAACCCTGCGCTGGTCGCCACCTGCGCGGCCCTCGACGTGGATCACCGCGGCGAGGCCGTCTTCACGATGCGCCTGCTCGCCCGCAGAGTCCAGCACCTGTCCGACGAGGTCAAAGAGCTCACCCGCCGCACCACCAGGGCCGTCCGCGCCTGCCGGCCCCAGATGCTGGACCTGGTCGGCGTCGGGCCCGACAGCGCCGCAGTCCTCCTCATCGCCGCAGGTGACAACCCCGACCGACTCGTCGACGAAACGTCCTTCGCCGCGTTGTGCGGCGTCAGCCCGGTCGAGCAGTCCTCCGGCAAGACACAACGCCGACGCTTGAACCGCGGAGGCAACCGCCAGGCCAACGCCGCCCTCTACCGCATCGTGCAGACCCGCATCCGCTGGGACGAACGCACCCAGAAGTATCTGGAGCGACGCACCGCCGAGGGCATGTCCAAGCGCGAGATCATCCGGTGTCTGAAGCGGTACGTCGCCCGCGAGCTCTACCGGCACATCCAGCCCCGAGCCGCCAACCAGACCCCTTCTGTGGCTTGACGAAACATAGGGGCTTCCAATCGGGTCAACTTCGGCAGACATATTGCCTAGTTGACTCCGCCACCGGCATTCTGCCTGTGGTCACGGCGTGCACCTTCCGGGCGCGCGCCCCGCCGACCGATGAGTGCGAGGTGCGACGCACCGCCATCGGCGCGCACTGCCTCCGGGTCGGCCCGCTCGCCACACCGGGAGGGTGTGCCATGCCCCGGACGACCGTGTTCCGGCAGTTACTTCAGCAGCGGCATCTGACGACGTACGGAGCTTTCGCGACCCAGTTCGAACGGGTGGCTGTCAGACTCGCGGAACTCGACGGTGACCTGCGGCTCGCCTCGCTCCGGGTCTCCGCCCGGCAGTTCGACCGCTGGATGGGCGGTGACCTGCGGACCCTTCCGCGCCCGGACGCCTGCCGGGTGCTGGAACACCTACTGGGCAGGCCGGTCTCCGAGCTGTTCTCCGGGGCGGGCGGCGATGGAGACGCCGCCGCACGTACGACACCGACACCGGTGCCGCCGCCCCACGTCCCACTCCCCCGGGACACCGGCGACGACCCCCTCCAGATCGTCGCCCGCGCCCACGAACTCACCACCAGCAACGCCGACGACGCCACCCTCACCTTCCTCGCCAACGCCCTGGAGAACGTCTCCGCTCAGTACGAGCAGCACGGCCCGCACGCTCTGCGCCCGCAGACCCGCAACCTGCGTCAGCTCACCCACACCCTCCTCGACGGCCGCCAGCCCCCGCGTGTACGCCAGGAACTCTTCCGTCTCGCCGCCCGCACCTCCGGCCTCCTCGCCTACATGGCCGTGAACACCGGGGACTTCGCGCTCGCGGAGGCGTACTGCACCGAGTCCCTGGACCTCAGCAGGGCCATCGATGACCTGGACACCGAGCTGTGGGCGAGCGGCACCCTGTCCTTCGGCCTCTACTACGCCGCCCGCTACGACGAGGCCGACGCCTGCGCCGCCGCAGCCGTCGAACGGGCCCCGCACGATGCCCAGTCCATCCGCCTCCTCGTCAACGGCCGGGCGCGCGCCCTGGCCAAGACCGGCGATCGCCGCGCCGCCGAACAGGCCATCGGCCGGGCCCTCGACCTCTCCGACCACCACGACGCCCCGGTTGGCCTCACCTCCTGCATCTCCTTCTCTCCGTACGGGCGGGCCAGGACCCTGGCGAACGCGGTGACCGCGCACACAGCGCTCGGCGACACCGCCCAGGTGCTGCACGACGCCGAGCGCATCGACGACCTCGTCGAGCACTCCGACTCGACGTGGAGCCGCTCCCTCGTACGCCTCGACGTCTCCACGGCCCTCCTCCAAAAGCGTTCCCCCGACCTCGACCACGCCATGGCACTCGGCCGCGAGGCCTTACATCTGTGCGGGGCCTCGCCGATCAGTTCGGTGTTCCAGCGCTCCCGCGATCTGTACGACCTGGCTGGGGCATGGCGGAACCATCCCGCAGTACGTGAGTATGGCGAGGAGCTCCGCGCCTGGAGCTCCCAGCCGACAGCGCTGGCCATGTCGCGCCCCGCCAGAGCAGTGTGAGGCAGCCGATCCGAAGGAGTACGCCCGAGTGCCCCTGCTCAGCGCCGACCCCGACACGTTCCCCGCTGAGCCCCCGGCGGACATCCATAGCCCGGCGGCGATCGCGGCGCACGACTGGGCCGCGTTCAGCGCGCTGGATAAGATGACCGACCACTGGGCCCGCCCCGGCTGGCCCGACGGCACCCGCGCCTACTACTGGCTGCTGACCTTCCCCACCGACTCCGACCTCACAGCCCTGGCCGCACGCTGTCAGGCGGGACTCGCACCGCTCGGTCTCGACCCGGTCCCGGGCGGCGGCCTCCACATCACCCTGGCCCGAGTGGGCACCCCGAACACGGTCACTCCCGCTCACCTCGACGACCTGCTCCGGGCCGCCGAGCCGGTTCTGCCCGCCCCCTTCTCCGTACGCGCCATGCCGCTCGCCGGGTCACGGGGAGCCGTTCGCCTCTCCCTCGGACCGTGGGAGCCACTCCTGCACCTGCACGCAGCCCTCGCCGAGTCCGGCCGCGCCATGAACCTCACGCCCCGGAAGCCGACAGCAGTCTTCCGGCCACACCTCAGCCTCGCGTACAACAACCGTCCCCGCCCCGCCGCCCCGGTGATCGAGACGGTGGCCGGACTTCGCTCCCTCCAAGGCATCGAAACCCGGATCAGCGAGGTCCAGTTGGTGGAGCTGCGGCGGGAACAGCGCACGTACCGCTGGGACGTAGTGAAGAGCCTCCCACTTGGCTGAGGTGATCACGCTGCGAGGGCAGATCATGACTGCCCCTCTCGGTTCCCTGGTCTCGGGCCTGACGGCGAGGTCAGTCCGTCAGTCCGTCGAGCGCAGCCGGTCCAGTTCACTGCCGATGGCTTCCCGTAGCCCGTCATGCTGTGGGCCGAGTGTGAACCGCTCGTCGCTCCACCGGTCGCGCGGATAGAGCCATACCGGCATGCCCACCAAATCGGCCGACTCCCATTCGAACCGCGGCCACACATGCGCGTGCAAGAACCCGTCGGTGTTTCCCAGGATTTCCAGATTGACGCGGCGAAAGGCCGTGTCCAGGCGCCGAGATGCGCGCTCAACCGCCTCTCCGAGCCGGTCCATGTCGGACAGAAAGGACAAGCGCTTGGGTCTCGGCAGGTCCGACAGCCGCTGCACATCAGGGTCATCCACGAGGAGCACCGAATAGCCCGGGAGGAACTGCACATCCCCGATCACCGCGAACCCCGCGTCCAAGCGCCGCAACACGGCAGGGTTCTCACCCCGCAGAGCACTCCCGATCCGGTCCATCCGCCAGTCACCATTCATGACCGAAACTTACCTGCCAGCGATCAAGAGGCTCTCTCACCTCTACCGAACTCGCAGTAGACCAGGTCAAGCATGGCCACAACCGCCTTTCCCAGCGAGGTCGGCTGGACGTACCAACGCGCCGTCAGCGCCTCTACGAGCAGCAGGCCGCGCCCGCTCTCCGCCAGCAGATCGGCAGTCGATCCCACGTCTGTGCGAGTCCGTACGGTGTCAACGTCTCCACCCCCGTCGTGTACCCACAGCACCACGACGTCACGGTAGGCCTCCAGCACCAGGCAGTCGGGGCCGCCGCCCGTGTGCCACAGGGCGTTGCCGACCAGCTCCGAGACGACCAGCACGGCGTCGTCGACGCATGACGGCGACACGCACCCGGTCAGTGCGCCCCGCACTCGATCTCGGGCAAGCAAGAGAGGTTCCTCCGCCTCAGCCAGGTTCACCCAACACCTCTGTTGGAGCGGCCTGGCCCGCCCTCGGCCTGTGTCCGCCTCCGTGCGTGTCGGCATGTACATCGTCTCGTCACAATCCCTCCCGGTCCCAAGCCGCTGGAAACAGCAAGCATCGGTCCGCGTACGTCGCAGCGATACGACGCGTCACCGCCGCCGCGCCGGCTTTCCGCCCGCCCGAAGACGGCGTACGAACGGCGTACGGACGGCGGATCGACGACGTACCGACGCCGCCCGGCCTCGGCAAGGGTCTTCACCAGGGCAGCCCCACAGCCCCAGCCCGCGCCGACCGGTCGCCACGACACATGCGGCTCTCCCTCAGTGCGCGCGGGCCCATCCGCCATCCGTCGGCCCCCAGGAGGCCCCGGTGCTCGCACCGCCCGTCTACCCCGACTTCGAGCAGGCGTACGTCGACGTGCTCCGCCACATCACGTACGCCCACCAGTACCGCAACGCCCCACGTGGCAACGCCAGCCGCGAGTCCCTCGGGCTGAGCTTCGAGCTGGCCAACCCGCGCGAGCGACTGCCCTACCTCGCCGCCCGCAAGGTCAATCCGGCATTCCACTTCGCCGAGGCGCTCTGGTACCTCAGCGGCCGCGACGACGTCGAGATGATCGAGTACTACGCGCCGCGGATGCGTGCCGTCTCACAAGACGGCAAGACGGTCCGCGGCTCCGCCTACGGCTCCCGGATCTTCCAACCCATCGGCGGTGGGGACCGCGAGGGGGACGGAGACCGGGACGACGCTGTCTCGCCCTTCGACCGTGTGCTGTCGCTGCTCCGCACCGAGACAGCCAGCAAACGCGGCCTGCTACCGATCTTCGAGGCCCACGAAATGACTGTCCCCGACAACCCCGACATGTCCTGCGCGATCGCGCTCCACCTCCTCGTACGGGCAGGCCGACTGCACATGGTCTGCTACATGCGCGCCAACGACTGCGACCGCGGGCTGCTCGCGGACGTGTTCTCGTTCACGATGATCCAGGAGTATGCCGCCGTCCAACTCGGCCTGGAACTCGGCACGTACATCCACCACATCGGCTCGGCACACCTCGGCGACCGTGACCTCGACCGGGTGGACCGCGTCCTCACCGAGGCCGCCGACCGCCCGGCCGCCTCCACCTCACGCTTCCCGTTCCCACCGATGCCCGCCGACACCGCCCCCACGACCCTCGCCACCGTGCTGCGGCACGAGGAGGCGCTACGCACCAACCAGGCCCCGTACCGGCCCGCCGACCTCGCCGAGCTCGGCCTGGCCCCGTACTGGCAGCAGGTCCTGCTCCTCTTCGAGGCGCAGCGGCAGCTCACCCACTGCCCGGCCGACCCGGTCGAGAAGGACGTCCTCACCTCGCTCGACGCAGGCCCGCGCTGGCTGCTCGCCCACCGCTGGCCGTCGCGTATGCCTCGCGGCTTCGAGCCGGTCCGATGAGCGCGCCTTGTCGGCGCCCCGTAGCGATGGGTGACGTGGTCGCCGACGTCGACTGGGACCGCTGGAGCGTGGTCCTCCTCAAGCCCGACTGCGTACGCCGTGGTCTGGTCGACACCGTCCTGGACCGGATCGCCCAGGTTGCGTCCGTGCGCGATCGGACGGATGTGCCGGAGGTCGCGGCCTGGCAGATCCACGTCCACTACTGGGACCTGCTCGTCGGCGCCGACTGGTTCGACATCGACATCCCGGCCGCCCTGCACGAGATGTACGTCGGCCGCTCGGTCGCCGTAGCCCTCGTTCACGGCGCGCCCGGCACGCCCCGCCGCGTACGTGACCTGCTCGGCCACTACGACCCGGCCAGGGCCCGGCGCGGCGCCCTCCGCCGTGACCTCGGCGCGGACAGCCTCGTCGCGGCCCTCACCGAAGACCGCCTCGTCGAGAACCTCGTCCACTCCTCCGACGACGCGGCGGCCACACGACGTGACTTCGGCACCTGGTACGGCGCGAGACAGCACCACCTGCTCAGCACCTGACCCGACGACGACGAGGCTCCGACCGCGTGGCTCCGGCCGCGCGTCCGACCGCCGCACACGCCCTCTGGAGGTATCCACCATGGCGACGACACCCACCCGCCGCCCGCTCCCCCTGCTCACCACGGAGCAGCTCCGCTCCCTCAAACCCGAACTTGCCACGGTGATCGAGTACCGCAAGTCCGGCCTCTCCCTCAATCACGTCGTGGGCTGCCCACTGGACTGCGGTTACTGCGTACGACACCTCTTCGGCAACTTCGAGATGAAGGTGCCGCGCGCCCTGATGACCGACGAGGAGGCCGTCACAGCGCTCACAGGCCACGCCTACTTCCGCCCACACCGCACCCCCGTACAGCTCTTCAACCGGGCCACCGACCCCATGCTCCCGGTCGTCAAACCGCACACCTTCAATGTGCTGCGCCTCCTGGACGAACGGGGCCTGACCAACCACGTCCTCGTGATCACTCGCTGGCGCGTCGAGCCCGAGGACTGTGACGTCCTCAACAGCTTCCGGAACATCAGGTTGACGATCCTGGTCACCCATTCCGGTATCACCGACCAGCGCATCGAGCCCGTCGACTCCGCCATCGCCGAAGCCAGGCTGCGCACCCTGTACGCCCACGCCGACCGCTACCGCACCGTCCTCTACTGGCGCCCGGTCGTCCCCGGCCTCAACGACACCGACGCACACCTCCACCAAGCCCGCGAACTCGCCGGGCACGCACACGCGACGGTCTTCACGGGTCTGTTCTTCCGCGCCGAGATCGCCGCGTACTACAAGGCCCACGGCATCCCCGCACCGTACGAGGGCACTGCCCGACGCAAGATCATGCCCGAAGACTCCGAACAGCGAATCCTCCGCGCCTTCCACGACCCCACCAACACCGAGGCCCCGTACGGCCCGCTCTTCCGCAAGACCAGCTGCGGCGTGGCGTACGCCCACGGCGAGCCCGACTACAACGGCCACTACGGCATCCGCGAACTGTGCGACATCTGCCCAACCGCCCAACTCGGCCTGTGCGCCAGCGCCTGGCAGAAGCCGGACTCCGCCGAGGCAACCCGCGAGGCCCGCGCTCTCGGTGCGGCCGGGGACGTCGAGGTGACGGACCGCGCCATCATCGTCGAGGGACTGGACGAACCGCCGCGCTACTACCTGCAGCACGGCTTCGGCTATCAGTGCCACGACCGCGCGAAACCGCACCACCACCGTCGGCACGGCCGCGCCGACGTCGGCTGGTCCCCGGCCGAGCAACCACCTAGGGAGTCCCCGTGAACCCCACCACCTGGCCTGACCGCCTGCTCGTCGTCGACGTCGAGGGCAACGGCGCGAACCCGCCCGACCTCGTCGAAGTCGCCGCCCTCCCCATCCGCGACGGCCACCCGGACACCACCACGGCCGGAGCCTGGCTGATCCGCCCACCCGTCCCCGTCGCCCCCTTCGCCGAGAAGGTCCACGGCTTGACGAACGACCACCTCGCCACGTACCCGACCTGGCCCGAAGTCCGCGACGGCGTCCGCTCGTTCCTCACAGGCGCCTGGATCTGCGCCCACAACGCCTGCGTCGACCACCGCGTCCTCACCCGCCACCTCCCGGGCTGGGAACCGACCGGAGTCATCGACACCCTGCGCCTGGCCCGCGCGACCTACCCCGACGCCCCCTCCCACTCCCTCGACGCCCTCATCAACCACACCCACCTGGACCTCTCAGCCGCCCCCGCTCAACGCCACCGGGCGACCTACGACGCGTACGCCACCGCCCTGCTCCTCCTCACGATGGCCGACCACTACGAGACCTGGTCCGACCTGGCGTCCCGGGCGGTGCCACCTGGCCTCCCCGGCGCCCCGCAACCACCAGAACGGGAAGCCACCTTGTGGTGAACAACGACCCCACCTATGGCCGTGCCCCGCATCGGAGATGATCCGGTGCGGGGCACGGTCGTTGAGCTGAGCGCGCGTGCGTCAGCGGGTAGTGAACACCGCCACCGTGCGGGCCGGGACCGTGAAGGTTCCCGACTCCTTCTTGTAGGACGCCGACTTCACTACGGAGTCCGAGCCGTCGGCCTGGACCGGGTGGAGGCGGTAGTCCGTTCCGGCCAGGTCCGCGATCTTCTGGGTCTGGCGGTCCGGCGTGGCGTTGAAGACCACGACCAGGTCACCGACCCGCTGGGTGATGACCCCGGGGGTCTCGTTCTTTCCGGACAGAGGGAAGGAGAGCGCCTGCTGTACCTGTTCCGCCGTGCCGAGTGAGAAGGACTTCTCGGTGGTGCGGATACGGAGCAGGTCCTGGTACGCGGCCGTCGCGCCCTCGATCTGTGGGCAGCCCGCCTTCGGGACGGCGGTCAGCAGGGGCTTGGCGTAGGGCCACTTGTCCTCGTTGTCGGCCGCCACCGGCAGGCCTCGGCCGAAGCCGTTCCCGGCGCGGCAGTTCCAGTGGATGGCGTTGAACCAGTCGCCGCTGTCGTAGGAGTTGCGGTCCAGGGACTTGGAGCGCAGCAGGTCGGTTCCGGCCTGGGAGAGGGCCGGGCCCTGGGACAGCGCGGCTGTGCCCATGGCGAGTACCTGCATTCGGGCGCGGTCGGCGGCGGACGTGTCCGGCGGCAGCTTGAAGGCGAGTGCGTCGTACAGGGTCTCGTTGTCGTGGGCGTCGGCGTAGGAGAGGGCGTCGCCCGGCGCGTCGGCGTATCCGGCCGGGGCGCCGTTGTAGTCGACCTCGGAGCCCTTGACCGTACGGCCACGCGTGTCGGTGAAGGTGTATGAGCGGAGGTTGCCGGTCAGGCCGACCTTGATCAGGTCCTGGTAGTGCAGGAGGCGGGCCTTCTGCTCGGCTGGAGTTCCGTTCTCCTTGGAGGAGTTGGGATCGGTGTAGAGGCCGGAGGCGAAGCCCTGCACGCCGGGGTCGGCGTCGAAGGGGCCGCCGCCGCGGATCGCGTCGCGGGACCGGTCGTTGAAGGTGGCGATGCCGGTACCGCCCATGTTCTGCTGCGTGGCCTGGACGAAGCGCGCGTCGTCGGCGACCTCGCCGAAGTTCCAGCCCTCGCCGTACAGGACGATCTTCTTGCCGTCGACGCCGTCCTTGGCGAGGGTCAGCGCGTCCAGCGCCTCGCGCACGGCGAGGATGTTGTCCTTCGGGTGGTGGCCCATCAGGTCGAAGCGGAAGCCGTCGACCTTGTACTCCTTGGCCCAGGTGACCATCGAGTCGACGACCAGCTTGCCCATCATGTCGTTCTCGGGCGCGGTGTTGGCGCAGCAGGTGGAGGTGGCCACGGAACCGTCCGCCAACAGGCGGTGGTAGTAGCCGGGGACGATCTTGTCGAGTACGGAGGTGTCGTTCTGGCCGGACGCGGTGGTGTGGTTGTAGACGACGTCCAGCACCACGCGCAGCCCGCTCTTGTTGAGGGACTGGACCATCTTCCGGAACTCGACGGTGCGCCGGGTGCCGTCCGGGTCGGTGGCGTAGGAGCCCTCGGGGACCGTGTAGTGGTAGGGGTCGTAGCCCCAGTTGTAGGCGTCCTTGGCGGCGGTCTTGGCGACGCACTCCTGCTGTGCGGCGGAGTCCGCCGGGTGGGAGGCGAGGTCGCAGTCGGTGGTGGCCTGGTCCTTGGTCTGCTCGGGGATGGTGGCGATGTCGAAGGTGGGGAGGAGGTGGACGTAGGAGGTGCCGGACGCGGCGAGGTCTCGCAGGTGCTGTGAGCCCTCGGTGTTCGGTTCCGTGAAGGCCAGGTACTTGCCGCGGTTCTTGGCGGAGGCCGTGGCGTCCTCGACGGAGAAGTCGCGGACGTGCAGCTCCTGGATCTGGGCCTTGGTGAGCGGTACGGCGGCGGGCTTCTTCAGCTTCGACCAGCCCTTGGGGGCCAGCTTGCGGTCGGTGAGGTCGCTGAGGTCGGTGATGATGCTGCGCTTGGAGTCGGCGGTCAGGGCTACCGAGTAGGGGTCGGTGACCTTGTTGGTCACGACCTTCTGGACGCTCGGCGCCCACACCTTGACGGCGTACCGGTACTGCTTGCCCCGCCAGGACTTGTTGCCCCTGACGGACCAGACGCCGCTGGCGTGGTCGCGCTTCATGGCGACGGCCTTGCGCCTGCCGTCCAGTTGGAGGGAGACCTTCTGTGCGGTCGGGGCCCATACGCGCAGCGTGGGGCGGCCCTTACGGTCGAAGGTCGCGCCGAGGTCGGCCTTGGCGGCCTTGCCCGCGTACAGGTCGTCAAGTACGCCCGCGAGTTGTACGCCGGTCGCGCTGAGCACGGCGCCGTTCACGGCCCGCTGGGTGGCGACGATCTGGCCCTTCAGGGCCTTACGGACGCGGTCGCGGTCCCGGTCACGCGGGTCCACGGAGTAGGCGCGCTGGTCGGCCAGGTGCGGGAACCGCCTTTTCTGGGCGTCGGTCAGTGTGGTCTCGGTCAGCCGGAGCCAGCGGGCGTCGCCGGTGAGGGCGCCGTCCTGGACGGCGATGTCGCCGCGGCGGGAGTACAGGAGTTGGGTGGATGCCGCGCTGGGGCTGCCGTTCCAGGTGAGGGTGTCGCGGTCGATCCAGACCGCCTCGGCCTTGGTCAGGTCGAGGTTGGCGCCGCCGCCCTTGGGCTGCGGCAGCAGGTACTTCTCCTGACCGCTCAGCATCCACACCTCGTGCCCGTTGGCCTTGAGGTCGAGTGACTGGTCGGACGGGAGGTCCTTCTCGTCACCCTTGTGCAGGATGTAGCTGAGGGATGTGGCGCCGTCGGTGAGCTCCACCTCGTACACGGCACCGTAGGCGTCGGTGCGGACGGGCTGAAGGGGCTTGGACCAGTCGGTCGGGTTCGCCGCCCCGGTCCAGACGTGCAGGCCCCAGCCGTCGTAGTCGCCGTCGGCGCGCTGGTAGTGCAGGACCGCCTTGCTCTCGTCCTGCGGCGGATAGGCGCCGTCGGGTGCCGTGTCCGCCTGGCCGTCCTTGCCCTGCTCGATCCACACCTCGCCGGTCTTGGCGAGGGCAATGGTGCGCTCGGGTCCTTCGGCGGCGGAGTCCTTCTCGACGGTGTACGAGACGCTGGTGGCGCCCTTGTCCAGCTTCAGCCAGGCGAAGGCGCCGTAGGCGTCGCGGCCGGTGAAGGGAGCGGTGACGGGGGCCGCGGAGTCACCGGACTTCAGCTGCCAGCCGTCGTAGTCGCCGTCGGCGCGCTGGTAGTGCACGACCGCGTAGTCGCGCTCGACCGCGCCGGGTACCTCTTCGGCGGGGGGCGCGCCCGCCGTGCTGGTGGCGAGGTCGCTGGCGGTATGGCCCTGGGAGTCGGCGACGACGGCCTTGTAGCGCAGGGCCGTTCCCTCGCGGGCGTCGATCTTGTGGGTCACCTGGTACGGGGCGTGGTCGGCGGAGCCGAGCGTCCGCCACTTGCCGTTGCCCTGCTGGGCGGCGAAGACGACGCGGTTGAGCTGGCCGCCGGAGACGTCGGCGGAGATCTCTACGGTGCCGGTGGCGCCTGCCTTCGGGGCCTTCAGGGTGAGGGAAGGCTTTGTGGTGGGGGCGTCGAGCGGGTCGGCGGCCTTGAGGACGAGGGAGGACAGCGCCGGGACGGTGACCTTGATCTTCTTGTCGGAGCCGCTGGTCACGGTGGCCGCTGGCGAATCGCCGTAGAGCGTACGGAAGTCCGTGCCCGCCGACTCGGTCGGGAACTCCACCGTCCGCGCCGTGTCGGCGTTGTTGGTGGCGACCACGTACTCGACGGGCCCGTTCTTCGTCTTCGCCTTGGCGTCCGTGTTCGCCTTGGCGTCCGTGTTCGCCTTGGCGTCCGTGCGGCTGAAGGCGTAGACGCCCTGGCCGTCGGCGGCGTAGCGCTCGGTCTGGACGCCGTCGCGCAGGGCCGGGTGCTTGGCGGTGAGCTTCGACAGTTCGGCGATCTGCCGGTAGAGCGGGTGCTTGGGGTCGTACGCGTCGTCCGCGTGGGTGCGGTCCGTGCCGAGCTGGTCGTTCTTGTCTGTGTCGAGGTAGTCGGCGGTCTTCGACGCGAACAGGGTCTGGCGGGCGTCCTTGTCGCCGCCCGCGCCGGTGAAGCCCTGCTCGTCGCCGTAGTAGACGACCGGGTTGCCCCGGGACAGGAACATCAGCTCGTTGGCGAGCCCGTACCGCTTGATCAGCTCGGCGTCGTCGGCGCCCGCGTTGTCCTGCTTGAGGAAGGTGCCGAAGCGCCCCATGTCGTGGTTGCCGAGGAAGGACACCTGCTCGTAGGCGTTGGCCTTGTCGGTGGTGTAGCGGTAGTCCTGTGCGAAGACGTCGCGGAGCCCGGCCGCCGAGCCGCCCTGGGAGGCGTACTGGCGGGTGGCTTCCTGGAAGGGGAAGTCGAGGGTGGCGTCGAGTCGGCCCTCGGTGACGTACTCGGCGTTGATGGCCGGGTCGGCGGAGTACACCTCACCGAACATGAAGAAGTCCTCGCGGCCCTTCTTGGCGGCGTACGCGTCGAGTGTGGTGGCCCACTGGGTCCAGAACTCGGTGTTGACGTGCTTCACGGTGTCGATCCGGAAGCCGTCGATGTCGAAGTCCCTGACCCACTTCTTGTAGATCTTCTCCATCCCCTCGACGACCTCGGGGCGCTCGGTCCACAGGTCGTCCAGGCCGACGAAGTCGCCGTACTGGCTGGACTCGCCCGCGAAGGTGGAGTCGCCCCGGTTGTGGTACATCGTCGGGTCGTTGAGCCAGGAGGGCACCTTGAGGTTCTTCTTGGCGTCCGGGACGACGGGGGTGCGCGGGAAGGAGTTCTTGTCGACCTTCGGGAACCGTCGCTTACCCCCGTCCGCGTAGTCGGCGTCGTCGAACGGGACGCCGTCCTTGGTCAGGTACGGGAAGGCGCCCTTGGAGAGGTAGTCGTAGGACTTCTCCTCGTAGTCGACGACGTCGGCGGTGTGGTTGGTGATGACGTCGAAGAAGACCTTCATGCCCTTGTCGTGGGCCTTGTCGATCAGCTTCTCAAGGTCGTCGTTGGTGCCGAAGTGCGGGTCGACCTGGGTGAAGTCGGTGATCCAGTAGCCGTGGTATCCGGCCGACGCGTCCTTGCCCTCGCCCTGCACCGGCTGGTTCTTGAAGATCGGCGCCATCCAGATGGCGGTGGTGCCCAGGCCCTTGATGTAGTCGAGCCGGTCGGTGATGCCCTGGAGGTCGCCGCCCTGGTAGAAGCCCTTGTCGGTGGGGTCGTAGCCGGTCTTCAGGGGGGAGCCGGTCAGGCCGCCCCGGTCGTTCTTCGGGTCGCCGTTGGCGAAGCGGTCCGGGAGGACGAAGTAGAACTGCTCCCGGGTCAGGTCGTGTCGGGCGGGCTCGGCGGCGAGCTTGGCGTCCGACGGCGGCCTGGGTGGCTTCTGGGCCGCGGGGGGCGCGGCCGATACGAGCGTGCCGCAGAGGGCCAGCGCCAGGACGGCGGTGGCCGCTCTGCGCGGGGTGGGCGGGCGTATCACGGTACGGCTCTCCTCGTGAGGGTGTGGAGACCGGGCCGCCCCACGGGGGAGCGCGGGGCGGCCCTGGACGGGGCTCAGACGGAGGGATCAGACGGCGGCGGAGGGATCAGTTGCGGAAGGTGTCGTTCAGCGTGACCAGTCCGCCGTCGGACGGCACGGTGGCGGTGCGGTTGTCGCCGCTCTCCCAGGTGACGTTGCCGTCGGCGTCCTTGCGGACGTACTTGTACTCGAACGCCGTGCCCGCGGGCAGCGAGACGTCAAGCTTCCAGACCGGGTAGCTCGCCGGGTCGAGCTTGAGGGCGTTCGCCGGGTTCCAGTCACCCAGCTCGGAGCGGTTGCCGGTGACGTAGATGTTCTCGCCCCAGGCGGTGGTGGCCTCGACGCTGAAGGAGGCGCCGGTGACACCGGGGTCCGGGTCGCCGCCGCCGTCGCAGTTCCTGGCGTTCGCGTGCAGGGCGACGGCGGTGTTGGCGCCGAGCGTCGCGGTGAACTGGCCGGAGCCGTCGACCGTGACACCCTTGCCGCTCTGGACGTCGCAGTAGTCGCCCGCGGGCAGCGAGGTCTGGAAAGTGCGGGTCAGCGATGACCCCTCGTGGTTGATGGCGACGTACGCCTTGTCGCCGCGGCCGAAGGCGATCTGGTCGCCGCCGTTGTCCCACCAGTTCGTGACGCCCTGACCGCGCGCCACGTTCCGGAAGCCGACCATCGAGGAGATCTCGCGCCAGTCGTACTGGCAGGTCCAGCCGTCCTGGTAGCAGGCGTTCACCGTGCCGCCGTTCGGCGCCCCGGCGTCGAAGTCAGTGAACTCGTAGCCCGAGTGAACGTCCGGTGAGCCGTACGGCCAGGCCAGCATGAAGACGTTGGCCAGGGTGTAGTGGGCGCCGTCCTTGTAGGTGAGGGTGTCGCCGTGGCGCTCGGTGTCGTGGTTGTCCACGAAGACGGCGGACTCGCCGGACTCCATGAAGCCCCAGCCCTCGCCGAAGTTCCTCAGGTCGGCGAGGCTCCCGCCATTGAAGACCTGCTTGAGGCCGCGGGCGTAGCGGAACTCCTGGACGTCGCCGTTGCCGAGGTACTCGCTGGGCGAGACGGCCTCGCCCGCGCCGTGGATCGCCTCCTGCTTCCAGTACACGTTCGGGTCGCTGAGCCGGGACTTGATGGCGGCCAGGTCGGCGGCGGGCATGTGCTTGGCCGCGTCGACCCGGAAGCCGTCGACGCCGAGCGACAGCAGGTCGTTCATGTATCCGGCTATGCGCTCGCGGACGTACTCCTCACCGGTGTCCAAGTCGGCGAGACCGACGAGCTCACAGTTCTGGACGTTGGCCCGGTCCTGGTAGTTGTCTCCGATCTCGGACCGGCAGTCGTCGAGGTCGGCGCCCGAGTACAGGCCCGGGTAGTCGTACTTGCTGTACGACGTGCCGCCGGTGCCGGTGCCGGAACGGGCCGTCATGTGGTTGATCACCGTGTCGGCGACCACCTTGACGCCCGCGCCGTGGCAGGCGTCGACCATGCTCCTGAACGCGGCGCGGTCCCCGAGCGGACCGGCGATCTGATAGCTGACCGGCTGGTACGCGGTCCACCACTGGGAGCCCTGTATACGTTCCTGGGGCGGTGACACCTGGACGTAGCCGTATCCGGCCGGGCCGAGCTTCTCGGTGCACGCGGTGGCGACCGAGGCGAAGGTCTGCTCGAAGAGGACGGCGGTCACGTCCTTCTCGCCGGGCGGGGCGGCCTGGGCGGTGCCTGCGGGGGCGACGACCGCGGCGGCCGCGCCTGCCACGAGGGCGAGTGCGGCGGCGAGTGCGACAGCAAGGGGTCTGCGGGCCATGCTTCCTCCAGCTGTGGGGGGAGGTACGGGTGACGGTGCAGCCTTGTACGGCAACGCGCCATGCCCGTAAGGCCTGTGGGTTCTTGCTGCAAGTTCTTAGAAAGTTCTTGCGGACGTGACCGTACGATCCCGCCAGGTCCCGGTCAACCCTCTGGACACACTCGCGTCATCACCCTGAAATCCCGACCTCACACAGCCGCAAAGCCTTCCGCAAGACATTGCAGTGGTGCTACGTTCAACCACATCCGGACCGACCGGCCGAGGGTTCCCGGCCACGCCGGGTCCTACGCGCCCGGCCGGTCGGCCCGGTACGCCGCGTCCGCTCCGCGTCAGCTCCGTACGGCGCCCGTCGAGCCCCGTACCACCAGTTCCGGCTGGAAGACGAACTCCGTGCGCTGTACGGGATTTCCGTGGATCTCCTCCAGCAGGGCGCCGACCGCCGCGGTCGCCATCGCCCGTACCGGCTGGCGCACCGTGGTCAGCGGCGGGTCCGTGAAGGCGATCAGCTGGGAGTCGTCGTAGCCGACCACCGAGACATCCCGGGGCACGTCAAGTCCCCGCTCCCGGACGGCCCGTACGACGCCGAGCGCCATCAGGTCGCTGCCGCACACGATCCCCGTACAGCCCTGGTCGAGCAGCGAGCCCGCCGCCGCGTGGCCGCCCTCGACGCTGAACAGCGTGTGCCGCGTCAGAGGTTCGGGGTCCGTGCCGGGGGAGGTGGTGCGCAGGGCCTGGGCGAAGCCCTCAGCCTTGCGGCGGGACGGCACATAGCGGGCCGGGCCGACGGCCAGGCCGATGCGCTCGTGCCCCAGTTCGGAGAGATGGCGCATCGCCATCTGGACCGCCGCCTGGTCGTCGGGCGAGACGAAGGTCGCCTTGACCTGGTCGTTGAAGCCGTTGACCAGGATGAACGGGGTGCCTCGCGCGCCGAGTTCACGGTAGCGGGTGGGGTCGGACGTGGTGTCGGCGTGCAGCCCGGAGAGGAAGATGATGCCGGTGACGCCGCGCGCCTCCAGCTGCTCGACCAGCTCGTCCTCGGTGGCGCCTCCTGGCATCTGCGTACACAGCACGGGTGTGTAGCCGTGCCCGGCCAACACCTGCTCGATGACCTGGGCGAAGGCGGGGAAGATCGGGTTGGTGAGCTCCGGGATGACCAGCCCGATCAGGCCCGCGCTGCGCTGCCGCAGCCGTACGGGGCGTTCGTAGCCCAGCACGTCGAGCGCGGCCAGCACCCGGTGCCGGGTGCCGCCCGCGACGCCCGCCTTGCCGTTGAGCACCCGGCTGACGGTGGCCTCACTGACCGAGGCCTGGGCCGCGATGTCCGCGAGCCGCGGGGTGCCGGTGCCGGACGGCTCGGTACCGGCACCGGCACCCCGCGGCGGAGGGATCGTCACACCGCCCACCAGACGGTGCTGTCGGCGGGCAGCTCCACCTCGGCCGCGTCCTCGGCGCCGTCGGCCACCGGTTCGGCGCTGGCCAGGAGCGGGCGTCCTGGGCGCGGGATGCGTACGGCTTCACCGGTGGTGTTGGCGGTGCAGACGAACGAGCCCGCGCGGCGAAAGGCGAGTACGCCCTCGGGCGCGTCCAGCCACGCGACCGCGTCGCCCGCGCCGAGCGCGGGCTGCTCGCGGCGCACCGCGAGGGCGCTGCGGTACAGCTCAAGGGTGGAGTCCGGGTCACCGGTCTGGGCCTCGACGCTCAGCGCGCCCCAGGTGGAGGGCTGCGGCAGCCAGCTCCCGCCGGTCCCGAAGCCGTACGAGCTGCCCTCGGTGGTCCACGGGAGCGGTACCCGGCAGCCGTCGCGGAAGCCGTCCTGGCCGCTGGCCCGCCAGAACGACGGGTCCTGGCGCACCTCGTCCGGCAGGTCGGTGACGTCCGGCAGGCCCAGCTCCTCGCCCTGGTAGAGATACGCGGAGCCGGGCAGCGCCAGCATCAGCAGCGTCGCCGCGCGGGCCCGGCGCAGACCGAGTGCACGGTCGCCCGCCTCGCGCAGCTGGGTACCCAGGCCCGCCGGGTTGGCGAAGCGGGTGGCGTGCCGGGTGACGTCGTGGTTGGACAGCACCCAGGTGGCGGGGGCGCCGACCGGGCGCATCGCGCCGAGCGAGGTGTCGATGACCTCGCGCAGTTCGGCGGCGTCCCAGTGGGTGCCCAGGTACTGGAAGTTGAAGGCCTGGTGCAGCTCGTCCGGGCGTACGTAGTGCGCGGTGCGCTCCACGGTCGGCGTCCAGGCCTCGGCGACGGCGATCCGGTCCCCGGGGTACTCGTCGAGGATGCGGCGCCAGCTGCGGTAGATCTCGTGCACGCCGTCCTGGTCGAAGAACGGCATGACGTCGTTGCCAAGGAGCTTCAGCTGCTCGCCGTCGCCGCCGATGTCCGGCAGGCCTTCGGCCTTGACCAGGCCGTGGGCGACATCGACCCGGAATCCGTCGGTGCCCATGTCCAGCCAGAAGCGCAGGATGGAGCGGAACTCGTCGGCGACGGCCGGGTGTTCCCAGTTGAAGTCGGGTTGCTCGGGCGCGAACAGGTGCAGATACCAGTCGCCCGGGGTGCCGTCGGGGTTGGTGGTACGGGTCCAGGCGGGGCCGCCGAAGATGGACTCCCAGTCGTTGGGCGGGAGTTCGCCGTCCGTGCCCTTGCCGGGGCGGAAGTGGTAGCGGTCGCGCAGCGCCGAGCCCGGGCCCTCCTTGAGGGCGCGCTTGAACCACTCGTGCTGGTCGGAGGAGTGGTTGGGCACCAGGTCGACGATGATGCGCAGGCCCAGTTCGTGGGCGTCGCGGATCAGCGCGTCGGCGTCCAAGAGGGTGCCGAACATCGGGTCGATCGCCCGGTAGTCGGAGACGTCGTAGCCCGCGTCGGCCTGCGGCGAGGCGTAGAAGGGGCTCAGCCATACGGCGTCGACGCCGAGGTCGCGCAGGTACGGCAGCCGCGCGCGTACGCCCTCGAGGTCGCCCATGCCGTCGCCGTTGCCGTCGGCGAAACTGCGCGGATAGACCTGGTAGATGACCGCGTCCCGCCACCAGCCTGGGCGGTCGGCGGTGCTGCGGTCGGCAGCGGATTCCGTACCGGCGGTGGCGTCAGCGAGGTGCTGGGTCATGTCATCCCTGGGTGTGGTGAAGGTGGTGGGGCCGCGGCCGGTCCGGGTGCGGTCCGGACCGGCGCGGCCGACGTCTTGTTCGTACGGGTGGAAAGGGACGTGGCGGGGGGCTCAGCCCTTGGTGCCGCCTGCGGTGAGACCGGCCACCAGGTTGCGCTGCACCAGGAGGAATATCAGGCCCGCGGGGATGGTGATGATGACCGCGGACGCCGCGAGGTAGCCCCACTCCGCCTTGTGCTGGCCGATGAAGCTCTGTAGGCCAACGGAGAGCGTGAGCATCGAGTCGCTGCTCAGGAAGGCCCGCGCGAAGGCGACTTCACCCCAAGCGGTGATGAACGAGTAGAACGCCGTCACCGCCAGGCCCGGCTTCGCCAGCGGCAGGATCAGCCGGTAGAAGGTGCCGAACGGGGTGAGTCCGTCCACCCGCCCGGCCTCGTCGATCTCGTACGGGATCGTGTCGAAGTAGCCCTTCATCATCCAGGCGCAGAACGGCACGGACACCGAGCAGTAGGTGAGGATCAGGCCCACGTAGGAGTCGAGCAGTCCGAGGCCGCCGAGGATGTTGTAGAGGGCGACGATCAGTACGGCCACCGGGAACATCTGAGTGACGAGCAGGACCCACATCAGCGACTTGTGGCCGGGGAAGCGCATCCGCGAGATGGCGTAGCCGGTAGAGGCCGCGATGAAGACACCGAGAGCCGTGGTGCCGAGGGCGATCAGCACCGAGTTGGCGAACCAGCGCGGGAACTCCGTCTCGGTCAGTACGTAGGTGTAGTTGCTGATCTCCAGGCCGCCCTCGGCGCTGGTCGGCGTGGTCCAGCCGTCCCGGCCGCGCAGCGAGATGAACATCATGTACGCGATCGGGAAGACCGCGATCACGGCCGCGCCGATCAGCGCGGCGTGCAGCCCCAGCGAGGCCAGCGGGGACCGCTCGTCGCGGCCGCGGATCTTGCGGTGCGGGCGGTGCGCCTGGGTGGGGTTGACGGCGGCGCGGTCTGGTCGGGCGCTGTCGTGCCGGGATTCGGTCATCGCGCTCACTGGGCGGCCTCCTGACGGTTGAGCAGGCGCCGGTAGAACACGGCGAACACCAGCAGCATGGAGAGGATGATGATTCCGTAGGTGGCCGCGCCCGCGTAGTCGCGCACCGAACCGAAGGCGAGCCGGTAGGCGTAGGTCACCAGGATCTCGCTGTTCATGGCGTTGGCCTCACCGAGCATCAGATAGATGATCGGGAACATGTTGAAGGTCCAGATGGTGCCCAGCAGGATCACCGTGGAGCTGACCGGTTTCAGACCCGGCAGGGTGACATGCCGGAATCTCTGCCAGGGGCTGGCGCCGTCCATCTCGGCGGCCTCGTACTGGTCGCTGGAGATGGACGCGAGACCACCGAGAATGGCGACCATCATGAAGGGGACGCCCAGCCAGACGTTGACGCCGATGACCGCGACCTTCTGAGTGAAGGTGTCACCGAGCCAGTCGACGGGGGCGAAACCCAGCTTGCCGAGCAGGGCGTTGAAGACGCCCGACTCGCTGTTGTACATCATGCGCCAGATGTACGTGGCGACGAACGGCGGCACCGCCCAGGGCAGGATCAGCATGACCCGGTAGAGCGAGCGGCCCTTGAGCTTGCGGTTGAGCAGCAGGGCGAGGCCCAGACCGATGGTGTAGTGGAAGAAGACACAGGACGCGGTCCACACCACCGTCCACCACAGCTTGGGGTAGAACTCGCCGTCGGCGCCGGACAGGATGCGCCAGTAGTTGTCCAGGCCGATGAACTCGTAGGTCGCCGGGATGGTGGTCTCGCCGATCTGCTTGGCGACGTTGAGCTCGTTGGCGTCGGTGAAGGACAGGTAGATCCCCCGACCCAGGGGGTATCCGATCAGCACGCCGATCACCAGCACCACCGGCAGCACCATGGCCCAGGCGTACCAGTACCGGTCATAGGAGCGCTTCATGCGGGTGAGAAGCCCAGCCTTGGAAGGCCCAGACGTGGCGGACCCAGACCCGGCGGACCCAGACGCGGCGGACCCCGTCGCCTGCGCGGGCTGTGCGGTGGCTTTCTTCATGGTTTCCCTGCTCGTACCTGCTCGTATACGGCTCTGGTCCGGCCCGGCAGCGCGGGTGTCAGCGCTGCCGGACCGGACGGGAGGGGCTTACTCGGTCGCGTAGTCCTTGAGGGACTGGACGTTGGACTTCCACTTGTCGGCGGTGGTGTCCAGGCCCTTCTCGACGGAGGTGTTGCCCTTGAGGGTCTCGATGTACTGCTTGGTCCACTCGGCGAACATGTCGCTGACTCCGGCGACGTTCGGGCGCGCGGTGGCGTCAGCCAGTACGTCCTTGAAGGCGCCCTTGATCGGGTCGGCCACGACCGGCGCGGTGTAGGCGTCGTCGCGGGTCGGCAGGACGCCCGTCTCGGTGGAGGCGAACTCCTGCGACTTCTTGGAGGTCATGAAGGCGACGAACTTCTGGGCCGCGGTCTTCTTGGCGGCGCTGGAGCCGTTGTAGACGACGAGGTTGTGGCCGCCGGTCGGGGTGCCCGCCTTGCCGCTGGAACCGGCCGGGACCGAGGCGATCCCGAGGTTCTCCTTCTCCTTGAAGGCCTTGCCGGTCAGGTCGTCGGCCGTGGACCACGGGCCGTTGATGACCATGGCGACCTTGCCGTCCTTGAAGGCGGCCTGCATGTTGTTGTAGCCGTCGGTGTAGTCGGGCTTGACCGCCACACCGTCCTTGATCAGGTCCATCACGGTCTGGACGGCCTTCTGGCCCGCCTTGTCGTTGACGGTGATCTTCTCGCCGTCAACGTCGACCATCTGGCCGCCCTCGCCGTACAGGAAGGGCAGAGCGAAGTAGCTGTCCGGGTTGAGGTAGATACCGTCGACGCCGGTCTTCTTCTTGATGGTCTTGGCGGCCTTGGAGAGCTCTTCCCAGGTGGTGGGAACCTCCACACCGGCCTTGTCGAAGACGTCCTGGTTGTAGAGGAGCGCGAGGGCGTCGGTCACCTGCGGCACGCCGTAGAGCTTGCCGTCGACCTTGGCGCCGTCGACCAGGCCCTGGTTGAAGGAGTCGAGCTCCTTGACCGCGGGGGTGCCTTCCAGCGGGGCGAGGTACTGGTTCTTCGCGAGCCCGGCGGTCCAGCCGACGTCGGCGCGCAGCACGTCCGGGGCCTTGCCGGCCTGGGCCGCGGTCTTGTACTTCTGCTCGGCCTCGGCGAACGGGACGTTCTGGTACTTGACCTTGATCCCGTCGTTCGCCTTCTCGAACTCCTTGACCAGCTTCTTGTAGGTCGGCGCCTCGTTCGTGGCATCCGACGTGTCCCACCAGGTGATGGTGACCGGGCCGTCGGCCTTGTCGCCACTGTCGCTGTCGCCACCGCAAGCCGTTGCCGCGAGCGCCAGGCTCGCGATCATCGCGGTGGCCGCTATGCCACGCCGCATGTGAACTCCTTCAAAGGTCCCCGGGACGTCTCGGAGGCGAGCGTGCCTCCCGCTACCGCGCCCCTCGCGGCGCCGGGTTCGGCAGGAACGTAACAACGATGAAAGCCGACCGAAAGACCTTGCGGCAATTTTCTGCAAGACCGGGTGATCGTTACCTTCGCGTGTCCCGAAGGTTGCCGGTGGATCACTTGACAGCGACGAGGTCGGGAATCCGCACGCACCCACGACCTCTTCGCGACCCCCTCGCGCCCCCTCGCGACCCCGTCACGACCGGCTTACGGCTCTGCAACAACCTCCCGCAAGCCCTTGCAAGCAGCACGTCAACCTGCCGAGGCCTGGTGGGCAATCCGCCCGGTGACCGGTACAGTCCAGGCCTGTGACCGCACGGCTTGCCGACATCGCAGCCCAGGCGGGGGTCAGCGAAGCCACAGTCAGCCGCGTGCTCAACGGCAAGCCCGGTGTGGCCCCGGCCACCCGCGAATCCGTCCTGGCCGCACTCGACGTGCTCGGCTACGAGCGGCCCACGCGGCTGCGCAGGCGCAGCGCGGGCCTCGTCGGCCTGATAACGCCCGAGCTGGACAACCCCATCTTCCCGGCGCTCGCCCAGGTCATCGGCCAGGCCCTGACCCGGCAGGGGTACACCCCCGTACTGGCGACCCAGACGCCCGGCGGTTCCACCGAGGACGAGCTCACCGAGATGCTGGTGGACCGCGGGGTCTCCGGGATCATCTTCGTCTCCGGGCTGCACGCCGACACCAGCGCCGATATGGACCGCTACGAACAGCTACGCGGCCAGGGGGTGCCGTTCGTCCTGGTCGACGGCTACTCCCCGAAGGTCCAGGCGCCGTTCATCTCGCCCGACGACCGGGCCGCCATGCAGCTGGCCGTCACCCACCTCGTCTCGCTCGGCCACACGGAGATCGGGCTCGCCCTGGGCCCGCAGCGCTTCGTCCCGGTCCAGCGGAAGATAGAGGGCTTTGTCGCCGCGATGCGCGACCAGCTAGGCCTGAGCCCCGACGACGTCGGGCAGCGCCTCGTCCAGCACTCCCTCTACACCCTGGAGGGCGGCCAGGCGGCGGCGACCGCCCTGATGGACCGGAACTGCACCGCTGTCGTCTGCGCCAGCGACATGATGGCGCTCGGCGCCATACGAGCGGCCCGCCAGCGCGGTCTCCAGGTGCCGGACGACATCTCGGTGGTCGGCTTCGACGACTCACCGCTCATAGCGTTCACCGATCCCCCGCTGACCACGGTGCGTAAGCCGGTGCCCGCGATGGGGCAGGCGGCCGTGCGTACGCTGCTCGAGGAGATCGGCGGGACGCCAGCGCCGCAGAGCGAGTTCGTGTTCATGCCGGAGCTGGTGGTACGAGGTTCAACTGCTTCTGCCCCCCGGGGCTCCGAGAGTTCCTAGGGCTCCTAGGGCTCCTAGGGCTCCCGGTTTTCCCAGAGTTCCTAGGGGGTTCCTAGGGGCCCGATCATCGTCCCCAAGGAGTAGGGCGTGCGTTCAGGAACCAACCGAGGGATGATCAGATGGCGGGCCACATCTGGCAAACTTTCGCTCCATGGGTGAGACGACTGTGACAGCACTGGAAGGCCGGACGGCAGCCTCGTCACCCGATGCCAACGACGCGCAAGACCGCCCGGCGCGAGCTTTCGTGCGCCGCCTGCGCACTCAGCGCCGGCCGCGCCTGTGGTACGAGTTGGCCCTGATCGCGGTGAGTTACTGGCTGTACTCGCTGGTGCGCAACGCGGTGCCGGAGCAGGAGTCCGAGGCGATGCGTAACGCCGACTGGATTCTGCGGGCCGAGCACTCGATCGGGTTGGCTTTCGAGCAGAGCGTCAACCAGGCGATCAACTCCGTGACCTGGTTGATCGTCGGCATGAACTACTACTACGCGACGCTGCACTTCATCGTCACGATCGGCGTCCTGGTCTGGCTCTACCGCCGCCACCCCGGGCGGTATGCCGCCCACCGCACCGTGCTGTTCGTGACCACCGGTATCGCCCTGGTCGGCTTCTACCTCTTCCCCCTCGCCCCGCCCCGGCTGATGGAGGGCCACGGCTACATCGACACGGTCCTGGTCCACCAGACCTGGGGCTCGATGGCCTCCGGTGACCTGAAGGACATGACCAACCAGTACGCGGCGATGCCGTCGATGCACATCGGCTGGTCGCTGTGGTGCGGGGTGACGATCTTCGCGCTGGCGCGGGTGCCGTGGGTGCGGGTACTCGGGCTGCTCTACCCGGTGGCCACACTGGTCGTGATCGTCGCTACGGCGAACCACTTCTGGCTGGACGCGGTGGGCGGCGTGCTCTGCCTCGGCGCCGGGTTCGCCTACGCCCGCGCCTGGTACGGGGCGCTGCCGCACCGGCTCTCGCGTGAGGTGCCGGGGCCGGGGGCGCCGTCGGCGCGGGCGCGGGCCGCTGAGCGCGAGAGTACGTACGAGCTGGCGGAGTCCGGCGACCGGGTCGGCTAGCCGGTCCCCTCCGCACCAGTCCGCCGCGCCTACGGCCCGACGGCTCAGGCCGCCCCCTACGCCCCGTAGAACAGCTCCTCCACCACCGCCCGAGCCCGCCGCGTCGTACGCCGGTAGTCGTCCAGCATCTCCCCCACCGTCCCGGGGTCGTATCCCAGGTAGCGGGCCACCGCCGCGAGCTCCCGGCCGCCCGCCGGGAAGGTGTCACCCGCGCGGCCACGGACCAGCATCACCGCGTTACGCACCCGCGTGGCCAGCACCCACGCCTCGTCGAGGATCGCGGCCTCCTCGGTGCCGATCAGCTCCGCGGCCCGCGCCGCCGCCAGCGCCGTACGGGTCCGGGTGGTCCGCAGCCCCGGCTCCACCCAGCCGTGCCGCAGCTGGAGGAGCTGTACGGTCCACTCGACGTCGGAGAGCCCGCCGCGGCCCAGCTTGGCGTGCAGCGTGGGATCGGCGCCGCGCGGCAGCCGCTCGGCCTCCATCCGGGCCTTCAGGCGGCGGATCTCGCGTACGGGATCGTCGCTGAGCCCCTCGGCCGGATAGCGCAGCGGGTCGACCAGCTCGATGAACCGCCGCCCGAGGTCCGCGTCGCCCGCGACGGGCTCGGCGCGCAGCAGGGCGTGACTCTCCCAGACCTGGGACCACCTGCGGTAGTACGCCTCGTACGACTTCAATGTCCGCACCAGCGGCCCGGTCTTGCCCTCGGGCCGCAGGTCGGCGTCGATGAGCAGCGGCGGGTCGGCGCTCGGTACCTGGAGCAGCCGCCGCATCTCGGAGACGACGGTGTTCGCGGCCTTGGCCGCCTCCTGCTCGTCGACGCCCTCGCGGGGCTCGTGGACGAAGAGCACGTCCGCGTCCGAGCCATAGCTGAGTTCGTGTCCGCCGAAGCGCCCCATCGCGATAATCGCGAACCGGGTGGGCAGCTCGTCACCCCAGCCCTCGCGGACGACGGCCCGTAGCGTCCCGGCCAGGGTCGCCGCCGTCAGGTCCGACACCGCGTCCCCGACCCGGTCCACCAGCGCGCCCGGGTCCTCCTGCGCGGGGCTCTCCTCGGTGCCGTACGAGCCGATCAGGTCGGCGGCCGCGGTACGGAACAGCTCCCGCCGCCGTACCCCACGGGCCGCTGTGACCGCCTGGACGGCGTCGTCGGCCCGGCCGACCGCGGACAGGATCTCCTGCTCCAGGTGGGCGAGGTCGCGGGGCTCCAGGCCGCGCGGGTCGCCGAGCAGCGCGACCGCTTCCGGGGCGCGCAGCAGCAGGTCGGGGGCGAGCCGTCCGGCGGACAGGACCCGGGCGAGATTCTCCGCCGCCGCGCCCTCGTCGCGCAGCAGCCGTAGGTACCACGGGGTCTTGCCGAGCGCGTCGGACACCTTGCGGAAGCCCAGCAGGCCCGCGTCCGGGTCGGCGGAGTCCGCGAACCAGCCGAGCAGCACCGGCAGCAGGGTCCGCTGGATCGCGGCCTTTCTGCTCACCCCGGAGGCGAGCGCCTCCAGGTGGCGTAGCGCGGCGGCCGGGTCCGCGTACCCGAGGGCGACCAGCCGCTCGCGGGCGGCGTCGGTACGCAGCCGGGTCTCGCCCGGGGCGAGCTGGGCGACCGCGTCCAGCAGCGGCCGGTAGAAGATCTTCTCGTGCAGCCGCCGCACCACCGACGCGTGTTTGCGCCAGGCTCGGTGGAGCTCGGCGACCGGTTCGGTGCGCAGCCCGAGGGAGCGGCCCAGGCGCCGCAGGTCGTCCTCGCCCTCGGGCACCAGATGGGTGCGGCGCAGCCGGTACAGCTGGATGCGGTGCTCCATGGCGCGCAGGAAGCGGTACGCCTCGTCCAGCTGCGCGGCGTCCGCGCGGCCGACGTAGCCGCCCGCGGCCAGCGCCTGCAGCGCGTCCAGGGTCGTACCGCTCCGCAGCGACGCGTCGTGCCGCCCATGCACCAGCTGGAGCAGCTGGACGGCGAACTCGACGTCCCGCAGGCCGCCGGGCCCCAGCTTGAGTTCGCGCTCGATCTCGGCGGCCGGGATGGTGGCGACCACCCTGCGCCGCATCCGCTGCACGTCGGGCACGAAGTTGTCCCGCTCGGCCGCCTGCCACACCAGCGGGGCGAGTGTGGCGACGTACTCCTCGCCGAGCTCGGGGTCGCCCGCCACCGCCCGCGCCTTCAGCAGCGCCTGGAACTCCCAGGTCTTGGCCCAGCGCTGGTAGTAGGCGAGATGGCTGGAGAGCGTACGTACCAGGGGGCCGTTCCTGCCCTCGGGCCGCAGGTTCGCGTCGACCGGCCAGATGGTGCCCTCGACAGTCGTCTCGGAGCAGATCCGCATCAGGTGGGCGGCGAGCCGGGTGGCGGCCTGCATGGCCTTGCCCTCGTCGGCGGCGGGCGCGGGCTCCGCCACGAAGATGACATCCACGTCCGACACGTAGTTCAGCTCGTGCCCCCCGCACTTGCCCATCGCGATGACCGCCAGCCGGCACAGCGCGTCGTCCTCGGGCGCGGCGGCGCGCGCGATGGCCAGCGCGGCGCGCAGCGTCGCCGTCGCGAGGTCGGCCAGCTCGGCAGCGGTCTCGGCCACATCCGTCGTCCCGCACACGTCGCGGGCCGCGATGGACAGCAGACAGCGGCGGTAGGCGACGCGCAGCGACACCGGGTCGGTGGCCGCGGCCAGGCCGTACTCGAACTCCTCCACGCCCGGGTGCAGATCCGACGGCTCGTACGTCACCAGGGCCTGCCAGTCCATGGGGTGCCGGGCCAGGTGGTCCGCGAGCGCCTCGGAGGCGCCCAGCACCCCCAGCAGCCGGTCCCGCAGCGGCTTCGCGGACACCAGCGTGTCGAGCAACATCTGCCGCTCGTCGTCAGGCTGGGCCTCCACCAGCCGCACCAGGCCCAGCAGCGCGAGATCCGGATCGGCCGCGGCCCCCAGCGCGTCGAGCAGTACGGGGTCAGCGCGCACCGGGCCCAGCTCCGGGGTGTCCAGGAGCCGCTCGGCGGACGAGGGGTCGGTGAAGCCGTGCCGCAGCAGCCGGGTGAAGGTACTGCTCCTGCGCCCACCCGAGGTCATGATCCGGCCTCCCGTTTCGCTCACACGTGTGGGCTGAGCTTAGAGCCTGTCCAGCGGGTCACGCCCGTCCGCCCAGAGGCGGGCGCCGACGATCCCTGGTGTACTCGGTAGTGCCACGCGCTGGCGGTTCCACTGCTCCGACCACCCAGGGAACGCACCATGCACTACACCCTCGAACTGATCCCGCTGCCCGTCTCCGACGTCGACCGCGCCCGGGACTTCTACCGCGACAAACTGGGCTTCCACGTCGACATCGACGCCGAGGTCGCGGAAGGCCTGCGCATCGTGCAGCTGACCCCACCGGGCTCGGGCTGCTCGATCGCGCTCAGCGAGAAGCTCTGGGACATGATGGACGGCCCCAACCCGGAACCCGGCTCGTACCAGGGCCTCCAGCTCTGCGTCTCCGACATCAAGCAGGCCCGCGCCGAACTCGTCGAGCGTGGCCTGGAGGTGTCGGAGCCGGTGGTGTTCGCGCCGGAGGACGGCGGCACGTTCATGTACTTCAAGGACCCGGACGGCAACGGCTGGGCGATCCAGGAGTACCGCACCCGCGCCACCCAGCCGCTGCGCGACGTGATCGCCGCCTGATCGCGCGAACGGTGCCGGAGTGAGGCTGGCGAGGCCGGTTAGCCTCGTCGGCTTGTCAGCTCGTGGAAGTGGTCGACTATGCGGCCGACGGTTTGTCGGTCGCGGAGGATGACTCCGACTTCTATGTTCTGGCCAAGCGCCCGGTCCGTGAGGTTCGCGCTGCCCACGAGCGCCGTGTGCCGGTCGGCCACGATGAGCTTCGCGTGCAGCGCGCCTCGCGCGCCGGTCCCTGACGCGTCGCGGTCGGTGCCCCACTGCACCACGTGGGCCTGGCCTTTCAGGGGGTCGAAGACTCGCGCCGCCGCGGTGGACTCCTCCAGCAGGATCTCCACGCGGACCCCGCGCCGCATCGCACGGCGTAGTTCCTCGATCACCTCCCTGACGCCGTAGGCGGCGAAGCTGACCACGAGGACGGTCTCCCGCGCGGACCGGATCACCTCGGTCACCACGCTGGCGGTGAGCCGTACCGGCACGGCCGCGCTCACCGGCCCGCTCACCACCACCTGGGCCACCCGGTCGGGGCGGCACTCCTCGTACTGGGCGGCCGCCGTCGTCAGGGCCAGGGCCAGGGCACGTCCGTGGAGCGTGGGCTCCTCGGCGCTCCACGCCCGGCAGAGTGCGGCGGCCTGAGCGCTGAGGCCCGCCGCCGGGGACACCCGCGCCAGGTTGAGCTCCACGTCCGGTGACGGCCGTGGCGACGCCCGCAGGATCTCGGCCCACTCGGCCAGTTGCGCGCTGGGCAGGCGGCGCCCGAGCTCGGCGAGTACGCCCGGAAGCCGGGGCCTCATCCGAAGAACGCGCCGTGGCGACCCGCGAGTGTCTCCACCAGCAGGGCGCGGTCCAGCAAGTGGTTGCCGCGCTCGCACGAGGTCTCCGCGGCGAAGAGGCAGGCGTGGCAGGCGGCGCCGTGCAGGCGGCCGTGGACGGTCGGGTCGTGTTCCGCGCACATCGGGTCGGAGCTGCACAGGCGTGCCGCGGCCAGCGCCTGGTCGAGCGAGGCGCCGAGCCTGCCGCGACGGCCCAGGGAGACCAGGCCGCCCAGGGTGCCCTCGCTGTCCGGTGCCGCGGTGTAGAGCAGGATGCCTGCCATGGGCTGGCTGCCGGAGCGGGCGTAGATCCGTTCGGCGATGCCGGAGGCTCCGTAGCCGCACTCCAGGGCGAACTCGCGGATCAGGGCGTGGGAGAAGGAGTGGAGCAGTATGTAGCGGATGCCGGGCCACCTCGGCTCGACACCGCGCGCGGCGCACCACTTCTCGTACGCCCGCTTGAGGTGGCCCTCCCTGGCGCGTACGTCGTCCCTGGCCTCCCAGGCGGCCAGCGGCTGCTCACGGAACTTCAGGAAGACGCCTTCCCCCCGCAGTTCAGCACACGGCACCCAGGTGGCCGCCTCGGCGGTGAGCGGCGCGGACTGCTGCGAGAGGTAGTCCTGAGGCATCCATTCCGGGGCGTCGATACGGGTGAATCCGGTGAGGGCGGCCACCTCGCGCAGCCGGTGCACCAGCACGACCTGTTCGAGCCAGTCACCGGCCTCGTCGGGAACCGGCTCGCGCACGGTGGTGAAGTCGGGCAACTGCCGTGTCCTGGCGGCCGTGAAGGCCTCCCACTCGGGGGTGGCGAGGTCGAAGTCCTCCCCGTCGTCGGCGCCAGGTGCCAGGTGCTGTTCCGTCTGCCGCTGGACTTCCCTGGTGATTTCGTCCCAGACCGCGTCCAGCCCGTACTGCTCCAGTTCGAGCCAGCACTGCTGTGTCGGGAGCAGCATCTTGGCGGCCTCCTGCGGAACCGCCGCGAGCGGCTGGAGGTACTGCCAGTTCTCGCGCACGGCCTGAAGCAGGGGTTCGTCGGCCTTGGGCAGGCTGAATACCCTCAGCTGCGCGGGGAACCAGCTGTTGGTGGCGCCGAGGACGATCGTGCGGACCTGCTCGCCGCAGGTGTCGAAGGTGCCCAGGTGCGGGTGGTGTCCACGGCAGGCGGGCAGCACCCGCTCGCCCCGCAGGCCCATGGCCTCGGCCATGGACCGGGCGGGGACCTTCTCACAGGAGCACTGGACGAAGACGTTCGCCGCCTCGCCTGTGGTGCCCCGTTCGACGAGAGACAGGGTGCACCCCGCCGGGTGATCGGCTCCCCGGTGGACGAAGTACATCCAGGGGAAATCGTCCATGTGCCCGGCCCGGCAGGCGATGAGGAACCGCGCCGGTACGGCGGTGGGCCTGCGCCGCCCCTGACCGAAACAGTTGTGCACATAGCGGGTGTTCTCGGGCCGGAAGTACTGCTCCTCCAGTTCGAACAGGCCCGAGGAGGCGGGGGACAGCTGGTTGCACTGTTCGCGCGAGCAGCGCAGCCAGCGGGGGAAGAGACCAACCGGCACGCCGACCCGGGCCCAGTCCCCGAACGGGTCGGTGGTCTCCTGCATATGGGGCGGGGTGCGCAGGGTGGTCACCTGCTGCCCGAGACGGCGGCGGACCGCGGCGAGCAGCCGGTCCTCGGTGAGGACCGTGGCCCGGTCCAGCTCCCAGCGGTCGAGACCGAGCACCATGACCGAGAGGTTCGGCAGGTCGGCGACGGAGCCGACGCCGTAGGTGTGCAGCAGCTGGCTGGGGCGCAGTTCGCCGACGCGCAGCGGCCCGTTGGCGGGGGCGGTCACTGGTTCTCCTGGCGGATGTCGGCCTGGTCGTCGGGACGGGGCGTGAAGGGCGGCTCGGCGGTGTCGTCCGCTCCGGCGTCGCCGACGAACATCAGCCGGATCGGCGGCTCGACCTCACGCAGGGACGTCGGGCAGGTCATGAGCTGCCAGCGGGAGCCGTCCGGCTCCTTGAGTAGCGGTGTGACATCGCCCTGCCTGCGCGCCGCACGGTATCCGAGCACGGCCGCGGGCGCGTTGCGCTTGCCGCCCCAGTAGTCGAGGCGCGCGTCGAGCCCTTCCTGGACCGCCTGGCCCACCCGCCGGTCGCTGGTGACCGTGCTGGCCCGGCGGCGAAGGTACTGCACGACATGGTCGCCCAGCTCACCCCGGCCGTCGAAGAACTGGGCGCCCCGGTTGCCGTTGTACTCCTGCTTCAGGTTGCGGACGAGGGCGGTGAGTACCCCGGTGAGGCCGCGGTCCACAGCCCGCTCGGAGTAGGGCGTGACCGACAGGGCCTCCACGTGCTGGTAGAGCGTGGCGTGGAAGGACTCGAAGGTCTCGTAGTGCGAGAGGTCGCGCGGGCGGGCCCAGTTGAGGACGGTGAACACCAGACCGGGCGCGCGTCGGCCGACGCGGCTGGTCGCCTGGATGTACTCGGCGGTGGACTTGGGCTGGTTGGCGACGACCATGACACCGAGCCGCGACACGTCCACGCCGACGGCGATCATGTTGGTGGCGAGGAGTACGTCGATGGGGCGCGGCATTCCCTTCCGCCACCCGGCGAAGGAGAGGTCGAGCTTCTCCAGGATGTCCGGGATCGCGTCCGACGACATACGTGAGGTGAGCTCGGCGGGTTCGCCGGGGAAGCGCACCGCGAGGCCACGCTGGCTGACCCGGGTGAGGCGGGTGGAGACGTCGTCCTCGACGAGGCGGCGCATGCTCCCGAGGTCGCGCAGGCTGTTGAAGTAGCCGACCAGGGTCATATAGGGGTCGGTGATGTCGTTCTGCCCGTACTTCTCGTGCAGGAGCTGGGCGGCGGCGAGCTGCGCCACGTACACCCGGATGTAGACCGCCTTGGTGCGCACCCCCTGGGCGCAGATGCCCACATAGCGGCGTCCGGGCCGCTGGCCGACGGGGCGCTGCCGGGCGAAGAAGTTGTCACCCGCCTCAAGTCCGGGTGGCGGGAAGACCGCGGTGCGCCGGTCGAACAGGTCGTTGATCTGGCGGTCGGCGCGCCGGACGGTCGCGGTGGAGGCGATCACCTTGGGCCGCACGGCCGTGCCGGGCGTGATGTCCCAGGTGGCCAGCTTGTCGACGGCCGCCTCGTACAGCCCGACGAGGGAGCCGAGCGGGCCGGAGATCAGGTGCAGCTCGTCCTGGACGATCAGGTCCGGTGGGCGCACCCGCGCGGCGTTCTCCGTGCGGGCCGCCGGATGGTCACCGTGCGGGGGGTGGGTGGGCCGCTCCCAGTCGCTGTCGACGGCGTCGGCGGTCACATAGCCGTGCCGGGTGCAGCGACGGGACACCTGGCCGAACAGAGTCTGGGTCTCGCCCTTCCAGGGGAGCTGGGCGAACTTGTCGACGGTGGCGATGATCAGAGACGGCAGCAGCCGGTAGATCTCCTCGTCGACGACGACCAGCGGAAGGCCGGGCTCCGCCACCCCGAAGGCGGCGGCTCCGAAGGGGCATTCGAAGGCGTCCGGGCAGGTGATCCGGGTGCGCCGGGTGGTGGTCTCGACGTCGATGTCGCGCCCCGCGTCGAGTTTACTGCCGCACCAGGGGCAGCCGGTGAGCTGGTGCGGGGAGCCCTTGAGGCCGCGTCGGCCGCGCCCCCGGTCCTTGCGGCGGTCCCTGATCCACTCGCGGGCCTGTTCCGTGGTGTTCGGGGTGACCCCGCCGCCCACCCACAGGCCGATCCGGAAGGGCACGTCCCCCCACTGCGCGGGGTCCTCGCGGCGGAGGGTCTCGCAGGCGCAGATGAGGGCGGCGGCACGCTGGAACTGCTGGATGGTGAGCAGCCGCAGCGTGTAGCGCATCAGGACCGCCACGCCGTTCTCCGCGTCTAGGCCGCCGAGGCGCGGCATCCGGCGGCGGATGCCCAGGGTGAAAGCGGTCAGCCCGAGGTAGGCCTCGGTCTTGCCACCACCCGTGGGGAACCACAGCAGGTCGGCCAGCGCGTGTCCGTTGTCGGCCCTGCGCTCGTCGTGTCCGGGGTCGGCGAGCGCGGGCAGGTTCAGCAGCAGGAATGCCAGCTGGAAGGGGCGCCAGCTGCGGTTGCCCGGTACGTCGGCCCGCTCGACGGCCTCGGCCAGGGTGGTGCCAGGGGCCCGGCGACGCGCCGCCGCCGCTATGGTGTGGACGCGCTGGAGGCACATGGCCCGGTTGGCGAAACGGAAGGCGTCCAGGGCGGAACCGTCCGCGAGGAGGGCGATGCCCGACTCGATCCGGTCCGCCGCGACGCCCGCCCGGCGCAGGTTCTCCCGCGCCTCACCCTCGTAGCCCTCCAGCCGGGCGTCCGGGTCGTCGATCTGCCGCCGGGTGCGCTCGATCCAGGCCCGGTATCCCACCACCAGGGGCATCAGCGAGTCCCGCAGAGTCTGTGCGTCCAACTCGGCGAGGGACTTCATATCCACGACGAGGTCACGCAGTTCGGCCAGGTCCTCGTCGCCCTCGGTGTCCGGGTGCGGCACGTCGGTGAAGGGCACCTCGTACGAGGGCGCGGCGACCGTGGAGATCTCGACCGCCCGCAGCGGGTCCGCCTGGTCCGCGACCGCGTGCACACCAGTGCCGTGCCCTACGGCGAACTCGGGGTGGTAACGGTAGGTCATGGCCAGCGCCCGCTGCTCAGCGCGGTCGGCTGGGTCCCCGCCCCGCGACACAGCGTCCTTGCGCGGCTTGAACGCGGCGGTCTCCGTGGGCCCTTGGACCGTCAGCCCCGCCTGGAAGATCCAGTTCCCGGGGCCGCGAGTGTCCTTCTGCCCGTTGACGAGGAAGAGGGAGATCAGCCAGTCGTCCTCATAGCGCCGCACCCTGCCGCGTACCACGATGCCCGGGAACACGTCCGGCAGGACGACCTGTGGTTCGACCAGGCCCTCCAGCAGCTTGACCGTCACCGCGCCCGAGAACGGCGTGCGATGCCACACGGCGCCGGAGCGCTCCGGGTCCTTGGACGGCCCCGCCTTGTACGCCGCCCACGAGCAGTGCACGCGCAGCTCCGCCACGCTCCCGTCAACCCGCGCGGTGAGGCCCATCGCGGACGGCTGGAGGCTGGGCACGTTGGGCGCGTCCGGCTCCCGGTCCCCTTCCTCGGCGTCCGGCGTCTCGGCCAGGCGCCCCTGGTCCAGCTCGTCCGGGTCGATCTGGGCGCCACCAGGAGCGAGCCGCCCGATGATGTAGTGGTCCGACGGGCTGCCGGACAGCTCCTCCTCCTCGCCCCCGATGGGACCAAGCAGGTCGGTGACCACGAGGCGCTCCAGCTCCTCGCGGATGTCCTGTGGCTCGGGCATGGCGAGGACCTGCTGCTGGTCCCCGCGGTCCCCCCTCTGTTCCCCGGAAGAGCCCGACGACGGTGTGGTCCTGCTCTGCTCGCTCACGGGCCCACCCTAACGAGGCCCACTGACAGCGGGCTGCGGCCCGTCTGCGGAACGTGACCCCGCCCTTCTCAGCCCCCGGCCACGGACGTTACTGTGTGCCATCAGTTGCGCACGGGGTGATGCGGGGAGCATATGACGGAGCACGCGGCCGACGGCGTCCCGCGCCAGCAGCCTTACAGGGGCAACTACGGCGTTCCGCTGACACCTGCCATGGGAGACAACGGCCACCGAGGCGACTACGGCGAGCAGTTCGTCCAGGCGCTGGCCGTCGCCGCCAACCTCGACGTCTCGTCGAAACCCTGGCGCGACCGACAGGGTACGGACTGGGAGTTCGGGCATCCCGGACGCTCCGGCACGATCCGCTTCCCCAAGATCGTCGCGCAGGTGAAGTGCTGGGGCACGCCCAAAGGCGACGACGCGGCGTGGGACTTCCAGCTCAAGCGGCGCAACTTCAACCTGCTCGCGGGCCGAGGGTGGCAGCATCCCCGTTTCCTGTTCCTGGTGATCGCGCCCTACGAGGTGGCGGACTGGGTCGATGTGACCCACGACCGGCTTCTGATGCGCAACGCGGCGTACTGGGCCTGCTTCCACGACGAAGAACCTGACGAGACCCGTACGACTGGATACCGTCGGGTGGCGGTTCCGAAGGCGAACCTGCTGACCGTTGACGCGTTGCACGGACTCTTCAGCGGGGAGTACCGGGAAATGCTGGTGACGTCATGACGCCGATGAACGACACGGAGTTCCGTCAGGCGGGCGAGCTGACACCCGCCCACCTGCTGCGCTATCTGCGCGGCCGAGGCTGGCGCTACATGCGCGACTTCGGTCCGGGGCGGCTGTGGACCCTGCCGGTCCCGCATGAGCCGGGCCCCGCCTTCGAGGTCCTGGTACCCACCCGTCGGGAGCTGCGCGACTACGCGGAGCGGGTCGTGGACGTACTGGAGACCCTGTCGGTGGTCGAGGAGCGCCGTCCCTCTGACGTCCTGCGGGAGATGGCCTTGCCGTCCGCCGACTGGCAGTATCTGCGGCTCACACCGCCCGGCCCCTCTGGTACCGCCCCGCTGGTCGACCTGGTGCCCGCGCTCACGGGGCTGCGCGACCTGATGACCTCGGCGGCGGCCGCCGCCGCGTCCCCTCAGCCACAACCGGTACAACCTTCGCAGAAGCCACAGCGGGTGAAGGACTTCGTCAGCTCGGTACGGCTCGACCAGACCAGGGTGGGCAGCTACGTCCTGGCGGCCCACACCCCGCTGCCCGCCGCCCCCGAGGCGGAGCAGCTGTCCCTCGACGGCTCCCCGTCCGCCCCGGAGCCCTTCGAGCGCCTGGTGACCCGGCGGCTGTACGCCGGACTGTCCTGCGCCCGGCGGGCCGCGGCCACCAGTCTGAGGAACGACTCCCTGGCGGACTTCGACGCCTACACCGTCGCCGGTCTGTCCGCGAACCTCTGCGAGTCGCTGGTACGGATCGGCGGCGAGGAACAGCGCGGCTTCTCGCTCAGCTTCGCCTGGTCGCCAGAGCTCCCAGTCAATCAGCGCACACCCCATATCGCCCTGTCGTCGGCAATGCTGACCGTCCTCGAAGAGGGCGCCAAGGACCTCCGCGCCCGCCTGGGCCGCCGCGACGCGCTGGTGGCCGGGACGGTGGTGCGGCTGCGCCGGGAGCGTCCCTATGAGTGGGGTGACGTCACCGTTCTAGGAGTGCTCCTCACTGAGGACGAGTATGGGATGTACGAGTACCGGGGCCACCCACGCCGCTTCCGTATGGAACTCAACCCCGCCGACTACGACAAGGCGGCCCTGGCTCACCGTGAACGCCACGAGGTGATGGTGCAGGGCGACCTGGAGGTTCAGGGAACCTCCGCCCGCCTGCGGCACGTCAGCAGCTTCGTCGTGGGGCACTTCGAGGACTGACCAACGGCGTTAACCCGCCGGTATACGGCCCAGCGCCGTTGGACGACCACGGGAAGCTCCTGGTTAGCTGGGGTTCGTCAGCGAGCTGAGGGAAGAGAGGTGCCTGGTGGAGACGCCCCGTCTGGAGGAGGTCCGCCTGACCTCCTTCAAGAGCTTCACCGACCAGCGGCTGCCGCTCCGCGACCTCACGGTCATGATCGGCCGTAACGCCAGCGGCAAGTCCAACGCCCTGGACGCCCTGATGGTCCTGTCCCGCCTCGCCCTGGGCGAGCCCCTGCGCGAGGCCCTGGACAGCACCCGCGTCGGCCAGGAGCAGATCCGGGGCGGTGCGGCGGGCTGCGCCCCGCTGGGCCAGGACAGCTTTACAGTCGGCTGCCGGGTCCGGCTGGGAGAGGCCGCCTTCGATCTCGATGTCGAGATCGGGGTCTTCCCAGATGTCCGCGTCCTGAGCGAGCGGCTGACCGCCGTCGAAGGCGTCCGCTACGCCGGGCGCCGGCTGGCCGCGGGTCGACCTCTGCTGACCAGCGGCGCGGCGCTGGGCGGAGACATCAAAGCGAAGTACTTCAACGGAGGCCGGGGCCCCGACCCGAGCGCGTCCTTCGCCGCGGACCGGCTGCTGACCAGCCAGATCGCGGTCCGCGTCCCCCTCACCAGCGAGGCCACCCGCCTGGTGCACCAGGCCGCGTCGCATGTGCTGGCGGTACTCCGGGAGGTCTTCCTCCTGGACCCGGTCCCGCATCTGATGCGGCAGTACGTCAACGCCCGCGACGCCGAACTGCGCCGCAACGCCGAGAACCTCAGCGCCGCCGTGGCCGGGCTGAGCGAGACGGACCCGGACGCCTTCGACCGGCTCACTAGCCTCATCGCGGGCATGCCCGAGTTCCCGGTCCGGGGCGTGACCAGCGCCGAGACCCCGCTCGGCGACGTCCAGCTGGTGCTGCGCGAGGAGGGCTTCCACGGGCGGGTGCACGACGTGCCCGCCCGGCTGCTCAGCGACGGCATGCTCCGCTTCCTCGCCTTCGGTACGGCCCTGCTGAGCGCGCCCACCGCCAATCGCGGGAACCTGGGACTCGACGCCCAGCGCCATCTGGTCATCGAGGAGATCGAGAACGGTCTCTACCCCACGCAGGCCGCCCGTGTGCTCCAGCTCATCAAGGACGAGTCACAGCGCCGCAGCATCGATGTCCTGTTCACCACCCACAGCCCCGCGCTGCTCAACTCCCTCACCGCGCAGGACCATTCGGGCGTGGTCGTCTGCTCCAGGGACCCGAAGAGCGGCGATTCCAGCCTCACCCCGCTTACCGAACTTCCCGGATACGTGGACCTGTTCGCGGCCGGTGACCTGGGTGACGCGGTGACCAAGGACCGGCTGCCCGAGGCGGTACGGCCGCGCGAGCGCGACGTAGCCAGTGTCGAGGACTTCCTGAGGAGCCTGTGAACCGGTGAGCAAGCAGCAGAAGGGGGGCCTGCGGCTGCCGGTCGTCGACTTCCTCGACACGTCTGTCCTCGTGGAGATCCTCGACGTACCGTTCCTGAACGACCACCGCGCCGAGGTGCTGGCCGAGATGGACCAGCGGATACGGGACGGGGTCCGCTTCGTCCTGCCCACCGCGACGGTCATCGAGACCGGCAACCACGTCTTCCAGGTCAAGAACGGCCAGGCCCGGCGCCAGTGCGCGGACCGGTTCATGAGCGCGCTGCGGCAGACCGCCCAGGGCCAGGCCCCCTGGCGGCTGCACGAGCGCACCTGGGACGCCGCGTTTCTCACGTCCCTCTGCGACGGCGGCAGTACGGCTATGACGCTCACCCAGCACGCCGAGAGCCAGCTCCTGGGCACCGGCGACCTGAGTATCGTCGCGGAGCGCGACCTGTACGCCTCCAAGGTCCAGGCGAGAGTCCGCATCTGGACCCTGGAGGACACGATGAGCACCTGGGCACAGGCGGACTGAACCCGGCGTACAGTCACCCGCGCAGCACTCCGACCGCACGCCGGGGTTCAGTCCTCGGTACCGTCCACGTCTAGCAGCCGTGCCAGGTCGGCGGCGGAAAGCCGCTGTCCGGGGTCTGCCACGCCCGTGAAGGAGAACGCCACGCCTTCGGCCCGCAGCAGCTCCAGCGCGTCCTCGGTCGTCCTGCCGTCCGCCCAGCGGAACCCGTCGGCCACCCGGCCCTCCACCGTCAGCACACGGTGGGGGTTCGGCACCCCCGGCGTGTTGAGCAGATGCGTTCCCACGGCCTGGGCGCTCGACCCGATCAGCGCCGCGAGCGCACCGTATGTGGTCCAGGTGCCCTCTTTCATAACCGCCAGCGCCTGATGCAACTGCCCCCAGTCCCGGCCGCGCTGCACTCTGCCCCCACTCTCGGCAGGGCCCGGCCACACCTTGACCGCCAGCAGCGCGAGTTCGTCGGCTCGGGCGAGTATCTCCGCCGCTCCCCAGCGGTCGGCGGCGGCGATGCGCCGGTTCATCTCCAGCCCGCTCGCGCGCAGAAGTTCCTGCTTGCGCTCGAAGGGGTGGTTGGAGAGAGTCGAGTTCACCGCGGTGAGGGTGAGATTGCCCAGCGTGTGCAGCAGGCGTGCGTGCAACTCGCCCGATGTCTCGTCTGCTTCGCACTCCTCGGCGAGGACCTCAAGCCACTCGGCTCCCGCAGTCTGCGGCATCACATGCTCCATGGTCAGCGCCGCTTTCGTGAAGTCGACCGGCTCAGGGTGTCCGTGTGCTTCCTCCAGCCGCCGCAGGACGAACTGCCGCAGGGAGCCACCGTGCCCGCCCTTGACGTAGAACGGCGTGTGCCGGATGTGGTCACGCAGTTGGTCGTCATCCGGCCAGAGGCGCTGGTCGGATGAGAGCACCCGCCGCAGCCCCTCCACCGGAGCCACCCCAACCGGCATCTTCACCGGGACCGACTGGAGGATGCGGCCAAGATTGCTGGTTCGAACACCACAGATCAGGCGCCTGACGAGGAAGCTCTCCAGATACGACAGTCCCTGGACCACACCGTGACTGTCCAGCTCGCCCTTCTCCCGCAGGTCCAGCAACAGCATGACCACACAGTGGGCGGGGCGTGTGTCCCACTCCTCCAGGCGCTTCAGGCACGCACGCACCCCCGAGTCCGGCTCGCGGTCCGGCTCCAGGACGGCCTTGAGGTGGAAGGCCCGCCGGTGCAGTTCCCTGAGGTACGTCTCGATCTCGTCCTCACCGCCACCACCACGGTTGAACCTCTCCCGCTGCGCCGTGTACAGGTCCTGGCGACGCACCCCGTCATCGCCGTCGAGGACCAGCTGAAGCCACATGAGGTGCTCAAGGTCGGAGGTCTCCGGGAGCAGCTCCTGCATGGGCAGCCAGTAGGCCTCGTAGACCCTGTCGGCCCGCCCCGGGAGGCGCATGAATAGGTCGTTGCGCAACAGGTCAGCCTGGCTGAGCCGCTCGCCCGTGTTGTTGAGGGACTCGAAGATCCGGTGGACGTTGTCCTCCGGGTCCGCCGTGACCGACACCAGGTTCAACCGGGTGGTGATGGCCTGTTCGATCAGGGCGATCTCCTGCCGGTCTGCTGGGTCGGCCGGGGCCTCCACGGCTTCGAGCCGCCCCCGGAAGAACCGGTAGGCACGACTGACGCGGTCGTCTCCCGCCGAATGTCCGGACCGGATGCAGGCCGCGTAGGCGGCCCGGTCCGCCTGCGTGGGCAGGAGGCGGAAGAAGTCGTCGCCTTTCTCCCGCTTGTTGATCAGGTAGTCCTCGTTGATCCGCTCGGCCGCGTCCGCGTCACGGGCCTCCACATGGTCGCGTATGGCGGCGAGGGCGAGAGAGAGCGTCGTCAGCCGCTGCTGCCCGTCTACGACGATATGGCGCGGGAAGGTCGCCTCGTGGTCGGGCGAGGGCGCGAGCACGATCGAACCCAGAAAGTGCGCCGTCCCCTCCCGCCCCTCCTTCAGCATCCGTGCCTGTTCCAGGATGTCCGCCCAGATCTGGAGCAGGTGATTGCGCTCCTCGCCCCGGGGCTTCTGCCGGTCCTGCCAGGTGTAGGTGCGCTGGTACAGCGGAATCTGGAACTGCTGCGCCCTGCCCTGCATCAGGTTCGCCAGGATCGTCTCCGACGCCTTCACTCCACACCCCCGATTCTGGCCGACGGACCTGCTCCGCCGCCCCTCCCTCACCGACACGCACACCGTATGACACGCCACTGACAGCGACTGAACTGTCCCGCCGTTGTCCTGGCTTGTCCCGACTGTCCGGGGTGACGGGCGGGTACGGGTGCGCGTTGGGCAGTGAACGGTACGTCGGAGGTGGGCGCGGTATGGGCATGGACGGTGGCGACGGCGGGGAACGTGGGCAGCAGCGGACAGACGGGGCGGCGGGCGCGGCGGACGAGCCCGGCTGGGACGTCGATCCGGACGACGAGATCGCCTCGGTGGTCGAGGCGTTGGGGCGCCAGCAGAAGCGCTGGCGGGAGAAGCGCGGGCTGAGCGTGGTCGAGTTCGCCGAGGCGGTCGGGTACGGAGAGGACCTCGTCCGGAAGGTGGAGCGCGGGGCACGCATTCCGAGGCCGGAGTACCTGGACAAGGCGGATGAGGTACTCGGGGCGGGCGGGTTCATCTCGGCGATGAAGGAAGAGATGGCCAAGGCCCGGTACCCGAAGAAGGTCCGGGAGTTGGCGAAGCTGGAGGAGCGGGCGGTCGAGCTGTCCCTGTACAGCAACCACAACGTGCATGGGCTGTTGCAGACGGAGGAGTTCGCGCGGGCGCTCTTGGGGACGTGGCGGCCCGCGCTGTCACAGGGCGATCTGGAGCGCGCGGTGGCCGCCCGAATGGCGCGGCAGTCGATCTTCGACCGCTCGCCCGGCCCCGAACTCAGCTTTGTCCTAGAGGAGGTGACCCTGCGACGGCCTGTAGGTGGGACGATGGTGATGCGTCAGCAGCTCGAACGCCTCTTGGAGGTGGGCAAGCTTCGGAACGTCGAGATCCAGGTGATGCCCATGGCACGTTGGGACCATCCCGGAACAGCTGGCCTCATCGAGGTCCTGAAGTTCGGGGACGGAACCGCCGTAGGGCGCTCGGAAGGAGCGTTCGCGAGTCGCCCGGTCTTCAATCTGAGGCAGGTCCGAATCCTTGAGCTGCGGTATGGCATCATCCGGGCTCAGGCTCTCCCGCCAGGAGAGTCACTGGCCTTCATCGAACGAATGCTGGGAGAAACATGATCCACAAGGCCGCTGCCGGGGACGCGTCCGAGCTGGAGTGGTTCAAGAGCAGCTTCAGCAGCAGCAGCGACCCCAATGACTGCGTCGAGGTCGCTACCGCCCCCGGCACGATCCACGTCCGCGACTCCAAGAACGTACGGGGTCCCCGGCTGGCGTTCGCCCCTGCCGCCTGGGGCGACTTCGTGGCGTACGCCTCCGAAGACTGAGCCTCACCCCTTCGATCCCCGCGTCCTGGCCACTTCCGGGAGCGGGGCGCGTCGCGGTCAGAAGAGTGCGTCAGGCGGGCTGAACAACCCATCCTGGATGCCGTCCTCCGGCTTGGCCTCGGGCTCCGGCTTCTGCTTGGCCTTGCGCTTCCTCGCGGCGGCGACCTTCTTCTTCGCCCCTGCTACGTGCAGCCCGGCCTCCATCTCCTCCTGGTGGCGGGCGTGGTTCAACTCAAGGAGCCGGTCCAGCACTTCGGTCTGGACGGTGGGCTCGATGGTGAAGCGCGGGCCCTGCCGGGTCTCGTAGAACCCGTGCTTCAGGTCGAGATCAGTCCAGCCGTATGCCTCGGCGACAGCTTCGTCTACCCAAATGTGGTCCGTGCGTAGGGCCTCGATGTCGGCGGACTGCTCGGACTGGTCGTGCACGAGGTTATAGAGCTTGGTCAGGCCGATGGTCCGGGCGGCCATGGCGTCGCGCTGTGCCTTCTCCAGCGCTGCCCCGGCAGCACTGAGGCGGTTGGTCTCCTTGGGCAGTGGGAAGGTCTCGTATACGTCGGAGGGCGAATAGTTGAGGTCGGCTTTCATGGTCGATGAGTGCTTCCAGGCCCAGGCCGAGTGAAAGTTGCTGGACAGCGACGCGAGTCGTCCTAGCCCATCGGTGGCGAAAACGCACAGCTTGTGCGCGAACACCTGGTTCCCTCGTACTCGTGCAGGCATCACCGTGCGGCTCACCAAAGCAATCACGATCACTCGGTCAAGGCCCTCAATGGCCTCAACCATCGCGGGACGCTTCTCCCCGTACTGCCACCAGTAATCCCGGTACACCTTGCGATTATTGGTCGCCCGGACGGGCTTGACATCCCGCTCAATGATCGCGAACACGTCCTCATACGTGGCCGCCTTCTCCTGCGGCCACCCATGGAAGTTGATCACCCACCGGCTAGCGGAGCAGTCCGGACGAGAGTTGAGGTCCTCCCCGTTGAGATACGGGAAGAGCACGTCCGCGTTGCGCGGGTCCTTCTCGATCAACCCCCGCGCCTCCTCCGGCTGGAGGACGAACCCCTTGCCCAGGACATAGGACCCGATGTAGGACTGCCCCGAGTTCGCCACCAGCCGGTACGGCTTCCCCTGCACCCGCGACTCCGGATCAAGCCCCGGCGTGATCCCCCGCACCGCGACCCCGTCCAGTATCGGCGACTCGCCCTCGCCCACGCTTCTGCCCAGCCACAACAGCGACACCTCCAGGGCAGCCGTGCCCGGCCACGGCTGCGACTTGATCGCCCGGAAGACCTTCCACCCTGCCGCTGTCGCCTGGTCCAGTCCGACCTCCCGCGTGTCCCCCTGGGCGATCGTGTTCGTGGCGATGATCCCCGTGCGCCGCCCCGGCGCCAGCGCCAGGTTCCGCAGCAGGAAGTATGAGCACAGGTCCGCGCTCCCGCGCTGCCCACCGCCCAACCGGTTGACCAGGTATTCGCGGTAGTCCGTCCCCAGGTTGCCGGTGAGCTTCTGGCCGCCGATGAACGGCGGGTTCCCTACCACCGCGTCGAACCCGACCCGAGCTCCCACCCCCATGATTTCCGGAAACTCCAACGGCCAGTGCAGCGGGCGGACCGCCACCGACCGCACCCCCTCCCCCTCCAACCACTCGTCCACCCTCAGCCGGGCCCTGGCCCCCGCGTCCTCATCCCCCGCGAGCGCCCGCTCCACCAACCCAGCAACCGACTCCAGCCGCTCCCGGTAAGCCCGCTCCTTCGCGTTCTCCTTAGCGTCCCGGAACTGCGCGGCGCCTCGCTTACCCCCGACCTTCTCCTCGCCACTCAGCTCGGTGGCCTCCTCATCCGAGATGCCCTCCGCCGCTAGCGCCGCCCCCACAACCGCGTCCGCCGCCAGCCGCAGCCGCTCCGCCAGTTCCTCGGCCTCGCGCAGCTTGTCCGTCTTGTTCCGTACCTCCCGGATGTCGTTGACGGGCGTGGCCTCAATCTCGCGCCGCAGACCCGCCGCCCGCGACAGCAGCGTCTCCGTGACGTCCAGTGCCCGCGACACCTCCGGGCTCAACTGCCGTGCGCCCGAGTCCAGATGGAACGCCTTGATCTGCTCGGTGTCGATGACACCCACCAGCGAGTCCCCGCACCGCAGCGCATGGTCCAGGAAGGAGAACGGCCGCCCCTTGGACAGGGTGACCAGCCACAGCGACAGCTTGGCCAGCTCCACGGCCATCGCGTCCCGGTCAACCCCGTACAGGCACCGGTCGGCGACCAACCGCCGCGCCACCCGCAGCAGTTCATCCCGGTCACCGTCACCCACGTCACGCCGTATGGCGTCCGGAAGCCCGTCCCGCTCCCAGGCCTGCACGACCCGCTCCGACAGGTACCTGCACGCGGAGACCAAGAAGGCGCCCGACCCCATCGCCGGGTCGAGGACCTTCAACTCCAGGAGTTCGTTGGCAGACTTGGCCCGCCACACGCCCGGCTCCGCGCCTTCCGCCGGGCCCGGCGCGTAACACAGCGGCGCGAGGGTGTGCTGGACGACCTCCTCCGCCAGTTCCTTCGGCGTGTAGTGGGTGCCGCTGTCGCGCCGGTCGCCGGAGCGGACCATGACGACCGAGCCGCCCGGGAAGACCATGGGCCGCCCGCGCAGGTCAGGTTGTACCAGCCCGGCGTAGGGCGCGATGCGGGCGGCCAGGGCGTCGTCGTTGTCGCAGGCGGCGTCCAGGTCGGCCAGCGCGCTGGCGTCGGTCTGCCCGGCGAGTGCCTTCTCGATCTGCCGGGCGGTGGCCCCGCTGACGTCCCGAAGTTCACGCTCCAGCGTGCCCGTGCCCTCGCGGCGCCACCGCTCCAGGTCGGCTAGCGGTAGTACGGCCTCGTACTTGCCCTTGAGGCCCAGGTAGGGCTCGGCGGGCCGTACGCAGCCGTACTCCAGCAGGCCCTCATAGACATGCCCGATCTGCTCGACGTCCAGGCCCTTGTACGACAGTGCCTCGACGCCCTTGCCGCCGCGCCGCAGGGTGACCAGGGCGTCAAGGATCTCGTAGACGACGCGGTCAGTGACCTTGGCCTCGGCCAGCCAGGGGTAGCGGGCGGGGTCGAAGAGTGAGCCGCCGTAGGGCGGAATCCACAGGTCGGGGTGGGTAGAGCCGCCGTGCACCGCGCCGAACACGGCGAGCAGGCGCGGCCAGGCGGCGGCCCGCAGGTCGCCGATCTCGCCGCCGCCGTGCTCGCGGGCGGCGAGCAGTTCGGCGTGCATCGGGGAGACGGCGTACGACTCGGAGTAGAGCCGGTCGCCCGCGGGCAGCAGTCGCTGTTCCTCCGCGTACAGCAGGAAGACCAGGCGCATCATGACGGTCAGGGCGCCCTCGTATACCTGCTTGTCCGAGGCCCGGCGCAGCAACTGGCCGTCCGAGGCGCGGTCGAGCCGGGACACCTCGGCGACGAGGAGGGCGACCGCCGCACGGACCTGGCGGCCGAGGGTGTCGGTGACCTTGGACTGCTGGTCGGCGGTGCGGGCGAACAGCGCGGCGAGGGAATCGGTGTGCTCGCCGGTGGCGGTGAGCGGCGGGGCGGCGGCGCGGCGGGCGTGCAGCAGGCTCGCGAAGCCGCGCAGCAGGAGGGGTTCTTCGAGCCAGAGGTAGGCGTCGAAGACCGCGACGGAGGTGGCTTCCTTGGGGCGGGCGTGGACCAGGGCCCACTCGCGGCCGTTGGTGACCAGGGCGAGGGGGACTCCGCGCCAGCGGGCGAGGTCGGCGGCACGCTCGGTGGGGGCGGCCTGGTTCTTGCGGGCGCGGGTGAGGGGTTCGCCCCAGGGCAGGCGGAACAGCAGGATGCGGGCCTGGGGACCGTCGGGGCCACCGGGGACGACGAGCGCGGCATCGGGGGTGTTGGCCCCCGCGCGCAGGGTCTCGGGGAGGGCCGCGCCCTCACGGAGACCGGGGGTCCAGCCGAGGAGTTCGTCCAGGACGAGCTGCTGCCAGCGGTGGTTCAGGAGCGCCGGGTCCTGCTCGACCTGCGACCAGGCGTCCCGCAGGCGCTGACGCACGTCGGTGGACACGGTGTCCAGGCCCTGGGCGAACGCCTCGGTGAGTACGGGCAGGGCGATGAACGGGCCGTCGGGGCGCAGCAGTTGCAGCAGTTCCTCGTGCTGCTGTGCCGGAGAGCCGGAGTGGGCTCCGCGCGGTGGGAAACGGCGGGTGACGGGCGGCATCAGCGACGGGCTCCACGGGCGAGGGCGGACGGGACGAGGAAGGTGACGGCGACTGGGAACCAGCGCGGGGTCGGGTCGGCCCAGCGGCGGCGCAGCGCGGCGGTCTCGGACTCGACGAGGGCGGGCAGCTCAGCGAGGCGGTCCTTCAGCGCCTGGCGGTCGGCGCGCAGCTGGGTGCGTTCGGCGACTTCGAAGAGGCTGACCTGCTCCCAGTGGTCCTTGTCGTCGAGACGGTCGCGGATGGAGTCGTCCAGTTCGGCAAGTACCTTGCGTACGCCGTCGACCTCTTCGTCACAGCGCTTCGCAAGGAGGGATTCCAGGCTGCGGAAGCGGGTGTTGGCGCGGGTGCGCAGGGCGCGGGCGAGGCGGGCACCCAGCGGGTGCGGCGTCTGGTCCCAGAGGCCGGTGAGGCGGTCGAGTACCGAGGGGTCGGGGAGTTCGTCGTGGGCGGCGGCCAGCCAGGAGTCGATCTCTTCGCCCCTGGCCTGTTCCAGTCGGCCCTCGGTGATCAGTCCGCCCGCTGTGATGATCTCCTCGTGCAGGCGGGCGCCGCCGCTGCCGGTGATGACCACCCGGCCGTGGGCGACGACCGCGGGGGTGCGCAGCAGGTCGCCGGGGACGGTCTTGGCGGTGACGCGCGTGAGCATCCGTGTGCCGTCGGGCCGGTCGGTGTCCGACCAGAGTTCGGCCCGCAGCAGGCGCAGGCACATCTGGACCAGGCGGTGGCCGAGGTGGAGCAGGACGACGTCGGTGCGGCCCCGCGCCTCGCTCTGGTCGAAGACGGCGGGGCGCTCCTTGCCGGTCAGCGGGTGGCGCAGGCCCTCGTTGCGGGCGTAGGCCCAGGCGTCGGGGAGTTCGGGGAGCCTGAAGCAGCGGGCGCCCTCCCCTGCGGGGTCCGGGACCTCGGTGAGGTCCTTGCGGTGGGCCAGGCCCAGTGCCGTGCGGACGACGCGCTCGACGGTCTGGGGGGTCAGGTGCAGGGCGTCGCGGGAGCCCGCGAGTTCGGCGACGAGCTTCTCCAGGTCGCGGGCGAGGTCCCGCTCGACCTTGAGGACAGCCCGGCCGGAGCGCTTGTTGATCTCCGTGTCGGCGGCGGTCCAGTCGGAGCGGCGGCCCAGCATCTTCCGTTCGACCTGTGCGGCGATGACCTCTCCGGCGCTGCCCAGGTGCTCGCGGATGGTCTCTGTCTTACGGGCAGCGACGGCGAGGAAGTGCAGCTCGTCCTCCAGGGTGCCGTCCGCAAAGGAGGATTCGGGGTCGAGGCCGGGCTCGGCCGGTGCCGCACGCCAGCCTTCGGGGACGAAGTGGAAGACGTCCACCTGCTCGGCGCGCTGGCCGTGGCGGTCGACACGGCCGTTGCGCTGCTCCAGGCGGTTGGGGTTCCAGGGGATCTCCCAGTGGAGCAGGCGGTGACAGTGCGCCTGGAGGTTGATTCCCTCGCTGGCGGCGTCGGTGGCCAGGAGGATGCGGACCGGGGCGAGTTCGGGGTCTTCCTGGAAGACCGCTTTGATGTGCTCGCGCTCGTGCTCGTCCTGGCCGCCGTAGAGCTGGGCGATGCGGTCCTGGGGGAATCCGGCCTGGATGAGCCGCTCGAAGATCCAGCGCTGGGTGTCCCGGTACTCGGTGAAGACGATCACCCGGTGTGGCTCCCAGTCACCCTGGGGCCCGTCGGGGCAGACCTCGGGGTCCAGCCAGGCACGGAAGGCGGCGAACTTGGCGTCCGGACGGGTCTTGGCTGTCGACGCCCAGGTCCTGAGGTCGTTGAGGAGCCGGTGCTCTTCGACGGTGAGTGGGCGGGTGAAGTCGCGTACGGCGGTCAGCGCCTCGGTCGCCGCCTCCTCGTGCTGCTCGTCGCTCTCAGCCGTTTCCTCGACGCGGTCGATGAGCGGGCGGAGTACCTTCTCGCCGCCGCCCCGCTGCCGGACCTCCTGGCGCGGCCCGTCGCCTCCGGTGCCGCGTGTGGTCATCGTCTTCAGGTGGACGTCGATGGTCTCGGCGAAGGCCTTCGGCGAGGACAGGAAGCGCTTCTTGAGCAGGGTGGTGACGAACTCGGCGGCGGTGCGCTCCGCGCCGCCGCTGCCGCCGCCACTCCGGGAGCGGGCGTAGGCGGCGAGCTTCGCGTACGCGTCGCGGGTGCCCTCCGGGTACCCGACCTCCAGAGCGTGCGCGACACGGTGGGGGAAGCGCGGGCGGCCGTCCCAGTCCGGGGGCAGCTCGGACTTCAGGCGGCGCACCATCACCCGGCTCAGCTGCTCCGGCGACGGGCGTACGCCCCGCGCGAACCGGTGGTCATCCAGCAGCTCAAGGAGCGCGGTGAACGAGTTCAGGAAGCCGTTGTGCGGGGTGGCCGAGAGGAAGAGGCGGTGCTCGCAGTGCGGGGCGAGCAGCCGGATGGCTTCCGTCCGTTGAGAGTCCACCGCGTACTCGCCGGTGCCCGAGGGCGCGCAGGTGTGGACCTCGTCGACGACCAGGAGGTCGAAGGCACGCGGATACTGAGGGACCTGTGGCAGCAGCTCACGCAGCATCCGCTTCGGGCGCTCCCGCTTGAGCCAGTCGATGGAGACGATCAACCGCGGGTAGTGGGTCCACGGGTTGGTGTACAGGCCACGGGAACGCCGCAGGTCGCGCAGCAGACGGCTGTCCACGATGCGGAAGTCCAGGCCGAACTTGTCCCGCATCTCGTCGCGCCACTGAAGGGTGAGACCAGCGGGGCAGACGATCAGCATGGTGCGGGCACGGTGCCGGAGCATGAGCTCCTGCATGACCAGACCCGCCTCGACGGTCTTGCCGAGACCGACGTCGTCGGCGATCAGCAGATTCGTACGGGGCATGGACAGGGCGCGTACGACCGGGTCGAGTTGGTAGTCCTGGATCTCGATGCCGGACCGGAAGGGCGCCTGGAGCGCCGTCTTGTCCGCGGAGGCGATGGCGCCCCAGCGGACGGCGTCGAGGAAGGCGTCCAGGCGGTCCGGGTCGTCGAATCCGGCGGTGGGGTTCGGCAGGGCGTGCTGGTCGTGGACGAGGGTCCCGTGCTCCAGCTCCCAGACGACTCGCAGTTCCTCTTCTCTGGCGTCTTCCTCGATGGACACCATCTCGACCAGGTGCGGCGCCGAGGCGTGAGCCGAACGGGCCGGGTCTTCCGAGGCGACCGACGACCGGGTCACCTCGGTCACCACCCACTTGCGGTTGCGTACCGTGACGAGCTGGCCGGGCGCGGGGAGATCCACGGGCTCCCGAAGGTCCTGAGCGGTCCCGTTGGTCCCGGTGGTCCCGCCCGTGGTCCCGTTCGTCGTCATCCGCACCCCAGCCTCACCTGTCGCTCCCCTGCCGATGCGTGGTCGCGTGACCACGCATCGACATATGACAGAGAGAAGCCTACGACCAGGTCAGTCCCGGCCTGCCCGAGTCTCAGAACAAGCCAGCCGGGGCGAGGGCCCGTGTGGCTGGTTTTCGCGGGTGTGACAGGTGGCTGGTGACGGGTGTGCGGCGGCCAGTGCCTGTGCGACTACAGGACCGGGAGGTTCTTGCGGAGTTCGAAGGCGGTGACCTCCGACCTGTACTCCTCCCACTCCTGCTTCTTGTTGCGGAGGAAGAAGTCGTAGACGTGCTCCCCCAGGGTCTCGGCGACCAGCTCGCTGCGCTCCATCAGTGCGATGGCCTCGCCGAGGTTCTGGGGCAGCGGCTCGATGCCCATCGCGCGGCGCTCGGCGTCGGAGAGGGCCCAGACGTCGTCGTCGGCGCCTGGCGGCAGCTCGTAGCCCTCCTCGATGCCCTTCAGGCCTGCGGCGAGGAGTACGGCGTAGGTCAGGTACGGGTTCGCGCCGGAGTCGATGGAGCGGACCTCGACGCGGGCGGAGCCGGTCTTGCCGGGCTTGTACATCGGGACGCGGATCAGGGCGGAGCGGTTGTTGTGGCCCCAGCAGATGTACGAGGGGGCCTCGCCGCCCGCGCCCGCGGTGCGCTCTGAGCCGCCCCAGATGCGCTTGTACGAGTTGACCCACTGGTTGGTGACGGCCGCGATCTCGGCGGCGTGCTTGAGCAGCCCGGCGATGAAGGAGCGGCCGACCTTGGAGAGCTGGTACTCGGCGCCCGACTCGTAGAACGCGTTCCGGTCGCCCTCGAAGAGGGAGAGGTGGGTGTGCATGCCCGAGCCCGGGTACTCCGAGAACGGCTTGGGCATGAACGTCGCCTGGACGCCCTGCTCCAGCGCCACCTGCTTCATGATCAGGCGGAAGGTCATGATGTTGTCGGCGGTGGACAGCGCGTCCGCGTACCTGAGGTCGATCTCCTGCTGGCCCGGCGCGCCCTCGTGGTGGCTGAACTCCACCGAGATGCCCATGGATTCGAGCATCGTGATCGCCTGGCGGCGGAAGTCCATGCCCACGTTCTGCGGGGTGTGGTCGAAGTAGCCGGAGGAGTCGGCCGGGGTGGGGCGGGTGCCGTCCACCGGCTTGTCCTTCAGCAGGAAGAACTCGATCTCGGGGTGGGTGTAGAAGGTGAAGCCGAGGTCGGAGGTCCTGGCGAGGGCCCGCTTCAGTACGTACCGCGGGTCGGCGTACGACGGTGAGCCGTCCGGCATCAGGATGTCGCAGAACATCCTGGCCGTGCCGGGCGCCTCCGCGCGCCAGGGCAGGATCTGGAAGGTCGCCGGGTCCGGCTTGGCGATCATGTCGGACTCATAGACCCGCGCGAAGCCCTCGATCGCGGAGCCGTCGAACCCGATGCCCTCGTCGAAGGCCTGCTCCAGCTCGGCGGGGGCGACGGCGACCGACTTGAGGAACCCGAGGACGTCTGTGAACCACAGGCGCACAAACCGGATGTCGCGCTCCTCGAGCGTGCGGAGCACAAACTCCTGCTGCTTATCCATGTTCAGGTCCTACCCATCCTTGCTGGTCAGTCCGCCTGTCCCGCGCCTGGAAGGTACCGACGGGCACCTGAGCATCCCACCACACGGTTTCCTCGGTGTTGCGCACGCGCGTCTGAATACCCTCGATGCCCCTCATTGTGGAGCACGGTGTCTACCCGGGTCGACCTGCGGCCCCTTCCGGGTTCCTACTACGATCGGCCCACTTGCCTGCCCGCCTAGCCCGCCCAGCCGGTCTGTCACGCCTAGCCCGACAGCCCGTCTAGCCCGTCCATCCCCGATATCCCCGCGAGGACACACAGCATGGGTTCCGCCAAGAACAGAGCTTCCGCCGACCGCCAGGCCCGGATAGAGGAGATGCGCCGGGCCGAGCGCGCGCGTGAGCGTCGCGGTCGCATCATCGCGATCGTCGCCAGCACCGCCGTAGTGGCGGGTCTGGTCGGCTTCGGCTCGTACCTGTTCATCAAGGAACAGGACAAGCAGAAGGCCGAGGACGCCAAGGTCCAGGCGGACGCCAAGGCGCGCGAGAAGGCCGCCAAACGGCCGATCGCGGACGAGCAGACCTGGGATGCCAAGAAGCTCGGGCGTGATCATGTGGCCAAGCCGGTCAGCTATCCCATGACGCCTCCGGTCGGCGGCGACCACGACCAGGCCTGGATGAACTGCAACGGCGACGTCTACAAGGAGCCGATCCCGGACAAGCACGCCGTGCACTCGCTGGAGCACGGCGCCGTCTGGGTCACGTACAACGAGAAAGCCGCGCCCGCTGACGTGAAGAAGCTGGCGAAGGAGGTCAGCGAGACTCCGTACACGCTGATGAGCCCGCACCACGAGCAGGAGGGCACGATCACGCTCAGCGCCTGGGGCAAGCAGGTCTCCGTGGACAGCGCGGACGACCCGCGCGTCGAGACGTTCCTCGCCAAGTACGTGCTGGGCGAGCAGACTCCGGAGAAGGGCGCCGCCTGTACGGGTGGGGTCACGCAGTGAGGCCCGCGGGCTGGGTCGCGGCGGGCGCGACCGTGCTCGCGGCCGCCGTGGGGGGTGTGGCCGTCGCCGTCGCGGACGGCCCGCCCAAGCCCGCGGCGCGGGCGGAGTCGACGGAGTCGGCGGGACCGACGGACGGTTCGGCGGACGCGGGCTTCGCGCGGGACATGGCCGTGCACCATCAGCAGGCGGTCGAGATGTCCTTCGTCATCCGGGATCGTACGGATGACATGGAGATCCGGCGGTTCGCGTACGACATCGCCAACACGCAGGCGAACCAGCGCGGGATGATGCTGGGGTGGCTTGACCTGTGGGGGTTGTCGTACGCGTCCACTGACGCGCCGATGGCCTGGATGAAGCAGGGTGACGATGGCCATGGCGGGCACGGTGGGCATGCTGGGCATCAGGCCAAGGAGGGGGCGCTGATGCCGGGGATGGCCACCAAGGCCGAGATGGCTCAGCTCGCCAAAGCCAACGGCGAGAAGGCCGAGATCCTGTTCCTTCAGCTGATGACCGTTCACCATGAGGGCGGGGTCACGATGGCCCAGGGCTGTGTGGACCAGTGTTCGGTCGCCGCCCAACGGAAGCTGGCGCAGGGCATGGTGGACGGGCAGGAGTCCGAACTCAAGCTGATGGCCCGTCTGTTGAAGGAGCGGGGCGCCAAGCCTCGTTGAGAGCCTGGCGTGTCTCGCTATGGGGCGGCGGCCGCCAGTACCGCGTCCGCCACATCGGCCGGGCGGTCCAGCATCACCAGGTGGCCGGACGGCGCGGCGACCGTGAAGCGTGCGTCCAGTGCGGCGGCGAGCCGTGCCTGACGCTCCAGCCAGCGGCGGCCACCCCCGGCGGCGAGCACCGTGACAGGGGTTCGCGCGGAGAGCGGGAACTCCCGGCGCAGTGAGGCGAGTTCGGCGGCCTGGTCGGGGTAGCTGGCGTACTCGGTGAGGATCGCCCGTACGGAGCGGCTGGTGCCGTACACCCGGCGCACCAGGTCGTACGGCGCCGGGTCGCCACCCGTCACGCGGCCCGCCCGCCACGCGGCGCGGCGCAGGGGCGGGCCGAGCGCGCGTGGTGCGCCGACGGCGCTGAGTGCGGCGGCGGCGATGCTGGCCGTGGCGGTCCGCAGGGCCGGGCCGGGCCGGGGGCGCGCGTTCACCTCGACCTCCTCGACGCTGGAGTCGACCAGGACCAGGGCCGCGGTGCGGGACGGGTGCAGCCGGGCGAAGGCCTCGCAGTGGAACCCGGCGAGGGAGTGGCCGACCACGGTCGCGGGCTGCTGGGGTCGGTGGTGGCGGTCCCGGGGCGGGTGCCAGTCGCCGTGGTGGTGGCCGTAGTGGTGGCCGTGCCGGTCGGGTTCGGGTGCGCAGGCGTCGATGATCCGCAGGAGGCGGTCGGCCTCGCCGGTCAGGGTGGGGGCCACCCGCGCGGGAGCGCTGAGCCCGAGGCCGGGGCGGTCGAAGCGGATGACGGTGCGGTGGGGGGCGAGCAGTCCGGCCACCTCATCCCAGTCGAACCAAGCCAGGCCCAGGCCCCCGGACAGGACGCAGACCGGACCGCTGCCTTCCACCACGACGTGGTGGGGTACCCCGTCGATCCGTACGAAGGTCATCGCCCCGCCGCCGCTTCCCCCGCCGCCGCTTCCCGCGCCGACGCCGCTCGCGCCCCCGCCCAGCCCCGGCCAGCCCCGCCCCGTACCAGCGACAGCGCGAGCACGCCGAGCCACAGCGCGACCAGCCCGACCTGCAGGCGCTGGCCAAGACCGAGCAGCCACGTTCCGTGGCCTGCCTCGAAGGCGGCGGCGGACGCCAGGGTCCACGCCGTGGCGGCCAGTTCGAGTGCGGTGAGCCAGGGGCCGGTACGGGCCAGCGGCGCCCAGCCGCCGTAGCGGCGCGCGGCGACGGTGAGGGCCACCATGGCGATGAGCGCGCCGGTCACGGCGAGTGAGCTGCTGACGGCGTGCGCGGCGTGGGTGGACGGGACCAGGCCCTCGGCCTCGCGGGCCGCGCAGTCCGGGTCGGCGGTCGGGGTGCAGCTCAGCGGCAGCCGTGAGTCGACGGCGGTGCCCACGCCGAACAACAGCAGCCCGGCCCAGCCCACGGTGGCCCAGCGGCCGCTGCTTAGCCGCCGCAGCCCGTACAGCGCTCCGGCGCACACCAGCACCCCGGCCGCGAGGTCGACGCCCCGGAACAGCCCGCCGTACGGCTCGCTTCGCGCGGCCAGTTCGCTGACGTAGGTCCGCAGGGGATCGAGTCCGGTGGGCAGGACGAACTCCAGCACCCAGACGGTGTACGCGGCGGCACCGAGCCCCAGCAGGACAGCGGTGAGGCGCACAGCGCGCGGAGACCCGACCATGGACATCGTGCGCCCAGCTTACGGGGCCTGAGGGCCGTGGGCGGTTACCCGGTATGGGTACCATGCGGAGCATGGTGAGGGCTGCGGCGAAGGCGAGGTGGGGGCAGCTTCTGCTGCTCGCCGCGCTGCTGGTCGGGCTGGTCACGATGCACACGTTGGGGCACCCGGCGGAGGCGTCCGGCGCGGCCACCGCCACGGCCGACGTACAGGCAGTGGCGCATATGCACACTGCCGAGGACGCGGGCACGCCCCGTGAGTCCCACGGGGCCACCGAGTCCCCCGCGCCCGCCGACCACGGCATGGACCCGATGAGCGTGTGCCTCGCCGTGCTGAGTGCGTTCACCCTCGCCCTGCTGGCCGCCGCAGGGCTGCCGTGGCGGCGGGCCGGTGCCCGCCTGGCGCCCAGGACATGGGCGCCGTACGCCCTACGACCCCCTCCCCCACGCCGTTCCGTCCTGTCTCAGTTGTCCGTGCTGCGCATATAGGCCGACGCGGCGTAGTAGACGCGCTCAGACCTGTACACACCACTGATGACGAGGTGTTATTCAGTCATGCGTTCTCACACGCGCCGCACCGTGCTCGGTGCATCCATCGCCGTCGCCGGGACCGGGGTTCTGTCCGCCTGCTCGGGCTCGGGTTCAGGTTCGGATCACGGCTCGCACGGAGGCGAAGCGAAGCCGCCCCAGTCGACCCCTGGCGGGTACATCGCCCCGGACAGCGAGGAAGTCGCCGCCGCCGAGGCCAAGCGCGGCGGAGGGCCCGTACGCAAGGTCAAGCTCACCGCCGCCAGGACCACGCTCGACCTGGGCGGCGGCCGTACGGTCGCCTCGTGGGCGTACGGCGACCAACTCCCCGGCAAGGAGGTCAGGGTCACCGCGGGCGACACTCTCGCGCTGACCCTCGTCAACCACCTGCCCGAACCCACCTCCGCGCACTGGCACGGCCTCGCCCTGCGCAACGACATGGACGGCGTCCCGGGGCTGACCCAGCGGGACATCAAGCCGGGCGCCGACTTCACCTACCGGTTCACGGCCCCGCACCCGGGGACGTACTGGTTCCATCCGCACACCGGCACCCAACAGGACCGCGGGCTGTACGCCCCGCTGATCGTCGAGGACCCCAAGGAGCCGCTGAAGTACGACAAGGAGTGGGTCGTCGTCCTCGACGACTGGGTGGACGGGGTCGACGGGTCCACGCCGGACGCCGTACTGGACGAGCTGAGCGGCGGCATGGACATGGGAGGCGGAGGTCACGAGGGTCACGGCATGTCCGGGATGTCTGTCCGTACGGAGAAGTCCCCGTCGCCCGGTCCGGCCGGGCCCTCGCGGATGATGATGGGCGCGAGGAGCGATCTCCTTGGCGGTGACGCGGGCGATGTGGCCTACCCCCACTACCTGGTCAACGGGAGGGTTCCCGATGACCCTTCGTCTTTTCGCGCCAAGCCGGGCGACCGGGTCCGCATCCGGCTGATCAACGCCGGTGGCGACACCGCCTTCCGGGTCGCCCTGGGCGGTCACCGGATGACGGTGACGCACACGGACGGCTTCCCGGTGGAGCACGCCACCACGGACGCGCTGCTGCTCGGCATGGGCGAGCGGTACGACGTCGTGGTCACCGTGGGCGACGGGGTCTTTCCGCTGGTCGCGGCGGCCGAGGGGAAGAAGGCGTCGGCGCTGGCCCTGTTGCGTACGAGCTCGGGGGCGGCCCCGAAGGCGGACGTACGGCCCAAGGAACTCTCCGGAAAGCTGCTGACCGCGGAGCGGCTGAAGGCCGCCGACTCCGTCGCCATCGCCGGGAAGAAGCCGGATCGTACGATCAAGCTGCAACTGACCGGAGGCATGGCCAAGTACGACTGGGCCTTCGACAAGCGGGCCTACGACCCGTCGGTCCGCCATGCGGTCCGGGGCGGGGAACGGGTGCGGCTGGTGTTCCAGAACTCCACGATGATGTGGCACCCGCTCCATCTGCACGGCCATACCTTCGCCCTGGCGAACGTGGCGGGCGGGCCGCGTAAGGACACGGCCGTCGTGCTGCCGAACGGCACGCTGACGGTCGACTTCGACGCGGACAATCCGGGGCTGTGGATGATCCACTGCCACAACGTGTACCACGCGGAGGCGGGCATGATGACGGTGCTGGGCTACCGGCGCTGAGAGAGGCTCTCACCGACCGACGGGGTCCGGCGCCCGCCGCCGGGCCCCATCGGGGCAGCCCGCGCCCCATCGGGACAGCCCAGGCCCCATCGGGGCATCGTGTCGGACTGACGATTACACTGGGGCGCGTGCCTCAACTACGCCTCGCCTTGAATCAGATCGACGCGACCGTCGGCGACCTCGCCGCGAACTCCGCGTCGATCGTCCAATGGACCCGGCACTCCGCCGAGCAGGGCGCCCATCTGGTGGCGTTCCCCGAGATGGTGCTGACCGGTTACCCCGTCGAGGACCTGGCCCTCAGGCCGTCCTTCGTCGAGGCCTCCCGCACCGCGCTGCGCGCGCTGGCCGGGCAGCTCGCCGACGAGGGATACGGCGAGATCCCGGTGATCGTCGGGTATCTCGACCGCTGCGAGACCGCGCAGCCGAAGTACGGACAGCCGGCCGGGGCGCCGCAGAACGCGGCGGCGGTGCTGCACCGTGGCGAGGTGGCGCTGACCTTCGCCAAGCACCACCTGCCCAACTACGGCGTCTTCGACGAGTTCCGCTACTTCGTACCGGGCGACACGCTGCCCGTAGTGCGGGTGCGCGGCGTGGATGTGGCGCTCGCGATCTGTGAGGACCTGTGGCAGGACGGTGGCAGGGTCCCGGCCACGCGCAGCGCCGGGGCCGGTCTGCTGGTCTCCATCAACGCCTCGCCGTATGAGCAGAACAAGGACGACACGCGGCTTGAGCTGGTACGTAAGCGCGCTCAGGAGGCCGGGTGCACCACGGCCTATCTGGCGATGATCGGCGGCCAGGACGAGCTGGTCTTCGACGGTGACTCGATCGTCGTGGACGCGGCGGGTGAGGTCGTCGCGCGGGCGCCGCAGTTCGCCGAGGGGTGTGTGGTGCTCGACCTGGAGCTGCCCGCGGCGGGGGCCGTTCCCGAGGGCGTCGTCGACGACGGGCTGCGGATCGAGCATGTCGTGCTCTCCGACGAGCCGCTGCCGCCGTACGAGGCCGAGCTGACCGGCGGGTACGCGGAGCGGCTCGACGACGCCGAGGAGGTCTACTCGGCGCTGGTCGTCGGCCTGCGCGCGTACGCCGCGAAGAACGGCTTCCGGTCCGTGCTGATCGGTCTCTCCGGTGGTATCGACTCGGCGCTCGTCGCGGCGATCGCCTGTGACGCGCTGGGCGCGCAGCAGGTGTACGGCGTGTCGATGCCGTCGAAGTACTCGTCGGACCACTCCAAGGACGACGCGGCCGAGCTGGCGCGGCGTACGGGGCTGAACTTCCGTACCGTGCCGATCGAGCCGATGTTCGACGCGTACATGGGCTCGTTGGGTCTGACCGGGCTCGCCGAGGAGAACCTCCAGTCCCGGCTGCGCGGCACGATGCTGATGGCGATCTCCAACCAGGAGGGCCACATCGTGCTGGCTCCGGGCAACAAGTCCGAGCTGGCGGTGGGGTACTCGACGCTGTACGGCGACTCGGTGGGTGCGTACGGGCCGATCAAGGACGTCTACAAGACGGCCATCTTCCGGCTCGCCGAGTGGCGCAACCGCGCGGCGGCCGAGCGCGGCCAGGTGCCGCCCATCCCGGAGAACTCGATCACCAAGCCGCCGAGCGCTGAGCTGCGGCCCGACCAGGTCGACACGGACTCGCTGCCCGACTATCCGGTCCTGGACGGGATTCTGGAGCTGTACGTGGACCGCGACCAGGGCGCGCGGGCGATCACGGCGGCGGGGTTCGACGAGGAGACCGTGGCGCGGGTGCTGCGGCTGGTGGACACGGCGGAGTACAAGCGACGCCAGTACCCGCCGGGCACCAAGATCTCCGCGAAGGGCTTCGGCAAGGACCGCCGCCTGCCGATCACCAATCGCTGGCGCGAACTGGGCTGAGGCGGGAGGCGAAACCGCACGGGCAGGGGTGGGGCGAGGCGGGGCGCGGGCCAGTCCGTAGCCTCAGCCCACCCGCTCCGCGGCGGCCGACGTCGCGACCGAGGGGCTGCCCGTCACGACCCGGGACGCCCCCACGCGCGAACCCCGGTCCAAGAGGCCCGCCGCGCCCGCGATCGTCAGCCCGAGTACGGCGAGCACCGCGCCCACCAGCGTCGGCGACATCCACCCCCAGCCCGCCGCGATGGCCGCGCCACCCGCCCACGCGCCGCCCGCGTTCGCGAGGTTGAACGCGGAGTGGTTGGAGGCGGAGGCGAGGGTCGGGGCCTGGTCGGCCGCCCGCATCACCAGCATTTGAAGCGGCGTCGTGGTCAGGAAGCCGACGGCGCCCAGGACCACCACCGTCACCAGCGCCGCCCACGGGACACGCACCGTGAAGTAGAACGCGCCCAGCGTCAGGGCGAGGGCGGCCAGCGAGCCGTACAGGGTGGGGCGCAGGGCCCGGTCGGTGAGCGGTCCTGCGGCGAGCGCGCCGAGCGTCATCCCGATGCCGAAGAGCGCGAGGACGAGCGTCACCGAGGACTCGGCGAAGCCCATCACCTCGGTGGTCATCGAGGCCAGGTAGGCGTAGACGGCGAAGACGCCCGCGAAGCCGAAGACGGCGGTGAGCAGCCCGAGCACCACCTGCCGGTTGCCCAGTGCGCGCACTTCGTGGCGCAGGCGCTGGGTGGCGTCCAGCGGTATGTCGGGGATGAGCCGGACCAGCGCGGCCATCGAGACCAGGCCGATGGCGGTCACCACCAGGAAGGTGGCCCGCCAGCCGAGGTGCTGGCCGAGCAGTGTCGCGGCCGGTACGCCGACGACGTTGGCCACGGTGAGGCCGAGGAACATGGTCGCCACCGCGCGGGCCTGGCGTCCCTCGCGGACCAGCCGGGCCGCGACCACCGCGCCGACGCCGAAGAACGCGCCGTGCGGCAGACCGGCGAGCACCCGCGCGGCGGCGAGCAGTTCGAAGTTCGGGGCCAGCACGGTGGCCAGGTTGCCGACCGTGAAGACGGCCATCAGGAGCACTAGCATCCGCTTGCGCGGGACGCGGGAGCCGAGGGCGGTGAGCAGAGGGGCGCCGAGGACGACGCCGATCGCGTAGGCGGCCACCAGGTGCCCCGCGGTCGGCACCGAGGTGCCCAGATCGTCCGCGACATTGGGCAGCAGGCCCATCATCACGAACTCCGTGGTGCCGATCCCGAAGGCGGAGATGGCCAGCGCGAGGAGCGGCGCCAGGGGCATGGAGAGACCTTCCACGAGCGAATATGTTTCGGTACGAAACAAAGTCTCTCAGACGAAGTATTCCGCGAGGTAACCGGCAGGCGTCAGGAGGGGTAACCGCCAGACGTCAGAAGCTGACCGACGCGGCGAGCGGCCGGTGGTCGCTGCCCGTACGCGGCAGGGTCCAGGAGGCCTCGGGCTGTACGCCCTTCACCATGATCTGGTCGATCCGCGCCATCGGGAACGCCGCGGGCCAGCTGAACCCGAAGCCGTCCCCCGCCGCCCCCTGCGTGGAGCGCAGCTGCGAGGTGACCGGGGACAGCGCGCGGTCGTTCATCGTGCCGTTGAGGTCGCCGAGCAGGATGACCCGGCGCAGCGGCTCGTACCTGATCGCCAGACCCAGCGCCTCGGCGCTGTCGTCGCGCTGACCCGCGGTGAAGCCCGCGTTCAGCCGGACGCGCACCGACGGCAGGTGCGCCACGTAGACGGCGACCTCGCCCTGGGGGGTCTCGACCGTGGAGCGCAGCGCCCGGGTCCAGCCCATCTTGATGTCGACGGCCTGGGTGTCGCGCATCGGGTACTTGCTCCACAGGCCCACGGTGCCCTCGACCTTGTGGTGCTTGTACGTACCCTCCAGGATCTTCGTGTACGTGGGTACGGCGGCTCGCGTCAGTTCCTCCAGGGCCACCACGTCGGCCCCGGACGCGGCGATGTCACGGGCGGTGCCCTCAGGGTCGGGGTTGTCGGCATCGACGTTGTGGGTGGCGACGGTGAGGTCGCCGCCGCTGCCCGCCTTGTCGGTGACCAGGCCCCCGAACAGGCTCACCCAGGCCACGGCGGGCAGCAGCACCGCGATCAGCGCGGTGGCCGACTTGCGGACCACGGCCAGGATCAGCAGGAGCGGGACGCCCAGGCCCAGCCAGGGCAGGAAGGTCTCGGTCAGGCTGCCGAGGCTGCCCACGCGGTTGGGGATGTGCGCGTGCAGCGCCATCACCAGCGCGATCAGGAACGCGAGGGCGGCCAGCACGAGGCCACGGCGCCAGATGCCCCGGTCCCCCCGCCAGCCGTCGAGCAGGCGGAGCGCACGCGGGCGTGGCCGTGCCGGCGGACCGTCGGGCTCCGCGCCTTCGCTGTCCGCCTCTGTGATGTCCACCCGCGCCATACCGCCGCCTCACTGCCCAACTGCCGTGCACACGTCCCCTGCCAAGACCCTAGGCGATACGGGGCGTGCCCTTCTCCGCCGCCTGCCGTGGCGGCCGTACTGCCTACAGGACGAGTGGAGTCGGCGTCCGGGTTCCTTGAGGCGTGGCGCGGGTGGGGTCTGTGACAGAACGGGCACATTGCCCCACATGGCCTACATGGTTCACACGGCCCACATGGCGCACATCACCCGCAGCCCTCCCGTACGGGAGGGCCCCAGGGCGGCCCTCCCGTCCGCCCCTCCCCGCCCGCACTAGCCGGAGCCAGGGCCGAGGTGCCACCATGGACGTGATCCGGGGACGCCGTAAGGGCGCCACGAGATGACAGAAGGAGCCGTCGCCATGACGCAGCTTTCGGCTGCCCAGAAGTCTGCCGCAGCGCAGTCCGCCACTCCGCCCACCGCTCAGCCCACCGCCCAGCCCGCCACTCCGCCCGCCGACAGCGGCAAAGCGCTGTACGGCGGCAAGGGCACCCGCCGCATCACCGTTCGCGACCTCGGCCTCGCCAAGGAGCGGGGCGAGAAGTGGCCCATGCTCACCGCCTACGACGCGATGACCGCCTCCGTCTTCGACGAGGCGGGTATCCCGGTGCTGCTGGTCGGTGACTCGATGGGCAACTGCCACCTCGGGTACGACACCACCGTGCCCGTCACCCTCGACGAGATGACCATGCTCTCGGCCGCCGTCGTCCGGGGCACCCAGCGCGCCCTGGTCATCGGCGACCTGCCGTTCGGCTCGTACCAGGAGGGCCCGGTGCAGGCCCTGCGCTCGGCCACCCGCCTGGTGAAGGAGGCCGGTGTCGGCGCGGTGAAGCTGGAGGGCGGTGAGCGCTCGCTGGCGCAGACCGAACTCCTGGTCCAGTCCGGCATCCCGGTGATGTCGCACCTCGGCCTCACCCCGCAGTCCGTCAACACCATGGGGTACCGGGTCCAGGGCCGCGGCGACGAGGACGCCCACCGGCTGCTGCGCGACGCCAAGGCCGCGCAGGACGCGGGCGCGTTCGGCGTGGTGCTGGAGCTGGTGCCGGGCGAGCTGGCCGCCGAGGTCACCCGCTCGCTGCAGATCCCGACCGTGGGGATCGGCGCCGGGGACGGGTGCGACGCCCAGGTGCTGGTCTACACCGACATGATGGGCCTCACCGGCGGCAAGCTGCCGCGCTTCGTGAAGCAGTACGCGCAGCTGCGCCAGACCATGGGCGACGCGGCGAAGGCGTTCGCCGACGACGTGGTAGGCGGAACGTTCCCTCAGGCGGAACACACCTTCCACTGACACACACCGCTGAGGCGCCGCTCAGCCACACCTGATCCACTGCGGCACAGACGACAGCCCGCCGATCTTCCCCCGTCGGCGGGCTGTCGGTCGCTGCTGGCACAAAGCCGGTCACCGCTGACACAACACCGGTCACTTCCGGCGCAAAGAGGCCCAGACCTGGGAAAATCAACTCCGGACAGCACCTGCCTGCCCAGCCGCAGCACCGTCAGGAGTCGCGACGCATGGATCACCTGGACTACTACGACCTCGGCCCCTACAGCCGCTCGGTGACCACCTCATCCCCCGAGGCCCAACTGTGGTTCGACCGCGGCTTGCTGTGGACGTACGCCTTCCATCACGAGGAGGCCGTCGCCTGCTTCGAGGCGGCCGCCGAGGACGATCCCGACTGTGCCATGGCGTACTGGGGCATCGCCTACGCCCTCGGCCCGAACTACAACAAGCCCTGGGAGTTCTTCGACGACCGTGACCTGACCACGACCGTCGAACGCGCCCACACCGCCGTGGAACTGGCCCACGGGAAAGCCGCCGACGCCACCCCCGTGGAGCGCGCGCTGATCGACGTGCTGCGCGCTCGCTATCCGCAGGCCGAGCCGGTGGCCGACTGCTCGGTGTGGAACGCGCCGTACGCCGACAGCATGCGCGTCGTCCACGCCCTCGCCCCCGACGACCCGGACCTCGCCACCCTGTACGCCGACGCTCTGATGAACCTCACGCCCTGGCAGCTGTGGGACCTGCGTACCGGTGAACCGGCCGAGGGCGCCCGCACACGGGAAGCCAAGGCCGTCCTGGACCGCGCACTCGCCACCGACGCCGGGCGGCGGCATCCAGGCGTCCTGCACCTGTACATCCACCTGATGGAGATGTCCCCGACCCCCGAGGCGGCCCTGCCCGTCGCCGACCGGCTGCGCGGCCTGGTGCCCGATGCCGGCCACCTCCACCACATGCCGTCGCACCTGGAGGTGCTCTGCGGCGACTACCGACGCGTGGTGTCGGACAACAGCGTCGCCATCGTCGCCGACGAGAAGGTCCACGCACGGGCCGGGGCGATGAACTTCTACACGCTGTACCGGTCGCACAACTACCACTTCAAGATCTACGGCGCGATGTTCCTCGGCCAGTCCGAGGTCGCCCTGGAGACCGCCGCACAGCTGGAGGCATCCATCCCGGAGGACCTGCTGCGCGTACCGAGCCCGCCCATGGCCGACTGGCTGGAGTCCTTCCTGGCCATGCGGGTGCACGCCCTGATCCGCTTCGGCCGCTGGGACGCCATCCTGGCGCTGCCACTGCCCGTCGACCCGGACCTGTACTGCGTGACGACCGCGATGCTCCACTACGCCCGAGGCGTCGCCCTCTCCGCCACCCATCGCGTCCCCGAAGCGGAGGCCGAACGTCAGCTCTTCCACGCGGCAGTCGCCCGGGTCCCCGAGACGCGCATGCTGTTCAACAACACGTGCGCCGACATCCTCGCGATCGCCTCCGCGATGCTCGACGGCGAACTGGAATACCGCAAGGGCCACCACGACGCCGCCTTCGCCGCGCTGGAACGGTCGATCGAACTGGACGACAACCTCCCCTACGACGAGCCCTGGGGCTGGATGCAGCCCACCCGCCACGCCTACGGCGCCCTGCTCCTCGAACAGGGACGCGTCGCCGAGGCCGAGGCGGTCTACCGGGCCGACCTCGGCCTCGACGGCACGCTCCCCAGGCCCCTCCAGCACCCGGGCAACGTCTGGGCCCTGCACGGCCTCCATGAGTGCCTCCTGCGCCTGGGCAAGGCGGGTGAGGCACGGATCATCGCCCAGCAGCTGCGCATCGCCACCGCGTGGGCCGACGTACCCGTCGAGGCGTCGTGCTACTGCCGCCTCGACACGGGTTCCGGAACAGGCGACGCGGACGGCTGCTGCGGAAACTGAGCCCCTCTCGGCAGTCGTGTCCACGCCCCTCTCGGCAGCCTGTCGGCGGCTTGTCGGCGGTCTGTCGGCTGATTGTCAGTGGCGTAGTGCACCGTTGACGGCATGACGCGATTCGACAACGACCCGGCGGGCGGCGGCACCAACGCCGTCGCGGTGCGGGGCCTGGTGAAGCACTTCGGCGAGACCAAGGCGCTGGACGGCGTGGACCTCGACGTCCGCGAGGGCACCGTGCTCGGCGTGCTCGGCCCCAACGGCGCGGGCAAGACCACCCTCGTACGCTGCCTGTCCACGCTGCTCACCCCGGACGCCGGGTACGCCACCGTCGCGGGCTTCGACGTGGTACGCCAACCGCGCGCCCTGCGCCGCAGGATAGGCCTCACCGGGCAGTACGCGTCGGTCGACGAGCGGCTCTCCGGCTGGGAGAACCTGTACATGATCGGGCGGCTGCTCGACCTGTCCCGGTCGGCCGCGCGGGGGCGGGCCGACGCCATGCTGGAGCGCTTCTCCCTGACCGAGGCCGCGCGCAAGCCAGTGAGCCAGTACTCCGGCGGGATGCGCCGCAGGCTGGACCTGGCCGCCTCGATGATCGGGCAGCCCGCCGTGCTCTACCTGGACGAACCGACGACCGGCCTTGATCCCCGTACCCGTAACGAGGTCTGGGACGAGGTGCGGCGGATGGTCGCCGAGGGGGCGACCGTACTGCTCACCACCCAGTACATGGAGGAGGCCGAGCAGTTGGCGAACGAGCTCACGGTCATCGACCGCGGCAAGGTGATCGCGGGCGGCAAGGTAGCCGAGCTCAAGGCCAGGGTCGGCGGCCGCACCCTGAAGATCCGCCCCACCGACCCGACCGTACTCGGCTCGATGGCCCGGGCGCTGACCGAGGCGGGGCTTGACGGTGCAACCGGTTCACAGGCCATTCCCGATGACGGGCTGCTCTATGTGCCGATCCTCAGCGACGAGCAACTGACCGCGGTGGTCGGCCTGCTGGGCGCCCGCGGCTACGGCATCGCCGACATCGGCACCGAACTTCCCAGCCTGGACGAGGTGTTCCTGGCCATCACCGGCCAGAAGACCGCCGACGCCACGGCCCACTCCGAGCTTGAGGAGGTCGCGGCGTGAGCGCGGCAACCGTCACCACCCCCGGTCAGGGCACCCAGCAGGCCCCCGGCGACCGAGGGAAACTGACCGACGAGGGCCGGATCGGCCTGCGGGACAACGTCCGCCACATCGGCGCGCTGGCACGGCGCAACGCCCTGCAGATCAAGCAGAACCCTGAGTCGATGTTCGACGTCGTGCTGATGCCGGTCATCTTCATCCTGCTGTTCGTGTACGTCTTCGGCGGCGCGATCTCCGGCAAGGGCAACCAGCAGGAGTACGTCAACTACGTGGTGCCCGGCATGATGGCGATGATGGGCATCAACATCGCCATGGCGGTGGGCACGGGGGTCAACGAGGACTTCAAGAAGGGAGTGATGGACCGCTTCCGGACGATGCCGATCGCCCGGTCGTCGGTGCTGATCGCCAAGATCGTCGTGGAGATAGGCCGGATGCTGGTCGCCACCGCGATCCTGCTCGGCATGGGCTTCCTGCTCGGCCTGGAGATCAAGACTTCGGTCGTCGACCTGCTCGCGGCGGTGGCGCTGGCGACCCTGTTCGGCGCCTCACTGATGTGGATCTTCATCCTGCTCGGGCTCTCCATGAACACTCCGCAGGCCGTGCAGGGCGTGGCGATGATCGTGATCATGCCGCTGCAGTTCGGCTCCTCGATCTTCGCCCCGACCTCGACGATGCCGGGCTGGCTACAGGGCTTCACCGCGGTCAATCCCCTGTCGAACCTGGCGGACGCGTCCCGGGCGCTGATCAACGGCACGGGGGCGATCGCCCACCCGACGCTGGTCACACTGGCCTGGGCGGCGGGTATCACCCTGGTGACCGCCCCGCTGGCGATACGGAAGTTCCGCAGCGAGAGCTGACCAGGCGCGAAAGGCAGGTTCTACCGCCCGTCCGCGAACAGGGCGGTGGCCTCCTCGACACTGAGGCCGCCGCCCTGCGCGTAGGCCCGCTCGTACGCCGCGTCGCCGATGACCGCCCGGACGGCGGCCTCGGCCGCCGCTCGGTTCTCGCGCTCCAGGGTGTCGGCACGGTGACCTGGCGGCAGCAGCGCGTCGCCCGCTCCCAGCAGCCGGGCCGCGTCACGTACCCGGCCGAGCCGGGCCGCGTCACGTACCCGGCCGGGCGCGCCTTCGCCGTCCGCTGCCGCGAGACCCACCAACGCCCGTGCCACGGTCACCAGATGTACCGCGGGCAGCTGCGGGGCGATCATCACGGCCAGCGGCTCGTTGGAGTAGGTGAGGGCGGCGCGGGCGTGCTCCAGGGCGGTGTCGTAGCGCCCCTCCTGGTTGTCCAGCCAGCCGAGCAGGCCACGTACCAGGCCCTCGAAGAACACCACGGGACCGGCGGGGTACTGCTGCCGCATCAGGACCAGTTGTTCCCGTGCCTCGGCGGTGCGCTCCGTACGGCCCAGCCAGATCCCCAGGTAGAGCCGCGCCGCGGGGAGCGCGTCCATCACCCCGCGGCCCTGCTGGGCGATCACCTCGCGCAGCATCGCCTCGCCTCGTTCGGCCTGTCCCGTCTCCAGCAGGACCCCGGCGAACCGTGCCTTGAGGATGCCGACCTGCGTCGGCGCCCCGAGTTCTTCGGCGAGCTCGATGGCCGCGCTGAAGTCCGCCCCGGCGCGCGCCAGGTCGCCGCGCCGCTCCCGGGCCTCGCCGCGCGCGGACAGCGCCTCGGCCGCGCCCCAGGTGTCCCCGAGCTCCAGGAAAAGCCCGAGCGCCTCGTCGGCGTCACGGTCCGCCGCTGCCGCCCAGTCGGTGCGGTTGGCCATCACGTTGGCGCGCATCTGCAGGCTGCCCGCCAGCTCCCAGCGGTAGCCGTACGCACGGCAGGCGTCGATGGTCTCGCTGATCAGGGCGACCAGGCCGTCCGGGTCACCGGTCAGCATCTCCACGTAGATCCACAGCGCGCCGGGCGAACGGCAGGTCTGCGGCAGTCCGGGGCGGTAGGCCTCACCGATCCGGCGCATCCGGGCCTTGTTCTCGCCCGAGAGCCACGCGTTGCTGGTGTGGTCCATGCCCACGAGCTGGATCAGCCGCACTCCGCGCCGTGCCTCCCACAGCTGCTCGGGCGGCATCGGCGGCGGCGCGTCGATACTCCGCTCGTGCAGCGGCGGCGCGGCCTTGACCGGCGGATCGAAGGGGTCAGGGCCCAGCTCGGCGACCGTGGTGGCCCAGTAGCAGCTCTCGCTGCGCAGCTCGCGCATCTGCCAGTACCAGGCGAGCGACAGGACGAGACAGAGCGCCTCCTGCTCGTCGCGGGCGGCGGTCGCCCGGCGCAGCGCGGTGCGCAGGTTCTCGTACTCGACCTCGATGCGGGCGATCGCGGCGCGCTGTCCTGGGCCGCGTAGCTCGGGGTCGGTCGTGCGGGCCAGTTCGCGGTAGTGCACCAGGTGGGCCCGCTCAGCGGCGGCCCGGTCCCCGGCCTCGTCGAGCCGCTCGGCGGCGTACTCGGCGACGGTCTCCAGGAGGCGGTAGCGCATCTGCCCTTGGGACGAAGGGGCGGCGACGACCAGGGACTTGTCGACGAGGGACCCCAGCAGGTCCATGACCTGGCTCGGGTCGATCACGCGGGCGCCGCCGCCCGACGCGCTGCCGCCCCACGCACCGCCGCCCGATGCGCCGCCGCAGACGGACTCGGCCGCCGCCAGATCGCTGCCGCCCGCGAAGACGGAGAGGCGGCACAACACGGCGCGTTCGTCTTCGGCGAGCAGGTCCCAGGACCAGTCGACGACGGCGCGCAGGGTCTGCTGGCGGGGCAGGGCCGTACGGCTGCCGCTGGTGAGGAGCCGGAAGCGGTCGTCGAGGCGGTCGGCGATCTGGCGCGGGGTGAACATCCGCAGCCGGGCGGCGGCCAGTTCGATGGCCAGCGGCAGGCCGTCCAGGCGGTGGCAGATCTCGGCGGCCGCGGCGGCGGTGGCCTCGTCGGCGTCGACGCGGAAGCCGGGGCTGGCCGCGGCGCCGCGGTCGGCGAGCAGCCGCAGCGCGACGGGTTCCGGCAGCGGGTCCAGCGGTCGGACCACCTCACCTGGTACGCCGAGGGGTTCCCGGCTGGTCGCGAGGACGGTGAGCCCCGGGCAGCGGGCCAGGAGGTGTTCCACCAGGTGGGCCGCGGCCGCCACGACATGCTCGCAGTTGTCCAGGAGCAGCAGCATGCGCCGCCCCGCGCAGTGTTCGGCGAGCCGGGTGAGCGGGTCGTCGCCGCGTCGGTCGGCGGCGCGCAGTTCCTCGGCACCCGCACTGTGCAGTACGGTCTCGCGAGCACCGACCGCCGTGAGCACCGCCTCGGGCACGGCCTTGGGATCAGCGGCCGCCTCCACCGGGGCGAGCTCGGCGAGCCACACGCCGTCCGGGACGCCGTCCACCCGCTCGGCGACCTCTTGCGACAGCCGCGTCTTGCCCGCGCCACCGGGCCCCAGCAGCGTGACCAGTCGCGCCGTGCGCAGATCCCGTCTGATGGCCTCGATCTCCGCCTCCCGCCCCACGAAGGAGGTGAGCCGGGCCCGCAGATTCCCGACAGCCCGCACCCCGGCCCCCTCAACCGGCGCGGTGTGGTGTGGGCGTGGATGTGGGTGGAGGAGTTCCGTGTGGAGGGCGCGGAGTTCGGGGCCGGGGTCGGTGCCCAGGCGGTCCGCGAGCTCGGTGCGTACGGCGTCGTACGCGGCCAGCGCCTCGGCCGCCTGACCCGCGTCGCGCAGCGCCCGCAGGCGGAGCACCTGGAGCGGCTCATCCAGCGGGTGGGCGGCGCAGAGCGCGGTGAGTTCGGGGAGTACGGTGTCCGCCTGCCCGAGGGCGAGCCCGGCCGCCAGCCGGGTGCGGCGGGCGTCAAGCCGCAGCGCGTCCCAGCGTGCCGCGTCGGCCGTACGGCCGGGCAGGTCGGCGAGGGCGAGGCCCTGCCACAGCGCCAGCGCGTCACCCAGCAGACCGGCCGCCTTCTCCGGCGCCCCCTCGGCGAACGCCCGCGCACCCTCGGCCGCGAGCCGTTCGAAGCGGTGGGCGTCGACGTCGTCCGGCTCGGCCGCCAGCCGGTAGCCGCCACCGTCGGCGGAGACCACCACCGAGTGCCCCAGGGCCCTCCGTAGCCGCCCGACCAGCGCCTGTAGGGCCCCGGCCGCGTCGGCGGGCGGGGCACCGTCCCACACTTCGTCGATCAGCACGGCGACCGGCACCGCCCGCCCCGCGCGCAGCGCGAGTACGGCGAGCAGCGCGCGCAGCCGCGCCCCGCCGACCGGAACGGGGGTGCCATCAGGGAGGTGGGCCTGGGTGGTGCCGAGGATCGTGAAGCGCATTCCGCCCATTGTCCCCGTACCAACCCCGAACGTCCGTACCTTTTAGCCCGAGCCCGCCTACGTCAGCCGAGCCCGGCCTATGCGTCAGCCCGAGCCCGGCCTACGCGCTGAGCGGGAACTCCTCGCCCAGCGCCCGGAACACCTCCGTGTTCAGCGCGAACGCCCGCTTGCACTCGTCGACGATCCGCTGCTTCTCCAGGTCGTCTACGGCCACACCGTCCAGCAGCTCACGGTATCCGCGCTTGAACGCGGCCGGGTTGGGGATCGACTCGAAGACGTAGAAGCGGACACCGTCGCCCTTGCGGGCGAAGCCCCAGGCCTTCTCGGCCTTGTCGCGGATGATCTGGCCCCCGGAGAGGTCGCCCAGGTAGCGCGTGTAGTGGTGCGCGACATAGCCGCCCGGCCAGTCGCGCGCGCACTCCGCCACCCGTGCCGCGTACGCCGCGGTCGCCGCCAGCGGTCGTGCCCCGGCGCGCCAGTCGGCGCCGCGCAGATGCGTCAGGTCACGCTCCAGCTCAGCGACCCGCATCAGCTCGGGCTGGATGAACGGCCCCGCCACCGGGTCGTCCCGCAGCTCCCGCGCGCCGTCCTCGAGGGCGCGGTACACGAACCAGAGTTGCTCCGTGTACCGGGCGTAGGCGTCCACGCCCAGCCGCCCGCCAAGGAGGTCGCCCATGAACGTCGAGGTCTCCGCCTCGGTGTGCTGCTCATGGGACGCGGTGCGGATGAGCGTGGAAAACGGGGTGTCCACAGGGACCTCCGATACCGAAGGGGCGAGAACCAGGACCGATCATCCTACTTAGGCATGCCTAAGTCAATGTGTTCCCGACGTCCTGTCGGTAAAACGGCCCGGGGCCGGAAAGTTCCCAGACGGCTCTCAGGGGAGAGTGAGGATCTCCGCCCCGGTCTCGGTCACCACCAGTGTGTGCTCGAACTGCGCGGTCCGCTTCCTGTCCTTGGTCACCACGGTCCAGCCGTCGTCCCACATGTCGTACTCATGGGTGCCGAGAGTGAGCATCGGCTCGATGGTGAAGGTCATGCCGGGCTGGATGACGGTCGTCGCGTGCGGGCTGTCGTAGTGCGGGACGATCAGCCCGGAGTGGAAGGACGAGTTGATTCCGTGCCCGGTGAAATCGCGGACCACGCCGTAGCCGAAGCGCTTGGCGTAGGACTCGATGACCCGCCCGATGATGTTGATCTGGCGGCCGGGCTTGACCGCCTTGATCGCCCGGTGGGTGGCCTCCCGGGTCCGCTCGACCAGCAGCTTCGACTCTTCGTCGACCTCACCGCACAGGTACGTGGCGTTGTTGTCACCGTGCACGCCGTTCAGGTACGCGGTCACGTCCAGGTTCACGATGTCGCCGTCCCGCAGCACCGTGGAGTCCGGGATACCGTGACAGATGACCTCGTTCACCGAGGAACAGAGCGACTTGGGAAAGCCCCGGTAGCCCAGCGTGGACGGATACGCGCCGTGGTCGCACATGAACTCGTGCGCGACCCGGTCCAGCTCGTCGGTGGTGACGCCCGGCGCGATGTGCTTGGCGGCCTCCGCCATCGCCTGCGCCGCCACCCGCCCGGCGACGCGCATCCGTTCGATCGTGTCGGCGTCCTGGACTTCGGGGCCGGTGTACGGAGTGGGCGCGGGCTTGCCCACGTACTCGGGACGCCGGATGTTGCCGGGAACGGAACGGACGGGAGAGAGCTCCCCTGGTACAAGCAGTGACTGGCCAGACATGTCCACGAGTGTATCCAGCGCCTTTCGGGCACCATGGCGGCGGAACGTCAAACAGAGGGAGCCGACGATGGCCCTGTTCAAGAAGCGGACGGTCGGAAAGCCCGGCGAGTGGTACTTCTGCCTGCGGCACGGAACGGTCGAGGAGGGCCCCGAGTGCCGGGCCCTGGACCGCTTCGGCCCGTACACGACCCGCGAGGAGGCGGGCCACGCGCTCCAGACGGCCCGCGAGCGCAACCTCAAATGGGAGAACGACCCCCGCTGGCACGATGAGAGCGGCGATGACGCTGGTACGGGCACCGCCACGCCAGCTGACACCGACACGGACGGCACCGACGGCACCGACGGCACCGGAAAAGGTGACGGGAAACACGGCTGACCCCGCTCACCACCGCGCGGGCGGCGGCGCCGTCAGCTGATCCGCGAGCCGGGAGAGCCGGTCCCGCAGCCGCCGCCCGCGCGGCGCGGGCGCGGGCAGGCTGTTCTCCCCCGCCGCCGCGCTGACCAGGTGCTGGACCGTGTCCAGGTCCAGCTCCAGGTCAGGCTCGTCCGGCACGGACAGCGCCTCGTGGGACATGGCCCGCAGCTCGCGTCCCCCCGCGTCCAGCGCCAGTACGGTCGCCCCCGCGCGCCGCGCGTCCCCCACCCGCTCAAGCAGCCCCGCCCCCGGCTCGTCCGGCGCCACCACCAGCAGCGTCTCGCCGCGCCGCGCCGCCTCGATCCGGCCAAGACCCACCGACAGCTGCGCCGGGTCACCAGGCCGCACCCGGTGCCGTACGAGCGTCGGAGTCAGCTCCGGCGTGCCGGACCAGGCCGCCTCGTCCACCAGGTGCGCGGTCAGATGCCAGGGCTCGTACGCCTCGGTGCCGACCAGCAGCAGACCGCCGCCATGCGGCACCACGGAGGTGCGCAGGGCCCGGGCGAAGTGGCGGGTGTCGGCCAGCCACCGGGTCCCGGCCAGCACTTCGCGCAGCAGCGCGACCCGTACGGCGTCCATGGCCCCGCATCCTGCCGCAGAGCGGGCGGCCAGAGGGCTGGAAACGGTGAAGTGCCGCCCTGTCGCCCGCTGTTCACCCCATTGTTCACCCCATGTTCGACTCGGCTTGCGAGAGTGGCTCGATGCCGATCGAGATGTCCGTACCGTTCACGGCGGGCCGTGAGGGCTACGCCAGTTTCCGTATCCCGGCGGTGGTGGCCACCGCGTCGGGCACGCTCCTGGCCTTCTGCGAGGGCCGCGTCGACTCCCGCCACGACTTCGGCCACATCGACATCGTGCTGAAGCGCTCCACGGACGGCGGACGCACCTGGGGGCCGCTCCAGGTCGCCGCCGAGAACGGCCCCGACCTCGCCGGGAACCCGGCCCCGGTCGTCCTGGACACCGGCCGTATCCTCCTCGTCCACGTCCGCAACCTCGCCGCCGCGACCGAGACGCGGATCCGCCGCGGCCAGGTCTCCGCCGCCGACGGACGCCGGATCTGGATCACCCACAGCGACGACGAGGGCGCGACCTGGTGCGTCCCGCGCGAGATCACCGCGCAGACCAAGGAGCCTGGTTGGCGCTGGTACGCCACCGTCCCCGGGCACGCCCTCCAGCTGAGCGGTGGCCGGGTCGTCGTACCCGCCAACCACTCGCTGCCGCCCACCGGCTCCGACGTCGGCACCGAGGCCAAGTACAACGGCGGCCACTGCCTGCTCAGCGACGACCGCGGCGTGAGCTGGCGCATCGGGTACGTCGACAGCACCGCCAGCGGCATCGTGAACGTCAACGAGACCACTGCCGCCGAACTCCCGGACGGACGCCTCTACTTCAACACCCGCACGGACTCCCCCGCCCCCGGCACCCGCGCCGACGCCCTGTCCACCGACGGCGGCGCCTCGCTGGTCAAACCGTTCCGCCCGCAGGCCGGGCTCACCGGCCCGGTGGTGGAGGGCTGTGTGCTGCAACTCCCAGACGGCGGCCCGCTGCTCTTCTCCGGCCCCGCCGACCCCGGCCACCGCGCGCTGATGACCGTGCGCGCGAGCACCGACTCCGGCACCACCTGGCGGGTCGCGCACACGGTGGACGGGCTCCCGGCCGCGTACTCCGATCTCGTACGGGTCGACGAGGACACCGTCGGACTGCTCTACGAGACCGGGGACTTCGGCCCGTACGAGACGGTGACCTTCCGACGCGTCCCGCTGTCAGAGCTGAGCTGACCCGAAGTATCGTCGCCGTATGACTTCTTCTTCCTCCTCCTCTGATGCTGCGAAGGTCCCGGCCAAGGACCCCTGGGACCTGCCTGATGTGTCGGGTCTCGTGGTCGGCGTGCTCGGCGGCACCGGTGACCAGGGACGTGGCCTCGCCTACCGGCTGGCCAGGGCGGGCCAGAAGGTGATCATCGGGTCCCGGGCCGCGGAGCGGGCGCGGACCGCCGCGGACGAGCTGGGCCTGGGGATCGAGGGAGCGGAGAACGCCGAGTGCGCGCGGCGCAGCGACATCGTGATCGTCGCCGTGCCGTGGGACGGCCACGCCAGGACCCTTGAGGCGCTGCGCGATGACCTGGCGGGCAAGCTGGTCGTCGACTGCGTCAACCCGCTCGGCTTCGACAAGAAGGGCGCGTACGCGCTGAAGCCCGAGGAGGGCAGCGCGGCCGAACAGGCGGCGGCCCTGCTGCCCGACTCACGGGTGACAGCGGCCTTCCACCATCTGTCGGCGGTGCTCCTCCAGGACGCGGCCATCGAAGAGATCGACACCGACGTGATGGTGCTCGGCGAGTCCCGCGCCGACACGGACGTGGTGCAGGCGCTGGCCGGGCGTATTCCGGGGATGCGGGGCGTCTTCGCGGGGCGGCTGCGTAACGCCCACCAGGTGGAGTCGCTGGTCGCGAACCTGATCTCGGTGAACCGCAGGTACAAGGCGCACGCGGGCCTGCGCGTGACCGACGTATAGGCAAGTCGGACAGGCGCGGTCCGGGCGCGGTCCGGGCATGGGGGACACTGGAGGGGAAACACCGCCAGTACCTCGGACAGGAGCCGACCCCCATGCCCCGCCTCGCGCTGTACGCCCTCGCCGTCTGCCTGCTCTCCGTGGCCGCGGCCGTGGTGTCCTTCGTCCAGGGCAGCTGGCTCGGCGTCGTGTGGATCCTGCTGGCCGGGCTGTCGTCGAACATGGCCTGGTACTACCTGCGCCGGGCGAAGGCCGAGCGCGAGGCGTCCTCGGAGTCCGCTACGGGTACGGCTACTACGGACTGACCAGGCAGAACGAGGGCTCCTCCCGCCAGAAGCGGTAGAGGTTCAGCCCACAGTACGAGTCCAGGTCGGTCACCCCAAGGCCCCTGAGCAGCGCGTACACCGCGTCGAAGAACACCTCGTTGACCTGCGGAATCCACAGGAACGCGAAGACAGCGAGCAGCCCGAACGGCGCGAACGGCTCCACCTGGCGGCGGATGGAGTGCGAGAGCCAGGGCTCGATCACCCCGTACCCGTCGAGTCCCGGGACCGGCAGGAAGTTCAGGATCGCGGCGGTCACCTGGAGCAGCGCCAGAAAGCCGAGCGCGTACCGGAAGGGCCTAGGTACACCGTCCAGGGCGTCCAGCCAGAACGGCGCCGTGCACACCACGGCGAACAGCACGTTGGTGAGGGGGCCGGCCGCCGAGATCAGGCTGTGCCGCCAGCGGCCACGGATGCGGGCGCGCTCGATGAAGACGGCGCCGCCTGGCAGGCCGATCCCGCCCATGATCACGAACAGTACGGGCAGCACGATGCTCAGCAGGGCGTGCGTGTACGCGAACGGGTTGAGCTTGAGGTACCCCTTGGCGCCGACGGAGATGTCGCCGCTGTGCAGGGCGGTACGGGCGTGCGCGTACTCGTGCAGACAGAGCGAGACGACCCAGGACGCGGTGACGAACAGGAAGATCGCGATCCCGACGCGCGGTGACACGTCCGCCCACACCGCCCAGCCGCTCGCGGCCATGACCGCGAGCAGCCCCAGGAAGACGGGGCTGATCCGCCGCTCGGCCCTGCTGAAACCCCTGCCGCCACTTCCCATGGGGCGACCCTACGGCTTGTCGGCGGTCGCCGGTACGTGGTCGTGAGGCAGGCGGCTGCGAGTCGGGCGGCCCCCACNCACGCAGGGGGCCGCACGTCGAGTTGAGCCACCGGGGCAGCGAACTACCCCTGCGCGTCCGAGCGGCGACGGGCCAGGAGGACCGTGCCCGCGCCCGCGGCCACGACCAGTCCGGCCGCGCCAGCGAGAGCGCCGACGGGGAGGTCCGAGCCGGTGGAGGCGAGGGAGCCCGAGCCGCCCACCGAGCCACCCACGGTGTTCCCGACGCTTCCGGTGCCGCCGGTGGTGGTGCCCGTACCTCCGGTGGTGGTGCCCGTGCCGCCCGTGGTGTTGGTGCCGGTGCCGCCCGAAGTGCCGGTGCCGTCGGGGAGCTTGGCGTCGTCGGAGAGGGCCAGGGCGACCGTCACCGGGTCGATGGCTTCGCCCTCCTTGTACGGGGAGCCGGTCGTCTCGTTGGCGAACTGCCTGGCGCCGTCCGCGGTGAGGGTCGCCGGGATCTTGTCCAGCAGGAGGATTTCGCCCTGGGCCGCGTACGAGGCCTTGGCGAGGTCGAGTGCGGCGAACTCCACGTCGTCGTTGGTGCCTTCGGGCGTGGTGACGTCCAGCAGGAGGGTGCCCTTGGCACCCGCGGTCTTGACCTTGATGTCGCTGAACTTCATGTCGATGCCGTGCGCCTGGTACAGGAAGCGCACGCTGCCGTCGAAGGACGCGTCGACCTTCCGCACCTTGGCGTCCACGTCGGCCTTGGCGTACGGGAAGTCGTAGCCGCTGGCGGTCTTCTTGGCGCCGCCCGCCGTCTGGACCTCGCCGCCTGCCGTGACGTAGCGACGGAAGGACTCCTTGAGGCCCCAGGAGAGGGTGCCGTCGACGATCTCGCCCGTGGGCCGCTTGGTGGGGTCGGGGCTGGTCGTCGCCGTCGTGGTGGGGTCGGGGCTGCTGGTCGGCTTGGGGCTGGTGGTCGCCGTAGTGGTCGGCTTGGGGCTGGTCGTCGCGGTGGCGGTGGGGTCCGGGCTGGTCGTCGCGGTGGCGGTCGGGTCGGGGCTCGTCGTGGCCGTGGCGGTCGGGTCAGGGCTGGTCGGCGGGGTGGTGGGCGCCCTGACCGCTGTCACTGACAGGCTGGCCGCGTCGAGCGCGTCGCCTTCCTTGTACATGCCGTTGAAGGCCTCCGCGCCGTCGGCGGTGAGCGTCGCCGGGATGTCCGCGAAGGTCATCGCGCCGCCCTCACCACGACCGGGCTTCACCTCGCTCAGGTCGAGCGCGGCCAGCTCGATGTCGTCCTGGGTCGTGCCGTTGAGGGTCACATCGGCCTCGATGGCGCCGCTGGTGCGGTCGGTGCGCACCTTCACGTCCGCGATGGTGATGTCGAAGCCGTGCATCTTGGAGGAGAAGCGGACGCTGCCCTTGAAGGCGGTCTCGTTCTCGTGGGTGCCGGTGTCGTACGTCCCCTTGCCGTCGGTGAACGTGAACGGACCGTTGCCGTCCGCCTGCCTGGCCCCGTCCGAGACCTCGATCTCGCCGTGGGCGATCCCGGTCACGTACTTACGGAAGGACTCCTTCACGCCCCAGTCCAGGGTGCCGTCCTTGAGCTCCAGCTTCGGTGCGCCGGGCGCCTGTTCGGCGGCGAGCGCCGGGAGTGCGAGCGCGGCGGTGCCCAGGGCGGCCGCCGTGAACACGGCGGCGGTGAGGGCTATGGGGCGGCGGATGGCTGCCATGGTCAGGTGGCTCCTTGGTCAGGCGTGGGTGGTCGGTCGGGTCGTTTACGGGTGGTCGGGGGACGGCGCCGTACGCCGCTTGCGTACGACCGCGAACGCGACCGCCGCGGCGGCGGCGAGCAGCACCCCGGCCCCGATACCGAGCGGCACCGCGGGCGATGAGGAAGACGAGCTGGCGGCCGGTGTGGTGGCATCGGTCGCCGTCGGGGTCGCGGTCGCGGTTGGGTCGGGAGTCGCGGTGGTCGGGGCCGCCGACGAGCCCAGGTCGGGCAGGGCCGGGAGTTCGGCGTCCTTGGTGAGGGCGATGGCGAGCGAGACAGGGTCCATCTCGGTGCCCGCCTTGTACATCGAGCCGAAGGCCTTCGCGCCGTCGGCGGTGAGCTTGGCCGGGGCCTCCGTCACCGTCACCAGGCCGTCCTGGGGCGCGAGGTCGCTGTCCTTGACCGTGAAGGTGATCAGCGGGGTCTTCCGCTGGGTGAAGTCCGCGCTGGCGACGTCCGCGGAGAGCGAGCCCTTGCCGTCCTCGACCGTGACGGCGACCTTGCTCAGCGCGAGATCGAGATCGTGCGCGCCGGTGAAGCGGACGCTTCCGGTGAAGTCCGCGTCCAGGGTCCGCTTCTTCGCGTCGTACGTGCCCGACCCCTTCGGGAAGCGGAAGAGCGCGCCGCCGTCCTGGGCGCCGCCGGACAGGGTCCACTTGCCCTGGGCGATGGCGCCGGTGACGTACTCACGGAAGGTGCGGCGTACGCCCCAGTCGACTGCGGCGTCCTCGATGCGGCCCGCTTCGGCCTTCTTGGACGGTTTGGTCGACGGCTCCTTGGTTGGCTCCTCGGTCCGCTCATCGGCCGGGTCCTTGGCCGGGTCCTTGGTCGCCGTGGGTGCCGCGGCCAGATCCACCGACAGGCTCACCGGGTCGAGCGCCGTACCGGCCGCGTAATAGCCCGCGAACGCCTTCGCGCCCTGTGCGGTGAGGGTGGCGGGGAGGTTATTGAGGGCGATTGGTCCGGTGCCGCCGCGCATGTCGACGCCGGAGAGGCTGAGCGAGGCGAGCGGCACCTCCGCGGTTGAGGTGACCTTTCCGCTCCCCTTGTCCTTGCTGGCCATGTCGGCGTAGAGGGTGCCGGAGCCCCCGGCGATTCTGACCGTGGGGCGGCTGACCGTCAGGTCCAGTTCGTGTGAGCCGTCGGGCTTGGTGTGCCCGGTGAAGCGCACTCCCCCGGAGAACGCGGCCCGCAGCGACCCGTTGGCCGGGTCATACGTACCGCTGGCCGAGTGGAAGCGGAACTGGGTGCCGCCGACCGTGGCGGCCCCGCCCTGGAGGGTCGATCTGCCCTGCGCGACCGGGCCGGTGACATAGCTCTGGAAGGAGGACTTGATGCCCCAGTCGAGCCTGCCGCCCTGCACCGTACGGTCCTGGGCCTGGGCGGTGGCCGCCGGGAGCAGGACCGCCACGAGAGCCGTGAGGCCCGCCATGGCAGTGGCGCGGGCGGCGCTTGTCCACGACAGCATGGGTCATCCTTCACACGTCCGAGGCCTAGTTAATAAGGTAAGGCTAACCTAAACTATGCTCGGCTCCGCGCGGAACCCCCGCGCACCAACCGCACGACAGGACGGTGGAATTCACAGTGGCAACGGCCCCTTCACTCCGCCCGCTCCACCGACTCCGCCCCTTCAGGGCGGCCAGCGCCCTGCTCGCCGTCCTCTGCCTCACCCTCGCCGGATGCAGCAGCACCAGCGGCAGTGGCAGCGGTGGCGGTGACGGCGAGGACGGTTCAGCGGCGGCCGCCAAGGCGAGGACCGTGCCGGACCGAGTGGAGCCGCTGAAGACGACGCCGAAGCCCAAGCTGCCGGTCACCGTCGAGTCGGCGGACGGCCAGCGGGTCACCGTGACGTCGGCCGACCGGATCGTGCCGCTCACCGGCGCGCTGAACGAGATCGTCTTCACCCTGGGCCTCGGCGACAACGTCGTCGCCCGCGATATCACCGCCACCTTCGAACAGGCGGCGAAACTCCCGGTGGTGACCCGCGCGCATGACGTCTCGGCCGAGAGCGTGCTGTCCCTGAAGCCCACCGTCGTACTCGCCGAGACCACCACCGGGCCCGCCGAGGCGATCGACCAGATCCGCGACGCGGGCATCGCACTGGTCGTCCTGGACCCGGCCAAGAGCCTCGACGACGTCGGCACCCGGATCGACGCCGTGGCCCACACGCTGGGCGTCGACCAGGCGGGCGACGAGCTCAGGCTCCGTACCGAAGAACGCGTCGCCGCCGTACAGAAGGACATTCCGGCGGGCGAGGACGGCCGGGACAAGCCGCGGGTCGCGTTCCTGTATCTGCGCGGTACGGCTTCCGTGTATCTGCTCGGCGGCCGTGACTCCGGGGCCAGTTCGCTGCTTGAGGCGGCGGGCGCGGTCGACGCGGGCAAGGCGTCAGGACTGAAGAAGGACTTCACGCCCATCACCAGCGAGGCACTCGCCAAGGCGGCACCGGACGCGATCCTGGTGATGAGCAAGGGCCTGGAGTCGGTGGACGGCGTCGACGGCCTGGTGAAGATCCCGGGCGTCGCTCAGACCCCGGCTGGCCTGGACCGCCGCGTGGTGGCGGTGGACGACGGGGTGCTGCTGAACTACGGGCCGCGTACCGACCAGGCGTTGGAATCGCTGGTGGAGCAGCTGTACGGGGACCAGAAGTGACGTTGCTGTCCAAGCCGCGCAAGCCACACAAGGCACCCAAGGCATCCGCGAAGGCGCCCACGAAAGCGTCCACGAAGGCATCCGTCCTCGCCGTCACGCCCCAACGGCGCGGTACCGCCGCCCTGCTGACCCTCGGCCTCATCGCCGCACTCGCGCTGCTCTGCCTGCTCTCGGCCGGATTCGGCGCCTACCCGATCCCGCTCGGCGACGTCCTCAGCTCCGTACAGCACCGCGTCGGCCTCGGCGGGTACTCGCTCGACCGGGTCGCCGAGAGCGTGTTGTGGAACGTACGGCTGCCGCGCGTGACGCTCGCGCTGCTGGTCGGGGCGTCGCTCGGCTGTGCGGGCGCGCTGATGCAGGGCGTGTTCGGCAATCCGCTCGCCGAGCCGGGAGTGATCGGCATCTCGGCGGGCGCGGCGGTCGGCGCGGTGGCGGCGATCGCGTTCGGGCTGAACTTTCTCGGCAACTGGACGGTGACGTGCTGCGCGTTCGTCGCCGGACTCGCGACGGTGCTGCTCGTCTACTCGCTGTCCCGCTCGGGTGGCCGTACCGAGGTCGTCACGCTGATCCTCACCGGTATCGCGGTGAACGCCTTCGCGGGCGCCCTGATCGGCCTGTTCATCTTCTTCGCCGACAACGCGCAGCTCACCCAGATCACCTTCTGGCAGCTTGGCTCGCTCTCCCAGGCCACCTGGCCGAAGGTGCTGGCGGTGCTGCCGTGCGCGCTCGCGGGTCTGGCCGTCGCGCCGCTGCACGCGCGGAAGTTGGACCTGCTGGCGCTCGGCGAGCGGCCCGCCCGCCACCTGGGCGTCGACGTGGAGCGGCTACGGATCACGCTGGTCCTGGTGGTCGCGCTGCTCACCGCCGCCGCGGTGGCGGTCGCCGGGATCATCGCCTTCGTCGGGCTGCTCGTACCGCATCTGCTGCGGATGGCGGCGGGTCCCGGACACCGCTTCCTGGTGCCGGGCAGCGCGCTCGGCGGTGCGGTGGTCCTGGTCGGGGCGGATCTGGCGGCCCGTACGGTGGCGCAGCCCGCCGAGCTGCCGCTCGGGGTGCTGACCGCGCTGTTCGGCAGCCCGTTCTTCTTCTGGCTGCTGCGCAGGACCCGCCGCAGGCAAGGAGGTTGGGCGTGATCAGGTCGTGGTTCGCGGTGCGCGCGCGGGAGCTTCCGGAGGCCGTCGCGCCGGGTGAGACGGTGGCGGAGGCGGACGGGCTGCGGGTGCGGCTGGGTGCGCGTGAGGTGCTGGCGGGGGTGTCGCTGGCCGCGCGTGCCGGTGAGGTGCTGGCTCTGGTGGGGCCCAACGGCGCGGGTAAGTCCACGCTCCTGGCGGCGATCGCGGCCGACCTTCCGGCGTCGGATGGGGCGGTACGTATCTGTGGCCGCCCCGCCGACGCCTGGACGGCGGCCGAACTCGCGCTGCGGCGGGCGATGTTGCCGCAGTCCGCCACGCTCTCCTTCCCGTTCGCGGTCGAGGAGGTGGTACGGATGGGCCGGGCGCCCTGGGCCGGGACGCCGCGTGAGGACGAGGACGACCCGGTGGTGGCCGAGGCGATGGCCAGGGCGGAGGTCACCGAGTTCGCCGCACGGCCGTTCTCGGCGCTGTCCGGGGGCGAACGGGCCCGGGTCGCGCTGGCCCGCGTACTGGCTCAGCGAGCACCCCTGCTGCTGCTCGACGAGCCGACCGCCGCGCTCGATCTACGCCACCAGGAACTGGTGTTGGGGGTCTGCCGGGAGCGGGCGGCCGCGGGGGACGCGGTCGTGGTCGTCCTGCACGATCTGGGTCTCGCGGCGGCGTACGCGGACCGGGTCGCCGTACTGCATGAGGGCCGGATCGCCGCCGACGGCGTACCCGCCGACGTCCTGGACGGCGAGCTGCTCAGCCGCGTGTACCGCCAGCCGGTGGAGGTGCTGCCGCACCCTCGCACAGGGGCTCCGCTGGTCGTGCCGGTGCGCGACGGTAAGGTGCGTCCGTGCATCAGGCAGGGCGAGACAGAAGGCGAACCATGAGCAAGGTGAGTCGGCTGACCAGGGTGGCGGCGGTGTTGGCGCTGGCCGCGTTGGCGAGTGGCTGTGTGACGGTGCACGGGGAGCGAGCGATCGTTCCGACGGCGACCGAGGAAGAGGCCGCCCAGGCCCTGGAGGACTTCACGACCGCCTACAACAAGGCGGACAAGGCGTACGATCCGGCGCTCTCCGCGGGGCGGGTGACCGGGCCGCTCGGCGCCATCAACCAGGCCGGTCTGCGGGCCAAGCAGAAGAACAACCCGGACGGCAACCCAGGGCACTCGCCGCTGGAGCTGACCGACGCGAAGTTCGCGATACCCCAGCAGGCCGGGTGGCCCCGGTGGTTCGTTGCCGATACCAAGAGCAACCGCGGTGAGCGCACCCGCTGGTTCCTGATCTTCACCCGTGGCGGCCCGGACCAGCTGTGGCAGGCCTCGTATCTGACGATCCTGGGCACCGACCGGGTGCCCGAGTTCACGACGGACGACGACGGCTGGGCGGAGCCGGTCGCGCCGGACTCCACGGAGTTCGCCGCGGCCCCCGAGTCACTGAGCCGCAGGTACACCACGTATCTGAAGGACGGCGGCGACGGCTTCGCCCCGGGCAAGAACACCACCGTGTGGCGTGCGGCGCGCGAGAAGAACTCCAGCCGTCCCGGTATGTCCACGCAGTGGGTCGACCAGCCGCTGTCCGATGAGGGGTTCGCCCCACGGGGGCTGCGCACCAAGGACGGGGGCGCGGTGGTGTTCTTCGCCAGCCGCCACTACGAGAAGCGGACCGCCGCGCAAGGCGTGCGGCTGAGCGTCCCGCCCGACCTGAAGGCACTGATGACCGGCGAGGCCAAGCGCTCCGTCACCACGGAGTACACCTCGAACCAGATCGTGCGGGTTCCGGCGAAGACCGCCGACACCACGGAGGTGACGGTCCTGAACCGCATCCAGGGCACCACCGGCGCCAAGGGCGAGTAACGCGACCAAGGGCGGGACAGCGACGCGGGCCCGCCGTCGGGGCTACCCGCTCTCAGCCGCGCGGCGGCCAGGCGGCCACCGGCTCGGAGTTGCCCACGAAGCGGGCGCAGGCGTCGGTGAGCGTCTCCAGAAGGGTCAGCGGCTCCGGTAGCGGATGCTCGGGGCCGCGTACCCAGCTCACCCGCTGCCCGTCGGGCAGCTGGGCCGGTGGCACCAGCACATAGGAGCCCCGGCAGTGCCAGCGCAGCCCGGGATGCTCGTCCATCGTCTCGGGGTGGCAGTCCAGCTCGCAGGGCCACCACTCGTCCTCGTCCGCTGGCGTGCCCCGGGTGAGGGTGAAGAAGAGCATCCGCCCGTGGGCGTCCGGTGCGGAGGCCTCCGCTACCGGGCCGACCTCGACGCCCGCTTGGAGCAGCCGCTCCAACGCACTGCGACCGGCCTCCACGGGTACGTCGAGTACGTCGTGGACCATGCCGGTCGCGGTGATGAAGTTGGCCTGGGGCTGGTGTTTCGCCCAGCGCTCGACCTGGGCGGCGTCCGTGGTGGACTGCGTCTGCCAGGCGAAGGAGACGGGATGTCGCGCGGGCGTGGGGCAGCCGACGCGGTCACAGGAGCAGCGATATCCGGACGGGTAGGCGGCGGGCGCGAGCGGCAGTCCGGCTCCGGCGGCGGCCAGCAGCTGGGTCTCCCGGGCCGATGCCGCGGCGGCGACGGCGGCCTGTGGGCGGCGGCCTCGCAGCCATTGGGAAAGCCTGCCTTGTCCACCAGCCGGTCGGTCGAACTCCGCGCCCATTTAACCCCTCATCTCGCCCTCGTTCCGTCCATGGTGCCACCATCCTGCTCCCCGGGTGGCCGGAGTCCACATCCGGGGTACCTGGGGTGATGCCAGTCACCGGGTGCCTTTGTCTGGCATAACCCCATTCGTCCCCCTAGCTTGGTCGCCATGGTCACCTCCACCGTGTCCGTCATGCTCATGGCGATGACTCTCACGGGACCGGCGGGATCGGGCGGAGCCCCCACTCCCCTGGAATGGCGCGGCAGCCCGTTGACCGTCGACTCCCTCTCCTCCTCCGTCACCTACACGGCCCACCGTGGCGGGGCGCTCGAGGTACCGGAGAACAGCATGTCGGGGCTGATGGCCACCTATCTGCGCGGGACCGCCCAGGTCCTCGACGTGGACTTCCGGATGCTGCGGGACGGCACCCTGGTGGCGCTGCACGACCGGACCCTGGACCGTACGACCAACGAGACCGGGCCGGTGCGGGACCTGACCCGCGAGGACTGGGAGCGGGTCCGGCTACGCCCCGACCCCGCCTTGCCGGGCCGCTGGCGCGCGGAGCGCCCGCCGACGGTGGACGAGGTGCTCGACCGGCTCGGCGGCCGGGTGCTGCTGATGCTGGAGGCCAAGGACCCCGCCAGCCTGCCGGTCCTGGCCGAGAAGCTGCGGGCGCGCGGCCTCACCCGCAGCGTCTTCGTGAACTCCAACGAACCCGCGGTCGCCCGGCAGGCGCACGAGCTGGGCCTGATCGCCCAGCTATGGCGCTCCGCCAGGCAACTGCGCGACGACGATCCCCGTCAGTGGCGGGACTTCGTGGACATTCTCGACGTGAACCATGAGGCCAGGGACAAGGATCTGCTGCGCGCCGTGCGCTCCGGCATAGGGCGGGTGTGGGCGCACACCGTGAACACCCCGAAGGAGCTCGACCGGGTCCTGCGGCTCGGCTGCGACGGCGTACTCACCGACAGCCCGGGGCTGCTCGCCCGCACTCCGGCTAGCGCGGGATGAGCCCGTACAGCGCGTACTCGACCACCCGGTCGGCGTAGTCGTGCGAGAGCGGTCCGGTGCCCTGGAGCCAGCGCTGCGCGAGCGGTGAGACGAAGAGCTCGAGGCCGATGCGCAGATCGACGTCGGCGCGTACGTCTCCGGCGTCCTGGGCGGCGCGCAGCCGCTGTACGTAGAGCTGGAGCGACGGCTCCAGGAGCTGCTCCACGAAGCGGGCGCCCAGCTCACGGTTGACGATGCCCTCGGCGGCCAGCGCGCGCGACGGGGCGGCGTACCTGGGGTCGAGGAGTTCGTCGACGGTGGCCCGCAGGACGTACTTCAGGTCGGCTTCGAGGTCGCCGGTGTCCGGGATCGCGTAGGCCTGGCCCGGCTCCTTCCCGGCCGCTTCGGCGGCGGCGTCGGCGGCCTGCTCGCCCAGGTCGAGGAAGGCTTCGAGCAGCACCTCCGCCTTCGATGACCACCAGCGGTAGATCGTCTGCTTGCCGACGCCCGCGCGGGCGGCGATCGCCTCGATGGTCGTCTTGGGGTAGCCCACCTCCCCGACGAGGGAGAGGGCCGCGTCGTAGATGGCGCGGCGGGAGCGTTCGCTGCGGCGGTTCTGGTCGGGAGCGGTCTTGGTGGCCATAGGTCGAATGTAGCAGCGCGCTGAGGCGATACGTATCGTCTTGAAAGTCGTACGGTGAGCGAACTGTGCGACGTCGCGTGCTGAACTCCCGCCCCGCCGCGCGTAAACAACCCGTTCGTCCCATCCCACAACGGCTCCGCACACCGCACCATGGGCAGCACAGGACACACCGCAGCACACTCAGCAGCAACTCAGCAGCACTCAGCAGCGATCAGCAGCACTCAGCCGACCGTGAGGAGCCCTTCCTTGCCACGTCACGCCACACCCCGGCGCTATCTGATGTGCCCACCGGCACATTTCAAGGTCACGTACTCCATCAACCCCTGGATGGACCCCGCGAAACCCGTGGACGTCCCCCTCGCCGTCACGCAGTGGGAGGACCTCAGGGACCGCTACCGCTCGCTCGGGCACACCGTCCACGAGCTGCGTCCCCGCCCCGAACTGCCCGACATGGTGTTCGCCGCGAACGGCGCGACCGTGCTCGACGGCCGGGTGCTCGGGGCGCGCTTCGCGTATCGCGAGCGGGCGCCCGAGGCCGAGGAACACCTGGACTGGTTCCACACCCACGGCTACACCGACATCCACGTACCGGCGCATATCAACGAGGGTGAGGGCGACTTCGCCGTCACCTCGTCCTGGATTCTGGCCGGGCGGGGCTTTCGGGCCAGTCCGCTCTCGCATGGCGAGGCGCAGGAGTTCTTCGGCCGCCCGGTGATCGGGCTTGACCTGGTCAACCCCCGCTTCTACCACCTGGATACGGCGCTGGCCGTGCTCGACGACGCGCGGGACGACATCATGTACTACCCGGGCGCGTTCTCCCCCGGGAGCCAGGCGGTGCTGGCGCGGCTGTTCCCTGACGCGCTGATCGCCACGCGCGCGGACGCGGAGGCGCTGGGCCTGAACGCGGTGTCGGACGGCCGCCATGTGCTGCTGCCGCAGGCCGCGTTGGGGTTGTTCGAGCCGCTGCGGGCGCGTGGCTACGTGCCGATGGGCATGGATCTCGGAGAGCTGCTGAAGGGCGGGGGCAGCGTGAAGTGCTGCACCCAGGAGCTGCGCGGGGCGGAGGGGAGTTAGCCGGTCGCGGGACCCGACGCCGGACGGGCTGAGGCCTCAGTCCGTCCGGCCTCGCAGCCCGTCCGGCGTCTCAGTCCGTCCGGCTCCTCAGTCCGTCCGGCTCCACCCGTCGCCCCACTCGGCGTCCCGCGCCGCCCGGTACAGGGGGCCGTGGCGCTTGGTGACCGTGTCGCGGGTCAGGCCTGGTTCACGGGTACAGAGGTCCAGGAGCACCTGGCCCTTGCGGATCTGCGGCTTGCGTACGACCCGCGCCTGGACCGGGCTCACCTCGCCCTGCGTGGCGGCGACGTAGCTGAACTTCTCGTCCTCGTACGGGAGTGAGCCGCCCTTGACCTGCCGGTGCAGCGAGGACCGGCTGACCCGGGCGGAGAAGTGGCACCAGTCCTGGCCCGGCACGATCGGGCACCCCGCGTCATGCGGGCAGGGTGCGGCGATCCGCAGCCCGGCCGCGATGAGCTGGTCCCGCGCCTGAAGGACGCGCGCGTAGCCCTCGGGGGTGCCGGGTTCGACGATCACCACGGCCTGACCGGCGCGGGCCGCCTCGGCGACCACCGAACCGCGGTCGGCCGCGGTCAGCTCGCCGAGCACATACGACACCGTGACGAGATCAGCGCTCGGAATCGAGAGCGCCGCTCCGATCCGTGAGCGCTGCCACAGCACCTCGCTCAGCAGCGGGTTCGCCGCCGCCAGTTCACGGCCCAGCGCGAGCGCGGGCTCCGCCCAGTCCAGCACCGTCACCGGGCGCGCGGACTCCCACGTCGCGCTCACCGCCCAGGTAGCCGCGCCCGTGCCCCCACCCACATCGACATGGCTGGACGGCTCCCACCCCTCGGGCACCGCCTCCGCGAAAGCGGCAAGGGCGGAGCGCACCGCCTCGAAGGTCGCGGGCATCCGGTACGCGGCGTACGCGGCGACGTCCGAGCGGTCGCGCAGCACCGGCGCGTCGGTCGGGGTGCGCCCCCGGTAGTTGGCGATCAGCCGCTCGACGGCCTGCGCCGCCTGCTTCGGCGGCAGCCCGGCGAGCAGCCCGGCGAGGGCGGCGCGGAGGGTCTCCGCCGGGGCGGCGGGGGTCATGGGGACGTTCACCCGGAAATTCTAGGTGGTCAGCGCGGCACGGCCCGCGACGACCGGTGCCGTCACCTATGGCGCCACCTGTGCCATCACCTGGGGCGTCTGAGAACTGCTGCGTTGTCAGGGGGCGTTGCTACGCTGGCGACCGCCGATGGACACAGAAAGCCACCGGTGACCACCGACTGTCATGCTCCTGGGGGGACCAGTGAGACAGAGGATTGTGCGCGTGACGCTCGTCGCTGGTGTGGTCGTCCTGGCGCTGCTGCTCGGTCTCGCCGCCTTCGCCGGTGGCGCGGCCGACGAGGACGACGCCACCCCGTCCAGCGCCCAGACGAAGAAGGCCGCGCCGACCAGCCAAGGCCCGGCGACCCGGCTCGACATCCCGGCCGCGTACGACCCCAAGCGCGGCTGGGAGATATCCGGCCTCGCCCGGGAGAACACCCTGGCCCAGGGCGCGGGCCGGCTCGCCTATGTGGAGCGGGTCGACGAGCGGCGCTTCCGGTTGCGCACGGTGGACACCAGGACCGGCGAGCGGCTCTGGAGCAGCGCGCCCTGGAAGCCGCTCGGCGATCCGTCCCGGGTCTTCCCCAAGCTGTTCGCGCTCACCAAGGACCGCCGCCAGTACTTCGTCACCTGGTCGTACGGCAAGTCCGACGGCGGCGACAACGACCCGCTGAGCGAGACCAGCAAGATCCTGTCCCTCGACATGTACGACGCGGCCGACGGCTCCCTGCGGCGCGTCGAGCTGCCCTGGCCCAGCACGCCCAGCGTGACCGGCTCTGGCCCCGCCGTCCTGATCGGCCAAGGCACCACCCGAGCGGCACTCGTCGACCCTCGCAGCGGTGACACCACCCCGGTCGAGCGCTCCGACCTCAAGGACCCCAAGGGCTGCGAGAACTGCCGCGAGCTCACCGAGATACGCGGCCTGACCAGCAAGGGGCTCCTGGTCAGCGGGGCCGGTGAGTTCTGGGTGCCGGGCGCCTGGCACGGCCGGAAGGTCGCGCCCAAGGGCACCAAGCCCGGGTCCGGGACGCCGACCTCGGTGACGGCGGACCATGTCCTCGCCAAGTGGAGCAAGAAGCCCGGCAGCAAGGAGAAGGAGGAGAAGCGGGAGGCGGCGAAGCTCGACGTGTGGGCGCTGCACGACGCGGTGAACGGCAAGGCGCTGATCACCACCGAGTGCCACAGGCCCGCGATCAGGCCCGGCCGCTACCCGGAGCTGACGCTCTCCCCCACCGGCCGCTACCTCGTCGCCGGAAATCTCGCCTTCGACCTGTGGGAGAAGTCCGGCCACTGCTTCGAGGAGAACGACGGCGCGAAACCCCTGACACTGGCCACCGTCACCGACGAGGGCGTCGCCTACGGCGCGACCGGTGCGCGTAGCGCGGCCGACGCGCTCACCGGCGGCGGAACGCCGGTCGAGGTGCGGCTGGCCACCGGCGAGCCCCGAGCACTCGCCCCGGGCCTGAGGCTGCCCAGTCACGACCAGGGCGGCGTGGGCGTCTTCCGCTGGACGGACAGCAAGGACGTGCTGCACCTCATCGGATACGAGCGGCGCGGCTGAGCCGGGTGGCGGCCGCCGCGCGCGGCGCGCTGTCCGGGGGTCTCCGGCGCGGGTGCACGGTGTTGGCCAGCAGGATGAGGTACGTATCGGTGGCCCGGTCCAGGACCAGCGAGGTCCCGGTGAACCCGGCGTGCCCGGCCGCGCCCTGGCCCGCCAGCTCGCCCATCAGCCACGGCTCGTCGACCCGGAAGCCGAGGCCGGGCGCGCGCAGCATGAGGTCGACATGGTCGGCGCCGAGTATCCGCGCCGTGCCGTAGGTGCCGCCGTTCAGCAGGGTCCGGCAGAACACCGCCAGGTCACGGGCGGTCGAGAACAGCCCGGCGTGCCCGGCGACCCCGCCGAGCGCGAAGGCGTTCTCGTCGTGCACGGTGCCCCGCACCATGCCACGGTCCAGCTTCGCCCAGGGCCTGCGCTGGTCCTCGGTGGCGGCGGCGAACGCGCAGGGGCCGAAGCCGGTGTGCCGCATGCCCAGCGGCCGGGTGATCCCCTCCCGTACGAGCTGGTCCAGGCGCTGCCCGGTGACCTGCTCCAGGACCTGCTGGACCAGCAGCATGTTCAGGTCCGAGTAGCGGTAGCCCGCGCCGGGTGCGGCGATCGGCCGCTCGGCGCGCAGCGCCGCGAGGCGGGCGGTGTGGTCCGGGAGGTCGTACAGCGGGAGTTCGGGCCGTAGCCCGGAGGTGTGGGTGAGCAGCTGGCGCAGGGTGAGGCCGTACTCGGCGGCGGCCGTGAAGTCGGGGACGTACCTGCCGATGCCCGCGTCGAGCTCCAGGCTGCCGCGCTCCACCTGCTGGACGGCTGCGACCGTGGTGAACAGCTTGGTCAGGGACGCCAGGTCGAAGGGGGTGCCGGTGGCCATCGGCACCCGGCGGTGCTCGGGCAGCTCCTCGTCGTGGGACCGGTAGCGCACCGCCCAGCCGACCGCCTCCTCGACGGCGATCACCGGGCCGCGCCCGGCGATGACGACGGCGCCCGCGCACCAGTGATCCGGCAGTCGGCTCACCTCCCGCGCGAGCAGTCGCAGCTCCTCGGGGTCGAGTCCGGCCCTGCTCGGGGGTCCGTTGCGCAGTCGTGCCGCTCTCAGCGCTCCGCTCCCTCCGTCTCAGTGTCCGTCGTGACCTTCGCGGTCGCGGTCGCGCTCGCGCTCGCCTTTCCGCTCCAAGGTCGGCACAGTCCCACAAAACAGCCCACGGCCACCAGCGCGCTCGTCAGCTGCACCACCGCCATCGGCACGGCCGTCCCCTCGCCCGCGATCCCGACGAGCGGCGAGGCGATCGCGCCGACCAGGAAGGACGAGCTGCCGATCAGCGCGGAGGCGGAGCCAGCGGCGTGCGGGGTACGCATCAGGGCCAGGGCGTTGGTGTTGGGCAGCGTCAGGCCCATCGCCGACATCAGGAAGAACAGCCCGGTCGCCATCGGGACCAGCCCGACGTCACCGAAGACCCCGCTGGCCATCAGCAGCAGCGCGGTGGCGGCGAGGGTGGTCACCGCGAGCCCCGCGCCGAGCACCTTGTCCAGACTGACCCGGCCGACCAGTACCTTGCCGTTGATCTGCCCGGCCACGATCAGCCCGACCGAGTTGATGCCGAAGAGCAGCGAGAAGGTCTGCGGCGACGCCCCGTAGATCTCCTGGATCACGAACGGCGAGGCGGAGATATACGCGAAGAGCGCGGCGAACGCGAAGCCACCGGCCAGCGTGTAGCCGGTGAAGACCCGGTCCGAGAGCAGTCCGCGCATGGTGCGCAGCGCCGCGCCGACACCGCCGTCCTGCCGGGCTTCGGGCGCCAGGGTCTCCGGCAGCTTGCGCCAGACCAGGACGGTCAGCGCGATGCCGATCCCGGTGAGGACGTAGAAGACGCCGCGCCAGTCGGTGACGCGCAGGACCTGGCCGCCGATCAGCGGCGCGATGATGGGCGCGACGCCGGATATGAGCATCAGCGTGGAGAAGAATCTGGCCATCTCCATGCCGTCGTAGAGGTCGCGGACGACCGCGCGAGCGATGACGATCCCGGCCGAGCCCGCCAGGCCCTGAAGCAGCCGGAAGCCGATGAGCAGTTCGACGGTGGGGGCGAAGGCGCAGATCGCGGTGGCGAGTATGTAGATGAGCAGTCCGGCCAGAAGCGGGCGACGGCGCCCCCACTTGTCACTCATCGGACCGACGACGAGCTGGCCGAGCGCCATCCCCGCGAGGCAGGCGGTGAGCGTGAGCTGCACGGTCGCGGCGGGCGCGCTCAGCGAGCGGGTGACTTCCGGCAGGGCCGGGAGATACATGTCCATGGAGAGCGGCGGCATAGCGGTCAGGCCACCGAGCACCAGGGTGACGAGCAGGCCGGTCCGGGCGGTACGGCGCCGGGCGGCGGCGGTGACGGCCGGGGTGGTCGAAGGCGCCGTAGGCACGGCTGTTCCCTGTTTGCCGCGCTTCGGCATTAGCCCTCCCCTGTGGGTCACGTCTGCCCCTATGTTCTCAGCTTGACCACGGTGGCCGAGACCATATGTTCGAGTGCGGCCGCAGGACCGGCGAACCCGATCAAGGGACAGGTGGGGAACAGGTATGGGGCAGGTGCGGTGGGGTGTGCTGGGGACCGGCTGGATCGCCGAGCGGTTCACGGCGGAGTTGCTGACGATGGGCGAGGATGCCCAGGTCGTGGCGGTCGGCTCGCGTACCGAGCGGGCGGCGGGGGCGTTCGCCGGGCGGTTCGGGATCGAGCGGGCGTACGGCGACTGGGCCGCGCTCGCGGCAGATGACGCCGTGGATGTGGTGTACGTCGCCACTCCGCACTCGACGCACCGGGTGGCGGCCGGAATGTGTCTGGAGGCAGGGCGCGCGGTCCTGTGCGAGAAGGCGTTCACGCTCAACGCGCGGGAGGCGGCGGAGCTGATCGCACTGGCCGAGCGGCACGACCGCTTCCTGATGGAAGCGATGTGGATGTACTGCCATCCGCTGATCCGGCGGCTGACCGCGCTGGTGCGCGGCGGCGCGATCGGGGACGTCCGCACGGTTCACGCGGACTTCGGGCTCGCGGGTCCGTTCGCCCAGGGGCACCGTCTGCGGGACCCGGCGCAGGGCGGGGGTGCGCTGCTCGACCTGGGGGTCTATCCGGTGTCGTTCGCTCAGCTCCTGCTCGGGGAGCCGTCCGCCGTGGCGGCGAGTGCGACGCTCTCGGAAGAGAGCATCGATCTCCAAACGGGAATGCTGCTCTCTTGGGAGAGCGGTGCTCACGCCGTGTTGCACTGCTCTATAGAAGGCGGGACTCCGGTTTCCGCCTCGGTGACCGGCACCAAGGGCCGGCTCGACCTCCCGGACGGCTTCTTCTTCCCTGACCGCCTCGTCCTGCACCGGCCTGGCCACGAGCCGGAGGTGTTCACCGGCGAGGGCCCCCGCGACTCCCTCCGGCACGAGGCGGCCGAGGTGATGCGCTGCCTGCGCGCGGGGGAGACCCAGTCGCCGATGGTCCCGTGGGAGAGCACGCTCGCGGTCATGCGCACCCTGGACGCGGTCCGGGAGCGGATCGGGGTGCGCTACCCGGGCGAAGGGTAGGGCGGTAACCGCCAGGTGGGTACGCTGCGGCTCATGAGTGATCTGCGGACGAAGACGGCGGTAGTGACGGGAGCGGGCTCCGGTATCGGCCGGGCGGTCGCGGTGGAGCTGGCGCGCGGCGGCTGGTCGCTGGCTCTCGCCGGGCGCCGCGTCGAGACGCTGGAGGAGTCCGCGGCCCTGGCGAAAGCCGCGGCCGCCGAAGCCGGTGCCGACGCCAGTGCCGGTACCGGTGCCGGTGCCGGTGCCGGTGAGGTGTGCTGCGTACGCACCGACGTGGTGCGGCAGGACGAGGTGGCCGCCCTCTTCGCCACCGCGCGTGAACGATTCGGCCACCTTGACCTGCTCTTCAACAACGCGGGCACGTTCGGCCCCGGCGGTGTACCGCTGGAGGACCTCGACTACGACGCGTGGCGGCACGTCGTCGACACCAACCTCAACGGCGCCTTCCTCTGCGCCCAGGCCGCGTTCCGGCAGATGAAGAACCAGGACCCGCAGGGCGGGCGGATCATCAACAACGGTTCGATCTCCGCCCATGTGCCGCGCCCGCAGTCGGTCGCGTACACCGCGACCAAGCACGCCATGACGGGCCTGACGAAGTCCCTGTCCCTGGACGGTCGCCCGTACCGCATCGCCGCCAGCCAGATCGACATCGGCAACGCCGCCACCGACATGACCGAGCGGATGCGGCAGGGCATCCTCCAGGCGAACGGTCAGCTGGCCGTGGAGCCGGTGATGGACGTGGCCGATGTGGCGCGCACCGTACGGCACATGGCGGAACTGCCGCTGGAGGCCAACGTGCAGTTCGCGACCGTGATGGCCACCAACATGCCGTACATCGGGCGGGGCTGACGTCAGGGAATGCGTGAGCCAGCACCATGGTTAGGTGCGGGCATGACACAGAACAGCACCGAGATCCTGCGCTACACCGCCTTCTCCAGCGACCCGGACGGCGGCAACCCCGCCGGAGTCGTCCTGGACGCGTCCGGGCTCGACGACGCGGCGATGCTCGGTATCGCGGCCGAACTCGGCTACAGCGAGTCGGCGTTCCTCACGGCGCCGCCCGAGGGGCTGGGCGGCCAAACCGGCCGCGCGTACACGCTGCGGTTCTTCAGCCCGAAGGCGGAGGTCTCCTTCTGCGGGCACGCCACCGTGGCCACATCGGTGGCGCTGGCCGAGCACGCGGGCGGACCCGGCGACTACCTCTTCGCGACCCCGGCCGGGACCGTCCCGGTGACCGTCGCCGAGGTGAACGGCGCGCTGCGGGCCACGCTGAGCAGCGTCGAACCCCAGGTCAAGCCGGTCGACGACGCCGACCTCACCGAGGCGCTGGCCGCCCTGGACTGGCCCGCCGCCGACCTGGACCCGGCGCTGCCGCCGCGCATCGCGTTCGCGGGCGCCAGCCACCTGGTCATCGCGGCGGGTACCCGGGAGCGGCTGGCGGACCTGTCGTACGACTTCGACCGCCTTGAGGCGTTGATGCGGCGGCTGAACCTGACCACCCTGCAACTGGTGTACCGGGCCTCGGAGTCCGTGTTCCACGTCCGTGACCCGTTCCCGGTGGGCGGCGTGGTCGAGGACCCGGCCACCGGTGCCGCCGCGGCCGCGTTCGGGGCGTACGCGCGCGAACTCGGCCTGGCGAAGGAAGAGGCGGTGCTCACGCTGCACCAGGGCGAGGACATGGGGCGCCCGGGCGAGCTGACGGTGACGCTGCGGGCGGGCGACCCGCGGGTCCATGTCTCGGGTACGGCCGTGCCGATCAGCGCCTGACACGCGCGTGGCCCCCGCCTCCCGAATCCACTCGGGCGGCGGGGGCCACGCTCTCCAGGGCTCAGGCGCCGATCTTCCCGCCGTCCGTCCTGCGGATCACCACGGTGGCCGAGCGCGGACGGCCATCGGGGTCGTAGTCCGGCCAGTTGCTGACCGCCCGCGGATTCTCCGGGGTCGGCGCGCCCCAGGCGACGGTGGCCTCGCCCGGATGCTGGATGTTGACGAACATCGTCCGCTGGTCCGGTGTGGTGACCACACCGGTGATCTCACAGCCGCGCGGCCCGACCAGGAAGCGGCGGATCTCGCCGGTCCTCGGGTCAGCGGCCAGCATGGCGTTGTTGCCGAGCCGGTCGTATCCCTTCTGCGGCAGGTTCTGCGCGGAGTTGGAGATGTCGGTCTGGATCCACAGCCGGGCGTCGGCGTCGAACCAGAGGCCGTCGGGCGAGCCGAACATGGTCTCCTCGGTCAGGTCGACCGCGTCGTCGTACGCCGGGTCACCGGCGAGCTGGAAGATGTCCCAGCAGAAGGCGGTGGCCGTGTTGTCCCCGCCGTTCTCCCGCCAGCGGATGATGTGCCCGTACGGGTTGGGGGTACGAGGGTTGGCCGCGCCGCCCTCGCCGCTGCCGTTGGTGAGGGTGCAGTAGACGTCCTTGTTCTTCGGGTTGACGGCGAGCCATTCCGGACGGTCCATCGGGGTCGCGCCGAGGGCGTCCGCCGCCTCGCGGGTACGGAGCAGGACGTCGGCCTGGTCCTTCCAGCCTCCTGCGGCCGTCAGCGGGCCCTTGCCGAACACCAGCGGCAGCCAGCAGCCCTTGCCGTCGTCGTCGAAGCGGGCGACGTAGAGCGTGCCGTCGTCGAGGGGGCTCTGGCCACGCCGGTAGCTGCGCCACGGCCGCCTGCCGACGAACTTGTAGATGTAGTCGCCGTTCTGGTCATCGCCCATGTAGCCGACGACCCGGCCACGGCACTCGGTGGTGACGCAGCCCTCGTGCTTGATCCGGCCCAGGGCGGTGCGCTTGACGGGGGTGTGCCGGGGGTTCATCGGGTCGATCTCGACAACCCAGCCGAAACGATTGGCCTCCTTGCCGTTGACGGCCACGTCCCAGCGCGGGCTGGCGAGGTGCCAGCGGTAGCCGAAGCCGAACGTGTTCAGGCCGTACCGGGCCTGCGCCTCGGTGGGCTGCCAGGAGGCGTCCTCGGTGCCGAAGTAGGAGTTCCAGTTCTCCTCGCAGGCCAGATACGTCCCCCAGGGGGTGACGCCCATCGAGCAGTTGTTGAGCGTGCCCATGGGCGGGTTGTTGGCCTGGAGCTCGGGGTGGTGCGCGGGGACAGGACCGGAGAAGGTGACCGGGGTCGCGCCATGCACCTTGCGGGCCCGGCGGGAGGCGACGCGTTCCCAGGAACCGTCCGCCTTCCTCGCGACCTCGACGATGCTGACGCCATGGGCGGCGAGCGCCTTTTCCACCTTCTCGGGCGTCATGTCGGCGGGGCCGTCGGGGAAGAGCAGCGCCTGGTCCACGTACTCGTGGTTGAGCACGAGCATGCCGCGCTGGCTGCCTCTTCTGCCGTGCCCCAGCGGGAAGAAGTGCATACCGTCGTGGTTCATGCCGAGCTGCTGGGCCTGCTCGGCGGCGGTGTTGGAGGCGTCCTTGTGCCACTGCGGGCCGCCCGGCCGGATCGGGGTGCCCCACGGGATGAGCACCTGCGCCTCGTAGCCCTCGGGGACGGTCAGCTGATCGACGTCATGGAGGGGGACCGGCTTGAAGCCGAGCAGCGGTCTGTGGCCGCCCCCGTGATGGGGTCCACGGCCAGCGGCCGCCTTGCCGGGCTCCGCCGCCGCGGCCGCCTGGGTCGCTCCGAGCGCCATGAACCCGACGGCGGCCGCGGTGCCGCCACGCAGCGCGGCACGACGCGACATCCGCGTCGCCACCACGTCCTTGAACGGCCGGTTTCCGGAGGTGTTCGAGCTCACGTCGTCGGGGTCGGCCACGGGGAGCGCGGAAGGATCAGCAGTCATGTCCCGTCCTCAGTGTCGAGAATGCACCCAACTGTCCGGCCCCTCTGAGGCGCCTGACAGTAGCTCAGAAGTTACGGTCCGGCGATACTAGGTCGGCGGATCTACGCGCGACACCCCCACGGCACATCCGGAGAGCACCAGCCATGACGTTCACCCCCGCCGAACTCGACGCCCGCGACACCGCCAAGACGGTCGTCGTCGACGTCCGCACCCCCGGTGAGTACGCCACCGGCCATGTACCCGGCGCGATCTGCGTGCCGCTGGAGAGCCTGGACGCACTGCTGCCCGAGCTGCGTACGGCCGCCACGGCATGCGAACTGGTCGTCGTCTGCGCCACCGGCCAGCGCGCGGGCATCGCACGCGAGCGGCTGACCTTCGCGGGCGTACGGGCCCGCACCCTGGCGGGCGGAACCGACGCGTGGCGGGCCACCGGGCTTCCCGTCGCCACCGCTCCGCACCCCGAGCGCGCCGTGTGGGCCATGGACCGCCAAGTGCGCTTCACCGCCGGGTCGCTGGTGCTGCTCGGGCTGGCGCTCGGACGGCGCGCACCGCGCGCCCGGCTGCTGTCCGCCGGGGTGGCCGCGGGGCTGGTCTACTCAGGGCTCAGCAACACCTGCGGCCTCGCACGCGTCCTCGGCAAGCTCCCCCTCAACCGTCCGGACGCCAGCGCACTCGACTCGGCCCGGCGCGCCCTGCGCGGCTGACGGACGTCGGCGCACGTCAGCATGGGTCGACGCACGTCAGCGCAGGTCGACGCACGTCAGCGGACGATCGTCAGCCGCCCGCTGTACACGGTCATCGGCTCGCTCGATGTGAGCGCCACCGCGTAGTCGTCGCCCAGCGGTACGTCGGGCACGGTCACCCATGTCGACAGATCGCCAGGGTCCACGCCGACCGCCAGCTCGGCGACCCCTTCGAGCTGGGCGCCCTCCCCACGCACGAGGACGATGTCGCAGGGGTGCCCGGTGGCCCCGGTCGTCCCGGTGGCCCCGGTCGTCCCGGTGAGCCGCCAGGTGACGCACACATCCTGGCCGACCCGCCAGGCGTCCCCCGCGGCGGGGCTCAGGACCTGTACGGGCGCGGGCTCGGTCATGCGTCCACGGTAGGCGCACCCGGGTACCGCCCGCGCGGCGAGCGTCCACCCCCCGGCGGGCCAGGAAGCGATTCCGGCAGCCGCCCCATCTGGCGGTAGCCTTGCCTGCGTGCCCCGCCTGTCTGAAGTCATCGCCGCGCTAGATGCCCTGTGGCCCCCCGAGCGGGCCGAGGAATGGGACGCCGTCGGGACGGTCTGCGGAGATCCGGACGCCCAGGTCTCCCGTGTGCTGTTCGCCGTCGACCCGGTCCAGGAGATCGTCGACGAGGCGGTACGGCTCAGTGCCGATCTGCTGGTCACCCACCACCCGCTCTATCTGCGCGGTACGACGACCGTCGCGGCCTCACACTTCAAGGGCCGTGTCGTCCACGACCTGATCAAGAACGACATCGCGCTGCACGTCGCCCACACCAACGCCGACACCGCCGACCCCGGCGTGTCCGACGCTCTCGCGGGCGCCCTTGACCTGCGGATCGTCGGCCCGCTCGTCCCCGACACCTCGGACCCGAACGGCCGCCGAGGCCTCGGCCGGATCTGCGAGCTCGACCACCCGCTGCCGCTGCGGGAGCTGGCCACGTACGCGGCGAAGCGGCTGCCCGCCACCGCGCAGGGCATCCGCGCCGCGGGCGACCCGGACGCCCTGATCCGTACGGTCGCGGTCAGCGGCGGCTCGGGCGACAGCCTCTTCGGCGCCGTACGGGCGGCGGGCGTGGACGCGTTCCTGACCGCGGACCTGCGCCACCACCCGGCCTCCGAGGCGACCCAGCACTCCCCGCTGGCGCTGCTCGACGCCGCCCACTGGGCCACCGAGTGGCCCTGGTGCGAGCAGGCCGCCGCGCAGCTCGACGAGATCTCCGACCGGCACGCCTGGGACCTGCGGGTCCATGTGTCGACGACGGCCACCGACCCCTGGACCGCCCACGCCGCGTCCACCTTTACTGTGTCCTCTTCCCCTTCTTCTTCATCTGGAGCCCCCAACTGAACGCCGAGCCCGCCGACCAGATCCGACTTCTCGACGTCCAGGCCCTCGACGTCCGTCTGTCGCAGCTCGCGCACAAGCGCGAGTCGCTGCCCGAGCACGCCGAGATCGAGTCGCTGAACAAGGACCTCACCCAGCTGCGCGACCTGCTGGTGGCCGCGCAGACCGAGGAAAGCGACTGCGCCCGCGAGCAGACCAAGGCGGAGCAGGACGTGGACCAGGTGCGGCAGCGCGCGGCCCGCGACCAGCAGCGGCTGGACTCCGGCGCGATCACCTCGCCCAAGGACCTGGAGAACCTGCAGCACGAGATCACCTCGCTCGCCAAGCGCCAGGGCAACCTGGAGGACGTGGTGCTCGAGATCATGGAGCGCCGCGAGTCCGCGCAGGAGCGGGTCTCCGAGCTGACCGAGCGGGTCTCCTCCGTCCAGTCGAAGATCGACAGCGCGACGGAGCGCAGGACGGCCGCGTACCAGGAGCTGGACGGTGAGGCCGCCGCGGTCACCAAGGAGCGCGAGGTCGTCGCGGGTTCGGTCCCGGCCGACCTGCTGAAGCTGTACGAGAAGCTCCGCGAGCAGCAGGGCGGCGTCGGCGCGGCCCGCCTCTACCAGCGGCGCTGCGAGGGCTGCCAGCTGGAGCTGAACATCACCGAGGTCAACGAGGTCAAGGCCGCGGCCCGGGACGCGGTGCTGCGCTGCGAGAACTGCCGCCGCATTCTGGTCCGTACGTCGGAGTCCGGCCTGTAATGCGGAAGTTCATCGTCGAGGCGGACGGCGGGTCCCGGGGCAACCCGGGGCCCGCGGGCTATGGCGCTGTCGTCATCGACCCGGTGTCGGGTGAGGCGCTGGCCGAGGCCGCCGAGTACATCGGGGTCGCCACGAACAACGTCGCCGAGTACAAGGGCCTGGTCGCCGGTCTGAAGGCGGCGAAGGCCCTCGACCCCGAGGCTGAGATCCACGTCCGGATGGACTCCAAGCTGGTCGTCGAGCAGATGTCGGGCCGCTGGAAGATCAAGCACCCGGACATGAAGCCACTGGCCGCCGAGGCCGCGCGGGTCTTTTCCCCCGCGCAGGTGACGTACCAGTGGATTCCGCGTGGGGAGAACAAGCACGCGGACCGGCTGGCCAACGAGGCGATGGACGCGGGCAAGCGGGGCAAGCAGTGGTCGCCGTCGGCGAGCAC
>NZ_WHOM01000057.1 GCF_009739465.1 Streptomyces apocyni
GCGACGGCGTCCGCGGTCAGCACCAGGCCGGTGGCCCCGGTGCAGGAGACGGCCACATCGACTCGTGTCAGTTCGTCCGGAACGGACTCCATCGCCACGGCCCTGGCGACGCCGAGGCCGCCGTCGGCGAGCGTCCGCGCCAGCCGCTCGGCCCGCTCCAGGGTCCGGTTGGCGACGATCACTTCGGCGACCCCGACCCGCGCCAGCGTCGCCGCCGCGAGCGAGGACATCGAGCCCGCGCCGATCACCAGGACCCGCTTGCCCTCCGCCCAGCTCTCGACGGGGACTCCCGCCGCGAGCTGCTCCAGGCCGAAGGTGACGAGCGACTGCCCGGCCCGGTCGATCCCGGTCTCGGAGTGCGCGCGCTTGCCGACCCGCAGCGCCTGCTGGAAGAGGTCGTTCAGCAGGCGGCCCGCGGTGTGCTGGTCCTGCGCCCGGGCGAGCGAGTCCTTGATCTGGCCGAGTACCTGGCCCTCGCCGACGACCATCGAGTCCAGCCCGCAGGCCACCGAGAACAGGTGGTGGACGGCGCGGTCCTCGTAGTGCACATAGAGATAGGGAGTGAGCTCCTCGAGCCCGACCCCGCTGTGCTGCGAGAGCAGGGTGGAGAGCTCGGCGACGCCCGCGTGGAACTTGTCCACGTCGGCGTACAGCTCGATGCGGTTGCAGGTGGCGAGCAGCGCGACCTCGGCGGTCGGCTCGGCGGCGACCGCGTCCTGCAGCAGCTTCACCTGGGCGTCCGCGGCGAGCGCGGCCCGCTCCAGGACGCTCACGGGGGCGCTGCGGTGGCTCAGCCCGACGACGAGAAGACTCATGCCGGCATCACGGCGGGGACATCCCCGTCGGGTCCCTTCCGGTCGGCGGCGTCGGCGTCGGCGTCAGCGGCCGTCTCGCCGCGCGTGGCGGGCGGCGGTACGGAGTCGGCCGCGGGTACGACCACGGCGTCGGCCGCGGCCGCGGTCGCCGCGATGGCGTCGGCTTCCTCGCCGGCCTTGCGCTGCTCGTGGAAGGCGAGGATCTGCAGCTCGATCGAGAGGTCGACCTTGCGTACGTCCACACCGTCCGGAACCTGGAGGACGGTCGGCGCGAAGTTCAGGATGGAGGTGACACCGGCCGCGACCAGTCGGTCACAGACCGGCTGGGCCGCTCCGGCTGGGGTGGCGATGACGCCGATGGAGACACCGTTGCTCTGGATGATCTTCTCCAGGTCATCGGAGTGCTGCACCGGCATGCCCGCCACGGGCTTTCCCGCCATCGCCGGATCGGCGTCGATCAGCGCGGCGACCCGGAAGCCACGGGAGGCGAAACCGCCGTAATTGGCCAGCGCGGCGCCGAGGTTACCGATACCGACGATCACAACCGGCCAGTCCTGGGTCAGGCCCAGTTCGCGGGAGATCTGGTAGACGAGGTACTCGACGTCGTACCCCACGCCGCGGGTTCCGTACGACCCGAGGTAGGAGAAATCCTTACGCAGCTTCGCGGAGTTGACCCCCGCGGCGGTCGCGAGCTCTTCGGAGGAGACCGTGGGTACCGAACGCTCCGACAGTGCGGTCAGGGCGCGGAGGTACAGCGGAAGCCGGGCGACGGTGGCCTCGGGAATCCCTCGGCTGCGGGTCGCCGGTCGGTGAGTTCGGCCAGTTGCCACGGTGCTCCTGCGGGTAGAGCGGGGCTGCGGGCGGTCGCTTGTCCCAAGACCGCCCCGTCGAATGCAGGCTATGTCTTTGTGAACGCGTGCACAAAGATTGTGTCCGCTTTGTCCGGCCAAAGTGACCGGGGTCACGCGCTGCTTATGCGCCATCGTGGAACCACCACACGGACGGCCACGTTGGATACCCAAAGGGGACAAGACCGCCCACACTCCTCACGATTTCCTGCCCCCAAGACCAAAACCGCCCCCGATCGTAGCTGTCTTTTACGCCTAAACCGGCGCCGCTCTCGCGGACCCGGCCGCTCGCCATCGCCATTCCTCAACGGATGGCCGCGGCGACCAGCTCTCCCCGTGAGCAGCGTCACGCGGACAGCGCACGTCTCAGGCGGTCCTCGTTGACCCGCCAGAAGTCGTGCTGTTCACCGTCCACCAACACCACCGGGATCTGCTCCCAGTACCTGCGGTACAGCTCCTCGTCCTGCGTGATGTCCTTGATCTCCCAGGCGGCTCCCGTCTCGCCACAGACCTTCTCGATCACTCCCTGTGCCGTTTCACACAGGTGGCAGTCCGGCTTGCCGATCAGCGTGACGAGGCGGTCCGCAGGCTTCTTCGTGTCCGCGCTCTTGCCCGCGCGGCGGAAAATGGGGCTCATACCGCCCATTCTCGCGCGCCCGCACCGATCCCGGGACCCCCGCTCAGGCCCCACACGGCGGATTCCAGTCCTCCGCGACCGGGGCGCGGCCCGCCGCCGAGTGGCTCCTTAACGCCGCCGTAGCGGACTGTTCACAGCCTTCGCACCCCTATGACCCCGGTTCTGCCGAACAGACTGGCTATGCTCACGCCATGGCCGCTCTCGGATGGCTCACTCCCCGTAGGCGCTCCGCCACCGCGCGAAGCGTTCTGGCAGGCGAGGCCTCGGCAGAGGCAGCGCGCAAGTCGTCGCAGGAAGTGCTCGAACTGGAGGAACCCGGGCCCGCCGTCGCACCCGACGAGGCCCAGGACGCGGAGCGCGCGCCGGAGTTCCCCGTCGTCGGTGACGACAAGGCCGCCGCCTTCTTCGACCTCGACAACACCGTGATGCAGGGCGCCGCGATCTTCCACTTCGGTCGCGGCCTGTACAAACGCAAGTTCTTCCAGCGCCGCGAGCTGACCAAGTTCGCCTGGCAGCAGGCGTGGTTCCGGCTGGCCGGTGTCGAGGACCCCGAGCACATGCAGGACGCCCGCGACAGCGCGCTGTCCATCGTCAGAGGTCACCGCGTCGCCGAACTGATGTCCATCGGCGAGGAGATCTACGACGAGTACATGGCCGAGCGCATCTGGCCGGGCACCCGCGCCCTGGCCCAGGCCCACCTGGACGCGGGCCAGCGAGTCTGGCTGGTCACCGCCGCCCCCGTGGAGACCGCGACGATTATCGCCCGCCGTCTGGGGCTGACGGGTGCGCTCGGCACGGTCGCCGAGTCCATCGACGGCGTGTACACGGGCAAGCTGGTGGGTGAGCCGCTGCACGGCCCCGCCAAGGCCGAGGCGGTACGCGCCCTGGCCGCGGCCGAGGGCCTCGACCTGGCTCGGTGCGCGGCGTACAGCGACTCGCACAACGACATCCCGATGCTGTCCCTGGTCGGGCATCCGTACGCGATCAACCCGGACAGCAAGCTGCGCAAGCACGCGCGCGAACGGGACTGGCGGCTGCGCGACTACCGCACGGGCCGCAAGGCGGCCAAGGTCGGCATCCCCGCCGCGGCCGGCGTCGGCGCGCTCGCGGGCGGTACGGCGGCGGCCATCGCCGTACACCGCCGCCGCCACTGACTCGCACAGGCCAACGCGGGCCCGCACAGGCCATGCAGGGCCATGCAGGCAATTCCGGTGCTCTTACCCGCACCCCTGCCCCGTCAGTCCCCTTCAGCGGACTCGGCCACAACACGCCCCGCACCCAGACAGATCACGGTCTAATCCGATCAACATCCGCTCACTCTCCGATACTTAAAGCGGCATGGATCGGTAACAGAAGAGACGTAATCGATGATTTGAGCAACTGGGTGTAGCACTGCCTGTACGAAGCGTTATTCTCCTCAGACGCACACAGGACCCCACACGTTGCCACGACGCGTGATCGGTCCCGCACTGAACGTGATGGAAGCTCTGCCTCTGGGAGTCCCGTGTACCCACACGTCGGGGTTGACGCCTCGGGCCTGGCTACGCTGCGCGCAACGGTCATCGACCGCTTGCGCGGCTTCGTCCCCACCGCGTACGCCGTCCCCGCCTTCGCCGTCCCTGCACCTGTCGGCCCCTGCTATGCCCTGGCCGAGAACACCGCGGCAGTCGGCAGACGAACCCGCCAAGCCGCAGGCTCGTCCACCGCCGCCCGCCGCCCCGCCGCGGACAGCGACAGCGCCCGCATGATGGACCTGGTCGAGCGCGCCCAGGCCGGTGAGACCGACGCCTTCGGGCGGCTGTACGACCAGTACAGCGACACCGTGTACCGCTACATCTACTACCGCGTCGGGGGCAAGGCCACCGCCGAGGACCTGACCAGCGAGACCTTCCTGCGCGCCCTGCGCAGGATCGGCACCTTCACCTGGCAGGGGCGCGACTTCGGCGCCTGGCTGGTCACGATCGCCCGCAATCTGGTCGCCGACCACTTCAAGTCGAGCCGTTTCCGACTCGAAGTGACCACCGGCGAGATGCTCGACGCCAACGAAGTCGAGCGCAGCCCCGAGGACTCCGTACTGGAGTCCCTCTCCAACGCCGCCCTCCTGGAGGCCGTACGACGGCTGAATCCGCAGCAGCAGGAGTGCGTGACCTTGCGCTTCCTGCAGGGGCTCTCGGTCGCCGAGACCGCCCGCGTGATGGGCAAGAACGAAGGCGCGATCAAGACCCTGCAGTACCGCGCCGTCCGCACCCTCGCCCGGCTGCTGCCGGACGATGCCCGGTAGGCTCGCCGGGCAACCCGCCCGGCGACGTACCGCGACCGCCAACTCGCCATGAGTCACGAGTCGATTGCGAAAGCGGTCCGATCATCTTCCGTCCGTAACCCAAGTGCCGCGACGGTCGTTGTGTGGGATGCAGGCTCCCTGTGGTCGCACCCTGCCCGCTGCCGCTCACTCGATCGTGTGGCTGTGCTTCAGGACGTGCAACCCTCAGGACCCCCTGGGGAGTCGGACGTCATGACGAGAGGAGGTGCCGCCCGTGATCGCGAATGTTTCGGCACACCGGCGGGCGAACGCCTTCGCCCAGGCCCTGGAGGAACAGTCCGACCAGGGCGCGGCGGCCGAACAGTCAGCAGTCCCCCGCTCCTCCGAAGAGGCCGAGCGGAACAGACTGGTGGCCCTGGCGGCCGATATCGGCGAGCGACCAAAACCTGAGCTGGACCCCGAGGTCAAGGTCGTCCAGCGGGCGCAGCTGGTGGCCGCCATGGAGGCCATGCTGCAGGAAGGCGCGGTGCCGGGCGGCGAGGCCTCAGTTCCCGAACAGCGGTCCCGTAAGGGCGCCCACCGAGCCAGTCCCCTGGGCAAACTGCGGCCACGCTCCCGCCTGTCCAAGGGCCTAGCCGCGGGCGGGCTCACCATCGGCGTCGCCGCGGGTTCCTTCGGCGGTGTGGCCGCCGCCAGCTCCGACGCCCTGCCAGGCGACTCGCTGTACGGCCTCAAGCGCGGCATGGAGGACTTCAAGCTCGGCCTGGCCGGCAGTGACTCCTCACGCGGCGAGCTCCACCTCGACCAGGCCTCCACGCGGCTGCACGAGGCCCGCCGTCTCATGGAGCGCGGCCGCTCCGGCTCGCTGGACCACGAATCCGTCGGCGAGATCAGGCGCGCCCTGTCCGGCATGCGGCACAACGCCGCCGAGGGCCACCGACTGCTCCACGAAGCGCACGAACGCGACGGCGCCATGGGCCCGCTCCAGTCACTGGAGTCCTTCTCCCGCTCGCACCGGGACAGTTGGACGGCCCTGCGCGACCGACTGCCCATCCAGCTCACCGACGTCAGTCAAGAAGTGAGCTCGGTCTTCGACGCCATAGACGCAGAGGTCGGTCCGCTGCAGTCCGGGCTGCCGTTGTCTCCGGACGACAAGCAGCGCGGCTCCGAGCGCCCGGGCCAGCGGAGCCCTGGCGCCCCGGGCGAGCAGGACAGCTCCCGGCCACCCAGCTCCTCCGGGTCCGGCGCCGCGTCCGACGGAGCCACTCCCGGGTCCGGCACCGACAAGCCCGGCGGCAGCAGTCGACCGACGCCCGACAGCTCGGGCGCCCAGCAGGACGACGGGCTCATCGGCGGCGGTACGGGCGGCCTGCTCAACCCGCCCGAGGACGAGACGTCCCCCACCCCGTCCGACGACGGCGACAACAAGGGCGAGTCGGGTTCTGGCCCCGCCCCCGACGTCACCATCCCGCCCCTGCTCCCGGACCTGATCCCGGGCCTGGGCCTGGAGGCCGAGGACCAGGGCTAGCTACGGACCGCACCCGAAAGGGGTGGTGCTCTCGATGAGAGCACCACCCCTTTCGCCGTCCTCAGCGGCGCGTTCAGCCGTCCTCAGAAGAACACCGACCGCCGCTGCACCAGCAGCTTGTACAGCGTGTGCTGAATCTGCTCCCGCACCTGGTCCGTCAGATTGAACATCAGCATCGGGTCCTCCGCCGCCTCCGCCGGATAGCCGTCCGTCGGAATCGGCTCACCGAACTGAATCGTCCACTTCGTCGGCAGCGGCACCGCCCCCAGCGGCCCCAGCCACGGAAACGTCGGCGTGATCGGGAAGTACGGAAAGCCCAGCACCCGCGCCAGCGTCTTGGCGTTGCCGATCATCGGGTAGATCTCCTCCGCGCCCACGATCGAGCACGGCACGATCGGCGTGCCCGCCCGCAGCGCCGTGGAGACAAAGCCACCCCGGCCAAAGCGCTGGAGCTTGTAGCGCTCACTGAAGGGCTTCCCGATGCCCTTGAAGCCCTCCGGCATCACCCCGACCAGCTCGCCGCTCTCCAGCAGCCGTTGCGCGTCGTCAGCGCAGGCGAGCGTGTGTCCGGCCTTGCGGGCCAGCTCGTTCACGACCGGGAGCATAAAGACAAGATCGGCGGCGAGCAGCCGCAGGTGACGGTGGTCCGGGTGGTTGTCGTGCACCGCGACCTGGAGCATCAGCCCGTCCAGCGGCAGCGTCCCCGAGTGGTTGGCGACGATCAACGCCCCGCCGTCCGACGGGATGTTCTCGATGCCCTTCACCTCGACGCGGAAGTATTTCTCGTACAGGGGCCGCACCATCGACAGCAGAACCTGCTCGGTGAGCTCCTGGTCATAGCCGAACTCGTCGACCTCGTAGTCGCCCGTGAGGCGCCGCCGCAGGAAGGCCAGGCCGCCCGCCACGCGACGCTCCCAGCCGCCGTCCGCACCCTGTGGACCCGCCGCGGCCCCGGCGCCGTCCGGACCCGCCTGAAGGGCGGCGGGGTCCGCCGCACCGCCCGGCAGGGCCTTCGCCTCACGTGCCTCAGCCGCCGGTACGTCCGGCACGCCCCGTACGGCCGAGGGCTCGCCCTTGCGGCGTCCGGGCATGCGGCGTCGCGACCCCGGACGCGGGGCACCCCCGCGCGAGCGGTCGGCAGCCCCTTCATCGAATGGAATGACCTTGGCGTCCGCCATTGTTGCCGCGCTCCTCAGTTGGCGCTCTGCGTCGAATGCGTAGCGTGCCCGCCGCCCGCGAACGGCAGCACGGCGACCCGGTCGACGGCCCTCGCCAGGGCCTCCGGTGGCAGCAGCCCAGAACCCCTGCTGCGTACGAAGTCCGCGAAGGTCTCGGCGGTCGTGTACTTCGGCTTGAATCCCAGAGTCTCGCGCATCTGCACCGTGGACACGACCCTTCCGTGGGTCAGCAGTCTGAGCTGCTCCCGCGAGAAGTCCGTCAGCCCCACCGTACGCAGCGCGGCACCCGCCCAGCTGACGGCCGGCAGCAGCATCGGCACCGTGGGGCGGCCAAGGCGGCGCGAGCACTGGGAGAGCAGCAGCACGCCGTCACCGGCGATGTTGAAGGTGCCGCTGTTGAGCGTGCCGCGGTCGGGCTCACGCGAGGCGAGGCCCAGTACGTCGATCACGTCGTCCTCGTGCGTGAACTGCAGCCGTGGGTCATAGCCGAACACGGTCGGCAGCACCGGCAGCGCGAAGTAGTCGACGAGCGAGGACTCCGCGGTCGGGCCAAGGATGTTGGCGAAGCGCAGGACGCACACCGCCACATCCGGCCGGCGCCGGGCGAAGCCGCGCACATACCCCTCGACCTCGACGGTGTCCTTCGCGAAGCCGCCGCTGGGCAGCGACTTGGGCGGTGTGGTCTCGGTGAACATAGCGGGATCGCGGGGCGCGGAGCCGTACACCTGGGTGGAGGACTTGACCACGAGGCGCTTGACCGCGGGTGACTTCTGGCAGGCGCCCAGCAGCTGCATGGTGCCTATGACGTTGGTCTCCTTGACCGTGGCCCGACTGCCGCCACTCAGCGGGGTGCCCGTCACGTCCATATGGACCACGGTGTCGACGCCGTGCTCGGCGAGCAGCCGGGCGATGGTGGGCTGCCGGATGTCGGCGCGCAGGAATTCGGCGCCGCCCAGGTGGTGTTCGGGCGGGACGGCGTCCACGGCGATCACCCGGTCCACATCGGGATCTCGCTGGATACGGCGCACGAAGCGCCCCCCGAGTTGTCGGGCCACCCCCGTCACGAGCACGACCTTGCCCAAGATCAGCGCCTTCCTTCCGCCGGATCGAACCCCAGGTCCCCAGGTTCTGTCGGCAACCGTAGCGGGTCGATGTTGCACTGTGATGACCGCGTGCTGCGTGAAGTGACGGAAAGCCGCCCCGGAATACCGGAAAAGCGGTCCCCGAAACGGCCGAAGCCCTCCACCTGACGGTGGAGGGCTTCGGAGCGCGCTGACTCAGCGGTCGCTTACTTCTTGTTGCGACGCTGAACGCGGGTGCGCTTCAGCAGCTTGCGGTGCTTCTTCTTGGCCATCCGCTTACGCCGCTTCTTGATAACAGAGCCCACGACTACCCTCGCTCACTTCTCATCACTTGGTGCGGGGCAGACTGGGCCCACACGACCTACGTCGGCCTAGCCTACCCGCCCGAGCTCTGAGCCTGTAATCGAGGTGGCCGATCAGGCCGTCTCCACCCCCACGTAGGAATCGCGAAGGTACTCGTGGACCGCGTTCTCCGGGACTCGGAAGGACCTCCCCACCCGGATAGCGGGCAGATGACCGCTGTGCACCAAGCGGTACACGGTCATCTTGGATACTCGCATCACCGAGGCGACCTCCGCCACGGTCAGGAACTGAACCTCACTGAGAGGCCTCTCGCCAGCAGCCATGACACACCTGAACCTTCCGCAGGCGACGGGCACCGGCTTCCCCTTCCGGTGACTCTTCGTCGCTGTGCGCTCACTCCCAGAGTAGGGGCGGGTGGTGCGAGTGGGGAAGAGGAGCTGCCATCGGCCGCCTACCGTGACAGACACGCTCGATTGAGTACATAGCGAGTAAGCGGTCGGTAGTAAGAGGACCGCACAGCGTCATCAAGCGGAACGGCGACGGACACTCGCCCCTCGGCTTCTCCGACGAACAGCGCCGGATCATCCGTATCCGCCAGGCCGATCGCCTCAATACCGAGCTGACCTGCACCACAGACCCATCCGTGATCTCCGATCACCAGCTCGGGCAGCGGCCCGCCAGCCTCCGCGGCACCGGCCAGAACGGTACGAACCGGCAGCGGCGAATGGGTATGTGCGCCGGTCGCACAACTCGGGCTCCGGCCGCCGCCTTCGCACACCAACGCGACTCTTCGTACGTAGGCAAGGTTGTAGGTGCGTAGACCGAACCGGGTCGTTATGTCGACAGAGATACCCTCCGCTGGGGTGAGCACAGCACAGCCCGCCGCCGACAAAGCGTCTGCCAACGCGGCGTAGAAGCCCAGGAGCCGGTGCGGATGACCGGTCCCCAGGAGCACCGGAGCGCGACGTTCCGCCACCGCGGCCAGCCTCCCCGCGAACGCGTCGAGCCCGGCGAGCGTCCGGTCCGGGTCGATCACGTCAGGCCCGGTGGTGTGCCGGGGATCGGCCGAGACCCCGCACCGGTCGGCCATCAGCGCGAGCAGGTCCCCGGCCCCCCAGTCCCGCTCCGGGTCGAGCCCGAGCAGCACCCGTGGGTCCCGGGCCGCGAACAGCCGATAGCTTCGCAGGCTGGCCTCCCGCGAAGTGGCCACGGGCCCGGCCAGCCGGGCCGCCAGCAGATGGGCACGCAAGGCGCCGGTGCTCAACACGCTGCGATGCTGCCGCACTCGCGCCCCGATAACCGTCAAAACCCCGAAAGCACCGCACAGTCGGCGTAACCACGCGTACGCTCCGTGCCCCTGGCAGCCCTTAGAAGGCGGGAGGTACGAACCCCACCCCTACGGCAGCAACCCCCGCAACGGGAACACCGCCCGCCGCGTCGCCAGCACCGCTTGGTCCAGTCGGTCCGCCGGATCGTAGCCGGAGTCCCAGTCCTTCCATTCCGGCACCACGCCGTCCGTCATCCGCCGAGGCCCGGGCTGCCGGGTCCGCGCGTACACCTCAGCCCGCCACTCCTCAGGCACCTCGGCCGTCGGCGGGATCGGCCGCCCCGCGGCGATCGCCGTGAGATGCGTCCAGGACCGCGGCACCACCTCCACCACCGCGTACCCGCCACCACCCAGCGCGACCCAGCGCCCGTCGGCGTACTCGTGCGCCAGCGAGTGGCACGCCTCCTGCACCAACCGCTGCGCGTCCAGCGACACCGCCAGATGCGCCAGTGGGTCCTCGAAGTGCGTGTCCGCGCCATGCTGGGTCACCAGCACCTGTGGCCGGAACTCGGCGAGCAACTCAGGCACCACCGCGTGGAACGCCCGCAGCCACCCCGCGTCCCCGGTCCCCGCGGGCAGCGCCACATTGACCGCGCCGCCCTCGGCCTCGCCCGTCTCCTGGGGCCACCCGGTCTGCGGAAAGAGCGTCTGCGGATGTTCGTGCAGGGAGATCGTCAGAACCCTCGGATCCTCCCAGAACGCCGCCTGCACCCCGTCACCGTGATGCACGTCCACATCCACGTACGCGACCCGCTCCGCGCCCAGCTCAAGGAGACGGGCGATCGCCAGCGCCGCGTCGTTGTAGATGCAGAACCCGGACGCGCCACCAGGCATGGCGTGATGCAGTCCCCCGGCGAAGTTCACCGCATGCGCCACATCGCCGCGCCACACGGCCTCGGCCGCACCCACCGACTGCCCGGCGATCAGCGCCGACACCTCGTGCATTCCGGCGAACGCCGGATCGTCCGGAGTCCCGATCCCATACGATCCGTCGGCCTCCCCCGGAGCCGCCGACGCGGCCCTGACCGCGTCCACGTAGTCCTGGCGGTGCACCAGGCGCAGCGTCGAGTCCCCCACCGCCTTGGCCCGTACGACGTCCAGGTCCCGCTCAAGACCGAAGGCACGGATAAGACTCCTGGTCAGCGTGAGGCGCACCGGGTCCATCGGGTGCTGGGGCCCGAAGTCGTAGCCCGTTACTGCCTCATCCCACATCAGCTGTGCGCGGCCGCTCATGCCCGTCACCGTATCGGTCCGGCTCTGGCGCGAATGAGTGGGCGTACCGCAACGTGACCAACACCAGCACCATCGGCACCAGCATGGCCCCCCGGTAGCTCCACAGGTCCCCGATCACCCCCACCAGCGGCGAACCGACCAGGAACCCGAGATAGTTGAAGACGTTGAGCCGCGCGATGGCAGCGTCAGACGCGCCAGGCCCGTGCTTCTCGGCGGCGAGCCGCCCCGCGGCGGCGAAGGTCTGCGGCACGATCACACACAGCCCAAGCCCCAGCAGCGTGAAGCCCAGCATCCCCACCCAGGCCCCAGGCGCCCCCGCCACCACAGCGAACCCGAGCGCCGCCAGCACCGTCCCCGCCCGCACCACCGCGACCGCCCCGAACCGCCGGACCCCCAGATCCCCGACAGCGCGCCCGATCAGCGTCGTCACCATGTAGATGTTGTACGGGACGGTCGCCAGCTGCTCCGAGCCGCCAAGCACGTCCTGTAGGTACTTCGCACTCCAGTTGGAGACCGTCGAGTCCCCGATGTACGCGAACGTCATCACCAGGCAGAGCGGCAACAGCAGCTTGAACGACACAGCACGCCCCTGCCGCGCCGCCCCAGCCTTCGCCGTGTCCCCACTTCGGGTGTCCCCACTCCGGGTGTCCCCGGTCCGGGCGGGCCGCTCCCCGTCCACAAACCAGCGACTGGCGGCCAACACCCCCGGCGCCAGCACCACCACAACCGGCAGATACGACACCCACAACGGCAGCCCACTACCCGCCCCCACCCAGGCCAGCGAAGCCCCGACGATTCCGCCGAGGCTGAACGCGGCATGGAAGCCCAGCATGATGCTGCGCCCGTACATCCGCTGGAGGCTCACCCCGAGCATGTTCATGGACGCGTCCAACGCACCCACCGCGAGCCCGAACACCCCCAGCGCCACAGCGACCTGCCACAGCTCCCGCCCTGCCCCGACGCCCAGCAACGACAGCAGCACCACCGGCTGCGACCACCGCAGTACGCGACTGGGCCTGACCCTCCTGACCAGGTGCTCGGTGGCGACGCTGCCGACCCCGGCGAGGATCGGCACCGCGGCGAGAAAGGCGGGCAGCAGCCCGTCGGATATGCCGTAGCGATTCTGGATCGCGGGGATACGCGTCACCAGCAGCGCGAACGCCACACCCTGAACGAAGAAGCTGACCGCCAGGGACGCCCTGCCGTACCTCAACCGCGCAGTTGTCATGGCCGCACAGAGTACGACCGTCAACTACCAGCCGATAGTCACTTCCCTCAACTCAGCAGTTCCGTCAACTCAGCAGTTCCATCAAGCGCCCCATGTCGGAGAAGTACGCGTTGGCCCCCTCCAGCCGCTCGGAGGGAACCATCGCCGTGTACCCGTACACCGCCATCCCGGCCGCGAGTGCGGCCTGGATGCCGAGCGGGCTGTCCTCCACGACGACGCACTGCTCGGGCGGGACTCCCATCTGGTCCGCCGCGTGCAAAAAGAGGTCGGGCGCGGGCTTGCCCCGCCCGACATCCTCCGCGCTGAAGATCCACTCGTCCTCGAACCACTCATCGAGTCCGGCCGCGGCGTGCCCGACGCGAATCCGCTCATGGGTCCCCGAGGAGGCCACACAGTACGGAACACCCTCCACCGTGAGCTTTTCCAGCACTTCGATGACTCCCGGCACGGGCTGCAACCGCTGCTCGAACGCGGCGAACACCCGGGCATGGAACGTCCGGTCGAAGTCCTCGGGCAACTGCTGCCCGGTCCGTTCCCGCACCAGATCGTGAACGCGGTGCATGGCAGAGCCCATGTAGTCACGGATGGAGTCCTCGTACGTGGTGGGGTGCCCCACCTCGGTGAGGTACTCGGCGAGGAGTGTGTTGGAGAGCGGCTCACTGTCCACGAGGACGCCGTCGTTGTCGAAGATCACCAGGTCGTAGCGCATACCTCGACAATAAACGCAAAAAAGCCCCGGCCCCCGAGTGAAAACTCGGGGGCCGGGGCCCAAATTTAGTTCGGCGGCGTCCTACTCTCCCACAGGGTCCCCCCTGCAGTACCATCGGCGCTGTAAGGCTTAGCTTCCGGGTTCGGAATGTAACCGGGCGTTTCCCTCACGCTATGACCACCGAAACACTATGAAACTGTCAACCGCACCACGCTCTGTGACAAACGTGGGGTTGTTCGTGGTTTCAGAACCAACACAGTGGACGCGAGCAACTGAGGACAAGCCCTCGGCCTATTAGTACCAGTCACCTCCACCCGTTACCGGGCTTCCAG
>NZ_WHOM01000001.1 GCF_009739465.1 Streptomyces apocyni
CAGCGTGCCCGGCACCCCTCGCCTCTCCCCGCTCCGTTCCACGCCCAAGGGCAGTACTAGAAGAAGGAATCAACCAAGAGAGCCGAATAGTCAACGTTCCACCCATGAGCAACCAGCATCAGACATTCGTTGATGTACTGGCCTCTGACCGCACCCCGAAGGGTTCGGTGAGAAGTGCTCCTTAGAAAGGAGGTGATCCAGCCGCACCTT
>NZ_WHOM01000058.1 GCF_009739465.1 Streptomyces apocyni
CGCGCGGGCTCCGCCGCGCCCTGCGCCACGCCCGCCGCCGCGCCGTTCGCCGCGCCGTTCGTCGCACCCTTCGCCCGACGCGGCCGGGGCAGCGTCATCCCCCGCAGGCGCGGTTTCGGCTTGGGCTCCTCCGCCCGCTGCTCCGGAACGAACCCCTCCGAGACCTCGGCGCCCCCGACAACCCGGTCAACCGCCTCCTTGGGCGTGCCGATCCCGGCCAGGATGCGCTTGATGTCGGCCGGGCTGTCCCCCGAGGCCGCGCCCCGCCGCCGTTCGATCTCCCGCCGCAGCTCGGTGACCAGCCGCATCCTGGTACCGGACGGCAGCTGATGCTGCTGGGCGAGGTCTCCGACCCGGCTCAGATAGTCAAAGACGAGCTGGTCGCTCTCGATCGCCACGAGGCCCCCTGTGCCGTGCGCTTCTGTGCAGCTGCCGTGCTACTTCCGTGCCAATGCCGCGTCGCCGCGCGCCATACGGTCGTATCGCGGCCCCCGGCGCACCGACCGTACCGCGCGTGGCGGCGCCCCGCTGGTCCCGTCAGCTCTCCCGTGTCCGACGTACCTACTACCGTGGGGCGGATGAGGACCGAAAGCACGTCCGGCGACGCCCTTCCCCGCACCCTCGCCGAGGCGTTGCGGCACCGCGACGACGCGTCGCTGGCCGCCCTGCTGCGGGCGCGCGCCGACCTGCTCAACCCGGTCCCCGGCGATGTCACCCAGCTCGCGACGAGGGCGGGCACCCGGGCCTCGGTGGTCCGCGCCCTGGAGCACCTGGACACCTTCGCGCTCCAGACCGCGCAGGCCCTGGCGGTGGCCCAGGACCCCACGACGTACGACGCCCTACGAGGCCTGCTGACCGGCGACACCACGGACCCTGAAATCGAGGCCGCGCTTCCCGCCGCCCTGGCCACCCTCCGCGAACGCGCCCTGGTCTGGGGCCCCGACGACCGCCTGCGTCTCGTCCGTACCGCACGCGAACTCCTCACCCCGTCCCCCTCGCACCCCTCCCCCACCGGACTTGGCCCGACGGTCGCCGAGGCGACGGCCGGGATGTCCCCGGGGCGTCTTCAGCAGCTGCTCCAGGCCGCGGGCCTGCCGACCACCCACGACCCCGTGTCCGCCGTGGAGTCACTCACCGCCCTGTTCACGGACCGCGCACGGCTGGCGGCGCTGCTCGACGAGGCCCCTGACGATGCGCTCGACGTGCTCGGACGGCTGACCTGGGGCCCGCCGTACGGCCAGGTGCCGGCCGAACCCGCCGCGCACGTACGGTGGCTGCTCGACCGTGGCCTCCTGCTGCCGACCGCGCCGGGCACGGTGGTGCTGCCGCGCGAGGCGGCCCTGCATCTGCGCGGCGGGCGCGCGCACCGGGCGCCGCTGCCGGTGCCGCCCGCCGTGGAGGTCAGGGCCGAGTACCGCCCGCAGGTGGTGGACTCCACGGCGGCGGGCCAGGCGTACACCGCGCTCTCGACGATGGAGGAGCTGCTGCGGGAGTGGCACGAGGGCGGGCCCGCGGTGCTGCGCGCCGGCGGCCTCAGCGTCCGGGACCTGAAGCGGACCGCGACCGCCCTGGACGTCACCGAGCCGCTGGCCGCGTTCTGGGTCGAACTCGCCTACGCGGCGGGTCTTGTGGCCTCGGACGGAGAGGTCGATGAGCGGTACGCGCCCACGCCCGCGTACGACGACTGGCTGGAGCTGCCACCGGCCGAGCGATGGGCGTCGCTGGCCGCCGCCTGGCTGGCCGCGACCCGCACCGCGGGCCTGGTGGGCGGCCGCGACACGGCGGCGAGCGGGGGCGCGGGAGGCGGAAGTACGGGGGCCGGAGGTACGGGAGGCGGGGCTACGGGAGGCACGGGAGGCGGGAGTACGGGAGGTGGCGGCGGCTTGGCGACGGGCCGTACGCTCTCCGCGCTCGGCCCACACCTGGACCGCTCGGCCGCGCCCGAGGTACGGCGCCGCGTTCTGGCCCTGCTCGCGGGCCTCCCCTCGGGCGCCGCCCCGACACCGGACTCGGTCCTGGCCAGGCTGGCCTGGGAGCGCCCCCTGCGGGGCGGTACGGGCGTGACCCCCCGCACCCCGCCCGCCGAATCCCCCACGGGACCTCGGGCGGCAGCCACCACCACCCGCCCCGAACCCCCCTACCCAGACGCCCACTCCACCGAAGACCTCCGCACCCGTATCGCCCGCTGGACCCTCACCGAAGCCGAACTCCTCGGCCTCACCGGACGCGGCGCGCTCTCCGCGCACGCCCGCGCCCTGCTGGGCGACCCGCCCCCCGCGGCGGACCGCCCGTTCTCCCCCGCCGAAGCCCGCGCCGCCGCAGCCCACGCCGCCACGGTCCTCGCCCCGCTGCTGCCCGAGCCGCTGGACCATGTGCTTCTCCAGGCCGACCTGACCGCCGTAGCTCCCGGGCCGCTGCGCCGCCCCCTCGCCGAGACGCTGAGCGTGCTGGCCGACGTGGAGTCCAAGGGCGGTGCCACGGTCTACCGCTTCACCCCGGCGTCGGTGCGCCGGGCGCTGGACGCCGGGAAGGCCGCCGCCGACCTGCACGCGTTCCTGGCCGAGCACTCCCGTACGCCGGTCCCGCAGCCACTCAGTTACCTCATCGACGACGTGGCCCGGCGCCACGGCCACCTGCGGATCGGCGCCGCGTCCGCGTACGTACGCTGCGACGACGACGCGATGCTGAACGAGATCATGGCCGACAAGCGCGCCGAGAACCTCCACCTGCGCCGTCTCGCCCCGACCGTCCTGGCCGCCCAGGCAGACCCCGGCACACTGCTCGACGGGTTGCGTGCGATGGGGTTCGCGCCCGCCGCCGAGAGCGCGGAGGGCGACGTACTGATCCACCGCGCGCACGCCCACCGCACCCCGCCCCGCACCGCACCGGCCCCCGTCCCCGAGGGCCCGCCGGTACCGGACGACACGCTGCTGGGCGCCGCCGTGCGCGCCATCCGCGCCGGGGACCTGGCGGCGATGGCACCCCGTAAGCCCGCGGCGCCAGCGACAGCGGCGGCGACCTCGCCCGCGACCACGACCGCGGGTGGCGCACTCCCCCGCACCACATCGGCCGAGACCCTCGCCACGATGCAGGCCGCGGTGCTCACTGGCGAGGCCCTGTGGATCGGGTACGTGAACGCCGAGGGCACCGCGAGTCAGCGCGTGATCGCCCCGGTCCGGGTGGAGGGCGGCTTCGTCACGGCGTACGACCACACGGCCGACGAGGTCCGTACGTACCCCCTGCACCGCATCACCGGAGTGGCCGAACTGGCGGACGACGCGAGCTGACCCCACGCGCCCCACACACCCCACACACCCCACACGCCACACACGCCACATGCCCCGCGCGCCCCTCACGTATGCCGCGTAACGCCCCATACCCTGACACGTTGAAGATCACAACGAGTCCGGGCATCCAGTCCGCCCACCCGGAGAACTGACAACCACACGCCGCGAACCAAGATCCAGGAACTGGGAGCTGATGACCAGACACGCCCCCACGCCCCAGCCACAGACCAAGCCGCAGCCCCAGGCCCAGGCCCAGGCCGAGGCCGAGGCCGAGGCCGAGCTCCAGCCCCAGCTCCAGGCCGAGCCCGGCCGCAGAGCCCTCCTGAGCCTCAGCCTCGGGCTAGGGCTAGGGCTGACCGTGGCGACGGCCACCGCGGCCCCTCCGTCCCGGGCGCACGCGGCGCCGAACCCGGACCGCAAGCCGCCCGCACTGGCCGCGGCGGGCCGCGAACTGCTCACCGGAGAGCTACGCCACACGACGGTGATCCAGTCGTTCGCCTTCGACGAGCAGTGGGGTCACATCTACGCCCTGCAAGTGGTGTCGAGCGGGGTCCAACTCCCCGGCGAGGACGCACCCCGCACCCATGCCGAACGCTCACTGAGCGGTGACCTCTGCCTGAACCGGCTGAACATGGACGGTTCCCCGGCGGGCCACATGTACCTGAAGGGCTTCGGTCACGGCGGCTCGATCGGCCTCCAGCCCTCCACAGTCGGCCCCACCCTGTGGACGGAGTGGGACGCCAACCCGCGCTCCGGCTACGGACGCGGCGTCTGCCGCTTCCGCTTCGCTGACGGCCAGGTGCTGTACCGCGACAGCGACGGCCTCCTCACCTACCACCCGGTCCCCGGCTCCACCAGCAACTACCCGGCCCTCGACCTGCTGCACCAGCAGCTGCTCCTGCGCTACAAGACCAAGGGCGTGGCCAGGTTCGCCCTCTACGACCTGAACCGGTTCCGGGCCCGCAGCTTCCGCCCGCTGGCCGACTTCCCCCAGCCCGGCGCCGACCTGGACCTCCCCTTCCAGGGCATGACCCTGTACGGCGACCACGCCTACCAGCTCCTGGGCCGGGCCTACGGCCCCGACAACCCACCGTCCTCCGGCGGCGACGCCCGCCTCTACCGCATCGACCTCCGCACCGGCCAGGTCGACTGGGAACAACTGGAACAGACCGCCCCCGACCTCAACCCCCGCGAACCAGAAGGCCTGGCCATCCTCTACGGCCGACGCTTCGACCCCCGCCTCTGCCTGGGCTTCACCGAGGGACCCCCGGGCGCCCGCCGCTACCGCCTCTACTACAAGGCCCTCCGCTGACCGGCTCCCTACTCACCGGCTCCCACTCACCGGCTCCCCCTCGCCGGCTCCCACCACCGGTCCCACTCACCGGTCCCCCGCCCGAGAGCCGCCCCGGTAGACTCCATAGGTTCGCCCCCTATCCGGAGGTACGCGCGTGTCCTGCCTGATCGTCCAGTCGGACAAAACCCTGCTCCTGGAGGTCGACCACGAGCAGGCCGACGCCTGCCGCCGTGCCATCGCGCCCTTCGCCGAGCTGGAGCGGGCACCCGAGCACATCCACACCTACCGCGTGACCCCGCTGGGGCTGTGGAACGCCCGCGCCGCCGGACATGACGCGGAGCAGGTGGTGGACGCACTGGTGGAGTTCTCCCGGTATCCGGTGCCGCACGCGCTGCTGGTGGACATCGCCGAGACCATGGACCGGTACGGGCGGCTCACGCTCAGCAAGCATCCCGCGCACGGACTCGTGCTGACCAGCACCGACCGGCCCGTACTGGAGGAGGTCCTGCGCTCCAAGCGGGTGGCACCGCTGGTCGGGGCGCGGATCGACCCGGACACCGTCGTCGTGCACCCCTCCGAGCGTGGGCAGATCAAGCAGACGCTGCTCAAGCTGGGCTGGCCCGCCGAGGACCTCGCGGGGTACGTGGACGGTGAGGCGCACGCCATCGACCTGGTCGAGGACGGGTGGGCGCTGCGGCCGTATCAGAAGCAGGCGGTGGAGGGCTTCTGGCACGGCGGCTCGGGGGTGGTCGTCCTCCCCTGCGGAGCCGGAAAGACCCTGGTCGGGGCCGGGGCGATGGCCCAGGCCAAGGCGACGACGCTGATCCTGGTCACGAACACCGTCTCGGCTCGGCAGTGGAAGCACGAGCTGGTGCGGCGGACGTCGCTGACCGAGGACGAGATCGGCGAGTACAGCGGGACGAAGAAGGAGATCCGGCCGGTCACCATCGCCACCTACCAGGTGCTGACCACGAAGCGGAAGGGGATCTACCCGCATCTGGAGCTCTTCGACTCCCGCGACTGGGGACTGATCCTCTACGACGAGGTGCATCTGCTGCCCGCGCCGGTCTTCAAGTTCACGGCGGACCTCCAGGCCAGGCGGCGGCTCGGCCTGACCGCGACGCTGGTACGCGAGGACGGCCGCGAGTCGGATGTCTTCTCGCTCATCGGGCCGAAGCGGTTCGACGCGCCGTGGAAGGAGATCGAGGCGCAGGGTTACATCGCGCCCGCCGACTGTGTGGAGGTACGGGTCAACCTGACCGACAGCGAGCGGATCGCGTACGCCACGGCCGAGCCCGAGGAGAAGTACCGCTTCTGCGCGACGACGGCGACCAAGCGGAAGGTCACCGAGGCGCTGGTGGCCCGGCACCAGGGTGAGCAGACGCTGGTCATCGGGCAGTACATCGACCAGCTGGACGAGCTGGGCGAGCATCTGGACGCGCCGGTGATCAAGGGCGAGACGACCAACGTGCAGCGCGAGAAGCTCTTCGACGCGTTCCGGGAGGGCGAGATCTCGGTACTGGTCGTGTCGAAGGTGGCGAACTTCTCGATCGACCTTCCGGAGGCGACGGTCGCCATCCAGGTGTCAGGGACTTTCGGGTCGCGGCAGGAGGAGGCGCAGCGGCTGGGGCGGGTGCTGCGCCCGAAGGCGGACGGGCACGAGGCCCGCTTCTACTCCGTCGTCGCGCGCGACACCATCGACCAGGACTTCGCGGCACATCGGCAGCGGTTCCTGGCGGAGCAGGGTTACGCGTACCGGATCATGGACGCGGGGGATGTGCTGGCGGAGGGATAGCGTCAGCGGCGGGAGAGCGTCGGCGTACGACGCCCGCCTCCTCTCCGTACTCGCCGAGTAGGACGACGTCCACGGCGGCGGTCGCGAAGACCTTGACGGCGCGCAGGGCGTTGCCGACGCGGTGGACGTGCCGGGCGCCGGTGGCGGCGGTGGCGCCGCCTGGCGGGTTCGGGCGGGCGGCGGGGGCTGGGTTGAAGGCTGCGGTGCTCATGTATCCATGATGGATTTCGGACATTCGCGGCACATCGGCCTGCGGGCTGAATCGCCGGGGTGCCGCACTACGACCAACGGCAGAGCGGGTCCCCTAGGGGGAGGACACGGCCGGGGGGACGCGCGGCCAGGGTGAGCGGCGGGGCGCGGGCGGCGAAAATCGCTCGCCCACGCCTGATGCCCTGACCTACACTCCTCCGTCTGCCCGCCTCCGCTACGGAGCGCCGCCGCCCGGTCGGAAACCGGTCGGCAGCCCTGACCCGAGTCACTCGCACCCCCTCCGGAGGCAACCCGTGCCCGCGCGCGCCCACGCAGACCCCGACCTCGCAGCCGATCCGCTGGCCCGCGAGCGCGCCCATCTCGCCGCGTCCCGCGCCGCGCTGAGCGCCATGCGCGCGGACGCCGAGGCACTGAACATCCGGGATGTCACGGCGAACTGGGTGAACGCCGCCGTACTCCAGCACCAGATCGACGAGCGGATCAGGTCGCTGGCGGACCTGTCCCACACGCCGCTGTTCTTCGGGCGACTGGACTATCTGCACGCGATCAGCGCCGACGAGGCGGAGGGCAGAGAGGGCGCGGAGGGCGCGGAGGGCGCGGAGGGGGAACGCTTCTACATCGGGCGACGGCATGTGCACGACGCGGACGGCGACCCCATGGTCATCGACTGGCGTGCGCCCGTGTCCCAGCCGTTCTACCGCGCCTCCAAGAAGGACCCGCAGGACGTCGCCCTGCGCCGCCGCTTCGGCTACACGGCCGGTGACCTCACCGCGTACGAGGACGAGCACCTCTCCGACCCGACCGAGGCGGCACGGACCAGCAGACTCCTCCAGCAGGAGATCGAGCGACCGCGCGTGGGCCCGATGCGCGACATCGTGGCCACCATCCAGCCCGAGCAGGACGAGATCGTCCGCAGCGGCCTCGGCGGCACGGTGTGCGTCCAGGGCGGCCCCGGTACGGGGAAGACGGCGGTCGGGCTGCACCGGGTCGCGTACCTGCTCTACGCGCACCGCGAGCGGCTGGCCCGTACCGGAACACTGGTCATCGGACCGAACGCCTCCTTCCTCCACTACATCGAGCAAGTCCTCCCGGCCCTGGGCGAGTTGGAGGTCAAGCAGGCGACCGTCGACGACCTGGTGGCACATGTGGAGGTACGCGGCACCGACTCGGCCGATGCGGCGGTCATCAAGGGGGACGCCCGGATGGCGGACGTGCTCCGCCGGGCCGTCCGCTCACACGTCACACCACCGACCGAAGCCCTGATGGTGGTGCGCGGCTCGCGGCGCTGGCGTATCCCGGCCTACGAACTGGAGGAGATCGTCCGCGAGTTGCTGGACCGCGACATCCGGTACGGGGCCGCCCGCGAGGCCCTGCCGCAGCGGATCGCGCACGCCGTGCTGGTGCGGATGGAGCAGTCGGGTGAGGCGCCGGACGATCGGGTGCAGGACGCGGTCGCGCGCAACGCGGCGGTGAAGGCGGCGGTCAAAGCGATCTGGCCGCCGGTCGACCCGGCGAGGCTGGTGCTCCGGCTCCTCTCCGACCCGGACTTCCTGGCCGCACACGCGGAGGGTGTCCTCACGGCGGACGAGCAGAAGGCGATCGGGTGGGAGAAGCCCGCGCGCTCACCGAAGACCGCGAAGTGGTCCGCGGCGGACGCGGTGCTGGTCGACGAGGCGACGGATCTGGTCTCCCGTACGCATTCGCTCGGGCATGTCGTACTCGACGAGGCGCAGGACCTCTCGCCCATGCAGTACCGGGCGGTGGGGCGGCGCTGCACCACTGGGTCGGCGACCGTGCTGGGTGACCTGGCGCAGGGCACCACCCCCTGGGCGACCCGCAGTTGGGCCGACGCGCTGGCCCATCTCGGCAAGGGCCACGCGGCGGTCGTCGAGGAGCTGACGGCGGGCTTCCGGGTGCCCCGCGAGGTGATCGCGTTCGCCTCGCGGCTGCTGCCGGAGATCGCGCCGGGGCTGGCGGAGGTGGAGTCGGTCCGGGAGGCTCCGGGGTCGCTGGAGGTCCGGCGGGTGCCGGGGGACCTGACCGAGGCGGCCGTCGAGGCGTGTGTCGCGTCCCTGCGCCACGAGGGGTCCATCGGCCTGATCGCGGCCGACGCGCGCGTACCGGCCCTGGCCGGGGCTTTGGCCGCCGCGGGCTTGACCTTCCTCGCCCCCGGCGAGGAGACGACCGCGGAAACCCGCCTGACACTCGTCCCCGCGTCGCTCGCCAAGGGCCTGGAGTACGACTACGTGGTCCTGGACGAACCGTCGGCCGTGGTCGACGGCGAGCCGGACGAGCGGACGGGCCTGCGACGGCTGTACGTGGCGCTGACGCGTGCCGTGTCAGGCCTAACGGTCCTGCACAGCACCCCCTTGCCGCCCCAGCTGGATGGGTAGGGGGTGGGTTTGGGACAGCCGGGGCCCCCGAAATCGGCTCCGGGAGTGTCCCAAACCCTCCACCAGCTCACGCCACGCGGACGCCGTCCACCACCGCACGCCAGTCCGCGACCGCGTCGGCTGAGACCGGTGCGGACCAGCCGCCCGGGCGGGCCGCGCCGCCGATGTGGAACGCGTCGATGCCCGCCGCGCGCAGGTGCGGGACGTGGGTGAGGGTGAGACCGCCGCCTACCAGGAGCTGGGGGGCGTAGCCCGGCTCGTCGTGGCGGGCCGCTTCGGCGAGGAGGGTGGGGAGGCCGTCGTCGACGCCGGTCGCGGAGCCCGCGGTGAGGTAGGTGTCCAGGCCGGGGAGGTCCGCGAGTTGTTTGCGCAGGGCGTCGCGGTCGGCGGCGCGGTCGATGGCGCGGTGGAAGGTCCAGCGGGCGCCGTCCAGGGCGGCGAGCAGGCGCTCGATGGCGGGCATGTCGGGCGCGCCCGTCTCGTCGAGGAAGCCGAGGACGAACGCGTCCGCGCCCGCCGCCCGCAGGGCGCGGGCGTCCCGTACCAGCGCGTCCAGCACGTCGGGGGTTCCCGCGGCGAAGCCGTCCGCCGCGCGCAGCATCACCCGTAGCGGGATGTCGACGGCGGCGCGGATCTCGGCGAAGGTGGCCAGCGGCGGGGTGAGCCCGTCCGCGGCCATGTCCGTGACCAGCTCAAGGCGGTCCGCGCCTCCGGCCTGGGCGGCGACGGCGTCCTCGGCGGTGAGAGCGATCACCTCCAGGACTGCACGCTTGCTCATGTGGGTTGGTTCCTTCTGGCTGGTCGGATGAGGGGCAGCGCAGCCACCGCGCGCAGGCGCCGCATGGCAACACAGGTCTAGTCCAATATCCAGCCTACGTCCAGACCGCGTCCCGGCGCGCCTCAGCCGGTCTGCGCCAGCCGGACCGCGTCAGCCGGACCGCGTCAGCCGGACCGCGTCCAGAGCCAGATCGCGAGGGCCGTGGGGGCCGGGCAGGCCAGCGAGCCCGCGATGAGCAGCCGGGTCTCCACGGCCAGTCGGCGGACGCCGGGCGCGAAGGTCAGCGCGGTGAGCGCGGCAGCGGCGCCGATAACGGTCAGGGCGTAGCGCGACAGGAAGCCCCCGACGGGCACCCCGGCCGCCGAGCCCCAGACCGCGACCATGCCCACGAAGAACGTCAGCCAGCCGAGCGACGCGAGCGTGACCACCCACACCACGGCCGCCAGCGCCGCGACGACGGGGCGCGCGGGGCGGGGCTGCGGCGTCGGCTGCCAGGGGCCGTAGAGGGTCGCGTACGTATGGGGGTTCAGGTGCACCTTCCGGTCCTTCCGCGCGGGTACGGCCATCCTCGCCGCGCGGTCGCCGACCTGGCCTGGGTGCGGGTACTCACCCTCTCCAGGCTGCGTACTCAATCCGTATCACTCTTGCGTCAGGTACGGGTGGGGGGTATACATGGCAGGCGAAGGAAGATACCCCATCAGGGTATCCTCAGCCGTCAGCCATCAGCCCGAGGAGCAGCAGGCATGACCACCACCGCACCCGGCGCCACACCCAGCGCCACCGACGTCGAACTCGCCATCGGCGGCATGACCTGCGCCTCGTGCGCCGCCCGGATCGAGAAGAAGCTCAACCGCATGGACGGGGTCGAGGCCACCGTCAACTACGCCACGGAGAAGGCCAAGGTCACCTTCCGCGAGGGCATCGCCGTACAGGAGCTGATCTCCACGGTCGAGGCGACCGGCTATACGGCGAAGGAGCCCCCACCGGCGGACATGGGCACCGGATCGGGGTCAGGGTCGGGCTCGGGGTCGACGGCAGGGCGCGACGCCGCCTCGGGCGGGCGTTCCGATGCGGAGGAGGAAGAGGAGGACGCGGCGCTGCTGCCGCTGCGGCAGCGGCTGACGACCGCCGTGCTGCTCGCCGTGCCGGTGATCGCGATGGCGATGGTCCCGGCCTTCCAGTTCGAGTACTGGCAGTGGCTGTCGCTGACCATGGCCGCGCCGGTGGTCATCTACGCGGGCTGGCCGTTCCACCAGGCCGCCTGGACGAACGCCAAGCACGGCGCGGCGACGATGGACACGCTGATCTCGGTCGGTACGACGGCGGCGTTCCTCTGGTCGCTGTGGGCGCTGTTCTTCGGTACGGCCGGAATGCCGGGCATGACCCACCCCTTCGAGTTCACCATCGCCCGTAGCGACGGCAGCGGGAACATCTACCTGGAGGCCGCGGCCGGGGTCACCGCCTTCATCCTCGCGGGCCGCTACTTCGAGCACCGGTCGAAGCGCAAGGCGGGGGCCGCGCTGAAGGCGCTGCTGCGGCTGGGCGCCAAGGACGTCACGGTGCTGCGCAACGGCCGCGAAGAGACCATCCCCACCTCGGAGTTGCGGGTCGGAGACCGCTTCCTGGTCCGTCCCGGCGAGAAGATCGCCACCGACGGCATAGTCGTCGAGGGGGCGGCCGCCGTGGACGCCTCCATGCTCACCGGAGAGTCCGTACCGGTGGAGGTGAGCGTCGGAGACGCGGTCACCGGGGCGACGCTGAACGCGGGCGGCCGCCTGGTCGTCGAGGCGACCCGGGTCGGCGCCGACACCCAACTGGCCCGAATGGCCAAGCTGGTGGAGGACGCGCAGAACGGCAAGGCGGCCGCCCAGCGGCTCGCCGACAAGATCTCCGCGGTCTTCGTGCCGATCGTGATCGCGCTGTCGCTCGGCACCCTCGGCTTCTGGCTGGTCAACGGCTCCGGCCTGACCGCCGCCTTCACCGCCGCGGTCGCCGTACTGATCATCGCCTGCCCCTGCGCCCTGGGTCTCGCCACGCCGACCGCGCTGATGGTCGGCACCGGGCGCGGCGCCCAACTCGGCATCCTGATCAAGGGTCCTGAGGTCCTGGAGACCACTCGCAAGGTCGACACCATCGTCCTGGACAAGACCGGCACCGTCACCACCGGCAAGATGACCCTGCTCGCCACGCACACCGCCGAGTCCACCGACGAGGCCGAGGTGCTGCGGCTCGCGGGCTCGCTGGAGCACGCCTCCGAGCACCCCATCGCGCGAGCGGTGGCCGCGGGCGCGGTCGCCGAGATCGGCGAACTGCCCACCCCCGAGGACTTCGCGAACATCGCCGGACTCGGCGTCCAGGGCGTCGTCGACGGCCACGCGGTCCTGGTCGGCCGCTCCCAGCTGCTGGCCGAGTGGGAGATCCACCTGCCGGTGGAGCTGGAGCGGGCCAAGTCCGAGGCCGAGGCGGCGGGTCGTACGGCCATCGCGGTGGCCTGGGACGGCGAGGCGCGCGCGGTGCTCGTAGTGGCCGACGCCGTCAAGGAGACCAGCCCCGAGGCGATCAGCCGACTGCGCGGGCTCGGTCTGACGCCGATCCTGCTGACCGGTGACAACAAGGCGGTGGCCGAGTCGGTGGCGGCCGAGGTCGGTATCGGGATCGACAAGGTGATCGCGGAGGTTCTCCCGCAGGACAAGGTGGAGGTGGTCAAGCGGCTCCAGGCCGAGGGCCGTTCGGTGGCGATGGTCGGCGACGGCGTGAACGACGCCGCCGCACTGGCCCAGGCCGACCTCGGTCTGGCGATGGGCACCGGCACGGACGCCGCGATCGAGGCGGGCGACCTGACCCTCGTACGGGGCGACCTGCGGGCCGCGGCCGACGCCATCCGGCTCTCCCGGAGGACGCTGGGCACCATCAGGACCAACCTGTTCTGGGCCTTCGCCTACAACGTCGGCGCCCTGCCGCTGGCCGCGATGGGCCTGCTGAACCCGATGATCGCGGGGGCCGCGATGGCCTTCTCCTCGGTCTTCGTGGTCGGCAACAGCCTGCGGCTGCGCAGGTTCCGGGCAGCGGGTGAGTGAGCCGTGAGCCAGCCCCTCCCGGCTAGGCGGGCTTGTGTGCCACGTACAGGCTGTCCATCGGATCGTCCGGTACGTCGTACACCTCGACGTTCTTGAAGCCCGCGGCGGTCAGCATGCGCTCGGCGAGCTCCTCGCCCCACACGGTGCCGAGTCCGGCGCCGCCCAGGGCCAGGGACACCGTCATGCAGTGCAGGGTGCTGACGGAGTAGAGCCACGGCGCGAAGGGGTTGCCGATGTTCTTCTCCAGATGGCTGGAGGCCTTGATGTCCATCATCACGAAGAGGCCACCCGGGACCAGCGCCGCGCAGGCATGGTCGAGCACGGTCTGTGGTGCCTTCTGGTCGTGGATGGCGTCGAACGCGAAGATGACGTCGAAGGGTGGCCGCGCGGACAGTTCGGCGATGTCCCGCACCTCGAACCCGGCGTTGGGCACGCCGAATTCGGTGGCTTCCGCCCTGGCCCGCTCGATGGCCTCGGTGGAGAAGTCGTAGCCGATGAAGGTGGACTTGGGGTAGGCGCGGGCCATCAGGTTGATCGCGTGCCCGGTGCCGCAGCCGATGTCGGCCACGCGGACGCCGCCCGCCTCCAGGCGGTCCCGCAGCCCGGTGACCAGCGGCAGCACGCCGTTCAGCAACTGCCCGTCGAAGAAGCCCCGGGACATGGAGTCCATCGCCTCGGTGAACTCCGGCCGGAAGTCCTCGTACGGAACGCCACCGCCCTCCTTGAAGGCGCGGCTCACTCCGTCGACATGCTTCGCCGTCAGGGTGGTGACCTGGGCGAACGGGGCCATGTTCAGCGACCCGTCACCAGTGAGGCACACCGCGTGCTCGGCGGGCAGCTCGTACCTCCGCAGCCCCGGCTCGTACTCGACGAGACCGCTGGTGACGAGGGCGCCCAGGCACTCGCGTACGTACCGCTCCTGGAGCCCGGCCCGGTTGGCGATCTCTTCGCTGGTGCCGGGTCCGGCCGCCAGGGCTTCGAAGAGACCGTTGCGATACGCGATGTCGATCAGGAGCGTGACCGTACTCGCGGCGTACATCTCAAGCAGCTTCCCGGCGAACTTCTCGACCTTGGTCTCGTCGAGTGCGAGCTCGGGGCTGGCGCTGGCGTCGGTGCTGGCGTCGGTGCTGGCGCTGGTACTCATCTCCATCCCCTCCTTCAGGAAAGGTGGCTGTAGTCACCAACGCTAGACGCGCCCACCGACACCCGCGAGAGCGGCGCACGCGCCGACGCATACCCCAGAGGGGCTCCAGTGGACCCCCGCCTACTTCTCCTCTTCGAAGTAGGCGTCGAGCACCGCGTCGAGCTCCTCCTCCCACCGCGCGAGGGACGCCTTGTCGGGCGCGACGACCTCGCTGGGGTACCACCGGCTGCCCTCGGTGTGCACCGTCACCAGGAACCGCCGCCCGAACCGGGACTGGCCGATCTCCACCGCGAGGATCTCGTCCCAGTGGAAGTCGGCCTCCTGGTCGTCCAGCGTGTACCGCACACCGGCCCGATCGGCCACGATCGACGCCCGGCGGTCCGAAGCCGAGAACGACGGCCCGTCCTCCACCACGGCCGCGCCCTCAGAGGCCGCGTCCTCAGGGTCCTCGCCCTCAGGGTCCTCATCCTCGCGGACGGCCTCAACGTCCGTGTCTGGCTCCATCACCTCGTCTGGCTCCGCTGCCTCGTCTGCCTCCGTTGCCTTGGCCAGATCCGGCTGCTTGGCCGTATCCGGCTGCTTGGCGGCGACCGGTGCCGTCAGGCCCGGGATGTGCACGGGGTCGGCCGCAACGGGCAAGGGCGCGATGTTCTTCTTCTGCTGCTCCACGCGACGGCAGTATGGTCGAACATTCTGTGCGAAGACCAGCCGGGGCGACGCTCACGGCCGACATCGGGCGCGAGTCGAGCAGTTCAGCGGCCGCCCGCGCGGATCTCCTGGAGTTCCGTCAGCCGTCGAATGACGGCGATGGACAGCGCCGCGCCCGGGATGCACAGGAGGTTCAGGAAGATGGCCCACTGGTTCACCGTGAGCATCCGGTCAAAGTGGGTGCCCTTCGGGTAGTCGACGGCGGACTCCAGCGCATCGGGGAAGAAGGCGAGAACGAAGAAGGCGATGCTGAAGACGACGGTGCAACCCCACCACCAGGAGAGCAGGTGGCGCCCCGGGAACCGTCGAGTCGTCACCCAGCCCCGGTCTGTCGTTCGGCCACGGTCACGGTCCCGGAGCGAGGCGTACCAGATGTCGAAAGCGATCTTCCCCGGGATGATCCAGCTACCAACCGGGATGAACCAGCCACCGATCGCCATGCCGGGCGAGTACCGCTGCTCACCCGGGGCGAACACTTCCGCGTTACCGCGCACCCGCCAGAACCACATCAGCATGACGACGTAGATCGCGATCAGGGCAAGCGAGTCCAGCATCACCAGCGTGCCCATGTTCTCCACGAGATCGTAGACGTCCGTCCACTGGGCCTGGTTGGCCCTCTGCCAGCCGCCGATCTCGTTGACGAAGCCCTGGACGATCACGATCGCCACGCACTTGAAGGCGATGTAGAGGCCGAACAGCCACGACAGCACGGTGGCCAGGCTCTCCGGAGAGCGCAGTACCGCCTGCCGTGTGACCCAGGGCGACGCAGCCGAGGGGGGTGGTGCCGCCGAGGCTCTGGGGGGTGGGGTCCAGATGGGCCTGGAGCCGGGAATCGGCTCCTTCCGTACGTAATGGGGGCGGGGGCGCTGCGCACGGGCGGGCTGGGGAGGCTGCGCACGGGCGGGGCGGGGAAGCTGCGGGCTTACGTCCGCCCGCTGCGGGCTTGCCTCCGCCCGCGGCGGGCTTGCCTCCGCCCGCTGCGGTGTCGGCGGGGCGCCGGGCGCGCGGGGTGGCGCCTGCGGCGGCGGCCCTGCGGGTGCGGTGACCGTCGGGACGTACGGGAGGTTGTCGGGCGGTGGCGGGGGTGAGCCGGGGCGTTGCGCGGGCTGTGCCGGGGCAGCGGGCGCGGCCTCGGCGACGTGGTCACCGCTGGCGCTCCCGTCGCCGCTTCCTGCCCCTGGGCTGCTGCCCGCTCCGGCACCACCGCCGCGCGGGCGCCACTCCCCCTGGGTGACCGCGCGGCCGGAGATACGGGCCACCTCGGCGAGTGCGCGCGCGGGTAGCCAGGGCTCGGCGTCCCGCGCCGCCCCCGCGCCGCCGTCCAGGACTGCCGCGTACGCGCCCAGCCGCTCGACAAGCGTGGCCGCGTCCGGACGTCCGCCGGGCTCCTTGTCCAGGCAGTCCGCGACGATGTCCCGCAGTTCGGCGGGGACACGCTCATGAGACGGGTCCTGCTGGACCACGGCGAACATCAACGCGTGCTGGTTGGCGGTGTCTTCCACAGGAAAGGGCAGCTCGCCGGTGGTCGCGAACACCAACACGCCACCCAGGCCGAACACATCACTGGCTGGCGAGAGCGAGCGGCCCAGCACCTGCTCCGGTGACATGTACCCCGGCGAACCCACCGACGCTCCGGTGCGGGTCAGCGCACCACTGGTCGAAGCGTCCACGAGCCGGGCCACCCCGAAGTCGATCAGGCGCGGGCCCTCGACAGTGAGCAGGATGTTCGACGGCTTGACGTCGCGGTGGATCAGCCCGGCCGCGTGCACCGCCTCCAGCGCCCGGCCGAGCCCGACCGCGAGAGCCCCCACACTGCGGGCGGGAAGCGGCCCCTGCGCCGTCACAAGCTGTTGCAGGGACAGGCTGGGCACGAACTCGGTGGCCACCCACGGGCGTTGCCCGTCACCGCCCGGTTCCGAGTCCACGACCCGGGCAATGCCCTCGGTGCGCACCATGCCCGCGGTCTCGATCTCCCGTACGAAGCGGGCCCGGAACCCCGGCTCATCGGCGTAGCCCTGCCGGATGGACTTCAGCGCGACGCGTTCGCCTCCGCTACCTTCCGCGAGGAACACCGTCCCCATGCCACCCTCGCCCAGTCGCGCCAGCAGCCGGTACGGCCCTATGCGGAGCGGGTCTGCCTCGTCTAGCGGCCACATGTGCGGTCCTCCCCCGTAACGCCTTGCCCGCCCCATACTGCGCCATGATCGCGAAAGTAGCCTGCCCGATACCGGGCGCGCGCGCCAGTGCCGCACCCATCGGGCCGCGAGCAGCCCACCGAGCACGGCGATCGGCACGGTGCGAGGAACGCGCCACAGAGGAACGCGCCACAATGGAGGGCATGGCCGATCTCGACGCGCTGCGCCGCCGCTGGACCCGGACCCTGCTCGCCCTGCGCGATCAGGCGCCCGACCGCGACGGTGAGGAAGCGGGCGAACCCGAGCGGTACGCCGACGCCCTGCTCGCCCGCTGGGCCGAACCGCAGCGCCGCTACCACACCACCGAGCACCTGGCCGCCGTACTCGACCGCGTCGACGAGATCGAGGCGCACGCGCCGCACGCGGCCGACCCCGAACTGGTCCGCCTCGCCGCCTGGTTCCACGACGCGATCTACCGCCCCGACCGCTCCGAGAACGAGGAGCGCTCCGCCCAGCTCGCCGAACGCGCCCTCGCCCAAGCCGGGTTGGCCGCCGAACAGATCGCGGAAGTCGCGCGCCTGGTGCGCCTCACCGTCACCCACCACCCGGCCGAAGGCGACCGCAACGGCGAGGTGTTGTGCGACGCCGACCTCGCGGTACTGGCCTCGCCCCCGGACGCGTACGCCGCCTACGCGGCCGCCATCCGTGAGGAGTACGCCTTCGTCCCCGACGCCGCGTTCCGCAAGGGCCGGGCCGACGTACTGCGCCAACTCCTCGGCCTGCCAAGGCTGTTCCACACCCCCTACGGCGCGGACCGCTGGGAGGACGCGGCCCGCCATAATCTCGGTACCGAACTCCGCCTGCTGGACGCATAATCACCGCGTGACGAGCCCCGAAAGCACCGAGAGCCCCGAAAGCGCAGAGAGCGACGAGAGCGCCGCGAGCCCCGAAAGCGCCACCCTGCGCACCGCCCGCCTCACCCTGCGCGAGATCCCACCCGTCTCGGCCGCCGCCCTGAGCGCGGGCGGCCCCGGCGGCTTCCGCTGGATCGAGGGCGGCCCCGCCGACGGCAGCCGGGTGGGCGCCAGCGTGCTAGCTAAGGCCGCCGCCAACGGCTCGTACCGCCCGGGCTGGGGGATGTACGCGCTGGTCCGCACCGACGACGGCCTGGCGCTGGGCGGCATGGGCTTCCACGGCCCGCCCCTGGACGGCCGCGTCGAGATCGGCTACGACCTGGTCCCGGCGGCCCAGGGCCAGGGCTACGCCACCGAGGCACTCCGCGCCCTCAGCACCTGGGCCCTGGCCACCCCCACCGTCACGGTGATCGTCGCCCACACCGAGCACGCGAACACCGCATCCCAGGCCGTACTGGAACGAGCGGGCTACACCCGCACCGCCACCACAGCCGAGAACCACGTCTACGAACTCCGCACAACGACCCCCTGAACGGCCACACCGGCGAGTGCAGTACACCGCCGCAGACCTGTCGGTCTACGCTCGTCTTACTCAGGCTCGGGAAAGGGGACCGCGATGACAGCCGCGACGGTCGAGCACAGCCTGGCCGATGACAGGCCCCCGACGTGAGGCTTCTTGGTAGGGGCGTGGCGCGAGCTGAACGTGCCGGAGGGCTGGCGCGCCGAGATCGACGAGGGCAAGATCCACTTGGTGCCGCCGCAGCACGCGCATCACCACGGCATCGCTGCCGCCGTGCAACGCCGCCTCTACAAGAGCCCGCCCAGCGAGCTCGGGATCTTCCAGACCCTCGGCATCCACATCGCCCCACTCGACCGGCTCTACGTCCCCGACCTCGTGGTCATGCCGACCGACTTGATCGAGGCGGCCGACCCCGAGGTCTGCGATCCCCTTGACGCGTCCGAGGCGCTACTCGTCGCCGAGATCACCTCGAGAGGCAACGCCACCGAGGACCGCACCAAGAAGTACCGCGCCTACGCACTGAGCCAGGTGCCGATGTACCTGCTCATCGACCGGTTCGACACACGAGGGGCGATGGCCACGCTCTTCACGGAGCCTCAGGACGGTACGTACAAGCAGTCCGACCCCGTGCCGTTCGGCAAGACGCTCTCGCTGCCCGAGCCGTTCGACGTCGCGATCGACACCGCGGCCTTCCCGTCCTGAGCCCCCTCGCTCCGGGTGCGACGCGGCTACGCGGGGCGGCCCTTCGGGCGGCGCAGGCCCGCCGCCACCAGGACTCGTACGATCTCGCGCGGGGGCACTTCCACCGCCCCCGCCCGCACCGCGTCCGCGTACCGGAACTCCGGCACGTCGTAGTGATCGCGCTCGAACGCACGCCTAGGGCAGCCGATCCGTTCCGCGAAGGCGTGCAGTTCGTCGTACGAGACGTCACTCACCAGGTGCGACCACAGCCGCCCGTGCCCGGGCCAGGTCGGCGGGTCGATGTAGAGCGTCACGGGGCGACGGCCCCCAGCGACCCCACGGCCGTGACCACGACACCCGCCTTGCCGCACACCCAGTGCGGGTCGGGGCCCAACTCCGGCTCCACGTCGAGCGCGTGCGGGTCGCCCGAGCCGCAGACGGGGCACAGCGGCCACCGCCCGTACCGCTCAAGCAGCGCGTCCTGAACGTCCTGGGCCACCAGACCCGCGACGAACTCCATCCCCTCCGGCCACTGCTCAACCCACCAGCGCCGGTGCTGGATCGAGTCCTCGACCAGCGAGACGACATCGGCGTCGGCGACGTCGTGCGCGACAAGGTCCGCGAGGACGAGCGCGCGGGCGGCGTGCAGCGTCTGCTCAAGAGGGCTGGTCGGGTCGTCCATACAGTCATTGTGCGCCCCACCCACCCCGGGACTGAAGCCCCGCCACCGCCGCGCCGTCCCTTGACGCCAGCCCGGGCGGAAAATAGGTTCCAGGCGCGAGCGACGACGTGAACGAGGCACTGGCCCACCGCCACAGCCCGCGAACCCGCTAGCGCCGTCAGCCCCGCCCGCGCCGCACGAAAGAGCCGCTCGCCCATGGCCCCCTCCGCCACCCCTCCGCCGCACCCTCACCACGCCGAGCTGCGCACCCAGCTCGACACCCTCACCACCGAGGCCTTCCGCCCCGAACTGGCCGACATCGACCAGCGCCCCACCCTCGACATCGTCCGCACGATGAACGACGAGGACGCCGCCGTCCCGACCGCGGTCGCCGCTCAGCTCCCGCGCATCGCCGCCGCGATCGACGCCACCGCCGCACGCATGGCCCGCGGCGGCCGTCTCATCTACGCGGGCGCGGGCACGGCCGGACGGCTCGGCGTCCTGGACGCCAGCGAGTGCCCACCCACCTTCAACACGGACCCGTCCCAGGTCATCGGCCTGATCGCAGGCGGCCCCAGCGCCATGGTGCAGGCGGTCGAGGGCGCCGAGGACTCCAAGCAGCTGGCCGCGACCGACCTCGACGCCCTGCACCTCTCCCCCACCGACACCGTCGTCGGCGTCTCCGCCTCCGGCCGGACCCCGTACGCCATCGGCGCCGTCGAACACGCCCGCGCGCTCGGCGCCCTCACCATCGGCCTGTCCTGCAACGCGCACAGCGCCCTCGCCGCGGCGGCCGAGCACGGCATCGAGGTCGTCGTGGGCCCCGAACTCCTCACCGGGTCCACCCGTCTGAAGGCGGGCACCGCGCAGAAGCTGGTCCTCAACATGCTCTCGACGGTGACGATGATCCGCCTCGGCAAGACCTACGGAAACCTGATGGTCGACGTCCGGGCCTCGAACGAAAAACTCCGCGCCCGCTCCCACCGCATCGTCGCCCTGGCCACCGGCGCGCCGGACGCCGAGATCGAGTCAGCCCTCACCGCGACGAACGGCGAGGTCAAGCACGCGATCCTCGTCATCCTGGGCCAGCTCGACGCCCCCACCGCGGCCCACCGCCTGGCCGCGTCAGACGGCCACCTCCGCGCGGCCCTGGCCGCCGCCACAGCCGCCGCCACACCCGAGCAGCCCTAACCCTCACGCTCACGCTCGGCGGGTTTCGTGTGCAGGACGTCGCGGGCCTGCTCCGCCGCGCGGTGGATGGTCTCGCTGATGAAGTCGAGGAAGCGGGCGGCGTTCTCCAGGCGCACACCGGCCGTGGTGTCGCGGCCGAGGATGCCGACGCCCTGCCGCGCGGTCTCGACGAGCTGGTCGTTGGCCCGGGCGCTGGCCAGCGTCGCCTGGTAGAAGATGTCGCCGTCGACGACATAGCGCTCGCGGCGCCCTTCGCCGCGTTCCCGGCGGACGAGGCCCTGGCCTTCCAGGAACGTGATCGCTTTGGAGATGGACGCCGGGCTGACCTGGAGGCGCTGGACGAGGTCGGCCGCGGTGAGGTCCTCGTCGGTGATGAAGAGGCAGGCCAGCACCCGGGCCGTCATCTTGGGCAGGCCCGATTGCATGAGGACGGTGGTGAACGCCTCCTCGTACTCGCGCACCGCCTCCGGATCACGCCCGTCGACCCGAGGGCGCTCCCCCTGTGGCCCCCGGGGCGCGGACTGCTGCCTGCGCTGCTGGGCGCGGCGTTCGGTGGCGCGTTGGGCCAGGTCGGCGCGGTAGGCGGTGGGGCCGCCGTTGCGCGTCACCTCACGCGTGACCGTTGAGGTCGGGCGGTCGAGGCGTCGGGCGATCTCCGCGTACGCGAGGCCGTCGGCCAGCCCCAGCGCGATCTGCTGACGTTCCTGCTGGGTGAGCCTGCCTCCCGGCATCGCGGTCTCCTTCGTACTCCTCGGGTGCCGCCCAGCATAGCGTTCACCTTCACTCCATTGCAACGAACAGAGCGGGCGCGTTGCGTTAAGCAGCAAACCCATTGCAACGATTTCTCGGCTTCTACCTGCAATAACAACGATTACGTGCAACGACATCGTTGCCGAACCATCGAATGCAACGTAGCTTTCACGCTATCGGAAACAGCGATGCCGAACCAGCCGAAGGAGCCCGCCATGCAGAAGTTCGACACCTCCGCCCCGATCTCCGCCCTCCTCGACATCCCTGCGGGCCGCATCCAGCTCATCGCCGCCGACCGCCCCGACACCACGGTCGAAGTCCGGCCCACAGACGCCTCCAAGAACCGCGACATGAAAGCGGCGAAGCAGACCCAGGTCGCCTACGCCGACGGCGTCCTGCGGATCGAGGCCGTACCCGCGAAGAACCAGTTCCTCGGCACCTCCGGTTCCGTCGAGGTGACGGTCCAGCTGCCCGCGGGCTCTCGTATCGAGGGCACGGCGGGCGCGGCCGAGTTCCGGGCCGTCGGACGGTTCGGCGACGTCGCCTTCGAGGGCGCGTACGACGCCATCAAGATCGACGAGGCCGCCCGCGTCCGCCTCATCGCCATCGCCGGTGACGTCACGGTCGACCGCCTCAACGGCCCCGCCGAGATCAGCACCACCAAGGGCGACATCCGCATCACCGAGGCCGTACGCGGCGAGGTCGTGCTGCGCACCCAGGCGGGCGACGTATCCGTAGACGCCACCGCCGGAGTCTCCGCCTCCCTCGACGCCAGCACCACCTACGGCCGGATCCACAACGCGCTCAAGAACAGCGAAGGCGCCGCCGCCAGCCTGAACATCCACGCGACCACCGGATACGGCGACATCACCGCCCGCAGCCTCTGAAAAGCACCCACAGCGTGTCAGCGAACCCGCAAGCCTGAAGGAGCACTCCCCATGACCACCCTGGCCATCGCGGCGAACGGGCTGCGCAAGTCCTACGGCGACAAGACCGTCCTCGACGGCGTCGACCTGACCGTCCCGGAAGGAACGATCTTCGCACTGCTCGGCCCGAACGGCGCCGGGAAGACCACCGCCGTAAAGATCCTCTCCACCCTCATCACCGCCGACGCGGGCGACATCCACATCGGCGGCCACGACCTGACCGCCGACCCCCAGGCGGTACGCGCCGGGATCGGCGTCACCGGCCAGTTCTCCGCCGTCGACGGCCTGATCACCGGCGAGGAGAACATGCTCCTCATGGCGGACCTGCACCACCTCTCCAAGGCCGAAGGCCGCCGCAGCGCCGCCGAGTTGCTTGAGCGCTTCGACCTCACCGACGCGGCGAAGAAGCCCGCCTCCACGTACTCCGGCGGCATGAAGCGCCGTCTCGACCTCGCCATGACCCTGGTCGGCAACCCGCGGATCATCTTCCTCGACGAACCCACCACCGGCCTCGACCCGCGCAGCCGCCACAACATGTGGCAGATCATCCGCCAGTTGGTCTCCGACGGAGTGACGGTCTTCCTCACCACCCAGTACCTGGAGGAGGCCGACGAACTAGCCGACCGCATCGCCGTACTCCACGACGGCAGGATCGCCGCCGAAGGCACCGCCGACGAACTCAAGCGCCTGATCCCCGGCGGACACATCCGCCTCCGCTTCACCGACCCCACCGCGTACCAGTCCGCCGCCACCGCGCTGGGCGAAGTGACCCGGCACGACGAGTCGCTGTCCCTCCAGATCCCCAGCGGCGGCAGCCAGCGCGAACTGCGCGCCATCCTCGACTGGCTGGACGCGTCCGGCATCGAGGCCGACGAACTGACCGTCCACACCCCCGACCTGGACGACGTCTTCTTCGCCCTCACCGGCTCAGCCAAGGTCCCCACCCAGCCGAACCAGCCGAACCAGTCCAAGGAGAACGTCCGATGAGCGCCCTCTCCCTCGCCGTACGCGATTCGTCCACGATGCTGCGCCGCAACCTCCTGCACGCCCGGCGCTACCCCTCCCTCACCCTGAACCTGCTGCTCACCCCGATCATGCTGCTGGTGCTCTTCGTCTACCTCTTCGGCGACGTCATGAGCGCGGGCATCGGCAGCGGCGGCGGCGCGGACCGCTCCGCCTACATCGCGTACATCGTCCCGGGCATCCTGCTGATGACCATCGGCGGCACCGTGGTCGGAACGGCCGTGTCCGTCTCCAACGACATGACCGAGGGCATCATCGCCCGCTTCCGCACGATGGCCATCCACCGCGGTGCGGTGCTCGTCGGGCACGTCGTCGGCAGCGTGCTCCAGTGCGTGCTGAGCGTGGTCCTCGTCGGCGCTGTCGCCGTGGCCATCGGCTTCCGTTCCACCGACGCCACCGTCCTGGAGTGGCTCGCGGCATTCACCCTGCTCGTACTCTTCGCCACCGCGCTCACCTGGATCGCGGTCGGCATGGGCCTGATCAGCCCGAACGCCGAGGCCGCCAGCAACAACGCGCTGCCGATGGTCCTCCTGCCGCTCTTCTCCAGCGCCTTCGTCCCGGTCGACACCATGCCCGGCTGGTTCCAGCCGATCGCCGAGTACCAGCCCTTCACGCCCGCCATCGAAACCCTGCGCGGCCTGCTCCTCGGCACCGAGATCGGCTACAACGGCTGGCTCACCATGGCCTGGTGCCTGGCCCTCACCATCCTCGGCTACCTCTGGTCAACCGTGAAGTTCAACCAGGACCCCAAGTAGCCCCGGCGCGGAGACTGAGTATGCGCCTAGACCCGCAGACCCTGGACGGGTTTGTGGGTGTGGGACTCGATCTCGGCCGCGGCGATGTGCACCAGTTGGTGACTGAGGTCAGAGAGCGCACGCGCGCAAGCCAGTTCGTCGCCGATGTCGGGGACGTTCTCGTCGTCGGGGTTGCAGCGGGCCTCGCCGTTGCCGACCAGTTCCTTCTCTCCGTCCAGGAGCCTGGCCTCGGCCTTGGTCAGTGGATCTTCCTCAACGATCGAGACCTGAACGTTCCACATGCGGGCGGGCATGGCAGCCTCCTCGCCGAGCTTGGACCTAAATCTACGGCTTACTACCAGGCTGGCACGCCCCCCGCCCACCCGCACATCGACCACCACCGTGCGTCGGCTACATGTCGTCAGGAAGCAACCGGAACGCCTCGTGCCCGGTCAGCGGCCGGACCATACGGAAGTGCCGGTCCGTGGTGAACATGACGTTCGTGCGGTACGCGGCAGCCAGGGCCACGTTCATGGCGTCTGCCAGTCCGATACCCCTGCCACCATCGGCGCCCCTGTAAGCCTCCAGCACCGTCATCGCCGTGCGCGTGTGTGGAGCGACGTCAGGGATGGAGAACTTCCGCCTCTCCGCTCCCTTGGCAAGGAAGTCGAGCGCGTTGTACGCGGCCCGCGCACCGACCTTCGTGGTCACCAAGTAGTCGAGTTCGGCCATGACCATAGGCGAGATCACCATGTGTCCGACGGCCGAGAAGGCTTTGCGGTGTGCGGCGTTGTCGGTCGCCGAATGGACGAGAAGGCGATAGAGGGCGTTGGTATCGGCGATGGCGATGCTACTCAAGCGCCCATCCCCCTGAGGACGTCGTCGATCTCGTCATTGGTGAGGTCGGGCCCCGGGCCGATGTCGGGGATCTCCATGTCGCCCATGGGCTCGGTCGAGTACGCGGGGACCTCGTCGGCATCTATGGGCACGACGCGGGCGACCGGCCGACCGTTCTTGGTGACGGTGACGGTCTCGCCGCGCTCGGCGGCAGCGAGGATCTGCGAGGACCGCTGGTTGAACTCGCGGGCGGTAGCTTCCATGTAGTACAGGGTACTACATGGAAGCTGAATTGCGAGCACCACGCCCGCTCGGGCCGCGGCAGCCGCCCTCCTGATTGACCTCCCGCACCCGCGCCCGCGCCCGAGCGCAGCGTCTCGCCCGTCGGCACCGGGGTCAGCACGTCCAGCGGACAGTCCCGTCACGGTTATCGCGCGCGTAAGCGCCAGGCTCCGGCACCGGCGACCAGCCGCTCATCGGGCCGCCACCGCCACCCGCCACTGAAGCACCGCCGCCAGCCGCACCGCGTCTCTCGGCGTGCAGCGCCCGAGGTCGAGCTGCGGCGTCGGCACGTCACGCGCGCACGAGGCGAGGTCGATCCGCATCGACGGCAGCGTCACCCCCGCCCCCGCGAGGGCTTCGCGCAGTTCGCGCAGGGCCAGTTCAGCAGTCTCGATCGGATCGGTGTCGTTCATGGCACGTACTTCCTGTCGCCGGATCTCACTGTTCGTACACATAGCGTGACGCTGCGCCGGTACCGTCGGAAGTAGCCCGGCCCCAACAACGTCAGCGGTTGAACGGAACGGAGTCGTCCATGGCCAAACCCAAGCGGCTTGATCCGTCCATGTCCCCACGAGCGATGTACGGTGCGGAGCTGCGCTTCCAGCGCGAGAAGGCTGGCCTGTCCCAGGACGAACTCGGCGCACCTCTCTTCGTCAGCGGTTCGTTCATCGGGCAGTTGGAGACCAGCCAGCGACGCATGCGGCCGGAGTACGCCGTAAAGATCGACGAGATCCTGAAGACCGACGGGTTCTTCATGCGGAACCTGGAGGCGGGCCGGAAGTCCCGGTACCCCGAGCACTACGCGGATGCGGCGGAGTACGAGGCACTTGCACGCGAGATCCGCGAGTTCGCGCCCGTACTGATCCCCGGCCTGCTCCAGACACCGGCGTACGCGGAGGCCATCTTCCGCGCGTACAACCCGGTAGCCCCGCAAGAGGCCATCGACAAACTGCTGTCCGCCCGACTCGACCGGGCCAACCTGCTCGACCACCCAACGCAACCGCTGTTCTGGGCAGTGCTGGACGAGAGCGTGCTGCGCCGCTCCGTAGGCGGTCGGGCTGCCATGGCTGAGCAACTGCGCCACATCGCCGCGCTGATCCGCCGAAACCGCATCATTATCCAGGTACTGCCGTTCAGGGAGGGCGCGCACGCCGCGATGGGCGGGTCCATCAAGTTGATGACCTTCAACGACGCGCCGCCGATGGCATACGTCCAAGCCGCCGAGACCGGGCGCCTGTTGGACGACCCGCCGCTCGTGGCGCGCATGACGCTGACTTACGATCTGCTCGGGGCCGCCGCGTTGTCGCCGGACGCGTCCCTCGCCCTGATCGAGACGGCGGCTGAGGAGTACGAGCATGGGCAGCAAGCACGATCTGACGGCCGCGACCTGGCGTAAGTCGAGCTACAGCGACGGCACTGGCGGCGACTGTGTGGAGATCGGCGGCGACTTCCCCGGCGCCGCCCTCACCTGGCGCAAGTCCTCCTACAGCGGCGGCAGCGGCGACGAATGCCTCGAAGTAGCCGACGGCCTCACCGGCATCATCCCCGTCCGCGACTCCAAGACCCCCCACGCCCCGGCGCTCGTGTTCCGGTCCCCGGCCTGGTCCGCGTTCGTCGCGGACGTCAAGGAGGCCCGCCCGACCAGCGGTTGAGCGGACCACGCGACGGCCCGGAGCTCAAGCTCCGAGCTGCGAGCGCTCTTAACAGGGAACGGGTGGAGGGCCTCAACCCACCCTCCCACCCTGCGGAGTTGACTTTCCGCGTTCGGCTTGCGACGCCGCGTCACATACGTCTAGCGTGCCCGCATAACGAACAGCCCCCGCCAGGCGCTAGCAACACCTGCGGGGGCTTGACCAACAAGATCGAATCGAGCTCGATCCCATGGCTGAGACTCAGCTTAGTAGCGCCCTGCGCCCGACGCACGCAGACTCGCACCCAATGGCCAATCCGGGTTACGGAAAACGCTCCGCACCCGACCAACGCCCCCGCTCCGCACACGACTTCGCGCACCTCCCGCCCCGCGAGGCGGCGATCGCCGCGTACATCGACCGACTCCCAGACGGCGCGGACATCTCCGTAAAGACGCTGGCCAAGGTCCTCCCGTACGGCCAGTGCGCACTCAGCACCGCACTGCGCCGCCTCCGGCAGGCTGGCCATCTTCGCCAGGGCAGCGAACACCACTTCGACGCGAACGGCAGCCCGCGCTGGGTGACCCGAACGTGGTTCTCCCGTACGGCACGGGACGACCCCTGGTGGGCGGCGTTCGCCAAAGGCGACGCACCACCCACCGAGGACCGCCCCCGCCCCACCCGGTCCCGCGCGTACATCCTGCTCGCCGCGCTCGGCCGTACCGACCCGGTGATGTCCCTCTCCGCCGCCGACTGCTCGGCCCTCGCGCCGCTGGTCACGCAGTGGTTCGACCGGGGCGCCAGCGACGGGGAGGTGGTGCGAGCCCTCACCGAGGGCCTCCCCGTACCGGTCCACCACCCAGCCGCCCTCGCCCGAACCCGCCTGACCACCAAGCTCCCACCCGAGCGCCCCCGCCCGGCCCGGGCCCCCGCTCCCCTGCGCATCCTGGAATGCGCCACCTGCCACGCCCCAGGCCGCCCGGAAGCCCTCCCAGGCGGCGAATGCGCCGACTGCCGAGGCGGCCCTCCCCCACCCCACCCCCGGCGGCCCGGCCTACCTCCTGCCCAGGTCCACGCTTACGCGACCCAGGCCCGACAAATGCTGGCCCGGCAAGAGCTGGCCCGCCCCACCAAACGGAGCTACCCGTGACCGTTCCGCTTCCCGCAGAAGAACCTCCCGAGCATGGGCAAGCACTCGAGGGCTCCATGGGGATCGCCCTGGAGCCGCGCCCAGATTACATTTGGAATATGGGCGAGAAGATGAAGTTCAGTGTGAGCCTCGACGCCGACCTGGGCCAGGCTCTGAGAGACGTCGCGGACGAGCAGCAGACACAGATCTCCAGCGTCGTCAGCCACGCCCTGCGGGCCTACCTGGACGACGAGCGGATCATCCGCGATGGCCTGGCAGCCATGGAGCAGTACCAAGAGGAGCACGGCCGGTTCACCACGGATGAGAAGGCGGAGGCCCATGCCTGGGTCCGCGACTTGATGGGCTGGGACGAAGCAGAGAGCAGGCAGACCGCGTGAGGTACACCGTGTACGACAGCGGAGCACTCATCGCCGCTGCCAAGAACGACCAGCGGTTCCTCCGCAAGCACTCCGCGTTTCTCGATCTCGGAGTCGTCCCCCTCGTCCCCGCGGGGGTACTCGCACAAGCCTGGGACCGGCGTCCCAAGGCCGCAATACTGCACCGAGTCCTCCAGGGCTGCCGCGTCCTCCCCCTAACCGAGCGCGTGGCCAAGGCGGCGGCCGACTTGTGCCGCGCCGACGGCAGCTCCGACGTGGTCGACGCCAGTGTCGTACTCGCGTCGATCACCCATGGCGACGCCCCTGTCCTCACCGACGACCTCGGCGACATCCGCTCCCTGGCCGCAGCAGCGGATCGCCCCCACGTGAGGATCACCCTGCCATGACTCCATACCGCGTCACCCTGGTCTACGACGACTTCCCGGCCCTCCCCGAAGGGGAGCTGGACCGGCTCGTCGCCGCGCTAGCCGCCGATCCGCCTGCGGGCTTCTCCTGCAAGCAGCGTTACGGCGCTCCTGTGCTCACTGGTCTGCGAGAAGCGGAATCCCAGTTCGCCGCCATCGCCGAAGTAGCGGCGGAGGTGAAGGAACGCCACGGGCTGGCCTTCAACAGCGCGGGCGTCGAGAAGCCCGATGAGTGGCTGAGTGACGAGTACGACCAGGAGACGGCCGCCCACCTCGTACTCGCCGCCGTCCACCGCGCCAAGCACTGCGGCGTGGACCCTGCCGATCTCACGCGCCTCATCGCGGCTCTGCGGGACTGAGTCCGCTCTTCGGGACTGAGTCCGCTCACCACGCCGAAGGGCGGCACCCCCGACAGGCGGGGTGCCGCCCTTCGGCGATGGGGGTGAGGTGAGGCGAGGCTCAGCGGGCGGTGACGTCCGCCGTCGCCTTCTCCGAGCCGGAGGCGGAAGCAGAAACGGAAGCAGAAGCCGCCGCATCCTCCGGCTCCCAGCACTCCACGCCCTTCAGGCCCGGCACCCGGTCCCGCGTGAACACCGGGTCCAGGCCCGCCCGGCGCTGCGCCATGTAGTCGTCCAACAGCCGGAAGGCGATCACCGAGAGCGGGAGGATCGCGATCAGGTTGACCAGGACCATCGCGCCCATGGTGATGTCCGCGAGGTTCCAGACCACGCTGACCGAGCCCATCGCGCCGAGCACGGCGCAGGCCAGGACGAGACCGCGGTAGCCGGTCATGACCGACTTGCTGCGGGTGATGAACTGGATGTTGGACTCGCCGTAGTAGTAGTTACCGATCATGGAGCTGAAGGCGACCATGAAGACCACGACCGTCAGCAGGTGTCCGGCCCAGCCGCCGAGCGCGGAGTTGAACGCGGACTGCGTGACGTCCGCACCGCCGCGCGTGCCCAGCGTCGGGTTGGCGCTGAGGATGACCAGGGCGGTCATGGTGCAGATGACCAGGGTGTCGAAGTAGACGCCGAGGGTCTGGACGAGGCCCTGCTTGACGGGGTGGCTGGTCTCGGCGGCGGCCGAGGCGTTCGGGGCGGAGCCCATGCCCGCCTCGTTGGAGAACATGCCGCGTCGTACGCCCTGAAGGATCGCCGTACCGACCGCGCCGCCCGCGACCTCGCGGAAGCCGAAGGCGCCGCCGACGATGTCGGCGAGCATGCCGGGCACGGAGGTGATGTTGAGCAGGACGACGACCAGGCCGAGGAGCAGGTAGACCGTTGCCATCACCGGGATCAGGACCTGGGTGACCGAGGCGATGCGCTTCACGCCGAAGAACACCGCGAGGCCGAGCAGGACCGCCAGGATGATGCCGAGGACCGGGGTGAACCACGCCGCGTCGACGCCGCCGAAGGAACCGTCAGCGGCAACCGTGATCGTGTTGGACTGCACGGCGGTCAGCACGAAGCCGAAGGTCAGGGTGATCAGGACGGCGAAGAGGACGCCGAGCCAGCGCTTACCGAGCGCGCGCTCCATGTAGTACGCGGGGCCGCCTCGGTACGTACCGGGCTCCTTGCCGCGTGACTTGTAGAGCTGCGCGAGGCAGGACTCGACGAACGCCGAGGCGCCGCCGACGAGCGCCATCATCCACATCCAGAAGACCGCGCCGGGGCCGCCCATGGTGATGGCGGTGGCCACACCGGCGATGTTGCCGGTGCCGATACGGGCGGCGGCCGAGATCGTGAAGGCGCCGAAGGGGCTGACGCCGCCGCTGTTCGGCTTCTCCTTGACGACGCGGAACATCTCCGGGATCAGCCGCAGCTGTACGGCCTTGGAGCGGAGGGTGAACCAGAGGCCTGCCACGGCCACCAGGGGGATCAGCAGGTAGGTCCAGAAGACATCGTTGATGTCAACGATCCAGGTGTTCAACGTGCTCATGCGAGGTGCGTCCCGGTCCTGTGGGTGGGGGATCGGTTCGGACGGCACGGTACGGATCGCGTACGCAGGTGGCCGCCGACCATGGAAGACGCGCTTCCACTTCTAACGAGTGACAGGACTCTAGGCAGGGACCTTCGTCCCTGCCCAGACCTCACAGCGGTGCGCTATCTCACACGTTGAGACACCCCAGGTCAGACGGACTGCTTGGCGGGTTCGCCATCGGCCGCCAGCGGCTCCCAGCACCGTACGTCCGTCAGGCCGGGGAGACGGTCCCGCGTGAAGACCGGGTCCAGGCCCGCCCGGCGCTGCGCCTGGTAGTCGTCGAGCAGCCGGAAGGCGATGAGCGACAGGGGCACGATCGCGGCCAGGTTGACCAGCGCCATGAAGCCCATGAAGACGTCGGCCAGGTTCCACACCACGCTGACCGAGCCCAGCGCGCCGAGGAAGACGACGACCAGGACCAGCCCGCGGTACCCGGTCAGCACGCCCGTGCCGCCGTTCATGAAGCGGATGTTGGACTCGCCGTAGTAGTAGTTCCCGATCAGCGTGCTGAAGCAGAGCAGGAAGACCACCAGGGTCAGCACATGCCCGGCCCAGCCGCCCAGGGTGTCGGCGAAGGCGTTCTGGGTGAGGTCGGCGCCCTGCCGCGCGCCGGACAGCTCCGGGTTGCTGGTCAGGATGATGAAGGCGGTCATCGTGCAGACCAGCATGGTGTCGAAGAAGACGCCCAGCGACTGGACCAGGCCCTGCTTGACCGGGTGCGAGACATCGGCGGTCGCGCCCGCGTTGGGCGCGGAGCCAAGACCCGCCTCGTTGGAGAACATGCCGCGGCGGATGCCCTGCTGGATCGCCGCGCCCACGGCACCACCCGCGACCTCCCGCACTCCGAAGGCCCCGCCCACGATGTCGGCGAGCACGCGCGGCAGGTCACCCACGTTGAGCAGCACTACGACCGCGCCGAGGACCAGGTAGAGCACGGCCATGCCCGGCACCAGCCAGCTGGTGACGGTGGCGATACGCCGTACGCCGCCGAAGATCACCGCGCCGAGCAGCAGCACCAGCGCCAGCCCCACGGCCGCCGGGAACCAGTCCGCGCCACCGCCCGACACCGACCCGGACGCCACCGCGACGATGGTGTTGGACTGCACGGCGTTGAAGACGAAGCCGAAGGTCACCGTGATGGTGATCGCGAACAGCACGCCCAGCCAGGGCTTCCTCAGCGCGTACCGCATGTAGTACGCGGGTCCGCCCCGGAACGACCCGTCCTTGTCCCGCACCTTGTAGAGCTGGGCGAGAGTCGACTCGACGAACGCCGACGCGGCGCCGATCAGCGCCATCACCCACATCCAGAAGACGGCCCCGGCCCCGCCCATGGTGATGGCGGTGGCCACACCGGCGATGTTGCCGGTGCCGACGCGCGCGGCGGCGGAGATGGTGAAGGCGCCGAAGGACGAGACCGGCTTGCGCCCGTCGGCGCCGGGGCTCGGCTTGTCCCGCATCACCCGCAGCATCTCGGGGAAGAGCCGGAACTGCGCACCCCTGGAGCGGAGGGTGAAGTACAGCCCCGCGCCGACCACGAGGGGGATAAGCAGATACGTCCAGAAGTAATCGTTGATGTTCACGATCACGGAGTCGAGCGTGTTCACGTACGTCCTCGAAGTGCTGGTCAGTGCGGAGGGCGGAGATCGAGTGGGGTAAAGACCCCGTATGGGGACCTTAGCCCGGTACGCCCTACCCCAACTGCCACAGACTCATCTCTGACCGCATCCGAGAGAAACGCCACAGAACGCCCACCGAACGCCCACACAACGCCCGAGGGCGGCACCCCCTGAACAGGGAGTGCCGCCCTCGGCGTTGAGCTGCGGACAGCTCGGAACTACCGATCCACGAAGGGATCAGAAGTCCATGTCACCGCCCGGCATGCCGCCCGGAGCGCCGCCAGCGGCGGCCTTCTCCGGCTTGTCGGCGATGACGGCCTCGGTGGTGAGGAAGAGCGCGGCGATGGAGGCGGCGTTCTGCAGGGCAGAGCGGGTCACCTTCGCCGGGTCGATGATGCCTTCGGCGATCATGTCGACGTAGTCGCCGGTGGCGGCGTTCAGACCGTGGCCGACGGCCAGGTTGCGCACCTTCTCCACGACGACGCCGCCCTCAAGGCCGCCGTTGACGGCGATCTGCTTGAGCGGGGCCTCCAGGGCGAGCTTCACGGCGTTGGCGCCGGTCGCCTCGTCACCCTCGAGCTCCAGCTTCTCGAAGACCGAGGAGGCCTGCAGCAGGGCCACGCCACCGCCGGCGACGATGCCCTCCTCGACGGCCGCCTTCGCGTTGCGAACGGCGTCCTCGATGCGGTGCTTGCGCTCCTTGAGCTCGACCTCGGTGGCCGCGCCCGCCTTGATGACGGCGACGCCACCGGCGAGCTTGGCCAGGCGCTCCTGGAGCTTCTCGCGGTCGTAGTCCGAGTCGCTGTTCTCGATCTCGGCGCGGATCTGGTTGACCCGGCCGTTGACCTGCTCGCTGTCACCGGCACCGTCGACGATGGTGGTCTCGTCCTTGGTGATGACGACCTTGCGGGCACGGCCCAGCAGGTCGATGGTGGCGTTCTCCAGCTTGAGGCCGACCTCTTCGGAGATGACCTCGCCACCGGTGAGGATGGCGATGTCGTTCAGCATCGCCTTGCGGCGGTCGCCGAAGCCCGGGGCCTTGACGGCGACGGACTTGAAGGTGCCACGGATCTTGTTGACGACCAGGGTCGACAGGGCCTCGCCCTCAAGGTCCTCGGCGATGATCAGCAGCGCCTTGCCGGACTGCATGACCTTCTCGAGCAGCGGAAGGAGGTCCTTCACGTTGCCGATCTTGGAGTTGGCGATCAGGATGTACGGGTCGTCGAGGACGGCCTCCATACGCTCCATGTCGGTGGCGAAGTACGCCGAGATGTAGCCCTTGTCGAAGCGCATACCCTCGGTGAGCTCAAGCTCCAGACCGAAGGTCTGGGACTCCTCGACGGTGATGACGCCTTCCTTGCCGACCTTGTCCATGGCCTCGGCGATGAGCTCGCCGATCTGGGTGTCAGCGGCGGAGATGGAGGCGGTCGAAGCGATCTGCTCCTTGGTCTCCACGTCCTTGGCCTGCTCGAGCAGGGCGCCCGAGACAGCCTCGACGGCCTTCTCGATGCCACGCTTGAGGGCCATCGGGTTGGCGCCCGCGGCGACGTTGCGCAGGCCTTCCTTGACGAGGGCCTGGGCCAGGACGGTCGCGGTCGTCGTGCCGTCACCGGCGACGTCGTCCGTCTTCTTCGCGACCTCCTTGACCAGCTCGGCGCCGATCTTCTCGTACGGGTCCTCGAGCTCGATCTCCTTGGCGATGGAAACACCATCGTTGGTGATCGTGGGGGCGCCCCACTTCTTCTCGAGGACGACGTTACGGCCCTTGGGGCCGAGGGTGACCTTGACGGCGTCGGCGAGCTGGTTCATCCCGCGCTCGAGACCGCGCCGTGCCTCCTCGTCGAACGCGATGATCTTGGCCATGTGAAGTGGTCCTCCCGGACTGGGGTGGATAGCGACGGACTGTGTGGCGCCCGCGACGGACGGCCTGCCTGCCTGTGTGGTTCCTTGCCCCACCTGGCCTGCGGGCCTCGCCGACCCAGTCCTTCTGTCACTCTCACTGGGAGAGTGCTAACGCCAATCATTAGCACTCGCCCCCTGCGAGTGCAAGCGGCTACGGCAGATCCCGGGCCCACGCGCCCCCACGACCCTGCCCCCACGCGCGCGAGAGGTCCGCACCCCTGTACGGGGTGCGGACCTCTCCTATGTGCGTGCGTCGGTGGTCGATCGCGCCGAGATCAGACGGCGAGCTTGACCATGTCCGCCTGCGGACCCTTCTGGCCCTGCGAGATCTCGAATTCGACTCGCTGACCCTCTTCCAGGGTGCGGTAACCGTCCATCTGGATCGCGCTGTAGTGGACGAAAACATCCGCACCACCGTCGACCGCGATGAAGCCGTACCCCTTCTCCGCGTTGAACCACTTGACGGTGCCCTGAGCCATGCCTAACTCCCCTATTACTGGCCCTTGCGCGGATCCGCACTTCGCGAATCCGGGTCAGACCTCACTCCCCAAACAGGTGGGGGTGTGCGCCGGAACGCGTCGACCGCGGCTGAATGTATCTGCCCAACTGCCCTCTGCAACAGGTCAATCAGACGAGAAATCTGGGCACGCCTGATCGGAAATATCTGGAGGATTCGAAAAAGTCAGGGCAAGTCGGGCCCGGCAAAAGGAACGCAAGGTGCAAATGGCTACGTCACATTGGCTACTTCTTGTGGGAGGTGCGGGCACTTCTCATATGCTCTCGGCACACTCCTCGCGCAAAGCGGAGCAGTATTCCCAACTCTATCGCGCTCAACCATCCAGAATCACCCCCTCCGCTTTTCACTCACAGCGGAGGGGGTGATGAAGGAGTGAGGGGCGCTCTGGGCGGCCGTCAGCCGCCCGCGACGGCCGGAATGATCGAGACGCCCGCGCCGTCCGGCGTCGCCGTCTCCAGGCCCTGCTCAAAGCGCACGTCGTCGTCGTTCACGTAGACGTTCACGAAGCGGCGCAGCTTGCCCGTGTCGTCCAGGACGCGGGCGCTGATGCCGGCGTGGTTCTTCTCCAGGTCGGCGATGACCTCGGAGAGGGTCGCGCCCTCGGCCGAGACCTCGGACTCGCCGCCCGTGTACGTACGGAGAATGGTGGGGATGCGGACCTTGACGCTCATGGGGTGTTCAGCCTTTCAGAATTCGAAGCGGAGGCGGGGGCGGCAGGCCGCCCGCTCAGCGGGCCAGACCAGCGTCCCGGAACGCGTCCAGGCTCGGGCGGATCGTCGCGGTCGGGCCCGTCGTCGGGGCCACCGCGTCCAGGGTCTTGAGGCCGTCTCCCGTGTTCAGGACGACCGTGCTGAGCGACGGGTCGAGCGCCCCGGACTCGATCAGCTTCTTCGTCACGCCGACGGTCACCCCGCCCGCGGTCTCCGCGAAGATGCCCTCGGTCTGCGCGAGCAGCTTGATCGCGTCCACGACCTGCTCGTCGTTGACGTCCTCGACCGCGCCACCGGTGCGCCGGGCGATGTCCAGGACGTACGGTCCGTCGGCCGGGTTGCCGATCGCCAGGGACTTGGCGATGGTGTTCGGCTTCTGCGGCCGTACGACGTCGTGCCCGGCCTTGAAGGCCGTGGAGACCGGCGAGCAGCCCTCCGCCTGAGCGCCGAAGATCTTGTACGGCTTGTCCTCTACCAGGCCCAGCTTGATGAGCTCCTGAAGCCCCTTGTCGATCTTTGTGAGCTGGGAGCCGGAGGCGATCGGGATGACGATCTGGTCGGGCAGCCGCCACCCGAGCTGCTCGCAGATCTCGTACGCCAGGGTCTTGGAGCCCTCGCCGTAGTACGGGCGCAGGTTCACGTTGACGAAGCCCCAGCCCTCGCCCAGCGGGTCGCCGATGAGCTCGGAGCAGAAGCGGTTGACGTCGTCGTAGTTGCCCTCGATGCCGACCAGCTCACCGCCGTATACCGCGGCCATGACGACCTTGCCCTGCTCCAGGTCATGCGGGATGAACACGCAGGAGCGGAAGCCGGAGCGGGCGGCGGCGGCGCCGACGGCGCCCGCGAGGTTGCCGGTGGACGAGCAGGACAGCGTGGTGAAGCCGAAGGCGCGGGCGGCCTCGACGGCGATCGCGACGACCCGGTCCTTGAAGGAGTGGGTCGGGTTGCCGGAGTCGTCCTTGATGAACAGGCCGCCGGTGACGCCCAGCTCACGGGCGAGGTTGTCGGCCTTGACCAGCTTGGTGAAGCCGGGGTTCAGGTTCGGCTGGTCGGCGACGTCGGCCGGGACGGGCAGCAGCGGGGCGTACCGCCAGATGTTGTTCGGCCCCGCCTCGATCTGCTGGCGCAGGGCTTCCGGGTCACCGGTGGGGAGCTCGTACGCGACTTCGAGCGGGCCGAAACAGAGCTCGCAGGCGAAGATCGGGCCGAGCGCGAAACGCTCGCCGCACTCGCGGCAGGAGAGGGCCACAGCGGGACCGAGTGAGACCGGCGCGGCGGACGCGGCGGGGTGGGTGGTCTCAGCGGGGGATGCTTCGACGGATTGCACAGCCATGGAGGCGAGGCCCTTTCTCCTCATCTTCCTTACGACGCACTTCGCCGTAAGACGGACTTGGCACCTTCCCGAGTCAGGAGCCTCGCTTCAGGCGCGCGAGAACTGACTGGAGGGTTGCCGGGGCTTCAACGGGCCGTATCCCTCTGCCCCTCTGGATGAGCGGTATGAAGTTGTGCGCTGGACGACCCCCGACATGCGACGGTCATCCGCGTTGTTCAAGACTGTAACCGAAGGCCCAGACAGTTGAGATTGTCGTCCGAACCGCGAGATGGAGCGAACGTGCTCGATGAGGTGGAGCGCTGGCTGACCCGGCGTTCCTGGTCCGTGTCCGATCGCACGCTGGACGAGCTGCTGGCGGCCAAGGTACGGCACGGCAGCCGGGTGAGTGTCGTACTGCCCGCGCTGGACGAACAGGAGACGGTCGGCGAGATCGTCGCCACGATCCGGCGCGAGCTGATGACGCGGGCCGTCCCGCTCGTCGACGAACTCGTCGTGATCGACTCCGGGTCGCGTGACCGTACGGCCGCCGTGGCCGCCGCGGCGGGCGCCCGCGTGGTGCACCGGGACACGATTCTGCCCCGGATACCCGCGCTGCCGGGCAAGGGCGAGGTGCTGTGGCGCTCGCTCCTGGTGACCAGCGGCGACATCGTCTGCTTTGTCGACGCTGACCTGCGGGAGTTCTCCGCTGACTTCGTCAGCGGGATCGTCGGCCCGCTGCTCACCGAGCCCGGTGTGCAGTTCGTGAAGGGGATGTACGACCGTCCGCTGGGCGAGGAGACCGGGGAGGGCGGGCGGGTGACGGAGCTGGTGGCGCGGCCCCTGCTCAACCTCCACTGGCCGCTGCTCGCGGGTTTCGTCCAGCCGCTGGGCGGCGAGTACGCGGCCCGCCGCTCCCTCCTGGAGCGGCTGCCGTTCCCGGTCGGGTACGGGGTCGAGCTCGGCCTGCTGGTGGACGCGCTGCACACGGTGGGCCTGGACGCGCTGGCGCAGGTGGACGTCGGGGTGCGTAAGCATCGGCACCAGGACGGGCGGGCGCTGGGCCGGATGGCGGCGGCGATCTACCGGACGGCGCAGCTACGGCTGGCGCGCGGGCATCTCGTACGGCCCCGGCTGACGCAGTTCGAGCGGGGCGCCGACGGGTTCGAGCCGCTGACCCATGCGGTGGACACCGAGGAGCGCCCGCCGATGGAGAGCGTGGTCGAGTACAGGTCCCGGCGCGTGGCTTGAGTGTCACGGTGTCACTGTCACGGAGGCCGTCCGTACGTTTGAACCATTACGGAACGGGCTAGATTCGGCGCATGTGTTCCGAGCACCATGCCCAGGTCCTCGTCGCGTCCAACCGCGGTCCGCTCTCGTACGCCCTGCGCGAGGACGGCACGCTCGACGCCAGGCGCGGCGGTGGCGGGCTGGTCTCCGGGCTCTCCGCGATCGGGCCCGACGTGAACGCGCTGTGGGTGTGCTCGGCGCTGGGCGACGGGGACCGGGAGGCGGTGCGGCGCGGGGTCGGGGAGCGCGGGGTGCGGATGCTCGCGATCGACGCCGAGACGCACGCCGACGCGTACAACGGCGTCGCCAACTCGGTGCTGTGGTTCGTCCACCACCTGCTGTACCAGACGCCGCTGGAGCCCTCCTTCGGTACGGAGTTCCGGCGGCAGTGGGCCGCGTACGAGGCGTACAACGAGGCCTTCGCCGAGGCGCTGGCCGCGGAGGCGGCGCCGGGCGCGGCGGTGCTCGTCCAGGACTACCACCTGGCCCTGGTGCCGGGGATGCTCCGCTCGCTGCGCGCGGATCTGCGGATCGGGCACTTCTCGCACACGCCGTGGGCGCCGCTCGACTACTTCCGGATGCTGCCCGACGACATCGCCGAGCGGCTGCTGCGCGGGATGCTCGGGGCGGACCGGCTGGGCTTTCTGACCCGGCGCTGGGCGGACGCGTTCGTGGGGTGCGCGGAGGGGGTGCTCGGGGCGGGCGCGCTGGGCGGTACGCGGATCGGGGTGCACGGCCTGGGCGCGGACGCGGACTTTCTGCGGGAGCGGGCGCGGCGGGGCGATGTCGAGGAGCGGCTGGCTGACCTGCGGGAGCAGATCGGCGGAGCGGGCGGCGCGGGGGGCTCCGCGGGCCGCAAGGCGATCGTCCGGGTGGACCGTACGGAGCTGTCCAAGAACATCGTGCGCGGGCTGCATGCCTACCGGCTGCTGCTCGACGAGCATCCCGAGTGGCGCGAGCGGGTGACGCATGTCGCCTTCGCCTATCCGTCCCGCCAGGACCTGGCGGTGTACCGCTCGTACACGGCGGAGGTGTCCCGGGTCGCCGCGGAGATCAACGCCGCGTACGGCACGGCGGATTGGACTCCGGTGATCCTCCATGTGAAGGACGACTTCGCGCGGTCACTGGCCGCGTACCGGCTGGCCGACGTGGCGCTGGTCAACCCGATCCGGGACGGGATGAACCTGGTCGCCAAGGAGGTGCCGGTGGTCTCGGACGAGGGCTGCGCGCTGGTGCTGTCCCGCGAGGCGGGCGCGTACGAGGAACTCGGCGATGACGCGCTGGTGGTGAACCCGTACGACGTGACGGCCACGGCCGCCGCGCTGCACACGGCGCTGACGATGCCGGTCGACGAGCGCGCGGAGCGCACGAAGCGGCTTGCGGTGGCGGCGACTTCGCTGCCGCCGGGGCGGTGGTTCCTGGAGCAGCTTGAGGCGCTGCGGCGGTGAGGGGGCTGGGGTGAGGGGGCTGGGGTGAGATGTCCTCAAGCGCCGGACGGGCTGGAATTGACCCGAGCCGCCAGCGCCGCCAGCAGCGCCACCACCCCCGACGGGCCGTTGACCACCAGGTCGGCCCGGTCGGCCAGCTCCGGGACCTCCTGGCTGCCGCTGCACACGAGCAGCCCCGCCACCCCCTCCCGCCGCAGCTTCTCGACCGCCGCGAACGCGGGCAGATCGCCGAGGTCGTCCCCGGCGTACAGGACTGCCTCCGCGGACACCTCGCGGAGGTACTCGGTGAGCGCGGCGCCCTTGTCGACGCCGGGCGGCCGGAGCTCCAGGACCATACGCCCTGGTTCGACGATCAGCCCGTGCCGGGCGGCCAGTTCGCCGAGTGGTTCACGCAGGGCCTCGAAAGCCGCGGTCGGGTCCTCCGCGCGCCGGGTGTGTACGGCGACCGCTCGCCCCTTCTCCTCGATCCAGGTGCCGCGCCAGGCTCCCAACCCGTCCAGGACGCCGGGCAGTTCGGCGCGGGCCGCGGCGACTCCGGGGTGCGGCTCGGGTGCCTGTACCCGGCCCGACACCGGGTCCCAGCGCTCGGCGCCGTAGTGTCCGAGCACCACCAGGTGCTCAAGCCCCGGCACCCCGGCGAAGCCGCCGTACCGTACGGCGACCCCGGCCGGACGCCCGGTCACCACCGCGACCGAGCCGACCTTCGGCGCCAGCGCGGCCAGGGCCGGGACGGCGTCCGGGTGGGCCCGCGCCTGCTCCGGGTCGGGCACGATCTCGGCGAGGGTGCCGTCGAAGTCCAGGGCCACGACCGCACGCCGGGGCCGGTCGAGGAGTGCGGCGAGCCCCTCGGAGCCAGCAGCGGTCGTGGGCGTCGGCAGGTCGGGCTCGCGGTCGGACGTACGGGCCGTATCGGCTGAAGAGGACGGAGAAGAGGATGAAGGGGAGTGCGGTTGGCTGCCCATCCCCCGACCCTATCCAGCGATGGCGGGCGCGCGCCCGGCGTACGGACGCATCGCGAAGCCAGCTCCCACCCCAGGTCCACCCCAGGCTGTCAGCGCCGGGCCCGGCGCGCGTCGCGGAGGCGGCGGAGCCGGTTGACCGTCACCGCGTCGTGGGCCTGGGCGCGCGGGTCATCTATGAGGGCGCCGAGCAGCTGGTAGTAGCGGGTCGGCGAGATGCCGAGCCGCTCCCTGATGGCGCGCTCCTTGGCCCCGGCCCCCGGCCAGCTCTGCCGCTCCACCGCGAGCACGGCCAGGTCACGCTCGGAGAGGCCCGGGGGTCCGGAGAATCCGGAGTCGGTCTGCCCAGTCATGTTTCCACCGTAGCCGCGCCCACTGACAGTGCCCCACGCTCACGCTGTCCGCTGTCCGCTGTCCGGAGCTGCCGCTATCCGGCGCTGTCCACGCCGACCGCAGCGTTCTGCATCGCCTTGAGGATCGTGACCGGGTCTCCGCTCCGCTCGACCGCCTTGCCGATGTTCTTCTTGATGTCCGCGCTCACCTTCGCCCAGGACGTCTTGCCCACCGGGTACAGCTCCGAGTTGGGCAGCTCCTCCAGGAACTCGTGCAGGTTCTTGTGCTTCGAGTCGGCGGCCAGCGTCTCGGACGCGGAGTTGGTGACCGGCAGGATGTCGTAGCGGCGGGAGAAGTCCAGGGCGTTCTTCTCGCTGTAGACGAAGTCGAGGAACGTGCCGATCTCGTCGCGGTGGCCGTTCTCCTTGAAGGCCATCATCCAGTCGGCGACGCCCATGGTGGCCTTGGCCTTGCCGTTGACACCGGGCAGCGGCACCATGCCGTACTCGATGCCCTTCGTCTCGGCCTGCTTCATCAGCGTGGGGTGGCCGTTGAGCATGCCGACCTCGCCGTTGGAGAAGGCGTCGAAGGCCGCCTGCCGGTTGAGCTTCCTGGGGGCCACCGGGCCCGTCAGGTCCTTGCCGACCAGCTCGTTCTTCAGCCACGTGAACGTGTTGATGTTCTGCGTGGAGTCCAGGGTGTACGTACCGACGTGGTCGGTGTAGCCGTCGCCGCCGCTGAGCAGCCACTGCATGGTCTCGGCCTGCGCCTCCTCCGGACCGAGCGGCAGCGCGAACGGCGTCTTCACGCCGGCGGTCTTCAGGGCCTGGGCGGCGGTGGCCAGCTCGTCCCAGGTCTTGGGCGGCTCGACATCCGCGGCCTTGAAGAGCTTCTTGTTGTAGAAGAGCAGCCGGGTCGACGAAGCGAACGGGATGCCGTACTGGACGCGCTTGACCTCGCCCGCCCGGGTGAGCGAGGGGAGGAAGTCGGCCTGCGTGGCGATGGAGAGCACGTCGTCGGCACTGTAGAGGCGGTCCTTGGCGGCGTGGTCGGCGTAGGCGCCGATCTGTGCCAGGTCGGGGGCCTCACCCTTGTCGGCCATCTCGGTGACCTTGGCGTCGACGTCGGTCCAGGGCAGCACCGTGACCTCGACCTTGATCCCGGGGCTCTCGCTCTCGAACTCCTTGACCAGGTCGCCCCAGTAGTTCTTGGAGCTGTTCTCCGCGCTGTCGCCGTAGTCGGCGGCCACGAGTCGGAGGGTCACCTGATCCGAGCCGTTACTGCCGCAGCCGGCCAGTGTGGCCGTCATGCCCAGTGCGGCCGCCGCCGCTATCAGCCCTGTTGTGCGCCGCTGCACAGTGTTCCCAACTCTCGTGTTCGCGTCCGGTCTGTCCCCCCGTGACGTCCTGATTGTATGAACTGGGAGTTTGCCTCTTGTTCACCGGTGAGGTCTACACCACTCACATATCGCTTCAGCAACAGGCCTCGTCGCCCGTCGCCCGCCGCCCGCCAGTGCTGCTATGGCTGCTACGCACGACTGATCCCGCCGCACCGCCCGTTCGAGGAGCCGCAGCGCATGTCCCGTACCGCAGCAGAGATAGCCACCCAGCCCGACTGCTGGCGCCGAGCGGCCAAGGCCGCCGCCGCGTTCGACGGGCTGCCGCGGCCGGGCGAGCGGGTCGCCGTCACCGGGTGCGGCACGTCCTGGTTCATGGCGCTCGCGTACGCCGCGCTGCGTGAGGCCTCGGGGCAGGGCGAGACGGACGCGTTCGCGGCGTCGGAGTTCCCGGTGGGCCGCCCGTACGACCGGGTGGTGGCGATCACCCGCTCCGGTACGACGACGGAGGTGCTGTCCCTGCTCGGCGAACTGCGCGGCACCACCGCGACGGTGGCGCTGACCGCCGACCCGAAGACGCCGGTACGGGACGCGGCGGACGCGGTGGCGGTGCTCGACTTCGCGGACGAGGAGTCGGTCGTGCAGACCCGCTTCGCGACCACCGCGCTGGCCTTCCTGCGGGCCGGGCTCGGGGACGGGGGCGGGAACGGGGGCGGGAACGGGGGCGGCGTACCGGGCGTGAAGCCGCTCGCCCAGGCCGCGGTCGACGCGGAGCTCGCGGTGACGGAGCCACTGCCCGAGGTGGTGCTCGGCGCCGAGCAGTGGACGTTCCTGGGCCGCGGCTGGACGTACGGGCTGGCGCTGGAGGCTGGCCTGAAGATGCGCGAGGCGGCCGGGGCCTGGACCGAGGCGTATCCCGCGATGGAGTACCGGCACGGCCCGATCTCCATCACCGGGCCCGGCCGGGTGGCGTGGATGTTCGGCACGCTGCCGGAGGGGCTGGCCGGTGACGTGGACCGGGTCGGCGGCCATCTGGTCGCCCGCCAGGACGCGGACCCGCTGGCCGACCTGATCCGCGCGCAGCGCCTCGCGGTGGCCCTGGCGGAGGCGAAGGGCTACGACCCGGACCGCCCCCGGAACCTGTCCCGCAGCGTAATTCTCAGCTGAGCGCAGCTGTGCAGGCTAGCCTTGATGACCTCATGACAACCGCAACCATTAATTGAGTAACCACAGCGGCGATCAGCCACGTCCGCGAGAGCGGCGCCGGTTTAGGCGCAGAGGGGAGTCCGTATGCCTGGTCCCTACGTCATCCGTGGCTCGGTCTCCCTGCCGGAGGCCGAGCTCAGCTGGCGTTTCTCCAGGTCGTCCGGGCCGGGCGGGCAGCATGTGAACACCAGCGACTCGCAGGTGGAGCTCCGCTTCGACCTGGGGAGTACGGCGTCGCTGCCGGAGGTCTGGAAGCAGCGCGCCCTGGAGCGGCTCGCGCCCCGGCTGGTCGACGGAGTGATCGCGGTACGCGCCTCGGAGCACCGCTCACAGTGGCGCAACCGCGAGATGGCGGCCACCCGGCTCGCCGCGCTGCTGGCCGAGTCGACCGCGCCACCACCCAAGCCGCGGCGTGCGACGAAGATCCCCCGGGGCATCAACGAGCGGCGGCTGCGCCAGAAGAAGGCCCGCGGCGAGACCAAGCGGGGCCGGTCCGGGCGGGATTGGTGAAGTCGCCGGTGCCGTAACCGCTCACCTAGCTGGTGGTCGGTGAAGCCTGGTCAGCCCAACTGTCGGTAGCGGCCCCGGAAGTACATCAGCGGCCCGCCGTCCGCGTCCGGCGCCGAAGCGCTCGGCACCGAGGCGCTCAGCACGCGCCCGATCACCAGCGTGTGGTCCCCCGCCCGCACACTCTGCTCCGTACGGCACTCCAGGGTCGCCAGCGCGCCGCCCACCAGCAGCGCCCCGGACAGCTCCCCCCGTACGGACGGGATGTCCGCGAAGAGCAACCGGTCGCTGATCCGGCCCTTCATCGCGAAGCGCCCCGCGATCTGCCGCTGGTTCTCGCCGAGCACCGACACCGCCCACAGCGGCTGCTCGGCGAGCAGGTCGTCCATCCGGGAGCCCTCGCGCAGGCTGACCATGACCAGCGGCGGGTCGAGCGAGACCGACATGAAGGCCGTCGCCGTCATCCCCACGTCCTCCCCCGCGGGCCCGCCGTCGGCAAGCTCGGGCTCGCGCGCGGTCACCAGCACCACGCCTGCGGCCAACCGGGACATGGCGGCACGGAAGTCGTCGTTACTCACCCCATCAGGATGCACAGCCGGGTGCTCGGAGGGGTGGGGGACGCGTGGGACGGCGGGAGTCTTCAGCACGGTGTTGACGCTAACCGGGCCGGGCCCGGCGACACATCGGGCCCTGGGCGGAGCCCGGACCTAGGACCACGGTCCGAGCGCGCGGCGCGTCAGGTCACGCACCAAGCCAGGCCAACCCGCGCCCAACCCGCGCATACCGCCTTCACATACCAACGAGTTTGCGTTCAGAAAACGTACAGAGGCACCCTGTGCTCACTCGCCACCCCTTCACCCCTCACTGTGACTTGAGTCACAGGACTCATATTTCGTTGACCCTGTGTACCGGGTGAGCTGCTCGCTGTGATTCAGTGGCTGAGGCCACTGAGGGCCACCAACCGCTAAGGACACTGCGAATCCTGGAGTTGCTGTCGAGGTCTCGGGGAGAGCGAAGCATGGAGACCGAGTCGGAGCCCTACGTCCGTCTTGCGACCCTGCGGCAGCTGCACCAGGTAGTCGCCGACCTGAACACGGCACGAAGCCTGGCAGACACGCTGCAGACCGTCGCTGACGGCATCGTGAACGGCCTCGGCTATGAGCTGGCGTGTGTCAACCTCGTACGCCCCGACGGCGATCTCGTCGTCGCCGCCTTCGCAGGTAACACCGCTGCCGAAGCGCTCATCACCGGCCGGGTGGGCTCCCGCGCCTCCTGGGAACGCCGTCTCGGCATGGGCGAGGCCTGGGGCGACCTCCGCTTCATTCCGCACACCGAGGGCTGGGTGCTCGACGACGACGACGTACCGCAGTGGTACACGGAGGGACCCGAGCCGCGCTTCGCGGACGAGTGGCATCCGTCGGACCGTCTGTTCGCGCCGATGTACGCGGCGAGCTCGGCCGGCGGCGAGCTTCTCGGCGTCATAGCCGTCGACCGGCCGCGTAACGGGCGGCTGCCGGGCGCCTGGGGGCGCGAGGCGCTCCAGATGTACGCGTTCCAGGCCGCCATTGCAATCAGTAACGCTCGCTTGCGGGCAAACATGCAACGCGCGTTGGTCAGACTCGAACGGGAACAGCAGGCGCTGCGGGCGAGCGAGGAATCCTTCCGGCAGGCCTTCGAGTACGCCCCGTCCGGGATGGCCATCGCCGAGATGGGCGGCGACCAGCACGGCCGCATCCTGCGCACCAACGACGCCCTGTGCCGCCTGCTCGGCCGCCCCGCGTCCGCGATGCGCCGCTACTCCTTCTCCGACCTCGTGCACCCCGAGGACATAGGCACCCTGCTGCGTACGTCCGCCGAAGGCGGACGGGCCGAGCTCAGGCTCGGGCGGCGGGACGGCACGTACCTCTGGGTGTCGATGCGCAACTCCGTCGTCGCGGACGCCGCCGACGGGCCGCGCTTCCTGCTCACCCACGTCGAGGACATAGAAGAGCGCAAGCGCCGCGAGTTGCAGCTCGCGCACCGGGCCTCACACGACTCACTCACCGGGCTGCCGAACTCCGCCGAACTCCGCGCCCGGCTCGCCGCCCGCCTCTGCCGCCGCCCGCAGTCCGTGCAGCCCAGCGCGGTGGACACGCTGGACGCGGCGTACGGCGGCGCCCCCACGCCGTACGGCAACAGCGCCGCCTACGAATCCACCTACGACACAGGCGGCCAGCACGGCCACAGCCACAGCTATGACACGGCCAGCCACGCGTTCGGCGGCGAGCCGGTGCCCCTCGGTTACGGCTCCGGCCCGGACCCGTACCACGAGGTGTTCGACCACCACGTACACGCCGTCGCGCCGGAGGGGGACACCGACGACGGCGCCAAAGGGCTGGCCGTACTCTTCTGCGACCTCGACGGCTTCAAGTCGATCAACGACCGCTTCGGGCACCACACGGGCGACGCCGTGCTCATCGAGGTCGCACGCCGACTGACCCAGGTGGTCAGGGACGGCGATACGGTCGCCAGGCTCGGCGGCGACGAGTTCGTGGTCCTGGCCGACGGGCTCGGCCGGGCGGACGCCCAGGACCTGGCCGTACGGCTGAGGAACGCGATCATTCCGCCGATCCGCGTCGATGGCAGAGCGGTGCGGGTCGGGGCCAGCTTCGGCATCGGGTGGGCACACTGCGGCATGACGGCGGAGGAAGTGTTGCAATCCGCCGACCAACGTATGTACATCGAGAAACGATCTCGTGCGAAGCACCACAGGCGAGCGGGATAGCCGCAGGTCAACGGAGTTGTGCCGGGAAGAGCCCCGTGGAGTGTCGGTGGGAGCGGGTAGGCTCGCCTGACACTCGACCTGTATGAGGAGCGAAGGCATGACGCCCGGCGACAACGGCGCGAGCAAGCCCGAGGACGACGACCCGTTCGGCTATCTGTACGCCGACGGGCAGGCCGCTGGCGCCACCCCGCCGGGCGGAGGCGGTGGCTACGGCTACCCGGGTTCGGGGCGCTCCCACCACCAGGTCCGCACCGTCGGCGAGCGGCAGTACGGCCAGCCGCCGCAGGCCCCTCCGGCGCAGGGCGCCCCGGCCTACGGCGCCCCGGCCTACGGCGCCCAGATCCCACCGCAGCAGGCGCTCACGTACGACCAGGCGCACTACGCGGCACCCGAGACGTTCCCCGGCGGGCCTCCCGTCGCGCCTCCGCAGCAGCCCGTCCACCCCGGACCGGGCGGCCAGGGCGGCGGCCGGGGCCCCAACACCAAGATGCTGCTGATCGGCGCGCTCGCGGTGGTCGCGGCCGTGGTCATCGGCATCAGCGTCGCGATGCTCAGCGACAAGTCGGGCGACGAGAACAACCAGGCGAACGAAGGCGACCAGAAGCAGACCGAGGCCCCCGCGGAGAACGTGAAGCCCTCCGACGACCCGTCGAAGGACGACGAGGAGCCCAAGGAGGACGAGGACGTCGAACTGCCCCAGTCCGACGCGAACTCCCTCTCCCTGCTCGGCGGCGCCATCACTGCCTCCGACATCGACGGCGCGAAGGCCACCGGCGGCACCTACGTGACGGGGCTCAACACCCCCGGGGCATCGGCGACCTGGACGGTCAACAAGATCCCGAAGGACGGCAAGTACACGCTGAACGTGAACTACGGCGTGCCGGGCAAGGACGCCAACACCACGCTCACGATCAACGGCAAGGCCCAGGACCGTCCGCTGAACATGAAGAACTTCGCCAAGGCCAAGGACGGCGACTGGGAGAAGGGTTGGACCCACACCTGGTCCAACGTCATGCTCACCAAGGGCACCAACACCATAAAGATCTCCTGCGAGGCCGGTAACTCCTGCGACGTCAACCTCGACCAGGTGGCGCTTGAGGAAGGCTGGCGCAGCTAGCCCCTGGAACTGCTCCCGCTACTGGAACTGCTCCCGCTACGCCGCGTCCGCCTGCTCGGCTACCGAGACCCGGTCCAGCAGCCCCTCGTACGCCCCGCTGTCGAACTCCCCCGCCACCGGCGCCCGTACGGTCGCCGCCGACAGCGCGACCGCGCGGGCCAGTCGGCGGGGCCACGGCTCGCCCTCGACGAGACCGGCCAGCAGTCCCGCGACGACGGAGTCCCCGGCGCCTGTCGGGTTGCCCGCTACCGGCGCGGGCGGGGCGGCGCGCCAGCCGCCCTCCGGGGTGACGGCAAGGAGCCCGTCGGGGCCGAGCGAGGCGACCACGGCATGGGCGCCGCGCCCGCGTGCCTCGCGCGTTGCGCGCAGCGGTTCCTGGGAGCCGGTCAGTTCGGCCAGTTCGGCGACGTTGGGCTTGATGATGTCGGGCCGTGCGGCGATGCCCCGGCGCAGCGGCTCCCCGCTGGTGTCGAGCAGTACGGGTACCCGCGCGGCGCGTGCGGCGCGGATGAGATGGGCGTACGCCCCGACCGGAACACCGGGCGGCAGGCTGCCGCACAGCGCCACGGCCTGGGCGGAGCCGAGCAGTTCCGTATAGCTTCTGCGGAAGGCGGCCCATTCGTCGGGGGTGACCAGTGGTCCTGGTTCGTTGAGCTGGGTCGTGTCACCGGACGCGGCGTCGACCACGGCGATGGTGCGGCGGGTCGCGCCGCCCGATACGGGGAGCAGCGCGTCCGTGACGGGTGCGGGGTGCTGCGCCAGGAGGTGCCGTACGGTCGCCCCGGTGTCGCCGCCCGCGAACCCGGTGACCGTGACGTCGTGCCCGAGCGTGGCCAGCACGCGTGCGACGTTCAGCCCCTTGCCGCCGGGGCGTTCGGTGACCTCGCTGACGCGGTGCGAGGTGTGCGGGGTCAGCCGGGGTATCCGGTAGGTGACGTCGAGGGCGGTGTTCAGTGTGACCGTGAGGATCACGGGTGCCACCCCCGGAAGAACGTGAAGAACATGAACTACGTGAACTACGTGAACTACGTGACGTACGTACGGCTGAGAACGCGTGTGCGGGACCTGATCATGCCAAAGAGAAGGCGGTTGGCCCAGAGTCCGGGCCAACCGCCTACGTACTGCCTGCTCGGCAACGTACGGACACATCACCCCACTTGGGGCTCAACCACCCATTCGCCCTGACGCATGACACCCTTGAGGTCGAACGCCTCGTCCAGCACCACCAGGTCGGCGTCCTTGCCCGCCTCCAGGGAGCCGATCCTGTCGTCCAGCCCGAGCAGCTTCGCCGGGTTGGCCGAGATCGCGCGGACGACGTCGCCGACGGGCAGCCCGTCGATGGTCACGGCGCGCTTGAAGGCACGGTCCAGGGTGAGGGTGGAGCCCGCGATGGAGCCCTCGCCGTCAGCGCTGACGAGCCGCGCCACGCTGTCCTTCACCTCGACCTCAAGCGGGCCGAGCATGTACCGGCCGTCGCCGAACCCTGCGGCGTCCATGGCGTCCGTGATGAAGGCGACGCGCCCGGCGCCCGCGCGGTGGAAGGCGAGTTCCAGGGCGGCCGGGTGCAGGTGGGTGCCGTCGTTGATCAGCTCGACGGTGACCCGCTCGTCCTCCAGGAGAGCGGCGATCGGACCGGGTGCGCGGTGCCCGAGGCCCGGCATCGCGTTGTAGAGGTGGGTGGCGACGGTGGCGCCCGCGTCGATGGCCTCCACGGTCTGCTCGTACGTGGCGTCGGTGTGGCCGACCGCGGCGATCACACCGTGTTCGGCGAGGAGGCGTACGGAGTCGACGCCGCCGGGGAGTTCGGTGGCGAGGGTGACCATCTTGGCGGTGCCGCGCGCGGCGTCGATCAGCTTTCTGACCTCGGCCGGGTCCGGATCGCGCAGCAGTTTCTCGCTGTGCGCGCCCTTGCGGCAGGGTGCGATGAACGGGCCCTCGAAGTGGATTCCGGCGATGTCGCCCTGCTCGGACAGCTCGGACAGGAACCCGGCGCGCTGCGCGAGGAAGTCCATGTCACCGGTGACGGTGGAGGCGACGAGCGTGGTGGTGCCGTGTTCGCGGTGGGTCCGCACGCCGCGCAGGACGTCGTCCACCGTGCCGGAGGTGAAGGACGCGCCGCCGCCGCCGTGGTTGTGGATGTCGACGAAGCCGGGGACGACCCAGTGGCCCGAGAGGTCGACGGTGGGGGTGCCGTCCGGGACGTGGCCCGCGATCCGGCCGCGCTCGTCGACGATCACCCGGCCGTCCGCGACGGTCCCGGTGGGGAGCACCACCCGGGCGCCGGTGAGTACCTTGCGTGCGGCCATCAGGCACGAACCTCCGTGGAAGGAGTGGAAGGAATGGGCGCGGACGCGGACGCGGACAGCAGGTCCCAGGCGAGCAGGCCCGCGCCCAGGCAGCCCGCGGTGTCCCCGAGCGCGGCGGGAACGATGTCGGGCAGCTTCTGGAACGTCACCCGTGCCTCGACGGCCGCCCGCAGGGGTGTGAACAAGGTTTCCCCGGCTTCGGCGAGTCCGCCACCGATGATCAGCGTGCGCGGGTCCAGCAGGGTGAGCGCCGTGACGAGGCCGTCGGCCAGCGCGTCCACGGCCTCCTGCCATACGGCGACGGCGCGGGGGTCGCCCGCCGCGACGGCGGTCGCACAGTCCGCCGCGTCCGCGTCCGGGTCGCCGCTCGCCTCGGCCCACGCGCGCGTGACGGCGGACGCCGAGGCCAGCCGCTCCAGGCAGCCGCGCTGCCCGCATCCGCAGAGCGCACCACCGGGGCGTACGACGATGTGCCCGATCTCGCCCGCGCACCCGTGCGCCCCCGGCTCGATCACCCCGTCGATGCCGATGGCCCCGGCGATCCCGGTACCGAGCGGTACGAACAGGAACCGGTCGGCGCCCCGCCCCGCGCCGATCCGCCCCTCGGCCAGCCCGCCGGTGCGTACGTCGTGGCCGAGCGCCACCGGTACGCCGCCGAGCCTGCGGCTCAGCAGTTCCCGTAGCGGCAGGTCGCGCCAGCCCAGGTTCGCCGCGTACACGGCGATCCCGCGCTCGGCGTCGACGATGCCGGGAACGGCGGCGCCGACGGCCGCCGCGCGCTCCCCGAGGTGCTTCTCGCCGTACGCGGCGAGCTCGTCGGCGAAGTCGAGGATGGACGCGACCACGGCGTCCGGGCCGCGCTCGCGTCCCGTTGCCCGGCGTGCTTCGTGCAGCGCGCTGCCGTCCGCCCCTATCAGGGCGGCTTTCATCCCGGTGCCGCCCACATCGAGGGCGATGACGTGTCTCACCCGGACAGTTTGGCCCGCGTCCCGCGAAAGGTCTAGTCCACTCCGCCGATCGGAAAGATCGCCGCGATGGGGGGAACCTCTGGGTCCCCTGTCCGCGTTAGGACGGATGACGGTAGCTTCGTGTCTGGTGCGAAGCCCGTACTACGTCTAGAGGAAAGGGACTTCCATGGCTGTAAGCCTGTCCAAGGGCGGCAATGTCTCGCTTACCAAGGAGGCACCTGGCCTGACCGCCGTCACGGTGGGCCTTGGCTGGGACGTCCGCACGACCACCGGCACCGACTTCGACCTCGACGCGTCGGCGATCGCGGTCAACGCCTCGGGCAAGGTCGTCTCCGACGGTCACTTCGTCTTCTTCAACAACAAGTCGACGCCGGACCAGACCATCGTCCACACCGGTGACAACGTGACGGGTGAGGGCGAGGGCGACGACGAGCAGATCAAGGTCAACCTCGCGGGCCTGACCGCCGACGTCGACAAGATCGTCTTCCCGGTCTCCATCTACGACGCGGAGAACCGCGGCCAGAACTTCGGCCAGGTGCGCAACGCGTTCATCCGCGTCATCAACCAGGCCGGTGACACCGAGATCGCCCGCTACGACCTCAGCGAGGACGCCGCGACCGAGACCGCCATGGTCTTCGGCGAGCTGTACCGCAACGGCGAGGAGTGGAAGTTCCGCGCGGTAGGCCAGGGCTACGCCTCGGGCCTGTCCGGCATCGCCCAGGACTTCGGCGTCGGCGCCTGAGCCGGTCCGTCCACGCACTAGTACAGGGCCCCGGCCGCCAGCCGGGGCCCTGCGCCGTCCGCCCAGCCCCGTAACTCCGCTCCGCTAGGGCTGCTAGGGCTGCTAGGGCTGCTAGGGCTGCTTCGGCTTGCCCTCGCCACGCAGCCAGGCGTCCCAGACCGCGTCCAGGTCGCCGCCCTCGTCGCCGCCTTTGTCGCCGCCTTTGTCGCCCGCCTGCTTTTCGACGTACGCGATGAAATCGTCGGTGTCCGCGTTGGCGTGCCGATAGGTGCTCGGCCAGCCACGGAGGATGCGGAAGAAAGCGTCGTCCCCGACGACCTGGCGGACCTTGTGCAGCACCATCGCCCCACGTACGTACACCGGGGTGTCGAAGACGCGGTCCGGCCCCGGGGGCTTGGCGGGCGGGAAGGCCCAGACCCCGCCGCTCCCCTCGCCGCCCGCGTACACGGCGTCAAAGGTCTCCTGCGCGCTGTCGCCACCGCGGTCCTCCGCCCAGAGCCACTCGGCGTACGTGGCGAAGCCCTCGTTGAGCCACATGTCCTGCCAGGTCTTGGGCGAGACCGAGTTGCCGAACCACTGGTGGGCGAACTCGTGAACCATCAGCTCGGTGTCGGGGACGCCGGGAAAGACGGGCTTGGTCTGGGTCTCCAGGGCGTACCCGGCGTCGTCCTCACCGACAACGATCGCACCGACGGACGAGAACGGATACGGCCCGAACCGCCGCTCCTGCCAGGCGATGATGTCCGGGATCTGGGCGAGGGCGCCCGCGCTGTCCTCCGTACCCTCCGTGCCCTCCGTGCCCTCCGTGCCCTCCGCCGCCTCGCTGACCGAGACAGCGGTGTAGATCGGGAGCCCGCTCTTCGTCTTCCAGGTCTTCGTCTCATACGGGCCGATCGCGACCGTCGCCAGATAGCTGGCCATAGGTTCGGCGCTGTGCCAGCGGAAGGTCGTGCGGCGGCCGCCGCCACCGCTCTTCGTCTCCCTGGTGCCCTTCAACTCGCCGTTGGAGACGGCCTTCAGGCCCTTCGGGACGGTGACCTCGATGTCGTACGCGGCCTTGTCGCTCGGATGGTGGTTGCCGGGGAACCAGGCCATCGAACCGGTCGGTTCGCCGAGCGCGACCGCACCGCCGTCGGCGGTCCGCAGCCAGCCCTCCTCGGAGCCGTCCGGGTCGGTGATCGTCTGAGGGGTGCCCGAGTAGCGGACGGTGGTACGGAAGGTCTCGCCCTTGTCGAGGTCATCGGGCGGGCGGACGACCAACTCCCGGCCCACGGTGTTGAAGCGGGCGCCCTTGCCGCCCACCGTGACCTTGTCGGGCTTCAGCCCCGCCAGGTCCAGGTGAAAGGCGCTGAGCTCCTGCGTGGCGCGGGCGGTGATGACGGCCTCGCCCTTCAGCCGCCCGGAGTCGGGCTCGTAATCCAGGGTCAGCCCATAGTGCGAGACGTCATACCCGCCGTTCCCCAACTTCGGAAAGTACGGATCACCCACCCCCGCCGCCCCCGGCGTACCGCGCACGCCGCCGCAGGCGGTGAGGACCAGCGCCGTGGCGACGACGACGGCGACGGGAGCGGAGGCGGGGACGGAGGTGGGGAGAGCGCCGCGACGTCGGATCCCCCGGTGATCATATGGGGCATTTCGCGGGGCGGTGCCCGTGCCCGTGCCCGTGCCCTATGCGCTGAAGAGCTCCTCCAAGGACGCCTTGGCGCGCTCCCCGCCCCGTACGGCTTCGACGACGGCCTGGTGGAAGCTGCGGCTGGCCTCTTCGGAATGGCAGGGGACCGGGCTGCCGACCATCGTGTACCAGTCCTCGGTGCCGGAGTGCTGCACGGCCACATGGGCCAGGTTCTCCGACCAGGTGGTGTGGATGGTCAGGTCGCCGTTGATCACACCGATCTCCTCGGTGCGAACCGTTCCGGGGAGAGCGTGGATTCCGACGGTGGTCCAGGACGCCCAGGTCATGATGTTCACCTTCGGAGGCAAGGGTCGGCCCTGGCCGGCGGCCGGGCGTGGTCCCTCAAGTCTGGCATCGGCGGTGCGCAGGCGCATCGCGTCGAGGTTCCGCAGCCCGTTCGACGCGGCGTATGCGCAGGTCACGACGGCCGTCAGCTGCCCAGCGCCGCGACCCCGGCCTGGGCGAACTTCTCGTCCAGGTCGCCGGAGGGGGCGCCCGCGACGCCGATGCCCGCGATGGGCGCGCCGTCGGCGGTAACCGGGGCGCCGCCGCCGAGGAAGAGGGTGCCGGGGATGTCCTTCAGGTTGGGGGCCTGGTCCAGGCGCTTGACCAGGTCGGAGGTGGGGGCGTTCCAGGAGACGGCGGTGTAGGCCTTCTTCTGGGCCGACTCGTAGGACTGCGGGCCCGCGCCATCGCCGCGCAGGGTGACGAGGGTGTTGCCGTTGCGGTCGACCACGGCGACGGTGATGCGCTGGTTCTCCTTCTCGGCGGCGTCGAGGGTCGCCTGGGCGGCGCGGGTGGCGGCGTCGATCGTCAGGTGGGTGGACCGGGTGAGGTTCTTGTTCTTGGTCTTGGCGTCCGGCTTCGCGGCGGCGGCCGCGGCCGGGGGCTGCTGGTCCGTGGTGGTGGCGGCGTTCGCGGAGAGGGCGCCGAAGGTTCCGGCGGCGAGGGTGGCGGCGATGGCGGTGCCGGTGAGGAGGCGGGCGCGGCGGGACAGGTGCTTCTTGTTGTGCTTCATGTTCGGGCTCCTGGAGTGGGAGTGGGTGGGGTGTGTGCCGGGAGGGGCGAGGTGTTCGCCGCTCTGGGTTCCATGCTCGGGGCGGTTCTGGGCCTTCACGGTCGGCGTACCGGCTGGGGTCGGGGCGCGGCTCGGTCGACCCGGGGGTCGGCCGATCGGTTGATGCGGGGCTGGCCGGGGCGGGTGACGATGAGGCTGAAGCTGAGAGTGCGGCGGCGAGGAGCGACCGGGTGGAGCGTGGAGCGGTGGGGGAAGCGGCGGGGCGGGGGCGGGCCCATGACCCTGACGCGCGGTGGCTCGCGCCGGTCATGCATGTGGCGTTCTTTCTGCTGCTCGCCGCCTCGCTGGTGCGGTTTCTGATCCGGCACCCCGGCGAGCCCCGCACCCCGTGGATCATCGGCCTGAGTGCCGTACTCGCCGCGCTGTATCTGCTCGGGCCCGCGCTGGGCCCCGCGCTCGGCTCCCGGCCGACCCCGCGGCAGCTGGCCTGGCTTGGCGCGGTGGTCGGGGTGTGGCTGGTGCTGGTGGTGCTCGCGCCCAGCTTCGCGTGGTGCGCGGTGCCGCTCTTCTACACCGGGCTACGCACCCTGCCACCGCGCGCCGCGCTCGGCCTGGTCGCCGTGCTCACCGTGTTCGTCGTCGGCGCGCAGCTCAGCCTGGCGGGCGGCTTCGACCCGAACCTGGTGCTCGCGCCGCCCGCCGTCGCGGCGATCGCGGTGGCTGTCTTCCTGCATATGGAGCGGCAGGCCACCCGCCAGCGCACCCTCATCGACGACCTGATCCACACCCGCCGCGAACTGGCCGCCACCGAGCGCCGCGAGGGCACGCTCGCCGAACGGCAGCGGCTCGCCATGGAGATCCACGACACCCTGGCGCAGGGCCTGTCCAGCCAGCAGATGCTGCTCCAGGCGGCCGACCGGGTCTGGGACGCGGACTCCGACGCGGCCCGCCACCATGTCCGTACGGCCGAGTCCATCGCCGAACACAACCTCGCCGAGGCCCGGCGCTTCGTGCACGACCTTGCCCCGGCCGAGCTCGCCGAGAGCGGCGGGCTCACCGAGGCACTGCGCACCCTCGCTGCCCGCGAGACGGCGAAGGCGGCGCCGGGCGCTGGCGCTGGCGCCGACACGGACGCGGACGGCGAGGGCGACGCGGGCGAGAGCGACGTGCTCACCGTGCGGTTTCACCTGGAGGGCACGCCCGTGCCGCTTCCCGACCGGGTGGCCTCGGCGCTCCTGCGTATCGCCCAGGGCGCGCTGGCCAACGTACGCGAACACGCCGCCGCCACCACCGCGGCCCTCACCCTCACGCACCTGGACGACGGCCGGGTCGTGCTGGACATCGCCGACAACGGCCGCGGCTTCGACCCGAGCCGTACGAGCCGTACGAACGGTACGAGCCGTCCGAGCGAGGGCGCCGATGGCGTACGCGGGCACGGGCTGCCCGCGATGCGCGCCCGGGCCCGCGCCCTGGGCGGCACGCTCAGCATCGAGTCGGCGCCCGGCGAGGGCACCGTGGTGACCGCGACCGTCCCACTCCCGCAAGCGCACCCCACGGAAGGCAGCCCCCCATGACCCCGGCTCCGGCCCCGGCCTACGTCCCCGCCCCGCCACCTCACGTCCGCATCCTGGTCTGCGACGACCACACTGTGGTACGAGCCGGGCTGCTCGCCCTGCTGGGCAGCGCACCGGACATCGAGGTCGTCGGCGAGGCCGGAACGGGTGAGGAGGCGGTCGCGCTGGCCGCCAAGCTGACGCCGGACGTCGCCCTGATGGACCTCCAGCTGGGCCCCGGCATCGACGGCGTCGAGGCCACCCGCCGTATCTCCGCCACCGGGGTGCGCGTCCTGGTCCTGACCACGTACGACACCGACGCCGACATCACCCGTGCCATCGAGGCGGGCGCCACCGGCTACCTCCTCAAGGCCGAACGCCCGGAGGAACTCTTCGCCGCGATCCACGCCGCCGCCCAGGGCCGCACCACGCTCTCCCCTCCCGTCGCCAGCCGCGTGATGGCCCAGATGCGCAGCCCCCGCCCCACCCTGACCGACCGCGAGCGGGACATCCTCGGCCAGCTCGCCCACGGCCTGGGCAACCGTGAGATCGCCCGCGCGCTGTTCATCAGCGAGGCCACGGTGAAGACCCACCTGGGCCGCATCTACGACAAGCTCGGCGTCGACACACGAGCGGGTGCCGTCGCGGTGGCCAAGGAACAGCGTCTCCTGCCGTGACCGAGGCGCGGGGAGGACCCGCCCCGCGCCCGTGACACCATCAGCTACGTGCTCGACATCGGCTACGCCCTCTCCGCCCGTTTCCCGGACCCCACGCACATCGACTACCGCCGCGCGGACGTCCGGACCCTGCGGCACGACCTCTTCTGCGGGGACGTCTATCTCGCCGACACCGAGGCGGACCGGGAGCTGTCCACAGCCTGGGGATGGGTGCCGGTACTGGACTTCGCCTGGGCGCTGTGTGACATCGTCGAGCGGCTCGACCGCGACCCGCTCGGCAGTCGCGCGTCGAAGCCGCAGTACGCCGAGCTGGACTTCACCGAGTCCACCGACCGCATGCTCTTCGAGCGGCGCTTCGGGTGGGTGGACGTGGAGGGCGAATGGATGCCGGGCGACGAGCCGCCGCTCACCTTCTCGCACAGCGAACTGCGCCGCGAGGGGCGGGACTTCCTGCACGACCTGATCGCCGACCTGTCGGATATGCACGATGACCTCGCCGAGAACCCGGTGATCTGGGAGCTCCAGTCCCGGTTCCCTCGCGTCTGAGCGTCAGGCTCCGAACGCCGCCTGGTGTGGGCCTGACTCCGGGTCCAGCTCGTGCAGCATCCTGCGGACGTCCTCGGCGATGCCCGCCACGCACAGCACCCGCCAGTCCGCGTACGCCGGTGACGCGCCCAGCGCGGTGTGGGTGAAGCCGTGCTCGGCGGAGGCCAGCATGGCGCGGAGTCTCTCCCGCAGTTCGGGGGGCGGGGCCTGGTGCCAGGTGTGTATCTCCGCCAGTTCGGCGAGTATCGCGGACAGTTCGGCGAGCAGGGTGCCGAGGCCCGCCGGTGCTGGCGCGGGTTCGGGGAGCAGGTGGTCCGCGTGGCGTTCGGCGTGGCGGGCCGGTGGGCGGCCGTCCTTGAAGGTGAGGTTGTACAGGCCGCGGGTCACGCCCCGTATCTGGTGGCCGACGTGGTCCAGGCAGTGCGTGGCCTCGGCCAGCCGGTTGATGTGGGCGCGGGCCGCCGCGCCGCGCGGGCGTAGCCGTACGGCGTCCTCGGCTTCCCGTACCGCGTCGCGCACGGTGTCCAGCCGCTGGGAGAGCGCCCGGGCCCGGTCCACCCAGCCGCGGGCCTGGCCGGACCAGTCGGCTGTGCCAAGCTGCTGGGATATGTCGCTGAGCAGTTCGGCCAGCTGTCTGTTCAGCCGGGCCAGTTCCTCACCGGCGCGGCGGCCGAAGCCCGGCGCCGGGACGATCAGGCCCAGGAGCGTGCCGAGCAGGATGCCGACGACGTTGCCCTCCAGGCGGGCGGCGCCATAGCCGAAGCTGGACGCCGTGCCCATGACCAGCACTCCGGTCAGGGCGATCTGGTGCATCTGGGAGCCCAGCTTCAGCATTCGCCCCGCGTACATGCCGATCAGCACGACCAGCAGCACGCTGACCGCGTTCACCCCGCCGCTGGCCGTCGCGGCGACGCCGAGTCCGAAGCCGAACAGAATCCCGGCCGCACGCTGGAGGCTCTTACGGGCGGTCGCGAACGGAGTGGTCTGCGCGGCGAGTACGGCGCCCGCGGGGGCGACGGACGGCGTGTCCGAGTGCAGCAGGGCGGTGGCGATCCACCAGGCGAGCCCGGCGGCGACGGCGGTGCGCAGCACCATCGTCCCGTCGCCGAACCCGGCGGTGGTGTGGGCCCGCACCACGGCCGCTCCGGTGCGGGCGCGCGTCACCGCTTTCTCCGTAACGTCCCTGCCCCTGACCCTGCCCCCGAGCCTGGCCCTGTGTCTGCGCCTGGCCGTGTCTCTGGCCTTGGCCTTGCCGCCGCCCATCCGGGCTCCCCCCTCGCCGCGGGCCACCCCGCCTCGGCTGGCCGGGGAGATCTTCCCCCACCTCGCCTCAGCCCTCCACTCGCAGCCCCACCTGCGCCGCCAGCAGCGGGGCCAGGTCGAAGAGCTGGCTGGGGCTGATCACCGCGCCCGCGAGGCTCTCGACGCCGCGGGTGATCTCCAGCGTCGTGGCCCGGCGCAGGTCGACGTCCCGCATCCGTACGCCGCTGAAGTCCGCCCCCTTCAGCGCGCAGTCCACGAACTCGACCCGCTCGAGCGACGCCCCGCCGAAGTCCGGCTCGGCGAGTACGCAGCCCTCGAAGACCACGTCCTTGAGGCGGGCCTCGCGCAGGTTCAGGTAGTCGATCTTGCCGCCGCGGATCACCACCCTCTCCAGTACCGCACCATGCAGTTGCACTCCACCGAGCCGTGCGTCCACCAGTTCCACGTCACGCAGGGAGGCACCGGCCAGCGAGGTGCCCACGCCTCGTATTCCGGTGAGGACGGAGTCGATCACGCGGGCGTTCGTCAGTGAGGTCTCGTCCAGGGCGCACCCGTCAAGCGCGCAGTCCAGGAACCGGGCGCCCCGCCCCTGCTGCCCGGCCAGGTCCAGGTCCGTGAAGGACACGCCGTCGTAGTCGCCGTCCGGCTCCAGTCCGCCGCCGTCCTCGTCGAACGGTGTCAGCGGCGGCAGCCGGATCTCCGGCCGCCTGGCCTTCCGCACCTTCGCCGCTCCCGCCGCTCCCCGTTTCGCTGCCATGTCCCCATGCTGGACCACGCCACTGACAACGCGCCCGCGACACCTCCCCCGCCCCGCCTCGCCGCGCCACACCTCGATGTCACATTCGCGAGACCCCCGTACGTCTCCCTGGTGACAGCCACAGCAACCCACAGCGCCCCAAGGAGACCGAGCACATGCCCCACCACCTCACCGTCATCGGCGGCGGCTTCGCCGGACTCACCGCGGCCATCACCGCCGCCGAGTCCGGCGCCCAGGTCACCCTGTACGAGTCCCACCACACCCTCGGCGGCCGCGCCCGCACCACCGAGGCGGGCCCGTACCGCACCAACGAAGGACCGCACGCCCTCTACAACGGCGGCCCGCACTGGGCCTGGCTCAAGCAGCGCGGCCTGCTCCCGCCGCTCGCGCCCCTGCCGCCACTGGAGGCAGCCCGGACGCGCCTACGCCACCGGGGCATGCCGCGCCGTCTCCCGCCGCTCGGCATGCTCAAGCTGCTGCGCCGCAAGCCCGAGCAGGCACCCGTGGACCGGGACTTCCTCTCCTGGGCCACGGACCAGGTCGGCGACGAAGGGGCCAGGGCAGCCGCCCACTACATCGCCGTCGCCCTCTTCCACCACGACCCCGGCGCGCTCTCCGCCGCCTTCGTACACGAGCGGCTGCGCCGCGCGTTCAAGCTGCCGCCCGAGGCGCACTACCTGCGCGGCGGCTGGAGCGCGCTCATCGATGTGATGGCGGCGCGTGCCTGGGACCTGGGCGTACGGATCGAGACGGCGGCCCGGGTCGACAGCGGCGCCCTCGCCGCCCATGCCCAGGACGGGCCGGTGATCGTCGCGACGTCGCTCGACGCCGCCCGCGGCCTGCTCGGCGACGCGTCGCTCCGCTGGGACAGCGGCCGTACGGTCCTGATCGACCTGGCCATACGCCGCCGCAGGGGCGACGCCTTCATCGTCTCCGACCTCGACACGCCCGGTTGGGTCGAGCGCTTTTCGGCCGTCGACCCCACCCTCGCGCCCGCGGGCGAGCAGCTCATCCAGGGCCAGGTGCCGGTCGGGCCCGGCGAGTCCAAGGACGACGGGGTGCTGCGCGCCGAGGAGTTGCTCGACCTCGGCATGCCCGGCTGGCGCGAGCGCACCACCTGGCGCCGCGAGGCGCTGGCGAACGGCCGTACGGGGGCCCTGGACCGGCCCGGCACCACCTGGCGGGACCGGCCCGCCATCGACCGCGGCGACGGCGTCTACCTCGCGGGCGATCAGGTGGCGGCGCCCGGGGTGCTCGCGGAGGTGTCCTTCACCAGCGCGGTCACAGCGGCGACGCTGGCGGTCGGGGCCAGTCGGCGTATCACCGCCTGACCTCAGCCCCTGACCGGCAACCACCGGTTCCGGCCGCGATTTTCGGCCGTCGTCGGCCACTCCGTACGAAATCCGGATGCCCGTACGACTTTCGATGGCTATCGTCCGGAATATGGACCAAAGCACCGCCCCCGCACCCGAAACCACCACCGAAACCACCACCGAAGTCGCCACTGAAACCGGCACCGGGACCCCCATCGAAACCGGCATCGTCTTCCGTGAGGTCCCCGAGACGCAGATCGACCGCGCCCTCGCGCTGGCGTACCTCGTCTTCCACGAGTCGCCAGCCGAGGACAAGCGCAAGCACCACCACGAGGTGCTCCGGGACTGCCTGCGCATCGGGGCCTACGACGGCGACGAGCTGGTCGGCTTCGCCGGGGCGCACCCCTTCTCGCTCTCGGTCCCTGGTGGCGAACTCCCCTGTCCAGGGCTGACCTTCGTCTCCGTGGCCCCCACGCACCGGCGCCGCGGCGTGCTCGCCGGGATGATCGCGGAGCTGTACCGCGTCTGCGCGGCCAAGGGCTGGCCGATCGCTTCGCTCTGGGCCTCCGAAGCCGCCATCTACGGCCGGTTCGGCTTCGGCCCGGGCACCCGGGGCCGCTCGGTCGAGATCGACTCCCGCGAGCCGCTGCGGCTGCGCATCGCGCCCGACGCGCGCCCGCTGCGCCTGGTCGACCCCGCCGACGCGCCCGCGCTGCTCGCACCGTTCTACGAGCGCACCCGGGCGGCGCGCGGAGGCCGCGCCGCCCGCACCGACGAGTGGTGGCGCAAGGAGTGGATGGCGGAGAAGGACGACGAGGACGAGGCGCTCTCCCCGCCCCGGATCGTGGCGCTCGGCGAGCCGCTCGCCGGGTACGCGATCTACCGCACCAAGTCAGGCGACGACGCCCCCGGCATCGTCCAGGTCTACGAACTGGAGGCCGAAACCCCCGCCGTGGCCGCCGCGTTGTGGCGCTACCTCGCCAGTATCGACCTGACCCGGAAGGTACGCGCCTGGGGCCGCCCGGTAGACGACGCGCTGCCGCTCTTCGCGGCCGACCGCGACCAGGTGCGGCTGACCGAGGAGTTCCCCGCCCTGTGGGTGCGCCTGCTCGACGTCCGTGCGGCGCTGCGCGGCCGCGCCTGGGCCGCCCCGGTCGACGTCGTCCTGGACGTACACGACGGCCACCTGCCAGTGAACTCCGGCCCACACCGCCTCACCGCGACCCCCGACGGCTGCGCCTACGACAGCACGACCGCCGCCGCCGACCTCTCGATCGACGTACGGGACCTGGCCGCCTGCTACTTGGGCGACACCCGCGTCAGTGAACTGGTCCGGGCGGGCCTGGCCACCGAGCACACGGCCGGAACGGCCGCCGCCCTCGACGCGGCCCTACACACACCCCAACTACCGCATACAGTGGACGAGTTCTAGCTGTCCGCCCCCAGCTTCGCCAGCGCACCCTCCGTCAACCGGTACACCGTCCACTCGTCCTGCGGCATCGCACCCAACGACCGGTAGAACTGAATCGACGGCTCGTTCCAGTCCAGTACGGACCACTCAAGCCGCTCGTACCCACGCTCCACGCACAGCCGGGCGAGCTCGGTGAGCAGCGCCTTGCCATGGCCGCCGCCCCGCGCCTCGGGGCGTACGTACAGGTCCTCCAGGTAGATGCCGTGCACGCCGCGCCAGGTCGAGAAGTTGAGGAACCACAGCGCGAAGCCCACCGACTCGCCCTCGGCGTTCTCCGCGATATGCGCGTACGCGGCCGGGCGCTCCCCGAACAGCGCCTCGTGCAGCTGCTCGGGGGTGGCCCTGGCCGCGTCCGGCTCCCTCTCGTACTCGGCGAGTTCACGGACCATGGCGTGGATGACGGGGACATCTGCGGGTGTGGCGATACGGATCATGCCCGCAGAATAGAGCCCGCCTGCCCGCCTGCCCGTCTCCCCTACCCGCCTGCCCGCCTGCCCGCGTGCCCGCCTACTGCGCGCTGATCGCCGCCAGCACGTTCAGCCGCGCCGCCCGGCGCGCGGGCCAGATCGCCGCCAGTACGCCGACCACCAGCGCGATCAGCAGGAACAGGCCGAGCCTGCCCCACGGAAGCACCATCTCGTACGTGGCGAACGAGGAACCCGTCAGGCTGCCGCCCGCCCAGGCGAGGAAGATGCCCACGCCGATGCCGAGTACCGCGCCGAAGAGGGAGATGACGACCGACTCCAGGCGGACCATCTGCTTGACTCCGGTGCGGTCCAGGCCAATGGCGCGCAGCATCCCGATCTCGCGCGTGCGCTCGAAGACGGACATGGCCAGGGTGTTGACCACGCCGAGTACCGCGATCACGACGGCCATCCCGAGCAGCCCGTACATCAGGTACAGGATGGTGTTGATGACTCCGGCGCTCTCCTGCTTGAGCTGCTCGTGGTTCTGGACGGTGAGCAGCGGGCTGTCGCCGAGCGCGTCGCGCAGCTTCTGGCCGAGACCGGCCGTGGCGCCGCCGTCGGCCTTCACCAGCACGCTGTCCAGCGAGTCGTTGAAGGCGTGCGGCTTGACGTCTTCAGTAGTGCCGAGGACCTCACCGGCGTAGTCGCTGCCCTCGTAGACGCCCGCGATCTGGAACGTCCGCTTCTTCTCCTTGCCGTCGTAGAACTCGAACTCCACCGTGTCGCCGGTGCTCCAGCCCTGCTTCTCGGCGGTCTGCCGGGAGACACCGATCCGGCCGTCGCCGAGGTCGGCGAGTGAACCGCTACGGAACTTCAGGTCGATGGTCTTGGCGAAGGCGTCGAGGTCGGTGCCGGTCATCGAGTGGTATCCGCCGGTGGTGGTGAAGCCCACGGTGCGGATCGGGGCGGCGGCGGCCACCCCCGGTACCTTGTCCAGCTTGGGCGCGGCGTTGTCCGGAAGCTGGTTGTTGGTCTGGGCGACCTTGTAGTCGGCGCGCAGGCCCTCGGTCGCCATCTTGTCGATGCCCGCCTGCGCCGAGTTGCCCGCCACGGTCAGGGCGGTGATCAGGGTGAGGCCGATCATCAGCGCGGACGCGGTGGCGGCGGTACGGCGCGGGTTGCGCAGCGCGTTCTCCTTGGCCAGTTTGCCGCTGACGCCGAAGAGACGGCCGGTGACCTGGCCCGCGAGGGAGACCAACGGCCGGGAGAGCAGCGGGGCGAGCACGATCATGCCAGTCAGCGTGAGGGCCGAGCCGAGCATCGCGGGGCCAAGGCCCTCGCTGCCGTCGAGCGTGGTGACGTAGAGCATCACGGTGACGCCAGCCGCCGTGAGCAGGGCGCCGATGACGTTACGTACGACCATCGAGCGCGCGGCGGGAGTCCCGTCCACCGAGCTCAACGCCTCGACCGGGGCGATCTTCGCGGCCTTGCGGGACGGCAGCCAGGCGGCCAGTACGGTCACCAGGACACCGACGGCCAGCGAGGCGAGCACCGCGTCCGCGCCGATGACCAGCGGGCCGTCCGGCAGCCCCGCGCCGCTCGCGTTGAGCAGCGGGCGCATGCCCGCCGCGATGGCGAGCCCCAGGCCGAACCCGACGGTGGACGCGGCGAGTCCGAGCAGCCCGGCCTCGATCAGTACGGAGCGCACCACCTGGCGGCGCGAGGCACCGACCGCGCGAATCAGGGCGATCTCGCGGCTGCGCTGGGCGATCAGCATGGTGAAGGTGTTGGCGATGATGAACACGCCGACGAACAGCGCGATACCGGCGAAGACCAGCAGCGTCTTGGTCAGGGCGCTGGTGTCGCGGGCGATCTGCTCGGCCTGTTCGTCGGCGAGCTGCTTGCCGCTGACGGCCTTGGCGCCCTCCTTGGGGAGTACGTCGCTGACCTTGGCGGTGAGGGCCTGCTGGTCGGTTCCGAGCTTGGCGCTGACCACGATCTCGTCGAAGTAGCCGGGGCTCAGGAACAGTTTCTGCGCGGCGGCCGTGTCGAACAGCGCGAGGGTGCCGCCCGCGGTGACCGCCGGGTCCTCGGTGGTGACCGTGCCGACCAGCTTCTTGGTGAGCGTCGGCCCTTCGGTGGCGAAGCGGACGGTGTCGCCGATGCGGTATCCGGCCTCGTCGGCGGTCCTGGCGTCCAGCGCGATCTCGTCTGCGGCGGCCGGGCCTCGGCCGTCCTTCAGCGGGTAGCGGCTGTCCTTGCCGTCCTTGCCTGGTACGTAGTTCGCGGCGAAGTTCTGCCAGCTGTCCACGCCGTTGACGGGGCCGCCGCCCTTCTTGGCGATGGTGGCGTTGCCGCTGACCATGGGGCGTACGGAGGCGACGCCGGGGACCTTGGCTATCCGGTCGGCCAACGCACCGTCCAGCGTGGTCTTCCGGTCGTCGGCCTCGTCGTCTTCGCGGTCGCTGATGGAGGTGTAGTCCTGCTGGACGGAGACCGCTACGTCCTTCAGGTTCTTCGCGGACTGGTTCTTGAAGGCCTCACCCATGGTGGAGCCGAAGACGAGGGTCCCGGCGACGAAGGCGACACCGAGCAGGACCGCGAGCGCGGTCATCACTAGGCGGGCTTTGTGCGCGAGGACGTTGCGCAGGGCGGTACGGAGCATGGTGGTCGTTTCAGTCCTGAGGGCTGGGGGGCTTACGCGGAGGGACGTGGAGGTGGTCAGCTCGTGCGGACGGCCGTGTCGAAGCGGCGCATCCGGTCGAGCACCCGGTCGGCGGTCGGCTCGTGCAGTTCGTCGACGATGCGGCCGTCGGCGAGGAAGACGACGCGGTCCGCGTACGAGGCGGCCACCGGGTCGTGGGTGACCATCACGACGGTCTGGCCCAGCTCCCGTACGGACTCGCGCAGGAAGCCCAGGACTTCGGCGCCGGAGCGCGAGTCGAGGTTGCCGGTCGGCTCGTCGGCGAAGATGATCTCCGGCCTGCTGGCCAGTGCCCGCGCGACGGCCACCCGCTGCTGCTGGCCGCCGGAGAGCTCACTCGGCCGGTGCTTCAGCCGCCCGGCCAGCCCGACGGTCCCGACGACCTGCTCCAGCCACTGCCGGTCGGGGGTGCGGCCCGCGATGTCCATCGGGAGCGTGATGTTCTCGTACGCGGTCAGGGTCGGCAGGAGGTTGAACGCCTGGAAGATGAAGCCGACCTTGTCCCTGCGCAGCTTGGTGAGCTGCTTGTCGCTGAGCGTGGAGAGCTCGGTCTCTCCGATACGGGCGGACCCGGAGGAGAGCGAGTCCAGGCCCGCCATGCAGTGCATCAGCGTCGACTTGCCGGAGCCCGACGGGCCCATGATCGCCGTGAACCGCCCCCGCCCGAACTCCACGGACACCGCGTCCAGCGCGACGACCTGGGTCTCCCCCGAGCCGTAGACCTTGCTCAGGTCCACGGCCTGGGCGGCGGCGGGACGGACGGCGGAGACTGTGGCGTTTGTGGAGGCTGCGGCGTGGGGCGACATGGGGGCTCCTGGCGGGGGGTGCGGTGGTGGTGGGATGGCGGAGTGCTCGACTCCCCTCCATCGTCACCGCGCCGCACCCCGCGCCCCGTACCTCCCAGGGCGTGACTCGGCCACCTACCAAAAGTTGGGCCACCCCCTCCGCGTAGTCCCACAGGACTACGCGCCCTCTACCGGATGGCAGAGGTGAGGAGTGGAGGGTTGTGGAGGGTTGTGGACAGGGGAAGGCGCCGCACCGTGTCCCGAACCCTCATCTTCCTCACCCCACGAGCCCCGCGCGGTGAGCCAGCAGCGCGGCCTGTACGCGGCTGTCGCTGCCCGTCTTCTCCAGGATTCCGCCAACGTGCGTCTTGACCGTCCCCACGCCGATGCCGAGCCGCCGTCCGATCTCCTGGTTGGACAGGCCCTCGCCGAGCATCGCGAGCACCTCGCGCTCCCGCCCTGTCAGCTGCGCGAGCCGCTGGTCGGGTGCGGTGGGTACGGCCGCGGCGGCGGCGGGCGTACCCCGCAGCATCCGCTTGATGACCGCCCCCGTCACCCCGGGCGACAGCACGGCGTCTCCCGCCGCGGCCGCCCGTACCGCGCTGATCAGCTCCTGCGGCCCCTCGTCCTTCAGCAGGAACCCAGAGGCACCGGCGCGCAGGGCCCGCGTCACGTTGTCCTCCTCACCGAAGGTCGTCAGCATGACGACCTTCGGGGCGGGGTCGAGGGCGAGCAGCGGCTCAATCGCCGCGAGACCGTCGAGCACCGGCATCCGGATGTCGACGAGCGCCACATCGGGGCGGTGTTCGGTGGCGAGCTCCACCGCCTCGGCTCCGTTGGCCGCCTCGCCTACCACCTCGATACCGTCGGCGTGCCGGAGGATCAGACGGACGCCGTGCCGGATCATCTCCTCGTCGTCGGCGAGGAGTACGCGGATCGTCGCCTGGTCAGTCATGGGTGACGCTCCCGGTGTCCGTGTCGTTCTCCGTGTCGTTCTCGGTGTCGCTCACGGCGTCGTTCTCGGTGTCGCTCTCGGTGTCGTCTGCCGGGACCATGGGGACCGTGAAGCGGTCGATTGCTGTCAGGCCGTCGGCGTCAAAACAGTAGCGGACGATTTCGAACTGGTCTTTGGCGATCGTGCCGCCCGCGTATTCGCCGCCGGGGTGCGGGTAGACGCAGCTGGTCGTGCCCGGTGGGCGGGCTGGTTCGCGGCCGGTCGCGGCTGCTCGTACCGCGTCGCTGTCGCCCCAGACGATCTCCCGCACGCGCGGCTCCGACATCCCGAGGCGCGGCTCCTCCGGGGGCGTGTAGCCGGGCCCTGGGCGGGCCTGGTCTACCAGGGCCATGCCGAGCAGCATCATGACGCCCACTCCGGCGAGGCCGAGCAGGCCGGTGGCGACTGTGGCCAGGCGTTGGACGCCACTGGGGTTGGGGGTGGCGTCGGGGTCAGGGCCGGAAGGGTCGGGGACCGTTCGCTCTCGTGGGTCCGCTGATGCGTCGCCCCGGGGTCCCTCGGTGCCTTCCCCGGGGTCCGCCGGGATCACCGCCGTCACCTCGAAACCGCCGCCTGGAGTCGGGCCCGCCGCCAGGCTGCCGCCGAGCAGGGCGACCCGCTCCCGTAGGCCGGTCAGGCCGCGGCCGGAGCCCAGGCCAGTGGCCACGTCGGGTGGGGTGTGGGGGGCGCCGTTGCGGGCCCGGATCAGTACCTGCTCGTCGGTGTGGGTGACCGTGACGGTGACATGGGAACCGGACGCGTACCGGTGCACATTGGTCAGCGACTCGCGCACCACCCGGTGCACGGCGCGCCGTACCCGCGCCGCCCGCCCGTCGAGGTCCGGCCCGTCCCAGGTGAACTCCACCGAGATGCCGCCGCCGCGCGACTCCCGTACCAGCGCCGCGATATCCGCCCTGGTGCCGGTCGCGTCGGTCAGCGCGTCGGTGCCGGTGTCCCGGCCCAGCGGGCCCAGTACGCCGAGCACCTCACGCAGCTCACGCATCGCGTCCCGGGTGGCCGTGCGGACGAGCGCCGCCTCGTCGCGCAACTCCGGTGCCCGCTGCGCCAGGCCCATCTCCAGGCCGCCCGCGTGCAGCGAGATCAGGCTGAGCCGGTGGCCCAGCAGGTCGTGCATCTCGGCGGCGATCCGGGACCGCTCATGCATCCGCGACTCGCTCTCCGCGAGTCGGTGGGCCTCTTCGGCGGCGGCGGTACGTTCCCGCAGCGCCCGCAGCAGCCGGTCCTGCTGCCCGGCCGCGGTGCCGACGAGGCCGGGCACGATCACCATGGTCGCGGCGAGCACCGCCCCGAGCGCCACTCCGTATGGTCCGCTGCCGATCCAGAGCACGGGCGCGAACACGGCACCGGTCGCCATCGTCAGTACAGACGCCGCCAGCAGCACCACGGCACGCCGCCGTGGCTCGGCGGTCTGCCGGGCCGTGGTGTACGCGACCACCGCCGTGAGCAGGCCGACGACCTGCAGCACCCCCATCAGCGCCGCGAGCCCCAGCAGACTCAGTACCGGGAAGCGCCGCCGCACCACGAGCAGCGCCAGCGCGCACATCCCGATCAGCAACACCAGCCCCGCGTCCAGCGTGCTGACAAGCTCGGCCAGCAGGCCGAACATCCCCACGAGCAGCAGCCCGCCGCCGAACGCCTCGGCCAGCGCACGCCACAGCCGCCAGCCGCGCTCGCCGGGGGCAGCGAACGGGCTTGAGGTGGTGGTCGGCGGGGGCGCGGGCGCTGGCGCGGACGGCGGGTGTTTGTGCGGCGGCATACGGCCCAGTATCGCCAGGTGTGCCCGGTCTACCGCGCCAGCCCCGAGGACAGGGCGGGAGGCTGGGCTGTCGTCGGGCGCTCCTGGGGCGGGAGGTCCGGCCAGCGGCGCCGGTGCAGGCGGTCGAGGTAGGCGTGGGCGGAGGGCAGGGTCTCCAGGAAGACCCGCTGCTGGCGGCGGACCCGCTCGAACAACGCGTCAGCCGCCCGTACCGCCTGCGGCAACCGCGCCAGCGCGGGCGGCGGCTCGACCGGGCCCGCGATCAGCGCCGCCAGCAGCGCGTAGTGCTGTGCGTCGGCAGCCGGGAAGGGCAGGCCCGTGCGGTAGGCGTCCAGGAGCTCGGCCAGGGATGCGGAGCGCGGCAGCGGCTCCTGCGCCTTCCAGAACGGGGTGTCCGTACGGGGCGCGGCGGCGTAGTGCAGCTGGCCGAAGTCCCTGGCCCGTGCGTAGCCGGACGCGATCGCGCGGTTGAAGCGGGCCGCGGGAGCGTCGAGTGCCGCCTTGCCGGGGAAGTGCCGTACGAGGAGGTCGAGGGCGCGCAGGACGGCGCCTGTGCCGTTCGCGCCGACTGTGCTGTCCGTGCCGTCTGTGCCCTGCGTCTCGAAGGGCTCCAGGACGTACGACGCGGCGCCGATGGCCACGCAGTTCCGCACCCAGGAGCGGCGGCTGCGCCCGGCCTGGCGGCGCAGGTGCCGCACCGTGGAGTGCCTCGCGCCCGTCGCGCCCGTCGGGCTCGTCGGACCCCACAGGGCGAGGAGGTCGCGGGCGGCCTCCGTCGGCTCCGTCCCGTCGGATGAGTAGGCGTAGCCCGTCGCGCAGCGGCCCGGCAGGGGCATCCGCCAGGCCCATCCGGCGGGCATTGCGACAGCCGTGGAGTAGGGCTCGATGCCGTACGCCAGGTCGTCGTGCGGAACGGTCGCCGTCACCACGCTGTCGCAGAGCAGCCGGTCGCTTTCGTCCTCGAAGGGCTCGCCCAACACCCCGGCCAGCAGGCGCCTTTCCTGCCCTGTGCAGTCCAGGAACAGGTCGCCGGGAATGGTCTGGCCCTCGCGGGTGTGCAGCGCGGTGAGCATGCCGCGGTCGTCCCGGTCGGCGTGGGACAGCTCGCCACGGACCACCGTCACGCCCAGGTCCTGTACGGCGATCCGGCGCAGGTACGCCGTGAACATCCGGCTGTCCACATGCCAGCCGTAGTCGATGGCCTTACGGCCGTCCATCCAGCGGGGTGACTTCCGCGCGTCCATCAGCGGGGGTTCGCGGAGGCAGGCGTGGTCGAAGGGTTCGGCGGACTCACCTTTCCAGCGGCGCAACTGCCAGTAGTCGGAGAGGTGGAAGCGGTTCAGTTCCGGGAGTTTTCCGAATGAACGGTAGAACTGATCCATGTTCCCGTTTCGCATCATCCTGGGCACGCTGTCGGGGAACCCGTCAGTGCGCCAGTTGACGTATCGCACGCCGGATGTGAAGGATGCGCAGGACGCCTGCATCCAGACGCCCTCCGGGATACCGAGAAGGTCGAAGAACGCGCTCTGCAAGGTAGCGGGCATGCTCTCGATCTCGAATTCTGCGGCGCTCGGGGTGCGCCGCGGCGGCTCGACCACCGTTACCCGTACCGCCCCGGAGAACGTCTTCGCCAGCAAGGACGCGGACATCCAGGCCTCGGTCGCGTCTCCGGCAATCACGACGCTGTCGACTCTGCTGTTCACCGATTCAGAGTTCAGCAGGGTTCTGGATTGGTGCTGGGTTGCTTTCTGCACTCCGTGCGACTGTCGCACATATCTGCCGTATAGAACCTTGCATGAATCTCCATAGCCGTATTCGAGAGCCTCTCTGTGTAGCAATCGAGCAGTAAACGCCGACACAGGAGGTCATGATGAGTGAGCGAGCCCACGAGACGGAAGTGGTGCCTCACCCGCTGGAAGTCATGAATCAGGTCGAGAGCAAAATGGAGGCCGATCAGGAAATGGCTCTGCGGCAGTCCCACATTCCCTGGCAGGAGGTGCTGGTCGAGTGCGCGGACCAGCTGACGGAGCTGTCCGCACCGGGTTCCCGCGTCCTTGACCCGCTTCCGGAGTACGGCCTGGACGGTGGGCACGCCGGGGGCTGCGGCTGACGTCCCCGGGCGCGGCCAACGGGGCAAGGCCGGCCGCGTGAGCGGCCGGCCTCGGAGAACGCGCTAACGGTGGACGGCCTGAGAGCCTCAGGCGGCGGCGAGCAGCGGGGACTGTTCCCGTGCGAAGAGGCGGACCAGAGGGGTGAAGCGGTAGCCCGGCCAGGAGTCGATGGAGTCGGAGTCGGCGCCGACTCCATCGGACTCCAACAGCCGGGCGTCCAGCAGCCGTTCGAGCACCTCCTCGGCGTCGTCGATGGTCATCCCCAGCGAATCGGCCACCGACGGCGCGGTCAGGTACGGCGATTCAACGAGGGCCAGCGCGCGCAGAGTTGACCGCGTGGAGGCGTCCAGCGGCCGCAGCGTTCGGGCCAGTGTCGCCCGTACGTCGAAGCTGCCGAGCCTCAGCTCGCGCAGCCGACGGTGCTCGGGAGCGAGCCGTGCGGCGAGGCGGGCGATCGGCCACTGAGGGTGTGCCGCGAGGCGGGCCGCCGCGATCCGCAGCGCCAGCGGCAGCCGGTCGCACAACTCCGCGACCCGGGCAGTCGCTTCGGGCTCGGCGGCGACCCGCTGCGCGCCGGCGACGGCGGCCAGCATCCCGCGCGCCTCGTCGGGGGCCAGTGGTCCGATCCGGATCAGCCGGGTGCCTTCGAGCAGCGCGAGCCGGTCGCCGCCGCCCGTGACGAGGGTGCGCACCTGTCCGCACCCGGGAAGCAGCGGGCGTACCTGGACGTCGTCGGCGGCGTTGTCGAGTACGACGGCCATCCGGCGGCCCGACAGCAGGGTGCGGTAGAGCTGGGCGCGCTCCTCCAGTGGGGCGGGCAGCCGTGCGGGGTCGGCGCCCAGGGCCCGCAGAAACCAGCCGAGTACCTCCGCCGGGTCGCGCGGGGCGCCGTCGGGGGTGCGCAGGTCGGCGTAGAGCTGGCCGTCGGGGAAGTCAGTACGGGCGAGGTGGGCCGCCCGTAGGGCCAGCGCGGACGCGCCCGTACCGGGCGCGCCGAGGATCACCACGCCCCGGCCGTCGGCGAGTGCGGACCGGATCGCGTCCGACTCGGTGTCCCGGCCGGTGAAGTCGGCGGGCGCGGCTGGCAGCAGCGCGGGCAGCGGCCCGGACTGCTGCCAGCCGTTCACGGGCAGCCGGTGAACGGGGGCTGCGGACGCGGTGGCGGACGGATCGGCGGCCTGGGCGGCGGGCGATACCGCGCGCAGAGGGCCGAGCGGTGCCGTACCCCCCAGCGCCAGGCCCGCCGTTGCCCCCGCCTCCGTCGTGCCCGTCGTGCCCGTCGTGTCCGTCGTGACCGCGCGGGCCCGCTCCACGGCAGGCGCGCCGGGCAGGGTGCTGGTGAGGATCGACTGGTGCAGGTCGCGCAGCGCGCTTCCCGGGTCGATGCCGAGGTCATCCGCGAGTACCCGGCGGCCTTCCTCGTACGCGGCGAGCGCGTCGGCCTGACGGCCGCACCGGAACAGCGCCGTCATCAGCTGGCCGCGCAGCCGCTCCCGTACCGGATACCCCGACACCAGCCGGGTCAGCTCGGGAACGGCGTCGTGGTGGCGGCCCAGCGCCAACGCCGCCTCGGCCTGGTTCTCCAGAGCGGAGAGCCGCGCCTCCTCCAAGTGGTGCGCCTCCCGCTCGGCGAGGTACGCGGTGGCACCGGACAGCGCGGGGCCGCGCCACAGGGCCAGGGCCTCGGTGAGCAGGCGGTCGGCGTCCTCGTACCGGCCATCGGCCAGCGCGGTCCGCCCGGCTTCGGCCAGCGGGCGGAACCGGGCCCAGTCAAAGCGCGCGTCGCCGATGTCCAGCCGGTAGCCGAGGCCGTGGCGTTCCAGGCGCGGCCCGGGGCCGACGCGGGTCCGCAGCCGCGAGACGTACGTGTACAGCTGGTTGGTGCTGGTCGCGGGCGGGTCCCAGCCCCACAGCAGTGTGGTCAGCCGCTCGTCCGGCAGTACGCGTCCGTCGGCCAGCAACAGGGCCGCCAGCACCGTACGCTGCTTGCTGCCGTCCAGGGCGACCTCGGCGCCGTCGCGCTTGGCCGACACCGGCCCGAGGATCGTGAAATCCATCAGGTGCTCCCGTCCCCACCAGACCGCGCCAGCCGCGTCCCAGGTCTAGCGCACGCTATTGACCTGCACTTATTTCCCGACCTCGGATCGATGTCGAAGTGATTTCGTGGCCGCGAAAGAGATTCGAAACAGCCGGAAAAGAAGGCGCTGTTAGCGTCCACGGCACGCCGCAGAAAGTGGGCGACACCGGCGCCGGACACAGCCCCGGCCGCCGGGCCCGGCACCCAAGGAGGACACCGTGCAGGCTCTGGGAACACGGCCGCTGACACCCTCGGTACTGGCCAGGACGGTCGAGGACGATCCCTGGACGTAGCGGCGGCGGGCACCGTGACGACAGCGCCCAGGGCGCGGCCGGTCCTCAGCCCCGCAGGAGCGCGAACGTCCGCGCTGACAGATCCGATTCGCCCGCGCCCCCGTCTTCACCCATGCCGGTGCCCGCGTCTCGCGCGCCAGCTTGAGCACGCTCGAGCACCGCCAGCAGGCACTGCGTCCGCTCCGCCCAACGCGTCGTTCCCAGCTCGGCGAAGAGGCGACCCGCGTCCGTGAACAGCCCGGCCGCGCCCGCCCAGTCCGCCCGCAGCGCCGCCAGAGATCCCAGGACCAGGCTCACCCGGCCTTCCAGGAACTGATCCGGCACCTTGCTCGCGGTCAGCAGCCCCTCGCGGAGCACCGCCTCCGCCTCGGCCAGCTCGCCCCGGCACCACAGTGCCTCGCCCAGCACCCGCAGCGTATGGGCCTCCCCGCGGCGGTCAGCACTGGCCCGCACCAGCTCCAGCGCGTCCCGGCAGGCCGTCTCCGCCCCCGCCCCGTCCCCCAGGTGCACCAGCGCGTCCGCCAGCCGGACCGTGCTCTGCGCCAGACCCCGGTCACTGCCCAGCCTGCGGTTCCTGGCGACTGCCTCGCTGGCCAGCCGTACGGCCTCCTCGGGCTCGCCTCGCTCCAGCTCGATCTGCGCGAGGAGGACCAGCAGGTGCGCCTCCGCATACCGATCACCGGCGATACGGAAATCCTCCAGCGCCCGGTGCCCGTACTGCCTGGCCTGCTCCGGATCACCACGGTGGCCTTCGCAGAACGCCAGATTCCGGAGCACCAGCGCACGCCCCTCGGCCTGGTCCAGCCGCTCAAAAAGCTCCAGGGCCGGGCCGAGCCGGGCGAGGGCCGCGTCGTGCTCCCACTGAATGATCTCCAGCGTGCCCAGCGAGTGCAGCATCGCCGCCTCCCCCAGCTCGTCCTGGCCGCGGATCGCCGCTCGCAGGGCCTGCTCCCCGCAATGCCGCCAGTCCTCCAGGTAGTTGCGGTTCTGGAAGAGGGTGACGCTGGTCATCGTCAGATCCCAGGCGTACGCGGCTTCGCCGTCGCGGGCAGCCTGCTCGACCAGGGCGGTGATCGCCGGGCGCTCGCTCTCGAACCACTCCATGGGGTCGTCCAGGAGGTGCTCGACCAGGTGGTCCGGGAGCGGGTGCAGCGGTGCCGGACCGTGGATGAGGGTGTAGTCGCCGCCGTAGATCCGACGGTGCGCCTCGCTCGCGAGGCTGAGCCAGGCGCCGTAGGCCCGGCGCGCCGCCACGCGTCGTTCTTCCGCGCTCTCCTCGGCGAGCGCGCACTCCCGGGCGAAGAGCCGCAGCAGGTTCTGGAAGCGGTACCGCACCGGGCCGAGTGAGGTGCTCAGCGGTTCCAGGAGCTGGACGTCCACCAGCTGCTCGATCAGGTCCTCGGCGTCGACCGGGTCGATATCGAGCAGCGCCGCACCGGCCCAGGCCGCGAAGTCCGGCGCGTCGACCATCCCGAGCAGCCGGAACATCCGGGCGGCGGCGTGCGGCAGATCGCGGTAGCTGAGCCGCAGTCCAGCCCGTACTCCGTGGTCGTCCATGCTGAGTTCGTCGAGTCTGCGGTGCTGGTCCTCCAGGCGCGCGGTGAGGGTACGGACCGACCAGTGCGGTTTGGCGGCGAGCCGGGCGGCCGCGATGCGCAGGGCGAGTGGCAGCCGGTCGCACAGCTCGCTGAGCCGGGTGACGCCGACCGGGTCGGCGGAGATCCGGTCGTCGCCGAGGATCCGGGACAGCAGCGCGGTGGCCTCGTCCTGCTCGAACGTGCCGAGCGCCAGCGGTACGTAGGCGTAGTCGCCCGCGAGCGCGCCACCCATCGGGTCCCGGCTGGTGACCAGGACGCAGCAGCGGCCGTGGTCGGGCAGCAGCGGGCGGATCTGCCGGAAGGAGCGGGCGTTGTCGAGCACGATCAGGACCTGGCGGCCCTCCAGCACACTGCGGAACAACGCCGTGCGCTCGTGCTGGTCGACGGGTATCTGCGGGCCCTGGATGCCCAGGGACCGCAGCAACCGGTCGAGTACGGCGCTGGCTTGGCGCGGCTCCTGCTCGGCGTAGCCGCGCATGTCGACGAAGAACTGGCCGTCCGGGAAGCGCCCGGCGACCTGCCGTGCCCAGTGCACCGCGAGGGCCGTCTTGCCGACGCCGCCGACGCCGGTGATGGAACCGACGGGCAGGACATTCCCGCCGACGTGGTCGAGCAGCCGGTCCAGGACAGTCAGCGCCTGCTTGCGGCCGGTGAAGGATCCGACGTCCGGCGGTAGTTGGGCTGGACCGCCGGAGGGCGGGGGGAGGGATTCCCGTGGCGGGGGCGGGTTGAGCTTCGGCAGGTCGTTGAGGATGGCGTCGTGCAGTTCCTGGAGGGCGGGGCCCGGCGAGATGCCGAGTTCGTCGGAGAGGGTGCGATGGCCGTCGCGGTAGGTCTCCAGGGCCTCGGCGCGGCGGCCGGAACGGTAGTAGGCCAGCATGAGATGGCCGATCGACTGTTCCCGCAGCGGGTGTTCCCGGATGAACGTGGAGAGTTCACCGACCAGGTCCTGGTGGTGGCCGAGCTCCAGACGGAGCCCGGTGAACTCCTCGTACGCGTCAAGGCGTAGCTCGGTGAGCCGGGCGGCCTCCCGCTCGACGCGTTCGGCGGTGACGCCTTCCAGGGCCGGGCCCCGCCACATGCCGAGCGCTTCCTCGAAGGCGGCGCAGGCCTCGTCCAGCCTGCCGCGCCGGGCGGCCTCCCGCCCCTGGGCGACCCGTTCCTCGAACTCGACGGCGTCAATGCGGTGTTCGCCGGAGGCCAGCAGATATCCGGGGTGGCTGGTGACCAACAGGTCGTCGACGCCGACGGTCCGCTTGAAGGTCTTGCGCAGCGCGGAGACGCAGATCGCGATCTGGTTGCGGGCCGTGGCCGGCGGGGTGCCGTTCCAGACGCCGTCAGCGAGTGTGTCCACCGACACGACACGGTCCGGCGAGAGCAGCAGCAGTGCCATGATGGCGCGCTGCCGGGCGCCTTGCAGGGGGATGGGTCGTGAGTCGGCGCTGATATCCAACGGCCCCAGGATTCGGAACACCACCTGAAGCACGCTGCCTCCTGACTCCGGCCGCGGCCGCACTCGTACCCCCCGGGCCTGACGTATGCCGCTCATGACTGAATAGCGGACATCCCTGACCATCCCGAACGAGGATGGCAGGAAGCTGCCAATCTCAGCTCCTGGCCATCCAGGAACCCGGCAGTGAGCTGGTGACTCCCGCCCGCTGCCACCGTGCGGGCACGGTCATGCCCGCGTCGGGGTCAGTTGGCTGGCTGGCGCGTAGGGAGGCGGCCATGAGGACCATCGCCACCGCGGCGAGCTCCTCCGGAGTCGGCTTCCCCTCGATGACCCTCAACAGCGAGGGCCCCAGCGGGCCTTCGAGTGCGCTCATGAGTGAGCTCCTTCTCACGTCGGGGGGTTGCCGTGCTTGCGAGCGGGGAGCGAAGCGTGCTTCGACCGCAGCATGGCCAGTGCGGCGACCAGCAGGGAGCGGGTGTCAGCGGGGTCGATCACGTCGTCGACGAGGCCGCGTTCGGCCGCGTAGTAGGGGTGCATCAGCTCGGCCTTGTACTCCTTGACGAGCTGCGTACGCGTCGAGTCGGGGTCGTCGGCGGCCGCGATCTGGCGGCGGAAGATGACGTTCGCGGCGCCTTCGGCGCCCATCACGGCGATCTCGTTGGTCGGCCAGGCGTAGGTGAGGTCGGCGCCGATGGACTGCGAGTCCATGACGATGTACGCGCCTCCGTAGGCCTTGCGCAGGATCAGCGAGATCCGTGGCACGGTGGCGTTGCAGTAGGCGTAGAGCAGTTTGGCGCCGTGCCGGATGATCCCGCCGTGCTCCTGGTCGACACCGGGCAGGAAGCCGGGCACATCGACCAGCGTGACGAGCGGGATGTTGAAGGCGTCGCAGAGCTGGACGAACCGCGCCGCCTTTTCCGAGGAGTGGATGTCCAGGACGCCCGCCATCGACTGGGGCTGGTTGGCGACGATGCCGACGACCTGGCCGTCCAGCCGGGCCAGGGTGCACAGGACGCTGGTCGCCCAGCGTTCGTGCACTTCCAGGTGTTCCCCGTCGTCGACGATCTCCGTGATGACATCGCGCATGTCGTAGGGGCGGGAGCCGTCGGCGGGGACCAGATCCCGCAGCCGCGGACAGGCTCGGTCGGCCGGGTCATCGGTGGCGGAACGGGGCGGCATCTCGTTGTTGTTCTGCGGGAGCATGGCGAGGAGGTAGCGGACTTCGGCGAGGCAGGTCTCCTCGTCGTCGTACGCGAAGTGCGCGACGCCCGAGGTCCCGGCGTGGACGTCGGCGCCGCCGAGACCGTTCTGGGTGATCTCCTCGCCGGTGACCGCCTTGACGACGTCCGGACCGGT
>NZ_WHOM01000059.1 GCF_009739465.1 Streptomyces apocyni
CACGGCCTGCACCATCGCCCCGGCCTCCGGGGCGAGCCTGCTCCGGGCGGCCTCGGCCTCCCGCACCAGCACATCCCGCACCCCGTCACTGTCCAGGCCGGTGGTGTCCACCCGCTGGACGCACTCACGCGCCTGCACAGTGCCGCGCTCGGCGACCTCCAATGACCACACGTCACTGCCCGTACGTACGAGTCGGGCACGCAGCGCATCGTGGTGGTCCAGAACGGTCTGGAGCGCCGACGCGAGCCGGTCCTCGCCCAGCCCCGCAGGCAACCGCACCAGCATCGACTGGTGCGAGCCGTCGATCGGCCCGGGGCGTTCGCGGAGCCAGTGCATGATCGGTGTGAGCGGGATGTCGCCGATGCCCGCGTCCGGGTCTTCCACCACCGCGGTGTCGGCGGGCATCGCCACGCTGGCCAGGCCCGCGACAGTCTTGCGCTGGAACACATCGCGCGGAGTGAACACCAGACCGGCCTTGCGGGCCCGGCTGACCAGCTGGATGGAGATGATGCTGTCGCCGCCCAGGTCGAAGAAACTGTCGTCCACACCCACGGACGGCAGTCCGAGGACGTCGGCGAACAGCCCGGCGAGCAGCTTCTCTTCCGGGGTACGGGGTTCGCGCCCGGTCGTGAGAGCGGTGTAGTCGGGCGCGGGCAGCGCCTTGCGGTCCACCTTGCCGTTCGGGGTCAGCGGCAGCGCGTCCAACGGCACGAAGACCGCCGGGACCATGTACGCGGGCAGGCTCTGGTCCAGGTGGTCACGCAGTTCCGCGGTCTGCGGCGCGGCGTGCCCGGCCACGGGGACGACGTACGCGGTCAGGCGCTTGTCGCCCGGCCGGTCCTCCCGTACCAGGACCATCGCCTGGGCGATGCCCGGATGCGCGGTCAGCGCGGCCTCGATCTCGCCCAGCTCGATCCGGAACCCGCGGAGCTTGACCTGGTCGTCGCCGCGACCCAAGTACTCGAGGTGGCCCTGGGCGTTCCAGCGGACCAGGTCGCCGGTGCGGTACATCCGCTCGCCCGCAGTCCCGTAGGGGTCGGCGACGAAGCGTTCGGCGGTCAGGCCCGCACGGTTCACATAGCCGCGCGCCAGCCCGGCCCCGGCGATATACAGCTCGCCCGGCACACCGGGCGGCACCTGGCGCAGTGCCTCGTCCAGCACGTGCACCCGCATGTTGTCCAGCGGACGCCCGATCGGCATGGCCGCCGGAACACTGTCCGCCGCGCCGACCTTGTGGTGGGTGGCGAACGTGGTGGTCTCGGTCGGTCCGTAGCCGTCGACCACGACCGTGTCCGGCGCGGCCTCCAGCACGCGGCGTACGGAAGCGGGGGGAACGACGTCGCCGCCGGTCCACACCTCCCGTACGCCGGCCAGGCTCTCGGGCCGTTCCTCGGCCAGCAGTCGGAACAGGCCGGCCGTCAGCCACAGGCCGGTCACCCGCTCCCGCGTGATGACCAGCTCCAGCGCCCGGAGGTCCAGCTCGCCCGGCGGGGCGACGATCGCCTGGCCGCCGGACAGCAACGGCACCCACAGCTCGAATGTCGAGGCGTCGAAGGCCTGCGGGGAGTGCACCAGGACCCGGTCGCTCACCCCATCGCCCCAGCAGCGGTCGTACACGAGGCTCAGCACGTCCCGGTGCGTGACGACCACACCCTTGGGCGTGCCGGTCGAACCGGAGGTGTACATCACGTACGCCGCGTTGGACGGGTGCCCTGGGACAACGGGGTCGGTGGCGGGCCGCGTCGCCAGCTCGGCCAGCTCCGCTTCGGCGTCCACGACGACGGTGACCGCGTCATGGGCGAAGCCGTCGGCCCACGAGGCCGCGTCGGTCAGCAGCACGCGGCAGCCGGTCTCGGCGGTGATCAGCTGGTGCCGGGAGGCGGGGAAGCGCCGGTCGAGCGGCACGTACGCGCCACCGGCCTTGATGACCGCCAGGATCGACACGAGGAGGTCCGCCGAACGCTCCTGGAGGATCGCCACGCAGGTCTCCGCGCCGACGCCGAGCCCCACGAGCCGGTGCGCGAGCCGGTTGGCCCGCTCGTCCAGCTGGCGGTATGTCAGCTCGCTCGCTGCCGAGTGCACCGCGACCGCCTCAGGCGTTCGGGCGACCTGCGCGGCGAACCTCGCCCGGAGCGTGCCGGAGACCTCAGGGACCTCGTGATGGGTGTGGTTCCAGTCAGCCAGCCGGTCCCGCTCGTCGGCGGTCAGGACGTCGATCTCCCCGAGCGGACGGTCGGGCGCGGCCACGAGCGACGCGAGCAGCCGCGTCCAGCGGGCCATCAGGGTCTCGACCGTCGCCCGGTCGAACAGATCGACGCTGTAGTGGACGACACCCTCGAACGCGTCAGGCGTATCGCCGTCTCCGGGCCGCTCGCCCACCTCGATCGACAGGTCGAACTTCGCCGCGCTGAGGCCGGACGGTTCCAGACGGGCGTCGATGCCGGGCAGCTCCAGGCGCCCACCGGGGGCGTTCTGGAGGGTGAACATGGTTTGGACGAGGGGGTGGCGGGTGAGGGAGCGCTCGGGGTTGAGGGCTTCTACGAGGCGTTCGAAGGGGAGGTCTTGGTGTGCGTAGGCGGTGAGGTTGGTGGTGCGGGTGCGGTTGAGGAGTTCGCGGAAGGTGGGGTTGCCGCTGGTGTCGGTGCGCAGGACGAGGGTGTTGATGAAGAAGCCGACGAGGTGGTC
>NZ_WHOM01000060.1 GCF_009739465.1 Streptomyces apocyni
ATGGACTTCCTTCGCCCCGCCAGCTGGGAGGAGGCGCTTGCCGTGAAGGCAGCGCATCCCACGGCTGTGCCGATTGCGGGTGGCACCGATGTGATGGTCGAGATCAACTTTGATCATCGGCGTCCTGAGTACCTGCTGGACCTGAACCGGATCAGTGAGCTCGGTGAGTGGACGGTCGGCGAGGAGAAGGTCGCGCTGGGGCCGTCTGTCCCGTACACGAAGATCATGGAGAATCTGCGCTCTGAGCTGCCGGGGCTGGCGCTGGCGTCGCACACGGTGGCGTCTCCGCAGATCCGTAACCGTGGCGGGGTGGGCGGGAACCTGGGCTGTGCCTCGCCCGCGGGTGACGCGCATCCGGCGCTGCTGGCGTCGGGGGCCGATGTGGAGGTCGAGTCGCAGGCGCGTGGTGCGCGGCTGATCGCGATCGATGACTTCTACAAGGGTGTGAAGCGCAATGCGCTGGAGCCCGACGAGCTGATCAAGGCTGTGCACATTCCGAGGGCGGATGGGCCGCAGCAGTTCTCCAAGGTCGGTACGCGTAACGCGATGGTGATCGCGGTGTGCGCGTTCGGTCTGGCGCTGCATCCGCGGACGCGTTCGGTGCGTACGGGGATCGGTTCGGCGGCGCCGACGCCGGTGCGGGCGACGGCGGCGGAGGAGTTTTTGAACGCGGCGCTGGAGGAGGGTGGCTTCTGGGACAACGGGAAGATCATCACTCCGTCCATCGCGAAGCAGTTCGCCCAGCTGGCGTCCGGGGCCTGTAACCCGATCGACGATGTGCGGGGCAGTGCCAGCTACCGCCGTCACGCGGTGGGTGTGATGGCCCGCCGGACGTTGATGTGGACCTGGGAGTCCTACCGCGGTGGCAATGGCCGCGGCGCTGTCGAAGGAGCTGCGTAACCATGCGCGTCAATTTCACGGTCAATGGCCGTAAGCAGGAAGCCGACGATGTGTGGGAGGGCGAGTCCCTGCTGTACGTGCTGCGTGAGCGGATGGGCCTGCCGGGTTCGAAGAACGCCTGTGAGCAGGGTGAGTGCGGCTCGTGCACGGTGCGTCTGGACGGTGTGCCGGTGTGTTCGTGTCTGGTCGCGGCCGGTCAGGCCGAGGGCCGCGAGGTCGTCACGGTCGAGGGCCTGGCGGACTTCGCCCAGCAGCGCGAGGAAGCCGCCCACGCGGGTGGCTGCGCGAGTGGTGCCTGTGGCTCCTCTGGCACCTCGGGTTCCTCGGGTACGTCGCTGGACGCGGCGCAGCGGTGGAGCGCGAAGGGCACGGACGGGCAGACCGGTGAGGGCGGTGAGCTCTCCCCGATTCAGCAGGCGTTTATCGAGGCGGGTGCCGTGCAGTGTGGTTTCTGTACGCCGGGTCTGCTGGTTGCGGCTGATGAGCTGCTGGAGCGTGAGGCCTCGCCGTCCGACGCGGACATCCGTGAGGCGTTGTCCGGCAATCTCTGCCGGTGCACCGGTTACGAAAAGATCCTGGACGCGGTCCGCCTGGCGGCCGCCCGTCAGGACCGCTCAGGAGAGGCGGCCTGATCATGGCCGGAACCAGCACCGGTACGCCCGCCACGGGTAGGCCCGCCACAGGTGCGCCCACCAATCTCACCCAGGGTTCGCGGACCAAGGGCGGCATCGGCGAGTCCACGCTGCGCCCCGACGGCACCCTCAAGGTCACCGGCGAGTTCGCGTACTCCTCGGACATGTGGCACGAGGACATGCTCTGGGGCCAGACCCTGCGCTCCACGGTCGCGCACGCCGAGATCAAGTCGATCGACACCACCGAGGCCCTCGCCATGGACGGCGTCTACGCCGTCCTGACGTACGACGACCTGCCCGCCGAGATGAAGAACTACGGCCTGGAGATCCAGGACACGCCAGTTCTCGCCCACGGCAAGGTCCGTCATCACGGTGAGCCGGTGGCCCTCGTCGCCGCCGACCACCCGGAGACCGCCCGCCGCGCCGCCGCCAAGATCAAGGTCGAGTACGTCGAGCTGCCGGTCATCACCGACGAGGCATCCGCGCTCGCCGATGACGCCGTACTGCTCCACGAGGGCCGCGACGACGACCACATAGCCCACGTCCCGCACCCCAACATCGTGCACCGCCAGCCGATCATCCGCGGCGACGCGGACGAGGCCGCCAAGAAGGCGGACGTGATCGTCAGGGGCGAGTACACCTTCGGCATGCAGGACCAGGCCTTCCTCGGCCCGGAGTCCGGCCTCGCCGTACCCGGCGATGACGGCGGCGTCGACCTCTACGTCGCCACCCAGTGGCTGCACTCCGACCTCGAGCAGATCGCCCCCGTCCTCGGCCTGCCCGAAGAGAAGGTCCGGATGACGCTCTCCGGCGTCGGCGGTGCCTTCGGCGGCCGCGAGGACATCTCGATGCAGATCCACGCCTGCCTGCTCGCGCTGCGCACCGGCAAGCCCGTCAAGATCGTCTACAACCGGTTCGAGTCTTTCTTCGGGCATGTCCACCGGCACCCGGCGAAGCTCTTCTACGAGCACGGCGCCACCAGGGACGGCAAGCTCACCCACATGAAATGCAAGATCGTCCTGGACGGTGGCGCCTACGCGTCCGCCTCCCCGGCGGTCGTCGGCAACGCCTCCTCGCTGAGCGTCGGCCCGTACGTCGTCGACGACGTCGAGATCGAGGCGATCGCCCTCTACACCAACAACCCACCGTGCGGCGCGATGCGCGGCTTCGGCGCCGTCCAGGCCTGCTTCGCCTACGAGGCCCAGATGGACAAGCTGGCCGCCAAGCTGGACATGGACCCGGTCGAACTGCGCCAGCTCAACGCCATGGAGCAGGGCACGCTCATGCCGACCGGGCAACGGGTCGACTCCCCGGCCCCGGTCGCCGAGATCCTGCGCCGCGTCAAGGCCCGCCCGCTCCCGCCCGAGCAGCAGTGGGTCAGCGCGGGCGCCGAGGGCACGGAGGTCGACGTACGCGCGCTGCCCGGCGGCCTGTCCAACACCACGCACGGCGAAGGCGTCGTACGGGGTGTGGGCTACGCGGTCGGCATCAAGAACGTCGGCTTCTCCGAGGGCTTCGACGACTACTCCACCGCCCGGGTGCGCCTGGAGATCGTGGGCGGCGAGCCCGTCGCCACCGTGCACACCGCGATGGCCGAGGTCGGCCAGGGCGGCATCACCGTCCACGCGCAGATCGCCCGCACCGAGCTGGGCGTCCAGCAGGTCACCATCCACCCGGCCGACACCCAGGTCGGCTCCGCCGGTTCCTCCTCCGCCTCCCGCCAGACGTACGTCACCGGCGGTGCGATCAAGAACTCCTGCGAGGCCGTCCGCGAGAAGGTCCTGGAGATCGGCCGCCGTAAGTTCGGCACGTACCACCCCGCGTGGGCCACCGCCGAACTCGTCCTGGAAGACGGCAAGGTCGTCACCGACGGCGGCGAGGTACTCGCCTCGGTCGTCGACGTACTCGAGAACGAGGCCGTCGACATCGAGCACGAGTGGCGTCACCGCCCCACCGAGGCCTTCGACCCGGTGACCGGACAGGGCAACGGCCACGTCCAGTACACCTTCGCCGCGCACCGCGCGGTCGTCGAGGTGGACACCGAGCTCGGCCTGGTCAAGGTCATCGAACTGGCCTGCGCCCAGGACGTCGGCAAGGCCCTCAACCCCTTGTCCGTCGTGGGCCAGATCCAGGGCGGCACCACCCAAGGCCTGGGCGTCGCGGTGATGGAAGAGATCATCGTCGACCCCAAGACCGCGAAGGTACGCAACCCCTCCTTCACGGACTACCTCATCCCGACCATTCTCGACACGCCGACCATCCCCGTCGACGTACTCGAGCTGGCCGATGACCACGCGCCCTACGGGCTGCGCGGCATCGGTGAGGCCCCGACCCTCTCGTCGACTCCGGCCGTCCTCGCGGCGATCCGGAACGCGACGGGTCTGGAACTCAACAAGACGCCGGTCCGCCCCGAGCACCTCACCGGCACGTAACACCCTCGGGTGAAGGCCCACGGCGGACGTCGGCGACGACGTTCCCCACGGGCCCACCACCCCCCGTTCGCCTCGGGCCGTCCCCCGGGTCGTGCAGCCAGATAACCATCCCAAACTCCGCAGTTACGTGTCTCGTCTGCGGACGCCCCTTTGAACCTTGGGAAGAAGGCACCATGACCCAGTCCTCACTGGAGTCCAAGACCACACAGGTTGCCGATGACGCGGGTGACGGCACCCGTATCCCGGCCGGCCGGTCTTGGCTCGACAGGTACTTCCACATAACCAAGCGCGGATCCACCGTCAGCCGCGAGGTGCGCGGCGGCATCACCACCTTCATGGCGATGGCGTACATCCTCCTGCTGAACCCGCTGATCCTCGGCGGCGAGGACGTGGCGGAGAACACGCTCAGCCAGCCCGCCGTCATCACCGCCACCGCCCTCGCGGCGGCGGTCACCACCCTGGCCATGGGCTTCATCGGCAAGGTCCCGCTGGCCCTGGCCGCGGGGCTCAGCGTCTCGGGCGTCCTGGCCACCCAGGTGGCCCCCGAGATGACCTGGCCGCAGGCCATGGGCATGTGCGTGATCTACGGCGTCGTGATCATGCTCCTGGTGGTCACCGGTGTCCGTGAGCTGATCATGAACGCGATCCCCTCGGCGCTGAAGCACGCCATCACGATGGGCATCGGCCTCTTCATCGCGATGATCGGCTTCGTCAAGGCCGGATTCGTCGGCCCGGGCACGGGCGGCCCGGTCACCGTCGGTGTCGACGGCGCGCTCACCGGCGGGCCTGTGCTGCTCTTCTCGGTCACCCTGCTGCTGATCTTCATGCTCCAGGCACGCAAGGTGCCCGGCGCGATCCTGCTCGGCATCGTCATCGGCACCATCTGCGCCGTGATCGCCAACGCCGCGGGCTGGATCAAGGCCAGTGCCTGGGGCGGCGGTGCTCCCGCGCTCGACGGCGTCGTCTCCAGCCCCGACTTCAGCCTCTTCGGTGAGGTCGAGCTGCCCGGCTGGTCGCAGCTGCTCAGCGTCAGCGTCGGCATGATCATCTTCACCCTGGTGCTGGCCGGGTTCTTCGACGCGATGGCCACCATCATCGCGGTCGGCAGCGAGGCCAAGCTGGCCGACGAGAAGGGCCGGATGCCTGGCCTCAACAAGGCCCTGTTCATCGACGGCGCGGGCGGTGCCATCGGCGGCGCCACGGGCGCCTCCGGCCAGACCGTCTTCATCGAGTCGGCCACGGGTGTGGGAGAGGGCGCGCGCACCGGCCTCTCCGCGTCGGTCACGGGCCTGCTCTTCGCCGCGTGCCTGTTCTTCACCCCGGTCACCCAGCTGGTGCCCGGCGAGGTGGCTGCCGCGGCTCTGGTCTGCATCGGCGCGATGATGCTGCAGAACGCCCGGCACGTCGACTGGAGCGACTACTCCATCGCCGTCCCGGTCTTCCTGACCGTCGTCCTGATGCCCTTCACCTACACCATCACCACCGGTGTGGCCGCGGGCGTCATCGCGTACTGCGCCATCAAGGGCGCACAGGGCAAGTGGCGCGAGCCGAGCATCCTGATGTGGGTGCTGTCGGTCGTGTTCGTCTTCTACCTCGCGTTCGGCGGAGCGCACTGACGCTCCCCGAGGCCTCGAGGTAGCCCCTCCACACACTCGCTGAACCCCCATGAGGAGGCTGACATGCTGGACATCGCCGAAGAGCTCCACCGGTGGGTCGGGCAGCGTCGTGACTTCGCGGTGGCCACGGTGGTGGCCGTCAGCGGGAGCGGGCCCCGACAGCCTGGTGCCGCGCTCGCCGTGGACAGCGAGGGCACGGCGATCGGGTCGGTCTCCGGCGGGTGTGTGGAGGGCGCGGTGTACGAGCTGTGCCAGCAGGCTCTGATCGACGGCGAGTCCGTGGTGGAGCGGTTCGGCTACAGCGACGAGGACGCCTTCGCGGTCGGTCTGACGTGCGGCGGGGTGATCGACATCCTGGTCACCCCGGTCCGTACGGACTCCCCGGGCCGCCCGGCGTTCGAGGCGGCCCTGGCCGCCGCCGCGTCCGGCGAGGCGGCGGCGCTCGCCCGCGTCGCCGAGGGCCCGGCCGAGCTGCGGGGGCGGGCGCTGCTGGTCCGCCCCGACGGCTCGTACGAGGGTGGCCTCGGCGGTCACCCCGAGCTCGACCGTACGGCGGTCGAGGAGGCGCGCGCCCTGCTGGACGGCGGCCGTACCGGAACCGTCGAACTGGGCGAGGACGGCGCGCGCTGCGGGCAGCCGCTCACCCTGCTGGTGGAGTCGAGTGTGCCCGCGCCCCGGATGATCGTGTTCGGCGCGATCGACTTCGCGTCGGCGCTGGTACGGGTCGGCAAGTTCCTCGGCTACCACGTCACCGTCTGCGACGCCCGCCCGGTATTCGCCACCCGCACCCGCTTCCCCGAGGCGGACGACATCGTCGTGGAGTGGCCCCACAAGTTTCTGGAGCGTACGAGGGCGGAGGTCGACGGCCGCACGGTGCTGTGCGTCCTCACCCACGACGCCAAGTTCGACGTCCCGCTCATCAAACTCGCCCTCACCCTCCCGGTCGCCTACATCGGCGCCATGGGATCCCGCCGCACCCACGAAGACCGCAACCGCCGCCTGCGCGAAGTCGG
>NZ_WHOM01000061.1:0-96677 GCF_009739465.1 Streptomyces apocyni
GGCGAAGTCCGCCAGGCCCTCGACCGTGACGACCTCGCGGCCCTCGGCCTGACCGGCCGCGACCAGACACGAACACACCGGCACACCGTCCAGACGCACCGTGCACGAGCCGCACTCACCCTGCTCACAGGCGTTCTTCGAACCCGGCAGGCCCATCCGCTCACGCAGCACGTACAGCAGGGACTCGCCCTCCCACACATCGTCGGCTTCCTGCTTACGGCCATTGACCGTGAAATTGACGCGCATGGTTACGCAGCTCCTTCGACAGCGCCGCGGCCATTGCCACCGCGGTAGGACTCCCAGGTCCACATCAACGTCCGGCGGGCCATCACACCCACCGCGTGACGGCGGTAGCTGGCACTGCCCCGCACATCGTCGATCGGGTTACAGGCCCCGGACGCCAGCTGGGCGAACTGCTTCGCGATGGACGGAGTGATGATCTTCCCGTTGTCCCAGAAGCCACCCTCCTCCAGCGCCGCGTTCAAAAACTCCTCCGCCGCCGTCGCCCGCACCGGCGTCGGCGCCGCCGAACCGATCCCCGTACGCACCGAACGCGTCCGCGGATGCAGCGCCAGACCGAACGCGCACACCGCGATCACCATCGCGTTACGCGTACCGACCTTGGAGAACTGCTGCGGCCCATCCGCCCTCGGAATGTGCACAGCCTTGATCAGCTCGTCGGGCTCCAGCGCATTGCGCTTCACACCCTTGTAGAAGTCATCGATCGCGATCAGCCGCGCACCACGCGCCTGCGACTCGACCTCCACATCGGCCCCCGACGCCAGCAGCGCCGGATGCGCGTCACCCGCGGGCGAGGCACAGCCCAGGTTCCCGCCCACCCCGCCACGGTTACGGATCTGCGGAGACGCCACCGTGTGCGACGCCAGCGCCAGCCCCGGCAGCTCAGAGCGCAGATTCTCCATGATCTTCGTGTACGGGACAGACGGCCCCAGCGCGACCTTCTCCTCGCCGACCGTCCACTCACCGAGCTCACTGATCCGGTTCAGGTCCAGCAGGTACTCAGGACGCCGATGATCAAAGTTGATCTCGACCATCACATCGGTGCCACCCGCAATCGGCACAGCCGTGGGATGCGCTGCCTTCACGGCAAGCGCCTCCTCCCAGCTGGCGGGGCGAAGGAAGTCCATGGATGGCTCTCTTCATTCGAGGTCGGGCAAGTCGGAGCAGGTCGTTCGTTCGAGCGTTTCGAGCCATCGGAGCCGCTGTCGCGGCTGGCTCGTTCATGTGCTGTTCACTCGGATTGCCGTAAGTACACCCGGCTGGCGCGCCCCGTGGTCAGTCACCGAAACCATGAAGGAGTTGGCTGGCCGTGGTGGTCGTCTTGTAGATTCGTATGAAAGGCGATGCTCAGTAACCCCACGGATGTCCTGGGGAAACCTGCTCCCCCTGACCAACCGCAAGAACGAGACAGATCGGCGGCGACACCCATGCGCCTGCGCGCACTGCTGGAAACCGACGCCCTGGGGCTGCGGCTGCTCGGCGGCGAAGACGAGCTCGACCGGACCGTACGCGGCGTCATGACCACGGACTTGAGGGACCCGAGTCGCTATCTGTCCGGCGGCGAGCTGGTCCTCACCGGGCTCGCCTGGCGGCGTGACGCGGCGGACTCGGAGCCGTTCGTCCGCATCCTGTCGGCGGCGGGAGTCGCGGGTCTCGCGGCGGGCGAGGCGGAACTCGGCGACATCCCCGACGATCTCGTCGACGCCTGCGTACGTCACCGACTGCCCCTTTTCGCCGTAAATGAGCGCGTGGCTTTTGCCACGATCACGGAGTATGTCGTACGGCAGGTCTCCGGCGAGCGGGCGGGTGACCTGGCCGCCGTGGTCGAGCGACACCGCCGGATGATGACCTCCGGGCCCGCCGGCGGCGGCCCCGATGTGGTGCTCGACCTGCTCGGCAGCGACCTGGACCTACGCGCCTGGGTGCTCTCCACGACGGGACGGCCGATCGCGGGCTCCAGCACGGCGGGGGCGCCGCTGCCCGCCGACGTGTGCGGCACGCTCGCCGCCGCGCACCTGGGCGCGGCCCGCACCGGGCGCCGTGGGCCGCACCGGGTGAACGCCAAGGGCGTCACGTACTCGCTCTTCCCGATCCGGACCAGCGGCCGTGGCGCCGCGTCCGCCTCGCGTGACGTCCGCGAGACCGTGTTGTCCGACTGGCTGCTCGCCGTCGAGGCGGACGCCGGGGACTGGCCCGAGGAGCGGCTCGACCTGCTCCAGGGCGTCACCCAGCTGATCGCCGTCGAGCGGGACCGCCGGGACGCGGCCCGTACGGTGCGGCGTCGGCTCGCACAGGAGGTCCTGGAGCTGGTGCAGACGGGCGCCGCGCCCGCCGAGATCGCCGCCCGGTTGCGGGTCGCGGCCCCGGTGCTGCTGCCTGGCCTTGGCGCGGCCCCGCACTGGCAGGTGGTGGTCGCCCGCGTCGAGTGGGACGGCGGCGAGGTCGAGGGCGGCCCGGTCGCTCAGTCACTGCTGGAGGAGATCCTGGTCGACCCGCTGGCGTCGGGCCCCGAACCCTCGGACCGGATCGCGGTCGCGCATACCGGTGACGAGGCGATCGCCCTCGTACCGCTGCCCGCGGTGTCCGCCGAACACGACGGCTCCGAGTCCGGGCTGCTCGCCGACTCCCTGCTGGAAGCCGTTCGTACGCCGCTCACCGCGGGGCTCGCCGACGACGGGCGGCTCACCCTCGGCGTCAGCGCCACCGTGCACTCCGCGGAGGCGCTGCGCGGGGCGCTGGAGGAGGCCCGGCACGCCCGCCGGGTCGCGGCGGCCCGCCCGGGGCGGGTGTGCGCCGCCGGGCACCAGGAGCTGGCCTCGCACGTCCTGCTGCTGCCGTTCGTCCCCGACGACGTGCGCCGCGCCTTCACCGCGCGGCTGCTCGACCCGCTGCGCGACTACGACCAGCGCCATCGGGCCGAGCTGATCCCGACCCTGGAGGCCTTCCTGGACTGCGACGGCTCCTGGACCCGGTGCGCTTCACGGCTGCACCTGCATGTGAACACGCTGCGCTACCGGGTCGGGCGGATCGAGCAGCTCACCGGGCGCGACCTGTCCCGCCTGGAGGACAAGCTGGACTTCTTCCTGGCGCTGCGCATGAGCTGATCGCGAGCTGGCGTCCTAGATCGTGAAATCTTTCACCCGTCCCCTTGGCGGGCCGCGCCAATTCATGCTGAGATGCGGGCCACAGCTCAATGACGCGCTCCCGGGGAGGGGACTGTGGCGGATACCGCCATGTCTGGTTCTGTGTCAGATGCTCTGTCTTCCAAGACGACCGCACTCCAGACGGCGGTATGGCGACTGCGTTCGCGCGGCTGCTGGACCGACGCGGCCGCCCTCATCGAGGACGACCCGAGACCTGGTACGGCCCTGCAACGGGCCTCGCTCCTCGTCGAACGCTGCCTGTTCACCGAGCGGGGCTGGAGCGAGGCCGAGGACGCGCTGCGTACCGCCGAGGCGCTCGCCCAGAGCGACGACGAACGCGGGTCCGCGGCCTGCGAGCGCGGCCAGCTCGCGTACGCCTCCACCGTGCTGGGCGTACACGACCGGGCCGACGAGGCGCGGGCGGCCCTGGGGCGCGGGGCGGCCTTGCTCTCGCCCCACGCGGCGGGGCGCCCCCTGCTCGACTTCCGACGCGGACTCGTCGCCGAGCACATCGCCGACTCACCGCAGTCCGCGCTCGCCGCGTACCGCCGCGCCCACGCGGGCGCCACGGCCCGTGGCGACCTGCTGCTGCTCTCCTTCACCTGGCGCCACCTCGCCGGACTCGCGCTCCGCGACGGCGAGCTGACCGAGGCACGCCACGGCTTCGCCGAATCGCTCCGGCTGCGCGAGGAGTTGGGGTACCTGGTGGGTACGGCTCCGGCACTGGCCGCGCTCGCGGAGGCGGAGACCGGGGCGGACGCGGTGCGGCTGAGGGCGGAGGCGGCGCGCCTGTTCCGCCTCCTCGGCGGCGTCCCCACCTGGCTGGCGGGGCAGTTGTCGCCACCTGCGCTGGAGGGTGAGCTCGGGTCAGAGATATAGCCCCCACCCCGCCCCTTCCCGTAACTGGGGCTCCGCCCCAGACCCCGTTTGTCCGCAAGCGCCGGACGGGCTGAAGACTTCAGCCCGTCCGGCGCTTGAGGACGAGCCCGAAGGGCGATCCGGGGGCCTGGGGGCTTGCCCCCAGTTTCGGGAAGGGGCGGGGTAGGGGAGAGAAAAAGTCGGACGGCCCCGCGTCAGGAGCTCGCGCCCCTGAAGTGGGCGTGCATCAAGGGCTGGACGGCCTCCAGGTCCTGGTTGGTCAGGGCCTCCAGGAGCGTCGTGTGCTGCGCCGCGTTCACGACGAGGTCCGCGCGGCGGGTCAGCGGCCCCCGGGCGAGCGGCCACTGCGCGCGCCGGTGGAGGTCGTCCGAGATCAGCACCAGCTGCTGGTTGCCCGAGAGGGCGAGCAGCGCCCGGTGGAAGGCGCGGTCGGCGTCCCCGTATGACGCCACGTCGCCCCGCGCCGCCGCGCCCGCCGCCGCCTCGGCCAGGGGCCAGAGTTCGGCCCAGCGCTCGGACGGCAGCGTCCGGGCCAGGCGGAGGACGACCGGGACTTCCAGCAGGGCCCGGACCTCGGCGAGTTCGGCCGCCTCACGGGGGGTGCGCTCGGCGACCCGGAAGCCGCGGTTCGGGATGACCTCGACCGCGCCCTCGTGGGCGAGCTGCTGCATGGCCTCGCGGACCGGCGTCGCGGAGACCCCGAAGCGCTCCCCGAGCACAGGCGCCGAGTAGACCTCGCCGGGCACCAGCTCGCCGCCGACGAGGGCGGCGCGCAGGGCGTCGAGGATCTGCCCCCGTACGGAGTGCCGCACGGGGAGCACGGGGGCCGGGGGCTCGCTGTGGGTGTGCTCGCCACGGGCAGCGGCCTGCTGCTCGGCGCCCTGCTGCTCAGGGAGGGCCGCCCGGGCCGTGGCGATCCGCCGCGCCGCGACGGCGGGGCCCTCACCCGTCCTGGGCCGCTCCACCCGCTCCGCGCACTCCCGCTGCTCCCACTGCTCCGATTGCTCCACTCGGGTCTTCCTCCTGGCCCTCTGGCGGCCCCGCGCGCGGTACGGCTCAGGCGTCCAGGGTCCGAGCAGCACCATAGGCGGGTGGGGCGCGAGTTCAAACATCCGAAGCTTCGGGTAAGGTAAGGCTAACCTGCTAACGATCGCGATTCGGTGGTCCCCGCATGTCAGTTCCCGCCCTGCTCCCAGGCGCCGACCGCGCGGCCTCCTCGGCTGTCGGGGAAGCGTACGCACGCCTGGCCGAGGCTTTCCCCGGCCTGCGGATCGAGGAACTCGACGCGTCGGAGCCAGCCCCGCAGGGCGGCGGCTGGGTCGGGGCCGCGCAGCTCGCGGAAGGTGGGGCCGCCCTGGACGCCTTCCTGGCCTGGGACAACGCACAGGTCCTGCGTGACTACGGTCAGCAGGCCAGGCCGGACGTCATCGCCAGCTTCGGGCTGCATCGCTACGCCTGGCCCGCCTGCCTGCTGATCACCGTCCCGTGGTTCACTCACCGCCGGGTGCCACGCATCCCGGTGGGCAACGTCACCTTCCAGCGCACCCTGGGCCGGATGGCGGTCCGCGTCGAGGACTTCGCGTGTCTGCCGGACGATCCGGCCGCCGCACTCCCGGGCGCGCGGGTCGTGCCCGACGAGGAGGCGCTGCGCGCTGAGCTGCGCCAGGCGGTGGCCGAGCATCTGGAGCCGGTGCTGCTCGGCTTCGGGCCGCGGATGCGGCGTGGACGGCGCGCGCTGTGGGGTACGGCCACGGACGAGATCGTCGAGAGCCTCTGGTACATCGCCCATCTGATGGGCGAGGAGCAGCGTGCCATGACGGAGCTGGAGCTCCTGTTGCCCGGTACGACGAAGCCGTACGTCGGCGCCGCGGCGTTCCGCGAACTGACCGGGCCCAGCGGCGAGAAGCTGCCGACCCGGGACCGGGCCAGCTGCTGCCTCTTCTACACGCTGCGTCCCGAGGACACCTGTGTGACCTGCCCGCGTACCTGCGACGCGGATCGCATTGAGCGACTGACCGCAAACGCATCGCGCTGAACCACCCACACGGGTGCGATTAATCGAACTCAACTATCGCCGCACGTAAACGAGTTCGACCCGACACGCGCTATCCGGAGCCCCCTGCACCACCTTGGCGTCCTGTTGCCTCGAAACACCCTGAAGGCCCTGGGGATTAAGCCAATATGGCGCCCGAAACGCCTTCATGCGATGCAAGGGACCCCAGATGAGAATGACCGACATATCGCTGGACTGGCTGCTTCCGGGCTCCGTGATGCTCCTGGGCGTGCTGGTGGCGGTGACGGTGATCGCGCGAGGCAAGCGCGCCGGGGGCAAGGCGGCGGATGACTCCTGGGAGCGGAGCGAGGAGCGCCGCAGACGCAAGGAAGCGATCTACGGGACCGCCTCCTATGTGCTGTTGTTCTGCTGCGCCGCGGTGGCCGCCGCGCTCTCCTTCCACGGACTGGTCGGATTCGGACGGCAGAACCTCAACCTCTCCGGCGGCTGGGAGTACCTCGTCCCGTTCGGCCTGGACGGCGCGGCCATGTTCTGCTCGGTGCTCGCGGTGCGGGAGGCCAGTCACGGTGACGCGGCGCTCGGCTCACGGCTGCTGGTGTGGACGTTCGCCGGCGCGGCCGCCTGGTTCAACTGGGTGCACGCTCCCCGGGGGCTCGGCCACGCGGGCGCCCCGCAGTTCTTCGCCGGGATGTCGCTGTCGGCCGCGGTGCTCTTCGACCGCGCGCTGAAGCAGACCCGTCGCGCGGCCCTGCGTGAACAGGGCCTGGTGCCACGGCCGTTGCCGCAGATCCGGATCGTACGGTGGCTTCGGGCGCCCCGGGAGACCTTCGCCGCCTGGTCGCTGATGCTCCTGGAGAACGTACGGACGCTGGACGACGCCGTTGACGACGTGCGCGAGGACCGCAGGCAGAAGGAGCAGGAACGCCAGCGCAGGCGCGAGCACGAGAAGCTGGAGCGGGCGCACCTCAAGGCGGTCAGCCGGGGGCACCGCTCCTGGAACGGCGGCCAGCGCGCCCGCCCGGCGGGCCGCATCGAGGTCCCCGCGGTGACGTCGGGGAACGCCACGGGCCAGGTCGGCTCGGACCCCGCGATATCGGGTCCCGAGCAGCTGCCCGTACGCGGCCGTCCATCCCTCAAGCCCGTGACCGGAGTTGACCCTCCCGTCACGGTAGACCTCACCGCGGAGGACGACACGCAGACCCTGCCCCGGCTCGACTCCCTGGAGCAGAAGCTCAAGGACCTGGAGCAGCAGTTCGGCTGATCCCTGGGGCGTACGGGCGACGGGCTGGGCGGGGGCATCCGAGGGGCTCTCAGATGGTTCCCCCGTCCAGCTCGAACCACACCGCCTTCCCCACTCCATGGACGCGGACACCCCAGGCGTCCGCGAGTGACTGGACCAGGATCAGGCCTCTGCCGTGCGTACTGTCGTCGGCGTTCGGTACCCGCAGCCTTGGCCGTCGTCCTACGAAGTCCCTTACCTCCACCCGCAGTCCGCGCGGGCCGAGGGTCGCGGTCAGTACCGCGTCGTCATCGGTGTGCACCAGGGCGTTGGTGACGATCTCGCTGGTGAGCAGCTCCGCGACATCCGATCCGCCCGGCTTCCCCCAGTGCCGCAGCAACTCGCGCACGGCGCGCCGCACCTCGGAAACCGCCCGTAAGTCGGACCGCCCCAGGGTGCACCGGAGTTGGGCCAGATCGTCTTCGGCCGTGGCGCTCTCGGCCACCCCTGCCACCCCTTGTTGTGCCTGCCTCGTCATGGTCCCCGCCCGCACGCTGTGGTCGACTTCCTTCGTGTGCCTGCTTCGGTCAGGTCGAACATGCTCACGGGATGCATGCCCTGACGTGGATCGTGACATTCATGTCCATTCTTCAACCACCAGATCGTCAGGCTCAGAACGACTCAGAACGGCTCACCGCGACGCTCAGGGCCGGGGGATGTTCCTGAGGTTGGAGCGGGCCAGTTGGACCATCCGGCCCACCCCGCCGTTCAGCACGATCTTGCTGGCGGAGAGCGCGAAGCCCGTCACCATCTCGGATTTGATCTTCGGCGGGATGGAGAGCGCGTTCGGGTCGGTGACCACGTCCACCAGGGCCGGGCCCTGGTGCTTGAAGGCGTCCTTGAGCGCGCCCGCGAGGTGCTTGGGCTTCTCCACCCGGACTCCGTGGGCGCCCGCCGCACGGGCGATCGCCGCGAAGTCCGGGTTGTGGTTGGTCGTGCCGTACGAGGGAAGTCCGGAGACGAGCATCTCCAACTCGACCATGCCCAGCGAGGAGTTGTTGAAGAGCACGACCTTCACCGGCAGGTCGTACTGGACCAGGGTCAGGAAGTCGCCCATCAGCATGGCGAATCCGCCGTCGCCCGACATGGAGATCACTTGGCGGTCGCGGTCGATGAGCTGGGCGCCGATGGCCTGCGGTAGCGCGTTCGCCATCGAGCCGTGCGAGAAGGAGCCGATGATCCGGCGCCGTCCGTTGGGCGAGAGATAGCGGGCCGCCCAGACGTTGCACATGCCGGTGTCCACGGTGAACACGGCGTCGTCCGCGGCGAGTTCGTCGAGCACCGAGGCGACGTACTCGGGGTGGATCGGGACGTGCTTGTCGACCTTGCGGGTGTAGGCCTTGACCACGCCCTCCAGCGCGTCCGCGTGCTTCTCGAGCATCTTGTCGAGGAACCTGCGGTGGGCCTTGGGCCGCACCCGCGGCGTGATACAGCGCAGCGTCTCCCGCACGTCGCCCCACACCGCGAGATCCAGCCGGGAGCGACGGCCGAGGCGCTCGGGGCGGACATCCACCTGGACGATCTTCACGTCGTCGGGCAGGAAGGCGTTGTACGGGAAGTCGGTGCCGAGCAGGATCAGCAGATCGCACGCGTGGGTGGCTTCATAGGCCGCGCCGTAGCCGAGCAGGCCGCTCATGCCGACGTCGTACGGGTTGTCGTACTGGATCCACTCCTTGCCGCGCAGCGCGTGACCGACCGGGGCCTTGACGGCCTCCGCGAACTCCATCACCTCGGCGTGCGCCCCCGCTGTGCCGCTGCCGCAGAAGAGTGTGACCTTGTCCGCCTCGTCGATCATCGACACGAGTTGGTGGATCTCCGCGTCGCCGGGACGTACGGAGGGCCGGGAGGTGACCAGGCCGAGCTCCGGCGCCCGCTCGGGGGCGGGTGCGGAGGCGATGTCGCCCGGCAGCGAGACGACGCTGACGCCGCCGCGGCCGATGGCGTGCTGGATGGCGGTCTGGAGCAGGCGGGGCATCTGCTGGGGGGTGGAGACCAGTTCGCTGTAGTGGCTGCACTCGCGGAACAACTGGTCCGGGTGGGTCTCCTGGAAGAAGCTGAGACCGATCTCGCTGGAGGGGATGTGCGAGGCGAGGGCGAGGACCGGGGCCATCGAACGGTGGGCGTCGTACAGGCCGTTGATCAGGTGCAGGTTGCCCGGGCCGCAGGAGCCCGCGCAGGCGGTGAGTTTGCCGGTGATCTGGGCCTCGGCGCCGGCCGCGAAGGCGGCGGTCTCCTCGTGCCTGACATGGACCCAGTCGATGTCAGGGGTGCGGCGGACGGCGTCCACGACGGGGTTGAGGCTGTCGCCGACGACTCCGTACAGCCGCCGCACCCCCGCGCGCGCGAGGATGTCCACGAACTGTTCGGCGACGTTCTGCTTTCCCATGGTGCGCGCACCCCTCTGCCGTCGTGGGTCTGATGGCCGTGATACGTCCATCCACGCATGGGGCGTGCGGTTATGCCTCCCAGACAGCGCACGCCGTACGGTCGTCGGCGTAGCCCTTCGCCCGGATCTGGGTGTCGGCCAGGAAGGCGGCGAGGCCCGGCGGGGCCTGGGCCCACCAGCGTTCCCCGAGGTGTCCGGCGAGCTCGGGCTGGCCGCGCATCGGCTCGGCCAGGCCGCCGGTGCACAGCAGCAAGGTGTCACCCGGGCGGGCTACCGAGGCGCGGAAGCGGAAGGGTTCCCGCAGGGGCTCGGGGGTGGGTTCGTAGGGGCTGGCCAGGGCGGGGATGCCCAGGTCCATGGTGAGCCGGTCGCCTTCCGGAGTCTCGGCCGCCGATGCTTGGGGCGCTGGTGTCTGGGTCGCTGGTGTCCGGGCTGCCGGGTCCGCCGGGGTGGAGCCGAAGCCGACAACGGGTTCTCCCGCCGATTCGGCGACCGTCGGCTCGATGTCCTGCCACTCGCCGTCCCTGAGCCGGAAGAGCCCGCCACCACCGACGCCGAAGAACACGCGCGTACGGCACTCGGGGGCGGCGGGGATCAGCAGGCAGCGCAGGCTGGTGGTCGTGAACTCCTCGGGCGGGACGCCGCGTTCGGCGGCGGCCGCCCGTAGTCTGCCCAGGCTGCGGTCGGTGAGCCGGTGCAGCCCGGATTTCAGGTCGCCGCGCCGGGCGGCCCTGATGTCCTCGGCGAGCCGTTCGTGGCTGCGCCCCACGGCACGGCCGATCCACTGGCAGGCTTCGGCGGCGGCGCGGTGCGCGTCGGGTGTGGCCCGGGCGCCGGTGGCCATCGCGACGAGGATCAGCGCGGCCTCGCCCGTGCCGAAGCGGGCGGTGAGCAGCGAGTCCCTGCGCGGCTCGCCGCGGTAGCGCGCGGAGTCCCCGCGCAGGGAGGTCGCGCGCAAGGTACAGGTCCCGTAGCGGGCGCCCTCGAGCACCGTGTCCGTCACCAGCTCGTCGAGTGCGTCCGGCTCGGCGGCGGGCAGGGTGCTGGGCTCGGGGTCGTACGTCGGCGGCCCGTCACCCACATGGCCCACCGAGGGGCGCGGCGGGGGCGCGGCGGGCCGCTGTGCGGGTACGCCCACCACGGGCGCCCGGGAGCCGGAGGCGGCCCCCGCGAGGCCGGAGCCGGGGTCCGGGTCGGGGCCAGCGCCGGGGCCCGGCGCGGACCCACCGGGGCTCCGGTCAGGCGAGGCGGGACGCGGGCCGAACGTCGTGGGCGCCGGTGGAGTACCGGCTACCTCCCAGGGCGCGCGGGGCGGGGTGTAGTGCGGTTGCGCCGGGCGGCGGCGGGGTGGCGCCGTCTCGAGGGTGCCCGCGGCTGAGGCGAAGCGGTCGTCCAGCGTGTCGGGGCCGGCCGCCGGGCCCGTGTCGTCGGTCGAGTCGTCGTATAACTGGCCCCACCAGTCGTCCTCCTGGCCGGAGGTGCCGGAGTACCTGTCCCCCTGCTGGCTCATGCCCCCTATTGTCCACCGCGAGGGGCGTACGAAAACGGGGCATCCGGAAATAGTCGGCCGGAACGTATGCGCGATTCGGCCCGCGATCGAGTCTGCGGTGAAGACGCGTGGCGAAGTGGCGGGTGGTGCGTGGATGATGTCGTGCGGCGGGTTCGCGCCGTGGCCGTTTCCCGCCAAAGTGGGGGCGACCGTGGTGGGCGACCGCTGCGTTCGCGGGTCCGGGGGAAGGGCTTGGGGAGCGGGGCGGAGACCAGGAATCGGGGAAAACAGCGCGTGGGAAAAGACACTGGCTTGCTAGCGGCCATAGGACTCGACGAGGCGCAGGAGTCGGCGTATCGCACGCTCGTCTCACTCGGCGTCGCTGACGTGCCCGATCTGGCGCGCCGCCTGGCGCTCGGCGAGCACGAGATGGAGCGCGCGCTGCGCCGCCTCGAACACCACGGCCTCGCGGCGCAGTCGTCCGCGTGCCCGCGCCGCTGGGTGGCGGCCCCGCCCGGGGTCGCGCTCGGCCCCCTGCTCACCCAGCAACGCCATGAGCTGGAGAAGGCGGAGCTGGCGGCAGCACTGCTGGCCGACGACTACCGGGCCCAGGCCAGCGAGCCCGGCGTACGTGACCTGGTCGAGGTGGTGACGGGCGCGGGCGCCGTCGGCCGCCGCTTCCTGCAGCTGCGGCTCGGGGCGACCCAGGAGGTGTGCGCCCTGGTGACCGGGAAGCCGGACGTGGTCTCGGGGATGGACCACGACGCCGGGCCCGAGTCCACGGACCGCGGCGTCGACTACCGGGTGGTGGTCGAGCGGGACGTGCTGCTGCTGCCCACCGGACGCGGCGAGCTGTCCGCCGCGCTCGGCAGGAACGAGCGGATACGGACGGTCGACCGGGTACCGACCAAGCTGGTGATCGCCGACCGCTCGCTGGCGATGGTGCCGCTCACCCCACGGGACGCGGAACCGGCCGCGCTGGTCGTCCGTGCCAGTGGCCTCCTGGAGTCGCTCACCGGGCTGTTCGACGCGGTGTGGCGGGAGGCGCTGCCGCTGCGGCTCAGTGGGGGCGGCGAGCCGGTCGAGGAGCGTCCGGACGGCCCGGACGCCACGGATCTGGAGATCCTCTCGCTGCTGCTGGCCGGGCTGACCGACGCGAGCGTCGCCAAGCGTCTGGAGCTGGGGCTGCGCACCGTACAGCGCCGGGTGAAGCGGCTGATGGAACTGGCGGACGTGACGACCCGGCTCCAGCTGGGGTGGCACGCGTACGAACGGGGCTGGGTGGCACGGGAGCCGCGCTGACGTCCCGTGTTCACGGCTCCCCCGATGCCTTGCGGGGGCGCCCTGACCTGCCAGATCGCCCGAGCTCCGGCACGCTGGGCAGATGGGCGTCTCCGAGCTCCTGCTGGTCAGCATGGTGATGCTGCTCGGCCTGAGCGGGGTGCTCATACCCGGCGTTCCCGGGGCCTGGTTGGTGTGGGGCGCCATCCTGTGGTGGTCCCTGCGCATCCAGACGCAGGTGGCCTGGTGGGTGCTGGTGGGGGCGACCGTCGTGCTGCTGCTGGCCGAGGCCGTGCTGCTGTTGCTGCCTCCGCGCCGCATACGCGGCCTCGGGGTCGACCGGCGTCTGGTGGAGTACGCGGGGTTCGGGGCGCTGATCGGGTTCTTCGTGGTGCCGGTGGTGGGCGCGGTACCGGGATTCGTGGGCGGGATCTACGTCTGCGAACGGCGCCGGCTCGGCAGCCACGGGGCGGCGAAGGCGACCACCCGGGTGCTGATGCGGGCGGCGGGGACGAGTGTGCTGGTCGAGCTGTTCGCGTGTCTGCTGGTCATGGGGGCGTGGCTGGGGGCGCTGATCTGGGGGTGACACGGGCAGGCGTTCAAACTGCCGCGGGGAGCGGGGTGGACGTGTCAGGCTCGCCGTATGACCGCATTCAGTGAGGCCGAGCGCGCGTATCTGAAGACCCAGCGTCTTGGACGGCTGGCGACCGTCGATCCGACGGGGCAGCCGCAGGCGAACCCGGTCGGGTTCTTCCCGCAGGACGACGGGACGATCCTGGTCGGCGGATACGCGCTGGGTACGACCAAGAAGTGGCGCAACCTCCAGCACAATCCCAAGGTCGCCCTGGTCGTGGACGACCTGGCCAGCGTCACGCCCTGGCATGTGCGGGGTGTGGACATCCGCGGCGAGGCGGAGCTGCTGACCGGGCCGAACGACCTGGGCCCGCACTTCAGCGACGAGGTCATCCGTATCCACCCGAAGAGGATTCACAGCTGGGGCCTGGAGGACGAGGGCTGAGCCACAGGTCAGAGTGCTCCTTCGTCAGAGTGCTCCTTCGAGTGTGAGCAGTCGCTGCTTGCGGTCCAGACCGCCCGCGTAGCCGGTGAGCGAGCCATCCGCGCCGATCACGCGGTGGCACGGGCGCACGATCAGCAGCGGGTTGGCGCCGACCGCGCCGCCGACGGCGCGTACGGCGGCGCGTGAGGCACCGGTCGCGGCGGCCAGGGCGCCGTAGGTGGTGGTCGCTCCGTACGGTACGGAGTCGAGGGCGGCCCAGATCCGCTCGCGGAAGTCGGTGCCGTCGGTGCGCAGGACGAGGTCGAAGTCCTTGACCTCCCCCGCGAAGTAGGCCCGCAGCTGCGCCTCGGCGTCCCGGAACGCGCCGGGTGCGTGGCGCCAGTCGGGCCGTACAGTGCGGCCGCCGCGCTGCCCCGGTACGGAGAGCGACGTCAGGGCGCCGGAGCCGTCGCCGGTGAGCAGCAGCTCGCCGAGCGGGCTGTCGAGGGTCGCGTAATACGTGGTGGCGGTCGTGGTCATCGTCTGGTCTCCAATTCTCGCTGTGTCCGAAGGTGCTGTACGGCGTACGACCGCCAGGGCCGCCACGCATCGCTCACCGGCGCCCCCGGCAGCCCCACGTCGGGGTCCCCGAGCGCCCGCATCCGGATGTACGCCGCCGTCCAGGCGTCCACCCCGGGTACCCGGAGCAGATCCCGCTCGGCGTCGTCACGGTCCGCGCCCGCGTCCAGGCGCACCGAGCCGTCGGCGAGCGCGGCGGCCAGCGGCAGGTCTAGGGGCAGGTCCAGCGCCGACGCGGCGGCGAGGGCGGCCGGTGCGGGGAAGACGTGGGTGAGCGAGCCGCACGGGACGTCCAGGGCCTTGCCGTACTCGGCCACCAGACGCTCGGCCGCTCGCGGTCCGACGACGGTACGGATCGCCAGTTCCTCGGGGTCGGCCGCGCCCGGCGAGCGCAGGCCCGGGCGGGCGGCCACCAGCGGCGCGAGCCGGGGTGTGGCGCCGAGCCGCTCGTCGATGGCGTACGGGTCGGCGTCCAGGTCGAACAGCCGCCGCAGCCGCTGTACGGCGGTGGTGAGGTCGCGCAGGTCGGTGAGGTGGATGCGGGCGTCCAGCCAGGGCCCGGTCTGCCGCTCGTCCACGGCGCCGATGCCGGTGCCGTGCGGCAGCCGCAGGGTGCGCCGGTAGGTGCGGGCGCCGGGGGTGCCGGTGACCTCCTCGACGCGGTGGATGGCGTCGTCGGCGAGCAGGTCGAAGACGGCGGTGGCGTGGTACGGGCCACGGTGGGCGAGCCGCAGCGGTACGCCCGCGACCAGGCCTGATTCGGCGCTGCCGACGGGCAGGGCGGGTGCCCGGCTCAGCCGGGTGCCTGTCTCGGCGCGCAGGGCGCTGGGGGTGCGGGCGTAGATCTGCCGGATGGTGTCGTTGAACTGCCGTACGCTCGCGAACCCGGCGGCGAAGGCGATGTCCGTGACGGGCAGCTCGGTGGTCTGCAGCAGCAGCCGCGCGGTGTGTGCCCGCTGGGCGCGGGCGAGCGCGACGGGGCCCGCGCCCAGTTCGGCGGTCAGCTGGCGCTGTACCTGGCGGGAGCTGTAGCCGAGGCGCAGGGCGAGCCCCGGCACGCCTTCGCGGTCCACGACTCCGTCGCCGATGAGGCGCATGGCCCGGCCGACGATGTCGGCGCGGGCGTTCCACTCGGCGGAGCCGGGTACGGCGTCGGGGCGGCAGCGTCGGCAGGCTCGGAAGCCGGAGCCCTGGGCGGCGGCCGCGGTCGGGTAGAAGCGGACGTTGCGGCGTTTGGGGGTGACGGCGGGGCAGCTGGGGCGGCAGTAGATACCGGTGGTCTCGACGGCGAAGAAGAACTCTCCGTCGAAGCGTGCGTCGCGGCTGCGCACCGCCTCGTACCTGGTGTCTTCATCGTTCACACCGTCCAGTGTGCGGTGTGCCGGAGACACCGGCTGGCGGTTTTCGGACGCGGCACTCCCCCACCGGAGCCACCGCCCCCACCGGACCCGGCTGGTCCGGTGGGGGCGGTGGGGGCGTGCCGTGCGGGATGAGGTCAGCGGAAGCGGCCCCGCTTGGCGTCCAGGGACGCCCTGCCCGCTTGCAGCTTCAGGCGCCACTCCCGGCTGAGCTCCTTGCGGAGCCGGACGTCGGTCTTCGCGGCGATCCGCTGGTTCTCGCGCAGCAGCTTGCGGTAGCTGTCGAGTCGGCGCTCAGGCAGTGTGCCGTCCGCGAGTGCCGCGAGCACCGCGCAGTCCGGCTCGGCCTCGTGCCCGCAGTCGTGGAACCGGCACGCATCGGCCAGCTCCTCGATCTCGGAGAAGACCTGACCGACACCCGACTCGGCGTCCCACAGGCCGACTCCACGCAGCCCTGGGGTGTCGATGAGGACACCGCCGCCGGGCAGCGCGAGGAGGTTGCGGGTGGTCGTGGTGTGCCGGCCCTTGCCGTCGACGTCGCGGATGGCCTGGACCTCCATGACGTCCTGGCCGAGCAGTGCGTTGGCCAGCGTGGACTTGCCCGCGCCGGACACGCCGAGCAGCACACTGGTGCCACCCGCGACCACCGCTCCGAGGACCTCGATCCCCTCGCGGGTCGCCGCGCTGACGGCCAGTACCTGCACGCCCGGTGCCGTCGTCTCGACATCCGAGACCAGGTGTCCAAGGGTGACCGGGTCGGGCACCAGGTCGGCCTTGGTGAGGACGACCAGGGGCTGTGCGCCGCTCTCCCAGGCGAGCGCGAGGAACCGTTCGATACGGCCGAGGTCGAGTTCCACCGCGAGCGATACGGCGATGATCGCGTGGTCGACGTTGGCCGCGAGGACCTGGCCCTCGGAGCGCCGGGTGGAGGTGTTGCGCAGGAAGGCCGTACGCCGCGGCAGATAGTCGCGTACGAGCCGTGGGTCGCTGCCTTCGGGGTCGACGGCGGCCCAGTCACCGGTGCAGATCACCCGCATCGGATCGCGCGGGGTGACCAGCGAGGTGTCGGCGCGTACGGTGCCGTCGGCCGTCACGACGTCGCACTGGCCACGGTCGACGCGTATCACTCGGCCGGGCACCAGGCCCTGCTCGGCGTACGGGGCGAAGGCGGCGGCCCAGTGGGTGTCCCAGCCGTACGAGGCCAGGGCGGAGGGGAAAGTCAAGGGGAACCCTTCACAAGGGTGGCCCCGGCTGCGCGCGCTGGGCGCGAGAAAAGTCCTGCGAGAGGCGAGAGTGGGTTAGCCGGAGACCACGGAGGTGTCAGTGATGGTCTGCTGAGTGCGGGCAACGCCCGCCGCGATCACAGTCATCGGCGAGACCTCCTGGTTCCTCTACGGCATGCCAACTCGGGCACGCACACGGCTCGTTCACGGCTCGTCGCCGCCATGTCGTCGCCTTGTCCCGGCAGCGACTGCGTCAGGCTAGCCCGCCGCAGCCAGCCCCCGCCACCTCTTTTTTCCTCGGCTCGGTTCGGCTGCCTCAACTCAGTTCGGCGAAGGCCTCCACCGCGCGCGTCTTGCCCGTGACGACGATGACATCGCCCTTGTCCACCACGGTCTCGGCGCTGGCGTAGGTGAAGTCCTCGCCGGGGCGCTTGATACCGACGACGGTGACGCCGTACCTGCTGCGCACCAGGGACTGGCCGAGCGGGATGCCGGTGGCGATGTCCGGGGCGACGGTCTTGACCAGGGCGTAGTCGTCGTCGAACTCGATGAAGTCGAGCATCCGGCCGGTCACCAGGTGGGCCACGCGCTCGCCCATCTCGTGCTCGGGCAGGACGACATGGTGGGCGCCGAGGCGTTCCAGGATCTGGCCGTGCTGGCGGCTGATGGCCTTCGCCCAGATGTTGGGCACCCCGGCCTCGAGCAGGTTCGACGTGACCAGGATGGACGCCTCGATGTCCGTGCCGATGCCGACGACGGCACTGGTGAACTCGTGGACTCCGAGCTGCCGCAGTACCTCCATCTCGGTGCAGTCCGCGACAGCGGTGTGGGTGAGTTCGTCGCTGTTGCGCTGGACGAGCCGGGCGTCGGTGTCGATGCCCAGGACGTCCCAGCCGCGGCGCATCAGCTCGTGCCCGAGTGAACTGCCGAACCGGCCGAGGCCGATGACGGCGACCCGCTGCTCGCCGGGCTGGGCGTAGCTTCCGGCCAGCCGCTTGCGGCGGCGTCGGCGCAGAGAGTGCAGGTAGTTACCCAATGACGGGTCTCTCCTCGGGTAGTTCGTAACGGCGGGTCCGCTCGCGCAGGGCGAGCGCGGAGACCAGGGTGATCGGACCGAGTCGGCCGACGAACATCAGCCCGATCTCGATCAGGTGCCCGATGGTCGGCAGGTCGGCGGTAATGCCGGTGGACAGGCCCACGGTGGCGAACGCCGAGACGACCTCGAACAGCACAGCCTCGAAGGGCGCGTCGGTGACGGTCAGCAGGGCCATGGTGGCGCTGATCACCAGGCCGACGCCGAGCAGGGCCACGGTCAGCGCCTGCCGCAGGACGTGCGGCCCCAGTTTGCGGCCCAGGATGGCGGTGGTGGGTTCGCCGCGGGTCTCCGCGACGATGGCGACGGCCAGTACCGCGAAGGTGGTGACCTTGATGCCGCCCGCGGTGCCCGCGCTGCCCCCTCCGATGAACATCAGGGCGCAGGTGAGCAGCAGCGTGGAGGGGTGCAGGGCGCCGATGTCGATCGCGTTGAAGCCCGCGGTCCGGGACATCGTCGAGTGGAAGAAGCCGTTCAGGAGCTTCTCGGCCCAGTCGAAGGAGCCGAGGGTGCCCGGGTTGGTCCACTCCAGGGCGGTCGTCAGGACAGTGCCGGTGAGCAGCAGCGCGGCCGTGGTGATCAGGGTCAGCTTGGCGTGCAGCGACCAGGTGCGGTGACCGGTCCGGAGGCGCCGGTTGCGGTGGCGCAGCAGTTCGAGGAGTACGGGGAAGCCGATGCCGCCGAGGATGACGGCGACGGCGATCGGCAGGGTGATCCAGGGGTCGGTGGCGAACGGGGTGAGGCTGTCGGCGTGCAGGCCGAACCCGGCGTTGTTGAACGCCGAGATGGCGTGGAAGACACCGTGGTCGACGGCCTTGAGGATGGCGTAGTCGTACGCGAATCTCAGGCGCAGCGCCAGGATCGCGGCGACCGTCAGCTCCACGGCCACGGTGGTTCCGGCGACGCCGAGCAGCACCTTGCGGACGTCGCCGATACCGAGGCTCTTGGTCTCGGCCTGCGCGGTCAGCTGCATCCGCAGCCGCAGCCGCCCTGAGATCAGCAGGGCGAGCAGTGAGGCCATCGTCATGATGCCGAAGCCGCCGACCTGGATCAGCGCGAGGATCACGCCCTGGCCGAATCCGGTCCAGTGGGTGCCGGTGTCCACCACCGCCAGGCCGGTGACGCAGACCGCCGATGTGGCGGTGAACAGGGCGTCCACCAGGCTGGTCGCGGCGCCGTCGGCCGTCGCGAAGGGCAGCGAGAGCAGGACGGTGCCGAGCAGGATGACGCCGGCGAAGGCCATCACCAGCGTCCGTGCGGGATGAGCCGTGAATACTGACGCCCACGCCCGTGGCGTGCGTGCCACCACTCCGTCGACCCCTCTCGTCCCGTACGCGCGCCGAACCGTTCCGGCACGTACGCGAAACGATAAGAGGTGGATCATCCGGAACGGGAAGTGGCGTCGCGCGCAAACGGATTACCTACGCGTTCCCTACGCGTTCCCTACGCGATCGATACGCGCCGTACGCCGCCTGAGCGGCTCGACTAGACCGTCGGTGACCGTGGGCATACTCGATGTCATGACCACTCCACCCGAGAATCCGCTGCGGCAGCTCTCCCTCGACACCTTGCGACTCCGTACGAGCATGAAGTGGCGGGCCTATCCGCCCGATGTGCTGCCCTTGTGGGTGGCGGAGATGGATGTGCCCGTGCCCGAGCCGGTCGCGGAAGCCCTGGCGGACGCGCTCGCCATCGGGGACACCGGCTATCCGACGGGCACGGCGTACGCCGATGCGCTGGACGCGTTCGCCCGTGAGCGGTGGGGCTTTGAGGGGGTGCGGGCGGAGCGTACGGCGATCGTGCCGGATGTGATGCTCGGGGTGGTCGAGGTGCTGAAGCTGTTCACCGGGACCGGGGACGCGGTGGTGGTCAACACGCCTGTGTACCCGCCGTTCTACGCGTTCGTGGAGCATATGGACCGGCGGGTGGTCGGCGCGCCGCTCAGCGGGGGCCGACTCGATCTCGGCGCGCTGGAGTCGGCGTTCCGGGAGGCGGTGGCGGGCGGGCGGCGGGCCGCGTACCTGCTGTGCAGCCCGCACAATCCGACCGGGGCTGTGCACACGCGGGCCGAGCTGGCCGATGTGGCGAAGCTGGCGCACGCCTATCGGGTGCGGGTCGTCGCCGACGAGATCCACGCGCCGCTGGTGCTGCCGGGCGCGACCTTCGTGCCGTATCTGTCGGTTCCGGGCGCGGAGAACGGTGTCTCGCTGATGTCCGCGTCCAAGGCCTGGAACCTGGCCGGGCTGAAGGCGGCCCTCGCGGTGGCGGGCCCGGAGGCGGTGGCGGATCTGGCGCGGATGCCGGAGGAGGTGAGCCATGGCCCGAGCCACCTGGGGATCATCGCCCATGCCGCCGCGCTCCGGCACGGCGGCGGGTGGCTGGACGCGCTGCTCGCCGGTCTTGACGAGAACCGCCAGCTGCTGGCCGAGCTGCTGGCCCGTCAGCTTCCCGGGGTGCGTCACCGGTCGCCGGAGGGGACGTATCTGGCGTGGCTGGACTGCCGGGAGCTGGGCCTGGGGGACGATCCGGCGGCCGCCTTCCTGGAGCGCGGCCGGGTGGCGCTGAGCGGCGGCACGGCGTTCGGCGCGGGCGGGGCCGGGCACGTACGGCTGAACCTGGCGACGTCACCCGAGCTGCTCGCCGAGGGCGTACGGCGGATGGCGGCGGCGCTCGACTGACGGGCGGCTCTCGGCTGACGGGCGGCTCTCGGCTGACCGCTCTCAGGCGTCGCGCAGGGCGCAGGCCGCCGCGAAGCCCGGGGGCGCGGGTATGTCGGCGAGGGTCCAGCCGGGGAGCTGCTGCGGGGAGGCTCCGGTGCCGACCACGGAGGTGGTGAACTCCTCGCTGGCTATGCCGTCGCCTCGCCCCTTGAAGTAGGCCTCCTTACGGGTCCAGCAGCGGGCGAAGGCGGCGGAGCGGGCGACCGGCACCAGTGCCGCCAGCTCCTCCCGCTCGCGCGGGTGCAGCGCGGCGGCGACCTCGTCCACGACGCTGTCCTTGGGAAGCTGCTCGATGTCGACACCCACCGGGCGGTCCGCGAAACCGAGCAGGGCCAGGCTGCCGGTGTGCGAGAGCGAGAAGTGGATCGGCGGGCCGGGCTCGCCGGGCAGGGCGGGCCGCCCGTGCGGGCCGCCGCAGCCGGGGCAGGGTTCCCGTACGAACTCCAGCGCGGCCGGGTCCTCGTCCACGTACGCCCCGAGCAGCTGCCGCAGCGCGCCGTGCGAGGTGACGTACAGCGCGCGGTCGGCGGGCCGCAGGAAGCCCTCGGCGCGTTCCCGCTCCGCCGCGCTGAGCAGCGGGGCGTACGAGGCGGCCGTGGCCTCGTCCGCGGACACCAGCCACAACTGCGGCCAGGGGCCGGACTCCTGGGGCACGCCCACCGGCGTCCGCAGCCGCGCACGGCGCAGCGAACTCGACGGCGGCCCGGGAAGAGGCCGCACCGGCAGGGGGGCTGGGGCGGTGCTGTCGGTGGTGTTCACGGTGCTCCAGAGTGCCATGCGGACCGAGGTACGTCAGCCGCCTTCGTTGAGGGTACGGCGTTCTCGCGGGCCGGTGGCAGCTCCATGCGCCGTTCCGTTTCGTCGGCGCGGTGCGCGGGGTGGCCAGGTGTCCGATTCGTTCAAGACCGTGGCCGAACCGCTTCCTAGGCTGCCCTCATGACCACGCACACCACCCCACGCTTCGACCTCATCGGCATCGTCGTCTCCGACCTGGCCGCCTCACTCGCCTTCTACCGCCGCCTCGGCCTTGTCTTCCCCGAAGCCGCCGAAGACCAGCCACATGTGGAGGCCGAACTGCCGGGCGGGCTGCGGTTCGCGCTCGACACCGAGGAGACGGTCCGCTCGTTCCACCCCGACTGGCGGCCCCCGACGTCCGAAGGCCGGATCGGCCTGGCGTTCCTGTGCGGCGACGCGCCCTCCGTGGACGCGCGGTACGCGGAGCTGACCGCTGCCGGGGGCAAGGGGGTGCTCGCTCCGTTCGACGCCTTCTGGGGGCAGCGGTACGCCACGGTCGAGGACCCGGACGGGAACGGCGTCGACCTCTTCGCGCCGCTGGAGGCTACGCGGAGCCCGGAGGCTACGGGCGGGCGCTGAGCAGGTCGGTGAGGGGCAGGCCCGCCAGGTCCCGGAAGTCCCGTGCCAGGTGGGCCTGGTCGGCGAAGCCGACGGCGGCCGCCGTGTCCGCGTACGGCAGCCCGGTGCGGGCCAGTGCCAGGGCGCGTTGCAGCCGCAGTACGCGGGCCAGCGTCTTGGGCCCGTACCCGAACGCCGCCAGCGACAGCCGGTGCAGCCGACGTGCGCCGAGGCCGGCTCGGGCGGCCGTGTCGGCGACCGTCCGGCCGGTGTCCAGGTCGGCGGCGATCTGGAGCAGCAGTGGGTTCGGCGGGGCGGCGCTGGCCGCCAGCCGGACGGCAAGCGCTTCGAGTGCGGCCGCCGGGTCGCCGGAGGCGTGGACGCGTTCGGCGTGGCGGCGGGCATCGGCGGACGGCCACAGGTCCGCCAGGTCGACGCGCTGGTCGCGTAGTTCGTGGGCGGGTACGCCGAGGAGCGCGGGTGCGGTGCCGGGTGCCAGCCGGACTCCGGCGACCAGCGCGCCGCCCGGCCTGGGGCCCGGCTGATATGCGCGGGTGTCGGGTCCGGCGACCAGCAGCCGCCCGTCGGACCACAGCAGGTCCATACAGCCGTCGGGCAGCACCGGATAGGGCGCGGTGGCGTGAGCCCTGGCTCTATGGGTCCAGAGCACCGCGCCACGCAATCGCGACGGCCGCTCGCGGTAGCCGCCGCTTAGGTCCTCGGGGTCCGCACCCACGCCCGCGCCCACGCCTATGCCGCTCCCGCCCGGTGTTCCTGGGGGCTGACCCCGTACACCCGCTTGAAGGCGTTGGAGAGCGCGAAGGCGCTGCCGTACCCGACCTCGCGGGCGATCGCGCCGACGGTCTGGGGGGTGTCGCGCAGCCGGTCGGCGGCGAGCGCCAGGCGCCATCCGGTCAGGTACGCCATCGGCGGCTCCCCCACCAGTTCGCTGAAGCGGCGCGCCAGCGCGGCCCGCGAGACCCCGGCCTTGGCGGCGAGGTCCGCGACCGTCCACGGGTGCGCCGGGTGGTCCTGGATCAGCCGCAGGGCGCGGCCCACCACGGGGTCGCCGAGGGCCGCGTACCAGGCGGGGGCCTCGGCCTCAGGGCGGGAGAACCAGGCGCGCAGGGCCGCGATCAGCATCAGGTCGAGCAGCCGGTCCAGGACGACCTCCTGGCCCGGCTCGTCGCGGGTGATCTCCTCGGCGAGCATCGGCGCGAGTGGACAGGCCCACGCGTCCGCCGACAGGGAGAGCAGCGGCGGCAGTGCGTCCAACAGCCGGTCGGTGAGCTCACCGCGCATCTGGTACGTCCCGATCAGCGCCACCACGGAGCCGTCGGCCCGGCCGCCCCAGGTACGGGTACCCAGGTCGAGGTAGTCCTTGATCTCCTGCCCGTCCGGCGTCGCGCACCGCCCGCCGGGGTAGATCACGGCGCGCGGTGCGGTCGCCGGGTCGTCTGCGCAGACATACGGGTCGGGGCCACGGACGATCGCGACGCCGCCCTCCCGCAGCCGCAGCGGCTCGCCCTCGTCGGGGATGACCCAGCCGTCGCCCCGCGCCTGGACGATCACCGTCAGCGGGGCCTGGTCCTCGATCCGTACCGACCAGGGCGGGTCGAAGCACGCCCGGATGATGAAGGCCCCCCGGGCACGCGGGCCTTCGAGGAGACCTGCCAGTGCGTCCATGACGGCCAGGGTAGTCGCACAGCCCGTGCACACAGAGACGCTCGCTTATGCGGATGAGCCTCTGAGCCATGGGCGCGCTCATCTCCCGGCGGTTCACTGGTGGATGTGACCGAGTAAGCGCGGCGAGAGAAGGGTGTGTGCGGGACATGAAGGTACTGGTGACGGGTGGATCGGGGCGTACGGGACGGCTGGTGGCCGAGGCCGCGGCGGCGGCTGGGCTCGGAGTGAGGGCGGTCTCCCGGTCGGCGGCGGTGCCCTTTGACTGGGACGACCGGTCGACCTGGGCGGCCGCGCTGGACGGCGTGGACGCGGCGTATCTCGCGTACTACTCGGACATCGGCGCCCCGACGGCGGCCGACGCGATCGGGGCGCTGGCGCGGCAGGCCGTGGCGAGCGGGGTGCGGCGGCTGGTGCTGCTGTCGGCGCGCGGCGAGGAGCTGGCGCTGCCCGCGGAGCGGGCCCTGGGCGAGTCGGGGGCCGACTGGACGATCCTTCGGTGCAGTTGGTTCGCCCAGAACTTCAGCGAGGGGCCGCTCCTTGAGGCCGTGCGCGGCGGCGAGCTGGCGTTTCCGGCCGGGGAGATTCGCGAACCGTTCATCGACGCGCGGGATATCGCGGATGTGGTGGTGACCGCGCTGACCGATGAGCGGCATAGCGGGCGGGTGTACGAGCTGACCGGGCCCCGGCTGCTGACCTGGCGGGAGGCCGTGGCCGAGGTCTCCCGGGCTACGGGCCAGGAGATCCACTATGTGCCGGTTCCGGTACGGGACTACGCCACCGTGATGCGCGAGATCGGGATGCCGGACCCGGAGGTGGAGTTCCTGACCGCGCTGTTCACCGATCTGCTGGACGGGCACAACGCCCGGCTGGCGGACGGGGTGCGGCAGGTGCTGGGGCGCGAGCCGCGGGACTTCACGGCGTTCGCGCGCACGGATGCGGCGGCCGGGACCTGGAAGGGGTGACGCACCGGCACTCAGACGGGTGAGGCGGACGGGGTCGAGGGGTCTCCCGCGTCCTCCCCGTGCTCCCCGTCCTCGTCGGCGACCTCCGCCACCCACCCGTACGGCAGCTCGCGGCCGTCGACGCTCACCGCCTCCACCGTCCGGGTCCTGGGGTCGATGTCCGCCGTGATCCCCTCGCCCTCATAGCGCGGGTAGCCGGACTCGCCGGTGCCGCCCGTGGCCTCCACGGTCGCGGAGCGCAGTACGCCGCCGTGGTCGGGATGGCCTTCGGCATCGGTGAGCTGGGGCTTCAGCACGACGGTGAAACGGCGCGGTGAGGTGCTCATGCTCCCGAGGTTACGGGCCGGGCCGGTCACCGCGCCTGTTTTGCGCGTCCTGGCCCCGGTGCGACGACGGGGGCGGCTGCGACGGCGGAGGAGGAGGCGGGGGCGACGGGGGCTCCCCTTCGGCCGGGCCCTCGGGCCGCGGCGGATCGCTCTTGCGTTTGGTGGGTGTACGGAGTCGGCCGGTGACGTCGTCCGGGGGAAGGAACTGCGCCCAGCGCTCGGGGAACTCCGACGGCATACCCGGGTCGTCCAGATCGTCGTCGCCGTCGGGGTCGTCGGGGTCGTCGGGGTCGTGGCCTTCGGCGCGGGCGGCGGCGGCCTTGGCGACCATCTCAGCGGCCGCGGCCTCCCGGGCGCGTTCGTTGGCGGCGCGGGCCGCGGCCGTGGCGATGGAGGGCCACACCCGGTCCACGGCGGCGTTCACGGCCGCCCCCACCAGGACCGCGAAGGCGGAGACGCCCACCCACAGCAGCACGGCCACGGGCGCGGCCAACGAGCCGTAGATGGAGGGCCCGCCCGGCGTGTCGATCGTGCGGGTCAGGTACATCCGCAGCAGGAAGCTGCCCAGCACCCACAGTCCGAGCGCCACCAGCGCCCCCGGAATGTCCTCGACCCAGCGTGAGCGCACCGGCACCGAGACGTGGTACAGCGTCGTCAGGAAGGCGATCCCCAGCACGATGACGACCGGCCAGTACAGGATCTGAACCAGGTTCTCGCTCCAGGGCAGGACGTCGAGTACCCGGTCGGGACCGGCCACCAGCAGCGGCAGGGCGACCGAACCGATCAGCAGCGCCATCACGAAGAGCAGGAACGCGAGAAGCCGGGTCTTGACGATGCCGCGCACCCCGTCGAGTCCGTACATCACGGTGATCGTGTCGACGAATACCGTCACCGCGCGCGAACCCGACCACACCGCCAGCAGGAAGCCGATCGAGATCACATTGGGTTTCGCGCCCTTGATCACATCGTCGAGGATGGGCTGCGCGATGTCCTGAACACCCTTTTCGGACAGGATCGTGCCCGCCGCGTCCAGGATGTTCGTCTCGACCGATTCGATCGTTTCGACGCCCACCCAGGCGTCGACGTAGCCGAGCAGCCCGACCAGGCTCAGCAGCAGCGGCGGCACGGACAGCAGCGTGAAGAACGCCGCTTCGGCCGCGAGACCCAGGATGCGGTACTCGATACAGGAGTTGACGGTGTCCTTCAGGAGCAGCCAGGCGGTCCTGCGTTTCGACACGTTCCGGTAGAGACGTCGCGCCCGGTGAATCCGGCCCGGCGGCCGCTCGGGATTTTCCTTTGCCTGGTGCACCTCCTTACCGTAGCGGCACGTCAGAGGGAGGCGGTCCCACCCATGCGGCGAGGGTGATGCCGCGCCGACACGGCATCACCCTGGCTCACGAGCCCCGGAAGACGGGAGCGTGAACGCCACGGAAGCGGCGTCGCTCTCAGTTTCGGGCACCCGCTCGGATGTTCGCCAGGGTTGCGGAAGGTTGCATCGTCCCTGTCCGAACATCCCCTCACCCGGTGGCCGGGGCGCGACGATGGACACAGCCCACGGGGCGAAGCACGTTGCGGGGAGGCGCTGGTGACACACTCGACCATCGATCTCGGGAGGATCGCGGCCACGGATTCCGGCCGGGCCGCCCGGCTGCTCCAGGGTGTGTACGCCGCCGCGCTCTCCGGTCAGCGGCCGTCCGTCGGCCCACGGCCGGTCATCGGCCAGTCCTGGGAGCGGATGCTGAGCCGCGGAGTCGACCCCGACCACGATCACCGGAACCGGCTGCTCACCCGCGAGGACATCGAGCGGCGCCGCCACGACTCCCCGTTGCACGGCGTCCTGCCGGTGCTGCGCGAGAGTCTGCTGTCGATCGCGGACGCCGCGCGGCACATCATGGTCGTCGCGGATGCCGACGGCCGGGTGCTGTGGCGTGAGGGCAGCGCCGCGGTACTGCGCCGGGCCGACGTACACGGCTTCGAACTCGGCGCCGACTGGAGCGAGTCCACGGTCGGCACCAATGGCATCGGCACGGCGCTGGTGGTCCGGGGGCCGGTCCAGGTGTTCTCGGCGGAGCATTTCGTACGCACCCACCACGACTGGACCTGCACCGGGGCCCCGCTCACCGATCCGCGTGACGGACGACTGATCGGCGTCCTCAACCTCAGCGGCCCGCTCGAGAGCCTGCATCCGGCGACCCTCGCGTTGGTGAGTACGGCGGCCAAGCTGGCCGAGGCCGAGCTGCGCACCCGGCATCTGGCCGACCTGGACCGGCTGCGCACGGTGGCGGCGCCGCTGCTCGCCCGGGTCGGCGGCCGCGCCCTCGCCGTTGATCCGAGCGGCTGGACCGCCGCGGTCACCGGGATGCCCCCGGTCGACCGGCTGCCCCTGCCCAAGGCGTTCGGCCCGGGGCGGGCCTGGCTGCCGTCGCTGGGCGCGTGCGCGGTCGAGCCGCTGCCCGGTGGCTGGCTGGTGCGGCCCGACGGCGAACCGACCGGCCAGGGCCCCGCCACGCGGGTCGTACTTGACCTGTCCAGCCCGCGCCACTACGCGGTGACCGTGTCCGGGTACGCCGGGGACTGGACCCACGAGCTGAGCCCCCGCCACGCCGAACTGCTCTACCTGCTGGCCGCGCACCCCGCGGGCAGCACCGCGGCCCAGCTCGCCGACGCCGTGTTCGCCGACCCGGGCCGCCGCGTGACCGTGCGTGCGGAGCTCTCCCGGATACGGCGCTACCTGGCGGGTCTGCTCGACCACCGCCCGTACCGCTTCCGCGAGAACGCCACGGTCGAGATGCGCTGGCCCGAGCAGCGGACGGACCTGCTGCCGCACTCGACGGCCCCGGCGGTGACCCGAGCGCGCCTCGGATAGGGGGCGTCTAAAGGTCCTGGCTGGCCTGGTCGTCCGCCAGCCGGGCCCCGGATCCGTCAGGCGCCCAGTGTGGCCAGGGCCGGGATCGTCGCCTCGTCGTAGCGGGTCAGGAGGAGGCGGGCCAGCTCGGGGGCTGGGCCCAGGACGTCGGCCAGGACGTCGGCGCCGCCGGTCCGGGCGCCGCGTGCGATGCGGTCCGGGAGAAAGCCGGGTGCGATGACGTACGGGGCGACCGCGACCCGGCGCACGCCCGCGGCGCGCAGCTGCGCCACCGCGTCTTCGGTGCGGGGCAGGGATGCGGAGGCGAACGCAGGCCGCACGGCACACCAACCGGTGCGCCGCCACTCCCGCGCGATTTCAGCGATCACTGCGATCGCCTCCGGGTCTGTGGAGCCCGCCGAGGCCAGGACGACCCCGGTCGAGCTCTTGTCGCCTGGCCGGAGCCCGGCGTCGTACAGCCGTCGCTCCAGCGCGTCCTGGAGTAGCGGCGAGGGGCCGAGCACCTCGGCCTGCCGTACGGACAGCCGCGGCAGCCGGGCGGTGGCGTCGTGCAGGACGGCCGGGATGTCGGCCTTGGCGTGGAAGGCGCGGGTCAGCAGCAGCGGCAGGGCGACCACGTCGCGTACGCCGTCGGCGTCGAGCCGCCGCAGCACTTGCGGCACGGTCGGCGCGTTGAAGTCCAGGAAACCGGTCTCCACACGCAGCCCGGGCCGCTGCGCCCGCACCCGCCGCACCAGGGCGCGCACGGTCGCGGCGTGCCGCGGGTCGCGGCTGCCGTGAGCGACCACGAGCAGCACGGGCCGCGCACCCCGTGCACCCCGTGCACCCCGTGCACCCCGTGCACCCCGCACACCCTGTACGCCTCGCGTCCCCCGCGTCGAATCGCGCGTCACGGGTTCCTCCCGTTCCTTTCCGTGCCGTGCCGTGCCGTGCCAGGTTCTGACCACCAGGGGTGGTCAGAAGTCCCAGCCGTCGTCGGCCGGTTCGGCCGTCTGCTCGGCGGGCTCGGTGGCCTGGGCGAAGGCGTCGCCCGCCATGCCCGCGGCGAGCGTCGTCCCGTCGGCCGGGTCGATCAGCAGGAACGAGCCGGTGCGCCGGGAGTCGGCGTAGTTGTCGATGGCCAGTGGCTCGGCGGTACGGACCACGACCCGGCCGATGTCGTTGGCGACCAGCTGCCCGGGGGCCGGGTGCTGGGACAGGTCGTCCAGGGTGAGCCGGGACGGGATGTCCTTGACGATCGCCTTGACGGTGCGGGTGGTGTGCTTGAGCAGCACCCGCTGGCCGACGGCGAGGGGGGTGTCGGCGACATGGCAGACGGTCGCGGTCAGGTCCTGGCTGGTGGCGGGGGCGTCCCCGGCCGGGACCAGCAGGTCACCGCGCGAGATGTCGATGTCGTCCTCGAGCCGGATGGTCACCGACTGCGGCGTCCACGCCACGTCGACCGGCTCGCCGAGCAGGTCGATCGCGGAGATCTTCGAGGTGCGCCCGGACGGCAGTACGGTCACCGTCTTGCCGACCCGGAAGGTACCGGCCGCGATCTGGCCCGCGTAGCCGCGGTAGTCGGGGTGCTCGGCGGTCTGCGGGCGGATCACGTACTGGACCGGGAAGCGGGCGTGGCAGGTGGCCAGGTCGTGGCTGACCGGGACGGTCTCCAGGTGCTCCAGGACGGTGGGGCCGCCGTACCAGTCCATGTTCGCCGACGGCTCCACGACGTTGTCCCCGGCCAGCGCCGAGATCGGGATCGCGGTGATCTCCGGGACGCCGAGCGAGGCGGCGTACGTGGTGAACTCCTTGGCGATGGCGGCGAAGACGGACTCCTGGTAGTCGACCAGGTCCATCTTGTTCACGGCCAGGACGACGTGCGGCACGCGCAGCAGCGCGGCGACCGCGGCATGCCGACGGGTCTGCTCGACCACGCCGTTGCGGGCGTCGACCAGGACCACGGCGAGCTCGGCGGTGGAGGCGCCGGTGACCATGTTCCGGGTGTACTGCACATGCCCGGGGGTGTCGGCGAGGATGAACCGGCGCCGGGCGGTGGCGAAGTAGCGGTAGGCGACATCGATGGTGATGCCCTGCTCGCGCTCGGCCCGCAGCCCGTCGGTCAGCAGCGCCAGGTCGGGCGCTTCCTGGCCGCGACTGGCCGACACCCGCTCGACGGCTTCCAGTTGGTCGGTGAGGACCGACTTGGAGTCGTGCAGCAGGCGGCCGACCAGGGTGGACTTGCCGTCGTCGACCGATCCGGCGGTGGCGAACCGCAGCAGCGTGGTGGCCGACAGCTGCTCGGCCAACTGGTTGGTGCTGGTGGACATTTAGAAGTACCCCTCGCGCTTGCGGTCTTCCATCGCGGCCTCGGACATCTTGTCGTCGGCTCGGGTGGCGCCTCGTTCGGTGAGCCGGGACGCGGCGATCTCGGCGATGACGGCGTCCAGCGTGGTGGCGTCGGAGTCGACGGCACCGGTGCAGGACATGTCGCCGACCGTGCGGTAGCGGACCTGGCGGGTGACGACGGGCTCGCTCTCCTTGGGGCCGCCCCACTCGCCCGCGGTCAGCCACATCCCGGAGCGCTGGAAGACCTCGCGCTCGTGGGCGAAGTAGATCTCCGGCAGTTCGATGCCCTCACGGGCGATGTACTGCCATACGTCCAGCTCGGTCCAGTTGGAGAGCGGGAAGACCCGGACGTGCTCGCCGGGGGCGTGCTTGCCGTTGTAGAGCTGCCACAGTTCGGGGCGCTGGCGGCGCGGGTCCCACTGCGAGAACTCATCCCGGAGGCTGAAGACCCGCTCCTTGGCGCGGGCCTTCTCCTCGTCGCGGCGCCCGCCCCCGAAGACGGCGTCGAACTTCTCGGCCTGGATCTTCTCGGTCAGCGGCACGGTCTGCAGCGGGTTACGGGTGCCGTCGGGGCGCTCGCGCAGCTTGCCCGCATCGATGTACTCCTGCACCGAGGCGACATGCAGCCGCAGCCCGTGCCGGGCGACGGCGCGGTCGCGGTAGTCGAGCACCTCGGGGAAGTTGTGCCCGGTGTCGACGTGCAGCAGCGAGAAGGGGACCGCCGCGGGGGCGAACGCCTTCAGCGCCAGATGCAGCATGACGATGGAGTCCTTGCCGCCGGAGAAGAGGATCACCGGCCGCTCGAACTCGCCCGCCACCTCGCGGAAGATGTGCACCGCCTCGGACTCCAGGGCGTCCAGGTGGCTGAGCGCGTACGGGCTGTCGCCCTCAGGGTTGGGTACAGCGTCAGTGACGGTGGTCGCGGTGGTCACGCCAGTCCCCTTTCGGTGAGCAGCGCCTGCAGCGCGGCTGCGGACTCCTGCACGGTCTGCTGGTGCGACTCGATCCGCAGATCGGGGGCCGCGGGCTCCTCATACGGGTCGTCGACCCCGGTCAGACCGGAGAGTTCTCCGGCCGCCTGTTTGGCGTACAGGCCCTTCACATCGCGCTCCGAGCAGACCTCCACCGGGGTGGCGACATGCACCTCCAGGTAGGGGGTGCCCTCGGACTGGTGGCGCCCCCGGACGGCCTCGCGGCTGTCGGCGTACGGGGCGATCACCGGCACCAGCGCGGTGACCCCATGGGAGGCGAGCAGCTCGGCGACGAAGCCGATGCGCTGCACGTTGGTGTGCCGGTCCTCGCGGCTGAAGCCGAGGCCCGCGGAGAGGAACTCGCGGATCTCGTCGCCGTCCAGCACCTCGACCCGCTGGCCAGCCGCGCGCAGCCGGTCGGCGAGTGCGTAGGCGATGGTGGTCTTGCCGGCGCTGGGCAGGCCGGTGAGCCAGACCGTGGCTCCCGTCATGTGCTTCTCCTGAAAGTTCGTCACCCGTGCAGCCCGCATTCCGTCTTGGAGCGGCCTGCCCAGCGTCCGGCCCGTGCGTCCTCGCCCGGGGCGACCCTGCGGGTGCAGGGCGCGCAGCCGATGGAGGGGTACCCGTCCTCGAGGAGCGGGTTGGTGAGGATGCCGTGCTCGGCGATGTACGCGTCCACGTCGTCCTGGGTCCAGCGGGCGATCGGCGAGATCTTGACCTTCTGCCGCTTCTCGTCCCAGCCGACGACCGGGGTGTTCGCCCGGGTCGGGGACTCGTCCCTGCGGAGCCCGGTCGCCCAGGCGTCGTAGCTGGCCAGGCCCTGTTCCAGGGGCTTGACCTTGCGCAGGGCGCAGCACAGGTCGGGGTCGCGGTCGTGCAGCTTCGGGCCGTGCTCGGCGTCCTGCTCGGCGACGGTCTGTACGGGCGTCAGGGTGATGAGGTTGACGTCCATGACGGCCCCGACCGCGTCCGCGGTGCCGAGGGTCTCGGGGAAGTGGTAGCCGGTGTCGAGGAAGACGACGTCCACGCCGGGCAGTGCGCGCGAGGCGAGGTGGGCGACCACCGCGTCCTCCATCGAGGAGGTGACACAGAAGGTCTTGCCGAAGGTCTCCGCCGCCCAGCCAAGGATGTCCAGCGGGGACGCGTCCTCCAGTTCACGCCCGGCGCGCTCGGCGAGCTCCTTGAGCTCCGCTGCCGTACGTCGGCCCTGAACGATCGTCATATCTCTTCCCCTCCATCGGAGTTGGGGTCGCGCCGCACTCCACGGGTCAGCAGCCCGAGGAACTTCAGCTGGAAGGCGCGGTTGCAGGCGGCGCACTCCCAGGCGCCGTGCCCGGTCTCGTTGGGGCGCAGGTCCTCGTCGCCGCAGTAGGGGCAGTAGAAGGGGGCGGCTCGCTCGCTCATGAGAGGGCCTCCTCGGAGGCGCGGGCGGCCCAGGTGGCGAACCGCTCGTTCTCTTCGCGTTCGGCCTGGAAGCGGGTGAGGACCCGCTCGACGTAGTCCGGAAGCTCCGCCGACGTCACCTTCAGGCCACGGACCTTGCGGCCGAATCCGGCCTCCAGGCCCAGCGCGCCACCGAGGTGCACCTGGAATCCCTCGACCTGGTTGCCGTCGGCGTCGAGCATCAGCTGACCCTTGAGACCGATGTCCGCGACCTGGATACGGGCGCAGGCGTTGGGGCAGCCGTTGATGTTGATGGTGATCGGGTGGTCGAACTCGGGGATGCGGCGCTCCAGCTCGTCGATGAGCGAGGCGCCGCGCGCCTTGGTCTCGACGATGGCCAGCTTGCAGAACTCGATGCCGGTGCAGGCCATGGTGCCGCGCCGGAACGGGGAGGCGTTGACCTTCAGGTCCAGCGCCTCCAGGCCCGCCACCAGCGAGGCGACCTGGTTCTCGGCCACGTCGAGCACGATCATCTTCTGCTCGGCGGTGGTACGCAGCCGTCCGGAGCCGTGCGCGGCCGCGACCTCGGCGATCTTCGTGAGCGTCGTGCCGTCCACGCGTCCCACACGGGGCGCGAAGCCGACGTAGAAGCGGCCGTCCTTCTGCTGGTGCACGCCGAGGTGGTCGCGCCAGGTTCCGGCGGGCTGCTCGGGGGCGGGGCCGTCGACCAGCTTGCGCTTGAGGTACTCGTCTTCGAGGATCTGCCGGAACTTCTCGGTACCCCAGTCGGCGAGCAGGAACTTCAGCCGGGCGCGGGTGCGCAGGCGGCGGTAGCCGTAGTCGCGGAAGATGCCGATGACGCCGCCGTACACGTCGGCGACCTCGTCCAGCGGCACCCAGGCGCCGAGGCGCTGGCCCAGCTTGGGGTTGGTGGAGAGCCCGCCGCCGACCCACAGGTCGAAGCCGGGGCCGTGCTCGGGGTGGTTCACGCCGACGAAGGCGATGTCGTTGATCTCGTGCGCGACATCGAGCTGTGGGGAGCCGGAGACGGCCGACTTGAACTTGCGGGGCAGGTTGGAGAAGTCGGGGTTGCCGATGAAGCGGCGCTGGATCTCCTCGATGGCGGGCGTGCCGTCGATGATCTCGTCCGCCGCGATTCCGGCGACCGGGGAGCCGAGGATGACACGGGGCGTGTCACCGCAGGCCTCGGTGGTGGAGAGGCCGACGGCCTCCAGGCGCCGCCAGATCTCCGGCATGTCCTCGATCTGGATCCAGTGGTACTGGATGTTCTGCCGGTCGGTGATGTCGGCGGTGCCGCGCGCGAACTCCTGGGAGATCTCGCCGATGACGCGGAGCTGCTCGGTGGTCAGCCGTCCGCCGTCGATACGGACCCGGAGCATGAAGTAGCGGTCGTCCAGCTCCTCCGGCTCCAGGATCGCGGTCTTGCCGCCGTCGATGCCGGGCTTGCGCTGGGTGTAGAGGCCCCACCAGCGCATCCGTCCGCGAAGGTCGGCCGGGTCGATCGAGTCGAATCCGGCCTTGGAGTAGATCGTCTCAATGCGTGTCCGCACATTGAGACCGTCGTCGTCCTTTTTGAACTGCTCGTTGCCATTGAGCGGGGTGAAGTGCCCCACGGCCCACTGTCCCTCGCCACGGTGACGGCTCGCCTTGCGGCGTGGCGTGGCGACAGCGGGCTTCTCCGGGGTGGCAGCCATGGCGATACGTCCTTCTGAACAGCGGGAATGCGGCTCTGACCTGCGCATACGGGCATACGAATACGGCACGCGCGGCGTTGCGCAGCAATGTCAGGTAAGGGGATACGGCGGTGGAAGCTGGTCCGTCAGCCCGCCGAACAGATGGCACTGGACATGCGGCCGAGGTCGACGTGCCGCCGACTCACCAAGGCAATTCCAGCTCGAGACATGACGGAAGCGTGGCATGGGACTTTAGACTCAGTCCACCTTAGTCCGGTATTTGGACAACACAGTCCCGCATCATGGGACAGTGTGCTCTTGATCACCCCGTGGAGACCTGGGTGTCGAAGAGCCGGAATCCGCGCTTCAGGTAATTGTCCATGGCGTGCGGGCCGTCCTTGCTGCAGGTGTGCAGCCATACCCGCTTGGTGGGGGCGAGCCCCTCCCAGCGCTCGGCGAGGTCCCAGGCGCGTGCGGTGCCGTACGTCAGCAGGTGGCCGCCGATCCGCCGCCCCCGGAAGGCCGGGATCAGTCCGAAGTAGAGGATCTCCACGACGCCCTCGTCCTGGGCCCGCAGCTCGACGTACCCGGCGGGTGTCCCCTTCTCGTAGGCGACCCAGGTCTCCACGCCCGGCTGCTCCAGTTGCTCGCGCCACTGGTCGGGGCTCAGGACCAGCCGGTCGGTCCAGCTGATGTCCCCGCCGACCGCCGTATAGAGGAAGCGGCTGAACTCCGGCGACGGCACCTCGGCCCGTACGATCCGTACGTCGTCCCCGTCCGGGGCGGACGCGGGCCGCAGGTCGGCCGAGGACGTCTGCTCAAGGGACCAGGTGGTCACGGTGGTGGCGGGGGTGTCCATGTAGCCAGGGAACCACAACCCCAGGGGCGGCCCAATGACAGGTGGTAAAACCTTTGACCACCCGCGTCGGACCCCATTAGCCTCCCCGAGTGACTCCCGAACTGCGGACCGACCGTCTGGTCCTTTCTCCCTATACACGCTCCGATGAGAGCGACTTTGTCGCGTTCTTCGGTGACCAGCGGGTCGGGCAGTGGTTCGGGGACGACTCCCCAGACGAGATCCGCGGGGTCTTCGAGCGGGTCTTCAGCCTCGTGTACGCGGAGGACCGCTTCAAGGTGTGGGCCGTGCGGCACGAGGGACGGTATATCGGCCATGCCGAGATCAAGCCGTCCCCGGAGTCCTGGCTCGACGGGCAGGAGATCGTCTACGGGCTCACCGCGGCGAGCTGGGGCCAGGGCTTCGGCTCGGAGCTGGTGCGGGCGCTCACCTCGTACGGATACGACGAGCTCGGCCTGAGCGAGGTGCACGCGACCGTGGACGCGCGGAACGCCGCCTCACTGGGCGTGCTGAAGAAGGCGGGCTACGTCCACGTACGGGACGTCCCGGAGGACGACGGCACCACCACCCAGCTGCTCACCCACCGGCGGCTGTGAGGCGGGCCCTGAACGGCGTCGCCTGGTGAAACCAGAGCAGCCAGCCCTGCTCGGTGCGGCGCCACAGGGAACTTCGGTGCGCCGGGCGGCCGTTGGTGTCAGTGTCGAAGGTGAGATGGACCAGATCGTCCGCGAGCTGGACACCGCGCATCCGCGATGTGGTCGCGGGGCGGTCGGGTGCTGCCTTGTGCGCGGTCAGTTCGGCGATGACCGACGCCCGGTCCCAGCAGCGCCCCGACACACCGATCTCGGTGAACTCCGGGTGCAGCAGGGCGGCCACCAGCTCGGCCGAGCCGCGCACCTCGGGGGCGAGCAGACGCAGTTCGTTCTCGATGGCCGCGGCGACGGCGGGTGAGCGTTCAGGCACCGGTCATCTCCACCAGTTTGGCGACGGTGTTCCAGTTACGGGTGGTGGCGATGGTGCCGCGCAGGGCGCCCTTGAACAGGGCTGGCCTGGCCAGCGCTTCGGCCAGCTTGGAGCGGCCGAGGCCGTTCGGGGCGTAGAGGTAGAGCGCCCGGTCGCCGAGTTGGAAGTCCTCGGGCGCGTAGTCGGCCGGGTCGACGGAGGAGAGCTGCTCGGGTGTCACCGACCGGGAGAAGAAGGTGACATGGAGCTGCTTGCCCTCAAGTGAGGCCACGGGGAAGGGGCAGGCATCGGCTACGGCTCTCAGATACGCCCCACCGCGGACCAGGCAGTCGACGGAGAAGCCGAAGCGGTCGGCGATGGCCTTGCGCAGCTCGTCGGCGAGCGCCTCCTCGTCGCGTGAGGCGCTGGTGAAGACGGCGTTACCGCTCTGCAGGTAGGTGCGTACCTCGCCATGCCCCAGCTCGCCGAGCAGGGAGCGGAGTTCGGCCATGGGGACCTTGTTGTGGCCACTCACGTTGATGCCGCGCAGCAGGGCCGCGTACGTCGTCGTCATGCGCCCACGATAGGCGCGTGCGGGCGTCGCGGACGGACAGACACGGGAGGCGTCCGCCCTGACCATGCGGGCGCTCCGCGCAGATCGCGGAGCGCCCGACGGGTCGTGCGCGTGGCGGACGACACGGGTTCACGGGTTTACGTGACGCGATCCGTCGAGGAGGACGACGCGCGCCCGCCGGGAAGTTCGGCCTCGATCAGGTCGGCCGCGCGCCGTGTGCCGCCTTCCTGGGCGGTCTGTCGCTGGAGTTCCCGCAGCCGCTCGGCGACCTGCTGGTCAGCGGCGAGCGCGAGCACCGCCTCACGCAGCACATCGGCCGTCGCCTCGTCGGTCGGGATGTGGCGGGCGACGCCGAGTGACCGCAGCATGTCGGCGTTGCCGAACTGGTCGACGGCCTGCGGGACGGCGATCATCGGCGTCGCCGTGGCGAGGCCCTCCTGGCTGCCGCCCGCGCCCGCGTGCGTGACGAAGACGTCGGCCTGCTGAAGGATGGCCAGTTGCGGCACCCAGCTCCGCACTTCGACGTTGGTGGGAATGTCACCCAGCTCTTCCATCTCGACGTGCTTGCCGATCTGCAGCACAAGATGCCAGTCCGGCAGCGGGCGAAAGGCCTCGACGCACTCCCGGTAGAAGGCGGGCTGCTTGGTGAAGGAGGAGCCGAGCGAGACGAGCGCGACCTTCTCGGCACCGGCCGGACGCTGCCACTCCCCCTGCTCGGCACGGTCACCCTGACAGGCACCCACGAACGTGTACACAGTCTCGTCCACGCGGTCGGCGTGGGGTTGGAGGGCCTTGGGGATCACGACGAGGCACCGGTCGGGGTGGCCCATGAAGCGCTCGACCTCCATGCTCATGCCGTTCTCCGCGATCCACGCGGCGAAGTTGTCGTAGAACGCCTGGCCCCGGGGCGTCTGCTTGAGCTGCTCGAAGGTCGCGTTCGCGACCTCCTCCTCGTACCCCTTCCAGGCCACCAGGTTCGGCGAGAGCTGCACGATCGGGACGCCCCAGCGGTGTGCGAGCACCCGCGCCGGGTAGGCCGTGATGTCGTACAGGACGAGATCCGGCTCATCCCCGTCATACAGCTTGGCGAGTTGCGGCAGCGCCTGGACGGCGTCGGTCAGGAACGGCTCCATATGGTCGACGAGTTCGGTGCCCCAGGCGTCCGGATCGTCATCGGTGGGCAGCGTCGAGGACCAGATCCTGGGCTCGGCGCCGACGGCGGCGACCTTGTCGGCGAAGGACTCGGGGATCGCGTATGTCACCCGGAACCCCCGGGCGACGAGCTCACGGATCACCTCCAGACTGGGATTCACATGGCCGTGCGCGGCGATGGAGAACATGGCGATATGGACACGCTGGCGACTGGTCATGATCAGACCCTAACGAGACGATACGTATCGTGCAAGCGAAATCCTCCTTCTCTGGACTGCCTCCATGCGAGCCCTGCGAGAAACGCGAGATCTGGGAGACCTGGGAGACTGTCGTCGAACGCGATCGCGAGCAGCAGTACGGGAGGCACCGGATGGACGAGGCGCGCGCACGGGACGTGCTGAGCGCGGCGGGCCTGGACCCGGACGCCGAACTCCTGGCCCTAGGGGAGAACGCGGTGTTCGCCTCGGGTGAGCTGGCGGTCAAGGTGGGGCGCGCGGCCCCCGAACTGCACGACCGCGCCCAGCGCGAGCTACGTGTCGCGGGGTGGCTGGAGAAGGCGGACGTCCCCGCCGTACGGGCCGCCGAGCCGGAGCCCCGCTCGGCCGACGGGCATCCGGTGACCTTGTGGTACCGGCTGGCGGAGCCGGTACGCCCCGCCGAGCCGGCCGATCTGGCCGCGCTGCTCCGGCTGGTGCACGCCCTGCCCTCGCCCGACTTCGCGTTGCCGCGCCGTGAGCTGCTGGGCGGCGTCGAGCGCTGGCTGCGCCTCGCGGGTGAGGCGATCGCGCCCACCGACGCGGAGTATCTGCGCGAGCGCCGGGACGGTTTCGCGGCAGCGGCGGCCGCGCTCGTACCGCACCTGCCGGTGGGGCCCATCCACGGCGACGCACTCCCCCGCAACGTCCATGTCGGCGCGGGCGGTCCCGTGCTAGTGGACCTGGAGACGTTCGCCGCCGACTTCCGCGAGCACGACCTGGTGGTGATGGCGCTGTCCCGGGACCGGTACGGCCTGCCCGCCGAGGCCTACGACACCTTCACCTCCGCCTACGGATGGGACGTACGGGAGTGGGAATGCTGCGCCGTACTGCGCGGGGCACGGGAGACCGCGAGCTGCGCCTGGGTCGCCCAGCACGCGCCGAGCAACCCCCGGGCCCTGGCGGAGTTCGAGCGCCGGGTGGCCTCGCTGCGCGACGGCGATGCCGCGGTCCGCTGGCACCCGTTCTGACCCGACCCGGCGCACCCCAGCCGCCGTACGCGCCCCCGCGCTTCCCCCCCGACGTACGCACCCCACCCCCGTACGCCCCTACGCCGCCCGCATCAGCCGCGCAGCGGCCACTGCCCGTCCACCACCGCCTCCGCGTTCCCCTTGCGGCGCAGGAAGTCCTGGAAGCTGGCGGCCCACTGCGCGTACCACTCGATCTGTCTGCGGTGCAGCTCGGCGGGGCCGATCATCGCGACCTTGTCGTGCCGCTCGGCTATCGCACGGGCGACCTGGACCGCGGCCAGCGCGTCCGCCAAGGCGTGGTGTGCCGAGTCCAGCGCGACGCCGTACTCCGCGCAGACCGCTTCCAGGGTGCGCTTGCCCTTGCGGTACTTGTCCACGGCCCGGTCGATCGTGTACGGATCGACGACCGGGCCGGGGTCGGTGCCGCCAAGCCGCTCGGACAGCGACGGCAGCCCGTACCGCCGCAACTCCGCCGCGAGCAGCGACAGGTCGAACGCGGCGTTGTACGCCACCACCGGGACACCCGCGGCCCAGTATCCGGCCAGCGCGCTGGCCAGTTCGTCGGCGACCCGGTCGGCCGGGCGTCCTTCGGCCGCCGCCCGCTCGTTGGTGACGCCGTGCACCTCCACGGCGTCCTGCGGAATCACCACCCCCGGGTCGGCCAGCCACTCGCGCCGCCCTCCCGGTACTCCGTCCTTGACCTCCACCAGCGCGCCCGTGACGATCCGCGCCTCGCACGGGTCGGTGCCCGTGGTCTCCAGGTCAAACCCGATCAGCAGCTCCCGGTGCCAGCTCATGATGGCCCCCCTCCCTAGTGGTGCTTCCCCCGTGTTCCTTCTGGGTTCCACCCTCGCACGCACCACTGACAACCCGGCCGCAGATGGACCAGCCTCAGCCGGACCAGGCTCAGGACACCGGCCGCGAGTCAGCCCACGCCGACTCGAACTCCTCCCGGTAGGTCGCGAAGAGCCCGTACTCCCCGCTCTCCCCGCTCTCCCCGGCCTTCACCACCCGGCCCCCGCCCCGCAGCACGAGAACCGGCGCCTCCATCCCCCGCGTCCGGCGCAGATAGGACTGCACGATGCCGATGCCGTCCGGGCCGTCCCCGTCGACCAGATACGCCGTGAGGCGCGGCGTCTCGTCGAACACCCGGATCTCGAAGGCGTCCGGGTCACGCAACCGGGAGCGCACCCGGCGCATATGGAGGATGTTCATCTCCACCGCGCGGCTCAGCTCCCCCTTCTTCAGCCCCAGCTCCCGCTCCCGGCGCCGGACCGCGCTGCTCGCCGGATTGAGGAAGAGCAGCCGCACCCGGCAGCCCGCCTCCGCGAGCCGCACCAGACGGCGCCCGGAGAAGTTCTGCACCAGCAGATTCAGGCCTATCCCGATGGCGTCCAGACGCCGTGCCTCACCGAAGAGATCCTCGGCGGGGAACTGCCGCAGCAGCCGCACCCGGTCGGAGTGCACCCCCACCACATCCGCGTACCGGTCGCCGACGAGGTCCTCCACGGCGTCCACCGGCAGCCGCCGCGACGACGGTACGTCGGTGTCGGCGCCCAGTATCTCCAGCAGCCGGGACGCGGCACGCTCCGCCTGAGCCAGCACGGCCTGCGACAAGGCTCGGTTGCGCGAGACCACGTTCCGCGTGACCTCCAGCTCGTCCAGGGCCAGTTCGACATCCCGGCGATCGTCGAAGTACGGCTCGAAGCACGGCCAGTGCTGCACCATCAGCTCACGCAACTGCGGCAGCGTCAGAAAGCTCAGCACATTGTCATCGGCGGGATCGAGCAGGTACCCCTTACGGCGGCTGACCTCCCGCACCGCGACGGCCCGCTGCACCCACTCCTGCCCCGCTGGCCCGGCCGCGGCGATCACCCAGTCCTCGCCGTGCACCGGCTCGTAGACAGGACGCAGGACGGCGCCCACGACCGCGCGCAGCCGCTGTTCCACCAGGTTCAGCCAGATGTAGGCCCGCCCGGCGCGTTGGGCGCGCGTACGCACCTCGCGCCAGGCGTCGCTGCCCCAGTCCAGCTCCGGGCCTATCTGGGACCCGGTCTCCATCGGACGCGCCACGGAGACCGCTGAAGGCGGAACCTCCATGGAGTCCCCCGCACGCCCCGAATCGCGGCCTTCGCGGCTTTCGCGGCCGTCCCGGCCGTCCCGATCCTCGCGACCCGAGTCACCTGGGGGCAGCTCCAGCCCTCCCGAGCTCACCCGCGCACCGCCTTCCGCCCCCTGAGGCTCTCTTAGCCCCCCACAGGGACCCCGTTCACGATCAAGGAAGGGTACTCCGCGAGCGACGGGGGATGCAGCCCCTTGCCCCGCCTGCACCGCAACTCCACACCCTGGCCCGCCCATTGTCCGTCGGGAGCCCGCGAAAAGTGAGCGCCCTCACTCCGCACACGCCGAGTTGGGTGCGAAGACGGGGACCGAGGTTGGGTGAGTGGGCCCCCAGGGCGGGGGGTGACGTGGAAGAGTCCTGTCCATGCAGGTCTGGCCTGGACAGGCGTATCCGCTCGGTGCCACGTACGACGGCGCCGGGACCAACTTCGCGGTCTTCTCGGAGGCCGCCGACCGTATCGAGCTGTGCCTGCTGCACGACGACGGCTCGGAGACAGCCGTCGAGCTGCGCGAGGTCGACGCGTTCGTGCGGCACGCCTACCTGCCGGGGATCATGCCAGGCCAGCGGTACGGCTTTCGGGCGCATGGCCCGTACGCCCCCGAGCGCGGGCAGCGCTGCAACTCGGCGAAGCTGCTGCTCGACCCGTACGCGCGCGCGGTGTGCGGCCAGGTGGACTGGGGCGAGGAGGTGTACGGGTATCACTTCGGGGCGCCCGAGCGGCGCAACGACCTGGACTCGGCGCCGCACACGATGACGTCCGTGGTGGTCAACCCGTACTTCGACTGGGGCGACGACCGGCCGCCCCGGACCCCGTACAACGAAACGGTGCTCTACGAGGCCCATGTGAAGGGTCTGACCATGCTGCACCCGGAGTTGCCCGAGGAGTTACGCGGGACGTACGCGGCTCTCGCGCACCCAGCGGTCATCGAACATCTCACCGGACTGGGCGTCACCGCCCTTGAGTTGATGCCGGTGCACCAGTTCGTGAACGATCACCGGCTGGTGGATGAGGGGCTGAGCAACTTCTGGGGCTACAACACCATCGGTTTCTTCGCTCCGCACAACGGCTACGCGTCCTGGGGTGACCGAGGTCAGCAGGTGCTGGAATTCAAGTCGGCGGTGCGCGCCCTGCATGAGGCCGGGATCGAGGTGATTCTGGACGTCGTCTACAACCACACGGCGGAGGGCAACCATCTGGGGCCCACGCTGTCGTTCCGGGGGCTGGACAATGCCTCGTACTACCGGCTGGCCGATGACCGCCGCTATTACACGGACACTACGGGGACGGGGAATTCGCTGCTGATGCGGTCTCCGCACGTACTGCAGCTCATCATGGACTCGCTGCGGTACTGGGTGACCGAGATGCGGGTGGACGGCTTTCGTTTCGATCTCGCGGCCACGCTGGCACGGCAGTTCCATGAGGTGGACCGGCTGTCGTCGTTCTTCGACCTGGTGCAGCAGGACCCGGTGGTCAGCCAGGTGAAGCTGATCGCGGAGCCGTGGGACGTCGGTGAGGGCGGATATCAGGTGGGCAACTTCCCGCCGCTGTGGACCGAATGGAACGGCAGGTACCGGGATACGGTACGGGACCTGTGGCGCGGCGAGCCGCGGGCGCTGGCGGAGTTCGCATCCCGGCTGACGGGCTCATCGGACCTCTATCAGGACGACGGGCGGCGGCCGCTCGCCTCCATCAACTTCGTGACGTGTCACGACGGTTTCACGCTGCGCGACCTGGTCTCGTACAACGAGAAACACAACCACGCCAACGGCGAGGACAACCGCGACGGCGAGAGTCACAACCGCTCCTGGAACTGCGGCGTAGAGGGTGAGACGGACGATCCCGCCGTGCGGGAGCTGCGCGCGCGGCAGACACGGAACCTCATCGCCACGCTGATGCTGTCGCAGGGCGTGCCCATGCTGTCGCACGGCGACGAGCTGGGGCGCACCCAACGCGGCAACAACAACGCCTACTGCCAGGACAGCGAGCTGGCCTGGGTGCACTGGCCCGCGCGGGGCGAAGAGCCGGACCCCCTGCTGGAGTTCACCCGCGCCATGGCCTGGCTGCGCCGTGACCACCCGGTGTTCCGCAGGCGCAGGTTCTTCCACGGGCGGCCGGTCGAGGGCACCCACGACGAGCTGTCCGACATCGCGTGGTTCACCCCGCGGGGCGAGGAGATGCGGCAGCGGGACTGGAGTGGGGCAAGCGCGGGGGCGTTGACGGTGTTCCTCAACGGCAACGCGATCTCCGAGCCCGGACTGCGCGGGGAGCGTATCCAGGACGACTCGTTCCCGCTGATGTTCAACGCGTCGGCCGAGCCACTGGAGTTGGTGGTTCCGGTCAATCACGGGAGGCAGTGGCAGGTGGTGGCCGATACGGCGCGGCCGGAGGGGGTGCCGCCGCGTACCGGTCCCAAGGTGCGGGCCGGGGACCGGCTGAGGCTGCTCGACCGGAGCCTCACGGTGTTGCAGCGTCCCGCCTGAGCGGCTGCGCGGCGGAGTGGCTGCGGGCCTGCGCGGCTGCGCGGCGGAGTGGCTGAGGTCGCGGCGGGTCGGGTACGTACGTGCGCATGAGCCCTGTGCCGCTGAGCCCCGCGACGCCCTCCGCCACCTACCGGCTACAGCTCCAGCCCGCGTTTCCGTTCGCCGCGGCCGAGGCCGCCGTGCCGTATCTGGCCGCGCTCGGCGTCTCGCATCTGCATCTGTCGCCGGTACTTGAGGCCGTTCCGGGGTCCTCGCACGGCTATGACGTCGTCGACCACGCGCGCGTACGGGCCGAACTCGGCGGTGAGCGGGGGCTGCGCGCGCTGGCGGCGACCGCACGCTCGTACGGCCTCGGCCTGGTCCTGGACATCGTGCCGAACCACATGGCCGCCGTACCGCGCCACAACAGAGCGCTGTGGGAGGTACTGCGCGAGGGCCAGGACTCGCCGTTCGCCCGCTGCTTCGACATCGACTGGGCGGCGCACGGCGGCCGGTTGCTGCTGCCGGTTCTCGCGCGCCGGATCGGCGCGGAGCTGGACGCACTGCGGGTGGAGGGCGACGTACTGCGCTACCACGCGCACGCGTTCCCGCTCCGCGAGGGGACGGCCGGACTCCCGCTACCCGCGCTCCTGGACGCGCAGTGGTACCGCCTGGCGTGGTGGCGGCTGGCCCGTACCGAGCTGAACTACCGCCGGTTCTTCACGATTTCGGAACTCATCGGGATACGGGTCGAGGACCCGGACGTCTTCGACGCCACCCACGCCAAGGTTCTGGAGCTCCTGCGGGACGGTGTGGTCGACGGGCTGCGCGTCGACCACCCGGACGGTCTCGCGGACCCCGGCGGCTACCTCCAGCGGCTGCACGAGGCCACCGGAGGGCGCTGGACGGTCGTCGAGAAGATCCTCGCTGACGGCGAGCGGCTGCCCGCCTCCTGGCCGGTCGCGGGCACCACCGGCTATGACGCGTTGCGGCATATCGACGGGCTGTTCGTTGACCCCGTCGGCGTCGGTGAACTCATCGGTCAGTACCGCGACTTCACCGGCCGCCCCGCCGACCGTGGCGGCGCCTGGGAGCCGACGGCGCGCCGTGCCGCGTACCGGGTCATCACCCATGAGCTGGCCGCCGAGGTCGACCGGCTGGCCCGCGACGCCGCCCGCTGCTTCGACGTCGGCGTTGGCGTCGGTCTCGGCGTCGGTCTCGCGTCGCGTGACCACGCCCCCTGGGCGCTGCGTACGGCCTTACGCGAGCTCCTCGTACGGATTCCGGTGTACCGGCCGTACGGCACCGGGGACGCGGTCAGGGCCGTGCTGACCGAGCGGGCGGCACGGGAGGCGAAGGCCGCGTTCGCGGTGGCGGATGAGGCGCGGGTGGTCGATGACGTGCGGGATCTGCTGCTCGGTGGGCCGCGCGGCGACGGCGACGATGGCGACGGCGGTCCGGAGCGACGGGCGTTTCGTGCCCGGTTCGGGCAGACAGCGTCGGCGCTGCGCGCCAAGGCGGTCGAGGACACGGCCTTCTATCGCTATTTTCCGCTGGTCTCGGCGGCGGAGGTGGGCGGGGACCCTGGGCGGCCCGCCGTGTCCCCCGGGGAGTTCCACGCGTACGGCGCGCGCGTGCAGCGTGACTGGCCCACCACCGGCACGGTGCTGTCCACGCACGACGCCAAACGAAGCGCCGAGGTCCGGGCGGGGATCGCGGTGCTCACCGAATGCCCGGGCCGGTGGGCGGAGTTCGTCGCGGGGATCGCGGCCGCGTCCGCGCGCGGCGAGGGCGGGCAGCCGCCCGATCCGCACCTCGCGTGGGCCACCTGGCAGACGGCGCTTGGCTTCGCGCGGGAGCTGAGCGAGACGGCCGTAGGCGAGACGGCCGTAGGGGTGGGCGACCCGCCCAGCGTCCGGCTGCGGCACGCCATGCTGAAGCACGCGCGCGAGGCGGGTCTGTTCACCAGTTGGACCGAGCAGGACCCGCGCTACGAGCAGGCCCTGACCGCCTTCGTCGACGCCGCGACGCACGGCCCGCCGCTTGCGACTCTCCTTGAGTTCGCGGCCGAACTGCGCCCCTGGGTACGGGTCAACGTGCTCGGCGCGGCGCTGCTGCACCTGACGATGCCGGGGGTCCCCGACCTCTATCAGGGCACGGAATACGCGCGGGCGACGCTGGTCGACCCGGACAACCGACGGCCGGTGCACTTCGACGCACTCGGCGACATCGGTGACCGCGACGACCTCGACGACCGCGACGACCTCGATGGCGAGAAGCTGGCCCTCACCCGCGTAGCCCTGCGGCTGCGACGCGCCCTCCCGGAGGCCTTCGGCGAGACGGCGGCCTACCGGCCGCTCTGGGCGCGCGGCCCGGCCGCCGACCACTGCGTGGCGTTCACCCGCTCCGAACGCGTGGTGACCGCGGTGACCCGGCTGCCGCTACGGCTGGCCGACGCGGGCGGCTGGGGGGACACCGAACTGCCGCTGCCCGCAGGGCGCTTTGTCGACCTGCTCACCCCCGAGGAGCCCGCGGAGGGAGAGCGGGGCCGGGAGTTCTCCGGGCACGCCCGCGCGCGGGACCTTTTCGCCACGCGCCCGGTAGCCCTGCTGGGCTTAGGGCCCGCCCCCCACTCACTGCACCGATAGACGGTAGCTCACCGAGCCGAAGGACACCTGGTCGCCCACCTGGACGATGGCGGCCCCAAGTACCCGCCTGCCGTTCACGCTGGTGCCGTTGGTCGAGCCGAGGTCGTACAGCACCCAGCGGCCGCTCTGCGCCCGCAGTTCGGCGTGCGCCCGCGAGACGGACTCATGCGTGAGCCGCAGCCCGCTCGCCGGGTCGCGGCCGATCCGCAGCGGATGCGGGGCGCTGGCCGGGAGGGGGAGCAGCAGCTGCGGCAGCCGCTCGGCCTGCCAGGCCCCCCGTACCCGTACCGTGAACGCGGACACCGCGCCGACCGCGCCGGTCACCAGCCGCGTCAGCCTGCCCTGCCGACGTGGCAGATCGGCGGTGAGCGCGGCGAGCTCGTCCGGCCTGTGGGCGCCGAGCGCGAGTCCCATGCGGCGTACGAAGGTGTCGTGCGACAGCCTGCCCTGGACCGCGCCGTCGCGCAGGAGCTGGAGGGCCTTGTCTCGCTCAGCGTCGGAGACCCGCTCGGGGGACGTAGGGAACTCGAAGGACGATGTCACCAAGCGATTGTCGGGTAGCGCGGCTGGGGTGTCCAGCGGCCCCGACACTTCCGACCCTCCCTGACCTGCTTGAATCCTCCGCTCCCTGAAGGACCCCCGTTGCGGTAGCGGCTGGACCTCGGTAGCCGTACACAAGAGAGGTGAGCGAAGACGAGGGGGAATGCGCACAGCAGCCGTTCACCGGCGGCCCGGTCCGCAAGCGCGGCGTGCACTGGGTGCGGCCCGAACTCGTCGCCGAGATCGTTTTCACCGAGTGGACCGAAGCCGACCGGCTGCGCCACCCCCGGTTCGTCGGCCTGCGTAGCGACAAGCCCGCCGAGCAGGTGGTACGCGAGAGACCGAAGGAGGAACGGTGAGCACGCAGGACAGCATCCGCGTCGGAAAGCGGACCGTCGCGATCTCGAATCCGGACAAGGAGCTGTTTCCCGATGACGGCATCACCAAAGCCGAACTGATCGACTTCTATCGCAGCGTTTCCCGCCCCATGCTGACCCACCTGCGGGGGCGGCCGGTGGCCATGGAACGCCACCCCGACGGGTACGGCGGGACGTCGTTCTTCCACAAGGACGTCCCCGACTACTTCCCTGACTGGATTCACCGCCAGGAAGTCGCCAAGGAGGGCGGGACCCTCACCATGGCCGTGTGCGACGACGCCGCCACCCTCGCCTACCTCGCCAACCAGGCGTGCATCACCCCACACCCCTGGCTGAGCCGTGTCGACCGCCTCGACTGCCCGGACCGGCTGATCTTCGACCTGGACCCTCCGGGTGAGGACTTCGAGATCGTGCGCTGGACCGCCCGGAAGCTGGGCGACCTCCTGACTACGGAACTCGGGCTGCGGCCCGCCCTGATGACCACCGGCTCACGCGGCCTGCACCTCGTCCTGCTCCTCGACCGCCGCGCCGACTTCGACACCACACGCGCCTTCGCCCAGCAGGTGGCCGATCTCCTCGCCACACGGCACCCCGACAAGCTGACGACCGAGATGCGCAAGAACAAGCGCCGCGGCCGGCTGTACCTGGATACGCAGCGCAACGGCTACGCCCAGACCTCAGTGGCGCCCTACGCCGTCCGGGCGCGTCCGCACGCCCCGGTGGCCACCCCGCTCACATGGGAGGAACTCGACGACCGCCGGACCGGCCCACAGAGCTGGACCCTGCGCACCCTCCCCGACCGGCTGTCCGCGCAGGGCGACCCCTGGAAGGGGCTGAACCGCTGTCGGCGTTCCCTGGGACCGGCCCGGCGCCGACTCGACGCCCTCGCCCAGGAAGACGACCGCTGACCCACTGCGCCCGGCGTCGGCGAGCGTGTCACTCCTCGGCGACGTCCTCCACTGTGCGGCCGGTCCGTACCGAGGCGGGTTCGGAATTCACCGGATTACGGCGGGCATCGGCCTCCTCGTCCTTGACCTTCACCAGGAGCCACCGCTCCTTCCCGCCCTCGGGCCCCGTCCGTGTCAGGGCGTAGCCGCCGCGGAGCTTCTCCCCCTCCAGCCACACCTTCACATGCCCGTCGCTCACCCCCTTGGCCACGGGGACCTTCTTTCCGCCGCGCTCGGCCAGGTTCCGGTAGGTGCCCACGTCCCAGCGGATGACCGCACCGGCCCCGTACTCCCCTTCCGGGATGGTGCCTTCGAAGTCGGCATAGTCCACAGGATGGTCCTCGGTGCGCAGGGCCAGACGCTTCTCCCGCGGATCGGTGGACGGCCCCTTGGGCACCGACCACGACTTCAGCACCCCGCCCGCCTCAAGCCGGAAGTCGTAGTGCAGTGAGGTGGCCGCGTGTTTCTGCACGACGAAACGCCGCCGACCGCCTCTGCCCGAGGTACTGCCCATCGGTTCGGGCGTGCGGTCAGGGTGCCGCTTGGAGCGGTACTGCTCCAGTGAACCGCTCACGGCCTTGCCGGACCTGGCCTTGCCAGTCATGATCGACGACTCCCTTCAGGTCCGTGCAGGTCGGTGAGCGCGGTGGAGCTGTCGGTGCGGACACATCGGCGTCCATGACTTCGAGCCGCTTGATCCGGCAGCCGCGCGCACAGGAGGCCAGGACCTCTCCAAACCCCTCGACATCGGGCAGCTCAGTCATGGACCCGGGTACCCCTGCCCCGGCCCGAATCACGCCCACGCGCAGTGCGGTGCCTGCCCGGTCCTCGCCGCCTGGCCCTCGGGGCAACAAACTCCCTGGACGGGACGGCCCAGTTACCCCTATCGTCGCCACGACGCCATCACCATGGGAAGGAGGCGAGAGCTGTGCAGGTCATCGACGTATCCCCGCGCTCCCGCCCCGTCCCCGCGGCGTCCCAGGTCTGACGCGTCTGGCTGTCTGACCACCTCCCCACCTCGCCGGGAGCGCGCCAACCTTCCGGAGGATCTCCCCCATGACCGATCTGGTCATCCGCGCGCTCACCGAGAGCGACGCACACCTGTTCCACACCCTCGCCGACCCCGGCCTCGTCGGCCGGATCGTCACCGGCATCGAGTACCGCACCATCGCCCAGGGCGGCGACTACCGCCCCGAGTGGACCCTGGTCGCCCTGCGCGACGGCAAGGTCGTGGCGCGCGGTGCGTGGTGGGGCGGGCCCGACGACACCGCCCCGATCAACATCAACTGGTTCGACTTCGCCGACGGCGAGCAGGAGGCCGGTACCGAGCTGCTGCGCCAGGCTCCGTTCGACGTCGAGTACGAGCTCATCCTGCCGTCCGACTGGCGCGCTGACCCCGCGACTCTGGCGGCGGGTGAGGCCCGGGTCGCGGCGGCCGAGGCCGCGGGCAAGCGCGCCCTGGTCGAGCGCTGCCGCTACGCGTGGACGCCCGAGCAGGGGCTTCCCGAGCGCCCAGGGCGGCTGGTCTTCCGGGAAGAGCGGGACGACCAGGTGCTCCTCGACGTCCTGCGCCAGATCAGCTCGGCCACCCTGGACGCGCACGCGCTGCACGCCACCGCCGAACACGGTCTGGATACGGCCGCCCAGGAGGACCTGGACTACATCCACTGGTGCCCCGAGGCGTGGCCGCAGCTGGCCTTCACGCCGGGGGGCGAACTCGTCGGGCTGCATCTGCCGTGCCGTGTCCCGTCCGGCTTCGCGGCCGGGTTCATCGGGGTCGTACCCGGGCAACGGGGGCACGGCTACGCGTACGACCTGGTCGTCGAGTCGACGCACTTCCTCGTGGAGCGGGGCGCGACGCGCATCGTGGCGGCGACCGATGACGGGAACTTCCCGATGCTGGCGAACTTCGCTAAGGCCGGGTATCCCGTCGTCCAGAAGCGCATCGACCTCATCTAGGCGGCCCTGTCTCCCCGATTCCCCGGCGCGTCGATCACTTCTGGAGCACGATGGACGCCGGAAGTGGGGACAACGGACAACGCGCAACGGGCAACGGCGCGATATCGGCGAGGGGACGAGGGGGAAACCGTCCGTGTGGTTCGAGGTGTGGGCACCACAAGCAGACCGGGTCGCGCTCCAACTGGAGGGCACCACCCTCGCGTTGGAGCGCGACCCGGACCGTACGGACTGGTGGGCGGGCGAGGCCGAGGCGGGCGACGGAGCGCGCTATGGCTTCGTACTCGACGACGGCCCCGTACGCCCCGACCCGCGCTCCGCGCGGCAGCCGGACGGCCCCGACGGCCTGAGCGCCGTCGTCGAGCACACCCGCTACGACTGGCGCGCCGAGTGGGCCGGGCGCGGACTGCGGGACGCGGTGCTGTACGAGCTGCACATCGGCACGTACACCCCCGAAGGCACCCTGGACGCGGCGGCGCGGCAGCTCGGGCATCTCATCGAGCTGGGTGTCACGCATGTCGAGCTGATGCCGCTGTGCCCGTTCCCCGGTCGGCACGGCTGGGGGTACGAGGGTGTGTCGCTGTGGGCCGTGCATGAGCCGTACGGCGGGCCCGAGGCGCTGAAGCGCTTTGTCGACCGGGCACACGAGCTGGGCATCGGCGTGGTCCTGGACGTCGTACACAACCATCTCGGCCCGTCCGGCAACCATCTCCCGGCGTTCGGGCCGTACTTCACCGACACCCACCAGACCCCCTGGGGCGCCGCCGTCAACCTGGACGCCCCAGGCTCGGACGAGGTTCGCGCGTATCTGATCGGCAGCGCGCTGGCCTGGCTGCGGGAGTACCGGATCGACGGGCTGCGGCTGGATGCCGTACACGCGCTGCGCGACACCCGTGCCCAGCACTTCCTGGAGGAGCTGTCGGCCGCGGTGGACGCGCTCGCCGACGAGGTCGGCCGTCCGCTGTTCCTGATCGGCGAGTCCGACCTGGGCGATCCCCGGGTCATCACGCCTCGGGCGCGGGGCGGCCAGGGGGGCCTGGGGCTGCACGCGCAAGCGAACGACGACTTCCACCACGCCCTGCACACCGCCCTGACCGGCGAATCCCAGGGCTACTACGAGGACTTCGCGCGGGCGCCGCTGGCCGCGCTCGCCAAGACGCTCAGCCGCGGCTTCTTCCACGACGGTACGTACTCGTCGTTCCGCGGCCGTCGGCACGGGCGCCCGGTGGACCGTACGACCACACCCGCGTACCGCTTCGTCGGGTTCGCCCAGAACCACGACCAGATCGGCAACCGCGCCATGGGCGACCGGCTCTCGGCGACGCTCTCGCCTGGGCTGCTGGCCTGCGCCGCCGCGCTGACGCTGACCTCGCCGTTCACGCCGATGCTGTTCATGGGCGAGGAGTGGGGGGCGCGCACGCCCTGGCAGTTCTTCACCGACCACACGGACCCCGAGCTGGCGGATGCGGTACGACGGGGCCGCAGACGGGAGTTCGCGGCGCACGGCTGGGCGGAGGGGGACGTCCCTGACCCGCAGGACCCGGGCACCCGGGACCGTTCCTGCCTCGACTGGAACGAGCTGGAGAAGGACCCGCACGCGCGCCTGCTGGCCTGGCATCGCAAGCTGATCGCCCTGCGCCGTGCCCAACCAGACCTCCTGGACCCGGATTTGGCGGCCGTCCGGAGCGCCTACAGCGAGTCAGCGCGGTGGTTCGCGTTCCGGCGCGGGGAGGTACGGATCGCGGTCAACCTGTCCAGGGAACCGGCCGCGATCCCGCTTCAGGGCGGGGCGGCGCGCGTACTGGCCGCGTGGCAGCCGACCGAGGCGCCGGGGGCGGATGGGCGGCTGAACCTGCCGGGCGAGTCCTGCGTCCTGCTCGCGCCCGCGCCGTAAAGCCGCAAACAGCCCGTCAACCGTCAAGGGCGGGCGCTCAGCCCTCCAGCGCCAGCCGCGCGCCCAGGGCCACCAGCACACCACCGGAGACCTGCTCCAGCCTGCGCCGGATCGCCGCCCGCGACAGAACGCCCCGCAGCCGGGCGACGAACCAGACGTACCCGCTGTAGTACGCGACCTCGAAGACCGCCCAGATCGCGGCGAGGGCCACCATGGCCGGGAGCTGCGGGGCACCGGCGGGCACGAACTGTGGCAGGAAGGAGATGGCGAAGATCGCGGCCTTGGGGTTCGCCAGGTTCAGCAGCAGCCCGCCTCGGTAGGAGGCCCAGCCGGTGCGCACCGGCTGGGCCTCCCCGACCGCTGCGAGGCCCTCACCCGCGCTCTCAGCCCCACCCTCGCCCCGCCTGGCACGCCGCGCCTGCCACAGGGTCTGGACGCCGAAGACGACGAGCACCACGGCGCCGACGACGCGCATCACGTCGTACGCGAACTGTGACGCGGCCAGCAGCGCGGTCAGCCCGAAGGCCGCGAACAGGCCCCAGACGAACACACCGGTCTCGTTTCCGAGCACGGTGAAGAAACCGGAACGCCTGCTCCGCAGCGAGTTCCTGATGATCAGGATGGTGCTCGGTCCCGGCGAAGCGGCGATCAGGAGGCAGGCGCCGAGGAAGGCGACGAGGGTGCTCAGCATGCGGCCCATCATGCGCGCGGGCCGACAGCGGAGCCAGGGGTTTTCCCCTCCACGATCTAATGCTTAGATAGCGCTGCAACCATTAACGCCTGGAGGTGTCGCCATGCTCGTGCTGGCCCAGATCAGCGACCTTCATCTCGATGGGACGGCCCGTGGGACCGAGCGCGCCGAGCGCGTCATGGGCCACCTGCGCGGCCTGGGTACGCGAGTGGACGCGCTGCTGGTCACCGGGGACATCGCGGACCATGGCACGGAGGCGGAGTACGAGGAGGCGGCACGCGTACTCGACGCGCCGTTCCCGGTACTGCATTGCCCCGGCAACCACGACAGCAGGGGCCCCTACCGCAAGGCGCTGCTTGGCGAGCCCGCGTCGGACGACCCTGTCAACAGGGTTCACCGCGTGGGCGGCGCCGCGATCCTGATGTGCGACTCCAGCATTCCGGGCCAGGACGAGGGGCTGCTCGACGACACGACGTACGCCTGGATCGAGGCCACCCTCGACGAGCTGGGCGGCGACATCCCCGTACTGCTGGCCTTCCACCACCCACCGGTCGCCCTGCACCACCCCCTCCCGGACAGGTACCAGCTCCAGGAGCCTGACCGGCTGGCCGCCCTGCTCGACCGGCACCCCGAGATCACGGCGCTGATCACCGGGCACGCCCACACCCCCGCCGCCACCACCTTCGGGGGACGGCCGCTGCTCGTCGGGCCCGGAGTCACCTGGACGCTGCGCCTGCCGTGGGAGGGCGAGCAGATCGCGGACCGCGCGGCCGATCCGGGGTTCGCCTTCCATGTCCTGGACGACGCGGGGCGGTTGACGACGCACTACCGCACGGTGCCCGCGTGACCCGCCCTCTCAGGTCACGACGCCCGGCCTGACCGACAGCGACTCCCGCGCGCCGTCCTCGTGCCGTACCGTCACCGCCACCGCCTTGCCGGGACGCGCCGCCGCCACCTCGGCGGCCAGCTCCGCCGCCGTACGGACCGGGTGGCCGCCGATCGCGAGCAGCACATCCCCGCGTACGAGTCCCGCGCTGTACCCGGGGCCGGGGATGTGCACGCCCACGAGCAGCGCCCCCGCGCCCTGCTCGGCGTCGATGGCCTCGATGCCGAGCGTGGCCCGGGCGGCGGGCCGGTCCGGCACCGCGTCCGGTGCCGTGGCGCTCTGCCCGCCCTGCGGCTCAGGCCCCGACGGCCGTGGCGTACCGTCCGGCTTCGCCGGGGTGTCCGGCGCGCCTCCCGGCGGCCTCTCGCCCGGCCGCTCCTTCAGGTCCGCGAGCTTGCCCATGCTGATGACCGTGGCACCCACGGTGCCGAGTCCGACACCCGTCAACACCAGCACGAGTACGGCCACCACGCCCAGAACAGCGGTCAGCGGCCGCCTCCTACGCCGGTGCGCCGCCCGCTGCCGACGACCACTGCCCGCCCCGGCACCCACCCCGGCATCCGTCCCGGACTGAGTCTCGGACTCAGCCCCGGACTCAGTCCCAGACATACTGGCGGAGCCGGGCATCGACTTGGGGCGCAACGCCGTCCCGGCCATCTCGACTGTCTCGGCCGTCCAAGCTGTCTCGTCCATGGCTGACCTCCGCCGAGTGCTCTACCCGGCGCGCAACCACACGACGATCCCCGGAAGAGTGACACCCGACGGGCACACCCGTACGAACACACCGAGGTCAGGAGCGGGCGGCGGTCACAGCTTCGCGACACGCTTGGCGATGAAGGCCACCAGAGCGAAGACCGCGATCATGGTGACGACGAAGGCCACATCGGCCATCGCGAACTCCTGAGTGAGACGGGAGGGGGCATGCGGCCTCCACGACGGAGGCCTCGTGAGAGCAAACCCCTCATCCGCCCCGATCGGTCCGTCGTTGACACCTCTCTTACGGCACCCCACACCACCTTGACGCGTCCTTGACGCGACCGCGCCACGACACGGTTCGCGGTAAGGGGCGTTACCCAGACGCAATCGACGCGCCAGAGACAGGGACGGTGACCAGTGGCAGGATGCATCGCAACTCGCGCACCACAAGGCGCTGTTGATCACGTACGCCGTCGATCGCAGCGCCGTTGATCTCATCTGCCCTGGAGGTCTTGTGTCCGCTCGTTCTTCGATGCCCGTCATAGCGATAGTGACGGCCGTCGGATGCACCAGCACCAAGCCAGACAACGACGGCAATGGCGGCGGCGATGGCTCCAAGGGCTCGGAGATCGCGCTCGTCTCGTCCGGCAAGCTCAAGACCTGCACCCATCTGCCGTACCCGCCGTTCCAGTCGAAGAAGGACGGCAAGATCGTCGGCTTTGACGTGGATCTGGTCGACCTCGTCGCCAAGGAGCTGGGCGTCAAGCAGGAGATCGTCAACACGCCCTTCGAGGGCATCGAGACCGGCCAGGACTTCAAGATCCGCAAGTGCGATCTGGCGGCCGCGGGGATGACGATCACCGAGGACCGCGACAAGGTCATGGACTTCTCGGACCCGTACTTCAACGCCACCCAGGCGCTGATCACCAAGAAGGGCAAGGCGTACAAGACGATCGCCGATCTCAAGGGGAAGAAGCTCGGCTACCAGAAGGCCACCACCGGCGGCATCTACGCCAAGGAGAACGGTGACGGCGTCGAGCTCACGGAGTTCGAGGACGTGGGGCTGCTGCTCGCCGCAGTGAAGTCGGGACAGGTCGAGGCGGCGATCAACGACAACGGCGTGCTCTTCGAGTACGTCAAGCAGAACCCGGGCACTGAGGTGACCGCGGAGTTCGACACCGGCGAGCAGTACGGGATCGGCTTCCGCACCGGCAACGACGCGCTGCGCGAGAAGGTCAACGAGGTTCTCAAGGCGGCCCGGGACGACGGGCGTTACGACGAGATCTACAAGAAGTGGTTCGGCACCACTCCCCAGAGCTGACGCCGCGACGTTGACGCTCCCCACCCAGCAAGGGAGTTCCGCACGCATGCCCCTGTCCCTGGCCCTGTCCCGACGGCAGCGGGCGCGAGTGTTCCGCGGCGTCCAGTACGCGGTGCTGCTGCTCGCCATCGCCGCCTTCGCCCTGGTGGCCGACTGGGGAACGCTACGCGAGGCGTTCTTCGACGTCGATGTCGCCAGGGCCCTGTTCCCCGAGATCATCACCACCGCGCTGGTCAACACGGCCTTCTACGCCCTGCTCGGCTTCGGTTTCGGCCTGGGGCTCGGCCTCGTGCTGGCCATGATGCGGCTGTCGTCGGTGCCGCCGTACCGCTGGCTGGCGATCGCGTATATCGAGTTCTTCCGTGGCATCCCGGCCCTGCTGGTGTTCATCTCGCTGGGTTTTGGCGTGCCGCTGGCCTTCGAGGTCGCGCTCGACATGAACGTGACCGTGATGCTCTCGCTCGGTCTGGTCGGCGCCGCGTATATGGCGGAGACGATCCGGGCGGGCATCCAGGCGGTCCCCAAGGGCCAGTGGGAGGCGGCCCGTTCGCTGGGGATGTCGCCGGGCCGGGCGATGGTGTCGATCGTGATGCCGCAGGCCTTCCGGATCGTCCTGCCGCCATTGACCAACGAGTTGATCCTGCTCACCAAGGACTCGTCGCTGGTCTATCTGCTCGGCCTCTCGCTCGGCCAGTTCGAGCTGGCCAACTTCGGCCGGGACGCGCTCAACGAGCACAAGAGCCTCACCCCGATCCTGATCGCGGGACTGCTGTATCTCGTCATCACCCTGCCGCTCGGCCATCTGGTACGGCGGCTCGAGGCCCGTACCGCGAAAGCCAGGTGAGCACCATGAAGGCAGGCAAGGAGCCCGCGTCGCCCGAGCAGGCGTGTCAGTCGGGACAGTCGGGTCAGTCGGGACAGTCGGGTCAGTCGGGTCAGGCGGGTCAGGCGGGTCAGGCGGGTCAGGCGATCGAGGTCCAGGACCTGCACAAGGCGTTCGGTGACCTGGAGGTGCTCAAGGGCATCGACTTCTCGGTCGGGCGGGGCGAGGTGGTCTGTGTCATCGGGCCTTCCGGGTCCGGCAAGTCGACGCTGCTGCGGTGCGTCAACCTCCTCGAGGAGCCGACGTCCGGCACGGTCACCGTGGCCGGTACGGAGGTCACCGACCCGGACGTGGACATCGACCGGGTACGCCGCCGGATCGGCATGGTCTTCCAGTCCTTCAACCTCTTCCCGCACCTCACCGCGCTGGAGAACCTCACCATCGCCCAGCGCCGGGTGCTGCGGCGCGGCAAGGAGGAGGCGAACCGGGTCGCCCGGCGCAACCTCCGGCGCGTCGGCCTGAGCGAGAAGGAGGCCGCGTATCCGGCGCAGCTCTCCGGCGGCCAGCAGCAGCGGGTCGCCATCGCGCGCGCCCTGTCCATGGACCCTGAGCTGATGCTGTTCGACGAGCCGACCTCGGCCCTGGACCCGGAGCTGGTCGGTGACGTGCTCGCCGTGATGCGCTCGCTCGCGCGGGAGGGGATGACGATGCTCGTCGTCACCCATGAGATGAGCTTCGCCCGTGAGGTCGCCGATCGGGTCGTCTTCATGGACGGCGGCGTCATCGTCGAGCAGGGCACGCCGGACCGGGTGGTCGGCGACCCCCAGCATGAGCGGACCCGCACGTTCCTGGCGCGGGTGCTCGATCCGGCCGCGGCCGAGGTGGGGGAGGTCCCTGACGTCGGCCCGCACACCAAGCGCGTAGACCGCTGAGAGCCCCGACTGAGAGCCGCCTAAGCCCGCCTAAGAGCCCGCCTTCGAACCTCCGCCGTCCGCCCTCAGGGTGGGCGGCGATTGCTATTTCACTAGGTGGAAGTTTCAGGTTGAGAACATTATCGGCCCGATAGCGCCAACGCTCCCTACCGACCAGTAATGTACCGCCACCGGCCCCGCCGCCACCCCCCACCCGCTGCCCGCGCCCTCCGGCGTGCCAGCGGCCAGGGCGACGGGCCGCCGCGCCGCCGCACCCTCATCGCACAGGAGCTGTCCCCCGCATGTCATACGGACCCGACCCGTTCCCCCCACCACCCGCCCAGCCAGCGGGCCTGTTCACCCCTCAGGGTCCGGGCTACCGCCCCCAGGCGTACGGAAGTCCGGCCGCCGCCGCACCCACACCGGTGGGGCCTCCGCCAGGACTGCCCCGGCTGCGCTCCTCGTACCGTCGGCTGCGTCGCGTCATGACGCTCGCGGCGCTGGGCTACTTCGTCGTGTTCCTCCTGCTCACCGGGTACGCCCCGGGGCTGATGGAGACCGAGCTGGTCGGCGGCTTCACCTTCGGGCTTGTCATGGGGCTGCTGCAGTTCCCGGTCACGTTCGCCGCGATCATCGGCTATGAACGGTCCGCCGTACGCACCGTGGACCCGCTCGCCCGTGACATCCGGCGCGCGGTGGAAGAGCGCGGCGCGCGGGGAGGCGCCCGGTGAACACCTTCAGCTCGTCGGCCCAGACGTTCTCGCTGGTCGCGTTCAGCGCGATCGCCTCCTTCACTCTGCTGCTCTGCATCATCAACAGCGCGGAGCGGGATGACCTGAGCGACTACTACACCGGCTACCGCGGTATGTCGTCGATCCCGAACGGCCTGGCCATCGCCGGTGACTACATCTCGGCGGCCACCATCCTCAACACCGTCGGCTTTATCGCCCTCACCGGCTTCGACGGACTCACCCTCGCGCTGAGCAGCGCGCTCTCCCTGGTGCTGCTGATGTTCCTGCTGGCCGAGCCGCTGCGTAACGCGGGCCGCTTCACCATGGGCGACGCGCTGGCCCGGCACGCGTCGGACCGCAAGGTGCGGATCGTGTCCTCCGCGGTCACGTTGCTCGCCCTGGTGCCGATGATGATCGTGCAGCTCGCGGCGAGTGGCTATCTGGTCTCGCTCATCCTCGGGTTCGACGGCGACGCCATCCGCACCGGGTGCATCGTGGTCCTGGGCATCCTGATGATCGCCTACGCCGCGATCGGCGGGATGAAGGGCACGGCCCTGATCCAGATCATCAAGATCGTGGTGCTGGTCGGCGCGTCCGCCGCCCTCGCCTTCCTGATCATGAACAAGGTCGGCTGGAACCCCTCGCAGCTCCTGTCCGACGCCAAGACGGGCAGCCGCGTCGGCGACGCCTACCTCACGTCCGGGATGCGCTTCGGGAGCGACGGAATGGGCAAACTGGACACCGTCAGCGCCATGGTGACCGTAGTGCTCGGCGCCGCGTGCCTACCGCATGTGACCATGCGTATGTACACCGCGCACAGCGCCCGGCACATCCGGCGCTCGATGTCCTGGGCCGTCGGCACGGTCAGTGTCGTCTGCTTCCTGCTCGCGATCATCGGCTTCGGCGCGGCGGCGATCATCGGCCGGGACGCGCTGGCCGCTGGCGGTCCGCAGGGCACCCTCGCGATCCTCCAGGTCAGTCAGGGCGTCGCCGAAGGCTCGTCGATGGTCGCGACGTTGCTGTTCACCGCCGTGGCCGCCGCGGTGTTCCTGACCCTGCTCTCCTCGGTCTCGGGCATGATCATGGCCTGCGCCTCCTCGCTGGCGCACGACTTCTACGCGCTGGGCCTGCGGCGTACGTCCCTCCCGGCGGTGCGGGAGCTACGGGCCGCGCGCGCCGCCGCCGTCGCGGTGGGCGTACCCGCCATCGCGCTGGCGATCGCCGTACAGGACTGGGGCCTCCAGGCCCTGATCACGCTCTCCCTGTGCATCGGAGCGTCGGCCATCGCCCCGGCGCTGGTCTACCGCCTGTTCTGGCGCCGCTACACCAACACCGGGCTGCTCTACACGATGATCGGCGGCACCCTCTCCGTACTCGTGCTTCTCGCGTTCTCGGAGGTGGTCTCCGGCGGCGAGCACGCCCTGATCACCGACCGGAACTTCAGCTGGTTCCCGATGCACACCACCGGTCTGGTCACCATCCCGCTGGGCTTCTTCCTCGGCTGGCTGGGCACGATCCGCAGCACCCGGCGTGACCAGGACGACCAGGAGCGCCAGTACGAGGCCGCCGAGCCCCGCATCCTGGCAGGCGCAGGCACCGGCTCCGGCTCCGGCTCCTGACCGATCCCCCTCCCGACCGCGCCCGCGCCGCGCCGCCTCCTTCCCCGGAGGCGGCGCGGCCGCCGCACGACGGGAGTCCGCTGGATCACGCCGAATGCCGAATATTGCGATGGGAATTATTGCGATGCGAAAGGATCGCCAGGTCCGTAGGGTCGACGCCCGTGGAACCGCTCAATGAGAAACAGATCCGCTCGTCCTTCGTGAACTGCACCAAAGGCGACGCGGCCCGCGTCAAGTTGCCGCTCGACTTCGCCGAACTGCCCTGGGAGGACCTGGACTTCCTGGGCTGGGTCGACCCGGGCGCACCCCTGCGCGCCCATCTCGTGCTGCCCCGCGCCGACGGCCCGCTGGGGATCACCCTGCGCGTGCCCGCCGTGACCCGCGGCAGCGCGGTGAAGTCCAGCCTGTGCCAGATCTGCCTGACGGGCCACGCCTCCTCCGGCGTCACCCTGCTCGCCGCCAGACTGGCGGGCGCCCGCGGCCGCGAGGGCAACACCGTCGGCACGTACATCTGCGCCGACCTCGCCTGCCCGCAGTACCTCCGCGGCAAGCGCCAGCCCAAGCTGCGCTCGCTCCGCTATACGGAGTCCCTCACCCTGGACGAACGTATCGCCCGCATGTCGCGCAACCTGGACGCCTTCGCCGCGAAGGTCACCGCAGGCTGATCAGGCGGGTCCCCTGCGGTGACAGCGGGACTCAGCCCTCGTCGGGGATCAGCCGCATCGAGATGCTGTTGATGCAGTACCGCTGGTCCGTCGGGGTGGCGTAGCCCTCGCCCTCGAAGACGTGTCCCAGATGGGACCCGCACTTCGCACAGCGCACCTCGGTGCGTCGCATGCCGTGGGAGTTGTCCTGGAGCAGTTCGACGGCGTCGCTGTCCTTCGGGTCGTAGAAGCTGGGCCAGCCGCAGTGGGAGGCGAACTTGGTCTCGGAGGTGAAGAGTTCGGCTCCGCAGGCGCGGCAGGCGTATACCCCGCGGGTCTTGGTGTCCGTGTACTCGCCGACGAAGGCGGGTTCGGTGCCCGCGTCGCGGAGTACCGCGTACTCCGCCGGGGTCAGCTCCTCGCGCCACTGCTCGTCTGGCTTCTCGACCTCGTAGGCCATGGCCGGGTCCCCTCGTTCCGTTGGTTCGGGCGTCAGCTCGTTCGGGCGTCAGCCGGTTCGGGCGTCAGCGCGACAGGCGGGCCAGGATCTTCGGGCCGAGGTCCGTGACGTCGCCCGCGCCCATGGTGAGAACGAGATCGCCGGGCCGGGCCATTCCCGCCACCGCGTCCGGCACGCTCTCCTTGTCGGAGACGGGGGTGACGTCGGCTCCGGCGGCGCGCGCCGCGTCGAGGATGAGGGTGCTGGTGACGCCGGGGATCGGGTCCTCGCGGGCCGGGTAGATGTCCAGGACGACCGAGGCGTCGGCGAGGGCCAGGGCCTGGCCCATCTCGGTGCCGAGCTCCTGGGTGCGGGAGTAGAGGTGCGGCTGGAAGACGACCAGGAGGCGGGAGTCACCGGCGGCGGAGCGCATGGCTTCCAGGTCGGCGGTCATCTCCGTGGGGTGGTGCGCGTACGCGTCGATGACCTGGACGCCCGCGGCCTCCCCCTTGAGCTGGAGGCGGCGCTTGACGCCGGTGTACTTGCCGAGCGCGGAGGCGAGGTTGTGCGCCGGGATGCCGAGGGCGACGCCCGCGGCGAGTGCGGCGACCGCGTTGTGCGCGTAGTGGCGGCCGGGCACCGCGACCGTGAAGGTGATCAGCTTGCCGTCGAGGAGGACGGTGACCTCGCTGGTCAGACCGCGCGGGGTGATCTTGTGGATGCGTACGTCGGCGGACTCCGACTCGCCGTAGGTGACGACCTTGAGCGAGGAGAGGTCGCGCAGGCGGGAGGTGAGCTCCACGGCGCCTGCCTGGTCGGCGGCGATGACGAGCGTACCGCCGGGGGTGATCTTGCCCGCGAAGGTCTCGAAGGAGTCGTAGATCTCGTCCATCGAGGCGTAGTTGGCGTGGTGGTCGAGTTCGACGTTGAGGACGATGGCGACCTCGGGGGCGTACTTGTGGAAGCTGCGGTCTGATTCATCCGCCTCCGCAACGAAGATCTGGCCGGTGCCGTGCTCGGCGTTGGAGCCGGGGGCGTCCAGGTCGCCGCCGATCGCGTACGAGGGGTTCAGGCCCAAGGCCGCGAGGGACACGGCCAGCATCGAGGTGGTGGTCGTCTTGCCGTGGGTGCCCGCTACGGCGATCGGGCGCAGACCGTTCATCAGCGCGGCCAGCGCGTCGGAGCGGTGGACGACCGCGATGCCGCGCTCGCGGGCGGCGGCCAGCTCCGGGTTGTCCTCGCGGATGGCCGAGGAGACGACGACGCAGCTGGCGTCGGCGGCGAGGTGCTCGGTGGCGTGCCCGATGTGCACCGTGGCGCCGAGCACGCGCAGCGCGTCGGCCGTGGCCGAGTCACGCGAGTCGCTGCCCGCGACCTTGGCGCCGCGCTGGGTGAGGATCTTGGCGATGCCCGACATTCCGGCTCCGCCGATCCCGATGAAGTGCGGTCGGTCCATGGCGGGGGGCAGACCGGGAATGCCGGGGGTCATGTACGTCTCCTGGGCGGGCGCGGCGGTACGTCGGTGAGGGCGGCCGACCGCGTCAGCGCGCGGGGGCCGCCCGCCCCTAGGGGGCGTCTCTCCGATCTTCGCGGATCAGCCTGCGGCACCTGGTGCGGTGCATCGGCGTGCGGCCGGATCGCCCTCGTACTGGACGTACTCGGGTGATTCGGCCGTGCGTCGAGGCGCCGTGCCAGACGCCGCGGGCCCGCGAAGGCCGGGGAGACGCCCCCTAGCCTATTCGCTGTGCGCGTAGAGCTTGAGCACCGGTACGCCGACCTTGTGGCGGGCCCGGGACGCCCAGTCGCGGTGGAAGAACTCCTCGACGTAGTGCGGCGCGGTCAGCACGATCACCTCGTCGGCGTTGGTCTCCTCGGTGACCGAGGTGAGCACGTCCAGCGGATGGTCCTCCACGAGCCGGCCCACCGCCTCACTGCCCGCCTTGCGCAGCTCCGCGAGCGAGTGCTGGAGAGCCAGCTCGGCGGGGGCCTCGGAGTCGTCCTTGCCCTCCGCCGCCTCGCGTACGGCCTTGTCCAGCTCACCGAGCGCGACATCGTCCACGGCACGCAACAGCCGGTCCTGGTCGCCACGCGGCTGCATGAGGACGACGAAGGAGACCTGCTGGTCGCCGTGCAGTGTGGTGACGAACTCCACGTCTACCGCCGACAGTGCCTTCTCGATCATCAATACGCTCGTGAACACGACGGGCGCCCTTCTCCTTCGGGGGCCGTCACCGGCCCCTGCGGAAACCATCCTGCCCCGTACCCGCACGGGGTCCCCGAGTCATAGTGTGCCCAGCGCGGGCTAAACGGAACGAGTAATTCCGCTGCTCTCAGGTTCGACGGTAGCGGGTGAACAGGAACCCGTCCTCTTCCAGTACCGAGACGAGCACGAACCGGTCAGGCACCGTCATGGCGGGTCCATGGGCGATCCGCTGGGCATCGCCCGCCGCCAGCATCGGCGACACCGTCAGACACAGCTCGTCCAGCACTCCCGCCGTGACGAACTGGCCGAGCAGCCGCGGGCCGCCCTCGGTCAGCAGCCGGGTGAGCCCCCGCTTCCCCAGCGCGCGGACGGCCCTGGCGGGGTCCACACCCCTGCCGTCTCCGGCGACCACCACATCGACGCCCGCCTTCTCCGCGGCCCGCGCCCGTTCGGCGGAGGCCTGGGCGCCGGTCAGCACCACGGTCGGCACGAGCGGCGAGGTGAAAAGCGGAAGCGAGAAGTCCAGGTTCAGGCTCGCGCTGACCACGGCGATCGCGGGCGCGGGCCCCTGGCCTGCCGCCGCCCGGCGCGCGGCGAAGGCCTCCCGTGCACGCGGCGGCCGGTAACCCTCCTGGCGTACCGTTTCCGCACCGACCACCACCGCGTCCGCGAGCCCCCGCAGGGTGCCGAAGATCCGCATGTCGGCGGGGCAGGAGATGGGCTGTGAGCGGCCTTCGTGCTGGGCCGCGCCATCGAGCGTGGCGACCATGTTGCCGCGCAGCCAGACACCCTCAGCGCCCGCCTCCGCGCCCGCGCTCTCTGGATAGGCGTAGTAGTCGGCGAGCGCGTCGAGCTCCCACGCGCCCGGGGCGCCCCGTTCGGGGGCTGCTGTCTCTTCGGTCACAGGGAACAAGCTGCGCATGACGTGCAGTCTTACACGCCCCTTAGAGTGGAGAGCTGTGTCGCCTTCCCCCGCTTCCCCCGCCTCCCAGGCCTCCGCAACCGCCGGTGCCGTTGCCCCCACCGGTGCTTCCGGTGCTTCCGGTGCTTCCGGTGCTTCCGGTGCTTCCGGTGCTTCCGGTGCCGACCCGATAGCCGAAGCGGCCCCGCTGTCGCTGTGCGCGCGCCGACCGCATGTCCCGGCCGACCAGCTGGTCGCCGAGATGGTGCCGCCGCCGCGTTTCCAGTCCGCGCGCTTCGAGACGTACGTGCCCGACGCCCGGCAGCCCAGCCAGGCGGAGGCGGTCGACGTGCTCAGCGGCTTCGCCGGAACGCTGGGCGGCGCACACGCCAGCGGTGCGGGCAAGCGCCGCTGGTTCGGGGTCGGCAGGAAGCCCGCTGCTCCGACGGGCCCCCGCGGGGTGTACCTGGACGGCGGCTACGGCGTCGGCAAGACCCACCTGCTCGCGTCCCTCTGGCACGCCACCCCCGCGGCCCCGGAGCTCAAGGCCTTCGGCACCTTCGTCGAGCTCACCAACCTGGTCGGCGCCCTCGGCTTCCAGCAGACCGTACGGACGCTCAGCGGCCACCGGCTGCTCTGCATCGACGAGTTCGAGCTGGACGATCCGGGCGACACGGTGCTCGTGTCGAGCCTGCTCAGCAGGCTGGTGGAGCAGGGCGTGGCGCTGGCCGCCACCTCCAACACACTGCCGGGCAAGCTGGGCGAGGGCCGGTTCGCGGCGGCCGACTTCCTGCGCGAGATCCAGGGGCTCTCGGCACACTTCCGCGCGCTGCGCATCGACGGCGATGACTACCGCCACCGGGGGCTGCCCGAGGCGCCCCCGCCCTACTCCGACGAACAGGTCACCAGAGCGGCGTACGCCACCGACGGTGCCTCGCTCGACGACTTCCCGCATCTGCTCGACCACCTCGCGGAGGTCCACCCCAGCCGCTACGGCGCCCTGACCGACGGCGTGTCGGCGGTCTGCCTCACGGGCGTCGATCCGGTGCCCGATCAGTCGACGGCCCTGCGCCTGGTCGTACTCGCCGACCGGCTGTACGACCGCGAGGTGCCGGTTCTCGCCTCCGGACTGCCGTTCGACAAGCTGTTCAGCGAGGACATGCTGAAGGGCGGCTACCGCAAGAAGTACTTCCGCGCGATCTCCCGACTGACCGCGCTGGCCCGTGACGCGGCCCAGCTGGCAGAGCCGGACCCGACCCCGGACATGCCCTAGGGGTCATGGCCCCAGAGGTCGCGGCCCTCGTCATTCCGGCGCAGGATCGAGGGGACTGACCCAAAGGGGAGCGCGGTGGCCAAGAAGAACGCGAGGGACGACAACAACGCTGGCACAGGCGCGCGCGACGCGGGCGCGAAAGGCACGGGCGCGGGCGCGGGCGCGAAAGGCGCCGGTCAGCGCGCCAGCCAGGGCGCGGACCAGCGGCGTACGGGCAGGAAGAGTGACGGCCCGGCCAACCCCGCCGACCTGCGCGCGCTGCTCCGCGTCCCCCGGGGGAAGCGCCTCGACCTCGCGTCCCACGACGCCAGGGCGACACCCGGCGGCCCGCCCAGCAAGGCCGCGGGCCTGGCGGCGACCGCCGCACTGGCCGAACCACTCGCCGACCTCCAGGAGCGGCTGTACGCGGCCTCCACGGCGGGCGACCGGCGCCGGGTCCTGCTGGTGCTCCAAGGCATGGACACCAGCGGCAAGGGCGGCACGGTCAAGCACGTCATCGGCCTCTTCAACCCGTCCGGCTGCCGGATCAGGGCCTTCAAGACCCCCACACCGGAAGAGCGAAACCACCCGTTCCTGTGGCGCGTCATGCGGGCCCTGCCCCAGCCGGGCGAGATCGGCATCTTCGACCGCTCGCACTACGAGGACGTACTGATCACCCGGGTCAGGGAGTTGGTGCCGCACCGCCATCTGGGTCGCCGCTACGGGCAGATCAACCGCTTCGAGAAGTCCCTGGCACTCGACGGCGTGACGCTCGTGAAGTGTTTCCTGCACATCAGCTACGAGGAACAGCGGGCCCGGCTCCTGAAGCGGCTCGACCGCCCCGACAAACACTGGAAGTTCAACCCCAGCGACATCGACGACCGCGCGCTGTGGCCCGCCTACCAGGAGGCCTACGCGATCGCCCTGGAACGCTGCTCCACGGGCACCGCGCCCTGGTACCTCATCCCGTCCGACCGCAAGTGGTACCGGAACTGGGCGATCAGCACCCTGCTGCTCGCCCACCTCGAAGCGCTGGACCCGCAGTACCCCACGCCGGACTTCGACCTCGCGGACGCCCGCGAGCGGCTCCTCACGAACACCTGACCCCGCACAGCCTCGAAAATCACCTGCCGCTGAAGGGATGACCCTCCCTATCCTGGCCGCATGACGGACACCCACACGTATGACGTAGAGATCGAGTGGACCGGCAACCTCGGTTCAGGCACGGACAGTTACCGTTCCTTCAGCCGTGACCACGAAGTCCTGGCGACGGGCAAGGCGCCCATCGCCGCCTCCTCCGATCCGGCCTTCCGCGGCGACCCCACCCGCTGGAATCCCGAGGAACTGCTCGTGGCGTCCGTGGCTCAGTGCCACATGCTCTGGTACCTCCACCTGTGCACCGTGGGAGGGGTGACGGTCGTCGGATACGAAGACCGGGCGCACGGCGTCATGACCATGGACGCGAGCGGTGGAGGCGGCCAGCTGACCGAGGTCGTCCTGCGTCCCGAGGTGACCGTGGCCGACGCCTCGATGGTGGACAAGGCCCGGGCGCTGCACGGCGAGGTCCATGCCGTGTGCTTTATCGCCCGCTCGGTGAACTTCCCCATCCGCCCTGAGCCCGTGATCCGCGTCCAGTAGGGCCGGGCCGGTGAGCGTGCTAGGTGGGTGACTTCGGCGACGGGCACGCCGGGTCGATCGCCCAGTTCTCCGATTAGTGGCTTTTCTTCCGTTACGTTCACCTGGTGATCCTCTCTGTACGGAGACTCGCCGCCTGCTGTGCGCTGGGGACGGCGCTGGCCGGGTGCGGCGGCCCCGGCCTCCCGCACACCACCGGCGCGGAATCCCCCACAGCGCCACCTGCCGCATCCCCCGCGGCCCCCGCGGCCACCGCTGACGCCCAGCCGCCACCCCCCACGCTCGCCCCGGGCCCCGAAGGCCAGGCGCCCGTGTTCGAGCACGGCCCGCGCGGCGGCGGCAAGACCGTAGCGCTCACCTTTGACACCGACATGACCGCCGACCAGGGCCCGCGCGCGGCATCCGGCGAGCGCTTCGACAACCCCGAGCTGATCGGGACCCTGCGCCGCCTCAAGGTCCCCTCCACCGTCTTCATGACCGGCCGCTGGGCCGAGGAGTACCCCGACCAGGCCAGGTCGATCGGCGCCGACCCGCTCTTCGAGGTCGCCAACCACTCCTACAGCCACCACGCCTACACAGCGCGCTGCTACGGCCTGCCGACCCTCGCTCCCCAGCGGATGCGAGCCGACGTGGACCGCGCCTTCGCCGCCTTCCGCGCGGCGGGCGTGGCGCGCACCGTGCCGTACTTCCGCTTCCCCGGCGGCTGCTACGACCGCACGGCGCTGCGCGCGATCGCCGGGAGCGGGGTCACCGCGGTGCAGTGGGACGTGGTGGGCGGCGACGCCTTCGCGACGGACCCGGACGCGGTTGCCCGCGAGGTACTGCGCGGGGTGCGGCCGGGCTCGGTGGTCGTGCTGCACTGCACCCGCAGCGCGGCCCCGGCCACCGAGCGCGCGCTCCGTACGGTGGTGCCGGAACTCCGCGAGCGCGGATACCGGTTCGTCCGGGTCTCCGAGCTGATCAGGGCATCGGACCAGGGCGGGCGCGGCCAAGGCGCCGGTTAGGGCGGCGGCTACGCTGGCGGTATGGACCCCACGGACCACCGCGCGCGTACGTCACTGGGGACGCCCGGCCCCGACGAGGCCACACCGCCCGCCGACGGGCCCCCGTTCGCGGAGTGCGTGCTGTGCCGGAACCCGACCGAGTACCCGGAGTCGACGAAGGGGGCGACGCTGTGCCCCGTCTGCGCATGGCAAGAGGCTCAGCGCTCCGCCTGCTCCGGCTGAACCCGGGCTAGCCAGGCCAGCTGAGCAGCCACCCCAAGCGCAGAACGGCTTCCTCGGTGAAGTCAGCGTGGACGATATTCCATACGGGACGACCCGTATGGTAAACAAGGATGGTGACTGCCAAGACAACTCCGCGCGGACGCCCGCGAGATGCGCGTGCGCATGCGGCGATCCTCACCACCGCCGCCGAGCTGGTGACTGAAACTGGCTATGCCGCCATGTCCCTCGGGGCCGTGGCAGCCCGGGCCAGGGTGGGCAAGGACACCATCTACCGCCGCTGGTCCGGCAAGGCCGAGCTGGTCTACGAGGCGGTGTTCACCACCACCGACACCGCCCCCGTGCCCGACACCGGCACCCTCGAAGGCGACCTCACCGTCCTCGTCCAGCAGCTGATCGACGAGTTCAGCGCACCGGCCGCCGCGGCGGCGCTGCCCGGCCTGCTGGCGGACTTCGCCGCCGCCCCCGAACTGCGCGCCACCATCCGCTCCGCCTTCCTCGCGCCCGCCAAGCAGCGACTGGCCGATGTCTTCGACCGGGCGCGGGCGCGGGGCGAGACCGTCCCGGGTGTGGAGTCCGACCTCGTGCTCGACTCCCTCGTCGGCACCGTCCTGTTCCGGCTGGGCATCCTCGGCGAGCCCGCCAGCCCCCGACTCGCCCGAAGCGTCGCCGGGATCGCCGCCAAGGGAATCGAGGCCCGGTGAACGGATGGCTGCTGGCCGCGGGAGCCCTGGCAACCGTGACGGCCCTGATCCACCTCATCGCCGGCGGGCGCGAGGTGGTCCGCCCACTGCTGGGCAGCTCCCTGGAGGCCGAGCCGTTGCGCATCCTGCACGCGGTGTGGCACTTCGCCACGGCGGACCTCCTGTTCAGCGGCGCCGCGTTGATCGCCCTCGCGGTCCGGCCCGCGCCGAATGTGCCGCTCGTCCTCTTCATCGCGGCCCACTTCCTCGCGTATGCCGCGGTGTTCTTGGTGATCACGCTCCGCGCGGGCTGGTCACGGCCCCTGCTGCGGCTGCCGCAGTGGATGATGCTGCTTCCGGTGGCGGCCCTGGCCGGAGCCGGGGTGCTGTAGCGACACCGGTTCCGTCGGCTGCCGGTACGCCCGTGAGCGGAATCTCAGCCCATTGCGGGCTGAACACGCCCTCTTCGCATCGCGTATCTCTCAATACCGTCAATCGGCTTGAACACCAGACCGGTTGCCGGTTGGTTCGTGCGAAGAACGCGCTACCCCCAGGAGTTACCTTGTTGCGACGCATCAACGGCACGGCCCTCATCATCGCGGCGCTGGTGGCGACACTCGCCGCGCTCGCCTACCCCGTCTGGTCGTACGCCGACCGCTCGGGCACCGGCGAGGCCAACCTGGAGGCCAGTACCGTCGCCACCCAGTGGGGGCCGCTCAGCGCGACCGACCGGGATCTGCTGGTGAAAGTCAGGCTTGCCGGACTGTGGGAGATCCCCGCGGGTCAGCAGGCCATGGAGCGGGCTCCGACGGAGGCCATCAAGGAAGCGGGCGACCACCTGGTGGTCGGGCACACCGACCTGGACCGGCGGGTACGACAGGTGGCCGCGCAGCTCGGGGTCGAGCTGCCGAGCCAGCCGACCGAGCAGCAGCAGGGCTGGCTGCGGGAGCTGACGGAAGCCCAAGGCGAGGTCTACGAGCGGAAGTTCGCGAACATTCTGCGCGACTCACACGGCAAGGTCTTCTCGCTGATCGCGAGCGTGCGGCACACCACCCGCAACGCGCTCGTACGGCAACTGGCGACCGACTCGAACCAGACGGTACTCGACCACATCACGATGCTGGAGCGGACCGGCGACGTGGACTTCGACGCGCTGGCCAGGGACGCCGCGGGCAGGTCGACCGCCAGCCCGAGCGGACCGCCGCCGCCCGTCCCGGGCAACACCCCGCTGCCGCCGCCCGCGGCCGGGCCGACCGGCGACGACCAGTCCTCCACCTCGCGCCCCTCGGCGCCCGGCACGGCGGACATCAACACCAACCGCCCTGAGGTGGGCTGACACGCTTCACGTCCACGGCTGAAAACCGGCGGTGAAACCTCAAATCGAGCTCTGAATGTCCCCCTGGGTGGGTTCAGCGGCCCAGTCCGGGCCAGAAGAACCTCACGCCGTGCAGGAGGGGGAAACCATGAGCGGTGGTATGAGAGATGGCATGAGCGGCCGAGTGCGGCTGGGTACGGGGATCGGCTGGCGCCCGGAGATCGCCGAAGCGGTGGAGCGGATGCCCGGGGTGGACTGGGTCGAGGTGGTCGCGGAGAACGTCTGTCCGGGGCATATCGCCCCACCGCTGCTACGGCTGCGCGAGCGCGGCGTGAACGTGGTGCCGCATGGCGTCGGTCTTGGCCTGGGTGGTGCGGAGCGGCCGGACCCGGCGCGGCTCGCCGCGCTCGCCGAGCGGGCCGAGGCGCTGGGCTCGCCGCTGGTCAGCGAGCACATCGCGTTCGTACGGGCGGGTGGGGCGCTGACCGCGTCGCAGCGGCTGGAGGCCGGACACCTGCTGCCGGTGCCGCGCACCAGGGACGCGCTGGACGTGCTGTGCGAGAACGTACGGATCGCGCAGGACGCGCTGCCGGTGCCGCTCGCCCTGGAGAACATCGCCGCGCTGATCGGCTGGCCGGGTGAGGAGATGACCGAGGGGCGGTTCCTGTCCGAACTGGTCGAGCGCACGGGCGTACGGCTCCTCATCGACGTCGCCAACCTGTACACCAATCAGGTCAACCGGGGCGAGGACGCGTCGGCCGCGCTCGACGAGCTGCCGGTAGAGGCCATCGCGTACGTCCATGTGGCGGGCGGGGCCACCCGCGACGGCGTCTGGCACGACAGCCACGGCCACCCGGTCCCCCAGCCCGTCCTGGACATTCTGGCCGACCTCGCGTCCCGGGTGACACCACCGGGCGTACTGCTGGAGCGCGACGAGAACTTCCCGGCCCAGGCCGAGCTGGAGCGCGAACTCGACACCCTCCGCGCGGCCGTGTCCCGGGACCGGCTGCTGGCCACGGCGGGACCGTCGGCGGGCGTCCCAGCCGGACGACGGCCGGGGGTCACGTCCAAGCGACCGTCAGGCGACACAACCCGACGGCCGCCGTCAACCGTCACGACCGGCCGACCGTCAGGCGCACCGCTGGCCTTGGCCACCGGCCCCGCTTGGCGGCCGGTTCAGGGCACGGCCCCGGCCGCGGTCCCCGCCACGGCCGCCACACGAGACGTACCGGACGCACCGGACGCACCGGCCCAGGCGAGCGACGCCGCGCGCCAGCGGGTCGCGCTGCGCCAGGCGTCGCTGCTCTCCGCGCTGGTGGCGGGGACGCCCCCGCCCGAAGGGTTCGACGGCCAGAGGCTGCGCGTACAGAGCCGGGCGCTGACCGCGAAGCGGGCCTCCGTGGTGGCCAAGGTGGCGCCCGAGCTGCCGGAGATCCTGGGCGCGGAGTACCGGTCCGCCTTCCTGGCGTACGCCAGGAACCGGCCACTGACCGCCGGGCACCGGCGCGACGCGCTGGCCTTCGCCGAGCACCTGCTGCGCGCCCGCAAGCCCCGCTCGCCCCGCGCGCGGCGGGAGTTGGTCCGGTGGTGGCTGGAGCGCTCGGGTCCGGCCCCGCTCACCGGCCGCCCGCTGGCGCGGCTGGCCAGGACGGCCCGCTACGCGTTGCTACGGAGGTGACGGGCTCGCCACACCGAGCATCGGGGTTATGGCGGCGACACCGGCCGCCCGGTGCTTTACTTCGCCCTTCACCGCCCGAACTATCCCTTTTTATACAGCCGCAGTCCGCTGCCGTTCGAAGGGATGCCGAGCGATGTCGAAGCACGGAAAGCGCGGAAGAGCGCCTCTCCTGTACGCCGTGACCGGATCGCTGGTTCTGACCGGCCTGGCCGCGTCGCCCGCGTCCCCGGCGGCCTCCGCGAGCAGCACGCCCGAGGCCCCCGAGGCCCGTGGCACCAGGGTCGCCGTCGCACGCGCCGAGGCGGCCGGGATCTCCTTCGGCCGCTGCCCCGAGGTCGAGAGGCTGCCCGCGGCCGTACAGTGCGGCACGGTGACCGTACCGCTCGACTACGCCGACCCCGACGGCAAGCAGATCAAACTGACGGTCAGCCGGGTGAAGGCCAAGGACCCGGCCAAGCGCCAGGGCGCCCTGATCTTCAACCCCGGTGGCCCCGGCGGCTCCGGGATGTACTTCCCGGTGGTCTCGACGGCCGGGCTGCCCGCTTTCCGGCGCATCGCGCGGGAGTACGACGTCGTCGGCTACGCGCCACGCGGAGTCGGCCGCTCCGCCCCGGTGTCCTGCAAGGACCCGGCCACGTTCGACCCCGCGCCGACCCGGTCACCGCGCCACCCCGACGCGGCGTACAAACAGGAGCGCGTCGCGCGGGCGAAGACGTACGCGCGAGGCTGCCTGAACCGGACCGGGGAGGCACTGCGGCACTACCATTCGCTCAACAACGCGCGCGACCTCGACGTGCTGCGCGCCGGGCTCGGCGAGCGGAAGCTGAACTTCCTGGGCGCCTCGTACGGGACCTACTTCGGTGCCCTGTACGCGGCGATGTTCCCCTCCCATGTGCGCCGGATGGTCTTCGACTCCGCGGTCAACCCCGACCCGTCGCAGATCTGGTACCAGAACAACCTCGACCAGTCGCTGGCGTTCGAGCGCCGCTGGGCCGACTTCCGCGCGTGGGTCGCGGCGCATCACACGACGTACGGCCTGGGCCGCACTCCGCAGCAGGTGGCGCACTCCTACGAGAAGGTGCGGGCCGCGCTGGCGCGCGAACCGGCGGGCGGCAAGGTCGGCACCGGTGAACTCCAGGCGGCGTTTCTGCAGACCGGGTACCACGACGACGTCTGGCCCAAGCGGGCCGCCGCGCTGACCGCGTATCTGAACGGCGACCCGAAGCCGCTCGTCCAGCAGGCCGCGCGCTCTTCGGAGCGGGCGGCCGAGAACGAGAACGGCAACGCCGTCTACACCGCCGTCGAATGCAACGACGCGCCCTGGCCGACGGACTTCGAGACCTGGGACGAGGACAACTCCCGGCTCGCGCGCGTGGCGCCCTTCGAGACCTGGGACAACGCCTGGATGAACCTGCCGTGCGCCTACTGGCCGGTGCCCCGGCAGCGCCCCCTGGACCTCCGCATCCCCGACGGCGCCCTGCCCCCGACCCTGATCCTGGCCGCCGAGCGGGACGCCGCGACCCCGTACCAGGGGGCGTGGGAGCTGCATCGCAGGCTCCCGGACTCCGCGCTGGTCACCGAGCGCAAGGCGGGTACGCACGGCCTCGTCGGCGGCCCCAACCAGTGCGTCAACGGGCACCTGGAGGCCTACCTGCTGGACGGCCGCCTCCCGGCACGGCGCGCGGCGGGCTGCGCACCCCGCCCAGAGCCCAAGCCCGAGGGCGAGCCGGAGGCAGCGGGCAGCCGAGAGGCCACCCGCACGCCCCGGACCGCATAGGGCATCGACCGCTTCGGCACAGACCGCGTAGGGCAGGCCTCTTAGGCCAGCCCCGCCACCAGGTCGGCCACCGACTTGCGGCGCCCGGTGTAGAACGGCACCTCCTCGCGTACGTGCATCCGTGCCTCGGACGCGCGCAGGTGCCGCATCAGGTCCACGATGCGGTACAGCTCGTCGGCCTCGAAGGCGAGCAGCCACTCGTAGTCGCCGAGCGAGAAGGACGCCACGGTGTTGGCGCGGACGTCCGGGTAGCCGCGGGCCATCTTGCCGTGGTCCGCGAGCATCCTGCGGCGGTCCTCGTCGGGCAGCAGGTACCAGTCGTAGGAGCGCACGAACGGGTAGACGCTGACGTAGTTACGCGGCGTCTCGTCGGCCAGGAAGGCCGGGATGTGCGACTTGTTGAACTCCGCGGGGCGGTGCAGCGCCATGTTCGACCAGACCGGCTCCAGGGCGCGGCCCAGCTTGGTGCGGCGGAAGAGGTTGTACGCCTCCTGGAGCTCGTCGGCGGTCTCGGCGTGCCACCAGATCATCAGATCGGCGTCGGCGCGCAGGCCTGACACGTCGTAGGTGCCACGGACGGTGATGTCCTTGGCGGCGAGCTGGTCGAACAGTTCCTGGACCTCGTCGGCGTAGCCGGTCCGGTCTTCGGGCAGTACGTCGCGCAGCTTGAAGACGGACCACAGCGTGTAGCGGATGACCTCGTTGAGGTCCTTGGCCTTCTTACCTGCGTTCGGGCTCTTGGCGGGGGCGTCGTCACTCATGGGGCTATTCTGCCGCGCCGCCGTGGAGACTCTGGACCGGGTTCCCGGTGAGCTGATCCAGAGCGCTGGAATCACCGCCCAGCTGGTCCACGGCCGCGTACGCGCTGGCGATGCAGGCCGGGATGCCGACCCCGTCGTACGCGGCGCCGCAGACCGCCAGTCCGGGCAGCTTGGCGACGTGCTCGCGGATGCGCGCCACGCGCGCGTGGTGCCCGACGGGGTACTGGGGCAGCCCGTCGTTCCATCGGGTCACGCGGGTGGCGACGGGCGTGGCGGTCAGTCCGGTCGCCTCGCGCAGGTCGCGCCGCGATACGTCGATGAGCTCGGCGTCGTCCCGGCGCAGATCGCGCTCCTCGCCATACCGGCCGACCGAGGTGCGCAGCACGAACACGTCCGGGTCCTCGTCGGCGATCCAGCCCCACTTCTGGCTAGCGAAGGTGGACGCCTTGATGGTGTGCCCGTCGACTGGCGGCACCAGGAAGCCGCTGCCTGCCGGGAGATTCGCGTCGGTCCTGCGGTAGGCGAGGGTCATCAGCGCCATGGAGGCGTACTCGACGGCGCGCAGTTCGGCCGCTGCGGCGGGCACGTCGGCGTCCAGGAGGCGGGCGGCCTGGGGGGCGGGGACGGCGATGACGACGGCGTCGGCCTTGATGCCCCCGTCCTCGCCGTTCTCGATGTCGACCTCCCAGCCGTCCGCGACCCGGCGCACTCCGCGCACCGGACAGTTGAGCCGGATCTCGGCGCCACGCGCGCGTAGCGCGTCGGCGACGGCGAGGGGGAGTCCGCCGACGCCGCCCGCGATGCCCATGAACACCGGTCCGGTGGCCCCAGCCTCGACGGCCTGGCGCTGGATGTCGCGCACGCCGTCCAGGAGGGAGCGGTGGGTGCGGGCGGCCTCGTAGAGCTTGGGTACGGCCATCCGCATCGAGAGGCGGTACGCGTCGCCCGCGTACACCCCGCCGAGCAGCGGCTCCACCAGGCGGTCGACGACCTCACGGCCGACGCGGGACGCGACGTACTCGCCGACCGCGATGTCGTCGCCGACCTCGGTCGGCGGCAACTCCCGGTCCTGCTCGATCCGACGCAGCCCCTCGTCGGAGAGCACCCCGGCCAGCGCGCCGGCGTCGCCGGGTACGCCCATCACATGTCCCTTGGGCATGGGGCGCAGCTCGCCGCGCGTCCAGAGTGCGGCGGTCGCGGTGGCGGGCGGCTGGAGCAGGTCGCCCAGGCCCACCGCGCGGGCCAGCTCGACGGCTTCGGGGCGGCGGGCCAGCATCGACTCGGCGCCGAGGTCGACGCGTACGCCCTCGATCTCACCGGCGTGCAGCTTGCCACCGAGCCGGTCGGCGGCCTCCAGGACGGTCACCCGGGCGCCGGTGCCGAGCAATCGGTGGGCGGCGGCGAGACCGGCGATCCCGCCTCCGATGACGACGACATGGCTCGTCCGCGTGTCCGTTTTCCGCATGGTTTCACTCTCTCAGACCCGGATCGGGAGTCCGTACCGAGTCCACACCGTGACCGCTTCGGTACCGCTGCGGACCAAACCACCCGCGGGTCGCGCGCGTCAAAGCCGTATCGGACACCACATCTCCCTGGGGGGCCTCGTCACCATGCGCGCATCGACCCGTTCGCGTTCCCGTTTCCGCTCGCGTTCCCGTTCTCGTCGCCAGTCCACCCGGGCCCTGACCGCCTTGCTGCTCGCGGCGGCCGTCGCGGTCGGGGGGTGCAGCGGCGACCGCGGCTCAGACGGAGCAAAGTCGAGGAGTGACAGCAAAGCCGGGGCCGCGGAGGACGCGGCGGGTGGCGACCAGGCAGCCTCTGGCTCCGGCTCCAAGTCCGCCGACCGGCAGGCGCCCGACCCTGTCGGAACCCACATCATCCGCACCGCCACGCTGACCGTACGAGTCAAGGACGTGCCGAAGGCCCTGGGCGCGGCCCGCGACGCCACCCTCGACGCGGGCGGCGGCGTCGGCAGTGAGACCACCAACCGCGACCGGCAGGGCCGGGAGCGCTCGCGGCTGGTGCTGCGGGTTCCGCAGGCGAAGTACCACGACGTCCTGCGGGCCCTGGCGGGCACGGGCAAGGTGGTGGAACGCAAGCTCAAGGAGGAGAACGTCACCGAGCAGGTGGTGGACGTCGAGAGCCGCGTCAAGTCACAGCGCGCCAGCGTCGCCCGGGTGCGGGAGCTGATGGACCAGGCCACCAAGCTCAGTGATGTGGTGACGCTGGAGGGCGAGTTGAGCTCGCGGCAGGCCGACCTGGAGTCGCTGCTGGCCCGGCAGGCCTCGCTCAAGGACCGTGTCACCCTGGCGACGATCACGCTCCAACTGAACGAGACCGGGCAGAAGCAGCAGGCGGACAAGGACGACGACCCCACGTTCGTCAGTGCGCTGAAGGGCGGCTGGAACGCGTTCGTCACCGGTCTGCGCTGGATCACCATCGCGCTCGGCGCGGTGCTTCCGTTCGCGGCGGCGGCGGCGCTGCTGCTGGTGCTGTGGCGCTTGGTGCGCGCTCGGCTGATCCGGGGACCGGTGTCCGAACCCGCGTCCGCCGGTTCTGACACCCCAGACACCCCAGACGCCCCGGACACCCCGGACACCCCGGACACCCCGGGGCGGGACTGAACTGGCCGCCCCCCGTAGCGTGTTCGTATGAGCGAACGACTGGTGGTCATCGGCGGCGATGCGGCGGGCATGTCCGCCGCATCGCAGGCACGCAGGCTCAAGGGCCCGGACGAACTGGAGATCGTCGCCTTCGAGCGGGGGCACTTCACCTCGTTCTCGGCGTGCGGGATTCCGTACTGGGTGGGCGGTGATGTCGCGCACCGGGACGACCTGATCGCCCGTACACCCGAGGAACACCGCGCACGCGACATCGACCTGCGGATGCGCACCGAGGTGACCCGGATCGACGTCCCCGGGCAGCGGGTGCTCGCCCGCGACCTGGAGTCCGGCGCCGAGGCGTGGACCGGCTACGACAAACTGGTCATCGCGACCGGCGCCCGGCCCGTGCGCCCCCGGATGCCCGGCATCGACGCCCCCGGGGTGCACGGCGTACAGACCCTCGACGACGGCCAGGCTCTGCTGGACACCCTCACCGCCACCGAGGGCCGCCGGGCGGTCGTGGTCGGCGCGGGCTATATCGGCGTCGAGATGGCCGAGGCCCTGTGCCAGCGCGGCTACCGGGTCACCGTCGTCAACCGCGGCGCCGAGCCGATGGCCACGCTCGACCCCGACATGGGGCGGCTGGTCCATGACGCCATGTCCGGCTTCGGCATGGAGATGGTGAACCACGCCGAGGTCACCGAGATCCTCACGCATGACGACGGCCAGGTGCGCGCGGTCGCCACCAAGGACGCGGAGTACCCGGCGGACGTGGTGGTGCTCGGCATGGGCGTCCAGCCCGAGACGACGCTCGCCCGCGAGGCGGGCCTGCCGCTCGGGGAGTACGGCGGGCTGCTCACCGACCTCGCGATGCGCGTACGGGGGTACGAGAACATCTGGGCGGGCGGCGACTGCGTCGAGGTACTCGACCTGGTCTCGGGCCGCGAGCGGTACATCGCGCTCGGCACCCACGCCAACAAACACGGCCAGGTCATCGGTTCGGGGGCCGGTGGCGGCTACGCGACATTCCCCGGGGTGGTCGGTACGGCGGTCAGCAAGGTCTGCGACCTGGAGATCGCGCGCACCGGACTGCGGGAGAAGGACGCGCGTGCGGCGGGCCTGCGATACGTGACCGCCACGATCGAGTCCACGCACAGTGCGGGCTACTACCCGGGGGCGGCCGTGATGACGGTCAAGATGCTCGCGGAATATCGCACGGGGCGGCTGCTCGGGGTCCAGATCGTGGGGCGCGAGGGGGCAGCCAAGCGGGTCGACGTCGCGGCGGTCGCGCTGACGGCGGGGATGACCGTGGAGCAGGTCGTATCCCTTGACCTGGGCTACGCCCCGCCGTTCTCCCCGGTGTGGGACCCGGTGCTGGTGGCTGCGCGGAAGGCGGCGAGGGCCGTGCGGACGGGCTGAAGATCTCAGCCCGTCCGGCGATTGAGGACGAGCCCGAAGGTCGATCCGGGGGTCTGGGGGCTTGCCCCCAGTTTCGGGAAGGGGCGGGCTTGGGGAAGAAAAAGCCCTAACGCCCCGCCGTCCGCTCGTGCACGTGCTCGACCAGACGGGTCAGCGCGTCCGGGTCCGTCGTCGGCAGGACACCGTGGCCCAGGTTGAAGACGTGGCCCTCGAGCCCAGCCGCGGCCGCCAGCACCTCGTCAGCCTTCGCCCGCACCGCCTCCGACGTAGAGAACAGCACCGCCGGGTCCAGGTTCCCCTGGAGCGCCTTGCCCGGACCGACCCGCCGCGCCGCCTCGTCCATCGGCACCCGCCAGTCGACGCCCACGACATCAGCGCCCGCCTCGCCCATCAGCCCCAGCAGCTCACCGGTCCCCACACCGAAGTGGATGCGCGGCACCCCGTACGAGGCGACCGCGTCGAAGACCTTCGCGGAGGCGGGCATCACCGAGGCCCGGTAGTCGGCGGGCGACAGCGCGCCCACCCAGGAGTCGAAGAGCTGCACCGCGGAGGCGCCCGCCTCGATCTGCACCTTGAGGAAGGCGCTGGTGATCTCCGCGAGGCGGTCCAGGAGGTCGGCCCACAGCTGCGGGTCGCCGTACATCAGGGCCTTGGTGTGCTCGTGGTTACGGGACGGCCCGCCCTCGACGAGGTAGCTCGCGAGGGTGAACGGCGCCCCCGCGAAGCCGATCAGCGGGGTGGAGCCGAGCTCCCCCGTCAGCATCCCGATCGCCTCGGTGACGTAGGCGACGTCGTCGGGCGTCAGGTCGCGCAGCTGGGCCAGGTCCGCGCGCGAGCGGATCGGCGAGGCGACGACAGGGCCGACCCCGGGCTTGATGTCCAGGTCGATACCGATGGCCTTCAGCGGGACAACGATGTCGCTGAAGTAGATCGCGGCGTCGACCTTGTGGCGGCGGACCGGCTGCAGGGTGATCTCGGTGACGAGGTCGGGCCGCATGCAGGAGTCGAGCATCGTGGTGCCCTCGCGCACCTTGCGGTACTCCGGCAGCGAACGCCCGGCCTGTCGCATGAACCACACGGGTGTGTGCGGCACGGGCTCGCGTCGGCAGGCCTTGAGGAAGGCGGAGTCGTACGTTGCGGTCGGCTGGCCCGTGGGGCGGTCTGTGGCACTCACGGGGGGAAGTCTCCCATGGGGGAATCCGCGTCGGCTCGGCGGCCACGGAGCCGCGCGGGGTCCACGGCGCGGCGCCGCGCCCGAACTCCGCGCCGCTGCCCGGGTGTCGCGCCCTCGCGGAGGCCTCGTTCCCCTTAATCTTCCCCGCATGGCTGCGGTGCGGGGACAACTGGCGGAGGGTTCGGACGGGATGGACGGTACGGAGGAGAACGCGGCGGCGGAAGCCGTTCCGCCCCCGTTCCGCTCAGCCGTGGAGGCGCTGCGGGCCGCCCGGCCAGGACCCGGGATCGAGATGGAGCAGACCCGGGCGCCGAAGCGGCTCGCCCCGTACGCGTACGCGCTGGAGGCGGCGGTCGTCGAGGACGACGAGGACCTCGCGGACGGGCGGCTGGTCCTCCTGCACGACCCGGCCGGGCACGACGCCTGGAAGGGCACCTTCCGCCTGGTCACGCTGGTGCGGGCGGATCTGGAGCCGGAGATGGCGGCCGATCCGCTGCTGCCCGATGTCTGCTGGTCGTGGCTGACGGGGGCGCTCCAGGGGCGTGGTCTGTCGTACGGGGAGCCGAGCGGCACCGTGACGCGGGCGGGTTCGTACTACTTCGGCGGGCTGGCGGAGCGGCCGCCCGCGTCGCAGATCGAGATCCGGGCGTCCTGGACGCCGCGGGAGGGTCTCGGCGGGGTGCCGGACGTGGCGTCCCATCTGGCGGCCTGGTGCGATCTGCTCTGCCAGGTCGCCGGTCTGCCGCCCACCGGGCCGACGGGGCCGACGGACGCCTCGGTCGTCTCGCTGCCGCAGCGCCGCGGCCCACGGGCCACGTGACCCCCACCTGTCCCCCGGCACGCCCCGCCCGTCCCGATCGCGGCCCGTACGCGTCCTGACACGCCCGTACGGGCCCCGAGCGCGTCTGAATCGATCACAGAGACACACTCCCCGACTCGGGTTGATCTTCGGATGATCGATCGTGCGTCCGAATTGCCCAGATTTTGACTCATCAAATCGTGATCATTCGCTAAAGGCGAGCGGGATTGGTGCCGAAGAGGTCTGTGACCTTGAAAGTACGGTTCATCCCGGCTTTATCCCCGAGCCGGCTCCGTCCCGCCGCCATCCCCAGGAGGCCTGGTGTCCGTTCTCCTCGAGCAGCCCGCAAGCCTGGTCGCCTACCGCCCGAACAAGCCGACCGCCATGGTCGTCGTGGCCGACCCGCGTGTCCGTTCCACCGTCACCCGCCACCTCTGGGCGCTCGGCGTACGCGACGTCATCGAGGCGTCCTCCATCGCCGAGGCCCGTCCCCGCATCGGCAACCCGCGCGACATCTGCATCGCCGATGTCCACCTCCCCGACGGCTCGGGTCTCACCCTGCTGTCCGAGACCCGTGCCGCGGGCTGGCCGAACGGCCTGGCGCTCTCCGCCGCCGATGACATCGGCGCCGTACGCAACGCCCTCGCGGGCGGCGTCAAGGGCTACGTCGTCACCGGCACCCGGAACAACGTCGGACTCCCCGGCCGCCCCGGCGCCGCACCCATCGGCGCCGGTCACCGCATGCACCGCCGCCCCCCGGGCTCCCCGAGCCACCCGGGCGGCTACCGCGAACTGTCGGGGCGTGAGGTAGAAGTACTGCGACTGGTCGCCGAAGGCCAGTCGAACAAGGCCATCGGCGTCTCGATGGGCCTGTCCGCACTCACCGTCAAGAGCCACCTCGCCCGGATCGCGCGCAAGCTGGGCACGGGCGACCGGGCCGGAATGGTCGCCGTCGCGCTGCGTACCGGCATCATCCACTGACCGCTGACACACCCCCCGGCGCCCGTCGACGTAACGTTCCGTCGACGGGCGCGGCTCATACACAGATACCCTTTACAGGTGACCGACGCCCAAGAGACCGCAGCAGACAGCTCACTGCGAACCGCCGGAGCCCCGCGGCAGCAACCGCCGGTGTCCACCCCTCCGGATGATGTCGCATCGGCGCCGATCCCTTTGCTTGAGCCGCAGGACGGCATTCCGGAGGTCATCTCCGACGCGACCGCGCTCGCCGACGTGGTCGCCGCCTTCGCCGCGGGCACCGGGCCCGTCGCCGTCGATGCCGAGCGTGCCTCCGGCTACCGCTACGGACAGCGCGCCTACCTGGTGCAGCTGCGCCGCGAAGGTGCCGGATCGGCCCTGATCGACCCCATCGCCTGCCCTGACCTGTCAGGTCTCCAGGCGGCCATCGGCGACGCGGAGTGGGTGCTGCACGCCGCGACCCAGGACCTTCCCTGCCTGCGCGACATAGGCATGGTGCCGACCCGGATCTTCGACACGGAGCTCGCCGGGCGCCTCGCCGGGTTCCCGCGTGTCGGGCTCGGCGCCATGGTCGAGTCGGTGCTCGGTTACGTACTGGAGAAGGGGCACTCCGCGGTGGACTGGTCGACCCGGCCACTCCCTGAGCCCTGGTTGCGTTACGCCACGCTCGACGTGGAGCTCCTGGTCGACCTGCGGGACGCGCTGGAGAAGGAGCTCGACCGGCAGGGCAAGCTGGAGTGGGCCCGCGAGGAGTTCGACGCGATCGCCGCGGCGCCGCCCGCGCCGCCGCGCAAGGACCCCTGGCGACGCACCTCCGGGATGCACAAGGTGCGCCGCCGCCGTCAGATGGCGGTCGTACGGGAGCTGTGGACCGCCCGGGACCGGATCGCGCAGCGGCGTGACGTTTCCCCCGGCAAGGTGCTCGGTGACGCCGCGATCGTGGAGGCGGCCCTGGCCCTGCCGCCGGGCGTGGAGGCGCTGTCCGCGCTGAACGGCTTCGGCCACCGTACGAGCAAGCGCCAGCTGGAGCAGTGGCAGGCCGCGGTGGACCGCGCCAAGGCGCTGCCGGAGGCGGAGCTGCCGCAGCCGGGCCAGGCGGTGGCCGGACCGCCCCCGCCGCGCGCCTGGGCGGACCGCGATCCGCAGGCGGCCGCGCGGCTCGCCGCGGCCCGTACGGCCGTCTCCGCGATCGCCGAGCGGCTGAACATGCCGCAGGAGAACCTGATCACTCCGGACACGGTGCGCCGCCTGTGCTGGGAGCCGCCCGCCGAGGCCAGCGTGGACGCGGTCGCCACGGCGCTCGCCGGGTATGGCGCGCGGCGGTGGCAGATCGAGCAGGTCGCCCCCGCCCTGGCTGGAGCGCTGGTCCCCGCCGAGGACTGAGCCGTACGCGTGGCGTGCGCGTACGAGAGGTGTCCGCGTGCGAGTGGCGTGCGCCGTACGAGAAACCCCCGGTCCGGTGGCCGGGGGTTTTCCGCTGCTCAGGGGCGTCGTGGAGTGTGACCTTCGCCGCCTTGGGCGGGGGGCCTGTCGGACTTGGTTACCGGCAAGTAGCATGAACGGAGTAGCCGCCGGAGCACGCCCAGCGGCAGCGATCCCGCACCCTTGGAGGAGAGCCATCGTGCCTCGTACCGTCAAGGACGTCGTCTTCGTCGACGGCGTCCGCACCCCGTTCGGCAAGGCGGGCCCGAAGGGCATCTACCACGAGACCCGCGCCGACGATCTCGTGGTGAAGGCCATCCGGGAGCTGCTCCGCCGCAACCCGAAGCTTGACCCCGCCAAGATCGACGAGGTGGCCATCGCCGCCACCACGCAGATCGGTGACCAGGGCCTCACCCTGGGCCGTACCGCCGGGATTCTGGCCGGGCTGCCGCAGTCCGTCCCCGGTTACTCGATCGACCGGATGTGCGCGGGCGCGCTGACCGCCGTGACCTCCACCGCCGGTTCCATCGCGTTCGGCGCGTACGACGCCGTCATCGCGGGTGGTGTCGAGCACATGGGCCGCCACCCCATGGGTGAGGGCGTGGACCCGAACCCGCGCTTCGTGAGCGAGAAGCTGGTCGACGAGTCCGCCCTGTTCATGGGCATGACCGCGGAGAACCTGCACGACCGCTACCCCACGATCACCAAGCTGCGCGCCGACGAGTACGCGGTGCGCTCGCAGGAGAAGGCCGCCAAGGCGTACGCCGACGGCAAGATCCAGCAGGACCTGGTGCCGGTCTCGGTACGCCGGACGAACGCTGAGGCGGGCGAGACGGGCTGGGGCCTGGCCACCGCCGACGAGCCGATGCGTCCCGGCACCACGCTGGAGAACCTCGCGGGTCTGAAGACCCCGTTCCGTACCCACGGCCGGGTGACGGCGGGCAACGCCGCCGGTCTGAACGACGGCGCCACCGCCGCGATCATCGCCTCCGAGGACTTCGCGCGCGAGAACGGCCTGCCGGTCAAGATGCGCCTGGTCTCCTATGCCTTCGCGGGCGTCGAGCCCGAGGTGATGGGCTACGGCCCGATCCCGGCGACCGAGAAGGCCCTCGCCCAGGCGGGCCTGTCGATCTCCGACATCGGCCTGTTCGAGATCAACGAGGCCTTCGCCGTGCAGGTGCTGGCCTTCCTGGAGCACTACGGCATCGCGGACGACGACGCGCGCGTCAACCAGTACGGCGGCGCGATCGCCTACGGCCACCCGCTGGCCTCCTCCGGCGTACGCCTGATGACGCAGCTGGCGCGGCAGTTCGAGGAGCAGCCCGAGGTCCGCTACGGCCTGACCACCATGTGCGTCGGCTTCGGTATGGGTGCCACGACCATCTGGGAGAACCCCCACTTCGCAAGCGCCGAGAACGCCGGAGGCACCAAGTGAGCACCACCACCACAGAGCTTCTGAAGGGCGCGGCCGAGCTGTTCCCGGGTGAGGTCGTCACCCAGGCGCACGTACGCCATCTCGACCTGCCGTCGGGCGGTGGCCGGTTCGCGCTGATCACCCTGGACAACGGCCTGGACCACACCAAGCCGACCACCTTCGGACCGCAGTCGCTGGCGAACCTGAACGCCGCCATCGACCAGGTCGAGAAGGAGGCGTCCGAGGGCTCCATCGTCGGTGTGGGCCTCACCGGTAAGCCGTTCATCTTCGCGGTCGGCGCCGACCTCAAGGGCGTGGAGCTGCTGAAGCAGCACTCCGACGCGCTCGCCATCGGCAAGGGCGGTCACGACGTCTTCAAGCGCCTCGCCGCGCTGGCCGTCCCCACCTTCGCGTACTACAACGGCGCGGCGATGGGCGGCGGTGTCGAGGTCGGTCTGCACTGCTCCTACCGCACCGTCTCGCAGGCCATCCCGGCCTTCTCGCTGCCTGAGGTCTTCCTCGGTCTGGTTCCCGGCTGGGGCGGCTGCGCGCTGTTGCCGAACCTGATCGGCGCGGACCGCGCGGTCTCGGTCATCATCGAGAACTCGCTGAACCAGAACCGTCAGCTCAAGGGCAAGCAGGTCTTCGAGCTCGGCATCGCCGACGCGATCTTCGAGGGCGCCGACTTCCTGGAGCAGTCGCTCATCTGGACGTCGTCGGTGCTGCGCGGCGAGACCACGGTCACCCGCGCCGACGTCGACCGCGGCGAGGCCTGGGACGCGGCCGTCGAGCGCGGCCGTACGATCGCCGACAGCAAGGTGCACGGCGCCGCCCCGGCCGCCTACCGCGCGCTGGACATCATCGCCGCCGCCAAGAGCGGTGACCTGCAGGCGGGCTTCGACGCCGAGGACACCGCGCTCGCCGACCTCATCATGGGTGGCGAACTGCGCTCCGGCATCTACGCGTTCAACCTGGTCCAGAAGCGCGGCAAGCGCCCCGCGGGCGCCCCGTCCAAGGACCTGGCGCGCCCGGTCACCAAGGTCGGTGTGGTCGGCGCCGGTCTGATGGCCTCGCAGCTGGCGCTGCTGTTCCTGCGCCGCCTCGAGGTGCCGGTCGTACTGACCGACATCGACCAGGAGCGCATCGACAAGGGCGTCGGCTATGTCCACGCCGAGATCGAGAAGCTGCTCGGCAAGGGCCGTATCAACCAGGACAAGGCCAACCGCCTCAAGGCCCTGGTGACCGGCAGCCTGGACAAGGCCGCGGGCTTCTCGGACGCGGACTTCGTCATCGAGGCCGTCTTCGAGGAGATGGGCGTCAAGCAGCAGGTGTTCGCCGAGGTCGAGGCCGTCGCCCCGGCACACGCGATCCTCGCCACCAACACCTCCTCGCTCTCGGTCACCGAGATGGCGTCGAAGCTGAAGAACCCCGAGCGGGTCGTCGGCTTCCACTTCTTCAACCCGGTCGCCGTGCTGCCGCTCCTGGAGATCGTGCGCGGCGAGCAGACCGACGACGCCTCGCTGGCCACCGCGTTCGGTGTCGCCAAGAAGCTGAAGAAGACCGCGGTCCTGGTGAAGGACGCCCCGGCGTTCGTCGTGAACCGCATCCTGACCCGCTTCATGGGCGAGATCCAGAACATCATCGACGAGGGCACCCCGGTCGCCGTCGCCGAGAAGGGCATCGAGCCGCTCGGCCTGCCGATGTCCCCGCTGGTCCTCCTCGAGCTGGTCGGCCCGGCCATCGGTCTGCACGTCTCGGAGACCCTGAACCGCTCCTTCCCGGACCGCTTCAAGGTGTCCCCGAACCTGAAGGCCGTCGTCGAGGCGGGCAAGCGCGGCTTCTACGTGTACGACTCGGGCAAGCCCGAGCTGGACCCGGAGGTCGCGGCGCTGCTGAAGCAGGGCGACAGCGTCCTGACGGAGGAGCAGGTGCGCGACCGCGTCCTGGACGCGGTCGCCCAGGAGATCGGCCTGATGCTCGACGAGGGTGTCGTCGCCGAGGCACAGGACATCGACCTCTGCCTGATCACGGGCGCGGGCTGGCCCTTCCACCTGGGCGGCATCACGCCGTACCTGGACCGCGAGGGCGTCTCGGAGCGCGTGAACGGGAAGAAGTTCCTGGAGCAGGGCGTGGCGAGCGTGCCCGCGTAACACCTGCGCAGAACTGAACCGTCAGTGGCCCCGGCACTTTGTGTGCCGGGGCCACTGACGTGTGGGGAACTCGGGGGGCGCTCGGAGAGCTTGAGGGTTAGAGCCGCTTGGCGCTGCGGAGGGATGTCCCCTCGCGGGCCGCACCAATGTGCGGGGCCGCGCCGCGGCCGCTGCCCGAGTGCCGTTCCTGCACCTTGAGTTCAGCGGTACGGTGCGCGCCGACGAGGCGCGCACCGCCCTGGCCCTGTAGTGCCTGGGCCTGCTGGTGTCCGACTAGTCGTCCGGCTGGTCGGGCGGCTGGTCGGGGGCGGCTAGCCGAAGGCCTTGACCGCCTGGTAGTACGTCCACGCCGTCGCGTTGCACGCGGACTTATTCGCGCTGCTCAGTGGGGCGCAGACCCGCTTCATGTCCGCGTAGAAGGCGTTGTCGAGGCGGGCCTTGTTGGCGGAGAACGTCCCGGCCTTCTTGTAGTTGCGGTAGCCGAAGTCATGGCGGGCGCAGGAGAGGTTGAACTTGAAGCCGAACGGGTTGTCCGGTGAGTACGAGCAGTAGTCCGTGGACCAGTCGAAGCCGTAGGCGGACCAGGCACCCTTGTTGTTGCGGGCGGAGAGGTACGCGTTGTAGCTGCTGGCGCTGGTCTGGGTCCAGGAGGCGAGCACCTGGCTCTTGTTCGCGGGAGCGGCGCTGGCGGGGGACGCGAGGGTGGCGACGGCTGTCAGGGCCACGGCGGACACGCCGAGACCTCTCTTGACCTGACGATTCATCAATTGCCTCCAGATACGGATCCGTTGAGTCCACCTATTGCGTTGGGGAACCGGATCAGTATCGGAGCAACACCTTAACTAGATCTATATTCAAGCAACTTCAGAGGAAAGTTGGTGCCACCTTGCTGGTGATCGTGGACGGTGCGAACGTCGTCGGATCCGTCCCGGACGGCTGGTGGCGGGACCGCCACGGGGCCGCCGAGCGGCTGCGGGACCGGCTGGTGGCGTACGCGGCCGAGGGGCTGCCGGGTCACCCGGGTCCGTGCGAGGTCGTCCTGGTCGTCGAGGGGGCCGCCCGGGGCGTGGAGTCCGTGCCTGGCGTACGGGTCGAGGCGGCGGCGGGGAGCGGGGATGACCGCATCGTGGAGCTGGCGGCGGCGGCGAACGGGCCGTGTGTCGTGGTCACCGCCGACCGTGAACTACGGCGCCGGGTAGGCGCGTTGGGCGCGGAGTCGGTGGGTCCGCGGACGGTACGCGGGGAGCCGTGAACGAGAACCGGCCCCGCGGTCCGCGCTGACGCGGGACCGTGGGGCCGGGGTGGGGCCGGGGTGAAGCAGACGGGCGAGGTCAGTCGCGGGCGGGCTCCACGGAGTCCGCGAGGGTGACCGCATCGGCCGCGCCACGCCCGTACCGGCCGTCCAGCTTGGAGACAAGACCGGTGACCTGGCGTGCGATGTCCGGAGCGGTCAGCCCGATCTCGGCCATGACCTCCTTACGGGAGGCGTGGTCCAGGAAGCGCGGCGGGATGCCGAAGTCACGCAGCGGGACGTCCACGCCCGCGTCCCGCAGCGCCTGGGCGATGGCGCTGCCCACGCCGCCCGCGCGGCTGTTGTCCTCGACGGTGACGACGACGCGGTGCTGCTCGGCCAGCGGGGCGAGCGCCTCGTCGACCGGCTTGACCCAGCGCGGGTCGATCACGGTGGTGGAGATGCCTTGCTTGTCGAGGAGCGAGGCGATCTCCAGGCACATCGGGGCGAGCGCGCCGACCGAAACCAGCAGGACGTCGGGCCGGGGGGCGTCCGCCTTGCGCAGGACGTCCATGCCGCCGATCTTGCCCACCGCGGGCACGGCCGGGCCGACCATGCCCTTGGAGTAGCGCACCACGGTCGGGGCGTCGTCCACGTCGACCGCCTCGCGCAGCTGGAGCCGCAGCTGCTCGGCGTCACGCGGCGCGGCGAGCCGGAGCCCGGGCACGCACTGCAGGATCGACATGTCCCACATGCCGTTGTGCGAGGCACCGTCGGTGCCGGTGACACCCGCGCGGTCCAGCACAAAGGTGACGCCGCACTTGTGCAGGGCCACGTCCATCAGGAGCTGGTCGAAGGCGCGGTTCAGGAACGTCGCGTAGACCGCGAAGACCGGGTGCAGGCCGCCGGTGGCCAGCCCGGCCGCCGATACCGCGGCGTGCTGTTCGGCGATCCCGACGTCGTACACCCGGTCCGGGAAGGTCTCGGCGAAGCGCTTGAGGCCGACCGGCTGGAGCATCGCGGCGGTGATCGCGACGACGTCCGCGCGGTCCTTGCCCAGCTTGACCATTTCGTCGCCGAAGACGGAGGTCCAGTCGGCGCCCGAGGCGGCGACCGGCAGCCCCGTGTCCGGGTGGATCACGCCGACTGCGTGAAAGCGGTCCGCCTCGTCCTGGACGGCGGGCTGGTAGCCGCGGCCCTTCTCGGTGAGGCAGTGCACGATGACCGGGCCGCCGAAGCGCTTGGCCCGGGTGAGCGCGGACTCCAGGGCCTCGATGTCGTGGCCGTCGATGGGGCCGACGTACTTCAGGCCGAGGTCCTCGAACATGCCCTGCGGCGTGATGAAGTCCTTCAGGCCCTTCTTGGCGCCGTGCAGGGTCTCGTACAGGGGCCTGCCGACGACCGGGGTCTTCTCCAGGACCTCTTTGGTGCGGGTCAGGAAGCGCTCGTAGCCGTCGGTGGTGCGCAGGGTGGCCAGGTGGTTCGCCAGGCCGCCGATGGTGGGGGCGTAGGAGCGCTCGTTGTCGTTGACGACGATCACCAGGGGGCGGTCCTTGGCGGCGGCGATGTTGTTCAGCGCCTCCCAGGCCATGCCGCCGGTGAGGGCGCCGTCGCCGATGACGGCGGCGACATGCGCTTCCTTGTTCAGGACTTCGTTGGCCTTGGCGAGGCCGTCGGCCCAGCCGAGGACCGTGGAGGCGTGGGAGTTCTCGATCACGTCGTGGTCGGACTCGGCGCGCGAGGGGTAGCCGGACAGGCCGTCCTTGGCGCGCAGCCGGGAGAAGTCCTGGCGTCCGGTGAGCAGCTTGTGCACATAGCTCTGGTGGCCGGTGTCCAGGAGCACCTTGTCCTTCGGTGACTCGAAGACCCGGTGCAGGGCGATGGTGAGCTCGACCACTCCGAGGTTGGGCCCGAGGTGGCCGCCGGTCTTGGAGACGGCGTCGACGAGGAAGGTCCGGATCTCAGCGGCCAGCTGGTCCAGCTGCTCATGGCTGAGCCGGTCCAGATCGCGCGGCCCCTTGATGCGGGTCAGCAAGCCCACCCGTGCCTCCTAGCGTTTCTATCAGCGGTAGAGCTGTTCAAGCCTTGCCGGGTCTGTCGAGTCTAATGTTCCGCGCGGAGCGGTGGACGCCGGGTACGTCACTCGATCGGCGGAACGTAGGGCGCGCACGCCCCCGCGCACACCGGTGCCCGGCACCGGGCGGGTGGCCGGTGCCGGGCACGGGGTGGCGCCTCAGGCGCCGGGGTTACGTGCGACCCGCGGACTTCTGCGTGCGGCGGGAGACCGAGTCGAGCACCACTGCGGCCAGCAGTACCGCGCCGGTGATCATGTACTGCGCGGCCTGGCTGGAGCTGCCCTGCATGTACAGACCGGTCATGATCGACTGGATCACCAGGATGCCGAGCAGCGCCGACCACGGCGTGCCGCGGCCGCCGAAGAGGCTGGTGCCGCCGATCACCGCGGCGGCGATCGCGATCATCAGCATGTTGCCGCCGCCGAGGTTGGAGTCGGCGACGCCCGACTGCGAGGCGATGAACAGTCCGCCGAGGCCGCCGAGGAACCCGGAGATCGCGAACACCGAGATCCGGACGGTCACCACGCTGATACCGGCCCGGCGGGCCGCCTCGGCGTTGCCGCCGACCGCGAAGACCGTGCGCCCGTACCGGGTGCGGCGCAGGACGAAGCTGGCCAGCATCACCGTACCGAGGAAGATCGTCAGGCCGAGTGGCAGACCGCGCGACTGGTTCAGGACGTACGCGGCGGTGAAGGCCAGCGCCGCCACAGCTCCGGTGCGCAGGGACAGCTCACTGATCGGGCGGTGCGGCAGGTCCACGGCCTGGCGACGGCGACGCTCGGCGAGCTGGGCGAGCGCGTAGCCCACGACGCAGACGGTCGCGAGTCCGTAGGCGGCCGCGATGTCGTCGAAGTAGGTGTTGTTCAGGGAGTAGACGACACCGTCGGAGATGTTGTTGAGGCTGAGCGTGTTGCCGAGTACGGACAGCTGGAGGCCGCTCCAGCCGAGGAAGCCCGCCAGCGTCACCACGAACGCGGGCACGCCGATCTTCGCGAAGAAGAAGCCGTGCAGGGCGCCGATGGCAGCGGCCGCGAGGAGCCCGATGAGGACCGCGAGGGCCTCGTTCACGTCCTGCTTGATGGCGAGTACGGAGGTGAGCGCGGCCGTGAGTCCGGCCACCGAGCCGACCGAGAGGTCGATCTCGCCGAGCAGCAGGACGAAGACGATGCCGGTGGCGATCAGGCCGGGCCCGACGATGTACTGCGCGATGTTGGACAGGTTCGCCGGGTCGAGGAACCGCCCGGTGGTGATCTCGAAGATCGCCCAGATGACGATCAGGCCGAGCACCACGGGGATCGAGCCGAGCTCGCCGCCCTTGATCTTCCGCTTGAACTCGGTGAGGTAACCGGCGAAGCCCTGCTCGCGCACGAGCAGGCGGGGGTCGACGGCGGGGCCCGCGTCGGCCGCGGGGGCTTCGGCAGCGGGGCCTTCGGCGTCGACAAGACCGGCGGTCTTCTGGGCGCCGATCGTCTTCTGCGCGTCGACCGTCTCGGCGTTCTCGGCCGCCTTCTGCATGTCGCTCACTTCGCGACCTCCCCGTTGCGCGCCTGGCGTCGGGTCACGGCGTTCTCCGTGGCTCCGGTGATCGCGGCGATGATCTCTTCGTGGCTGGTGTCACGGACGCTGAAGACGCCGTTGTTGCGGCCGAGGCGCAGGACGGCCACCTCGTCGGCCACGGCCTTGACGTCCGCCATGTTGTGGCTGATGAGGATGACCGCGTGGCCGCGCTCCCGCAGCCGTTCGACCAGGTCGAGCACCTGGGCGGTCTGCTCGACGCCGAGGGCCGCGGTGGGCTCGTCGAGGATCACCAGCTTGGGGTCGCCGACCAGGGCGCGGGCGATCGCCACGACCTGGCGCTGCCCGCCGGAGAGCGAGGCGATCGGGATGCGGACGCTGGGGATGCGAATGGACAGCGTGTCGAGGAGTTCCTTGGCGCGCTTCTCCATCGCGACCTCGTCCAGGACGGTGGCCTTGCCGAGCTCGCGGCCGAGGAACAGGTTGGCCACCACGTCCAGGTTGTCGCAGAGCGCGAGGTCCTGGTAGACGGTGGCGATGCCGAGGTCCTGGGCGTCGTGCGGGCGGCTGATGGAGACGGGGGCGCCGCTCCACTCGATGACGCCGTCGTCGACGGGGTGGACCCCGGCGATCGTCTTGACGAGGGTGGACTTACCGGCTCCGTTGTCGCCGACCAGGGCGACGACCTGACCGGCGTGCACCTCCAGGTCGACATCGGTGAGCGCCTGAACAGCACCGAAGCGCTTGGAGACGCCGCGCAACGCCAGTACGGGCGCAGCGGACATGTGAACCATCTCCTTCGACGCGTACGTGGAACGTCGTGCGGGACGCCGTACGGTCGGATGAATCGAGCGATGAGGGGCGTGCATAGGGGGCGTGCACGGTCGTGCGGGGTCGTGCACGGAGGGCGTGCACAGGGGTCGTACACGCGGGTGGCCGACGCCGGGGGGCATCGCCAAGTACGTGGCGCACGGCGCCCCGGCCGGGGACGGCGGGGGCTTGAGCCCCCGGCCGGGGCGCCGTGCGGGTCCGTTACGGGACGCTGGCTACTTGATACCGGCGTCCGCGCAGGCCTTGGCGAACTCCTTGGTGCAGATCTCGCTGACCTTGTAGAGCTTGTCCGCGACGACCGTGTCCTTGATGTCGTCCTTGGTGACGACCTTCGCCTCGATCAGCGCCGCCGGGATGCCCTTGTCGCTGGGGCTGTCGATGGTGCCGGTGGTCAGCGAGTCGATCTTCTCGCCGTTCAGCAGCTTGACCGCGATCTCGGCGGTGAGGTCGGCCTCAGGCTTGTACGGCTTGTAGATGCTGAAGGCCTGAGTGCCCTTCAGGATGCGCTGGATGCCCGCGAGTTCGGCGTCCTGGCCGCCGACCGGCACGCCCTTGACACCGGCCGACTGCAGGGCCGCGACGATGCCGCCCGCCATGCCGTCGTTGGCGGAGTAGACCGCGTCGAAGCCGTCCTTGCCGAGCGAGGTGATGGCGCCGCCCATCTTCTCACCGGCGATCTTCGGGTCCCACTCGCCGGTCTGCTCGTAGACGATCTTGCCGACCTGCTTGTCCAGGACGGAGTGCGCGCCCTTCTTGAACAGCGCGGCGTTGGGGTCGCTCTCCTTGCCGTTGATCATCACGACGTTGGCGTCGGCGGCCTTGTCGCCGAGCGCGGAGACGATGCCCTCGCCCTGGAGCTGGCCGACCTTCTCGTTGTCGAACGAGACGTAGGCCGAGACCTTGCCCTCGGCGAGCCGGTCGTACGCGATGACCTTGATGCCCTTGTCAACGGCCGCGTTCACCCAGGTCTTGGTGGCGCCGGAGTCCACCGGGTCCAGGATGATCACCTTGGTGCCGGAGGCGACCAGGTCGTCGAACTGCTGCTTCTGGACCGCGACGTCTTCACTGGCGTTCTTGTAGTCGACCTTGCAGTCGGAGCAGAGCTCCTTGACCTTCTTCTCGATCAGCGGCCGGTCGAAGGACTCGTACCGGGTCGTCTTGCTCTCCGGGAGCAACAGGCCGATGGACTTGCTGCCGCTGCCGTTGCCGCTGCCCTTGTCGCCGTCGTCGTCACCGCCCGCCTTGCCACAGGCGGTCATGGCCAGCGCCATGGAAACCGCGGCCGTACCTATCACGACGCGACGCGTCACTACGTTCATGTGGGGAGCCTCCCTGACGTGGCCGCGTCGTTGCGGCCGAGGTGGCTCGAAGTCAACTCGGCCGCACCATTGCCGTCAAGGAGTAAAAACTTAACGAGATGACAACGGTGCCATCCGTTAGCTAAGTGAAGACAGGAGTTGCGGTGGTGAGTGTGCCGTCAAGAAGTGTCGAATCGCCCATCTCGCTCAGCGCCAGGGCCAGCGCGCCCAGCACCTCCGCGCGCCCGCCGAGTGCCCCCGGCAGCACCGACAACCGCCGTGCCGCACTGGGAATCGCGTACCGGGACACCGACTCCCGGATCGGTCCGAGCACCAGCTCACCCGACTCGGCGAGATCGCCGCCGAGCACCACACAACTGGGGTTGAGGAGGTTGCAGAGGTTGGCGACACCGCTGCCGATATGGCGTCCGACGTCGGCGATCACCCGGCGACAGCCCGGATCGCCCTCACGCGCGAGCCGGACCACCTTCTCCATGGTCAGCCCCGCCCCGTGGCTGGACTCCAGCAGCGGCAGCACATAGCGCGCGGCGGTGAAGGTCTCCAGGCAGCCGCGATTGCCACAGCGGCACACCGGCCCCGACTCGTCCAGGGTGATGTGCCCGATCTCCCCCGCGGTGCCACCGGGCCCACGATAGATCCGGCCGTTGATCACGAGGCCCGCGCCGACACCGCTGGCGACCTTGATGTACGCGAGGTCCTTCACGCCCCGTCCGCCGCCCCACACCAGCTCACCGAGCGCGCCCAGGTTGGCGTCGTTGTCGACGTACACCGGCACCCCGAGCCGCGCCGTCAACTCCTCGGCCGGGTTCGTCCCCGACCAGCCGGGCAGAATCGCCGTCGACCCCAGCGTGCCGGACTCCACGTCGATCGGCCCCGGCACCCCGAGCCCCACCCCGGCGATCTTGGAACGGTCCGCCCCCGACGCGTCGATCAGCCTGCCGACCAGTTCCTGGGCCCGGTCCAGGCCCTGTGCCGCGGAGGCGTCCACATCCAGCGGCTCGGCCTCTTCGGCGAGCACCTGGTGCGCCAGGTTGCCGATCGCGACGCGCAGGTGCGTGTGCCCGAAGTCAACGCCCACGACCAGCCCCGCGTCCCCGCTGAGCGACACACTGCGCGCCCGGCGCCCGCCCGCGGACGTGGGGGTGACCTCGACCGTGCCGCCGTCCTTCAGCTCACGCACGATGTTCGAGACGGTGGCCGCCGACAGGCCCGTCGTCCGGGCGATCTCCGCCTGGGTGAGCGACCCGGCCATCCGCACCGCGCGGACCACGCGCTCGAGATTGGCCCGATGCAGCGACGACTGCGACCCTGGAGTCTCCATTGACCCATCCACCTCTGCCGTTATGGACCATACAAGTTATGAAGTCCAAGCAGAGCTGGCGGGGCGAGCGCAGTCAAGTCCTTGAGAGAAAGCACGCGCGCAGGATCACCACCTAGGATCACTACCCATGATCCTTGACGAGCTCGGCCGTTCCCGGTACGTCAGCCTCACCACGTACCGCAGGGACGGTACGGGGGTCGCCACCCCGGTGTGGGTCGTGCGCGAGGGCGACGAGCTCTACGTATGGACCAAGAGCGACTCCTGGAAGGTCAAGCGGCTACGGCGGGACAACCGGATCGCCGTCACCGCCTGCGACGTACGCGGCCGGGTGAGGGAAGGCGCACCGAGTGCGGAGGGCACAGGTCGGCTGCTCGACGCGACGGAGCTGCCGCGGCTGCGCAAGCTTTTGGCGCGTAAGTACGGCTGGCAGTTCCGGCTTGTGGACTGGCCAGCCGCACTCGTACGGCTCGGGAAGCGGCCGCATACGGGGATCGCGCTGCGGCTGTCGTAGGGGCTGCCGCCGCCTTGGTCGCTACTTCAGCGCCCCCGCGGTGAGACCGGTGACGACCTGCCGCTGGAAGATGATGTACGCGGCGAGCACCGGCAGCATCGCCATCACCAGACCGGCGAAGAGCCCGGACCAGTCGCCCTTGTACCCCTGACTGACGGCGAGTTGGACCAGGCCCTGGGAGAGCACCTTGTTGTCCTGCTCGGTGTTGAGCACGGTGGGCAGCAGGTACTGGTTCCACTGCCCCAGGAAGTTGAAGATCGCGACGCTGACCAGGCCCGGCTTCGCCATCGGCAGCATCACCTGGAAGAACGTCCGGGTGTGCGAGGCGCCGTCCACGAAGGCCGCCTCGGCGATGGAGGTGGGCAACGTACGGAAGAAGCCGGTGAGGAAGAAGACGGTGAAGGGCAGCGAGTACGCGATGTAGACGAGGATCAGTCCAGGCAGCGTGTTCAGCAGGCTGAGGTTCTGCATCACGTAGAACAGCGGCACCAGCGCCAGGATGATCGGGAAGCTCATTCCGCCGATGAAGAGAAAGTAGATGAAGCGGTTGCCCGGGAACTCAAACCGGGCCAGCACATAGGCCGCCATCGAGCCGAGCAGCAGCGTCCCGACCAGCGAGAAGCCCACCACGATGAGCGTGTTGGCGAAGTAGTCGCTCATGTGCGCCGAGCTCCAGGCGCGCGACCAGTTCTCGAAGTGCAGCTTGTCCGGCAGCGACCAGGGCGAGATGAAGATGTCCCGGTCGGTCTTGAAGGAGGTCATCACCGCCCAGAGCAGCGGCATCACCACCATGAACGCCCAGAGGATGAGGACGCCGTGCGAGAAGACGTTGAGGACCGTGCCTTCCCTGCTCTTCACCGGCTTGGGCGACGCGTCGGCTCCCTGCTTCCCCATCGGATCATCACCCCTGGTGGCACCGGCGTCAGCGTCGGCGTCCGAGTCAGCGTCGGTGGGCTCGATGTTGGTGGTCTTCATCAGTACTCCAGCCGCTCGCGCCGACCCAGCCGCATCACGATCGCCGCGAAGAGCAGCGTCACGAGGAGCAGGGCGACGCCGATCGTTGTCGCGTAGGCGGCCTGACCGTCCCGGAAGGCCTTTTGGTAGACGTACAGCGGCATCACGATGGTGGAGTAGTCGGGTCCGCCCCCGCTCGGCCCCACGGTCATGATCTGAACGACCGCGAACGACTCGGCGCCCAGCGCCAGGATGCCCATATAGATCCAGCCGGACTGCACGGTGTCCCAGAGCAGCGGCAGGGTGATCTTGAAGAACGTGGTGAAGCGGCTCGCGCCGTCCAGTAGCGCGGCCTCGTAGAAGTCCTTGGGGATGGACGCCATGCCCGCCGAGAACAGCACCACGAAGAAGCCGACGGTGGACCAGATCAGCACCGCCATCACGCACCACAGCGCGAGGTCCGGGTCACCAAGCCAGTCGGGCTGAATGCTATCCAACCCCACTGCCTGCAGTGCGGAGTTGAGCGCGCCGCTGTTGGGGTTGTACGCGAACTGGAACAGCAGCGCCACGATCGCGATCGACAGCACCTGCGGGAAGAAGTACACGATCTTGTAGAACCCCGACCCGCGCACACCGGCGATCGCCGCGCCCTTACGGCGCCGCCCACCGACGTTGATCATGAACGCGAAGAACAGCGCCAGGCTGACCGTGATCAGGGGGAGCAGCAGCGCGAAGGTAAGGCTGTGCTGGAGCGACTTCCAGAAGACGTCGTCGTCGAGCATCTTGGTGTAGTTGTCGACGCCGACCATCTTGAAGTCGGGGCTCAGTCCGGTCCAGTCCGTGAACGAGTAGTAGATGGACTGGATGAACGGCCAGATGACGAAGAGGAGGTAAAGCGACAGGGGGGCGACCAAGAACCCCGCGATGAAACGGTACTTACCGTGCTGCATGACTTCCGACCCCGATCTTCCCGCGGGTGCCGCGGTGTTTCCGTACGCCAGGCGCGAGGCGCAAGAGACGCATCAGGCACCGGGGGCCGGGGATCGGT
>NZ_WHOM01000061.1:96715-229883 GCF_009739465.1 Streptomyces apocyni
CCCCGGCCGCCGACGCACTCAGCGGTGCTTGTACTTCTTGATGGAGTCGTCCTTCGCCGTCTCGTCGGCGTACTTCTGGATCTTCTTGATGGCCTCGACCGGGGTGAGCCGCCCGGCCATCATCTCGCCCAGGCCGCCGACGCCGATCTTCTCCTTCTGCAGGGCCACGTACCAGTCCTGCATCCGGGGGTTGACCACGTTGTCACCGGCCGTCTCCAGCGCGGCGACGGCCGACTTCAGGCCCGGGGTCAGCTGGAGGCCGTCGGTGCCGCCGTTGTAGGCGGTCAGCGACTTCACCTTTCCGGTGAAGTTCTTCGACGCGGACTCGCCGAGCATGATGCGCAGTTGCTCCATGCCCCCGTCCGGGTTCTTGGACTTGGACGGAACGATGAAGGGCTCACCGCCCGCCGCCCACATGGTGCCGAACGGCATCTTGTCCGAGTCGTCGATCCCGGACGGCGCGGAGACGGCGAGGTCGAAGTCGTCCGGCATGGTCTTGGCCGCCTCGTTCTCCACCCAGGAGCCGTTGGGCAGGAAGAGCGCCTTGCCCTCCGTCCAGGCGGTCTGCGACTGGATGTGGTCAAGGCCCGGGGTGCCCTTGAGGATGTACCCCTTCTTGTACAACTCGTAGTACGCCTCGAAGCAGGCCTTTACGGCGGGGTGCTTCCACGCGTTGGGCTCAAGGTTGTCGATCGCGTCGAGCACCTCGCGGCCGCCGACCTTGGCGATCATCGGGTAGAGCGAGAAGGGGATGTAGTACGGGTGCTTGCCCGCGTAGGTCCAGGGCGCGATGCCCTTCTTCTTCGCCTTGGCGCAGACGGCGAGCATGTCGTCCCAGTTCTCTGGGTACTCGGCGTCCAGCGAGGCGAGGAGCTTCTTCGAGTACCACACCCCATAGACGGTGTACGCGTAGTACATGATCAGCACCGGGTCGCCGTCGAGCTGCCCCATCTCGACGATGCCGGGCCGCAGGGTGTCCCGTACCTTCTTGGCCGGGTCGTCGATCGACGGCGCGTCGAGTAGCGGGGTGAGGTCGGCGAGCTGCTTCTTGCTCGCCAGGACGCCCATGTCCATCTGCTTCGCACCGGAGTTGTCGATCAGGTCCGGGGGGCTGCCGCTGTTGAAGCGCGGCTGGAGCTCGGGGGTGATCTCCGTCGTGGAACGGAACTTGACCTTCGCCTTCGGGAACTTCTTCTCGTACTCCTTGACCGCGTCCTTGGCGTACTCGTCACCAAACCCGCCGTTGAAGAGGACGAACTCCATCCCCGCGCTCTCGTTGACCCCGAGCGGGTTGTCGTCGGTCTTCTTCCCCTTGTCGACCTTGTTGTCGTCGCTGTCGCCGCTGCCGCTCGCGCAGGCGGACAGGAAGCCCATGGTGGGTATCGCGACCAGGCCGACCGCGGCGGAACGCTTGATCAAATCCCGGCGCCCCAGGCCCTCCTGGTGCCCCGGGCCCTCCTGGTCTTGCCGAGCCGAATTGGAAGATCCCATGCTCAAGTCCTCGCCTTCTACAGGACTCAGGCGGTGAACCGGACCCTCCCCGGCACCGCGGTGGAGTGAAGCTGGGGTTACTGGCTGCTGGTTGCTGGCTGCTTGTGTCGTGTGTGGATACGACCGGTCGAACAGATAGGCAGACGCCGACAGGTATAGTCCACTCACGCTCGGATGGGCAAGATCGAGCACGGGTTTGGCCACCGGCTTTTCCGAGTTGAGACCTCTGGGTGATGTGCCGCGGCCACGAGATGGATGTCGCGAACAGTGACTGTCTGCCCTGTTTCGCACGGCCAAGTGCCTCACCAACGTCTGCCGCCAACGCGGCGGACCCAGCGTGGCTGACACGGCTACCCAACGAGGGCAAGTACGCCCCGACGGCCGCCCCGGAACGCAGGGCGCGGCGGCCGGAATGGGCGGTGTCGGGGGCGCCCAGCGTCCGTGAGGGTACGGGGATGGCCGCCCTCTAGTCTCGATGGTCGCGGGGCCGGGCCGGCCGTCAAGGGCGCTCCCTTTGGTCGCGTCGGCTGCGCCGATTCCGCTGTCGCTCCACCCTTGACACCCGTCCCGTCCCCGCTATGCAGACCGTGGGAGGACGGCCCAGGGGAGGCGGCGGGCAGCGCTTCGGGAGGGGCTGGCGTTTCGCTGCCGAGTGCGGACCGGTTGTGGTTGCGGGGCGCACGAGGGGGATGGGTGGTCCGACACCGGCTCAGCGACTGCGGCAGGTGGGGGTGACCGGTGCGCACGAAACCAGGTGGGACGGGCGGTGCGGGAGGGTGCGTCTGGGGCTGGTGGGGTCATGGCGGGGAGTAAAGGTGCGACTTGAGACACCAAAAGCGGGACAAAAGGGGCGACTTGCTGTCCCGAAGTCTCCTCTTACTCCCGACCGGGGCGGGCGGTCCAGCTGCAGCCCATTGTCGTCCCAGCTCACCGAAGTGTGCAGGTCGTTGAAGAGGGGCCCCGCACCGTCTTCGGCGGCCATGCGAGCCCGGTAGAAGACGTCCGCGTCCAGCACTACCCGTATCCGCGCCCAGTAGGGGGCCAGTGCGAGCTCCCAGTACGTTTCGATCTCTTCGATGACCTTAGCCAGGGGGGTCTGCGGGTCGGCGTGAAGGTCCGCAGCCGGGGGCCGAGATTCCCCTGGTGGCGGGCCAGGTGGTCGAGGTCCTGGCGTACCCCATCGGAGGGTGAGGTGAGGATCGCATCCAGGTCTGCTGCCAGCGTGGGGGCCCGCGTGCCGGGGGCCGCGGTGGGGAAGTCGGGGACGTAGCCGGTGAGCGGGATCAGCTCGGAGAGCCAGCCTCGGTTCAGCCCGGCGGCAACCAGACGCGGCCGTACCTGGTCGGTCCAGGGTCGGTGGACCAGATGCGCGGCGGTGGACGTGAGCAGTCGGAAGCTGGGCGCGATCTCCCACATCGGTGAGACGGCGAACCGCACTTGCGCCAGATCGCTCGTCGAGAACGCCAGCTCTGCCAGGACGACCACTCCTCAAGGGATTCATTCATGTGTGAATCATTGGCGGTCCAGCGTACCGTTCGGAGATCATCTCGCCATGACCTCACAGACGATCACCGCAGCGGCATCGGGCACCTTCCAGCTTGGCGACCTGACGGTCAACCGGGTCGGTTTCGGCGCGATGCGCCTGCCCCAGCACGGCGAGGCGTTCGCAGCCGACGCCGTCCCGCGCGATCGCGACCAGGCGGTTGGTGTGCTGCGCCGCGCGGTCGAGCTCGGGGTGAACCACATCGACACCGCCGCGTTCTACTTCTCACCGCTGCGCTCGGCCAACGAGCTGATCAACCAAGCCCTGACCCCCTACCAGGACGATCTCGTCATCAGCACCAAGGTCGGACCGGGCCGCGATCCCTCGGGGCAGTGGCTACCGCACGCTAGCCCCGAGCAGCTGCGCGGCCAAGTCGAGGAGAACCTGCGCCAGCTCGGACGCGACCACCTCGACGTGGTGAACCTGCGCATCGTCGGCACCGATTCCATCGCTGAACGCTTCGGCGCACTCGCCGAACTGCGCAAGGCCGGACTCATCCGTCACCTGGGCCTGTCCAACGTCCGCCCCCACCACCTCTCCGAGGCCCAGACCATCGCGCCGGTGGTCTGCGTCCAGAACATGTACGGCGTCGGCGCGTCACCCGAGCAGAAGGAATTCCTGCGCAGCTGCGGCGAACAGCACATCGCGTTCGTGCCGTTCTACTCGATCGCCGGCACCGGACGCGAAGGCGGCGCGACCACCGAAGACAGCGCAGAGGTGCACGCCATCGCCCGCGCCCATCATCTGAGCCCAGCCCAGATCCGGCTGGCGTGGACCCTGCATCAGGGCGCCCACGTGCTGGCCATCCCCGGCACCGGCGACCCTGAACACCTCGCCCAGAACGTGGCCACCGGCGCTCTTCGTCTTTCCGCAGACGAACTCACCGTCCTGGACTCCCACTCGTGATGGTGTGATGCGCGTCAACCATGAGTACGGTCGCGGCGGTGCTGTGGCCTACCTGGCCGCCTACGACTACAACGCCGCGGCACAGCCGTTCCGGTAGAGGTTCACCACATCCGACCTCGACGATCTGCTGGCCAGACTCGCCGCATCCCCGCGACCACCGCCGCGCCCCGTCCCTCCACCCGCAGCCGCCGAGCCGGGGCGGCACCACCCACCCGCCCCACCGGCCACCGACCGGTGGGGCGGGAGGGGTACGTCTGGGGCTGGTGGGGTCAGGTCGGGAAGTGAAGTGCGACTTTGCGACACCAAAAGCCAGATAAAAGAGGCAGCTTGCTGTCCCAAAGTCTCCTCTTACCTCCGACAGGGGGTCGCAGATACAGACCCAGCCAGGCCACACCCCAGCACTCGCATCCCGCAATCATCCGCAGACGCTGAGCCGGTGTGGCACCACCCCGCCCCCTCATGCGCCCCAACAACTAGTCCGCACCCGGCAGCGAAACGCGCGCCCCTCCCCCACCCGTCCCGCTGCCCCGTTTTTGGCCGCCCGGTGTACCTCGCGTTCGCGGGTCCGGGTCGGGTGTCAAGGGTGGAGCGGTAGCGGAATCGGCGGAGCCGACGCGACCGTAGGGAGCGCCCTTGATGCCCGGGCCGGACCTGCCATCATCGGACGGACCGGGCGGCCACCGGTGCCCAACGCGGTACTGGCCCACCACGACACCGACCCGACCCCACCGCGTCACCCCGTAGCGGGCTGTTCGGGGCTGGTCGGACAGGACATGGGCAAGGGCTGTCTGCGGTTCCGTGGACCGGGGGCAGCACCACCCCGGCCACCACGCCCCCACCTGCCGCAGTCAGTGGGCTGAGCCGTATACCGGTTGAGGGGGCTCGGCCGCTGTGAGGAGTTCGCGTACGGTTTCGCCTGCTTCAGGTGGGGTCCAGCGGGCGCCCTTGTCGGCGGTGGGGCCGGGGCGCCAGCCCTCCATGACCGTAATGCGGCCCGCTTCCGCTTCGAAGACCCGGCCCGTCACTCCGTCGCAGGCGGGTGAGCCGAGCCAGACGACGAGAGGGGAGACGTTCTCGGGGGCCATCGCGTCGAAGGCGTCATCGGGGGCGCCCCCACCCGGTGCGGCCATCGTGCTCGCGAAGACCTGCTCGGTCATGCGGGTGCGGGCTGCCGGGGCGAGGGCGTTGACCTGGACGCCGTACGGGGCCAGTTCGGTGGCGGAAACCAGGGTGAGGCCGATGATCCCGGCCTTGGCCGCCGCGTAGTTGCCCTGGCCGACGCTGCCCAGCAGGCCAGCGCCGGAGCTCGTGTTAATCACTCGGGCTACGGGGGTACGCCCAGCCTTCGACTCGGCGCGCCAGTACCGGGCGGCGTACTTGAGCGGCAGGAAGTGGCCCTTGAGGTGGACGCGGATCACCGCGTCCCAGTCGTCCTCGTCGAGGTTCACCAGCATCCGGTCGCGGAGGAAGCCCGCGTTGTTGACAAGCGTGTCCAGGCGGCCGAAGGACTCCAGCGCTGTCGCCACCAACGTCGCCGCGCCCTCGCTCGTAGCGATGTCACCGCCGTGGGCTACGGCCTGGCCGCCGCGCGCCGTGATCTCGTTGACCACCTGTTGGGCGGGGCTCGCTCCCACTCCCCCACCCTCCCCTCCCTCGCCCGCTCCGTCCAGGCCGACGTCCAGGTCGTTGACCACGACCGACGCGCCCTCGGCGGCGAAGGCGAGCGCGTGTGCGCGGCCGAGGCCTCGGCCCGCGCCGGTGACGGCGACAACCCGGCCGGAGCAGATTCCCGTCATGGTGACAACCCTTCAGTGGTGGGCGGATAACCGCTAGTTGGCTGCTGCCGCGTCCAGAAACGCCGGGCGCTCGCCGCCCCCATGCAGCGGCAGCGCGGCGCCGCTGATGTACGCGGCTCGGTCCGACGTGAGGAAGACGCAGGCGTCGCCCACCTCGGACGGGTCCGCAAGGCGGCCGAGCGGGACGGTGCGGCCGACGGCGGCGATGCCGTCCTCGTCGCCGTAGTGGAGGTGGGAGAGTTCGGTGTGGACCATGCCGAGGACCAGGGTGTTGACCCGCACCTTCGGCGCCCACTCGACGGCCAGCGAACGGGCCAGGTTCTCCAGTCCGGCCTTGGCCGCCCCGTACGCGGCGGTGCCGGGGGACGGCCGGGTTCCACTGACGCTGCCGATCATCACGATCGAACCGCCGCGCTCCTGCTCCCGCATCAGGCCGTACGCGGCGAGCGAGGCGGTGAGCGGGGTGATCAGGTTGAGTTCAATGGTGCGGGCCGCGTGTCGGGCATCGGCGTCAGCGTCGACATGGCCGCCACGGCCACCACCGCCACCGCCGCCACGGCCACCACCACCACCGCCACCGCCACCGAGCAGCCGGTACGGGGTGCCGCCCGCGTTGTTGACCAGGGTGTCCAGGCGGCCGTACTCGCCCTTGACCTGGGCGAAGAGCGCGCTGACTGACTCGGGGTCACGCAGGTCTACGGGCAGGAAGCGGGCCGTACGGCCCGCCGCGGCCACAGGCTGTTCCGGGGGCCTCCGCGCGCAGGCCACGACGTCCGCGCCAGCCTCGAGCAGCGCCCGGCTGATGCCAGCGCCGACCCCGCGTGTGCCGCCGGTGACGACGGCCACGTAACCCGACAGATCGATGGTCACTGCCAACGGACACCTCCCGCGACGTCTCCGCCACTGCTACCTTTCCACCTAACATTTGTTAGGTGGAAAGGTAGCTGATCCGCTCATGAGTGTCTCCACCTCCGCCCCACAAGAGGGCGTCGCCGTCGTCACCGTGGACTTCCCACCGGTCAACGCCCTTCCGGTACAAGGCTGGTACGACCTGGCCAGCGCGGTGCGCACGGCGGGGGCCGATCCCAAGGTTCGGTGCGTGGTGCTCGCGGCGGCCGGTCGCGGCTTCAACGCGGGCGTCGACATCAAGGAGATCCAGGAGATCCAGGAGCCGCGGAGCCAGGCGAACGCGATCTCGACCGCGACCTCGACCGCGGCTGCGGCTGCGGCTGCGACCGCGACCGCACCCGGGCACGAGGGTCTCATCGGCGCCAACCGTGGCTGCCACGCGGCATTCGGGGCCATCTACGACTGCGAGGTGCCGGTGGTGGCCGCCGTGCACGGCTTTTGCCTGGGCGGCGGCATCGGGCTCGTCGGCAACGCCGACGCGATCGTCGCCAGCGAGGACGCCACCTTCGGTCTGCCCGAGCTGGACCGGGGCGCGCTCGGCGCCGCGACCCATCTGGCGCGGCTGGTCCCCCAGCATCTGATGCGCGCCCTCTACTACACCTCGCGCACCGTGACGGCGGCCGAGCTGTATCGGCACGGTTCGGTGTGGCAGGTCGTACCGCGTGAGCAACTCCACTCCTCCGCCCTAGAGCTAGCGGGCGAGATCGCTGCCAAGGACGGGTACCTGCTACGGCTGGCGAAGGCCGCGATCAACGGCATCGACCCCGTCGACGTACACCGCAGCTACCGCTTCGAGCAGGGCTTCACCTTTGAGGCCAACCTCAGCGGCGTCGCCGATCGCGTCCGGGACACCTTCGGCGGCACGAACCGGAAGGGCAGCTCATGAGCCGCGACAAGACCATGACCCCCGACGATGTGATCAGCCGCCTCGAGAACGGCATGACCCTCGGTATCGGCGGCTGGGGGGCGCGCCGTAAGCCGATGGCGCTGGTCCGCGCGCTCCTACGGTCCGACGTCAGGGACTTGACGGTGGTGTCGTACGGCGGCCCGGACGTGGGACTGCTCGCCGCCGCGGGGAAGATCCGCAGGCTGGTCACGGCCTTCGTCACGCTCGACTCCATCCCGCTGGAGCCGCACTTCACGGCGGCCAGGCAGCGCGGTGCGTTCGAACTGACGGAACTGGACGAGGCGATGGTCATGTGGGGCCTGACCGCCGCGGCCCAACGGCTGCCGTTCCTGCCGGTCAGGGCCGGGCTCGGCTCGGACGTGTTACGCGTCAACCCTCAGCTCCGTACGGTCACTTCGCCGTACGAGGACGGCGAGGAGCTGATGGCGGCACCCGCGCTGCGGCTGGACGCGGCACTGGTCCACCTCAACCGGGCCGACGCCCATGGCAACGGCCAGTACCTGGGCCCCGACCCGTACTTCGACGACCTGTTCTGCGAGGCGGCCGATCAGGCGTACGTGTCCTGCGAGCGGATCGTGGAGAGCGCGGACCTGCTCAAGGAGCAGGGGACGGGGCCGCAGACGCTCCTCGTGAAGCGCGCGTTCGTGAGCGGTGTGGTCGAGACGCCGGGCGGCGCGCACTTCACCTCCTGCGCCCCCGACTACGAGCGGGACGAGGCCTTCCAGGCCGCCTACGCCCGCGCCGCCCGCGATCCGGAGCAGTGGCGGGCCTTCGGCGACCGCTTCCTGTCCGGGGACGAGGACGCGTACCAGGCCGCCGTCGCGGCCTTCCACCACCAGGACCACCACCAGGACCAGCGCCAGGACCAGCGCCAGCAGGGGGACGTATGAGTACGCCGCCAGAGGCCACGACCGCCATCCCCGTCACCCGCGCCGAGTACTGTGTCATCGCCTGCGCTGAGGCCTGGCGCGGCGCGGGCGAGATCCTCGCCGCCCCCATGGGTACGGTGCCGACCATCGGGGCCCGGCTGGCGCGGCTCACCTTCTCCCCCGACCTGCTCCTGACCGACGGAGAGGCCCAACTCATCGCGGATGCCCCGGCGCTGGGCGAGGCGCCACGGGTTGTCGAGGGGTGGCTGCCCTACCGGCAGCACCTCGCGCTGGCCGCCACCGGGCGGCGGCATGTGATGATGGGCGCCAGCCAGCTCGACCGGTACGGTAACCAGAACATCTCCTGTATCGGTGACTGGGAACGGCCGACCCGACAGCTCCTCGGCATGCGCGGCGCGCCCGTCAACACCCTCAACAACCCGACGAGTTACTGGGTACCCCGGCACTCGCTCCGCGTCTTCGTCGAGAAGGTCGACGTCGTGTCAGGCGTCGGGTACGACAACGCGGCCGCGGCCGGATCCTCCGCAAGTCGCTACCACCGCATCCCGCGCGTCATCAGCGACCTGGCCGTCTTTGACTTCGAGACGCCGGACCGATCGATGCGGCTGCGCTCCCTGCATCCGGGGGTCACAGCCGGGCAGGTGGCCGACGCCACCGGGTTCCCGCTGGCCGTACCGGACGATGTCCCGCACACCCGGGAGCCGACTGCGGCCGAACTCCGGCTGATCCGCGAGCGGATCGACCCCCAGGGGCTGCGAGAGCGCGAGGTCCGCGGATGAGCGAGACGAGCCATACGGGCCCGACGAGCGAGACGGGCCAGGCGATGAGCGACGTGAACGACATGAGCGAGACGGGCGAGATGGGCGAGACGAGCGAGACGGGCGACATCAGCATCCGCACCCCGCTCACCGACCTGGTCGGCGTGCGCCATCCGCTCGTGCAGACCGGTATGGGCTGGGTGGCCGGTCCCCGGCTGGTCTCGGCCACCGCGAACGCGGGCGCACTGGGCATCCTCGCGTCGGCCACCATGACGGTGCCGGAGCTGCGCGCGGCGGTCCGTGAGGTCACGTCCCGTACGGACGCGCCCTTCGGGGTCAATCTGCGGGCGGACGCCGGGGACGCGGCCGAGCGGGTGCGGATCATCGTCGAGGAGGGGGTAGGGGTCGCGTCGTTCGCGCTGGCGCCCTCGCGGGAGCTGATCGCGCGCCTGAAGGACGCCGGGGTCGTCGTCATCCCGTCCGTCGGCGCCCGGCGGCACGCGGAGAAGGTCGCCGCGTGGGGCGCTGACGCGGTGCTGGTGCAGGGCGGCGAGGGTGGCGGCCACACCGGGGACGTCGCCACCACCGTGCTGCTGCCCCAGGTGGTGGACGCCGTGGACATCCCGGTGATCGCGGCGGGCGGCTTCCACGACGGGCGGGGTCTGGTCGCGGCGCTGGCGTACGGGGCAGCCGGGATCGGGATGGGCACCCGCTTTCTGCTCACGTCGGACAGCACGGTGCCGGACGCGGTGAAGGCGAGGTACCTGGCCGCGTCGGTCAAGGACGTCACCGTGAGCACCAAGGTGGACGGGCTGCCGCACCGCATGCTCCGTACCGACCTGGTGGATTCGCTGGAGCGCTCCGGCCGGGCCATGGCGCTCCTGCGGGCCGTGCGGCACGCCGCCGCCTTCCGGCGCCTGTCCGGTCTCAGCTGGGCGCGTCTGGCCCGCGATGGCCGGGCGATGAAGCACGGCAAGGAACTGACCTGGAGTCAGATGCTGCTGGCCGCCAACACACCCATGATGCTCAGAGCCGCGATGGTTGAGGGCCGCGCCGACCTCGGTGTGATGGCCTCCGGGCAGGTCGCGGGGGTGATCGACGACCTGCCCAGCTGCGCCGAGCTGGTGGAACGGGTGATGACCGAGGCCCTTCGGACCCGTCAGAACCTCGCCGCGCTCACCACACCCACCCCACCCACCACGCTCGCCGCTCTCAGCCCTCTCAGCCCTCTCAGCCCCGTCACATCGGAGCAGGGGTGAGCACCACGAATTCCGCCCCGGACGGGTCCACGCAGACCGCCAGTCGGCCGACGCCCTCCGCGTCCTCCGGGCCCATGTTGATGGTGCCGCCGTTGCCCGTCACCTTCGCGACCGTCGCGTCGCAGTCCGCCGTGGCGAATACCGGGTGCCAGTAAGGGCGTCCACCGGTCAGGGGGAGGTCCTTCGCGCTCATCTCCATGAGGCCGCCGTGCATACGCTCTTCGGGCTGCCCGGCCGGAGTGATCATCCAGTACGTCATACCCTCGGCGCCCGGCAGCGGGAACGCGGTCGTCTGCCAGCCGAAGAGGTCACCGTAGAACGCCTTCGCGCCCTCCGCGTCGGTCGTCATGAGTTCGACCCAGCACAGCGAGCCCGGCTCGTCGGCTGCCTCGAGGCCCGGCATCGTGTTCGGCTCCCAGACGGCGAACTGGGCCCCCTGCGCGTCGCTGAGCTGGGCGAACTTGCCCGCGCCCATGGCGTCCGTCGCGGGGGTCCGTACGGTGCCGCCGGCCTTCTCGGTCTGCTGGACCGTGGCGTCGACGTTGTCCGTGTGGAAGTAGACCATCCACGCGGGCTTGGCACCCTCCTCGGTGAGCCGGCCGATCGCGCCGACCGCCTTGCCGTCCTTCCGTAGGAAGCCGTAGTCACCCGCCTCCTCGCCCATGGACTCGAAATCCCAGCCGAAGACGGCGCCGTAGAAGCGGGCCGCGGCCTGGACGTCGGGGGCTCCGAGGTCGATCCAGGACGGTGAGCCGGGCACAAAGTCAGTGGTGATCATGGAGTGACTCCTTTCACGCTGCACACGGATGCCGACCTCAGCCTGGCATCCGTCGCTGGCCATCGCCTCTTGAGGCGCTACTCAGTGAGACCGCCGAGCGCGGCGAAACTCATCGCCCCGCGGGCACCGAGTCAAGCCAGGCGCCTACAAGCGCTCGATGCCAGGTGCCTATAAGCGCTCGATGTCAGGCGCTCACAAGCGCTCGATGATGGTCACGTTGGCCTGTCCCCCGCCCTCGCACATCGTCTGGAGGCCGAACCGGCCCCCGGTCCGCTCCAGCTCGTGCAGCAGGGTCGTCATGAGCCGCGCTCCCGTGGCGCCGAGCGGGTGGCCGAGCGCGATCGCGCCGCCGTTGACGTTGACCTTCGCGGGGTCGGCTCCGGTCTCCTTGAGCCAGGCCAGGACCACCGGGGCGAACGCCTCGTTTATCTCCACCAGGTCGATGGCGTCCAGGGTCATCCCCGCCTTCTTCAGCGCGTACGCGGTGGCCGGGATCGGTGCGGACAGCATCCGGATCGGGTCCTCGCCACGCGCCGAGAGGTGGTGAATCCGGGCGCGGGGCGTCAGCCCGTGCTCCTGGACCGCCCGCTCGCTGGCGATCAGCAGCGCCGACGCGCCGTCGGAGACCTGCGAGGAGACGGCCGCCGTCAGCAGGCCGCCGTCGACGACCGGCTTCAGTGCGGCCATCTTCTCCAGCGACGTGCCCCGACGCGGCCCCTCGTCGACCCGCACCTCCCCGTACGCGGAGATCTCGCGGTCGAAGCGGCCCTCGTCGATGGCCCGTAGCGCTCGCTCGTGGGAGCCGAGGGCGAACTCCTCCATGGCGCGGCGGGTGATCCCCCACTGCCGGGCGATCAGTTCGGCGCCGTGGAACTGGTCGACCGGCGCGTCGCCGTACCGGGCCCGCCAGCCCTCGCTGCCCAGGAACGGGCCTTCGGTCAGGCCGAGCGGCTCGGCGGCCTGGCGGGACGCGAAGGCGATCGGTACCTGGGACATGTTCTGTACGCCGCCCGCGACCACCAGGTCGCTGGTGCCGGACAGCACGGCCTGCGCGGCGAAGTGCACGGCCTGCTGCGACGAGCCGCACTGCCGGTCCACGGTCACGCCCGGCACTTCCTCGGGCAGACCGGCGGCCAGCCAGCAGGTACGGGCGATGTCACCGGCCTGCGGGCCGACCGTGTCCAGGCAGCCGAAGACGACGTCCTCGACGGCCCCCGGATCGATCCCCGAGCGCTCGACGAGCGCCCTGAGCACATGGGCGCCGAGGTCGGCGGGGTGGACGGCGGCCAGGCCGCCGTTCCGCTTGCCGACCGGGGTGCGTACCGCTTCGACGATGTATGCCTCGGCCATGGCCGCGACGCCTCCTTGGTCCGTTACCTACAGGGTGCCGCTCCCTACAGGGTTGCCCGCTCCCTACAGGGTGCCGCTGCCCGCGTCACGCGTGCTGGCTGCTCACCGAGATCACCTCGCCGGTGAGGTACGAGGAGTAGCCGCTGGCCAGGAAGACGATGGTGTTCGCGACCTCCCAGGGCTCCGCGTACCGGCCGAACGCCTCGCGCGCGGTGAGCTCTTGGAGCAGCTCGGGGGTGGTGACCTTCACCAGGTGCGGGTGCATGGCGAGGCTGGGCGCCACCGCGTTGACCCGTACGCCGAAGTCCGCGGCCTCCAGTGCCGCGCAGCGGGTCAGGGCCATCACCCCGGCTTTGGCGGCCGCGTAGTGGGACTGGCCCTTCTGGGCGCGCCAGCCGACCACGGAGGCGTTGTTGACGATGACGCCGCCGTGGCCCGCCGCCTTCATACGGCGCAGGGCGGCGCGGGTGCAGCGGAAGGTGCCGCCGAGGGTGACGTCCAGGACCTTGTCCCACTCGGCGTCGGTCATGTCCACCAGGTCCGTGGTGCCGCCGAGTCCGGCGTTGTTGACGACGATGTCGAGGCGGCCGTGGCGCTCTTCGGCGAGGCCGAACAGGGCGGCGACCTGCGCCTCGTCGGTGACGTCGCAGGGCAGCGCGGCGACCCGCTCGGGGCCGTACGCGGCGCCCAGCTCGGCCTCGGTCTCCTTCAACCGGCGGGCGTGCGCGTCCGATACGACGACGTCGGCGCCCTCTTCGAGGAGGCGGCGGGCCGTCGCGCCGCCGATTCCGGCGCCCGCGGCGGCGGTGATGACGGCATGGCGGCCGGTCAGCAGGCTGTGGCCGGGCTCGTACGGCGGGGGCGGGTGTGGGTGTGGGTGTGGGGGCGGGTGCGGGTTGGTCATGAACCGGCCCTCTTTCGGGACGAGACGACGCCTCGACGACTGTGATCCCGTACGTTAATCTACCAAACACTTGTTAGGGAAGCGGAGAGGAAGCGGGCGACTGATGGACCTCGACTTCACCGCCGCGGAGGACGCCTTCCGCGCCGAGGCGCGTGCCTGGCTCCGCGCGAAGGTGCCCGCCACTCCCCTGCCGTCGCTGGAGACCGCCGACGGGTTCGCAGCCCACCGGGAGTGGGAAGCCACCCTGCACACCGACCGCTGGTCGGCGGTCAACTGGCCACAGGAGTACGGCGGTCGGGGCGCCTCACTCCTTCAGTGGCTGATCTTCGAGGAGGAGTACTACGCTGCCGGGGCGCCCGGCCGCGTCAGCCAGAACGGCATCAGCCTCCTGGCCCCCACCCTCTTCGACCATGGCACCGCCGAGCAGCGCGCCCGCGTCCTGCCGCCGATGGCCCGCGGCGACGTGGTCTGGGCGCAGGCCTGGTCCGAGCCCGAGGCGGGCTCCGATCTCGCCTCGCTGCGCTCCACCGCGGTACGGGCCGACGGCGGCTGGCGCTTGAGCGGGCTGAAGACCTGGTCCTCGCGGGCGGCGTTCGCGGACCGTGCGTTCGGGCTCTTCCGCTCCGACCCGGACAAGGACGCGGACCGGCCGCATCGCGGGCTGACGTATCTGATGTTCCCGCTGGACGCGGAGGGCGTCACCGTACGGCCGATCGGGCGGCTCGACGGCAAGCCCGCGTTCGCCGAACTCTTCCTCGACGGCGTCTTCGTACCGGATGAGGACGTGATCGGCGAGCCCGGGCAGGGCTGGCGGGTGGCGATGAGCACGGCGGCAAACGAACGCGGGCTGACGCTACGCAGCCCGGGGCGCTTCATCGCGGCCGCCGAGCGGCTGCGGGGGCTGTGGGACGAGCGCGCCGACCCCGCCGACACGGCGCTGCGTGACCGCGTCGCTGACGCCGTGATCGGCGCGCGGGCGTATCAGCTGTTCACCTTCGCGGGGGCGTCGCGGATCGCGGCCGGGGGGTCGATCGGCGCGGAGTCCAGCCTGAACAAGGTCTTCTGGTCCGAGCTGGACATCGCGCTGCATGAGACGGCCCTGGATCTGCTGGGGCCGCTGGGCGAGCTCTCCGACGAGGCCACTGACGCACCCGCGCACGGCAGTTGGTCCGAGGGATACACCTTCTCCCTCGCCGGTCCCCTCTACGCCGGTACGAACGAGATCCAGCGGGACATCATCGCCGAGCGCCTGCTGGGCCTGCCGAAGGGGCGCCGCTGATGGAGTCGCCACGCACACCCCGAAGGACGCCCGTGATGAAGTTCCTCGTCGACGACGAGCAACACGATTTCGCCCGCTCGCTGGACACGCTGCTGCACGCGGCCGACACACCGGCGGTGGTGCGCGCCTGGTCTGGCGGTGAACCGGCCGCAGGACGTGCGCTCTGGGAGCGGCTGGCGCGGGCGGGGGTGTTCGCGCTCGCCGTGCCCGAGCGGTATGAGGGGCTAGGGCCGCTGCCGGTGGAACTGGCCGTCGCGTTCGAGCGGTTGGGGCGGCACGCGGTGCCGGGTCCGGTGGTGGAGACGGTGGCGGCGGCCGCCTTCTGGGACCGGCTCGGCCAGCGGGGGGTGGAGGTGGGCGCGGCGTGGCTGCCGTCGCTGGCGTCCGGCAAGACGATGGCTTCGTACGGCATGCCGTCCGCCTTCAGCCCGTACGCACTGGACGCCGATACGGCCGACGTGGTGCTGGTCGTGGACGGTGACACGGCGCGCCTCGCGGAGACCACCGGCCCCGTACAGCCGTCGGCCGATCCGGTGCGCCGACTGGCCCGGCCCGTCGTCAGCACCGGTGAGCCGCTCGCGCGGGGGCCCGCTGTCGCCGAAGCCGCCGAGTACGCCGCCGAGTACGCCGCGCTCGCCACGGCGGCGCAGGCGCTCGGGCTTGGCCGGGCGCTGCTGGAGCGGACGGTCGGCTACGTCAGGCAGCGAACCCAGTTCGGGGTGCCGATCGGGACGTTCCAGGCCGTGAAGCACCGGCTCGCCGACACCCTCGTCGCGCTGGAGTTCGCCCAGCCGTTGGTGTACTCGGCCGCTCTGGCCCTGGCGGGCACGGACCGGGCGGCGACCGCCCGTGAGGTCGCCGCCGCGAAGGTGACCGCCTGCGAGGCCGCGTACACCGCCTCGCGGACCGCGCTCCACCTGCACGGCGCACTCGGCTACACCGAGGAGCTGGACCTGTCGCTGTGGATACGGAAGGCGCGCGCGCTGCGCACGGCGTGGGGGACGCCGTCGCGGTGCCGGGCCCGGGTACTGCTGACCTGAACGGCAGCGGGCCGCGCCCCCGGCGATACCGGGGACGCGGCCCAACAGCCCTACCTGATCCCTTACTTGCGGATCAGGCTGCGCAGCACGTACTGCATGATGCCGCCGTTGCGGTAGTAGTCCGCCTCACCCGGGGTGTCGATGCGGACGACCGCGTCGAACTCCACACCCGTGTCGGTGGTGACCTTGACCGTGCTCGGCGTGGTGCCGTTGTTCAGCTCGGTCACGCCGGTGAAGGAGAAGGTCTCCTCGCCGGTGAGCCCGAGGGACTCGGCCGTCAGGCCCGCCGGGAACTGCAGCGGGAGGACGCCCATGCCGATGAGGTTGGAGCGGTGGATACGCTCGTACGACTCGGCGATGACGGCCTTGACGCCGAGCAGCGCGGTGCCCTTGGCGGCCCAGTCACGGGACGATCCGGAGCCGTACTCCTTGCCCGCGAGGACGACCAGCGGGATGCCCTGGTCGATGTAGTTGCGCGAGGCGTCGTAGATGAACGACACCGGCGCGTCGGCCTGGGTGAAGTCGCGGGTGAAGCCGCCCTCGGTGCCCGGCGCGATCTGGTTGCGCAGGCGGATGTTGGCGAACGTACCGCGGATCATGACCTCGTGGTTGCCGCGGCGCGAGCCGTAGCTGTTGAAGTCGCGGCGCTCGACGCCGTGCTCCGTGAGGTACTGGCCCGCCGGGGTGTCGGCCTTGATGGCACCGGCCGGGGAGATGTGGTCGGTGGTGACCGAGTCGCCCAGCTTGGCCAGGACGCGCGCGCCGGTGATGTCGGAGACCGGGGTGGTCTCCATCGTCATGCCCTCGAAGTAGGGGGGCTTACGGACGTACGTCGACTCGGCGTCCCACTCGAAGGTGTTGCCGGTCGGGATCGGCAGCGCCTGCCACTGGGCGTCGCCCGCGAAGACGTCCTGGTAGGACTTGTTGAACATGTCCTCGCCGATGGCGTTGGCCACGACGTCGTTGACCTCGGCCTCGGAGGGCCAGATGTCCTTCAGGTAGACCGGGTTGCCGTCCTGGTCGGCACCGAGCGCCTCGGTGGTGATGTCCACCTTCATGGAGCCCGCGAGGGCGTACGCGACGACCAGCGGCGGGGACGCCAGGTAGTTCATCTTGACGTCGGGGTTGATCCGGCCCTCGAAGTTGCGGTTGCCGGAGAGCACCGAAGTGACCGCGAGGTCGTGGTCGTTGACGGCCTTGGAGACCTCGTCGGGCAGCGGGCCCGAGTTGCCGATGCAGGTGGTGCAGCCGTAGCCGACCAGGTTGAAGCCGACCTTGTCGAGGTAGGGGGTGAGCCCCGCCTTGTCGAAGTAGTCGGTGACGACCTTGGAGCCCGGGGCGAGGGTGGTCTTGACCCACGGCTTGCGGGTCAGGCCCTTCTCCACCGCCTTCTTGGCCACCAGGGCGGCGGCGACCATGACGTACGGGTTCGAGGTGTTGGTGCAGGAGGTGATGGCCGCGACCGTCACCGCACCGTGGTCGATCTCGTACGTCGAACCGTCGGGGGCGGTCACGGGGACCGGCTTCGACGGTCCGCCGTTCGGCGTGTTCGCCGGGGCGTCGGAGGCCGGGAAGGACTCCTTGCTCGCCTCCATGTCGTCGTCCACGTAGTTGCGGACGTCCTGGCCGAACTGCTCGGCGGCCTTCGCGAGGACGATGCGGTCCTGCGGGCGCTTCGGGCCGGCGATGGAGGGGACGACCGTCGAGAGGTCCAGCTCCAGCTTCTCGGAGAAGTCGGGCTCGGCGGCCGGGTCGAGCCAGAGGCCCTGCTCCTTGGCGTACGCCTCGACGAGGGCGACCTGCTGCTCGTCGCGGCCCGTCAGGCGCAGGTACTTCAGCGTCTCGTCGTCGATCGGGAAGATCGCGGCGGTGGAGCCGAACTCCGGCGACATGTTGCCGATGGTGGCGCGGTTGGCGAGCGAGGTGGCGGCGACGCCCTCGCCGTAGAACTCGACGAACTTGCCGACGACGCCGTGCTTGCGCAGCATCTCGGTGATGGTCAGCACGAGGTCGGTGGCGGTGGTGCCCGGCTTCAGCTCGCCGGTCAGCTTGAAGCCGACGACGCGCGGGATGAGCATGGAGACCGGCTGGCCGAGCATCGCGGCCTCGGCCTCGATGCCGCCGACGCCCCAGCCGAGCACGCCAAGGCCGTTGACCATGGTGGTGTGCGAGTCGGTGCCGACGAGGGTGTCGGGGTACGCCTGGCCGTTCCGGACCATGACCGTACGCGCCAGGTGCTCGATGTTCACCTGGTGGACGATGCCGGTGCCCGGCGGGACGACCTTGAACTCGTCGAACGCGGTCTGGCCCCAGCGCAGGAACTGGTAGCGCTCGCGGTTGCGGCCGTACTCCAGCTCGACGTTCTGACCGAAGGCCTCCGCGGTGCCGAACTTGTCGGCGATGACGGAGTGGTCGATGACCAGCTCGGCCGGGGCCAGCGGGTTGATCTTCGCGGGGTCGCCGCCGAGCTCCTTCACGGCCTCACGCATGGTCGCGAGGTCCACGACGCAGGGCACACCGGTGAAGTCCTGCATGATCACGCGAGCCGGCGTGAACTGGATCTCCTGGGCGGGCTGGGCCTGGGAGTCCCAGCCGCCGAGCGCCCGGATGTGGTCGGCGGTGATGTTCGCGCCGTCCTCCGTGCGGAGCAGGTTCTCCAGCAGCACCTTCAGGCTGTAGGGAAGGCGTGCGGAGCCCTCGACCTTGTCCAGCCTGAAGATCTCGTACGACTCGTCGCCCACGCGCAGCGTGGCGCGGGCGTCGAAGCTGTTCGCCGACACGACAGTCTCCTTCATATGTATGCGCGTACCACCGCATCCTGCCGCCACGGCTTGCCGCCGATCCGCTAAGGTAAGGCTTAGTTAGGTTGCCCTTACCGCCAAACTCAATCTTGGCGTGCGGCTGCGGTGCGCCTCGGCAGTTATCTCGATGTCGAGATAACTCTAGTACATCGCGGCTGCTGGGTCATGCCCCGACCCTCCTGACCGCACTGTCCTGTCCCAGCGTCCCAGTGATCTTCTTGCGCCGCCCGCCGGTCACCCGGCAGATTGGGCGGCTATGACGCCATCCTCATGCGATACGCCCGCTGCCCACCACCTGGGAGCGACCAGGATTCTGGACTGGCGGGACCCGCGGATCCAGGCGCTGCTACGGCGGGCCAGACAGGCCAGACAGGAAGGGCCCGCCACCACCGGTACCGACGCGGCCCGCGCGACCCTCATCTCGGCACACCAGATGATCCGCGCCAGCGTCCGGCCCGTCTACGCGCTCGATGACACGCGACCGGCCTCGCGGACGCTGGCGCGCGGCCGCGGCTCGTGCAGTCAGCGGATGGCCGTACTGGAGGCCGTCGCCCGCGCGGCGGGTGTGCCCAGCCGGGTCCGGGGGCTGCTCGTGGACGGGGCGTTCTGGCGGCCGCGTTTCGCGCGGCTGCACCGGCTGGTTCCCGAGCGGGTCGTGCTGGCCTGGCCGCAGTTCCACCTGGAGGGCGCCTGGGTGGATTTCTCGGAGCTGTACGGGCCGCTGACGGAGCTGACGGCGCGTCGGCCGCAGGGGTTCACCAACCAGGGCGAGGAGACCCTCTTTGACGCGGTGGCCGCCACCGCGGTGGACTGGACGGGCCAGACCTGCGCTACGGACTGCGCCCCGGCCGGGTGCTCGGCCTTCGACCTCTCCGGCGCCGTGCGCGCGGACCTGGGCTACTTCCCGTCCCGGGACGCCCTCTTCGCCGAGCACGGCCAGACGCTGTGCCATGCCGCCCGCACGCTCGGCGAACCCGTGATGAGTCGGCGTACCGCCGCCTGAGGGCGGCGCGCCACGCGCCGATCCTCACCGAACCGCTGACCGCCGTTCAGCGAGGTCGGCGCTCGATCCGACCCGGGGTCAGCCGTTCAACATGACGTCCTGCTGGTGGGCCGCGTGGAAGTACGGCTGCGGGAGGCCGCCAGTGGAGCGCAGTTCCATCACCGTGGCCTCGACGTGCGCCGAGCCGGGCTCGAAGCGGCCCGGCTCCGTGCGTTCGGTGTTCGTCCAGGTGCGCACGGCGCCGTCGCAGATCGCCTTGGTGCCACCGACGCCCTTGCGTACGGCGCTCTCGCCCTGGCCCAGCGATGCGCTCACGAACACGGGCCCCCTACTCCCCGTACAGCGATAGGTGCCGGACAACGTGACCGTGCCGTCCTCAAGGACGCGGCCCGTCGAGGCGACGGTCACCCTCTCGTACGGGTCGGCCAGTCCGGGTGACGCGGGTGCGGCGTACGCGGCCGGGGCGGCGAACAGCAGCAGCGTGAGGCTGGCGGCTGTGCCCATGAGCTGGCGCGGTGACATCGGAATACCTCCTGTGGTGGGGCGATTTGGGCTGCCACAGGTACCAGCCCCGCACGTGCGCACGCGTGACCCTCACCCGTTAGCGGCGGTTTCGCCGCACGCTGGCGACGTTCAGGTGGACCGGGAGGGAGCCGTATTCCACGAGCGAGGCAAGTTCCCGCGCCGAGTCCTGGGTGTAATTCCCCGAGATCTCCGCCCGCCCGCCAGCGATCGACTGCAGGACAGAGGGTGCCGAGAGCACCTCATCGTCCAGAACGATCGCGAACTGATTCCGGGGCGGCTGCTGGCCCGCCAGTTCACCGGTGACGTCGGCGAACTTCGCCGCCCCCTTCGATGTGAAGGCCAGCGTCACGACCCAGGACGCACGGCTCGAGTCGCGCTGCGCTGCGGCTCCCGCCACGTCGGAGCCCACCAGGGCAGCGGGCTCGAGGAGGTAGTCGAGAACCTCTTCCTTGCCCTCAGCTACCGCCTGGGACCCACACACAGCCACGAAACCCGCCCCGCGCGTGGCAGCCTCGCGCCGCAGGTCTTCGCACTGCCCGGCCGCGCCGGGAGACAGTGCGACAACAGGTCTGAACGCGAGTGCACCGGTCCGCCCGAGGGCCTTCAGGGTCTTTTCGCTGGCGCCGGCGGCCCGGATGGTGATCTCACCGCCGGTGACGTCGCTCCGCACGTCCTTGAGGCCCAGAGAGTCGGCCCGCTGCTTCATCTGGTCCGCGGCCTGACTCAACTGCGCGCCGCTCACCGCACCTTTGGCGCGGAAGGTGACGGATATCCCGGCCGCCCCTTCCGGGGATTCCCCAGACCCCTCCGACCCTTCGGGACTCTCCGCACACGCCCCCAGCATCCCGGCGAGCACGACGACGGCGAGGAGCGCGGTAAGGCTTCGGGGACGCGTCACTGACGGAGACCAGTGGTGGGTGGTCGTGGGCCGATCCATACGTTCACCTGTCCTCTGTGTACCGGGATTCCGGGTTGCCGGGACGGCGGTTGGCGGTTGGCGGTTGGCGGTTGGCGGGGACAAACCTAACGCGCACCGCCGTCACCGAGCCGGGCCTTGGCCGAAGAGAGCCATCGAGATCGCGCATGGACCCGATCCAGTGTCATCCGATATCACCTAGATACCGAGCATTTGGGTGACCTGTCACCCCAACGCCCCCCACAGCGCGACCCCATCTCATATCTGAGATAGCCTGCCGCCATGTCAGACGACTACCTCTCACGCATCGGCAAGCTCATCCGTGACGCCCGTCAGCACAGGGGCTGGACACAGTCGCAGCTCGCCGAGGCGCTCGCCACAAGCCAGAGCGCCGTCAACCGCATTGAACGCGGGAACCAAAACATCAGCCTTGAGATGATCGCTCGAATTGGTGAAGCTCTGGACAGCGAAATCGTCTCTCTGGGCTACGCCGGGCCGATGCATCTGCGCGTGGTCGGAGGCCGTCGGCTCTCCGGCTCGATCGACGTCAAGACGAGCAAGAACGCCTGTGTGGCGCTGCTCTGCGCCTCGCTGCTCAACAAGGGCCGCACCGTACTGCGCCGGGTGGCCCGCATCGAGGAGGTCTTCCGCATCCTGGAGGTGCTGAACTCCATTGGCGTACGCACCCGCTGGATCAACGACGGCGGCGACCTGGAGATCGTCCCGCCTGCCGCACTCGACATGGACGCCATCGACACGGAGGCGGCGCGCCGCACCCGGTCGATCATCATGTTCCTCGGCCCGCTGGTGCACCGCCTGGACCGCTTCAAGCTGCCGTACGCGGGCGGCTGCGACCTCGGCACCCGTACCATCGAGCCGCACATGATCGCGTTGCGCCGGTTCGGCCTCGACATCACGGCCACCGAGGGGATCTACCACGCCGAGGTGCACCGCACGGCCCCGGACCGGCCGATCGTCCTGACCGAGCGCGGCGACACGGTGACCGAGAACGCGCTGCTCGCGGCCGCCCGGCACGACGGCGTGACGGTGATCCGTAACGCGTCGTCCAACTACATGGTCCAGGACCTGTGCTTCTTCCTGGAGGCGCTGGGCGTACGGGTGGAGGGTGTGGGCACCACCACGCTCACCGTGCACGGCGTGCCGGACATCGACGTGGACGTCGACTACTCGCCGTCCGAGGACCCGGTCGAGGCGATGAGCCTGCTCGCCGCCGCCGTCGTCACCTCGTCCGAACTCACCATCCGCCGGGTGCCGATCGAGTTCATGGAGATCGAGCTGGCGGTACTGGAGGAGATGGGCCTGGACCAGGACCGCTCCCCCGAGTACGCGGCGGACAACGGCCGCACCCGCCTGGTGGACCTGACCGTACGCCCCTCCAAACTGGAGGCGCCGATCGACAAGATCCACCCGATGCCGTTCCCCGGCCTGAACATCGACAACGTGCCGTTCTTCGCGGCGATCGCGGCGGTCGCGCAGGGCAAGACCCTGATCCACGACTGGGTCTACGACAACCGCGCCATCTATCTGACCGATCTCAACCGGCTCGGCGGACGGCTGCAACTCCTGGACCCGCACCGGGTGCTGGTCGAGGGTCCGACCCGTTGGCGGGCCTCGGAGATGATGTGCCCGCCCGCGCTGCGGCCCGCGGTGGTCGTCCTGCTGGCGATGATGGCGGCCGAGGGCACGTCCGTACTGCGGAACGTGTACGTCATCAACCGGGGCTACGAGGAGCTGGCCGAGCGGCTCAACTCGGTGGGCGCGCAGATCGAGACGTTCCGCGACATCTGATCGCCGACATCCGGATCGGTGACGTCACGGCTGGAGCGGGGACTGGTCCAGGCGCGGGCAGGCTCGGGCGGCGGCGAGCAGGGTCTGTACGCGGTCGCCCGCCTCCGCCGCGTGGTGGAGCGGCGTCGGGAACGGTAGCCGGACGTCGTGGTGGGTGTGGGTGTGTTCGAGGCGGAGTGTGATCCCGTACCGGTCCACAGCCAGGGGGAGGACGCGCGGTGCGCCCCGTAGCAGCCGCGCGTCCACGAGGCGGGCGAGCAGGGCGAGTTCGTCGCTGTGGACGTCGATGAGGTGCGTGAGCATGTCGGCCTCGTGTACGGCCAGCGGGTCGCTGGAGGCGAGGGTGAGTTCGTCGAGTCCGACGGTGATCGCCTCCGGCCCCGCCGCCAGCTCGGCGTGCGCGAAGTCCAGCCGCATGTCCACGACCGGCGCGTCGGCGGGCCGGCCGACGGGGGTGAGCCAACCGCTGAGCGTCACGCGGGCCCGTACGCGGTCGCGTACCGCGGTGGGTGCGATGTCGGTGAACTTCAGCAGGGCGGCCACGATGCCGCGGGGTGCGAGGGCGACTTCGGTGGCCAGGCCGCAGTCGTCCGGTACCCGCAGCCGCAGCCGCCCTCGGCCGTCGAGGGCGTGCAGACCGGCCAGTTCGTAGGAGCGGCCGTCGGTGACCAGCAGCAGCGATTCCGCCGCGGCCACTACGCTCCGAACGCGCTCGCCATTGGTCGGCTGGGCTGTGCGGACGTCCGCAGCATTCATCCCCGATCCCCTTCCAGGTTAGGTTAGGCATACCTAACCTACCCGAAAGGGGATCTCGGCGGCCAGCCCTGCCGACTTCCCCTGTGATCGCCTAGGGAAGTGCGGTCAGATACATCCCAGATGTACCAGAACCTGCCGTGTTGCGGCAGCCGTAGTCGCCGGTCGGCTGGGCGTAGATCAGGGACAGGCAGCGCCCTTGGCTGAGTTGGCCGTAGTAGTTGGGGTGCATGGACTCCTGCACCGGGCCCTGCGTCTCGCTGCTGTCGATCCAACGGGCCCACTCACTCGTCGTCGCCGACGGAGGCTGAGCGGCGCTGACCAGACGGCTCGCCGTGGCGCACACCTCGCGCCCCTGGAGCATGTCGCGCAGATCCAGGAACTGCGCGCCCTTGGCCGCGGCCACCTCCTTCAGCCGGCCCGCGATCTGCGGGACCAGCGAATCCCGCGCCCAGTCGGAGTCCTTGTTCCAGAACGGGCAGCCCCCGGTGTTGACCCGGGACCAGCCGCTCTCCGCGTAGCGGTTCTCGCTGCCGCGCGGGATGGGAGACGGGTACGACTGGAGGACGACGCGGTAGGCGGAGGCGCTGTATCCGGCGCCGGACATCACCGTACGGACCTCGTCGATGGCCTTGCCGACGTTCGTCATCGCCGTGTCGATCTTCGAGTCGACCACGGGCTGCTGGTCGTCGTGGCAGTAGGAGTACCAAATGATGTAGTCCTTCGCGCACTTCTCGATGATGGACGCGAAGCCCAGGTCGTTGCCGCCGATCGAGAGGGCGATGACCTTGACGTCGTTCGCGGCGGCGATGCTCGCGAGCTGGTCCGCCTGCGGAGCCTCACCCTTGTAGGACTGGCCGCCGCTCACGGACCGGAAGACGTTCTGGGTGGTCGCGCCGGAGCAAGCGATGTTGATGAGGGCCTGGGTCGTCCCGGTGGCGCTGTGCACCTCGGCGGAGTCCGAGCGGTGGCAACCGTTGCTCGCGGTGGTGCCGTACACCTGGCTCGGGTCGTACGTGCTTCCGGTCCATGCCCGGTCGGTTCCGTCCCGGCTGCCGCTGTTGGTGAGGCTGTTGCCGCGCCAGCGGCCGGCCTCGCCGGAGATGTAGCTGTCCCCCATGGACACGATCGCCGTGGGCCCGGACCCGGGGCTCGCGGCGGCGGTGGTGCCCGCGCCGCCGACCCCGGTGACGGTCGTACCGAGAGCGGCCAGGGCGACCGAGAGCGCGAGGGCCGCGCGGCGCCCGGTGCGGCGCCAGGGGGATCGGCTGCGGGATCGGCCGGGGGGCGGTGCGGACGCACGGGTGGGGCGGAAACCAGACACGGCGGAACTCCATCGTTCGGCCACGCCAAGGGTGCGGAACCAGACATGCGGACAGGCATGCGGACAGGCATGCGGAAACACCCAGGGCGCTGTGGCGTAGGGACGTGGGGAGGGCCGCCGGCCGGTGGCATGGCGGAATCTCGCACGCCGTGGCTTGTTACCGCTAGGTAGCGTCAGGTCTCTTTTCCGTCACGCTGATCCACTGACGTCACGCCCCTTGCGAACTCCCACGACCGCCCATAGAAAGGAAAGGTTCCTAACAGTCCCCGTGGAGCACCTGGATGTGGTGGAGTCCTTATGCGTCGACATCGGATCACCTCCCTTTGCGCGGCCGCCCTGTTGGGCGCGGGCGCGCTCCTCGGCACCGGGTCAGCGTCGGTCGCCGTCCCCTCCGACGCCGACGCCGAGACCGAGGCCGTCGCCGTCGTCCCCGTCCGTAACGCGGCGGAACTCAAAGGCGCGCTGGCCGCCGCGAAGCCGGGCGACACCATCCAGCTCGCCGACGGCACCTACCGAGGCAACTTCAAGGCGTACGCCTCCGGGAGAGGTTCCGCGCCCATCACGCTCACCGGTTCCGGTGGTGCGGTGCTGAGGGCGCGCGGCGGCTACGGGCTCCACCTGAACGGCGCCTCGTACTGGAACCTCAGCGGGTTCACGGTCACCGGCGGCCAGAAGGGGATCATGCTGGACGCCGCGGACCACGTCCACATCAACTCCGTGACCGTGCACGGCCTCGCCATGGAGGGCGTGCACTTCCGGAACTCCAGCTCAGACGGCTCCATACGGAACTCGACGGTCTACGACACCGGAAACAACGGCCGCGGCATGGGCGAGGGGATCTACGTCGGCAGCGCGGGCGGAACGAGCGACGGCAGCGACCGCGTCCTGATTGAGAACAACACACTCGGCCCGGACATCGGCGGTGAGAGCATCGACATCAAAGAAGGCACCACGGGCGCCAGGATCATCGGCAACACCTTCGACGGCAGCGGCCTGACCGGCGCCCACTTCGACGACTCCTGGGTCGACATCAAGGGCAATGACGTCCTCGTCGCGCACAACACCGGTACGCACACCACCAACGACGGGTTCCAGACCCATACGGTCCAGGACGGCTGGGGCTGTCGCGCGACGTTCCGCGGCAACACATCCGACCTCCGCGGCGCCTCGGGACCCAGCCGGTACGCCATCAACGTCACCAACTACGCCCAGGGCAGCTGCCCCGTCACGATCACCCGCGACAACACGGTCACCGGCGGGAGGGCCCTGACCAACCCCGGCGTGCCGGTCACCGGCTCTGGAGGCTAGGTCCCGTCTCCCCGAGACAGGCCAGCCCTGAGGCGGTCAGTCCAGTACGGCTACCCCGTCCAGCTCCACCAGCGCCTGGGTGTCCCACAGCCGTACCGCGCCGATCACCGCCATCGCGGGATAGTCGCGTCCCGCCAACCGGCGCCAGACGCGGCCGAGTTCGGGGGCGTGGGTGCGGTAGTCGGCGACGTCGGTGGCGTAGACGGTGACGCGGGCGAGGTCGCCTGGGGTGCCGCCCGCCGCCGCGAGGGCGGTGAGCAGGTTGGTGAGGGCCGTCTCGAACTGCTCGGGCAGGGTCTCGCCGGTGACCTTGCCGTCAGCGTCGAGTGCGGTCTGGCCCGCGAGGAAGACCAGGCGTGACCCGGTGGCCGTGACCGCGTGCGAGAAGCCGGTGGGCGGGGAGAGCTCGGCGGGATTGACGCGCTCCAGGCTCATGCGTACAACTCCTTCGCGATGATGGTGCGCTGGACCTCGGTCGCGCCCTCGTAGATACGCGGCGCCCTGACCTCCCGGTAGAGGTGCTCGAGCAGGTGGCCGCGTTGCAGGGCGCGGGCGCCGTGCAGTTGGACGGCCGCGTCCACGACCTGCTGAGCGGTCTCGGTGGCGAGGAGCTTCGCCATGGCGGCGCGCCGCGGTACGTCACTCTCGCCTCGGTCGTACGCGGCGGCCGCGGCGTACACCAGCAGGCGGGCCGCCTCCGTGCGCGTGGCGAGTTCGGCGACCTGGTGGGCGACGGACTGGAGGTCCTTCAACAGGCCGCCGAACGCCCGCCGTTCACGGGTGTACGCGAGGGTCGCGTCCAACGCTGCCTGGGCCATGCCGACCGCGAAGGCGCCCACGCTCGGACGGAAGAGGTTGAGGGTGCCCATCGCCACCCTGAAGCCCCGGTCCGGCTCGCCCAGCAGGTCCACGCGGGTCACCGGGACCGCGTCGAAGGAGAGGGTGCCGATGGGGTGCGGCGAGAGCATCTCCAGCGCGCCGCCCGTCAGCCCGGCGCGGTCGGCCGGGACCAGGAAGGCGGTGACGCCGCGTGCGCCAGCGTCCGGGGTCGTACGGGCGAAGACGGTGTAGAAGTCGGCCTGGGGGGCGTTGGAGATCCAGGACTTCTCGCCGGTCAGCCGCCAGCCAGCGGCGCCGTCGGGCTCCGCGGCGAGCGACAGGGCCGCCGCGTCCGAGCCCGCGCCCGGCTCGCTGAGCGCGAAGGCGGCCACCGCGCGCCCCGCCGTCACCTCCGGCAGCCAGCGCGCGCGCTGCCCGGGCGAGCCGTGAGCGTGCACCGGATGGGCGCCGAGGCCCTGGAGTGCGAGGGCGGTCTCGGCCTCCGTACAGGCGTAGGCGAGGGATTCCCGCATCAGGCACAGGTCGAGGGAACCGGAGTCGAAGAGGCGCCCGAGCAGGCCCAGTTCACCGAGCGCCTCGATCAGGGGCCGGTTGATCCGCCCCGGTTCGCCCCGCTCGGCCAGGGGACGCAGGGTGTCGGCCGCGAGGGTGCGCAGTTCCTCGCACCAGGCCCGCTCCTTCGGTTCCAGCGCGAAGGCCGACATCGACACCCCTCCGTACCGCTCTGTATCGCGAACTGTTGACTGCCGTCACCATCACGATACGCTCGATGCGCGACCCCACCACACCTAAGGGGCGAACATGGAGCTGACACCCCTCACTGCCTCCGCCCACGCCGACACCTTCTCCCGGGACCATCTGCCGCCCGTGGAGCAATGGCCCCGGCTTGTCTTCGACCTGCCCGAGCTGGCGTACCCCGACCGCCTGAACTGCGGCGTGGAGCTCCTGGACCGCACGGTAGAGCGGTTCGGCGCGGACCGCACAGTCTTCCGCGCCCCATCGGGCGAGCGGTGGGCGTACGGCGAGCTGCGCGACCAGGTCGACCGGATCGCCCAGGTGCTCACCACGGACCTGGGGGTGGTGCCCGGCAACCGGGTGCTGCTGCGCGGGCCGACCACGGTGTGGCTGGCGGCCTGCTGGCTGGCGGTGCTCAAAGCGGGGGCCGTCGCGGTCACCGTGCTGGCCCAGCAGCGGGCCGCCGAGCTGGCCACGGTCTGCGAGATCGCACAGGTCAGCCAGGCGCTGTGTGACGTACGCGGGGTCGAGGACCTGGCGAAGGCCGGGGTGCCGGGGCTGCGGATCACGACCTTCGGCGGGGACGGCCCTGACGACCTGCGGGAGCTGGCCGCGCGGCGGCCCGAACCGTTCACGCCGGTGGACACCGCGGCCGACGATGTCGCGCTGATCGCGTTCACCAGCGGGACCACCGGACGGCCCAAGGGCTGTATGCACTTCCACCGCGATGTGCTGGCCATCGCCGACACTTTCTCGCGGCATGTCCTGCGGCCAGAGCCCGACGACGTCTTCGCGGGCAGCCCGCCGCTGGGGTTCACCTTCGGGCTCGGCGGGCTCGTGGTCTTCCCGATGCGGGTGGGGGCGTCGGCGGTGCTCCTCGAACAGGCCGGTCCCAAGCAGCTGTTGCCCGCGATCGCCGAGCACCAGGTCTCCGTGGTCTTCACCGCGCCGACCGCCTATCGCGCGATGCTGGATGAACTGGACAGGCCGAACAGACCGGACAAGAGCGACGCGTACGACGTGTCCAGTCTGCGGCGCTGCGTCTCAGCGGGCGAGAACCTGCCCGCCGCGACCTGGGAGGCCTGGCAGCGCCGCACCGGGCAGCGGATCATCAACGGCATCGGGGCCACCGAGCTGCTGCATATCTTCATCTCCGCCGCCGACGACGGCATTCGCCCGGGCACGACCGGGGTTCCAGTACCCGGCTGGCAGGCGCGGGTCGTGGACGGCAAGGGCGCACCGGTGCCGGACGGCGAGCCTGGCCTGCTGGCCGTGCGCGGCCCGGTCGGCTGCCGCTATCTGGCCGACGCGCGGCAGCTGGAGTACGTACGCGACGGCTGGAACATCACGGGTGACACCTACGTACGTGAGCCGGACGGCTACTTCCGTTATGTGGCCCGCGCGGACGACATGATCATCTCGGCCGGGTACAACATCGCGGGTCCGGAGGTGGAAGAGGCCTTGCTGCGCCATCCTGACGTCCAGGAGGCCGCGGTGGTCGGGCGCTCCGACGAGTTGCGCGGGCAGATCGTGGTGGCGCATGTGGTGCTGCGCGATTCGGTGCAGGGGGGCGACGCCATGGCCGCGGTGCTGCGGGACTTCGTGAAGGCCGAGCTGGTGCCGTACAAGTGCCCGCGCGAGATCGTGTTCCTGGACGCCCTGCCGCGTACGCCCACCGGCAAGCTGCAGCGGTTCCGGCTACGGGAGTCCGTACCAGGTGAGAGGGGCGGTCCGGCCGAAACGATCTAGAGTAATGGCGTGGCAGACCAGCACACTCCGCGATCCCTGATCGTCACCTACTACGGCGCTTACGGGCGCCGTTCGCCCGCGTCCGGTGAGCCGACGGGTTCGGTGGCGGTGGCTGAGCTGATCCGGCTGCTCGGGGCGGTCGGTGTGGACGCGCCGTCGGTACGGTCGTCGGTGTCCCGGCTCAAGCGGCGCGGGCTGCTGGTGCCGGAGCGTACGGAGCGCGGCGCGGCCGGGTACGCGCTGTCGGACGACGCCCGCCAGCTCCTCGACGACGGCGACCGGCGCATCTACGCGGCGACGCGGCCCCGGCTCGACGAGGGCTGGGTGCTGGCCGTCTTCTCGGTGCCCGAGTCAGAGCGCAGCAAGCGGCACGTCCTGCGCTCGCGGCTGTCCGGCCTGGGCTTCGGCACGGCGGCGCCCGGCGTGTGGATCGCGCCCGCCCGGCTGTACGACGAGACCCGGCACACGCTGCGGCGGCTGCGGCTCGATCCGTATGTCGACCTGTTCCGGGGCGAGCACCTGGGGTTCACGGCGACGGCGGAGGCGGTGGCGCGCTGGTGGGACCTGGCGGCCATCGCCGAGTTGCACGAGCGGTTCCTGGCCCACCAGGAGCCGGTGCTGCGTGCCTGGGAGGCGCGCGATGACACTCCGGCCGAGGACGCCTACCGGGACTATCTGCTGGCCCTGGACTCCTGGCGGCATCTGCCGTACGCCGATCCGGGGCTGCCTGCCGAGCTGCTGCCGGAGGGGTGGCCGGGTGGGCGCTCGGCGGAGGTGTTCGCGCGGCTGCATGAGCGGCTGCGGGACGCGGGGGCGGAGTTCGTGCGGCGGGCTTCCTCGGCGTGAGGCGTTCCGCCGCGTGAGGCGTCCCCTTAGGCGTCCGGTGCGGTGTCGTCGCGGGCAGTGTCCAGGGTGAGCCGTGGTTTCGGGGCATCCGTGCGGCCGGTCTGCGGTGGCCTGCTGCCCGCCCGGTACGGAAGCGGCCACTCGACGTCGGTGTAGCCCTGTTCGGCCGCCGCGTGCAGGGTCCAGTGCGGGTCGTACAGGTGCGGCCTGGCCAGCGCGCACAGGTCGGTACGGCCTGCCAGGATCAGGGAGTTGACATCGTCCCAGGAGGAGATGGCGCCGACCGCGATCACCGGGATGCCGCTCTCGTGGCGAATCCGGTCGGCGAACGGGGTCTGGTAGGAGCGTCCGTAGGCGGGCTGTTCATCGGCGACGACCTGACCGGTGGAGACGTCGATGGCGTCGGCGCCGTGCGCGGCGAAGGCCCGGGCGATCCGTACGGCGTCCTCGGCGGTGGTGCCGCCGTCGGCCCAGTCGGTGGCGGAGATACGGACCGTCATCGGCTTGTGCTCCGGCCAGATCGCCCGTACGGCGTCGAAGACCTCCAACGGGAAGCGCAGCCGGGCCTCCAGGGAACCTCCATAGGCGTCGGTGCGCCTGTTGGTCAGCGGGGAGAGGAAGCTGGACAGCAGATAGCCGTGGGCGCAGTGGAGTTCGAGGAGGTCGAAGTCACAGCGGGCGGCCCGCCAGGCCGCGGCGGCGAACTGCTCGCGGATCTCGGTGAGTCCGTCGCGGGTGAGTTCGTACGGGGTCTGGCTGGTCGGCTTGTACGGGATCGGGGAGGCGGCGCCCAGCGGCCAGTTGCCGCTCGGCAGTGGCTCGTCGATGCCGTCCCACATCAGCCGGGTCGAGCCCCTGCGTCCCGAGTGCCCGAGCTGGACCCCGATGGCGGTGCCCGGCGCCTGGGTATGGACGAAGGCGGCGATCCGGCTCCAGACGTCCGCCTGTTCGGGAGTGTAGAGCCCGGCGCAGCCGGGGGTTATGCGGCCCTCGGCGCTGACGCACACCATCTCGGTCATGACCAGGCCCGCGCCGCCGAGGGCGCGGGCGCCCAGATGGACGAGGTGGAAGTCGCCCGGTACGCCGTCGGTGGCGGAGTACATGTCCATCGGGGACACCACGACGCGGTTGCGCAGCCGCAGTTCGCGTAGCTGGAAGGGGGTGAACATGGGCGGTGTACCGGGCGGGCAGCCGAACTCCCGCTCCACGGCTGTGGTGAACGCGGCATCGCGCAGCCGTAGGTTGTCGTGGGTGACGCGGCGGCTGCGGGTGAGCAGGTTGAAGGCGAACTGGCGTGGTGGCTGGTCGGTGTAGCGCGCGATCTCCTCGAACCACTGGAGGCTGGCGCGGGCCGCGCGCTGGGTCGAGGCGACCACGGGGCGGCGCTCGGCTTCGTAGGCGGCGAGTGCCTCGGGCAGCGTGTGCCGCTCCTCGACGCAGGCGGCCAGGGCCAGGGCGTCCTCGACGGCCAGCTTCGTACCGGAGCCGATGGAGAAGTGGGCGGTGTGGGCGGCGTCCCCGATGAGGACCGTGTTTCCGTGGGACCAGTGGTCGTTGACGACCGTACGGAAGGTGATCCAGCTGGAGGCGTTGGACCTGAGGGGGCGGCCGCCGAGGGCGTCGGCGAAGATCTTGGCGCAGCGCTCGACCGACTCCGCCTCGTCCAGCTCCGCGAACCCGGCCGCCCGCCACACCTCTTCGCGCATCTCGACGATGACGGTGGAATCGGTCGCGGAATAGGGGTAGCCGTGCAGTTGCATGACGCCGTGCTCGGTCTCGGCGATCTCGAAGCGGAAGGCGTCGAAGGCGAAGTCGGCGGCCAGCCAGATGTAGCGGCAGCGGTGTTCCTCGATGCGCGGGCCGAAGGCATCGGCGTGCGCTTCCCGGGTGGCGCTGTGGACGCCGTCGGCGGCGATCACCAGGTCGTACGTGGTGGAGAGTTCGGCCGCCGGTGGGGCCTCGGCACGGAAGCGGAGGTCGACACCGAGCTGGCGGCAGCGCTCGTGCAGGACCGCCAGGAGACGGCGGCGGCCGAGTGCGGCGAAGCCGTGGCCGCCCGAGGTGTGCCGGTGGCCGCGGTGCGCGATGTCGATGTCGTCCCAGCGGACGAACTCCGCCTGGAGCGCGGCGTAGACGACCGGGTCGGCGTGTTCGATGCCGCCGAGGGTCTCGTCGGAGAGGACGACGCCGAAGCCGAACGTGTCGTCGGGGGCGTTGCGCTCCCAGACGGTGATCTCGCGTCGTGGTTCCAGGCGTTTGAGGAGCGCCGCCGCGTAGAGGCCGCCGGGGCCGCCGCCGATGACCGCCACCCGTAGCGCCGTTCCCCGCGTGGTCGCCGGCCGCGTGGTCGCCGTCCGCGTGGTCGCTGCCCGCATGGCCGCTACCTGCCCTGCCACTTGGGCGGGCGCTTCTCGGTGAACGCCGCGTGGAACTCCGCGTAGTCCTCGCCGTGCATCAGCAGAGCCTGGGTCGCGGCGTCCAGTTCGATGGCGGTGGCGAGCGGCATGTCCAGTTCGGCGGTGAGCAGCGCCTTGGTCTGCGCGTAGGCGAGCGCGGGGCCTTCGGCCAGGTGGCGGGCTAGTTCGGCGGCCCGTTCGTCGGTGCGGCCCTCGTCGGTGAGCTCGCTGATCAGGCCGATCCGTTCGGCTTCCGGGGCGCGTACCGGCTCGCCCAGCATCAGCAGCCGGGTGGCGTGTCCGAGCCCGACGACGCGGGGCAGCAGATACGCGGCGCCCATGTCGCCGCCGGAGAGCCCGACTTTGGTGAACAGGAAGCTGAAGCGCGCCGAGGGGTCGGCGATCCGGAAGTCCGCGGCCAGGGCGAGGACCGCGCCCGCGCCCGCGGCGACTCCGTGTACGGCGGCGATGACGGGGAAGGGGCACTCCCGGACGGCGCGGACGACCTGCCCGGTCATGCGGTTGAAGTCCAGCAGCCGCGAGGTGTCCATGGCAAGCGTCGCGCCGATGATCTCGTCGACGTCACCGCCCGAGCAGAAGCCGCGGCCCTCCCCGGCCAGCACCAGCGCGCGGACGGACTTCTCGCGGGACAGTTCGGCGAGCAGGTCGCGCAGGTCGGCGTAGGCGCCGAAGGTCAGGGCGTTGAGCCGGTCGGGCCTGGCCAGGGTGACGGTGCCGACCCCGGTGTCGTCGACGGTGAACCGGATGTGCTGCCACTTCGGCGTGCGGGGCGTGGAGCCGGTGAAAGGACTCATGGTGTGCGGCCACCTCCCTCACAGCAACGTATCACCGCTCTATGACTACCGTCATGAGTACGCGATAACTCCGGGTCGGAGGTCCTGGGGGACCCCGACCACCGCCTCTACGGACGGCGCCTTACCATTCGTACGGTTGAAAGCAGGACAGCCTGCACCTCGAACGGACCCGCCGTGCATCCCATCGCCGCCACCCCCCTCGCCACGCCGCTCGCCGCGCCCGCCTCCCCGCCCGCCGCCGCGCCCGGCGCCTTCTGGCGTACCGCGCTGCCGCACACTCCGGCGGCCGTGCCCATGGCCCGCGGCCTGGTCCGTACCGCGCTGTCCGACATCGCGGCGCCCGCGGACCGCGACACCGCCGAGCTGCTCACCGCGGAGCTGGTGGCGAACGCCGTCGAGCACACCCCTCAGGCGGCGCCGCTGGAGCTGGTGATCGAGCTGCTGCCGACCGGCTGCCGGGTGGAGGTGCACGACCCCGACCCGGCGCCGCCCGGCGACCTGTCGGCCTCCTGCTCCGCCGACCAGCCGGACCCCTGGCAGGAGCACGGCCGGGGGCTGCTGCTGATTCGCGCCCTGAGCCAGACCTGCGGGCATCGCCCCACCGCGGCGGGCAAGGCGGTGTGGTTCACCCTGCCGACCGCTCCCGTACGGCCCGCCCCGGCAACGACTACCCCCGCGACGGCCGCCGGTCCGGGCTGACCCGGCGCGGCGCGCCGGTCACCGGCGGCGGGCCGCCAGCGCGAGCGCGTCGAGCAGCGGAGCGGTGCGGGACCAGCCGAGGCAGGGGTCGGTGACGCTGAGGTCCGGGCGGAGGGGTTCCGCCGCCAGGTCCTGGCCGCCGTCGGACAGATAGGACTCGATCATGACGCCCGCCAGCGACTGGTCGCCGTCGGTGATCTGCTGGGCCAGGTCGGCGATGACGGCCGGTTGGCGGTTGTGGTCCTTGCCGCTGTTGCCGTGCGAGGCGTCGACCACGATGCGCTGGGGCAGTCCGGCCGCCGCGAGGGCCGAGCGGGCGCGCGCCACGCTCTCCCGGTCGTAGTTGGGGGTCGGGCCGCCGCGCAGAACCAGGTGAGTGTCGGGGTTTCCGGTGCTGTGCAGGGTCGTGAGGCGGCCGTCGGACGACACGGCGGGCAGCGTGTGTGGGTGGGCCGCGGCCTGGATGGCGGCGATCGCGGTGTCGGTGCTGCCGGAGACGCAGTTCTTCATGCCGACCGGCATCGGAAGCCAGGAGGCCAGATGGCGGTGCGGCTGGCTGGCGACGGTGCGCGCGCCGATGGCCGCCCAGGACACCGTGTCGGCCACGTACGGGGCGAGGGCCGGGTCGACGCATTCGTACGCGAGGGGCAGTCCGGTGGCGGCCGCCTCGGTCAGGAAGGACCGGCCGACGTTCAGTCCGGTCGCCAGGTCGCCCTTGTCGTCCAGCGTGGGGGCGGCGAGCAGGCCGGTCCAGCCGGTGATGGTGCGGGGCTTCTCCAGGTAGGCGCGGAAGACGATGACCAGGTCGTCGGCGAGGCGCCTGGCGGCGGTGGCGAGCAGGGCCGCGTACTCCAGTGCGGCGGTGGTTTCGTGGACCGAGCAGGGGCCGACGACCACGAGCAGACGGGGGTCGCGGCGGGCGAGTACGGCGGCCACGGTCTCGCGGTGCTCGGCGATGGCTTCGGCTGCCGCCTGGGACAGAGGGTGGGCGGCGGCGAGATCGGCCGGTGCGGGCAGCGGGTGGGCGGTGGCCAGATCGGCTGGCGTGGGCAGCGGACGGGCGGTGGCCGGACCGCCCGGTGCGGGCAGGGGACGGGCGGCCGACGCACGATCAGGCCGTGCGGGCAGCGGGCGGGCGGTGGCGAGATCGGCCGGTGTGGGGCGGATGTGCGTCATGATGACTTCCCTACGTGGGTTCGGGGCAGCCTGGTGGCCCCGGCGGCGGCGAGCAGGCAGAAACCGATCACCCACCAGAAGGTGTCGGCGAAGGCCGCGGAGACGTCCGGGCCACGGGCGGCCAGCCGGTCCTGGAGCACCACGGCGAGGGCCGCGGTGCCGACCGAGCCGCCGACGGTGTTGAGCAGGTTGAGAGCCCCGGACGCGCGGGGCAGGTGCTCGGGTTCGATGCGGCTGTAGACGATGTTCATCACGGGCGCGCCGATCATGGCCATCCCGATCCCGCGGACCACGAGCGCCGAGGCGATCACCAGGTCCGTGGGCGCGTGGTCGAGCTGGGTGAACGGGACGGTACCGGCGAGGATCAGCACGATGCCGGTGACCACCAGGGTCCGGGGCGCGACCTTGTCGATGGTGCGGTTCACCAGGACCGACCCGGCGACCGCGCCCAGGCCCTGGGGGGCGAGCAGCAGCCCGGCCTCCCATGCCGACAGGTCACGGCCGGTCTGGAAGTACAGCGGCAGCAGGAACATCGTGCCGAACACCGACGCGCCCAGGACGAGCAGCGCGAGGGCGGCGGCGCCGAACGGCGGCCGGGTGAACAGCCGGGGGTCGACCAGCGGGGTGTGGCGGGTCCGCAGCCCGTGCACAAAGAAGGCCGCCAGCATGGCGAGGCCCGCCGCCACGCCGATCGTGGCCGGGAGCGTACGGCCGTGGGCGACCTCGGTCAGCCCGTACACCAGCACGGCCAGGCCAGGCGAGAGCAGGGCGGCCCCCCGCAGGTCAAACGCCGTACGCCGCGTCGACGGCGGCACCACGGGCACATGGCGGCGCGCCAGCAGGACGGCGACGAGCCCGACCGGCAGGTTGACCAGGAACAGCCAGGGCCACGGCGCGACCCCGAGGATGGAGCCGCCGACCACCGGGCCGAGCACCGGCGACAGCAGCGGCACGACGGCGACGACGCTGATCACCCGTCCGGTGCGCCCGGGTCCCGCGACACGGGCCAGCAGCGCCTGCCCGGTCGCGGGCAGCAGCCCGCCGCCGAGGCCCTGGATCACCCGGAACACGACCAGGCTGGTCACCGACCAGGCCAGCGCGCACAGCAGCGAACCGAGCAGGAACACCCCCACGGCGACGAGCCAGGTCCGCCGCCCGCCGAACCGGTCGGACAGCCAGCCGGACGCGGGCACGGCGGCGACGACGGCCAGCAGGTAGGCGGTGCTGACCCACTGGATCTCGGCGACGGACGCGCCGAACTCGCCCGCCAGCGTGTCGATTCCGACGCTGACGATGGTGGCGTCGATCGTGGCCATGAACGTGCCGAGCACCAGGATGAACGCGATGCGCAGCAACTGGCCGTCGACCCGTTCGGCCGGTGGCGCGGCTTCCCTGGCACTCATCGGATCTCCAGAAGGTCGCGTACGTCGTGGTCGAGGTGGCCGCCCAAGGCGCGGAGCAGGTCGAGCAGTTCCTCGGCGAGCCCCTCGACATCGACCCCGGCCCGGTGGGCCAGCACGCCGGTCCAGCCGTCGCCGTCCGGCATGACGGTCAGGGTCACCGGGTGGTGGGTCGACTCGCGGAAGCGGGTGCCGACGACCGTGAGCCCGGGGGCGGGTTCGCGCAGCCGGTCCGGGTCGACCGGGTAGTTCTCGAACACCACGAGACTGTCGAACAGCCGGTGCCGTCCGGTGAGTTGTTCCAGGTCGGGCAGGGCGACGTGCTGGTGCTCGCCCAGCGCCCGCTGCCTGGTCTGCAGGTCGGCGAGCGTGTCGGCGAATGTGCCGCCGAGCCGGGCTCGTACGGGCACGGTGTTGGCCAGCAAGCCGATGATCTCCTCGACACCGGCCAGCTCCGGGGGACGGCAGGCGACCATGGCCCCGAAACAGACGTCCGTCCGGCCGGAGCGCCGCGCGAGCAGCACCGACCAGGCGCCCTGCACCAGCGTGTTGCGGGTCAGGCCGCGCCGCGCGGCGAGCTGGGTGAGGTCGGCCACCAGCGCGGCGTCGAACTCGATGAGCGTGGGATCCTGCCAGGCCGGACCGGGCTCGGCGACGCCACCGCTCAGGTAGTCGCCCTCCGGCAGCCCCTCCAACTCGGCGGCCCAGACCGCGAGATCCGGCTCGTGGTCGGCGCGCCAGCGCAGATAGTCGCCGAACGGTACGGGGGCGGGCAGGTCCGCGGGCGTACCGCTGACCCGTGCGGTGTAGAGGGCGAACAGCTCGGTGAGGATGCGGGGCGCCGACCAGCCGTCGGAGAGTACGTGATGGCTGGTCATGACGAGGTCGGCGCGCTCGGGGCGGTGCCGGATCACGGTCAGGCGGATGAGCGGTCCCTCGGTGAGGTCGAACGGCTCGGCGAGGTCGGCGGCCAGCGCCTCGTCGGCCGGTCCGTCGACCACGCGGCAGTCCGGCCGGGGCGATTCCGGGATCACCGCCAGGTCGGCGGGGAACACGGCGCCCAGATTCGGGTGCCGGGCCAGCAGGTCGCCGCCAGCGGCGTGCAGGGCGTCGATGTCGAGCGGCCCGGCCAGCGAGAACGTCGACTGCACGGTGTACGGGTCGGGGCGCTCGGTACGCGAGTGCCGCAGCATCACCTCCTGCAGCGGGGTGAGCGGCTGTACGTCGGCGACCGGGTGGTCCCGGTCGAGCCCGCTGACCTCCGGTGCGGCGGCGGTACGGACGAGCGCGGTGCGCAGGTGCGCGGCCAGCTCTTCGATCGCGTCGGCCGTGAACAGCGCGGACGGCCAGGTGATCCGTACCCCGAGCGCGTCGTCGCGCACCAGGGCGTTGACCATCAGGCTGTGCGGCAGGGGCAGCGCGTCGGACCCGCCCGAGCCGAGCGGATCGGCGTCCGGTGCCGCCTGCCACGGTGTCTCCGTCGCCGGGGCGCCGGGGAACTGCCCGAGGTAGTTCCAGGCGATCTCCGGCTGTACGGGGTCGAGTTGGCCCCTCGCGGTGAGGATGCCGTAGCCGAGGCCGTCGCCCTGGGCCCGTAGCCGCTCCCTGACCGCCTTGACGTCGTCGTCCGCGGTGAGCCGTACGGGGTGGACGGCGGTGAACCAGCCGACGGTCTGGGACAGGTCGACCTGGGGCGGGCGGCCGTGGCTCTCCAGCGCGACCAGCAGCTCGGGCGTCCCGCGCCAGGCCCCTACCGCCTGGGCGAGCGCGGTGAGCAGCACGGCGTCCGGTGTGGTGCGGTAGGCGGCGGGCAGCGTAGTGATCAGGGCGCGGGTCGCGTCGGCGTCGAGCCGGATCTCGTGGTGCGCCGCGGTGGCCACGGTGTCCCGCGCGGGGTCGAGCGGCGGGGCGAGCGCCGGTGTGGCGGTCATGCGTCGCCAGTGCGGGAGTTCGGCCCGCCGGTCGGCGTCGCTCAGCGTGCGCGCCCAGCCGAGGAACGACTGGCCGTGCCGGGCCAGCGAGCCACCCGCGTAGGCGTGCTCCAGGTCGTCCAGCAGGATGCGCCAGGACACCCCGTCGACGACCAGGTGGTGCGCGACCAGCACCAGCCTGCCGGGCCGTGCGGGCCCCGCGTCCACCCACACCGCGCGCAGCATCGGCCCGGTGCGCGGGTCCATCGACGCGCGGGCGGCGGCGACTTGGGCGTCGACCAGTTCCCGCAGCCCGTCCACGGCGGTCGGGGCGTCCGCGTGTGGGGCGCCCGCCTGTGGGGCGCCCGCCTGTGGGGCATCCGCCGCCTGCGCACCCTCCCCCTCCCCCGCGCGTACGCAGGTCAGCACGTCGGCCGAGGTCACCGCGCCGACCGCCGGTATGTGCAGGGTGTCGCCGGCCAGTTGGGCGCGCAGCACGTCATGCCGGGCCAGGACCGCGTCGAGTACCGCCCGCCAGGTCGGCTCATCACCGCCCGCTGGTACGCAGACCTCCACCCACTGGCAGAACCCGTCCGCCGCGCTACCGGGGGCACGGCGCAGCAGGTCGCGCATGATCGGGGTCAACGGCGCGTCCCCGACTGCGGGTGCCTCGTCGCCGCCGAGCGCGCTGGCCCGTGCCGCGATCCCGGCGACCGTCGCGCCCTCGAACACGTCGCGCGCGGTCAGGCCGAGGCCCTGGCGGCGGGCCCGCGACACCACCTGAAGCGACACGATGCTGTCCCCGCCGATCGCGAAGAAGTCGTCGTCGGGGCCGATCGCGTCGGTGCCCAGGACGTCCCGGAACACGCCGAGCAGCACCGCTTCCGCCTCGGTGGCGGGCCCGCGCCGCGCGGCCGTGCTGGTCTCGGGGTCGGGCAGCGCCTCCGGGTCAAGCTTGCCGCCGGGGGTCAGCGGCAGCCGGTCGATCGGCACGAGCGCGGTCGGCACCATGTGGTCCGGCAGCTCCGCCGCCAGGTGCTCGCGCAGCCGCGCGGTGTCCAGGTCGGCGCCGTCGGTCGGGATGACATAGCCGATCAGCCTGCCGTCGCGCACGATCACCGCGCACGCCCGTACGTCGGCGTGGCGGGTCAGCGTGGACTCGATCTCGCCCAGCTCGACGCGGAAGCCACGGACCTTGACCTGGTGGTCGGCGCGGCCGAGGAACACCAGCTGCCCGTCGGGCCGCCACCGCACCAGGTCGCCGGTGCGGTACATCCGCTCACCGGGCGGGCCGTACGGGTCGGCCACGAACGCGGCGGCGGTCAGACCGGGGCGGCCCAGATAGCCACGGGCCAGGCTCGGTCCCGCGAGGTACAGCTCCCCCGTCACACCGATGCCGACCGGCTGCAGCCCGCCGTCGAGTACGTACGCGCGGACACCCGGGTCGGGGCGGCCGATCGGCAGCGGTCCGGTGTCGTCCGGATCGTACTGCCAGGTCACGGAGTTGATGGTGACCTCGGTCGGCCCGTAGGCGTTGAACAGCGCGCGGCGGCCGGTGCCCCAGCGCCGTGCCAGTTCGGGGTCGAGGCGTTCGGCGCCGACGACGAAGAACACGTCGGGGTGGACGGTACGGTCGTCGGGCATCGCGGCCAGGAACGACGGCAGCAGGTTCACTCCGGTCACCCGGTGCTCGACGATGTAGTCGAGCAGTTCGTCGCCGGGTACGCGCACGTCCTCGGGCGCGATCACGGACGTACCGCCGGACAGCAGCGGCACCATGGTCTGCCAGAACGCGACGTCGAAACTGGTCGACGCGAAGTGCAGGTACCGGTCGTGTTCGGTGACCTGGACGACCTCCTCCTGGAGCGCGATCAGGTCGGGTACGCCCCGGTGGGTCACGCCGACGCCCTTGGGCCGCCCGGTGGTGCCCGAGGTGTAGATGACGTAGGCGAGCGCGTCATCGGTGAGCCGGGCGCGCGCCTCGGACGGGTCGGTGTCGGGTACGGACGCGAGCGTGGCCGGGTCGTCGAGCCGCAGCACCGGGATCTCCCGCTCGCTGGGCAGTTCGGCGCCGGTGGTCACGGCGGCGGCCGGGGCCATGTCGTCGAGCATGTACGCCAGCCGCTCCCGCGGATAACTCGCGTCCAACGGCACGTACACCGCACCCGCCTTGGCCACACCGAACAGCGCCACCGTCATCTCGACATCGCGCCCGAGCAGGACCGCGACCGGGTCCTGCGGCCGCACTCCGTGCGCGATGAGCGCGTGGGCGAGCCGGTTGGCCTGGCGGTCCAGTTCGGCGTAGCTGAGGCTGCGGTCGCGGCAGACCAGGGCCTCGGCGTCGGGCTTACGGCCCACCCAGGCCGCGAACTCCTCCAGCCAGTGGCCACGGGCCCTGGCGGGGACGACCTCGGTGCCGGTGCGCAGCACGCGCTCCCGCTCGTCGGAGTCGAGCACGGGCAGGGCGATCGCGGGTCGCGCCGGGTCGTCGGTGATCTCCCGCAGGAGGTGGTGCAGCCAGCGGCCGTAGTCCCGTACGGTCTGGGCGGTGAAGGCGTGCGGCTGGTAGCCGAGGCCGATGGTGATCTCGTCGTCGGGGATGACGATCACGGTCAGCGCGTAGTGCGTGGCGTCGGTGATGTCCACGCCGGTGAGGTCGAGGCCGGGGGCGAGTGGGGTGCGTTTCCGGCTGGACAGCGGGAAGTTCTCCATCACCAGCATGGTGTCGAAGAGTTCGCCGACGCCCATCGCCCGCTGGATCTCGGGCAGTCCGACGTGGTGGTGCTCGGCCAGCGCGACGCTCTCGGTGTGCACCTGAGCCATCAGGTCCCGCGCGCTCTGGTCCTGGGTGTGCCGGACGCGCACCGGGATCGTGGTGCCGAGCTGGCCGATCATCGCCTCCACGCCGTCGACTTCGGCGGGCCGACCGGACACCGGGCAGCCGAAGACGACGTCACGGCGTCCGGTGAGCCTGCCGAGGAGCAGGCCCCAGGCCGTCTGGAGCACGGTGGTGAGGGTGACGCCCTGGTCGCGGGCGAAGGCGCGCAGCCGGTCGCTGAACTCCCGGCCGAGTCCTACGGTCACCCGGTCGGGCCGCTCCACGACGGCCCCGGTGCCGGTACGGGCGGGGGCCAGCCGCGTCGCGTCGTCGACACCGGCCAGCGCGTCCCGCCACAGGTCGAGCGACGCCGTACGGTCCCGGCCCGCCAGCCAGCGGAAGTACTCCGACAGCGGCGGGGCGGCGGGGACCGCGGGGCCGCCGCCCAGTTCGGCGTAGATGGCCAGCAGGGTTCGGCCGACCAGCGGCATCGACCAGCCGTCGAGCAGGGCGTGGTGGTTGGTGATCACCAGCTTGTGTTCGGCGGGCCCGACGCGGGACAGCAGGAAGCGGATCAGTGGCGGCCTGGCCGGGTCGAACGGGCGCTCCAGCTCGGCGCGGGCGGCCTCGGGGAACCGGTCGTCGCGCCGCCAGTCCAGGAGGACGTCGGCGGGGATCACCTGGACGACGTCGTCGCCCGCCGGGGCCAGGTAGACGCGCAACGCGGGGTGGCGGCGCAGCAGTTCCCGCGCGGCCTCGGTCATCCGGTCCTCGTCCAGCTCTCCGGCAAGGGTCGTGACGGCCTGGACAACGTAGACGTCGGTGTCGTGGTCGTCGCGGACCAACGTGTGGAAGGACAGCCCGACTTGGAGGGGCGTGGCGGGCAGTACGTCGTCCACCTGGCCGGTGCGTTCGATGGCGTCGATGGCGGCCTGGTCGAGGTCGACCAGCGGCAGGTCGGACGGGGTGAGCCCGCCGGTGGTGTGCGGCGCGTGCGCGGCCAGCGCGTCCAGGGCCGTGGCCCAGGCGGTTTGCAGGGCCGCTACGACGTCCGGGCCGAGCACCCCGGACGCGGCGGTCCACTCGACGGCGAGCCGGGGCGCGCCCTCCTCGTGGACGAAGCAGTTGAGGGCGAGCACCTGCTCCAGGGCCTTGGAGTCGGGCTCGGTCACCGAGAAGGCGTCCCGCTCCGGGAGACGCCATCCGGTGCCGGGCAGCGGGGCGAACCGGCCCAGGTAGTTGAGCAGGACGTCCGGTGGCGGGGTGGCCGCCAACTCGGCGCTCGTCTGCGGGTCGAGGAAGCGCAGGACGCCGTAGCCGACGCCGCCGTCCGGGACGCCGCGCTTGGCCTCCTTGGCCGCGCGCAGCAACTGCCCCACATCGCCCGGCGTCGGAACCCGGACCGGGTACTCGCTGGTAAACCAGCCGACCGTGCGGGACAGGTCGAGGTGTTCGCGGCCGTGGCCCTCCATCGTGACAGTCATCGCGTCACCGGACACGCCCCAGTCCCGCAGGGCGAGGACGAGCGCGGCCAGCAGCACCTCGTCGACTCCCGCGCGGTACGCGGCGGGAAGCGTGGTGAGCAGGGCTTCGGTGACCTCGGGCGAGGCGACGGTGACCGACCGGTGGGCGGTGGCCACGGTGTCGCGGGTCTGGTCCAGCGGCCTCGCGCCCAGCCGGGTCGCGGAGTCCAGCGCGGTGTGCCAGTAGGCGAGTTCGGGGCGTCGCGCGCCGGACTCCCCCTGTTCGGCGAGGAGGGTCGCGTGCCGCCGCCAGGACGACGCCCCGACCGGGTCGAGGGCGCCGCCCGCGCAGGCGGTGTGCAGGTCGGGCAGCAGGACCCGCCATGACACGCCGTCCATGGCGAGGTGGTGGACGACGATGACCAGCCGGTCCGGTGTGCCGTCGCCGGTACGGACCAGGGTCGCCCGCAGCAGATCCCCGGACAGCGGGTCGAGCTCCCCCGCCAGCCGCTGGGCGAGCGCGGTGATGCCCGCCTCACGGTCCTGCCCGCCGTGGGCTTCACCGCCGTGGCCTTCACCACCTTGCGCCGCACCGCCACGCGCCGCACGGCCTTGCGCCGCACCGCCACGCGCCGCACGGCCATGCGCCGCACCGCCGTCGACCTCGCTGGTGTGCACGCCAGTTGTCTGGGCCTCGCCGACGTGGACCTCACCGACGGTGGCCCTTACCGCGTCACGCGGCAGCACCTCCAGACCGTCGTCACCGACGCGGAGCCGCAGCGCGTCATGCCGGTCGAGTACCGCCCGTACGCCTGCCGCCAGTTCGTCGTAGGCGAGCGTGTCGACGCGCAGGGCGGTCCACTGCGCGTACCCGGCGACGACGCGCACGTCAGGGTGCGGCTCGAGCAGGCCGCGCACGATCGGCGGCGCGGGGACCGGCCCTGTCGGGTCGTCCACCGCCTCGGGAACGTCCTCCACCAGCCCGGCGGACGCCGCCAGCGCGGCGAAGCTGCGGCGGGCCAGCAGTTCCCGTGGCCGCAGCTCGATCCCCCGCGCCCGCAGCCTGCTGCTGACGGTGATCGCGGTGATGCTGTCCCCGCCGAGCGCGAAGAAGTCGTCGTCCACGCTGACCCGTTCGACCTCGAACACCTCGGCGAGTACGGCACACAGCAGCCGCTCCCGCTCGGTGCTCGGCTCCCGGCCGCCGCCGGACACCGTGGGTGTGGGCAGGGCGGCGCGGTCGAGCTTTCCGTTGGGGGTGAGCGGCAGTTCGTCCAGCACCACCACGGCCGCCGGGACCATGTGGTCAGGCAGCCGCCCGGCCAGGTGGTCGCGCACCGCGTCCGGGCTGGCCGAGGCGGACACGATGTAGCCGATCAGCCGGGACGACCGGATGGTGGCGGCCGACGCGGTGACGCCGGGCACCGCGGCGAGCTCGGCCTCGACCTCGCCGGTCTCCACCCGGTGGCCGCGGATCTTGACTTGTCCGTCGCCACGGCCCAGGTAGGCGAGGCCCCGTCCCGGCACCCAGCGGGCCAGGTCGCCGGTACGGTACATCCGCTCGCCCGGCGCGCCGAACGGGTCGGCGACGAACCGCTCGGCGGTCGCTCCCGGCCTGCCGAGGTAGCCGCGGGCCAGGTGCGGGCCTGCCAGGTACAGTTCGCCCGCCGTGCCGTGCGGTACCGGCTGTAGCGCGTTGTCCAGCAGATAGATCCGGGTGCCCGCGAGCGGGTGGCCGATCGTCGGCTCGTCGCCGTCGATCGGGGCGGTGGTGCTGTCCACGGTCGCCTCGGTCGGCCCGTACATGTTGCGTGCGGTGACCCCGGAGTCGGCGACCCGCCGCCAGAGCGCGGGCGGTGTCGCCTCCCCGCCGAGCACGAGCAGCGTCGGCCGCCGGTCCAGCAGGCCGCCGTCGACCAGCGGCGCGGCCATCGACGGTGTGGTGTCCACGATGTCGATGCCGTCGCGGGTGTACGCGGCGAGCAGGGCGTCGGCGTCGCGGGTGGTCTCGGCGTCGTAGACGTGCAGTTCGTGGCCGCACAGCAGCCACACCAGGTGGTCGAACGCGGAGTCGAAGGCGAAGGAATAGGTGTGCGCGGTGCGCAGCCGTCGGCCCTGGGGCCCCTCGGCCTCGGTCTCGGCGACGACCGTCGACCGCTGGTGGTGCAGCAGTGCGGCGAGGCCGCCGACCCGGCCGAGTACGCCCTTGGGGCGTCCGGTCGACCCGGAGGTGTGGATGACGTAGGCGAGGTGCTCGGGGTGCCGGGGCGCGGCGAGTTCGTCGGCCGTCAGCGCCGTGCCGGGCAGCCCGGCCGCCTCGTCGAGCAACGTGTCCCACGGCACCCCGTCAACCGGGCCCGGGCCCGCGCCCGCGCCTGCGACCGCGCCTGCGGTCAGTACGAGCGCGGGGCGGGTGTCGTCGAGCAGTTCGCGCAGCCGCTCGGGCGGGTACGCGGCGTCCAGGGGCAGGAACGCGGCGCCCGCGTCCATCACCGCCAGCAGGGCGACCACCGAGTCGGCCGAGCGCGGCAGGGCCAGCGCCACGACGTCGTCAGGACCGATCCCGCGGGCCCGCAGGGCACGGGCCAGTCGGTGTACCCGGTCGGCCAGTTCGGCCGCGGTCAGCCGCTCGGCGCCGCACACCAGGGCGGTGTGTCCGGGGTCGGCGGCGACCATGGCGTCGAACGCGGTCGGCACGTCGACCGGTGTGCCGGGCAGGGCGGGCGGCGCCCAGGTGGCGAGGAGCCCCGCCACGTCGTCGGTCAGGGCGACCCGCCCGACGGGCAGGCCGTCGGTGAGACCGGCCAGCAGGGCCCGCAGCGCGGACAGTTTGCCGTCGACGGCGGCCTGGTCGTTGGTGCGGCCGTCGACCTCGAAGCCGAGCAGCAGCCCGCCGTCGCGGGTCGGCAGGACGCTCAGGCCCATGTCCTCCGGCGGACCGCCCGCGACGTTACGCATCACGCCGGTGGCCCCGGCGAAGTCGATGGACAGGTCGAACGCCTTGAGGTTGATCCCGCGCCCGTGCAGCAGCGCGCCCGCGCCGGGCACGCCGAGGTCGCGTGGCAGGTCCTCGCCTCGGTACCGCTGGTGGTCGCGCATCTCCCGCATGGCGGCGGCGACCCGCCTGCTCAAGTCCCCGAGCCCGTCCCCGCCGTTGACGGTCACGCGCAGCGGCAGCACGTTGACCGCCATGGCCGGGGTGCGCAGCTCGGTCGAGCCCGTACGGCACATCAGGGGCAGCGCGAACACCACGTCGGTGCGGCCCAGCATGCGGTGCAGGAAGGCGGCGTAACCGGCGATCAGGGCCTCGCCCCAGGTGACGCCCTCGCGGTCGGCGAACGCGCGCAGCGCGGCCGTCTCCTCGGGGGTGACGACGGCACGCGCGGTCAGGGTGCGGCCGGGCGGTCCGGCGGCGGTGTCCAGGTCCCCGGGGTCGCCGACGTCGGGCAGCGGCGTGAACCGGTCGACCCAGTACGCGCGGTCGTCGGCGAACCGGTCGCTGTCGCGGTAGGCGCGGTCGGCGGCGACGAGCGCGGCGAAGGAGCCGAACGTCGACCGTGGGGGCTCGGTGCCGCCTACCAGGGCGGTGTAGCGGGCGGCGGTGCGGCGGGCGAGCATCGCGGCGGTGTAGCCGTCGAAGACCAGGTGGTGGCCGAGCTGGGTGTACCAGACCTCGCGGTCGGACAGCCGGATGACGGTACGCGCGTACAGCGGCCGGTCCGTCATCTCCTGGCAGGCCTCGGCCAGTCGCATCCGCTCGGCGTGGACCAGCGCGTCCGCCGCGGCGGCGGGATCGGCCTCGGCGCTGACGTCGACCACCGCGGGCGGCTCGACCGGCTCGTCGCTGATCGCCTGGCGCGGCCCGTCGGGGGTGTCGTACACGCGCAGCCGCAGCGTCTCGGCCTCTTCGGTGGTCGCCCGGACCGCTTCGACCAGCGCGTCGATGTCGACCGGCTGGTCGCCGGATATCTCCACCACGTCGCCGACCACGTAGTAGGGCGAGTCGGGCTCCAGGCGCTGCGCGTTCCAGATGCCCGTCTGGGCGCCGGTCAGCGCGAGCAGCCCGCCCGATGACTCGTCTGCCACGTCTGCCAGGTCTGACACGCCGTCCGACGACACGCTTGCGGTGGTCAACTTACTCTCCTTGAAGTGTGGGGACGACCATCGGCGTTCCGGTCACCGGGTCGGGGACGATCACGCTCGGCAGGTCGAACACGTCCTTGATCAGCGCGGCGTCCACGATGTCCGCGGGGTCGCCCTCGGCGACCACCCGGCCGTCCTTCATGGCGACCAGATGGTCGGCGAACCGGCAGGCCTGGTTGATGTCGTGCAGGACGGCGATGACCGTGCGGCCCTCGTCGCGCAACCTGGCCAGCAGGCCGAGCAGTTGGTACTGGTGGGTGATGTCCAGGAACGACGTGGGTTCGTCGAGCAGCAGGTAGGGCGTCCGCTGGGCGAGGACCATGGCCATCCACACCCGCTGCCGCTGGCCGCCGGACAGTTCCTGCACCGGCCGGTCGCCCAGGTCCTCGACACCGGCGGCGGCCATCGCCTCGGTGACGGCCTCCTCGTCGTCGCGCGACCACATGGCCAGCAGCGACTGGTGCGGGAACCGTCCCCGGCCGACCAGTTGGCGGACCTTGATGTCGTCGGGGGCCAGCGGGTCCTGCGGCAGGAACCCGAGCTGCTTGGCCAGCGCCTTCGCCGGGTAGCCGCCGACCTCGCGGTCGTCGAACCGCACCTGCCCGGCGTCGGGCCGCAGCAGCCGGACGAGCGCCCGCAACAGGGTGGACTTCCCGCAGGCGTTGGGGCCGACGACGGCGGTGAACGCCCCGTCGGGTACGTCCAGGCTGAGCCGGGTGGACACCACTCGGTCGCCGTAGCGCAGGGTGATGTCCCGCGCGGTCAGGCGTGCGGTCACGCGCGCCCCACCTCCTTGGTCAACAGCCAGATCAGATAGCAGCCGCCGATCGCGGTGCTCACCACGCCGACCGGCAGCGCGACGGGCGCCAGCAGCATCTGGGCGAGCAGATCGGCGCCTTGGAGCAGCACCGCACCGGTCAGCGCGGCCGGGAGCAGCGGCACTCCGGCAGCGCCCGCGAGCCTGCGGCCGATCTGCGGGGCGGCCAGCGCGATGAACGCGATCGGCCCGGCCACCGCCGTCACCGTGGCCGTACAGCCGACGCCGACCAGGACCATCAGCAGGCGCAGCCGGTCGAGCCCGACCCCGGTGGCCACCGCGATCGCGTCGCCGAGCGATGCCTGGTGCATGGCGTGTGCCCGCGTGGCCATCAGGGTCAGCAGTACGGCGATCACCGTGAACGGAATCCACAGGTCGGCCCAGCCCACTCCGTTGAGTGAGCCCGCGCTCCAGCCGACCGCGGCGATCGCCACCTCCAGTTCGGCGCGCAGCACGATCCACGAGTTGACGGCGGTCACCATCGCGTTGACCGCGATGCCGATGACGACAAGCCGCAGCCCAGAGAAGCCCCGGTCGAACGAGAGCAGGTAGATCGCCGCCGCGACGAGAAGACCACCGGCCACCGAGCCGACGGCCAACTGCGCCGAGGTGCCGGACAGTACGGTGAGGGCGACCAGGGCGCCGGTGTAGGCGCCCGCGTCGAGGCCGATGACGTCGGGGCTGCCCATCGGGTTGCGGGTGAGGTTCTGGAAGAGCGCCCCGGCCACGCCGAGTGCGGCGCCGAAGACGAGTGCGGCCAGCACCCGTGGCAGGCGCCAGTCCAGGATCACCACGGAGTGTTCGGCTCCGGTGAGTACGGCCAGCACTTCGCCGGGGGTGGACCAGGATGCGCCGTAGCAGAGCCCGAGCAGCGCCAGGCCGAGCAGCAGGGCGAGGAGCACCACGGTGAGGACGACCGTGCGGCGCTCCACCCGCAGCCGGGGCAGTTCCTTACGTTCCCGCGGTTCGGTGACGGTCACAGCGCCCCCGCCCCGTAGCGGCGGACGGCCCAGATCAGCATCGGGCCGCCGAGGAACGCGGTGACGACGGCGACCGGCACCTCGCCGGTGGGCAGCAGGACCCGCGACCCGATGTCGGCGACCAGCAGCAGGACCGGGCCGAGCACCATGGTGTAGAGGATCAGCCACGGCACCGAGCCGCCCGCCGGTCTGCGGGCCAGATGCGGCACGATCAGTCCGACGAACAGGATCGGCCCGGCGATCGCCGTCGCCGCCCCGCTGAGCACGGTGATCAGCGCCAGCGTGGCGGCCCGTACCCGGACGACGCCCGCGCCCAGCGTGTGCGCCACGCTCTCGCCGAGCGTCAGGGCGTTGAGCGCCCGGCTCAGCAGCAGCGCGCCGAGCAGAGACACCCCGATCGCGGCCAACGGCAGCTCCAGGGGCGCCTGTTCGCGGGCCGCGAGCGAGCCGACCGACCAGAACCGGTACATATCGAAGACGTCCGGGAGCATCAGCCTGAGGCCCAGCCCGACGCCACCCAGCACGGCGGTCAGGGCCACGCCGGTGAGCACCAGGCGCAGCGGCGAGCGGCGCCCGACCGCGGCGACCAGGAGCGCCGCGAGCACCGATCCGATGACCGCGAAGCCCAGTTCGCCCGCCTGTCCGGCGGCGAGGCCGAGCGCCGAGCCGACGGTGATGGCGAACCCGGCGCCCGCGGTGACCCCGAGGATGCCGGGTTCGGCCAGCGGGTTGCGGGCGAGGGTCTGGATCAGCGCGCCCGCGACCGCCAGGGCGGCGCCCACCGCGACGGCCAGCAGCGCGCGGGGCGCCCGGACGTCCCGCACGATCACATGGTCGTCGGTGCCCTGGAAGTCCACCAGGGCCCGTACGACCTCGGCGGGCGGGACCGAGCGGGCGCCGATGCCGATGCTGAGGACGGCGACAGCGGCCAGCAGCGCCAGTCCGCCGACGAGCAGGCCGAGTTGCGGCACCGCCCGTCTGGTCCTCGCCGTCTCGGGGGCGTGCCCTGCGACGGTCACTGGTCCAGCAGCGGCGCGAACGACGTGTCGATCGCGTCCAGGGTCTGCATGGCCTGCCCGTAGGTCGCGGCCTCGGTGTAGCGGATCGGGAAGGTCTTCCCGGCCTTCACGGCGGGCAGGTTCTTCCACAGCTTGGAGTCCATGACGTACTTGACCGACTCGGGGACGCTGCCGTCGGCCTTGACCGAGTAGGTGATGACGTCGGCCTCACCGAGCGAGTCCGGGAGCTCCTCGATGGAGGGGTACTCGCTGACCGAACGCGAGCCGGGCCCGGACTCCTTGACCTTGCCGTAGTACTTCGCGCCGATGTCCTCGGCGATGTTGGTGCCCCAGGACCCGCTGAACTCGCGCTGGAAGGTGCCCTTGGCGACGTCGCCGTACGAGCCGACGTGACCGACCTTGTACGGGGACAGCGCGTCCTTGTACTTCTTGGCCAGCTTCTCGGCCTTGGCCTCGTAGTCCTTCTGTACGGCGTCGAACTGCTTGAGCGAGCCCGCCGCGTCGGCCTGCTTCTGGGCCAGTTCGCGCCACGCGGACGGCACGGTCGGGCCGATCGCCACGACGGGGGCGATGGACTCCAGCCGCTTGACGTCGATGTCGCCGAGCACCGGGGCGGGGACACCGATGACGATCAGGTCGGGGTCGGCCTCGGCGACGGCCTCGTAGTTGGTCTCGGCCGCCTGCTCACCCGCGATCTTGGGGAGCTTCTTGTAGGTGGCCAGGTCCTCCTTGTTCATCATCGGCTCACCGCGCTGCCAGGAGGAGATCCCGACCAGCGGCGCGTCGGCCTCGATCATGACGGGTACGGCGTAGCCGGTGGCCACCACGCGCTGCGGGTCGGCGGGGATGGTGATCTTGCCGTTGTCCGCGGCGAACACCCGCGTCTCGCTCTTCTTGTCGTCCTTCTTGGACGTGTCATCTCCGCTGTCGGAGGACGAGGACCCGCACCCGGTCAGGGCCAGGGCCAACGCCACGGCAGCGACGAGGCCGAACGATCTGCGCAGGGACATAGGAAACTCCGTATTCATCAGATAATGATTCATCAGGTAAGGCTCACCTTGCTTGGCGGCCTTCAGGGCATGGCGAACGGATGGCCGGTGGGTCTGCGGCCGCCTTCGGCTCAGTCGTCGTCTTCGTCGAAGTCGGCGACGCCGCGCTTCCAGTAGCCGGTGATGTCGTGGTCGGCCTTCTCCAGCCGCAGCTCGTCGCGGACCCACCGGCGCAGCGGCTTGATCTGCCCCGCCTCGCCCGCGGCCCACACGTACACCCGCTCGCCCTCGGGTACGGTCACCGCGGTCACGGCACGCGCCAGCGCGTCGCCGGTGCCCGCCGGGCGGTCGCCGCGGTGCAGCCAGCGCACCTCGACGCCCTGGGGCGCGGACAGCTCGATCTCCTGGGCGGCGTCGGCGACTTCGACGAACGCCCAGCCCCGCGCGCCGCGCGGCAGTTCCTCCAGCCAGCGCGCGATCGCGGGCAGCGCCGTGATGTCGCCCGCGAGCAGGTAGCGGTCGTAGGTGTGCGGGACGATCAGGCCGCCGGGCGGGCCCGCGACATGCAGGACCGCGCCCGGCTGGACCGCCTGCGCCCAACCCGACGCGAGCCCGCCGTCGTGCGGGGCGATATCGATGTCGATCTCGCCCGCGACCGGGTCGTAACGGCGCACGGTGTACTCGCGTGAGGTGGGCGCGGGCCGTGGCCAGCGCAGCATCATGCCGTTCCGCTCGGGCAGCCGCAGCGAGCCGTCCGGCTCGGGGAAGATCAGCTTCACATGCTCGTCCGGCGCGTGGGCCTCGAATCCCTTCGCGCCCGGCCCGCCCAGAGTCACCCGCAGCAGTCCGGACCCGACCATGGTGGTCCGTACGACCTCGGTCTCCCGGAGATGGATCGGGTAGCCCACCTTCTCGGCGTGGCGGCCCGCGCGGACCTCGGCGATCCGGTCCAGGTGCCGGTGCCGGTGGTCGACGCGGGTCATGCGGCCGCTCCGGTCAGCAGGGCCGTCCAGTGGCCCAGTTCGGGCTGTTCGGCCAGGTCGGGGAATTCCAGGGTGCTCGCTCCCGCGGCGCGCCAGCGCTCGACCAGGGTCATGATCCGTACCGAGTCCAGGCCGAGGTCGACCAGGTCGTCGTCGGGCGCGATGGCGGCCGGGTCGCAGCCCAGCAGCTCCGCCACGTCGGCACGGACGCGCTCGGGCGACAGGGTCTGGTTCATCGGATCGCTCATCGGACGGCTCCTGCGGGGATCGGCGCCGACAGGGCGGTCAGCGCGTCGGCGGTGGTGGTGACGACGCCGCAGCGCTGGGCGACGTACTCGCATGCCTGGTCGTGGCGTTCGCGGGAGAAGTCGGCGATCGCGTCGGCCACCAGGAACGGCCGCACGTCACGCATGAACGCCTCGACGGCGGTGGCCTGGCAGCCGATGTGCGCGTACACGCCGGTGATCAGCAGCTGGTCACGGCCGAGCGCGGCCAGCTGCTCGGCGAACGTGCTGCGCTGGAACGCGCTGTAGCGCCACTTGACCAGTACGGTGTCGGCCTCGGCCGGGGCGAGCGCGTCGACGACGTCCGCGGCCGCCGGGTCGGAGTCGATCACCGCGCCGATGCCGTCGCCCCAGAACTCGGTGAGCAGCCCGCGGTCCGCGGCCTCCTGCCTGCCGGGCTGCGCGGTGTAGAAGACCGGAATCCCCCGCTCACGGGCGGCGTCGGCGAGCCGCGCGATGTTCGCGGTCACCTCGGGCACCGGGGCCCCGGCGTAGGGCGCCAGGAAGTAGCGCTGCATGTCGTGGATCAGCAGGGCCGCGCGGTCCGGATCGGGCCGCCAGGCCACCCGCCCCGTGGGCAGTTCGGCGGCCGTGGGCAGCGGATAGGGCCGTATCTCGGGCAGGGACACACTCATCACTCCTTCCGAGCGAGTACGGCCAGGGCCGCCCTCAGCTCGCGCTTACTGGTCTTGCCGACGCCGGTCACCGGGAACTCCTCGACGACCTGCACCAGGTCCGGCACCTTGAAGGCGGCCACGCCGCGCTCGCGCACGAAGGCGCGCAACTCCCGCCCGGTGGGCTGCTCTTGGGCCACGGGCACGACGTACGCGCAGGTGCGCTCGCCCAGATACGGGTCGGGCACCGCGACGACGGCGGCGTCGAGCACGCCCGGATGGGCCATCAGATGGTTCTCGACCTCTTCGGCCGCGACCTTCTCGCCGCCCCGGTTGATCTGCTCCTTGGCCCGGCCGACGACTTCGAGTTGCCCCGTGGGCGTACGTCGTACCAGGTCACCGGTCCGGTAGAAGCCGTCCGGGGTGAACGCGGTGGCGTTGTGTTCCTCGGCCCGGTAGTAGCCGCGGATCGTGTACGGACCACGGGTGAGCAGTGCGCCCGCCTCGCCCGGGGCCACATCGGCGCCGGTCTCCGGGTCGACGACGCGCACCTCGTCGTCAGCCGAGATCGGGCGGCCCTGGGTACCGAGTACAACCTCGTCGGGATCGTCCAGGCGCGTGTAGCAGACCAGCCCTTCGGCCATCCCGAACACCTGCTGCAACCGGCAGCCAAGCGCGGGACCGATCCGTTCGGCCAGCTCGCGCCCGCACTTGGCCCCGCCGACCAACAGCACCTCAAGAGAGGACAGATCACGGTCGGTACGGGCCGCGGCCTGCACCCACGCGGCGGCCAGCGGCGGTACCACGCCGGTGATCGTGACCCGCTCGGTCTCGATCAGCCGGAACGCGGTGTCCGCGTCCGGTCGTGGCGCCATCACGGTGGCCGCGCCCGCGTACAGCGCGCCCAGCACTCCCGGGGAGCTGAGCGGGTAGTTGTGCGCCACGGGAAGCGCGGCCAAGTACACGCTGTCCTGGGTCAGTCCGCAGATCCGGGCGCTCTCGCGGACGCTGTAGAGGTAGTCGTCGTGGGTGCGCGGGATCAGCTTCGGCAGCCCGGTGCTTCCCCCGGAGAGCTGGAGGAACGCCATGCCCTCCGGGTCGGGGTCGGGCAGTTCGCGCGGCTCGGTCGCGGCCAGCGCGGCGAATTCCTCCGACCCGACGACCAGCACCTCCCGTACGGAGGCCACTTCGGAGGCGACGGCACGGGCCACGGCGGCGTGGTCGTGCCGCTCGTACGTACCGACCGTGATGATGGCGGCGGCCTCGCTCTGTTCGGCGAAGTGCCGCAGCTCGCTGTGCCGGTGCGCGGGCAGCGCGAAGACCGGCAGCACACCGGCCCGCCACATCCCGAACACCACCGGCAGGAACTCCGGGATGTTGGGCAGTTGCAGCACCACCCGGTCACCGGGCGCGAGACCGGAGTTGACCAGTCCGGCCGCGATCCGGTGGGCCCGCTCGTCCAGTTCGGCGAAGGTCCACCGGATGTCCCCGCCGATCACGGCGGTCCGCTCCCCGTACGTACCGGCGAGCGACGTCAGCAGCGCCCCGAAGGTCTCGCCACGCCAGTGACCGGCGGCCCGGTAGCGGGCGGCGGCCTCCGGAGGCCAGGGCACATGGTCCATGGTCACGCCACGTCCTCCAGGCCGATGGCACGCAGCAGCGTGCGGAACTTCGCGGCGGTCTCGGCCAGTTCGGCGGCCGGTTCGGAGCCGTCCACGATCCCGGCCCCGGCGAACAGCCGGAGTGTGCGGTCGCACACCTCGGCGCTGCGGATCGTCACCGCCCACTCGCCGTCGCCGTCGAGCCCGGTCCAGCCGACCATCCCCGCGTAGTAGCCGCGGTCCTCCGGCTCCAGGTCCGCGATGGCCGCGAGCGCCCCGGCCGCCGGGACCCCGCACACCGCGGGCGTCGGGTGCAGCGCCTCGGCGAGACCGAGCGCCGAGCTGGCCGGGTCGGCCGGGTCCGCCAGCCGCCCGGTGATCCGGGTGGACAGGTGCCACATCGTCGGCGTGCCGATCACCTCGGGCCCGTCAGGCACCTCCAGATCAGCACAGAACCCGCCGAGTACGTCGGCCACCTGCCCGGCGGTGTGGGCGTGTTCACCGAGGTCCTTGGCCGACTCCCGCAGCCGCGCGATCCGTTCCCGGTCGAGGGCCGCGTCGCCGGACCGGGGTATCGATCCGGCCAGCGGGTTGGCGACCACCGTCGTACCGCGCCGGGACACCAGCAGTTCGGGGCTGGCCCCGACGAGCGTGCGCGGCGCGGGATCACCGGGCGCGGTGACATCGGCCGCGAAGGCGTACGCGGCCGGGTCGGCCCGCACCAGCCGGGCGAGCAGCGCGGGCACCCACACCGGGGTGTCGGCGGTCAGTTCCAGGCAGCGGGCCAGGACGACCTTGCACAGGTCGCCGCGGCCGATCAGCTCCAGGGCCCGGCGCACGCCGTCGGCGTAATCGGCGGGCTCGGGACGCGGGGTGACCGTCCACGCCACCCCGGACTCCGCCTCGGGGGCCCGTACGACATCGGGAACACCCGCGCGCCGCACCACGGACGGCACCACCAGGCCGGTCTCGGCCTCCGGGCGGAACCCGACGGCCCCGACGACCACGGGCTCGGCCAGACCCGCCGCGGCGGCCTGGTCCAGCGCGGCGGCGGCGGCCGATGCCCGCGCTCCGCTGCCGGGCCGGACCCGAGCGTGCACACCGTCGGCGAGCAGCGCGCCTCGCGTAGAGGAGAAGTAGAACGAGCCTGGCAGATAGGCGGCCAGCAGATCGGCCGCCCGGTGCACGGGTCTGGGGCGCACAAGCGCGGATAGGGACACGTCAGCTCTTCCTTTCTCAGGCGCGCAGAGTCGCGCCGCCGTCGACGAACAGGTCCTGCATGGTGATGTGCCGGGCACGGTCGGAAGCCAGGAACAACACGGCGTCGGCGATGTCGGTGGGGTCGGCTACGCGCCCCAGCGGGATACCCACCCGGAACTGCTCCGGGGTCCCCGCGATCACCCGCGCGAGGTCGTCCTCGCCGGTCCACAGCTGCCGCTGCATCGGGGTGTCGGTCGAACCGGGCGAGACCACGTTGCACCGGATGCCATGGCGAGCCACCTCAAGACCGAGGCACCGGGTGAGCATCGTGGCCGCGGCCTTGGACGCGGCGTACGCGCCCATCCCCGTACGTGGCACACCCGCGGCGTTGGAGCCGACGGTGATCAGCGACCCGCGCCCGCGGGGCACCATCCGGCGGGCGAGTTCGCGCAACACGGCGAACACCCCGGTGGTGTTGACGGCGAACGTGTCCGCCCAGTCCTCGTCGGTGGTGTCGCACACCGCCCCCGGCCGCAGGATGCCCGCCACGGACACCCCGATGTCGACGGGCCCGATCCCACGCTCGACCTGTTCGACCACTTCGGCGACCGCGCCGGCGTCCGCCACATCCGCGACGAAGGCCACGACGCGGCCGTTCGAGCGGTCCACGAGTCCGGCCAGACCCTCGGCGTCCACATCAACGGCGGCGACGGTGGCACCCTCGCGAACGAGTCCGTCCACCACGGCGGCGCCGATCCCCCTGGCCGCCCCGGTGACCAGCGCGACCGAGCCCGCGACCCCCGAATTCCGGGTCGTCATACATCCCCCCCCCGAGCAGGTTTGGTAAGGCTAACCTAACTACCTCCTCAGCTGGACGCAAACCCACCCACACCGCAAACACAGGAATAGATGTGACTCCGCGTCACGTTCCATGGGAACGCCAAAGGCCCGCAGGACTACGCCCTGCGGGCTTCAGACGTGTCGCTCCGCTACGTGAGGGTGGCCACCAGAACCGCCTTGACGGTGTGCAGCCGGTTCTCGGCCTGGTCGAACACGACCGAGTGCGCCGACTCGAAGACCTCGTCGGTCACCTCGAGCGAGCTCAGCCCGTGCCGCTCGTGGATCTCCCGGCCGACCTTGGTGCCGAGGTCATGAAAGGCCGGAAGGCAGTGCAGGAACCTGACGTCGGGGTTCTGGGCGGCCCGCAGCACGTCCATGGTCACCGCGTACGGGGCGAGGGCCTCGATCCGCTCATCCCAGACCTCCGCGGGCTCCCCCATCGACACCCAGACATCGGTGGCGACGAAGTCCACGCCGCGCACGCCGTCGGTGACGTCCTCGGTGAGGGTGACCCGGGCGCCGCTGCCGACGGCGAGTTCCCGGGCCCGCGCGACGATGTCCTCGGCGGGCCAGTACGCCTTGGGCGCGACGATCCGTACGTCCATGCCCAGCAACGCACCAGTGATCAGGTACGAGTTGCCCATGTTGAACCGGGCGTCGCCGAGGTAGGCGAAGGCCGTCTCGGTGAGGGGGCCCGCCGCGTGTTCGGTCATGGTGAGCACGTCGGCCAGCATCTGGGTCGGGTGCCAGTCGTTGGTCAGGCCGTTGTAGACGGGCACCCCGGCGTACGCGGCGAGTTCCTCGACCGTGGCCTGACTGTCGCCGCGGTACTCGATACCGTCAAACATCCGGCCGAGCACGCGCGCGGTGTCCTTCACCGACTCCTTGTGCCCGATCTGCGAGCCGGACGGGTCGAGGTAGGTGGTGGACGCGCCCTGGTCGGCGGCCGCCACCTCGAAGGCGCAGCGGGTGCGGGTCGAGGTCTTCTCGAAGATCAGCGCGAGGTTCCTGCCCGTCAGGCGGCGGGACTCGTTCCCGGCCTTCTTCGCCGCCTTGAGCTCAGCGGCCAGCGCGATCAGGGCGCGGAACTCCTCGGCGGTGAAGTCCAGCTCCTTGAGGAAGGGGCGGCCGGTGAGGTCGGTGGCCATGAGTCGCTCCTGTGCTGCGAATACGGGGACGACTGGAAGTCTATACGACAACAGGCATTTCTATACAGCACCCGCTGGGCTCTGTGCAGCATCCCGCTCGGCTCTACGCAGCACCCCGCTCGGCTCTATACAGCATCCCGCTCGACCGGGCAGCTCATACAGCGAGGCCCGCCCCGACCCCGGCCCAGCTCGCTGCCCGGCATCTCGATCACCTCGATGCCCTGCTTCCGCAGATAGGTGTTGGTGGTGGCGTTCCGCTCGTAGGCGACGACCACCCCGGGCTCGACGGCCAGCACATTGCAGCCGTCGTCCCACTGCTCCCGCTCCGCCGCGTGCACGTCCTGGGTCGCGGTCAGCACCCGGATCGCGCTCAGCCCCAGGGCGCCGGCGATGGCCCGGTGCATGTTCTCCGGTGGATGGTCGGTGACCTTGAGCTCCCGCGCGCCGTCGCCGGGCTCGATGGTGTACGAGCGGAGCATGCCGAGGCCCGCGTACTGTGTGAAGGTGTCCGCGTCGATCATCGTGAGCACCGTGTCCAGGTGCATGAACGCCCGGCTCTTGGGCATGTCCAGGGCGACGATCACCTGGGCGCTCTCCGCCGCGAACAGCTTGTGGGCCAGCATCTCGACGGCCTGCGGTGTGGTGCGCTCGCTCATCCCGATCAGTACCGCGCCCTTGCCGATGACGAGCACATCGCCGCCCTCGATGGTGGACGGGTAGTCGCTCTGCCCCTCCGACCAGTGGTGGAAGCCACCGGCCTCGGGCCCGGTGAACAGCGGGTGGTGCCGGTAGATCGCCTCGAAGTGCACGGTCTCGCGCTGCCGTGCGGGCCAGCGCATCGCGTTGATCGACACCCCGTCGTATATCCAGGCGGAGGTGTCGCGGGTGAACAGGTGATTGGGCAGCGGGCCGAGCAGGAAGTCATCCAGCTCCATGGCGTGAAAGCGCACGGAGGTCGGCTCGGGGTGACGCTCCAGGAACTCCCGCTTGGTCATGCCGCCAACCAGCGCCTCCACCAGATCCGCACCCGGCATGGTCTCGAACGCGACCCGCAGCGGCTCGGTGGCCAGCGGGCCGTACTCCTTCTCGTCGAAGACCCGGTCCAGGACCAGGTCCCTGGCGGCCGGGATCTCCAGCGTCTCGCGCAGCAGGTCACCGAAGAGGTGCACCGCCACGCCACGGTCGCGCAGCACATCGGCGAAGCCGTCGTGCTCCTGGCGGGCGCGGCGCACCCACAGCACGTCGTCGAAGAGCAGGGCGTCCTTATTACTGGGCGTGAGGCGCTTCAGCTCTAGATCGGGGCGGTGCAGGATCACGCGGCGCAGCCGCCCGGCCTCGGAGTCGACATGGAATCCCATGGACCCATCCTTCCCCGGCCGGGCGGCCTACGCGCGCAGTACGCGCACATCTCCCGCGCACGCGTCACATCGTCACGCCGTCACGCCGCACGCCGCCACGCCGCCACGCCGCCACGCCGTAGTAGCCGTGGGTCACAGCCGCGGGTCGACCGGCTCCGACTCCAGCGCTAGTACGGCGAACACCGCCTCGTGCACCCGCCACAGGGGCTCACCCTCAGCCAGCCGGTCCAACGCCTCCAGGCCGAGCGCGTACTCCCGCAGGGCGAGCGAGCGCTTGTGGCCGAGGGAACGGCTCCGCAGCCGCCGCAGGTTGTCGGGCCTGGTGTACTCGGGGCCGTAGATGATCCGCAGGTACTCGCGGCCACGGCACTTGATCCCGGGCTGGACCAGCCGCCCCTTCGCGTCACGGACCAGGGCGCCCAGCGGCTTGACCACCATGCCCTCGCCGCCGCGCCCGGTCATCTCCAGCCACCAGTCGACACCTGCCCGCACCGACTCCTCGTCTCCGGTGTCGACGTACAGCCGCCGGGTGGTGCGCAGCAGCCCGGAAACGTCGTGCTCGACCATCCGGTCCAGCAGCGCCAGCTGCTGGTCGTGCGGCAGCGCGGCGAGGCTGCGTCCCTGGACGGCCAGCAGCTGGAACGGCGCGAGTCGCACCCCGTCAAGACCTTCGGTGGTCCAGCAGTAGCGGCGGTACGCGTCCGTGAACGCGGCAGCGTCGGTAGCCCGCTCCCGCTGCCGGGCCAGCAGCTCACCGGCGCCCTCCACGCCACGCGCGACGGCCGCGTCGAGGGCGGACAAGACGCCCGGGAAGACCGCGCCGGAGGCGGCGCCCACGGCCGCGTACTGCTTGCGCAGCAGGCCGGAGGCCTTGAGCGACCAGGGCAGCAACTCGGCGTCGAGCAGCAGCCAGTCGGTCTCAAGTTCCGCCCAGAGTCCGGCGTCCGTGACGGCGGTCCGCAGCCGCGTGAGCACCTCTTCGGTGACGGCCGGGTCGTCGAAGAACGGACGGCCGGTACGGGTGTAGACGGAGCCCGACGGACCGTCAGCCGCGACGCCGAACCGCTCCTTCGCCACCTCCGCGTCACGGCACAGCAGCACCACGGCGCGCGAGCCCATGTGCTTCTCCTCGCACACCACCCGCTCCACGCCGTCCGCCGCGTACTGCGCGAACGCCTCGGCAGGGTGCTCCAGGTAGCTGTCCCGCTGGGACGTCGCCGTCGGCGCCATCGTCGGCGGCAGATACGGCAGCAGCCTCGGGTCGACGGCGAAGCGGCTCATCACCTCCAGCGCGGCCGCCGCGTTCTCCTCGCGCACTGAGACCCTTCCCCAAGCTCTCGACTTCGCTCGAGCAGGGGAGGCCCCATTGGCGTGCCGGGTCTCGACGATCCGGCGGCCGTGGACATCCGCCAGGTCCAGCGGACGGCCCTCGTGCCCGCCCGGCGCCTCGGTGGCCAGCGGCCTGACGGGCTCGTACCAGACCCGCTCCGCCGGAACGTCGATCAGCTCCCGCTCCGGCCAGCGCAGCGCGGTCATCTTGCCGCCGAACACCGCGCCGGTGTCCAGGCAGATGGTGTTGTTCACCCAGGAGGTGCTGGGCACGGGTGTGTGGCCGTACACGACGGCCGCCCGCCCCCGGTACTCCTCAGCCCACGGATACCGGACCGGCAGGCCGAACTCGTCGGTCTCGCCGGTGGTGTCGCCGTACAGCGCGTGCGAGCGCACCCGGCCGGAGGTGCGGCCGTGGTACTTCTCGGGCAGCCCCGCGTGGCAGACCACCAGCTTGCCCTCGTCGAGGACGTAGTGGCTGACCAGGCCGTCGATGAACTCCCGCACCTCGGTGCGGAACTCCTCGCTCTCCCCCTCCAGTTGCGCGATGGTCTCGGCGAGACCGTGGGTGTGCTGGACGTTGCGTCCCTTGAGGTAACGGCCGAGCTTGTTCTCGTGGTTCCCGGGCACGCACAGTGCGTCGCCGGAGGCCACCATCGCCATCACGCGGCGCAGCACACCGGGGCTGTCCGGTCCACGGTCGACCAGGTCGCCGACGAAGACGGCGGTACGGCCCTCGGGGTGCGAGCCGTCCACGTACCCCAGCTTGCCGAGCAGGGTGTCCAGCTCGGAACGGCAGCCGTGGATGTCGCCGATGATGTCGAAGGGGCCGGTGAGGTGCGAGAGGTCGTTGTAGCGGCGCTCAAGCGAGATCTCGGCGCTCTCGATCTCCTCCACTCCGCGCAGGACGTGCACCTTGCGGAAGCCCTCACGCTCCAGATGGCGCAGGGAGCGGCGGAGTTCGCGCTGGTGGCGCTGGATGACGCGGCGTGGCATTCCGGCCCGGTCGGCGCGGGTGGCGTTGCGCTCGGCGCAGACCTGTTCCGGTACGTCCAGGACGATGGCGATCGGCAGTACGTCGTACTGCCGGGCCAGCTGGATCAGCTGTTTGCGGCTCTCGGACTGGACGTTGGTGGCGTCCACGACGGTGAGGCGGCCCGCCGCGAGACGCTTGCCCGCGATGTAGTGCAGGACGTCGAAGGCGTCACCGCTGGCGCTCTGGTCGTTCTCGTCGTCGGCGACCAGGCCACGGCAGAAGTCGCTGGAGACGACCTCCGTCGGCTTGAAGTGCCGGGCGGCGAAGGACGACTTGCCGGAGCCGGTGGCGCCGACGAGGACCACCAGGGACAGGTCGGTCACGGCGAGGGTGCGCCGGGCGGCGCTCGGCTCCGTCGCGTTGGTGGGGTGCGTCATGCTGCCCGCACTCCCTTCTTGGTCTCGTTCTTCGCGGTGTCGTTCTTCGCGCTGTCGTTCGTGTGGGGTGTTTCGTTCGGCTGCTCGGCCAGGGTGAACACGGCCAGCTGGGTAGGCGGCCCCACCTCGGGATCGTCCAGGCCGACGGGCCTGAACTCCACTCCGTACCCGTGCCGCCCGGCGACCGCACCGGCCCAGTCGCGAAACTCCTGGCGGGTCCATTCGAAGCGGTGGTCGCTGTGCCGCGTGTGCCCGGCCGGGAGCGTCTCCCAGCGCACGTTGTACTCCACGTTCGGCGTCGTCACCAGCACCGTACGCGGCCGGGCCGAGCCGAACACCGCGTACTCCAGAGCGGGCAGCCGCTCCAGGTCGACATGCTCGATGACCTCGCTCAGTACCGCCGCGTCGTATCCCTTGAGGCGCTTGTCGGTGTACGCCAGTGAGCCCTGGAAGAGCTGGACGCGGTCCGCCTGCCGCTCCCCCATCCGCTCCAGCTTCAGCCGCCGCGCTGCGACGGTGAGCGCGCGCATCGACACGTCGACACCGACGATCTCGGTGAAACGGACGTCCTTGAGCAGCGCCTGCACCAATTGCCCCTGGCCGCAGCCCAGGTCGAGTACGCGGCTCGCGCCGGAGCCCTGGAGCGCGTCGAGGATCGCCTCGCGGCGGAGTACGGCGAGCGGCACCGGCTTGTCCTCGGTGTCGGCGTCCTCGTCCACCGCGTTGTCGATCGCCTCGATCTCGGTGTCATCGGCCTCGGCGAGCCGCACCAGTTCGAGCCGCTCCCGCGCCTGCCGGGTCAGTGACCAGCGGTGCGCCAGATAGCGGCTGGTGATCAGCTGCCGCTCCGGGTGCTCCGCGAGCCAGCCGTCACCCGCCCGCAGCAGCTTGTCGACCTCGTCGGGCGCGACCCAGTAGTGCTTGGCGTCGTCCAGCACCGGCAGCAGCACATACAGGTGCCGCAGCGCCTGGGCGAGCGTCAGCTCCCCCTCCAGTACGAGCCGTACGTAGCGCGAGTCGCCCCAGGCCGGGAACTGCTCGTCCAGCGCGATCGCCTCCGCCGTGACCGTCCAGCCCAGCGGCGCGAACAGCTTGCCGACCAGCTCGGCGCCTCCGCGCGCGGGGAGCACGGGCACCTCGATACGGAGTGGCAGCGGCCGCTCCACCAGCTCGGGGCGCGCGGCGCAGACGCCCCGCAGGGCGCTCTTGAACACCGTGCTGAGCGCGACCGCCAGCAGCGAGGACGCCGCGTACGGACGGTCGTTGACGTACTGCGCGAGCGCCGAGTCAGGCGCACCGCCCCGGCCCTTGCCGTTGCCGTTGCCGCGCCGGACCAGCGCCACGGGATCCACTTCCAGCAGCAGCGCGGCCGTGCAGCGCTCCGCGGACGCCTCGGGGTAGAGGACGTGCGCGGCGCCATGCGAGGTCGAGAACGCCTGTGATCTGTCGGGATGCTTGTGCAGCAGAAACCCGAGGTCGGTCGCGGGGCGCTCCGGCGTGCCGGTGGTGCTGATCGTCATGAACACACGTCCGAGTATGTCCCGGTCACCGCGGCCCTGACCATCGACTTTCCTCGGCGGTCACCGCTGTTACAGCAACAGAAAGCCGAGCAGCTGCGGGGCGATCCGGGGAACGACCGCCGCGACCAGACCCATCCCCAGGCCCGCGACATGCAGATGGCGGCGCGGCGAGACATCGCCGTCCTGGGCCTCCTTGATGAGGCCGACCAGAGCGCAGGCCATGGCGACCAGGCCCACGAGGGTGGCGTCGAACCAGTTGACCCCCAGCGTCAGCACCGCGGCCAGCCCTATGATCGGGCTGGCCACGGCATGGACCCAGGCGGTGGTCCCGCCCGCTTGCGCCTGTCTCATCTCGGCCCCCCTGGCCTTCGTGTCCGGCCCGACACTTTAAGCGATGGCCGTTTCGCCCCCCGGCCGCGGACTGCGTCGGACTACGGCAGCTGCGACTGCACCTGTGCCGAGATCAATTCCAGGTGGTCGAGGTCGTCCAGGTCAAGGATCTGGAGATAGACCCGCTGGGTGCCGACCTCCGCATACCTGCCGATCTTGTCGACCACCTCGTCGGGGGACCCGGCCAGGCCGTTGGCCTTGAGTTCCGCCACATCGCGCCCGATCACGGCCGCCCGGCGGGCCACCTCGGCGTCGTCCTTGCCCACACAGGCGACCAGGGCGTTGGAGTACACCAGGTCGCCGCCGCCGCGCCCGGCCTGCTGTGCGGCGGCGCGGACCCGGCCGAACTGTCGCTCGGTGTCCGCGATGGAAGCGAAGGGGATGTTGAACTCGTCGGCGTACCGCGCGGCCAGCCGTGGGGTACGGGTCGCCCCGTGGCCTCCGATCAGCATCGGGACCTTGGGCTGGGTGGGCTTGGGCAGCGCGGGCGAGTCGGTCAGCTGGTAGTGGGTGCCGTCGAAACTGAAGGTGCTGCCGGTCTCCGTGGCCCAGAGGCCGGTGACGATGGCCAGTTGCTCCTCAAGCCGGGCGAACTTCTCCTTGGGGAAGGGAATGCCGTACGCCCGGTGCTCCTCCTCGAACCAGCCCGATCCCAGGCCGAGTTCGACCCGCCCACCCGACATCTGGTCGACCTGCGCGACCTGGATGGCGAGCACACCCGGTAGCCGGAAGGTGCCCGCGGTCATCAGCGTGCCGAGGCGGATGCGCCGTGTCTCACGGGCGAGCCCCGCGAGGGTGATCCACGCGTCGGTGGGTCCCGGCAGGCCGTCGCTTGAGCCCATGCTCAGGTAGTGGTCGGAGCGGAAGAAGGCGTCAAAGCCCAGGTCTTCCGTGGCCTTGGCAACGGTCAGCAGCGTGTCATAGGTCGCCCCTTGTTGGGGCTCGGTGAAGATGCGAAGATCCATGCCTCCATCCTGCCCGGTCGTCGGCTCACCCCAGGCGTCACTCGTGCGGGGCACGCCGTCCCGCGGGGCTCATGTAGCAGCTCGGTCACGGCTGACGGGATCGCCTTGCGTGACCGGGGCGGTAAACGGTTGGCTTTGCGCCATGCGAGGCTTCTCGCACATACATCCACGCGCACAGACGCTCGACGGGGCCTGATTCGTCGGAGAGACACACCTCTCAGCGGGCGACCGTCGGAACGGGGGAACGTACTGATGACACAGCCGCCACAGGACGGATACGGCTATCCGCAGCAGCCGCCGCAGGGCGGGCCGCCTCAGCAGCCTCCCTACGGCCAGCCCCCGCAGCAGCCCGGCTACGGCCAGCCGCCGCAGGGCATGCCCCCGCAGGGGATGCCGCCGCAGCCCGGTCCCTACGGCCAGCAGCCCCCCGGCCCGCCCGGCGCTCCGTCGCCGTACGGCGGGATGCCGCAGCAGCCTGGTGGCATGCCCCCGCAGCCCGGCGGCTTCCCGGGTCCTCCGGCCGGAGGACCCGGCTCCTCGAACGGCAAGACGGCCGGGATCATCATCGCCGCCGTCGCCGCGATCGCCGTGCTCGGCGGCGGCATCTACTTCCTTACCCAAGGCGACGACGACAAGGACAAGAAGGACCCGCCGTCGCTGGCCGAACCCAGCGGCATGCCCTCCATCAAGACCCTGGACCCGGACAAGATCCCGGGTGCGGGCGGCCTGGACAAGGACTCGGGGGACGACTCCGACAAGGACGCCGACGCACCCGCCGACGGACCGGGCAGCGACTCGGGCGGCTCCGGCGGCAGCAGCGGTTCCGACGGCGGCGCCGCGGGCGGCGACGAGGGCCTGAAGGGGACTTGGCGGAACACGAGCAACGAGAACCGCGCGTCGCTGATCATCGGAAGCGAGATGTCGTACGGCGACAACGCGGGTAAGCGCCTCGTGTCGTATCTCGCCTTCCGCGGCCAGGGCGACGGCAACTGCCGCGGCCGGGGCGAGGAAACCGACGGCGGCAAGTCGATCAAGATTGCTTTCGTGTGCAAGAAGACCGGGGAAACCGAGGAGAAGAACGTCGCGGTGACCGGTACCGAGAAGAACGACGCGATCGAGCTGAAGTGGCCGGACGGCCGGACCGAGACACTCGACCGGGCCAGCTAGCCCCAGCGCCCCCACCAGGCCGCTCAGCATCCGCCCCGCCCGCGCCTTCCTTCGCGAGCCTTCGCGAGTGGGCTCAGGACCGCCGCTCCCTGAGCCCACTCGGGCGAGTGAAATCCGTCAACACCGCAGCCGGTGTGCCCCTGGGCCAGTGACCGCCCCGAGTGATGATCGTTGGCTCGGACGGAGCCGGACCGCCCGGCCCCCGCGCCGGCGGCCCTTGCCCCGCGTCGCTCGCACCACCGCTCTCCGTAGGCGCAAGCCGGGAGAGCCAGGGCCGAGGAGGCCGTCATGTCCCAGGAAGCCGCGCCAGAGCGAGCTGTACCGTCCGCACCAGACCAGGGCGGCGCCCAGCCCAAGGGCCTGCTGCAGCAGATGGAAGAGCTGATGGCGGCACTCAACGCCGATCTGACGCAGTTGGACGCCGACCTACAGTCCTCCGGCACCCGTCCTCCGACTGGCCAGGACACTCCCTCCTAGCGCTTGGGCCGGGACACTCCCTCCTAACGCCTGGGCGAGGACACCCCTCCTGACCGATGGGCAACGACGATGCGCCCGCACAACCCCGCCTCGCCCAACTGCCCCGGCTCACCCTCAAGGAGGCCCCGCCGTGGGGTCCGGGGCGGACAGGCCCCGCTCGCGGGCCGCGAGGCGGCGGAGCATCTCCACGACCCGGTCCCGTGACTCATCGGCGGCATCGATGGCTTCGACGCACGCCCAGTAGCGCGGCTCCTGGTCCGCCGAGCACGCCACCCCGACCAGTGCGATCCCCACCTCTCCCAGCAGCCCACCCAAGCCGACCAGGGCTCCTCGCGCATCGCCCACCCCCGACAGCCGGGCCGCGCGTATCCCGCCGTTCCCGAGCGGCGGGGGGCCGAGGGCCCCACAGCCCCGACCGCTGACCTCGGTGAGCCCCAACGCCTCGCCCCGTAACTCCGGCGGCCCGCCCACCGCCAGCCGACTGCCTATCGCCTGCGCCAAGGCCTGGGCCTGCCACGCCTCCGCCATGATGTCCGCCGCATCCTGACTCCGCGCCAAGGCGCCCCTGCTCGCCCTGATGAGCCACATCGCGTCCATGCGCCGCCCCCTCTGCTCTCGTTCCGGACTGCCAACCGCTCCGTTCGAACCCTCATAGGTTCCACTACCCAGAGTGAACGCAACCAGCCCGAAAGACCAGAGGAATTCGGGAATCTGTGGACAGATACTCGACTGTGGATAAATCCATCACTCCGGAGAGTGACGATGAGGGATCACCGGCAGGGGCGAACCCACCGGAAAACGCCGCTCGTTCCGGTCGATTTTCGCGGCCAGCGCGGTGAGCGGATCGATGCCCAGCACCTGGCACAGCTGCAGCAGATAGGCGAACACGTCGGCCACCTCGTCCCGCACGCGGTGCGCGGACTCCGGATCGTCCATCACGCGCGCCGACTCCTCCGGGGTCAACCACTGGAAGATCTCGACCAGTTCGGCAGCCTCCACGCTCAGCGCCGAGGTCAGGTTCTTGGGCGTGTGGTACGGCCCCCAGTCCCGTACCGCCGCGAACTCGGCCAGCCTGCGCTGCAGCTTCTCTACATCCAGTTCGGTCACGGCCTCAGGTGTACCACCGTCACGCCGTCCGTACCCTCGGTACCCCCCGCACCGTCCGCACCCCCTGCACCCCCCGCACCCCCCGCACCCGATACGCCGTCAGCGCCCGCCACCCAGGACGCGTCGCTCACCGTCCCCACCAGCCTGATGTGCCCCCTGTCAGTCATCCGCACCGCGAGCGCCAGTAACTCCCGCGCCTGCCGGGGGTCCATGCCCCGGACCAAGCCGTCAGCGAGGACGGTGAGCGGCTGCTCCGCCGACGGCAGTTCCGCGTACGGGTCGACCGCCAGCACCCCCGACCCCGTCAGCAGGACCAGGGCGAGCGCCAGATACCGCAGTTCGCCGTCGCCGATGCGCGCCACCGGAGTGGCCCGCCCACCGCCGCGCCCGAGCACGGCCCGTACCGTCCCGTCCGCCAGCACATCGGCCAGTACGTCGGAGACCGGTCCGGCGCATCCGGCCCGCACCGCCGCCACCAGCGCCGTATGCCGCATCCCGCACACGGCCCTGGTACGCCGGAGCACCTCGGCGACGTTGTCGCAGCCACCCCGCAGCCGCCCGTCCCCGACCGGCACCGGCTCCCGCATCCTGGCAGGCTGCGGGTCACAGGCGAAGACCGACCGCAGCGCGACCACGACGTACTCGGCGGCGGCCAGCACCTGCCGCTGTCCCGGGGTCTTGCCCGCGACCCGCAGCGGCAGCAGCGCGGTGCCCAGGCGGTCGTCAGGCAACGGCGCCCGAGTCACCGGTGTCGTGCCCGCCGTGTGCCAGGCCGCCTGGACCGTACGCCGCGAAGGGTCGCGCAGCGCCGACTCCAGCAGCACCACGGAGCCCAACGTCAACCGCTCCCCCACCACCCGGAGTTCGGGCTCCGCCTGCACCGCGACATCAAGCCGCGCCGGCCCCACGGGCGTGGCAACCGTGCAGCCGATCCGGAACCCTCGCCGCCGCTGCGGGTCCGGCCGGGCCCGCTCCGGCACACACCCCGCCGGGTCGCGGAAGACCTCGCCGAGCGTCGCACCAGAGGCGAGCCGCGCCAGCGCCTCGTACGCCTCGAGCGCGCTGGACTTGCCACTGCCGCTGGGCCCCGCGAGGAGCGTGAGCGGACCGAGGGCGAGCCGCACGCCCCGGTGCGACTTGAAGGCGGAGAGCCGCAGTTCACTGACCACGGCCCCGCCGCCCACCACCCCGACGCCCGCGACCTCACCGCCCACCACCCCGACGCCCGCGGACCCACCGCCCACCACCCCGACGCTCCCCGTGCCCGCCACACCCACCGCACCGCTCCACGTCACTGTCACGTACAGGACGCTAGGCAGCCCGCCAGCAGCAGAACCGTTACTTCGAACCGACCTTCCTACGATCGGGGGAACGCGGCGGCTACTCGGCAGCCCTCGTCATCCCCTCCACCAACTCCTGCACCTCGGTACCCGAAGGCGCCAGCAGGAAGACATTCCGCTCGACCCGGTGCATCCCGCAGCCGAGCCCGAAGACCACACCGCTGCTGAAGTCCAGCACCCGCTTGGCCACATCGCTCTCCGCGCCCGACAGATCGAGCAGTACGGGAACCCGCGCCATGACCGTCTGGGCGACCTCACGCGCGTCCGCGAACACATTCACCCGCAGCACCACGAACCGCCGCTTGGCCTGCGTCTGCGCTTCGGGCATCGCCCGGTGCCCCGGCCAGGACGGCCATGCGCTACGGCTGCGCAGCGGTACGACCTGGGCGAGCCCTTCCCACTGTGCGTCGGTGACGTCGTGGCTGTTCACTGCCCCACCCCGTCCGGGCTCGTAACTGTTGGACTGACCCGGTAATTCTTACGCGACTCACCCGATCGGCCCAACACCGACACGAGCCGCGCCCCCACAGCCCATGTCCCAGGCTCTAGGACTTACGTCGAAGGCGCGCCGAGAGATGGTGCTGCAACGGCTGGCCCACTGCCGCGAGGTCGTGGACGAACGTCAGCGTGTCGGCGTCAGCCAGGCGGTAGCGGCGGCGCGTGGCGCTGACGTCCTTGGCGGTGGGGGTGCGGGCGACGTCCTGGGTGGAGAGGTCGACCGTGTCCCCGGCCGCCTGACCGGTCGCGATCTCCGCGATGCCGGTGGGCTGAGTGATCAGTGCCTCCACCCGGCCATCGGGCTGGAGCCGCCACCAGCCGCTCTCACGGGCCGAGGGCCGCAACGGAGCGCCGTCCGCGTCGAGGAGCCAGGCACGGGCCTCGTAGCGCAGGAAGGGGCGGCCGTCATGGCTGAAGGTGACCTCCTGCCCGTACGCGAAGTCCCCGGCGAGCGTCGGGTAGCCGCCCTCGCCCCGGCCGGTCCAGGTACCCAGAAAGCCGAGCACGGGTGCGAGCAGCGCATGCGGCACGGGCGCCTCGTCGGACCGGAGGCCTTCGGGGTACGGGTACTCCGCTGCGGGGTCGAGCACGGTGTGGGCTCCTGAGGTCGAGGTCGCTTGCCGGGTGACAGCTTAGGGCGCACCGCTGAGCGTCATCTCAGCGTCAAGATATCGCCGTAGCGCCCACACCGCACCTAACGCGCGATCAAAACCACAGGTCAGGAGCCGCCGTGAACGTGCGGTGCTCCGCTTCGCGCCTCGACGAGTGCGTGGAGCGCCTCCCTGGCCACCGCGTCGCTCTGGTGCAGGAACGGGTCGTTGGTACGTGGCCGGGGGAAGTCGCCTGGGCTGGTGACGAAGCGTCTGGGGTGCGCCGAGCCGTCGGGTCCCAGAGGGCGCGCGCCGAGTGTGTCGATGAGGCCCGTGGGCTGCCGCCGGCCTGTGGTGGGGTCGGTCTGCACTTGTTCCCTGATCTCCCGCTCACCGATGAGGTGGAGGAGCAGGGGATCGGCCACGCGCGTGAGGGCGCGTCCGGGCAAGCGGGCCTCGATCAGCGCCCGGGCCTGTACGACCCGGTCCAAGCTGCTGGTGCGCGCTTCGAACACGCTGCCTCTGCAGGTCACCTTCATGTTCGCGCCGACGAAGTCGACGACGCCCGCGCGGGCCAGAGCCAGGAGCTGTTCGAGGCGCGGCCCCGGCGGGCCGCTGGTACGGAACCGGCAGAAGTCGAAGAAGGCGGTCATGCTGTGGCTTCCGTTGCCGGGCTCGACCTCTCCTCGCTGGACCACGGCCCACAACGCCTGGGAGATCGAGAAGATGGCGTGGTAGACGGCCAGATGGGCGCTGTACCGGGGGTTCCGCCCTCTCTCGAGGTCGTCGGCGAGGTAGTGCAGCATCCACGCGCGCAGGGCGGCGGCGTCGGTGAAGCGGCGGTTCTCCAGCGGTCTGTCCAGCCCGTCGACGTCGATGTGGTCACGGGTGTCGGGCACGGCCTGCTCGATCAGGTCCTTGAACTCGGGACTCTGCCACTGCGCGGCGTCCAACCGGTCGAGGAAGTCTCCAGCGTCGACTCCGAGGCGGTGGGGATGGGAGTGCGCCAGCTCCCGGTAGCCGGCCACGGTCAGCTCCCGTGCGAGGGCGGGCCACACGTCGGAGGCGAAATCCAGGGAGTGGTCGGCGAAGTCGGCGGGCGAGAAGTAGCGGGGCACTCGAGGTGGAGGCCCCGGCAGGACGTAGGCGAACTTCGAGCGGTACGGCACACCTCGGCGCGAACCCACGTACAGCGTGGGTTCCCGGCCCGACGGTATGTAGCGCAACTCGCCCGACGGCTCACGGCAGAAGCGCCCGCCGCGTCCCTCGGTGAGGAGCACCATGATGTCGATGAAGGTCAGCCCGAATCCGCGCATCAGTACCGGCTCGCCCGCGGGGAACGCGTCCAGTGAGATGTCGGACGTGTACGCGGTCGGCTGGTAGTTGAGGTGGTGTGCTGCCGCGTGCTGGGCCAGCCGGGGTTCCGGACCGTGCGGTTTCACCTGGAAGTGCCCCTGCGCCAGGATCACCAGGTCCACGTCCAGGGTCTCGCCGTCGTCGAGCCGGACGCGCTGGCGGCCGTCAGGCACATCGCCCAGGGACAGCACGGACGCCTGGTGGGTCCGGACGTGGGCGCGGTCCGCCACGGCAGCGACGCTCCGCCAGAAGCACCAGGCGAGGTAGTCACCCGTGAGCTTCCGTGTGGCGAACCAGCCGGCGTGGACGCGCCCGGCTTCCTCCCGCGTCCCCGGGGCCGGCTGGTAGCCCGGCGGAAGGTCGAGGCGTCCCGCGGCGAGATCCCGCGCCCACTGTTCCAGCGTGGGGCCTTCGACGGCGGGGCCCTGGCAGGTGACCGTGTCGTCGGTGAAGAGCGTGCACTCGTCGGCCCGGGTGTTCGACCAGAGCAGCGGGGACTGGTCCTGGCGCCATACCCGTCCGGCACCGACGGGATACGGGTCGATGACGTGGATGTCCGGGCGCTCGTCGGGGGCGATGAGGTGTGCGTTGGCGGCGATACGTTCGAGTACGGATGTCCCGCGTGGTCCGCAGCCGATGATTGCGATGCTCGGATTCTCCGCCCGATACGGGGGCGGGCTGTTTTCGTCGGCGTCGTTGGCGCGGTGGTTCTGGTTCATCGGTCCTCCCTTCAGGCCACGAGCAGTTGATGGGAGGCCAGATCGCGGTAGAGCGTGCTGGACTCGATGAGTTCGTCGTGGGTACCCGTGCCCACCACCCTTCCGCGGTCGACGACGACGATCTGGTCGGCGTCGACCACGGTGGCCAGTCGATGGGCGACGATCAGCAGCGTGTGGTCGGTGGGGACGGCGTCGATCGCCGCGCGGAACGCCTGCTCGTTCCTGGCGTCGAGATTGCTGGTCGGCTCGTCCAGCAGCAGGATCGGCGGCGCGGCGAGGAGCGTTCGGGCTATGGCCAGGCGCTGGCGTTCACCGCCGGACAACAGGACGCCGCCTTCGCCCACCTGCGCGTCCAGTCCGAGCGGAGACCGCTTCGCGATCTCGTCGAGGTTGACGCGGCGCAGGACTGCTGTCAGGTCGTCGTCGGACAGGCCCGGCGCGGCCAGTGACAGGTTCTCGCGGAGGGTTCCGGCGAGGATCGGTGCCTCCTGCTCCACATAGCCGATCCGGCTGCGCAGTTCGTCCCGTGGCACCTGGCGGATGTCGGCCCCGCTCAGCCGGATCGCGCCGGACCGTACGTCGTAGAAGCGCTCGGCCAGCGCCAGCAGAGTCGACTTGCCGGCGCCCGACGGGCCGACCAGGGCGGTGCGGGTGCCCCGGTAGACGGTGAAGCTGACGTCCTCCACGACCGTCTCGCCCTTTCCGTATCCGAACGTCACACGGTCGAAGGCGAGCGCGGGGACGGACCCGGCGCCGAAGACCGGGGCGGCCCCCCGGCTCTCTGGCGGCGGCTGGACACGTACGACGTCCCCGTCCGTCTCGGTCGGCACGCGCAGCACGTCCTCGATGCGTTGCAGAGCGCCGAGGCCGGTCTGCAGCTGGGGGTCGAGCTGCCCGCATCCGAGCGGTTCGACCCGTGGTACGACGAGATCGACCTGATGTCCTGGCCGTCCCACCTGGCCATCAACTCTCCCGAGCACCTCCATGCCCTGGCCGACAGGCTCGACCTCGGGGCCCTCAGGCTTCTCCGATTAGTCCAGCCGCCGACGGCAGCGACGGGCACGGCGTGCCCCGGGGCCGCGGTGGACCCGGACCAGTACCACCTCGTGCTTCCCCTGCAAGGCGAACTGAAGTTGGGGAACTCGACCCGCTCCAGAGTCTTCACGCCCGGTGACATGTTCCTGGCCGACACCTCCTGTCCCCCCGGGTTCCACGCCTACGTCCCGCACGTCCATCAGCATCCCGGTGCGGTGACCTCGCCCTTGGTGGCTCTGCGGCTCCAGATCCCCAAAGAACTGGTTCCGCTGCCAACCGACCTGATGGACTCTCTGATGGTCACGCCCCTGCGGCAGCACAACGTGTTCGGCCTGACACTGTCGCGCTTGCTCGTCGACCTCTTACGCCACCCCGTCAGCTTCTCCGCCGCGCAGGCGCACCGGATCTCCGGCGTTCTGCTGGAACTCCTCACCGGGATGCTCGGTTCGCAGACGAGTGAGGACGCCGCGTCGGATGGGGCCCACGACAGCCTGTTCATCCGTGTCCAGGATTACATCCAGCGGCATCTGGGGGACCCCGAGTTGACTCCGGCGCAGATCGCCGCCGAACACCACATCTCGCGCCGTCACCTTCAACGTCTCTTCCAGCAGCGGGGCCTCACGGTGGCTGCCTCGATACGGCAGCAGCGACTGGAACGCGCATGCGCCGACCTCACCGCTCCTCAGCTGGCCACGTACCCCATCAGCGCTATCGCTGCCCGGTGGGGTTTCCGTCACGCGGCTGACTTCAGCCGCGCCTTTCGCAAGGCGTACGGGGTCGCGCCGTCGGACTTCCGGCTCGCGCGTACAGGAGGTGCTGCGGCCCGTGATGCCGACGGCCACGGCGCCGAGTGAAGCGCGGCGCCCGCTGATACGCGACATGTCCGAGAGCCCATAGGGAGGTCCTCCAGGGGCCATCTATGGAGGTCCTCCAGGGGCCATCAGCGGCTGGACGCCTCCGGCGTCGACACGGCCGGTTGTTGGTCGTGCCGCCGTTCCGGGGCACCGGGCACTCCCCCCGGCGGACCGTTCACGTATCACCGCGCGGCGAGTGGACGGTGAGAGCACCGTGAGCGCGCAGAACGGCGGCCAGGTTACCCGGCCGCTCGCGCAGCGTGGCGTTGAGGAAGGCCAGCGATGCGGCGGCGGTGACGCGCGGTCCATCGGTACGGCCTCGTGATCCCACGATCGACTCCACCGGGGGCAGATAGAGCGGCGCGTCGGTGAACGTGAGATGCGCCGCTCCAGGGACGGTGAGACGGTAACTGGTCGCACCGCTCAGGCTGAGCACACGGGCGAGGCGGGGGATGTAGTCGGGGTCGATGTCCTCTCGGAGGTCCTGGGTCAGCGCCAGCACCGGTTGCGGGAAGCGTGTCGGGTCGGGGTCGTGCGGAAAGCCGTCCAGGTCGATGACGGCGTCGAACCGATCGTCCTGGCGAACTCCCTGCAAGGCGGCGGCTCCGCCGAGGGAGTGCCCGGCAGCGGCGACTCGGCCGGTGTCCATCCGCCCGCTCACCGGCCCCGGGATCTCGCCTCGCGCGACACGGTTCAGCTGGGTGAGAACGAAGCTCAGGTCAGCGGCCCGTATTGCGGTCCACTTGACCGCCCGCTCCTCGTCACGGTCGGCGTCACCCGTGGCGGCGACCTTCGTGCGGATGGTCCGGCCGTCGGCGAGGACGACGGCGGCCGAGTCGTAGGGGTGGTCAAGGGCTGCGACGACATAGCCGTGGCTGGCCAGTTCCTGCGCCCATGCTGAATTCTGGGTACGCACTCCGCCCAGCCCCGGGGAGAAGAGCACGACCGGGAAGCGTCCGTTGCCGTCAGCCACCGGCGCGTCGACCACCGCGTGGGTACGCGCGCGGGGGAGGCCGTCGAGCAGGAATCCGGGCATGCCGACGTAGTCGGCGAGGGCGTCGGAGACGATCCCCGCCTCGCGGTCCGTGCGCCCGAGGTAGGCGGCACGCTGCGCATCCGCCGGGCTCTTTCGCGCCGGATACCACAACTGCACTACGACAGTGCGCCGGTCGTCCTCGTCGGGGGTGGCGTCCTCGGGACGGTCGGCGTCGGTCCACTGCACCACGCTGGTGCCCACGGCGAAGGGGCCGGACGGCGCCGGGAAGACCGGCACGGGCAACGCCCAGGCGGCCGCCGGGCCGACCGCGATCAGACACAGACACACCAGCGACGCCGGCAAGGCCGCCCACCATCGGGCCCTGCGCGGCGGTCGGCCGCCGCGCGCTCGCAGCTCGGCTGCGACGGCGAACGGCAGGACGAGTGCGGCGCCGGCCAGCACAGGCACCATCTGCCACCGAACCGAACTCCACACCAGCACCACGCCGGACAACAGCACCACCACTGAGGAGCTGAACGCGGTCGGCCGACGCATCCGTCGGGGAAGCCAGCGGGCGGTCACGAGCGCGACGGCACTTGCCACAACCACGCTTTCCAGAAGGGACATATGAAATCCCGGCAGTGTTTCGGTCACACGATCATGCTGGGTGCACGACCGCCGGCCCCACATCAAACCCAGGTCGCGAACGCGTGCGACTTGAGGCTGACATGGCCGTCATCCGAAGGCCGCACGGAAGCGTTCGCGCAGATCGCAGATCGCAGATCGCAGAGACGGTCGGCGGGTTCGTTGGCGAAGACCAGCGGCCGACCAGCCGCCGTGCGGTCGCACGATCGGGTAGCCGTCAAGCTCCCGCAGCATGATCGACGCAACGACGACGACCGGAGTCAGTCCGCGCACTGCTCGCTGCGACGGGCGGCACGCGCCCGGTTGCCACAGCCGATCGAGCACCACGCTTGATCCCGTCTGCGCGCGAGGAAGAACATCCCGCAGCTCGGCGCGGGGCAGCGCCGCAACCGTGCCTGCTCCGGCCCGGCGGCCAGCACAAGCGCCTGCCGCGCGACCGCCGCCGCGACCGACCCGCCGGCCTCCTGCTCCGTGAGGCGGCCGGCGTCGTCGACCCGGAACGTCACAGGGGCCCGCGCGGCCAGCGCGTTGAGTCGCGCCCTCGCCGGCCCCGGCAGCGGCGCCTGCCGCGCCGCCGCGTCCAGCGCGACCCTGACCGGGGCGCGCAGCTCCGCGAGATCCTCCATGGGGAGGTCGGCGAGCTCCCGGTCGCACACCTTCTCCCGCCAGGACGCCATGAGGTCCGGTTCGGCCAGCAGGTCGACGTCGTCACCCGCGTGACCCGCTCCGACGACGACGGTGTTGGCCACGTCGAGGACCGGACGCTCGCCGATCCACGGCATCTCACGCAGGTTCTTGAGGGGCATGCCATCAACCTACCGGACTCACGGATTCCCTGCGCCAAATCCGTGATAGCTTCCTTTCCTCGGCGCGGACCTCGCCCGGCACGAGGACGGCTCCCTGCTCGACCTCATCCTCTGGGCCTCCCCGGAGGCAGCCGCCCGCGCGGCGGCGGAGATGCCCGGGGATCCGGCCGCCGGGGAGTTCTTCAGCTTGATCGGCGAGGTCCACGAGATGCGGCACGCCGAAGTACTGCACAGCACCCAGCAGTAACCGAACCGGCATCCGCGGCCCGCGACCTGCGACCGCGTGGGACGGGCACGCCGCAGGTGCCGGAACCAGCCGAGAAGGGAGAGCCGTGCCCACGGCCGACGAACTGATCAACCCTCGCACCACGGACCTGCTGGCCTCCGTCATGGCGGCAGCGGGCGCCGCACCGGCCACTGCCCTCCGCGGCTGCGGGGTCCTGCTGGAGGGCCTCACTTTCAGCCGACGCGTCACCACCGTGAAGGAAGCCGTCCTCGCCGACCTTCCGGACGCCTACCCGGCCTTCGCCGACGTCGTCCGAGCGGCCCTGCGCCGACCCGAATTCACCGGCTGGATGACCTTCCCCGTCAACGCGGCAGTCGCCGAACGCGCCCGGAGGGACGGCGTGTTCGAGCCCGCGCTCGACCTGCTCGCAGACCTCTCGCCCCTGCTCACCGCGGAGATGGCGGTACGCCCCTTCTTCAGCGCTGATCTTTCAAGGGCCCTGGACCGGGCCATGCGGTGGACCCGCCATCCCGATCCGCACGTCCGCCGCCTGGCGAGCGAAGGCACCCGACCGCGCCTGCCGTGGGCGCCCAGACTGACCGCACTCGTCACCGACCCCACCCCGGCCCTGCCCGTCCTGGACGCGCTGTACCGGGACGTGAGCGAGTACGTCAGACGATCGGTGGCCAACCACCTCAACGACATCAGCCGCGACCACCCCGGTACGGCCGTCGCCATCGCCGCTCGCTGGCTCGCCGAGCCCGCGCCCACCACACCAGCCCTGGTCCGCCACGGCCTGCGGACCCTCGTCAAGGCCGGCGACCGCGACGCTCTGGCGCTCCTCGGCCACGACCCCGGCGTCCGCGTCCGGGTCGTGGGCCCCGATGTCCGCACACCTCGGGTACGCCTGGGTGAGGACCTGGTCTTCGGCTACGAGGTCACCAACACCGGGACCCGTACCGCCCGTCTCGTCATCGACTACGTCGTCCACTACCGCAAGGCGAACGGCAGCCTCTCCCCCAAGGTCTTCAAACTCACCCGCCGCGACCTCGCCCCGGGCGAGTGCCGGTCAGGCGTCCGTCGCCACCCGCTCCGGCCGCTCAGCACGCGCCGGCACCACCCCGGCACGCACCGCGTGGAACTCCAGATCAACGGTCAGCCCTACGGCTCCAACGCATTCACCCTCCACATCCCACCGGAAGCGGCCCTCACCGGAAACGACCCCTCACCTTCCGGCCAGGGCGTGCCGGTGGATGTCCCGCCACCCGGCCAGGCGGCCCCTGGCGCGCACTGAACGGCCCGGGGGCGCAGTGCGCCGACCCGTGGGCATCACAGTCGTTCCCGGCGCCTTCGTCCGTTCGGCGAGTTCGCTGATCGCCAGGATCTGCTGCGCGGCTTCGACCGCAGCCAGGTCTCCGGGGGAAGGAGTCGGTGATGCGGACGGTGCCACACACCTGGCGCAGCCTGGGCCTGGAAACGATGGCGTCGTTGCTCGTGGTGTCCCTGACCCGTCTGAGCGGCCACTGCTTCGCGGCCCGTTGCCAGTGGCCTCGCCTGCACCCCCTCAAAGAACGCGCGATGGCCGCTGTGGCGCATCACTCGCTGATCAATGGCGCAGTACATCCGGCAGCTCGGCAGGGCACGGGAACACGGTCATCTTCCGGGGGCGGGTCGTGTCCGGCTCGAACCCGTCTGGGTGCGCCCGGGGCGACGGCTGCGGGTGTTGGCCCCTGGAACGCGGCAGCGCCACCGACGTGTGTGTGCGGGTGAGTGTGAGCGGCCTTGTGACCGAGGACGGACTGCCGGTCGCCCACCGCGTCGTCGAGACCACAGCGGAACCGGGAGGGATCCCGGTTACTGGTCACAGCCGCGGGCCGCCTCGCCGCGACGGGCACGGTGACGCTGTGGGGCCCATGATCGGTCGACAGGGCAGGGTGTCGTGAAGCGAGCCGGAAGGGAAGAACCGTGGCGGCGAACGGACAGCGGGACGGACAGCGAGGCGGGGAGGGACTGCACTGTCTGGTGACCGGCGCGTCCGGGTACATCGGCGGACGCCTGGTGCCGGAGCTGCTGGAGGCCGGTCATCGGGTGCGGTGTCTGGTCCGCACTCCAGCCAAACTCCGTGACCAGCCATGGGCGGCCGATGCCGAGAGCGTGCGGGGAGACGTCACCGACCCGCGTTCCGTCGCCGAGGCCATGCGTGATGTCGACGTCGCCTACTACCTTGTGCACGCCCTCGGGTCGGGTCCCGGCTTCGAGGACACCGATCGCCGCGCGGCACATGTCTTCGCCCAGCAGGCGCACGCGGCGGGCGTCCGGAGGATCGTCTACCTCGGTGGCCTCACTCCGCGGGGCATCCCCGAACGCACGCTCTCCCCTCATCTGCGTTCACGCGCGGAGGTCGGTCGCATCTTCCTCGACTCCCCGGTGCCTGCCACCGTGCTACGGGCCGCGGTGGTCATCGGCTCGGGGTCGGCGTCGTTCGAGATGCTGCGCTATCTGACCGAGCGGTTGCCCGTCATGGTGACGCCCAGTTGGGTGCACACCCGCACGCAGCCCATCGCGGTCCGCGACGTGTTGCGCTATCTGGTCGGGTCCGCCACCATGCCGGACCAGGTGAACAGGGCCTTCGACGTCGGCGGTCCTGACGTGCTCACCTACCGCGAGATGATGAGCCGCTACGCCACCGTGGGCGGGCTCCGACGGCGGATCATCGTACCGGTACCGGTGCTCACCCCAGGGTTGTCCAGCTACTGGGTCGGCCTCGTGACGCCGGTCCCGTCCTCCATCGCCCGGCCTCTGACGGAGTCGCTGCGTCATGAGGTCGTCCGCCAGGAGCACGACATCGCCCGGTACGTCCCCGACCCTCCGGGCCACCCCCTGCCGTTCGACGAAGCCCTGGCCCTGGCCCTGCGGCGGGTCCGAGAGGCGCAGGTCGCCACTCGTTGGTCGTCCGCTTCCGTCCCAGGAGCTCCCAGCGATCCCCTTCCCACCGACCCCGACTGGGCCGGCGGCAGCCTGTACCAGGATGACCGACAACGGCCGGTCGACGCGTCTCCAGAGGCGCTGTGGAAGGTGGTGGAGAGCATCGGTGGGGACAACGGCTGGTATTCCTTTCCGCTGGCCTGGGCCGTCCGCGGCTGGCTTGACCGGTTCGTCGGTGGGGTCGGTCTGCGCCGCGGGCGACGTGACGCGCAACGCCTGCGGGTTGGCGACTCGCTGGATTTCTGGCGCGTCGAGGAGATCGAGCCGCTACGGCTGCTGCGGCTGCGTGCGGAGATGCGGCTGCCGGGACTGGCATGGCTGGAGATGTACGTCGAGACGGACCGGAACGGCCGTACCCGCTATCGGCAGCGCGCACTGTTCCATCCGCGGGGGCTGCTCGGCCATGCGTACTGGTGGTCCGTCTCGCCCTTCCACGCCGTCGTCTTCGGCGGTATGGCGCGCAACATCAGCCAGGCCGCCGAGAAGGGCCTGGCCGCCCGCAGGGGTGATCAGCGCTCGCGACGCATCCGGCGTAGCCGTTCCCGACGAAGTGTGGAGCACTGAGCACCCGTTCACGCACCACTGCGCCAGGAGTGACGCCATGACCGTAGCGGTCGTCCTGTTCACCTCGGACCTGCGTCTGCACGACCATCCGCCGCTGCACGCCGCGCTGAAGGCGGCGGACAAGGTGGTGCCGCTGTTCGTTCTCGATCCCGGGATCCGGGCGGCAGGGTTCGACGCGCCCAACCGGCGGGCCTTCCTCGCCGACTGTCTGGGCGACCTCGACGCCTCGCTGCGCCGCCGCGGTGGCCGGCTCGTGGTCCGCGCGGGACCTGCCTTCCGGGAGGTCCGCGCGGTCGCCGCCGAGTGCGGGGCAACCGAGGTGCACATGGCCGCGGGCGTCACCGCGTACGCCCACCGCCGTGAGGAACGGCTGCGCGAGGAACTCGGCGGCAGTGGTGTGGCACTGCGCGTACACGAGACGGTGATCACCGCCGTCGCCCCGGGAGCGGTGACACCATCGGGCTCCGATCACTTCGCCGTGTTCACCCCCTATTTCCGCCGCTGGTCCCAGGAGTCGCTGAGGAAACCCCTGGCCGCGCCGCGTACCGTGCGCGTCCCCGACGGAGTACGCGGCGAGCGACTGCCCGACCGCGCGGACGTGTCCGGTACCTCGCCCGGTCTGCCGACCGGAGGGGAAACGGCCGGGCGTGACCGGTTCTCGCGGTGGTCGCGTTCCGGACTGTCCCGTTACGAGGACCAGCACGACGACCTCGCGGGTGACGCCACGTCCAGGCTGTCGCCGTATCTCCACTTCGGTGCGCTCTCCCCGGTGGAACTCGTCCACCGGGCCCGCAGGCATGGCGGGCCCGGCGCGGAGGCATTCGTACGCCAGGTGTGCTGGCGGGACTTCCACCACCAGGTGCTGGCGGCACGGCCCCAGGCATCCGGGAAGGACTACCGCACACGCCACGACCAGTGGCGTGACGAGAACGACGCCGCCGAAGACATCGCCGCATGGCGGGACGGACGGACGGGCTATCCGATCGTCGACGCGGCCATGCGCCAGCTGCGCCACGAGGGCTGGATGCACAACCGGGCACGGCTGCTGGTGGCGAGCTTCCTGACCAAGACGCTCTACGTCGACTGGCGGATCGGCGCCCGGCACTTCCTCGACCTCCTCGTCGACGGTGACATCGTCAACAACCAGCTCAACTGGCAGTGGGTCGCCGGCACCGGCACCGACACCCGCCCCCACCGCGTCCTCAACCCCCTGCTCCAGGCCAAACGGTTCGACCCGGACGGCGCCTACGTACGCCGCTGGGTCCTCGAACTCACGAGCGTGGACGGCAGGCAGGTACATGAGCCCTGGCGCCTCCCGCCAGCAGAACGCGAGGAACTCGACTACCCAGGCCCGCTCATCGACCTCACCGACGGACTCGCACGCTTCAAGCACGCCCGCGGCCGCGACTGAGGAGACACCCGTCGTTGCCCTGGCTCTTCGGCGACCAACACTCGGCGACCGTGTCACATACGTGCGTGCCGACCCCTACCGTCAGGGCCCGGACCGAGCCGCTCGCGGGCGCCCGGTCGGCGTCCACCACCCCACCTCGCACGCGGCCCTCCGTCGGGTGCGCGACCTCCCCCGGGTGACGGTGGGCCCCCGCCCGCGGCTTCCTCGTGCCGATGGCACCCGGGGGACGGGCGGGGCCGCGACCACCGGTCCAGCGGACCACGTCCCCCGGCCGATGCCCAGGCGCCACGACCCATTGCCGTCGCACGACAACACGCCACGGGGACACCGACGACTCCAGAGCGGCAACCGCTTCGGCAAGCCGCCAGCCTCCCGGGGACCAGGATGGGGAGCTCGGTGGGGTTCACGTCTTGGCACCCACCGCACGCGCCGTTGTCAACCACAGCTCGGGCTCCCCGACTCGTCAGCCCTCCCAGAACTCGAGCGTCACATGACCGCAAGAACGCCAGGTCGCGTCGCTGCGACAGAACCGCAGGTCAGGTCGGCTACGGCGGACCGCCTGCCGCACGACCCGTTGAATGGCAGGAAACAGGCCGAGCAGCCCACCCGATCCACGAAACCGCAGGTCAAACGCTCTTTGCGGCAGGCTCCAGGATCGCCACGCACTCCACGTGATGCGTCATCGGGAAGAGGTCGAAAGCCCGCAGTGTGCGGACCTTGTAGCCGCCCTCGCGGAAGTACGCGAGGTCGCGGGCCAGGGCCGCCGGGTCGCAGGCGACGTAGGCGATGCGGCGGGCGCCGAGGCTCGACAGGTGCTTGACGGTCTGCTTGCCCGCGCCCGCGCGGGGCGGGTCGAGGACGACCAGGTCGACCTCGGTGATGCCGGTGCGCGGCAGGGCCTGGTCGACCTTGCCCTGTTCGATGCGTACGCGGTCGAAGTCCTTGAGGTTGTGGCGGGCGTCTTCCACGGCGCGCTTGCCCGACTCGATGCCGAGGACCGCGCCCTGGTCGCCGACGCGGTCGGCGATCGCGCCCGCGAAAAGGCCGACGCCGCAGTACAGGTCGAGGGCCATGTCGCCCTTGCGGGGCAGCAGGCCCTGCATCACGGCCTTGACCAGGGTGTCCGCGGCCTGCGGGTGGACCTGCCAGAAGCCGCCGTTGCCGACGCGGTAGGTGCGGCCGTCGGCGCGTTCGCGGACGAAGGCGCGGCCGTGTACACGGTGTACGCCGCCGTCGTGTTCCTCGACGCGGAGGACGGAGACGGGCTTGTCGAGCTCGACGAGCGGCAGTCGGGCGCCGGGGCGCGGGGTCAGGATCACCTGGCGGTCGTGGGAGCCGGTCGCGGCGATGGCCTCGATGGACTCCATGCCGTCCCAGGCGCGCTTCTCGATGCCCAGCTCGGTCACACCAGGGGCCGCGATCATGCAGTGGTCGATGGGCTCGACCTCGTGTGAGCGGTGGCGGCGCAGTCCGGCGCGGCCCTCGTCGTCGACGGTGTACTGGACGCGGGTGCGCCAGGCCGGGACCTCGCCCGCGGGAAGCTTGTCGCCCTCGGCGGGCATGACCGTGCCGTCCCAGCCCGCCTCCTCGGGGGTGAGGCCCGCGAGCCGCTGGAGCTGCTCGGCGATCACCTCGCCCTTGAGGCGGCGCTGAGCACCGGGCTTGGCGTGCTGCCAGTCGCAGCCGCCGCAGCGGCCGGGACCGGCGTACGGGCAGGGAGCTACGACGCGGTCCTTGGACGCCTCCAGGACCTGGACCGCGTCCGCGCGCAGGAAGCGGGAGTCCTCTTCGCCGTCGGTGACACGCGCGATGACCTTCTCACCCGGGAGGGTGTGCCGGACGAACAGCACCCGGCCCTCGGCGGTACGGGCGATGCAGTGGCCGCCATGGGCGACGGGGCCGATCTCGACCTCGTACTCCTGCCCCACCAGCGAGTTCTTCGGTTCTGCCTGCATGGTGGGATGGCTCCAAAACGATTGAATGCGTGCGGCCGGACAACAACCTACGAGTCTACGTCGGCGCGAGCCTCTCGCCGCCCATGTGTAGCTTGGGGCTCGGGCGACAGGCTTCAGACGGACATCAGGCGGACATCAGGCGGAGTTCAGCCAGACTTCTGCCAGGCTGGCTGAGTCTGAGCGCACCACGACTGACAGGCGGAAGGACGGGCGTGCACATCGTCATCATGGGCTGCGGACGCGTGGGGGCCGCCCTCGCGCAGAACCTGGAGCAACAGGGTCATACGGTCGCGGTGATCGACCAGGACCCCACGGCGTTCCGCCGCCTGGGTTCCGGCTTCGGGGGCCGCCGGGTCACCGGCGTCGGCTTCGACCAGGACACCCTGCGCGAGGCGGGCGTCACGGACGCCGGTGCCTTCGCCGCGGTGAGCAGTGGCGACAACTCCAACATCATCGCCGCCCGGGTCGCCCGGGAGATGTTCGGCGTCGAGAACGTCGCGGCCCGCATCTACGACCCGCGCCGCGCCGAGGTCTACCAGCGGCTGGGCATCCCGACGGTCGCCACGGTCCGCTGGACGGCCGACCAGATGCTGCGACGGCTGCTGCCGTCGGGGGCCGAGCCGCTGTGGCGCGACCCCACCGGTGGCGTACAGCTGGCTGAGGTGTATACCTCCACGTCCTGGGTCGGCCACAAGATCAGCAAGCTGCAGGAGGAGACGGGCGTCCGCGTCGCGTTCCTCACCCGGTTGGGCGAGGCGACTCTGCCGACCTCGCAGACGGTGCTGCAGGAGGGCGACCTGGTGCATGTGATGATGCGCACCGATGAGGTCGAAAAGGTCGAGGCGGCATTCGCCGAAGGCCCTGAGGAAGGTCGCCGATGAGGGTCGCCATTGCCGGAGCGGGTGCGGTGGGCCGTTCCATCGCGGGGGAGCTGCTGGACAACGGGCACGAGGTGCTGCTGATCGACAAGGCTCCGACCGCCATCTCGGTGGAGCGGGTGCCGCACGCCGAGTGGCTGCTCGCCGATGCCTGTGAGATCACCTCGCTGGACGAGGCGGCGTTGCAGCGCTGCCAGGTGGCGATCGCCGCGACCGGTGACGACAAGGTCAACCTGGTCGTCTCGCTGCTGGCGAAGACCGAGTACGGCGTTCCCCGGGTCGTCGCACGCGTCAACAATCCCAGGAACGAGTGGCTGTTCAACGAGGCCTGGGGCGTCGATGTCGCGGTCTCCACGCCGCGCCTGATGTCCGCCCTGGTCGAGGAGGCGGTCAGCGTCGGCGACCTGGTACGGCTGCTGCGCTTCAGCCACGGCGACGCCAACCTGGTGGAGCTGACCCTGCCGCCGGAGTCGGCCCTGGCCGGGACCCGGATCGGCGATATCACCTGGCCCGAGGACACCTCGCTGGTCACGATCATCCGCGGCACCCGGGTGCTCACCCCGACCGTCGAGGACTCTCTGGAGGCGGGTGACGAGCTGCTCTTCGTGGCCGCCCAGGCCCGCGAGGAGCAGCTCGAGGACCTGCTGTCCGTACGCGCATGACGCGGGCGGTACGCACATGACACGGGCGGTACGCGCATGACGCGGGCCCGGCACCACGAAGGTGCCGGGCCCCACACACGTACCGCCACACGTACCGCTGACTACGCCTCGCCGCGCTCGGCCGCCGCCGCCCGCTCCGTCGCGGCCTTCGCGGCCTGCTCGGCCAGCTCCTCGGCCTCCATCTCCGCGAACACGTCGATCGGCGGCGGAGCCTTGGCCAGGAACAGCCAGGTGAAGTAGACCGCCAGCACCATCGGCGGCAGCTTCAGCGCGATCAGCACCCAGCCGAGCTGGGCGGTGTCCGCCCACCAGTAGAGCGGGAAGAGGATCGCGGCCTTGGCGAGGAAGATCGTGCCCCAGGCGAAGCTGGCCTTGACGTAGGCCTTCTTGCGCCCCGGGTTGCGGGTGCGCCAGGAGAGGTTCTCGCGGAAGATCGGCCCGAGCAGGATGCCGAGCAGGGGATACCCGACCAGCGCGGAGACGAAGAAGGCGAGCCCGAGGCCCAGGCCGTAGACCATGCCGGGCAGGTAGAAGTCCTTGGCGTTGCCGGTGAAGAGGGCGAAGGCCACACCCACCGCGACGCCGAAGACACCACTGAAGGCGTGCTTCACGGTGTCCCTGCGGGCCAGCCGCACGATGACCAGCAGGACCGAGACCGACAGGGCGGCGATCGCCGCGCTGTGCAGGTCACGGTTGACCGTGTAGATCATCACGAAGAGCAGTCCGGGGACCATCGTCTCCACGGTGCCCCGCACGCCACCGAACGCGTCGAGCAGGGCGGCCTGGGTGACGGCCTTGGTGTCGCTGTCCTGCTGACTGTCGCCTTCCTGGCGTACCTGATCGGTCGGCTTGTCGACAGACGTCACCGGCTACTCCCGTCCGAGCGGTCTCAGTTCGTATTTGGGGTTGAAGAGCACCCGGCGGCCGCGGTCAATCGAAACGCGACCCGATGCGATCAGCTTGCGCCCGGGTTCTATACCCACGATCGAGCGCCTGCCGAGCCACACCACGTCCAGCGGGGCCGAGCCGTCGAAGAGCTCCGCCTCCAGCGACGGGACCCCGGACCGGGGCTTGAGGGTGACCGTGCGCAACGTACCAGTAACCGTCACCATCTCACGGTCCTGGCAGTCGGCTATGCGCGTGCAGTCAGCGGTCGCCGACTCCTCCGCGAGCTCCTCCGACTCCTGCTCCTCCGGGGTGGAGGAGAGTCGGCCGAGTATCCGGCGAAACCGGCCCGACGACTTCTCTGCTCGAGGACCCGGGCTCATGAAAGAAGCGTACCGGGGTCCGACGAGGCGGGGTCCACCACGGACCTGCTCACCGCAATGGACCTGCTCACGGCAACGGACCCGTGCACCGCGATGGACCTGCTCACCACGGACCCGCTCACCGTTCGAACCGATATCCCATACCCGGCTCCGTGATGAAGTGCTTGGGGTGTGAGGGGTCCGCCTCCAGCTTGCGCCGGAGCTGGGCCATGTAGACCCGCAGGTAGTTCGTCTCCGTGCCGTAGGAGGGCCCCCAGACCTCCTGGAGCAGCTGCTTCTGGCTGACCAGGCGGCCGGTGTTACGTACCAGCACCTCAAGGAGGTGCCACTCCGTCGGCGTCAGGCGTACGTCCCGGCCGCCGCGGTTGACCTTCTTGGCGGCCAGATCGACGCTGAAGTCCTCGGTGTCCACCAGTACGTCGTCATCGCCGCCCCCGGTGGGCTCCGCGCGGCGGACCGCGGCGCGGAGCCTGGCCAGCAGCTCGTCCATGCCGAAGGGCTTGGTGACGTAGTCATCGGCACCCGCGTCGAGCGCCTCGACCTTCTCGTCGGAGCTGTGCCGGGCGGACAGGACCAGGATCGGCACCCGGGTCCAGCCGCGCAGGCCCCGGATCACGTCGACGCCGTCTATGTCGGGCAGCCCCAGGTCCAGGACGACGACGTCCGGATAGCGTGCGGCCGCGAGTTGCAGGGCGGTCGCGCCGTCGGCGGCGGCGTCCACCTCGTACTTGCGCGCCTTCAGGTTGATCACGAGGGCGCGTACGATCTGCGGCTCGTCGTCGACCACAAGCACCCTGGTCATGTGGGCCTGCTTTCTGCTGTCGGAAGGGTGAAGCACGGGACGGTGAAGGACGGGACGGTGAAGGACGGGACGGTAAGGCACTGGGGCGAGGCACTGGACGGTGAGGCACTGGACGGTGATCACGGCATCAGGTCATGAGGTGACCTGCGCGGGGAGATCGGGCCGGGCGGTCGGGTGCCCGGCCACGGCGGGCAGGGTGAGGACCATCGTGAGGCCACCGCCGGGAGTGTCCTCGGCGTTCAGCGTGCCGCGCATGGACTCCACGAAGCCCCGGGCGACCGCGAGCCCCAGGCCCACCCCGGCGCCCCGCGGGGCGTCACCGTAGCGCTGGAAGGGCTCGAAGATGTGTTCCTTGCCGTCGTCCGGGACGCCGGGGCCACGGTCCACGACCCGGACCTCGACGCGGTCGCCGAGTGCGCTGGCGGCGACCGTGACGGGGATGCCGTCCGGGCTGTACTTGACGGCGTTCTCGACGACGTTGGCGACGGCCCGCTCCAGCAGGCCCTTGTCGACCGCGACCATCGGGAGCGTCTCGGGGACGTCCAGCTCCACGCTGTCGTCCGGTACGCCGCCGAGCGCCATCGGGACGACCTCGTCCAGGTCGATCTCGCGGATCAGCGGGTTGACGGTGCCGGTCTGCAGCCGTGACATGTCCAGGAGGTTGCCGACCAGGTGGTTCAGCCGGTCCGCGCCGTCCTCGATGCCCGCGAGCAGATCGGCCTCGTCCCGCGCGGACCAGGCCACGTCGTCGGAGCGCAGCGAACTGACCGCCACCTTGATCGCCGCCAGCGGAGTGCGCAGGTCATGGCTGACGGCGGCGAGCAGGGCGGTACGGATGCGGTTGCCCTCGGCGAGCGCACGGGCCTGCTGGGCCTCGCTCTGCAGCCGCTGGCGGTCCAGGACGACCGCGGCCTGGGCGGCGAAGGCGCCGAGCACCCTGCGGTCCTCGGCGGGCAGTACGCGGCCGGAGAGGGCGAGCGCCATGTGGTCGCCGACCGGCATGTCCACATCCGCGTCCTCGGGGCGGTCCAGCTGCCGGGTGCCGACGCTGCCCGCGCACACCCACGGCTCGACGTCGCTCACGCGCTCCAGAAGGGCGACGGACTCCATGGCGAAGGTCTCGCGGACCCGCTCCAGGAGGGCGTCCAGAGTGGTCTCACCGCGCAGCACGCTCCCGGCGAGGAAGGAGAGGATCTCGGACTCGGCCCGGAGCCGGGCGGCCTGCTGGGTGCGCCGGGCCGCGAGGTCCACCACCGACGCCACCGCGACCGCGACGCCGACGAACACCAGGATGGAGACGATGTTCCTGGGAGCGGAGACCAGGAACTCGCGCTGGGGCTCGGTGAAGTAGTAATTCAGCAGCATTGACCCGGCCACGGCCGACGCCAGCGCCGGGCGCAGTCCGCCGAGCATCGCGGCGGCCACGGTCAGCGCCAGGAACAGCAGCATGTAGTTGGCCAGGCCGAGATCACCGATCAGGTGGATCAGCAGCAGGGTGAGCAGAACCGGCCCACCGACGCCCACCACCCAGCCCGAGGCGGTCCGGGAACGGCCCAGTCGGGCCCCGCGGGCCACCGGCAGCCCGCGGCCCTTGCCGACCGCGTCGTGCGTGACGATGTGCACGTCGAGGTCGGGGCCGGACTCGCGGGCGACGGTCGCCCCGACTCCGGGCCCGAAGATGTACTGCCAGGACGTGCGGCGGCTGGAGCCGAGCACGATCTGGGTGGCGTTGACGCCGCGGGCGAACTCCAGCAGGGAGCGGGGTATGTCGTCGCCGATGACGTGGTGGAAGGTGCCGCCGAGGTCCTCGACGAGAGTGCGCTGGACGGCCAGTTCCTTGGGCGAGGCGGCGGTGAGTCCGTCGCTGCGGGCGATGTAGACGGCGAGGATCTCGCTGCCGGAGCCCTTGGCGCCCATCCGGGCCGCGCGCCGGATCAGCGTCCGGCCTTCGGCGCCACCGGTCAGCCCGACGACGATGCGCTCGCGGGCCTGCCAGGTGGAGCGGATGTTGTGCTCACCGCGGTACTGCTGGAGGTACTCGTCGACCCGGTCCGCGACCCACAGAAGGGCCAGCTCGCGCAGCGCGGTGAGGTTGCCCGGGCGGAAGTAGTTGGACAGGGCCGCGTCGACCTCGTCGGGCTGGTAGATGTTGCCGTGCGCCATACGGCGGCGCAGCGCCTGGGGCGACATGTCGACCAGCTCGATCTGGTCAGCGCGGCGGACGACCTCGTCGGGGACGGTCTCCCGCTGCCGTACCCCGGTGATCGACTCGACGACGTCGGCGAGCGACTCCAGATGCTGGATGTTGACCGTGGATATGACGTCGATCCCGGCGGCGAGCAGTTCCTCGACGTCCTGCCAGCGCTTGGCGTTGCGCGAGCCGGGGACGTTGGTGTGGGCGATCTCGTCGACGAGCGCGACCTTGGGGTGGCGGGCGAGCACGGCGTCGACGTCCATCTCGGTGTGGCTGACGCCTCGGTGCTCCAGGTGGTGCCGCCGTACCTGCTCGAGGCCGTGCAGCAGCACCTCGGTACGTGGCCGGTCGTGGTGCTCCACGAAGGCGACCACGCAGTCGGTGCCGCGTTCTACCCTGCGGTGGGCCTCGGAGAGCATCGCGTACGTCTTGCCGACGCCAGGTGCCGCTCCGACGTATATCCGTAGCTTGCCGCGTCCCATGGCCTCATTGTCGTCCAGGTCATCCCCGCCGCGTACGCGACGCCTGCCTCCGCGAACCTACCGCTGCCAACGCGACGAAACGGACAGTGGGGCTGTCCTTGACGCAATGCTGATGGGCCCGCTACGCGCTCCCGTCGTCCTCGACGATGTGCCCGTCGCGCAGCTCCAGCACCCGGTCCGCCAGGTCGAGCAGCCCCGCGTCGTGGGTGGCGACCAGTGCCGTGACGCCCTCGCTGCGGACGACGGCGCGCAGCAGCTCCATCACCGCCTTGCCGGTCTCCGCGTCGAGCTGTCCGGTGGGTTCGTCGGCGATCAGGAGGACCGGCCGGTTGGCCAGGGCGCGGGCGATGGCGACCCGCTGCTGCTGGCCGCCGGAGAGTTCGCCGGGGCGCTGCGCGGCGTGCTCGGCGAGCCCCACCAGGGAGAGCAGCAGTGCGACGCGCTCCTCGCGTTCACCGGGGTCGGCTTTGCGCAGGCGCATCGGTACGCCGATGTTCTCCGCCGCGGACAGGATGGGGATCAGTCCGAAGGACTGGAAGATAAAGCCGACACGGTCGCGGCGCAGTGCGAGCAGACCGTCCTCGCCGAGCCCGGCGAGGTCCGTGCCGTCGACGGTGATCTGCCCACGGTCTGGTGTGTCGAGCCCGCCGACGAGGTTGAGCAGGGTCGTCTTGCCCGATCCGGAGCGGCCCTTGAGGGCGACGAGCTCGCCGCGCGGTACGGCGAACGAGACGCCCCGCAGCGCGTGCACGGCGGTGGCTCCGGTGCCGAACGAGCGGTGCAGGTTCTCGACCCGCACCATGGCGTCGCCGTACGGGCTCGGCGCCAGCGCCGTGCCGCCGCGCTCGCTGGTGTGGTCTTCGGTCATGCGCTACTCCCCCGTAAACCCCTGTACGTCGCATGTAGCGCGCCAGTATTGCCGTACGCGGCGGTGCCGGGCAATGGTCGCGGGGCAGCGGGCTGCCGGAGGCCGGAAAAGGCCGGTGGCCCGTACACCCACGGGGGATGTACGGGCCACCGGTCTGCTTTCGGGGGCTCAGCGCACCTCGGTGATCTCCGGGCCGCGCGCGAGCTGCCCCATCCCACCGGCGAAGCGCGAGCCTTCCTGCTCCTGGGGCTCCTGCGGCTGGACGCCCTCGGCCACCATCTGGGCGTCGTCCGGCAGCTTGAGGACGATGGGATCGCGCGGGGCCATCGGCGAATCGCCGCGGACCACTACGGTGTCCCGGAAGATGCTCTCCAGCAGACCCGCGGCCTCGGGCTGTACCGCGCCCTGGCCGGAGATCACGCCGCGCAGGAACCAGCGCGGCCCGTCGCAGCCGATGAAGCGGACCACCTGCATACCGCCCGTGCCGTCCGGCAGCTGCACCGGGACCTGGGCGCGCAGCTCCCAGCCCAGCGGGCCTTCCAGCTCGTCGATGACCCCGCCCTGCTGGGTGATGCCGGAGGCGATCTCCTCGCGGACCTCACCCCAGATGCCTTCCCGCTTCGGCGCGGCGAAGGCCTGCAGCTGGACGGCGCTGTCGCGCAGGACGACGGTCGCCGCGACGATCGCGTCGCCCGCGACCTCCACGCGCAGCTCCATGCCCTCGACTCCCGGCACGAAGATGCCGCCGAGGTCCACGCGGCCCTCGCCGGGCTCACGGACCTCTGAGGCGTCCCAGGGGCCGTCGGGACGGGGTGCGGGCGGCAGGCTGACGCGCTGCGACGCGGACTCGCCCGCCGTGTCTGCCGTGTCCTCAGGGTCGGTGCCCTCGACGACCTGCTCGGCCTCGCCGGCCGCGTCGTCGGCGGCACCCTTCTTACGACGTCCGAACACGTCACTGTCCTTCCCGGTCGCATGCGACCGAAGCGTATTGGTTCCCGCCGTGCGGACCGCCCGCTGTGCCGTCCACGGCGGCATGGCCACCGGTGGACCCGAAGCCCCCCTCGGCCCGTACCGAGTCGGGAAGTTCCGCGACCTCGTGGAAGCGCACCTTCTCGACCTGTTGGACGACCAGTTGGGCGATCCGGTCGAAGCGCTCGAACCGCACCGTGTCGCGCGGATCGAGATTCACCACGATCACCTTGATCTCCCCACGGTACCCGGCATCCACCGTCCCTGGGGCATTCACGAGGGCGACACCGCAGCGGGCGGCGAGGCCGGAACGCGGGTGTACGAAGGCCGCGTACCCCTCAGGGAGCGCGAAGGCGACCCCGGTGGGCAGCACCACGCGTTCGCCCGGAGCCAGCGCGCAGGCCTCGGTGGTGCGCAGGTCGGCTCCGGCGTCGCCGGGGTGCGCGTACTCCGGAAGCGGTACGTCCGGATCGAGGCGGCGGATCTGTACGGCGAGTGGCTCTCGCATCACGGGTTCACCTCGAAGGCCCGGGCTCGCCTGAGCTGGTCCGGGTCGCTCATCGCGGCCTGGATCTCGGCCGGACGGCCGTTGTCGATGAAGTGGTCGACCTTGACCTCGATGAAGAGGCCGTCGGCCCGGACCGCGACGGGGCCTTCGGGGCCGCCGATCCGCCCGGTGGCCGTGGAGTAGATCTTGCGTCCGGCGACTGCGGTGACCTGGGCCTCCAGGTACAGCACGGTGTCCACCGGGACGGGCCGTACGAAGTCGGTCTCCAGCCGTCCGGTGACCGCGATGACGCGCAGCAGCCAGTTCAGCGAGCCCAGCGTCTCGTCCAGGGCGGTGGTCAGTACGCCGCCGTGCGCCAGGCCCGGCGCGCCCTGGTGCTCGGGCTTGACCGTGAACTCCGCGGTGATGGCCACGCCATCGGCGGCCCGCGCCGCGAGGTGCAGTCCGTGCGGCTGGCCGCCGCCGCAGCCGAAGCAGTGCTCGTAGTGCGCGCCGAGGAGCTCGCCGGGCGCCGGGGCGTCCGGGTGCCGCTCCGGCGCCACGGCGTCGTCCGGGGGTGTCAACGATGTTCGTCCACTCACAGCCGCAGACCCTACCTGCGTGGCCCCCTGCCTGAAGCACCGTGCCAAGCTGGGCGCTATGCAGTCCTCAGCCCAGCTCTTCGAAGAACGCCTCACGGCACCCGGTTCCTGGTGGGTCATCTCGGCCCTGATCGGGGTCGCGGGCGGCCTGATGCTGCTGCCGCTCGGTCCGCTGCCGATGCTCGGCGGCCTGATCGGCGGTGGGGCGCTGGCGGCCGTCGCGGTGAGCTCGTACGGCTCGGCGCGGGTGCGGGTGGTGGCGGGTTCGCTGGTCGCGGGGGACGCCAGGGTTCCGGTGGCGGCCCTGGGCGAGGCCGAGGTGCTCGACCCGGACGAGGCGCGCGCCTGGCGCACCCGCAAGGCCGATCCGCGCGCCTACATGCTGCTGCGCGCCTACATCCCTACGGCAGTGCGCGTAGAGGTCACCGATCCCTCGGACCCGACGCCGTACGTCTATGTGTCGACCCGCGATCCGCAGGGCCTGGCAGCGGCCCTGAACGCGGCTCGGACGGCCTGACCGAACCGAGCCACCACCCGACCACCGCCCGGGGCTCCTCAGGGGCTCGCAGGGCGCTTCAGGGGCCTTCGGTGGGCTGCTGCGGGTCCTGCCTGGAGTCCCGCGAGTCCTGGGAGTCATGGGAGCCCTGGGATTCCTGCGGGGAATCCGCTGGCGGCTCCAGGGGCGCCAGCTCCGGCAAGGCGTCCCACGGCACCTGTGCCTGGCGCAGGTCCGCGCGGATGCGCTCCGCGAGTTTCTTGGTGTCGCGGCGGTTCATCAGGGCGCCGACGACCGCGCCCACCAGGAACGGCATCAGGTTCGGCAGATTTCTGACCGTGCGCTTCATGACCTGCTGTCGCAGCTCGCGCTTCGTGTGGGTGCCGAGCGCCGCTCCGATGGACGCCGTCTTGGCCACGTCGATCCCGCGCTCGTGGGTCCAGGACGTCAGATACGCGGTGGAGCGCTGGGCGAGGGTGCCCTCCGGGCGTAGCCCGTAGACCTCGCGGAGCTCTGCGATGAGCTTGAGTTCGATCGCGGCGACGCCCGTGATCTCCGCTGCCAGCTCCGCGGGCATCGCGGGTGGTACGGGCAGTGCCGCGGCCACGCCCACCCCCGCGCCGACGGTAGAGGAGGCATGGCAGGCGCCGGCCACCAGTCGGTCGGCGATCTGCTCGGGCCCCAGGCCCGGAAACTGCTGTCGCAGGGTGCTGAGATCGCGCACCGGGACGCGCGGTGCGAGGTCCATGATCCGGTCCGCGATCTGGCCGAGCCCGGCCTTCGCGCTGAGACCACCTCTGCGTACGCCTTTGCGTACGCCGTCCTTGGCTGTTGCCAGTCGGCCGGGCTTGGTCGTGGAGCTGTTCCCGCCGTGCGCATCGTCCGCTGGTTCGAGCGAGGCCTGGCGGCCTCGCTCACCGTCACGGACGCCGTCGCACGGGGTAGTGCCCGCCGCCTTGCGGAAGCGTCTCTTCCGGGGCAGCGCCGACCCTGTCACGGCCGACCGGCCTCAGTCGCAGTCGCGGCAGATGGGCTGACCGTTCTTCTCCCGCGCCAGCTGCGACCTGTGGTGTACCAGGAAGCAGCTCATGCAGGTGAACTCGTCCTGCTGCTTGGGGAGCACCCTGACGGCGAGCTCCTCATTCGACAGGTCAGCGCCGGGCAGCTCAAGGCCTTCCGCGGCCTCGAACTCGTCGACGTCGACGGTCGACGTCGACTTGTCATTCCTCCGCGCCTTGAGTTCTTCGATGCTGTCCTCATTGAGGTCGTCATCGGTCTTACGTGGGGTGTCGTAATCCGTTGCCATGTCGCTCTCCCCCTCCGGGTGTCTGCGGTGTCTCCAGCGCACGTAACGCGTGAGAGGCCGGACTTGTGCCCGACCCGAGGCGGAGATTTTGCCTCACATCAAGGTCTGTTACTCAATCGACACCCAACCGCACCCCTGAAGAGGTGATCGCGTTGGATGGCGATGGGGACCGTACACGGTCCGAAAACGCAGTTCACGGGCGCCACCCCGTGTACTTCCCGTGATCAAGACCCCCCAAAACCCGGATTTTCCCGGCTTTCTGGGGACCTTCACGATCACAGAGAGTAGATGGCTGAAAATTCGCCTTTGTGATCGATCCCACACGGATCTTTGGGGAGCAGGTCCCGAAAATTCCGCTAAAAGCGAACTTGAGGCGAATCGGCAGAAGCATCTCAGATAGGCAGGGTGACTCGCATCACGAGACCACCCCCCTCACGCGGCTCGGCGATGATACGGCCTGAGTGGGCTCGAGCCACCGACCTGGCGATGGAGAGTCCGAGCCCCACGCCCTTGTCGCTGCCGGTGCGCTCCGTGCGCAGCCGCCGGAAGGGCTCGAAGAGGTTGTCGATCTCGTAGGCGGGCACCACAGGGCCCGTATTGGCCACCAGAAGCACCGCCTGGCCGTGCTGCACCTCGGTGCGCACCTCGACCCACCCCCCTTCGGGGATGTTGTAGCGCACAGCGTTCTGTACCAGGTTAAGCGCGATGCGCTCCAGCAGGACGCCGTTGCCCTGAACTACCGCGACCTGCCGCTCGCCACGGATCTCCACGCCCTTGTCCACCGCCTCGGCACGCACCTGGTCGAGGGCGCGCGAGGCCACCTCGGCGAGGTCCACGGGCTTGCGCTCAACTATCTGGTTGTCGCTCCGAGCGAGCAGCAGCAGGCCCTCCACCAGCTGCTCGCTGCGCTCGTTGGTGGCGAGCAGCGTCTTGCCGAGCTGCTGGAGCTCAGGGGACGCCCCCGGGTCGGAGAGCTGCACCTCCAGCAGCGTGCGGTTGATCGCCAGCGGAGTGCGCAGCTCGTGCGAGGCGTTGGCGACGAACCGCTGCTGGGCGGTGAAGGCCCGCTCCAGGCGTTCCAGCATCTCGTCGAAGGTGTCCGAGAGCTCCTTGAGCTCGTCATCCGGACCGTCCAGCTCGATGCGGCGGGAGAGGTCGGAACCGGCTACCCGGCGGGCGATGCGGGTGATCCGGCCCAGCGGCGACAGCACCCGCCCGGCCATCGCGTACCCGAACGCGAACGCGATCACGCTGAGCCCGAGGAGGGCGAGCAGCGAACGGCTCAGGAGGTTGTCCAGCGCCCGCTGACGCAGGGCGTCGGCGCACTCCGAGATGGCGGCGTTCAGCGCGGTCTGCGTGGTGGCGGCGTCGACCGCCGGGCACTGGGGGCTGCGGATGCTGACGCTGCCGTCGCTGGAGATCTGCAGTTTCGGCGCGGAGCCGTTGTGCAGGGCGTCGGCCGCGAGGAGGTAGATGATCGAGAGCAGCAGGATGCCCGCGATCAGGAACATCCCGCCGTAGAGCAGGGTGAGCCGTATCCGGATCGTCGGACGCAGCCACGGGAAGGGCGGCTCCGGGCGTACGGGGTCCCAGGTCGGCTTGGGAGGTGCCGAAGGCGGCACCGGGGTCGCTGTCATGGAAGGTTCAGATCCGGTATCCCGAGCCGGGCACGGTCACGATGACAGCGGGCTCGCCGAGCTTGCGCCGCAGAGTCATCACGGTGACCCGTACGACGTTGGTGAAAGGGTCGGTGTTCTCGTCCCAGGCCTTCTCCAGGAGCTGCTCGGCCGAGACGACCGCGCCCTCGCTGCGCATCAGCACCTCAAGGACCGCGAACTCCTTCGGCGCCAGCTGGACCTCCCGGCCGTCGCGGAAGACCTCGCGGCGGTTGGGGTCCAGCTTGATGCCGGAGCGCTCCAGGACGGGCGGCAGGGCCACCGTCGTACGCCGGCCGAGCGCACGCACGCGTGCGGTCAGTTCGGTGAAGGCGAAGGGCTTGGGAAGGTAGTCGTCCGCGCCGAGCTCCAGGCCCTCGACGCGGTCGCTGACATCGCCGGACGCGGTGAGCATCAGCACCCGCGTGGGCATGCCCAGCTCGACGATCTTGCGGCAGACGTCGTCACCGTGCACGACCGGAAGGTCCCGGTCGAGTACGACCACGTCGTAGTCGTTCACCCCGATACGCTCCAGGGCGGCCGCCCCGTCGTAGACGACGTCGACGGCCATAGCCTCCCGGCGCAGTCCGGTGGCCACCGCATCGGCGAGCAGCTGCTCGTCCTCGACGACGAGTACGCGCACGTCGTGTCCTTCCTCTGGGCCCGCGCAGGCAGGCGCTGATGTCACTGGGCAGGCCTCCATCCTGCCCCTTTCGGCCATAAACCGGCTGTAAGGCGGTCCTCGGGCTGGGATTTCCGGGATTCCCGGGCCGGGAGAGGTTTCTTCGGAAGATGCCGGGGGGAGGACGACTGCACACCCGCGATCACGCTCTGCATGTGGCGTGCCACGAAACGCTTCCGCAGGCGGGGGAGAGCCGTGATCGCCCCTTCCCGAGGGCACACCCCCGTGCCACCGACCCACGACCCACGACGAGGGGGCGCGCACCATGGACGCATTCACCGCAGGGCTGCTGCAACGCATAAAGGCCACCGAAACCGACCTCACGCGGGCTCGCGAGGACGGCGACGACTTCCTGGCGGAGGTCGAGCAGGCCGAGCTCGACGACCTGCACCGGCTGGCGGCGGAGCACGGCGTACAGGTCGGCACGGCCAACGCCTAGCCGTCGCCTAGCCGTCACGCTGACGAGGGCCCCGGCACCTGGGAAGGTGCCGGGGCCCTCGTGCGCCCGCAGGCCGGTGACCGGTGACCGGTGCGGCTCAGGGATTTTGCCCCCACCCCGCCCCTTGAGGACATTTTTGAGCCCGGCCGACGAGGCCTTCCGGGAAGGGGCGGAGTGGAGAAGCACTCAGTCGTGCCAGGCCCCCAGCTCGTCGAGCTTGGCGCGCAACGTCTCGAAGAGGCCGGGTACGGCCGCCACCGTCAGGTCGCCCGACGGGGAGTCGTCCGGACCACGGCCGCCTACGAGCGCGCCAGCCTCGCGGGCGATCAGGTCACCGGCCGCGAGATCCCACGGGTTCAGCCCACGCTCGTAGTACGCGTCCAGGCGGCCAGCCGCGACATCGCACAGGTCGATCGCCGCCGAGCCGCCGCGCCGGATGTCCCGTACTTGCGGAATGAGCTGCCGCGCGACCTCGGCCTGCTGGACGCGGCGCTCGGTCAGGTAGCCGAAGCCGGTGCCGAGCAGGGCCTGCTCGAACGGGGGCGCGGGGCGTACCTTCAGCGGCCGGTCGTTGACATACGCGCCCTGGCCCAGCGCCGCCCGGAACGTTTCCGCCTGCATCGGGACGTGCACCACGCCGACGACCGTCTCGCCTGACGCGCCGGACGCTCCGTTCACGCGCGCCGCGATCGATACCGACCAGGCGGGCCGCCCGTACAGGTAGTTGACCGTGCCGTCGATCGGGTCGATGACCCACTGGACTCCGCTGCTGCCCGCGACGCTCGCGCCCTCCTCACCGAGGAAGCCGTCATCCGGCCGCTGCTCGGCCAGGAAGCCGGTGATCATCTTCTCGGAGGCGATGTCCATCTCCGTGACGACGTCGATGGCGCTGGACTTGGTGGCCGCGACCCCGAGGTCGTCAGGGCGGCTGTCGCGCAGGAAGTCACCCGCCCGGTGGGCGGCCTGGAGCGCGAGATCCAGGAGTTCGGCCTTGAGCCGGTCGGTCACCTTGGGCTGGTCGGTCACGGGGTTCCTTACGCGTAGGGGCTGTCGGCACCAGCGGCCGCCGGACGCGGTGCGCGGGCGGGGCAGCAGCCGACGGGGCACAGGTCGTGGCTCGCGCCGAGCGCCCCCAGCGCGCAGGGCTTGACGTCCTCTCCGCGCTCGGTGGCGGCTCGCTCCACGACCAGCTCGCGCACCGCGGCGGCGAACCGCGGGTCCGCTCCGACGGTCGCCGAGCGCGCCACGGGCAGACCGAGCTCCGCGGCCTTGGCGGTGGCCTCGGTGTCGAGGTCGTACAGCACCTCCATGTGGTCCGAGACGAAACCGATCGGGACCATGACCACCGCGGGCACGCCCTGCCCGTGCAGCGCTTCGAGGTGGTCGCAGATGTCCGGCTCGAGCCAGGGGACGTGCGGAGCGCCGGAGCGCGACTGGTAGACGAGCTGCCAGGGATGGTCGGTCCCGGTCTCCTCGCGTACGGCGTCGGAGATCAGCCGTGCGACGTCCAGGTGCTGCGCCACGTACGCGCCGCCCTCGCCGTGCGCCTCCGGGGGCCCGGAGGTGTCCGCGGCCGCGTCCGGGATGGAGTGCGTGGTGAAGGCCAGGTGCGCCCCCGCCCGTACGTCGTCGGGCAGCTCGGCGAGCGACTTCAGGACACCGTCGATCATGGGCCGTACGAAGCCGGGGTGGTTGAAGTAGTGCCGGAGCTTGTCCACCCGCGGCAGTTCAAGGCCCTCGGAGCGCAGGGTCGCGAGAGCGTCGGCGAGGTTCTCGCGGTACTGGCGGCAGCCCGAGTAGGAGGCGTACGCGCTGGTCGCGAGGACGAGGACACGGCGGCGGCCGTCTTGGACCAGCTCCCGCAGGGTGTCGGTCAGATAGGGCGCCCAGTTGCGGTTGCCCCAGTAGACCGGCAGGTCCAGACCGTGGTCAGCGAAGTCCTTGCGCAGGGCGTCGAGAAGGGCGCGGTTCTGGTCGTTGATCGGGCTGACACCGCCGAACAGGAAGTAGTGCTGTCCCACCTCCCTGAGCCGCTCCTTGGGGATACCGCGGCCCCTGGTCACGTTCTCCAGGAAGGGCACCACGTCCTCGGGGCCTTCCGGGCCGCCGAACGAGAGCAGCAGCAGGGCGTCATACGGGGTCGCATCAGTCGAACCAAGCGCTTCGGGCATGGCCCGATCCTGCCACTTGGGGCGAGCGCGGCGGAAATGGCGGTGCGGTGCACGTCACATCGGCCCTAAGCTGTACCGGTTCTTCAGTCGCCTCATCGTTTTCTCTTCTTGTCTTCAGTCTCTGCTTCCTCAGTCGCCTCACCTTCGTCGCCGCCTCACCGGAGTCCTCCTTGGCCAGCCCGTACCGCGCGATCTTCTCCACCCCCGGCACTCGGGCGTTCTCCGCGGCGGGATTCCTGGGACGGCTGCCGCTGGCCATGCTCGGCATCGGCATCGTGACGATGATCTCCCAGCTCACCGGCCGCTACGGGCTCGCGGGGGCGCTCTCGGCCACGGTCGCGCTGTCCGCCGCGGTGATCGGCCCGCAGATCTCCCGGCTGGTGGACCTGTACGGCCAGCGCCGGGTGCTACGCCCCGCGACGCTGGTCGCGCTGACCGCCGTCACGGGACTGCTCGTCGTGGCCCAGCTGGAGCTGCCCGACTGGGTCTTCTTCGTCTGCGCCGCGTTCGCGGGCTGTGTCCCGAGCCTGGGGGCGATGGTCAGGGCGCGCTGGGCCGAGCTCTACCGCACCGACCCGCGGCGGCTGCACACCGCGTACTCCTTCGAGTCCGTGGTGGACGAGATCTGCTTCATCTTCGGGCCGATCGTGTCGATCGGTCTGTCCACGGTCTGGTTCCCGGAGGCGGGGCCGCTGTTCGCCGTGCTGTTCCTGGCGACCGGTGTCTTCTGGCTGACCTCGCAGCGCTCCACCGAGCCGGTGCCGGGTCCGCGCGAGCAGCACGGCCGGGGTTCGGCGCTGCGTTCGGGCGGACTGCGGGTGCTGATGCTGGCGTCCGTCTGCATCGGCACGGTCTTCGGCTCGATCGATGTGGTGACGGTCGCCTTCGCGGACGAGCGGGGCCACCAGGCGGCCGCCAGCCTGGTGCTCGCCGCGTACGCGCTGGGCTCGTGCCTGGCCGGGGTGGTCTACGGGCTGCTCGACCTCAAGGCGGCGCCCGCCCGGCGGTGGCTGCTGGGCGTCAGTGTGATGGCCGTGAGTATGATCCCGCTTCAACTGGTCGGGAACCTGGCGTTGCTGGCCGTGGTGCTCTTTGTCGCGGGCCTCTCCATCGCACCGACGATGGTGACCACCATGGCCCTCGTCGCGGAGCACGTACCCCGCGCGAAACTGACCGAGGGAATGACCTGGACGAGTACCGGGCTCGCGGTCGGCATCGCGCTCGGCTCGTCGGTCGCGGGATGGGTGATCGACGCCTCCGGGGCGAGAGCCGGGTACGCGGTACCGGTCGCAGCCGGTGCCGTCGCGGTCGTGGTCGGGCTCCTGGGCTACCGCTGGCTGAACAAGCCGGTACCGCTGCGGGGAGGAACCGATGAGCACGGTGAGCAGAAGCGGAACGATGAGCAGACCACGCAGGGCGTGGCGTAACTGGGCGGGGAACATCACCTCCCGGCCGCATCGGGAGATATCGCCCGCGTCAGTGGACGAGCTCGCCGACGCGGTACGTCAGGCCGCCGAGGACGGCCGCCGGGTGAAGGCCGTGGGCACCGGACACTCCTTCACCTCGGCCGCCACGACCGACGGGGTGCTGATCCGCCCCGAACTCCTCACCGGCATCCGCGCGATCGACCGCGCCGCGGGGACCGTCACCGTGCTGGCCGGAACGCCGCTGAAGCGGCTGAACCGGGCCCTGGCCAGGGAGGGCCTGTCGCTCACCAACATGGGCGACATCATGGAGCAGACCGTCGCGGGCGCCACCAGCACCGGAACCCACGGCACCGGCCGCGACTCGGGATCGCTCTCCGCGCAGATCGTCGGCCTCGAACTGGTCACCGCTGACGGCTCGGTGCTGCGCTGCTCCGCGAAGGGGACCGCCGAAGAACGCGCGGTCTTCGCGGCGGCCCGGATAGGGATCGGCGCGCTGGGCGTCGTCACCGCGCTCACCTTCGCCGTCGAGCCGATCTTCCTGCTGACCGCCCGCGAAGCGCCGATGAGCTTCGATCAGGTGACCGCGGAGTTCGACCAGCACGTCGCCGAGAACGAGCACTTCGAGTTCTACTGGTTCCCGCACACCAACAACTGCAGCACCAAGCGCAACAACCGCAGCGCGGGCCCCGAGGACCCCGTGGGCCGGCTCAGCGGCTGGTTCGAGGACGAGTTCCTCTCCAACGGCGTCTTCCAGGCGGCCAACTCCCTGGGCCGGGCTGTCCCTCCGGCCATTCCCTCGATCGCCAAGATCTCCAGCCGGGCGCTCTCCGCCCGCACCTACACCGACATCCCCTACAAGGTCTTCACCTCCCCGCGCCGGGTGCGCTTCATGGAGATGGAGTACGCGATCGACCGCTCGGCCCTCGTCGAGACGCTGCGTGAACTGCGGGCGATGGTGGACCGCTCCCCGCTGCGGATCAGTTTCCCCGTCGAGGTCCGTACCGCGCCCGCGGACGACATCACGCTGTCCACGGCGTCGGGGCGGGAAACCGCGTACATCGCCGTGCACATGTACCGGGGCATGCCGTATCAGGCGTACTTCACCGCCGCCGAGCGGATCTTCACCGCCCATGGCGGGCGGCCGCACTGGGGCAAGGTGCACACCCGCGACGCGGAGTACCTGGCGTCGGTCTATCCGCGGTTCGGCGAGTTCACGGCGCTACGGGACCGGCTGGACCCGGAACGGCTGTTCGGCAACGACTATCTGCGGCGGGTGCTGGGCGCGTAGGCGTTCTCACTCGGCGGGCGTGCCGGTCCCGTCCTGCACGGTTCCGTCCGTGCCGCTGCCTGAGTTGTCCGGCGTGGGGGTCGGGGTCGGCGTTGGTGTGGGAGTAGGGGTCGGCGTGGGCGTCGGGGTCGGGGTCGGCGTGGGGGTCGGGGTGCTGTCTCCGTCGTCCGGGGTCGGGGCGGTGGGATCGGCCGGATCGGTCGGGTCGGTCCCCTGGGATGTATCGCCGCCGGGCGTGCGGTCGCCGTCGGTGGAGGACCCCGAGGGGTCGGTCGAGGGGGTGGGGTCGGAGTCGCGGTGGGACGAGGGGCCGTGACCGGTGATCGTGCTGACGACGCTCCCCCCGTCGCTGTCGAAGGCGTCGCCGGACACCGTCTCGTACGTCACGATGCCCGCCATGGTCACCCCGAAGATCAGCGCGGCGCCCAGGAGCGGCCGCCTCCAGCTCCGTATCCGCTTGCCGTGCACCGTGGCCGCGCCGAAGTCGTCGGATGGCGGCGGCACGGTGCGGAGCAGCAGCGTCCGCTCGGCCGTCGGCAGCGCCCGTGTCGGGACGGCGTCGGCGTCGACGGTGGCGGTGGCGCCGGTGGCCGTCAGCTGCCGGGTACCGGGCTTGGAACGCACCGCGGCCTCTTTGACCTGCTCACCGGTGCGGGAGAAGAAGTGCTGGAAGACCGTGCCGCCGCAGGTGGCGATGACGCTCACCAGACCGGCACCGAGGATCGTCCCGTAGACACCGAAGCTGGACGCCAGCTTCGCCGCCACGACCGCGGCCACGGCGCTGCCCGCGACCTGAGGCACGCTCAGATCGATCCTCTTCTTCTTCGGCTCCTCGTTCGACTGCTTGCCGGAATCCGACTGCTCAGCCATCCCCGTCCCTTGCTCGCCTTCGTATACACACGCACTGCCTGTCTACAGAAGGGACAAATGGGCGAAGTGAATAGTTCCGCTTCTGGCGTTTATGTGAAGCAGCCCACCTGTGTAAGCAGGGGATATGGATGCGGCGGCGGCCAACTCCCTTACCCGGCGAGAACTTGGGCGGCGCGGCGGTCCACCCCTGTGGCCCGAATGGAGTACTGTTGCGAGCCCTGGGTCCGGTCTCCAGCCTGGGTGTCCGGGGACCTCACCAGCCCTCCGGAAGGGGGGTCGCTGCACAGAGTGACGAGAGTCACTTAGCGTTGCGAATAGGTAACCGTGCCATAACGGCGCTCCAGGGCCCCTGCCCGACACGCCGGGCAAATCGGCAAGGTTGTGGCAGGCTGCACCCGGGCAGGCCACACTCGACTAGCGGAAGCAGCGACGCACGTGACGTCGGCAGGCACCACCCGGGAGGTCCCCATGCCCGAACTGCGTGTCGTGGCCGTCAGCAACGACGGCACACGGCTGGTGTTGAAGGCTGCGGACAGCACGGAGTACACGCTTCCGATCGACGAACGGCTGCGCGCCGCGGTGCGCGGCGACCGCCCCCGTCTGGGCCAGATCGAGATCGAGGTGGAGAGCCACCTCCGCCCCCGCGACATCCAGGCCCGGATACGTGCCGGTGCCTCGGCGGAAGAGGTCGCCCAGCTCGCCGGTATCCCGGTCGATCGCGTACGCCGCTTCGAGGGCCCGGTGCTCGCGGAGCGCGCTTTCATGGCCGAGCGGGCCCGGAAGACCCCGGTCCGCCGCCCCGGCGAGAACACCGGACCGCAGCTCGGCGACGCCGTACAGGAGCGGCTGCTGCTGCGCGGCATCGACAAGGACACCGTCCAGTGGGACTCCTGGCGCCGTGATGACGGCACCTGGGAGGTGCTGCTCGGCTACCGCGCCGCGGGCGAGATCCACACCGCCAGCTGGACGTACGACCCGCCGCGGCGGCTGGTCCAGGCCGTGGACGACGAGGCGCGCTCGCTGATCGGCGAGTCCGACGACATCTCCGCGACGCCCGAGCCCAGCTTCCCCTTCGTTCCCCGGATCGCCCGGCTGCCCCGCGACCGGCCGCTGGACCGCGCGCTCGACCGGCAGATGGACCGCCCGGCGGAGCGGCCGAGCCTTCCCTCGCCGAGCCCGGAGCCCGCCGAGGAGAGCACGACGGCCACCGGCTCGTCCGAGCAGGGGCGGGACTCGCTCACCAGTCTGCTGGAGGCGGTACCCAGCTTCCGGGGCGACATGGTCGTGCCGGACCGCCCGTCCGCGGCGCCCGCCGCGGCGACGGGCGCCAGCTTGCCCGCCGCCGACGAGCCTGAGCAGGATCTGGAGTTGGAGGCCGAGGAGCCGGCACCGGCCGCGTCGGCGGGGTCCGCGTACGCGGACGTCCTGATGCCGCGCGCGGTGGCCGGACACCGGGACCGGCTCGTGGGCACCACCGACCGGCAGGCGGAGGCGGACGGGGTCCGGCCCGGGCGCCGGGCTGCGGTCCCCAGCTGGGACGAGATCGTCTTCGGCACCCGCCGTAAGAAGCAGGACTGAGCGGCCACCAAGCCTCCGCTAAGACTCCGCTACGCCGCCACAGGCCAGGCCAGGCCCGCCCCGCGTCACGGAGCGGACCCGGTTGAGCCGTGCCGTACCTGCCTACGGGTTCGGGCCCGTCGCGACGGGACGGGAGTCGTCCGACGACCACTCCGACCACGAGCCCGGATACAGCGCCGCCGGAATCCCGGCGACCGCGAGTGCCAGCACCTCGTGGGCGGCCGAGACGCCCGAACCGCAGTACACGCCGACCTCGGTATCCGCCCCCGCGCCGAGGCGTGCGAAGCGGCTGGCCAACGTGGCGGGCGGCAGGAAACAGCCGTCGGCGTCGACGTTCTCGGTCGTCGGCGCGGAGCGGGCGCCCGGAATATGCCCGGCAACCCGGTCGATGGGCTCCACCTCGCCCCGGTAGCGCTCCCCCGCGCGTGCGTCCAGGAGCACTCCCCTGCGCGCCAGCGCCGCGGCCCCGTCGGCGTCAAGCACCGGCAGCGCCCCGGGTACCGGCACGAAGTCACCGGCCGCCGGTGCCGGTGTGGACACGGAGAGCGGCCCGTCCCACACGGCGAGCCCGCCGTCCAGAACCCGTACCGATGCGTGCCCCGTCCAGCGCAGCAGCCACCACGCGCGCGCCGCGGCCCAGCCCTGAGCGCCGCCGTACACCACCACCGGGCGCGTCACGGACACCCCGGCAGCCCGCATCGCCGCGCCGAACACCTCCAGGTCAGGCAGCGGATGGCGGCCACCGGAACCGGGCGGACCGGCCAGCTCGGCGTCCAGATCGACGAAGACCGCGCCGGGGATATGCCCGGCCTCGTACGCGGGGCGGCCATGCGGCCCACCCAGCAGATAGCGAATATCCAGGACTACCGGTGGGTAGTCACCTGCCAACTCGACCGCGAGTTCGGATGCGGAGATGATGTCATTCATGGCCACATCCTTGCGCAGAGTCTGGCCGCCTCGCCCAGGGGCGGATAGCCTGCACCGCCGGGTGTTTCGTTGATCGACACCGACCCGAAGCCGCGCGGAACCACACGGGTCACCATGACGGTCCGAGGAGAGAGTGACGATGACCGAGTCCGCAGCTCGGCACACACCCGGCACGCCGTGCTGGGAAAGTCTGATGGTGCACGGCATGGCCGCCACCCAGGAGTTCTACGGCGCACTGTTCGGCTGGGAGTTCCGGCCGGGTCCCGAGCAACTCGGGCCGTACGTCCGTGCGCTGCTTGACGGGCACGAGGTGGCCGGGATCGGCAACCTGCCCGCCGACCGGCATCTGCCGATCGCCTGGACGCCCTATCTGGCATCGGACGACGCGGACGCCACGGCCGAGACCATCCGGCACTGCGGCGGCACCGTCGCGGTCGGCCCGCTGGATGCCGGAGACGCCGGGCGGCTGGTCCTCGCCACCGACCCCGCGGGCGCGGTGTTCGGCATCTGGCAGGCCGCCGAGCACGCGGGGACGAGCCTGAAGGGCGAGCCGGGCACCCCGGTGTGGAACGAACTGGTGACCCGCGACACCGCGACGGTCGCCAAGTTCTACCAGCACCTCTTCGGGTACGAGGAAGAGGCCGTGATCTCGGCCGACTTCGACTACCTGACGCTCCATCTCGACGGACGGCCGGTGGCAGGGCTGCACGGCGTCGGCAACGCCCTGCCGCGCGACCTGGGACCGCACTGGATGACGTACTTCGAGGTCGAGGACACCGATGCGACGGTGGAGCGGGTCGTCGAGCTGGGCGGCCATGTGCTGCGGCCCGCGCGCGACGGCGGCCACGGCCGGATGGCGACCGTCGCGGACCCCGAGGGCGCGGCCTTCACGGTCGTTCACTCGGCCCGCTGACGGGCGCTGACGGGCGCGACAGCATGGCTGGATCACCACCGCGAAGCTGAGGTTCTCGGCCAACTCCTCTCCTGACCCTGGTGACCGACAGGTACGGTCTGGGCATGGATACTTCTGGAGCACGCGACACCGATGATCACACTGGTGCGCCGTCGGTCATCAAGGCCGCAGCGCGCGAACTCCTCGCGAAACTGGGGGCCCAGGGGCTGTCCCTGGATGCCGTCGCCCAGAGCAGCGGTCTCGCCGTCACCGATGTGGAAGCCGCCTTCCCTCACCGTGACGACCTGCTGACCGCGCTCGTCATCGACGCCTACAACGCGTCCGGTGCCGCGATGGAAGAGGCCGATCAGGCCGCCGCGGACACCCAGGCGTCGGCGGGCGCGCGACTCCTCGCGGCTACCCGCGCGTTGCGGCAGTGGTCCTTCGACAACCCCGCCGAGTTCACCCTCATCTACGGGTCGCCCGTGGTGGACTACCACGCTCCGCAGGAGACCGTCCCGCCCGCCTCGCGGACCCCCGCGGTCCTTGCCAGCATCGTGCGTTCGGGACTCGAGGCCGGGGAACTCACGCCTCCCCGGCGGACCGTGGCCGGTCCCTCGCTGCTGCGGCCCGAGGCCGTGGAGCTCTTCGGCGGTGTGCCCGAGGCGCCGTTCTCGGACATCATCGAGCGCGGAATCGTGCTGTGGAGCAATCTGATCGGGCTCCTGGTGTTCCAGGTGTTCAGCCGTACGCACGACAGCGTCAGGGACGAGGCCGCGTTCTTCGACTACGCCATCGCCGTGGCGGCCGAGAGTGTCGGACTCTCGGTTCCCGTGGCCGAGACCTCCGACTGACCCATCTGACTGGCTGGCCGACTGACCGTGAACACCACCAGAACCCTCCTCTTCGTCATCTCGGCACTCTCCTCCTACGCCGCGCTCGCGTACCGGCTGTCCCAAGTCCGACGCAGCTGGCAGGACAGTGCCTACCGCACCCTGGTCGTCACGCTGGGGTTCCAGTGCCTCACCTTCACCATGGGCGCGGTGGCCATGGGAGGCGAGAGCTTCCTGGGCGTCGGCAACCTCGCGATCCTGCTGATGCATCTGTCGGCGGTCGCGTTCTGCGTCAGCGCGCAGATCATCCTGCTGCGCTGGGCGGCCGCCGACGAGGCGGCGATACGTAAGACCCGCTACTGGATGATCACCGGCATCGTGCTCAACGCGCTGCTGGCGGCTCTGTTCTTCCTCGCCGACGGGCCGGGGCGGCCGACGTCCGACTTCGACGGCACCGACCGGCCGCTGGTCCTCACGTACCTGCTGTTCTTCGTCGTGTCTCAGGCGGTGCCGTGCGTCACAATCTTCCGCCAGTGCGGCCCCTACGCCCGTATGACCGACAACGCCTCGCTGCGGCAGGCCCTGCGGATGCTGTCCGTCGCGGCGGTGACGCTGTTCCTCTACTGCACGGCCAGGGCGGTCAATATCCTCACCGGCGCGGCCGGGGTCGACATCGGAGTCTGGCGGGTCGCCGCTTCCGTCTTCAGTACGGTGGGCATCGTCATACTCTCGCTCAGCCTGACCCTGTCCTCCTGGGGGCCTTCCGTGGACAAGTTCCTGGACTGGGCGCGCTGTTACCGGTCGTACCGGGCGCTGTACCCGCTCTGGCGGGATCTGTACGAGTCCTCCCCGGACATCGTCCTGGAGCCACCCGGGACGTCGGTATCCGACCTCAACTACCGCCTGCACCGGCGAGTCGTCGAAATACGGGACGGATGGCGGGACTTGCGCCCCTACATCGACCGCAGCACCAACGGCGCGGTCAAAACCGGCACCAGTACGGGCACGGGTACAGGTACGAGCGAGGAGTGCCAGCAAGCACTCACCGAAGCCGCTCAGATCAGACAGGCCCTGCACGCCAAGCGCAACGGCACCGCGCCCGCCGACAACGCGGACGTCGGCGATTTCGAAGACCGCGATACGGACAACTTCTCGGCGGAAGTCGCCTGGCTCACCAAAGTCTCGGCCGCCTACAGTAAGCTCGGCAACGCGAGTTGAGAACTCCCGCCCGGTCCGCATCCCCCGTCGGACCGGGCGGGCTTTGTTTCCCCCACCGCATCCCCCGTTCCCCCGCTTTCCCCTCGACCGGGGCGGGCGCGCCCCGGCCGGCCCGGCTCATCCCCCAAGAGCCTGACCGACATCGCCGATTGACCAGCAACCAACTCGACCACCCCCGTAAGCCAAGTTAACTGACAGCTATCGGCGATCCCCAACGTTGGCGGACTCTCGGCCGATTGTCAACTGTCCGCTAATCTGCGAAACTTACAGATAGCCGAGGGCTATGCAGCCGAGGAGGTGACGGGAGGGAGATTCACCATGTCCGAGACTGAGGACCGTCCGCTGCTCGCGGCGCGTCTGGACGACCTCTTCAAGACCATTCGCCCGAAGGGCCGGCACTGGACCAATGCCGAGGTGGCGGAGGAGCTGAAGCGGACCAACCCCGAACTCAAGGTCGGGGGTGTGTACCTGTCGCAGTTGCGGTCGGGCAAGCGCTCCAACCCCTCACCCGACCTGCTGGCGGCCCTGGCCCGCTTCTTCGGTGTGTCGGTCGCCTACTTCTTCGACGAAGAGGTCGCGCAGTCGGTACTCGGCGAGGTCGCCGCCATCGAGGCGCTGCGGCAGGCGGGGGTCCGCTCCGTGGCGATGCGGGCGGCGGGGATGAAGAAGGAGAATCTCCAAGCCATCACCGCCATCATGGATCAGTACCGGCACATGCAGGGCCTTCCGCCCGTCGCCGACCCCCCTGCGGAGTCGGAGTGACTGATACGAGGAAGGGGCGGTCCGCCGACCAGGACCGCCACAGCCAGCTCAAGAAGCTCCGCAAGACCGGCGCTCGGCGCATCGCCGAACTCGAGCTGCCGGAGGTGGCCGATGTGGCCGAGTTGTGCCGCCATCTCGGCGAGATCCGTGACCGTCCGATCACGCTGGTCCCGATGAAGATGCCCGCGTCGCACCCGTGCGGGATGTGGGTCGCCGCACGCGACGAGGACCTCATCTTCTACGACGCCAACACGACCAGCGCCCATCAGGAGCACATCATCTTGCATGAGCTGGGCCACATCATCTGCTGTCATCGCGGCGCGGGTCTGCTGGATGAGGCGACCGCCCGACTCCTCTTCCCCAACCTCGACCCCGACCTCGTACGCGACATGCTCCTGCGCGCGACCTACGACGACATTCAGGAACAGGAGGCGGAGATCATCGCCTATCTGCTCTCCCAACGCGTGGGCAGCACCGGGCAGCAGTACGGGGACGCGCCGCCTGCCGAGGAAGCGGCGGACGACGCGGACTCCGGAAACAACGCCATGCTCAGCCGGATCGAACGCACTCTGATCTGACGTGAGTTACCTACAGCCCGCCTTACGCGGCGGCGGACGCCACCTCCTCGGCCAGGATCGACACGGCCCTGCGGATCTCGTCCGCACGGTGTTCGCTGGTGAGGAAGAACCGCAGCCTCGCGAGGCCCTCCTCCACGGCGGGATGGAAGATCGGGTCCGCGATGACGCCCCGGGCGTACAGCCGGTCCGCGACCCGCAAGGTCCGCGCCGAACTGCCCAGGAGGCACGGCACGATCGGGGTGTGGGCACTGGAGCCCGTCGCCAGACCGGCCGATGTGGCGAGTTCCAGGAAGAGCTCCGCGTTACGACGCAGCGCACGCACCCGGTGCGGCTCCGCGACGATCAGCTCGGCGGCGGCAAGCGCCGCTGCCGCGTTGGCCGGGGTCAGGCCGACGCTGTAGACGAAGCCCGGCAGTGTGTGGCGCAGCCATCGCACCATCCGGGCCGAGCCGCCGAGGTAGCCACCACAGCCGGCGAACGCCTTGGAGAGGGTGCCCATCCACAGATCCACGTCGGACCGTACGACGCCGTGGAACTCTCCGACGCCGCGGCCGCTTTCGCCCACGGTGCCGATGCTGTGCGCCTCGTCGACCAGCAGCAGGGCGCCGTACCGCTTCTTCAGCTCGATCACGCGGGGCAGGTCGACGAGATCGCCGTCCATGCTGTAGGCACCTTCGACGGCGATCAACACCCTTCTGAACCGGGACCGGTTGATCCGCAACAGGTGTTCCAACTGGCCGAAGTCGTTGTGGGCGAAGGGGCGTCGCGCCGCGCCGGACAAGGCGCAGCCCTGCAGGATGCTGTCGTGGGCGAGCGCATCGTGGATCACGAGGTCCCCCGCGCCGACCAGGTGCCCTATCGCGGTGACGTTGGTGGCATGGCCGCTCACCAGTGTCAGGCAGTCCTCGACGCCGAGGAAGGCGGCGAGTGCCTGCTCGAGTCGTACGGTCAGGTCCCGTTCGCCGGAGAGCACGCGGCTCGCGGAGACCGAGCTTCCATACCGGTCCACCGCCTGGTGGACGGCCTCGTTGACCACCGGATGACCGGAGAGCCCCAGGTAGTTGTAGCTGCCGAAGGAGAGGTACGACTGGCCGCCGATCACCGTCGTGTCGCGGATGTTGCCCTCGTGCACCCGGAAGTACGGGAAATCCGCACCACTGCCTTTGATCGCGCTCAAGCGCTCCTCGAACTGCCGCACCTCCGGAAAGTCATCGACACAGGCGGCCTCGGGGGCCCAGGTGGCCTGCGGCTGCGGGGGCAGGGGCAGGGGTTCAGCGCAGGCCGAGGTCTCCGGGGCTATAGGGGCGGCCAGCGCGATCAGCCGCTCGATGGTGAGGTCGGGCGAGAACATCTCCTCGGTGCGGAAGCCCGGTATCCGCTTGCCGATGTTCACCTCCAGCTCCTGCAGCATCAGGGAGTCGAAGCCGAGCTCGGTCACCAGCGTCATCCGCTCGCTCAGGTCGGAGAGCGGGAAGACTCCGGCCCGCGACACCTCTTCGAGCACAATGGACGCGGCGGACGAGACGAACACCGCGGACGGAGCGGGCTCGGCCTCTTCCCCCGCGTGCGGGACCTGGGGGGCGACGTCACTCTCGAGAGCCGACTCGTCCACCGCCCAGTGGCGGCGGGGAGCCAGCGGACTCGGCGGCAGGGTGCACGGGGGTATTCGCTCCCTCATCGGCAGATCACCGGGAGGTACGGTGCCCGTCGGCTGCCCCAGCCCAAGCTCCCCCGTACGGCCCGCGGCCAGGGCCTCGGCGGCCGCGGTCAGCTTGGCGGCGGCGTCGGCGGTGTCCTCCACCACCAGGGCGAGGCGCTCCTCAAGGGGCGCCCGGTGAGCCAGGGTCGCCGCCACCCGCGCCGTCGGCAGTTGGTCGGCGGTGATGGTGTGTGCCAACTCTTCGGCGTAGCGGGCGAGGCCCGCCCGGTCACGGGCGCTGAGGGCCAGGAGGTGCGGCCCGGCGTCCGGTGTCGGAAAGCCCGGCGGCGTGGTGCACTCCTCCACCACCAGATGGACACCGGTGCCGCCGAAGCCGAAGGCGCTCACTCCCGCCCGGCGCGGCGCTCCCGACTCCAGCCAGGGGAGCGCCTTGGTCGGGACGGTCAGGCCCGCGCTGTCGAGCCCGGGGCCGTCGGCCAGGTCGAACTCCGGCTGCGGCGGTATCACTCCCCGGTGCACCGCCAGGACGCTCTTGATCAGTCCGGCCAGCCCGGCGGCGTTGAGCGAGTGGCCCACCACGGCCTTGACCGCGCCGACGAACGCGGGGGCGGCACGCTCACCCCGCAGCTCACGCAGCACACCGACCTCGACGGGGTCGCCGACCGCGGTCCCGGTGCCATGGGCCTCCAGGTACCCCGCCGCGTCCGGGGCGAGTCCGGCATCCCGGTAGGCCCGGCGCAGCGCGCGGAGCTGACCGGCCGGCTGGGGCGTCATCCCGCCGTGCACGGTCCCGTCGTTGGCCGTTCCCACACCCCGGATCACCGCGTACACCCGGTCACCCGCCGCCAACGCGTCGGACAGGGGACGCAGGACGAGGACCCCGGCGCCCTCCCCCAGGACGAAGCCGTCGGCCTCCGCACCGAACGGCAGGCATCTGCCGCTGCGCGAGATGGCGCCGACCCGGCACAGTCCCACCAGCAGGTCAGGGGTGAGGATCAGTTGGGCGCCGCCCGCGAGTGCGATCCGGCTGCGTCCCGCACGCAGGGCGTGCACGGCGTTGGCCACGGCCATCAGGCCGCCGGAGCACGCCGAGTCCAGCGCATAGCTCTCGCCGTGCAGATCGAACACCGAACTGATCGTGCTCGGCCCCATGTTGAGCAGCAGCCCGGACACGGATGTGCCATTGAGCCCGCCGACCGCGCGGACCGTGTCCTGCCACCGCGGGTCGGTGATCCGTGCCCCGAACTCGCCACCGGCCAGCTGACGCATCCGGATTTGCAGGGTACTGATCTCGCGGTAGCCGCTCTCGGTGAGCGACGTGATCACCGAGGTCTCCTCGCGGTCGAAGCCCTCGACCTCCCATCCCGCGTCCTGGATCGCCTCGCGGGCGAGGTCGACAAGGAGCCGGTGTTGCGGGTCCATCGCCCGGGCCCGCCGCGGCGGGATGCCGTAGTGCTGCGCGTCGAAGTGACCGACGTCCGGCAGCAGCGCCATGGTGTCCACATACGCCGCCGACGCGTCACGGAAGTTGTCGCTGAGAAAGGCCTCTCTCCGCCACCGTGAGTCCGGAACGGTGGCGAACTGTGCCTGCGGGGCCTCCAGGAGCCGCCAGTACTCATTGACGTTCCGCGCCCCCGGAAAGCGGCAAGCCATCCCCACGATCGCGACGTCGTCCCGCCGCGCTCCCGCTGAATCCGTCATCGCATCCGCCCCCGTCACACCTGTCGCGCCTGTCACTTGTCAGTTCTCCCCCTGTCCCCTGTCATGCGGTGCTGGCGTTAGCCAGTGCCGCCCAGTCGCTTACGCCACCAGTCCACGGTCTCCTCGATCTGCCTCTCGACAGGAGTGGCTCGTACGGCGAACTCGGCCTCGTAAGCACGCGAGTCGACGACGAACGAACGGTCGAACTGATAGCGGAGTTCCTTCAGTTCGCGGATCAGCGGCGAGAAGAGCGAGGCGACGCCCAGCACGGCCGACGGCAGCCTTCGCACCGCGACCTGTTCCGTTCCCGACTGAGCGGCAAGGCGGTTGACCATCTCCCGGACGGACAGCGCGGGCTCCGTCGGTACGTGCCAGGCCCGACCCCAGGCTCGCTCCTCGCCCGCGACCTCGACCAGCGCCCTGGCCACGTCGGGGAGATAGGTCCAGCTGTGCGGGACGTCCGGGTCCCCCAGTGTGGAGACCGGCTTGCCGCGCAGCACGCGTGGCACGACGCGCGCGGCCAGGTGCCCGCCATCGGTCACGCCGGGCCCGAAGAAGTCCGAGGCCCGCACCTCCACGGCCCTGACGCGGCCCTGGTCGTGCAACTGCCGCGCCTGCTCCCACACGGTGGCGCGCACCCGCCCCTTGGGGCCGGTCGCCGCGAGCGGCAGCTCCTCGGTGAGGGGCCCGTCTACCGGACCGTAGCCATAGAGGTTGCCCAGCATGACCAGGACGGCCCCGGTCGCCTCGGCCGCCTCGCAGATCGACGCCGCGAGGGGCGGCCAGTCACTCGCCCAGCGGTGGTAGGGCGGTGCGGCGCAGCTGTAGATCACTGCAGCGCCCTGAACTGCCTCGCTCAGTTGCTTGCTGTCCGTCGCATCCAACGCGACGTGCTCGATGCCGGGTTCTGGACTGCGACCCGACGTGGTGATGACTCGTACCGAATGACCTTTTTCGGCCAGCTGCCGGGCGGTGGCCGCCCCGGCGGGCCCGAAACCTACGACGACTTGAAGACTCACTCGCACAAAGTAGCGCGAGCCTCTGACACTCTCGCGTCCTGCGTGCGTCAGGCGCGGGGGGATAGCCCATAATTTCGGCCAACCTCACACCAGCGGGACCAGAATTCGCCGTCCGGAACGTCCTGAACGTCGTGACGTCGTGAACCCCGTGGCCGCTCAGTGAGCGGTAACCGGCAGCACATCAGGCGACAGCGCCGCGGCGTGTGCCGACGCGCTCGTCATCCGCCGACGGTGGTGACGGCGGCACAGGACCTCGTAACCGACCTCCCCCGCCAGCTGGTTCACATCACCGACCACCACCTGGGCGCCTTCGACGACCATCACGCCGCCGACCGTACGGGCGTTGTGCGTAGCCCGTGCGCCACACCAGCACAGCGCCTCGACCTGCAGCGCCTCCAGCCGGTCGGCCAGCTCGATCAGGCGCTGCGACCCAGGGAACAACTTGGACCGGAAGTCGGTGGTGATCCCGAAGGCGAAGACGTCCAGCTCCAGGTCGTCCACGATGCGGGCGAGTTGGTCGATCTGGTCGGGGGCGAGGAACTGCGCCTCATCGACGATCACGTAGTCCACCCGGCCACCGCGCGAGACGTGGTCGACGAGATAGGCGTACAGATCCATGCCCTCGTCGGCCTCGACGGCGTCGGTGACCAGACCCAGGCGCGAGGAGAGCTTGCCCTCGCCCGCCCGGTCGTCCCGGGTGAAGATCACGCCTTGCAGGCCACGAGCGGAACGGTTGTGGCCGATCTGCAGGGCCAGTGTGCTCTTCCCGCAGTCCATCGTTCCGGAGAAGAACACCAGCTCGGACATGGGGTGGTTCAAGCCTTTCAGGCAGTGCGACAAGGTACGTCAGATACGTACCGTCAGGAACGGGGGTCGAAAACCGGCGTCAGGAACGAACTTCAAGCAGCGGTACGAGTTGCTCGGCGGGGGTCATGGAACCGTGGTTGCCCACCATCAGCGACTCGTTGGGCTCCCCTTCCGACGCGATGATCAGCACGTCGTCGCGGGCCGCGGCGATCACATCGCCCAGGCGGCCACGCACCCGCTCGTCGATCCGCGGCCCGAACCAGCCCGCGGCGATCGCCTCGTCCCGGCTCGCCACCCAGAACTGCTCGCCGAGCACCTCGCGCCAGCAGGTGAGGACGTCCGCCTCGGCGCCCGGGACGGCGTACACATGGCGGGCCCGGCCCTCGCCGCCCAGCAGGGCGACCCCCGCGCGCAGTTCCCAGTCCGCGTCGAAGTCGATCCGGGTCTCATCCCCGAAGGGGATGTCGACCATGCCGTGGTCGGCGGTGACATAGAGCGCGCTGCGCGGCGGAAGCTGCTCGGCCAGTCGCTGGACCAGCCGGTCGACGTACATCAACTGGCCGCGCCAGGCGTCGGAGTCGACACCGAAGCGGTGGCCCTTGCCGTCCAGTTCCGCGTAGTACGTGTAGACCAGCGAACGGTCGCCCGCGGCGAGCTGCTCGGCGGCGAGGTCCATCCGCTCCTCGCCGGCGAGGCGGCCGTGGAAGACGCCGCCGCTCAGGGCGATCTTGGTGAGCGGGGTGTCGCGGAAGGTGGGCGAGGAGACCTGGGCGGTGTGCACGCCTGCCTGGTCGGCGAGCTGGAAGACCGTGGGGTACGGCTGCCAGACCTTCGGCTGGGTCCAGGGGTTCCAGCGGAGCTGGTTCATCAGCTCGCCGGTGGCGGGGTTGCGCACGGTGTAGCCGGGCAGTCCGTGGGAGCCGGGCGGCAGGCCCGTACCGACCGAGGCCAGTGAGGTCGCGGTAGTGGCCGGGAAGCCCGCGGTGATCGGGCGCCGGGTGCCGCCCCGGGAGCTCGCGAGGAGCGAGGTGAGATACGGCGCCTCGTCCGGGTGGGCCAGCAGTTGCTCCCAGCCAAGGCCGTCGATCAGGAAGACGCAGTTCCGGTCGGCCGGGGTGAGCTCGGGGGTGGCCGCTTCCAAGCCGGGGACGCTCATCCCGGCGGCGAGGGTCGGCAGCAGGTCGGCCAGCGATCCCTTGCCGTACTCGGGCACGGGCGCCGAGGCGACGTCCAGCGGCTGCGGGTCCTGCCAGGCGGTGGAGGGAGACGGGTGGGACATCAGCGGCCGGTGCCGGTCGCCGCGGTCGCCTCCGAGAGCGCCTGGGCGAAGACCAGGGTCTGGCGCACGGTGTCCGGGCCGTCACCGGCCTCGCTGACCCTGAGGCTCAGGTCGTCCGCGGTGGAGTTGCCGGTGTAGCCGTGGTCCGCCTCGCAGTTGGGGTCGCCGCAGGCCGCGGGCTCCAGGTCGATACGGGAGACGGCGCCCCAGCCGATGGTGAGCAGGACCTCGCGGGGCAGCGTGCCCGGCTGGTACTTCTCGGGGTTGGCGACGACGCGGCTGACCACGACCGACGAGATCCGGCCGATCTTGACGGACTCCGTGGAGGTGGTCGCGTACGGCGTCGGCGAGGTGGTGTCGGCGGCCTGCTCGTCGGTGTGGCTGACGATGAAGCGGGTGCCGGTCAGGACGAGGACCGTGACATGGCGACGCACTTCGTTCGAGTCGAACGTGGTCTCCTGGTGTACCAGGTACGAGGCGATCGCCTCGCCGCCGACGGCGGCCTCCACCGCCTCGGCCACGAGGGTCGGGTAATAGCCACTGCGCTCGATCGCCGTGCGCAGCCCCTGGGTCGTCGTACCGGTCTTCGCCATGGGCACCATCCTACGGGGACCCGGTGACTACCGGTGCCCTGCGGGGCCTGGCCTTGTCCGGCCTGTGGGGGCCGCGGTGGAGTGTTCGCCACGGGGCCCTGGGTGAGCGCGGTCAGTACGCCGGGAGGGTGCGGGGGCCCAGGTCGCCGCGGGCCGGGGGCGGTGCGAGGCGTACGGAGCCGCTCAGCACGGAGACGCCGCGCTGGGCGACGATCACCGGCTCCAGCGCGACGCCGACCACTTCGGGGTGGTCGTCGACCAGGCGGGAGACCCTCAGCAGCAGTTCCTCCAGGGCCGCGGTGTCGACGGGCGCGGAACCACGCCAGCCGAACAGCAGAGGCGCCGTCCTGATCGACCGGATCAGCCCCGCGGCGTCGCGGTCGGTGACCGGGACGAGCCGGTGCGCGATGTCGCCCAGCAGCTCGGACGGGGCTCCGGCCAGGCCAAACGAGAGCACTGCTCCGGCAGCCGGGTCGATGACCGCCCGTACGACGGTGTCCACGCCTCGCGGGACCATGGCCTGCACCACCGGTCGCAGCTCGGCGGGCTTGCCGAGGGCGTGGGTCAGTTCCGTGTAGGCGGTGCGCAGTTGTGTCTCATCCGCGAGATCCAGGCGTACGCCTCCGAGGTCGGCCCGGTGCCGCAGATGCGGTGCGGTGGTCTTCAGCGCGACCGGGTAGCCGAGCCGCTCGGCGGCGCGCACCGCCTCGTCGGGGTCGGGTGCGGGCAGGGCGCCGCGTACCTCGATGCCGTAGCGGCCCAGCAGCTCCTGGGCGTCGGCCGGGGCGAGCTCGAATCCCCGGCCACCGGCCGTGTCGGCGAGCAGCGCCTCGATCCGCTGGGCCGCGCCACTCTCGTCGATGGTCTCGTCGATGAACTCGGGTACCTTCCCGGGCCGCGCGGCCTCCCGACGCCACTCCGCGTACGTGACGGCTTTCGCGAGCGCCCGTACGGCTCGCTCGGCCGCGGGGTAGGCGGGGATCATCGCGGGCGCGGAGGCCGAGGCGGCCAGCGCGTCCCGTGCGTCCCGTGCGTCTGGTTCGTCCGGTTCCGGTTCGTCCGGCGCTCCCGGCGCGGTGGGTGGGGTTGGTGGGGCAGTAGGGGCGGGGGGTGAGGCTGGGGCTGTGCTCGTCGCCGCCGCGAGGGCTTCGGCCAGGCCGCCCAGTTCGACGTGGACGACCGCGACCGGTTTGGCGGGCGCACCTGCGGTCGCGGAGCGGAGCGCCTCGGCGAGCACCTCACCCTCACCTTCGGCCTCGCCCCCGCCTTCGCCTGACGCGGTGGCGCCGTCCTCTTCCACCCAGGGGATCGCCGTGACCACCACGGCGTCACAGGCGGGGTCCGCGAGCGCGGCCGCCAGGCCGCGCCGGAAGTCGTCCGGTGTCGCCCGGGTCGTCAGGTCGCGCGGCGCCAGCGGGCGCAGCCCCTCCGCGAGGCAGGCGTCGTAGGTGAGGACGCCGAGCGACTCGGAGTTGCCGAGGATGGCGACCCGGGGGCCCGTGGGCAGCGGCTGACTCCCGAGGAGCAGGCCCGCGTCGACCAGCTCCGTGACGGTGTCGACCCGGATGACGCCCGCCTGGCCGAGCAGGGCGGACACCGTCGTGTGCGGCAGCCGGGTGGTCGGCACCGCGTGGCCGGTCGGGGCGCCGGAGTGCCGGGCGCCCTGGACCACGACGATCGGCTTCACCGCTGCCGTACGGCGCGCGAGCCGGGTGAACTTGCGCGGGTTCCCTATCGATTCGAGGTACATCAGGGCGACGTCGGTGTCCGGGTCGTCGTACCAGTACTGCAGCACGTCGTTGCCCGACACGTCCGCGCGGTTCCCAGCGCTGACGAAGGTGGAGAGCCCCGCCCCGCGCCGGTGCAGCCCGGACAGCAGCGCGATGCCGATCGCCCCGGACTGGGTGAACAGACCGAGCCGCCCCGCGGTCGGCATGCTCGGCGCGAGCGAGGCGTTCAGCCGTGCGTCGGGGGAGGTGTTGAGGACCCCGAAGGCGTTCGGGCCGATCAGCCGCATGCCGTACGAGCGGGCCTGCCGCACCAGCTCGCGCTGCCGCGCGCGCCCGTCGCCGCCCGATTCGCCGTATCCCGCGGAGATCACCACAAGACCGCGCACCCCGCGCTCACCGCACTCCGCGACGACGGACGGCACCTGCGCGACCGGCACCGCGATCACCGCCAGATCCACCGCGTCGGCCGGGTCGATGTCGTGCACCGAGCGGTACGCCGGGACACCGTCCAGCGAGGTCTCGTCCGCGGCGAGGGCCGAGTTCACCGCGTACACCCGGCCGCTGAAGCCCGAGCCCAGGAGATTGCGCAGCAGCGAACGTCCCGTACCGCCGGGTCGGCGCCCGGCGCCGATGACCGCGACCGACCCCGGCGCGAGCAGCCGCTGCACCGAGCGCGCCTCGGCGCGCTGCTCACGGGCGCGCTGTACGGCGAGCGAGCGGTCGGTCGGCTCAAGCTCGAACTCCAGGCGTACGACACCGTCCTCGAAGCTGCGCTTCTGCTGGTATCCGGCGTCCGTGAACACCTTGATCATCTTGGAGTTGGCGGGCAGTACCTCGGCCACGAAACGGCGCACTCCCCGCTCGCGCGCCACCGCGCCGATGTGCTCCAGCAGGGTGGAGGCGACGCCCCGGCCCTGGTGCGCGTCCTGCACCAGGAAGGCGACCTCGGCCTCATCGGCGGGGGGCGACGCGGGCCTGCCGTGCTCGTCGATCCGGTCGTAACGGACGGTCGCGATGAACTCACCGCCCACCGTGACGGCGAGGCCGACGCGGTCCACGTAGTCGTGGTGCGTGAAGCGGTGCACGTCCTTCGCGGACAGCCGGGGGTACGGCGCGAAGAATCGGTAGTACTTTGACTCGTCCGAGACCTGTTCGTAAAAGCTGACCAACCGGTCGGCGTCCGCGCTGGTAATCGGCCTGATCCGGGCGGTGCCGCCATCGCGCAGCACCACGTCGGCCTCCCAGTGGTCGGGGTAGGCCGCGTCCTGCGGCGGCTGCTTCGGCGGCGGCTGCATGGGAGCAGCGTACGGGTCGTGGGCCCGCGGGGAGCGTCGCAGGGCGGCAGGCGCATGCGGAACCACCCACTCCCGCATGCGACACTGGTCTAGACAAGGTATGAGAGACACCTGAAGGGCAGCATCACATGGCTGAGCGCCGCGTCAACGTCGGCTGGGCCGAGGGCCTTCACGCCCGTCCCGCCTCCATCTTCGTCCGCGCGGCCACGGCCGCCGGCGTCCCCGTGACGATCGCCAAGGCTGACGGCAACCCGGTCAACGCCGCTTCCATGCTGGCGGTGCTCGGCCTCGGCGCCCAGGGCAACGAGGAGATCGTCCTGGCTTCCGACGCCGAGGGCGCGGACGCCGCGCTCGACCGGCTGGCGAAGCTGGTCTCCGAGGGTCTCGAGGAACTCCCCGAGACCGTCTGACCTTTGCGCCTAAACCGGCGCCGCTCTCGCGGATGTGGTTTCTCGGCGTGGGGGTTGCTCAATTGATGGTGGCGGCGTTCTCGATGTCGAGGATGCCGCCACTTTCATGTGCGGTCCTATTGTGCGCGGGCAGCGCAAAACAAACCCGCCGGATAACCCCGCACTTTGTATACGGGGCGTTCGTTAATTGGGGGAGCTCGCAATGTTTACGGCGTGTTGCGAATTCCTCACCCGCTCCGCCGGGCGGTCGACCGAACGGCCCACCGGCAGGTCCGCCGGACCGGGAAAGCGCAGCCGGTGCTGCCCGATCGCGCGCTCGGCGTGCAGCGCGGTCAGCGCCCTGGCGCGTTCCGCGTCCCCGCGGGCCACGGCATCGACGATCGCGCCGTGCTCCGCCCAGCACTCCGCTGGCAGGGCGGGCGGGTCGACCGTGTACATCCAGGCGACCTTGTGCCGCAGCTGGGTGAGCAGCGTCGCCAGGCCCGAACTGCCGCAGGCCTGGGCGAGCGTCTCGTGGAACCAGCCGCCCAGCGAGCGCAGATCCTCGCTGTGCCCCGTGCGCGCCCGCTCCTGGCCGAGCCTCACCAGCCCGCGCAGCACCTTGAGATGCGCCTCAGTGCGGCGCTGAGCGGCCCGCGCGGCGCCGAGCGGCTCCAGCAGCAGACGCATCTCCAGCAGGTCCGCGGCCTCCTGGGCGGTGGGCTCGGCGACCTGGGCACCGGCGTGCCTGCGGGTGCGTACGAACCCCTCGGCCTCCAGGGTGCGCAGCGCCTCCCGGACCGGGACGCGCGAGACCCCGTACCGGCGTGCGAGCAGTTCCTCAGTGAGCCGGCTGCCGCGTTCCAGCACACCGGACACGATGTCCTCCCGGATGGCCGTGCATACCGAGTGCGCGGGAACGCGCATGACCTGCCCACCGCCTTAATGTCCGCGAAACGCGATCGAATGACGCCTGTTCGGTGACTCTATTGCAGCACGCGCGGATTTCCGATGGGTGGCCGAAATCCATGGATATTTTTTGGACAACGGAAACCGGAAAGCCCCGGCTGGGGCAGCCGGGGCTTTCGGTGAGCGGAGACCGTGAGGATCAGGCGGGTACGCCGTGCGAGCGGAGGTAGGACACCGGGTCGATGTCCGAGCCGTACTCCGGGGAGGTACGGACCTCGAAGTGCAGGTGTGGCCCGGTGACGTTGCCGGTCGCGCCGGAGAGGCCTATCCGCTGGCCGGGCGTGACGCTCTGGCCGACCGAGACGCTGAGGGACGACAGGTGCCCGTACTGGGTGTACGTGCCGTCGTTCATGCGGATCACCACGTTGTTGCCGTACGCGCCGCCCCAGCCCGCCTCGACCACGGTGCCCGAGCCGACCGCCTGGACAGCCGTGCCGGACGCGGCGTGGAAGTCGACGCCGGTGTGGCTGCCGGACGACCAGACGGCGCCCCCGGCCTTGTATCCGGTCGAGACGTACGAGCCCGCGACGGGCGAGACGTACGCGTTCAGCCGCGCGCGCTCGGCCGCGCGTGCGGCGCGCTCCGCCTTCGCCTCGCGCGCTTCCTTCGCCTCGCGTGCTTCCTTGGCCTGCGCCTCGGCCCTGCGCTTCGCCTCAGCCGCGGCCTTCTCCTTGGCGGCGGCCTGCTCGGCGGCCTCCTGCTGCGCGGAGGCCTGCGCGTCGATCCGCTCGGCGAGCATGTCGTCGGCGGCGACCACGTTCAGGCCGGTGGCCGCGGCGGGGTGTGCGGCGAGCGCCGGAGAGGCGAGGGTGCCGATGACGCCCGTGGTGGTGAGGGCGGCGACGCCCGCGACGTTCGCGCCGGTGCGCGACAGACGGCTGGGGCGGCGGTGCTTCCCGGAGGCCATGAAGTGGCGAATCCTTTCCTTCCTTCTCGCCTACCGGGTTAGCTGACAGGTTCGGAGCAGGAAGGTCTCCTACGGGCCCCACGCGGGGAGGCGCCCGATTCACCTCAGGGACTGAGTGGGTCCCCGGCTCCCCAGGCTCGCGCCTGACGGGGACTCGGCGATGGCTGTCCGGTGCCGCGGATGCGGCGTACAGCCGACGAACAGCGCCCCGCACGCTAAACGGGGCATCTTTCCCTCCACAAACGGATCACGGCTTTTGAGGCACATGCCACAGGACAGACGCCCAACTCCCCGGCATTTCAGACATAGCGGGCCCCGGTGGCTTATCAGCCACCGGGGCCCCGTAAGAGTCCCGCTCCTCGACTAGCCCGTGACGACCGTCACTTCACCGATGCCGAGTGCCTTGACCGGCTCGGCGATCTGTCCGGCATCGCCGACCAGGACGGTGACCAGGCGGTCCACCGGGAAGGCGTTCACCGCCGCCGCGGTGGCCTCCACGGTGCCCGTCTCGGCCAGCATCCGGTACAACTGCGCCTGGAAGTCGTCCGGCAGATGCTGCTCGACCTGGTCCGCCAACGTGCTCGCGACCGCCGCGGCGGTCTCGTAGCGCAGCGGGGCCACACCCACCAGGTTCTGTACCGCGACGTCGCGCTCGGCGTCGGTGAGGCCCTCGGCGGCCAGGGTGCGCAGCACCTTCCACAGGTCGTCCAGGGCGGGGCCGGTGGACTCGGTGTCCACGGAGCCGCTGATGGCCAGCAGCGAGGCACCGGTGCCGTGGGCGTCGGAGCGCAGCACCTGGGCGAAGGCGCGCACACCGTAGGTGTAGCCCTTCTCCTCGCGCAGGACGCGGTCCAGGCGTGAGGTGAGGGTGCCGCCGAGGCAGTAGGCGCCGAGGACCTGGGCGGGCCAGACGCGGTCGTGCCGGTCGGGGCCGATCCGGCCGATGAGGAGCTGCGTCTGGACGGCGCCCGGGCGGTCCACGATGACGACGCGGCCGGTGTCGTCGGCGGTGATCGGCGCCGCGGGGCGCGGCTCGGGCGCCGGCCCCGTCCACTCCCCCAGCGTGTCGGCGAGCAGTTGCCCGAGGTCCGTACCGGCGAGGTCACCGACGACGACCGCGGTGGTGGTGGAGGGCCGCACATGGGCGTCGTAGAACGACCTGACCGCGGCGGCGTCGATGCGCTCGACGGTCTCCTCGGTGCCCTGGCGCGGGCGCGACATACGCGCGGTGGCGGGGAACAGCTCCTTGGAGAGCTCCTTGGCCGCGCGACGGTTCGGGTTCGCCATCTCGTGCGGGATCTCGTCCAGGCGGTTGCGCACCAGCCGCTTGACCTCGCTGTCGGCGAAGGCGGGCGCGCGCAGCGCGTCGGCGAGCAGGCCGAGCGCCTTGGGCAGCCGGGAGACCGGGACCTCGAGCGAGAGGCGCACCCCGGGGTGGTCGGCGTGCGCGTCCAGGGTGGCGCCGCAGCGCTCCAGCTCGGCGGCGAACTCCTCGGCCGAGTGCCGGTCAGTGCCTTCCGAGAAGGCGCGCGCCATGATGGTGGCGATGCCGTCCAGGCCGTCCGGCTCGGTGTCCAGCGGAGCGTCGAGGTTGAGCTCGACGGCGACGACCTGCTGCCCGGGGCGGTGGGAGCGCAGCACGGTCAGTCCGTTGGGGAGCGTGGAACGCTCGGGGGCCGGGAAGGCCCACGGCTTGGCCTCGCCCCCCTGGGGCTGCGGATGGAAGTCCATGGTCACGGTGGCCTCGGTCATCGCGGTGGTCTGGGTCTCCGTCACTTCGCCGCCTCGCCTTCCTGCACGTCGTTCCCCGCGGCGCCCGCCGCGTCGTCGGCGTCAGCTTCGGCGGCGCCTTCGTCTTCGTCCGCGGCAACGGGCTCGTAGACGAGCACCGCGCGGTTGTCGGGCCGCAGCCGGGCCGCCGCGACCTCCTGGACCTCCGCCGCGGTGATGTCCAGCACCCGCTGCACGGCGGTCAGCGCGAGCTGCGGGTCACCGAACAGCACCGCGTACCGGCACAGTTCGTCGGCGCGGCCCGCGACCGTGCCGAGCCGGTCCAGCCACTCGCGCTCCAACTGCGCCTGGGCGCGCTCCATCTCCTCGTCGGTGGGGCCTTCGGCCGCCAGCCGGGCGAGCTCCTCGTCGACCGCGGCCTCGATGGCCGGAACCTCGACGTCGTGGGACGTCTTGACGTCCAGCCAGCCAAGCGAGGGCGCACCAGCGAGCCGCAGGAGGCCGAATCCAGCCGCGACGGCGGTGCGATCGCGACGCACCAGCCGGTTGTAGAGCCGGGACGACTCACCGCCGCCGAGCACGGTGAGCGCCAGGTCGGCCGCGTCGCACGCGCGCGTGCCGTCCTCTGGGAGCCGGTAGGCGGCCATCAGGGCGCGGGCCGGCACCTCCTCCTCGACGACCTCGCGCAGCTCCTTGCCGATGATGTCGGGCAGTGCCCCGTCTCGCGGGGGCTGCTTGCCGTCGTGCGTCGGAATGGAGCCGAAGTACTTCTCGATCCAGGCGAGCGTCTGCTCGGGGTCGATGTCGCCGACCACCGAGAGCACCGCGTTGTTCGGCGCGTAGTACGTACGGAAGAACGTCCGCGCGTCGTCCAGCGTGGCCGCGTCCAGGTCGGCCATCGAGCCGATCGGGGTGTGGTGGTACGGGTGGCCCTCGGGGTAGGAGAGGGCGGTCAGCTTCTCGAAGGCCGTGCCGTAGGGGACGTTGTCGTACCGCTGGCGGCGTTCGTTCTTGACGACGTCTCGCTGGTTTTCCATCGACTCGTCGTCGAGCGCGGCGAGCAGGGAACCCATCCGGTCCGCCTCGAGCCACAGCGCGAGCTCCACCTGGTGGGCGGGCATCGTCTCGAAGTAGTTGGTGCGCTCGAAGCTGGTGGTGCCGTTCAGCGAGCCGCCCGCTCCCTGGACCAGCTCGAAGTGGCCGTTGCCCTTCACCTGTCCCGAGCCCTGGAACATCAGGTGCTCAAAGAGGTGGGCGAGGCCGGTACGGCCCTTGACTTCGTGGCGCGACCCGACGTCGTACCAGAGGCAGACCGCGGCGACCGGGGTCAGGTGGTCCTCGGAGAGCACCACGCGCAGGCCGTTGGCCAGCCGGTGCTCGGTCGCTGTCAGGCTGCCGGAGCCGGCCTGTGCTGTGGCCGTGTGACCCATGGGCATGTGGTCCCTTCGATCGCGTGCGGAATCGCGTACTGACTCGTCCCTGAGGGCATGCGGTGACCTACGTCGTTGACATACGCCAAGGCGGTCCTGTCACTGTATGCAAGCGTGCGGACATCTGGCGAAGTTCCCGTCCCGCGTAAGCCCACAGCGATCACCCGCGACCACCTGGCGACCACCCGGCGACCTCTTTGCACGGGTCGCGGTCCGCGTTGTCAGTGGCGCGGTCCACAATGGTCCGCATCAGAAGCCCGACTTTGTTGGTGAAGGAGCCGCAGCCGCGATGGCCCGCCGCAGCACGAAGACCCCGCGACCCGACGACAGCGAAGCCTACGAGGAGAAGATCCTCGACATCGACGTCGTCGACGAGATGCAGGGCTCCTTCCTGGAGTACGCCTACTCGGTCATCTACTCGCGCGCCCTGCCGGACGCCCGGGATGGCATGAAGCCGGTGCAGCGCCGCATCGTCTACCAAATGAACGAAATGGGCGTGCGCCCCGACCGCGGCTACGTGAAGTGCGCCCGCGTCGTCGGCGAGGTGATGGGCCGCCTGCACCCCCATGGCGACGCCTCGATCTACGACGCGCTGGTGCGCATGGCGCAGCCGTTCTCGATGCGCCTGCCCCTGGTCGACGGCCACGGCAACTTCGGTTCGCTGGGCAACGACGACCCGCCGGCCGCGATGCGGTACACCGAGTGCCGGATGGCCGACGCCAGCTCCCTGATGACCGAGTCGATCGACGAGGACACGGTCGACTTCGTCGCGAACTACGACGGCCAGGAGCAGGAGCCGGTCGCCCTCCCCGCGGCCTACCCGAACCTCCTGGTGAACGGCGCCTCCGGGATCGCCGTCGGTATGGCCACGAATATGCCGCCGCACAACCTCGGCGAGGTGATCGCGGCCGCCCGCCACCTCATCAAGCATCCGGGCGCCGACCTCGAGACGCTGATGCGCTTCGTACCCGGACCCGACCTGCCCACCGGTGGCCGGATCGTCGGCCTGGGCGGCATCAAGGACGCGTACGACAAGGGCCGTGGCACCTTCAAGATCCGCGCCACGGTGTCGGTGGAGAACGTCACGGCGCGACGCAAGGGCCTGGTGGTCACCGAACTGCCCTTCACGGTCGGTCCGGAGAAGGTCATCGCCAAGATCAAGGACCTGGTCAGCTCGAAGAAGCTGCAGGGCATCGCGGACGTGAAGGACCTCACCGACCGCAATCACGGCCTGCGGCTGGTCATCGAGATCAAGAACGGCTTCATCCCCGAGGCCGTCCTGGAGCAGCTGTACAAACTGACGCCGATGGAGGAGTCCTTCGGCATCAACAACGTGGCCCTGGTGGACGGCCAGCCGCTGACGCTGGGCCTCAAGGAACTGCTCGAGGTCTACCTCGACCACCGCTTCAACGTGGTACGCCGCCGCAGCGAGTTCCGGCGCGGCAAGCGGCGCGACCGGCTGCACCTGGTGGAGGGGTTGCTCGTCGCCCTCCTCGACATCGACGAGGTGATCCGCCTCATCCGCTCAAGCGAGAACTCCGCGCAGGCCAAGGAGCGCCTGATCGAGCGCTTCTCCCTGAGCGAGATCCAGACGCAGTACATCCTGGACACCCCGCTGCGCCGGCTGACCAAGTTCGACCGTATCGAGCTGGAGTCCGAGCGGGACCGGCTGCGGACCGAGATCGAGCAGCTCACCAAGATCCTGGAGTCGGACGCGGAGCTCCGCAAGCTGGTCTCCGCCGAACTCGCCGCGGTGGCCAAGAAGTTCGGCACCGAGCGCCGTACGGTCCTGTTGGAGTCGGCCGGTACTCCGGCCACCACCGTGCCGCTGGAGGTCGCGGATGACCCGTGCCGGGTCCTGCTGTCGTCGACGGGGCTGCTGGCACGTACGGCCCACGGCGAGCTGGCCTTCGACACCGAGGCCAGACGGACCAAGCACGATGTGATCGTGTCCGCGGTGCCCGCGACCCAGCGCGGCGAGGTCGGCGCGGTGCTCTCGTCCGGGCGGCTGTTGCGGCTGAACGTCATCGATTTGCCGCAGTTGCCGGAGACGGCGGCCGCGCCCAACCTCTCGGGTGGGGCGCCGGTCGCGGAGTTCCTCACGCTGGAGGCGGACGAGAAGCTGATCTGCCTGATGACGCTCGACGAGTCGTCGCCGGGCCTGGCGCTCGGCACCGAGCAGGGCATCGTCAAACGCGTGGCGCCGGATTATCCGGCCAACAGGGACGAGCTGGAGGTCATCACCTTGAAGGACGGTGACCGTATCGTCGGCGCGGCCGAGCTACAGACCGGCGAGGAGGATCTGGTCTTCATCACGGACGACGCCCAACTGCTGCGCTACCAGGCCTCACAGGTACGGCCACAGGGCCGCCCCGCGGGCGGTATGGCGGGTATCAAGCTCACCGCGGGCGCCAAGGTGATCTCGTTCACCGCGGTGGATCCGGCCGCGGACGCGATGGTGTTCACGGTGGCGGGCTCACGCGGGACCCTGGACGACTCGGTGCAGACCACCGCGAAGATCACGCCGTTCGACCAGTATCCGCGCAAGGGCCGGGCCACCGGCGGGGTGCGCTGCCAGCGTTTCCTGAAGGGCGAGGACTGCCTCTCCCTGGGCTGGGCCGGGCCCACTCCCGTGCTGGCCGCGCAGAAGAACGGCGCACCGGCCGAGGTCCCGGAGGTCGACCCGCGCCGGGACGGCTCGGGGGTGTCGCTCGCGAAGCCGGTGGCGGCGGTCGCGGGGCCCGCGGCTTAGTTCAACGACAGGTCGGATGCGTCCGGGTCGCCCACGTCGTGGGCGTCCCGGACGTCGTCCGCCGCCGCCTCCTGGACGTACCGTAGAACGCCCCACATGGCCTCGGGAGCGGCACCCCCGCGCGGCTGCCCGCTTCCCGCGCACTGCTGGAGCTGCTCCAGCAGCTTGTCCCCGTCGACCCCGGACCCGATCAGCACCAGCTGCGTACGCCGCTCCTCGCCCCGCGGCCAGGGCTCGGGATAGAACCGCAGAAACCGCCCGACGGCATGCAGCGCGTACCGGTTGCGCGGGTCGTGCGCGCCGAAGTCGACAAAGCCCTTGATGCGGTAGAGCCCTTCGGGCCTGGCATCGAGGAAGTCCAGCAGCCGACGCGGGTCCATGGCGTCATCCGAGGTGAACGACACGGCCTCGTACGCGGCATGCAGATGCCCCTCATGCCCGCCATGCCCGTGCCCACCGTGTCCGTGCGCGCCGTGTCCGTGCGCGTCGTGTCCGTGCGCGTCGTGGTCATCTCCTCCCAGATCGTCAAAGGACAGCTGCCCGAACCGCTCCCCCTTCGGCTTGCTCTCGAAGAGCAGCTCCGGGTCGATCCGCCCGTACACCGACGCGACCACCGCCGCACCGTCACCGAGCCCAGCGACCTCGGCGCTCACGCGCCGCCGCTCGCTCTCCCCCACCCGGTCCGTCTTGTTGAGCACGATCAGATCGGCGAGCGCGAGATGCCGCTCGATCTCGGGGTGCCGCTGCCTGGTCGCGCCGAACTCGGCGGCGTCGACGACCTCCAGCAGACCGCCGTACACAATGTGCGGGTTCTCGCTGCCCAGCAGCATCCGCACCAGCTCCTGCGGTTCGGCGAGACCGCTCGCCTCGATGACGATCACGTCAAGCCCGACGGACGGCCGGGTCAGCTTCTCCAGGTACGCGTCAAGCTCGCTGCCGTCCACGGCACAGCACAGACACCCGTTGCCCAGCGACACGGTCGAACCGACCTGTCCCGCCACCGTCATGGCGTCGATCTCGATGGACCCGAAGTCATTGACGATGACGCCGATGCGGTTACCGCCGCTGTGCCGCAGGAGATGGTTGAGCAAGGTCGTCTTACCCGACCCCAGAAACCCCGCGAGGACGACGACGGGGATCTGCCGCTGGCTCACCTTGGACCTTTCGTACGCTGCCGATACCGCCGCCACAGCATAGGCGGCGGGCCCCCCGGTCCTCGCCCGCGACTACTTCACCCCTGCCCCTGCTCCCGTTCGCCGGCACCGCCGAGCGGGTCACCGCCGGGTCGGCACTGGCTGTGGCGTGGGCGGACCCACGTACCGGGCCGCCGGGCGGATGATCTTTGAGTCCTCCGCCTGTTCCAGGATGTTGGCGCTCCAGCCGATCACCCGCGCCGCCGCGAACGTCGGCGTGAACATCTCGCGGGGCAGGCCGCACAGTTCCATGACCACTCCAGCGTAGAACTCGACGTTGGTGTGCAGCTCACGGCCCGGTTTGAGTTCCGCCAATATCGCCTCGACGCGCGCCTCGACCTCGACGGCGAAGTCGACCATCGGGCCGCCGAACCCCTGGGCGATGGAGCGCAGCATGCGTGAGCGCGGGTCCTCGGTGCGGTAGACGGGGTGACCGAAGCCCATGATGCGTTCGCCCGCGCGTACGCGTTCGCGAATCCAGGGGTCGATGCGGTCCGGGGTGCCGATGGCGTCCAGGGTGTCCAGGGCGCGGCTGGGCGCGCCGCCGTGCAGGGGGCCGGAGAGTGCCCCGATCGCGCCGGTCAGGCAGGCCGCGACGTCGGCGCCGGTGGAGGTGATGACGCGGGCGGTGAAGGTGGAGGCGTTGAAGCCGTGGTCGATGGTGGAGATCAGGTACTGCTCGACCGCCCGGGCGCGCTCCGGATCGGGCTCCGAACCGGTGAGCATGTAGAGGTAGTTGGCGGCGTACGGCAGATCATCACGCGGTGCGACGGGGTCCAGGCCCTGCCCGAGCCGGTAGAGCGCGGTGAGCAGCGTCGGCACCACGGCACACGCGGCCAGCGCGTCCACCCGGCGCCACGTGCCGTCGATGTCGTACACGGGGCGGAACCCCTGGGACGCCCCGAAGAGTGAGAGCGCCGTACGCAGCCCGGCGAGCGGCCCCGACACTACGGATGCCCGGGCGATCGCGGGCAGCGCTTCCCGTACGTCGTCCGGCAGGCGGCGTAGTTGGGCGGTCTGTTCGACGAACGCGGCCCGCTGTCCGGCGTCCGGCAGCTCGCCGTGGAACATCAGGTGCCATACGTCCTCGAAGCCGCGGGTCCGCGCCAGCTCTACGGCTGAGTACTGCCGGTAGTGGTAGAAGCCCTCGCGCCCCCTGACGTCCCCGATCGCCGTGTCGGTGACGACGACGCCCGCGAGCCCGCGGGGCATATCGGGCGTGGTGGCGGCAGTGGTCCCGTTCATCGTCATGTCTCTCCTCGCGGAACTCCTCGAACTTGATTTGACTGTCCACCCTTGACTCAATCAGTGTCAACGTTGATTGAGTCAATGTGAACGTCCATGCGGGTACAGTGAGGGCATGAGTGATCAAGGGGCGGAAGAGCCGGAGGCGGCAGCGCGGCTGACCACCAGAGAGGCCGCCGAACGACTCGGAGTGAAGCCCGAGACCGTGTACGCGTACGTCAGCCGGGGACAGCTCACCAGCCGACGCGGCCCCGGAGGCCGGGGCAGCACCTTCGACCCCAAGGAGGTCGACGCGCTGCTCCGCAAGGGCCGCCGCGAACCCACGGGGGGTGACGTCACCCAGCGCATCAGCACCAAGATCACCCTGATCGACAAGGACCGGTACTACTACCGGGGAGTCGACGCGACCGAGCTGGCGCGGCGCCACACCTACGAGGAGATCGCCGACTGGCTGTGGACCGGCACGCTGCGGCCTGGTGTCCGGTTCACCGCACAGGACGGCTCCCTCGCCGCAGCGCGCCGGGCGGTGACGGCGCTCCCCGAGTACGCCGGTTCGACGGACCGGCTACGGGTCGCCGCGATCGCCGCGTCCGCCGCCGATCCGCTGCGCTTCGACCTGACCCCTCAGGCCGTACTCGGCACCGCCCGTGGCCTGATCCCACTCCTCGTCGACGCCCTCCCCGAGGTCGGCCCTGAGCGTCTCGGGGACTGCGACGGCCACGGCGACGGCCACGGCGGCGATGGCCGACTGGCCTGGCGGCTTTGGTCGCGGCTGACAGCACGCAAGGCCGATGACCCCTCAGTGCGTGCGCTGGACCTGGCACTGGGGCTGCTGATCGACCACGACCTCGCGGCCTCCACGCTCGCCGTGCGGGTCGCCGCCTCCGCCAGGTCGCACCCGTACGCGGTGGTCTCGGCGGGGCTCGGCGCCCTGGAAGGGCCGCTGCACGGCGCGGCGAGCGGGCTGGCGCACCGGATGCTGACCGAGGTCCTGGAGCGGGGCAGCGCGGCGGCGGTCGTGGCGGACCATCTGCGCGCGGGGCGCCGGGTTCCGGGACTCGGGCACCGGCTGTACCCGGGCCCGGACCCGCGCGCGCAGGCGCTGTTCGCGGCCCTCGAAGCGCTGCCCGCCGCAGGCCCGGCCGTGGCCGCGGCGCGCGAGGTCGAGGCGGTGACGGCCCGCCATACCGCCCTGCACGCCAATGTCGATCTGGCCCTCGCGGCACTGTCGGTCGCCCACCAGATGCCCGCCGAGGCGGGCGAGACGGTGTTCGCCGTGGCCCGTACCGCGGGCTGGATCGCGCATGCGCTGGAGGAGTACGAGGAGCCGCCGCTGCGGATGCGGCCGAGCGGGCAGTACACCGGCCCCCGCCCGCCCAGGCCACTGCCGTGAGGGAGAGTTAGGCTCACCTTTGTGAGTACATGCGCGACCGCCTCGCGGGACCTGTTCGAGCCGCTCGCGGGCACCGCGGCCACCGCCAGGACCTGGCTGCTGCTCGAACAGCCGGGGCCCTGGGGCGCCAAGGCGCTCACTTCGAGCCATCTCGACCCGGCGCTCGGGCGCGCCCTGGAGGACGCGGCCGAGGGGACCGGGGTACGGGTCGCGCTGATCCGGCGGCCCGGCCGGCACGCGGACTGCCATACGGCGACGCGGCGGCGGGTCTTCGCGGCGCATGTGGCCCCGGGCGCGTGGACTCCGGGCGGCGCGCAGGCGCCGGACGCACTAGGCCGTTTCTGATGGTTCTTGGTGGGCTGGGTGGATCTCGTAGTTGTCCGGGCAGGACGCCCGTATGGTGCGGCGACACGAGCTCACGGACGCGCAGTGGCGGAAGATCGAACCTCTCCTGCCCGGTAACGGCAAGCCGGGCGGGCAGTGGGCGGATCACCGCAAGGTGATCAACGGGGTGTTGTTCCGGGCCCGGACCGGGGTGCCCTGGCCTGACCTGCCAGAACGGTACGGCCCCTGGCAGACCGTCTATGAGCGTCATCGTCGCTGGTCGGCCGACGGCACCTGGAAGGCTGTCCTGCGCGAGTTACAGATCGAGGCGGACGCCGCAGACCCGGACGGGGCGCTTGCCCGCAAGGCGGACCGGCGGGAATGGGCCGTGAACATCGACTCGACGTCCTGCCGGGCGCATCAGCACGCGGCCGGGGCGCCTCGCAAGCCCCCGGCCGACTACCCGCAAAAGGGGGCGGGACCCGTGAGGAAGCGGATGGGCGCGAGGCGTTGGGGCGCTCACGGGGCGGGCTGACCAGCAAGGTTCATCTGCTGTCCGACGACCGGGCCCGCCCGCTGCACTGGCTGACCTCGCCCGGTCAGCGAGGTGACAGCCCGATGTTCGCCCCGGTGCTGGACGGCTTGCGCATCCGGCGCCGCGGCACGGGCCGACCACGCAGCCGACCGGACCGGGTGCGCGGCGACAAGGCGTACTCCAGCCGGGACAACCGCGCCTACCTGCGGCGGCGCGGGATCAAGGCCACCATCGCTCAGCCCGATGACCAGCGGGCCCACCGCAAGCACCGGGGACAGGCCGGTGGCCGGCCCCCGGCCTTCGACAAAGCCCAGTACCGCCGTCGCAACGCGGTCGAGCGGTGCGTGAACAAGTGGAAGCAGTTCCGCGCGGTGGCCACCCGCTACGACAAACGCGACTACATCTTCAACGGCACCCTGACCGTCACCGCCATCGTCATCTGGCTCCGCGACACCGTCCAAGAGCCACCAGAAGCCCCCTAG
>NZ_WHOM01000062.1:0-168814 GCF_009739465.1 Streptomyces apocyni
GGCGAAGTCCGCCAGGCCCTCGACCGTGACGACCTCGCGGCCCTCGGCCTGACCGGCCGCGACCAGACACGAACACACCGGCACACCGTCCAGACGCACCGTGCACGAGCCGCACTCACCCTGCTCACAGGCGTTCTTCGAACCCGGCAGGCCCATCCGCTCACGCAGCACGTACAGCAGGGACTCGCCCTCCCACACATCGTCGGCTTCCTGCTTACGGCCATTGACCGTGAAATTGACGCGCATGGTTACGCAGCTCCTTCGACAGCGCCGCGGCCATTGCCACCGCGGTAGGACTCCCAGGTCCACATCAACGTCCGGCGGGCCATCACACCCACCGCGTGACGGCGGTAGCTGGCACTGCCCCGCACATCGTCGATCGGGTTACAGGCCCCGGACGCCAGCTGGGCGAACTGCTTCGCGATGGACGGAGTGATGATCTTCCCGTTGTCCCAGAAGCCACCCTCCTCCAGCGCCGCGTTCAAAAACTCCTCCGCCGCCGTCGCCCGCACCGGCGTCGGCGCCGCCGAACCGATCCCCGTACGCACCGAACGCGTCCGCGGATGCAGCGCCAGACCGAACGCGCACACCGCGATCACCATCGCGTTACGCGTACCGACCTTGGAGAACTGCTGCGGCCCATCCGCCCTCGGAATGTGCACAGCCTTGATCAGCTCGTCGGGCTCCAGCGCATTGCGCTTCACACCCTTGTAGAAGTCATCGATCGCGATCAGCCGCGCACCACGCGCCTGCGACTCGACCTCCACATCGGCCCCCGACGCCAGCAGCGCCGGATGCGCGTCACCCGCGGGCGAGGCACAGCCCAGGTTCCCGCCCACCCCGCCACGGTTACGGATCTGCGGAGACGCCACCGTGTGCGACGCCAGCGCCAGCCCCGGCAGCTCAGAGCGCAGATTCTCCATGATCTTCGTGTACGGGACAGACGGCCCCAGCGCGACCTTCTCCTCGCCGACCGTCCACTCACCGAGCTCACTGATCCGGTTCAGGTCCAGCAGGTACTCAGGACGCCGATGATCAAAGTTGATCTCGACCATCACATCGGTGCCACCCGCAATCGGCACAGCCGTGGGATGCGCTGCCTTCACGGCAAGCGCCTCCTCCCAGCTGGCGGGGCGAAGGAAGTCCATTGACGGCTCTCTTCTTCGTAATCGGGTCGTTCGTTTCCAGCCAGCGGACCGCAGTACGTCGACTGGCTGGTTCACGCGCTGTTCACTCGGATTGGCGTAAGTACACCCGTCCGCCCCAGGCCGGGGTCAGTCACCGAAACCATGAAGGTATTGGCTGGCCGCAGGAGTCGCCTTGTAGATTCGTCTGAAAGGCAGCGCTCCGTAACCCCACTGATTCACCCCGGCAACAGCGCACCCAGCGGAACGGCAAGATCGAGACAGATCGGCGGCGACATCGTGCGGCTGGGCGCACGACCGGAGGCCCGCTCGGGGCGCCCGTCGCGGCCCAGCACGGTCACCGCCGTACGACCTGATGTCCGATATCCGGTGTCTGACGTCCGCCCTGCGAGCGAATGTCAGGCGGCGGGGTGAGGGGCGACCTTGGTGACGAGGTGGTTGCCGAGCATGAGGTAGTCAATCCCCGTGCCCAGGAAGCAGTTCAACGCGTCGGCCGGGCTACACACGATCGGCTCGCCCGCCACGTTGAACGAGGTGTTGAGCAAACAGGGAACGTCGGTCAGTGCGGTGAACTGGCGCAACAGAGCTGCCAGCCGCGGAGTGTCCTGATCGGTGATGGTCTGCACCCTGGAGGTACCGTCCACATGGGTCGCGCCCGGGAGCACGTCGCGGAACTCCGGCCGCACCGGGAAGACGAAGGTCATGTACGGCGAACGGACTTTGCGCCCCATTTCGAAGACCTTCGGAGCGTCCGACTCCAGCACGATCGGCGCGAACGGACGGAACGGTTCGCGGTGCTTGACCCGGGTATTGATGACGTCCTTGATATCCGGGAAGTTCGGGTTGGCAAGGATGCTGCGGTGCCCCAACGCCCGGGGGCCATGCTCGATCCGGCCCTCGAACCAGCCGATGACGACCTTCTCGGTGAGCAGTTTCGCCACCTCACCGACAACCTCGTCGTCACTCAGCCTGCGCCATTCCATCCGACCGCCGAACTCCCGCAGGGCCTCCTCGATCGCCGAGTCGTCGTATTCCGGTCCGAGATACGGAGTGACCGGCACCGCGGCCTTCTCCTCCTTCCCGACATTGTCCGGGTGATTGATCCAGGCATAGGCGGCGGCGCCGATGACGATGCCCGTATCGCTGGCACCGAAACTCACGTCCATGTCGTCGAACCGCGACCCCTCGAACAGCGGGGTGTTGTTGAGGCAGTTCAACGCCACGCCGCCTTCGAACAGCAGGTGATTCAGGTCCGTCTTGGCTTCCAGCGCGCGGAGCTGGTGGCTCGTGACGGCGTTCAGCATCTCCTGTGCCGCGGCGGCCACCCGGGCCTTGTACTCGAGAGTGTCCCGCACAGGGCCGAAATACTGCTCGAAGAGGGGATCGAAATTGCGAGAGTTATCCGTATCGAGAGGCATACAGAAGCTGTAACGCCCGTCCTCGTGCAGTTGGACGATGTGCTCGAGGAACGGGTTCGGCACCGGAGGCTCGGCGAACCCGGACAGACCCATGACCTTGTACTCGTCACTGTTGGGCACGAATCCCAGATATCGCGTAATCGCACCGAACAGCAGCCCGATCGAGTAGTCCGCACCGATGGTCGACTCGTCGAAGACGCGAATCCGGCCATCCCGGATTTCCCCCATCAGCGACGAGCACACTTCGGCGCGACCGTCACTGATAAGAAACGCGCTGTCCTTCATTCCCGCCAAGTAGTATCCAGTCGTCGCGTGCGCGATGTGATGCGGTACGAACACCACCTTGTCTGGATCGGGAGTGAACCCGGTGCGCGAGGCGAAGTCGGCAAGGATCGCCTCGTGACTGACGACTTCACTGAACAGTCCTTCAATGCGACTGATGAGATCCAGCTTCGCCGAGGACTCCATCGGCGAGGACCTGATGCCGGACAGCACCATATCCACGAGCTCAACGGAGAAGTCCCAAGGGATGGCAATGAGGTCAATGTCAGAGAACTGCAACCCTGCATGCTCAAGGCACCATTTCACCGAGTTGAACGGAAAGTCGGTGGTCTTCTTCTCCCGGTTGAACCGCTCTTCCTCCACGGCAGCGACCAGCTCGCCATCCACCAGGAGCGACGCACCCGCGTCGTGACCGATGACGTAGTGCCTCTCGCTACCAACCGCACCGAAATGCTCGGCAAAGAATTCCGATATACGACTAAAACCGTTACATCCCAACACAATCACGACAATCCCCTTCTCTGTCACACGGCATGAATCGATGGATGCTGCCGACACGGCCAGCCAGCACATGGGCGCGGCCGCGGGCACGGACTTCACGGAGTACTACGCCCCTCGTCCCCCCTGCGCTCTCTGGCCGCCGCCCGCCGGACCTCCTCCTGCTCCCACAAAGCCTTCAACTCAAGGGCACGCTCATCAAGTTCAACGGGCTCGCCCTCGCCCTCTTCGTCGTCCTTCCACAACCCCTGCTCCTTGAGCTGACGCACCTGGACCTCGACCGGAGGTTCCGGATCGAAGTCACTGGGACGTGGCCCCTCCGGACCATCGGGACCGACCCGGACGAGCCGCTCGACGCGAGTGATCCGAAACCGGCTCCCGTCCACACTCAGACTGTTGCCGCGCTTCGCGTCCAACCCATCGGCGGCTCGCGCGTACTCCGCTCGCTCCGCCTCCGAGAGCTTCAACGTGAACGGCCCCATGACACGCAACCAGCTGGCCAGACTGTCCCGGGCCCCCTGCGGTGTGGCAGCCGTCGCCCCCGGGTTGTGCGACCTCCACTGCCCGTCCACCCGCTCAGAAACCATGAACACCGCGGGCAGCAACACACCACCCGGGAACCGCTCGACGGCACGCCGCGCGTCCTCGCGCACCTCTGACGGCGCACCAGGGGCAGTCCCCATGAACCGCACGAGATCGAGCTTCAGCAGCCCGTCGGACAGCCCGGTGCTGGTGTACGGATCGACGACGAACCCCTTGGTCCGCGAGCGCACTTGATACGCCTCGCCGACCTCCCCCGGATCGGGGTCGGATGGCCGGGGCGGCTCAGGCCCGCTGCGTCCCATCCGAATGAACCGCGAGGCCCGCACAATCCGAAACCGCTCACCCCGCACGCCGACCTCGTCGACCACCTCGCGGTCCATCCGCAGCGCCGCCGCCATCCACGCCTTCCGCGCCTTCGCGTCACCGGCGTCCTCGGCTTCCTTCGCGCGCCCACGAAAACGCGACCCCAAGGAATCCCTGGCCCCCTGCGGCGTATCGGAACCGTACTCAGACAGCTCCCACCCACCCGCCTCGTGCTCCCGCGCATGAAAGAACTCCCCCAGCGCCACCCCCATCAAGTCCGGGTAGCGCTCCCGCGCCTGCCACGCTTCCTGATCCGCGAAGGCGGCAATGGGCCCGTCCTGCGGACCAACCCGAAAGGTGAGATAGGCGGGCACCCTGTCCTCGTAACCAGTCATGCACCGAATGTGCCCGAACTCAACCCACCCCTGCTGCCAAACCAGCAAAACCGGGAGCAGTCTCCTCTTCCTGCCATACCTGCCGCCGTCCCCGCGATGGCGCTTGAGTAGGCTTGACCTGGACGATCACGGAGCGGGGGTGCGCATGGAGCCACTGCGCCAGGACGACCCTCCCCGGATCGGGCCCCACGTCACCCTCGCCCGGCTCGACGCGGAGTACGAACAGGCCGTTCCCGCACGCCGCTTCATCGCCCGCGGCGCCGACGGCGACCGCACGTTCCTGGGCTGCCTCCCACGCGCCAACGTCGACCCGACCCGCTGGGCGATCGAGGCGGAGAGTGCCCGTCGGCTCTCGATACCGGGATTCCTGCCCGTCGAGGAAGTCGGCGGCACAGCGGACCTCCCCTGGTGGACGGCGCCGTACGCCCCCGCCCTCCCACTCCCCGCCGCCCTGCGAGCGCACGGCGGTCCGCTGCCCGAGCCGTTCGTACGGGCCCTGGGCGCGGCCCTCGCCCGGACGCTGGCGACCGCCCACAACCTTGGCGTCACGCACGCGGGCCTGTCCCCCGCCGCCGTACTGCTCACCACGGAAGGACCCCGTCTGAGCTGCTTCGGTGCGGTACGGGCCGCCGCCCCGGACGGCGAGCAGCGCGCTGGCCTGCCGGGCCTCGACTCCGGCAGTCTCGCCCCGGAACAAGCGACCGGTGGACGGCCACGCCCGCTGGGCGACGTATACGCCCTGGGGTCCGTACTCGCCTACGCGGCAACCGGCCATACCGTGCCCGAACGCGACGAACTCCCCTCGTCCCTCCGTGGATTGATCACGACGTGCCTCGCCCGTGACCCGGTGCGGCGTCCGCGGGCGGACCAAGTCCTCACCCACCTGGAGCCGACCGCGCCTTCGACGGGGCATCAAGCCACCGTTCTGGACACGGCCGCCCCGATCCCCCTGCCGGCATCGTTGGTCGCCGCGCTCGCGCGCCAGTCGGCACAGGTCCTGGCGGCCGAAGTGCCCGTCCCCGAGGTGCCCGTTCCTGAAGTCCCCGTTCCTGCTGCCCTGGACTGACGGCCATGCTCTCCCCACTCACCCATGACGACCCGCACCAGCTCGGCGGCTACCGCCTCATCGCGCGCCTGGGCAGCGGCGGCATGGGCACCGTCTACCTCGCCCGCTCGGTCACAGGCCGTACGGCAGCACTGAAGACGCTGCATCCCCACATCGCGACCGACACCGCCATGCGCACCCGCTTCCGCCTTGAGGTGGACGCGGCCCGCGTCATCGGCCCCATCCACGGCGCCCGCGTCTTCGACGCCGATCCGCTCGCCGAAACCCCCTGGATGGCCACCGAGTACGTGCTCGGCCCGCCCCTCGGCGACGCCGTCTCCTTCGCGGGGCCGCTCCCCGAGCCCGCGGTACGCGCGCTAGGAGCCCTGCTGTGTGCGGCTCTGGCCCAACTCCATGCCTCGGACGTCGTCCACCGCGACCTCAAACCCTCCAACATCATGGTCACGGCAGACGGTCCCAAAGTCATCGACTTCGGCATCGCCCGCGCCATCGGCGACGACCGCCTCACCCGCACCGGTACCGCCGCGGGCACGCCGGCCTTCATGTCCCCCGAGCAGGCGACCGGCCAGGAACACACCGCCGCGGGGGACGTCTTCGCACTCGCTGGCGTCCTCGTCCACGCGGCCACCGGCCACGGGCCCTTCGGCGCTGGCCAGCACGCCGACCTCATCTACCGTGTCCGCTACGCCAGCCCGGACCTCACCGGAGTGCCCCCGGCCCTGCTCCCGATCCTGACCCAATGCCTCAGCAAGAACCCAGCCGACCGCCCCACCACCACCGACCTCGCCACCCAACTTCATCCTGGACACGGCGACTTCGCCAGCCGTCTCCCCGAGCCCCTGCTCATGGAGATCGCCCGCCGCGCGGGCGACGTCTGGCATGCCCGGCCCCGCCGCCTCCCGGCCCCGCCGGAAGACGCCCTCGCCGAAGCCTTCCCGGGCGCCCCCAGGTCCGCCACCTCGCGCCTGTCCGGCTTGTCCGGCCTGTCCCGTCGCAAGCTCCTCGCCCTCGGGGGGAGTTCCGCACTCGGAGCGGCAGTGGCCTCGGGCGGCGCCTGGGCGTGGCTGGACAGTCTGGACGGCGGCGACACCACCGACCCGAAGCCGCCCGCCGCCACCTCTTCGAAACAGCCCGCGTTCGACCTGCTCTGGCAGGTGGCGACGAGCTCGGTCGAGCCTCAGATTCCTCCGGTGCCGCTCATTCTGGACGGGCTGCTCGTCGCGGGAGAGTTCGGCGTACAAGGCTTGAATCCCGCGACAGGAGCGGTGAAGTGGTCGGACCCCGAGGTCTATTTCCTGCGCCGAACCGCTACGGACGGCAAGCAGGTCTACGCCGCCGACCACACCCTCGATGAGAGCGATCCGCTCAGCGTTTCCACGGTCGACCTGACCACGGGAGAGATCAACGCCCCGTTCAGTGAGCTCAAGGACCTGAGAGCGATCCTCGACGGAACCCAAGTGCTCTGCGCGACAGGCGATGCCGTCTACCTGACAGGAGGGCGAGGACCCCGTACGGAATCCGGATTCGACAAGGCCCAGTCGTGGTTCCTGCTGGGCATCGGCATCCGTTCGGGCAAGAAACTCTGGGAGGTCCCGCTCCCGGCCCGACCGGACGAATCCGAACGTCTGCACTTCCTGTCCGCCAAGGCCGTGGGCGAGTACCTGGTCCTTGTCCAGCAGTCCGCGGACGGCGCACTACGCCTCGTCGTCCGCAACGCCCTGACGGGCGAAGCGCTGTGGAACCGGCCGCTCGACGGCGAGCAGCCCGGTTTCAGCCGGGCGCATCTGGCGGTGGACAGCAGGCATGTGTACCCGTCCGCTGATGAACTGGTCGCCCTCGGCCTGGCCGACGGCAAGGAAGCCTGGCGCTTCGAAGGAAAGACTCCGCAGGCGCGGTTCAGTCCCCCGGCCACCAAGGACGGTGTGGTGTACGCGGTGGAGGAGAACCGCGGCATCGTCGCGCTCGACGCCACGAACGGCACCCTGCGGTGGGCCGAGAAGAGCCGCGCGGTCACGACCGAGGACCTCGGCGCCCCGCCCGTGGTCGGGATCGCGTCCGTATACGCGCAGAACAAGGCTTCGTCGGCACTGGTGGCCGTGGACATCCGGACCGGCACCGTGACCCGTAGCGTCAAAGCCGCCCCGGCGCGGTACTTCGCCCACGCCTCCGCCAGGCGGCTCATCGCCGTTGGCGACGAGCACACGGCCGCCTACCCCCTCAACTGAGCTCACAGAAGGCCCCACACACCATGAAGCCCCTGGAATCCGGAGACCCGATCCGACTGGGCCCGTACCGCATCCTCGCCGTGCTCGGCGAAGGCGGGATGGGTAAGGTCTACGTCGGTCAGGACGGCGAGGGGCAGGTCGCCGCGGTGAAGGTGCTGCACCCCCACCTGACGCACGACGCGAACCTCACGAGCCGCTTCGTCCGCGAGGCTCAGATGGCCGGGGCCGTCACCAGCGAATCCGTGGCCCGCGTCCTCGACGCCCAAACGGAGGGCGGACGTCCGTGGATCGCCACGGAATTCCTGACCGGCCCGACACTCGCGGATGCCGTCCGCTCCCACGGGCCGTTCGACGAGCCGACGGTACGGGCCCTGGCAGCGGCGCTCGGCCACGCGCTCCGGGACATCCACGCCACCGGTCTCGTCCACCGCGACCTGAAGCCCGCCAACATCGTGCTCACCGCGGCGGGCCCGCGCGTCATCGACTTCGGCATCGCCCGTCCCGAGCATGGCCTCACGCTCACCGCCACGGGCCAGGTCCCGGCCACACCCGGCTACGGAGCGCCCGAGCAGGTACTCGGGCAGCGCGTCGGTCCACCGGCCGACGTCTTCTCCCTGGGCGCGGTCCTGGTGTTCGCGTCAAGCGGTCAGCACGCGTACGGGGGTTCACACGTCGCCGCCGTACAGTACGAGGTGGTCCACGGCGAGCCGCGCCTGGACCTCGTACCGCCCGCGCTCCAGCCGCTGATCGCCCCGTGCCTCGCCAAGGACCCCGCCTATCGACCGTCGCCGGACCAGATCCTGCAGGCGTCCGCCCCGCCCCGGGGCGCCGAACGCGCCTGGCGGCAGGGCCCGGTCGCACAGGACATCACGACCCGCGCGCACAGTCTTCACCGGCTGACCACAGTGCCGGGCCAGGCCGTACCGCGCTCCGTCTCACGCCGACGCCTGCTGACAGGCCTCGGAGCGGGCGCATCCGTGCTCGCCGTCGGCGGCGGGGCCGCCGCGTGGTGGAAACGGAACGCGGACCGTGCCAGGCGCGGCCCCTTCGACATTCCCCCGGCCGTACCGACGCCGAAGGCCCACGTTCTGAACTCGGAGAAGGGCGACTACGTACTCGGCAACGCTCCCAAGCCACTCTGGACCGTTGCCTCGGCGCTCTCGGAGGACACACCCGCGCCCCTGCCCGTACGTGACGTCCTCATCGTCGGAGCACCGAAAGGCGGCATCGCCGCGCGCAGCGTCGTCGACGGCACACTCCGCTGGTCGGCGCCCAACACGGTGGCCACCGGCCGCTACCTGTCCCTCTCCGACCAGTTGGTGGCGACGGTCGACCGGGACGGCACCCTCGTCACCTTCGTCGCCTCGACCGGCGAACCCAAGTGGACGTCTCCCGCGAAGGCCGCCTCCCTGCTCGCCGCCGACGACGAAGCCGTCTACCTGATCACCAAGGACGGGCGCGTGCGCAGCATCAGCCGGTCCGATGCCAAGATCCGCTGGACCGTCGACGTAGACGCCGACCTCGGCAGGAAGGCCGCGTCGCGCGGCCTGGCGGCCCACGGCCGACTGGTCATCGCGGCGGCGGACGGAGCCGTCATCGCCCTCGACTCGGCCGACGGCCGCAGGGCATGGTCCCACCGCCGAATGGCCGACACCGGCCGAGCCCACCTCGCCCAGTCAGGACGCACCCTGTGCGTAAGCGGCAAGCAGCTCACCGCTCACGACCTCATCAACGGTAAGCAGCGCTGGTCGACCACGAGCCCGAAGCTACCGAACGGCGATCCGCCCTTCTGGGGCCCGCCAACCATCCACGGCAACGTCGTCTACGCGTCCGAAGTCATCTTCCCCCTCCAACTGAACCTGCGGACCGGAAAGCCGACCAACTGGTCCTCCAACGGCTTCCTCGAATGTGATGCGGCCAGCCCTCTGGTCGTGCAAGGCAGCGGCCTCTGGTCGGTCGCCGTCAACGAGAAGCGGGATCGGGCAGGCATCACCGTCATCGACCTCTCCCCCGAGATGCGACCGTCGTGGGCCTTCCCCACCATCAAGACCCCCGACCGCTACTGGCTCACAGCCGACGCGAACCGCGTGTTCCTCCTGGACGGCACGACACTCGCCGCCCTACCCGTGTTCTGAGCGCCGAGCCCAATCGCCGAGCATCATCGCGTCGTACAGCGGTGCGCGTCAGAGAACGGTTGCACCTCGCCGAACCACTCGTATCCCGCCCCTCGTATCTGAGGGTGGGATCCCGGATCAGTGGGTTCATCGGTCGGCCGAGTCTTGATCGCTGCCGAACCCGCTGATTAGCTGACCGACATGACCGACCTCGGCCCCGTCGCCTGGCCACCTGCCCCGATCAGGACCGAGCGGCTCGCGCTCCGTGAGCCCGACGCCCGGGACCGTGCGGCGGTCATCGAGCTGCTGGCCTCACCAGAGGTGAGCACGTATCTCGGTGGCCCTCGACCGCGTGACGAGCTCGAGCGCGAGATGCCAGCGGCGCCCAGTCGGCGCCCCGGCCTTTTCATAGTCGATGTCGACGGAGCGATGATCGGCCAGATCACGCTCACCAGAGAATCGGGACACCTCCCTCAGGCTGCCGGAAGGGCCGAACTCGGCTACCTGTTCCTGCCACAGGCGTGGGGACGCGGATACGCCGCCGAGGCGTGCGCCGCGGCACTCAACTGGTTCGGCGCCGCACTTCCCGGCGAACCAGTAGTGCTCGCCACCCAGACCGCCAACGTCCGCTCGATACGCCTCGCCGCGAAGCTGGGCTTCATCGAGGCAGAACGATTCGAGGCCTACGGCGCCGAGCAGTGGTTCGGCGAGCGGCCCTCGCCCACGCCGTCCGATTGAGTCCAGCTTGGCCCACTTGGATGTCTGCCTGACACGGGAAGAGTTCGACGCCCTGATGACGACCGAGGGTGCCCCGCTGGTCCTCGGCCCCAGCTGGTGAATGAGCACGGGCCTTCGCTGACGGGCGCGCCTCGCCGATCTGGTGCCGAGCCGATCGGCCGGTCGGCCGAGCGCTCACGCAAGCCGTTCCCACGGCGTTCCCAGCATGCGGCGCGCACCGCCCGGGCATGAAAAAACCCCAGGTCACGGCGAGTGAGTCCTGGGGTAATTCCGAGCCGCCTTCGGGATTCGAACCCGAGACCTACGCATTACGAGTGCGTTGCTCTGGCCAACTGAGCTAAGGCGGCAAGCTGCGGAAATGTCCCTCGCGCAGGGAGAGGTTCGCATCAGCAGCGGCGCCAAGTCTACAGGGTTGTTCGGGGTGCCTCGGACCGGGTTCGGGGGCGGTGGTGGTGTGGGGTCAGCACTTGGTGTTGTTGGCGGGAGGGGTGCCCTGGAGGAGGTAGCGGTTGATGGCGGTGTCGATGCAGGGGCTGCCGCGGCCGTAGGCGGTGTGGCCGTCGCCGTCGTAGGTGAGGAGAGTGCCTGAGGTGAGCTGAGCGGCCAGGGCCTGGGCCCACTTGTACGGGGTGGCGGGGTCGCGGGTGGTGCCGACGACGACGATCGGGGCGGCGCCTTTCGCCTCTGTGCGGTGCGGCTCGCCGGTGGGCTTCACCGGCCAGTACGCGCAGGTCAGGGAGGACCAGGCGAGGGTTTCGCCGAATACGGGGGAGGCCTTGGTGAAGTCGGGGAGTGCTTCGGCGACCTCTTCGGGGGAGGTGACGGCGGGGGGCAGGTCGAGGCAGTTCACCGCGGCGTTGGCGAACATCAGGTTCGCGTACTCGCCGTCGGGGCTCCGCTCGTAGTAGGTGTCCGCGAGCGAGAGGAGGCCCGCGCCGTCGTTGTCCGTCATCGCCGCGGTCAGCGCGTCGCGTAGCTGTGGCCAGGCGCTCTCGTCGTACATCGCGGCGATGACGCCCGTTGTAGCGAGGCTCTCGCCGAGCGGCCGGGCCTCGCCCGTGGGTACGGGGGTCCGGTCGAGCTGGCGGAAGAAGTCTGTCAGGCGCTGGCCAGCAGCCTGGGGGCTACCAGTGCCGAGCGGGCAGTCGGAGCGGGCTACGCAGTCCTTCGCGAAGGACTGGAAGGCGGTCTCGAACCCGGCTGTCTGGTCGAGGTTCAGTTGGAGAGCGGAGAGTGACGGGTCCATCGCGCCGTCCAGGACCAGGCGGCCGGTCCGCTGCGGGAAGAGCTCGGCGTAGGTCGCGCCGAGGAAGGTGCCATACGAGGCGCCGACGTACTGGAGCTTCTTGTCGCCGAGGGCGGCGCGTAGTACGTCCATGTCGCGGGCCGCCTCGACCGTCGAGACATGCGGGAGGATCGTGCCCGACTCGCGCTCGCAGCCCGCCGCGAAATCCTTGAAGGACTGGGTGAGTTTCCTGGTCTCGCGCGCGTCGTCGGGAGTGACGTCCACCTGTGTGTAGGCGTCCATCCGCTTCCCGTCGAGACACTCGACGGGCTCGCTGCGGGCCACACCGCGCGGATCGACCGCGACCATGTCGTACCGCGCGCGGACCGGCTCCGGGTAGCCGAAGGCCGCGTACGCCTGGAGGTACTGGATCGCCGACCCACCGGGCCCGCCAGGGTTGACCTGCAAGGAGCCGATGCGCTTTCCGGGGCCGGTGGCCTCCTTGCGGGCGACGGCGAGTTTGATGTCACCGTCGTCGGGACGTTCGTAGTCCAGGGGGACCTTCAGCGTCGCGCAGTCGAAGTCCGGCACTCCGCACTCGCGCCAGCTCAGCCGCTGCTCGTAGTACCCGTCCAGGCCTTCGGGGACGGCGCTGGCCGACGTGGACCCCGAGCTGTTCGACGAAGAACTCCCCGACGAGCAGCCCGCGGCCAGCAGTGCGGCCGCCGCGAGCAGGGCGCCCGCGGCGCGGAAGGTGTGGCGCCTGATGTCCATTCACCGAGCGTAACTCTCAGCACAGGCGATGAGTACAGTGCGTAACTATGATGGCCCGTATGAGTGACGTGGCGCCCTGGTGATCACCCTGCGCGGAGTGCCACCGCCATCGCCTCCACCGCGAGCAGCGGCGCGACGTTCCGGTCCAGCGCCTCGCGGCAGGCGGCGATCGCCTCGACCCGGCGCAGCGTCGCCTCGGGTGCCGAGGCCCGGGCGATCCGCTCCAAGGCGTCCCGCAGCTCGACGTTGGCCAGCGGGACCCGCGAGCCCAGCTGGAGCGCCAGCACATCCCGGTAGAAGCCCGTCAGGTCGATCAGGGCCAGATCGAGGCTGTCGCGCTGGCTGCGCGTCTTGCGCCGCTTCTGCCTGTCCTCCAGCTCCTTCATCGCCCCCGCGGTGCCACGCGGCATCCGGCCGCCCGACTGGCCACCGAGCGCCGCCCTCAGCTCCTCGGTCTCCTTGCCGTCCACCTCGTCGGCGACCTGCTTGGCGTCCTCCCCCGCGGCGTCGATCAACTCCTGGGCCGCCCTCAGGCAGCCCCCGATCTCGTCCACCCGAAGGGGCATCTTCAACACGGCGGCCCGCCGCGCACGCGCCCGCTCGTCGGTCGCGAGCCGCCGCGCTCGACCGATGTGGCCTTGGGTGGCGCGGGCCGCGGCCGCGGCGGCCTCGGGCTCGATGCCGTCACGCCGCACCAGGACGTCCGCCACGGCCTCCACCGGCGGCGTCCGCAGGGTCAGATGCCGACAGCGCGAGCGGATGGTGGGCAGCACGTCCTCCAAGGAGGGCGCGCAGAGCAGCCAGACGGTACGCGGAGCGGGCTCCTCCACCGCCTTGAGCAGGACGTTCCCCGCGCCTTCCGTCAGGCGGTCAGCGTCCTCCAGGACGATGACCTGCCAGCGGCCCACGGCGGGCGAGAGCTGAGCGCGGCGCACCAGCTCCCGGGTCTCCTTGACGCCGATGCTGAGCAGGTCGGTCCGTACGACCTCGACGTCGGCGTGCGTGCCGATCAGGCTCGTATGACAGCCGTCGCAGAACCCGCATCCGGGGGCACCGCCCAGCTTGCGGTCCGGGCTGACGCACTGCAGCGCGGCGGCGAACGCCCTGGCCGCGGTGGAGCGGCCCGAGCCGGGCGGGCCCGTGAACAGCCACGCGTGCGTCATCTTCGACGCCTCAGGGGGCGGGGTGCCCTCCGCCGTCGCCGTGACGAGGGTGTCGGCGTCCCGCGCGGCGGCGTCGAGCTGCTCCGCGACGCGCTCCTGGCCGACCAGGTCGTCCCATACGGGCATGGGCCACGCCTCCTCGCTACGGTCCCCGCGGTTCCACGGTCCCCGCGGATCTACCGTTTTACGGTCCTGCTTTCCCTGCCGCCTCATTGTCGTCGACAGCACTGACAGTCGACGACCATGAGGCGGTAAGGGGTGCGCGCCAGGAGCCGCTACCGGCGTCCAGCGCCCTTGCCACGGCTGTCGCCGTTGCCGTCGCCGTCGCCGTTGCCGCCGTTGTCCTCGGTCCGCGAACCGAGCAGTTCGTCGGCCAGCGTGGGAAGGTCGTCGAGCGGAGTCTCCTCCGCCCAGTCCGAGCGCGGCCGCCGACGCGGCTCCCCGCCGGCCTCCGGGTCGATCTGTGGCAGCTCGGCCGTGACCTCGTTGCCCGGAGCCCGGTCCTCGGGCTTCACCACGGGCGTAGGCACCGTCAGCTCACTATCCGCCTCAGCACCAGCCTTGGGCACAGTGCTCTCCGCGGCCGCCGCCCGCCGAGCAGCCTCAGCCCGCAGCAGCGCCTCCTCCGCCTTGCGCTGTCGTTCAAGCCGCCGCGCCTCCGCTTCCGCGTGCAGCCGCGCCTCCTCCTCAGCCGCCCGCCGACGCCGCTCCTCCTCAGCCTCCCGAGCCTGCTCCTCGGCCAGCCGCCTGGCCCGCTCCTCCTCGGCCAGCCGCCGTGCCTCCTCGGCGCGCTGCCGCGCCTCCTCAGCCTGCCGCTCGGCCTCCCGGCGCCGCGCCTCTTCGAGTTCGCGCCGCTTGCGCTCTTCCTCCTCGGCGCGCAGCTTCGCCAGCTGCTCCTGGCGCTCCCGCTCCAGGCGCTCCTCCTCGGCCTTGCGCGCGGCTTCTTCCTCGGCGCGTCGCCGCGCCTCCTCCTCGGCCGCCTTACGGGCCTCTTCCTGGGCCTTCTTCTCGGCCTCGGAGAGCGGCAGCAGCTGGTCGAGCCGGTGCCGTACGACCGTGGTCACGGCCTCCGGCTCCTGACCCGCGTCGACCACCAGGTAGCGCCCCGGATCGGCCGCCGCCAGGGTGAGGAAACCAGCCCGTACGCGCGCGTGGAACTCGGCGGGCTCGGACTCGAGGCGGTCCGGTGCCTCGGTGAAGCGCTCTCTGGCGGCCTCGGGTGACACGTCCAGCAGCACCGTCAGATGGGGTACCAGACCGTCCGTCGCCCACCGCGAGATCCGTGCGATCTCGGTCGGCGACAGGTCGCGCCCCGCTCCCTGGTAGGCCACGGACGAATCGATGTAGCGATCCGAGACGACGACCGCTCCACGCTCCAGCGCGGGCCGCACCACCGTGTCCACATGCTCGGCCCGGTCCGCCGCGTACAGCAGCGCCTCCGCACGGTGCGAGAGACCGGCCGACGACACGTCGAGCAAGATCGACCGCAGTCGCTTGCCGACCGGGGTCGCACCCGGCTCACGGGTCACCACGACCTCGTGGCCCTTGCCGCGAATCCACTCCGCGATCGCTGCGGCCTGGGTGGACTTCCCGGCGCCGTCGCCGCCCTCCAGCGCGATGAAGAACCCGGTGGCCGACGTCGCCTGCGCCGGGTCGCCGCCTCGCAGCGCGTCGCTCAGATCGCGGCGCAGCGGCACCCCGGAGCGGTCGTCGGTACGCGCGAGCACCAGAGCGGCCACCGGCAGCAGCAGCGCGCCGACGAGCATCAGAGTGAAGGCGGCTCCGCCGTGTGCGAACACGAACTTCCCGCTGACCAGCCGGTGCTCTCCGATCAGCGCGGCCAGCACCGGAGCGGCCAGCAGGCCGAGCGCGACGGCGACCCGTACGACCGCGTGCAGGTGCTCGGTGGTCCGCGCCTTGCGGAAGTCCTCGACCTCCTGGTCGAGGAGCGCGTGCCCGGTGTTCGCGGCGACACCCGCCGCCACGCCCGCGAGGGTGACGATCAGCAGGACGGAGGTCGGATCGGCCACCAGACCCGCGGTGAGCAGCGCGAGGCCCGTCAGCGCGATCGACAGCGCCAGCAGCCGACGGCGGGAGAACGCGGGCAGCACGGACGGCGCCGTACGGATGCCGACGCCCACGCCGCCGGTGAGCGCGAGGACCAGCAGTCCGAAGTACACCGGACCGCCCGAGAGATCCACGGCGTGCAGCACGGAGACCGCGACCGCGGCGGCGACAGCCCCCGCGACGCTCGCGCAGGCGAGCACAAGCAGCGGAACGGCGCCAGTGCGCCCCTTGTCCACACCGTCACCCGTCTTGGGGCGACGCAGGCCCTCCAGCGGGCTACGCGCGCGTGGCGTCGAGACGTCCGGCAGCTCAAGGAAGTACGCGACTGACAGGGACGCGGCGAAGAGCCCCGCGGCGACATACGAGGCGAGCGCCACTTGGTGCAGCTCGAACCAGACGAGACCGGCACCCAGCAGATTGCTCACCAGAGTGACAGCGATCAGCCCGAACGCCGCGATCGGCAACGACACGAACGACGTACGCAGCGACAGCCGCCGCAGCGCCGCCATCTGGTCCGGCAGCGGCCGTACGGCGGCCCCCTCGATCGGCGGCGCGGGCAGCAGCGCGGGCGCCGCGGTCTCCCGGGCCACCGTCCACAGGCGCTCGGCGACACCGGCCACGAACACCGTGACCAGCAGGATCGCCAGGGCGCTGGTCGGCGTCCAGTCGATCCACAGCGGCGCGACGATCAGCAGCGCGGCCCGTACGCCATCCGAGGCGACCATGGTCCAGCGCCGGTCGAGCGGGCCGCTCTGCGACGTCAGGGACGTCAGCGGGCCCAGGAGTACGGCTCCGAAGAGCACCGTCGCCAGGATGCGCACCCCGAACACGACCGCGACCGCCAGGGCCATGCCCCGCAGCCCACCGCCGAACGCGCCCTGCGCCGCGGCCGCCTGCATGGACAGCACGACCAGGACCAGGACCGCGAGCCCGTCACCGACGCTGCCCACGAGGTGGGCGCTCCACAGCCGCTTCAGCGGCGGGCAGCGCAGGAGCGCGCGGACGGCGCGCTCGCGGGAATCTGCGACCAGGGCGTCGTCGGCGTCGCTGGGCTCGACCGGGGGCTGCTCTGCTCGGGTCATTCAGCCAGCCTATCCGGACGCGCGCACTCCCCGGAGGCCTACCCGAACATACGACCGCCCCCACGGTGTGGGGGCGGTCGTCGTCGGATCAGTCCTCGGACGCGGCCTTCTTCGGCGCCGCCTTCTTGGCGGGTGCCTTCTTCGCGGGAGCCTTCTTCGCCGCGGCCGTCGTCTTCTTGGCCACGGTCTTCTTCGCAGCCGTCTTCGCAGCCGTCTTCGCGGCCGTCTTCTTCGCCGGAGCCTTCTTCGCCGCCTTCTTGGCGGTCTTCTTCGCCGGCCCCTTCGCCCGCTTCTCCGCGAGCAACTCGTACCCGCGCTCCGGCGTGATGTCCTCGACGCTGTCGGCCGCCCGAAGCGTCGCGTTCGTCTCGCCGTCGGTGACGTACGCCCCGAACCGCCCGTCCTTGACGACCACCGGCTTCTCGCTGACCGGGTCCGTACCCAGCTCCTTCAGCGGCGGCTTGGCGGCGGCCCGCCCGCGCTGCTTCGGCTGGGCGTAGATCGCCAGCGCCTCGTCCACGGTGATCGTGAAGAGCTGATCCTCGGTCTCCAGGGACCGCGAGTCCGTGCCCTTCTTCAGATACGGGCCGTACCGGCCGTTCTGCGCGGTGATCTCGACACCCTCGGCGTCCGTGCCCACCACGCGCGGCAGCGACATCAGCTTCAGCGCGTCCTCGAGCGTGACCGTGTCCAGGGACATGGACTTGAAGAGCGAGGCCGTACGCGGCTTGACCGCGTTCTTACCGGTCTTCGGCGTGCCCTCGGGCAGGATCTCGGTGACGTACGGGCCGTACCGGCCGTCCTTGGCGACGATCTCGTGGCCGGTCGCCGGGTCGGTGCCGAGCGCGAAGTCGCCGCTCGGCTTGGCCAGCAGCTCCTCGGCGTACTCGACGGTCAGCTCGTCCGGGGGCAGGTCGTCCGGGACGTCGGCGCGCTGGTGGCCCTCGGCGTCCTTCTCGCCGCGCTCCACGTACGGGCCGTAGCGCCCGACGCGCAGCATGATGTCGTCGCCGACGGGGAATGAGGAGACCTCACGGGCGTCGATCGCGCCCAGGTCGGTGACGAGTTCCTTCAGACCGCCGAGGTGGTCGCCGTCGCCGTTCCCCGCGTCGGATGCCGAACCCGCGCCCGAAGCCTCACCGGCCTCGCCGAAGTAGAAGCGCCGCAGCCACGGCACGGCCTGCGCCTCGCCGCGCGCGATGCGGTCGAGGTCGTCCTCCATCTTGGCGGTGAAGCTGTAGTCGACCAGGCGGCCGAAGTGCTTCTCCAACAGGTTGACCACGGCGAACGACAGGAAGGAGGGGACCAGCGCGGTGCCCTTCTTGAAGACGTAGCCACGGTCCAGGATCGTCCCGATGATCGACGCGTACGTCGACGGGCGGCCGATCTCGCGCTCTTCGAGCTCCTTGACCAGGGATGCCTCAGTGTAGCGGGCGGGCGGCTTGGTGGCGTGCCCGTCCACCGACATCGCCTCGGCGGACAGCGCGTCGCCCTCGGCGACCTGCGGCAGCCTGCGCTCGCGGTCGTCCAGCTCGGCGTTCGGGTCGTCGGCGCCTTCGACGTACGCCTTGAGGAAGCCGTGGAAGGTGATCGTCTTGCCGGACGCGCTGAACTCGACGTCCCGGCCGTCGCTCGCCCGGCCGCCGATCTTCACGGTGACGGAGTTACCGACCGCGTCCTTCATCTGGGAGGCGACGGTCCGCTTCCAGATCAGCTCGTAGAGCCGGAACTGGTCGCCGGTCAGGCCGGTCTCAGCGGGCGTGCGGAAACGGTCCCCTGACGGGCGGATCGCCTCGTGCGCCTCCTGCGCGTTCTTGACCTTCCCGGCGTACGTGCGCGGCTTGTCCGGCAGGTAGTCGGCGCCGTACAGCTGCGTGACCTGCGCACGGGCGGCTGAGACCGCCGTGTCGGACAGGGTCGTGGAGTCCGTACGCATGTAGGTGATGAAGCCGTTCTCGTACAGCTTCTGCGCCACCTGCATGGTGGCCTTCGCGCCAAAGCCCAGCTTGCGCGAGGCCTCCTGCTGGAGCGTGGTCGTACGGAAGGGCGCGTACGGCGAGCGGCGGTACGGCTTGGACTCGACCGAGCGGACCGCGAACTGGCTGTCGGCGAGGGCGGCGGCCAGCGCGCGGGCGTTCGCCTCGTCGAGCTGGAGCGTGTCGGACTTGAGCTGGCCGACGGAGTTGAAGTCGCGGCCCTGGGCGACGCGCTTGCCGTCGACGGTGGTGAGCTTGGCGATCAGCTGGGACGGGTCGCTGGCGTCTCCGGCGCGGCCGGTCCCGAAGGTGCCGGTCAGGTCCCAGTACTCGGCGGAGCGGAAGGCGATGCGCTCGCGCTCACGCTCGACGACGAGCCGGGTGGCGACGGACTGGACACGGCCCGCGGACAGCCGCGGCATGACCTTCTTCCACAGGACCGGCGAGACCTCGTAGCCGTAGAGGCGGTCGAGGATGCGGCGGGTCTCCTGGGCGTCGACCATGCGCTTGTTGAGCTCGCGCGGGTTGGCGACGGCGCCCTGGATCGCGCTCTTGGTGATCTCGTGGAACACCATCCGCTTGACCGGGACCTTGGGCTTGAGGACCTCAAGCAGATGCCAGGCGATGGCCTCGCCCTCGCGGTCCTCATCGGTGGCGAGGAGGAGTTCGTCGGAGTCCTTCAGCAGGTCCTTGAGCTTTTTGACCTGCGCCTTCTTGTCGGCGTTGACGACATAGATGGGCTGGAAGTCATGTTCGACGTCCACGCCGAGGCGGCGCACCTCGCCGGTGTACTTCTCGGGGACCTCGGCCGCGCCGTTGGGGAGGTCGCGGATGTGCCCGACGCTCGCTTCGACGACATAGCCAGGACCTAGGTAGCCCTTGATCGTCTTCGCCTTGGCGGGCGACTCGACGATGACGAGGCGGCGGCCGCCCGGTGCGGTGTCGCTGGTCGGGGACAACGTTGCTCTTCTCTCCGGTCGACGCTGGGTGCCTTGCGTTCAGTGTGGCTCGTACGCTGACGCTGCGGAGTGTGACGGTACATCCCGCCCCCGTGTCAAACGGGAAAAGCCCGCAACGGCCACTCGAACGGTAACCCGACTTTCGCCGTTCCTGCCGCCCGGAGTGCCCACCCGGTTGTTTCGCGCCGACGCGGAGCGTGACCTCACGCCTGTCGGCCGGATTCGGTTGTCGGCCGGATCGGGTCCGATTCCGGGCCGGATTCGCACCTCACAGGCGGGTGAAGCACCACACCCCGATTAGCAGCGCCACCGCGCCGGTGAGCGTGGCGAACGCCACGGACGCGACCGGGTTCACGCCCTGTGCGACGGGCGCGCGATGCAGCACCCGTACGCCGGTCCACAGCAGCAGCCCGGCCCCGAACAGCGCGAACACCACTCCCGCGAAAATCGCGGGTCCGCTCTCCAGGCCCGTCCCCATACCGCGTCCTTCCTTCCAGCCCCCAGAGTCCCAGCAGGCGGAGGCTGACACGCCTGGGCATCCGCCGCGCGAACCCTGGGTGAACTGAGAACTGCGACGAGCCGCGCGTCGCGAGCGACCCAGCCCCAGCGCCAGCCCCAGCGCCTCCAGGGACTCAGGGGCCCGGTGGCCCGGAGGCCCGGGGCTCAGAGCCGCAGCGGCTCCGTACCGTCCCCGATTCCCGCACCGGGCTCGACCGGCTCCAGGAAGCCCTGCTCGACCAGGAGCCGGATCTGCGCGGGCGAGCGGTCGCGCAGACCCACCGGGTCCTCGCCGACCAGCTGGGCGATGGCGTCCAGGATGCGGCCCGCGGTCAGGCTGCCGTCGCACACCCCGGCGAAGCCCGCCCCCACGGTGTCGACCTTGGTGGCGCGGCGCATGCCGCGGTTCTGGCGCAGCACGACGTGCTCGGGGTCCTCCGCGCCGGGCAGCCCGACCTGCTCCTGCACGACCTCGGCCGCCAGCTTGAAGTGTCCGGCGAGCAGCGCGGCGTCGTCATGCGCGCGCAGGTAGTCCTGGCGGGCGAAGTGGGCGCGCACGACCTCGCCGAGCGGCTGTTCGACGGGGTGCGGCCATTCCTCGACTGTGACGGACGGCTCAGGAGCGGCGGTCTTCCTGAGCGTGATCCAGCCGAAGCCGACGGCCTTCGTCTTGCGGGCCTCGAACTCGTCCAGCCAGGCGTCGTACCGGGCCGCGTACTCGGTGGGGTCCTCGCGGTGGTCCCCCGCGTCACGCAGCCACAGCTCGGCGTACTGGGTGATGTCCTGCACCTCGCGCTGCACGATCCAGGCGTCGCAACCGCGGGGCACCCAGGAACGCAGCCGGTCCTGCCACTCCTCGCCCTCCACGTGCTGCCAGTTGGCGAGGAACTGCGCGTACCCCCCTTCGTTCAACCGCTCCCCTGCCTGCTGAACGAGCGAGCGGCACAGATCGTCCCCACGCATTCCACCGTCGCGGTAGGTGAGCCGAGCAAAAGGGGGGGTGGCGCGAAGCGCTCCGGACAAGGGCGGTGGTGGGAGACGGGCGGGCGAGATGACGAACGGGGGGTTCGAGACGATCTGGTCGTACGTCTCGTCACCCACCGGTTCGAAGAGCGAGCCCTGCTTCACCACCGGCTCCGGGGCGCCGGAGAGCGCCAGCGTGAGCCGGGTGATGTGCAGGGCCCGGGGGTTGGGGTCGGTCGCGGTCACCCGGGTCGCGTGCTGGGCGGCGTGCAGCGCCTGGATACCGGACCCGGTCCCGAGGTCCAGGGCGCTCTGCACCGGCGTACGCACCGTGATCCCGGCCAGTGTGGTGGAGGCGCCGCCCACGCCGAGCACGACGTCGGGGTCCACCTGCTGGCCCCGGCCGCCGATGCCTCCGGCGCCACCGACCGCGCACCCCAGGTCGGAGACGATGAACCAGTCCTCGCCGTCGGGCCCGCCGTACGGCCGTACGTCCACGGTCGCGCACAGGTTGTCGGCGCCGGCGGGGACGAGCCAGCCGTCCGCCAGACACGCGTCGACCGGCAGAACGACCGCCACGCGCGCGTGGGCGACAGGCTGTTGCAGCAGGAAGAGGCGTACGAGCGTGTCCAGCGGTCCTTCGCCGCGGGTGGCCCGCAGGGCGGGCACCGTCTCGCTGCGGGCGAGCGCGGCGTACGCGGAGGCGCCGAGTAGGTCGAGCAGTCCGTCGGCCGTGAAGTCAGCGGCGAGGAGGGCTGCCCGCAGCCGGGCGGTGCCGTCGGCGCGGTCGGGCGTGGGCAGGTTGGGCGGGGTCGGCGTACTCACGGGCCCATTGTCCTCCCCGTTGCCCGGTCCTGACCCCATCCCCACGCCGAATGGCCGCCACGCGCGCGTGGCGGCCATTCGGCGCAGCGGGCACAACCGCTGCGGGCTGTTGCCGCGGGCTGTTGCTGTGGGCTGTCAGGAGGCGGCGGGGCTAGGCGTGGGGGTCTCTACCCTGCAGTCTTCCTGCTTGCCGATCGCCTCGCCGACGTCTCCGGCGAGCAGGTCCTTCATGGCCCCGTCGCCGTTCTTCTGGATCTCGCCCAGGTCGTCCGCGATCTCCGACAGGCCCTCGGAGAACGCCTTCAGCCCCTCCGGCGAATCGTCATCGGTGTCCAGGCCGTCGATCTTCTTCTTCAGGTCCGCGTACGACTTCGACGCGGCGTTCAGGTCCTTGATGGCGTCCTGCTGGATCTTCTCGCCATCGTCGACCGGGGGCGGTCCGGCCTTGTCCAGCGCGCTGGCGATGGCCTTGTCCGCTTCGGAAATGGCTTGGAAGGCCTCCGAGTCGGCCTTCTGGATCTCCGCTGGCTTACCGTCAGCGGCGGTCGAGACGATGGTGTGTTGCGCCTTCACGCTCTTCTCCAGCTGCGGCTGGATCTGACCGCACAGCGAACTCGCCCAGTCGTCGAGTTCGTTGTCGTTGTCGTCGCTGGTGCACCCCGACAAGGCCAGTACCAGTACCGCACCGCCGGACAGTGCGGCTGCGAGCTTCTTGTTCACCGGATTGGTCCCTTCCATGGCTCTCGGCCCCGGAACTTACACGCCAGATGGGCGACAGCCTTGCGCCCGAGGTCCGGTTTGTACGCCATTCAAGCCATTTGCACCAAGGCTGAGGAGCGCTACGTAACAACAGAAGGGCGGGCGGCGCATCAAAGAGCGCCGCCCGCCCGACTGTTGGGCTGTGTGACTGACCAGGGTCAGGAAGCCACCACCGACACTGACTCAGCCCGTTCGGAGTTTCCCTCGTCGCCCACGGTGATCCCGCGCCGCTTGGAGACGTAGACCGCCCCGGCGATGATCACGATCGCGAGAATCGCGATGGTGGCCCGTACGGCGGCACTCGCGTCGTCGCCGTAGCTGAACTGGACGACCGCGGGCGCGATGAGCAGCGCCACCAGGTTCATCACCTTCAGCAGGGGGTTGATCGCGGGGCCCGCGGTGTCCTTGAACGGGTCCCCCACGGTGTCGCCGATGACGGTCGCGGCATGGGCCTCACTGCCCTTGCCGCCATGCTTGCCGTCCTCGACCATCTTCTTGGCGTTGTCCCACGCGCCGCCGGAGTTGGCCAGGAAGACCGCCATCAGCAGACCCGTGGCGATCGCGCCCGCCAGGAACGAGGCGAGCGCGCCGACGCCGAGCGAGAAGCCGACCGCGATCGGCGTCAGCACGGCGAGCAGGCCTGGCGTGGCCAGTTCGCGCAGCGCGTCCTTGGTGCAGATGTCGACGACGCGCCCGTACTCCGGCTTCTCGGTGTAGTCCATGATCCCGGGGTGCTCGCGGAACTGCCGCCGCACCTCGAAGACCACGGCTCCCGCGGACCGCGAGACCGCGTTGATCGCGAGACCCGAGAAGAGGAAGACGACCGCGGCGCCCAGCACCAGGCCCACCAGGTTGTTGGGCTGTGAGATGTCCATGCTCAGGTTCATCTCGGTGGCCTTGGCCCCCACGTCGCTGACCGCCGTGGCGATGGCATCGCGGTACGAGCCGAAGAGCGCCGCCGCCGCGAGGACCGCGGTGGCGATGGCGATGCCCTTGGTGATGGCCTTGGTGGTGTTGCCGACGGCGTCCAGGTCGGTGAGCACCTGGGCACCCGCGCCCTCGACGTCGCCAGACATCTCGGCGATGCCCTGGGCGTTGTCGGAGACCGGGCCGAAGGTGTCCATGGCGACGATCACGCCGACCGTGGTGAGCAGCCCGGTACCGGCCAGCGCCACGGCGAAGAGCGCCAGCATGATCGACGTACCGCCGAGCAGGAACGCGCCGTACACGCCGAGCCCGATCAGCAGCGCGGTGTAGACGGCCGATTCGAGACCCAGTGAGATACCCGCGAGTACGACGGTGGCCGGACCGGTCAGCGAGGACTTGCCGACGTCCTTGACGGGGCGCCGGGTGGTCTCGGTGAAGTACCCGGTCAGTTGCTGGATCACCGCGGCCATGACGATACCGATGGCGACGGCGACGACCGCGAGGATCCGTGGATCACCGCTCTTGGCCTGGATCGCCGCGTCGGTGACGCCCTCCAGCTCGGCGTACGTGGCGGGCAGGTACGCGTAGACCGCGCCCGCGACCAGGACCAGGGAGGTCACCGCGGAGATGAAGAACCCGCGGTTGATCGCGGACATGCCGCTGCGGTCGGCGCGGCGTGGCGCCACCGCGAAGATGCCGATCATCGCGGTGACCACACCGATCGCGGGAACGATCAGCGGGAAGGCGAGCCCGGCGTCACCGAAGGCGACCTTGCCGAGGATCAGCGCGGCGACCAGCGTGACGGCGTACGACTCGAAGAGATCCGCCGCCATACCGGCGCAGTCGCCGACGTTGTCGCCCACGTTGTCGGCGATGGTCGCGGCATTACGCGGATCGTCCTCCGGAATGCCCTGCTCGACCTTGCCGACCAGGTCGGCGCCGACGTCGGCGGCCTTGGTGAAGATGCCGCCACCGACACGCATGAACATCGCGATGAGCGCCGCGCCGAGACCGAAGCCCTCCAAGACCTTCGGGGCGTCGGCCGCGTAGACGAGCACCACACAGGAGGCGCCCAGCAGACCGAGCCCCACCGTGAACATGCCGACGACGCCGCCTGTGCGGAAAGCGATCTTCATGGCTTTGTGCGAGACCTCGGTGAGGTCCTTTGCCGGTTCGCCTTCGGCAGGGGTTGCTTCGCGGGCGGCCGCCGCCACACGCACATTGCTACGGACCGCTAGCCACATGCCGATATAGCCGGTGGCCGCCGAGAAGAGCGCGCCGATCAAGAAGAAGATCGAACGTCCGGCACGCTGATTCCAGTCGTCCGCGGGCAGCAGCATGAGCAGGAAGAACACCACTACGGCGAATACGCCGAGGGTGCGCAACTGCCGGGACAGGTAGGCGTTCGCGCCTTCCTGGACCGCTGCCGCGATCTCCTTCATTTTCTCGGTGCCCTCGCCCGCCGCGAGCACCTGGCGTACCAGGACACCGGCGACGACGAGCGCGGCGAGCGCGACCGCCCCGATGACGATCACGATGAGGCGGTTGTCGTCGGTCAGAACTGCGGCTGCGAAGGTTGAGGGGTGGTCAAACTGATGAGGGGTAGAAAGCCCCGCCATTCGTCCTCCTTGACGCTGGGGCTGAGCTCAAGATGTGGACGGATTGTAGGGAGCTTGACCTGATCAAAACAGTACGCCGCAAGCAGAATTGGCCTTCCCTTGCTCCTCAGCAAATGATCGCACCCAAAGATCGAACCTGAAAGAGCTAATGCCTCAAAAGCATTGACGCTTGATCGTTTGACGTACGGGCAGCAAAAAAGGCCCTGTTCAACAGGGCCTTCAGAGGTACGGACGAGGTCCGGCACACGGACGCGACCGGTGGGACGAACGCGACCGGTGGGAACGGAGTTAGGGCAGCAGCGTCGCGGGCGCCGTCGGCCAGCTCATCTTGATCAGGCCGCCAGTCTCGTCGGCGGTGACCTCCATGTCGTCGACGAGGCCACTGATCACGGCGAGCCCCATCGCGTCCTCGCCCTCAGGCTCCGCCTCGTCGGCCAGCGCCAGCGACGGCTGCCCCACGGCACCGCCGGTGCCCTTGCCGTGCGGCGCCTCGTCGCCGACCTCGATGGAGAACTGCTTCTCCTCCTCGACCAGGACGACCCGCACCGGAGCCTGCACGCCGTGGCTCTGGTGCAGCCCGACGGCACGGGTGCAGGCCTCTCCGACAGCGAGTCTGACCTCGTCGAGAACGGCCTCGTCCACCCCGGCGCGGCGCGCCACCGCAGCCGCCACCAGGCGGGCGGTTCTGACGTGCTCAGGCAGCGCGCTGAAGCGGAGTTCCACGGTGGCCATGCATCCCCCTTGGACATGCGAGCGTGCTTCCAAGGGGCCGGGCCAATGACCCGGTACCCCCTGCTTCTGCCGCCCCGGGCCACTGGCCCGGGGCCCGGCCGTCAGTCGGTAGCCGACACCGCTTCCTCGACCGAGGTGTGAATCGGGAACACCTTGGTGAGGCCGGTGATGCGGAAGATTTTCAGAATGCGCTCCTGGTTACAGACCAGGCGCAGCGAGCCCTCGTGGGCGCGCACTCGCTTCAGGCCGCCCACCAGCACGCCGAGTCCGGTGGAGTCGAGGAAGTCGACACCCTCCATGTCGACGACAAGATGGAAGCTCCCGTCGTTCACCAACTCGACCAGCTGCTCCCGCAGCTTGGGCGCGGTATATACATCGATTTCGCCACCGACCCTGACGATCGTGCGATCGCCCACGGTCTCGGTCGACAGGGACAGGTCCACTGATCCTCCAGCACCTTGCTATCGAACAATCGCCCCGTGCTGCCTGAGCTTCAGGCCTGGGGGATCGCCAGCCGCGATGGCATTCAATCACTTAACGGCGTGTGTGCACGACGCCTTGGGACCATTGTCCGTCACGCCAGTGACACACTCGGTGCCGATGGCCAAGAATCAGCGCACCGAGCACACCCCGGCAGGCGACCGCGAGCGTCGCTCCCCGGGCGCGGTCCTGGACGGGCTGACCGCGGGTGCGGGCCGCGCTTCGCGCATCACTCATACGGAGCACTTGCCCCCGCGGGCGGGTCGCCATGCCGTCTGGCCCGACCGCATCCGTTCCGAGGTCATCGCCGCCGTCCAGAAGCGGGGCATCGAGCACCCCTGGGCCCACCAGGCACGCGCCGCCGAGCATGCCCTGGACGGCCAGTCCGTGGTCGTCGCCACCGGCACCGCGTCCGGCAAGTCCCTCGCGTATCTGATGCCGGTCCTGACGTCGCTGCTCAACGGTTCCGAGGCGCCGAACGGGCGAGGCGCGACAGCGCTCTATCTGGCCCCGACCAAGGCACTGGCCGCCGACCAGTGCCGGGCCGTGAAGGAGCTGACGGACCCCCTGGGGCACGCCATCAGGCCCGCGGTCTACGACGGGGACACCCCCGTCGAGGAACGCGAATGGGTACGTCAGTACGCCAACTACGTCCTGACCAATCCGGACATGCTGCACGGCGGCATCCTCCCCGCACACCCTCGCTGGTCCTCCTTCCTTCGCGCCCTGCGCTATGTCGTCATCGACGAGTGCCACACCTACCGCGGCGTCTTCGGCTCACACGTCGCCCAGGTACTGCGCCGGCTACGCCGACTCTGCGCCCGCTATGGCGCGGACCCGGTGTTCCTGCTGGCCTCGGCCACCGCGGCCGATCCCTCTGTCGCGGCCGGCCGACTCACCGGCCTGCCCGTGGCGGAGGTGGCCGACGACGCCTCACCGCGGGGCGAGCTGGTCTTCGCCCTCTGGGAGCCGCCGCTCACGGAACTGCACGGCGAGAAGGGCGCCCCCGTCCGCCGTACCGCCACCGCCGAGACCGCCGACCTGCTGACGGACCTGACCGTGCAGGGAGTGCGTTCGGTCGCGTTCGTACGGTCCCGCAGGGGCGCCGAACTGATCTCGGTGATCGCCCAGGAGCGGCTGGCCGAGGTCGACCGGTCGCTGGTGCACCGGGTGGCCGCCTACCGTGGCGGCTACCTCCCCCAGGAACGCCGCGCCCTGGAACGCGCCCTGCACTCCGGCGAGCTCCTCGGCCTCGCCGCCACCACCGCACTCGAGCTCGGCATGGACGTCTCCGGCCTGGACGCCGTCGTGATCGCGGGCTACCCCGGGACCCGGGCCTCGCTCTGGCAGCAGGCGGGCCGCGCCGGGCGCTCGGGCCACGGGGCTCTGGCGATCCTCGTCGCCCGGGACGACCCGCTGGACACGTATCTCGTCCACCACCCCGAAGCGCTCTTCCAGCAGCCCGTGGAATCCACCGTCCTCGACCCCGACAACCCGTACGTCCTGGCGCCGCACCTGTGCGCGGCCGCCGCGGAGCTCCCCCTGACCGACGATGACCTGGCTCTCTTCGGCCCCACCACCGCCGAACTCCTGCCGCAACTCGAGGCCGCGGGGCTGCTGCGCCGCCGCACCAGGGCCTGGCACTGGACCCGCCGCGAACGCGCCGCCGACCTCACCGGCATCCGTGGCGAGGAGGGCCGCCCGATCCAGGTCGTCGAGGCCGGAACCGGACGGCTGCTCGGCACCGTCGACGCCTCCGCCGCGCACACGGCCGTGCACGACGGCGCGGTCCACCTCCACCAGGGCCGCACCTATCTGGTGCAGCGGCTGGACCTCGAAGACTCGGTCGCGCTGGTCGAGCAGGCCAACCCTCCGTACTCGACCACTGCCCGCGACACCACCGCCATCTCCGTCCTGGAGACCGACGTCGAGGTCCCCTGGGGCGACGGCCGCCTCTGCTACGGCTCCGTCGAGGTCACCAACCAGGTCGTCTCCTTCCTTCGCCGAAAGCTCATCTCCGGGGAGGTGCTCGGTGAGTCCAAGCTGGATCTGCCACCCCGGACCCTGCGCACCCGTGCCGTCTGGTGGACCGTCACCGAGGACCAGCTCGACGCCGCCCGGGTCAACCCGGAGCAACTGGGCGGCGCCCTGCACGCAGCCGAACACGCCTCCATCGGGATGCTGCCGCTCTTCGCTACCTGTGACCGCTGGGATATCGGCGGCGTATCCATACCGCTCCATCCGGACACGTTGCTGCCCACGGTCTTCGTGTACGACGGCCAGCCGGGCGGCGCTGGCTTCGCCGAACGGGCCTTCCACACCGCGGCCGACTGGCTGACCGCGACCCGTGAGGCCATCGCCGCCTGTGAGTGCGAGGCGGGCTGCCCGTCCTGCATCCAGTCCCCGAAGTGCGGCAACGGCAACGACCCCCTGCACAAGCGCGGCGCCGTACGCCTCCTCACCGAGCTGCTCAAGGGGGCACCGCCCCGCCAGACACCGCCCTGACCCAGCGGGCCACCGCCGCGTCAGGCCGGGCCTCCCGTGCCGGTACGGTCGACGTAGCGGGCCCCGCCCGCGAGCGCACCGCCGAGCCAAACGGCCCCGCCCGCGCCCGCACCGTCACATCGGCGATCTCTCCCTGAACCGTGCACCGCAGCACGTCGACGCCCTGCGCCCGGGCCACCCGCGCGGCCACGGCGCACGCGCGGCCCTCGCCCCGCAGCGCGTGGTCCGCCGCGGCCAGCACCGCCAGGTCAGCGGCACCACCCGCCCGGTGGCGGGCCAGCACCGCCTGGCCGAGCAGCAGCACCGCGCCGAAGACCACGCTCAGCGCGCCCGCCACCACGACCACCCACACCGTCGCCGACCCACGGTCGTCGCTCACTCTCATGCGTCCGCCCCCACACTGTCCTCCGCCAGCGCCACCGCCTCGGACCGCAACGCCACCGAGAGCGCCCCCGGCCCCGGTGAGTCCACCGAGACCGACACCCGCACCAGATCCCCCTCCCTGCGTACCGTGACCCGCGCCCCACGCGGCGCCGCCTGCTCGGCCGCCGCCACCGCCGCGCTCGGCGGCTCCTGCCGGGCCGCCGCGCGCGCCCCGGCCCTGGCCGCGTCCACACACTGGATCTGCGCGGACGCGGCCATCAGCGCCCATACCATCGCCATCCCGAGCAGCACCAGGGCCGGGATCACCGCGGCCGCCTCGGCGGTCACATAGCCGCCGTCACCGCCCCGCTCCGAACTGGACACCTCAGAACTGGACACCGAGCGCCTTCCCGATGACCCCTTCCAGCGCCGCCCGCACTCCGTCGCTCGTCACCACCCGATAGAGCAGCGCCGCGAAGCCGCAGGCCGCGACCGTCCCCAGCGCGTACTCCGATGTCGTCATCCCCGCGTCGTTCGCCCGCATCCGGGCCCGTACCCGCCTGACGTACCTCATGTGACTCCCTCGCCCTCTCCCGTTCCTCACGCCAGTTCTCACATCAGTCGCTGTTCACCAGCCCGCCCGCCAGACCGATCACCACCGGCACGATCCCGACCGCGAGAAACGCGGGCAGAAAGCACAGCCCCACCGGCGCGGCGATCACCACCGCCGCCCGACGTGCCCGCGCCGTGGCTGTACGCGCCCACGCGGCGCGGCACTCAGCCGCCAGCAGGGCCATCTGTTCGGCGGCAGGGGCTCCGGATGAACCCGCCCGTTCCAGGCAGCGGGCCAACGGCCCGGCGCCCGGTATCTCGCCCAGCCGCCGCCAGGCCCGTTCGGGTTCTCCCCCAAGCCGCAGCTCTGCCGCCGCTCGTCCCAGCCGCCCGCCAACCGGCCCCCGCAGCGAGTCCCCCACCGCCTCGGCCGCCGCCACCGGACCTGCTCCGGCCGCGATACATGCCGTCAGCAGATCTGCGGCAAGCGGCAGTTGCTCCGAGGTTTCGGCGCTGTTCGCGGAGCCGTCCGCGTTCTGCCGTCGCCGCCAGCGCCACGCGGCATAGCCCGCGACCGCCCCGAGCACGGCCCCGGCGACACCACCCACCAGTGCGTACCCGGCGCAGACCGCACCAGCCACCGGCAGCCAGCCCCGCAGGGCTCCCTGCCACCGCGGCCATCGCCGTGTCCGGCTCTCCCCACCGAAGATCCGCAGCAGTCTCAGCCGCGCCTTCCGCTCGCGTCGCCCGACCACCACCGCCCACAGCACCCCAGCTACGGCGAGCACCAAAGGCGCCACTATCCCCAACCTGTGGACAACTTCCGCACCAGCCACCTCTCCGCCACCTCCATCCCTCTCCATCCCTTCCGTCCGCATCTGATCCGCCACATTCCCGTCCACCGGCCCCTGTGCCGCCTACGCCCGCTGCGCCCCGCGCACAATCCGCATCACCCACCACACCCCCAGCCCCTCCAGCACTCCGCCCACCAGCAGGCATCCCAGACCCGCGGGCGTATGCAGCAGTACGCCCAGCGGGTCGGCACCCAGCGCCGTGCCCATCGCCAGACCCACCACGGGAAGCACCGCGAGCAACACCGCGGTGGACCGCGCTCCGGCCAACTGGGCGTGCAGATCGGCGCGCTGATCGCGCTCGGCCCGCAGAGCCCCTTCGAGGCGGCCGAGCCCCGTCGCGAGTCCCGCGCCTCGATCGACCGCGACCCGCCAGCACGCTGCGAGCCCCAGCAAGCCGTCCGCCCCGGGTTCGCGAGCCGCCTCGCACAACGCACCGGGCACATCCCCGCCGAACCGCGCCGCGGCCAGCACCGCCGCCTCAGCCGCACCCAGCCCACCCGAGTCACGAGCGGCGACCATGAGCGCGGCACCAGGCTGGCGCCCCGCCCGCACCTCCCCGGCCAGCGCCCCGCACAGCGCGATCACCGCATCAGCCCGCGCCTCCCGCTCCCGTCGCCGCTCGCTGGCCCGCAGCGCCCGCCCCGCCAACAGCACCCCCATCACCGCCAAGACCAGCGGCACCACCGACTCCCCCAGGACGGCGATCACCAACCCCACCACCAGGCACCACCACTCACGCCGCGCCCGGGCCCGAATCCAGGCCAGCCCCCGCCGCCACTCAGGAACCGGGTCCGGCCGCAGCGGGCCACCCGCGACCACCAGCCGCGCCCGCCGCACCCCCCGGTCCTGCCCCACCGTCAGCCAGACCGCCGCCATCCCCGCACAGACCGCGGCGGCGTACGCCGGAGCCCCCGCCGCCACCTCGCCCGCCGTCACCAGGCACCCCCGAGAAGCCCCCGCAGCCGCTCCCAGCCCCGCCCGCGCACAAACCCCTCCGCGCCCCACCGAAGCGCGGGAACGGCCACGACGAGACCCGAGGCGTCCCGTTCCAGCACGTCCACCTCGGCGATCCGGCGGCAGCCCGCCCGGTCCCGTACGAGGTGGAGGACCACCGACAGCGCCGCCGCCACCTGACTGTGCAGCGCCGCCCGGTCCAGGCCCGCCGCCGTCCCCAGTGCCTCCAGGCGCGCCGGAACATCCGCCGCCGTATTGGCGTGAACCGTGCCGCAGCCTCCCTCATGGCCCGTATTAAGCGCGGCCAACAAGTGCAGAACCTCAGCGCCCCGCACCTCACCCACCACCAACCGGTCCGGCCGCATCCGCAACGCCTGCCGCACCAGGTCCCGCAAGGTCACCCGGCCCGCGCCCTCCTGATTGGCGGGCCTGGTCTCAAGCCGCACCACATGGGGATGGTCAGGCCGCAGCTCGGCGGAGTCCTCAGCCAGCACGATCCGCTCCTCAGGGCCCACCAAACCCAGCAGAGCACTGAGCAACGTCGTCTTGCCGGACCCCGTTCCTCCACTGATCAAGAACGACGCCCGCGCCTCAACCAGCGCACGCAGCACCCGGTCTCCGCCAGGTGGCACCGTCCTTGCGGCGAGCAGCTCCGGCAGGGAGAACGCCCGTGGCCGCACCACCCGCAACGAGAGGCAGGTCGAGCCGACAGCCACCGGCGGCAGTACGGCGTGCAGCCGGGTGCCGTCCGGCAGCCGTGCGTCCACCCAGGGCCGTGCGTCGTCCAGTCGGCGCCCGGCGACCGCCGCGAGCCGCTGAGCGAGCCGCCGCACCGCTCCGGCGTCCTCGAACGCCACCTGGGTCAGTTCCAGGCCGCGCCCCCGGTCCACCCAGACCCGGTCCGGCGCCGAGACCAGCACATCGGTCACCTCGGGGTCAGCGAGCAGCGGTTCCAGCGGTCCGCTGCCCACCAGTTCCGAGCGCAATTCACGGACTACTCCGAGCAGTTCCGAGTCACCAAGCACATGGCCCTGCGCCCGCAGCGCCTGGGCCACACCGGCCGGGGTCGGCTCGGCGTCGCTCTCCGCGAGCCACTGCCGCACCCCGTCCAGCAGTCCGTCGCTCCCCCGCACCCCGACGCTCATGACCCGGCCTCCACCGAGACCCGGCTCCAGAAGGCCGTACAGAACCGGGACAGTGGACCGCGCCCGGTCCCGGCGGGCAGTGTGTCGGAACCCAGCAGGCCGGGCTCCTTTGGCACTTCACCAGCGAGTGGCAGGTCAAGCAGCCGGGCCACCTCCGCCGCGTCGAGACCATCCGCGAAGGGGCCGCGCACCACGGCGCGCAGATCCCGCAGGACCATGCCCGCCGCCGCTGCCACCCGCCCGGCCGCCGCGACCGCGCGCAGCTCCGCGGGCACCACGAGGAGACCGAGGTCGAGCTGAGCCAGCGCCTCGGCGACTCCTTCATCGACCCGGCGCGGCAGATCCACCACAACCACCCCGCCACGCCTGCGCGCCGCGGCGAGCACGGCCCGCATCGCACCGGGCGGCACCACCACCGAGGCACCGCGGTCCCAGCTGAGGACACGCAACGCGTGCAGTTCGGGCAGCGACTCCTCAAGCGCGCTGCTTCCGAGCCGTCCACGCGACTGCGCGAAGGCGGGCCATCTCAGTCCCCCGGCGGCCTCTCCACCGAGCAGCACATCGACCCCGCCGCCCAGCGGATCGGCGTCGATGAGCATCGTGCGCCGCCCGGACCTGGCCGCGGTCACCGCCAGCGCGCAGGCCAGTGTCGAGGCCCCGGCTCCGCCACGCCCGCCGATCACGCCGACGGTCAGCGCCTGCCGCCCCACGCCCTCCGCCACATCGGCGATCCGGTCCACCAGCCACTGCTCGGCGTCGGGCAGCCGCAGCACATGGTCAGCCCCGATCTCCACCGCCCGCTGCCAGACATCCGGATCGTCCTGGTCCCGTCCGACCAGACACACCCCCCGTCTGCGCATGGCCCCGCGCACCCGAGCCGCCGCGTCATCCCCGACCAGTACCAGCGGGGCGTCCTCCCAACTGCCTCTGCGCTCCGGCACCCCGTGATGCACCTCGGGCCGCGCGCCCGCCGCCGCGCACAGCCGCAGCAGGTCGTCGAGCAGCTCCGCGTCCTCCGTGACGATCAGTGGCCCGCCGCGCTGCTCCGCGTCAGCCGACGGCCGCGTACTCGTGATCGATCCCGTCACGATCCCCCGCCCCCTCTTACCCCGGACCTCTTACTCCGGGCCTCGTCGTGAACATCCGAATCCCACGTCCCCGGAACCTGGCCGAGAACATGGCGTGAACCCGACCGCGAACAGGACCACGGCCGTGAACGGGCCATGGACTTCGCGGTCCGGAATCACCATGGACGGAACCCCGAAAACGTGTGGATCTTGGTCAAAATCTGGGGACAACAAGGAAGGTGTGGATAACTTGCTCACCCATACCGGTGACATAGGCCGGTCTTTCACAGAGCAGCGCGACGACTACGTACCGTGACGAGCCCAAGGGTGTGAGGGGAGGCGCCGCCCCGACGGGAACCCGGACAACGAACGGGAACCACGGCAAAAAAAGAAGGGCCCATACGGGCCCGGACATGCGACGACCCCCGCCGGGGGGGAGAGCGGGGGTCGTCTTCCACGGTCCGACTCGGGGGGGGAGGAGCCAGACCGGGGTAGCACGGTCGCGAACGATCCGTGACTTCCATGGTGTACCCGAGAGGCTTCTCAGGCAAACCCACACGCCACAGCTTACGCCGAATGGTGGGCGCCTATGCTCGGCTCGTGGAAAACCACTCCCTGCCTCACTCCTCGCCCCGCACAGCGGCCTTCTTTGACCTGGACAAGACGGTCATTGCGAAGTCGAGCACTCTCACGTTCGGCAAGTCCTTCTATCAGGGGGGACTGATCAACCGGAGAGCGGTCTTGCGTACCGCATATGCCCAGTTCGTGTTCCTCTCGGGCGCCGCCGACCACGATCAGATGGAGCGCATGCGCGAGTACCTCTCCGCGCTCTGCCGCGGCTGGAACGTCCAGCAGGTCAAGGAGATCGTCGCCGAGACACTGCACGACATCATCGATCCGATCATCTACGACGAGGCCGCGTCGCTCATCGAAGGCCACCACACCGCCGGGCGCGATGTGGTGATCGTGTCCACCTCGGGCGCTGAGGTGGTCGAGCCGATCGGTGAACTCCTTGGCGCCGACCGTGTGGTGGCCACCCGCATGGTCGTGGGCGACGACGGCTGCTTCACGGGTGAGGTGGAGTACTACGCCTACGGCCCGACCAAGGCCGAGGCGGTCCGAGAGCTCGCCACGTCCGAGGGGTACGACCTGCAACGCTGCTACGCCTACAGCGACTCGGCCACCGACCTGCCGATGCTCGAGGCGGTCGGCCACCCGCACGCGGTCAACCCCGATCGCGCCCTGCGCCGCGAGGCGCTCGCGCGGGACTGGCCGATTCTCGACTTCCACCGACCGGTCCGGCTGAAGCAGCGCGTACCGTCGCTGCGCGTTCCGCCCCGCCCGGCCTTGGTGGCGGCCGCCGCCGTCGGCGCCGCCGCGGCCACGGCGGGTCTGGTCTGGTACGCGAGCCGACGCCGGGCACTCGCCGCACTCGCCGCGCCCGCCTGAGCGCGCGTATCCGTCCGAGCCCCCAAGAACAGCGGTCCAGTTCGCCCGTATTTGAACCTAAAAGTAAAGAACTTGGCCCAGGGCTTTCGCTTCCCCCAGGACTGGAGTACAAAGGAGTCAACGGCCCGCGAGACCAAGGACATCCGAGAGGAACACCTTTAACGCAATCACGGCCCCACGGACCGCGCATGAAAGCCGAGCACCCACGCGACGTCGACCCGTCGATTACGGGCCAGCGCACCAGGCAACGGGCAAAGATCCTGACCTGATGGGCACTATTTCGAGGACGCTTGGTAACTGGGTGGACATGCCAGCGGCGGTACCTCATATGGGTACCGCCGCAACCCTGTGCGGACGCAACCCCGCGTGGCTGCGTGGCCGCGGACGCGTCGGCTACGCCGCTCCCCGCTGCATCGCCTCACAGACCGCAGTCGACTCCCTGACACCTAGCTCGACCGCCTTTCCGCAGTGCGCGATCCACGCGGCCACACCCTCCGGCGTCCCGGACGCGTATCCGTCGAGCGCCTCCACGTAGGCAGCCCGCCCGAGCTCCGCGTAACCGGCCTCCGCCGGACAGATCGACTTCGGGTCGAGTCCGCTGCCCACCAGCACCACCCGCTCGGCCGCCCGCGCCACCAGCCCGTTGTACGAGCCGAAGGGCCGCAGCGTGAGCAGCTCGCCGTGCACCACGGCCGCCATCACCAGCGCTGGCGCGGGACTGCCCGCGACCACCAGCCGGGAGAGCCCCTCCAGGCGCCCCGCCATCTCATCGGCCCCCGGAAGCGGAAGCTGGACCAGCGGCTCGTCCACCGGCTCGGCGCCCAGGCGCGGCCGCCCCACGGTGTCCTCCTGCGACCCGGCGGCCACGAGGTGCAGCCGCGCCAGCACGCGGACCGGCGACTGCCGCCAGATGGACAGCAACTGCCCGGCCTCCGCGGTCAGCCGCAGCGCGGCGCCGACCGTACGCGCCTCGCCCTCACCGCTGAAGTCACTGCGCCTGCGCACCTCTTCGAGCGCCCAGTCGGCCCCGGACAGCGCGGCGGAGCCGCGTGCGCCGCGCAACGCGGCCTCAGAGGTGATCTCGTTGCTGCGGCGGCGCATGATCCGGTGCCCGTAGACGCGGTCCACGGCCTTACGTACGGACTCCACGGACTCGGCCACGCCCGGGAGCGCACCCAGCGCGGCGAGGGGATCGGCTGTCGTACTCATAAGTACGACCCTACGCACCCCACGCCCGCACCCCACGAAGGAGTGGTCTTCTTCACGCCGCCCGACCGCGCACAGCGACCGCTCCGCTACGCTTGGTGAACATGAAAACTGCTTTCGTCGGGAAGGGCGGCAGTGGCAAGACCACGCTGTCCTCGCTCTTCATCCGCCACCTCGCCGCCGCCGGATCGCCGGTCATCGCGGTTGACGCCGATATCAACCAGCACCTGGGCGCCGCGCTCGGCCTCACCGACGATCAGGCCGCCGCACTGCCCGCGATGGGCGCGCAGCTGCCGCTGATCAAGGACTATCTGCGCGGCAGCAACCCACGGATCGCCTCCGCCGAGACGATGATCAAGACAACGCCGCCAGGAGAGGGTTCACGACTCCTGCGGGTCCGCGAGGACAATCCGGTCTACGAAGCCTGTGCGCGCCCGCTGGAACTCGACGGCGACGCTGTGCGTTTGATGGTTACCGGCCCCTTCACCGAATCCGACCTCGGTGTCTCCTGCTACCACTCCAAGGTCGGCGCGGTCGAACTCTGCCTGAACCACCTGATCGACGGCCGCGACGAGTTCGTCGTCGTCGACATGACGGCGGGCTCGGACTCGTTCGCCTCCGGCATGTTCACCCGCTTCGACATGACCTTCCTGGTCGCCGAGCCCACCCGCAAGGGCATCTCCGTCTACCGCCAGTACAAGGAGTACGCCAGGGACTTCGGCGTCGACCTCGCGGTCGTCGGCAACAAAGTCCTGGGCCAGGACGACGTCGACTTCCTGCGTGCGGAGGTCGGCGACGACCTGCTGGTGACGGTCGGGCACTCCGACTGGGTGCGGGCGATGGAGAAGGGGCGCCCGCCGCGCTTCGAGCTGCTCGAACCCTCGGTCCGGGAGGCGCTCGCGGTCATGTCCGGCGTCGCCGACTCCTCGTACGAGAAGCGTGACTGGGAGCGCTACACCCGCCAGATGGTGCACTTCCACCTGAAGAACGCCACCGGCTGGGGGAACGCGAGGACGGGGGCCGACCTGACCAGCCAGGTCGACCCCGACTTCGTCCTGCGCGAGGACGCCCTGACCGGCGCTTCCGGCTCAGCTCAGGGCGACCCTGCCCAGGGCTCTACTCGGGGCCCCGCTCAGGGCCCTGAGCAGCGGTCTGCTCAGCGGTCTGCTCAGCTGGCTTGACCCTCGGCGCCCGGGACCCCCTTGGGTGCCGGAGCGGGCTGGGTGGAGAGATAGTCCGCCCAGCCCCCCTTCGGGGCCTGACCCACGCCCAGCTTCCGCATCTTGGCCAGCACCTTCGGGTCCTGGGCATCGAGCCAGTCGGCGAGTTGGCGGAAGGACACGCACCGCACGTCACTCTTGTTGCAGACGCGCTCGATGGTCTCCTCGATGGCGCGCATGTACGTGCCGCCGTTCCAGGACTCGAAGTGGTTGCCGATGATCAGCGGCGCGCGGTTGCCGTTGTAGGCGCGCTCGAATCCCTGGATCAGCCCGTCCCGCATCTGGTCCCCCCAGTACTTGTGCTTCGAGGGATCGCCCTGCGAGGTGCTGCCCGACTGGTTGACCATGAAGTTGTAGTCCATGGTCAACGTCTCGAAGGCCCGGCCAGGTACCGGGACCAGTTGCAGCGACAGATCCCAGAGCCCGTCTTTCTTCTTGGGCCAGAGCTGGCTGTTGACACCGCTGGTGTCATAGCGGAAGCCGAGCTCACGCGCGGCCTGCATGAAGTTCGACTGCCCCTCCAGGCACGGGGTGCGGGCGCCGATCAGCTCTTTGTCGTAGTCAAAGGGAAGCGGCTCGGCCTTCTTGGTCCCGGTGTTGGACTTCCACTGGCTCACAAAAGCCTTGGCCTGGGCGATCTCGCTCTTCCACTCCTCGACGGACCACTCACCGACCCCACCCTTGCCACAGAAGTGCCCGTTGAAGTGGGTGCCGATCTCGTTGCCCTCGAGCCAGGCGCCGCGCAGCTGCTCCACGGTGTCCTTGATGCCCTGGTTGTCGTTGAATCCGATGTCCGACCGGCCCACCGGGTGCCGTGGCGGGTTGTAGAGGCTCTTCTTGTCCTCGGGCAGCATGTACACGCCGCTGAGGAAGTACGTCATGGTCGCGTTGTTGGCCTTGGCGACCTTGCGGAAGTGCGAGAAGAGCCGCTGGCTGTCCTCGCCAGCCCCGTCCCAGGAGAAGACCACGAACTGCGGGGGCTTCTGACCGGGCTTCAGCTTCTGGGGCGTGGCCTGGTTCGGCTGGGCGCCAGTGAAGGCCGTGGAGCCGTCACCGATCAGCCGGAAGGCGCTCTTCGGGGCGGCCGGAGCCGGGGCGGGCTGCGCCTTCTTCGGGCCAGGGGCGCCCTCGGTGGAGCCGGTCCCGCCGCCTCCACAGGCGGACAGAGCTACGGCACACACCGCGACGGTGACGCCCGCGACAAGCCTCTTGGTGGCGGCCATCATCCGCCCACCTCTTCCTTCGGGTCGGTTTCCGTGGACAGCGCCGCCAACCTCGCACGCCACACCTCCCCCAAAGATGCGACAAGCCGCAGAAAGGCTCTATTCACTCTCCCGAGGGAACTGTTGACCCATTTGCCCCGATAATCCACCACGATCCTTTACTCTCCATTACGATCTGTTTACTGAGAGTTGATGAACCGAGCTACGAGATGAGTTGAGAAACCAGGAATGTCGGAGGAGACGGGAAACATGTCCGCCTGCGTCCCCACCCGCCCCCACAAGAGGTTCCGGATCGCGGGAGCTGATCTGTCCGCCTCGATCGCCGTCTTCCTGATCGCGCTACCGCTGTCCCTCGGTATCGCGCTGGCCACCGGGGCGCCACTCCAGGCGGGCCTCGTCGCCGCCGCCGTCGGCGGCCTGGTGGCCGGTCGCCTAGGTGGCGCGCCGCTCCAGGTGAGCGGTCCCGCGGCCGGGCTCACCGTGGTCACCGCCGACCTCATCCAGCAGTACGGCTGGCGTACGACGTGCGCCATCACCGTGGTCGCCGGACTCGCCCAACTGGGCCTGTCCTTCCTGCGGGTGGCCCGATCCGCGCTGGTCGTCAGCCCCGCGATCGTGCACGGCATGCTGGCCGGTATCGGCGTCACGATCGCCGTCGCACAACTGCACATCGTGCTGGGCGGCAATCCGCACAGCTCCGTCGTCGACAATCTACGGGAGCTGCCAGCCCAGTTGGCCGATCCGCACCCGGTCGCCCTGTCGGTGAGCGCGCTGACGCTACTGGTGCTGCTGGCCTGGCCCCGCCTTCGCGGGTCGACGGGGCGAGCTGTACGGAAGGTTCCGGCACCGCTCGCCGCCGTGGCAGCGGCGACCGCGGTGGCCGCGGCGGCCGGGCTGCGGTTGCCCCGGGTCGAACTGCCGTCGTGGCAGAGCCACGCGCTGGTCGGACTCCCCCAGGGCCCGGCCCTGGGCCTGATCGCGGCCGTCCTCACGATCACCCTGGTCGGCAGCGTGGAGTCGCTGTTGTCGGCGGTCGCGGTGGACAAGCTGGCCACCGCACGCAAGGGACCACCCGTGCCCCGCGCCGACCTCGACCGGGAACTACGCGGCCAGGGCGCGGCGAACGTCGTCTCCGGTGCGCTAGGTGGCCTGCCCATCACCGGGGTCGCGGTGCGCAGCGCCGCGAACGTGAACTCGGGCGCCGTCAGCCGCAACTCCACGATGCTGCACGGCCTGTGGATCGTGATCGCCGCGCTGCTGCTGGTGCCGGTGCTCGATCTGATCCCACTGGCCGCGCTGGCCGCGCTGGTGATGGCCGTGGGCGTACAGATGGTGTCCCTCACGCATATCCGGACCGTCACCCGACACCGGGAAGTCCTGGTGTACGCGGTCACCACACTCTCGGTGGCTTTCCTTGGTGTCCTGGAAGGCGTGGCGATCGGCGTGGCCTTGGGCGTGGCCGTGGCCTTGAACCGGCTGGCCCGCACCCGGATCACCCACACCGAACAGCACGGCATCCACCAAGTGCGGGTGCGAGGGCAGTTGACGTTCCTCGCGGTGCCCCGGCTGAGCCGCTCACTGCATCTGGTGCCGCACGGCTGTGACGCCGTGGTGGAACTGGACGGCTCCTTCATGGACCACGCGGCCTACGAGACCCTTCAGGACTGGAAGGAGTCGCATATCGCGCGTGGCGGGACCGCCGAGCTCACCGGACGCTCCGGCAGCCGCATCGCCGAGCCGGCGTCCGGCTCCCATACCTGCTGCCGCCCCTGGACACCCTGGCGCAACCACCGCTGCGACCGCCCGGCCGAGGCTCCCCAGCGCAGGCATCAACTGGCCAGCGGCATCGGCGCGTTCCAGCGCGATACGGCACCGCTGGTCCGCCGCGAGCTGGCGCGGCTCGCCATCGAGGGGCAGCGGCCCTCGCAGCTCTTCCTCACCTGCGCCGACTCCCGCCTGGTCACCTCGATGATCACCTCAAGCGGCCCCGGGGACCTCTTCGTCGTGCGCAATGTGGGCAATCTCGTCCCCCTGCCCGGGCAGGAGAGTGGGGACGACTCGGTGGCGGCGGCGATCGAGTACGCGGTGGACATCCTGAAGGTGGAGTCGATCACCATCTGCGGGCACTCCGGCTGCGGGGCCATGCAGGCGTTGCTCAGCAGCCCTCCGGGCGAGGACCAGACACCGCTGCGGCGCTGGCTGCGGCATGGCGTGCCCAGCCTGGAGCGGATGGCGAGCAGGAGCCACTCCTGGGCGCAGATCGCGGGCCGGGAGCCGGCCGACGCGGTCGAGCAGCTCTGCCTGACCAACGTGTTGCAGCAGTTGGAGCATCTGCGCTCCCACCCCGCGGTGGCGCACGGCCTCGCCCAGGGTTCGCTCCAGCTCCACGGCATGTACTTCCATGTGGGCGAGGCCCAGGCCTACCTGCTCGCCGACACCGACCCCCTCTTCGACCGCGTAGCTCCCACCGCATTGGAGCGAGCCTGAACCAACGCCCCTTCCCGTCCGTGAAAACGTATGGCCCCGGCCTTCGGAGCCGCACCATGCGCGCAACCCGCACCACTTGGACAACCCAGACAGCCACACAGGTCTAAACCAATTTGCCGTAGACCCTTGTCACCGGGGGTACGCGTCTGATGAGCTGTGGTCTGGGACACAACGGACACCCTGGGAAAGGGAGATGTCGTGAGCAACGAAAGCCTGGCCAACCTGCTCAAGGAAGAGCGCAGGTTCGCGCCGCCCGCCGCGCTGGCCCAGACCGCCAACGTCACGGCTCAGGCGTATGAACAGGCCAAGGCTGACCGGCTCGGCTTCTGGGCCGAGCAGGCGCGGCGGCTGAGCTGGGCGAACGAGCCGACCGAGACCCTCGACTGGTCGAATCCGCCGTTCGCCAAGTGGTTCGCCGACGGAAAGCTCAACGTCGCGTACAACTGCGTGGACCGCCATGTCGAAGCGGGTAACGGCGACCGGGTCGCCATCCACTTCGAAGGTGAGCCGGGCGACAGCCGCAGCATCACGTACGCCGAGCTCAAGGACGAGGTCAGCAAGGCCGCCGGCGCCCTGACCGAACTGGGCGTACACAAGGGCGACCGGGTCGCCATCTACATGCCGATGATCCCCGAGACAGCCGTGGCGATGCTGGCCTGCGCCCGCGTCGGCGCCACGCACTCCGTCGTCTTCGGCGGCTTCTCGGCGGACGCGCTGGCCACCCGTATCGAGGACGCCGACGCCAAGGTCGTCATCACCGCGGACGGCGGCTACCGCCGTGGCAAGCCCGCCGCGCTCAAGCCCGCGGTGGACGCCGCCGTCGAGCGCGTCGACCGCGTCCAGCACGTCCTGGTGGTGCGTCGCACGGGCCAGGACGTCACCTGGGACGACGGCCGGGACGTGTGGTGGCACGAGATCACCGAGCGGCAGAGCGCCGAGCACACCCCCGAGGCCTTCGACGCCGAGCACCCGCTCTTCATCCTCTACACCTCGGGCACCACGGGTAAGCCGAAGGGCATCCTGCACACCTCCGGCGGCTACCTCACCCAGGCCGCGTACACCCATCACGCCGTCTTCGACCTCAAGCCGGAGACCGACGTCTACTGGTGCACCGCCGATGTCGGCTGGGTGACCGGGCACTCGTACATCGTCTACGGGCCGCTGGCCAACGGCGCGACCCAGGTGATGTACGAGGGCACCCCCGACACCCCGCACCAGGGCCGGTTCTGGGAGATCGTCCAGAAGTACGGCGTCAGCATCCTCTACACCGCGCCGACCGCCATTCGAACGTTCATGAAGTGGGGCGACGACATCCCCGCGAAGTTCGACCTCTCCAGCCTCAGGGTGCTCGGCTCCGTCGGCGAGCCGATCAACCCGGAGGCCTGGATCTGGTACCGCGAGCACATCGGCGGCGGGACGTGCCCGATCGTGGACACCTGGTGGCAGACCGAGACCGGCGCCATGATGATCTCGCCCCTGCCGGGCGTGACCGAGACCAAGCCAGGGTCCGCCCAGCGCGCCCTGCCCGGGATCTCGGCCACCGTGGTGGACGACGAGGCGCGGGAGGTACCCGACGGCGGTGGCGGCTACCTGGTGCTGACCGAGCCGTGGCCGTCCATGCTGCGCACCATCTGGGGCGACGACCAGCGGTTCATCGACACCTACTGGTCACGCTTCGAAGGCAAGTACTTCGCAGGTGACGGTGCCAAGAAGGACGACGACGGCGACATCTGGCTGCTCGGCCGCGTGGACGACGTGATGCTGGTCTCCGGGCACAACATCTCGACCACCGAAGTCGAGTCGGCCCTCGTCTCGCACCCCTCGGTCGCCGAGGCCGCGGTGGTCGGCGCCGCTGACGAGACGACCGGTCAGGCCATCGTGGCCTTCGTCATCCTGCGCGGTACGGCCGCCGAGACCGAAGGCCTGGTCGACGAGCTGCGCAACCACGTCGGCGCGACACTCGGCCCGATCGCCAAGCCCAATCGCGTCCTGCCGGTCGCCGAGCTGCCCAAGACCCGGTCCGGCAAGATCATGCGACGGCTGCTGCGCGATGTCGCGGAGAACCGCGAGCTGGGCGACGTGACCACCCTCACGGACTCGTCGGTGATGGCTCTGATCCAGACGAAACTGCCGAGCGCGGGCAGCGAGGACTGATCTCCAACAGCCCCTCACAGGCGTCCTGGGCGGGCATCCGGCAACGCGCCGGGTGCCCGTTTAGCGCATAAAGTGCTAATTGCCAGGTCAGCCCGTGCCCACACCCGGTAGGGTGGGGCCGCGTCAACAACGCAACAAGGGTTCGAAAGGTTGCTCCCGTGTTGCCGACGCGACAGATCCACAAGGTGTGCCGGGAAGTCTGGTCGGCAATGCAGCAAGCGATCCCGTTGCCGAACCGACCCGGAGGTCCCCACCCGTGGCCGCGCCCGCCCCCAGCAACACCCAAAGCGACCAGGACCAAGCTCTCGGACGCCCCTCACTTCGTGAGCGGAATTTCATCGCCGACCTGCTACGCACCGAAACCGTCGGCGGCGTTCTCCTCCTCGCGGCCGCGATCGCCGCGCTGATCTGGGCGAACACCCCGCTCAGGGAGAGCTACGAGGCGGTCCGCGACTTCCACTTCGGCCCCGGGTTCCTGCATCTGGACCTGTCCATCCAGCACTGGGCGGCCGACGGCCTGCTGGCCATCTTCTTCTTCGTCGCCGGTGTCGAACTCAAGCGCGAGCTGGTCGCCGGTGACCTACGCGACCCCAAGGCGGCCATCCTGCCGGTGGCGGCCGCCCTGTGCGGTATGGCCATCCCCGCGCTGGTCTACGTCCTGACCAACGTGACCGGGGGCGGCTCCCTGGGCGGCTGGGCGGTCCCGACCGCCACCGACATCGCCTTCGCCCTCGCCGTACTCGCGGTGATCGGCACCTCGCTGCCGTCCTCGCTGCGCGCCTTCCTGCTCACGCTTGCCGTCGTCGACGACCTCTTCGCGATCCTGATCATCGCGGTCTTCTTCAGTGACAAGTTGAACTTCGCGGCCCTCGCGGGCGCCGTCGTTGGCCTTGCCATCTTCTGGCTGCTGCTCCGTAAGGGCGTGCGCGGCTGGTACATCTACATCCCGCTGGCCCTCACCATCTGGGGCCTGATGTACAACAGCGGCGTCCACGCCACCATCGCCGGTGTCGCGATGGGCCTGATGCTGCGCTGCACCACCCGCGAGGGCGAGGACCAGTCCCCCGGCGAGCACATCGAGCACATGGTGCGCCCGCTGTCCGCGGGCTTCGCGGTGCCGATGTTCGCCCTGTTCTCGGCCGGTGTCGCGGTCTCCAGCGAAGCGCTGTCGGACGTCTTCACCCGGCCCGAGACGCTGGGTGTGGTGCTCGGCCTGGTCCTCGGCAAGTCCTTCGGCATCTTCGGCGGTACGTGGCTCACCGTGCGGTTCACCCGGGCCAAGCTCAGCAAGGACCTCGCCTGGCCCGATGTGTTCGCGGTCTCCACCCTCGCCGGTATCGGCTTCACGGTCTCGCTGCTCATCGGGGAGCTGGCCTTCAAGGACGACGCCGCGATGACCGAGGAGATCAAGGCATCCGTCCTGGTCGGCTCGCTGGTCGCCGCCGTAGCGGCGACCATCCTGCTGAAGATCCGTAACGCCAAGTACCGCAAGCTCGTCGCGGACGAGGAGCGCGACGACGACGCCGACGGCATTCCGGACATCTACGAGATGGACAAGCCCGACTACCACCTCCGGATGGCCGCGATCTACGAGAAGAAGGCCGCCGAACACCGCAAGCTGGCAGAAGCGCGAGCCCAGGAAGGCGTCGGGGGCCACAGTCCGGCATGATCTGATGCCAGTGGCGGCCCCAGAAGAGAAGGCCGCGGAAGAGCAGAAGAGAAGAGGGGACCGCGATGAGCGCAGCCGAAGACGGAGACCGCAGCCTCGGAAAGCTGGTATCCGCGGCGACCGACCAGTTGTCCGGTCTCGTCCATGACGAGATCGCGCTGGCCAAGGCCCAGCTCCGCACCGACGTCAAGCGCATCGGTGTGGGCGGCGCCGCGTTCGTCGCCGCCATCGCGGTCCTGATCTTCTCGCTGCCGATGCTGAGCTTCGCGCTCGCGTACGGCATCCAAGCCTGGAGCGGCTGGCATCTGTCGGTCTGCTTCCTCCTCTCCTTCGCGGCCAACGTGGTGGTCGCGGGGCTGCTCGCCCTGATCGGCGTGATCTTCGCCAAGAAGGCCAAGCAGGGGAAGGGCGCGCAGAAGACCGCCGCGTCGGCCAAGGAGACGGCCGCCGTACTGGGGAACGTCAAGCCGCATCCCCGCCCGGCCACCGTCGTGGCCAGCGATGAACTCAGCGACACGGCGGTGGGGACCACACCTGTGGCACGCTCGTCCTCATGACGGACCCCGCCGCGCATTCCTTCCCCTCGGCGCCCTCCTCGGCCGTACGTATCGACGGACCCTGGACCCACCGGGACGTCGCCGCCAACGGCGCTCGCTTCCACATCGCCGAGGCGGGCGACGGGCCGCTGGTACTGCTGCTGCACGGCTTCCCGCAGTTCTGGTGGACCTGGCGGCACCAGCTCACCGCGCTCGCCGACGCGGGCTTCCGCGCGGTGGCGATGGACCTGCGCGGCACGGGCGGCAGCGACCGCACCCCGCGCGGATACGACCCCGCCAACCTCGCGCTCGACATCACCGGGGTCATCCGTTCGCTGGGCGAGCCGGACGCCGCGCTCGTCGGGCACGACCTGGGCGGGTATCTGGCATGGACCGCTGCCGTGATGCGGCCGAAGCTGGTGCGCCGCCTCGCGGTCGCCTCCATGCCGCATCCGCGGCGCTGGCGGGCGGCGATGCTGACCGACGTCAAGCAGACCTCAGCGGGCTCGTACATCTGGGGCTTCCAACGGCCGTGGCTGCCGGAGCGTCAGCTGGTCGCGGACGACGGGGCGCTGACGGGTCGGCTGATCCGGGACTGGTCGGGGCCGCGGCTGCCGGACGACGAGGCCGTGGCGACGTACCAGCGGGCGATGTGCATCCCCTCGACGGCGCACTGCTCGATCGAGCCGTACCGGTGGCTGGTGCGCTCGATGGCCCGGCCGGACGGCATCCAGTTCAACCGGCGGATGAAGCGGCCGGTACGCGTACCGACGCTCCACCTGCACGGTTCGCTCGACCCGGTGCTGCGCACCCGGAGCGCGGCGGGGTCCGGCGAGTACGTCGAGGCGCCGTACCGCTGGCGGCTGTTCGACGGGCTGGGGCACTTCCCGCACGAGGAGGACCCGGTGGCGTTCTCGACCGAGCTGGTCAACTGGCTGAAGGACCCCGAACCCGACCGCTGACGCCCGATGTGAACGGCTGTTCCCCGAACGGCCACTTGCCCGCCGCATAGGCCAATTGGGGTCTCTGAGGGCGGTTATCGACCATGGGGCACGGGCAGACGTCGGGGTATGGGCTGGACGCACGACTTCAGTGACGCAGCACGCAATCGCCGCACGGCCACCGCGGTGAACTATCCGCACCCAAGGGGCGGCCCGCAACACCAAGGGCACGATCCCCGGGTGCTGGGCATCCCACGCATCCTCCGCCGCAGGGCCCGCTGGGTCTCGGCGCGGCTGCGGCATACCCGCGCCTGAGACACCCGCCTGAGGCACGCACCTGAGACACGCTCTCAGGACCGCTCAGACCTCTCGGACCTCACAGGTCGACGTCACAGGGCACAGCCCTGAGTGTCGACCTGGCGGTTCGCCGTGCGGCCGAGGCTGATGTCCTCGCGGATCTCCTCGACGGTCAGCGCATAGCCGGTGTCCGGGTCATCCAGTGACTTCGCGAAGATCACGCCGTACACCTCGCCGTCGGGAGTGAGCAGCGGTCCACCGGAGTTGCCCTGGCGCACGGTCGCGTAGAGCGAGTAGACATCGCGGCGTACGGTGCCGCGGTGGTAGATGTCCGGGCCGTTGGCGTTGATACGGCCGCGGACGCGGGCGGATCGGACGTCGTACGGGCCGTTCTCCGGGAAGCCCGCGACGATGGCGTCGTTTCCGCTGACGGCGCTCTTGTCAGCGAACTTCAGCGGGGGTGCTTTCAGGTTCGGCACATCGATGACGGCGATGTCGCGCGCCCAGTCGTAGAGCACGACCTTGCCGTCGTACAGCTTGCCCTCGCCGCCTATCTGAACGACCGGCTCGTCGATACCGCCGACGACATGGGCGTTGGTCATCACCCGGCGGTCGGCGAAGACGAAGCCGGTGCCTTCCAGGGACTTGCCGCAGCTCGGGGCCGTGCCGGTGACCTTGACGATGGAGCGCATGGCGCGGGCGGCGACCTCGCTGTTCGCCAGCGCCGGGTCGGGGGGCTGGACTTCGGTGATCGGCTCGTTGGCGAACGGGCTGAAGACCTGGGGGAAGCCGTTCCGCGCGAGGATGGAGCTGAAGTCCGCGAACCAGGTGTCGGCCTGGGCGGGCAGGGCTCGGGAGACGCCCTGGAGCACCTTGGAGCTGCGTACCTCCTTGCCGAGCGTGGGCAGGGTGGTGACGGCCAGCGCGGAGCCGATCAGCCAGGCGACCAGCAGCATGGCGACCACGTTGACCAGGGCGCCACCGGTGGCGTCCAGGGCTCTGGCGGGGGTCCAGGTGATGTATCTGCGGAGTTTGTTGCCGAGGTGGGTGGTGAAGGCCTGGCCGATGGAGGCGCAGACGATGACCACCACGACCGCGCCGACAGCCGCGGTCGTACTCAACTCCGGTGAATCCGTGAAGGCGTCCCAGAGCACCGGCAGCAGATACACGGCGACCAGACCACCGCCCAGGAACCCGATCACCGACAGAACGCCGACGACGAAGCCCTGGCGATAGCCCACGATCGCGAACCACACGGCGGCGACCAGCAACAGGATGTCCAGCACATTCACGGAGGCCACCCTGTCACGCGTGCCAGTCGAGCGGGACCTGCCGGGAGCGGTCCCAGGGTCTCTCCCAACCCGAGTAGTGCAGAATCCGGTCGATCACCCCGGCCGTAAAGCCCCAGACCAGGGCCGATCCGACCAGAAATGCGGGACCTTGGTGCCCCCTGGGGTGTACGGCGGTGACCCGGTGCTCGGGGTCCGTGAGATGCGCCACGGGCACCGTGAAGACCCGGGCCGTCTCGCCCGGGTCGACCACGCCGATCGCGCTGGGCTCCCGCCACCAGGCCAGTACGGGCGTGACCACGAAGCCGCTCACCGGGATGTAGAGCTTGGGCAGTACGCCGAAGATCTGCACGCCCTCCGGGTCGAGCCCCGTCTCCTCCTCGGCCTCCCGCAGGGCGGCGCGCAGCGGACCCGAGGCGTGCGGGTCGCCGTCCTCGGGGTCGAGGGCGCCACCGGGGAAGGAAGGCTGTCCCGCGTGCGAGCGCAGCGAACTGGCGCGCTCCATAAGCAACAGCTCGGGCCCCTGGTCCCCCTCGCCGAAGAGGATCAGTACGGCCGACTGCCGCCCAGCTCCGCTCTCGGGCGGCAGAAAGCGGCTGAGCTGCCCGGGCTTGATGCTCTCCGACGCGCGAGCCACCGGTTCCAGCCAGGGCGGTAGCCCGGCACGTCGTACCGGCACGTCGACCGGACCATCCTGCTTCTCACTGGCACGCGTCATAAGCACCCTCGTTCGTCCCTGGCTCATGCCGGGGGGTGAAACGCCTGAGAGTGCAACGCCTGGGAGCACACGGAACGTTCCGCGTGGTGCGGGCGTTTCGCCGCGTGGATTCCGGCGTCCTCACCCGGCCCCCAGGGACGGTGCGGGCTTGCCCGGGTAGTCGGCGGGGGGCTTCAGGCGCTGCCCCGGATAGCCGCCCATCTCGTACTTCAGCAGCTTCCTGGCCTTCTCGGGGTCCGTCTCGCCCTCGCCGTAGGAAGGGCAGAGCGGCGCGATCGGGCAGGCCCCGCAGGCGGGCTTGCGAGAGTGGCAGACGCGGCGGCCGTGGAAGACCACCCGGTGCGAGAGCATCGTCCACTCACTCTTCGGGAAGATCTCGCAGACCAGCGCCTCGACCTTCTCGGGGTCCTCCTCGTCGGTCCACTTCCAGCGGCGCACCAGCCGCCCGAAGTGGGTATCCACAGTGACGCCAGGGACGCCGAACGCGTTACCCAAGACGACATTGGCGGTCTTACGGCCCACCCCGGGGAGCTTGACCAGGTCCGTCAGGTTTCCCGGGACCTCGCCGCCGTGGCGGTCCCGCAGGGCGGCCGAGAGGCCCATGATCGACTTGGTCTTGGCGCGGAAGAAGCCGGTCGGCCTGATCAGCTCCTCGACCTCCTCCGGATCAGCAGCCGCCAGGTCCTCAGGCGTGGGGTAGCGGGCGAAGAGGGCGGGCGTCGTCTGGTTCACCCGGAGGTCGGTGGTCTGGGCGGAGAGCACCGTGGCGAGCAGGAGCTGGAAGGGGTTCTCGAAGTCCAGCTCGGGATGGGCGTAGGGGTAGACCTCGGCGAGTTCGCGGTTGATACGGCGGGCGCGGCGGACGAGGGCTAGCCGCGACTCGGGCTTGGCGGGCTTGGCGGGCCGGGCGGGCTCCTTGGCCGGTGGCTTGGCGGACTTCTTGGCCGGTGGCTTGGCGGACTTCTTGGCCGGTGGCTTGGCGGACTCCTTGGCCGGTGCCTTCGCGGACTCCTTGGCCGGTGCCTTCGCGGTCTTGGCCGGTGGCTTGCTTGCTTTGCTGGCTTTGGTGGTCTTGGTGCTCTGTGCGGGTGCCTTGGCGGGCTCGCCGGACCTCTGTTCGGCTGGTTTCACGCCACTCCCCCTGTCCGTTTCGCGGCATTCTTTGACCCTGTTGGAGCCTGTTCGCCCACAGCGGAATCGCAGCGCTCGGCCACCTTCACAGCCCCCATGGCCTGTGCTCTCACCGGGGTATTGGACACTCGGCCAGCCTAAGGCCGAGCACCGACATCCGCCCCGGACCCCGAAGAACAGGCCCCGATTGGGCCCCCTGTCTCACGCCATGCGACACCCGTACGGCATCCTTGTGACTGATCACACTGTTTGGACCGTCCGGCAAAATGGGGACTACGGTCCCTTGATGCAGGTCGATAGGAGAGAACTCGTGGACGACGTTCTGCGGCGCGCCCCGCTCTTCGCGGCGCTCGATGACGAGCAGGCCGCGGAGCTCCGCGCCTCCATGAGTGAGGTGACGCTCGCACGCAGCGAAGCGCTGTTTCACGAGGGCGACCCCGGAGACCGCCTGTACGTGGTCACCGAGGGCAAGGTGAAGCTCCACCGCACGTCGCCCGACGGCCGCGAGAACATGCTCGCTGTCCTCGGCCCCGGCGAGCTGATCGGCGAGCTCTCGCTCTTCGATCCGGGCCCGCGCACCGCCACCGCCAGCGCCCTCACCGAGGTCAAGCTGCTCGGCCTCGGCCACGGCGACCTGCAGCCCTGGCTCAACGCCCGGCCGGAGGTCGCCACCGCCCTGCTGCGCGCCGTCGCCCGGCGCCTGCGCAGGACCAACGACCAGATGTCCGACCTGGTCTTCTCCGACGTCCCCGGCCGCGTCGCACGCGCCCTGCTGGACCTGTCGCGCCGCTTCGGCGTGCAGTCGGAGGAGGGCATCCACGTCGTACACGACCTCACGCAGGAGGAGCTGGCCCAGCTGGTCGGCGCTTCCCGCGAGACGGTCAACAAGGCCCTGGCCGACTTCGCGGGCCGCGGCTGGCTCCGCCTGGAGGCACGCGCCGTGATCCTGCTCGACGTGGAGCGGCTCGCCAAGCGCTCGCGCTGACGCGGTCGGCGCACATGACATGCGTGACATGGCTGGGGCCCCACCCGTCGGTGGGGCCCCAGCCATGTCACGAGGCCATGTCACGAGCCATGTCACCAGGCGCGTCACCAGGAGTCAGATCAGGCCGCGCCCGCCTCAGACCAAGGCCGCGCCCCCGCCTCAGACCAAGCCGTGCTCCCGCAGATACTCCAGCTGCGCCCGCACCGACAGCTCCGCTGCCGGCCACAGCGAGCGGTCCACGTCCGCGTACACATGCGCGACGACCTCACCCGCCGTGCGGTACCCGGACTCCACGGCCGTCTCGACCTGGGCGAGCCGACTCGCCCGGTGCGCCAGGTAGAACTCGACCGCGCCCTGAGCGTCATCCAGTACGGGCCCGTGGCCCGGCAGCACCGTACGCACCCCGTCGTCCACGGTCAGCGAGCGCAGCCGGCGCAGGGAGTCCAGGTAGTCGCCGAGGCGGCCGTCCGGGTGCGCCACCATCGTCGTACCGCGCCCGAGAATGGTGTCGCCCGTCAGAACCGCCTGGTCGGCGGGCAGATGGAAGCAGAGAGAGTCCGCGGTGTGCCCCGGCGTGGGTACCACCCGAAGCTCCACGCCTCCCGTATCGATGACGTCGCCCGCCGTCAGGCCCTCGTCGCCGAGACGCAGCGCCGGGTCGAGGGCGCGGACGTCGCTACGGGTGAGTTCGGCGAAGCGGGCGGCCCCTTCCGCGTGGTCCGGGTGACCGTGGGTGAGCAGGGTCAGCGCGATGCGCTTGCCCGCCTTCTCGGCGGTCTCGATCACGCGCCGTAGATGGCCGTCGTCCAGCGGGCCCGGGTCGATGACCACCGCGAGATCGGAGTCCGGCTCGGCGACGATCCAGGTGTTGGTGCCGTCCAGGGTCATCGCGGACGGGTTCGGGGCCAGGACGTTGACGGCCCGCGCGGTGGCGGGGCCCGAGACGACCTCGCCGCGCGGCTGTCCGGGCAGTGCGGCCGCGTCGGTCACGGGGAACCCTCCGCCGTGGGGATGTGCTTGGTGAACTCCGTGTGCCCCGGCCAGCTGAGCACCACTTCGTCGCCCTCCAGTCGGGCCTGGGCCAGTACGGGGGTCAGGTCGCGGTCCGCCGACGCGGTGAGGGCTTCGGCGGCGGTGGCGTACGGGAGCAGCTGGCGCAGCGTCGCGACCGTCGGCGGCATCATCAGCAGCTCGCCCTTGTCGTAGCCCGCCGTGGCGTCCTGCGGGCTGATCCACACCGTACGGTCCGCCTCGGTCGAGGCGTTGCGGGTGCGCTGGCCCTCGGGGAGCGCGGCCACGAAGAACCAGGTGTCGTAGCGCTTCGGCTCGAACTCCGGGGTGATCCAGCGCGCCCACACACCCAGCAGGTCGCTGCGCAGCACCAGCCCGCGTCGGTCCAGGAACTCGGCGAAGGAGAGCTCGCGGGCCACCAGTGCCTCGCGGTCGGCCTCCCAGTCGGCGCCGGTGATGTCCGAGACGACGCTGTCGGCGGTCGGGCCCGCGAGGAGTACACCCGCCTCCTCGAACGTCTCACGCACCGCCGCGCAGACGACAGCCTGTGCCTCGGTCTCCGCGACGCCGAGGCGCTCGGCCCAGGCGCTGAGCGCCGGGCCCGCCCAGCCGACCAGGTGGTCGTCGTCCCGCGGGTCGACGCCGCCGCCCGGATAGGCGTACGCGCCTCCGGCGAAGGCCATGGAGGCGCGTCTGCGCAGCATGTGAACGGCGGGTCCGCTCGCCGCCGTGTCCGCCACCGTGCCCGCCGCCATGTCCGCGTCCCGCAGCAGCATGACCGTCGCCGCGCGCTTGGGGAGCGCGGGGCGCAGCGTGCCGTTCGCCAGGGCACGGATGCGGTCGGGCCACTCCGGTGGGTACCACTGACCATTAGCCATGGCCGGAGGCTATCCGGTGGCGCGTTGATGTTCGAGGGGCAACATTCTTTGCCCCTCAGGAGCTGCCCCTCAGGCGCTGCTCCCCTCAGGCGTTGCTGCCGCTCAGGCGTTGCTGCCGCTCAGTCGTGGCTGCCGCTCAGACCTCGGCCAGCTCGACCTGGACCTCGACCTCGACCGGAGCGTCCAGCGGAAGGACCGCCACGCCCACCGCGCTGCGGGCGTGCACGCCCTTGTCGCCCAGCGCTTCGCCCAGCAGCTCACTGGCGCCGTTGATGACACCCGGCTGGCCGGTGAAGTCCGCGGCCGACGCGACGAAGCCGACGACCTTCACGACCCGGACGATACGGTCCAGGTCCCCGGCGACCGACTTGACCGCCGCCAGCGCGTTCAGCGCGCAGGTGCGGGCCAGTTCCTTGGCCTCGTCGGCGGTGACCTCGGCGCCGACCTTGCCGGTGACCGGCAGTTTGCCGTCCACCATCGGGAGCTGGCCCGAGGTGTACACGTACACACCGGACTGGATGGCGGGCTGGTACGAGGCGAGCGGCGGGACGACCTCCGGAAGCGTCAGCCCCAGCGCGGCGAGCTTCTCCTCAACGGCGCTCATGCCTGCTTCTCCCGCTTCAGGTAGGCCACCAGCTGCTCGGGGTTGTTCGGTCCGGGCACGACCTGGACGAGCTCCCAGCCGTCCTCGCCCCAGGTGTCCAGAATCTGCTTGGTCGCGTGGACGAGCAGCGGCACAGTCACGTATTCCCACTTGGTCATACGGCGACTGTAATGCCTGCCACGGACAGCCCCATGCGTAGCCCACGGCACGACTGGTTAGGCTCGCATACGTGAGCAGGCTCCAGGTCGTCAGCGGCAAGGGCGGTACCGGTAAGACCACGGTCGCCGCCGCCCTCGCGCTCGCCCTCGCGACCGAGGGCAAACGCGCCCTGCTGGTCGAGGTCGAGGGCAGACAGGGCATCGCGCAGCTCTTCGAAACCGAAGCGCTGCCCTATGAGGAGCGCAAGGTCGCGGTCGCTCCCGGCGGCGGGGAGGTGTACGCACTCGCCATCGACGTCGAACTGGCGCTGCTCGACTATCTGCAGATGTTCTACCGGCTCGGCGGCGCGGGCCGGGCCCTGAGAAAGATCGGCGCGATCGACTTCGCCACCACGATCGCGCCCGGTGTACGGGATGTCCTGCTGACCGGCAAGGTCTGCGAGGCCGTACGCCGCAAGGACAAGCAGGGCCGGTTCGCGTACGACTACGTCGTCATGGACGCCCCGCCGACCGGCCGCATCACCCGCTTCCTGAACGTGAACGACGAGGTGGCCGGGCTGGCGAAGATCGGCCCGATACACAATCAGGCGCAGGCCGTGATGCGGGTGCTCAAGTCGCCGGAGACGGCGGTGCATCTGGTGACGCTGCTGGAGGAGATGCCGGTCCAGGAGACGGTGGACGGCATGGCGGAGCTCAAGGCCGCCGGGCTGCCCGCGGGCCGGGTCCTGGTGAACATGGTGCGCCCCGCCGTCCTGGACGCGCCGGTGCCCACCGACGTACGCCGCCAGGACATCGCCAAGGCGCTCTCCCGGGCGGGCCTTGGCGGGGCGCGTAAGGGCGGCCGGGCCGAGCAGTTGGTCGAACCGCTGCTCGCGCAGGCCGCCGACTACGAGGAGCGGGTCGCCCTGGAGCGTCGGCAGCGGGCTGAGCTGGCTGAGCTGGGGCTTCCCGTGCACGAGTTGGAGCTGCTGGCCGAGGGCATCGACCTGGCGGGGCTGTTCCGGCTCGCGGCCGAACTGCGGAAGCAAGGCCTGTGAGCGCGCGGGCAAGACCTGTGAGCCGCCCCGCGCACCCAACCGCGTACCACCACGCGCAGCACGCCCGGCTCGCGCACCACGCCCAGCTCGCGCAGCACGCGCGCCACGCGCACCACGCCAAGGAGGGGGCCAGCCGATGAGCCTGACACCGGCCGTACCGCTGGACGTCGACCCGCTGCTAGACGATCCCGAGACCCGCATCATGGTGTGCTGCGGCGCCGGCGGCGTGGGCAAGACCACCACCGCGGCGGCGCTGGGACTGCGCGCGGCGGAGCGCGGCCGCAAGGTCGTCGTCCTCACCATCGACCCCGCGCGCAGGCTGGCGCAGTCCATGGGCATCGACTCGTTGGACAACACGCCACGGCGGGTCAAGGACGTGGACGGTCCCGGTGAACTGCACGCCATGATGCTGGACATGAAGCGCACCTTCGACGAGATCGTCGAGGCGCACGCGGACGCCGAGCGGTCCCGGGCGATCCTGGAGAACCCCTTCTACCAGTCCCTGTCGGCCGGGTTCGCGGGCACGCAGGAGTACATGGCGATGGAGAAGCTGGGTCAGTTGCGGTCCCGCGAGGAGTGGGACCTGATCGTGGTCGACACTCCGCCTTCGCGTTCCGCGCTGGACTTCCTGGACGCGCCGAAGAACCTCGGGTCGTTCCTGGACGGCAAGTTCATCCGCGTGCTGATGGCTCCGGCGAAGGTCGGCGGGCGGGCCGGGATGAAGTTCCTCAATGTCGGTATGTCGATGATGACGGGGACGCTCGGCAAGCTGCTGGGCGGTCAGTTCCTGCGCGACGTACAGACCTTCGTGGCGGCCATGGACACCATGTTCGGCGGTTTCCGCACCCGCGCGGACGCCACCTATCAGCTGCTGCAGGCACCAGGGACGGCGTTTCTCGTGGTGGCGGCCCCGGAGCGGGACGCGCTACGGGAGGCGGCGTACTTCGTCGAGCGGCTGGCCGCCGAGAAGATGCCGCTCGCCGGGCTCGTACTGAATCGCGTGCACGGCAGCGGCGCCGCTCAGCTGTCCGCCGAGCGGGCGCTCGCCGCTGCGGAAAATCTTGACGAACGCCGCATTGTGGATCAGGACGCCGGGAAGGTAGGAGTGCAGAACTCCCCCGAGACGCCCAGTGGATCTCCCGAGCCCGAGCCCGCGCACTCTGTGGACGGCACAAACAGCGCAGACGGCACCGACGGCACGGACACCGTTGACGCGCACGCCCAGCACCTGACCACAGGCCTGCTGCGGTTGCACGCCGAGCGCATGCAGTTGCTGGCGCGCGAGCAGCGCACCCGCGACCGCTTCACCGCGCTCCACCCCGAGGTGGCGGTCACCGAAGTAGCCGCCCTGCCCGGCGATGTGCACGACCTCGCAGGGCTACGGGACATCGGAGACCGACTCGCGGCCGGTGGCACTCGCCCGACCGGAGCTGCCTGACGCCTCGCCTGACGTCTCGCTGGCGTCTCGCGGTGGGCTAGCCCACCGCTGCGTAACTCTCGTAGTGCTCCTGCTCGCCGATCTCGTCGACGTCCATGTCGACGTCGACGCCCACGGGCAGGATTCCCGCGCTGCGCTCGTACTCGATACGTGCGGTCTCGAGCAGTCGGCGCCAGGAGGTGACCGTGGGGCGCCTGCGCAACAGTGCGCGTCGCTCCCGCTCGGTCATGCCGCCCCACACACCGAACTCGACGCGATTGTCGAGCGCGTCGGCCAGGCACTCGGTCCGCACCGGACATCCGGTGCACACCGCCTTGGCCCTGTTCTGCGCCGCTCCTTGTACGAACAGTTCATCCGGATCGGTAGTGCGACAGGCCGCCTGCGCACTCCAGTCGGTTACCCAGCCCATGCCGGCGCCGTCCTCTCCCGAATCGAGGCTCCCCCACGGCGGCAGCGGCATATTCACCGCCGCCAGTTGAGGACGTTACGGAAGGTCTCGACTGTGCAACACCCCCGTGGGGCCCAATCTTGAATGGCCCGAACGGACTATGCGTAAGCGGCAGATCACCCGACGGAGTGAGCTGCGGACATGCGCGATGAACCCGACAAAACGGGAGGCATTAGCTGAGTCACAACGGGCACAAGGTGACGCATGAGGCGGATTCGGACACGGATCCGTCGGATTCGGGGACGACGGAAGTGACCAGACTGAGAGAACTGGGGGAACAGAGAGGACTGGGTGAACAGGGGGAACAGGGGTAAACATGGAGAACTGGGGGAATCTCCTCTGAAACCGCACCGGTGCGACAGCCGCTGTGACAGTTGAGTGCAGCTTAGGCCAAGGCATATACGCCTGTCCGGCGATTCAGAACGTAGGCTGCACCCATGGGAAACACGCGCTCGGGCGGAGGGCTGTCCATCGGTCAGCAGATCGCCAAGTTCCTCGGTGTCAGCGTCCTCTCGGGCGCCGTACTGGCCGGCATCGCACTGCCCGCGGCGGGTGCGCTCGGTCTCGCGGCCAAGGGATCGGTCGAGGGGTTCGACGAGATTCCGTCCAACTTGGAGCGGCCGCCGCTGAGTCAGCGCACGACCATCCTGGACTCGCACGGGGAGACGATCGCCACGGTCTTCTCGCGTGACCGCACGCTGGTCGACCTCAAGGACATCTCGCCGTACATGCAGAAGGCGATCGTCGCGATCGAGGACTCCCGGTTCTACGAGCACGGCGCGATCGACCTCAAGGGGATCCTGCGCGCACTCAACGAGAACGCGCAGTCCGGCGAGGTGTCCCAGGGCGCGTCCACACTCACCCAGCAGTACGTCAAGAACGTCTTCGTCGAGGAGGCGGGCGACGACCCGGAGAAGGTCGCCGAGGCCACTCAGCAGACCATCGGCCGGAAGATCCGCGAGCTCAAGTACGCGATCCAGATCGAGGAGATGCTCGGCAAGAAGGGCATCCTCGAGAACTACCTGAACATCACCTTCTTCGGACAGCAGGCGTACGGCGTCGAGGCCGCCGCCCACCGGTACTTCTCCAAGCCCGCCAAGGATCTCAAGCTGGAGGAGGCCGCGCTGCTGGCAGGTCTCGTCCAGTCGCCGAGCCGGTACGACCCGGTCAACGACGCGCAGGAGGCCACCAAGCGCCGCAACGTCGTCCTGCAGCGGATGGTCGAGACGGGCGACATCACGCAGGAAGAGGCCACCAAGGCGAAGAAGAAGGACCTCGGCCTGAAGATCAGCAAGCCGCAGAACGGCTGCATCACCGCGGTGAAGGGCGCCACGTTCTTCTGCGACTACGTGCAGGAGGTCTTCCTCAACGACCCGGTCTTCGGCAAGACCAGGGAAGACCGCCAGAAGATCTGGAACCAGGGCGGGCTGCGGATCAAGACGACGCTGGACGCCCAGGCCCAGGAGAGCGTTCAGCAGGCCATCAAGAACAACGTCAAGAAGAACGACGAGGTGGCGACCGCGGTCACCCTCGTCGAGCCGGGCACCGGCAAGATCCTCGGCATGGGCCAGTCACGGCCGTACGGCTACGGGAAGAACGAGACCGAGATCAACCTCTCGGTGGACAAGGACATGGGCGGCGGCGGGGGCTACCAGCCGGGTTCGACGTTCAAGCCGATCATCGCGGCGGCCGCCCTGGAGAAGGGCATGTCGCCGACGCAGGTGTACGGGTCGCCGTACGACATGGCGTACCCGAGCCCGGTGTCGACGTGTGACGGCAACTGGGTCAACACCTCGAACGAGCGGGTGGAGAACGAGACGTCGGAGGAGGTCGGCCCGTACGACCTCAAGGAAGCGACCAAGCTGTCGGTCAACACCTACTTCGTCGAGCTGATCAGCGACGTCGGTATCTGCCCGGTGACCAAGATGGCCAGGAAGATGGGCGCCACGCGCGCCGACGGCAACCCGATCGCGCAGGTGCCGTCCATGACGCTGGGCTCCAACGAGATGTCGCCGCTGACGATGGCGTCGGCGTACGCGACGTTCGCCTCGCGCGGCACGTACTGCACGCCGGTGGCCATCGAGGCGGTCACCGGAGCGGACGGCAAGGCGATGGAGGTGCCGAAGTCCGCGTGCTCGCGCGCCATGTCCACGAAGACGGCCGACACCATCAGCGGCCTGCTCAAGGGCGTGGTCGAGGCGGGTACGGGCCAGCAGGCGGGTCTCGGCGCCGACCGGCCGAACGCGGGCAAGACCGGTACCACCGACTTCCGTTACGCGGCCTGGTTCGTGGGCTACACGCCGAACATGTCGGGCGCGGTGTGGGTCGGCGACCCGATGCACAAGCGGAAGATGATCGACATCACCATCGGCGGCCGCTACCACGCCAAGGTGTTCGGTGGCGGGGTCCCGGGCCCGATCTGGAAGCAGGCGATGAGCGGCGCGCTGGACGGCAAGCCGGCGCCGGGCCTGCAGACGGTGCACATCCCGGACGCGAAGGACGAGGACAAGGACGAGGACCGCGACGGGGACGACGGCGGCGATGGCGGTGATGGCGGTGATGGCGGCAACGCCACCGGCGGAACCGACGACGGGAAGCCGGGGGGCGGGCCTGGTGGCGGGACCATCGGCGGCGCAATCGGCGGCACCACCACCGGTGGCGGCACCACGACCGGCGGAACCACCGGCGGCGGGGGCAACGACGGCAATAACGGAGGGACCGGCGGCAACTGGCGAGACATCATCGGCGGCGGAACCGGCGACAGCGGCGGCTGGCCCACGCTCCGCTGATGACAGGGGCGGGCGCCGGGCCTCCGCACTGGCCCGTACGTGACTGAGGGCGCTCCCTCGCGAAAGTGGCGGGGAGCGCCCTCAGCTACGTACACCTGGCAGCCGCGTCGGCCTCATCCAGGGCCGAAACCGAGGCCTCACCCGGAACCGAGGCCTCACCCGGAACCGGACCGCGGCGGTCAGCCCGCGAGGAGCTTCTTCACCGCGGCGGCAACCCGGCCACCCTCAGCCTGGCCCGCGACCTTCGGGTTCACGATCTTCATGACCTGCCCCATGGCACGCGGCCCCTCCGCACCGGCCGCCTTCGCCTCCTGCACAGCCTGCGCGACGATCGCGTCCAGCTCGGCGTCGGACAACTGCTTGGGCAGGTACACGGCGAGCACCTCGCCCTCCGCCTTCTCCCGCTCAGCCTGCTCGGTCCGCCCACCATCAGCGAAGGCGTCCGCGGCCTCACGGCGCTTCTTCGCCTCCTTGCCGATCACCTTGAGCACTTCGTCATCGGAGAGCTCGCGCGCCGACGTGCCCGAGACCTCCTCCTTGGTGATGGCGGTGAGGGTCAGCCGGAGCGTCGACGAACGCAGCTCGTCGCGCTCCCTGATCGCCGCGGTGAGATCTTCCTTCAGCTGGGCCTTAAGCGTGGTCATGGGCTCAGTGTCGCAGGTGCGCCAGTTGCCCCGCCCACTGATTTCCTCCCGCTACCCGGTCTGCAACGATGGGTTCATGCGCGCGCGATACGGAGTACCCCTGGGAATCTCGGCGGCGATGGCGGCCGGGCTCGGTTACGCGATAGGGATCGAGGCCCGTTCCTTCCGACTCCGCCGGGTCACCGTGCCCGTACTGCCGCCGGGCATGCGCCCCCTGCGCGTCCTTCAGGTCTCCGACATCCACATGGTGTCCGGACAGCGTAAGAAGCAGCGTTGGCTGCAGGCGCTGGCGGGGCTGCGCCCCGACTTCGTCATCAACACCGGCGACAACCTCTCCGACCCCGATGGGGTACCGGAGGTCCTGGACGCACTCGGCCCCCTCCTCCAGTTCCCCGGCGCGTACGTCTTCGGCTCGAACGACTACTACGGCCCGAAGCTGCGCAACCCCGCCCGCTACCTCCTGGAGAAGACCCAGGGCCGCCACGGCCTCAACGGCAACGCACCCGCCGTGGGCGTCATCCACAATCCGTGGGAGGGCCTACGCGACGGCTTCGACGCGGCGGGCTGGGTGAACCTCACCAACACCCGCGGCGCCCTGAAGATCGACGGCTACGAGATCGGCCTCACCGGCCTGGACGACCCACATATCAAGCGCGACCGCTACGCGCGCGTGGCGGGCGGCCCAGACCCCGCCGCCGACTTCTCGCTCGCCATTGTCCACGCCCCGTACCTGCGCACCCTGGACGCCTTCACGGCGGACGGCTACCCACTGATCCTCGCCGGGCACACCCACGGCGGCCAGCTGTGCATCCCCTTCTACGGCGCCCTGGTCACGAACTGCGACCTGGACACCCAGCGAGTCAAGGGCCTCTCCGCCCACGAGGCGAACGGCCACACCTCCTACCTCCACGTCTCCGCAGGCTGCGGCACCAACCGCTACACCCCGGCCCGCTTCGCCTGCCCCCCAGAAGCCACACTCCTCACCCTGACCCCCCAACCCGACTGACACCCCACGTCACCCCCACCCCCACCCCCACCCCCAGGAAACCGGATTTCGCCTCCGGCCGCCGGTCCGCTAAAGTAATCGATGTCGCCACGACGCGGTCAGCCGCGCAGGAGACATCGGGGTGTAGCGCAGCTTGGCAGCGCGCTTCGTTCGGGACGAAGAGGTCGTGGGTTCAAATCCCGCCACCCCGACAGTGAAGTACCAGGTCAGGGGCCTGATCCGTGAGAGCGGGTCAGGCCCCTGAGTGGTTTCGGGGCCCTCTGGGGAGTGGCCGGGTAGTGGATCAAGGAAACTCCACTGCCCGGGAACGCCACATAGATGTTCCCTGTGGGTGGAGAGATCAAGCGCGAGGCCGTCGTAGCCCGTCTGTGGCAGGACCACCTGGATGCCGAGTTCCCCGCCAGACTGCGCGGTGCGGAACTGGAGAGCATCGACATGGTGGTGCTCGACGTGGACGTCGTCAGCTGCGTAACGACCTGGCGCAACGGCGGCGGCTCCCCCGATGCAGAGCGCCGCCTGATTCTGCACAACTGCATTACCAAACTCGACAAGGTCCTGCCGCCCTCACGGGCTCGGAAGCGCTCCGGTACTACAAGCGCCTGCACCAATTGGCGATGCTCACCTCGCAGACCGGCCCACACTTGACCAAATGACACGACGCCTAAAATAAGCCAGGCCCCGGTATCCACCTTCGGATACCGGGCCTGGCTGGCTCCATCCGCTCCAGTCGCGCGGAGGATGCGCTGGCTTTGAGGAATGTTGGGGCCCGGGCCCCGGTTTGGGCCCGGGCCGGTCTTGCGCTCGTAGCGGCGGAAGCCGCCCAGCCAGCTCACCGTGCGCTCGACGGTCCATCGGTGTCGTCCCAGGCGAGTGGAGGACTCGGTGCCCCGGCGGGCGATGCGGGGTGTGATGTGACGGGTGCAGAGCCACGACCGATCAGGCATCGGGAGGATGACACTACGGATTCACACTCAAAGCTGCGCGGTTGTATCCAGCCTGTGGGGCGAGAGCCAGCGCGAGCGGTGCTGACGTCGACCTGGCATTTGGACGGTCCCCGATGTCCCCGTGACTCCCCCTGTGATCTGGCACGAGCTCCTCGTCCTGACGTAGAGCGAACTCGACTGCGCTGAAGGGCAGTTGACGGGATCCAGCGCATCCAGTTATGGGAGAAGTCTCTCCAGAGTCACGTCAGCAAGCTGGAACCGATCTTGCTTCGACTCCGCGACCGTGAGTTCCGGCTTCGGCTCACTCAGGTCGCCGAGTTCCTGTCGTGGCCTGACCTGACTGAGCCGCGGCTCGGAGGATCGGTCACCCTTCTGAGCAAGCTTTGCGATCATGCCTTGGACTGCTTGGGGCCTTCGTACGGGACGAGCCGCTGCCGGGGGAAGAGGGCGGCATGGCCTGGCCCGCCGCGTAGAGCATGCGTACAGAGGGGTCATAGAAGGCATGTGCGACATGTGAACCGCCTTCTGATCCGTAGCTCTAGCCGGATCGGTCAGGGACGGCTATGCCGGTCGCTACGTGGCCCGGGAAGGGCGGTAGCGGAGGGCGAGTCACCTGTGCCGACGGCTCTGCCCGATGATGAAGGCGAGTGCGAGGTGGGAGAGGGGCTGTGAAGTGGCGGGGCCCAGGCGCAGTACCCATTCAGGCATGCGGCAGGCGCTCCGGGCCCATGTCACGCCGCGGTCGTCCTTGAACTCGTAGGCACCCCACTTCGTACCGGCGGAAGGTTCGACGGAGCCCACCGGTCTACCGTCAAGAGCCAGCAGCGCGTAGCCGCCGGACGAGTCCTTGCCAGCGCTGCGGATGACGTGCCCGGACACACCGGACGGGTCCCAGACCACCAGTTCCGGCACGGATTTCCCGGCGCTGCGCTTCTCAACCCGGAACATGGGCTGTCCCGCGGGGCCGCGGACCTCCCAGTACGTCACCTTCACTCCAGGCGCAGGAGACGCGGGCTGCGGAAGCGTGACCACCGACGCCGAGCGCCGGCCGTCGGGCGTGTGCGCGCCCGCGCCCGTGACAATCAGCAGGTCCCCAGGGAATCCGGGTTCCGCGAGGAGCCGACGGACGCGCTTTCCTGCCCGGATCTGCTGCTTCGTCAGGGCACCGAACGCGACCAGCCAGAACAACGACGCGGAGACGGGCAGAGCGGCAGCCCTGAGGCCCGGACGGTACGGACCCAACGGGCCGACGCGCACCTCGACGGCGCGTCCCGCGTCGCTCCGGCTGAGGCCGTAGATTCCGCCGGAACCGGTGCCGCCATCGGCGGTGCGCCATGTCCCCGTGCATCTGAGCGGGCTGCGACTGGCTCCCCGATGACACTCGGCGACCTGCGCGGCGGCCCGCTCTCCTGCCAGGAAGGTGTACGTCAGCACCGTGGGCCAGAAGAGTCCGCCGAGCATCGCCACGGCTATCGCGGCACGGAGCAACCGAAATCTCATAGTGCAGCAAACTACAGCGGCGGACCGTCCGGCCCGCGACCTGCGCCGTACGCATCTCCGAGCGCCGCAGTAGTGCGGCTCGCCTCACACCGTGGGCCAAGGACGCCAACGTCAGGGATGTCGCCACTAGTTACCGTCTCGAAGGTGACTCCCAAATCCAGAGCATCGACACGAACAGCAGCACGGCCTACCCGGTCGTCGCCGACCCCAAGGTCAAGTGGGACATCGTCACCGGCACTCTCTGCTTCAACACGGCCGAGCCCAGGAAGGCCGTGGAAGGTGGGGGGTTCCTCACGGCAGCAGCCGCGATGCTCCCGGGAAGCGGCGCCCCGATCGCGGTCACCGTGGCAGGCGGCAGGCTGGTCCACTATTCGTGGGTGAACGACAACGACCCGGTGGGAGGTGCCGTATTCGGTGTCCTGGGGGCCGCGACCATCGGCTCCCTGGTGGCGGGGGCCAGGCACCTGATCCACGCCTTGCGCCAGAAGCACCGTGATGCCTCCTGATCACGGTGCCGTTGGGTCGATTCCCTTCCTTGTGTCCTGGGAACCGGCCCGTCGAGCAACTTGGGAGTCGCCTCCGGCTTCGTGAAGGTCCGTCATGGACCTTCTTCACGCACACCTCTTGCGAGATCAATCAGCCTCCAGTGAACGGACGCTCCGTCAGTTGAAATGTCTGGCGGGTGCATGGTGTGGGCAATCTGGCTCAGTGGCGTCGAGTGGTTCGCGATCCTCCAGATAGGCCTTGGCCTGTGGTGGCTGGAGAGCTGGAGAGCTGGCGGCATAAGGGCAAGAAGGACTGGTTCGTTGGCGGGGGCATCGCCTGGGCGGCTGGCGTGATCACGATGCGGCACAGCTCGCCACTCTGAGCGCGAAGGCCAGGACGTGCCTGGAGCGCGATGTCTACAAGGCTACGGAGAAGGGGGCGAGGTGTGTGGTGAGCGTCCGGATCAGTTCGGGCAGCTCGCGGTCGCGAACGTCCCGGGAGCGGGGCCCGCACGCGCCGTCGAGGACGCCTCAGTGGGAGTGTGCGGAGAGGACTCGTCGGGACCCGCCTCGCGTGCGCAGGTTCCGATGGCCTGCTGGCGCCGCAGTGGTTGACCGCCTCGCTTCCGAAACACCGCATTCGGAGTGCATGAATACCTGTGTTCGCGGTCTGAGGTTTTAGCAGTCACCGCGTGGAGGGTTTTTGTCGGCGACGTACAGGGGAAATGTTCGACGTACGCGGGATACGGTTATGTGCTACTGTCTAGCTCAGTTGCAGTTTTGGTACCCAAAAACTTCAAGCGCCTCCCGTCGGCTGCATGCCGCACGGAAGCGCTTTGTATTTCCGGTCATTTTCCGGGCGGGGCATCATCGCGGCGACACGGCATCCGTACGGTACGGGTGCCGCTGTACTGCCCTAAGGAGATATGACATGGCTGCTGGCACCGTGAAGTGGTTCAACGCGGAAAAGGGTTTCGGCTTCATCGAGCAGGACGGTGGCGGGCCTGACGTGTTCGCCCACTTCTCGAACATCGCCGCCCAGGGCTTCCGCGAGCTCCAGGAGGGCCAGAAGGTCACCTTCGACATCGCGCAGGGCCAGAAGGGCCCGACGGCCGAGAACATCGTTGCCGCCTGACGCTGACGCGTAATACGTAGCTGGGGCCCGCATCCCTCGGGGTGCGGGCCCCAGCTGCATGCATTTCTCAGGGTTCTTACCCGCATCTGCGTCTCTCGCATTTTTTCACGCCAGCTTGCGCCGACAATTCTTTGTCGTGAGCCAAGCTACCTGCTTTCGCATTTCATTCGGCCCGTGCCTGTGATTGCCCACGCTGCTTCTCCGCGTGGGAATTCCTCGATACGCGCCGTATCAAAGGAAGGTTCTGAATGAACCCCACGCGCACGAACAGCCGTTCTTCCCGCACACGTCGCAACGGCGGCCATACATACGACTCGTCCGCTGGAACGGGCCGGGGCGGTCGCTCCGGTTCGTCCACGCAGAATCGCTCGGGAGGTCCGAGCCGGTCGGGCGGATACGGCAGGCGTCCCGCCGCCGTGCAGGGCGAGTTCGCTCTGCCCAAGACGATCACTCCGGCGTTGCCCGCCGTCGAGGCGTTCGCCGACCTGGCCCTGGACCGGCGCCTCCTGGCCGCGCTCTCCGCGCAGGGCGTGTCCGTCCCGTTCCCCATCCAGGGCGCGACGCTGCCGAACTCCCTCGCGGGCCGCGACGTCCTGGGCCGCGGCCGGACCGGCTCGGGCAAGACCCTGGCCTTCGGCCTGGCCCTGCTGGCCCGCACCGCCGGACAGCTCGCTGAGCCCCGGCAGCCGCTCGCGCTGGTCCTGGTCCCCACCCGGGAACTCGCCCAGCAGGTCACCGACGCGCTCACCCCGTATGCCCGCGCCGTGAAGCTGCGCCTGGCCACCGTCGTCGGCGGCATGCCGATCGGCCGGCAGGCGAACGCGCTGCGCAGCGGCGTCGAGGTCGTCGTGGCCACCCCCGGCCGCCTCAAGGACCTCATCGACCGCGGCGACTGCCGGCTGAACCAGGTGTCGATCACCGTCCTGGACGAGGCCGACCAGATGGCCGACATGGGCTTCATGCCGCAGGTCACCGCGCTCCTGGACCAGGTCCGCCCCGAGGGACAGCGGATGCTGTTCTCCGCGACCCTGGACCGCAACGTCGACCTGCTCGTCCGCCGCTACCTCGCCGATCCCGTCGTCCACTCGGTGGACCCCTCCCAGGGCGCGGTCACCACGATGGAGCACCACGTCCTGCATGTGCACGGCGCGGACAAGCAGCGGCTGACGACGGAGATCGCGGCGCGCGACGGCCGCGTGATCATGTTCCTGGACACCAAGCACGCCGTGGACCGCCTCACCGAGGAACTCCTCAACTCCGGTGTCCGCGCGGCCGCCCTGCACGGCGGCAAGACGCAGCCGCAGCGCACCCGCACCCTCTCCCGGTTCAAGACCGGGCACGTCACCGTCCTAGTCGCCACGAACGTCGCCGCGCGCGGCATCCACGTCGACAATCTCGACCTCGTCGTCAACGTGGACCCGCCGACCGACAGCAAGGACTACCTCCACCGCGGCGGCCGCACCGCGCGGGCCGGCGAGTCCGGCAGCGTCGTCACCCTGGTCACCGCCAACCAGCGCCGCGAGATGACCCGTCTCATGGCGGCCGCCGGGATCGTGCCCGAGACCACGCAGGTCCGCTCCGGCGAGGAGGCGCTCGCCCGGATCACCGGCGCGCGGACCCCCTCCGGCGTTCCCGTGACGATCACCGCGCCGCCCTCCGAGCAGCGCAAGCGCGGCACGACCTCGCGCGGCCGGCGCGGTACCGGCTCGGCAGCCCGGCGCTCCGGCGGGCGGAGTTCCGTCGTAGCGGCGGCAGCCTGAGCGCCTCGTGATCCGGAAGCTGACCCATCTCCTCAGGAGGCACGTTGTGACGCTGGTCCAGACGCAGCCCCGCTCGACGCACACCACCACCCTCGTACCCAGGACGGTGGTCGACGCCGTGGACACGGCCGGACTAGTGGACACGGCCGGGCTACAGGTCTGCGACGACATGACCGTCGAGGTGGCCCTGTCCGTCATGGCCGGGGCCCGCACCGGGCACTTGCTCATCTGCGACAACGACGGTCAGTGCACGGGCCTGGTCACCCGGACCCAGCTCACCGCCGTCCGCGACAGCGCCGTCTACACGGACCGGCTCCAGCTGCGCGACCTCTCCGGCGACGGCGGGCCGCTCACCTCGGCCGCCGCCTTGACGACGGGGCGGGTGGTACGTCCCCGGATCGTCACCCCGTCCGTCGTGGGCGAGCAGGACGATGCCCAGGGCGCCCCCGCGCCCGCGCCCGTCCTCGTCCTCGCGCTCGCGCTCGCGTGAACCGCCTCACCACGGCGGAACCACTCCCCTTCTCCTTCTCCCTGTGAGGCATCGTGCGCTGTGTCATCGCCCGCTTTCCGTTCGACCTCTCCAAGAGCGGCGTCCTGGAGACCATGCGGGGCGTGAAGCCGGAGGAAATCGTCGGCGAGTCCGTGATCATCGGCCGCCGCGCCTACCCCGTCAAGCAGGTCGGCCAGGCCATCACACGTCAGGACCGTCGCGACTTCAGTGCCGGTGAAGTCCTCCGCGCCATGACCAAGCTCGGCTTCACCTGTCGCGGCCTTCCCCAGGACACCGCACCCGCCCGCAGCCTCGACGCCCTCCAGCACGCCTCCGCGATGCTCGGCGCCCCGGCAGCGGCCTGACCGTGACTCGCGGGCGAACGTGAGCTGACACTCGGGCAGCCGAGAGGGAGGGCCCGACCGGCACCCGCCGGTCGGGCCCTCTCGCCAATTGGGGGGTGGGCTTCTACTCGCCTATTGGGGGGAGGGCTTCCCCAAGGGCGCGAAGTCAGCTATCGGAGTAGCTGAAGTCGCCCATGGTCCAGGCGCTGACGTCCGCGATCGAGACGCGGTACATCCCGCCCGTCTCCGGGATCCCCACCGTGCCATGAAGGATCCGCGCCATGTGGAAGTGCAGATACGCGGGCGGCCCGTCCCTCCCTGTCGTAGCGGTGAAGACGGCGGAGAACTCTCCCAGGCGGTCGGAGTCCGCCAGGACCTCCGAGACCCGCTGCCTCCACACCGCTTCGGGCGCCAGCCGACCGGTGATGACAGCGCCACCGGTGACCACCGTCAGGGACATCTGATTGCTCTGCCCGGACTCCACCAGCGTGGCAACGTCAACGAGCAACTCGTCAAGCTTCGACATGAGAGCCGATCCTATTCACGGATCGCCCCGTCCCCTCAACCGGTCGTGCCACCGGACGGGAAGGGCCGTCACCGCCTTGCCACGGGAGGCACGCCGCGTAACCGAGGTCGCCATGGTCAGGAGGAGGCGGTCTTGCGCCGTGGCTGGTGGAGTTCGGCTCTCCCGAAGAGGAGGGCGTAGCCGGAGGGGAGCTGGTTGATGATGCGGTCGAGGAGTTCGGGTCCGGCGAGCTGGGATACGACGGAGAGGACGGCGCCGACGTTCCAGCGGGTGGCCGCGGGTGTGCTGTCGGTGCGCTGGGCGAGGTCCTTGACGAACTCCCACCCGGTGAGGGGGGTGACGGTGGGGACCTGGGCTGTGAGGACGAGGGCGGCCTCGACGGGGAGCCGGGCGGCGAGGTCGACGCGTTCGTCGCCGACGAGCTGTCGTCCCAACGCGGCGAGCACGCGCTGGACGGCTTCGTCGGCGCGTTCGAGGGTCGGGTGGGCGCCCTCGTAGCGCACGCGCTCGAGCATGTGGGCGTAGGGCGCCGCGGTGGTGCGGCTCCCGTGGGCGGGTGCTGTCGTGGTCTCGGTCTGAAGAGTCATGTCGGTGGAGATCGCCGTTCTCTTCGGGCCCGGCCCGTGGACCGGGCGGAGCGAACATGTTTCAGGGGGTGTCGGCTTACCAGGGGTGGTGTGGCCGGCCGATGAGGAGGTCGTAGCCGGGTGAGAGCCCGGGTGAGAGCCGCGGGAGTATCCGGGCGGTCGGTTCCTCGCCAGTCGCATTGCCAGTCGCATTGCCGGTCGCGTCTGCGGTCGCGTCTGCGGGGTCGGCGGCGACGCTGAGGACGGGGGCTGACGTCCCAGGCCCAGTCCCAGGCCGCGGTCTGCTCGGTGGCTCCATCGATCCAGGCGGCCGTCGCGCGTACGAAGCGTTCCGGTGCGAGAGGCTCGGTGGCCTGGAGCGCGTTGCGCCATCGCGGTCTCGTCACGACCCCCTTTCGCATACGTGGATGCGGGGAGCGGACGACGGAGGGGCGGAGGGCGGAGGGGCGGAGGGCGGAGGGCGGAGGAGGGGGAAAGGCTTCCGCCCTCCGCTCCCGGTCTTGCCTGCGGCTCAGCCGCTGATCTGCTTGCGGTCGTCGCCCTGGCCGATGGTGATCTTGCGGGGCTTGGCGCGCTCGGCGATCGGGATGCGCAGTGTGAGCACGCCCGCCTCGTAGTCGGCCGTGATCTTCTCGGTGTCGAGGGTGTCGGCCAGCACCAGCTGCCGGGAAAAGACGCCGAAGGGCCGCTCGGACAGTTCCATCTGCACGTCGTCGCCCTTCGCGATGGGGCGGCGCTCGGCCTTGACCGTCAGCATGTTCCGCTCGACGTCGATGTCGATCGCGTCCGGATCGACGCCGGGCAGGTCGAGGGACATGACGTAGACGTCACCCTCACGGTAAGCGTCCATCGGTACCGCGGAAGGCCTCGACCAGGTGCCGGTCGTCCCCAGCATCTGCTGGGCGAGACGGTCGAGTTCACGGAACGGGTCAGTGCGCATCAACATCGCGAAACACCTCCAGTGAGATCAGGCAGTGACTGCCAATGCGCTCGATCTGACTCCGTTGTAACATGTCATCCAAACGACGACAAGCAGGATGTCAACGAATGGACGACATGGCGAAGAGGACGTGATCCTGTGACAGGAGGCAACCAACCGGTCACCTTCCCCGCGACCCTCACCGCCCTGGCCGCGATCGACGAAGCAGTACGGGCAGCCCGGTCCGCGACGACCCCCGACACGCCATCGCACCGCTCCTGCGAGGAAGCGCTCACCGCCCTCCTCCTCCTGCGTGAGCTGCGCGAACAGCTCGCCACATGGGAGCCCGGACTCATCGAGGCCGCCCGGGACGCCGGCGCCAGCTGGGCCGACCTCGCCCACCCCCTCGGCGTCACCAGCCGACAGGCGGCCGAACGCCGCTACCTCCGCGTACGCCCCGGCAACCCCGGCACCACCGGAGAACAACGCGTCCAAACGACCCGCGACCGCCGCGCCGCCGACCGCACTGTCACGGCCTGGGCCCGATCGAACGCCGCCGACCTGCGTCAACTCGCCGGACAGATCAGTGTCCTCGACACCCTGCCCCCGGACACACGGGCCGACCTGTCCGCGGCCCTCGCGAACAGCGACCCCGCCCTGCTCCTCGAACCGCTCGCACGCACCCACGCCCACCTCGCCGCCCTCCCACCCGACCTGGCCACGCGCGTCGACGACCTGACCCGTCGCACCGAAGACCTCCGCGACGAAAGCGACCAACGCCGCTCCCACACCTCACAGCCCTGAACCCGGAACCTCGCAGCGGCCCTACTCGCCCTGGCTTCGCATCACCGTTCGAGGTCGATTACCTGGCTACCGAGCACGCGAAAATCTATGTCGGCTGGAGTAGACATTGGGCGGTGGCGTGGCTATGGTTTCTCTCGTAGCCCAGAGAGACAGACAGGGCCCGGCAGAGACGAACTGCCGGGCAAGCGGTACCAGCAGTACAAGCAGGACAAGTGGTTGCAGTTCGCAGGACGGTGCGGCGGTGGAGTTTCGAAGCCAAGGTTTTCGCAGGACGGCGACGGGACTGACGGCCGGACCGGGTGGCCCGCAGTGATCAGGGGCCGCCATGAGCGGGACCGCGGTTATGTGCAGGTGCGGTACCCGTGAGTGCAGTACGCAGTACCCAGCAGTGAAGTCAGTGAGCAGTACCCCTGGTGAAGGCGTCGGCTGCGGACGCGCGCACTGGGAAGTTCGGCAGTGGGGTTCCAAGCCAGAGCAGACGCAGGACGGGCAACGGGGCTGGCTGCCGAAGGGTGGCGCTGCCACAGGCCACGGAGCAGTTCGCATCACCGGCAGTACCGCAGTACGCAGTACCCGTAGTACGCAGTACCCGCAGTACCCGCAGTAAGTAGTTGATCACCGAGGAAGAACGGAGGAACCCGCGCCATCAGGATCGCCCGGGCGGAAGTCTGAGTCCGGGTACCGCAGGACATCGATAGTGAGGTGGTCTCCGGTCAAGCAACCGCGATCCCCGCAGCCCCGGCAGCAGTCAGGTCGGGCACGCGGACACAGAAGGCCGGCGCAGTATCAGGGCCGGCAGGTGGTGTAGTAGTTCCTTCGGGGCCCTGGTGCCAGTACGGCACCAGGGCCCCTCAACGCGTTTCCCAGAGAGGTGCAAATGACAGCAGATGACTCGTACGGCCGTCTCGACGACGACGACTACCCCGCCTACACCATGGGCAGGGCCGCCGAAATGCTCGGCACCACGCAAGGGTTCCTCCGCGCCATCGGCGAAGCCCGCCTCATCACCCCGCTGCGCTCGGAGGGCGGCCACCGCCGCTACTCCCGCTACCAGCTGCGCATCGCCGCCCGCGCGCGCGAACTGGTCGACCAGGGCACCCCCATCGAGGCCGCCTGCCGCATCATCGTCCTCGAAGACCAGCTCGAGGAAGCCCAGCGCATGAACGCCGAATACCGCCGGGCAGCCGCATCGGCCGAGCCACCGGCCTCAGCCTGAGGCAGTCCACCCGCCGTCGGAACCGACCCACGGGTGCGGCCCGAGAGCCTGGCGGCGGATTACTCGCGAGCAGAGGCCCGCGCGAGGTCCGCCCCCATGTCAGCACTGCGCATGGCCTGGTAGATGCCGTACGCCCGATGCCCGGCCTGCGCGGAGCACTGACAAGTTCACTCCGGCACAGCGGAGCGTCAGTCAGCGCTGTTGGCGCCGACCGGAGAGTTCATGTGCGGAATCGCGCTCAGGGCGGTCCTCCTCCAACGGCAGGAATTCGAACCAGCCCGGGAAAGTACCGGTGCGCTTCTCCTGCGCAGCCCATCGGTGCCCTACTTGCGGCGGGTTGCCCGCCGGGCGGATCGGTCGGAGACCAATCCGGTGATGGCCTGGTGGCTGTCGTCCCTGTCGCCGAAGACGTATTGCTGATGGAGGCCCTGCGCACGGCACACTGTCGCCCTGCCCTAGCCCAACGTGGTGTTCGGGGGCCTCCCTTCCGATGGGCTGCCGTGGTCAACTCTGCGTATGCCGGAGGCCCTGAACACGTTGGTCGCTGTGGTCGGCACGCTGGTCGGCGTCTACGTCGGTCATCAGTTCCAGCGGCGGTCGGAGGAGCGGAGTAGTCGTCGTGCTGCACTCGCAGATCTGGCGGCTGCCGTGATGGAGCAGCGGCGCAGTCAGTATGACCGTTGGCTTCGCCGCACTGAGGACCCAGAGGGCGCCCCGTACCTGTCTGCGCGGGAGGACTCGTACCGGACCCGTTCGGCGGCTCAGCAGGCGTTTTACAGGGCCCGGTTGCTGGTGCAGGACGAGCCTCTCCTGCTGCTCGCGCAGGGTGCGATAACCGCGACGGCCCAGATACACAAGGCGACCGACCGCCACGCCTTCGACGCGGCCAGCTCTGCCGCCGAGCAGTCTTTGGACAGGTTCCTGGCAGCGGCGGCAAGATACGTTCACCGGTAAGCCCGCAGACCGACGCCCATCCCTCTCCCTGACCTGCGCACCCGCAGGTGGTCAAGGTTCGCTGACAATCGGATGGGCGGGCCCGTGGTTCGCCTTGGTGTTGGTGGCGGTGGTCGTCGGGGGTTAGTAGTCGAGGCTTGGATACCAGTCGTCGCGGCCCTGTGGTGTCAGGTCGAGGAGGTGCCAGGCCGGGGCCAGGAGGTCGATGCCGCGCTCGTCGATGTCGTCGGCCAGGCGGGGGTGGGTGGAGTAGAAGTGGCGGACCGTGCCGTCGCCGTCGCGGGTGAATACGGAGACGGTGGAGTCCTGTTCGCCGTCCTTGTCCTCGCTGCCCAGGTCGTACTTGAACGTGCTGTCGCCGCAGCTCAGGAGCCGTAGCCGGTTCCAGCCGCGGTTCCGGGCGTGCTGCCGGAGGGTGGGTACGTCGGCGGCCGCGGCGATGGCGAAGTCGGCGTTGCGGGTGATGTGGTGGGCGATGCCGTTGAAGCCGTCGATCCAGAGGGTGCACATCGGGCAGGGGTCGGCCTGCAGCTTGCCGTACATGAAGTGGTAGATGATCAGTGGGCGGTCCGGGGCGGTGAACAGCTCACTCAGAGTGACCTCGCGCACCGGTGTGTCGCCAGCGTCAAGGTCTGCGGGGCCCTCGGTGAAGACGTAGTCGGCGACGGGCGGGCCCTGAGGGAGCGCCCGTCGCCGGGCCGCGACCTTCTCGCGGTGGCGCATGAGGTCGATCTCGGCCTGGCGCAGCTCTTCGCGGGCGTCGAGGTAGTCTGCCGATTCGTCGGCCAGTCTGGTCTGCCGCAACATCGCGTCCTCCTGGGGTGGCCGTCCCCCCGGTCCTCTGAGTTTATGGCGGCTCCACGGTTCCCCGACAGTCGAGCCGCACCCAGGCGGACGGAGGCCCCACCTCATCGTCCCCGTCCTTGTCGTCAAAGGATTAAGGGGGCAAGGGTCACAGGAGGAGGGGCAGGGAGGTGAGGCCGCGCATCAACCGTGTGTGGCGCCAGGTCAGTTCCTCGGTGGGGGTGGCGAGACGGGCCTGGGGGAAGCGGGAGAGGAGTGCTCCGATGGCGAGTTCGGCTTCGGCTCGGGCGAGGGGGGCTCCCAGGCATCTGTGGATGCCGTGGCCGAAGGCCAGGTGTCCGGTGCCGCCGCGGGTGAGGTCGAGTTGGTCCGGGTTGGGGAATCGGGCGGGGTCGCGGTTGGCGGCGCCGGGGGCGATGAGCACCGGGACGCCTGCGGGGATCTCGGTCCCGCCGAGCGTGAGCGGTTCGGTGCTGTAGCGGAACGTGGCGACCCCGACCGGCGAGTCGAAGCGCAACAACTCGTCCAGCACACCCCCGAGAAGCTGCGGCTCGGCCCTCAACCGGGTGAGCGACTCCGGGTGCTGGAGAAGGGCCAGGGCCGCGTTGCCGATGAAGTTGGTGGTGGTCTCATGGCCTGCCACGAGCAAGAGCACGGCAAGTGAGATGAGTTCGTCCTCGGTCAGCCGGTCCTGGCCGTCGCGTACGGCGATGAGGTCGTCGAGCAGACACGCGCCGGGCTCGCCGCGCTCGCCGGGCCCTCCGGGCGAGCCGAGCGCGTCGCGTCTGGAGGCGACGAGGTCGGTCAGGTAACCGGCGACGGCGTGTGAGGCGGCGTCGATCCGGCCGGGATCTCCAGCGGCGAACAGATCGCTCGACCACGTACGCACGAGCTGGCGATCGGCTTCGGGTACCCCCAGCATCTCGCAGATGACCGTGACCGGCAGCGGTACCGCCAGACCCGCGACGAGATCCACCCGTCCGTGATCCGGCCAGGCGTCGAGCAGCTCGTCGACCAGGCCCGCGATGTAGGGGCGCAGCCGCGCGACGGCCCCCGTGGTGAACGCCTTCGTCACCAGCGCCCGCAGCCGTGCGTGCTGCGGGGGGTCGGTCGCCAGCATGTTCTGGGATACGGCCGGGTGGAGATCGCGCTGCGACGGCCGACCGGCGAAGAACCGCGTGGTGTTCTTCGAAAGCCGAGGATCGGTGAATGCCTCCCGGGCCTCCGCGTATCCCGTGACCAGGTAGCTGTAGCGCCCTCCTGAACCGGTGGGCACCTTCTGTACCGGCGCCGCGTCGCGCAGCCGCGCGTACGTCGGGTAGGGATCGGCGAAGAACCGCGGGTCCTGCAAGGGGTCGGTCACGCTTGCGGGTCCGTTCCCGAGGATGCCAGTACGTCGGTGTCGGTGTCGGTGTCGGTGTCGGTGTCGGTGTCACCGACGGTACGTGCGGCCTCGTCCTGTGAGTAGGCGTGGGCCACGAGGAGCAGCCACTCGGTCTCGGCACGGAGGTTGCCCGCCCGGGAGGCGGTCCCGGCGGCCGACGGTGCGGCTTCTGACCGCGGTTCGCATCCGGTCCTCTTCGCGTGTACCGCGGCTCGCAGGATCGCGGCCTCCACGATCGCGTCGCCTTCCGGGGTGCCTGCCAGGCCGCGGGTGGCGACGGCCCGTTCCGCGTGCTCCTGGACGCGCGGAGACCGGTGCGGGCGCAGGGCGAGCGCGCCGTCGTTGATCTCGATCACCCGGCGGTGGAGCAGGAAATCGGCGTCGTCCGCGTGCTTCTTCCCGTGGAACTCGTCCGGGGCCAGGACGACTTCGGGTGCCGCGCCGGTGATGTCCTCCCACAGAGGGGCGAGCGCGGCGCATGACCGTGCCTCCCATCGGCGGCGCAGGAACTGGCTGAACGGCCAGACGACCGCCGGGAGCGTCAGGCCCACCATCATCAGGAGTACGGCCAGGGCCGGAGCTGTCACGCTGAACACGCAGCGGAAGGGGCTGATGGGCGTCGCGCACCGGGCGCCGTGCGGGATGAGGTTCAGTTCGAGCGCGATGGTGACCAGGGCGAACACCTTGTACGCGGCGTACAGCAGCGCGAAGACGCAGCCGACGGCGGTGACGCGTAGTCCGATGCGCTGGCTCGTGCGGCGCGAGTGGCGGGACTGCTTCCAGGTCTGCTGGCCGAAGTCCTTCGCGGTGACGCCCAGATACGTGATGTAGACCAGCACGTACAGCGCGTACAGCTGGGGCGACTCGTCGTAGATCTGCCCGGCGGCGAACAGTGCCGTCATGCCGACGACGGAGATCCCGAGGAAGCGCACGCGCAGCCGGATGCTTCGCCGCGCCTCGTCGGGCTCCAGGTTGAGCTGGAGCATGAACGCCAGGACGGACGTCGCGGCGGCCAGCGTGAACGAGTTGCTGAGGAGGCGGCCGACGTCCGGAACGACGCTTTCGGCGGCGCGTTCCACGACCGACACGTACGAGGCGAAGGCCAGGGCGAAGGACCCCAGCAGCGAGGCCACGGCCCAGGTGCCTGTGGGTCTGTGGCCGCCTCGCCCGCGAACCCAGTAACCGGCGGCGAGGAGAAGCACGATGGCCACCCCCGCGAACAAGAGGTCGATCATGGGTGCCGACGGCCTTTCCTGGTCGGTTTGGCGAACAGCGCTTCCCAGCGGTCGGCGCCCGTGCCGGGCTCGCTCGGGGGGAGTTCACGTCCGCGGTAGATGTGCTGCCGGATGACGGTGGCCATCATCTCGGCCTCGCGCTCGTCGTCCGTGGAGTAGCTCGTGCGTCCGTTCATACGCTGGACGAGGGTCGGGTTGAAGCCGATGGCGTGGACGGCGTCGGCGTTCAGCTCCAGGCTGCCCGGGTGGTCGCAGATGATGTGGCTGACCTCGTGCGCGAGTATGTGGTTCTGGTGCAGCGCGGATGTTCCCTCCTCATAGAAGAGGAGGTCGGCGTCGGGCGTCTCCAGGCGGATTCCGCAGGGCGCGTCGATCGCGCCGAGCGTGCTCAGGGGCCTGAGGATGATCGGACGGCCGCGCGTTTCCGCCACGGCGTTGCAGAGGTCCCGGGTGCTGAAGCGGTGAGGGAGCCGAAGCGCGTCCACGCGCTCTTCACACTCGCGGCGCAGCCGCTCAAGGTCCATGTCCTGTCCGGTCCTGACGTTGCTCGGGTCTGACCCCCTTGGGGCGTGACCTGACCCTGTACGGCCGGACCCCATCCGAAATCCCCGGCACCAAAACGCTCGAAAGTTTAGGCGAACGTCCGGGCCGGTCCAAGGGGAACTCCGCGCTCTGGCCGAATGGCCGGATTCTGAGCACTGCTACCGGATTCCGCGTACTGCTACCGATTCCGATCGCTGCTACCGGATTCCGGTTGCTCCTAGTCGTCCAGGTTGAGGGTGTTCGGCGTCGTTTCACCCGGGAGGCCCTCCAGGACCCGGGCCTGCTCGATCACCGCCGTCACCATCTGAAGGGTCTCCGTGCTCAGGCCGTTGGCGCGCAGGGCGACGGTGCGGACGTTCCGGTCCCGCATGGCCGCGAGTACGGCGATCTCCGCTCGGGTGCGATGCGCGGCCTCCTCGTCGACGAAGTAGCCAGCGGGTACGCCGAAGAAGTCGGCGAGCGCCTTGATGGTGTGCATCGTGGGGTTCTTCTTGACACCGGTGCGCAGTTGTTGAATCGCGCTCGCGGTGAGCCCTTTGCCCCGGCCTCCCGAAGCCTCCCGGATGCCTTCGGCGACCTCGGCGTACGTGTAGGGTCCGCGACTTTCCGGATGGACCTCTTTGAACAGGTAATCCAGCAACTGCGCAAAGGTGCGCGGCTCGTCGTCTGTCACGTCCGGTACGTCCTTATCACGGTCATTACCGCGTCCACTCCAGTACGTAATGAGCGCGGAAATCGGTGGCTGCTACCCACTCTAGTTGACGAGCGCCCGCAACCAGGGTGTACGTTCTCCAGGGCAATACTCCACCAGAGTGTGGCCGGGTTCCACGGGGGTGGGCCCGGCCACCGCTGCGCGACGGCCCGGCCAGGCCCGGCTCGAGGACACGGCGAGGGTTCAGAAGGTGTCGTCGAGAGGGTTCAGAAGGTGTCGTCGTCGAACTGGGCGAGGATGGCGTCGCTCAGCGTGTCGCTGTCGCCCGGGGTGACGTCCGCGCCGTCCTGGAGGCGCTGCTCGGTCCAGATGATCTTGCCGCCTGGGGTGTAGCGCGTCCCCCACCGCTGGGCGAACTGCGCCACCAGGAAGAGCCCGCGCCCGCCTTCGTCCATCGTCTCGGCCCGGCGCAGGTGCGGGGAGGTGATGGAGCCGTCGGAGACCTCGCAGATCAGGCTGCGGTTGTGCAGCAGGCGCACCTTGATCGGCGGAGCCCCGTACCGGATCGCGTTCGTGATCAGCTCGCTGAGGATCAGTTCCGCGGCGAAGCCGACCTCCTCGTACCCCCAGGTCCGCAGTTGCGCCCCGCACTCCGCGCGTACCGGGGCCACCGCCGCCGGGTCCGCTGGCACCTCCCACTCAGCCACCTTCGACGGCGCGAGCAACCGGGTGCGGGCCACCAGCAGGGCGATGTCGTCGGACGGATGCTCCGGCAGCATCGCGTCGATCACCGCCACACACGTCTCCTCCGGGGTGCGCCCCGGCTCGCCCGCCAGCACGTCGTGCAGCTGCTCGAGGCCGGTGCCGATGTCCCTGTCCCGGTTCTCGATCAACCCGTCGGTGTACAGCACCAGTTGTGAGCCCTCGGGCAGGTGCAGCTCGGCGGTCTCGAAGGGGTGGCCGCCCAGACCCAGCGGCGGCGACGCCGGTACGTCCGGATGGATGACGGACCCGTCCGGGCACACCACCGCGGGACCGGGGTGGCCGGCCCGGGCCATCGTGCACCGCCCGGTCACCGGGTCGTAGATCGCGTACAGGCACGTCGCGCCGGTCACCTCCGCGCTCTCATGCCCGTCCGGGCGATCGCCGTCGGCGCTCTCGCTCTCCTCACTGTCGATGCGCGTGACCAGGTCGTCGAGATGTCCCAGCAGCTCGTCCACCGGCAGATCCAGCGCGGAGAAGTTGTGCACGGCGGTACGCAGCCGACCCATCGTGGCCGCCGCGTGCAGGCCGTGCCCGACCACGTCGCCGACCACCAGCGCCACCCGGGCTCCCGGCAGCGGGATGACGTCGAACCAGTCCCCGCCCACACCCGCTTCCGCGGGCCGATAGCGCCAGGCCGCCTCCAACGCGTCCTGCTCCGGCATCCCGCGCGGCAGCAGACTGCGTTGCAGGGTCACCGCCATGGTGTGCTCCCGGGTGAACCGCCGCGCGTTGTCGATGGCCACCGCCGCCCGGGCCGCCAGCTCCTCCGCGAACGACAGGTCCTCCTCGTCGAAGGCGGGTGTGTCACCCGAGCGCCAGAAGTCCGCGAGCCCCAGCACCACACCCCGGGCCTTCAACGGCGCCGTCACCAGCGAGTGCACGCCGGACTCCAGCGCCCTCCGGGTCCGGTCGGGAGCCTGCTGCTGCCACCCCCGCGCCTCTCGCAGATCCGGCTCAAGGACCGCCCGCCCCGACTCGAGGGCCCGCATCTGCGGCGTTGTCGGCAGGAACGTGATCAGTTCCCCCACCGGGTACATCGCTTCCCGCTCCCGCTGCCCGCCGCGGACGGCCGTACGGCGCATGGCCGTCGTCCCGGTCGGCTCTCCGCCACGCGCCACCGGCTCCAGCAGCTCGACGGTGACGATGTCGGCGAACCGCGGGACGGCCAGCTCCGCCAGCTCCTCCGCGGTACGCACCACGTCCAGCGTGGTGCCGACCCGCACCCCCGCCTCGTACAGCCGCGCCAGCCGTTCCCGGGCCACCTCGGCCCGCCCGGTGACCGCCGCCAGCTCCGTGGTGTCCCGCAGGGTCACCACGCTGGCCGTCGATCCGCCGTACGGGGCCGTGGGCCGGATGTTCACCATCAGCAAGCGGCCGCCGGCCGGATGCACCTCATCGGTGACCGGCTCACCGGATGTGACCAGCCGGGTGATCGTCGCGTCCAGCTCCAGGTCCGCCACATGGCGCCGCTCCGCGTCCACCGGGAGGTCGAGCAGCCGCCGCGCCTCGTCGTTGGCCAGCAGAATCCTGCCGTCCGCCGTGGTGATCAGTACGCCCTCGCGGACCGCGTGCAGCACCGCGTTGTGGTGTTCGTACATCCGCGTCATCTCGACCGGACCGAGGCCGTGGGTCTGGCGCCGCAACCGCCGCGACACCAGCGCCGTTCCGGCTGTGGCCAGGGCGAGCGCGCCCGCGCCGGTACCGAGGATGATCGGCAGCTGCTGTTCGACCAGACCGGCCACGCTCTGCACCGTGAGCCCGGCGGACACCAGGCCCACGATCGAGCCCTCCGTGTCGGTCACCGGGACCACCGCCTGGACGACCTCCGTCTCCACCCCGCGCCTGACGGGCCCTTCGGCGGTCTCGATGGTGGTGCGCCCGGCCAGCGACGGCTCGATGGTGCCGATGAACTTCTGCCCGATCCGGGCCGGGTCGGGGTGCGTGATGCGGATCCCGTCGGTGTCCATGACGACGATGAAGTCGACGTCCGTGCTCTGCCGGGCGGCCTCGGCGCGTGGCTGCAGGACCGCCGTCGGGTCCGGGCTCTCCAGCGCCTCGACGATGCCCGGCGCGTGCGCGAACACCTCGGCTGCTGTCAGGGACTGGTGCTCGGCGTCCAGCGTGCTGTCCCGCCTCGCCTGGATCACCAGGGCCGTCACCGCGGCCGCGACCAGCAGCACCACGATCACGACCTGCAGAACGAACACCTGGCCAGCGGCGCTGCGCACGTTCAGCAGGGCGAATCGCTCGGTGGCGATCCGCTTTGTGCTGATACGTACGTTCATGGGCTATTCCTAACACTAGTCCCGTCCGGACGAGACCGCCCCGGCTGAATCGGCCTGCTGGTGGTTGCTTTGAGGATCGCCTTGGTGATGGCTTTGGTGGTCGCCTTGGTGATGGCTTTCGTGGTCGCCTTGGTGATGGCTTTCGTGGTCGCCTTGGTGATGGCTTTCGTGATGGCCTTGGTGATCGCACCGGACCGCGTGCGGCCACCGCACGAACTTCCCGTTCGCGCACTCCACAAGGAGCCGCCTGCCGTGCGCGAGCACGCCACGCGGCCGTAGCCCGACCAGGCTCGCGGTCGTGTACGCGGCGCTCAGACTGCCCAGGTCATGGACGATGCCGATACGGAACAGGGACTGCGTCTCGGCGATCGCCTCGTGGTCACCCGCCCGGATGACCACGCGCAGATCAGGAGCGACCGCTCGCGCGGCGACGGAGACCGCGATGTTGTCCAGATCGTCGGAGGCGACGGCGGCCATGGCCTGAGCCGTGTGCAGGCTGAGCTTGCGCAGGACGAACCTGTCGGTGGCGTCGCCGATGACGACGGGGACGCCCAGGGCCCTGGCCAGGCGGAGGTTGGGGGCGGCCGCGTCCCGCTCCACCGCGATCACTCCGACGCCGAGTTCCTGCAACCGGGTGCACAGCCGCAGCCCCACCTGGCCGAGCCCCACGACCACCACATGGCCCGCCCGGGAAAGCGCCCGGGAGCCCACCATGCCGATCGCGCGAGGGGACAGCAGGCGGTCGACCATGCCCGCGGTGAACACGGCGGTGAAGACGATGGTGATGAGCATCGCGAGGCTGGCGAACACCAGATAGGAGTGGGAGCCGTGCGCGACCACGGGACCGACGGTCGCCACCGTCCGTACGGCCTCGAAGAAGGCCTCCACCGGCGGACGGTGATTGCGGGTCACGGACCAGATCCAGTCCGCGAGCAGCACCGCGAAAAGCCCGGCGAGGCCGATCAGCATGATCCGCGAGCCACCGTCATGCGGTCGCAGCTGCCCCCTGATCTTCCCCAGGCGCGCCCGGTATCGGAGGGAGCGAGGCGGCCGGTACGTCTCCAGGCTCACGGCGTCCTCCACCCACCGGGCACCGACGTGGCCGGAGGCGGTCCGGTCGATGGCCAGCAGGTCGGGCTGGAGGCAAGCGGCGAGCAGGACGGGAGCAGCGACGTCGGCAGGCGACGTGACCTGGCAGTTCGGCACCACGCGCAGCAGCTGCTCCGCGACCGTCCGGTCGAAGACCGTGACGACCAGCGTGACGCCCGGGCAGATGTGCTCGACGGCGAGCGCGTAGCGCAAGGACCCGACATCGTCGTCGAGGAGGATCGCGACACCGGCCACCTCCCGGTCGAGCGCCTTGCGCAGGTCGTCGTCCGTGGGGTGCTCCAGGTGGCACACGAGGTGCCCCGTCGCCCGCAGCGAACCACAGACCCTGCGCGCCACATCGCTGCCGATCACGACGAAGTACCGCTCAGCATGCACTGGTCTGCTCCCATCGGACGGTGTACGGCATTCCGGCCCGGGAACGGGACGGCATCAGCGTGCGGCTCGCTCGTACGGGGCCCGATGGAGCGCCGTATGCCTGAGAAGCACCTACGAAACGCCCGCGAAGCGCCCGTGCATTCGCGCAGAGCGAGGCGCCCAAGGGCGATACGAGGGCAGGGCTCCGCCAGGCGGCCTTCGAGGGGGCGGCCTGACGGAGCCCTGGCCGACGAGGCGCGCCGGGGGTCGCCCAGCGGGATCTCGCGTACGTCGACCGTAGAAGCGGCCCCTCCCCCGCACCATGGACAGACGCCAGACCCGCAGCACCTCGGGTTCATACATATGCTCAAACGCCGCGAGGGCGGGTGCGTGGTGTCGTTCGGGTGCGGTGGAGGCTAGCCACTCCCGCGCGTCACAGGCCCGGCGCGCCCCACACCGGGAACCAGCGCGTCAGGTCGTCCTCGATGCGCAGGTCGTCCTTGAGCATCGCCTTGACCTGGAGTTCCAGTGGGTTGTCGCGCTTTTCGCCGGGCAGCGGGGCGAAGGGGTAGAAGGTGCCTCGCTTGTAGAGGTAGACGAGAGCGAGGGAGCGCGCCCGCTCCGCGGTCTCCTGAAAGGAGACCAGGGAGCAGAGGAGCTGGGGGCCGAAGCCGCTGCCCTGGAGCGCGCTGTTCACCGCGTGCAGGTCGTTGACCAGTGCGGGCAGGTCCTGCGGAGCGCGGCGGGACAGCATCCACGAGTAGCCGTACGCGTCGCGGCTGAACTCCACGGGTACCCCGGCGCGTTCGGCGTCCGAGTCCAGCAGGGCGTGTACCTCCCGCTGGACCTCGGAGAAGGCTCCGCCTTCGAGCGACGCGAAGCACACCGAGCCCGCGCCGGTCGGGGTGAAGCTGGTGGCCGCCTGCAGGGTGATCGCCGCCGAGGGCAGCGCGAAGAGCTGGTCCAGGTCAGGTCTGACCGGTTTGGTCCGGCCGAAGAGCGTGTCCCAGAATCCCACGAGCGCATCAACCTCCTCGTAAGCCCTGCCGAAGCCCTGCCGACTTACTGGCCTGCCGGTTACTCCGACTTGCCGCCCAGCTGCGCGGAGATTTCCCCGAGTGCCTCCAGACGCCGCTCCAGGCTGGGGTGCGTGGAGAGCATCCCGGAGAACGCCGAGCCGGACCGCATGGCCGGGGTGAAGAAGAACGCGTTGAACGCCTGCGCGTTACGCAGGTCCTTGGTGGGGATGCGGGCGATGTCACCGCTGATCTTGGTCAGTGCCGAGGCCAGTGCGGAGGGCTTGCCGGTGAGCATGGCGGCGGCGCGGTCGGCGGCCAGTTCGCGGTAGCGGGACAGGGCCCGGATCAGCAGGAAGCTGATCGCGTACACGGCGGCGGAGACGGTCATGACGATCACGATCATCGCTGCCGTGCCGTGGTCCCGCTGGCGGCCGAACAGATGCGAGTACAGAGCGAAGCGGACGACGAGCCCAGCGAGTACACCAAGGAACGAGGCGATGGTGATCACCGCGACGTCACGGTGCGCGACGTGGGAGAGCTCATGCGCGAGTACGCCTTCGAGCTCCTCCGTCTCCAGACGGCGCATCAGTCCGGTGGTGACGCAGACGACGGCGTGGTCGGCGTTACGGCCGGTGGCGAAGGCGTTGGGCATGTCCATGTTGGACACGGCGATTCTGGGTGCGGGCATGTCCGCCGTGGCACAGAGCCGGTCGACGATCCCGTACAGCTCAGGCTGCTCGTCGCGACTGACGAACCGGCCACGCATGGCGAACAACGCGACCTTGTCCGAATACCAGTACTGCACGGCCAGCAGTCCGGCGGCAATCACCACCACCAGGACGAGGGACTCCAGCAGCACGATCAGCGCGGCGACGAACGCCACGTACAGCAGTCCGAGCAGGAACATCGTGACCACCATGCGGGCGGTCAACTGCCGGTCGGGCTCAAAACGGGTGCGCATCACTCTCACCCCGGGTTACCTGGGCGTCATAACCAGCGTACTGCGAGGCCGGGCGTCAGGGGCGGGCGCAAACGTCAGGCGTAGGCGTCAGGCGTCAGGCGTCAGGCGTCAGGCGTCAGGCGGTGCCGAACCAGGCCTCGGCCAGCGAGTCGAGCGTGGCGCGCGGCGCGGCGGGCATCTCGCGCAGGTACCAGGGCAGATTGCTGTAGATGTGCAGCAGGGTGTACGCCATGATCTCCGCCGGCGCGAAGACTGATCCACCGGATGCTCGGCTCGCTCAGCGAGGCTGAGCCGCACCGACACCAGCGAGTGCGGACCCTGGGCGGCTGGCTCCGGCCTCGGCCTGGAGGCCCTCATCGACCGGTCCAGCTGATCGAGAGGTGACCCAGTGGTGCCCCGGAGGTGATCCAGATGCCGATCCCGGGCCCCGGAGAGAGAGTGGGTCCCACACGCACTCCGACGCGAGGAGGAGAGTGGACCATGGCCAAGGGTGCCCACAACAACCCCAAGGACCCTCAGCAGTCGAAGATCTCCAAGGCTCAGGCGCGCCGCAAGGGGACCCAGCCGGAAGTGACGTCGATCTCGGCGAAGACCCGAGGGATGCAGCAGAAGGCGCAGGCCCGCCGCCAGGGCAACCGCTGACAGCGGTTGCGCCGATACGCCGACCCCGACGCCAACCCCGCCCCCGGCCGGGGGCGCGGGCGTCAGTACCGCTCGACCAGGTGCTCACGGCCGAGCGGAGGCTCGTACGGCTCCGGCCAGAAGTCGACGTGCGCCTTGATCCGGCCCTGCCCGTCGCCGGTGAAGAAGGCGATGGCGTACATCTCCTCCAGGCCGACGGTGACACGTATCCAGGTGACGGCCTGGTCGCCGTCGGCCACGACGCGCTCGATCCGCGCATGCCAGTCGCCCGGATACTCGCGGTTGAACCGGAGGTACTTCTCCTTGCCGCTGATCCGCTCACGGGTCTGCGGCAGGTCGTACACGACGTCATCGGCGAGGGTGGACGCGACGGCGTCCCAGTCGCGCGCCTCAGCCGCCGCCCAGTAGGTCTCCACCGTCCTGCGCAGCTCGGTCGGCCCGGTCGCCTCAGTCGGCCCGGTCAGCTCAGTCGGCTCGGTCTGTGCACTCGATGTAGTCATACGGCGAGTGTGCGCGGCGGCACTGACAATCGCCGTCCAGTCGGGAGTTATCCACAGGCTGGGGGACCTCGCCGACGGAATGTCCGCGCTGGCGTGCACTATGGGGTCCATGACTGCTGAGATGCCGGACTGGGAGAAGCGCTTCAGAGCGCCGCGTGTGTCACTGCCCGAGTGGGCGCAGGACGCACCGGACCGCTCGCTGTTCGTCTCCAACGCGACGGGTACGTTCGAGCTGTACGCATGGGACCGGGCGACCGGCGAGCAGCGCCAGGTCACCGACCGGCCGAACGGCACGACGGATGGCACGCTCTCGCCCGACGGCGCCTGGATCTGGTGGTTCAACGACAAGGACGGGGACGAGTTCGGCGTCTGGATGCGCCAGCCCTTCGAGGGCGGCGCCGACGAGCCCGCGGTGCCGGGCCTGGACCCCTCGTACCCGGCCGGTCTCGCGATCGGGCGGGCTTCGGGCCCGGTGGTCGTGGGCCGCTCGACCGACGACGAGGGCTCGACCGTCCATGTCGTACGCGACGGTACGGCCCCCACCGAGATCTACCGCCACCGGGAGTCGGCCGGAGTAGGCGACCTGTCGCACGACGGCGCCCTGATCGCACTGGAGCACACCGAGCACGGCGACGCGATGCACTCCGCGCTGCGCGTCGTCACGCTCGACGGCACCACGGTGGCCGAGCTGGACGACACCAAGGGCGGCACGAAGGAGCTGGGCCTGGACGTGCTCGGCTTCGCTCCGGTGGACGGCGACACCCGGCTGCTCGTCGCCCACCAGCGGCGGGGCCGCTGGGAGCCCATGGTGTGGGACGTGGCGACGGGCGCCGAGACGGAGCTCGCGCTCGATCTGCCGGGCGATGTGAGCGCCGAGTGGTATCCGGACGGCTCCGGGCTGCTCATCGGGCACAGCTTCGAGGCGCGCGGCGACCTGTGGCGCTACGACTTCGCCTCCCGCGAGCTGGTCCGGGTCGAGACGCCGGTGGGTTCGGTGTCGGGCGCGACCGCGCGGCCTGGCGGCACGGTCGAGTACCTGTGGTCGTCCGCGGCGCAGCCCCCGCAGGTCCGCTCCACGACCGGCCGGACCGTACTCGACCCGCCAGGGATGAAGGCGCCGGAATCCGTGCCGGTCGAGGACGCCTGGGTCGAGGGGCCTGGCGGGCGTATCCACGCGCTGGTGCAGAAGCCCGCGGGTGAGGGCCCGTACCCCTGTGTGTTCGAGATCCACGGCGGTCCGACCTGGCACGACAGCGACTCCTTCGCGTCCGGGCCCGCCGCGTGGGTGGACCACGGCTACGCGGTGGTGCGCGTCAACTACCGCGGCTCCACGGGGTACGGCCGGGAGTGGACGGACGCCCTCAAGCACCGGGTCGGGCTGATCGAGCTTGAGGACATCGCGGCGGTGCGCGAGTGGGCCGTCACCTCCGGGCTCGCCGACCCGGCGAAGCTGGTGCTCGCCGGAGGCTCCTGGGGCGGCTATCTCACGCTGCTCGGCCTCGGCACCCAGCCGGACGTCTGGGCGCTCGGGCTCGCGGCGGTACCGGTCGCGGACTATGTGACGGCGTACCACGACGAGATGGAGGCGCTGAAGGCGATGGACCGGACGCTTCTGGGCGGCACGCCCGAGGAAGTACCGGAGCGCTTCGCGGCGTCGTCGCCACTGACGTATGTGGACCAGGTCCGGGCCCCGGTCTATATCTCGGCGGGGGTCAACGACCCGCGCTGCCCGATCCGGCAGGTCGAGAACTACGTGGACCGGCTGGCCGAGCGCGGGGCCGCGCACGAGGTGTACCGCTATGACGCGGGGCACGGTTCGCTCGTCGTGGAGGAGCGGATCAAGCAGGTCAAGCTGGAGATCGACTTCGCGGAGCGCTGGCTGGCGGCCAAGTAGCCCCGGCCCCCGGCCTCCGCCCGGCCGGGACGCGAGGGGACGCGACGGGACGCGAGGGGATGCGACAGGACGGGGCGGGGCGCCCAGACACCCCCTGCGGCGCTCAGGCGTCGCGGGGGCCCGTACCGTGGGTGGGGTGTACCGGTTTCTGCTGACTCCGCGATGGTGGGGCATCAACCTCTTCGTCGGGCTGGCCATCCCCTTCTGTGTGCTCATGGGGTCCTGGCAGCTCGGCCGGTTCGAGGACCGCGTCGACAACCACCGCAACGCCGAGCGCCAGACCGAGGCCGCGGCCCGCGAGCAGGCCAGGCCACTGGCCGAACTCCTGCCGGTGGACCGGGAGACCTCGGGGAAGCGGACCACCGCGCACGGCACCTGGGACAGGCAGCTGCTGGTGCCGGACCGACGGCTGGACGGCAAGGACGGGTTCTACGTCCTGGGGCTGCTGAAGACCGACGGTGGCAAGGCCCTGCCCGTCGTACGCGGCTGGCTGCCCGGAGACCCGGCCAAGGCGAAGGTACCCGCGCCGCCCGAGGGCGCGGCCACGGTGACGGGTGCGCTACAGGCCTCCGAGTCGACGGGCGCCGGGGGCGTACGTCCGGCGCAGGGGCTGCCTGAAGGCCAGCTCGGGGCGATCAGCGCGGCGACACTGGTGAACCTGCTGCCGTATGACGTGTACGACGCCTGGGTCACCGTGGAGAAGGCCGAGGGCGGGATGACGGTGGTGCCGCCGACCGCGCCGAAGGGCAGCGGCCTGGACATCAAGGCCTTCCAGAACCTGGGCTACACCGGCGAGTGGTTCATCTTCGCCGGGTTCGTCCTCTTCATGTGGTTCCGGCTCGTCCGGCGCGAGGTCGAGTCCGCCAGAGACGCGGAGCTGGGCCTGACCACGGAAGACGACCAGCTCCGCGAGCAGCCGGAGCAAGCGCAGCAGCCGGAGCAGGAGCGGGAGCAAGCGCAGGACACGCCGACCGGACGCGTCGTCGCGCCCTGATCCCGCACCGCCGCCCCGCCGTCCCGCCGGGTCGCCCCGCCGGGACGCCCCAGCTAGGACGCTCCCAGCACGCCCGTGCGGTAGATCGTGCCAGCGCAGGCGTTGGGGATCGTCGTCTCCAGGCTCGGCGAACCGGGCTCCGCGGTGTAGGTGAGCCGTACCCGGCCCGATTCCACGTCCGCGTCCCCGGCGAGCTGGGCCTCCGTACCGCTCTGCTCCGTACCGCCACCGCCACCACTCTCGCCGTCGGCACCACCGGTGACGTCAGCGGAGTCGTCGTCCGTGGGTGACGGGTCGGGCGAGGGGTCCGGGCTCGGGCAGCTCTGCGAAGGCACCCACCCGAACTCCACCCGGAACGACGCACCCGGCTGGAGAACCAGCCGACTACGCTCCTGCGGCGGGTCCGGCAGCCTGGTAGCCACACCGCCCGCCTGGTGGTCCGTCACGCTGATCTTCTCCGGGTCGGCCTGACCGCGCGCCGTGAACACCAGGCTGCCGTCACCGCCGACCGCACAGGAGCTGTCGGAGACGTTGGTGATCTGGAAGGCGCCGTAGACCTTGCCGGTCTCGCCGGGCTCACCGCTGTTCGCCGTCGCGTTACCCAACTGGCCCGCGATGCAGGTGGACACGGAGGAGGCCTCGGACTCAGCGGGCTGGGCGGCGCCGCTGGACGAGCCCTCGCCCGGCTCGTCCTTGTCGTCGTCCTGGTCGCCCTTGCCCTTCTCCTTGCTGTCCTTGTCTTGCCCGTCCTTGTCCTTGCCCTTGCCGCCGTCCTGGGCCTGGTCCCCCGCGTCCTGGCCCTGGCTCGCGCTGCCCCCGACCGTGGGCGCGCCCGACTCCTGGCTCTCGCCCGAACCACCGGGGACCGACGAGCTGTGGCCGACCGCGGAGGGGTTGGCGGTGGACGACCCCGACGGGGAGTCGGTGACATGAATCAGCGCCGGGATGGCCGTACCGAGGAAGAGCGCCGCCGCTGCCGCGCCGACGAGAGCCTGCCGCTTACGCGCCCGGCGCGCGGGTACCGCCCGCCTCAGGTGGTCCAGGGCGCCCTCGGACGGTTCGACCTGCTGGACGGCCTCGTGCAGCAGCCGCCGCAGGGCCAGCTCGTCCGGCCCCAGGCCGCTCGGCCCGCCCGGCTCACTCAGCTCCGAAGGGCCGCCGGACTCGCCGCGAGGAGTCTCCTGAGGTCCGTTGCTCACTGCCCAGCCCTCGCCGTGCTGATCGTTCCCACGGTCTTCATGACCATCGCGCCCGTACCGCCCAAATCGCCCATGTCGCTGCTGTCGCTCGTGTCGCCGTTGTCGCTCATGCGGATCGTACGGATCGTGCTCGGCACGCCCCTCAGGTCGCTCGTCGCCGCCCGTACCGCCGCTCATGTCGTCGCCCCCATGGCGACGCGCAGCGCCGCGATCCCCCGGGAGCCGTACGCCTTCACCGAACCGACGGAAATCCCCAGCACCTCGGAGACCTGAGCCTCCGTCATGTCCTGGAAGTATCGCAGGACGATCACTTCGCGCTGGCGGCGCTGCAGACCGCGCAGCGCCTTGATCAGCTCTTCGCGCTCCATCAGGTCATACGCGCCCTCTTCCGCGCTCGCCATGTCCGGCATCGGCTTGGAGAGCAGCTTGAGGCCGAGAATGCGGCGGCGCAGCGCGGACCGGGAGAGGTTCACCACGGTCTGCCGTAGGTAGGCCAGCGTCTTCTCGGGTTCGCGCACCCGCTTGCGTGCGGAGTGCACTCGGATGAAGGCCTCCTGAACGACGTCCTCGCAGGAGGCGGTGTCGTCCAGGAGCAGGGCGGCGAGGCCGAGCAGTGAGCGGTAGTGGGCGCGGTAGGTCTCGGTGAGGTGGTCGACTGTGGTGCCCACCGCCATGGCGCCCTCAGCGCTCGCGTGCGGGGACGGTATCTGGCCGGGCCGCGACGCGGGCATGGGCGCGATCACCGGCATGCCACCGCCGCCAGCCGCCCGCACCCGGGTCTTGGCCGTGCGGGGCGGGGACTGCGGGCGCACGGCCGCGCCGCCGACCCGCGCCATCGGGAACTCCAGAACCTCTGCCACGCCTGTTGGACACACGTCCCCCCGTCAGGGTTGTACGCACCTGGCAGCGTTTTTGCGCCGGACCCCCCATGTGGCGTCACCTCACATGCCGTCATTACGTACCCCACCCCTCTACCGCGATCATGCGTTGTTCGCCACGGCACCTTGGAAGGGCGACCGCAAAGACGCTCCCCGCCTCGCGCATGGTTGCGCGGGACGGGGAGAGAATCATCGACCGGACCAACGATCAAGTTCAAGTGGACTAGACCATTGAAATCAAGGCCCGCGACTCGCGAATCCTACAAACGAATCCGTCAGGGGTCTCTAGGATTCATTTGAGGCCGGGGTCACAGCCCGCCGACCAGCCCGGTCAGGTACCGGCAAGGCACGGACCGGGCACCAGCCGGGCACCGGCCGGGGCGTCGCTCAGCCGAGCTCGGCAGCTACCAGCTCGGCGATCTGGGCGGTGTTGAGCGCCGCGCCCTTGCGCAGATTGTCCCCGCATACGAAGAGCTCGACGGCCGTGGGATCGTCGAGCGACCGCCGTACCCGCCCCACCCACGTCGGGTCGGTGCCCACCACATCGGCGGGCGTCGGGAACTCACCGGCGGCCGGATTGTCGAACAGGACGACACCGGGCGCGGTGGAAAGAATCTCGTGCGCGCGGTCCACCGTCACCTCGCTCTCGAAGCGAGCGTGGACGGTCAGCGAGTGCGTGGTGACCACCGGAACCCGGACACAGGTCACGGACACCTTCAGCCCCGGCAGCCCCAGGATCTTCCGGGACTCGTTACGCACCTTGAGCTCCTCGGACGACCAGCCGTCCTCCTGGAGCGATCCGGTCCAGGGCACGACGTTGAGCGCGATCGGCTCGGGGAAGGGCCCGGTGTTGTCGCCGACGGCGCGTCGTACGTCGCCGGGTGTCGTCCCCAGTTCCGTACCGGCGACCAGCTCGAGCTGCTCACGCAGCGCGTCCACGCCAGCCCGGCCCGCTCCACTCACGGCCTGATACGAGGAGACGACCAGCTCGCGCAGCCCGAACTCGGCGTGCAGCGCGCCGACCGCCACGATCATCGACAGGGTGGTGCAGTTGGGGTTGGCCACGATGCCGCGCGGGCGGACCCGTGCCGCATGCGGATTGACCTCAGGTACCACCAGCGGCACATCCGGGTCCATCCGGAACGCCGCGGAGTTGTCCACGACCACCGCGCCCTTGGCGGCGGCGATCGGTGCCCACTGGGCGGAGACGTCGTCCGGTACGTCGAACATCGCGACGTCGACGCCGTCGAAGGCGTCCTCGGTGAGGGCGATCACCTCGACCTCTTCGCCGCGCACCGCCAGCTTCCTGCCCACGGAACGCGGCGAGGCGATCAGCCGGATCTCGCCCCAGATGTCCGCGTGCTGGGACAGGATCTGGAGCATGACCGTGCCGACCGCGCCGGTCGCCCCGACGACAGCGAGCGTCGGGGCGGACCGGTTATCGGTCATCGGCCGGTGCCTCCATAGACCACGGCCTCGTCGGATTCGCTGTCCAGACCGAACGAGCTGTGCACGGCCCGCAGGCCCTCCACGACATCGTCCTCGCGGGTGATGACCGAGATGCGGATCTCGGAGGTCGAGATCAGCTCGATGTTCACGCCCGCGTCGCTCAGCGCCTCGAAGAACTGCGCGGTGACGCCCGGGTTGGTCTTCATCCCCGCGCCGACCAGCGAGATCTTGCCGATCTGGTCGTCGTAACGCAGCGAGTCGTATCCGACGGACGCCTTGATCTTCTCCAGCGCGGTGGTGGCCTTACGGCCCTCCGACTTCGGCAGCGTGAAGGAGATGTCGGTCAGGCTGGTGGCCGCCGCCGACACGTTCTGTACGACCATGTCGATGTTGATCTCGGCATCCGCGATGGCGCGGAAGATCGCCGCGGCCTCGCCCGGCTTGTCCGGAACGCCGACGACCGTGACCTTGGCCTCGGATACGTCGTGGGCGACTCCGGAGATGATCGCGTGCTCCACCTGCTGGTCCCCTTGCTTGCTTACGGGCGGTTCGTTGCTGACCCAGGTGCCTTGCAGCCCCGAGAAGGACGAGCGGACGTGGATCGGAATGTTGTAACGGCGTGCGTACTCCACGCACCGGTGCAGCAGCACCTTGGAGCCGGAGGCGGCGAGCTCCAGCATGTCCTCGAACGAGATCCAGTCAATCTTACGAGCCTTCTTCACCACGCGCGGGTCGGCGGTGAAAACGCCGTCCACGTCGGTGTAGATCTCGCAGACATCGGCGTCGAGGGCGGCCGCCAGTGCGACGGCGGTGGTGTCCGAGCCGCCGCGGCCCAGCGTGGTGATGTCCTTGCTGTCCTGGGACACGCCCTGGAACCCGGCGACGATGGCCACGTTCCCCTCGTCCACCGAGGTGCGGATGCGGCCCGGCGTGACATCGATGATGCGCGCCTTGTTGTGGACCGAGTCGGTGATGACACCTGCCTGGCTACCGGTGAACGACTGGGCCTCGTGGCCCAGGTTTTTGATCGCCATGGCCAGCAGGGCCATGGAGATCCGCTCTCCCGCGGTCAGCAGCATGTCGAGCTCGCGCCCGGCAGGGATCGGTGACACCTGCTCTGCGAGATCGATCAGCTCGTCCGTCGAGTCGCCCATCGCGGAGACCACGGCAACCACCTGGTTGCCGTTCTTCTTAGCCTCAACGATGCGCTTGGCAACCCGCTTGATGCCCTCGGCATCGGCTACGGAGGAGCCTCCGTACTTCTGCACGACAAGGCCCACGTGCGCTCCTAGCTCAATACGTTCTGCGGTCGGCTCAGTCTAACGAGCGGCCGGTTTCCGACCCGCTTCTATCACATCGTGAGATGTGACGCTCACGAAGTGATCATCCCGGATGGCTCCGACCCGCTCCAGATCTGCACCTTCCCCCTTCGGAGCCAGCCACTCCGGAAAGTGGCCGTGCTCACACCCGTCGTGGCCGCGACCGGGACTCACTCGTTGTGATGACGCTCGTGGACAAGGTTCGATACCTCCACTACTCTGAAATCACAACTAGTCGCTGAAGTAGAGAAAGCAACCGACCGAGAAGGGGGCGGAGTGTCCGAGTTCAGCTCGGCATGGCTACGGGCGGCGCTGCCTCTGTGCCTGCTCGGGATGCTGGAGCGGGGTGAGAGCTACGGCTACGCGCTGCTGCAACAGCTCAGCGAGGCCGGTCTGACGTCGGCCAAGGCGGCGACGCTCTATCCCGCGCTGAACAGACTGGAAGAAGAGGGCGCCGTCGAGATCCGCTGGAGCGCGGGCGAAGGCGGCCCGGGGCGCAAGTACTACAGCCTGACCGACGCCGGGCGGGAGCGACTGACCATCGAGTACCGCGCCTGGCAGGAGTTCGACGCCGTGGTGACCAGCCTGGCGGCGACAGGGGGAACGGGGGAAACAGGTGAAGCACACAGCCGATGACCAACAGCAGCGGGAACTGACCTGGCCGACCGCTGATGACAAGAAGTGGGCGGCCGAGTTCGAGCTCACCCTCGCCTGGGGGCACAGCGCACCCAAGGGCCTGGCGGAACAAGTCCTGGCGGAGGCCCATGAAACGGCCGTCGAGTCAGGGGCGCCGGTCCGTGAACTCCTCGGCGACCCCATCGAGTACGCCGCGACGGTGGCGGCCGAGCGGGTGGGCGAGACCCATCGCAGCACCGTTGACCTCCACGGATTCACACCAGGCGGCCGCTTCACCGGGGCCCTGCTGGTGGCGGGCTTCAAGGCGGTCTTGTTCGGCATAGTCCTGTGGCTCAGCAAGGGCTTCTGGATCTCGGTCGGCTGGCCGTCGGGGATCGCCTCGGTGCTGCTCGGGGTGGTCGTCGTGCTGGTGCTCGGCGTCGTGCCCGAGCTCCGCGCGGCGGGACGGCTGCGCGCGTCCTGGGTCGCCATCGGCTGTGCGCCGGTCCTGGTCCTGGCGTGTGCCACTGGGTTCACCGTGCTGCCACCCGGCCCACAGGTATCGGTGCCCGCACCGTCGCTGTTCGCCGTCGGGGCGGTGCTGTGGGTCGTGGGGTGGCGCCTGCCAGAGCGGACCGCGGGGCGCTGGTTCGCGGGCCGGCGGGCGACGGCGGTCATACCCCGGACCGACGACGAGGCCTGGCTGGCACGTCTGGCGGGTCTGCTCCGCGGGCGGCACGGACTGTCCCCACGGGCGGTACGGCAGTGCCTCGCCGAGGCCCGCGACCATCTCCAGGCGTCAGGCGGTAGCGCGGCGGAGGAGTTCGGGGCGCCCGAGATCTACGCCCTGCGGCTCGCCGAAGGCCCTGACCGGCCCAAGCGCGCCGCACGCGCGCTGATAGGCGGCCAGGTCCTGGTCGGCGTCATGTACTGCTGGTTCGTCTACGACATCCTCAGCAGCCCCGACCCGACGTCCGTCTGGTTCTGGGTCAGGGTCGCTGTGGCACTGCTTGGCATCTGGGGCTGGTCGTCCCTGCTCTGGACGTACTGGAAGGGCACGCGGCAGCAGCGGAAGCCTGAGCCCCAGCAGGCCTGACGCGTCACCGGGCGGAGGCGTACCGATGCCTCAGCGGGCGGGACGGAGGCCCAGTGGCGCTGCCAGTTCCTCGGCCATGACGCGGCCCGCTTCCTCGGCCAGTTCCTCTTCTCCAGCCAGGTCCTGGTCGGTGTCCAGTCCGTCCAGCTCCTGCAGGGGCTGGTCCAGACGGACATGGGCGACCAGGGACTGGAGGGCGCGCAGGGACGCGGACGCGGTGGCGCCCCAGTTGGAGAAGTACGAGAACTGCCACCACCACAGGGCCTCGGCGGTGCGGCCCGCGCGGTAGTGGGCCATGCCGTGGCGCAGGTCGGTGATGACATCGGCCAGGTCGTCCGAGATCCGGCAGGCGACCGGAGCCTTGCGTGGCTCGTAGGGGTCGAAGACCTCCGAGTACACGTCGACCGGGTCGAGGAGCAGCGCCAGGCGTTCGCGGAGCTCGTCGACATCGGCCTCGGGTCCGAGGTCGGGTTCGTACCGCTCGTCCGGGAGGATGTCCGCGTGGGCACCCAACCGGCCACCAGCAAGGAGGAGTTGTGAGACCTCCAGAAGGAGGAAGGGGACCGCGGAGTCCGGCTCGTCGCCCCTGGCGACCTCCGTGACGGCGACGATGAAGCTCTCGACCTGGTCGGCGATCTGGACCGCGAAGTCGTCCGGGTCCAGCAGCGACTCGTGCACCTTGCGCGGCGCGTCGCCGGGCGCGCCGGAGGCATCGGCGAGGGGCATGCCAGTGGCGCCAGCGGTGCCAGTGGGTTCCGGTGTGCCAGGGGTGGCAGGCGTGTCAGACATCGAGAAGTCGTCTCCCTTCGAAGGCACGGCCCAGCGTGACCTCGTCGGCATACTCCAAATCTCCCCCGACAGGGAGTCCGCTGGCCAGGCGGGTGACCTTGAGGCCCATCGGCTTGATCATGCGAGCGAGGTACGTGGCCGTGGCCTCGCCCTCGAGATTCGGGTCGGTGGCCAGAATCAGCTCGCTGACGGTGCCGTCCGCGAGCCGGGACAGCAGTTCCCGTATACGGAGATCGTCCGGACCCACGCCCTCGATCGGGCTGATCGCCCCGCCCAGGACGTGGTACCGGCCACGGAACTCCCGGGTGCGCTCGATGGCGACGACGTCCTTCGGCTCCTCGACCACGCAGATGATCGCTGGGTCGCGGCGAGGGTCACGGCAGACGCCGCAGTGCTCCTCCTGCGCGACATTGCCGCAGACCGCGCAGAAGCGGACCTTGTCCTTGACCTCGAGGAGTGCGTGCGCGAGGCGGCGGACGTCGGTCGGCTCGGCCTGCAGGATGTGGAAGGCGATCCGCTGCGCGCTCTTGGGACCGACGCCGGGCAGCCTGCCCAACTCGTCGATGAGGTCCTGGACCACGCCTTCGTACAACGGACTGCCTTTCCTGGGACAGCGCCCCTGCTGGCTGCTCAGGTGCTGCCGTTCTGGAGCTGTCTGCTCTGCTTCGGTTCGACTATCTGCCTGGTTGTTCAGGTGGTACGTACGGTAGTTGCCGAACCCCGGTCTTCAGAAGACACCGGTCCGGCGATTCAGAACGGGAGACCCGGGATGCCACCGCCGCCGCCCAGGCCCTGGGCGAGCGGGCCGAGCTTCTGCTGCTGGAGCACCTGGGCGTTCTCGTTCGCCGCCTGGACCGCGGCGACGACGAGGTCGGCCAGGGTCTCGGTGTCCTGCGGGTCGACTGCCTTGGGGTCGATCACCAGGCCGCGCAGCTCGCCCGAGCCGGTGACGGTGGCCTTGACCAGACCGCCGCCCGCCTGCCCGTCGACCTCTGTCTGCGCCAGTTCCTCCTGCGCCCGAGCGAGATCCTGTTGCATCTGCTGAGCCTGCTGGAGCAGCTGTTGCATATTGGGCTGGCCACCACCGGGAATCACGATCAGCTCCTGGTCTCGGTCGTCGAGGTCATCGATGTATCTGACGACACGAGCCTACGTGTTCAGGGAGCCGTCCGCTCTAGCACTCTTTCGAGTGAGTTCCCCTCACGCCCTATACCTGATCAAGGGCCACTTCCGGGGGTAAAGGCCATGAAACCGGCCTCATGGCCACCCATTGGGCGGTAGGAAGGTGGTGCCAGTCCGTATCAGTCGAGGGAGTGCCGGGTGAGCCAGCCGGAGATGCAGCCCGAGGTGCCGCCTCCGGGCGGGCAGGGGGCGGGCGGAGGCGGAGACCCGGCAGCACGGGCGGCGGCCGCGCGGCGCCATGATCTCACCGGGCGGCCGTTTCCGCTCGGCGACTGGGGCCAGCCCGCCGCGCGCCTGGACGAGCTGTACCGCTGGGTGGAGGCGGGCGCCCTGCGCACCGCCGAGTGGTATCTGCACGACCGCACCTGGAAGCGCCGGGGCGCGCGGGCACTCCGCGCCGGTACGGCGCTGGGCGCGGTCGCCGGGGCCGCGCTGCCGCTGCTCGACCTGACCGGGGCGGTGAACGGCGCCGCCACCTGGGGCTATCTGTTCCTCCTGCTGGCGGTGGCCTGCATGGGCTGCGACCGGTACTTCGGGCTCACCTCCGGGTGGATACGGGATGTGGCGACGGCCCAGGCGGTGCAGCGGCGACTCCAGGTCCTCCAGTTCGACTGGGCGTCGGAGAGCGTGCGCGAGGTGCTGGGCCCGACGGACGGCACGGCCAGCGAGGCGGCCGAGCGCTGCCTTGGAGTACTGCGCCGCTTCACCGAGGACGTAACGGACCTGGTCCGCTCCGAGACGACGGACTGGATGGTGGAATTCCGCTCCGGTCCCACGCCCCTGGTGATGCAGTCCGCGGTCCCGGGCGCCCCCCGCACGGACCCGCCACCACCCCCGGGCCGCTTCCCCCTCCAGCCAGGAACCCGCCCGAACATGCCCCGCCAGCGCCCACCGGAGGCGCGTTAGAGGCGGCGGAGAGTGAGCCTGGCGGCACTTACGCCCCCTTTGGCCCCCTGTTTCCCTGGCGGCAATAGACTGCCGCGGGGGTATTTGTTCGAGGGGGGACCTTTTGTTGACCGTAGCCGTGTACACATCCGTATCCACCGCCGCGTCGTGACCGGCGCGCGGCGGGCCGGTAGAGAGAACAGCGGGCGCCGAATACGTGGGGGCCGCATAGGCCCCGGCCGTGTTCTGGCGACCAGCGTGGCGATGGTCGGTCTTGGCTCCTTCGCCCTCGCGCTGCTGCCCGATGACCGCAGTGCCGAGGGGCGGCCCATGGTGGCCCCGTCGCGGCCGGGCTCCGCCCTGGCGGCGACACCGGCGGAGCCATCACCGTCCGGGCCCAGCACCCAGACCACGCGCTCCCCCGTCGTCCCCGACACCGGCCGCGGCACGTTCTCCACCGGTTCCGCCTCGGGTGCCATAGCCGGGAGCGGCAAGATCTGGCGCTACCGCGTCGACGTCGAGGACGGCAGCTCGCTCTCCGCCGACCGGGCCGCGCGGGAGGTCGCCGCCATACTCGGGCATCCGCAAGGCTGGACCGCCAAGGGCGCCCGCGCCTTCCAACTGGTCACCTCCGGCCCCACCGACTTCCAGGTCAAGATCGCCACTCCCGCCACGGTGGACCGCCTGTGCGGGGAGTACGGGCTGGACACCGGCGGCGAGGTCAACTGCGCGGTCCGTACGTCGGTCGTCGTGAACCTCAAACGCTGGATGCTGGGCTCGCCGAAGTTCGACGGACCACTCTCCGAGTATCGCGCGCTGATCATCAACCACGAGGTGGGCCACCGCCTCGGCCACGGTCACCTGACCTGCGGTGGCCCCGGCCGCCTGGCACCCGCCATGATGCAGCAGATCAAGGGGCTGCGCGGCTGCGTTGCCAACGCCTGGCCCTTCGACGAGAACGGCACGTACGTCAGCGGCCCGAAGGTGGACTGACGTCACCCTGATGTAAACGCCGCCCGGTGGGGCATGCTCAGCCCACGTCCCTCAGCCCCGTCGCCCGGCCCTCCTCGTCCCACTGGACCTCCAGGGTCCGCGCGACGGCGTCGGGATTGAGGGGCCCGAACACATGCGGGAACAGAACGTCCTCGGCGACCCCGGGCGGCGGGGTGGGGGCCGCCGCCTCCCATTCCAGCCTGGCGGTGAGCCGGGACGCGTCGAGGAGCAGCGCCAGCAGCGGTCTCGGGGCGGTGCGGTAGAAGGCGTTGACGACGGCCAGCGTGGTGGCCTCGTCGGGCGAGCAGTGGACGAAGCCCTCCTCCGTGAGCGAGGCGGGGGCGTAGGGCTGGCCGGACAGGGCACTCCATTCGGCGCGCGGCACGACGTGATAGATCATGACCCGGTTATACCGCTACAGCCGCCGCCTACGGGCCGCCGCCCACGGGCCACCGCGCCCGGTCAGCTGAAGACGACCATCGAGCCCTGAGCCAGACTGCGCGTCGCCGCCGCGTGCAGGCCCAGCCAGACGTGGCGCTCGCGGGCGAAGGGGTTGTCGTCGTACGGGGGTGTGGCCGCGGGTTCTTCCAGGGATGTCGGGCCGGAGGGCGGGGCCGGGGCCACCGGCGGGTTGGCCGGGTCGATGCCGATCGCGGGGCCCACGTACTCCAGCTCACGCAGGAGGGTGTGCGAGGAGCCGAGCGGGCCGCCGCCCGCGAGGAGTTCGTCGTTGGAGAGCGGGTGCGGGAACTCGACCGGGACGTACGCGCCCGCGTGGTCGTAGTGCCAGACCAGATGCGACTGCTGGGCCGTGGTCTCGAACATCTCCAGGAGCTGTTCGTAGTCACCGCCGAGTTCGTCTACGGGGGTGACGGGGAGGCCACAGATCTGGAGGAGGTACGCACGGCGCAGGAAATGCAGCGCGTCGTAGTCGAAGCCCGCAACGGGGGCGACGTCCCCAGAGAGGCCAGGCATGTACGCGTAGACGGGCACAGGGGGCAGACCGGCGTCACCCAACGCCTTGTCGTAGAGCGCGAGCTCCTCGGCGAAGGGGTTGTCCGCGCTGTGGCACAGCACATCGACCAGGGGGACAAGCCACAGGTCACAGGCCAAGGGAACTCCTCACTTCGGCTGAGCGGAGTGCAACAAGCAGTGTGTGCAGCGTAGTCCGCCCCCACCCCACCCATCTGCCCCCGCGCACAGCGCGTTCAAACGGCAGTCCTCTTACTCCTCTTAGTCCTCACGCACTCCGCTGGGCCACGGCCCGGCGGTCCGCCAGCCGCGCGATCATCAGGCAGTAGAGCGGGGCGAAGACAAGCTCGAGGACCAGCGCCTGCCACGGCGCGTCAGCCGCCGTCTCACTGCTGGAGAGGTCACCGACCGCGGCCACCAGGCCGAAGGCCACTAGGTTGTTGGCGACGTGCAAGGCGATCACCGCCTCCAAGCCACCGGTACGGATCACCAGCCAGCCCCACCACAGCGCCGAGTACAGCAGCAAGGCGAAGCCGGAGAGTTCGCCGAAACCGTGAGCGGTGGCGAACAGCAGCGACGCCACCACAATGCCCGGCCACGGGGAACGCACGGCCCGGCCGATCACCTGGACCAGCCAGCCCCGGAACACGTACTCCTCGGCGGCGGCCTGGAACGGCACCAGCGCGCCCAGCACGGCCAGGCTCAGGACGAACTCGGACCAGCCCGGGAAGCCTTGCCCCTCCTCCGCCAGCGGTTCGGAGTTCCAGGTCCACGCGACCAGCAAACCGATCTGGAGGACGATCAGCGGAAAGGCCACCGCGGCACAACGCCCCAGCCAACCCCAGCGCAACCGGCCAGCCACCGACGAGACCGTGCCGAACGGCCGGTTACCCAACAGCCGGGCACCGACGAGGACCACGGGAAGCCCGACCACGATGACGATCAGCAGGAACGCCAGCTCCGCGAGCGGGTCCGCGAAGATCGCATCGCTGTCCGATGCGGCCTGGACGTCCAGCACGGCCGCGATGACGGCCCCGACCACGAAGACACCCAGCACTCCCACCACGAACAGCCCCAGGACGGCCAGCAGTTCGCCCAGCCACGCGAACCTGCCGCCATGCCCGTTACGCCCCAGTTCGTGGTAGTGGGACCCGGACGGCGCCCGAACCGGCCCGGGCCGGGGAGCGGGCCCCGGCGGAGGCAGTTGGGACGCTGAGGGCAACGTCCAGCCCTGCCAGCCTGGTTGTTCGGCGGCATGCGGAGGGTGCGAGTGCGGGTGCGGATGGGGGTGGGGGTGGTGCTCGGGCTCGGGCTGGTGGCCAGTGCCGGGCCAGGGCGCGTCGGAACTCACAGGGGTCGCCTTCTGTCTGCGTGGTCAGGGCAGCGGAGCTACGTGGGCTGGGGCTGGGCTTGGGCCGCGCTAGGTGGAGAGTTCTTCGGCCAGGGTGAGAGCGTGGTTGTTGTACGTCGTGACCAGGGCGGACGCGGTGAGGGCGTCACGGCGGAGTACGGCGTCTACCAGTTCGGTGTGGCCGTTCCAGAGGCGGCCGGTGAGGTCGGGGGCGCGGCGCAGGTGGGGGACAACGTAGGACCAGGCCTGGATGCGTAGGCGATGCAGGAAGTTGGTCAGGTACGGGTTGCCGAAGAGGGAGCTCAGTTCGCGCCAGAAGCTGAGGTCGTAGCCGACCAGGACATCCAGGTCGCCGACCGTGGCCGCGCGCTGGGCCTCCAGGGCCCGGCGGCGGACGGAGGCGAGCTGGTCGCCGGTGTCGGCGGGGCCGCGTTCGGCGATGCCTCGGAAGATCGCCTCGGCGACGAGTCGGCGGGCCTCGACCATGCTGCGGTAGTCGGCTACGGAGTACTCGTGTACGCGGAAGCCGCGGTGCTGGACGGAGTCGAGCAGGCCCTGCGCGGAGAGGTCCACCAGGGCCTCGCGGACGGGGGTCGCGGAGACTCCGTACTGCTCGGCGATCTCCTTGACCGTGAATTCCTGGCCGGGGTGGAGGCGTCCGGCGAGGATTTCGTCGCGGAGGGCGTCGGCCAGTTGCTGGCGGAGGGTGTTGCGGGTGACACCGGGGCTGGTGGTGGCGGTTCGGTCGGTGGCGCGCAAGGTGTCCCCCTCTCGCCGGGTGGCTGGCTGGTGGCGCCGGTGGCGCTCTGGTGGCGCTGGTGGCTGGCTGAATGGTCAGCCTACGTGGCCGGGGCGGGGCGGGGTCCTGCCCCCCGCCCCGCCTGCCCCGCCCCGACCTGCCCCGGCCCGTCCCGGCCCGCCCCGCCTACGGTGGCCGCTGGCTACGCGACGTGTTCGTCCGCTACCGACAGGGCCTCGTCCAACAGGAACAGGCCCTCCTTCGCCTCCGACTCCGTGATGTTGCACGCGGGGACCACATGCGTGCGGTTCATGTTCACGAACGGCCACAGACCCCCGCGCTTGCAGGCCGCCGCGAAGGCCGCCATCGGGGCGTTCGCCTCGCCCGTCGCGTTGTACGGGACCAGTGGCTCGCGGGTCTCCCGGTTCCGTACGAGCTCCAGGGCCCAGAACGCGCCGAGGCCGCGCACCTCGCCCACCGACGGGTGGCGCGCGGCGAGCTCCCGCAGCCCAGGGCCGATGACGTGGGCGCCCAGGTGCGCGGCGTGCGCGACGACACCCTCCTCCTCCATCACGTTGATCGTGGCGACCGCGGCCGCGCAGGCGAGCGGATGGCCGGAGTAGGTGAGTCCGCCGGGGTACGGCTTCCTGGCGAACGTCTCCGCGATGGCGGGCGAGATCGCCACGCCGCCCAGCGGGACGTACCCGGAGTTGACGCCCTTGGCGAAGGTGAGGAGGTCGGGGACGACGTCGAAGTGGTCGGCGGCGAACCACTCGCCGGTGCGCCCGAAGCCCGACATCACCTCGTCCAGGATGAGCAGGATGCCGTACCGGTCGCAGATCTCCCGTACTCCGGCCAGGTAGCCCGGCGGCGGGACCATGATCCCGGCCGTGCCCGGCACCGACTCCAGGATGATCGCGGCGAACGAGCCCGGACCGTCGAAGGCGATGATGTCCTCGAGGTGGGTGAGTGCGCGCTCACACTCCTCGGCCTCGGTGGTCGCGTAGAACGCCGAGCGGTAGAGGAACGGCGCCCAGAAGCGGACGACGCCGGAGGCGCCCGTGTCCGAGGCCCAGCGCCGGGGGTCGCCGGTCAGGCTGATCGCGGTGGAGGTCGCGCCGTGGTACGAGCGGTAGGCGCTGAGGATCTTGGGACGGCCGGTGTGCAGCCTGGCCATCCGGGCGGCGTTCTCGACGGCCTCGGCGCCGCCGTTGGTGAAGAAGATCTTGTCGAGGTCGCCGGGGGTCCGCTCGGCGATCAGCCGCGCGGCCTCGGAGCGTACGTCGATGGCGAAGGCGGGCGCGAAGGTGGTCATCTTCGCGGCCTGCTCCTGCACCGCGGCGACGACCTTGGGGTGCTGGTAGCCGATGTTGGTGTAGACGAGGCCGCTGGTGAAGTCGAGGTAGCGGTTGCCCTCGTAGTCCCAGAAGTGCACGCCCTCGGCACCGGCCACGGCGAGCGGATCGATCAGCTCCTGAGCGGACCAGGAGTGGAAGACATGCGCGCGGTCGGCGGCCTTGACGGCTGCGCCTTTCGCGGGGTCAGCGGGATCGGCAGGGCCGACGGGAACGCGATGAGGGGTCATGGCGCGAGGGTAAGCGTCCGGGATGCGGACAAAACATCGGCGCCCTGTCTGCGGTGCCGTGTCGTCGCCCGACACAGTGTCGGGCCATGTCGCGCCCGCCGCACCCACTCTCTCTTGACAGCATGCTGTCTATTTGACAGCATGCTTACATCACATCGGGGATATCGGGGATATCGGGGATACGGAAGGCAGCCATCATGAGCAACGCCCACCGCAAGACCGTGTACGTCGCCGTCTACGACACCTACGCCGACTGGGAGTCGGGGCACGCCACCGCCGAGCTCGCCCGCGGCGGCTATCAGATCCGTACGGTCGGACTGAGCCTCGACCCGGTCACCACCATCGGCGGGCTGCACGTCCAGCCCGACCTCGCGATCGCGGACGTACGCCCCGAGGACGCGGCGCTGTTGATCCTCACCGGGGCCGACTTGTGGGACAGCGATGAGGGCGACGCGCTCCTGCCCTTCGCCCGGCTGGCCCGCACCTTCCTCGACGCGGGCGTCCCGGCCGCCGCGATCTGCGGCGCCACCGCGGGACTGGCCCGCGAGGGACTGCTCGACGACCGGCCGCACACGAGCAACGTCTCCTTCTACCTGGCGGCCACCGGCTACAAGGGCGGCGAACAGTACGTCGAGACGGACGCCGTGACCGACGGCGACCTGATCACGGCGGGCGGGACCGAGCCGGTCGCGTTCGCCCGCGAGATCCTCGCGCGGCTCGGGGTGTACGAGGGCGAGGTGCTGGACGCCTGGTACCGGCTGTTCCACGACTCGGACGCGACGGCGTACGAGATCCTCGCGGCGGCCCAGACGGAGCGGGAGGCGGCAGCCCAGTGAAGGAAGGCGAGGCCCTCAGCCGGACCGCGCTCGGTGTCTTCCGGCTGAACGGGCAGTTCCTGGCCGTATCCGAGCGGCTGGCCCGGCCCGCGGGCCTGACCGCCGCGTGGTGGCAGGTGCTCGGCGCCGTACTGCATGAGCCGGGGACCGTCGCGGGGATCGCCCGCGCGATGGGTATCACCCGGCAGAGTGTGCAGCGCATCGCCGATCTGCTCGTCGGCAAGGGGCTCGCCGCGTACGTCCCCAACCCGGCGCACCGCCGCGCCAAGCTGCTCACCCCGACCGACGAGGGCCGCGCGGCGATCGCGCGGATCGCACCCGGCCACGCGGAGCTGGCGCGGCGGCTGGCCGCGGAGCTGGGGGCGGCGGAGTTCGCGGAGACGGTGCGGGTGCTGGAGCGGCTGTCCGGGGCGATGGACTCGCTGGCGGAGGCCGACGCGAAAGCCGACGCGCAAGCTGACGCGAATGCCGAAGCGAAAGCCGGAGGGAAAGCCGAAGCGAAAGCCAAGGCAGACACGTAAGCGCGGACGGCAGCCGTTACCGAACCGTAGAGGGCCGCCGTGCTCCCCCGGACTATCCTCGACCTCGTGAGGGGCAGTGCGGGGGAGGGACATCGTCAATGGAGAAGCTGAGCCCTGGGGACCCGTCTGCCATCGGGCCGTACCGCCTGCTCGGCCGACTCGGCGCGGGCGGCATGGGGCAGGTCTATCTGGCCCGTTCGGAACGCGGGCGGACCGTCGCGCTCAAGGTCGTTCAGACCGAACTCGCCGAGCGGGAGGAGTTCCGGGCCCGCTTCCGGCAGGAGGTCGCGGCGGCACGGCGGGTGGGCGGAGCCTGGACGGCGCCGGTACTCGACGCGGACACCGAGGCCGCGGTCCCTTGGGTCGCCACCGGCTACGTGGCGGGCCCCTCGCTGCACCGGGTCGTCGCGCACGACCACGGGCCACTGCCCGAGTCCTCGGTACGTACGCTCGCCGCGGGTCTGGTCCGGGCGCTACAGGACATCCACGCGGCGGGCCTGATCCACCGCGACCTCAAGCCGTCCAACATCATGATCACGATCGACGGCCCGCGCGTCATCGACTTCGGTATCGCCCGCGCCCTGGAGACCTCGACGGCCGACGGCCTCACCCACACCGGCGCGTTGGTGGGCTCCCCCAGCTTCATGGCCCCCGAGCAGATACGCGGCGACCGCATCACCCCGGCCTGCGACGTCTTCTGTCTGGGGTCCGTGCTGGCCTTCGCGGGGACCGGCGTGCTGCCGTTCGGCGCGGAGGCCAGCGGCGTGCACGCGCAGTTGTTCCGTATCGCCCAGGAGGACCCCGACCTCTCCCGCCTCTCCGAAGGCCTTCAGGACCTGGTGCTGCCCTGCCTGGCCAAGGACCCGGCCGACCGTCCCTCGCTGGCCGAACTCCTGGAGCGTACGGGCGCGGAGAAGGCGGTGGGCGAGGGCCGCACCCGGGAGCCGTGGCTGCCGGGGGCGCTGGTTGCCCAGCTGGGGCGGCATGCGGTGCGACTGCTGGAGGTGGAGCACCCGGAGCACCCGGAGCACTCAGAGCACAAGGGCGACCGTGAGGGTGAGAGCGGGGCCGTGGGCGAGGCCGGGGCTGGTCCCGGGGCCGGGGCCGGGGCCGAGGGGACGGCGGAGGCACCCCCCGTGCCACCGACGCTGATCGCCCCGCCGCCACCCCCCGCCGCCCCGCAGGCACCCCCCGCGGCCTACCCCTACCAGCCCACGCTCTCCTACGGCCAACCCCTCCCGCCGCGCCGCAACGGGCGGACGACGGCGCTGTTGCTCGCCGTGGCCGTGGTCGTCGCGCTCGGAGCGGGAGGCACGGTGTACGCGGTGATGAAGGGGGACGGCATCAAGCCACAAGGCCAGCAGCAAGGCCAGCAGGGGAAGGACCAGGCCCAAAACCAGGGGCAGGACCAGCCGTCCACAGCCCCGCCCGCGTCCTCCGACCAGCCCTCCGGACCGTCCGCGACCCCCGACGCCTCACCGCCCACCACCATCAGCGGCGAGGACGATGAGGAAGAGGGCGACATACCCGCCCGTTTCCTCGGCGTCTGGCGGTCCAGCTTCCAGGCGCAGGGCGGCACCAACACGCGGGTCATGACGATCGTTCAGGGCGCCACGGGCGACACCGTCATGAACCTCGTCGGGACCGGCCCGAACTACGACTGCCGCTGGCAGGCGTCGCTCAGGTCGGCGGGGACGACGAGCCTCGAGTTCAGTCCCTCGCGGGTCGTGCGGGGCAGTCCGCAGACCTGCAAGCCGGGCCCGGTCAGCCAACTGCGGATGCCGGGCAACGGCACGCTGGTACGGGAGTTGGTAGGCAGCGGCGGGGTGCCGCTCACCTACACGAGGTAGGCCGTTCGCCTTACCCCCGGGCCGCCGTGGCCTTAACTTGGCCGAAGCGGGGCCGTACCAGACCGGGGGAGAACTCATGGAACGCATCACGAGGGATGACCCAGTCCGCCTCGGCCCCTACCGGCTGCTCGGCCGTCTCGGCACCGGCGGCATGGGGCGGGTCTATCTGGCCCGGTCCGAGGGCGGGCGGACCGTCGCGCTCAAGGTCGTACGGGCCGAACTCGCCGGGCAGCCCGAGTTCCGGGAGCGCTTCGCGCGTGAGGTCGACTCCGCGCGGCGGGTCGGCGGCGCGTGGACGGCAGCCGTACTGGACGCGGACACTGAGGCCGAGTTGCCGTGGGTGGCGACCCGCTACATCCCGGGCCCCTCCCTCCACACCGTCGTAGCCCGGGACTTCGGCCCGCTGCCCGAGGACTCCGTACGGGTCCTGGCCAACCGCCTCGCCCTCGCGCTGACGGCCGTCCACGGCGCCGGGCTGATCCACCGGGACCTCAAGCCGTCGAACGTCCTCGTCACGATCGACGGACCACGCCTCATTGACTTCGGCATCGCTCGCGCGCTGGACGTGGCCACGGGCGGCCTCACCCGTACCGGCATCGTGATCGGGTCGCCCGGCTTCATGTCCCCCGAGCAGGTGCGCGGCGACGAACTCACCCCGGCCGGCGATGTGTTCTGCCTCGGCTCGGTGCTGGCGTACGCGTCGACCGGGCGGCCGCCGTTCGGCAGCTTCGACAGCGGGCCGCACGCGCAGTTGTTCCGGGTCGCGGAGGGCGAGGCGGACCTGTCCGGGGTCCCGGCCGCGCTGCTCGGGCTCGTACGGGACTGTCTGGCGAAGGACCCGGCCGCGCGGCCCACCCCTGACGAGGTCGCCGCGCGCACCCAGGTGGGCCCGAGCGGGCCGTGGCTTCCGAGTGCGCTGCTTGAGCAACTGGGGCGGCACGCGGCGGAGTTGCTGGACCTGGAGGGAGACCCCCGGACCAGGCTGCAAGCCCAGCCCCAACTCCAGCCCCAGGACCGGATTGGGGACCGCACCGCCCCCGAGACACCGGCCACCCCACATCCCCCTCCGACCCCGACCCCGACTTCCGCGCCCCACCCCACCCCCGGCTTCGGCACCCCCGCGCCCCATCCGCTCCAGCCGCTCCAGCCGCCCCGCCCCAACCGCCCGCGCCGGGCGCGGATCATCGTGGCCTCAGCCGTTGTCGCCGCGCTCGTCGTCACCGGCGCGGCGTTGCTCACCGTACGGCCGTGGGAGGACGACGGCGGCTCGAACGGGGCGAGCAGCGAGCGGGGCGCGGGGGGCGCGGGCGGGGCGAGTGACGTACCGCGGGAGTTCCTCGGGACATGGGAGGGCGAGGTCAAGGAGACGGGCGGGACGGCGGGTTCGGCAGGGGAGGTGTACGCGCGCATCGAGGTCACCGAGGGCGTGCACCCGGCCCCGGTCGTCGCGTTCCTCTCGCTGGGGAGTCAGGCGTTGTGCACGGGCTCCAGCGGCTACTACTCGGGCGGCACCTTCCGGGAGACCGGCCTGAAGCAGATGACCCTCGGCCCGGCGCGGATCGAGCGCAGCATCCCGGAGGGCTCCTGCATCGCGCTGGGGCGGCAGGAGCTGACCACCCGGAACGACGGCGACCTCGACTGGCGGACGGAAGACGGCAAGTACAGCGCGCGGTTCCGGCCCGTGTCCGCGGCCCACACCCAGGTGCCTGACGCGTACGTGGGAACATGGACCAGCGCGGACAGCGACCTCGCGTCGGAGAAGCTGCGCATCACGATCGTCCGGGGCAAGGCAGGCGACACGGCGGCGAGAACGACCTCCGAGCCCCAGCGCGGAACGCACTGCGAGTGGACCGAGGTGCTGGCCTCGGTCAGCGACGAGGGGCTGGTATTCGGCCCGTACGAACTGGACGCCACCAAGTCCGACGGCGACTGCGACGCGACGGGCCCGGTCCACACGTACACGCACGCCGACGAGGGCGGGAGCGGGAGCGGAGGCGCCCTGCGGCTCGGCTTCCCGACCGAGGAGGGCGCCACCCCGCTGAAGCTGATCCCGCTGCCGGGGAACTGAGCGCCCCAACCCTCCACCGCCTGGGGCGAGAACCAGCCAGCCGCTGACGTCCGGGCCCCGGGCCAGGTCCACGGCCAGCACCGAGGCCCCCCGTTCGAGAGCCCCACGGGCTCCCGTACCTTGCGCAGCTCCGCGCCGAGCCGCCGCTGCCGCTGCCGCTCGGTACGGCGGCCCTCTCGCCACCGATGCAAGCCTCCGTGTTCACCACGCGTCGCCCGCCTGCGCCACTATCCCGCCGACCCGCGCCTTCCCACTGCCCCATGTACCGGTAATCAGCCTTTTGTTCGTTGCTCGTGGGAATGTGCGCGTGACAGCATGCGGCGGTGACTGAGCACGGGGAAGACATACCGAAGGCTCGCCGTTCGAGGCTGGCCGATCTGGCCGATCTGGCTGATCCGGCTGATCCGGCTGATCCGGCTGACCTGGCTGACCTGGCTGACCTGGTCGACGTACCGCTGCCTGCCGCACCGACTGAGCAGCCGTCGGACGCACCGGCAACCGCCATGCCGCCGGCCGAGTCGACGGCTGGAACGACCGCGACACCGGTTGACGAACTCGCCGCCGGACGGCGGGAGTTTGCTCGGCTGCTGGGGGAATTTCGGCGGACGGCGGTGCTGGTGCCCTTCGACGCGCACGACAGTCTGTGGACGGCGGACTTCGGCGGTGTGCGGTGGATCTGCGCGTTCTCGGACGAGGAAGCGCTGGCCCGCTTCGCGGTCTTGCAGGGGGACGCGGGGCGGGAGTGGACGTACCGCACGATCCTGGGTGCGCGGTTGCTGGATGTGATGGTGCCGATGCTGCCGGGGCCTGCGGGGGTGGCGGTGGACGCGGGTAGCGAGGACGGCGTGGTGTTCCCGCCTGTGCCAGGGATCGTGCCGGACGAGGTCGCGGTGGATCTCGGGGAGCAGGGACAACACGAGCCGCACGGCGAGCACGGCGAGCACGGCGAGCACGGCGAGCACGGCGAGCACGGAACGCACAGGGCGCACGGGGGGACGGAGTGACGGAGAGCAACGCGGATATCCATGTGCCGCCGGGGGCGCTGGCGGACATCGCGAAGGGCATCAGCCTGGCGCATTCGGAGATGAAGGACCTCGGCATGATCGGCGAGTCAACGGTCGGCCGCGGGTTCTCGGAACTGGCGCTGTCTGGGCTGGAGTTGGGGCACGGCGGGCTGGCGTCCGAGTTCGGGACGTTCTGCGACCGGTGGGAGTGGGGCGTTCAGGCGCTGACCCTGAAGGGCAACGTGGTCGCTCAGGCGCTCGGGTTGTCGGTGGGGTCGTTCGCGGAGCAGGAGCGGTACGTCAAGGATTCCCTGAAGATCGTGGTCAATTCCGCCAACGGCAATCCGCACCTGTCCGAGGACGAGGTCAAGAAAATGAGCTGGGACACGATCCGCGACCAGCGCGCGTGGGACAACCCGGACTACAGCCCGGAGTCGTTCAAGGAAGCCAATCAAGAGATCAAGCAGACCTGGAAGAACACCACGTATGACGTCGGGGACGCGATGCTCGACTCGATGGAACGTTCGGGGATGGTGGACCCAGAGGCGCGTGACAGGTTCGACGAGCACGCGAAGGAGGCCCTCGATCCCGATCAGGCCACGGTTGACCAGGCTGAGCAGCCGCGGTGGGGGGAGAGCCGCTGATGGCGGACTTCGGGGTTGTCGGCGATCTTGCGAACAAGATCGGCGACAAGGTGGTCGACAAGGTCGACCAGGGCATCGACAAGAGCAAGGAACTGGTCGGCGAGGGCGTCGACAAGGTCACCGACAAGGTCGGGGACGGCCTGGAGAAAGTCGGTGCGGACGACTGGGCGGACGCGGTCGAGGACTGGGGTGACGAGACCGCGTCCTCACTCGGCGCGGACGTCGACGAGCAGCAGCTCGGGCAGACCGAGGAAGCGAACGAACTAGTCCACGGCAACCCGGAGAAGATCGCCGCCACGGTGAAGAACCTGCGGGACTTCCACAAGGCGTTCGATCTGGTCGGCGGCGGGCTGCGGAAGCTCGACGCGGGCCACTGGAAGGGCGAGGCGGCCGGGACGTTCCGCAAGAAGTTCGAGCCGATGCCGAAGGACTGGCTGCGGGCCGCGGACGCGTGCGAGGACGCGGCCAAGGCGCTGGAGACGTACTCCAAGGCCGTGGTGAGCGCGCAGGGCAAGGCGCGGGAGGCGATCGCCCTCTACCGGGAGGGCGAGAACGACTCCCGGACGGCCGAGAAGACGTACAACAAGAAGGTCGACGCCTACAACGCGGCCCGGAACGGGGACAGTCCGCTGCCACATCCGGGGGAGTACTCCGACCCGGGCAAGGCCAAGCGGGCCAGGGCCCGGGAGATCCTCGCCGATGCCCGTAAGACACGCAACGAGGCTGCCAAAGCCGCGAAGACGGCCGTCACGGCGGCGATGGCGCACGCTCCGGAGGAGCCCACCGGCCTGGACAAGTTGAAGGCCGAGTTCGAGAGCCGGACAGCGGCGGCGAACGTGGAGGGCATGCACCTGCTCGGCGGCGCGGCCAAGGGCACCGCGGGCCTGCTCAACACCGTCCGGTCGCTCAACCCGATGGACGCGTACAACCTGACCCACCCCGCCGAGTACGCCAAGGGCGTCAACACCACGCTCGCCGGACTCGCCTCCACCGCCGCCAATCCGGACCGGGCCCTCAAGGCCGCCTGGGACGCGGCCAAGGGCGACCCTTCCGAGTTCCTCGGCCGCCTCATCCCCGAACTCTTCGGCACCAAGGGAACAGGCCTCGCACGCGGAGGGCTGCGCAGCACCCTCCGGCACACGACCAAGGACGCCACCGAGAGCGCGGCACAGAAGGCCGCCAACGCCGATCCGCCGCGCGAATCCAGGAAGAAGGTCGAGAGCGGGAACACGGACCCGATCGACCTCGCCACCGGCCGGATGTTCCTGCCGCAGACGGACATCGTGCTTCCCGGCACGCTCCCTGTCATCTTCGGTCGCCGGGTGGCCTCCGACTACCGGGCCGGTCGGTGGTTCGGCCCCTCTTGGTCCTCCACCGCCGACCAGCGGGTGGAGATGGGCCCCGAGGGCGTCGTGTTCGTGTGTGAGGACGGCCTGCTGCTGCGCTATCCGCACCCCGCGCCCGGCGTCCCCGTCATGCCGAGCCATGGCCCGCGCTGGCCCCTGGACCGCAGCCCCGACGGTGACTACACCGTCACCGACCCGGACACCGGCCGCGTCTCGCACTTCACCCCGTACGACGAGGGCGTAGCGCTCCTCGCGCAGATCGACGACCGCAACGGCAACTGGATCACCTTCGCGTACGACGAATCGGGGGCCCCGGCCTCGATCGTCCACCACGGCGGCTACCACCTGAAGTTCACGACCGCTGAGGGCCGCATCACCGCCCTGCACCTGGCGAGCGCGGCCCCGGACGGTTCGGACAGCTCCGACAGCTCCGATCAAGAGATCCTGCGCTACGGCTACACCGATGGCCACCTCACCTCGGTCACCAACTCCTCCGGTCTGCCACTGCGGTTCACGTACGACGAGCGCGGGCGCGTCACGTCCTGGACGGACAGCAACGGCAGCGCTTACACATACGAGTACGACGACCAGGACCGGTGCGTCGCGGAGGGCGGCGCGGCGGGCCATATGACCCTGCGCCTCGACTACAGCGACGCCGACCCGGCGACGGGCCTTCGCCTCACCACGGCGACGACGCCCGACGGCGCGGCCCACCGTTACGTCGTGAACGACGTCCACCAGGTCGTCCAGGAGACCGACCCGCTCGGCGCCGTCACCCGCTACGAGCACGACCGCTACAACCGGCTGCTGCTCCGGACCGATCCCCTCGGCCGCACGGCCCGGTTCGAGTACGACGCGTCCGGCCGCCTGACCACGGCCGTACGGCCCGACGGGCGCGAGGCGAAAGCGGAGTACAACCCCCTCGGCCTCCCGGTCCGCGTGGTCAACCCCGACCGGACCGCCGTCCGGCAGGAGTACGACGAGCGGGGCAACCGCGTCAGCGTGACCGCCCCCTCCGGGGCCGTCACCCGCTACACCTACAACGAGGCCGGTCACCTCACCACCGTGACCGACACACTCGGCCACACCACCCGCATCCGCACCGACCCGGCCGGGCTGCCCGTAGCCGTCACCGACCCGCTCGGCGCGACCACCCTCATCGACCGCGACGCCTTCGGCCGCCCGGCCGCCCTGACCGACCCGCTCGGCGCGCTCACGCGCCTGGAGTGGACCCCGGAGGGCAAGCTCACCCGCCGCGTCGACGCCGACGGCAGCGAGCAGTCGTGGACGTACGACGGCGAGGGCAACTGCCTCACCCACACCGACCCGATGGGCGCCGTCTCCCGCTTCGAGTACACCCACTTCGACCTCATGAGCGCCCGCACCGGCCCGGACGGCGTGCGCTACGAGTTCACCCACGACCACGAGTTGCGTCTCACCCAAGTCCGCAACCCGCAGGGCCTGACCTGGGACTACGGATACGATGCGGCCGGACACCTCATTTCCGAGACGGACTTCGACGACCGGACCCTGACCTACGAGCGGGACACGGCAGGCCGCCTGGCCTCCCGCACCGACGCGCTCGGCCAGACGATCCGGTACGAGCGCGACGAGCTGGACCGCATCGTCCGCAAGGACGCGGCCGGGACCGTCACGACGTTCGCCTACGACTTCACCGACCAGCTCGCGGAAGCCATCAACCCGGACGCCACGGTCACCTACCTCCGCGACCGCTACGGCCGCCTCAAGTCCGAGACGGTCAACGGCCGCACGATGTCGTACGAGTACGACGCGCTCGGTCGCCGGGTCGGCCGTACGACCCCCACCGGCGCGGTCAGCGCCTGGACCTACGACGCCGCAGGGCGCCGAGAGTCGCTCACCACCTCCGGCCGCACGCTCACCTTCGAACACGACGCGTCCGGCCAGGAAACCACCCGCCACATCGGCGACACAGTCACCCTGGCATCCCAGTACGACCCCATGGGCCGCCTCACCACCCAGCAGGTCACGGGCGCGGGCCGCAGCATCCAGCGCCGCGACTACACCTACCGCGCCGACGGCAACCTCACCGCCCTCAACGACCAACTCGCGGGCACGAAAACCTTCGACCTGGACGCAGCAGGCCGCGTCACCGCCGTACACGCCGCGAACTGGACAGAGCGCTACGCCTACGACGAGGCGGGCAACCAGACACAGGCCTCCTGGCCGACGCCCCACCCGGGCCAGGAGGCGACCGGAACCCGCGACTACACCGGCACGACCCTCACCCGCGCGGGCACCATCCGCTACGAACACGACGCCCTCGGCCGCATCACCCTCCGCCAGAAAACCCGCCTATCCCGCAAACCGGACACCTGGCGCTACGAATGGGACGCCGAAGACCGCATGCGCTCGGTCACCACCCCAGACGGGACGGTCTGGCGCTACGCCTACGACGCCCTCGGGCGGCGCATCTCCAAACAACGCCTCGCCGCAGCCGACGGCACCACCGTCCTGGAACAGGTCACCTTCACCTGGGACGGCACAACACTCTGCGAGGAAACGACCCAGAGCGAGTCCCTGCCGAACCCGGTCGCGCTCACCTGGGACCACCAGGGCCTACGCCCCCTGGCCCAGACAGAACGCATCCTCGCGACCGACGCGCCCCAAGAAGCGATCGACGAACGTTTCTTCGCCATCGTCACAGACCTGATCGGCACGCCGAACGAACTCGTCGACGAGGCCGGCCACGTCGCCTGGCGCACCCGCAGCACCCTCTGGGGAACAACGACCTGGGCCAGCACCAGCAGCGCCTACACACCCCTCCGCTTCCCAGGCCAGTACTTCGACCCAGAAACCGGCCTCCACTACAACTACTTCCGGCACTATGACCCTGAGGTCGCGCGCTATTTCAGTTCCGACCCCCTCGGCCTCTCTCCCGCACCCAATCCAGCGGCGTACGTTCTTAACCCCCACACATGGACTGACCAACTCGGTCTGGCGCCCGACGCTTGCCCAAATAACGTTGCCCTGGGAATCAGAAAGAAGGGGTTGCGAGAATTCGCAGAGAGGAACAATTTCACACATTACCTCGATAACTGGACAGACTTTGAGGCAGACGTCAGGGCGGCCGCACATAACCCAGATGTTCGCCTGCATATATCACTCGACGGGTTTGACGGGGCGAACCCGTCACAGAAGTTCATGGACGCTTACAAGGCGGGTATGGGTGACAACTGGTGGGCAACTGAGCGTGAGATGTACCACGTAGGTAAGGCAGTCCGGCTCGGAGATCGCGAATGGGATAGCATTACCTTCTACGAAGACGGGAAGAGGGTAACCGTCCCGGAACCGCCGTCATTTCCAAAGCCTGGGAGTTAGCTTGAGTAAGATCGCCGGTTGGAATCGCGAATTTCAGGTCTGGCAGTATTCGGTCAGCCATTCGGTGCTTTTGCTCAGGAGTGTTGACCCACAGCTCTACGATACGCGCATCGACATCCTTTTCCCTGCGGTGGAAATTCTTCATTTGCGACCGACCTATGAAGGCCTCACAATTCACCAGTTGAACCACGATGATGGTGTAGATTTCCTTGACAATCAAGGTGTTACACCATCAAGAGGGTCTGTTTTTCTGCTGAATGACGGCGAGGGGTATGTGCAGGCTGCCAAGTGTGAGTGGTTTGAGGATCAAGGAAACCATCGGGCGCCGTCAAGATTCGGCCCACTTCGTGGCACCGCGTAGCCTAATGGCCGTGACTTAAGCAGTTCGAGGCCCCAGAAGGGCTGTTCCAAAGTCCTGCCATGAAGACGATGGCGGACCACCGGCTCCGTCCAGGTTCGACCCCTCGCATGGCGTTGCATGACCCCCTCGTACGATCTTGTGCATGGACCTGTCGGTGAGTCACGGAGGGGCGCCGCAGCCTGCGACGCAAGGCGGTTGGCAAGCGCCGAGCGCCGTCGAGCGCGAGCTCTACGAGGCGCGGCAGCGTGGTGACTGGCCCAGGTGTTACGACCTCATCGCACGATCACGCCTGTACATGGCGCAGAGCCGGGCGGCCGTCGAAGCGGGCTCGTGCTTCTTCCACTCGTACTGGAACCCACAGACGCAGTCGCGTTGCGTGGCCGTGTTCACCCCCGGCATGCTGCCCGCACCCGCCCCGGACCCGGTGTACAACTCCCACGACCTGGGCTGGTTCGTCCGTGTGTGGGAGCCCGGAGATCCGCCGTACCTCGTCGTGAACCCGGGCACGCCGTGTGAGGTGGTGATGCCCGCGAGCCCGGAGGGCCGGGCCCTGTGGCAGCACCACGACGCGAAGGCCGAGCAGTGGGGCCTTGCCCCGGGGGCAGTGCACACCCTCGACGTGGGCGGACCTCAACAGGGTTCGGTGGCCTTTGGGTTGGCCGCAGGGGCGCACATTTCCGTGAAGAACGGTCAGTTCTGGAACTCGATGGCCTACCACGGCCACGGCTACGGTGCCGAGAAGGCAACCCTGGAGCGGTGGTGGGGCGTCACCAGTCGCGAGCAGTGGCTGGACAGCACGGAGCGGCTTCTGCGGGCTGACATGGTCAGCGGCGTCTGGGAGTTCGCCTTGCAGCTGCGCCGTTCGATGGCCCTGGACTTCGCCGGACCCGTGTCCGTCGACCACTGGCGTGAGACAGCCGAACGCGTCATACGGCGCCGGGCCGAGGAGGTCGCCCAGCCGCGCCTCACCCCCGACGGCGTGACCCAGGGCGGCGGGCCGTCCCCGACTGAACTCGAGTCGCAAGTGACCGGTGTGCAACGGCTCATCGGCCGCATCACCCGCTACGAGGCCCGCTTCCGCGCCGACGGCCTCCTGCCCGAAGACGGCTACATTCGGACCGTCGAGGCCTGGGACTACGGCCGCGCCGCCGGAATGGCCCGTTGGGGCCTGGCCGCACGCTACGGCACCCTCGCGGAGGCCGAGTCCGCCGTCATCCGTGCCGGTCAGCTCGTCCGCGCCAACTACCGCTCGTGGGCCGCCTTCTCCGCCGCGTACGCCCTCGGCCGCTGCCTCCACTTCGACGAAGAGGAGTTCGGCACGTGGTACGAGGAGGTCCTGGAGGTCCACCGCGTCCTGACGACGGACCCCGCGAGCCCCTGGTTGACCATCCCCTGGTGAGGGCCGCCGCTTCCGTACGGCGGGTGGCGCGGCCCGAGGATGTGTCCCCGGACCGCGCCTGAATTTACGGCCAGCGGACCCCGGTTGGGCCTCGTGTCGGCTTGCGGCAGTCTGGCGTGGGGTCGCCGGGTGGCGTGGTTACGGGGTCGGCGTCCAGGGCGAAGCAGAGTTGCGCGTGCAGGGCCTCTGCTTCGGCGGGGGTGAGGCGCAGGGTCAGGTCCGTGCCGAACCTGCCGTCCTGCTGGAGCCAGAGGGGGATCGTGAGGCGGCCGTCCGCGTCACGCTCTACGGGTTTGCCGGGTACGCGGCTGATGTGCGGCCCCCGTGGGGTACGGGAGGGTCGGGCCATCACGCCGCCACCCCCAGCATGCCGGGGGCGCCGATGGGGTGCCCGTGGATGACCCACGGTCCGATATCGACGCCGTCGAGCGCGAGGGCGAGGGCGGTACGGCGCTCGTGCTGTTCATGGGCGAGGAGGTAGGGGCGTACGAGGGGGCTGGGGCTGTCGAGGATCGGGGCGTCGGCGTGGGGGGTGGTGGTGTCGGGGGTGGTGGGGTTGCTGTCCCGGCGGGGCAGGCGCGGCGGGATGATCCGGCGGATGCGCAGCGGCAGCCCGGTCGCGGTGCGGGCCCTTGGGGTGGCCGTACGGCGGCGCCGCCGCCCCTTGGCCGGGGCGAGGAGGTTGAGGAGGCGGGTGACTGTTCGATGGAGGGTGAGCCCGATACGGTGGAGCATGCTGACGCTCGCTTCCTGGCTTCCTGGTCTGGGGTAACGCGTTGGCCAGCCCCGGGGTGGTAGGACACCGCCGGGGCTACTTTCGTCAACTCGCGTGCAAATCTGCGAGGTTGCACCCACGCTAGGCCCAATGTGATGCGATTCGCAACATGTTGCGTCTTGCTGGGTGGAATGGCATATGCCGCTCTGGGCGCGTCATGAAAGGCCCGCCCTTCCGTCCACCCGGAGGGCAGGCCCTAGTCCGCCGCGCTGAACGCGCCCGCCTTGACGCTCGTCAAGAGCGCCCCCAGCCGTCCTGAACTTACCTCGATGACAACGTCTGGCTCGTCGCTCTCCCTGATCAGGGTGGTGCCGCGCAGCAATGCGAGCTCCAGACAAGCGCCGTCGGGGTGGTCGGAGAACGAGGATTTACGCCACGGTATGTCCACTCTGCTCACTCTCACAGCTGCCGAGCCAGCTCGCGAATGAAGTCACGGGACGGCTTCGGCGCGAGCGCCCTCTTTTCCATGCGGTCCAACAGGACACGGTAGTTCGCCAGATGGGCCTCGGCGGACTGGAACGACACCCCCACCGGCGTATCCGACTGAACCGTGTCGAGCCGCGGGACCGGGCCCCGTACATACTGCGTCGAGCCAGCCGCCAGCGGGGTGCCGCCTGCCTCAAAGGGGAGCACGCGGAGAGTCACGTTCTCCCTCTCGGACTGTTCCAGCAGGTAGGCGAGTTGGGTCCGGACGACCTTCAGGCCGCCGAACCGCATTCGCAGCGCGGCCTCGTGCACGAGGAACGTGCACGGCAGGGCCCTCGGCCCCTCGATCACCTCGCTGCGCCGCAGCCGGAAAGCGAGCTTCCGCTCGAAGTCCGCAGGCGCAAGCGGAACCACCGCTTCCTCGAAGACTGCCCGAACGTAATCCTCGTGCTGAAGCAGGCCGGGCATGTTCGTCAGCTGCGCGGCACGGATCGCTACAGCGTGATACTCCAGCTCCGCGATATCCAGCAGCACCGCAGGCAGCGTGCCACGGTACTCGTCCCACCAGTTGGTGTTGCCCGCACGGCGCTCCCTCGCCATGCCCGCGAGCGCGTCGATGTATGCCGAGTCCGCGCAGGAGTAGTTAGCCGCCCAGACTCGCACCCGGTCGGTACTGACACCAGCACGGCCGGTTTCGACATTCGTCACGCTGGTGCGATCGGTGCCGTGCATGACGGCCGCATCATTGATCGACAGGCCCGCGTGCTCGCGCATCGTGCGCAGCTCCGCGCCAAGTCGTCGTTGCCGCTCGGTCGGGGGCTTTCTCGCCGCCATCCGTCTCGCCCTCCCCCTTCGTCGCCTGCCGCCCAGCGTAGTCAACGTCACGCGCACCGCGCCCACACGCGCGGATGCCGTGGCCGGAGCGGGACTCCCGCTTCGGCCACGGCATCGATACCACCGGCGCCCGGCTGCCCGGTTAGGGGTCAGATGAACGAGTTGATCTCGATTGTCTCGTCGCGGCCAGGGCCGACGCCGATCGCCGAGATCGGGGCGCCGGACATCTCCTCCAGGGCACGTACGTACGCCTGGGCGTTCTTCGGGAGGTCGGAGAACGTCTTCGCCTTGGTGATGTCCTCGGACCAGCCGGGCAGGTACTCGTACACCGGCTTCGCGTGGTGGAAGTCGGTCTGCGAGTAGGGCAGTTCCTCGACGCGCTGGCCGTCGATCTCGTACGCGACACAGACCGGGATCTGCTCCCAGCCGGTGAGCACGTCCAGCTTGGTGAGGAAGAAGTCGGTCAGGCCGTTGACGCGGGTCGCGTAACGGGCGATGACCGCGTCGAACCAGCCGCAGCGGCGGTCGCGCCCGGTGGTCACACCGCGCTCGCCACCGATGCGACGCAGCGCCTCGCCGTCCTCGTCGAAGAGCTCCGTGGGGAACGGGCCAGCGCCGACGCGGGTGGTGTACGCCTTGAGGATGCCGATGACCCGGCTGATCTTCGTCGGTCCGACACCGGCGCCGGTGCACGCGCCACCGGAGGTCGGGTTGGAGGAGGTGACGAAGGGGTAGGTGCCGTGATCGACGTCGAGCAGGGTGCCCTGGCCGCCTTCGAAGAGGACGACCTTGCCGTCATCGATGGCGTTGTTCAGAATCAGGGTCGTGTCGGCGACGAACGGCTTGAGCTGGTCGGCGAAGGTGAGCATCTCCTCGACGATCTGGCCCGAGTCGATCGCACGCCGGTTGAAGACCTTGGCGAGGAGTTGGTTCTTGGTCTCCAGGGCCGCCTCGACCTTCTGCTCCAGGATCGACTGGTCGTAGAGGTCCTGGACCCGGATGCCGGTGCGGTTGATCTTGTCGGCGTAGGTCGGGCCGATGCCACGTCCCGTGGTGCCGATCTTGCGCTTACCGAGGAAGCGTTCCGTCACCTTGTCGACGGTGACGTTGTAAGGGGTGATCAGGTGAGCGTTACCGCTGATCAGCAGCTTGGACGTGTCCACGCCGCGGTCATTGAGTCCGCTCAGCTCGGAGAGCAGGACGGCCGGGTCGACGACGACGCCGTTCCCGATCACCGGGGTGCACCCCGGGGACAGGATGCCGGAGGGGAGGAGGTGCAGTGCGTATTTCTGGTCGCCTACGACAACCGTGTGGCCGGCGTTGTTGCCGCCCTGATAGCGCACTACATAGTCAACGGAGCCACCGAGCAGGTCGGTGGCCTTTCCCTTGCCCTCGTCACCCCACTGAGCACCGAGCAGCACAAGTGCGGGCACAGGCGTACACCCCTTCCGGGCGGGGCATGTCCAGGGTCAGGGGCGTGCGCGGCAGCGCACACCGGCGACCCTCGTTGGCCGCACCCGTCGGACCGGTGCCCCGGAATAGACGAAGCCCCTGGCGCAATAGCGCAAGGGGCTCTTGCACAAAGATGCTACCCGAGGAAGGACCGAGGTGTCGGCTCCAGAGCCCGCCACGCGGAACGTACCGAGCGCAGGACCCCTGCTGGTGGTGATCGATCCGGCCGCCCGACACACCGACGGGGAGTCCGTACGGATCGCCAAAGACGTGCTGTGCGGGGGCAACGGGGCGGTGAAGGTGTGCCTTCCGGACGGGCCCGAGGAATTCTCCCGGGCCCTGGCCAGGAGGGGTTCCCGGCGCTTGGTGGTGGTGGGTGACGACCGGGCGCTGCTACGTACGGTCGCGGGGCTGCACCGAGATCGGGAGCTGGCGTCGTCGGCGCTGTCGCTGGTGCCGGTCGGCGCGGTGACGACGCTGGCGCAGTCGCTGGGCGTGCCCGGTGGCACGGTGGCGGCGGCGCGGGCGGTGCTGGACGGCGCGCCGCGGCGGCTCGATCTGCTGGTGGACGACAGCGACGGGGTGGTGCTGTCTGACCTGCGGATTCCGGCGATTCCGGCTGTTCCGGCGGATGAGGCGGGGGCCTCAAGGTCGGGTTCGGGTTCGGGGTCAGGGTCGGGTTCAGGGGCGGGTTCAGGGTCGGGGTCCGCGGGTGGTCCCGTGGGGGCGTCGGTGGGGCCGCTGCTGCGTACCTGCCAGTCGCTGGTGCGCACCCTCGTACGGCAGCCGGGCCTGGCCGGCCGTCTCACGGCGGCCGCTCCTTCGCGGCTTCGGATCGAGGTGGACGGGGTGAAGCTGGTCGATCTCGACCAGCCGGTGGAGGCGGTGTCGGTGCGCCCCGGCGCGGGCGGTCTGGCCCGGGTCGAGGTGCGGCCGTCGTCGGTGGGCGCGGACGTGGACGCGGACGCGGCGGCGGTACTGGCCCAGGCGCGCGCGGTGACCGTCTCCGGCGCGGACTTCCGCTATCTCGCGGACACCCGGGTGTCCGGGCCGGTACGGACCCGCACCTGGACGGTACGACCGGGGGCCTGGGAGCTCACGCTGCCGCGCGAAAGCTAGCCCCGGTCTCCCGGTCTCCCGGTCTCCCGGCCTAGGTGGACGCCGAGCGGGACGCGACGCGGGCGTTCCAGCGGGCCAGGACGTCGTGCAGCTCGTGCTTGAGGAAGTCGAAGAACTCCGCGCTCTCCGCGAGGCGGCGGCCCGCCTGGGTGTCGCCGCCGACCACGGAGACGCCCTCTTCCAGGACCCGCTGCCAGCGGTCCAGGATCTGGTCCCGGCGGGTCATGGACTCGAACCAGACGTGGTTGTGCAGGCGGTAGCGCTCCCGGCGTGAGCCGGGCTCGCGCTCGCGGCTGACGAGGCTGATCTGGGCGAGATAGCGGACAGCCCCGGAGACCGCCGCCGCGCTGATCCGCAGCCGGTCGGAGAGTTCGGCGGAGGTGAGGGCGCCGCCCTCCTCCACCAGCAGGCAGGCGAAGACCCGCGACGGCATGCGCGGGATACCGGCTTCGGTGAGCTCGGCGGCGAAGCGCTCGATGAACGCCGCGACGTCCTGTTCGTTTCGCTCGCCTATGGCGTCTGCGTTCCCCACGGTCACCGCACCTTCTCCACGACCTGCTCGTTCCTGTCTTCTCGAGGTGATCGTAACGCCCGCTCTTAACACTTCCTTAGCTTCACAAATTTGTGAAACTAGCGTAGCTTCTTGACCATGACGAAGGCAATCACCGTGTCCGGTCTGCACAAGTCCTTCGGCCGGACCCACGCGCTGGACGGTCTCGACCTCGACGTCGAAACGGGTGAGGTGCACGGCTTCCTGGGCCCAAACGGCGCCGGAAAATCCACCACCATCCGGGTCCTGCTCGGCCTGCTGCGCGCCGACAGCGGCGCCGCGCGACTGCTCGGCAAGGACCCCTGGCACCAGGCGGTGGAACTGCACCGACGCCTCGCCTACGTCCCGGGCGACGTCGAGCTCTGGCCCAACCTCACCGGCGGCGAGGCCATCGATCTGCTCTCGCGGCTGCGCGGGGAGCTGGACAAGGCGCGCCGGGACGAGCTCATCGAGCGCTTCGACCTCGACCCGACGAAAAAGGGCCGCGCCTACTCGAAGGGCAACCGGCAAAAGGTCGCCATCGTCGCCGCACTCGCGTCCGACGCCGAGCTGCTGCTCCTGGACGAGCCCACCGCGGGCCTGGACCCGCTGATGGAGGTCGCCTTCCAGGACGTCATCAAAGAAGCGAAGGCCGCGGGGAAGACCGTGCTGCTGTCCAGCCACATCCTGGCCCAGGTCGAGAAGCTCTGCGACCGCGTCAGCATCATCCGGCTCGGCAAGACCGTGCAGTCCGGCACGCTGAGCGAGCTGCGCCATCTGACCCGTACGACCATCGAGGCCGAGACCGAGCGTCCGGCCACCGGGCTCGACGGGCTGCCGGGCGTCCATGACGTACAGACACTGGACGGCGCCGACCGGGTGCGGTTCGCCGTGGACGGCGCCCAGCTGGACGGCGCGGTCCGCAAGCTCACCGATTTCGGCATCCGGAGCCTGGTCAGCCACCCGCCGACGCTCGAAGAGCTGATGCTGCGCCACTACGGCGACGAGCTGGCCGCCAACGGACACGGCGACGCGCCCGGCAACGGACACAGCACGACCTCAGGAGCCGACGGAACCGACGGAACCGACGGAGCCGACCGATGAGCGGCACCGCCACCCCCACCGCCAAGGCCCCCGCCTCCACCGGCGCGGCCACGGGCGCGGGCGCCCTGGCCGGGGTCCGTACCCTGATCCGCTTCAACCTGCGCAGGGACCGTATCCGGCTGCCCGTATGGATCGTCGCCCTCCTGCTCGGCACGATCACGACGGCCAACAGCCTCAGCGACCTGTACCCCACCGCCGACCAGCGCGCCTCCGCCGCCGAGACCCTGGACAGCCCCGCCGGGCTCGCCCTCAACGGCCCCCGCCACTACCTGGACGACTACAACCTCGGCTCGATGCTGAGCCACCAGATGCTCGGCTTCATGGGCGTACTGGTCGCCCTGATGAGCGTCCTGATCATCACCCGGCACACCCGGGGCGAGGAGGAGACCGGCCGCGCCGAGCTGGTGCGCTCCACCGTCGTCGGACGGCACGCGCACCTGGCCGCCGCGTTCGCCGTCGCGGTGCTGGCCAACGTGGCGCTGGCGCTGCTCCTGGCCTTCGGCCTGACCTCGATGGACATCGACGGCATCGACACCGGGGGCTCGCTGCTGTACGGCGCCGCGCACGCGGCGATCGGCCTCACCTTCGCCGCCGTCGCCGCCGTCACCGCGCAGATCACCGAGCACACCCGGGCCGCCTCGGGGATGGCGCTCGCGGTCATCGGCGCGGCGTACGTCCTGCGCGCGTCCGGGGACGCGGGCGGCGACGGTGCCGTCCTGTCCTGGCTGTCCCCGATCGGCTGGGTGCAGCGCACGTACCCGTACGTGGACAACCGCTGGTGGCCGCTGGCGCTGTGCCTGGGCCTCGCCGTCGGCGCGGCGGCGCTGGCGTTCGTCCTGTCCACCCGGCGGGACGTGGGCGCCGGGCTGCGCGCGGCGCGGCTCGGCAGCCCGGTGGCGTCGCACGCGCTGACCCGGCCGCTCGGCTTCGCGCTGCGGCTGCACCGTGGTGTGCTGATCGGCTTCGGTACGGGTCTGTTCCTGATGGGCGGGATGTACGGCGCCGTACTCGGCGACGCCGAGGACCTGCTCCAGGACATCGACCAGTTCCAGGAGGCGCTGGAGGAGATCGGCGGCGCCAGCATCGTCGAGTCCTTCGCCTCCATGATCATGGTGGTGCTCTCGATCGCCGCCGCGGTGTACGTGGTGATGGCCGCGCTGCGCCCGCGCTCGGAGGAGACGGCGGGCCGCGCCGAGCCGCTCCTGGCGACCGGCCTGTCCCGCGACCGCTGGGTCGGCAGCCACCTGGCCGTCGCCCTGGCGGGCGGCACGGTGGTCCTGCTGCTGGCCGGGCTCGGCTTCGGCCTCGCGGGGGCGGCGGCGACGTCGGACGGCGGGCTCGTCCTCCAGCTCACCGGCGCCGCGCTGGCGTACGCACCGGCGCTGTGGGTGACGGTCGGGGTGGCGGTGGCGCTCTTCGGCTGGTTCCCGAAGGCGAGCACGGCGGCGTGGGTGGTACCGGTGTACGCCTTCGTCGTCGGCTACCTGGGCGAGTTGCTGCGCTTCCCCGACTGGATGAACAACCTGTCGCCGTACGGCCATGTCCCCCAGCTGCCAGCCGCCGACATGACCTGGACACCGATGGTCATCCTCACGGCAGTGGCGGCCGGGCTGATCTGGCTCGGACTGGCGGGCTTCCGCCGCCGCGACCTGGAGACGAAGTAGCCGAGGTGGGCGAGGTAGGCGAGGTAGGCGAGGTAGGCGAGGTAGGCGCCTGGAACTTCTGGTGCCCCGTTCGCGTCCGTAGAGATCATGGACGCGGACGGTGAGAGCGGCGGCGAGAGCGCTGGTGAGAGCGGCGGGGGCTGTCTGCTCGCGGCCTTCGGGGCGATCGTGGCGTTCGCGGTCTGGACGTCGTCGCAGCGGACCCGCCTCCGGCTGGGCGGCCGTTTCGAGGGTCACTGGGCGAACCCGTCCGCGTTCCTGGAGATCCCTCTGGTGGTGCTGGCCGGGGCACTGGTCCCCATGGTGGTGTGGCTCGGCGCGCTCAGGCTGCTGCGCGGGCGGCAGCGGCAGCGGATGCCGCGCACCGCCGCGTCCCTGCTCGCCGCGGCCCTCGCCACCGGGGCGATCGCGCTGCTGGCCGGAGGCCTGTACGCGTGGTGGAACCCGTCAGCACTCGACCTGTAGCGCGTCGAAGCCCCGGATCACGAAGCCCTCCTTGCGCACCGGTTCCGCCGCGAGCCGCAGCCCCGGTGCCTGGCGCAGCAGTTCGCCGAACGACGCGGCGAGTTCGACGCGGGCCAGCGGGGCGCCCAGGCAGTAGTGGATGCCCGCGCCGAGGGAGACGTGCGGGTTGTCGGCGCGAGTGAGGTCCAGGTCGTCCGGGCGGTCGAAGACGGCCGGGTCGTGGTTGGCCGAGCCGAAGAGGAGCGCGACCTCCGAGCCGCGCGGGATGCGGACGCCGTCGATCTCGATGTCCTCAAGCACCCAGCGCTCGAAGAGGTGCAACGGGGTGTCGTAGCGCAGGAGTTCCTCCACAGCTGTGGACAGCAGGGTGGCGGGGTCGGCGCGGAGTGCGGCGAGTTGGGCGGGGTGGTCGAAGAGCGCCCGCCAGGCGTTGCCGGTGGTGTTGACGGTCGCCTCGTGCCCCGCGTTCAGCAGCAGCACACAGGTCGAGATCATCTCCTGCTCGGACAGGCGGTCGCCTTCATCGTGTGCGGCGATCAGGGCCGAGATCAGATCGTCGCCCGGCTCCTTGCGCCGCTCGGCGATCAGCTCCCTCAGGTACGCGGAGAACTCCAGCGAGGCCGTCACGGCGCGGCGGGCCGTCTCCTCGGACGGGTTCAGCTCGTACATCCCGCAGATCTCCGCTGACCAGGGGCGGAGCGGGGCGCGGTCCCCCTCAGGGATGCCCAGCATCTGGGCGATCACGGCCACCGGGAGCGGCTCGGCGACCGCCGAGATCAGGTCACCGCCGCCGTCCGCGACGAGCTGGCCGACCAGGCGGGCCGCCAGCTCGTCGACGTACCCGCGCAGTCCCTCCACCGTGCGCGGGGTGAACGCCTTCGAGACCAGGCGGCGGATACGGGTGTGGTCGGGGGCCTCCAGGTCGAGCAGGCCGTGGTCGTTGAGCGTGTGGAACGGCTCGTGCTCGGGCGGGGGCGGCGTGCGGCCGAACTCCTCGTGAGTGAAGCGGTGGAGGTACGTACGGCCCAGGCGGCGGTCGCGCAGCAGGGCCGACACGTCGGCGTGGTGCGGGATGAGCCACTGGCGGGTCGGCTCGTACCAGTGGGCGCGGCCGCGGGCGCGGAGGTCGGCGTAGGCCGGGTAGGGGTTGGCGGCGAACTCGGGCGAGTCGGGGGCGAAGGCTGGGGTGGGGGCAGCGGCGTCCATGGCCGGACGTTAGCCGGGCGACGCGCTGCTGGCCAGGGTCGGTGACCCGATGACCAGGAGGTCAGCCTGGCGTCACCAGGCGGGCCTCGTACGCGAAGACCGCCGCCTGCGTGCGGTCGCGCAGACCCAGCTTGACCAGGATGCGGCTGACATGGGTCTTGATGGTGGACTCGGCGACGACCAGATGCCCGGCGATCTCCGCGTTGGACAGGCCCTGGGCGATCAGCACCAGCACCTCCGTCTCGCGCTCGGTGAGATCCCCGTACGACGCCACCGACGGCCGCGCCCGGTCGGCCAGGTGGGCGAACTCCGAGATCAGGCGCTTGGTGACGGTGGGCGCGAGCAGGGCCTCGCCCTCGGACACGATCCGTACGCCGTCGGCCAGTTGGCGGGCCGAGGCGTCCTTGAGCAGGAACCCGGACGCCCCCGCGCGCAGCGCGTCATAGACGTACTCGTCGAGGTCGAAGGTGGTGAGGACGAGGACCTTGGCGTCGGCGTTCGCCGCGACGATCTCGCGGGTCGCCTCGATGCCGTTCAGACCGGGCATCCGGATGTCCATGAGGACGACGTCCGGGTGCAGCGCGGCGGCCTGCGCGATGGCCTGGTGGCCGTCCACCGCCTCACCGGCCACCTCGATCCCGGGCATCGCGTTGAGCAGGACCGAGAAGCCCTCGCGGACCATCATCTGATCGTCGACGATCAGCACCCGGATGGTCACGACGGCTGCTCCTCACGGGCGGGCGCGGGCACGGGGAGGAAGACGGTGACCTCGTAGCCACCGTCGCCACCGCCGTCGTCGTCGGACGGCCCGGCCGTCATCTCACCGTTCAGCATCGAGACCCGCTCCCGCATCCCGGTGATGCCGTGGCCCGCGCCGGGCGAGGGCGGCGCCTGGCCGGTGGGCGGGCCGTTGACCACGCGCAGGCCGATGCCGCCGAGTACGTACGAGAGTTCCACGGCGGCGGGGGCGCCCGGCGCGTGCCGCAGTGAGTTGCTCAGCGCCTCCTGGATGATGCGGTACGCGGAGAGCTCCACGCCGGGCGGCAGCCCACGCACCGCACCGGTGACCGTCTTGTCGACGGTCAGGCCCGCGTCGCGGACGTTGCCCAGCAGGGTGTCCAGGTCCGCGAGGGTGGGCTGCGGCGCGTCCGGGGCCTCGTAGTCCGCCGCCCGTACGACACCGAGCACCCGGCGCAGCTCGGTCAGCGCGGCCACCGCGTTCTCCCGGATCGTGGCGAAGGCGCGCTCCAGCTCGGGCGGCGGGTTCTCCACACGGTAGGGCGCGGCCTCCGCCTGGATGGCGACGACGGACATGTGATGCGCGACCACGTCGTGCAACTCGCGGGCGATGTTCGTCCGCTCCTCCAGCAGGGTCCGCTTGGAGCGCTCGGCGAGGGTCATCTCCTCCTTGGCGACGACCTCGCGCTCCTTGACCACCACCTCCTGGCGAGCGGAGTTCCAGCCGCCCGCGGCGACGGCGGCGGCCAGGGTGAAGGCCGAGAGCACGCCCATCAGCGCCACCACGTGCATCCCCTCGCCCAGCCTGGTGATCACGATGCCGAAGAGCATGGTCAGCACCCACATCTCGGCCGCGACCCGGGGGCGCGACCTGAGCGCGACCTGAGCCAGCACCACCAGGTGCGCGGCGAAACCGCCGACGGTCCACGGGAAGGCCTCGCCGTAGCCCAGCGCCACCCCAACGACGAGGCCGGTCGCGAGTGAGAGCCAGAACGCGGCGACCGGCCGGAAGAGCGTGAGTACCACGGGAGCGGCGGCGAGCACCCCCCAGAACAGCGCCTCCGCCTCCGAGAGCCCCCAGGGTGCGGACACCGTGCCCATCATCAGGATCAGGAACGCGGCCAGCAGCACCGAGGCATGCGGCAGCCACCGCGCGTACGGCCGCAGCCGCACCGGTATCCAGCGCAGCAGCCCGGCGCCGCCGCCGTCGGTCAGCGGTGGCAGGGGCCGCAGCGCGAACGCCCCGGTCAGCAGGTCCCCGCGCAGCGCGCGGAAGGCGCCGCGCAGGAGCCGGAGCTCACTGCGCGGGGCGTCCGCCCCCGACGCGGCCGGGGTCTGGACTGTCTCGTTCGCGACTGTCTTGTTCACGTCCAGAACGGTAGGCGGCGCCCCCGCGTGCTGTCGTCCACAGCGGTACGGACCTTCGGGATCCGTCGCAGGTACTAGTCGCGGGCACCAGACGCGGGTACTACGCGCGGAACGCCGCCGCGTGCGCCGTCGCCCACTCCGCGAACGTCAGGCCGGGGCGGCCGGTGACCCGCGCCACGGTGTCGCTCACCGTACGACCTAGCGGTGGGGTGTTTCCGTACACCATGATCAGGAAGTCGATCGTGTCAGCCGGGACGCCCCGCTGAGCCCACTGCTCGCGGGCCTCCCGCTCGCTCAGCTCCACCAGCCGGACGGCGCGGCCGCGGGCCGCCGCGATGGCGTCCACCTTGTCCCACAGGGTGAGCACCTCGGGCCCGGTGATCACGTACTCCTGCCCGCCGTGCCCGTCCTCGGTGAGCACCGCGGCCGCCACCGCGCCGATGTCGGACTCGTGGACCATCGCGCTCAGCCGGTCCGTGAACGGCTCGCGGACCTCGTCGGCGTCGCGGATGCCGTCCGCCCACTCCAGGGCGTTGGACATGAACTCGACGGGCATCAGCACCGTCCAGTCGAGCCGACTCGCCCGTACGGCGTCCTCCAGCGGGGTCGGACCGCCACCGTGCAGGACGGTGATCCGCCGTACGCCGGACTTCTCGGCCAGCTCCACGAGGCGCGGCCCGGTCTCCAGCGGCGCGAACAGCTCCCCGTCGAAGGTGATCAGATGGACGGCGCTGACCCCGTCGAGGGCGGGCACCAGGGCGTCCGGGGCGCCCAGGTCTCCCTGGACGACCTCGACGCCGTCGGGGAAGGTGGCCCGGCGCGGATCGCGGGTCAGGGCGCGGACGCGTGCGCCCTTCGACAGGAGGTGCTCGACGGTCTGGCGGCCTACGGTTCCGGTGGCGCCGGTGACGAGGACGGTCATGGGGGCTCCGTAAGGTGGCGTGACTGGCTTGGTGTGACGTGTGTCCACCGTAGGAACCCTCGCGGTCAGCTTCTGTCCGCTTCACAGACTCGACCGGAGCCGCACCTCAGAACGCCAGCTGCGCGATCTCCTCCGCCACCACCGCACACGCGTCCGCCGCCGGATCGATCAGCGGAAAGTGCCCGACGTCCTCCAGCAACGTCAGCCCCACGACCTCCCCCGCCCGCCCCGCGGCCTCGGCGTACGACTCGGACACCGCGTGCGGGACGACGATGTCGTCGCGGCCCTGCACCAGCGTCGTGGCGATCCCGGTGGGCAGCAGCAACACCGGGTCGGCCTGCTTCCGGCGCGCCTCGAACTCACCGCTGCTGCCGAGCAGTTGCCGTGCCGCGCCACCGCACACGTCCAGCTTCTCCGCCACCGCGAAGTCCGCGATCGGCGCCAGCGCGACCACCCCGCGCAGCCCCGCCGGATACGGCGCGTGCCAGGCCGAGTCGGCGGGCAGTACGTGCCGGGACGCGGCCCACAGGGCGAGCTGCCCGCCCGCCGAGTGCCCGGTGATGACCGTGCGCCGCGTATCAGCCACCGGCAGGTGCTCCCGCACCAGGCCGGGCAGCGCGTCCAGCGCGGCGGCGACATCGTCGAACGTCTCCGGCCACCGCCCGGCGACCGGCCCCCGGCTCCCCTGCACCGGCAGCGAACTCCCCCGCCGGTACTCGACGTTGGCCACCGCGAAGCCCCGCCGGGCCAGGAAGTCCACGAACGGCGTGAGGTGCCACCGGTCGTACGGGGCCCGCCACGCGCCGCCGTGCAGGGCGATGACCAGCGGCGTGGGTGCGCCGTCGCCGCCCCGGGGGGTACGGCGGGGCGCGTAGAAGTCAATGACCTGGTCCGGGTGTTCGCCGTACGCGGCGGTGGCGTCCGGGGCGACGGCGGGGTGCGAGAGGGCCGACTCCTCCTCGGCGGCGTCTCGGGCGATGGCGTCGTCGTCCGGCATGCTGCGGCCTCTCTGTGTAGGGCGTACGGAACGGGCCTGCCGCCCCGCGCCCTGTGGACCGAACTGATCTGAGGGAAACCCCAGTTCGGAGCAGGCAAGGCGCGGGGCGAATCCGCCGGACGCTATCAGGCCAGCACGGTCCCCAGCACCCGTGCCGCCCGGTGCACATCAGCGAAGGAGACGTACAGCGGCGTGAACCCGAACCGCAGGACGTCCGGTGGCCGGAAGTCGCCCACCACGCCCCGCGCGATCAGCTCCCGCATGACCTCCCCGGCCTCCCCGGGCCCCTCGCACCGCAAGGAGACCTGACTGCCACGTTCGTCGTGCGCGGCCGGGGTGAGCGAGGTGACCCGCCCGTCCGGCACATACGCCTCCACACACGCGAGGAAGAAGTCCATCAGCATGAGCGACTTCGCCCGCACCGCCTGCATGGACACCCCCTCCCAGACGTCAAGTGCCGTCTCCAGGGCGAGCATCGACAGGATGTCGGGGGTGCCGACGCGCCCGCGCGCGGAGCCGTCCGCCGCCTCGTACTCCGGCCGCATACCGAAGGGGTCGGTGTGCGAGTTCCAGCCGGGCAGCGGCGAGTCGAAGGCGGCCTGGTGACGCTCGGCCACGTACAGGTACGCGGGTGAACCCGGGCCGCCGTTCAGGAACTTGTACGTGCAGCCGACGGCGAAGTCCACGTCGTGCGCGTCCAGCGCGACCGGCAGCGCGCCCGCGCTGTGGCACAGGTCCCACACCACGTACGCACCCGCCGCGTGCACGGCCTCGGTGAGGCCGGGCAGATCGCGCAGCCGCCCGGTCAGGTAGTCGACGTGGTTCACCAGCACGACGGCGGTACGGGGACCGACCTCGGCGGCGAGGTCCGCGGCGGGCACGGCCCGCAGGCGGCACCCGGTCAGCCGGGCCGCCGACGCCGCGATATACCCGTCGGTCGGGAACGTCTCCGCGTCGACGAGGACCTCGTCCCGCACCGGCGCCCCGACGGCGCGCGGCGGCGGGGCGGTACCGGACGGCGCGACACCGGATGGCGCGACACCGGACGGCGGAGCCACCACCCGGGCGGCCACCGCCCCTTCGGTGTGCGCCAGGCGCACCGCGCCGACGACCGCCTTGAGGACGTTCACGCTCGTCGAGTCGCCGACCACCACCTGGCCCGGGGCCGCCCCGACCAGCGGCGCGACCCGCTCGCCGATCCGCTCCGGCGCCGTCCACCAGCCGGACTCGAACCAGGACCGGATGCGCAGCTCGCCCCACTCGCGGGTGATGACGTCGGCGACCCGGGCGGGGACGGCGCGGGGCAGCGCGCCGAGTGAGTTGCCGTCCAGGTAGACGACGCCGTCGTCGAGGACGAACAGCTCGCGCAGCTTGGCCAGTTCGTCGGCGGCATCGAGCGCGGCGGCCCGCTCGACCAGCTCTTCGTAGGCCTCAGACATGGCTGCGCGCCGTCCAGAGCTCGGGGAACACGTTCTTCGCGGCCCGCTTCTCCAGCCAGGCGACGCCCGCGGAGCCGCCCGTACCAGTCTTCGAGCCCATCGCGCGGCGGGTCGCGACAAGGTGGTCGTTGCGCCAGCGCCAGACCAGCTCGCCGACATCGGTGAGCGCCTCGCCCAGCCGCAGCAGTTCGCCGTCCTGCCCGCCGTCCTGCCCGCCGTCCTGCCCGCCGCCTCGCTCGTCGGCGCCTTCGGCCGCGTACAGACGCGCCCAGATCGCCTCGACCTCGGGCGACGGCTCGTACTTCCGCGCCAGGTCGCGCTTCAGGACGGCCTCCGGCACCTCGTACCCGCGCCGGGCCAGCAGCCGCAGCACCTCGTCGTACAGGCTCGGCTCCTGCAGGGCCTTCTCCAGCTCGCCGTGGACGCGCGGCGCGCCCCGGTGCGGGACGAGCATGGACGCCGACTTCTCGCCGAGCAGGAACTCCATCCGCCGGTACATCGCGGACTGGAAGCCGGAGCCCTCGCCAAGCGCGGAGCGGTAGGAGTTGAACTGCCCGGGGGTCAGCTGGCCCAGCGGCTTCCAGGAGGCGTTCAGCGCCTCCAGCTCACGGACACTGCGCTTGAGCGCGGCCACCGCGACCGGGATGTCGTCCTCGCGCAGGGCGCGGGACGCGGTCTCCCACTCGTGCACGATGACGGTGAACCACAGCTCCATCACCTGGGTGGTGACCAGGAAGACCATCTCACCCGGGTCGTCGGAGAGCGGGTGCTGGAGGTGGGTGAGGACATCCGCCTGGACGTAGTCCTCGTACGGGGTGGTGCCCGCGAAGTCCAGGTTCGGCGTGTCCGAACCTGCTACGTGGGCATCGGGGTACTGCGACATCGCTGTCTCCTCGATACGTACTCCGGGTAGCGGTCCGCCCCCTCCTTGATCGGTATCGGAGCCCCGGTCCCCACACCGCACATCATCCGTGCCGCCACGCACGGAGGCAAGACGGGCCCCACGATGCCTGCCCCCGCCCGCCCCCTACCACCCGGTGAAGAGCAGATGGTTGATCGTCAGCGCCAGTACGGCCTGGGCGGTCAGCCAGGAGCGACGGGCAGCCGGGGGTAGCAGCGCCCCGGCGGCCATCAGGAACGTCACGAACGGCAGCCAGATGCGTTCCGTCTCCGCCTTGCTCATCCCAGACAGATCGGCGACGACAAGCGCCAGCAGCGCGGCCAGCACCAAGGCGACCAGCCGGTCCGTGGCCGTGCTCTCCCCGGTACGCAGCCGCCGCAGCGCGCCGGGGGCAGCCCCCAGGGTGCGCCGCAGCCCCGCGACGGTGGCCAGCCCGACGACCAGCACCGTGACGGCGAGGTTGGCCCACACGAAGTAGCCGTACGGGCGGTTGCCGCCCGCGCCCTGGTAGTACCGCTCCACCAGCAGGTGGTACGCCTCCCAGTAGTTGAACCCCGCCAGCGTGAGCGCGAGCGGCACAACCAACGCCCCGGCCAGCAGCAGCGGCAGCGGCCGCGCGGACCGGGCGATGAGCAGCACCGCCACGGCGACGAGCCCGAACAGAGTCAGCCCGTACGACAGACTGAAGGTCAGCCCGAGCAGGAGCCCCGCCCCGAAGGCGGCGACGGCGGGAAACCGGGCCTTCCGGGTCGCCGCCAGGGCCAGCAGAGCGACCATCCAGGCCGTGACGGCGGCGAAGTAACCGTCCGCCGACGCGCCGATCCAGATCGCGGCGGGCGCCAGCACCAGAAACGGCGCCGCACGCCGGGCGCTCTCCTCGTCGGCCAGCGCGCGCAGCGCGATCAGGACGGCGGCCACGGCGGTGGCCCCGACGGTGATGCACCAGACACCCGCCCAGGCGCCACCGCCAAGACCGATCCGGTCGAGGTACACGAACGTGAGCGTGGCGCCCGGCGGGTGGCCCGCGATATGCGCGGGCCAGTTGTCGGGCGAGCCCATCAGGATGTGGTTGGTGAAGTCCCGCAGGGTCGCCGGAATGTCCTCGAAACGGTCGATGACCCGCAGATACTCATGCTTGGTCGTCAGCCGCTTGGCGATCCCGTCCTGCCACCCGTCGATCAGCGCCAACGACCAGATCCAGGCCATCGAGGCCCCCGTGGCGGCGCCCAGGAGCGCCCGCCACGACAGGCGTACGGCGAGGGTGGGCCCGTACGCGATGACGGCGACCGCCACGGCGATGGCGGCGGGTGTGCCGGGCCCGATGTGCGGCGACCATCGGGCGTACAGCGGGGGCCAGTTCAGGTGCAGGCTGCCCGGGGTGCCGTTGGGCCGGTCGATCACCGTCCCGATGACGACGGCGGCCGTGACGAGGACGACGCCGAGGCCTGCGGCGATCAGGTCGGGGCGGGTGCCGGAACGGGTGCCGGGGCGCGGGCCGGAGCGAGGGCCAGGGGGTGCTTCGGGGGTCACCTGTGCACGGTAGGCCGGGACCGGCCGGTACGGGCCCACCGCCGGGCCGTCGTCACTGGACCGTCAGAGTTTCGTCACGTGCCGCGCCGCCCGCAGCGCCGCCGCGCGGCATAGCGTCGCGGCATGCGCGAGACACCGCGGACCAACAACCCGACCCAGCCCGAATTCTGGCGCAGTCCCCTGCGCGGCATCCGGCTGACCTCCGTACTCGGCGTCGTCCTCCTGGCAGGGATCACGCTGGTGACCGTGACGGGACTGCTCTCGTACGCCGCGTACAACCCGAATCTGTCGCCGGTCAACGACAAGACACCGGACAAGGGCCTGCTCGGGTTCTACCTCTTCGACTGGCCCACCGACCCGCACTGGCTCTACCGCCTCAACCAGGGCCTGCACGTCACGGTCGGCATCGCGCTGATCCCGGTGCTGCTGGCGAAACTGTGGTCGGTGGTGCCGAAGCTGTTCGCCCTGCCTCCGGCCCGGTCGCTGGGGCACGCGCTGGAGCGGATCTCGCTCCTGCTGCTGGTCGGCGGGGTGCTGTTTGTGTTCCTGACCGGGGTGCTGAACGTCCAGTTGGAGTACGTCTTCCCCGGCTCGTTCTACCCGCTGCACTTCTACGGGTCCTGGGTGTTCCTCGGCGCGTTCGTGGTGCATGTGGCGCTGCGGCTGCCCAAGGCGCTGCGGGTGCTGCGCGACCGCCACACGCCGGATAACGACGACGAGAGCGGCGACGCGGACGGCGACAAGGGCGGCGACAAGGGTGACGAGCTGGTGTCGCCGCGCCCCGCCGAGCCGACCCTCTCCCGGCGCGGCGCCCTCGGCATGGTCGGCGGCGGATCGCTGCTGCTCCTGGCGACCACGGCGGGGCAGAACTTCGACGGGCCGCTGCGCCGTACGGCGCTGTTCGCGCCGCACGGCGGCGACGAGCCGGGCTCCGGGCCGAACGGCTTCCAGATCAACAAGACGGCCGCGGCGCGGGGCATCAGACCCGTGGACACGGGTGCGGCGTGGCGGCTGACGCTCAGCGGGCCGCGCGGCGACGACATCCGCCTGTCGCGCGACGACCTGCTCGACCTCGCCTTGCACAGCGCGGCGTTGCCCATCGCGTGCGTGGAGGGCTGGTCGACGTCCGACCAGTGGTGGCGCGGGGTACGGCTGCGGGATCTGGCCGCGCTGGCCGGGTTCGACCCGGACCGGGCCGCGCCCGACGTCCTGGTGGATTCCCTCCAGCTGAGCGGGGCGTTCCGCAGGGCGGCGCTGCGCGACAACCAGGTGCGGGACGCACGGTCGCTGCTGGCGCTCCAGGTCAACGGCGAGGATCTGTCGCTGGATCACGGGTATCCGGCGCGGATCATCGTCCCGGCCGCGCCGGGAGTGCTCAACACCAAGTGGGTGTCCAGGCTGGACTTCGGAGAGCTGCGATGACGTCACGCGTGTACGGGTTCATGAGCCGCCTCTCGGGTGAGGCCGCGCATCGGTTCCGGCGCTGGTACGGCGAGGGGCCGTACCAGCTCCTGCTTCTGCTGGCCTCGTTCGCGCTCGCGGGCTATGCGGGGGTGCGCCTCCTGGACGGGGACTGGCCGATGATCACGGTGTGGTTCGTCGGCGCGGCGCTGGTGCACGATCTCGTCCTGGTGCCGCTGTACGCGCTCGCCGACCGCGCCCTGCGGGCCGTCGCGGGCGGGGCGGGGCGGAGGCGGCGGCCCTGGGTCAACTTCGTCCGGGTGCCCGCTTTTCTGTCCGGGCTGCTCCTGCTGGTCTGGTTTCCGCTGATCACCGGGCAGGTGGAGCGCTACGAGCCGGTCACCGGACTGTCCGCCGACGTGTTCCTGGCCCGCTGGCTGCTGGTGTCGGCCGCGCTGTTCGCGGGGTCCGGGCTGTGGCTGCTGGTGCGGCGGCGGCGCAGCGCCACGAAGGGGCGCCCCTCACAGGTCCACTGACCGACGGGGCGCCAGCCCGCCGGGCGGGCGTAGCTCAGCAGGGCGGGGGTGCCCAGGCGGGCCCACGGGAAAAGGGCGCCGGCGGCCCCCTGGCCGTCTTCGACGCGTACCTGCGCCCGCTCGTCGATGTCGACCGGTGCGGTCTCGGCGATGAGCAGACCGCCCGGGGCGAGCAACTCCCCGACCCTGGCGAGGAGGATGTCCGGATCGCCCCCGATGCCGATGTTGCCGTCGATCAGCAGGGCCGTGCCCCAGTGCCCCTCGCCCGGCAGCGGGTCGAAGACGGAGCGGCGCAGGGCCGGGCCTCCGAGGTGCCGGGTGCGGGCGACGGCCGCCTCACTGACGTCGATGCCGAGGGCGCGGTGGCCGCGTGCGGAGAGCGCGGCGACCAGGCGCCCCGGGCCGCAGCCGATATCCAGGACGCTGCCCTCGCAGCGGCGCAGCGCGGACAGGTCTGCGGCGCTGGCACCGGCGCACCAGCGCTCGACCTCCAGCGGCAGCAGCCAGCCGTCGTTGCGGCGCAGGTAGAGGGGGCCGTGGCCGTTGCGCAGGGCGTCGGCGTACGGGCCCGTGCCCCAGGCGACCGCACCCCAGGCGACCGCGCCCCGGGCCGCGCCACCCCAGGCCACACCACCCCAGGCCTGCTTACGGGCCCGGGCGCTCATCGTCCGGCGGCCAGGGCGAGGCGGGCGTACGCGGCCGCGAAGCGGGTGCCGGGGGCCTCGGCCGCCACCTGCTCGGCGTCGTCCAGGGTGTCGACGTCGCGCAGCACCGGCAGATCGCGCACCCGTAGCCCGGCCGCGGTGAGCCGGGCCCGCTGCACGGCGCCGGTCTCGGGCGTGGACATGGGCACCCCGCGCAACAGTTCCGGGTCGGGGTCCGCCAGGCCCAGCGCCCAGAAGCCCCCGTCGACGGCCGGTCCGAACCAGGCGCCGGTGCCCTGCCAGGCCCCGGGCTCAAGGGCCGGGGCGAGCAGCTCCGGCGTGATCTGCGGGGTGTCCATGCCCACCACCAGGGCGGGTCCGCCGCATCCCGCGAAGGCCGCGGCGAGCCGTTCGTCGAGCCCGCCACCGGACTGCGGTACGACGTCGAAGCCAGGGGGCAGCCAGGCGCCCGGCGCCCCGTCCAGCACCAGCACCCGACGCCGGGCGGGCGCGGCGGCCACGGCGCGCAGCGTGTCGATCAGCGCGGCTTGTGCGAGTCCGGCAGCCTCGCCCGGGGTGCACGGCGGGGTGAGCCGGGTCTTCACCCGTCCCGGCACCGGCTCCTTGGCGATCACCAGCACGGTGGTGGTCAAGGCGCCTCTCAAAGGATCGCTCAAAGCGTCGCTCAAAGGATCGCTCTCGGGGGTGTTCAAGAGGCTGCTCCTTCCGGCTTCGGGGCCTCGGCGCGGGGTGGCTCGGCCAGGACCCGCCGCATGTCGCGTACGGCGTGCCAGGTGCCGCGCCAGGTGCCGGTGACCTTCGACCTGCCGGTACGCGGCAGGTAGGGCACGTCTCGCTCCTCGATCCGCCAGCCCGCGTCAGCCGCCCGTACGACCATCTGTAGCGGGTACCCACTGCGGCGGTCGGTGAGACCGAGGCCCAGGAGGGCCTCGCGGCGGGCCGCGCGCAGGGGGCCGATGTCGTGCAGCCGTACGCCGGTGCGGCGGCGCAGCAGCTGGGACACGGCGAGGTTGCCCGCCCGCGCGTGCGGCGGCCAGGCGCCGCGCGTCTTGGGTCGCCGACGCCCGATGACCAGGTCCGCGTCCCCGGCCGCGACCGTACGGACGAAGGGTGCGAGCAGGCCCGGGTCGAGGGAGGCGTCACAGTCGCAGAAGCAGACGACGTCCGCCGTCGCCGCCGTCAGACCGGCATGGCAGGCCGCTCCGAAGCCGCGCCGGGGCTCTGTGACCACGGTGGCCCCGAGGCCGCGGGCGACGTCCGCCGAGCCGTCGGTGGAGCCGTTGTCGACGACGATCGCCCGCCAGCCCGCGGGGATGCGCTCCAGCACCCAGGGCAGCGCGGCGGCCTCGTCGAGGCAGGGCAGCACGACATCGACCCGTGGAGGGCCCGACGGGGAGGAGGGGGAGGTGGAGTGGGTCACGTCACTCACCCTACGAAGAGGAAACGGACATAGCTGACATCAGGTTCTTACGAAGCGAGGACATCGGCAGCCCGAGAGCGCCCCGGAGCCCCACCCGCGCGGACGCGGTGCGACGCTGACCGTATGCAGACACCGCTCCAGGGCCGCGCGCCACGCGTACTCGTCGTGGACGACGACCCCACCGTCGCCGAGGTCGTCGCGGGCTACCTCGACCGCGCTGGCTACGACGTCGACCGCGCCGAGGACGGCCTCGTCGCCCTGGCGCGCACCGCCACCCACTGGCCGGACCTGGTCGTACTCGACCTGATGCTGCCCGGCATGGACGGCCTGGAGGTCTGCCGCAGGCTGCGCGCCAAGGGACCGGTGCCGGTCATCATGCTCACCGCGCGCGGCGACGAGGATGACCGCATCCTCGGCCTGGAGATAGGGGCGGATGACTACGTCACCAAGCCGTTCAGCCCGCGCGAACTCGTACTCCGCGTCGAATCCGTACTCCGCCGCAGCCAGGCCGCCCTCGGGACCCCACGCCCCGCCGCGCACCTCGTCGCGGCCGGGCTCACACTCGACCCGGCCGCCCGCCGCGCCACCAAGGCCGACCGCGAACTGGCCCTGACCATCCGCGAGTTCGACCTTCTCACCTTCTTCCTGCGGCATCCAGGGCGGGCCTTCAGCCGGGAGGAGCTGATGCGCGAGGTGTGGGGCTGGGAGTTCGGCGACCTGTCCACCGTCACGGTGCACATTCGCAGACTGCGCGGCAAGGTCGAGGACGACCCGGCCAGGCCACGGCTGATCCAGACGGTGTGGGGGGTGGGCTACCGGCTGGACGTACCCGCGGGACCGGACGTACCCGCAGGACCGGACGTACCCACGGACCCGCCGACCGACGAGCACCCCACGCCGCCGCACCAGACCGAGGACGGATGACCCCATGACGGACTTCCTCGTCATCGCCCTGCTCGCCTTCCTCGGCGCGGCGATCGCGGGCCTGCTCGGCGCCGTCGCCCTGCGGCTGCTGCGGAACCACTCGCTGGTGGTGAACATGTCCGTGGTCGTCGGCGTCGCGGTCACCGCGATGCTCGCCGGGACGCTCTTCGTCTGCTGGGAGATGTTCATCTCGCCGCACGACATGACCGTGGTCAACATCGTGGTCGCCATGTCGGCGGTCGTCTCGCTGGCCACCGCCGTCCTGCTCGGCCGCTGGGTCGTCGCCCGCAGCAACGAACTCACCCTGGCGGCCCGCTCCTTCGGCGACGGCGGCACCTTCGCCGCCCCCGACGTCCCCGCGACCGCCGAACTGGCCGCCCTGACCCGCGAGCTGGAGGCGACCAGCGCCAAGCTGGCCGAGTCGCGGGAGCGCGAGCGCGCCCTGGAGAAGTCCCGCCGCGAACTGGTCGCCTGGATCTCCCACGACCTGCGGACCCCCCTGGCCGGGCTGCGCGCCATGTCCGAGGCGCTGGAGGACGGGGTGGCCGCCGACCCCGACCGCTACCTCCGCCAGATCCGTACCGAGGTCGAGCGGCTCAACGCCATGGTCGGCGACCTCTTCGAACTGTCCCGCATCCACGCGGGCGCGCTCACCCTCGCGCCGTCCCGGATCTCCGTGTACGACCTCGTCGGCGACGCTCTCGCGGGCGCGGACCCGCTGGCCCGCGAACACGGCGTACGGCTGGTGGGCGACCGGATCGAGCCGGTGCCGGTGGAGGTCGACAGCGGTGAGATGAGCCGCGTACTCGGCAACCTCCTGATCAACGCGATCCGCCGCACCCCCGCGGACGGCACGGTCGCGGTGGGGGCGCACCGCTCAGACGACGGGGTGGTGCTGTCCGTGACGGACGGCTGCGGCGGCATCCCCGACGAGGACCTGCCGCGTGTCTTCGACACCGGCTGGCGCGGCACCCACGCCCGGACGCCTCCGGCCGGCGCGGGCCTCGGCCTCGCGATCGTCCAGGGCATCGTCGAGGCCCACCAGGGCCGGGCCGCGGTCCGCAACGTCGCGGGCGGCTGCTGCTTCGAGGTCACCCTCCCGGCGGCGGGCCGCGCGTGACAGTGGGGAGCGGGGTGGGGACCAAGGTGGGAGCAAGGTGAGACTTCAGGACAGCTCGACATCCCATATGCCGGATTTGCGCGTCCTAAACCCTCACTATCTCCATCTCCCTCACCTCAACTCAGCCCCAGCGAACTCAACCATCCCTTCCCCGAACCCCACCTCCGGCTTCCACCCCAGCTCCCCCCGCAGCCGCGCCGAATCCGCCGTCACATGGCGGACGTCGCCCAGCCGGTACTCGCCCGTGACCACCGGCTCCGGCCCCCCGTACGCGGCGGCCAGCGCCTGAGCCATCTCGCCGACCGTGTGCGGCTCCCCGCTGCCCGTGTTGTACGCCGCGAACGCGCCCGGCGGCCGCTCGGCCAGGGAGTCCAGCGCCACCACGTTCGCGGCGGCCACATCCCGCACGTGGACGAAGTCCCGGCGCTGGCCGCCGTCTTCGAAGACCCGCGGCGCCTCGCCACGGGCCAGCGCCGAGCGGAAGAGGGAGGCGACACCCGCGTACGGGGTGTCGCGGGGCATCCCCGGGCCGTACACGTTGTGGTAGCGCAGCGAGACCGCACGGCCGCCGGTCGCCCGGGCCCAGGACGCGGCCAGGTGCTCCTGCGCCAGCTTCGTCGCGGCGTAGACGTTGCGCGGGTCGACCGGGGCGTCCTCGCCGACCAGGCCGGGCCGCAACGGGGCACCGCAGCCAGGGCAGTACGGCTCGAAGCGGCCCGCCTCCAGGTCGGCGACCGCGCGCGGCCCGGGCCGGACGACGCCGTGCCGGGGGCACTCGTAACGGCCCTCGCCGTACACCACCATCGAGCCAGCGAGCAGCAGCCGGCCGACCCCGGCCCGTGCCATCTCGGCCAGCAGCACCGCCGTACCCAGGTCGTTGCAGCCGACATAGTCGGGGGCGTCGGCGAAGTCCTTGCCGAGGCCGACCATCGCCGCCTGGTGGCACACCGCGTCCACGCCGCGCAGCGCCGCCGCGACCGCGTCGCGGTCCCGTACGTCCGCGACCGTCCAGCTCTCGGGACGGTCGCCGACGTACGCGGTGTGCGGGGCGAGCGGGGCGTGCGCGGAGGGGAGGAGGGCGTCGAAGACGAGGGCCTCGTGGCCGCACGCCCCGAGTTCCGCGACGATCTGCGATCCGATGAACCCGGCGCCGCCGGTGACTAGTACGCGCATGCCAGCAGGCTAGGCCCGCGCGGGCGCCAGGCCCGTGACCCGCGGGCCGCCGTAAGGATTCCGTCATCCGGGGAGTGCGGACAACGGGCCCCGCGGTCCCGTTGAATCGGGAGCATGCGAAGCGTACGAGAGATGCTGGGGCGGCCGGTCGTGATCGGGGCGCTGGCGGTGGCCGTGCTGGGGGGCGCGTTCGGCGCGTACTGGTTCCAGCCGTGGAAGCTGTGGCAGGACGAGACCGTACGGGAGGCGCTGCCGGTCGCCGCGAGCACGCCGACCCCGGGGGCACCGGGGGCACCGGCGGGCGAGCCCGCGAAGGACACACCGCCCGCGAAGGACGCGGGCGCCGAGCCGTCCAGCGCGCCGCCCGCGGGGCCCACTGCGCTGGCCTCGGGTGAACTCATCAGCCACGAGCACACGACCACCGGCACCGCCCGCGTCCTGGAACTCCCCGACGGCTCCCGCACACTGCGCCTGGAGGGCCTGGACACCAGCAACGGACCCGACCTGCGCGTCTGGATCACCGACGCCCCGGTCATCGAGGGCAAGGCCGGTTGGGGCGTCTTCGACGACGGGAAGTACCGCAGCCTCGGCAAGCTGAAGGGCAACAAGGGCGACCAGAACTACGCCCTGCCCGCCGACCTCGACCTGAACGAGTACACCAGCGTCAGCATCTGGTGCGACCGCTTCAACGTGTCGTTCGGGGCGGCCGAACTCGCGCGCGCCTGACGGGGTCGGGCAGGTGGCGGGCAGGTGGCAGACTTTGCCGTATGACGACTCACAAGAACCTGCTCGGCGGCCCCGACCCGACCTATCTGCCGGAGAACGAAGAGGCGTACCGGCTCCTCGGCGAGGAGTCCGCGACGCCCGAGAAGGTCGCGGCGGACTTCCCCACCTTCTCGCTCGCGTGGGCGATGCTCGCGGATGACGCCTTCGCGGCGGAGCGGGTGGTCGAGTCGTACGCCTACGCGCGCACCGGCTACCACCGTGGGCTGGACGCGCTGCGCAGGGCCGGGTGGAAGGGGCACGGCCCGATCCCGTGGGAGCACCGGCCCAACCGTGGCTTCCTGCGCTGCCTGGCCGCGCTCGCGCGCGCTGCCGGGGCGGTCAACGAGACCGAGGAGTCGGAGCGCTGCTGGACGTTCCTGAAGGACAGCAGCGCGGAGGCGTACGCCGAGCTGAAGCAGTAGACAGAAAGCGGAAGGGCCCGGTCTCCCTCGCGGGAGACTGGGCCCTTTTGTCACATTGCCGCTTACTTCAGCTTGGTGCCCGTGGAGCGCAGCGCCGCGCACGCCTCGGTGACGCGCTTGGCCATCGACGCCTCGGCCAGCTTGCCCCAGGTGCGCGGGTCGTAGGTCTTCTTGTTGCCGACCTCGCCGTCGACCTTCAGCACACCGTCGTAGTTCTTGAGCATGTGGTCCGCGACGGGGCGGGTGAAGGCGTACTGGGTGTCCGTGTCCAGGTTCATCTTCACGACGCCGTTCTCCAGCGCGGTGGCGATCTCCTCGGCCGTGGAGCCGGAGCCGCCGTGGAAGACGAAGTCGAACGGCGACGTCTTGCCGTACTTCTCGCCGACGCCCTGCTGGAGGTCCTTCAGCAGCTCGGGGCGGAGCACGACGTTGCCCGGCTTGTAGACGCCGTGGACGTTGCCGAAGGAGGCGGCGAGCAGGTAGCGGCCCTTGTCGCCCAGGCCGAGCGCCTCGGCGGTGCGCAGCGCGTCATCGACGGTCGTGTACAGCTCGTCGTTGATCTCGTGGGTGACGCCGTCTTCCTCGCCACCGGTCGGGGTGATCTCGACCTCAAGGATGATCTTCGCGGCTACGGCCTTGGCGAGCAGCTCCTGGCCGATGGCCAGGTTGTCCGCGAGGGTCTCGGCGGAGCCGTCCCACATGTGGGACTGGAAGAGCGGGTTCTCGCCCTTGGCGACGCGCTCGGCGGAGATGTCGAGCAGCGGGCGTACGTACCCGTCCAGCTTGTCCTTGGGGCAGTGGTCGGTGTGCAGCGCGACGGTGACGTCGTACTTCCTGGCGACGATGTGCGCGAACTCGGCGAGCGCGACCGCGCCGGTGACCATGTCCTTGCTGTGCTGACCGCCCAGGAACTCCGCGCCACCGGTGGAGATCTGGATGATGCCGTCGCTCTCGGCCTCCGCGAAGCCGCGCAGCGCGGCGTGCAGGGTCTGGGAGGAGGTGACGTTGATCGCCGGGTAGGCGAACTTGCCTGCCTTCGCCCGGTCGAGCATCTCGTTGTAGACCTCGGGGGTTGCGATGGGCATCTGTCCGCTCCTTGGATGTGCGGGTGGGGTTGCTTGGCCCTGACCGTAGGGCCCCTCACTGAGGGGGGCGACGTCATCGTCGCCCCCATCTTTCCAGACGCGGAGGATTGCTCCGGCCTGGGTGCGGACACGAATTCAGTCGGACTTTCGGCCCGACGTCGGTCCGACTTCAGTCCAGGCCGAGCTCGTCCTTGGAGAAGGCGAAGAGGTACGGCACTCCGGCGCCTTCGGCGATCTTCTCGGCGGCGCCCGTGGCGCGGTCCACGATCGTCGCGACGGCCACGACCTCGGCGCCCGCCTCGCGGGCCGCCTCGACGGCGGTGAGCGGGGAGCCGCCGGTGGTGGAGGTGTCCTCGACGACCAGGACGCGGCGGCCCTCGATGCCCGGGCCCTCGACGCGGCGCTGCATGCCGTGCGCCTTGGCGGCCTTGCGTACGACGAACGCGTCGAGCTGCCTGCCGCGGGTGGCGGCGGCGTGCAGCATCGAGGTGGCGACGGGGTCGGCGCCGAGGGTGAGGCCGCCCACCGCGTCGTAGTCGAGGTCCGCGGTCAGGTCCAGCATCACCTGGCCGATGAGGGGGGCGGCAGCGCCGTCGAGGGTGACCCGGCGCAGGTCGACGTAGTAGTCGGCCTCCAGCCCGGAGGAGAGGGTGACCTTGCCGTGCACTACGGCCTTGTCCTTGATCTGCCGCAGGAGGTCGCTGCGTACGTCGTCGCTCATGACTGCCAGCTTAGGTCGTGCGCTCGCGCGGGTTGCTACAGCCGTCGCCAGGTCCAGGTCATCGCGGCTTCCAGGGGGTCGATGGGGGTGACCTGGCGGGGGTGGCTGTTCAGGCCGTTGGGTGGGCCTGACTGAGGCTCCACGCAGACCGCTTCGGGCTGCTCGTCGTAGATCACGACCCACTGCTCGCGGCTGGTGACCTTGAGCTCCAGTTCACCCGGCCAGGTCAGGGTCACGTCGACGCCGTCCGGCATGCCGAAGCAGTCGTCCCAGGGGCCGGGGGTGGGGTCGATACGGCGGCCGGTGGGAAGGTGGTCGGGGCCGCGCTCCTCCTGCCAGCCGGGGACGAAGGCGAGCTGTACGTCCTTGCCGCCGTCGCTGAGCGCCCGCCGGAACCAGGGGTGCCAGCCCACCTGCGCCGGGAAGGAGTCGGCGTACGTCTCGATCCCGGTCCGTACGGTGAGCCCAGCGCCGTCGTCGGCCAGCTCGAAGGTCTGGGTGACGCGGCCGCGGTACGGCCAGGGCTCGACGAGGTCGTAGGTGAACGCGGCCTCGCGCTCGGTGGCGTACGCGAGGCGCCAGGCCACGTCTCTGACGGTGCCGTGCAGGGCGTGCGGCGGGTCGTTGACGGGCAGTTGGTGCGAGGTGGCGCCGTTGCGGAACTGGCCGTTCGCGGTGCGGCCGCACCAGGGGGCCATCGGGAACGAGCCGTACCGCTCGCCTTGGCGCAGCACCTCGGTGCCGCCGATCCGCAGGCTGCTGATGCGGCAGCCGTTGGCCGGGTGCACGGTCAACTCCGCGTCGCGGGCGCGCAGGGTGATCTCGTCGTCCGGTGTAGTCACAGGCCCGACCCTACTTACTTGCTCCACTTACCCCTGCTTACTTGCGCCGCCACTTACTTACCTACGCCGCCGCAGAATCCGCCCCGCGACGATCGCCGAGGCGACCACCAGCGCGGCGGCGGGGGCGGCCCAGCGCAGGGCGTCGCTCGCGGAGACGCTGGTCGCGGGCGCCGGGATCGGGGCGTAGCGCCCACGCGGCGGCGCGTGGTCCACCTCTTCCGCGCTCCGCCCGATCATGGTCCGCCGCGCATGCGCGGCCTCGGCGGGCGGCGCCTCGGCCTCGTCGTCGTACCGCGAGAGCGACGGCGGCGGGACCTCCGCGTCGAACACGGCCCCCACCGAGTGACCGACCCCCGTGTCATCGACCTCGGAGTCCTCGGCCCCGGAGTCCTCGGCCCCGGAGTCGTCGGCCCCGGAGTCGTCGCCCTCCGCCGCGTCATCTACGACCGGCAGGTCGTCATCAACGGCCGCAGGATCGACAACGCCCGACGCGTCATCGTCGGCCGACCCGGCCGGGGCCGCTGGCCCACGGGCCGCCTCCGCCGCGAGGGCGGTGGCGCAGCGGTTCAGGAGGCGGCGGGTCGCTGAGTCGATGGCGGACGGGTCGAGTTCGGAGGTGCGGCCGTCCGCGGTGGTGGTCGCCGTACCGGAGAAGGTGAGGGTGGTGCCGTCGTCCGTGGGGGACAGACGGAGGGCAAGGGCGAGTTTGACGCTGCCCGTGCCGCGGGCTTCCGTGGCGTCGCCCTCGATCGTGTAGTCGCGGGGGGACTGCCGGGTGAGGCGCAGCGTGCCACGGTAGGTGATGGTGTGGCCTGCGATGCGGAGCTTCAGGCGGCCCGCGACACCCTCGCCGCCCCCGTCAGTGGCGTCGCGCTGGAGCCCAGGGATCGCCCGGGCGACCCGCGCGGGGTCCCCCAGTGCCTGCCGGAGGGGCTCTGCCGGAACCGGTACGAACGCCTCGTGCTCCATGTCAGCCGAGCCTACTCACGTACCACCCCTTCATGCCCACGAAGCCGCGAATCCGTTCATACGCCTGGCCGAAGCGGAACCGAAAACGGAACCGGGAGCCGAAGCGGAAACGGGAGCCGAGGCCGAGCGGAAGGCGCCCCCCTCAGCCCGCGTACCGCGGGTGCACCAGCGTCGACGGCGGCAGCCCCGGCACCCGCGTCCGCTCCGCCGCCCGCGCCCCCGCCGCCAGCGTGTCCGGGGTCAGCGCGCGGTCGAGGCCCGGTATCAGGCCCAGCGTCGGCGGCGTACGCGCGGCGAGTACGAAGCCCCAGTCACCCGCCCCCGGCGAGGACGCGGCGACCCGGTCGGGCCCCGCCGCGGTACCGGTGAGCCGACCCGGCTCCCGGTACGCCACCGTGCCCAGTCCGACCGACCGCACACTGGCCTCGACCGTCCAGAACGTCCGCGCCCGGCTGTCCAACGGGCCCGCGTGCACCACAAGGCGCCCGTCAGCGGCGAGGGTCCGCGCGGCGAGGCCGAAGAACTCGCGCGAGTAGAGCTTGGTGGACTCGGTGATCCCGGGGTCGGGGAGGTCGGAGATGACGACGTCGTACGGGCCCCGGGCACCGGGCGGTCTGGGGCCCTCGCGGAGCCAGGTGAAGGCGTCGGCGGTGATGACCCGTACCCGCTCGTCCTGGTGGGCCCGCTCGTTGAGGGCGCTCAGCCCGGGGTCCGTACGCGCCAGCTCGACCACGCCGGGGTCGAGCTCGACGATGTCGACGCTCCGCACTCCGGGGTGCCGCAGCACCTCACGCGCGGCCATCCCGTCCCCGCCGCCGAGGATCAGTACGCGGGCCCGGGGCCCGTTCATCGCGGGGTGTACCAGCGCCTCGTGGTAGCGGCGTTCGTCGCGGCCGCTGACCCGCAGCCGCCCGTCGAGGTACAGGTTCAGCGTGCCGGGCGACCGTCCGGTGAGGACGACCTCCTGGACGTCGGTGTGCACGGCGGCCCGCACATCGGGCCCGTACACCGCGTGCCGCGCGGCCCGTTCGAAGTCGTCGACGAGCGCGGCGGCGGTGCCGAGCGCCCCCAGGACCAGGGCGTTGGCGACCAGCAGCGCCCACCGGGAGCGCGCCGTCAGATCGTGCCGGAAGAGCCACAGGACGAGCGCCCCGCCCGCCACGGCGTTCACCGCGCCGGTGAGCAGCGCGCCGGTCAACTGCCCGAACATCGGGAGGAGGAGGAAGGGGAAGGCCAGGCCGCCCACCAGCGCACCCACGTAGTCCGCGGCGAACAGGTCAGCCACCGCGCCCCCCGCGTCCTGCCGCCGCACCCGCTGGATCATCGTCATCAGCAGCGGCACCTCGGCGCCGATCAGCACCCCGATGGCGAGCGAGAACGCCACCAGCAGCACACGCGACTCAGCGCCCCACACAAACCCGGCGTACAACGCCATCGCACTGCACCCGCCGACCAGCGCGAGCACCGCCTCGATCGCGCCGAACCCGGCCGCGGCCCGGCCGCGCAGCCGCTTGGCCAGGAGCGAGCCGATGCCCATCGCGAAGACCATCACGGAGAGCACGACCGACGCCTGGGTGACCGAGTCGCCGATCAAGTACGCGGCGAGGGCGACCAGTTCGAGTTCGTACACCAGACCACACGCGGCACAGATGAACACACCCACCAGGACCAGGAACCGCCCGATGCGCGGCGTGACAGGCAGCCGCGCCACACCCTCCGGGTCCCGGTGCGGGGAAACGCCGGGAGACGGAGACGAGAGCGCAGGCTGGTCAATCACCCTCGTAACGCTACGTCACCGACCGTGCGCGGCATGTCACCCAGACGTGTGTAACCGGCGCGCTCCCTCCGCACTCAGCGGGCGGATGGGTGCGCGATGCGTGCGGCGACCCGCGTACGCGTGGCGACCAACTGCCCCTCCTGCGGGTACGCGTGCCAGGTCCGCCAGTGCACCTGTCCCTCGTGCCGCTGTACGAGCAGGGCGGTGAACGCGTCGGGGCTGCCGGGGAAGACCCCGGCGAGGCCGTTCGGATGGTCGGCGACCAGCGCGATCAACTCCTGGGCGCGGCCCGCGAAGGAGCCGGGCGACAGGACCTCGACGCGGGCCGCGAACTCGTACTCCCAGTCGTCGAGCCGTTTGGCGACGCCCAGCGGCAGGGGCGTACTGCTGCCCGGGATACAGGCGACAGTCTCCGAACAGGTGCCCGCCTCATCCTCGAGCAGTACCTGATGCGAGGCACCGAGAAGCCTCAGCTGCACATGGGCGCCGCCGAGTTCGACGTCGAGCACACTGAGCGCGGGGAGCGGCTCCCGCCCCAGCGCCCACGCCAGGTCGGACGCGCGCGTGTCGGTGTACGAGGTTTTCAGGGTCGTGAGCATGGATCGGCTCCGCAAACACGCAGTGGAGGTTGGGCCGGTACGCACCGGGAGGCGCGCCGGATGGCACACCGCTGAGGCTGATCGCCGGCTTACTGCCCACGAGTCGTCCGAGGGCTGCTTGACGTTTAAGAGGGAATCATGAAGGAGCGCGCTGACACAGCGTTTTTACCCAACTTCGTAGGGTTTCCATCCCCTCGAGGGCCCCACAGTTCAACTGTTCTCCGTCGTCAACCCGTTGCGTATCTTTCGTCAACGCGTTGCGTACGCACCGTCAACCACGGGCCGCTCGGCGGGGCCGCCGCGCGCCAGCCGTCCCGTGTCAGCTGCCGCCACCGCAGCCGCCACCGCCACCCCCGCCACAGGAGGAGCCGCCACCGCCACCTCCGCACGAGAACCCGCCGGACGAGTCACCGCCACCACCGTGCCGATGGTGATCACTCCCACCGCCAGCGGCACCACCCGCCCACCAGCCACCCGACCCTCCGGACCCTCCGGACCCTCCGGACCCTCCGGACCCTCCGGACCCCCCGGACCCCCGCGACCCGGCCATGACCACAAGCCCGACGACCGCGAGCACCCCCACCATCGCGATACCAAAAACGACTCCCACGACACCCTCCCCGTTCGCCTGTAGGACTCTGTAGGACAGGGGATGCCCCCGCCGCCAAGGACCCAAAGCAGACTTGAGGAAGTCCAGAGGTTCGGCGCAGGATGACCGCCATGACCTCTACGGGAACCACCGGCCGCCCGCTGCTCAACCGCCGACTGGCCGAGTTCGGTACGACGATCTTCGCCGAGATGTCGGCACTCGCGGTACGGACCGGCGCGATCAACCTCGGCCAGGGCTTCCCCGACACCGACGGCCCCGAAGAGGTCCGCGAGGCCGCGGTCCGCGCACTCCGGGACGGCCGCGGCAACCAGTACCCGCCGGGCCCCGGCATCCCCGAACTCCGCACGGCCATCACCGACCACCAGCTCACCCGCTACGACCTGTCCTACGACCCGGACCGCGAGGTGCTGGTCACGGCGGGCGCCACCGAGGCGATCGCGGCCTCACTGCTCGCCCTGGTCGAGCCCGGCGACGAGGTCATCGCCCTGGAGCCGTACTACGACTCGTACGCGGCGAGCATCGCCCTGGCAGGCGGCACCAGGGTCCCCGTCACCCTGCGCCCGCACACTGACACCACGACCGGGACCCACTCCTTCCGCCTGGACCTGGACGAGCTGCGCGCCGCGGTAACCGACCGCACCCGCCTGCTCCTCCTCAACACCCCGCACAACCCCACCGGCACGGTCCTCACCCGCACCGAGCTCTCCGCCATCGCCGAACTCGCCGTCGCCCGCGACCTACTCGTGGTCACCGACGAGGTCTACGAACACCTGGTCTTCGACGGCGAACACCTCCCCCTCGCGTCCTTCCCCGGCATGCGCGACCGCACGGTCACCATCTCCTCGGCGGGCAAGACCTTCTCGTTCACCGGCTGGAAGGTCGGCTGGGTGACCGCATCGCCGGAGCTGGTCACGGCGGTCCGCACCGCCAAGCAGTACCTGACGTACGTGTCGGCGGGCCCGTTCCAGTACGCGGTCGCGGAGGCCCTGCACCTGCCCGCCAGCTACTTCTCTCACGCCCGCGACGACCTGCGCACCAAACGCGACATCCTGGCCGACGGCCTCACCCAGGCAGGCTTCGAGGTCTTCCGCCCCCAGGGCACCTACTTCATCACCACCGACATCGCCGCACTCGACCTCGGCGAGAAGGACGGCCTGGCCTTCTGCCGCGCACTGCCGGAGCGCTGCGGGGTGGTCGCCGTACCCAACGCGGTCTTCTACGACGACCCGGAGGCGGGCCGCACCCAGGTCCGCTTCGCCTTCTGCAAACGCGCGGACGTCCTGCGGGAAGCCGCTTCACGGCTTCAGCGATGGTGAGCGCTCCCGTGATGCCGGGGCTCCCGCCATGCCGCTGGCCGAATGCGCCGAGTGCCGGGATCCGTTGACTCGCGAACAGGACGGCGGGATCTGCGTCGCGTGCGCTGGCGCCGAGGCGGCGGCTGCGCCGCCCTCCGACGTGTCCTCCACGGTCGCCCCCCCCACATGGCCAAGCCGCGGACAGCACTGCGTACACGGCCCATTCCCGCATGAGGCCAGGCAGCGATGCCCTCGCCTACCCTTGCTCCTGAGGTACCTCCACGATCACCAGGGTGCCGTGGCTGCCTGGCCGGACTGCGTGACGTGCACCCGCCCGCACCAAGTACAACTCGCCGGGGGCCACGGTCACCGGGCCACCGTCTACGAGCAGCTCCAGCCTGCCTTCGAGGACGAGCAGCGCCTCCGTGACACCGTGTGCTTCCTCTTCGACTGGCAGCTCGTCCATGCGTAGAACCTTCACGCAGGCCGTCCCGACCCGGCCCAGCGGCTGCGAGCGCCACGCGTCGGGTAGTCCGGCCGCGACATCGAACAGGTTGACCAGGCTCACGGTGCCCCTCCAGCAATCAACGGATGCCTTGAAGCTACCTGGGCAAAGCCGCTGAACGGCTGACCGTTCGGTAAAGGATCACGAGCAGGCGATTGCGGTTCCTGAACACCCGCGGATCATCAAAGGATCACCAGTGCCGGCCGTCCTGGACTGTGACGCGGAACGAAACGGCGGGCTCCGGCTGCGTGGTGTGCAGGGCGCGGTGCATCAGGCTCCTGTTGTCCCAGACCAGCAGGGCGATGTCGGTCCCACTTCCGGTCGCGGTGTCGGCGATCGGGACTGAGAACGGAACCACAGCTGAGGCTGTAATCGTCATTGGGTCCCCCCTTCCTAACGGCCAGTTCCTGCGTTGACCACCGCTACTCCTTCGGCCCGGTCGAGCGCGAAGCACGTGTGCACAGCCTGTACAGCCGTGGCGACCTGGTGATCATGAACGAGCGCTGCGATACGGTTGCCCGCCGACGACACGAGCTGCACGTCGACGCCTACCGCAGACAGCGCCTCGACGAAGGTCGCCGTGATGCCGGGTGTCGTACGCACTCCCATCCCGACCAGGGAGATCCGAGCGATATCGGCGTCGTAGCCCAGAGACTCGTAGCCGACACTCAGCCGCACATCCTCCAAAGCGGTGACCGCACGGTCCACCTCGTCCCGCGGCAGCAGGAAGGAGACATCAGTCAGATCCGGAGATCCCGGGGCGACCTTCGCGGTCACCATATCGATGTTGAGCTGGGCCTCCCCGATGGCACGGAACAGAATGGCCATGTCCTGTGTCTTGTCCGGGACACCGCGCACCAGGACCTGAGCGGCCGAAGTATCGCAGGCAACTTCAGAGATGACAGCGCGTTCCACTTGATCGTCCCCTTGTGGCTTCTCGTTGCTGATCCACGTCCGCAGTCCCGAAAGAAGGACGAACGGACGTGGATCGGAATGTTGTACGGCGCGCGTACTCCACACACCGGTGCAGCAATACTTTCGAACCGGATGCGGCCAGCTCCGGCATGTCCTTCGGATGAAAGCCAGTCGATCTTCTGGGCCTTCGTCACTACTCGAGGATCGGCGGTGAAAACACCATCAACATCCGTATGGATTTCACAGACCTCGGCATCCAACGCCGCTGCCAACGCGACAGCCGTCGATGCCCTGATCCAGCGCTGTACGGATGCGCTCCGGTGCCACGTCGGTGATCCGCTCCCCGGCTGTCAGCAGCACGTCGAACTCACGGCCCGGCGGCATCGGCGACACCTGCTCCGCCAGATCGATCAGTTCGTCCGTGGTATCGCCCATCGCCGACACCACAACAACCCCTTGACGGCCGTTTCGCTTGGCACCCACGATCCGCTTGGCGACACGCTCGACGCCCTCGGCGTCGGCTACGGAGGAGCCTCCGTACTTGTGCACGACCAGGCTCATCTCCGCACCCCGCGCACAGTCAGCAGACGGAATACCAGAGGCGCTACCACGCAGCCCACAGCCCCGCTGACCAGCCAGGGCCACAGGGGGCCAATCCCGTAAAGCAGCACGCCGAAGGCCGGTCCCAGCGACATCCCGGTCGACTGGCAGAAGCCCAGGAACGACTGGTAGCGGGCCCCCGCACCCTCAGGTGCGGCATCCGTCGCCGCAGCAGCGGCAACCGGCGAGATCAGCATCTCGCCCACAGTCCACAGCAGCACCCCTCCGATGAGGAAGGGCCAGCTGACCCCCAAGGCATAGACGAAGAAGCCGCCGAAGACACACACCGCGCCGAGTGTGACCGGGATCCGGGTGGGCAGCTTGCCGATCAGCATCGCCAGCGGCACCTCACAGGAGATCACCACAATGGCATTCATCGTGAGCAGTGCTCCGAAGGCGCTGGTACTGAAGCCGCTGTCCTTCATCGCCAGTGGTAGCGGCCCGGTCTGCTGTGCATAGACGAGCGCGACGACGCCGAGCAAGACGCTCACCCCGACGAAGCGGAGGTCGCTGAAGACACCCGCACCCGGCGCCGCGACGGTCGCGGTCCGTTTCTTTCCACGAGTGCCGCGCTGCGGCATGTCCCGCGGCAGTCCCAAGAGCAGCATCAACGCGGCGGCTGCGGAGACCACCGCATTGCCCACCAGCAGCGAGCCCATATTGCTCGCGGCCCAGAAGCCGCCGACCAGCGGGCCGATCGCGGCGCCGATGTTCAGAGCCATGCGGTAGAAGGCGAAGAGCGCCACGCGCCGGTCGGCGGGCGCTGCCTCACCCACTACGGCCTGGGCGACCGGGCCGTACGCCTGCACTACGGCGCCCATCAGACAGGCCAGGACCAACGTCCCCCAGTACCCCGCCACCTGTACGAGAGCCAGCGAGAAGAGCGCCGTCAGCCCGGTGGAGAGCAGCAGCGTGCTGCGTCGGCCGATACGGTCGGCGATCAAACCCGACAATCCCGCGCCGGCCATGCCGGACACAGCAACCAGCGCCAGGCCGACAGTGATCTCGCGCGGTCCGTAGCCGCGGTCGGCAAGGACCAGCGTCAGGAAGATCGAGAAGAATCCGCCGATCCGGTTCAGAAAGACGCCGAGGGAGACAACCGCGATGGGACGTGGGATCGCCGCCCTGCCGAGCAGACCCTTACGGCCCTCCCCGGTCTCCAACCGGGCGACGTCCTCTGGCGTCTCCCCGGCGGTCGACTCTCCACGGGTGTCACGGACCGTCACGACCGCGTCACCAACGGTTCGTAGTCCAGATGGACCAGGCTCTCGGCGGCGTCGAGCCGCTTGGCACACTCGTCCTCGTCCGCACCCTCGGCGACCACGAACGCGTAACGCGCCACGAAGTCACCGGGTGGCATGCGCAGTTCCGCACCCGGCGGGACGGCTGCGGCCAGTTGCACGATGCCTTCCAGCGCACCCGGCTCGCCAAAGGTGATCGACTCTACCCGCAGGTCCTCCGCCGGGCTCAGGAAGCGGATACCGAGCGTCTTGGCATGGGCCTGCTCGATGACCGGCCGGCGACCGGTGATGACGTCCACGGCGATCAGCCCGGGGTCGATGCCTGTGGCAAGCTTGCCCAGGTAGGGGATGAGGTCGCCACCCAGCCGACCGTTGACCTCAACGATCACCGGACCGCGCGAAGTCAGCTTCACCTCGGTGTGCGTGGTGCCGTGCGTGATGCCCAGCGCGGCGTGCGCCTGCTGAAGCATGTCGAGGATCTCGGTGTCCGTCAGCAGCGGGTCCCCGGCGGAGACATAGTGGCCCGTCTCGACGAAGTACGGTTCGCCACCCAGCTGCTTACGGCCGACGAAGAGCGGTGTGTACTCACCGTCGAAGACCGCACCGTCAATGCTGATCTCCGGTCCGTCGAGATACTGCTCGATGATGTAGTCGTCCGGCACATGGACACCCGGGTAGACGGCCGACGTCGTGATCGTGAAGGCATCCGCCATCTCTTGCGGGCCGGATACCTTTACGACGCCCAGACTTGAGCCGAGCGTACGAGGCTTGAGGACAACGGGGTACTCCAGCCGCTCCGCCTCCTCCAGGGCTTCCTCAGCCGAACGCACTGTCGCGAACTGCGGTTGGCGTACGCCGGCCTGAGTCAGCCTCGCCCGGCTCAGCTTCTTGTCCCGGCAGCCCAGTACGGTGTCGACGGACATCCCCGGCAAGCCCAGCATCTCGGTGACATGGGCGGCGGACAGCAGCGTGCCCTCGTCGGGGCAGAACATGCCAACCAGCCGATGCTTCCCGGCGAGGGCTCGGGCCGCCTCGACGACCGCCTCGGGGTCATAGCAGTTCAGTGCTGTGGCGCCGACGACGTACTCGTTCTGCCACGTCGGCTCATCCGAGTCGAAGAGCCAGAGCTTGAAGCGCTGGGCGGCCGCGGAGAGCAGGTACTCGCGATACGGCCGACTGTCTCGGTCCTTCTGGCTGCCGATGCCGATAACCAGCAGGATTCCGTCTTGGGTAGTCATTTGAGCGCAGGTTTCCTTAAAGAGAGGGTGCGTACGGGCTGGTCAGCGCGTGGTCGCGCGACGGCCCAGGACGTAGCGCTGCAGCCAGTTCGCATAGAGCAGTCGGCCGTGGGCGTGCCAGTTGCGGACCGGTGTCTTCTGGGGGTCCTCGTCCGGGTAGTAGCCCGGCGGCACGTGCATCGGAAGACCCTTGGCGACATCGCGCTCGTACTGGTCACCCAGAGTGTTGTGGTCGTACTCGGGGTGGCCGGAGACGTAGAACTCCCGCCCGTCACGCCGCCCAGCGACGTAGAAGCCGGTCTCCGGCGACTGGGCCAGCACCTCAATCTCAGGCTCGTTCAGGAGGTCTTCCAGAGCAGTGCCCGTGTAGCGCGAGTGCGGCACACGAAACTCTTCGTCGAAGCCGGCCAACAGCGGCGCGTACGCGTCCACGGCGCGGGTCGGGAAGTTGCCGAACAGCTTCGCGCCCAGGTGGTGCTTGGCGATGCCGTAATGGTGGTAGAGCGCGGCCTGTGCGCCCCAGCAGATGTACATCGTGGAAGTGACGTTCTCGCGCGCCCACTCCATGATCCCGCGCAGTTCGTTCCAGTACGTGACGTCCTCGAACGCGATCTCCTCGACGGGTGCGCCGGTCACGATCAGCGCATCGAAGTGGCGGTCAGTGACGTCGGCGTGCACCTGGTAGTGCTCGTCGAGATACGCCTGCGGAGTGCTTTTGGAGACGTGGTCCGCCGGCCGCAGCCAGGTCGTGCGTACTGGCAGTGGGGAGATCGACAGCAGCCTGAGCAGCTGGGTCTCCGTCACCGGCTTGTCCGGCATGATGTTGAGGACAGCAACTTCGAGCACATCAGTGCCGGCCGGGACGGCGTCCACGACCGTGACGTTCTCTTTGGCGAGCTGGTCCTTGGCGGGTATGGACTTGGGCAGGATCAGGGGCATCGTCGGGGCTCCGGGTCGGGACGAGCGGGGTGTGAGGGGGAGGTGCGGGGCCGGAGGCCGGTTGGCTCCGGGGCATCCGGCCCCGCACCAGTCAGGGGGCCTGGGTGTCAGGCGCTCTGCGCGGACTCGGTACTCCGCGCGGTCAGCCGGTCGAAGACGCGGTCGAGTACATCCGCCGCGAAGTCCGCCTCGGCCTCGGTGAGGATGAGCGGCGGCAGCAGGCGCACGACGCAGTCGTCGCGGCCGCCGAGCTCCAGGATCAGCCCCTCTGCCAGGGCCTCGGCCTGCACGGCCCTGGCCAGGGCCGAACCGCGCGTGCCGGTCTCGGGGTCCGCCAGCTCGATACCGAGCATCAGGCCGCGACCACGTACATCGCTGACCCAGGCGCACCGTTCGCGCAGCTCCGTCAATCGGCCCATGAGCTGTTCGCTGCGGGCCTGTACGTTCTCCAGGATCCCGTCGCGGCGAACCACCCGGATCGCCTCGGCACCCGTGGCGAAGGCCAGCTGGTTACCGCGGAACGTGCCCGAGTGTGCGCCGGGCGCCCAAGTGTCCAGCCGCTCGTGATACATGATCACCGCGGCGGGCAGGCCCATGCCGCTGAGCGCCTTGGAAGCGACGATTACATCGGGCTCGATCCCGTACTGCTCGAATGCGAACCACGTGCCGGTCCGGCCACAGCCGGTCTGCACCTCGTCGACGATGAGCGGAATGTCGAGCTCCCGCGTGACCTCGCGTACCCGACGCACGAATTCCAGCTTGGCCGGGATGACGCCGCCTTCACCCTGGAGCAGCTCGAGGATTACTGCGGCGGGCTTGGTGATGCCCCCATTGGGGTCCTCCAGTGACTTCTCCAAGTACGTAGCGCAGTTGGTCTCGCACGCATCCGGCCGCATGCCCAACGGGCAGTTGTGGCAGGCGGAGTAGGGGAAGAAGTGGACGCCCGGCATACCGTTCGCGATCGGGCTCTTCTGCTCCACGAGTCCGGTCAGCGCCATCGCCGCGTGCGTACTGCCGTGGAAACCACCCTGGAAGGAGACGATGTCGCCGCGGCCGGTGTACGTCTTGCAGAGCTTGATGGCCGCGTCGACCGCGTTGGCGCCCGTGGGACCGCAGAACTGGATGCGGGTGCTGTGACGCATCGACTCGGGCAGCATGCTGAGCTGCTGCTCGACGAAGTCGTCCTTAGGTTCGGTCGGCAGATCCAAACCGTGGACGAAGGTCTTCAGCTGGCGTTCGGCGGCGACCACCAGTTCGGGGTGTCCATGCCCGAGGGACAGGACGCCGGCACCGGCCAGGCAGTCGAGGAAGACGTTGCCGTCGAGGTCCTCAATCAAGCTGCCCTCGGCGCGAGCTACCGCGACGGGGAGCCGACGCGGGTAGCTCCGAGTGTTGGATTCTCGGTCGGCCTGACGCTTGAGCAGTTCCGAGCTGCGGGGGCCAGGGATCTCGGTGGAGACCCCCGGGGCGGTCAACGAAGCCATGGCCTCCGTCTTTCCGTTGGATGAGCTATCGAGGTCAGGCAGACGTGGAGGCGGCGCCGCTGCGCTTGCGGATACCGTCCAGCAGGGTCTGGGCACGCAGGGACAGCAGGCTGAAGGAACCTGCGTCGCCGATGCCGTGGGAGGACTCGCACAGGCCGTTCAGGAAGAGCGGCGGAGTGTCCACATACTCGCTGAGGGCCTCCAGCGCGTAGTCGGAGCTCACGTGGAGGGCCCCGGATTCCTCAGTCCTGAAACGACCGGCCACATCCTTGATGACTCGTGGGAAGAGCTCCTGGTGCTCGCCGGGACCGAGGTCACGGAAGCCGGTGGCGACGACGACCAGGTCGAAGGAGTCCGTCTCCACCGCGCCTGTGTTGAGCTCGCGCAGTTCCAGGACGACCTTGTCATCCTGCTCGGCAGCCGTAATCGCCTGGAGGTTGCCGTCCACGGAGACCTTCTGGTCGCCGTCCAGCCGCTGCTCGTAGATGAGGAGATAGAGCTCCTTGAGGACGTCGCCATCCACGGAGGAGTAGTTCGTGGCGTGCATGTAGGTGTCGAGCCGACGACGCGCCTCGGGCGAGACCTGGTGGTAGTAATTCGTGAAGGCGGGGAAGTAACCCTCCTCACTGAACGGGCTGGTGTCCTTCAGTCGCAGGCTGAAGGAGCGCACCAGGTTGCGCACGCGGGCGCCGGGGAAGCGGTGGGCCAGGTCGAGAGTGAGTTCCGCAGCGCTTTGGCTACCACCAATCACCGCCACCGACTCAGGGGCCCGGTCGGCGGTGAACTCTTCCAGCCGGAACAGGTAGTCCGTGAGGTGGAAGGCCCGGCGGCTGCCAGTGGTGTCGAAGGGCTCAGGCAGGTAGGGCGTACGACCCGGGCCTACTACCAGGGATCGGCCCAAGTACGTCTCGCCGGTCTCTGCGGTGACCGAGTACAGCGACTCGCCGTCGTGTTCAACGACGCGGACCTCACTCGCACGGCGGCCATAGTCCACGACGTGGTCGAACTGGCGAGCCACCCAGGTGATGTACCGGGCGTACTCCTTGCGGAGCGGGAACTCGATGGGGAGGTTCAGGTGCTCCAGCAACCGGCCGTTCTCGTGCAGGTAGTTGAGGAACGAGTAACGGCTACGCGGGTTGCGCAGCGAGACGAGGTCACGGGAGGGGTGGTTCTGAATATCCGAACCATCCAGCAGCATCCCCGGCTGCCAGGCGGGCTCCGTACGGGCCTCCAGGAAGCGGGCGCTGAGGCCGGCCTCCTGCTCTTCCAGTGCAATGGCGACAGCCAGGTTAGCCGGACCAAAACCGATTCCGATGACGTCGTGAATTATCACGTGCATGCCTTCTGTTCGAGAAATGCAAAGACCGGCGGGCGACTGCCTCATATGCGCCGGCGTGGATACCAAACCCACCGCCCGGTACATGCGGAGACCCTGTTAATTCAGGTCGGGTCTTACGCCGCTCTCGCACGGCTGAAACATTGACACCCGACCCACGGGTCGTCAAGCGGCAACAATATGCCGCATGGAGGCCGACTGGACGACAAAGGCGACCGGCATTTTTCTGCCAGTCGCCTTGGATCCAATCACTTACGAATGCGGCAAATATTTGCCGCTGTACAGCAAAGTTCCCCCGTGGCAAAGTAAAACCCCGGCCCTCGAGGAGAGGACCAGGGCGACCGTGGGTGGGACAAGGTATGAGGTTCAGCCGGCGGCCGGGGCCTCTGGGTCCTCCCGGCGTACCAGCAGCACGCATCGGATGTCCTGGTGATATGCGGGGATGAGGACCATGGACTCGAGGACCAGCTCCTCGGCGGAGATGTGAGGGAGGGAGAGCCGGAAGTGATGTCCCTGGCGGTACGCGACGATGTGCGGTTGGCGGTCCCAGGCTTCGCGGACCTCCTTGTCCTGCAGGACTTCGTCGAGAAGCACACTCAGTTCGACGCTCTCCGGCCTACTCACCAGCGCGAACCGCAGCAGCGCGAGATAGACCTCGGCGTGCAGGGGCCAGTCCACGTATTGCTCGCGCGCCTCCCGGGTGGTCAGCGCCCAGCGCATCAGATTGGCGCCGGGTTCAAGCACCCAGGGGAACCAGGCAGCCATGGCTGAGTTGTGGCCCTGAATGTTCCACGCGTGGTCGGTCAGGTACGCAGGCAGAGACTGCGCCTCGATGAGTGAAGTCAGGGCACTGAGGTCCGCCGTGGCCCAAGGGTTCATCGGGGCGTCGCCGAATATCTGCCCATACAGCGCCATCCGCTCGTCCGGGCCGAGCATGAGCGCCTCGGAGAGTCGACTGAGCACTTCGGGTGTCAGTGAAACAGGTCCACCGCTCTCGAGGCTGCGATACCAGCGCTCGCTGACGCCCATTCTCTCGGCGACCTCTGTCTGCGGCAGCGGTTTATCCCGGCCAAGTTTGGTCCCGGCTATCACTCGCCACGCGCGAAGAAGGTCGGAGAGTTCCATGAGCGGGGAAGGCGAATCGGTCACGGCTACTTCAACCTTACCGTAAAAGCCAACACGAAAACTCCCCCACGCTAATCCAGATAAGGCGCATGATACACCATCAGTTGGCGCGTGTGGATCACTGGTGAGATTCAGTTCTTACGCCCATGCCGTTCTGCGCTCTCACCAACACGCTTGCTACCGACTATTCGCCACCGGCCCTCGAAAGCAGCACTGACATGAGCCTGCCTGCGGATGTCTCCGCCGACAACTCCCCTCTCTTGCCGACCGAGTTTCAGGACGGTGACCGTGTCACCGTCTCCAGCAACTGCGGGCCGCCCCCCGGAGTGAGTACGTACACCCGGCGATGGGGCCGGTGGCACCAGAGCCTGGACCGCATGGGCGACCGCCCCCTGTCCGACACAGAGCTGCGTGGCCGGGCCGGTTCGGAGGGTGGCGTACTCGGCTACGAACCGCGCCCGCTCGCCCAGGCGCAGTCCAAGTCGGGTCGCAAGGTCGTGGTTACCGGACTAGGCGCGATAACCCCGCTGGGTGTGGGTGTGCACGACCTCTGGCAAGGGCTGCTGGATGGGCGCTGCGGTGTACGGTCCCTGGATCAACCGGAGTTCGCTGACCACCCCGTACGCATCGCCGCTACGGTGCCTGTCGACCCAGCCACCTTGCTCCCCCGTGCCCAAGCCCGGCGGATGAACCGCGCGGCGCAGTTCGCTGTGCTCGCCGCACGCGAGGCTTGGCAGGACGCCGGCTTCGAGTCTGCCGGCACCGCTGAGAGCGGACTGGACCCCGACCAGGTCGGGGTCAGCATCGGCACCATCATCGGAGGCGCACCCGCCCTCGTTGAGGGTGACCGCCGACTGCGTGACCGGGGGGTTCGCGCCGTATCTCCGCTGACTGCTCCCCTGACCGTACCGTCCCAGGCCGCATCCCAGATCTCGCTCGATCTCAACATCACCGGCGAGGCCCGCACAGTCGTCAGTGCCTGTGCTTCGGGAACCGAGGCGATCGGGCAGGCCGTGGACCGCATCCGGTACGGCAGGATTGATATCGCACTGGCTGGCGGCACAGAGGCCGTAATCACCCCGGCGGTGATGGCCTCCTTCTCTGCAATGCGAGCCTTGTCCACCCGCAACGACGAGCCTTCCTACGCCTCACGGCCGTTCGCCAAGAACCGCGACGGCTTCGTGCATGGTGAGGGTGCTGGCCTGCTCGTTCTGGAAGCAGAGGAGCACGCCCGAGCCCGCGGCGCACGTATCTACTGCGAGGCGGCCGGCTGGGGATTGTCCGCCGACGCCCACCACATCGCGGCCCCGGACCCCTCGGGGCGCGGCGTCGCACTGGCCATCCGCCGTGCCGTGGCTGACGCCGATGCCCACGCTGTGGACATCCTGCACTTCAACGCACACGCCACGGCCACGGTCGAGGGAGACCTTGCGGAAGCCGCCGCTCTGCGTGAGATCCTGGGCGACTCGGGCAACTACCCCGACGTCCCAATAACCGCGATCAAGGGGCATGTCGGCCACCTCCAAGGTGCTGCCGGAGGCGTGGAGGCCGTGGCCGCATCGCTGACACTCCACCACGGGGTCATGCCGCCCACAATCGGCTGCGACGACCCCGATGACGCCATCCCCCTGGATGTGGTCAAGACCCTGCCCCGCCCCCTGCCTACCGCCGGCGACCTGGCTCTCAGCAACTCCTTTGGCTTCGGCGGCCACAACGCGGTGCTGGCCCTACGCCGTTGTGTCAGGGAGTGAGCACGCGGAAGCCCGTCTGGTCGTCGTCTGCCTGGGATATGCGGAGTAGACCGTCGCCAACTCACCGGCGGCAGTGGTGCTGGAGTTGCCCCTGACGGGCCTGTTGCACGAGGTGCAAATGTGTGTACGAATACGGAGTGGGCTGGGTGACAGCGTCCCCGGCCCTGATCACGGCCGTACGCACCGCCAAGCAGTACCTCACCTACGTCTCGGCGGGCCCGTTCCAGTACGCCGTCGCGGAAGCCCTGCGCCTGCCCGCCGACTCCTTCGCGACCACCCGCGAAGACCTGCGCACCAAGCGCGACATCCTGTCCGAAGGACTCACCGCGGCGGGCTTCCAGGTCTTCCAGCCCCAGGGCACCTACTTCATCACCACCGACATCGCCGCACTCGGAGCGAAGGACGGCCTGGCCTTCTGCCGCGCACTACCGGAACGCTGCGGCGTCGTCGCGATCCCCAACACCGTCTTCTACGACGACCCGGACGCGGGCCGCACCCAAGTCCGCTTCGCCTTCTGCAAACGCGAGGACATCCTGCGCGAAGCCGCCGCACGCCTCCAGCGTTGGTGAGCCCCCCTGCCGCCGGCCGCTGGCCCCGAAGGACGTGAGACCGCCCCGGACCGACGGCCGCCGCCCTACGGCAGTGGCTGCTCGGCCCAGATGACCTTGCCGCCGGTGGTGTAGCGCGTGCCCCAGCGTTCGGCGAACTGGGAGACGAGGAACAGGCCGCGGCCGCCCTCGTCCGTGGCGGACGCGTAGCGGAGATGAGGCGAGGTGCTGCTGCCGTCGGACACCTCGCAGAACAGGCTGGAATCGACGCGGATCAGCCGGACGCCGATAGGGCTGCTGCCGTGGCGTACGGCGTTGGTTATCAGCTCGCTGAGCACCAACTCGGTCGTGAACGTCAGGTCATCCAGCCCCCACTGTTCGAGCTGCCGGGTGACGGCGCCGCGCATCTCCGGCACGGCCGCCGGGTCGTACGGCACGTCCCACTGGGCGACGTGTTCGGCGCCCAGCCGGTGGGTGCGGGCGACGAGCAGGGCGATGTCGTCGGTCTGACGGGTGAGCATCAGCGCGTCGAGCACGGCCGCGCAGGTCTCCTCGGGTGTCCGGCCGGGGTGGGCGAGAGCATCACGCAGCAGCCCAAGACCGACGTCGATGTCCCGCTCGCGGTGCTCGATGAGCCCGTCGGTGTAGAGGACCAGCCTGCTGCCCTCGGACAGTTGCAGTTCGGCCGTCTCGAAGGGCAGGCCCCCGAGGCCGAGGGGCGGACCGGCGGGCAGCTCGGGGAACTCCACCGTGCCGTCCGGGCGGACCAGCGCGGGCAGGGGGTGGCCCGCCCGCGCCAGGGAGCAACGGCCGGAGACCGCGTCGTAGATCGCGTAGAGGCAGGTGGCCCCCATGATCCCGTCGCCGCCGTTCGCCCCCGCGTCGTCCTGGGACATACGGTCGACCAGGTCGTCGAGGTGCCCGAGGAGTTCGTCCGGCGGCAGGTCCAGCGTGGAGAAGTTGTGGACGGCAGTACGGAGTCGGCCCATGGTGGCGGCGGCGTGCAGGCCGTGGCCGACCACATCGCCCACGACCAGCGCGATACGCGCGCCCGGCAGCGGGATGACGTCGAACCAGTCTCCGCCCACCCCGGCCTGCGCGGGCAGATAGCGGTAGGCGACATCGAGCGCGCCCTGCTGGGGCAGACCCCGCGGCAGCAGGCTGCGCTGCAGCGTCACCGCCATGGCGTGCTCACGGGTGTAGCGGCGGGCGTTGTCGATACACACCGCCGCATGGCCGACCAGCTCCTCGGCGAGGGACACGTCTTCGTCCTCGAAAGGCTCGGGCTTCTCCGAGCGCCAGAACGTGGCGACCCCCATGACGACGCCCCGAGCCCGCAGCGGGACCGTCATCATCGAATGGATTCCGTAGTCGACGATCGCCCGGGCGCGTTCGGGATCCTGCTGCTGCCAGCCGGAGAAGTCGGGCAGGTGAGCTTCGAGCGCCGGCTGCCCGGTTCCGAAGCCGAAGGCCTGCGGCGTGCTGGAGGCGAAGTCGATCAGCTCGCCCAGCGGGTACAGGGGGTGGTCATCCCGGGTGCCTCTGATGGCCGTACGACGCACCCCCGTGTCCACCGGCTCCTCACCGCGCAGGACGGAATCCACCAGATCGACCGAGGCGAAGTCGGCGAAACGGGGCACCGCGAACTCCGTGAGTTCCTCGGCCGTCCGCACCACGTCGAGGGTGGTGCCAACCCGTACGCCCCCCTCGTACAACAACCTCAGGCGTGACTGCGCCACCTCGGCCCTGCCGGAGAGCTCGCTCAGCTCGGTGGAGTCCCGCAGCGTCACGACCGTTCCGGGCTGCCCTCCGAAGCGGTCGATGGGGCGCTGATTGACGGCCAGCAGCCGGTCCCCGGCAGGATGCACCTCATCGGTGACGACGCTTCCCGAGGCGAGCAGGTGGGCGGTGCGCGGTTCGAGGCCCAGATCGGCGACATCCCGGCCCTCCGCGTCGTGGGGCAGGGCGAGCAGCCGGCGTGCCTCGTCGTTGGCGAGCAGCAGTCGGCCGTGGCCGTCCGTGATGAGCACGCCTTCGCGGACCGCGTGCAGAACCGCGTCGTGGTGCTCGTACATACGGGTCATCTCGACGGGGCCGAGGCCGTGGGTCTGTCGTCGCAACCGCCGGGTCACCAGCGCCGTCCCGGCCATGGACACGAGGAGCGCGCCGACTCCGACGCCGAAGACGAGTGGCAGCTGCCGGTCGACCAGACTGGTCACGCTGGCGACCTTGAGGCCGGCCGAGACCAGAGCCACGACCTCGCCGTCCGCGGCGGTGACGGGCACCGTCGCCTGCATCTCGTGGCCGAGGGGGCCCTGGACGCTCTCGATGAAGGTGCGGCCCTCCAGCGACGGTTCGATGGTGCCGACGAACCGCTCCCCGATGAGCTCCGGCCTGGGGTGGGTGTAGCGAATTCCGTTGGTGTCCATGACCACGATGAAGTCGACCTCGGCCTCCTTCCGCGCCCGCTCGGTCAGCGGCTGGAGCACCCTGGCGGGATCGGGCGACTGAACTACCTCCGGGAGCCCCGGCGCGTGCGCGAATGCCTGGGCGGCGGCGACCGAGCGGGCACGGGCCTCCCGGACGCTGTCGCTCCGCGACTGCAGGACGAGAGCCCACACCGCGCCGATGACCAACAGCAACAGGACTGCCACCTGCAGGATGAACACCTGCCCTGAGACAGTGCGCACGCTCAGTAGGTCCCGCCCCCACCGCCTTGACGGCTGAGGGGGGATCCCGTGCTCATGGTGAGCGTCCTGCTCGTGCCCCGAACTCGGACGCTTCCGTCGGCTGTGTGTACGCCAGCCGGTGTGTGACTGACCGGACGCCGCCCGGGATCGGCCAAAACGTCCGATCATATGCGTATTTCTACCACATGCTCCGGCGGCGCAGACTGCCACGCGGCCACGTGGCCACGCGGCCACGCAAGGGCGAAGGCCCGACCGGGTGCGGCAGGCCGAGCCCCACCACCGCGACCAGGAACCCCACCCTCACGAAGTAGCCGCCCGGAACGGCGAGGAGCCCGGCCGTGGTCACGGCCGGGCTCCTTGCCACAGGTCAGAACCCGCTCACTCCTCGTCAGGCTTCTCCGCCGAGTCGATCTCGTCGACCAGGCCCAGGTGCTCCACCAGCCAGCGGTCGAACTCGATCGCGGCCCGAACCCAGCTGACCGTCGAGGAGACGAAGTGCTCCAGGCTGACGCCGGTACCGATCAGCATCTGCGCCTCACCGATCAGCCGGACGGTGGTGGGACCACCCTCCTGCTCATGGGTGTGGCTGTAGACCTTGGGCCACAGGGTGCGGCGGTTCCAGTCGTCGATCGCGTCCAGGATCTGTGCCTTGGACTCGATCGCGTGCGGACGGTCGTAGAACGTACGCACGGAGAAGACCTGCTGGTCGTCCTCGCCACGGAACATGAAGTACGTGCGGAAGTTCTCCCACGGCGCCGCGAGGTCGCCCTCTTCGTCGACGACGTGCTTGAGCTCCATCTGGTCCAGGAGCTGCTTGACCAGATCCTGGTCCGGGACGACAGGGCCCGCCGGTCCTGAACCCTGCTGTGGGTCGGGCTGTGCCCCGAAATTGGGAATCGAGGACGGGTCGATGCTCACGTGCTTGGTCCCTTCGTACGGATTCCGCCATCCTCCCCCATGCCGGGCGGGGTCCCGCAACCCTGGGCGGGAAAAGGCCGACATTCAGCGCCAAGCCAAACCCGACCGGGCCCCGAGAGGTCCCGACACCGCCCTACAGCGTCTTCCCTGTCCCTGTCCCTGTCCCTGTCCCTGTCCCTGTCCCTGTCCCCGTAGCCGGACCCACCAGCAGCCCGTCCCCCGCCACATCCACCCGTACGGTGTCCCCGTCCCTGACCTCGCCCGCGAGGATCTCCTTGGCGAGCCGGTCGCCGATGGACGTCTGGATGAGGCGCCGCAGCGGCCGGGCCCCGTACGCCGGGTCATTGCCCTCCTCGGCCAGCCAGGCCAGCGCCGCCGGGGTGACGTCCAGGATCAGCCGGCGCTCGGCGAGCCGGGCGGCGAGGCGGTTGATCTGCAGCTCGGCGATATGCGCGAGCTCGTCCTGGTCGAGCGCCGAGAACACCACGAGGTCGTCGAGCCGGTTGAGGAATTCCGGCTTGAAGGAGGCTCGCACGACGTCGAGCACCTGCCGCTTCTTCTCGTCCTCGGAGGTCAGCGGGTCCATCAGATGCTGGCTGCCGAGGTTCGAGGTCAGGATGAGGATGGTGTTGCGGAAGTCGACCGTCCGCCCCTGCCCGTCGGTCAGCCGCCCGTCGTCGAGTACCTGGAGCAGGATGTCGAAGACCTCGGGGTGCGCCTTCTCCACCTCGTCGAGGAGCACGACGCTGTACGGGCGCCTGCGCACCGCCTCGGTGAGCTGGCCGCCCTCCTCGTACCCGACATAGCCGGGCGGCGCGCCGACCAGCCGGGCGACGCTGTGCTTCTCGCCGTACTCGCTCATGTCGATCCGGACCATGGCCCGCTCGTCGTCGAAGAGGAAGTCGGCGAGCGCCTTGGCGAGCTCGGTCTTGCCGACACCGGTCGGGCCGAGGAAGAGGAAGGAGCCCGTGGGCCGGTCCGGGTCGGCGATCCCGGCGCGCGTGCGTCGTACGGCGTCGGACACGGCCTGGACGGCCTGGCGCTGCCCGATGAGCCGCTTGCCGAGCTCCTGCTCCATCCGGAGCAGTTTCTGCGTCTCGCCCTCCAGGAGCCGTCCGGCCGGGATGCCGGTCCAGGACCCGACGACGTCCGCGATGTCGTCGGGACCGACCTCGTCCTTGACCATCGTGTCCTTGGCGACCTCCTCCTCGGCCGCCGCGGCTTCCTCCAGCTCCCGCTCAAGCCCGGGGATCTGGCCGTAGAGCAGCTTGGACGCGGTGTCGAAGTCACCGTCGCGCTGCGCCCGCTCGGCCTGTCCCCGCAGCTCGTCGAGCTGCTCCTTGAGCGCGCCCACGCGGTTGAGGGAGGTCTTCTCCTTCTCCCACCTCGCGGTGAGCCCGCGCAGCTCCTCCTCCTTGTCGGCGAGGTCGCGCCGCAGCTTCTCCAGCCGCTGCTGGCTGGCGGCGTCCGACTCCTTGCCGATCGCCAGCTCCTCCATCTTCAGCCGGTCGACGGCGCGCTGGAGCTCGTCGATCTCCAGCGGCGAGGAGTCGATCTCCATACGAAGCCGGGAGGCGGCCTCGTCCACGAGGTCGATGGCCTTGTCGGGCAGGAAACGCGAGGTGATGTATCGATCCGACAGCGACGCGGCGGCGACCAGGGCGTTGTCAGCGATCTGGACCTTGTGGTGGGCCTCGTACCGCCCCTTGAGCCCGCGCAGGATGGCGATGGAGTCCTCGACGCTGGGCTCGGCGACCAGCACCTGCTGGAAGCGGCGTTCCAGGGCGGGGTCCTTCTCGATCCGCTCGCGGTACTCGTCGAGCGTGGTGGCGCCGACCATACGCAGCTCACCGCGGGCGAGCATCGGCTTCAGCATGTTCCCGGCGTCCATGGCGGAGTCCCCACCGGCACCAGCCCCCACCACCGTGTGCAGCTCATCGATGAACGTGACGATCTGCCCGTCGCTCCCCTTGATCTCGGAGAGCACGGTCTTCAGCCGCTCCTCGAACTCGCCGCGGTACTTGGCACCAGCCACCATCGCCCCAAGGTCAAGCGAGACGAGCCGCTTGTCGCGCAGCGACTCAGGCACGTCCCCCTTGACGATCCGCTGCGCCAGCCCTTCGACGACGGCGGTCTTGCCCACGCCCGGCTCGCCGATCAGCACGGGGTTGTTCTTGGTCCGCCGGGACAGCACCTGCACGACCCGCCGGATCTCCTGGTCCCGCCCAATGACGGGGTCAAGCCTGCCCTCGCGCGCGGCGGCGGTGAGGTCCGTACCGAACTTCTCCAGGGCCTTGTACTGCCCCTCCGGGTCGGGGGTCGTCACCCGTCGCCCTCCCCTGCTCTTCTCGAACGCGTCCAGCAGCTTCTTCGCACTGGCGCCCTGCTGGGAGAGTACGTCCCCGACCTGCCCGCCCTTCGCGGCGAGCCCGATCAGCAGATGCTCGGTCGACAGATACTCGTCTCCGAGCTCCTTCGCGCGCTGCGCGGCGTCCGCGATGACGGCGAGCATCTCGCGGTTCGGCTGCGGCGGTGCGACAGTGGAACCGGTCACGCTGGGCAGTCCGGCGAGCACCCGCTCGGCGCCGGACCGTACGGCGGCCTGGTCGGCCTCGACGGCGGCCAGCAGATCGGTGATGTTCTCGTTGTCCTGCCCTTCGAGGAGGGCGAGGAGCAGATGCGCGGGGGTCAGATCCGGATGCCCTCCGGACACGGCCCGGCTGGTGGCCGCGTTGATCGCGTCCCGACTCCGGTTCGTCAGCTCGGCGTCCACAGTCCGCTCTCCTCCTCTGACTGACCTTGCTTGCTGAACTTACTGACTGACTCAACCAACATACACAAAGTTGAGCCTATTCCACTCAAGTCAGTACGCCAGCGGAGGCAACAGAGGCAGTGGAGGCAACGGCGACGAAGCTAACCCCGGACACACAAACGCACAGCGGCGCCACCG
>NZ_WHOM01000062.1:168831-222953 GCF_009739465.1 Streptomyces apocyni
GGCGCCGCTGCGGGGGGAGCGCCTGAGCGATCTACAACGACGGGGGAATCGCGTCAGGCGCTGCGGGGGGTGGCAGTGGTCAGGGGTTCAACCAGCTGGTGATCACGCTGATCGAGGTTCACAAAGATCATTCCGTAACGGATGGCACAGCGCACGGGGTGTGGGGCACCCCTGGGACGCCGCAAGCACTGATACGCCCGGATCTCATCACCCTCGTCATCACGCGCGACCACGACCGGCTGACCGAGGAGGGTGACCATCAACGAGTCGCCAGGGCTGGGCAACGCCGTGACGAGGTCGATGAAGTGCCACCCGGAGCGGTAGGCGGTGGCCATTTCGCGACGAAAGGAACGGTCGTCGGGGGGTGTGGTCATGCGACTGACTCCGTCCCTGTGCTCATAGGGGTCCCACCCGGCATCGCATTCCACACAGGGTCCTGCATGGCTACCGGGACCGCGTCCCAGACGGGGTCCGATGGTGCCGCAACGGTCGCTGCCGGGGCAGCATTCCAGACCGGGTCCATCGGCACCGCGACGCCCACAGCGGCCGCCGCGACGAAGGCGATAGCAAGCACCGAGCGAAGCGTTCTCTTGAACATGGGCGGCTTCGACCTCACTTGATTGTTTTTGCTCCCCCGCGGTCTCGACAATGGCTCAGTCCTTGCGGTTTCACCACCGAGTACGTGCATCATGTTCCTGAAATTCAAGAGCCTGGGGGGTGTTCAAATGCGGACAAACGCGGATGATCCAGTGCATCCGCATAGTCACCTGGAGCTGTGCGAGCAAGGGGCCAGCCTTTACGCGAGCGCCCTGCGGAGAGGTCGTATAGCCAGGTCCGAAGTGGTTTCGGCGCCGTGCCTCACCGACCTCTCTCTCCTGCATCCGGACCCAGATGACGCTGAGTGGCTGCGTCCGGTTCCCCCTACCGCCGCTCTGGCTCAACTTCTGCTCCCCCTCGAGGAGGAGATACAGGAGCGCCGACGGCTGACCATCGCCCTCAGCGGCACTTTCGAGCCCTTCATGGCGATAAGCGCTCAGGACCCCGCCACCACGCACGCCATCACCGTCCTTGAGGGACTCAGCCGAATCGACGACGCGCTGAGCCGCGCCACGGCCGAGTGCTCCCAGGAGCTGCTCACGCTCCAACCTGGCGGCGGGCGAAGCCCGGACATCCTCACCACCGCCTTGAAACGCGTGCAGCCACTCCTCGACCGGGGAGTGCGGATACGGACCCTCTACCAGCACACGGCCCGGCACAGTCAGGGCATCCAGGCCTACAAGGAGCAGGCAGGTTCCGAGCGGATGGAGATCCGCACGCTGGAACAGCTCGTCGAGCGCCTGATCATCATCGACCACAAGACCGCGTTCATCCCAGCTCGGGATGACCGTCAGGTCGCGCTCGAACTACGCCATCCAGGCCTGATCGGCTACCTGGCCATTGTCTTCGAAGACGCGTGGAACCGAGCCCTCCCCCTGGACGAGCAGTTCCCCCGCACCCGTACCCCCGAAGGCATCACCAGCGTCCAGTACTCCATAGCCCGGCTGCTGATCGAGGGGCACGTCGACGACGCCATCGCCCGCCGTCTCGGCATGAACGTCCGTACCTGCCGCGCCCACATAGCCAAGCTCGCCGCCACACTGGGCAGCGGCAGCCGCGCCCAACTCGGCTACCTCATCGCCCAGTCAGGAATCCTGGACCAGGAGCAGTGAGGGCTACCTGGCCCCCGTCGGGGGAGGCACATGCAGCCCGGCCTGCGCGATCCGAACCCCCAACTGAGCCCGGCTGGAGCTTCCCAGCGCCTCACTCAGCCTGCGGATGTGCTCCCGACAGGTCCTGACGTGCATCCCCATCCGCTGCGCGATCTCCGCATCCGTACAGCCCTCCGCCAGCAGCGCCGCGATGGCGTGCTCCCGGCGACTGACCCTGTCCAACCCAGCCTGCGGCGGCGGCTCTTCGTCCAACGGCACACCCAGATGCCACAGCCGCTCGAAGACGACGGCGAGGAACTCGACGACAGCGGGCTGACGCAGCTCCAGCGCGCGGGTGCGCTCGGCGTTGGCCGGGATGAAAGCGACCGTCCGGTCGAAGATCAGCAGCCGCTCGGTGACCTCGTCGAGTGTCCGGATCTCGCTGTCCCTTCCCACTCCCCGGACCGACTCCAGGTAGTGGTACAGCCCCCGGCCGTGCCGCGCCACATGCGTGTACAACGACCGTATCCGCACCCCGCGCCGCTGTAGGTCCAGCGCCCGGGGCAACGCGGCCATCAGATCCTTCTCGGGCCTGATCCCCCCTGGCTGCACACTCAACAGCTCGGACTCACACGCCGCGTTGGCCTCATCCAGGGCCTCGTTGATGCGGGGAATCCCCTCCAACACCCTCAGCGTGTCGCTCGCCGGAAGAACCTCGGCATCGAACCCCGCGAAGCGCTCGGCGGCCTCGGCCACGACCGTCATCCGCCGATGGGTCGCGCTGAGGTCGGCTCTGACTCCCCGCATCAGGCGAGACACGACCCGCGCCGGACTTGTGGGCAACAGCCAGTCCGTATCGGCCGGATCGGGATGCAGGAGCGCCAAATCGATCAGACAGGGCGCGGCATGAGCGTCCACCCGCGAGACACGGCCGCCCCTCAGCGCCTCGGCGTAGACCCGCTCCCCAGACTCACACAGCCGGTCGACCCCGTGCCGATGCGGCTCCCGCTCATCCCCCGCCACACCCCACCCCCTGGGCCCGCCCGACCCTCGGGCGTGGTGGCCGCCATCATGATGGCAGGCACCCCGACCGAACGGGGGAAGCCGACCGGGGTGCCGCCCACCACGATGCCCGGCCGGGCCGCACCACGGAACCGTCATCTAACTGCATGTCCGGAAGAGGACGCTATGACAATCTCCCCGAATTCCTGACGTTACGGCCGATACCACCTCAGCCCCTCGCCGACCGCCGCTCCGCCGCTCCACCGCGGTGCACGCCGACCAGTCGGCGTTGTCGGGACAAGGTTCGAGACGGGCAGGTCAGTTGAGGGGCTGGCGCATCTCCTCGCGGACGTCCAGGGCCCGGGCCGCCGCCGCTTCCAGATCGACGGAGGCCGGGTCCTGTACGGCGATCTCCTTGGTGATCTCGCCAACAGAAGCAGCGGTGTTGTCGTCGGCCCAGGCGCACAGGGGCATCGTGGTCGTGCCCCCGGCCTGGTCCACGGTCAGCACCTGGCAGCTCACCACCAGGTCCGACCCCTTGGGCGTGATGTCCCTGGGTGGTACGGCAAGGGTGGCGCCCTGCCCGTCCTCCGCGCCCCGCAGCATGCCCGCGCGGACCGCGTCAGGGTCCTTGATCCGGGCGTACATCCCGGACACGACGAGCACCTCTCCGGAGGCGGCACCGCCCTTGCCGGTGTACTGGCCCACGACCGGCTTGAAGTCCTTGAGGTCGGACCTGTTCCAACTGCCGTCGTCCTGCGGCCCAGCGGTGGAGAGGTCCTGCGTCAGCGAGTACGTGCCGTCCAGCAGCGTCTCGGTCAGCTCAAGCCGGTACTCGGCAACGGGGTAGGAGCTGTCGGGCCCCGCACCGCGCGTCTGAACTTCCTTGCCGATCTTGGCGAGGTAGCCCAGCAACAGCAGTCCGGCCACAATCAGCACGACGACGAGGGCCGTACGGTTCTTCCGCTGCGGCGGAGGGGGCGGCGGACCCCATCCCCCGGGGCCGACGGGCCCGTTCGGCGGAACCCCGTACGGCGGCTGGCCGTACGCCTGCTGTTGCGGAAACGGCGGCTGCTGGGCGGCGTACGGACCGGGAGCCCCGAACCCGCCCTGCGGGGGCGGCTGATGCGGCATGGACATGCCCGCACACTACTTCACGCTTCACGCTTGCGAAGACCAAGAGCCCCTACGGCCGCACTGTTGTTCCGGCAGTCGCACGCCCCGGACGTGTTCGCCGTTCCGGCCGATGGGTGGGGCGCCGGGTTGCCCCGAATCTACCTGGCTGCGATCAAAAGGAGTCCAACGACCGCGACGGCAAGAAGACCCCGGTTCAGGCTGTGACCGTTCTGCGGGCGCTGCACAGCCTGCGCTATCACCAGGTGTCGCCCCGGTTCCACGGGCAAGGCCTTGACGGGGTGTTCGAGGGTGGGGAGATCACCATTACCGGGGTGCCCGCGGATTCCTGACCACGGCTAGCCTGGCTGAGGCCGCCTCTCAAGTGGGCGGTTTGGGACGCCGAAACGCCCGTAGAACGGGCTTCTGGGCGTCCTGAATCGTCACTTACCTAAGGATGAACATGCACCACGCGGAGTCGCCGTCCGTTCCCGCTTCCGATTCCGTTCCGGCGCCTGTCCACGACGACCTGTTCGGTGAGATCACCGTCCAACTGGACGTCCAGGAAGGCCGCCTGATGGTCGAGGGTGAGCTGATTCCCCGGGTCACGTTGCGCCGTGACCCGGAGGCCGACGTGGACGAGCACGTGGCCATCGGGACGCGTGAGGGCGAGCGGCTCCGGCTGACCGTGGGTGGGGCTGAGGCGACGCTGCGGCTCGGGAAGGGCGGGATCAGTCGGCGGTCCTATCGGGTCGACGTGGAGCACGACGGGGTCCGGTACCGGCTGGTGCCGGACTCGGTGCCCAGTAGTCGGCTGACCCGGGACGGGGCGTACGTCGGGGACTTCCTGTCCGACGGCGACGGGCGGGTGATCGCCGAGTGGCGCGACCGCAACCGCGACCGCACGGGCGAAAGCGAGGGCGAGGGCAAGCGCGAGGGCCCTGACGTACAGCCAGTCGACGCGGCCATCGGGTACGCGCTGGCCGCCGCGTTCGGCACGGGCGGGCAGCCCTGGTGGATGATGGCGGCTGACGCGGTGAGTTCAGCGTTGCCGTGAGCGCGAAAGCGAAAGCGGGGCCGGGAACGCTCAGCTCCCGGCCCCGCTCTTACGGCAAACGCACACCCACACCCCGTCAGTCGCGCTTAGGAGGCCGCCACACCACCAGCGCGCTCGGCGGATGCGCCTCCTGGTACGGCACCAGGTCGCGCCGGTACGACGCGTGGACCTGGGCCTCGCGCTGCTGCATCGCCGCCGCCGCGCCGTCCACGGCCGCGGAGAGCTCCGCGACGCGGGCCTGGAGCGCGGCGACCTGGTTCTCCAGCTCGATGATGCGCTTGATGCCCGCCAGGTTGATGCCCTCGTCCTGCGACAACTGCTGGACGGTGCGCAGCAGTTCGATGTCGCGGGCCGAGTACCGGCGGCCGCGCCCGGCCGTGCGGTCAGGCGAGACCAGGCCCAGGCGGTCGTACTGCCGCAGGGTCTGCGGGTGCAGGCCGGAGAGCTGGGCGGCCACCGAGATCACGTAGACCGGTGTCTCGTCCGTGAGCTGGTACGGGTTCTGTCGGCGGCGGCCGTCCATCGCGTCATGCTCCCTTCGCGGCCTGGAACAGTTCTGCCCGCGGGTCGTCGCCCGCTGTCGCCTTGCGGTAGGCCTCCAGCGCCGTACGGGCGTCGGCGTCCAGGTCCTTGGGCACCGCCACCTCGACGGTGACCAACAGGTCGCCCCGGGTGCCGTCCTTGCGGACCGCGCCCTTGCCCCGCGCCCGCATCGTACGGCCGTTGGGGGTGCCGGGCGGCAGTTTCAGCGTGACCGGTGGCCCGCCGAGCGTCGGCACCTTGACCTCGCCGCCGAGCGCGGCCTCCGGGTAGGAGACCGGCACCGTGACGGTGAGGTTGTCGCCCTTGCGGCCGAAGACCGGGTGGGCGTCGACGTGGACGACCACATACAGGTCACCGGCCGGACCGCCCCGCTCGCCTGGCGCGCCCTTGCCGCGCAGCCGGATGCGCTGGCTGTCCGCGACCCCTGCCGGGATGCGGACCTGCATGGTGCGGGAGGACTTGGCGCGCCCCGAGCCCTTGCAGACCTCGCAGGCGTCCTGGGCGATCAGGCCCCGGCCCTTGCAGTCCACACACGGGTCGGTGAGCGAGAAACCGCCTCCGCCGCCGCGCGAGACCTGACCGGTGCCGACGCAGGTCGGGCACACGCGCGGCGTGCCGTTCTTGTCGCCGGTGCCGGAGCAGGCCTTGCAGGGGGCCTGGCTGGACATCCGCAGCGGGACCGTGGCCCCGTCCACCGCCTCGGTGAAGCTGAGCGTCACCTCGGACTCGATGTCCTGGCCACGGCGCGGCTGGGTACGGGTACCCGTACCCGCGCCGCCCCGGTTGAACAGGCCGCCGAACACATCCCCGAGGCCGCCGCCGAAGCCACCCGCGCCGCCCGCGCCCGTACCGCCACCGGACGTCCCTCCGCCCGGGCCGCCGCCTCCGAAGAGGTCGCCCAGGTCGAAGTTGAAGTTGCCGCCAGCGCCGGGGCCGGGGCGGTAGCCGCCGTTCCCGAAGAGGGTGCGGGCCTCGTCGTACTCCTTGCGCCGCTTGGGGTCACCGAGGACGTCGTTCGCCTCGGAGACCTCCTTGAAGCGCTCCTCAGCCTTGGCGTTGCCCTTGTTGGCGTCCGGGTGGAACTCCCGGGCCAGCTTGCGGTACGCCTTCTTGATCTCGGCTTCGGTGGCGTCCTTGGGGACGCCGAGGACCTTGTAATAGTCCTTCTCGATGAAGTCCTTGGTGCTCATCCCCGACGTCCCTCCTCTCCTGCCTGTCCCTGCACTGCTCTGGTCGCGTCAGCCCTCGTCCGGGCCACCGCTCTCCTTCTCCGGTGCCGTCGCCTCGGCGTCGTCGGCGGCGACGCCCTCGCCCTTGACCGTCTGCGCCCCGGGCTGCGGCTCGGCGACGGCCACCCGCGCGGGGCGGATGGTGCGCTCGCCGATGCGATACCCAGGCTGCAGGATCGCGACGCAGGTCGTCTCGGTGACATCCGGCGCGTACGAGTGCATCAGGGCCTCGTGGATCGTCGGGTCGAAGGGCTCGCCCTCCTTGCCGAACTGCTGCAGACCCAGCTTGGCGACGACCGTCTCCAGCGATTCGGCCACCGACTTGAAGCCACCGACCAGCTCGCCGTGCTCACGGGCGCGGCCGATGTCGTCGAGCGTGGGCAGGAGCTCGGTCAGGAGATTCGCCGCGGCGATCTCCTTGACCGTGACCCGGTCACGCTCCACCCGACGGCGGTAGTTCTGGTACTCGGCCTGGAGCCGCTGGAGGTCCGCGGTGCGCTCACCGAGCGCGGTACGAACCTGGTCCAGCTCAGCCCTCAGGCCAGCGGTCTGGGCGGCGGCGTCACCGGCCGCCTGTGCGCTTGCGTCCCCTGCCGGGGCCGCCCCCTCCTCCGGGGAGGAGGAGGCGGCCTTCGACTCGGCGTCGGCTTCGGTGGCGCCGGAAGGGACGTCGGGCTGCTCTTCGAAGCCCGGGGTCTCCTCCGTCACGCGGCACCACCCTTGGCGTCGCCCGGCTTCTCGTCGTCGACGATCTCGGCGTCGACCACGTCGTCCTCAGCCTTGGCCTGCTCGCCGCCCGGGGCGCCCGCGCCACCGGCCTCGGCGCCACCGGCCGCCTGAGCGGCCTGCGCGTCGGCGTACATGGCCTGACCCAGCTTCTGGGCGACGGCCTGGACCTTCTCGGTGGCGGTACGGATCTCGGCGGAGTCGTCGCCCTTGAGCTTCTCCTTCAGTTCCGTGACAGCCTCCTCGACCTCGGTCTTCACCTCGGCGGGGACCTTGTCCTCGTTGTCGGTGAGGAACTTCTCGGTCTGGTAGACGAGCTGCTCGCCCTGGTTACGGGACTCGGCGGCCTCGCGGCGCCGGGTGTCCTCCTCGGCGTACTGCTCGGCCTCCTGGCGCATCCGGTCGACCTCGTCCTTCGGCAGCGAGGAGCCGCCGGTGACGGTCATCTTCTGCTCCTTGCCCGTGCCCAGGTCCTTCGCGGTCACGTGCATGATGCCGTTGGCGTCGATGTCGAAGGCGACCTCGACCTGCGGGACGCCACGCGGGGCCGGCGGCAGACCGGTGAGCTCGAACATCCCGAGCTTCTTGTTGTACGCCGCGATCTCGCGCTCGCCCTGGTACACCTGGATCTGCACCGACGGCTGGTTGTCCTCGGCCGTCGTGAAGATCTCCGACCGCTTGGTCGGGATGGTGGTGTTCCGCTCGATGAGCTTCGTCATGATGCCGCCCTTGGTCTCAATGCCGAGGGACAGCGGGGTGACGTCGAGGAGCAGGACGTCCTTGACCTCACCCTTGAGGACACCGGCCTGCAGGGCGGCGCCGATGGCGACGACCTCGTCCGGGTTGACGCCCTTGTTGGCCTCCTTGCCGCCGGTCAGCTCCTTGACGAGCTCGGCGACGGCGGGCATACGGGTCGAGCCACCGACGAGAACGACGTGGTCGATCTCGCTGAGCTGGATGCCCGCGTCCTTGATGACGTTGTGGAACGGCGTCTTGCAGCGCTCCAGAAGGTCACTGGTGAGCTGCTGGAACTGGGCGCGGGTGAGCTTCTCGTCCAGGTGCAGCGGGCCCTCGGCGGAGGCCGTGATGTAGGGCAGGTTGATGCTGGTCTCGGTGGACGAGGACAGCTCGATCTTGGCCTTCTCAGCGGCCTCACGCAGGCGCTGGAGCGCCATCTTGTCCTTGCTGAGGTCCACGCCGTGACCGTTGTTGAACTGCTTCACCAGGTAGTCGACGACGCGCTGGTCCCAGTCGTCACCACCGAGGTGGTTGTCACCGTTGGTGGCCTTCACCTCGACGACGCCGTCACCGATCTCAAGCAGCGAGACGTCGAAGGTGCCGCCACCGAGGTCGAAGACGAGAATGGTCTGGTCGTCCTTGTCGAGGCCGTACGCCAGGGCGGCGGCGGTCGGCTCGTTGACGATCCGCAGGACGTTCAGACCCGCGATCTCACCGGCCTCCTTGGTGGCCTGGCGCTCGGAGTCGTTGAAGTACGCCGGGACGGTGATGACCGCGTCGGTCACCTTCTCGCCCAGGTAGGACTCGGCGTCGCGCTTCAGCTTCTGCAGGATGAACGCGCTCATCTGCTGCGGGTTGAAGTTCTTGTCGTCGAGGTTGATCTTCCAGTCGGTGCCCATGTGGCGCTTGACCGACCGGACGGTCCTGTCGACGTTGGTGACCGCCTGCCGCTTCGCGACCTCGCCGACGAGTACCTCACCGTTCTTGGCGAAGGCGACGACGGACGGCGTGGTCCTGGCGCCCTCGGCGTTGGTGATGACGGTGGGCTCACCGCCCTCCAGAACGCTGACGACAGAGTTCGTCGTGCCCAGGTCGATGCCGACCGCACGTGCCATTTCGATTCCTCCATTGAACTTGAGTGGATCTGGCTCAAGGATGCACGACACTCTGACCGACGTCAACAGACCTGAGTCGCACCGACTCAACTTTTATCCCAGCCTTACGGGCAACCGTGAGGCGGAGGGGGAGGAGGAGGCGCAAGGGGAGCCGCCCGTTGGGGCGAATGGAGGCGAACGGGTCACGCGATGCACCCGGGACGCGAGCGCCCCTAGGTTCGCCCATCTCGTACCCTCACCTGACAGGGCGAGAGCGCGAGAGCGCGACAGAGCGACAGGCCGACGGGCCGACGGGCCAACACGTGTAAGGGGGAGCCGCCTCGGTGAGCGGTGTGGGGGACGCGGTCGAGGGGGACGCGGTCGAGGCGGACGGTGCCGCGCGGGCGCTTCGGCGGCCACCGGCGCTCCTGTGGGCGGGGGACGTCGGGGCCATGGCCGCGGGGTCCGGGCTGCTGGTGTGGATGTTCTGGGGCGACCCCGACCAGCGGCTCCTCATCCTGTTGGCCTGCCTGGGGCTCGCGGCCACCGCCCTCGCCGCGCTCGTACGGAACCGCATAGCCAACGGCCCGGTCCAGCCGAGCGAGATCACGCGGGCCGTGCTCGACGACCAGGGCGTACGCACCACCCCCAGCGGCACCCCCAGCGGCACCCACGACCCCCTGCACCCCCTGGACCCCCTGGACCCCGCCCCACCCGGCACCCCCCTCCCCCACACCATCCCCCGCACCCCCCGCGCCCACCTCCGCTCCGCGCTCGTACAGCTGGGCCTGGGCAGCTGGTTCGTCGGGTTCTTCTTCCTCGTGATCGGCAGCCCGAACCCGCCCCCTCAGGTGGCGGAGATCCGCCGCGCCGGCGGAATCGTCGCCGAGGTACCCGTCACCGGCTCCTGGGTCATCGAGCACCACAAGGCGATGCGAGACGGCAGGCGCGCCCCCGGCAACGACACCTGGACCATGCGACTCAGCGTCAGCGTCCAGGACGACAAGGGCGAGACCAGGACCCTGAGTGTCCAAACCCGACGCTCGGAGCACCCCCGCCTCATCGGCCTCAGCACCATCAAGGTCATCTACGCACCCAGCGCCACCGAGCTCGGCGCCTACGTCGGGGCCAACTCCCACCCCGGGGGCAGCTTCGTCGGGTACGAGTCCGACCTCCACCGCATCCTGGAGGGCCGGACCCTCTCCAGCGTCCAGCTCTGGGTCTGCGGCATCCTGTGGACGGTTCTCGTCCTGCCTCCCGTGGCCTACCGGCTAATCCGCAGACTCAAGGCCGTCAGCGTCCTGCCCGGCCACACCCGCGCCCTGTACGGGACCTACACCGACCGGCACATCGCGGCAGGGGACACCCGCGTACGGCTCTTCCTGGACCCCCCGAGCGACGGCAACCTGAGCCCCGCCCTGGAAGGCCGTCAGGCCTGGCTGTGCTGGGACCCCAACCGGCTGCGGGTCGACGGCCCCCCGCCCAAGAACCCGAGAAGCAAGCGCCAGCCACGGCGGGGCCCAAAGGCCAAGGAGGCCAGGGCCGCCCTGATCCTCGACGACGGCTGGGTCCTGTACGGCACGGCCCGTTTCCCCCAGCTGAGCACCCCTCAGAACCCCACCGTCCAGGACCCGGCCCGCGTAGGCGTCCCCGCGGACAGCCCACGGGCACCGGTGGACGCGACCAGGACCGTACGCCCCTGGCTCGCGCGGGGCATGTGGCCTCTGGTCATCAGCCGCGTCTCACTCGTCTCGTACGCCTTGACCCTGGCCTCCAGCGCCCTGCTGTTCACCGGCGCGGTCTCCGGCTTCCCCCGCCTGCTGCTCGGCCTGTTCGGGGCTGGCTGCCTGCTGACGGCGGCCTTCAGCCACTACCCCGAACCAGAGATACCGGAGTAACCCAGCACGCAGCCCGGCGCGTAGCCCGGCACTTGGCGCGGCGCACCGAAAAGAACCAGCCAATCGCGTCGCCGCGATGAGCCTTAACAACGACCACACACCGTGACGGTTACGGTCTGCTCATTGCTCGGCGTCAACCCTCGTGATACACAGAGTGACGATACAGGCCTTCGCATGCCGCCCGGCGTCCTGCCACCGGGCGGCTGACGGAGATCCATGGCAAGTCTTCTGACGAATGGCTCGAGTCGCGATACGACAGGGAAATTCTCAGCGAGAATAGGCGTGACCTCTGCACACCAGCAGAGGGTGCATAACTACCCAATAGGGGCGGTGAGTTACATCATGCTTATGGCAGCCGAAGAGGGCGACATCACCACCATCATTGGTGGGATTGCCCCCGACTGGGGGCCCTTCGGGAGCCTGGGCACCGAAGCGAAGGTGATGATCGAGGTAGTGATGGCGATCGCCATCCTCCTCTGTCTCGGCATCGCGATCTGGGGCGCGGCCAAGCAACGCATCGGCGCCACGGCTCTGCGGGACACCTTCAGCGCGGAGCAGGGCAAGGGCCTCATCATCGCCGGGCTGACCGGTGTCTTCATCATCGGCTCACTCGGCACACTCTTCACCATCGTGTACGGGATGGCCGTCTAGCCCCGCCACCACTCGCGCACCCCACGTCCGGCGCACGCCCGGCCCCCGTCGTCCCTGACCCCCCGTCCCCCATCCACCCTTTCGTGCCCACCGGCTGAGGTTGCGTCACCCTGATGTCGAGTCACCACACCGCGCCCGCGCGGGAACCAGCAGGGCTACCGTCTTACTACGCGGTTCAAGCAAAAGGTTGAGGGGGCGTACGCGGCATGAGTCTCGGCGAGGAGCGAGGCCGACCGGAGGACGGCGGCGACGGCGGGTACGCCAACCCTGACGACGGCTACGGCGGCACGGGCCAGACCCGTACCCGCCTCCCCGAGGGCCGGGACATCTACGGCGGCGCGCGCCGCCCCGCGCGCTCCTCACGCAGCCTCGTGACGGTCGTCGGCGTGGTCGTACTCCTCATCGCCGCGATCGCGTTCGCGAACCGTGGGGACGGCGGGGGCGACGGCTCCAGCGACAACGATGGCGGCGGCAAGCCAGGCGCGGCCCCGACGGCAGCGTCCGGCCAGGACCCGGTCACGGGGAAGGCGGGGGGCATCCCGACGGGGTACACGCGGGATCGCGAGGGCGCGCAGAGCGCGGCGGCGAACTATGCGGTGGCGCTGGGTTCTGACGGCATGTTCGACGCGGGACGTCGGCAGGAGATCGTGAGCACCGTATACGCCCCTGACGTGGCCGCTCAGCGGCAAGGCGACCTCGACAAGGTCTACTCCGACACGAAGTTCCTAACCAGCATCGGCCTGAACGAGGACGGCTCGCCCCCCAAGGACCAGACGTTCGTCTCTCGCTTCAGCCCGCTCGGCACCAAGGTCGAGAAGTACAGCGACGGCACCGCACGCGTCGCGGTCTGGTACTCAGCCCTGTTCGGGCTGGCCGGTACCGGCTCACCGAACCCGGTCTCCGAGAGTTGGTACACGAACACGTTCGACCTGAAGTGGGTCGATGGGGACTGGAAGGTCACCGACTTCGAGCAGGAAGAGGGCCCGGCCCCCGTGGCCCGTGACCAAACAGCCTCCACAGCCGAGGAGATGGCCGAGGCGGTTGAGCAGTTCGGAGGGTTCACCTATGCCCGGTAAACTTCGCCGCCGCGCTCTCCCCCTGACAGCCACCCTGGCGGCCGTGCAGGGGACCTGTCTGCTGCTCGCCTCACGAGTCGTCGCAGCGCCGGACCCGGACAACGACGACCCCTGTGATCTCATCCGCGGCCCCGCCAAGGAGTACTGCGAGAGCGGCGACGACAGTGGCGGCTCAACGAAAGACCCCACAGAAGGCGGCCTAGGCGTCCTAGACCCCCTCTCCTCCCTGGCCAAAGGCTGCGCCGAAGCCGCCTCCTGGACCGTCGACAAGCTCAGTAACGCCGTCGACTCCACCGCCAACGTCGACTTCACCAACCCCACCTTCCTCCAGCAGTACGCCGTCGTCTTCGCCGCCGCCACGATCCTCACCCTCCTCCTCTGGCTGCTCGCGGTAGCCAAGCGGGCCGTCCGGGGCGTCCCCCTCACCACCGCCATCTCCGAAGCCATCGGCTTCCTCTGGCTGACCGTCCTCGCCTCCGCCTTCACCCCCCTCATCCTCTACACGATCGTCTCGGCCACCGACGCCGTCAGTGAGGTCATCGCCAAGGGCACCGGCGGCCAGACCGACGCGTTCTTCGGGCAGTTCTCCGAGGCGCTGGAGAAGGGCGAGAACATCGGCGGCGGCCCGATCATGCTGATCGTCGTGTCGCTGGTGTCGATCCTCGCCGCGGGTGTCCTGTGGTTGGAACTCGTCCTCCGGGCGGCCCTCCTCTACGTCGGCGCTCTCCTCGGGACCGTCGTCTACGCAGGGCTGGTCGACAAGAACCTCTGGGGCCACGTACGCCGCTGGGCCGGGATCATGATCGCCGTGATCCTGGTCAAGCCGGTCATCGTGATCGTGCTCGGGCTCGCCGGGGCGCTCTCATCGGACGACGGGCCCGACTCGTTCTCCGCGGTCGTCTCCGGGCTGGCGATCATCCTGCTGGCCATCTTCGCGTCGGCGATGATCTACCGCTTCGTTCCCGGCTTCGGCGACGAGATCGCCGCGGGCCGCAACAACCGCATCATGCAGGGTGCCGAAGGCAAGGCCGCCGCCGTGATCTCCTCCCCGGCGTCGATGGTGTCGCAGGGCATCAAGACGCACAGCGGCCGTGGCGGAAGCGGAGGCGGCTCCGAAGGCGGCTCCCAGGCCGCCCGCCCCGCCAACCCCGCGAGCGGAGGCGTCGCCGCGCACGGCCAGCGCGGCCCCGCGCCCGCCGCGGCCCCGAAGGGCGGCGGAACTGTCCCCTCCGCCGCCCCCGCCCCCCGTACGAGCAGCCCCACCAGCGGACCGCACGGCTCCCGTGCGGCAGCGGCCGCCCCGCCTCGTACCACCGCGCCCACCGCGCCCCGCACACCGAACAACCGCACAGGAGGTGACGGGCGTTGACGACCCAGACTCACTCCCACGAGTCGCACCAGTCCTACCAGTCCCATACGGTCGCACCCCGCCGCACGTATCTCATCGGCCGCGCCCGGCCGAACGCGATCATCGGCAAGAACCGCGAGACCGGCGAGATCGCGCTGATCATCGCGGGCGCGTTCGTCGGCATGATGTGCGGACTGCTCGTCCCCGTCCTGTCGCTGCGGATCGTGCTCCTGATGGGCTTTCCGATGCTCGCGCTCGCCGCCGTCTACGTCCCGTACAACGGCCGCACCTTCTACCGGTGGTTCGAGATCAACCGCAGCTACAAGCGCAGCCTGCGCGGCAGCGGCAGAGCCGCCACCTACCGCTCGGGGGCGGCCGAGGCCGGAGTGCGCCTCGACGGCCGGGAGGTCGAGGTCGGGCCGCCGCCGGGGATCGGGCGGATCACCTGGCTGGCCGCGCCCTTCGGTCCTGACGAGATCGCCGTACTGCTGCACGCGGACCGCCGTACCGTCACCGCCGCCATCGAGATCGAGGGGCCGGGGGTCGGCCTGCGTGACTCCGAGGACCAGGAAGCCCTCGTCGACCGCTTCGGGACGCTGCTCAAGCATGTGGCGAACGGCGACGGGTTCGTCACCCGCATCCAGATGCTCGCCCGTACGCTGCCCGCCGACCCGGACGCCCACGCCAAGGACGTCGCGGCGCGCGGCAACGACCGGGCGCCAGGCTGGCTGCAGGGCTCGTACGACCAGCTCCAGTCCATGGTGTCCACCAGCAGCGAGCAGCACCGCGCCTACCTGGTCGCCTGCATGCACTACAACCGCGAACTGGCGGCCGAGGCCAGCACCCTGGCCCGCGCCTCCCGCGCGCACTCGGCCCCCGCTGACGCGTCCGGCGGCGCCTCCCGTGGCCGCAAACTGGACAAGGACGCCGGGCTCGCCATCGTCCTCGCCCGTGAGCTCACCGACATCTGCTCACGCCTCCAAGAGGCGGACATCCGCGTCCGCCAGCCGCTCGGCCAGGGCCGGTTGTCCTCGCTCGTCCACTCGATGTACGACCCGGACCACCCCATAGACCACATCCAGGCCATGACCCGGCGCAACGCCTGGCCCGCCGAACTGGACGCCATGGAGCCCACGTACCTCCAGGCGAAGACCCGCGAGTCCTCGACCCGTGAGCCCTGGTGCCACGCCACCGCCTGGGTGAAGGAGTGGCCGATGACGCCGGTCGGGGTGAACTTCCTCGCGCCGCTGCTCGTCCACACCCCGGACGTGATCCGTACGGTCGCGGTCACCATGGACCTCGAACCCACCGAGGTCGCGATCGAGCGGATGCTGACCGAGAAGACCAACGACGAGGCCGAGGCCTCCCGTCAGGCCAAGATGAACCGCACCGTCGACCCCCGCGACATGGCCGCCCACTCCCGCCTCGACCAGCGCGGCGAGGACCTGGCCAGCGGCGCGGCCGGGGTGAACCTGGTCGGCTACATCACGGTCTCGGCCCGCTCCCCCGAGGCACTGGCCCGCGACAAGCGCACCATCCGCGCCTCCGCCGGAAAGTCCTACCTCAAGCTGGAGTGGTGCGACCGCGAGCACCACCGCGCCTTCGTCAACACGCTCCCGTTCGCGACCGGCATCCGAAGGTAAGGGCGTACAGCTGATGCGAGACCCGCTGTCCATGCTGACCGACGCCTTCACCGCCTTCCTGTTCGGCAAGGTGGAGACCACCCGACTGCCCGTACGGACCTCGACCGGCCAGGCCCAGGCCGTCTACCTGCCGACCGCCGCGCCCGGCCTCGGCGACTCGGGCGTGATCATCGGCCGCGAGGTCTACAGCGGCAAGGGCTACATCTACGACCCCTTCCAGCTCTACGGGCAGCAGCTGCCCGCCCCGCACTGGCTGGTGCTCGGCGAGTCCGGCAACGGCAAGTCGGCGCTGGAGAAGACGTATGTGCTACGGCAGTTGCGCTTCCGCGACCGGCAGGTCGTGGTGCTCGACGCGCAGGGCGAGGACGGCGTCGGCGAATGGAACCTCATCGCGCAGGAGCTGGGTATAACGCCGATCCGGCTCGACCCGATGGCCGCCCTGGACCACGGCATCCGCCTCAACCCGCTCGACCCGTCCATCACCACGACCGGTCAGCTGGCGCTGCTGCGCACCATCATCGAGGTGGCGATGGGCCATGGCCTCGACGAGCGGTCCGGCTTCGCGCTGAAGGTGGCACACGCGTACGTCAACGAGACCATCGTGGACCGCCAGCCGGTCCTGACCGACATCGTGGAGCAACTCCGCCACCCGGAGCCGGAGTCCGCCGAGGCGATGAACGTGGCCATAGACGACGTACGGGCCTGGGGCCTGGATGTCGCGCTGGTCCTGGACCGCCTGGTCGACGGCGACCTGCGCGGCATGTTCGACGGCCCGACGACGGTGGGGATCGACCTGGACGCCCCGCTGATCGTCTTCGACCTGTCCCACATCGACCGTAACTCCATCGCCATGCCGATTCTGATGGCGATCGTCGGGGTCTGGCTGGAGCACACCTGGATCCGGCCCGACCGGAAGAAGCGCATCTTCCTGGTGGAGGAGGCCTGGCACATCATCAACTCGCCGTTCGTGGCGCAGCTGTTCCAGCGGCTGCTGAAGTTCGGGCGGCGGCTCGGCCTGTCCTTCGTCGCGGTCGTGCACCATCTCTCTGACGTGGTGGACGGCTCGGCGGCCAAGGAGGCGGCGGCGATCCTGAAGATGGCCTCGACCAGGACGATTTACGCGCAGAAGGCGGACGAGGCACGGGCCACGGGCCGGGTGCTGGGCCTCCCGCGCTGGGCGGTGGAGATCATCCCGACCCTCACCCCCGGCATCGCGGTCTGGGATGTGAACGGCAACGTCCAGGTGGTCAAACACCTGATCACGGAGACCGAGCGGCCCCTGGTCTACACGGACCGGGCGATGACGGAGTCGTCGGCCGCGCCCGATTCGATCCACGATGATCTGCTGGCCGCCGAGCGGGAGGCGGAGGAGCGGGCGGCGGCGTATATGGAACAGCAGTGGGGCGACTCGTCCGAGTCCACGGTGGCGTGAGGTGACATGAGAGAGCCGTACGAGCAGCCCAGGCGCGCTCCAGGGGATGGGGGCGGGGGCGGCGTCCCGGACGGACTGCTGATCGGCGTCCTGGCCTTCATCGTCGGCCTGACGTTCCTGGCCTGGTCCTCCACCGGCCTCGCGGGCCTGCTCGCCCACGGCTCCTGGCCTGAGGGCGTGACGTTCTCGCGTACGGCCATCGCCGTACGGCACCTGGTGTCGGAACCCCACGACGTGGCGGGCGCGTGGCCGTCCACGCCTGCGGAACAGCTCACGGGGTACGGGCTGTTCTGGGGCCTGTTGATCGGCCAGGTGCTGGTGCTGATCGTGCTGACGATCTTCGTGATGGGTACGGTGACGAGGTGGCGCGCGGTACGGGCGATGCGGCGGGCGAAGGCTGCGGCGGTGGCGGGGGCGACCGAGGCCAAGGTCGAGAGCGAGGCCGCGGGCGAGCCCGCACCGAAGCCCGCACAGGTGCAGCCACCACCCGCGACGGACGTGCCAAGCACCACGAACGTGACCAGCGCACCCCCAACAAGTACGCCCACGATCAGCACCCCCACGCTCAGCACGCCCCTGCCAGCACCAAGAACCCCCACCCCCACCCCCACCCCACCTCTCGTACTCGGCGACACCGAGACCAGACGCCCCGCCGCCGTGCAAGCCGTACAAGACGCTGAAGGCGCCGCGCTCGTCGTCACCTCCGACCCCACCGTGTGGGAGGAAACCAAGGACGCCAGGTCCAAGCTCGGCCCCGTACTGCTCTACGACCCCGCCCACCTCTGCGACACCCCGGCCCGCATGCACTGGAACCCCGGCAGCGGCTGCCAGGACAAGGACACGGCCAGAGCCAGGGCCCAAGCCCTACTAGCCCCCGTCCGCCCAACTGCCAAGCTGGACACAGCCGTAGCGGACACCGCCGAGACCCTACTGCGCAGCTACCTGCACGCCGCAGCCGTGGACGGCCGCGAGTTCAAGCACGTACACCGCTGGTGCCAGGGCACCCAGGTCCAGGACGCCGTACGCATCCTGCGCACCCACCCCAAGGCAGCACCGGGCACGGCGGGCGAGCTGGAAAGCCAACTCACCGCACACCCCGAACGCCGGGACATGGCCCAGGAACTGACGGCCCGAGCCCTGTCCTCCCTCTTCTCCATCCACATCCGCGAGTCCTGCGCCCCAAACCGAACAGACGCCCTCACGCTGGATTCCTTCGTGGCCGAAGGGGGCACGCTGTATGTGGTCGGTGAGTCCATCGAGGACCCCAGGTCCCAGCCGGGCGCGATGCCACTCCTCACCGCGCTCGCGTCAAACGTGGTCGAGCACGGCCGGCGCATGGCCGCAGGGTCATCCTCCGGTCGGCTCGACCCACCACTGACGCTCGTCCTGGACGACATCGCCGCGGTAGCTCCCCTCCCCCAACTCCCCGACCTCCTCGCCACAGGCCCCGACCAGGGCCTGCCGACCCTCGCGCTCCTCCGCTCCCACGAACAGGGCCGCTCCCGCTGGCCGGAGTCCCTGGGCGGCTGACCGGACAGCCGCCGGAGCCGCCGGAGCCGCCCGAGCTGCCCGAGCTGCCCGAGCCGCCCGAGCCGCCCGAGCCGCCCGAGCTGCCGGACAGCCATCGGATAGCGGGCGGATAGCCACCGGGTAGCCAGCCGGGCCGCGGCCGATAGACGGCACGGGAAGAGTGGTTCTCGCCAGGCAGCCCCGTGGAGATGGTGAGGACCGAAGATGATCAAATCCCGACCGCGCCCGGTGTCCGAGGAGGTGACGTCCCCGGATGCCGTTCAGCTCAGCTCGGTCGTGAAGCGGTTCAGCGATACCAGGGGAGAGCGTTTCACCGCCGTCGACGGCATCGACCTGCGCATCCGGCGGGGCGAGATCCTGGCGTTCCTCGGGCCGAACGGCGCGGGCAAGACCACCACCATCGACATGCTGCTCGGACTGACCCGGCCCGACGAGGGCTCGGTGGAGCTGTTCGGACGTGAGCCGCGGCAGGCGGTGCGCTCCGGGCAGGTCGCGGCGGTGCTCCAGACCGGCGGACTGCTGCCCGACCTGACCGTCGAGGCCACCGTTCGGATGCTTGGCTCGCTGCACCCGGGCTCCGACGCGGACGCGGTGCTGGCGCGGGCCGGACTCGACGGGCTGCGGGGCCGCCGCGTCGCGGAGTGCTCCGGCGGCGAGCAGCAGCGGCTGCGGTTCGCCCTCGCCCTGCTCTCCGGGCCTGAGCTGCTGGTCCTCGACGAGCCGACCGCCGGGATGGACGTCGTCGCCCGCCGGGACTTCTGGGCCGCCGTCCGCGAGGACGCCGAGCGCGGGATGACGGTCATGTTCGCCACCCACTACATGGAGGAGGCGGACCGGTTCGCGGACCGGGTGGTGATGATCGACCGCGGTCGCGTCGTCGCCGACGGATCGGTGTCCGACGTGCGGTCCGCGCTCAGTGGGCGCACGGTGTCGGCGCGGACCGGCGAGCGGACCGCCGCCGCCCTCGCCCGGTCCCCGCTGGTGCGATCGTGCACCCTGCGCGGTGGCCGGTACCACTTCGACACCACCGACTCCGACGCGCTGCTGCGCCTGCTGGTCGGGCAGAACTCGGCCACCGAGATCGAAGTCACCCCACGCAGCCTCGAAGAGGCCTTCATGACCATCACGCAGCACGGCCGTACCGTCGAGGAGGGAACCCGATGAGCGCCCCCTCCGCGCCCTCCGCGCCCTCCGCACCCTCCGCCCCTTTCTGGTCCGCCCGCGGGGCAAGGACCTCTCCGTTCAGCGGCGTCAACGCCGTCTTCATCGGCTACGAACTGCGCCGCCGCTTCAACCGGCAGACCACGATCTTCACGCTACTGCTGCCGACCGTGCTGTACCTGGCGCTGTTCCGCACCGCGCCCGACGACGCCACACTCCCGCACGGCAACTTCGCGGCCTGGATGATGACCGGCATCGCCGTGTACGGAGCGGCGACCGCGGCCGTCAGCTCCGCGGCCACCATCTCCATGGAGAAGGCGTCCGGCTGGATGCGCACCATGGCGCTCAGCCCGCTCGCGCCGCCCGGCTACCTCTTCGTCAAGGTGCTGTCCTCCGTGCTGATGGCGGCGGTGCCGGTGGTCATCGTCGGCGTGCTCGGCACCTTCACCGGCGTGCGGGCCACCGCCACGGTGTGGGTGACGTCGCTGCTGGTGGCGTGGCTCGGCTCCGCCGTGTTCGCCGCGCTCGGCATCACGCTGGGTCTCGCCCTCAAACCCGACACCGTGATGCACATGCCGGGTCTGACGATGACGGCACTCGCGTTCCTCGGCAATCTCTTCATCCCGCTGTCCGGCACGATGCTGGAGATCTCCCGGTACTCGCCGATGTTCGGCGTCTCCACGCTGGCCCGCTACGGCCTGACCGACGGCTACTCCTTCAGCGGCGAGCACTCCAGCCTCGCGCTGGCGGTGGTCAACACCGTCGCCTGGTTCGCGGCCTTCTCCTTCATGGCCGTACGCCGGTTCCGCAAGAGCACCGGCCGCGGCTAGCTCTCCGATACCAGGTTCCCCCTACCAGGTTCCCCCGTACCGGCCGCCGTCACCGCACGACAGGAGATTCGAACGCATGTACGCATTCGTTGCGCCGGGGCAAGGCGCCCAGACGCCGGGCATGCTGGCCGGCTGGCTGCGCGATCCGGAGTACGCCGAGCGGCTGCGGGCCTGGTCCGATGCCGCCGACGTGGACCTCCTACACCTCGGCGGCAAGGCGACGGCCGCCGAGATCACCCGCACCGACCACGCCCAGCCGCTGCTCGTCGCCGCCGGACTCCTCGCCTACGAGGCGCTCGGCCCGGCCTGGCCCGGGGGACAGCTGGTGGCCGCCGGGCACTCGGTCGGGGAGCTGACCGCGGCGGTCTACGCCGGAGCGCTCACCCCCGCCGACGCCGTACGGCTCGCCGCCGTACGGGGCCGGGCGATGGCCGCCGCCTGCGCCGAGACCCCCACCTCGATGGCGGCCGTGGTCGGTGGCGACGAGGCCGGAGTTCTCGACCGCATCGGCGAACTGGGGCTGTACGCGGCCACGTTCAACGGTCCCGGCCAGATCGTCGCGGCCGGAGCCGTGGCGGACCTGGAGCGGCTCGCCGCCGCCCCGCCGCCCGCTGCCGCGGTCAAGCCGCTTCCGGTCGCGGGCGCCTTCCACACCCCGTACATGGAGTCCGCGCGGCGGGCCGTCGCGGCGGCGGCCGAGCGGACACCGTTCCTGCGGCCGACCGGGACGCTGCTGTCGAACGCCGACGGCACCGTCGTCAGCGAGCCGGACGACGTCCGCCACCGCCTCGTCGAACAGGTGGTCAGGCCGGTGCGCTGGGACCTGTGCCTGGCCACGCTCGGCCGGATCGCGCCCGAGGTGACGGTCTGTCTGCCGCCCGCCCGCACCCTCGCGGGCATCTACAAGCGCCAGTTGCCCACGCTCGCCGTCGTCCGCGTGACCGCTCCCCGCGACCTCGACACGGTGCGGGCACGGCTCGGCGCGGCCGTCTCCCGGAAGGAGGACCTCGGCCATGCCCGTGTCTGACCTTCTCACCCATGCTCGCGATGAGCACCCCGGCCGCGTCGCGCTCATCGACGCCGAAGGCCCGCTGACCTACGCCGAGCTGGGCACCGAGGCCGACCGGGCGGCCAGCTGGCTGCGCCGCCAGGGGGTGTGCGCGGGCGACCGGGTCGTCCACGCGGGCGCGGGCGACCGCACCTTCCTCGCCCTGCTGTGGGGCGCGCTGCGCATCGGGGCTGTCTTCGTCCCCGTACACCCCGGCCTGACGGACGACCAGACGGACCACATCGTGCGGGACTGCGCGGCCGCCCTCGCGCTCGGCCCGTCGGCCGGGGGCGCGGGCGCCCGGGTCACCGTCGAAGTGGAGCGGGCCGCGCGAGAGATACGGGAGATACGACGGACACGGCAGGCACCGGCCCATCCCGTCACCCCCGATTTCGCCACCGCCGAGGTCGCGGACGACGCGGTCGCCCTGCTGATCTACACCTCCGGCACCACGGGACGCCCCAAGGGCGTCGTCTGCCCGCACCGCCAGGTACTCGCCGCCGTCCGCGCCATCAACGACCGCCTCGGCTACCGCGCCGACGACGTGGTGCTGTGCCGACTGCCGCTCTCCTTCGACTACGGCCTCTACCAGGCCCTGCTGTGCGCACTCACGGGCGCCACCCTGGTCCTCGCCGACCGGGACGGCGACCTCGGCCTGATCAGGACCATCGAACGCCACGGCGTCACCGTCATCCCGCTCGTGCCCTCACTCGCGCGGATCCTCGCCCTGCTCCGGAAGAAACCGCGCCGCCCCACGACGGTCCGGCTGTTCACCAACACCGGCGCCCGGCCCAGCCGCGCCGTGATGGGCGACCTGCTCGACGCCTTCCCCGGCTCGGTCTTCGCGTCCATGTACGGGATGACCGAGTGCAAGCGCGTCTCGGTCCTCGACCCCGCCCTGTACGCGGAGCACCCCGAATCGGTGGGCCGGTCCATCCCCGGCGACCACATACGGATCGTCGGCCCGGACCAGCGGACGCTGCCTCCGGGCGAGGTCGGCGAGATCGTCGTGTGGGGCGAGACCGTGATGGCCGGGTACTGGGGAGTCCCCCTGGAGCGGCAGAGCCGGTACGTGCGCCGCGCCGACGGCTCCCTCGAACTCCACACCGGCGACCAGGGGCGGCTCGACTCCAACGGGCTGCTGTACTTCGTCGGCCGCGACGACGACATGATCAAGCGGCGCGGTGTCCGGATGGCCCTGTCGGAGATCGAGTACGCCGCCGAGCGCGTCCCCGGCGTATACGCGGCCGTCGCCCCGTGCCCCGCCGACGAGGACGCCCGGCTGCTGCTCGCCGTGCAGACGGAACTCGGCCCGGACGAGGTCCGTACCGCCCTCTCCCGCCACCTGGACCCGGCCCGCCTCCCCGACCGGATCGTCCGGATCGGCACCGTACCGCTGACCGCCAACGGAAAACCCGACCGCGCGGCCGTCGCCCGGCTGCTCATGGCCGAGGGCGACGACGGCTCGACCGGCGGCACCCGCACAGCCACTGACATCACCGCACCCACGAGGAACCCCCATGAACCAGCCGCAGTTTGACCAGCTCGTCGAGGAGATCTGCGCCGTGCGGGTCACCGACTCCGAAACGCCGCTCGTGGACCTCGGCGTGGACTCGCTGCACACCGTCGCCCTGGTGATGGCCGTCGAGGACCGGTTCGGCATCGAGCTGGACCCCGATGCCCTCGCTGACCTCTCCCTCACCTCGTCGGCCGGTCTGCTGAGGGTCGTGCGCGAACAGCTGCCGGGCCGCGCGCCCGCGCCGTCCGGCAGCACGTCCGCGCCGTCGGGGGAATGACCGCCATGTGGACCGACACGCAACCCGCGGCCGGGATGCCCAGGCTGTTCGAACGCGGCGAGGACCTGATCTCGTTCGCCGGTGGCCTGCCGGACCTCGACCTGCTGCCGTTGAAGGAACTCTCCGAGCAGCTGGCCCGGCTGACCCGGCTCGGCGGACGGATCGCCCTCCAGTACAGCACCCCGCACCTGGCCAAGGCCCTCGTCCCGGCGATCACCGATCTGATGGCCCGGGAGGGCGGCAGCGCCGGGGGCGCCGGGAACCTGGTACCGACCGCGGGCTCCCAGATGGGGCTGCTCGCCCTCGGCCTCGGCCTCGCCACACCGGGTGAGACCGTGCTCTGCCAGACCCCCGCCTACCCGGGCGCGGCAGCCGCGTTCCGCACGGCGGGGCTGCGACCGTACGGCGCCCCCGAGGACGCCGAGGGGCTCGATCCGCAGGCGCTGCGCGCGACCGTGGCACGGCTGCGTGCCGAAGGGCGGCAAGTGCGGATGCTCTACTGCAACCCGACCTTCCAGAATCCCACCGGCGCGACCCTGTCCGTCGAGCGCCGTCACCAACTCCTCGACGTCGCCCGGGAGTCAGGCCTGCTGATCGTCGAGGACAACCCGTACGGACTGCTCGGCTTCGACGGGCGCACCTTCCAGACCCTCCAGGGGATCGATCCGGAGAACGTCGTCTATCTCGGCACCTTCTCCAAGGTCTTCGCTCCTGGCCTGCGCTGCGGATGGATCGCCGCGCCCGAGCCGCTCGCCGGGCGACTGCGCCGTACGACCGAGGTGATGGCGCTGTCCCCTTCGGCGTTCACCCAGGCCGCGCTCGCCGCGTTCCACGCCCGCAGCGGGTGGGACACGCTGCTCGACGCCTACCGGGAGCGCTACCGGGAGCGGTGCGGGCTGATGGCCGACGCGCTCCAGCGGGAGCTGGGTACGGACGGGCCCTGGCGGTGGCGGCGGCCGGATGGCGGCTTCTATCTGTGGCTGCGGCACACGGGTCGCGCCGGCACCCGGCGCCTGGCGGTCGCCGCCGCGGAGCAAGGCGTCTCCTTCGTGCCCGGCGGCCACTTCGGGCTGGACGGGGAGTGCGCCGACACGCTGCGGCTCTGTTTCAGCAACGCCCCTCGTGACCGCATCGCCGAGGGCGTCTCCCGTCTCGCGGTCGCACTGCGCGACGCGGAAACCGACGCGAAGGTCACCGCGGAAACCGACTCGCGCGCGGGCGCAGGTGCGGGCGCGGGCTCGTACTTGAGCCCGGACTCGGACGCGGACTCGGACTCGGACGCGGACTCGGGCCCGGACGCGGACTCGGGCACAGGCGCGGACTCGGGCACAGGCGCGGACTCGGGCACAGGCGCGAGCACGGGCACAGGCGCCGAGAGGCGGGCCGCGTGACCAGCACCCGTGAAGCGCCGCACGCGCACGACTGGGCCGACTTCCGGCCCACCCGTCGCCTCGGCGACAGCCAGTGGCACACCTGGGGCGTCGGGCTGCTGCGCAGCGCCGGGTTCCCCGCCTCGGGTGTCGCCCTGCTCGGCGGGCCGACCGCCGCGGCCGCTGCCGACCGCGGCGACCCAGGCGCCTTCGCCGCCGCCTACCGCGCCGACAGCGAGGCCGAGTCACGGCGCCTGGCCGACCTCGCCCGAGACGAGCGGGTCCGTACGGCCATCGCCTGGCAGAACCGGACCGTCTACCGGATCCTCGACGCGCTCGCCGCGGGCACCGGCAAGGAGTCCAAGCGCAGACAGCGCGAACGCACCCTCGCCATGTACTGGCTGCGCTACTGCGCCAAGGCCGAGACGATCGGCTTCTTCGGCCCGGCCGCCTGGCTCTCCGTCGGTCGCGTACCCGAGGCGCTCACGGTGGACCACGGCGAGCGGCTGACCGTGGAGAGCCGTACGTTCTTCGAGCGCTGGGCGCTGGCCGCCCTCGCGGACTGGATGGTCGCCCAGCCGGGCGCCCGCTGGTGGTTCCCGCCGTTGCCGCGCCCCGACGTCCACCTCGACGGCGACCGGCTGCTCCTGCCGGGCGGACGGGTCACGCGGCTGCGCCCGGAGGACCGCCAGATCCTCGGGTACGCGGACGGGGAGCGCAATGGCGCGGCGATCACCGATGCCCTCGTACACGAGGACGGCTGGGCGGCGGACGGGGCGCGGGCCCGTGTCGAGAAGGTCCTGACGCGGCTGCTCAAGCAGCGCCTGCTGACCTGGGACGCCAACATCCCGGTCGATGTGCGGGCCGAGCGGATCCTGCGGCGGCGGGTGGCCGCCGTCGCCGACCCCGAACTCTTCGCCCGCTTCGAGACGGTACTCGCCGAGCTCGACCGGCATCGCGACGCCATCGACGCGGCCGCCGCCGTCTCCGCAGACGAACTCGCCCTGCGACTCGACGCGTTGGACGCCTTCTTCGTCCGTACGACCGGACTCGACGCGTCCCGCGACGAGGGCAAGGCGTACGCGGGCCGCACCCTCTGCTATCAGGACGCGGTGCGCGACTGCCGGGTCGAGCTCGGCACCGACCTGCTGGACACCGTCGCCCGCCCGCTCGCCCTGGTGGCGGACGCGGCGGACTGGTTCGGCAACCGGGTCGTGGAGCTGGTCGAGGCGGAGGTCGCCGCTCTCGTACGGGCCACTGCCGCGCGGCGCTCCGCCGTCACGCTCGCCGACGTATGGCCGCGGGTGCTCGGCCTGTTCTGGGGCGACGGCGCCGTACCGGTGCACACCGCGACCCGTGAACTCGCCGAGAGGTGGGGAGAGGTGCTGGACCCGGCTGGTGCGGCGCGCGTCGGTCCACGGGGCGATCCGCGAGTCGACCTGCGGGTCGAGGACATCGAGGAGCGGGCGAGCGCCGCCTTTCGCACCGGGCCGGTCCGCTCGCCCCATCTCGCCCTGCACAGCCCGGACCTCCAGCTGCTCCAGGGGACGGACGGGGGCCTGACGGTCGTCCTCGGCGAGCTGCACGCCTGTCTCGCCACCTGCGACCTGCCGTTCCTCGACTGGACCGGCGATCGGACCGGCGATCGGACCGGCGGCCGGACCGCCGACGGGGGCTCCCTGCGCGACAAGGTGAACGCCGCGATCGACGCGCCGCGTCTGGTGCCGCTGCTCCCGGTCGACTGGAAGCGCAACAGTGGCCGTATGGTGCCCGCGCCCATCGGGGCGGGTGACCGGCTCATCGGGTTCGCCCGGGCTCCGTTCGACGACCGCTCGCGCATCGACGCGGCCGTCGCGATCACGCTGGCCGAACGGAACGGCACGGTCACCGCCACCACGCCCGACGGGCGCGTGTGGAGCATGGCCGAACTGCTCGCCGTCCCGGTGTCGATCATCGCGGCGGACGCCTTCAAGATCGGGCTGGACCGGGCACACGCCCCGCGCGTCACTCTCGGCGGGTTGGTCCTGTTCCGGGAGACCTGGCGGGTGCGGGCCGGGGAGATCCCGCTCGCCGCCAAGCCCGACCGGGAGCGCGACTACCTGGCGGTGCGGCGATGGCTGCGCGACAGCGGGCTGCCCGACCGGGCGTTCGTGAAGTTCCCGCAGGAGACGAAGCCGTCCCTGGTCGACTTCACCAGCCCCACCCTCATGCTGTCGTTCGCCAACCTCGTCCGCCGCACCCAGCGCCGCGACGCGGACGCCACCGTGATCCTCAGCGAGCCGCTGCCCCACCCGGAGGACTCCTGGCTGACGGACGCCGACGGTGAGCGCTACGTCAGTGAACTCCGGCTCCAGATCAGCAGAAAGGTACGGGAGTGACCGTGGCCTCCTCTGCCGCGGCGCCCCGCGCCGCCGCGGCCCGTCGCAGCGATCCGGCCCGCCCCGACGATGCGCCCCGCCCCAGCCATCCGGACATCATCGCGACGATCGGCGCCACCCCTCTGGTCGCCCTCGACCGGCTGTTCCCTCCGGCGCGCTTCCAGGTGTACGGCAAGTGCGAGCGGTTCAACCCGGGCGGCTCGATCAAGGACCGCGCCGCCCGATCGATGATCGAACACGCTCTTTCCACCGGGGAGTTGCTGCCCGGCGTCTCCACCGTCGTGGAGTCCTCCTCCGGGAACCTGGGCATCGCCCTGGCCCAGTTGTGCAGCTTCCACCGGCTCGGCCTGATCTGTGTCGTCGACCCACGGACCACCCCTCAGAACACCGCGATCATGCGGGCGTACGGGGCGACGGTCGAGACCGTGGACCGCGACCCGGAGAGCGGCGAGTACCTGCCGTCCCGGATCAGGCGGGTGCACGAACTCCTGCGCACGGTGCCCGACGCCTACTGGCCCAACCAGTACGGCAACGAGGACAACGCCCGCGCCCACCACCACACCATGCGCGAGATCCACGAAGCTCTCCCGAAGGCCCCCGACTACCTCTTCGTCGCCGCCGGAACCACCGGCACGCTGCGCGGCTGCGCCGAATACATCACCGCGGAGGGCCTGCGCACGCAGGTGGTGGCGGTGGACGCGGTGGGCAGCGTGATCTTCGGCCCGCCCGAGCCCTGGGAGCGCGGACACCGCCGCACCATCCCCGGGCACGGAGCAGCGGTGGTCCCGCCGCTGCTGCGCACCGGTCTCGCGGACCGGGTGGTGAAGGTGACCGACCTGGACTGCGTGCGCGGCTGCCGCCAACTCCTGGCGAAGGAGTCGATCCTCGCGGGCGGCTCGTCCGGCGCGGTCACGGCGGCCCTGCTGGACGCCGCCTCCTGGATCGGACCGGGCGCCACCTGCGTCGCGATCCTCCCCGACGGGGGCGACCGCTACCTCGACACGATCTACAGCGACACCTGGGTGGAGTCGCGCTTCGGCTGACGTCGCCCAGCTGCCCTCCTCCCTCGTACATCCCGCCAACTCTTCCCCCGCAGAGGAACTGATCAGCCATGAGAATCCTCGGTCGCGAGGACGTCGCCGCCGCGCTCACCGGCCTCGACGCCAGCGTGCTCGACGCGGTCCGTACCGCGTACCTCCTGCACGGCCAGGGCAGCTCAGAGGTGCCGTTCTCCGGGTTCCTGCGCCCGCCCGGCGACTCCGGCTCGCGCGCCATCACCCTGCCCGCCTATCTCGGCGGCCCCGAGCCCGTCATGGGCCTGAAGTGGATCTCGTCCTTCCCCGCCAACGTCGACAAGGGCCTCCAACGCGCCGCGTCGGTGCAGATCCTCAACGACCTCGACACCGGATACCCGACCGCCGTCCTGGAAGCCAGCCAGATATCGGCGTCCCGCACCGCGGCATCGGCCGCGCTCGCCAGCCGGGCACTGCACGGTGACCGCCCGGTCCGTACCCTCGGCCTGATCGGCTGCGGCACCATCAACCGGCGCGTCCTCGACTTCCTCGCGCCGACCCACCCCGAGCTGCGGACCGTCACCCTCCAGGACGCGGTGGCCGGGCGCGCCGAGACCCTCGCGGGCCAACTCGCGGCCGAGCGACCGGCGCTGAGGTACCTGACCGGTGACCTGGACGACGCGCTGCGCGCCGACACGGTGTCCATCGCCACCACCGACTCCACGTACTGGCTCGACCTCGCCGCCCACCCCGACCACCCCCGGCACCAGGTGGTCCTGCACCTGTCGCTGCGCGACCTGACTACGGCCTCCGTCCTGGACGCGTACAACGTCGTCGACGACATCGACCACGCACTGCGCGAACAGACCTCGCTGCACCGCGCCGAGCAGGAGACCGGGCACCGCCGCTTCGTGGCCGCCGAGATCGCCACCATCCTCGGCCAGGGTCAAGGCCAGGACCAGGGCCAGGGCCAGGGCCAGGCTCCGGCGGCCGAAAGGCGCGTCGTCTTCTCACCGTTCGGTCTCGGCATCCTCGACCTCGCCGTCGCCCAGGAGGTCCTCAAGGCCGCCACCCGCGACGGCATCGGCGGTGACGCCGAGGGCTTCGACCCCGGGCAGCACCAGGTCACCGCCGCCATGACGGGAGGCGCCGCATGAGCTTCCTGTTCCCCGAGGGCACCCGGGCGCTGGTCACCGGTGCCTCACGCGGCATCGGCGCGGCCACCGCGCTGGCGCTCGCCGAGCACGGCTGCGACGTCGCCCTCAACTACCGTTCCAGCGCCGCCAAGGCCGAACAGGTCGCGGAGCGCATCCGCGCCCTGGGGCGGGAGGCGCTCCCCGTGCGGGCCGATGTCGCGGACGAGGGGCAGGTCACCGCCATGTTCAAGCGGATCCGCACCGAATGGGGTCCGCTCCAGGTCGCCGTCCTCAACTCCGGGGTAACCGCCGACGGCCACTTCGCCGCCATGAGCAGCGGCAAGTGGCAGGAGGTCATCGGCACCAACCTCACGGGTGCCTTCCTCACCGCCCGCGAGGCCACCAAGCAGATGTACGCGGGCGGCGGCTCCCTCGTCCTGATCGCCTCCACCAGCGGCATCGCCGGGCGGGCCGGGCAGGCCAACTACGCCGCCAGCAAGGGCGGCGTGATCGCGCTGGCCAAGACCCTCTCGCACGAGGTGGCGCCGCGCGGCATCCGGGTCAACGTCGTCGCCCCCGGCTTCATCGACACCGACATGACCAGAAAGGTCTCTCCGGTCCAACTGAAGGAGGCGCTCCAGGTGGTCCCGCTCGGCCGTACCGGGACTCCTGCCGAGGTCGCCCAGGCCGCCGTCTTCATGGCCTCGCCCGCCGCCTCGTACATCACCGGGAAGGTCCTGACCGTTGACGGCGGGATGATCCCCAACTGACCCTATTTTCCGTCTAGTTCACAGGAGAACCCACTATGTCCACTGCCGCGTTCGACGACATCCGCACCCGGGCCGAGGCCCGTCTCGCCAGGAACACGAAGGTCAAGTCGATGATCATCGACCGGCTCGGGCTCGACGTCGAGCCGTCCGTCGTGTCCGACAACCAGCCCCTGTTCGGCCGGGGCCTTGAGATGGACTCGCTGGACACGCTGGAGATCGTCGTCATGGTCAACAACGAGTACGACGTGCTGATCAGCGACGACGACTTCGAGGCCTTCGGCTCCGTCAACGCGCTGGTCGACTTCATCGAGGACCGCGAGGCCGCCGCGTGAGCCCTGCCACCGCCCTCGGCGCCCCGGCCGACACATCCGCGCCCAAGGCCCTGAGCTATGCGTCCGACGACATCAAGCGGATGCTGCCGCACCGCTGGCCGATGCTGATGATCGACCGCGCCTACGACGTCGTGCCGGGCGTTTCGGGACGTGGCGTGAAGAGCGTCTCGGTCAACGAGCCGTTCTTCGCCGGGCACTACCCCGACCACTCGATCATGCCGGGCGTGCTGATCGTCGAGGCGATGGCCCAGTTGGTCGCCGTCGTCTACGTCGCGGAGATCACCGAGGGAGTCAACGGGGCCGAGGGTCCCGAGGGTCCCGAGGGTCCCGAGGGTCCCGAGGAGGCCGATCCCTCGCGGAGCGTCGGCTACCTCGGCTCCATCAGCAACATGAAGTTCTCCCGGCTCGTCGTCCCCGGCGACCAGCTCACCCTTGAGGCCAGGCTCGGGCAGCGGCTCGGCGGCCTGCGCCAGGTGAAGGTGCGGGCGAGCGTCGGCTCCGAACTCGCCGCGGCCGGGACTCTCGTCGTCACCACCGGCCGCAAGAGCTGAGCGCCCACAGAAGGAGGCGGGGCCATGGCCCTCACGATCCGCCCGTACGAGGACGGCGACGCGCACACCATCGCGGAGCTGTACAACCGCCACCGCGACAACCCCAACCCGGTCGCCGGAGGAGTCACCGGCGCCGAGCTCGCCCGGGAGCTGTCCGAGCGGGAGACGGCGACCTTCCTGGTGGCCGTGGACGACGAGCGGCTCGTGGGCACGTTCGGCCTGTTCCACCACACCGGGCGACGCTCGGCCCGGGCTGGTGAACTGATCGCGGACATGTTCTTCGTCCACCCCGCGCACCGGGGCGGCATGGTCACCGGGCGGCTGTTCACCGAGGCCGTCGAGTGGATGATGCGCTCCGGCTGCCTGGTACTCCGGCTGACCGTCAACCCGGCCAACACCGTGGCGTTCCGGCTCTACCGGCGCGTCGGCTGTGTCTCGGTGGGCCGGGCCGTCCCCGGCGAGGACGGCAACGTGGAGCTGCACAACCACATCCCCCTCGTCCTGCGCAGCGTCTTCGCCGACCTGGGCGAGCGGGCCACGGCCGCGCTGGGCAGCCTGACCAGCTTCGGTTCCGTCGCCGATTCCCGTGACGACGAGCTCGGCTCCGACGTGCGGCTGGTGGACGGGGTGCGCACCGTCGACTACCGCCTGGCGCTCGGCGAGTTCCGGCTCGACGCGACCGTGGACGTGGACCGGGGAGCCGTGCGCGACGCCCGTCTCACCGAGCCCGGCGGCGAGGTGCGCACGCTGCGGATCACTCGGCCGCCGTACCGGGTGCGGGCCGCGCGCGGTGTCGCCCCGTACCGGTTCACCGAGGGCCCGCTCACCTGCGAGGTGGACGGCGAAGACGGCACGGTGAGCGTTCTGGCCGAGGGTCACCACGGCCCCGTGTTCGTGTCGACCTGGCCCAGCTGCCGGGCCGACCGCCCGGCCGGCTGGCGCGAGGGTGAGCCTCGCGACCTCGCCTTGGATGCGGTCGCGGGCGGGGTCCGGGTCACCGAGCGGCTTGGCGAGACCACGGTCACCGGCACCTTCACCCTCGACGGCACGGCCCTGCTCCAGGAGTTCACCCGCACCGGCTCCGACACCGGCCGCGTCTTCCAGACCGTCGGCCTGCGCCAGGGCGTCTTCACCGACACCGAAGGGCAGGCGTATCCGATCGGGCTCGGGGTGGGGGTGCGCGACGCCTCCGAGGTCGTCGCCGCGTCGCAGGTCGCCCCGGCGGGTGGCGTGCTGACCTGGCAAGGCAGCGGCGTACGGGTCTCGCTGCCGGTCGACGGACGGGTCCGGCTCGTCCACAGCACGCTCCTGGAGCGCGCGGTGGAACCCAGTGCGGACGGCGTGGCCCGGATGCGCACCGAGATCCGTCCCGGCCGTGCGGACGCCGCGCGCCGTCTGAGAGGGCACGCCGACGCGGACACCGCGCGCCGTCTGGAAGTGCGCGCCGGTGCGGGCGGCGTCACCGTCTGGCAGGAGGGCACCACCAAGGTGCTGCGCAGCCCGTATCCCCGCATCCGCTCCTACGGCCACCACCCCCACTGGTCCGCGGGCCTGTGGGTGACCCAGGAGAACAGCCGCCACGACCGGGCCGCCGGACTCGGCTGGGGGGTACCGTCCACCGGCGCCTGGGAGAAGAAGCACCCGCTCGGCCTGTACGCCCCGGACACCGGCATCGGCTGGGAGATCGCCGCCGACGCCGACGGTCTCCGTGTCGACGTCCAGGCGCCCGGCACGGACCGCGAGAACGTCCTGTGGCTCACCCCGCACACCCCTCGCCATACGGCCGTCGCCCTCGAATCAGCCGGGAATCGCTGGGAGTTGTCCTCCGGCGGCTTCCGTCAGGTGTGGGCGCGGCGAGCCTCGGTCCGGCTCTCGGACGGGCGTTGGCTGCACTGCGCGCCCGCCGCGTCCGCGCACGACGAACTCGTGCTGCGCGCCACCCCGTCCGGGCTTCTCATCGGCGGAGTCTCCGCCGCGAAGGACAGCGCCTGGCTGCTCTCCGTACATGACACACCCCTTTCCGCCCCGTCTCCCCTTTCCGCCCCGTCTCCCCTTTCCTCCTGAACCGTTCACCCGGAAGGCAACAACAGATCATGACCGCCACCACCGTCACCGTCACCCCGGCCGCCGCCCGCACCGCCACCGACGACTACGCCACCCTGCGCACCACCGTGGGGGCTTACCGCGTCACCGCCCCACTGGTCCGGCTGACCGGTGACGACCGGCTGACCCACCTCGACCGCTTCCTCACGAAGTCCGCCGACTTCGTGGAGCCGGACACGGCCCGCGAAGTGCTGGCCCTGAACGCCGACGGCACCCCCTTCGCGATCCTGCTGCACTTCGAGATCGGCGACGAGACGTGGCTGCTGCCGCGTACCAGCGTCACGGACAGCGAACTCGACACCTACCTCCGGCAGTTCGAGACCGCAGCCGGTGTCACCGTCGAGATCTCCCCCGAGGGCTGGGGCGCCACCGCCTTCGAGGGCCCGCTCGCCTGGTCGGTCGCGGCGGGCCTCGTGGACTTCGACATCTCCGGCCTGCCCCTGCACGCCGTCACCGAGGCCTCGCCAGGCGTCCCCGGCGCCACCGCCCACCTGGCCCGCGTCGGCACCACCGGCGAGTACGGCTACCTGCTGCTGTCCGAATGCCCCGGGACCGCGCACGAGATGCTGCTCGCGGCCGTTTCCGCGCAGGGCGGCGCCGAGGTCGGCGGGGCGGGACTGGCCCGGGTGCAGGCCGAGGCCGGGATGGGTGTGTACGGCGCCGGATTCGGTGAACTGGCCGTCGGCGAGGCCGACCTGGCCTGGATGATCGACTGGAGCCGGATCGGCGAGTTCCACGGCTCCGACGGTCTGACCGCGCCTACCGGGTCCGACGCCCGCCTGACCGCCCTCGTCGCCCCGGCCGGAAGCCGCTTCGCCGCCGGTACGCAGCTCACCGCGTCCGGTCAGCGGGTCGGAATCGTGCTGCACCAGGCACCTGCCGCCCGCCCGGACGAGGAGCTGGTCCTGGCGCTGCTCGACGCCCCGTTCTGGGTGCCAGGAGTGGAGCTGACGGCCACCGACGAGCCGGGGGACGCGCGTCCGCTGCGCACCGCGACCCTTCCCCGGGTCGTGGCCCGCTCCCTCACCACCAAGATCGCCTGAGGGCCGGCGGCCGTGACACCACCGAGCATCGCCGTGACCGGCCTCGGACTGATCACCGGAGCCGGTGACGACGTGGAGAAGGGCTGGTCGTCCATCGCGACCGGCACCACCGGAATCCGCGCCAACACCCTCTTCGACACCTCCAGGCTGCTCACCGACTGGGCGGGCATGGTCACCGCCGAGCAGCCCGCCGACCTGGACCGCTGTTATGCCCTCGCGGCCACCGCGGTACGCGAGGCCCTGCACGGCAGTGGCCTCGACCTCGACACCGTGGACCGCGATCGGGTGGCCGTCGTGGTGGGCTCCAGCCTCGGCGCCATGCCGACCCTGGAGGCCACCCACCGCACCTTCGTACGGGAGGGCAGGCTGGACGCCGAGCGGGCGGCGGCGTCCCAACTACCCTGTGTGGGCGACTACATCGCGGCCGAGTTCGATCTGAGGGGCCCCCGCGTGGTCCTCTCGAACGCTTGCGCGGCGAGCGCCGTGGCCCTCGGCTACGCCGCCGAGCTGCTGTGGAAGGGCGACGTCGACCATGTCGTGTGCGGCGGCGTCGACCCGCTGGCGGAGCTGTCCGCGTACGGGTTCAGCGCGCTCGGGGCCCTGGACGCCGAACCGTGCTCGCCGCTGTCCGCCTCCAGCGGCCTCACCCTCGGCGAGGGCGCCGGGTTCATGGTCCTGGAACCGGTGGGGCGGGCCGCCGCGCGCGGCGCCCGCGTCCTCGCCGAACTGGGTGGCTACGGCCTGTCCTGCGACGGCTACCACCAGACCGCGCCCGACCCCAGCGGCAAGGGCGCCTGCGCCGCCATGGCCCAGGCCCTCGACACGGCAGGCCTCACACCGGACGACGTGGACTACCTCAACCTGCACGGCACCGGCACCCCCGCCAACGACGCCTCCGAACCGAAGGCGCTGAAGCTGCTGTTCGGCCAGGAGATCCCACCGGCCAGCTCCACCAAGTCGATCCTCGGCCACACCCTCGGCGCGGCCGGAGCGGTGGAGGCCGTGGTGAGCACCCTCGCCATCGACCGGGGCACTCTGCCGCCCACCATCAACACCCGCGGTGCCGCCTCGCCGTCCGGCCTGGACATCGTCCCGGACACCGGCCGCGAGGCGCGCCCCGACGTGGTGGTGTCGAACTCCTTCGCGTTCGGCGGCAACAACGCCTCCGTCGTCCTCAACCGGCCCGGCCGCACCGGAGCGCACGCCCCGCGCCGCGAGGCCGTACAGGAGGTCGTCGTCACCGGGGTGGCGGGCCTGGCCGGGGCGGCGGGCGACACCGCGGCACTCGCCGCGGTCTTCGCCGAAGGCCGTCCCTGCTTCGAGACGTTCGAGTCGGTCGCGGGGATCGGGGACGTACCCGTCGGCCGGGTCGACATCAGGGCCGCCGCCCGCGGTACGAACCCCAGCCGGGCCCGTCGCATGGACCCGCTGAGCCTGTTCGCCGCGTCCGCTGTCGGCGACCTGTACGCGCGGCACGGCAAGCCGTCGCGGGCCGAGGCCGAGTCGACCGGCATCGTCTTCGCCACCGGCTACGGGCCGGTGACCTCGGTCCTCCGGTTCCACGAAGGCGTGCTGCTGTCGGCTCCCGCCGAGGCCGAGGCGCAGGTCACCGGGCCCGATCCGGAGGCCACCAGGGCCAGGTCGGAGGCAACCGGCTCCCATCCGTCCGTGTTCGCCAACACCGTCGTCAACGCCGCCGCCGGTCACGTAGCGATGCTGCACCGCTACCGCGGCTACACCGCGACCCTCGCGAACGGCGGCACCAGCTCGGTGCTCGCGCTCCAGCTCGCCGCCCGGGTCATCGCCCGCGGCGCCGCCGACCGGATCATGGTCGTGGTCGCCGACGAGTTCCCCGAACAGGCCCTCGCCACCCAGGCGGCACTGCCCGGCTACGCCCGGTCCGCGCACATCGTGCCCGGTGGGCGCACCGGCACCATCCTCAGCGAGGGTGCCGCGGCGATCCTGCTGGAAAGCCGGGCGGCAGCCCGGGCCCGCGGCGCCGACGTCCTGGCGCGGGTCCGCGGCTTCGGAGCCAGTGGCGAGGCGGTGGGCATCGGCCGCATCGGCCGGGACGGTGCCGCCTGGGGACGCGCGCTGCGTACGGCGCTCACCGACGCGGACCTCGACCCGGCGCGGATCGCCACGGTCGTCTCGGCCGCGTCCGGCCATCCGCTGGTCGACCTGGCGCAGCGGGCGGCCCTGCGTCTGTCCGGCCTCGCGGACCGCCCCGTCCTCGCCCCGAAGGCGCTGCTGGGCGAGACCTACGGCAGCGCGGGCGCCCTCGGCCTGGTCGCCGCCCTCACCGGCGCGGACACGCACGGCCCCGTACTGCTGTCCAGCTTCGCGTACGGCGGCAGCTACGCGGCGGCCGTCTTCGACACGGAGGTGTGATGGGCGCCCTCACGGGACTGCTCCTCGCTCCGGGCCCGACCGGGTACACGCTGGCGCCCGACGGCCCCACGGCGCCGGGCGAGGCGGTGAACGTCCTGATCTCCCGGCACCGTCGGCTGCCCCGCGACCGGATGGGACGGCGGCTCACCGCCTCGGGCCGCTCCCTGATCGCCCAGGCGCTCGCCACGATGTACGGGGTTCAGGTCGCTCCCGGCGCCCTGGAACGGGACGCGCACCACCGCTGGTCGGTGCCCGCCCTGGGCCTGGCCGCGTCGGTAACGCACTGCGGCGAGTTCAGCGCCGTGGCCTCCGCGCCCGTCGCCCGTGTGATCGGTGTGGACCTTCAGGACGAGCGCGACCGGCCGCACGCACTGCGCTGGCTCGGCGACCTGCTGGGACGTCAGGAACCAGCGACGATCCGGGACTTCACCGAGTGCGAGGCACTCATCAAGGCCTCGCACCTGACGAAGGACACCTTCGCCGGAATCCTGCTGCCCGCGTGGCGACCGGGCTGGCGCCCCACCGACACCAGCACCGGCACCAGCACCAGCACCAGCACCAGCACCAGATCCGACACCAGCACCTACCAGGTGCGCTCCCTCGCCCTGCGCGCCGAAGGAACCCCGCCGCTGCACCTCGCCCTCGCCTGTGACGCACCCGCCCCGGTGCGCTTCCACCACCTGGAGCAGGAATGACACCCGCCGCAACCCGGCCGTACACCCGCCGCGTCTCCCCGGTCGAACGCGGCTACCTCAACGCCGCTGCCACCGGCACCCCCCAGCTCATCCAGATGGTGGTCGAGGGCGAGGGCACGCTCGACGCGGACGCACTGCGGCGGGCGGCGCGCGCGGCCACCCTGGCGAACCCCGGACTCGCGGTACGCCGCCGCGGTGCCCTGTGGCGTGCCGAGGAGAAGGCCCCCGCCGTCGTGGAACTGCCCGCCGATACCGCTCTGGACGCCCCGTTCCTCCACCGTGACCTGTCGGTGGTCACCGGCCCCGTCTGCGAACTGGGCCTGATCCGCGGCAAGTCGACCACGCTGATCATCCGGGCCAGCCATATCGTCACCGACGGGCACGGCCTGCGTCAGTGGATCGCGGACCTCTTCAGGGCTCTGCGCGGCGATGACCTGGTCGGCTGCCCGGACACGGTGGACGTCGGTCACTTCCGCGCGGTGGCGGGCGCCGTCTCCCCGCCCCCCAGGGCCACCCGCTTCACCGGGCTGCCCGCGATCATCGGCCGGGGCCCCGCGAGCGAACGGCCCCTGTGGCTGCGCCGACGGATACCCGCGGCACCGTCCGGCGTCACGGCCCGCGCCGCCGCCGCGCTTTCCCGCCACCTCGCCACGGACACCGGCCGCCTGATCGTCCCGGTGGACCTGCGCCGCCACGACACGGCGGTGCGCTCCACCGCCAACCTCACCTCCCAGCTGGTCATCGACCTGCGCCGCGACGACAGCTGGAAGCGCGTCCACGCCACGCTGGTCCGGGCTCTGCTGGCCAAGGCCGAGGTCGCCGCCCTCGACCGGGACTTCCTGCGCGACAACCCCTTCGCCAACAACCTCAGCGAGGCCAGAGAACTCGACGGCGACCGCTTCCCCTGTACGGCGATCATCTCCGACCACGGCGAGGTGGACCCGCGGACCTGCTCGACGCCCGCCTTCCGGGCCACGTCCTTCGCCACCCTGCCGATGCTGGTCCCGTACGCCGAGATGTTCCTGAGCGCCTGCCGCTTCGGCGACACCACGGAACTGACCCTCTCCTGCCGCGACCGGCCCGGTGCCCGCGAAACGGCCGACTCCCTCCTGACCGACATCGCCGAGGCACTGCGGCCGCACTGAGCGGCATCGGGGAAGTTCCGGCATCTCCCCGAGCCCGCTTGGCGCCTGTCGTGAAAGTCCCGCCGCCCAACCGAAGGACGACTCCCGCATGTCCCTGCCCCAGAAGACCGAGCCCCCGGCCCAGGAGGACCCCACGCCGGCGGCGCCGGCCACCCGCACCGCCGCTCTCACCATCGCCGTGTCCATCGGCGGAGCCTTCCTCGCTCAGCTGGACACCACCATCGTCAACGTCTCCCTGGCCGACACCTCCGCCCGCTTCGGCGCCCTCACCCAGGTCCAGTGGGTCGTCACGGCCTACCTGTTGGCCCTGGTCGCCTTGATGCCGGCCGCGGGCTGGCTGGCCTCCCGCTTCGGCCCGCGCCGCACGTTCATCGCCTCTCTCGCCGTGTTCACCGTCGGCTCGGCGGCCTGTGCCCTCAGCGGTACGCTCCCCGAACTCATCGCCGCCCGCGGCCTGTCCGGCGCGGCCGCTGGCGTACTCACCCCCGTCGCCACGATCCTGCTCACCAGCGGCATGCCGCGCGAACGCCTGGGCCAGGTACAGGCGCTGAACGGCAGCGTCATGCTGATCAGCCCCCTGCTCGGCCCCACCGTCGGCGGACTCCTCGTCCACGCCTGGGGCTGGTGGGCCGTCTACGCCGTCAACATCCCGCTGTGCGCGCTGCTTCTGCTCGTCGCCGTCCGCCATGTCCGCGCGGACACCCCGGCCGGACCTGCCGGACCTGCCGGTGATCGCCCCCTCGACGTCCTGGGCCTGGTCACCGCCGCCGCCTGCACGGTCTGCGTCGTGCTCGCCGTGCACGCCTTCGCCGATACGGGCCTGTCCGCCCATCCCGCGTTCCTGGTACCGCTGATGCTGGCCGTGGTGAGCGGCGCGGTGTTCGTACGGCACCAGCTCCGCACCGCCGCCCCCCTGTCGGACCTGCGCCTGTTCACGCACCGCGTCTACCGCACGGCCGCGACCAACATCTTCTGCCTCGGCTTCGTCCTCTTCTCGCCAATGATGCTGATCCCGCTGTACTTCGAGTCGGCCCGCGGCGAAAGCGCCGTAGTCACCGGCCTGCTGATGTCAGCGGGTGGCACCGGCGTCGTCGTCGCGGGCCTCGCCTGCCGCCCGATCATGAAGAGGATCGGCGGCGGCACCACCATCGTCATCGGAATCGTTCTCACCATGCTGGCGACCGTGCCGCTGACGATGCTGTCGTCCACCACACCGTACGCACTGCTCTGCACGGGACTCGCGGTCCGCGGCCTGGGTACGGGCCTGACCATCGTGCCGGCCATGACCCGGGCCTTCGAGTCGATCGAGCCCCGCTCCATCCCGGACGCCTCGACGCAGCTCAACCTGATCCAGCGGATCGGCGGAACCTTCGCCCTCGCCGTGGTCACGGTCGTGCTCGACAGGGCCGCGCAGGCGCGCGACGGACTCGTACCGGCCGCGTTCGCCGACTCCTTCGACTGGCTGCTCGCCGTGTACGCGCTCACTCTCGTCCCGGCGGTCGCGCTGCTGCTCGCCGACCGCCGCGAACGGGCCGCACGCGCGGATCTCGGTAGCGGATCGGCGTCTCGGTAGCGGAGCTGCGACTCAGCAACGGAGCACCGGCTCAGTAACGGCGCTGCGGCCGCGCCCGGTTGACCGCGTCGAGCCGGGACGTGGCGCCGAGCTTGTCGAAGATGTTCCGCAGATGGCGCTTGACCGTACCCTCGGTGATCCCGAGGCGGCTGCCGATCTGCCGGTTGCTCAGTCCCTGCGCGACCTGCTCCATCAGCTCCCGCTCGCGGAGGGTGAGGGCGTCGGCGGCCTGGGGTTCCCGCTCCGGCCCGGAGCCGGTCGACGTACGGGGAAGGAACATGGTCGTACCGCCCGCCATCGCGCTGCGGATCGCGGCGACGAGCACCTCCCGGTCGGCCTCCTTGTGCAGGTAGCCCACCGCTCCCGCGGACAGCAGCGAGTCGATGAGCTGGCGGTTGTCGTGCATCGTCAGCACGATGACCCGGGCATCGGGCGCCGCCTGGCGGACCCCGCGCAGATTGGCGAGCGGCCCCGGCCCCGGCATCTCCACGTCGAGCAGTACGACATCCGGCCGGTGCAGGCCCGCCATCCGCACCCCGCTTGGCCCGTCGTCGGCCTGGGCGACCACGGTCAGCCCGTCATACAGCTCCAGGAGCTCGCACAGCGCCTCGCGCAGCAGCCGGTGATCGTCCACGGCCAGCACCCGGATGTCGCCGCCCGCGTCCACTCCCGCACTCATCGTCCGCCCGCCTCGGCCCCGTCGAGCGGGACCCGCACCTGGATCCGCGTACCTCGGCCGGGCTCGCTGATCAGCTCCAGGGTCCCGCCGAGGGCGGAGACCCGCTGCCGCATGGCGGTCAGGCCGCCGCCTCCCGCACCGTCGCGGTGGTGCGTCAGCCCGACCCCGTCATCGGCGACCGTGGCGTGCACAGCGTCGGGGAAAATGCTCACGACGATGTCGATATGGCTCGCCCGCGCGTGTGTGAACGCGTTGCGCAGGCCTTCTCGTACGACGAGGAACAGCTCCTGGCGGGCCTGCTCGGGCAGCCACGACTCGTCGCCGTCGATACGGGAGCGGACCTCGGCGGGCCGGTCGGACGCCGCGGCGCTGTAGGCGTCGATCTCCTCCTTCAGGCCGTCGTGCAGTTCGTTGACGCGCAGCCCGCTGACCATGGAGCGGGTGAACGCGAACACGTCGAGCAGCGCCTGCCGCGCGTCCCCGAGCCGGTCCCGCGCCGATGCGACTCCGTTCGCCTGTTCCACGGCGTGGAGGTCGAGGCAGCGCAGCGCCAGGCTGATGCTGCTGCCGATGTGATCGTGCAGATCCCGGGCGATCTGGTGGCGGCGGGCGGTGCTGGCCTCCCCCACGTCGCGCAGGGTCGCCGACTCGTAGCCGATGGCGGCGGCGCTGACCCGCGTGAAGATCGCCTCGTGCAGCATCCGTACGGCGGTCAGGCACTGCGGCAGCGCGACGTCGGAGGGAAGGCGCGCGGCGGCTTCGGTCATCGCCTCGACCGCCACGTCGAACAGCACACGGGCCGCGTGCACCGAGTCGATCGGCGGGACCTTCTCGAAGGAGCGCTGCACGCCGAGCGCCATCGAGGCGAGTTCGGCCTCAGCCGCGACCTGCACCCGCGTGCCGTACAGGGTGTCGACGCACTCGCCGAGGATCTGCCGGGCCTGCTTCTCGCAGGAGACCCACAGCTCCGGGCGGAGCGCGAGCGGATTCCCGGCCTCCCGCAGGCCGTCGGCATAGCGGGTGAGAACGACTTCGACCAGACGGGACCGGTCGGTCGCCGAATCGGCGGAAAGTCCCACAGCGCGCTCTCCCCACCTGGGGAGAGGTCACGATCGGGTCGGCGTGATTCCCCACACTCACACACCCAGCGTGATCATAACAACGACCGTTAAATATGCCAATGAGAGCTAGCAAGGCAGGCAATAACAGACAACTGCGGTGAAAGAGGGTTCACCCCAGGGTTCACGCCCAGGCGAGCCCGCCCAGCGCGGCCAGATGGACGGCGTATTGGGTGACCATCCAGGCCCGGTACGGCGCCCGCGGCCTGTCCCGCTCCCCCTGTACCGGCAGACAGCGCCCGGCCACGCACAGCGCACCCACGGCGAAGGCGACCGCGGCCGCCTCCAGCGGTAGTTGACGCACCCACACGGCACCAGCCGCGAGGACCAGGGCCAGTGCCCCTCCAGCCACGGCGCAGAACCGCCGGGCGCCCCGCTCGCCGCGCACGACGGCGAGGGTGCGCCGACCCGCGAGGGAGTCACCCCGCGTGCTGCCCAGGTCCTTGGCGACGGCGGCTATCAGCCCTACGCCGAGCGAGAGCACCAGGGCGAAGACGGCGGACTCCGCGGTGAGCGCACTCCCGGAGGCCGCGGCCCCGGCGAGATAGGTCGTCCCCGCGGCGACGCAGGTGACCGCGGAAGCGGACCAGGAGCGGCACTTCGCGGCGATCGACGGCGCGGAGTAGGCGTATCCCAGGGCGAGGAAGACGGCGGTGGACTCGGCCACCCGCCACCCCGCCGCACAGCCGAGCAGCAGCCCGGCCAGGGCGGTCACCACCACGGCCCGCCGCGCCGCCGACTCGGACAACTGCCCGCTGGCGAGCGGCCTTTCGGACTTGTTGGCCCGGTCCTCGCACAGGTCGCTCACTCCGTTGAAGACGTAGACACTCACCGTCACCGCCCACCAGGCGACCGCGCCGACCAGCAGGTGCGGGGTGTCGGGCCGGTGGTGTGCGGCAGAGGCCGTCAGCAGCGCGCCCGTGACGAACCGCAGCACGAACATGACCTGCACCAGCGGGCGCGCTTCGCGCAGACAGTGCCGGACGGTGCGCGTGGTGAGGGCCTGGTGCATGCCGTAAACCTACGGCGGGAATTCGCGGTTCGGGCGTGTGTCTTTGGAGGTACGGCATGTCCCGTCAGGAGTACGCGCGTTGAATACGGACCACGCCCGCGCCTAGCGTCAGCAGCGTCATCGACACGCCGCAGGACGCGGAACGCCGATGTTCGAGGATCCGAAAGTCCGAGGATCCGAAAGTTGGGAGTCCGGGAGTCCGGGAGTCCGGGAGTTCGGGGGTGCGGAAGTGGAGTTCCTGGTCCTGGGACCACTGGAGGTCAGCGAGGCAGGGATGCCGGTCCGGCTCAGAGGAATGCGCCGACGGCGACTCCTCGCACTTCTGCTGCTGAACGCCCGTCGCCCGGTGTCGATGGACACCCTGGTGGACGAGCTGTGGCAGGACCCACCCGCATCCGCCCGCCATCAGGTGCACAACGCGATCCGTGATCTGCGCGCCGCCCTGGCCACGTCCGATGGCGGCGGCCTGGCCACATCTGATGGCTGCGGCCTAGCCACCGTGGACATCGGCTACCGCCTGGACGTGCCGCCCGACGCCGTGGACACGCACCGCTTCGCCGAGTGGGCCCGCGCGGCCCGCACCGCCCGGCGCGCGGGCCGCGACGCTGAGGCGATACGGCTGCTGCGGTCGGCGGTCGATCTGTGGCGCGGCGACGCCTTCGCGGGCATCGACTGCCCGGCCGTGACCGCCGCGGCGGCGGGCCTGGAAGAGCAACGGCTCACCGCGGTCGAGGAGCTGATGGAGCTGCGCCTCGCGGCGGGCGAGACCGGCTCGCTGGTCGCCGAACTGTCCGCGCTGTCCGCCAGGCACCCGCTGCGTGACGCGCTGCGCGGCAGCCTGATGCTCGCCCTTTACCGCAGCGGCCGCCAGGCCGACGCGCTCGCGGTCTACGACGACGGCCGCCGCCTGCTCACCGACGAACTGGGGCTGGAGCCAGGCCCCCGCCTGCGGCGCCTGCACAGCGAGATCCTCTCGGACGCCCCACGGGCGCAGCGCGCGGCAACCACGCCCGAACGACACGAGGCGAGCACGCCCCACCTGCCCGCGGGGACCACGCCCGGACGGCCCGCGGGGACCACACTCCACCAGCCCACAGGGACGACACCCCACCAGCCCGCGGAGGCCACACCCGGCCAGCCTGAAAGCGCCACACCCCACCAGCCCGTGAGCACGACACCGGTCCAGCGTGCCACCACCCGCCCCGGCCGCGGAAACTACCTCCCACGGGACCTGCCCGACTTCACCGGCCGTACCACCGAACTCGCGCTACTGGACCGGGCCATCGACGACCAGCGCCCCGGCTCTCCCCATACGGTCACGATCGACGGCATGGGCGGCATCGGCAAGACGGCCCTCGCCGTCCACTTCGCCCACCGCCGCGGCACCGACTACCCGGACGGCCAGTACTACATCGACCTGCACGGCTTCACCCCGGACCGCGCACCGCTCGCCCCCGAGGAGGCGCTGGGCGTCATCCTGCGCTCCGCCGGGACGGCGCCCGAGGCCATCCCGGCGGGCCTGGCCGAACGCAGCGCACTCTGGCGCTCCCGCCTCACGGACCGCCGCGCCCTGCTGGTTCTCGACAACGCGGCCGACGCGGCCCAGGTCGCCCCGCTCCTGCCCGGCTCGGGCGACACCCTCACCCTGATCACCACCCGCCGCAAACTGACCGCCCCGGACGGCTCCCGCGCGCTGCCCCTGGGGGCGCTGACCCCTGAGGACGCGGAGACGCTGTTCCGCCACGTCGCGGCCGACGCCCGCACGGGCCCGCCCCTGACCCAGGCGGTCGCCCTGTGCGGTCACCACCCGCTGGCCCTGCGCATCGCCGCGACCCGGCTGCGTGACCGCCCCTCGTGGACCGTGCCGGACGCGACGGCACGTCTGCGCACGAGCGCGGGCCGCGCCGCGTTCCTGCGCACGGCGGACCGCGACCTGATGTCCGTCCTGGCTCTCTCCTACGCCCAGCTGCCCCCCGACGCGCAGCAGCCCGCCCGCGCCCTCGCCCTCCACTCGGCGACGACCCAGGACATCCCGCGGGCCTGCGCGATCACCGGTCTCGCGCCCTCAGCCGTGGAGCGCCTCTTCGACACACTCCTCGACCACAACCTCGCCCACGAACCGAGCCCCGCCCACCTCTCCATCCCGCTACTCCTGCGGGACTGCGCCCGCACCCTCACACCACCCGCCCACCACACCACCCGCCCCCTGAAAGCGGTGGCGTGACAGCAGTGGCCTGAGACGCGGCAGAACCCACCCCCCTCCCTCGGAGCCGTCGGCTACCCCGGCCTCCGCAGCTCCATCTCCAGCTCCTTGGCCGAGGGATCACCCTTCATCGGGATGACCTCCCCGGTCCGTACGAACCCGAGCTTCCGGTACGCGGCCTGAGCACGCCCGTTGTCCTCATGTACGTAGAGCCGCACCCGGTCCAGCTCCACCAGCGACCACGCCCACCCCACCGCGGCCTCGAAGAGCGCACCGAGCACGCCACGACGCCGAAACTCGGGCCGTACGAACACGCCGACCAGGTGCGCCTGCCGCCGCGCGATCACCCCACCGAAGAGATCGCCCGCCCCCGCCTCCTCGACCAGCACCACGACACTCCCCGCCCAGCCGCCCCCGTCCGGGGCCTCAGCGACGAACTGCCGCGCCTTCGTCCCGTGCGAGGACCCTTCCGCCCGGTCCCGCCAGAACGAGTCCGGCCTGGCCGCGGCCTCCTCGTACGTCTCCAGAAAGGCCAGCGGCGCGAGCGGGTCCCGCAGCGCGGCCAGCCTCAACTCCTTGACCTGCGGCCATTCCTCCGCCCGTACGGCCCGTATCACGCAGCCCGTGCCCGCACTCACTCCCATACCCATACCCATACCCATACCCATGCCCTGATCCTGAGCGGAAGCCGACGGCGTACGCAACGCGATTGACGCGGGTACGCGGCGGTCACCACGGTCGGGCACCTCCGTTTGGACCGCTGCGGCGAGCGGGTCCCGCAGCGCGGCCGCAGCATGGGCCTGTCAGCCGGATCAGGACGACTGCGGGATAGCTGGGAGTGAGTGCTCATGGCGACAGGCTGGGACCCTCGGACCGCTACCGATCCCGATCCCGCAGACGGCGAGTGGCTGCCCGTCCTGGACATCCCCGCTGCCGCGCGGCAGCGGCGCTGGACCGTCCTGCTGCGCTGGCTGCTGCTCCTGCCGCAGTTCGTGGTGGTCTTCCTGCTCTCCATCGCGGCGTTCTTCGTGACGATCGTCGGATGGTTCGCCGCGCTGTTCATGGGACGGCTGCCCGACGGGATCTTCTCTTTCCTCGGCTCGGTCCTCGCCTACCGGACGCGGGTCAACGCGAGCTCGATGCTCCTGGTCGACCGCTATCCGCCGTTCGCGTTCTCAGCCCCCGACTACCCCGTACAGATCGAGCTGCGCGCCACGCCACTGAACCGCCTCGCGGTGCTGTTCCGCCTGATCCTGATGATCCCGGCGGCGATCATCACCAACCTCGTCCAGGCGGGCTGGTTCAGCATGAGCTGGGTGTTCTGGCTCATCGGGGTCGTGCTGGGTCGGCTCCCGGCGCCGATCTACGCGGCCACCTCCGCCGTCGCCCGCTACGGGATGCGCTTCACCGCGTACGGCATGATGCTCACCCCCGCCTACCCCAAGCGACTGTTCGGCGACGAGCCGGTCCCACCGGACGCGGTCCGCTCCGGAACCCGCCCGCTGCTCATGGGCACCGCGGCCAAGATCCTCGTCGTGCTGTTCCTGCTGCTCGGCCTGGCGGGCCACATCACCAGCAGCACCGCGAACTACACCGACGAGGACAAGGGCACCGACCACGTCGCCCCGGCCGTAGCGCCCGACAACTAGTCGGCGGACTCGGCAGGTGGCCGCTCCGCAACGAAGCTGCCCCGCTGCGGAAGGGTTATCACCCATCCCTCAGAACGCAGCAGGGCGACGGCCTGCCGCGCCGTGTCCCTCGCGACGCCATAGTCCGCGACCATCTTCGACTCGGACGGAATCGGGTCCCTTGGCCGGAGCTCGCCTGACTTGATCCGTTCACGGATGACTCGCGCCACCTGCTTGTAGATGGGCGTCGGATCAAAACGGTCGATATCCATGTCCTGGACGTTAACCACGTCCAACACGCTGGGCATATGGGCAACGTCCTAGACGAGGTAGACAAGCTAGAGCAGCCGGGCTAGCGTCTAAAGCAAGGACCCCGGCGGCCTGGCAGGGCCCCGGGGCGTGGCCACCAACCGCACTGGAGTTGATGACAGTGGGCATTATCCATGCCTGCCTGATGTGGGTCGTGGCGGTGTTCGGTCCGCGCACGCGCGGCCGTCACCGGTCCCGCCCAACGGTTCCCGCCCCACCCGGCACGGTCCCGCCTCGGCCCGAGCCATCGTGGCCTCCGGCACCTCGGTCCCCGTACGGACTCGATACGCCGCTCGACGGCTCGGCGGTCGCATCGGTGCGCCCGTATCTCGCAGCCTGCGAACAGCGCCAGCGGCGTCTGGCACTGGTGCTCGCCGCCGACTTCGGCATCGACCTCGACCAGCACCTGGTCGGCGCGGGAGGAGCTGCCTGATGGACACGGCCAACCCACGCAGACGGTTCGCCTACGCGGTGTGGAGCGTGAGCGCCGACACTCGCCCCGGCGTCCCGGTCGGGATCTTCCAGATCGAGTGCATGACGTGCCACGCCGAGTCCCCCGCCACCGACAACGACGCCACCCCACAACAGGACTGGGCCCTCACCCACACCGGCCGCCATCCCGACCACCGGGGCTTCAAGCTGACCACGGAGACGTACTGGCGGGTGACTCCGGCCGCGGACAACCCCTACGCATGGAGGGAAGGTTGAACGCCGGAGCTCCGCGCATAACCCTGCACATCTACCGGCTCGGCCCCAACGGCAAGCTGATCACCCGGTCGACGAGCACGGTCACGGGCACCCCGGACCCAGAGCGCCTCCCGGACTCACTCGCCTGGCCCCCGTGCCACTGCCCCCGCTGCCGCACCGGCCACGGTCCCGCTCCCGGTCTGCGGAACTGACGAGGTAAGAGGAGGGCTTAGAACACCAGATGCCCGCCTTTCCCGCGAGGTCATCCGGGAGCATGAAGCATGCTCCCGGATGACTGGCACCTCACCCAAGACGTCAACGCTTTCCTCACCCGAGCCGAGGACTTCCTGCGCTCGCGCCCCGCCCTGCACAACACGCCGCTGACGGACATCGAGAAGCTGCGGATACGCAGGACGACAGCCGAACGCGACGCCGAAGCCGCCGTCTTCGGCCGACTGGAGTCAGGGGGCGAGGTCTGCGCGATCTTCTATCTGACTCCGCGTGGCCGCCTGGGCCTCACACCCCTCACCCTCAAGCAGACCGACACCCTCGCCGCTTTCCTGACCGGCCTCGGCCACTCCCCCTCCCAGGTCATCGCGGACCACGACACCGCCAGTGCTTTCGCCGAGTCATGGCAGCGGGCCACGGGTGCGGCGTCGGTACCGTTCTGGCGGACGCATCTCTACCGTCTCGGTACGCTCACCCCACCGCAGCCGCGCCCAGAGGGCCAGGGGCGCGTCACGGGCAGGCAGGACCATGAGCAAGTCGTGCGCTGGTGCCGTGAGTTCTGTGTCGATGTCGGGGAGCAGTCCTCCATCGACCTGATCGACGCCGACGCCTGGGCCGACTCGCGTTTCGGCGACAGACACTTCACGTTCTGGGAAACCCCGGACGGAACTCCCGTCTCGATGGCGGCCGCGACCTCGGTCATCGGCGGCATGGTCCGGATCGACCCCGTCTACACCCCGGCCCACCTCCGCGGCCACGGCTACGCGGGAGCCGTGACCGTCGAGGCGAGCAGAGCCGCGCTGACCGTGGGCGCGACAGACGTTGTCCTGTTCACCGACCCGGACAACCCCACCAGCAACGCCCTCTACCAGCGCATCGGGTACGTCCACGTCGCCGACTTCGCCGGACACACGTTCTCCTACGCCGCACGCCACCGGTCTTGATCACTGCCGGGAAAGCCGAACTCGGCTCCTTTTCCCGCCGCGGGCGTGGGGGCACGGGTACGCTGCCGAGGCCTGCGCGGCGGCGCCCGACTGGTTCCCGGGCGCGCTCCCGGGCGAACCTAGCACCCCTCGGCGACTGCTAGTTGACGTGGCATCAGCTCACCGGGAACCGTTGCTGGATCACGGACGCCTGCTCCGCTGTGTGGCGGCGTCGAGACCGTCGAGACCCTCTGGGAGGCAGATGTGGGATTACAGCGACCGGACGGCGGCGGAGAGCCGGGGCCGGAGGACGTGACCGTCGTACTGCCGGACACGATCGGCCCGTACGTGGTGATGCGTGAGCTTGGCGGCGGTGGGATGGGGGCGGTGTCCCTGTGCCGGATGGCTTCGGGGCGGCTGGTCGCGGTCAAGCGGGTGCGCGAGGAGTTGGCGGACGACCCAGCCTTCCGCAGCCGCTTCCGGCGTGAGGTGGCCGCGGCCCGCCGGGTCAGCGGCGTCTACACAGTGCCGGTGGTGGACGCCGACACCGAGGGACCACGGCCATGGATCGCCACCTCGTACGTTCCGGCGCCCACACTCGACCAGGCCGTCCGGCTCTGTGGAAGTTTCCAGGAACCGGCGCTGCGGGCGCTGGGTACCGCCCTCGCTGAGGCGCTGGAGGTCATCCACGCGGCCGGGGTGGTACACCGGGACGTCAAGCCGGGCAACGTACTGCTCTCCGCGGACGGCCCACTCGTGATCGACTTCGGCATCAGCAAGGCCCTGCACTCCGCCGACACCCGGCTGACCGGCACCGGTTCCGTGATCGGCTCCCCCGCCTTCATGGCGCCCGAACAGATCGCCTCCTCCCACGACGCGGGGCCCGAGGCCGACGTCTTCGCGCTGGCCGGTGTTCTGGTCTACGCCGCCTGCGGTGAGGGCCCGTTCGGCCCCGGAGACGAGGGCTCCCTGCACCGGGTCCTCACCGCCGAGCCCGATCTGCACGGCGTACCCGAGGCCCTGCACCCGCTGCTAGCGCGCTGCCTGGACAAGACCCCGTCCCGGCGCCCCGGCCTGGTGGAGATCCAGGCCGGGCTCGCGCCCGCCGAGCCAGGAGACCTTCAGGTTCCGGCACTACGGGAGGAGCTGGCGAGACGGGCGGAGGAGGCTGGGCTGCTCGCGGTCGTCCCGCCACCGCCCGGGAGGTCACCCGACAGCAGGGGGCCCAAGCAGCCCGGCCGCCGAAGGTTACTGATCGGCGGGCTCGCGGCACTCGGCGCCGCCGCCACGGGCTCGGCGGTCGCGATGTACATCGTGGGTGACTCCGAGGACTCCCCGACGACCACGGCCAAGGAGAGCGCGAAACCGCTGGGCCGCAACGTCCGCACCGTCAAGCTCACCGATCCGCCCAAGCCAATGTGGTCGACGACCACGCCGGTCGCCATCCCCATCCCCCGGTTGCATGCTTACCGAGACACTCTGCTGCTCCACGGCACCGGTTACGCGGCCGTCGCCCTCGACGCGGCGAAGGGCAACATCCGCTGGCAGCACGGCAGTCTCACCACCGGGGACGGAACGACCAGCGGCAAGGCCCCGCTCGGGATCGGCGCGAACGTCCAGGGTCCCGTCGAGGGCGGGATGCTGGTCTCGGGCATGAGCACCGACCGCAACTTCGTCAGGCAGCACTACGTGGCGCTCGTGAACCCGGCGACCGGCCAGGAGAAGTCCCGGTCCGCACTGGACAGGTCCCTCACCGTCACCACGCTGCTCGCGACGCACGAGGGCACCGCGTACGTCTCCGCCTATATCTTGGAGGGTGGTTTCACCCTGCCGTCGCCGGGCTCGACCCCTGACATCAAGAGCATGTCGAAGGCCCTCGCCATCGATCTGAAGTCCGGGAAGATCCACTGGCAGAAGGACATGATCGCCAACTCGGCCTCCGGCGACCGCTATGCCGCCGACCGGCACGGGTTCTACTACACCGAGGACACCAGCGACGGCCTGACCATCCATGCCGTGGACGCGGCGAAGGGCACGTCCCGGTGGTCCGAGAGGGTGCCCGCCGATCCGGACAGCAGCCTCCCCGCGTACCTCCAGTCCGGGGGCGGTCAGCTCACCTCCTCCATCACCGCGGTCGGTGATCTGCTCCTCGCGGCGAACGTCAAGGGCGGGCTGACCGCCCATGACGCGAAGAGCGGACGACGCCGCTGGTCGGTACCAACTACCGTGACGTCGCCACCGGCCGTGGTCGGTGACGTGGTGCTCACTAACGACCTGACCCAGGTATACGCGATCAACTGGCGTACGGGAAAGATACGTTGGCGCATAACGAGCCCGGTGAACCTCATGCTGTCACTAGGCTTCGGCCCCACCCTGGCCGCTTCCAAGGACGTCACTGCCGTGTTGTTCAGCCCCCTGAACTTCGACGCCAAGGGCAACACCACCATGGACGGCAAGGTCGGCGCCCTGGTGCTGCGCACCTCCGACGGCAAACAGCTCTGGGCTCTACGGGAGGAGGCAGGAGCCGCGTCCTCACCCACACCTTCCGGCATCGGCAGCGGCGCACCCCAAGGCCTGGAGATGTGGGGCCTGGAGGTACGGGGCAGCAGGGTCTACCTGAGCAACGGTGACGAGATCCGCGCCTACCCCGCGGCGGCGGACGAGTGACCATACCGCCGCAGCCCGAAGCCAACCTCCCTTCCTCCATAGGGCCGTTCAGGGTGCTGCGGCTGCTCGGCTCCGGCGGTATGGGCCGGGTGTATCTGGCGTCGACCCGGGCCGGGCGCCCCGTGGCCGTGAAGGTCGTACGGGAAAGCTACGCACAGGACCCGCGCTTCCGCGAGCGGTTCCGGGTCGAGACAGAGGCCGCGCTGAAGGTCAGTGGCGCCTTCACCGCGCCCGTGGTGGCCGCCGACCCGGACGCCGTACAGCCCTGGATGGCCACCGCCTACCTGCCCGCTCCCTCCCTGAGTGAGGCGGTGAGCACACATGGGCCGATGCCGGAGGCCACGGTACGTACGCTGGGCGCCGGACTCGCGGAGGCGTTGACCGCCATCCACGCGGCGGGACTTGTGCACCGCGACCTGAAGCCGTCCAACATCCTGCTCACCGAAGACGGCCCCCGAGTGATCGACTTCGGGATCGCCCGCGCGGTGGACGGCGAAAAGCTGACCGGAGCTGGACAGGTCCTGGGCACCGCAGGCTACTTGGCGCCCGAGCAGATCGCCGGACGCACCGCCACGGCAGCCGGTGACGTCTTCTCGCTCGGCGCCACTCTGGTCTTCGCCGCCACCGGACGCGGCGCCTTCGGCGAGAGCGGGCTGCACATCCTCCTGTACCGCACCGCCTACGAGGAGCCCGACCTCACCGCCACCCCGGAATCCCTGCGCCCGGCAGTCGCCTCCTGCCTGGCCAAGGAGCCGTGGAAACGTCCCCACGTTCCGGATCTGGCAGGACTGTTCGGCGCCCCGCGGCTGCCCGGCACCGGCTGGCTGCCGCACGCCGTGGAACAGGAAGTACGCCGCCGCGAGGACGACGCCCGCGAGAAGCTGGCCCGGCACGGACTCACCGGACGCTGGGGAAGGCGACGGGTACTCGCGGCGGCAGGCGGCACCCTCGCGGCGGCGGCACTCACCGGCGGCTGGCTCCTCGTACGCGGAAATTCCCCCGACACCCCGCCGCCGCCAAAGCTGTTGTGGCGCGCACCGCTCCCCGAGGGCTTCACCCACCTGCGCCGGGCGGCTCGCGGACAGCTGCTGGTCACAGCCAAGGAAGGCGGCGGCGCGGCCGTACTCGATCCGGAGACGGGCAAGGCGCGGTGGCGACGCCAGCCGTACGGCAACGCCGCCACCGCGGCCGCTGGAACCACCGTGTACGTCATCGAGATCGACGGCGGCCTGCACGCCCGCTCCCTCCTGACCGGTAAGGAACACTGGCGCTTCGCGCCACCCGGCAATCCCCAGCCCGCCGCCACCGACCTGGCCGCCCACCCCGGCGACGAAGGCTGGGTGTACGTCACCTCACAGCAGACCGGCGAGCTCTACGCCCTGGACTCCACCGGCAGGAGCCGCTGGCACCACGAGGCCCCACGTGCCAAGGTCCATCCACTCGGCGACGTGGTCCTCTGTGTGACCAGGGAGGCGGGCGGCGCGGACAACCGCCGCACCGTGTTCGCCCTCGACGCCCGCACCGGCGGGCAGCTCTGGAAGTACTCCCCCGCCGTGTTCGGCCTTGGCCCGAACCCCAACGTCCGCCTCGCCCTCACCATGCGCCACGACACCGCCGAACTCATCGCGCTGCGCGTGTCCGACGGACGGACGGCCTGGACGGCCGCCACCGGCCTAAACCCCGGCGAAGGCATCCAGAACGTCTCTCTGGCCACCACCGCCCAGCTCAGCCCCGACGGCCGAATCGCACTCTTCCAGCGAAGTCTCGCCAGCGGCTCCTTCGCCGCACTCAACACCACGAACGGCAAGACCCAGTGGCGCGACAACCCCAAAGCCCGGCAGCAGCTCATCCCGCTGGGCAAGACCCTCTTCACCGTCCCCGAACCCCCACCCGGCACCAACATCACCGCCGCCCAAGGCTCCCTCACCGCCTACGACCTCACCACCGGCGCCCGCCACTGGCAAACCCCCGACCTCGGCAAGGGCCTCCACGCGGTCCTGCGCACCTTCGCGGGACTCGTGCTGCTGGGCATCAACGGCGGTGCCAGCCCGGGCCTGTACGGCTATGCGCTCAGGAACGGCCATCGGGCATGGGAGATGGCCTACACGGTGGATACGTTGTCGCAGCCGTGGAGCACGGTGAGTTCCGGCGACCGGCTGTGGGTGGCCAACGAGAGTGAGGTCATGGGTTTCGGGGCGGGTAGCGAGTAACGGGCAAGTCAGCGCGGCCCACAAACTGGCCGTGAACGCAGAAATCCCCCGTACCGGAACCCGGTACAGGGGATTTCTGCTATCAAATTTAGTTCGGCGGCGTCCTACTCTCCCACAGGGTCCCCCCTGCAGTACCATCGGCGCTGTAAGGCTTAGCTTCCGGGTTCGGAATGTAACCGGGCGTTTCCCTCACGCTATGACCACCGAAACACTATGAAACTGTCAACCGCACCACGCTCTGTGACAAACGTGGGGTTGTTCGTGGTTTCAGAACCAACACAGTGGACGCGAGCAACTGAGGACAAGCCCTCGGCCTATTAGTACCAGTCACCTCCACCCGTTACCGGGCTTCCAG
>NZ_WHOM01000063.1 GCF_009739465.1 Streptomyces apocyni
CCGGCGTGGACGTCGGCGCCGCCGAGACCGTTCTGGGTGATCTCCTCGCCGGTGACCGCCTTGACGACGTCCGGACCGGTGATGAACATCTGCGAGGTCTCACGGACCATGAACACGAAGTCGGTGAGCGCCGGGCTGTAGGCCGCGCCACCCGCGCACGGGCCGAGCATCACGCTGATCTGCGGGATAACGCCGGAGGCGCGGGTGTTGCGCTGGAAGATGCCGCCATACCCCGCGAGGGCCGAGACGCCCTCCTGGATGCGGGCGCCCGCGCCGTCGTTCAGCGAGACCAGCGGCGCACCCGCCGCGATCGCCATATCCATGATCTTGTGAATCTTCGTCGCGTGGGCCTCGCCCAGCGCGCCGCCGAAGATCCGGAAGTCGTGCGCGTAGACGAAGACCGTACGGCCCACCACCGTGCCCCAGCCGGTGATCACACCGTCGGTGTACGGCTTCTTCGCCTCCAAGCCGAAGCCCGTCGCCCGGTGCCGCCGCAACTGCTCGACCTCCCGGAACGACCCCGCGTCCAGCAGCAGCTCAATCCGCTCACGCGCCGTCAGCTTGCCCTTCGCGTGCTGCGCCGCGGTCGCCTTCTCGCTGGGTCCAGCCAGCGCCGCCGCGCGGATCTCGCGCAGCTCGGCCACGCGGCCACGGGCGCCGGTGGGCTCGCCCTCCTGGGAAGCGGTCTCGTCCAAAACGGTCATGTAGCGACCTTACGAAGTGCGCCCCCTAAAAGGGGCCGTCGACTCCACACAGTGTCCGGGCCGTTTTCCTGGTAGCCCTGGACAGAACCTGCCTGCGATGCAGCTGTTGTACCTGCTCAGGGGGTTTCGCGGTTGTGGGGTCCACACAACCATCTGCTGAGACACCACTCACACCCCTCCAGTTGTTGAAATCTAAACCAGATGGGTTTACGGTCGTTCTAGTTGAACATTCAACTGCATTGCTGCATGGCTGCATGCACAGGATCAGAGGAGTAGGACCATGGGAATCTTCGGCCGCAGGAACACCAGCAGCACCACCGCCACCAGCACGGCCACCGCCACCGTCGCGGCTCCCAACCCCGCACTCGCGGCACTGACCGGCGATTACACGATCGACGCCTCGCACACCACGATCGGGTTCACCGCCCGCCACGCGATGGTCACCAACATCAAGGGCTCGTTCGTCGACTTCACCGGCTCGCTGCACCTGGACGGCACTGCCCCCGCCCAGTCCACCGCGGCGCTCGACATCGCGATGAACAGCATCGACACCGGCTCCGCGGACCGCGACGGCCACCTCAAGAGCGCGGACTTCTTCGACACCGAGCAGTTTCCGTCGATGACATTCCGTTCGACGCACGCCGAGGCCCTGGGCGGCGACGACTACCGCATCACCGGCGACCTGACGATCAAGGGCGTCACCAAGCCGGTCGCCATCGACCTGGAGTTCAACGGCTCGGCCACCGACCCCTTCGGCAACGAGCGCGTCGGCTTCGAGGGCAAGGCCGAGATCCTGCGCTCCGACTGGGGCCTGACCTGGAACGCGACGCTGGAGACCGGCGGCGTACTGGTCTCCGACAAGATCAAGCTGAGCTTCGACATCTCGGCGATCAGGAACGCGGCCTGACCCGCCTTCCGCCCCGGGGCGGAAGCCTCACCGCGCCTCGCGTCACCGCACCGCGCGCTACCGCACCTTCCGCCCCGCCGCCAGCTCGGCGATGACCTTCTCCAGCCGGGCTGCCCGCACCTCGGGCGTACGCGCCCTCAGCAGCCGTACGATCGCCAGGTACTGGTCCGTCCTCCCGAGGCGCTCGAAGAACTCCGCCGCCTGCTCGTTCCCCTTGAGCGCGGCGGCGAGATCATCCGGGACCGTGGCGTTCTTCTGCGACTCGTACGCCGCCGCCCACCGCCCGTCCGCGCGCGCCGCCGCGACTTCCGCGAGCCCCGGCTCGCGCATCCGCCCGGCCGCCGTGAGCGCATCGACCTTCCGTACGTTCACCATCGACCACTCACTCCGGGACCTGCGTCGCGTGTACTTCTGCAGGTAGTACGCCGCGTCGTAGCGGCGGCGCTGTCCATCGATCCAGCCGTAGCAGAGGGCCACGTCCAGCGCCTCGCCGATGGTGACGGAGGCCAGTCCCGACCCCTTCTTCGCGATCTTCAGCCAGATTCCGTCGGGGAAGTCGTGGTGACCGGCAAGCCAGGCCTCCCACTCGGCCGAGTCTGCGAACGTCATGATCTTCAGGCCGTCGAGAGCATCCATAACCGCACCGTACGCCTGAACTAGGACCGAAACCGTCCTAGTTAGACGTGACTGACTTGAGCGCGACTGACTTGAGTACGCCGGTACGCGCTACATGAAGCCGCCGCCGAAGTCCCCGCCCCCACCGAAGTCCCCGCCGCCGAAACCGCCACCGAAGTCATCCGACCCGAAGTCCGCGCCCGACTGGTCGCCGCCCTCGTAGCCGGAGCCCGCCCCCGCGCCCATGTCGGCGTCCGCCGCGTAGGCCGGGCTGGCCATCATCGAGCCGAGCATGGTGCCGATCAGCAGACCGGGCAGGACGCCGCCGAAGTAGCCACCCGCCCAGGGGCCGTAGACCGGGCCCGCCTCGTAGTACGGGCGGCGGCCCTGTTCCGTATCGACCTGGCGGATCGCCGGGTCCTCGCCGTCCGCGATCCGTGCCTGGTCCGCCGCGCAGACGGGCACCTCGCGCGTGGGTCCGCCCACCGGGGCCCAGGAGACGTCGGCGACGGACGGGCCGTGCCGCGGGTCGAAGAAGCAGGGCGCCCTGCGCTCGGGCAGTTCGCGTCCCTCGCGGCGGGCGGCCAACACGGCGAGCGAGAAACGGCCGTCCTCGATCGTCTGGGTCACCGCGCGTACGTCGTCGGGGCGCTGCGCCGCCGCCATGAGCGACTTGGCCTGTTCGTACGCGTCCAGGGCGTGCTCGTAGTCGGTGCGCATCTGGTCCGTCGCGCCCTTCTCGCCCGGGTGGAAGTCGAGACGGTCCAGTTCCTCGCCGAAGGCCGTGATGTCCTCGTCGACCACGACGCCCAGCTTCTCCAGGGCGTTGCGCTCGGCCTCGGCCTTCTTCGCGCGGTTCCGCCTGGCCAGCGCGTACGCACCCGCGCCACCGGCCAGGACGACCGCGCCGAGTCCGATCAGGGCACCGGTGGGGTCGCCCTCGTCGGATGCGGTCCCCCAGGAGGCCGGGGCGCTGCCGCTGACGCTGTTGATCGCCAGGTCGGTGAAGCTGTTCAGCCGGGCCGCGGTGGTCGTACCCTCCATGCCCGCCTTGATGTTGTTGACGCCGTCGAGGGACAGGACGTTGGAGTCGGCGCGTGCGTCGAAGGTGTCGCCGAGCTGGACTCCGTACAGGCCGACGATGCCGGTCTGCGCGCGCAGCGCCGGGAAGAGCTGCTCGTTGGGGATGCCGTTCTGCTCAGCGAAGTCCGCTGGCAGGACGGCCACGAAGACCGGCTTGTCCGCGTCCTTGATCCGCTGCGCCAGGGCGTTCGCGTCGGCCGCCGAGAGCTCCCCCGACGCCTCCTCGTCGACGTAGACCGGACTCTCCCTGAGGGCCTGGCCGACCTCGGAGACGGACGTGTCCGCGTGCGCCCCGGGGGCCGCGAGGAAGGCGACCCCCAGGGCGAGCAGCAAGGCGACCGCGAGCCGGAGAGTGCTCTGCACCGCTGTGTGAGGCCTCATACATTCGAAGGTAACTCGGACGACGGCGGTACGGGCGGCGGTCGCGATGGCGCTCAGTCGACGGGCTCGACCCCCGCCCGCAGCAGCCCGTACGTGTACGCGTCCTCCAGCGCCTGCCAGGACGCCGCGATGACGTTGTCCGCGACGCCGACCGTGGACCACTCGCCTTCGCCGTCGGAGGTCGATACCAGGACACGCGTGGTGGAGCCGGTGCCGTGGGTGCCCTCCAGGATGCGGACCTTGTAGTCCACCAGCTCCATCTTGGCAAGCTCGGGGTAGAAGCTCTCAAGGCCGACCCGCAGGGCCCGGTCCAGGCCGTTGACCGGGCCGTTCCCCTCGGCGGTGGCGACGATGCGCTCGCCCTTGGCCCAGAGCTTGACGGTGGCCTCGTTGGCGTGGCTGCCGTCCGGGCGGTCCTCGACGATGGCGCGCCAGGACTCGACCTTGAAGTAACGGCGGCGCCTGCCTTCGGCCTCCTCACGCAGCAGCAGCTCGAACGACGCGTCGGCCGCTTCGTACGTGTAGCCCGCCAGCTCGCGCTCCTTGACCCGCTCGACAACCCGGCCGACCAGTTCGCGGTCGCCGCTGATGTCGATGCCGAGCTCCTTGCCCTTGAGCTCGACGGAGGCACGCCCCGCCATGTCGGAGACCAGCATCCGCATGGTGTTGCCGACCCGCTCGGGGTCGATGTGCTGGTACAGATCGGGGTCGACCTTGATCGCGGAGGCGTGCAGGCCCGCCTTGTGGGCGAAGGCCGAGACGCCGACGTACGGCTGGTGCGTGGAGGGGGTGAGGTTGACGACCTCGGCGATGGCGTGCGAGATGCGGGTCATCTCGGCGAGCGCGCCGGGCGGGAGCACCCTCTTGCCGTACTTGATCTCCAGGGCGGCGACCACGGGGAAGAGGTTGGAGTTGCCCACCCGCTCGCCGTACCCGTTGGCCGTGCACTGCACGTGCGTGGCACCCGCGTCGACGGCGGCGAGGGTGTTGGCGACGGCGCACCCGGTGTCGTCCTGGGCGTGGATGCCGAGCCGCGCGCCGGTGTCGGCGAGTACGGTCCCGACGACGGCCTGCACCTGCGCGGGGAGCATTCCACCGTTGGTGTCGCAGAGGACGACGACGTCGGCACCCGCCTCGGCGGCCGTACGGACGACGGACTTGGCGTAACCGGGGTTGGCGCGGTACCCGTCGAAGAAGTGCTCACAGTCCACGAACACCCGCCGCCCCTGCTCGCGCAGATAACTGACCGTGTCGGCGATCATCGCGAGGTTCTCGTCCAGAGTGGTGCGCAGGGCGAGTTCGACATGCCGGTCGTGAGACTTGGCGACCAGCGTGATGACGGGTGCGCCCGAGTCGAGCAGCGCCTTGACCTGGGGGTCATCGGCGGCCTTGGCTCCGGCGCGGCGAGTGGCGCCGAAGGCCACCAGCTGCGCGTACTTGAAGTCGATCTCGTTACGAGCGCGGGCGAAGAACTCGGTGTCGCGGGGGTTGGCGCCCGGCCAGCCGCCCTCGATGAAGCCCACGCCGAAGTCGTCCAGGTGCCGGGCGATGGTCAGCTTGTCCGCGACGGTGAGGTTGATGCCCTCACGCTGCGCGCCGTCGCGCAGCGTGGTGTCGAAGACGTGGAAGGAGTCGTCGAGGCGCGCGCGCTCGGTGAGCGCGCTCTCGGTCTCTTCGATTGCGTCCGTTGCGTCCGTCATGCTGATCTGGCTCCTGTGTCGGATCTCGGTCTACCGGAATGACCGGTTCCACCGTCCCCTTAATGATCCCAGGCGCTCCGCCCCCGGCTGTGGTGGGCCGGGAAACAGAAAAACCTCTCGCGGGTGCGAGAGGTCTGCGCGCGGGTCTGAGACGACGGTGTCCGCCCGTACGTGGTGGTACGTGGCGGTCACTGCGGACCGGCGCGCCTGCTGCCAATAATCGTGGCGAACGAGAGCACGGCGGCAGTTTGCCACAGTTCCGCCCATGCCAGGGCGGGGTCTCACGATGCGGGCGCGGGGGGTTGGTTTCCAGCCAGGGTTCGCGACGGGCGACGGGCGGCGGGCGGGCGTGGGCGTCGCCGCCCGGGCCCGCAGGTCAGTCAGCGGTGGCGCTGCCGCCCTCGGGCGCCTCGACGGGCGGCTGCTCAACAACGAACGACCCCTTCGCGGGCAGAGTCTCAACCAGGCCGCGCGCTCGCAGCTCCCGCACAGCACGGCGCACCGTTCCCGCACTCACGCTGAACGCGTCCGCCAGCTCTCGCTCATTCTCAAGCCGCCCACCCGGCGGGATCTCCCCAGCACGGATGCGGCGCTCGAGGTCGTTGGCTACCCGCTGCCATTCGTAGATCACACCTCCATGCTCTGTGCACACTGCGCAAGCCGCACTTTGGGCAGCACACTGTGCACAGCGTGCACAGTGTGCGTATCCTCGTTACTCAGAGACGAAAACGCCCCCGAGAGATCCAGGCAGGGATCACTCAGGGGCTCACCGAAGATTGGAGCTTCGGCTATGCGCGACCTTATCCGCGTGCTCACCCTCTGGGCAGGCCTGGCGTTCGGGTTGCGGGGGTGCGGCCGCCACCGCGCCCGACCCGCAGCACTCCCACTCCCCCCGGCCGACCGGGCGCACTCGCACCTCGTGCCCCTTCCTGTCGCGCCCCGATGGGAACAGCCATCGCCCCGCTCCCCATACGGGATGGGCGGGCTGGACCTGCTACTCAACGGCGAGGACACCGCACTGGTGCGCCCATACCTGGTCGAGCACGACCGCCGACAGGAACGCGCCCGGCAGCGTCGTCGGCGCCTCGCGCTGGTGCTCGCGGCCGAGTACGGCATCGACCTCGACCAGCACCTCGTCGGCGCGGAGGCAGTGTCGTGAGCGAGCAGCCGCACGAAGACGCGCCCCTGACCGTCACGGTCTACCGCGTGAACCCGAGGCGCCCCACCAACCGCGAGGCCTACGTGGCACTGCTCGACCACGCCGCCGCATGCACAACTTGCCGCACGAGCCCGGTCCTGTGCCCAGACGGCCAACGCCTCGCAGAAGCCCTGCGGACCGTACAAAGCGAGGTGAAAGCGCCGTGATCTGCTGCCGCTGCGACCGGCCAATCAAACCGGGCGAGCCGCACGAACGACACGTCCACGACAGAGGGACAGGCCCGCCGCTGGTCAACTACAGCCACCACGAGAGGTGTACGACATCGGCCCCACCCCCAAGGGGCACAGCCCAGACTGTCACAGGCGGTAGCTAGAGTTGCCGTCCGGAGATTCGGCCACACGGGGAGGACACGATGGCGGGCGAAGACGAGGACGGCAGGGGCGGTCGGCCCGCGTGGCCGGGGTTGCAGTCCACGGACTTCGAGTCGATGTCGCATGCGCAGTTGGTGGCGTTGCTGGCGTCGGCGAACGCGTCGGGTCCGGCGGAGCTGGCGCGGAAGCTGTCCTCGGCGGCGAAGACGATCTCGAAGATCGGCGACGACCTGAAGACGCATGTGGGTGGCCTGCGTTGGCAGGGTGACGGCGGCGACACGTTCCGCGAGTGGGGCAACCAGTCCGCGAACGCGACGCTGCGGCTTGGCGATTACAGCCGGGTCGCGGCGCAGTGGCTGGAGGAGGC
>NZ_WHOM01000064.1 GCF_009739465.1 Streptomyces apocyni
TTGCTGAGTCTCACTTTGATGTCCGGCGAAGTTCTCAGCTCGACGTCATATGTTCCGCTGTTGCTGCAGCCCTTGTCACGTGCTCATTTGCTGATCCTCGGCAGAATCAAGGGCGGCAGCCGGTGAGAAGTTGATGTGACGTCAGATGGGAAACTGCAGGACATTGAAGTGAGAATGCCGATAGTTAACCCTACTTGACCTGCAGGTTCTTCCAGCTGGGCGGAATTCGGCTAAGTGCTGTCTCGTAATCCCACGAGGCTGAGGGTCATGCCGTGTCCGGATCGGCGCCGATGGCGCCGGCCGAGCGAAGCGAACGCCCGAGGTCTCCGGTGAGGATGCGGGGGTGGCGCCGCCACCACCACAGGTCGGGGCCGGGCAGCCTGTGGAACTGATCGAGTGCTTGGCCGTCGTCGTCGATGGTCGCGGCCTTGTATTGGGCGTCCAGGGCTTTGATCCGCGGGGTCCAGAGCTGGACGACGTGTTCGTCCAGCAGGAGCCACGCTTCGTGCAGCCAGTTTCGGCAGTAGAGGTCGTTGGTGTACTCGTAGATGTCGTCGCCGTAGCCGCGCTCGATGACGCTCACCAGGGCAGCCCACGCGTTCACCCTTTGGGTGACCGTGAATGTCGTCCGCCAGCCGCGCTGGTGCAACAGCTCTCCCACCTCGGTTTCAGTAGCCACGGGCGTGAGGCTCTCATGCCGAATCCGTCCGGGCGACCGAGATGTGTCCCGTCAGAGGCTGGCGTGCCCCGCAGCATGATCAAGATGAGACGATCTCGCCGTGGCTGGTGTGATCACGGCGTCGGAGCCGTCCTGGATAGCCCCGTTCAGCGGGCTGAGCGCGAGGCAGTTCGGGAAGCTGGTGACCGTTCTGCGGCGCCAGGGTGCGGACGCCGCCCGCAAGGGCCGGCCGTGGCGCCCTTCTCTGGAGGACCGGGCCCTGCTGTGGCCTACTGGCGCACGAACCTGACCATGCGGCAACTCGCCCCGCTGTTCGGGGTGTCCAAGTCGGCGGCGGACCGCATCATTGACCACCTCGGGCCGATGCTCGCGCTTCAGCCCCGCAAGAGGTTCGCCAGGGACACCGTGCTCATCGTGGACGGCACCCTGGTCCCCACCCGCGACCACACCATTGCCGAGCGGTCGAAGAACTACCGGTACTCCACCAACCACCAGGTCGTCATCGACGCCGACACCCGCCTGGTCGTCGTGGTCGGCCGGCCGCTCGCCGGGAACCGCAACGACTGCAAGGCATGGGAGGAGTCCGGCGCCAAGGCCGTCGTCGGCAAGACTATGACGATCGCCGACGGCGGCTACCCGGGCACCGGACTCGTCATCCCGCACCGCCGCGAGCGCGGCCAGGCCGGACTCCCGGACTGGAAAGAGGAACACAACAAGTCCCACGAGCAGGTCCGAGCCCGCGTCGAGCACGCCTTCGCCCGCATGAAGACATGGAAGATCCTCCGCGACTGCCGCCTCAAAGGCGACGGCGTCCATCACGCCATGCTCGGCTCGCCCGGATGCACAGCCTCGCCCTCGCCGGATAAGCGAGCGGGCCGCACAGCGGCCAACCATGCCCGAGGCAACCCGAAGATCATTTACGGGACAGCACTTCGATGCCGGTCTGCCTCTTCTGCGCTGAGTCAACCCTGCGCGTGCGGGGCGGAGATGCCACTGAGACCACAGGCCTGATGCCGCCGTGAGTCATCCCTGCGCGTGCGGGGCGGAGTATACGGGCAGAACCTGCGGCTCCCGGGTGAGCAGGAGTCATCCCTGCCTGTGCTGGGCGGAGTACGCCTCCTGATCCGGCGGACGCGGCTCGGTCGAATCATCCCAGCGTGTGCGGGGTGGGCCGTGTGCGTCATCGGTGACGTGAAGTAAGTCTAGTGTACTGGTCGTTACGTGATCGATTGGTGCAGGTAAGCGCGAATGCGGCTGAAGGGGACTGTGGGTGGGGGTGGTTGAGGATGCGCGGTATCGACCTCGGGGCGTGGGCGGAGTTTGAGTCAGCGACTTGGACGTCGTATCCGCTGCTGTTCCGGATGCTGGATGACGCGGCGGATGCAGCGGTGCTGTGGGACAGGATCTTGAGCTCGTCGCAGCGTGCGGTGATCGGCGAAGGCCTGGGTGTGGGCGAGGAGCAGTCGCGGTCGCTGACGGTGTCACTGGCGGGCTTGCGGGAGCTGGGCAAGCTGGTGCCGGGCTTCCAACAGCGTGAGCGTGGCGCGTGGGAGCGGCTGGGCGAGGATCGCGTGGCCGGGGCGGGCCGTATCTCGCCGGTACCGGTGGAGGTAGACCCGTACTCGATGCACGTGGTGTTCGGTGTGCGAGATAGGCGATCAGGCGCCTGGACCAGTGCAGTGACGTAGTCCTTGAGTTCCTCGCCCGCCCCTCGATATGTCCGGCAGGGGCACAGCCTTGGTGGGGGGCTACGGTTCACGCGCCTTCGAAGCCGCCGAAGTCCGTCGCCCACCGCATGCGGTCCAGGGACAGTTCGGCACGGGCAGCTGCCTCTCCGGCCTGGTCCCCGAGCTGGTGGAAAAGGTCGGCAGCTGCCCTGAAGGAATCCAGCATCCCTGCCCGATCCTCCCCGTTCTTCTGCGCCAGGCCCCGCAGGCTCAGTGTCGTCGCCTGGCCGGCCTGGTCCCCCAGGTCCATGAAGACGGTCAGTGCCGAAGCATGGGCCTGCAGTGCCTCCTGTGCCTGTCCCTGGGCCAAGAGGGCCGCCCCCAGACCGTTCAGCGCGTTTGCAGTGCCCGGTGCGTCGCCCACGTCGCTGTAGCAGTCGCGGGCGCGCTCCAGCGCTGGCCGTGCCTCGTCCGGCCGCCTGCTGGTGTTGAGGGTGAGCCCTGCGTTGAGCCAGGAACCTGCCTCAGCGTGGACGTCTCCGAGCTCGCCGTAGAGTGCGGCTGCGGCCCGATGCGCGACGACCGCCTTCGCCGGCTCCCGCATCTCCCGATGGCACGAACCCGCATTGTTGAGTACCTGGGCGTCGCCGTACCGGTCGCCTGCTTCGGCGAACAGTGTCCGGGCTCGCTCGTACGTCGCGAGCGCCTGGTGGAACTCGCGGATGCGACATTGGGCGAGCCCCAGGTTGTTGAGGGCTTGAGCCCGGCCGCGAATGTCGCCCGTTTCCTTGTACATGCCGGCCGCCTCCCGGTGCTCACGTAGCGCCAGGGAGGCCTGGTGCGACTGCTGGTGGCACAGCCCGAGGTTGTTGAGCGCCTGCGCCTGACCGTGCAGGTCGTCCGCCTGCCTGAACAGTTCCAGAGCGCGCTCATGGTTTGCCACTGCCTGAGAGACGTCGCCCGCCTGACGTAGGGCGAGGCCGGTGAAATTGAGGGCCTGGGCCTCTTGGAGTACCGCGCCGCAGGCGCGGAACGCTGACGCTGCCTGCGTGCCCGTCGTGATCCAGTCGTCGTAGTGACGCCCCCGATCGAAGAAAGCGCCCAGAGCCAAGGCCAGGTATCCGTACGCCGCACTGTCCTGCGGCGCGCTGAGTGACGCCGCGACCAGATTCGCCCTTTCCGTCTCCAGCCAGGCCATCGCCTGCCGTCGGTCCGCGAAGCCCGCGGTCGGAGGGACGAGCTGCTGGGGCAACTGGGCGACGGCGGCGCGGGTCGTGCGCAGGTAGTGGCCTAGCAGGCGCTCGCGGGCGGCATCCCTCCCGTCCGCGGCCGCACACGCGATCCCGTGCTCCTCAGCGTGCAGTCGCAGCAGATCGTGCATGCGCCAGCGGCCCCACACCGTGGAAGGCTCCGCAAGGTGCGCCCGCACCAGATCCTGCAGGGCGCGCTCCGCATCGTGGGCGTCGGTGGCGTCCAACAGGCTCATGGCCGCTGCGGTGGAGAGCTCCGGGCCGGGATTGAGCGACAGCAACCGGAACAGCTTCGCCTGCTCCGCGGTGAGCGCGCGGTAGGAGAGTTCGAAGGCGGCGGTGACGGTCTGGTCCGCATGGCTCAACCGTTCGAGCCTGGTCCGTGCGTCCTGTAGGGCCGCGGCCAGAGCAGAAAGCGGGCGACGCGCGGTGTCGACGAGCAGCCCCGAGACGATGTGAAGCGCCAGCGGCAGCCCACCGCACAGCTCGGTCATCGCGCGGGCCGCGTCGATCTCGTCATCGACCCGGGTGTCCTCGTCCCCACATGCCTGGCGCAGTGTTGCCCGGAGCAGCTCGAGTGAGGCGGCGGCTGTCAGGGAGCCGAGCTCGTGTACACGGGCGCCGATGGCCAAAGTGGTGCGTGAGGTCACCAGGACGGGGGTGGCTCCATCACCCGGCAGCAGCGGCCGGACCTGCGACTCGTTGCTGGCGTTGTCGAGAACCAGCAGGGTCCGCAGCCCGCCCGCGGTCCGTTGCGCCAGGAGCATACGCAGAAGGGCGGATCGTGCTGCGACGCCAGGGGGAACGGCCTCACCGACGACGCCCAAGGCCCTGAGAAAGGTGTCCAGGACATCGGTGGCGACGGCCTGCTGCGCAGCCACCGGGTCGTAGCCGTTCAGGTCGGCATACAGCACGCCACCGGGACACCAGCCGGGTGCGGCCAGCGCCCGGCCTGCGACCTGGAGGACCAGTTCGGTCTTGCCCACGCCGCCCATGCCGACGACCATCTGGACCCGTGCTGCCTGACGTTCGTCCTTGGCAGAGGGGGTGAGCGGCGCTAGAAGCGTACGCACCTCCTCCTCGCGGCCGACGAACGTCTCGGCGGTCCGGGGCAGAGCCGCCAGGGCCCGAAGGGACGCGAAGGCATCTGGTTCGGGGTCAGCTTCGGGGTCCTCGACGCATGCCGTCGGGCCACGGGAGGCGTTCCGGGTGCTGAAGGCCTTCGCTGCCGTACGGCGCAGCGTGAGGAGCTCGCCGACGGGTAGCCTCAGCTCGCGGGCCAGCGCGGCCACGGTGTGCTCCAAGGGCAGCGGACCCTCGGGGTCGAGCGCCGAGTGGAGAGTCGTGCGCGATATGCCGGCCAGATCGGCCAGCTGCTTCTTGCTCGACAGCGCGGAGGAGGCCTGGGCGTTGGCCAGCCGGTCGGCCAGCCTCCGGCGGAACACCCCGTAGTCACCGGCGTCTGGACCTCCCTCTTCTGGCGTCTCAGGCATCGTTCCCCCGCGTTGTCACGTGTTCGGCCGTGTCCATTCTCGTCCGGGTGAACCCCGCTGAACACTGATTCCGGGAGCTTAGATCACGTCAACACCCCGCCATCACAGGGAGATTGTCGTGGATCTCGTTGTCGTTCTGCTGGTCACCGTGCTCGTGGTGATCGTCGCGCTGCTGGCCGGGGCCGGTGCAGGCAAGCTCGCCCGCCTGGACGGCGCCACCTACCCTGCCGCCCTCACCCGGGCCGCCGTGGCCTTTACTGCGGTGCTCACCCTCGCCGCCGCCGTGACCGCCGCCTACGCGGCCCTCGCCGCCCTGGTCGCTTGAACGGACCCGCACCTCGGGACGAGCGGCCGCGGGCCTTCCAGCCCGGTGTGGGGGTCGGGCACCGTGCTGCAGGGTCGGCGCGCCTCCGCCGGTACGCTCGGTGAGCTTGCGTGGGACTGCGTGCCCATTGTTGGCAATCGTCCCTGCGTGTGCGGGGCGGAGCGCCGAGCTCATGTGTGGCTGGGCAGCAACTGAGTGTCATCCCTGCGCGTGCGGGGCGGAGAGGGCGAAAAGGGGCCCTGGTTCCGCCGCCTGGGTGTCATCCCTGCGCGTGCGGGGCGGAGACTTGCTGAGCTGGGACGCTATCAGAGCCCCCCGCAGTTTTGCCTGTCCGCAAGACTGGTTTGCGTGGTTGATTTTGGTCATGGCGGGTGAGATCGGTGCGCTAGCGGATTGGCCCTGGCCGCCGGGGGAGTGGCGTTGTGGCCCATCAGGACGGGCTGATGGCGCTCGTTGAGATTCAGAAAGCGCCATCAGCGTATCCGGTTACCCAGCACAGCAGGCCCGCCATCGTCGCCCAGTTCGCCTCCACCGACTGCCGGGCCTGCCCGTCAAGGACGCACTGCACCTCCTCCCGGAGGGGCAGTCGGATACTCACCCTGCGGCCGAAAGAGCTGCACGAGATCCAGACTGCCGCCCGCGCCGAGCAGAAGACCCGGACCTGGCGGGACAAGTACGAACTGCGCGCCGGGGTCGAGAGCACGATCAACCAGGCCCTGGACATGACCGGAATCCGCCGCGCCTGCTACCGAAGACTGGCCAAGGTCCGCCTCCAGCACCTCTTCTCCGCCACCGCCCTGAACGTCATCCGCCTCGACGACGACTACTGGAGCACCACCCCGCTCAGCAGACCCCGGACCAGCAGACTCGAACACCTTGCCTACATACTCACAGCCTGACCGGCGACCGCTCGGAATTGGGCAACGGAGTCGTGCCGTTCCACCCGCTGGCGCCGGTCCGTGCTCGGCACCCGCTCGTCGATCGCGGCGACCACCTCCGGTGTGGGCGAGGGACTGCCGTGCGGTCAGCCGGCCCACCGGGCTCGCGGCGGAGAGCTCGGGCAGGTACGTGCCGATCGGGGCATCGAGGTCGAGGCGCCCGTCGGCTGCAGCAGTTGCACGGCCAGCGCGGTCACCGGCTTGGTCAAGGAGGCGATGGGAAACGCGGTGTCCGCAGTGATCGGCAGGCCGCTCCCGGCTACCCGCTCACCTGCCTCGACGACGGTCAGCCGCCCCGAGTAGCGCACGGCGAGCTGCGCGCCCGGCACCCGGTGCGTGCGCGCCAGCTCGGCGAGACGGGCGGTCAGGAACTCGTCGCTGATGGCCGGGCCCGTGGTGTCGGTCGCCGCCGTGTTCCCGGGGACGACCGCTTCGGGCGCACGCTGTGGGGCGCAGCTGGCTCGGCCACCGGTGGCTGCCCGGACACGGGTGCGTCCGCGGTGGCCGCGGTACGCACGGCCACCGCCGCCAGGCGTTCGATGGTCGGGTGCGAGAACAGGTCCCTCGGCACGATGGACCACCCGGCGCGCCGGGCGCGGTAGGCCACTTGGACACAGAGCACCGAGCCCCCGCCCAGCTCGAAGAAGTCGCCGTCCCGTTCCGGCCCGCCGACTGGCGCGACCACTACGGTCCGGCCTGGGACCGGCTGGATGCCGCCCGCCGCCGCTACGACCCGGATGGCATCCTGGTACCGGGCTAGGGCATCTTCCCCTGACGCAGGCCGTACCCGTCCCGGGAGGCCGTCGGTCGACTGCGGCTCCGCAGATACGTTCCGATACGCCCCCGTCCAGGGGAGCCCTGGAGTCGGAGGTCAGCGCAGAAGCCCGACCAGGGGCAGAGGTGCGCCACAGAGGTCGGCGATGCGCGTGCTGGCCTTCCGCAGTGCGAGGCTGGTCGTGGTGTGCGAGTCGGATATCCCGTCGAGTTTCTCGGCGTCCGCGGAGAGATCCTCCGGTCCTTCATATCTGTCGGCCAGGTCGGCGAGCGTACCCGCCTTACGGAACACCGCATTGTCGATGACCCGGAACTGCCGCAGTTCGCTGCCCAGCTCCTCGTAGCCCCGGCAGACGTCGGCCCTCGTTGCCGGCTCCTTGTCGATGAGGCAGCCGTCCACGAACGAGTAGATCAGGAAGCCCGCTCCGGCACAGAGCGACAACCGACGTAATAGTGCCATCGCATAACTCCTTCGTCATGAGTGGATACCGTCCCCAGCCGCTCTGCCAGACCGCGGCGCGTGCTGCCGGAGCGGAACGGATGTGCTCCGCCCGCGCGGCGGAACTCAGCGGCGCCGCCACCATTTCCCAGCGCCGCGCGCCACGGAGATGCCGTGCCCCGCGATCATGGAGCGCGACATCGAGAAGTCGCCGTCGGCGTGGACGGATACCCCTGCCGTCGCCGCGCGCCGCTCGCCCTCGCTGTCGCTTCGAGCCGCTGCTTCCCGTGCCACGCCGGGAGCAGTTGCCGGGTCTCCCGGTACGTTCAGCCATGCGCGCGCTTCGGTCTCCTTGACCAGCACCTCGACCTCGCAGAACGACTCGGCGTCGATCGCGGGCTGGGCGCCTCGTACCACGGTGTCGTAGACCGCGTCCGACACCAGCAGCGCGACGTCGCTCCTGGCGCTGTCGAGAGCCCGGCGCAGCGGGGCGCTGTCACAGAGCCGGAAGACATGGTTCACGGCGGTCCCCGCGACGCCGTGAGCATCGCGGTGCACCTGGCCGATGTGGGCGGCGACACGGAGCCGCAGCAGCGGATCGCTGCGTCGGCGCCCGCCCAGTGCGCGGTCGAGGCGCAGCAGGATCTCGCCCAGGACCATCCGCTTGGGGAGTTCCGGCGGTATGACGATCAATACGCCGTCTCCCCGGTCCTCGTGCGGGCACGCGTCCCACACCGCCCTTGTGAAGGCGGCACGCAGTTCTCGGTACAGGTCTTCCCGGGTGCGGAGTTGTTCGTGATCCGAGCGGCCCCCGAATGACTCAACGTCGACGAAGAGCAGCATGACGTGTTCCGGGATGCGTGTCCGGTCACGGCTCCTTGCGGGGCCCGGGCCAGGGCCGGTCGGGGTCGCGGCGTCAGCTCGACGGAACGGGAAAGCCACCGAAGCTCCGTTCACCGTTGTGGTCGTCGACCACGACCAGGAAGGCACCGCCGGACAGCCCGATCAGCATGTAGGAGGAGTTGTCCACTCTCCAGCGTCCGTTGGTCCACGCCAGGTGCAGGGGATACTGGGGCTCGCCTTTCCAGCCCAGCATCGCCTGTGCACCGCCCTGCCGTTCCCGGGCGTCACCGATCGTCACGTTCTCGACCTGGGCCCGGTTCTCGGGGGACCGTTGGTCGAACTCTCCCCGCATGAGGCCCGCACACGAGCGGTCGCTCGGTTGAGCTATCTCGCACCAGGCCTCGGCGTCGCCCGTGCGCTCGGCCTTCCGTAGCTGTTCAACCGTGTGCGAGGCCCCGGTCAGTCCCTTCTCGTTCACGACGGACGTATCGACCCCGTCGGCCGACGAAGTCTCGGAGCCGAGCAGGAGATATCCGCCGTACGTCAGGGTCACCGCCGCCGCCAGCACGGCTGACCGGACGGGATTCCGGCGGATATGCGTGACGGACACGCTTCCGGCGGCGATGATCGAGTCCCTGATCCGGGTGGTGTTTCCGCTTACGCTGACGGACCTGTTGCCGCTTCCGTCCCGCTGCGAGTGCCCCGTGCGGGTGCCGGGAGGAACTGGTCTCGGGTGATCGGACATGCGTTGCTCCTGAGCTCCTTCGTGCAAGTCCCCATAGGGAATCAGCCAGTTCCCCGCCACAACATTGCATCTGCTCTATAGGGGGCCGTATTCCTGGCAACCTCTGGCTCCGTGACGACCACGACGTTCTGGGAAGGTCTCAGCGAGGGCGAGCAAGGAGAACTGACCCGGATCGGTCGCACCAAGCGGTGGTACCAGCCGGGTCAGCACCTCTTCACGCAATCGATTCGCGGCGAGGAGGCCATCGTGCTCACCAGCGGCAGTTGCCGGGTCGTCGGCCACAACCGGGATGGCAGCGGCAGCTATCTGGGGGCGCGCACCAAGGGCGACATCGTCGGAGAGATGGCGATGCTCAGGTCGGAGAGCAGGACCGCGACGGTCGTCGCCCTGACTCCGGTGCGGGTACGCGTGCTCAGCAAAAGCGCATTCGCGTCGGCGCTGTCCCAGCACCCCGGAATCGCGCTCAATCTCCTCCGGATACTTGCCGACCGGCTGGAGGAAGCCGACGGTTTCCGGGCCGATCTGGCCGGAGCGGCGACCGCGGACGTCCGCCTCAGCCGGATGCTGCTACGGGTGGTGGCAGCAGAGGGCACAGCGACCCATGCGGGCATCGTGCTGGAGCGTGTCTCTCAGCGAGAGCTCGCCGACTGGTGCGGAATGAGTCTTGCGTCCGCCGGGCGCAGTCTCCGGAAGCTCCAGGAGCGGAGAATCCTCGACGAGGTCCGGAAGCGGGAGCGCATCGTCGTATGCGACATGCCCGCGCTGCGGGACCACGCGTTTCCGCCGTGACCGTCCGGCCGGGCGGCAGGCAGGGCGGTCCGCCCGGTGCACCGGGCGGACCGCCGGATCCTCTCGACCGTAACCGCCCCTCGACGAGTCCGGCGTCCTCACACTTCGACGCGAGCTTCTCGCTGCAGATCTGGTCGATCGTGTACATGCCGGCGCGTCAGCAGGCCGAGGGTGTCGACCACGACGTGCCGCTTCCGGCCGTTGACCAGCTTGCCGCCGTCGAAGCCACGGCTGTCGGAGCCGACGACGGCGTCCGCCTTGACGGACTGCGAGTCGATCACACCCGCACTCGGCTCCGTGTCGCGGCCCAGCCTCTCGCGGACCCTGGCGCGCAGCCGGTCGTGGAACTCCCTGACCAGGGCATGGTCGCGCCAGCGGCGGAAAAACGCGTAGACCCGGTCCCACGGCGGGAAGTCCACCGGCATCGCCCGCCACTTGATGCCATTGTCGACGAGGTAGCGGATCGCATCGAGTATCACCCGGTGGCAGTACACCTCCGGCTGCCCGCCCCGGCCGCGCATCCAGCCCGGCACAGGCAGCAGTGGCCGGACCACGGCCCATTCCACGTCCGTCATGTCCGAGGGATACCGCCGAACACGTTCCGGGTGATCGGCTGCGTTTCCGAACCGGCGAGCGACACAATCACACGTCGGTGCAGCCGAGTTGAACTCCACCGGCGCGAGCACGTACAACTGCGGCAACAGGGTCTCCTGGATCTCGGTTGGCTTCGCAACCCCGAGCTACCAAGAGGCCCTGCCTTCATGCCCGCAGCCGGCGGCAACCACCCGATCGAGCACCCCGTTCGACATGCAGCCCTCAAGATCGGAACGACAACAGCTACTCAGTCAATCTGAGAATTGCCGAGCGGTGGCACCCGCCCGCCGGCACGGGCCGTGGCCCTGCGCACCAGGTGTGCGCGGGGCCACGGCCTCCGGCCGGTCAGGGCAGGATGTTTGCGCCGTTGAAGCGCAGCAGCAGGGCGAGGTCACGGATGTCGTCGTGCTGGGTCGCCCAGAGCAGGAACCGCTCGACGCCGAGCCCGAAGCCGGAGGTTCGCATCGGGTGGCGCTCGTTCATGGTGACGTACCACTCGTAGGCGTCCTCGGGAACCTCGTGCAGGTCGAGGGCGCGGCGCAGGTCGGCGACGTCGGTGTGGCGCTCGCCCGCGCCGACCGTCTCGCCGACGCCGAACAGCAGGTCGGCGCTCAGCGCCTTGGTCGGGTCCTGCGGGTCGAAGGCCTGGTAGAAGGGCACGCTCAGGTGGTCGGGGTGGGTCAGCCAGACGTACCCGCCGAACTTGTCCATCAGGACACGCTCGCCCTCGCGGGTGAGGCTCCGGCAGCCGGGCTCCAGCTCCTTGACGGCTCCGGGCAGGTCCTTCAGGATCCCGTAGGCCTCCTCGAAGGCGATCCGGGGCAGCGGGCCGCTGCCGGCCAGCCCCTCCAGGTGCCGCACCGTCCCGGCCATCCCGGTCACAGCCTCGCGGCCGTGGGTGAGCAGGGCTCCGGCCAGGTGCCGCAGATAGGCCTCGACCACCTCCATCATGTCGTCGAGGCCGCCCGCTATCTCCGCCTCACTGTGGAAGAACTGGTGTCGCGGCTCTCTTGGAGGTGAGCAGTCCTTACGTGCTGACCAGAGAGTTGCTCAGTCTTGGAGAGCGGAGTTCGGTAGAAGTTACCGTTAGGTAGGGTTGAGGGTGGGCCTCTGTAGGTTGGTTTGACCTGCGGTTTGTACGATGGTTCCGGGGGTCTGCTCAGCAGGAGCGTTGGTTGCTCAGGGGTAACGGGCCGCCGGTAGTGGCGGTCGAGGGGCGCTGGTATGAAGGCGCGGAGTCGGCCCAGGGCCGTGGCGTGATTTCTCTTCGTCGGGCCTGCGCCGAACCAGGCGGGCCCGCCCCGTAGGGTGACTCCTCGTACCAGCCGGGGGTAGTCCTGGGCATTAGATGCGCGCAACAGGGGGAGTACGCGCTGCACGGCACCCAGGACACCGGGGCGACGGATGCTCAGATCAGGTTCGACTCGGCTACTGAACTCGACGATCACCTGGCGCTGATCGGGGGTCCGCGGTGAACGCGCCCCCCAGGGGCGCGTGCACGTCGTGCCCGTCACACCCGCGGAGAACGAGCTTGGTGCCGGTCTCGAACTGCTCACGGTGTCCCTCGCCGACGGTATCGCCACCGTCTTGGCCGGTTCCCTCGCCACTTGGTTGCAGAACAGCCGTACCCGACCAAGATCCGCATCTCCATTACCCGGGCCGACTGCACCCTGGAAGTCGAGACCGGTGACGCCTCTGAGGCCGAGGCGCTGATCCGGCTGGGTACGCCTGGGTGCTCGGCAGACGGGCAATGGCGAACGAGGCGCTCGGCCACCGGGCGCAGGCCCAGGCAGACCTCGACCGGGTCCCCGCTGCGCCCGAGGGGCGAGGCCAGGAAACCGTTTCAGTCGTCTTCCGGGACGGCGCGGGGGTGCCGGGCGCTGTCCAGGGCGGCCAGCGTGCTTATCGAGGTCGCTTCGCTGCCGCCGGTGAGTCCATGACCTCGGCAGCGCGGCGATGGTTCCCCCTCCCGCAGTCCGGGCCGTCGCCGCCACGTGCACAACCTTGCTCTCGCCGGGCGACCAGAACAGTCCCGAAGGACGCGGCCCTGACCCCCTGACCCGGCTGGCCCCGAGCAGAACGCTGTGGAAGCGCCCCAGACCTGTGAGTGCGTGACACCCGTCCCGGGCCGGATCGGCGGCGTCCACCCAGGGGGCTGCTCGGACGAGGGCAATGACGAGAAGCCCGCCACCTCAATTGATTGGCCGGAGCGACGGGGGCCTTTAGCGCAGTCTGAAACCAGAGGCTTCACGAGTACCAGGTGGAGAAACCCGCACTGAAGCCATCCGCGCCATACTTCCGCCGTCGCGGTTGCAGCCGGGTCTTCACGACACCCCGTAGATGGTGCCTGACACAGCCAGTTGCAGCCGCTTCTGTTTCAACAGCCGCACCAGATCGTCGGTGTCTGAGAGCTGTTCGATCTCGCTGCGGGTCACCACCAGAATCTCCCGCTTCTGCCCCAGGGCGCGAGCGAGGATCTGGTGCGCGGCACTGCGATCAACCGCCTCCCCAGTAATGCCGGCCGCGGCGACCAGGATTCCCAAGGGCCGGCCCCGTCCCTCCAGCTTCGAGCTGAAGAGTGTCACCTCCGCCGCCCCCACAGGCTTCGACCAGTTCTTGCACTCCACAAGAATGATCTTGTCGAACTGGCGCAGCCCCTTGGGATCACCCTCGTTCCAGAAGGCGATGTCGATCTCCTCAGATGAGAAGTAATCCAGCTGGTTGCGAACGGTCACACTGATTCCGGGGACGAGCTCGAAGAGATACGTGAGGAGATCCTCAAAGGCCTTGCCCCGTGCAGCGTTGCTGGCAGCCGTGTCGCCGGCGGTCAGGAACGCGGCGACACGGCCCCGGTCAATGGACGTCATGAGTACGCCCTGCCATGGACAGCACGGTTCCTCAGATCGCGCACGACCTCAGCGAAACTCGACGCCCGCATGCGTTCCAGCAGCGTCTCAAGCGAGATCGTCAGAACGGGAAAGGAAGGTACCCTCAGGGCCTCACGGAACTCGGCGTTCGTTGGCGGATCGAGGTAGACCAACAGGGCTGCGTTCATGCGGCTGCGCTGCAGCAGATGGAGAGTCTGCTCGACCGCGGAGCGTGACAGCGTGCGCTTCAGCTCGATGAGCAAAGGGTTGAGGGCGATGGCACCCAAGTCGTCCGACCACACCCCGAGATCGAGACGATCTCCGACCTTCGGGTCTGGATTTTCCACCGCCACCGCTCCACTGCCCTCCAGAGCGGCCTTCAGAACATCCACGGCCGTTCGCTCGAGACGCATGGGCTGCTCACGCAGCAGCTCCAGAAGCTCATTCACCTGCGTGCTGCCCAGCGCATGCTCTACTGCGGACGTCGCAGGCGTCACCCTGACAAGACGCCCCTCAGCCTGGGCAAGGGCGTAGGCGACTGCCTCGACGTCGTCCGGTCGAGCACGAATGGTGAGCAAACCATCGAGGTCGGGAGAAGTGTCCTGATCGGGATCGGCAATGACGATGACCCGCTTGCCCATCCCTACTGCGACTCCGGCCTCGAACAAGGTGCTCTGAGACTGATCAGGGTTACCCAGAACCACCAGCACCGTCTCCGCCTGCGCGATGGCCTGCCGCAGACTCTGGGCGATGCTTGCTCCCAGAGGCGCCACGTCGGAAAGAACATAAGGGTCCACACCGCGTCGCTTGAGCTCCCTCAGCAACGTGCGCAGATCTGTGGCAGCCGGCGCGGAGATGAACCAACGCGAGGTTGGCGCCGACGAATCCTCACGTGTCGCACCGTCATTCACCCGGGAACCCCATTCTCTACTCTGTGACGCGACACAGCCACGTTCCTGTACGCACCACGTGTCATTTCATCATGAAGACTCCCGTACCGGCCTTCTGGTGTTCGCCGTACCGGCCGGCCGTTGCCGCCTCGTCCACGTCCGTGGCGGCAACGGCTGTACGCAGTCCCTCTGGCGCCGGTTTGGGTGATCCGGCGAGTAGGCCGGGCGACAGCCCCCGGCCTACTCGCCCCGCTGGTTCAGCGGGATGGGGGCGTCGAAGACGTCGACGGCGAATTCCGAGGTTCCGCTGCCCTCGAAGTCGATGTCGTAGCGGCTGTGCAGCAGCGTGTGGATCCTCACCCACCGGCCCGTGGCCGTTGCATCCGCGGCCACCTGGAGCGCGCCGCGAACAGGACCGGCATCGCCGGCCTGCTGCTTACTCGTCCAGGTCCGCGCGAGCTTCACCCCTGTGGGGACAGCCCAGGTGCGCGGCTCGGCGCTGGCCGGCACGGAAACCTCGTCGTTGAGCAGCCGGATGACCCACCCGACGCCGCCATCGTGCTGACGCTCGTTCGACATGCGGATGCCGAGCCCGATTGTGTAGGCACACTCGAGGTACTCCTCGAGTTCCTCGTCGATCCGCCCGAAGAAAACAGCCTCGCGAACGACCTCGACCGGCCCGCACTCGGTGAAGGCCCCCATCACCGGTTCGCACTTGTCCTTGAGGTACTGCTGCGCGGCCATGCGCACCGGTTTGGGGGCCCGGTCCAGCACCTTTTCAAGGGCGCTGTCGTCGCGGTCGTACAGGAAGGAGTTGAGTGCACTGACCAGTTCCTTGGTCAGGTGGAGATCGCCGGCTCCCAGTGTGGTCACCGCCTCCAGCTCGTCCCCAGGCCTCCTCACAAGGGCGAACACCCTGCTTCGTCCAGGGCTCGTGTGCGCGATGAACGAATGAATCATTTTCTGTCTCACATCACATCTCAGGAGCGGTCCCCGGCACGAACACGCGCCTGAGCCGCAGAAGAACGAGGGAACCCTGCCAACCGACGTGTCGCACGAGCTACCGGCTCGTCCGCATGGGTCGGAGGTGAGTTGCTGTCAGACCCGGCGCTTCAGCCCGGGATCCGCATGGCTGTCGGCAGCCTACCCAGGCGGCATCAGCGGTGGCAACGACGCATCCGCCACCTTCAAGGCGCGGGCTGTCGGTGAGTCTGTGATGGTGACGTGCTTCGAATGGGGCCCTGTCGGTGCCTCGCCTGCCGGGCCCTGGAGGTCTCGCAGTCCTGGTTCTACAAGTGGATCAACCGTGCTCCCACCGCCCGCGAGCAGCGCCAGGAGCGGCTGGATGAGGAGATCAAGCGGCTGTTCGCCGCCTCGGGCAGCACCTACGGCTCGCCGGGGATCACCCGCGACCAGTGCGAGGCCGGCTGGAGCGTTTCCAAGAACACGGTGGCGGCGCGGAGGGCCGAGCTGGGGCTGTGCGGGCGGCGACCGAAACGGTGACGGAGCCTGACCCGGCCCGGGAAGCGGCCGGCGGCCCGGGACCTGGTCCGCCGTAACTTCATCGCCGTCGCACCCGACGTGCTGTCCACCGGTCGGCCGCCGCCCTGTGGGTCGCGGCCTCGCCAGCGGCCGATCTCGCTGTTTCCTCGGCTCGCCGCCGGGCCTGGATCATCGGCCAGTCGGGCCCGCCGCCGTACCCGTACGACATGCTCGTTCCTCTCGTGTCGGATTGTTGTCTCCAACAGCACACCGGCCCGAAAGGACACGACGGCGCTTTAGCTCAGATCGCGTGTCTGCCAGCCGGGCGGGGGTTTGGGCAGGCCGATCAGAGCGTCGATGCCGAGATGTTCCAGCAGCAGTGCTTTGAGATGTCGGCTGTCGATGAGCTCGACACGGTTGCGGGGCGCGAAGTCCCAGCTCGCCTTGCCGAACCACGCGGTGGTGACCACGATGCCCTTCGAAGCGCTCTTGTCGTTCACGATTCCCGCGACCGACCGACCGACCGCACCGTCTCGGCGGAGACCACGTTCTTCGTGCGCTTGGCCTGGATGATGCACAGTCCGCCGATGAGGGGTTCCTCGTTGACCGCGACAGCGTCGATGCCGTCATCCCGGGATGCTTGGGTGACCCACGACTTGAGCCCGATCTTCTCGAACAGTCGCCGGATGAGGTGCTCGAAGTCGATCAGGTCCATCGCGACGAGGTCGGGCCGGCTGTCGAGGCCGGCGATGACATCCCGCTCCGGGGCGATCTTGTACCGGGTCAGGTCGAACGTGACGACAGGAGGAACCGGCTCGAGGTCATAGGGGTGGGGTGCTGGGAGACGATCGCGTTCAGATGGTGCAGGCTTGCCACCGGGTCGAGTTCGGGCTCGTCCAGCACGAGTTCAGTGAAAGCCTCCCGGCTGACCCGCACACTGATCAGACACGGCTCGATCGCCCTGCCGGTGGCACGGTCTTTGGCGCGGACTTTCCCGTTAAAGGCAACTCCGTCTACGAGCGACGGCGGTGTCACGGCGAAGGCCTCGTCGATCGCCCGCAGCGCGAGTCTGGCCACCAGATCCCTGTACAACGCCTTGCACTCGTTCTCCTTCCGCGGCTGCGGGACCACGGCCGGGAGAGCGGAGGCCTTGAACCGGTACTGCGTGACCGGAGGAACCACCGCCTGGACCGGCAACTCGATCTCCACAACCAACTCGCGGGACTCCGGAGCGAACGCCGCCCGCCGGGCACCGCCGAGTCCTTCCGGATAGCCGATGGAGCCCAGCGCCTTCTCCACGCCGACCGCGAGCCCTTCCAGATCTCCTTCACCGAGCGCCTGCTCCACCTGCAGCCGCAGCCCGTGCAGCCCACCGGGGCGGGCACGCAGAACCGCAGTCAGCACCTCAAGCCGCTCTTCGCCCTCGGCCGTCCGGCCGGCAGACTCCCGGCGCAAACTCTCAGCGCTCTCCTGCTTCGCACGCCGTTCCGCCGCAGCCTTCTCGCGGACCTCAGCACGACGTTTCTGCTCGAGCTCCCTCGCCCGCGCCGCCTGACGTTTCTCAAGATCCCGCACGATCTGCTCGGCCCTGCGCGACTCGGCACTGTGCTGCGCCTGCTTCTCCTTCCGCGCCCGCATCCACGTCTGCGCCTGCTCGCGTTCCCGCCGCGCTTCCTGCTTGGCCCGCTCGGCAGCCTCACGCTCCGCGGCCCGCGCCTGACGCGCCAGCTCCGCCTCAGCCCGCCTCGCGGCTGCGGCCTTCGCCTTCTGACTGTCCCGGTACGCCTGCAGCAACTGCGCCGCCAAGGACTTCCTACGCGCCATTCGCCGCCCCCACCACAGGTCAAAACACCACAGCTGCCCCCGGCAGAGGCAGAGCAATCCCCGCGGGCGGGCCCATGGCCTGACTCGCTCGGAACATGACCGCTTTCCCTCGCCCCGACGGCGATACCGCCGAAGCCGCCAGCGAGTGCCCGGAACACAGCGGCGACGCCTTGATGCCGATGCCTGGGGACTCCGCCGGGCCTGGTGCACGGTATCCCCGGTGTCCTGTGCCAGACGCTCCGGCCCGGCACGTCACGAACTGCAGCCGGCCGGGCCTTGCTCCAGCCGACCGCGCCAGATCGGCGAACTGTCCTACGGCGGGCGAACAGCGGCTTGCCGGCACTCCGTACGGGGACACGGCAGGGAACAGATCACCGCTGTGACAACGCAGTGCTGTGCAGCAGAATCAACCGATCACAGTGTGACGAGGAAGGCCGCCCATGAGCTACCACGCGACATTCCTGCAGGCGGCTCAGGCAGGCCAAGGAGCTCTCATCCGCAGCTGGCTGGCCTCTCCCGCCCCGTCGGCAGACGCGCCCGTACCGGAGCCGGTCGCCCAGGTGGATGTGGCGGTCATGAACCTGGAGAACAGGCTGCACGAGGTGAAACTGGCGGCTGCCCCGCATGTCACGGCGGCGGCCGAGGACCTCTACACGGCAGCCCGGGCTGCCGCCGACACCCAATTCGACCTGCACATACACAATTACGGCAGCGCGCAGCGCCTGTGCGCTCTCGACGATGCAGCCTTCACCCGTCACACCGAAGCCGTCAGGCAGGCGCTGGAAGGCTTCGTCGCGGCGGCCTACCGGGAGGGAGCATCGGTGACGGCCACGGTTTCCGACCGGGCCAAGTCCGCGCGGGTAGCAGAAGCGGCCCCGGCGGACGCTGCCTGGCTGGTCCATCTCTCCCGGCGCATGCCGATGCGGCGCATCCCCGACTTCGTCACCGAGGGCGTCGACTCGGCCCTGGAGGCCTTGCAGCGCGACGTCATCGACTTCGTCGACCCGGAACTCGAAACGGCGCACCAGCATTTCACGGACGCCCTCGCCCGGTTCCTCGACGAGATTGGCGGGACGTTCACCCCCGACCATGACGCCGCATACACCGAAATCCCCCCGGAGTGGCGGCGCACCGCCCCCGAACGCTACGCCCAGACCCTGCGCGATCTCTCCCAGGCCCGCGATACCGTACTTGACCGCTACAAGGAGCTGATGAACACCATGAGCCGAAGAGGCCACCATCCCGCACCGCAACAACCCCAGCCAGGCCCTTCGGTCCAGGTCACCGCCGGCGACAACTCACCCGTCACGGTGAACGCCCCTCATGCGCACGCTTCCCACGGCGCCCACGCGAGTGCCGGCCAGCCAGCACCGGCAGACCCCGCCACGGCCCCACAAGCGCCGTGGTACCGCAGCGCCATCTTCTGGGGTGCCGTCAGCGCTCTGGGAACGGTAGCCGGTGCCGTCGTCGCCTATCTTGCGCTGGGTAGATGACCGAACCCACCCGCCAGAGGCCGCAGCCCGTGGAACAGTTGGAGCAAGGCGTCCTCGACGACACCGCCCCGCTTGCCGGACTGCTGCGCCTCGCGCTCGTCATCGGCGGCCACGCCGCCTCCCAGCCTCTGAAGCAATGGGCTCTCAACGAACTCAAGGGCTACGGAGGCAAACCCGCCTCCGGTGTTCCGGACTACCGGCGCCCGCGCGCGCCCATCCAGGCCGACTCGCACTCGCTGACCTGGCAACGCCATGGTGAAACCATCAGCGCCCTGAACCTCCCCGAGATCACACGGGGCAAGATCAACGAAGAAGTGACCATCACGTTCGGCATCGGTCAGCTGCAGAACCTGATCGACCGGACCCCTCCCGGCCAGGCAGTCCACCTCAGCCTTCCTGGCGCGGCCGAACTGCGCACGCTGATGAGCGTGATGGACCGCTACCGCAGCCGAGCCGTCGTCATCGACGACCTGTACTGGGCGGTCTCTCCCTCCGTTCTGCACGACATCCTCGACCAAGTCCGTACCCGCCTCACGCAGTTCGTCGCCGAACTGCGTTCCACGATGCCGGCCGGATCCGGCACGCCCACCCCGGAGCAGGTCCACAGGGCCGTTCAGAGCATCAGCATCATCACCGGCGACAACTCGCCTGTCACGCTCACCGCTCCGCTCGCCCACGCCGACCACGGCGCAACAGCCAGCACCGCAACCGGTGTACAACAGCGCTGGTGGCAGTGGCGACGACGCTGACCGCCTCCCCGCCTGCCGCAGGGGCCACCTTGATGACGGGCGCCACACCGCCCGGCCCCGCACCATCGAGGCTCCGGTGTTCGTCACGGATGCGAGCCCATCTTGACCTGCTCACCCCCGAGGTAGAGGTAGGCCAGGAACCGTGTGCGCTGCTTCGGGGCCGAGAAGGGCCGGCTCGACGCGGAGCCAGCCGCGGACGGCAGTCCTGCGGCGCTCGGCAGCCAGGCCGGGCCGCCCTGGCCAGCCCCAAGGGAAGTGCTGATCACAGCACGTCATCTTCCGAGGGGGCGTCGGTCAGGCCGAGTTCCGCGTCGGTGAAGGGCTCGCCCAGGTCGGGCATCGCGAAGAGGCCCGTGCCGGTGGCGGTCTCGACGAAGCGGACGAACCGGTCGACAGGCCGGTGGGCCTGTTCTCTCTCCAGCAGCGCCAGGGGCGCCGGAGGGTGATCCACTGCGCCCGTGTGCACGCGGGCAGGTGACGAAGTATGCGGTCGGCCCGAAGGGGGTTGCCCAGTTCGCGTAGCCGCTGCGGGGGCGGTGGCCGGGTTCGTTCCAGTCGGAGGCCAGGGACGGCTTGCCGAGGAGGACGAACTCGCCTCCGGGCCACCGGCAGGTGCAGGAGCCTTCGCACCGGCAGGTGCGGGTGCGGGCCAGTTCTTCGGCCTTCTCGGTCCGCGGTATGCCGGGGCCTTTGACCTCGATCCAGGTGCCGAGTTCGGGCAGCCAGAAGTCGGGGAGGTAGAGGGTGCCAGAGTCCAGGGTGAGCGTCTCGGGTTCGTACTCCCACCGGATGCCGTTGCCGTCGAGGGTGGCGGCCCAGTCAGCTTCGAGCCGGGAGCGGAACGTGGTGTCGCCGTAGCGGGTCGGGACGGCATCCATGGACGGGCCGGGGACGTCGGGCGTGCTGACCAAACCGGGCTCCTGTCCTGCTGCTGCGGCCGTGTCGATTATGCCGGTGACCCGCTGAGAGGCGGCGGGTGTACGCGCGCCTCGGCTCCCCGCGGCGGCGGCCCCTGAGCGCTGCTGCCCTCCGGCGTCCCAGGTGCGTGGCCTGGGACGGCTGTGGGCGCGGCTTGGCGGGGCCGCCCTCGGCCGGCCTGTGCTGTGTCAGTTCTGCTCCGCCTCGTCCAGCAGCCGGTGGACAGCCCGTACACACAGGGGCTCGCCAGGTGTCACTACTTCTAGGCAAGCCATATATGGGCTATGTAGAGTACGAGTATGGGTAGTTTGCGTATGACCCTGCAGACCCAACTGGTGCTGCGGGCTTTGCTGGAGGACCCCGCCAAAGAGCGCTACGGCCTGGAGCTGTGCGAGCTGGCGGGACTGCCGTCGGGCACGATCTATCCGATCCTCGCCCGCCTGGAACACGTCGGATGGGTGGAAAGCACCTGGGAAGACCCGGCCCTGCACGAGGGAGCCGGCCGGCCGCGCCGTCGCTTCTACCGGATCGCCGAGGACGGTGCCGAGCACGCGCGGGACGCCCTCGCGCGTGCCTACCGCGGCCGCAAACAGCCCCTACCGGGGTGGGCCGCCCGTCCGATCAACGGCGGGGGAGTGTCATGAGGGCCCGGCGCCGGTTAGCACCCCGACCGAACAAGCGCCGCTGCGCCCTCCCGTCCCTGGAGGGCCTCCTGGCCGTCGTGCGTATGCACCACCCGCACGCCGACACCTCGCTCATCCAGCACGCCCACGATGAGGCCGCCGTCTGGCACGCGGGCCAAACCCGCCGCAGCGGCGACCCGTTCCTCACCCACTGCCTCGCCGTCGCCGCTATCGTCGCCGACCTCGGCATGCCGCCACCTGTGATCTGCGCCGCCGTGCTGCACGACATCGACGACACCCCCTGCCCGGCGGGCCGCGTGACCGAGCACTTCGGGCAGGAGATCGCCGATCTGATCGCTGCCGTCCGCGCCGCCAGGATCGGCGCGATCCCACTCACGGCTCTCCACCTCCACACCGCAAGGCCGCCGACGCTCCAGCCGACGCGTGAGGAGGCCGTGCTGGCCATCCGCCTCGCCGACCGGCTGCACAACATGCGCACCATCGCGTTCGTCGCCCCGGCCAGGCGGTACCTCGTCGCCCGTGAAACCCGCGACGTCATCGCGCCGTTGGCGCGTGCGGCGGGCCTGGCCGACGTGAGCCGTGAACTGCACGACCTCTCCTCGGCCGCCCTCCAGCCCGCATCGACCCCATCCGCGGTCACCACGCGCATGCTGGCCATGCTCACCCTGCTGCTTCCCACCCGGCAGCGCGCGCGGTGGCGCGAGGAATGGCACGCGGAACTGGCCGCTCTGCCCACCCGCCGCACCCGCACCCGCTTCACGCTCCGAGTCCTGCTCAGCACACCCAGGCTGTCCTGGACACTGCGCCGCGCGGCCTTCCGGGAACGTCGATGGTGAGCACCGCGGCCCGGATCGGCGGCGTGCTGGGTGCGGCGGCCGCTTTCGCGATGGCCATGGTCCGTGGCGGCCTGTCCGCCTGGACGGCTGGAGCGCTCACGGCAGGCGCTCTTGTCCTGGTCGCGGTCGTCCTGTTCACCCCCAGCGAGACACCAGCCCGCCGACTCGGTCAGCTCATCCAGGCATGGCGCATTCATTCCCACCGAAGCTCCCATCCGGCCCGAGCCCGTGCAGCCCTCCGCGTCTCCGTCCCCTCCTGCCCAAGACGGCAGATGACAGCGCCCCCAGTCCTGCGAGATGCGAGCGGCTGGTCAACACACTCGTCTCCCCTCCCGGGCACGCTCTGGTCTCTGGCCCATCGGCCATCGTGATCTTGACCAGGACGCGGAGGCCGCGGAGCTGCTGCGCGCTCAGTAGCCGACTGAGAGCTCGTCGGTGATCTGCCGACCGCGCGGGTCTCCCAGATCGTCCAGCGCCTGGGCGGCGGCAATGCACCAGTCGAGCCAGTCCGGATCACCCCGGTAGTCCTCGATCACTGTGTGCAGCGAGTGAACGGCCGCTTCAGGGTCCAGGGTTGCGAGCCGCCTCGCCGCGTCGAGGCGGTCGTCGAAATGGAGGTCCGCCGCTTCGGCGAGGTACTCCAGGGCGCGGCAGGCGCGCTCGTCGCCGGAAGACAGGAGTACTTCAGCGGCCCGTACCCGGACGGAGCCGTACAGGTCGGGATCGTGGACGAGCCGGTAGCAGGCCTCTTCCCCCCGCGGCCGGTCCAGCTCCAGCAGCCGCCTGGCAGCGAGGAGACGGTCGCTGAAGTCCGGGCTGTGAGGGTCCTCGTTGAACTCATCGTCCAGACCTTGATCGTCCGCCAGCATCTCCAACGCGGTCGTGCCCCGCTGCAGGTCCAGTTCCGCCAGCACGGCCGCTGCCCAGACACGCGGGGTGGCCTCGCCAACGGGATCCGCGCACGCTGTTGCCATCGCCTGCGCGGCCGCCTGGACCAGTGGTTTCCACTGATCGGCGAGCACGGTGCCCAGCGACAGCAGGGTGGCGATCAGCACGCACCCGCGGAGATTGCCGGGCACCGCCAGGTCCTTCAGAGCAGTGGCGGGATCGGCGGGCGAGGCGGTTCCGGGGTCGATGAGGAACCCGATGTAGGAGGCGGTGTCCAGCGGCGCACCCCACGGGTTTGTTCCTCCATCTTCCTTCCAGGGGCCGAGCAGCCGGTCGAGCTCACGGGCATGGGAAGAGGGGGCGCGGGCGAGGTGGCGTGCAGCGCAGTACTCCTGAAGGGTCCGGTGGAGGAAGGCGAAACCGTCCCCGGTACGGGTGAGTAGCCCGCTGCGCCCAAGGACCGAGGACACGAAGCCGTTCCAGTCGTCCTCCGGAACGGCACGGGGACGCCGGGCGCCGTCCAGGGCGGCCAGCGCGTCGGCCCAGGACGCTTCGCTGTCACTGTGACGGCCGAACGCCAGGCTGTCGATCGTCTCCGGCAGCTGATCGAGCAGGTCATGGGCCCGCGACATGGCCGTGGGGCCGAAACGCGCAAGAGCAGCCTCGGCCTGGCTCCGGACGCCCGACTGGTTCCTGCCGCTCATACGGCGGTGCAGCAGGTCGGTGAACCTCGCGTACAGAGCCCCGCGGGTGTCCGGCAGCGACTGCCCGGGACCTGCGGCATACAGCTGGCACAACATCGTCGCCATGAGCGGAGTGCGGGCGAAATCGGTGAGGTAGGCGTCGTCCAGCACACGGACGAACCGGCGTGCCGCGTTCCGGGAGTCGGGGACACCCAAGCCGTCCAGGATGCGCCGGGCCGCCTCGGATAGTTCGCTGCGGGAGAAGGGCATCACCTGGTAGCGGGGCACGCCAGGGCCCAGGACGCGCAGTTCCTTCTCGGGAAGCGGCCGGCTGGCCACGACGAACCGGTACAGGGGGTCGGGCTCGGCGGCGAAGTTCGTCAGGGTGCGCAGGAGGTTCTGCCTGTCGTCCCGGTCGGTGATCTCATCGAGTCCGTCGACCAGCACGATCCAGCAGGCCCCCGGGGCAGGCCTGTTGAGAAAGAGCTCGTCGGACAGCGTCCGCTGCAGTGCGAAAGCGGCCAGCTGGCTGGTTGCCGCTGCCGCCAGAGCGCTCGGCAGGGGAGAGCCGAGCAGCGCCGTGGCCGGCACCGTCACCCCCAGCAGCCCTCGGCCCCCGGGGGCCGGCCAGCGCTCGGCCGTACCGGCTTGCACAGCGCGCAGGAGGCTGGACTTCCCGCCGCCCGGGCCGGCAAGTACCAGACACACGGGTGCGCGACCCGGGAGCGCTGCGGCGTCTGCAACATCGCCGGGAGACCGGTCCGCCGCACGGCCGCTCGGCTGCCCGCTCTCAGGTGTGATCCGGTGCAGGCGCTGCGGCACGTAGACAGAACTCAGCGAGGGCATGGACAGTGACTCGGCCCCGGGGTAGGGATGCATTTGTGCTGCACGCCGGCTCGCGCGCACGTAGTCGGCCAGGTCCGGGCGGTCCAGACGCAGCGCGACGTCGCGGAGTTTCTGCGGCGTCAGGCGCTTGCGCAGAACCCTCTCCGGGACATCGAGCCGTGTCACCAGCGCCTGCCAACGCGGCCCCAGGCGCCCGTCCATCGCGAGCCTGACCCGGTTGAGGAGATCCGCGTGTAAAGCCTCGGCTTCCCCGACCCGAAGATGCGGGGCCAGATCGAAGAGCGCATCGCGATTGCGGCGCTCCAGCTCGTACCGGTCCGGCAACTCCTCGATACGAACCAGCCGCAGGAACCCCGCAGTCTCGGCAGCGTCCGCACCGAGGTACCTGGCGATCCTGTCCAGCCGCTCCGCGCTGTCACCTCCCCGCCCCTGCGCGACGGCGCGCACATCAGCGTCGGAGCTCAGCACACCCTCCACGCCGACCGTCAGAATGTACGTGAGGTCCTGGTGCTCTCTCAAGACCCGATGGGTGCGCAGAAGGCTCGCCAGAGCCTTGCTCCTGAGCACGCCGGACAAGGTCCAATTCTTCTGCCCCTCACGGGACTTGATCTGCTGGAAGTCCCACAGCGCCACTCCGCCCCGCACCGTGCCGTCGGTCCGGGCGACCAGGACATCCTCGAAATGCTCACACGTCACATGGAGCACTCCGCCACCCGCCAGCATCTCCACCACCGCGCGGAGGGCGGCCTGCGCCTGATAGGCGAAGCGCTCCCCGGTCGCCGAACCCGTGTCGTCGGGCGCCGGAAGACGGCCCGGATCCTGCATCCCCGACATCCCCCCTGTGGGCCGGTCCCTGGCACAGCAGCATAGTGACAACGTGTCATGCGGACTGCTGGCCGGCGCCGGGCACCGGCTGGAGGAAATACCGGTGACCGGACCGATGCCTGCACCCGGCGGGGTCCGTGCTACGGGCTGCAGTACACGGTGAAGGTGCCCTTGGTGAGCGCCTTGACGTAGGAATGGGCGCCGGCGAGGAGGTGCTGCTGCTCGCTGCTGCACCCGGCTGCCGAGAGCCCGGGCTGGGCGATGACGGTGTTGATGTGGGGCCGCAGTTGGGGTGCGCGTTCGCGGATGCGGTACAGCTCGTCGATGCTGCCGAGCAGGTAGGGGCTCTTGCCGGGATGGCGGGCGGCCCATTTGGCGGCGCGATTGTACAGGGTGCGCAGCAGTGCTTCGATGCCGTACTCGCGCCACTTGGCGCCGCGGGCGGCCTGGCCGCACACCTCGTACAGGTCGATGACGCGGTGGCCGGGAGCCGGTTCGTGGGAGTACTTGCAGTGCACGAGGGTGATGGTGATGTCCTTGTCGTCGGCGGTGATGCCGACGAGATCGGCCACTTCGTTCGAGCCGTCGTCGTCGATCAGGATGTCGAAGTGCTGCTGCTCGCTCAGGTAGCGGTACATGTAGTACTGCACGGTGTGCGGTAGCCGCTCGGGGTCCATGGACTCGGCCTGGATGTTCACCCCGTCCCACTCCAGTGGCGCCAGCAGGGACAGGTCGAAGGGCGGCAGGTCGGTACGGGGCGCGTGCAGGCGGTCGTCGGGGGTCAGGATGCGGTCGCCGGCGAAGTACAGGTACGGCTTGTGCTGGTTGATCCAGTCGGCGGCGGGCAGCGCGGCGCGCTGGACGGTCACCAGGGCGTCGTCGCCGACGGGGGAGTAGACCAGGCCCTGGTCGGTGAACTCGGCGCTGTAGGGGAGCTCCCAGGAGGGGGAGACGAACGAGAAGCGGACCGGCCCCTCGGGGGCGAAGTCGTCGACGCGGTAGCCGATGTCGGTGACGGTGTGGGAACGCCCGTTGAAGGCGAAGGGCGGGCCCTCGCCCAGGCCGGCGCGCCACTGCCAGGGCCATTCCAGGCCGAGCAGGGGGAATGGGGGACGCGTGGTCTGCTCGACGGGGATGATGAAGCCCGCCATCACGTTCTCGAGGTCCACACGGGAGTCGAGGATCTTGGTGCCCTGCTCGTCGCACCACCGCATCCACGCCAGCAGACTGGGGGCGGTGCGCGGCGACCAGAAGCGGCCCGAGAGGGCCGCGCAGACGCTGACCTTGGTGCCGTCGTCGATGCCCGAGGCGATGATGTGGGTCTGGCTGCGGTTCTTGCGGGCGGCCGCGTCCAGCGCCTCGAAGACGTCGCTGCCCACCAGCAGCGAGAAGCGGTTGAAGTGGTCACGGGAGTCCAGCAGACCGATGTTGGTGGCCACCACCCGCTCGAGACCGGCGAACACCCGGAATGTGTCGAGCCCTTTGACGGGCCGACTGCCCTCGCCCAGCACAGCCCTGGCCAACTCCGCGTAGTCGCCCCTCTTGTGGGAGCCGTAGACATACAACAACCGCCGCTCGTCGTCGAAGTACATGACGACCAGCTCGTAGAGCACCTGCTCCAAAAACTGCGGGGCACCCCAGTCGACCAGGGTGCGGTGCTCCACGACGAACCAGGCGACGCGGCCGTCGCCGCCGGTGGCGACGGCCTGCCCGAGCACCCGGCCCTCGCCATAGCGGCCGACGGCCGCCTGCGGGTCCCACTCGCCTGACGGGGCGCGGTGCAGCACGGCGCTCATCTTCGGTTCCAGGACGCTGACGGCCATGCCGTCGGGGATGTTGGTGAAGGAGGTGCCGAACTCGCTGAGTTCTTCGCCGCGGGCCGTGCTCTGCTCGGTGATGTCCTGCAGGAGCAGGTTCCAGTCCGCGTCCTCCTTCAGTAGATCGCGCATGGGCGACAGGGCGGCGGCGGGGTCCCGGGCCACGAACACCGATGCGGTGCCGATCGGGCTGGAGGCGGTCGAAGCGCTGCGGGTGAACCGGCCGATGAACTGGATCATCGGGCTGAGGCTCTTGCGCACGTCGTGCACCGCCGCGACCTTCAGCTGGGGCATGTCGAAGCCCTCGCCGAGCATGTTCACGCACACCACGATGCGGCAGCTGCGCCTGTCCATACCTGCCAGGGCCTTCTTGCGGGCGGTCGCCGCCAGCCCGTCGTGCAGCGCCACCGGCTCCAGGTCGGGGGCCAGTTCCTGGTACAGCTCGCAGATCTCCCGCGCCCGCCTGACGGCGTTGACCCGGGCCATCAGCAGGTGGTCCAGCCCGGCCGCCAGGTCGTCGCGCAGCCGCTGCACCGCCAGTTCGGCGATCTTGCGGTCGTTGTCCTCCAGGCTCAGCACCGCCCGGTAATCGATGCGGGTGAAGTACTCCTGGGCCTGGGCCTGGCGCAGCGGGTAGCGGAAAATGGTCCGTCCGGGAATCTTCTGGCCGTCCTCCCTGAACGGGGTCGCGGTGAACAGCAGCACCTTCCGGTCCTCGAACTGCCGGATCACGCTCGTCCAGGTCGAGGCCGGCGCGTGGTGCGCCTCGTCGACGATCAGATGGCTGAACTCGGACAGCAGCGCGTCCCGAGCCTCCTGCGTACAGTGGTGCAGGACGTGCGGCGTGGTCACCACGACGTTGCAGGCCGCGGCAAACGCCTTCGCTTCGGCGACGTCGGTGAACCGGCGCGTCACCCGGCCCACGCACGGCCGCAGCGCATCACGGGAGACGACCTCCTGCCGCTGCAGGATGCCCAGCGACTCGAACTTCGCCGCGATCTGTTCGCGCAGCGCGATGCTGGGCACCAGCACGAGCAGCCGCTCGGGACGGCAGGCCACCAGCAGGGCCAGCATGGTCTCCGTCTTGCCCGTGCCGGTCGGCATGACCACGAGACCCGGTTCGGGCAACTGCGAGTACCAGTACCCGATCACCGAGTGCAGGGCCCCGGCCTGCGGCGGTCTCAACCCGTGCTCACGTACCACGTCGTGTAGTTCGATCGCGTCCGCATACGACGCCAGCACCGTCTGCGGGGCAGAAAGCTGTCTCGGCCCCTTCCACTCCACGGTCTCGCCAGGGTCGTCGGGCAACTGCGGGTTCAGTACCGCCGCTTCATCGCCGACGATGTCCCACCGCCCGTAGACGTTGTGCACGAACCGGCAGTCGGTGTCCTCGCTGACCTGCAGGGCCCCGGCCGGCACGAGAAGCTGGCTGACTGTGTTGCCCGCCCAGCGCTGGGGAGCCGCCCACACCTGCTCAGTCCGCAATTCCATCGCCCGCCGCTCCTCGTGCCAGTGCCGCTGCGAGGCCGGATGCGGACCCGCGCGGCGGTGGTACCCCTGAGGGCTGCGGGGGGCTGAGAGGGAAATGCCGTACGCACGCGCAGGAGCTGATTCATGGTCCTCATATGACAGCAGATATGCAGATCAAACCCAGAAAATGATCAAAATTGGTTTCTGATTACGCCGATCCGCACACAACCAGTCACCAGAGCGGCCGTATCCGAGCACGTATCGTCCCTTGAGACATGCGAGCCGCTGTGGCCTGCGGACCAGCGGCACCATTGGATGCGAGGCCCTTTGACCGATCAGCCCGTGGCCGGGAGCGGCGGGGTGAGGGGAAGAGCGTCGGACGGGCGGACGAAGACGACGGTGTGGCGGGCACGTGTGATCGCGACCCGGAGCAGCCGTCGTGCCTCATCCGTGCGTTTCGCGTCCCATTGCGCGTTGAGGAGTTTCGAGCTGTAGATGCCCTCGACGATGACGCCGCCGTCGAACTCCTTACCCTCGGAGCGGTGCATGCTCATCAGGCTCACGTCTGCAGATTCCTCCTGTGGAGCTCACCTACTGGGGTGGACGGGGGCCGGGCTCTTGGCTGCGTCTTCGGTAGATCCCGGCCAACAGCGCTTCCGGACTGCTCGGGGCATGCGTGACGGGCCCGGCGACGAGGCTGGTGCGATGATTGAGAGCGTAAGAACGGGCTGACCAAAGGGGTTGCTGTGGCCGCCTACGAACTGGCGGACCGGCTTGTCGTCGGTATCGCCTCCAGCGCGCTGTTCGACCTCGCAGAGTCGGACGCCGTCTTCCGGGAACAGGGCGAGGAGAGCTATCGCGCCTACCAGGAAGAGCATCTCGCCGACACGCTCCGCCCCGGCGTTGCCTTCCCGTTCATCCGCCGACTGCTGTCACTGAACGACCTGAGCGAGGAAAGTGACCCCTTGGTCGAGGTCATCGTTCTGTCTCGGAACGACCCCGATACCGGGCTTCGCGTCATGCGGTCGATAGAGGCCCATGCGCTGCCGATAAGCCGGGCCATCTTCATGCAGGGCCGCTCGCCCTACAAATTCATGCCAGCCCTCAACATGTCGCTGTTCTTGTCAGCGAACGACAGCGACGTACGCGAGGCCGTCTCACAGGGACTGCCAGCAGGACACGTTCTGGGTGAGCCGTACGAGGATGACACTAGCGATCACGACCTGCGTATCTCCTTCGACTTCGACGGCGTCCTTGCCACCGACGCGTCGGAGCAGGTGTACCAGACGGGAGGCATCGACGGGTTCCGCGCCCACGAGGTGCTGAACGCCGCGGTTCCGCACGATGCGGGACCACTGAAAGACTTTCTTGCCAGCATCAACCGCATCCAGCGAAGGGAGGAGGAGGAACGGCAGAAGGCCGCCGAATATCGGATCCGTCTCCACGTGTCACTCGTCACCGCACGCAATGCCCCCGCGCACGAGCGGGCAGTGATGAGCCTGAAGCGATGGGGGGTGACAGTCAACGATGCCTTCTTCCTCGGAGGCATCGACAAGGGCGAGATCATGAAGGTCCTCAAGCCGCACATATTCTTCGACGACCAGGAAAGCCATCTGGCCAGCACGTCGCGGACCACCCCTAGCGTTCACGTCCCCTTCGGGAAGATCAACGAGCCGAGTGTTCTCGAGGACCGGCCGAAGTTCTGACATCGCCCACCAGCGCCGCAACATCGGGCGTTCCGCGTCCGGGAAGCGGCAAAGGTGTGAGCGGCGGTCATGCAGACAGCTGGTAAGGCTCATGCCGTCACCCCCGGACGGGTTACCGCCGGGGGAGTGTGGAGGCCGTGGCGTGTCTCGTTTCGTTGATGTACGGCAGAAGGCGGCGCCTGCGCTGCCTTCTGCCGGGCTCCCGGCCCACGGGCGAACTCGGGGAGAGAAGTTCAGGAACAGAAACGATAGAGGAGACGGGCCGTCAGGCGGTGCCCTGGCCGGGGGTGTCGGCATCGGCCTCCAGAGTCTTGTCGACGAACTCCTGTACCAGCTGCCTGACCTGTGCGGCCGGCACGACCTGCTCCCACTGGGGTGCAAACGCGCATTGCCAGCAGCGCATCCGGAAACGGATCGATCCGTCTTCCTGAACCGAACCCCACGCGGAGTGGGGCTGCTTCGCGCACGGGCCGTGAGGGTCGGGCACGAACGTCTGCAGCACGATGTCGGACTGATGGCGCGGCGGCACGGTCCTGTTGCGGCGGCAGCCGTCGCACAAGAGAAGGTGGCGGACTGCGCCCGGCCGGTGGATGAACCGGTGGCCGCCGCCTTCGTAGGTGTTGCAGCTGGCGCACACCGGCCCGCGCACGAATCCGTGCGTGTGGCAGTGGTCCCAGTACACGGCCTGTCGCGGACTGGGGCACATCCGGCACAGGAACGCCTCCGGCTGCGAGTTCTTCGGCAGCGACGCGTACAGCCTGCCGCGCAGGTGGTTCTTGTAGGGGCGGGCGACGGCGTCGGCGCACGCGGGGCACAGGGTGGTGTAGCCGCTGTTGCTGGGCGTGCGCCACTTCCAGACGTCTCCGGTGGCGTTGCAGCGGCTGCATCGGGCGGCCTGTTCGACGCACTCGGCGGCGATCTGGTCCGCCCGGTCGAGGAGGGCGGCGTAGGCGCGCGGGACCATCCAGGTGGTGCCGGACCACGTCAGCAGCGGCAGGGGGCTGGTGCACGCGATGGGCGACCGGCCGTAGCGTTCCTTGACCTGCTCGAAGGTCGCTCCGCACCCCAGCCCGTAGCGGTTGGGCCGGGTGCCGCTGCACGGCTGCTGTCCTTCGCAGCGGCAGCCGTTGGCGCTCTGGTCCTGGTAGGAGATGTGCTCGAACCAGCGGTGGATCTGTGAGCGCCACGTCCGGTCGTGCTCAGGCGCGAGACGGGCATCGACCAGGTCGTCGGGGTCGAAGGGGAGCGAGGCGAGCCGGTTGCCGGCCGCGCGGATGTCCCGGTCATCCAGCCGCCACCGGCCCTTGTGCTTGTAGCCGCGAACGGCGGTGTCTCCGATGAGGACGTGGTTGCTGATCTGGAAGGTGTAGCGGGACAGCGAGGCCGGCGCTGCGGGAACGGGGCAGCCCTCGGTGAGTTCCGCCAGCAACTGGCTGGCGTACTCCGGACTGATCGATGCCATGGGTGTGTCTCTCCTTCGTGTGTGAGGGGTGAGCGGGCGGGGTGTGCGGTGTGTGGCGGCCTGCGGACGCCGCCGCGATACGGCCGGGGGCGGAGCTGGCTGGCGGGGGAGCCGGGGACGGGGCCGGGAGATGTCACGGGCACGGCGCTGGCTCGGGCCGCAGCGAGGGCGCCGGTTCCCAGCCACCAGTGAGGAAGGCTGCCTTGGCCTCTTCGCAGATGCTGCGGGGACGGCGGTCGGTGAGGAAGCCGACGCGGTCGCTGTACTCGGTGGGCCGTACGGCTGTCCGGTGCACCGTCCACAAGCCGTCGCGTTCGGTGCCGTCCGCAGCGGTGAGCCAGCGCAGCCACCGGTCGAGGGGATCGGTTTGTGCGGCTGTCCTGGGCCTGGTGCGGGTGTAGGCGATCAGCCAGTCCGCGAGCCACGGCCTGCCGGCCCGGCGGCTGATTTCCCGAAGCAACAATTCCGTTGCGGCACCTGCCCCTTGGGCTGCGGCGGTCGCGCGCAGCCGCTGCTGCCAGCGCGGAGCGCCGAGCAGCCGGGCCACGGCGATCGTCTCCGGGTAGGACACCAGCGCATGCGGCACCACGGCCGCCGGCATGGATCCCGTGACCGCGGCCAGCCGGTGTGCACGGTCCTGCCAGACCGTCTCGGATCGCCACCCCTGTACCTGCCACGACCACACGACCGCCGCGGCGAGGGCCACCACGTCCGCCGCGTCCGGACGGGCCCGTGCGAGAGCACAGTGGTGTCGGTGCGCGGTGAGGACCTCGGGCAGGGTCTCCAGCGGAATGCTCGCTGGCCTCCCGGGATGCGCGAGGAGCCAGCGCCGGTGACGCCGACAGACGTGCCCGGCCGTTCCTGGGTACACCAGAACCGGCTGTCCAGGCCGTAAGGCCCGCCCAGTACACGCAGGACAGGTCCCCACCCATGCCTCGCCCGGCATGTACCAGGCCGCCCGCGGGTTCTCGTCGTCCGCGAGCCGCCCGTGCGGGGCGGCGAGAGCGGGCAGCAGGCGGCTGAGCCGGGACAGGGGAAGACCGGTGGAGCGGGCCAGGGCTGTTCGCGCGGATGTGTTGAGGAACAGTTCCAGACCGCTGCCCGGAGTGCCGGTCACCTGCACCCGGTGCGCGCCGCTCAGGACCCCCCGCAGCAAGTCCTGTGCGGGCAGACCGTAAAGGGCGGCCATCCTGCGAAACCAGGAGCCGGTCAGCTCGCCCGCCACGGCTGGGATACGAACAAGCGTGGAGGCAGAGGGTTGCACGAACATCTTCCTTTACGCGTGGGGGTGTTGAGGGCAGGACACGGCGGGGCAGGGGAGGCGGCCATGAATCAGCGCCCCATCGGCACGGGGAAAGGGGACTACAGGGCGGGCGCGCGGCGGGAGGTCCGGGGTGAGGCTTTCCGCCGCGCCGGTCAGTTGCCAGGGTGTTGCCGCAGGGTGGCGCGCGCCGCGTTCGTGGCCTGGACGTCGAGGAGCACCTGCGACAGCTGGTTCTTCGTGATCGCGAGGCTTCCGTCCAGGATGGAGCGGATCGCGGCCTCCCTGACAAGGAGGGAGAGACTGGCCATCACACCGCCGGTGCGGAGATGGATGTGGGCGGCGTGGCGTACCAGCGTTCCGGGCCGGTGGCGGGCCAGCCGCAGCGCCCCCTCCATGTCGCCCAGGAGTGAGTGCCACATCTTCTTTTGCTCTTGGGTGCCGTTGAGTAGCGGGGGCGTGCGCAGGAGTTTGCAGCGGGCGGCGAGCTGGGCACCGCGGGGCCCGGTCAGCAGCGGTGAGTCCTCCACGTTGACACCGGCCAGCACGAACGTCGCGGGTACTCGTTCCATCAGGGTCTTGACCTGGTCGGAGGTGTCGGCGCCGGGCCGGGTACGGGTGTTGAGCAGGTGCACGTCGTCGATGAACACCAGCCGGGTGCCCCGCTTTAACATGACGTGGCACACGGCGTTGGTGATGGTGTGTTCGGTCATCCGGTCGTGGATCGGAATGCCGGCGAACCGGGCGAGGACCTTGGCCAGGTTCCTGGGCGTGTAGGTGGGCGGGACGGAAGCGAACAGCACGGGCATGGAGCCCTCCATGCCGGGCCGACGGCGCCGTTCGCTCAGTTCGAAGGACCGGCCGAGTTCCATGAGCGTGGTCGACTTTCCCGCCCCCGGCGGCCCGGACACGATCAGCCCGCGCCGGGCGGTACCCTGCTGCCGGTTGTTGACCAGGAGCGTCAACTTCAGCTGCTGAAGAGCCTGTTCCATGGAGCGGGTCTTCAGCGTCACGAACTCGGAGTGGTACTCCAGGAGCGTCTTTCGGCTCCAGGACGGATCCTTCACAGGCAGAGCGGGCACCCGCGGTTGAGACACATAGGCCTGCCACAGGACGCAGTTGGTGATTGGGCTGGGGGTGAGCAGACCGTCGTCGAAGAAGTCGTCGCTCGCGCACACGGTTACGGCAGCCACAGGTCGTTCTCCCGGCTGGTGTCGTCGAGGATGGAAGAGCCGTCGGCGACCTGGTCGGCATCCTGCTCGCCGTCGCTGGAAACAGACAGGTCGTCGTCCTCGTCGGGAACGGTGTCGTCGTCGAGTTCCGGCGCGGCGTACACGCCGGCCAGTCCAAAAGACAGCGTCGGAGTGCTCAGCACGTCGGGCCCGCCTGCTGGCACCGGCACTGCCCCCGAGGCGCGGGACTTGGCCACTACCCGTCGCTCCGAGCGAGACAGCTCCCCCTTCCCTGAGGCCCGCTTGAGGAAGTCGTCCAGAGCCAGGGCGAGTTCTGCCTCGTGCTCCTCGCGGGACCCGGTGCGCTTGACGACCTTGCAGATGTGCTGCCAGATGTGGTGGGTGAACGGAAGGCTCACCGCGGTGGCGTGAATCCACGGCACTTCACGGAACCCCTCGGGCAGGCGTACCCAGATCCGGGTCGGGTCGTAGGGGTTGTGGTGCACCTCCCGCAGGCGCCCCTTCGACCGCGTCCCAGGGCCGTGGTCTTCGTGGAGGCACTTGTCGTCGTAGGTGCGGTAGTCGAACCGGATACCGGCGCCGGTGACCGGCTGCCAGCGCACCGGCAGGAGCTCCACGTAGTCCTGCGAGCTCAGTACCACCGGCACGTACCCCGCCACCGGGAGCAGCGCCGCCCACATCTGGTTCGGGGTGAGGGCCTTCTTCGGCATCAGCGGATGGCGCAGGCCCTCATGCGGACGGTGGTGCCAGTGCACGAGGAACTCGTCCAGCAGCTCCTGCATCTCCTGCAGGGTCCGCAACGGCTCCTGCTCGACCTTGGAGCCCCGCTCGGACACGTTCGCCCCGGTGTGGCCCGGCAGCCACTGACAGAACAGAGAGTTGAGCGAGCCGAAGGTCCGCTCCTCGTGCGCCTTGGCTGGCCCGTTGGCCGGTGGCACGGGCTGCAGAGAGATCCCCAGGCTTTCGCACGCGGCCCGCGTGGCGGGAGAGACGAACACCTTGCCCTGGTCGACCACGATCATCTTGGGCACGATTACCGGGCGTGCCGCGGCGTCGTTCAACCGCTCATCCAGGCTGACCAGCCGCTCGTGGGGGATAACTGAGGAGGCCATCGACAGCGTCGCGGGCCAGTCGGGCCGCATCGTCATCGGCGTCATCATCTGCGCCAGCAAGACCGCCACATCGGTCAGCTTGCTACCCGGCGGCCGCAGAATTCCCCACAAGCTGCGGGTCGCCACGTCCAGTGCCGTGGTCAGCTCCGGCCGTGCCACGACCCCGTCATCCAGGACGCACAACACATCCACCGGGGTGCTGTCCATCATCACCAGCTCGCCGGGACGCAGCGCGACTGTCGGGGTGAACGGCGGCTCCGGGCGTGCGGCCCGGGCACGCCGCTGAGCCACCGTGCCCCCCAGGCCCAGCACCGCTTCCACCTTGTCCAGGAGCTTGTTGAACGTGGACTGCGGCGGGACCCTCACTGCGCCGGGACCGTGCTTCGCATCCAGCCACCACTGCGTTTCCCGGCGCATACGCTTCTTCCACCCCCGCGACCGAGAGCGCGGCGCCTCCTGATGCAGCAGTTTGCGAACCGCTTCGACTACCTCGGCGTCGGCCCGGCCGGGCAATGTCGAACTACGACGCTTGGGCACCAGTGCCCACACCCCGCCCGTGCCGTAGCGCGCACGCCACCTACGGACCGTTGCCCGGCTCACGCTCGTCCAGCCCTGCGCGGTGAGCTCGTCAGCCTTGGCCTGCTCACGCTGTGCCAGCGTGGTGGTTTCGGGGTTGTACGGGGGCTTCACCGGGCCTTCGCTGTTCGGCGTGGGGTAGCCGGTCTCCACCTCGCGGACGTGCTGCTCGATGGCGAGCGCGCGCCGCTGCTGGTCTTCGGACACGGTCGACAACAGGCCCGTCTGGGGTACGCGCAGACGGGGCGGGCCGTCCTTCATCTCGAAGGAGGGATCACCGATCAGCGTGGCCAGGCTGAACACCGCCAGCCCACACGCCTCATGGTTCTCGGCTAGCCAGATACGCGCCTGGGGTGTCAGGTTTCCCTCGATCCCGGCAACGGTCCAGTCACGGTCGTTGAATCGCACGGCAGCGCCGACTCCTGGTACCAGCCCATTCATCGTTCGACTCCCGCCGGAGATGCCACAGCCACGGCCCGCTCGTGCAGCGGGCTGTCCAGCCGCGTACTCAGCACTCCGGCCCACAGGGCGTGAAACACCGCAGGCCACACGGCGATCGGATCGCCCAGCAGACGGACCCCCTCGACCAGAGGCGTGGGTGTTCGGAAGCACTGAACGATCCGGGGCATCAGGCCTCCAGCACACCGCGGATGCCGGTAGTCGGCGAGCCAGCGCACATTGGCCTCCACCGCAGGCCGCGGCGGCCCGACCAGCCGGTAGTGCCAGCCGGCCGCGAGGGCCGCGGCCTCGACATGCCCAGCCCGCTGGACCAGGCGCCGCCCGGCTCCGCACCGGCCGGCACAGTCCACAAAGAGCCCGCTGCCGTCCGCGAGGCGAGCCACCAGGTGCGGCGCGTGCGATACGACCTTCCCGCTCCTGCCCCGCCACAGCAGCTCCACCGGCCGGCAAGCCAGTGCCACCACCTTCGGATCACGATCCAGCATCATCACCTGAGTGCGCATCGCCCCGAACCCGTAGTGCACCAGCCGCCCGGACGTCGCCGACCACCACCAGCCCGGCGCGATCCGCCGCCCCCGCAGCACCGGGAAATCCCGTACGGGAAGACACTCCTCCAGCGCCTGCTCCCTGCCCGCCTGGAGCCACGGCATCACATGCTCCGTACCGGACTCATCCACGAACCTCGCCTCCACCAGCGCGGGGTCGACGCGCCGGCCACGGAGCGGAAGCGAAACGGCGCGCGCCGATCCAGGCGGCTGCCCTTGTTCCCACACAGAAGCTTCAGACATGAAAGGCCACACTTCCTTCGAAACACGTGCTTGCGCAGATCCGGCGACAGGCGGGACGCTGCACCTCTGCGGCCGCCCCCACAGCTGCGCACAGATCGAGTGAAAGAGCTGGGCCGTCGCGCGCAGGCGCGGCGTGTACCAGCGTCTGCCGTCAAGCCCGAAGAACCGGCCCGGGGCAGGCCACCAGGCCCCCATCACTGGAGGTTTCACGGGCGAAGAAGCCCGGCACGAAAGCACCGTCAGCCTGCTGAGGACAGCAGTGGTCACGCCGTGAACGTACGGATGTCCGGGGCGAATGCAGCAGCATTGCCGCATCGGTCTGCTGCCACGCTCTGCTGTCCTCCAGACGCACGCGGCGGTCGCCCTTTCCCGTAGTGCTGCACCAGCTCCCCACGCAAGGGCGCGCTCCTCGAGTGCCCCGTGCCGGAGCAAACCCACCGGCTGCCGCCTGCGACGCCCCGAGGGCGAGCAGAACTCCGCCCACGCCACCTCACACACCTGTCACCTCGCACAAAGACCCATCTGCCGTCCACCTGAACGGACTTGAGGACGATCACTGTGGTGGACACGGCCTGGCACGGGAAGAACTTCCGGCTCGAACAGCTCGAACGAGCGACGCAATCAAAGCGGGGCCACCCCACGCCACTCGAACGGGCGTTTCGTCGAAGATCGGGCCGGGAATTCGTGCAGGTCAGATGGTCGTACCGGCGAAGAATCGTTCACCTGCCTGAACTAAAGCCCGTTCGGATCGGGCATGCTGCGCGGCGAAGCGACAGATCCCCCGCTTCGTCTGAGGAAGAGGGGGGCATGAACCGAGAGCGTGACGACCAACCGCTTGACCGAACAACACTTCTTCGGACTCACACATGAACGAACACTTCGTAGCAGTGGACGCCCTGATCGGGCGCGGTCCTCACCCGCCCCAGCTGCCCACTCCCGAAGAACGCCGCCACCTGCGGGAAGCCTGGGGTGCCTCCCTTGAGGAATTCGCCAGCACTCTCAACCAGGACACCGACGACATGGAGGCTTGGGAGGCCGGCCACCGGGGCGCCGACCAGGCCGACGAGATCGCCTACCTGCGCCTGCTCAACCGCATCAGACAAGAGCTGCCCCCCGGCCACGAACCAGACTGGGCAGCCCTACGCCGACGCCCTGCTCCCTCACCTCATCCGCCCCGACCGGTACCGCCGTGCGACAGCTGCGGACAGCCGATGGGCCGCTGCGAACACTGCGGCCAGCCCACCACCCATAACCCCGGGGGACGGTGGCTGCACCAGAACACCAACTGCGCCCCACAAGGCCCGCGCATCCCCCAACAGCCCGCGGCTCCCCAACTGCCGCTGCGCCTGCCGAAACCGCCCGGAGGCTTCCCTCTCGGACCATTGGCGGTCATCGACCACCACATCGACAATGACCGCCTCGTGGCCCACCTCAGACAGCACCGCAGCATGGAATGCCCTGCAAGAACTCTGCCTGACCTGCTCGCGTGGGCCTACACGCGCGGCATCGGAGCACCCCGGCTGCATGCCAAAGGGAATCACGTACCGCCGCTGCTCATCCTCACCGCAGCTGCCACCGGCTTCTTCGGACTTCCGCTGGCCCTGGACGATCCCGTCGAGCGGCTGCTGCCAGCCGACCACCCCGTCCTGGCTGACCTCGGCCGGGCCGGATGGCCCCCCACTCAGCCGGGCATGGGGCCCTGGAGCCGACTGCAGACCCGCGTGAGCGAAGGCCACCAAGTCACGGTCCGGCTCGCCGTCCAGCCCTGGGGAGCGGTGGGGGACAGCTGGGGGCTTCACGCCCTGGAGGCGAAGGACCTCGCCACGGTGACGACCCGCTACGCGGACACCGTACTGACCCCCTATGACACCCCCGCGGCCTGCGGCTCGGATCTGATGACCGAGCTGCGCCCGCCCAAACAGTGGGCCACACAAGCCCGCAGCGGCCGCCGTGTCCTGGAGCCCGCCGCACGCGGCGCCCTGACTGCGGCATACGACCCCGCCCCGCCCGAAGCGCCCGCGGACCACCCAGTGGCGGGCCGCGACCGGAACCCCGACGACGTCCTGCGCGAGGAGGCCTACAACTGGTACCGGCAGCCCGCCCGATGGGAACGGGAGACCTACCGCCACGTTGTCGCTCTCGCCGTCAACTTCGCCTTCACCAATGCCGCAGGCAAGCTCAAGATCGGCTACGGGCCCCCCGGTCCCCTCGAACATCAGCCGACGTTCGACCCATCCGTGCCAGGCACCTGGTACGCCGACCTCTCCGGCATCCCCACCGACTCCCGCCTGCCGTCCCCCTTCACCGCGAGCGGACAGCCGCCCACCGGCCCCACCTGGTATACGACCCCGACCCTGGCCTACGCCCAGCAGCTCGCGTCCCAAGCTGGCCTCACCATCAAGCCGATCAAGGCCTACCTACGGCACGGTAACGCGGGAACCTATCTCGAACCCTGGAACAAGCGTCTGCGCGAGGCCTACTGGCAAGTGCTGCGCCGCCTACGGATCGCCCCCGACGCCACCGGCTCCGTTTTCCTGCACGCCTGTGAGCAAGCAGAAGTCGAGGGCGACCAGCTGGACTGGATACTGCTGTCGGCCATCAAGGCCACCGCAGACGGCGGCATCGACAGGCTTCACGAAGACCCTATCGACCGCGACCGGGAACCCCACGAACGCTGGCCAGCCCTCAACCGCGTCACCTGGCGCCCCGACATCCGGGCCGCCATCATCGCCACCGCCCGCACCGAGCTGCACCGCAAGATGACCAGCATGGCCAACGCGGGCCGTTACCCGGTGGCGGTGCTGTCCGACCGCATTGTCTACCCCACCACCCGGCCTACGCCGCTGGACATCCTGCCCGACGAGCGCCCCGTCCCAGGCAGCTTCACCCTCAGCCCCCGCTTCGGCCACGTCACCCTCGAAGGCACTCACACCATGGACTGGGCCCACACCCTGCTAGCACGGCACATCAATCCCGCCGCAGGGATCAAAGACCCCGACGCGCATCTCCCCCTGCCCCGTGAGAAACCGTCCCACCCCGCGGGTCCAGACGAGCCTGCGCTCCTGTTCTAAGCGGGCATACCTCACCGTGCCGTCGCTACTCGCCACCCGCCTGGCCCTCCGAGCAGGCAGGACATCTCCTGCCTGCTCGGGCACGCCGGTGGCCTGACCTCTTCATCGCCCGTTATCAGGACGCTGCCGAGGGCGAACCGCGCGGCCTCAGCGCGGTACCGGCGGCCGCCTGCTCCTGACAACAATCTGGGCCCACACCAGCCCCAGGAGCCGTTCGCTCCGTCTGACCCCACCGACTGGAAAGCCCCCGACATGATCCTGTTCTATGCCTTCACGGACGCCAGCGGCACGTGGCACGGAGACCCCGACGCCGACATCCACGAACCCCAGCCCAGGCACGGCAACCTGACCCTCCCCGCCCCGCCCCAAGCTGGCCCCGCAACCAGCCTGTTCGCCGGCCAGACGCTGCGCGTGCTGTACGCCGCCACCGACCTCGAGCCCAGCGCCACCACCTACCAACTCGACAACGGAGACTGGGTTCTGGCGTCCTGGCACGTCCACGAACTCCTGTCAGCCCCCTATCAGACAGCCGCCCATGCGCCCCCATCCGACCCTCCACCGCCTGCCACGGTGCCCGTCGCCAAACTGGAGATCTATGCCGCCAACCGCCGCTACAGCTTCGACGCGGAACAGCTCGATGGCGGGCGAGTCGAGGTGAACATCATGATCACCTCCACCGCCGGCGAGATCTACGGAGCCCTCACAGGAGAGACCGACGCCACAGACCTGGCCCATCTCTCCCGTCTCCTGAAAGCAGCTGCCGACGCCTGTCCAGCGTCACCCCCAGCCCCGTCGGCACCCGCCCCATCGGCCAAGCCTGCCCAACGTGGCGCACCCTGGACCGAGGACCTGCTCGACCTTCTGCGTGCCGCCCACGCAGACGGAAAGGACGAAGCGACGCTCGCAGAGGAGTTCGGACGCAGCGAGGCGGCCATCCGGTGGAAGCTGTGGGACCTCCGCCTGGAACCCTTCCCGAAAGACCTCGTCCCCGATCGGCGTGCGAATACCATCCCCGAGCAACCCAAGGCCTACACCGTGACGGACAAACGCCAAGCACACCCGAACGCCTACAAGAAGTGGGAACCCGAGGACGATCGCCTGCTGGCCCGGCGGGCCGCCGAAGGCGCCGCTATCGCGGAACTTTCACAGGAGTTCGGACGCGATGAAGGGGCCGTCATCAGTCGCCTCAACAAGATCGGCGCGATCGGGCCCGCAGCAGACGAGGCCGCCCGCTACACCTACTGAACCTCCATGACCGTGCTCCTTGCCCCTCATCCGCCGTGCACGTAATGTATATCCCAAATCAGATATCGGATTTGGGATATACGGGGAGGGTAGAGGTGCTGCTGACGACGGGGCAGGCTGCGGAGGAGCTGGGTTGTGCGGTCACCACTTTTCGTCGCCTGATCCGTGCCGGGTTGTTGCCGGGCCTGTCGCGGCGTGGGGTGCGAGTCATGGTCCCGCTCGCCACCATCCAAGCCCTCACCGAACGTCATCTTGCCTCGCTTGACCGGCTGGAGGCCCCCGAGGTCGCGGTGCTGCGTGTCGATGCGGCCCGGCAGGTCGCCGAGGGCGACCGCCAGTGGATCGGCTTTTCTACATCGCTCGCACCGGACGATCTCCTGAAGGCGCTGCGGGGCTGGTGGCGTTGTGACGCGGCGAGTATCGCGGCCGGGGGAGTGCTGCCGGTGACCGTGTCGGGCTACGTCGTCGCCGTGCTCACCGGCCTGGAAGGGTGGGAGAAGAACGAGCACGGGCGCCACTGCTTCCCCCAGGCGCGGCTGGCCGGCTACGTCACCGATCTCGCCACTCCGGTTAAGGAACTGACCGGGACCACTACCGCCGAGCGGCGTCTGGCCGGCCACCTGCTGGGCACTCGCCTGCCCTCCCATTCCGGTGGGGCAATCGCCTACGTTCCCACCCGCCGCAACGGCTGAAGCGCCACCCGAGCCAAGGAACACGATGGACGCACACAGCTACACCGCCGCTCTCGCCGAACTGCGCACCGTGCGGGATGAGATCAAGAAGACGCAGGCCGCACTGGCCAGACTTGAGGCTGCGCGGGACAAGCAGATCGCGGTGCTGGCCGGGTATGAGAAGGCGAAGGCGGAGCGGATTGCGCCGGCGGCCGGACTGAGTCTGGCCGAGGTCGTTGCCCTGGCCCCGGCCCTCGCGCCCGACAGCCTCGCCACGACCGGCGACGACGCGCCCGACTCGGCGACGGCCCCACCGGCCACTGCAGCCCAGACCGCTGATGACGCGGGCGCGGCGCCGCAGTCTGCTGCCCCGGCTGCGGGAACGCCAGCCCCCGCCATGTCCACCGCGCCAGGCAAGCCCGCTGGCCCGTCAGCGGCCGAGGCGCCCCCGCAGGATTCTTCCGGTCCGCCGCCCGCCGTCCTGGGCACGCCGCGCACTCTGCCCTCCATCCCCGAAGGTGCCGCGGGCGACGGGTGGTTCACGCACACTGCGAACCTGGCCTCCACACGGCCGAACTTCACCCAGCAGGCCCGCTCCACCGTCTTCCTCGACACCGACACCGGCGTCTTGGTCCATCGCGACCAGACTCACCGGCTTGAGCTGGGATCAGGCTCGGCTGCGGAGATCCTCACCGCCGTCTTCCGTACCCTCCCCGGCGGCGTGGAGCGCATTTACATCACCGGCGGTGACTCCTGGCACCGGGACGCCGGCCGCTATCCCTACCTGCGGGACGCGGTTGCGGCCTGGCTGAACGCGCCCACGCCGGGCTGGCGCACCGACACCGGCCGTGGCAGGGACCGGATGGCCGGACACTTCGTCCATCCCCGCAACCCCGTCGCCCGCTACCAGCGCGAGAACGGCGAGGAGCATGTCGAGATCCGCTCGGTGGGGGAGTGGTTCGACCTCGACGGTGACGAACCGGCCGTGGCCCGCGACGCGTTCGTGCTGCTGTGGCAGGCCCTGCGCCGCCACTGGACCGACGCGGTCATCATGGGCTCCCCCTCGCAGACCGGCCGCGACCTGTGGACCCGCACCATCCCCGCCCGCGGCCAGCACGCCGAGGGCTACCCGGTCCTGTCCGAGGAACTGCGCGGCCTGCTGCACGCCACCGCCGGGCAGGGCCGCACCGAACTCATCACCCCGCCCCGCGTCCCCGAACAGCTCCCCGCGCTGGTCGAGTACGACCGCACCTTCGCCTACGCCAAACACACCTGGAAGTCCCCGGTCGGCACCCCCCGCCGCATCACCGCCGCCACCTTCGCGAGCTGGTCCGAGAAGGAACAGACCCGGGCCCTGTACGGCTGCGGCCACTGGCACGTCCGCGTCACCGTCCCCGACACCTGGAACCACGTCGGCCTCCTGCCCGCCGCCACCCCCGGCGAACGCGCCTGGCACTACCCGGCCGCACCGGGCACCACCTTCACCACCTGGGCCGGCGGCCCCGAAATCCACACCGCCCTGGCCAACCCCATCGGGCCGTGGAAGATCGAAATCCTCGACGGCATCCTCTTCGACGACGGCAAACCCCTGGACGACTGGGCCAAGAAACTCAAAGACGCCTGGACCAACCTCACCACCCAGGCCCACTTCCAAGGCGACGCCCAACAGGCCCGCGCCGCGCACCTCGCCTCCCGCGCGGTGCGCGCCATCCTGCTGTACGGCATCGGCTCCTTCGCCCAGCGCCCCCGCACCGTCACCGGCACCACCCCCCGCCACCTGGAACGCGACGTGCCCCCGGACGCCGAAATCATCGGCTTCGACGACGACCTGATCACCTGGCAGAAGCCCACCGGCTTTGCCCGCGACCCCAACGCCCACCCCGAATGGGCCGCCGCCATCTGGTCCGGAGCCCGCGCCGCCCTGCTCAGCCAGCGCCACCGCGACCAGGACACCTACGCCGGCGCCCTGCACACTGAGCCCGGCAGCGTCATCGCTTTCCGCACCGACGCCCTCTACCTCACCAGCACCCACAACTGGCCCTACCACCACCAGCCTGGCGACTACCTCTACAAGGGCCACCTCATCGGCCCCCTCGCCGCACCCACCAGCGAAGAAGACCTCCTGCAACTGCGCGACGCCGGACGCGCCGCGCTCGCCCAGACACCGGCGGGCGCCTGATGCCGCCCCGCCGCCGCCCGGCGCCGCAACGCAACGAAGCCGCCCAGCTCGCCGACCAACTCCAAGCGCTCGGCTACACCAAACGCGACATCGCCCGCATCATCAACCGCGACGCCTCCCTGGTCTCCCAGTTCTACACAAAGAACAAAGGAGCCGCCTTCGTGGCCGCCCTGCGCGAAGTCCTCACCGCGGTCGAGACCGGCGGCATCACCGACCTGCCCGCCCTCACCACCCTCGCCGCCCGCCACATCACCCGCCGCACCACCGCCTCCGGCGCCCGCGCCCGCGTCCGCGCCAAAGCCGTCCTCATCACCCCTACCGGCACCGGCACCGGCCGCGTCGGCGCCCAGGCCATCGCCTCCGGCTCCGCCCGCCTGCGCCCCCTGATCGCCGAAGCCGCCCGCCAGCACCTGCGCCTGGCCTTCACCGTCCGCCTGGGCAAGAGCGGCTACGTACACCCCTCCGGCAGCCGCACCGACTCACCCGGCATCCGCCGGGACGTCATCCAGCGCACCGACCACACCGAGGAACGTTCCTATGGCTCCGCCACCACCGGCGGCTTCGACGCCGCCGACTTCGCCCGCCGGGTGGACGCCACAGGCGGCGACGTGACCGCCGCTGTCCACCAGTGGCTGGTGGACAGCGGACGGATCCACCCCGAGGCGCACATCACCCACCTTGAGGTGCGCACCTGGCGGCCGCGTAACGCGGGCAGATGACGAGGGCGAGGCCCGCTAGGCGGCCGTGGGCCTGGTGTGGGCCCACTCTCGGACAGCGGCCTGCAGGGTTTCGGCGCTCCAGCCGAGTCGCTCGCGCAGGTTTTTGCGGGCGTAGGTGAGGCTGGAGCGGACGCTGCTGGCGGGGATGCCCAGGGCCCGGGCGGACGCCTCAGGGGACAGACCGCGCAGGTGCAGGTCGAACACCTGCCCCTGCCGGGTGCCCAGGCTGCGTACGGCGTGGGCTAGTTCTCCCGCGCGGCCCCCGGGAGTGCGGCGAGCTGTCTGTGCCCGTCCGATAGGGACGGGGCTGGCCGGCTCGGGCCGCCGGTCCCACAGCGGGCGCAGCGCGATGCGCAGGTCGGCGATGTCCCGGCGGATGGTGGACGGGCTGACCTCGCGTTCTCGGGCGATGTCGGAGACCTTCATCCCCCAGGACAGCTGGAGGGCGACCGCGGCCTGGCGGTGCGGCAGCCGGGCCAGCAGGTCCAGGAGTTCGACGGTGTCTGAGCCGCTGTGCGGCGCCTGCGCGCCGCGCAGTGCGGCGATGCTGGCGATCTCGGCCACCGGCATCTCCCGCCGCCGCGCGGAGCGGCGGCGGGCCTCGTTGAATGCCACCTCCTTGGCGTAGGCGACGACACTGTCGATGTCTTTGGCCCGGGCCTCGACGCGGTCGATGGCGGCGTCGGCTGCGGGCTCGGCGATGTCGTCGCTGAAGCCGCGCAGCGCCAGGTGCTCGCGCAGTGCGGCAAGGAGCTGCGGCCGGTGTCCGTCCCACCGGGCCGGGCGCTGGGGGGACAGCCCCGCCATGATGGCCATCTCAGGAGGCCATCCGGCTGGGGCGGTAGCCCACGGCGAGCGGTGTGAGGGTCGCCAGCAGCACGGCGATCTCCTGGGCCTGCCAGCCGAGGACGGCCAGCACGATCACCAGGATCGTCACCGGGCCTCCGAGCAGCACCTGTTCTTGGTGCAGCGGGTGCCGCCGGCCGCGGCCGGGAGTGGTGGACCAGACGGCAGTAGGCCAGCCGGGTGCCATGAAGGGGGTGTGGGCATGCGGAAACAAGGACATGACGCTCCAAGTGTGTGAAGGGGACCGCCGCCGCGCGCATGAATCGGCCAGGAGACATTGGTTACGGCAACACGGACCCGCCAGTGACGCTTCCTCAATTCTGCCTGCTCACAGCCTATTTGCCCCTGCCGTGTGGCGGACGGGAGGTGTGGCCTTTTGCACGTTGAGCGCTATGACGCGAAACGGCCCTCTGGTGGCATCTACAGGGCGAAGGCGAACCTCTGCCCGCAGGGGGCGCCGGTGTGTGAAGGGGACCCGCCGCAGCGCTTCAGGCCAGGAGACAACGCGGCGGGCCCCGACCATCGAGATACGTACGCACCAAGGCCACGGGACACAGGCGTCGGTGTACACGTGAAGGTGTACGCGGCTGGGAGCTAGGCCGGCAGCGCGACAGAAGGCGGACTCTCTGTCCGGCGTGCGAGCTGGCTGCCGGGTTCGGGCGGGGCCGGTACGGAAGGGATCGGTACCGACAGTTCCCAGGCCACCTCGTCGGTGACGGGATCGAAGCCCCATCCCTGAAGTGCCCCCGTGGCGGCGAGTTGGTCCAGGATCGTTGTGAGCGCGGCGTGGGAGAGGCCGGCGGCCCGGGCGAGCTGGTCGGCCTCGGCGCGGCCGTGCGGGCTGTCGGGGAGGGTGTATACGGCCAGCTGCAGGGTGATCAGCCGGGCGGTGGCCGTCTGGTCGCGCACCGCGGGGCCGGTGAGGGTGCGCAGTGCCCAGTCCGCGGCCTGGGCGCGGCCGTGGCGGCCGGGTACCTGGGTGAGGACGGCGGCATCGAGGAGTACGGCCCGCATGCTGCCGGTGTTCTCCTTCGTCGGGGAGTTGGCCGGTCGCCGTAGCCACTGTGCCTGTTCCAACTCCCGCCAAGGGGCGGAGGAGTGGGCCATGCGCATGCTGCGCAGCACCCCGCGCGCCAGCAGGAGCCGGCCGCGGGTGTCGGCGCGCAGCGCGCACTGCAGCGCCAGCAGGCGTGACTCGGCCGCAGTGCAGGCGGGCAGGGCGGCTGCGAGGTAGCTCAGCATCTCCCGCACGCGAGTCACGGCGGTAGGCCCCGGCAGCCGTCGGGCAGGCTGCGCCGTCTGGTGGGCCGACGCGGCGGGCGGCGTAGCCGCGGGTAGGGGGTCGGGCACGATGGCGGTGTGCGGGATGGCGTGTGCACACGCGGCACAGACGTCGGCCAGCCGCCAGCCGCGCCCGCCGTGCTCGCGGGCCAGCGCCAGCCGTACCGGGCCTGCGCAGCCGCGGTGTCGGGCATGCCAGGGACAGCCCCGCTGCCGGCACTGGCAGGTCCGCAGGTGCCCGGCCAGCGTGTCCATGCGGGCGTGGAGGGCCAGATGCCTCAGGGCGGCGGAGCGCGCCGAGCTCGCCTCAAGCGGGGTCGCCCGCGGTGCGCAGCGTTGGCAGGCCAGCACCGGCCCGCCCGCCTGCGGGTGCAATTCCACCGACCACACCCGGGGCAGGGCGGCGTGCATGGAGAGCCTCATCGGGCCCGATCTCCTCCTGTCTGGGCGTGCGCCGAGGGCTGTCCGGCGCTAGGTGGGGCTGGTGTCCGGCCGCATGGTGATGCAGCCGCAGATGTCACCCCTTCCCTAGCAAATAGTGCAGAGGTCTGCACTGACGGGGCAGGGTCCTGCACCTTCGGATGGTGGAGTGACGATCTTCCCGCCCGACCCCAACCTCAACGCCCTGCGCGTCTCACTCGCGCGGCTGAGGGGCGAGCGCGGATGGACCTTCGACGAACTCGCCGACCGCAGCGGACTCGCCCGCCGCACCCTCATCGACCTCGAACACGGCCGCACCACCGGCAGCATCACCACCTGGCACGCCCACGCCTTCGCCGTCCCCATCGACCACCTGCTGGGCACCCTCTGCGACGGACACACCCCCTCCGGCACCCCAGACGCCTGACCCGCCGCCAGCAGGCCCCTGACCCCGCGCGCACACACCACCCGGACGGTCACCCGACGTCGCACACACGCGCCATCATTCGCGCGCCTGTAGTAGACGGTTGGGCCGTTCGCCTGACCTGAGCGGCCGCGAACCACCCACCACGGAGTGCCGCCTGGCAAGTTGCCCGCCATGCACCCCCACACCCGAGCCCGCCACTGGGACGGCAGCCCCGCCACCACCACGCCCCGCCGTCGACTGCGCGTCGCCCCCACCAGCCCCAGCCGCCTGCTACGCACCGGCCAAAACGGCCACTGCCGCGACTGCGGCAACCGCATCGACTGGTACCCGCGCAGCAACCACCGGCCCATCGCCCTGCACCCACAGGAAGTCGCCACCCACGCCGTCGCGGACTCCTGCCGCTGGCACCTGAGCGGAGGCATCGCCTACCGACACGCCGACGCCACCGCCTGGTGCCGAATCCCCCACACCGTGCTCTGCCCCCGCCACACCAGCGACCGCCCGCTCGGCCCCGACATCGAAGCCCTCCGCCGCCACCTGGCCCTCCACACACGCCGCCTCATCGACACCGGCACCTTCACCCCACCCACCACCCCCACCTGCAACCTGACCCCCGCACGCCTCACCCGCACCCCAGAGCGACCCGTCGTACAGATCCTCTACACCCGCTACCTCGCCGACCGCCCGCTCACCTCCATCCAGTGCGTAGCCCAGACCCGCCAACGCCGCCGCTGCCCCCACCCCATCCTGAACCCCGCCGCCCCCACCGGCACCTGGATCCTGACCCCCGCCCACCCCATCCGCCCCGGCCAACTCGCCCTGCCCGACACCCCTATGGCGCTCTACGACCTCAGCCACCTGCCCTACGCCGAACAACTGCGCTGGCGCGCCCAGCGCTGCCCCGCCCACGCCGCCACCGCGAGCGCCCCCGATCTCACCCTGCCCGGCTGGCAACGCTTCGACCCGCTCACCCACCACCCCCATATCCACGCGTGCCTACCCGACACCGCCCCCGCGGCACAGGAGGCCTGACCGTGCCGCACCACGCCCTGGAAATCACCCTGACCAGACCCTGCACCCGTACCGAACTCGACCGAGCCCGCCGCATCCTGCCGCTGGCCACCAACCACGACACCACCCGCCTGATGGCCCTCGTCTCAGCCAAGTCCCCCCACCAGGCCCTGCGCCGACTCTGCCACCGCCTCGATGCCCGCCTGCCCCTGGACGCCGTGACGGCGCACTACCCGGATGCCAACGGGCACGTCCTACTCAGCATCGACCTCCCAATCGAGGCCAATACCCTCCTGCGCCGCGCAGCCGCCCAACAAGGCCAACCTGTACACACCTTCGTGGCACAGGCCATCCACCACGCCCTGGCCCCAGCAGGCCCGACGCGACGCCGACCAGCTCGACCACACCCTGCAGCGCCTCCTCACCCGCACCACCGCCCCGCAACTCCTGGCCGCCGTCGGCCGCGCCCTCACCCACCCCACGACAGGTGCACCGTGCTGAACCCCACCGACGAACAGACCGCCGCAGCCGACGCCTTCCACGCCGGCGACCACTTCGCCCTCCAAGCGGGCGCCGGCACCGGCAAGACCACCACCCTCGCCCTGCTCGCCTCCGGCACCAAACGCCGCGGCCGCTACCTCGCCTTCAACAAAGCCATCGCCCAAGACGCAGCCACACGCTTCCCCAACACCGTCACCTGCAAGACCGCCCATGCCATGGCCTTCGCCGCCATCGGCCACCGCTACACCCGCCGCCTCAACGGCCCCCGCCAGCCCGCCTGGAGAACCGGCCAATCACTGGGCATCACCAAGCCCATCCGCATCGGCCAACGCGATCTGTCACCCAAGGCCCTCTCCTACGCCACCCTGCGCACCGTGACCCGCTTCTGCCACTCCGCCGACCCCACCATCACCCACCACCACATCCCCCACCTGCGCGGCCTGGAAGACCCCGACCTACACACCCAACTCGCCGCCTGCGTCGTACCGTTCGCGAGAAGGGCCTGGGCCGACCTTCAGCACCCCGACGACGGCGCCGTCCGCTTCGACCACGACCACTACCTCAAAATCTGGGCCCTGTCCGACCCCAAGATCGACACCGACTTCCTCCTCCTCGATGAAGCCCAGGACACCAACCCCGTCGTCGAACAGATCTTCACCAACCAGCGAGGCCACGCCCAACTGGTGATGGTCGGCGACTCCGCCCAGGCCATCTACCACTGGCGCGGCGCCAAAGACGTCATGACCAGCTTCAACGGCACCCCCCTGACCTTGTCAAAGTCCTTCCGCTTCGGCCCTCGCCTGGCCAGCGAGGCCAACCGGTGGCTGGCCATCGCCGACGCACCCATCCGCCTCGAGGGCACCGAGACCATCCCCACCGAACTCGGCGACGTCGAGGACCCCGACGCGGTGCTGTGCCGCACCAACGTCGGGGCCATGGCCGAAGTCATGAAGCTGCTGGGCACGGGGCGCCGCGTCGCCCTCGTTGGAGGAGGAGACACCCTGCGCGCTCTGGCCTCGGCCGCCCGGGAACTGAAAGAAGGCCGCCGCACCGGCCACCCTGAACTGGTTCTGTTTACCTGCTGGGGCGACCTCCAGGACTACGCTACGCACGACCCGGCAGGATGCGACCTGCTGCCGCTCGTCGACCTGGTCGACACCCATGGCGCCGATGCCATCCTCAACGCCGTCGGCCAGCTCACCAGCGAACAACAAGCCGAGGTGACCGTCTCCACCGCACACAAGGCCAAGGGGCGAGAGTGGGGCCGGGTGAAAATCGCCGGCGACTTTCACCCGCCCAAAGACAGTGGCCAGCACGATGAGACCGGCCACCCCCTCCCTGGCCCCGTCGAGGACGCCGAAGCCCGGCTCTCCTATGTCGCAGTCACCCGCACCCGGATGCTCCTCGACCTTGGAGGGCTGTCCTGGATTCACCATCACCCCGACGGAACCGCTTACGAAGTAACCCACAACAACAGCGGTAACTTGGCCAGCTGAGAGTGAATGGCGCGCTCAGCGAGGTTGCACTACACCTCAGAGGTCGTGTCTTTGGTGAGCGGTACCTCGCCATTGCACGCCCAAGCGATCAGGTCGCGGCGATCTGCGCTAGTGGCGGGGATGCTGGCAGGCGTCGGGATGGATATCACCCACCGGCTGCGCGTGAAGCATCGGTCGCCCTGTCGACGGATCCGCCTGTAGCGGCCCCGATGCAGTCGTAGATGCGCACCGCCTGCCTCAAGTCGACCATGGCGGCCTCTAGATCACCGGTGAGGACCAGGCTGCGCGCGGCGCCCTCCAAGGCGCATGCCTCGTCGAGGGGGCTGTGCGCTCGGCGTGCAAGCTCCAGAGCTTTGCGGTGTGCGGCCAGCCCCTCCTGGGGGCTGACGACTCTGGTGCGGAGGGCCCCCAGACTGTTCCAGACTTCCGCCTCGCCTTGAGGATCTCCGACCCTTCGAAAGAGGTGGAGGGCCTGCTCGAAGAGTTCGGCCGCACTTGCGTACTCACCCGATGCATACCGTGTGCGTCCAAGCCCGTGGAGGGCGTTGGACCGCCCGTGCCGATCTCCGAGTTCCTCAAACAGGGCTAGTGCCCGCTCATGAAGCTCCCTGGCTGCCGCATAGTCGCCGGTCGCGTAGCGGACACGGCCAAGGTTGTTCAGGCCGTTTGCCTGGCCGTGCCGATCTCCGAGTTCCTCAAACAGGGCTAGTGCCCGCTCATGAAGCTCCCTGGCTGCCGTACAGTTGCCGGTCGCGTAGCGGACACGGCCAAGGTTGTTCAGGCCGTTTGCCTGGCCGTGCCGATCTCCGAGTTCCTCAAACAGGGCTAGTGCCCGCTCATGAAGCTCCCTGGCTGCCGCATAGTCGCCGGTCGCGTAGCGGACACGGCCAAGGTCCTGCTGAGCGCTCGCCTGTCCGTGGCGGTCGCCGAGGTCTTTGAACAGGGTCAGTGCCCGTTCATGGAATCCGGTCGCCGCTGCATAGTCACCGGTCATGTACTGAACGAACCCGAGACTGAGGAGTGCACTGCTCTGCCCGCGGTGATCACCTAGCGCGTCGAAGAGCGCAAGCGCATGCTTGTTGAGGTCCGTCGAAGCCGCGTAGTCCGCCGTCATATACCGGACACGGCCCAGGCCGTGAAGGGCGTCGGCCTGTCCGTGGCGGTCGCCGAGGTCTTTGAACAGGGTCAGCGCCCGTTCATGGAATCCGGTCGCAGCCGTGTAGTCGTCGGCTGTACCGCGGACGCGGCCCAGGTTGTTGAGCACTTTGGCCTGTCCGTGGCGGTTGCCGAGGTCCTCGAACAGGGCCAGCGCGCGGCCGTGGTATCCAGCTGCCGCCGCGTAATCGCCCGTCACGTACCGTACGAAGCCGAGTTCATCGAGAGCATTGGCCTCGCCAAGCGGGTCCCCAATCTGGCGGGCCGCTTCAGCGGCCCGTTCGTGGAGGGCTGCGGCCTGCGGCCAGGGACCTTCGCGTAGCAGGAAGGGTGCCAAGGCTGCAGTCAGTTCGACGACGTGTTCCGGCTGATCGTGGGCGGCTGCGTGATCGAGGCACGCCAGAACGTTGGCTCGCTCGGTGCGTAAGCAGGTCAGCGCACTGTTCGCATCGGGTAGCAAAGGGGTGCCCGAGCTGCGTGCAGAGATGACCTCTTCGGCCGACTCGACGGTGCGCTGGTAGTACTTCATCAGCCGTGTAACCGCCAGATCGCGGTTGTCGGCAGGGTCCTGGGAGACGCAGAGTCCGGCAGCGAACTCTCGAAGTAGATCGTGGAGGTTGTACCGGCGGGGCGCTGACTCCTCGAGCAGATGATCCGTGTACAGCGCTTCTAGCTCTTCGCGTGCCTGGGCATCGGAGATGCCATCGAGGGCGGCAGTTGCGCAGGAGTCGATGTCGGGGCCGGGATGCAGACCAAGGCGCCGAAACAGACGTCTCCTGGTCGGAGGCAGGTCCTGGTAGGAGAGCGTGAAGGCGGCATCAACCGCGCGCTTGCCAGCGACCAGATGGCCAAGCCGGTCTGCAGTGGTGGTGAAGTCGGCCGCGAGATCGGCAGCAGTCCAGGTCGGGCGATGAGCGAGACGCCCGGCGAGCAGCACGATTGCCAGCGGCAGGCAGCCGCAGAGCTCCACGACGTTGCTGACCACTGCGGACTCAGCGGTGTCTGGGGCATAGCCGTGACGGCTGCGATGCACGAGGCGATTGAATAGCGTGATGGCCTCGTCGCGGGGCAGTGTGGCCAGTGATAGCGGCTCACCGCCGTCGAGGGCAACTAGTCGGCGCCGACTGGTCACCAGCGTCAGACAGCCTGCTCCGCCGGGCAGCAGCGGCTCCATCTGGTCACTGTCGGCAGCGTCGTCCAGTACCAGCAAGACGCGGCGGCCAGTTAGCCGATCACGCCACAGGCTGCTGCGTTGCTCCAAGGACGTGGGCAGGTTACGGGGGTCAATGCCCATACCAGCGAGGAGAGTGGCGAGCACATCGACCGGGTCTGCCGCAGCCTGCCCCGGTGCATGAGCACGAAGGTCGACGAAGAACTGTCCGTCGGGAAACCGGCTCGCCAGCAGATGAGCCGCATGCGTTACGAGAGCTGTCTTGCCGACGCCCGGCATTCCGTCGACAGTGTAAATGCTCGCTTCCCCCGAGGTCGTTGCCTCCAGCAAATATCTCAGCTCTGCATCACGGCCTGTGAAGTAGAGGGTATCTCTGCGCAGGCCGTGGATGACGGAGGGCCGTGCTGGCGCTGACACCTCATGGACATGCGTGGTCCTGTGGACATCGCGGCCTGCCTGATTGGTTTCCCCACCGCCACCTGTTAGAGCCTGCTGCCTTGGCCTGGGGAGCCGTGGTTCTTCGGCACTGGTCATGGAGGAGGAGGAGGGGTGTGCACGTCTCGGCCCGCCTGAATGCTTACGCCGCCGGACACGGTGGCATTCTGCACGACGGACTGCACGCGGGCCTGTTCGCCTTCGCTCAATGCGGGGGTTAGGTGGTGATCCAGTAGTAGCCGCAACTCCGCAGCTAGTGCCGGGTTCTGACGGAGCAGCTGGTGCAGCTGGAGACGCCAGGCACCAATGAGGGCTTCTTCCGTCTCCTCATCGCCGTCGCTGCGGGCATCCAGTACGTGATGCCTGAGTTCTTCAAGTTCTATGCCGACGGTTTCAGCCCGTTCGGGACGTGCGCGGCGCCACAACGCCACCACTGCTTCGCGGACCTGCCCCCAGGCATCCGTGGCCATCGCTCCTACGAGTGCGGTACCCGCTGCCATCGCGACCGGATCCATCCCCACCACCATCCGAGAAGCTCCACAATCACTATAAGGGGGCAGCTGGCTACGCGGGAGGTTGCGGGCCAGAGGAGTACACCAAATCATTTGCTACGCACTGACATTGACGCATTGCTGTCAAGTTCCGCGACCATCATTCGGCCATGGGGAGGCAGACACGACAAGCTCTCCGACAGTCGACCAGGTCAGCGGCGAGGAGCAATGGTGAAGGCGATGGGCTGACTGGCTCTGCACACGAGTTTGGGTCTGGCTCAACTTGTGGATGTTGTTGGTGCTCTTGTCGAGGCTCGTGGGAATTATGCTGTTCCGCCCTGTGCGGCGTGCCCAGGCTCGCAGTCAACGAAATGTGCTCTCGCGCTGCCCTCGGCCAGCACTCCGACTTCCCGAGCTGACAGCTGACCAGCGACTACTGAAACGCAACGGCGCTCGCGCTGAAGATCACCAACAGCATCCGGAACGTGAGCCAGAACCCGGAGTTTGGACAGCATCGGTGCTTGAGGGACCGAGTCCAGGATGCCTGCGGGTCGCTGCTTCGGCCTTGGGGAGAAAGCGGCCAGGGGCGCTGCTCACCGGACCCGTCGAGTGTTTAAGGTCGCCTTCATGACGAGGACCACGCCGCCGCGCCCGCTCGATGTCGAGGCGCTCTTCCCTGAGCTGGCCCGCCGACCGGGGCACGACGACCCGGCTGTACCCGCGGCCGGGAAGGTCCGATGTGTCGGCCAGTTCCGTGGGTGGGCCGATGCTGTGGCCGGTGGACGAGCCGTGGCCGCTGGGCAGTGAGGCCACGCCTGCGGGCGTGGCCGGCGTCTCCTTGTTGGAGGGGTCCGGCCAGTTCACCACTGGCAACTCTGGCAAGCCGAGCCGCGGGGCGATGCATTCGTTTGCGTCGGACATCCACATCGTGGCCCACACCGAAGTGCACGGCAGCGCCATCAGCCGGGCCCCGTGGGCGGGGTTGATCCTGGGGATGAGCGGATTGGTGCCAGTCTCTTCAGGCCTGCGCCCGTTCTCATAGGTCGGGTACCCGTCGGGGAGCTGTTGCCGTGTCGTACCGAAGGGAATGAGTGGTCCATCGATATCGAGAAAGAGGAGGGGCAGCACAGAACTGATCACGACGGCACGGTAGCGGGGTTCAGGGCATGTGGGGTGTAGTTCGTGTGGACGAACTGGTTGACCTGGTCGCCTACCAGGGCGGCGGCCCCTGGCTGACCACGGGCACCAAACGCAGGCCCCTACAGGAACTCACCCCCACCGAGAAGACCGTCAACCAGGCTTTGGCCGCGGCACGGGCACCGGTCGAACGCGGCGTCGCCCGCCTCAAGTCCTGGCGGATCTTCCGCAGATCCCGATGCAGTCCAAACCGCATGACGTCAATCGCCAAAGCCGTCCTCACCCTGGAGCGGCAACGCTGAAGAAGCTCACTGAGCCGTTTCCGCTGCCCCGCCGCCATACTGCGCGATGGTTCGGGGAGCCGATTCGGCGTATGGGGCAGGTCACACCACGCTCCGTGATGTCCACCACATGGGATCCAGCTGACTCTGAAGCCTGACACCAGTGAACCCTGGCAAGTGCATGACGCGTGGCGGTCTAGTCCACAAGGGCCCGTATAGACAGATCCCCCCTCGCGTCCGCTTGTTGGACGCAGGGGCCGAGGTCCCCCTGAGGAGGGGGGATACGTTTCTCCAGTTGTAAGCGCAACCGACCATATGAACATTGAAATTGACTGCTACTCAGCAGTAGAAAGAAATCGGAGGAAGTGCCTCCGGTTCCTGCCCTGACGTCAGCTTCCGTGCCAGGACCCGCAGTTGACTAGACGGAGCGCAAGGGGCCGCCCGACCGGCACTCACGAGCGGGTAAAGTGCTTCGTCAGCACCTCCATTCGAGTGGTCTCGATCGGCGTCTCCGATCGGAGCCGATCGCTCCGAAGAAGGGAGGTGTGTGTATGGAAGCCACCCCGCCCGAGGGTGGGGAGAACCGGAACCGCCGGGCCGTGAAGCGGATCCTCGGCTGGCTGACGCTGCAGGGGCTCGCTGAGCTTCTACGTCGCCTGCTACAGGAGATGTAAACGACGGCGGCTCCCTGCTGTAACAGGGAGCCGTGCGGAGCCGTAGCTCCCATCGCCAGCCTCGTGCCCCCAGTCACGACCAAGCAACATGGGGGTACGGGGCCACTCTTCTTTGTGAGACAGCGCCGTTGGCCTTGCGGGCCAAGCTTGCTCGCATCGGCCCTCACGCTCGCGTATTTTCCGTAGCGCATCCAGCGGTTTGGCCACTGTGTGACGATGATGCACAGGTCAGGCCGTGATGTCCACCGGAGACACCTGTCTGACTGTCCAGTATAGGTACCCCTTAATTGATCCCAAGGGGGCAGTCGAGCTTAAGGGGGTTGTATGGCTCGCGGACTGGCGCACTTCGATCCGGGGGCGCTGTTGGCACTGCGCACCAACCACACTGACGTGGACGGCACCCCGTTGCCGCTGACTGCCGAAGCTCTTGGCGCCCTGGTCGGAGCCACCAAGGCGCAGATCCTCGCCTACGAGAACGGTCATCACACGCCGGACCCTCGGCGCATCCGTGCGCTTGCCAAAGCCCTTCGCGTGGCGCCTCAGGAACTGATGCGTCACGAGGGGCGCGCGTCCTGGGATGTCGCCGGCATCCGGCGTGCCAGCGGCTTACGAGCCCAAGACATCGTCAAAGCGCTCTCGATCTCACCCAAGTCATACCGACGTTTCGAGGCCCAAGGCATCGTTCCCGTTCGACGCCCACGGTTCCTCGACGACGTAGCCTCCGCACTCGGCATCTCTCACGGAGCGCTGGACCGGGCGATCAGCAACATCCCCACTGTGCGGTCCCGGCAGCGCAGAACGGTCGACCTCATCTGGATGCTGGCTGAGCGCTACGTCTATCCACCCGGCACATGGCAAGGCCCGAACGCTTCAGACCCTGAGATCGTCGAACTGGCCGTTCTGTACGGACGTCCTCCGCAGCGCATAAGGCGGGTACTTAGCCATGTCCTGGAGGAGCTCCGACACAAGATCGTGCGGATGAGGCGCGAAGAAGTCATCGCCCAGTACGACCCCGACCGCGTGCGCCAGCAGCGCGCGCAAGCCGCGGTTGAGTCGTGGGCCGATCTCTTCCACCGAGAACTTGCCCTGATCCCGGACCACCTAGAGCGGTTCCACCGCAGCGCCCAGCCATCGGACGCCTGGCAGGTACTCGTCGACCTCTACGAGGCAGAGGCTCACGCTGCTGACGGTCCCTGGGTGCTCGCAGTCCTCCTAGCCCCACGCACTGTTCCACTGCTTCCGCCATCGCTGGTTCGGCGCCGCGAGTTCCGCGGAGTGGCAGCGGTCCAGCTGACGCATGCTGGCTGGGACCATGTCCGACGGTTTGCTGGGCTCTACGCCGCACTCCACCCGGGGCTCCGGCGACCCCATGTACAGCCGAGAAGCTCCTCAGCTTCGCGTTCGTTCCGCCTCAACTTCGGTCCACCGGTCGAAGGCAAACAGGAGCGCTTCGTCATACCGCCTTCCAGCCTGGAGGCACTGCTCAAGAAAGCGGACAGCAACGGCATTGTCGAGGTGTGGCCGACGCCGAACGTCCGGCTCGCCCTTCCCCTGTTGGGAGCAGCCAGCACCGCTACAGCACGGCAGTCGGCCACCATCGACATCGCATCCCCGAGCGATGATTCACTTTTCTGACCACCCTGTCAGTCCCGGTCGTACCACCAGAGCGTTTGTGATCTGCACCCGTGCCCGTGCGGCAGCGTCACGCGCTGTACCGACCGGCCCAGCCGGACTGGGCGCTGGAGTACGACGTCGACGCCGGCGCGCCCCATCACGGTGTACATCGGCGGCTGCACAGCAGCGGGCCACCGCATCCACCCCGTGACCGGGGACCAGGCGATTCGCGAGGGTGTCGACGGATGAGGGGACTACCGCCCCGACGCCGCCTCGACGTGCTGGCCTGAGCGGCCGCACCCCTCGCCTCGATCATCCGGGTCGCAGTGAACGGATATGGCTGGATCAGACCTCTGAAGTGCTGTGCAGCCGGGCAGACCCTCAAGGCGCGAAACGTTCCGGGTTCACTCAGTCACTGAACGCAACAGGCAGGGGAATGTACGTGGCACGAGGCCAGGATCTGTCCAACACGCTGACGATGCTCCACACCACGCTCATACAGACGGGCACCAACCTGCAGGACGCGCTGAACAAGGGGATCGACACGCTCGAGGCCAGCGGCCGGACAGCCCAGCGTGACACCACAGAGGCCGTGGTCAACGAGCTCTCCCGGATGCGCAGTGACCTGCGGGATGCGAAGAACCGGCTGGCAACCAACCGGGACGAACTCAGCGAGGAAGTCCGCGTTGCGGTCACACTCCTGCGGCAGGAAGTCCAGAAGGTCAAAGCTGCAGTCGACGACCGGCCCGTGGTGGAGGCCGAGCCCCAGGCCCTACTGCCTGGGGAAGCCGAATCGGCTTCCCGTGCGACGTCGTACGAGGCCGCCGCCGCGCTCCCCAACTCCGAATCCGGCGAGGCGGCGCCCGTCAGTCAGCCTTTGGCCGCTGCGGCGGCCGACTCCCTCACGCCGTCGGCGGCAGACGCTGATCCTGCACGTTCTGAGGCGCTCCCCGCCGCGCCTGCCCTGCCAGTCGGCACGGAGAACGAAGATGAGGGACCCGGTCTCGAGGAGCAGATCCGGCAGGCTGTTCACGCCGCACTGGCTGACGAGGTCGCTGCCCTGCACACTTTCCTCGCCGGCCTGAGTGATGCTCAGTCCGCGCAGGCCACGGCCCGCGGCGAACAGCGCCAGGAGCTCACCGAGATCCGTGGCGAGCTGTCGACGCTGGCGACCAGCTTCGAAGAGTGGCAGGCCCGGCAGGCCGCAGCGCAGCAGGGTGCTGGCGCACCCGATGTCACCAAGGACCACAGCACGCTGCTGCAGCAGGCCGCGCGTGTCTCCTCAGCTGTGCTGGTCTGCCACCGTGACATGTGGGAGTTCGTCGCCGCCCACGCCGGGCGCCACCCCCACTTCCGTGTCCCTGCGAAGATCACCGATCACGGTGACGAACGCGTCAGCACTACCGTCTCGGGCCGCTCGCTGATCGCCGTCCTGATCAGCCTGTACGACATCAGGCACACCGCTGGTGAAGGTGACGGTGACTGGGAGCTCGCCACCACCCTCTACCACCGCATCCACCACCAGCTGGCCGCGTTGACCTCAGACGGGGAACCCGTGACCATCGTCCTGGACGACCGGTCACACCCCAGCCCCGACGGGACTGACGGCACACCGTTGCCCGCCACCGATCCACCCGCGGATGGGGCCGAACCAGCTGACGGTGACCCGCCAGCTCCTACCGAATAGACCGACCGTGGGCAGCTTCCGTGTGGCACACGGTGCCACGTTCACGCTGTGTGCCGCACGGTCGAGGCTCGGTGGCACTGCCCCACGGGCGGAGGGCAGCGCGGGGCCGACGGTTCGATCACCCTAGCCGGATTTCTCACCGTCTTGGGCGAGTTTGTACAGCTCAGCGAAGAGCCCGCCAAGATCCATCAGCGTCTGGAAGTCGCCTTCCTCTCGCACGCGGCCGCCGTCGAGGACGATGATGCGGTCGGCGATGCGGGCGTTGATGACGAGGTGTTCGGCGCGTGGGTCCATCGCGCTGGTCGGCTCGTCGAGCATCAGCATGGCGGCGTCGCGGTAGAACGCTCTGGCGACCGCGATGCGCTGTCACTGGCCGCCGGAGAGGTCGGTGCCGCCCCAGTTGGAGCTGGCCACGAGGGTGTCGAGGCCGTATGGCACCTTCGCGATGACGCTGTCCGCGCCGGCCGCCTTCGCGGCGTCCAGGAGCAGGGCGTCGTCGGCGGTGCGGGGCTGGCCGAGGTGGATGTTGGCGCGCAAGTCCATAGGCCAGCGCGTGTAGTCCTGCGGGACCAGGCCGACCCGGGACCACACGCTGTGCGGGTCGGCCTCGGCGAGGTCGGTGCCGTCCCAGGTGACCGTGCCACCGGCGTCCGCGACGCGCAGTCCGGTGAGCAGAGCGGACAGGGTGGTCTTGCCGCTGCCGTTCTCGCCGACCAGCGCGATCAGTTCGCCCTGGCGCAGGGAGAGGGAGACGCCGTCGACCGCCGGGGCGTCGACGGCACCGTGCGCGCCGACGCCCAGTTCTACGCGGGCCCCGAGTCGGCGGTGTTCCTGTACGCGGTGACGGGCGAGCCCGGCGCCGACCCGCAGCCTGAGCCCGCGCCGTACGCGGTGCTGGAGTTCGGGCCGCGCGGCGGCGTCCGCCGACGGCCCCTCGCCCCGGCCACGGCGGGCCCGCAGTGAGCAGCATGGACGCGTATCTGGGCTGGAGTCGGCTCGCCCACCAGGCCGATTGCGCCCGCCCCGGCTGGGAGGTGGTGGAGGTGGTCGACGAGGGTGACGCTCCCGGCCCCGGCGCGGTCGCCGTGCCCGACCCGGTGGCCGACGTGCTCGCTGCGCTGGACACGAAGGCTGAGGACCTGCACGCGTCCCGGCCGGACAAGACCACGTCCGGGTACGCCCGGGACTGGGAGCTGTGGGGCGAGTTCCACGACTGGCTCGCCGAGCAGAGACGACACATCATCTACGGGCACAGCGAGACCATCAATCATCGCGAAACCTCTGCCACAGCACGAACGTGAAGTTTTGGAAGCGGCGGTACACAGTTGTGTGCTCGAAGAAGAATCAGCAATGTACTTCCAGAAGGCATCACCTCATGTGAAATGCGAGGTGATGGTAAATCTAGCGAACCAAAGAAGAAGTACATCGAGGCGATGTATTTGGTGAGACCTCTGGAATCACCGATAGGTAATGCTAGTCTGGTCAGGCAACGATGGAGATGTCATCCTCATCGGGGCAGTCCACACAACAGTGGACCCCACGCCATCCTGCTAAGAGAACGTGGGGCCACTACGGCAAGGGACTAGGGGTGTCCACCCCGGCCAGGGCGGACACTCCTCATCCGGGTCAGTCCCAGAGGATCAGGAACAGCACGTACACTGTCCTGACCACCCAAAACACGGGACGCGCGACCCGGACCACGCGGCGCAGACTGCTCGCGCGCCGGTCCCTTGCCGATGCTTCTGCCCCACCCGGGGCAGCTTCATCGGCCATGCCTTCCATCCTTTCCGCGGAATCCGCGAAAGGGCCACCGCCTCGTGCGGCGACCTCCTCATAAAGGCTACCAGTGAGGGTGGACTAGATCCCCCAATTGGCGGGTCCGGATATGCGCCGGGAGCTCCCCGTCCGGGTAATTCAGAAGCCCGCATCCCGTATTTCTGCAGGTGAATGGGCGAGAGTCTTCCCGGGGGCCTGCCGTCCGCGACCGGCACCTGTTTGTACTTGTCGATGTAGATGATGACTCCAGGGCTGCCCGTCGGGACGTCTTCGTCGCGGAGAAGAGCCCGCCCGCGGCGCCACGCCCAGGCCGACGGCCGCCGCCTCTCGGGACCGGCCCCAGGAACGTCACGCGCCGGGCAGAGCACCTCCCTCGCCGAGCGCGCGCAGCACAGCGGCCGGGACATTGCCGGGGCGGCCCGCCGGGACAGCTCGCGCCCCGTTTGCCCGGGGTGTACGCGGTGCGCAGGGCCGCACGGAGCTTCTCCAGTGCTGCGGCCTCCGCAGCCCGCTTCAGCACCTCGCCGAAGCGCGCTCCCCGGACGGGGCAATCAGGGTCTCCATGACGGCCTGGAAGCGGTGCAGGTCGTCGGCCCACCCGGGGATCACCAGGTACTGCACGGTGCTGATGGCGATCGCGACTTCCCCGGCCGCTCCGTTCGGCGCGAGGCCACCCACCCGGACCCACTGGTCCCACATCACGTCGGACATCAGGTGATGGACGAGCTCCGGCTGCTGCACGGCCCGAGTCCACAGCACCGCGAGCGTGCCGGATGCCTTCGTGCAGGCGCGGACCGCCGCGCACAGCAGCCGGTCGTCTGCCTGCTCGATCTCCCGCATCAGCCCGCGGAGGCCGTCGGCCATGGGGGACTGGGCCATCAGGTCGACGCCCGCGAGTTCGGCCTCGCGATGGGCGGTCCGCATACGCTTGATCGTCTCCTTGCCCTCCGGCCAGGTGGCCTCCCACGACTCCATCAGGCCCTCGAAGCCCACATCTGCCGCCCCACCGACCATCATGCGCGCCCCCGGTTCCGTGAGGGCCCGGTGGAAGAGGTTCGGCACCGAACGGGTCGGAGGCAGCTCGACACCGGCCTTGGCCGCGTGCTCGCGCAGCGTTCCATCCAGGTCCCGGCGCGGGGAACGGCGGTTGTTGAGCAGCTGCGCCGCGAGTGCCTCCCGCGCCTCGAACGCGGAGTCGGAGTCCCCGCTGGGCACCTGCTCCACGTCGAGCCCGGCCCGTTCCACGGGCCTGCGCAAAGAGGTGAGCAGCGCCTTCCGCAGGCGCTCGGCGGTGTCCGGGGTGTCGGCGAGCGCCCAGCAGACCCATCCCGCCCAGCTGACGCTTCGGCCCTGCCCCGACGCGCGGACCAGACCGATGGTGAGGTGCACGACCTCGGAACGGACGGAACCATCGGGGTCGCGCCATTCCTTGGTTCTCGGTAGCCACAGCTGCTGACGCCACCGCTCCAGCTGCGTCGCGGTCACGCGGTACCCGTACTTGTCCACCTCGGCGATCAGCGCGAGTTCGAGACGGGACGGCTTCGTACGGGGCATGGTCAGCTCCTACGGTCCGGGTTTCCGGTGGACATGACGGCGTAGACGGCAGCCGCCGTTCCCAGGGCGCTCGCCCACGCCTGATTCTGCGCCGCCACGACGCCGGTGACGGCCACCAGGAGCAGGACGACCAGGCGGTGGCCCTCGCCACCCGGTGCGAACGGGTTGCTGTTCATGTGCACGAATCCTTCCGATGAGTCGCTGCCCGGGCGTTCCGGGGAGGGCAGACGCGTCGACCGGAGTTCCGGAACGGCTCTGCACACCTATCTCCCCATGCCGTCACGGACGAAGTGCATGAAACCTCGCGGGGTATGTCCCGCCCGCCAAGGCCCCAGTTCGCAGATCGTTGGCGCGTTCACGGGACCGCTGTCAGTACCGGTCGCTACCGTGGTGACGCACGGCCCGCGCACGGCCAAGCCGAGCCTCAGCCCCTCGCGGGCCTGCCCGTCGACCAGTGGGGCAACCTCGACACCGCGCGGCTGTCGCCCGACGGCTGCGGCCGGGCCATCTCCCGCTCGGCGAAGGACGCGGGCCTGGCAGCCCGGCGCGAAGAAGGCCATCCAGGACATTTGCAACGCCGAGGACCGCGAGTACGCCGCACAGGCGATCAAAACGTTCGAGGAGCTCTACGGCGCGAAGTCCCCCAAGGCGGTCAAAAAGATCACCGACGATCAGGAGGAACTGCTGGCGTTCTTCGATTCTCCTGCCGAGCACTAGTTCCAACTGCGGACCACGAACCATTGAGTCGACCTTCGCCACAGTCCGCCTGCGCATCAAGGTCACCCGCGGCGTCGGCTCCCGCACCGCAGCCCTGGCCATGGTTTTCAAACTCGTCGAGTCCGCCCAGCAACGGTGGCGGGCCGTGACCGCACCCCACCTTGTCGCGCTCGTCCGTGCCGGGGTGCGCTTCGAACGCGGGCAATTGGTCGAGCGTCCCGCCACCGTCGCGGCATAGGGTCTGGTGCACCATGACCGACCACCACACCTACGGCACCAGCACCCACACCGCCGACGAGCTGGTCCGGCTCGTCAGCGACCGCCTCGGACTGGTCTTCACCGCGCGCGACAGCGACTACCGAGGTGTCTACCACCTCGCCAGCACCCCCAACGGGCGGACTGAGATCCAGCCCAACTCGATCCCTGGCGACGACGGTGAAGACGACTTCTATGCTCCGGAACACCCGGCGACCCAGGTGCTGTTGCTCACCAGCACCTCAACCCCGGACCTCGCCCTGCGAGCCCGCCTGGGCTCCATCCAAGGGCTCATCCACCTGCACCACAAGGCAACGTGAAGAGCTACTGATCCACAGCTTTTGACAATTACTCACCTCGGAGAATCTTCCGCCGCTCTACACACCACATGCTCAGAAGGACGACCAAGGCAAGGACCGGCGGCAACGGGCCTGTGTCTGACCACAAGCACAGTCTTGGCGAAGCCCCAGCGCCCCCCGGGGGGTGAACTCCCGGACTGGGGCGAACCCTCCATCCCAGTGGTGCGTCGTAGTACCCATGGATGCCGTTGATGAGATCCACCTGAGCAAGCCCGGCCTGCTGGTGCTGGAGTTCGCCGCTGCTGACGAAGACACCGCCCGCTTGGCCCTCGACCAGTTGGATGAGCTGTGGGCCACCAACCGGCCCGGCCGCCTGTGGCGTGTGCCCGGGCGAGCCGGGCGTGCGCTGCCGCCTCTACGCCGACCTGCGGCCGGCCGGTGACGCCGACGAGGCACCGTGACCGGCCGACAGCGGCCGGGCCCAGGGGTGGGACGACCATTCAGCCGATGATCTTGTGGAAGAAGTACACCGCGGCGGTGAAGGCCGCGCCCCCGGCGAGAGCGGCGCCAGCGAGGGTCCCGCCGTTGAGGACGGTCAGCACGCCGGCACTGGCCGCGGCCAGGACGCCGAGCAGGAGGATAAGCGCGGCGCGCTGGCCGAGCAGGGGATCGCGGTCGTCGTTGTGGCCCACAATCAGCTCCGGTCGAACGAAGAGCGACCGGCAGCGAGTTGCCGCCGGTCCGGTCGCTGATGCTGTAGTCGGTGAGGCCCGTGATGCCCTCGCGTGATCCATGTCATAAGAAGAAGCAGCGGATGAGGCGAGGGGAGATCCGCGCGACGGCCCTATCACGTAGAGGTGTGAGGCAATCCCAGGCAACCAACGAGCCGGCCGCAGCACAAAGGAGTACACATGTCTGACGAGGCAGCGGGTACTCCCGAGCATTCCGACTCACCCAGCGACGGCAGCGCAGAGCCGTTCTTGCCGGAAGCCGGACTCGCCCGGTTCGAAGCGCTCCTGGCGCCGGGCGTGCCGGATGAGAGCGAACACGAGCGTGCCGCTCGCCGTGCCAAGGATGCCCAGGTCGTGGAGATGCTGTGCGCCCAGGACTTCACCGGCCCCTTGTACGAGAAGTTCGCCAGTCGGCTGATGGAGTATGCCTGGCCGGTCATGCTCGACTGGACCTACACCGGCGAGATCTTCCGCCAGGCCCGCCTCGCTCGGTGCCCCGTCCCCGCCCGCCTGGTCATCCCGCACTGGACGAAGGACGACCGCTACGAGGTGGTGGCCGACTCCATCCTGGACGGCCTGGACACCTTCCGCAGCAACGCCCTGGTGCGCGGCAGATGGAACCCCGCCAAAGGCGCCGCACTCACGACCTTCTACGTCGGCGCCTGCGTCATCGCCTTCCGCAAGGTCTACGAGGCCTGGAGTCTGGAGTGCACGGCCGCACAGACCAGGCGGAGCTACACCGGACTTGACGACGACCCCGTGGTCGCCATCCCCGACCAGCGCGCCGCGGACCCCTGCCACACCGCCGTCATCCACGACGAGATCGATCGCATCCTGCCTCTCCTGACCGACCCGCAGCTGCGCGCCGCGGTGGCCTGGCGCGGAGCGGGCTGCACACAGGAGGCAGCCGCCGAGCTCACGGGGCTGACGGTGAAGGCCCTGGAAGGCCGCCTCACCCGCGTACGTGCCAAGGCCCGCGCGCAGCACAGCGAAGGGGGAGCGCGATGACCACCAAGATGGGTGGAGCCATGGATCGCAACCACGTTGAGGACAGCCTCGACGACTTCGACGCCCTGCTGGACGCCTCCAGCCTGGGAGCCCCGCGGGCGCAAGTGGTACGCAGACATACGCCCACGGCTGTCCGTGAGCTACTGGCCTCCCGCCTCGCCGCCCACAGTGCCCCGGCGCCGGATGCCGCCAGCTGCCCCGCAACGCCGCAGCCAGCCGCGAAGGACACCGGCCTTGTCACCGAGCCTGCATGGCTCTCGCCGCCACGCCTCAGTGCGCCAGCAGGTCCGGTCCGCGAACCTCGATACCGCAACGGGTCACACTACAAATCTCTCTCACACTTTCTCCGCATCGCTCCTACACCCACTTTCTATGAGCGAATCCTCAGCGAACTCCGGGACAACGCATACGAACCTATTCCAGATCACTGGAAAGCCCTGACGGCAGCGCACGCATACACTGCCCGCCGTTGGGAAACAACAGACTCTTCCATCAAAGCACCGACTGAAATCGGATCGCCCACACGGCTCTATTTGATGCTTCGTTCGAGGAGTGTGCATAGGCGAAGCTCCCTTGGTCAATTCGGCATCGGGTTGAACGTCACACTGGCCCTCATGCGCCCGGAACCGCTCTCCGCCTGTGGCCTGTCCGCCGCACTTCTCTTGAACGGCCGGGCTCTGGGAGTGAGTGTTCCCATCGATACCCAAGGCGGCTGGCCGCACCGACGCGAACCACTTCCCCTTTACGCATGGGACGACCTGCGGGACAGCACCACGAGGCCTGCCGCGGCTTTGGCCGAGCAGACAGTGCCGGCAGCCGACCTCAAATCCTGGCTGCCAGGCGTCTTCCCCACCGCCTCCAGCCACCGCCCACACGACCGCGTCGAACTAGCCAGACACCGCGTCTCAAGGGCGAACGACGTCTTCTGCAAGCTCACCTCACTCTGGGCAGACGAGCACCATCCCTGGTGGCTGCGAACCGACCTCGACACCAGAGGCATCAGGCAGCGCCAGCACGTTGCTGTCTTCATGTTGTCCCACGAGGACAACAACACAGGAAGAAACATTCCTGACTACTGGCCTGTCAGAAGCACGACAAGCCACTACTTTCTCGTGCGACTGCAGGCCGCGCCCAGAAACACCCCCGCGATGCGCGACCGCGCCTGGGACCAGCTGGTGCACGGGATCCACGCACTGGTAAGCAGCATGGAACAACACAACTGCCTGGCCGCACAGCTATGGCGGAACGACCTCTTTGCTGCGCCGACACCACGACAAGCAACACCCCCCGCGACAGCCAGCCCAGGACAAGACACCAACCCATGCTGGTCACCCCACGGGCAGGAAGAACGGATGAAGCTACTTGCCAGCATGCATCCCTGGCCTGCGAACCCATGGCACACACCTGCTCGCGAACTCATCGTGGTCACCCACACCCCCCAGCCTCCTTGGATGGCGCTGGAGCTCCCGTGGGCTGCGCTGGGCAAAACATCACAGGAGCAGGCAGCAGCATCACTACCGACCACACCGAAACTCGCACTCCCTGCCGCAGCCGACAGCACAGCCCCCAGCCCTCTGCCAGACACGACATTGTCATGCCACACGGTGACAACCCAGGGCGCGACAACCGTGCGAGCAACCACCGACCTGATCCTCGTCACCCCCGAGCAACCGATCACCATTCCCACCACCTTCACCTACCGCAGCGACGACCCGTACGCAGTGCACGCAGTCTTCGAAAACCCGTCAGGAGAACAGAGTGAATGGACCTTTGCCCGTGATCTCCTCGTCGAAGGAATGAACGGCTCCTCAGGATCCGGAGACGTCTGGGTAGGGACGACAGAGAACAGAACAAGTGAACACGCAGAACCCTGTGTGTACATCTGCCTGAGAGTTCCTGAAGGCGAAGCGCTACTGCAGGCCCGGCAAGCCGACCTCAGACAATTCCTGGACCGCACACGAGAACTCATCGGCTACGGCCGCGAACACACCCACATGCAACCCGCACTCGACACCATCACCGAAGAACTGCTGCGCGATCCCCACCTGCACTGATACAGCTACGCCGGTGGGAGCTAGGACAAGAGCGCCTATGTACCGGTGGCTGTCGCGGAGTGTGTTGTGGTGCGAGCGAAGCGGGTCTTTTGTCTGCTGTGTTGGCCGTACGTGCAGCGACTGGCGGTGATCCTGGAGTGTTTCGTCTGTGGGACGAGCGTGCAGAGGAACTCGACACGTCGGAGAAGCCTGCGGTACGGCTTGCCGGGCGGGCTGCTGCAGCGCTGGTCGCCCCGTGCGAGCCGAAGCGGAGCTTGGACACCAAGTGCGCGGAAGGCGACTGTCAGTGTCTGCCGCTACGGTCGGTGCATGACGATGGTGACCTACACCGCAGCATGGGTGCCTGATGATGACCCCGAGCGGAGCTGGGGCGAGGCCGCGGATGTGGCGGTGGCCTGGCTGCTGGAGCAGGCCCGTGTCCTGGGCGGCCGCTGCTGGTGACGCCGACGCAGCAGCAATGGCGCTCGGGCCCGGACGTGATTGGGCACTTCGCTGACACCTACGACGCTACAACGAGTCGCGGGCGCGTCCCGCACACCAGTCAGCGACCTGTCCTGGCCTACGTCCCGGACTACGGCGATATGCATCTCGCGGCCTCCTACGCCCGCAACAGGGCATTGGCGGTGGTGGAAAGCCGCGCCGAGCCACTGATCGGCTGGGCGATGGAGGTTCAGGCCGTGGACTTGACCACAGGAGCAGTGACCGTCGATACCCGAAGTCCCGAGCAGCGCCGTGAACTTGAGCGCATCCACGACTACGGCAACAACGGGTGGACGAGGGGCTTCGGCGCCGACCGCAGTACGTTCATCTTGGGCGGCCTGCTGGGGCAGGACGGCATCGACGGGGACATCGTGTTGGGGTACATGGTCGCGCGCGGCCACGATGGACGCTCCGTCGCCCGCCTCGCGAAGATTATCGAAAACGTTCGCTGACCGTGTTGCGCTGGGTCGGCAGTGGACGCCGTGGCCGTGCTGCGGCGCTTTCCCGGCTCACACGGTGCCAGAGCACGGTACGGCGCCTGTGTTCCGCCAGCCCGGGGCCGTGCGCGGGCGGGCCGGGAGCACGGTGGTCGAGCCCTGCGCCTCACCAGTGCAGTCCAGCAAGGAGGACAGTCTTGTGGCGACCGTGCCGCAACTGCAGCAGTTCATCCGGTTCGGTCTGGAGAGCCTGGGGGAGCGCAACGCCCACCACGACTTCGAGACGCTGTCCCTGGCCGTTGCCAGGCGGCGGATCGCGAGCAATCTCCTTCCGTCCACCGGGCCGGTGAGCGCGGGCGGAGACCAAGGGCGCGACGCGGAAAGCTACTTCACCCACCTGACCCGTGAGGTGCCCGAAGCGTCCGCGTTCGCGAGGCTGGCCTCGGACGAGACGATCGTGCTCGCGTGCACGGTCCAGCGCCGCGGCATCGCTGGCAAGATCCGCAAGGACATCGCCGCCATCTGTTCCACCGGCACGACGGCGCATCGGATCGCCTACTTCACCGTGGCACCGGTGCCGGTCAAGACACGCCACGACCTGCAGAACGAAGCGCGCAACGGCTTCCAGGTGGCTCTGGATATCTTCGACAGCCTCTGGCTGGCCCACGAGCTCGCGGAGCCGGACCTGTTCCATCTCGCTGAGACGTATCTACAGGTCCCCAGCGAGTTTGCCCGTCCACCCGACAGCGCAGATGCCCACCCCGAGTGGTACCTGAAGGCCCGCAGCCGCTGGCGCGAGCAGGAGGAGTTCACCGGCCAGCTGGGGGAGTTCGCTCAGCTCCGGCGCGCACTGCGGCACGCCACCTTCCACGCCGAGGCTCGCGCCGATCTCGCGGACTGGCTGCACTGGGCCCGCCGCATGCTTCAGGCCGCCGAACCTGACCGTGTCCGACCGAGACTGCATTATGAGATCGCCGTAGCCCACCTGCGCGGCTTGGGCGACCTCACTCCCGCGGACCAGCTGGTGCGCGACTTCTTCGACCAAGTACTCAACAGCAGCGACATGGGACTGCTGCAAGACGCCCAGGTTACTGCTGAACTATCTCCACGGGGCCTGGGGCAGACACGCGACCGCCATCACGGCAGAAGAGCAAGGCCGCTGGACCTCCCTGCTCAACGAGCGCATCGGCAGCCTCCTGAACGAGGATCCCGCGGCCAACCGCCGGGCCGGCCTGCACGCCCTGGCCGCGCATCTGGCCCTGCGGATCCGGCTGGCCGACATGCCCGTCGACTACCGGCCGGATCCAGCCGAGGACCGGGCGGAGCCACCAGCGCACTATCTGACACGCGAGGACATCGGCCATCTTGATCTGCGTCAGTTCACCGTGGCCGATCTGCCCGATGCCATGCAGCACCTGCAGCGGCTCTGCGACCTGCTGCCCGCGGCCCGGACCTTTCCCGTGTCGTCCATCGCCAATGTTTTCGACATGGTTGCCCCCCTGCTGGCCGCACACCCTGCCTACCCCCAGGTGCGCCAGGCCCTCGACGAGGCCGTCGAGGGCGCCGAGGGCGGCGCCGCGCGCGCCCGCAAGAGCCGCAACCGGGTCCTGCAGTTCCTGGGGGTCGAACGCCCCGTCGAAGCACTCGGTGAAATCCACACCATGAAGGCCAGCACATGGTTCGGTGACACACTGCCCTGGGCGCTTCAAGCGCTGCTCATGGCAGGCAAGCTCTACGGCCTGCTCCACCTGCCGCTGGCCGCCAAGCAGTGCGCTCTGGCCGTCTGCGCCGCGGCAGAAAGTTCTCAAGACCCGGAACTGGCCCCGTACATCGCCCAGGGCCTGCTGCAAGCCGCCGACTGTGACTACCAGGCCGGCAGCTCGTTGAGCTCAGCCGCGTTGTCCGAGCACGCCATCGCAGCTCAGAGCCTCTACGTCGATGACCCCTGGAACCAGGAGGAGCATCCCGACTTCCGTAATCTTGTGGTCGACAGCGGCATGGCCATGCTCGCTGCCCACCAAGTTCGTCCCCATCTTGTCCCCACTTGTCCCCACCCTGACGGACGTGTACGCGCGGACCGGGCTCGACGCCCTGATCCAGCCTCTGCTGGAAGGTGCCAATGAGGCGGCGCGCAGCGAAGCCGAATGGACACAGATGGCTGTCCGCAGCGGCTGCGGACAGCCTTTCGCCGACGCTGGACCGCAGCGCACCTACCACTGGGCCGCTGCGGGAACGACATGGCAAGTGGAGTGCGAGAACACGCGGCACGCCGTACTGGCCTGTGAACGCTTCATCGCCGCAGCGCAAATCCTGATCGCAGAACTGGTCCCCCTCGACCCGCTGCTGCAGCCGGCACATATCCACATCGACGTGCGCCTCGGCACCCATGCACAACAACCTCAACAGCTCCCGGACAACAACACCAGCCGGTGGCAGATACACCTCGAGCCCTGGCACAACGAGACGGACGCACACGACCCGGTGTACCTTGCCGACCTGGCCGTGCCGCTCACGACGATCCTCATGACCGAGTCGCTCCTGCCCCAGGAGCAGTTCACCCAGAAGGTGCGGACGGCATTCGAGCAAGGACTCAGCCACAAGCTGATCACCGGCAGGCCCTATGACGAGCTCGCAGACCTTCTGCCAGACGACCACTACCGCCAGCTCTTCCATCTCGAACCCTCCCGGCTCGGGGGAGCTGTCCCGTTCCGCGCAGCAGCCCACCAGACACTGAGCCTGCCGCACACACCCGGTCCCAGGTACGACGAGGCCAGCGCCACCGACGCCGTGCGCCGCCGCTATGAAGCCCTGCCAATCGTCCGCCACACCATGAAACGGCTGACAGCCACACCATCGTTTCGGGCGACAGCCCTGGCCCTGCGAGCCGATGGCTGGCGCGATTGGCACATCCTGACCGCCGTGACCAACATCGCGATCAACCACAGGCTCTCCCTTGAGATGACCGCTGCTCCCGCGACTAGCCGACAGGACGTCACCCGCAGGGCAGCAGCGCTCAGAAGGCCAGAAGCGGCGGACGACCCCGCGCCCCCCGATGACGCCTTCACAGCAGCTGCTCTCAAGCAGGCACTGGCCACCAGCACGCTGTCCACGCTGCAGAGCCTGGGGCTGGAGCACCACCGTCAGACACCAAACTTCCCGGCCCTCCTCGAGTTCCTAGGCGCGCGGTACGCGTACTGGACCCTCGATACACCGCACGAGGACTTCCTGGGGATCGGCTAACCCCGGGGCACGAACCCAATGTTCGTACTTCGCAAGTCCGGTGCCGCGGTCGGAACCTGCTGGCCCTGGGCGTCGCACGCCCGCCGTCGGCACTGCTGTGTGCGGGCACTGCTGATGGCTTCTGCCGCGGCTCTCGTCCCGTACCTCTTCGCCTACCGCGCCACAACTCCTGCACAGGGTCATACCTGTAGAAGTAATAGACGCCACATTAAAAAGCATCAAGAAGAACGCCGTGAAGAAGTCCTGGCTACTCTTTCTCCCTTGGATTGAATGAAGATTTTCTGTCGTTTTCGACACCACGCCTGCCTGCGCGGAGAGGTGCCCCGCGCACCGCATGCTCGAGGCGGCAGGCAGATCACGGACGGGGCGGGGGCGACCGCCAGCGGCAACCAGCCGGGCCCCGGATGTCAGAAAAGCAGGGCTCCAGCGCCACCTTCTACCGGAGCAAGGGCACCTGATCCTTGCCGGAGGAAGAGGAACACAGCCTCGTGGACGGCACAGTTGTCAGCGCGGTGGCGCACCCGACCGGGTGCGCGGCCGGGTGCGCCACCCGGGTGCTCATGGCCCGGATCACCACCCGGGCACTCCTGGGCAAAGCCCGTATCGAAGAGGAAGGCCGCACAGCCCGGATCAACGCGCTGGGTCAGGGCGGTACCTTGCAGGAACGGGACCAGACAGGGCGTCAACTGGCCGTGCGCCAGGGGGCAGTGGCGAGGGGAGAAGTCTGTGGACCGCATGGCGGATGACACCGCAGCCGCGCCCGGCGCACGTCAGCAGTCCGTATGGGCAGCCGATGCCGGCTCCTCCTATCAGGAGGACCGGCCCTACCTCATCCGGTTCCTGCTGCGCCACGGGGCGGACTTCCAAGAGGCCGAGGATGCGGTGCAGAGCGCGTTCGTCGAACTGATGTGCTCGCGGCGGCCGGTGCAGCGCCCACGGGCCTGGCTGCGCACGGTCGCCCTGCGGGCCTTTTTGCGGCAGATGGTGCCGGAGCAGCCCGAACAAGACCTGACGGACCGTCTGGCGGCGACGAGTGTGGACTGGCGCACCCCCTTGGAAGCGGCAGAACTGAGTGAGCAGCAGCGCCGGGTTCTGCAGGCCCTAGTCCAACTGTCCTTCAAGCAGTGCAGCGTAATGGCCTGGCACCTCGACGGGTTCTCCACCGGGGAGATCGCCGAGGCGATGGGCCTGGAGAAGGCCGCGGTCCTGCAGAATCTCTCGCGGGCCCGCCGCACGCTCAAGCAGCAGCTCGGCATCACCGACCGAAGGAGGCCGCAGTGAGCGGCGTCTGGCGCACTCCTGATGATGAACTCGGCCTGCTCCTCGGCGAGATGGACGCAGCCCTTCTGGCGGCAGTCCGCACACGGATCACCCCCGCCAGCCCGGACGGCGGCGCCGAGCACGGCGCGGCGCCCGGAACGGAAAGCCTGCACAAGGACACCGGCCAGCACACGGACGAGGCACTCGACCATGTGCTGGGCACGACCGATGATGTCCTGCTGACTGCGATTGAGAACCGCGTCCGCCGCACCGCCCGGACAAACAATCCGCCCGCACAACCCGCCGGCTCCGGCGCACCGGCGCCGGATGAAGGTTCTGAAAATACCAGCAGGCAGGAAAGTCGTCCCACGACCGGGACAGTCAAGTGGTTCAACGCGGAAAAGGGGTACGGCTTTATCGCCGTCGACGGCGACCCACCCGTCGACGTCTTCGTACACCACAGCGCGATCCAAATGGACGGATACCAAACCCTCGAAGAAGGGCAGCGCGTAAAATTCCATATCTCGCAGGGGCAGAAGGGGCCTCAAGCAGCTGATGTAAGGTATGCGAACGGATAAACAGCCACACCGCCACCCGCGGGTACTCATCCTCAGCACCTCAGACAAAACCTGCGGTAAAAACAAATATGGGCGGCCTCCACCAGAAGCGCCCCGCCACCCCCGGCAGCAGAAGCCCTCTGGACTCCGGCGCGCAGCTCACCGGCCAAGGAGAAGACACATCGCAGGCCCCGGCACCCGGACTGGGCCACTGCGCTGTGTCTGTCCCGGCAGTCCCCGAACAGCCCTCTACGAACGCGTCTGCCGACGGCGCCAGCGGCGAGGGGCATGTCTCCCTAGGCACGGTTGGAAGGCAGCGATGTATGGGCCATTGGGGTCCGAGCGGTGGACGCGGCGCCGCGGTTGTCGTGATCCGCGTATCAGGCCGGTAGCGGGTCGAGGTCCAGACGGGACGGCTGTGGGCGTGGGTGGCTGCGGTGAGGCGGTGCTGCTCTCCCAGGGTCTGTGTGAGGTCCGCCAGGGTGCGGGCCTGTAGCGCATCCGCTTCCTTGCCTGGCCCCTGTCGAATCGAGCTCCGCGGCGACGGCCACGTGCGCCAGCAGTGTCTGTGGGTGGCGGGGCCCCAGTGCCGCCGCCGTATCTCGCGCCGTGTCTTTCGCCAGCGACAGGGCTGCCTCATGTCGGCCATGGTGGCTCAAGTCCGAGGCGAGGTTGACGCGATGCCGAGTGTCCAGGGGTGACGGGGTCCGAGGGCTGTCACGGCGGATCTCATTGCCTGTTCGCCGAGTGTCACCGTGCCTGGCGCGTCACCTGCCATGCGCACGGCCACCGCGAAGTTCGTCAACGCTCCTGCTGTGTGGTCGGGGAGTCGGGCAGCGCCAAGGCGAGCGGCAGGACGACGAGGGAGTTGGGTCGCCCCGGTGAAGACGATCGCCCGCCCGGCGGGGGCGTCGAGGCGGAACAGGTGGGCCACGGCTTTCCCTGCGAACGCCGTGACGATCCCGGCCGAACGAGAGCATCGCGCCGCCTCGGCTCCTGATCTCGAGCCGAGGCCGGTGAGGCCCCTCGTACCCCGTACGGGCAGCCGGGATTCAGACGGCGAGGGCGGCCTTGTGCTCGCCGGTGTGACGGTTACTGCGAGCGGCGAGGTACCGCTCGGCGTCCAGGGCGGCGGCCGCACCGGTGCCAGGCGGCGGTGATGGCCTGCCGGTAGGTGTTGTCGGCGACGTCGCCAGCGGCGAAGACTCCGGGCAGGCTGGTGCGCGTGGAGGGGGTGTCGGCCTGGATACAGTCCTCGGCGTTGAAGGCGATCTTGGCCTTTGAAGAGTTCGGCGCGCGGGTCGTGGCCGATGGTGATGAACAGCCCGGTGACGTCGAGGTCCCGGGTGGCGCCGGTGAAGACGTCGCGCAAGACGACGCTGGTGGGCATGCCGTCCTTGTCCTTGATCTCGGCGATCTCGCTGTCGAAGGCGAAGGAGATTTTGTCGTCGCGGGCGAAGCGGGTGAGGACGGTGGCTTCCTCCATGGCGGTGTGGCCGCCGCCGACCACGACGATGTCCCGGTCACGGAAGAAGAACCTGTCGCAGGTCGCGTACCAGGACACCCCGCGCCCCGACAGATCGTCCTCCTGGGGGAGGCTGAGCTTGCGGTAGCCGGATCCGGTCGCCACGATCACCGGGACTGTGCCCTCGGAGTCGGTCAGCAGCTTGATGTCGCCGCTGAGGTCGACGGAGACGATGTCGTCGTCGACCATCCGGGCACCGAACCGCTCGGCCTGGGCCCGCGTGTTATCCATGAGGACAGATGTTTCGTCTCACCGAAGGCTGACCGTTCTGAACCGACCTTGAGCAGTTCCGGGCGCGGAGTCGTGGTCGCCGTTCGCCGGATCGAATGAACAGCAAGGGAAAGGCCGTACGCGTGGCTGTTCGCGATCTAGCGTCAGGGGTGCATGCATTCCACCACCTGGAAGGAAGTCTTATGCGTCGTATCGCTGTTGCGCTCCTCGGGGCGAGCGTGCTTGTCGGCATCATCGCTCCCGTGGCCTCAGCCGCGCCGGTCACCGCGGTAGCGTCCGGCGACGCGGACTTGTCACCGGTCTACGGTCCGTTCTTCGGCGTGATGGGCAGTGCGAGCGCCATGGTCTTCTCCGCTCTTGGTGCCGCGTACGGAACGATTCCCGGCTCTCCGCACTAGCCCGGTCAACCTCATCGTCGGCTAGGTGTGGTCGGGTAGCAGGGCCACGTTGGTGTGTCCCGGCTACCCGACCACAACCACACTTTTGGGTCGCGTGTGACCTCCAGCGGCGAGCGCGGCGCGCTCGCCGCTCAAAGTTCAGTGAGAACGGTCAACCTTCAGTGAGACGGAGCAACAGACCCGTCGACGCTGTCGGGGAATCCAGGGAAAGTTTTGGGAATCCGACGGAATTCGCTGAGATGCGGATCGCGCCGCGTGGAGCTCCCGTGGTGGGGTGTGAGGCTTCCCTGTGAACTTTCATACGTCAGCGTCGTCGTTCTGGGTGGTCCGTGCTGGTTCCCGGACTAGGAACCGGCGGGGAGTGAAGAGCGGCAGACTCCGATTGTTCAGCTGTGGGTGTGCGCTCTGGTGGCAGCGGCGTGAGCATGAGGGTATGGATGCGCGTCTCAAGGTGTCCCGCAGCGTCGCCGCGGCTGTATTGCTCGTGGTCATAGCCGCCTGCTCTGACAACTCCGACCAGTCTTCCACGGACGGAGCGCCGCCGGGGGCGGAGGTGCTCGGCACAGTACGGACAGGCGAGCCGTTCACCGTGACGGTCCTAGCCAGCGACACTGCCAACGATCCGGACCGTTGGCAGTTCACTGTACGCAGCGTGATCTGCGGCAAGCCGCTGGACAGCGCCGTCATGGCCTACGCAGCCGAGTCGGTTGGCTCACCCACCCCCACTCCCACACCCGAGGCCGGTAAACAGTTCTGCGTCGTGGCCATGGAGGCACTCAACGTCGGCAAGAGCGAGGCGGTCTGGAACGCCGACAGCACGGTGAGTCTGAACGTCGGCGACACCCGTTACACGCAGTCGCAGGAGGGCTCCGCCTACGCCTCTGACTACGCGCAGTACTTCAGCAGTAAAGGACAGGTTGGACCGACCTTCGGGCTTAGCCCGGGCAGCCGGGGACCGGTGCATGGGGTCTTCCAGATCCCGACAGGACAACAGCCGACCAGCATCTGGGTCACCTCCGGCACAGCCATCACAACGATTGACGGCGTGCAGCCGGGTTATCTAGTGCTCCTCAAGTGAGGCGCGTTTTGTCACCTTGCGAGCCCCATTTCGTCTGCCGCGAGGGCATCGCCGCGGTCTTGGTGCAGCGCGAGGAGATCGTCGACGGGCTGGAGGCTGCCGCGGACGGAGAGTGGGATGTCCGCGTCGACATGGAGGCCGCCGATCGACCGCAAACGCTCTGCCTGCTCTTTGAGCAGCCGCGAGAATGCCTGTATGGCGGACTACTCCTGGTTCAAGGTGGGCGGACACCATTTCCTGCCCGTGGGCTACAGCTACGAACTCGAAGTCGCGGCGCTCTTCGCAGAGTCAGAGCGCCAGCCCTGCCAGGATGCTGCTGATGACGGGCCAGCGCCACCCATCCGCTGCGGCTACCTCACGACCGCCCGTGTCCTCCTTGAACGCCTCCACGCCCTGGGGATCACCCCCGACCGTGCACGCACCGACCTTGCTGCGGGGCTCGGCTCCCTTACCGACCAGCCGCGGGCTGACGGTCTCCCGAGCCCCATCCCGGCCCGTGACGGCTTCCTCGACGAGCTGCGCGCCCTCCTGGCTACCAACAGCGCCGACCTAGAACTCGACAGCGGCGACTTGGAGCTCTTTCAGCGCTGGGAGAGTCTGAACGCGCTCATCGAGGCGCTACGCGGGCACATGGACACCCGCAGCCTGCTGAGCCTGCTGCTGGAAACCAGCCCCAGGCACGCGCTGGCTGGCCTGGACCTGACGGAGCTCGACTGCGACTGCACCGCCCTCGGGCCGCACCAGCCGGTCGCGAGCCGGGCCCGGCTCGACCAACTGGCGGAGGTCGCCCAAAACGCGCCTCTGCTCGTACTCACCGAGGGGAGCACCGATGCCAGCCTCCTGAAGCTGGGAATGCGGGTCACCCACCCGCACCTGGTCGGCTTCGTCAACTTCATGGACTTCAACCTCGCCCCGGCAGAACGCAACGTCAGTGCACTGGGCAAGACCGTGAATGCCTTCATCGTGGCCGGCGTCGCGAACCGCTTCGTCGCCATCGCCGACAACGACACCGCCGCTCACGACGGGCTCGACAAACTCAAAGCCCGCGAGCACCCGCAGTCCTGCCGCGTGCTGCACTACCCGCCGCTGGATTTTCTGGCCGCCTACCCTGCCCGGGACTCGGACACCGGCCGTCTCACGTCAACCAACGTCAACGGGGCGGCCGGATCCCTGGAACTGTACTTCGGCCGGGACGTGCTGACCGGCGACGACGGCACGCTGATGCCTGTGCAGTGGGGCGGCCTGGTCGCCAAACTGGGGCGCCGCCAGGGGGCATTGTCCGACGCTGACAAGAAGGCCGCGCAGAAGCGCTTCCGTCAGAAGGCGGAGGCAGCCCTAACCGGCAACAGCAACGGTGACGAGGACTGGGACGGAATCCGCGCGATCATCGACACCATCCTCCATGCCTTCGGCTGACACCCCGACGGCGGGCCAACCCGTGAGTAGTGAACGGCCCGCCACGGAGGGCCTCGACCCAGCCAGGCCCGGTCCGCTCCGCCGACAGGTCGAAGGGGAGGGAGGGCTTGGCTAGGACGGGCCGCCGTACTGACGTTGAGAGTGGCATCGAGGCCGGTGAGGCCGTCGTGGATGCCACGGGTGCTGTGGACGGTGCCCTGCTGGACGAGTTGGTGGCGCAGGCCCGGGTTGGTGGGGTGAGCCTGGTCGGGGAGGGCGGGTTGCTGCGGCAGTTGACCAAGCGGCTGAAGTCGGCGCTGGAGGGTGAGCTGACTGCCCACCGCGGGCACGAGCCCGGCGAGCGGGCCGGGGCGGGGACGCCCAGTCCAGTGCCCGCACGAGCAGCGAGCCGCACGCGGCGCACTGAGGACACATCCGCCCCAGAGCCGAGGCACCCAAAGGCACCTCCAGCTCAGTGGCGCGAGCAGAGCGCAGATACGAGCACGAAAGCCGGTCATTCAGTTATGCCCGGCCGCCAAGCGCTGCCCAGACAGTGATAACCGGCGCCTCGAAGGAACCAAGAGGGACACCCAAAGTTACCAGACTGTACGTCACACAACCTCTCTCAAAGCGGACTTGAGCTTAGCCCCGGCCACCAGCACCCAAAAGAAACCTTAAGCACACCTGGCGCCGCCAGGCGCTCACCACCCAACTTCGCCCAAAACCAAGCCACTTCACGTGCCATCAATTAGGAGAATCGAACCAAGAACAAGGAATACACAGGCGCCGCCAGGCGCGCAAATTGAACACCGAAAATACAAAACAGCTAGAGTAGGAAAAGAAACAGGTGCGCCGTCAGGCGCATCAACCCGACACCCACGCAACGAACATAACTCCCACTCAGGAAATTCCAACAGGGCCGCGCCAGCGGCCAAATTCCAACCCCTCAGCAAACAACACCGATTTTCCGTCAGGAAAATCAATCGCAAAACTAAGGGCCGCGT
>NZ_WHOM01000065.1:0-246292 GCF_009739465.1 Streptomyces apocyni
AGTCGCTGAGCCGGTGTCGGACCACCCCGCCCCTCGTGCGCGCCGGTCACCCCCACCGCCCGCAGTCGCTGAGCCGGTGTCGGACCGCCCATCCCCCCTCGTGCGCCCCAACAACCAGTCCGCACCCGGCAGCGAAACGCCAGCCCCTCCCGAAGCGCTGCCCGCCGCCTCCCCTGAGCCGCCCTCCCACAGCCTGCATAGCGGGGACGGGACGGATGTCAAGGGTGGAGCGACAGCGGAATCGGCGCAGCCGACGCGACCAAAGGGAGCGCCCTTGACAGCCGGCCCGGCCCCGCGACCATCGAGACTAGAGGGCGGCCATCCCTGTGCCCTCACGGACACGGGGCGCCCCCGACACCGCCCCGGCCCACCCCGATCACCCCGCACTCAGCACCGGTGGGTGTTGGGTGCGGGGTGCGGGGTGCTGCGGGTTAGTTCGCGTAGGTCTCGTACTCGGCGATTTTTGGGGTGCCGGATGAGCTGGTGATGTTGAAGGTGATTTTGTGCAGGGTGGTTTGGGGGAAGGTGATGACGCCTGCGCCGTTGCCGGTGGTCAGGACGGTGCCGGTGTCGTGGTTGATGACCCGCCAGGAACCGATGTTGCCTGTGGCGCCTGAGGCCTCGCGGATGTTGATCTTGGATACGGTGGTGGCGGAGCCCCACTTGATCGAGATGGAGCCGGTCGAGCCTGTCGGTGACCAGTAGGTGTTCATGTCGCCGTCGCGGACGTCGCCGTAGCTCGTTCCGCTGGCCTTGCTTGAGCCGTCGGAGCCTGCCCCGATGCTGAGGTTGGTCCCGCCGGGGTCGGTCGGACCCGGGGTCGGAGTGGGGGTCGGCGTCGGCGTCGGAGTTGGAGTTGGGGTTGGAGTTGGGTTCTGGGGGGAGCAGTTGCCGTCTGACTCTCGTAGGTCCTTGTTGGCGCCTGCCGTCTCGCTCACGATGTTCGGCACGCAGTTGGACTGGTCGAGGCTGAAGGCGTACGGGATGTTGACGGTGGTGTTGGACTGGGGGTTGGGGCCTGCTGGGTTGTTCTTGTCGCCGGGGGTGGACCAGGTCACGTTGTCGAAGGTGTTGCCGCTGACCTGCCAGTAGCCGGCCGCGTCGGTGTAGAAGGTGCCCAGGACGTCCTTGGAGTCCTTGAAGTAGTTGCTGTCCACCTTCGCGCGGGCTCCGGCGCGGGAGTTGATGCCCGAAGAGTTCAGCTGCACGTAGTAGTTGTTGTACATGTGGGCTGTTCCGCCACGCAGCAGAGGTGCGCGGGAGTCGATGTTCTCGTACAGGTTGTGGTGGTACGTGATGTAGCTGTTGGAGACGTCGCTCTCGCTGGAACCGACCAGGCCGCCGCGGCCGGAGTTGCGCAGGGTGCTGTACGACAGGGTCACGTACTGTGTGTTGTCCTTCATGTCGAACAGGCCGTCGTACCCCTGCGACTCCCCGCCCGACGCCAGCAGGCTGACGTGATCGACCCAGACGTTGCGGACGTTGCGCTCCATGCTGATGGCGTCGCCGCCGTTGGATGTGGGTGAGCCCGACTTCTTGACGTTCTGGACGGTCACGTTCTGGATGATGATGTTGCTGGACTCGCGTATGTGGATGCCCAGTTGGTCGAATACGGCACCGTTGCCGACTCCGACGAGCGTGACGTTGCTGATCTGCTTGAGCTCGATGACGCCGTCCGCGGTATTGCAACTGCCGCCCGACACCTTGCTGGTGTTGGCGTGGTTGATGGTCCCCTCGACCTCGATGGTGATCGGGGTGCTGCTACTGGCCCGGCCGCACAGGGCCGCGTGGATCGCGGTTCCCGTGGTGGCCCGTACGGTCTGGCCTCCGGCGCCGCCGGTGGTGCCGCCGTTCTGGGTCGCGTAGCCGCTGGCGTTGCTGGGCGCTGCCGATGCCTCGGGCATCGACAGGACCACGCCGGTCGCGGCCGCGAGGGCCAGGGCCAGGGTGGTCAGTGCCGCATGGAGTCGCAGGGGTGGCAGGGGGCGTTGGGGTCGCAGGGTTCGTAGGGGTTGTCGCAGGGCGACTGGTCGTTTGATCGGTCGCTTCGTTGGGCGTCTCATCTCGCCTCGCTCATCTCATCTTTGTCGTCGTCGACTGATGCTGGGCGTGCTGATCTACGTGCCGTGGTCTACGTCAGGGGTGTCGCTGGGTAGGTCGCCAGGCCCGGACATGGGTGGCCTGAACCTTCGAACCCTGAACCTTCGAGGCCGGTAGCCGGAGCAGTCGGATCGGTCGTATCCGCCGCAAGAAAGCGCTTTCTGTCCGTGACAATAGGGTGCCCTCAGCTGGGCTGACAAGGCTCGTGCACCGTGCGGAATGGGCGCTAGAGGCGCGCCCACGACACGGTGCCGGGACAGGCATAGCCTGAAGGGGAGGGGGATGCTCCGGCACTTAGGAGATGAGCGTCATGACATTCGTGCAGGTCATCGACTGCAAGACAAGCCACCCAGACGAGCTGAACCGTCTGATGGACAGCTGGGCTGAGGCCACCAAGGGTAAGCGGACCGCCACCCACGCGATCATGGGCCAGGACCGCGCGGACGCGTCGCACGTCGTGGAGATCGTGGAGTTCCCCTCGTACGAGGAGGCGATGAAGAACTCGAACCTTCCGGAGACCGACCGGATCTTCCGGGAGATGGTGGCGCTGTGTGACGGGATGCCCTCCTTCACGGATCTGGATGTCGTACGGGACGAGCAGCTCAACAAGGGGATGGTCGCGCGGTTCTTCGAGGAGGTCGTGAACGGCGGCGACACGGACGCCGCGGACGCGCTGTGTACGGCGGACTACCGCGAGCACGACCCGTCCTTGTCGTCCTACGACGTCGGTCTCGAACAGGCCAAGCGGGAGAACGAGGAGATCTTCAGGGCCTTCGGGCCCCAGGTCACCGTCGAGAGCATGGTTGCTGAAGGCGACCAGGTCTGCGTGCGGTTCTCCTTCAAGGGCAAGCACGTTGGCGAGTACAAGGACATCGCGGCCACCAACCGGGATGTCGCGGGCACCGGGCACGGAACCTTCCGCTGCGTGGGCGGGAAGATAGCCGAGAGCTGGTGGAACGTGGACGACATGGGCCTGATGCAGCAGCTGGGCGTCCTGGAGGGCTGAGGGTGGGACCTGAGACCTGAGACCTGAGGCCTGAGGCCTGAGGCCTGAGATCTGAGACCTGAGACCTCCGAGCTAGGGAACCTCGGCGGCCAGCAGGGCGACGGTTCGCGGTGCGGTCGGTGGTGGTGGGGGTGGTGGTGGGGTGGGGCGCCGTGGGCCGCCGCCCACACGCCCACGGCCACATGCCCCACGGGTCAGGCCGAGGGGGACGCGGCGAGGGTTCGGCGGATCTCCGCGATCATTTCTTGCGGCCGCCAGAAGACGTGCGCCGCGCCGTACCGCAGCACGTACCGCACCCCTGGGCATCGTATGAGCTCGTTGAAGCGCGCCATGTCGGCGCGGTGCGCCTGGCGGGAGCCGTGCCAGCGGTAGCCCTCGATCTCCACGACCAGCCCCGCCGACCGGAAGAAGAAGTCCGGGTAGCGCCGTCGTCCACCCGGTACATGGAGCACGACGCCCGTCTCTGGGTGCAGGTCCGCCTCGTGTATCCGTAGCCGCGCTACCGTCTCGGCCGGTGACTGGGCGGCGAGGTTGGCCAGGTTCAGCCACTTGAGGGCGCGGCGGCTGCCGCGTATCCCGGGTGCCGCGAGTGCGTAGTCGACCTCCCGTAGTTCCACCAGTGCGGGGCGTGGGCCCCAGGGCAACGTACGTGGGGTGAGCGCGGACTCGGTGGCGACCAGGGCCTCGTCTCTGGGGCCCTGTCGTAGCAGGTCGGCGACGGTTCGCGCGGCGGAGGTGTGGAGCAGTCCGCCACCTCCTCGCAGTACATCCCCTGCGTGGAGAGACATGTGGTGTAGACGCAGGCCGGTCGGCCTGCCCTTCTTGGTGACGTCGATGAACTCCAGTTTCTGATGCCCCTCCCTCGCCCGCTCTCCTTCGTTGAGCAGCTCGATGCCGTGCAGTGCGGCGGCGGAGCGATGGCTGGCCACCAGATGAGGCTTGCCCAACTGCACGGCCCGCAGCCGGAGCCCCAGGTCCACCTCCCGTCCTGGCTCACCCCACGCCCCCCGGCGCAGCGGCACCCAACCGTCCCTGCACAGGTGTCGATTGAGCCTGTGTCGGCCCCAACCCGCCTCGATCGCCCGGGCGGTCAGCAGTACACCCCCCTGAGCCAACTCCCGTAGCTCCGTCATGCCCTCAGTGTGCCCTCAGACGCAGCTGTCCCGTCAGGCCTGTGGATAACTCTGGTCACGGTGGGCCTGACCTGCATAGACCGCCCGGTGGTCGACGCGGCACCAGTGGTGGCCGCGCTGGTGCTTGGGTGACTCGCCCCCCGTTCAGCTCCTCTAGGTCCGGTGGGCCCGGTAGGTCGGGCGCTGGGTCTACGGGCTCAAGACCGTGGGCCCGGACGTTGCCTAGCCTCAGGGCGTCGCGGCAGCGGGGCGAGAGGGAGAGGCAAAGGGAGGGAGAGGGGGATGGCGGGGGGAATGGGGCGCTTACGTGACGCGGGAGCCGCCACGTTGGAGTACGCCGCCGTGCTCGCTCTCATCGCGGCCATCGCCGTGGCAGCGTTCGCCACCCCCACCGGTGCGGTCGTCGCGGAGCGCGCCCATTGCGCCGTGCTCTCCATCGTCGGCCAGAGCGGGGGAGGTTGTGGTGGTAGCGATGGTGACGGTGGTGGCAGTGGGGATCAGGCGGATGGCGGTGGCAGGACCGATGAGGATTACCGGCCCACCGACTGTCAGGTCGGCAGCAGTACGGAGACGGTGAGCAACCAGGCCAAGGTCCTCTGGTTCACGGTCGGCGACAAGCACCAGTTCCGGATGGAAGAGTTCAACGTCGAGGGGCCGAACGGCGAGCCTACGCATACGAAGAAGTACCAGATGACGTTCGCGGACGGGGTCAGCGCCGGGCTGGAGTTCAAGGCCGGGTTCGGTGCTAAGGCCGATCTCGGCGGAGGCGGAGGCGGAGGCGGAAACGGAGACGGAAACGGAGACGGAGGCGGTGGCGCAGGCGGTGGCGCAGGCGGCACGGTGAAGGTGGGGGGCGGGCTCGAGTTCAGCGAGGGCGACACCTGGGTTTTTGACAGTAAGGAAGAGGCTGACAGGTTCAAGGGCGACCTGCGGCGCCTGCACGAGGCGGACCAGAGCAACTGGACCAAACCTGGCTGGCGGATCATCCGGGACACCTACCGTGAGCATGTCTCCGGCAGCAACAAGGAGATCCGCGAGCGGCTCGAACGCGAGATGGACGCCAACCGCGTCAGCTTCCGCACAGTCCAGACCAACGCCGGTGTTGAAGCCAACCTCGCCGGACCCGCCCTGGGCGACCTGGAAGTCGGCGCCTCCGGGAAACTGGAGGTCGCGAGCAGCGTCACGACGGCCGACGACGCCAAGGCGAAGACGACGACCGAGACGTACGCCTTCCAACTCCGCGGCGAACTGGGCGCCGAGCTGGACGCGGGCGTCGCCGAGGCCGGGGCGTACGCGGGGCATACGCGTAACGGCGCGATCGGTGTCACCCGGGGCCAGGACGACGGCGACCTGCAGAAGATCGTCATCACCCGGACTGTGGACACCAAGGCGCGCGCGGACGCGGGGGTCACCCTGCCGGATGGCGAAGGCGGCGAAGGCGCAGATGGGGGTGACGCCAGTGGAAGCGGCAGCCTGGGCGTGGGCGTGGGCGTGGGTGCCAACATGGGAGAGACCGAGGTCGTCACCACCACCCTCGAGATCCCCAAAGGCCCCGAAGGCGACGCGATGCGCGCCGTCGCCGAGCGGTGGCTGAACGACCCGGACCACGCCGCGAAGCCCTTCGAGACGGCTTTCATGGACCCGGCCCCCACGACCCGCCCGGACCGCGCTGACGCGTTCGGCAACCCGTTGTTCGAGCATGCCAAGACGACCCGGGCGACGTACGACTCAGTCGAGGACAGCGCCAGCTTCGGATTCGAACTCAACGCCATGGCGAGCCTGGGCTTCGACCGGACGATCAACGAGACCACCGCGACGATCAGGTCCGGGGACTACCTTGGCATGCCTCAGGGCGACAACCGCAGGTACCAGCGCAGCGAGATCTGCGGCTAGTGAGGGACCAGCAGGACCGGAAGGACGCGTGATGAGGAGCAGCAAGCGTCGTACGGTGGCGGCAGCCATCGGTGCCGCACTCGCCGTCGGTGTACTCGCCACCAGCTGCGGCGACAGCGGCGACAGCAGTCGTGCGTCCGTCGCCAAGAACACCCTCACGGCCGGAAAGGTCTCCGTCACCTTCCCGTCCACCTGGCAGCAGACCGACCCGACCGGCGACCTCGACGCCGTCGCCGAACTCCACGAAGGTGGCACCCCCGTCGGCAGGCTCTCGGTCAGGCGGGACTTCTCCACCGCCAGCAGCGTCGCCTTCGCGGCGCACGACGCCCGGCGTACGTACACGTTCGGCGGCGGTACGCAGCGCTTCGGGAAGGTCGAGCACCAGGGCGTCCCGGGTGACGTCTTCCGCATCGACTACCCGGAGCGGGAGTCGCCCGGTGGAGGCGAGGGGCTGGCGCGGAAGGGCGCCAGGGTTCTGGGTACGGACGTGGTCGCCGCGGAGGGGAAGCGGACGTTCTTTCTCGTACGGCTCAACTACGTGTCTGGTCAGCTGACTTCGGATGAGGTGGACGCGATCGTGGACTCGGTCGCGGTTTCCGACTGAAGGCGAGCGGCCTTTCGGGCCTTGACTTCAAGCGCGCTCAAAGTGATGCACTCCCGGCTACGAGGTAGCTCCAGGGCAACAGGCCCTGGGCGCCGCCCTGTTCGGAGGTCGTCCATGAGTAGCGGCTCACCCGTCACGCTCATCACCGGCGGCGGCAGCGGCATCGGTGCCGCCGCCGCCCGGCAGCTCATCGATCAGGGGGTACCGGGTGGCCGTCACCGGGCGCGGCGAGGGCCGATTGAGTGCGTTTGCAAAGCAACTTGGCTCATCTGTCGAGCTGTTGACTCTCCCTGGCAACGCGGCCGACCCCGAGGGCTGGCGCGAGATGGTGCTGACCAACGTCCTGGGGCCCGCGCTGCTGATCCGGTCCGCCCTGCCGCACCTGAAGCAGACGCGCGGCCGGGTCGTGCTGGTCGGCAGCGTGGCGGGCATCGTGCACACGCCGGGCAACTTCTACGGCGCGACCAACTGGGCGCTGACCGGGCTCGCCGAGAACGCCAGGCGGATGGTCACGAGCGACGGCGTCGGCGTCACGTTGATCGCGCCGGGGCGGGTGGAGACGCCGTTCTGGGACGGCCTGGGCCACCTCCCGGACGGGCAGCTGCTCACCGCCGACGAGCTCGCCGCCTCCTTGGTGTGGGCGATCAACCAGCCCAGCGGCGTGGACGTCAACACGGTGGTGGTACGACCGGTGGGCCAGCCGGTGTGAGGCGCGGGGCGGCGGGGGTGCGAGGCCGCGCGTGGTCGGGGGTGCGAGGCCGCGCGGAGTCGGAGGCGCGAGGCCACGCGAAATCCGGGTAGCGACCGCGCGCCGCCCCTGCGACGATCGCCGTATGACCAGCTTCGAGGACCTCGTCGCCGAAGCGGAGGCCGCCCCGGTAGCGGGCTGGGACTTCTCCTGGTTCGACGGCCGCGCGAGCGAGGCCCGGCCCTCGTGGGGCTACCAGCGCCGGATGGGCGAGCGGATGGCGATGGCCAAGGCCGCGCTGGACATCCAGACCGGCGGCGGCGAGGTACTCGCGGGCGTACCGAAGCGACCGCCGCTGTGCGTCGCCACCGAGGGCTGGCCGCCGAACCTCGCCAAGGCCACCGCCCGGCTGCACCCGCTCGGTACGGCCGTGGTCGCCGCCCCCGAGGAGCCGCCGCTTCCGTTCGCCGACGGGGCCTTCGACCTGGTGGTCAGCCGCCACCCGCAGAAGCCGTACTTCGCCGAGGTCGCGCGCCTGCTCAGCCCCGGCGGTACCTACTTCGCCCAGCATGTGGGCCCGGCCAGCGTCTTCGAACTCGTCGAGTACTTCCTCGGGCCGCAGCCGGAGAACATCCGCCGCGCCCGCCACCCGGAGCTGGAACGCGCCGAGGCTGAGGCGGCCGGGCTCGATGTCGTCGATGTGCGGATGGAGTGGCTGCGGATGGAGTTCCACGACGTGGGGGCGGTCGTGCACTTCCTGCGCAAGGTGGTGTGGATGGTCCCGGGGTTCACGGTGGAGAAGTACGGCGTGCGGCTACGGGAGCTGCATGAGCGGATCCAGGCCGACGGGCCGTTTGTGGCGCACAGTTCGCGGGTTCTGTTCGACGCCAGGAAGCCCGCGTAGCGTCGACGCCAGGAAGCCCGTGTAGCGCCTGCCGTTAGCGCCTGCCGTTCCTCCCTCTTCCGCCTACGTGTGCTCGTCGTGCAGCCCCAGGCGCAGGTGCTCGACATGGAACAGTGCCTGGTCGAGCAGCTCCGCCACATGGTGGTCGTACAGCGCGTAGACGATGGAACGGCCCTGCCGCTCGCCCCTGACCAGGCCCAGGTTGCGCAGTAGCCGCAACTGGTGGGAGCAGGCGGACTGCTCCATTCCGGCGGCTTCGGCCAGCTCACTCACCGCGCACGGGCCCTCCTGGAGGCGGGCGAGGATACGGAGCCGGGAGGGCGTGGCCAGGGCCTGGAGGGTCGCCGCGACGTCGTCGGCGCCGACGGTGTCCAGGCGTTCGCGGGTGGTGCTCTGCTGGTCGACTCCGTGGCCCATGGGTTCATCGTATCGACACGAAGTATCGGCATGAAGAATCGAAGCAAATGCATGAAGAGCTGTTCATGCATTCCTGTAAGCTGAGAGAGTCCCCCGCCCCTGCCCGCGAAGGGTCTCTCTCGTCATGCCCGCAGCTCCGCCCACGGCCGCCACCACCCCCGTCAGCGCGCCACCCTCAGCCTCACCCTCACCGAACCGCACCCTCGTCCGCCGCACCCGCGTGCTCGCCCTCACCGAGGCGCGGTGGGCCGCCGCCGCGACCGTCGCGTTCCTGGTGGCGCTGCCGCTCCAGTTGATGGGCGCGAGCGGCTGGATCTGGGGGCCGCTCTATGCCGTCGCGTACGTCACCGGCGGCTGGGAGCCCGCACTGGAAGGGCTGAAGGCCCTACGCGAGAAGACCCTGGACGTCGACCTGCTGATGATCGTCGCGGCACTCGGCGCCGCCGCCATCGGGCAGTACATGGACGGCGCGCTGCTGATCGTCATCTTCGCCACGTCGGGCGCGCTCGAAGCGCTGGCCACCGCGCGTACGGAGGACTCGGTACGTGGCCTGCTCGACCTTGCTCCGACCACCGCGACCCGTATCACCCCACACGCCACCCCACACGCCACCCCACACGGCGAGGAGGTCGTCGACACGGCCCGACTCGCCGTCGGGGACGAGGTCCTGGTCCGCCCAGGCGAGCGGATCGGCGCCGACGGACGAGTCCTGGACGGTACGAGCGAGGTCGACCAGGCCACCATCACCGGCGAGCCGCTGCCGGTGTACAGGGGCCCCGACGACCAGGTCTTCGCGGGCACCCTCAACGGCACCGGAGCGCTCCGCGTGCGCGTCGAACGCGACCCGTCCGACACGGTCATCGCGCGGATCGTCGCGATGGTCGAGGAGGCGTCCCGTACCAAGGCGCCGACCCAGCTGTTCATCGAGAAGATCGAACAGCGGTACGCGGTCGGCCTGGTGGTGGCGACCCTCGCGGTCTTCGGCGTGCCACTCGCCTTCGGCGCGGAGCTGGCGGACGCGCTCCTCCGGGCCATGACGTTCATGATCGTCGCTTCGCCGTGCGCGGTGGTGCTCGCCACCATGCCGCCGCTGCTCTCGGCGATCGCCAACGCGGGGCGGCACGGGGTGCTGATCAAGTCGGCCGTGGTGATGGAACGCCTCGGCCAGACGGACACCGTCGTCTACGACAAGACTGGAACGCTGACCGAAGGTACGCCCCGCGTCACCGAGATCCACCCCGAAACGGGCTTCTCCGAGGACGAGTTGCTCACCCTCGCCGCGACGGCCGAGTACGCCAGCGAGCACCCGCTCGGCCGCGCGATCGTGCGGGCGGCACAGGAGCGCGGGCTGGCCTTGCGCGTGGCCGCCAACTTCACCTCGACGCCGGGGCGTGGCGTGGTGGCGCGGGTTGACGGGCGGTTGGTGTCGGTGGGTTCGGCGCCGATGGATGGGGGTGACGTGAGCGCGGACGCCGCCGTGGACGCCGCCGCTGTCACCCACGTACAGGTCCTGGTAGACGGTGCGCCCGCCGGGCGGTTCGGTCTCGCTGACCGGCTGCGTCCCGACGCGCCCGCCGCGGTCGCCGCTCTCGCCCAGCTCACGGGTACCGCGCCGATCCTGCTCACCGGGGACAACCCCCAGGCCGCCGCGGCGGTCGCCGCGCAGGCCGGGATCGCCAGCGGCGGTGTGGTCAGGGCCGGGCTGTTGCCGCAGGACAAGGCCGCGGCCGTCCAGGAGCTCCAGGCCGCGGGACACCGAGCCCTGGTCATCGGCGACGGCGTCAACGACGCCCCCGCCCTCGCCGCGGCGCACACCGGCGTCGCGATGGGACGGGCGGGCTCTGACCTCGCCCTGGAGACCGCGGACGCGGTGGTGGTACGGGACGAACTCGCCGCCGTACCACGGGCGGTGGAGCTGTCCCGCCGGGCCCGTCGGCTGGTCATCCAGAACCTGGTGATCGCGGGCACCTTCATCGTCGTCCTGGTGACGTGGGACCTGGTCTGGCACCTGCCGCTGCCGCTCGGCGTGGCGGGGCACGAGGGGTCGACGGTGCTCGTGGGGCTCAACGGGCTGCGGCTGCTGCGCGAAAAGGCGTGGCGGGAGTGAGGGGGAGTGGGGTGTAGTACTGCCGAATCGGTAAGTACGGCTGGGCTGGGTAGGGGAGTTGGTGCCGGTGTCGGCGGATAAGGCGGAGAACGTCGAGCAGGCCGAGCAGGCCGAGCAGGCCGAGAAAGCCGAGAAGAAGGGCGGTGGGGCCTACACCTGCGGCGTGGACGCCGCCATGGACGTCGTAGGCGGCAAGTGGAAGGCGCTCATCCTGTGGGCGCTGCACGACGCGGGGACCCTGCGCTTCGGTCAGCTCAGGCGCGGCGTGCGGGGGATCACCGAGAAGATGCTCATCCAGACGCTCCGGGAGCTGGAGGCGGACGGTGTCGTGCACCGGGAGGTCTACCGGGAAGTGCCACCCCGCGTCGAGTACTCGCTGACCGCGCTGGGGGTGGCGCTTAACGCGGCGCTGGAGTCGCTCGGTGCGTGGGGTGACACCTACATGGAGGAGATCCTGCGCGCCAAGGGTCGGTCGGCGGCGTGACCGCATCGTTATGCGGTGGGGTCGATACCGGCCCCAGCGATCACGTAGGTTCAGACCAGTGCAATTCGCGTAGGCAAAGTCGCGCGGTGGGGCACCGCGCGGTGGAGGGGGCCGCGCGGTGCCGTCTGCGGCCAGCGCGGCTGACTTTCGTCGGCCCAGCGCGGCTGACTTTCGCCGGGTTGACCTGCGCCGGTTGACCTTCGTCGGCTGACTTTCGTCGGCGGAGGCGCAGCCGCGGAGTTGCTGGGGTGTTGGGCCCCCGGGCCCATGTGGGGGCCGGGGGCCCCGGGGTAGCGTCGGGCGGGTGTCCGTGCTGTTGAGCGTTGTTGGGGTCGCCGCCGTGTGGGGTGGGGTCGCGGGGCGGCTGGTTCCGCGAGCGGCGCATCGGCTGGCCGTCGCCCCCGGGGAGCCCTGGCGTGCGTCGTGCCCGCGCGGGCACGACCTCACGGGAGGGCTGGCGCGCGGCTGGGTCGGCGGCGCGTGGTGTCGCGACTGTGGGGTGGAGGCGGGAGCGGACGCGGGAGCGCGGGCCGGGGGCAGGGTCGGGGCCGGGTCCGGGGCCTTCGGGCCCAGCACGCCCGTGCTCGCCGCGCTGACCGCCGTGCTGTGTGCCGCGCTGGCTGGTGCGGTCGGGGTCCGGCCGGAGACGCTGGTGTGGCTGGCGCTCGTACCGTTCGGCGTACTGCTCGCCGTCGTGGACCACGCCGTACACCGGCTGCCTGACGTGCTCACCCTGCCGCTCGCCGCCGCCGCGCTGGTGCTGCTTGGCCTGGCCGCGCAGGTGGAGGGGGCGGGCGGGTCGTGGCAGGGAGTGCTGTGGGGCGGGTTGGTGCTGGGTGGGGTGTACTTCGCGCTTTTCCTGGCCCATCCGAGTGGGATGGGCTTTGGGGACGTCAAGCTGGCGATGCTGCTGGGAGTAACCCTTGGGTGGTACGGCTGGGGCGCGCTGCTGCTCGGGTTTTTCGCGGGGGTTCTGTACGGCGGTGGGTATGCCCTCGCCCTTGTGCTGCGCGGGCGGGCGGGGCGTAAGACGGCGATGCCGTTCGGGCCCTGCATGCTTGCCGGAGCGTTCAGCGGACTGTTGCTCGGCGGTCTCGGAGCGTAGTCATTGCGCGGTGATGTGCGCAGCATCGCTCACGAAGGGTTATGGTGTAAGTCCCCCCCTCGGGCCGGTCCGTATCCCCCCCACGGACCGGCCCGAATTCTGTTCAGCCTCGGTCAGCTACTCAGCCTCGGTCGGCCCAGATGTTGGTGCCGGGGGTGGATACCGCGAAGGTGTCGATCTCCGCGAGTTCCTCCTGAGTGAGCTTCGTGCCGTTCAGGGCCGCCACGTTCTCCTCAAGCTGCTGGACGCTGGACGCGCCGATCAGCGCTGACGTCATCCGCTCGTCGCGCAGCACCCAGTTCAGCGCGAGCTGGGCGAGGGACTGGCCGCGTCGGGACGCGATGTCGTTCAGGCCGTTGAGGCGGCGTACCACCTCCTCCGAGAGGAGGTTCGGGTCCAGCGACTTGCCCTGCGTCGCGCGCGAGCCCTCCGGGATGCCCTTCAGGTACTTGCCGGTGAGCAGGCCCTGGGCGAGCGGTACGAAGGAGATGCAGCCCATCCCCTCGTCTTCCAGGGTGTCGAGCAGGCCGTCGTCCTCGGTCCAGCGGTTGATCATCGAATAGGACGGCTGGTGGATCAGGGGGCGTACGCCCATGTCCTTGAGGAGGCGGGACGCCTCGCGGGTCTGCTCCGCGTTGTACGACGAGATGCCGACGTAGAGCGCCTTGCCCTGCTGGACCGCCGAGGCCAGGGCGCCCATGGTCTCCTCCAGCGGGGTGTCCGGGTCGAAGCGGTGGGAGTAGAAGATGTCGACGTAGTCGACGCCCATGCGCTTCAGGGAGGCGTCCAGGGACGCCATCAGATACTTGCGGGAGCCCCACTCGCCGTACGGGCCGGGGTGCATCTGATAGCCGGCCTTGGTGGAGATGATCAGTTCGTCCCGGTACGGGGCGAAGTCCTGCGCCAGCAGCTTGCCGAAGTTCAGCTCGGCCGAACCGGGCGGCGGACCGTAGTTGTTCGCCAGGTCGAAGTGGGTGACGCCGAGGTCGAACGCACGGCGCAGGATCGCTCGTTGCGAGGTCAGACCGCGGTCGTCGCCGAAGTTGTGCCAGAGGCCGAGGGAAATGGCGGGCAGCTTCAGGCCGGAGTGGCCGGTGCGCCGGTACTCGATGGAGTCGTAGCGGTCGCCCGCCGCGCGGTAGAGGGAAGTGTCGTTCATGGGTACGAAGCTACTTGAGCGTGAGCGCACCCACGGGGTTCCGTGCGGGTGTACGACGGTAAGGTGGCGCCCTTGGGGGATGCACGTACCTGCCATCTGCTCGGAGGGGCTGAACAGAGTGAACCTGCGCGACCTGGTGTACCGGCTCTACGCGCGCCGGGTGGAAGGACGCCTCGACCACGCGCAGGTACCTGGGCACATCGGCGTCATCCTCGACGGCAACCGGCGCTGGGCCAAGGCCGCCGGTGGCACCACGGCAGAAGGCCACCAGGCGGGTGCCCAGAAGATTTCCGAGTTCCTCGGCTGGTGCGCCGAGACGGACGTCGATGTGGTCACGCTGTGGATGCTGTCGACGGACAACCTGGACCGGCCCGAGGCCGAGCTGGTGCCGCTGCTGGGCATCATCGAGGAGTCGGTGCGCGGGCTCGCGGCCGATGGCAGGTGGAGGGTCCACCATGTCGGGACGATGGACCTGCTGCCCGCTCGTACGCAGTCCGTGATCAAGGAAGCCGAGCAGGCCACGGTGGGGAACACCGGGATACTCGTGAACGTCGCCGTGGGGTACGGCGGCCGTCAGGAGATTGCCGACGCCGTGCGCTCGCTGCTTCTGGAGCACGCCGAGCGCGGGACCTCGTTCGAGGAACTCGCCGAGCTGATCGATGTGGAGCACATCTCCAAGCACCTCTACACGCGCGGCCAGCCCGACCCTGACCTGGTGATTCGCACCAGCGGTGAGCAGCGGCTCTCGGGCTTCATGCTCTGGCAGTCGGCGCACTCCGAGTACTACTTCTGCGAAGTCTTCTGGCCCGCCTTCCGTAAGGTCGACTTCCTGCGCGCGCTGCGCGACTACGCGGCCCGCCACCGCCGCTACGGCGGTTAGGCCACAGGGCGGCACAGGGCGGCACGTTTCGGCCCGCCCTCGCCACAGGCTGTTCACTTTCACGTCGTCATATGCCTCTGCATGGCCGCACGTGTTCGAGGGCATATCCCTTCCAGGTCGACGCCCGCTCCAGGGGCGTCGCACCTCAGTGAGCGGCACCGGGTCGCTCACCCGGGAGGCCCGTTGCAACCGATGGACCGTACGCGTTACGGACAAGCGGAGGGCCGGCGCTCGGCCCAGCAAGGTGGCCTGAGCCCGGTCCGGTCCCCCGCGACGCCGTCGCTTCCCCAACCTCTGCCGAGGGGGTACGTCCTTCCGTGGTGACCAGCACAAAGCGCCGTATGCCAGACAGGCGCACCTATGTACTCGACACCAGCGTTCTGCTGGCCGACCCGGGTGCTCTGGCCCGTTTCGACGAACACGAAGTCGTGCTTCCCGTCGTCGTGGTGACAGAGCTGGAGGCGAAGAGGCACCATCCCGAGCTCGGCTACTTCGCCCGGCAGGCACTGCGCCTGCTGGACGACTGCCGGGTGCGGTTCGGCCGCCTCGACGCTCCGCTCCCCATCGGCGAACTGGGCGGCACCCTGCGTGTCGAGCTCAACCACTCCGATCCCGGCGTGCTTCCGGCCGGCTATCGACTGGGGGACAACGACTCACGGATTCTCGCGGTCGCCCGCAACCTCCAGGCCGAGGGGTACGACGTCACCGTCGTCTCCAAGGACCTGCCGCTGCGGATCAAGGCCTCGTCGGTGGGACTGCTCGCCGAGGAGTACCGCGCCGAACTCGCCATCACCGACTCCGGCTGGACGGGAATGGCCGAACTGGGCATCTCCGGGGAGCAGGTGGACCTTCTCTTCGAGGGCGAGTCGCTGTACGTACCTGAGGCCGCCCAGCTTCCCGTGCACACGGGGCTGACGCTTCAGTCCGAGCGCGGCAAGGCGCTGGGGCGCGTCACGTCGGAGGGCAACGTCCGGCTGGTGCGGGGCGATCGGGAGGCGTTCGGCATCAAGGGCCGCAGCGCGGAGCAGCGCATCGCGCTTGATCTGCTGCTCGACCCGGAGGTCGGGATCGTCTCGATGGGCGGCCGGGCGGGCACCGGCAAGTCGGCGCTCGCGCTCTGCGCGGGCCTGGAGGCCGTACTGGAGCGGCAGCAGCACAAGAAGGTGATGGTCTTCCGGCCGCTGTACGCGGTGGGCGGGCAGGATCTGGGCTATCTGCCGGGTTCCGAGTCCGAGAAGATGAGCCCGTGGGCGCAGGCCGTGTTCGACACGCTGTCAGCGGTCACCTCGCGTGAGGTGATCGAGGAGGTGACGGCGCGGGGGATGCTGGAGGTATTGCCGCTCACCCACATCAGGGGCCGCTCGCTCCATGACGCGTTCGTGATCGTGGATGAGGCCCAGTCGCTGGAACGGAACGTCCTGTTGACCGTTCTGTCCAGGATCGGGGCGAATTCCCGCGTGGTGCTGACGCACGATGTCGCCCAGCGCGACAACCTCAGGGTCGGTCGTTACGACGGAGTCGTGGCCGTCGTCGAGAAGCTGAAGGGGCATCCGCTGTTCGCGCACGTCACCCTCACGCGGTCCGAGCGTTCGCAGATCGCGGCACTGGTGACCGAAATGCTCGAAGAGGGTCACATCTGAGACGGTGCGCGGTAGTTGACGGTGATTGACGCCGCCCGGCGAAGCTGGAGAGCTTAGCCGGGCGGCGTTGTGGCGTGTGCGTGTTTCCGTAAAACCCCTGGGACAAACGAGGTGTGAGCTTTCCCACGCAACGGGGAATTGCTTCGCGCCATCCGTTTCCGGCAGAGTCTGGGGACTGTCAGGCCCCGCATGCGACACAGCTGCACCCCCAGCGGTGCGGCACCACAGAACTTCATAGCGATCGTCGTATGCCACCCGTGTCTCAAGAGGCCGTCCCCGTGAGGGGGTTGCCCGTCGGGTCCGTGCCTCCCGTGACCGTGTATCAGTGGGGAGGCCAGTGCAAGGGGCACGATTGCGCCCGAAAGGTCACCTACCGGGCGATGCTGGAAGGAAAGCGTGTGAGCCGGATTTCGGTCCGTGGATTCGCAGTGGCATCCGCCACCGCGGTCACCACCGTCGGTGCTGTCGTCGGCGTTGCCTCGGGTAACACCGACAGCGACAGCTACAACGACCTGGAGGCCACGGCGGCGGCTGGCGATGCGACGCTCCTCGCGGAGATCCCCGCAGGGCAGCAGGCAGCCGTGCAGACCGCGTCCCTGACGCAGCAGGCTGACGCCCAGGCGGCGGCAGCGGACTCCGCCGAGCAGAAGTCCGCGGAGGAGTCGGCGCGCAAGAAGGCCGCCAAGGACGCGATCGCCAAGAAGGCGGCAGCCGAGAAGAAGGCAGCCGCCGAGAAGGCCGAGCGCGAAGCCAAGGAGAAGGCCGAGCGCGAGGCCAAGGAGCGCGCGGAGGCGGAGGCCAAGGAGAAGGCCAGCCGTTCCGAGACCCGCTCCAAGACCGCCCCGTCGACGGACAACTTCGCGCAGCAGAGCTCGTACTCCATCGCCGAGGTCAAGTCGATGGCCCGGCAGATCGTCCCGGGCGACCAGTTCCAGTGCTTCAGCAACATCGTGGACCACGAGTCCAGCTGGAACTACAAGGCGACCAACCCGTCGTCCGGCGCCTACGGTCTGATGCAGGCGCTCCCGGCGGGCAAGATGTCCACCGCGGGCGCGGACTGGCAGACCAACCCGGCCACTCAGCTCAAGTGGGGCCTCGGCTACATGAACGACCGCTACGGCAGTCCGTGTGGCGCTTGGAGCTTCTGGCAGGCCAACAACTGGTACTGATCTGAACGATCGGGCCGGACGCTCAACTTCGTGAAGCCCCTCACCGTCCTTCGGTGGGGGGCTTCGCGCGTGTACGGTTCCACACGAACGCAGGGGGAACGGTGGGGGGAAGAGGAAAGATCATGTCGAGAGTGCCAGGCTGGCTCGGCCGCCTCGGTGAGGGGCTGAGCCGACTCGGCGAGCGCTTGGGCGAGGCTGAGCGCCGGGATGAGCCGGGCACCGCTTCGTACGACGACGAGGTGTACGCCGACGCCCGGCCCGGGTCTGTGCCGCCTCCGCCGGAGGATGCGGAACCCAAGGGTGACCGGGAATCCAAGAGCGCGGGCGAGCAGCTGCCCGCGCCGTCCGCGCCGCCCGCCTACGCGTCGCCCGCCCCCGCGCCGTCCGCCGCGCCGCGGCCCGACCCGGTCACGGCGATCCCGTGGGGCATCCGGGTCGCCGCCGAGGCCGCCTGGCGGCTGGTCGTCCTGGCGGGGCTCGTCTGGGTGCTGATGAAGATCGTCGGCGCGGTGCAACTGGTCGTGCTGTCCTTCGTGGCCGCGATGCTGATCACCGCGCTGCTCCAGCCCATGGTGGCCAGGCTGCGCCGGTTCGGGCTGCCGCATGGCCTGGCGACCGCCGTCACCTTCATCACGGGATTCGTGGTGATCGGTCTGGTCGGCTGGTTCGTGGTCTGGCAGGTCATGGAGAACGTCGACAATCTCGCGCGCCAGGTCCAGAACGGCATCGAGGAGATGCAGAACTGGCTGATCGACGGCCCGTTCCACGTCACCGAGGACCAGATCAACAACGTCGCCAAGAGCCTCAGTGACGCCGTCGGCAGCAACGCCAGGGAGCTCACCGAGGCGGGACTCGAGGGCGTCACGGTGGTGCTGGAGATCCTCACCGGCATCGTGCTCGCGATGTTCTCGACGCTCTTCCTGCTCTACGACGGCAAGACCATCTGGAAGTGGTCGCTCAAGCTGGTGCCCGCCGAGGCCAGGCCCGGCGTCGCGGGTGCGGGGCCGCGCGCGTGGAAGACGCTCACCGCCTACGTACGCGGCACGGTCATCGTGGCGCTGATCGACGCGGTGTTCATCGGCATCGGCATCTGGTTCCTCGATGTCCCGATGGCCGTCCCGCTCGCCGTCTTCATCTTCCTGTTCGCCTTCATCCCGATCGTGGGTGCGGTGGTCTCCGGCGCCTTGGCGGTGCTGGTGGCGCTGGTGACCCAGGGGCCCGGTACGGCGCTGCTGGCGCTGGCCGTGGTGTTCGCGGTGCAGCAGATCGAGAGCCATGTGCTGCAGCCCTTCATCCTGGGCCGCGCGGTACGGGTGCACCCGCTCGCCGTCGTCCTGGCGGTCGCGGCGGGCGCGCTCGTCGCGGGCATCAGCGGGGCGGTGGTCGCCGTACCGATGGTGGCGGTGATCAACACCGTCGTCGGCTATCTCCGCGTCCACGCGCGCGAGGAGGCGATGAAGGCCACGCCTGGGCCGCATGGCGCCACCATCGTGGCGGTCGCCCCGGTCCTCCCGGAACGCGCCAGTACCAACAACAATCCCTGAGCACGACGCGCCGACGCACCAACGCCGATCGCCGGCCGGGCTCGAGGGAGCCCGACCGGCGATCGGCGTACAGCGTCGTACAGCGGTGTACGGGGAGGGGAGACGCGGCGGATCAGGCCGCCAGCGTCGCCTCGGTGTCCAGCGTGGCACCCACGGCCTGGATGACGGCGGCGATCTTGACCGCCTCCTGGATCGTCTCGCGGTCCATGCCCGCCTTGCGCAGCACCTGCTCGTGCGAGTCTAGGCACTGCCCACAGCCGTTGATCGCGGAGACCGCGAGCGACCACAGCTCGAAGTCGACCTTCTCGACGCCCGGGTTGCCGATGACGTTCATCCGCAGACCGGCGCGCATCGTCCCGTACTCCGGGTCGGAGAGCAGGTGACGCGTGCGGTAGAAGACGTTGTTCATCGCCATGATCGCGGCGGCGGACTTCGCGGCGGTGTACGCCTCGGCCGACAGGTTCGCCTTGGCCTCCGGCTCCAGCTCGCGCAGCACCTTGGGGGAGCGGGACGCGATCGCGCAGGCGAGCACGGTGCCCCACAGCTGCTGCTGCGGCAGGTCGGAGTTGCCGATCACCGAACCGAGGTTCAGCTTCAGGTCCTTGGCGTAGTCCGGTACAGCGGACTTCAGTTCGTCGAGAGCCATCTCAGTTCCGTCCGCTCACTCGCCGGAGAGGAGCGCGACCGGGTCCAGGGTGCTCTCGCCCTGGGTCCAGTTGCACGGGCAGAGCTCGTCGGTCTGCAGCGCGTCCAGGACCCGCAGGACCTCCTTGGGGTTACGGCCGACGGAACCGGCGGTCACCATGGAGAACTGGATCTCGTTGTTCTGGTCGACGATGAAGACGGCACGCTGGGCGAAGCCGTCAGCGCCCTCGACGCCGCAGTCGCGCATCAGCTCGTGCTTGGAGTCGGCCAGCATCGGGAACGGCAGGTCACGCAGGTCGGCGTGGTCCTTGCGCCAGGCGTGGTGCACGAACTCGGAGTCACCGGAGACGCCCAGGATCTGCGCGTCGCGGTCGGCGAACTCCTCGTTCAGCTTGCCGAAGGCGGCGATCTCGGTCGGGCAGACGAAGGTGAAGTCCTTCGGCCAGAAGAACACCACGCGCCACTTGCCCTCGTAGGACTTGTGGTCGATCTGCGCGAACTCCTTGCCGCTCTCAAGCGACACGCAGGCGGTCAGGTCGTAGGTGGGGAACTTGTCACCGACAGTGAGCACTCAGCTCTCCTTGCAGCATGGGAAGCCCGATATCGGGCTTTCCGGGAGGGTTGGACGGATGGAGATCTTGACACGACGTGCATTGATAGCAGAAATAGCTAGACTCGGTCATCGCGATCGGAGGTGGTTATCAGTGGCCGGTAGTAATGCCCGTAGTAATGCCCATGCCCGCGGTAGCGCCCGTAGTGGCGCCAGCAGCCGGGTGAAGCAGCCGAGCCTGGCGCAGCTGCGCGCGTTCGCGGCCGTCGCGGAGCATCTGCACTTCCGGGACGCGGCCGCGGCGATCGGCATGAGCCAGCCCGCGCTGTCCGGAGCGGTCTCGGCGCTGGAGGAACTGCTCGGCGTGCGGCTGCTTGAGCGTACGACGCGGAAGGTGCTGCTCTCGCCCGCGGGGGAGCGGCTCGCGGTACGGGCGCAGGGCGTGCTCGCGGCCGTGGGGGCGCTGATGGAGGAGGCCGAGGCGGTACGGGGGCCGTTCACCGGGGTGCTGCGGCTGGGGGTGATCCCGACGGTGGCGCCGTATCTGCTGCCGACCGTGCTGCGGCTGGTGCATGAGCGGTATCCGGAGCTTGACCTTGAGGTGCATGAGGAGCAGACGTCGTCGCTCCTTGACGGGTTGCAGTCCGGGCGGCTGGATCTGCTGCTGCTCGCGGTGCCGCTCGGGGCGCCGGGGGTGAGCGAACTCCCGTTGTTCGACGAGGACTTCGTGCTGGTCACGCCGCTCGACCACTGGCTCGGCGGGCGGGAGGGGATTCCCCGGGAGGCGCTGCGGTCGCTGAACCTGCTGCTGCTGGACGAGGGGCACTGTCTGCGCGATCAGGCGCTGGACATCTGCCGGGAGGCGGGGCGCGGGGATGTGCCGGTGTCCACGACCGCGGCGGGGCTTTCGACGCTGGTGCAGCTGGTGGCGGGCGGGCTCGGGGTGACGCTGCTGCCGCGCACCGCGGTGACGGTGGAGACCAGCCGCAGCAGCCAGCTGCTCACCGGGTACTTCGCGGAGCCCGCGCCCACGCGACGGATCGCCCTCGCGATGCGTACGGGGGCGGCGCGGGCGGCGGAGTACGAGGAGCTGGCGGCGGAGCTGCGGGTGGCGCTGCGGACGCTGCCGGTGCGGACGGTCGCGGACGGCGGCTAGGGGAGACGCCCCTTAGCCGGGCTCCCGTGGCGGAAGCCCGGCTGGCGCGCTCACTCCGTACGCAGCCCGTCCGGGCGCATCAGCCGCAGCAGCGGCGGCAGGCTGAGGCCCGTGACCAGGAGCACCACGCCCGCGCCGATGCCCGCCATCGCGGCCACCCCGGCCCAGTCGACCGCGATCGAGGCGGCCGCCATCTTCAGCAGTACGGCGCCCAGCGTGATGCCCACCACGGTCGCCAGGACCAGGCCCAGGGCGATCGGGACCGCCGTCTGCCACAGGACCGACAGACACAGCGTCCGGCGCCGGGTGCCGAAGGCCACCAGGGCCGACAACAGCTTCTTGCGCTCGCGCAGTTGCTCCAGCTGGGACACCAGGAGACTCACACCGATCAGCAGCATCACACAGGTGGCCCCGATGAACAGGCCCTTGCGGACGGTGCGGAAGTCGTCGTCCACCTGCGTCGCCTGCAACTCGTACGTCCTGGTGTACGGCCCGGCCATCGCGGCGGCGTTGCGTACGTGCTCGCGCACGTCTGGCACCGACTCGTCGATCTGGACGTAGATCTCGCCCCTGAGGGTGCTGGTGGCCTCCTGCGGCAGTGCCCCGGTCGTGACCAGCAGTCCGCCGGTGATGTTGCCCATCGGGTCCTCGACGGCGGTGGCCGCGCGCACCGAGGCGGGTACCGTCCACGGGGGCGCCTCGGTGTCATCGGAGCCCCAGATCGGTTCGAAGTACAGCTTGGTGCCCGGCTTGGCCAGCTCGCGGGACTCGCCGTCCACGGCGAACACGTCGCCGTCGCGGCACGACGGCAGTTTCGCCATCAGGCCGAGCACCGCACAGCTTCCGACGGTGACCTGGGCTTCGGAGTCCTCGGAGGTGGGCTTGGCGCTCACCCAGGTGGAGGCGTGCGGCATGGTGCGCCGTACACCGTCGGCGGCGCGGAGCCTGCTGTCGGTCTCGGCCAGCCCCTCGGTGGCGGAACTGTCACCGCGCGGGCTGACGACCATCTGAGCCTGCGAGCGGTCGACGCCGGTCGGCTCGACGTAGTCGTCCTCGACCCCGGCGAACAGCATCTGGAGCGCGATCGCCCCGGCCACCGCGACCGCGATGCCATTGACCATCCGGGCCGCCGTGCCACTGCTCAACTGGAGTCGCCTGACCGCAAGTTGCCAGGAGAGCCCGCCGCCGCCCAGGCGGTTGACGCAGGCCTCGACCAGCCATGGCAGCAGTGCCGTGATGCCGATCAGGATCAGCACCACTCCGCAGGTGACCATCCACTGGTTGAAGTCGCCGTTGCCGTCGCCCTGCCCGAACATCGGGTAGAGCAGCCCGACACCGGCCACCGGAAGCAGCAGCCGCCACCACAGGCGGCGCCGGGACGGCTTCGCGGTACGTACGACACCGAGCGGCTCGATCACCACACCGCGCAGCGCGAACAGCGTCACCGCGACCGCCGACGCGGGCACCGTGACCGCGACCAGCAGCACCAGCAGGAGTGAGGGGTCCAGATCGTGCGAGAAGACCGTGACGTAGTCGAGCCGCACCTGGCCCGCGAGCTGCCGGGCGGCCAGGAAGAGCCCGGCGCCGATCAGCAGCCCGATCAGCGCCCCGGCGAACGCCTCGCCCGCAGCGGTCCTGCGCACCATCTGGCCGTCCGCGCCGACCAGCCGCAGCGCGGCCAGCCTGCGGTCACGGCGGTCGCCGCCGAAACGTACGGCCGCGGCGATGAACACACCGACCGGCATCAGCAGGACAACGAACATCACGACGACGAGCAGCACCAGGACCGGGCCCATCGGCCGGTCGGTCCGCACCTCCCCGAAGGAGTCGATCCGGCCGTCCGCGCCGTTCTCCGGGGAGGCCCCCGGGATGTCCGCCCCGACGTAGTACGCGAGTTCACCGGGGCCGACCAGTCCGTCGTCGGCGATGGTGCCGACGACGTCGTAGTCCAGCCGTCGGGCGAGTAGCTCGCCGTCGGAGGACGTCAGGAGGTCGCGCAGCGCGGGCGAGACGACCATCTCGCCGGGTTTCGGGAGCGCGTTGAGGCCGGGTGGCACCGGGGCGCGCGGGCCCTCGGGCTGGAGCATGCGGCCGCGTACGCTCTGATTCCGGAACTCGGTGTCGACGCGAGTGAAGAGCAGCGTGTCGTCCGCCGCCTTGTCGAGCGTGTCGCCGTACCGCAGTTCGCTGCGGTCCATCTCCCGGTCGTGGCGGCCCTGGAGGGCGTTCGGGAGCGCGGTGGTGACCAGCAGCAGGGCCACGCCGAGACCGACGCCGACGGCGGTCAGCAGCGTACGGAACCAGCCTTCGCGGCCGCCCGCGACGGCGAACCGTAGGCCGATGCCCAGGTCGCGGAGCCAGGATCCGACTAGGCCGGGGGGCGTGGGTGCCCGGGACTCGTGGGGCGCGGTGGGTGGAGGTGACAGCGTGGTCATATGGCCCGCTCCATGTCCCGGGACCGGCCGTCGCGTACGACGATCTCGCGGTCCGAGTACGCGGCGACCCGCGTCTCGTGCGTGACCAGGACGACGGCCGCGTTGGTGGACCGGGCGGCCTCGGTGAGCAGCTCCATCACGCGCTCGCCGTTGAGCGAGTCCAGCGCGCCGGTCGGCTCGTCGGCGAAGATCAGCCGAGGGCCGCTGACCAGGGCGCGGGCGATCGCGACGCGCTGGCCCTGACCGCCGGAGACCTCGCCGGGGCGCTTGCCCTTGAGGTCGTCGACCTCCAGGCGTTCCATCCAGCCGAGCGCGGTGCGCTCGGCTGCCTTGCGTCCCGCGCCGGTCAGCCGCAGCGGCAGCGCGACGTTCTCGACGCAGGTCAGCTCGGGCACCAGCTGGCCGAACTGGAAGACGAAGCCGAACTCGGTGCGGCGCAGGGCGCTGCGCTCGGCGTCACTCATCGCGGACAGTTCGCGGCCGTTGTAGAGGATCGTGCCCGAGTCGGGCGTGACGATCCCGGCGAGGCAGTGCAGCAGCGTCGACTTGCCGGACCCTGAGGGGCCCATCACGGCGACGATCTCGCCAGCGTGGATGGAGAACTCCGCGCCGTCCAGCGCGTGGGTCGGGCCGTACGCCTTGCGCAGGTCACGGGCGGTGAGGAGGGCACCGGCGGGGGTCATGCGCCGACCGCCTTTCCGAGCTTGTCGAGACGGGCGGCGGTCAGTTCCAGCCACCGCAGGTCGGCTTCGAGGTGGAACAGCGCGTGGTCGCAGATCAGCTGGTCGGCGAGGTCGCCCCGGCGCTTGCGGTCGGTGAGGACGCGCATCATGCGCAGGTGCTCGGCGCGCTGAGTGTCCAGCAGGTCGGCGGCGTCCCGGCCGGTGAGCAGGGCGAGTACGACCTTGGTGTAGAGCGTCGAGCTCAGATACGGCTCGGGCTTCTCCGGCGTCGCGAGCCAGGCGCCGACGTCGGTGATGCCCGCCTCGGTGATGGCGTACCGCTTGCGCTCGGGGCCGTCACCGGCCTCTATGCCGTCGACCTCCACGAGGCCGTTCTTCAGGAGCCGCGACATGGTCGAGTAGACCTGCCCGTAGTGCAGGGGCTTGTCGTGGCCGAACTTCTCGTCGAAGGCGCGCTTGAGGTCGTAGCCGTGGCGCGGGCCGGACTCCAGGAGTCCGAGCAGGGTGTGACCAATGGACATGCAGGAGACTGTACACGGGGTGTATACGTCGCATGTATACCCGGGGTGTATACGTCGGGTGTCCGATGCTGGAGCCCGTGGTTTCCGGTGCGAGACCGCTCACATGTACGAGTTGTGGGCAACCCTTCGGGGCGTTCAGGAGTCGGTTCCTTTGAGGGCGGGTGCTGATTGTCACGTCCACAAAAGACCGGATCGCATGTCGTTTGTCCCTATCGCCGGTGTTAGCTTTCAAAGCTGACCGGGGGACCACAGTGACTGGAGCAGCGGGCTAATGAGCCGAGCGGAAGGCAGACAAGCGCGGCAGGGCGGCGCGCGCGGCGGCATACGCCGCTTCTTCACCTGGAAGAAGATGCTCGGCACGTTCCTTGGTGTGTGCCTGCTCGGCATGGCCGGATTCATCGGTCTGTACATGTACGTCGACGTCCCCGAGGCGAACGCCGAGGCGGAGTTCCAGAGCAACGTCTACAAGTACAGCGACGGCTCGATCCTGACCCGCACCGGCAAGCTCAACCGCGAGATCGTCGGCCTGGACCGGATGCCCAAGGACGTCAGGAACGCCTTCGTCGCCGCCGAGAACAAGTCCTTCTACAAGGACAAGGGCGTCGACCTGAAGGGCACCGCCCGCGGCCTGCTGAACACCGTCAGGGGCCAGGGCAAGCAGGGTGGCTCGACGATCACCCAGCAGTACGTCAAGAACTACTACCTGACCCACGACCAGACGGTCAGCCGCAAGCTCAAGGAACTGGTCATCGCCCTCAAGGTGGACCAGCAGAAGAGCAAGGACCACATCCTCGCGGGCTATATGAACACCGCGTTCTACGGCCGCAGCGCCTACGGAATCCAGGCCGCGGCCCAGGCGTACTACGGCGTCGACTCCGAGGACCTGACCGTCGAACAGGGCGCCTACCTCGCCGCGCTGCTCCAGGCCCCCAACCAGTACGACTGGGCGATAGCCACCGACACCGGTAAGAAGCTGGCCAAGGAACGCTGGAACTACGTCCTGGACAACATGGTCGGCGAGGGCTGGCTGGACGCCGGGGCGCGGGCCGGGATGACGTTCCCCGAGCCGGAGGAGCCGAAGCCCGTACCAGGCCAGCAGGGCCAGGTCGGCTACCTGGTGGAGGCGGCCAACCAGCAGCTGCGGGCCAAGGGCGTGTCCCAGGCCGAGATCGAGGCCGGTGGCTGGACGATCACCCTGAACATCGACAAGAAGAAGCAGAAGCAGCTGGAGAAGGCGGCCAAGGGTGAGCTGACCGACGCTCTCAAGCCGGACAGCAACAAGGTCGACGCGGCCGTCCAGGCGGGCGCCGCCTCGGTGGACCCCAAGACCGGCCAGGTACTCGCGCTGTATGGCGGCGTGGACTACACCAAGCACTACCGGTCCAACGCGACCCGTACCGACTACCAGCCCGCCTCCACCTTCAAACCGGTGATCCTCGCCGCCGCGCTGGAGCACGAGGCCGAGACGCAGGACGGCGAACCGATCACGGCGGACGCCGTCTACAACGGTGACAGCGAGACGCCCGTCGAGGGCAGCGACGTCGCCTACGCGCCGCCGAACCAGGGCGACGCCGACTACGGCCCGGTCACCGTCCAGAAGGCCATGAACAAATCCGTGAACTCCGTCTTCGCGCAGATGGGCGTGGACGTCGGCATGGACAAGGTCATGAAGATGGCCGACACGCTCGGCATGGACGTCGAGGGCCAGCAGGCCGTGCCCGCCCAGGCCCTGGGCACCATGGGCGCCAGCCCGCTCCAGATGGCCGGGGTCTACGCGACCTTCGCCAACCACGGCAAGAAGGTCAACCCGGCCGTGGTGCGCTCCGCCGAGCACATCAGCGGCAAGGTCGACCTCGGGAACCCGATCGGCGACCAGGTGATCAGCCGCTCCACCGCGGACTCCGTGACCTCGGTGCTGACCGGGGTGGTCAACGACGGTACGGGCGCGGCGGTACGCAACGCCCGACAGGCCGTCGCGGGCAAGACCGGCACGTCGGACAACTTCAAGTCCGCCTGGTTCGTCGGCTTCACCCCGAAGCTGGTCACCGCGGTCGGCCTCTTCGGTGAGGCGCCCCCGTCCGAGGGCGGCAAGCAGGTCTCCCTGCGCGGCATGACCGGAACGACGGGTCTGGGCAACGTCGCGGGCGGTAGCTTCCCGGCCCAGATCTGGGCCGCGTACACCTTTGGTGTGATGGGCGCGCCGACCAAGTTCGACCTGGACACGAGCATGGGCTCGGCGGTCCGTACGCCCCAGGAGCCGACGCCGAGCAGCTCGTCGTCGCCGACGCCGAGCGAGACGCCGTCATCCGAGCCCCCGACCACCGCGCCCCCGACGACGGAGCCTCCGACGACCGCGCCGCCGACGACGGAGCCCCCGACCACTCCGCCGCCGACGCTCGAGCCGACCGAGAAGCCGACGCCGACGTTCGAGCCCCCGGAGCCGACACAGCCCGACCCGGACCCGAGCGACGAGCCCACGTACGGCATCCCTCAGCCTCAGTCCGCGCCGGACGGGGACTGGCCGGACGGGGACTGAGGGCCTGTCTCCTGGCCTGACGCTCGGCATTGTCAGGTGCCGCTGACGGCGTCAGGTGCTGTTGTTGGCGGTGCCAGGTGCTGTTTGACAGCGTCGGGCGCTGTTGGCGGCGTCAGGCGCTGTTGACGCGGGTGGCGATGCTGTCGCCGAGCTCCTTGTCGATGTTGCGCCAGTACTGGAACGCCCGGTCCAGGACCGGCCGGGTGACCCCCTGCGCGAGGTGCCCGCTGACGTTGGACATCAGGCGTTCCCGCGCGGCGTCGTCCAGGACCTGCCGGACCATCGTGCCCGGCTGCCCCCAGTCGTCGTCCTCGCGGTGCGGCTTGTACGCCTCGCGGACCATCTCGCCCGCCGACGCCCAGCCCGCAGGGTCGCCGAAGTTCTGGACGTCGGCGGCCGGGCCGCCGTAGGAGTTGGGCGCGTACACCGCGCCGACCCGCGCGGGCTCGTACCGCATCGGGCCGTCCTTGGCGTACGAACGGACCTGCGAGCGTGGCCGGTTGGGCGGCAGCTGTGCGTAGTTCGGGCCGATCCGGTAGCGGTGCGTGTCCGGGTACGAGAACAGGCGGCCGAGCAGCATCTTGTCCGGCGACGGGCCGATGCCCGGGACCAGGTTGGACGGCTCGAACGCGGCCTGCTCGATGTGGATGAAGTAGTCCTCCGGGTTCCTGTCGAGGGTCATCCGGCCGACCTCGATCAGCGGGTAGTCGCCGTGTGGCCACACCTTGGTCAGGTCGAAGGGGTTGAAGCGGTAGTCGGGCGCGTCCTCGAACGGCATGACCTGGACGTACATCGTCCAGCTCGGCGCGTTCCCCGACTTGATCGACTCGTACAGGTCGCGGCGGTGCACGTCGGCGTCGGTGCCCGCGAGCTCGTCCGCCGTGCGCTGCGGCAGGAAGTCGACGCCCTGGTCGGTCTTCATGTGGTACTTGATCCAGAACCGCTCGCCGCCGCCGTTGACCCACATGTAGGTGTGTGACGAGTAGCCGTTCATATGGCGGTACGACTTCGGGATGCCGCGGTCGCCCATCAGCCACGTCACCATGTGCGCGGACTCCGGGGACAGCGTCCAGAAGTCCCACTGCATGTCGTGGTCGCGCAGCCCGCTGTCCGGGCGGCGCTTCTGGGAGCGGATGAAGTCCTGGAACTTACTCGGGTCCCGTACGAAGAAGATGGGCGTGTTGTTGCCCACCAGGTCGTAGTTGCCCTGCTCCGTGTAGAACTTGAGCGCGAAGCCGCGCGGGTCCCGCCAGGTGTCCGGAGAGCCCTGCTCACCGGCGACCGTCGAGAAACGGGCCAGCATCTCGGTGCGCTTGCCCGGCTGGAAGAGGTCAGCCTTGGTGAACTGGCTGACGTCGTTGGTGACTTCGAATGTCCCGTACGCGCCCGCGCCCTTGGCGTGGACCACGCGCTCGGGGACCCGCTCCCGGTTGAACTGGGCCATCTTCTCGATGAGGTAGTGGTCCTGGAGCAGGATCGGGCCGTCGGCGCCGACGGTGAGCGAGTGCTCGTCGCTCTCCACCGGGATGCCGGAGTTGGATGTGGTGTACGGGACCTTTTCTGGGGTCTCGGTCACGAGGATCATCCCCTCGGACGAAAGTCGTCAGGTCGCTGCGTTCAGGTCGCTGCGTTCAGCTCGTTGCGTTCACTTCTCCAGTCAACGCTAGTCCACGCCAGTCAACTCTGCCGACGGCCTGTCGGCAACATGTGGATGAGCCCCGATGGGGGCTAGGCCCTGTCCGGCGGACAGGCCTAGCCTCGGTTGAGCTCGAACCAGACCACTTTCCCCGTCGACAGCCGGGTCGCGCCCCACCGCCTGGCCATGCGGTTCACCAGATACAGCCCGCGACCGCCCTCATCGGTGGCCCGTGCCTGGCGCAGCCGGGGAAGCTGCGGCACGTCGTCGCCGACCTCGCAGCGCAGGACGTCCGTACGCAGCAGCCGCAGGGTCACCGGCCGGGTCGCATAGCGCACGGCGTTGGTGACCACCTCGCTGACCAGCAGCTCCACCGAGTCGGTCAGCTCCTCCAGGCCCCAGCGCTGGAGCGCGCGCCGGGCCAGCCGACGGGCGCGGGACGGTGCCGAGGCGTCCGGCTCCAGGTACCAGTACGCGACATCGCTGGGCGCGATGCCGTCGAAGCGCGCGGCGAGCAGTGCGATGTCGTCGTCCCGGTCACCCGGGCCGAGTATGTCGAGCACCTCGTCGCACAGCGCCTCCAGCGGCGGCGGGTGGTCGGGTCCGGTCAGCCGGGCGGTCGCGGCCATCCGCTCCCGTAGCTGCTCGATGCCGGTCCACACGTCGCGCAGCCGGGACTCGACCAGGCCGTCCGTATAGAGGAGCAGCGTCGCCCCGGCCGGGGCGTCCAGCTCCACGGCCTCGAAGTCGACGCCGCCGACGCCGATCGGCGCGCCCGGCGGCACCCGGAGCACCTCGGCGCGGCCGCCCAGGTGCAGCAGCACGGGGGGCGGGTGGCCCGCGTTGGCGATGGTGATGCGGTGCGCGACCGGGTCGTACACCGCGTACATGCAGGTCGCCATGCGGTCGCTGCCGAGCCGCTGGGCCTGCTCGTCCAGGTGGTGCAGCACTTCCTGCGGGGGCAGGTCCAGGCCCGCGAGGGTCTGGGCCGTGGTGCGCAGCTGGCCCATGATCGCGGCGGAGGTCATGGAGTGGCCCATGACGTCGCCGACCACCAGCGCGACCCGGCTGCCGGGCAGCGGGATCGCGTCGTACCAGTCGCCGCCGACCCGGGCCGTCTCGGCGGCCGGGAGGTAGCGGCTGGCCAGCCGTACGCCGGTGGGCTGCGGCAGCGTCTCGGGCAGCATGGTGCGCTGGAGCTCGTCCGCGATGTACGCCTCGCGGCCGTACAGCACCGCCTTGTCGATGCCGAGCGCGGTGTGCGTGGCCAGCTGGGCGGCGACCAGCAGGTCGTCCGGGTCGAAGGCGGTACGGTCGGGCCGCCGCAGGAACACGGCGGCGCCGATCACCCGGCGCCGCCCCCGGAGCGGGGCCAGGATCGCGCGCGGGCCTGGCGGTACGGTCCAGTCCTCGCCGAGCAGTTCGGGCAGCGCGGTCTCGGCGGCCGCCGCGTCGGCGAAGACCGGGCGTACGCCCCTGAGTACCTCGGCGAGCGCGCCGCCGGGGCGTACCTCGCAGAGCTCGGCCGCGGGGGTGTCGACGGGCTGGAGCTGGAGGGCGGGCGACAGCGCGCCGCGCTCGGTCTCCAGCTGGTCGCCCGCCGTGTCCGTGGCCGCTGCCGTGGCCGCTGCCGTGGCCTCGGCCACCTCGTCCACCAGCCGTAGCTGGTCGGTGCGGCGCAGGCGCAGCACGACGGGGTCCACCGGGCGCTCGTCGCCGACGGGGAGCGGGTCGCGCAGGTAGACCAGGATCGCGTCCGAGAACGTCGGCACGGTGGCTCGGCAGAGGCCCATGACGATCTCGTCGAGGTCGATGCCGCGGGCGATCCGCCGGGTGGCGGCGCCGACGAAGCGCAGCCGGTCCCCTTCCCGCCGCCCGCCGCGCCCGCCGACCGGGACCGCGTTCAGCGAGCCACCGCCGGCCCCGCCCGCGCCGCCGGGCTCGGCCCGTACTTCTGGCTCGGCCCGTACCTCGGGCCCGCCCGCGGCGCCGGGCTCGGCCCGCACCTCGGGCTCGGCCCGTACTTCTGGCACGCCTGCCGCGACGGCCGCTGGCCACGACGCGTCGGGTTCACTCCGCACGGGAGACGCCCCGGCGTCGGCGTCGGCGTCAGCTCCGGTGCCGATTCCGGCCCCGGCTTCGCTCGCGGCTTTGGTTTCGGCCTCGGTCGTGGCCCCGGTCGTGGCCCTGGCCCCGGCTTCGGTCCCGGTCCCGGTCCCGGTGCTGGGCTCGGGGTGGTGGGTGGCGCCGTTGGGGCTGGTGGGGCTCGTGGGGCTGGTGGTGGGCTGTGTGGGGATGGTGTCCTTCGGGTGTGGCGTCGCGTTCGGCTTCCGGCCAGGCCGCCGTGCCGGGCTCGTGGGCTCGTCCGACGGCGGGCGTGGGCGTGCCCGGTGGCTCGCCGGGTCCGCCGGATCGGGGCTCGCGGGCTGGGTGTGCTCGGCGGCCGGGTCGCCGTCGTGCGCGGATAACGGTGTCGCCGCCATGCCCAGGGCCCCGGGCGCGCCCGGCGCTTCCGACGGCTTGGGGGATCGCTGGCGTGCCCCGCGGGTGTCCGCGGGGGCGGTCGGCTGGGCCGTGCCGCACTGTCGACCCTCGTGCGATGTGGGCTGCTCCGTCACGCGCTTCGCATCCGTCCGTCCAGGGCTGCGCGCCCGGCGTTCCCACGTCCTGTCGTGCGCGGCCCGGCGCAAGTCCTCCCCCAGGTCGGATACCCCGAATGGGTGCCCTGGGAACGGAACTTCCACGCCAACGCGCCAGACCTGCCCAATGGCCTCACAGCCACCCCGGCGTCCCTCTCGTCCACGTCCTGCCGCCCCTCAGTGACGTACATCGGTCAAATGCCGGGTGTGCTCCGACAGTTGCTGCCGTGCTGCCCGCACGCGCCCTTGCGGACGACGATCCTACGTTTGCCCCACGGGGGCGCGGCAAGGGTCTCATGGGGACACATGCGCGGGCGTACGGTCCCAGTCGTCCGGAAGCGCCGGCACGCGCCAGGCGGGATCAGGCCGCCAGTGCTGCCAGCCCGCCGTGAACGGCGGCCCCCACGCCTCGATGGCCCGGACCGCGGCCCGGCCCGCCGCCCGTACGGCCCGTGCCTGCCTCGCGTCCAGCAGCCCGGCCCGCTGCGCCTGCGCGAACTCGTCTTCGTCGCGCCAGAGCCAACTGCGGTCCGGGTATACGGAGATGTCCAGGAAGTGGTCCTCCGAGTCCACCCCGTCCGACCAGCGCGTACGGGGCGCCTCGAGGTTCACGTACCAGCTCCGGAAGCGCCAGCCCGGATCCCAGAACAGCCACACCGACCACGGCTGACCGGGCCGCGCCAGCTTCAGTACGCCGGTCCCGAACCAGCGGTCGCGGCGCACCGCGCGCGGCTTGGTGTAGCGCGTGGCCAGCGGCTCCTGGTGTACGGGAGTGCCGTCGGCGAGCACCGGCTTCACACATTCCGTCCCGGGCGCGAGCCACACGGCGAGCAGCTCGTCAGTGTCCTGCACGACCGTCACAGGACGGCAGATATGCGGGTGTGGCCCTCCGTTCTCCCGGTACCGCCACAGAATGTGACTTCCTGGCGCCCAGCGCGCCGCCGTGTGCTCCGTCATGCGCAGATCCTAGGCGGGGGCGCCGGAGGGGACGCGGACGGGCCGAAATCAGCCCGTCCGGTTCCGGTCGCCAGCACCTTCGGAGGCCTGCTCAGGGGCGTGTCATCCGCAGGACGTCGAGCGCCGTGTCGAGCTGCTCGACCGTCAGGTCGCCCCGCTCGACGTACCCGCCCGCCAGCACCACCTCACGGATCGTGCGCCGCTCGGCCAGTGACGTCTTGGCGACCTTCGCGGCCTCCTCGTACCCGATGTACTTGTTCAGCGGGGTCACCACGGAGGGGGACGACTCGGCGTACTCGCGGGCCCGTTCCGCGTTCGCGGTGATCCCGTCGACCGTACGGTCAGCGAGCAGCCGGGACGCGGCGGCCAGCAGCCGTACCGACTCCAGGACGTTCTTGCCGATCACCGGCAGCATGACGTTCAGCTCGAAGTTCCCGGCCGCGCCCGCCACCGCCACCGTCGTGTCGTTCCCGGTTACCTGGGCCGCGACCATCAGGACCGCCTCCGGGATCACCGGGTTCACCTTGCCCGGCATGATCGACGAACCCGGCTGGAGGTCGGGGAGGTTGATCTCCGCCAGTCCCGTACGGGGCCCGGACGCCATCCAGCGCAGATCGTTGGCGATCTTCGTGAGGCTGACCGCGATGACCCGCAGCTGGCCGGAGGTCTCCACGATCGCGTCCCGCGCGCCCTGCGCCTCGAAGTGGTTGCGGGCCTCGGTGAGCGGCAGGCCGGTGGCCCGCGCGACCTCGGCGATGACGGCCGCCGAGAAGCCGGGCGGTGTGTTGATGCCGGTGCCGACGGCCGTGCCGCCCAGGGGCAGTTCGGCCAGCCGTGGCAGCGCGGACCGCAGCCGCTCGACGCCGTACCGTACCTGCGCCGCGTAGCCGCCGAACTCCTGACCGAGCGTCACGGGGGTGGCGTCCATCAGATGGGTCCGGCCGGACTTCACGACCTCGGCGAACTCCTCGGACTTGCGCTCAAGGGAGGCCGCCAGGTGCTCCAGGGCCGGAATCAGGTCGTCGGTCACGGCTCCGGTCGCGGCGATGTGGATCGAGGAGGGGAAGACGTCGTTCGACGACTGGGAGGCGTTCACCTGGTCGTTGGGGTGGACATCGCGGCCGAGCCGCTCCCCGGCGAGGGTGGCCAGTACCTCGTTGGTGTTCATGTTGGAGGACGTACCGGAGCCGGTCTGGAAGACGTCGACCGGGAAGTGCGCGTCCCAGCGCCCGTCCGCGACCTCGGCCGCCGCGTCCTGGATGGCGTCGGCCACGTCCTTGTCGATGACGCCGAGTTCGGCGTTGACCTTGGCCGCCGCTGCCTTGATCCGGGCCAGCGCCGCGATCTGCGCGGACTCCAGCGGCTGCCCGGAGACCGGGAAGTTCTGCACGGCGCGCTGGGTCTGGGCCCGCCACTTGGCGTGCGCGGGAACCCGCACCTCACCCATGGAGTCATGTTCGATCCGGTACTGCTCGTCTTCGTTGGTCATCATGATCGCCTCCAGAAAGTTGAGCACTTGTCTTGTTCGGGCTATTCCCAAGTCGGCTACCAGCCAGTAAATACCGGTGGTAACAGTGAAATCGGGGAGGCGCCCATGCAACACACCAGACCCACGACCCGTCGTAACAGCCCACGCATCAGAGGCACCGTCGCCGCCGCGGCGGCGGCAGCCGTAGCCCTGCTCGGCCTCAACGCTCCCATCTCCCAGGCCGCTCCCGCGTCATCGGCACCGGCAGCGGCACCCGCGTCGACCCCTCTTCCGCCCGAACTCGAGGCGATCCGCGCGGCCGAGGCGACAAAGCTCTACGGCGACTCCGCCGAGCGCCCTATGAGCCAGCGTCAGACTGGCCTGATCTCACTCGGCGACAGTGAGATTTCAGGCGAGGGTGCCGGATCGTACGAACCCGGCACGGACGGCCCCGACAACTGGTGCCACCGCTCGAAGGTCGCCGCGATCCACCGCACCGGCGTGCCCGCCGACCAGACGTACAACGTCGCCTGCTCCGGCGCGTCGTCCGGCAACATCAAGATCGGCGGCAGCAAGCAGTACGCCGACGAACTGGTGCAGAGCGACAGCCTCGCCATCAAGGCCAGGAACACGAAGATCAAGATGGTGCTGCTCGTCGCGGGCGCCAACGACGACCTCCAGTTCGGTCCCGTCATGACCGACTGCGTGGTCCGCTGGTTCACCTTCCAGGGCGCGTGCGAGCCCAAGTACGCCCCCGGCTGGCAGGGCCGGGTGGACGGCCTGAAGCCCAAGGTCGAGGACACGGTGGGTGATCTGCGTACCGTGATGCGCGACGCGGGGTACGCGGACGACTCGTACAAGCTCGTCGTGATGAGCTACCCGAGCCCGATCGGCCCCGACATCTACGACAACCCCAACTACCCGGGCAAGATCCCCGGCGGCTGCACCGGCTACGACTCCGACGCGGCCTGGGGCCGCAACTACGCCGTACCCACCTTCGAGACCGGCATCAGGGCCGCCGCACGGGACAGCGGCGCCACCTACCTCGACAGCTCCCGGCTCTTCCACGGCCACGAGGTCTGCATGGAACAGACCTGGGCGCGCGGCCTCTACCTGGAGCTGAGCAACCCCTTCCCGCCGGACGAGAACTCCGCCCGCCAGTCCTTCCACCCGAACGCCGCCGGCCACGGCGCCTTCGCCGCCTGCCTGACGCAGCTGTACGACTCCGGCCTGAACGAGGCCAGTTGCGTCGACCCGGCCAGCACGGGCAGCCCGAAGCTGTATCCGGGCGTCCTGAGCGAGAAGTTCGCCCCGCTGAAGAACGAGGCGACCGGCACCTGCGTCGACGCGGAGGGCGCCAGCAGCCGCAACGGCACGGACATCATCGGCTGGGACTGCTCGGGCGAGCGCCACCAGGGTTGGTGGTACGACAAGTCCACCAAGTCGCTGCACATCGAGCAGACCCACGACCGCTGCCTCGACGTCCCTGAAGGCACGTACACCGAGGGCGCCGCCCTCACCCTGTGGAACTGCCACGGCGGCGCCAACCAGCGCTTCACCAACGACTCGGGCACCCTGCGCCCGGCCGAGGCGAACGGCCTCTGCGTGACGCTGGCTTCACCCAAGGGCGCGGTGAAACTCCAGAAGTGCGACGGCTCAGCCAGCCAGCGCTTCGCGTAACGAACGGCAACAGAACGGGAACAGAGCGTCCCCGCACAGCCGGAAGGTCCTGGTCGCAAGGCGGTGACCAGGACCTTTCCGGCGTCCCGCGTGAGCTGGCGGGCTCATGGGCACGGCCGGACAATGAGAAGCGTGCCAAGAGGGGAACCCCGACTCCACAGGAGGCAGGCATGTCCCGCGATTTCACGAGGATGGGCGCGCTCGGCGCCGCAGTGGTCGCCGCCGTTGCCTTCGGCGCCGCCCCGATCGCCGCCGCGGCCCCTGCCCAGCCAGACGGCGACCCCGACTTCACGCTGTACGCCAAGGAGGTCACCGGGGACGACGCGGAGCCCGAGCCGACCGAGCCACCCAAGGCGGGCGACAGCTTCACCTTCGCCGACGACTTCTTCACCAGCAAGGATCAGGATGCGGAGAGGGCTGGCCGGGAGGGCGGGGTGTGCAACGTGGTGCGGACGAGCGAGCAGGGCGGGGAGATGATGTGCGTAGCCACTATGGTCCTGACCGGCGACCGTGGAGGTCAGCTCACCGGGCAGACGCTGCTGACGTACAGCCTGGCTGAGGAGGAAGGGCCCGCCTTCGACATCGCCATCACGGGTGGGACCGGCGACTTCGCCGACGCGCGGGGCGAAGTCCGGGCGGTTCCCGACGGGGAGTTCCAGCGGTTCGAGTTCCACCTCGCGGACTGAGCGCGGTGACGCGGTGAGGTGAGGGGCCCCGTCGCGCGGGGCCCCTCGGACCTGAGACTCGGTCGGCTCAGGCCCTGGGTCAGCCCAGGCCCTCGGTCAGTCCAGGCCAGGACCCCGTACCGGGATGGCCGTGAACGTCGGCTGCGCCGGCGACGGGTCCTTGAAGAAGTCGTTGCCCTTGTCGTCGACGACGATGAAGGCCGGGAAGTCCTCGACCTCGATCTTCCAGACCGCCTCCATGCCGAGCTCCTCGTACTCGACGACCTCGACCTTCTTGATGCAGTCCTGCGCGAGCCGGGCGGCCGGGCCGCCGATCGAGCCGAGGTAGAAGCCGCCGTAGCTGCCGCAGGCATCGGTGACCTGCTGGGAGCGGTTGCCCTTGGCGAGCATCACCTTGGAGCCGCCCGCCGCCTGGAACTGCTCGACGTAGGAGTCCATCCGCCCGGCCGTCGTCGGGCCGAAGGAGCCGGACGCGTACCCCTCGGGGGTCTTGGCGGGGCCCGCGTAGTAGACCGGGTGGTCCTTCAGGTACTGCGGCATCTCCTCGCCCGCGTCGAGCCGCTCCTTGATCTTGGCGTGCGCGATGTCGCGGGCGACGACCAGCGGGCCGTTCAGCGAGAGCCGGGTCTTCACCGGGTACTTGGACAGCTCGGCGAGGATCTCGTCCATCGGCTGGTTGAGGTCGATGCGTACGACGTCTTCTTCGCCCTCGCTCTCGAGGTGCTCGTCCGTGGTGTCCGGCAGGAAGCGCGCCGGGTCCGTCTCCAGCTGCTCCAGGAAGACGCCCTCGGCGGTGATCTTCGCGACGGCCTGGCGGTCGGCCGAGCAGGAGACGGCGATCGCGACCGGGCAGGACGCGCCGTGCCGTGGGAGGCGGACGACGCGTACGTCGTGGCAGAAGTACTTGCCGCCGAACTGCGCACCGATGCCGATCTTCTGCGTCAGCTCGAAGACCTTCTCCTCGAGGTCCTTGTCGCGGAAGCCGTGGCCGAGCGGTGAGCCCGCGTCGGGGATCTCGTCCAGGTAGTGCGCGGAGGCGTACTTCGCGGTCTTCAGCGCGTACTCGGCCGAGGTGCCGCCGACGACGATCGCCAGGTGGTACGGCGGGCAGGCCGCCGTACCGAGCGAACGGATCTTCTCCTCCAGGAACTTCATCATGGAGGCCTCGTTCAGGACCGCCTTGGTCTCCTGGTACAGGAACGACTTGTTCGCCGAGCCGCCGCCCTTGGCCATGATCAGGAACTTGTACGCGTCGCCGTCGGCCGCGTACAGCTCGATCTGCGCGGGGAGGTTGGAGCCGGTGTTCTTCTCGTCCCACATGGTCAGCGGGGCCATCTGCGAGTAGCGCAGGTTGAGGGTCTGGTACGCGTCGTAGATGCCGCGCGAGAGGGCCTCCGCGTCGCCGCCCTCGGTGAGGACGTTCTGGCCGCGCTTGCCCATCACGATCGCGGTGCCGGTGTCCTGGCACATCGGGAGGACGCCCGCGGCGGCGATGTTCGCGTTCTTGAGGAGGTCGAGCGCGACGAACTTGTCGTTCGACGAGGCCTCGGGGTCATCGATGATCTTGCGCAGCTGGGCGAGGTGCGCGGGCCGCAGGTAGTGCTGGATGTCGTGGATAGCCTCTTCCGTGAGCCGGCGCAGCGCCTCCGGCTCGACCTTGAGGAAGGTGCGCCCGTCGGCCTCGAAGGTGGACACACCCTCGGCGGTCACCAGTCGGTAGGGCGTGGCGTCCTCTCCCAGGGGGAGCACATCGGAGTACGCAAACTCTGGCATTACGGCCATTCCTCACTCGGCAGACAGCGGCGCGACCTCCGTTGGTGGCGCGCGCACCAGCCTAGAGCGCCGGGTGCGGGCCAGGTCTGTGAGGTAAGGCTCAGTACCTCTAGTCGCGATCTATCGCGAGTCGGTAAGGTGGGGGCGTGGACCTCGAAAAGCACCCGCCTCAGGCACCACCAGCCCCTCAGGCACCACCAGCCACAGAGCTCCGTGCGTCGGACGCCGACCGCGACCGCACCGCGGACATCCTCCGCGAGGCGCTCGCGGAGGGCCGTCTGACCGCCGAGGAGCACTCCGAGCGGGTGGACGGGGTGTACCGCGCCAAGACCGTGGCCGAACTAGCACCGCTCGTCCAGGACCTGCCCACGCCGCGCGAACGCCATCAGAGCGCCCAGGTCAATGCCTACGCGCCACCCCGTACGGGTGTTCCGGCGACCGCGGACGAGAACCTGGTCGCGGTGTTCAGCAGCTCGACCCGTAAGGGCCGGTGGCGGGTGGCCCGCAGGACCCACGCGTACGCCATCTTCGGCAACGTGGAGATCGACCTGACGGAGGCGATCTTCGAGCATCAGCGGGTGGTCATCAAGGCGGTCTCCGTCTTCGGCAACGTCGAGGTGACCGTCCCGGAGAACATCTCGCTGCACGGCAGCGGCAGCGGGGTCTTCGGCAACTTCGAGGTCGAGACGCTGGACTCGGGCAACCCGCAGGCCCCGCTCGTTTTCGTCGACGGATACGCGGTGCTGGGCAACATCGAGGCGAAGCCCAAGCGCGGCAAGCTCATCCAGGATCTGAGCGACCGGCTGCGTAAGCATTTCGGCCACTGAGGCAGGTCTCTCAGGCCCCGGCGGCGGTGACGGCGGTTGTGACAGTGACGGGTGACGGGTGACGCTGACGGAAAGGCTGAAACGAGTCTGGACGCGCCCGGATGCGGGGGCCGGGATTCCGCGCCTCTCCCACGCGTCGGAACTCAGTGCATAGGCCCGCGCACAGTGGGTAGGCCTTGCCGCATCCTCTCCCGCTCGCGAAGCCGTCGTCGCAAGGAGTAGACCGTGCTGCAACCGCCGCATCAGTCCCTGCAGGTCGCCGCCGTGTCGGCCGATGGGGTATCCCCTGCTCGAGCGGAGTCGAGAGCCTACGGAAGGGTGCCGACGCCGAGGTCCGCGCCGCCCTCGACGCGGACGCCGACGCCGCCGCCGACACGAGACCAGGAAACCCCGTGGCATACGGCGGCCGTGTGCCGCCGGGATGAAGCGGGGCTGTTCTTCGCCCCGTCCAAGGAGCCGACGGCCGCGCGGCTGTCCCGCGAGGATGCCGCGAAGCGGGTGTGCGCGGGCTGCCCCGTGATGGTCGAGTGCCGCGAGCACGCCCTGCTGCAGCCCGAGCCGTACGGCGTGTGGGGCGGGCTGACCGCCGCTGAGCGCCGGGTCGTGCTGACCCGCCGCCGTCGCCGCGACATGGAACTGCAGAACGCGTCGCGCACGGCAGGGCAGGTCGCGGCCGCCGGTTAGCCGCTACGCGAGCGACAGCGCAGCGCATGCATGGAAGCGAATAAAGGGGGGCGCCCTCCGCACAAAGGGCGCCCCCCTTCGCGTACGCGCTCCCGAATGTGCTTCGGTGCGCGCGCCGCTCGCTGTGCTGCTTGCTGTCTTGCTTGCCTGCCCCGCTACTTCGCGCGGTCGAAGTCGATGGCGCTGTAGGCGCGCAGTTTCGACAGCCGGTGCGTCGAGTCGATCTGGCGGATGGTGCCCGACTTGGAGCGCATCACCAGCGACTGCGTGGTGGCGGTCTCGGCGCTGTAGCGCACCCCGCGCAGCAGTTCGCCGTCGGTGATGCCGGTCGCCACGAAGAAGACGTTGTCGCCGGAGACCAGGTCGCCGGTGTAGAGCACCCGGTCCAGGTCGTGTCCGGCGTCGATGGCGCGCTGCTTCTCGGCCTCGTCCTTGGGCCAGAGCTTGCCCTGGATGGTGCCGCCCAGGCACTTGATGGCGCAGGCGCTGATGATGCCCTCGGGGGTGCCGCCGATCCCCATCAGCAGGTCGACGCCGGTGCCCTCGCGTACCGCCATGATCGAACCGGCCACGTCGCCGTCGGAGATGAACTGGATACGGGCGCCGGTCTCCCGGATCTCCTTGACGATGCCCTCGTGGCGCGGGCGGTCGAGGATCATCACGGTGACGTCCTCGGGGGCGGACTTCTTGGCCTTGGCGACCCGGCGGATGTTCACCGAGGCCGGGGCGTTAATGTCCACGTAGTCAGCGGCTTCGGGCCCGGTGACCAGCTTGTCCATGTAGAAGACCGCGGACGGGTCGAACATGGTGCCGCGGTCGGCGGCGGCCAGTACGGCGATGGCGTTGGGCATGCCCTTGGCGCAGAGCGTGGTGCCGTCGATGGGATCGACCGCGATGTCGACCTCGGCTCCGGTGCCGTCGCCGATCCGCTCGCCGTTGAAGAGCATCGGCGCTTCGTCCTTCTCGCCTTCGCCGATGACGACGATGCCGTTCATCGAGACGGTGTGGACCAGGGTGCGCATGGCCCGGACCGCGGCACCGTCGGCGCCGATCTTCTCGCCCCGGCCCACCCAGCGGCCGGCGGCCATGGCGGCGGCCTCGGTGACCCGGACGAGCTCCAGGGCGAGGTTGCGGTCGGGGGCTTCGGGGGAGACCTCGAGTTCGGACGGGAGATGATGCTCGGTCATCGAGCGCACCTTTCGTGATACGGCGACGGCCGGAGGAGGGTGATGCAGCTGACTCTATCGGCAGGTCGACAAATTGAGCAGAGCGGGTCACGCATGAGCGCGGGTGGGGGGCCGTGCTGGGCGTCGGCGGACACCTGCGACGATGGGGGCGTGGCAGGTATGAAAGGCAAGCAGACGGTCCGGGACATGGTGCTGTCCATGGTGGCCATCGGCGCGGTCGTCGCGGTCATCTACGTCTTCCTCCCCCGCGACGAGTCCCAGGACCCGCTGGAGCGGAAGAACTACACGGTCGAGCTGGCGACGGCGCAGCGCGCCACGAGCTACCCGGTGGTCGCGCCCGAGGGGCTTTCCGATGACTGGAAGGCGACGTCGGTGCGCTTCAAGGCCGTTGACGACCAGGCCTGGCACCTGGGCTTCCTGTCGCCGGAGCGCGAGTACGTGGGGATTGAGCAGTCCGTGGCGACGCCGCGCAAGTTCATCGACAACGTCACCCACGGCGCCGAGGAGACCGCACGCACCGAGCGGATCGGCGGCGAGGACTGGAAGCGGTACGAGGGTCCGAAGTACGACGCCCTGGTGTACGAGGGTGACGGCTATACGACGGTGGTGACGGGTACCGCGCCGTTCGAGGACCTGACGAAGGTGGCCACGTCGCTCAAGGGCCCTGACCCGGCGAAGTGATCTGACCTGCGGGTCTGTAGACATGTGGGCCTGTAGGCATGCGGGTCTGTAGACATGGTGAAGGGCCCCCGGCGGTTGCCGGGGGCCCTTCACCATGTGCGGGCACTGATCAAACAGCGATGACGCTGTCGACTCAGACGGTCGTGACGACCTCGTCGTAGTCCAGGCGAGGCAGACGCGGGTACCAGGCGTCCGGGCCGGGCTTGCCGATGTTGACGACCATCAGCGGGGTGTGGTCGTCGTCCAGGAACTCCTTCTGGAGACCGGCGTGGTCGAAGCCGTTCATCGGCCCAGCGGCGAAACCGGCGGCGCGCACGCCGACGAGGAAGTAAGCGGCCTGCAGCGAGCCGTTCAGCATGGCGGACTGCTCGCGGACCGGGCGCTCGGAGAAGTAGAGGTCCTTGATGTCGGGCATCGGGGGGAGCAGCCGGGGGAGCTCCTCGTGGAACTCGTTGTCCGTGGAGAGGATGGCGACCAGCGGCGCGGCGGCGGTCTTCGCGCGGTTGCCCTCGGCCATGTGCTTGACCAGGCGCTCGCGGGCCTCGGGGGAGCGGACCAGGGTGATGCGCAGCGGGGTCTGGTTAAAGGCGGTGGGGCCGAACTTCACCAGTTCGTAGATCGCCTGGACCTGCTCCTCGGTGACGGGCTCGTCAGTGAAGGCGCTGGCGGAGCGGGCCTCGCGGAAGAGGAGGTCCTGGGCGGCGGGGTCAAGTACGAGGGACATTCGACAACCTTCTCGCAGGCGAATAACGGGTGGCGGATCATGCTTGCTCACACAAGCGTACGCCGATTACGTTGAACCTTCAACAACAATAAGGCCTTGGGTGATCTACGCCTCACGATCAGTGATCAAGGTGAACGGGAGATGTACGGAAACGGAGGGATACGTTCAGCCGTCCGCCGCGGCTGCGGCGCTCCCGGCGTCGTCGGCCCGGCCCGCGTCCCCCCGGCCGTCGTCGCCCCCGTCGCTCTCGCCGGGCTCGGCCAGCGCCGCGTCCAGTCGCTCGCGCGCGCCCTCCAGCCAGCGGCGGCACACCCGGGCCAGCTCCTCGCCGCGCTCCCAGAGGGCGAGGGACTCCTCCAGCGTGGTGCCGCCCGTCTCCAGGCGACGCACCACATCGATCAGTTCGTCCCGCGCCTGCTCGTACCCGAGCGCGTCCGCTGCGGAGTCGGCTGAGGTCGGGCCCTGCGTCGTGGTCATGTGCTCCACCCTAAGTCCGGGGTACGACAGTCCGGGCTACGCCAGAAGGCCCGGGCTCGGCGGCCCGACGGTCACTGGGCCGCCTGACGGTCACTGGGCCGCCCGACGGTCACCCGGCCGCCCGACGGTCACTCGGCGACCCGTACCGTGAACTCGCCCTCGGCGACCCGCGCGCGCAGCGCCTCGTCCGCCGTGACCTCGTCCGGCTCCCGCACCACATGGCCGTCGGCCTTCTGCAGCACCGCGTACCCGCGCCGCAGGGTCGCCGCGGGTGAAAGGGCCACCACGCGCGCGTGGGTGTGGGTCAGCTCCGACTCGGCGCGATCCAGCAGATGGCCGAGGGTGCGCCGACTGCGGCCGAGCAGCGTCGCGACGTGCTCCTCGCGCTCCTCGACCATCCGGTGCGGGTGCTCCATCGAGGGCCGGGACATCGCCACCGCGAGCCCGTGCTCCTCGCGCTCGAGCCGGTGATGCACGGCCCGACGCGCCCGGTCGCGCAGCAACCGCACCCGCTCGTACTCCTCGCCCACGTCCGGTACGACCTTCTTGGCCGCGTCCGTCGGCGTGGAGGCGCGCAGGTCAGCCACCAGGTCCAGCAGCGGCGAGTCGGGCTCGTGCCCGATGGCCGAGACCACCGGCGTACGGCAGGTCGCGACCGTACGCAGCAGCTGCTCGTCCGAGAACGGCAGCAGGTCCTCCACGCTGCCGCCGCCCCGCGCCACGATGATCACATCCACGGCATCCAGCGCGTCGAGCTCCTTGACCGCCTGGGTGACCTGCGCGACCGCCTGCACGCCCTGCACCGGGACGTTCCGCACCTCGAAGCGGACCGCGGGCCAGCGGTGTCTGGCGTTCTCCAGCACATCGCGCTCGGCCGCCGACGCCCGGCCGCAGACCAGGCCGATCAGCTGCGGCAGAAACGGCAGCGCCTTCTTCCGCTCGGCCGCGAACAACCCCTCCTTGGCCAGCGCCTTCTTCAGCTGCTCCAGCCTGGCGAGCAGCTCACCGACCCCCACCGGCCTTATCTCGGTCGCGCGCAGCGACAGCTGCCCGCGCGGCGCGTACCACTCGGGCTTCGCGAGGACGACGACGCGGGCTCCCTCGGACACCACGTCGGCGACCGCGTCGAACACCTTGCGGTAGCAGGTGACGCTCACCGAGATGTCGTGCGACGGGTCGCGCAGGGTCAGGAAGACCACCCCGGCCCCGGGCCGCCGGGACAACTGAGTGATCTGCCCCTCGACCCACACGGCACCCAGCCGGTCGATCCAGCCCCCGATGAGCCGCGAGATCTCGCCGACGGGGAGCGGGGCGTCCGCGGACGTGTGCACAGCCATGCCCCGGAGCGTAGTCGCAGGGACTGACAGTCAGCCCGGCCCGCCTTCAGACCCCGACGGCGGCGTCCGATCCGGTACGTCCGCCGTCCGCTGCCCTGGGCCGGGCCTTGGGCCCTGCCCCTGCCCCGACACTGGCCCCTGCCCATGCCCGTGGCGCTGACGTTGGACGAAGAGCACCACAAGCCCCACCACCAGCCACCCGACGCCCACCACCTGCGCCGACACGGACGCCTCCACGATGACTGCCACGGTCACCGCCGCGCCGAGCACCGGCACCAGCCAGTGCCGCCACCAACTCACCGGGCCACCCCGACGCCGTACGGCGAACCACGCCACCACCGACACATGCAGCAGGGTGAACGCCGTCAGCGCGCCGATGTCCACCACCGAGACCAGGTGGTCCATGCCGTCGTCCCTGCGGGCCGCCCACACCGCGGCGACCAGCGTCACCGACGCCGCGGCCAGCAGCGCGGGCCGCGGCGTCCCCGACTCGGTCCGCGCCAGCAGCCGGGGCAGCCGCCGGTCACGGGCCATCGCGAACAGCAGCCGCCCGCCCGCCGCCTGCCCCGCCAGCGCGGCGAACGCTGCCCCGATGGCCTTGCTGACGGCCACCAGGTCGTGCAGCCACCAGCCGACGGACGTGTCCACCGCGTCGTAGAACGCCGACCCCTGCCGGGCGGGCTCCGCCGCCAGTTCGGCCGCCGAGAGCGGTTCGAGCAGCGCCACCAGATACGTCTGCACCACGAAAAGCGTGCCCGCGAGTACCAGGCAGAACAGCACCGCCCGCGCCACCTTCGCGGAGCCGCCGGTGACCTCTTCGGCGAAGTTCGCGATCGCGTCGAAGCCCAGATACGACAGCACCGCGATCGACACGGCGCCCAGCACCGCCGACACCGCGAAGGTCCCGTCCCCGACGAGCGGCGACAGCCAGTCGCGCCGCGCCCCGTCCCGTAGGAGGACCACGACCGCGGCCACCACGAACACCAGCAGCACCGCGATCTCCATCGCGAGCACCGCGAAGCCGACCCGCGCGGCCGCCCGTACGCCCCGCAGGTTCAGCGCGGTGGTGATCACCACCGCGAGCGCCGTCCACACCCACGGGGACACCGACGGCACCAGGGCGTGCATCGCGATCCCGGAGAAGAGGTACGCGACAGCCGGGATCAGCAGATAGTCGAGCATCGCCATCCACCCGGCGATGAACCCGGGCCCCTTGCCGAGCGCCACGCGCGCGTAGGCGAAGACGGAGCCCGCCTGGGGGACGACCCGCACCATCTGCGCGTAGCTGAAGGCGGTGAACGCCATCGCGACCGTAGCGACCAGATAGACCAGCGCCACCGCGCCGTGCGACTTGGCGTCCAGGGTGCCGAACACGCCGACCGGGGCCATGGGGGCGATGAACAGCAGCCCGTAGACCACCAGGTCACGGAAGCCGAGACTGCGCCGCAGCTCGCCGTCACCAGCCATCGCACTCCTTCACGGGCCTTCCCCCAGGGGACTCACCCCGCTCACCGTGGGCTCATCAGGCCCGGGCTCCCCAGGGGCTCCCCAGTCTCCCCAAGGAGTGGATCTCTGACCTCCCGGGCGCGGCCTTACGATGGGGGACATGACTGCACCCGCTGCCGCCCGCCGCGTCCTGCTCGCCGCCCCGCGCGGATACTGCGCGGGGGTTGACCGTGCCGTGATCGCCGTCGAGAAAGCCCTGGAGCAGTACGGCGCGCCGGTCTACGTCCGTCACGAGATCGTTCACAACAAGTACGTCGTGCAGACCCTGGAGAAGAAGGGCGCGATCTTCGTCGAGGAGACGGCGGAGGTGCCCGAGGGGTCGATCGTGATGTTCTCCGCCCACGGTGTGGCGCCGGTCGTCCACGACGAGGCGGCCGGGCGGAACCTGGCCACCATCGACGCCACCTGCCCGCTGGTCACCAAAGTGCACAAGGAAGCCGTCCGCTTCGCGGACGAGGACTACGACATCCTGCTCATCGGCCACGAGGGCCACGAAGAGGTCATCGGCACCTCGGGTGAGGCCCCGGACCACATCACCCTGGTCGACGGCCCGGAAGACGTCGCGGGCGTCGAGGTGCGCGACCCGTCCAAGGTGGTCTGGCTCTCCCAGACCACGCTCTCCGTCGACGAGACGATGGAGACGGTGGACGCGCTCAAGGAGAAGTTCCCGCAGCTGATCTCCCCGCCCAGCGACGACATCTGCTACGCCACACAGAACCGCCAGCTGGCCGTCAAGCAGATGGGCGCCGAGGCGGACCTGGTGATCGTGGTCGGCTCGCGTAACTCCTCGAACTCCAAGCGGCTGGTCGAGGTCGCCATCGGCGCGGGCGCCCGGACCTCCTACCTGGTCGACTCCGCCGACGAGATCGAGGAGGCATGGCTGGAGGGCGTCTCCACGGTCGGTGTCACCTCCGGGGCCTCGGTCCCCGAGGTGCTGGTCGACGGCGTACTGGAGTGGCTCGCCCAGCGCGGCTTCGAGGACGTCGAGACGGTCAAGGCGGCCGAGGAGTCGATCATCTTCTCGCTGCCGAAGGAGCTCCGCCGCGATCTGCGCGCCGAGGCCGCCGCACTGGTCGAGAAGCGCGGCGGCAACCTGCCCGACGCGTAAGCCGGACGAACGCGTACGACGCAGGGGCTGAGCGGTGCGCCGACCAGCCCGAGAAGTGACTGTCAGTCCTTCGTCGTAACGTGGTGTCCATGCAGATCTTCGGCGTGGACATCGGCGGATCGGGCATCAAGGGCGCCCCGGTCGACGTGGACCGGGGCGAGCTGTCCGACCCCCGGCACAAGGTGCTCACCCCGCACCCGGCGACGCCGGACGCCGTGGCCGACTGCGTGCGCGAGGTCGTCGCGCACTTCGACTGGTCGGGCCCGGTGGGCGTCACCTTCCCGGGTGTGGTGAGCGGCGGCGGCACGATCCGTAGCGCGGCCAACGTCGACAAGGGCTGGATCGACGTCGGCGCCCGCGCGCTGCTCAGCGAGCGACTCGGCGGCGCTCCGGTCACCGTGCTGAACGACGCGGACGCGGCGGGCGTCGCCGAGATGCGGTTCGGCGCGGGCCACGGCCGCGGCGGCACGGTCATCATGCTCACGCTCGGCACGGGCATCGGCAGCGCCGTGTTCACCGAGGGCCGACTCGTACCGAACACCGAGCTCGGCCACCTGGAGCTGCACGGACACGAGGCCGAGAAACGCGCGTCCACCAAGGTCAGAGATGACGAACAGCTCACCTGGGAGCACTGGGCGCACCGCGTGCAGAAGTACCTGGCCCACCTCGAGATGCTCTTCTCACCCGAACTGTTCATCATCGGCGGCGGCGTCAGCCGCAAGGCGCACAAGTTCCTGCCCCTGATCGAGGGGATACGCGCCGAGGTAGCCCCGGCCGAGCTGCTGAACAACGCGGGGATCGTCGGGGCGGCGATGGCCGCGTCCCGCGAGCCGTAACCGAGAGCCGCAACCGCGATCCGTAACGCCTAGAGCCCGGTCCGGCGGCCCACGGGACGCGCGGCCGCGGCGGAGGCGGCGGAGGCGGCCGCCTGTCGAGCTCGAGCCCGCCGCCTCCGCGCCGTGATCACGATCCGGACCTTGCGTACGGCCACCACGAGCGCGGCGATCAGGGTGCCGCCGTACAGCCACCCCGCGTGCATCGCCAACGAGGTCAGCAGCCCCATCACCTGACCGCCGAACCCGCCGGAGCCGTCGGCGATCGGCAGCAGCCCGATGGCGAACGCGAGCGGCACCACGATGGGCGCCGTGATCAGCTCAGCAGGCCGCACCCAGAGCGCGGTCACCATACTGACCAGCACGAACAGCACCCCGTACACCGTGAACGAGCCGCCGAGGAGCAGCCGGTCGAGGGCGGCGAGCAGCAGCATCGAGGCGCTGGCGAACAACCCGCCGCCCAGTCCCGTAAGCCGCGGATTCGGCATCCGGCGTACGGCGACCGCACCCCGACGGGCGGCCCGCGCCGCGCCCCGCAGCGCCGCCACAGCCACCGCCCCACGCGCCCTCCCACCGGCCCGGTAGACCCCGACGGACTCAGCCGCCCCGGACGGAACCCGAGCGCCGGGCTCCGATCCCGACGACTGAGGCGGCAGCGGCGGCAGCGGCGAGGTTCGTCGCGATCGGGGCTGCGGGGGACGCGTCCTGTGTTGCTCCACCGCACCAACCTAGGTCGGCGGACGCCGGGAAACCTGACCGGGACACGCCCTTTGGCCGACCTTGGCCCTGCGTTCGACCCAGCCGCTCATCCCGGTCCGCGACCACACCCGCAACGCGACCGGACCCCGACTCCGCCCCACGCCGTAGACTGGTGAATCGCCCCGGCCCCTTACCAGCCGTGGCCGACCCTCCACCACCCAGCCCTGACGTACGGGAAGTCGCAAACGTGTCGCTCACGATCGGAATCGTCGGACTGCCCAATGTCGGCAAGTCGACCCTGTTCAACGCCCTGACCAAGAACGACGTGCTGGCGGCCAACTACCCGTTCGCCACCATCGAGCCAAACGTCGGCGTCGTAGGCGTCCCCGACCCCCGCCTCACCAAGCTGGCTGAGGTCTTCGGCTCCCAGCGCGTCCTCCCCGCCACGGTCGACTTCGTCGACATCGCGGGCATCGTACGCGGCGCGTCCGAGGGTGAGGGCCTGGGCAACAAGTTCCTCGCGAACATCCGCGAGTCCGACGCGATCTGCCAGGTCATCCGCGCTTTCCAGGACGAGAACGTCGTCCACGTAGACGGCAAGGTCTCACCGAAGAGCGACATCGAGACGATCAACACGGAACTGATCCTCGCTGACCTCCAAACCATCGAAAAGGTCCTCCCGCGCCTGGCGAAGGAGTCCCGAATCAAAAAGGACATCGCCCCGAAGGTCAAGGCGGTCGAGGAAGCCCAGTCCATCCTGGAGTCCGGCCAGACCCTGTTCTCGGCGGGGATCGTCCAGGGCGGCGGCAACGAAGAGCTCCTGCACGACCTGCACCTCCTCACCACCAAGCCCTTCCTCTACGTCTTCAACGTCGACGAGGACGAGCTGACCGACGACGCCTTCAAGGACGAGCAGCGCGCCCTGGTCGCCCCCGCCGAAGCGATCTTCCTGAACGCCAAGCTCGAAGCAGACCTCGCCGAACTCGACGACGACGAGGCCCTGGAACTCCTCCAGTCCGTAGGCCAGCAAGAACCCGGCCTCGCCACCCTCGCCCACGTCGGCTTCAACACCCTCGGCCTCCAGACCTACCTCACGGCAGGCCCGAAGGAGGCCCGCGCCTGGACCATCCAGAAGGGCGCCACCGCCCCCGAGGCGGCCGGTGTGATCCACACCGACTTCCAGAAGGGCTTCATCAAGGCCGAGGTCATCTCCTTCACCGACCTGATCGAAACCGGCTCAGTCGCCGAAGCCCGCGCCAAGGGCAAGGCCCGCATGGAGGGCAAGGACTACGTGATGCAGGACGGCGACGTCGTGGAGTTCCGCTTCAACGTTTAATTGAAGTTTCAACTAAATTGCGCGTCCTGTGAAGTCGCAGATCAAGAGGGGTCCGTCAATCCGAGATGGGCCCCTTTTGCGGCTCCACCGAAGGTCGGACGGTGCATTGGTGCTGGACGTTGCCCCGGAGGGCTGGATGGGACCACCTGTCGGCACCTGTGGCCACCCCCGGGATGCTGTCCCGTGCTGACATTGGGCTTTGCAGCTTCCAAGGCCGAGCTCGCAGAGCCATACAGACTCTGTGTCGCTCGGCCTCGGTCAGATCCCCCTCCAGGACTATGAACTCATCAACAGTGCCGTACGACTGTGGGCTGGCCAGGCTGAGGCTGATGCAGGCGGACGCTGGGGCGTGAGCAGCGCGGACAGAGCTGCACGTCGCGGCGGGAGAACGGCAGACTGGCCACCACTCACACTGCGACCTTCGCTCCTCAAACAGGGGCTGACCGCCACACCTTGGTGTCTGTGAAGGCGCCTCGTCCAGCTCATTGCATGGGACACGGACCAGGGCCTTGAGCGCCGCAGACCAACGGCCTCCTGCGTGAGAACCCGGCGCTATCGTTGGGGCACTTAGCTTGGGCTTGCCTCCAGTGGCAAAGCTGTCGCGCACTGACATACGAAGGATGGGCGCCGAAGAATGGACAGGTCACACGTACACATCATCGCGGAGTCGCGGTCAGGCTCTGGGCCTGGCGCTGGCAAGGGGGTGGCGTGCTAGTGGCCCTCAAGAAGTCGGACCTGTACCGCTCCCTGTGGCGGAGCTGCGACGAGCTGCGCGGCGGCATGGATGCCAGCCAATACAAGGACTACATCCTGACGCTGCTGTTTGTGAAGTATGTGACGGACAAGGCCAAGTCCGATCCGAACTCCTTGATCGACGTCCCCGCCGACGGATCCTTCGATGACATGGTCGCCCTCAAGGGTGATAAGGAGATCGGCGACAGGATCAACAAGATCATCGGTAAGCTCGCTGAGGCCAACGGACTTGAGAAGATCATCGATCTGGCCGACTTCAACGACGAGGAGAAGCTCGGCAAGGAAAAGGAGATGCAGGATCGCCTCTCCAAGCTGGTGACGATCTTCGCTGATCTCGACTTCCGGGGCAGCCGCGCTGAGGGCGATGACCTGCTGGGCGACGCCTACGAGTACCTGATGCGGCACTTCGCAACGGAGTCGGGCAAGTCGAAGGGGCAGTTCTATACCCCGGCCGAGGTCTCTCGCGTACTCGCCAAGGTCGTCGGTATCGGAGCGGGCACCCGGCAGGACCACACGGTCTACGACCCCACGTGCGGGTCTGGCTCGTTGCTCCTAAAGGTCACTGACGAGGCCCCACGGGGCCTCACCATCTACGGTCAGGAGAAGGACAACGCCACCTGGGCGCTGGCCCAGATGAACATGATCCTGCACGGCTACGAGGATCGTGACATTCGCAAGGGTGACACGATTACCAGCCCACAGTTCACCCAGGGTGCGCGGCTACAGACCTTCGACTTCGCCGTCGCCAATCCGCCGTTTTCGATCAAGTCGTGGAGCAACGGCCTGGAGAACGACTACGGTCGCTTCGAGTTCGGCCGACCGCCGGAGAAGAACGGCGACTATGCCTTCCTCTTGCACATCCTCAAGTCCCTCAAGAGTAACGGCAAGGCAGCAGTCATCTTGCCGCACGGCGTCCTCTTTCGTGGCAACGCAGAGGCCACCATCCGCAAGGAGCTGCTGCGCCGCGGCTACATCAAGGGCATCATCGGCCTGCCCGCGAATCTCTTCTATGGCACCGGTATCCCGGCCTGCATTATCGTCCTAGACAAGGAGAATGCTCAGGCGCGAACTGGCGTCTTCATGATCGACGCTTCCAAGGGTTTCATGAAGGACGGCAACAAGAATCGCCTCCGGAGCCAGGACATCCACAAGATCGTCGACATCTTCAACAAACAGACCAAGATTGCGCGCTATTCGCGTATGGTGCCGCTCCTCGAGATTGCCAGCCCGAAGAACGACTACAACCTCAACATCCCGCGGTACATCGATTCCTCCGAGCCGGAAGACATCCAGGACCTTCACGCCCACCTTCACGGCGGGATTCCGGACCACGATGTTGACGCACTCAACGGGTACTGGGAGGCGTTCCCGAGCCTTCGTGCCACGCTCTTCAGGCCGAACCGCCCCGGTTACAGCGACCTGGCTGTCGGCGTGGCTGAGGTACAACAGGCCATCTTGGACTCCGACGAGTTCCAGAAGTTCGCTATGGACGTCCGTGGTCAGGTCGACGACTGGTTCGCCACGTACCGGCCCGTCCTGCAAGCGCTCAATCCGGACACTGTCCCCAAGGACCTGATCGCTGGTATCAGTGACGATCTGCTGGCCGGGTTCAAGAAAACCCCTCTGCTCGACGAGTACGACGTCTACGAACAGCTCATGACTTATTGGCACGACGTCATGCATGACGACGTCTTCCTCGTCATGACCGACGGGTGGTGTGAGGCGGCGAAGCCCCGCAAGACCATTGAGGATAAGGAGCGCAAGCTCTCCGAGACCCCGGACCTTGTCATTGGTTCGGGGCGCAGCGCCACCAAGTACAAGATGGACCTCATCCCGCCGACGTTTGTCGTTGCTCGGTACTTCGCGGACGAGCAGTCCAAGGTTGACGCACTGCACGCGGCAGCCGAAGAAGCAAGTCGTGCTGTCGAGGAGTACATCGAGGAGCACGGCGCAGAGGACGGCCTGCTTGCCGAGGCGATGGACGAGGGCAAGATCTCTAAAGCCCTCGCTTCGACGCGCCTTAAGGTGGCTCGGCACGAGGAAGCTGAAGCGGAGGAGATCCAGGCTCTCAAGCACCTGGTGAAGCTTTACAACGACGAAGCTATTGCCAAGAAGACCGCCAAAGAAGTCCAGGCCGCCCTCGATCTCGCGACTCTCAAGAAGTACGGCGACCTCACCGAGCCTGAGATCAAGCAGCTGGTACTTGACGACAAGTGGCATGCGACCGTCGCTAGCCGCGTGGCGTCTGAGGCTGAGTCACTCACACTCAAACTCGTCTCACGGATCCAACAGCTCGGCGAGCGCTACGCCGAGACTGTCAATGATCTCGATAATGAACTAAAGCAGCTAGAGTCCAGGGTCATTGCTCACTTGAAGGCAATGGGGGTATACGCGTGACAGTTTCACAGGTTACAACCCTTGGCGAGTTGTTGAGGCGAGGGCGCGGCTCTATCAAGACTGGACCATTTGGTACTGCACTGAAAGCGTCCGAGTACTCTGATGCAGGTGTTCCAGTAATTTCCGTTGGCGAGATCGGCAATGGCCGTCTGCGCGTGACCCCTGATACGCCGAAGGTGGGTCCGAGTGTTCTTCGGCGACTGCCCGATTATGTGCTCCGTGCAAATGATATCGTTTTCGGGCGAAAGGGTGCCGTTGATCGATCTGCAAGAGTACTTGACTCCGAAGAGGGCTACTTCCTAGGGTCGGACGGAATTAGGGTTCGACTGGGGACCGCTGTTGACCCCCTCTATATGACCTATCTGCTGCAGTCGGCCCAAGTCCGAGACTGGCTCGTGCAACATGCGACCGGCACGACCATGGCGTCTCTGAATCAGAAAATTCTAAGTGGAGTTCCGGTATCCCTTCCATCTCTAGAGCGGCAGCATTTCGTCGGGCGGTTGCTCGCTGAAACAGACGATTCAATCGCCGCGCTGGAGCGAATGATTAGTAAAAGGCTTGCGATCAAGCAAGGAATGATTCAGCAGCTCCTGGGCGGGAAGACTCGACTTCCGGGATTTGCCGGTGTGCTCGTAGGGCGCCGCCTCGCAGATGTGAGTATCAAGATTCAAGACGGCACCCACTTCTCTCCCCAACTTGGAGGTTCGGCCTTCAAATACATCACTTCAAAGAATATTGGATTTGGAGTCATGAGGTTGGAGGCAGTGGAGACAATCTCCGAGCCCGAGCACAGGAAGATTTACGGTCGATGCGACACGAGATTCGGCGACCTCTTGATCACGAAGGACGGGGCTAACACTGGCAATGCCGCTTTGAACCCATTTCGAGAAGAGATTAGCCTCCTGTCGAGTGTCGCGTTTATTCGCTGCGATCCACGGAAGGCTTCTGAGGCGTACATCTTGCAGTATTTGCTCTCGTGTCAAGGGCGACAGCAGATCAACAATGCGATGGCGGGCAATGCAATCACGCGCTTGACACTCGCCAAGATCCGCAACCTCGTGGTGCCAATGCCCGAGGTTGGTGAACAGAGAGCGCTGGCGCAAGTGCTTGGCGACGCGGATTCAGAAATTGCGGCTTTGCGTGCCCGGCTTCGGAAGATCTGTGATGTCAAGCGTGGCATTATGCAGGAGTTGCTAACCTGCCTTCCCTTCGAGGAGAGCGCAACATGAGCAACGTCGGTCAGCCGGAGCGCAAGACTCAAGACCGCGTCGTCGAGTTGTTCCGAGACTCGTTGGGCTACGAGTACCTCGGAAAGTGGGGGTACCGTGCGGAAAACTCCAACGTCGATGTCGAGATACTCACGCAGAACCTACGTGCCCGTAACTACGGCGACAATCTAATCAACAAGGCGATCGAAAAACTAAAGAGCGACGCCTCGCTCGGTGGCGGTCGCGATCTGTACGAGGCGAACCGGGACGTCTACGGCCTGCTGCGATACGGGGTGAAGGTCAAACCCGGTGTCGGCGAACAGTGGCAGACGGTTTGGCTAATCGACTGGAGTAATCCTGAGGCCAACCACTTCGCCCTGGCTGAAGAAGTGACTGTACTGGGCCAGCAAACAAAGCGCCCGGATATCGTGCTGTATGTCAACGGAATCGCCTTCGGGGCGATCGAGCTCAAGCGCTCGAAGGTCGCCGTCTCTGAAGGCATCCGGCAAAGTATCGGGAACCAGCGTCCCGAGTTCATCCGATCATTTTTCACGACGGTGCAGTTCGTCATGGCCGGCAACGACGTAGAGGGGCTGCGTTACAGCGCAATTGATACGCCGGAGAAGTACTGGCTCGCGTGGCGTGAACCGTCTGATATCGCAGATCCCCTCGACCGATCCCTGACGCAGCTCTGCTCGAAGGAGCGTTTGCTCGAGCTGGTTCACGACTTCATGGTCTTCGACGCCGGGCAAAAGAAGACGTGCCGGCACAACCAGTACTTCGGCGTCAAGGCGGCTCAGGAGCGGATTGCCAAGCGCGAGGGCGGCATCATTTGGCATACCCAGGGCTCCGGCAAGTCGTTGACGATGGTGTGGCTGGCTAAGTGGATCCGGGAGTCTCAAGTTGGTACAAATCCACGTGTCTTGGTGATCACTGATCGGATCGAACTGGATGATCAGATTCAGAAGGTCTTCCAGGGAGCCAAAGAGCCTATCTACCGAACCAGGAGCAGCGCTGATCTCCTTGCCGCGTTGAACGCGAGCGAAGAGTGGCTGATGTGCTCGCTGGTTCACAAGTTCCGTGGCTCGGAAGACGAAGCCGCCCGTGATGAAGCTGAGAGCGGGTTCATTCGTGAGCTCACTGCGACCGTCCCCAAGGACTTCCAGGCCAAAGGCAACCTCTTCGTCTTCGTAGACGAAGCTCACCGTACGCAGTCGGGCAAGATGCACGACGCCATGAAGGCGCTCATGCCGGGGGCCATGTTCATCGGCTTCACCGGCACACCTCTCCTCAAAGAGGACAAGGACACCACTGTCCGACGGTTCGGCACCTTCATTCATACCTACAAGTTCAACGAGGGCGTTGCCGACGGCGTCGTGCTCGACCTGCGGTACGAGGCGCGCAACATTGACCAGGACTTGACCTCGCCGGCGAAGGTCGACCAGTGGTTTGAAGCCAAGACCCGTGGCATGACCGACCTCTCACGCGCAGAGCTCAAGAAGCGCTGGGGCACCGTTCAGAAGGTCGCCAGCTCGGAGCCGCGGGCCCGGCAGATAGTCAACGACGTCCTGTTCGACATGGAGACCAAGCCGCGGCTGATGGATGGTCGAGGCAATGCGATGCTCGTCAGCCAGAGCATCTACCAGGCGTGTAAGTTCTACGAGCTGTTCATTCAGGCCGGGTTCAAGGGCAAGTGCGCCATCATCACGTCGTACGCACCGCAGGCGAGTGACATCGCGAAGGAAGACTCAGGTGACGGTGCGACCGAGCGACTGCGTCAGTACGAGATCTACCGGCAGATGCTCGCAGATCACTTCAACGAGCCTGCGGATCAGGCGATGAGCAAGGTCGAGCAGTTCGAAAGGGACGTCAAGGAGCGTTTCATCAATGACCCAGCCCAGATGCGGCTGCTCATCGTTGTCGACAAGCTCTTGACTGGCTTCGACGCTCCGAGTGCGACGTACCTGTACATCGACAAGAAGATGCAGGACCACGGTCTGTTTCAGGCGATCTGCCGGGTCAACCGCCTCGATGGCGAGGACAAGGACTACGGCTACATCGTCGACTACCGCGACCTGTTCAACTCCCTTGAGGCCGCAATTACGGACTACACCGTCGGCGCTCTCGAAGGCTACGAGTCGAAGGACATCGAAGGGCTGCTGTCAGACCGGATCGACAAGGCCCGTGACGACCTCGATGAGGCTCTGGAGAAGGTTCGGGCGCTCTGCGAGCCAGTCGAACCACCAAAGGACACGCTCCAGTACCAGCAATATTTCTGTGCCCGGGAGCAGGGCAACGCCGAGCAGCTCAAGGCCAACGAACCCAAGCGGGTTGAGCTTTACAAGTCCGTGGCGGCTGTGACTCGCGCGTACGGCAACCTCGCCAACGAAATGCACGCCGCTGGGTACAGCGACGCCGAAGCCGCAGCGATCAAGGAAGAGATCGCCCACTACGCCAACGTGCGTGAAGAGGTAAAGCTCGGTGCTGGCGAGCATGTTGACTTCAAGCAGTACGAGGCCGGCATGCGGCACCTGCTAGACACGTACATCAACGCCAGCCCCTCGGAGGTGGTCTCTGACTTCCAGGAAGCCGGACTGGTCCAGTTGATCGTCGAAATGGGGGCTGGTGCGCTCGACAAGCTTCCCGCGGGTATCAAGAGGGATCCGGAAGCGGTAGCGGAAACGATCACCAATAATATGCGGGCTGTGATCATCGATGAGCGCCCGATGAACCCCAAATACTACGACAAGATGTCGGAGCTGCTCGACGCCATACTCGAGGAACGACGGCAGAGTGCTCTAGACTATAAGGAATATCTCGCGAAGCTCCTGGAGCATGCGTCTAAACTTGGCAAGGGCGAGTCTGATACCCAGTACCCGGATTGGGCTGACAATGGTGGCCGCCGTGCTCTGATTGATTTCTTCGGTCCGTCACCGGACCTGGCCGTGCTTGTGGACACGACCATCCTCCATACCAAGCCCGACTCGTGGGTTGGCAACACGATGAAGGAAAAGAAGGTCAGGCGTGCGCTCGCTCAGGCGCTGACCGCCGACTTCGACCGGCTTGATGAGCTGCTGGAATTGCTGAAGGCGCGCCATGAGTACCGCTAGTGCCTCTCTCACTGTCCGTGGCATCGATGTTGAAATCATCTACAAAAACATCAAGAATCTGCACATCGGTGTCTATCCGCCACTGGGGCGCGTCCGTGTAGCAGCGCCGCTCCAACTCGACGATGAGCAGGTGCGACTCGCTGTAATCCAACGCCTGTCGTGGATCAAGGAGCAACGAGAGCAGTTTCAATCTGCCGACCGGCAGTCCACACGAGAGATGGTCACGGGCGAGTCCCACTATGTGTGGGGCGTTCGTCGCAGGATGAAGGTCGTGGAGCGTCCCGGGAGGGCTCACTTCGAATTGGACGGTGAACGGCTGCTGCTGTACGTCCCGGTCGGCACAACAGCTGAACGGCGGCGGCACTTGCTGGACCGCTGGTATCGGGAGCAGCTTCGACATGTGCTCCCGGGTTTGATTGCCAAATGGGAAGCCGTCCTCGAAGTTTCGGTGCCACGGTGGAATATCAAGCGGATGAAGACCAAGTGGGGCTCGTGTAATCGTGAGACCGGGCGCATCTGGTTCAACGTCGAGCTTGCGAAGAAGCCTCCAGGCTGCCTCGAGTACATCGTTGTCCACGAGATGACGCACTACTTGGAACGTAACCACGATGAGCGCTTCACCAAGCTCCTGGAGAGGTTCATGCCGAACTGGCGAAGCCTTCGTGACCAGCTAAATGACGCCCCGCTAGCAGAGGAAGAGTGGGCCTAAGGGCGGTAGGAGGAGCCCCGTCGCATGACGTACCTGGGCAAACAGGTTCACCGCGCGGTCGGCAGCATGAGCCGCCAGGCGGGCGCACGGCCTTGAGTCGACGGCGCCGCGATCGTCCTGTCAGAGCGAGGCGGTAGGGTCCGAACTCAGTTCGACCGTAGTGCGGGTGTCCGCCGCAGATCCGGAGGCTCGACCCGGTGAAGTTCATTGTCCTACCCCAAGACACGCTGGTGCGCTCAGGCCCCGAGGCTGTGGTCCTGGTAGCCGATGACTGGGATGACTTCGGCTTTCGCACCGGTTACACGCTTTGGTACAGAGACTCACAGACGCAGACGAACCTGGGTTTCGTCAAGGTTGCCGTCGCCGGGCAGGAGGACGGCCCCAGCCCCATCCGTGCCGGGGTCTACGATGGCTCGCCGCCGGGTGAACTCTTCTCCCTCGGGCAGAGTGATCGCTACTACGACAACATCAAGAAGCTTGGACGCGACAGGCGCGAAGAGATCCTCCGAGGGCTTTCTGACGTGGCCTACAACCCCGACCTTCTTGAGACCGCTATGCAGTACCCAGTGACACGCTCATCACTATTGCGGACGATCGAGGAGCAGACGGTCAGGGCCCAGTTCAACCGGATCGCACGTGGCGGAGTCCGGCTGACCGAGTACCGGTTCCGCTACACAGCACCGGGGCATGGGGCTGAGAGCACTCTCGACTTCAAGATCGCCCCTGAGTCCACGCCGTCTAGCAATATCCACGTCCTCATCGGCCGCAACGGGGTTGGCAAGACGACCCTGCTGAGGAATCTTGCCGCTGCGGTGGTCTGGCCTGAGAGACGCGGGGAATTCGGCCGCGTGGATGTGCTCCCGACGTCCACGTCCGCGACCGGCGAGCGGTTCGTGAACGTGGTCTCGGTCACCTTTAGTGCCTTCGATCCCTTCATTGAAGTGGTAGAGGATTGCGATCCCCAAGCGGTGAAGTACACCTACGTTGGCCTCCAAAGTTCCTCGCTCGATGATCTGCCCACCGGGACCCAGCAACGACTGCAAGCAGCCTTCAGCGGCGGAATCCATGCCGTCATCAACTCACGCGGCCTCATGCGCTGGCGCGAGGCCATGATGCTGTTGAGCCGTGACCCGCAGTTTGCGAATTCCGCCATCGCGGCCTACGCCCGCGACATACGAGCCGGTATGAAAGTTACGGAATCCCACGTGCGGGACCTAACCTCTGCCTTCGGGCGGATGAGCTCAGGCCACGCGATCGTGACGCTGACCATGACACAGCTCGTGCATCTCGTGGCTGAGCAGTCTCTGGTCCTACTGGACGAGCCTGAAGCCCATTTGCATCCGCCGCTGCTGGCTTCCTTCATGCAGGCGCTCTCTAACTTGTTGTCCGCGCGTAACGGCGTCGCAGTAGTTGCTACACATTCGCCCGTTGTGCTTCAGACGGTGCCGCAGTCCTGCGTATACAAGCTCATACGCCAGGGCGAGAGCAGCCGCTCCGAGCGCCCGCTGATTGAGACGTACGGGGAGAACGTGGGAGTGCTCACCCACGAGGTGTTCGGGCTGGAAGTGATGGAGTCCGGCTTCTACGCGGAAATCGGCAGGGCAGCGGCCGCGCTGGATACATACGAAGAGGTTCTTGCTCACTTCGACGGCAAGCTCGGCGGAGAGGCAAAGGGGTTGGTCCGGATCCTTCTCGCAGAGAAGTCGGATGGTCTCCTCTGATGTGGCCCCTGAAGGTTCCCATGCGGAAGGCGAGTGACAGCTACCAGGCGTGCGTCGCTCGTACTAAGGCGGAAGAGCGGCGTGGCCAGTTGCTCAACGCGGCCAACGCTGTGCAGCAGGCCGGCCAGGCACTTCGTGAGGCTGCGGCTTCCAAGAAGCTGCATGACCTTGACCCGAAGGGTTTTAAGGTTCCCGAGATCGCCGACGACCACTTCGTGGACTGGGCCTACGAGAACGGCATGCAGACCGTCGGGGGGCGGGTGATACGTGACGAGCTGATGGCCGCCCCGCTCAACGAGCGATGTCCGTTGTGCAGACAGGGCACTGTTCGCCAACTTGACCACTTCATGCCGAAGAGTCACTTCCCTGCGTTGTGCGTCGATCCGCTCAACCTCGTCCCCGTCTGCGAGCGGTGCAATCTAATCAAGGGAAACAAACGGCCGGACAGAGCCGAGAACACCCTCCTGCACCCATATCTCGACCGGGTATCCCATGACGGCTGGTTAGATGCACGGCCGATCCACGATTCGGGCACGGTGCGGCTGCGCTTCTTCGTCAGCCCGCCGGCATCCTGGGATGCCACGCTGATTGCGCGGGTCGAGAACCACTTCCGGCTCTTCGAGCTGGGGAGGCGTTACGCCATCGAAGCCAACCGCGCGATCTCCGATGTGACGTATAGCGTCGAGAGGCAGCGTAAACGCGGCGGCGCACGTATGGTCCGGGTCTACCTAGGGGATGAAGCGGAGAGCCGGTTCGCCGTAGACCTCAACAGCTGCGAAGGCATTACGTACCGGACACTCGCAGCCGACGACCTCTACTGCCAAGGCTCCTCCGGGCAAGACAGTCCCAGCTCGGTGGGCTCACTGTGACCAACCAGATTGGGTGTGGCGACGCAGACCTTCGTCGATCCGGTTGCTGTCTGGCGGCTGGAGTCTTCTGACCCGCATACCCTTGCGCTCCACAGGCCGTGGTGCCCTTGATGTCGAGGAGAACGGCCAGACCGGCAACGCCGTTCATGCGGTCTGGGATCGAGGGGGCGCGATCGCTGAAACGAGCGGATTTGTGACGAACGGCTTGTCCCGTTGTGAGGCGCTGGCGACGATCTCAGGTGCTGGGTCCGGCTGAAGATCGGGGACTTGGGTGGCGAGCGTCTTTCAGCGGGATGTCCGCGATCGGAACTATCCCTGCATGCGCCCAAGATGCGGTCACGCGTGGACCGTGCGGTATCGGGAGCCAGGTGGCAGGCGAGGGCGGCAGCGGGAGAAGTCGTTTCCGCGGAGGATCGGCTTGGACGGTGCGGACGCCTTCGCCGCCCTCGTGGAGAAGGATAAGAAGGCCCGTGTCTGCATCGATCCTGCGCGCGGCGCCGTGTCCTTATCGGTCTGGGCTGGGGAGTGGTTGGAGCGACGAACCATCGGTGAGGTGACCCGCCGCAACTACGAAGGGTTCATCCGCAATCATCTCGTGCCGAGCCTTGGTCGTAAGCCCCTGGCTGGGCTGGCGCACCGGGACTTTGAGAAGTTCGTTAAGGACATCTACCGAGGCGGTGCAGGGCTGGCTGCATCGACGGTGAACGACCGCATGGTGATGGTGGCCGCCATCATGGAGGCGGCCGTAGTCGACAAGCGCATCACGGAGAACCCTGCCCGGGGTATCCGGATCTCCCGCAGGGACGCGCTGGCGGTGGACGAGGACGAGGTTCCGACGTCAGCCGAAGTGGATCTGATCGCTGCGCATATCGCGCCACAGTTTCGCCTCACCGTCTACCTTCAGTCCGGCACAGGCCAGCGCCCCAGCGAAGCCCTGGCCTTCTCCACCGAGTGCAGGCGGCCTGGCTACGTCAGGATCCGATGGCAGGTCAGCGCTAAGGCGCATAAGGAGGACTGCTCCACCCCCTTCGTGCCCCTCAAGCATCGGCTGGAGAAGGAGTGCCGAGACGTCCCAACTGCCCTGTTCATTGAGCAGGAGATCGACGCACATCTTATGAAGTGGAAGCCGGTGCCTGTCGTTTTCACTGGGCAGAAGGGGAAACGGATTCGGCTTGAGACCTTCTTCGGCCCGCGTCAGCCTGGCGCTAGCGTGATGCCGTCCATCTCGTCCTACGGCCACCAGTTCAAGAAGGCATGCCTGTCGGCTGGCCTTGTCGATTTTGACGGCAACGCCAAGTACACGCCCCGCAGCCTGCGGCACTTCTTCGCCTCCACGGCCCTGGCCAACGGTGTGCCGATCCACGAGGTCTCGCGCTGGCTGGGGCACCGGTCTGTAAAGACGACGGTCGACATCTACGGGCATCTGCTGCCCAGCGCGTGGGATCGCTTCCGGGATGTTCTGCAGTGCGCCATGCGGCCTGTCTCCCCAGACGCGACGTCCCAGCCGGCAGAGGCGGAGAGCTCGAGCGGCAGCGCCCGAGCTGCGTAGGTGTACGAGGGGGCGCCTGGCCTGCATGGTGCTGGGATAGAACGCCCGTGCTGGGATGGTGCTGGGATGACCCGTGCAGAACCCGCGTTTTCGCAGGTGGGAGCTCTATACTACAGATTCCGCTTCAACGTGTGACCAAAGCGGCGTTCGGGCAGCGGGGAGGGCGGGGCGGAGGGGTGTTCTCCGGCCCGCCCTTCGGGGTTTGGTTGGGGGTTAGCCCCAGATGCTGCCGTAGTCGTACTGGCGGTGGTAGCGCGGGGTCCACAGGCTTGGGTATGGCTCGGTGATGTTGCCGCACGCGCGGAGTTCCAGGGGGTTGCGGCGGCCGGTGTCGTGGAGGCAGCGTCCGGACTGGGCCTCGACGATCTCCCAGTGGTTGTTGCCCCGGTCGACCCAGCGGAACAGCTGGCCCGGGCCCTGGCAGTGGCCGGTGACGACGGTCTTGTAGTAGTCGGGGCCGGCTGTGAGGTTGGCGCCGATGCAGTACCTGCCCAGGGTGCCGATGGTGAACAGCCCCGGTGTGCCGGACTGTGTGAAGTAGAAGCGCTGGTGGAGCCTGCCTTTGCAGTCGTAGCGCTGGATGATCGCGCCCGGGTTGGTGGAGCCGCCGCGGATGTCCATGCACTGCCACGAGTACGAGGCGCGCATCTCGTAGATCGCGGCGTTCCGCAGTGAGGTGGTGTAGCGGATCGGCGGGTCGGCGGCGCTGGCCGTGCTGGGTATCAGCATGGCCAACAACGACGCCAAGGCGGCGACCAGGATTCCTGCGCGAGCGGTTCGGGCCACTGTGGCTTCCTTCTCTGTCCGGATTCCGGCATGAGGAGTGGCGCCTGGCGGTGATGTGGTGACTCGTCGACACCGGCGCCGACCCGAAAGCTAGCGGCGGGGAGGTGGGCGGATGTACCGCCGGTTCAGGGGGGTTGTGTGCTGGGGGACGGCGGCGTGCAGGAAGGTGCCGCTGGTTAGGTCAGGTTGTGGGTTTGGGCTGTGAAGAGGGCTACTGAGCCTCGGAGGGTGACGGTGACCTTGGAGAAGCGGGTGGTGAGTTCGGCTTCTAGGGATTCTGGGGAGTCTTTGCGGTTGTTGAAGACCTTTTTGCGGTTGAGGAGGTCGAGTTGGGCGGAGGCCGCTGGGGTGTGGGGTACTCCTTCGCCTAGGACTGTGCTGCCGAATACCTGGGCGCCTGGGGTGAGGTGGGGGATTAGGTGGTCGAAGGCCGCCGCTTTGGCGGACATCGGGCCCGGGAGGCAGTGCAGGACGAAGTTGAGGGAGGCCGAGGAGAAGCGGAGGCCGCTGAGGTCGTAGGGCTCCAGGATGTTGTGGCGGTGGGTGGTGGGGTGGTAGCGCGCCACGCGGCGGGAGGCCGCCTTGAGGACCGCTGGGTTCAGGTCCAGTAGGGCCAACTGGGGGTGGTCCGTGGGGAAGTGACAGCGGTCCAGGAAGTAGCCGGTGCCTGGGCCGATGTCCAGGTGCCGGTCGGAGATGTGCCGGTCGTACTGTGCCGCCATCACCCCGCGCGGGCAGCGCCACACCGCCGGGCAGACTCCTCCCAGGACGAAGGCGTCGTACACCCGGAGCATGGACGCCGAGTAGACGGCGGTCGCGGCCGCCACCGGGCTCTGCCGCTCGGGCTCACGGGTCATCCGTACCTCCCCTGGTCGGTGTCGTCGATCTTAGGGAAGTTTGGTGTATCCAGGCGGGCTTGGCGCGGATCAGGTGTGTGCGGGCGGCTGTCGCCATGGGCCGGGCCCGGGAACGGGCCAGGAAACGCACCTAGAGGGAGAGCGCTGTGGATATCAAGGAAGAGATTCGGGTGGCGAGCCTGGCGGACGTGCCGGAGGGTGAGTTGCTCAGCGTGGAGTTGGATGGGGTGCAGGTGCTGCTGGCGCGGTCTGGCGGCACGGTGTTCGCCGTGCGCGATCAGTGCAGCCATGAGGACGCCCCGCTCTCCGACGGGGAGATCGAGGACGACGGCACCGTCACCTGCCCCTGGCACTTCAGCCGCTTCTGCCTGCGCACCGGGGCGGCTCTCGACGCACCCGCGTACGACCCGATCGAGACTTACGCGGTACGGGTCGTTGACGGGGAGGTGCTGCTCTCCAGGGCTGGCGGGGCTGGCGGGGCCGCTCGGTGAGCGAGAGTGAGCTGCCGAAGGGGACGGTGTACCGGTCCCTGAAGGTTGCCACGCTGCCGCGGCGAGGACGGTATGCGCGATGAGGGCGACGGAAGCGACCAGGGCCACGAGTCCGTCGGGCCGTGACTGTATCCAGCGGTCCGGTTCGCAGATCTGAAAGGTGGATCTGACGCCCGCGTGGAGGTAATGCCCTGATGAGCACAGGAGAGTGGGATGCCATCGTCATCGGCAGCGGGCTGGGAGGTGTGTCAGCCGCCGCCATCCTGGCCCACTGCGGCCAGAAGGTTCTCGTCTGCGAGCAGAGCGAGGGCATCGGTGGCCTCGCGCACGCCTTCTCCCGCGACGGGCGCACCTTCGACTCGGCGATCCGGGTGCTCGCCGAGGGCGAGATGGTGCAGGGGCTGCTGGACTGGCTCGGCGTCCAGGACGAGTGCGAACTGACCGTCATCGATCACCTCTACCGGGCCGACTTCCCGGACCTGAGCGTCTTCGCGCCGACCGGTCTGGAAGAGTTCATGGAGGCGCATATCGAGCTCTTCCCGCAGGAGGCGGACGGCATCCGGGCGTTCTTCCAGCTGCGTCGGCAGATGTTCCTGGAGACGGCGCAGGCGCCGATGCGCGTCACCGACCCCTCCGCACTCGGGCAGTTGACGGACCTGCTGCCCACCCTCATGAAGTACCGCAAGGCGACCCTCGCCGACGTCATGGACGAGTACCTGCGCGACCCGCGGCTCAAGGCGATGTGCTCGGCGCTGTGGCCCTATATGGGCGCCCCGCCCTCGCAGCTGTCGTTCTTCGCGTACGCCCAGTTCATCGGCGTGCTCATCGACGGCCCCTCGTACTGCAAGGGCAGCTTCCAGAAGCTGGTCGACGCCTTCGTGGTAGCGGTCGAGCGTGGCGGCGGCCAGGTCCTGACCGGGACGGCCGTGGAGAAGATCCTCCTCCAGGACGGACGGGCCGCCGGGGTCCGTACCGCCGACGGTGAGGTGCACACCGCGCCGGTCGTCATCTCCAACGCCGATGCCCGCCAGACCTTTGACGAGCTGGTCGGCGCCGACGAGCTGCCGAGCAAGTACGCCAAGCGGCTCGCCCGGTTGAAGCCCTCGATGTCGGCCTGCGTCGTCTACGCGGCCACCGAGCAGGACCTGCTGGCCGAGAACCCGGCCCACGAGACGTTCAAGTACAACCACTGGGACCACGACGACACCTGGCAGGATGTGCTCGGCGGCCGTCCCGGCGGGATGTCCCTCTCGGTGATGACGATGCTCGACCCGGAGCTCGGCAAGCCGGGCGAACATCTGCTGATCGGCACCGCGGTCGCCCCCTACCAGCGGCCGGACGGTGTCCCGTGGAGCGAGCACAAGGAGCAGTTCGCCGACGCGCTGCTCGGTGAGTTCGAATCGGTCTTCCCCGGGCTACGGGAGAACCTGACCTTCCTCCAGGCGGGCACCCCGCAGACCATCGAGCGGTTCACCCGCAACAGCCAGGGCGCCACCTACGGCTGGGCCCTGACGCCGCATCAGATCGGCGGCAAGCGGCTCGCCCACGAGACCCCGGTGCCCGGCCTCTTCCTCTCCGGTCACTGGACCGAGGAGGGTCCCGCCTCCTTCCGGGTGATCCTCTCCGGCATGAACACCGCGCGTGAGGTGCTCAAGCACCTCGGTACGGGCATCGACGTGCCCACCTTCAAGCCTGACGACATCCCCGTAATCGCGCTGTAAGGAGCCTTGTGATGTACGAGCGCATCGGGCGTTTCGTCGTACGGCGGCGGATCGCCGTACTCCTCACCACCGTGCTGCTGGCCCTGCTCGCCGGGGCGGTCGGCAGCGGCGGCGTCGACCGTCTCAAGGGCGGCGGGCTGACCGACCCGGCATCGGAGTCCAGCCGGGCCGGGCGGGAACTTGTCGACCGGTTCGACGGCGGAAGCCAGAACCTGATCCTGCTGGCCCGCAGCGCGGAAGGCGACGTCGACGGCTCGACCAGCGCCGCTGCGGGGCGTGAGCTGACCGAACGGCTCAGCCGAGAGGCCGGGGTCTCCAACGTGACCTCGTACTGGACCTCGGGGTCCCCGGCGATGCGGGCCAAGGACGGCGCGTCGGCGCTGGTGCTGGCGCGGGTCGACGGCGACGAGACCACGGGGCTGCGCAGGCTCGGCACGCTGGACCCCGCGTACGCGAGCGACAGCGGCCCGCTGACCGTACGCCTCGCGGGCTCCCTGCAGATCCAGCGGGAGCTGGAGGAGACCATCGCGTCGGACCTCACCAAGGCCGAGAGCGTGGCCATGCCGATCACGCTGATCCTGATGGTGCTGGTCTTCGGGGCGGTGACCGCCGCGCTGCTGCCGCTCGGCATGGGGCTGATCGCGATCCTCGGCACCCTCGGAGTGCTCGCCGGGATCACGGCACTCACCGATGTATCGGTTTTCGCGCTCAATCTGACCACCGCGCTCGGGCTCGGCCTGGCCATCGACTACGCGCTGCTGATGGTGTCCCGGTATCGGGAGGAGCTCCAGGGCACCGACGATCCGCACGAGGCCGTGGTGCGCGCGGTGTGCACGGCGGGCCGCACCATCGTCTTCAGCGCCGCCACCGTCGCGGTCTCGCTCTCCGCCCTGCTGGTCTTCCCGCAGTTTTTCTTCCGCTCCTTCGCGTACTCGGGGATCGCGGTGGTGCTGTTGTCGGCGTTCGCCGGCGTGGTGGTGCTGCCCGCCCTGCTGGCCGTACTCAAGGGCCGCGTGAACAAGTTCGCGGTCCCCACCCGGCGCCGGACGGCCACGCCGCGCGGCGACGGATTCTGGTACCGCACGGCGCACCGCGTGATGCGCCGCCCGGTGCTCGTGGGCACCGGGGTCGCCGCGCTACTGATCGTGCTCGGCCTGCCCTTCCAGCGCGTGGAGTTCGGGCTCTTCGACCATCGGGTGCTCCCGGAGAACGCCTCGGCGCGCCAGGTCTCGGAGACCATCGGCAAGGAGTTCAGCGGGGACGGCGCGGGGGCCCTGCACGTCGTCGCCACGGACACCGCGGGCGCCGGCCAGCGCGCCACCGGGGAGTACGCGACGCGGCTCTCCCGCCTTGGCGGTGTCGCCCGCGTCGAGGCGCCGACCGGCGCCTACGCGGACGGCCAGCGGATCGCGGAGCCCGGCCCCGACGCCGACCGCAGGACCCGCGGCGACGCCACCCATCTGTCGGTCGTCCCCGACGTGCAGCCGATGTCACCTCAGGGCGAGGCCCTGGTCAGGGACGTACGAGAGACACAGGCGCCGTATCCGGTCCTGGTGGGTGGACCCTCCGCGGAACTGGTCGACGCCAAGCAGTCCATCGGCAGCCATCTGCCGTGGGCGCTGCTCGTCGTCGGGGTGTCCACCTTCGTCCTGCTCTTCCTGGCCTTCGGCAGCCTGCTGTTGCCGCTGAAGGCGATGGTCCTCAACCTGCTGAGCCTCACCGCGTTGTTCGGCTCGATGGTGTGGATCTTCCAGGACGGTCATCTGGCGGATCTGCTCGGCTTCACCGCCACCGGCACGCTGAACCTCGCCATCCCCGTTCTGATGTTCTGTATGGCTTTTGGCCTGTCGATGGACTACGAGGTCTTCCTGATCTCCCGGATCCGGGAGGAGTACCTGCGTACCGGGGACAACACCGAGTCGGTTGCCAGGGGCCTGGAGCACACGGGCCGGATCATCACCGCGGCGGCGCTGGTGATGTCGGTGGTCTTCCTCTCCTTCGCCGCTTCCGGAGTAGCGGTCATCAAGCTCTTCGGCCTGGGCGTGGCCATCGCGGTGCTGGTGGACGCCGCGGTCATCCGGCCGCTCCTGGTGCCCGCCTTCATGCGGCTTACCGGACGCGCCAACTGGTGGGCACCGGCCCCGCTGCGCAGGTTCCACGACCGGTTCGGTATCAGTGAGGGGACAGCACTTCACCCAGCCCCGTCGAAGCCGGTACGGGAAGCCACCGGCGCCGGTGCTGACGCCGGCGTCCGCGCCGGGGTCGGGGCTCAGCGAGAGGACGCCTTGTGACCCGCCGTTCGCACGCCGTACAGGACTGCCCCGTACCCCGGAGTAGCCAGCTCTCCGCGTACCGCCCCGCCGCCGGCCTGCGCCATGCCACCGGCGCGCCGCTGCCGCCAGGCGCGCCCGATGACGCCGACTACTGGGCCGGTGCGCTCTTCAACGACCCGCCATCGGCGATGCGTGCGCTGATCCGCGCCCGGGACGTGCTGGCCCGCGCCCTGCGCCTGCACACCGTCATCCCTGGGAAGCCGGACGGCCACCAGGACCGGGTCGGCCCCTTCCCTGTGATCGAGCGGGCCGCTACAGAAGTCGTGTTCGGCCTCGACGACAAGCACCTGGACTTCCGCTCGTCGGTCCAGGTCGAGCACCCCGAGTGCGCCGCCGACTCCTCCAGCGCCGTCCGCCCCCGCGTCACTGTCTCCACCGTCGCCCAGGCGCACAACACCTTCGGCCGCCTCTACCTGCTGCCCGTCAGGGTGGCCCACCCGCTGCTGCTGCGCCTGCTGCTGCGCCGCGCTCTGGCCCGTACGACTCCGAACTCACCCACGCCCCCCGGCACACCGCCAGCGGGTCCCGTCCGCGAGGAGAATCTGTGACCGTGACCGCGCCGACAGCTGTTCCCCGGCAAGCTCCCGCCACCCGGGGGCACCCGATCTTCGGCACCGCCCTGGACCTGCGCCAGGACATCATCGGCACGCTGGTGTCGCAGTGGCGCCAGCACGGCGATGTCGTGCGCTTCCGCTCGCCCTTCAGCGGCGTGCCGGACTACCTGATCACGCACCCCGACGACGTGAAGTTCGTTCTGCAGGAGGCCCACCAGACCTTCCGCCACCCGCCGTTGCAGCGTGCCACGTTCAGCGCCGTGGTCGGGCAGGGGCTGGTGGCCAGCCAGGGCACGTACTGGCGTCGGCAGCGGCGCCTGGCCCAGCCCGCCTTCCACAAGCGGCGCATCGCCGACTTTGCCGACCTCACGGTCTCCACCACCGATGAGCTGGTCGAGCGCTGGCGCCCGAACAGCATGTCCGGCGAGCCGCTCGACCTGCGCGTGGAGATGATGCGGGTCACGCTCGACGTGCTGGCCCGGGCGCTGTTCAGCGCGGACTGGAGCCGGGACGTCGAGAAACTCGGCGTCCACGTCACCTATCTGCTGGAACGTACCTTCACCGGAATGCTCTCGCCTTTCGCGCTGCCCGAGTGGGCGCCGACCCCGGTGAACCGGCGCTTCAGGAGCAGCCGTGACGCCGTCGACGAGGTGGTCTACCGCCTGATCGCCGCCCACCGCGCCAGCGGGGCCGACGACAGCAGCCTGGTCGGCATGCTCCTCTCCGCCCAGGACGCCGACACCGGCGAGATGATGACGGACCAGCAGGTGCGGGATGAGGTCATGGCGATGCTGATCGCCGGCCACGAGACCGTCTCCACGGCGCTGACCTGGACCTGGTATCTCCTTTCCCGGCATCCGGAGGCCGAGGCCCGCGTCGCCGCCGAGGTTGCTGCCGTATGTGGCGACCGCGCCCCCACCTTCGAAGACCTGCCGAGCCTGGAGTACACCAGCCGGGTCATCCAGGAGTCGATGCGGCTGTACCCACCGCTGTGGGTCATGGGCCGCATGCCCACCGAAGACACCGAGATCCGCGGCTACCGCGTCCCCCGCGACTCCGTGGTCCTGCTCTCCCAGTACGTCACTCACCGGCACCCGGAGTTCTGGGACAACCCCGAGGGCTTCGACCCGGACCGCTTCCTGCCCGCCGCGGTCAAGGAACGCCACCGTTATGCCTACTTCCCGTTCGGCGGCGGCCCGCGCAAGTGCATCGGGGACGCCTTCGCGATGATGGAGATGCCCCTGCTCATCGCCCGGGTCATCCAGCACTATCGCCTCCAGCTTGTTCCCGGTCACCCGGTGGAGCCCGCCCCAGGCATCAGTCTGCGGGTGGCGCACGGGCTGCCGATGACCATCCATGCCCGGACGTGAGGGCCTGCGCTGATCGGCTCGCGGGGTGGCGCTGAGGCGCACCCCGCGCAGCGCGTTGTCCTGGGTGGCCGTCGTGGTCAACGCTGACGTACGGATGCTGTCACAAAATAATTCGACGCGGCGTCAACAGTATGTTTCCAGCGAGTATCCAAACTTCCGGGTAAAGGTATGAACCTTGCCAAGAGTGCAGGTCAGGTCGGATAGGTAAGGGTCTGGCAGGCAGGTGGAAAATGACGTTCCGCTTAACTGGATCCCGCCGTTCCGGCGTGTGACTTTAATTGCAGTACATGTCGTGTCACCTGGGAACCGCGCACCCCCGCGGCGGTGTCTGTTCAGGTGCCGGGTCGGCGAATTGGGAAGTTGACACGCCGCGACCCGGCCGTATAGTTGGCGCCTGTAGAGCCTCGCGGCAGTGGTATTGAGTCAGTACTCATCCTGCTGTCAGTCGTTACCGCGCAAGTCGCGTGACGATGTGCGAGGTATCGATGAGAGCGACGGGGGATTAAATGGAAGCGCTTTCTCTGCATAAACTCGTAGACGAATGCCTGTCCGGTAATCAGGACAGCTGGAATCGCATTGTCGATCGGTACACGCCACTGATATGGGCCATAGCCCGCGGGCACAGGCTCTCGCCCGCCGACTGTGAGGATGTCAGCCAGACGACCTGGATGCGCGTCATTCAGCACCTGGGCAAGCTCAGGGAGCCGGAGAAGCTGGCCCACTGGATCTCCGTCTCGGCCCGCCGTGAGAGCCTCAAGCACATCCAGAAGTCGAGCCGTAGCGCGCCCACCGAGGACCCCGAGGTCTTCGACCGGCCGCTGCCTTCGGCGAACCAGCCGGAGGAGTCCGCGCTCCAGCGCGAGACACGCGACGAGGTCCTGCTCGCCTACTGCTCCCTCTCGCCCAAGTGCCAGGCGTTGCTCGGCCTGTTGGTCGCGGAGCCGCCCATGTCGTACGACGAGGTCAGCGCCACGCTCGGGATGGCGCGCGGCTCAATCGGGCCCATCCGGGGCCGGTGCCTGAAGCATCTGCAGCGCGCAATCGAGGCCGAGGTCGGGCGCACCGAGCAGGCGAGGGTGCTGTTCGAGTCCATCAAGACGATGGGCCTCAGGGCCTATGCCCTGGAGAGCGCACCGGAGCCCAGCTCAGTAGCAGTGCGGGGTGACAGGGTGTCGGCCGACTGAATCCGGCGTCGCCTCAGGAGCCGGGGCGGCTTCGTCGCCCCGGCTGTCCTGCGGCTCGTCCACCTGCTCATTCAGTGAGGCTTCGTGCAAGACGAAAGGGAAGAGTGCCTTCGCGTCTTCCAGCGCCCTGTCAGAGGGTGATCTGAGGGCACTCGCGAGCTCTTCCAGTGCCTCTCTGGCAGTGTCGTCCACTCTGCTCACCTCTGCCAATTAGTTCGATGTTTAATCACCCGTAGAGTAAGGCAAAGTCCCGCGAACGACAATACGGTTGAGTAGCGTTTCGCGGGACCTCCATTTCAGCCACACCCTCAGGCGGTCAGGCTCGGGTCGAGCGATCCGACAGACTTAAGTATCCGGTCGATGCGTCGAGCGTCACTCGCGGGATGGCACACCGCGCCCGGCAGTGTATTGCGGACGAACCCGCTCAGGGCCCGCCCAGGACCCGCCTCCACAAAGGTGCCGACACCGCTCTCGGAGATCACCTGCAAGGTGTCCGACCAGCGCACCGCGCCCGCCAGCTGACGGCGCAGCATATGGCGTGCCTCCGCGCCGTCCAGCAGACGGCTCGCCGTCACGTTCGCCAGCACCGGGAACGCCGGATCCCGGAACTCCACCCGGTCGAGCTCCGCGGTGAACTCCTCCTCCAGTTCGGCCATCAGGCTGCAGTGGAACGGTGCTCCCACGCCCAGCATCACCACGCGCTCGGCACCAGCCGCCTTCATCATCGTGGCCACCTCGCGCACCGCGTCCCGCTCACCGGAGACCACATGCTGCGCGGGGTCGTTGTAGTTGGCGACCTCGACGACCGCCCCGGTCCGCTCCGCCACCTCCGAGCAGCCCCGCTCGACCTGCCGGGCCTCCGGGCCGATCACCGCCGCCATCGCGCCCGGGGTGTGCTCGTTGACCTGGGCCATCAACGCGCCGCGCTTGCGGACCAGGAGCAGCGCGTCCGTCCACTCCAGCACGCCCGCGCTGACCAGCGCCGCGTACTCGCCCAGACTGTGCCCCGCGGCGACCGACGGGGTGATGCCGTGGCCCCGCAGCACGTCCAGGACGGCGATGCTGGTCAGGAAGACGGCGGGCTGGGTGATCTCGGTGGGCACCAGCTCGTCGGCGGTGCCTTCCCAGCACAGCCGGGACAGCTCGAAACCGAGCAGCTCGTCGGCTGGCCGGTAGTAGCGCTCGATCAGTTCGGGGTGGCGCTCGACCAGGTCCCGTCCCATCCCCGGGCGCTGGGAGCCCTGACCGGGGAAGAGGAAAGCGATGTTCTGCATGGATCTCCCTTGCGTAGAGGGGTGGTAGAGGGGGGGAGAGGGGAGGTAGGAGTGGCGGGCGGTGTGAACGGGGGGCTGACGCGCGATCCGCGTCAGCCCCCCGTCCCGTACCGCTATGGCGCCCCGGCCGCTCAGCGCAGGCCGAGGAGCTTCCCCTGGTGGTAGGCGAGTGGATCGGTGTCGGGGGAGCAGCCGATGTCGGTGACCTCACCGATGAAGACGGTGTGGTCGCCCGCCGTGACCCGCTGGGCCACCCAGCAGTCCAGATGGGTCACGGCCCCGTCCAGCACCGGGGTGCCCGCCGCGCCGACGCGGTGTGGCACCCCGGCGAAGCCCGCGGCGCCACGCGGCCGGTCCGACGCGGCGAACCGCGAGGCCAGCGAGGACTGCTCGCGACCCAGCACGTTCACGGTGAACACCCCGCAGGCATCGATCACTTCGGCGACCTGCGAGCCGTGCCCGAGGCAGATCAGCAGCATCGGGGGCTCCAACGACACCGAGGTCAGAGAGGAGACGGTGGTCCCGTACGGCCCGCCGGGCCCGTACGAGGTGACCACCGCGACCCCGGTGACGAAGCGCCCCATCGCCTGCCGGAACTCCCTGGGGCCGACGGCGGAGGCCACCGGTGTGGTGCTGCGGGACGTCATGGTGGCCCCTCTCAGCCGGCAGGGGTGGCCGCGGTCCAGTCCACGACCGCCCCCGCGTAGATCCACTTGGTGGACTCGACGCCGACCAGCATCAGCCGGTCGCCCGGCTTGACCTGGCCCGAGCGCCAGGCGTCGTCCAGGAACAGCGGCACCGCCGCACAGCCGACGGCGCCCATGGTGGAGAGGCTGTCGAACACCTTCCCGTCCAGCGCCTTCCACTCGGCGGTGTCCAGGCCCAGCTCGTGGAGGGCGTCCAGCATCCAGCCGACGTTCCCCTCCGGGACCAGACAGAGGTCGACGGAGTCGACATCCACCTTGCTCCGCCGCAGCGTGCTGCTGATCGCCTCGGTGACCATCACCGGAGTGAAGTCGCCCGCGCCGACCACGTCGACCTTCAGGTCAACCAGCCGCTTGGCCTTGAGCTGCTCGTGGATCGGGGCGTGCGTGCCGCCACCCACCGAGTGGATGCCGGGCTTGCGGTCACCGCCGATGGCCTCCATCGCGGCGCCAAGGAGACCGCCCTCGCCGCCTTCCTCGGCACGGAGCACGATCGCGCCCGCGCCGTCGCCGAACATGTAGACCGGCATCCGGTCCCGCATCCGGATCTTGTACGGGTCCTTGCCGAGGAAGATGGGCGCGAGCACCGGCGAGATGGCCTCGCTGCCGATGACCAGCGCGGTCCGGTAGACGCCGGACTCCAGGTACATCCGCGCCACATCAAGACCCTGGACCACCCCGGCCCCGCCGGAGCGGATCTCCAGCGTGGCGCAGCGGGTCAGACCCAGGCGCTCCTGCACCAGATTGACCAGCGGCGGCAGCGGGAAGTCCGGGGTGCCGGTGGCGAGGATGATCAGGTCGACGTCCCCGGCCTCGAGCCCGGCCGAGTCCAGCGCCTGGACGGCCGCCTTGTAGGCCATGTCCGAGTTGTTCTCGCGGTGTTCACCGGTAGCCGGGTCGATCATCCAGAACCGGCGCTCGATGGAGAGGCCCTCGCGCACCTCGTCGGGCAGCGGCCCGACGAGGCGTGCGATCTCCTCGGTGGAGATCGGGTCACCGGGCTGATAGCCCCCGGTGCCGATGATCTGTATCGCGGTCATCTGGTGTGGCCTCCTCAGACCGTGGCGAGCGCGGCGCGGTGCTCGACGAGGCCGACCAGGTTCTCCACCGTGAACAGGCCCATGACCTGGGTGGCCTCCAGCTTGCCCGCCAGCGCGTCGGTGTCGATCTGCGGCATGACCTTCTTCAGCTGGGCGAGGCCGACGGCCGAGACGATCTCGTTCTCGTCGCCGAACTCCTCGTCCGGGATGCCGCCCTGGACGTACGCGGCGAGCTCCGCCGCCTGGATCTTGATGCCCAGCGAGCGCTCCAGGCGGAAGAGGATGTCGAGCAGGTCGATCGACTCCGCGCCCAGGTCATCCAGCAGGGTCGCCTCGGGCACGACCTCGTCGTCCTCGGCGCCCAGCGCGTCGATCACGGCCTCGGTGACGGCCTTGACGATGGTGTTGCGGTCCATGGTGGTCCCTCCGGACTGGTGAGATATGTGGCCTGTGTGTCTCGTACGTTCAGATCCGCGGACGGGGCGGTCGGATACACCGGGCGCGCCCCGTCCTCGATTTCGGCCTTGGTGACGTTCGCGGGAAGACAGTTCCTAGCTCGCCCAGGAGACGGGCGAGGCATCCGCAGCGGCGCGCGGCACGGACCACGGGGCTCGCGGTCGGCGCGCCTTCGGCGCAGGAGCGGGCGTGGTGGCCAGCCGCAGCGCCACCAGCACCGCGCACAGCTCCTCGGCGGTCGGCGCGCCGTGCGTGACGCGCAGCCCGGCCGGTGGGCGGGTGGCGCTCACTGCGGCTGGTTCCCGTGCTTGCGGCGCGCCAGCGGTACGTACTTGGCGCGCAGCAGCGCCAGCGAGCGGATCAGTACCTCGCGGGTGTCGCGCGGGTCGATCACGTCGTCGACGAGGCCGCGCTCGGCCGCGTAGTACGGGTGCATCAGGGTGCGCTTGTACGTGTCGATGACCTCGGCGCGCTCGGCCTCGGGGTCGTCGGCCGCCGCGATGCGCTTACGGAAGACCACGTTGGCCGCGCCCTCGGCGCCCATCACGGCGATCTCGTTGGTGGGCCACGCGAAGGACAGGTCGGTGCCGATGGAGCGGGAGTCCATCACGATGTACGCGCCGCCGTACGCCTTGCGCACGATGACCTGGATACGGGGCACGGTCGCGTTGCAGTACGCGTACAGCAGCTTCGCGCCGTGCCGGATGATGCCGCCGCGCTCCTGGTCGGCACCCGGCAGGAAGCCGGGCACGTCCACCAGCGTCACCAGCGGGATGTTGAAGGCGTCGCAGGTCTGCACGAACCGCGCGCCCTTTTCCGATGACTGGATGTCCAGTACCCCGGCCAGCCGCATCGGCTGGTTGGCGACGATGCCCACGGTCTGCCCGTCCAGCCGCGCCAGGGCGCAGATCAGACTGGCGCCCCAGTCCTCGTGGACCTCGAAGAAGTCCCCGTCGTCGACGATCTCCCCGATCACCGCGCGCATGTCGTACGCGGCCTGCGGATCGACCGGTACGAGATCCATGAGCGCGTCACAGGAACGGTCCGCCGGGTCCGCGGTGACCTCGGCCGGCGGCATCTCCCGGTTGTTCTGCGGCAGCAGCGACAGCAGATGCCGTACGTCCTCGAAGGCCGACTCCTCGTCGTCGTGGGCGAACCCCGCGAGGCCCGACTCCCGCGCGTGCAGATCGGCGCCGCCCAGCTCGTCCTGGGTGAGCTTCTCGCCGGTCACCGCCTGCACCACATCGGGCCCGGTGAGGAACATCTGCGAGGTGCCGCGCACCATGAACACGAAGTCGGTGAGCGCGGGGGAGTAGGCCGCGCCGCCAGCGCACGGCCCGAGCACCACGCTGATCTGCGGAATCAGCCCGGAGGCCCGGACGTTACGGCTGAAGATGCCGCCGTACCCGGCGAGCGCCGTGACGCCCTCCTGGATGCGGGCGCCCGCCCCGTCACACAGCGAGACCAGCGGCACGCCACTCGCCTCGGCCAGGTCCATCACCTTGTGGATCTTCTGTGCGTGGGCCTCGCCCAGCGCGCCGCCGAACACCCGGAAGTCATGGGCGTAGACGAGGACTTCACGGCCGTGCACCCGGCCCCATCCGGCGATGACGCCATCGCCGTGCGGGCGCCGCTGGTCCATCCCGAAGTCGGTGGCCCGGTGCCTGCGCAACGGCTCGATCTCGGCGAAGGAGCCCTCGTCCAGCAGGAGCGCGATGCGTTCCCGGGCGGTCAGCTTGCCCTTGGCGTGCTGCCGTTCGGTGGCCGCCGCGTCGCCCGCGTGCAACTCCTCCTTGATGACGCGCAGTTCGTCGGCGCGCTGCTCCATCGTCTCGCGCGGCAGCTCACCTCGTACGGTGCTGCGCAGCGCGGTGTCGCTGGGGCTGCTCATGGCCGCCCCAGACCCAGCGCGGTCATCGCGCCACCGTCCACGTTCACCAGCGAGCCGGTCATGTAGGAGGACTCGGGGCCGCTGAGGAAGCGGACCACATCCGCGATCTGCTCGACCTCGCCGAACTTCCGCATCGGGATCTGCTTCTTGATGGCGCGCCCGGTGGTGCCCTCGGTCAGCCCCGCCACCAGGTCGGTCGGCGCGAAGCCGGGCAGTACGGCGTTGACGCGGATGCCGAAGCGCGCCGACTCCATGGCGCAGCAGCGGGTGAAGGCGTTCACCGCGCCCTTGGACGCGGCGTAGTTGGACTCGCCGATCCAGCCGCGTTCGCCCATCACCGAGGAGACGTTGACGATGACGCCCGCGCCCTTGCTCATGAAGTGCGGCAGTACCGCCTTGGTGCAGTGGAAGACGCCACCGAAGTTGACCTTCATGACGTCGACCCAGTCGTCCATCTCCATGTGGTAGACGAGGGCGTCCTGGGCGACCCCGGCGTTGTTGACCAGGATGTCGATGCCGCCGAGGCTCTCGACGGTCTGCCGCACCATGTCCTGGGCCGCCGCCGCGTCCGCGACGTCGCCGTGCACGGTGATCGCCTTGCCCCCGGCCGCCTCGATCTCCTGGGCCAGCTCCTTCGCCGGGCCCTCGGAACTGCGGTAGTTGATGGCCACGGCGGCCCCGTCGGCGGCCAGCTTGCGGCAGATGGCGGCGCCGATGCCCCGGGAACCGCCGGTGACCAGCGCGACCTGTCCTTGCAGCTTCAGCGAGCTCATCGGTTCTCTCCAGATACGTCAGATACGTCAGATACGTCGTGAGTGGTGGTGGTACGGGGGGAATCGGCTCCGCAGCGCACGGCGACGGAGACATGGCTGCCGCCCAGCGACGAGCTGTTCAGCAGGACCGGCAGGCCGCCGCCGAACCGCCCCTGGTGCAGCGCGAGCGCCAGGGTCAGCGCGCCGCCGACGCCCATCGGCTCGCCGAGCACGGTCTTGGGCGCGTGCAGGGCGGGCACCGGATGGGGGCCGAACAGCCGGGAGACAGCCAGGTTCTCGGCGGCGTCCGCCGTGCTCAGCCCGGCGGCGGCCAGCCACACCGCGCCCACCCCGGTCGGCGCGAGCCCGGCGTCGTCAAGGGCCGCCCGCATGGCGCGCTCCAGCCCCCGGCCGCGTGCGTCCCAACGGCGGGCCCGGCTGGCGTCGGACGCCATGCCGTGGCCGAGGATCTCGCCGAGGATGGTGGCGCCCCGGGCGATCGCCGCCGAGCGGCGCTCCAGGACGACGGCGACGCTGCCCTCGGCGAGCGTGAACTTCCCGTCGGCGGGCTCGTCGTCGGCGCGGGTGGAGGCGGCGCCGACCGCCGCGTACGCCCGGCCGACCTGCTCGGTGAGGGTGTCGGTGACCGTGCACACCAGCGCGTCGGCGTGCCCGGCGGCCAGCAGGTCGGCGGTGTAGGCGAGCGTCGCGGCACCGGTGGCGTGGCCCACCGAGAGGGTGGAAGTGGGGCCGCGCAGCCCGAGGTGGATGGCGATCTGGCCGGCCGCCTGGTTGTAGACGGTGTTCGGGAAGACCGACGGATCGGCGGCGGCCGGGCCCTCGGCGAGCAGCGGGTCGGTGAACTTCTGCATCGCCTCCATCGGGCCCGTGCCGGTGCCGAAGACGATGCCGATCGCCTCGGCCTCGGGGCTGCCGGGCTCCACCCCGGCGTCCGCGAGCGCCTTGCTGGTGGCGGCGATGCCGAACTGCGCGAGCCGGTCCATCCGCCGCCGCTGGCGCTTCGTCAGATACGGCTCGGGGTCGAAGTCCACCGCGCTCCGCCGCACCCCGTCGGCGACGGTCACCGGCACCTGGCCACGGGTGTACGCCGACCAGACCTCGGCCGCGCTGCCTCCGGCCGGGCTCAGCAGCCCGATGCCGGTGATCACCACACGGTCGGTGTCCGGGGCGGGCGGCCGGTGCGCGTCGGCGCTGCGGGTCAGCACCAGGGAGGCGTTGGCCCCGCCGAAGGCGAAGTTGTTGGACAGCGCGGCGCCGGAGTCCAGCGGGCGGGCCGCGCCCGGTATGTAGTCCAGCGGGCACTCGGGATCGGGTGTGGTGTACCCGGCGGTGGGCGGCGCGAGCTGCTCGTTCAGGGCATGCGCGGTGACGATCGCCTCGGCGGCACCGGCCGCGCCCAGCATGTGGCCGATCATCGACTTGGTGGAGGAGACGGGCGTACGGGCCGCCTCCGCCTCGCCGAGAGCGAGACGGATCGCGTTGGTCTCGGCCGGGTCGTTCTTGGGGGTGCCGGTGCCGTGCCCGTTCACGTACCCGATCTCCTCGGGCGTGACCCCGGAGAGCCGCAGCGCCGAGGTGATGGCGCGGGCGGCGCCCTTGCCCTCGGGCTGCGGGGCCGTGGAGTGGAAGCCGTCGGCGGACAGCCCGTACCCGGCGACGTCGGCGAGGCCCGTCAGCCCGTGCTCGCGGGCGAAGTCGGAGCGGACCAGCAGCACCATGCCGCTGCCCTCGCCGAGCGACAGGCCCTGGCGGCCCGCGTCATAGGGCGCGGCAGGCTCGGGCGACAGCGACTGGAGTGCGTGGAAACCAGCGAAGCAGACGTCCGAGAAGGCATCGCTGCCCCCGGCGAGCACCGCATCCGCGCGCCCCGCGCGCAGCAGGTCGGCGGCGAGACCGATGGCGTTCGCGCCCGACGCGCAGGCGGTGTTCACCGCGAGCACCGGGCCCCGTAGCCCAAAGGCCGCCCCGACCGACTCGGCCAGCGCCTGCGGAGTGACCAGCAGCGCCAGCCTGGGGTCCGGCGTCTCGCCGTCCCGTACGGCGCGCAGCCACTCACGCCCCGAGAGCAGACCGGCGTTGCAGGTGCCCAGGACCACGCCGAACCGCTCAGCCGCCACCAGCCCCTCCGGCAGCGTCGCCAGGGCCTCATCCGCCGCGACCAGGGCCAGCTCGATGGCCCGCTCCCGGAAGCCCTCGGGTGCGAGGTAGCCGCGCCGCGGCTCCACCGGGTCGGTGACCTCGCCACCGACCTTGGTGTCGAGCCCGTCCATGGACAGCGCCTGTACGGGGCCGATGCCGACCTGCCCGCGGCGCGCGCCCTCCCACAGGTGCCGCGCCGTGGGGCCGAGCGCCGAGATCGCGCCCGTACCGACGACGGTCACACCGCTCGCCGACGCGGTCTCGCTGGTAGTGGTATCCGTGGTTGTCCTTGTCGTGGCCGTGGCCGTGGCCGTGGCCGTGGCCGTGTCCGTGTCCGTCATGCGTGTTCCCCGTTCGCACCCGGAGCGCTCAGTACGAGCGCCGTCTGCTGTCCTTCCAGTCCGCGGCCGATCGCCACGGTGTGCCGCACCCGTTCCTCGCGGGCGGCCCCCGCCACCCAGTCCATCCCCGCGCACTCGGGGTCCAGTTCGGTGAGGCCGAGCGTCGGCGGCAGCGCCCCGCCGTCGATCGCCAGCGCGCACACCGCGGCGTTGAGCGCGCCCGCGCCCGCCACCAGATGCCCCGTCGCGGGCTTGACGCTGCCCGCCGCCGTGCCGGACGCCTTGCCATCGGCCCCGCCGAACACGGCGGTCAGCGCCCGCGCCTCGGTCAGGTCCCCGAGCCGCGTCGCACACCCGTGCGTGGCCACGTAATCCACCGCACCGGCGTCAAGCCGGGCCTCCCGCAGCGCCTTGCGTACGGCGGCGGCCAGCGGCTCACCCAGCGGGTGCGGGGTGACCAACTCCGGGTCCTGGGTGGCCCCGAAGCCCCCGACCTCCGCGTAGATCCGCGCGCCACGCCGCTCGGCGGCCTCCCACTCCTCCAGTACGAGGAAGGCCGCCCCCTCGCCGAGTACGGAGCCGCTGCGCGCCCTGTCGTACGGGCGGAACGCGTCCGCCCCGGCGTCGTTGCGCGTGGTGAGCACCCCGAGGCCGTCCATCTTGGTCATCACCCACCAGGACGCCGCGTCGTCGAAGCCGCCCGCGATCACCACGTCGGACTCGCCGCCCCGGATGGAGCGGTAGCCCCGGGCGAGCGCGGTGAGACCGGCGTCCGCGGTGCCGTGGTAGTAGGAGTTGGCGCCCTTGAAGCCATGCGCGTGCGAGAGGTGGAAGAGCGACGCGGACTGTAGCCCCTCGACGAAGTACAGCGGGTAGAACGCCGATGACGCGCGCTCGCCGAGCTGACGCAGATCGGCCTTGCCGTCCTCGGCCCGGCCCGCCAGAGAGCCGGTGAGCAGGTGCTCGGGGTTCGAGATCTCCTTGTTCCCGCCGACGAACACCCCGGCGCGCTCCGGGTCGAACCCGGCCTCCGCCAGGTCGAGCCCGGCGTCCTCGACGGCCAGCGCGGCGCCGGAGATGGCCAGTTGGTCATTGCGTGTGGTCATCCGCAGCGACTTGCGCGGGGCGTACCTGGTGGCCCGGAAATCCGGCAGCTCGGCCGCGAGCCGGGTCGTGAGCGACGAGGCGTCGTAGCCCTGGATGGGGCCGACGGCACTACGCCCTTCGAGCAGGCCCTTCCAGGTCTCGCCCCGGCCCTCGCCCAGCGCGGTCAGGACTCCGATACCGGTGACCGCGACGCGCCTCATGCCGCCACCGCCTTCTTCTCGCGTGCTTCCAGACGCAGCTGGCGGATTGTCGTCACGTCCTTGCCGTCCACGGACGCCACCGCCTTGAGCGTCACCGCGTCCTCGGTCGCCTCGGTGACCGTGACGCTGATCTCCAGCCGGTCTCCCGGCCGGGCGAAGTGGCGGTAGCGCACCCGCCGCGCCTCGGCCAGGGCCCAGCGCGAACCGGCGGGCGCGGCGGGCGCCGCGAGCCGGGCGGCCTGCACGACGTCGTCCAGGATCAGCACACCCGGCAGCACCGGAAAGCGGGGAAAGTGCGTCTCGAACACCGGGAGCGTGCCAGCGACATGGCGCACCGCGCGGGCACTCACCCCCGGCCGCACGTCGAGAACCTCATCGAACGCTGTCATGCCGCAGCTCCTTCCGGGGACTTGACCACGAAGCAGGCATTGGTGCCGCCGAACGCGAAGGCGTTGACGAGCGCCGCACGCACCGGGCGACGGGCCGCTCTATTCGGCACGTAGTCCAGGCCGAGCTTGGGGTCCGGGGTGTCGAGGTTGATGGTCGGCGGCACCACGCCCTCCCGCAGCGCGCCCAGCGCGGCGATCAGGTTGACCCCGGCCGCGGCCGAAGTGAGGTGGCCGGTCATGGACTTGGGTGAGCTGACGCACAGCCGCTCCGCGTGCTCGCCGAACAGCCCCCGGATGGCGGTGGTCTCACTGGCGTCGTTGCCCGGCGTGGACGTGCCGTGCGCGGCGATGTAGTCGATGCCCTCCGGGCCGAGGCCCGACTCGGCGACCGCGTCCCGCATCGCGGTGACCGCGCCGCCGCCGTCCGGCGGCGAGTCGGTGATCCGGTACGCGTTCAACGTCGAGCCGTAGCCCACTAGTTCGGCATGGATATGGGCGCCGCGCGCCACCGCGCTGTCCCACTCCTCCAGGGCGACGATCACCGCGCCCTCGCCGAGCACGAAGCCTGAGCGGTCGCTGTCGAAGGGACGCGAGGCGCGCTCCGGCTCGTCGTTCCAGCGGTCCGTGATGGCCCCGAGCAACGAGAAGCCCAGGACGTCCATCCAGGTGGTCAGCGCGTCGAAGCCACCGGCGAGCGTCTGCGCGCACTCGCCCTCCTGGATGCGCCGGTACGCCTCACCGATCGCGTGTGCGGCGCCCGCGCAGGCGGTGGACACACTGACCACCGGACCCCGGCAGTCCCCGGCCCCGGCGACCGCCGACACGCCGACGTTCTGGTTGCGCAGCAGGACGTCTGAGGGCGCCTGCCGGTACAGGTCGTGAAAGTCGCTGCTGCTCAACTGGTACGACATGTCGACCAGTTCCTGGAGCTCGGGCCTGCCGACCGTCCCGGCGACCACCGCGCCCCGGTCGTACGGATCGGCGTCGTGCCAGCCCTCACCCGCGTCCGCCACCGCCTCCTGGGCGGCGGCCAGCGCGAACAGCGCGGCCCGCGACAGATGGCGGCGCCGCTTGGCGGGCGCCACGGCCTTCGGGTCGAAGTCCTTGACCTGGCCCGCGATACGGACCGGGAACGTCGAGGCGTCGAAGGTCTCCAGCCGGCTCACCCCGCTACGCCCCTCGGCGAGCCCGCGCCAGGTCTCGGCCGCGGTGTTGCCGAGCGGGGTGACCGCGCCGACGCCCGTGACGGCGACCCGGCGTACCGCTGTCGTCGTGGTGCTCATCGGGCACCGCCCCCGACCGGCTCGCGGGTCAGCTGCTCCAGCATCCGCCGGGTCTCCACCGGGTCCTGGAGATCCTCGGCGGGCAGCAGTGCGCACATCACGGCCTCGGCCTTCATCACCGGCTCGCCGTTCACCGACGCCGTGCCCGAGATCACCGCGGTCTCGTCGCCCATCGACTCGACCGTGCCCTCCAGGACCAGTACGTCCCCGGGGCGCACCGCGCCGTGGAAGGACACCCCGTCCACCGAGAGCAGCGCGGCGCGCTGCCGTACGTCCGTCGTCGCGATGATCAGCCAGGTCCCGGCCTGGCAGAGCGCCTCCAGCACCAGCGGCTCGGGCATCGCGGGCCCGTCGCCCTCGTCCCGCCAGAAGTCCTCGAACCAGGAGGTGAGTTTGCGGGCCTTGATGGAGCGCCCGGCATCCCAGGAGTCGATTCGGTCGATCAGATGGAAACGCATCGTCATCCCTTGCCTGAGGCGTTGTCGGCGGCATCGGCTGCGGCTTTGGCTGCGTCGCCGGAGGCACCGGAGTTGGCGGGGTCGGCGGGCTCGGCGGGGTCGGCGAGGTCGACGGGCTCGTCAAGCAGCAGTACGGCGTGGGCGATGGCGTACTCCCCGCTGTGCGAGAGCGACAGCTCGACCGACGTCGCCCCGGACCGCGCCGCGCGCGCCCCGGCCCCGCCGCTCAGCCGCACCCGGGGGCGGCCGAGTGGGGTGTTGACCACCTCGACGTCGTGCCACCGGGTGCCGGGTCCGAGCCCGGTGCCGAGCGCCTTCAGTACGGCCTCCTTGGCGGCGAACCGCGCCGCGAGGTGGGCCATGCCGTTGCGCTTGCCCGCGCAGTAGGCGCGCTCGCGTTCGGTGAAGATGTCCTGCTCGGCCTCGGGGTTGTCGTCGAGCAGCCGGTCCACCCGGTCCACCCGCACCAGGTCCACGCCGACCGCGATCCGTTGCGCCACTGCTCCTCCGCCGTGTCGTCCGTTCCGGCACTGCTTCAAGAGATCCCGGGCGAGGGGCGCTGGATACAGGCAGGTCGCGCGCGGCTGTGCTCAGGCCAGTACGAGCACCGCCGCGATCGCCGGCCCGAAGGCGCCGCCCAGCTGGTAGCAGAGGACGAACAGGCCGATCGCGGAGGGGCGTTGGGCGGCTGGTGCGGTGCCGCCCGCGTAGACCGCCAGGACCGCGTTGCTCCCGGTGGCGGCGAAGACCGCGGCCGTGGCGGTCAGCAGCAGCACCGGGGCCGAGGTCGCGAAGGCGGCGACGGCGGGGGCCAGCGCGCCCACCGTGATCAGGGCCGCGAAGACCGTACGCCGCCCCAGCCGGGCCGCGGCCGCCGCGAACAGGAGGGACAGCGCCGAGCCCGCCAGCAGCGCGATCAGCTGGCCGGTGCCGATGGCCGAAGTGGACCAGCCCGTACGGTCGGTGATCAGCCGCGGCAGCGCGAAGAGCAGCGTGAAGTACGAGGTCGACAGGGCGACACCGGTCAGCGCCGAGGCCAGGAACAGCGGGGAGCGCAGCACGGCCGCGGGCACGAAGCCCTCCGGGCGCCACCTGAGGTGCTGGCCGAGCAGGGCGCCCGCGACGAGGGCGGCGCCCAGGGCCGGGAGCGGGGTGTGCGGGAGGAGGATCAGCGCCGAGGCGAGAGCCACCAGGAGCCCGGCACCCTGGGTGTCGAACGGCTGGGCGAGCGGCGGGGTGCCCTTGGCGTACCGCGCCACCACCGGAACCGCGAGCAGCGACACGGCGGAGATGGACAGTGCCGCGTGCCAGGACACCGCGTCGCCAATCAGCGAACCGAGCAGCGGCCCGGAGGCACCGAGCACGCCGAACCCGGACGTGATCACGCCCATCCGGCGGGTCGACCCCGCCAGGTTCATGGCGACGGCCACCAGGCCCGCCCCGCCGAGCGCCTGCCCGGCCCGGCCGACGAGTGCCAGCGGCAGCCAGGGCACGGTCGCCACCAGCGCGGTCCCCGCCACCACCAGCGCCGAGCTGACCTTCAGCGTCGCCCCCACCCCGCGCTGCCTGAGCAGCCCGGCCAGCAGCGGGGTGCCCACCGCCATCGCCCAGGCGAACGCGGTGACCAGCCAGGTGACGGTCGGGGTGGCCACGCCGAGTGAGCGCGCCATGTCCGGCAGGATCAGTACCGGGGCGTTGGCCCCGGCGGCCATCGGTGTCGCCAGCAACGCCAGCCACAGAACAGGGACTTGGCGGGGTGGTGAGGTGACGGACGCGGTGGCGGACGCGGTGGCGTCGGGGATGCGCTGGGTGGTGGCCATGGAAGGTCCCCTCACTGCTTCAGGGTTGACAATCTCAACGTTGAAATAAAAGCAGGGGGCTAGTTCAGCGTCAAGTGTCTTAAGATTGAGAAGTTCTACGTTGAGTGGGAGAGTGCGATGAGCGATGCGGTGGACCAGATCGTCGGCCAATGGGCCAGCGAGCGACCCGACCTGGTCGACGACCTGTGGCCGGTCGAGATGCTGGGCCGGATTCAGCGGGTGGCGCTGATCATCACCAAGGAGGTCAAGGCCTTCACCGCCGAACACGGCCTGGAGATGGGCGAGTTCGACGTCCTCACGACGCTGCGGCGCTGTGGTGCTCCGTACACGATGACGGCCGGTGCCCTGGTCAAGGCCTCCTTCGTCACCTCCGGGGCGATCACCAACCGGATCGACCGGATGGAGGCCAAGGGGCTGGTCGAGCGGGTGCGGGACGGCGCCGACCGGCGCTCGGTGCGGATCCGGCTCACCGAGCAGGGCCGCCAGGTGATCGACGTCGTCATGGGCGAACATCTGCGCAACTACGCGCGACTGGCCGAGTCGCTGGACCGCGCGGAGATGGACCAGGTCGCCGCCGTGCTGCGCAAGCTGCTTGAGGCGCATGGAGACACCACGCTCACCTGACACGACCTGACGCGGCCCACAGCGACCTAACCCGGCCCGCCTCGCACCGCCCCGCCCCAGGAGAGGCGCCTACTCGGCCGCCTCCGCCAGCCCCGTCTTCGCCCCCGCCCCGCACAGCGGCACCACCGCGCTCCGGTCCCCCAGAGCGCCGCCCCGCACCGCCGCCCAGCAGGCCACCCCCGTCGACTCGACGTACAGCCCACGGGACGCCAGGTCCCGCTGGGCCGCCGCGATCGCGGGCTCCGGCACCGTCAGGAAGCCGCCGCCGAACGCCCGTACCGCGGCAAGGATCTGGCGGGCCCGCGGCGGCCGGGCGATCGCGATGCCCTCCGCGTACGTCGACGGCTGGGGCGCGAGCCCGGGCGCGGGCGCGAGCAGGTCGTCGGCGCCCGCCCGCCACGCGGCCGCCAACGGCGCGACCGCCGCCGCCTGCACCGCGTACAGCGCGGGCACCCGGTCGATCAGCCGCGCCGCGTGCAGTTCCCGCAGCGCCAGCGCCGCGCCCAGCAGCAGGGTGCCGTTGCCGACCGGGACCACCAGCGCGTCGGGCAGCCGTCCGCCCAGGTCCTCCCACAGCTCGTGCACATACGTCTTGGTGCCGTGCAGGAAGTACGGGTTGTACACATGCGAGGCGTAGAAGGTGCCGGGCGCGTCCGCCGCGGAGCGGGCCGCGGCCGCGGCGGCCTCGCGGTCACCGGCGATCACTTCCAGCCGCGCCCCGTGCGCCCGGATCTGCTCCAGTTTCTTCGGTGACGTACCGGCCGGAACGTACACCGTGCAGTCCAGGCCCGCGCGAGCGCCGTACGCGGCGAGTGCGGTTCCCGCGTTCCCGCTGCTGTCCGCGATCACCCGCTCCGGGCCGAGCCGTAGCGCCAGTTCGGCGAGCAGCACCGCGCCGCGGTCCTTGAAGGAGAGCGTCGGGAGCAGGAAGTCCAGTTTGGCTGAGATGTGGGGGGTCAGTTCGACGACGGGTGTACGCCCCTCGCCTAGGCTGGCCGTCGGCGGCCCCAGCGGCAGCGACTCGGCGTAGCGCCAGAGTGAGTTGACACGACCCGATAGCCGCTTGAGCGGCGTGGGTGTCGGATGGAAGTCCAGGTCAAGCGGGCCGCGGCAGACCGGGCAGCACCAGGCCAGTGACTGGGGGGCGACCCGTGTGCCGTCGGCCGGGCAGACGTAGTCGGGCAGTGAGTTGGATGAAGTCGACGAGGTCATGCGGGCACGGTAGGCCAGTCCCGGTAGGGGACTTTCGTGCCATTTAGTGACGAAGCGTCATGTCGTCTCTGTGGACTCTGTGTTACATCCGTGCACAAGTCTTGTGGGATTCCTATGGGTGGGTCAATCTTTCGCTGACGGCCAGGAGTTGGACACCTCCACTTGTCATGCCCCTGCCGTTGCACCGTTGTCGCGGCACCGTGCGACCCGCACCCACAGCCGTGCGGGCGTCGCGACCCCCCACCAGTGCACCATCAACGAGGAGGACCCCTCAGATGGCAGTCAAGCGTCCCGTTGGACGAAGATTCGCCCACCTCGGTGCGACCGCTGTCGCGGCGCTCGCGATCGGAGTCGTCACCGCACTGCCCGCCGGCGCCGCAGGTCAGGACGCGGAAGGCGTGATCGCCAACGCCGGAGCTCCCGATCGAATAGCCGGCAGTTACATCGTGACCCTGGACGAGGTCGACGCGTCGTCCAAGCAGGGCAAGGCGCTCGCCAAGAAGTACGGTGCCGAGATCGAGGACACCTACGACGCCGCGCTGAACGGCTACGCCGTCGAACTCACCGAAAAGGAGGCGAAGAAGTTCGCCGCGGACGGCGCGGTCGAGTCCGTCGTACAGAACCAGAAGATCTCGATCGACGCCACCCAGCCGAACCCGCCCTCCTGGGGTCTGGACCGGGTCGACCAGCCGGACCTCCCGATGGACGACAGCTACACCTACCCGGACTCGGCGGGTGAGGGCGTCACCGCCTACATCATCGACACCGGCATCCGGCACAGCCACAACGACTTCGGCGGTCGCGCCAGCTTCGGCTACGACTACTGGAACGAGGGCGGCAACGACGGCAACGGCCACGGCACCCATGTGGCCGGTACGGTCGCGGGCAGCGCCCACGGCGTCGCCAAGAAGGCCGACCTGGTCTCCGTGCGGGTCCTGGACGACAACGGCTCGGGCTCCATCGCCAGCGTCGTCGGCGGCATCGACTGGGTGACCCAGAACGCCCAGAAGCCCGCGGTCGCCAACATGAGCCTCGGCGGCGGCGCCAACTCCACGCTGGACGACGCGGTCCGCAACTCCATCGCCTCCGGCGTCACCTACGCCGTGGCCGCGGGCAACTCCAACGCCGACGCCTCGGGCTACTCCCCGGCCCGTGTCGCCGAGGCGCTCACCGTCGGCTCCTCCACCAGCGGCGACGCCCGCTCCTCGTTCTCCAACTACGGCTCCATACTGGACATCTTCGCGCCGGGCTCGTCCATCACCTCGGCGTGGAACACCGGTGACTCGGCGACCAACACCATCTCCGGTACGTCGATGGCGGCCCCGCACGTCGCGGGTGCGGCCGCGCTGGTGCTCGGCGAGAACCCCGGCTCGTCCCCGTCGCAGGTCGGCTCGGCGCTGGACTCCGCGGCGGCCACCGGCAAGCTCAGCGGTGTCGGCTCCGGCTCGCCGAACAAGCTGCTCCAGGTCGGCGAGGGTGACCCGGGCGACCCCGGTGACCCGGGCGACGGCCGCTTCGAGAACACCACCGACTACGCGATCAACGACCACCAGACCACCGAGTCCCCCGTCACGGTCAGCGGTGTCTCGGGTAACGCGCCCTCCGACCTGAAGGTCGAGGTCGACATCAAGCACACCTACATCGGTGACCTGCGGGTCGAGCTGGTCGCGCCGGACGGTGGCACCTTCCTGCTGAAGGGCTACGGCACCGGCGGCAGCAGCAACGACATCAACACCACCTACACCGTCGACGCCTCGTCGAAGACGGCCGACGGAACGTGGAAGCTCCGGGTCCGCGACAACGCCTGGTGGGACACCGGAAAGATCGACGCCTGGGCGCTGCAGTTCTGACGCTGAGGTAACGGTCGCTCAGCACCAAACGGTCACTCAGCACCAGACGTCACCACGATTCGCCCCTTGTCCCCGCTGTGGCTCCGGCCGCGGCGGGGACAAGGCACTGTCTGCCGCAGCGCCTGTCTCAGCCTCGGCGTACGATTCGCGCAGTCGTTCGCATGATCCGTCGAGGAGTACGCAGCCCATGGCCACACCGCCGCCGCCCGAGGGGGCATCGCCCCCGCCGTACGGGCAGCAGCCGTACGGCCAGCCCGCATACGGCCCGCCTCCGCAGGGCCAGCCGCCCTACGGCCCGCCTCCGCAGGGCTCGCCGCCGCACGGCCAGCCTCCGCAAGGCCTGCCCGCGTACGGGCAACCGGCCTACGGCCAGCCCCCGTCCCCGTCTCCGTACGGTGGCGGCTGGGGCGCGCCCTACCCGCCACCGCCGCAGCAGCCTCCGATGAACGGGCTGGCCATCACCTCGCTGGTGCTGGGCATCCTGTGCTGTCTGCCGGTCATCGGTCTGGTCTTCGGCATCGTCGCGCTGTCGCAGATCAAGAAGAAGGGGGAGCGCGGCAAGGGCCTGGCCGTCGCTGGTATCACGCTGTCCTCGATCGGCGCGGTGCTGCTCACGCTGTTCTTCGTCACGGGTGGCGCGAGCGCGTTCATGGAGGGTGTGCGGGAGGCCAGCAAGTACAGCGACACCGAGTTCGACAAGGGTGACTGCCTCAACACCCCTGACGGCAAGCTGGAGGGCGAGGTGCGTGGGGCCCAGATCGTCCCGTGCGACACCCCGCACCACGCCGAGGTGTTCGCGACCATCACGCTGACCAACAGCAGCTACCCGGGCGAGGACCGCATCCTGAGCCTCGCTGGGGCGAGGTGCGAGCCGCTCGTGAGGGCATACATCGGCGGAGACATCACCGAGCTGCCGGCCACCATCAGGCCCTTCGTCTACGCGCCGAGCGCGGAGAGCTGGCGGCAGGGCGACCGGGACGTCTCCTGCCTCCTGGGCGAGGCGGGCGGCGGCAAGTCGCGGGGGTCCCTGCGGAACTCGGTGGGCGAGGGCTCCGGAGGCTCCGACGGCTCTGGCGGCTCTGACGGCTCCGATGATTCTGGCGGCTCCGGTGTGGGTGCCGAGGTCTGAGTATCTGAAGAGGCGCTCACGCCTAAACCTAAGTCATCACATCGGGTGATTCCGTGGCCTAAGGTTGCGGCCAACAACCGTAGGTTGCCACGCTGTTGCTGTCTGTCAACCTGATGGGAGTGGCTTGTGGTCTTCGGTGAGCAGCCTGCGTATCTGCGCGTCGCGGACGACCTTCGGAAGAAGATCGTGAGCGGTTCGCTGCCGCCGCACACCCGGCTCCCCTCGCAGGCCCGCATCCGCGAGGACTACGGGGTCTCGGACACCGTCGCCCTCGAGGCGCGGAAGGTGCTCATGGCCGAGGGGCTGGTCGAGGGCCGCTCCGGGTCCGGTACGTATGTGCGCGAGCGCCCCGTGCCGCGCCAGATCGCCCGCTCCGGGTACCGCCCGGCGGGCGGCTCGTCGCCGTTTCGGCAGGAGCAGGTGGCCAGCGGTGCTCGCGGTACGTGGGAGTCCCGCAGTGAGCAGGTGGACGCCAGCGAGGAGATCGCCGAGCGGCTCTCCATCAAGCCGGGCGACCGCGTGATGTGCACCCGGTACGTCTTCCGGGACGCGGGTGAGCCGATGATGCTCTCCACCTCCTGGGAGCCCCTCGCCATCACCGGGCGTACCCCGGTGATGCTCCCCGAGGAGGGGCCGCTGGGCGGCTGCGGGGTCGCCGAGCGGATGGCCGCGATCGACGTGATCGTGGACAACGTCGCGGAGGAGGTCGGCGCCCGCCCCGGCCTGGCTCAGGAGCAGCTCGCGCTCGGCGGGGCGCCGGGCCATGTGGTGCTGGTCATCTCCCGGACGTACTTCGCCTCCGGGCGGCCGGTCGAGACGGCCGACATCGTGGTCCCGGCGGACCGCTACCGCATCGCGTACCACCTGCCGGTGAGGTAACGGCGCCCCCTCGCGTCGCGTCGCGTCTCCTTGCGCCTCCTCGCGCCCCCTTGTGTATCTGCCGCACCCCGCATGCCCCACGCGCCCCCCATTTCCCCTCCGTAGCCACGTCAAGTGCCTCTCCTTGGGGGCGCGTTCGTCGGCGTGCGCCCCTTTCCCTGGCTGGATGCGTACCTCTTCGTGCAAAGACGTATCCGCTGAGTGAAGGCCGGGCGTAGGGTCGGGCATATGCGTATCGGGGTTTCCTTATCGGGCGGGGCGCAGTGCGGACAGCCGGTGGCGGGAGGGGCACGATGAACGACGGCGAGAACACGCTCCCATGGCAGGTCATCAGGCAGGATGACAGCGGAAACCGCTACCGCGTGGGCAGGTACGCCACCAAGGACGAGGCCCAGCGCATAGCGGACAGCTTCCGGGACCGACGCCACAAGCAGCTGTACTGGGTCGAGCGCATCGGTCAGCGGACCGGCTGATCCGCCCCCGGGGGCCGTCGCCGGACGTCGTATGCTCCGGCGCATGACCGAACGGATCATCGTGGTCGGCGCCGCCCTCTACGACGCGGGGCGCCTGCTGGCCGCCCGGCGTAGCGCCCCCGAGGAGTTGGCGGGGCGCTGGGAGCTGCCGGGCGGCAAGGTCGAGCCGGGTGAGCTGCCCGAGCAGGCGCTGGTGCGCGAACTGCGCGAGGAGCTCGGGGTCGAAGTGGAGCCCCTGGAGCGGATTCCCGGCGCGTGGCCGCTGGGCAGGCCCGGCTATGTGCTGTGGGTCTGGACGGCCAAGCTGGTGTCCGGCGAGGCGCGGCCGTTGCAGGACCATGACGCGCTGCGCTGGTTGACTCCGGACCAGGTGGGCGAGGTGGACTGGCTGGACCAGGACCGCCCCGCGGTGGCGGAGGCCGCGCGCAGGCTGCGGCGCGCCTGATCCGCGGAGATGAGCGAGGGGGGAGACAGGGCCTAGCCGTGGCCGACCGGCGCAAGGGGCCGAGTGCCGCGCTCTTCGTACGCCTTTCGTGCCACAGTGCGCCCACACATGCGGTAGACGCTTCCTGATATCGGGTATGTGCTGATTAACCCCATGAAACCGGACAGGTTCTTGCTGATCTTGGGAAGTGGTCGGCGTGCTCGAGACCGACGGCGACTGCGCCGAGTGGACCTTCCCTGCCGACCCGGGGGTCGTGCGCACCGCTCGCCACCGGGTCCGCGCGCAACTCCTCGCCTGGCGCCTCGAAGGGCTCACCGATGTGACGGTCCTGCTGGTAAGCGAGCTGGTCACGAACTCTCTGCGGCACGCGTCAGGCCCCATCGGCGTACGTCTTCAGCGGCCGTCGAGCCCCACCGGATCGCTCCTGGTCGAGGTGTCCGACCCGCTTCCCGACCCGCCGCACGAACGCGACGCCGCAGCCGAGGACGAGGGTGGCCGCGGGCTGCGGCTGGTCGCCTGCTCCGCGCGTCGCTGGGGGACCCGGCGCGGCAAGACCGGCAAGGCGGTGTGGTTCGAGCTGCCGTTGACTGGTGAGTAATGGGGAGAGGGCCCGGTTGACTTGCTCTCGGCCACTCGGCTCAAAATAGACGGAAGTGACGGGTGGTGTGAACGCGGTGTTGTATGCGGCCGTAGTGCTGGATACTGCGGGCAAGCCGCTGGTGGTGGTTCCTGGTCCGTGGCTGTGAAGCGGAAGGCGGGCGCGTGAGCGAAATACCGGCCGGGTCGTGGGCACCCGGGGAGCCGCCGGGCGACATCATGTGGCAGGTCAGCCCGCCCGGCTCGATCTACGACTACATCAAGGTCGCTTCCTTCTCCCTCAGCGCCGACGGGCTGATCGACCAGTGGTCGCGGCGTGCGGAGCAGCTGTTCTCCGTGCCCGCCGAGGACGCCGTCGGCAAGGACCCGATCGAGGCGTTCGTCCCCGCCGAGCTGCGCGATCTCGGGCACCGCAAGGTCGCCGAGATTCTCGACGGCAAGGAGTGGACCGGCGTCGTACCCTTCCGGCTGGCCGCCGATGGCCACCTGGACGGCGTCGCCGAGGTCTATGTGATGCCGACCCAGACGCCCGAGGGTGAGCGGGCCGCCGTCTGCATCGTCGTCGATGTCCGGGCGCTGCGTCGCATCGAGACCGATCTTGCCGCTTCGCAGGCGATATTCGGACAATCCCCGTTCGGATTTCTCCTGTTTGGTACGGACCTGAGGGTGCAGCGGGCGAACCGGCGGTTCGCCACCGTCTTCGGCGGCGCGGCCGAAGATCACCGGGGCCGTACCGTCCACGACTATCTGCCCCGCCAGGAGGCCGACCGGATGGCCGCCGCCCTGGAGCGCGTCCTGCGGACCGGCGAAGCGGTCACCGAGATGCAGCTCGTCGGCCCGGCGCCCGGATCCTCCGAACGCCGTCAGTGGTCGATCAACCTGTACCGCGTCCACAGCGGCGGCGGCCACCCGGTCGGCGTCGCCGGACTCGGGATCGACGTCACCCGGCGGCACGCCGCCGCCCGCGAGGCCGCCCACGCCCGCCGTAACCTTGCCCTGCTCAACGAGGCCGGCGCCAGGATCGGCAACTCCCTCAACCTGGAGACCACCGCCCGCGAACTCCTCGACGTGGCCGTACCCGTCTTCTGCGACCTGGCGTCGGTCGACCTCTACCAGGGCCTCCTCGACGGCGACGAGGCCCCGCCCGGACTCGTCGACGGCAGCGCCGAGCTGCGCCGGGTCGCCTTCGCCAGCGCTGTGTCGGACGCGCCACTGGACGAGGAGGAGGAGCCGGTAGCCGCCGGAGCCGTCCACCGCTACGCCTTCAACTCGCCCTGCGCGCGGGCGCTGCGTACCGCCCGCCCGGTGACCATCCCCGGCGACGAGCGCGGCCTGGTCCGCTCCACGCTCGCCGTGCCGATGGTCGCGCACGACACCGTCGTCGGCCTGGTCCGCTTCTCCCGGACCAAGGGGAGCGAGCCCTTCGGCGAACGGGACCGCTCGCTCGCCGTGGAGCTGGCCGCCCGCGCCGCTGTCTGCATCGACAACGCCCGGCTCTACCGCCGCGAGCACGAGCGGGCGCTGATCCTCCAGCGCTCCCTGCTGCCACCCGGTGACCCGGAGGCCGCGGGCCTGGACATCGCCTGCCGCTATCTGCCGGGCAACGCCGCGACCGAGGTCGGCGGCGACTGGTTCGACGTCATCGAGCTGCCGGGACACCGTACGGCGCTGGTGGTCGGCGACGTCATGGGCCGCGGGCTGCGGGCCGCCGTCGCGATGGGTGAACTCCGCACCGCCGTACGCACTTTGGCGCTGCTCGACCTGGAACCCGCCGAGGTGCTCTCCGCCCTGGACGAGGTCGCGCGCGGCCTCGGCACACCGTGGGGCACCGGGGCCCAGCGCGGCGATACGGGCGCCGCGTCAGGTACTGCTTCGGCTGCTTTGGGCGGGGCTTCGGACGGGGCTTCCGGTGGCACCCAGCAGGCCGTCCGCGCCGCCCGCCAGCCGCACGGCGCCGACCCCGCCGAGGTGTACCTCGCGACCTGCGTGTACGCCGTCTACGACCCGGTCACCCGCCGCTGCACCTTCGCCAACGCCGGTCACCTGCCGCCCGTCCTGGTCGAACCGGACGAGTCCGCGCTGATGCTCGACGTACCGCCGGGCATGCCGCTCGGCGTGGGCGGCGAACCCTTCGAGGAGGTGGAGGTCGAACTCCCCGAAGACGCCCTCCTCGCGCTCTACACCGACGGCCTGGTCGAATCCCGCGACCACCCGCTCGACGAGGGCCTGGACGCCTTCCGCGCCGCCCTCACCCACCCCGCGCGTCCCCTGGAGGACGTCTGCGACCACGTCCTGAGCACCCTCGACACCCGGCACGGCGAGGACGACATCGCCCTGCTCATGGCCCGCGTACGGGGGCTGCCCGCCGACGCCGTCGGCGACTGGACGCTGCCGCGCGAGCCGCGCTCGGTGGGCCGGGCCCGCGAGTACACCCGTACCCGACTGGACTCCTGGGGTCTGGGGCCCCTGGTCGACACGACCGAACTGCTGGTCAGCGAGCTCGTCACCAACGCACTGCGCTACGGCGAGGGGGACATCCGGCTCCGGCTGCTGCTCGACCGCACGCTGGTGTGCGAGGTGTGGGACGCGGGCCTGGTCCAGCCGCGCCGCCGCCGGGCCCGCGACACCGACGAGGGCGGCCGCGGGCTGCAACTGGTCGGACTGCTCAGCGCGTCCTGGGGCTCACGCCGCACCCCACGCGGCAAGACGGTCTGGTTCGAACTGCCCCTCCCGGACGCCAACGGCACCACCGAACCCACAGTAGAAGCCCTGCTAAGCATGTACTGAGTCATCGCCCCGCGATCACCGCAAGCATCAATTGAGCAACCCAAACGGCGAGAACCACGTCCGCGAGAGCGGCGCCGGTTTAGGCGCAAAGGGGGGCGCCCCTGCGGGCGCGGGTCTCGCTGCCGCCGAAGCTGGCCGGGGCGTGCCCGCTCAGGAGGATGCCGCCGAGTATCGCGGCGGCGGTGCCCGCGTCGCCCAAGGGGGCGCCGCTCACGCCCGCGTGCCCGGTCACGTCGCGGGCCGCCAGCCGTCCGGCCTGGCTGGCCAGTGCGTCCGCCTGGCGCGCCTGGTCCAGCGCGTCCCACGGAGCGGACGAGGTGAGCGCGGCGGCCCGGTCGAGATGCCGCCGGGCCTCCGCGAGCCGGGTCCTGGCCTGGCTGCCCACCGCGCCACGATGCGTCGTGACGTGGTCCGCCACCGCGCCGACGTTGCTGCGCGCGACGAGCACCGCCCGGTCGAGCAGGAGCAGGGCATGCCGGGCGCCGCGGTCCGGATCCGACTTCTCCCGCGCCCGGGCCAGCGCCTGGTCGAGCGCCGCGTCGGCCTCGGCGACCCGCCGCAGCGCGCCGACCGGGTCGTGCCGCCCCGCGGCCAGGTCCTCCCTTACTTCCGCGACAGCCGCCTCGGCGCGCGCGATGTGCTCGCGCAGCTCGGCGCTGGGGGTGCCGGTGGTGGTGCCCGTCAGCAGGCCGCGGGCGTCGGCGAGGTCGGACTCGGTGTCGGCCAGCGCGCCGGGAAGCCTGCCGGTCGCCTCCGCGAGTTCCCGGGCCAGCCGGTCCACGGAGTCGACCAGCGTGCCCGCCTGGTCCACGGCGCTCTCCGCCGCGCGCAGCCGTCCGGCGGCCGCGCCACGGTCGCCCGCTGCCAGCGCCTGCCGGGCCTCGCCCAGCTGGGCGGTGGTGAACACCAGCCGCGCCTTCGCCTCACCGACCCGGCCGGACACGGGCGCCACCGCCGCCCCGGTGTACCGGGCGGCCAGCGCGCCGTACGTGGCCTCCGCGATGTCCGTACGCCCCGCCACCTCGCGGAACACCCGCTCGGCGTGATCCAGCGCGTCCGGCAGGGTCCGCTCCAGCGCGCGCAGCTGGTCGAAGCCCGCCGACGCGGCGTCCAGGCGGGCGCCCGCCTCCCCACAGCGCGCGATGATCTCTCTGAGCATGCGCCGACTGGTCGGGTCGTCCCCGGGAGCGTCGTCCAGCCGCTGCCGCACCCGGAAGGCCACGGTCAGTTCCTCCCGCGCGTGCGCCACCGCCCGTGCGAAGGGCCGCACGGCCGCGTCCCCGAACTGCGCCTTGGCGAAGCCGAGTTCCTCCGCGCTGGTCAGGATCGCGTCGTCGGTCCGTACGAGCAGCCGCCTGGACTCCGCGTCCAGCTCTGCCACCGGCGCGGGCGGCGGACCCACGGCCCCGGCCTGCCCGCCCGGCGTGGTCCGGGTGGCGGCCCGCCTGCGACGCTTGACGTACGCGTACGCCGCCAGCGCGCCCGCGCACCCCACCGCGATCACGGGCAGCACCACATCGCCGCCGAGCTCCTCGCCCGGCCCCTGAGCCGGGCCCGGGGCCTGCGCCGCTCCGCTGACCGGCGCCGGACCGCCGACCCGCGCCGCCTCGCTGACCTGCGCGCCGACGGCCGGGGCGGGCGCCAGCCAGCACGCCGCCGCCAGCAGCGCCGCGCCGGCCGCCCGGACGGCTCTGCGGGGCAGCGAACGGGTTGACGTCACATTTCGGAGCGTATGGCCGGATCTTCCCGGTCGCGACCGGGGGACCGTCCCTCCTCTCCGATCTACTGCCCGCGCCGCCGGATCTTGTTCCCGAGCCACACCAGCGGGTCGTACTTGCGATCCACCGCCCGCTCCTTCAGCGGGATCAGCGCGTTGTCGGTGATCCGGATGTTCTCGGGGCACACCTCGGTGCAGCACTTGGTGATGTTGCAGTATCCGAGCCCATGCTCGTCCTGCGCCGCGGTCTTACGGTCCAGACCGGCCTCGTCCGCCGCGTCCAGGGGATGCATATCCAGCTCCGCCACCCGCATCAGGAACCGCGGCCCCGCGAACGCCCGCTTGTTCTCCTCGTGGTCGCGCACCACATGACAGGTGTCCTGGCACAGGAAGCACTCAATGCACTTACGGAACTCCTGCGAGCGGTCCACATCCTCCTGCCACATCCGGTACTCACCGGGCTTCACCCCCTCGGGCGGCACGAACGACGGCACCTCCCGCGCCTTCGCGTAGTTGAAGGACACGTCCGTCACCAGGTCCCGCACCACCGGAAACGCCCGCAGCGGTGTCACCGTGATCGTCTCGTCCCGCGAGAAGACCGACATCCGGGTCATACAGAGCAGCTGTGGCCGTCCGTTGATCTCCGCGCTGCACGACCCGCACTTACCGGCCTTGCAGTTCCAGCGCACCGCGAGGTCGGGGGCCTGGGTCGCCTGGAGCCGGTGGATGATGTCGAGCACCACCTCACCCTCGTGCACCTCCACCGTGAAGTCCTCCAGGGCACCGCCCTGGGTGTCTCCACGCCAGACCTTGAACGTCGCGTCGTATGAGGTCGATGCGGCCGTGGTCATTCGAAGAGCTCCTCTTCGGCGAGGTACTTGACCAGCTCCTCCTTCTCGAAGAGGGCGAGCAGGTCGGGACGGATGGGCTCGGTCTCGCTACGGGTGAGCCTGATCTGACCGCGGGCCGGATCGACGGCCAACGGATCGGCTGCCTCCGGATCGCTGCCGGTATCGGCCAGGTGGCACAGCAGATTGGCCCGGCGCCAGCCGCGGTCCATCGCCGGGAAGTCGTCCCGGGTGTGACCGCCACGACTCTCGGTGCGCTCCAGGGCGGCGCGCGCCACGCACTCGCTGACCAGCAGCATGTTCCGCAGGTCGAGGGCGAGGTGCCAGCCGGGGTTGAACTGCCGGTGCCCCTCGACCCCGGCCCGGCGCGCCCGCGCCCGTAGATCGCCCAGCTTGTGCAGTGCCTCGGCCATCTCGGACTCGCGGCGGATGATGCCGACCAGGTCGTTCATGACCTGCTGGAGTTCCTGGTGCAGGGTGTACGGGTTCTCCGGCGGCTTGCCGTCGGCGCTGCCGGGCGCCGGGCCCTCGGCGGAGAACGGCCGCAGCGCTTCGGCCGCCGCGGCGTCGATCTGCGCCGCGTCGATCTGTGCCTCATCCCCCGTCGGATGTTCAGCCGCGTACTCGGCGGCGTGCAGTCCGGCGCGCCGCCCGAAGACCAGCAGGTCGGACAGGGAGTTACCGCCGAGCCGGTTGGAGCCGTGCATCCCGCCCGCCACCTCGCCCGCCGCGAAAAGGCCGGGCACGCCGACGGTGGCCGCCGTGTCGGAGTCGACCGCGACACCGCCCATCACGTAGTGGCAGGTCGGCCCGACCTCCATCGCCTCGGCCGTGATGTCGACGTCCGCCAGTTCCTTGAACTGGTGGTACATGGACGGGAGTCGGCGCCGGATCACGTCGGCGGGCATCCGGGTCGACACGTCCAGGAACACTCCGCCGTGCGGGGAGCCACGGCCCTCCTTGACCTCGGAGTTGATGGCGCGGGCCACCTCGTCACGGGGGAGCAGCTCGGGGGGACGCCGGTTGTTGTCCGGGTCGTCGTACCAGCGGTCGCCCTCTTCCTCGGACTGGGCGTACTTCTCCTTGAAGACGTCCGGCACGTAGTCGAACATGAACCGCTTGCCCTCGGAGTTGCGCAGCACCCCGCCGTCGCCGCGTACCGACTCGGTGACCAGCAGGCCCTTCACGGACGGCGGCCAGATCATGCCCGTCGGATGGAACTGCACGAACTCCATGTTGAGCAGCGGGGCGCCGGCCAGCAGCGCCAGCGCGTGCCCGTCGCCCGTGTACTCCCAGGAGTTGGACGTCACCTTGAAGGACTTGCCGATGCCTCCGGTGGCGATCACCACCGACGGCGCTTCCAGGACGAAGAACCGCCCCGACTCCCGTTCGTAGCAGAAGACACCGCCGACCGAGCCGTCCTCCTTCTTCAGGACGCGGGTGACCGTGCACTCCTGGAAGATCTTCAACCGGCCCTCGTAGTCCCCGAGTTCCTTCTCATCCTCCTGCTGGAGCGACACGATCTTCTGCTGGAGTGTACGGATCAGCTCCAGGCCCGTACGGTCCCCGACATGCGCCAGGCGCGGGTACTCATGCCCGCCGAAGTTCCGCTGGGAGATCTTCCCGTCGCCGGTCCGGTCGAAGAGCGCGCCCCAGGTCTCCAGCTCCCACACCCGGTCCGGGGCCTCCCGCGCGTGCAGTTCGGCCATCCGCCACTGGTTGAGGAACTTGCCGCCGCGCATTGTGTCGCGGAAGTGGACCTGCCAGTTGTCGCCCTCGTTGACATTGGCCATGGCCGCCGCGATGCCGCCTTCGGCCATCACCGTATGGGCCTTGCCGAACAGCGACTTGCAGATCACGGCGGTACGCGCCCCCCGTTCCCGCGCCTCGATCGCGGCCCGCAGTCCGGCGCCGCCCGCGCCCACCACGACCACGTCCCACTGCTGACGCTCCACTTGAGACATCTACGGCGCACCATCCCTTTGAATCTTCTAGAAGAGTTTCGGGTCGGAGAAGGCGCCGCTGGCGAGGAGATAGACGTAGAAGTCGGCGAGCGCCACGCTGATGAGCGAGGCCCAGGCCAGCAGCATGTGACGGTTGTTCAACGTGCCGACCCAGCCCCACAGCCGGTACCGCACGGGGTGCTGGGAGAAGTGCTTCAACCGGCCGCCCATGATGTGCCGACAGGAGTGGCAGGACAGGGTGTAGAGCCAGATCAGCACGATGTTGACCAGGAAGACGAGGGTGCCGAGACCCATATGGCCCCACTCGTAGTCCTCGTTGCGGAAGCCGAGCGCGGTGTCGTACGTGAGGATGCTGGCCACCAGCAGGGCCGCGTAGAAGAAGTACCGGTGGCTGTTCTGGAGCACCAGCGGGAAGCGGGTCTCGCCGGAGTACTGCTGGTGCGGCTCGGCGACCGCGCAGGCCGGTGGTGAGGCCCAGAAGCCGCGGTAGTAGGCCTTGCGGTAGTAGTAGCAGGTCAGCCGGAAGCCGAGCGGGAAGATCAGGATGATCAGCGCGGGGGACAGGCCCCACCAGCTCCCGAAGAGCGCCCAGTTGGGCCCGCCGCGCATGGGCTCGCAGTTGTCCGCGAGGCAGGGTGAGTAGAACGGTGACACGTAGGGCGCCGCGTAGTAGTCGGCGTTCGCGAAGGCCCGCCAGGTCGAGTAGACGATGAAGGCGAGCAGTCCGGCGGCGGTCGCGGCGGGCGCCAGCCACCAACGGTCGGTACGCAGATGAGGGGCGGCGATGGCGGCGCGCGAGGCGCCCCGTACGCCGCCCTGGCCTTGGCCGGTATCGGCTTGGGGGTCGGTACTGGTAGCCAACGAATTCTCCCGGGGGGAACCTGGTTCTCCAGTCGGTCAGGGACTGCCGGTCAGGGGTGGCCGGTCAGCGGTGGCCGGTCAGGGGGCGTGGCGATCGCGGGCGCCCAGGCCCTCGTCGTCGAGGTCGTCGATTCCCGCCCACATGGCGCGGTCGTACGGGGTGTCGGGGATCGTGACCATCCCCTCGGACGCCGACGACGCCGGGGCCTTGGCGCCCTGGGCTGCCGGGGCGGCGGCGGTGGCCGCGCGCAGCAGCTCCACGCTCTCGCGCAGATGGTCGGTGTCGGTGCGTACCCGACGGATGTCCAGGCTCGCGCCGACCTGCTGCTCCAGCCTTCCGACGGAGCGCACCAGGTCGTCCAGGCTGCGCTGAACCGCCGTCAAATCATCTTGCAGGGACATGATGTGCCCTACCTTCCGCAGTTGCGGTGCTGATGACATGCGCCTGCGAGTGTTGCGCCTCACATCCACCGTTGTGAAGGGATCTGCGCGGAATACCGCCTCCGGAGCTACATACGCGCTCTTGTGTACGGGTCGCGACTGTGATTGGTCCGCACGGGTGGGGTTCTGCGCTTCCGCCGACGTGTCGCCGCCCCACGTGGGTCCCGGTCACCTTCAGTGGAGCGATAGGTGTGATCAACCCCTTATATCGTCACAGAACCTACGATAACGCACCAACCCGGCCCATACCGGTAGTGGCGGCCGGGCCAGCCCCGGAGGTACCACCCATGTCCCACGACGGCGCCAGACTCCGATCCGTACGAGGGGGCGCGTCAGGAGTCCGGACACGCGCCCGGAGAGCGGCCGCGTTCCTCACGACGGGCGCGCTCGCCCTGCCCGCCCTGACCGGCTGTGGATCGGGCGGCGAGTCCCACGCCACGCTGGTGCCCCAGGACATCGCACCGGCCGCGCGGAGTCTGGTCGCGGACGGGGGCAAGGTGGCGTGGGCGGTCGACGCGATGCCCGAGACGCTCAACACCTTCCAGGCTGACGCCGATTCGGCAACCGCGCACATCGTGGGCGCCGTACTGCCGTCGATGTACACCATGGACAGCAAGGGCCAGGTCGAGCGCAACGCCGACTACCTGGAGAAGGCCGAGGTCGTCGAGCAGGAGCCCAAGCAGGTCGTGCTCTACCAGCTCAACCAGGAGGCGGTCTGGAGCGACGGCCGGGAGATCGGCGCCGCCGACTTCGCCGCCCAGTGGCGCGCCCTGTCCGGCAAGGACAGCGCGTACTGGACCGCGCGCAACGCCGGGTACGACCGGATCGAGAAGATCGAACGCGGCGCCAACGACCTGGAGGTCCGGGTCACCTTCCGCAAGCCGTACGCCGACTGGCGGTCGCTGTTCTCCCCGCTGTACCCCAAGGACGTGATGGGTACCCCGGACTCCTTCAACGACGGGGCCCGCCGCAAGCTCAAGAACACCGCGGGTCCCTTCCGGATCGGCAAGATGGACCGGAAGAAGGGCGAGACCACGCTCGTCCGCAACCCGCGCTGGTGGGGCAGCCCCGCCAAGCTGGAGAAGCTGGTCTTCCGCGCGGTACCGCCCGAGAAGCGGGCCGCCGCACTCGCCGCGGGCACCGTCGACCTGGCCGACATCAGCACCGGCGTGGCCGACCGGATCGCGCTGGCCGTACGGGACGCGGGCCGCAAGGGCCCACTCACCCACGGCCCCGGCACCGACCTCACCCCGGCCCAGGCGCTGCGCTCCTGGGCGATCGCCAACGGCGCGGGTGCCGAGGACGACGCCGAAGCCGACGAGAAGGCCGAAGCCGAACGTGAGGCGCGCGAGAAGAACCAGGCCGCCATCAAGAAGTACGCCGACGAGCAGCGCGCCCTACGCGGCTTCAAGGTCCGCAAGTCCCTGGAACCGGCCTACACGCAACTGGCGCTGAACGGCGCCGACGGCCCCCTCGCCGATGAGCGGGTGCGCCGCGCGGTGGCCCGCGCGATCGACCGTACCGAGATCGCCAAGGCGGTACTGGGACCGCTCGGCCTGCCCGCCGAGCCGGTCGGCAGCCATCTCGCGCTGGCGGGCCAGCGGGCGTACGCCGACAACAGCGGGGCGCTTGGCGAGCAGGACACGGCTGAGGCGCGGGCGCTGCTGGCGGACGCGGGCTGGTCGCAGGGCGGCGCGGCGAAGGACGGGACGGCGGGCAGTAAGAAGGAGTCCGACAAGGAGGAAGAGGAGAAAGAGGAGCAGGGGAAGAAGGGGAACGAAGAAGAGGAAGAGAAGAAGGAGAAGAAAGAGAAGGAAGAGGAGTCCGACAAGACAGATAAGACCGACAAAGACTCCGACTCCGACTCCGGCGACGGCCGGTACATCGTCGGCCAGGAGGACGGCAAGCCCGGCAGCGAGGAGCCCGAGGGCGCCAAGGAGAACCAGCAGGCGCAGCCGGGTGGCGCCCCCGGCGCGTACGCCCCCAAGGGCACCGCCGCCCCCAGCCCGGCAGGTGGTCCGGTCACCAAGGAGGGCAAGCCGCTGACACTGCGGTTCGTGCTTCCCTCCGGGCCCGGCTCGGAGACGCTGCGCGCGGTCGGCGCGAAGGTGTCGAAGATGCTGGAGCGCATCGGCATCCGCACCGAGACGGCCAAGGTCAAGGACGCCAGCTACTTCAAGGACCACATCGCCTCCGGCGAGTACGACCTGGCCCTGTACTCCTGGCCCGCCTCCGCCTTCCCGGCCACCGACGCCCGTCCGATCTTCGCCAAGCCGCAGCCCGCGGCCGACGGCTCCCTCAACGTCGAGCAGAACTACACCCGGGTCGGCACCGACCACATCGACCAGCTCTTCGAGCAGGCCATCAGCGAGCTGGACGAGGAGGCGGCGCGTGACCTGGTCAAGCAGGCCGACGCCCGTATCTGGGCCGCCGCCGGATCGATTCCGCTCTACCAGCGCCCCGAGCTCGTCGCGGCGAAGCCCCGGCTGGCGAACGCGGGCGCCTTCGGCTTCGAGTCGCCGCGCTACCAGGACATCGGCTTCCTGAAGCCGGGGACCAAGCCAGCCCAGGGCGGCGAGCCGGCCAAGAAGGTGGACAAGAAGGTGGACAAGAAGGAAGGCAAGCCCGAAAACGGCTGAGCGAGGAGATCCCTTAGCTCAGAGTTCACTCAATTCGCTTGCCCGCCGGTCCACCCGGCGGGCAAGCTCGTTTCCACACCCATTGACCTGTGCTTTTCCCCATCTCACACGCCCCCCGGAGGCCACCTCCGTCAAGGCGACGTACGATGGGGTACGGCCGTGGCATGTCTGCCCGGCGAGGCCCGCGTACCGGACTGGACGCGTGGCATCCACGATTCCGGGAGAAGCGCCGCAAGTATGCCCACCCGCCACGACATTCGTAACGTCGCCATCGTCGCCCACGTCGACCACGGCAAGACCACCCTCGTCGACGGCATGCTCAAGCAGGCCGGGGCCTTCGCCGCCCACGCCGCTGAGAACCTCGACGACCGGATGATGGACTCGAACGACCTGGAGCGTGAGAAGGGCATCACGATCCTCGCCAAGAACACGGCGGTGAAGTACCACCCCAAGGACGGCGGCGAGCCGATCACGATCAACATCATCGACACCCCCGGCCACGCCGACTTCGGTGGCGAGGTCGAGCGTGGTCTGTCGATGGTGGACGCCGTCGTCCTGCTGGTCGACGCGTCTGAGGGCCCGCTGCCGCAGACCCGCTTCGTGCTCCGCAAGGCGCTCCAGGCGAAGATGCCGGTCATCCTCTGCATCAACAAGACCGACCGTCCGGACTCCCGGATCGCCGAGGTCATCGACGAGACGTACGACCTCTTCCTCGACCTGGACGCCACCGAGGAGCAGATCGAGTTCCCGATCGTCTACGCCTGCGCCCGTGACGGCGTAGCGTCGCTGACCAAGCCCGAGGACGGCACCGTCCCGGCGGACAGCGACAACCTGGAGCCGTTCTTCACCACCATCCTGGAGACCGTCCCGGCCCCCGAGTACGACGAGAGCGCCCCCCTTCAGGCGCACGTCACCAACCTCGACGCGGACAACTTCCTCGGCCGTATCGCGCTGTGCCGCGTCGAGCAGGGCGAGCTGAAGAAGGGCCAGACCGTCACCTGGATCAAGCGTGACGGTACGCAGTCCAACGTCCGCATCACCGAGCTGATGATGACCGAGGCGCTCACCCGCAAGCCCGCCGAGAAGGCCGGTCCGGGCGACATCTGCGCTATCGCGGGCATCGCGGACATCATGATCGGCGAGACCCTGGCCGACCCCGAGAACCCGATCGCGCTGCCGCTGATCACGGTCGACGAGCCCGCGATCTCCATGACCATCGGTACGAACACCTCGCCGCTGGTCGGCAAGGGCGGCAAGGGCCACAAGGTCACCGCCCGTCAGGTGAAGGACCGCCTGGACAAGGAGCTCATCGGCAACGTCTCGCTCCGCGTCCTGAACACCGAGCGTCCCGACGCCTGGGAGGTCCAGGGCCGTGGCGAGCTGGCGCTGGCCATCCTGGTCGAGCAGATGCGCCGTGAGGGCTTCGAGCTGACCGTCGGCAAGCCGGAGGTCGTCACCAAGCAGATCGACGGCAAGACGCACGAGCCGATCGAGCGCATGACGATCGACTGCCCCGAGGAGCACCTCGGCGCCATCACCCAGCTCATGGCGACCCGTAAGGGCCGTATGGAGACCATGACCAACCACGGCTCGGGCTGGATCCGCATGGAGTGGATCGTCCCGTCCCGTGGCCTGATCGGCTTCCGTACGGAGTTCCTGACCCAGACCCGTGGCACCGGCATCGCGCACTCCATCTTCGAGGGCCACGAGCCGTGGTTCGGCGACCTGCGCACCCGTCACAACGGCTCGCTGGTCGCGGACCGCGCGGGCTCGGTGACGCCGTTCGCGATGGTCAACCTGCAGGAGCGCGGTGTCATCTTCACCGAGGCGGGCACCGAGGTCTACGAGGGCATGATCATCGGCGAGAACTCGCGCGCCGACGACATGGACGTGAACATCACCAAGGAGAAGAAGCTCACCAACATGCGCGCGGCCTCCGCGGACACCACCGAGAACGTGGTCCCGGCCCGCAAGCTGTCGCTTGAGCAGTCCCTGGAGTTCTGCCGCGACGACGAGTGCATCGAGGTGACCCCGGAGACGGTCCGTATCCGCAAGGTCGTCCTGGACCAGAAGCTGCGCGGCCGCGCGGCCTCCAAGGCCAAGCACGGCTGACCTGGCACCGATCTGCCACTGAGACGGACTGGTCTGCCACTGACCCACCACTGATCTGCCAGGTGGGCAGCGAGATTTGACCCACAGTTTCCTCACAGACATGGCCCGACTCCACGCCGACACGGCGTAGAGTCGGGCCAGTTTGCGTCCGGGGGTGCCGCGCGCTACGAGCGCGCGATGACGAGCGCCGGCTGTCGCCGTCGGCGACGAACGATCACTCCCCGTGGCCCGATCCGCAACTGGTTTTCCGTCGCGAGACGTCCGGTAGTCGGATTTACCTGACCGATAGATGTGTAACGAGTCCGTTTCGGGGTCATCTATCTCGGATCGGTTTGTCCATATTTCGGAAGAAGTAACCAGCAGGTGTGATCGAACCGAGACCAAAACACTGTGGTCGGGCGGAAGTCGATGGCTAATAGTTGAGCGCGTAGAGCTCGGGTCAATGGGTCACGCGCCGTGGGGGAGCGTCGACTCGCGAGCACTAGAGGTGCCTACCTCGACCGTCAGGGGTGTCGGTCAGGCGAACGGCACCTTCTCTCGTAATGAACGAGTGGACTCAAGAGGAGGAAGCCCATGTCCAGTGCCACAAGCGCTCAGTGGGCCGCGAAGTCCCCTGTGGTACCCGCGGTCGGTCTCATCCAGTGTGTCTCGGCGAACGGCGCTGGCGTGCATGGCGGACTGCTCTGACGGTCCCCGGCCCATCGGCCGATCTGTGACCTCAGAGCGCTTCACCTCCCTCCGGGCGGCGGACCAGAATGCCCTCCTGGGTTTGTCTCCGCGCGTTTCGGTGAGTGGTGTCGTAGCTCTTGATCCTCCAACTGCCAGTCGGCGCGGGGTCGTTGGCAGCTGAACACCTGTGAAATGGACAAATCATGACGAGTCCAGTTGAGGCCGAGGACGCCCAGGCGTCCACTGCCTTGGACGAAGAGACCGAGTCGAAGGCGGATGGCAAGGAGACCAAGGGCCATACCGGCCGCTCGCCTGGCCAGCTGATGTGGGCGCGCTTCAAGCGCGACCGTACGGGCGTGGTCTGCGCCTGGGTGGTGATCGCCTACTTCGCGATCGCGCTGCTGGCGCCGGTGATCTCCTGGCTCTACGGCAAGGACCCGTACACGCTGTACGCGCTGGAGCCGGACTACCCGTTCCTGCTCGACGACTTCGAGATGCCTGCCGGCGATCTGGGCGGTATGTCCGGAGAGTTCTGGTTCGGTGTTGAGCCCGTCATCGGGCGCGATGTGTTCACCATGCTGCTGTACGGCATGCGGACATCGCTCTTCATGGCCTTCATCATCACCTTCCTGAGCGTGGCCACCGGCGTACTGATCGGCATGGTCAGTGGCTTCTTCGGCGGCAAGGTCGACTACTGGCTGGGGCGGACCACGGACTTCTTCCTGGCCTTCCCGAGCCAGCTGTTCTTCATCGCCTTCATGCCGATCGTGATCGCCCTGTTCGTCGACCCGGCCGACGAGACCCCGACCTATCTACGCGCCGTCGCGATGGTCCTGGTGACGTGGTTCCTCGGCTGGATGGGCATGGCCCGTCTGGTGCGCAGCTCGGTACTGTCGCTGCGCGAGCGTGAGTTCGTCGAGGCCGCCAAGGTCTCGGGTGCGTCCCGGTGGCGGATCGTCCGCAAGGAGATCCTCCCGAACATCGTCACTCCGATCCTGGTGCAGGGCACCTACATGCTGCCCAGCGCCATCCTGTCCATCGCGTTCCTGTCGTTCGTCGGTGTCGGTTTCGTCGAACCGACGCCCGACTGGGGCCGGATGTTCGCCATCGGTGCCCAGAACTACGAGCAGAACCCCACGTACATGTTCTTCCCGGGTATCGCTCTGTTCGTGTTCGTCCTGGCCTTCAACCTTCTCGGTGACTCGGTCCGCGACGCGTTTGACCCCAAGACCGGACGGTGACGTCCTTCAGCGGGTGGTGGCTGCCACCGCTCGCGCCGGGCAACCGGATCAGGCAGCAGTTCTCGTAAACAAATCTGACAGGTAGGTGCTCGAGCACATGAAGCTCACTCGATCGCGCTCCATGCGCGCCATAGTCGTCGCCGTCGCGGCGGGCTCACTGGCGCTCACCGGCTGCTCCAACGACAACGGCAAGAAGGACAACGGCAAGGACGGCTCCGCGAAGAAGGAAGACGCCGCGAAGCAGTCGAAGCCCGTCGCCTACGGTGACGCCGCTGCCTCCACCGGTCCCGCCAAGGAGGTGGCCGGAGCCCAGTCCGGCGGCACCATCGGTGTCTACCTGCAGTCCGACCTGAGCCACCTGGACCCGGGCCAGATCTACGTGAGTGACGCGGGCCAGTTCTCCCGGCTCACCCACCGCAAGCTGACCAACTTCCTCGAGGACAAGGACGGCAACCTGACCGTCGTCGGTGACATCGCCACCGACTCCGGCCAGTCCTCGAACGGCGGCAAGACCTGGACGTTCACCCTCAAGGACGGCATCAAGGACGACGAGGGCAACGAGATCACCTCGGCCGACGTCCGCCACACCATCGAGCGGATGTACTCGAAGGTCATCTTCGACGGCCCGAGCTTCGTCCAGACCTGGCTCTCCGGCAAGGACTACCGCAAGAAGCTGCCGGACGGCCCGTACAAGGGCAAGCACCTGCCGGACGACGTCCTGGAGACCCCGGACGACAAGACGATCGTCTTCCACTTCGACCAGCCGCGCCCCGACCTGCCGCAGGCGCTGGCGATGGCCGGTTACTCCATCGTTCCCGAGAAGCGGGACACGAAGGAGAAGTACGACAAGGCCCCGGCCGCGCTGGGCCCGTACAAGATCGCTGAGCGTAAGCCCGGCAAGTCCCTGAAGATGGTGAAGAACCCTCACTGGGACCCGAAGACGGACGTGGTCCGCCACCAGTACGTGGACGGCTACGACTTCACCACCACCGTCGAGCAGGCCAGCCAGACCAAGCGTCTGGTCGCCGACCAGGGCGAGGCGAAGAACTTCATCCAGTTCACGACCTCCGTCGACCCGGGGCAGATCCAGGACGTCGTCTCCGACCCCGAGGTCAACAAGCGCACGATCAAGGGCTTCCAGCCCTACGTGTGGCAGATGAACTTCAACCTCAACAAGGACGTCGTCAAGGACAAGAAGGTCCGTGACGCGATCACCTACGCCATCCCGAACAAGTCCATGATCGGGGCCGACGGCGGCAAGTACGGCGGTGAGCTGGCCGGTGGTCTGTTCGCCCCGACCCTGCCGGGCTACGACCCGGAGTACGACCCGTTCGAGAAGTCGAAGACTCCGATGGGCAACATGAAGAAGGCCAAGGAGCTGCTGAAGGAGGCGGGTGTCAAGGAAGGCACCAAGATCACCTACGCCCACGCCAACTCCCCGCGCGCCGAGAAGCAGAAGCTCATCATCAAGCGCACGCTGGAGAAGCTCGGTTTCGACCCCCAGCTCAAGTCGATCGACGCTGCCACGTACTACGAGCAGATCGGCAAGGTCAAGAACCCGTACGACCTCTACATCACCGGCTGGGGCCAGGACTGGCCGTCCCCGGGCACGGTCGTCACCCCCGTCTACGACGGTGACCTGATCTCCGACGGTGCCTCGAACTACTCCCACATCAACGACCCCAAGGTCAACGAGCTCATCCAGCAGGCGCTGACCGAGGAGCCCGAGGTCGCGGCCAAGACCTGGGAGCAGGCGCACCACCGGATCGTCGAGGAGATCAACCCCGCGGCCCCGATCTACTACGCCAAGCAGCTGCAGCTCTTCGGCTCGAACATCGGCGGTGCCCGGTACAGCACCGAGTCGAGCTACGTGAACATCAACGACCTGTACCTGAAGAAGCCGTAATGCCTGACCACGGCTGATCCGTGGGGGTGCGCGCCAGGCGGAGCGCACCCCCACGGACCCACTTCACCCCTCACCACCGCCGCTTCCGAAGAGAGCAGCCGCCCGCCATGCTTCAGTTTCTTATCCGCAGGTTGACCGGCGCCGTCATGATCATGTTCTTGATCGGCGCGTTCACGTTCTTCCTGTTCTACACAGTTCCCCAGGACTTCGCCGCGCTCTCCTGTGGCAAGAACTGCACACCGGAGAACATCGCGGTCATCCGAGAGAACCTCGGCCTCGACAAACCCATCACCACGCAGTTCTGGGAATTCATGGTCGGCATCGTGGCTGGCCGGGACTTCGCCGCCGGGAGCTGCCCAGCCCCCTGCCTCGGACAGTCCTTCGCCTCGGGCGAGTTCGTCTGGGACTCGATCATGGACCGGTTCCCGCTGACGCTGTCGCTGACCATCGGCGGCCTGGTCATCTTCCTGTTCCTGGGCCTGGCCTCGGGTCTGCTCGCCGCATGGAAGCGCGGTACCGCGGTCGACAAGACGGTCAGTGGCGCCTCGATGGTGCTGAGCTCGTTCCAGATCTACTTCCTCGGTCCGATCGTGCTGGGTCTCCTCGTCTACCAAACGGGCTGGATGGAGAACCCCAAGTACCACGAGTTCACCGAGGACCCGCTCGCCTGGGCGGTCGGCCTGCTCATCCCCTGGGCCGTGATGGCCACCATCTTCGTCGCGCAGTACACGCGTATGTCCCGCTCCACGATGATCGAACAGCTCCAGGAGGAGCACGTCCGCACGGCGCGCGCCAAGGGCATGGGACGCAAGTACGTCTTCTTCCGTTACGCCTGGCGCGGTTCGCTCACCCCGATTGTCACTATCATCGGCATGGACCTGAGTTCGCTGCTCGCCGGTGGCGTGGTCACCGAGTTCACCTTCGACCTGGCGGGCATCGGCCGTCTCGCCGTGGAGTCGTCGGTGACCAAGGACCTGCCGCTGACCATGGGCGTGATGATGTTCGGAGCGTTCTTCATCCTGATCCTGAACATCATCGTGGACCTCTGCTACGCCTACATCGACCCGCGCGTGCGCCTCGCCTAGGAGAACGACCGTGACCACACTGACCAAGACCGAAGACACACCGTCCCCGACCGGGTCGGACGCCTTCCTCTCGGTTCGCGACCTGCGGGTGCGGTTCTCCACCGAGGACGGCATCGTCAAAGCGGTGGACGGCCTCTCCTTTGACGTCGAGCGCGGCAAGACGCTGGGCATCGTGGGCGAGTCGGGCTCCGGCAAGTCCGTGACCAACCTGACCGTCCTCGGCCTGCACAACCCCAAGACCTCCACGGTCGAGGGCGAGATCGTCCTGGACGGCCAGGAGCTGACCACCGCGTCCGAGAAGGACATGGAGAAGCTGCGCGGCAACAAGGTCGCGATGATCTTCCAGGACCCGCTGACCGCGTTCTCGCCGTACTACACCATCGGCCGTCAGATCGCCGAGCCGTACATGAAGCACACCGGCGCCTCCAAGAAGGAGGCGAAGGCGCGGACCATCGAGATGCTCGACAGGGTCGGTATCCCGCAGCCCGCGATGCGCTTCAACGACTACCCGCACCAGTACTCCGGTGGTATGCGCCAGCGCGCCATGATCGCCATGGCTCTGATCTGCGACCCCGACCTGCTGATCGCCGACGAGCCGACCACCGCGCTCGACGTGACCGTCCAGGCCCAGATCCTGGACCTGCTCAAGGACCTCCAGCAGGAGTTCGGCTCGGCGATCGTCTTCATCACGCACGACCTGGGCGTCATCTCGCACATGGCCGACGACCTGCTGGTGATGTACGCGGGCCGGGCCGTGGAGCGCGGCAGCGTCCGCGAGGTCCTGCGGGCTCCCCAGCACCCGTACACCTGGGGCCTGTTGAGCTCGATGCCGCGCCTCGGTGGCGACATCAACGAGGAGCTCATGCCGATCCCGGGCTCCCCGCCCAGCCTGCTCAACCCGCCCACCGGATGCGCCTTCAACCCGCGCTGCACCTACGTGGACACGGTCGGCGGCGGCCGGTGCTCCAGTGAGCGGCCGCCGCTCGCCGACGGGCGTGCCGCCGCGTGCCACCTTCCCGTGGACCAGCGGCAGGACATCTTCATCGATCAGATCAAGCCCAGGCTTGGTTAGGGAGACGCTAAGACATGAGCGACAACGTCACTCTGCCCAAGCAGGGTCACTCGGACACGACTGCCACCACGGGTGAGGAACTCCTCACCGTGGAGGGCATGGCCAAGCACTTCCCGATCTACGGCGGCTTCCCGTTCAAGCGCAAGGTCGGTGCCGTCAAGGCCGTGGACGGTGTCGACCTGACCGTCTACAAGGGGGAGAGCCTCGGGCTGGTGGGCGAGTCCGGCTGCGGCAAGTCCACCACCGGACGCCTGATCACCCGCCTCCTGGAGCCCACCGACGGCAAGATCACCTACATGGGCCAGGACATCACGCACGCCAAGCGCAAGGAACTCGCGCCGATCAGGTCCGAGATCCAGATGATCTTCCAGGACCCGTACTCGTCGCTGAACCCGCGGCAAACGGTCGGCTCCATCATCAAGAGCCCGATGGAGGTCAACGGGATCGACCCGCCCGGTGGCCGTGAGACCCGGGTGCGCGAGCTGCTGGAGACCGTCGGTCTCAGCCCCGAGCACTACAACCGCTTCCCGCACGAGTTCTCCGGCGGCCAGCGCCAGCGCATCGGCGTAGCCCGCGCGCTGGCCCTGGAACCGAAGCTGATCATCGCCGACGAGCCGGTCTCGGCCCTCGACGTGTCGATCCAGGCCCAGGTCGTGAACCTTCTCAAGAAGGTTCAGGAAGAGATGGGCATCGCCTTCCTCTTCATCGCCCACGACCTGGCCGTCGTCCGGCACTTCTCGCAGCGCGTGGCCGTCATGTACCTCGGCAAGGTGGTGGAGGTCGGCGACCGCGAGTCGATCTACAACCGCCCACGCCACCCGTACACCCACGCCCTGCTCTCGGCCGTGCCCGAGGTGGAGGTCGAGGGCGACGGCCCGCCGCGCGAGCGCATCCGTCTCGCGGGCGACGTCCCGTCCCCGATCAACCCGCCGTCCGGCTGCCACTTCCGCACCCGCTGCTGGAAGGCGCAGGACAAGTGCGCCACGGACGACCCGCCGCTGGTCCAGATCTCCGGCAACAGCGAAGGCCACCTGACGGCCTGCCACTTCCCGGAGGACCCGATCGTGACGGCCCACGGCAAGGACGTCATCCTTGACCCGGCGCTGGCGGCGCTGGAGGACACCGAGGACTGACCTCTTCCACGTCACCGCGTGCTACGGCCCGCCATCTGGGGTTCCCAGGCGGCGGGCCGTAGTCCGTCCCCGGCCGATGCGGCCTAGGGGCTGTCCGGCGGATCATGCCGGGGTCGCGGGGCGTGGCACGCGCATCTGCCGCGTTGTCGTCAATCACCATCTTCCCCAAGCTCTCGGCTCCGCTCGAGCAGGGGAGGCCCCATTCGCGATGCCTCAATCCTCCGCCTTGCAGCTGCACGCACCACGCCCCGCTCACCAGCACAGACAGCGCACCGAGCGCCCAGTCCGGCCTGATCCGCCGGACAGCCCCTAGAGCTCGTTGAAGGGTGGGATCACGCGGGTGATCGCGATAAGCCGCAGGCGGGGCACGGGCAGTGCGTAGAACCAGCCGTCGGACAGCAGAGGTACCCGGCGTACGCCCCCAGGGACTCCACGGCGTGGGCCTTCCCCGATATCTGTGACGTCGATACCGACCTCGGCGAGGGCGCTCACGCGACTCCCTGCCCGCGCTCGATCCCGGCTTCCGCGCAGGCCGTGTCAAGGATGCGGCCGATCTCGGACGCGATCGCGCGCGCTTCCTCGACGCTGCCCACCGTCGAGGCGCGGGCTTCGAGGGCCCGTAGGCGGGCGGCCTGAGCCGGATGGCGCTCCACGGCGACGTAGACGGCCCACTGCCCCACGAAGCGGCGCATGGGGGCGGCGCTGACCTGTTCACGTGTCTGTTCCAGTGCGGCGGCGCGCTCGGCGTCGAAGGTCGTGAGGGCTTCCGGGGCGAGCATCGCGAGTGCGGCACGCAGGTCCTCGGGCGTGCTGACGGGTTGCGGGGTGACAGGCTCGTCGGCGGCGGAGTGTGCGGCGGTGCTCATGCGCGGGCTCTTAGGTTCGGTACGCCGGGCTTCCCACTGCTCGCCAGCGTTCTGGAGAGGCGGCCGGGAAGCCTGAGCGCTCACGCGAGGTCCCCTTTGAAGGTGGCACCGAGAACTGTGTCGAGGTCGCCGTAGCGCCGTCAGGCGCGCCCCGCCTGCGCGAGAGTGACGTGCCAGCAACGGTGCTGGCGACCACGCCCACCGCTCTCCGAGCCCTACTGCGGAGCGTCGCAGGCGGCAAGGGGGACTACCGGTCCCGCTGAGACCCAGGCCAGTTAGCCTCGTTCCCATGGTGGAGCATCAGGACGAGACCAGGGCGGCCTACGACGGGATCGTCGAGCTGTACGCGTCGATGTTCGCTGACCGGCTGGAGACACAGCCGTTCTCGCGGAACATGATCGGCACCTTCGCCGAGTTGGTGCGCGGGACGGGCAACCCACGGGCAGCCGATGTCGGTTGCGGGCCGGGACATCTGACGGCCATGCTGCACGACCTGGGGCTGCACGCATTCGGGCTCGACCTCTCCCCGGCCATGGTTGACCACGCCCGGCGTGCCCATCCGGCGCTGCGGTTCGACGAGGCGCGGATGGAGGCCCTGCCGGTCGAGGACGGCGCGCTCGGCGGCGTGCTGGCCCACTACTCGATGATCCACACGCCGCCCCCGGAATTGCCCGCGCTGCTCGCCGAGCAGGTGCGTGTCCTGGCGCCCGGGGGCCTGCTCCTGGTCTCGTTCTTCGCGACCGACGGACCGGTGCCGGTCCGCTTCGACCACAAGGTGACGCCCGCCTACAGCTGGCCGGTGGACCGCTTCGCCGAGTTGCTGGCCGATGCCGGTCTCGTCCCCTTCGCCCGCTTGCTCCACGACCCAGCCTCCGAACGAGGCTTCCTCGACGCCCACCTGCTGGCCCGCCGAGGGGTGACTGGAGACTTTGGGACACGGAATTCGGGCAAAGCGGACGCTCCCCTGTCCTAAGTCCGCCGATTACCGGCGCCGCCGGTTGTCTTATGGCGCGGTCTGGGCTGTTGCTGGGGCTAGCCGTCCGGGTCAGTGGCTTCCGTAGCCTCTCCCGGAGGTGAAGTGGAAGGCCAGCTTGGTGGCGTTCCGGCCCTCGAACCGGGTGGGCGTGAGGTCGACGTGCCCGGCGGCGCCGCTGAAGCGTCCGGTGCCGCCGGTCACGGCGAGGGTCATGGGCCCGGCGAGGTCGGCGTTGTCCGCGGCGCCGGAGAACAGCAGGTCGCCCAGGCCGTCGAGTTGCAGCGCGTCGTCCCGCAGGAACCTGCCGTCGAAGAAGCGGATGCGGGTCTGCGCCTGCCCGGCCCGCGCACCGCCCAGGAAGCCGGTGTGCGTCAGCTGCCAGACCTCCCCCGCCCGCCTGCTGTCGGGGTTCCCGAAGACGACCTCGGTGTCGGCCAGGATCACCTCCAGCCGCTGCCGTGGCGGGAGTCGATCCGTCGTGCCTGGGGCGGGCGTGGCGGAGGCCGGAGCCAGCAGGCCGACCGACAGCACCGCGAGAATCGCGGTGAGGGCCAGGCCGGGGCGCCGCAGCGCGGGCGCGATCGCGGAGAGCATGCGGGTTCGGTCCTTCCGGGTGAGGAACGGCGGGCAAGCCCACTGTGCGGAACCCCCGGACGGCAGGACCGTACGAACACACCTCGGCCGCCGCCGTTCACCCGCGCGGCCGGGACGCTGCCCGCCGCCCCTTGTCATGTCGGGCACGCTCGTACGCCGCCCACGAACGAACCGTATGTAACATCCCCGGGGCCCCGAGCGTGTTCAAGGCGGAGGGCCGGAACGACCGGTCCCGAGAAGCGGACCGGGAACGGGGGGAACGGGACAGATGCCGACGCGGTCGGAGGATTTCGACGCGTTCTACACCGCCACGGCCAAACGTCTGGTCGCCACGGTGTACGCCGTGACCGGTGACCTGGCGGAGGCCGAGGATGCCGTGCAGGAGGCGTATGTACGGGCTTGGCAGCGGTGGGAGCGGCTGACACGGGAAGGGGACCCGTTGCCCTGGGTGCGCACGGTCGCCGTACGGCTGGCGATCAGTACCTGGCGCAGAACCCGCAATCGCCTGCTGGCGCAGCTGAGGCACGGGCCGGACACCGACGTGCCCGCGCTGTCGGCCGATCGGGTGGCCCTGATCGATGCCCTGCGGGAACTGCCGCCTCGGCAGCGGCAGGTGGTGGTTCTGCATCACCTGCTGGATCTGCCGGTGGAGCAGGTCGCCCGGGAGGTGGGTGCGTCCAATGGGGCGGTACGCACCCGGCTCAGCCGGGCTCGCAGGACGCTCGGCGAGCGGCTCGCCGACACGAGGCCGAGGCGGCTGACGGAGAGGGTGGTCGGGCATGGCTGAGCTGGAGGAACTGCTGGACGATGTCGTGTTGCGGACACCGAGCGCCGCTCAGGTGCGCCGTCGCGGTGACCTCAGGCGCGCCCGGCGACGGGGCACTCTGGTGGCCGCCGCCGTGGCCTGCGTGGCGGGCGCGGCCTGGATGCTGGCGCCGGGGGGCGGCGGGCATCAGGAGCGGCCAGCAGGGCCGACGCCGACCGTGGTCAAGGAGCCGAACCCCTATCAGGACGGCAATGTGACTGCCCTGCGTGACGCGCATGAGATTCCCCTGTTCGAGAGGTGGGCGTGGAGTCTCGGGACGAGCGCGCCCAGGAGGGTCGCACTTCCGCAAGTGGGCTTCGATGGGGTCTGCCCCGCATCCGAGGCCAACGAGGCCACCCATGGTCGCGGGAATCAGGAGCGGTTCACCTCGGAATTTGTCGGTAAGGAGGACTCCCGGGCTCGTCACCGCCTCGTCACCTACGAGAGCGCCGACGCCGCGTCCGCCGAGCTGTCCAGCCTCCGTAGGCAGATCGAGTCCTGTGGACTGGAGTGGACCGGTTCCGGCACGGGCCCGCGCGGGGGCGCGGACTCACGTTATGAAGGGGAGACGGCCGCGGGTGGGGCCTGGATGCGCGTGGACATCGAGTTCGGCGCACGGTGGGTCTCCGTAGTGGAGATCCAGACCGTCGCGAAGGGCGCGTGAGCCAAGCGGGCGCGTTAGCCGAGCGGGCACGTGAGCCAAGCGGGCGCGCGGGCTCGGATGGCTCGCGGGCCCGCTCCGGCATCCGGGGGTTCTCTGGCGCGACGCGCGCGGACGGGCGCTTTAGAAGTGCGGTGCGTCACCGGATGGGGTGTATTTGGGGCTAAGTCGGACTTAGGGACCCTAGGAGGCACTCCATGCGTGGAGCCACACACGCCAAGTGGGCCGCATGCGCGGTCGCCGTCGCCCTGGCGGCCACGGCCTGCGGCGATGACAACGGCGGCGGCGCCACCGGCGGCGGTGACGGCTCCGGGATCGTACGGTCCTCGTGGGGTGACCCGCAGAACCCGCTGGAGCCCGCGAACACCAACGAGGTGCAGGGCGGCAAGGTCCTCGACATGATCTTCCGGGGGCTGAAGCGGTACGACCCGGAGACCGGCGAGGCCGAGGACATGGTCGCCGAGAGCATCGAGACCGACGACTCGCAGAACTTCACCGTCACGCTGAAGGAAGGGTGGAAGTTCAGCAACGGCGAGGACGTCACCGCGCAGTCCTTCGTCGACGCCTGGAACTACGGCGCGCACATCGACAACACGCAGAACAACGCGCCGTTCTTCTCGTCGATCGTCGGATACGACGACGTCCACCCGGAGTCCGGTGAGGCCACTGCCGAGGAGATGTCCGGCCTGGAGGTCACGGGCGACCTCACGTTCACCGTCGAGCTGAAGGAGAAGTTCTCCACCTGGCCGGAAACCCTGGGGTACCAGGCGTTCTCGCCGCTGCCCGAGGCGTTCTTCAGCGACCATGACGCCTGGCTGGCCAAGCCGATCGGCAACGGGCCGTACACGGTGGACTCGTACTCCAGAGGCTCCAGCATGCAGCTCCGCAAGTGGGACGACTACACCGGGGACGACGAGGCCCAGAACGACGGAGTCGACCTCCGCGTCTACACCGACAACAACACCGCCTACACCGACCTGATCGCGGGGAACCTCGATCTCGTCGACGACATTCCCGCGCAGCAGCTCCAGAACGTCGAGAGCGACCTCGGGGACCGGTACATCAACCAGCCCGCCCTCATCATCCAGACGATCACCTTCCCGCTCTACCAGGACGACTGGTCGCAGGACGGCATGGAGAAGGTCCGGCGCGGGCTGTCCATGGCGATCAACCGCGAGGAGATCACCCGGCAGATCTTCCAGGAGACCCGCACCCCGGCCAAGGACTGGACGTCCCCGGCACTCGGCGAGCAGGGCGGGTACGACGAGGACGCCTGCGGTGACGCCTGCGAGTTCGACCCGGACGAGGCGAAGGCCCTGATCGAGGAGGGCGGCGGGCTGCCCGGCGGCAGGGTCACCCTCACCTCCAACGTCGACACCGGCTCGCACCGTGAGTGGATGGACGCCGTCTGCAACAGCATCAACAACGCGCTGGACGAGGGCACGGTCTGCACGGTCAACCCGGTCGGCACCTTCGCCGACTACCGGAACCAGGTGACCACCGACAGGATGACCGGGCCGTTCCGGGCTGGCTGGCAGGCGGACTACCCGCTCATTCAGAACTTCCTTCAGCCGCTCTACTACACCGGCGCCTCGTCCAACGACGGGAAGTTCAGCAACGAGGAGTTCGACGCGCTCGTCGACAGGGCCAACCAGGAGACCGACGAGGAAGACGCCATCGAGGCGTTCCAGGAGGCCGAGGAGATCCTCGCCGAGCAGATGCCCGCCATCCCGCTCTGGTACCAGAACGGCAGCGCGGGCTACTCGGAGAGCGTCTCGGACGTCACCCTGAACCAGTTCAGCGTTCCGGTCTACGACCAGATCAAGGTCAACTGACCGCCCACTGAAGGCCGTTCCCGGAGAGTAGGAGAGTACTCCCCGGGCAACGGCCTTCAGTCCTACCTCCGGAGCCCCCATGGGACGCTATGTGATCCGGCGGCTGCTCCAGATGATCCCGGTGTTCATCGGCAGCACGTTCCTGATCTTCTTCATGGTGTACGCGCTCGGCGACCCGGTCGCGGCCCTCTTCGGCGACAAGGCGCCGGACCCCGCCACCGCCGCCCGCATCCGCCAGGAACTCCATCTCGACGAGCCCTTGTGGAAGCAGTACTTCCTCTACATGGGCCAGATCTTCCAGGGCGACTTCGGCACGGCCTTCAACGGCCAGAAGGTCACCGAACTGATGGCCAGCGCCTACCCGGTGACCCTGCGGCTGACCCTGGTCGCCATCGTGATCGAGCTGATCGTCGGCATCGGCCTCGGTGTCGCCAGCGGCCTCAAGCGCGGCCGGGTCGTGGACAACTCGGTGCTGCTGATGACCCTCCTGGTGATCTCGATCCCGACCTTCGTCAGCGGCTATGTGCTGCAGTTCCTGCTGGGGGTGAAGTGGGGGATCATCCGTCCGTCGGTGTCGTCGGAGGCGCCGTTCAGCGAGCTGATCCTGCCCGGTGTCGTGCTCGCCCTGGTCTCTCTCGCCTACGTCACCCGGCTCACCCGTACGTCCATCGCGGAGAACGTCCGCGCCGACTACGTACGCACCGCCATCGCCAAGGGACTGCCCAGACGCCGGGTCATCAGCCGTCACCTGCTGCGGAACTCGCTGATCCCGGTAGTCACCTTCATCGGCGCCGACATCGGCTTCCTGATGGGCGGCGCCATCGTCACCGAGAAGATCTTCAACATCCACGGCGTCGGCTACCAGATCTACCAGGGCATCCTGCGCAACAACGCCCCCACGGTCGTCGGCTTCGTGACGATCCTGGTGATCGTCTTCCTGGTGGCGAACCTGCTCGTCGACCTGCTGTACGCGGTCCTGGACCCGAGGATTCGCTATGCCTGAGGCGTACGACCCACAAGAGATCAGACGGCAGGCCATCACACCCGCCGGCTCGGGGGGACCGATGGACCTCGCCATGGACGAGGCCGAGACGCTGGAGAAGACCCCCGGCGGCCCCGAGGGCACCGGACCGACCGGCAAGCCGCGCAGCCTCTGGTCCGACGCCTGGCACCAGCTGCGCCGCAGCCCCATCTTCATCGTCTCCGGGCTGCTGATCCTCTTTCTCGTCATCATCGCGATCTGGCCCCAGCTCATCGCCAGCCGCGACCCGCTGTTCTGCCAGCTCTCCAAGTCCCAGCAGGGCATGCAGCCGGGCCACCCCTTCGGCTTCGACACCCAGGGCTGCGACGTCTACACCCGCACGGTGTACGGGGCGCGCGCCTCGATCACCGTCGGCGTCTGCGCGACACTCGGCGCCGCGTTGCTTGGCTCGCTGCTCGGCGGGTTCGCCGGGTTCTTCGGCGGGGTGTGGGACGCGGTGCTGTCACGTATCGCGGACGTGTTCTTCGGTATCCCGGTGGTGCTGGGCGGGCTGGTCTTCCTGTCCGTGGTGACCAGCTCCACGGTCTGGCCGGTGGTCGGCTTCATCGTGCTGCTCGGCTGGCCGCAGATCGCCCGTATCGCCCGCGGCTCGGTGATCACCGCCAAGCAGAACGACTACGTCCAGGCGGCCCGCGCGCTCGGCGCGGGCAGCGGACGGATGCTGCTGCGGCATGTCGCGCCCAACGCCGTCGCCCCGGTCATCGTCGTGGCGACCATCGCCCTCGGCACGTATATCTCCCTGGAGGCCACCCTGTCGTTCCTCGGCGTGGGGCTCAGGCCACCGACCGTCTCCTGGGGCATCGACATCTCCAACGCCGCCCCGCAGATCCGCAACGCCCCGCACATGCTGCTGTATCCCGCGGGCGCGCTGAGCATCACGGTGCTCGCCTTCATCATGCTCGGCGACGCGGTGCGCGACGCCCTCGACCCCAAGCTGAGGTGACGCGACGCCATGCTGCTCGACGTACGCGATCTGTATGTGGAATTCCGTACGAGGGACGGGATCGCCAAGGCCGTCAACGGCGTGAACTACTCCGTCAGCGCGGGCGAGACCCTGGCCGTGCTCGGCGAGTCGGGCTCCGGGAAGTCGGTGACCGCGCAGGCGATCATGGGCATCCTCGACATGCCGCCCGGCAAGATCACCGGCGGAGAGATCATCTTCCAGGGCCGGGACCTGCTGCCCCTCAAGGAGGAGGAGCGGCGCAAGGTCCGCGGCGCCGAGATGGCCATGATCTTCCAGGACGCGCTGTCCTCGCTGAACCCGGTGCTCTCGGTGGGCGACCAGCTCGCCGAGATGTTCATCGTGCATCGCGGGATGTCCAAGAAGGACGCGCGGGCCAAGGCGGTCGAGCTGATGGACCGGGTACGTATCCCGGGCGCCAGAGAGCGGGTCGGGCAGTATCCGCACCAGTTCTCCGGCGGGATGCGTCAGCGCATCATGATCGCCATGGCGATGGCCCTGGAGCCCGCCCTGATCATCGCCGACGAGCCCACGACCGCACTCGACGTCACCGTCCAGGCCCAGGTCATGGAGCTGCTCGCGGAGTTGCAGCGCGAGCTGAACATGGGCCTGATCCTGATCACCCACGACCTGGGCGTGGTCGCGGATGTCGCGGACAAGATCGCGGTGATGTACGCGGGCCGGATCGTGGAGACCGCCCCCGTCCACGAGATCTACAAGGCCCCCGCGCACCCCTACACCCGCGGCCTGCTCGACTCCATCCCGCGCCTGGACCAGAAGGGCCAGGAGCTGTACGCGATCAAGGGCCTGCCGCCGAACCTGACCGCGATCCCCTCCGGCTGCCCCTTCCACCCCCGCTGCCCCAGGGCCCAGGACATCTGCCACACCGACGATCCGCCACTGTTCCGGGTGTCCGAGGAGCGGCGGAGCGCCTGCCACTTCTGGAAGGAGACGTTGCGCGATGCCTGAGCTCACCAAGGAGGCCGAGGAGGCCACCCCGGTCGGCGACGGCGAGCCGATCCTCGAAGTACGCGGCCTGGTCAAGCACTTCCCGCTCACCCGGGGCATCCTCTTCAAGCGGCAGATCGGCGCGGTGAAAGCGGTCGACGGCGTCGACTTCTCCCTCGCCCAGGGAGAGACGCTCGGCATCGTGGGGGAGTCCGGCTGCGGCAAGTCGACCGTCGCCAAGCTGCTGGTGAACCTGGAGCAGCCGACGGCGGGCGAGATCCTCTACAAGGGCGAGGACGTCACCCGGCTGTCCGGGCGGGCGCTGAAGGCCGTTCGGCGCAACATCCAGATGGTGTTCCAGGACCCGTACACGTCCCTGAACCCCCGGATGACGGTCGGCGACATCATCGGGGAGCCGTACGAGATCCATCCCGAGGTCGCGCCGAAGGGCGACCGGCGCCGCAGGGTCCAGGACCTGCTGGACGTCGTCGGCCTCAACCCGGAGTACATCAACCGCTATCCGCACCAGTTCTCCGGCGGCCAGCGCCAACGCATCGGTATCGCACGGGGACTGGCGCTCAACCCGGAGATCATCGTCGCCGACGAGCCGGTCTCGGCGCTTGACGTCTCGGTGCAGGCCCAGGTCATCAACCTGCTGGAGAAGCTCCAGAGCGAATTCAACCTCTCCTACATCTTCATCGCCCACGACCTGTCGATCGTGCGGCACATCTCCGACCGGGTCGGCGTCATGTACCTCGGCCGCATCGTCGAGATCGGCACGGACGAGGAGATCTACGACCATCCGACCCACCCGTACACGCAGGCGCTGCTCTCCGCGGTCCCGGTGCCCGACCCCGCGGCGCGCGACCACCGGGAGCGGATCATCCTGTACGGCGATGTGCCGTCCCCGGCCAACATCCCCTCCGGCTGCCGCTTCCGCACCCGCTGCTGGAAGGCGCAGGACCGGTGCGCGCTGGAGGTGCCGCTGCTGGCGGTACCGGCGGAGTTCCGGCTCACGGAGGGGCCGGCGGCGCATCCGTCGGCCTGCCACTTCGCGGAGGAGAAGCAGGTCGTACCGCCTGAGGAGAAGCCGAAGCCGCAGCCGAAGCCTAAGCCGCAGGCGGCGCCCGACGCGCCGCCCGACGCGCCGCCCGGCGACGAGGAGCAGGACGCTACCTGAGGCCGCCGCCCGGCAGCGGCGGTAGCCCGGTGACGCCCATGACCAGCGAGTAGAGCGTGTCACCGGCGGTGATGAAGAGGCGGTTGCGCTTCGCGCCGCCGAAGCGGATGTTGGAGACCGTGTTCGGGACCAGGACGCGGCCGAGCAGGGTGCCGTCCGGGGCGTAGCAGTGCACGCCGTCGTCCATCGCCGCCGCCCACAGGTGGCCCGTGTCGTCGAACCGGATGTTGTCGAAGCGGCCCTCCTTGGTGCCCTCGGTGAAGACCCGGCCGTCGGAGAGCGTGCCGTCCTCGCGTACGTCGAACACGCGGATCTGGTTCTTCCTGGTGTCGGAGACGTACAGCTCGCGCTCGTCGGCCGAGAAGACCAGGCCGTTCGGTGCGCCGAAGCCGTCGGCCACCAGGCGTACTTCGCCGCTCGCCGGGTCGATCCGGTAGACGTTGTTGGCGCCGATCTCGCTCTCGGCGCGGTGGCCCTCGTAGTCGCTGGTGATCCCGAAGTCCGGGTCGGAGAACCAGATCGAGCCGTCGGAGCGCACCGTGGAGTCGTTCGGGCTGTTCAGCCGCTTGCCCTGGTAACGGTCGGCGAGGACCGTGATCGAGCCGTCCGGCTCGGTGCGGGTGACGCGGCGATTGCCCTGCTCGCAGCTGATGAGGCGTCCCTCGCGGTCCAGGGTGTTGCCGTTGGAGTGCCCGGCGGGGGAGCGGAAGACAGTGACCGCGCCGGTGGTCTCGTCCCAGCGCAGCATGCGGTCGTTCGGGATGTCGCTCCAGATGAGCTGGCGCCAGGCCGGGATGTAGAGCGGCCCCTCCGCCCAGCGGCAGCCCTCGTAGAGCGTCTCCAGCCGCTCGTCGCCCGCGCCGCACTTCTCGGTACGGAACCGGTCGTCGAGCACCTCGTACACGTCGGGTCGGCCGTGTGCCATGTCCCCGTCCCCTCCCCCTTCAATCACCAAAGTTCCGAACTGTGTTCGCTCGATCTTGAGTATTGCAGGATGACGTATGGTCATGTCCAGGGATTGAGGAAGGAGATTCACCCATGGATGCCATCGATCGGACGCTGCTGGCCCTGCTCCAGGAGGATGCCACCCAGGCCTACTCGGCACTGGGGAAGGCGGTCGGGCTCTCGGCGGGCGCCGCACACGAGCGGGTCCGTAAGCTCCGTGACGCGGGCGTGATCCGCCGGACGACCATCGATGTCGACCCGGCCGCCGTGGGCGGTGGGGTGCTGGGCTTCGTGATGGTCGAGTCGTCGGCGTGGATGGGGGAGTCGGGCGGGCGCTTCGCCGCCATTCCCGAGATCCAGGAGGCCCATGTGATCGCGGGCAGCGCGTCGGTCCTGGTCAAGGTCAGGACGGCGACGACCGAGCAACTCCAGGACGTACTACGGAGGTTGTACGAGATCGAGGGCGTCAGCGGCACTCAGGCGACGGTGGCGCTGGAGACGTTCTTCGAACGTCCTGTCGCCGTCAACCGCGTTAACACGTCGGCAACTTGAACGATTCACGTCCGATATGAGGGCAAGACACCCTGAAGGGCGTACGGCCGTGCGGGTGCCGTAGACCGGCCGGAGTCGCCATGTCGCTCCGGCCGGTCGCCCCGAGGCCCCGGCGCTAGGTCAGGGAGCCAGGCCCAGCGACCGCTTCAGGAAGTCCACCTGAAGCAGCAGCAGATTCTCCGCGACCTGTTCCTGCGGCGTCATATGCGTCACCCCCGACAGGGGCAGCACCTCGTGCGGGCGCCCCGCCGCCAGCAGCGCCGACGACAGCCGCAGGCTGTGCGCCATCACCACGTTGTCGTCCGCGAGACCGTGCACGATCATCATCGGGCGGGCCGGTTCCACCGCGCCCGACAGACCGTCGTCGGTGACCAGCGAGTTCGCGGCGTACACCGCGGGTTGCTCGCGCGGGTCGCCCAGATAGCGCTCCGTGTAGTGGGTGTCGTACAGCCGCTGGTCGGTGACCGGGGCGCCGACGATGCCCGCGTGGAACACATCAGGTCTCCGCAGCACCGCGAGCCCCGCCAGATAGCCGCCGAACGACCAGCCGCGGATCGCGACCCGGGACAGGTCGAAGGGGAACGCGTCGGCGAGCGAGCGCAGCGCGTCGACCTGGTCGTCCAGGACCACGCTGGCGAGATCGTCGCGGATCGCCTTCTCCCAGGCGGGGGTACGGCCCGGAGTGCCGCGGCCGTCGGCGACGAGTACCGCGAAGCCCTGGTCGGCGAACCACTGTGAGGTCAGATACGGATTGTGTGCGGCGACCACGCGCGCGTGGTGCGGACCGCCGTACGGATCGAGCAGTACGGGCAGCGGGCCGTCCGTGTCGCGATACCCGGTGGGGAGCAGTACGGCGCACGGGATACGCCGCTCGCCCGCTTCGGTCAGCGTCACGCGCGGGGTGATGCCCGGCAGCTCCGCGTGCGACACGATGAGCGCCGTCTGCCTGCCCCCGGACAGCACCCGCGCCTGTGCGCCCGGGTGCTCGGGGTGTGCGGAGACCAGCACCGTCACCTTGCCGGACCGCACCGCCGAGTGCACGCCCGGCTCCTGCGAGACCCGCTCCACGCCCAGCTCGTTGACCCGGTAGACATGGGTCTCGCCGATCTCGGCGCTGGGCGCGGCGCCACCCGCGGAGGCGGCGATCAGTACGTCGTCGTCCGCGACGTCCAGCACCGCGCATACGTGCAACTGCGGGCCGGTCAGCGGACGTTCGCCGACCGTCAGCACCCGCGCCCCGCCCTCGTCCGCGATCCGCACCAGCTGCCCGGACGGTGTCCAGGCCGGTACGCCGGGCCTGAGCTCCAGCCAGTCGCCCGCGTCGGCCGCGTCGGCGTGCACCATCCGGGTCGTGCCGGAGTCCGGGTCCACCGCCAGATACACCTGGCTGCCCTGGTCCCTGGACTGCACCAGGAGCAGCGGGGCTCCGGCGGCCGACCAGTGCGCACGGGCCAGATACGGATAGCGCGTCCGGTCCCACACCACTTCCCGCCGCGAGCCGTCCAGGCCGAGCACGAAGAGCCGTACGTCCGCGTTGGGCGTCCCGGCCGCCGGATAGGCGATCGGCGCGGGCTCGCGGTCCGGGTGCGCGGGGTCGGCGATCCACCAGCGTCGTACGGGGGAGTCGTCGACCCGGGCGACCAGCAGCCGGTCCGATTCGGGTGACCACCAGAAGCCGCGCGAACGGCCCATCTCCTCGGCGGCGATGAACTCCGCCAGGCCGTAACTGACCAGCCCGCTCTCCGGCGCCTGCCCGGGTGCCCGCTCGGCCTCCTGCTCGGGCCCCTCCTTGGGCTCCTGCTCAGGGTCGGCCAGCGCGCGGTCCGCGTCGCCCTCCGCGCCGATCACCCGCAGCGCGCCCCCGGCGACGTACGCCACATGACGCCCGTCCGGCGAGGGGCGCGGGTCGATCACCGGTCCCGGTACGGAGAGTTCCCGCGCGGTGCCCGCCCGCAGCTCCGCCGTGAACAGCCGCCCGGACAGCGCGAACGCCGCCAACTCCACCGCCGCGTCCGTCGCGTAGCCGACGATTCCGGCGCCGCTCTCCCGGCTGCGCTCCCGGCGGGCGAGCTCCTCGGCGGACAACTCCTCGGCCCGGCCGCCGAGCAGGGCCTGCGGATCGGCCGCGACCCGTTCCCGACCGGCACCGGAGTTCGGGCCGTCAACGTCGAGTACCCATAGCTGATGAGACCGATCCGTGCCGGACCCGGATCGGAGAAAGGCCACACGGGCGCCGTCAGGCGACACCGTGAACGCGTGCGGGGCGCCCAGGGTGAAGCGCTGGGTGCGTGCGTGCCGACGCGGGAAGGAATGCTGTCCGGTGGTCATTCCCCGAGGCTACTGATCCAGAGCGGGTCATGCGCCCCCTCGTGCCGCGATGCACCGATCCATGCCCACACACGGAAAGTTATGATCCATAGCGGTCGGTGGGTATACCTCCGCCGATAGTTGTGTTGACGTACGACCCTTTGCTGTTCGGGCCCTTGTCGTTACTGGAAGATCTGGCTGTCTTGGAGGTGGACTGCCGTGGCGCTCTCGATCTCGGCGGTGGTGCTGTTCCTGGTCCTCGTCGTCGTGCTGATCAAAAAGTCCGGCCTCAAGGCGGGGCATGCGATCGTCTGTGTGCTTCTCGGCTTCTACCTGGCCAGTTCCTCCGTCGCTCCCACCATCAACGAGCTGACCACCAATGTCGCGGGGATGCTGGGAGACATCAAGTTCTGACGGTCCTGACGGTTCTGACGCATCTGGCCTGGCTCCGACCCGGCTCTGACCCGGTTCCGGCCCGGCGAGCTCGTAGTCTGGGGGCATGACCGAACTGCCCGAGCGGCGTCTGCTCCTGGTGCACGCCCACCCCGACGACGAGTCGATCAACAACGGCGCCACCATGGCCGCGTACGCCGCGGACGGCGCTCGGGTCACGCTGGTGACCTGCACACGCGGCGAGGAGGGCGAGGTCATCCCGCCCTCGCTCGCCCATCTCGCAGCCGACCGCGACGACGCCCTGGGCGCCCACCGGGTCGCCGAGCTCACCGCCGCGATGAAGGAGCTGGGCGTCACCGACCACCGCTTCCTCGGCGGCCCGGGACGCTATCGCGACTCCGGGATGATGGGTACCGAGCAGAACCACCGCGAGGGCGCTTTCTGGGCCGCTGACGTGGACGACGCGGCCGCGCCGCTGGTCGAGATCATCCGTGAGGTGCGCCCTCAGGTCCTGGTCACCTACGACCCCGACGGCGGTTACGGCCACCCCGACCACATCCAGGCGCACCGGGTGGCGATGCGGGCCGTGGACCTGGCCGCCGAGCCCGCCTTCCGGCGCGATCTGGGAGATCCGTACCGCGTCGCCAAGGTCTATTGGAACCGCGCGCCGCGCTCGGTGGTGGCCGAGGCCTTCGCGCGGCTGCCCGAGCAGCTGCGGACCTCGCCGTTCGCGCGGGCCGCGAGCATCGGTGACGTACCGGGCGTGGTGGACGACGGACAGGTCACCACCGAGATCGACGGGGGCGAGTCCGCGGTGGCGGCCAAGGCGGCGGCGATGGCCGCGCACGCCACCCAGGTCGAGGTGGCGGAGCCGCTATTCGCGCTGTCGAACGAGCTGGCCCAGCCGCTGTTCGGCGTCGAGTACTACGAACTGGTGCGGGGGGAGCGGGCGTCGGCGCCTGGTGAGCGGGAGACGGACCTGTTCGCGGGGCTGGGGCTGGGGCTTGGGCTGGGGCCCGGCTCGGGTGGCGATGGCGGTCGCGGTCTGGGGCCGGTGGTGTCGTCGTGAGCGCGCCTGGCGAGTTTCTGACACAACCGGTCAAAGCGGGACGAGTCGCTGGTTATGCGGTGCTGGTCGTGCTCGGGGCGCTGGCTGGCGCTGCCGGGGCGCTGGTGCAGGCCGCGTGGTTTCCCGGTGGGTTGCTGCTCGCACTGGTAGGCGTGGCCGGTCTGTTCCGCGGTGGGGCGCTGGTGCTCGGCGGGATGGGCGGGGTGCTCGCGCCCGCGGCGGGCTGGCTGCTGGCGGCCTTCCTGCTGATGACCAGCAGGCCCGAGGGTGACTTCCTGTTCGCCGTCGAATTGGGTACGTATCTCTATCTATTGGGTGGCATCGGCGTCGCTGTGATGTGTGCCACGGTCTGGCTGCCGCGGCAACCAGGTGGGCCGGGCGCCCGACTTGGGAAGTGACATACCACTTCGGACCCCGTGCGGCACGGGTTTGGTGACGGTCACGGGATGGCGGCCGGGTGCGGCCAGTATGGTGGTGCGCGCCGCCGAGCTGCCCGCGCACGGTGCTGTGGCTTAGTGATCAAGAAATGGCGGGCGGCGGAGCCGATCGGGAGAACCAGCCTTGAGTCGTGAAACTGACAGTTCGTCCCCCGGGCCGCAGAGGCGCGGAGGAGCCGCCTACCCCTCGGGGACGCCGCCCTATGGCACGCCATCGGGAGCCCGCGACGCGGGCGTGGACGCGGAACAGCAGGCTGCCGAGACGCAGTCCGATGAGTCGTCGGAGACGCAGACGACGCTGACCACACGCGTCCGCATCAACATCCCTGGTTCGCGGCCCATCCCTCCTGTGGTGATGCGTACGCCGATGAACGACGGCGACAAGCCGGGGACCGGGTCCCGTGACGCGGGTACGAGGGACGCGGGCGCGCCCCAGGGGTCGGGTACGTCCGGGGGCTCTGGCCCGGGCGGCGCGGCCGGGGCTGGCTCCGCGGGGCGCGGCGAGGCGTCGGGCGGCGGTGAGGGCGGCGCGGGTGCCGGGGCCGCCGATGAACCCGCAGCGGAGAAGACGAGCGACTGGTTCGCCCCCCGCAAGTCCCCTGCCCCCACCCCCGCGCGGGGTACGGGCGTCGGTTCTGGCGGTCCTGGCGGCGCGGCCGGAGGCTTCGGCGCGGGCGCCGCGGCCCAGGCGCAAGGTCAGGGCAGCGGCAGCGGCAGCGGCAACGGTCCGTACGGGCCTGGGGCTGGGCCCCGCCCCACGGCCGGGCCTGACACCGGCGCGCCGGGCGTTGGCGGTCCGGGCCAGGGCGGTCCTGGTCTTGGTTCTGGCGGTCCGGGCAACGGTGGCCCGGGTAGCGGCGGTCCCGGTGTTGGTGTTCCTGGCAGCGGCGCGCTGGGCGTTGGCGGTCCGGGTCAGCCCGGTCCCGGTGCTGGCGGTCCCGGCATCGGTGGACCGGGCGCCGGGGGGCCCGGCGCTGAGTTCGACGCCCTGCACGGCGGTTCCCTCTACGGCACCGGCCCTGGCACCGGCACGGGTCAGCCCGGACCCGCGGGCCCGACTACCGGCCCCGCGACCGGCGAGGGCCCTGCGTTCGCGCGGGGCGGCCCCCCTGCCGGCGGCCCGCCCCGTATGAGCGACGACACCGCACAGCTCACCCCGCAGCCCCCCGTCCCCGTGCCAGGACCCGTTGCCCGTGTCTCCGGGGACACCCTGAACAGCGGCATCCCCGTAGTGCCGCCCGGTCAGGGCGCCTTCCCGCCCGGCCCGCAGGACGGCCCCCCGGCGCAGCGAGGCGCGTCCGCGCCCCAGCCGTCCGCCTCCGCCTCCGCGCCCGCGAGCCCCGCGCCCAAGAAGAAGGGCCGCAGCAAGCTGATGCTCGCCGCGGTCGCCGTGTTCGTCGTGACCGGTGGCCTGTACGGCGCCGGGCTGCTGATGAACCACTCGGACGTACCGAAGGGCACCACCGTGCTCGGCGTCGACATCGGCGGCGGCACCCACGACGAGGCCGTCAAGAAGCTGGACGCCGCACTCGGCGACCGGGCCAACCAGCCGATCCAGCTCGCGCTGGACGGCAAGCAGGTCGAGCTCACCCCCGCCCAGGCGGGCCTCAGCCTGGACGACCAGGCCACGGTCCGCGCCGCGGCGGTCAGCGACTACAACCCCGTATCGGTGATCGGTTCCCTGTTCGGCGGCGAGCGGTCGGTGGAGCCGGACATGCCCACCGACGAGGAGAAGCTGGCGGACGCGCTGGAGCGGCTCGTCGGCGGCCAGGGCCCGTCGAACGACGGCGGTATCAAGTTCGAGGCGGGCAAGGCGATTCCGGTCTACGGAAAGCCCGGCAACCAGGTCAACATCCAGGGCGCCGTCGCGGCCGTCGACGCCGCCTATCGCACCCAGGTGGAGACCGGCAAGGCCGCGCCGGTCGAACTCCCCGTGGTGGCCGCCGACCCCAAGGTCAGCAAGGCCGAGGTCGACCGGATGATGAAGGAGTTCGCCGAGCCCGCGATGTCCGGACTGATTACGGTACGTACGGACACCGGGCAGGCGATTCCGTTCAGCCCGGAGAAGTCGATCCCCAAGTTCGTGAGCGTCGTCGCGGACAAGGACGGCAAGCTCACCCAGAAGTACGACCTGGAGGAGCTCCGGAAGCTGTACGGAACGACCTTTGACGGCGTCATGGTCACCAAGGGCGACGGCACCAAGAAGCCGCTCAGCGTGCAGGAGGTGGCCGCCGCCGCGGGTAAGGCCCTGGTCGGCAAGACGCCCGAGGAGCGGATCGTCACCATCTCGACGAACCCGAGCTGACCGGCCGCCCGCACCACCGCCCCCTCGGCACCCTCCTGCCGAGGGGGCGGTTCAGCGTCCGTCCCTACCCGGTTTCACCGGCAGGCTCTCAGTTGAGCATCGCCCGTGCCGCCCGCGCCTGCCGTCGGATGCTCTCGGCGGCCGCCGCATCGACCGGGTCCACCACATCGGCGTACGCGTCCAACTCGGCCGCTCCCGTACGGAACTCCCCGCGCTGGACCAGCAACTGGGCCCGCTCGTAGCGCAGCCGCGCCGGGTGCGAGGGCAGCAGCAGCGACAGGTCCACCGCCCACAGCGATACGTCGGAGCGCTCGGGCCGGGTCGCGGCCCAGGCGCGGATGTTGTTCAGGACGCGTAGGACGATGTCCAGCGGGTCCGCGGGGTGCAGCATCAACGGGTCGAGCGGCGCCCCGGTGGCCCCCGCCACCAGCAGCTCCGCGTCGCCACCTGAGAGCACCCGCCCACGGTCGAAGGGGTCGGCGAGCACCTGGTCGTCGGCGGGCCCGAACCCGACCACGAAGTGCCCCGGCAGGGCCACCCCGTACACCGGCGCCCCGGCCCGCCGCGCGACCTCCAGCCAGACGACGGACAGCAGGATCGGCAGCCCGCGCCGACGCCGCAGCACCGCGTGCAGCAGCGACGACTCAAGGCGCTGGTAGTCGGCCGGTGAGCCGCGAAAGCCGCAGCGCGCGCCGAGCAGCTCACCCACGGCCCGCGCCCACGCGCGCGGCCCACCCGGCTTGAACGGCAGCAGCCCGGCGAGCCGGTCCAGCTCGATCTGCGCCGCGTCGATCCCCGCCTCGTCGAGAGCCGGGTCCGCCTCCGCGCCCACCAGCAGGCACAGCAGTGCCAGGTCCGGCCGCTCGGACCTGGCTTCCTCGGCGAACCGCCGCCGCCAGTCGGGCGTTGGGGGGTGCATACGTCGTTGGTGCCCTCTCCGTGCGATCGCTAGTGCCCGGCGCTACGACACCGGGGGCGCGTCCACCGGCGCCCGGTAGTGGTGGTAGCGGTGATGCGCCGCGAAGCCCATCCCCTCGTACAGCCCGAGCGCCCCCGTGTTGTCCGACTCGACCTGGAGCCAGGCCGCCGACGCGCCCTCTTCCAGGGCCCGCTGGGCGAGGGCCGTCATCACCGCCGTGGCCAGGCCCTCGCGCCGCCGCCCGGGCGCCACCTCGACCGCCATGAACCCGGCCCACCGGCCGTCCACCACACACCGTCCGATCGCCACGGGCGCCTCTCCCGCCTTTCCCGCCTTTCCCGCCTCGCCCGGCACGCCCGCCTCGCCCGACTCTCCCGGCACGGACGCGAACCACACCGAAGGCCCACTCTCCAGCACCTTCGTCACCACCGCCTCGGGCACCCCACCCACACCGAACCGCTGGTACCGCCGCAGCCACCCCGCGTCGACCGACCGCGACAGCCGCACGAGCCCCGCGGCCGGGCTGTCCAGGTCACCGACCGCCGCCAGCCCACCGACCCGGACCTCGACGCTCACCTCACGCGTCCACCCGCGCCGCTCAAGCTCCGCGCAGAGCAGTTCCTGCGTGCCCTCGGCCCCGGTGGCCGCCTGTACGTACGCGGGCAGCTCCCGAGCGGCGTACCAGTCGCGTACGCGGCCCAGCGCGTCGTCCAGTGGCATCCCCGGATCGCCGAGCGGAAGTACGGAGTTGGCCCGCCGAGTGAACCCGGACGCGGCCCGCAGCTCCCACGCGCCGAGCCGCTCGTGCTCCACCGGCTGCCAGCCCCGCGCGCACACCCGCGCCAGCTCCGCGAAGGAGGCGGCGGGGCCGCGCCGCCGGGCCGGAGCAGGCGGTACGACCTTCCCGGCCACCAGCGTCGATTCCACGATGCGGACGCCGTCCCCGGACTTTCGTGTGATGTACAACACGCCGTTGTCCCACGATGTGAGCACGCCTACGGTGTCGGTGAACTTCCCGCCCGCGGTTCCACCACCGCTCAAGCATCGCACTGAGACACGTTTTCCCACGTCAGCAGCGGTAATGTGGACTTCAAGGCGGCCGCCTCCGATGATTTCCACAGCTCGGTCCACCCCTCCTGTTCGGATCATGGCCAGGAACGGAGATACTAGGTGCGGGCATCGACGACGCCGCGCTCCCGCGCGCCAGGCGGCGGAGCCTGAGGAGGCCCGCCGGCGCCCTACCGAGGAGGAACGACAGCGTGACCTACGTCATCGCGCAGCCTTGTGTCGACGTCAAGGACAAGGCGTGCATCGAGGAGTGCCCGGTCGATTGCATTTACGAGGGCAAGCGGTCCTTGTATATCCACCCGGACGAATGCGTCGACTGTGGAGCCTGTGAGCCGGTCTGCCCGGTCGAGGCGATCTTCTATGAAGACGACACTCCTGAAGAGTGGAAGGACTACTACAAGGCGAACGTCGAGTTCTTCGACGAGCTCGGTTCGCCCGGTGGTGCCAGCAAGCTCGGCCTGATCGAGCGGGATCACTCGTTCATCGCCGCGCTGCCGCCGCAGAACCAGTAACGGCGTAGCGCGCCGCCTCGGTCCCGTACGGCACCCACCGCCGTACGGGACCGAGGCGTTTCCGCAGCCCGCCCCCGTCCTCCGTACATCCGCCCGATACAAGAAGGTTGCCCTCTGTGTCCGCAGTATCCGACCGCCTTCCGGTCTTCCCCTGGGACAAGCTCGAGCCGTACAAGGCCACCGCGGCCGCCCACCCGCAGGGCATCGTCGACCTCTCGGTCGGTACGCCCGTGGACCCGGTCCCCGAGCTGATTCAGAAGGCACTCGTCGCGGCCGCGGACTCGCCGGGCTATCCGACGGTGTGGGGTACGGCGGAGCTGCGGGACGCGATCGCGGGCTGGTGTGGGCGGCGGCTCGGGGCGCGCGGCGTCGCGCACCAGAACGTGCTGCCGGTCGTCGGCTCCAAGGAGCTGGTGGCCTGGCTGCCGACCCAGCTCGGCCTGGGTCCGGGCGACCGGGTCGGCTATCCGCGGCTGGCCTACCCGACGTATGAGGTGGGCGCCCGGCTGGCGCGGGCCGAGTACGTCTCGTACGAGGACCCCACCGAGCTCGATCCGGACGGTCTGAAGCTCCTCTGGCTGAACTCGCCATCGAACCCCACCGGTCGGGTGCTGGCCAAGGACGAGCTGATCCGGATCGTGGCCTGGGCGCGGGAGCACGGCGTCCTGCTGGTCTCCGACGAGTGCTATCTGGAGCTGGGCTGGGAGGCCGAGCCGGTCTCGGTGCTGCACCCGGATGTCTGCGGTGGCTCGTATGAGGGCCTGGTCGCCGTCCACTCGCTCTCCAAGCGGTCCAACCTGGCCGGGTACCGTGCCGCGTTCCTCGCGGGTGACGCGGCGGTGCTCGGCGAGCTGCTCCAGATCCGTAAGCACGGCGGGATGATGACGCCCGCCCCGGTGCAGGCGGCCACCATCGCGGCGCTCGGGGATGACGCCCATGTCGCCGAGCAGCGGGCCCGGTACGCGGCCCGCCGTGGCGCTCTGCGTGCGGCGCTGGTGCGGCACGGCTTCCGTATCGAGCACAGTGAGGCGAGCCTGTATCTGTGGGCGACCCGCGACGAGTCCTGCTGGGACACTGTGGCCCATCTCGCCGAGCTGGGTGTGCTGGTGGCTCCGGGGGACTTCTACGGCCCGGCGGGGGACCGGTTCGTACGGGTGGCGTTCACGGCCACGGACGAACGGGTCGCGGCGGCCGTGGAGCGCCTGGGGTAGCCAGGCACTCGCGCGAAACCTGCGCGTACCTGCGCGTACCTGCGCGAACGCACGGAGCGGGCCCGGGAGTTGTGCACTCCGGGCCCGCTCCGTGCGTTCTCCGCGCGTTCTCCGTGCGGGTGGTACGCCGCAGGGGGTGCGGCTCAGCCGACCGGCAGGCTCCCGACCGGCAGCTGGTCGGTGGGCAGGCCACCGCCACCGACGGGCAGCCCGCCCATGAGCGACTCCGTGGGCAGCCCGCCGTCGGTGGCGGACTGCGCGGTCTCGCCGACCACCTCAGCGGCTCCGCCACCCGCCTGCTGGGCGAGCGGCGCGGTGCTGCTGACGGCCTTGCCGCCGGTCTTGCCCGCGGTGGGAGCGGACTTCTTGACGGCGTTGCCACCGGCCTCACCCGCGACTTCGGTGACGCTCTGGGCCGCGCCGTCGACGGTGCCAGCGGCGTTGTCCAGCTGGGTCAGTCCGCCCAGGTTGTCGGTGGCCGGGAGCTCGACGGCGCTCGCGGTACCGGCAGCACCGACCGCGGGTACCGCTCCTGCGGCGACGAGCAGCGCGGCGCGGGCGATTCGACGGGTCAGGGGGAGGGACATGTTGCTCCTTCGGACGGAGGGAAGACTGGCGTACGGACGCCGTGACTACCGCCCGAAGTCGCCGAAGGTTGCGGTAAGACAACGTAAAGAGTTGGTAATGCATCGCATAATCACCTGCGGTGAAAAGCGGACGAACGGGGCGGTCTTCGGAGGGTCGAAAATCCGCACAGGCCCGTGTTCCCAAGGGATTCGTCGGACTGTGGCGGACGGTCGCGTGCGGGCGTCAACTTCCGTGCGGAACGTCGTCCTCGTGTGATCCGCTTCCCCCGATCGAGGGAACCGCGATCACCTGAACATGACGAGCAGAACCTCGTCCGACCCTGCCCCCTTGCCCGTGCCCGTGCCCGTCCCTGACGCTGACTCCGCGTTCTTCGTCCTGCGCCACTTCCGGCCGAGGTCGCTCGCGGCGGTCCATTCCTGGCCCGCGTACACGACCCGTTCGATGTGCAGGACGGACGACTGGGCCACCGCCCACTGCGCCACCTCCCAGCCGCGCCGCGCCCCGCCGTCGCCGTCCCCGCCGTCCCCGTCCGCCACGGCCACCGGTACGGACACGGTGCGCCCTGCCGCGTCCCCGCCCGCGTCGCCTGCGACGGCCGAGTCACCGCCGCCACCCGAGCCACCCGTGCTACCCGTGCCACCCGCGTCCGGCGCGGTGTTGCCGCTCTTGCCGTCGTCCGCCGCCCCGGTGCCCGCCAGTACCTCGCGCCCGAAGTCGCGGGTCAGCGCCTCGCGCACCCGCCCCGCGTCCCCGCTGCCCGAGCCCTCGCTCACCCCGCAGGTCAGCGAGGCGGCGGCCCGGCCGGTCAACGCCGCGGCCAGCAGCGCGGCGTCCGGCTCGTGCTTGGCGTACGCCTGAGGGAAGCCACTGCGCTGCACCCGCTGTGCGGCGTCCGTCAGCGGCAGTTGCGTATAGCCAGGGATCTCCGCCAGGTGCTTGTAGAACTCGCCCGCCGAGTACGCCGGGTCCATGATCTGCTTCTTGGTGCCCCAACCCTGCGAGGGCCGCTGCTGGAACAGGCCGAGCGAGTCACGGTCGCCGTAGTCGATGTTCCGCAGCCCGGACTCCTGGAGCGCGGTCGCCAGCGCGATCGTCACCGCGCGCTCCGGCATCCCGCGCGCGGTGCCGACCGCCGAGATCGTCGCGGCGTTCACCGCCTGATCGACGCCGAACTCATAGGTCCCCCCGTCACCGGCGGCGGACACGACAACACACCGGGGGGCGCGCTTGCCGCCGCCGGTGTAGTGGGCTGCCAGGTAGCCCGCGAGGGCCAGCAGCACGGCGACGGCCGCCCCCATCCTCAGGAGACGGCCGCGCCCGATGGAAGAGGAGGGCTGTTCGGACACGCGGCCCACCGTACTGGAGTCCGGGATTCGGCCAAAGCCTCAGCGATCGAACCGGAACGCTAGGGTCACAGCCATGCCTGAGACCCCGCCTGAGAACGTGCCTGACACCCCGCTTGACCTCACGCTGGACGCCGCGCGCCTGACCGCCCGGCTCGTCGACTTCCCGTCCGTGAGCGGCCAGGAGAAGCCACTCGCCGACGCGATCGAGGCCGCGCTGCGCACCCTGCCGCACCTCACCGTCGACCGCTACGGCAACAACGTGGTGGCCCGTACGAACCTGGGCCGCGCTGAGCGGGTGATCCTCGCCGGGCACATCGACACCGTGCCGATCGCCGACAACGTGCCGTCGCGGCTGGACGAGGACGGGGTGCTCTGGGGGTGCGGCACCTGCGACATGAAGTCCGGGATCGCCGTACAACTGCGGATCGCCGCGACCGTGCCCGCGCCCAACCGCGACCTGACCTTCGTCTTCTACGACAACGAAGAGGTCGCCGCGCACCTCAACGGCCTGGGACACGTCGCCGCCGCCCACCCCGACTGGCTGGCGGGCGACTTCGCCGTCCTCCTGGAGCCGACGGACGGCCAGGTGGAGGGCGGCTGCCAGGGCACCCTGCGGGTGCTGCTGCGCACCAAGGGGGAGCGAGCGCACTCCGCGCGCGCGTGGATGGGCTCCAACGCCATCCACACCGCCGCTCCGATCCTCGCGAAGCTGGCGGCCTACGAGCCCCGTAAGCCGGTCGTGGACGGCCTCGAGTACCACGAGGGACTCAACGCCGTACGCATCGAGGGGGGCGTCGCCACCAACGTCATCCCCGACTCCTGCACTGTGACCGTCAACTTCCGCTACGCCCCCGACCGGAGCGAGGAGGAGGCCGTCGCGTTCGTCCGTGACTACTTCGCGGACTGCGACATCGACGAGTTCATCGTCGACGACCACACCGGCGGCGCCCGCCCCGGGCTCACGCACCCGGCCGCCAAGGCCTTCATGGCGGCCGTCGGCGGCCTGGCCCGGCCCAAGTTCGGCTGGACCGACGTGTCCCGCTTCAGCGCGCTCGGGGTGCCCGCGGTGAACTACAGCCCCGGGGACCCGCTGCTCGCGCACAAGGCGGACGAACGGGTACGCGCCTCGGACATCCCGATCGCCGAAGAGCGGCTGCGCGGCTGGCTGACCTCCTGACCTCCCGGCCTCCCGACGTAGCCCTTCGTATCCCTTCGTATCCGTTAATTGCCTCGCTCCCCACCTCACCCGTCCTACCCTGAACCAAGACCGTCAGCGGAAGGTGTTCTCCATGGCCATTCCAGAGGAGCAGGGCCCGCCGGAGCAGCAGTACCTGGGCCCTGTGGTGCGGCGGCGCGACCAAGTCACGCCCGGCACCACGGATCAACGGCTGCTCGACACCGAAGGTGGCGACTCCGAGTGGGTGCACACCGATCCCTGGCGGGTGATGCGCATCCAGTCGGAGTTCGTCGAAGGCTTCGGCGCGCTCGCCGAACTCCCCAGCGCGATCAGCGTCTTCGGCTCCGCGCGCACCCCCGTCGGCTCACCTGAGTACGAGACGGGCGTGCGGCTCGGCAAGGCGCTCGCGGAGGCCGGGTTCGCGGTGATCACGGGCGGCGGGCCGGGCGCGATGGAGGCGGCGAACAAGGGCGCGCGGGAGGCCAAGGGCATCTCGGTCGGCCTCGGCATCGAGCTGCCCTTCGAACAGGGACTCAACCCGCATGTCGACATCGGGATGAACTTCCGCTACTTCTTCGTCCGCAAGACGATGTTCGTGAAGTACGCGCAGGGCTTCGTGGTGCTCCCCGGCGGCCTCGGCACCCTGGACGAGCTCTTCGAGGCACTCACCCTGGTCCAGACCCGCAAGGTCACCCGCTTCCCGATCGTGCTGTTTGGCACGGAGTACTGGAGCGGCCTCGTCGACTGGCTACGCGACTCCGTCGTGGCCCAGGGCAAGGCCTCCGTGCACGACCTGCTGCTCTTCCACGTCACGGACGACGTCGACGAGGCGGTCTCCATGGTGGCCAAGGAGGTCGGCCGCTAGGGCCTGTCTGACAGGCCCTAGGGGGCGTCCGGCGGGTCATGGGGCCCGGTGGGTCAGGCCAGCCCGCGACGGGCCACCGCGGGTGCCCGGTGGCCCTGGATCGACGCGACCATGTCCAGGACCTGCCGGGTCTCCGCGACCTCGTGTACGCGGTAGACCCGGGCACCCAGCCACGCCGAGACCGCCGTGGTCGCGAGCGTCCCGAGCACCCGTTCCTTGACCGGTTTGTCCAACGACTCCCCGACGAAGTCCTTGTTGGACAGGGAGACCAGCACCGGCCAGCCCGTCTCGGCCATCTCGCCGAGCCGTCGCGTCGCCTCCAGCGAATGCCGGGTGTTCTTCCCGAAGTCATGCCCCGGATCGATCAGTACGGACTCCCGGGGCACGCCCAGCGCGACGGCCCGCTCGGCCAGCCCCAGGGTCACCGTGAGGATGTCGGCCATCACATCCTCGTACGTGACCCGGTGGGGCCGGGTCCGCGGCTCCGAGCCTCCGGCGTGGGTGCAGACCAGCCCCACCCCGTAGCGCGCCGCGACCTCGGCGAGCCGGGGGTCGACCCCGCCCCACGCGTCGTTGAGCAGGTCCGCGCCCGCCTCGCAGACCGCCGCACCGACCTCGTGCCGCCAGGTGTCGACGCTGATCACCACGTCCGGGTGGCGGCGGCGCACCTCGGCGACGAACCCGACCGTACGCCGGGCCTCCTCCTCGGCCGTCACCTCCTCGCCTGGACCGGCCTTGACGCCACCGATGTCGATGATGGCGGCACCCTCTGACACTGCCTGCTCCACCCGGGCGAGCGCGGGCTCGTCACGGAAGGTGGCGCCCTGGTCGTAGAAGGAGTCAGGGGTCCGGTTGACGATCGCCATGATCACTGGCTCGTGGGCGCCGAACTCACGCCGTCCAAGCCGCAGCGGGCTCTGCATGCCCTGGTTCCTCCTCGCATCGGTCGCCCTGTGACCTTAGGGCCTGTCCGGCGGATCATGCCGGGGTCGCGGGGCGTGGCACGCGCGCCCCCACCCTCGAACTCGCTTCGTTCAGCTCGGGCGGGAGGGAGGGACCCCCTCGGCGTTGTCGTCCATCACCGACGCTCCGCGTCGCCTCAATCCTCCGCCTTGCAGCTGCACGCACCACGCCCCGCTCAGCAGCACAGACAGCGCACCGAGCGTCCAGCCCGGTCTGATCCGCCGGGCAGACCCTAACTGTCGGTGGCGCATGGCACGATCGGACCTGGACAGTAGAAAGTGGCGCGCTCCCGGGAGATGGTCGTGTTCTGGTTCCTGCTCATCGCGCTGGTGGTGGTCGTCGCCGCGGTCGCCCTGGCCGTACTGGGCGGCGGCGAGTCGGCGCCGCTCCAAGACGCGGCGCCCGAGCTTGTCGCGGACCCGCTGCCCGCGGGCCGCCCGGTCGGCTGGGTCGACGTCCAGGCGTTGCGCCTGCCGATGGTCCTGCGCGGCTATCGCATGGCGGATGTGGACGACGCGCTCGACCGCCTCGGCGCGGAGCTGGCCGAGCGGGACGCGCGGATCGCCGAGCTGGAGGCGGCGCTGGCCGGGTCCCAGGCGACGGCGGTCAGCGGCCCGGGCCTCTTCGACGACTACTCTCCGCAGGACGCGGTGCCAGGACCGGCGGATGGCCCGGCAGCTGGTTCTGCCTCTGGTCCTGCCTCAGGTTCGGCCCCGGAGGCGGAGTCCGGTCCGCCAGTTCCGTCCAGTCCGCCAGCTCCCTCCGGTCCGTCTGAGGATGGCCAGCCGTGAGCGACGCGCCCGCGCTGACACCCGCACCCGCCCCTGAGGGCCCCGACGGCAGGCCGCGGTGCCCCTGGGCCCTCTCGGCGGACGACTACATCGCCTACCACGACCAGGAGTGGGGCCACCCGGTCCACGGTGACGACGCCCTGTTCGAGCGGCTGTCCCTGGAGGCCTTCCAGTCGGGCCTGTCCTGGATCACGATCCTGCGCCGCCGCGAGGGCTTCCGCCGTGCCTTCGCCGACTTCAAGATCGCATCGGTCGCGGCCTTCACGGACCAGGACGCGGCCCGGCTGCTCGCCGATCCCGGCATCATCCGCAACCGCGCCAAGATCGAGGCCACCCTCGCCAACGCGCGCGTGCTCGCGGACTGGCCCACCGGCGAGCTCGACGCGCTCATCTGGTCGTACGCTCCCGACCCCGCGACGCGCCCGGCCCCCCAGCGGATCTCCGACGTCCCCGCGACCACGGACGCGTCCACGGCCCTCGCCAAGGCCCTCAAGAAGCGCGGTGTCCGCTTCGTCGGGCCCACCACGGCCTACGCCCTGATGCAGGCCTGCGGCCTGGTCGACGACCACCTGGAGACCTGCGCGTTCCGCGGCAAGGCCTGACCTCCTAGCGTCCCAGGTACTTCGGCTGCTCCTTCGCGATGAAGGCCTGGACGGCGATCGCGTGGTCGTCGGACGCGCCCGCCCGGGTCTGCAGCTCGTCTTCCTTCTCGAGCGTCTCGGCGAGCGTGTGGCCCGCCCCGTACGCGAGGGACTCCTTGATCGCCCCGTAGGCGAGTGTCGGGCCCGCGGCGAGCTCGCGGGCCACCTTCGCCGCCTCAGCCGCCAGCTCAGACGCCGGTACCAGCCGGGTCGCGATGCCCAGCTCGTACGCCTCCTGGGCCTTGATGGAGCGCGGGAACAGCAGCAGGTCAGCCGCCCGGCCGGGCCCCACCACACGTGGCAGCGTCCAGGAGATCCCGGAGTCCGCGGTCAGGGCGACCCCGGCGAAGGAGGTGTTGAAGGAGGCGGTGTCCGCGACGACGCGGTAGTCCGCGGCCAGCGCGAAGCCGAAGCCCGCACCGGCGGCGACGCCGTTCACCCCGGCGACCACGGGCTTGGGCATCTCGGTGAGCGCCCGGACGACGGGGTTGTAGTGCTCCCGTACGGTGCTCATCGTGTCGCCGGTGCCCGCCTCACGGTCGGCGGCGAGGGTGCCGATGTGCTCCTTGAGGTCCTGCCCGACACAGAACGCCCGCCCGGTCGCGGTCAGCAGCACCGCGCGCACCGCCGAGTCCGCCGCGGCCGCCTGGACCGCGTCCCGCAGGGCGACCTTGGCCTCCGTGTTCATGGCGTTCATGGCGTCGGGACGGTTGAGCGTGATCGTCGCGAGCCCGTCGGTCACCTCGTAGAGCACGGTGTCGGCCATGGTGGGGAGTCTCCTTCGTCGGGATCAGTCGGCGTCGATCGAGATCAAATGCGTGCAGAGCACAGCATGACGGAGACCCCACGGCGGTGGCAGACGCCCGAGGGTGTGACCTGCGTCAAACATTTCGGGGGCGGCCAGGTGCCCGAAGGGGCGCAGTATCGCAGCCACATCGCCGAATTGTGTGGTTTTGCTCAAGCGCGTTGCGCAAGCGATGCAGACTGATGTTGTTCATCGGGTCCCGCGATGCGGGATAATGACCTGGAAGCAATGTGTTCGATGCCGGTGACACAGCACCTCTCATGGGGCCGCCGGCTGCGATGAGCTGGTTTCAGGAAGGGGAACGAGCATGGCGGCCATGAAGCCGCGGACGGGCGACGGCCCGCTCGAGGTGACCAAGGAGGGGCGGGGCATCGTCATGCGCGTTCCGCTCGAAGGCGGCGGTCGGCTTGTCGTCGAGCTGACCCCGGATGAAGCCGACGCGCTCGGTGACGCCCTCAAGAAGGTCGTCGGCTGAGCGAAAGCGCCCTTCACTTTTCACCGCCCCGGCACCCTAACAGGGTGCCGGGGCGGTGCTGTGTCCGGCTCGTCAGGGCCGGAGCGCGCCTGCCAGGTAGCGTTCGGTCAGCTCAGGGAGCGCCCGGTCAGCGCCGGACCGCGCAGAGCAGCCCGTCGCCCACCGGCAGCAGCGAGGACACCAGGTCCGGGCTCTCCCGCACGGCCCGCAGCAGTTCCCGTAGCTTGACCACCTCGGCGGGCTGTGGCCCCGAGTCGACCGTACGGTCGTCAGCGAAGACGCCCTCGAAGCAGACGAGACCGCCGGGCCGCAACAGGCGCAACGATTCAGCGAGGTACTCCAGGCACTCGAACCGGTCGCCGTCGCAGAAGACGAGGTCGTATCCGCTGTCCGCGAGGCGGGGCAGCACATCCAGGGCGCGGCCCGGGATGAACCGCGCGCGGTTGCTGGCGAACCCGGCCTCACGGAACGCCTGACGGGCGAACTGCTGGCGCTCGGGTTCCGGGTCGACCGTCGTCAGGACGCCGTCGGGGCGCATTCCGCGCAGCAGATGGATGCCGGACACTCCGGTCCCGGTGCCGATCTCGGCCACCGCCTTGGCGTCCGCGGTCGCCGCGAGCATCCGCAGCGCGGCGCCCGTGCCGGGCGACACCGCGCGCAGCCCTGACTCGATGGCCCGGTCCCTGGCCCAGAGCAGCGCTTCGTCCTCGGCGACAAAGGCGTCGGCGAACGCCCAGCTCGTCTGCCGGTTGGCGGTAATGAGCCTCTCCTGTCCCCGTGGTCGGCGGTAGCCCGGCGGTCGTACGGCGGCTGTACGACGGCCTTGACCCGCCCGTGACTGTATCCGTTGGCGCCGGGAACCCGCAGATGGGACCGGGCGTTATGAGGAGGTGAAGAGGAAGCGACCCGTCAGCGGGGCCGAGCCGCGCCGCGGACTTCCAAATTCACGTAAAAACGCTTATCCGGAGCTAACGGGCGAGGTGGCTATGGTAGGGGCTCCACTGGACACCACCAGAGCCGACAGGGGAGGTGCGGCTGCGGCCGGTGACCGGGGCGGAGTGCCGCGCTGGCGGCGCCTTCTCAGGTCGGCGGGCGAGCCGAAATCCGTGACCAACACCGCTGACGTCCGTTCCCGCTTTCCCGACTCCGCTCAGACCGCGACCTTTGCCGCCGACGCGGATTCGCAGGCGTGGACTCCGCCCACCTGGGAGGAGATCGTCAGCACGCACAGCGCACGGGTATACCGCCTCGCCTACCGTCTGACGGGTAACCAACACGACGCCGAGGACCTCACGCAGGAAGTCTTCGTCCGCGTCTTCCGCTCGCTGTCCACGTACACGCCCGGCACCTTCGAGGGCTGGCTGCACCGCATCACCACCAATCTCTTCCTGGACATGGTCCGCCGTAAGCAGCGGATCCGGTTCGACGCGCTGGGAGACGACGCCGCCGAGCGGCTGCCCAGCCGCGAGCCGTCCCCGCAGCAGGTCTTCCAGGACACCCACTTCGACGCGGACGTCCAGCACGCGCTGGACACCCTGGCACCCGAGTTCCGCGCGGCCGTGGTCCTCTGCGACATCGAGGGGCTCTCGTACGAGGAGATCGCCGCGACGCTGGGCGTCAAGCTGGGCACGGTCCGCAGCCGTATCCACCGCGGCCGGTCCCAGCTGCGCAAGGCCCTGCAGCACCGTTCGCCCCAGGCCCGTGCGGAGCGCCGCTCGCTCGCCGTCTCCGCCGCCGGGGCAGCTCTGGAGGGAGGGGGCGCGACCGCGTGAACGGCTCCTGTCCGACGCCTGCCGAGCAGCATCTCGGAGACCGCCTCGCCGCCCTGGTGGACGGCGAGCTGGGCCATGACACCCGTGAGCGGGTTCTCGCGCACCTCGCGACCTGCCCCAAATGCAAGGCCGAGGCGGATGCCCAACGCCGTCTGAAAACGGTCTTCGCCTCGACCGCGCCCCCTGGCCCGTCCGCCAGCTTCCTGGCCCGGCTCCAGGGGCTCCCCTCCGACGGCGGCGATGGGCGGGGGGACTCGGGCGCGCCGCTGGACGGTCTCCTCGCCACCGACGCCTTCGGGAGAGCCGAAGGCGTCTTCGCCGTGCGCCAGGACAGCTTCGGATACGGCCCCGCTCGCTCCCACGGCGGTCTCGTGTCCGGCCCGGCGGCCGAGCGGGGCTTCCGTATCCATGAGGTCGGCCGCTCCGGGGCGGCGGAGCGCTCCGGGGGGTCGCGCGGGCGAAGGTTCGCCTTCGCGGCCGCGGGGGCGGTGTCGCTGGCCGCGCTCGCGCTCGGCGGCGTGTCAACCGGCGCCCCGACACCGGCCGAGTCCGCCGAGGCACGGGGCGCGAAGGCGAGCCCGCAGCAGCGCGCGCCGGGCAGTGGCGCCGCCAGCGGTGCTGAGACCCAGCGGCGCCGCGGCGGTCAGCTCGCGGCGTCCCAGGGGCAGGCTTTCGGCGTGCTCGCCGCACCCGTCGCGTCGCCCGGCGTCACGGGCCCCGCGGTGCCCGGCGTCCAGCAGCGCTCGCCGCAGGCGCTCACCCGCCCGTACACCGCACCGCTGCTCTCCAGCAGCGGTTATCCGCTGTTCGCCTCGGACGCCGCGCTCTGGCCTCTGATACGCGGCGGTGCCGAGGCGGCATCACCGCACCCGACCCGTCCGTCCCCTTCGGCGGCACCAGCCCCGTCGGCGCCCCTGGGCGACACCCGCGCGGCCGGTGGCTGACCGGCCGCTGCACGCACCCTCGTAAACCTGATTGAATTCTTTGGTGGGCTACGCCCGCCAATGCGGGGGCCTCCTGGCCCGTTGGCCGCGCCGTGCACCAGCTGTGGGGAGAACATGGACGAGGGGAAGCCCACTGGGTCGAAGACGGAATGGTGGAGCCGTCCTCGGCAAGGCCAGCAGGGTGCCGCCGCCACTGAACCGTCACCGGACCCGTCGCCGCAGCCCGGGATCTCCGAGGTCTCGGAGACCTCGGAGAACCCGGAGGCCCTGGAGCCTTCGGAGAGCGCCGCGGACGCCGAGCGCCGCCCGCTGCACGCCCCCGACCCGTACGGCACACCGCCCTACGGTGAGCCCGGCCCCTGGGCCCTCGCGCCGCCCGTCCAGCACCCCCGGGCCACCCCGGCCCACGGCACCGCCGTACCGCCCGCCGCCACACAGACGGGGCTGAACGCCGGTGCTGGCGCGCCAGGCGGCGCCGCCAGCGCACCCACCGCCGCACCCGCCAGCGCACCCACCGCCGCACCCGCCAGCGCACCCACCGGCGCCTGGCAGCAGTACGACCCGTGGAGCTCCCCGCAGCCGCAGCCGCTGCTGCATCCCACCGGTGCCGAGCCCGCCCCCGCCCGTAAGCCACGGCGCGGCGCGCTGCTGATCGGAGCCCTCGCCATCGCCCTGCTCGCGGGCGCCGTGGGCGGCGGCGTCGGCGCGTACGTGGAGCGCAAGGGCGGCCTGACCGACGTGAGCCTTCCGCAGGCGGACCGCGAGGACAAGGGCCGCGCCCCGGAGAGCGTCGCCGGGATCGCCGCGAGCGCCGTACCCAGTGTGGTCACCCTGCATGTGAGCGGCGGCGGCGCGCAGGGCACCGGCACCGGCTTCGTGCTGGACAACAAGGGGCACATCCTCACCAACAACCACGTCGTGGACCCCGCAGGGTCGGACGGCCGGATAACGGTCACGTTCAGCGGCGGCGAGAGCGCCAAGGCCAAGCTCATCGGCAAGGACGCGGGCTATGACCTCGCCGTCGTCCGCGTCACCGGCGTCTCAGGACTCAAGCCGCTGCCACTCGGCAACTCCGACAACGTCCAGGTTGGCGACCCGGTGGTGGCCATCGGCGCCCCCTTCGACCTGTCGAACACCGTCACCTCCGGGATCATCAGCGCCAAGGGCAGGCCGATCACCGCGGGCGGCGAGGAGGGCGACGGCAGCGATGTGTCGTACGTCGACGCCCTGCAGACCGACGCCCCGATCAACCCCGGAAACTCCGGTGGCCCCCTGGTCGACTCCAAGGCCCGCGTCATCGGCATCAACAGCGCCATCCGCTCCGCGGGCGGCGGCGGAGGCGCCCCGGACGGCGGCGGCGCCCAGGCGGGCTCCATCGGCCTGGGCTTCGCCATACCCGTGAACCTGGCCAAGCGGGTCGCCGAAGAACTGATCAACACTGGCAAGGCGACCCACCCGGTCATCGAGGTCACCCTGGACACCCAGTTCACCGGCGAAGGCGCCCGAGTCGCCGACGAGACCCGCGACGGCGGCCCGGCGGTCAAGCCAGGCGGCCCCGCTGACCAGGCCGGGGTCAAGCCGGGCGACATCATCACCGCCGTCGACGGCCAGCGCGTCCGTACCGGCCAGGAGCTGATCGTCAAGATCCGCGCCCACCGCCCAGGCGACCGCCTGGAGCTCACCCTCGAACGGGACGGCGCCAAGCAGACCCTGTCCCTGGAACTCGGCTCCGCCGACGCCCGATGACCAACGTCGGCTGGGTGGGTGCCCGTTCGCCCGGTCACCCACCCACCACCCGGGCGTCGGCCCCACGGCGCCCGGACAGTACCGGCCGGACAGCATCGCCCGGTACTGTGGACCAGCCCGGATCTCAGATCGGGACCTTCTGCCCACGGCCGCGGACATCGAAAGGGGCCACCAGGTGTTCAGTGACATAGGCGGTCTTGAGGTACTGACCCTGCTGGTCCTGGCCGTGCTGCTGTTCGGCCCGGAGAAGCTGCCCAAGGTCATCCAGGACGTGGCGGGCTTCATCCGTAAGATCCGCGCCTTCTCGGACAGCGCCAAGCAGGACATCCGTGAGGAGCTGGGCCCGGAGTTCAAGGACTTCGAGTTCGAGGACCTCAACCCCAAGACGTTCATCCGCAAGCAGCTGGAAAGCGACGAACTGGGGCTGAAGGAGATCCGCAACGGCTTCGACCTGAAAAAGGAAATGGCCGAGGTTACGGACGCCACGCGCAGCCTCGACCCCGGCAAGCCGATGCCGTCCACGTCGACGTCCTCGTCGACGGGCAGCGGCCCGGACCTGACCAAGAACAGCGGCCCCGACCTGCGCAAGAGCGGTGGCCCGAACCTTGACAAGGGCGGCGCGGCCCCCGCCGCGGTCGAGCGCCCGCCGTTCGACGCGGACGCCACCTGAGAGCCTGTCCTGAACCCCCGCGGTGGCCGGTGAGCGACCCGCACAGAGCAGGGAGATCCGCCTCCGACAACGGGTATGGCTATTCTGCTCTGTTGTTGTCCGGACTTGAGGACGCCCGAGGGGGGTGGGCCCTCCGGACCGACGGAGATCGAGGAGGCGGCCGGGTTGATGAAGACGACGAGTCAGGCAGGAGCACGCACGGTCGACGGCTACTTGCTGGCGCCGTTCCCCTGGTACGGCCTGGATGAGGCCTTCACGGGGCCACGCTGGCTGATGCAGGTCGGCAGCGCGGCCGACGGCACCGTGGCGCACGGCTCGACCGGACACGGCGACGAGCCCACGCTGCGTACGGACGGGGGCTCCGAGCGGGACCGCTTCGCGGTCGTGGTGACGGTGCCCACGAGCCCGCTGCGGCGCAGCGCCGACGGCACCGGTGTGATGGAGGCCACCTCCGTCTCATCGGCCGCGTGGCTGGCCGGAGTCGGGCTGCTCAGCTTCACCTGGCCGGGCCAGATGGACCACGGCCTGCGCGACGACTGGCTGGACCAGCAGACCGAGACCGCGTGGGTCCTGGCGGACGATCTGACGGGCGCCGACTGGACGACCCTGTCGCTGCCCGTGGACGGCGTCCCGACGCCGTTCCACTACCGCGAGTCGGAGTTCGGCTGGGTGCTCGCCGGGTCCACCCAGGGTGGCGTACACCTGGGCGCGTACGGGCGGGGCATGAGCGCGTACGGGCTGGGCTTCTCGGCGGTCAAGGACATCACCGACTACGCGTAAGCGGCGGTGGGTCGGCACGAGTCAGCAGTACGCGGCTGGGGCCGCCCCTCCTGGTGAGGGGCGGCCCCAGCCGCGTACGCCCGAAAACCGATCAGACCGTTCAGACCGAAAACCGATCTGAACGATCAGAACTTGTTCGCGGGAGTGACGCCGAGCGACATCCCCGCCAGGCCGCGCTGCCGCCCGCCCAGCTTCCCCGCGATCGCCCGCAGCGCCGAGCCCGCCGGGGACTCCGGGTCGGTCAGGACGACGGGCTTGCCCTCGTCGCCGCCCTCGCGCAGCCGGACGTCGATCGGGATGGAGCCCAGCACCGGCACATGCGCGCCCGTCGTCTTCGTCAGACCCTCGGCGACCTGCTGGCCACCGCCCGTGCCGAAGACGTCCACCATCTCGTCGCAGTGCGGGCAGGGCAGACCCGACATGTTCTCCACCACACCGACGATCTTCTGGTGGGTCTGTACGGCGATCGACCCGGCCCGCTCGGCGACCTCGGCCGCGGCCTGCTGGGGCGTGGTGACCACCAGGATCTCGGCGTTCGGCACCAGCTGGGCCACCGAGATCGCGATGTCGCCGGTACCCGGCGGCAGGTCGAGCAGCAGCACGTCCAGGTCGCCCCAGTAGACGTCCGCGAGGAACTGCTGGAGCGCGCGGTGCAGCATCGGGCCGCGCCACACCACCGGGGCGTTACCCGGGGTGAACATGCCGATCGAAATGACCTTCACGCCGTTCGCGGACGGCGGCATGATCATGTTCTCGACCTGGGTCGGGCGGCCGTCGGCGCCCAGCATGCGGGGCACGGAGTGGCCGTAGATGTCGGCGTCCACGACACCGACTTTCAGTCCGTCGGCGGCCATCGCCGCGGCCAGGTTCACCGTCACCGAGGACTTGCCGACCCCGCCCTTGCCGGAGGCGACCGCGTACACCCTGGTCAGCGAGCCAGGCTTGGCGAAGGGTACTTCGCGCTCAGCCGTGCCGCCGCGCAGCGACTCGGCGAGCTCGCGCCGCTGCTCGTCGCTCATCACGTCCAGCGTGACGTCGACGCGCGTGACGCCTTCGACGGCGGCGACGGCGTCCGTGACGTTCTTCGTGATGGTCTCGCGCATCGGGCAGCCGGAGACCGTGAGGTAGACGGTGACGGCCACCGCACCATCGGCGCCGATCTCCACCGATTTGACCATGCCGAGCTCAGTGATCGGCCGGTGGATCTCCGGGTCGTTGACCGTCGCGAGCGCGTCATGCACCGCTTCTTCGGTCGGATACGTGTCGGTAGCCATACAGGAATGGTACGGCCGTGCGCGCGCGGGAAATAAGGAGGATCAGCGGTCGCCTTCGTCACGCCGCACACGCGCCTCGGACGGGAATAGCGTCCGCCGCTCCTCCATGTCCCTGACCAGATCCTGCAATTCCGAACGGATCCAGTCCCGGGTGGCGACCTCGCCGAGCCCCGCCCGCAGCGCGGCGATCTCCCGGGTCAGATACTCGGTGTCGGCGATGGACCGCTCGTTCTGCTTCCGGTCCTGCTCCAGGTTGACCCGGTCCCGGTCGTCCTGCCGGTTCTGCGCGAGCAGGATCAGCGGGGCGGCGTACGAGGCCTGGAGCGACAGCACCAGGGTGAGGAAGATAAACGGGAACTCGTCGAACCGCAGCTCCTCGGGCGCGAGGACGTTCCACGCGAGCCACAGCACGATGGCGACCGTCATCCAGACGATAAAACGCCCGGTGCCCAAGAAGCGGGCGATCTTCTCCGACATCCGCCCGAACGCGTCCGGGTCCCACTCCGGCAGCACCTTGAACCGGCGCCGGGGCAGCGGCTGGTCGAGCCGCACCCGCGCGCGGGTCAGCGCGCCAGGACCGCCAGGCCCGCGCTCCTTCTGCCCGCCCGGCTCACCGCGGTCGCCGAGCCCGCCCTCACCGCCCATGCGCGGACTCCTGCGGTCCGTGGGCGGGCCCGTGCGGTCCGTGGGCGGACTCCTCGAACTCGGTCTCGCGCCAGTCATCGGGCAGCAGATGGTCGAGTACGTCGTCCACCGTCACCGCGCCGAGCAGCGAGCCGCTCTCGTCCACGACCGGGGCGGCCACCATGTCGTACGTGGCGAAGAAGCTGGTCAGCGAGGGGAGCGAGGTCTCCGGGGTGAGGGTCTGCAGATCCTTGTCGAGCATCGAGCCGACCAGCGTGAACGGCGGATCACGCAGCAGCCGCTGGAAGTGCACGGTGCCGAGGTACTTGCCCGTCGGGGTCTGGTCCGGCGGGCGGCACACGTACACCTGGGCGGCCAGCGCGGGGGACAGGTCCGGGTTGCGTACCCGGGCGAGTGCGTCGGCGACCGTGGCGTCCGGTGACAGGACGATCGGCTCGGTGGTCATCAGCCCGCCCGCCGTCCGCTCCTCGTACGCCATCAGCCGCCGCACGTCGGCGGCCTCCTCCGGGCGCATCAGGGTGAGCAGCCGCTCGGTGTCCTCTTCGGGCAGCTCGGAGAGCAGGTCGGCCGCGTCGTCCGGGTCCATGGCCTCCAGGACGTCGGCGGCCCGTTCCTCCTGGAGTTTGCCGAGGATCTCGATCTGGTCGTCCTCGGGCAGCTCTTCGAGTACGTCGGCCAGCCGGTCGTCGTCCAGGGCGGCGGCCACCTCCGCGCGCCGCTTGGGGGAGAGGTGGTGCAGCACGTTGGCGAGGTCGGCCGGGCGCAGCTGCTCGAAGGTGGCCAGCAGGCTCTCGGCGCCCTGCCCCTGCTCCTCTAGCGAGAACCCGGTGACCGCCGACCACTCGACGGTCAGCGTCTCCCCCTTGCGCCGCAGCGCGCCCCCCTTGCCCTTGCGGACGAAGACCCGGTCGATCTCCCAGTCACGGCGTGCGGGCAGTTGCTGTACGGAGATGTCCAGGACGGTGACCTCCTCACCGGACTCCAGCAGCCGCACCCGGCGGTCCAGCAGTTCGCCGAGCACCAGCCGTTCGGTGGGCCGCTGCTCGAAGCGCCGTACGTTGAGCACGCCGGTGGTGATGACCTGGCCGGACTGGATGCCGGTCACCCGGGTCATGGGCAGGAAGATCCGGCGCCGGGTGGAGAGCTCGACGACCAGCCCGAGCAGCCGGGGCGGGCGCTGCCCTACGCGGAGCATCGCGACCAGGTCGCGCACCCGGCCCACGTAGTCACCGCCCGGGTCGAAGACGGCGATCCCGGCGAGGTGCGACACAAAGATCCGAGGGACGCCTCCCGCCATACCGCGCGCCTCCTCGTCTGTCCGCCTGCCCGCCTGCCCGACTGTCCGTGTGTCCGTGTGTCCGTGTGTCCGTGTGCCGGGAATACGGGATTCAGGCTAGCCCGTCCTGGTCAGGTCCGCCCTGGTGGAGCGTCTGGAAGGCTCTCTGCCGAGTGACGTAGGCGACACGGGTACGCTGCCGTACTGCCGCCCCGGACACCCGAATGAGAGGCAGTGCCGCACAGTGATCGTCATCCCGCAGGGCCGTTCCCGCCGCAGGGCACTCGTGAGCGCGGTGTGCGCGGGGCTGGTCGCCGGGATCACGGGGCTCGCGGGATGCAGTAGCCCGCCGCCGCCTCCGGACCCGGACAAGGGAACCAACGGCATCGGCAAGCTCTCCGCGACGAAGATCCAGAGCAGGTCGCTGAAGGCGGCCGCGGCGGCGGACTCGGTCCGCCTTTCCGGGTCGCTGGTCAGCAAGGGGCAGACGTACAAGCTGGAGATGGCGCTGACGGGCGACGGCGGCAGCGGTGAGGTCACGTCCCAGGACCGGATGTTCCACCTGCTGCGGATCGGGAAGCAGCTCTTCCTGAAGGCCGACGCCGCGTTCTGGACCCGCGGTGGTGAGGACGGGAAGAGCGGCGGCGCCGGAGTGTCCGACAAGCTGGACGGCAAGTACGTGAAGGTGCCGCAGGGCGACCCGGCGTATCAGCAGCTGAGCGGGTTCACCGACAAGGACAAGCTGCTCAAGGGTCTGCTCACGCTGCACGGCAAGCTGGCGACGGGCGAGCGCTCCGAGGTCGCGGGGCAGCGCGCCATCAGGATCAGCGGGGACGCCGGAGCGGGCGGCACGCTCGCGGTGTCCCTGGAGGGCACGCCGTACCCGCTGCTCATGGAGCGCGCCGGGGGAGCGGGCTCACTGCGCCTCACCGACTGGGGCAAGGACGTCGCCCTCGAAGAACCGGACAAGGACGAGACGGTCGACTACGGCCAGCAACTCCCCACGTCATGAGGCGCGGTCTGCCGAGTCAGAACCTGCCCTAGGCCCGCTTGGCATGGCCCCGGCGCAGCAGCCGGGGAAGGGCCGCGGGCGCGGGCTCGCGGGTGGTCGCGGGGGTGGCCATCGGGGGTATGGCGAGTGAGTCGGACGGCAGGTCGGTAGAGATGGCGTCCGGCTCCAAGCGCAGGACCCGGCAGTCGCGGGCCCAGCGCTCCGTGAGCTGGTCGCTGTCCACCGCGTTCAGCCGCTTGCCCTGGAGCTCCGCGACGGCCGCGTCCCACTCGGCTGACCGGGGCGCCAGCTCGGCCGCCCGCGCGGTCCAGCTGACGATCCGGCCGCCCTTGTCCTTGCTGCGTACGGTGACGGTCACGGCCGTACCGCCAGCGATGTCCGGCAGCGGCTGCTCACCGGGCCCGTCGCCCACCAGATGCGCGGCGCCGTCATGCCATACGTGCCACAGCGCGCGCTCCCGCCCGGCGCCCCGTACCCAGATCAGGCTGGACTTCTTGGTGGCCTCCTCGACCAGGGCACGGTCGAGGAGCTGCTCGGGCGTCGGCTCGGGAGTCGGCTCGGCGGCCGGTGCGGCAGTCATGCGGGCAGCTTAGAGCCTGCTCTTCGCCAGGCCATCGGACAGTCGCCTCAAAGCCAGCCGTTGCGCTTCAGGGTGCGGTGGATGGCCAGGCAGGTGCCGACGATGCCGGCCAGCACCATCGGGTAGCCGTACCTCCAGTGCAGTTCCGGCATGTGGTCGAAGTTCATGCCGTACACACCGCAGATCGCCGTCGGGACGGCGATGATCGCGGCCCAGGAGGTGATCTTGCGCATGTCCTCGTTCTGGGCGACCGTCGCCTGCGCGAGGTTCGCCTGCAGGATCGAGTTGAGCAGCTCGTCGAAGCCGACGACCTGCTCCTGCACCCGCGCCAAGTGGTCGGCGACGTTACGGAAGTACTTCTGGATGTCCGGGTCGATCAGCCGCATCGGCCGCTCACTCAGCAGCTGCATCGGCCGCAGCAGTGGTGTGACGGCCCGCTTGAACTCCAGTATTTCCCGCTTGAGCTGGTAGATCCGCCCCGCGTCGGCGCTCCGCGAACTGCCTTTGCGGTGCGCGGAGAAGACATCGATCTCGACTTCGTCGATGTCGTCCTGAAGCGCGTCGGCGACCGCGAGATAGCCGTCGACCACATGGTCGGCGACGGCGTGCAGCACCGCGGAAGGCCCCTTGGCGAGCAGCTCGGTGTCGTCCTGGAGCCGGTGCCGCAGGGCGCGCAGCGAACCCTGACCGCCGTGCCGCACGGTGATGAAGAAGTCCCGCCCGGTGAAGCACATCACCTCGCCGGACTCCACGACCTCGCTGGTGGCGGTGAGTTCGCCGTGCTCGACGTAGTGGATGGTCTTGAAGACCGTGAACAGCGTGTCGTCGTACCGCTCCAGCTTGGGTCGCTGGTGGGCGTGTACGGCGTCCTCCACGGCCAGCGGGTGCAGCCCGAACTCCACGGCGATACCGGCGAATTCGGCCTCGGTGGGCTCGTGCAGCCCGATCCAGGCGAAGCCGCCGTCGCGGCGCACCCGCAGCATCGCCTCGCGCGGGGTGAGGGTGCTCTCACTCTCCAGGCGGCGGCCGTCGCGGTAGACGGCGCAGTCGACGACCGCCGTGCCGACACCGGGGTCGCGGGTGGTGTCGTACGGGCTGTAGGGGCTGTACGGGGCGCGGCTCTTGCGCAGGGACGGGCGGACGGCGGCACGCAGGTCGCGGATCATCGACATGGCAGGCTCCTTCGCGCGCAGCGCGCTGCCCGCCGGGGTTGGCACAGCCCGGAATGGGGACGTACGGCTCATGGCCACGTCGCCAAAGCGGGCGGCACCGCACCATCGCGGCGGCAGCTTCGCTACTGACACAGATCAAGCACAGATCAAGCGGAACGGATCAGGCGAAAACGAGATGCTCTTCCGTCATGCGATGCGCCACGGGACCCCAGGTGTTTACCCGGCCGTGGGCCGGGTACGGGAAGCCTCGGTGAGAAGGAGCGGTCACCTGGCGGAAGAACGGGTGGTACTGCACGGTCGACTTCGATCCATCAGCCCCACCTCCTCCGGCCGGTCCCCCGTAGGGGAGATCCTCTGGCGGGCTCGGAAGCCGAGCCCTCGAAGGCCACGCTTCAGCGTGCTGCCCTGACCAGCGGCCAAGACTATCAGCCGACTGGCGCGTCAACGCGCCGCTTTGCGCGTTCCGTACGAGTTCTATGCTCGCCGTATGGCTGATGTTCTCGCACTCGTGGAAGCCCGACTCCGTAGCGCACTCGGGGAACCCGACGCGCGAGCCGCGGTGACGTTCCTTGGCACCGACCGTATGGAGGTGCTGCGCTTCGTCGACCACGAGGCGGACAGCCCCGTGGTCCGGTACGCCACCCTGGGGATGTCCGGGCAGCCGATGACGGACCCCACCGCCGCGCTCGCCGATCCGGTGCGCGGCCCGCGCGCCGAGCTGGTGCTCACGGTGCGCGGAGGCGTCGCCGACACCGACAAGGTGCTCCGCACGCTGGCCGTACTCGCCGTGTCGCCGCAGGTGGAGGGCTTGGTGGTGGTGCCTGGCGCGTCGCTCGACGTGGGCGAACCGCTGTGGCCCGGCGCGCAGTTCAGTTCCGTACTGGTCGCGGAGCCCGGTGGTCTGGTGGAGGACCTGGAGCTCCCGGAGCCGATGGAGCCGGTGGCCTTCCTTCCGCTGCTGCCGATGACCTCGAACGAGGCGGCGTACAAGCGGGTGCACGGAGCGGCGGCGCTCCAGGAGCGGTGGCTGGCCCACGGCACGGACCTACGCGACCCGGGGCGGCGGTCGGTACCGCTCGACTGAGCGTCTGACGCGGCGCGCCGGTGGCGGCGGTCTTGACCGCGCGGCCCTGTCAGGCGACCGTGGAAGAAACCGGGTCGGCCGGTCGCGGCGGCCCGAACGTGAGAGCCGGGCGTCGCTGCGCAGGCGGGGGTTCAGAGGCAGGCTCTCAGGGCCCCCGGACGGGTGATCGTCCTTGACGCGGCGACGGCCGGGGAGGACTGTTGGGCGCTATGAGGGGCGAACCCAGTTGCCCGAAGTGCGGTGGCCGGGTCAGGGCTCCCGGCCTCTTCGCCGACACTTGGCAGTGTGATGTGCACGGGGTCGTGCACCCCCTACAGCCCGTCGTCCCGCCCAGCGTCGAGGCGCTCGGCGTCGTCGTGCACCGTACGCAGGTGCCGGTGTGGATGCCGTGGCCACTTCCCGTCGGCTGGCTGTTCACCGGAGTCGCCTGCGCGGGTGACGACCGCAGCGGCGGCCGCGCCACCGCCGTCGCCTGTACGGGGCCGGGGCCACTGGGCGGTGTGGGGGAGCTGGTGCTGGTCGCCGAGGAGAGCGGCGTCGGCCTGGGCGCACGGTACGCGGGCATCGAGGGACCCGACCCTGGCCCGTATATGAACGTCGAGAAGCCGCCCCAGGCGAAGGTACTGGCCGCCGGGCGGCCGACCCCGCTCTGGCATGTCTCCGGCGCACCCGAAGACCGGGCGGTCTTCGCGGGCGAGGCGCGCGGGCTCTGGCTGTGGGCGGTCGTGTGGCCGGAGCAGTCGGGGCTGCTGATGTACGACGAGCTGGTGCTGACGGATCTGCGGGACGCGGGCGCCGAAGTGGAGCTGGTGCCGTGCGGGGCGCTGTCCCCACGTCTGCTGCGCGTCTGAGCGGGCGGGACGGGCCGTCGCGGACGTTATCCTTGAGCGTCCCCCGTACGTCCCGTCGAGTCAGGAGTAGCCGCGTGCGCGTCGATCTGCACACCCACTCCACGGCATCCGACGGTACGGACACCCCGGCCGAGCTGGTGCGTCACGCCGCCGCCGTGGGTCTGGACGTGGTCGCGCTGACCGACCACGACACCACGCGTGGACACGCCGAGGCCATCGCCGCGCTGCCCGCCGGGCTCACCCTGGTCACCGGCGCCGAGCTGTCCTGCCGCCTCGGCGGCGTGGGGCTGCACATGCTGGCGTACCTCTTCGACCCCGACGAGCCGGAACTGCTCCGCGAGCGCGAGTTGGTACGGGACGACCGGGTGCCGCGCGCCCAGGCGATGATCGGCAAGCTGCGGGAGCTCGATGTCCCGGTGACCTGGGAGCACGTCGCGCGGATCGCCGGGGACGGCTCGGTCGGGCGCCCGCATATCGCCGAGGCGCTGGTCGAGCTCGGCGTCGTACGCACGGTGTCCGACGCCTTCACGCCCGACTGGCTCGCCGACGGCGGCCGGGCCTACGTCGAGAAGCACGAACTCGACCCCTTCGACGCGATCCGCCTGGTCAAGGCAGCGGGCGGGGTGACGGTCTTCGCGCACCCGCTCGCCGTCAAGCGTGGCGAGGTGGTCCCCGAGTCGGTGATAGCGGAGCTGACCGCGGCGGGCCTCGACGGCATCGAGGTCGACCACATGGACCACGAACCGGCGACCCGCGCCAGGCTGCGCGGCCTCGCCTCGGACTTCGGGCTGCTGCCCACGGGGTCCAGCGACTACCACGGCAGCCGTAAGACCTGTGTGCTCGGTGAGTTCACCACCGACCCCGAGATCTACGGCGAGATCACCCGCCGCGCGGCCGGGGCGTTCCCCGTCCCCGGCGCGGGGGGTCAGGGAGCCTAGCTCCCCTCCACCGTCCAGGTTCAGCCGCCGTCTGGGTTCCAGATGGTCGTGCCTCCCCATCTTTGCTTTTCTTTCACCCCTCTCTCGCAAGGCCTCACTGTGTTCGACGCTGCCGTTTTCGGTTCCCTCTTTCTCACCCTTTTTGTGATCATGGACCCCCCTGGGGTCACCCCGATCTTCCTCGCGCTGACCTCGGGCCGTCCGGCCAAGGTGCAGCGGAAGATGGCACTCCAGGCCGTCGCCGTCGCCTTCAGCGTGATCACCATCTTCGGCCTGGTCGGCCACCAGATCCTGGACTACCTGCATGTCTCGGTGCCCGCGCTGATGATCGCGGGTGGCCTGCTGCTGCTTCTCATCGCGCTCGACCTGCTCACCGGCAAGACCGACGAGCCGAAGCAGACCAAGGACGTCAATGTCGCCCTAGTGCCGCTGGGGATGCCGCTGCTCGCCGGGCCCGGTGCGATCGTCTCGGTGATCCTCGCGGTGCAGAACGCGGACGGAGCCAAGGGACAGGTCTCCGTCTGGGCGGCGATCGTCGCGATGCACGTCGTGCTCTGGCTGGTCATGCGCTATTCGCTGCTGATCATCAGGGTCATCAAGGACGGTGGCGTGGTGCTGGTGACCCGGCTCGCGGGCATGATGCTCTCCGCGATCGCCGTGCAGCAGATCATCAACGGAGTCACCCAGGTGATCCAGGGCACCTGACCCCGCCCACGGACCCCGGCCCCCCGGACAGCTGGACCCCCGACCCCCCGGACGGCTGGACCCCCGACTACCGGACTAGGAGGGGGTGTTCTGGGCCGGGCGGATGTAGATGCGTTGGCCTATCGCGGCAGCCTGCCGCACCATCTGGTTGGCGGAGGCGGCGTCCACGACGGTGCTGTCCACGGCGGTGCCGTTGACGTCGTCCAGGCGCATGATCTCGAAGCGCACAGGGCTTCTCCCTTCGTTTGACTCCTCGTGTTGTTCTGAAGTGATAACGAGGTGCACCGTACAAACATTCCCTACGCTAAGGAAATTTTTCGCGAACCTAACTACTCGCCGGTATCGCGGTCGCTTGTGTTCGCTGTGTCACCGCCCGGACAATGGGAGGCATATGAACGATGACCTGGCCAACGCCGCAGAGCTCGCTGAGATCGGTGCCCGCATCGACCGCACCAACGAGCTGCTCCACCGCATGCTCGCCGAGGTGGCCAAGACGCCATCGACCCACGCGATCTTCGTGGACGCCGGGTATCTGTACGCCGCCGCTGGCCGCCTCGCCGCCGGGACCGAGGACCGCAGGGCCTTCGACCTGGACGCCGAGGGTTTGATTGACGCGCTGATCGACAAGGCCCGGACGATCTTCGCGGACAGCAGGCTGCTCCGCGTCTACTGGTACGACGGCGCCCGGCGCCGCATCCACACCTCCGAGCAGCAGTCGATCGCCGAACTACCGGACGTCAAGGTCCGCCTCGGCAACCTCAACGCCAACAACCAGCAGAAGGGCGTCGACTCCCTGATCCGCACCGACCTGGAGTCCCTCGCCCGGCACCGCGCCATCAGCGACGCCGCGCTGATCGGCGGCGACGAGGACCTGGTCTCCGCGGTCGAGGCGGCCCAGGGCTACGGGGCGCGGGTGCACCTGTGGGGCATCGAGGCACCGGACGGGCGGAACCAAGCCGAACCGCTGCTGTGGGAGGTCGACAGTCAGCGCACCTTCGACCTGGACTTCTTCAAGCCGTACGTCACCCGGCGCACCGCCACCACCTACGACCCGACCGCGCCCCGCCCGACCCGGGACGAGGTGCGGTTCGTCGGCGCCCAGATCGCCGCCACCTGGCTCGTCGCGCGGGGCCGCGAGACGCTGGTGCAGCTGCTGCCCGGGCACCCGTACCTCCCGGGCTCGGTGGACCAGGAACTGCTGGTCGAGGCCGAGCAGTTGCTCCAGTACTCGCTCCGCGGACAGGCGGACCTGCGCCGGGCGCTGCGGGACGGCTTCTGGGACCATCTGCACACGCAGTACTGACGGGAGACGCCTCCCTGGGGTCTGGCCCTGGGGTCTGGCCTGGGGTCTGGCCCTAGGCTCAGAGGTCGTCCCAGAACCGGATGAGCGCCTCGGCCGTGACCGCCGGGCGGTCGGTGTTGGGGGAGTGGTCGGCGCCCGCGATCACGGTGCGGCGGGCCTTGAGGCGTAGCGCCATCTCGTCAAGGAGCGGCACCGGCCAGGTGTCGTCGTGCTCGCCGGACAGGACGTGCTTGGGGATCGGCACGGCGGCCAGTTCCGCGACCCGGTCCGGCTCGGTGCGTAGCTGTTGCCCGGTGGCCGCGAGCTGCGCCGGGCTGTTGCGCAGCCAGCGGGTCCGCAGGTCGTCGTCGGAGCCGCCGTTGGTGTCGGTCTCCTCAGGGGGCTCCATCGCCTGGATCGCCTCCCAGACCTCGGCGAGGTCCATCGCCGCGAGCGCGTCGCCCAGGAGCTTCACCCGCTCCTGCTGGGACGGCGAGATCCGGCCCGGGCCCGAGGAGATCAGCGTCAGCGAGGCGAAGGGCGCGGCGTCGAGCAGTACGGCGGCGCGGGCGATCTGCCCGCCGAGTGAGTGCCCGACGAGGTGGACCGGTCCGTCGGCACGCAGGGCGGCGGTCTGGGCGAGCACGTCGCGCGCCAACTCCTGCTGGGCGTAAGCCGATACGTCGTCCCGTGGCCCCTCGGACTCGTACTGCCCGCGACCGTCGACCGCGACGCAGCGGTACCCGGCGGCACTGATCGGCTCCAGCAGCGCGATGAAGTCCTCCTTGCTCCCGGTGTACCCGGGCAGCAGCAGGACGGTGTGGCTGGCGTGCTCCGTCGGCGTGGGGTTCGGGTGCGCGTCGAGCGCGGCGAACGTGCCGCGCTCCGTGCGCAGTTGCCGGGCGCGGGCGCAAGGCGGCGGGGTGAAGGTCGGTGGCCTGCTCATGGCACGAGGTTAGGGCCTGCCCGCTGGATCACACCGGGCAGGCCCGCTCCGCCCGGCCCCGCTCCCGACCCGCTGACACGACGATGGCCCGGCTCCCCCTCGGAGCCGGGCCATCGCTGCGCGGGAGGTCAGGCCTCGGCCTGCTCCGTCGCGGGCTTCGCGGCCCGTGCCCGGCGGCGCGGCTTGGCCTCGGTGCCTTCGGCCGTGTCGACGGCCGCTTCCGCCGTCTTGCGGGCCCGGCGACGTGCGGGCTTCGCCTCGGCCGCGTCGGGCTCGGTGGCGGCGTCGGCCACGGGGGCTTCGGCTGCCTTGCGCGTACGGCGACGGGTGGGCTTCGCTTCGGCCGCGTCGGTCGCCTCGGCCGCGGGCGCGGCTTCAGCGGCTTCGGCGGTCTTGCGCGTACGGCGCCGCGCGGGCTTGGGCTCTGCCTCCGCCTCCGCCTCCGCTGTGACGGTGCCTTCGGCCGTGTCGACGGCGGCTTCGGCTGCCTTGCGGGTGCGGCGACGTGCGGGCTTGGCCTCGGTCGCGTCGGGCTCGGCCACGGGGGTTTCCGCTGCCTTGCGCGTGCGGCGACGTGCGGGCTTCGCCTCGGTGTCCGCGTCGACGGTGACAGTGCCTTCGGCCGTGTCGACGGCGGCTTCGGCTGCCTTGCGGGTCCGGCGCCGCGTGGGCTTGGCCTCGGCCGCGTCGGGCTCGGTGGCGGCGTCGGCCACGGGGGCTTCGGCTGCCTTGCGCGTACGGCGACGGGTGGGCTTCGCCTCGGTGTCCGCGTCCGCCGTGACGGTGCCCTCGGCCGTGGCGACCGCCGCCTCGGCGGGTGCCGCGGCGGTCTCCGCCGACTTGCGGGTGCGGGTACGACGGCGGGCGGGGGCCTCGGCCTCCGCCGTGGCCAGGGCCGACTCGGCTGCCTGCTCTGGTACCGCCGCCACCGCCGTGGACGCGCCGACGCGGGTGCGGCGACGACGGCGCGGGGTGCGCGGCTCGGCGGGTGCGTCGCTGTCCGTGCTGTCCGCGCTGTTCGTGGTGTCCGTGGCGGGCTGCGCGGGGCTGACCGGTGCGGCCGCCGCCTCGTCGACCCCGGCGCCGCCGCGCGTACGGCGACGCTGCCGCGGAGTGCGCGTACGCTTCGGGCGCTCCTCCTCCGCGTCACGGCGGGGGCCGCGACCACGGCCACCAGCACCACGACCACCGGTCTCGCCGAGGTCCTCGACCTCCTCCGCCCGCAGCCCGGCGCGGGTGCGCTCGGCACGCGGCAGGGTGCCCTTGGTGCCCGCGGGGATGCCCTGCTCCTCGTAGAGGTGCGGGGAGGTGGAGTACGTCTCCGCCGGGTCGGGGAAGCCCAGCTCAAGTGCCTTGTTGATCAGCTGCCAGCGCGGGATGTCGTCCCAGTCGACCAGCGTGATCGCCTTACCTGAGGCCCCCGCGCGGCCGGTACGGCCGATGCGGTGCAGGTAGGTCTTCTCGTCCTCGGGGGACTGGTAGTTGATGACGTGCGTGACGCCCTCGACGTCGATGCCGCGCGCGGCGACGTCGGTGCAGACCAGTACGTCCACCTTGCCGTTGCGGAAGGCGCGCAGCGCCTGCTCGCGGGCGCCCTGGCCGAGGTCGCCGTGGACCGCGCCGGAGGCGAAGCCACGGCGCTCCAGCTGCTCGGCGATGTCCGCCGCGGTGCGCTTCGTACGGCAGAAGATCATCGCCAGCCCGCGGCCGTCGGCCTGCAGGATGCGGGAGACCATCTCCGGCTTGTCCATGTTGTGCGCGCGGTACACGAACTGCTTGGTGTTCGCGACGGTCTGGCCCTCGCCGTCGGGCGAGGTGGCGCGGATATGCGTGGGCTGCGACATGTAGCGGCGTGCGAGACCGATGACGGCGCCCGGCATGGTGGCCGAGAACAGCATGGTCTGACGCTTGGCCGGAAGCTGGTTGATGATCTTCTCGACGTCGGGCAGGAAGCCCAGGTCAAGCATTTCGTCGGCCTCGTCGAGGACGAGCCCGCGGATGTGGCTCAGGTCCAGCTTGCGCTGACCGGCCAGGTCGAGCAGACGCCCCGGGGTGCCGACGATCACGTCGACGCCCTTCTTGAGGGCCTCGACCTGGGGCTCGTAGGCGCGACCGCCATATATGGCCAGGACGCGCACATTGCGCACCTTGCCCGCGGTGAGCAGGTCGTTGGTGACCTGCTGGCACAGCTCACGGGTGGGGACGACGACCAGCGCCTGCGGGGCGTCGGTGAGCTTGTCGGGGGTCGCCCGGCCCGCCTCGACGTCCGCGGGGACGGTGACGCGCTCCAGGAGCGGCAGACCGAAGCCCAGCGTCTTGCCGGTGCCGGTCTTGGCCTGGCCGATGACGTCCGTGCCGGTGAGGGCGACGGGGAGGGTCATCTCCTGGATGGGGAAGGGGGACGTGATGCCGACGGCTTCAAGGGCTTCGGCGGTCTCGGGAAGAATCCCGAGCTCTCGGAACGTAGTCAGGGTGCTGCCTCTTCTGTGAGACGCGGCGCGAGGCGAACGCTTGGGGGTCGTGACCGTGCCGCCAGCTGCGGAAAGTCGCATCCGGCCGCATCTACGCGAGGCCGGGTGGCGCGGGACCACTGCCGTCGCTCGAGCGCTCGTGCCGCTGAGGGTCCCTCCTGTGGGGCACGCACGCTGTGCGCCGCCGCCGGGAGGGCTGTCGGGTCGGAGCCGATCGGGCCACCGACCGGGCATCCTCATACGGGATGGCCCGCCGACATGTACGTGCGTACTCGGCAGGCGCTTTATCACTGTACCCCGGATCGGCGCAGGCGTGTCGGCCGAATTGGTCACGTCACCGTCGTCACAGTGATTGACCAGGTACTTCCGTAGAGTGCCCAGCGGGCTATGGTGCGGCATATGGAGACGCCTGACAACGCCAGCAACGCCAAAGACGCAGCCGCCGCAGACGAAGGACTCACCGGGATCGCCGCCCAGGACTGGGCGACCGCCTCCGCCGAACCGCAGTACCGCGCCGCGGTGGTGGACCTGCTCGGGGCGCTCGCGTACGGCGAGCTCGCGGCCTTCGAGCGGCTCGCCGAAGACGCCAAGCTGGCGCCGACGCTCGGCGACAAGGCGGAGCTGGCCGCGATGGCGTCGGCCGAGTTCCACCACTTCGAGCAGCTACGGGACCGGCTCGCGAAGATTGACGCGGAGCCGACCGCGGCGATGGAGCCGTTCGCCGCCGCGCTGGACGAGTTCCACCGGCTGACCGCGCCGTCCGACTGGCTGGAGGGCCTGGTCAAGGCGTACGTGGGCGACTCGATCGCGAGCGACTTCTACCGGGAGGTCGCGGCCCGGCTGGACTCCGACTCCCGCGCTCTGGTGCTTGGCGTGCTGGACGACACGGGGCATGCCAGCTTCGCGGTGGAGAAGGTACGGGCGGCCATCGAGGCGGACCCGCGGGTCGGCGGGCGGCTCGCGCTGTGGGCGCGGCGCCTGATGGGCGAGGCGCTGTCGCAGGCGCAGCGGGTGGTCGCTGAGCGGGACGCGCTGTCGACGATGCTGGTCGGCGGGGTGGCGGACGGGTTCGACCTGGCGGAGGTCGGGCGGATGTTCTCGCGGATCACCGAGGCGCACACCAAGCGGATGGCGGCGCTGGGGCTGGCCGCGTAGGCGTAGCGCGGCTCAGGCCTGGGGCGGCGTACGCGTAGAGCGGCTAGGGGCGGGACCGTCGTTTCGCGCGGTCCCCGCTACGCCGTCGCTGATCGTGATCGACGCAGGCCCCTTGACGGGCGCAGCAGCAACGACAGCAGCGTCACCGACAGGGCGAGGGCACCGACGAGCGTGGCTACGGGGGACGTGGTCAGCGCCGAGTGGGTGACGAGAGCGCCGAGCAGGGCGCCGGTGGCACCGGTGGCCAGGACCAGGGGCAGCGAGGGCAGCCGGTCTGGCAGCCGCCGGGCCGCGAGCCAGGCGAGGCCCAGTCCCAGCAGGATGGAGCCGAGCGCTTGAAGGATCATGAGCCCTCCCGAGTGCGGCCAGCGGCCAGGTGCGAATCAGTCCTAGGGGCGTGTTTCGCCCTAGCGGTCCTACCCGGGGTGAGCGAAACGCAACCATCCGCACACAACCGACGGGAGCGGCCCGGTGGTTGACCACCGGACCGCTCCCGTCAATGCTTGCCGAGCCTCGTTGCTCAGAGCGCGCTGAAGCCCACCTTGCGCGCGGTCGGCTCGCCGAGCTCGACATACGCGAGCCGGTCAGCCGCTACCAGGACCTTGCGGCCGTGGTCGTCCACGAGGGAGAGCAGCTCGGACTTACCGGTCAGCGCCTCGGACACCGCCTTCTCGACCTGCTCGGGCGTCTCTCCGCTCTCGATAACGATCTCGCGGGGCGCGTGCTGCACGCCGATCTTGACCTCCACGGCTATGTCCCTCCGACGGTCAGTGCTGTGCGCGGCCGTCCGCGCCGTACATGCGACACATTAGCCCGGTGAGGGGACGCGTCAGTCCGCGGCACCGCACGCTCGCAGCGAACACGTTCGCGGAATACCCTCAGGACTGCTCGTCCCGCGCTTCGTTCTGCTGCTCGGCGCCGTGCAGCGGGAAGCCCGCGATGCCGCGCCAGGTGAGCGAGGACAGCAGTTGGACCGCCTTGTCGCGGTCCACGGTGCTCTCGCTGTGCAGCCAGTACCTGGCCACCACCTGGGACACCCCGCCGAGGCCGACGGCCAGCAGCATCGCCTCGTCCCTGGGCAGCCCGGTGTCCTCGGCGATCACGTCGGCGATCTCCTCGGCGCACTCGAGGGTGACCTTCTCGACGCGCTCGCGTACCGCGGGTTCGTTGGTCAGATCGGACTCGAAGATCAGCCGGAAGGCGCCGCCCTCGTCCTCGACGTACGCGAAGTAGGCGTCCATGGTGGCCGCGACCCGGAGTTTGTTGTCCGTGGTGGACTCCAGGGCCGTACGGACCGCTTGCAGCAGGGACTCGCAGTGCTGGTCGAGCAGGGCGAGGTACAGGTCGAGTTTGCCCGGGAAGTGCTGGTAGAGCACCGGCTTGCTGACGCCCGCGCGCTCGGCGATGTCGTCCATCGCGGCCGAATGGTAGCCCTGGGCGACGAAGACCTCCTGGGCCGCGCCCAGGAGCTGGTTGCGGCGGGCCCGGCGCGGCAGGCGCGTGCCTCGCGGGCGCGCTGCCTCTGTCTGCTCGATGGCTGTCACGCCGCCTCCCACTTTGGTGAACTTCGCTTGTGCGGTGAGCGCCGCGTCGCCATCGTACTTTTCGGTAACCCTGGTGTGCGCGGTGCGGGCGCAGAATATTTCACGGAGCGACGGAACGCTGGCGCGTCTCACATGCTCGAATAGCGGCCACCGTGGTATTTGACGGCCGTGCTGTCGGGCGGTGGCCGCCGCTCACGGCTCAGCGGTAGTCGTCCTCGTCCAGCTCGACGACCCGGGCCTGCTCGGCGGCGTCGGCGGGGTTGGCCGTAGCCGGGTCGTAGTGCGGAGCTGGTTCGTCCTGCTGCTGCCGTAGTTCGGTGTGCTGCTCGGCGGCGTCCGCCTCCGGGGTCTCCGCGTCGAGGGATTCGGCGTCGGTTTCCTCGGATTCCACGAAAGTCTCCGGGTCGGTCGGGTCGACAGTCATGGCTCCCGCTCTCTGAGGGAAGAAAAAGGAGGCCGGGGCGCGGGCCCTCTCCTCCGAGCCTAGGAGACACCGATGCCGGACGCTACGTGGATCCACGCGGATCTCCGAGGATCCACGCAGAGCTAGTCGTATCTCCGCGGATCTGTGACCGCGAACACATGAGCTACCGCGTGATCGTCTCGTAACATTGCCCGCATGTCTTCGACCGAGCAGCCGGGAATCCTGGCCACAACGGCTCCCCATGAGCCGCTTCCGGTCCGGGTCGCGGAGGGGGAGCGGCTGCGTTCGATCACCCTGCCGGGGCTGACCCTGGCCGTACGCGCCAGGCCGTCGGTCCGCGCCGGACTGCCGCCCGCGCTGTACGTGCACGGGCTCGGCGGGTCATCGCAGAACTGGTCGACGCTGATGCCGCTGCTGGAGGACGTGGTGGACGGCGAGGCGATCGACCTGCCGGGCTTCGGCGACTCGCCACCGCCCGATGACGGGAACTACTCGGTCGCCGGGCACGCGCGCGCCGTCATCCGCTATCTGGACGCGTCGGGCCGCGGGCCCGTGCAGCTCATTGGTAACTCCCTGGGCGGCGCGGTCGCCACCCGGGTCGCCGCGGCGCGGCCCGATCTCGTACGGACGCTGACGCTGGTCTCGCCCGCGTTGCCGGAGATCCGGGTGCAGCGCACGGCGGTGCCGACCGCGCTGCTCGCGGTGCCGGGCATCACGTCGCTCTTCTCGCGGCTGACCAGGGACATGACCGCGGAGCAGCGCGTCCGCGGGGTGCTGGGGCTCTGCTACGGAGACCCCCGGCGGGTCACGGCGGAGGGCTTCGCGAACGCGGTGCACGAGATGGAGCGGCGGATGCGGCTGCCGTACTTCTGGGACGCGATGGCGCGTTCGGCGCGCGGCGTCGTGGACGCGTACACCCTGGGAGGGCAGCACGGGTTGTGGCGGCAGGCGGAGCGGGTGCTGGCGCCGACGCTGCTGGTGTACGGCGGGCGGGATCAGCTCGTCTCGTACCGTATGGCGGGGAAGGCGGCACGCGCCTTCTCTGGCTCGCGGCTGCTGACATTGCCGGACGCGGGGCATGTGGCGATGATGGAGTACCCGGATACGGTGGCCGCGGCGATCCGCGAACTGCTCGCCGAAACCGGCGAGTTGGGCTTCGGCTCAGGATCGGGAGGCTGAGCGGCGGGTGGGACGTCACAGGCGCGGGGCGACGGGTACGAATACGGGTGACACCGGAGGCATACCCGTGCGGCCGGCAGGCGATGAGGGGCGGCCGGGCGCGGAGCGTCCGCGGCCCCCGGCGCCCAGTACCCGGCCGCAGGAAGGCACCCCGGCGCAGGGGCTGCCGCGGATTCCGCCTGGTGCGACACCGCCGCAGGGGTTCAGCCAGGCGCCGCGGATTCCGCGGCAGGGCGCGCCCGCGCACGGCACGCCCGCACAGGGCACCCCCGGTTTTCCGCCTCCGGGCGTACGAGGCGGGCACCCGGAGCAGCGGGAAACCGGGGGCGGCTGGGGCGCCGTCGGTGGCGCGGCCGGGGACGCGATGCCCGGGGACGCGATGCCCGGGGCCGTACGTAGCGGGCGTCGGGCGTCGGTACCGGGGCCGCGGCAGGAGTACCTCGCGGCGTTCGACGGTGACACCGGCACCGGCACCGGCACCAACGTCGCGGACCCCGCCGACGATGTGTTCGCCGCGGGCGCGCCCCAGCGCGGCGGCCGGGACCCGTACGCGTCCGTCACCGACTGGGACTACGGCGTACCCAGCCCCGACACCGACCGGGCGGACCCGGGCGGGCCGGGCGACCCGTACGGCGACGACCCCGACGAGCCCTCGTCCGACGAACCCGCCAGACCCCGCGGCGGCAAGGGCCGCGCCTTCACCGGCATCGCCGCCGCCGCGGTGACCACCGTGCTCGCCGTCGTCGTGGCCGGACAGGTGGCCGACGGCCCGAGCGGCGATGGCCAGACGCAGGCCGCCGACGCCGACCAGGCGGACCGCGACGACGACTCGGCCTCGCGGTCCGACGAGCGGCCGACCCCGGCGGACTCCTCACCAGCCGACCCCTCACCGGCCGACCCGGACGCGGACCCCGCCCCGGCGACGTACGAGCAGAAGATGGACACGAAGAACCCCTTCGACCCCAAGCTGAAGGGCGGCGGCGAGTTCGCGGCGATGGGTGGGTTCGAGAAGGCGCCGGGCAAGGGGCAGAAGTTCCGCTACCGCGTCGACGTCGAGAAGGGCATCGGGCTGGACGGGACCCTCTTCGCCGAGGCCGTGCACCGGACCCTCAACGACGACCGCAGCTGGTCGCACGGCGGCGGCCGTACCTTCGAGCGGATCACCAGCGGTACGCCGGACTTCGTGATCACGCTGGCCAGCCCGGGGACGACCGGAGTCTGGTGCGCGAAGTCCGGGCTCGACACGACCCAGGAGAATGTGTCCTGCGACTCCGCGTCGACCGAGCGCATCATGATCAACGCCTATCGGTGGGCGCGGGGCGCCAAGACGTACGGCGATGCGATCCACGAGTACCGCCAGATGCTGATCAACCACGAAGTGGGCCACCGGCTCGGCTTCGGACATGTGAACTGTTCCCGGGACGGCGCTCTGGCGCCCGTCATGCAGCAGCAGACGAAATTCCTGGAGCGTGACGGGATCGCCTGCAAGCGCAACCCCTGGGCCTACCCCGGTCGCTGAGCCGCCCCCCATGTGGCGCTAATGCCCTCCTGGCGGCCTTCCTAGCGCGGCAGAACGCGACCTGCGCGGGAAAGTTACGACCGTTCACCCCTTCTGGTGGTGCGATGGACAACCGTCCGTCGCGCCACCGCCCGTACCGCTTACGTTCTTCCCGCTGCGGGCCGCCGGACCAACGGTGGCCCCCCACATGGGAGAGCGGGGGTGTACGAGTGCGCATCGGACTGCTTACAGAGGGTGGCTACCCGTATGTGACGGGTGAGGCAAGACTCTGGTGTGACCGGCTCGTGCGCGGGCTCGAACAGCACGCGTTCGACGTCTTCGCGCTCAGCCGGAGTGCGCGCCAGGAAGAACAGGGCTGGATCGAACTCCCGCCCCAGGTTCACCGGGTCCGTACGGCTCCGCTGTGGACGGCGGAGGACGACGGTGTCGTGTACGGCCGCCGTGGGCGGCGCCGGTTCGCCCAGCATTTCGGCGAACTCGCGACCGCGATCTGTTCCGCCGGAGACCAGGCGGACCGTTTCGCCTACGCGCTGTACGGCCTCGCCGACCTCGCCCGCGACGAGGGCGGCCTGCCCGTGGCGCTCCGCTCCGAGCTGGCCGTACGCACGCTGGAACGTGCCTGCCGCGCGCCGGGAGCGCTGCGTACCGGGCGGCAGGCGCGGGTGCCTGACCTGCTCGCCGTCGCCGGGCTCCTGGAGCGCGCCCTGCGGCCGCTGTCGCTCGACTGGTACGAGGACGCCGATGGCTGCCTCGGCGCCGTCGACCTGTGCCACGCGGCCTCCGGTGGTACGGCGGCGCTCCCCGGGCTGCTCGCCCAGCACTTCTCGGGCGTGCCGCTGCTCGTCACCGAGTACGGCGTTCCGCTGCGGGCGCACTACCTGGGCGTGTCCGGCGAGTTGAGCGCCCCGGCGCGCGCCCTGCTCGCCTCCTTCCATGGCAGGCTGGCCACCGAGGTGTACCGCCAGGCGACGCTGGTCACGCCGGGCAACACCCACGCCCGACGCTGGCAGGAGCGCTGCGGTGCCGACCGCGCGAAACTGCGTACCGTCTATCCGGGCATGGCGGCGGCCCGGTTCGCCGACGTGGGCGAGAGCGGGGTGCTCGACGACGCCGACACGCTGGTCTGGGTCGGGCGGATCGAGCCCGCCAAGGACCTGATCGCCCTGCTGCACGCCTTCGCCGAGGTGCGCAAGCAGGAGCCCGGCGCTCGGCTGCGCATCATCGGCGCGCCCGCCGAAGGCCCCGACGCGGCCGCCTATCTCGCCCACTGCCGGGCGCTCGCCGCGCAGCTCTTCCCGGACGAGGCCGACGGCGCGCACGCGGTGGGCGCCAACCCGGTCTCCTTCGACGAGATCGGCGGCCCCGAGGTCTCCGAACTCGCCGACGCGTACGCCTCGGGCGGCATCGTGGTGCTCTCCAGCGTCGTCGAGGGCTTCCCGATCAGCCTGGTCGAAGCGATGTTCTGCGGGCGGGCCACGGTCTCCACGGATGTGGGCGCCGTCGTCGAAATCATCGGAGGCACGGGTCTGGTGGTCCCGCCGCGCAATCCGCGGGCGCTCGCCGACTCCTGTGTCGCGCTGCTGCGTGACCCGGAGAGGCGGGCGCGGCTCGGCGCCGCGGCACGCGCGCGTGCCATGGAACTCTTCACGGTCGAACAGAACATCGAGGCGTTTCGCAGCATTTACCTGGAGATCGTCTCGCACTGCCCGGTACGGCGTGACGCGGTGGACGCGGCGGGAGCGCCCCTGCCCTTCGCGCACCCGGCGGAGTCACATGTTCCGGGGCGGTGGGCGGCGAGGGCGGCGACGGCGGCTGACGTGCCGAGCCGGGTGGCCAACGGGCCGAACTGGGGCGCCAACAGGCCGAGCTGGGGCGCCAACAGGCCGAGCTGGGTGGTCAACGCGGCTGATCGCGTGGAGCCGGTGGAGTTGGCGGAGCCGGTGGAGCTGGCGGAGCCGGTCGGCTCCGGGAAGGCGGAGGCATGAACACCAACCCCGCAGGGGGCGCGACCACTTCGGATGCCCCATCGACCCCCCTCAGCCCAGGAGCCTGGGACACCCGCTCGGACGAGGCGCTCACCGAGCCGGTGAAGGCGCCCGGCACCCCGAAGGCCTCCCAGGCCTCCCCGGCCTCGCGGGCGGCGGGCAGGCGGGCGGGTGCCGACCCGGTCAAGGCGCTGATGCACCGCTACCAGGCGCTGTGCGCGCGGGCCGTTGATCCGCTGGACATCGCGGCCGGGCTTGAGGCGCACGGGATGACGGACAGGACCGCCGCACGATTCCGGCACCGGGACGTCTTCTCGCTCGCCGAGGAGATGTACGCGCGCGTGCCGCGCGACAGCGCGCCCCAGGCCGACGCGCCGTCGCCCGCCTCAGCCGGGGCGCCCGCCTCGGCCGGGTCCGCCGCGTCGGCGGCGCTCCCCGGCGGGTGGGCGGCGCTGGCGCTGGTGCCGGGTGCCGTCTGTGCGCTCGCCGTCACGCTGGTGCCGCTGACCTCGGGCCAGGCGCGGATCAGCGCCGCGCTGGTGGCCGCGCTCGCCGTCGCGGGTGCGCTGCGGATGGTCCTGCGGTACGGGCCGCTGCGCGCCGTCGGGCGCACGGTGCCCGTGACCCGGCTGTGGGTCTGCTGGCTGCTCGGGTACGCCCTGCTCGGCGACGGGCTGTTGCGGGCCGCGCTCGCCGGAGGGGCCGAGGGGCCCTGGCCGACGCGGCCCGCCGCCGTACTGGGGCTCGCCCTGGCCGTCGGGCCCGCCGTGTGGTGCGCCCGGCTGTTCAGCGCTCAGGCCGGGCGCAGGCTCGCCGTGAGCCGGGGGCTGGAGGACTTCGCGGCCGCCGTGTGGCCCCTGCTGATCGGGGTGTTCCTGCTCTTCCTCGCCGCGCTCACCGGCCTGCTGCTGCTCACCGGCCACCTGCTCGGCGACGGCGCGGGCGCGGCTGGGGCCGGTGCCGGGACTGGAGCTGGGGGCGCGGGCGGCGCGCTCGCCGCCGCCGGGGCGCTCGGCGCGCTCCTGCTGCTGGCCCGGCTGCTGACCGTGTACGGCTTCCCGGGCATCCCGGCCGCCGTGCTCGGCGGTGCCTGTGCCGCCCAGGCCCTGGCCCTCGCCGCGGCCTTCGCCGGGCACCTGCCGGGCTGCGGGTTCATCGCCGCCCCCGTGGACGCCGCGGTGCGGGCCTGGGGCGCCCCGGTCGTCCCCGCAGTGGCCTGCGGCGCCGCCGCGCTCGCCCTCCTCGCCTACGCGGCCCGCACCCTCACCCGGGCCTCGGCGCACGCGCGCCCCGAGACCACCCGATGAGCCGCGTCACCGCCCTCATGACCTTCCCGCGGGACCGACACCGCGGGCACCACACGAGACCCATGGCACCACCTGAAGGAGAAGGCACGATGAACACCCCTCCCCCCGGCCACCGCCGGGCCTCCACCCCGGGGGCCGCCCGATGAGGGTGCTGCTGCTCGGAGCCAATGGATATCTGGGCCGGTTCGTCGCCGACCGACTGCTGGCCGACCCGGCCGTGCAGCTCACTGCGCTGGGCCGCGGCGACGACGCGGACGTACGGTTCGACCTCGCGGGCGGCAGCCCCGGCGCGCTGACCCGCTTCCTGGACGCGGTGCACCCCGGCGTCGTCGTCAACTGCGCGGGCGCCACCCGAGGCGGCGCCCGCGACCTGACCCGGCACAACACCGTGGCCGTCGCCACCGTGTGCGAGGCGCTGCGCCGCAGCGGCTGCGGGGCGCGGCTCGTCCAGATCGGCTGCGCCGCCGAGTACGGGCCAAGCCAGCCCGGCTCGTCGACCGCCGAGGACGCGGTGCCCCGCCCCGGCGGCCCGTACGGCGTCAGCAAGCTGGCCGCGACCGAGCTGGTGCTGGGCGCTGGCCTGGACGCCGTGGTGCTCCGGGTGTTCTCGCCCGCGGGCCCCGGCACCCCCGCGGGCTCCCCGCTGGGGCGGCTCGCGGAGGCGCTGCGCCGCGCCATGCAGTCCGGCGACGGCGAGCTCAAGCTGGGCGGGCTCGGCGTACAGCGGGACTTCGTGGACGTACGGGACGTGGCCCGCGCCGTACACGCCGCCTCACTGTCGGCCGCGCAGGGCGTGGTCAACATCGGCTCCGGGCGCGCCGTCCGGCTCCGGGACGCCGCCGCCGTACTGGCCAGGGTGGCGGGATACGGCGGCGCGCTGCACGAGCTGGACGGGGCCCAGGGCCGCGCCGCGCTCGGCCACCCGCGCGCCGAGCCCGAGCACGGCGGCCCGGCCGTCTACCCGTACCCCGACGGCTGCGGCAGCTGGCAGCAGGCCGATGTGCGCACCGCGCGCGACCGGCTGGGCTGGCGGCCCCGGATCAACCTCGAGGAGTCGCTGGCCGACATCTGGATGGAGGCGGCGTGCCGCATCTGATCTCCCCGGCCACCAGCCGCCCGGCCGAGTCCGAGTCGGCCGTCGGGCTCGGCATCCCGGGCTACGCGCACCCTCTGGTGGCGCCCGCCGAGTGGGCCACGGCGACGGCCACGTCCGCGGCCAGCGCGACCCACTGGATCGTGCTGGACGTCGCGGGCGGTCCCGGTGTCCGCCCTGACCCGCACTGCCTGGTGGCCGCGGGCAGGCTCCGTAACGCCGGAGTGCGGGTCCTGGGCCGCCTGGACCTGGCGTACGGCGCACGGCCCTTCGGCGACCTGGTGCGGGACGCGCACCGCTTCCTGGACTGGTACCGACTCGACGGCTTCTACCTGGACCGCTGCCCGACCGAGCGGACCGCTCTCGCCGAGGTGAGCCGGATCACCGCGACCCTGCGGGCCCTGTGTGACAACGGCCACCTGGTGCTCGGGCACGGGGCCCATCCGCACCCCGGCTACGCGGAGACCGCCGACCAGCTGGTGACGTTCTCCGGGGCTTGGTCGGACTACCGCTGGTCCCAGGTCGCGGAGTGGACCGCGGACCATCCCCCGGAACGCTTCTGTCACTTCGTGTACGGGGTGCCGCGCGGCCATCTGGAGGAGGCGCTGCGGATCGCCCGCTGGCAGGGCGCGGCCACCGTCTACTTCACCGACCGCACCGCCTGGGGCGGTGAGGCCGACCCGTTCGCGGGGCTGCCCGGGTACTGGGACGAAATCGTCTCGCGGATCGGACGTGGTGTCTCGGAATGAAGAAGGGTGTGGCAGCGTTACCGACTGAACAACTGTTCCGAATACCGACCAACGGAGTCCCCGTGTCGCTGCCACCCCTGGTCGAGCCAGCATCTGAGCTCACCGTCGACGAGGTTCGCAGGTACTCCCGCCACCTGATCATCCCGGATGTCGGGATGGACGGGCAGAAGCGGCTGAAGAACGCCAAGGTGCTGTGTGTCGGCGCCGGCGGCCTTGGCTCGCCGGCCCTGATGTACCTGGCCGCGGCCGGTGTGGGCACCCTGGGCATCGTGGAGTTCGACGAGGTCGACGAGTCGAACCTGCAGCGCCAGATCATCCACAGCCAGGCGGACATCGGCCGCTCCAAGGCCGCCTCGGCCAAGGACTCGGTCCTCGGCATCAACCCGTACGTCAACGTGATCCTTCACGAAGAGCGGCTCGAAGCCGAGAACGTGATGGACATCTTCTCCCAGTACGACCTGATCGTCGACGGCACGGACAACTTCGCTACCCGCTACCTGGTCAACGACGCCTGCGTGCTGCTGAACAAGCCGTACGTCTGGGGCTCGATCTACCGCTTCGACGGCCAGGCCAGCGTCTTCTGGAGCGAGCACGGCCCCTGCTACCGCTGCCTCTACCCGGAGCCCCCGCCGCCGGGCATGGTCCCGTCCTGCGCCGAGGGCGGCGTCCTGGGCGTGCTCTGCGCCTCCATCGGCTCCATCCAGGTCACCGAGGCCATCAAGGTGCTCGCCGGTGTCGGCGACCCGCTGGTCGGCCGCCTGATGATCTACGACGCCCTGGAGATGCAGTACCGCCAGGTCAAGGTCCGCAAGGACCCCGACTGCGCGGTCTGCGGTGAGAACCCCACCGTCACCGAGCTCATCGACTACGAGGCGTTCTGCGGCGTCGTCTCCGACGAGGCGCAGGAGGCGGCGCTCGGCGCGACGATCACTCCCAAGCAGCTCAAGGAGTGGATCGACGCGGACGAGAAGATCGACATCATCGACGTACGCGAGCAGAACGAGTACGAGATCGTCTCGATCCCCGGCGCCCGGCTGATCCCGAAGGGCGAGTTCCTGATGGGTGCCGCCCTCCAGGACCTGCCGCAGGACAAGAAGATCGTCTTGCATTGCAAGACGGGTGTCCGATCCGCGGAAGTGCTGGCGGTCCTGAAGTCCGCGGGCTTCTCGGACGCGGTGCACGTCGGCGGCGGCGTGATCGGCTGGGTCAACCAGATCGAGCCGGAGAAGCCGATCTACTGACACGTACTGAAGGGTCCGGCCCCCGCGGGATGGGGGCCGGACCCTTCGTCGTGCCGTGGGGAGTTACGAGCAGGTCGTGCCGTCGGCCGGGGTCTTGCCGTCCAGCAGATGCTGGTCGACCAGCTTGGTGGCGCAGTCGTTCACGCCGTACGTGCCATGGCCCTCGCCGTTGACGGTCACATGGATGCCGGTGCCGTCGCCGAGCGCGTCGGCCATCTTCCGCGCGCCCTCGTACGGGGTCGCCGGGTCACCGGTGTTGCCGATGACCACGATCGGGGCCGCGCCGTCGGCGCTGACCTCAGGGGTCTCGCCCTCGCCCGGCACGGGCCAGCTGTCACAGCCCAGCAGGCCCCAGGCCAGCGGCTCCCCGAAGACGGGGGAGGCCTGCTGGAACTCGGCCAGGTGCTTGTTCACGTCGGCGGTGGTGAAGCGCTCGCTGGAGTCGGCGCACCGGATCGCGGCACCGGCCTCGTTGCTGTTGTCGTAACGGCCCTTGTCGTCACGGCCGTTGTAGTAGTCGGCCAGGGCCAGCAGGACGTTCCCGGAGCCTGCCGTCTTCACCTCGGTCAACCCCTGCTTCAGGTACTGCCAGGACTCCTCGGAGTACAGCGACGCGGCGATGCCCGTGAGTGCCTGGCCGTGGGTGAGTTCGCGGCCGTCCTGCGTCGGCAGCGGATCGTCCTCCAGACGCTTCAGCAGCGCCGCGATGTCCTCACTGGTCGGGTAGGCGTGCGGGCCCGGAGACTTCAGGTAGTTCTCCAGGGCCAGTTGGAAGCCCTTGACCTGGCCGAGTGACCCGTCGACGGTGCCCTGCGTCGGATCCACGACGGCGTCGAAGACCGTACGGCCGACGTTCTTCGGGAACAGGTGGGCGTAGACGCCGCCCAGTTCGGTGCCGTAGGAGATGCCGAAGTAGTTGAGCTTGTCGTCGCCGAGCAGGTCGCGCATCAGGTCCAGGTCGCGGGCGGTGTCGGTGGTGCGCACATGCGGCAGCACCTTGCCCGACCGTTTCTCACACTGCGCCACGGATTCCTTGTGGTCGGCGAGCATCTCGCGGACTTCGGCGTCGGTGCGCGGCGGGCCCTCGTCGGAGGCGTACTCCTCGTCGATCTCCTTGTCGTCCACGCAGTCCACGGTGGCGCTCTCGCCCACCCCGCGCGGGTCGAAGCTGACCAGGTCGTAGCGCTTGTTGAGGGTGCGGTAGTCCTCGGCGGCCAGGGGCAGCGTGGAGACTCCCGAGCCGCCGGGGCCACCGAAGTTGAAGACCAGCGAGCCGAGCCGGTCCTTGGCGCTCCCGGTGGCCTTCTTACGGATCACCGCGATGTCGATGATCTCGCCATCCGGCTTGGCGTGGTCGAGCGGGGCTTTCATGTCGATGCACTCCCAGGCCTTGCCTGGGGCCTTGCCGCCGCCCTGGGCGACGGAGGGGGCCGGGCACGTGGACCAGGTGCTCCCCGCGGTCTCGGTGCCCGATTCGGCCTTGGGGTCGGGGGCGCTGTCCTTGGAGTCGTCCGATCCGCTGGTGCAACCTGCCAGCAGTGCGGCGGTCAGGAGGGCGGCGGCCCCCGCGCGTATGGAGTGAGGGTGGGGCATGCCTGTCCTGCTTTCGTGCGGAGAGGTGTGCGAGCTGAGCGCTGAGGAGGGCTACGGAGGCTACGGAGGGGTGCGGAGGCTGCGGAGGGCTACGGGCTAGGAGCAGACCTTGCCGCTCTCGGGGATCTTGTGGTCCAGGAGGTAGCCCTCGATCGTGTCGTTCACGCAGAGGTTGCTGCCGTACGCGCCGTGTCCCTCGCCCTCGTGGGTGAGGTGGATGCCGACGCCGTCGCCGAGCGCGGTGGCCATCGTCTTGGACCCCTCGAACGGCGTGGCCGAGTCGCCCGTCGTGCCGACCACCAGGATCGGGGCGGCGCCTGGCGCGCTCACCGGGGTGGTGTCGTGTTCGCCTTCGACCGGCCACTTGTGGCACCAGCCCGCCGTGTCCCAGCCCAGGAAGGGGCCGAAGACCGGAGAGATCTTCTGGAACTCGGGCAGCAGCTTCCTGGCCTCGGCAGGTGTGGGGCGCTGCCGGGTGTCGGAGCAGGAGATGGCGCGCTGGGAGTGCTGCGCGGTGCTGTAACGGCCCGCGGGATCGCGGTCGTTGTACTGGTCGGCCAGGTCGAGCAGGCCGCTGCCGTCTCCCTTGCGGGCCGCGTACAGGGCCTTGGTCAGTGTCGGCCAGAAGTGCTCGGAGTACAGCGCCTGGACGATGCCGGTGGTGGCGAGGTTCTCGTTCAGCTCGCGGTCGCCTGAGGCCCGCAGCGGCTCGCGGTCGATCCGGGACAGCAGGTCGGCGAGCTCGCGGGTGCCGGTCCTGGGGTCGGCGCCGGTGGACTTCAGGTAGTTGTCCAGGGCCCGTTGGAAGCCCCGGGTCTGGTGCTTGGCGTGGCCGATCATGTCCGCGTCCGGGTCGACCACCGCGTCCAGGACCAGACGGCCAACGTTCTTCGGGAACAGGTGGGCGTAGACGCCGCCCAGTTGGGTGCCGTACGAGAAGCCGAAGTAGTGCAGCTTCTTGTCGCCGAGCACCTGGCGCATCAGGTCCATGTCGCGCGCCGCGTCGCTGGTGCGGACGTGCGGCAGGACGTCACCGGAGTCGCGCGCGCAGCCCGCGCCGAAGTCCGCGGCGTCCTGGAAGTACGCGTCCTCCTCGGCCGGGGTGTCGGGTGTCAGGTCGACGTCGGTGTGCGCCTGCTCCGTCTCGGCGTCCGTACGGCAGCGCACGCCCTGGCTGGCGGCTACCCCGCGCGGGTCGAAACTCACCAGGTCGTAGCGGGTGTTGAGCTTCGTGTAGGCGGGTCCGAACGACGGCAGCCGCTGGACTCCGGAGCCGCCGGGGCCGCCGAAGTTGAAGATCAGTGAGCCGATCTTGCTGGACGGCTGACTGGCCTTGGTGCGGATCAGGGCGATGTCGAGGGTCTTGCCCGCGGGCTTGTCGTAGTCGAGCGGCGCCTTCATGGTGGCGCACTCCCACTTGCTGCCCGGCTTCTCGCCGGAGGCGGGGGCCTCGCAGCGGCCCCAGTCCAGCTTCTGACCGGTGAGGGCGGCGGGCAGCGGTGAGCCGTCAGGGCCGTTCGCCGCCGGGCTGGACCGCGGGCTCTTGGCGTCGGGGGCGGCGCCGCCGCCTGTGCAGCCCGCGGCGATGACGGCCACCGTCAGCGTCGCGGCGACCGCGCGCAGGCCTCGGCCGACCGACCCGCCCACCTTGCCCGTTATATCTGCCATGAACGACTTCCCCCTCTGCCACCGGTCTGGTCATCCTACGGCGCCCGTTCTACGAGCAGACGGTCCCCGATGACGGGGTCTCGCCGTCCAGCAGATAGCCGTTCACGGCCTTCTGCACGCACGCGTTGCCACTGTCGTAGGCGCCATGTCCCTCGCCCTTGTACGTCAGCTCGACGCCGACGCCCTCACCCAGCGCCTCGACCATCCTCTTCGCGCCCGCGTACGGAGTGGCCGGGTCACCCGTGTTCCCGATGACCAGGATCGGGGCCGATCCCCCGGCGCTCACGTCCGGGTGGTCGGCGGCGCCCTCCACCGGCCAGTCGCGGCAGCCGAGCATGCCCCACGCCAGGTAGTCACCGAAGATCGGCGAGGCCTCGCGGAACTCGGGCAGCTTCGCCTTCACATCGGCCACGCTGTACCTGGGCTTGGCGTCCGCGCAGTTGATGGCCGTGTTGGCCGCCTGGATGTTGCTGTAGGTGCCGTCGGGGTTGCGGCCGTTCATGGCGTCGGAGAGCGACATCAGGATCTGGCCGCTGCCCGCGTAGGCCTCCAGGAGCCCCTCCGTCAGGTACTCCCAGAAGTCTTGCGAGTACAGCGACTGGGCGATTCCACCGGTGGCCGCGGTCTGGGTGAGCTCGCGCTCACCACTGCCGGGCAGCGGGTTGGCGTCGAGGTCCCGCAGCAGCTCGGCGATGCGGTCCTGCACCTCTTGGGGCGTGTCGCCGACCGGGCAGTCCTCGACCTTCGATGTGCAGTCCTTCGCGTAGTTCTCCAGTGCGAGCTGGAAGCCCTTGGCCTGGCCGAGTGAGCCCTCCTCGGGCGTCAGAGTGGGGTCGACGACCGCGTCGAACACGGCGCGCCCGACCTTCTCGGGGAACAGGCGGGCGTAGACGCCGCCCAGTTCGGTGCCGTACGAGATGCCGAAGTAGTGCAGTGCGTCGTCGCCCAGTACCTGGCGCAGCAGCTCCAGGTCGCGGGCCGCGTCGGTGGTGCGGACGTGCGGCAGCACCTCGCCGGAGTTCTGCTCACAGGCCGCGCCGAACGTCTGTGTGATCTCGACGAGCGTCCTCTCCTCGGCGGGGGTGTCCGGTGTGGAGTCCTCCTGGTTCAGCTCGTCGAGGCGCTCTTCGTCCTCGCACGTCACCGGGGCGCTGCGACCGACCCCGCGCGGGTCGAAGCTGACCAGGTCATAGCGGGTACGCAGGGTTTCGTAGCCCTCGGCGAAGGCGGGCAGTGTGGCCACGCCCGAGCCGCCCGGGCCGCCGAAGTTGAAGATCAGGGACCCGATGCGGTTCTGCTCGCCGACCGCCTCAGCGCGGATCAGGGCGATGCCGATCGTGTCACCCTCGGGCTCGTCCCAGTCCAGCGGCGCCTTCATGGTGGCGCACTGCCACTCGCCCCCGTCCGGGAGCGGCGACGGGGCTTCCCCGCCGCCCTGCGCGGAGTCCGGGTCCGGGCAGGACTTCCACGACAGGTTCTGGGTCGGCAGGTCCGTGGGCTGGTCATCGCCGCAGGCGGTGAGGGTGGTGGCGGCGAGCGCCAGCAGGAGTGCCATGCCCAGTACGGCGGTTCGCGGGCGGTTCGCGGGTGGGGGCGGGGTCGGCATGGGTCCATCCTGCGGGCGGCCTGTGCGGGGCGCGCGGGGCCGCGGCCGTAAGGGTTACGTCCCGGCCTGGGAGCCTGCCTCTGAACGCCAGGCCTACAGGCCCACCAGGGTGACCTCGGTGGCCTTCACGCTCACCCATACGTCGACGCCCTCGGCGAGGCCCAGTTCCGCGGCAGCCCCGGGGGTCACCTCCGCCACGACCTCCGGAACCGCGTCGACCAGTACGCGCAGCCGTCCCCCGTGGGCGGCCAGTTCACGGACCACGCCCGGCCAGACGTTGCGCGGGCTGCCCGAGGGGCGTTCGCGGTGGAGTGAGACCGCCTCGGGGCCGACCACCCCCATCGCGGGCGTCCCATCGGAGAGCGCGTGGTCGGCGAAGACCAGGCGGCCGCCGCCGGTGAGCTCCAGGTGGTCCGCCTGTACGGTGCCCGGCCAGGCGTTGCGGCCCAGCATGCGGGCCACCCAGGGGGAGCCGGGGTGCCGGGCGACCTCGGCGGTCTCGGCGTACTGCACGCAGCGTCCCTCCTCCAGTACGAGGACGTGGTCGGCCAGCGCCACCGCCTCCACCGGGTCGTGGGTGACGATCAGGCAGACCCCGTCGAACCCGCTCAGATGCGCGCGCAGCGCGTGCCGTACCCGGGCCCGGGTCGTCTGGTCGAGCGCGGCCAGCGGTTCGTCCAGGAGGAGCAGGCGCGGTCGGGCGGCCAGGGCGCGGGCCAGGGCGACGCGACCCGCCTGGCCGCCGGAGAGTTCGCCCGGCTTGCGGTGCGCGAGGTGGCCGACGCCGAGCCGGTCGAGCCACCGCTGTGCCGCTACGCGCGCGTGGTGCTTGGGCACACCCTGGGCGCGCGGTCCGTACGCGGTGTTGGCGAGCGCGGTGAGGTGCGGGAACAGTGCGCCGTCCTGCGGCACCCAGGCGATGCCGCGGCGGTGTACGGGCAGGCCGTCGACCGTGAGGGCGCCGAGTCGCAGCGGGTGAGCGTCGGCGCGTGGGGTGAGGCCGAGGAGGGCGCGCAGCAGGGTGGACTTTCCGGCGCCGTTGGGGCCGACGACGGCGATGGTGGTGCCGGGGGCGGCGGTCAGGGACACCTGCGTAGAGCCGGTGACGTCGGCGGTGAGCGGCCAGCCCGCGTCGGTGGCACCGGCTGCGTCGTCCGGGTGCCCCGACGGGGCCTGGGTGTCGGGGGATTCGAGGAACTCGTCGGCGCCCGCGTTCGTTTCTCCGTTCGTACGGGGCGTGGCGCCCGCCCCGGCGCCAGCCGCTGCTCCGCCGCCGAGCCAGCGTCCTCGCAGAGCCAGCAGTACCGCCGTAGCGACCACCAGCAGCAGAAGGGAGACCGCCACCGCGCCGTCCGGGTCGTTCTGCAACAGCAGATACACCTGGAGCGGCAGCGTCTGGGTCGTGCCGGGCAGGTTCCCGGCAAAGGTGATCGTCGCGCCGAACTCCCCGAGCGCGCGCGCCCAGCACAGCGCCGCGCCCGCGATCAGGCCGGGCGCGATCATCGGCACGGTCACCGTGAAGAACGTCCGCAGGGGAGACGCGCCCAGGGACAGCGCCGTCTCCTCGTACCGCTCGTGGAGTGAGGCGAGCGCCCCCTCCAGGCTGATCACCAGGAACGGCATCGACACAAAGGCGGACGCGACGACCGCACCTGCCGTCGAGAACGGCAGCGTGATCCCCAGGTCCGCCAGCCACGGGCCGAGCAGACCCCGCCGCCCGTACCCCTCGAGCAGCGCCACACCGGCCACCGTCGGCGGCAGCACCATCGGCAGCATCACCAGGACCCGGATCAGCGCCTTGCCCGGAAACTCCACCCGGGCCAGCAGCCACGCCAGCGGCACCCCGAGCACCAGCGAGAGGAGCAGCGCCCAGCCGGACACCACCAGCGAGAGACCCAGCGCCTCGGTCACCTCGGGCGCGGTCAGCCGCTCGGGCAGCGACTGCCAGGGGGCTCCGGCGAGCACGCCCGCGAGCGGCAGGAGCAGGAAGGCGACCGCGAGCACGCCCGGCAGCGCCAGCGCCAGGGGGGCCTGGCGGCGCGGCCTTCCGGACGACCGGGGCCGCCGGGGGCCGGTCCGTGTACGGGTGTCGGTCCGTGACGGGGTCATGGCGCCTGGAACCCCGCGTCACGCAGCAGCCGCCGCGCCGTGTCGGACGACAGCCACCGCACGAATTCACCCGCTGCCTCGTCGTTCCGGGAGCTGGTGAGGGTGGCCGCCGGGTAGGAGGCGATCGCGTTCTGGTCGTCCGGGATGCTCACGGTGGAGATCGTGTCGCCAGCGGAGGCCGCGTCGGTGGCGTACACGATCCCGGCGTCGGCCTCGCCGAGCTCCACCTTGCTCAGCACGGCGCGGACGCTCGGCTCCTGGGACACGGGCTTCACCTGCGCGCCCCGCGCGTCGAGAATCTGCTGGCTGTAGCGGCCGACGGGCACCTCGGGCGCCGCCAGGACGACCTTCAGGCCGCTCCTGGCCAGGTCAGCGAGGCCGGTGACGCGCTCCGGGTTGCCCGGGGCGGTGGCGATGGTGAGCCGGTTCTTGGCGATCACGGTCGGCGGGCCCGTCTCGGACCTCAGTCCGTCCATGGTCGCGGTGTCGGCGGTGACCAGCGCGTCCGCGGGCACCCCCTGGCGGACCTGTGCGGCCAGCTCCTGCGAGCCCGCGAAGGAGAACGCCACGCGAGTGCCCGGGTGGTCCTTCTCGTACGCCGCTCCCGCCGTCTTGAACACGTCCGTGAGCGAGGCCGCAGCGAGCACGGTCAGTTTCCCGTCCTGGCCGTCGCCGGTGTTCTGCTGGCCGCCGCAGGCGGCGAGCGGCAGCAGCAGGGCGGCGGCCAGGGCGGCGGAGGCGGAGGCGGCGGTGGTGCGGCGCATGGGGGCTTCCTCGCTCGGATTTCCTGGTTCAGACGCGGTCGATGTGGACGTTTGTCGACTTCACCCGGGCCACCGCCTCCATCCCGACCTCAAGCCCAAGCTCTTCCACGGCCTCCCGGGTCAGCAGCGAGACCAGCCGGTGCGGACCGGCCTGGATCTCCACCTGCGCGGCGACATCGCCCAGCCGCACGCCCGTGATGATCCCCGGGAAGGCGTTGCGCGCCGAGGTGTACGGCTCGTCGTTGCCGTCGTCGGCTGCCTGCCGCGCGAGCGTGACGGCGTACGCGGCCAGGTCCGGTCCGTCGATCAGCCGTCGGCCGGAGTCGTCCCTGCGGGTGGGAATCCGCTCGGCGTCGGCCCAGCGCCGGACGGTGTCCGGACTGACGCCGAGGAGGCGAGCCGCCTGCTGCGTGGTGTAGGACCGCATGTGCGGCAATGTAGGCAGGTGTGCCTCGCATCTGCAAGGAAGACTGGGTGATGCTCCTGGCAGCTGCGGTGCCCATCGTACGAAGCCACCAGGCGTACCCGGCGTGCACCTGCCCCACTTCGGAGCGCGCCCTTCCGTTAGAGCGCGTCAGTCCCTAGAGCGCGCCCTTACGCGTCAGATGGTTGAAGAACAGCCACCCCGGCAGCACCGGCAGCCACAGCGTCAACAGCCGGAACAGCAGCACCGCGGGCGCCGCGACCTCCTTGGGCAGCCCGACCGCGATCAGACCGAACGTCAGCGTCGCCTCAACCGCGCCCACACCGCCGGGTGTCGGCGCCGCCGATCCCAGCGCGTTGCCCGCGAGGAACACCACGGCGACGCTGGCGAGGCTGACCGAGGCGGCGCCCTCGGGCGAGAACGCCTTGATCGACGCGTGCAGGCACATCACGAACAGGCTGGTCAGCAGCAGCATCCCGCCGATCCCGGCCAGCAGCTTCTGCGGCCGCTGGAATACGTCGAGCATGCGCGGCACCACACCGGCGAACAGCGACCGTACGCGCGTGGCCACGAACTTCCGCAGGAACGGAATCGCGGTCACCACCAGCACCAGCACCGCCGCCGTCAGCAGCCCGGCGATCACCGTGCGGGACGGCGCGAAGTCCGGGGTCTTCTCCACCCCGGTGAGATAGCCGAAGGTCAGCAGCAGCACGATGTGCGAGCCGAGCCCGAAGAGCTGCGAGGCGCCGACACTCGCCACCGCGAGCCCGGAGCGCACCCCGGACCGCTGCAGAAAGCGCGTGTTCAGCGCGACGCCGCCGACCGCGGCCGGTGCCACGATCTTGACGAACGACCCGGCGACCTGCGCGGACACCGTCCGCAGGAACGACACCCGCTCCGGCACGAACCCCAGCAGGCTGGTCGCCGCCGCGAAGTAGGTCAGCGCCGAGAACAACGCGGCGGCCGCCACCCAGCCCCACTTGGCCTGGGCGAACAGCTCGCCGAAGTCGATGTCCGTCAGCTGGGTGAGCAGGAAGTACGCGCCGAACGCACCGGCGATGAAACTGATCAGCGTGCGCGGCTTGATCCGCTCCAGCCGGGCGGGCTCGACCGGAGCCTGCGGCTTGATCCGCAGCACCTCGTGGCGGATCTGGGTGAGCAGATCCTCCTCGCGGGCCTCGCTGAGCGCCGCCTCCATCGCCCGTTTCTCGAGCGCCTTCTCCGCCTTCAGGGCCTTACGATCGAGCGTGCCGTGCTCGCCGTGGCGCGCCTTCTTCGCTCGGTCCGTCGCCTCGAGGACCGCCTCACGCTCACGCTGCGCCCGCTCGCGCCCCAGCCTGCGCAGCGTGGAGCGGGTGTGCCGGGACAGGGCGAGAGGCTGTAGCAGCGGCATACAGTCGGCGATCGTGTCCGGGCCGAGCACCTCAAGCGCCGCGTCGGCCGCGCGCTCCGCCCCCGTACGCAGCCCGAAGGTGGTCAGCAGCTGGGCGATGTCCATCCGCAGCAGCAGGTCACCCGCGGCGATCTCGCCGCCGCGCAGATCGGTGATGATGACCTTGCCGGAACGATCCACCAGGATCGCGTCGCCCTCCAGCCTGCGGTGCGCGATACGCCGTGACTGGAGCGCCTTCACCTGCCGCCAGGTGTCGCGCATCAGCCCGTCGGTGATCTCGTCGTCGCCGAGCTGGTCGAGGGAGCGGCCGCCGAGGTGCTCGTAGACCAGCATCACCGCGTCCGGGCCCAGCTCGGAGGTCGCGATCAGCTTGGGCGCGTTGGCACCGGCCGCGATCGCCGCGTAGGCGAGGAGTGCCTCCTGCTCCAGGGCCTGGCGCAGGGACTGCAGGCTGCGCCGGGTGGTGATGCCGCGCAGCGTGACGCGGCGCCACACCCGGTAGAAGAATCCCTGGGCCTGCTGCTCCCGGTCCACCACCGTGATGTCCAGGGGTGGACCGTCCTCCAGGGTCACGAAGTACCGTCTGCCCCGGTCGCCGAGGTCGGGCGCGTGCGGCAGGTCCTCGGCGCGTACCGCGCTGATCGGGTGGAAGCCGACGTGCCGCAGCCCGGCCAGCAGGTGCTGGCCGGTGGGCCGGACATTGGGGGAGCCGACCGCGTACATCGTCCCGTAGGCGACGGTCCAGCCGATCAGCACCGTGAGGATGATCGAGAACGGTGTGGTGTAGCCGACGATCAGCATCGACACCGCGTCCAGCAGCAGCACCGTCCACAGCAGCACCCGCCAGCGCGGCCTGCGGGCCATGCCGACGGCCGTCATATAGGCGATGACGGGCGCGAGGTAGCCGTGCACCGGTGCGGTCAGGTCGCCTATGGCGCCGGTCGGTGACTGGCGGGTCAGGGCGTCCTGGATCGCGTCCGGAGCGCCCTGGGTCACCCACAGGTCGGTGGCGAGCGTCACGCCGTGCGCGAGGACCGCCGCCAGCACGCCGTCGGCGATGCGCAGCCCGTCGCGTTTGATCAGCCGCTCGATGGCGAAGGCGACCGGGACCAGCAGTACGGCGATGCTGGAGGCCAGCCCGGCGAACTTGCTCAGCAGGTCGGGAGCCCGCCCGGTCCCCTTGGTGATGTCCTCTTCGAGGCCCGCGGCGGTGCCGTGCGCGAACCCGGCGATGGCCAGCACCAGGGCGATCCCGAGGAGGCCGACGAGCATCCGCATCAGGTCGGACGGTCGGTGGACGCGTGCGGGCAGCAGGGGCTCGTCGCGCTCTAGCTGGTCGATGCGGGCTTCGGGTTCGCCCCGTTCCCCTTGGTCGTCGCGGTCGTCGCGGTGGTCGCGGTGGTCGCAGTCGTCGCGGTCCGGGCGCGGCAGAGCCTCAGGGGTGCGCTCGCTGTCGCGAGACGGCTCGCCCTGAGTCCGCTCTGTCTCTTCTTGCTTTCGTATCACCAGTCACCGCCCGCACGATGGTGGCACGACCCGTCGTGGGACGTGGCCTCGAGGGGGCGTTCGTGGGCCCTGATGTGCTGCTGGCCACACTGTCGGAATACTGATGAGGCTACGGAAGGATAAGTCGGATGAGCGAGCAGCGCCCGTCGGAACCGCCAGAGCTGCCGGAGTACGCGGAGCGGGTCCTGGAGGTCGCGGAGCTGATCCCGGCCGGGCGCGTCATGACGTACGGAGATATCGCCGAGTGGCTCGGCGCGGGCGGCCCGCGCCAGGTGGGGCGTGTGATGGCGCTCTACGGCGGGGCCGTGCCGTGGTGGCGCGTGGTCCGGGCGGACGGCGTACCGCTGCCCAGCCACGAGGTGCGCGCCCTGGAGCGGTACCGCGCCGAGGCCACCCCGCTGCGGACCACGGGCGACGGCGGGCACCGCATCGACATGCGCCGGGCGCGCTGGGACGGCGCGGGTGGCGGTGACGGCGGCGGGGCGCCCGACGGCGGGGCGGACGGCTGCGAGGCAGACGACGGCGGGGCGGACGGCGGCGGGCAGGTTCACACCTGACAGCTTCCGCCATCCCGACCCCGTACGGGCGATCGGTGGCCCGTCCGGGCGAACTGGCGAAGGCGGCCGAAGCGCCGCATCCCACCCCCCGACTGGCGTAGCGTCGAGCCCGGCGGTCACTCCACCGCCGCCCCGCACACCGGACGCCCCGCGCCCCACGGTCACCAGGCCGCCACCGCGCGCGGGGCCGCTCCGCACCCCGTACACCCACCAGGACCGGCGAACCACAGTGAGCTCCTCTTCTTCCACTCGGCGCCTGCCGCACCCCTCCGCACGGCAGGGGAGCCCCAGCGCGTACCGACTGGTGCGCACACCGCCGATCCAGGCGGGCCCCCCTCGTCTGGACGCGGGTCAGCGGGCTGTGGTTGACCATGTGGACGGCCCGCTGCTGGTGCTGGCCGGTCCGGGAACGGGGAAGACCACCACGCTGGTGGAGGCCGTGGCCGCGCGGATTGCCAAGGGTACGGACCCGGAGCGTGTGCTGGTGCTGACTTTCAGCCGCAAGGCCGCGGCCGAGCTGCGGGATCGGATGGCGCTGCGGATCGGGGCGGCGTCCGCTCCGCAGGCGACCACGTTTCACTCGTTCTGCTACGCGCTGGTCCGTGCGCACCAGGACGCCGATCTGTTCAGGGAGCCGCTCCGCCTCCTCTCGGGCCCGGAGCAGGACGTCGTCGTACGTGAGCTGCTGGCCGGTGAGGTGGAGCTGGCGAAAGACGGCCACGCGCGCGTGCGGTGGCCTGACGAGCTGCGGGCGTGCCTGACGACGCGCGGGTTCGCGGACGAGGTGCGCGCGGTGCTGGCGCGCAGCCGTGAGCTGGGGCTCGGCCCCGGGGCGCTGGCCGACTTCGCCCGCCGTATCGGACGCCCGGACTGGGACGCGGCCGCGGCCTTCCTCGCCGAGTACCTGGACGTGCTCGACGCGCAGGGCGTACTCGACTACGCGGAGCTGGTCCACCGCGCGGTGCTGCTGGCCCGCCGCGCCGAGGTCGCCGCGCAGCTGACCGCCCGCTATGACGCGGTGTACGTCGACGAGTACCAGGACACCGACCCGTCCCAGGTGCGGTTGCTGCACGCGCTGACCGGCCTCGCGCCGGGCGGCCGGGCGACGCGGTCCAGCGGGCGGACCCTGGTCGCGTTCGGCGATCCGGACCAGTCGATCTACGCGTTCCGTGGCGCCGATGTGAACGGCATCCTGGAGTTCCCCGACGCCTTCCGCCGCGCGGACGGGAGCCCGGCGCCGGTCGAGGTCCTGACCACGTCGCGCCGCGCGGGCGCGGGGCTGCTGGCCGCGACCCGCCTGGTCACGCGCCGGATGCCGATGACCCGGCTGCCCGCGGAGCGGGTCCGCCGCCACCGTGAGCTGACCCCGGTCAGGGACGGCGGCACGGTGGAGGTCTACACGTACCCCACCCCCGGCACCGAACTCGACAACATCGCGGACATCGTCCGCCGGGCCCACCTCGAGGACGGCGTCCCCTGGCGCGACATGGCCGTCCTGGTCCGCGCGGGCGGCCGCACCATCCCAGCGGTCCGCCGCGCCCTCACCGCGGCGGGCGTCCCCCTGGACATCGACGGCGACGACCTTCCCCTGCGCCACGAGCCAGCGGTCGCCCCCCTCCTGACGGCCCTCCGCGCAGCCGCCACCGCCACCGCTACCGCCGCCACTGCCACGGCGACAGCCACCGCCACCGCCGCAGCCCCAGAACCCGCCCCGGAGGCTGCCGGGTCATGGCTGGATACCGAGACCGCTCTCGCGTTGCTTGGCTCTCCGCTCGCCGGGCTGGACGCCGCTGACCTGCGTCGGCTGGGGCGGGCGCTGCGCGAGGAGGAGCGGGCCGCCGGGAATCGTCTGCCGCCGCCGTCCGACGAACTGCTCACGCGGGCGGTCGCCGAGCCGGAGCGGCTGACCGCGCACGATCCCACCTACGCGCGCGGCGCGCAGCGCCTCGGCGAACTGCTCCGCGGGGCCCGCGAGCTGCTCGCCGCGGGCGGCACGGCGGAAGAGGCCCTGTGGGAGCTGTGGAACGGCACCCCCTGGCCAAACCGCCTACAGCGCGCCGCACACCGCGGCGGCGCGGCGGGGCGCAACGCCGACCGCGACCTCGACGCGGTGTGCGCCCTGTTCGCGACCGCGGCGCGCGCGGAGGAGCGCACCGGTGGCCGTGGCGCCCTCAACTTCCTCGAGGAGGTCGAGGCGCAGGACATCGCCGCCGACACCCTCACCCAGCGCGCCGTACGCCCTGACGGCGTACGCCTGATGACCGCACACCGCGCCAAGGGCCTGCAATGGCGCGTCGTGGTCGTCGCGGGCGTCCAGGAGGGCCTGTGGCCGGACCTCAGACGCCGCGGCTCGCTCCTCGAAGCGGACCGGATCGGCCGCGACGGTCTCGCCGAGCCGCTCACCCCCGGCGCGCTGCTCGCCGAGGAGCGCCGCCTGTTCTACGTCGCCGCCACACGCGCGCGTGAGCGCCTGGTCGTCACCGCCGTCAAGGCCCCGGCGGACGACGGCGACCAGCCCTCACGCTTCCTCACCGAACTTGGCGTCACCCCGAAGGACGTCACGGCCCGCCCCCGCCGCCCGCTGTCCGTCGCCGCGCTCGTCGCCGAGCTACGCGCCACCACCGTCGACCCCCGGGTCTCCGGCCCCCTGCGCGAGGCCGCCGCGCGGCGCCTCGCCCGGCTGGCCGCGCTCAGCGACGACGAGGGCCGCCCCCTCGTGCCGTCCGCGCACCCGTACCGCTGGTGGGGCATGTACGAGCCGACGCACAGCGAGATCCCGCTACGGGACAGGGACCGGCCCGTCGCACTCTCCGGCAGCGCCCTGGACCAGCTCGCCAACACCTGCTCCCTCCAGTGGTTCCTCGGCCGCGAGGTCAAGGCGGACGCCCCGGCGACCGCCGCCCAGGGCTTCGGCAACGTCGTCCACGTACTGGCCGACGAGGTCGCGTCCGGCCGTACCCCCGCCGACCTCGCCGTCCTCATGGAGCGGCTGGACTCGGTCTGGGACGCGCTCGCCTTCGACGCCCCCTGGAAGTCGGCTCAGGAGAAAGACCACGCGCGCGTGGCGCTTGAACGCTTCCTCCAGTGGCATGTGAGCGACCGCGCGGGCCGCACCCCGCTCGCCAGCGAGCGGGACTTCGATGTGACCCTTGGCGCGGGCCCGTACGAGGTACGGGTGCGCGGCTCCATGGACCGTGTGGAGACCGACGCCGAGGGCCGCGCCTACGTGGTCGACTTCAAGACCGGCAAGCACGCGCCCACCGCCGCCGACGTCGCCCGCCACCCCCAGCTCGCCGTCTACCAGCTGGCCGTCCGTGAGGGCGCGCTCGACGAGTCCTTCGACGGTCTGCGCCCGCCGCCCGGCGGCGCCGAACTGGTGCAGCTGCGCCAGGCCGCGGCCAAACGCGACGGCGGCGACACCCTGCCGAAGGTGCAGGCCCAGGAGCCGCTGTCCGGCGACTGGGTCGGCGAGCTGCTCGCCACAGCGGCGGGCAAGGTGCTCGACGAACGCTTCACCCCGGCCACCGGCCAGCACTGCACCCACTGCGCCTTCCGTGCCTCGTGCAGCGCCCGGCCGGAGGGCCGCCACATCGTCGAGTAACCCGGACGGGGGGTGCCGGATGGGGTGACCCCACACCGGGTGATCCCGTTCACACGGAGACGGGGGAGCCGGGCCCGGGGTCCGGAACCCCCGTAAAGTGCCCGAGGTTCGCGAAGACAACCGACAGACGAACACGACCGACGAACACGACCGACGTATCGGCTAGGAGAAACACATGGCAGCCCACCGGAAGTACCTGGCGGCGGCGGTGGTCTGCGCGGCCGCGCTCGTCGGCGTCACCGGCTGCGCGAGCGACGACGCCAAGGACGCGTTCGACGGCAAGAGCGCCGACGCCATCGCCAAGGAGGCCAGCGAGGCCACCAGCGGAGCCAAGTCCCTCAAGATCGACATCAACGCGACCGAGAACGGCAAGCAGAGCAAGGTCAGCTACGAGGTCGCCGCGTCGGGCGTCTGCAAGGGCACCATGGACATGGCGGACGTCGGCAAGGTCGAGCTGATCGCCGTGGACAAGGCGTCCTACACCAGGGGCGGCGATGCCTACCGCGAGCGCGTCCTGGGGGGCGACAAGGAGGCCGCCAAGAAGTCCGAGGGCAAGTGGCTGAAGGCCCCCGACGAGCAGGCCAAGGCCACCTGCGACCTGGACGCCATGTTCAAGGCATCCGACCTGAAGGGCGCCGAACGCGGCGACGACTCCGAGGTCAACGGCAAGAAGACGGCCACCCTCGTCAAGGACGGGGCCAGCGGCGAGAAGGTCACATACCACGTCGCGACCGAGGGCGATCCGTACTTCGTACGGATCGACAGCAAGAGCGCCACCGGGCCGACCACGCTGACGATCTCCGACTTCGGAAAGAAGTTCCAGGTCACCGCCCCACCGGCGGACCAGATCTCAGAACTGAAGGACCTCATCAAGGGCTCCTGACCCAGGACGTCACAGCGGTCACCGGCATCCGGCGAGCCCCGGTTGTCAGTGGCCGCCGCTAGCCTCTCTGGGGTGTCCGTACGTATCACCGACCCCGAGCAGCTCAAAGAGCTCCTCGGTATCCCGTTCACCCCGGAGCAGACGGCCTGCATCACCGCGCCGCCCGCCCCGCAGGTCATCGTGGCCGGAGCCGGGTCCGGCAAGACCACGGTGATGGCCGCGCGCGTGGTGTGGCTGGTCGGCACGGGACAGGTCGCGCCCGAGCAGGTGCTCGGGCTGACCTTCACCAACAAGGCGGCGGGCGAGCTCGCCGAGCGCGTACGGACCGCGCTGGTCAAGGCCGGGGTCACCGACCCGGACGCCATCGACCCCGACCACCCCCCGGGTGAGCCGGTCATCTCCACGTACCACTCCTTCGCGGGCCGCCTGCTCACCGACCACGGCCTGCGCATCGGCCTGGAGCCGACGGTCCGGCTGCTCGCCGACGCCACCCGCTTCCAGCTCGCCGCGCGCGTCCTGCGCGAGGCGCCCGGGCCGTACCCGTCGCTGACCCGTTCCTTCGCCGACCTGGTCAGCGACCTCCTCGCGCTGGACGGCGAGCTCGCCGAGCACCTCACGAGCCCCGAGCGACTGCGCGCGTACGACACCGAGCTCCTCGCCGCCCTGGACGGCGTCAAGCTCGGCAACGCCGACCTGCGCAAGGTCCCCGAAGCCGCCGCCGCCCGCCTGGAGCTCGCCGAGCTCACCGGCCGGTACCGCGCGGCGAAGCGCGCCGACGACCGGCTCGACTTCGGCGACCAGATCGCCCTCTCCGCGACCCTGGCCCGCACCCGGCCCGAGGTCGGACGGATTCTGCGGGACGAGTTCCGGGTCGTCCTCCTGGACGAGTACCAGGACACCTCCGTCGCCCAGCGCATCCTGCTCGCCTCCCTGTTCGGCGGCGACACCGGCCATGCGGTGACCGCCGTGGGCGACCCCTGCCAGGCGATCTACGGCTGGCGCGGCGCGTCCGTCGCCAACCTGGACGACTTCCCCGAGCACTTCGCGCACGCCGACGGCCGCCCCGCCGACCGGTACGCACTCAGCGAGAACCGCCGCAGCGGCGGCCGTCTGCTCGACCTGGCCAACGGTATGGCGGCCCCGCTGCGCGCCCTGCACGAGGGCGTCGAGGCGCTGCGCCCGGCACCCGGCGAGGAGCAGGCGGGCGTCGTGCGCTGCGCCCTGCTGCGCACCCACGCCGAAGAGCTCGACTGGCTCGCGGACTCCATCGCCCACCTGGTGGCCACGGGCACGGCACCTGGCGAGATCGCCGTCCTGTGCCGCACGGCGACCGACTTCGCACAGATTCAGGGGGCACTGGTCGCCCGCGACATCCCGGTCGAGGTGGTCGGCCTGTCCGGGCTGCTGCACCTCCCGGAGGTCGCCGACCTCGTCGCCGTCTGCGAGGTGCTCCAGGACCCCGGGGCGAACGCCGCGCTGGTACGGCTGCTGACCGGCCCGCGCTGGCGCATCGGCCCGCGTGACCTCGCGCTGCTGGGGCGGCGCGCCCGGCTGCTCGTGCGGCACGCGCGCGTAGACGCCGATGACGCCCCCGAGGCCGAGCGGGACCGCCGTCTGGCCGAGGCGGTCGAAGGCGTCGACCCGTCCGAGATCATCTCGCTCGCCGATGCCCTGGACACGTTCCTGGACGGTGCGGGCGGCGGCGGGAGTGGCGGGGGGAGCGGCGGTGGCAGCGCTGACGATCTGCCGTTCTCGCCCGACGCGCGCGTACGGTTCGCGCGCCTCGCCGCCGAGCTGCGTGACCTGCGTCGCTCCCTGGCCGATCCGCTGATGGACGTGCTGCACCGGGTGCTGTCCGTCACCGGCCTGGAGGTCGAGCTCTCCGCGTCCCCGCACGCGCTCGCCGCCCGCCGCCGTGAGACCCTCGGCAACTTCCTGGACGTCGCCGCGTCCTTCGCCGCGCAGGACGCCCAGGCCTCACTGCTGGCGTTCCTGGCCTTCCTGCGCACCGCGGCCCAGTACGAGAAGGGCCTGGACAACTCCCTGCCCGGCGGTGAGAACACCGTCAAGGTGCTCACCGCCCACAAGGCCAAGGGCCTGGAGTGGGACGTCGTGGTGGTCCCCGGCCTGGTCACCGGGACCTTCCCCAGCAGCCAGGGCCGCGAGAAGTGGACCGCCCAGGCGAAGGTCCTGCCGCACGCGCTGCGCGGCGACGCGGCCACCCTGCCCGATGTCGAGGCCTGGGACAGCAAGGGCCTGAAGGCCTTCCACGAGGCGATGAAGGACCACCAGCGCACCGAGGAACTCCGGCTCGGCTATGTGACCTTCACCCGCCCCCGCTCGCTCCTCCTGGGCTCCGGCCACTGGTGGGGCCCCTCCCAGAAGAAGCCCCGCGGCCCCTCGGACTTCCTCCTCGCCCTGTACGACCACTGCGTGGCGGGCCACGGCGAGATCGAGGCTTGGTCCGACGCGCCCGCCGACGACGAGGAGAACCCCGCCCTGCGCGAGGCCGCCACGGACCACGCCTGGCCGCTCCCGCTGGACGCCGCGTCCCTGGCACGCCGTCGCGCGGCGGGGGCCGCCGTACTGGCCCACCTGGACCGCCTCCCGGCCCCCGGAACCGAGCCCGCCCGTGTGGCACCTGGGACGGAGCCCGAGCCCGCCGGTTCGACCACCCACGACCAGGCGCACCCCGCGACGCACGGCGCCTCCGCCGCGCAGGCGTCGCCGACGCGCGCGCCCTCGGGCGCCGCGGGTCCGGCGCCCGTCGACGACGCGTACGACCCCGACTGGCCACCGCCGCCAGACGACGAGGACCCGTACGACGAGGACCCGTACGGGGAGCCCCCCTACGCAACCGAACACACCACGGCCGACGACCCCACCGCCTGGGACACCTACTCCCCACACCGCCCCCACCGCGTACCGTCCCCCGCAACTCCCACCGGTGACGCGGCCACCCCCGTCGCCCCCGTGCCCGGCGCTCGCCTCGCCGAGGCCCCCGCCGACGACCCCACGAGCGACGACCCCATGGCAGACGACCCCATGGCAGACGACCCCATGGGCGAAGGCCTCAACCCGGAAGAGCTCCGTACCGTGGACTCCTGGGACCGTGACTTGGAGGCGCTCGCCGCCGAGCTGCACCGCTCCCGTGAGGCGGTGCGTGAAGTGCACCTGCCACCAGCCCTCACCGCGTCGCAGGTCCTCCACCTCGCCGCCGACCCCGACGACTTCGCGCGCGAGCTGGCCCGGCCCATGCCCAAGCCACCGCGCTCCGGGGCTCGCCGGGGCACCCGGTTCCATGCCTGGGTGGAGTCCCGCTTCGAGGCGCTGGAACTCCCGATGCTCGACCCCGACGAGCTTCCGGGCAGCACGGCCGACGCGGCTGACGCGGCCGAGATCGCCGACGAGCGCGACCTCGAAGCCCTCAAGGAGGCCTTCGAGCGCACCCCGTACGCCCACCGCACCCCGCACCGCGTCGAGGCGCCCTTCCAGCTGGCGATCGCGGGCCGCGTCATCCGGGGCCGTATCGACGCGGTCTACCGCGAGGAGGCCGCCGCCGAGCACGCCGCCGACCACGCGACCGACCACGGGGACGAGCCCGGCCGCGTCGTGTACGAGATCGTCGACTGGAAGACAGGTCCCGCGCACACAGCCGACCCCCTCCAGCTGGCGATCTACCGGCTGGCCTGGGCCGAACAGCACGGCCTGCCCCCGCAGGCGGTCCGGGCCGCGTTCGTCCACGTACGCAGCGGCGAGACCGTACGCCCAGCGGACCTGCCGGATCGCGCGGGACTCGAACGCATCTTGCTGGCTGAACCGGGCGCCGAGCCACCCCCGGCCTCCGGTTAGGCTCAAGGCCATGAGCCAGCCCAGTGACAACGCGGTCAGTGCGGGCAGCGCGGGCGGTGCCAGCGGCGCAGTCCACGCGGTCCGCGCGTACATCGAGACCCACCGCACCGCCTTCCTCGACGACCTCGCCGACTGGCTGCGTATCCCGTCCGTCTCGGCCCAGCCCGAGCACGCGCCCGACGTGCGGCGCAGCGCCGACTGGCTCGCCGCCCAGCTCAAGGACATCGGCTTCCCGACCTCCGAGGTCTGGCAGACACCTGGCGCACCCGCCGTCTTCGCCGAGTGGCCGTCGGACGACGCGGACGCGCCCACCGTCCTGGTCTACGGCCACCACGACGTACAGCCCGCGGCCCGCGAGGACGGCTGGGAGACCGACCCCTTCGAGCCGGTGATCCGCGGCAACCGCCTCTACGCGCGCGGCGCGGCCGATGACAAGGGTCAGGTCTTCTTCCACACCCTCGGCGTACGCGCCCACCTCGCCGCCACCGGCCGCACCACCCCCGCCGTCCACCTCAAGCTGCTGATCGAAGGCGAGGAGGAGTCCGGCTCCCCACACTTCCGCGCCCTGGTCGAAGAGCAGCGGGCCCGCCTCGCGGCGGACGTCGCGATCGTCTCGGACACCGGTATGTGGTCCGAGACCACCCCCACCGTCTGCACCGGCATGCGCGGCCTGGTCGAGTGCGAGATCGAGCTGCGCGGCCCGGACCAGGACGTCCACTCAGGCTCCTTCGGCGGTGCCGTCCCGAACCCGGCGACCGCCGCCGCCCGCCTGGTGGCGGCCCTGCACGACGACCACGCGCGCGTGGCGATCCCCGGCTTCTACGAGGGCATCACCCCGCTCACGGACCGCGAGCGCGAGCTGTTCGCCGAGCTCCCCTTCGACGAGGACGCGTGGCTGCGCACGGCCAGGTCGCACGCGGCTCACGGCGAGGACGGCTACACGACCCTGGAGCGCGTCTGGGCCCGCCCGACCGCCGAGGTCAACGGCATCGGCGGCGGCTACCAGGGCGCGGGCGGCAAGACGATCATCCCGTCGTCGGCGCTGCTGAAGCTCTCCTTCCGGCTGGTCGCGGGCCAGGACCCGCAGCACATCGAAGCGGCCGTACGCGACTGGGTGGCCGGGCAGATCCCGCCAGGCATCCGTCACACGCTGACCTTCACCGGCGCCACGCGCCCCTGTCTGACACCGCTGGAACACCCCGCCCTGCGGTCCGTCGCCCGGGCCATGGGCCGCGCCTTCGAACAGCCCGTCCGCTTCACCCGCGAGGGCGGCTCGGGCCCGGCCGCCGACCTTCAGGACGTCCTCGCCGCCCCCGTGCTGTTCCTGGGGATCTCCGTACCGTCCGACGGCTGGCACGCCCCGAACGAGAAGGTCGAGCTCGATCTGCTCCTCAAGGGCGTCGAAGCCACCGCCTACCTCTGGGGCGACCTCGCCGAGCACTGGCCCGCGCCCGCGGCCCCCTGAACCCGCGTAAGGCTCATGGAGCGCCACCCCGCACCCGCACCACCTGCCGAGAACCCATCCCATCGGGGGAGTTGCAAGCACCAGTGACCACCTGGACCGACCGCACCACCACGGACTCCACCACCACCGATCCCACCGTCGACGCCACCACCTCCGACACCACCCCCACCGCCGACGGGGCGCTGGACCGGCCCCTCTCGCTGACCGCACCAAGCGGCATCGACCGCGCGGCCCACCACCGCCTCGACGAGGCGTGGCTCGCCGCGGCCTGGAGCCACCCCACGACCCGCGTCTTCGTGGTCTCCGGTGGACAGGTGCTGATCGACGACACCCCCGACGGGCGTACGGAACTGGTGACCACCCCGGCCTTCGAGGCCCCGGTCACCGAGACCCACCGCTACTTCCTCGGTACGGACGAGGACGGCATCAGCTACTTCGCGCTCCAGAAGGACGTGCTGCCCGGCCGCATGGACCAGTCCGCGCGCCCCGCGGGCCTGCGCGAGGCGGGACTGCTGCTCTCGCCCAAGGACGCGGGTCTGATGGTGCACGCGGTGGCGCTGGAGAACTGGCAGCGCCTGCACCGCTTCTGCTCGCGCTGCGGCGAGCGCACGGCCATCGCGGCCGCCGGCCACATCCGCCGCTGCCCCGCGTGCGGTGCCGAGCACTACCCGCGTACCGACCCGGCCGTGATCATGCTGGTCACGGACGAGCACGACCGCGCGCTGCTCGGCCGCCAGGTGCACTGGCCGGAGGGCCGCTTCTCGACCCTGGCGGGCTTCGTCGAGCCCGGCGAGTCGATCGAGCACTCGGTCCGCCGCGAGGTCTGGGAGGAGGCGGGCGTGAAGGTCGGCGAGGTCGAGTACGTGGCCAGCCAGCCCTGGCCGTTTCCGTCCAGCTTGATGCTGGGCTTCATGGCACGGGCGACCTCGTCGGAGATCACGGTCGACGGCGAGGAGATCGAGGAGGCCCGCTGGTTCTCCCGTGACGAACTCGCCGCTGCCTTCGAGTCCGGCGAGGTCCTGCCGCCGTACGGCATCTCCATCGCGGCCCGGCTGATCGAGCTCTGGTACGGCAGGCCACTGCCCCGGCCCGTACCCTGACCCGGGAAACGGACGAGAGGCACCAAATGGCCGACTACCGCATCGAGACCGTCCGCACCGGCTACCGGAACTGGACGGCCCGTAACGACCGTGGCGCCGAGGTCCGGATGGCAGCCGCCGACGACGCGGGCGCCCAGCCGTCCTTCACGCCCGTCGAGCTGCTGCTCGCGGCACTGGGCGGCTGCGGCGGCCTGGTGCTCGACCGCACCGCCCGCGCCGTCGACCACGACGACCTGCGCATCGTCGTCGAGACCGTCCCGGCCGCCGCCGACGGCGACGACGGTGACGACGGCCGCGTCGGCAAGGTCCGTATCACCTACGAGCTCGACATCCCCGAGGACGCGAACGGCGGCCGCGCCGCCGAGGTCTTCGCCCGCGGAGTCCGCCTGACCCACGAAAAGCACTGCACGGTCAGCCGCACGGTGGAGCACGGCGCCCAGGTCGAGGCGATCCTCCCGGACGGCACCACCGGCTTCACCGGCGGCTGAGCACACGAAAGCCCCCGCACCAGGGCGGGGGCTCTCGCGGGGCGCGCGGGTTCAGCGCTCCGTAGGTACGCAGGCGCGCGGCCTCAGACGCCGACCTTCTGCTTGACCTGGGCCAACGACGGGTTCGTCAGCGTGGAACCGTCCGGGAAGAGCACGGTCGGTACCGTCTGGTTGCCGCCGTTCGCCTTCTCGACGAAGGCCGCGGAAGCAGGGTCCTGCTCGATGTTGATCTCCGTGTACGCGATGCCCTCGCGGTCCATCTGGCTCTTCAGCCGACGGCAGTAGCCGCACCAGGTGGTGCTGTACATCGTCACAGTGCCCTGCATGTCGTGGGTGCTCCTTGGGTGCGCTGGCGGACAGGGGGTGCGCTGGCGGATACCGGCGCGCACCTGACTGGAACGTACGGGACCCGGCCACCATTCCCGCATTAGTACGAACAATGCCGCTCCCCTGTGGACAACCGGCTCAGGGGTCCCGGGCGACCTGGCAGCATGGCAGGGTGACAGCAGCAACGCACTCCACTCTCTTCCCGCAGGTGCCGGATTCCCCCGACGCCGTGCTGGCCGGGCTCGACCCGGAGCAGCGCGAGGTCGCCACCGCCCTGCACGGGCCGGTGTGCGTCCTCGCGGGGGCGGGCACGGGCAAGACCCGCGCGATCACCCACCGGATCGCGTACGGCGTGCGTGCGGGCATCCTTCAGCCCGCGAGCGTGCTGGCCGTCACGTTCACCAACCGCGCCGCGGGCGAGATGCGCGGCCGACTGCGCCAGCTCGGCGCGCACGGCGTCCAGGCGCGTACGTTCCACTCCGCCGCGCTCCGCCAGCTCCAGTACTTCTGGCCCAAGGCGGTCGGCGGGCAGCTGCCGCGGCTGGTCGAACGGAAGGTCCAGCTGGTCGCCGAGGCCGCGGCCCGTTGCCGCATCCGCCTGGACCGCAACGAGCTGCGTGATGTGACGGGCGAGATCGAGTGGTCCAAGGTCACCCAGACCGTGCCCGCCGACTACCCGGCCGCGGCCGCCAAGGCGGGCCGCGACCTGCCCCGCGACGCGGCCGAGATCTCACAGATCTACGCGATGTACGAGCAGCTCAAGCAGGACCGCTCGGTCATCGACTTCGAGGACGTGCTGCTGCTCACCGTCGGTGTCCTACAGGACCGGTACGACATCGCCGAGCAGGTCCGCTCCCAGTACCAGCACTTCGTGGTGGACGAGTACCAGGACGTCAGCCCGCTCCAGCAGCGGCTGCTCGACCTGTGGCTCGGTGAGCGGGACAGCCTCTGCGTGGTCGGCGACGCCAGCCAGACGATCTACTCCTTCACCGGCGCGACCCCCGACCACCTGCTGAACTTCCGTAGCCGCTATCCCCAGGCGACGGTGGTGAAGCTGGTCCGCGACTACCGCTCCACCCCGCAGGTCGTCCAGCTCGCCAACGGCCTGCTCGCCCAGGCGCGCGGCCGCGCCGCCGAGCACCGCCTGGAGCTGCGCTCCCAGCGCGAGCCGGGCCCCGACCCGCGCTATACGGAGTACGCCGACGAGCCCGCCGAGGCCGAAGGCACCGCCCGCCGCATCCGGGACCTGATCGCCTCCGGCGTCCCGGCGGGCGAGATCGCCGTGCTCTTCCGTACGAACGGCCAGTCCGAGCTCTACGAGCAGGCGCTCGCCGACGCCGGTATCGCCTACCAGCTGCGCGGCGCCGAGCGGTTCTTCGAGCGCACCGAGGTGCGGGAGGCGGGCGCCGCGCTGCGGGGCGCGGCCCGTTTCGGAGCCAATGACGCCCTCCTGGACGACACGGTGGACGTGCCGTCCCAGGTCCGCGCGGTGCTCTCCACCAAGGGCTGGACGACCAAGCCGCCAGCCGGTTCTGGGGCGGTCCGGGACCGCTGGGAGTCGCTTGCGGCGTTGGTGCGGCTGGCTGAGGACTTCACCCGGGCCAAGCCCGACGCGACCCTGCCGGACCTGGTGGCGGAGCTGGACGAGCGCGCCGCCGCCCAGCACGCCCCCACCGTCCAGGGGGTCACCCTGGCCTCGCTGCACGCGGCCAAGGGCCTGGAGTGGGACGCCGTCTATGTCGTCGGCCTGACCGAAGGCATGATGCCGATCACCTACGCCAAGACCGACGAACAGGTCGAGGAGGAGCGCCGGCTCCTCTATGTCGGGGTGACCCGGGCCAGGCTGCACCTGTCGCTCTCCTGGTCGCTGTCCCGCTCGCCCGGTGGCCGTGCCTCGCGTCGCCCCAGCCGCTTCCTGAACGGCCTGCGGCCCGGCTCGGCTGCCACCGCCCCCGGCTCCGTCGGCGGCTCCGGCTCGGTTGAACGGGGCGGCGCGAGGCGGGCCAGGCGCGGGGCGCGTGGCCCGGTGTCCTGCCGGGTGTGCGGGCGGACCCTGACCGACGCGGGCGAGATGAAGCTGATGCGCTGCGAGGGCTGCCCGTCCGACATGGACGAAGGGATCTACGAGCGGCTGCGCGACTGGCGCGCGGACCGGGCGCGGCAGCTCGGGCAGCCCGCGTTCTGCGTCTTCACCGACAAGACGCTGATGGCGATCGCCGAGTCCGCGCCGGAGGCCGACGCCGAGCTTGCCCGCATCCCGGGAGTCGGGGTGCGCAAGCTCGATCGTTTCGGAGCCGATGTGCTGGCTATCTGCGCAGGTCAGGAGCTGGCTGGGGAGTCCACGGATGCCGTAGACGACGACTGATACAAACTCGTCGAAAAAATAGTTTGCGCCCGCCCCGACAATCCCCATAGGTTCTTAACCACGGGAACAGCGACTTCTCTGAAGCCCTGGCTCCGTGCTGTACTTGAAGACCTTCGGACCGCTCACAGCGGTCCCCGAGACGCCGAGAGGAGGCGAGCCCAGTGATCAACATCAACGCCAGCACCATCAAAATGACCGACGTCGATCGCTCGGTCGTCGCCACCTGCCCGCTCGGTATCTCGATCCAGGCCACCGGTCTGTCCGGCGTCAGCGCCGTGCGTCCGGAACCGCGCCCGGAGCTTCTCTCCCTTCTCCCGGTCCTGCCGGTCAGCGAGGGCAATGAGCGACCGACCAAGGCATCGGCGGCAGCAGTAGCAACGGCACAGGCACATGCCTACGCCTTTGCGGCAGCCGGTGCCGGATTCCGGAAGCAGACGACGCAGCAGTACATGTGGGCCTACCGCGGGCTCGAACCCTGGAGTGATCCAGCCTGATCCAGATCAGGCCGGCGCCTTCAGGGCCGCGGAACCCCACCCGGGATCCGCGGCCCTTCTGTTTTGCCCGAACGGGGAGGACGGAGCGAAGGGGCCATCGGACAAGCAGTACCTGGTACCAGCCGCCACCCGGCCAACCGGCCGGAACGACCAGACGAGGAAGACGCCACCGTGCAGACCGAAACGCACGCCCCGTCCGTACCGCCTTCAGAGACGAACCCGCCCCCTGGCCTGGAGAACCCCTTGACTTCGCTCAGCCCGCTCACTCCGCTCACCGCCCTCGACGACGCCATCGAGAACCTTGGCGAGCCCGTCCCGTGCCGTAGCTACGACCCGGAGGTCTTCTTCGCCGAGTCCCCGGCCGACGTCGAGTACGCCAAGTCCCTCTGCCGCACCTGCCCGCTGATGGAGGCCTGCCTCTCCGGCGCCAAGGAGCGGCGTGAGCCCTGGGGCGTCTGGGGCGGCGAGCTCTTCGTCCAGGGCGTGGTCGTCGCCCGCAAGCGGCCGCGTGGTCGCCCGCGCAAGAACCCGGTCGCCGCATGAACGCCGCCGGAACCATCGACCGCCCCCACACGCACGACCCCATGAAGCAGGCCCCGATGAAGCCCGTCAGCTGTGAGCCCGTCGGCTCCGCGACCCCCGATACCAGCCACACCGGTGCGAACGCCTCGCGCCAGAACAGGACCCGAGAAATGCAACTCCAACCAGAAGCCCTGGCCCGTGCGCATATGCACGACCAACTGCGCGCGGCCGAGACCGAGCGCCGGGCGTTGAGCCTGGTGACCGCCCGGCGGATGCAGCGCCGCGCCGAGCGCGCGTCGCTGCGGGCTCGCCGTGCCCTGGCCATGGCGGTCATGAACTGACCAGCACGCCCTGACGGCCCCCGGCACGGGGGCCGCTGAGCACCTGCCACACCACCCCGCGGGGGCCGCTACCGAACGGAGCGGCCCCCGCGGTGCGTTGCGCTCCCAGATCCGCCGTCGCGGCGATATCGTCGCCCAGTGAACCAGCCCACTCATCACCCTGCGCGGCAGCCGGGTGCCGAGAGCATCGTGTGTTCCCGCTGCGGCGCCGTGGCCGAAGGCCCCCAGCTGACCTGGACCTGCTCCGTCGAGAACGGCATCCGTCGCTACTTCTGCGACGACTGCGCCCGCGCCAACCTCAGAGCGATCGAAGGCAGACTCGACTCCCCCTGGTGGTGAGCCACCCGCCTCCGGCCCACACCGCGCGACGCGCTCAGGCCCCGGCGGCGGTGGCTTCCGCCTCCGGTCCGGCCTTGTCCGCCACTCCCGGCGCCTCAGCCAGGAACCCGGGCACCCACGCCTCCAGCTCGTCCCGCAGCCGCACCCGCGCGCCGAGTTGGCAGAGCACCCCGATCGTGCTGAGCGTCACACGGTGTATCAGCAGATACGCCGGCGGCAGATTCAGCTGCTTGCCCATCTGGTAGGCGGGGTTGCGGGGGTCACCGATCCGCGTCGCCTGCGCGCGCAGCCATTCCCGGCTGAAGTCGAACTCCTCGGCGTACACCGGCTCGATCATCGGCAGCAGGCAGTCCAGGACCTCGTTCGGGTCGAGCTCGATGGACTCCTTGATGAACCCCTCCTGGCGCAGCTTGCTGTACACCGCGTCGGCCTCACCGTCGATCGCCATGCGCAGCGATTCACCTATCGGCTGCGGCAGCCCGCCGGGGAGCCGGTCCACGGTGCCGAAGTCCATCACCCCCAGCTGCCACCCGTCCTCGCCTTCCGCGCCTATCGGCAGCAGCCGGAAGTTCCCCGGGTGAGGATCGGCGTGCAGCAGCCCGGTACGCGCGGGCCCCGAGAACAGGAACCGGGCCAGCAACTGCCCCGCACGGTCGCGCTGCTCGTCCGTGCCGTCAGTGATCACCTCGGCGAGTGGTATCCCGTCGATCCACTCCGTCACCAGCACCTGCTCCGCCTGGTGCACCACATCGGGCACCCGCACATCCGGGTCGGCGGCGAACTCCTCGGCGTGCGCCCGCTGAGCCTGGGCCTCCAGGCCGTAGTCGAGTTCTTCCGACACCCGGTCACGCAGCTCGGCGATGAGCGGCTTGATGTCCATCCCCGGAACGAGCGGCGCCAGCACCCGGGAGAACCGGGCGAGCTGGTTGAGGTCCGAGATCAGCGCCTCCCCAGCACCCGGGTACTGGACCTTGACCGCGACCTCCCGCCCGTCGTGCCAGACGGCCCGGTGCACCTGGCCGATGGACGCCGCGGCCGACGGCTTGTCCTCGAACTCCAGGAACCGCTCCCGCCAGTCGGTACCGAGCTGCTCCGTCAGCACCGAGTGGACCGTGCTGGTGGGCATCGGCGGCGCCGCTTCCTGCAGCTTGGTCAGCGCGGCCCGGTAGGGCCCGGCGACCTCCTCGGGAAGCGCGGACTCGAAAACGGACAGCGCCTGCCCCAATTTCATGGCGCCGCCCTTGAGCTCACCGAGCACCTTGAACAGCTGGTCCGCCGTGCGCTGTTGCAGCTCACGCCCCACGATCTCGGCCGACATGCCGCCGATCCGCTTGCCCAGACCCCATGTCGCCCGGCCTGCGATGCCGAGCGGCAGCGCGGCCAGCTTGGCGGTACGGGTGACCGCTTTCCGGGGTAGATCAGACATACGCCCCTCCAAAACCCAGACAGCCGCGCCCTGTCGGGCGGTTACCCGGCCATTGTCTCGTGCTGCTCCCGAACGTCATGGCTGCCCCCCTCACCACCCCCAGACGCTCCGCATCGACAGTCCGGATGCGCCTCCACTCGCCGCACCGACCAGGCCAGATCGGGCAGGGACGCTTCCCAACGCGCCCCCGTGCTCGCCGGTGACTCCCCGTCCAGAAAGGCCAGGGCGTGGCCCGCGACCAGCCCCGCCACCGCCGTCGACAGCGCGAGCTCACCAGAGGGCACGGGCCGCGACGGGCCCGAGCGCCACTGCGCCACCAGCCGCGGCCAGTCGGGATCACGCTCCGCACGGCCCAGTTCGAGGCAGTTCGCGCAGGCCGACGCGCCCGGCAGGACGAGCGGCCCCACCACGCCCGTGCCCTCGATCACCCCCGCGTACAGGTGAGGTGTCCCGGCCGCCATGAGGTGCTCGGCGGCGGCCGGATCGGGTGCGTATCCGTCCAGTCCCTCCCGCGGCGCCAGTACGACCAGCGAGAACCCGGGCTCCGTACGTGGCTGTCTGCCCGGCCCTGGCCCTGGCGCGGACGCCGAGCGCCCTGGCCGTATCAGCCGGGGGAGCCGGCCGGGTGCGCATCGACGCACCAGCCGTCGTGCGGCCTCCTCCCTGCGCCCCCCGACGGATTCCGGCGGCAGTCCGCCGGGCGCCACATCCCACGGCTCGACACAGCCGCCGTCCCGCACATCGACTCCGCCCACGCCCGCCCCGGCGAGCATCGCCGCCACCGCCGCGCCGACCCGCCCAAGCCCCCGGACCTGCACCCGCGTGGTGCGCCTGGCCGCCAGCCGCCCTAGCGCACCGCCCGGTTCACGGCTGACCATCGACAGCGCCGCCAGGTCCGGACGCAGCCGGTCCAGCGCGGGACCACCCCGCTCCCGCAACGCCTGCGCCGCCTCGCCCCCGCCGGTCGCGTCGTCCAGCAGACCCGCCGCGACCAGCCGTGCCAGCAACTGGTCCACCTGCCCGTCGGCCAGACCCATCCTGCTGGCCTCCTCGCGCAGCAACGGCAGCCCGCGGGTGCCGTCGAGCAGGTGCAGCAGCCTCGCCGTGGCGGTGTCCAGCGGTCCCAGCACTATCGCGTGTGCGGGCGTGACCCCGAACTGGGCGGTCCGCAGATCCCGCCAGCCGCGCCGCAGAGCGGGCTTCAGCATGGGATGCCTGATGGTGTTGTGCATGGTCGCTCCCCCGTGCATGGTGCGGATGTGCGTGCTCGCGCCTTACCTGCGATCCGCCTTCAGCTTGCCCGTCCGGCCGAGAGTCCGCGCGAAGTTATCCACAGGCGGTGGGTGATGGTCATACAAGCCATGCGTGTGGCCGGTCGATCGGTCGCGAACCCCCGCGGAGTGAGGACTTCCCCGGCTGCCAGCGGGTAACGTCAGGGCGTGCCCGCCGATCCACTGCATGCCGGAAGCCCGCAGCGCAGCGCGACAAGCCCGCCGCCACGCGGCTCAGCGGTGAGCGCGGTCGAGGTGCGCAGAAGCGCACGGCGACGGAGAACGGTCTCCGCGTACCGCGAGGGTGACCGCACCATCGTGCTCATCCCCGCCCGGATGTCCGAGGCGGAGGAACAACGCTGGGTGGGCGTCATGCTGGACAAGCTGGCCGCGCAAGAGAGCAAGCGGCTGCTCGGTGACGCCGAACTGGCCGAGCGCGCGGAGCAACTGTCCGAGCAGTACTTCGACAGCCGGGCCCGGCCCACCTCGGTCCGCTGGGTCACCAACCAGAACACCCGCTGGGGCTCGTGCACTCCTGCCGAAGGCAGCATCCGGCTCTCCCACCGGCTGCAGGGCATGCCCGAGTACGTCGTCGACTACGTCCTCCTGCACGAGCTGGCGCACCTGCTGGTGCCCGGGCACGGCGCCGGGTTCTGGCAGCTCCTTGAGGCGTACCCACGGACCGAGCGGGCCCGCGGATTCCTCGAAGGTGTGGTCGCGGCCGACCGGCTGCCGCATCTGCCCGCCGCACGCGACGAGTGAGACAGTCTGAGCGGCGGTCTGAGCGACGGTTCTGTACCGAGCATGTCCCGGCTTGGCTCGTTGTCGCTGCTTGCCGTTAGCCTGGCGTGCCGGGTTCACAGTCAGGAGTGGGGAACGGTAGGTACGCATGAGCAGGCAATTCCAACGAGGCCACAAGGCCAAAGTGAGCGACCTCACCGCAGGTACGGATCTGTACGTCGGTGTGCAGATCTCCGGTCCGGGGCTGACCTTCGACATCAGTTGCTTTGGTCTGGACGCCTCCGAGCAGCTCTCGGACGACCGCTACTTCATCTTCTTCAACCAGCCGAAGTCCCCCGAGGAGTCCCTGCAGTTGCTGGGAGCCCAGGCGGGTGACACCGAGTCGTTCCGAGTGACGCTCGACCGCGTTCCGCCGCAGATCCAGCGGCTGTCGTTCACCGCGACGCTCGACGGCGCGGGCCAGATGTCCCAGATCGGTCCCGGGTACATCCGGATCGTCGCGGGTGGCGAGGAGGTGGTCCGGTACTCCTTCGACGGCTCGGAGTTCTCCACCGAACGCGCCGTGATGCTGGGCGACTTCTATATGAAGGACGTCTGGCGGTTCGCCGCGATCGGTCAGGGCTTCGACGGCGGGCTCGAGGCGCTGCTGAAGAACTTCGGCGGCGAGGTCGCCGAGGAGGAACCGGCCGCTCCCCAGCAGCCGCAGGGCGCCGCCCCCGGCTTCGCCCCGCCAGCACAGGCCGCTGCTCCCGCCCCGTCCTTCGGCGCGCCCGCCCAGCCCGCCCCAGCGGCGCCCGTACCCGGACAGCCCGCCGCACCGCCTCCGGCACAGGCCCCCCCGGCGCCCGCGCCCGCTCCCGCCGCACCGGACATGCACGGCGCGCCGACGATGATGGCTGTGCCGCTGGCCCCCCAGGGCGGCGCCACGCCGCCGCCCTCGCCGCCACCTCCCGCCCCGTACGGCCAGCCGCCCCAGCAGCCGCAGTTCGGCCAGGCCCCGGGCCAGCCCCCGGCCCCCACCCCAGCCCCGGCCCCGTACGGACAGCCCCAGGGGATGCCACCGCAGCAGATGCCGCAGCAGATGCCGCAGGGTGCGCCTCACGGGATGCCCCAGGGAATGCCCCAGGGCCCTGGCGCCGGACTCGGCGTCACGTTGGAGAAGTACCGCGAGGCGCCCACCGGCCAGCGCTGGGCCCTGCAGAACGGCCAACTCGCCCGCGCCGACCTCGGCGTCGACCCGCAACCCGTCCTCGCCCGGCAGGGCAGCATGGTCCTCTACCAGGGCAAGGTCGACTTCAGTTACAAGGGCGCCGGATTCAGCGGCCGTATCACCGGCAACGCCACCGGCCAGGAAATGCAGCTCATGCGCTGCACCGGCGGCGGTCAGGTGTTCTTCGCCGAGGACGCCGCGTATCTGCACCCCATCGAGCTCCAGGGCGACGCGATCTGCGTCTCCGCGGAGAACGTCCTCGCCTTCGACGAGGCGCTGCAGCACGAGGTGCGCCGCATCGAGGGCCACGGCATCCCCGGTGGCGCGCTCTACACCATGCAGTTCCAGGGCACCGGCACCGTCGTCGTGAAGACCAAGGGCACCCCGGTCGTCCTCCCGGTCACCCCGACGACCTTCGCGGACGCCGACGCCGTGGTCGCCTGGTCGGCCGCCTCACAGGTGATCGTCTCCAGCCAGGTGCGGCTGCGCCGACAGGCCTACCCCGGACACAGCGGCGAGAGCGTGAACCTTCAGTTCCGCGGCGCGCCCGGCAACTTCATCGTCGTCCAGCCCTACGAGGTCTGAGGAGCCCGTCATGACTCAGCAGCCGATCGCGGGCTTCGCCCCGACCCCACCTGCCCAGCGCATGGAGAACCACGGCAGCAACATGCTCAAGGTCGCCATGCAGAGCGGCCACGACCTCTTCGCCCGCACCGGCTCGATGGTCGCGTACGAGGGCTTTGTGCAGTACGAGCCCAATCCGCCCGCCGTCCGTCAGATGGCCTCCCAGTGGCTCACCGGAGAAGGCGCCCCGCTGATGCGCTGCCACGGTGACGGACTGCTCTACCTCGCGGACTACGGAGCCGATGTCGTCGTCCTCAACCTGGCGGGCGACAGCCTCTCCGTCAATGGCACCAACGTGCTGGCCTTCGACGCCCAGCTCCAGTGGCAGGTCGAGCGGGTCAAGGGCATGGCCAAGTTCGCCGGACAGGGGCTGTTCAACGTCTCGATCTCGGGCACCGGCTGGGTCGCTCTGACCTCCCGCGGCATCCCGATCGTGGTCGACTGCGGCCGCGGCGAGGACGAGACCTATGTCGACCCGGACGCCCTCGTCGCCTGGTCCACGAACCTCAAGGTCAAGGGCAAGCGCAGCTTCAAGGCCTCATCGATCATCGGCCGCGGCAGCGGCGAGGCCTACCAGCTGGGCTTCTCGGGCCAGGGGTTCGTCGTCGTACAGCCCAGCGAGGACAGCGCCGACCGCCTCCGGGCACGCGGCTGAGGGGAGCGAACACACCATGCAGAGCCCGCTTTTCGCACACACAGAGGTCCAGAGCCAGGACCGCTACGCGCTCCAGAACGACAAACTGCTGCGCGTCTCCCTGAACGGCCACGAGGACATCCTGGCCCGCCAGGGCAGCATGGTCGCCTATCAGGGGATGCTCGAGTTCGACGGCGAGTACCAGACCGGCGGCCAGCAGCGGGCCCGCGCCATGACGGGCGAGGGCCTGAGCCTGATGCGCTGCTCAGGGCAGGGCACCGTCTACCTCGCCAATCTCGCCCAGAGCATCCACATCGTCGATGTGGATCACGATGGTCTGACCGTCGACGGCGCCTACGTCCTGGCCCTGGACTCGCATCTGCACTGGGACGTCATCAACGTCGACAGCCAGTACGGGATCTCCGGCTCCGGCAAGTACAACCTGGCCATCAGCGGACAGGGCAAGGTGGCCCTGATGACCTCGGGGCAGCCCCTGATGATGCAGGTGACACCCGAGAAGTACGTCAACGCCGACGCTGACGCGGTGGTTGCCTGGTCCACGTCGCTGCGGGTGCAGATGCAGTCCCAGACGAGCTCGTCCGGCGTCTGGCGCCGCCGTGGCAACACGGGGGAGGGCTGGGAGCTCAGCTTTATGGGGCAGGGCTTCGCCCTCGTCCAGCCCAGCGAGATGCTGCCGCCGCAGAACGCGATGGTTCAGGGGCAGGGCCTGGCCGCGCAGTTCGGCATGGGCCAGCAGGGCGTACACGGCCAGAACCAGGGCAACGCCTGGAGCTGACCCCACCGGGGGCGAACACGTAGGTCGAACGAGGTAGGTCGAACGAGGTGAGGTAAGGGGCGGTCGCATGGGCGACCGCCCCTTACCCATGCCCCCTACGCCTCAAGGCGTGCGCGCGCGGCCGCCACCAGCCGCAGTACCGACGCGTCGCTCACATCGGCCACCTCGTCGTGGGCGAACCAGCGCAGATCCAACGACTCCTCGCTGATCTCCGCGACCGCACCGGCCGGAGCCAGCGCGGCGTACTGCACATCGAGGTGCCAGTGACAGGGCGCCGGGATCGGATGCCGGTCCAGCGTCACCGGGCCACCGGGCAGCAGAGTCAGCCCGGAGATTCCCGACTCCTCGGTGGCCTCGCGCAACGCGGCGTCGGCGAGGGTGGCGTCCTGGGGTTCGCAGTGTCCGCCCATCTGCAGCCACATCCGCAGCTTCTTGTGCAGGGTCAGCAGGACGCGCCCCCGCGCGTGGTCGATGACCAGGGCGCTCGCCGTCAGATGCCCGGACTCGCAGGACTTCCACATGCCGTCCGGGTGGGCGGCCAGATGGTCGAGATAGATCCGGGTCAGCTCTTCCTGGTCCTCGTAGCCCTTCAGTACGAGGACGGCGTCGTCGTGCAGGCTCACTCGCTGTCGTCGCCCTTGCCGTCGTCGCCCTTGCCGTCGTCGCCCTTGCCGTCGTCGCCCTTGCCGTCGTCGTCCTTCTTGAGGTCCGGCTTCTCGGCGTCAGGCTTGGCCTTGGGGCCGCCGCCCGCCGCCTCGCCGAGCATCTTGTCCAGCTCGGAGAAGTCCAGCTGCTCGTGGTGGACGAAGCCGTCCGGGTCGTCCAGGTCCTGGGCGGTCGGCAGCATGTCCGGGTGCTCCCACAGGTGGTCCCGGCCGTCCACCCCGCGCGCGTCGGTCAGCGACGCCCACAGCCGCGAAGCGTCCCGCAGTCGACGCGGCCGCAGTTCGAGCCCGATCAGCGTCGCGAACGTCTGCTCCGCCGGGCCGCCGGTGGCACGGCGCCTGCGCAGCGTCTCGCGCAGCGCCGAAGCCGAGGTCAGCCGGTCCTTGGCGGCCTCGTGCACCACCGCGTCCACCCAGCCCTCGACCAGCGCGAGCGCCGTCTCCAGACGGGCCAGGGCGGCCTTCTGCTCCGGGGTGTCCTCGGGCTGGAACATGCCCTGCTGCAGCGCGCTCTGCAGCTCCTCGGGGTTCTGCGGGTCGAACTGGCCAACCACGTCCTCCAGCTTGGAGGTGTCAACCTTGATGCCGCGCGCGTAGCCCTCGACCGCGCCGAACAGATGCGAGCGCAGCCACGGCACATGGGCGAAGAGCCGCTGGTGGGCCGCCTCGCGCAGGGCCAGATACAGCCGCACCTCGTCCTGCGGCACACTCAGGTCCTTGCCGAACGCCGCGATGTTGACCGGAAGCAGCGCGGCCTTGCCCGCCGGGCCCAGCGGGAGCCCGATGTCGGTCGAACCGACCACCTCGCCCGCGAGTACGCCCACGGCCTGCCCGATCTGCTGGCCGAACATCGCGCCGCCCATGGAGCGCATCATCCCGAGCAGCGGGCCCGCCATGGCCTGCATCTCCTCGGGCAGTACGTCACCCATCGCGGCCCCGACCCGCTCAGCCACCGGGTCGACCAGCTCCTGCCACACCGGCAGCGTCGCCTCGACCCACTCGGCGCGGGACCAGGCCACCGCCGTACCGGCCCCGGAGGGCAGCGACGTCACGCCGTCCAGCCACAGGTCCGCGAGGCGTACGGCCTCCTCGACACCGGAGCGCTCGGCCGGGCTGACGCTCGCGTCCTTGGTGCCGTCAGCGGTGCCCTGGGAAACCGTCTGGCGGGCGATCTGCTTGGCCATGTCCCAGTTCACCGGGCCGCCCTCGTACGACAGCATCTGGCCCAGCTGCTGGAAGGCGGCGCCCAGGTCGTTCGGGTTCATGGAGCCGAACATCGCGGCGAAGGGATTGTCGCCACCGGCGCCACCCGCACCACCGAAGCCGAACGGCCCCGCCGGGCCACCGGCGCCCTGCCCCCCACCGGGGGTGTCCTTCTTCTTGCCCTCGTCGCCGTCGTCCGGCTCCTCCGGCGGAAGGCCGAATCCGAATGGGGTGTCACTCACGGGAATCCTCGGCTCGTAGGGCCGTCGACCGACTGGCCGACGGCGGCTGCCCGACTTTCGCCACCCAGCGTAGACACCCGAGCAGCTTCGGGGCTCGGTGCTCCGCTGCCTCGCGGGCTGCGGCAGGATGGACGCCACCTGGTACGTACGTGACTTTCACGTACGTACTGAAGACAACCGCTGGAGACGCCCGGTGAGTTCCCCAGATCCGCAGGTTCGCGCAGCGCGAAACCACTCAACTATTACCCACGCGACATCCGGCCACCAGCCCTCGGCCGAGCCACCGCGCTCCGGCGGCTCTGTGCCCGCGCGTGGCCCGGTCGTGGCCGTGACGGGTGCCGCGTCCGGGGTCGGCGCGCTCCTGACCGAGCGCCTCGCCGCATCCGACGAGATCAAGCAGGTCATGGCCATCGACGAACGGAGAGGGGAGTGCGCGGCGGCGCAGTGGCACATCCTCGACGTCCGCGATCCAGCCATTGCCGAGAAGCTGCGCGGCGCGGACGTGGTCGTGCACCTCGCCGTCGATCTCGACCTGGACACCGACCCCGCGGCCCGTACGGCCTACAACGTCCGGGGAACCCAGACCGTGCTCACCGCCGCGGCGGCGGCCGGGGTGCACCGGGTGGTGCTGTGCACATCGGCGATGGTCTACGGGGCCCACCCGGAGAACGAGCTGCCGCTCGCCGAGGACGCCGAGCTGCGCGCGACCGCGGAGGCCACCGGTGTGGCCGATCTCCTGGAGATCGAGCGCCTGGCCCGCCGCGCCCCCCGCGCGCACCCCGGGCTCAATGTCACCGTGCTGCGGCCCACCGTTCTGGTGGGCGGCACCGACACGGCGCTGACCCGTTACTTCGAGTCGCCGCGCCTGCTGGTCGTGGCCGATTCACGCCCTGTGTGGCAGTTCTGCCACGTCGAGGACCTGTGCAGCGCCCTGGAGTACGCCGTGCTCGAGAAGGTCGAGGGCGAACTGGCCGTCGGCTGCGACGGATGGCTGGAGCAGGAGGAGGTCGAGGAGCTCAGCGGAATCCGCCGTATGGAGCTGCCCTCAGCGGTCGCCCTGGGAGCCGCCGCCCGGCTGCACCGCATCGGCCTCACTCCGTCACCCGCTGGTGACCTGGCGTACACGATGCACCCCTGGGTGGTCAGCGTCACCGGCCTGCACGACGCGGGCTGGCGGCCGCGGTGGACCAACGAGGAGGTCCTCGCGGAGCTGCTCGAAGAGGTCGCCGGGCGGCACACCGTCGCCGGTCGGCGGCTGGGCCGCAAGGACGCGACGGCCGCGGGTGCGGCGGGTGCGACGGTCGCGCTGCTGGGCACCGCCGCGCTGGTGCGCAAGGTCCGCAAGCGGCGCGGCATGTAGCGGCGTCCGCGGGGAATTCTGTAGGAGGCTCCATAGGCCGGGACCGCAGGCCGGTCGAAAGCGCTATTCCACGATGTCAGTCCCGTACGGCACCATGGTCCACATGGCAGCAGCACGGTATGACCACTCCGGCGAGCAGGCAGCACAGGACCCGATCCGGCTGCTTGCCATCCGCGACACCCCGCTCTCGCTCGACGAGGTCTTCAAGGCCGCCGGTGACGACGCCGCGGGTGGCACCGCGCTCTTCGTGGGCACGGTGCGTAACCACGACGGCGGCGCAGACGTCGACGCGCTCGGCTACTCCTGCCATCCCTCAGCCGAGGCCGAGCTGCGCCGGGTGGCCGAGAAGGTCGTCGCCGAGCACCCGGTGCGCGCGCTGGCCGCCGTGCACCGGGTAGGCGACCTGGTGGTCGGCGACCTCGCCGTGGTCGTCGCCGTGTCCTGCCCGCACCGGGCCGAGGCCTTCGCCGCCTGCCGTCAGCTGATAGACGACCTCAAGCACGAGGTGCCGATCTGGAAGCACCAGACGTTCTCGGACGGCACAGATGAATGGGTCGGCGCGTAGCGCTGTCGTTGAGGGGTGGTGGTCGGGCGACGGGAGGGCGGGTGGGCGCCTGCTGCGCCGGATGGCCGCCCACCTCTGGCCGGGCTTCCGGTTGCGTAACCGGAAGACGACGGTGAGCGTTGACTGTGCGGAGGGTTTATCTGCTGATCAGTCGGTTGCGTTCGCTCAGGGGGTCGGGAGGACGGCGTGGCAGTACTTGCGTGGTTGCTGATTCCGCTGGTCGCTGCGGTTGGCGCCGGGATGTGGGGTAGCTGGGCGGCCAGCCATCGCCGCACGGGCGATGGCGCGGAGCTCGACGGATACGCGCGGTTCCGGGCGGCCATGGAGAAGCCGGAATCGGGCTCGGACGCCGGCTGAGGCGCGCCGTGGGGCCCGGCGCGGAGCGCGGCAGCCGACCACCGACGGACCGGCCCCGACCGTGCGCGCGCAGGCCTGTCCCGTACTGTCATTCCATGCCACGCCGCACCGCGACGATGCTCGCCTCGACCTTGATGCTGATCGCCCTGTTGATCGCGGGACTGCTCATCCAGACGCCGTACTCGGAGATGAGCCCGGGACCGACGGAGAACACCCTGGGTGAGAAGCGCGGCGAGCCGGTCATCAAGATCACCGGACGTGAGTCCTACGAGACGACCGGCAATCTCAACATGACCACCGTCCGGGTCACCAGCGCCGACTACACGATGACCCTGTTCAAGGCGCTCTACGGCTGGCTGGCGGACGACAACCTCGTGGTGCCGCACGACACGCTCTACCCCGACGGCAAGACGGAGGAGGAGTCGACCCAGGAGAATGCCGAGGAGTTCACGCAGTCCCAGGAGTCCGCCAAGGTCGCGGCCCTGCGGGAGCTGGACATCCCCGTGCAGTCCCAGGTGGTCGTCGCCACGGTCGTCAAGGACAGTCCCTCCCAGGGAAAGCTGCACGCGGGCGATGTGATCAAGAACGTGGACGGTACGGCGGTGCAGGAGCCGTCGGACGTGGCGAAGCTGGTCACCAAGCACCAGCCGGGTGAGGACGTCTCCTTCACCATCGTCCCGGCCAAGGAGGCGGCCGCCGCCGAGAAGGAAGACCGGGAGCCCACGGAGACCAAGCAGGTCACCATCACCACGCAGAAGGCCGAGGACGACGACCGCGCGCTCGTCGGCATCCGGGCGGGCCTGGACTACACGTACCCGTTCACCATCGACATCACGCTGCCCGACGTGGGCGGACCCAGCGCGGGCCTGATGTTCGCGCTCGGCATCGTCGACAAGCTGACGCCCGATGACCTCACCGGCGGAAAGTTCGTCGCCGGGACCGGCACCATCGACGAGGACGGCAAGGTCGGCCCGATCGGCGGGATCGGGATGAAGACCGTGGGCGCGCGCGACAGCGGCGCCGAGTACTTCCTCACCCCCGAGGACAACTGCACCAACGCTCTCAAGAACGTCCCCGACGGGCTCACCCTGGTCAAGGTCAAGACGATCGACGACGCGCGGAAGTCCGTCGAGGACATCGCCAAGGGCAAGATCTCCGAGCTGCCCCAGTGCACCAAGGGCTAGCCCGAGCCCGAAGGCCAGCCAGAGAGCCAGAAAGCTAGAGCCGGAGAGCCGGAGAGCCGGAGAGCCGGAGAGCTAGAGAGTCGGCAGGCCGGAAAGTGGCGGTCTACGCGGCAGGAGGAACCCGCCGGGTACACCGCCACCCGCTACGAGGCGAACGTCCTATGAGGCGAACGTCGCGGCCAGCGCGTCGGCGAGCCCCGGGACCAGGTCCGCCCCGGTGAGCACCTCGGTGGGGGAGTCCTTCTCGCGCAGCCGCAGCGCCGACTCGCGCGCGCCGTCCCGGAGCACTGCGACCGTCATCCGGACCTCCTGGCGGTCCGGGTGCTTGGCGACCCATTTGGCGAGCTGCGCCTCGCTCAGTCCGTCCGGCACCGAGGCCTCAGCGGACGGCGGCAGCATCATCCGCTCCACGGTGAGGGCGCAGCCAGCGACCGCGTCGGGCCAGGCGATGGTGCCGAGGAACTCGTCCAGAGGGCTCCCGGCCGGGAGCTCCTCCTGCTCGATGGGGGTGAGGCTGGCGGCGGACTCGTCGCCGGTCAGGCCGAGGCGCTCGGCGAGTCCCGGCTCCTGGGTACGCAGCCGCGCACTGTCGACAAGGGCGAACAGCCGCGCGGGCTGATCCCAGCCGAGTCCGGCGATGTAGTCGTCGATCTCGAGCACGGCACGGGTGAGTGGGCTCGCGGCCATCGGGGGACCGGAGGGGGAATGGTTGGGCATAACCCACATCCTGCCTGGTTCGGCCCCGGGAACGGGAACTGAGTAAAGCTTCGGTAAGTTGCATGAGTGGGCTCTACGATCGCTGAGCCTGCTCCACCCATAGCGACTCCACAGCGAACTTAGAGGTGCGCACCTTGGCTTTCCAGATGCCGGACCGCGGCGGAGGCCCCTCCGGGCCACGGATCAAAGTGGGCCGACCCTCCCGTCGGGTCCGGAACCTGCTCCTGACGTTGGGCGTGCTGGCCGTCCTGGCCATGCTCTTCGTCATGTTCGCGGGCTTCTGGACGGACTGGCTGTGGTACAGGTCCGTCGAGTACTCCTCGGTCTTCACCAGGACCCTGTGGACCAAGATCGGGCTGTTCACCGTCTTCGGGCTGCTGATGGCGGCGGCCGTAGGTGTCAACATCTGGCTTGCCCACCGACTGCGGCCGCCGCTGAGCGCCATGTCGATGGAGCAGCAGAGCCTCGATCGCTACCGCATGAGCATCGCGCCGTACAAGAAGTGGATTCTGCTCGGGATCACCGCCCTGGTCGGGCTGATCGCCGGTGCCTCCGCTTCGGGCCAGTGGCGCACCTGGATGCTGTGGGTGAACGGCACGGCCTTCGGTCAGCGGGACGCCGAGTTCAACATGGACATCGGCTTCTTCATGTTCGACCTGCCCTGGTACCGCTTCCTGCTCGGCTTCGGGTTCGCCGCCACGGTGCTCGGGCTGATCGCCGCCGCGCTGACCCACTACCTGTACGGCGGGCTGCGGATCACCACGCCGGGATCGCGGGCCACGGCGGCCGCCACCGGGCACCTCTCGGTGCTGCTCGGCATCTTCGTGGCGCTCAAGGCCATCGCGTACTGGTTCGACCGGTACGGCCTGGTGGTCAAGTCGGGCGACCTGAAGAACGCCGACAACTGGGTGGGCCTGCGGTACGTCGACGCCAACGCCTACCTGCCAGCCAAGACGATCTTGTTCTTCATCGCCATCATCTGCGCGGTGCTCTTCTTCGCCACCCTGTGGCGGCGCACCTGGCAGCTTCCGCTGATTGGCTTCGGCCTGATGGTGCTCTCCGCCCTGCTGATCGGTGGCCTGTACCCGGCGATCGTGCAGCAGTTCCAGGTCAAGCCGAATGAGCAGGCCAAGGAGACGCCGTACATCAAGAAGAACATCGACGCGACCCGTGAGGCCTACGGGATCGCCGATGTGAAGGCGGAGGACTACGCGGACGAGGGAGGAAAGCGGGACCCGGAGGAGCTGCGAAAGACCGCCGACGGGACGGCCAGCTACCGCCTGAACGACCCGAACATCGTCTCGCCCACCTTCCAGCAGCTCCAGCAGGAGCGTAAGTACTACCAGTTCCCGACGACGCTGGACGTGGACCGGTACAACGGCCAGGACACCGTGATCGGTCTGCGTGAGCTGGACCTCGACCGGGTCGACCAGCGCAACTGGATCAACCAGCACTTCATCTACACCCACGGCTACGGCGCGGTCGCGGCCAAGGGCACGGACATCCAGGAAGGTTCCGAGGGGACCCCGGACTTCACGTCGTCGGGTCTGCCGACCACCGGCGACTTCGCCGAGGACTACCAGCAGCGGATCTACTTCGGCGAGAAGACCACCCAGTACTCCATCGTCGGCGGGCCCCAGAAGGAGCTCGACTTCGAACAGGCAGGTGGCCAGAAGACCTACAGCTACACCGGCAAGGGCGGGATCGACCTCTCGAACCCGCTCAACCGCGCGGCGTACGCGGCGGTCTTCAGCGAGCCGCAGATCCTGTACTCGGGAGCGATCGGTGAGGGCTCCGAGATCCTGTACAATCGCACGCCCAAGGAGCGTGTCGAGGCGGTCGCCCCGTGGCTGACCATCGACGGCGATGCCTACCCGGCGGTGATCGGCAACAAGGTCCAGTGGATCGTCGACGCGTACACCACCAGCAACCAGTACCCGTACTCGTCGCGCACCACCCTGGGCGACACCACCGCGGACTCGCTGACCGACGACGACAGCCAGCGGGCCGTCGTCGCCCAGGAGAACCGGGTCAACTACATCCGTAACTCGGTGAAGGCCACCGTCGACGCCTACGACGGCACGGTGCGCCTCTACGAGTGGGACGAGAAGGACCCGCTCCTGAAGACCTGGAAGAAGGCGTTCCCGGGCACGGTCAAGGACAAGGCCGACATCCCCGCGGAGCTCAAGGAGCACATGCGGTACCCGCAGGACATGTTCAAGGTCCAGCGTGAGCTGCTGAGCACCTACCACGTCACCAGCGCCACGCAGTTCTACAACGCGAGTGACGTGTGGCAGGTGCCCAACGACCCGACGAGCAAGGGTGACACGGCCGTCCCGCCGTACTACCTGTCGCTGCGGATGCCCGGTGACGACGCGCAGAAGTTCTCGCTGACCAGCACCTACACCCCCAGTGGACGCCCACACCTGGCTTCCTACATGGCGGTGGACGCGGATGCCAACAGCGAGGACTACGGCACCATAAGGTTGCTGCGGGTCAAGGGTGACAATGTCGACGGTCCGGTCCAGTGGCAGAGCAAGCTCAGTTCACGGCCGGACGTACAGGAGTTCATCCGGAACGCGGAGACGTCGAAGTCGAACATGATCTTCGGCAATCTGCTCGCCGTGCCGATGGACGACGACTTCCTCTACGTCGAGCCCATCTACGTCCAGGGCAGCAACGCCCAGTACCCGCTGCTGAAGAAGGTCGCGGTGTCCTACGGCGGCGAGACGGCCTTCGAGAACGACCTGAAGTCCGCGCTCGACAAGGTCTTCGGCGCCAACGGCGAGGAACCGAAGGAGCCGGAAGAGCCGAAGGAGCCAGCCGAGCCCGGTGAGGAGCCGGGTGCCGAGGAGCCGCAGGACCCGACGGTCGAGAAGGCCTTCGACGACGCCCAGAAGGCGTACGAGGAGGGCCAGAAGGCGCTGAAGGACGGCGACTTGGCCGGGTACGCCAAGGCGATGGACGAGCTGGAGAAGGCCCTTGAGCGGGGTCGCGCGGCCCGTGACAAGGAGGACGGGTCAGGCGGCGACTGACGCGGTCTGAGCTCCCCCTCGCGCCGTGGTACGGTTTGAACACAACGGCGCGGGGTGGAGCAGCTCGGTAGCTCGCTGGGCTCATAACCCAGAGGTCGCAGGTTCAAATCCTGTCCCCGCTACTGACGACGAAGGCCCGGATTCTCAACGGAGAATCCGGGCCTTCGTCTTGTGCGTGACCACCTGGGTGCGCGACCGTACGGCCGCCGCTCACCCGTCAGTTGGCAGATCTGTGTTTGACTTATCTCTCTGTGGGCATGTCGACAAAACGCTGAAGTGACCTCACTGGCCGCGGTATACCAGGTGTACCCAGGTTGCAGGTGGTGCGACGATGGATGGTATGGGGGACAGGACGACTCTGTTGGAGACAGGGCGACTTACGCGGTCCGCCGACCGGGAGGACCCCGGTGAGGCGGCCGAGGATGAGGCGCGCCATCGGAGCGCCGCCGAGGCGGGCGACACCGCTGCCATGAGCGTTCTCGGGGCACTGCTGCTGCGCCGCGGCGACCTTGACGGTGCCGAGTCCTACCTGCGGGCCGCCACCGCCGACGGCGACCGCGCCGCCGCGAACAACCTCGGCGTCCTGCTGCACCAGCGTGGGTACGGGGACGAGGCGGCCGGCTGGTGGCGGATCGCCGCCGTCGCGGGTTCCGCCGCCGCCGCGCACGCGCTGGGGCGCTATCACCGCGAGCGCGGCGACGAGCCCGCCGCAGAGTACTGGCTGCGCCAGTCCGCCGAGCAGGGCCATGTGCTGGGCGCCTACGCGCTGGCCGACCTGCTGGAGCACCGCAGCGACGTCGGCGCGGAGCGCTGGATGCGCACCGCCGCCGAGCGCGGCCACCGGGAGGCCGCGTACCGCCTGGCCCGCGCGCTGGAGCGGCGGGCCGCCGCCGAGCCCGCCGGGCGCGAGCGCCCGACCGTGCGCCGTGGCGCACCGGACCGCGCGGCGGGTCGCGCCGTCATGTTCGGCGCCGAACTGCTGCGCACCGCGCAGGTGGTCGTCGACGGCGCGCCGGGCGCGGGGGTCGAGGACCCCGCGGTGCCCACCGATCCCGCGCGGGGCGCGACACAGGGGCCCGGGCGGGTCTCTGGGGGACTGCGGGCGACTGCTGGCCTCACGCAGGCGGCGGCTTCTCACCGGACCGGTTCGCAGCCGACCGGTGCGCACCAGTCCGGAGGGCACGAGTCTGGAGCGCATCAGACCGGATCGCATCAGACCGGCCCCCACCCCAGGGGACCCCGGACCGGGTCGCACGCCACGGGCGCGCACGGCGCGCCTGGCGCCGCCGGGCTCACTCTCGCTGAGGAGATCGAGCAGTGGTACCGCCAGGCCGCCGCGCGCGGCCACCGCAGGGCCGCCCTGCACCTGGGCGCGATCCTGGAGCAGCGCGGCGAGCTGAGGGACGCCGGACGCTGGTACCTGTCCGCGGCCAGGGACGGCGAATCGCGCGCCGCCTGCGCGCTCGGCTTCCTGCTGCGCGACGCGGGCGACGAGGAGAGCGCGTCCGTGTGGTGGCTCAAGGCGGCCCAGGACGGCGACGGCAACGCCGCCAACGCGCTGGGCGCGCTGCACGCCGAGCGCGGCGAGACGCAGACCGCCGAGCGCTGGTACCGCGCCGCGATGGACGCGGGCGACGTGAACGGCGCGTACAACCTCGCGCTGCTCTGTGCCGGGCAGGGCCGCACCGTCCAGGCGGACCAGTGGTACCGCCGCGCCGCCTACGCGGGGCACCGTGAGGCGGCCAACGCGCTGGCTGTCCTGCTGCTGCAGGTCGGCGACACGGCGGGCGCGGAACCCTGGTTCTCCAAGGCCGCCGAGGCGGGCAGCGTGGACGCGGCGTTCAACCTCGGCATCCTGCACGCGGGCCGGGGCGAGGAGAGCTCCGCTCTCAGCTGGTACGAGCGGGCCGCCACGGCCGGTCACACCGAGGCGGCGCTGCAGGTCGGCATCGCCCGGCTCCGCGACGGTGACCGGCAGGGAGCCGAGCGCCATCTGCGGTGCGCGGCGGGCGGCGGCAGCCCCGAGGCCGCCTACCGACTCGGCACGCTGCTCGACTGCCACGCGCAGTCGGATGTCGTACTGGGCGAGGCGGTCACCGGGAAATCGGAGTGCGAGGAGTGGTACGAGCGCGCCGCCGAGCAGGGCCACCGGCGCGCCCAGGTCCGGGTCGGCATGCTCGCGGCCGCCCGCGGTGACGTGGTCGAGGCGGCCCACTGGTACCGCACGGCAGCCGAGGCGGGCAGTCGCAACGGCGCCTTCAACCTCGGTCTGCTGCTGGCCCGGGAGGGCAGCGAGCCGGAGGCGCTGCTGTGGTGGACCCGCGCGGCGGAGGCGGGACACGGGCGCGCGGCGCTCCGCCTCGCGCTGCTCTGCGCGCGCCGTGGCGAGCTGGCCGAGGGGCAGCGCTGGTGCGATCGCGCCGTGGACCTCGGTCCCGCGGAGGTGGCCGAGCGGGCGGCGCGGCTGAGTGAGGCGCTCCAGCAGGAGCTGACCGCGTAGCGGCGCGAGGAGCAGCCAAGGGGCGGCCGGGAGAGGTCGCCCCTGCCCGCCGTCACACCGCGCCGCGGGCTGTCCGGAAGGGATTTGCGCTGGTCGTAGGCCTCGCGTAGTGTGGTGTTCACCGACGCGGGGTGGAGCAGCTCGGTAGCTCGCTGGGCTCATAACCCAGAGGTCGCAGGTTCAAATCCTGTCCCCGCTACTGAAGGCTAAGGCCCGGATTCTCGTAAGAGAATCCGGGCCTTAGTCGTACCCCGGCACGCGTCTGTACGGACGACGAAGCCCCCCCGCACCAGTCCGGTGCGGGGGGGCTTCGCGGTGGCCGGGAGGCCGAAGGCTCAGGCGGCGGCCGCGCAGTTCGGGCAGACGCCGCGGTAGGTCATCTCGACGCCCGAGATCGTGAAGCCGAAGCGCTCGGACGCCGGGAGGTCGGAGAGCGGGTCACCCGAGGGGTGGACGTCCCGGATCGCGCCGCACTGGGCACAGACCAGGTGGTGGTGCGGCCGGTGCGCGTTCGGGTCGTAGCGCTTGGCTCTGCGATCGGTCGATACCTCGAGTACTTCACCGAGTGTGACCAACTCACCCAGCGTGTTGTAGACGGTCGCCCGGGAGATCTCGGGCAGTCTCGTCACAGCACGCGCGTGGACCTCGTCGGCCGTCAGATGGACGTGCTCGCCGTCGAGGACCTCGGCCACGACACGCCGCTGGGCGGTCATACGCCAGCCGCGTCCGCGCAGTCGTTCCAACAGGTCACTCATGGGGGTCAGCCTAGCAGCCAAGGGGCCTAAGTCCTGAACAGGTGTGAGTCTGGATGCTTCCTCGATGTGGATGCTTGCTTGACTTAGACATTGTCCATTGTAGGATCGAAACCGGTATTAGCCAGGGACAGGCTTCGCAGTAGACGACGCAGGAGGCGCACATGACGCAGGGACCGCTCACCACAGAGGCCGGGGCGCCGGTCGCCGACAACCAGAACAGTGAGAGCGCGGGCGTCGGCGGCCCCGTCCTGGTCCAGGACCAGTCGCTGCTCGAGAAGCTGGCGCACTTCAACCGCGAGCGCATCCCGGAGCGCATCGTGCACGCCCGCGGCGCCGGCGCGTACGGCACCTTCACCCTCACCCGTGACGTCTCGCGGTGGACCCGGGCGAAGTTCCTCTCCGAGGTCGGCAAGCAGACCGAGACGTTCCTGCGCTTCTCCACCGTCGCGGGCAACCTCGGCTCGGCGGACGCGGTGCGCGACCCGCGCGGCTTCGCGCTGAAGTTCTACACCGAAGAGGGCAACTATGACCTCGTCGGCAACAACACCCCGGTGTTCTTCATCAAGGACGCCATCAAGTTCCCGGACTTTATCCACACCCAGAAGCGCGACCCGTACACCGGCTCCCAGGAGGCGGACAACGTATGGGACTTCTGGGGTCTGAGCCCCGAGTCCACGCACCAGGTGACCTGGCTCTTCGGTGACCGCGGCATTCCGGCCACGCTGCGCCACATGAACGGCTACGGCTCCCACACGTACCAGTGGAACAACGCGGCCGGTGAGGTCTTCTGGGTCAAGTACCACTTCAAGACCGACCAGGGCATCAAGAACCTCACCGCCGCCGAGGCCGCCAAGCTCGCCGGTGAGGACCCGGACAGCCACCAGCGCGACCTGCGCGAGTCGATCGAGCGCGGTGACTTCCCGTCCTGGACCGTGCAGGTCCAGATCATGCCCGCGGCCGACGCGGCCAGCTACCGCTTCAACCCGTTCGACCTCACCAAGGTGTGGCCGCACGCGGACTACCCGCCGATCGAGATCGGCAAGCTGGAGCTCAACCGCAACCCGGAGAACATCTTCGCCGAGGTCGAGCAGTCGATCTTCAGCCCCGCGCACTTTGTGCCGGGTATCGGCCCGTCCCCGGACAAGATGCTCCAGGGCCGCCTCTTCGCGTACGGCGACGCGCACCGCTACCGCGTCGGCATCAACGCCGACCACCTGCCGGTGAACCGCCCGCACGCCACCGAGGCGCGCACCAACTCCCGCGACGGCTACCTGTACGACGGCCGCCACAAGGGCGCGAAGAACTACGAGCCGAACAGCTTCGGCGGCCCGTTCCAGACCGACAGGCCGCTCTGGCAGCCGGTCACCGTCACCGGTGACACGGGCAACCACGAGGCGCCCAGCCACGCCGAGGACAACGACTTCGTCCAGGCGGGCGATCTCTACCGGATGATGTCGGCGGACGAGCAGGCACGCCTGATCGAGAACCTCGCCGGGAACATCGCGGGCGTCTCCCGTGACGACATCGCCGAGCGCGCGATCAACAACTTCCGCCAGGCGGACGGCGACTTCGGCAAGCGTCTCGAGGCCGCGGTCACCGCTCTGCGCGCCTGAGCCGCCCCGCGTGCTTGACCCGCCCGGTTCGTACGGCGCCCGGGGGGGACCTGATCCCCCCGGGCGCCGTCGCGCTCAGCTCGTCGCCAGTGTCGCCGAGTGATGCTGTCGGCTGGGTGTCCAGCAGCGGATGATGTCGCGTACGGACACGATCCCGACCGGCTCCCGGTCGTCCAGTACGACCAGGTGTCGGAAGCCTCCGTGTGTCATGGCCTCGGCCGCCTCCTCCAGGGTCCACACGGGGGCGGCGAAGACGACGTCGGTGGTGGTGTGGGCGCCTGCTGTCTCCAGGTCAGGGTCCTGACCTGCTCCGATGGAGTTGAGGATGTCGCGCTCGGTGAGGATGCCGAGGGCGCTGGCGTCGGTGTCGAGGATGACCGCCGCGCCGACCCGGCGCGAGGACATCAGTCGGGCGGCCTGGCGGAGGGTGTGGTCGGGGCCGAGGGTCAGGACCAGGGTGCTCATGGCGTCGCGGACGAGCATGGGCTGGAGCCACCTCCTTGGTGAACCCATCCCTTAGACCCCTAGGGAATGGATTCACAAGTTCACAAGTGGGGTCGCTCTTAGAGTGGCAGGCAAACGGAACGGCAACAAGTGGGAGTGCGCGCTCTCAGTACCCGGGGCTCTCGGTACCCGGGCTGTCCGCACCCGCGCTCTCAGTACCGCTGGTTGAGATAACCGAGCAGTTCCTCGTGGAGCTGGCCGTTGGAGGCCGCCGCGTTTCCACTGTGCGGGCCGGGCGTGCCGTCCAGGCCGGTGAAACTGCCGCCCGCCTCCGTCACGATGATCGCGTTCGCCGCCATGTCCCAGAGCGAGAGCTCCGGCTCGGCGCAGAGGTCCACCGAGCCCTCGGCGACCATCATGTACGGCCAGAAGTCGCCGTAGCCACGGGTGCGCCAGCACGCGCGCGTCAGGTCGAGGAAGCCGTCAAGGCGCCCCTGCTCCTCCCAGCCACTGAGCGAGGAGTACGCGAACGAGGCGTCGGAGATCCGCGACACCTGGGAGACGTGCAGCCGGGTCGCGGACGTCAGACTGCGGCCCGTGTACGCGCCCGCGCCCTTCGCCGCCCACCAGCGGCGCCCCAGCGCCGGTGCGGAGACCACGCCCACCACCGGCTGGTAGCCGCCCTCGCCCGCTTCCATCAGGGAGATCAGCGTCGCCCAGACCGGAACGCCGCGTACGTAGTTCTTGGTGCCGTCGATCGGGTCGATCACCCAGCGGCGCGGTCCGGTGCCCTCGATGCCGTACTCCTCGCCCAGGATCGCGTCCCGCGGCCTGGCGCGCTGCAACTGCCCGCGGATCAATTCCTCGGCGTTCTTGTCGGCCTCGCTGACCGGCGTCATGTCCGGCTTCGTCTCGACCTTCAGGTCCAGCGCCTTGAAGCGCTCCATGGTCGCGCGGTCGGCGGCGTCGGCCAGCACATGGGCGAGGCGGAGGTCATCGTGGAAGTCGGACATGGCCGAACAGTATCGAGCGCCGTCCACGTCAGCCACATGGCCCCGACCCTGTCGTGCCCCTTGACAGTGCCGTCAGGCGCGTCAACTCTGGCACCGAGCCGCGGAGCCGATCGGCTGGGAGGCGATGATGCCCGCAGCGCGCGAAGCCTTACTGGAAGCGGCGTACACCGCGCTGCTGCACCGCCCGTGGAGTGCCGTGCGGATGGTTGACGTCGCCGCCACCGCCGGGGTCTCCCGGCAAACCCTGTACAACGAGTTCGGCAGCAAGGACGGGCTGGCCAGGGCCCTGGTGCGCCGGGAGGCCGACGGCTACCTGGCCGGGCTCGACCGGGCGCTCGGCCACGGCGGACTCGAGGCCGCGGCGGAGTGGACGGCGGCCATGGGCCGGGACAACGCCCTGGTGTACGCCATCCTCACGGGCTGCTGGGGGCCGCGACTGCCCGCGCCGACGCTGGCGGCCGTGCCGTCCGGCTCCGCCGTCCCGGCCCAGCGCCGGGTGGACGGCGCGCTTCCGGCACCGGGGGAGCTGATGGCACTCGTACGGGACCGTGCGGTGGCCGCGCTCGGCCAGCCGGGTGCGACGCGGTCCGAGGCGGAGGAGTTGGCGCGGACCTGCGAGCTGGCGATGCGGCTCGCGTTGTCCTGTGTGGTGGCCCCGGCTGACGGCGGGGCGGCCCGCCTCGTCGGCGACCTGCTGCCTCTGCGGGCCTAAGGGGGGCGTCCCCCTAGTGCGCGCCGCCCGAAAGCTGCAAGCCGATGACGCCGACGATGACCAGCGTGATCGAGACCAGCTTCAGTGTGGAGACCACGTCGCCGAGGAAGACCATGCCGTAGATCGCCGTCCCCGCGGCACCGATGCCCGTCCACACCGCGTACGCGGGACCGACATCCAGTCGCTTCAGGGCGAGGGTCAGCAGCCCGAAGCTGCTCAGCGCGAAAGCCGCGAAGGAGATCGTTGGCCAGAGCCGGGTGAAACCGTGGGAGAGCTTGAGAGACACCGCGAATCCGGTCTCCAGTAGGCCAGCGACAATGACCAGCAGCCACGCCATGGTGTGTCCCTCCCGAGCTCAAGTGACCGCTCTGCGCCCGCCCGGCGGGGCTTCAGATCGCTGGATCGTCAGTTGAGATTATGCCCTTACCGTCGGCGTGTGGGGGTAAACACCCGCGGGATCAAGCGGGATCAGCGGGATCAAGCGGGATCAGTCGCCCTCGCGTCGTTCCCTGGTGGCCAGCAGCCTGCGCAGTGAGTACAGCCGTGCCGGGTCCGCGTGACCGTCGGCGACCCAGGAGTCCAGCGCGCAGTCCTGCTCGTCGTGGCTACAGGCGCGCGGGCAGCCCTCGGTGCCGGGTTCCAGATCGGGGAAGGCGTGGATGACCCGCGAGGGATCAACGTGGTGCAGCCCGAAGGACCGTACGCCCGGAGTGTCGATCACCCAGCCCTCGGAGTCCGTCAGCGGAAGCGCGAGGGCGGATGTGGTGGTGTGGCGGCCACGGCCGGTGACCGCGTTCACATGGCCGGTGCTACGCCGCCGCTCCTCTGGTACCAGCGCGTTGACCAGGGTCGTCTTGCCGACGCCCGAGTGCCCGACGAACGCGGTGACATGGCCGTCCAGCAGCTCCTTGACCCGTGCCGCCGCCTCGCCGCCCGCCAGTTCCTCCCGGCTGGTGACGGCGTACGGGACACCGAGCGCGCCGTACGCCTTGAGGAGCGTGTCCGGCGGAGCCAGGTCGGCCTTGGTGAGGATCAGCAGGGGTTCGAGGCCCGCGTCATAGGCCGCCACCAGACAGCGGTCGATGAGCCGTGGCCGGGGCTCGGGGTCGGCGAGCGCGGTGACGATCGCCAGCTGGTCGGCGTTGGCGACGACCACGCGCTCGTACGGGTCGTCGTCGTCGGCCGTGCGCCGCAGCACCGAGGTGCGCTTCTCGATCCGGACGATCCGGGCCAGGGTGTCCTTCTTGCCGGACAGGTCACCGACGAGGGCGACCTGGTCGCCCACCACGGCGGCCTTGCGGCCCAGCTCACGCGCCTTCATCGCCATCACGACGCGGTCCTCGACGAGACAGGTCAGCCGCCCCCGGTCCACGGTGAGGACCATGGCGTCCGCCGCGTCCTCGTGCTTGGGCCTGATGTTCGTACGTGGCCGGTTGCCCTTGCGGTTGGGGCGGACCCGGATGTCGTCCTCGTCGGGGTTCTTGCCGTAGCGGCGCATGGTGTCAGTTGCTCCGGGCCCCGAGCATGTCCGTCCAGAGGCCGGGGAAGTCCGGGAGAGTCTTCGCCGTCGTGGCGACGTTCTCGATCTGTACGTCCTTGACCGCCAGGCCGATGATCGCGCCCGCGGTGGCCATGCGGTGATCGTGGTAGGTGTGGAAGATCCCGCCGTGCAGTCGGCGCGGGCGGATGTGCAGACCGTCGGCGGTCTCGGTGACGTCACCGCCGAGTTCGTTGATCTCCTTGGTGAGCGCCGCGAGGCGGTCGGTCTCGTGCAGCCTCAGGTGCGCGACACCGCGCAGCGTCGAGGGGGAGTCGGCGAGCGCGGCCACCGCCGCGATGCCCGGGGTGAGCTCGCCGACCTCGCCCAGATCCACGTCGATGCCATGGATCGCGCCGGAACCGGTGAACGTCAGGCCCTGCTCGGTCAGCTCGCAGGAGCCACCCATCTCGGTGAAGATCTCCCGCAGCGCGTCACCCGGCTGGGTGGTGCGCTCGGGCCAGTCCGGGATGGTGACCCGGCCGCCGGTGATCAGGGCGGCGGCCAGGAACGGCTGGGCGTTGGACAGGTCGGGCTCGATGACCAGATCGCGGCCGAGCAGCGCGCCGGGGGTGACCCGCCAGACGTTGGGCTCGCCACCGGACTCGGGTGAGTCGACCTGGGCGCCGACCGCGCGCAGCATGTCGACCGTCATCCGGATGTGCGGCATGGAGGGCAGTCGGCCGCCCACATGGCGCACCTCCACGCCCTGGTTGAAGCGCGGGGCGGAAAGCAGCAGCGCGGAGACGAACTGGGAGGACGAGGAGGCGTCGATCTCGATCTGGCCGCCCTCCAGCGCACCGCCGCCGCGCACGGTCATCGGCAGCGCGCCGCGACCGTCGTCGTCGATCCTGGCGCCCAAGCCGCGCAGGGCGTCGATCACGCCGTTCAGCGGGCGCTCGTACGACCTGGGGTCGCCGTCGAACCGGACGTCGCCGTTGGCGAGGGTCGCCACCGGCGGCAGGAAGCGCATGACCGTACCGGCGTTGCCGACATCGACGGTGGCCGGGCCGTGCAGTCCGGAGGGGATGATCCGCCAGGCCTCGCCCGCGCCGTTCGCGCCCGTGGCCGACGAACTGGAGGAGACGGTCTCCTCGATGCCGACGCCCAGGGCGCGCAGTGCCCCGGCCATCAGCAAGGTGTCGCGGGAGCGCAGCGGGCGGCGCAGCCAGCCCGGCTCGGCGGCGAGCGCGGCCAGGACCAGGGCGCGGTTGGTGACCGATTTCGAGCCGGGCACGGGGACCGTCGCGTGGATGGCTCCGCTCGCGAGCGGGGCGGGCCAGAGGGCGGAGTGCGCCGGGTTCTCGGTCATGCCTCTTACTTTAATGGCTCGCACCGACACCGGATCTTGATCAAACATGGCGAAACCCTGTCGAAACAGTGCCCAGGTAGCTGTCCGGGTAGCCAGGTCACCAGCCGAGCAGCCAGCGACCGCCGCCGATCAGCGAGCACACCGAGACGACGTGGAAGAAGAACAGCCACAGTGTCGCGGGTACCCGGGTGAGACGCGCCAGCTGGTCGGCGTCCGAGTCCGAGGCGCCGCTGTGGCTCCGCTTCGCCTGGAGCTCGAACGCCGGTCGTACACCACCGATGAGCAGGAACCACACCACGGCGTACGCGAACCCGGCCTGCACCTCGGCGTCGGCGAGCCAGGACACCAGCAGGAAGGTACCCCCGGTCAGGACCACGGTGAGCGCGCCGTAGACGTTGCGGATCATCACCAGAAGCACGATGAGCAGGGCCGTCGCCAGCCACAGCAGCAGGGTGATGTGATTCGCGGCGAGCAGCCAGGCGCCGCCCAGGCCGAGCAGCGGGGGCGCGGTGTACCCGGAGGCGGCGGTGAGGATCATGCCGATGCCGGTGGGCCTGCCCCGGCTGACGGTGAGGCCGCTGGTGTCCGAGTGCAGCCGGATGCCCTCCAGCGTGCGGCCGGTGACCAGGGCTATCAGCCCGTGGCCGCCCTCGTGGGCGATGGTGATCGCGTTACGGGCTATCCGCCAGGTCCCCTGGGTGATCACCACGGCGAGGGCCGCGACGCCGGTGATGTACACCAGCCACGGTTCCGGGTCGGGCTGGGCGCTGAACACGCGGTCCCACAGGGTGGTCAGGGACGCGGAAGCGAGGGTGATGCTGTCCATTGGGGGGATGAGCTCCTAGCCGCGAGAAAAATTGGCCGGTGCGTAGCACCGTCGTTGCGGGGTGGTGGCCGGGCGACGGGTGGGCCTGGCAGTGTGGCACGTATGTGCGGTAGGTATGCGTCGAGTCGTCGGCCCGAGGATCTCGCGGGAATCTTTGAAATCGATAAGTGGGAGTCGGACGAGACTCTCGCCCCGGATTACAACGTGGCGCCGACCAAAGAGGTTTACGCGGTCCTGGACCGCCCCCTTAAGGACGCCGAGAGCCCCGGTCCGGTTCGCCAGCTGCGCCGGCTCAAGTGGGGACTCGTCCCCTCCTGGGCCAAGACGCCCGAAGGCGGCGCCCGGATGATCAACGCACGCGCGGAGACCCTCCACGAGAAGCCGTCCTTCCGCCGCGCCTTCACCGCCCGCCGCTGCATCCTCCCGGCCGACGGCTACTACGAGTGGGTCACCGGCGAGACGGAGCGCCAGCTGGAGGTCGAGGGGAAGAAGAAGCGGCCGCGTAAACAGCCGTACTTCGTGACCCCGGCGGACGGTTCGGTCTTCGCGATGGCGGGCCTGTACGAGTTCTGGCGGGACCGCACGCTGCCCGACGACCACCCGGGCGCGTGGTGGGTCACCTGCTCCGTGATCACCACGGAGGCGGAGACCGGCCCGCTGGGCGTCGCCCCGGCCGACGGCCCGCGGTCGCTGGCCGATATCCACCCGAGGATGCCGCTCATGCTGACGCCGGACCGCTGGGACGCCTGGCTCGACCCCGCGCGTACCGAGGTGGAGGACCTGCGGCCGCTGCTCGCCCCTCCTCCGGAGGGGCTGATGCGGGCCTACCCGGTCTCGATAGCGGTGAGTAACGTACGGAACAACGGGGCTGAGCTGCTGAAGGAACTGGACGGCCCGGAGGAGGGCACGCTCTTCTGAACTCGTCTCTGAGCTCATCGCGGGGCTCATCTCTGAGCTCCCTCTTCTGAGGTCGTGTCCGGGGCACTATGGCGTGGTGACCCCGAACACAAACCCCGAGATCGTCGAGACCGACGCCGGTGACGCCCGCATCACCTGGCACCCCGCCCAGCGCCCCCGTCCCCGCCTCGTCCTCGCCCTCAGCCACGGCGCAGGCGGCGGCATCGAGTCCCGCGACCTCCGCGCGCTGGCCGCCGAACTGCCCGCGCACGGCGTCACCGTCGCCCTCGTCGAGCAGCCCTGGCGGGTCGCGGGGAAGAAGGTCGCCCCCGCGCCCAAGACCCTGGACGTGGGCTGGCGCGACCTGTGGCCCGCGCTGGCGCGCCCCGGCCTCCCGGTGATCTCCGGGGGCCGCAGCGCCGGAGCGCGCGTCGCCTGCCGTACGGCGACGGAGCTGGGCGCCTGTGCCGTACTGGCTCTGAGCTTCCCGCTGCACCCCCCGGGCAAGCCCGAGAAGTCCCGCGCCGACGAACTCCTCGGCGCCGGGGTGCCGACGCTGGTCGTCCAGGGCGGCAACGACCCCTTCGGGAAGCCCGCGGAGTTCCCGAAAGGTTCCTACGACCTGGTGGAGATCCCGTACGGCGACCATGGGTTCGCCGTAGCCAAGAAGGCGCCCATCGAGCAGGACGAGGCTGTGGCGCGTATCACCGAGGAAGTCACCGCCTGGGTCAAGGGCCTTCGGGAATGTTGAGGCTGTGTTCGATGTTGTCGGGGACGTCGGTACGAAGCACAGTGTGAGAGGGAGTCCGCCGCATGGGTTCGACCATCTGCCCGTCAGTCGATCGCCACCGCCCTTCGGCGGCCGCGTCGCCAGCGACTCCTTCTGATCGCCGCGTCAAGGCCGCTGACCTGGAGAAGTCCATGCTGGCAGCGGCCAAGACCGCTCGTATTCGAGCGGCGGGCAGGCGGGAACGTCGTCTATCCTCCGATTCGAGCGGGTCCGGTACCGGTCTCGCCACATCGTTGGAGGAGGTGGGTCCGGTCACTGGGACCGACGACGGCCGAGTGGAAGAGACGGCAGAGGAGTCGGCTACCGAGCGCAACGCCCGCTTCGAGGCGACCGCGCTCGAGTTCCTCGACCAGATGTATTCGGCCGCCCTGCGCATGACGCGCAACCCGGCCGACGCGGAGGACCTGGTGCAGGAGACCTACGCCAAGGCGTACGCGTCCTTCCACCAGTTCCGAGAGGGCACCAACCTCAAGGCCTGGCTGTACCGCATCCTTACCAACACCTTCATCAACTCGTATCGCAAGAAGCAGCGCGAACCCCAGCGCAGCGCCGCCGAGGACATCGAGGACTGGCAGCTGGCGCGCGCGGAGTCGCACATGTCCACCGGTCTGCGCTCCGCCGAGTCGCAGGCCCTGGATCATCTGCCGGACTCTGACGTGAAGTCGGCGCTCCAGGCGATTCCCGAAGAGTTCCGTATCGCGGTCTATCTGGCAGACGTCGAGGGCTTTGCCTACAAGGAGATCGCGGACATCATGGGAACACCCATCGGCACGGTGATGTCCCGGCTGCACCGGGGCCGCCGTCAACTGCGCGGCATGCTGGAGGACTACGCCCGTGAGCGCGGGCTGGTTCCGGCGGGCGCGGCTCAGGCGTCGAACGATCGGAAAGGCTCAGGCTCATGAGCTGCGGAGATCCGCATGAGACGGACTGCTCAGAGGTCCTGGACCACCTCTATGAGTTCCTGGACCGAGAGATGCCCGACAGCGACTGCAACAAGTTCGAGTCGCACTTCGAGGAGTGCTCTCCGTGCCTGGAGAAGTACGGCCTCGAACAGGCGGTCAAGAAGCTGGTCAAGCGCTGCTGCGGGCACGACGACGTACCGACCGATCTGCGGTCGAAGGTCATGGGGCGGATCGACCTGATCCGCTCGGGACAGGCTGTGCCCGACCAGGACATCACGGCCCAGGACTTCACGGCGTCGGCTGATCTGCCGATCGCTGGCAACGAGGCCTAGCTCGGGCCTGGTTCCCGTTCGGGGCAGCGGTCCGCTGTCACCCGAAGGTGCTAATCCACGGCCGCAGAGCCGGGCGAATCCGACGTAGCCCTCTCCCGCCGCGCGCCACCGCCCTATTCTCCGGATGCTGACCGGGCACGCCACCCGCGTGCCCTGACCAGCGTCACGGTGAGGAGGGGACGGATGCGGTCGGTTCCTCCGCGGGCCCGTCTTCTGATCGTGTGCGCTGCGTTCGGTGCGGTGGGCTGCGTGCTGCCCACGTTCAGCCAGCCGACGCCGTGGACGGCCGTGGTGCTGCTCGCCACGCTGTACGCGGGCTGCGAGCAGGCCGTCCGGTGCCGCTTCGCCGGGGAGAGCGCGCCCCAGCGGCTCGGCGCCTTCTTTCCCGTGCTGCTCGCCGGGGTGTTCCTGCTGCCGCCCGGTGCCGCCGGGCTGATCGCGTTACCCGGTGCGCTGCTCGCCCCCGTCGAGCGGCGCCCCGCGGGGCCGCGCCGTCTGTGGCGGGCGGCCCAGCTCTCCATGGCGTGCTGGGCGGGCGCCACCGTGTACCGCGCGCTGGGCGGTTGCACCCTGCTCGGCGCGGGCGCCCCGGCGCAGCCGCACTTCCCGCACGCTCTGCTGCCCGCCGGTGCCGCCGCGCTGACGTTCTGCCTCACCCTGGCCGCGCTGGACGGCGGCATCCTGGCCACCGCCGAGCGCGTGCCGCTGCGGACCGCCTGGCGTGACCAGCTGCTCCGCTCGCTGGTACCCATCGCCGCGCACGGGCTCGCCGGGCTGATGATGGCGGTGCTCTGGCGCAGCCCGTACGGCCCGGTGGCCGCGCTGCTGGTCCTGCTGCCGATGTACATCTCCTGCTGGGGCTTCGCCCAGTACCACCGGGAGCGCGCCGCGCACCAGGCCACCATCAGAGCCCTGGTGCAGGCCGTGGACATCAAGGACGAGTACACCCGCGGCCACAGCGAACGGGTGGGCCGCGCGGCGGAGTTGATCGCCCGGGAGCTGGGCATGCCCGACGAGCGCGTGGAGGTGCTGCGGTTCGCTGGAATCCTGCACGACGTCGGCAAGCTGGGGGTGCCGACCCGGCTGCTCAGAAAGGACGGCCGGCTGACCCCCGAGGAGCGTCGGGTCATCGAACTGCACCCCGAGTACGGCCATGAGATGGTGCGCGGCATCGGCTTCCTGGGGGAGGCGCGGTCGGCCATCCTGCACCATCATGAGCGGCTCGACGGGAGCGGCTACCCGTACGGCCTGGTGGGGCGGCAGATCCCGGAGTTCGCCCGGGTGGTCGCGGTCGCCGACGCCTTCGACGCGATGACCTCGACCCGTTGCTACCAGCGGGCGCGGCCGGTCGAGGACGCGGTGGCCGAGCTGAAGCGCTGCGCCGGGCAGCAGTTCGACCCGCGGATGGTACGGGCGCTGGTGCGCGCCCTGGACCGGCACAGTTGGTACCCGGCCGTCACGGCGGACCAGCCGCACCGCCCGCACCGTCCCCAGGATTCGGGGAGAAACGTGCCGCCGTCGCAGCGCCCAAGCCCGCGCGAGAGCGCCACAACCGACAGCGCGACAGCCGACAGCGCCACGAGCGAGTGCCCCACAAGCGACAACGCCGCCGCATCCGACAGCGCCGTCCGCCCGAGCCGCCCCGGTGCGGTCCGATGAGCCGCCGTACGCCCACCGCCGCGACCCTCGTGTGCGCCGCGGCGGGGTCGCTCACCGCCTGGGCGCTGGCCTGGACGCTGTGGCACGGCATCGACCAGCGCGGCACCGCCCTCGCCTTCGGGCTGCTCATCGCCGTCGGCGAGCTCGCCCGCTGGGGCAGCGGGGGCGGCGGCGAACGCGAGCCCGCGCCACTGGGCGCGGCCGGTGCACTCGCGTACGCCCTGCTCGGGCAGCACGCGGGCGCCCCCACCACCCACGGCGTGCTCCAGGTCATCGCGGTCGTCGTCGCGGCGACGCTGGCCGGATCGGTGCCGCACCTCGCGCGCGGCCGCGGCCCCGGGCTCGACCACATCGCCCGCCGCGTCCTCACCGTCGGCTTCGCGGCCGTCTGCTTCCAGCCGCTCTACAACGCGGGGAAAGTGGGCGAGCTGGTCGGCTACGGCCCGTACTACGCGCTGTGGATCGTCGGGGTTCTTGTCCTCACCGCACTCTGTGACGCCGTACTCGCCGCCGCCCTGGCGCGCGGCGGCCGACGCTCGCTGCGCTACGGGCCGCTGCTCCGCGACGAGCTGCGCGCGCTGCTCGGCGTAGCGTCAGCGGTCTGCGCGACCGGCGCCGTGATCGCCCTCGCGGTCGCGGTCGTCGGACTGTGGGCGCTGCCCGTGTTCTGCCTGCCGCTGCTGCTCACCCAGTTCGCCTTCCGGCGCTACGCGGCCGTCCGCACCACGTACCGGCAGACCATCACCTCACTCGCCCGGGCCACCGAGGTCGCCGGATACACCCCACCGGGGCACGCCCGCCGCGTCGCCGCGCTCAGCCGGGCCGTCGGCCGGGAGCTCGGCCTGACCGAGTCCGACCTGATGATCCTGGAGTACGCCGCGCTGATGCACGACATCGGCCAGCTGTCGCTGCTCGACCCCGTCCCCGCAGGCGCCACCGCCGCCCTGCCCACCGCCGAACAGCGCCGGATCGCCCTGCTCGGCGGCGCGGTGGTGCGCCAGACGGGCGTGCCAGCCCACGTGGCCGTCATCGTCGAGCGTCAGGCGGACCCGTACCGTGAACAACCGCTCACCGCCCGGATCGTGCGCGCCGTGAACGCCTACGACGAGATGGCCCGAGCACAGGGGCCCGGTGGCCCGCTGGCCGCCCTGGAGCGTCTGCGCCTCGCCACCGGGCACGACTACCAGCCGGAAGTCGTTGAGTCACTAGCGCGCGTACTGGCCCGGCCAGCCTGAGCCAGACGGCCTGAGCCGGGCCTCAGCTGGGTAACCCATGGGTAATGAGCGCCGGTCCGACTGGGCATGGTTGGATGCGAGTACAGGGTGTCTGGGGGACGAACCCCGGCGCCGCGCGAATGAGCAGAACTGGTGTGAGAGACCTGGCAGGCGGGAATCGTGAGGATCTTCGGTAAGGGACGGCACCGGCCCTCCACCTCATGGCGGCAGGCCACCGATCGGGCGTTCACGCTGATCGGGGACGGCCGGTACGAGGACGCGGGCGCGCTGCTGACGCGTGCGGCGGACCTGGAGCCGTGGCTGTCCGAGTCCTGGTTCAACCTGGCCCTGCTGCACAAGTTCCGGCACGACTGGGAGCAGGCGCGAGCGGCCGGACTGCGCGCCGTCGCCCTGCTCGACCGCGAGGCGGGCGCCCCCGACTGGTGGAACGTCGGCATCGCGGCCACCGCCCTGCAGGACTGGCCGCTGGCCAGGCGCGCCTGGCAGGCGTACGGCCTCAGGGTTCCCGGTGGCGCCGCTGCCGCGGGCGAGCCGCTCGGCATGGAGCTGGGCAGCGCGGCCGTACGACTGTCGCCCGAAGGCGAGGCCGAGGTGGTGTGGGGCCGCAGGCTGGACCCGGCGCGGATCGAGGTGCTGTCCATCCCGCTGCCGTCCTCGGGGCGCCGCTGGGGTGAGGTCGTCCTGCACGACGGCGTCCCGCACGGCGAGCGGACCACCGAGGCCGGTCACTCGTATCCCGTCTTCGACGAGATCGAGCTCTGGGCGCCGTCCCCCGTGCCGACCTGGGTCGTCCTCCTGGAGGCCGCGACCGAGGACGACCGGGACGCCCTGGAGCGCCTCGCCGCCGACGCGGGCTTCGCGGCCGAGGACTGGTCCTCGTCGGTGCGGCTGCTGTGCCGTATGTGCTCCGAGAGCCGGATGCCCAGCGACGAGGGCGACGGCGACCACCTCGACCCGCACGACCACAGCGAGCCGGGCCACCCGGGCCCGCTCGGCCACCGCACGGACGGCGCCCTGTGGGTGCCCGAGCGGGAGTGCGGCATCGCCGCTCCCATGGGCCTGGTGCGCGGGCTCCTCGACGGCTGGGTGGCGGACAGCCCGGACTCCAGGGACTGGCGTGATCTGGAGGAGGTCTGCTGAGACGGTGGGGGCCGCTGCCCCGGCTGGCCTTAGGCTGTACGCACCACAGGTCTGGTTGAGGAAGGCGTACGGCGGACATGGCCCAGCAGGACACCGAACAGCAGCTCGCTGAGAACGCGGCGGTACTCCCCGTCGACGACGAGGGCTTCGTCGTGGACACCGAGGAGTGCGAGGAGCGCGAGCAGGCTTACCGTGCCCGTGGCACCGCACGTCCGATCACGGTCGTCGGCAACCCCGTACTCCACAAGGAGTGCAAGGACGTCACCGCCTTCGACGACGAGCTGGCCAAGCTGGTCGACGACATGTTCGCCAGCCAGCACGCCGCGGAGGGCGTGGGCCTGGCCGCCAACCAGATCGGCGTCGACCTGAAGGTCTTCGTCTACGACTGCCCCGACGACGCGGGCAAGCGGCACACAGGCGTCGTCTGCAACCCCGTACTCGAGGAGATCCCGGCCGAGAGCCGCTCACTCGACGACTCCAACGAGGGCTGCCTCTCTGTCCCCACCGCCTACGCCTCACTGGCCCGCCCGGACTACGCGGTGGTCCGCGGCCAGGACGAGAAGGGCAACGCGATCACGGTCCGCGGCACCGGCTACTTCGCCCGCTGCCTCCAGCACGAGACGGACCACCTGTACGGCTACCTGTACATCGACCGGCTCTCCAAGCGCGAGCGCAAGGACGCGCTGAAGCAGATGGCCGAGGGCACGCCGCGCTACGAGGTCGTACCGAACGCCTGAGTGACGCGGGTGTGAGGGCACCGTGGCCCGGTGCCCTCACCCGCACCCGCCCGGTGCCCTCACACCGCACCCGTCAGAAGTCGTCGTCGAACGACACCGACCCCTCGACCGCCACCTGATACGCCGACGGCCTGCGCTCGAAGAAGTTCGTCAGCTCCTGCACACCCTGGAGCTCCATAAACGAGAACGGGTTCTCCGCGCCGAACACCGGAGCCAGCCCGAGCCGGGCCAGCCGCTGGTCCGCGACGCACTCCAGGTACTGGCGCATCGACTCGGTGTTCATCCCCGGCAGCCCCTCGCCGCACAGGTCCCGCCCGAACTGCAGCTCCGCCTCGACGGCTTCGCGCAGCATGTCGGTGATCTGCCGGTCGAGTTCGTCGTCGAAGAGGTCGGGCTCCTCCTTGCGGACGGTGTCCACGACCTCGAAGGCGAAGTTCATGTGCATCGTCTCGTCCCGGAACACCCAGTTGGTGCCGGTGGCCAGGCCGTGCAGCAGTCCGCGCGAGCGGAACCAGTACACGTAGGCGAAGGCCCCGTAGAAGAACAGCCCCTCGATGCACGCCGCGAAGCAGATCAGGTTCAGCAGGAAGCGGCGCCGGTCGGCCCTGGTCTCCAGGCGGTCGATGGACTCCACCGAGTCCATCCACTTGAAGCAGAACTCGGCCTTCTCACGGATGGACGGGATGTTCTCGACGGCGGCGAAGGCGGCCGCACGGTCGTCCGGGTCGGGCAGATAGGTGTCGAGCAGCGTCAGATAGAACTGGACGTGCACGGCCTCCTCGAAGAGCTGCCGCGACAGATACAGCCGCGCCTCGGGGGAGTTGATGTGCTTGTAGAGGGTGAGGACGAGGTTGTTCGCCACGATCGAGTCGCCGGTCGCGAAGAAGGCGACCAGGCGGCCGATCATGTGCTGCTCGCCGGGGGAGAGCTTGGCGAGGTCGGTGACGTCGGAGTGGAGGTCGACCTCCTCGACGGTCCAGGTGTTCTTGATGGCGTCGCGGTAGCGCTCGTAGAAGTCCGGGTAGCGCATGGGGCGCAGGGTGAGTTCGAAGCCCGGGTCGAGCAGGTTCTTCTCGGCTGAGGGAGCTGAGGGAGCTGAGGGAGCTGACGGGGTGGTCATTACTGGCAGGCCTCGCAGGACTCGGGGTTTTCCAGGGAGCAGGCGACCGCGTCGGGTTCGGGCGTCGCCTGTACGGGGATGGGGGCGGGGGCGGTCGTCGTCGCCGCTTGGCCGGACGCGGCGCGGGCGATCCGGGTCGCCGGGCGCGAGCGCAGGTAGTACGTCGTCTTCAGGCCCTGCTTCCAGGCGTACGCGTACATCGAGCTGAGCTTGCCGATGGTCGGCGTCTCCAGGAACAGGTTCAGCGACTGCGACTGGTCCAGGTACGGGGTACGGGCCGCGGCCATGTCGATCAGCGCGCGCTGCGGCAGCTCCCAGGCGGTGCGATACAGCGCCCGGATCTCCTCGGGAACCCACCCCAGGCCCTGCACCGAGCCGTTGGCCTCGCGCAGCGCCTCACGGGTCCGCGCGTCCCAGAGGCCGAGCCGCTTGAGATCCTGCACCAGATACGCGTTGACCTGGAGGAACTCCCCGCTGAGGGTCTCGCGCTTGAACAGGTTGGAGACCTGCGGCTCGATGCACTCGTAGACGCCCGCGATCGAGGCGATGGTCGCGGTCGGCGCGATGGCCAGCAGCAGCGAGTTCCGCATGCCGGTCGCGGCGATACGTTCCCGCAGCGCGGCCCAGCGCTCCGGCCAGTGCTGCGGTACGCCGTAGTGGTCGGGGTGCAGTACGCCGCGCGCGGTACGGGTCTTCTCCCAGGCCGGGAGCGGGCCGTTGCGCTCGGCGAGGTCGGCGGACGCTTCGTACGCGGCGAGCATGATCCGCTCCGCGATCCGGGTGGACAGGGCCTTCGCCTCGGGGGAGTCGAAGGGCAGCCGCAGCTGGAAGAAGACGTCCTGCAGGCCCATTGCGCCCAGGCCCACCGGGCGCCACTTGGCGTTGGAGCGCCCGGCCTGCTCGGTCGGGTAGAAGTTGATGTCGACGACCCGGTCAAGGAAGGTGACGGCGGTGCGGACGGTGGCGTCGAGCCGCTCCCAGTCGATGTCCCCGCCGGTTTCCGTCGCCACCACGAACGCGCCCAGGTTGACCGAGCCCAGGTTGCAGACGGCCGTCTCGCCGTCGTCCGTGACCTCCAGGATCTCGGTGCACAGGTTCGAGGAGTGGACGGTGTGGCCGGGCTCGGCGGTCTGGTTGGCGGTGCGGTTGGAGGCGTCCTTGAAGGTCATCCAGCCGTTGCCGGTCTGCGCGAGGGTGCGCATCATCCGGCCGTACAGGTCGCGGGCCGGGATGGTCTTCTGCGCGAGACCCGCGGCCTCGGCCTCGCGGTACGCCGCGTCGAACGCGTCGCCCCACAGGTCGACCAGCTCCGGCACGTCGGAGGGGGAGAACAGCGACCAGTCGCCGCCCGACTCGACCCGGCGCATGAACTCGTCCGGAATCCAGTGCGCCAGGTTGAGGTTGTGGGTGCGCCGCGCCTCCTCGCCGGTGTTGTCCCGCAGCTCCAGGAACTCCTCCAGGTCAGCGTGCCAGGTCTCCAGGTACACACAGGCCGCGCCCTTGCGACGGCCGCCCTGGTTGACCGCGGCCACCGAGGCGTCCAGGGTGCGCAGGAACGGCACGATGCCGTTGGAGTGCCCGTTGGTGCCGCGGATCAGCGAACCGCGGGAGCGGATACGGGAGTACGGCAGTCCGATGCCGCCCGCGTGCTTGGAGAGCCGCGCCACCTGGTGGTACCGGTCGTAGATCGAGTCGAGCTCGTCCAGCGGCGAGTCCAGCAGATAGCAGGAGGACATCTGGGGGTGCCGGGTGCCGGAGTTGAAGAGGGTCGGTGACGACGGGAGGTAGTCGAGCCTGCTCATCAGGCGGTACAGGGCGGCGACCTCGTCCACGGCCCGCTCGGAGTCGTCCTCGGCGAGCCCGGCGGCCACGCGCAGCATGAAGTGCTGCGGGGTCTCGATGACCTGGCGGGTGACGGGGTGGCGGAGCAGGTAACGGCTGTGCAGCGTCCGCAGCCCGAAGTAGCCGAAGCGGTCGTCGGCCTCGGTGTCGATCAGTGCGTCCAGGCGCGCCGCGTGGGCGGCGACGAACGCGGCCGTACGGTCCGCGATCAGGCCCTCGCGATGACCGGTGGCGACCGACTCCGAGAAGGTGGTGACCCCCTGGGAGGCGGCCTCGTCGGCGATGGTGACCGTCAGCAGCCTGGCCGCCAGGCGCGCGTACGCGGGGTCGTCACCGATCAGGCCAGCGGCCGCCTCGGTGGCGAGCGAGCGCAGCTCGGCCGCGTCCGATCCGGCGTGCCGACCGCGCAGCGCGGAGGCGGCCACCTTGCCCGGGTCGGTGTCGGGGAGGTCGGCGGTGAAGTCGGTCAGGGTCCGCAGCAGTGCGGTGCCCGGGGCGTCTTCGACCTGCTCGGCAACCCTTGAGACAGGATCGGCTGGCGCGATGGTCACGGTGGAGCACTCCCTCGCTCGGCGCGGGGCCTGCGGGGAGCGGCGGGGGAGACGGGCGTGGGCGCCCCCGGACAGGGACCGCCGCGCTCCGCGTCCACCAGCCCATTCCACGAGGCCCGGACGTAACGGCACCCGGACCGGCTGGTACAGGTGCGCTGTCGGCAGGACCTCGGACTGAGCGGGTACGCAAAAGCGCACCAGTACACCGTTGCGGGACAGTTCCGGATTTGCACCGGATTCCCCTGCGGCGACAGCGAGCACGAGCATACATGTGGGGTTGGCTGGGTGTTGGCGCCCCCACATCTTGTGTCGCGCTACGGGATCGAGTGACTGCGGGTTGCGTGTAATGCGCTACGTATTACGATGGTTCCATGACGCCGAAGACCATCAGCTTCCGTCCGGACGTCGAGACCCACCGCGAGCTGGAAGCGTTGGCCGCGACGCGGGACATCACCGCGTCCGATGCCATACGGCTGGCCATCCACGAAGCCTATGTGCGAGAGCAGTACCGCCAGGCCGCCGCGGAGCTGGAAGGCTGGCGCAACGACCCCGCGTACCAGGCGGAGATCGCCGAAGTGCGGCAGGAGATGAACGAACTCCGTGCGTGGTGACCTCTATCGGCTCCGCGCACGCGGGGACGCGGTGGGCCACGAGCAGCGCGGGGCGCGCTATGCCGTGGTGCTGCAGACCGAGGCGCTCAACACATCCACGCTTGTCGTGGCGCCGACTTCGACCAGTGCCGGTCCGGGGCTGCTGCACCCCAAGCTCGACATGAACGGCACGGCGACGGTCGTGCTGGTAGAGCAGATGGCCGCTGTCGATCCCGACCGATTGGGGGAGTTCGCGGGCCGGGTCGACCCTGAGGAGTGGGCGGACATCGAGCACGCGGTGAAACTCGTGCTCGGGCTGCTCTGACGGCGTCTTCTCAGGCGAATGGGTCCCGGCCTGGAGCCGTGCTACCAGGTCAGCTCGTAGGTGATCAGGCTGACGAGGCCGGGGACCGGCTCCCAGTCGCGGTCCGGTGTCCGTACGAAGCCGAGCCGCTCGTAGACGCGGTGCGCGGCGTGCATCGAGCGCTGGGTGGACAGGGTGATGCCGGTGCACCCCGCCGCCCGGGCCCGCTCCAGGCAGGCGCGTACCAGCGCCTCACCGACCCCTCGCCCCCGCGCGGCGGGGTCCACGGCCAGCATCCGGAACTCGGCCTCGCCCGGCCGGGCTATCTCCGCCAGGGGTGTCCCGGCCACCGCGAAGGTGACGGTACCGAGGGGCGGCGCCGTGCCGTCCGGCCCGTGGCCGTCCACGGCGACCAGCACCTCGGCCTTCGCCGCCCGCGAGGCCACATCGCGCAACCGGTCCAGATACGGGTCGTCCGCGCCGAAGTCCAGATGACCGTCCTGGAGGTAGGCCTGCGCGGTGAGATCACCGAGCGCCTCGTACTCCTTGGCCCGCGCCGGTCTGATCGTGAAGTCCATGATGCGCAGTGTGCCGCATGGGTGTGACAGTGGGCCGCTGGTTTCTTCCCCCGGGGGAGGAGGCCAGCGGCCCACTGGCGTGGAGTCAGCAGCAGCGGAAGCCCTCGCGGGGGTCGCTGCCGTGGCCGTCGGCCCGGCGCCGCTCGAAGGTTCCGCGGTCGAGTACCGGGGCGTCCGGGTGTTCGCGGCGGGCGCGCTCGACGTAGCGGTCGTAGGCGTTCTCGCCGGTGAACTCGCGTACGTACCACCACAGTCGGGCCAGCGCCCGGCGTGGTGCGGCGGCGGTGGCGGCGGTGTTGGCGGTGGTGGCGTTCATCGGGCGGGCTCCTGTTCGCCGGTTCGCTGCTCGGGGATGCCGCCGCCCGGGCCGAGACCCGCGGCCGCGAGTTCGGCCTTCTCCTCCTTGGTCGCGACCAGACCGTCCGGGGCGATGATCTGGGACTCCTCGTACGGGGCCTCGTGGGTTGCGGCAGTCTCCGGGTTCCGGATGGCCTTCACACAGACCCGTACGGCATCGGCCATCACGACGATGATCAGCAGGGCGAAGACGGCCGAAAGGGTGCCCTGGACCGTGGTGTTGGTGACGATCGTCTCCAGGTCCTCGAGCTCCTTGCCGCTGAACTCCCCGGAGTCGATCTTGTCCTGATTCACCGCTCGCTGGCTGAAGAAACCGACGCGTGGGTCATCGGAGAACACCTTCTGCCAGCTGGCGGTGAGCGTGACGACCGCGTCCCAGACGAGCGGGACACCGGTCACCCAGGCCCACTTGAGCCTCCCGGACTTGATCAGCAGCACCGTACAGACGGTGAGGGCGACCGCCGCGAGCAGCTGGTTGGAGATGCCGAAGATCGGGAAGAGCTGGTTGATGCCGCCGAGCGGGTCGTGGACGCCGACCCAGAGGAAGTAGCCCCAGGCCACGACGACGGCGGCGCTGGTGAGGTAGACACCGGGCAGCCAGCCGACGTCGCGGAACTTGCCGAGTACGGGCTCGGCCCGGCCCAGCAGCCGACCCAGGCCCTCGGGCATCCAGGAGGCCCGCCGGGCCTTGCCCACCAGCGGCTCGGTGGTGCCGATGACCTCCTGGAGCATAAAGCGGCCGACCCGGGTGCCGGAGTCGATCGCGGTGAGGATGAACAGCACCTCGAACATGATGGCGAAGTGGTACCAGAAGGCCATCATCCCGGAGCCGCCGATGACGCCGGAGAAGATGCTGGCCACACCGAGCGCGAAGGTGGGTGCGCCACCGGTGCGGGAGAGGAGACCCTCGTCGTCCAGGTGCACCTGCCGGGCCGCCTCGGCCAGTTGGTCCGGTGTGATGCTGAAGCCCCACTGGCTGATCGTCTGCGAGACGGTCGCCAGATCGGCCCCGATGATGTTCGGCGGGGCGTTCATCGCGAAGTACAGGCCGGGGTCCAGGACACAGGCCGCGATCATCGCCATCACGGCGACCGAGGACTCCATCAGCATGCCGCCGTAGCCGATGGTGCGGACCTGGGTCTCCTTCTGGATCATCTTCGGTGTGGTGCCCGAGGAGATCAGGGCGTGGAAGCCGGAGAGGGCGCCACAGGCGATGGTGATGAAGACGAACGGGAAGAGCGACCCGGCGAAGACCGGCCCGTCACCGCGGCTCGCGAAGTCGGTGACGGCGTCCATCTTCATGCCGGGCAGCGTGAAGAGGATGCCGAGCGCCAGCATCCCGATGGTGCCGATCTTCATGAAGGTGGAGAGGTAGTCGCGGGGCGCGAGCAGCATCCACACCGGCAGTACGGAGGCGACGAAGCCGTAGATGACCAGCCAGATCACCAGAGTCGACTTGTCGAGAGTGAAGGCGCTCGCCCAGCTCGACTCGGCCACCCAGCGGCCCGCGACGATGGCGAGCATCAGCATGCCGACGCCGAGCAGCGAGACCTCGGCCACCCGGCCGGGGCGCAGCCAGCGCAGATAGATGCCCATGAAGAGGGCGATCGGGATGGAGAGTGCGGTGGAGAAGGTGCCCCAGGCCGACTCGGCCAGGGCGTTGAGCACCACCAGGGACAGCACCGCGATCAGGATGATCATGATGGAGAAGACCGCGATGAGACCGGCGATACCGCCGATCGGGCCGATCTCCTCGCGGGCGATGCGGCCCAGCGACTTGCCATCGCGACGGGTGGAGAAGAACAGGACCACCATGTCCTGCACCGCGCCCGCGAAGATCACCCCGACGACGATCCAGATGGTGCCGGGCAGATAGCCCATCTGGGCGGCCAGCACCGGGCCGACCAGCGGACCGGCTCCGGAGATGGCGGCGAAGTGGTGCCCGAGCAGCACCCGGCGGTCCGTCGGGTGGAAGTCGACGCCGTCGGTGAGGCGTTCGGCCGGAGTGGCCCGGGTCCGGTCGGCCTTGAGTACCCGGTACTGGATGAACTTGGAGTAGAAGCGGAAGCCGATCGCGTACGAGCCGAGCGCGGCGGCGACCATCCAGGCGGCGGAGACCTCCTCGCCCCGGGCGAGGGCGAGCATGGCCCATCCGAGACCGGCGACCACCGAGACCGTCGCCCAGACAGCGATCGATTTCGGAGTCATGGGGCGGCGTTGTGTGGTTTTCGGTGGTGCTGTCTCAGCCATGCGGTGCTTCCGTCCCCTAGATCACCTGTTCACATGTGGCGTGTGATACCCACATGGTGATCAGGAAATCTAAGGCGGCGGCCCCCGTGCGCGAAACCCCTTAGTCGAGAGGGCGTTGCAGCCGCGCGACGAACTTGTAGCGGTCGCCGCGGTACACCGAGCGCACCCACTCCACGGGACTGCCCCCGGCGTCCAGTGAGTGCCGGGACAGCATCAGCATCGGCAGCCCGACGTCGGTGCCGAGCAGCCCGGCCTCGCGGGGCGTGGCCAGCGAGGTCTCGATGGTCTCCTCGGCCTCCGCGAGGCGGACGTCGTACACCTCGGCGAGTGCCGTGTAGAGCGAGGTGTACTTGACCAGCGAACGGCGCAGCGCCGGGAAGCGCTTGGCTGAAAGGTGGGTGGTCTCGATCGCCATCGGCTCTCCGCTGGCCAGGCGCAGCCGCTCGATGCGGAGCACCCGTCCACCGGTCGAGATGTCCAGCAGCCCGGCCAGGGTGTCGTCGGCCGTGATGTAGCCGATGTCCAGGAGTTGCGAGGTGGGCTCGAGGCCCTGGGCCCGCATGTCTTCCGTGTACGAGGTGAGTTGCAGCGCCTGGGACACCTTGGGCTTGGCCACGAAGGTGCCCTTGCCCTGGATGCGCTCCAGGCGGCCCTCGACGACGAGCTCCTGGAGGGCCTGGCGCACGGTGGTACGCGAGGTGTCGAACTCGGCGGCCAGCGTGCGCTCGGGCGGGACCGGGGTGCCCGGGGGCAGCGTTTCGGTCATCTCCATCAAGTGCCGCTTGAGGCGGTAGTACTTGGGAACGCGCGCGGTGCGGTGGGCCCCCGCGGGCTCGGCCGCGGACGCGGCCTGAGCTTTGCCCGTCTCGGTACCCATGCTGTGCCCACCCGTCTCCCGGCCACCGCCCCTCACCGACGCGCTACGCGCGGCTCCTTCTTCGGGCTGCTGTGCTGCTGCCGTCACCGGCTCCTCCGTCTGTCGCGGCTCACATGGTGGCACGGTCGGCCCGGGACCGGTCGACCTCACTCAGGTGTCGGTCCGATAACGGGATCTGGGACCCCTCTTATACACCCTTGACACCCCTAAAGGTCTAGGCCAAGCTCCCGGTACTGGTCTAAACCATTAAAGACCAGGTCCCAGCCCCACGGGCAGTACTTCGCGTATGTCACCGCGGTGGGCAGGGGGGTTGCTCGTTTCCCTGAGGAGGGTGACATGAAGCGCAAGCTCGTAATCGCGGTCGGTGTCGCGGCCATGATGACCGGTATCGCGGCCTGTGGCGGCGACAGTGACGCCGAGGGTGCCAAGGACAAGGACGGCAACAAGGTCCTCAAGGTCTGGGTGATGGACGGGTCGGCCCCCGACGCCTGGATCAAGGAAGTCAACAAGGAGTTCGAGGCCAAGCACGAGGGTGTCAAGGTCGAGGTCGAGGAACAGAAGTGGAACGGCATCCAGGAGAAGGTCACCACGGCCCTCTCCGAGGACACTCCGCCGGACGTCATCGAGCTGGGTAACACCCAGACCGCTGGCTACGCGGCCACCGAGGGCCTCGCCGACCTGACCGGTGACAAGGACAAGCTCGGCTACGACGGCTGGAACAAGGGCATGGTCGCGTCGGCCGAGCTCGACGGCAAGCTCTACGCCGCCCCCTGGTACGCCGCCAACCGCGTCGTGATCTACGACAAGAAGATCTTCAAGGACGCCGGCGTCGAGGCGCCCACCACCCGCGAGGAGTGGCTGGACGGACTGAAGAAGATCAAGAAGTCCAACGACAAGGCCCAGCCGATCTACCTGCCGGGCCAGAGCTGGTACGTCTTCGCCGGGCTTCTCTGGGACGAGGGCGGCGACCTCGCCACCCAGGACGGCGATAAGTGGAAGGGCGGCCTGGCCACCGACGAGGCGGCCAGTGCGATGAACTTCTACAAGGAACTGCAGTCGCTGTCCAAGGCGCCCAAGGACAAGGACGAGGCCACCCCGCAGCAGTCCACGGACATCGTGCCCAAGGGCAACGTCGCGTCCTGGATCGGCCTCGGCTGGGAGGCCGGGGGCGCGGTCGCCGCCATCGAGAAGGCGGGCGGCAAGGCTGACTTCGGCTACTTCCCGATCCCGGGCAAGACGGCCGACAAGCCGGGCAGCGTCTTCCTCGGCGGCTCGAACCTCGCCATCGCCGAGCGCTCCAAGCACAAGGACCTGGCCAAGGAGTGGCTGGCCCTGGCCGCAGGCAAGAAGCAGATGGCCAAGTACAGCGAAGAGGTCGCCGGCGGCCTGCTGCCGAACAACGACGACGCGCAGTTCACCCCGGAGGCGGGCTCCTTCGCCGAGGCCATGGCCAAGTCCGCGGTCTCCGGCAAGGTCACCCCGGTCACCCCGGGCTGGGCGAACGTCGAGACCGAGCCCAACCCGGTCAAGGAATACATGAGCAAGGTGCTCAAGGGCGAGGACCCGAAGAAGGCCGGCGAGGCGGCCGACAAGGTCATCAACGAGCGCATCAACAGGAAGTAACCAGCTGCGGGGTGGTGCGG
>NZ_WHOM01000065.1:246312-612960 GCF_009739465.1 Streptomyces apocyni
CACCACCCCCGTCGCGCAGTGACAGCGGCCCGTACCAGGGGCCGCAGGCCCGGTGGGCGCGAGCGTCCCGGACCCGCCCAGAACCGCGAGGAAGAAGATCATGACCGTGCACTCCCAGGGAGTGGTGACCTCCGCACCGGAGGACGCACCCGGGAGGGCGGCAGGCGATGCGCACAACCCGCCGCCCCCGACCGGGCCCAACGAAGTCCTTACGCCTTCTCGCGGCAGACGGCGACTGCCCACCGGGCTACTTCCGTATCTGCTGCTCACACCCGCGGCCGTCTCGCTGCTCCTGCTGCTCGGCTACCCGCTGATCCGCAATGTGATCCTCTCCTTCCAGAAGGTCAACGCGAAGGAACTGATCACCCGGAAGCCCGAGTGGATCGGCTTCGACAACTACGGCGAGCTGCTGACCTCGTCGACGTTCTGGACCGTCGTCGTCCGCAGCTTCGTCTTCATGGGGACCACTGTCCTGCTGATCATGGTGATCGGCACGCTGCTCGGCATCCTGCTCAACTCACTCGGCAAGGCGATGCGGCTGGTCCTGTCCATCGCCCTGCTGATGGCCTGGGCCACCCCGATCGTCGCCTCCGTCACCGTCTTCCGGTGGCTCTTCGACGAGCAGTTCGGTGTCGCCAACTGGTTTATGCGGACGCTCGGATTCTCCGGCTACGACCAGCACAACTGGTTCGAGACCGGCACCTCGACCCTGGCCATCGTCATGGTGCTGATCACCTGGGGCTCCATCCCCTTCGTCGCACTCAACATGTACGCGGGTCTGACCACGGTCGGCGCCGAGCTCTACGAGGCCGCGCGGATGGACGGTGCCAGCAACACCCGCATCTTCCGGTCCGTGGTCTTCCCGATCCTGAAGCCGTTCTTCCTGATCACGACCTTCCTTGAGGTCATCTGGGTCTTCAAGGCCTTCGCCCAGGTGTACGCGATGAACCAGGGTGGCCCGGACGGCGAGTCCCAGACGCTGCCCGTCTTCGCCTACGTCATCGGCAGCGGACAGCAGCAGTACGGCGTGGCCGCGGCCATCTCCGTACTGACGATCCTCATCCTGGTCGCCGCCATGTCCTTCTACTTCCGCCTGATCCTGAAGGAGGAGGACGAGCAGTGAGCAACGTCTCCCTCACGGCCAGCCGCGCCAAGCGCGCCAAGCTCGTCGGCAAGATCGGAAAGAACGTCCTGGCCCTGTGCCTGGCGGTTCTCTTCCTCTTCCCGGTGTACTGGATGTTCTCCTCGTCGCTCAAGCCGAGCAGCGAGATCCTCACCAAGGACCCGGTCTTCGTCTTCGTCCCGACCTTCGAGCACTACCCCACGGCGACCGGCGTCGACCGGTTCTGGACCTACGTCGCCAACAGCCTCACCGTCACCATCGGCGCCGTACTGCTCGCCCTGATCGTCGCCCTGGCGGCCAGCTTCGCGATCGCCCGGATGAGGTTCAGGGGCCGTAAGGGCATCGTCCTCGCGGTGATGCTGGCGCAGATGGCGCCCTGGGAGGTCATGGTCATCGCGATGTACATGATCATGCGGGACGCCGACCTGCTGAACAGCATCCCGACCCTGACGGTCATCTACTTCGTGATGGTCCTGCCCTTCACCATCTGGACACTGCGCGGCTTTATCGCCGCCGTGCCGAAGGAACTCGAAGAGGCCGCCCTGATCGACGGCTGTAGCCGCACCCAGGCCTTCTTCAAGGTCATCTTTCCGCTGCTCGCGCCGGGCCTGATGTCCACCTCGCTCTTCGGCTTCATCACCGCCTGGAACGAGTTCGCCATGGTGCTGATCCTCAACAAGGACGCCGAGGCGCACACCCTGCCGCTCTGGCTCACCCAGTTCCAGACCGCGTTCGGCAGCGACTGGGGTGCCACGATGGCAGCGTCCTCGCTGTTCACGATCCCCGTCCTGATCGTCTTCCTCTTCCTCCAGCGACGTGCCGTCGGCGGGATGACCGCCGGCGCGGTGAAGGGATAACCCCGACCCATGACGACCCTGACTCGTGGCACCGACACACTGACCCGAGACGCCCTCACTGTGCTCCAGCCCGGTTTCACCGGGACCAGCGCCCCGGAGTGGCTGCTGCGCCGGATCGGTGAGGGTCTGTGCTCCGTCGGCCTGTTCGGCCGCAACGTCGCCGACCCCGAGCAGCTGGCCGCGCTCACCGCGCAACTGCGCGCCGAGCGGGGCGAGGTGCTGGTCGCCATCGACGAGGAGGGCGGTGATGTCACCCGGCTCGAGGTGCGCACCGGCTCCTCGTTCCCCGGCAACCACGCGCTGGGCGCGGTCGACGACACCGGGCTGACCCGGGATGTGGCCCGCGAGCTGGGGCGCCGCCTCGCCGCCTGCGGGGTCAACCTCAACTGGGCGCCGTCGGCCGACGTCAACTCCAACCCCGACAACCCGGTCATCGGCGTACGGTCCTTCGGCGTCGACCCGGCCCTGGTCGCGCGGCACACCGCGGCGTACATCGACGGCATGCAGGCCGCGGGCGTGGCCGCCTGCGCCAAGCACTTCCCCGGCCACGGAGACACCGCCGTCGACTCGCACCACGCGCTGCCGCGGATCGACGTGGGCCTGGACGTGCTGCGGGAGCGGGAGCTGGTGCCGTTCCGCGCGGCGATCGCGGCCGGTACGAAGGCGCTGATGAGCGCCCACATCCTGCTGCCCGCGCTGGACGCCGAGCATCCGGCGACGCTCAGCCCGCGCATCCTCACCGGGCTGCTCCGCGAAGAGCTCGGCTACGACGGACTGATCGTCACCGACGCGGTGGAGATGCAGGCCATCGCCGCGAACTACGGCATCGAGCGCGGCAGCGTGCTGGCCATCGCGGCCGGAGCCGACGCGCTGTGCGTGGGGGGCGGACTGGCTGACGAGGACACCGTGCTGCGGCTGCGGGACGCCCTGGTCGCTGCCGTCCGCTCCGGGGAACTGCCCGAACAGCGGCTCGCCGAGGCGGCGGCGCGGGTGCGGGCGCTGGGGGAGTGGACGGCGACCGAGGCAGCGGCCCGCTCGAGCACCACCCTGGCCAGCGACATCGGCCTGGTAGCGGCCCGCCGCGCGCTGACCCTCACCCGGGCCGAGCGCGTGGGTGAGGGGGCCGTGGCTGACGGGGGCGTGGCTGACGGGGGCGCGCCGTTGACGGCTGCCCCGTTCGTCGCGGCCTTCACGCCGATGGCCAACATCGCCGTCGGCTCGGAGACCCCCTGGGGGATCGCCGCCGAGCTGGCCCGGCTGCTCCCCGGCACCGAGACCGGCACGTTCTCCCCGGAGAGCACCCCGGCGTCCGTACTGGAAGCCGCGGGCGACCGCCGCGTCGTCGCCGTCGTCCGCGACGCGCACCGGCACGCCTGGATGTCCTCGGCCCTGGACGCCCTGCTGGCCGCCCGCCCCGACACCGTGGTCGTCGAGATGGGCGTCCCGCAGGCGCCGCCCCGGGGCGCGCTGCATATCGCCACCCATGGCGCGGCCCGCGTCTGCGCCCTGGCCGCGGCGGAGGCCCTCACAGCCGCGTGACGGCGCCGGGTCCGTCCCCCGGCTCCGGAACGCGAGAGTGCCGGGCCCCCGCGAGGGGCGCCCGGCACTTTCTCTGCCCGATGACCGCTCGCCCGGGTCCTACAGTCCTTGCCAGTCCGGCTTGTTGTCGAAGGCGTGGCGGAAGTAGTCCGCCAGCTTCAGCTTGGACGCCGCCGCCTCGTCCACGACCACCGTCGCGTGCGGGTGCAACTGCAGCGCCGACGCGGGCACCAGCGCGGCGACCGGACCCTCGACCATCTGCGCCACGGCGTCGGCCTTGCCCTCACCCGTGGCGAGCAGCACCAGGTGCCGGGCCTCCAGGATGGTTCCGATGCCCTGGGTGATGACATGGTGGGGCACCTGGCTGATGTCGTTGTCGAAGAACCGGGCGTTGTCGATCCGGGTCTGCTCGACCAGCGTCTTGATCCGGGTGCGTGAGGCGAGCGACGAGCACGGCTCGTTGAAGCCGATGTGCCCGTCCGTACCGATCCCCAGCAGCTGCAGGTCCACGCCCCCGGCGTCGGCCAGCGCCTGGTCGTACGCCACACAGGCGGCCACCACGTCGTCGGCGCCACCGTCCGGGCCCATGAAGTGGTCCTCGGTCAGCCCGAGGGGCTCGACGACCTCGCGCAGCACCGTCGCACGGTAGGACTCCGGGTGCCCCTCAGGCAGTCCGACGTATTCGTCAAGCTGGCAGACGCGGGCGCGCGAGGCGTCCACGGCACCCGCCTTGACCTTGGCGGTCAGCGCCTCGTAGATGGGCAGCGGGGTCGAGCCGGTGGCCACGCCGAGCAGCGCGTCGGGCTTGCGCCGCAACAGATCGGCCATCGCCTCCGCGATGAGCTCGCCACCTGCCTTGGCGTCCGGGACGATGACAACTTCCACGCTGGTCCTGCCGATCTGGTGAGGGGACGGAGGTGTGGTATAGACCAATCTAGCAGAGCCGCTCCGGCCCCGCGCGGTCAATCACCCCATCCGTCGTGCCTCCAGCTATCGGCCCTCCCGCGCAGGCTCCGCCTCTCGGTCGCCGGGGCAGGGGTCAGAGGCCGAGGGCTGAGCCTCCCGTCGCGTCGATGCGCTGGCCAGTGATCCAGCGGGCGTCGTCGGAGGCTATGAAGGAGACGACGTCGGCGACGTCCGAGGGCTGGCCTATGCGGTCGAACGTCGAGTAGGCGGCCATCTGCGACTTCTGCTCCTGCGGGAGTCCGTCCAGTACCTCCGTCTCGATGATTCCCGGCGCGACAGCGTTGACCGTGATGCCTCGCGGGCCGAGCTGGTGGGCCAGCGTGTGTGTCAGGACGTCGATCGCCCCCTTGGTCATCGAGTAGGCGGCCGTGACCGGGAAGGCGATGCGTGTCACGCCGGACGAGATGTTGATGATCCGTCCGCCGTCGCGCAGCCGGTCGAGACCCTGCTGGATGATGAAGAACGGCGCCTTCGCGTTGATCGCGAACACCCGCTCGTAGTCGGCCTCCTGGATCTCCTGGATGTGTCCGTACAGGGCGATCCCCGCGTTGTTCACCAGGATGTCCAGGCCGTCCGCCTGGCGGTCGAACTCCGCCCACAGCGCCGCCGCGTCGCCCGGAACTCCCAGCTCGGCCCCGATCGCGAAGGCGGAGCCGCCGCCCGCCTCGATGGTGGCCACGGTCTCCTTCGCGGCCGCCTCGTTGCTGCCGTAGTGCACGGCGACCCGTGCGCCCTCTCGTCCCAGCCGCTCGGCGATGCCTCGCCCGATACCCCGGCTGCCGCCCGTGACCAGTGCCGTCTTGCCCGCAAGCGTGCCCATGGCGACGCCCCCTCAAATAACTAGTGGTCGTTACAGAAAGAAACTTAGCGGTACCCGGCGCGATTTTCTAGTGCCCGCTATAGAATTCACTCCATGGTGACGGAACAGTCGGCGGCGGACCGGCCGACGAAGCAGCGCGGGCGTCCTCGGTCCTTCGACCGGGACACGGCCCTTGAGCAGGCGATCCGGACCTTCTGGGAGCGCGGATACGAGGCGACGTCGGTCGCCGACCTCACCCGCGCCATGGGTATCGGCCCGCCCAGCCTGTACGCCGCGTTCGGCGACAAGCGCTCGCTGTTCGACGAGGTAGTGGTCGAGTACGCGGCGCGCTACGGGTCTTTCAGTACCCGCGCCTTCGAGCAGGAGCTGACCGCCCGCGCCGCCGTCGAACGCATGCTGCGCGAGGCCGCCACCGAGTACACCGACCCCGGGCACCCGCGCGGCTGCCTCATCATCAGCGCCGCGACCAACTGCGCGACGCCCGAGGTCGAGGAGGCACTACGTGTGAAGCGCGGCCAGAACATCGCGGCGTTCGAGTCCCGTATCCGCGCGGACGTCGCGTCCGGCGAACTCCCGGCGGACGCCGACGCCGAGGCGCTGGCCCGTTTCAGCGGAGCCGTCCTGCAAGGCATGTCCCAGCAAGCGCGTGACGGGGCCTCGCGCGAGGAACTGGAGCGTGTCGCAGGCCTCGCGATGCTCGCGTGGCCCCAGGCGTAATGCCGCGGAGAGACAGGACCTAGTCAGATCTTGGGATTTCGCTCGCGAAGCCTTGCCTCGCCAGCGGCCGTACAGCAGGGTGATCCATAGTGGCGGGCCATGAAGTTGGAGGAAGAGACGAGGCTGAAGTGACCTCGCCGGATGGACATCGGATAATGGTCTAGTCCACAATGCCTGAAAGGCTTCCGTTCTCCCCGCACAGGAGAGCGGAGCGAGGCAACCGACGCTCTCTGCCCTGACCGCGCCGGGCGCCTCGCACACGGTCGACCGGGACCGCACACCCGGTGGCCGATTCAACTCCGGGCTGCGGTGCCAGGAGGGCTGAGGGTCCCTCCAGGCGCCGTGGCCCGCGGGTGTCTCACGGCACACGCGGAGCCCGTACGCCACTCGCGCGCCAGGTACGCTCGCCACGTGCCCTCCATGAACGACCTCGTACGCCAGCACACCGCTCTCGGTGACACCGATCTCGAGTGGCTGCATCTGCTGGTCTCGGAGTGGCAGCTGCTCTCCGACCTCTCCTTCGCCGACCTCGTCCTGTGGGTCCCGACCCGCGACGGCACCCGCTATGTCTCCGTCGCCCAGATGCGGCCGAACACCGGCCCCACCTCGTACCAGGACGACATGGTCGGCCACCTCGTCCCGCGTGGCCGCCGCCCGATGCTCGACTCCGCTTTGGACGAGGGCCGGATCGTGCGCGAGGGCGACCCGGAGTGGCGCGAGGAGGTTCCGGTACGGGTCGAGTCCATCCCCGTACGCAGGGAGGGGCGCGTCCTGGGTGTGATCGCCAGGAACACCAACCTGCTCACCGTCCGCACCCCGTCCCGCCTGGAACTCACGTACCTGCAAAGCGCGTCCGACCTGGCCCAGATGATCGCCGCGGGCTCCTTCCCGTTCCCCGCCCAGCAGGTCGACATGGACGCGTCGCCGCGCGTGGGCGACGGGCTGATCCGCCTCGACGCCGACGGCACCGTCCAGTACGCCTCCCCGAACGCCCTCTCCGCGTACCACCGCCTCGGCCTGGCCGCCGACCTGGTCGGCCTCCATCTCGGCACGATCACCGCCGAACTCGCTCCGTCCCGTGGCCCGGTGGATGAAGCCCTGGTGAAGCTGGCCAGTGGCTGGGCGCCACGCGAGACCGAGGTCGAAGGCGACGACTGCGTCATCCAGCTCCGTGCGATCCCGCTCAAGCCCAAAGGCAGCCGCATCGGCTCCCTCGTACTGCTCCGCGACGTGACGGAACTGCGCCGCCGTGAGCGCGAGTTGATCACCAAGGACGCCACCATCCGGGAGATCCACCACCGGGTGAAGAACAACCTTCAGACGGTCGCCGCACTCCTGCGCCTGCAGGCCCGCCGGATTGGTTCGGATCAGGGGCGCGCGGCTCTCGAAGAGGCCGTACGCCGGGTCGGCTCGATCGCGATCGTGCATGAGACGCTCTCTCAGAACCTGGACGAGCGCGTGGAGTTCGACGAGATCGCCGACCGGGTGCTCGCCATGGTGGCCGAGATCTCACCGGGGAAGGTCACCGGGAAGCGCACCGGACGCTTCGGCATACTCGACGCCGAGGTCGCCACACCGCTGTCCATGGTGCTCACCGAGGTCCTGCAGAACGCCCTGGAGCATGGGTTCACCGAGGGTGACTACGGCACGGTAGAGGTTTCCGCCGTCCGCGGCGGCACCAGCCAGGAGGCCCGGCTGCTGATCACGGTGCAGGACGACGGGGTGGGCCTGCCCGAGGGCTTCGACCCGCAGCGCTCCGGAAACCTGGGACTGCAGATCGTACGAACCCTGGTGGAGGGCGAACTGGGCGGGACCTTCGGCATGGTGCCGGGCCCGGAGCGCGGCACTCAGGTGATCTTGGACATTCCGGTGCGTGCCCAGAAGCGGTAGAGCGGTAAGCGTCGGACGCAGGCGCAGGCGCAGGCGCAGGCGTTCGCGAACAGCACTAAGCGCTGTACACAGCAGTGAGCCCCGGACCGATCAGGTCCGGGGCTCACTGCTCACGTTGCTGAGCGCATCGGGGGGTACTGCGCGCTGCGGCTCGGGGGCGGGAGATGCGTACTCGCCGTACGCGCCGCCGGGCTCAGGCTCGTCGGGGCTTTCAGGCGCTGGCGTTACGCGCCCGATTGCGAGCGGCGCGGCGCTTCATCGCGCGGCGCTCGTCCTCGCTGAGGCCACCCCAGACGCCGGAGTCCTGGCCGGACTCGAGCGCCCACTGCAGGCACTGCTCCACAACGGGGCAGCGGCGGCAGACGGCCTTGGCTTCCTCGATCTGCAGCAGCGCAGGACCGGTGTTGCCGATGGGGAAGAAGAGCTCGGGGTCTTCCTCGCGGCAAACGGCGTTGTGACGCCAGTCCATGGCTGCTACCTCTCCTTGGTATGACATGCAAGATGCTTGTGAATGTGAACGCTTTCACGAATCCCTCCACAAGGGAAGGTCCAACCACCAGTTGCCTGGTGTAGGTCCTGTGTGAGGAGGGGGTTCGGACTCTCTGTGGGGCCGGTGATGCGGGCCGTCCTGAGTGCCAAGTAGAGATTCGCAAACCTCGGCCTCGGATACAACCCCTTCGGAAAAGTTTTTTTTGATTCCTCGGTGTCGGCTAGGTCACAGCCGTACTTCCATGGGGTGGACCCTGGCCTAAACGTTCGAGTGAAAGGACTTTAAGCCCTTCCACTCACACAATCACACGCAGTGCACGGCGTACGCCTGTGAACGTCACGCTGGTCCGCAGTCCCAGGTGGTCACCGTCCATCTGGAAGGGGAGCCGGACCTTCGAATGCAAGGTGAAGTCCGTCAGATCGTGCAGGGAGAGGGCGTGCTTTCCGTGAGGGCCGCGCTCGGGGGACGAGGTGAGCAACTGTGTGGCGTAGCGGGTCACCGCGGGGGTGGACAGCTTGCTGAGTCCGAGCAGGTCCAGCCCGGTGTCGAAGGACGCCTGCGGAGAGGCGTACAGCGGGCGATTGCCCAGGTAGGTCCAGGGCGCGGTGTTCCCGACTATGGACAGCACGAGGTCGGCGACCGGGTCCTCGCCGGGGCGCTCCAGGGTGATCGCGCCGTGTCGGCGGCGGGGCTCGTCGAGGAACTGGCGTACCACCTGGCGCACGTAGAGGGCGTGCGTCGAGCGCTTCCCGCGCTCCCGCTGCTGTTCGACTCGGCCGACCACGCCCGCGTCGAAGCCGTACCCGGCGCAGAACGTGAACCAGCGCGCCGGAACCGCTTCGTCCTCGCTGTCCGGGGTGCCCGCCGCGAGCCCGAGCCCGACCGTGCGCTCACTCCCTGTGCGCAGCGCGTCGAGGAGGGCGCCGGTGGCCTCGACCGGGTCATTGGGAAGGCCGAGGGCGCGGGCGAAGACGTTGGTGGAGCCGCCGGGGACGACCGCGAGCCCCGGAAGCCCGGGGCTGGGACCCTCGTGCAGCAGTCCGTTGACCACCTCGTTGACGGTGCCGTCGCCGCCCAGTGCGACGACCATCTCTATGTCCTTGCTCTGCGCGGCCTGCCGCCCGAGGTCGCGGGCGTGTCCGCGGTACTCGGTGGTCACGACGTCGAGCTTCATCTCGCTCGCCAGCGCATGGATCAGTACGTCACGGGTGCGGGCACTGGTAGTGGTTGCTGCCGGATTGACCACGAGGAGTGCGCGCATGCGAAGCAGCGTACCTACCGGGGTTTACGTGGCCCAGACCCAGGTCTCCTACGCGGAGGTGGTCCCGCGTCGGCCACGCGGCCCCGGACCGGTGCGACCGGGGCCATTACCCTGCAGGAGTGAGTAGTGCTGAACAGACCACGAACCCCGACGACCCGCGGCCCCCGCGGTTGACCGCCGCCGCGGCGCTCGCCGCGCTGGAGGGCCTCGCGCTGATCGTCCTGGGCGTGTACATGGTGGTGGTCGGGCTCGTCGATGAGTCGACCGCCGCACGGTCGGCCGTGACCGGCGGGCTCACCATGCTCGCGCTCGCGGTCATTCCGCTGATCGCCGCGCGCGGGCTGCTGAACCGCCGCAGCTGGAGCCGGGGCCCCGCGATCGTCATCCAGTTGCTGGCGCTGCCCGTGGCCTGGCAGCTGCTTCAGGTGGACAGTGTGCTGATCCCGGGCGGGATCGTGCTTGCCGTTGTGGCCGTCACCACGCTGGTGCTGCTGCTGAGCCCGGCCACGACGCGGGCGCTGGGGATCGGCCCGCGCGGCGCGGACGCCGACGCCGCGTAGCGCGCCCGGGCCGGGCCGCCGCGACGCTGTGAGGGGTCCCCGGCGCTCAGCCGGGACCGGCGCCCAGACGGGACCGCTGCTCAGTCAGACGGGACCGCGCTCAGACGGGATCGGAGGGGCGGGCGCGTGCCTACTCCTCCACCAGGAGCTTCTCGCGCAGCTGGGCCAGCGTGCGGGCCAGCAGCCGGGAGACGTGCATCTGGGAGATGCCCACCTCCTGGGCGATCTGCGACTGGGTCATGTTGGCGAAGAACCGCAGCAGCAGGATGCGCTTCTCGCGCGGCGGCAGATCCTCCAGCAGTGGCTTGAGCGACTCGCGGTACTCGACGCCCTCCAGCGCCTCATCCTCGGCGCCCAGGGTGTCCGCGACCGCCGGGGACTCGTCGTCCGTGTCCGGCACGTCGAGGGACAGCGTGGAGTACGCGTTGGCCGATTCCAGCCCCTCCAGGACCTCCTCCTCGGAGATCCCCAGCTTCTCGGCGAGCTCATGGACGGTGGGGGAGCGGCCATGCAGTTGGGAGAGCTCGGCGGTCGCTGTGGTCAGCGAGAGTCTTAGCTCCTGCAAGCGCCGCGGCACCCGGACCGCCCAGCCCTTGTCGCGGAAGTGGCGTTTGATCTCGCCGACGACGGTGGGTGTCGCGTAGGTCGAGAACTCGACGCCGCGCTCCGGGTCGAAGCGGTCCACCGACTTGATCAGGCCAATGGTGGCGACCTGGGTCAGGTCGTCCAGTGGCTCACCGCGGTTGCGGAAGCGGCGGGCGAGATGCTCCACCAGCGGTAGATGCATACGGACCAGCTGATTGCGCAGCTCCGCGTACTCCGCGCTGCCGACGGGTAGCTTGCGCAGCTCGACGAACAGCGTCCGTGCGCCACTGCGGTCGCGCGGGTCGTGGTGGTGCTCGTGCTGTGCCGTCATGTGTGCGGCCCTCCCCCACCTGCCGCTGGGAGGTGCCCCCAGCCCGCCACCGGCCCGGCCGGAGCGCGCTCCGCGCTCGCCTCTGTCATCGCGCTCCGCCTGCTGTGCCGCACTCTGCTCCGGACCGTCCTGAGGGTGTGGCCGGGCCTGCTGTTCGGGGACGCTCGTCGTGCGTGGCATCCCCGCGCGGTCGCCCCCGCCGTCGTCGCCTTCGGCCGGGAGGCCCCATGCGCTGCGCTTCTCGTCCCGCATCGGCCCGTCCCCGTCCCTCACGCCGGCCCGGGTCCCGCGCCGCGCTTCTTGTAGAGGCTGATCGCGACGGTGTTGTCGTCGGCGACCGTGGCGTCGACCTGTCCCGCGAGCGCCGACAGCACCGTCCAGGCGAAGGTGTCACGCTCGGGTGCGCGGCCATCGGTGGTCGGGGCCGAGACGGTGACTTCCAGTGAGTCGTCGACCAACTGGAAGACACAGCTGAGTACGGAGCCGGGGACGGCCTGCTGCAGGAGGATCGCGCAGGCCTCGTCGACCGCGATGCGCAGATCCTCGATTTCGTCGAGGGTGAAGTCCAACCGCGCCGCGAGTCCGGCCGTGGCCGTACGCAGCACCGACAGGTAGGCACCCGCAGCCGGTAGCCGGACTTCCACAAAGTCCTGAGCCCCGGGCTCGCCTGCGATCTGGGACACCCTCACCTCCAAGGTGTGCAAGCACGGTCGGGGTCTGTCCCGCCGTGCTCTGGTGGTCCGGTACGGTGCCGCACGGTCTCCTGTGCGGCATGGTTCAGCGGTGACGCTATCGCGCTTCCACTTTTCCTGTCCCGGTACCCCCGGCATTGCTGTCACTCATAGTAAGCCTACGGGTACGGACAGTGGCTAGGGGTCTGCGGGCCCAATTGGAAACAGCGCGCGCCGGGTTGACGTACCCAGGCGTTCGGCGGTCGAACCGTCCCTTCCGGCGGGCCGGACCGCCGAATCAGACGATCACGTCGTCGGGCGGTGGCGGGCGGCCCGTGATCACGGCGGCCAGGCGGGTGCCGGGCGGGAAGGTGCCCTCTTCGGTGAGGGTGGCGAGGCCATAAAGCAGTTTGGCGACATAGTGGCGCTCGACGGGCAGTGCGTGGCGCTGTTCGAAGTCCGCGGCGAAGGCGTCGAGCTCTGGTGTCGTACGGGCGTAGCCGCCGCAGTGGAAGCGGTCCACCAGGTGCCAGTCGCCGGCCCGGGCGTCGAAGGCCGCCTCCTGTAGCCGCTGGACCTCCGCGCCGAGGAAGCCTCCCTTGAGTACGGGTATCCCCAGGGCCCGCGATCCGCCAGGGCCGAGTCCGGCGGCGAGTCCTGCGGCGAGCCCGGCCAGGGTGCCGCCGGTGCCGCAGGCCACGGCCGCGACATCGGCCCGGCCGCGCAGCTCCCGGCCGAGTTCCGCGCAGCCGTGGACGGCGAGTGCGTTGCTGCCCCCTTCGGGGATGACGAAGACGTCTTCCGGCCCCGGGCCGCCCTGCCCCTCCGCCGTGACGGTGCGCAGGATCTCCGCGAGTACCCGCGGGTCTTCCTTGGCCCGGTAGGTCGTACGGTCCACGAAGTGCAGCCGCATCCCGTCCGCCGCGCACCTGGCCAGGGACTCGTTCAGCGGCCGGGAAGCCAGCTCGTCGCCCCGTACGACCCCGATCGTCCCGAAGCCCAGGAGGCGGCCCGCCGCGGCCACCGCGCGTAGGTGGTTGGAGTACGCGCCGCCGAAGGTGAGCACGGGGCGTCCGGCGGCGGCATCCAGGTTGGGGGTGAGTTTGCGCCATTTGTTGCCTGGTATGGCCTCGTGGATGAGATCGTCGCGCTTGAGGAGCAGACGGACGCCGTGCCGGGTGAAGCGCTGGTCCTCGACCACCTGCAGCGGGGACGGCAGTCTGGGCCGCAGGGCGGAGGGGGTCCGGGGCGTGTTCACCCGGCCATTGTCACTTCAGGCGTCCGGCGACGCGCTCGCGCATGCCCTTCATGGTGAAGCCGCGTGGGTCCACTTTGCCGGGCTGCCACTCCAGGTGCCCGATGACCGACGGTGCGGTCCAGGAGTGGGCCCGCAGCAGGGCGGCGGAGACCTTCTCGATGGCGTCCAGCTGGGCACTTGGCCAGGGGTCCTTGCCGTCGCCGAGGTTCTCGCACTCGAAGCCGTAGAAGTGGCGGTTGCCGTCGGTGTTCGCCTCGTTGGCCGGAGGGAGGCCCTTGTCCGCGATGACGGCACGCAGGACGTCGTCGTCGCCCAGGCCCGCGTGGTTGGCGCGCCCGTAGCCGACGAGGTGGACCGTGCCGTCCTTGGTGATTACGCCGTGACACAGCGGGCCCGGCAGTCCGGCGTAGCCGTCGCGGCAGATGCGCACGGTCTGCTCGCTGCCCGAGGTCACGGTGTGGTGGATCATCACGCCGTGTACGGGCCCCCAGGGGCCCTTGTGGTTGCGATGGTGGCTTGCCCAGTCGCCGACCTCAGCGACGCGTAGGCCTTCAGCGCGCAGTGCTGCCAGAAACCGGGCCGCAGACATGGGTGGGGCCATGGCCGCCTCCTTCGTGGTGCGGGGCGGCCGCCCGTTCGCGCGCCACCTGATATCGGCCGTTTCTATCCGGAAGCCCAGAAGCGGAGTGATTCGTTCGAGTGGCGTGCGATGCGATCCGGCCAGTGGGCCGGGAGGGAGCTACTTGGGCAGAAAGGAGTCCCCGTGCTCGGCGATGTGGGACTCAAGGGCCTGGAGTGTCTTCTGGGTGGCCTCCGCGCTGCCGCTGCCCCGCTGTTCGGCGTAGTAGGCCGCCCCCAGCTTCTTGAGGAGGTCCCCACCGGCGCGTTGTGCCTGGACCTCGTCCAGTTTCTGCTTGCCCTGGTGGAGTCCGCGCTGTGCCTGCTCCCTGGCGCGATCCATGAAGCCTGCCATGAGCTGTCTCCTGTCGGTGGTGCGGATGTGGTGGGTCGTACTTGGTAGAACGGGGCCCGGGATCTTCGAGTTCCCGCCAGTCCGCCCATCCCTCGTACGAGTGATCACTTACGCTGCAAACGCCAGTGTTTCCAGGGTGGTTGGAGAGGGGTCGGCGTATGGGCGTGACCATTCGCAGGGCAGCGGAAAGAGACCGGGAGTCGCTGGTGCGGCTGCTGGACGAGGCTTTCACGGACGACCCGGTCAGCAGTTGGGTCTTCCCGGACGTGGCGCGCCGTCGGGAGGTGCACGGCGTCTTCATGGGCGTCTTCCTGGATATCGCTCTGCGTGAGGGGCGGGTTGACATCGCGGACGAGGGGGCGGCCGTCGCGCTGTGGCTGCGCGTGCCCGCCGGGGCGCCCGACGAGGAGGACGACACGCCCGTACGGATGCGTGAGGCGGCCGATCCGGACAACGAGCGGGCCGAGTTGGTCGGCCGGTTGACCGGCGCGGTCCATCCGCATGACCGGGAGCACGAATATCTGATGCTGATCGCGGCGGACCCCGGGCGGCAGGGCGAGGGGCTCGGCACGGCGCTGCTGGCCCCTGTCCTGGAGCGCTGCGACCAAGACGGCGTGCCCGCCTACCTGGAGGCGAGCAACATGCGCAGCCGCCAGCTGTATGAGCGGCTCGGCTTCGCTTTCACGGGGCGGGCGGTCCAGTTGCCGGACGGGCCGCAGATGTTTCCTATGTGGCGGGAACCGAAGGGGCGCTGACGGGGGCTCCCAGGGGGCTTCCCGCCGGGTGGCTCAAAGCCCTTGCCAAACCACTTCATGTGAAGCACTATGAGCGAAGTGCTTCATTGGGTGGGCACTGGCACTCCACGGCATAGGCAAGGGGACCAGATTGCGCAAGCTCTCGTACTTCATCGCCACCTCGATCGACGGCTTCATCGGCGCGCCGGACGGGGATGGTGAGTTCTTCACGCAGTGGGTGGACGGCGAGTTCATCGACTACCTCACGTCGGAGTACCCGGAGACGCTTCCCACGCCGGGCCGCATCCCGCTCGGCATCGACGACCTGGAGAACAAGCACTTCGACACGGTCATCCAGGGGCGGGCGACCTACGACGTGGGACTGAAGGTCGGCTGCACCAGCCCCTACGCCCACGCGCGGCAGTACGTCGTATCCCGCTCGCTCGCCGAGTCGCCGGACCCGGCCGTGGAGATCGTCTCCGGCGACGTGGTCGCGAAGGTCCGCGCACTCAAGCAGGAGGACGGGCTCGGCATCTACCTCTGCGGCGGCGCGAACCTGGCGGGCCAGCTGGTCGACGAGATCGACGCGCTGGTGATCAAGACCTATCCGGTGTTCCTGGGCTCCGGGATGCCGCTGGCCGACGCCGGCTTCGCCCTCAGGGAGTTCACGCTCGACTCGGTGCGGTCGTTCGGGAACGGGGCGGTGGTCACCACGTACAGCCGCAAGCGGTAGCACGCCTGGTCGGGGGGTGGAATCGGGCATAACCTGGATATATGGCCAAAGACGTGGGTCGAGCCCCCTCCGGGGCCAGACACGTCTGCCCGGTCTGTAAGCAGCCGGTGCAGGCGGTCATCAAGCGGCGCAAGATCCTGGGAGCGTTCGTCCCGATCTGGGTGGCTGGACCCTGCCACAACCCGAACTGCGAGGCGCGAGAAGGCGCCGGGCCCTCGGATGCGCATACGGAGGAAGGCCCTCCCGCGGAGGAAAGCCCTGAGTCGTCACAGGAGCCGCCGGAGAACCCCGCGGCGCAGTCCTGAGCGGCTCCGGCTCCGGTCTCGTCCCGTTCCGCGTCACCTCTTTGTGCGTATCCGAAGTTGTTCCGCGGGGATGTCGAGAACGCTGATTCCGCTCCGACGTCTCAAGTGCCAGCCACCCGTCGGGGGTGGCCCAGGCAACCGACGACAGGGAGCGGAATCATGAAGTACCTGGTGATGGTGCAGGGCACACAGGCCGACTACGAGGCGATGAGCGGCAAGGCGTCCGCGGCCAGCCCGGCGTGGAGCGAGCAGGAAGTCCAGGCGATGTTCGCGCACATGGCCGCGCTCAACGACGACCTGGCGGAGTCGGGTGAAATGGTGGATGGCCAGGGGCTTGTGGAACCCGCGCAGACCCGCCTGGTCACCCCCGGCAAGGACGGCAAGCCGGTCGTCTCCGATGGCCCGTACGGCGAGACCAAGGAGGTACTCGCCGGGTACTGGGTGCTCGACTGCGCGTCGCTCGAGCGGGTGACCGAGATCGCCAAGCGTGTCGCCGCGTGCCCGGTGCCCGTGGGCGCGCCCAACTATCCGGTGGTCATCCGGCCCATCCAGGAGGCGGGCGGAGACGCTGTGTGCTAGATCCGGACGCATCCTTCGAGGATCTGCTGCGCCTGCACGCGCCGCAGGTCCTCGGTGCGCTGGTGCGCCGGTACGGACACTTCGACCTGGCCGAGGACGCCGTACAGGAGGCACTCCTCGCCGCGGCCGGGCAGTGGCCCCAGCGGGGCGTCCCGGCCAACCCGCGCGGCTGGCTGATCAGGGTCGCCTCCCGGCGGCTCACGGACCTGCTGCGCAGCGAAGAGGCCCGACGCCGCCGCGAGCAGACCGCCGCCGCCCGCACACCCCAGGACGCTTTCACCGCGCCGCCGCCCGGTGAGAGCCGCGCCCCGAGCGAAGACGACACCCTCACACTGCTCTTCCTGTGCTGCCACCCTGAGCTGACACCAGCCGCACAGGTCGCACTGACCCTGCGGGCCGTCGGCGGCCTGACCACGGCCGAAATCGCCCGCGCGCTGCTGGTACCCGAGGCGACCATGGCCCAGCGGATCAGCCGGGCCAAGCGGAAAGTGCGCGGAGTCCACTTCCGCCCGCCCGGGCCCGACGACCGGGACCAGCGGCTCGCCGCGGTCCTGCAGGTGCTCTACCTGATCTTCAACGAGGGCTACACGGCGACCTCTGGCTGCACGCTGCGCCGGGCCGACCTGGCACGCGAGGCGATCCGGCTGACCAGATCCGTACGCCGCCTCCTGCCCCGCGACGGGGCGGTCACCGGGCTGCTCGCGCTGATGCTGCTCACGGACGCACGCGGCCCCGCACGCACCGGGCCGCACGGCGAGTTGGTCCCGCTCCACGAGCAGGACCGCGGACGCTGGGACCAGGCAGCCGTCGCCGAGGGCGTGGAACTCGTGGAGGAGGCGCTGTCGCAACCGCCCGTCGGTCCCTACCAGCTTCAGGCCGCGATCGCCGCGCTACACGACGAAGCGGCGCGCGCCGAGGACACCGACTGGCCGCAGATCCTCGCGCTGTACGACCTGTTGGTGCGGTCCGCGCCGGAGCCGATGGCCGAGCTGGGGCGGGTCGTGGCGGTCGCGATGGTGCGTGGGCCGCATGCGGGACTCGCCGAGCTGGGTGGGTTGGAGGACGCGCTGAAGGGCCACTACCGGCTGGACGCGGTGCGGGCACACCTGCTGGAGATGGCGGGTGACACCGCGCGTGCCGGGTCCGCCTACCGGGCGGCCGCGTTGGGCACCCGCAGCGTCCCGGAGGCCCGGTACCTGCAGGCGCGGGCAGCTCGGCTCGCCCCGCCTGACCCTCTCTGACCTGCGGGAACGGATCGTCGTCGGCTCTCGCTCGGGGCGTTGTCAGTGGTGCCCCTCATGATGGTCGTATGTCGGATCTCGCGGCGCCGCCTGGCAGGTGGGCCGCGCGGGCCGTCGTGGATCGAGGGGGAGGAGAGAATCATGCGTCAGGCAACGGTGACGGCTGAGGGCGATCTGATCCGCTGGACCGAACTGCCGGGGCGGGAGCCGGCCCGGGTGTACGTGCACGGGCTTGGGGCCTCGTCCCCGGCCTACTTCACGGAGGTGGCGGTCCATCCGCTGCTCGCGGGTCACCGGTCCCTGCTGATCGACCTGCTCGGGCACGGCATCAGCGACCGGCCGACGCACTTCGACTACGGACTGGAGTCGCACGCCGACGCGTTGGCCGCCGCGCTGGAAGTCGCCGGGGTGAGGGGCGCCGAGCTGATCGCGCACAGCATGGGCGGTTCGGTGGCCATCATCCTGGCCGCCCGATACCCACACCTGGTCTCCCGGCTGGTCCTCGTCGACGCCAACCTCGACCCGCTCCCGTTGCCGTCCGTGCCCGGATCCGAGGGGAGCAGCGGCATCGCGGCGTACACCGAGGAGGAGTTCCTGGCCGGTGGCTGGGCTGAGGTACGTGATCTGGCCGGTCCGCACTGGTGGTCCACCATGCGCCTGGCTGGCCGGGAAGCCCTGTACCGCAGTGCGGTCCAGCTGGTCCGCGGCTCGATACCCACGATGCGTGAGCTGCTCCTGGACCTGAAAATACCCCGCGCCTTCCTGCTGCCGGAGGCCGATGGTCCGCTGCCGGGCGGGGAGGCGCTGGTCGCGTCGGGGGTCTCGGTCGTCCCCGTCGCGGACTGTGGGCACAACATCATGCTGGACAACCCGGAGGGCTTCGCCCGCGCCACCGCGGCGGCACTCGTGCGGGAGGGCTGAACGGCGTGCCACGTAGCCGAATGGGGGTCAGGACTCCTTGAGTGCGGTCAGCGTCGCTCTGGTGTCGTTGGTGAGCATGTCCGTGACGTCCGCGGTGGAGGGCGGGTCCGTCTTCGCGGAACTGCTCGTGTACGAGCTCCAGGTCACCTGGTAAGTGAACCAGCCGTCCCGCACGGCGAGGATGATCGAGGACGTCCGCTCGGACTTGGTCCGGGTATTGGTGATCAGGTACGCCTCGTCGCCGAGGTCGCCGACGGGCTTGACCTCGTACGTGTAGTCATCGGTCCCCCGGTCCTCGTACGCCTGGTACGAGGAGGCGAACTCGACCCCTGGGTCAGCCTTCTTGTGCCAGGTCGCGGTGGAGTAGACGTAGGTGCTCGAGTAGCTCGAACTTGACTCCCGGTCCACGAGGTTGCGCGTGCAGTGGCTCTGGTCGAGGGCGTCCTGCTCGGAGGCGTAGCGCGTGGTCGGCGTGGAGGTTTCCTTGAACTTGTAGCGCTTCAGAAGGGAGTCGTACGTGGCGGTGTCGCAGAGGTTCGCCGAGAACTGGTAACCCCTGAGGTCCGCCTGGTCGCCGCCCAGGTTGCCGGTGCCGAAGAGCGTCCCCGCCCAGATCGCTGAGGCGAGCACCGCGCCGCCAAGTCCCCACAGCGGGCCCGAAGCACGCCCCCGCGCAGGGGACGGTCCCATCGGCGGCGGGCCGCTCACCAGCGGCGGGAACCCGGGTTGGCCGACGGGCGCTGGCTGCTGCTGGTACGGGTTCGGTGCGGCGGACGCGCCCGGCTGCTGCTGATAGGGATTGTGCTGGTACGGATTCGGCTGGGACCCCGGTATGGACATGAGCGCAATGTACCCAGGGTCACCAGGGACCTATGTACGCGAAGGCGAGGGGGTGAGGAGTTGAGCACGCAGTTCGGAGATCAGGGAGTCGTCGACGCCCACATGCTTGACCGCGTAGTCGTGCACGGAGCCGTAGGTGTCGTTCAGGTCGGACAGGACGAGCCGGATGACCTCCTCCGGTGCCCGGCCGTATCCGGGCCACCGCAGGGTCCGGCCGGGATGAGCCGTCTTCCAGTCGGCCACCAGACGTTCGGTGGCCAGTTCGGTGAGAGCGAAGTCCGCGGCGATGTCGTCATCGGCCACACCGAGCAGCGACAGGACGATGGCCGCGAGCAGGCCCGTACGGTCCTTGCCCGACGCGCAGTGGAAGACCTGCGGTTCGTCCCCGTACGCGATCACCCGCAGGGCTTCCCTGAGTTCCACGGCCCCGTCCAGGGCGACCTCCGCGAACCGGTCGGCGAGGTAGCGCCAGGGGTCCACCGAGGGGTCGATCTCGGCCTGGTCGTACGGGCGGTGCTCCACGCTCAGGTTGACGTACGTGAGGCCCGGGCTGTCGGGTACCCGGCCCTTCCTGGCGATCTCCCAGGGGTAGCGCAGGTCGATTACGGTGCGTACACCGAGGGAGCGGAAGCGGTCCAGGTCGGCTCCCTGGAGCTTGCTCAGCGAGTCCGACCGGTAGAGGCGGCGCCAGCGCACCGTACGGCTGTCGGCGGTGCGATATCCGCCCAGGTCACGGAAGTTGTGCAGGCGCGCGAACGCGATGTGTCTGCTCATCCGTGACACCCTAGGCAGCGCCGCCCCATCCGGCACGGCTCTGGGGCGCCTTACCCCGCACATCAGTGTTGTCACGATCGGTGCACCCGCCTTATCGGCGGCCGGACCCGTGGTGTGGGATGACGAGGGCCAAGCAACACGATCACGTCAATACTTCAGACGACAGAAAGACGAAGGGGGAACCGTGGCACGTTCGCGGGCAGAAGGCCTCCGGCGCGTGGCCTCCTCAGTGGCCGCCGGAACCGATCCACGCCAGGTGGCCGAAGAGGAACTACGGCGGCGTATGGGCCGAGGTGGCGGCGCGGAGCGGGCCAGGGCCCAGGGCCAGGACACCTCGGGTGAGGAGCTGTCCGAGCCGCAGGAAGAAGGGATGGACCCGGCCGACTTCCCCGCCGCCCGTGAGCAGGGCGGCTCCATCGCCACTGTCATGGCGCAGCAGACCGTCCCCCTGGACGATGCCGGGGAGACCCTCAACCGCACCGAACAGCAGCGCGAGGGCGGCGAGATGGTGCACGCCATCTGCCCCATGGTGATCCCCAAGGGCCGCTCACTGCTGAGCATGCTGCCGGTGCTGCTGCTCCTCGTCGTCGGCGTCATCGGCACCGTCATCGTGTCGGCGACCGGCAGCGGTGTGCTCGGCAATCCGCTGTTCGGTATCCACTACTGGGTGCTCTCCCTCCTGGCCGTCGCCTTCGTCTGGTGGCGCCAGGGGATGGTGATGGTCCCGGACGGCAGCCAGGCCATGATCACCCGCTTCGGAAAGCTGGAGAAGGTGGTGGGTCCCGGGCGGGTGATTCTGCTGAGCCCCTGGAAGCGGGTCTCGTACATCGTCAACACCACGCGTGAGTACCCGTTCAACGCGCCGGTGCGCGAGGCCCCGACCAAGGGCGGCGTCAAAGCCTCGATCGACCTGTTCATCCAGTTCCGGATCAGCGACCCGAGTGAGTTCGTCTACACCCTGGGCGCGGTGCGCGGCTTCGAGGAGAAGCTGAGCAACGCGGTCAGCGAGACGATCCGCAGCCTGATCTACGAGCAGGAGGCCGCCGGGATCTACGACATGGTCGGCGAGGACACCGGCCGCCTCCTGGAGCAGCTGAACCAGCAGTTCCGGCCCGCGGTCGAGCTCACCAACGCCAACATCACGCACGCCGAACCCTCCGACCGCAACTACCGGATGGACCTGGCGGCTCCGGAGATGGTGCGCGTCGCCAAGGAGGCGTACACCCACGAGTACGCGCTCCAGCTCCGCAAGGAGCAGGACGAGGGCGACCTGGCCAAGGAGTTGGCCACCAGCCACGAGACGCTCTCCGCGATCCAGGCGGACATCGCCCAGTACCAGGCGCAGATGGACACCGCCGTGGAGCGCGAGACGAACCGCGCGCAGGCGCTGGCCCGCCAGCGGTACGTGCAGGCCGAGTCGGAGGCCAAGGCCAACGCGGCCCTGCTGGAGGCGCAGGCTCTGGACATCCGCGCGGTGACCGCGGCGGAGGCCCCGGAGATCCTCGAGTACCGCTACCAGCAGCAGATCCTGGACACCCTGGAGGGGGTCGCCGACCACCTGCCGCGGTTGGTCAGGATCGGTGCGGACGGCGTCGACGGTGGCGCCGGGGTCGACTTCCTCGCGCTCGCCAGGGAAATGGTCGGCGAGCGGGGCGCGGAGCTGTTCACGGACGCCGACATGGCCGCCGTACGGGCCAGGCTGTCGGAGGTGGCCGGGCGGATCACCGAGCGGCAGGCGGAGATCGACACCCTGCTGGAGGCCGATCGGCCGACCGTGCCCGCGTCCCCGGTCGTGCCGGGCGCGCAGGGCGCGCAGGGCGGCGCCGACGCCGGGTCCGGTGCCGCGGCCCAGTCAGGCGGCGCAGCCGAGTCAGGCGGTGCGCCCGTGGCTCCTGAGACACCCGAGAAGCCGCACGGCGACGACCTCTTCGAGGAGGCAGGCGAATGAGCACCGCACGTATGAGCCAGAGGTCCGTCATCTCCGAGGCCGTGGCCTCCTGGAGCGAGATCCCCCAACTGCTGCGCGGCGGCGAGGCGGGCACCCTGGTCCCCGTCATCATCCCCCGCCACCGCCGCAAGCTGTGGTGGATGCTGCCCCTGTGGGCCAGCGCCTTCGCCCTGCTGACCGGGGTGATGCTGTCCATCAAGGCGGCCGACTCCGGGACCGTGGGTGACGTCGCCTACGGCGCGCCCGCCGGATTCGCGTACGCCGTCGGCGGCGTGCTGCTGCTGATCGGCGCGCTGTGGTGGTGGCGCTCCTCGATCGTCGAGATCGAGCAGGGCACGAACGGCATCCTCACCCGCTACGGCGCGGTGACCCGCACCCTGGAGCCCGGCCGCCACTACCTGTGGCACCCGTGGTCCCGGGTCGACTTCGTCGTCGACATCGCCACCGAGATCCCGTACTCGGCCCCCGTGATGGCCTGCCCGACGCAGGAGAACGTGCCGCTCAGGTCCATCGAGTTCTTCCTGAAGTTCCGGATCAACGACGCGGTGCTGTTCGTCCGCAGCATCGGCGCGGGGAACTTCGACCTGGTGCTGTCCAGCGCGGTCCAGGACGCGATCCGGCAGCGCGCGCGGCAGGTGCGTACCGAGCGCGCGTACGACCTGCGCGGCTCGGACGTCGCCGATATGCAGGAACTGCTCAACCGCCAGCTGTCCCGCTACGGCGTCCGCATCACCGGCTCCAACATCCCCGAGGTGCAGCTGCCCGCCCAGTACCAGCAGCATCTGGCGACGCGGGAGCGGGTCGCGAAGGAGCGCACCGCGTACGAGCAGGAGTGGGGTCTGACCCGCAAGCGCCGTATCGACAGCCTGGGCATGGACATCGAGCGGGCGAAGAAGGTACGGGACGCGCGCATCGTCGAGGTCAAGGCCGCGCTGAACAAGGCGCGGGAACAGGTCGCCCAGCTCCTTGAGGAGCAGGAGACCAACGCTCAGCGGGTCCGCTTCGAGATCGAGACCCGTGGCCGCAGTGGGCTGATCTCCGCCGAGAACGAGGCGAAGGCCCAGCGCAGGCTCGCCCAGGCGTACCGCGACAACCGCGCGGTGCTCCAGTACGAACTGGCCCGCCGCCGCCTGGACGTGGGCGCGGAGCTGGCGTCGAAGGCCCCGCAGCCGGTGGTGGTACGCACCGACGCGGGCGGGGGCGGCGACACCTCGGCGCTGTCGACGCTGCTCGCCGCGCAGCTGCTGCCACGGATGACGTCGTTGCCTGCGGTGAACGGCGCGCCGTACTCCGCCGAGTCGTCCCGCTCAGAGCCGGGCGACGCGGAGTGAGCCCGGTGCTCCCTCGGCGCTGAGGGTCGGCGGGGGTCGGCGCTGATGCGTGCGTGCGGTGGTACCTGGTCGGTTGGCGGGCCGGGTGCCGCCGCGCGGGTGCCTGCGTCTCCGCTTGCGTCTGCGCCCGCGTTCGGCGGTTAATGCCGCGCGGGTGGCTGGTTGATGTGGCTAGGGTCTGTCTGCCGGACAGGCCCTAGCATCGGCGGGCCGTTGTCGCCTTCCGAGGAGTCTCCTTGACGTTGCGTATCACCGCGCTGGCCGACCCCGAGCCCGCACCGTCCAGCCGTCGTCTGGTGTGGCTGGCGTCTGACGCGGAGGGGAATCCCGTCGGGGCGGCGTTCCTGCGGCTGTTCACCCGGCCGGGGCAGGACCACCTGGCCGAGCTGGAGCTGCGGGTGCACCCGGCTGAGCGGCGGAACGGCGCGGGGACGCTGTTGCTGGGTGAGGTCGTGGCGGCTGCCCGTGCGGACGGGCGGCGGGCGGTGATCGCCCAGGCCGGGGCGGGCTCGGAGGGCGACGGGTTCCTGGCGGGGCGCGGCTTTCGCCCGGTGCTGGCCCTGACGTACGCGCGGCTGCCGCTTCCGCTCAGTACGGCTGACAGTGCCGCCCTCACCCACCACACCGAGCGGCAGCGCCCCGGCTACCGGCTGACCTCCTGGGAGGGCACGGTGCCGGACGCGCTCGCCGAGACGTTCGCCGCATCGCGCCGTGCCATGGACGACATGCCGATGGGGGAGACCGACTACGGTCAGGTGACCTGGGACGTCGACCGGGTCAGGGCCGTGGCCAGGGCTATCGAGCAGCGCGGCGATCTGCTCCACACCGTCGCCGCCGTCGACACGTCGGACGGTTCGATCGCCGGGTTCTGCGAACTGGTCGTGCCTGGCGACGGCAAGGGCGACGGACAGCACTACGGCACCGGCGTGCTGCCCGAGCACCGGGGGCACGGACTCGGCCGCTGGATGAAGGGCGAGGCGATCCGGCAGGCCCAGGACCGCCATCCCGGCCTCGGCGGTCTGCTCACCGACACCGCCGACGACAACGCGCACATGCTGGCGGTGAACGACGCGTTGGGCTACCTGCCGACGCATCGCACCATCGAGTACCAGCTCGATCTCGCATCTGACTGAGCGGCCCGCTGAGTGGCGGCGCCGCCCTGGCCGTCAGGTCCGGCGGCGGCGCCCCCGTAGTGCCAACTGCACCGCGCGTCCCAGGCCCATCACTCCGACCAGGGCCACCACCGGCGCGCCGAACAGCACGATGAACCCGGCGCCGATGTTGGCCCCGATGACCTCGGCCGTCACCACCCGGTGTCCGAGCGCCACCGCCACCCCAACGCCGAGCAGCGGCCCCAGCGCGGACCACCAGACGGGGTCCATCCGACGTGTCCGGGTCCACTCCACGAAGAGCGACGCGGTGAGCACCAGGGTCAGGAGCGCGCCCGCGCCGACCGTCGTCTCCACCCCGGCCGGAATGTCCCAGGGCCGTACCGCGTGGTCGGGGTCGGCCACCTCATCCAGAGTCCGCTGACCGACGACCCACCAGACGGCGACCGTACTGGACAGAAGCAGCAGCACCGCGGCGACCAGCATCACCCAGCCGGGCGCCCGGCTCAGGTCGGTCCAGTGCGAGGAACCCGGCGGAGTCGGCGGAGCCGGAGGGGAACCGGCGGAGTCGGCGGGTGGCGTCGGGGGAGTCATGAGCCCAGCGTGCGCCATGCGTCCGTACGGGAACAGGGGTTAGGCTCAAGCAGCCGCGTCACGGCTTCCGGCCTCGGGCACGCCGAGCGGAAGGACGGCCTGGACGCGGAAGCCACCGTCCGGCGTGGGCCCCGCCTGCAGGGTGCCGCGCAGGTCCGCCACCCGCTCCCGGAGCCCGGTCAGGCCGTGGCCACCGCCCGAAACCGGGAAGCGGCCGGCGGGTCCGGCCGCCGGGTCGGTACGTACCGTGGCCCGCAGGACGTGCGCGGACGTGTCCCGCTCCACGGTCACCAGAACCTGACTGCCCGGAGCGTGCTTACGGGCGTTGGTGAGGGCCTCCTGGACGATGCGGTACGCCGCCTGCTGCACCGGAAGCGGCAGGTGCCCCCCGGCTCCGGCACCCGCACTGGCACCCGCACCGGCACCCGCACCCGCACTGGCACCTGCGCCCGCACCGCCACAAGCCCCGGCTCCACCGCCACCCCCACCCCCCGCCAGATCGGTGTGCAGCCGTACACCCGGCCCCGCTGTCTCGACCAGAGCGCCCAGCGCCGACAGCCCCGGCGCGCGCAGGGCGCTCACCGCGCGGCGGAGTTCGGCAAGCGCGTCCTCGGCCTGGTGGCGTACGGGGTCGCCGGGTTCGCTGCGGAGCGCGATGAGGCTGAGGTGGTGGGCGACGCTGTCGTGCATCTCGCGGGCGATACGGGCCCGTTCGGCCGTCGTGGCCCGCTCAGCGGCCAGTGCCTGCCCCCGTTCCCGGCTCAGCGCCAGCTCCGCCGCCTTGGCGGCCAGTTCGCGCCGGGACGCGGCGAGCAGGCCGAGCGCGACCGGGGCGAGGGCGAGCAACGCGGCGCCGAGCAGGTCCAGGGTGATGTCCTCCCACGCCCAGGAGATCGGCCCCAGATGCGGCCACGGATAGAACGCCACCCCGTACGCCACACCCGCCCAGACCCACGGCTCCGCGCGGTGCCGGGGCGTGGCGGCCACCCCGTAGAGGGCGAAGAGCGCGGGCAGCCACAGGTAGCCGCTGGCCAGCCCCGGCAGGGCGAGGACCAGGACCGTACGAGGGAAGCGGCGCCGCGCGACCAGCGCGACAGCGACGAACAGGGTCCAGCCGAACATCCAGCCGGGGCCCCATTCGCGGGTGGCGACCGCCTCCACCAGGGCCAGGAGCACAAGGGCGGCGTCAATCGCCCCTCTTCGCCAGCGGGCGCTCACGCCAGCCCCGCCCGCTGGGCCACGGTGGCCAGGGCGACCCGGCTCGACGCGTCCAGCTTGCGTTTCAGCGCGGAGATATGGGTCTTCACGGTGGTGACACCGATGGCCAGCTGCGTGGAGATGTCGGCGTTCGACAGGCCGATGGCGAGCAGGGTGAGCACCTCGCGCTCGCGCGGGGTGAGGTGCGCCAGCGACGCGTCGTGCCCGAGGGACGTGTACACGGGCTCACGTCGGCTGGTGAGCAGCTGGGTGAGTACGGAGTGGCTGCCGCCCGGCGTGCAGACGACGCCACCGGCGGCGAGTACGCGTACGGCCTGGGCGAGGAGCGCGGGCGCGCTGTCCTTGAGCAGGAAACCGGCCGCGCCACCCGCCAGGGCCAGCTCCAGCTGATCCGGGACGTCGAAGGTGGTCAGCATGCCCACCGGCGGCGGTTCCGGCAGCTCACGTATCGCGGTGAGCAGGGTGAGTCCGTCAGGCTCGGGCATCACGATGTCCAGCAGGACGACGTCGGGTGCCGTGCGCCGTACGGTGTCCAGCGCCGCGTAGCTGTCGCAGACCGAGACCTGGAAGCCGTCCTCGGCCGCCAGCAGCCGCCGCAACGCCTCCCGCACCAATTCCTCGTCGTCCACGACAAGTACCCGGATCATCGTGTCCCCGACTTCCCTCAGCACCGACGCGCCCTCTCCTGGGACGCCGTGCACCATGTCCGCCAGCAGGATGCCACACGGCTGCCGCGAGGATTCCCGTGCAATACGAGCAATTGGGACATGTGACGGCCTCAAGTACGAGCGCACGCCGCCTCCCACTCCTCCCCAGGGCCGACGCTCCAGCCCCGTACCCCCTGTGACAATTGGTCACGATCCCCGGCACGGCCGCGAGGCGGACGCTTGACCAGCGTCTTGCCCCTCGGGCCGTGCGAACGGGGACCCTTGGGTGCGCCAGGGGGCCCGGGCACTCCACGGGGGGTTGCCGATCACCGCGCCACAAGCGCTGATCGACCATGTCCCGGCCCCGTGGCCGCCCCGAGTTTCGGCGACATCGACATCGACGTCGAGCTCGCTACCGATGGCTGAGGAAGGCGAGCACCCGCTGCTTCAGGAGCGCGGCGGCGGCAGCGTCGTACGACGGCAGCGAACTGTCGCTGAACAGGTGTTGCCCGCCGGGGTACAGGTACAGCTCCGCGTCCTTCGCCTCCCCGACCAGGGCCCGGGCCGCGTCGATGTCACCCTCGCCGACGAAGAACGGATCGGCGTCCATCGCGTGCACCTGCACCGGCACCCCGTCAGGCCAACCGGATCCGAACTCCGTGACCGGGACGCACGCGTGAAGGAGCAGCGCCCCACGCGCACCCTCCCGCCGCTGCGCCAACCGCTGCGCGGGCAGCACCCCCAGCGAGACCCCGACGTACACCAACCCGTCCGACAGCCCGTCGACCGCCCGTACGCCACGTTCGACGATCTCGCCGAACCCGATCTCCACGGCGTGCCCCGCCCCCTCCTCCAGTGAGCTGAAGGTGCGCCCCGCGAACAGGTCGGGCGTGTGCACGGTGTGCCCGGCACGCCGCAGCTCGTCGGCGAACGCGATGACGCCGGGCGTCAGCCCCTGCGCGTGGTGAAAGAGTGCTACCTCGGCCATCCTGGCGTACCCCTGTCCAGAGTTCCGTGAGATGCGAACACAAGTTCGAGAACTCTAACCAACTCCGGTAGGGGAGGGTCGGGAGGATCGGGAGCGTGCGGTCAGGCGGCGGCCTTGGCCACCGTTCCTCGGGCGACCATCACCGCACCTGCCGCCACCATCCAGACCGCCAGGAGCAGCGGGGTGAGCCAGGCGCTAACGGGGCCCGCCAGCGACAGTACGGCCACCACGAACCCGGCCCAAGCCAGCCACTGGGGCACTGCGCCCGGAGTCGTGCGGGCGGCCCGCCACACCGCGAACAGCATTACGGCCGCGCCGGCCATCGCGCCGATCAGCGCGCCGTACGCCACGTCCAGGAGCAGGATGGCGATGAGCGCGGTCGCAGGGGCGACGGGGAACACGTCCGAGTAGCCGGCCGTGATGGCGTAGATGTTCCCCGAGATCGCCGCGACTGTGAGGGACACCGCGAACATCGTGCCACCCACGATCACCAGCGTGCCCCGGCTCCCGGCGGCGCGGGTCAGCGCGGCGAGGAAGAAGAGGAACAGCATGGCCGACGCCAGCAGTATCAGGGCGACGGCCTCCGACCAGTTCTGGTTGCTTTCCTTCGAGTAGAAGGACACGACCTCACGGATCGCGTCCTTGCCGTCGGTGTCGGGTGTCCGCCACGTCAGGAGCACTCCGGTGATCAGCAGTCCGCCGGACACGATCCCCGCGATACCGGGCCAGAGTTCCCGGCCTGTAGCGGCTTCCCCGCCCTGTGACGCCATCATGACAGCCTCCCGCGTGAGAATCCCCGAGCTCGGGCACTACGCGTGTACGGCCTAATTTTCTCACCGGGCGTGACCGGAGGCGCGGCGACGGGCAGGCAGTGGCCCCACCGCGAAGCCGCGGCCCACCGCAAAGGGGCTCGGCCGGTGACCGGCCGAGCCCCTTCGTCAAGCTCGCTGACCTGCGATGGCCCTCTGTCAGGCCTTCTTGGTCTCCCAGAAGATCGTGTCGACCTGGGCGATGTAGTCCAGCGCCTTCTGGCCCGTCGCCGGGTCCGTCGACCCCTTGGCGGCCGAGAGGGCCTTCAGGGTGTCGTTGATGAGCTGGTGCAGCTCCGGGTACTTCTCGAAGTGCGGGGGCTTGAAGTAGTCGCTCCACAGCACCGAGACGTGGTGCTTGGCGAGCTCGGCGCGCTGCTCCTTGATCCCGACCGCGCGGGCCTGGAAGTGCGCGTCGTCGTTGGCGGCCATCTTCTCCTGGATGGCCTTGACCGACTCCGCCTCGATACGGGCCTGGGCCGGGTCGTACACGCCGCAGGGCAGGTCGCAGTGGGCGCTGACCGTCACCTTGGGGGCAAACAGGCGGGAAAGCATTGAGCTGTCCTCCTCGTGATCGTCTTCTCAAGGGGCGACATTACTCCGTGGAGGCAGGCTTTTCGCGGCTGCCCCCGAAGGCTTAGGGCAAAAGTCCAGGGGTGGACTGGGTCCGGTGGACGATAGGACGGCACACTGGTGTGGATCGGACCGGGAGGTGTCTGATGCGGGAGCAGGAGCGCGAGCCGGGGCGCGCGGGGGAGCTGGGGGAGCCGGGGGGCGCTGGAGACGCGGTACGGGGAGCCAGGGTGCCGTTCGGGATCGCCGAGGTGCACGGGCCTTCGATGGTGCCGACGCTGCGGCACGGGGACCGGCTGCTGGTGCACTACGGGGCGCGGGTGCGGGCCGGTGATGTCGTGGTGCTGCGCCATCCGTTCCAGCAGGACCTGCTGGTCGTCAAGCGGGCTGTGGAGCGGCGCGAGGGCGGCTGGTGGGTACTCGGCGACAACTCCTTCGCGGGCGGCGACAGTACGGACTACGGGACGGTGCCGGGGGAGTTGGTGCTGGGCAGGGTTCGGCTGCGTTATCGGCCGCGGGGCCGGGGGGACCGTGAGGGGCAGGGGCCCCGGGGAGCCCGGGGAGACCAGGAGGGGGCCCGTGGGGCTCAGCGGGTTCGGGGGGTGTTGCGGTCCGTGTTCGGGGTGGTGGGCTGGGGGCTGTCCGCGGTGCGGCCGGTCTTCGCTGACCGCTCGGCCTCCTCGCGTTTGCGGGCGCGGTAGGCGGCGACGTTGGCGCGGGTCGCGCAGCGGTCCGAGCAGTAGCGCCGGGAGCGGTTGGTCGAGGTGTCGAGGTACGCGTTGCGGCACGGTGCGGCCTCGCACAGGCCGAGGCGGTCGACGCCGTACTCGGTGAGGTGGAAGGCCAGGCCCATCGAGGCGATCGCCGCGTAGCCCGCCGTCGCGTTCGAGGGGTGGTCGGCGAGGTGCATATGCCACAGGGGACGGCCGTCGTCGTCCCTGGTGTCGTGCCCGGAGATCTGCGGGCTGACCGGGAACTCCAGGAGCAGCGAGTTCAGCAGGTCCACGGCGAGCGTCTCGTCCCCCACGTCCGCCGCCTCGAAGACCCCGCGCAGCCTGGCCCGTACCGAGCGGAAGCGGGTGACGTCGGCGTCGGTCGCACGCCGGGCCGCTGAGGCGTTGTCACCGAAAAGGTCGCGGACCGCCTCGACCGTGGTGAGCACGTCCTTGCCGCGGCCTGGTTCCTCGCTGTTGACCAGTCGCACGGCGTAGTCGGAGTAATAGGCCAGTTCCACTTGTAGTCCTTACTGGGGCGGGCTATTGTCGGTGCGAGAGCGCGGAAGTAACGGGTGAGTTTCGCTACAGGGTATTACCTTGGGCGTGGAGGAGAGTGCTATGAGCGAGTCGACGACACCTGCTGTGACACCTGTCGTGACACCTGCCGTCGCCGGGGCCACCGACTGGCGCGCCTGGCAGCGCAGCTGGGACCGCCAGCAGGAGGCGTATCTGCCGGACCGCGAGGAGCGGTTCCGGGTGATGCTGGACATGGTTGAGGCGCTGGTCGGCCCCGAACCCCGGGTCCTGGACCTGGCGTGCGGTACGGGAAGTATTACGGACCGGCTGTTCAAGAGGTTCCCCAAGGCGGTCAGTACGGGTGTCGACCTCGACCCCGCGCTGCTGGCGATCGCCGAGGGTACCTTCGCGGGCGACGACCGGGTCACCTTCGTCACCGCCGATCTGAAAGACCCGCGCTGGACCGACGCACTGCCCTACGACGCGTACGACGCCGTGCTCACCGCGACCGCCCTGCACTGGCTGCACAGCGGCCCGCTCGCGGAGCTCTACGGGCAGCTGGCCCTCCTGGTGCGCGACGGCGGCGTCTTCATGAACGCCGACCACATGCCGGACCCGGCCACCCCGCGCATCAACGCGGCCGACCGCGAGCAGCGGCACGCGCAGATGGACCGCGCCAAGGCCGCGGGCGCCCTGGACTGGGCGCAGTGGTGGGAGGTGGCGGCCAACGACCCGGTGCTCGCCGCGCCGACCGCCGAGCGGTTCCGGATCTACGGCGAGCACGCGGACGGCGACACCCCGCCCGCCGCATGGCACGCGCGCGTCCTGCGGGAGAAGGGCTTCGCCGAGGCGCGCACCGTATGGGCCTCCCCGTCGGACGCGCTGGTGCTCGCCCTCAAGTAGGCGACAGCGACAAGGCAGGCGAGGCGGGCACATGCGGCGGCGGTACGGGCCCCAGGGGTCCGTACCGCCGCCGCATCGTGCCATCCCCGCGCGGACAGCCGTGAGACGCGTGAGTCCGGCCCCCCGCCTGCGCGGATTGGCCTGCCACGCACGCTCGCGGCGTTGTCGTCGGTCGCCGACGCTCCGCGTCGACTCCCTCCTCCGCCTTGCGATCGCACGCACCAGGCCAGTCCGCGCCCGCCCTTCGGGCGGACGACGGGAGGCCGGACTCACGCGTCTACAGGACCTTCGACAGGAAGGCCTTGGTGCGGTCGTGCTGCGGGTTGGTCAGGACGTCCCTGGGGTGACCGGCCTCGACCACCACACCGCCGTCCATAAAGACCAGCGAGTCGCCGACCTCACGCGCGAAGCCCATCTCGTGCGTCACGACGATCATCGTCATGCCCGACTCGGCCAGCTCGCGCATGACGTCCAGGACATCACCCACCAGCTCCGGGTCGAGCGCCGACGTCGGCTCGTCGAAGAGCATCAGCTTCGGCTCCATCGCCAGCGCCCGCGCGATGGCGACGCGCTGCTGCTGACCGCCGGAGAGCTGCGAGGGGTAGTTGCCGCCCTTGTCGGCCAGGCCGACCTGGTCGAGCAGCCGCTCGGCGCGCGCCCTGGCGACCGCCCTGGACTCGCCCTTGACCTGGACCGGCGCCTCCATGACGTTCTCGATCGCCGTCATGTGCGGGAACAGGTTGAAGCGCTGGAAGACCATGCCGATGTCCCGGCGCTTCAGGGCGACCTCGCTGTCCTTCAGCTCGTACAGCTTGTCGCCCTTCTGGCGGTAGCCGACCAGCTCGCCGTCGACGTACAGCCGTCCGGCGTTGATCTGCTCCAGGTGGTTGATGCACCTGAGGAAGGTCGACTTGCCCGAACCGGACGGGCCGACCAGGCAGAACACCTCGCCCTGGGCGACCTCGAGGTCGATGCCCTTGAGGACTTCGACGTGACCGAAGGACTTGTGAACGCCCTCGGCCTTCACCATCGGGTGTGCGGTCTCGGAACTCATACGGCGGTGCCTCCCACCCGGCTCGGGTTACGGAACGAGGTGAGCTGGAGCCTGATGCGCTGGAGCGGGGTCAGCGGCAGGGCGCGGTTGCTGCCGCGCGCGTAGTACCGCTCCAGGTAGTACTGGCCGATGCTGAACACGGTGGTGAGCAGCAGGTACCACAGGGAGATCAGGATGAATCCCTCCATGATCGCCAGCGTCCGGGCGCCGAACTCGCGGCCCCGCAGGAACAGCTCGCCGTAACCGATAGCGAATGCCAGCGACGACGTCTTCAGCATGTTGATGAACTCGTTGCCGGTCGGCGGGATGATCACCCGCATCGCCTGCGGCAGCACGATGCGCCGCATCGTCCTGGAGCCCTTCATGCCGAGGGCCTGGGCGGCCTCGGTCTGGCCCTCGTCCACGGACTGGATGCCGGCCCGGCTGATCTCCGCCATGTACGCGGCCTCGTTGAGGCCGAGCGCGAGCAGCGCGGCCACGAACGGCGTCATGACCTCGTTCATGTCGTTCTTGTAGAACGGCATCAGGTTCAAGGTGTCGAAGACGAGCGACAGGTTGAACCAGAGGAAGATCTGCACCAGCACCGGGGTGCCGCGGAAGAACCAGATGTAGCCCCAGGCGACCGTGGACAGCACCTTGTTCGGGGACAGTCGCATGACCGCGAGCGCGGTGCCGAGTACGACACCGATGGCCATGGACAAGACGGAGATCTTGAGCGTCTCCCAGGCACCCCAGGCGAAGGTGCCGTTGGTGATCTGCTCGCCGACCACGCTCCACTGGATGTTGGCGCCGGCGAACGCGTTCGCCAGCAGGCCCAGCAGGGCGAGTACGACGACGGCGCTGATCCAGCGGCCGTAGTGCCGGACGGGGATCGCCTTGATGGACTCGGGAGGCGTGGCGGAGGCCTGGGACCCGGCCCCGTCGCCGTCAGTGGGAGGCGGGGGTGTGCCGTCCTTCTTGACGAGCGAGTGCGGGGCCTTGTCGCTGGGTTCGGTCACGAGGTTGCTGCCTTACGTAGTGGAGAGGTGGTGCGCGACGGGCTTACTTGCCCGCGTTGACCGTGGCCTTCTTGATGGCGCCGGCCTCGGCCTTCCACTTCTTGAGCACCTCGGCGTAGCTGCCGTCGTCGATGATCGCCTGGACGGCGGCCTGCAGGGCGTCCCGCAGCTCGGGGTTCTCCTTGCTGACCGCGATGCCGTACGGGGCGGCCTCGATCTGGTCGCCGACGACCTCGAAGAGCTTGCCGCCACCGGCCTCCAGCTCGTTGTACAGCGCGACCGGGTAGTCGGTGACGACGGCGTCGGCACGCTTGGTCTGGAGCTGCGTGATGGAGTCCGTGTCCTTGTCGGAGATGAAGTCCTTCAGCTTCTCGCTGCCGCACTTCTTCTGCTGGTCCTTGACCAGGGTCTCGTTGGCGGTGCCACGCTGGGCGGCGACGGTCAGCCCGCAGAGGTCGTCCAGGGACTTGATGCCCTCGGGGTTGCCCTTCTGCACGAGGATCGCGGAACCGGCCTGGAAGTAGTTGACGAAGTCGGCGCCGCCCTTGTTGTCCTTGCCCGCGCCCTCCTGCCGCTCCTTGGTGTCGGTGATGGAGGAGATGGCGACGTCCTGGCGACCGGTGTTGAGGTTGAGGATCAGCTGGTCGAAGTCACCGCTGGTGAACTTGAACTCGACGCCGAGGACCTTGCCGAGCGCGTTGGCGATGTCGATGTCGACGCCAGCGGGCTTGTTGTCCTTGTCCACGAACTCCATCGGCGCGTACGCGATGTCCGACCCGACCTTGATCACGCCGGCGTCCTGGTACTTCTTCGGCAGCTTGTCGAAGAGCGGAGCCGCGCTCGTGGCGGTGGGCTTGTCCTTCTTAGGCTCGCTGCTGTCGCTGCCCTTGTCGGTCTGATCGCCGCAGGCGGTCAGTACCAGGGCACCGGCGACCGCGATCGCGCCGACCGCGGCAATCCGGGACTTCGCGGCAGTCGTGCGTCGGGTGGTGCTGGCGGTCATCGTGGTCCTCCGGCATTGATGGGTGGAGCGGTTGCGCACACACCTGTGGCGGTAGCCACCTCGTGTGATTAGGGGCATCTTGCCATTCGGACTCGCCCTCACAGGGGGTTACCAATGTCAAAATCGGATAACGGGAGATCGCGGATGAACGAAAACCCGTGTTTCCGGGGCTTGCGCGGTCGAGAACGACCCTCTCAAGGAGAAATAATTCGGGCTAATCTCGCAATGTGGACGAGATGTCCAGACTTTTGGGACAAATCAGACCCTGGGTCTGGGGTCGACCCAATATCGGCTCGTGCGTGACAGGACCCATCCTGTAGAACAGTCGGTTACACCCCTCATCCGGGGCTCAGGGCGCGTGTGCGGCGCGCCCGCGCGTTCGTACCTCTCCCTTGCGGGGGCAGCCCAACCGCCGAAGCAAGGCACGGACGCGGTGCCCGCCCACCCCTCAACCAGGGAGTGGCCACCCTCAACGATTTAAGACTTAAGGGGTAAGACAAAAGTGGCAGCGGAGATCGTCAATCCTCGCAGCGACGCCGGCACCGAGGGCACGGAAGAGCCCTTCGATCCCGCCTTCGCGCTGCATCGTGGTGGCAAGATGGCCGTGCAGGCCACCGTGCCGGTCCGTGACAAGGACGACCTGTCCCTCGCGTACACACCGGGCGTCGCCAAGGTGTGCAGCGCGATCGCCGAGCAGCCGGATCTCGTCCACGACTACACCTGGAAGTCGAACGTGGTGGCCGTCGTGACCGACGGCACCGCGGTGCTCGGACTCGGTGACATCGGCCCGGAAGCCTCGCTCCCCGTGATGGAGGGCAAGGCGATTCTGTTCAAGCAGTTCGGCGCCGTGGACGCCGTGCCGATCGCGCTCTCGACCACGGACACCGACGAAATCGTCGACACCGTGGTGCGGCTCGCCCCCTCCTTCGGCGGCGTCAACCTCGAGGACATCTCGGCGCCCCGCTGCTTCGAGATCGAGCGCAAGCTCCAGGAGCGGCTGGACATCCCGGTCTTCCACGACGACCAGCACGGGACGGCGGTCGTCACCCTGGCGGCCCTGCGCAACGCCGCGCGGCTGACCGACCGGACCCTCGGCGACCTGCGTGCGGTCATCTCCGGGGCCGGTGCGGCCGGTGTCGCCATCGCCAAGTTCCTGCTCGCGGCGGGCATCGGCGATGTCGCGGTCGCGGACCGTAAGGGTGTCGTCAGCCGGGACCGCGAGGAGCTCACCGACGTCAAGCGGGAGCTCGCCGAGATCACCAACAAGGCGGGCCTGTCCGGCTCGCTGGAGGACGCGCTGTCCGGCGCGGACGTGTTCATCGGCGTGTCCGGCGGTACGGTGCCCGAGCCCGCCGTCGCCTCGATGGCGCCCCGGTCCTTCGTGTTCGCCATGGCCAACCCGAACCCCGAGGTCCACCCGGACATCGCGCACAAGTACGCCGCGGTGGTGGCCACGGGGCGCTCGGACTACCCGAATCAGATCAACAACGTGCTGGCGTTCCCGGGCATCTTCGCGGGCGCGCTCCAGGTGCGGGCCTCGAAGATCACCGAGGGGATGAAGATCGCCGCGGCTGAAGCGCTGGCCGATGTGGTCGGTTCGGACCTGTCCGCGGACTACGTCATCCCGTCGCCGTTCGACGAGCGGGTCGCCCCGGCCGTCACGGCCGCGGTGGCGGCCGCGGCTCGCGCGGAGGGTGTCGCCCGACGCTGAGCCGCCGCGCGCCTCTTGCCGCGCGCCTCTCAGGGCCCCGCCTGATCTTGATCGGGCGGGGCCCTTGCTTGTGCGCGCTGAGCGTCTGAGCGGCTGCGCGGCTGAGCGCAGGGACTGGCGGCAGAATCCTCGTTTGGGGGCATTTTCCTGCTGGTTTCGGTTCGTGCGGACTCTTACTTGTCCGGACAGGTTGCCGAGAAAGTTTGGCGAAGGGCTTCCCGCGGTTCATTCGGGGCTGGTGTGATGCAGGACGCGTGGCGCGAGACAGGGCAACCGATCACACCAGGGAGAGTGAATGAATCTCGTCGTGAACGGCGACGCGGAGAGCGGGCCGGGAGGCACCGCTGAGCCAGTCGGTTCGGTGACCGGCTGGAGGATCGCGCAGGGGGCGCCCGCGCTGATCGACTACAGCTTCGGCGGCGGCTACCCAGGGCCGAAGGACCCCGGGCCCGCCCAGCGCGGCAGCCGCTTCTTCTCCGGCGGGAACTCACCGCGTACCGCGCTGGTGCAGGACATCGCCCTGCCCGAGAGCGGGTCGACGGGACGCGCCGCCGTCGACGCGGGCGGCGTGCGCTACGCCGTCACCGCCTGGCTCGGCGGCTACGCGACCCAGGAGGACGGCGTACGGCTGTCCGTGGAGTTCCGGGACGCCAAGGGCACCCCGGTCGCGCTGAGCGTCCTCGGACCCGTGACGGCGGGGGAGCGCAAGGGGCGTACCGCCCTCCTGGAGCGCGAGGCGGCGTCCACGGTGCCGCCCGGCGCCCGCAGCGCCCGCGTCCTGCTCGTCTTCACGCGTAGCGGCAGCGGCACGTCCAACGACGGCTACGCGGACGCGATATCCCTCACCCTCAGCACCGCCAGTACCCGCAACGCCGCTGGAGGCCGGTCGTGAAGCTCAACCGTCGTGATCTGCTGAAGGCCGCCGCCGCGTCGGGCGCCCTCGGCGTCGCCTGGCCGCTGGCCGCCGGACTCTCGCCCGCGCAGGCCCGCGAGGCCGCCGAGGCGCTGGGCGCCGACTACGACCCGGCGCCCTTCACCCTCGGTGTCGCGTCCGGCGACCCGCAGCCGTCCTCCGTCGTGCTGTGGACCCGCCTCGCACCCGAGCCCCTCGCCGCCGAGCAGAAACTCCCCGAGGTCGTCGAGGTCGACTGGGTCGTCGCCGAGGACGCCGGACTGCGTACGGTCGTCGCCCGTGGCACGGCACCCGCCTCCGCGACCCTCGGCCACAGCGTGCACGTACCCGTCAGCGGGCTGAGCGCGGGCCGCCACTACTGGTACGCGTTCACGGCGCTCGGCAAGACCAGCCGCGTAGGCCGTACGAAGACCGCCCCCACCGGCAGCGTCGCCTCGGTCCGCTTCGCCACCGCCAACTGCCAGGCCTTCCACGACGGCTACTACGCCGCCCACCGCGGCATCGCCCGCGAGAACGTCGACTTCGTCGTCCACCTCGGCGACTACATCTACGAGCACGGCCAGGTCGGCGGCGTCCCCGAGAGCCACGTACGCGACCACGAGGGCGGCGCGACCTTCACCCTCGCCGACTACCGCAAGCGGCACGCCCTCTACAAGGGCGACCCGTCCCTGCGCGAGGCGCACGCCGCCCACCCCTGGTTCCTCACCTGGGACGATCACGAGGTCGCCAACGACTTCAGCGGCACGGGCGGCGGCGCCCCCTTCATGCAGCGCAAGGCGGCCGCGTTCCAGGCCTGGTTCGAGCACATGCCGCACCGCGACAGCTTCGGCGACGCCGCGCTGCCCGACCCCGAGATCCACCGCGTACGGCGCTGGGGTGACCTGCTGGAGCTGACCGTCCTGGACCTGCGCTCGTACCGCTCGGCGCAGAACCTCTCCGACGGCACCATCCTCGGCGTCGACCAGAAGTCCTGGCTCAAGCAGGGCATCGACAAGGCCCCGGACGCCTGGCACGTCTGGGCCAACTCGATCATGCTCAGCCAGCTGCGCGGCTCGCCCGGCGGCTCGTACATGTTCACCGACCAGTGGGACGGCTTCCTCGCCGAGCGCAAGGAGGTCCTGGGCCATGTGCACAGCAGCGGCCTGGAGGACCTCGTCGTGGTCACCGGTGACTGGCACTCCGCGTTCGTCGACGACCTCCGCACGGACTTCGACGACACGTCGTCACCCGTCGTCGGTACGGAGTTCACGGCGCACTCGGTGACGTCGGGCGCGTACTCCGCCGACTGGAACCGCACCAACGGCCCGCGCATGGGCCGGGCCAATCCGCACCTGCAGTACTTCGAGGGCAACCGCTACGGCTACGACGTCTACGAGGTGACCCCCGAGCGCTTCTCGGCGCACATGCGGGTGATCGAGGACCGCCGCGATCCGGCGTCCCCCGTCTCGACCCTGACCACGTTCCATGTGGACCGGGGCAAGGCCGGGTCGTACGAGGATGCGGCGACGAAGAACTCCCCGGCGCAGTACCGCAGGGACTGAGCAAGCCGCCAGCTCAGGGACCGGGACGCGTGTCACACCGGTGCGCGGTTCCGCCGCGCACCGGTCCGCCCTATCGTCAAGGTCATGTTCGCCGCCTACGCCGCCCGCATCGACCGTGACCAGCCGCTCAGCGGCCTTGAGTTGGGGGAGCGCCCGGCCCCGGAGGATCGCCCGGGCTGGACGACCGTCAACGTCAAGGCCGCCTCGCTGAACCACCACGACCTGTGGTCCCTGCGAGGCGTGGGCCTCGCCGAGGACAAACTGCCGATGATCCTCGGCTGCGACGCCGCCGGAATCGACGCCGAGGGCAACGAGGTCGTCCTGCACTCGGTCATCGGCCAGACCGGCCACGGCGTGGGCCCGAAGGAGCCCCGCTCCATCCTCACCGAGCGCTACCAGGGCACCTTCGCCGAGCAGGTCTCGGTGCCGACGTGGAACGTCCTGCCCAAGCCCGCCGAGCTGTCCTTCGAAGAGGCCGCCTGCCTGCCCACGGCCTGGCTCACCGCGTACCGGATGCTCTTCACCAACGCCGGCGTGCGCCCCGGAGACTCGGTCCTCGTCCAGGGCGCGGGCGGCGGCGTCGCCACGGCCGCGATCGTCCTCGGCAAGGCGGCTGGCCTGCGGGTCTTCGCCACCAGCCGGGACGAGGCCAAGCGCAAGCGGGCGCTGGAGCTGGGCGCGGTGGACGCCGTGGAGTCCGGCGCGCGGCTGCCGCAGCGGGTGGACGCGGTGATCGAGACGGTCGGCGCGGCCACCTGGTCGCACTCCATCAAGTCCCTCAAGCCGGGCGGCACCCTGGTCATCTCCGGCGCCACCAGCGGCGACCGCCCCTCGCACGCCGAGCTGACCCGGGTCTTCTTCCTGGAGCTGAAGATCGTCGGCTCGACGATGGGCACCAAGGACGAGCTGGAAGACCTGCTCTCCTTCTGCGCGGCCACCGGCGTACGTCCCGTCATCGACGAGGTGCTGCCGCTGGACCAGGCGCGTACGGGCTTCGAGCGGATGGAGTCGGGCAGCCAGTTCGGCAAGATCGTCCTGACCGTCTGACTCGCTGACTCTCTGACCGTCTGATACGTCCTCGGCCCGTGCCGGCAGGCAGCGGCGTGACGTATGACGCGGTGGAGCGGGTGCTGTACGGGGGTGCGGGGCGGGCCGCGGGCTGAGGGGAGTGCGGGGAGGAGCTGAAGTTCTTCCACGGCTCCGGTGCCTGCGGGGTTCGGCATGCCTTCGTCTCGGCGGACGGCCGGGAGGGTCACTTTCTCTGGCCGTGCTGCTGAGCCCACCTGGGCCCCGGGTGGTGGGGCCCAGGCGGCGTGTGAGGCTCCTGGCTTACCCCTGCGGCTTTCGCAGGAGTGCGCCGATATGCGCCGCAGCCGTGGACAGATGGCGGCGGGCGTCGCGGAGCTGGTCCTCCGTGACGCCGTGGTCGCGGGCCGCGTCGCGGATGTCGTCGCGGAAGCGGTCCAGGAGGCGGTCGAGGTCGCGGGACGGCTCACCGGTGGAACCCTCGTGGGCCCACTCGGGGGCCGGAGGGGTGTCCTCGGGGCTTCGTGCGGCGTTCCGGGCGGCGCCCTTGGTGCCCTGCTCGGTGTCCCGAGTGGTGTCCGGCTCCGGGGGCTGCTTAGCCAGGTCCGCGCGTTCGACCGTGATGTCGGGGTCGTGGCTCGTGTCCGCCGCCGGCCCGGGTGCCGACGTCCCTGCCCCCTTGCCGAAGCGGGTGAACTCCTTGGAGATCTCGGTGAGGCCCTCGCGTAGGCCTGATGGCCAGTCGCCGCGCGCGAAGTGGTCCTGGACCTTGTCCTGGACCTGCTTGGCGATGCGCTGCATCTCCTCGCGGGCCTCGTCCTGCGCGTCCTTCGCCTGGCGGCGGGCGCGCTGGGCCTCCTCGCGGGCGCGGCGGGACTCGTCCTTGGCGCGGCGGGCCTGTTCCTTCCACTCCTGCTTGGCGCGGCGCAGCTCCTCCTTCGCGGCACGCCAGGCTTCGCTGTCGCCGAAGTCGCCGAAGTCGCCGAAGGCGCCGCTCTCCCCGTCGGAGGTGCCGGTCGACTTGGGTGAGGTGCGCCGGGTCTCGCTCGCCGCCGCTCGCATCTCGCGGCGCAGGTCGCCCGCGGCGCCGCGTACGTCGTCGCGGATCTCCGCGGCCAGTTCGGCGACGGACTCGCGGATCTCCAGCTCCAGGTCGGCCAGTTCGCCGCTGCGGTCGGCCAGTTCGGCGCGGCCCGCGTCGGTGATCGAGTACACCTTCCGGCCGCCCTCGCTGGTGTGCGTGACCAGGCCCTCGGCCTCCAGCTTGGCGAGCCGCGGGTAGACGGTGCCCGCTGACGGCGCGTACAGGCCCTGGAAGCGCTCTTCCAGGAGGCGGATGACCTCGTAGCCGTGGCGCGGTGCCTCGTCGAGCAGCTTCAGCAGGTAGAGGCGGAGTCGGCCGTGGGCGAAGACGGGGGCCATGTCAGAGTACCTTCTTGTGGGTCGGGCGGTCGCTCGCGTCGGGCGCGTCGGATGCGTCAGGCGCATCGGGAGCGTCAGGCGCGTCGGGTGCCGCTTCGTGCGGGCCGTCCCCGGCCGGGCGGCGGAGCAGCGAGATCGCGCCGGAGACGGTCGTGGCCCGTAGCGCGCCACTGCCGGAACCGAGCGTGCCGGTGATGCGCTTCGTGCCCCACTTCCCGGTGACCCGTAGGTCCTCGAAGGCGCTGGAGACCGCACCGCTGGTGGTGTTGGCCTCGACCACGGCGTCGGCCGGGTGCGGCAGCCGGATCGCGATCTCGCCCGATACGGTCGCCAGCTTCAGTCGGCCTGGATGGCCCGCCGGGGCGATGTCCACGATCATGTCGCCGCTGACCGACTCGGCCGTGACCGCGCGGGCGCCGCCGTCGACGACCGTAAGGTCTCCGGAGACCGACGAGAAGCGCAGCTCACCGGTCAGCGCCTGCGCCTCGATGCCGCCCGCGACCGTCTCGGCCCGTACCGGACCGGCGAGCCCGACGAGTGTGGTGTCGCCGTTGACGCCCTTCACCGAGGACGGGCCGCGGATGCCGGACACCATGGCCGTCGCGCCGACCACGCCGACCTCGACCGCCACATCGGCGGGCACCGCGAGCGAGACGGTCGCGCTGCGGTTCCAGTTGTCACGGTCGAACCACTTGAGGAAGCCCTGCCAGGGCAGATCCTCGTAGGCGACGGTCAGCTTGCCGTCGTCCAGGGTCACGGTCAGCGGCGGGCCATGGATCGCCGACACCTCCAGGTACGAGGAAGTCTCGGCGGTGCCCACCACGTTGACCGTTCCGCCCACGACGCGTACGTGGAGGGCCGTCACCGGGGTGTCGATGGCCAGCTTCCGTGGTTCCGCGACCGTCCACGTCGTCGACTCTGGCATGGTCCTGACCTCCGCTGAGCACGACTCGACGCGCCATATATCGCGTCCCTCACGAACACGATATATCGCGGTTGACGAAAGTCAAGGCGCCTGCGGAGGCGGCGGAGGCACGCGGGCTACTCGTCTTCGTCCTCGTCGTCCAGGCGGGCCAGCCAGGTCGCCAGGCGCTCCACCGGAACCTCGAAGTCCGGGTTGAGATCGACGAACGTACGCAGCTGCTCGGCGAGCCACTCGAAGGTGACCTCCTCCTCGCCGCGCCGCTTTTCCAGCTCCTCGATGCCGCGGTCGGTGAAGTACATGTGTGGTGCTCCGTCATGAAGGGGGCGGAAAAGGGGGCAGCAAAAGTCTAGGCAGCGTCCCGCTGTGCTCGTTCCCGCACTCTCGCATCGCTGACTACCGGCGGCTAACCTGCCCAGACCCGAGGGAACGGGGGACGGTATGAGTGAGGGTGTGACCCGTATCGCGCATATCGCGATGCCGGACGGCACGCCGGTCTGGGCCCGGATCTCCGGGGCCGACCAACTGGGGGACGTCGGGGAGCTGGGCGGGCCTTCCGACGGGCTCGACTACCGGGACACCGGATTCGGCGAGGCCGTACTCGCCCGCGTCGACAGCCTGCAGGCCGTGGTGACCAGCGTCGCGCGCTCGCTCGCCGGACCACTGCGCGCGGTCAGCCCCGACCAGGTCAGCGTCGAGTTCGGCATCGAGCTGACCGGTCGGGCCGGACGCGTCGTCGGCCTCCTGGCGGACGGTGAGGCGAAGGGCGCCATCAGGGTCACCCTGACCTGGAACGGCACCCCGCCACAAGGCGCACCCCCCGGCGCACCGACGCCTCCCGACGGGGACCCGGCCGCCGCGGGGGGCGGGTGATGACGCACGGGCACGCCCCGGGCGCACTGGGCGGTTCCGCTGTCACGCACCGTGCGCTGCGTGACCTTGCCATGGCGGCGACGGTACGCATCCATCGGACGGGGGCCGGGTATGCCCCGGACAGACCCGGCGGAGCCCCGGAAACCCCCGGCGGATTCCTCGGAAGCGGCTATTTCGTCGCGCCGAGCTGGGTGCTCACATGCGCGCATGTGGTCCAGCAAGGAGAGGGGGGCAGGGTGGAGGTGGTGTACGAGAGTGAGCCGGGCCGCGGCGAGGCGACGGTCGTCGGCGAGGTGGTGGCGACCCTGCCGGACACCCCGCGCACCCCGGTGCCCGGCAGCTGGCCCGCCCCGGACCTCGCACTGGTGCGATTACTGGAGCCCACCGAGCACGCCTGCGTCTACGTGACGGAACGTCCCGCGGCCTTCTACGGCGGTGAGAACGTGGTCTACCTGGGCTGGTCCGAAGTGGGCGGCGTGCTGCGGCGCGTCAACGGCACCTGCGCCGTACAGGGCACGCTGGGCTGGGCCGACTCCGACGAGCAGATGCGCCTGGGCGGAGACCTGCTGCCGCCTGGGGTGTCCGGTGGACCGGTCATCGATCCGGTACGGGGTGAGGTCGTCGGCGTGCTGAAGTCGCAGCTCGACCGGGGGCTCGGCGGGACGTGCATCGGTGTCGAGCAACTGCGTTCGCTGCCGGTGCCCGACGGGCCGGTCACCAGCGAACACGACGACCCTTACCAAGCCGTCTTCCACGCCCACGACCGCTACCACATGGACCGTCACCAGCACCCCGACGCCGCCGTCGGCACCTGGACCGACATCCAGAGCGACCTCGGTGCGACGACCGGCGCCCTCACCCCCCAGCAGCGCACCCAACTCCTCGGCAGACTCGCCGAACTCCCGCCGCCCGCCAGCACCCGGGGCCTGCTCACGCTGCTCGACGGACTCCTCGGTGGTCAGGCCGTGGCCCGCTACCCGGCGCCGCGCGGCTGGCGCGACGGCGTCGGAGCCCTGTACGAATCCCGGCGCGGCGAGGGCGCGTTGGAACTCGTCCTGGAATTCGCGATGGGCGCGCTGACCGCCGAGCGCCCCTATCTCGCGGCCGGTACGGACGCCGCCGAGGAGCGGCTGTGGAAGTGGGTGAAATGGACCGCCGACGACCGCTCCGCACGGTTTAGGTCCGAACTCCGGCACAAGCGGTACCAGGGACTCCGCCCGACCGGGCTGGCTTCCGCGCAGTCACATGGTGGGGTGCCGCGGGTGAAGCTCGCCGAGGATCTCGCCCCGCGCCCTTCCGTACTCCTGGAGCTGGAGCCGTGCGGCTGGGAGCCGGACCGCTTCGACTGGCGGGTCAGCGTCGTCCAGCCGACCGGCGAAGTGCTGCCGGTCGCGGACGACAGCAGGGGGACGAGCCGGGGCACCGCGCTCCGGGAGCTGCCGGGGCGGCTCGCGTCCCCGCTCGCTGAGGCGTTCCGTCGCTGCGATGATCTTGACCGGCGGGCCGCACTCCAGGTCGCCCTGCCAAGGACCCTGCTCGACCTCGACGTTGACGCCTGGGAGATACCGTCGGGCGCGGCCGCGCTCGGCGTGCAGCGGCCGGTGTTCGTACGGTGTGCCGACGCGGACCTGGACCCGGACGCGGACCTGGACCCGGACGGGGGCCCGGATCCGGACGGGGACCCGGCCCCGCATGGGGACCCGGCCCCGGATCCGGATGGCTCGTACCTGGGCGGCCCTGACTCGCTCCACGAGGTCGAGGCCCGTTGGCGCTTCATCAGGAGGCCCGGCCTGCGCACCGCGATCGTCGACTGCGCGGACGGCATCCGGGTCCCCGTACCGTCCGAGCATGAGCTACGGGGGCTGGGGCACTCGACGGTCCCCGTGCTGTGCCGCGTCGGCGGGCAGTGGCGCCAGGAGAGTCTGGACGGACTTGGCAGGGTCGTCCGGGGTGGGTTCCGGGTGGCCGTCTGGCGGCGCCTCACGGATAAGCCGGGCCAACCAGACGCGGTGTGCGCCGAGTTCCATCGCCGCGTCACCGATACGGTGGTGGGAGCGAGCAGCGCCGAGCGGCTCCCGGAGCTGATCCACGAGCTGCGGGCGGGCCTGCGTGCCGGACGCGCCCCGGCGTACTGGTCGGCGGGGATCGCCCTGCTGTACGACGATCCGCGGCAGCCACTGCCCGGCGCGGACCACGTCCTGCGGGCGCCATGAACGGGACCAGGCGCCAAGGGTGGCGTCCGGCCCGCGCTCAGGCGGAACCCAGGCGCGCACGCGCACACTTACGACGATCAGCGCGGCTCGCTAACGTGAGGCACGGTCGGCGGCTCCGGTCCTGGGCGGCACGCCATATGGGTGGACGAGTGACGATGGGGAATCGGACATGAGCGAATCCAGCGAGTGGCTCATCTACCGGGGCGCCGGTGAACCCCACGACGGCATACGCCGGTTACCGGCCCCACCACCCTGGCGCGACTTCTCGGGGCGGGAAGCGGGAGCGCATACGGGCACGGGCACGGACGTGGGTACGGACGCGGCTACGGGCGCGGGAGTAGGCGGCGACGGCTCCGAGGACCGCAGGCTCGGCGCGTACCGCCACCTCGCCGAGCTGTACCGGCCGGGCGCCGAGGAACTGGAAATGATCAACGCCGCGCTTTATCTGCGGCGCCCCCTGCTGGTCACCGGCAGCCCAGGAGCGGGCAAAAGCACCCTGGCCCACTCGGTCGCCCACGAGCTCGGCCTCGGCCGGGTGTTGCGCTGGCCGATCGTCAGCCGGTCGACCCTGCTGGACGGGCTGTACCGCTACGACTCCATCGCCCGCCTCCAGGACGTGCAGCTCGCCGCGCTCGGCGCCGCCACGCCGGGGGAGGGTGGCGCGGGCGCCGTCGAGGGCATCGGCAGTTACGTACGCCTCGGTCCGTTGGGTACCGCACTGCTGCCGTCCGACCTGCCGCGCGTCCTGCTCATCGACGAGCTCGACAAGAGCGACATCGACCTGCCGAACGACCTGCTCAACGTCCTGGAGGAGGGGGAGTTCGGCCTTCCGGAGCTGGAGCGGATCGCCGACCGGCTGCCCGGCGGCGAGGCGGAGGTCCTCACCGACGACGGCACCAAGGCGCGAGTGCGGGACGGCCGGGTGCGCTGCCGGGCGTTCCCCTTCGTCGTCCTCACGAGCAACGGCGAGCGTGACTTCCCGCCCCCGCTGATGCGCCGCTGCATCCACCTCGAACTCGGCAGGCCGGACCACAAGCGCCTGGCCACCTTCGTACGCGCCCATCTCGGCGACGACGCGGCACGGACCGGCGACGATCTCGTGACCCGCTTCCTGGAGCGCTCACGCAGCGAACTCCTCGCCAGCGACCAGCTGTTGAACGCGATCTACCTGACCGACGCGGCCGCTCCGCCCAGCCGGGACCGGCTCGCCGACCTGCTCATCCAGCGACTCGACCGCCCGAGGTGATGAGCCGATGCCTGACGCCTCGGCACGGCACGGACCCGGACCCGGACCCGTAGGCGGTGGCCGGGAAGCCGGTGATCCGCTGCCCCAGTTCGTCGCCCGGCTGCGGGCGGCCGGACTCGACCTGGACGCGGAGCAGCTCTGTGACGCGCTGTGGCTGGCGCGTTGGTCGCGGCCCACAGAGCTGTACGGCGAAGGCGGCGCCCCCAACGCCCAGGCCGTACGGCGCGAGCCCCCCGCCGACGGCCGTCCAAACCCGCCCCGGACCCCGGACCAGGACCAGGCCTCCGGCGATGATGACGACGCCCCCGGGCGGCCGTCGGACGAGGCGGCGCCGTACCCGCGTGGCGACGACTGGCGCGTGGACCTGTACCCGGTGCCGCCCGGGCAGGGCCCGCGCACCACGGCCGCCACCGGAGCGACCGGCCTCCCGCTCGGCGTGCCCGCCGCCCCCGCGTTCGCCGCACCCCGCGAACTCCAGCGCGCCCTGCGGCCCTTGCAGCGCTACCGCACCGGCGCCCCACCCCTGCGCCACGCTCTCGACGAGGACGCGACTGTCGAGGCCAGCGCCCGCGCGGGCGGGCTGATCCTGCCCGTCTTCCGGGCCGTGACCCGTGGCGACGCGCGGCTCCAACTGGTCCTGGACGCCTCGTCGTCGATGCGCGTCTGGCAGCGCATGTTCGACGAACTCCAGCAGGTGTTCGCACAGTTGGGGGCTTTCGGGGACATTCAGGTCTGCTACCTGCACCAAGGGCCCGACCTCGCCCCGGCGGTGAGCCGTCGCCTCGAAGCGGGCGCGGCGCCGCTGAACTCCGCGGACTGGCTGAGCGATCCGACCGGACGCCGGGTCACCGTACTGGTCAGTGACTGCGCGGGCCCCCTCTGGCACAGCGGGCACGCCCAGCGGCTGCTGCACCGGCTGGCCGGGCAGGCCCCCATCGCCGTACTGCAGCCGCTGCCGCAGCGGATGTGGAACCGCACCCGGCTGCCCGTCGCCTTCGGTGAGCTGTCGCGGGGTGAGGGGCCCGGGGGAGCGGCCGCTCTGCGGGTGACCGGCGCCGCGCCGCCCGGGGGTTCGGCGGGCGCGCTGCCTGTTCCCGTACTGCCGCCCGCGGCCGGGGCGCTGGGCGCCTGGGCGCGGCTGCTGTCCGGGACCGGTGGGGGGCGGGTCGCCGGAGCGGTCGGCTGGGTACGGGCGGACCACCGCGCGGCGGCCGCCCCACGCGTGGCGCGGCCGCTGTCGCCGCTCGAAAGGGTGAGCAGGTTCCGTTCGGTGGCCTCGCCCGCCGCGGGGAGGCTCGTCGTCTATCTGGCGGCGGCGCCGCTCTGCCTGCCCGTGATGCAGCTGGTGCAGCGCACGATGCTGCCGGGCTCCGGGCCGTCGGAGCTGGCCGAGGTCCTGTTGAGCGGGCTGCTCTCGCGCGGCAAGGGCGAGCATCTGGACGACACCGACGGCGGGCAGTGGTACGAGTTCGCGCCAGGCGTCCAGGAAGTGCTGCTGGGCCCGTTGGGGCAGGACGAGGCGATGCTGGTGCTCAAGCACTGCTCGGAGTACATTGCCGCGCGGTTCGGCAGGAGTGGGCCGAACTTCCCCGCCCTGGCCTTCGCCCAGCTCGGCGAAGGCACCGGGGCGCGGCGGGCGGCGCCCGGGGGCCACACCGGCGCCGGGGCGGTGAGCGGAGCCAGGCGTGACGGCGGCGGCGACCGGCGCGACATGGCAGATGAACGGGGCGAGGGCGACGAGCGCGCCGAGGGAGATGAGCGCGCCGAGGGCGCCGTGCCTCTGGTCCCGGGGCCCTTCGCCGAGGTCGCCGCACGCGTCCTGGAGCGGTTTATGCCGCTGCCCGAGGAGTTCGCCCTGTACGGCGACCGGGGCGGCCGGGACGCCCCCGGCGACCGCCCGCCGCACACCGCCGTGGCCGGGGCGCGTGAGCTGGTCGCCAGGTTCGACGCGGACGGCATGGTGCAGGACCTGATCGACGCCGTGCAACTCCTGCGGGGCGCCACCGAGCGGGAGCGCCCCGCAGGCGCCGACCCGGGGTTGTGGGCCGAGTACGCCCGCTGTCTGCTGCGTCTGTGGGAGGTGCGGGGCGGCGGCGAGCTGCTGCGCGAGGCGGAGGCGGCCGCCGAGCGAGCCGTCGCCCACCCGAGCGCCGTACCCGAACGTGCCGTACTAGCACGGGTGTTGCATGCCGCGGCAGACGACAGGCGGCGCCGTGGCGACCGGCACGGGGCACTGGAGCTGCTGCGTCGCGCGGACCGGGAGTACGCCGTGGCCTGTGCCGCGCCCGGACTTGAGGCCACCGAGGCGCTCTGGCTGACCCTGGAGCGGGTACGGGCCCTGGAGGCGCAGTGGCGTCTCGGCGGTGACAGCGCGCTGCTCCAGGCGGCCGTGGGCATGCTGGAAGCCTTCGCCGACGCCTGGCCGGAGCGGCCGGGCCGCCGCCCGCGCGGCCTGCTCCTCGCGCACGGCCGTACGCTGCTGAGGCTGGCCGGGGTCACCACCGACGCGGAACAGGTCCGGGCGTACGCGGCCGACGCGGCGCGCTCCCTGCGCGAGGCGCTGGAGCCGGACCCCGCCAATCCGGACCCCGCCAACCCCGGCCCATCGCCCTCGCCTTCGTCGCCTTCATCGTCCTCGCCGCTGTCCGCCGGTGACCGCCGCCGCGTCCTGCTCGACCTGGTCGACGCCCTGCTGCGGTCCGAATCGGGCCTGGCCGAAGCCGAGTCGAGGATCGAGACGGCCTTGTCCGAGACACCGGACCAGCGCCTCGCCGCCAGCCTGCTGATCCGCTCGGGGCGCGTGCGGGTCGCCAGGTACGAGGAGTCGCGCGACCCGCGCGAACTCGCCGAAGCGGCGGAACGGTTCGCCCGGGCGGCCCGTGGAGTGCCGAGGGACGCCCCCGAGCACGCCGACCTGCTCGCGGAGTGGGGCGAGGTGCTGCTCCGCGCCGCCGGGTCCGGTACCGGAACTGGCACCGATGCCGACGCCGACCGCGCCGCACGCACCGGGCAGGCCGTACGGGTGCTGCGCGCCTGCCAGTCGGAGACCCCGCCCGGGCACCGGCAACTGGCGTTCCGGCTGGTGCTGCTCGGCCGTACGCTCATGCTGCGGTACCGGGCCACCGGCGACCGGGTCGATCTGCGCGAGGCCGAGCACCTGTTCTCCGTCGCGTCCCAGGAGGCGCCGAACGCGCTGGCCAGGGCCCGCTGTCTGCTGGACCTCGGCCAGGCACGGTTCGAGGCGTACCGCAGCCTGGCGCGGCCCGCCCGGCTCGACGAGGCGGCGGACGCGTTCCGTGCCGCGGCGCAGGCGGCGCGCGAGGCCGAGGAGGAGGCCCAGACATCCCAAGTGCGGCACGGTGCCATGGAGTTGGCTGCTCGGGCGCAGCACTGGCGGGGTATGACCTATGAAGCGGCCGCGCGCCCACGCGCGGCGCGCGAGGCGTACCGGGCCGCTCGGGACGAATGGGTCAGGCTGCCGGACGCGGGCGCTACGGCGAGGGATGAGCCGAACCCGGGCCAGACGGCGCTGCGGCTGGCCGCACTGGACTGAGACCGGACTGAGACTGGACTGAGAAGGGGGACACGCGATGGCGATCAGCGAGGGCGAAGGGGACGAGGCCCTGCCGGACCTGCTCGAACTCGATCTGGAACAGCTGCGCACCCTCGACCATCCGGTGCTGACCGCGGTGCTGGCGGACCTACGGGAGCGGGTGGCGGAGCCAAGCGAGACGTTATGGGGGTTCAACAGCGCTCTGTGAACGTGCGTGCCCAGCCGTGCGGCAGGGCGGACATTTTCGGTCGACGTCGTGGCTGATTCGGACAAGGCCGATCGTTGAGCGTTTGTCGGTCTGCCACGACAGGAACGTGCCGGGTCAGACCGATGGCCGCAGCAGGGGGGTGCCGCAGTGTCGCGACAGGTGGTCCCCGAAGCCCGCGTAGCCCGCGCCGCCGCCCCCTTCCGGCAGTTCATCGTCAAGGTGCACGGTCACTGCAACCTCGCCTGCCGCTACTGCTACCTCTACGAGGGCCCCGACCACACCTGGCGCACCCGCCCCGCCGCCGCGGGCCCCGAGGTCCTGGACCAGGCCGTGGCCCGGATCGCCGAGCACGCCGCCCGGCACGCCCTGACCCGTGTCTCCCTCGTGCTGCACGGCGGCGAGCCGCTGCTGGCGGGAGCCTCCCGGCTGGCCGACTGCGCCGAGCGCCTACGCGACCGGGTACCGGAGAACTGCGCCGTACACGCCACCGTGCAGACCAACGCCACCCTGCTCACCGGTGAGCGGATCGCCACACTGGCCCGGCACGGCATCACCGTCGGGATCAGCCTCGACGGCGGTCTCGCCCGGCACAACACCCTGCGCACCGACCGCGCGGGCCGCCCCTCCTGGCCCGCGGCGGCGCGCGGCGCCAGACTGCTGGCCGACCAGCACCCACAGGCGTACGCCGGAATCCTCACCGTCATCCACCTCGCGCACGACCCGATCGAGACCTACGAGTCGCTGCTCGAGCTACGCCCACCCGCCCTGGACCTGCTCCTGCCGCACGGCAACTGGAGCACCCCGCCGCCCGGCCTGCCGACGCGCGGCACCCCATACGGAGACTGGCTGTGCACGGTCTTCGACCGCTGGTGGACGGCCGGCCGCAGAGAGACCCGGATCAGGCTCTTCGAGGAGTGCCTCGCCCTGCTGCTCGGCCTGCCCGCCGCCACCGAGGCGCTGGGCACCGAACCGTTCACCGCGGCCGTCATCGAGACCGACGGCTCCATCGAACAGGTCGACGCGCTCAAGTCCGCCTACGAAGGCGCCGCCAGAACCGGACTCGACGTCTTCCGGCACTCCTTCGACCAGGCCCTGCGCCACCCCGGCGTCGCCGCCCGGCAGGCGGGCCTCGCGGCACTCGCCGCCCAGTGCCAGGCCTGCCCCCTGGTCACCGTCTGCGGCGGCGGCCACTACGCGCACCGCTACCGCGCGGGCCACGGCTTCACCAACCCCTCGGTGTACTGCGCCGACCTCCAGCGCCTCATCCGCCATGTGGCGGCCCGGCTCGCCGCGTCAGCGGCCCGCACACCAGGAGGTGCCGCGCGGTGACCGCCGTCGTCCCCGCGCGCGTGCTGCGTGAACTCGGCCGGACCGAAGGCGGGCCCGAGGCTCTGCGGCTGCTCGTACACGACCAGCACACCAGGCGGCTACTCCTGCTGCGCGCCGTGCTCGACGCCGCCGAAGCCGCACCCGAAGCCGTCTGCCCCCGCCGTGACCTACGGCGGCTGCGCGCGGACTGGGCGCTCCTGGAGGCCGCCGAACGGGCCGGGGACAGCGGGCGCTCCGTCGTGCGCTCGCTCCTCCTGCACCCGTTGCTAGGCCCCTGGGCCAAGCGCTGCCTTACCGGTCTGACCGGCCCCGCGCGCACCCCGGAACTCGCCTGGGACCTAGCCCACTTCAGCGCTGTCGCGGCCGCCGCCGCCACCCGGGCGCGGGTGCCGTTCACGGTGCCCCTGACCGCCTACGACGGGCTGCTCGCCCTGCCGACCCTCGGCGCGCTGCGTACCGGAAGCCGTGCGCCCGTCGCGGTCGACGCGTCCCTGGGCCGGACCGCGCTGACCCTGCGGCGGCGCGGCGCGGCGCCGGTCAGGGTGTACCCGCAGGCGGACTACGGAGCCTGGTCCACGGCCCCCGCCTGGGCACCCCTGCACAGCCTGACGGGAGTCACCGCGGACTCCGCCCCCGTACCGCTCGATGACCTCGACCCCTACCGGGCCATCCAGACCCAGCCACGGCCCGCGCGCCTGAGCGAGGTCAACACCCTCACCGACGCCACCCGCAAGCAGTGGCTGAACGCCTGGTCAGGCACCGCCGAACTGCTGGCGCTCAGCGGCCCGCACCGCACCGCCGAGGCCGCCGCCCTGCTGCGCTGCCTGGTGCCGCTGGCCGCCCCGCCCGGCGCGGGGCCAGTCGGCAGGGACGGACCAGCCGGTACGGACGGAACAGCCGGTACGAACGGACCAACGGACGGGCCAGCCGGGCCAGTCGGCAGCTGTAGCGCCACCCGCCGCGAGGCCTTCGGCGCGGTGCTGAGTACGACACCCGCCACCACGGCCCTCTTCGCCGCCACCCTGGTGCACGAACTCCAGCACGCCAAACTGGCCGCCCTCAGTGATCTCCTGCCGCTCCACCACGCCGACGCCACCGCCCGCTACTTCGCGCCCTGGCGGCCCGACCCACGGCCCTTCGACGGCCTCTGGCAGGGCGCCTACAGCCACCTCGCCCTGGCCGACTACTGGCAGCGGCTCGCCCTGGCCACCCACCACGTACCGCTCCGCGACCAGGCCTGGGCCGCCCACGCACGCTGCCGCGAACAGGTCGGCGCGGCGCTGCCCGCCCTGGTCGGCTCACCGGACCTCACCCCGGACGGGCGCCGGTTCGCCGACGCGATGGTCGGCGCGTACACCAGGCTGCTGCGGAACCCGCCCCCCAAGGGACAACTCGCCAGGGCCACCGCGTACGTGAGTACGGCGCGATCTCTCTGGCATCAGCGGCATGGGCCGTTCAGGCGGTGAACAGTACTCCTTTCATGGGAAGTTGAGAGCGACCCGCAGTTGACTGCCGGGCCTGGCGACGGCTATCGCGGACGCTTGCGGGACTCTAAAATGGCGCAGGGAGGCGGCCGCATGTCTGGAGCTCGTACAGCGGGCAGGCAAACGATCACGATCAGCTTCGCCGGTTTCAACCGAGCGTGGGCGGCCTGGATCGGGGACTGTCTGGAACGACGCGGCCATCGGGTCGTCTACCAGCGCTGGGACCCCTCGGTCCAGGTGCCGCTGGAGGAGTCGCTGCGCGACCTGATGCTGGCGCCAGGAAAGATCCTGGTCATTCTCAGCGCCTGGTACTTCCAACTCGGGCCGCGCAGCCACCAGGAGTGGAACGCCGCCCTGCGCGAGGTCGTCGCCCCCGACCCCGGCCGGTTCGCCGCCGTCTCCGTCACCACATCGGCCGTGCCGAGCGCCAGCAGCGTCTTCGGCGCCTACGACCTCACCAACCTCGGTTCCGACGAAGCCGAGCGGCGCGTCATCGAAGCGCTGGGAATTCCCCTGACGCCCCCGGCGAAGTCGGCGCAGGACAGTAAGCGCGGCCCGCGCTTCCCCGCCGACACCCCCGAGGTCTGGGGCGGCGTGCCCCGGCGCAACACCCGCTTCACCGGCCGGGAACGCCTGCTGAACGACGCGTACCACCTGTTGCAAGCCTCCGGGCAGGGCGCCCGCGTGGTGACGCTGCACGGCATGTCCGGCGTGGGCAAGACCCAGCTCGCCGCCGAGTACGTCCACCGATTCGGCTCCGAGTACGACGTGGTCTGGTGGGTCAGCGCCGGGAACCGCGGCACCTACCGGCGGCGGATGGCCGAGCTGGCCCCCGCCCTTGACCTGGCGACCGGCGCCGAGTACGGCGAGCGGCTGCGCGCCGTAGGGGACGCGCTGCGCCGTGGCGACCCGTACGCCCGCTGGCTCCTCGTACTCGACGGCGCCGACGAACCCGACCAGATCTGGGACCTGGTGCCCACCGGCCCCGGCCACGTCCTGATCACCTCACGCAACCCCGAATGGGGCGAGCACAACAGCCGGCTCCTGGAGATCCCCGTCTACGAGCGAGCCGAGTCCGTCGCCTTCGTACGCCGCCGCGCCCCCCGGCTCTCCGAGCCGGAAGCCGACCTGCTGGCCGAGGCCCTCGGAGACCTCCCCCTGCTCCTCGACCAGACGGGTGGCTGGCTGAACGACTCCGACCTCTCCGTCCAGGCGTACATCGAGCTGCTCGAAGGCGGCATCGACCAGGACGTGGTCAAGGTCTCCGCGGACTTCCCGCTCGCCTTCCAGACCGCCTGGTCGATACTGCTGAACAAACTCCGCGACACCGTCCCGGAGTCCGTGGACCTGCTGCGGCTGTGCACCTTCTTCGCACCCGGCACCATCCCCGTACGCATCGTCAAGGAGATGCCGCGCGGTGAACTCCCCGAGCAACTCGTCGGCCTGCTGAACGACCCGCTGCTCTGGAACAAGGCGGTCAACCAGCTACGGCAGTACTCGGTGGTCCGTATCGAGCCCTACGAAACGGGGTCCGACGAGGCCGCGCCCTCCGGCGAGTCCCTCTATCTGCACCGGATGGTCCACCAGATCGTCCACCGGGACATGCCCGACGCGGACCGCCAGGAGTTCATCGACGTGGTCCGCCGGGCGCTGGCGGCAGCCGACCCCGGCCGTCCCACCGACACCCGCCTCTGGCCGCGCTACGCGGAGATCGTCCCGCACCTCAAGTACGCCGACGTGCTGCGCACCACCGACCCGGCGGTGCAGTCGCTCGTCCTGAACTGCCTGCGCTATCTGTACCTCTCCGGCGAGTACACCCCCGGCATCAAGCTCGGCGAGCGCGCCCTGACCGCCTGGAAGGAACAACTCGGCGAGACCCACCCCCGGATCTGGGACCTCACCCACCACTACGTCAACCTGCTGCGGGTGGTCGGCGGCTACGCGCGTACGGAACCCATCGACCGCGCCGCGGTCGACCACCTGTACGGCGAACGCGGATCCCAGGACCTGGACTACCTGCGCGCGGCGACCGGTCTCGCCGCCGACCTGCGAGGCCTGGCCCGCTACGAAGAGGCCCTGAAGCTGTCCCGACAGGTGCTCAAGGGCTATCAGGAGCTGCTGGGCGAACAGGACTCCCGCACGCTGAGCGCCCAGAACAACCTGGCGGTCTCGCTGCGACGGCTCGGCCGATACCAGCAGGCACTCGAACTTGACCTGCGCACCCTGGAAGCCAGGCGGCAACTCCTGCGCTCCCGGCACAACTGGACGCTGTCCTCGGAGATCTCGTACGCCCAGGACCTGCGGCTCCTCGGCCGCTACGGCGAGGCCGAGTCGCTCCAGGCGCAGAGCGTGCGGGTGCACCGGATCGTGATGGGCCGCGACCATCCACAGACCCTGGACGCCGAGTACAACCTCGCCCTGTGCCACTACCGCGTCGGCGACCGGGAGAAGGCCGGAGCGCTGCTCGCCCGCGTACGGGAGCGCGGTGAGCGCGTCCTGGGCGAGGCGGACCCGCTGGCGGTGCAGTTCGCCGTGGGCCAGAGCTGCTTCGCCCGTGAGCACGGCGACATCGACCAGGCCAGGGAGACCAGCGAGTCCGTCGTCACCCATTACCTGCGGATGTTCGGGGAGCACCACCCCTTCGTCGCGGGCGCCCGCGCCAACCTGGCACTCGTCCTGCGCCACGTCGGGGAGCGCCGCGAGGCCCACGCGCTCATCGACAAGGCGCTCGCCGACATGGCCCGGGCCGTGGGCGAGACCCACCCCTGGACGCTGGGCTGCGCCATCAACGCCTCCGCGGCGCACAATCTCGCGGGCGACCTGGAGGCGGCGGCCGAACTCAGCGGGGCCACCGTCACCCGGGCCACCGAGACCCTTGGCCGTACGCACCCACTGACGCTGTCCGCGCGGATCGCGTACGCCGCTGACCTGCGGGGGCTGCGGGACCGCCGACAGGCCGAGAAGACGGAGGAGGAGGCCCTGGGCGACCTGGCGGCCACGCTGGGCGCCCAGCACGTCCACACCATCTCCGCCCGGTCCCGCAACCGCCCGTACTGGGACTTCGAGTCGTAAGAATTCGAGTCGTAAGAGAACGGGGAGGGGCCCGGCACCGAGACGAACTCGGTGCCGGGCCCCTCAGGGCTTGAGGCTCAGGCCTCGAAGACCTCGCGGACCAGCTGCTCCTGCTCCGCCTGGTGGCGCTTCGCGGAGCCGACCGCCGGAGACGAGCCGTGCGGCCGCGAGATGCGGCGCAGACGCTCGTCGTGCGGGATGTCGGCACCGACGGCCAGGTCCAGGTGGTCGATCAGGTTGAGCGCGATGAAGGGCCAGGCGCCCTGGTTCGCGGGCTCTTCCTGGACCCACAGGTACTTCGCGGCGTTCGGGTACTTGGAGATCTCCGCCTGGAGCTCGGCACCCGGCAGCGGGTACAGGCGCTCGATACGGATGATCGCCGTGTCCGTCGCACCGCGCTTCTGGCGCTCGGCCTCCAGGTCGTAGTAGACCTTGCCCGCGCAGAAGACGACCTTGCGGACCTGGGCCGGGTCGGCCGTGGCGTCGCCGATGACGGGACGGAAGCCGCCCGTGGTGAACTCCTCCGCCTTGGAGGCCGCCGCCTTCAGACGCAGCATCGACTTCGGGGTGAAGACGACCAGCGGCTTGTGGTGCGGGTTGTGCACCTGCCAGCGCAGCAGGTGGAAGTAGTTCGACGGGAGGGTCGGCATCGCGACCGTCATGTTGTTCTGCGCGCACATCTGGAGGAACCGCTCGGGGCGCGCGGACGAGTGGTCCGGGCCCTGGCCCTCGTAGCCGTGCGGCAGCAGCAGCGTGACGCCGGAGGTCTGGCCCCACTTCTGCTCGGCCGAGGAGATGAACTCGTCCACGACAGTCTGCGCGCCGTTGACGAAGTCACCGAACTGGGCCTCCCACATGACCAGCGCCTCGGGGCGGGCCAGCGAGTAGCCGTACTCGAAGCCCATGCAGGCGTATTCCGAGAGCAGCGAGTCGTAGACGTTGTAGCGGGCCTGGTCGTCCGACAGGTACTGCAGCGGGGTGTAGTCCTCGCCGGTCTCCTGGTCGACGAGGACCGCGTGCCGCTGGCCGAAGGTGCCACGGCGGGTGTCCTGGCCGGAGAGCCGGACCGGGACGCCCTCCATCAGCAGCGAGCCGATGGCGAGGGTCTCGCCCATGCCCCAGTCGATCGTGCCGTCCTCCACCGAGGACGCGCGGCGCGTCATCTGCGGCATCAGGCGCGGGTGCACCTTGATCCGGTCGGGGATGTTGACCTGCGACTCGGCGATCCGCTTGACGGTCTCCTGGGAGATCGCGGTGGACGCCGACTCGGGGAACCCGGCCTGCGGGTCGACCCCCTGGTACTCACTCGGCTGGGTGGCGGCCTCACGGACCTCCGTGAAGACCTTCTCCAGCTGACCCTGGTAGTCCTGCAGGGCCTGCTCGGCCTCTTCCAGGGTGATGTCGCCGCGGCCGATGAGGGACTCGGTGTAGAGCTTGCGCACCGAGCGCTTCTTGTCGACCAGCGAGTACATCTGCGGGTTGGTGAACTGCGGGTTGTCGCCCTCGTTGTGACCGCGGCGGCGGTAGCAGATGAGGTCGATCACGACGTCCTTGTTGAACGCCTGGCGGAACTCGAAGGCGAGCCGCGCCACGCGGACGCAGGCCTCCGGGTCGTCGCCGTTCACATGGATGATCGGCGCCTCGATCATGCGGGCCACGTCCGTGGCGTACATCGAGGAGCGGGAGGATTCCGGGGCGGCGGTGAAGCCGACCTGGTTGTTGATCACCACATGGACCGTGCCGCCGGTGCGGTAGCCGCGCAGCTGGGACATGTTCAGCGTCTCGGCCACGACGCCCTGGCCCGCGAAGGCCGCGTCACCGTGCAGGGCGATCGGCAGGACCGTGAAGTCCGTACCGCCCTTGTTGATGAGGTCCTGCTTGGCGCGGGCCACGCCCTCCAGGACCGGGTCGACCGCCTCAAGGTGCGAGGGGTTGGCGACCAGCGAGACCTTGATCTGCTCGCCGTCCAGGCCCGTGAAGGTGCCCTCGGCGCCCAGGTGGTACTTGACGTCGCCGGAGCCGTGCATCGACTTCGGGTCGAGGTTGCCCTCGAACTCGCGGAAGATCTGGGCGTACGACTTGCCGACGATGTTCGCCAGGACGTTCAGCCGGCCACGGTGGGCCATGCCGATGACGACCTCGTCCAGGCGCGACTCGGCGGCCGAGTCGATGACCGCGTCGAGCAGCGGGATGACGGACTCGCCGCCCTCGAGCGAGAAGCGCTTCTGGCCGACGTACTTGGTCTGCAGGAACGTCTCGAAGGCCTCGGCGGCGTTCAGCCGGCGCAGGATGCGCAGCTGCTCCTCGCGCTCCGGCTTGGTCGTGGCGCGCTCCACCCGGTCCTGGAGCCACTTGCGCTCCTTGGGGTCCTGGATGTGCATGAACTCGATACCGGTGGTGCGGCAGTACGACTCACGCAGCACGCCCAGGATGTCGCGCAGCTTCATCATCGACTTGCCGGCGAAGCCGCCGACCGCGAACTCACGCTCCAGGTCCCACAGGGTGAGGCCGTGCTCGGTGATGTCCAGGTCGGGGTGCTTGCGCTGGCGGTACTCGAGCGGGTCCGTGTCGGCCATGATGTGGCCGCGCTGACGGTAGGAGTGGATCAGCTCGAAGACCCGGGCGGGCTTGGTGACGTCGTCGTCGTGGCTGGTGTCGATGTCCTTGAGCCAGCGGACCGGCTCGTAGGGGATACGCAGCGACTTGAAGATCTCGTCGTAGAAGCTCTCCTCGCCGAGGAGGAGGTTCGCGACGATCCGCAGGAACTCGCCGGAGGCGGCGCCCTGGATCACCCGGTGGTCGTAGGTCGACGTGAGCGTCATGACCTTGGAGATGCCCAGCTTGTTCAGGGTGTCCTGCGAGGTGCCCTGGAACTCGGCCGGGTAGTCCATCGAGCCGACGCCCATGATCACGGACTGGCCGGGCATCAGGCGGGGCACGGAGTGGACCGTGCCGAGGCCGCCCGGGTTGGTCAGCGAGACGGTGACGCCGGTGAAGTCGTCCATCGTCAGCTTGTTGTTGCGGGCGCGCCGGACGATGTCCTCGTAGGCCTGCCAGAACTCGAAGAAGTTCAGGGTCTCGGCCTTCTTGATGCCCGCGACGACGAGCTGGCGGTCGCCGTTGGGCTTGACCAGGTCGATCGCCAGGCCGAAGTTGACGTGCTCCGGCTTGACCAGGGTCGGCTTGCCGTCCTTCTCCTGGTAGGAGTAGTTCATCGACGGCATGGCCTTAATGGCCTGCACCATCGCGTACCCGATGAGGTGGGTGAAGGAGATCTTCCCGCCCCGGGCGCGCTTGAGGTGGTTGTTGATCACGATGCGGTTGTCGAAGAGCAGCTTCACCGGGATCGCGCGGACGGACGTCGCCGTCGGCACCTCCAGGGAGGCGTTCATGTTCTTCGCGACGGCGGCCGACGGGCCGCGCAGCGTGACGTAGTCGGGGCCGGCCGGGGCCTCGGTCGCGGGTTCCGCCTTGGCGGCGGGCTCGGCCTTGGCCTTGGCGGCGGCGGGCTTCGGGGCCGCGGCGGGCTTCGCCGGGGCGGCGGGCTTCGCTGGAGCTGCCGGTGCGGCAGGCGCGGCCTGGGCCGCGGGCTTCGTCGGCGTGGCTGCCGGTGCCGGAGCAGGGGTCGTGGCCGGAGCCGCGGGCGTGGTGGTGCCCGCAGCCCCCGCGGCTGCGGCACCCGGGGCGGGGCTCTCCGTCGCCTTCACCGATGCGGCTTTGCCGCCCGGCTTGTAGTCAGCGAAGAAGTCCCACCAGGCGCGGTCGACTGAATTCGGGTCCTGGAGGTACTGCTGATAGATCTCGTCGACGAGCCACTCGTTAGGACCGAACGCGGTCGCAGGGTTCTTGCCCTGCCCGTCTTGGTCGGTCGAGACGCTCGAGTTACTGGGGGACTGTGGCGACACGGCGGTAACCGCCCTCTTCCGCTTCACAAGGTGGTGGACAGCGGGAATCAAGGCTACGCCTCTATGGCCGAGAGGTGCAGACCGGGCGGGCCTTTGGTCGTGTAAGTCACATCGCGAGTCGTGTTTCGGGGGCCGAAATGGCGGGAAACAAGCGGGGTTCCGGTGGGGCAGGCGCGCTTGAGGGGAGGGTCGCGGCCCTGAATGTCCGCACCCTTGGCCGTGAGCTCGTCCGAACTCGCGGCTTCCGTTCGAACCCTACGTCAACCGGGTGACCAGGGAATACCTGGAAGGGTGACCTGGATGCGGCAGCCGCGAGGGGATTCAGCCACACCGATCCGGCCGCCGTGGAGATCGACCGCCCAGCGGGCGATCGCCAGCCCCAGACCCGTACCGCCGTCGCTGCCGGGGCCGTGCGGGGTCGGGGCGAGGCCGCGGTTGAAGCGCTCGAAGACCCGGTGCCACTCGGAGCGCGGCATGCCGGGCCCCTCGTCCTGCACCTCCAGGGTGAGCGACTCGGGCGCCGCGCCCGCCCTGGCCCGTACGGTGACCCGGCCGTGCGGCGGGCTGTGCTTGACCGCGTTGTCGATCAGGTTCGCCACCACCTGGTGCAGCCGCTCGGCGTCGGCGTGCGCGGTCAGCTCGGGCGGGGAGACGTCGAGATGCAGATGGACGTCCGTACGGGTGTGCCGCCCGGACGAGGAGTACATCCCGTGGCGCTGCGCGGCGGCGGCGCCCGGCAGCTGCGCCTCCTTCAGCACGCCGGACAGATAGGGCCAGACCTCCAGGCGGCGGGCCCGCAGCGGTATCACTCCGTGGTCCAGGCGGGACAGGTCGAGCAGCGTCTCCACCAGGCCGCTGAGGCGCTCGGTCTGCTTCAGGGCCGTACGCATCGTCTCGGGGTCGGCGGCCGAGACGCCGTCCACCACGTTCTCCAGTACGGCGCGCAGCGCGGCGATCGGCGTCCGCAGCTCGTGTGAGACATTCGCCACCAGCTCCTTGCGGTGCCGGTCCTGGGCCTCCAGGTCCTCCGCCATGCGGTTGATGGTGCAGGCCAGGTCGCCGAGCTCGTCGCGGCGGTCCGCGCCGCGCACGCGGCGGGTGTAGTCGCCGTGCGAGATGGAGCGGGCGACGGTGTTCATCTCGTCCAGCGGGGCGGTCATCGAGTGCGCCACGAACTGGGTGATCAGCAGCGTCGCGATCACCGAGAAGACGGTGATGAAGCGCAGCTCGGTCTGGGTGCGCAGCGCGACCATCAGGAGCCCGGTGGTGATGAACACCGAGACGACCACCAGCGCCCCGAGCTTGGTCTTGATCGAAAACGGCCGCAGCCCCCGCACGGCGGCCCGCAGCCCCCGCACCACCCAGCGCCGAAGCGCCGCGCGCGTCGACCCGGGCGCCCCGCAGCCGCGCCGCGCCGCGCGACGCCCCCTGGACGAGCGCTCCCCGGCCCCGGCTCCGGCCTCGTTCCCGGCCTCGTTCCCGGCCTCGGTCCCGGTGTCGGCCTCGGCTCCGGCCCTGGTCCCTGCCTTGGTTTCGGCTCCTGCCTTGGCCTCGGCTCCGGCCTGGGTCCCGGCCCCGGTCTCGGTCCCGGCCTTGGCTCCGGCTCCGGCCCTGGTGCGGGCCTTGGCCTCGGTCGCGGCTCGGGCCATGGCCTGGGTCCCGGCCTCGGTCCCAGCCTTGGCCCCGGTTTCGGTCCCGGGCCTGGCCTTGCCCCCGGCTGCTGGGCCGCTTTCGTTGCTCGGAGCGCCGGACGCGTCGTCCGGTTTGCCGGGTCCACCGCTGGGGGTGCTGCCGCTAGGAGCGCCGGGTCGTCGGCTCCGGGGGGCGCTGGACTCGCCCCCTGAGCCGCACGGTGCGGCGAGGTCGTCACTCGCGGTGCCGCCCGTGGCGGGCTGCTCGCCGCCGCGCGTCGCGTGCGGCGCGGCGTCGGCGCGGCTGGGTCCGTCAGTCGCGGTGTGGTGGGCGTCGGCCGTGGCGTCGTGGGCGGGGCCTGCCGGGTCGGGCCCGGGGGTCATGGTGCTGGGCTCTCCAGCGCGTAGCCCACCCCGTGCACCGTACGGATGCGCTCCGCGCCGATTTTCCGGCGCAGTGCCTTGATGTGGCTGTCCACGGTCCGCGTACCGGACGCGTCCGCCCAGTCCCACACCTCCGCCAGCAGCTGCTCGCGCGAGAGCACCGCGCGCGGGCTGTTCGCCAGGCAGACCAGCAGGTCGAACTCGGTCGGGGTCAGATGGACGTCATCGCCGCCCACCCGGACCCGGCGCTGGGCGTGGTCGATCTCCAGTTCGCCGAGGCGGAGGAGGCCACCGCGCGGAGTCGTCGCGGCGAGGGCCGCGCGCTCGACTCTGCGGAGCAGGACATGCACCCGCGCCGCCAGCTCCCGCATCGAGAACGGCTTCGTCATGTAGTCGTCGGCGCCGACCCCGAGACCGACCAGCATGTCGGTCTCGTCGTCCCGCGCCGTCAGCATCAGCACCGGCACCGGACGCTGCGCCTGGACCCTCCGGCAGACCTCGAGCCCGTCGAAACCGGGCAGCATGACGTCCAGGATCAGCAGGTCGGGCTGCCACGCCTGGGCGGTCTCCACCGCCGCGGGCCCGTCGCTCGCGGTCTGGACGACAAACCCCTCGGCGCGCAGCCTCGCGGCGATGGCGTCGACGATCGTCAGGTCGTCCTCGACGACCAGCACCCGCCGTTGTGCGCCCGGCGTGGAGGCCGGGCCGCTATGGGAGGTGTGTGTCTGCTCCATCGCCCGCCCCTGAAGTGATCGCGTGTCGGTCAGCAGAGTAAAGGCAGCGGACACGGTGCGGCTACGCAGCCACGATGCCGAGGTGCACTACGTCCGGAACGCCCCGGGCAACCGGCATCTCTTCGGTACGCACCCCCCGGAATCCGGCATTCCGCATGGCCTGTTCGAAATCGGCCGACGGCTGCGCGGACCACACGGCCAGCACCCCGCCGGGCCTGAGCCGGGCCTGGCAGGCGGCGAGTCCGGCGGGCGAGTACAGCCCCTCGTTGTCCTTGGTGACCGTCCAGTCCGGCCCGTTGTCGATGTCCAGACACAGCGCGTCGTAGCGCTCGGTCGCGGCGTGCAGATACGCGATCAGGTCGGTGTGCAGGATCTCGGTACGGGGGTCCCGCAGCGCCGCTCCTGAGACGGTGGCCAGCGGAGCGGGCTCCCCGAGGTGCCAGTCGATAATGGCCGCCTCACGTTCGACGACCGCGATCCGCCCCCACCGGGGGTCCGCCGCCGCGTGCGCCAGCGAGAACCCAACGCCGAGACCACCGATCAACAGGCTCGGCAGGTCCGGCGCTGGCCGCGCCCCGAGCGCCGTACGCGCCGCGTCGACGAGAAGCCGCTCGGAGCGGCCGTCCGAGGTGTCCATGAGGAAACACCCGTTGGCGATGATCTGCAGCAGCTCCCCGTGCCGCCGCAGCGCGACCTCGCCGTACGGGCCCTCGCGGCGATCCAGGACAACGGGTTCTGCGGGGTTGTACGCGTCTCGCATACCCCCCATCCTGCCGCAGCGCCCTCTCCCCACCCCACGACCCTGACGCCCACTCGACGAACTCCCTATAGGTTTGACGTGCTCCCTGGCCTAATGCCCAGGGGTTCCGGCCTGGGTCGTCTGACCCTTCCGGGGGCTTCCTGCTTCACCGCGCTGTGCGGGCACGGGTGCCCGTCTTACCGGCGCTCCACAGGCAGTTAGCGTCTCCGCCCGTCCGGCGGCGACGATTCGGCGTCCTTCGACGAGGACGTTTCGGGCTGCGTTGTGGTCGCGGTCATGCAGGGTGCCACAGGCCCCGCACGTCCACTCCCGGACGTGCAGGGGCTTGGGGCCGTCCCGGAACCCGCAAGCCGAGCAGACTTGAGAGGACGGGAAGGCCCGGTCCACCCTGGCGAAGGTGCGACCGCATTTGACCGCCTTGTACTCCAGCATGCCGACGAACGCGGACCACCCCGCGTCATGCACGGACTTGGCGAGCCGGGTACGGGCGAGGCCGGACACCGCGAGGTTTTCCACGTACACCGCTTGGTTGTCGCGAATGATCTGCGTGGATGCCTTGTGGTGCCAGTCCCGGCGCCGGTCCGCCACCTTGGCGTGCTGGCGTGCGACCTTGATGCGGGCCTTGGCCCGGTTCTTCGACCCTTTCTGCTTGCGGGACAACTCCCGCTGAAGACGCTTGAGCTTCTTCTCCGCCCGGCGCAGGAAGCGCGGGCTGTCGATCTTGCTACCGTCGGACAGGACGGCGAAGGCGGACAAGCCGAGGTCGATACCGGCGTCGGTCTCCAGCTCGGGCAGGATGTCCGGCTCGGTGTCCACGACGAAGCTGAGGAAGTACCGGCCGGAGCTGTCTTTCGTGACAGTCAGGGACGTGGGTGCGGCCGGCAGCCGCCGGGACCACGTGACCTTGAGGTTGCCGACCTTGGCCACGTATACCGTGCCGTCGTCCTGAACGGAGAAGGCGTTGGTGTTGAGGCGGATCGACTGCCGGGTGTCCTTCTTCGACTTGTAGCGGGGAGGGCCGACCTTGCGGCCCTGCCGCTTGCCCTTGACCGAGTCGAAGAAGTTCTTGTAGGCGGTGTCCAGGTCCCGCAGGGACTGTTGCAGGACGACCGCCGACACGTCGGCGAGCCAAGCGCGTTCCCCGGTGCGTTTGGCCTGGGTGACGCGAAGCCGGGACAGCTCGGCCGACTTCACGTACGGCAGCCCCGCCGCGTGCGCTTCCTTCCGGTCGCGCAGGCAGTCGTTCCACACCACGCGGGCGCACCCGAACGCACTCGCCAGCGCACGGCGCTGTGCGGCGTCCGGGTAGGTCCGGTAGTTGTAGCGGAGCTGCACACCCAAGATCCTAGCTACGATTGGTCTCACGGACGGGAAGAACGACTACAGGCATGGCAGGCACGTCGTTTCGGCGACGTCCGGGCCGGCGTCGAGGGCCGGTAATGTACTCCAGCGCCCGGCGGTCTCTCGTGCACGTCGCGGCGGGGACGCTGGTCGCCGTCGCGCTGCCCGTGCTCGGCATGAAGACCCAGAACCTGACCCTGGACCAGGAGTTCGGCGACTCACTGCCGATCGTCGCCACCTACAACCGCGTCAGCGACGCCTTCCCCGGCGGCTCGGACCCGGCTCGGAGGTAGTGGTGAAGGCCGCCGACATCACCGCGCCCGACACCCAGAGCGCGATCGCGGACTTCCGCGAGCAGGCGGTCAGTTCGGGCGCCTCACGCGGCCCGGTCGAGCTCGTCACACACGAGCAGCAGAACGTGGCGATCATCTCGGTACCGCTGGTCGGCGGCTCCGACCAGGAGGCGGCGGAGCAGAGCCTGAAGCTGATCCGCGACGAGATACGCCCCCAGACCCTCGGCCAGATCGAGGGCCTCGAAGCGCCCGTCACCGGCGTGATCGCCGGATCGCACGACTTCAACAAGCAGATCGTCTCGGCCGTGGCCCCGGTCTTCGCCTTCGTCGTCGTCTTCGCGTTCCTGCTGATGCTGCTCTGCTTCAGGTCGCTCACGATCGCGATCACCTCGATCGTCCTCAACCTCCTGTCGGTGGGGGCGGCGTACGGAATCCTGGTGGCCGTCTTCCAGTACGGCTGGGGCGCCTCGCTGGTCGGCGCCGAGGGTGTCGGCGCGATCATCTCCTGGCTGCCGCTGTTCCTGTTCGTGATCCTCTTCGGCCTGTCGATGGACTACCACGTCTTCGTCGTCTCCCGTATCCGCGAGGCCAAGGTCCAGGGGCGGACCACCCGCGACGCGATCACCCACGGCGTGGTCACCACGGCCGGGGTCGTCACCAGCGCGGCGGCGATCATGGTCGGCGTCTTCGCGATCTTCGGCACGCTCTCGATGCAGTCCATGAAACAGATGGGCGTCGGCCTGGCGGTGGCGGTCCTGATCGACGCGACGATCATCCGCGCGGTCCTGCTCCCCGCGGTGATGGCTCTGCTCGGCGAACGCAACTGGTACTTCCCAAGCTGGTTGAACTGGCTCCCGGACCTCACCCACGACGAGGCCCCGGCCCCCGCGCAGGCACCCGCGCCCCCGGCAAGCCCGCACGCGGAGCCCCTCCCCGCCCACCGGGGCTGACGCTCCGCAGCGGTGTGCACTTGTGGTGCGCACTTTGAGACAGTCGGACGGCTTGGAAGCCGTCCGACTGTCTCATCTTGTGCCGACGAGCCTGTCAGGCGGGGGCGGTTCCGGTGGCGAGCATGTGTGAGCTGGCGGACAGCAGGTCCGGGTAGGGCTCCGCCAGCCGTGCGGCTTCCAGGGCGGCGCGGAACATGGGTGTGTCCTGGACCGATTCGCCGGTGTGCTGTTCGGTGCCCTTGAGCACGGCCCACGCTGGGCCCTCGATCCCGTGGACCTTCACGTCCCGCAGGCCAGCGGCGCTGAGTTCTTCGGCCAGGCCCTCGGCGGTGTGGAAGTAGGACGCGGTGAAGCCCTTCCTGCCAGGCTGATGCACGCCGGTGGTGAGGATGTCGGTGACGGCGTTCCGTACGTGGTCCACGTCGAGCAGAGTGGTGGCGACGTGCTCGAACAGTGAGGCGTAGCGGCCAATGGCCGCCGCGGCGACGAGTCCGCCGGGCCTGACCACACGCAGAGCCTCGGCGAGGGCCCGGTCCCGGTCCTCCTGGTCGAGGAGGTGGTAGAGCGGCCCGAAGAGGAGGACGACGTCGTAGGAGTCATCCGGAGCGGCGAGCTTGCGGGCGTCGCCGAGTTCGGCGGTCGCTCCGGTCTCGGGGGCTTGGTCGATGTGGCGGGGGACGGGATCGATGACGTGGACCTGAAAGCCGTCCTCGACAAGCCACTGAGCGTGGATGCCGGGACCGCCACCCACATCGAGGACGCGCGCCGGGGAAGATGGCAGATGGCGGCGCAGGATCTCCTGCGTGCGGACGAGTTCGAGCTTGCCGTCGGCGCTGGAGGTGAGCCGGGCGGATTCGTCGATGGTCTGCGTATAGAAGTCGAGAACTTCAGGAGCGACCTGTGGCTCAGGTGTCATGGACGGGATCGTCTACCCTGACCGGTCAACCTGTCCAGCATGGAGGAGCCCCCCGTATGGCCGTTCTGAAGTACGAGGAGATCGCCGACGCGCTGCGGCAGCGCATCACCGACGAGGAGTTCGGCCCCGATGACCTCCTGCCGTCCCAACGGGAACTCATGGCCCTCTGGAACGTCTCCCGAGCGACCGTGATCAAGGCGTACGACACCCTCGAGCGCGACGGCCTGGTCGATGCGCGGCAGGGGCAGGGCTACCGCGTCAGCACGACACCGCTGGCCCGCCCGGCAGGCGGCCGTAAGTCCGGCTCGTCCAGGGCTTCGGGCCGGGCCTTCCGTATCGTCGGCAGCCCGACTCGGGAGGTTCCGCCCGCGCGAATCGCCGCCTGCCTCGGTCTGGGCGAGGGGCAGGAGGCACTGCGCCGGGAGCGGTTGGTGCAGCTCACCGACGGTTCCGCATGCTCGTCTGTGGTGGCCTGGTTCCCGCCTGACATCGCAGACGTGTGTCCGAAACTGGCCAGCGCGAAGCCGATCATCGAGGGCACGACCCGGTATATCCAGCGCATGACGGGTCGCGTCTCCGTGCGGGGCGTGGACGTCAAGAGGGTTCGTCTGGGGACCGAGAGCGAGGCCGCGTGGCTGGAGTGCGATCTGCCGTTCCCGGTGGTCGAGTTGCTGCACACCGCCGTTGACCAGGAGGGCAAGGCGATCGTGGTGGAGTATGGCGTGACTCCGGGCGATGTGTGGGAGGAGACCGAGACGTATCCGATGGGCGATGGTCACTGACGTCCGTGTGGTCGGGTAGCCGGATCACGTTGCCGTGACCCGGCCCCCTCAGAACCGGACGTGCGAGCTTTCCCCGCATCCGGCTCAAGCAAGCCCCATGGGCTTCGCAGGTCAGCAGGGTTATGTGGTCCTTTTGCCGTCGCCAGCGTGATGCTGACGGTGGCATTCGGAGTGCACGAGGCGAAGGTTGTTCCGCTCGTCCGTGCCGCCGTCTCGCCGGTAGGTGAAGTGATGCTTGTGGAGCATCTTCTTCGAGGCCGCGAACCAGTTGATCCACTCGCGTGGACTGTCCGGTTCGTACTCGGCTCCGACGATCAGCGCCTGCTTGCAGAGAGGACAGAGCCCCTGCTGCCGGACCGCCAGGAGAAGACTCGTCTTGTCCATCGGCGGTGGCGCTTTCCTGCGGCGGCGATGCTGCCAGTACTCGGTCAGAGCGGGATCGTCCGGGGACGCTCCGCCCTTGACGAGCTGGTGGCGGACGATGCCGGTCCAGGCGAACTTGATGAGGAAGGCGCCGCTGTCGCGGTCGCCGAACACCCACCGGTCTCGCCGGGACGGGTGGAACCTGCCGAAGTACCGGTCCACGACCCAGTGCCTCGACTTGTTGCGGTGACGTCGTCTGGCCCATTTGAAGGTCAGTCGCCACATGTAGTGATCCAGCGACGAGAACGTCGTCGTGGATGCCACCGCCCGGTAGTAGGCCGCCCAACCGCGAACGATCGGGATCAGTCTGCGCAACACGGCCTCGGCATTGGCCCCGTGCAGGGCCTTCACCTCGGTCCGTAATCGAGCCCGGAGCCTCGCGCAGGCCGCTGTGCTCGGAGTGATGATCAGTTTCTTCTGGCCCTTCCGACGGACATTGAATCCGAGGAAGTCGAACCCCTCATCGAGGTGGACGACCTGGGTCTTCTCCTCGTTGAAGCGAAGACCCCTCGGCTCCAGCCAGTCCTCCAGACGGGCCCTGACCTGGTGCACCTGTTCTTCGTCGTGGCAGAGCACGACGAAGTCATCGGCATACCTCACCAGCACCGGAGTGCCGGGCATCGCGCCGGGCTCACGCCCGGCCCGCACCGTGTATTGGCACCCTGCGGCCTGTTCCAGTCCGTGCAGAGCAGCGTTCAGCAACAGCGGGCTGATCACACCGCCTTGAGGAGTGCCCTCCTCGGTCGGTGCGAACCGGCCGCGGTCGATCACGCCCGCCTTCAGCCAGCCGCGGATCAGATCCCTGGCAGGGAACTGGCCGAGCATGGTCATGAGGTGGGTGTGGTCGATGCGGTCGAACGCCGCCGACAGGTCCGCGTCCAGGACCCACAGACGCTTCGGGTTCTTGCCCTTCACCGTCCAAAAGATCGCGGATATCGCGTCCTGGCAGCTGCGGCCGGGCCGGAAGCCATAAGACCTCGGCTCGAACCGCGCTTCCCACTCGGGTTCCAGCGCGTTCTTCACGCGGGCCTGGAGAACCCGGTCACGGATGACCGGGATGCCGAGTGGTCGCTGTTTCCCGTTGCTCTTCGGGATGAACACTCGCTTGACCGGCCTGGCCTTCCAGGGCTTCGACGACCGATGGATCTCGGCCGCCAGAGTGCCTCTCGCCTTCGGCGTGAGGGCCCGTTCCCCGTCGATGCCAGCCGTCATGCGACCACTGCTCTGCTGCGTCACCCGCTTCACGCTGACCAGCGTGTTACTGCGGCTTCGCAGCATGAGCTTCTGCAAGTTGCGGACCCTCTTGAGGTCCCCGTCCTGCGTCGCCTTGAAGATCCTCTGCCTCAGTCGCCGTACGTTCTCCTCGCAGGTGGCCCAGTCGATTCCGTGCCAGTCGAATAAGACGTCCTCGGGTCCGTTCACCGCAGACGAGGACACCACGACAGGTGCCGTGATCTCCATGTTCGCCTCCGGTGTCTAACTTGTCCCTCGGTTCCGGCTTCCTTGCAGTGGTGACTTCAAAGGCTCACCTGATCCACGTGGGCACCCTTTCGGGCCGGACCACCAGGGCCCGTATCCGGCGAGTTATGCGAGAGCGGGTGAAGGTCCCAATCTCCCGGTTTCCTCTGGCCTTTCGGCCCGCCGGCCTTCGCTTCTTGGATCTTCCTTCTCCCGCCAGGGACTTCAGCCTTCCTTGCGGTCGGCCTACCAAGCCAAGGCTTGGACCCCGTCGGGGTTTCCACGTTCCGCACCAGTAAGACGCGGCTGGGGTGGGCGCCCCCTCTACCCCGAGACCAGCGGTGTCCTCCCTCCGGGCTCAGTTACCCGAAGGTCGCTTGGTGCTTCCCAGCACCGGGTCCTGTGACCGCCGCCAACACGCCATCAGCGCGGTCTTAAAGTCACGAGGCATCATCGAGGGTTCACTTTCGTTCGCCCGTCCAGCCTTCCCCTCACCTGTTGCACCCCGATGGCCGGGACGCTCTTGGGCTTGAACGCTCCGCTTCACACCCCGCCGTTACCAGCGACGCATGGGAGCGCGGGGACGGACCTTGGACACTGGCCCGAAGTTCAGCCGATCGATACCTCCTTCACGTGGCTGGACTTACTTACCTGGAGCGACTTCGTGTCGCACACTGAGCGCTTCAGTTGGCGGGTTTCGCCAAGCACCGCGCTCAGGACGTGGCCGGGAGATCACTGCGGTCTGTCACTTCAGGCGGCGGCAGCGGCGCCGGCTGCTTGTTTGCCTGCTTCTTCGTTGAGACGGTCAACGAGGAGCATCGCCGCATCGTCGGTCAGGCGGCCATCGGTGTGGCGGATCAATCTGCGGTGCAGTTGTTCCAGGAACTCGTGCGGGGGGCAGGTGTGCACCGCCTCCATGGCCTCGGGCAGGGCGAAGAAATCGTTGGTGTCAGGGTTGCGGGCTTCGATCACGCCGTCGGTGTGCAGCAGCATGCGGTCGCCGGGTGCGAACGGATAGCTCTCCGCCTTGGCAGGAGGGCCGGTGAGGAGGTCTTCCAGGCCGAGGGGCGGCAGCGGTGAGGTGGGCATCAGGGCCTCAACCTTGCCCTGGCGCAGCACCAGCGGAGGCGGATGGCCGCGGTTGACCACCTGGACCTCGGGTGTGTCGGACACCTGGGCTACCAGCGCGGTGACGAAACCCTCCAGCAGAACTTCCTGATCGACCGCACCGGGCACGGCGCGCTCCTGTCGCAGCGCAGCCGCGCAGTGGTTCATCACCTCCGCGAGTTCATCCTCGTAGTGCGCGGTCACCCGGAACGCGCCCAGCACGGCTGCGGCCGCGCGCACGGCAGGCAGTCCCTTGCCCCGGACGTCGCCCACGATCAGCCGGACCCCGTACTGGGTCTGCACAGCCTCGTACAGGTCACCGCCGATCTGCGCCCCCGTCTCAGCCGCGAGGTACATGCTGGCCGCCCGCACCCGGCCCAGCCGGGCGGGTACCGGACGCAGGATGGCCTCCTGGGCTGCCATGGCGATCCGACGGACCTGGTCGAGCTCGCTCTGCCTGCGCGTGCGCACGGCGTTGCTCATCGTGACACTGGCTAGGGACACCAGGAGCAGACTCACGATGTTGCTGTAGTACGCCAGGTCGTAGGCGGGGGAGGTCAGGTCGGTGGCGAGAGCGAGAGCTGCTACGGAGAGGATGCCCTTCGGGCCCATCGTCAACGCGGCCAGCGCCGGCATCGCGGTGAGGAAGGTGCCGGTGACCAGAAAGTGTGCAGGTGAGAGCTCGATGCCCAGCGCGACCAGTACGATCACGAACGGCACGCACTGCGCGACTCGGAAAAGGGCCCGGCTATGACCGCCCACTCCTGGCAGCGGAGCTGAGCGGAAGAGCGATCTCATGGGTCCAGCCTGCCTCGCTGCAGTCGAGTGTTCTACTCATCGCTCTCGCGGCCTCCCGGGGCATCCCGGGGACCCGCGACCGACAGCCCCCGGCGCGCGGTGACTGGACCGGTCCACCGTTCCACCGGTCCAGCGCGCGCTATGTGCCGAGCATCATTCCGCGAACCCCCAGGAGGTTGGCCATGAATGAGACCAGCAGCCGCCCGGTGTCGACTTGCAGGAAGTCGAGGTCCTTTGCCGCCAGGCCCTCGTCGAATACCGCAGGCCAGGCGAGGCCGCTTCGGCCGAGTACGCGGCACAGCTGGACGCCCATATCCGCGCCATGCTGCCGCTGGCAGAGAAGGCAATCGGCGCAGGATGCGGAAGCCAGCGGCTCGCCGAGGCGGGTCGGCCGCCAGTTCGGGTTCGGCGGCGAGCAGGCCCAGCAGGGCCTCGCGCTCATCGGCCTTGGTCCTGGTCAGCGCGAAGGCGACCGGCAGGCCCTGGAGGGTGCGCACCAGGTGCAGGCGCAGGCCCCAGAAGAACCGGCTGTGGCTGGTGCAGTAGCCGTTTTCAGCCCATCCGGCCAGGTCGGAGCGTTTGACGGTCTCGCGGGAGCGGCCGCATTCCACCGGCGTGGAGTCCACGTCAGTCTTCACACACTGACATTGGATGACCTATACGGTCATGCGCCTACGGGCCAGTTCCCTGGTCTCCTCCGGCAGTGCGTCGGCGGCCAGCAGCCGCGGCAGCAGGTCCGGTTCGAGCGTCATCGCGCGGAAGACAAGTGCCACGGTCACGTCGTGGTCGGGCCGACGCACGATCTCGACCGGGTCACCGGCCCGAATGTCCCCGGGCGCGATGACACGCAGATACGCGCCCGGCAGCGCGGCTTGCGTGAAGCGTTTGACCCAGCCGTCGCGCTCCAGCCAGCCCTGGAAGGTCGCACACGGGATCCGTGGGCACGACACCTCCAGGACCACATCGGGCCCGATGCGCCAGCGTTCGCCGATCAGTGCACCGTTGACGTTGAGGCCGACGGTGGTGAGGTTCTCCCCGAAGACGCCGTTCTCAAGCAGCCTGCCCAACTCGTTCTCCCACCCATCGAGATCCTCGCGGGCATAGGCATAAATGGCCTGGTCGGAACCGCCGTGGTGCTTCACGTCGTAGACGCGGTCGCCCGCGAGACCGACTGCCCCAGTGCCCTTGGGGCCGGGGGCAGCGACGGCGACCGGGCCATCAACGGGCCGCTTGTCGATGCCTGTCGCGCTGAGTCTCTTCCATGGGTTGGGTTGGGGTTTGCCAATATTGACGGAGAGCAGCTTCATGCCGGCGACGGTACGGTCCGCTGCACACCGAGGCGACCCAGTTCCGCCCCTGCTGCGATTGCGGCGCGAGTGTCAGCGCATCTTCAAGCGAACGCGCAGGGTTCACCTGCACGGGACAACAGTCACGATGTCCCGTGCATTCGATGTCTGCGACACCCTGCCGTGGTGGTCTGTGACTCGCAGGGATGGGGTCTGGGTCCGTCGCGGGGTCGGCAGGATCACCTTGCGAAATTCGATGGGCAGGGGGCTCGTTCAGGGGCGCGGTGCCTTCTCGCCGTGCACGGCGGTGTATTCGGCTGCGAGCCATGGAGCCAGGTCGTCGATGAGCATGGCGAGTACTGCCGGATCGGCCGAAGGGGTGCGGCCGATGGACGCAGCCACACGCATCTGCTCAGCGGCTCACTACTGCGCTGAGAGCGTCGGCGAGTTCAGGGCTGGTAAGGAGCAGTTGCTCCCTACCACCACCACCGGGTCGAAGTCGAGCATCACTACATGATCGCGCTCCAGCCCGCGGCTGGCGTGGGATCCACCGGCGACTACAATGAATCATCCATGGAAGATAAATCTTTGGAAGATGAGTGATGGCTGATCTGAAGCTGCTGTACCGGGAGCTGGTCTCGCTGGAGATCGAGCTGTGGAACGGCATCGAGGGGCGGTTGCGGGCGGAGTACGACCTTCCGCTGACGTCGTTCGAGGTGCTGCACCTGCTGCTGCGCCGACCGGGGCGGCGGATCCAGGACATCGCCGAGGAGTTCTCGATCACGGTGGGCGGTACGAGCAAGGTGGTGGACCGCCTGGAGTCGGCGGGCCTGTGTGGGCGTCGCGCGAATCCGAACGACCGGCGTTCGTCGATCGTCGAGCTGACGGGCGAGGGGCGCAGGCTGGTGGAGGGGGCGGTGCAGGTGTTCGAGGCCGAGTTGGAGCTGCGGATCGGGTCGGTGATTCCCGAGCAGTCCGTGCGGGAGGTGACCGCGGTCCTCAGTACGCTGCGGGCGGCCGGACGTGCTCTGGACGCGGAGCGGAAGGCCGCGGGTGAGGCGCCGGTGCCGACGATGCGGGCGCCGAAGCAGTCCGGCCGGTCGGCCTCGTGAGCCGCCGCAGTACTTCCGGCACGGCTTCGGGCGCGGCTTCGGGCGGTTGATGCGGGCTGGTGAGGGCGGGGCGACGCCGTGTGCCCCGAGGTCGGGTCGGTCCTCGGGGCATACGAGGTTTCAGCGGCCCCAGAAGGCGTCTTCGGCGCTCTGGTCGCCGGAGAAGAGCCACATCTCGGTGATCTTGCCGTTCTGGATGCGCAGGAGGTCCACGCCGTCCATGGCCATGGACGTGTCGCCGCGGCGGCCGGTGAAGTGGATGGTGGCGGCGACCAGGTCGCCGTTGCCCATCAGGGAGTGGATCTTGTCGATGGCGAAGGTGCCCTGGCTGGCCTCCATCATGCCGCCGAGCATCTGAAAGACAGCGCCCTGGCCCTTGCGGTCGCCGGAGAACTGGTTGCTACCGGGCTGGTGCCAGACGATCTCCTCGTCGAGGAGGCCGCCGAGGGCGGCCATGTCTCCGGTCTGCACGGCCTGGAAGTAGGTGCGGGCCAGGTCGAGGTTGGCAGTGGTGATCTTGGTCATCGTGGTCTCCGTTGGTTCGGTTGGTTCGGTTGGTTCGATTGGGGTCGTCTGGTGAAGTCGAGGCGGTCGGCCAGGCCAGCCCCTGTGAAGGCGGCCTCAATCTCGGCGCGGCCTTCCTGGAAGTGGGCCCAGCTGTCGTAGTGGGCGGGGACGACGCGGCGGGCGCCGAGCGTCTTGGCGGCCTCGGCGCCCAGGGCGCTGTCGAGAGTGAGCAGGGCACCGTCGAAGGCGAACGGCATGCGGGCGCCGCCGAGGAAGAGGATCGCCGTGTCGACGGGAGCGAAGCGGTCGGCGATCTCCTTGACGTGCTCCAGGGCCGCGTTGTCGCCGCTGACGTAGACCGAGGGCAGGTCGTCGGAGGTGAGCATGAAGCCGACGACGTCACCGGAGATCGGCTCGCAGCCCACGGGGCCGTGCCGGGCGGGCACGCCGGTGATGGTCACGGTGCCGCCGTCGGGCCGCTTGAGCTCGGCGGTCTGCCAGAAGGCGAGGCCGCGGGCGTTGCCGCCCAGGCGGTCGGCGCCGCTCTCGGTGGTGAAGATGACCGGCACCTCGGCCAGCAGGGCCCGGCCGAGGTCGGCGGCTGTGACCGGCGCGGGGTCGGCCTTGACGAGCTTGTGGTCGCCCGGGAGGGGCATGGGGTACTCGCCCGGCGGATCGAAGGTCGGGTCGGTGACGACCCTGGTCCGCCGTAGACCGCGGGAACGGTCATGACGCGCACTCCTCTCTAAGGCAGGTCAAATCCAGGCGGTGACCAACGCCCCCGTGGAGAGCTGACGGAAACCCGGCAGGCCTCAGCAAACCATGTCCATTCCATGGAAGCAACTTCCTTAGATTATTGTTCCGTGTGTATGGGTTCGGTGCCCTGTGGTCTGCCAGCCCTTGGGCAGCACAGGGCCCCGACACCTCGGACCGACAGTGGTTGTCGTGTGCAACCGAAGGTTTCATCCACCCATGGCTGTGACCGGCAAGATGAAGGTTCAGTCTGCGCGGCGGACTACCGAGTTGTGCAGATCAACCTTGCATTTTCGGAGAGGCGGGGGCGCCTGGTTCTAATCACGGATCCCGGCTCTTGCCCACTTCCTTGTGGTCCTGCACGAGGAGTGAAAAGTCGATCTTCGTGGGGTCAGCTGGTAGCCAGTTGGCTCCGTTACGGCATCGGGTTTCGGTGCCGTCAGTGTCAGAGCTAGGACCTATCATCCGAGCCATGAGCGACGAAGTGGGCAAACACGTCTTCATCTCATACGTCCGCGAAGACTCGGATCAAGTAGATGGCCTCTGCGCTGTCCTGGAGGCGGCCCAGATCCCGTACTGGAGAGACCGCAAGGACCTCGGGCCAGGCGACGCCTGGAGAGCCAAGATCCGGGCGGCCATCAGAGACGGATCGCTCGTCTTCCTGGCCTGCTTCTCAGACAACTCCCGGGCCAAGGCTAGGTCCTACATGAACGAGGAACTAACCCTCGCCGTCGAAGAGTTCCGCCAGATGCCACCCGGACGCGTCTGGCTGATCCCCGTGAGATTCGACGCGGGAGACGTCCCCGGCTGGGACCTCGGGGCCGGACGAGTGCTGAGTGACCTCAACTACTCGGATCTGTTCGGAAGGGACCACACGGCGCACGCGGCCAGGCTCGTTACCACGATTAATCGCTTGCTCGGCGAAAAGAGGCCCGACCTGGCTACCGCCCTCGCCGCAGTCGAGCAGGCGACCTCTGCGGACCGGGCGGACCTTCTCAAGCGACTCACCAAAGAGATGCTCCTCGAACCGTCACGGCGCATTGAGTTGGATGACTTGGTCTCGCAAGAAGTCCAGCGTGTGCTTGCGGTCCTCAAGAATGCGGAGCGGCTGGCCGGGCAGCTGGACGGCACGAACGAGGAGCAGATCGTTCGTATCGCTGAGGAGGCACAAGACCTTTGGACCCTCTCCGAGCCGTTCTGCGCGTCACTTCAGGTCGCGTGCCGTTGGGGAGCGCCCGAATCGTTGCAGCCATGGACGAGCGGCATTCGCTCTTTCGTCGCGGCGGCAACCAGGCCGGAGAGTGGGACGTCGGCTCTAGTTGAACTCCGCCACCTCCCGGGGATGGTTGGCATCATGACCGCCGCGCTCGCCTGTGCGTCGAGCGGCAACTGGGCCAACCTCAAGTCAATGGTCATCGACCCGTCGGTCAGGGACAGGTACGGGCAGAAGCCGACGCCCATCGTCGAGGCAACGGATCCGAACAAACCGTTCGGCGGTACCACGGACTACGTCACCAATACCCTCGCGCGTGCAAGCGCGACAGGGAGGGATTTGGGCGACTCGTTGAAGGACTTCACGGAACGTCGGAACGGTAAGTACCACACGCCGGTTGCTGAGTGGCTGCACCATGTCCTTCGCCCGATCTTCTCGGACCAATGGTCGGACGACGACGCTTACAGTTCGGAATTCGACCGGGCCGAAGTGGTGCTCGGGGTGCTCGCACAAGATGTGGTGAACGTGCGTGCGGCCGCAAACCCGCAGAAACCGTCGTGGAGACACTCTCGCTGGTACGGGCGGTCGACTTGGCGGTCCGAGAGCCACGGCAACCCGATTGCCGACCTGGCGCATGAGTTCGATACGCAAGGTGCCCAATGGGGTCCCCTCGCGAGTGGGTTGTTCGGCGGCAACGAGGACCGCGCCCGTGCTGCGCTGGAGGCGTACCAGACGTCCTTCTATAAAATCGCAGGTCAACAGTTCTAAGGGAGCTTCGACCGGGCCACCTTGTTCGAGTCGGTTCACGACCGTGACCGCCATCGCCTGAAGAATGACGGCCACGCTGTGTACGCGACCACAAGAGGTGGATGAGAGCCCGTTCTCGTGGACGAAGCCAGGATGCTCGGCTACTTCTACTGGGCTGTCACCAGGAGAGCGTGTAGGTGCTGTCTCCATTCGGGAGAAGGGTGTGGGTTCGAAAGGGGTGCCAGGCGCGCCGGAACACGGTGGCGAGGTGGCGGTGCGCGGTGAGTGCGTCGCCAGCTCGGTGGGATGGGTTGAAGGCGTGGGCTTGGCGTTGCTGTGCGTGTTGGGTGGCGGTGCGCAGGGCTGGTTTCCGGAGGTGGTGTTTCTGGTCGTGGACGCGGATGGGAGCGAGCGGCGGGCGCTTGGCGGTCATGTTGGCCCAGTAGCTGATGGGGTCGTTTTCGTGCTCGCCGTAGTGAGGGTGTCGTAGCCGTCGGGCGATCTCGGCGTTGAAAAGGCGGCGGTCCCAGGCCGTTTTCTGTGCCTGCTGTCTCCAATAGGGCGATGCGAAGAGCGAGGCCAGTGCAACGGCTTCGGGATAGACCGCGGCGCAGAGGCGTGCGACGGAGTATGTCGCTTCGGCCGTGCCGGGCGGGATGAGGATGTTGGCCCGGCGGATCCAGTCGTGCCAGACTCCGCCGTTCTCGTTCTCCGGGCGTGACCAGAGCTGGCCGCAGATGAGTATGCCGGTGAGGACGGCGTCATAGGTGGTGGCCCAGCCGTGGCGCTGGAGGATGCGCAGGTGCCGGCGCTGTGCCTGGACGATCTCCGGGAGGGCGTCGAGGGGCGTGGTGTGTCCGTCGGCGTCGGTTGGGCAGAGCCAGAGCCGGTGTCGGGTACAGACGTAGCGGTGGTGCGGCAGGACCCTGGTGACTTCGCCGCCAGGGTGTTTGGCGTTGCAGTGGTGGCAGCCGGGTTGTGGCTGGTGGCGGAACATGGCCCAGTCGGGCTGTGGAGTGCGTAGTTCGGGCAGTGCTCCGGCGAGGGAATGGACGGTGCGGCCGGTGATGGCAGCGAGCCGTTCGGGGACGACGACGCGGCGTATGCCGCCGGAGGCTTCGCGTTCGGTGACGCACTGCCAGAGGGTGTTGATGTCGAGACCGTGGAGCCGGGCCAGGCGGCCGATGTAGGAGGCGGCGATCTCATGTCGGGCAGGAGGGACCGGGTCGGGCAGACGGCGGATGAGCATCAGGCCGCGCGCCTCCGCCTCGCGGTGGGTTTGGCAGGGGCGGTGAGCTTCTCGGACTGCTCGGCCGCGAAGTCGATCGGAACGAGCTTCAGCAGGTTCTCGGTGATGCGTTCGCTTTCGTCCTCGATGGCCAGGACGGCGGCGCCGCGGATGAGCTGGGAGAGGCTGCCGATCATGCCGCCGGTGCGGTGGAAGAGGTACTCGCTCAGCGCGGTGAGGGTGCCCGGGGTGTGGTGGTGCAGCCGGAGCATGGATTCCAGGGTGCCCACCAGGGCCCGCCAGGCATCGTGGTCGGCGGGGGTGGCGTGGGAGAACGGGGCGGCGGGGATGACGACGAAGCGTCCGGCGATCTGCCGTCCGCGGGTGCCGGCGAACAGGCCCTGGGATTCAATGTCGATGCCCGCGTAGGCGAAGGTGGCGGGTAGCCGTTCGGCGAAGTACTTGAGCTGGTCGGATGCTTCGGCGCCGGACCGTGTCGCGAGATTCAGGTTGTGTAGTTCGTCCACGAGGACCAGGTCGACATGGACGTGGGCGGCGGTCGCGCAGACCGCGTCGACGATGTCGGTGACGTTGACCCGGGTGGGGAAGGTCAGCCCGAAGAAGCGGGCGAACTCCATCGCGAGCATCTTCGGGGTGGCCGCCGGGGGGACGGTGGCATAGACGACCGGGAGCCGGTTGTGGTCGCGTGGATGCCGTTTGCGGACAGCCAGTTCGTGGGCCCGGCCGAGCTGGGTCAAGGCGGTTGTCTTGCCGGTGCCGGAGGCGCCGGAGAGGATCACGCCGCGTCGGGCGGAGATCTGGTTGCGGTTGAGCTGGATCAGCAGTCGGGAGGTGGTGATGACCTTGCCGATGGTCGGGGTGTTCACCATCGGCAGATCGGCGTGATACTCCCGGCGCCGGTCCTCCTCCTGTAACTGTTCGGTCCGGCTCATTGCCGCTCGTTCAGTGACTGTCAGGAGCCGGGGCGGGATCGACTCGTGTTCGACGCAGTGGCGCCAGCCCTCCTTGGTGGTCAGCGGATTGTCGGGCGGTGCCGGTCTTGCCCTGGCCGGAGTGCGGGAAGGGGAGGGCTTGCTCATAGCCACCTTTCGGCTTCTGCGTGGGCGTCGAAGACCCCGAAACCCGCCACCGCCGCAGGCGGCTGGACCTCGGATTCCGGCTCGGGCTCCGTCTGGTTTTCGATCTCGGGTGCTGCGGCGGGCGGGTGGACGGCGACAGCGGTGCGGGTGCGGGCGGCCACCTTGGCCGATCTGGTGTCCGGGCCGTGCTCGGCGCGGGTCAGCAGCCCGTCCAGGACACGGGCGACAGCGGCTTCGTTGGCGTCATCCAGCCCGGCCTCGGCGGCCAGACGGCGGGCGTGCTGCCAGGTGAAGTCCGCGAACGGAGCGTTCACCAGCGGAAGATGAACCCAGGGGGCGGTGATCCAGCCCTGCTCGGTGCGTACGAACACCTGGGACAGGTCATAGGGGTCGTAGTGCACTTCCCAGAGCCCGCGCTTGGCCGTGTGTCCGGAGTGCTGACGCCGATGGGGCCCCAACTCCGCGCAGTCGTAGGTGCGGTAGTTGATCCGGATGCCGTAGTCGTTGATGGTTCGCCAGGCCACCGGCAGCAGCTCCAGGTAGTCCTCGCCGCGCAGGACCAGCGGCAGGTAGCCGCAGGCCGCCACCAGCGAGGCGTACTTGTCGTTCGGCGACATCGCCTTCTTCGGGCGGAACGGGTCACGCAGAGCGTCATGCGGCCGGGCCTGCCACCCGGCCAGAAGCCACTCGTCTAGCAGGTCCTGGAGTTCGGGGATCGTCCAGACTGCCTGATCCTCGATGCGTTCACCGCGGCGTGAGACGTTCGCCCCGGTGTAGCCGGGAAGGTGCTGGACGAACAGGGTGTTGATCGCGGAGAACGTGGCCTCCACGATCGCCTTGTCGGTCGGCGTGCGCGGGCGTGATCGCTGCACCGAGATGCCGAGCCGGTCGCAGGCCCGGATGAAGGTGTCGGAGATGAACACCTTCCCTCCGTCGATGACAACGGCGTCCGGCACGATCACCGGTTTCGCCGCGGCCTGTTCCATCCGCGCGTCCACGTCCAGCAGCCGCCGGTGCGGCATCCGCGAGGCCGCCATCCGCAGTGCGGCGGACCAGCCAGGCCGCATCGGTTCGGGCACCAGCATCCGCGCCAGCAGCAGCGAGGCGTCCACCGCCTTGGTGCCCATGGGCCGCAGTACCGCGGCGCAGATCGTGCGGGTCGCGATATCGATGGCAATCGTCAGATCCGCGCGGGCGGTGAGCCCGGAATCGAGCACCACCATGACGTCCAGCGGGGTGGAGTCGATCTGAACTTGTTCCCCGGGCCGGTCTGCGAACGTCGGCGTGAACGGCCCCTCGGGCCGGTTCGCCGTCTGCCGCCGGGTGGCCGCCGAGCCGAAGGTGTGCTTGCCGGTGGAGAGCGCATCGATCAGCTTGTAGAAGGTGCTTTTGCCCGGCAGCGGCACCACCCCCTCGCCGTGGGCGGCCTCCACCATCTTGACCACCCGGCGCATCAGCCGGGAGCGGGTCCCTGTCGAGGTGGGCGTCTCGGCGGCCAGGGCCTCCTGGATCACGGCGACAAGCCGGGCATCGGCCTGTCCGGTCACCGCTGACATCCGCACCAGACGCTGATCGACCAGCCCCCACAACCCCTGCTGGGCATAGCGAGACCGCTTGCCCATCACCGTGCGCAGGCTCACCCCCAACTCATCCGCCTTCGCCCGTGCGCGCTCCAGCAGCGAACACACCTGCGGGTCGTACTCGGGCCGCAGTGGCGTGCCCGGTGCGGCGCCGGGCGGCAGCCCGGTCTCGACTTCCACGACGTGGCGTTCCCACTCGTACGCGGCTGTGCGAACCGCCTCCGGCAGCGTCGCGAGCAAGCCGGACGGCTCCAGTGCGGGCAGCGGCTCGGTGCCTGTGACCGCGAAGTCCGGCGCCGCCATCAGATGCGAGGCCAGCACCACCGATTCCGCCCCGCTGTCCGAGCGCAGCCGCACCGACGTCCCCGCCAGGCCCACCACCTGATGGTCACCGCTGTCATAGGTGATCCAGTCCCCGGGCCGCAGTACCGAGGCATCCCGGCCGCCCGTCACCGCACTGCCTCGGGCGACACCAGCGACTCCGCATGCAGCGGCACCGACACATCCACCGCCAGGTCGTGCAGCCAGAGCAGATGGAACAGCACTGGCAGCACCGAGACCAGATCACCCACTTCCGTTGCGCCGCTAGCCAGTGGACGCGGCTCGGCGAACACATCCCGCAGGGCCGAGGCGACCGGCTCCAACCGGTGCCGCGGATGGCGATACCCCGCCAGCCACCGCACGTTGCGCACCACGATCGCGTCCGGTGCCCCCACCAGCCGGAACTCCCACCCCACCTGATCGCAGGCCGACTGTGTCGCCTCGAACTTGGCCCAGTCCCGCGTCTTTCGGCGGTCCACCGGGCGGCAGTCGACCACCACCGCCGAACCGTCGTCACGGCGTGCGAAGTAGTCCGGTGCGTGCGAGATGCCCTTGCCCTTTTCCGAGGCCCAGAACAGCCAGAAGGGTTGGGAGGACACCCCCACCACGGTCGGGTCGAAGTCCAGCAGCATCACGTGATCGCGCTCCAGCCAGGACTCGTACCCGATGTGCCCGCCGACCGTCGCCGACCACCACAGCCCCGGTAGATGGCGCTGCCCCTTGTACGACTTGAACCCGCGTACCGGTGCCGAGTCCTCGAACCGGACCGCCCACGCATCCGTCAGCGGCCGCCGCAGCTCCGACCCGCCTGGCTCGACGTACCCGACCTCGAAGCCGTACGCCGGAGGGCCTGCTGTACCGCCCTGCACCACACCCAACACACGATCCATGGCCCGTTAACCGCGTACCTCGATGCAAGGTCACGCGGACGATGCAAAGTCCGATGCAGCTTTGACTTGGAAAGTGCAAGGTCTACCCGCATAGGACAGTGGTCCCTGATCGCTCACGGCGAACACTCCGGAGGGAACACTTCTGGGCTCACAACCATTGAGTCGGTAAAGCTCAACTTGAATGCCTAAGGGGAGATCAGATCATGGCTGCTGAGTCCACTGGGTCGAAGGCGCACACGTCGCTCACCCTGCCCGTACTGCCGCTCGACGACGAGGTCGTACTGCCCGGCATGGTGGTGCCGCTCGACCTGAATGACGCCGACGTGCGCGCCGCGGTCGAGGCGGCTCAGGCGGCCGCGCGTGGGGATACCGCCAAGCCGCAGGTGCTGCTGGTGCCGCGGGTTGACGGGACGTACGCGGGTACGGGGGTGCTGGGCACTGTTGAGCAGGTGGGGCGGCTCGCTGACGGCGATCCCGGGGCGCTGATCCGGGGGCGGCAGAGGGTGCGGATCGGGGCGGGGACGACCGGGCCCGGGGCGGCGCTGTGGGTGGAGGGCGTCGAGGTTCAAGAGACCGTGCCTGAGCCGTTGCCGGGGGCCGTCGCCGAACTGGCCAAGGAGTACAAGGCGCTGGCCACCAGCTGGCTGCGTAAGCGTGGGGCGTGGCAGGTCGTTGATCGCGTACAGCAGATCGAGGACGTGTCGCAGCTCGCCGACAACGCCGGGTACTCGCCCTTCCTGTCCACCGGGCAGAAGGTGGAGTTGCTGGAGACCGCCGACCCCGTCGCCCGGCTCAAGCTGGCCACCGGCTGGCTCAGCGAGCACCTCGCCGAAGAGGACGTCGCCGAGTCCATCGCCAAGGACGTCCAGGAGGGTGTGGACAAGCAGCAGCGCGAGTTCCTGCTGCGCCGCCAGCTGGACGCCGTACGCAAGGAACTGCGCGAGATCAACGGCGAGTCGGAGGGGGAGGAGTCCGACGACTATCGGGCGCGCGTTGAGACCGCCGACCTGCCCGAGAAGGTGCGGGAGGCCGCGCTCAAGGAGGTCGACAAGCTGGAGCGGGCCTCCGACCAGTCGCCCGAGGGGTCCTGGATTCGGACCTGGCTGGACACCGTGCTGGAGCTGCCCTGGAGTGAGCGCACGGAGGACGCGTACGACATCCAGGGCGCCCGGGGCGTCCTGGACGCCGAGCACGCGGGCCTGGACGACGTGAAGGAGCGGATCACCGAGTACCTGGCCGTGCGCAAGCGGCGCGGCGAGCGCGGACTCGGGGTGGTCGGCGGCCGGCGCGGTGGGGCCGTGCTGGCGCTGGTCGGGCCGCCCGGCGTCGGGAAGACCTCGCTCGGCGAGTCCGTGGCGCATGCCATGGGGCGCAAGTTCGTGCGGGTCGCGCTCGGTGGCGTACGGGACGAGGCGGAGATCCGCGGGCACCGGCGTACGTACGTGGGGGCGCTGCCGGGACGGATCGTACGGGCCATCAAGGAGGCGGGTTCCATGAACCCCGTCGTCCTGCTCGACGAGATCGACAAGGTCGGCTCCGACTTCCGCGGCGACCCGGCCGCAGCACTGCTTGAGGTGCTCGACCCCGCGCAGAACCACACCTTCCGCGACCACTACCTGGAGGTCGAACTCGACCTGAGCGATGTCGTCTTCCTGGCCACGGCCAACGTCCTGGAGGCCATCCCGGAGGCGCTGCTCGACCGCATGGAGCTGGTCAGGCTGGATGGCTACACCGAGGACGAGAAGGTCGTCATCGCCCGCGACCACCTGGTCACCAGGCAGCTGGAACGGGCCGGTCTCGGCCAGGACGAGGTCACGCTCGACGAGTCGGCGCTGCGCAAGCTGGCGGGCGAGTACACCCGGGAAGCGGGCGTACGGAACCTGGAGCGCTCCCTCGCCCGGCTGCTCCGCAAGGTCGCGGCCCAGCACGAGCTGGGCGAGCGCGAGTTGCCCTTCACGGTGACGGACGCTGAGCTGCGGGAACTGATCGGACGGCCGCACCACGTACCCGAGTCCGCACAGGACCCGGCCGAGCGGCGCACCGCCGTACCCGGCGTGGCCACCGGGCTCGCGGTCACCGGCGCGGGCGGCGACGTGCTGTACGTCGAGGCATCCCTCGCGGACCCGGAGACCGGTGGATCCGGACTGACCCTGACCGGTCAGCTCGGTGACGTGATGAAGGAGTCCGCGCAGATCGCGCTCTCCTTCCTCCGCTCACGCGGCGCGGAGCTGGAGCTGCCCGTCGGCGACCTGAAGGACCGCGGCGTGCACATCCACTTCCCCGCGGGCGCGGTCCCCAAGGACGGCCCGAGCGCGGGCGTCACCATGACGACCGCCCTCGCCTCGCTGCTCTCCGGCCGACTCGTCCGTACGGATGTGGCGATGACCGGCGAGGTGTCGCTGACCGGCCGGGTGCTGCCCATCGGCGGCGTCAAGCAGAAGCTGCTGGCCGCGCACCGCGCGGGCATCACCACCGTGGTGATCCCCAAGCGCAACGAGGCCGACCTGGACGACGTCCCCGCCGAGATCCTGGACAAGCTGGACGTCCACCCGGTGACGGACGTCCGCCAGGTCCTGGAGCTGGCGCTGTCTCCGGCGAGCAGTGACGCGTCCAGGGAAGCGCCGACGGAGGTACGGGTCGCGGCCTGACGAGGAGGCGAGCGGGGGGACCACCCCCGCTCGCCCCGCGCTACGTCGACGCCAGCCGCAGGGCCAGGGCGACAGCCGCCAGGACACAGAGCGCCGCCGGGACCGGCAGGCCCCTGAAGTCGCTGACGCGTATGTGGAAGCCCATCGCGCCGAAGAAGAAGAGGATCAGACAGATCGCCGCGATGATCCCGATCGGCACCCAGAAGAGTCCGACCACCAGGCCCACCGCCCCCGCGAGCAGAAGCGCGGCCAGGTGGTTGAGGCGGTCCTCGGGTACGCCGAGCCTGGCGTACCTCTCCACCGCGGTCGGGCGGTGGCTCAGCTTCAGCAGAGCCGACGCGACCAGTGCCGCGGCGAGCAGCGCCGAGACGACGGCGGTGGCGAGGAACATGGGGCACCTCCGTGGTGGCCGTCCCCTGACAGCGGCGGCACCCTTCCAGCGTAGGACCGGAAACCGCCCCCGCCACCGCCTGCGAAATACTGGTGCGGCCGGGGCAACGGCTGCGGGTGGCGGAACGTAAGAGCGGAACGTAAGAGAGGGTGCTGACGTGCGGGACGGGTCGGACGACAACGGGGTCGACGGGGGCGACGGAGTCGACGGGGTCGATCAGGAGTTCCTCGCGTTGGAGCGGGAGCTCACGGTCTTTCTGCGCCGCGCCCGCGCCTCGTCCGGCGAGATGGCCCGCGCCGTCCACCCCGACCTGGAGTCCGCCGCGTACGGGCTGCTGGTGCGGCTCGCCGAGTGCGGCGCTCAGCGTGCGACCGCGCTCGCCGGGTATATCGGCGTCGGCAAGGCGACGATGAGCCGTCAGCTCCGTGCCCTGGAGGAGCTCGGCCTGGTCACCAGGGAGCCGGACCCCGCCGACGGCCGCGCGTCGCTGATCCGCCTCACCGACGACGGTCGCGAGCGTTTCGCCACGGTCCGCGCCGCCCGCCGGGCCCAGTACGTGCGCAAACTCGCCGACTGGGACCGCCGCGAGGTGGCCGAGCTGGCCCGGCTACTCGGCCAGCTGAACTCAGGCGCCGAGGAACAACCGTAGCGAGCCAGGGCCCAGGGCCCAGGGCCCACGGCCCACGGCCCAGGCGCCAGCGAGCCAGAGCTCAGCAGCGCCAGCGAGCCAAAGCCCTAGAATTCCGCGAACACCACCGCCGCGTCATCGTGCCTCTTCCAGCGGAACGCGGGCCCGGACTCCGCCCGCTCCGTCTCCAGCGCCCTGACCCGCTCGATCAGCGACCTCGGGCCCTCCTTGCGCAGCAGCGCGAAGCAGTCCGCCCAGCTCCCCTCGTCGAACATCTCCACCCAGCGCCCGGCCCCGTCCGTAAGCGCCGCCAGCGCCGCGACCTCGGCCCGGGGGAGCGCCCCGGTGACCGCCCGCGCCGCCACCGAGGGGTCGGCGGCCGCGGTGAAGAAGCCGTCCTCCGCGTTACGCAGCGCCTCCACCGCCACGCGGTAGGCACCCACCGCGTCCGTACGCTCGGGCGAGCCATCCGGCAGCGAACGGGCCGCGTCGCCCAGGTGCCTGACCCGCGGCGGCAGGGTGTCGAGCCGGTCATCGAGTACGGGCGTGACCTCGCCGTCCGACCCCTCGACCAGCAGCGCGGAGTCGGAGAGCACCAGATACTCCACGCGGTCCGCGTCCCAGCGGGCCAGGACGACGGTTGCCTGCGGCGTACGGGGGTGAGAAAGATCACAGGTGTCGCGGTGGGCGTCGGCGGTGCGCCCAATGGCCTGGGCCAATACGTCAGGCAGCGTCAAATCTCGACGCGAAACGGACAGTTCACCTAGGGCGCCACCGAGCTGGGCCGTGTACCAGTGAACGGAATGAAGACATCCGTAAGCGTCGGCTGGCGGGGTCACGCCATCCAGCAGAACCAGCGAACCGCCCTGACCCGAGGCGGGCAGCGCCAACGACGCGTAGTCCTCGTTGGGGCGATCGGGGTGGCCGGGGTCCGTGGCGAGTTCCATGCGCATGCCGCCAGTCTGCATGAGCCCTTCACGGCGGGCCCGGAACCCCCTGGCGTCCCCCTGTAGCGCGCCGCCAGGCGGGATTTGGGCGGATTGGCGCCTTCCGGAAGTGCGCGGCAGGGCATCTTGCCAAAGCCCGCCCGGCCAGTCCAACCGGCGCTCCGCGCGGGGCTGATGCGAGTGTCACGAAGACTTGCCCACCCACAGCCGCCGTTGTTCACTCCTTCGGGTGGCCTGGTGGGTGATGGGCGGCCCCTGTCCCAGCCCGCTGGAAAGGTCATGTGCCGTAACCAGGGGTGTGTCCGTGTTGACTCTTCGTCACCCGGGTCAGGGGGTGCCCGAGCCAGCACTTCAGTGCCCCTTCCCCGGGGCGAGGAACGAGAACATCGAGATTGCGAGCACCGGTGCAGATGAAGCGGCCGCGTGGCAAAGGTGGCAACGGCGGCACGTCCGATGAGGGCACGGACCAGCCGGGCACCGGGCCGACGAGCGTGGAGCCGACGAGCGCGGACCGGACCGACGCCGCGCCCCCTTCACCCGCACCCGCACTGACACCCACAGCACCCAGCGCACCCAGCGCACCCGCCACGCCCACCGGCCGCCGGGTCCGCGTCCGCAGCCGACTGATCATCGCCGTCGCCGTGGTCGCCGCCGCCGTGGCCGGAGCGGGCGGCCCCGCCCTGCTGTCGTCCTCCGACCAACTCGCCGAGTCACAGAGCCTGGTCACCCTCGCCGAACGCACCCAGCGCGCCGTCGTACTGGCCCACTCACTCGCCGACGAACGCGACCAGGTCACCTCGTACATCGCCGCCGGGCGCCCGAAGGGCAAGGGCCCCGACGAAAGCGGCAGCGCGCGCGTCGACCGGCAGATCACCGAGCTGCGGGCCGAGGCACCCACCGCGCTACGCGAGGACCTCGACGCCATCTCCGGCGTACGGCGGACCGCGCTCACCGGCAAGGGCACGGCCCTGGACGCGCACGCCGCGTACACCGACGCGATCGGCGAGCTGCACACCCTCACCGAGCGCCTCGCCGACCGGCTGCCGCCCCGCGCGGGCTCCGGCAGCCGCGCCCTCGCCGACCTGGACCGCGCCGTCGAGCAGGCCACCGCGAGCCGCGGACTGCTCCTCGCCGCGCTCGCCGTCCCCCGGCCCGAGCCGCAGACCACGTACGACCCGGTCACCGCCCAGTACGTCACCCGCGTCCCCGAATCCCCGCTGGACGACCGCCGCGACGAACTCACCGCCGCCGCCCAGCGCGCGAGGATCGGCGAAGAACTCGCCCGCGCCGACTTCGAACGCGCCGCGCACGGCGTCGACCAGGCCAAACTCCGCTCCACGGTCACCGGTCCCGAGATCACCACCGCCGAGAAGTACCTCGCCCGCCTCACCGACCAGCCCACCCTCTCCGAGGCCGAACTAGCCCTGAACCGCGCCAAGGTCGACGCCGCGCTGTCCGCCCGCGTGGAGCAGCTACGCGGCGTCGAGAACAGCCTCACCGCGGAACGCACCGCACGGATCGCCCAACTGCGCGACGACGACGTCACCGCCCTGGAACTCCAGATCGCGATCGTCGGCGCCTGCCTGCTGCTCGCCGTGGGCGTCGCGATGGGAGTCGCCCGTACGCTCACCCGGCCGCTCGCCGTCCTGCGCCTGGGCACCGCCCGGATCGCCGACGACCCCGCCGCCGACGAGCCCGTACGCTTCACCGGACGCAACGACGAGTTCGCGCAGGTCGTCCGCTCGGTCAACACCCTCCACGCGCACAGCGCGAAACTGCGCGAGCGCCTCGGCGTACTGGAGAGCGACCGCAAGCACCTGGTCGGCCGCCGCGAGTCCCTCGCCGAGGAAAGCGAGCAGCTGCGCCGCGAACTGGCCGACGCCACCACCCGCCTTGAGCAGGTACGGCACAGCGTCGAAGGCACCTTCGTAAACCTGGCGCTGCGCACCCTCGGCCTCGTCGAGCGGCAACTCGCCGTCATCGAGAACCTCGAGGACCGCGAGCAGGACCCGGAGCGCCTGGCCACCCTCTTCCGGCTGGACCACTTCGCGACGGTCATGCGCCGCCACAACGAGAACCTCCTGATCCTCGCGGGCGCCGAGCACAAGCACTCCCACCCGGGCTCGGTGCCGCTCATCGACGTCCTGCGGGCCTCGGTCAGCGAGATCGAGCGCTATGAGCGGGTACGGATCTCCTCGTTGCCGCAGCACGCGCACCTCGCGGGGTTCGCGGCGGACGACGTCAGCCACCTGGTCGCCGAACTGCTGGAGAACGCCACCTCGTTCTCGCCGCCGGACGCCTCGGTGGAGGTCTCCGGGTGGCTCCTGGAGAGCGGCGAGGTGATGCTCTCCGTACAGGACGAGGGCATCGGCATGGCCCCGGAGCGGCTGCGCGAAGTCAACACCCGTCTGGCGGAGTTCGACCCGGACGAGCCTGAGCCGCGCGCTGTGGAGGCGGGCGGGGACGGCGATCTCGGCCTCGGGCTGTACGTGGTCGCCCGGCTCGCTGCGCGGCACGGCGTCCGGGTCCAGCTGCGCGAGCACAAGCAGGCTGGCGTGGCGGCGGTCGTGGTGCTGCCCAAGTCGATCCTCACCGCGGCGCCGTCGACGGCGGTGGCTCCGGGGCTCGACGCGGCGGGTGCGGGTGCAGGCGCGGTGGCGGGTGCGGGGTCGGGGTCGGGGTCGGCTCCGGCGGTCCACCTGCCCGGCTCCGAGGCGGAGGCCAACTCCAACGTCATCCCTGGCCGTTCCGTCCAGTCGCAGTGGCAGTCGCAGTCGGAGTCGCAGCTGCCGTCGGAGTCGCCGTCTGTGCCTGAGGACGAGGACGAGGCGCCCGAGGACCCGCTCATCAGCGCCGCAGAGCGCACCCTGAGCGCCCACGACGCCGATACGGACGCGGGCGAGGACGCCCAAGACGACGCCCAGGTTGAGGGCGTCACGGTCAGCGGCAGCGGCGTCTATGGCGGAACCTCGGACGGTTCCGACACCAGCGCGGCCGCGATCCCCGCGCCCAGGGCCGAACTCGACCCCGACACAGACGCGGGGGAGGAGACGGAGCCCCCGAAGTGGGAGCGCGTCACCGACAAGGGCCTGCCCAAGCGGACGCCCGTCATCACGGCCCCGGTACCGGCTCCCGCCCCACCCGTCACAGGTTCCATCGACGCCGAAGCCCTGCGCCGCAGGCTCGGCGGGTTCTACCAGGGGGCGAGGGACGGCCGCCGCGACGTAGAGGCCGAACTCTCGGAAAGAAGTGCGGAAACCGATCGGCCAGCGGAGCAAGCGGAGCCAGCGGAGCCAACGGAGCCAACGGAGCCAACGGAGCCAACGGAGACCGATCGGACCGCAGAAGACTCGGGGGACACAGTCGAGGAGGCCCGCAGTTGACTGCGCCCATGCGTACGCCCAGCACCACCCCGAGTGACCTCAGCGATCCGCCCCAACCCGGTGAACCCGATGAATCCGGCGATCCCGCCACCAAGCTCAGCAGCGAGGCCCGCAACCTCCAGTGGCTGCTGACCAACCTCGTCGAGGACGTCCCTGGCCTGCACTCTGTCGCCGTGGTCTCCTCCGACGGCCTGCTGCTGCTCTCCTCGGACCCCGACACGGAGCAACAACACCGCACCGAGCCCAGCTCCCAGGGTTCCAAGGGGCCTAAGGGCCCCAAGGGACCCAAGGGCTCCAGCGCCGACCTCGCCACGGTCGTCTCCGGCATCTGCAGCCTCACCATCGGCGCCGCCAAGCTGATGGACGGCGGCGGCGTCAAGCAGACGGTGGTCGCCATGGCGGAAGGCAGTCTCTTCGTGATGGCGATCAGCGACGGTTCGCTGCTCGGCGTGCACGCGAGGCCGGACTGCGACATGAGCGTCGTCGCGTACCACATGGCGCTCTTCGTCGGCCGCGCCGGGCACGTCCTCACCCCCGAACTCCGCAGCGAACTGCGCCAGTCGATGGAGAGCGAGAGCGCCCAGTGAGCACAGCCGACCTTCCCATCCGCGGCGCCAACCGCAAACCCGCCCGGGTACGCCCGTACTCGCTCACCGGCGGCCGCACCCGCTTCGGCCACCTACTCCTCGTCGAGACCTTCGTCGCCCGCATCGACAACGCCCTCTCGGCGCCCGACGAACGGCGCGAACTGCCCGGCGGCTCGCTGGAGACCCGTGTCCTGCCGGAGCTGCGCGCCATCGTGGAGCTCTGCCGCCGGATGCGTACGGTCGCCGAGATCGCCGCGCTGCTGAAGATGCCATTGGGTGTGGTGCGGGTACTGCTCAGCGACCTCGCCGACCAGGGAAAGATCCGTGTGTACGGAACCGGGCACGGCCCGGGCCAGCCGGACCGCGCACTGCTCGAAAGGGTGCTTGGTGGACTCCGCCGTCTCTGACACACGCATCGCGGAAGCCGAGCCAGCTGAGCCAGCTGAGCCAGCCGACGAAGACGGCGCCCAGCCCTGGCAGACCGACACCACCCGCGCCCCCATCGCCACCAAGATAGTCATCGCGGGCGGCTTCGGCGTCGGCAAGACCACCCTGGTCACCGCCGTCTCGGAGATCACCCCGCTCCAGACCGAGGCCCTGATGACCTCGGCCAGCGAGGACAGCGCGGACGACGACCTGACCGCGACCCCGGAGAAGACGACCACCACGGTCGCGATGGACTTCGGCCGCATCACGCTCGACGACGACCTGGTCCTCTATCTCTTCGGCACCCCCGGCCAGCAGCGCTTCTGGTTTATGTGGGACGACCTGGTGCGGGGCGCGATCGGCGCGGTCGTCCTCGCCGACACCAGGCGGCTGCCCGACTGCTTCGCGGCTCTTGACTACTTCGAGAGCTGCGGGATTCCGTATGTCGTGGCGGTCAACCACTTCGACGGCACGGAGAGGTTCGAGGCCGAGGACGTCCGCGACGCCCTGACGCTCCCCGCCCACACCCCCGTGGTGATCATGGACGCGCGCCGCCGGATCGCGGTCATCGAGACCCTGCTGGCCCTGGTCGGCCACGCCCTGGACGTCACCCCCGAATAAGCCCGCACCAGACGTACGCCCGCAAGCAGAGAAGGCCCCCCATGCGGAAGATACTCATCGTCGGAGCCGGTCAGTCCGGCCTCCAACTCGCCCTCGCGCTCCAGTCGCAGGGGTACGAGATCACCCTGATGTCCAACCGCACGGCGGACGAGATCCGGTCCGGCCGGGTCATGTCGACCCAGTGCATGTTCCACACGGCGCTCCAGCACGAGCGCGACCAGCAGCTCGGCTTCTGGGAGTCCCAGGCCCCGAAGATCGAGGGCCTCGGCGTGTCCGTCGCCGGACCCGAGTCGCAGCGGGTCATCGACTGGGTCGGCAAACTGGACGGCTACGCCCAGTCCGTCGACCAGCGCGTCAAGATGGCCGGTTGGATGGAGACCTTCGCGCAGCGTGGCGGCCAGCTCGTCATCCACGGTGCCGCCGTCTCCGACCTCGACTACTTCTCGCGCACGTACGACCTCGTCATGGTCTCCGCGGGCAAGGGCGAGCTGGTCTCGATGTTCGGCCGCGACGCCGCCCGTTCGCCGTACGACACACCGCAGCGCGCCCTCGCGGTGTCGTACGTGCACGGGCTCGGCCCGCGCCCCGAGCACCCGGAGTACGACGCGGTCCGCTGCAATCTGGTCCCGGGCGTGGGCGAGCTCTTCGTCATGCCGACCCTCACCACGTCAGGGCGCGCCGACATCCTCTTCTGGGAGGGCATCCCCGGCGGCCCGCTCGACGTCTTCAAGGGCGTCAAGGACCCCGCCGAACACCTCGCCCTCACCCTGGAGCTGATGGAGCGCTTCACGCCCTGGGAGTACGCCCGTGCCACCAAGGTCGAACTGACCGACGCGGGCGGCACGCTGGCCGGTCGCTACGCCCCCACGGTCCGCAACCCCATCGGCCGCCTACCGGGCGGTGGCCTGGTCCTCGGCGTCGCGGACGTCGTCGTCGCCAACGACCCGATCACTGGCCAGGGCTCCAACTCGGCGTCCAAGTGCGCCGCGTCGTACCTCTCCTCGATCGTCGAGCAGGGTGACCGCCCGTTCGACGAGGCCTGGATGCAGGCGACGTTCGACCGCTACTGGGACACCGCCCAGCACGTCACCAAGTGGACGAACGCGATGCTCGGTGTCCCCCCGGAGCACGTCCTGAACCTGATCGGCGCGGCCGGGGAACTCCCGCCGATCGCACACCGCTTCGCCAACGGCTTCAACGACCCGTCCGACTTCGAGAACTTTTTCTACGACCCGGAGAAGGCGAACGCGTACGTGGCGGAGGTCGCGGGCACGGGCGCGGCGGGAGCTTGACGGACGCCGCAGGAGCTTGACGGGCGTCGCGGGGGAGGGGGAGGTCACTGCTGGGCCGGTGGCGGTTCCCCCGCCTCCCCGTACCCCAGATCCGACCCCTCCGTGGCTCCCTCCGGCAGCTCCGGCGCGACGTAGTCCTCGACCGGCTCCGCGTCGGGATCGGGCCGTACGACTCCGAGGAGCGGGTTCGCCGCGATGGGCGAAACCTTGATCTTCGCGCCGGGGCGCGGGGCGTGGATGACCATGCCGTCGCCCAGGTAGAGCGCGACGTGCGTGGCCTCGGGGAAGTAGACCACCAGGTCACCTGGGCGTACCTCGTCCAAGGGCACGCGGGTGAGCTCGTCCCACTGCTCCTGCGAGGTACGGGGGACGGCGTGGCGCGCGCGGTCCGTGTCGTACGTGTCCTCTGCGTGGGCCCACGCCTGAGAGGTCAGCCCCGAGCAGTCGTACGCCGCCGGACCTTCCGCTCCCCACTCGTACGGTTTGCCGATCTGCTCGACCGCGTACCGCAGCGCCGCCTCGCCCGCCTGCGAGGGTGCCCGCGCGGACGCATCGCCCAGGGCCCCGGAGGTGATCAGCTCCTCCTGGGCGCTGGCGGTCTCCGAGTCCTCCAGCTCCCGCAGCTGGGCCAGTTGCTCCGGCGTCAGCCCGGCGAGTAGCCGCTCGACCTCCGCCAGCCGCCCCTTGACCTCGTCCCGCTTCGCCTTGCGTCTCTCGCTCAGGGTCAGCTGCTTGTCCAGCGCCTTACGGGACTTCGCGGCCAGCTCCTTGGCGCGCTGTTCGCTCGCGGTGAGGCGTCCTACGGTGTCGGCCCGCTGCGCGGCGGCGCGGCGGATCAGATGGCCCTGGTCGAGGGCGTGCTGCGGGTCGCGGGCGAGCAGGAGGCGGACGTAGGGGGAGAGTTCGCTGGTGCTCTGGTACTGCTGGCGGGCCAGCCGCCCGGCCGCGCCACGGCTGGCGCCGAGGGCGAGGCGGGCCTGGGCCAGCGCCCGCCCGAGCCTTCTGGTCTCGGCCTTCTGGGCTTTGAGCTTCGCGGCGGTGGCGTTATACGACTCGGTGGCGTCCTCAGCCTTGCGGTACAGCTCCTGAAGGTCGGTCAGCAGCTCGGCGACGGAGCGCTCCGTGGGGGCAGGGGCGACAGGGGCGGCAGGCGCCGGGGCGGGGGCAGGGTCGGCGGGGACCGGCACCGCGGCCGCGGGCCCGGCCGCCATCACCGCCGCCACCAGGGCCGTCGTACACACGACACGAAGAACGCTGCCCGACACAGGACCACCTCCACCGCGAGCATGCGGCGCGGGCGCGGTGGCCACCTGGTGGCGGGGGCGGTACGGCCGTATCGGGTCACCCGATCCGGTCGGTACGGCGAGCCAAATTTGACACGACGTCAGTACGTCAGGGGGACGCGTCGCGTTGCGGCTTGGTCCAGGGCCACTTCGGGCCGCCGCTGGGCTTGCCCTCCGGGTCGTATTCGTACTGCCAGCCCTGGGTGAGGCCGACCCGCCGGGTGTGCGCCACCGGCACCCTCCGGTACACCAGGGTGGTGGGCTTCTCGCCGTCGGCGCCTGGCACGGGGACCTCGTACACCTTCGGCGGGTTCCCGGTCATGCCAGTCAGTACGGACAGCACCCGCCCATCCAGCGGCCCACCGACAAACGGGACGTCTTCACTCTTCACGCCACCAGTATCCCCGTGCCCCCGTATCCGTGCGTCAGAGCAGGTGCGCCGCGTCGCCCACCACGGGGAGCACGCGCCGGGCCAGCGACCCGGCGCAGCCGTCGGGCCGCTCCAGGGCGAGGGCCGCGCGGAGGACGGTCGCGGTCTGCTCGTCGGACGCGGCGGTGGCGGTCATCAGGGTCATGAAGTGGTCGAGTAGCCAGTCCCGCAGCTCGTCCCTCGGCGGCTGCTTGCCCTCGTCGAGCCAGATCAGCGAGGCGGCCTCGACCGCCGTGATCCACATCCGCACCATCATGCGCGGCCTGGGGGCGGGCTCGGCCACCTCGAGATGGGCCAGGATCTGGTCCGCGGCGGTTCGCCGCACCTCGTCCACGATCGCGGTCGTGTGGGAGGTGGAGGCCACGCTGCCGCCCTGGAGCAGCGCGCTGAAGCCGGTGTCGTGCTCGTCGACGAAGGCGAGATAGCGGTCCAGGGCGCGGCCAAGCCGCTCGGTGAGCGGGCCGGTCGGGGGCTCGGCGAAGCACTGCTCCAGTTCGTCGGCGGCGGAGCGCAGCGCGGCCTCGTACAGCTGCTGCTTGCCGCCTGGGAAGTATCGGTACACCAGCGGCCGCGAGACCCCCGCCACCTCGGCGACGTCGTCGATCGAGACTTCCTCGGGCGCCCGGCGCGCGAACAGCGTGAGCGCGGCGGCCAGCAGCTGCGTACGCCGCTCCTCGACGCTCAGCCGGCGGTACGCGGGTGCGGCTCCCGACGTGGACGCGCGGGTGGGCGGACGGGTAGACGCTGCCGAGGACATATCCGCAGGGTAGTGGCAGCGGCGCGGCCACACTGCCGGTACGCCTGACGGCTGGCTGGCACTGAGGGGGATGTCAGTGGTGGCTGCCACCATTGGTGGCATGGTGATCAAGAACGTGGCACGACATCAGACCGTCAGCGAGCGGCGGATCGAGGCAGCACTCGAGAGCGCATGGCGGCAGACTCACGGCCACTGGCACTCCATGCGCTACGGCGACGCCCCGCTCCGCCCGACGCTGGTGACGATGAGCGAGCAACTCCTCGACCACGTCGCCGCGCGGGCCCTGGAGGACCCCGCGCTCCAGGCGCCGGATGTGCGTACCGCCCTGAACACCTCGGCGGAGTGCGCGCTCGGCGTGCTCTCCCTGGGCTGCTTCCCCAACGGCGACTTCGAGATCTCCTTCCCGGTCATCGACGAGCGGCTCAGCAGCGAGGAGATCGCCTACGACGAGAGCTTGGAGCCGCCCCATCCGACCACCGCCCGGACCTGGCTCGATGCCTTCACGCTGTGCGTGAGCAGCGGCTTGGTGTGGGAGTGGGAGAGGGTGATCGGGCTGCTGCTGCGGGAGGACTACGCGCCCGCGATCCGCGACGGAGTCCCGTACGCGAAACGGGAGTCGATATCGGCCCCGGCCGATATCGCCGAGATGGACGCCCTGTGCGGCTACCTGACCCCCGCACGCGGACACCTGCCCCGGGACTGGCCCCGGGTGCCGCTGCGCAAGCCGTCCATTGACGAACGCCTGGACGCGGCGCTGGCTCTGGACGCTGCCGCCGGGGGTGCGCTGACACCGGATCAGCGACTGCTGCGCGTACTGCTGACAGACGACCAGACGGCATTCGAACGGGCCTTGGCGGACCGCCTGCTGGAACACCACGCGAGCGTTGACCCCGCCCTCGACCCTGACCCCGCCCCCAGGACCCTGCTCCCGGTCGGCCCGCTCGCGCTGGCGGCGCTGGCGGTCCAGGTCCACGGCTGGGACCTGGCCTTCGAGTCCGACTACCTTCCGGCGTCACTGCTGCGGGCGCCAACTGAAGTTGGGGTTGGGGCTGGGCCGGGGGCTGACCGGTGACAGGCGCACGGGCAACGAGGTGTCAGCAGCACGCCCATGCCGTGGGGGAGCGGGACGTCTCGGGTCTGCCGACACTCGCGGTGCAGGCGCTGGTACTCCGGGCGGCGGGCTAGCGTGCACTCGGCCGACAGCCCGTTCATCGTGCGGCCTGAGCGAGGGGCGCGGGGAGCAGGGTGAACACGTCGGGCGTGGGCGGGAGGACGGCCGCGCAGTCAGGGCAGGCGTAGACGCTGAAGCCGGGCCCGGAGTTCTGGTGCACCTCGGAGACGACTACCGGGATGGCGGTGAGGGCCGTGCAGCGCACGCAGACGCGAGGCGACACGGTGACCGGCGGCTCGTCCATCAGGCGACCCCCGCCCCGTTCAGTACATGGGTGTCGAGGTCGATCCCGAAGTCGGCGGCGAGCACCAGGGCGAGCCGCCGCTGTCGCCGCTCGTCGGCGACGAGGTAGGGGCGCACGAGCGCCGTTTCGGTGCCGTCGATGGGTAGGTCCAGCCCGTACGGGGAGCGGGGGAGTGCGAGGGGCTCGGGCGCGGGGTGCAGGGGTGCGGTCCCGGGCGCGGGAACAGTGCCGCACGGACGCGGGCGGAACACCGCCGCTACCCAACACAGCAACGCATGGATAATGCCCACTGTCATCAACCTCCTGGGGTTGGTGGCCATGCCCCCGGACCGCTGGAACGGTCGCGGGGGCACCTTCTGGATATACCACGGTGCGCCATGGTCGCCCTCGGTGCGCCATGGGCTGGCGGGGCAGGTGGCGGTACACCGCGCGAAACTGAAGGCATGGCCGAGTACGAGTGGCAGCGGATCGCACGCAGCATCGAAGCGGAGATCAGGTCGGGACGCATCCCGCCTGGCGGGGCACTGTCCGGCATCACGCGGTTGGCTGAGACCTACGGTGTCGCCGACCGAACCATCCGGCGCGCTCTGCGGGACCTCCGCGAGCGGGGACTGATTGAGACGCTGCCGCACAAGGGCTCGTACGTCGTAGACGTACTGCCGCCGCCCGCTGACGCGCCCAAGGGCGACGAGTCCGCCGACTAATGGAGGTGTGCGTGCAGCACAGCATCAGCGGGATGGTGACGGCCGTCAGCAGCAACGGCGAGTACGCGTTCACCAAACCGAACCGTGACAGCGTCACCTTGCTCGCCGGGCTCGGCGTGGAGGGGGACGTCCATGCCGGGGTGACGGTCAAGCACCGTTGGCTTGTTGCGCAGGACCCCACTCAGCCGAACCTGCGTCAGGTCCACCTCATCCACGAGGAACTCTTCGCCGAGGTCGGCGTGGCGGGATACCAGGTGAGGCCTGGCGAACTCGGCGAGAACATCACCACGCGCGGCATCGACCTGCTCAGCCTGCCGGTCGGCACCATCCTGAGCCTCGGCGATGACGCGGTGCTGGAGGTGACCGGCCTGCGCAACCCCTGCCGACAGATCGACAACTTCCAGGACGGGCTGCTGAAGCAGGTCGTCGGACGCGACGAAGCCGGGAACGTCGTCCGCAAGGCCGGAATCATGAGCGTGGTGAAGAAGGGCGGCGTAGTCCGCCCCGACGACCAGATCACGGTGGACCTCCCGGCCGAGCCGCACCGCCCGCTGGACCGGGTCTGAACCTTCGCCGTGACAACCGTGGCACCCGGGGTGCGGGGTGGGGCGGGGCGGGTCGGTGTCGTGGTGGGCCAGTACTGGAGGGTTGCCGGTGGCCGCCCGGTTCGTCGGATGGTGGCCGGCCCGGCCCCGCGACCATTGCGACTAGAGGGCGGCCATCCCCGCACCCTCGCGGACACTGGGTCACCCCGACGACGCCCCGCCCCGCCCCGCCCCGCCAACTGTCCGGCAAGATCGGTGCATGTTGAGCATCGGGTCGGTTGTGTTGGGGGTCTCGGATGTGCCGCGTGCGGCCGCGTTCTGGGCGGAGGCCCTGGGGTATGTGCCGCGTGAGGAGGCGGACGACGGTTGGGTGGTGTTGGTCCCGGCGGAAGGGCCCGGGGTTCAGCTGGCGCTCGGGCTGAGCGAGACGCCGGTTCAGGAGCGGCCGCGAGCCCATCTGGACCTGTACGCAAGGAACGCGGTTGACCAGGCGGCCGAGGTTGAGCGGCTGGTGTCCCTGGGTGCCCAGCGCGTCGAGTGGGACCTTTATCCGGAGGACCCCGACTTCGTCGTCCTTGCCGACCCCGAGGGCAACCGCTTCTGCGTCATCGATACCAGTCGCGGCTGACAGGCACCGGGGACGGCCGTTTGCGGTGAACGCGGAGCTCGTCAGGCCAGGAGGCCCGAGCTGCGCCACAAGCGGCGGCCTGGTCCTCGCATGACCCCGATGTCGTCCAGAAAGTCGGTGAGGCGTTTCGCGCCGGTTTGCATGACCTCTCGGCGGTGGGCGCTGGCCTTCACCTGGGCGAGGGCCTCGTGGCGGTTCAGGCCGATGTTGTCGTAGACCTTGGGGTTGACGAAGGCCAGGGAGAAGACGCGGGCCGCTTCGCCGGAGCTCAGGCGGGTGAGTTCGCGTTCCCAGCGGGGAGCGGTCACCATCTGGCGGCGTAGCTCTTCGCGGGCGTAGCGCACATGGCGGGCCTCCTCTATGACGTGGATGCGGGTCACGCCGCGCACCAGCGGCTGGACGCGCTCGTCGGGGAAGGTGAGGCGCTGCATCCAGTCGAGGATCTCCTCGCCGAGGAGGGTGCACGCGAAGGAGCCGGGGGTGGTGGAGATCGTCTTGAGGACGCGGGCGAGGTTGTGGTGGGCGCGGGTGACGGGGTACGTGGGTGCCCCGGCCTTCTTGATCATGCGGGCGAACATCATGGAGTGGCGGCACTCGTCCGCGATCTCGGTGAGCGCGTACCGCACATGCGCGCTGGTCACCGACTTGTCGTAGATGTGCCGTACGAGCAGCTGCATCAGGATGATCTCGAACCAGATGCCGAGCGAGGCGAGCGCGGCGGCCTCGTGCCTGGCCAGGTCCATGCGCTGCTCTTCGGGCATCTTCCGCCAGAGTGGGGTGTCGTAGAGCGAGAGCAGTTCTGGGGGCCAGAACCACTTGCCGTCTTCGGCGGGGGCCTCCCAGTCGAGTTCCTTGTCGGGGTCGAAGGAGTGCTTGGCGGACGACTCGAGTAGGCGTTCAGCCACCTGCTCGCGGTCTTTCAGCAGGCCCAGAGCGTCCCGGAGTCCCTCAAGCGTGACGGCTTCCGTTGTGGTCGTCATGCCATTCCTGCCTCGTCGTGGGGATTGGGGGTTACCAGCGGTCACCTCTTATGAGACTACTTGTCAGTAAGGGCGTCAATCCCTTGTGCGTGACTTGTTGACCATCCGTCTACCAACGTGTGAATCTGCCAACTACCGCGTCCTGCAAGGACGTCGTGGCGCGCAGTCGCTGAGCGAAGGAGACGTCAGTGTCGACGTACGACCGCTACACACACGCCCCCGCAGAACCGACCTGGCAGGTCCCAGCCGCCGGCTCGGCCCGCTTCAGCTGGGAGTACGACGACGGGCGCGACCGCCTCCTCGCCCTCTACCAGAAGGGCAAGGACAAGCAGTGGGACGGCGCCAAGCGCATCGACTGGGGTCAAGAGGTCGATCCGCACAACCCGCTCGGCACCCCCGACGAGGTGCTGACCCTCTACGGCACCCGCCATTGGGGGAAGATGACCGACCGCGACAAGGGCGAACTGCGCCAGCACTACGCCTCCTGGCAGTTCAGCCAGTTCCTGCACGGTGAACAGGGGGCGATGGTGTGCGCCGCGCGGATCGTGGAGTCCGTGCCCGACCTGGACGCGAAGTTCTACTCCGCCACCCAGACCATGGACGAGGCCCGGCACGCCGAGGTCTTCGGGCGCTTCCTGCACGACAAGGTCGGCCTGGTCTACCCGATCAACGACAACCTCCAGGCGCTGCTCGGCGACACCCTGCGCGACTCCCGCTGGGACATGCCCTACCTGGGCATGCAGGTACTGATCGAGGGCCTCGCGCTGGCCGCGTTCGGCATGATCCGGGACACCACCGACCGGCCGCTGCCCAAGCAGATCCTGGCGTACGTCATGCAGGACGAGGCCCGGCACGTCGCCTTCGGGCGGATGGCGCTGCGGGACTACTACGCGCAGCTCAGCGAGGCCGAGCTGCGTGAGCGCGAGGAGTTCGTCATCGAGGGCTGCTACCTGATGCGCGACCGGCTTCGCGGCGCCGAGGTGCTGGAGAACTTCGGCATCTCCAAGGCGGAGGCGGCGGAGTACAGCGAGCGGTCGGAGTACCTGGCGCTGTTCCGGCAGTTGCTGTTCAGCCGCATCGTGCCGTGCGTACGGGATATCGGTCTGTGGGGCAAGCGGCTCCAGGAGGCGTATGTCGACATGGGCGTCTTCGAGATGGGCAACTCCAATCTGGATCAACTGATGGCCCAGGACGAGGAGATCGCGGAGAAGCTGGACGCGGAGCGGTTCGCGGCGGAGGAGGCGGCGCGGGTGGCGGAGGTGGCGGAGGTGATTGAGGCGGGTCGTGACGCGGGGCGTACGGGGGACTGATCGGCCGAGCCGCGGGCTGCGGCCCGTCAGCGCTCAGGGCTCAGCGTTCAACGCCGCCTCCATCACCGCCCGCGCGATCGGCGCCGCGCTGCCGCCCCCGCTGATGTCCTCCCGGTCGGCCGCCGCGTCCTCCACGACCACCGCGACCGCGACCGCCGGGCGGGCCCCGTGCTGAGGCTGGGCCCAGGAGACGAACCAGGCGTACGGGAGGCCCGAGTTGGCGATGCCGTGCTGGGCGGTGCCGGTCTTGCCGCCGACGATCGCGCCCGGGATGGCCGCGTTCTCGCCGGTGCCTTCCTCGACGGCGCCGATCATCATCTCGCGGAGCAGCTGCGCGGTGCGCTGGCCGAAGGGGCGGTCCAGCGAGCGGGGGTGCCGGGTCGAGACGATGGCGCCGTGTCGGGTGGTCACCCGGTCCACCAGGTACGGGACCTTCAGGTCACCGCCGTTCGCCACCGCAGCCGACACCATCGCCATCTGCAACGGCGTCGCCGTCGTGTCGTACTGCCCGATCGAGGAGAGCGCCAGCTGCGCCCGGTCCATGTCGGTGTCGAAGTTGCTCCGGGAGACCGGGGAGGGGATCGTCAGGCCGCTGTCGTTGAAGCCGAACCGCTCCGCCACCCGCACCATCCCGCGTAGCCCCACCTGATCCCCGAGGTTCGCCAGCGCCGTGTTGCAGGACCACACGACGGCGTACCGCAGCGAGGCGTCCGCGCAGCCCGCCACCGCGTTGGTGAGCTTGGTCGAGGTGCCGGGCAGGGTGTACGGGTCGGGGGACTTCGTCGGTGCGTCGATATCCTTCACGACGCCGGACTCCAGCGCCGCCGCGGCCGTCACCACCTTGAAGGCGGAGCCGGGTGGATAGGTCTGCCGGAGCGCCCGGTTCAGCATCGGCTTGCTCGCGGCTGTGTTCAGCCGCTTCCAGTTCCGGGTCGCGGTGGACCCCGTACCGGACAGCAGCTCGGGGTCGTACGACGGCGTGGAGACCAGGGCCAGTACGCGCCCGGTGGCCGGGTCGAGCGCCGCCACCGCGCCTGGTTTGTCGCGGAGCGCGTTGTACGCGGCCTGTTGCACCGAGGGCTCGATGGTGGTGTGCACCTGACCGCCGGGCGGCTCGGACCGGGTGAGGGCGTTCCATGCGGGGAACGGCCTGAACATCGGGTCGGTGCCGGAGAGTGCGGCGTCCTCGGCGTCCTCCAGGAACGTCGTGCCGTACGTCTGCGAGGCGTGGCCGGTGACGGGGGCGTACAACGGGCCGTTCTCGTATGTGCGTTCGTGGCGGAGTTGCTGACCGGTGTCCCGGGAGCCGGTGACCGGCTTGCCGTCCACCAGGATGTCGCCGCGGGGCTGGGCGTAGCGGGCGATGGCCACTCTGCGGTTGGCCGGGTTGTTGTCGTACTCCTCGGACTGGAAGACCTGGATACGGGCGGCGTTGACGAGCAGCGCGAGCATCAGGAGCAGGGAGAAGGCGGCGGCGAGTCGGATGTGGCGGATCACTCGGGGACCCCTTCCCGCGCCTGCTCGTCCGGTTGGCAGCGCGCCGAGTCGCTGACCCTGATCAGCAGCGCGACGATGATCCAGTTGGTCACCACGGACGAGCCGCCCTGCGCGAGAAACGGCATCGCCATGCCCGTGAGCGGGATCAGACCGGACACCCCGCCCGCGATCACGAACACCTGGAGCGCGAGGATCGACGCCAGCCCGGTGGCCAGCAGTCGCCCGAACGCGTCGCGCAGGGCAAGGCCCGCCCGGAAACCGCGGGCCACCAGCAGCGCGTACAGCAGGAAGATCGCGGAGAGCCCGCTCAGGCCCAGCTCCTCGCCCGCCGTCGCCAGGATGAAGTCGGACTTCGCGGCGAACCCGATCAGGATCGAGTCACCGAGCCCGAGGCCGGTGCCGAGCAGCCCGCCCGCGGCGAACGCGAAGAGGGACTGGGCGAGTTGGGTGGGTCCGTCGCCCGCGTCGATGGAGGCGAAGGGGTGCAGCCAGACCTTGACGCGGCTGTGTACGTGGGGCTCGAGTGAGCCGACGGCGATCGCGCCGACCACCGCGAGCAGCAGGCCGACGGCGATCCAGCCGGTACGGCCGGTGGCCACGTACAGCAGGACGACGAAGAGGCCGAAGAACAGCAGCGAGGTGCCCAGGTCGCGCTCCAGGATCAGTACGCCGACGCTGAGCAGCCAGATCGCGACGATCGGGCCGAGTACGCGTCCCGTGGGGAGCTGGAGTTTCCAGAGGCGTCGGCCGGTGTAGGCGAGGGCGGTACGGTTCGCCGCCAGGTACGCGGCGAAGAACACCGCCAGCAGGATCTTGGCGAACTCCGCTGGCTGGATGGAGAATCCGGCGAGCCTGATCCAGATCCGGGCGCCGTTCACCGGAGGGAAGAGGATGGGGAGCGTGAGCAGGGCCAGCGCAGCGACCACGGAGACGTACGTGTAGCGCTGGAGCGTGCGGTGGTCGCGTAGCACCACGACCGCCGCGATGAACAGGGCGACTCCGGCCGTGGACCAGACGAGTTGGGCCGGGGCGGCCATGTCGCCGGGGGTTTCCAGGTCGAGCCGGTAGATCAGGACCAGACCCAGGCCGTTGAGGAGGACGGCGATCGGCAGGAACAGCGGGTCGGCGCAGGGAGCGCGCCAGCGCACGGCCAGATGGGCCAGCAGCGCGAGTACGCCGAGACCGGCGCCGTACCTGGCGGCGTCCGGGGGGACCGCGTGGCTTCTGGCGAGCCCGACATGGACGTATCCGAGCACCGAGACGCCGACGGCCAGCACCAGCAGAGCCAGCTCGGTGCCGCGGCGTCGGGGGACCCGGGCGGGCGGTAGGGGCGTCTCGGCGCTCTCCTTGGCGACTACCGCCGTACCGGTTCCGGACATAACGGGCAACGTAGCAAGCGGATGGGGTGCGTACGGAGATTGACGGGGGCGGCGGCGTTGCACAAAGGGAGGTCCGCCGGTCCCGCCAGTCCCACCGGTCCCACTGGTTCCCGACAGCCCCGCCCGTCCCGCCCGTCTACGGCGCGGGAGGCTCCGGATCGCAGGCGCACTCCGTACCGTCAGGGAGCGTGAGGCGGGCGAGCGCCCCGCCGTCTGGCGCGTTGGTGAACTCCAGGTTCGCCCCGAGCACTCCCGCCTGGCCCGCCGCGATCGTCAGCCCGAGCCCATGCCCACCCCGCGCCCCGCTCTCCGTCCTGAAGCGCTGCGGGCCGTGCGACACCAGGTAGTCCGGGTAGCCGTCACCGTGGTCGCGCACGGTGACCACGGGCCCGTCGACCGTCAGTACCACCGGGGCCCGCCCGTGCTTGTGCGCGTTGCCCAGCAGATTGCCGAGTACGCGTTCGAGGCGTCGGCGGTCCGTCTCGACGCACACGTCGCGGACGACCACGACCTCGGTGTCCGTTCCCGAGGCCCGGACCACCCGTTCGGCGACCGCCGCGAGCTGGTGCGCGTCGAGTTCGAGCCGCTCGGACCTGGAGTCGAGCCGGGAGATCTCCAGCAGATCCTCGGTCAGCGACCGCATGGCCTGTACGCGGTCCCTGACCAGCTCCGCGGGCCGCCCGGGCGGCAGCAGCTCGGCCGCCGCGTGCAGCCCGGTCAGCGGGGTGCGCAGCTCATGCGCGACATCCGCGGTGAACCGCTGCTCGCTCTCCAGCTTGCTCTGGAGAGACGAGGCCATCGTGTCCAGCGCCCCGGCCACCGCGGTCACCTCGTCCCGGCGGCGCGCGGGGTTCTTCGTACGGGGGTCATTCACCCGCGCGTCCAGGTCACCCGCGCTGATCCGGCGGGCCACGGACGCGGTCTGGTGGAGTCGGCGCGTCACCCGGGTCACGGCGAAGGAGCCGATCAGCAGCGTGGCGCCGATGGACAGGGCGGACGAGCCGACGATGGCGCGGTCCAGGCCGTCGATCGCCTTGGCGCCCTGGGTGTAGTCGATCTCGGCGGTGATCACCTGGCCGTCGTCGGCGGGCCCCGCCGCCCACATGACCGGGCGGCCGTCGTGGTCGGCGACCATGGTGGCCCGCTGCCCACCCAAGGCGAGCTCGCGCAGCGCGCCCGGCAGTCCGGGCGGGTCGAGGCCGGAGCCCGGGGGAAGCTGGTCCCCGGTCTCGTACACGCGGCTGACGTCCTCCAGTTTGGTGAGGGCCCGCTCGCGGGCATAGCCCACGATCTGGCTGGTCACGGCGACATGGACGAGAGAACCGAGCAGCGCCGCGAGCAAGCAGCACATCACCGCGATGAAGACCGCAGCCTTCCAGGTGAGGGTCGAGGTCCAGGCGGGCGGTCGGAACCTCATGAGCGGGCCGCCGATGGACTCGGACTCGGACTCGGGCTCGCACTCGGGCCGGTGCGGGGGCTCGGGTTGGGGAGGGGAACAGCGCTGGGAACGGGGCTGGTGCCGTCCGGGCGGGCGGGGATGATCTCCAGACGCTTGGGGATCATCGCCTTCTGCTGTGCGTCCCAGGACCAGACGTCCCGGTACTCGTAGTCGGCGATATGCGCGGGGGAGTGGACGATCAGGTCCCGCGCCGCCACCTCCACGCTGTTCACGGGCTGGGCGGTGGACATGATCCGGATCAATCCTTTGCCGTCAGGGGCGACCTGGTAGCAGCGGATGCCCAGACTGCCGTCGGAGAACTCGATGCCGACGATCAGCTCGTCCTCGCCGTTGCCGGTCATGTCCCGGTAGTACGGCTCCAGGACCGGGCAGTCGGCGTCGGCCGAGCCCGCCATGCCGCACTCGGCCACCGCGCTCGCGGTGTCATCGGGCAGCGCGTCCACTCCGGTGTACGTGTCCGGGTTGGCGGCCGCCTCCGCCTGCACGATGGCGACCGGGTCGACCCTACGCAGGTCACCCCCCGGCACGTCGATGCCAGGTACGGCCTCGGCCATCTCGTCGTCGAGCCCGTCCCGGTCCTCGGCAGGAGGTGGCGGCAGGTCGGGCCACAGCTCGGCCGGACCGACGACGCTGGGGGTCGGCCCCGCGGACTCGGCGCCGTCGTGACTGTCGCAGCCCGTCACGGTGAGCCCGAGCAGGAGGAGCATGGCGGCGACGGGTAGCGCGACGGGCAGCCTGACGGGCCCCGGTGTCAGGCGTCGGGTCACGGCGCTCCTGCCTGCCGAGGCCCGCGGCCGCGGCCTAGTTCACGAGGTCGGCGTAGAGGACGATGTTGTCGGCGCGGTGGCCGCCCTGGAGGCCGCCGCCGCAGGTGAGCAGCCGAAGCTCCGGGGTTTTCGTCACCCCGTACACCTTATTCGTGGGGAAGTCCTTTTTCGCGACCTGCTCGATCTCGCGGACCCGGAACGTCGCGGTCGTGCTGTCCGCCCGGCTCTTGCCCCTCCCCGCCGGGGCTGCTCCCATGGTCGTGGGGTGATGTGGCATGACCGGACTGCGGGTCGTACCGACCTGGCGACACGGGCAGGAGAGGTACTACGTCCTGCTGCCGGACGGGAGAAGCGTCGCCTGGTACGACCGCGACGCGGGCCGGGTGAGCCTCCTGCACGACGAGCGCAGAGAACCCGTACTGGAAGCGCTGCGCCCGTACCTCAGCGGGCCGGTCACCGTCGGCCCGCCGCCCGTACCCACCGCGTCCGACCTGCTCAGGCTGAGCCTGCACCCGGACGACGACCTGGCCCCGAACCGCCCGGGCGAGGCCCTCCTGATCGCCCTCGACCGCGACCCCGCGCCACCCCGCAGGCTGCGCGCCGACCCGCGCCGCCGTGCCCTCGCCGCCGAACAGGCCGTGGGCGGGGCACTGGACCGGCTGGAGGGCGCGGGCTGGCGCACCCTGCACTCGGTCCCGCTGCCGGGCGGTACCCGTATTCACCATCTGGCGCTCGGGCCCGCCGGGCTCTTCTGCGTCTACGCGCTGAACGCGCACCGCCAGCGGGTACGCGTCGCCGACCCGAACGTCGCGCTCGGCCGCACCGCCCCCCAACCACTGCTCCGTGCCCTGCGGCACCAGGCCGACCGCGCGGGCTTCGCGTTGACGGCCGAGGTGCGGCCCCTGCTGGCGGTGACCGACGCGGGGGCGGTCGACGTGCGGGCGGTGCCGCGCGAGCTCCGGGTGCTCCCGGAGAGCGAGCTCGCGGAGCTGGCCGGGCTCGGCGGCGTACTGAAGCCCGCGGACATCGAGGCGCTGTACGGGCACGCCCGCGACCGGCGCACCTGGCTGCGGGTCTGACCCGCGGCCAGGTGCGCCTACAGGTTGTCGCCCCAGCCGCCCTGGATCATCGTCTGGAAGGCCCAGACGCCGCCGCGCCGCAGCAGGATGTCGGCGTAGCGGAGCTGCTGGGTGCCCTCCGGCGTGGTCATGGTCGAGTCCGTGAAGACCACGGCCAGGGCGGGGGAGAGGAAGACGGGGGTGCGGGTCGACTCGAACGTGATGTCCGCGCCGCCGTCCCCCATGACGTGGGTCATCGTCTCCACGAACCGCTGCCGGTCCCACTGTGCCGACGTGCCGTTGCCCGCGGAGTCGTCGCTCACCAGGTTGAGCGGGAAGACCGCCATGTCGGCCATGCGCTCGACGTCGCGCTTGCCGCTCTGTGCGTCGTACTCCGCGAACCAGGCGTCCAGGCTCGCGCGGTCCTCGGCGGTCGGGGTGTATCCGGTCTCGGGCAGGAAGGTCATACGCGCTCCTCGCGCCAGGTGGTCAAGTTTGGTTACGTGAGGAAGGTATGCCCGCGAGGGTCAGCTAGTCAAACTTGATTAGGCATCGGGATTAGCTGTGATCCGGGTCACGGACGCGTACGACCGACGCCACCGGATGGCGCGTCGTGGTCTGCCGTACCTCGACCGTGAGTTCCCCCGGCACGGTCCGGTACGTGATCTCGCCCAGCCCGGTCGCCACCGCCGTGGCCTCCCCGTCCGCCTCCGGCAGCCGGGCCGCGGCCTGGGCGCGTACGGCGGCGGACAGCGGGCTCGACACCACCGGCGTGCCGTCCCCGGGCAGGACGAGGACCAGCGCCCGGGGCCGGGCCTCGCTGCCCGTGTAGCCGACCACCACCGCGTCCTGGGTGTCGCTGTGCCGCAGCTTCAGCCAGGTCCGGCGCCCGCCCGGATACGGCTGGTCGAGCCGTTTGGCCACCAGCCCCTCGATGCCGGTCGCCCTGAGCGTCTCGTACCAGGTCAGGGCGGTCGTACGATCCGTCGTCATCGGCACGGGCTGGAGCGGGGGGCCCAACGGTGTCAGCAGGTCGACCAGCAGCGCGCGCCGCCGCTGGTACGGGCTGCCGCGCAGATCCGCACCGGCCAGGGCGAGCAGATCGAAGGCCGCGTACGAGGCGGGCAGCGCCGAGGCCAGCGCGGCGGCCCGGCCGGGCGTGGCGGCGGCCCGGTGCTGTACGGCGGCGAAGTCGATCCGGCCGCCGGTCCACACCACCACCTCGCCGTCCAGGACCGTCCCGGCCGGGAGCCCGCGCGCGGCCTCGGCCAGATCGGGAAACGCGGGGGTGATCCGGCGCCCCGAACGCGCCTGCAACACCACCCCATCACCGTCACCGTAACCAGCGCCAGCGCCAGCGCCAGCGCCAGCACCAGCACCATCGCCGTCACCACCACCATCGCGGTCGCCGTCTCCGTCTCCGTAGCGCAGCACCACCATCCGATGCCCGTCGAACTTCGGCTCGTACGCCCACCCCGCACCGTCCTCCGGCAGCGCGTCCACCGACGCGGCGAGCGCGACCTTAACCGGAAGGTGAAGCGCACGCCCCGGGGTCACCGGGGCCTCCGCGGTCTCCGGGGCAGCGGCCGGGCGCGGTTGAGGTTGATCAGCGGGCCGAGCAGATCGCCGTGCTGCCGCAGCCGGGGCGCGATCTCCGTGGCCAGGAACGACAGCTGCGCCGGATCGGTGCAGGCCTCGACCTCGTCCCAGGTCACGGGTGTCGAGACGGTCGGTTCGGGGCGGGCGCGCAGGGTGTACGGGGTGGCGGTGGTCTTGGCGGCGGCGTTCTGACTGAAGTCCACGAAGACCTTGCCCGGACGCAGGCTGCGCGTCATCCGGTGCAGCGCGAGACCCGGCAGCTCGCTCTCGGCCTCGACCGCGAGCTCCTTCGCGTACGCCGTGACCTGGTCGGACGGCGTCGGCTCCAGCGGTACCAGCACATGCAGGCCCTTCGCTCCCGAGGTCTTCGGGTACCCGAGCAGTCCGTCGGCGGCCAGCCGCTCCCGTAGCCAGCGCGCGACCTGGCAGCACTCGACGATCGTGGCCGGGGCGCCCGGGTCCAGGTCGAAGACCATCCGGTCGGCCTGGCCCGGAGCGTCCGCCTGCCACTGCGGGGTGTGGAACTCGGTGACCAGGTTCGCCGCCCACATCAGCGACGCCAGGTCCTGGATCAGGATCTGGGTGGCCGCCGCCTCGCCGTCGGCGTGCCGGGGTACGGAGGCGGTATGCACCCAGGTGGGCGTGCCCGGTGGAACGTTCTTGGCGAAGAACCGCTGACCGTCAGGGCCGTCGGGGAAGCGCAGGAACGACACCGGGCGGTTGAACAGATGCGCCAGCAGGGGCCCGGCCGTGGTCGCGTAGTAGTGCAGCGCCTCGCCCTTGGTGAAGCCGGTCGCCGGATAGAGCACCTTGTCCAGATTCGAGAGCGCCAGGCGCCGCCCCTCCACCTCTGTGATCGGCGTCATACGATGAGAATCCCACGCAATCGCGAAGATTATCGACCAAAGGGGTATGACGTGCGATCCATATGGAACGGTGCCATCTCCTTCGGCCTGGTCAGCATCCCGATCAAGCTGGTGAACGCCACCGAGAGCCACGCGATCTCGTTCCGGCAGATCCACACCACCGACGGCGGCCGTATCCGCTACCGCAAGGTGTGTGAGCTGGAGGAGAAGGAGGTCACGTCGGCCGAGATCGGCAAGGCGTACGAGGAGGCGGACGGGTCGATGGTGCCGATCACCGACGAGGACCTGGCGGCGCTGCCCATCCCGACCGCCAAGACCATCGAGATCGTCGCCTTCATCCCGGCCGACCGGATCGACCCGCTCCAGATGGGCGCCGCGTACTACCTGGCGGTGAACGGCGTGACCGCCGCCAAGCCGTACACCCTGCTGCGCGAGGCGCTCAAGCGCAGCCAGAAGGTGGCGCTGGCCAAGTTCGCGCTACGGGGGCGGGAGCGGCTGGGCATGCTGCGGGTCGTCGATGACGTGATCGCCATGCACGGACTGCTCTGGCCGGACGAGATCCGCGCGCCCGAAGGGGTGGCCCCCGAGGCCGAGGTGACCGTACGGGACGCCGAGCTGGACCTCGCGGACGCGCTGATGGAGACGCTGGGCGAGGTCGACGTCGACTCGCTGCACGACGACTACCGCGAGGCGGTCGAGGAGATGATCGCCGCGAAGGCCTCGGGCGCCCCGCTCCCTTCCGAACCGGCGGCCGCCGCGGGCGGCGGCAAGGTCATCGACCTGATGGCCGCGTTGGAGAACAGTGTCCAGGCGGCGCGGGAGGCCCGGGGCGGGGCGGGCGAGTCGGCGGAGGCCCCGGACTCGGGCTCCGGCGAGGTCGCGGAGGTGACCTCACTGCCCGCCCGCCGCAAGGCGGCCGCCGCGCGCAGGTCGGCCCCCACCGCGCCCAAGGAGGTGGGCGGCAAGAAGTCCACGGCCTCGGGGAGGGCGGCGAAGAAGGCGCCCGCGAAGAAGCGGGCCACGAAGACCACCGCGGGCACGGGCACCGCGGGCACGCGCACCGCGGGCACCGGCACCGCGGGCAAACGCGCGTCCGCCAAGACCACCCCCAGCAAGAGCGCGGCCACCAAAAGTACGGCTACCAAAAGTACGTCCGTCAAGGGCACGGCCAAGAAGACAGCGGCCAGCTCCAAGTCGACTTCGGCCGCGAAAGGTACGGCCAAGAAGGCCTCGCCCAAGAAGCGCGCCTCCGCCTGAGCAGTCCGCAAAACACGACGGTACCCAGCAAATGAGGTCAAGGTGACCTGGCGTGGGGGTCATGCGGAGCACAACTCCCCACCCGCCGCCAGCGACTAACAAAGATCGAGACCGCTTCGTCATCTCATCGTCGCCCTACCGGCTCTGACCGAAGGGTGCCCGGGTGGCGCATACTGAACTCAATGACAAAGCCATCCGCGCCCCGGCGCCACCTGCCCACGAGCCCCTTCAAAGCCCCGGTCGTCGCGCCGGTGAAGCACTTTGCCCTGGGGGACCGCGTCTCCCACGACCAGTACGGCCTCGGCAGGATCATCGGCGTCGAGGACGGCATCGCCGCACTCGTCGACTTCGGCTCCCGCCAGGCCAGGATCGCCAGCCCGTACACGGGCATGGACAAGCTCTGAACCGCGTCACCTCGCCGTAGGCGCTTGGGCCGCCGGAACCCACCGGCGGATACCCTCGGCTGCAACGGAGCACTCGCCGCTGTCGTCGAGCGCCTGGATCACCCTGCCCCTGTGAAGGACCTGCTTCGGGCAGCGATGAAAGGCAAAAACCCCATGACCATTGAGTGGCGCTACTCGAGCGAGCGGGACCACGGCGTCCTCTCCGTCGCCGGTTACCTCGGCGCGGATGCCGTAGGCCGCTTCACCGGCGCCGTCGGCTGGGTACTGGCCCGGGGTGCGGGGCCCGTCGTCCTGGACCTCACCGAACTGCGCGGCTGGTCCGCCGACGGCCAGAGCGCCATCACGCTGGCCGCCCGCCGCCTCGCCGACCAGGGACGCTCCCTGGAGCTCGCCGCGATCCCCGCAGACGGCTCGCTCGTACCCGACGGTGACGGCCCGCCGCTCACGGTCCACGGTGACCTGGCCGCCGCGCTCGCCGCCCGGAAGCCGTGGGGCGCGACCTCCGAGCGCCCGTCTGGCCGGAAGGATCGGCAGGACGGGCAGGACCGGCAGGACCGACAGTGGCGCACGGACGGCTGGCCCAGCTGACGGGCGGGAACTGAGACGCCGGTGCGCGGCTCTGGGAATCACAAGGCGCCGGGGTTACTCTCCCGCGCATGATTCCCACGGTCGTCTGGGGTACCGGCAACGTCGGGCGCGCGGCCCTGCGCGCCGTTCAGGCCCATCCCGCGCTCGAGCTCGCGGCGGTGCTCGTACAGAACCCGGAGAAGGTCGGCCGCGACGCGGGCGAACTCGCCGGGCTTGCGCGTCCGTGGGGCCTGGCGGCGACCGACGACGTCGACGCGGTGCTCGCCGCCGCGCCACGCGCCGTCGTGTACGCGGCCTCCGGAGACCTCCGCCCCGACGAGGCCCTCGCCGACGTGCTGCGGGCGATCCGGGCCGGGGCCGTCGTCGTCACGCCCGCGCTGTACGCGCTGTACGACCAGCGGGGTGCCCCGCCGGAGTTACGGGAACCCGTGCTGGGCGCGATCGCGGACGGCGGAGGCTCGCTGTTCGTGTCCGGCGTCGACCCGGGCTGGGCCAATGACGTTCTGCCGCTGCTGATCAGCGGACTCGGGACCACCGTGGACGCGATCCGCTGCCAGGAGATCTTCGACTACTCCACGTACGACCAGGAGGCCTCGGTCCGCTACCTGGTCGGCATGGGCCAGCCCATGGAATACGAGCCGCCGATGCTCGCGCCGGGCGTCCCGACCCTGGTGTGGGGCGGGCAGCTACGGCTGATGGCGAGGGCACTGGGCACCGAACTCGACGAGATCGGCGAGACCCTGGACCGCTGCCCCCTCGACACCACTGTGCGCACCCCGACCATGGGCGAGTTCCCGGCCGCCACCCAGGGCGCGGTCCGCTTCGAGGTGCGGGGCCTTATCGACGGCGAACCCCGCATCGTGATCGAGCACATCACCCGTATCCACCCGTCCTGCGCACCCCACTGGCCCACGCCACCGGACGGCGCCGGAGCCCATCGCGTGATCATCGAGGGCCGACCGCGTATCGAGGTCACGGTGGAGGCCACCGATGAGGGCGAGAACCGGTCAGCGGGCGGAAACGCCACCGCGGTCGGCCGACTGGTCGGCGCCATCGACTGGCTGGCGGCGGCGAAACCCGGCCTCTACGACGCACTCGACGTCCCGCTGAGCCCCGGCACGCTGAGCCCCGGCACAACGTAGCCCCGGCACAACGTAGCCCCGGCACCCTGAGAAGGAGTCCGCGATGAACATCGACATCCCCGAGGGCAAGGACGCGATCGGGTACGTCTGGGGCGAGCTGGTCCCCGGCATCGGCACGGCGGCCTCCGCCTTCTCGCTCGCCGTGTACGAGCACACCACCCTCGGCCTACGCGAGTTCGAGGCCGCGCGGCTGCGGATCGCCCAGATCAACGGCTGCCTCTTCTGCCTCGACTGGCGTACCGAACGGGACGGCGAGAAGGTCGAGGACGCCTTCGCTGACGCGGTGACCCAGTGGCGTACCACCGACGCCTTCGACGACCGCACCCGCCTGGCCGCCGAGTACGCCGAGCGGTACGCCCTGGATCACCACGGTCTGGACGGCGACGACGGGTTCTGGTCCCGGATGACCGCCCACTACAGCCAGCGCGAGATCGTGGAGCTGAGCATGAGTATCGGCTCCTGGCTGGCGTTCGGGCGCCTCAATCACGTACTGGGCCTGGACGCTGTGTGCGTCCTGCCGCCGCACACCGCCTAGCGGTCAGCGCCTCAGCGCCTCAGCGCCTGGAAGTCAGTGGCGATGAGCGACTCGATGTTCCGCTCGGCGAGCGCCGTGATGGTGACGAACGGGTTGACGCTGGCGTTGCCGGGGATGAGCGATCCGTCGATGACGTACAAGCCCGTATACCCGTGCAGCCGCCCGTGGTTGTCGGTCGCCCGGTTCAGCACCGCGCCACCGAGCGGGTGGTACGTGAGATGGTCGCCCCAGATCTTGTACGCGCCGAAGAGGTCGGTCCGGTAGATCGTCCCCTCCTTTGAGTTGATCTTGTCGAAGATCGTCTTGGCGGCGGCGATGGACGGCTGCTTCCACGCGGTCCGCCAGTTCAGTTCCACCGCACCCGACCCGGCGTTCCAGGAGAACTCCGCGCGGTGCGGGTTGTTCGTGATCGACAGATAGAACGAGGCGTAGGTCTCGATCCCGGTCGGCAGGGGCGCCACCTCGGCGAACGCGCCGCCCGCGGCCCAGTTGTCGATCCCGGCCGTGGGCATGGCGGACTGGAGCTTGCCGGTCGGGTCCCACAGGTGGTTGGCCCGCCCGCACATGACGTTCCCGTTGTCGCCCCAGCCCTTGCCGATCTCGCCGTTCAGGCCGGGCAGTACGCCGGTCGCCTTCAGCCGGGTCAGCAGCTTGCTGGTGCCGACGCTTCCGGCCGCGAAGAACACCGTGTCCGCGGTGACGGTCTGGGTGGCGGTGGTGGCGCCGCCGGTGTCGATCTGGTCGATGACGACGGCGTACCCCGGGCTGCCGCCGCCTCCGCTGCCGCCTCCGCCGCTCACCGGGGCCACGGAAGTGACCTTGTGCAGCGGCGAGATGGTGACCCGGCCGGTCGCCAGGGCGGCGGCCAGGTAGGTCTGGCGTAGCGACTTCTTGCCGTGGTTGTTGCCGTACAGGACCTCACCGGCCAGCGCGGACTTCGGTACGGACCCGGTCGCCTCCTGCGCCATGTACTCCCAGTCGTACACGTTCGGTACGAAGACGAACGGGAACCCGGAGCGCTCGGCGTGCTTACGGCCGACCCGCGCGTACTTGTAGCAGTCGGTCGTCTCCCACCAGCCGGGGTCGACGTCGCTGACGCCGAGGCCCGCGTTGGCGCGCGGATAGTAGACGTCGTACATCTCGTCGACGTCGACCGACGGGAGCACAGCGCCGAAGTTCTCGCGCCGGGGCGTGACCGCCATCCCCCCGTTGACCAGCGACCCGCCGCCGACCCCGCGTCCCTGGTAGACGGTGATCCCGCCGAAGTCCTCGGCGTCCAGGATGCCGGTGTAGCAGGGCACGTTCTTGTCGAGCGGGAAGCCGAGGAACTGGCTGATCGGCTGCCTGGTTCTGGTGCGGAGCCAGAACGAACGGAAGTCCGGCGCTGTGGTGTTGGCGAAGATCTTCCCGTCCGGCCCCGGGGTGTCCCAGGCCATCCCCATCTCGACCATGTGCACCTCGACCCCGGCCTCGGCGAGCCGCAACGCGGCGACCGAACCGCCGTAGCCGGTCCCGATCACCAGGGCCTGGACGTGGGCGCCGGGGTCGGCCTGCGCGTAAGCCGGTGTGGCGTGCCCCGCGAGGGTCGCGGCGCCGATAAGAGAACCTGTTCCAGCGATGAATCCGCGCCGGGTCACACCCGGCGAGCTCGCGTTGTGCCTGACAGTGGCGGTCATGTGATGTTCCTCACTCTCGACGGAATGAGAACACGTATTACTGCCGCTGCCTTACGAAGTCACCGCATACCGATAAGTAACTTTTGTCACGGCGTACGCTCCGCGCGCCGAGCAGCCAGGAGCAGCGCGATGTCGTCGGGGCGTTCGGTCGCGGTCCGTGCCTCGTTGATCAACTTGTTGGAGACGTCGACGAGCGAGGAGAACTCGCTGGTGGCGAGAGACCGTCGGAGCAGCTCGACACCTTCGTCGATGTCCGTGCCCGGGTGTTCCACCAGACCGTCGGTGTAGAGCGCGAGCACCGCGCCGGGCTCCAGCCGCAGTTCGGTGAGGCCGTACGACGCCTCCCCATCCACGCCGAGTACGACGCCACCCGCCAGGTCCAGCACTTCGGTGCGTCCGTCGGGGTGGCGCAGCAGCGGCTGTGGGTGCCCGGCGCGTACGGCCTGGGCGAGGCCGGTCACCGGGTCGAGGACGATGTAGCAGCAGCTGGCGATCTGGTCCCGTGCCAGGTCGATGAGCAGCCGGTTCGTGCCGCGCATCACTTCCTGGGGTGCTCCTCCGGAGAGCGCGAAGGCGCGTACCGCACTGCGGAGTTGTCCCATCGTCGCGGCGGCCGCGACGCCGTGGCCCTGTACGTCGCCGATGACGAGGGCGAGCCCCCGCTCGGTCTCCACGACGTCGTACCAGTCGCCGCCCACGTCCATGCCGTGGGTGCCCGGCAGATAGCGCCCGACCGTGTCCACGTCATCGCGGACCGGCAGCTCCTGTGGCAGCAGCGCGTCCTGGAGCCCGCGGGCCAGCGCGGCCTCGGAGTCGTAGCGCCTGGCACGCTCCAGGGCCTGCGCGATCAGTCCGGCGAGCGCGGTGAGGACCGTACGGTCTTCGGGGCTGAAGCCGCGTGGCTGGTCGAAGCCGAGAATGCACGAGCCGACCGGCCGTCCGGAGGCGATCAGCGGCAGGAAGGCGCGGGCTCCGCTGTGTGCGTCCAGCGGGATGCCGGGGTAGGCCGAGGCCAGGAGCTCCATCGACTCGAAGAAGATGGGCCGCCCCGAGGTGAGGGTCTCCACCCCTGGCAGCCGGGCGTCGAGTCCGACGCCGTCGAACCGGTCGAGGAAGCCGTGCGGGAAGCCGGTCTCCCAGGCCAGGTGGAGATGGCCCTCCCGGAGGAGGTAGATCGCCAGTTGGCGGCCACCGAACGCGGGCAGCAGCTCCTCGGTCACCACGGCCGACACCTGACGCGCGGTGACCGCCTCGGTCAGCGCGATGGCCAGGGCGACCGGGCGGTAGAGCGCGGCGGCGCGGTCGGCGGGTGACCCGAGACCCACGCCCGGCCGCACCACGGACGTGGGCGTGTACGAGGGCTCGTCCACCGCGGTGAAAGTGACGCTGATCCCGTCACGGCGGGGGTACAGCGACACCGACAGCCACTGCTGCGGGGTCCGGCAGGCAGCGAAGTGCACGGGGTTCAGGGACAGCAGCGCGGACCGGTAGTGGTCCTCGTACGCCGCGCTGCCCAGCCAGGGAACGGCCTCCCACAGCACCTGCCCGGCCAGCTGCTTGAGGCTCCGGCCGACCAGGGCCTCGGCCCGGTCGTTGGCGTGGACGACCCTGCCGAAGCGGTCCAGTGAGATGACGCCGTCAGGGAGCTGGTCGGGAGCCCCGGCCGCGACGATCCCGGTGCCGAGATCCACCAGCAGCCCGGTCAGGCGGCCGTGCAGGGCGTCGGCGTCCGGCGGGATGCGCCGCGCGGTCAGCTCCACCAGGTGCGGGTGTCCGTCCGCACCCAGCAGCCGCATCCTGCTCGCCACGGGGCGGTCCTGGTCGGCGGCCTGCAAGGCGGCGGCCCCGAGCCCGTAGGCGTCCTCCGGCGCGACCCGCCTGACCAGGGTCTCCAGGGTGGCGGGAAGGTCGCCGGGGGCCAGGCCGAGGATCGCGCGGATCTCCGCGTCCCCGTCGAGCAGACCCGTGCCGAGATCCCAGTCGTAGTGCCCGATGCGCACCGGCTGCACCGTGACCTCCGGCAACTGGACGGACACCGGGGCGTCGTTCCACCCGACGGGTGCCCCCGCCGCGGCCAGCTCCGACAGTGTGGCGCCGAGGCGCTGCGCGGCACGGTGCATCCGCCGCCGGTCCCCGCTGGTCGCCGGGGTGCCCGGGGTGGGACGGCGTACGGCCACCAGTACCCCGAACTTCTCCCGCCCGGCCATGATCGGCGCGTACAGCGTCCCGAAGTCAAAGGGCAGGCCCGCCATCAGCTGCGGGTAGCGCCGCATCGCCTCCTGCGAGTCGGTGAGGCTGACCGGCCGGCCCAGACGGTAGACATCCGCGACCGGGAAGGGCCGGTTCACATGCATCCGCGACCACGGTCCGAACAGGCGCACCGGCAGCCCCGCGATGACGGCGAGCCGCAGCTCACCGGGGTTCTGGGAGCGCAGATACAGACTCCCCGCATGCCCACCGACGGCCGCGACCGCCCGCGCACAGGCATGCGCGATCAGCAGCGCGAACCCATCCTCCCCCGCGGTCGCACCGGCCGACGGAGCACCCACGGGGGCACCTTCGGCAGCCGCTTTCCCGCTCATCTAGCCAGCGTGCCCCTGCGAGCGACCCCGCGCACGTCAGAACCCTCTCAGCGGAGGCGGCGCTCCTCCAGTGGCGCCGCGTGGAGGGGGCGTCCGGCTTCGTCGGGGAGGTGGGGGCTGGCCTTGGTGAGCGCGGACGGCGGCGGTTCATCGAGTGCGGCGACCAGACCCTCGACGTCGACGCCATGCGTCCGGACCCACTGTTGGTCGCCCATCGTTCACGCGACAGGGCCTTATCCACGGCACATGGCTGGTCCTACTCTCCACGGTGTCCAGCGCTCCTCATCATCGAAAAAATCGACCAAGGAGTAGACATGGAACGCCGTACGCTTCTCCGTGGCGCTGTCCTCGGCGCCGGAGCCGCCGCCTTCTCCGGCTCCCTGTGGCGGCAGGCCGCCGCCTATCCCGCCCTGCCAGGACCGAGCCCGTACGGTTCTCTGCAGTCGGCCGACGCCAACGGCATCATGCTCCCGTCCGGCTTCACCAGCCGGGTGATCGCCCGCTCCACGCAGACGGTGCCCGGCACCAGCCACGTCTGGCACCGGGCCCCCGACGGCGGCGCCTGCTTCGCGGACGGCTCGGGGTGGATCTACGTCTCCAACGCCGAGATGAGCAGTGGTGCGGGTGGCGTCAGCGCGGTGCGGTTCAACAGCGGCGGCTCGATAACCGGCGCGTACAGCATCCTGTCCGGCACCCACCGCAACTGCGCGGGCGGCGCCACCCCGTGGAACACCTGGCTGTCCTGCGAGGAGGTCGACAAGGGATACGTGTACGAGACCGACCCGTGGGGCGTGAACCCCGCCGTCCGACGGACCGCGATGGGCCGCTTCAACCACGAGGCCGCCGCCGCCGACCCGGTGCGCGAGGTCATCTACCTGACCGAGGACAAGAGCGACGGCTGCTTCTACCGGTTCGTGCCGGACACCTGGGGCGACCTGTCGTCGGGCACCCTCCAGGTGCTGAGAGAGATATCAGGCGTCCTCTCCTGGGCCAACGTCCCCGACCCCGACGGCCACCCCACCACCACCCGTAAACAGGTCTCAGGCGCCAAGAAGTTCAACGGTGGCGAGGGCTGCCACTACCGCGCCGACATCTGCTACTTCACCACGAAGGGGGACAACCGGGTGTGGGCCTACGACGCCGCCGCCAACACCCTCGCCGTCGTGTACGACGACAACGTCAGCGGTGCGCCCCTGACCGGCGTCGACAACATCACCGGCGCGAGCGTCGGTGACCTGTACGTCGCCGAGGACGGCGGCAACATGGAGATCTGCGTCATCACGCCCGACGACGTGGTCGCCCCCTTCCTCCGCATCACCGGTCAGTCCTCCTCCGAGATCTGCGGCCCGGCCTTCAACCCGGCGGGCGACCGCCTCTACTTCTCCTCCCAGCGCGGCACCTCCGGTTCCAGCAGCGGCGGCATCACCTACGAGGTGACGGGCCCCTTCCGCACCTCACTCTGACCTCTCGCGGGCAAGCTCCGCCGCGGTGCGCGGCGGGGCTCCACCCCGTAACGGATCAAGGGGATAAGAGGCTAAGAGGCTAAGCGGCTAGGGGGCTAAGGGATTAGGGGAAATACGATTCGAGTGTGCCGCGGCGTCGAATATCGAGCGTCGCGCAGTGGAAGGAGCCACCGAACGGCGCGTAATGCAGCAGATCGCAGGGAATCGGCTCGAACCCCCACCGTTCGAGCGCGCGCAGCATCTCGGTGTGATGCCGCTCCGCGATCACCCGCTTCTCGTCGATCATGAGAATGTTCATGCTGAGCCATTTGCCGCACATCGAGGTGACCCTGAGCAGGCGCTCGTCGATCGGATTCGGCTCGGGGGCGATCAGCACGTCCCAGGAGCTCAGCACGTCGGGCAGCCGGTCGACGTCGATGTACTCGGGATTGACCAGCACCTTGCCCGGCGCGAGCAAGAGAAACGTCGTATCGATGTGCATCGGCGCGCGGCACTGGCTCTCGACCTCGTGGATGCGATAGCCATCGCCGAGATGGCGGCGCAGCCATTCGATGCCCATGCCGTTGGTGACATTGCTTCGCGTAACGAACAGATCGCGCCCCGCACGTACGAAATCCGCCGCGTCGAACACCGGCTCGAACTCGGTGAGGATATAGCGCATGGGCTCGTCGGCGGTCGGACTACGGTAATCCGGCTCGAACAACGCGTCGGTGAGCTGCGGCCTCGGCGCCGCCGTCCAGCGCGCCCCCCGCCGGAAGTAGTCCTTGAGGATCGGGCGATACGAGTGGGTCTCGAAATATCGGCACGGCCACGCCATCGGGGTCTCGATGATCTCGTCACCGATCACCAGCATGCTGTCCCGGGGACAGGTGTTGCAGAAACCGCGCGACGTCCAGTCGGGAGTGCTGAACGACTGACTGTGGTCGACCGCGTCCGGCCGGGTCACGACGACGCCGAGTGACTCCAGCAGCTCGATGAACGCGTCGAGCTCCCGCTGCGCCCGTTCGATCAGCACGCGCGGATACTTGCGACCTGCGGCGAGCCCCAGCAACCGCGCCGCCCATGGCGGGATATTGCAGGACACCACCGGATGGCTGGACGGAATCGTCGCGTCATCGAGACGCCCGACGATGACCTCCTCCAGCGGGTCCCACTCGTTGTGTGAACTGACCGGCGAAACGAGAGGTTCCACGGCATCGGGCCTCTGCACTACTGTCATGCGCGGCCACCTTCGCTCGCGGCAATCGGTAACCCAACAAGCCCTTTTTAGCGTAGTCCCCCCAGAGCCGCCAGCCACCCCACCCGCCAGCCACCCCGACACCCGGCACAGGGATGCGGGCGGCGGGCCAGTAGAGTCGGCGGGTCAGTAGAGTGCGGGCCTGTCGCCCCCCGAATGCCGAGGTACCGCGCAGTGATCCCCGCACGACCAGGACCGTCAGGACCGTCCTCCGCCGTGACCGTCGTCGGGATCGGAGCCGACGGGTGGGAGGGCATCCCGGACACGTCCCGTGCCGCCCTGCGCGACGCGGAGGTGCTGATCGGAGGAGCACGGCAACTCGCTCTGCTGCCCCCGGAATGCGCGGGGGAGCGGGTCGTCTGGCCGTCGCCGTTGCGTCCCGCCGTTCCCGGGCTGCTCACCGCGCACGAGGGGCGCCGGGTCGCCGTGCTGGCCAGCGGTGATCCGATGTTCTACGGCATCGGACGCGCCCTCGTCGAGGAGCTCGGCGACGCCCCGCGGGTGCTGCCGCACCCCTCATCGGTCTCCTATGCCGCGGCCCGCGCCGGATGGCCGCTGGAGGACGTCGAGGTCGTCACGCTCGTCGGCAGGCCCACCGCCCGCCTCGCCGCGGCGCTGCACGACGGGCGGCGGCTGCTGGTGCTCAGCGCGGACGCCCGTACTCCTGGCGAGGTCGCCGGGCTGCTGCGGGAGCGTGGCTTCGGGCCGAGCCGGATGCGGGTCATGGAGCAGCTCGGCGGACCCCGGGAACATATGACGGGGGAGGTCTCCGCTGACGGCTGGTCCGCGGCGCAGGCACCCGGTGATCCCCTCAATATCGTCGCCGTCGAGTGCCGGCGGGCTCCGGACGCGCTGCGGCTCGGTGGCGTGCCCGGACTCCCGGACGACGCGTACGAACACGACGGGCAGCTCACCAAGCGGCACATCCGTGCCGCCACCCTGGCCGCGCTCGCGCCCGCGCCGGGCGAGCTGCTGTGGGACGTCGGCGGTGGGTCCGGGTCGATCGCGATCGAGTGGATGCGGGCGCACCCCTCGTGCCGGGCGGTCACCGTCGAGCGCGATCCGGTACGGGCCGAGCGCATCACGCGTAACGCCGACCGGCTGGGCGTGCCGTCCCTACGTGTCGTCGGTGCGGCCGCGCCCGCTGTCCTGGCCGGACTCCCGTCCCCCGACGCCGTGTTCGTCGGCGGAGGGCTCACCGCGCCCGGTCTGCTCGACGCGTGCTGGGACGCGCTGCCCGTCGGCGGTCGGCTGGTCGCCAACACCGTGACGCTGGAGTCCGAGGCGCTGCTCGCCGACGCCTACCGGCGCCATGGCGGCGAGTTGGTGCGACTGGCGGTGGCGCACGCCGTGCCCGTCGGCGGGTTCACCGGCTGGCGGCAGGCGATGCCGGTGACCCAGTGGGCCGTCCAGAAGACCCTCAACCCCCTTCCAGGAGCGGACAACAGATGACCGTGTACTTCATCGGCGCTGGCCCCGGCGCCGCCGACCTGATTACGGTGCGCGGCGCCCGTACGCTCGCCGCCTGCCAGGTCTGCCTGTACGCGGGCAGCCTGGTCCCGCGCGAACTGCTGGCCGAATGCCCGCAAGGCGCCCGCCTGGTGGACACCGCCCAGCTCAACCTGGACGAGATCACCGCCGAGTTGCTCCGCGCCCACCAGGAGGGCCATGACGTGGCCCGGCTGCACTCCGGCGACCCGTCCGTGTTCAGCGCGGTCGCCGAGCAGATGCGGCGGCTGGACGCCGAGGGCGTGCCCTACGAGGTCGTCCCCGGCGTGCCCGCCTTCGCCGCCGCGGCCGCCGCCCTGAAGCGGGAACTGACCGTGCCGACCGTCGGCCAGACGGTGATCCTCACCCGCGTCGCCCAGCGCGCCACCGCCATGCCCGAGGGTGAGGACCTGGCCACACTCGGCCGGAGCGGCGCCCTGATCGTGTTGCACCTCGCCGTCCAGTACGTGGATCGCGTAGTCGATGAACTGCTCCCGCACTACGGCGCCGACTGCCCCACCGCCGTCGTCGCCTACGCCTCCCGCCCCGACGAGCTGATCCTCCGCGGCACGCTCGACGAGATCGCCGGGAAGGTGAAGGAGGCGGGCATCCTGCGGACCGCCGTGATCATGGTCGGGCGGACGCTGGGGGCGGAGCAGTTCGGGGACAGCCACCTGTACTCGCCTGAGCGGGATCGGCACGTCTGCTGACGGCAGACAGGTAGTCAGGTAGTCAGGTGGACAGCGGCGCGGTCGTTACGCCACCGCGCTGCGGCCCACCACCGTGCCCGCCCGGTCGACGCAGATCACGTCGACCGCGACCGGCGCCCCGCGCAGCACGGCGAGGGCCTCGTCGCGGGCCGCCGCCGCCACGAGGTCGCCGAGCGGCACCCCGGCCGCCAGGCACAGCTGGAGCGCGGCGAGTCCGGTGTTGGCGCCCGCCACCTCCGTGGCCAGTGCGTCGTCCGCGCCGCCGCGCCGGGCCAGCTCGGCGAGGAAGCCCTTGTCGACCTGGGAGCGGCCGGAGTGCAGGTCGAGGTGGCCCGCGGCCAGCTTGGAGAGCTTGGCGAAGCCGCCGCAGATCGTCAGCCGGTCCACCGGGTGGCGGCTGATGTACTTGAGTACCGCGCCCGCGAAATCGCCCATGTCCAGCAGGGCGTCCTCGGGGAGCGCGTACTCGGCGACGACCGTCTTCTCGGACGTCGAGCCGGTGCACCCGGCGACATGCGAGCGCCCGGCCGCGCGGGCCACGTCCACGCCGCGCCGGATCGAGTCGATCCACGCCGAGCACGAGTACGGCACCACGATCCCGGTGGTGCCCAGGATGGAGAGGCCGCCGAGGATGCCCAGGCGCGGGTTCCAGGTGGAGCGGGCGATCTCCTCGCCATGGTCGACGGAGACGGTGATCTCGACGTCGCCGGTGCCGCCGTGCCGGGCGGCGACCTCGGCGACGTGGTCGCGCATCAGCTGGCGGGGGACCGGGTTGACGGCGGGCTCGCCCACCGGCAGGGGCAGGCCCGGGCGCGTGATGGTGCCCACGCCGGGACCGGCCTGGAAGACCACTCCGGCTCCGGCCGGCAGCCGCCGCACCGTGGCCCGGACCAGCGCGCCGTGGGTGACGTCCGGGTCGTCACCCGCGTCCTTGACGATCCCCGCCATCGCGTGCCCGTCGGCCAGCTCCTCGGCGGCCAGCGCGAACGACGGCGTGTGCCCCTTGGGCAGGGTGATGGTCACCGGGTCGGGAAAGTCGCCGGTCAGCAGGGCGGTGTACGCGGCTGTCGTGGCCGCGGTCGCGCAGGCGCCGGTCGTCCAGCCGGGGCGCAGACCGGTGTGCTTGAGTTGGGCGGCACGTCCACCCTGCGCCTCGGGGACACCCTGCGCCTCACCACCGCTGTGTGCCTCACCACTCATGAACGGACCCGGGCTTTCATGCACGTACTGATACTGGGCGGAACGACGGAAGCCCGCCAACTGGCCGAGCTGCTGCACTCCGCGAGCGACGGTGGCCTGAAACTGACCAGTTCACTCGCCGGGCGGGTCGCCAGCCCCCGACTGCCACCGGGCGAGGTGCGCGTCGGTGGCTTCGGCGGGGCCGACGGGATGGCGGCCTGGCTGCGCGAGCACGAGGTGGACGTGCTCATCGACGCCACCCACCCTTTCGCCGGGACCATCAGTTTCCACGCGGCGCGGGCCGCCGCCGCCACCCATGTTCCCCTGCTCGCATTGCGGCGACCCGGCTGGGTCCCCGGTGCGGGCGACCGGTGGCACGAGGTCGGCTCGCTGGCGGAGGCCGCGGAGCTGCTGCCCACGCTGGGCAGCCGGGTGTTCCTCACCACCGGGCGGATGGGCCTGGCCGCGTTCGCGCACCCCGCGGCGGACGACCTGTGGTTCCTCGTACGGTCGGTCGACGCGCCCGAACCCCCGCACCCGCCCCGGATGGAGGTGCTGCTCGACCGCGGCCCCTTCACCCTCGACGGGGAGCGCGAGCTGCTGCGCCGCCACCGCGTCGACGTCGTGGTGACGAAGGACAGCGGGGGAGCGGCCACGGCGCCGAAGCTCACGGCCGCGCGCGAGGCCGGGCTGCCCGTGGTCGTGGTCCGCAGGCCGCCCGTCCCGGAGGGCGTGCCCGTCGCCGCCGACCCCACGGAGGCGCTGCGCTGGCTCCAGGAACGCCTGGACCAGGGCGGCGCCGCCTGAGAGCGCGTCTTCGAGTGCGGCGCCGCGACGGTTCAGGCCTCCGGGTAGCGGCGGGGTGTCCAGACGATCTCCTCGCCGTCCCCGCGCCGTACGACCCGCGTCTGTGAGGAGCCGACCAGCAGCACCGTACGCATGTCGACCTCGGCCGGGTCCAGGTCGGCCAGCCGTACGATCCGGACCCGCTCGCCGGAGCCGCCCACGTCCCGCGCGACCACCACCGGCGTGTCCGGCGCCCGGTGCTCCAGCAGAAGTTCGCGGGTCTTGCCCACCTGCCAGGTACGGCTCTGGGAACCGGGGTTGTAGAGCGCCAGCACCAAGTCCGCCGAGGCGGCGGCGCGCAGCCGCTCGGCGATGACCTCCCATGGCTTGAGCCGGTCGGACAGGGAGACCGTGGCGTAGTCGTGCCCGAGCGGGGCGCCCGCGCGGGCGGCGGCCGCGTTGGCGGCGGTCACGCCCGGCAGCACCCGCACCGGGACGTCCAGGTACTCCGGCTGGGCGGCGACCTCCAGCACGGCCGTGGCCATCGCGAAGATCCCCGGATCGCCGCCGGAGACCACCGCGACCCGCCGCCCGCGCCGGGCGAGGTCGAGCGCGAACTCGGCGCGTTCCGACTCCACCTTGTTGTCCGAGCCGTGCCGGACCTGACCGGGCCGTACCGGCACCCGGTCCAGATACGTGGTGTAGCCGACGAGGTCGTCGGCGGCGGCGATGGCACCCCGCGTCTCGGGCGTCAGCCACAGCGGACCAGCCGGGCCGGTCCCGACCACCACGACCTCACCCCGCTCCCGCGTCGCGGGCCGCTCGACGTCGACCCGGCTCGGCAGCACACCCACCGAGAAGTACGGCACCGACTCCGCGTCCACGTCAGCGAACTCGGCGACCCGCTCCCCGTCCATGGTGGCCCGCTCGACATACCGGGCCTCGCCCAGCCGCCCCGAACCCTCCATCGCACGGCGCACCTTGGGGAACGTACGCCCCAGCTTCATCACCACGGCCGTGTCCGTCGCGGCGAGGCGCGCGGTCAGCTCGTCCTCGGGCAGCGTGCCCGGCAGGATGGTGAGGATCTCCTCGCCCTCAGCCAGCGGGGTGCCAAGGCGGGCCGCCGCGGCGGACACGGAGGTGACTCCGGGGATCACCTCGGTGTCGTACCGGTCGGCCAGTCGCTTGTGCATGTGCATGTAGGAGCCGTAGAAGAGCGGGTCGCCTTCCGCGAGCACCGCGACCGTCCGGCCCGCGTCCAGGTGTACGGCGAGCCGGGCCGACGCCTCGGCGTAGAACTCCTCCATGGCGCCCTTGTAGCCGCCGGGGTGGTCCGTGGTCTCCGTCGTCACCGGGTAGACCAGGCGCTCTTCGACGTGGTCGGCGCGCAGGTGCTTCGCCGCGATCGAGCGGGCGATGGACCGGCCGTGCCGGGCGCTGTGGTACGCGATCACGTCCGCTTCGGCGATGACCTCGACGGCCCGGACGGTCATCAGGGACGGGTCACCGGGGCCGAGCCCGACGCCGTACAGCTTGCCGCTCGCGTCGGCGCTCACGTTGCCACTCACCTTGTCGCTCACGTTGTCGCTCACTCTTCTTCACTCGCGATCGCGTTGAGCGCGGCGGCGGCGATGGCGCTGCCGCCGAGACGGCCGCGTACCACCAGGTGCTCCAGGCCCGACGGGTGTGCGGCCAGGGCGTCCTTGGACTCGGCGGCGCCGACGAAGCCAACCGGCACACCGATGACGGCGGCCGGACGGGGCGCGCCTTCCTCGATCATCTCCAGCAGACGGAAGAGCGCGGTGGGCGCGTTGCCGACGGCGACCACGGCACCCTCCAGGCGGTCCCGCCACAGCTCCAGGGCGGCGGCGGTGCGCGTGGTGCCCATCTTCGCGGCGAGTGCCGGGACCGACGGGTCGGAGAGCGTGCACAGCACGTCGTTGTCGGCGGGCAGCCGCTTGCGGGTCACGCCGCTGGCCACCATCTGCACGTCGCAGAGGATGGGCGCGCCCGCACGCAGGGCCTCGCGGGCGCGGGCCACCACGTCCGGGGTGTGGCCGAGGTCGCGTACGAGGTCGACCATGCCGCAGGCGTGGATCATCCGGACCGCGACCTGGCTGACGTCAGCGGGCAGGGCCGCGAGGTCCGCCTCCGCGCGGATGGTGGCAAAGGACTGGCGGTAGATGGCCGCGCCGTCCTTCTCGTAGTCGAACACTGTGCTCTCGCTCATCCGTTGACGTTCGTGGTGCGTGCCGCCGCCACGCTGGCGGCGGCATCGGTGGTACGGGGATATCCGTCCCGTACGACGGTGACCCGGTAGCCGTCCGTGCGGGCGACCACGTCGACGTGGTCGCCGCGCGGTCGGCCGCAGCGGCGTTCGCAGCCCGACCAGTACACGGGCAGCGGGTTCGTACCGGCGCCTTCGCTGTCGAGGGCCGCCGCCGCGTCCGTACGGACATCCGCCAGGGACTTGGCACAGCCGGGACGACCGACGCAGGCACCCGCACCAACCCAGGGTGAGGCTGGGTCGGTGACCAGGCCCACAGCCTCCAGAGCTTCCAGGGCTTCCAGAGCGGGCACCCCATGGGCGGCCACGTCCGGCAGGACGATGCCCCGCCAAGGAGTCAGCCGCAGCTCGCCGCCGTGCTGGGTGAGGGCATCCCACTGTTCACCGGTGAGCTTGCCCAGGGGGGCCAGTACGGACAGCGACCGCCTGCCGCCGGGACCGGTGATGACGCCCGGCGCGGGACCGGGAGCAGCGGGACCCGGAGCAGCGGCGGGACCCAGGACCCCCGTACCGCGCGGAGCCTCGGCGGATCGCGCGGCCGTAGGCAGCCGTCGTACGACCTCGCGCGCCAACTCCTCGGGACCGCCGGGCAGCTCCCCCATCCGCCAGGCGCGTCCCTGACTCGCCTCGCCCGCCTCGCCCGCCGCGCTCGCTGTGACGAACGCCTCGGCGGCCAGCAGCGCGGCCCGGGGAGCATCCTCCGTAGCGACGGTAAGCGTCTCCGAACCGATCGATACCCACGCGCACTCACCTCCCGCCGCCCGCAGGGCGATGTCGGCGCCGAGCGCCGCCACATCCCCCCGCCCGTCGTCGATGGCGAACAGGAAACGGCCCGACAACGCGATCGCAGCTTCGCTCTCGCACAGCATCGCGTCCAGGGCGTGCAGCCACAGCCGTACGTCCACAAGCCCCTGTCCGTCGAGCCCGGAGAGCGGCGAGGCGACGATGTTGCGCACCCGCTCGTGGGCGCGGGACGGCAGCAGTCCCGCCGCGTCAAGCAACTCGGCCAGCTCCAGGCCATCCCCGCTGTCCAGCCCGCGCAACTGCACGTTGCCGCGCGAGGTGAGGTGGAGGTCTCCGTCGCCGAGCCGCCTGGCCGCGTCCCCCAGGGCCAGCGCCTGCCGCGCCGTCAGCACACCGCCCGGAATCCGGACACGGGCGAGCGCGCCATCGTCCGCGCTATGCAGACGCAAAGCTCCTGGACAGGCGTCGTCGCGCTGCCGTGGACGCATCGCGTCAGGGCGCGGAGAACCTGCGGGGGCGGTGGGCATGGCGGCGAGCATACCGACCATCACACGAACCGTAAGCTCCGCGCTTGGGCCATAGCTTCCCGTCGCCTCCCCTCGCCCCCCAGCGCTTCCCCTCGCCCTTACTATGACCCTCGGTGGATCACGCGGTCCGCCAACGCCACCACGGCGACAGGGGAGGAAGCCCGGTGTGAATCCGGCGCGGTCCCGCCACTGTGAGCTCGGCCTCAGTCCGTCAGGACGGTGGCCGGGTGAGCCAGGAACTCCCTTCCCCACGCTCTTGACTTCGCTCGATTCGACCGATTCGCGCGGAGTCGCCAGAGCAGGGGAAACCCCATTCCGACACAACCCCGGGGCGCGGACACCCCGAGGAAGGCCGCCGCCGCATGCTCCTGCTCCTGTCGACGTCCGACACCGACCTGCTCAGCGCGCGCGCCGCGACCGGCCCGGTGACCTATCGCTTCGCCAACCCCTCCCGGCTCGCGCTCGACGACCTCCCGGCCCTGCTCGACGGCGTCGACCTGGTCGTCGTACGCCTCCTGGGCGGGGTCCGTGCCTGGCAGGACGGCCTCGACCAGCTCACCGCGAGCGGTCTGCCGGTTGTCGTGCTCACCGGTGAACAGGCCCCCGACGCCCAGCTGATGGCCGCCTCCACGGTCCCGATCGGCATCGCGGCCGAGGCGCACGCCTACCTCGCGCACGGCGGCCCCGGCAACCTCGAACAGCTCGCCCGCTTCCTCTCCGACACCGTGCTGCTCACCGGCCACGGCTTCGACCCGCCCGCGCCCGCCCCCACCTGGGGCCCACTGGACCGCGAGGCACGGGAGGCGGATGAGGCACGGGACGTCACAGGCCCGACGGTCGCCGTGCTCTACTACCGCGCCCACCACATGAGCGGCAACACCGCCTTCATCAGCTCGCTGTGCGACGCCATCGAGGACGCGGGCGGACGGCCCCTTCCGCTGTACGTGGCGTCCCTCCGCGCCCCCGAGCCGGAGCTGATCGACGCACTGCGGGCCGCCGACGCCATCGTGACCACCGTCCTCGCGGCGGGCGGCACCAAGCCCGCCGAGGCATCCGCGGGCGGCGACGACGAGTCCTGGGACGCGGGCGCCCTCACCGGCCTGGACGTCCCGATCCTCCAGGCCCTGTGCCTCACCGGCTCGCGGACCGCCTGGGAGGAGAGCGACGAGGGCGTCTCGCCGCTGGACGCCGCCAGCCAGATCGCCGTACCCGAGTTCGACGGCCGCCTGATCACCGTGCCGTTCTCCTTTAAGGAGATCGACGCCGACGGCCTTCCCGCGTACGTGGCCGACCCCGAGCGCGCCGCCCGCGTCGCCGGAATCGCCGTACGCCACGCACGCCTCAAGCACATCCCGGCCGCCAGCAAGCGCCTCGCCCTGGTCCTGTCCGCGTACCCGACCAAGCACTCCCGGATCGGTAACGCGGTCGGCCTGGACACCCCCGCCAGCGCGGTGGCGCTGCTGCGCCGACTCCTCGACGAGGGCTACGATTTCGGCCCGGCCGAGGACATCCCGGGCCTCGCGTCCGGTGACGGCGACGAGCTGATCCGGGCGCTGATCGAGGCGGGTGGCCACGACCAGAACTGGCTCACCGACGAGCAGCTGGCCCGCAACCCGGTCCGTATCCCGGCCGCGGACTACCGCCGCTGGTACGACACACTGCCCGCGGAACTGCGCTCCGCCGTCGAGGAGCACTGGGGCCCGGCACCGGGCGAGATGTTCGTCGACCGCAGCCGCAACCCGGAGGGCGACATCGTCCTCGCCGCCCTGCGCCGCGGCAATCTGCTCATCCTGATCCAGCCCCCGCGCGGCTTCGGCGAGAACCCCATCGCCATCTACCACGACCCCGACCTGCCGCCCTCGCACCACTACCTGGCCGCCTACCGCTGGATCGCGGCCTCCGCCGACGACGGCGGCTTCGGTGCCGACGCGATGATCCACCTCGGCAAGCACGGCAACCTGGAGTGGCTGCCCGGCAAGAACGCGGGCCTGTCCGCCGCCTGCGGCCCCGACGCCGCGCTCGGTGACCTGCCGCTGATCTACCCCTTCCTGGTCAACGACCCGGGCGAGGGCACCCAGGCCAAGCGCCGCGTGCACGCCACGCTGATCGACCACCTGGTCCCGCCGATGGCCCGCGCCGAGTCGTACGGCGACATCGCGCGCCTGGAGCAACTCCTCGACGAATACGCCCAGATCTCCTCCATGGACCCGGCGAAACTCCCGGCGATCCGCGCCCAGATCTGGACCCTCATCCAGGCCGCGAAGCTGGACCACGACCTGGGCCTCGCCGACCGCCCGGACGACGACGGCTTCGACGACTTCCTGCTGCACGTCGACGGCTGGCTGTGCGAGGTCAAGGACGCCCAGATCCGCGATGGTCTGCACGTACTCGGCAATCCGCCGGCCGGCGCCGACCGGGTCAACCTGGTCCTCGCCATCCTGCGCGCCCGCCAGATCTGGGGCGGCTCCTCGGCACTTCCCGGCCTGCGCGAGGCCCTGGGTCTGGACGAGTCGGCACCGGGCCGTACGGCCGCCGATGCCACCGAGGCACAGGCCCGCGCGCTCGTCCAGGCGATGGACGACGCGGGCTGGGACCTGGCGGCCGTCCCCACCGACCAGGGCGAACAGGTCGCCGCCATCCTGGAGTTCGCCGCTCGCGAGGTCGTTCCGCGGCTCGCCGGGACCACGGCGGAACTGGGCCACGCGGTCCACGCCCTGAACGGCGGCTTCGTCCCGGCAGGCCCCTCAGGATCCCCGCTGCGCGGCCTGGTCAACGTCCTTCCGACGGGCCGCAACTTCTACTCCGTCGACCCCAAGGCGGTCCCGTCCCGCCTCGCGTGGGAGACCGGCCAGGCACTCGCCGACTCCCTCCTGGAGCGCTACCGCACCGACAACGGCGACTGGCCCACCTCGGTCGGCCTCTCGCTGTGGGGGACAAGCGCGATGCGCACGGCGGGCGACGATGTGGCCGAAGCCCTGGCCCTGCTCGGCATCCGCCCGGTCTGGGACGACGCCTCGCGCCGCGTCACGGGCCTGGAGCCCATCCCGTACGAGGAGTTGGGGCGCCCCCGCGTCGACGTCACGCTGCGCATCTCCGGCTTCTTCCGCGACGCCTTCCCGCACACGATCGGGCTGCTTGACGACGCCGTACGGCTGGCCGCGTCCCTGGACGAGCCCGCGGACGTCAATTTCGTCCGCGCCCACACCCAGGCCGACCTGGCGGTCCACGGCGACGAACGCCGGGCCACCACCCGTATCTTCGGCTCCCGCCCCGGCACGTACGGCGCCGGACTGCTCCAGCTCATCGACTCCCGCGACTGGCGCACCGACGCCGACCTCGCCGAGGTCTACACGGTCTGGGGCGGCTACGCCTACGGCCGCGAACTCGACGGCTGCCCGGCCCGCGAGGAGATGGAGACGGCGTACCAGCGGATCGCGGTCGCCGCGAAGAACACGGACACCCGCGAGCACGACATCGCGGACTCGGACGACTACTTCCAGTACCACGGCGGCATGGTCGCCACCGTCCGCGCACTGCGCGGGACGGCCCCGGAGGCGTACATCGGCGACTCCACCCGCCCGGAGACGGTCCGCACCCGCACGCTCGTCGAGGAGACCTCCCGCGTCTTCCGCGCCCGGGTGGTCAACCCCAAGTGGATCGAGGCGATGCGCCGCCACGGCTACAAGGGCGCCTTCGAACTCGCCGCCACCGTCGACTACCTCTTCGGCTACGACGCCACCACGGGCGTGGTCGCCGACTGGATGTACGACAAGCTCACCGAGACGTACGTCCTGGACCCCACCAACCGCGACTTCCTCCAGCAGGCCAACCCGTGGGCCCTGCACGGCATCGCCGAGCGGCTGCTGGAGGCGCAGTCGCGCGGGATGTGGGAGAAGCCGGACCCGGCGGTGCTGGAGGCGCTGCGGCAGGTGTACCTGGAGACGGAGGGGGACCTCGAGGGCGAGTGACGACGACGGGCGAGTGACCGACGGGCGAGTGACCGACGGGCGGGCGCGCAGACCGCGCCCGCCCGCCTCGGCGTCTTGTCGCCTTGTCGCCTTGTCGCCTTGTCGCTAGGTCCGCAGCGCGCGCCGCAGTCGGCGTCCGACGCACTCGACCGTGAGGCTGACCAGCAGCGATGCCAGCAGGACGCTGGTGACCACGGAGAAGTCGAAGGCCCCGAGGCGTTCGCTGAGGAGTCGGCCAAGACCCGCCGCGCCGACGACACCGACGATGGCGGTGTCGCGTACGCAGATCTCGAACCGGTAGAGCGTGTACGTGAGCAGATGGTTCGCGGACGGCGGTGCCACGGACGCCACGGCCGCGACCACGCGGGGTACGCCGGAGTCGCGCAACGAGTCCCGGGGCCGCAGATCCATCGTCTCCCAGGCCTCGGCGACCAGCCGGCCGAGAACGCCCCCGGTGTAGAGCCCCAGCGCCAGCGCCCCGGGCAGTACGCCGGGGAAGAGAGCCAGCAGCGCGACCACGGCCCACACCGTCGGGGGGATCGACCGCAACACCAGGAGCAGCAGCCGGGACACCCACCAGGCGGTCCATCGGCCCCAGGCCGCGGGGCCACGGCGGTCGGCTCGCGGGCGGCTCGCCCAGGGGCCCACCAGCAGTGTGATCACGACGGCCACCACCATGGCGAGTACGGCCATGGCCAGGGTGTCGAAGGTGGCGTCGGCCAGCACCCGCATACCGCCGTCGGGGAGTTCGGGCGGCCACATGTCGCCGATCAGTTGAGCGGTGAGCTCGTGGGTGCGGGGCGAGGTGAGCCCGGCCGGGGAGAGGCCGACCCACCACCAGGCGAGGACGACCGTCGGCAGCACCAGCATCAGGGACCAGCGGGTCGAGCGCGACAGCCCATCGGGCGACCGGCCCTTCGGCGCCTGCCCCTTTGCCGCCTGCCCCTTTGCCGCCTGCCCCTTTGCCGACTGGCCCGCCTCGCGCGGCCGCTCGTGTCCGACCGACCAGTCGGCGCAGGTCACCACGGCGACATCGGAGCGGACGCGATTGCTCCACAGCTCGACCACTCCCGCGAGCGCGAGGAGCGTCGCGACCAGCGTCCAGACCTCGCCCCAGTTACGGGACTGGAGGCTCACGGTGAGCTCGAATCCCAGGCCGCCGACCCCAGCGACCCCGAGCACGACCGCGGACCGCAGCGCGCACTCGAACCGGTAGAAGGAGTACGACAGCAGCAGCGGCGCCGTACCCGGCAGCAGGGCGTAGGCCAGGGCGGAGAACGGCCGGGCCCCGGCGGTGCGCAGCGCCCGTAGCGGCGCGTCCGGCACGCTGTCGAAGGTCTCGCCGAAGACCTGGGCGCTCTGCGCCCCGAACGGCAGGGTGAGCGCCAGGACCGCGACGAGCGGGTCGAGGCCGAGCACGCTGACGAAGAGCAGCGCCCACACCAACTCGTGAACCGAGCGAACGGCCACCAGCACGCCGCGCAACACCAGCCGCCCCACCCGTACCGGCCAAGGCGGCGCGTCACCCCACGCCACATCGCTGAGGATCAGCCCGCCGACCAGACCCAGCACCAGCGCCCCGGCCGTCCCGAGGAGGGCCAGCGCGAGCGTCGTCGCCGTCGCCTCCAGCACCACCTGGAGGAAGTCGGGTTCCAGGGAGGGGCGCAGTACGGTGGCCGCGAGGTCGTCGAGCAGGGCCAGGCCGCCCCAGTTGACCAGATCGCTCCCCGCGGGGAGGGCCCGCCGCACGGCCCAGAGCAGCAGGGCGGTCACGGCCACCAGCGCGCTGAGCTTGCGGAGCAGTACCGTCCCTCCGCTGACGGCCTTTCGCCCCTGTGTGGACGCGGCCGCCTGGGGCGGCGGGGCGCTGAGTCGGAGCGTCATGTGAGCGTGTACAGCTGGTGCAGGGCCGCGTCGCTCACGTCGGCGGCCGGGCTGTCGAGGACGATCTCACCGTGGCGCAGGCCCACCACACGCGTGCAGTGCTCGCGGGCGAGCGCGGGCTGATGCAGGCTGACCACGAGCGTACGGACGGCCGTTCCGGTGCCGAGCAGGCCGAGGATTCCCGCGGCGCGCACCGGGTCGAGACTGGAGACGGGCTCGTCGGCCACCACCAGGTCCGGCGACTGCACCAGCAGCCGGGCGATGGCCACCCGCTGCCGCTCGCCGCCCGACAGCCGCTCGGTGCGTTCGTGCAGCGCCCAGCCCAGATCGACGCGGTCGAGCGCGTCCCGTACCACGTCGAGCGAACGCGGCCAGACCAGCGAGGCCAGCGCGCGGGGCGTGCTCCACTGGCTGAGGCGGCCCGCGTTGACGTTGTGCAGCACCCGTACCTGCTCGATCAGGGCGAGGTGCTGGCTGACCGAGCCGATGCGCTGCTGGAGCAGCCGCCGCCGTGCGGCCGGCAGCCGTGCCGGGTTCTCGCCGAAGACCTCCAGGGTGCCCGTGGTCGGCTCCAGTGATCCGTTGAGCAGGGCCAGCAGGGTGCTCTTACCGGCGCCGCTGGTGCCGAGTACCGCTACGCGTTCCCCCGCGTGGACGGTGAGGTCCAGCGCGCGCAGCGCCTCGTGCGAGCCGAACCGGTGTCCCGCGCCGCTGAGCCTGAGGACCGGCGTGGCGTCGGTCACCGCAGCAGCCCCAGGTCGCGGGCCACGTCCTCGATCTGGTCGTAGGCCGAATTCCTGGTCCGTACGAACGACTTGGCGCCGAAGAGCTTCAGCAGCTCGGCGTCCTCGGCGTCGCGGTGGTCGAGCCCCAGGAGCAGGTCCAGCACCTTCTCGCTGGTGCCGTCGCCGAAGGTCTTGTCGAGGTCCGGGCGGGCAAGCCAGTGGTAGTCGGCGTAGCCGGGGGTGCGCCACAGCACGGCCACCTTGCTCTCGTCGACGTCGCCTGCCGCGACGGTGGACTTCCAGACCTGTTCGTTGACGGCTCCGGTCTCGAAGCTGCCGCTGGCAACGAGTTCGATGGTGGCGTCGTGCGAGCCGGAGAAGCCCGCTGTGCCGCGCAGCGCGCTCGTCTTGAGTCCGGCCTGCCGCATGAAGTACTCGGGCATCAGCCGCCCGGAGGTGGACGTTTCGCTGCCGAAGGTGAGGGTGTGCCCCGCGAGGCCGCGCAGCCCGTCCATCGTCGTGAACGGCCGCAGCCCCGCACTGCTGTGGGCGATGAAGAGACTGCGGAAGTCGGCGTCGATGTCGCGTTGCGCGAGGGCGGTGGAGCCCGGCCTGCGCTCGCGCGCCTGGACGCCGGTCAGCCCGCCCATCCAGGCCAGGTGTACGTCGCCGATCTCGAAGGCGCGTACTACGGCGGTGTAGTCGGTGACAGGACGGTAGACCACGTCGAGGCCGGTCGCGTCGGCGAACCGCTTGGCCACGGCGGGGTAGAGCCTGCCCAGCAGCTCCGGGTCCTGGTCGGGGATGGCGGCGATCCCGAGGGGGCGCGCGTCCGCTCCGGCTCCGCTGCCGCTGCCGCTGCCGCAGGCGCTCAGCAGCAGCGTCGCTCCGGCGCCGAGGAGCAGACCGCGACGGCCTATCGGCCTCTGAGGCATGCGCACTTCCTTGTCCTGAGTGGTTCCGGAGTGGTTCCGGAGTGGTTATCGGGAGGGTGGTTATCGGGAGGGCCGGGATGTCGGTCACGCGGCGACGCCCGGCGACGTCCGGCGCCCGGCGTGGGCCATCACCCCGCCGACCAGCGCGACGGACAGCAGGAAGGCCGCCGAGGTCGCGGAGCCGCCCAGGAGCGGATCGCTGAACCCGATCTGCGCGTACAGCGACACCGCGCCCGCCACACCGACGGCCGCCGCCGCCCAGCCCAGTACGGCGAGCTGACTTCGGGCGACCACCAGCACCAGGGCACCAACCACGAGCAGCACCAGTCCGCCGACGAGGTTGTACCTGCCGAGGCTGAGCGACCAGTCGGTGGACGCCAGGCCGGAACCCAGCCGGGCGAGCGGCTCATCGGCCGACGCCACCACGCTGTAGGCGCCCACGACCACCGCGACCGCTCCCCACACGAGGCCGAGCGTCCGGGCGGAGCCCACCCGGGCCCGTACCGCGTCGACGGCGAACACCCGCCCGGCCGAGGAGAACAGGATCACCACATGCGCGCCGATCATCAGCCAGTACGACCAGGGCCATTCGTTCGGCGCGAACGCCACCGAGAGCCCGATCGCCACGGACTGGGCCACCCCCAGCGCGGCGGCCACCCGCACCCAGGCACCCGTCACCAGCAGCACCGCGAGGGCGGTCTCGACCAGCAGCACCAGCCAGCCGAATACCTCGATGTTGGGCAGTACGGCATGCTCCACGACCCAGCTGTACGGCGGGAACACCGGGTCGCTCACGGCGAAGGACGTGAAGTGGAAGAGCCCCTTGTCGGCGTCTTCGCCGAAGTCCGGTGGCCGCTTCCACACCACGTTGTAGAGCCACATCAGACCGAGCAGGACGCGCAGGAAGACGGCGGCGTAGGCCTGTTCGCGACGGACCTCGTCGGTCGCGGGGGCCAGCAGCCACCGTACGGGCGCGAGCAGTGAGCGAGTGTCAGGCACAGCGGAACACCTCACGTCCCGATTGGGCGGCGGCGTCCTGGACGGCGAGCGTGTCCCGTACGACGCCGAAGACCTCGGACAACGGCAGCGGGGCGTCGGCGATCCGCATATGCGGATCGGTGACCGCCACGGGATGCCACCAGGCGCCGTCCGCCGTGAGCGTCGGCTCGGGCTCAAGACCCTCAAGGGAGACATGTACGCCCTTGTCGGCGAAGCCCTCATGGGCCACCGGCCGGATGATCCGGTCCGGCATCGCGATCCCGGCCGCGTCGAGCCGGTGGTGCAGCGCTTCGACGCCCTGGGGGTCCTCGTCGTACAGCGTGGCGGCCACCCGTACCCGGAATCCGAGCGAGCGCGCCAGCGTGATGCCGTCGACCGCCCGATTCCACGAGCCCGCGCCGCGCTGCCGGTCGTGCACCTCGGGGGTGGCCGAGTCGAGGCTGATCTGGAGGACCACATCGCGGTCCAGGTTCTCGAGGGTCTCCCGGCGGGTGCCCTTGCCGAAGATCATCCCGTTGGTCAGTACGGTGCGCTCCAGACCGTCCGCCGCCGCGATCAGGGCACCGAGCTCGGGGTGCATAAAGGGCTCACCACCGGTGAAGAGCACCTCCCGCCCGCCCTGGGCCGTGAACTCCCCGAACACCTCGGTGGCGAGGTCCGTGCCAAAGCGCCGGGCGGCCGCCTTCGGGGACGACTCGGCACAGCAGTAGGCGCACGCCAGGTTGCAGTCGAAGTTCGTGTAGATCCACAGCCGTCGGCCCACCGGCATCCGCTCACCCGGAGTGAACACCGTGACCGCCGCAGCGGGCCTGCCCGCCTTGCGTACGGCGAACCACCAGGGCCCGTCGGCCGATTCGGCGACCTCGGTGACGACCTCATGCCCGATCAGATCGGCCCAGGCGGGCAGGTCGGTGACGACACTGACCTCCGCGCTGCGGACACCGAGCAGCTGCCCGGCTTCGAGCCGCCGCATCGCGCGGGTAATCAGCAGCAGCAGACCGCTGCCGCAGTCCATGTCACCGCCGTCGACGAGCGCCCCGACCTCGCCGAGGGGCCCGCCGGGTTGAGGCTTCTGACCAGCATGTGCCTGTTCGACCATGCTGTCACCGTAGTGACGGCGGGCAGGCCCCGCATCGGATCGCTCCTTACGAAACGCTGACGCCAACCCGGACGCCGACTCGTCGTACTGCCGGGCCTGAGAGCCTGTGTCTGAACCCCCGCCTGCGCCCCGACGCCCGGCACGCACCCTCGCCGCACGGCGCCGCAGGACAGGTGGCTCCGCCACATGACCTGCGACCCCGCACGCCGAGGGCACGCACCGACCGCCGCTGCGCCCGCGCTCCGCGCGAACGACGGGGGTTCAGACACAGGCTCTCCCCACCCGGTCTACGCTCACCACCATGACCCAGCACGGCACATCGCGCCCCGACAACTCAGCGACCCGGACGGAGTACTGGGAAGACGTCCACCACAGCAAGGACGTCGACGGAGTGTCCTGGTGGCAGTCGGTCCCGGGGCTCTCCCTGGGCCTGGTGGACCAGACAGGACTCGGCTGCGAGGAGCCGATCATCGACGTCGGCGCCGGGTGGTCCACCCTCGTGGACCACCTGCTCGAACGCGGCTACCGGGACCTGACGGCGGTCGACCTCTCCACCACCGCCCTGGCCACCGTCCGGGACCGGCTCGGCCCGGCCGGGGCCGACGTCGTGCTCACCATGGCTGACGTACTCGACCTGCGGATGGGCCGCACGTACGCCCTGTGGCACGACCGCGCGGTCTACCACTTCCTCACCGAGCCCGAGGAGCGCGCCGACTACCTCGCCTCGCTGGAGCGCTCACTGCGGCCGGGCGGCTGGCTCGTGGTGGCCACCTTCGGCCCGGACGGCCCCACCACCTGTAGCGGCCTGCCCATCGTCCGCTACACCCACGCCGAACTCGCCGCCCAGTTCCCCGGCTACGAGCTGGTCGACACCGCAGGCGAGGACCACCTCACGCCGTGGGGCACGTCGCAGCAGTTCACGGCGGTGTTGCTGCGCCGCCGCTGAGCGGACCCTAGGGGAGGGGGCGGGGGCCAGGACCGCTACTCTCCGGACGTGGACGAGCAGGAGAGCCGCCGCGCGGTGCGCCCGGACGTGCGCGGCGCGGTTCGCCCGGACGTGCACGGCGAGGTGCGCCCGGACGTGCGCGGTGACGTGCACTCAGACGTGCGCTCAGACGTGCGCCGTGACCGGGGCCGTCATGGGCGTGACCTGCGACGTGTGGCTGACGGGGCGCGCCTGGCCGCACGCGGTCTCGTCTACGTGGTGGTCGGCGGGACCGCGCTGCTGGTGATCGCCACTGTGGCGAGCGTGCTCGGACCGATGTTCGCGTGGGACCTCTGGGGCCGGTACGGACCGGCGGTGGCGGCGTGGTGGACGGTGTTCACGGCCGTGGTCGTCCAGGGCGTGCCGTTCCTGATGCTCGGCACGCTGGTGTCGGCGGCGATCGGCGCCTTCGTGCCGGAACAGGTCTTCCGCCGCCTGCTGCCCAGGAACCAGGCGCTGGCCGTGCCCGTCGCGGGTGCGGCCGGTGTCGTCCTGCCGGGCTGCGAGTGCGCGTCGGTGCCCGTGGCCGACAGCCTGATGCGGCGCGGGGTCGCCCCGGCGGCCGCGCTGGCCTTCCTGCTGTCGGCGCCAGCCATCAACCCGGTGGTCCTCGTGGCCACGTCCATCGCCTTCCCGGACAGCCCGGAGATGGTCGTCGGCCGCCTCGTCGCCTCGCTGGCCACGGCCGTGGTGATGGGCTGGCTGTGGGTCCGCTTCGGCAGCGACAAGTGGCTGCCGCCGCGCGGGCGCCGCCCGGCGGCTCAGACGCCTACGAGCCCCGGGGACCGCTGGGGGGAGTTCCGCGGCGGCGTGCAACACGACTTCCTGCACGCGGGCGGCTTCCTGGTGGTGGGCTCGGCGGCCGCGGCGACGTTCAACATCGTGGTGCCGGGTTCGATGCTGGCCGCGTTCACGGAGTCGCCGTGGCTATCGGTGCTGCTGCTCGCTGTGCTCGCGGTGCTGCTGTGCGTGTGTTCGGAGGCCGACGAGTTCGTGGCGGCCTCCCTGACGGGCTTCTCGCCGACCGCGCGGCTCGCGTTCATGGTCGTAGGCCCGATGGTGGACCTGAAGCTGATCGCGCTTCAGTCGGGCACGTTCGGGCGCGCGTTCGCGATCCGCTTCTCGGCGGCCACCTGGGTGGTCGCGGTGGCGAGCAGTGTGCTGGTGGGGTGGTGGCTGCTGTGAGGCGGAACGTCCAGGCGGGCCTGTTGGTCCTGTGCGGGGCCGCGGTGCTGAGGATCTCGCTGTTCAGCGAGGTCTACCTGCGGTACGTGAAGGCGAGCCTGCGCCCGTACCTGATCCTGTCGGGCGGCCTGCTGATCACGCTGGGCCTCCTGGGAGCCGTAGCGGCCTGGACCGCGTCCAGAAAGCCACAAGAGACCAAGCACGAACACGAACACGAGCACGAGCACGAGCACGAGTCCACCAACCACGGCCACGGCCACGACCACACCAGCGGCCCCCGAGTCGGCTGGCTCCTGGCCATCCCAGCGGCGGCCCTGCTGCTCTTCCCACCGCCCGCCCTCGGCTCGTACAGCGCCGAACGCGAGGAGGCCGCGCGCATCGCCCAACGAGTCGGCACCTTCGACGCCCTGCCCGCCGGGGACCCGGTCGACCTCACGCTCAACCAGTTCACCTCCCGTGCCGTATACGACAGCGGCGGGTCGATGACAGGCCGCGCGGTACGCCTGACCGGGTTCGTCACCCGCGACCCCGACGGCACCTGGTACGCCACCCGCCTCCAGATCTCCTGCTGCGCGGCCGACTCCCGCCCGATCAAGGTAGCGATCCGCGACGCCCCCGCCCCGCCACCCGGCACCTGGGTCACCATCACCGGCACCTGGCACCCCAAGGGCACCCCGGGCACGGACGAGGCCTGGCCCCCCACCCTGGACGCCACGACGGTGAAGCGCGTACCCCAGCCGGAAAGCCCCTACGAGAACTGGTAGTTCCTGGACTGCCCGCGGTCCCCGCGATGCGCCACTCAGGAGGCCGACGCCCGAGCCTCGCGCACGCGTGGCCGTGCGGCCCGGCGTCAGCGAGCAAGGCCGCGGCGTGGCGGGCGATCGGCTCACTGATCGGTTCGACTACGAGCCGGGAAAGGGCCCACTCCAGGGCCCCATGGCCGGCCTCGGAGCGGCAGGGCGTCGTTACCCGCGACATCGATGTCAGTCAGAGACGTCCGCCTCGGGTGATCCGGCACCGCCATGGCCCAAGTCCCTATGGCCTCCAGGACTTCGCGCAGCCGGGCCGACCGCCCGCCGCGGACGGCCGGGAGGGTGCAGAGCCGTACCCTCTCGGCCGCGCCCTCCCGGCCGTCCGCTCCACGTCAGGACGGAGACAACTCGGCCCGGACCACGCGGGCCGCGCCGACCAGGTTCTCCAGGGACGCGCGGGTCTCGGGCCAGCCACGGGTCTTCAGGCCACAGTCGGGGTTGACCCACAACCGCGCGACGGGGATGGCCTCAAGTCCCTTGCGCAGCAGGGCGGCTACCTCGGCACCGCTGGGCACGCGCGGGGAATGGATGTCGTACACGCCCGGTCCGGCCTCGCGTGGGTAGCCGTGCTCGGCCAGCTCGCGTGCGACCTGCATGTGGGAGCGGGCGGCCTCCAGGCTGATGACATCGGCGTCGAGATCGTCGATGGCCTGGACGATGTCGCCGAACTCGGCGTAGCACATGTGCGTGTGGATCTGGGTGTCCGGCCGCACGCCACCGGTCGTGAGGCGGAACGCCTCCGTGGCCCAGGCGAGGTACCCGGCATGGTCGGCGGTGCGCAGCGGCAGCGTCTCGCGCAGCGCGGGCTCGTCCACCTGGATCACCGACGTCCCGGCCGCCTCCAGGTCGTTGACCTCGTCGCGCAGGGCGAGGGCGACTTGGCGGGCCGTCTCGCCGAGCGGCTGGTCGTCGCGGACGAACGACCAGGCGAGCATGGTGACCGGCCCGGTGAGCATGCCCTTGACGGGCTTGGCGGTCAGGGACTGGGCGTACGACGTCCAGCGCACCGTCATCGCCTCGGGGCGGGAGATGTCACCGGCCAGGATCGGCGGCCGGACGTAGCGGGTGCCGTACGACTGGACCCAGCCGTGTCGTGTGGCGAGGTAGCCGGTGAGCTGCTCGGCGAAGTACTGGACCATGTCGTTGCGTTCGGCCTCGCCGTGTACGAGGACGTCGAGGCCCGCCTTCTCCTGGAACGAGATCACCTCCTGGATCTCGGCCTTGACGCGCTCCTCATAGCCGTCGGTGTCGATGCGGCCTGTACGCAGGTCGGCGCGTGCGGCGCGGAGTTCGCCGGTCTGCGGGAAGGAACCGATCGTGGTGGTCGGCAGCAGGGGCAGCCCGAGGTGGGCGCGCTGGGCGGCGGCCCGTTCGGCGTACGGCTGTGAGCGGCGTGCGTTGGCCTCGGTCACCGCGCCGGTGCGGGCGCGGACGGCCGGGTCGTGGGTGATGCGGGAGCCGGTGCGGGAGGCCAGATCGGCGCGGTTGGCGGCGAGTTCGGCGGCGATGGCGTCGGTGCCCTGGGCGAGGCCCTTGGCGAGGGTGACGATCTCGGCGGTCTTCTGCCGGGCGAAGGCGAGCCAGCGCAGGATCTGCGGTGCGATGTCCCGCTCCGCCGCTGCGTCGAGCGGTACGTGCAGGAGGGAGCAGGAGGCCGCGACGTCGACCCGGTCGGCCAGCCCGAGCAGGGTGCCCAGGGTGGCCAGGGATTTCTCCATGTCGTTCACCCAGATGTTGCGACCGTTGACCATCCCCGCGACCAGGCGCTTGCCGGGCAGTCCACCGACGGCGGCGAGTGCGTCGAGGTTCGCGGCGGAAGCCTCGGCGAAGTCCAGGGCGAGCCCGTCGACCGGTGCCTTGGCCAGGACCGGCAGGGCGTCGCCGAGCTGGTCGAAGTACGAGGCGACCAGCAGCTTCGGCCGGTCGGTGAGGGCACCGAGGTCCCGGTAGGCGCGGGCGGCGGCGTTCAGTTCGGCCGGAGTGCGGTCCGCTACGAGGGCGGGCTCGTCCAGCTGCGTCCACTCGGCGCCCGCGGCGCGCAGGTCGGCGAGGATCTCGGCGTACACCGGCAGCAGGCGGTCCAGCAGGGTGAGCGGATCGAAGTCGGCGGCGACGCCGGGGGCGGGCTTCGCGAGCAGCAGGTAGGTGACGGGGCCGACCAGGACGGGCCGGGCGGTCAGGCCCAGCGCGAGGGCTTCCCTCAGCTCCGCGACCTGCTGGCCCGAGTCGGCGGTGAAGACGGTGTCGGGGCTCAACTCGGGGACCAGATAGTGGTAGTTGGTGTCGAACCACTTCGTCATCTCCAGCGGCGCCACGTCCTGGGTGCCGCGTGCCATGGCGAAGTAGCCGTCCAGGGCGTCGGCGTCGACGGCGCCCCGGTGCCGGTCGGGGATCGCCCCGACCATGACGGTGGTGTCCAGCACGTGGTCGTAGTACGAGAAGTCGCCGGTCGGGACTTCGTGGATACCGGCCCCGGCCAGCTCCTGCCAGTTGGCGCGCCGCAGTTCGGCGGCGGTGGAGCGGAGGCCGTCGGCGGTGACGCGGCCATTCCAGTAGCCCTCGATGGCCTTCTTCAGCTCTCTGCCCTGGCCCTGGCGCGGGTAGCCGTACACGGTGGCGCGTGCTGCCGCGGCTGCGGTCCTGGTGGTCACGGAGATCTCCTTCGCGAGATGAATCCCTGAGATCCCGGCAACGGGACGAGAGCGCGAAGGGGTGACGAACCAAACGGACGGTACGAGCGTGCGTGCGTGCGCGAAAGCGCGGTTCTCGTCCGTCGGTATGTACGCCGACCCGCCCTCGGGGTCACCGGGATGTCCGCGCACGAGTGGTTCGCACGCGGGCAGTTGGCAGGTCTTCGGACTCGCGGGCACGCCCTGACGCTCAGGACACCTAATGGCCGTCGCTTCCCAGATCCGTCTCTCGGACCCAGTGCGTGTGACGGCGGTCGTTCCCACTCACCGCTGCGGGGCAGTCCCGGATTCCCACCGGGTTCCCTCTTACGACGCATCCCGCCTGGCGGACGGGGCGAACCAGCTGCACGGGCCAGCCTACGGGGTAGCGCGCCGGAGCGGAGCGGTATGTCCCTCATCACCGCGGCGACTGGGGCGAATTCGGCTACGGTCGGGCCCCGGCGACGGTCCCCAGGAAGCGAATGTGCGGCCGGTCGTCAGGACCGGGGCGGGTGACCGTGGCGCGTACGCCGTAGACGTCGGCTATCAGGGACTCGGTCAGGGTGGCGGCCGGGGTGCCGGCGGTCACCACCCGGCCCTTCCGGAGTACGACGACCTGGTCGCAGTGCATGGCCGCCAGGTTCAGGTCGTGCAGGGCGATGATGCTGGTGACGGGCAGTTCGGTGACCAGGTTCAGCAGGTCGAGCTGGTGCTGGATGTCGAGATGGTTGGTCGGTTCGTCCAGCAGCAGCTCGCGGGGTTCCTGGGCGAGGGCGCGGGCGATCTGGACGCGCTGGCGCTCGCCGCCGGAGAGCGTGTGCCAGGGCTGGTCGGCGCGGTCGGTGAGCCCGGTGTGCTCCAGGGCGGTGCGTACGGCCCTATCGTCCGCCTCGGCCGCGGGTGTCCAGGCGCGGCGGTACGGGATGCGGCCGAGGCGGACGACCTCGAGGACGGTCAGCTCGACGAGGGTGTCGGCGTGTTGCTCGACGACGGCCACGCGCCGGGCGACGGCACGCCGCCCCCACTCGGGCAGGGGGCGTCCGTCGAGCGTGACGACACCGGATACGGGGGCGAGCACACCGGACAGCAGCCGCAGCAGCGTCGACTTGCCGGAGCCGTTGGGGCCGAGCAGCCCGGTCACGGAGCCGGGGCGCGGGGTGAGGCTGACGCCGTCGAGGATCAGCCGCCCGTCGATGGCACGGCTCACGCGGTCGGCGGCGAGGGTAGGCAGCTGCCTGGGGTGCGGCGGCCGGGCGTCGCACCCCAGCCGCTCGGTGCCGGTCGTCATCGCATCGCCAGTCGTCATGGCATCGCCGGTCGTCATCGCATCCTCCTCGTGCGGTACAGGATCAGGACGAACGCCGGGACGCCGACGAGCGAGGTCACCACGCCCACCGGCACCTCCTGGGGGTCGAGGACGGTACGGGCCAGGGTGTCGGCCCACACCAGGAACACCGCCCCGGCGATGGCGGTGACCGGCAGCAGCCTGCTGTGCCCCGGGCCGACGAGGGCGCGGGCGGCGTGCGGCAGCACCAGGCCGACGAAGCCGATCGCGCCCGCCGCGCTGACCAGCGCGGCGGTCAGCAGCGCGGTCACGCACAGCAGAACGAGCCGGGTCCCGGCGACCGCCACCCCGAGGGTGGCCGCCGCGTCCTGGCCGAAGGCGAAGGCGTCCAGGGTGCGCGCGTGGCCGAGGCACACGACCAGGGCGAGCACCAGGACGGCCAGACAGAGCCATACGTCGGTCCAGCCGGCGCCGCTCAGCGACCCGAGCAGCCAGAACAGCACGCCCCGGGTGGTCTCCGCGTCGGCCGCCGTCATCACCACGAACGACGTCAGCGCGGAGAACAGCTGCATCGCGGCCACTCCCGCCAGCACCACCCGGTCCGTCGTCCCGCCGAGGATGTGGCTGAGCAGCAGCACCAGCGCGAACGAGACGAGCGCGCCCATGAACGCGCCCCCCGACAGGGACAGCACGCTGCCGCCCGCGCCGAGCACGACCACGACGACGGCGCCGGTCGACGCACCCGAGGAGACGCCCAGGACGAAGGGGTCGGCGAGCGGGTTGCGCAGCAGCGACTGCATCACCGCCCCGCACACGGCGAGCCCGGCACCGCACACCGCGGCGAGCAGGGTGCGCGGCAGCCGCAGGTTCCAGACGATGCCGTCCCGGATGGGGGTCAGCTCCGTCGTACCCCAGCCCAGGTGGGAGGCGACCACGGACCAGACGTCCCCGACCCCGATGTCCGCGGGGCCGATGGTGATGGCCACGGCGACGGACGCGGCGAGCACCGCCAGTCCGACGCCCAGACCGGCCACTTCGCGCAGCGCGCCGGAGGCCGCCCGCAGCCAGCGTGCTCCGGGCGACCGCAGGGCGGTCGTCATCCGTCGAGCCCGTACTCGCGCAGCGCCGCGGCCACCTTCTCCACGCCCTCGACCGTGCGGATCGTCGGGTTCATGGCCTGCCCGCTGAGCAGCACGTACCGCTTCTTCTTCACCGCGTCCATGTTCTTGGTGGCCGGGTTGGACTCCAGGAACGCGATCTTCTTCGCGGCGGTCTCGGCGGTCTGCTTCTTGCGGACGAGGTCACCGATGACCAGTACGCCGGGGTTGCGGTCGGCGACGGTCTCCCAGTTGATCTGCGGCCACTCCTGCGTGGTGTCGTCGAAGACGTTCTTGGCTCCGAGGGCGTTGGTGATGATGCCGGGGGCGCCGCAGCAGCCCGCCATGTACGGCGACTCCTGGTTGGCGAACCAGTACAGGACGGTGGCGTCCTTGGCGTCGATCCCGGACGTGGCCTTCGCGACCCGGTCCTTGAGCTCGGTGACCAGCTTCTTCCCGCGCTCCTCGACCCCGAAGATCCGGCTCAGCTCCCCGACCTCCCGGTAGACGGCGTCCATGGCCAGCGGCTCGGTGCGGATCCCGTCGCTGGCGCCCTTGTCCTTGGTGCCTTCGCAGTCGGCGGGGGAGAGGTAGGTCGGCACGCCCAGCTTCGCGAACTCCTCCCGGGAGGCCACTCCTCCCTTGCTCAGGGTGGAGGTGAACGAGGCGGCGACGAAGTCCGGTTCGGTGTCGAGTACCTTCTCGAACGAGGGTGCGTTGTCGGCGAGCCGCGGCACCTTCGCGTTGGCCTTCTCCAGTCCCTTGAGGACCGGGTCGGTCCAGGTGGCGGTGCCCACGATGCGGTCGGCCAGGCCGAGGGAGAGCAGGATCTCGGTGGTGCCCTGGTTCAGGGAAACGGCCCGCTTCGGCGGAGCCTTGACCGTCATCTTCTTCCCGCAGTTGTCGAGCGTGACAGCCTGGGCGCCAGCGGACTCCCCGGCCCCGTCGCCCGACGAACCCGAACCACCACAGGCGGACAGCAACAACGCTCCGGAGAGGAGCAGGACGGAACAGCGGACGGAACGTGGCAGGTGCACGGTGCGGCTTCCTTGGCGTCGGGGCCCATGCGCGGGGCCCGATTCGGACGGTCGGTTGCCAGCAGGTCTTCGGACTCGGGATCACCCCGGCGGGACACCTTCCCGGAACCCGGCCGTGGCCGTCCTCCAGTGGCTGTCGCCCCGCCCGTCACCCTCACCGCTGCGCGTCAGTTCCGGACTCTCACCGGATTCCCTGACCCGTGCACGCGTACAGCCGCGCTCACAGGTCCGACTGGCGTCCGGAAGTTACCATAGCCTTACCTAACATGCCGAAGGGTCCGACTCCACCGCACATCCCCTCGCTGCGAACGTTGTGCCTCCCGATGACGTCGCCTTCACCCTGCCGCGTGAAGGGGATCTGAACGTCGTCGACTTGGACCAGGCCGCGTGATGCCGGGTGCGCCCGCGGCGGTGACGCGGGCGCCGAGCCGTCAGGCGGGCTGGACGGCGATGGTGCAAAGCCGCTTGGTGGCCCGGGTCAGGGCTACGTTCAAGGCCCGCATGTTCACCGAGTCGATCGCGCACCGAGACCAGTCCAACTCGCCACAGGAGCCGAGTTCGTCGACGACCGGGCGGTGGAGCTTGGCTCACACCGTGGCCGTCGTCCACTCGGTGAAGCGGCGATGAGCCGTCGCGCCCGTCGGCCCGAACGATGCGGCAGGCAACTGCTGCCAGGTGCAGCCGGACGTCGCCACGAACACGATGGCAGCCAGCACTTCACGGTCGTCCGGCACCAGCCGCTCAACGATCCTCACCACAGCCGACAGCCTACCGAGTTGACCAAATGAGATGTCGTCTAAGTCCAACACCCCGGCGTGGCACTACGTCTCAGAGTGTGCGGCCGGAGAGATCGCGCACGTGCGGTACCTCATGGTCTACGGGCTGTGGACGCCGGAGCGTGCCGCCGCATGCGCCGGCGCCCATGACAGGACGCAGGTTGCTCAACTCCTCGCCTCGGTCTCGTAAGTTGGGACGTGGGACCGCAAACAGGGGCGGCGCCTGGTGGGTTTCTACGCGGTCATGTACTTCGCGGGTCTCCGCCCGAGTGAGGCTGTGGGGCTCAGGAAGGCTGATTGCTTCTCCCGGCAAGGTTCACGAACGAGCGGGGGCGGTCTCGTAGGTAGCAGTACCTGTTGGCGAGTGTGGCGGGACGCTTGGGAGTACGCGTTCCCGCCGGATCTTCAGGCGTCCATCCTCGAGGGCGGCCGTACGACCTGCGGCATACATGCATCACGACATGGCTGAACGCTGGCGTGCCCGTGCCCGTGCCCGTGCCGGTGGCCGAGGTCGCCCGCCAGGTGGGTAACTCGCCCGAGGTGATCCACCGCGTTTACGAGGGGTGCATCTACGGCCAGGAAGCGGCGATGAATCAGAAGATCGAAAAGGGACTCGACTGACTTGAAGAATGAGTGATGTTGAAGGCTCCTCTCGTTCTAGCGGCCGGAGGAGCCTCCTGGTGGTCGAAGGTGCGGGGCCACGAGAGAGCGGAGATTTTCGCTCTCTGATGCTACGCGTCCCAGAAATTCCGGCAGTGCCTCGACAGTCACGACATGAATGAGGGTCCGGGACCCCGGGCCTGTCGGGTAGAGGAGCACTCCTCTTCCGGTCTCTGTCAGTTCTACATCGTCGTGCCCGTCGGGCAGGAAGCATTGCATCAAAGGAGAATCGATTACGATCACCGGTAGGTACAGGACGGCGTGGCCATATTTACCGATATCCTGTGCTGTTGCTTCTGCTGCGCCTGAGACTCCACGCATGGCATGGAAAGCTGTGTCCTGATTATCTGTATGCGCGCGAGCGAGGTTGAATCCGATGAGCCCTCCGGGTGGACGGAACATGTCCATGGAGGTGATGGGAGAGTCATCCTCGGTACGGTGGGCTTCCTTTAGCGTCGCGGTGATGGCGCCTTTGGCGTGAGTGGTCGCGGGAACCGATCGAACGAACCCACGCGGGCGTATGCCAGGACGGTCAGTGCAGAACAGGATCCAGGGTTTGTCGCGAGTGTGCTTACACTCGAAGATGACGTGCACGGAGAACGGTGGGTCGGACCACGTTGCTCGATCGAAGTACCCCATGAGATCGATCTCGCGTGTCTTGCCGGTTACTGGATCCAGGTAAACGCGGCCGTGATCCCAGCCGGCACCCGTTGCTCCGGTGATGCGCGCTACGCGCATCTCCAGCGGATAGCCCTGGTCCGACAGCCACTTCCTCACGCGATCTTCGAGCGATGCTGATGTCATGGGCCTGAAGTATCACGGGCCCAGCCATGAGACACGCGGTTTTCCTGCGCAGGGTCACACGCTCGTGCCTGGTGGCAGTTGACGGCCCGCACCATCGCGCTGGTTGAGGCGGAGTGCCCCCGGCAGGACTCGAACCTGCGCACACGGCTCTCCCCGTACGAGGGCCGCGAATGTGGCGACAGGTGGCTGGTGTCTCACTTGCGCGTAGAGCGGGGGTGGTGCCAGACCAGGTCAGGTAGGCCGACGATCATCAGGCGCTGGTATTCGAGGTCCTTGAACCGGAGCATCGTGCCGATGCGGACCCCGCCATCGCCTCCACGAGGGAGCCCTGTGGTGCCACGGCGCGCCGAGCTCAGATCTTGATGACCGTGACGCGCGTGCCGCACAGGGTGGCGAGGTCCTCGGGGTCGGAGGACAGGATCGTGGCGGGCCCAGGGGCGGCGAGGGCGGTGGCGCTGAGTATGGCGTCGATAGCGTACTTGTGGCCGTGCAGGGCGGCGTCGGCGAGGAGCGCGGCGGCGTGGCGGGCGATCGGTTCGGTGACTGGTTCGACGACGAGGCGGGACAAGGTCCATTCCAGGGCCGGGCGGTTGATCCTTGGGTGGACCACTTCCACGAGGGTGGCTGCGGAGGTGGTGACGCGCATGTCGTCGGCGCGGGCCAGGGCGAGCCAGCCGGTGACCGTGCGGTCGCGAAGGACGGCCTTGGCCAGTCCTTCGCTGTCCAGGACGAGGGTGCCGCCGGGGCGGGCGGGGGAACGGGTCACGCGGCGTCCGCCCCGCCGTGGGCCTGGTCCTGCCGGGCCTGGGTGAGCTGGTCGCGCAGTGCCTGGATCTCGTCGTCGGTGATGGGGCCGTGTTCGGCTTCTGCGACCTGGATGAGTTCGTTGAGGTTGTCGCGTTCGATCTGGCGGGCGACGGCGGCGGCGACGTAGGCGGACAGTCCGGAGGGGCCGCTGCGGGTCCGGGCGGCTTCAGCGATGTCGCGTGGCATGGTGATCGAGTACTTGCCGGTGGGCTCACTCATGCTACTCATGCTACCTCTCATCCTCCCGTCAGGTGGGGTCGGCGGAGTTCGCCGCGTTGCACGCTTTGATGTGAGGTTTAGCCGCGCTTGAGATGTGCGGCGACGCTGCCGTGGCGTTTGTAGAGGCAGGGCTTTGAAGCCGCGCCCTGGGGTGTTCACCTGGTCAGAGAGGCGGTGGACGTGATGAGGAGATCTGTATCTCAGGCACATGGCGTCCTCAGGAGTAGAAGTGGTGGAAGGGGTGTGGTCAGCCGACACCAGAGCTGTGCGGCGGATATCGCGGCGGTGGCCGACGAATTCGGCACCGCGCTACTGCGTGCCGTTCAGCGAGGCGGCGCCGACGTGTCGGCCCTCACGGCAGGTAGCCGTAGCGCGCCTCGGGGGACGCACGGTCGGGATCAGCTGGTACGCCTTCGCCGTCGAGTATGTGGAGATGCGCTGGCCGTTGATCGCGGCGAAGACCCGGGACGACACCAACGAGTCGCTGTACGCGATCACTCAGGCGATGCTTCGGGACCTACGCGGCCGTCCGAGTGATGAAGTACTGCAGCGTGCGTTGCGGGGCTGGGCGTTCGTTGTCCCGTGCCCGGAGCCGCGCCGTACACCGGCCGATGTCCGGCTGGCCCTGCGTTGGGTGGCGGGAGCCTCGCGTCCGCTCGCCGATCTGCTGGATCCGGCCGTCATGCGGTCCGTACTGGGCGCCCTGCGGCTCAGGCGGGACGGGCTGGTTGCCGCGGCCGAGACTCAACGGCGTAAGCACAAGGTTCTGGTCAACGCGGTGCGTTACGCCATCGAGCAGCACCAGCTCTCCGCTGACCCCCTTGCTCCGATCAGGTGGACCGTGGCCAAGCCCGTCGACCAGGTCGACCCTCGGGTGGTCGCCAACCCGGCCCAGGCCCGCGACCTGCTGCGTGCGGTCTCCTACGTCGGTAGCTATCACCGGGCGCGCGGGCGGCGGCTGGTTGGCCTGTTCGCCGGGATGTACTACGCCGGACTGCGTCCCGCCGAAGCCGTCGCGGTGAACCTGGCGGACTGCGCCCTGCCCGCCGAGGGCTGGGGTGAGGTGACTCTGCACCGCACCCTGCCGCAAACAGGCACGCGGTGGACCGATACCGGCGAAACTCACGACGAGCGCGGTCTGAAGTGCCGCCCGGTCGATGACACCCGGCCCGTGCCGCTCTCACCCGAGCTGGTGTCCATCTGGCGCCAGAGCATCGACACCTTCGGCACCGCGGACGACGGGCGGCTCTTCTTCAACGAGCGCGGCGGCATCGTCGGCTCCAGTACCTACGACCATGCCTGGCACGAGGCCCGCCAGCTCGCCCTCCCGCCCGACCTGGCGCGCTCGCCGCTCGCGGCCCGCCCCTACGACCTGCGCCACTCGGCCCTATCTACCTGGCTCAACGCCGGCGTGGACCCCACCGAGGTCGCCGAACGCGCCGGAAACAGCGTCGAGGTCCTCATGACCCGCTATGCGATATGCCTGTACGGGCGACAGGAGATCGCCAACCAGCGCATCGACCGGCTCCTGCACGAATACGAGTAGCTCTCGCGGGCCCTGATTCGGAGGGAGGAGGCCCCCCGTGGCGGCCCACAGCATGATCGAGGTCGCGCGCCCCTGCGGCACAGTGCCGTCGATTACTGTCGGTGCCATGCCTGCGTCAGACACCGGAAAGCTGTCTGTTGTGCTGGGGCGCTGTATCGATGCGGGTACACCGCAGGGCCCTTTCGAGGGCACGGCGTTGCCCGGCTACACCGCGGCTTCTGACACGGGGCTCCTCCATGCCGTCGAAGACTGCCCCCAGCTGCGCAAGGCATCTGTGGTGCGTAGAGTCGACTTCCCCCTCAACGCTGGCACGGCTCTGCACGAACTGGAGCTGCCGCTGGACGCTGCCCACTGACGGCCGCTGGCCGGTTTTCCTCGACACTCTCGACGCCCTGGCGCGCCTACGGTCCGACGAAACGGAGCCGGAGGACGGCCTCCCGGGCGAGGCCGACGTCGCGGAGGCGGCGCGCCTGCTGTCGCGGGGCGAGCACAGGACGAGGACGACACGGTCGCGTGGGACCGCCACACGCGGGCCAGGGCGTGTCGGGACGATCTGCTGGCCATGTGGCGGGACACACAGGATCTGCTGATCACAGCCAATGAGGGCCTGGTTCAGTTCCTCTGGCTGCGTACCTGGGCCCAGACCAGGATCACGGCATATGAGGAGCGCGCCGAGCGCCAGCGGCGTCGGCTAGCAGGGCTCTACGTGCCCCGGGCACTCGTTGAGGGATCGGCGGTCGCCCATTTGCCCCTACCCGCACTGACGGCCGACATCGCCTTTGGGATCTTCGACCGCGAGGCGTCCGAGGTACTGCGGAAGATCTGGCGGGCTTGGTGTGCGCGTGCCCGATGGGACGCCAAGCCGCTCGCCGATGCGGCGCTCGCAGCCCTCCAGGAACTGGACACAGCTCTGGGGCGCCGCCGAAAGGGGCGGGAGGAGGCCGAGGAGTCGCTGGAGCGCCTGACCTCGGACTGGGCCGAGCAGTCAGCCGGACAGCCGTGGTGTCTGATCGGGGTGCGGATACCAACGCGGGCCCGGTCGACGTACGCCGGGGACGTACATGAGCCGCTGAGGTTGTGGGAGTTGGCGGTGGTCGCGGTGGAGTGGGGCCGGGGGACGGCCGCCCTGTGGGTTCCCCAGGGCATCGGCGCTGAACTCCTCGCGGCAGGGGGCTCAATGACGGCCGTCAACTTGCTCGAAGGCACGGAGGACTGGGCCTCGCCGGCGTCTACGCTTTTGGCGGCGTGGGACGAGTGCGACATGGGCCCTGAGGCTGTTCCGCCCGGCTGACGCTAACCGGTCGGCAGTTGGGCCGCTCGCGAAAAGCACACGGTCCCGCCTCCGTTGCATTGCTTGATCGACTCGTCAGGAAAGCAGCAGGCCAGCGAGGTGTAAGCCCGGCGATCAAGGGTTCGGGCGGGGCCGACGCGGCGTTTCATCCCGCGTATGTCCCATACATGGTCTGATGCTCTGTACGCGGGACGGGGGAAGCCGTGGCCTCTCGGGGCTGAGGCTGCGAACTGCCTGGTCAGCAGGCTGATGGCAGTCACTTGCATACGGCCCAAATGACCGTTGCTGTTTTGGCATGCACAAATAAAGCCCTGACCTGCATTTTCGCAGGCCAGAGCTTGTTTCCGGAGTGCCCCCGGCAGGATTCGAACCTGCGCACACGGCTCCGGAGGCCGTTGCTCTATCCCCTGAGCTACGGGGGCGTGTCGGGCGCTCGTGAGCGGCGACGGGTAGAACACTACCAGCTCAACCGGGGTGCCCCGGTACGGGTATTTGGCGTCACGTCCGTCGCCTGCGTCTCGGGGGTATCAGGGGTGGGGCGCAGGTCAGTCGGGGCGTTGCGGGCGCGGGGTGCCCGCAGGGGTGGAAGTGGGGAAAAGCCGGACGCGGTGGCGGGCGCGGACCTACGCTCGAGTTGTGCCAGGGGCGTCCGGCCGCGTGCTTGTTGTGGACGACAACAAGGTCATCCGGCAGCTGATCAGGGTCAACCTCGAGCTGGAGGGCTTCGAGGTCGTGACCGCGGCCGATGGTGCCGAGTGCCTGGACGCCGTCCATCAGGTGCGGCCTGACGCCGTGACCCTCGATGTGGTGATGCCCCGCCTTGACGGGCTGCGGACCGCCGCGCGGCTGCGGGCGGACCCCCGGACGCGGGATCTGCCGATCGTGATCGTGAGTGCCTGCACCCAGTACGAGGTGGAGAGCGGCTTGGAGGTGGGCGTGGACGCGTTCCTGACCAAGCCCTTCGAGCCGGGTGAACTGGTGCGGACCATACGGAAGTTGGTCGATCAGGGGCGCCGTCCGGGGGATCCGCGGAATACGGGGCATACAGGCCAGGGGGCCGGGGCGGCCGAGTCCGCTGGGCTGGCCCCGGGGCGGGCGGATCAGGGGTGCGAGCGCGGGGCCGGGCCCGCGCGGCGCTGAGGGTGGGGCGGGGCCCGCGCCGTGCTGGTGATGCGGGGCCCGCGCCGTGCTGGTGGTGGGGTGCTGGTGGGCGCGGTGAGGCTGGGGCCCGGCTCGAGGTGTCCGCATTGCGGGAAGTCGGGCTAATGGGTTCGCCTTCCCACCCCCCTCCTCCCATACGCTTATCCCGTGACCCCCGCCGATCTCTCCCGTACCGTGCTGCGCGCCGTGCGCCGCGCTGTCGACGAGGGTGAACTGCGTGTGGCCGTGCCCGCACGGGTCGTGGTCGAGCGCCCGCGCCCCGGTGGGACCGGCGACTACGCCACGAACATCGCCCTACGGCTCGCGGGTCCGGCGGGACGGCCGCCCCGTGAGGTCGCGGACCTGCTGCGTGGCCGGATCGCCGCGGTGCCTGGCATTGAGCGGGTCATCGAGCGGGTGGAGATCACCGGGCCGGGGTTCCTGAACTTCACGCTGGCCGGTGGTGGGCGCGAGGAGCTGGTGCGTACGGTCTGCGCGCAGCGCGGGCGGTACGGGTACGGGGACGCGATGGCCGGGCGGACCGTGACGTTCCGGGCCGCCGACGAGCTGCGGGCCCAGGTGGTGACTCAGGCGGTCGTGCGGCTTCTGCGTACGCAGGGCGCGCGGGCGGGAGTGGCGCTGGACGGCACCGACGTGCTGGACGGGGCGGAGGTGCTGCCGGTGAGGCCCCTGCCGAGTGGCGCGAGTGATGTGCTGCGGCAGTTCGGGGCGGATGCCGTCGTCTGGGCGCTGCTCACGTGTGATGTGCGGGAGCGTCCCGAGTTCGGGCCCGGGCTGCTGGTGCAGGACGAGAGCAATCCGTTGTTCCACGTGCGGTACGCGTACTCCCGTACGTGTGCTCTGGTGCGTCATGCCGCTGATCTTGGGTTCGGGCCGGATACGGATACGGGTACGGATACGGGTACGGACACTGTCACCACGGACACCGACGCCGAGTCCGTCGCGCTCCTCGAAGCCCTCTCCGCGTACCCCGCCGCACTCGAAGCCGCCGCCCACCACCGCGCCCCCGACCGGCTCGCCCGCCAGCTGGTCCCCCTCGCCGACGCCGTACTCGCCTACCAGCACACCGTCCTCCCGCTCGGCGACGAGAAACCCTCGGCCGCCCACCGCGCCCGGCTCGCGCTCGCCGAAGCCGCCGGGACGGTGCTCGCAGGCGGCCTGTCCCTGCTCGGCATCAGCGCACCCGAATTCCTGTGAGAGAGACGACACCGTCATGAGCCGTTCCGCCCACCCCGCCGGGCCCCGCCACGCCGACGTCCTGCCCGAGGGGCACTACCACGCACCGCCCGCCGACCTGAACGCCCTGGACGAGAAGGTCTGGGCGCACACCGTCAGCCGTAATCCCGAGGGTGTCGTCACCGTCGGCGGCAGGGAAGTGACCCAGCTCGCCGAGGAGTTCGGTACCCCCGCCTACTTCCTCGACGAGGACGACTTCCGTTCCCGGTGCAAGGCCTGGCGGGACGCCTTCGGCTCCGACGCGGACGTGTTCTACGCCGGTAAGGCGTTCCTCTCGCGCGCCGTCGTCAGGTGGCTGGACGAAGAGGGGCTCAATCTCGACGTGTGCTCCGCCACGGAGCTGACCGTCGCCCTCAGCGCCGGAATGCCCGCCGAGCGCATCGCGTACCACGGCAACAACAAGAGCCTGGCGGAGATCGAGAGGGCCATCGAGGCCGGGGTCGGGCGGATCGTGCTCGACTCGTTCCAGGAGATCGCCCGCGTCGCGCACACCGCGCAGCGGCTCGGCAAGCGGCAGCGGGTGCAGATCCGCGTCACCGTCGGCGTCGAGGCGCACACTCACGAGTTCATCGCCACCGCCCACGAAGACCAGAAGTTCGGCATCGGTCTCGCCGGCGGCCAGGCCGCCGAGGCCGTACGCCGCGCACTCCAGCTCGACAGCCTGGAACTCATCGGCATCCACAGCCACATCGGCTCGCAGATCTTCGACATGGCGGGCTTCGAGGTCTCCGCGCGTCGCGTCGTGCGGCTGCTCGCCGAGATCCGGGACGAGCACGGCGTCGAGCTGCCCGAGATCGACCTCGGCGGCGGCCTCGGCATCGCGTACACCTCGGATGACGACCCCCGCGAGCCGCACGAGATCGCGAAGGCACTCGGCGAGATCGTCACCCGTGAGTGTGAGGCCGCACGGCTGGCCACCCCGCGAATCTCGGTCGAGCCGGGCCGCGCGATCGTCGGGCCGACCGCCTTCACGCTGTACGAGGTGGGGACGGTCAAGCCGCTCCCGGGGCTGCGTACGTACGTCTCGGTCGACGGCGGCATGTCGGACAATATCCGCACCGCGCTGTACGACGCCGAGTACAGCGTCGCCCTGGTCTCCCGCCGCTCCGACGCCGAGCCGATGCTGGCCCGGGTGGTCGGCAAGCACTGCGAGAGTGGTGACATCGTGGTCAAGGACGCCTTCCTGCCCGCGGACCTGGCGCCGGGCGACCTGCTCGCCGTCCCCGCCACCGGTGCGTACTGCCGCTCTATGGCCAGCAACTACAACCACGCACTCCGTCCGCCCGTCGTCGCGGTCAAGGACGGTCAGGCGCGGGTGGTGGTCCGGCGTGAGACGGAGGAGGATCTCCTTCGCCTCGACGTCGGGTGATGTCGGGTGATGATGTCGGGTGATGAAATAGACATCTCAGGATCCGGACTGTGGATAGAAAGTCCGTTCCGGTGGGTGAGACTGGTTCAACCATTGAAGTGCGAGAAGTGAGGTCGGATGATGCGTACGCGTCCGCTGAAGGTGGCGCTGCTGGGCTGTGGGGTAGTCGGCTCAGAGGTGGCGCGCATCATGACGACGCACGCCGACGACCTGGCGGCCAGGATCGGCGCCCCGGTGGAGCTGGCGGGCGTGGCGGTCCGCCGCCCCGACCGGGTGCGTGAGGGCATCGACCCCGAGCTGATCACGACCGACGCGACCGCGCTGGTCAAACGGGGCGACATCGATGTGATCGTCGAGGTCATCGGTGGCATCGAGCCCGCTCGTACGCTCCTCACCACCGCCTTCGAGCACGGCGCGTCGGTCGTCTCGGCCAACAAGGCGCTGCTCGCCCAGGACGGCGCCGCCCTGCACGCCGTCGCCGAGGAGCACGACCGCGACCTCTACTACGAGGCCGCGGTCGCCGGGGCGATCCCGCTGATCAGGCCGCTGCGCGAGTCCCTCGCGGGCGACAAGGTCAACCGCATCCTCGGCATCGTCAACGGCACCACCAACTTCATCCTCGACAAGATGGACTCCACCGGCGCCGGGTACCAGGAGGCCCTCGACGAGGCCACCGCGCTCGGCTACGCGGAGGCGGACCCGACCGCCGACGTCGAGGGCTTCGACGCCGCCGCCAAGGCCGCGATCCTCGCCGGAATCGGCTTCCACACGCGCGTACGTCTCGATGACGTGTACCGCGAGGGGATGAGCGAGGTCACCGCCGCCGACTTCGCCTCCGCCCGCGCGATGGGCTGCACCATCAAGCTGCTCGCCATCTGCGAGCGCGCGGCCGACGGCGGATCGGTCACCGCCCGCGTCCACCCGGCGATGATCCCGCTCAGCCACCCGCTGGCCTCCGTGCGCGAGGCGTACAACGCGGTGTTCGTGGAGTCGGAGGCCGCCGGGCAGCTGATGTTCTACGGTCCCGGCGCGGGCGGCGCGCCCACCGCGTCCGCGGTACTGGGCGACCTGGTCGCCGTCTGCCGCAACAAGCTCGCGGGGGCCACCGGGCCCGGCGAGTCCGCGTACACCCGCCTGCCGGTGAGCCCGATGGGCGAGGTCGTCACGCGGTACCACATCAGCCTCGACGTGGCCGACAAGCCGGGTGTACTCGCCCAGGTCGCGACGGTCTTCGCCGAGCATGGCGTATCGATCGACACGGTGCGCCAGCAGGGCCGACTGGGCGAGGCCGGCGAAGCGTCACTGGTCGTCGTCACCCATCGCGCGTCCGACGCCTCCCTGGACGGGACCGTCGAGGCGTTGCGCAAGCTCGACACCGTGCGTGGTGTCGCCAGCATCATGCGTGTTGAAGGAGAGTAAGGAACGATGGCCATGTCGCCCGTTACCCGAACCGGCGCCCACCAGTGGCGCGGGATCATCGAGGAGTACCGCGACCGTCTGCCCGTGAGCGAGAAGACGCCCGTGGTCACGCTCGGCGAGGGCGGCACTCCGCTCGTCCACGCTGAGGTGCTGTCCGAGCTCACCGGCTGCGAGGTGCACCTCAAGGTCGAGGGCGCGAACCCCACCGGGTCCTTCAAGGACCGCGGCATGACCATGGCCATCTCCAAGGCCAAGGAGGAGGGCGCGCAGGCGGTCATCTGCGCCTCCACCGGCAACACCTCGGCGTCTGCCGCTGCTTACGGCGGCAAGGCCGGGATGGTCAGCGCCGTACTGGTGCCCACCGGCAAGATCGCGATGGGCAAGCTGGGCCAGGCCCTGGTGCACGGCGCGAAGATCCTCCAGGTCGACGGCAACTTCGACGACTGCCTGGTTTTGGCGCGAAACTTGTCCGAGAACTACCCGGTGGCACTGGTCAATTCGGTCAACCCGGTACGTATCGAAGGCCAGAAGACCGCCGCGTTCGAGATCGTGGACGCGCTCGGCGACGCCCCGGACCTTCACGTACTGCCCGTCGGTAACGCCGGCAACATCACGGCGTACTGGAAGGGGTACCAGGAGTACGCGGCGGACGACATGGCCACGCACACCCCCCGTATGTGGGGCTTCCAGGCCTCTGGTTCCGCCCCCATCGTGCGCGGCGAGGTCGTCAAGGACCCGTCCACGATCGCCACCGCGATCCGGATCGGCAACCCGGCCTCCTGGGCCTTCGCCGAGGCCGCGCGGGACGAGTCGGGCGGCCTCATCGATGAGGTGACGGACCGTCAGATCCTGCGTGCCTACAAGCTGTTGGCCTCCCGCGAGGGTGTCTTCGTGGAGCCCGCGTCGGCCGCGTCCGTCGCGGGTCTGCTCAAGGCGACCGAAGAGGGCAAGGTCGACAAGGGCCAGCGCATCGTCTGCACGGTGACCGGCAACGGCCTCAAGGACCCGGACTGGGCGGTCGCCGGAGCCCCGCAGCCGGTCACGGTTCCCGTCGACGCGGCCGCCGCTGCGGAGCGCCTCGGTCTCGCGTAGGGTGGTCATGACGTAACGCAGGGAGGCGTGGCGGAAATCGAGCGATCGGTCAGCGATCGGTTTCCCTCCAAAACCACCCACCCCGGGGCAGTGGGGGCATGGGGGGCTTACGACACGCATCGTGCGCCTCCTGTGCGCCCTATGTCGCCGCAGAACCTTCCTTCGATAGGCTGTACTGAAACCCGCCCCGCCGCATATGCCAGCGGTGCCGTCGGTAGCGGCCGTCGCGGCGGCCTTCGGGTGTTTCTGCCTCTCGCGACAAATTCGAAAACCCGCAGCTCAACAAGGAGAGTCATCGAGCGATGGCCGGTCCAGCTTTCCGCGCCGCCGCCGTCAGGGTGCGCGTCCCCGCCACCAGCGCCAATCTCGGCCCGGGCTTCGACGCCCTCGGCCTGTCGCTGGGTCTGTATGACGACGTCGTCGTCCGGGTGGCCGACTCCGGGCTGCACGTCGACATCGCGGGCGAGGGCTCCGAAACCCTCCCGCGCGACGAGAGCCATCTGCTCGTACGATCCCTGCGCACCGCGTTCGACCTGCTCGGCGGGCAGCCACGCGGCCTGGAGGTCGTCTGCGCCAACCGCATCCCGCACGGCCGCGGCCTCGGCTCGTCGTCGGCCGCCATCTCGGCCGGAATCATGGCCGCCCGCGCGGTGACCATAGGCGGCGACGCCAAGCTGGACGACGCCGCGCTGCTGGAGCTCGGCACCGAGATCGAGGGGCACCCGGACAACGTCGCCGCGTGCCTGCTCGGCGGCTTCACGCTCTCCTGGATGGACGGGGGAGCGGGGCGGGCGATCAGGATGGAGCCCGCCGATTCCATCGTTCCGGTGGTTTTCGTGCCCAGTAAGCCGGTGCTTACCGAGACTGCCCGCGGACTGCTGCCACGGAGCGTCCCCCATGTGGACGCCGCGGCCAACGCGGGCCGGGCGGCCCTGCTCGTAGAGGCCCTGACCAGGCGCCCCGAGCTGCTGCTGCCCGCCACCGAGGACCGTCTGCACCAGGAGTACCGCGCCCCCGCCATGCCGGAGAGCGTCGCCCTGGTGGAGCGGTTGCGCGGGGACGGCATCCCCGCGGTCATCTCCGGCGCGGGCCCCACGGTGCTCGCGCTGACCGAGGACAGTGCGGCCGACAAGGTCGCGCGACTCGCGGGTCCGGGGTGGGCGGCCAACCGCCTCGCCCTCGATCTCGCGGGAGCGAGTGTGCTGCCGCTTGCGCAGTGAAAGCCGCATGGCGGCGAAGAGAGGGGGAATATTTATTGGGTCCGGTAGTGTTAACCTCAAGTCTGCACCCGACAGCTGCATGGCGTGGTGCTTCGTGTCCCCGCCAGGTAAAGAATTGGGGACAGACCTTCTTCCGGGAGCCTCCCAAACTGCTTGATGCCGCGCGTTGAGCAGTGCCGAGCACGCTCCGGAACCGGCGTGACCGAGCCGAGTGACACAGCACAACCGGTGGCACTGCTTCGGACTCGTCGTCATCACATGACCTCTTCCGCCGTTTTGGCGGACCACCGCCCCGGCCAGGTCCCTACACACTCAGGACCCCGTCGGACAGCACAACCGGTCGCCGAGCCAGACAGGCCGACGTCCGCTCCAGGGAAGGACCCTTCGTGAGCGACACCACCGATCTGATGGGCGCACGTGTCGACGAGACCGCTGCCGCGCCCGCCACGGACGCCTCCGCAGCGCCTGCCGGGGCCTCCGGTAGCACGCGGCGGCGCCGCGGTACCGGCCTTGAGGGCATGGTGCTGGCAGAGCTGCAGCAGGTCGCGTCCGGCCTCGGGATCAGGGGCACCGCGCGGATGCGCAAGAGCCAGCTGATCGAGGTCATCAAGGAGGCCCAGGCGGGCGGCGGCGCGGCTCCGGCCAAGAGCGCCGCGCCCGCGGATGACTCCGCTGCCGCCGAGACCAAGCCCAAGCGCCGCGCGACGTCCAAGTCCCGTACGGGTGACGCCGAGACCGCGCCGAAGGCCGACAAGACCGACAAGGACGCCAAGGGCGCGAAGGCCGCCGACAAGGCGGACAAGCCTGACAAGGCCCAGAAGAGCCAGCAGGACAAGGCCCAACAGGCCGTGTCCCAGCAGCAGATCGAGATTCCCGGCCAGCCCGCGAGTGACGACGCCCCGGTCACCGAGCGCCGTCGGCGCCGGGCCACCGCCGATGTCTCCAGCCCCGCCGCCAAGGCCGAGGCCGCCGTTGACACGGTGACCGAGGCGAAGGCCGATACCAAGACCGAGGCCCAGCCCGAGACCAAGGCCGAGTCCGCCGCGGGCGGCTCCGCCCAGGAGGGCGGCGCCGAGGGCCGTGGCCGTGACCGCGGCAACCGCCGTGACCGTGGCCGTGACCGCGGCGAGCGTGGTGACCGCGGCGACCGCGACCGTGGTGACCGCGGTGACCGTGGCGACCGCCGCGGCAAGGGCGACGACCAGCAGGGCGGCGGCCAGGGCCGACAGCAGCGCCAGGGCGGCCAGCGCGGCCCCGAGGACGACGGCGGCTTTGACGACGAGGGTGGCCGCCGTGGCCGCCGCGGCCGCTACCGCGACCGTCGTGGCCGCCGTGGCCGCGAGGACTTCGGCAACGAGCCGCAGGTCTCCGAGGACGACGTCCTGATCCCCGTCGCGGGCATCCTGGACATCCTCGACAACTACGCGTTCATCCGTACCTCCGGCTACCTCCCGGGCCCGAACGACGTGTACGTCTCGCTCGCCCAGGTCCGTAAGAACGGCCTGCGCAAGGGCGACCACGTCACCGGCGCCGTGCGCCAGCCCAAGGACGGCGAGCGCCGCGAGAAGTTCAACGCGCTGGTGCGCCTGGACTCCGCGAACGGCATGGCGGCCGAATCCGGTCGCGGGCGGCCGGAGTTCCAGAAGCTGACCCCCCTCTACCCGCAGGACCGGCTCCGCCTGGAGACCGACCCGGGCGTGCTGACCACCCGCATCATCGACCTTGTGTCGCCGATCGGTAAGGGTCAGCGAGGCCTGATCGTGGCCCCGCCGAAGACCGGTAAGACCATGATCATGCAGGCGGTCGCCAACGCGATCACCCACAACAACCCCGAGTGCCACCTCATGGTCGTCCTCGTGGACGAGCGTCCCGAGGAAGTCACCGACATGCAGCGGTCGGTGAAGGGCGAGGTCATCTCCTCGACCTTCGACCGCCCCGCCGAGGACCACACCACCGTCGCAGAACTGGCCATCGAGCGTGCCAAGCGCCTCGTCGAGCTGGGTCACGACGTGGTCGTCCTGCTGGACTCGATCACCCGCCTGGGCCGTGCGTACAACCTCGCGGCCCCCGCCTCCGGACGCATCCTGTCCGGTGGTGTCGACTCGACCGCGCTCTACCCGCCGAAGCGCTTCTTCGGTGCCGCGCGCAACATCGAGGACGGCGGCTCGCTGACCATCCTGGCCACCGCGCTGGTCGACACTGGCTCGCGCATGGACGAGGTGATCTTCGAGGAGTTCAAGGGCACCGGCAACATGGAGCTCAAGCTGGACCGGAAGCTCGCCGACAAGCGGATCTTCCCGGCGGTCGACGTCGACCCGTCCGGCACCCGCAAGGAGGAGATCCTCCTCAACAGCGACGAGCTCAAGATCGTCTGGAAGCTGCGCCGGGTGCTGCACGCGCTCGACTCGCAGCAGGCGATCGAGCTGCTGCTGGACAAGATGAAGCAGACCAAGTCGAACGCCGAGTTCCTGATGCAGATCGCGACGAACACCCCGTCGCCGGGCAACGGCAACGACTGACCTCGCGACAGCGCACCACCTGGGGCCGCCCCCGTCACTTCGGTGACGGGGGCGGCCCTTTGGCATGCCTTCTCAGAGAACTCTTAGACAGGCTCCTAATGTCCCGTGCAACCCTTTTTGTGGATTGAACGTCTGACAGACGACGACTGAGTACTGAGCTGGGGGTACCCGTACCGCCGACGACGAGGACTGAGGAGTACATGGGCGAGCAGAGCGGGCCCTCGGGCGACATATCCGGGCGGCGACGCGGCGGCCGCCGCCGCAAGCCGCGCAATGGGCGCAAGACGGCACTCACCGTCGCGGGCTGGACCACAGCGGCCGTGGTGGTGCTCGGCGGCACCGGACTGGGCTACGTCTACTTCCGGCTCGACGGCAACCTGAAGAGCGTCGACATCAACGGAGCGCTCGGCGACGACCGCCCCGAGAACGTCGACAACGGCTCGATGGACATCCTCGTACTCGGCTCCGACTCCCGGGCCGGTGCCAACGGCGAGTACGGCGGCGGTGACGAGGGCGCCCGCGCGGACACCGCGATGATCGTGCACGTCTACCAGGGCCGTAAGAAGGCCAGCGTCGTGTCCATCCCCAGGGACACGCTGGTGACCAGACCCGAGTGCCCGACCGAGGACGGCGGAACGGACCCCGGCGGCGAGCGCAGGATGTTCAACGAGTCGTACTCGGTGGGCGGCCCCGCCTGCGCCGTGAAGACCGTCGAGAAGATGTCCGGCATCCGCATGGACCACTACCTCGAGGTCGACTTCTCCGGCTTCAAGAACCTGATCGACGAACTCGGCGGCGTGGAGGTCACCACCGAGAAGGCGATCAAGGACGAGGACAGCCACCTCGACCTCCAGGCCGGTACCCACCAGCTCAACGGCGAGCAGGCCCTCGGTCTCGTACGCACCCGGCACGCCGTCGGCGACGGCGGCGACCTGGGGCGCATACAGCTCCAGCAGGCCTTCATCAAGGCGCTGATCACGCAGGTCAACGAGATCGGCATCCTCACCAACCCGAAGAAGCTCTTCGACCTCGCGGAGACCGCGACCAGCTCCCTCACCACCGACTCGGAGCTGAAGAAGGCCAAGGACCTGGCCAGCTTCGCGCTCGGCCTCAAGGGCATCGACTCGAAGAACATGAACATGGTCACCCTCCCCGTGGCCTACGACGTCATCGACCGGAACCGTGTGGTGCCGCTGCCGAAGGAGACCCAGCTGGTGTGGGACGCCCTGTTGGCGGACCGGCCGATCCCGGCCGAGGCGACCAAGGACTCGGCGGGCGACAAGGGTGAGGCGGGCTCGGTCGTGAAGGACGACTGATCCCCTCTCGTACGGCCCCGGCGCGGGCACGGAGCGTGTGCGGATCGTGTGCGGACCAGGTCCGGAATAGATCAGGACCCCCCTCGGTTTTGGGAGATACGGCCGGTCCTGGCAGACTGGTACGTCGGCCCCGGTTCACGGACGAGCATCCCGCTCGTGCGACCCGGTGCCCTCCCGAAACTAGGAGACACCTTGAAGCGCGACATCCACCCCGAGTACGTCGAGACCCAGGTCAGCTGCACCTGCGGCGCGTCGTTCACCACCCGTAGCACCATCGGTTCCGGCACCGTCCGTGCCGAGGTCTGCTCCGAGTGCCACCCGTTCTACACGGGCAAGCAGAAGATCCTCGACACCGGTGGCCGTGTGGCCCGCTTCGAGGCCCGCTTCGGCAAGGCTGCCGGCACCAAGTAGCGAGCCACTGCGCCGGTCCTCGGTCGCTCCCGCCCAGGGGGGACCAGGACCGGCGTTTTTTGGTCGGTCCAGCCCATATGTCGTACGAAGATCCAGGAGTCCGGAGATGTTCGAGGCGGTCGAGGAACTGGTCGGCGAGCACGTCGACCTTGAGAAGCAGCTCGCCGACCCTTCGGTCCACGCTGACCAGGCGAACGCGCGCAGGCTCAACAAGCGCTACGCCGAGCTGACGCCGATCGTCGCGACGTACACCTCCTGGAAGCAGACCGGCGACGACATCGAGACGGCCCGGGAACTGGCCGCCGACGACCCGGAGTTCGCCGCCGAGGTCAAGGTCCTGGAGCGCCAGCGCGAGGAGCTCACCGAGAAGCTGCGGCTGCTCCTCGTCCCGCGCGACCCCAGCGACGACAAGGACGTACTGCTGGAGATCAAGGCGGGCGCGGGCGGCGACGAGTCGGCGCTGTTCGCCGGTGACCTGCTGCGGATGTATCTGCGGTACGCGGAGCGCGTCGGTTGGAAGACCGAGATCATCGACTCCACCGAGTCCGAGCTGGGCGGCTACAAGGACGTTCAGGTCGCCGTGAAGACCAAGGGCGGCCAGGGTGCCACCGAGCCAGGCCACGGCGTGTGGGCGCGACTGAAGTACGAGGGCGGGGTACACCGCGTCCAGCGGGTGCCGTCCACCGAGTCCCAGGGCCGCATCCACACCTCGGCGGCCGGGGTGCTGGTCACCCCCGAGGCCGAGGACGTGGACGTCGAGATCCACGCGAACGATCTCCGTATCGACGTCTACCGCTCCTCCGGCCCCGGCGGTCAGTCCGTCAACACCACCGACTCGGCGGTGCGCATCACGCACCTGCCGACCGGCGTCGTCGCCTCCTGTCAGAACGAGAAGAGCCAGCTCCAGAACAAGGAGCAGGCCATGCGCATCCTGCGCTCCAGGCTGCTCGCCGCGGCGCAGGAAGAGGCCGAGAAGGAGGCCTCGGACGTCCGTCGCAGCCAGGTCCGCACGGTTGACCGCTCCGAGAAGATCCGTACGTACAACTTCCCGGAAAACCGCATCTCGGACCACCGGGTCGGCTTTAAGGCGTACAACTTGGACCAGGTGCTCGACGGGGAGCTGGACGCGGTGATTCAGTCCTGTGTCGACGCGGACTCCGCGGCGAAGCTCGCCGCGGCCCAGTAATCAAGCAGTCCAGCAATCGCAGTCCCGTAATCAAGCAGCCCAGTGATCAAGCAGCCAGTAAGCAAGCTGGGAAGGGTAGGCGCGTGAACCTTCTGCTCGCCGAGGTGGCCCAGGCCACCCAGCGGCTGGCCGACGCCGGTGTGCCGTCGCCGCGTCACGACGCGGAGGAACTCGCCGCCTTCGTGCACGACGTCAAGCGTGGCGAGCTGCACAGCGTCAAGGACGCGGACTTCGACGCGCGCTACTGGGAAACCATCGCCCGCCGCGAGGCCCGCGAGCCGCTCCAGCACATCACCGGACGCGCCTTCTTCCGCTATCTGGAGCTCCAGGTCGGGCCCGGCGTCTTCACCCCGCGCCCGGAGACCGAGTCCGTCGTCGGCTGGGCCATAGACGCCGTCCGCGCGATGGACGTGGTCGAGCCGCTCATCGTCGACCTGTGCACGGGCTCGGGCGCGATCGCGCTGGCCATGGCCCAGGAGGTGCCGCGCTCGCGGGTGCACGCCGTGGAGCTGTCCGAAGAGGCCCTGGTCTGGACGCGGAAGAACGTCGAGGGGACCCGCGTCGCGCTCAGCCAGGGAGACGCGCTGACCGCGCTGCCCGAGCTGAACGGCCAGGTCGACCTGGTCGTCTCGAACCCGCCGTACATTCCGCTCACCGAGTGGGAGTATGTCGCTCCGGAGGCCCGTGACTACGACCCCGAGCTCGCGTTGTTCTCCGGCGAGGACGGACTTGACCTGATCCGCGGCATCGAGCGCACCGCCCACCGGCTGCTGCGCCCCGGCGGCGTGGTCGTCGTCGAGCACGCCGACACCCAGGGCGGCCAGGTGCCGTGGGTCTTCACCGAGCAGCGGGGCTGGGCGGACGCCGCGGACCACCCTGACCTGAACAACCGGCCGCGCTTCGCGACCGCCCGCAAGGCGATGCCGTGATGCGGAGCGCGACCGCGACCGCGACGACGAGAAGCACCAGAAACAGCAGAAGCACCAGCAACAGCAGCAACAGCGGGAACACCAGGACCATGCACGCGTACGAGGAGGCACGCTAGATGGCACGGCGATACGACACGAACGACGCGACCGACCGCGCGACTGGTCTGCGCGAGGCCGCGTCCGCCGTCCGCCGAGGCGAGCTGGTCGTGCTGCCCACGGACACCCTGTACGGCGTCGGGGCCGACGCCTTCAGCCCCGAGGCCGTCAACGACCTGCTGCTCGCCAAGGGCCGGGGCCGTGGCATGCCCACGCCCGTCCTGATCGGCTCCCCGAACACCCTGCACGGCCTGGTCACCGACTTCTCCGAGCAGGCCTGGGAGCTGGTGGACGCTTTCTGGCCCGGCGCGCTGACCCTGGTCGCCCGGCACCAGCCGTCCCTGCAGTGGGACCTGGGGGACACCCACGGCACGGTCGCGGTCCGGATGCCGCTGCACCCGGTCGCCATCGAACTGCTCACCGAGGTCGGCCCGATGGCCGTCTCGTCGGCGAACCTCAGCGGGCACCCGGCCCCCGAGGACTGCGACGCCGCGCAGGAGATGCTCGGCGACTCCATCTCCGTATACCTGGACGCTGGACCCACCCCCGGCATCGTCCCCTCCTCGATCGTGGACGTCACCGGGAAGACCCCCCTGCTGCTGCGCGAGGGAGCGCTGGATGCGGAGGAGCTCCGCAAGGTCGTACCCGACCTCGAGGTGGCCAGTTGACGGCCCCCGAGGGGCGTGGCATAGCGGGCTTTCCCGGACTCACGGACCACTTCCGCATCCTCCACGTCAGCACCGGCAACGTCTGCCGCTCGCCGATCACCGAGCGGCTGCACCGCCATGCCCTGGCCCACCGCCTCGGCGACCCTCGTACCGGCGGCCTGCTCGTGGAGAGCGCGGGCACCTGGGGGCACGAGGGCGCGCCCATGGAGACCAACGCGGCGGCGGTGCTCGCCGACTTCGGCGCGGACTCCTCCGGCTTCATGGGGCGGGAACTCCTGGACGAGCACGTCATCCGCGCCGACCTGGTCCTCACCGCGACCCGGGACCACCGCGCCCAGGTCATCTCCATGGGCCACTCGGCCGGACTGCGCACCTTCACCCTGAAGGAGTTCACCCGCCTCGTACGGGCCATAGACCCGGCCACGCTGCCGGATCCACTCGATGACAGCGTGGTCGACCGGGCCCGCGCCCTGGTACGGGCCGCGGCGGCCCTGCGCGGCTGGCTCCTGGCGCCCACAGCGGACGCGGACGAGGTCTACGACCCGTACGGGGCACCGCTCCCGTTCTTCCGCTCCATCGGCGACGAGATCAACGTGGCCCTCGACCCGGTCGTCACAGCCCTGACGGGGCTTCCGGCGCGCGCGTAGGGCTGGCCCCCGGCTGTCGGCCGCGCCGTCAGCCGGGCGCGCCGTCAGGGGCCGTCCTACATTGGAGGGGCCACCCCTGCGAGGCCCGGAGCCGAACATGCCGGTCAGCACCGAACCCACCGCCGCCCGCACAGCGCCCGCGGACTTCGACGCGCTGCGGCGCCAGGACCCCGAGCTCGCCGACGTGCTGAGCGCTGAACTGGAGCGCCAGTGCTCCGGCCTCCAGCTGATCGCCGCCGAGAACTTCACCTCCCTGGCCGTCCTGACGGCCCTCGGCTCGCCGCTCGCCAACAAGTACGCCGAGGGGTACCCCGGTGCCCGCCACCACGGCGGCTGCGAAGTGGTCGACGTCGCCGAGCGGCTCGCCGTCGAGCGGGCCAAGGCGCTCTTCGGCGCCGAGCACGCGAACGTCCAGCCGCACTCCGGGTCGTCGGCCGTGCTGGCCGCGTACGCCGCGCTGCTGCGCCCCGGTGACACGGTGCTCGCGATGGGCCTGCCGCACGGCGGCCACCTCACCCATGGATCGCCCGCCAACTTCTCCGGGCGCTGGTTCGAGTTCATCGGCTACGGAGTCGACGCCGAGACCGGCCTGATCGACTACGAGCAACTGCGCACGCTGGCCCGCACCCACCGCCCCAAGGCCCTGGTCTGCGGTTCGATCTCCTATCCCCGGCACATCGACTACGCGGCCTTCCGCGAGCTCGCCGACGAGATCGGCGCCTACCTGATCGCCGACGTCGCGCACCCCATCGGCCTGGTCGCCGGGGGAGCGGCGCCGAGCCCCGTCCCGTACGCGGACGTCGTCTGCGCCACCACCCACAAGGTGCTGCGCGGCCCCCGGGGCGGCCTGCTGCTGTGCCGGTCCGCGCTGGCGGAACGGATCGACCGGGCGGTCTTCCCCTTCACGCAGGGCGGCGCGCAGATGCACACGATCGCCGCCAAGGCGGTGGCCTTCGGCGAGGCGGCCACGCCCGCGTACACGGCGTACGCCCATCAGGTGGTCGCCAACGCCCGGGTGCTGGCCGACGGCCTGGCCACCGAGGGCCTCACGATCGCCACCGGCGGTACGGACACCCACCTCATCGTCGCCGACCCGGCCCCGCGCGCCAGCGACGCCCGTAGCGCGCGAGGACTGCTCGGCGGGGCTGGCTTGGTCGTCGACGTGTGCGCACTGCCGCACGGCGACGCACGTGGGCTGCGGCTGGGTACCGCGGCCGTGACGACCCAGGGCATGCGCGAGGCGGAGATGGCCCGCATCGCCGTACTGGTGTCGGCCGCGCTCCGTGAGGACGGGGATCAGGCCGAAGGTGTGCGGAAGGTACGGGACGAGGTGCGTGCGCTCGCCGAGAGATTCCCGCCGTATCCGCCGCTGTATTCCGCCCGGTAGCGGGTAGGCGCAGCCCGTCGGCGTGGTCGGCGGGCATTCCGTGCAACCATCCTCGCTACCCGGAAGTCCCTAACCGTATGCGCACACGGCTAGTGTGTGGGGCTCAGATGGCCAGCGATACCAGTGGGGAAGCCCGTGCGTGAATATCTGCTGACGCTTTGCGTCACGGCTGCGGTCACCTATCTCCTGACCGGGCCGGTGCGGAAGTTCGCCATCGTCGCCGGGGCGATGCCGGAGATCCGCGCGCGGGACGTGCACCGTGAGCCGACGCCGCGGCTCGGTGGCATCGCTATGTTCTTCGGTCTCTGCGCGGGTCTGCTGGTGGCCGCCCATCTGACCAACCTGAAGCCGGTGTTCGAGCAGTCCAACGAGCCCCGGGCGCTGCTCTCCGGCGCCGCCCTGATCTGGATCATCGGCGTCCTTGACGACAAGTTCGAGCTGGACGCGCTGGTCAAGCTGGGCGGGCAGATGGTCGCCGCGGGCGTCATGGTGATCCAGGGCCTGACGATCCTGTGGCTGCCGGTGCCGGGCGTCGGTTCGGTCTCGCTGACCCAGGGGCAGGGCACCCTGCTGACCGTCGCGCTGGTGCTGATCACCATCAACGCCGTCAACTTCGTGGACGGCCTGGACGGGCTCGCGGCCGGGATGGTGTGTATCGCGGCCACGGCGTTCTTCATGTACGCGTACCGGATCTGGTACGGCTACGGGCTTGAGGACGCCGCCCCGGCGACGCTCTTCGCGGCGATCCTGATGGGCATGTGCCTCGGCTTCCTGCCGCACAACATGCATCCGGCCCGGATCTTCATGGGCGACTCGGGCTCAATGCTGATCGGCCTGGTGCTCGCGGCGGCCGCGATCTCCATCACGGGTCAGGTGGACCCGGACGCGATGAACCTCTTCGCGGGCTCCGAGAAGGCGGCCGTGCACCAGACGGTGCCGGTGTACATCCCGCTGCTGCTGCCGCTGACGATCATCGCCGTACCGGCCGCTGACCTGGTGCTGGCGATCGTCCGGCGGACCTGGCGCGGCCAGTCGCCGTTCGCCGCTGACCGGGGCCACCTGCACCACCGGCTCCTGGAGATCGGGCACTCGCACAGCCGCGCGGTGCTGATCATGTACTTCTGGTCCGGCCTGATCGCCTTCGGCACCCTCGCCTACTCGGTGAACTCGGCCTCGATGTGGATCGTCCTGGTCCTGGTCGCCCTCAGCGCGGTCGGTCTGGTCCTGCTCCTGCTGCCCCGCTTCACGCCTCGGGCCCCGCTCTGGGCCCAGTCCTTCGTACCGCCGCGTTACCGCCGTGTTCGGCGGCCCGTAACCGAGCCGACCGAGGCGGCCGCGACCTCTGTGCCTGAGGGGCCTGAGGGGCCTGAGGTGCTGGAGGAACCTGCTGAGGCCGCGGAGGCTCCTGTGACGGCGAGCCGTCCGGGAGGCGTCAACGGATCAACGGCGATTGGCACTCGATCCCGTTTCGCAATTCGCCGTAAAGCGGACAGCGCCTCGCGCTGAGAAGGCCCCATAGCAGGCATGACGCCCAACTCGGCGCTCAGGCGCGCGCATTAGCCCTCATGTGTGACAGTGGGCACACTCGCTAGGTAAAGACCTCATCAAATAGTTTGTGATACCGTTCACGAGATCCCGGGGTAGGGCCGTTTGGCCGTCGTCCGACGGTCCGGTGGCATGCGAAGCCCCACCTGACCCGGGCTTACGCTCGTTCATGACGACAACTCGTCCCCTTCAGTAAGTGGAGCCTTGCCGCCATGCAGTCCAGTGCCCTACGCACGCTCTTCCCGATGGTCGTACCCGCGGCCGCGGTCGGCGTTCTCGCCGCCGTGGTCAGTGGAGTCGCCGTCGGTGGTAAGGGCGCTTTCGGAGCGATCCTGGGCTCGCTGGTGGTCATTCTCTTCATGGGAGCCGGGCAGGTCGGGCTGCAGTACGTAGCCAAGGCCATGCCCCAACTCCTCCAGGGCATGGCGCTGATGGTCTACTTCGTTCAGCTCGTGATCCTGCTGGTCTTCATCCTCGCGGTCAGGAACACCACGGTCTTTCACCACAAGGCTTTCGCGTTGACCCTGGTGATCGCCGTTGTCGTGTGGATCGTGGCGCAGGCGCTTGCCCAGCTGAAGGGGAAGACCCTTTACGTGGACCCCGCCGCTGAAGGTGACTCCCATGGGACGGGAGCGTCGCGTGAAAAGTAGGGCCGGTATAAGTCCTCACGTGACGGGCTGCTATCGTCCGATCCCGACTGCGGCACTGCGGGCGCGGGCACCAGAGCTGACGCCTGCCACATCGCGAGGCTCTGCGCCTGTCCGCCGCCACTTCCTTGTAAGACCACACCGGTGCCGACCTGCGGCTGCCCCGCCGCTCAGACTCAACGAGGTTGCCGTATCCATGCGCCACGCAGAAGGAGCTCCTGGTGACTGCTGACGCCCAGATGCTCGCATTCGAGACCGACTGTCACCTGTTCCAGGGGTGCGGCTTCCCCGCCCCCAGCGTGTGGTCGTTCATCTTCGAGCCGATCTTCACCATCGGGCCTGTCGAATTCAACAAGCCGATGCTGCTCGCGCTCATCGGTACCTTCCTGATCCTGGCGTTCTTCTGGGCTGGCTTCTCCAAGGCCAAGGTCGTACCCGGCAAGCTCCAGATGGTCGCCGAAGCGCTGTACGACTTCGTGCACCGCGGCATCGCCAAGGAAGTCATCGGCAAGAAGGGCGAACCGTTCGTCCCGCTGCTGGTGTCGTTGTTCTTCTTCGTCTGGATGCTGAACCTCTGGGCGCTGATTCCGCTGGCGCAGTTCCCGGTCAGCTCGGTGATCGCCTATCCGGTCGGTCTGGCGCTCGTTGTCTGGGTCACCTACATGACGGTGACGTTCAAGACCAACGGATTCGTCGGCGGCATTCGCAACCTGTGTGTGCCGAGCGGTCTGCCCAAGCCGATCTACGTGCTGCTGACGCCGCTCGAGTTCATCTCGAATGTCTTCGTGCGCCCGTTCACGCTTGCGGTCCGACTTTTCGCGAACATGTTCGCGGGTCACATCCTGATCCTGATCTTCACGATCGCGACCTGGTACATGCTCGGCAGCGTGCTCGGCACGGTCTACGCCTCCGCCTCGTTCGTCATGACGTTGATCCTCACCGTCTTCGAACTCTTCATCCAGGCACTGCAGGCGTACGTCTTCACCGTGCTGACCGCCACCTACCTCTCTCAGGCGCTCGAAGAAGCGCACTGAGCAGGTCCCAGCCACCTCCGGCCCCCCATGACGTCCGGTGGACGCACCCTCCACCGGCCCACCAAGAGAAGGAACCACGGACATGTCTGCTGCATTCGAGACCCTCGCGGCCGTCAACGGCAACGTCGGCACCATCGGTTACGGCCTCGCCGCGATCGGCCCGGGTATCGGCATCGGCATCATCTTCGGTAACGGCGTGCAGGCCATCGCCCGCCAGCCCGAGGCCGCTGGCCTGATCCGCCAGAACATGCTGCTCGGCTTCGCCGTCGTCGAGGCCCTCGCCCTGATCGGCTTCGTCGTTCCGTTCATCGTCACCTGATGTTTCGGCCGTAGCCACACCCGAGGAAAGGTCCACCACGATGAACTGGTATCTGGCAGCCGAGGAGGCTCAGTCGCCTCTGGCGCCGGTCTGGCCGGAGATCGTCATCGGCCTGATCGCCTTCGGCATCGTCTTCTTCGCCTTCTACAAGAAGCTCCTCCCGGCCATCAACAAGGCCCTGGACGAGCGTCGCGAGGCGATCGAAGGCGGCATCGAGAAGGCCGAGGCCGCGCAGACCGAGGCCCAGAGCGTTCTTGAGCAGTACAAGGCTCAGCTCGCCGAGGCGCGTCACGAGGCCGCGCGCCTGCGCCAGGAGGCGCAGGAGCAGGGCGCCACGCTCATCGCCGAGATGCGTGCCGAGGGCCAGCGGCAGCGTGAGGAGATCATCGCTGCCGGTCACACCCAGATCGAGGCCGACAAGAAGGCGGCTTCGACGGCGCTCCGTCAGGACGTGGGCAAGCTGGCCACCGACCTGGCCGGAAAGCTCGTCGGGGAGTCGCTGGACGACCACGCCCGGCAGAGCCGCACCATCGACCGTTTCCTCGACGAGCTCGAGGAGAAGGCCGAGGCGGCACGATGAGTGCGCACGGAGCGAGCCGTGCGGCGCTGGCCGCCGCACGCGAGCGGCTGGACGCGCTGACCGACAACACCTCGGTCGACGCGGCCAAGCTGGGCGCCGAACTGGCGTCGGTCACCGCGCTGCTCCACCGCGAGGTCTCGCTGCGTCGGGTCCTGACCGACCCGGCGCAGTCCGGCGAGGCCAAGGCTGAGCTGGCCGGGCGGCTGCTCGGCGACCAGGTGGGCGGCGAGACCATCGACCTGGTGGGCGGTCTCGTACGGGCCCGCTGGTCGGCCTCGCGTGACCTGGTGGACGCGCTGGAGGAGCTGGCGGACACCGCCGACCTCACCGCCGCCCAGCAGGCGGGCACGCTCGACAACGTCGAGGACGAGCTGTTCCGGTTCGGCCGGATCGTCGCGTCCAACACGGAGCTGCGTGCCGCGCTCACCATCCGTGGCGGCGCGACGCAGGCCAAGGGCGAGCTGCTGCGCAGCCTGCTCGGCGGCCGCGCGGAGCCGACCACCGAGCGGCTGATCGAGCGTCTTGTGACCCGTCCCAGGGGACGTAGCCTGGAGGCGGGACTCGAGTCCCTGTCCAAGCTGGCCGCCGACCGCCGTAACCGCACGGTCGCGGTGGTCACCTCGGCCGTACCGCTGTCCGACGGACAGAAGCGGCGGCTGGCCGGTGCGCTGGCCAAGCTGTACGGCCGGGACATGCACCTCAACCTCGACGTGGACCCCACGGTCCTCGGCGGGATCAGGGTGCAGGTCGGTGACGAGGTCATCAACGGCTCCATCGCGGACCGTCTGGAAGACGCGAACCGGCGGATGGCCGGCTGACGACGCACGTCGTCACCGGAAGTCGTCACACCAACTCAACAAGCATTGCTAACGGCCCGAGTTGGGCCGTGCAGAAGATGCACAGTTTTTCTGGGGGCCCGCGGCGAAGCCGCTCGCGGCACAGCCCCAGACCCCCAAAGAAACTTCGGGCCCAACAAGGAGAGCAGGGAACCCAGATGGCGGAGCTCACGATCCGGCCGGAGGAGATCCGGGACGCGCTGGAGAACTTTGTCCAGGCGTACAAGCCGGACGCGGCCTCGCGCGAGGAGGTCGGTACGGTCAGCGTGGCCGGCGACGGCATCGCGAAGGTCGAGGGCCTGCCCTCGGCCATGGCCAACGAGCTGCTGAAGTTCGAGGACGGCACCCTCGGCCTCGCCCTCAACCTCGAGGAGCGCGAGATCGGTGCGGTCGTCCTCGGTGAGTTCAGCGGCATCGAAGAGGGCCAGCCGGTCAGCCGTACCGGCGAGGTCCTGTCGGTCGCGGTCGGCGAGGGCTACCTCGGCCGTGTTGTCGACCCGCTCGGCAACCCGATCGACGGCCTCGGCGAGATCGAGACGTCCAGCCGCCGCGCCCTGGAGCTGCAGGCTCCGGGCGTCATGGTCCGTAAGTCGGTGCACGAGCCGATGGAGACCGGCTACAAGGCCGTCGACGCGATGACCCCGATCGGCCGTGGCCAGCGTCAGCTGATCATCGGCGACCGCCAGACCGGCAAGACCGCCCTGGCCGTCGACACGATCATCAACCAGCGTGACAACTGGCGCTCGGGCGACGTGAACAAGCAGGTGCGCTGCATCTACGTCGCCGTCGGCCAGAAGGGCTCCACCATCGCCTCCGTGCGTGGTGCGCTCGAAGAGGCCGGCGCGCTGGAGTACACGACCATCGTCGCCGCCCCGGCGTCCGACCCGGCCGGCTTCAAGTACCTTGCGCCGTACACCGGTTCGGCCATCGGCCAGCACTGGATGTACGAGGGCAAGCACGTCCTCATCATCTTCGACGACCTCTCGAAGCAGGCCGACGCCTACCGCGCCGTGTCTCTGCTGCTGCGCCGCCCGCCGGGGCGCGAGGCCTACCCGGGTGACGTCTTCTACCTGCACTCGCGTCTGCTGGAGCGTTGCGCCAAGCTCTCCGACGAGATGGGCAAGGGCTCGATGACGGGTCTGCCGATCGTCGAGACCAAGGCGAACGACGTGTCGGCGTTCATCCCGACCAACGTCATCTCCATCACCGACGGCCAGTGCTTCCTGGAGTCGGACCTGTTCAACGCCGGTCAGCGCCCCGCGCTGAACGTCGGTATCTCCGTCTCCCGAGTCGGTGGTTCCGCGCAGCACAAGGCGATGCGGCAGGTTTCCGGACGCCTTCGTGTGGACCTCGCCCAGTACCGTGAGCTGGAGGCGTTCGCCGCCTTCGGTTCCGACCTGGACGCCGCGTCCAAGGCCTCGCTCGAGCGCGGTCAGCGGATGGTCGAGCTGCTGAAGCAGGACCAGTACCAGCCGATGGCCACCGAGGACCAGGTCGTCTCCGTCTGGGCCGGCACCACCGGCCGCATGGACGACGTACCGGTCGCCGACGTGCGCCGTTTCGAGAGCGAGCTGCTGGACTACCTGCACCGCAAGGAGCAGGGCCTGATGACCTCCATCAAGGAGGGCGCCAAGATGTCGGACGACACCCTGGCCGCCGTCTCGGACGCCATCGCGGACTTCAAGAAGCAGTTCGAGACCTCGGACGGCAAGCTGATCGGCGAGGACGCTCCGGCTGCCGGCGCTGCTGACGGCTCGAAGTGACGACGGAAGGGACCTGACTCATGGGAGCCCAGCTCCGGGTCTACAAGCGTCGCATCCGGTCCGTCACCGCGACGAAGAAGATCACCAAGGCGATGGAGATGATCGCCGCCTCGCGTGTCGTCAAGGCGCAGCGCAAGGTGGCGGCCTCGGCTCCGTACGCGACCGAGCTGACCCGCGCGGTCACCGCGGTGGCCACCGGTGCGAACAACAAGCACGCCCTGACCACCGAGGTGGAGAACCCGACCCGGGCCGCAGTCCTGCTCATCACGAGCGACCGCGGTCTGGCCGGCGGGTACTCGTCGAACGCCATCAAGGCGGCCGAGCACCTCACCACGCAGCTGACGAACGAGCGTAAGCACGTCGATACGTACGTTGTCGGTCGCAAGGGTCTGGCGTACTACAACTTCCGGGACCGTGGGGTGTCGGAGTCGTGGACCGGCTTCACCGACAACCCGACCTACGCGGACGCCAAGCGGGTCGCGGCGCCGCTGATCGAGTCGATCACGCGGGACACGGCCGATGGCGGCGTGGACGAGCTCCACATCGTCTTCACCGAGTTCGTCTCGATGATGACGCAGACGCCGGTCGAGCAGCGGATGCTGCCGCTCACCCTCGCTTCGAGCACTGCCGAGGAATCGGCGGAGGTCTTCAAGCAAGGTGCTGAGGTCCGACCGCTGTTTGAATTCGAGCCGTCGGCCGAGGACGTCCTCGACGCCCTGCTGCCGCGGTATGTCGAGAGCCGGATCTACAACGCGTTGCTGCAGGCGGCCGCTTCCGAGCACGCCGCACGCCGCCGCGCGATGAAGTCGGCCACCGACAACGCCGGAGACCTGATCCACAACCTCTCCAGGCTTGCCAACGCGGCCCGACAGGCCGAAATCACCCAGGAAATCAGCGAGATCGTCGGCGGCGCGAGTGCCCTGGCCGACGCGACCGCGGGGAGTGACAAGTAATGACCACCACAGCTGAGACGGCCCCTGCCGCTGGCGTGGCCACTGGCCGCGTCGCGCGGGTCATCGGCCCGGTCGTCGACGTGGAGTTCCCCGTCGACGCGATGCCGGAGATCTACAACGCGCTGCACGTCGAGGTCGCTGACCCGGCCGAGGACGGCAAGAAGAAGACGCTGACCCTCGAGGTCGCCCAGCACCTGGGCGACGGCGTGGTCCGCACCATCTCGATGCAGCCCACCGACGGTTTGGTCCGCCAGGCCCCGGTGAGCGACACCGGCAAGGGCATCACGGTGCCCGTCGGTGACTTCACCAAGGGCAAGGTGTTCAACACCCTTGGTGAGGTGCTGAACCTGCCGGAGGAGAACGGTAAGGAGGCCGAGCGCTGGGCGATCCACCGCAAGGCCCCCGCCTTCGACCAGCTCGAGTCCAAGACCGAGATGTTCGAGACCGGCCTGAAGGTCGTCGACCTTCTCACCCCGTACGTCAAGGGTGGAAAGATCGGTCTGTTCGGTGGCGCCGGTGTCGGCAAGACCGTCCTCATCCAGGAAATGATCATGCGTGTGGCGAAGCTGCACGAGGGCGTTTCCGTGTTCGCCGGTGTCGGTGAGCGCACGCGTGAGGGCAACGACCTCATCGACGAGATGGAAGAGTCGGGCGTTCTGGACAAGACCGCGCTGGTCTTCGGCCAGATGGACGAGCCGCCGGGCACGCGTCTGCGCGTCGCCCTGGCCGGTCTGACCATGGCGGAGTACTTCCGCGATGTGCAGAAGCAGGACGTGCTGTTCTTCATCGACAACATCTTCCGCTTCACCCAGGCCGGTTCCGAGGTCTCCACGCTGCTCGGCCGTATGCCCTCCGCGGTGGGTTACCAGCCGACCCTGGCGGACGAGATGGGTGTGCTCCAGGAGCGCATCACCTCGACGCGTGGTCACTCGATCACCTCGATGCAGGCGATCTACGTCCCCGCGGACGACCTGACCGACCCGGCCCCGGCCACGACCTTCGCGCACCTCGACGCGACGACCGTGCTGTCGCGCCCGATCTCGGAGAAGGGCATCTACCCGGCGGTTGACCCGCTGGACTCGACGTCCCGCATCCTGGACCCGCGCTACATCACCAAGGAGCACTACGAGGCGGCCAGCCGCGTCAAGGGCATCCTGCAGAAGTACAAGGACCTCCAGGACATCATCGCGATCCTCGGTATCGACGAGCTGGGCGAAGAGGACAAGCTGGTCGTCCACCGCGCCCGCCGTGTCGAGCGGTTCCTGTCGCAGAACACCCACGCCGCCAAGCAGTTCACCGGCCTGGACGGTTCGGACGTGCCGCTGGACGAGTCGATCGCCGCGTTCAACGCGATCATCGACGGTGATTACGACCACTTCCCCGAGCAGGCGTTCTTCATGTGCGGTGGCCTCGAGGACCTGAAGGCCAAGGCCAAGGAGCTCGGCGTCTCCTGACGCCGGGGCCCGCTTAAAAGCACCGTGCTTGTCGCGGGGGGCGGGGTCCGTCCCGCCCCCCGCGAAACGCCCACTAGAATTTGACCCAACACCCGGCTCAACCGCCGGGTGGTGACCCGAGGAGCCCCCTTGGCTGCTGAGCTGCATGTCGAGCTGGTCGCCGCGGACCGTAACGTCTGGTCTGGCGAGGCGACCCTGGTCGTCGCGCGCACCACGTCCGGCGACATCGGCGTCATGGCCGGTCACCAGCCGCTGCTCGGTGTGCTGGAGTCTGGCTCGGTGACGATTCGTACCAGCAGCGGCGAGAACGTCGTCGCGGCTGTGCACGGCGGTTTCATCTCGTTCGCGGAGAACAAGCTCTCGTTGCTGGCGGAGATCGCCGAGCTGGCCGACGAGATCGACGTCGATCGTGCGGAGCGCTCTCTCGAGCGTGCCAAGGCGGAGGCTGACGCCGCCGCCGAGCGGCGCGCCGAGGTCCGCATCCGTGCGGTGACGGCGGCGCGCTGAACGAGCGCGACCACAGACAGATGACTCAGCCGCGGCCGGGACTGGACCTTCCAGACCGGGCCGCGGCTGAGGCAGTACGGATAGCAGCACGGATAGCGGTACCGCTACGAGAGAAGTGTCCCCGGCAGGGCGGTCGGCTCGCTCGACTAGGCTCAAGCAGGGGAAACCCCGTCTGGATGATGCGAGGAGGTCAGCGTTGATGTTCCTCGCTCTGCTTGTGGGCGCGCTGGTGGTCGTACTGGTGCTGCTGGGGCTCTTCGTCTTCGGCCTGCGCCGACGGCTGATCCAGCGCTCCGGTGGCACGTTCGACTGCAGTCTGCGCTGGAACATCCCGGACGAGACCGACACCTCGGGCAAGGGCTGGAGCTACGGCGTCGCCCGCTACAACGGCGACCGCGTCGAGTGGTTCCGGGTCTTCTCGTACGCCCCACGGCCCCGCCACCTCCTTGAGCGCTCGTCGATCGAGGTCGTCGACCGCCGCGCCCCGGAGGGCGAGGAGGAGCTCGCGCTGCTCTCGGACGCGGTCGTACTCGGCTGCCGCCACCGGGGCACCCGCCTGGAGCTGGCGATGAGCGAGGACGCGCTCACCGGCTTCCTCGCCTGGCTGGAGGCGGCCCCGCCCGGTCAGCGCGTCAACGTCGCGTAGGACCCTCACCCACCGGACGTCAGAGCCCGTACTCGCAGTCCGTCAGAGCCCGCGTGCTCTCCGCCCGGTCGCTGTCAGACGTCCAGTTCCCGCGCCAGTACCGCGGCCTGTACGCGGCTGCGGAGGCCGAGCTTGGCCAGCAGACGGCTGACATGGGTCTTCACCGTGGCCTCCGCCATGTCCAGCCGCTTCGCGATCTCCGCGTTCGACAGGCCCCCGCCCAGGCTGCCCAGCACCTCACGCTCACGCCGGGTCAGCGCGTCCAGGACGGCGGGGTCAGGCGCCGAGGCGGAGGGCGCGGACTTCGCGGCGAACTCGGCGATCAGCCGCCGGGTCACCGCCGGGGAGATCAGTCCGTCGCCACGGGCGACCGTGCGCACCGCGTCCAGCAGGTCCTGGGCCTCGGTGTTCTTCAGCAGGAAGCCGCTGGCGCCCGCGCGCAGCGCCCCGAAGACGTACTCGTCCAGGTCGAACGTGGTCAGCACCAGCACATCGGCCAGCCGCTCGTCGACGACCTGCCGGGTCGCCGAGACCCCGTCCAGGCGCGGCATCTGGACGTCCATCAGCACCAGGTCAGGCCGCAGCTCCCGGGCCCGCTGCACGGCCTGCTCGCCGTCCGCCGCCTCGCCGACGACCTCGATGTCCGGCGCGCTGCGCAGAATCAGGACAAGACCCGCGCGTACGGCGGACTGGTCCTCGGCGACCAGCACCCGGATCGGCCGCTGGGGTGCCTGTGCCTCGGGGGTCATGCCTGCTCCTCCTCGTTCGTCGGCAGGGCCGCCGCGACCCGCCACACCTTCGTCCCCTTGGGCCCATCGGCGGACGGACCCGCCGTGAGCTCACCGCCCAGCAGCGCCACCCGCTCGCGCATGCCCACCAGACCCGCCCCGGAACCCGGGGCGCGGGGCCCGGGGCGGTCCCCGAAGGGGCTGGTCACCCGGACCGTCAGGGAGCCATCGTGCTGCGCCAGGGCCACCGACACCGCACCGGGTGCCGCGTGCTTGAGCGCGTTGGTCAGGGACTCCTGGACGATGCGGTACGCGGCCAGCTCGACCGGTGCCGGAAGGCGGCGCGAGGTGCTGCGGCGGGCGTCGTCGAGGGTGAAGGTCAGACCGCTGGACGAGCCGCCCGCGCGGGCCTGCTCCACCAGGGCGGCGAGACCGTCCAGGGTGGGGGCGGCGGTGGCTTCGCGCTCGGCGCCGGACGCGCGGAGCAGGCCGATCAGGCGGCGCATCTCGGCCAGTCCTTCGACGCTGTTCTCGCGGATCACCCCGAGCGCGTCCCGGGACGTCTGCGGACGGTCGATGGAGAGGGCGGCGGTGGAGTGGATCGCGATCGCCGAGAGATGGTTCGCGACCATGTCGTGGAGTTCGCGGGCCATCCGGGCGCGCTCGGCGGTGACGGCCTGGGTCCGGTCCATCTCGGCGAGCAGCGCGGTCTGCTCGGCGCGCAGCCGGGCGGCCTCGGCGGCGTCCCGGTGGTTGCGTACGACCACTCCGGTGGTGGCGGGGCCGACCGTCACAAAACCGGTGACCACGCCGACGAGCAGGGCCTCCGGTTCGCGGATGAGGGCCAGGGTGCCGACCGTCACCGCGACGGTGCCGAGCGCGGCGATCCAGGGGAGGCGGCGGGCGGCCGCCGGGGTGCCGTACAGCACGGCCGCGTAGAAGAGATCCGCGTACAGCACGACCGTCACCAGGCTGCTGGAGGTGAGCTGGTCCGCGACCAGCGCGAACGTGCCGACCAGCAGCGCGATGGCCGGTGCGGCCCTGCGGAGCAGCACCATCGCGGCCATCACCGCGAGCGGCAGCGGCGTCCAGGACTCGCCGAGCACCCGCGTGCCGCCCGTCGACAGGCCGAGCGCCCACATCAGCAGGCCGCCGAGCAGGCCGACGACGGCGATGAGCACGTCGTCGCGGTGTGGGCGGGGGAGCGGTGTCACGTCCCCTATCCAACACGGCGAGCGGCGCCCTGGCGTCCGTACCTCGGGTGAGGTTCAGGCCTCAGCGGCTACATCGAAGGATGCAGTCGCACTTCGTCACTGGCGACGACGATCCGGCCTCCGAGCGGCGGGACGCTTGAGCCTGTCGGAGTGGTCCCGAGAGGAGAGAGGAGAGACGCCGTGATCGTCACGTTGATCATCATCTGCGAAGTCGGATTCTGGGTGCTGCTGGCGGGCGGCCTCTCGCTGCGCTATCTGGCCAGGATGCCGCGCGCGGGCCTGGCCGTGCTGCTCTGCGAGCCGCTGCTGGAACTCGTGCTGTTCGTCGTGACGGCGATCGACCTGAAGAACGGCGCGGAACCGGACTGGAAGCACGGTCTGGCCGCCGTCTACATCGGCTTCTCGGTGGGCCTCGGGCACCGCACCATCAAGTGGGCGGACGCGCGGTTCGCGCACCGGTTCGCGGGCGGCCCGCCGCCGGTCAGGCCGCCGAAGTACGGGAGGGCGCGGGCCGTCCACGAGTGGAAGGTCGCCGCGCACTGGACACTCGCGGCGGGTGTCGCCCTGGCACTGCTCCAGGGGGCGGTCTGGTACGTGGGCGGGGACGGCTCGATCAGCTCGCTGCGGTCGTGGCAGACGACGATGCTCCTCGTGATCGGCATCAATCTGGTGATCGCCGCCAGCTACACGCTCTTCCCGAAGCAGGCCCCCGCGGGGACCGCCGAAGAGCGGCCCCTGAGCAAGCTCTAGCCGCGTCGCCTGGTCAGCGCTCGCCGCCCGGTACCCACAGCACGTCGCCGACCTCCTTGTTCGCCGTCCTCGCGAGGATGAACAGGAGGTCGGAGAGCCGGTTGAGGTACGTCGCCGTCAGCGCGTTCATCACGTCGCCGTGCGCCTCGAGCGCCGCCCAGGTGGACCGCTCGGCCCGGCGGACCACGGTGCACGCCTGGTGCAGCAGCGCCGCGCCCGGAGTGCCGCCAGGCAGGATGAAGGAGCGGAGCTTGTCCAGCCGCTCGTTGAAGTGGTCGCAGTCCGCTTCCAGCTTGTCGATGTAGGCCTGCTCGACGCGCAGCGGTGGGAACTCGGGGTTCTCGACGACGGGCGTCGACAGATCGGCCCCCACGTCGAACAGGTCGTTCTGGACCCGGACCAGGACCTTGATGACCTCCTCCGGAAGCTGCCCGAGGGCGACGGCCGTGCCGATGGCGGCATTGGCCTCGTTGGCGTCGGCGTACGCCGAGATCCGCAGATCGGTCTTGGCCGTACGGCTCATGTCTCCGAGGGCGGTGGTGCCCTTGTCCCCGGTACGGGTGTAGATGCGCGACAGAATGACCATGTAGCCGAGGTTACTGCGTGGAAGCCGACGAGGTTTACCGGGCGAAAAGCCCTTCAACTACGCCGTGCGGACGGGCTGCTGAGCCCTCAGGGTGTGATCTCCGTCAGATAGGGCGTGACGCGCATCTCGTCATGCCCCGAACGGGCCTCACGGGCACTAGTCTCCGCCGTGAGCACACGTAAACAGCGTGTTAGTACGTGAGGGGATCGCACAGTGGCCAGGAAGCTCGCCGTCATCGGAGCCGGACTCATGGGGGCCGGGATCGCTCAGGTCTCCGCCCAGGCGGGCTGGGACGTGGTGCTGCGCGATGTCACCGACGCCGCCCTCACGCGCGGTACCGACGGCATCAAGGCCTCGTACGACAAGTTCGTCACCAAGGGCAAGCTGAGCGCCGAGGACGCCGAGGCGGCGCTGGACCGGATCACCACCACCACCGATCTGGGCGCGGCCGCCGACGCCGATGTCGTGGTCGAGGCCGTCTTCGAGAAGCTGGAGGTCAAGCACGAGATCTTCCGCACCCTCGACGAACTGGTGAAGGACGAGACGATCCTCGCCTCCAACACCTCCGCCATCCCGATCACCAAGATCGCGGCCGTGACGCAGCGTCCGGAGCGGGTCGTCGGCGCCCACTTCTTCTCGCCGGTGCCGATGATGCAGCTCTGTGAGCTGGTGCGCGGCTACAAGACCAGCGACGAAACCCTCGCCAAGGCCCGGGAGTTCGCCGAGTCGGTCGGCAAGACCTGCATCGTCGTCAACCGCGACGTGGCGGGCTTTGTCACCACGCGGCTGATCTCGGCCCTGGTCGTCGAGGCCGCCAAGCTGCACGAGTCGGGTGTGGCGTCGGCCGAGGACATCGACATCGCCTGCAAGCTGGGCTTCGGCCACGCCATGGGGCCGCTGGCGACCGCCGACCTGACCGGCGTCGACATCCTGCTGCACGCGACGGAGAACATCTACACCGAGTCCCAGGACGAGAAGTTCGCTCCGCCGGAGGCGATGCGCCGCATGGTCGACGCGGGCGACATCGGGCGTAAGAGCGGCCAGGGGTACTACCAGTACTGACGTCACTGAGCACCGAAAGCCCACAAGAGGTCCCTCTCGCGGGTGAATTGGGTATCGGTTCGCTTACGGACGACAACTTCTGTACCCGTAGGCCAGTCAGTTCAGTGAGATGACATGAGACCACAGTGACAACGGTGGCATGACTACGCGGCACTCTCGGGAGCGCATATGCACATCAGGGGCGACCACGCCGAGCTGACCGTCGGGGGCCGCCTCGACGTCCGAAGCGCGGCGGACGCCCGGACGGTCTTGCAGGCGGCCCTGGACGAAGGGGTCGGCGACCTCGTCGTCGACCTCTCGGGTCTCGACGCGCTGGACGCCACCGGGCTCGGCGTGATCATGGGGGCGCACCGCCAGGCCGGCCGCTGCGGCCGCCGCCTGGTGCTGCGCAACGTACCGCCGCAGACACAGCGGCTGCTGGTGGCGACCCGGCTGCATCGCATCCTGGCGATCGAAGGCGGAATCGGCGCACACCCGCTGTAAGAGTCCGAAGCGGGAGCAGCCTGGTCCAGGCGCGCAATCCTCATAAGACTGTGACGTCGTGGACGGCGCGGGACCCCGGGTGTTCCGCGATACTGGGGCTCGGTCTATGGTTCGGTCGCTCACCCTTGCCCGGATACGGGCGGCGGGGAGTGCCGGACCAGATGCGACGGAGGGGGTTCCGTCGGGCCGCGAGGCCCGAGGGGAGTGTGCGAAAGGCCGGGGAGCCGACGCATACGACGCTTTTGGGGGGCTTTATCCATGGATTCGACACATAAGGGACCGGAAGAGCACGGTCACGACAGCGGCGACTTCGGTGAGCGCGGGGGCACCCCGGGCGGCGCGGGTCCACCGCGCCCGCCGCGTGACGCGCTCACTCCCGACCGCGGCGGGCCGGTGCCCGCCCGCGTGGTCCAACTGGTTTCGGGCGACTTCCTGCTGACGGTCAACCCCGTCGACGGCAGCGAGATCGAGCCATGTCCGCCGGGTGAGCAGCCGCCCACGCCCCGGAAGTACAGCCCCACCGAGCGAGCCGAGCTGAACCGGTCCGCTCAGCGGCCCCTGGCGCCCAGCGGCGAGGCCGGGTCCGGGACCGTGCCGCCGCTCCTGGAGCGCCAGGAGGAGCGTGAGCGGCTCGTACGCCTGCTCGCGCGCGGGCGCTCGGTGCGGCTCACCGGACCCGCCGGATCGGGCCGCAGCAGCCTGCTCGACACCGTCGCGGACGACTGCGCGGACCTCGCGCCAGACGGCGTCATTCGCCTGAGCGGCCACCGCCGCACTGCCGCCGACCTGCTCTTCGACCTCTACACCGCCGCCTTCACGGCCGAGCGTCACCGCCCCGACCGCGGCGAACTCCTTGAGCTGGTCAGCGGCGTCGGAGCGGTCGTCGTCGTGGACGACCTCGAATTCGGCGGACCGGCCCTGGACGAACTCCTCGACGCCACGCCCGAGTGCGCCTTCCTGCTCGCCGCGACGCCCGAGGTCGCCGCACCCTCGCCCGACTCGCACCTCGAAGAGGTCTTCCTCGGCGGGCTCAGCCGCAGTGGCGGCCTGGAGCTCCTTGAGCGGTGCGTGGACCGGACGCTCACCGAGGACGAGGCAGCCTGGGCCGGTGACCTGTGGTTCGAGTCCGAGGGGCTGCCGCTGCGCTTCGTCCAGGCCGGGGCCCTGCTCAGACAGCGCGACCAACTGCGCGCCGACCCTGGCGCCTTCGACGCGTACGGCTACTTCGACGGCCCGGGTGCCGCTCCCCACGACGCGCCTTTCGACGCCGAGGACGGTCACGACGTACCCCTGCCGAGCATCGCCGAAGGCGCCGCGCCCGCCGTACTGCTCGCCTCGCGGCTGAGCGAGTCGGCCCGCGCCACGCTGCGCTTCGCCGTCGCGCTCGGCGGTGAGGTACCGCACCAGGCGCATCTGCCCGCCCTGGTCGGTGACACCCACGCGGACGCCGCACTCGGCGAACTGGCCGGCGTCGCCCTGGTCACCCCCGTCGGCGCGCGCCACCGGCTCGCGGCCGGGGTGCTGACCCAGCTGCTGGCGGGCGGGTACGGCGATGACAGCGCCGAGCGGGCGCACACCGCCGCTCAGCACTACGCCTGGTGGGCCGGGCACCCGTCGGTGACCCCGGAGCGGGCCGTCGCCGAGGCGGACGCGCTGCTGGCCGCGCTGACCGCACAGGTGCCAGGCGGTGACTCCGGGCAGTTGAGCACCGCGGTGCTGCTGGCCCGGACAGCGGCACCGGCGTTCGCGGCCGGGCTGGGCTGGAGCGCCTGGGAGCGGGCGCTGCGCACCGGTCTGGAGGCGGCACGGCTGGCCGGAGAGGTCGCCGAAGAGGCGTACTTCCACCACGACCTCGGCATACTCGCGCTCCTCGGCGGCCAGTTGGACCGGGCCCGCGCCGAGCTGGAGGCATCCATCGGGATGCGCGGGGTGCTCGCGGACAAGCGCGGCACGGTCGCCGGCCGGCGGGCCCTGGCGCTGGTCGCCGACCGCTCGGGCGGCGCCGTGCACGGCGGGCGCACGCCAGCGGGCGAGGAGGTGCCGGCCGCGCGGTACGAGGAGTCGGCGTCGCCGCCGCGTGGTGTACCCGCGGCCCTGCCGTTCCCCACGCCGCAGTACACACCGGACGAGACGTTGGTCACCCGGCAGCAGGGCCCGGTATCCGGAGGTGCTGGTCTGTCAACGGCCGGGACCCGCCGCACCCTCTTCAGCAGCGCCCGGCGCAATCTGGCCGCCGCGGGGGCGGGCGCCCTGCTCGCCGCCGTACTGGGCACGGTGGTGACCCTCGGCGCGACCTCCGGCGAGGAGCCGCCTCCCAACAGCGTCAAGCCGGACCAGTCGGCCAGCGAGGACGGCGGCGACGGCGGTCTCCCCGCCGACCGGGCGGACAAGGACACCGGCGGAGCCCCGGCCACCAGCCGTCCCGGTAACGGCGGCGGCCCCGACGTGGCCCGCGGCACGGCGCGCCCGGACGGCACCGGCGAGCCGGGCGACCCGTCCGGCACCGCCGACCCGTCGGCCACACCCGACCCGTCCGCCTCCGGTACGCAGCCCAGCTCCCCGGACCCCACCACGTCGGACGACCCGGACCCCACATCCCCGGACCCGACCACACCCAAGCCGACCGCCCCCGACCCGGACCCCGACCCGGACCCGACCACGCCGGACCCGGACCCCACGACGCCGGACCCGGAGCCGACGACCACGCCCGAGCCGGAGCCCACCACCGAGGAGCCGCCGGAGACCTCGACGGCGAGCGCCCCGACATCCAGCACACCGGTGAAGAGCAGCGCCCCGGCCAGCAGCAGCGCACCCGCGAGCAGCAGCGCTCCAGCGAGCAGCAGCGCCCCAGCGAGCAGCGGCAGCGCCGCCAGCTCACCGAGCGGGTCGGACCCCGTCATCTGAACACGACGGTGCCGCTGAACACGACGGTGCCGCGCCACCCGGAACACCTCCCGGGTGGCGCGGCACCGTGCTGTGTACGCGTGCGAGGAGCCTGGGTCGCTAGTGCCCCAACAGGCAACATTCGCCCCGTCGCGACGCCCGGCACGCACTCTCGGCGCACCGGGCACAAGCCCAAGTACATCCAGTACGAGGGCTCGCACCCGGCACGCCGAGAGCACGCACCGGACGCCGCTCCTTAACGGGCGAACGTTGCCTGCCGGGGCACTAGAAGAGCCTGAGCTTGTCGTCCTCGATGCCGCGCAGCGCGTCATAGTCGAGGACCGCGCATCCCATGCCCCGGTCGGTCGCCAGGACACGCGCCTGCGGCTTGATCTCCTGAGCCGCGAAGACACCGCGCACGGGCGCCAGATGCGGGTCGCGGTTGAGGAGTTCGAGATAGCGCGTGAGCTGCTCCACGCCGTCGATCTCGCCCCGCCGCTTGATCTCCACGGCCACGGTCATGCCGTCCGCGTCCCGGCACAGGATGTCGACCGGGCCGATCGCGGTCGGATACTCACGGCGGATCAGGGTGTAGCCCTCGCCGAGGGTCTCGATCCGGTCGGCCAGCAGCTCTTGGAGGTGTGCTTCCACGCCGTCTTTGATAAGGCCGGGGTCCACGCCCAGTTCGTGCGAGGAGTCGTGCAGCACCTCCTCCATGGTGATGATGAGCTTCTCGCCCGCCTTGTTCACGACAGTCCAGACACCGGCGTCGTCGCCGGTGCCCTCCTTGAGCGTGCAGGGCGGTGACATCCAGTTGAGGGGCTTGTAGGCCCGGTCGTCCGCGTGGATGGAGACGCTGCCGTCCGCCTTGACCAGGATCAGACGGGGCGCGAGGGGCAGATGGGCGGTGAGCCTGCCCGCGTAGTCCACGGAGCAGCGGGCGATGACAAGACGCATGGTCGGCAACGCTACTCGACCTCCGGGGTCCCACGCGATTCGCCCGTCACGTCCGTCGCCTCGGGCCCATTGGGCCGCCCCTTATATCCAGTTGACCCCTGTTCGTTTTTGGCCAGTTGTGCGCGCATTCTCCTGGTGCGGGGAGGACACGATGCTTACCGTATAAGCGGGAGGTCGCGGCGCGTGCACGCTGCGTAGGCGAGCTCCTGGCCTGTCCGTCAGCCCCCGGACGCCCGGGGGCGCGAGAGGAGAACTCATGTCGCTCGACGTCTCACCGGCACTGTTGGAACAGGCCGAGCGAGGCGAGGTCGACGAAGCCGCCTTCGTCGACTGCGTCCGGACCTCCCTGCCTTTTGCGTGGGAGATGGTCAGCTCCCTGGTGGCACAGCTGAAGGTCGACGGTGGTGAGTTCGCCGACAACCAGACGCCGCCGCCCAACGAGCAGGCGCGTGGTCAGCTTCTGCGTGCGCTGGCGAGTGACGCGATACGTGGTGCCCTGGAGCGGCACTTCGGAGTGCGCCTCGCATTTCAGAACTGTCATCGTGTCGCGGTCTTTCCGCTGGACTCCGCGGTTGACGACCGGCTGGCCCGTTTCACCTCGATCAGGGGCCAGTTGCTGAACCAGTCACCGGAACTCAGGGACTGCTGAGCCCAGTCGCTGTCGCCCCGTACGCGGGAGGTGTAGTTGTCCGGGGCGGCAGCCCGGTCCGGTGGCATGTGCCCCGTGGCCTGTGCCCGGTGGCCTGTGCCCCGTGGCCGATGTGCGCGCGGGTGCGTGCGACGGCGATCAGCTCAGCCTGGGGAGTACCTCGGCACCCAGCCGCCGTACGTTCTCCTCCGTAGCCGCCAGGTCGCCGGAGCCCTCCACCAGCAGCGCGAAGCGCGTGATGCCCGTACGCTCCGAGGTCGCCGCCAGCCGGTCCGCGCACAGCCGTGGTGTGCCCACCGGGTGGATCTCGCACAGCAGTTCGGTGTACGCCACCGGATCGCGCATCGCGCGCACGCGCCCGTCCACGGTGACATGGGCGTCAAGACCCGCTTTCAGCCAACCTGGCATGGCCTTCAGCAGCGCTTCCCTGGCCTGTGGAGTGCGGTCGGCGACCTGCGCCACTCCGGCCGAGACATGAGCGGCCTCCGCCACCAGGTCCGGGCTGTGCCCCGCCGCCCGTGCGTGGCTCCGCCAGGCGGCGACCATGTCGGCCTTCTCCTCGTCCCCGACGTGCATCCCGAGCAGCATCGGGAGCCCCCGCTCCGCCGCCAGCCGCACGCTCGCGGGTGACGTGCAGGCCACGATCACCTCCGGCCCCTCCTGCCCGCTGAGCGCCTCGTCCGGGCGGGGTACGACGGCGACCTCGCGGAAGGCGAAGTGCTCCCCGGTGGCCGAGACGCGGGGTTCGCTCAGCCAGCGACGCAGCAGATCGAGCGACTCGGGGAACCCGGCCTCGTACGCCCGCAGGCCCGAGCCGAAGACCTCCAGGTCGACCCAGGGGCCGCCACGCCCCACGCCGAGCGAGAACCGCCCGCCGCTGGTGAGATGCAGCAGGGCCGCCTGCTCGCCGAGTGCCACCGGGTGCTGGGTCGGCAGCACCGAGACCGCCGTGCCGACCCGGATGCGCCGGGTGCGCCCGAGCAGCAGGGCGGCCAGCGTCACGGCGGATGGGCAGACGCCGTACGGCACGAAGTGGTGCTCGGCGAGCCAGACCGCGTCGAGTCCGGCCTCCTCGGTGACCTCCGCGGTGCGTACCGCGCGATGTAGTGCCTCCCCCTGGCCCTGGCCCGGGAACTGTGCGGCCAGTACGAAACTTCCTACGCGCATGGCGACTCCTGCCTCCTCGGCGCCGACGCGGCAACTCCCCCTATCGGCAACAACGCGTGACACGTGCCAAAGGCACGGTCCACCATGAAGGTTGGCTCATTTAATGATGAGAGCCAGTGTCGCGAACAGGGTGGGGATGTGCGGGGAATGTGCGGAGGAGCGCTTACCCCCGACGCGTGCCGCGTAGGCTGGACAGAACAGTTGAGTCCCTGTACGGCCGGTGAGGTGTGCCCGTGTCCCCGCGCAAGAACCGTGTGTCGTCCCGTCGCGGTGGTGCCGCTTCCTCATCCGGCAGGGGTACGGACGAGGACCGTGGCGAACGGTACGGCGGTTTTCAGCACACGGAGACCTGGCAGGGCGAGGAGTTCTCGGTCCGCCATGTGGCGGGCGCGAGCGCCGCGGGCAAGTCGTACCGCTGTCCCGGCTGTGACCAGGAGATCCCGTCCGTGATGCCGCATGTGGTGGCCTGGCCCGAGTTCGGCGGTGTGGACGACCGTCGGCACTGGCACAAGGCGTGCTGGAACGCACGGGACCGCCGCACCTCGGGGGTACGACGGTCCCGGAACGCTCCGCGCTACTGAGCGGGGCGGGCCTACACGTCGCGGGACTCCAGCACCGCGAGGGCCCCGCCCAGCGCGACCAGGGCCAGCACCAGCATGAACAGGACCGGCGTCCAGCCCTGCGGCCCGGAATCCGTGACGGTGTTGCCGTAGAGCACGCTCAGCTGGCTGGGGATCGAGTACTCGAGCAGCCCCCGCCGCAGCTCCTCCATGGACTCCGCGAACAGGAACATGGCCGCCACCAGCGGCAGCAGTACGACGCCGAGCATGATGGTGATCGCGCCCGCGGAGTGCCGTACGAGCGACCCGACGGCGAGCGAGATCAGACCCAGCAGAGCGATGTAGCAGCCGACACCGACCGTCCCGCGCAGCCACTCGGATCCGGTGGCGTCGACCGCGTCGACCATGGAGGTCTGTAGTACGGCCACCACAGTGGCGGTGACCGTGGTGATCGTGAACACCAGGGCGAAGAAGACCAGCGCCTTGGCGGCGAGCACCCGGCCCCGGTTGGGGCAGGCGGTGAGCGTGGTGCGCATCATGCCGGTGCCGTACTCGGACGAGACGGTCAGCACGCCCAGGGTGATGACACAGAGCGAGCCGAGCAGGACGCCGGTGAAGCCGAGCGTGAGGGCGGGCACGTCCACAAGCTCGCCGTCGTCGTAGCTGACCCCCCAGGCGATGAGCAGCCCGAGGCCCAGCATCAGGAAGATCATGATCCCGAGCGTCCACACGGTGGAGCGCACCGACCGGATCTTCGTCCACTCCGAGGCGATGGCGTCCCCGATGTGGGTGCTCCTGATCGGAATCGGCGAGGTGTACGTGGCCCCGGCCTGCCCCGGAAACGGCGGGGCGCCCGCGGCGGCCGGTCCGGCCTGCGCGGGGGCCTGTGCGGGGGCCTGCGGCTGTGGCGTGGACGGCATCGGCGGCGTGGTCATCAGGCGTCCTCGGTGGTGGGCTTGCTGCCGGGCTTGGTCAGGTCGGCGGGAGGTGTGGCGGGGGCCGCGGGCGCCGGGGTCGCTGGGGACGCGGGGGTGGCGGCGGGCTGCGGGGCGTACGGGTTGGGCTGGCCCGGGGCCTGCGGGGCCTGCGGCGCGGGCTGCGGCATCGCGAACGGCTGGCCGCCGCCCTGCTGCGGCGGCGGAGGCGCGTACCAGTCCGGCTGACCTTGGCCGGGGACCGGCGGCTGGCCCGCCAGGACGGGCGCGGCCAGCTGCTGCTGGAGCCCGGCCCGCTGGTCGGTCGTGGAGCGGAAGTCCACCGCGCCCTGGGTCATCCGCATGTACGCCTCCTCCAGTGAGGCCTGGTGCGGCGAGAGCTCCCAGAGGCGGACACCCGCGTCATGCGCGAGGTCGCTGATCCGGGAGAGCGGAAGACCGGTGACCCGGAGCGCCCCGTCCTGCTCGGGCAGCACCTGGCCGCCCGCCTCGGTCAGCGTGGCGGTCAGCTTCTCGCGCTGCTTGGGCTCGGTCCCCGGCGTACGCACCCGGGCGAAGTCCGCGGAGTTCGCCGAGATGAAGTCCTTGACGCTCATGTCGGCCATCAGCTGCCCGCGCCCGATCACGATCAGATGGTCCGCGGTCAGCGCCATCTCGCTCATCAGGTGCGAGGAGACGAAGACCGTACGGCCCTCGGAGGCCAGCCGCTTCATCAGGTTGCGCACCCAGAGGATGCCCTCCGGGTCCAGGCCGTTGACCGGCTCGTCGAAGAGCAGCACCTGCGGGTCGCCGAGCAGCGCGGCGGCGATCCCCAGCCGCTGGCCCATACCGAGCGAGAAGCCCTTGGAGCGCTTCTTCGCTACGTCCTGAAGACCCACCACGCCCAGCACCTCGTCGACCCGGCGGGCCGGGATACCGGACAGCTGGGCCAGACAGAGCAGGTGGTTGCGGGCGTGCCGCCCGCCGTGCACCGCCTTGGCGTCCAGCAGGGCGCCGACCTGGCGGGGCGCGTTGGGCAGGCTCCGGTAGGGGTGCCCGGCGATGGTCACCCGGCCCGCGTTCGGCTGGTCGAGCCCCAGGATCATGCGCATCGTCGTCGACTTGCCCGAACCGTTGGGTCCGAGGAAGCCGGTGACGGCGCCGGGCCGTACCTGGAAGGAAAGGTCGTACACGGCTGTTTTGGCGCCATAGCGCTTGGTCAGGCCGACTGCCTCGATCATGCTGCGCACCCATCGACAAGGTCATGGTGTCGGGGCACTCGTGTGCTCCCCCGTAAGGCTTAGGAGGATAGCGACACGCTGACGGTTTCCGGAATGCCGGGACTAGTTGAGTGAAGCCTCAACTATTTTGCCTGTCAGCTGTCAGCTGTCAGCTGTCAGCTGTCAGGCGTCTCGCTTCTTGAGCAGGGCGTACCCTCCGGCCACCGCCACCACCACCCAGAGCACCATGATGGCGAAGCCGCCCCAGGGTCCGTACGGGGTGTCGTCGTCGATCGGGCTGACCACCTGCATGATCTTGCTGCCCGCCTGGTCCGGCAGATACTGGCCGACCTTCCTGGTGGCGGGGACATTGCCCAGGATGTTGGAGATCAGGAAGAAGAACGGCATCAGAATGCCGAGCGCCAGCATCGGGCTGCGCAACATCGCCGCGACTCCCATCGAGAACACCGCGATCAGCGTCATATAGAGCCCGCCGCCGATCACCGCGCGCAGCACCCCGGTGTCGCCGAGCGCGGCCCGGTGATCGCCCAGCATGGCCTGCCCGAGAAAGAAAGCGGCGAAGCTGGTGGCGAGGGAGACCACCAGAGCGAGTGCGGTCGCCACCGCGATCTTGCTGAAGAGAAACTTTCCGCGCTGGGGAACCGCGGCCAATGACGTACGGATCATTCCGGTGCTGTACTCGTTGGACACCACCAGCACACCGAAGACGATCATTGCCAACTGCCCGAGACTCATCCCGGCGAAACTGATAAACGTCGGGTCAAAGGCCCGGCGTTCATTCGCGCTCAGGTTGTCGAAGTCGTTCTTCACCAGAAGGCTGATCAACATCCCGAGGGCGATCGTGACGACCACGGCGAGCCCGAGCGTCCACACGGTCGACGCGACCGACCTGATCTTGGTCCACTCCGACCTCAGTACGCGCGTCGAGGACATCCGGTCAGCTCTCCTTCGGCGGTGACTGCGGTGACTGCGGTGACTGCGGCGGCTCTGTGGACGGCGGCGGCTGCGGGGGCGGCGGGGACTCCGGGGGCCGCGGGTTCTGCGGAGAGCCCCAGCCGGTCGCGTCCCAGCCGTTGGTGTCCGGCGGACCCGCCTGGGAATGCGCGTGATACTCCACCGACTCGGCGGTGAGCTGCATGAAGGCGTCCTCAAGCGAGGCCTGCTGCGGGCTCAGCTCGTGCAGGACGAGCCCCCACCGAGCGGCGAGCTCCCCCAGCCGCGCCGCGGGGACCCCGTCCACCTCGAGGGTGCCGTTCCCGGCCTCCACCACGGTGATCCCGGCGTCGTGCAGCACATCGCGCAGTCGTTCCTGCTGGGGTGAGCGCAGCCGGACGTAGCTGCGGGAGTTGTCCCGGATGAAGTCCGCCATCGCGGTGTCCGCGAGCAACCGGCCCTGTCCGATGACCACCAGATGGTCCGCGGTCAGCGCCATCTCGCTCATCAGGTGGGAGGAGACGAAGACCGTGCGGCCCTGGGCGGCGAGGCCTTTCATCAGATGGCGAATCCAGTGGATGCCTTCCGGGTCGAGGCCGTTGACCGGCTCGTCGAACATCAGGATCTTCGGGTCGCCGAGCAGGGCGCCCGCGATGCCCAGGCGCTGGCCCATGCCGAGGGAGAAGCCCTTGGCCTTCTTCTTCGCGACCGAGGTGAGACCGACGGTGTCCAGCACCTCGTGGACGCGGTGGGTCGGGATGCCGTTGGACTGCGCCAGGCACAGCAGGTGGTTGAAGGCGCTGCGGCCGCCGTGCATGGCCTTGGCGTCCAGGAGGGCGCCGATGTACTTGAGCGGGTGCCGGATCTGGTCGTAGTGCCTGCCGTCGATGCGGACGTCACCCGAGGTGGGGCGGTCCAGGCCGAGCATCATCCGCATCGTCGTGGACTTGCCCGCGCCGTTCGGGCCCAGAAAGCCGGTGACGACGCCCGGTCGGACGGTGAAGGTCAGCTGGTTCACCGCGACCTTCTCGCCGTATCGCTTGGTCAGGCCCGCGAGCTCGATCATGCCGACCACGCTAAGACGGGGTCAGGCCCGCTGCCACTTGGCGTGGCGGCGGGCCTGACCCCGTTGAGAGCCCGTGTCCGGGCTCGCGTACCAACTACCGGGACTGCTGGGCCGGGACACCGCGGGTGGCCGGCTCGTCCTCGCCCGGCGTTCCGGCGGCGGCCACGGCCGCGCCGGTCAGCGTCGCCAGCATCTCGCGGACGTTGGTCAGCTGGGCGTTGATCGAGTCGCGGCGGTTGGTGAGCGCCGCCAGCTCGCGCTCGGATTCGCTGCGGATACGGTCCGCCTTGGCGTTCGCGTCGGCCACGATGTCCTCGGCCTGGCGCTGCGCGGTCTCCACGGTCTGGCGGGCCCTGCGCTCGGCGTCCGTACGCAGCTTCTCGGCCTCCAGGCGCAGCTGCTCGGCGCGGTGCTCGATCTCCGCGAGCCGCTTCTCGGCCTTGGCCTGACGCGAGGCCAGGTCGCGCTCGGACTGCTCGCGGCGCTTGGCCAGGTTCGTCTCGAAGTCCGCGGCGGCCTGGGCGGCCTTGGCGCGGGTCTCCTCGAACAGCGCGTCGGCTTCCTCGCGCTTGGACTGGGCGTCCTTCTGCGCCTCGGTCCGCAGGACGGTCGCCTCGCCCTTGGCCTTCTCAACGATCCGTACGCCTTCGTCCTCGGCCTTGGACTTGCGCTCGGCGGCGAACGCCTCGGCGTCGTTCCGCACCTGCTGGGCGGCGGACTCGGCGAGCTCGCGGTGCTGCTCGGACGCGCGGCGGGCCTCCTCGCGCAGGTCCTTGGCCTCCTCCTCGGCGAGCCGGAGGATCTTCTCTACGCGCGCGCCGAGACCGGCGTACGACGGCTCCGCGTCGGCGACCTGGGCCTGAGCGTTCTGCGTCTCGAGGTGGAGTTCCTCGATGCGCTTCTCCAGAGCGGTGATACGTGCCAGAGCGCTGTCGCGGTCGGAGACGAGCTTGGAAATGCGGTCGTCCACCTGAGCGCGGTCGTAACCACGCCGCACCTGCTCGAAGCCGTAAGGGGAGGCGGAAGTGTCGCTCATTGGGTTCCTGTCGAATGAGACCGGTGAGGTGATAGGGGGAATCCTAGGGGCCGAGGCGGCGTGTCATCGAGCAGTTGCCCGTTTGATCTGGAGAATGAACCTCCTTTTGGGTGGCTAACCGTCGGAACGCTTGCCAGGGCCGCGGCGGAATGTCCCTGTAGAGCACAGGACATGACGTTCGCGCTAGCCCTCTGACTGCTTGCCACCCGAACGAGGGGCTCCCACCGTAGCCCCCGCCTTGACGCCACCGCCTGCGGCGGACCCGCCGCCCGACGGGGCACCGCCGGTCGGGGCCTCGAAAGACTCCAACGCCTCGAGGACGTCCTGGACACGGGAGATCTCGGCGTTGATGTCCTCACGGCGGCGGACCAGCACCTCCAGCTCACGTTTGCCCTCCTCGACCAGCCGCTCGGCCTCGGCCTCGGCCTCGCTCTTGACCCGCTCGGCTTCGCGCAGCGTCTTGGCCGTCTTCTGGTCGGCCTCCTTGAGGAGCTGCTCGGCCTTCTTCACGGCGGCGATCCGGACCTTCCCGGCCTCGGAGTTGGCGTCCGAGATCAGCTCCTTGGCCTTGCGTTCCGCCTCGGCCCGCTGTTCCTCGGCGGCCTTGACCAGCGCGTCGCACCGCTCGCCCGCCGACTTCATCGTCTCGGCGGACTCCCGCCGGGCCCGCTCGTGCAGCTCCTCGATCTCGGTGGTCATCCGGTTGCGGAGCTCCTCGGCGCGCTCCCTTATGGCGGTGGCGTCCCGGCGCGCGCCGACCAGCAGCTCGTCCGCGTCCGTACGGGCCTTCTCCACCAGCGAGTTGCCCTCGACGGTCGACTCGGCGACCAGCCGCTCGGCCTCCTTGCGGGCGGCGCCGACCATGGTGTCGGCCTGCTCCTCGGCGTCCGCGGTGGCCTTGCGGGCCTTCTCCTGCGCGTCCGCCGCCAGCTTGTCCGCCTCGGCCGCGGCTTCCGACACCAGCAGGTCGACCTGCTCGGCGGCCTCGCTGCGCCGCTTGTTGGCTTCCTTCCGGGCCTCGTCCAGGGTGCGCTCGGCCTCGGCCCGCGCCTCGCTCCTGAGCCGCTCGGCCTCGGCTTCCGCGTCCTCCTTGACCCGCTCCGCCTCGGCGCGGGTGTGCTCGGCGTGCCGCTGCGCGCTGCCGACGTTGTCGGCGGCCTCGGCGCGCAGCCGCTCGGCCTCGGAGGTCGCGTCGGCGACCAGCCGCTCGGCCTCGGCGGTGGACTCGGTACGGAGCCGTTCCGCTTCAGTGGTCGCTTCGTCGCGTACGCGCTCGGCTTCGGCGATCGACTCCGTGCGCAGCCGCTCGGCTTCGGCGATGGTCTCCGTGCGCAGCCGCTCGGCTTCGGCGGTCGTCTCCTCGTGCAGCCGCTCGGCCTCGCTGGTCGCCTCGCTGATCAGCGCGTCGGCCTGGGCGGCCGCGTCGCCACGGATGCGGTTGGCGTCCTCGCGGGCCTCGGCGCGGGTGCGCGACGCGTCCCGCTCGGCGGACGCCACCGTGTCCGACGCCTCGGTACGCAGCCGCTGGGCGTGCTCGGACGCCTCCGACCTGACCCGCTCGGCCTCGGTGATCGCCTCCGTCGTGGTGCGCTCGGCCAGCGCCTTGGCGGCGTCGGTCTCCTCCTGCGCCTCGGTCCTGAGCCGGGTGGCGTCGGCGGCCGCCCGCTCCCGCTCGGCGTGGGCGTCCGCCCGTACCCGGTCGGCCTCCTCCTGGGCCTCGGTCCTGACGCGCTCCGCGGCGTGCTCGGCGGCCGACCGCAGCCCGGCGATCTCCTCCTCCGCCTGCTCCTGAAGCCCGGCGACCGAGTCGCGCACCTGCTGGGCGGTCAGCTCGGCGGCGGCGACCAGGTCGGTGGCCCGCTGGTCCGCCTCCTCGACCAGCCGGTGCGCCTCGGCCTGCGCCTCGTCCACCCGCTTGCGGGCCGCCGCGAGCAGCTCCTCGCTCTGCTCACCGGCCCGCTCCCGCTCACGGTCGGCGTCGGCGCGCGCGGCGGTCAGCAGCTCCTCGGCCTCGCGGCGGCGGCGGCCGGCCTCCTCCTGAGCCGCGGACAGCTCCTCGGCGGCCTGCGCGGAGACCCGCTCGGCGGCGGCGGTCGCCTCGGCCCGTACCCGATCGGCGCTCTCCTGCGCCTCGGTCTTCAGCCGCTCCGCCTCACCGGCCGCCTCACTGCGCAGCCGGGCCGCGGCCGCCTCGCCGTCGGCGCGGTTCTCGGCGGCCTCGGCGGCGGCCTCGGTACGCAGCCGCTCGGCCTCCGCCTCGGCCTGCGCCTGGAGCGTACGCACCCGCTCGGCGGCCTCGGCGCGCAGCCGCTCGGTCTCCTCGGCGGCCTCCCGGCGCAGCCGCTCGGCCTCGGCGCTGGCCTCGCTGACCGTCTGCTCGGCAGCGGTCAGCCGCTCCTCGGCCTCCGTGCGCAGCCGCTCCATCTCGGCGGCGGCCTCGGTCTGCCGCTGGGTGATGCTCTGCTCGGCCTCGTCCGCCAGCCGCTGGGCCGCCCGCTCGGCCTCGGCCTTGATCGCCTCGGCCTGGTCGGCGGCCTCCGCGCGGTGCCGCTCGGCCTCCGCGCGGGTGCGCTCCAGGGTCTCCTCGGCCTGCCTGCGCAGCGTGGTGGCGCGCTCGATGGCCTCGGTGCGCGCCCGCTCGGCCTCGGTGGTCGCGGCCGTACGCAGCTCGTCGCCGTCGGCCCTGGCCTTGGTCAGCAGTTCCTCGGCGGAGCTGGCCGCCTCCTCGATCTGCTGGACGGCCTCGCGCCGCGCCTCGCCACGGATGCGCTCGCCCTCGGCGACCGCGTCCGCGCGCAGCTGCTCGGCCTCGCCGCGCAGCCGCCGCGCCTCCTCCTGGAGCTCGACGGTCTTGGCGCGGTACTCCTTGGTGTCGTCCTTCGCCGCGCCCTTGAGCTCGGTGGCGATGTCGTGGGCCTCGTCCCGCAGCCGGTCGGCCTCGGCCTCGGCCTCACGGCGGATGCGCTCGGCCTCCTCGGTCGCGGCGGCGGTGGTCGCCTTGGCGTCGGCGGAGGCCTTGGTGAGCACCTCCTCAGCGGTACGGGCCGCGGTGGCCAGCTGGGACGCGGCCTCCTCGGCGGTTTCCGTACGGGCCTTCTCGCGCGCCTCGGCGATCAGCTTCTCGGCCTCGGCGCGGGCGTCGGCCAGTGCCTGCTGGGCTTCGGCCTTGGCGGTCTCGGCCTCCTTGGTGGCCTCGTCGACCAGCCGGGCGACCTGCTCCCTGGCGGTGCGGGTGCGTTGTTCGTTGGCGGCGTCGGCCGCGGCCAGCCGCTTGGCCGCCGCGTCCTTCGCCTCGGTGACGACCTTCTCGGCCTCGCCGCGCGCCGTGCGAAGCGCCGTCTCCGCCTCCTGCATCCGCTGCTCGGCATTGCGGCTGAGCTCGGTGGCCTGGCGGCGGGACGACTCGGCCTCGGTCGCGGTGCTGGAGCGGAGCTGCTCGGCGTGGTCGGTGGCCTCCTGGGCCTGCGTCGACGCGGCGTTCAGCAGCCGTTCGGCGTCGGCGCGGGCGCGGCGCAGGATCGCCTCCGCCTCGGCGCGCGCGGCCTCGGCCTCGCCGCTGAGGCGCTGGCTGGCCTCCGCGGTGAGCCGGGCGGCCTCGGCGCGGGCGGCGGCCAGCGCCTGGTCGGCCTCGGCGCGGGACTCGTCGAGCAGCCGGCGGGCCTGCTGCTCGGTGCGGTTCCTGAGCTGCTCGGCCCAGGCGACGTTCTCGTTGACATGCGACTCGACGGTCTGCCGCCGCTCGGCGAGCTCCTGGTCGAGCTGCTGCCGCCGGGACACCGCCTCGCCGTGCAACTCGGCCTGTAGCCGGGCCTGCTGCTCGGCGTGTTCCTGGAGGATGCGCTGGGTCTGCGCGCGGGCGTCGCGGAGTTCCCGCTCGGCGTCGGCGCGCAGCTGGTCGGCCTGGGCCTGGGCGTTCCGCAGCAGCTGCTCGGCCTGGTAGCCGAGGTCAGCGCTGTCGTAGGCAGGGCGATTCGCGAGGTTGCGCCGCGCCTCGTGGAGCTTGGCGCGCAACACCTCGACCTGATAGCCGAGGTCCTCGGCGTGCTGGACGGCCTTCTCCCGCTCGGTCTTCAGCCGTTCCATCTCGGCTTCGAACCGTGAGAGGTGGTCGACGTCAGCCTCCTGGCGTTCGTAGCCCCGCACTGCGCGGTCCCATCCTTCCCCAAGCTCTCAGCTCGCTTCGAGAGGGGAGACCCCACTCCAAGCCCTCAGCTCGTTCGAGCAGGGGAGACCCCACTCCTGGTCGCAAGCCTCTCCAAGCGAGCTCCGCCCATCCGCTGAACGGGGCCCCCGGGGAATGGTGTCAGATCAACGGGGCAGTAGGGACCGCTGCCCCGATGCTTGCCCCCCGAAACCCGGACCCCGGACCGCGATCGCCCGGCACGCCGGGCGATCGCCCCTCACCCTACCGGCCCAGGTATGGGGACATCAGTGCTCGGCTGGCGGCTCCGGGGCAGAAGTGACGAGTTCGGTCAGTACGCCATGGCAGTCCTTGGGGTGCAGGAAGGTGATCCGGGAGTCCATGGAACCGCGCCGGGGCTCCTCGTACAGCACCCTGACGCCCTTGCCCCCGATGGCCGCGGCGTCCGCGTCCACGTCCGGGGTGCCGAAGGCGATGTGGTGGACACCCTCGCCGTTCTTGGCCAGCCACTTGGCGACGGTGGACTCGTCGTTGACGGGCTCCAGAAGCTGGAGATAGGTGGCACCGCCGTCCGAGGTCTCGTTGATCTTCAGCATGGCCTCACGTACGCCCTGCTCTTCGTTGACCTCGGTGTGGAACACCTCGAATCCGTAGGTGGAGCGGTAGAACTCAACTGTCTTGTCGAGATCGAAACAAGCGATTCCGATGTGGTCGATGCGCGTCAGCATCTCTCCAGTGCAGCGTCTCCAGGCGTGATTACGCAACGTGCGCGCGATCACACTGGCTGGCCGGTGACGCTGGCGGGTACCGGTCAGTACATTGCAAGTAAACCCTCGTTCACTCCCTCTCATCCAAGGGGCCGTGCCTCATGTCTGGAACGAACAGCACGACTTCGGTGATCGTCGCCGGGGCCCGTACGCCCATGGGGCGTCTGCTGGGCTCACTGAAGTCCTTCTCCGGCGCCGACCTCGGCGGCTTCGCGATCAAGGCCGCTCTCGACCGCGCCGGTATCGGCGGCGACCAGGTGCAGTACGTGATCATGGGCCAGGTGCTGACGGCCGGTGCGGGCCAGATCCCCGCCCGCCAGGCCGCGGTCAAGGGCGGCATCCCGATGTCCGTCCCGGCGCTCACCGTCAACAAGGTCTGCCTCTCCGGCCTCGACTCGATCGCGCTCGCCGACCAGCTCATCCGCGCCGGCGAGTTCGAGATCGTGGTGGCCGGTGGCCAGGAGTCCATGACCAACGCCCCGCACCTGCTCCCGAACTCCCGCGCGGGCCACAAGTACGGCGCGATCGAGATGATCGACTCGATGGCGTACGACGGCCTGACCGACTCCTTCGACGGCGTCGCGATGGGTGAGTCCACCGAGAAGCACAACACCCGCCTGGGCCTCGGCCGCGCCGAGCAGGACGAGATCGGCGCGCTCAGCCACCAGCGCGCCGCCGCCGCCCAGAAGAACGGCCTGTTCGAGGCCGAGATCACCCCGATCGAGATCCCGCAGCGCAAGGGCGAGCCGGTCGTCTTCGCGCAGGACGAGGGCATCCGCGCCGAGACGACCGCCGAGTCGCTCGGCAAGCTGCGCCCGGCCTTCGCCAAGGACGGCACGATCACGGCCGGTACGGCCTCGCAGATCTCCGACGGCGCGGCGGCGGTCGTGGTGATGAGCAAGGCCAAGGCCATCGAGCTGGGCCTGGACTGGATCGCCGAGATCGGTGCCCACGGCAATGTGGCGGGCCCGGACAGCTCGCTGCAGTCCCAGCCGTCCAACGCGATCAAGCACGCGGTCAGCAAGGAGGGCATCGCCGTCGATGACCTCGACCTGATCGAGATCAACGAGGCCTTCGCCGCGGTCGCCGTGCAGTCAATGAAGGACCTCGGCGTTACGCCGGAAAAGGTGAACGTCAACGGCGGCGCGATTGCCCTGGGCCACCCGATCGGCATGTCCGGCGCGCGTCTGGTGCTGCATCTCGCGCTGGAGCTGAAGCGGCGCGGCGGTGGCACGGGCGCGGCCGCGCTGTGCGGTGGCGGCGGTCAGGGTGACGCGCTGATCGTGCGGGTGCCGCGCGCGTGATCCGCGTACGCAGGAGTGCGTGATCCGCGTACGTGGAGGCGCGTGATCCCCGTACGCACTTGATCCGCTGAGCCGCGTACGCGAATGATCGGCGTACGCGGCTCGACAGACCCGCCCGGAGAACGGAGTTGTGATGGTGGACGTCCCCCAGCTGGTGGCCCAGGCCCGGGAGGGCAGGCCGAGGGCCGTGGCCCGGCTGATCTCGCTCGTGGAGGGGGCGTCCCCACAGCTGCGTGAGGTGATGGCCGCGCTGGCGCCGCTGGCCGGCGGCGCGTACGTCGTCGGCCTCACCGGCTCGCCCGGTGTCGGTAAGTCGACCTCGACCTCGGCACTGGTCAGCGCCTACCGCAGGGCGGGCAAGCGGGTCGGCGTCCTGGCCGTCGACCCGTCCTCGCCGTTCTCCGGCGGCGCGCTGCTCGGTGACCGGGTCCGGATGTCGGAGCACGCGTCCGACCCCGGCGTCTACATCCGCTCCATGGCCACCCGCGGCCACCTCGGCGGCCTGGCCTGGGCGGCGCCGCAGGCCATCCGGGTGCTGGACGCGGCGGGCTGCGACGTGGTCCTGGTCGAGACGGTGGGTGTCGGACAGTCCGAGGTCGAGATCGCCTCGCAGGCGGACACCTCGGTGGTGCTGCTCGCGCCCGGCATGGGCGACGGCATTCAGGCGGCGAAGGCCGGAATCCTGGAGATCGGCGACGTCTACGTGGTCAACAAGGCGGACCGGGACGGCGCCGACGCCACCGCCCGCGAGCTCAACCACATGCTGGGGCTCGGCGAGTCCCGGGGCCCTGGCGCCTGGCGGCCGCCCATCGTGAAGACGGTCGCGGCCCGGGGTGAGGGCATCGACGAGGTGGTCGAGGCGCTGGAGAAGCACCGTGCCTGGATGGAGGAGCGGGGCGCGCTCGCGGAGCGGCGGCTGGCCCGGGCGTCCCATGAGGTGGAGACCATCGCGGTCACGGCCCTGCGGGAGCGGATCGGCGATCTGCACGGCGATCGGCGCCTGAGCGCCCTGGCGGAGCGCATCACCGCCGGTGAGCTGGACCCGTACGCGGCGGCCGACCAGCTGGTGGCGGGCCTCACCGAGCGCTGACAGCCCAAGCGCTGACAGTCCGGGTGCGGGAGGCCGCTAGCCGAGGGGCAGGCCCTAGGCCCTAGCTCCGGCCGCGCTGCTCGCGGAGGTGCTCGGCGACGGGTTGCAGGGTCGCCCGCAGCTCCTGCAGGCGCTCGGGGTCGATCATGTCGATAAAGTGCCTGCGTACGGACGACACATGGTGCGGCGCGACCTTCTGCATGGTGGCCAGGCCATGGTCGGTGAGCACGGCGAACAGCCCGCGCCGGTCCGACTCGCAGTTCGCCCGGCGGACCAGGCCCGCGTTCTCCATACGGGTGATCTGGTGCGAGAGCCGGCTCTTGGACTGCAGGGTCGAGGTGGCCAGATCGCTCATCCGCATGCGCAGCTCCTCCGCCTCAGAGAGGTTGACCAGGATCTCGTAGTCGTTGTTGGTCAGCCCGAAGGGCTGGAGGTCCTTCTCAAGCTGGTGCATCAGCAGCCTGCTGACGTCCAGATGGGTACGCCAGGCGCACTGCTCGGCGTCGGTCAGCCAGGGGGTGGCCGTCTCGGTCTCCATAAATCGATTCTACCTAAGAAGTTGAAATGTAAATGAATGAGGGGTCGTCTCGACGCGGCACTCGGACGCGGTACGCCAGGGGCGCACGCGTTCGATGTCACACTCCGCAGACTACCGCTCACCGCACGGAGTGATGCAGGGGGTAGCCGACCTGGCCGGATACCCCCCGCCACCTGCCACCCGGCCTACCGCGCCTGCCCCGGCACCCCGTCCTGGCGCGGCACCGCCCCCGTCGCCCGCTCGTCCAGCAGCGCCTCGCTCGACTGCAGCAGTACCGTTCCCGCGCCGACGAACTCGAACTGGTGCTCCTCGCCCGATGTACCCCCGAGCCCCGTCAGACCCCGTACGCCGCCCAGGAATCCGCGCAGATACCCGTGGTCGTAGTGGTGGCACGGCGAGGGGCAGTCCGCCCAGCCCACCAGCGCCTGCGGGTCGACCCGGATCGGCGGCTCCATGAACACCACCTCGCCGTTGGACGCGGCGACGAACTTCCCCGTACCGATCAGCGTCACAAAGCCGGGCACAATCGACTGCTTCAGCCGGAGACTTGGCTGAAACGCGAGCAAGTTCCCCGATCGGATGGTGAGGTTGCCTTCGTCCAGATCAAAGGAGTTGACGTCGAAGGCGCGGTCGGCGAGCAGCATCTTGCCCTTGCCCTGGGCGACCACCCAGTCGCTCGCGTGCAGCGGCGAGTGGAAGCTCGAACGCACCAGGTTGTCGAGCGGGCCATGCCCGATGCCGTTGAACTCGATCGCCCCGTAGAAGGCGATCATCTTGCCCTTCTGCAGGAACCACTGGCTGCCGTCGAGGTCCACACAGAAGGTGTACGCGTTGACGTTGTCATCGACCGGCAGCGTCGTCGGGTCGTAGATCACGGGACCGTGGGTCACTGAGTCGCTCACAACTTCTCTTCGGATGCCTGGACAAACACCGTGCCACTGCCGGAAAGCTCCAACTGGAAGGCCTCGCCCGAGCCGCGGCCCACCATGTCGCGCCAGCCGATCGCGGTGGAGAGTTTGTTGCGTACGTCGCCGTGGTGCGCGACGTACGCCTGGGGGTCGACGTGCACCGGGCGCTGCGGAGTGATCGGGACCTCGATGACCCCGCCGTGCGCCATCACGGCCACCGCGCCATGCCCTTCGAGCGTGGTCGTGAACAGCCCCTGGCCGCTGACCTGGCCGCGTACGATGCCCATCACGCCGCCCTGGGAGCCCATGAACATGGTGCCCTGCCGCAACGACCCGTCGAAGGCCAGCAGCCGGTCCGCCTCCACGTACAAGGTGTCCCCGGCCAGGTTGATCACCTGGATGTGGTGACCGCCGTGCCCGAACAGCACCGTGCCGCTGCCCTCGACCGTCATCAGCGGCGTCGCCTCGCCCGCCACCCGGCGCCCGATCATCGACCCCAGGCCGCCCTGCCCGCCCTGGATGCTGGGCGTGAACGAGACCTCGCCGCGATACGCGAGCATCGCGCCACGCTGGCTGAAGAGCCGCTGCCCGGGAGTGATCGTGGCCTCGACCATCTTGGAGTTGAGCTCGCGGAACGCCATCAGAGGTTCCCTCCGATCGTGTTGCGCTCGCTGGGCTGTACGTAGACCAGACCGTCGCCCTCGAAGCGGATCTGGAACGCCTCTCCCGAGCCTTCCCCGATGAACGTGCGGAAGTTCACACCGGACTGGAAGGACTGGTTCAGCTGCCCCTGGTGCGCGATATACGCCCCTGGGTCGACGATCAGCGGGAACTGGGGCGCGACCCGCAGCACGACGGCCGGACCCTCCGACATGAGCGCGGCCTGCCCGGTGCCCTCCACGACGGTCGTGAACAGGCCGTTGCCCTGCGAGGCGCCGCGTAGCCCGGTGAACGTGGTGCCGGTGCGCAGCGCGGCGTCCGTGCAGAGCAGATTGCTCGCCTCGACGTGCAGCTTGTCGCCGTGCAGTCGTACGAGGTTGATGTCGCTGGCCCGGTCCGCGAAGTAGCAGACCCCCTGTCCCCTCACCTCCATCACGGCCATCTGCTCGCCGGTCAGACGGCGGGTCACCGCGCCGCGCAGGCCCTCACCGCCGCCGGTCATCTTCTTGAAGGTCATCTGCCCGTCGTAGGCGACCATCGAGCCGTTCTTCGCCTTGACGGCGTCCCCGGTCAGGTCGACGGCGAGCACCCTGCTGCCTTGGAGTCGGAACGTTGCCACGAGGGTGACCGTATCCGTCAGGGGTGGCCCGCCGACAGATCCCCACGGCTGATACGTACTCTGAGGAGACTCCGTTTCCTCCCACCGAAGGTGCCCCCGTCGTGGACATCAAGACCGCATCCGCCCTCCGCCGCCTCCGTCTGGTCTCCGCGCCGGAGGCCATCTCCTTCCTGCTGCTGCTCGTCTGCTCGGTGCTCAAGCGCACCACGGACTTCAACGCGGTGCCGGTCATGGGCGCGATCCACGGAGTGCTCTTCATCCTGTACGTGATCTTCTGGCTGGACGCCTGGAACCGCACGAGGTGGGACGTCAAGCGCGCCGCCCTGTACTTCGTCCTCTCGGTGCTTCCGGCCGGCGGCTTCTTCGCCGAGCGCAAGCTCAAGCAGGAGGCCGAGGACGCGGTCGGCGCGGTCATCGCCGCACGGGCCCGCAAGGAGGGCGAGAAGGAAGGGGCCGTCGGCGCATGATCGTCGCCTTCTCGGTCACTCCGCTCGGCGTCGGCGAGGATGTGGGGGAACTCGTCGCCGATGCCGTCCGCGTGGTGCGTGAGTCCGGGCTGCCGAACCACACCGACGCGATGTTCACCTCGATCGAGGGTGAGTGGGACGAGGTGATGGCGGTCGTCAAGCGTGCCGTCGCGGCGGTGGAGGCGCGGGCGCCCCGGGTCTCCGTGGTCCTGAAGGCGGACATCCGCCCCGGCGTGACGGACGGCCTCAGCTCCAAGGTGGCCACCGTGGAGCGTCACCTGTCCGCCTAGCGCTCGCGCTCACGCTCGCCCGCTGGAACACCCCGAACCCCCGGCCGATATCGGTCGGGGGTTTCTCGCAGCCGAGAGTTGAGCGACTGCTCAAAACTCTGTACCTTCATTTTGAGCAGTCGCTCAAACATGCCTGACGTGGGGGGTTCCGTGAGTCTGTACATCGAGGCACGCATCCGCACCGACATCGACGCGCTCTGGTCCCACAGCCAGGACCCGGCCCAGCATCAGCGCTGGGACCTGCGCTTCACCGAGATCGACTACCTGCCGATGGCCCCGGGGGAGCCGCAGCACTTCCGGTACAGCACCCGGGTGCTGCCCGGCCTCACCGTCGCGGGCACCGGGATCTCCGCCGGTGAGCGGCACCGGCCGGACGGCACTCGTACCTCCGCCCTGCGGTTCAGCTCACCGCACCCGCTGTCCCTCATCGAAGAGGGCAGTGGCTACTGGCGGTACGTCCCAGACGGTGACGGCGGCGGCGTCCGCTTCATCACCGGGTACGACTACCGGCCGCGCTGGGGCCGCTTCGGGAGCCTGGCCGACCGGCTCGTCTTCCGGCCGCTGATGGGCTGGGCCACCGCCTGGTCCTTCGACCGGCTGCGGATCTGGCTGGAGCGTGGGGTCAGCCCCGAGCACTCGCTGCTGTCCGCACTCGCCGAGGTGCTGCTGCGGCTGGCGTGTGTGGGGGGCGTGGCGCTGCTCTCGCCAGCGGCCGGGGTGCTCATCGCCGTACTCGCCGCGCTGCTGCGACCGCTGCCGACCACCCCCGCCGCCCGCCGCTGTCTGCGGAAACCGCCGCTGCGCGCGCGTGCCCCGAAGATCCTCCACACCCTCGCCCCCCAGGAGTCGCGATGAGCCAGGCCGCCTCGATCTTCCGCACCGCCATGGGCGCCGAGTTCGACCGGCTCCACCCCGCGCTCCAGCGCCGGTTCTCGGTCGGGCTCGCGAGCGGCGAGGCCTGCACCGGGCGCGGCGTGATGGACCGCGTCTGGCACGGGGGCAGCTTCGTCAAGCCGTTCCTCGCCGTGGGCGGCGTCCGCAACATCCTGGTGCCCCGTGCGGGCCGCGATGTGCCGTTCGTCATCGAGAACGTGCCGTACAGCGACACTTACGGCCGTGAGACGGTGAGCTTCGTGCGTACCTTCCAACTCCCCGGCGGCCCCCGCCGCTTCGACGCCCAGATGGTCCTCGCCACTCAGGGCGACCGCGTCCTCGACTACCTCGGCACCCACCAACACCTCGCGTCCGAGCTGCACTTCTCCACGGACGGCCGGGGCGGTCTGGTCATCCGCTCCTCAGAACACCGCTTCCGGGAGGGGCCCGTCGACGTCCGGGTTCCCGAGCTGATCGGCGCCGACGCCGAGGTCCGCGAGTCCTTCGACGACCGCAGCGGCCGCTTCCGTATCCGGGTCCGCGTCACCAACCGCCGCTTCGGGCCGCTCTTCGGGTACGAGGGATCCTTCACGGCGTCGTACGCGGACGTCCGGCGGTGCGGCGTACGCCCGGGGCTGCGCCCGGTGCGCGAGGAGGCCCGCGCGTGAGCCCGGCGAGCAAGGCCGCCGCCGAAACCGCGAAGAGCCAGGAGACCAAGGAGAAGCTGCTCGCCGGAGCGCTGCGCACCCTCACCGAGCAGGGCATCGCCAAGACCTCGGCGCGTACCGTCGCCGCCGCCGCGGGCGTCAACCAGGCGCTGGTCTTCTACCACTTCGGTTCGGTCGACGAGCTGCTCGCCGCGGCCTGCCGGTACGGCACGGAGCAGCGCGTCGCGCTCTACCGCGAGCGGCTCGACGAGGTCACCAGCCTCGCCGAGCTGCTGGCCTTCGGGCGGGAGATGCACGCGCGGGAGCGCGAACTCGGCCACGTCGCCGTACTGGGCCAGCTTCTCGCGGGTGCTCAGACCCAGCCGCGCCTGGCCCCCGCCACCGCTGCCGGTCTCGACCTGTGGATGGCCGAGATCGAGAAGGTGCTGGCCCGGGTGCTGGCCACCACGCCGCTCGGCGAGTTCGCCGACCCGGTGGGCCTCGCCCGCGCCGTCGCCGCCTCCTTCGTCGGAATCGAGCTGTACGAAGGTGTCGACCCCGGCGGCGCGCAGCGCGCCCTGGATGCCCTGGAGCAGCTGACCGTGCTGGTCGCGGCGCTGGAGGAGCTCGGCCCCGTCGCCCAGCGCGCGGTACGGCACCGGTTGCGCCGTACGACCCGCCGCTGAGCGCACCCAGCGAGCGCGTCAGCGGCGCGGACTCAGACCGCACCCGCGACGCGCCCCAGCTCCGAGATCGCCAAACCCGGCGAAACGAAAACCGCTCGCACGGCCGTCTCCCGTTCGACACGCCGACAAATCTCCCCTTGTGTGGGGATATCGGCACGTTCGATCGGTTGGAGGGCGCTGTGCGGCCGGAGGGCTACGACTACGACACCCACAGCAGGCTGGCCGGACCGCTCACCGAGCCGGAACCCGGCCCGTACCAGGTGCGGTACCGAAAGCTCCTGTCTCGAGAGCCACACCGAATACGCGCCATCCTGATGATGTGCATGGCGCCGCTGCTCACCGCGCTGCTGCTCGGTTATCTCGTCTGGCCGTCCAACTGGACCAGGCGCGAGGGAGCTGACCGGTGGCTGGTCGGTCTCGACATGACCATGCTCATCGCGATCGGTCTGATCGAGCTGTTCATGCTCATCAACGTGGTCTCGATCGCCCACGCCACCATGGTCGCCAGAGACCCGATACCGGTCAGGCCGCGCCCCGGCACCCGCGTCGCGTTCCTCACCACGTACGTACCGGGAAAGGAGCCGATATCCATGGTCCGGGCCACCCTGGAGGGCGCCGTCGCCCTGCGCCACGACGGCCCGCTCGACGTCTGGCTCCTGGACGAGGGCGACGACAGCGCCGCCAAGGCGCTCTGCGCGGAGCTCGGCGTACGCCACTTCACCCGGCGCGGGGTCCCCGAGTGGAACCGTAAGAAGGGCGCCCACAAGGCGAAGACCAAGCACGGAAACTACAACGCCTGGCTCGCCCTGCACGGCGACGGATACGAGTTCTTCGCGTCCGTCGACACCGACCACGTACCGCTCCCCAACTTTCTGGAGCGGATGCTCGGCTACTTCCGTGACCCGGACATCGCCTTCGTCGTCGGACCGCAGGTGTACGGCAACTACACCAGCGCCGTCACCAAGGCGGCCGAGTCCCAGCAGTTCCTCTTCCACGCGCTGATCCAGCGCGCGGGCAACCGCTATCGCGCCCCCATGTTCGTCGGCACCAACAACGCCGTACGGATATCCGCGCTGAAGCAGGTCGGCGGCCTCCATGACTCGATCACCGAGGACATGGCCACCGGCTTCGAACTGCACCGCCGAAGGAATCCGGACACCGGCCGCCACTGGCGCTCGGTCTACACCCCGGACGTGCTCGCCGTCGGCGAGGGCCCGGAGTCCTGGACGGACTTCTTCACCCAGCAGATGCGCTGGTCACGGGGGACGTACGAGACCCTCATCAAGCAGTACTGGCGCGGAATCTTCCGGATGCCACCGGGCCGCCTCTTCAACTACTCACTGATGCTGGTCTTCTACCCGATGGCCGCCCTCACCTGGGTACTCGGCATCCTCAGCTGTTCGCTCTTCCTGTGGTTCGGGGCCTCCGGAACCCAGGTCGCCGCGTCGATCTGGCTGATGCTCTACAGCGACGCCGCGGCCCTGCAGATCGGCCTGTACCTGTGGAACCGCCGCCACAACGTCTCCCCGCACGAACCCGAGGGATCCGGCGGCCTCGCGGGCATGGTGATGTCCGCGCTCTCCGCACCCATCTACGCCAAGTCGCTGGGCGAGGCCGCGCTCCGGCTGCCCAGCAGGTTCGTGGTCACCCCCAAGGGCGGCGACGCCAGCCCGGACCGGCTGCTGACCTTCCGTATCCACCTCGGCTGGGCGGTCGTGGTGGCCAGCGCGCTGACGGCGTCGTTCGTTCTGGACCACAGTCATGTGGCGATGCGGACCTGGGCCTTCCTGGCCCTGGCCCTCTCGCTCGCGCCCGTCACCGTCTGGGGCTGCGGCCAGCTACGCGGACGCGGGAGGTCCGCGGCCCGGCAGCCTCGGCGCGTCCCGGTCGCGGAAGGCGAGCCGGAGCCCGCGTTCGCCACATCCAGCACGGTGGCGAGCACCGTCACCGGAACGGTCTCCAGCACCGTCTCCGGAACGGTGTCCAGCACCGTTTCCGGACCCGTCTCCAGCACGGTCTCCGGAACCGTCTCCAGCACGACGACAGGAGGTAACTGAGCTATGGCGTACCGGCCAAGCAAGCGGCTGAAGAAGACCGTACTCGGCGTCGGAGCGGCCACCTTGCTCGCGGCGCTGAACGCCCCGGCCGCTGTCTCGTTCGCCGAGGAGAAGTACCACGACTACAAGATCGCCCAGCCTGGCTACAAGGCGAGGTACGGCTCCTGGAAGACCATGGACCTCCCCGAGGGCTACCAGCTGAACGCCATCCACGCCGCCCTGCTGCACACCGGCAAGGTGCTCCTGGTGGCGGGCTCGGGCAACAACCAGGCGCAGTTCGACGCGGGCACCTTCTCGACCACCCTGTGGGACCCGAAGGACAACTCCTTCAAGACGATCGAGACGCCCGAGGATTTCTTCTGCGCGGGCCACTCCCAACTGCCGGACGGGCGTCTGCTGGTGGCCGGCGGCACGGCCCGCTACGAGGTCCTGGGCGACGACGTCACACGGGCTGGCGGCGCGATGCGGGTGAAGAACGAGAGCCCGGACGCCCCGGTCACGCTGAAGAAGGGCACCAGGTTCCGGTCGCCCACCGGCGTGGAGTACGTCACCCGGGCGGATGTGACCGTCCCCAAGGCCAAGCGCGAATTCGAGATCAGCTACTCCAAGTCGGGGGCGATGAAGCCCTGGAAGACCAAGGTGACCGCCTCCGAGGTCCAGGTTTTCGTGGAAGCCGTCAAGGAGGGCCCCGGCGGGCTGACCACGCAGGCCGCGCAGTACGAGGTGGTCGGCCTCAAGGGCAAGGACGCGGACAACGTCTATGGCATCGCCCAGAAACTCACCACCGAGGACCAGGACTTCCAGGGAATCAAGGCGGCCTACGAGTTCGACCCCAAGGCCGAGAAGTACATTCCCGTCGACCCGATGAAGAAGGCCCGCTGGTACCCCACCCTGGTCACCCTGGACAACGGCAAGGTGCTGGCTGTCTCCGGGCTCGACGAGGTCGGCGTGGTGGACCCGGGCGACAACGAGATCTACGACCCCAAGACCAAGAAGTGGTCCAAGGGCCCGACCCGCTACTTCCCGACCTACCCCGCGCTCTTCCTGACCAAGGGCGGCAAGCTCTTCTACCCGGCCGCCAACGCCGGTTACGGACCAGCAGACAAGGGCCGTACTCCCGGGATCTGGGATCTGAAGAAGAACACCTTCGAGAAGGTCCCCGGCCTCACCGACATCAACCAGACCGAGACGGCGGCCTCCCTGCTGCTGCCTCCCGCGCAGGACCAGAAGGTGATGATCCTCGGCGGCGGTGGCGTCGGTGAGTCGACGAAGTCGACCGCCCGTACGGCACTGATCGACCTGAAGGACGACAACCCCGCCTTTGAGGACGGCCCCCGCCTCCCACAGGGCACCCGCTACCTGAACAGCGTGATCCTGCCGGACGACTCGGTGTTCACCACCGGCGGCTCCAAGGACTACCGGGGCCGGGGTGCCAGCGACGTCCTCAAGGCGCAGTTCTACGACCCCCAGACCAACGCCTTCACCCCCGCCGCCGACCCCACCGTCGGCCGCAACTACCACGCCGAGGCGCTGCTGCTGCCCGACGGGCGGGTGGCGACCTTCGGCTCCGACCCGCTCTTCGCCGACAAGCAGAACACCAAGCTGGGGACCTTCGAGCAGCGCGTGGAGGTTTACACGCCGCCGTACCTGCACAAGAACCAGGACGACCGGCCAGTCCTCAGCGACGGCCCCCAGGAGCTGGACCAGAAGGGGCGCGCGACCTTCAAGACCAAGGACCCGCAGCGGATCGAGCGGGCGCGGCTGATGCGGCCCAGCGCCGTCACCCACGTCACGGATGTCGAACAGCGCTCGATCGCCCTGGAACTGTCCAAGGGCGAGGACTCCGTGACCGTGACCGTGCCGGACGACAAGGCGCTGGTGCCGCCCGGCTGGTACATGGTGTTCGCCATCGACAGCGAGGGGACACCGTCCGAGGCCCAGTGGATCCACGTCAAGTGAGCGTGTGCGGCAGGTGTGCCGGTGCTCTCCCTCGGTGCTCCGACGGTCCTATGCCTTGCTGTTGCGGGCCAGGCCGAGCGCGTAGTCGGGCCACCACTTGCCCGCCTTGGGTCCGCCGCGGCACTCGCCGTCCGACTCGCCTGGGCGCTTGATCCACAGGTAGGCGTCGATCAGTGGGTCCCCGGTGTCGGTGGTCGGCCGCTTGCCGAGCGCGCGGCCTGGCGGGTTGCACCAGGCGTCCGTCCGGGCGCCGGGCAGCGGGCCGTTGCCGTTGCGGCTGCTGTCGACGACGAAGGGCATGCCGTCGAGCACCCGCGACAGCTGATGCCCGTACGTTCGTACGGCGCTGTCGGTCTGGAAGTTGGAGACATTCAGCGCGAAGCCGTCGGCGGCCGCGATCCCCGAGTTCCGTAGCGGCCCGGCCAGTTTCTCCGGGCTCTTGATCCAGTCGGGGTTGCCCGCGTCGAGGTACACCTTGACGTTCGGCTGCTGCTTGAGCCGGTCGATCGCCTCCGCGAGCAACTGGAAGCGCTCCTGGTGGAACACCGCGGGGGTGCAGCCGTCCACGGTGTGCGGGATCGCGTCCGGCTCCAGGATCACGATCGCCTTGGCGTCCCCGATGTTGTCCGCGAAGGCGCTGAGCCATTGCCGGTAGAAGTCCACGCTGTGGGCGCCGCCCGCCGAGTACTGCCCGCAGTCGCGGTGCGGGATGTTGTACGCCACCAGGACGGCGGTGCGCCCGTCCCGCGCGGCGCCGTCCCTGGCCGTCCGCACCATCGGCCCCGGATCGTCGCCCGCGGGCCACACCGCGACCGGTTGGGACGCGATGCGCTCGATCAGCTCGGCGTCCTGGGCGCGGCCCTGCGCACGCCACTGGTCGGCCTGCCGGGCGGCGGGACTGTCCGGGTCCACCCAGAAGGGGCTGTCGTCGGCCGTGGACGTGCCGGCCGACGGGGTGGCGTTGGACGGCCCGCGTACCAGCGCCGCCTCCCGTGGCTCAGGCTCAGGCTCCGACGAGCAGCCGAGCATGAGCACCAGCGCGCCTACGGCGGCGGCCGTCCTGATGGCACGGGTGAGGTGTGCGGTGCGGGTGGGAAAGGCGGACATCCAGCCCCCTGGGACGACGGCGCGCGGATGATTCCGGGTAATCCTGGCATAAGGCGCAGGTCATGCCTGGCTGCCACACCCGTACGCATCACTTCGAGCCGCCCGTCGCCCGAACTCCGAGACGGGGCTGACCGCGATATGACCGGCCGGTAGGGTCAGCTGCGTGCCGAAGCCGCTCAGCCTTCCCTTCGATCCCATCGCCCGAGCCGACGAACTCTGGAAGCAGCGCTGGGGTTCCGTGCCGTCCATGGCCGCGATCACCTCGATCATGCGCGCCCACCAGATCCTGCTCGCCGAGGTCGACGCGGTGGTCAAGCCGTACGGACTGACCTTCGCGCGCTATGAGGCGCTGGTGCTGCTCACCTTCTCCAAGGCGGGTGAGCTGCCGATGTCCAAGATCGGCGAGCGGCTGATGGTGCACCCGACGTCGGTGACCAACACCGTGGACCGGCTGGTGCGGTCCGGCCTGGTCGCCAAGCGGCCCAACCCGAACGACGGGCGCGGCACCCTCGCCTCGATCACCGACAAGGGGCGCGAGACCGTCGACGCCGCCACCCGCGACCTGATGGCGATGGACTTCGGGCTCGGGACGTACGACGCGGAGGAGTGCGCGGAGATCTTCGCGATGCTGCGCCCGCTGCGGGTGGCCGCGCACGACTTCGAGGAGGCTTAGCCTCAGCCCAACCCGCGCGAAGATCGCCCGTCGCGCGCGGTTACGCTCAATGCCATGAAGTCGAATGTGCTGTCCCGCTACCGGGTGATGGCGTACATCACCGCCGTCTGGCTGCTGGTCTTCACCGTGGCGATCATCGCGAAGTACGGCTTCGATGCCGGTGACACCATGGTGATCTCCCAGATCCACGGGGTGCTGTTCATTATTTACGTGATCTTCGCCTTCGACCTGGGCTCCAAGGCGAAATGGCCGTTCGGCAAGCTCCTGTGGGTGCTGGCCGCGGGGTGCATCCCCGTCGCCTCGTTCTTCGTCGAGCCGAAGATCACCCGCGAGGCCAGGGCGCTGATCACGGACAGTCCGCAGGCGGTCGCTAAGGCGTAACTCCACCGCCGCGCGAGCAACGCGCGGCGGCTGCCCATCGACATTTACTAGGACGTCCTAGTAAATTCGTGGGTATGGACGCTGACGCCATCGAAGAGGGCCGCCGCCGCTGGCAGGCCCGGTACGACTCCGCGAAGAAGCGGGACGCCGATTTCTCCACGCTCTCGGGTGATCCCGTCGAGCCGGTCTACGGGCCACGGCCGGGGGACACCTACGAGGGATTCGAGCGGATCGGCTGGCCCGGCGAGTATCCCTTCACCCGTGGGCTGTACCCGACCGGCTACCGCGGCCGCACCTGGACCATCCGCCAGTTCGCCGGGTTCGGCAACGCTGAGCAGACCAACGAGCGCTACAAGCAGATCCTCGGCAACGGCGGCGGCGGACTCTCCGTCGCCTTCGACATGCCGACGCTGATGGGCCGCGACTCCGACGACCCGCGCTCGCTCGGCGAGGTCGGGCACTGCGGGGTCGCCATCGACTCGGCCGCCGACATGGAGGTCCTGTTCCAGGACATCCCGCTCGGCGATGTCACCACCTCGATGACGATCTCCGGGCCCGCCGTACCCGTCTTCTGTATGTACCTCGTCGCCGCCGAGCGGCAGGGCATCGACCCCGGCGTACTCAACGGCACACTCCAGACCGACATCTTCAAGGAGTACATCGCCCAGAAGGAGTGGCTGTTCCAGCCCGAGCCCCATCTGCGCCTGATCGGCGACCTGATGGAGCACTGCGCCCGCGACATCCCCGCGTACAAGCCGCTCTCGGTCTCCGGCTACCACATCCGTGAGGCGGGCGCGACGGCCGCGCAGGAGCTGGCGTACACCCTCGCGGACGGCTTCGGATACGTCGAGCTCGGCCTCAGCCGCGGCATGGACGTGGACGTCTTCGCGCCCGGGCTCAGCTTCTTCTTCGACGCGCACCTCGACTTCTTCGAGGAGATCGCCAAGTTCCGTGCCGCGCGCCGGATCTGGGCCCGCTGGATGAAGGAGGTCTACGGCGCGAAGACCGACAAGGCGCAGTGGCTGCGCTTCCACACCCAGACCGCCGGTGTCTCGCTGACCGCCCAGCAGCCGTACAACAATGTCGTACGTACGGCGGTCGAGGCCCTGTCCGCGGTACTCGGCGGCACCAACTCGCTGCACACCAATGCCCTCGACGAGACCCTCGCGCTGCCGTCCGAGCAGGCCGCCGAGATCGCGCTGCGCACCCAGCAGGTGCTGATGGAGGAGACCGGCGTCGCCAACGTCGCCGACCCGCTGGGCGGCTCCTGGTACGTCGAGCAGCTCACCGACCGCATCGAGGCCGACGCGGAGAAGATCTTCGACCAGATCAAGGAGCGCGGCCTGCGGGCCCACCCGAACGGCAAGCACCCCATCGGGCCGATCACCTCCGGCATCCTGCGCGGCATCGAGGACGGCTGGTTCACCGGCGAGATCGCCGAGTCCGCCTTCCAGTACCAGCAGGCGCTGGAGAAGGGCGACAAGCGGGTCGTGGGCGTGAACGCCCACCACGGCTCGGTCACCGGTGACCTGGAGATCCTGCGGGTCAGCCACGAGGTCGAGCGCGAGCAGGTACGGGTACTCGCCGACCGTAAGAGCGGCCGGGACGACGCCAAGGTGCGCGCCGCCATCGAGGCGATGCTGGGCGCCGCACGCGACGGGTCGAACATGATCGGGCCGATGCTGGACGCGGTCCGCGCGGAGGCCAGCCTCGGCGAGATCTGCGACGCGCTGCGGGACGAGTGGGGCACGTACACGGAGCCGCCGGGCTTCTGATGTCTGTACGCGCGCCGCGCCCTGCCAGGCGACTTCTGGCGGGGCGCGGCGCGTGTGGGGTGGTCAGGGTGCGGGCCAGGGGGGTCAGCCGCTGATCGACTGGTGCAGACCGGGGACATGCAGGGTGCCGCCGAACTGCGCGGCCTGGGTCACCTTCACCTTGGTGAAGTACGCGATCGGGACGTTCAGCGGGGGCGGGTTCTCCGGGTCGAAGACGATCGGGATCAGCCCGAAGAGGTTGCCCTCCAGACGCTCCGTGTACATGATCGTCTGGCCGTCGCGGATGGTGGACGTGGAGCCCTTGGCCGCCTCGACGTGGTACCTCCTGCCGCCGGGGCCGGGCACGATCTGGTGCAGGTCGCCGATGTCCGTGCCGTTGTCGACGGTGAACTTCAGCGCCTGCTTGACGCGGCCGTCTGGGGTGCGGAGGTTGACGACGCCCTTGTAGTCGAGGCCCTTGAGGAGCAGGGAGCTCGCCTCCAGCTCCCAGGGGTCGTTGGGGATCGGGGCCGGTGGGGTCTCGTCGTCGCCCGCGACTTTCTTCTCGACGACGCAGGGGAAGGGCACCTTGCCGTCCGCGTCGGGGGCCAGGGGGTCGTCGGGGGTGGGAGTCGCGGCGGGGGTGGTCGCCTCGGGTGAGGGTTCGGGGCTGGCGTCGGCTTCGGTGTTCGTTGGGTTCTCGGCCTTGTCGGCTCTATCTGCCTTGTCCGCCGCGTCCTTGACTGTGTCCGGCGCGGTGGGCGACGGGGACTCTGTGCCGTCAGCGTCCTCCGTGTCCGTATCCGTGTCCGTATCCGTGTCTGTGTCCTGCTTGTCGTCCGGTGTGAGGAAGTCCCGGACGTCCTCACCGAACTGCTTCAGCGCGTCTCCGACACCCAGCGGGTCCAGTGGGTTCTTCGTCGCGGACGGTGAGGGGCTCGGCTCCGGCGCGGCGGGCTGCTCGTCCGACACGGACGGGGAGGGCGACGGGGTGGGCTCAGCTGCAGGGGGGCCGGAGCTGGACGCGCTCGCGGAAGGTGAGGGTGTCGGCTCCTTGGAGTCGGAGGGCTCCGGGCTCGCCGAGGCGTCGGCCTCTCCGGGTCCCTCGGTCGCGCCGTCCGCGTCCTCGGTCTCGTCCGCGTCCTCGGCGGTGTTGTCCTCGGCCTCGGTGTCCGGGGCCGTGACGCACGGGCCGTCCCGGAAAGGGTTGTCCGGCTGCGGCTTGGCTTGTGCGAGCGTCGGTGTCAGGCCCATGCCCATGAGTACGGCACTGGGCATCGCGGCGAGGGATATCGCCTTGCCCGCGGGCATCTGCAACCTCGTCAGCAGCGGCTTCCTGGGGGCTGCGTGCCGTGGCCCGGACCTGCCCCGGGGCCTGTCCGTGGCGGCGGCCCCGTCCTCAGGAGCCCGCACGTCGTCACCCAGCACTGTGCCTCCCGTTCGCTCCGCCGTTGGTCGGGCTCGCTCCCGCGCTGGCGTCCACGGCGTCCTCGGTGTCCACGGCGTCCTCGCCCGCGGCCCTCGACTTGTCCGGCACCCAGGAGATGCCCAGCGCACCACCGATCAGCGCCATCAGGTAACCGATCACGAAGCCGCCGAAGTTGGACACCACCAACGAGACCAGCGCCAGCAGAATCGCCGCGACGCCCGCGAAGACACGCGACTGCGTCTGAAACCACAAGGTCAGCCCCAGCACGACCAGCAGCACACCGATGATCAGAGATCCGGCGCCCGCCGTGGTCGACATGCTGATCGTCAACGCACCCAGCGGGATGCTGGCGTACGGGAAGTACATGATCGGGATGCCACCCAGGAGGGTCAGCAGACCGCCCCAGAACGGGCGTTGACCGCGCCACCCTCGGAACGATCGGCGCATCCGGCCGAGCTTGCCGCCCAGCCCTCCTCGCTCGTCGGCGCTCATGTCGTACAGCTCCTCGGGAAAGGCGATGGTTCTGTGTGATGTGCCGGTACGGGCACGGGAGCGCCGGTGGGCAGTGGCCTGGCCACCGACGCCCCGCACCCACAACAACCCGCACCCGGCCGGTCAGCGAGGTGCGTGCCTCAGTAGCACTCGTGCTTGCCCTTCTTGACCTTCATGCTGAGGCCGGAGAGCTTGAAGGTGCCCGCCGTGGTGGCCCACGCGCGCTGCTTGACGTCGGTGAACACCACGCTCTCCGCCTGCTGGGCGAAGGAGCCCGGGACGTACGAGCCCTGACCGTCCTTGCCCACCTTCGACGGGCCGGGGCCCTTGGTGGTGGAGTCGATCGAGACGCCGATGTCGATGTTGGTGAACGTGGCGTCGGTCGACAGGTCGTCGGCGTCGATGTAGAGCTTCTTGGCCTCGACCTTGGGGCCGCCCTTGGCACCGGCCGTGAGGTTCATCGACACATCGCCGAAGACCGGTACCGGAATCACCACGGACTGGCACAGCTCGGTGATCTTGGCCGAGTCCAGGCCGACCACGGCGACCGGCTTCTTGCCGTCCGGGGTGTTGTCCAACGCCCCGTACTGGACGAATCCCTCGCCTTCCAGCTTGGCGACGGTCAGCTTGAACTGCTGACCTGACACATTGAACGATGCCGCGAGCGCACCCTGCGAGAGGGCGACACCTATCACGGCGGTCGCCGCGACGCTCGGCACCATGACCACGGCGAACCGCTTCCATCGGGTTCCGCCACGAGCCACGGATTCCATGACTTTCCTCCTTCGCGGACGTACACCCCGGCCCTGACTGCTCCTCGGCGGCTCAGCCGGGCAGGGATGGGAGAAGTGCTACGTCCTCGGGAAGGAGAGCGCCCGTTGCGTCGGCGCGCACCGCGCCCGCGTCACCGGCGATCACTCCCGAGCGACAACCACTGGCCGCGCCTCACTGCCTTACTGCTCACTGAGGACACACGACCTGGCGGACAGGACCCCGCCGGATGGCGGCACCCCTGCCCTGATGGCCTTCGGCGCGCGCCTCAGGCCACTCGGTGGGGACCCACGACCCGTGTCCCGAACTGGCTGTCGGGCTACCGGAATGGACCGAGCGTCGCCGATCGTGGTGCATGGACGGCGCCCGCACAAGAGGGTTCGTTACTCGTGGGTAAAGGCGCGGTAACCCTGATCTCGACGCAGCGCCCAGGACTGTACTCAGGGTGGGCCGTGCGCGGGTCATTCATCCGGAAATGACGGACAGGTGCGTACGGGTGGCCGAGGGTGGGTTACTCCAAGTAACAGTGGCCGCGCTTTACCAATTTTCGGTAAAGCGCGGCCACTGGACCGGTACTTCTTCCGTACTTCGCCCCTACTTCTTACTTCTGGGTCAGACTTCTTACTTCTGGGTCAGAAGAGCGCCCTGGCAAGTGCCGAACGGGCCGCCGCCACCCGCGGGTCATCGGACCCGACCACCTCGAAGAGCTCCAGGAGCCGCACCCGCGCGGCGTCCCGGTCCTCGCCCGCGGTGCGCTTGACCGTGTCGACGAGCCGTCCGAAGGCGTCCTCCACGTGGCCGCCCACCAGATCCAGGTCCGCGGCGGTGATCTGCGCGGCGACATCGCCCGGCTTGTCCGCCGCGTCCTTGCGTACCTGTTGCGGGTTCAGACCCTCGACGCGCCGCAGGAGTTCGGCCTGGGCGAGGCCCAGCTTGGCCTCGGTGTTGCCCGGGTCGTCGCTGAGGACGTTCTTGTACGCCTGTACCGCGCCGCCGAGATCACCGGCGTCCAGCGCCTGTACGGCGGCCTCGAGCAGGGCGTCGTACGGACCGGCCGGCTCCTGGGCCGCCTCGGCGGGCGCCGGGCCCTCGGCGCTGGGCTCGACGGTGATGCCGGTGAGCCCGAAGCGCTCCTCGGCCACCTGGATCAACTGGTCGAGGGTCGCCCGGATCTGCGGCTCGGGCGTGACCCCCTGGAAGAGTGGCAGGGCCTGCCCGGCCACCACCGCGAAGACCGCCGGAATCCCCTGGATTCCGAACTGCTGCATCAGCATCTGATTGGCGTCGACGTCGACCTTCGCGAGCACGAACCGGCCGTTGTACTCGGCCGCGAGGCGCTCGAGCAGCGGGCTGAGCTGCTTGCAGGGCTCACACCACTCGGCCCAGAAGTCGATGACGACCGGCACTTCGGCGGAACGCTGCAGGACGTCGTTCTCGAATCCGGCCTCGTCTACGTCAATCACCAGGCTGGTCGGCGGTACGGCACCGCCGCCCCCCTGCCTGGCCTGTTCGGCGCGCGCCTGCTCCGCCTTCGCCTTGGCCTCTTGGGCCGCCTTCACCGCGGCGAGGTCGACGACTCCGCTCATGGACATGTTCCGTGGCTGCATGCCCCTATCCTCCCCCCTCGGCGCGCGACCGCGAAAAGCGCCTGGACATCCGGCATCGCGTCGCCATCCCGAGTGCGGGGCCGCCCTCACAGGTACGGGATGGACCGCGGCTGTCCGCAGCCTCCCGCCGGTTTGCGGGGCGTACGGACAGACCGCGATCTCTGACCTCCCCGAGAAAGCCCGGGTCGACGCTGGGTCCCCACCCTCGCGCCAGTGGTTGTCGCTCCGCCTCACGTATGAGGTTTCGCTACGGGTCGTAGCGTAACTGCATCCCCCGGCCTGCCGACAGGCCCCGGCAGTGATCTCGGCCACGGCACACGAGTAACCCGTGAGTACAGTCGAGCCCATGTCCAGCAGCCCCAGCTCCGGCCCCGGCCTCAGCCCGCGCACCGGCCGCCCCCGCCGTGCCGCCGCGGACGCCGCGATCCTGGAGGCGACCCGGGCCGCGCTCGTCGAACTGGGCTGGTCGAAGCTGACGATGGGCGATGTGGCCAGCCGCGCCAAGGTCGCCAAGACGACCCTGTACCGCCGCTGGGCGAACAAGAGCGAGCTGGTCATCGACGCGGTAGCCCTGCTCTTCGACGAGCTCGACCTCCCCGACCGGGGCAGTCTCGCCGCCGACGTGGAGGGCGTCGTCCTACGGTTCGCCGAGCTCCTCGACCGCCCGGAGACGAAGACGGCGCTGATGGCGGTGGTAGCCGAGTCCACACACGACCCCGCACTCCAGGCCCGCATCCGCACCTCCATCGTCGACCGCCAGAAGCGCCTGGTCCTGGAAGGCCGCGCCCGAGCCCAGGCCCGAGGCGAACTCCCCACGGAAACCGACCCGGCCGTGGCGGCCCGCACGTCATCCCTGATCTTCGACGTGATCGCGGGCGCGGTGGTCCACCGCACCCTGGTCTCCTCAGAACCCATCGACGAGGCCTGGGCCCACGCCTTCACCCACCTGATCCTGAACGGCCTGACGGCGGTGGCTCCGCCCATGGAACGTGGGTAATATGGGAACAGATCCCACATGACCCACGGAAGGGGGATCATGTCCGTAACCAACGTCGACCTCGACGACGACGTACTCGCCGAAGCCGCCAAACTGCTCGGCACCACCACCAAGAAGGACACCATCAACACCGCCCTCGAAGAGGTCATAAAGCGTCACAAGCGCCGCCAGGCCGCCCAGTACTTCGCCGAACGCGGCGCACGCGGCGACTTCGACCAACTGGAGAAGGACTGGCAAGCCCGTAAGGCGGCCCAGCACGGCGAAACCCCCGGCCAACAGGCCACCCCCGCCGAGGGCGCTGTGTGATCCGCTATCTGATCGACACAAGTGCCCATGTCCATCTGTCCACGCACCCCGAAGCCGTCAACCGGTGGGATGCGGAGATCGAGACCGGCGCCATCGGCATCTGCGAGGCCACCCGCGCGGAGATCCTCTATAGCGCTACCGGACCCGCCGACCGCGACGAAATCGACGAGAGGCTGTCCTCCCTCTACGGCGCCGTGCATATCCCCAAGGGCGCCTGGCGCTGGGTGAACACCACCCAATACAAACTCACTCAGAACGGCCAGCACCGCTCAGCCGGAGTCATCGACCTGATTCTGTGCGCCACCGCCGCCCACCACGGCCTGACCGTGCTACACCGCGACAACGACTTCGCCACCGTCGCCCGCATCCTGAAAGACCTCGACCAGCGGGACGTTCGGCGCCCGTAGGGCAGTACGGCTTGGTCGCGCTCGCATGCGGTGGCGGCGCGCGCTCAAGTCCCGGGAAGCTGTTGGGCCTGGGCCTTGAATCGCCGGGCCTCTTCCCGTCGGGTCACCGTCACCATGAACGCCTCCCCCCGACCCCCGTCAGCGACGGTCAGCTGGCTTGCCACGCTCCCTTGCTGGATGGAAGAGGCATCCGAAAGTCCGCACCAACCCGGCAGCGGATCACGACGCGTTCGCCTGCCGAGGCACGTCAGAAGCCGGTGGTGTCCAGGTCCACATTGAACGGGCTGGGCAGGTGGACGGGCGTACCGAAGGGGTACGGTCCCTGCGCGGTGGTGTAGCCGAGCTGGCCAGGCTCGGAGAACAGCGTGCAAGTGCCGTCCTGCCGGTCCACGAGCAGGTAGAGCGGTGCGCTGTACTGCGCGTAGCGGCGTCGCTTGACGATCCGGTCCGTCTCGCCGTTCGAGGGGGAGGTGACCTCAACGATGAGTTCGGTGTCCGAGGGCAGGAGCGCGCCCTCGGTCTTCGCCGCCTCGCTGGGCACCACGGCAAGGTCGGGCACGTAGTAGTTCGGCGTTCCGGGCAGATCGAGGTTCCCCGACCCCGCACGCATGCCAAGTTCCCGCATGCGGGGCCCGATCTGCTCGCGGATGAGGTCGGCCGCGTTCTCGTGGGCCCAGGTCGGCGTCATGATCTCGAACTGTCCTTCTACGAGCTGGACCCGAGTGCCCTCGGGCATGTGCTGTACGGCGTACTTGAGGGCGTGCTCGGGATCAACGCCGTCGTAGGAGTGCGGCTGGGCGCTCATCGGGTGTCCTCGCAGGCTATGAGGTTCAACGTCCCCCCACTGTATGACCGGAAAGGTAAGCGGCGGGCCGGGCGCGTTCTGTTGGTCCTGCTGGCCCCGACCGCCACGGCCACCGTCCTCATCCGGCGAAGAGCGCGGTGGTGTGGTTGGCGGCGCGGGGCAAACCGCTTCGTCAGTGAGCTGTGTCGCCAGGGTCTCGATCAGGGCCCGCAGGCTGCCCGGTACTCGACCGGCCTGGCCGTCTGGGCGACTGCGTACCAGGCGGAGCCGGTGAGCAGGATCGGCCTTGTGGCCGAGTGTGGGCGCGGGTGACCGTGCGCCGACCGGTCATCCGTGCCGCTTCGGGCGCAATCCCGGTGCCGTGCAGTCGGCGTGAGCGCGGTGGCTGTAGACGACCAACGGCACCCCGGTCGCCCGGTCGTGGACGGTCTTCTCGTACTTCTCGCCTGGCCTGATCGCCCGGTCGCAGCGGCAGCAGATCACGACGCGTTCGCCTCCCTCCGGGCTGTACGCCACACGTCCGCCAGGTCCTTACCGTCCGGGCACAGAACCGGGCCCGTGCGGCATGCCGGGCACTCGGATGCGTGGTTGAGCAGTGCTACGTATGCGTCGCGGTTGCGGTCGTTGTCCCACACTGGGCTCACTCCGCACCTCCTTGCCGGGGCGGGGCGAGGAAGGTCACGGAGGTGGTGAGGTTCGTGCGCTCCGCGTCCCCCGCCGTCGCACCCACGCGCGGGTGCATGCTCACCGGACGAAGCGCGGACTCTGGCTCGGGCGCGGCGCCTAGCTCGACGGGCGTAGGTTCGTCGTTCACTGGACCGCCTCCGGGCGTGTCCGCAGCGAGGATTCCGCCGAGGCGGCGAGGGCCGAGCGCAGCCCCGCCAGCAGTTCCTCACCCTCGACGCGGGCGAGCACCAGTTCTATGTCCACCTGGTGCTCGTCGAACAGGAACAGCGACAGCGGTACGCGGATCTCTCTGGTGCCGCCGTCGCTGTGTGCTGCGCCTCCTCGCTGAGGTGAGGCGTGCCATTGGGCGAGGTTGGCCATGGGAACTCCCGATGGGTAGACGGTCCGTTTCGGGAGCGTCACCGTAGGGGGTCGCCGGACGGGAAACGGGGACAGATTGTCCCCGTGACTCAAGGTGCCCCTCTACTCACCCAGTGGCGGTCACGCCGACCGCTTCAGCTAGGCGCCCGGCCTCCCCGCGCAGGGCGCGCGGCGCCTTACGCCACAGGTCCGCGGCGACCACGCGGGCCGACGGGGTGAAGGTGACGGTCTCGGCGCCGATCTCGTGGGCGAGCTTCATGACGTGCAGGGCAGCCGTGCGGTCCCCGCGCTGGAGGTGTCCGCGGGCTACCTCGACCCACAGGCGGGCGCGGCGCTCTCGGGAGGGCATCACGTCGGGGTCGATGTCGTCGGCCAGCGACAGGGCCTTACCGGAGCTACGCAGGTCGGTGGCGACGCTGACGGCGTGGAAATCGACGTTGGCGCGGCTGAACACCGTGGAGGGGTGGACGTATGCCTTCGGGAGGGACTTGGCGACTTGGTGGCCCTTGTCCCAGTAGCGCCACGCGTCGCCCTCGTGCCCTTCGCGGGCGTGGGTGACAGCGGCGTGGAGCTGGAGTGCGCCGTAGACGCCGCGCCAGTCGTCCGGGGCGCCATCGAGGTGCGGGCGGATCAGGTCCCCGGCCTCGGTGACGACGCGCAACGCCTCATCCGGGTACGAGGTCTCACGGAGGATGTTGCCCATGTTCCACGCGGCGGCGGCGATGGCGGCGGGCTGGTCGGCGTCCTGTGCTGCCGACAGGGCCCGGTCGGCTACGACCCAGGCGAGTTCGGCCGGGGCCACGTAGGCGGTGGCCTGTCCCGTGAGCCGGTAGACGTCGGAGAGCACCACCAGGGCGTCCCTGCGCTCCGTACCGCCCAGCGCGCGCACGGCGGCCTCGGCGTCGCGGATCAGGTCGGGCAGCAGCGCGCCTACCTCGGTGCGGTTGCGTGCGGAGGTGTGCCACAGCCGCCAGGTCTGGTCAGCGCGCCCCTGGAGCGCGGAAACGTTGGCAGTGCCGTCCGTGGCCGGAGTCAGGGCGCGGTTCATCACCGCGGCCCAGATGGCTGGCATGCCGGGGTGGTTGAGCCTGCCGAGCGGGACGGTAGCCGCGACGTCCGATGAGCGGCCCGTGATCGCGGACAGGTCGGAGACCTGGAGCGCGGCCGCGAGGTTGAGCAGCAGAGTGTGGGAGCGCAGCTCACGTTCCCCGGTCTCGATCTTCTTCAGCCAGTCCGGGCCGCGTCCGCACAGTCCGGCGAGGATCGGGCGGGACATGCCTCGGGACTCTCGCAGGAGTCTGATTCGTTCGCCGATGCTGAGGTCTTCGGGGATGTCCACGTGTGCCCCTCCGGTGTGGCGTTGGCCGTTTCGGCCAGCGTACGGCCGGTGTCCTGCCCTTGGGCAGCAATCGATAACGTCCCTCGTGAGGACTTGCGTTGACGCCTGCCTGAGACGCAAAAGTGGGCCGCACCCCCTCCGCCCAGGGGTGCGGCCCACCGGCCCACGCTCGGCCGCGCGCTCGCGGCCGGTGCGCGTACGACCTCAGTCGCGTTCGCCGCCGCCCAGGTGGTGGACCCGGACCATGTTGGTCGTGCCGGGTACGCCGGGGGGCGAACCGGCGGTGATGATCATGATGTCGCCCTCGTTGAAGCGCTTGAGCTTGAGCAGCTCGGCGTCGACCAGGTCGACCATCGCGTCGGTGTTGTCGACGTGCGGCACGATGCGGGACTCGACGCCCCAGCTGAGGGCCAGCTGGTTGCGGGTCGACACCTCGGTGGTGAAGGCCACGATCGGCTGCTCGGCGCGGTAGCGGGACAGGCGGCGCGCGGTGTCGCCGGACTGGGTGAAGGCGACCAGCGACTTGCCGCCCAGAAAGTCCGCGATCTCGCAGGCCGCGCGGGCGACCGAGCCGCCCTGGGTGCGGGGCTTCTTGCCGGGGACGAGGGGCTGGAGGCCCTTGGCGAGCAGCTCCTGCTCCGCCGCCTGGACGATCTTCGACATGGTCTTGACCGTCTCGATCGGGTACGCGCCGACCGAGGACTCGGCGGACAGCATGACCGCGTCCGCGCCGTCCAGGATGGCGTTGGCGACGTCGCTCGCCTCGGCGCGGGTCGGCCGCGAGTTGGTGATCATCGACTCCATCATCTGGGTCGCGACGATCACCGGCTTGGCGTTCCTGCGGCACATCTCCACCAGGCGCTTCTGCACCATCGGGACCTTCTCGAGCGGGTACTCGACGGCCAGGTCACCACGGGCCACCATGACCGCGTCGAAGGCCGCGACCACGCTCTCCATGTTGGCGACGGCCTGCGGCTTCTCGACCTTGGCGATGACGGGGACCCGGCGGCCCTCCTCGTCCATGATCTTGTGGACGTCGTTGACGTCGCTGGCGTCCCGTACGAAGGAGAGGGCGACCAGGTCGCAGCCCATCCGCAGGGCGAACCGCAGGTCCTCGACGTCCTTCTCGGACAGCGCGGGGACGTTCACGGCCGCGCCGGGCAGGTTGATGCCCTTGTGGTCGGAGATCACTCCGCCCTCGATGACGATTGTCCTGACCTGGGGGCCGTTGACGTCGGTCACCTTCAGTTCGACGTTGCCGTCGTTGATCAGGATCTGGTCGCCCTTGGCGACATCGCCGGGCAGGCCCTTGTAGGTGGTGCCGCAGATGGACTTGTCGCCCGGGACGTCCTCGGTGGTGATGGTGAACTCGTCACCGCGCACCAGCTCGACGGGGCCTTCGGCGAAGGTCTCCAGGCGGATCTTGGGACCCTGCAGGTCGGCCAGGACGCCGATGGCGTGGCCGGTGTCATCGGCAGCCTGGCGGACGCGGTCGTAACGCTCCTGGTGCTCTGCGTGGGACCCGTGGCTGAAGTTGAAACGGGCCACGTTCATACCGGCATCGATGAGCGCTTTCAGCTGCTCGTACGAGTCGACGGCGGGGCCCAGTGTGCAGACGATTTTGGAACGGCGCATAAGGCGATCCTATCGGTTTGTTTCAGAGCGGAATATTCCGTCTGGCGGAAGGTCCAAATGGGCGGAGGTGCGCTCAGGTGTGCCCGCACAGGAGGGCGTGCCCGCCGCCCCGATCATGGGCTGACCAGGGCATACGCCTGAGTGGCGATCTCCAGTTCCTCGTCGGTCGGTACGACGGCCACGGCTACCCGCGAGTAGTTCACCGAGATCAGCCGCGGCTCGTCGCCGCGCACTGCGTTGCGCTCCGCGTCCAGCGCGAGGCCCAGCTCTTCCAGACCCGCGACCGCGGCCTGCCGCACCGGGGCGGCGTTCTCGCCGACGCCCGCGGTGAAGGCCACCGCGTCCACCCGGCCGAGCACCGCGTAGTAGGCGCCGATGTACTTCTTCAGCCGGTGTACGTAGATGTCGAAGGCCAGCTTGGCCTGCTCGTCACCCTCGTCCATGCGGCGGGTGATCTCCCGCATGTCGTTGTCCCCGCACAGGCCGACCATGCCGCTCTTCTTGTTGAGCAGGGTGTCGATCTCGTCGATGGACATCCCGGCGACCCGCGACAGGTGGAAGATCACGGCCGGGTCGAGATCGCCGGAGCGGGTCCCCATCACCAGGCCCTCCAGCGGGGTCAGGCCCATCGAGGTGTCCACGCACACCCCGCCCCTGACCGCGGACGCCGAGGCGCCGTTGCCCAGGTGCAGCACGATCACGTTGACGTCCTCGGGCGCCTTGCCGAGCAGCTTCGCGGTCTCCCGCGAGACGTACGCGTGCGAGGTGCCGTGGAAGCCGTAGCGGCGTACGCGGTACGCGTCGGCGGTCGCCACGTCGATCGCGTACCGGGCGGCGTGCTCCGGCATCGTCGTATGGAACGCCGTGTCGAAGACCGCGACCTGCGGGAGGTCGGGGCGCAGATCCCGGGCGACCTTGATACCGGTGATGTTCGCCGGGTTGTGCAGCGGGGCGACCGGCACCAGGCGTTCGATCTCGGCGAGCACCTCGTCGTCGATCACGGTGGGGCTGGTGAAGGACTTCCCGCCGTGTACGACCCGGTGGCCGACGGCCGCCAGCTCGGGGGAGTCCAGGCCCAGTCCGTCGGCTGCCAGTTCGGCGGCGACGGCCTTCAGGGCGGCCTCGTGGTCGGCGATCGGGTCGTTCAGCTCGCGGGCCTGCGCGCCCTCGCCCTCCGTGCCCTCGGTCAGCGGGGTGTGCTTGAGGCGGGAGGTCTCCTCGCCGATCCGCTCGACCAGGCCGACGGCGAGACGCGAGCTGTCGCGCATGTCCAGGAGCTGGTACTTCACCGACGAGGAGCCGGAGTTGAGGACGAGGATACGAGTCGGGTTCGGGGGCGGCGTCGGGGTCGCGGTCATCGGCGGATGGTGCTCTCTTGAGTCGGGGCGGCGGTGGGGTCGGGGGTGGTCTGGGCCTGGATCGCCGTGATGGCGACCGTGTTGACGATGTCCTGGACCAGCGCGCCCCGGGACAGGTCGTTGACCGGCTTGCGCAGACCCTGGAGCACCGGGCCGACCGCGATCGCGCCGGCCGAACGCTGCACGGCCTTGTAGGTGTTGTTACCGGTGTTGAGGTCCGGGAAGATCAGCACCGAGGCCTGGCCCGCGACCTCCGAGCCCGGCAGCTTGGTCGCCGCCACGGACGGCTCCACCGCGGCGTCGTACTGGATCGGTCCCTCGATCATCAGGTCCTCGCGGCGCTCGCGCACCAGCTCGGTGGCCGTCCGTACCTTGTCGACGTCCGCGCCCGAGCCCGAGGTCCCGGTCGAGTACGACAGCATGGCGATACGCGGCTCGACGCCGAACTGGGCGGCGGTGGCCGCCGACTGGACGGCGATGTCGGCGAGCTGCTCGGCGTTCGGGACCGGGTTGACCGCGCAGTCGCCGTACACCAGGACCTTGTCGGCCAGGCACATGAAGAACACCGACGACACGATCTTGGCGTCCGGCTTAGTCTTGATGATCTCGAAGGCGGGCCGGATCGTCGCCGCCGTGGAGTGCACCGAGCCGGAGACCATGCCGTCGGCCAGGCCGCTCTGCACCATCAGCGTGCCGAAGTAGTTGACGTCCGAGACGACATCGTGGGCGAGCTCGACCGTGACGCCCTTGTGGGCCCGCAGCTGGGCGTACTCCTCGGCGAACTTCTGCCGCATCGGCGACGTCTGCGGGTCGATGAGCTGGGCGCCCGCCAGGTCGACACCGAGGTCGGCGGCCTTCTTCCGGATCGCCTCCACATCGCCGAGCAGCGTCAGCTCGCACACCGACCGGCGCAGCAGGACGTCCGCCGCGCGCAGCACCCGCTCCTCGGTGCCCTCGGGCAGCACCACGCGGCGGCGGCCGGAGCGGGCCTGCTCGATCAGCTTGTGCTCGAACATCATCGGAGTGACCCGGTCGCTCCGCGAGACCTGGACCCGGTCGAGGAGTTCGGCCCCGTCCACGTAGCGTTCGAAGAGACCCAGCGCGGTCTCCGACTTCCGTGGCGTCGCCGCGTTCAACTTCCCCTCCAGTGCGAAGAGCTCGCCCGCCGTGGGGAAGGAGTTCCCGGCCACCGAGAGGACCGGGGTGCCAGGCGCCAGGCGTTCGGCGAGCCGCAGCACATCGGGGGTCGGCCGCTCGCCCAGGGTGAGCAGCACGCCCGCGATGGGCGGCGTACCGGCGCTGTGCGCGGCGAGCGCGCCCACCACCAGGTCGGCGCGGTCGCCGGGGGTGACCACCAGGCAGCCGGGGGTCAGGGCGTTCAGGAAGTTCGGCAGCATGGCGCCGCCGAAGACGAAGTCCAGCGCGTCGCGGGCCAGTCCGGCGTCGTCGCCGAGCAGCACCGTCGCGCCCAGCGCGTGGGTGATCTGCGCGACCGTGGGCGCGGCGAGCGCGGGGTCGTCGGGCAGCACGTAACAGGGCACCGGCAGCCGGGCGCCGAGCCGCTCCGCTATGAGCGCGCGGTCCTCGGGCGCGACCCGGTTCACCGCCAGGGCCAGTACGTCACAGCCGAGCGCCTCGTAGGCACGGAAGGCGTTACGGGCCTCGGCGCGCACCGAGTCGGTGTCCTGCGCCTTGCCGCCGACTACCGGCAGCACCCAGGCGCCGAACTCGTTGGCGAGCCGGGCGTTGAGGGCCAGTTCGTCGGGGAGCTGGGTGTGGGCGAAGTCGGTACCGAGTACCAGCACCACCTCGTAGTCGTGGGCCACTTCGTGGAAGCGGCCCACCAGTCGGGAGACGAGTTCGTCGGTGCCCTTCTCGGCCTGTAGCGCCGAGGCGTCCGCGTACGACATGCCGAACGCGGAGGACGCCTCCTGGCCGAGTCGGTAGCGGGCCCGCAGCAGGTCGAACAGGCGGTCCGGGCCGTCGTGCACAAGGGGGCGGAAGACGCCCACCCGGTCGACCTGACGGGTCAGGAGTTCCATCACTCCCAGCTCGATGACCTGGCGGCCGTCGCCCCGGTCGATCCCGGTCACGTACACGCTGCGCGTCACGCGTGCTCTCCGTTTCGTCGCTCGCTCATGAAAAAGTACCCGCTATGGCGGGCTTGTCCTCTTGACAATACTCCGGAGGGTGGATAGGGCGCCCGCCGGACAAAGGGCCCCAGGGTACCGGTCAGCGGACTCCATTAAGGTCCCTTCCGGTGGAGTAGGGGAAGCAGCGGGCGGTGACGACCCGTGAAACAATCGGAACCCGGCTCACGCGCACCACTAGCGAGCAGGAGACTTGGCACGATGCGTATCGGAGTTCTCACCGCGGGCGGCGACTGCCCTGGACTCAACGCAGTGATCCGGTCGGTCGTGCACCGCGCCGTCGCGGCCCACGGCGACCAGGTCATCGGCTTCGAGGACGGCTACAAGGGGCTGCTCGACGGGCACTACCGACCGCTCGACCTGACCGCCGTGAGCGGCATCCTGGCCCGCGGCGGCACCATCCTCGGCTCGACCCGGCTGGAGAAGGGCCGCCTGCAGGAGGCCGTCGCCAACGCCCCCGAACTCACCAAGCAGCTCGGAATCGACGCCCTCATCCCCATCGGCGGCGAGGGCACGCTGACCGCCGCGCGGATGCTCTCGGACGCCGGAATGCCGGTCGTCGGAGTCCCGAAGACGATCGACAACGACATCTCGTCCACCGACCGCACCTTCGGCTTCGACACCGCGGTGGGCGTGGCGACCGAGGCGATGGACCGCCTCAAGACCACCGCCGAGTCGCACCAGCGCGTGATGGTCGTCGAGGTGATGGGGCGCCACGCGGGCTGGATCGCCCTGGAGTCCGGCATGGCGGGCGGCGCCCACGGCATCTGCCTGCCGGAGCGGCCCTTCGACCCCGGCGACCTCTGCAAGATGGTGGAGGAACGATTCGCCCGCGGGAAGAAGTTCGCGGTCATCTGCGTCGCCGAGGGCGCGCACCCGGCCGACGGCACCATGGACTACGGCAAGGGCGAGGTCGACCAGTACGGCCACGAGCGCTTCAAGGGCATCGGCACCGCGCTCGCCCACGAGCTGGAGCACCGCCTCGGCAAGGAGGCCCGGCCGGTCATCCTCGGCCATGTCCAGCGGGGCGGCACCCCGACCCCGTACGACCGGGTCCTCGCGACCCGCTTCGGCTGGCACGCGGTCGAGGCCGCCCACCGGGGCGAGTTCGGCAAGATGACCGCCCTGCGCGGCACGGACATCGCCATGGTGCCGCTCGCGGACGCGGTCACCGCGCTCAAGACGGTTCCGGAGTACCGGATGGCGGAGGCGGAGTCGGTCTTCTGAGGGGGTTGCTGGGCCTGGGCTTCGGGCCTGAGCTTGTCGGGCCTGGGGGCTGCCGGGCCTGACAGACTGCCCGCCCTGGCGTCAGGCGCGGTGGCGGGGGCCCGGGGCGACCCGGGACCAGAAGTGGTCCAGGATCTGGTCCAGGAACCGCTTGCCCGCCGCGTCATCGGAGCCGCTGCCGCCGCCCCAGCTGAGCGTGCCGACCATCATCGACTGGTAGTCGCCGTGCAGCCGCTCCAGCGCGGTGTCCAGCTGGGACCGTTCCAGCGGCAGTACCTTCGCGATCGGGCGGGTGTACGCCTGCCAGCGGGTGGTCACCGCGCTGCGCAGCATGTCCGCCAGCTTCTCGTCCAGCCCGGTGACCGTGGCGAAGTCCCGCGCCGAGAGCCCGAGCGCCTCGGACAGGGCGGCCGTCTGCCGCTCGTTACCCCGCCACTTCCCGGACTCTTCCATCCGTACGTACGCCGCCAGGCCGACGCCGACCGCGTGGGCCACGTCCTCCGGGGCCAGCCCCCGCGCCAGCCGGTGCTCCCGCAGCGTCGTCGCCGCGCCCATGAGCTCGGCGGGCGCGCACCACAGGGCCCCGGCGAGCGCAGCCAGCTCGGTGGCCGTCGGGGTGGCCCGGCCGCGCTCCCAGGCGTCGATGGTGTCGGCGGTGATATGCGTCAGCCCGTACGAGGCGTACATGCCGTACGCGACATGGCCGGTAGCCATGCCCAGCGCCTGGCGCAGTCGACGGGCCGCGGGAGCGTTGAACGGGGGGACGGGCGGGGATGGCTGGATCTGGTGCACGGGCACACGCTAGGGGTAGTGGTCCTTGACGACTACGGTGCGTTCCCCCAGGACCACCACTCGTAGGAACCTACGATGATTGTTACCGGCGGGTCACCCTCCGCTCATGGATACGGTACGGGATCTGCGCGGGATCTGTGCCCCGTACGGGATCCGCGCCCCCGTACGGCGTCTAACGGCCGAGCCGGGCCGCCAGTTCCGTCGCGCGCGTGACCGGGACTCCGGCCGAGATCAGGGCCGTCGCCGCGGCGGACTCGCCCGCCCGGCCGGCCGGGAGTGTGCCGTCGTTGACCGCCTCCATCAGGCCGAACAGCACCTGTTCATGGACGTACGCCAACGCTTCGGGCGGCAGCGGCGAGGCGAAGACCCCGGCGTCCAGGCCCCGGCGCAGCAGTTGGGTCAGGTTCTCGCGGACCGGCGCGAGGCGCTGCCTGATGCCCGCCATCGTCACGCTGCGCTGGGCGAGCGAGACCAGCAGCCGGTAGCGGTCGGCGATCGGCCAGACGGCCAGGGTGCGGCGGGCCAGCTCCTCGGCGGCGTCCGACGCGTCGGGATACTCCTGGGCCTGGGTGGCGGCGACCGCTTCGACGGCGTTGTCGGTGAGCGCGCTGATCAGCGCGTCCCTGCTGGGGAAGTGGCCGTAGACCGTACGGCGCACGACCCCCGCCGCGCGGGCCACCTGGTCCATCGACGCGTCGGGGTCGCGCAGCAGCTCGGCGAAGGCGACGTCGAGGATGCGGCGGCGGTTGGCGTCCGCGCGGCCGCCGCCGACGGGGGCAACGGGGGTAGCGGCGTCGCGGGCCGTGGTGCTGCGGGCCGTGGTCATGCCGTCCATTCTGCACAGCCCTCCTCCATTTGCACAGCCCTGTGCAATCACGTAACTTGCACATCACTGTGTAGTTGCACATAGCTGTGCAGATTGAGTTCCAAGGGAAGGCGGCACCGGATGCGCCTCGTCATCGACGAGCCGGTAGAGAAGATGGACGGGCCCTACGCCCGTCGCTGGTGGGCACTGCTGGTGCTCTGCCTGAGTCTGTTGATCATCGTGATGGCCAACACGGCGCTCACCGTCGCGGCCCCCGACATGACTCAGGACCTCGGCCTCACCAGCGCCGACCTCCAGTGGGTCATCGACGGCTACACCGTCCCGTACGCGGCGCTGATGCTGCTGCTCGGCGCGATCGGCGACAAGTACAGCCGCCGTGGCGCCCTCATACTCGGCCTGGTCGTCTTCGGCGGCGGCGCCGTCGCGGGCTCCCTCGTGGACAGCGCCACCGGCGTCATCGCGGCCCGTGCCGTGATGGGCGTCGGCGCCGCCATGATCATGCCCGCCACGCTCTCGCTGCTCGCCGCGACCTTCCCGCGCGCCGAACGGGCCAAGGCGATCGTGATGTGGACCGCCACCGCGGGCCTGGCGATCGCGGCCGGACCGCTGGTCGCCGGACTGCTCCTGGAGAGCCACGGCTGGGCCTCGACGTTCCTGATCAACGTGCCCGTCGCCGTCGTCGCGATCATCGGCACGCTCACCCTCGTACCGCCGTCCAAGGCCGCCCGGCACGGCAGCATCGACTACGTCGGCGGCCTGCTCTCCGTCGTCTGGGTCGGCGCGCTGATCTACATGATCATCGACGGGCCGCACTTCGGCTGGGGCGTGGGCGCCATCAGCTCGGCGGTCATCGCGGCCGTCGCCCTCGTCCTCTTCATCGTCTGGGAGCTGCGCCACCCGCACCCCGTACTCGACGTCCGCCGCTTCCTGAACCGCGGCTTCGCGGGCTCGAACCTCGCGGTCGCGCTCTTCTTCCTCGCGGTCTTCGGCGCGTTCTACTACCTGACCCAGCACCTGCAGTTCGTCCTCGGCTACAACCCGCTGGAGACCGGCGTACGGATGCTGCCGCTGGCCGGTGCGGTCTTCGTGGGCTCCGCGCTGACCGGGTACCTCACCCCGCGCATCGGCATGAAGATCACCGTCACGGCCGGAATGGTCGGCGGTACGGCGGCGCTCGCGCTGCTCACCCAGATCGACAGCGGTTCGTCGTACGACGCCTTCCTCGCCCCGCTGATGATCCTCGGCCTGGCCATCGGTCTCGCGCTGTCACCCTGCACCGACGCGATCATGGGCGCCTTCCCGGAGGCCGAACTGGGCGTGGGCGGCGCGGTCAACGACACCTCGATCGAACTCGGCGGCTCGCTCGGCATCGCCGTACTCGGGTCCGTACTGGCGAGCACGTACTCGACGAACCTCTCCGACGCGGCGGCGGCATCGGACGCCAAGCTTCCGGCTGGCGCGCTGGAGACCGCGCAGGACTCGGTGGGCGCCGGATACGCCGTAGCGCAGGGCATCGGCGATCAGGCCAAGGAAGTCGCGGGCAAGGCCGCCCAGGCGGGCACCCCCGAGCAGGCCGCGCAGCTCAAGGGCCAGGCGGAGCAACTCGCCGACGGGGCCCGGCAGATGGCGGACTCGGTGGGCGCCGCGTTCAGCGACTCGGTGGCGCATACGAGCCTGATCGGCGCGGTGATCCTGGGCGTCGGCACGGTGCTGGTGGCGGTACTGCTGCCGCGTCACCGCCGGGGCGGCGCGGAAGCCGAGTCGGCGGGGTCGGTGGAGGAGGCGGCGGACCGCGAGTCCGCGTCCGATTCCAAGGCCGACTCCAAGGTCGCGTCCAAGGCCGCAGCCGATTCTGTATCCGCGGGCGACCGCGACTGAAGCTGTCCGCGCGCGGGGGCACGCGCGCGTAGCGCCACCTGTGCGCCCGTACGAATCCTCGTACGGGCGCACGGTCATGCGTACGGGTCGGTGATCTCCCGCAGTCGCGTCAGGGTCTCGCGCAACTGCGCCATCCGGCGCTTGCCGAGGTGCGCGGCCCACTCCGCCTCCACCTCGGCGACCACGCTCTCGGCCACCGGGATCGCCGCGGCCCCGCGAGCGGCGATCTTCACCAGTCGGGCCCGCCGGTCGCGGGGGTCGGGGACTCGTTCGACGTAACCCGCGCGCTCAAGGCGGTCGACCAGGAACCCCGCCGTCTGCTTGGTGATCTGCGCCTGCTCGGCGAGGTCGGTGAGGCGGGTGCCGTCGGGGCCGATGCGCTGCATGACCCGGGCCTGGGCGACGGTGAAGTCGTCGAACCCCGCCTCGGCGAGCGCGGCGAAGATCCGGTCCTCCATGGCCCGGTAGGGGATGAACAGCAGTAGTCCCACGTTGAGCTCCTGCCCGTCCGTGGCCTGTTCCCCGGCGACCTCCCCGGACATCCGTCCCGCTCCCTCTGACTTGACGTTGCGACGTGCCGTTGTCGGCTTGACATTGGTCAGTGTATCTGACTAATTTAGTCAGGGAAGCTTACCATTCCTGTAGGCGGTGGTCACCATGAGCGGCACACTGACCGGCGAGGAGCGCTGGCAGGCGGTCGACAGGGAACGGCTCAGCCTGGCCGGGCTGCTCGACACACTGAGCCCGGCGGAGTGGGAGTTCCCGACCCAGTGCGAGGGCTGGCGGGTACGGGACGTCGCCGCACACCTCACCCTCGCCCCGCGCATCGGCCTTGGCCGGGTCCTGGTCGAACTCGCCCGCGCCCGCGGCAACTTCGACCGTATGATCCACGACACCGCGTGCCGTCAGGCAGCGTCCCGCCGCCCCGACCAGATCGCCGCCGACCTGCGCGCCCTGGTCGGCTGGCACCGCCCGGTAGTCGGCACGACGCGGCGCGAGTCCTTGCTCGACATCCTGGTGCACGGCCAGGACATCGCCCTGGCGGTGGGCCGCGAGCGCCCGATGCCGGTCGACGCCGCCTGCGACGCGGCCGACCGGGTGTACCGCATGAGCTATCCCTTCCAGGTCAGGCGGCGGTTGGGGGACCGCCGCCTGACCGCCACCGACGCGGACTGGCAACGCGGCGAAGGACCGGAGATCCGGGGGCCGATCGCCGCGCTGTTGCTTCTGCTCACGGGACGCGAACAGGCGGCACGCCCGCACCTGGTGGGCCCCGGCCTGGAGACCTCCGTACAACCGAAGCCGAAGCCGAAGCCGAAGTCGAAGAACGAACTCTGAGCGCGGTCGGTGTCGGGTCAGGGAGCGGTCTTCGGCGCCCGCTCCCGTCCGCGTACCTGTAGTGCCAGTACGATCGCGACAAGCACCGCCCCCGGTACCCCCGCCAGCAGCGGCTCGTCCGGTGACAGCAGGGCGGGAACCAGCAGCAGCACCGACGCCAGGCCAAGGGCCAGACGGGTGGCGAGGTTCACCGGCGTCAGCCAGTAGCCCTCGATGGCCACCGCGAAGGCGAGCAGCGCGAGCGTCCCGGAGGCGGCCGCCGCCGCGATCTCCAGGGGCGTGCCGCCCCCGAGGAGCGGCGAGTAGGCCATCATCACCGGAATGAGATAGAGCCCCTTCGCGAACTTCCAGGCGGCGAAGCCCGTCCGGGTCGGGCTCGACCCCGCGATACCGGAAGCGGCGAAGGCGACCAGGGCGACCGGTGGGGTGACGTTGGAGTCCTGGCTGTACCAGTACACGATCATGTGCGCGACGATCACCGGCAGCCCGAGGTCGGTCAGCGCCGGTCCCGCCAGCACGATCAGGACGACGTACGAGGCGGTGACGGGGAGGCCGAGCCCCAGGATCAGGGACGCGACCGCGACCGTGAGCAGGGTGAGCAGCAGTTGGCCCTGCCCCAGGTCCACCATCAGGCTGGAGAACTTCAGCCCGAGCCCGGTCAGCCCGACCATTCCCACGACGATCCCGGCGGCCGCGGTGGCGACGGTGACCCCCAGGGTGTTCCGCGCGGCGATCACGAAGGCCTCGCCCGTACCGCTGGCCACCGCCCGCAGGTCGAGGCCCTCGCGGGCGCGCAGCCTCGCGTAGGCGACGCGGGTCAGGGCGACGACGGTCAGTGCGACCGTCGCGTAGAGCCCCGCCACCAGCGGCGTCCTGTCCTCGGCCAGCAGCCACACCAGTACGGCGAACGGGATCACGAAGTGCCAGCCGGAGGCCAGGACGGGGCGCAGCGCGGGAAGGTCGGGGCCGGAGAGGCCGGACAGGCCTCCGCGACGCGCGAGGATGTCGACGAAGAAGAAGATCGTGACGAAGTACATCAGCGCGGGGATGATCGACGCCTTGACGATCTCGGTGTACGGAATCCCGCTCATCTGCGCCATGATGAACGCGCCCGCGCCCATGATCGGCGGCAGCAACTGCCCGCCCGTGGACGCCGCGGCCTCCACCCCGGCCGCCTCGTGGGGCTTGTAGCCGACCCGCCGCATCAGCGGGATCGTGAACGTCCCGGTGGTCACCGCGTTGGCGATCGCACTGCCCGAGACCGACCCCATGAACGCGCTGCCGACGACCGCCGCCTTCGCGGGCCCGCCCCGGTACCTGCCGGTCAGGGCGGTCGCGGTGTTGATGAAGAAGGCGCCGCCACCGGTCTTCTCCAGTACCGCGCCGAAGAAGATGAACATGAAGACGAAGGTCGCGGCCACGCCCAGCGGGATGCCGAAGATCCCGCCCTGGAAGAGATAGCTGTGGTGGATGATGCGCTGGATGGTGAAGCCACGGTGCGCGATCGCGTCCGGCAGCCAGGGCCCGAACCACGCGTAGGCCAGGAACCCCACGATCACCAGGACCATGAACAGCCCGATGGTCCGGCGGGTCGCCTCCAGGAGCAGCAGCATCGCGAGGCCGCCCATGACCAGGTCGGCGGTGGTCGGATCGCCCGTACGGCGGGCGATCTCGTCGAAGTACACGACCGGGTAGACCATGACCGCGACAGCGACCAGCACGAGCACCAGGTCCAGGCTCGCCGCGAGCAGGCCGCGCCGCCCCTTCAGCAGGAACACCAGCACCAGCACGAACATCAGGTGCAGCGCGCGCTGGATGTACGCGTCCATGTCCAACTGGACGGCGGTGTAGAGCTGGAAGGCGCCCAGCGCGACGGCGATCACCAGGGTGGCGATCCCCACGGCCGTGGCGGCCCGCCCGTCGCCCCAGCGCTCGGCGGCCAGCCGGTGCCAGAGCGGGGCGGGTGGGGCGGGCGGGGCCTCGGAGGCCTGGGGGTCCTGCGGGGCCTGGGACTCAGCGGTCACGTTTGTCATCCGGCGTCAGGGCTTGAGATCGGCCGGGATCTCGACGCCCTGCTCCTCGGCGTACCGGATGACGGCCGGGTGCAGCGGGACCGTGCTGTGCTTTAGCGACTCCAGGCTCAGGTACTTCGCGCCCGGCTGGTACACCTTGTTGATCTCGGCGATGTTCTCGTACAGGGCCTTCACCACGTCATAGGCCTGGTCCTCCGGGTAGTCGGCGGGCACCACGAGGAGGTTCCACAGAGCGATGGTCGGCACGTCCTCGCTGACCGTCGTGTAGGTCCCGCCCTTGATGGTGTGCGGCGCGTAGAACGAGTACTTGTCTGTGATGCTCTTCTGCTCGTCGGCGCAGACGGGGACGAGATGGATCGGCTCGCTCGCCTCCAACTCCTTGAGCGTGGCGTGCCCTTCACCGACGACCCAGGACCCCGCGTCGATCTGGCCCTCGCGCAGCGCCCGCGCGGTCTCGCCGTACGCGTACCGCTGTACCTTCAGGTCCTTCTGCGACAGGTCGAGAGCGTCCAGTACGAGATTGGTCGCGACCTCGTTGCCGCTGCCGCGCGCGCCGACCGAGAAGCGCTTGCCCTGGACGTCCTTGAAGCAGTCCAGCTTCTTGCTGTCGTGTACGGACTTGAGGGACACCGCGTGGTAGACGTTCGGGTAGAGCACCATCAGCGCCCGGTTGTCGATCTTCTTCCCGTCGAAGTCGCCCTGCCCATTGGCCGCTTGGTAGGCGACATCGCCTTGCACGATGGCGAGGTCGCTCTCCTTGGACGCCAGCAGCCGCATGTTCTCGACCGACGCGGCGGTCTCCTCGGCGGTGGCGGTGACACCGTCGACGTCGTCCTTGATGATCTCGGCCATGGAGCCGCCCACCGGGTAGTAGACGCCCTCCTTGGTGCCGGTCGCGATCGACAGGTCCTTCCTTCCCGACCCCGAGTCCCTACCCGACTCCGCAGGCTGTGAGCAGGCGGCGAGCAGCAGCGCGAGGGCGCCGGCCGTCGCCATCGTGAGGGAACGACTCCGCACGACGACTCCTTCCACGAGCTGGTCTGATTCCACGAGCTGGTCTGGGCGTGAGATTGATCGACGTACTCGCTCCCATCTGCCCAGGGAACGGGACGAGTCAAACCCCGTGCGTCTCTCGTCCCTCAGCCGAAGTCCGGTTCAGCGGCGGCCCGTTTCAGCTCGTGGAACCCCCGCACACCCGCGATCAGCAGCACCCCGTCCCATAGCCGCCCGGCCCGCTCGCCGCGCGGCGCGGGTGAGACGACGGGCCCGAACAGCGCCCCGACACCGGGCGCGGACAGCACGGGCGTCCCCACCCCGGTGCCGACCAGCGCGATGCCCTCCTCGTGCGAGGCCCGCACCACGGGGTCGTACTCATCACTCCACGCCACGCCCGCCAACTCTGTCGGCAGCCCCGCGTCCTGGAGGGCTCGCCCGACGCCCTCCCAGTCCCCGTGCTCGTGCAGCCGCGCGCCGAGCGCGTCGAGATACGCCCCCAGCGCCGCGCTGCCGTGCCGCTCCCGTACAGCGGCACACACCCGAGACGGGGCGCGCAGGTACTCGCCCCACTGCCCCTCGGGGTCCTCCGGGTCGACGTCCAGGTGTTCGTTCAGCACGGCGAGACTCATCACCCGCCACCGCACGTCGATGTCCCGCACCCGCTCCACTTCGCGCAACCAGCGCGAGGTGACCCAGGTGTACGGACACACGGGGTCGAACCAGAAGTCGACGGGCTGGTACGCCGCACTCACCTCCACTGGTCCAGGAAGGCGGCCCAGGCGGAGGGCGGGAAGAGGAGGGCGGGGCCGGTGGGGTTCTTGGAGTCGCGGATGGCTATGGCGGGGTGTGGGGCGGGGATCACGTCGGCCATCTCGACGCAGTTCAGGTTCGGTTCGCTGTAGGACGACTTGCGCCAGGCATGCTCGGGTGCGGTGAACTGAGTGGTCATGGGCCTACAACTCTCGCCGGAAGCTGGTCGTTGAAGTCGAGGATGGCGAAGTCGTTGGTCGAGCGGTATCCCCAGCGGAAGGGGATCACCTGGATCGTGCGCCCAACGCTCGGTAAGACGGTACGTGCGCGCATGGCAGCGGGGGCTTCCGGCGCCCCAGCCTGAGGGGCGTGGGGCCGCGGGGCGGGCGTATGCGTTAGTGGCCGCCGGTGGGTTCCGTGCAGCCGCCCTCCATGTACGGGCCGTGGGGGGTGACCTCGGCGTCGGGGGAGGTCACCTTGCCTGAGAGGCAGGGGCCCGTCTCGGGGATGAAGAGGGAGAAGACGAGGGTCTCGCCCACGGCGTGGATCTGGGTGCCGTTCTTCGGGTAGGACAGCTTCTCCAGGGCGGCGCTCAAGGCCTGCTTGTCGCGTACGTCTCCCGTGGACAGGGCCTTGGTGATGCGGTCGGCGTGGGCCTGGCCCCGGCACTGGGCGTCGGGTTTGAGCGGCATGGTCCGCTTGTACGCATGGTTTTCGGCGTACTTCTCCGCCTCGGGGTTCGGCGGCTCGCCGTCCGCCGACCTGGTGGGCGAGGGGCTCGGGGTGCTGTCCGTGCAGCGGGCCGCCACGTCCTGGAAGAGCCGGTCGTGCTTCGCGAGGGCGGTGTCCTGCGACGTGGGCGAGGCCGATGGGCCCGGCGAGGTGCGGGCCGAGTCGCTGGCGCGTTCCGTGCCGCAGCCGGTGAGGACGAGCAGGCCGAGGGCGACTGCCAGCAGCGGGCGTTTCACGAAGGACTCCATTCCGGCGTACGGAGACGGGGGCGAGCGGGACGATTGATTATGCCGTGGGGGCGTACGGCTGTTCGGGTGCGGGGTTCCTGGCCAGCCACGGACTGGCCTTGACGTCGGCGTCAACGTCTACCGTCGAACGTATGCGCATCGGAGAGCTGGCCGAGAAGGCCGGGACGACCACGCGGGCCCTGCGGTACTACGAGTCCCTGGGGCTACTGCCCGCACGGCGGACGAGCAATGGGTATCGGACGTACGGCGACGAGGATCTGCGGCTGCTGCGGCAGATTCAGGTGCTGCGGGACTTCGGGTTCGAGCTGGAGGAGACCCGGCCGTTCGTGGAGTGTCTGCGGGCCGGGCATCCGGAGGGGGATTCCTGCCCGGACTCGCTCGCCGTCTACCGGCGCAAGGTCGAGGAACTCGACGCGCTGATCGGGCAGTTGCAGGGCGTACGGGCTCAGGTCGGCGCGCAGTTGGCGCGGGCCGAGCGGGCGCGGGACGCGCTGGTGGCCGATGCGGCGGTTCCGGGCGGTCCGGAGCCACGATGTGAACTGGGGACGGAGAGGGGCAGTCATGGGCGCACGGCCTGAGGGTGTGGCGGTGGTGACCGACGCGGACTTCGCGCGGGAGGTGCTGGGGGCGGGGCTGCCCGTACTGGTCGAGTTCACGGCCGAGTGGTGCGGGCCGTGCCGACAGCTGGCGCCCGTACTGAGCACGGTCGCGCGGGAGGAGGGCGAGAGGCTCAAGGTCGTGGCCGTCGATGTGGACGCCAGTCCGGAGACGGCGATCGCGTACGGCGTGCTGTCTACGCCCACACTGGTGGTCTTCCGGGGTGGTGAGCCGGTGCGGTCGATGGTGGGGGCGCGGCCGAAGCGGAAGCTGTTGGGTGAGCTGGCGGACGTCCTCTGAGCCGAGGGCGTACTTCGGCTTCGGCGTTCCTCGGCCTTAACAGCGATACCCCGGCTGTTTGACGGCCGGGGTATTCCTCTGGGTATATTGGGTGTTTCTGTATAGGTACAGAAAAGGCCCCTCAGTGGGGGCCGACTAAAGGCACCGTATCCCACGAGGAGTCGAATTGTCAACCGGGGACTCTGCTGAATTGCAGAACGAGCAGCAATTCATCGACCGCCTGTATGGCCGTCTCGACGCGCTCCGCGCCGAGGCCCAGGAGCAGGCGCGCAGGGCGTTGGAGCAGGTGGGGCGGGGTCTGCAGGCGCGGCTCGAACGGGATGTGGTCGCTGAGGAGCGTAGCCGGGAAGTCGCCGAGCTGGACGGTGTCGAATCCGGGCTCTGTTTCGGGCGAATTGATCTCGCGGCCGTACCTGAGGGCGGCGCGGAAGGCGCGGAGGGCGCGGAGGGCGCGGATACGTCGGATGGCGCGGCGATCCACCATCACATCGGGCGTATCGGAATCCGCGCCGACGACGAACAACGCACTCCGCTGCTGATCGACTGGCGCGCGCCCGTCGCCCGGCCCTTTTATCTCGCCACCGGTCATACGCCGATGGGGCTGCGCCGCCGACGCCACCTCACCACCCAGGGGCGTACGGTCACCGCGCTGCACGACGAGATCCTGGACGTCGGGGACACCAGCCGTACCGGATACGAGGACCCCAACGGCGACGCCGTCCTGCTCGCCGCCGTGAACGCCGCCCGGACCGGCCGGATGGGCGACATCGTGCAGACCATCCAGGCCGAGCAGGACCGGATCATCCGCGCCCCGCACCAGGGCGTCCTGGTCGTCGAGGGCGGCCCAGGTACCGGCAAGACCGCGGTGGCGCTGCATCGAGCCGCGTATCTGCTGTACGCGCACCGCGAGGTGCTGGCCAAGCGCGCGGTACTGATCGTCGGGCCGAACCCGGCGTTCCTCGGCTATATCGGTGAGGTGCTGCCCTCGCTGGGTGAGACGGGTGTGCTGCTGGCGACTCTGGGAGAACTGTTCCCGGGGGTGCACGCGGAAGGAACCGAGAGCGCGGAGGCGGCCGCCGTGAAGGGGCGCGCGGACATGGCCGACGTGATCGCGGCGGTGGTGCGGGCGCGGCAGTCGGTGCCTGACCCGGTGCTGGAGATCGACCACGAGGGGTACGGGACGCTGTTCCTGGAGCGAGCCATGGCGGAGGACGCCCGCGCGTACGCGCGAGCGCAGCACCTGCCGCACAACCTGGCCCGCCCGTACTTCGCCTTCCAGATCATCGATGCTCTGACCGACCAGCTCGTCGAGCGGCTCGGGGCCGATCCGTTCGGCGGGCCGAACCTGCTGGGACCCGATGACGTCGCCCAGTTGGGCAAGGAGATCGCCACCAGCACGGACGTACACGCGGCGATCGACTCGCTATGGCCCGCGCTCACCCCGCAGCGGCTGATCGCCGACTTCCTGGCGGAGCCGGAGGGGTATCTGCCCGACGCGGACGCCAAGGTGATCCAGAAGGTGATCCAGCGGGGTGCCGGTGCTTCCTGGACTCCGGCCGACGTGCCGCTCCTTGACGAGGCCGCCGAACTGCTCGGCGTGGACGACTCCGCCGCGCGGGCCGCCGAGGAGGCCGAGCGGCAGCAGCGCATCGACTACGCGCAGGGCGTGCTCGACGTGTCGTACGCCTCGCGTACCTACGAGTTCGAGGACAAGGACGACGAGGACTCGGAGGTGCTGCTCGCGCACGACATCGTCGACGCGGAGCGGATGGCCGAGCGGCACGAGGAAGCCGACCATCGCAGCGCCGCGGAGCGGGCGGCGGCCGACCGGACGTGGGCGTTCGGGCACATCATCGTGGACGAGGCGCAGGAGCTGTCGCCGATGGCCTGGCGGCTGCTGATGCGCCGCGTGCCGACGCGGTCCATGACGCTCGTCGGCGACCCGGCGCAGACCGGGGACGAGGCGGGGTGCGGATCGTGGACGTCGATCCTCGCGCCGTACGTCGATGACCGCTGGGAGTTGGTACGGCTCGGGGTCAACTACCGGACTCCGGCCGAGGTGATGGAGCTGGCGGCCGGGGTGCTGCGGGCGCGGAACCCGGAGTTCGAGCCGCCGCGCTCGGTACGGGCGACGGGAGTGCGGCCGTGGGTGCGAGCCACGACCGACCTCCCGGGCGCGGTGGCGGACGCCGTCGCCCGTGATCTTCCGGCCGAGGGGCGGCTCGCGGTGATCGCGCCCCGTACGCTCCATGAGGAGCTGGCGGCGCGGCTGGACGGGGTGGTGGCCGGGGGCGCACCTGACCTGACGCGGCGGGTCGTCCTGCTCGACGCGCGGCAGTCGAAGGGGCTTGAGTTCGACGCGGTGATTGTCGTCGAGCCCGCTGAGCTGAAGACCAGCGATCTGTATGTCGCGCTGACTCGGGCGACGCAGACGCTGGGGGTGCTGTACACGGGGACGCTGCCGGTGGGATTGGGGCTGGGGGCAGGGAATTAGCCCCCACCCCGCCCCTTCCCGAAAGTCCTCGCCGGACGGGCTTAAGGATTGGCCTCAAACGCCGGCCGGGCTGGTTGGTGTCACGCGGGCCGTAGCCACACTGTCGCCAGCGGTGGCAGCGTCAGCCGCAGGCTGGCCGGGCGCCGAACTCGCCGTGGACCTGACCTGGTTTCTACGTGCGCCCCTCACTGTGGTCAGTAGCGGTAGCGGGCCTTGAGGATGACGACCTCCTTCTCGGTGGCCCGGTAGACAAAGCGGTGTTCGTCGTCGATGCGGCGAGACCAGTAGCCGGACAGGTCGCCCTTCAGGGGTTCGGGCTTGCCGATGCCGGTGAACGGGTCGCGCTGGACTTCTCCGATGAGGCGGACGAGGTTACGGAACAGCTTCTTGTCCGTCGACTGCCAGTACAGAAGGTCGTCCCAGCCGCTGGGACGAAACCGGACGTCCCTCACCGGTCACCTTCTCCTTCCGCCAAGGCCTTCAGCTCCTCCGTGGTCCTGGTGATCACGGGGGTGTCAGCGGCCTTGTCAGCGGCGACTGCGGCCATGAGGTGGGCGGCGTTGGCCGGGGATCGCAGCAGGTAAACGGTCTCCTGCCAGGAGCGGTAATCGTCGGCGGACATGAGAACGGCATCACCACCCTTGGAGGTGATCTCTACCGGCTCGTGATCGTCGTTGACTTGTTGAATGAGTGGGAACAGGCGGGCGCGGGCTTCGGAGGCGGTTATGGCCATGAGCTTTCCCTCTCATTGACTGGTACGGGAATGCGGTACCAGTCGCACCGGCGTGGCGTGGGTGGCGCTCAGCGGACCACCGCATGCACGCCCTTCCTGCTGCCGCTGTACACAACGGTGTCCGCGACCGCCGGGACGCCCGATATACGTTCCCAGGTGGGGGTACTCCAGATCAGCTTTCCGGTGGTGGCGTCGAGGGCGAAGAGCGTGCCGTCGAAGCTGCCGCCGTAGACGGTCCCGTCCTGCACGCGCACGGCCTCCATCACGAACGCCCGTGTGGTGAAGGTCCACCGTTGCCTGCCGGTCGCGGCATCGATGGCGTAGACCACGCGTTCCTTTCTGCTGCCGGAGTAGACCGTGCCGTCCGCGACCGTGACCGCGGCCAGCACATCCCCGTTGGTGCGATGCACCCAGCGCTGTTTGCCGGTCGCGGCGTCAAGGGCGTAGAAGCTCTCGTCCGCAGCGCCGACGTAGACGGTGCCGTCGGCCACCACCGGCCTGTCCTGTACGGCCGCCTTGGTGGGGAAGATCCAGCGTCGGTCCCCGGTGGCGGCGTCGATCGCGTGGACGTTGCGGTCGTAGCCGCCCACGAAGACCGTGCCGTCCGCGACCACCGGGGACGAGTTGATCCACTCGCCGATCTCGTACACCCACCGCTCCGCGCCGGTGTCGGCCGCGTACGCGTACACCTGGCCGTTCGTACTGGCCACATACAGCGTTCCGTCGGCGGGCCTGGTGGGGGGAGAGATGCGCTCGTCCACGGCGACCGACCAGCGTTGCTTGCCGGTCTCGCTGGCCAGGGCCGTCAGCTTGCCGCTGTTGCTGCAGTAGAGGGTGTCGCCGCCAGAGATCGGCGGGCCAGCGCGCCTGTCGAGGCGGTGCGACCAGCGTTCGTTGCCGGTCCCGGCGTCGACGCTGTACACCGTACGGTCCGAGACGAAGCAGAGGGAATCGCCGACGATGACCGGCGACACCACCGCCTCGGCCGTTTCGATCGTCCACAGCACCTCACCGGCGGAGTACCCGGACACGTCGGGCCCCTCGGCGCGCGGCTCCTTGTCTCCGGTGCCGCCGGTTCCTGCCGTGCCGGGGTCGTCTTCGCCACCTTTCGAACCGGCGCCGAAGACCCGCCACCCGGCCACCGCCGCACCACCGGCTGCCGCCAGGCCGACGATGGCGGTCAGCGCCTGGCGGCGCGTCCGTCCGGCGGAGGGCGCTACGAACGGCGCGGGCGGCGCGGGCACCGAGGGCACCGAGGGCACCGAGGGCGGCGCGGCGGGCGGTGGCGGCGGTGCGGCAGCGGTCTGCGTCCGCAGCGCATGGACCCCAGCCTCCGTCGGGGGGTGCGCCCCGCCTGGCTCGCCCTCGTGGTCCACGATGGCCGCCGCGACCGCCGGGGGCAGCCAGTCGGCCCCGGAGAGCAGCCCCGCCACACCCTCCTGCTCCTGTCCGCCACCGGCCGCCCGCGCCAGTTCGCTGATGAGCGCGGCGTCGGCGGGCCGGTGCTCCGGGTCCTTCTCCAGGCAGCGCGCCAGGAGATCGCGCAGCGGCTCTGGTACCTCCCCTAGTCGCGGCTGCTCATGAACCACCCGGTAGTGCAGCGCGTGGGTCGCCCCCGTACCGAACGGGCTGCCGCCGGTCGCGGCGAACGCCAGCACCGCACCCAGTGCGAAGGTGTCACTGGCGAACCCGACCGGGAGGTCCCGCAGTTGCTCCGGCGACATAAAGCCGGGAGTGCCGATCGCCGCGCCGGTCTGGGTCAGCGCCGTCGCGTCGGCCGCCACCGAGATCCCGAAGTCGATGACCCGCGGACCGTCCCCGGTCAGCAGAACGTTGGACGGCTTCAGATCCCGGTGGATCACCCCCGCCCGGTGAATGGCGTCCAGTGCCTCCGCCAGCCCCGCGCCGAGGGCCAGTACCGACTGCGCGGGCAGCGGCCCGTGCGCGCCGACCGCTTCCTGAAGCGACATCCCCGGCACGTACGCCGTGGCCAGCCATGGCGGCGAGGCGTCCGGATCGGCGTCCACCACGGCGGCGGTGAAGAACCCGGTCACCCGCCGGGCGGCCGCCACCTCACGGGCGAAGCGCTGCCGGAAACCGGCATCCTCGGCCAGTTCCGGCCGCATCACCTTGACGGCAACGGCACGGCCACTGGGCGAACGGCCCAGGTACACCCGCCCCATACCGCCCGCCCCGAGCCGCGCGGCGATCTGGTACTGGCCCACCTGCTGGGGATCGCTGGACTCGAGAACCGTGAAGCGGGCCATCCCACCAGCCTCTCCTGTTGACGCCTGCACCATTGCGGACGACAGCGTACCCAGGCGTATGGCTACTCACCGGGCGCGCCCATCCGGTACGGGTCAGACCCCCCAGGAGCAGGCCCGGAGGGCGGAGTTGGAGCAGATGGGGGTGTCACGCGGGCCGTAGCCACACCGTCGCCAGCGGCGGCAGGGTCAGCCGCAGGCTGGCCGGGCGGCCGTGGGCGGGGGACGCGTCCGGCTTGAGGGCGGGCGGGTTGCCGACGTCGCTCCCGCCGTAGCGCGCCGCGTCCGTGTTGATGACCTCCGTCCAGGCCGGGACGTCGTCCGGCACCCCCAAGCGGTACGCGTGCCGGACCACCGGGGAGAAGTGGGAGACGGCCAGCAGCGGGGAGCCGTCGGCGTCGTAGCGGAGGAAGGCGAGGACGTTGTCGTCGGCCGCGTCGCCGACGACCCAGGCGAAGCCCCCGGGGTCGGTGTCCCGCTCCCACAGGGACGGCGAGCGCAGATAGACCGTGTTCAGGTCGCGGACCAGGTCGCGTACGCCCAGGTGGTCGGCCGCCGCCCCGTACGACGGGTCGAGCAGCCACCAGTCAGGGCCGTGCGCCTCGGACCACTCCGCGCCCTGGGCGAACTCCTGGCCCATGAAGAGGAGTTGCTTGCCGGGGTGGGCCCACATGAAGCCCAGGTAGGCGCGGTGGTTGGCGCGCTGCTGCCACCAGTCGCCGGGCATCTTGGAGACGAGGGACCGCTTGCCGTGCACCACCTCGTCGTGGGAGATGGGCAGGACGTAGTTCTCGCTGTACGCGTACACCATCGAGAAGGTCATCTCGTTGTGGTGGTGCTTGCGGTGGACGGGCTCCTTGGACATGTACGCGAGTGAGTCGTGCATCCAGCCCATGTTCCACTTCAGGCCGAAGCCCAAGCCGCCGAAGCCACCAGGCCCCAGGTGGTGCGTCGCGCGCGTGACGCCGTCCCACGCGGTGGACTCCTCGGCGATGGTGACGATGCCGGGCTCGCGCCGGTACAGGGTGGCGTTCAGCTCCTGGAGGAAGGCCACCGCGTCGAGGTTCTCGCGGCCGCCGCGCGCGTTCGGCGTCCAGTCGCCGTCCTCGCGTGAGTAGTCGAGGTAGAGCATGGAGGCGACGGCGTCCACGCGCAGCCCGTCGAGGTGGAACTCCTCGCACCAGTACACCGCGTTGGCGACCAGGAAGTTGCGGACCTCGTCGCGGCCGTAGTCGAACTCCAGGGTTCCCCAGTCGGGGTGCGCGGCCCGCGCCGGGTCCTCGTGCTCGTACAGCGGCTTTCCGTCGAACTCGGCCAGTGCCCAGTCGTCGCGCGGGAAGTGCGCGGGGACCCAGTCCATCAGGACGCCGATGCCCGCGCGGTGCAGCGCGTCCACGAGGTACTTGAAGTCGTCGGGGGTGCCCAGGCGGGCGGTCGGTGCGTAGAGGCCGGTGACCTGGTAGCCCCAGGAGCCACCGAAGGGGTGCTCGGCGACAGGCATCAGCTCGACATGGGTGAAGCCCAGGTCCTTGACGTACGGGGGGAGCTGGTCAGCCAGTTGACGGTAGGTCAGGCCTGGGCGCCAGGACGGGAGGTGTATCTCGTAGACCGAGAAGGGTGCGGTGTGGACGGGGCGGCGGGTGGCCCGGGCCGTCATCCAGTCGGTGTCCCGCCAGACGTGGTGCGAGGCGTGCACGATCGAGGAGTTGGCGGGCGGTGCCTCCGTGCGGCGGGCCAGTGGATCGGCGCGTAGCGTCTTCGAACCGTCCGGCCTGGTGATCTCGTACTTGTAGAGCTCACCCTCACCGAGGCCGGGAACGAACACCTCCCAGACGCCGGAGCGCCCGAGCGAGCGCAGCGGAAAGCCGGTGCCGTCCCAGTAGTTGAAGTCCCCGACGATCCGCACACCGCGCGCGTTCGGCGCCCAGACGGTGAAGCGGGTGCCGGTCACGCCCTGGTGTGTCATGGGCTGCGAGCCCAGGGCCCGCCAGAGCTGTTCGTGTCTGCCCTCGCCTATCAGGTGCAGGTCGAAGTCACCGAGGGATGGAAGGAAGCGGTACGGGTCGTGGGTGTCGAGCTCGGTGTCCTGGTACGTGACCAGGAGGCGGTACGCGACCGGCTCGGGGAGCGGGAGCACGCCGGTGAAGAAACCCTCGCCGTCGTCGTGCAGTGCGGCGCGGAAGCCGTCGGCGATGACGGTCACCTTCAGGGCGTACGGGCGCAGCACGCGGAACGCCACGCCGTCGGGGACGGGGTGCGCGCCGAGTACCGAGTGCGGGTCGTGGTGCGAGCCATCGAGGAGGCGGGCGCGGTCGGAGCGGGGGACCTGGGCGTTCGGTGTGGTGCTGGCCGTGGTGCTGGCGGTGGTGTCGACCGTGGTGTTGGCCTTGGGGTCGGACTTGGGATCGGACTTGGGCTTGGCCTTGGTGGACGGCTGGCGGGGCGGGCGGCGGGCGGTCACGGAGGTGCGCCTCCTAAGTCCTCAGGGCGGGCGTGGGTGGTCAGCCAGTGGCGAGTCGGCGTACGGCGGCCAGCGGTACGGGGAGCCAGTCAGGGCGGTGCCGGGCCTCGTAGAGGACCTCGTACACGGCCTTGTCCGTCTCGTAGGCGCGCAGCAGTACGGCCTCCGCGCGCGGGTCCCGGCCCGACACCTCCGCGTATCCCGTGCAGTACGCGGTCCGGCAGTCGGCGGCCCACCGGGGTGACCAGGGCTGGTGTGAGCGGGCCGCGTAGTCGAAGGAGCGGAGCATGCCGGCCACATCGCGCACGGGTGGCTGCGGGAGGCGCCGTTCGGCTAGTGGGCGTACGGGCTCGCCCTCGAAGTCGATCAGGGACCAGTACCCGGTGCGGGCGCGCAGGCACTGGCCGAGGTGGAGATCGCCGTGCACGCGCTGGGCGTACCCGAACTCCTCGCCCGCGGGCCCCCGCACCGCGTCGAACGCGTCGGCCAGTCCCGCCGCGTACGGCCGTAGCGCGGGCACCGCCCGCGCGGTCGCGGCCAGCCGCTCGCGCATCCCGGAGGCGATCAGCTCCCGTTGTGGCCTGCCGAGGGTCACCTTGGGCAGCGCGGCGGCGAGCGCGTCGTGCACCTCGGCCGTGGCGCGGCCCAGCGCGGCCGCGTCCAGGGTGAAGTCGGCGCCCTTGGCGAGCATCCGCAGGGCCAGCTCCCAGCCGTCCTCGGCGCCCGCCAGGTAGGGCTGGAGCAGGCCGAGTACGTACGGCTCACCAGGCGTCGCCGACGCCGCGTGGAACCACGCCACCGGCGCTGGCACCCGCCCGCACCCCGCGCGCGCGAGGGCCAGCGGCAGCTCCAGGTCCGGGTTGATGCCGGGCACCACCCGGCGGAAGAGCTTCAGGACGTAGGTGTCGCCGTACACGATCGAGGAGTTGGACTGTTCGGCGCCGAGCGCGCGCGCCGTCAGGTTCGCCGGGATCTCCACCTTTTCGTCGCGTGCGAAGCTGAGCCCGCCGATCCGCCCCGGAATCCGTAGCCGCTCCAGGAGAATCTCCGCGAGCCGTGGGTCGCCCAGTGCGTCGTAGACGGTCCATCCGTCCAGTGGCCCCCGCGCCGGGCGGCCGATCAGCGCGGGCGCGAGGTGCGGCGGCAGGGTCGGCCGCACGCCGAGCAGCAGCTGATAGCAGTCGGCGGGAGGCACGGACGGCCCCGGCGGCACCGATGGCCCCGGCACCCCCTGTCCCGGCACCACCACCGGCTGCCGCACCCGTACCAACAGATGCAGCAGCCCAGGCGACGCCGTGGGCGGCAGCAGCTCCGTCGCCGCCACCAGCTCGAAGCCGCTGACCTCCCGGCCCTTGCCCGCGAACCAACGCTGCTCCGGCAGCCACCGACGCAGCAGCGGATCGAGCGAGGAGAGCAGAGCGACGGCGGTCGCACCAGGTACGCCAGGTGCACCGGGGCGTCCAGGACGGGTGTGGGCTTCCGACATGGCATCGCGTCCTTCCGCTGGGGCGGACAGGGAAGAGTGCTAGGGCCTGTGCCTGTCCTAGCTGTGTTCGGAGCGCAGCCGGAACCAGTAGAAGCCGTGCCCGGCCAGCGTCAGCAGATACGGCCACTCGCCGATCGCCGGGAAGCGCACCCCGCCGATCAGCTCCACCGGATGCCGCCCCTTATACGCGCGCAGGTCCAGCTCCGTAGGCTGCGGGAACCGCGAGAAGTTGTTGACGCACAGCACGAGGTCGTCGTCGCCTGAGCCTGGCCCCGGGGCCTCCCGCAGGAAGGCGAGCACGGCCGGGTTCGTGGACGGCAGTTCCGTGTAGGAGCCGAGTCCGAACGCCGCGTTCTGCTTGCGGATCTCGATCATCCGACGGGTCCAGTGCAGCAGCGAGGACGGGGACGACATCGACGCCTCGACGTTCGTCACCTGGTAGCCGTACACCGGGTCCATGATCGTGGGGAGGTAGAGCCGTCCCGGGTCGCAGGAGGAGAAGCCCGCGTTACGGTCCGGGGTCCACTGCATCGGGGTGCGTACGGCGTCCCGGTCGCCCAGCCAGATGTTGTCGCCCATGCCGATCTCGTCGCCGTAGTAGAGGATCGGCGATCCGGGCAGCGACAGCAGTAGCGCGGTGAACAGCTCGATCTGGTTGCGGTCGTTGTCCAGCAGCGGGGCCAGACGGCGCCGGATGCCGATGTTGGCGCGCATCCGGGGATCCTTGGCGTACTCGGCGTACATGTAGTCGCGCTCTTCGTCCGTGACCATCTCGAGCGTCAACTCGTCGTGGTTGCGCAGGAAGATGCCCCACTGGCAGCCGGACGGGATCGCCGGGGTCTTCGCCAGCACCTCGGAGACCGGATAGCGGGACTCGCGGCGTACCGCCATGAAGATCCGTGGCATCACCGGGAAGTGGAAGGCCATATGGCACTCGTCGCCGCCCGCCGCGAAGTCGCCGAAGTAGTCGACGACGTCCTCCGGCCACTGGTTGGCCTCGGCCAGCAGCACGGTGTCCGGATAGTGGGCGTCGATCTCCATGCGGACCCGCTTGAGCAGCGCGTGACTGCGGGGCAGGTTCTCGCAGTTGGTGCCCTCCTCGGCGTAGAGGTACGGGACCGCGTCGAGACGGAAGCCGTCGATGCCCAGATCGAGCCAGAAGCGCAGGGCCGAGATGATCTCCTCCTGGACGGCCGGGTTCTCGTAGTTGAGGTCCGGCTGGTGGGAGAAGAAGCGGTGCCAGAAGTACTGCTTGCGGACCGGGTCGAAGGTCCAGTTGGAGGTCTCGGTGTCGACGAAGATGATCCGGGCGTCCTGGTACTGCTTGTCGTCGTCGGCCCAGACGTAGTAGTCGCCGTACGGTCCTTCCGGATCGGTTCTGGACTGCTGGAACCACGGGTGCTGGTCGCTGGTGTGGTTCATCACGAAGTCGATGATCACCCGCATACCGCGCTGGTGCGCGCTGTCCACGAACTCCACGAAGTCGGCCAGGTCGCCGAAGTCGGGGAGTACGGACGTGTAGTCCGAGACGTCGTAACCGCCGTCGCGGAGCGGGGAGTTGAAGAACGGCGGCAGCCAGAGGCAGTCCACGCCGAGCCACTGGAGGTAGTCCAGTTTGGCGGTGATGCCCTTGAGGTCGCCGATGCCGTCGCCGTTGCTGTCCTGGAAGGAGCGGACCAGGACCTCGTAGAAGACGGCGCGCTTGAACCAGTCGGGGTCACGGTCCTTGGCGGGGGTGTCCTCGAAGGTGTCCGGGACAGGCTCGTTGACGATCATGATGTGGGTGACCCTCCGGGGGACGGTGAGGACGGTCGCAGGACGGTGCAGATATGCGCGGGAGCGGGCGCGCGGCCCGGCTCCAGGCGTACGTAGGTGGCCCTGCCCCAGTGGTAGGTCTCGCCGGTGAGCTCGTCGCGCACCGGCACGCTCTCGTGCCAGTCAAGCCCGAGCGTCGGCATGTCCAACGAGATCGTGGCCTGCTGGGTGTGGTGGGGGTCGAGGTTGACGACCACCAGAACCGTGTTCGAACCTTGCCGCTTGGAGTACGCGAGCACCGCGTCGTTGTCGGCGTGGTGGAAGTGCAGGTCCCGCAACTGGCGCAGGGCGGGGCTGCGGCGTCTGATCCGGTTGAGTGTGGTGATCAGCGGTGCCAGGGAACGGCCCGCACGCTCGGCGGACTCCCAGTCACGCGGGCGTAGTTCGTACTTCTCGGCGTCCCGGTACTCCTCGCTGCCGGGGCGCAGCGGGGTGTTCTCGCAGAGTTCGTATCCGCTGTAGACGCCCCAGGTGGGGGAGAGGGTAGCGGCGAGTACCGCCCGGATCTCGAAGGCGGGGCGGCCGCCGTCCTGGAGGTAGGCGTGCAGGATGTCGGGGGTGTTCACGAAGAAGTTGGGGCGCATGTACGCGGCCGCTTCGCCGGTGAGTTCGGTGGCGTACTCGGTGAGTTCCCGCTTGGTGGTGCGCCAGGTGAAGTAGGTGTACGACTGCTGGAAGCCGATCGCGGCGAGCCGGTGCATCATCGCGGGCCGGGTGAACGCCTCGGCCAGGAAGATCACATCGGGGTCGGTACGCCGGACGGAATCGAGGACCCGCTCCCAGAAGAGCAGCGGCTTGGTGTGCGGGTTGTCGACGCGGAAGATCCGTACGCCGTGGTCGATCCAGAACCGCAGGATGCGTAACGTCTCGGTGATGAGGCCTGGCAGGTCCTGGTCGAAGTCGAGCGGGTAGATGTCCTGGTACTTCTTCGGCGGGTTCTCGGCGTACGCGATGCTGCCGTCGACCCGGTGGCGGAACCACTCGGGGTGCTTGTCCACCCAAGGGTGGTCGGGAGAGCACTGGAGCGCGAAGTCCAGGGCGACCTCCAGGCCGAGGTCCGCCGCCGCGTGGACGAACGCGTCGAAGTCGTCGAGTGTGCCGAGGTCGGGGTGCACGGCGTCGTGGCCGCCGTCCGGGGAGCCGATGGCCCACGGCACGCCGACGTCGTGCGGTTCGGCCGAGAGGGTGTTGTTGCGGCCCTTGCGGTGGGTGGTGCCGATGGGGTGGATGGGCGGCAGGTAGACGACGTCGAAGCCCATCGCGGCGATCGCGGGCAGGCGCCTGGCGGCCGTGGCGAAGGTGCCGCTGACGGGCGGCTCGCCCTCGCGCAGTACGGCGCCTTCGGAGCGCGGGAAGAACTCGTACCAGGAGCCGTACAGGGCGCGTGGCCGCTCCACCCTGAGCGGGAGCGGGGCGGAGGCGGTGACCAGTTCGCGCAGCGGGTGGCGGGCGAGCGCCTCGTCCACGCTGGGCGTCAGGGCCGCCGCGAGCCGGGCCGGTGCGGGGCGAGTGATGTCCCGTAGCGCGGCGGCGGCCTGGCTCAGGGTGTGCCGGGAGTGCGGCTCGGGGGCCTGGGCGGCGGCTCGTTCGTGGAGTTGGGCGCCCTCTTCGAGGGTCAGTTCGGTGTCCTGCCCGGCCGGGATCTTGATCCGCGCGCGGTGCCGCCAGGTGCTGACCGGATCGCTCCAGGCCTCGACGTGGAACGTCCAGTCGCCTTCGGTGTCGGGGGTGACATCGGCGCCCCAGCGGTCGGTGCCTGGGGCCAGTTCGCGCATCGGTATCAGCGGGCCCGTACGGCCCCGGGGGTCGACGAGTGCGACCTGGGCGGCGACCGCGTCGTGGCCTTCGCGGAAGACGGTGGCGGTGACCTGGAAGGTCTCACCGGCCACCGCCTTCGCTGGGCGGCGGCCGCAGTCGACGCTCGGGCGGACGTCCAGGACGGGGATGCGTCCTGAGGATGAGTTCACATGACCACCTGAAGAGGGTTCGGAGAGTACGGCGGGGTCGGTGGTACGGAGCGCACGGGGGGAGCCTTCCCGCCACGTCGTGGTGGGCAATCCGGTGCTTTGTTGCTTACTAGCGCGTAAGGGATCAGACAAGACGGACTGCTCAGTAAGGCGCGCGGATTTGAGTCGTGTTTCGCAGCGGCGAGATGGCGGAGAGTGGCGGTGTGGCGGCGAAGTCGCGGCGAAGTCGCGGCGAAGTCGCGGCGATGTCGCGGAGAGGTGGCGGCGAGGTGGCGGTGTCGCGGCGGCGAGTTGGCGCCTGGTCCGTATATCGGATGGGAGTGGCCGTACACCGGACGAGTTCCAGCCAACCTCTGTTCATCCCGATGACATGACCGTGGCGGAAATGCCACTCTCTTCTCACATGGCACGCCCGCACGCTCCCATACCGGCCCGGGTGGTCCCCCATGCCGCCCGGGCCTCCCCCGTCGCCAGTGGTCAGCGCAGGAGCACCCCCGCCACCTCACCCGTGCCCTCGGAAGGCACCGCGGCCAGCCCGAGTTCGGCGCCGCTCGCCAGCAGCCGGTGCGCGGGGAGAATGCGTACGGTGTAGCCGAAGGGCCCCGTACGATCCAGGGCGAGCGGGCCCTCGTAGATCCAGCGCCCCTCCAGGTCGGGCCCCGCGGCGGGTTTGAGGCCCGTCACCGAGGTGTCCGTGAGGTGGTCCTCGGGGTCGACCCGGCCCGTGACCGCCTGCACCTCCACATCGTCGGGCCGCAGTTCACCGAGCCTGACCCGCACCCGCAGCGCGAGCGTCGAGCCCAGCTCTTCGCTGCCCGCACCCACCGGCCGGTCCGCCTGGGCCGCCGCCGCCTCCACGTGGTCGACGGCGACATAGGGCCAGGCCGCCCGGACCCGGCTCTTCCACGCCGCCAACTCCCGTGCCGCCGTGGCGTCCAGGGCGCGGTGGGCACGGGCCGCGGGGGCGTAGAGCCCCTCCACGTACTCCCGGACCATGCGACCGGCCAGCAGCTTCGGGCCGAGCGTGGTCAGGGTCTGGCGGACCATGTCGATCCACCGGTCAGGGAGCCCGCCGGGGCCGCGCTCGTAGAAGCGCGGCGCGATGCGCTGCTCCAGCAGGTCGTACAGCGCGGTCGCCTCCAGCTCGTCGCGCCGGTCCGCGTCGACCGCCGTGCCGTCGGCTGTCGGGATGGCCCAGCCGAAGTCCGGCTGGAACCAGTCGTCCCACCAGCCGTCCAGGACCGACAGGTTGAGGCAGCCGTTGAGCGCGGCCTTCATGCCGGAGGTGCCGCAGGCCTCCAGGGGGCGCAGCGGGTTGTTCAGCCAGATATCGCAACCGGGGTACAGCTTCTGCGCCATCGCCATGCCGTAGTCCGGCAGGAACACGATCCGGTGCCGTACCCGTGGGTCGTCCGCGAACCGCACTAGCTCCTGGATCAGGCGCTTGCCGCCGTCGTCGGCGGGGTGCGCCTTGCCCGCCACCACGATCTGGATTGGCCGGTCGGGGTGCAGCAGCAGCTCCATCAGCCGGTCGCGGTCGCGCAGCATCAGCGTGAGGCGCTTGTACGAGGGGACCCGGCGGGCGAACCCGATGGTCAGCACATCCGGGTCAAGCACTCCGTCCAGCCAGGTCAGTTCGGTCTCCGCCGCGCCGCGCTGACGCCAGGAGACGCCGAGCCGCTGCCGTACCTCCCCCACCAACTGCTCGCGCAGGGAACGCCGCAGCTCCCAGATCTCCTGGTCGCCGATCTCGGCGACCGCGTCCCAGCGCGGTGAATCACCGACGCTCAACGCGTCCTGGGTCCGCCGCTCACCGATCTGCCGCGCGCCGAGCCGGAACACCTCGGGCGCCACCCAGGTCGGGGCGTGCACCCCGTTGGTCACCGAGCTGATCGGCACCTCGTCCGCGTCGAAGCCCGGCCAGAGACCCGCGAACATGCCGCGGCTGACGCTGCCGTGCAGGCGCGAGACGCCGTTGGCGCGCTGAGCGAGCCGCAGGCCCATCACCGCCATGTTGAACAGGTTGGGCTCACCACCCGGATAGGTCTCCATGCCCAGCCGCAGCACCTGTTCGGCGTCGACGCCCGGCAGTTCGGCCCCGTCGCCGAAGTGCCGGGCGACCAGCTCGCGGTCGAAGCGGTCGATACCGGCGGGCACGGGGGTGTGCGTGGTGAACACCGTTCCGGCCCGCACCGCCTCCAGGCCCGCGTCGAAGTCCAGCCCCTCGTGGGTGAGTTCGCGGATGCGCTCCAGGCCGAGGAAGCCCGCGTGGCCCTCGTTGGTGTGGAACACCTCCGGGTGCGGGTGGCCGGTGAGGCGGCAGTACGTACGGACCGCGCGCACCCCGCCGATACCGAGCAGCATCTCCTGGAGCAGCCGGTGCTCGCTGCCGCCGCCGTACAACCGGTCCGTCACGTCACGCTCGCCCGGGTCGTTGTCCTCGACGTCCGAGTCGAGCAGCAGCAGCGGCACCCGGCCCACATCGGCCAGCCAGATATGCGCCCGCAGCGACCGCCCGCCGGGCAGCGCGAGCGCCACCTGAGCCGCCGTGCCGTCCGCCTCGCGGAGCGGCGTGAGCGGCAGCTCGTGCGGGTCAAGGACCGGATAGTGCTCCTGCTGCCAGCCGTCCCTGGACAGCGACTGCCGGAAGTAGCCGTGCCGGTACAGCAGTCCGACCCCGACCAGCGGCGCCCCGAGGTCGCTGGCCGCCTTCAGATGGTCACCGGCCAGGATGCCGAGCCCGCCCGAGTACTGCGGCAGCGCGGCGGTGATCCCGAACTCGGGCGAGAAGTAGGCGATGGCGGCGGGAAGTTCGCCGCCTTCCGGAAGTTCGCCGCCTTGCGCTTGGCTCTGCTGCTCCTGGTACCAGCGGGGGCCTTCCAGGTACTCCCGCAGATCGTCGGCGGCGGCCTGAAGTTGACTCAGGAACTGGGGGTCGTCGGCGAGTTCGGTGAGCCGCGCGGTCGGTACCTGGCCGAGCAGGCGGCAGGGGTCCTGGGTTCGGGCCCCAGGGTCGACGGACTGGAAGAGCTCCTGCGTTGCGGTATGCCAGGACCAGCGGAGATTGCGGGAGAGATCGCTGAGCGGCTGGAGAGGGTCGGGGAGTACGGGCCGTACGGTGAACCGACGCATAGCCTTCACGGTCGGGCTCCCTCGGTGCGCTGTGGCATGCGGGCGCTCCCGACGGTAGCGGCGCGAGCCCCCACCCTGCCACGGCGCACGCGGCGCACGAGGGGGCGGCTGGGGGAGGAGGGGCGCGGGTGTCCCCCTGGCCGCCGCGCGCCCGCGTCGGCCAGGGGGACACCTCTGATGTGCTTGATCCGCTGTCGCAACAGGCCCTGGGAGGCGCCCCTAGCCCACCAGGCTGTCCCGCCAGGCGCGGTGGAGCCGCGCGAAGCGGCCCTCGCTCGCGGTGAGTTCGGCCGGGGTTCCGTCCTCCACCACGCGGCCGTCCGCCATCACCAGGACCCGGTCGGCGATCTCCACCGTGGAGAGCCGGTGGGCGATCACCACCGCCGTGCGCCCATGCAGCACGGTGTCCATCGCCCGCTGTACGGCCCGCTCACCAGGCACGTCGAGGGAGCTGGTCGCCTCGTCCAGGATGAGTACGGCCGGGTCGGCGAGCAGGGCGCGGGCGAAGGCGACCAGTTGGCGCTGGCCCGCGGAGATGCGGCCGCCGCGCTTGCGGACATCGGTGTCGTAGCCGTCCGGGAGAGCCGCGATGAAGTCATGCGCGCCGATCGCCTTCGCGGCGCGCTCGATGTCCTCGCGGCTGGCCTCCGGGCGGCCGATGGCGATGTTCTCGGCGACCGTGCCGGAGAACAGGAACGCCTCCTGCGTCACCATGACCACCCCGCGCCGCAGTTCGGGCACCGCCAGGTCACGCAGGTCGGTGCCGTCGAGCAGGACCCGGCCGTCGGTCGGGTCGTAGAAGCGGGCCAGCAGCTTGGCCAGGGTGGACTTGCCCGCGCCGGTGGAGCCGACCACGGCCACTGTCTGACCAGCGGGGATGGTCAGGTCGAAGCGCGGAAGCACCTCGCCGCCGGTGCGGTACGAGAACGACACGCCGCTGAACTCGACCGCGCGGCCGGGGTGTTGGGAGGCGAGCGCCGGGAGCTCGCGGGGTGCGGCGGGCTCGGGGACGGTCGGCGCCTGGGCCAGCAGGCCCGCGATCTTCTCCAGCGACGCGGCTGCCGACTGGTGGGAGTTCAGGAACATCCCAAGCCGGTCGATCGGGTCGTACAGCCGCCGCAGATAGAGGACGGCGGCGGCGAGCACGCCGAGCGCCAGGGTGTCGTCGGCGACTCGGTAGGCGCCCCAGAGGACCATCCCGGCGACCGCGGTGTTGGCGACCAGCCGAGAGCCGACCACATAGCGGGCCATCTCCAGCATCGCGTCGCCGTTGGTGTGCTCGTGGGTGCGGTTGAGCCGGTGGAACTCGGCGTCGTTCGCCCGCTCGCGCCGAAAGGCCCGTACCGGCCGGATGCCGTTCAGGGTCTCGGTGAACTTCACGATGACCGCGGCGATCGCGGTGGACCGCTTCCGGTAGACCGCCGCCGCCCGGCGCTGGTAGACGCGTACCAGCAGATACAGCAGGACGAAGGAGCCCACCGCGACGCCGCCGATGCCCAGGTCAAGCCAGAGCAGCAGGGCCAGGATGTAGGCGGTGGACAGGATGACGGTGATCAGTTCCTGGAGGCCCTCGTCGAGCAGCTCCCGCAGCGACTCGACGTCGGTGGTGGAGCGGGAGATCAGCCGTCCAGACGTGTAGCGCTCGTGGAAATCGACGGACAGCGCCTGGGCGTGCCGGAAGATCCGGCCGCGCAGATCGAGCAGGACGTCCTGGTTGACCCGGGCCGCGGACCGGATGAAGCCGTACTGGAGCGCGGCACCGCCCAGCGAGCACAGGGCGTAGCCGACCGCCACGGCGATCAGCGGCCCGTAGTCGTTCGCGCGGACCGCCGGTACGCCGCGGTCGATGGCGTACGCGACCAGCAGCGGGCCCGCCTGCACGGCCGCCTGCTGAAGCAGCAGCAGGACGGCGGTGAACGCGACCCGGCCCTTGAGCGGGGCCAGCAGGGAGCGCAGCAGGGCGCCGGTCGCGCCGTCGGGGGCGGGCAGCGTGTCCTGCGAGAACGCGTCCTGTTCCTGCGCCTGCTCCCGCGCCTGCCCCTGCGCCTGACCCTTCTCCGGCTCGTGCGGCGGCGGTGGCGGGTCGACGTCCGCGGGCTGGTTGTCCACCGTGGTCGTCAACGGGCCTCCTCAGGGATCGGGGCGCCCGACATCAGCCAGGCGTACTCGGCGTTGGTACGGAGCAGTTCCTGATGGGTGCCGACGGCGGCGATCCGGCCGCCGGACAGCAGCGCGACGCGGTCGGCGAGCAGCACCGTCGACGGGCGGTGCGCCACGACCAGGGCGGTGGTGTCCGCGAGAACCCGCCGCAGCGCCGCCTCGACCAAAGCCTCGGTGTGGACGTCGAGCGCCGACAGCGGATCGTCCAGTACGAGAAAGCGCGGGCGACCCACCACGGCCCTGGCCAGGGCGAGCCGCTGGCGCTGCCCACCGGACAGGCTCAGGCCCTGCTCGCCCACCTGGGTCGCGGTGCCGTGCGGCAGCGCGTGCGCGAAGTCGGCCTGAGCGACGTCCAGGGCGCGGCACAGCTCCGCGTCCCCGGCCTTCGGGTCGGCGCCCATCAGGACGTTGTCGCCGACAGTGGCGGAGAACAGCGTCGGCTCCTCGAAGGCGACGGCCACCAGCTCGCGCAGCCGCTCCCGGGGCATCTCGGTGATGTCCTGGCCGTCGAGCGTGATCCTGCCGCCCGTCACCTCGTGCAGGCGCGGGACCAGCGCGGTGAGCGTGGTCTTTCCGCTGCCGGTCGCGCCGACCAGCGCCAGCGTCTCGCCGGGCCTGATGCGCAGGTCGATCCTGTCCAGGGTGGGGGCCGCGTCAGCGGGGGCGTCGGGGTAGCGGAACCGCACGCCGTGGAACTGGAGCCCAGCCGAGCCTGCCGGGCGGCCGGGTATCCGCTCGCCCGCAGGGCGATCCGACGCGGACTCCGGCTCCGCGTCCAGTACTTCGAAGTACCGATCCGTCGCCGTAGCCGCCTCCTGGCTCATGGCCAGCAGGAAGCCGATCGACTCCACCGGCCAGCGCAGCGCCAGCGCCGTCGACAGAAAGGCGACCAGCGTGCCCGCCGACAGCGTCCCGTCCGCCACCTGCACCGTGCCGAGCACCAGGGCGGCGCCGACGGCCAGTTCGGGCAGCAGCACGATGGCCGCCCAGATCCCGGCGAGCAGCCGGGCCTTGTGCAGCTCCGTGCCGCGCAGGGTGTGGGACAGCTCCCTGAAGGCCCGCGCCTGCGCGCGGTGGCGGCCGAAGCCCTTGATGATCCGGACCCCGAGCACGCTCTCCTCGACGACCGTGGTGAGGTCCCCGACCTGGTCCTGCGCGCGCCGCGCGGCGTGCGAATAGCGCTGCTCGAAGATCGAGCAGATGACCACCAGCGGAATCACCGGACCGAGGATCACCAGCCCGAGCGTCCACTCCTGAGCCAGCAAAATGATCACGCCAACCAGGATCGTCACGCCGTTGACCAGCAAGAACGTCAACGGAAAGGCGAGGAACATCCGCAGCAGCATCAGATCCGTGGTGCCCCGGGACAGCAGCTGCCCGGACGCCCACCGGTCATGGAACGCCACCGGAAGGCGCTGCAGATGCCGGAACAGATCGGCCCGCATCGCGGCCTCGACCCCGGCCAGCGGACGCGCCACCAACCACCGCCGAAACCCGAACAGCAGCGCCTCGCCCACACCGATCACCAGCAGGAGCAGCGCACCCAGCCACACCCCACCCGGATCACCCGCGGCCACCGGCCCGTCCACGATCCACTTGAGCACCAGCGGGATGACCAGCGCCACACACGAGGCGACGATCGCCACCACTGCCGCGACGGACAGCCGCGCCCGCACCGGCCGCACGTACGGCCACAGACGCAGCAGGGAACGTACGGCGGATCGGTCCTTGGGGGGCGCGGCTTCGGGCGCGTGGTCAGCGGACATCAGGAGCGAGCCTAGGGTTCACCACTGACAGCCCCCAACGGGTTTTTCACCCGCCGTCCAAGATCGGCTCGTGATCGCTGACCTGGAGAAGAACCAGTCCTAGCTCGTCCAGCTGTGGGCCACGTCGACCACGACCCGGTCGTTCAACTGGAACACGCGGTACGGCAGTCGGGCGCGGACGCCGAGACCGACCTGGGTCTGGCCCTCGAAGGTGCCGCCGTACCGGGTGTCCCGGAAGGTGCTGTACCCGCTGATGTTCACGTCGGGCAGCGGCTCGCCCACCTTGCCCGGGTAGGTCTGCTCGCCCGCCTCCAGATCGTAGCTCCACGCGCCGACGTGGATGTCGAGTATCGCCCCACCCGCGACCGGTATGTGCTGGCCCGCGGGGTCCGTGTAGAACTGGTCCACGTACTGGACGTAGTAGCCGATCTCGTTGCCGCCGCCGGGCACGTCGAACACCATGCGGTCGAAGCACTCGTGCTTTCCGGTTCTGATGTTCTTCAGGTGCTCGGCGCCCGTGAAGGTACCGCTCTTGGTGCCGCTGCCCCAGCCCGTCGGGCAGACAGTCGCTGCCGCCGCTCGCGAGCCCTCCGCTGGGGCCGCGCCCGCGGTGCCCGCCGCCATCCCCAGCGTGGCACCCGCGAGCACGAGTACCGCCGCTACCGCTCCAGTCCGTCGCATCATGTCCCCTTGGGTCGCATCGGGTGTCGTGTCACTCCGCTGCTTAGTGAGACAGCCCGGCGGCTGGAAGGTTGTACACCAGACGGGAGCAAACAGGGAATCTCGCCAGATGCCTCAACCGCCAGCCCGCGTCCGGCTGGTGTCACGCGTCCGTGCCCCTGGCAACGCCAGGGGCACGGACGCGGCATTCTCGGCCGATCATTTTCTGATCAGAAGGTGAGCTTCCAGATTCAGAAGGTGAGCTTCCAGCTGTTGATGTAGCCGGTGTCCCAGCGGGCCACGTCCTGCACCCGCAGCTTCCAGGTCCCCGCGGCCGTCTCCGACGACGCGTTGACCGTGTAGGTCTCCTTGACGTCGTCCGCCGAGTCACCGCCACTGGCGTTCTTCAGGCGGTACGCCGTGCCGTCCGGGGCGATCAGGTCGATGACCAGGTCACCGCGCCAGGTGTGCTCGATGTCCACGCCCACCTTCAGGGCGCTCGGCGCGTTGCCGTCCCGGTCGACGGTGATCGACGAGGTGACGGCTGAGCCGTAGTCCGGGATCTGGACGTCGGTGCCGTTCTCGTACGTGTCACCGGGCTCGCCCGGACCACCGTCGTCGGGCCGCTCGCCGACGTTGACTCCGGCCCACGCGTGCTGGACCGCCTTGTACTCGTCGCTGTCGCCGCCGTACAGGTCGGCGGTCACCTCAAGGGTGCCGGTGCGCGCGCCGGCGTAGTTGGTCGTGGTGCCCCACTTGGTGCTGAGCGCCTTGTACCAGATCAGCGCGGCCTTCTCGCGGCCGATGCCGGTCACCGGAAGCCCGTCGGAGGTCGGCGAGTCGTAGTCGACCCCGTTGACGGTCTTCTTGCCGCTGCCCTCGGAGAGCAGGTAGAAGAAGTGGTTCGCCGGGCCCGACGAGTAGTGGACGTCGACATTGCCGATGCCCGAGTACCAGTAGTCCTTGGAGTTGCCGTCCCGGCTGGGCTTGTCCATGTAGCGCAGCGGGGTGCCGTTGCCACGGATGTCGATCTTCTCGCCGACGAGGTAGTCGCCGAGGTCCTTCGAGTTGTTCGCGGCGAACTCGACGGCGGCGGCCATGATGTCGCTGGTGGCCTCGTTCAGGCCGCCGGACTCGCCGCTGTAGCGCAGACCGGCGGTGGATGAGGTGAGCCCGTGGGTCATCTCGTGCGCGGCCACGTCGATCGAGGTCAGCGGCTTGGCGTTGCCGTCACCGTCGCCGTACGTCATGCAGAAGCAGCTGTCCTGCCAGAAGGCGTTGACGTAGTTGTTGCCGTAGTGGACGCGCGAGTACGCGCCGACGCCGTCGCCACGGATGCCGTCACGGCCGAACGCGGACTTGTAGTAGTCCCAGGTGAGCGCCGCGCCGTAGTGGGCGTCAGCGCCGGCCGTCTCCAGGTTCTGCGGAGTGCCGTTGCCCCAGACGTCGTCCGGTCCCGAGAAGAGCGTGCCCTGGCCGGACGTGCCGCGGTTCAGGTTGTACGTACGGTGGTTGCCGCGGTTGGTGTCGGACAGCGTGTAGTTGCTGCCGGACCGCGCCGTGCCGAGCTCGACGTCGCCGCTGTACTGCGTGTGCCCGTCGCCGTTGTGGACGGCCTGCCACTCGTACAGCTTCGCGCCGGAGGCGGCGTCCGTGACGACATGCAGCTCGTTCGGGGTGCCGTCCTTCTGGAGCCCGCCGACGACCGTCTCGTACGCGAGGGTCGGCTCGCCGTCGGCCATCCAGACGACCTTGCGCGGGGCCTGTTCGGCGGCGGGCTTCTTGGCGCCCTCGGCCTTCGCCGCGCCCAGCGCCTGCTTCTCGGCGGTGGACGCCGCGATCTTGGCGCTGGTGGCGATGCCCTTCAGCTTCGCCGTGGACGCCTTGGAGACGGACTCCGCCTCGCCGGACTTGTCCTGACTGACGATCAGGTCACCGCCGAGCACCGGGAGTCCGCCGTAGGTGCGTTCGTAGCGGGTGTGCGTGGTGCCGTCCCGGTCCTGGACGACGTCGCGGACGACGAGCTTCTCCTTCTTGCCGAGGCCGAGCTCCTTGGCGGTCTCCGCCTTGGACGCGTCGGCCTCGCGTATCAGCGCGGTGCGCTGGGCGGGCGAGAGTTTGGCTGGCAGGGCGCCGGGGTCGGCTCCCTTGTCCGCGGCGGCGGGTGCGGCCGCCTGGGGGGTTGAGGCGCCCGCGACGGAGGTCTGGATGCCTACGGCGAGCAGGGCAGTGGCGGCGATGAGAGCGCCGGTAGCTTTGGCGCGGGTGTGGGAGGTGCGTCTGCCTGAGAGTGATCTCAACACTGACTCCTGTACGTGTGATGGAGCTCAGAGAACCGCGCACGGAACGTGGGGGGTGCCGCGCGCCCGATCCTCGGAAGAGTGACAGCAGACCCCTATGCGTGTCAGGGGCGCGTCAACATGTTGGCTCAAAACGCACGCTGAACGGTTAACGACGTTCGTTATCCGGTCAGTTGGCGTGTCTGTGCCAGGCGTACGTGTGGCGGGTGTAGTGCGGCAGGTACGCGCACCCGGCGTACGCGTACGGGGCCGCGCACCCCCCGATGCGCGGCCCCGTCGACGCCTCAGCGCCTCGGCGCTTCAGCCCCTCAGTGCCTCAACGGCCCGTCAGCTCACAGCCGCTGCCAGAGCGCCGGGGTCCTCGGCGGCTCCCAGCCGGTCTGCGCCTGGTGCCCCTGGATGCAGCGGTACGTGGCGTTGCCGTACGTGACCTGGTCGCCCGGCGTGTAGACGGTGCCCGCGGACCAGCTGCCGCCGGGCTCACCCGGGTCGCCCGGGTCACCGGGGTCGCCCGACGTGGTCTTCAGCGTCAGCCCGTACTGCTGGAGGATCGGGTTCACCGGCTGGTGGAACGTCGTACCCCCGCTGCGGCAGTTGCCCGAGCCGCCCGAGGTGACGCCCTGCGCCTGGGTGCCCGATATGTAGGAGCCGCCCGAGTCGCCCGGCTCCGCGCAGACCGAGGTCCGGGTCACCCCGGAGATGGTGCCCTCGGGGTAGGTGACACTGGTGTTGTGCTGCTGGATGGTGCCGCAGTGCCATCCGGTGGTCGACCCTGAACGGCAGATCGACGCGCCTACCGGAGACTGCGTGGAACCCTCGACCGGCATCAGGCGGCCGCCGGAGCCACGGACGTACGGGGTCGCGGTCCAGCTGGAGTTGGTGAGCACCCAGGCCATATCGCGACCGGGGAAGATGGACCCCTGGAAGGACCCCTGCGCCGCCTGGTTGCTGCCCCGGGTCGTCGTGCCCGCGCGCCCGCAGTGCCCGGCCGTGACAAAGCCCTGCTGGCTGCCCCGGGTGATGGAGAAGCCCACGGAGCAACGGCCGCCGCTGCCCATGTAGTACGCGTCACCGCCCACGATGTCGTAGAGCGGGCGCGGGCGTTCGGCGGTCTTCTCGACCCGTACGAGCGCCGCGTCGACGCCCGCCGCGGCGACCAGCTTCTTGGCCGCCGACGCCTTGACCGCCTGGACGACGACGCTGTTCGATGCGAGGTCGACGAACCAGACGGGGGCGTCCTGGGCGACGGACTTGTTGGCGGCCTTCTTCGCGGCCCGGTCCAACTCCGCCTTGGCCGCGTCGAGTTCCGAGGTCGAGTGCCGTACGAGCTTGGCCCGCGCGCCCTTGGCCTCGATCGCCTTGACGTCCGAGGCGTCGGTGGTGGCCACGGTGAGTCGCGCGGAGTCGGCGCCCTGAACCCAGGCGCCCGCGAAGTCGGCGCCCAGGGTGCTCCGCAGCGCACCCGCGACGGCGCCCGCCTCGGCCTCGTTGACCAGGCGCTGCTTGGCCTGGGTGGCGGTGAGGCCCAGGTCGCGCTGCATGGCCTTGAGGAGACCGGGGGAGGCCTCGGTCACGGCGGCTGTCTCCGCGGCGGACAGGGTCGCGGACTGGGTGGCGGAGTGTGTGGGGGGTTCCGGGGCGGCCGTCTTGGCCATCGCCGTGCCAGGCAACGCGGTCAGCGCGAGCGCGCCGACCGCGGCCAGTGCGGCGGCTGCCGCGCCCTTGGCGTTTCTGTGGAGCATGGGGGAGGTCTCCTCGGTTTCGATGCGGAGTGCGATGCGAACGTTGATGCGGAGTTCGCGGGGAGGTGGAGTCGCCGAAACCGTAGAACCGTGAACTTCTCTTCAGAAGCTGTCAGTTGACCCTTTGCCCAGTGTTATGGATGGGATGGTGGCTGTCGGCGAGCCAGGCCGTGTACGTGTCACTGCGGGCGGCCGCGTCCGTGTGCGCCGCGCGCGTCTGTGCGTACACCGCGGGCGCGTGGGCCGCGGCCGGTCCCGCGGGATGCCAGCCGAGCAGATGCCGCCAGGTCAGCGGAGCGCCCGTCAGAGGCCGGGTCACCACGCCCGCGGTGGGTGGGAAGGTCGCCCGGCAGAGCCCGACCGCCCGGCCGACCTGGACGAGGTGGACGCATGACGCGGTGTCCGTCTCGTACACACCGGCCGGCGTGAACCCCGCCCGGGCGCAGGCGGCCGTGAAGCAGTCGCCGAAGCAGCCGTCGCCCGGCACGTCCGTCCACGACTCGGCCGACAGACGGGCCAGGTCGATCTCCGCGCACCCGGCCAGCGGATGGTCGGTGGCGAGCATCACGAACACCGGGTCCCGCGCGATTTCCCGCCAGATCAGCCGCTCGCCCTCCGGCGGCTGGCTCGCGCCGCAGGTCCCGATCAGCGCGAAGTCCAGCCGCGACTCGGCCGTCAGCGCCGCGATCTCGCGCTCCGACCACGAGGTGTGCGTCGTCACCCGCGCTCCGGGACAGGCCGTCGCGAGCCGGTCCACCAGACCGCCCAGCAGCGGGCCGTGTGTGCCGCCGATCCGGAAGCCGCGTCCCTCGTCGGCCGCGTGGGCGAACCGCGCCGCCTCCCGCTGGAGGCCGCTCACCGCGGGCAGGACGACGCGAGCGCGGTCCAGTACGAAATCCCCCAGCGCGGTGGTCCGCACCCCGTGCCGCCCGCGCTCGAACAGCTCCCCGCCCAGGATGCGTTCGATACGCTTCAGCTGGGTGCTGAGCGCGGGCTGGGCGAGACCGAGTGCGGTGGCGGCTTTGGTGAGGCTGCCCGCGTCGGCGATCGCGCGGATCGTCTTCAGATGCCGCAACTCCAGGTCCATAGGGTGAGCTTGGTCCGCGCCGCGTGCGGGGGCAAGACTCCGGTCCAGACCAATGCTGCTTCCCTGACTTCCCTGCCTTCCCCTACTTCTCCCACTCGTCCCAGGCCAGGTTCCAGCCGTTCAGGCCGTTGAACCATTTGATCTGCTTGTCCTTGGAGTTCTTCACGATGACCACATCGCCGATCATCGACTTCTTGAAGAGCCAGGCGCCCGGCGTCTTGTCGTCATAGCCGCCGCGCGCGTCACGCAGTCCGATACACCCATGGCTGACGTTCTCCGAGCCGAAGGTGGAGGCGCTCGCCCAGTAGTTGCCGTGGATGAACGTGCCCGAGGTCGACAACCGCATCGCGTGCGGTACGTCCTTGATGTCGTACTCGCCGCCGAAGCCGACGGTGGCGCCGTCCATCCGGGTCACCGGGAGCTTCTCGGTGATGACCATCTGGCCGTTGTACGTGGTGGTCGAGGGCGCGCCCGCGGTGATCGGGATCGTCTTGAGGGTCTTGCCGTCCCGTTTCACCGTCATGGTCTTCTTCTTGGCGTCGACCACGCTCACCTGGCTGCGGCCGACGGTGAACTTCACGGTCTTGGCCTGCGTGCCGTACACGCCGTCGCGGCCCTCGACGCCGTCGAGGTTGAGCTTCACGGAGACCTTGGTGCCGGGCTTCCAGTAGTTCTCCGGGCGGAAGTCCAGCCGGTCGTTGCCGTGCCACTTGTGCCGGATCTCGACCTTGGGTTCGGCGGTGACCTCGATGGCCCTCGCCACGTCGGCGGGGTTGGTGATCCCGCGGGTGAAGTTGAACGAGACCGGCATCCCGACACCGACCTTGGAGCCGTCCTCCGGCGTGAAGTGGCCGATGAAGGTGTTCTGCGGGGTCAGTGTGGTGAAGGAGGTGTCCTTCGCGGCGGTCCGGCCCGCAGAGTCCTTCGCCGTGACGTGCACCTTGTACTTGGTCGACGCGGCCAGGTGCAGGGCAGGCTTCCAAGAGGCGCCGTCCTTGGCTATCTCGCCCGGGATGGTGTTGCCCGCGGTGTCCTTGACCGTCACCTTCGTCAGCTTGCCCTTGGCCGCGGTGACCTTCAGGGTCCCGCTGGTGGCGACGGCCTCGGCGCCGTCCTTGGGCGCGACCGCCACCACCGCCTCGGAGGGCCGGTTGTCGGTGGGCGTCGGGTCGGCGCCGGCCTTCTTGCCGCCGTTCCCGTCTCCGTCCCCACCCTTGCCTGAGTCACCCGGTCCGCACGCCGTGGTCGCCAGCAGTACGGCGCCGAGCGCCAGGGCCAGCGGCCCCGCGCCACGGCGCCGCCGCCGCACCCCAACCGATGCCCCCGATATCGGTCGCCCGTTCACGTTCGTTCTCCCCTCGCACGGCCCTGGTCAGGCTCGCCATCCGGCCATGTGGCCAGGCCCCACCCAGCGCACGGCGTCAGGTAATCACATGGTCAGGGGGTATGGGCCCGCGCGATTGTCACCGTTCGGAACCAACTGCTCGGACGTTCGCTGCCGGGTCTGCCGCAGTGCGTCTCAGCGCAGGGCCGAGCCCGCCCGCCACTTGGCCCAGTTCAGGTTCCAGCCGCTGAGGCCGTTGTCGGGTGCGACCGTTTTGTCGCGGGAGTTGCGCACTTCGACCACATCGCCGATCAGGCTGCCGTCGAAGAACCAGCGCGCGGGGGTGTCCTGGTCCCCGCCCTTCACATCGCGCAGCCCCACACAGCCGTGGCTGACGTTCGCCTTCCCGAAGGTGTCCGTCGACGCCCAGTAGTTTCCGTGCAGGAAGGTTCCCGACGTGGTCAGCCGCATGGCGTGCGGCACGTCGGGGATGTCGTACTCGCCCTTGCCGTCGCTGTCCGTGAAGCCGACGGTGGCGCCGTCCATCCGGGTCACCTCGAGCATCTCGGTGACCACCATCTTCCCGTTGTACGTGGTGGTCTTGGCGGCGCCCGCGGTGATCGGGACGGTGGAGACCAGCTCGCCGTCCCTGCGTACCTCCATAGTCTTCTTCTCCGCGTCCACCAGGGACACCTGGCTACGGCCGATCGTGAAGCCGAACGTCTTGTGCTGGAGCCCGTAGACGCCGGGTGCCGCCTGTACGTCGCGCAGCGCCAGGTCGACGGTGACCTCGGTGCCGGGCCGCCAGTAGTCCTTGGGACGGAAGTCCAGGCGGGACGCGCCGAACCAGTGGGCCGCGACCGGGACGGCGGGGTCCGCGGTGACCTTGATGGCGCGCTCGACGGCGGCGCGGTCCTTGACCTCGCGGTTGAACTCCAGCGAGACGATCATTCCGGTGCCGACGACCGAGCGGTTCTCGGGGGTCACATAGGCGATGAAGCGCTCGTCGGGAACGTACGTCGTGAAGGTGGTGCGGCGGGCCTGGCGGCGGCCGTGGCCGTCCAGGGCGACCGCGTCCACCACGTACCTGGCGGCGAGCGCCAGCTTCTTGTCGTCGGGCTCCCAGCTCAGCCCGTCGGTGGAGATCCGGCCCGGCACCGGGTGCTCCCGGGCGTCCTGGTCTCTGACCACCGTCACCGACTCCAGGCGGCCGTCAGGGACCCGCACCTCGAGCCCCGCGTTGGCCGGGACGTCCCGCTCGCCGTCGTCCGGGGTGACCTGAATGGCGTCGGCGGGCGCGCGTTGCTTCCCGAACACCGTACCGATTCCGTCCACGGAGCAGCCGGTCAGTAGTGCTGCCCAGGTCAGTACCGCGGCCAGTGCGGCCCCTGCGCGCCGCGCGCGTCTCGCATGCTGTCTCACATGGTCCCCAACGACCGCCCCCCTCCGTGGGAAACGTGAGTGCGGGCCCGGTTGGGGGCACAACAGAGGGGGAGGACCACGGTCCCATCGAGCCGCGGGAGGCTGACAGGTGACGAGGGCACCCGAGCGGGAGTCGACCGGGTCCGTTTCCGACGGAAGCGGACCGGCCACCCCGGGCAGCACCCAGACCACCCAGACCACGCAGGCCACCCAGGCCACGGTGGGCAGCACCCAGGCCACCCCCAGTACCCGCCCGGCCTGGCCCGGCGCCCCCACCCCGCTCGGCGCGCGCTTCAAGGCCGGACCCGACGGAGCCACCGGCACCAACTTCGCCCTGTGGGCGGGCGGAGCCGAGGCCGTCCAACTCTGCCTCTTCGACGAGCGGGGCCGGGAGACCCGCTGCCCGCTGACCGAACTGACCCACGAGATCTGGCACGGCTTCGTCCCGGGTGTGCTCCCAGGCCAGCGGTACGGCTACCGCGTGCACGGCCGCTGGGACCCGTGGACCGGCGCCCGATGGAACCCCGCCAAGCTGCTCCTGGACCCGTACGCCAAGGCCGTCGACGCGGCCGACGGCCCGGCCGGGCAGGGCTACACCGCGCTGCCCCCCGAGGTCTACGGCCACGTCCGCGACTGGCCCGAGCAGCACATCGCCGACACCGTGCGCGACGACCGCGACTCGGCGCCGTACGTCCCCAAGGGCGTGGTGGTGCACGACGAGGCGCCCGGCGACGAATGGAGCGAGGACCGCAGGCCGAAGACCCCCTGGGCCGACTCGATCATCTACGAACTCCATGTGAAAGGCTTCACGAAGCTCCACCCAGCCATCCCCGAACACCTGCGCGGCACCTACGCCGGTCTCGCCCACCCCGCCGCCATCGACCACCTCCAGCGCCTTGGCGTGACCGCCGTCGAGCTGTTGCCCGTGCACCAGTTCGCGCACGAGGACCATCTGCTGCGGCGCGGCCTGCGCAACTACTGGGGCTACAACTCCATCGGCTACTTCGCTCCGCACGCGGCCTACGCGGCGAGCGGCAGCACCGGGCAGCAGGTCGGCGAGTTCCGCCAGATGGTGCGGGCGCTGCACGCGGCGGGCATCGAGGTCATCCTCGACGTGGTCTACAACCACACCGCCGAGGCGGGCGAGCTGGGGCCGATGCTCTCGCTGCGCGGCATCGACAACGGCGGCTACTACCGGCTGCAGTCGGACGCGCGCCGCTACGCGGACTACACGGGCTGCGGCAACACGCTGCATGTGGTGCGGCCCCAGGTGCTCCGGCTGATCACCGACTCGCTGCGCTACTGGGTCACCGAGATGGGCGTGGACGGCTTCCGGTTCGACCTGGCGGCGGCACTGGCCCGGTCCTTCCACGATGTCGACATGCTGTCCCCCTTCCTCGCGGTGATCGCCCAGGACCCGGTGCTGCGCCGGGTGAAGCTGATCGCCGAGCCGTGGGACGTGGGCGCGGGCGGCTACCAGGTGGGCGCCTTCCCACCGCTGTGGACCGAGTGGAACGACCGCTACCGGAACGCGGTACGCGACTTCTGGCGTGGCGCGCTGCCTGATGTACGGGACCTGGGGTACCGGCTCTCCGGGTCGAGCGACCTGTACGCGTGGGGCGGGCGCAGGCCGTACGCCTCGGTCAACTTCGTCACCGCGCACGACGGGTTCACCCTGCGCGACCTGGTCACCTACGAGCGCAAGCACAACGAGGCCAACGGCGAGGACAACCGCGACGGCACCGACGACAACCGCTCCTGGAACTGCGGCACCGAGGGCGAGAGCGACGACCCGGCCGTGACCGCCCTGCGGCGGCGGCAGCTGCGGAACCTGGTGACCACGCTGCTGCTGTCCACCGGGGTGCCGATGCTGGTCGCGGGGGACGAGATGGGGCGCACCCAGGGCGGCAACAACAACGCCTACTGCCAGGACGGGCCGACCAGTTGGCTGGACTGGTCGCTGCTCGAACAGCCCGGCGAACCCGGAGAGCCTGGCTGGCGTGAACTGTTCGCGCTCACCTCCCGGCTCACCGCGCTGCGCCACGCCCATCCGGTGCTGCGCCGCCGCGCGTTCTACTCGGGGCGGGCGCACGCGGCGGACGGGCTGCGGGATCTGGCCTGGTTCACGGCGGGCGGTACGGAGATGACGGAGCGGGACTGGTACGCGCCGGCGTCGACGGTGGGGATGTACCTGTCCGGGCGGGACATCCCGGGGCGGGACGCGCGGGGCGCGCCGGTGGAGGACGACAGCTTTCTGGCGGTGCTGCACGCGAGCGACGAGGCGGCGAGGTTCGTCCTGCCCGGGGCGCCTTGGGCAGGCTCGTACGAGGTCGTGGTGGACACCTCGCTGGAGGAGCAGGGCACGGCCCCCGGCAGGCTGTACGGGGCGGGTGCGGCCGTGACGCTCCCGGCGCGCTCGGTGCTGCTCCTGAAAGCGGTACCGGCTGTGACGAACGGCACCGCCCCCGCCACCGCCCCCACCCCCGTTAGTCACGGTTAACCTGCCTCCATGACCTCCACGACCGTGAATCTCGAAGTCTCCGATGGCGTCGGCACCCTTCGCCTGGACCGCCCGCCGATGAACGCCCTGGACATCGCCACCCAGGACCGGCTCAAGGAGCTCGCCGAAGAGGCGGCCCGCCGCGACGATGTCCGCGCTGTGATCATCTATGGCGGTGAGAAGGTGTTCGCGGCTGGCGCGGACATCAAGGAGATGCAGGCCATGGACCACGCGGCGATGGTCGTACGGTCCCGGGGCCTGCAGGACGCCTTCACCGCCGTGGCCCAGATCCCCAAGCCGGTCGTCGCCGCCGTCACCGGCTACGCCCTCGGCGGCGGCTGCGAGTTGGCGCTCTGCGCCGACTACCGCATCGCCGCCGACAACGCCAAGCTGGGCCAGCCGGAGATCCTGCTCGGCCTGATCCCGGGCGCGGGCGGCACCCAGCGGCTGTCCCGCCTGGTCGGCCCGTCCAAGGCGAAGGACCTCATCTTCACCGGCCGGATGGTGAAGGCCGACGAGGCCCTCACGCTCGGCCTGGTGGACCGGATCGTCCCGGCCGCCGAGGTGTACGAGCAGGCGCACGCCTGGGCGGCGAAGCTGGCCCAGGGACCGGCCATCGCGCTGCGCGCGGCCAAGGAGTCGATCGACGCGGGCCTGGAGACGGACATCACCACCGGCCTCGCGATCGAACGGAACTGGTTCGCCGGGCTGTTCGCCACCGAGGACCGCGAGCGGGGGATGCGCAGCTTCGTCGATGAGGGCCCGGGCAAGGCGAAATTCCTCTGAGGCAGCGTCAGTTGACCGGGTTACCCCCCTTGGGGAACCTTATCTGCGCCTTAAGTCAACCTTAAGCATGGCGCGCTGCGGACTGTGTGTGATCATTCCTCGACGGATTGTTATCGCAGCTCAGGTAGGCCGTAACGAGATCTTAAGTGCCTTCGGCATATGCCGAATCGACCCCCCGGAACCGTTGGTTCCGGGGGGCGTATTCCCCTGGAAAGCCCCCAAGAGCCGTGCTGTCCGGCCATGATGGGGGCATGGCGGGGCTGGAGGGCAGTGAGTCGGCGCGGCGGCACGGGAGTGTGACCGCGGTGCGATGGACACCGGCCGTCGAGGACGAACGGGCGCTCAAAGCACTGGAGTTGTTCGGTAACCCGACGGAGGCAGAGGTCCCGCTGCCGTCCCGGCCGGAGTCGGCGGGGACCGCGCGTCGCCTCACCCAGGTGGTCGTACTGCGCCAGTGGGCGCTCTCCCCGCAGGTCGCCGAAATCGCCGTGCTCCTGGTCTCCGAACTCGTCGGCAACGCGGTACGGCACACCGGCGCCCGGGTGTTCGGGCTGCGGATGGACCGACGGCGCGGCTGGATAAGGGTCGAGGTGCGTGACCCCTCGCGCGGGCTGCCGTGTCTGATGCCGGTTCATGAGCTGGACATCAGCGGCCGGGGGCTCTTTCTGGTGGACAAGCTCTCCGACCGGTGGGGCGTGGATCTGCTGCCGCGCGGCAAGACGACGTGGTTCGAGATGCGGATCGCCGACCGCTGAGTCGAGGTCGCTGAGCGGGGCCGCATCGACGGCGGTCCCCGTACGCACGGAAGCCCCCTCGCGCCGTGGTGTGGCGCGCCGCGGGGGCTTCCATGGGGGGCGCCGGGATCTTCAGGGGTGTGATCCGCGGCCGCCTTGACGACCTGGCCCGGGTCAATGGGGGTCGTTGGCTCCGACTATGGCAGATCGCCGCCCTCCGATCCAAACACCTATATTCGTACATACCACCCCAAATCACCCCATCTCAAAGATGAATCCTTGGTGATCTAGCACACTCGCCTTATAAATGCTGCCTAAATAAGCTGCGAGCTAAGTGTTCAGTGGCTCGCCACTCCATTACTTCCTCGTCGGCACCCCGACCCGCAAAGGGCAAAAATCCGGTCAATCATGATGATCCGGGGCTTTCGCCCCTTAAATGGACGCGTGACCACGACCGACCGCCGCGGTGCCCTGCGTGCCGGTGCCCTGCTCGCCCTGACCGGGACACTCGCCACCGGCTGCTCCACCGCACAGCGCGCCCCCGACGTCGCGCGACGGTCCGCCGCACCCCCCGCCCCAGGCCCACGCCGCTTCCCCGGCCGCCCCGCCCAGATCGAGCACGGACCCCCCGACCGGGCCCGCGTCGCCCTCACCTTCCACGGCGAGGGCGACCCCGCCACCGCCCGCGCCCTGCTCACCGAGGCCGAGCGCGCCGGTGCCCGGGTCACTGTGCTGGCCGTCGGCCGCTGGCTCGACGCACACCCCACCATGGCCCGCCGCATCCTCGACGGCGGCCATGAACTCGGCAACCACACCCAACGCCACCTCGACATCAACACCATGCCGGAGCAGCAGGCGTACGCGGAGATCACCGCCTGCGCCCAGCGCCTGCGCCGACTGACCGGTTCCATCGGCGCCTGGTTCCGTCCCTCCCGTGCCCATCGGGCGAGCCCCCTGGTCCAACGGCTGGCCCACCGCGCGGGATACCCGCATGTCCTCTCGTACGACCTCGACTCTCTCGACTTCACCTCGCCGGGCGCCACGGCCGTCATCCGCACGGTGGCCGGCCAGGTCCGTAAGGGATCGGTGGTGAGCCTGCACTTCGGGTACGCGGACACGGTCGCCGCGTTGCCCGCCGTCCTGGAAGAAATCGAACGCCGCGGCCTGAGCGCGGTCACCACCACGGAGCTGCTGACCTGATGCTGCACCTCACCCAACGCACCCGCGCGCTGCTCGTCGGCGCCCTGCTGGCCACCGGAGCGCTCCTCGCGGGCTGCGCGAGTCCGGGCGACGACACGTCCGCGAGCGAGGCGACCGGCGAGAAGGCTCCCGCCAAGCCCGACAAGCCCACGGGCCCCAAGCCGATCTACGGACTGCCCGGTATGCCACCGGTGCTCGACCCCACGGACATCTACGCCGCCAACCGGCCGAACAAACTCTCCCCCGTGGTCAAGGACTTCCCGCACCGGGTGTACGTCCCCAACACCCACTCCAACACGGTCTCGGTCATCGACCCCGAGAAGTACGAGGTCATCGAGACCATCCCGGTCGGCGTCCAGCCCCAGCACGTCGTCCCCTCCTGGGACATGAAGACCCTCTGGGTCAACAACAACCGCGGCCACACGCTCACGCCCATCAACCCGGCCAACGGTAAGGCGGGCAAGCCGGTCGAGGTGCACGACCCGTACAACCTCTACTTCACGCCGAACGGCAAGCACGCCGTGGTGATGGCCTCGATGGACCGCGAGCTGGTCTTCCGCGATCCGCACACCATGGACCGGGTGCACACGGAGCCGGTCACCTGCGCAGGAGTCAACCACGCCGACTTCTCCCTGGACGGCCGCTACTTCATCGTCTCCTGCGAGTTCTCCGGTGAACTCCTCAAGGTGGACACCGAGAAGATGAAGGTCATCGGCCAGCAGAAGCTCCCCTTCAAGGGCGCGATGCCGCAGGACGTGAAGATCTCCCCGGACGGCAAGACCTTCTACATCGCCGACATGAAGGCCCACGGCATGTGGGTCCTGGACGGCGAGAAGTTCACCGAACCAACCCTCCTGCCCACCGGCAAGGGCTGCCACGGCCTCTACATCAGCCGTGACTCCAAGGAGATGTTCGTCCCCAACCGCGGTGAGGGCTCCATCTCGGTCTTCGACTTCGCCAAGAACAAGCTGACCAAGAAGTGGTGGCTTCCGGACGGCGGCAGCCCCGACATGGGCAACATCTCCGCCGACGGCAAGGTGCTTTGGCTTTCCGGGCGTTACGACGACGAGGTGTACGCCATCGACACCCAGACCGGCGTCCAGCTGGCCCGTATCCCCGTCGGCGGCGGCCCACACGGTCTGACGGTGTACCCGCAGCCGGGCCGCTACTCACTGGGCCACACGGGCATCTTCCGCTGACACGCGAGGACTTGCCGTCTCGCGACACGGACACACTCACCTTCGGGTGACAGTCCACGGCCCGCCACCGCGACACCGAGATGCTGATCACCATGACTCCCGTGATCACTACTCGCCTGCGGCGGCGGGCCGCTGCCGTCACCCTGTCCCTGACGGCCTTCCTGGTCCCCGCGGCCGCCACCGAAGCCGCGGCCCCGCCCGCGCTCCCGCCCGCGCCCGCCCTCGCGCCCGCTTCCACACCTGCTTCCGCGCCCGCCGCGTTCACTCCGCCCTCCTGCCCGGTCTTCCCGGACAAACTGCACGCGGCGGCCGTACGCCCCATCGACCTCAACAGGATCACCCCGGAGCCGGTGTTCCGAGACGACTGCAAGACCCTCTACCGCGCGGACGGCCGTGGTCCCGAGGTCGTCTTCAAGGAGGGCTTCCACCCCAAGGACACGGTGAACGGCCAGTACGACCTGGAGAGTTACGTCCTCAAGAACCAGCCGTCCCCCTTCGTCTCCACCAGCTACGACCACGACCTGTTCAAGGAGTGGGCGAAGTGGTTGAAGCCCGGCGCCTTCAACTACTACATCGACGCCCCCCACGGCATCGACGTCAACAAAACCATCGGCGACACGCACAAGTACGCCGACCAGGTCGAGGTGGCCTTCCCCGGCGGCATCGCACGCGAGTTCGTCATCGGCGTCTGCCCGATCAACAAGGAAACCCGCACCGAAATCATGTCCAAGTGCCGCAGCAACCCCCACTACCACCCCACCGGCAGCTGACCCGCTTCGCGAACGCTCCGGAGCGTGTTCGCCGCGTGCGACAGCCTAGTGCGCGGCGGCCAGGATGAAGGAGTGGCCCGCCGGGTCCGCGTACATGCGACTGTTGCCGGGCACCGCGGAGCTGTCCGTGTCGACAGGGGTCGCTCCGAGGGAGATGGCCTCACGCTCCGCCGCGTCCATGTCGTCCGGGGCGATCAGGATGCTCAGGTGGGCCTGTTGGGAGTTCTCCGGTCGAGGCCAGCTGGGTGGTGCGTAGGTGTGCTTCCGGTGGATGGCCAGAACGATGCCGCGCTCTCCGACGATCTCGATGAACTCGGGGTTCGTGGTGGGCCGGGCGGTCGCGCCCAAGAACCTCGCGTAGAACTCCGCGAGGTCTTGGGCGTCTTGGGCGTCCAGGACGAGTACGGGTTGTTTGTCGCTCGGTGCTGTCATGCGGACCGGGTACCCGGAGACGGAGGGCTCATCCATCGGCCGCCCAGGCGTCAGGGGGCGGTCAGGAGGGCTTCCGAGGCGACGGGGCGGTAACCCGCGGCGTGGAAGGCGCGGAGGCTGCGGGCGTTTCCCGCTGAGACCTGGGCCCAGAGGGGGGTGTCGGGTGGGAGCAGGTGGCGGGCTGCTCTGGCCAGGGTGCGGCCGAGGCCCTGGTGGCGTACGGGCTCGGCCACCTCGATGGCCACCTCCCAGCGGCCCGCTATGCCCCGGCCCAGGACGACCACGCCGCCGTCGGCCGCCCAGACCCGGACCTCGTCGCGGCGCTTGCGGGCGCGGGTCACGCGGGGGTGGCCCGGGTCGCGGATCTCCTGGAGGGGGGCGGGGAGCGTGAGGGGGAGCGAGGGGGCGCCGGGGAGGGCCGTAGCGGTGTGGAGGACGTCGATGGTGTCCGTCGTGCGGCCGGTGCGGTCCATCAGGGCGGTGAGGAAGCGGGGGTTCATGGTCGCGGCCAGGGCGTCGCAGGCAGTGGCGGCGAGGGCGGCGCGGACCCAGGCCGGGTCCTCGTCCGTGAAGATCACGGAGTGCGCGGTGAAGGCGATCACCCCGGCGTCCCGGTGGCTGGGCTGGGGGAGGACGGTGGTGGCGCCGTCGGGCGGGGGGAACTGGCCGCGGGCCGCCGCGTCGAGGATCCGTCGTAGGGGCGGCGGGGGCTCTCCCTTGGGTTGTGAGACTGCCGCTGTCGTCGTCATCCGAGGGTTCCTCTCGCGAACTCGCAGGCCTCCCAGGCCTGTTCGGTGATCGTACTGCCGAGCCGCCATAGGAATAGCGCCAAACTCGGCGCTTTGCCTGCCAGGTAAAGGCGCCTGGGTGATCTTCCGGTCGGTGCCCGGCTGGTGGGGGCGGGCTTGGGGCGTGGCCCTGGTTTGTGCGGTGCGCGGAGCCGAAGTTGTCGATTTCTGTAGTAATTCGGGCATTCATTGGCAGCGAACGATTCCGGCCTGTGCAGCAAATTGCCCTCTTGTGTCGCACTTCGGTCAACACAACGATCGGGCCTCGTCCAGGGGATGGCCGGAGCGGTGCTCACACGCCCCGCTGCGGCCGTCCTCCATGCCCCGGCATGCCCCCAGAGGAGTACGTCGCATGAGTGATCGACTGACGCTTGGCCCGGATGCCGCACGGCAACTGGCCACCACCACCAAGACCACCCCGCAGATGCGCGGCATCACCCCGCGCTATCTGCTCCGCGCGCTGTCCTGGGTGGACGTCGAATCCGGCGTCTACCGGGTCAACCGTCGTCTCAGCTTCCAGATAGGCGATGACCGGATCGCCACGTACAGCGAGAACGGCACCCACGCCGTCGTACCCGAAGACCTGCGTGAGCTGCCCTATCTGCGGGACGCCGACGCGGAGTTACTCGTCGCGCTGGCCCAGCGGTTCACCGCGGTCAGCTTCGAGGCCGGGGACACGCTCGCCTCCGAGGGCGATGTCGCCAACCGGCTGTGGGTGCTGGTGCGCGGGCGCGCGGAGAAGCGCCTCACCGGGCGGTACGGCGAAGACGCCCTGGTCGAGGTCATCGGCGACGGGCAGTTCTTCGACCTGGACAGCTGGACGCGCGCCGAGCCGCTGCCGTATCGGGTGCAGGCCCTGACATCGGGTGTGGCCCTGTGCGTCGAACGCACCGACCTCACCACCCTGACCGAGCGCGACGACGCCCTGCGCGCCGCCGTGGAGACCTACGGCGCGAGCGGCGACATGCCGGGCGCCGAGGTGCCCATCGAGCTCTCCGGCGGGCACGTCGGGGAGCCGGAACTGCCGGGCACCTACGCGGAGTACGAGGGCGCGCCGCGCGAATACCACATGAGCCTCGCGCAGACCGTGCTGCGGCTGCACAGCCGGGTCGCGGACCTCTACAACCAGCCCATGGACCAGACGCGGGAGCAGGCGCATCTGACCATCCAGGCGCTGCGCGAGCGTCAGGAGAACCTGATGCTCAACCACCCCGAGTTCGGGCTCTTCCACAACGTCGCCCCCGGGCAGCGCGTCCAGACGCGGACCGGCGCGCCCACGCCCGACGACCTGGACGAGTTGCTCACCAAGGTCTGGAAGCAGCCCGGTTACTTCCTGGCCCACCCCAAGGCGATCGCCGCGTTCGGCCGCGAGTGCACCCGGCGTGGGGTGCCCCCGGTGACCGACAGCCGGTTCGGCAGCCCACTGCTGACCTGGCGTGGGGTGCCGCTGCTGCCGTCCGACAAGGTGCGGTTCAGCGGTGGGGCCGGGCTCGGTACGACCGAGATCCTGCTGATGCGGATAGGCGAGGCGGAGCAGGGCGTGGTGGGGCTGCGTCCGGCGTCGGTGCCGGACGAGGTCGAACCCGGCCTGTCCATGCGGAACATGGGTACCGACCAGAAGGCCATCACCTCGTATCTGATGACCGCGTACTTCAGCACCGCGGTGCTGGTCGAGGACGCGGTCGCGGTCCTCCAGAACGTCGAGGTGTCCAAGTACCATGACTACTCCTGACCCTGGCGGAGGCCTTGGCCCCGGGGCTGTGGAGAGCCTCGTGGCGGCGCCGCCCGCGATGAGCCCCAGCACCGCGGGCGGCCCCTTCGACCCCGAAGCGGTCCGACGCGACTTCCCGGTGCTGCACCGTCCCGTCAACGGCCGCCCCCTGGTCTGGCTGGACAACGGCGCGACCACCCAGAAGCCCCGCCAGGTGATCGAGGCGCTCGGCGCGTTCTACGGCGTCGCCAACTCCAACATCCACCGCGGCGCGCACACCATGGCCCGCGAGGCGACCGCGGTGTTCGAGGAGAGCCGGGCCGCGGTCGCCGCGTTCCTCGGCGCCCCCTCGCCCGCGGAGATCGTCTTCACCCGTGGTACCACCGAGGCGATCAACCTGGTCGCCCAGAGCTGGGGACGCGACAACCTGGGCCCCGGTGACGAGATCCTGGTCCCGGCCCTGGAGCACCACTCCAACATCGTCCCCTGGCAGCTGATCGCCAAGGAGCGCGGCGCCCGGGTGGTCCCGGTGCCGCTCCTCGCGGATGGGCGGATCGACGTCGACGCGTACGCCGACCTGCTCTCGTACCGGACCCAGCTCGTCGCGATCAGCCATGCGTCCAACGTGCTGGGCACCGTGCCGCCGCTGCGCGAGATGATCGCGCTGGCGCACCGTCACGCGGCCAGGGTGCTGGTCGACGGCGCCCAGGCGGTCGCCCACTTCCCGGTGGACGTACGGGAGTTGGACGCCGACTTCTACGCGTTCTCCGGGCACAAGCTGTTCGCCCCGACCGGCATCGGCGCGCTGTACGGCAAGCCGGAGCTGCTGGCGGCGATGCGGCCCTGGCAGGGCGGCGGCAACATGATCGACTCGGTCGACTTCGGCGAAACGACGTACGCGCCCGTCCCGCACCGCTTCGAGGCGGGCACCGGGCACATCGCCGGAGCGGTCGGCCTGCTCTCCGCGCTGAACTGGCTGACCGCGCTGGACCGGGACGCCGTCACCGCGTACGAGGGCGCGCTCCTCTCATACGCCCAGCGGGCCCTGGCCACCGTGCCGGGGCTTGAGCTGGTGGGCGCGGCCCCGGACCGTATCGCCGTCCTGACCTTCACCCTCGCCGGATTCGACCCGGCGACCGTCGCCGACTGGCTCGACCGGGACGGGATCGCCGTCCGGGCCGGTCACCACTGCGCGCAGCCCGCGCTGCGCCACTTCGGCCTCGACAGCGCGGCCCGCGCGTCGCTCGCGCTGTACAACACCCCGGAGGAGGTGGACGCACTGGTCTCATCCCTCACCAGCCTGCGACAGCAGGCGGGTTGAGTCGCCTCCCCGCGACTCGGGGGCGTGCCGTGGCGACACGGCACGCCCCCTCCGCGCGTCACCCCGACCGGAGCGGCGGACCGGCGGCGGACGGGCGTACGGGGTCATCGGCCCGACTATCCGACCCCGCCCAGCGTGTCGCCGTTCTCGGTGCCCAGGCCCTGCGAGTCGGGGCGGCGGGCCAGGCACCGGTCGAGGTCCTGCGGCCACTGCCCGGAGACCTCCGCGTCCATCGTCGCCAGCCGCGACCGCAGCGGGGCCACCTGATCCGGCGAGCAGACCTCGGCGACCGTGGCGTACAGCGCGCGCAGGCGCCGCTGCACCTGGATCGAGGTGGCCCCGAAGTGCCGGATCTCGTCGGTGGCGATGCAGACGTAGTCGGCCCAGGAGCGGGTCCGGTGCCGGAAGAACTCGGCCGGTTCGCCAGGGGGCCGCCCCGCGAGCCGGGGCGCGATCAGCACCAGCAGGTCCTCGATGTGGTCGAGGCACTGTACGGCGCGCCCCGGATCGTTGATGCCGGGGGAGAGGGCCTTGAGGGCGATGTCGACGAACGAGCGCAGCGCCCCCGCCGGGTCGATGCCCGCGCTGTACGTGGCGCCGAACAGCAGGCAGCGCGTCAGGTCCTCGCGGCGGACCGGTCTGGCGCCCGGGCGTACGAGGAACAGCGGGGCCTCCTGGGCGACGAAGTCCCCGAACACCGGGACCAGCTGGATGCGCGCGCCGGTCCTGCGGGCGATGCGCTCCAGACCCTCCTTGTGGCAGGCGATCAGGATCTGGCCGCGCTTGGGCGGCGCGCCGAGCCGGATCACCTCCGGGTCGGCGGAGGCGCCGGCGCCGTCTGCGGGCCGGGACCCGGAGGAGGCCTCGGCGAGGGGTGGCTCCCCGGCCGCCCCGTGCCTCGGATGCGTACGATCCACCGCCCGACGCCCCTCGGCGGCGAGATACCGCAGCAGCTGCCCCGAGTTCAGGGTGGCCGTCACCCGCGCCACAAGCGCGAAGAACAGCACCGCGCAGACCACCGAGAGCGCGATGGCGAAGAACATCGAGATGACCGGCCGGTAGTCCTCCTGGCCCACCGCGAGCCGCACCGAGATCATCAGGGTGTAGACGAACGTGGCCATGAACGTGCCCATCGCCCAGCGCATCACCCAGTCCTGCTGGAGCATCGGCACCACGCGCACCGACAGCTGTGAGCCCCCGAACTGCATGGCCAGCGTGATCGCGGTGAAGACCAGACCGGTCAGCGTGATCATGCCGCCCGCGACGGCGGAGAGCAGGGTGGCCATCGAACCAGCGTCCAGATAGCGGAAGAAGGTCTCGCCGAGTTCGTCCTCCAGATAGGTGACCTCACGGTCGATCAGCGGGAACAGCCACGACAGGAACAGGCCCGCACCCAGCAGCACGACCGGCACCGGCCAGATACGGGGCGCGCGCAGCCGGTGGCGCGTGAGGTACCACTTCGACCACGTCCCGCGACCCATGCCCCAAACCTAGCCATACGGCGTGATTCCGGCATCACCGAGACGACCGACGACCGACGACCGACGACCGACGACCGACGACCGACGGCCGACGACCGACGGCCGACGACCGGCGACGCGGGCCAGCCGTCAGCTGCGGACGCCCAGGGAGATCGCCGCCTGATACCCGGTCCGTACGGAACCGGTGGTCTTGAGGACCGACTGGTCCCCGCCCTGGGCGAAGAGGGAGTCGTCGGCGTTTCCGGTACGGGGGTCCTGGCGCTGGGCATAGGGCTGGGCACCGGTCACCGCCTCGGCCAGTTCCTCGTCGAAGTAGAGCTGGCCGGTGTGGACGGTGTCCCCGCCGACGTGGACCTTGATGTGGATGTGCATCGTCCGGTTGGTGTACCAGCCCGGGACGATGGTCTCGAACGTGGCGGTGCCCGCGCGGTCGGTGACCTGAACCCCACGCAGGAACCGCGCGCCGCGCCCCTCTTCGAAGCCGGAGTAGACGCCTTCGGCGTCGGCGTGCCAGATGTCGACGGAGGCTTCGGGCAGCGGCTCGCAGGTGGCGGTGTCCAGGACGGTGCAGCGCAGCCGGAGCGGGACTCCGGGGCGCCCCTCGGTGATGTCCCGACGTACCAGCTTCAGGTCACGGTAGAACGGGCCTTCGGTGGCTTCGGGGGACAGCGCGCAGTCGGGGGTACGGGGGCTCGGGGACCCCGAACCCGTGGCTTCCTCGTCAGCGGAGCCACCACTGGCGCCGCACCCGGGCACCGTCAGCGCCGCCGCGGTGAACCCCGCGGCGGCCAGGACTGTCCTGCGGGGCGCGGACATGGTGATCCCCCTTCGGAGCGGGCGGACGGGACGGACGACCTCTACGGACAGAACCACGACCCAGTAAACCCCGCGGTGACGCTCAGCACTCGATGACGTTGACCGCGAGCCCGCCCCGCGCCGTCTCCTTGTACTTGACCTTCATGTCCGCGCCGGTCTCCTTCATGGTCTTGATGACCTTGTCGAGGGACACCTTGTGGCTGCCGTCGCCGCGCATCGCCATCCGCGCCGCCGTGACCGCCTTGACCGCCGCCATGCCGTTGCGCTCGATGCACGGGATCTGCACCAGGCCGCCGACCGGGTCGCAGGTCAGGCCCAGGTTGTGCTCCATGCCGATCTCCGCGGCGTTCTCCACCTGCTCCGGGGTGCCGCCGAGCACCTCGGCCAGCGCGCCCGCCGCCATCGAGCAGGCCGAGCCGACCTCGCCCTGGCAGCCGACCTCGGCGCCGGAGATCGAGGCGTTCTCCTTGAAGAGCATGCCGATCGCACTCGCCGCGAGCAGGAAGCGCACGATGCCGTCCTCGTCGGCGCCGGGCACGAAGTGCATGTAGTAGTGCAGGACGGCGGGCAGGACACCCGCGGCGCCGTTGGTTGGGGCGGTCACCACGCGGCCGCCCGCCGCGTTCTCCTCGTTGACCGCCATCGCGTAGATCGTCGTCCACTCGCTGCGGTGCAGCAGCGGGTCGCCCTCGGCGCGCAGCTGGCGGGCGGACGACGCGGCGCGGCGGCGTACCTTCAGGCCGCCCGGCAGGATGCCCTCGCGGGACATGCCGCGCGAGACGCAGGCCTGCATGACCCGCCAGATCTCCAGCAGGCCCTCGCGGATCTCGTCCTCGGTGCGCCAGGCCTTCTCGTTCTCCATCATCAGCGAGGAGATGGACAGGCCCGTCTCGTTGGCGAGGCGCAGCATCTCGTCGCCGCTGCGGAACGGGTACTTCAGGACGGTGTCGTCCAGCTTGATCCGGTCCTCGCCGACCGCGTCCTCGTCCACGACGAAGCCGCCACCCACGGAGTAGTACGTCTTCTCCAGCAGCGGGGCGCCCGAGGCGTCGTACGCGAAGAGCGTCATGCCGTTGGCGTGGTACGGGAGTGAGCGGCGGCGGTGCAGGATCAGCTGGTTCGGCTCGTCGAAGGCGATCTCGTGGGCGTCGCCTATCTCCGCGCCCATCAGCCGCAGCCTGCCGGTGGAGCGGATGCGCGCGACCTCGTCGTCGGCGCTCTCCACGTCCACAGTGCGCGGAGAGTGTCCCTCCAGGCCCAGAAGTACGGCCTTGGGGGTGCCGTGGCCGTGCCCCGTGGCGCCCAGCGACCCGAAGAGCTCGGCGCGCACCGAGTCGGTCTGGGCGAGCAGCCCGTCCTTCTTCAGGCGGCCCACGAACATCCGGGCGGCCCGCATCGGACCGACCGTGTGCGATGAGGATGGGCCGATGCCGATGGAGAAGAGGTCAAATACGGAAATAGCCACGGTGGCGGACTCCTATGTCTGCTCGTGGGGTGTGCGGGCAGGCCGTGAAGGGGTGGGGGGAGTGGGACAAAAGCGGGTCCGGCGGAGGGGGTGCGGATTATGTCCGCGTTGCCGGTGTTGCCGGGTACTCGGTGAATCGAGCGTAACGCGCTTTGGGAAACACCCGAGAAGCGCCAGGGGAGCAGGAGCGGAGCAGGAGGGGAGCAGGAGTGGAGCGGCGGTGGGCAGCCGCGCGTACGGCTGCGTACGGCTGCGTACGGCTGCGTACGGAGAAGGGCCCGGCCCAGGCACGCGGAGCGGGACCGCGGGCCGGGCCCTTCGTGACCGTACGGACTACAGCGTCGGGTACAGCGGGCGCTTCTCGGCCAGCGCCGAGACGCGGGCCTTCAGCGACTCGGTGTCGGCCGACTGCTTGAGCACCTCGGCGATGATGTCCGCGACCTCGCGGAAGTCATCGGCCTCGAAACCACGGGTGGCCAGCGCGGGCGTACCGATCCGCAGACCCGAGGTGACCATCGGGGGCCGCGGGTCGTTCGGGATCGCGTTGCGGTTGACCGTGATGCCGACCTCGTGGAGACGGTCCTCGGCCTGCTGGCCGTCCAGCTCGCTCTCGCGCAGGTCGACCAGGACCAGGTGGACGTCCGTACCGCCGGAGAGCACGCTCACGCCCACCGCCTTGGTGTCCTCCTGGACCAACCGCTCGGCGATGATCCGCGCGCCCTCCAGGGTGCGCTGCTGGCGCTCCTTGAAGTCGTCGGACGCGGCGATCTTGAAGGAGACCGCCTTGGCCGCGATGACGTGCTCCAGCGGGCCACCCTGCTGACCAGGGAAGACCGCGGAGTTGATCTTCTTGGCGAGCTCCTGCGTGGACAGGATCACACCGCCGCGCGGGCCGCCCAGCGTCTTGTGCGTGGTGGTGGTGACCACATGCGCGTGCGGTACGGGGGAGGGGTGCAGCCCCGCCGCGACCAGGCCCGCGAAGTGGGCCATGTCCACCATCAGATACGCGCCGACCTCGTCGGCGATCCGGCGGAAGGCGGCGAAGTCCAGCTGGCGCGGGTACGCCGACCAGCCCGCCACGATCAGCTTCGGCTTGGACTCCTTGGCGAGGCGCTCGACCTCGGCCATGTCGACCTCGCCGCTCTGCTCGTCGACGTGGTACGCGACCACGTTGTAGAGCTTGCCGGAGAAGTTGATCTTCATGCCGTGGGTCAGGTGCCCGCCGTGCGCCAGGTTCAGACCCATGATCGTGTCGCCCGGCTTCAGCAGCGCGAACATCGCGGCCGCGTTGGCCTGGGCGCCCGAGTGCGGCTGGACGTTGGCGTGCTCGGCGCCGAACAGCGCCTTGATCCGGTCGATTGCGATCTGCTCGACCACGTCGACGTGCTCACAGCCGCCGTAGTAGCGGCGACCGGGGTAGCCCTCGGCGTACTTGTTGGTCAGGACCGAGCCCTGGGCCTCCATGACCGCGACCGGAGCGAAGTTCTCCGAGGCGATCATCTCGAGGGTGGACTGCTGGCGGTCCAGCTCGGCGTCGACCGCGGCGGCGATGTCCGGGTCGAGCTCGTGCAGGGAGGAATTGAGAAGCGACATCGGCATACGTCCTTGGATTCTCAGGAGATTCAGGAGCCGGAGAACTCGGTGTACTCGTCCGCGGAGAGCAGGTCCTTCGGCTCCTCCGTGATGCGCACCTTGAACAGCCAACCACCCTCGAACGGGGCGGAGTTGACCAGTGAGGGGTCGTCCACGGCGTCCTGGTTGGCCTCGACGATCTCGCCGGTGACCGGCGAGTAGAGGTCGCTGACCGACTTGGTGGACTCCAGCTCACCGCAGGTCTCGCCCGCGGTGACGGTGTCCCCGACCTCGGGGAGCTGAACGAAGACGACGTCACCGAGCGCGTTGGCCGCGTGCTCCGTGATGCCGACCGTCGATACGCCGTCCTCGGCGACCGACAGCCACTCGTGCTCCTTGCTGTAACGCAGCTGCTGGGGGTTGCTCATGGCCTGAATTCTCCTGTACGCGGGGGAGTGGTGGTGAACGAGGTACTCAAGAGGCAGTCGAGGTGAGGGCGCTGCCCGAAAGGGGTGCCCGCGGCGAACGCGGGGTGCCCTACTTCTGGAGCGTGTAGCGCGCTACTTCTGGCGCTTGTAGAACGGCAGGGCGACGACCTCGTACGGCTCCGCCTTGCCCCGGATGTCCACGCCTACCCCGGCCGTGCCCGGCGCGGCGTGCGCGGCGTCCACGTACGCCATCGCGATCGGCTTGCCCAGCGTCGGGGACGGCGCTCCGGACGTGACCTCGCCGATCACCGTGCCGTCGGCGTCGACGACCGGGTATCCGGCGCGCGGCACGCGGCGGCCCTCGGCGATCAGGCCGACCAGCTTGCGCGGCGGGGCGGTCTCGGCCTTCGCGGCGGCCGCGGCCAGCGCGTCATGGCCGACGAAGTCATCGCCGTGTGAGGTCTTCTCGAACTTCACGACCCGGCCGAGACCGGCGTCGAAGGGCGTCAGGGCGGTCGTCAGCTCATGCCCGTACAGCGGCATGCCCGCCTCCAGGCGCAGTGTGTCCCGGCAGGACAGGCCGCAGGGGATCAGGCCGACGGGCGCGCCCGCCTCGGTCAGCGCCTGCCACAGCTTCTCGGCGTCGCCGGGCGCCACGAACAGCTCGAAGCCGTCCTCGCCCGTGTAGCCGGTACGGGCGATCAGCGCCGGGACCCCGGCCACCGTGCCCGGCAGGCCCGCGTAGTACTTCAGGCCGTCCAGGTCGGCGGCGGTGACCGACTTCAGGATGCCGGGGGACTCCGGGCCCTGCACGGCGATCAGGGCGTACGCGTCCCGGTCGTCCCGTACGACGGCGTCGAAGCCGTCGGCGCGGGCGGTCAGCGCGTCCAGGACGACCTGGGCGTTGCCCGCGTTGGCGACGACCATGTACTCGGTGTCGGCGAGGCGGTAGACGATCAGGTCGTCCAGGATCCCGCCATCCTCCTGGCAGATCATGGTGTAGCGGGCGCGGCCTGCGGAGACCGAGCCGATGTTGCCGACCAGGGCGTAGTTCAGCAGGTCGACGGCCTGCGGGCCGGTGACGGTGATCTCGCCCATATGCGAGAGGTCGAAGAGACCGGCCTGGGTGCGGACGGCGTTGTGCTCGTCGCGCTCACTGGCGTACCGCAGCGGCATGTCCCAGCCCGCGAAGTCGGTCATGGTCGCGCCCAGTGACCGGTGCAGGGCATCGAGTGCGGTGAGACGGGGGGCGTTGCTCATCGTTAGGGCTCCCAGGGCATGACTGGCGAGGACGAAAATCCTCCCCATCTGTCATCAAAACCTGAGAGGTTCGCCCCGGCCACACGTACACGCGGACAGGGGCTTGCACCTTGGGTGGAGCCGGACCAGAAAAGGGCCGACCCGCTTTTCAGAGTTGCCTCATCCGCGCGGTACGGGGCCTGAGAGATTCAAGGGAGGGTCTTGCTCCTTCGGCGCCCCGACCAGTGTCGGCCAGGGACTCTCCCGCGCGGATTCAAGCGGCCTGTATGGAGTTGGACGCAGTTAGCTGGCACATCATTGCACGACTCCCGCCGTCCCGTCCCGGCCGGACCTGGGCGGAGTTAAGGTCGATGCGCAGACGGAGCGGTGGCGAGCAGGCAGGGTGCAGATGGACATTCCGGCGCAGGGCGCAGCGGGCGGGTACGGCCTTCCGTACGAGGGCTGGCCAGGCAACGAGCTCGAAGAGGTGCTCGCGGCGTCGGTCGACGCCGAGCCGTCACCCTCCGTGGCCGGACGGATCATCGAGGTGCTCGGCCGTAGCCAGCTCTGGGTGCCGCTGCCGAACGGCGGGGGCCCCGGCAGCCCGGACCTCGACCTGCCCATGGTGGAACTCGGTGGCGCCGCCTACGTGCCGGTCTTCAGCTCCGAGCAGCAGTTCAAGCGCGTGGCCGGGGAGCTGATGGCGTACACCGTGGCGCCCGCCGTCGAATTCGCTCGGGGCCTGCCCCCGCAGGTCGGGATCGCCGTGAACCCGGACGGCGCTGTCGGTGTCCCGGTGCCGCCCGCGGGCGTGGCGGAGCTGTGCCGGGCCGGGCGTACGCCGCTGGACGGCCCCGCCAGCGGCGGCCGGGTGCGGCTCTTCGAGCCGGACTGGCAGGTCGACCCCGTGGACTTCCTGTCCGTGGCCGCCGAGGAGTTCGAGGCCACAGGCGTGGTGCGCAGCGCGCGCCGGTGCCTGGCGAGCATCGAGGGCGGCGACCCGGTGATGTTCGTCGGCGTGGAGGTCTCGCAGTGGGACGGCCCCGCCCGTAACCTCCCCATGGACGCACTCGGCCGCGCACTGGGCCGGGTTCCGGTCGCCTGGCCGGTGAACCTGGTGCTGCTCGATGTGGCCCAGGACCGGGTCGGCGACTGGATGCTCGACACGGTGCGGCCGTTCTATGCCCGGCAGGGCTGAACCGGTGTCGGTGCGGCCGCATAAGGTGGGGTCATCACCCGGTTCACACCGGGACGGGGAGAAGCGGCAATGGTGTACGGGACTGTGGCAAAAGGGGGCCGGTCGACGGTGAGCGCGTCGGGCGCGGCTGCGGCCGGGCAGATCGAGCAGATGCTGCGCCAGGTGACACCCGGGCGCTACGACGCGTACGAGGCGCTGCTGCGGGCACTCGCCGACCCCGCGTCCGGGCGGGTCTGGATGCTGCTCTGGCACGGCCAGGCCGGATCACCGGACGCCCAGTACGGAAACATGGACGTGGACGGCGTCGGATACGCCCCCTGTGTCACCTCCGCGCAGGAGCTCGCCGCCTCCGGCTGGAACCGCGCGCACGAGGTGGTCAGCGGCCTCGACGCGGCCCGCGCCCTCTACCCCGACCACTACGGGATCTGGCTGAACCCGCACGCGCCGGGCGGTGGCGTCGGTATCCCCTGGCTCGATCTGCGCCGGATCGCCACCGGCCTGGACCGGCTGCCCGCGGGTCCGCTGCGGCTGTCCGAGCCGACCATCGACCTGCCGCAGTTCTACGCGCAGCTCAGCCAGCACGCCCACCGCACCCCCGCGGTCCGCTCGCTGCGCCGCGCCTGGGTACAGCCCGTACTCGGCCAGCCGTACCTGGCCATCGGACTCGACGTCTACGACACCACCGCGGCGTCGGTGGACGCGGTGCGCGCGATGATGCGGCAGGCCATCATGGCGGTCCCGGAGGGGCTGCCGGTGTCGACGGTCGCGATGTCGGACGCGTACGACCCGGTCGCGATGTGGCTGCGAGCGAGCGCCCGCCCGTTCTACGACCGTGAGGCGCACGCACCAGCGCCCGCTCCCGCGGGGTACGGCTACCCGCCTGCCGCGCCCAGTACTTACTGAACGGGACCCCACCACCGGTGGGGTCCTGTTTCGTTGGAGGTGGCTGCTGATGGGGCGTTGGGCGCGGGATGGGCGCCATGGGCGCGATGTCCCTTGCGTGGGTGGTTTGTTGGCCCTCTGGGTCTCAGATGGATATCACCGCTATGCGGAACGTTCACCATGGTGAGCGGTGACTGTATGGTGCGGCGAAGTTCACTGTCTCTCGGCTGTGCTGACCACTGGGGAAACCATGCGAATACTTAGAACAGGTGCCGCGCGTGCGGTCACGGCGGCCCTCGCGGTCGCGGTGGTCGCCACTGGATGCTCCAGCGAGCGTGGTGACGACGACAGCTCCAAGGGCAAGGGCAAGGGCGACGGCACCTTCGTCTTCGGAGCGGCTGGTGACCCGAGTTCGCTGGACCCGGCGCTGTCGTCCGACGGTGAGACGTTCCGCGTCACCCGCCAGGCGTTCGAGGCGCTCATCGAGCACAAGCCGGGCGGTACGGACCTGGTCGGCGGCCTCGCCGAGAAGTGGTCGTCCAACGAGGACGCCACCGAGTGGACCTTCAACCTCCGCAAGGGCGTGAAGTTCCACGACGGTGAGAAGCTCACCGCCGAAGTGGTCTGCAAGAACTACGACTTCTGGTTCAACAAGACCGGCTCCGACCAGAACAGCGACATCGCGTACTACTGGCGCGCGATCATGGGTGGCTTCGCCAAGAACGAGGACAAGGACACCCCGGAAGCCAACTACGCGGGCTGCACCGCCAAGGACGAGCTCACGCCCGTCATCAAGGTGAAGGAAGCCACCGCGAACCTGCCCGGCGGCTTCTCGCTCCAGGCGCTGGCCATCCACTCCCCGAAGTCGGTCGACGCCTACGCGAAGCAGGGCGCCACCGGCGAGGGCGAAGCGATCAAGCGTCCCGCGTACAGCCAGAAGGCTGGCGTCGTCGCGGGCACCGGGCCGTTCAAGATCTCGGAGTGGAACAAGGGCAACAAGGAAATCACCCTGGACCGCTTCGACGACTACTGGGGCGACAAGGCCGGTGTCGAGAAGCTGGTCTTCCGCACCATCGACACCGAGGAAGGCCGCCGCCAGGCGCTGCAGGCCGGTGACATCCACGGCTACGACCTGGTCGCGCCCGCCGACGTCGAGACGCTGTCCAAGGGCGGCTTCCAGACGCCCGTCCGTGACGTCTTCAACATCTTCTACATGGGCTTCACCCAGGACAACAAGGGTGCCGGGCCGCTGAAGAAGAAGGAGGTCCGGCAGGCGATCGCGCACGCGATCGACCGGAAGAACATCGTCGACACCCAGCTGCCCGAGGGTGGCGTGGTGGCCTCGCAGTTCATGCCGGACACCGTGGCCGGGTTCTCGGACAAGGTCACGACGTACGACTACGACGTGAACAAGGCCAAGAAGCTGCTCGCCGCCGCCGGTGAGAAGAGCCCGACGATCGAGTTCTGCTACCCGACCGAGGTCACCCGCCCGTACATGCCCGCCCCGGCTGACATGTACGAGCTGATGAAGACCGACCTGGAGAAGGCCGGTATCAAGGTCAAGCCGCGTGCCATGAAGTGGAACCCGGACTACGTCAAGGCCGTCACCACGGGTGAGTGCCCGATGTACCTGTTCGGCTGGACCGGTGACTTCAACGACGGCTACAACTTCATCGGCACCTGGTTCGACAGCTACGACAAGCAGTGGGGCTTCAAGAACGACAAGGTCTTCGACGCCCTGCAGAAGGCTTCCACCGAGCCGGACGCCACCAAGCGCACCGAGCTCTACAAGGCGGCCAACGAGGTCGTCATGGACTTCATCCCCGGCGTCCCGATCTCCTCGTCCCCGCCCGGCCTCGCGTTCGCCAAGAACGTGAACCCGCCCAAGGTCTCCCCGCTGACGCAGGAGAACTTTGGCGAGATCACCTTCAAGTAAGACGCACCACGCGTAGGACGCATCACGCGTAAGACGCACCAAGTAAGACACGTACCACCCGATCCAGTACGCGTCCGTCCGGCCCCGGCCACCCCGGCGGCCGGGCGGACGCGCTGCTTAGAGTGAGAAAGGGGCATGCGGGGTGCTGCGACTCGTCGTACGAAGACTGCTACAGCTGATACCCACCCTGCTGGGCCTGTCGGTCCTGCTGTTTGTCTGGCTGAACCGCCTACCTGGCGGGCCCGCGGCGGCCATGCTCGGTGAGCGGGCTTCGGAAGCGGACGTACGGCAGATCGAAGCGGCGCTGGGGCTCGATCAGCCCTGGTACGTCCAGTACGGCCGCTTCTTGAAGCGGCTGGTCCAGCTTGACCTGGGCACCTCGTCCCAGACCGGCCAGCCTGTGTGGGACGAGTTCGCCCTGCGCTTCCCGGCGACCGTGGAACTCGGCCTGGCCGCCATCCTGCTCGCCGTACTGGTGGGTGTGCCGCTCGGCTACTTCGCCGCCCGGCGACGCGGCGGCTGGCTTGACGTGGCCGCGGTGTCCGGATCGCTGCTCGGCATCTGCATTCCCGTCTTCTTCCTGGCCTTCCTGCTCCGGGCCGTGTTCGCCGTCGAACTGGGCTGGTTCCCCAGCTTCGGGCGCCTGTCCACGGGCATGGACGCGACCGAGGTGACCGGCTTCTACGTCCTGGACGGCGTCCTCACCGGCGAGTTCGACGCGGCCTGGGACGCGCTCAGCCACCTGATGCTGCCCGCCGTGGCGTTGTCCTCGATCCCGCTCGCCGTGATCGTCCGGATGACCCGCGCCAGCGTCCTGGAAGTCCTCGGCGAGGACTATGTCCGTACCGCCGAGTCCAAGGGCCTGCACCAGCGCGTCGTACGCGGCCGCCATGTGCTGCGGAACGCGCTGCTGCCCGTCGTCACCGCGGTCGGCCTGCTCACCGGCAGCCTGCTGTCGGGTGCGGTGCTCACCGAGTCGGTGTTCGCCTTCGGCGGTATCGGCTCGTTCCTCAAGACCGGCATCGACGGCCGCGACTACCCCGTGCTGGTCGGCTTCATCCTGTTCATCGCGCTGGTCTTCGTCGTCATCAACCTGCTCGTCGACCTGGCGTACAGCCTCATTGATCCGAGAGTGCGGGTGCGTTGATGAGCACCAAGACCGACAAGATCGACCGGCTCGCGGAACTCACCGCCCAGAGCGAGACCAGTACGGGCAGCAGCCTCTGGGTCGAGGCGATGCGGCGGCTGCGGGCCAGCAAGATGGCCGTCATCGGCGGCTGCATCATCGGTATGTTCGTGATCCTCGCCGTCCTCGGGCCCTGGGTCGCCCCGTACGACCCCACCGCCCAGCTGTGGCGCGGTGAAGTCCGTACCAACCAGGGCATATTCATCGGCATGCGGGGCGAGAACTGGTTCGGCCTGGACCACCTGGCCCGTGACCAGTTCTCCCGCATTCTGGTCGGCGCCCGGCAGACGCTGCTCGTGGGCATCGTCTCCACGCTGCTGGGTCTGGCCATCGGCGCTCTGATCGGCACCGTGTCCGGCGCGGCCGCGACGCTCGGCGGCAAGGTCGGCGGCCGGATCGACTCCGTCATCATGCGCTTCATCGACATGATGCTGGCGCTGCCCTCGCTGCTGCTCGCGGTCAGCATCGCGGCGATGCTCGGGCAGAGCATCACCACGGTCATGATCGCCGTGGGTGTCGTGCAGATCCCCATCTTCGCCCGCCTGTTGCGCGGTTCGATGCTCGCTCAGGGCGGCTCCGACTACGTGCTCGCCACCCGAGCGCTCGGGGTGCGCAGACGGCGTATCGTCCTCGCGCACATCGTGCCCAACTCGCTGAGCCCGGTGATCGTCCAGACGACGCTGAGCCTGGCCACCGCCATCATCGAGGCCGCGGCACTGTCGTACCTGGGCCTCGGTAACCCGGACGCGGCCGTTCCGGAGTGGGGCGTGATGCTCGCCCAGTCACAGAAGTACTTCGACCAGGCACCGATGCTCGCGGTCTACCCGGCGCTGGGCATCATCATCACGGCCCTGGGCTTCACCCTGCTCGGCGAGGCCATGCGTGAGGCGCTCGACCCGAAACTGCGGAGCTGATGACATGGCGTTGCTTTCTGTGGACGAACTGTCCATCACGTTCACCGGACGAGGCCGTCGGGACATCAAGGCCGTGTCCGGGGTGTCCTTCGATGTCGACCAGGGCCAGGTCGTGGGCCTGGTCGGCGAGTCGGGGTGCGGTAAGAGCGTCACCTCGCTCGCCCTGATGGGCCTGCTGCCCGACCGTGGCGTACGGCTCGGGGGCCGGGCCGAGTTCGACGGCGGCGACCTGCTCACCATGAGCCAGAGCCGCCTGCGTGATCTGCGGGGCTCGCAGATCGCGATGATCTTCCAGGACCCGCTCTCCTCGCTGAACCCGGTCGTCCCGATCGGCGTCCAGGTGACCGAGATCCTCTCCCGGCACCGGGGCCTGAAGGGCGCCGCAGCCCGTAAGGAGGCCGCGCACCTGCTGGACCGCGTCGGCATCCCGGACCCGACCCGGCGGCTGAAGGAGTATCCGCACCAGCTCTCCGGCGGAATGCGGCAGCGTGCGCTGATCGCCATGGCCGTGGCGTGCGCGCCCCGCCTGCTGATCGCCGACGAGCCGACCACCGCGCTCGACGTGACGATCCAGGCGCAGATCCTGGAACTCCTCAAGGAACTCGTCGACGAGGAGGGCACCGCACTGCTGATGATCACCCACGACCTCGGGGTGGTCGCCGGACTGTGCGACGAGGTCAACGTCCTGTACGCGGGCAAGGTGGTGGAGTCGGCCGGGCGGCGCGCGCTGTTCGAGGCGCCGACCCACCCGTACGCGCACGGGCTGCTCGGCTCCATCCCGCGCCTGGACGCGCCGCGTGGTGAGCCGCTCAAGCCGATCCGGGGCTCCATCAACGACCGGATCGACTGGGCCGACGGCTGTGCCTTCGCGCCCCGCTGTGACTCCTACACCCTGGAATGCCTCAGCGGAGCCGTCGAGTTGACCGAACCACGGGAGCCCGCGCATCACGTACGGTGCGTCAATCCGGTGCTGCCCGCGGCCGATGTGGTCGGCGCGGATGTGGCCGACGCCGATGTGGCCGACGCCGCCGATGCGGCTGGTGCCGACGTGGCCGACGCCGCCGATGTGGCCAGCGAGTCCCCCGTAGCTGCTGCCAAGAAGACGGAGGCCCCGTCATGAGCCTGCTCGAACTGAGCGACGTACAGGTCCACTTCCCGATCAAGAAGGGCGTCTTCTTCGACCGAACGGTGGGCCATGTCTACGCGGTCGACGGCGTCTCGCTCTCGGTCGAGGCCGGACAGACGTACGGCCTGGTCGGCGAGTCCGGCTGCGGCAAGACGACCCTGGGCCGGGCCATCCTGCGGCTGGTCGACATCACCAACGGTGAGGTCGTCTTCGACGGGACCGACCTGGCCAAGCTGCCACCCGAAGAGATGCGCCGCCAACGCAGTCGGCTGCAAATGGTGTTCCAGGACCCGCTGGGCAGCCTGGACCCGCGGCAGAACATCGAGTCGACGCTCGCCGAGGGCATGGAGGCCCACGGCATTGGCGCCGACAAGGCGGAGCGGCGGGAGCGCATCCTGCGCATCCTGGACAAGGTCGGCCTCCCCGAGAACTCCCTGTCGCGCTATCCGCACGAGTTCTCCGGCGGACAGCGCCAGCGCATCGGCATCGCCCGCGCGCTGGCCCTGGAGCCCGATGTGATCATCTGCGACGAGCCGGTCTCCGCGCTCGACGTGTCCATCCAGGCGCAGGTGGTCAACCTCCTGGAGGAGCTTCAGGAGGAGCTGGGCCTGACCTATGTGGTCATCGCTCACGACCTCGCGGTGGTGCGGCACATCTCCGATGTCATCGGGGTGATGTACCTGGGCTCGCTGGTGGAGGAGGCGCCCAGCGACGCGCTGTACGCGGAGCCGAAGCACCCGTACACCCGGGCGCTGATGTCCGCCGTGCCGATCCCCGACCCCTCGGTCGAGGACGACCGCGAGCGGATTCTGCTCCAGGGCGACCTGCCGTCGCCGTCCAGTCCGCCGACGGGCTGCCGCTTCCACACGCGGTGCCCGTGGAAGCAGGACACCCTGTGTGACACCGAGCGCCCGGTGCTCACGGACCTCGGCGACGGGCACAAGGTGGCGTGCCACTACGCCGCCGAGATCGCGGCCGGGACCGTGGTCCGGGCCGGGGAGGCGGCCGACGAGGACGATGCGAAGGAAGGCAGGGAACCGGCCAGCGTGGTCGCGCCCTGAGCGTCCCGACCCAGCCGGGACCGGGGAGGCCTGGAGCACCCGGCACAATTGCCAGGTGCTCCAGGACCTCACCGACCTCACCGACGTCTTCTCGCCCTCCGTCCAGCACGGACTCGACCTCGCCGGGATCTTCGTCTTCGCGATCTCCGGCGCACTGCTCGCCGTACGCAAGAACTTCGACGTCTTCGGCATCGCGGTGCTGGCCGAGGTCACCGCGCTGGGCGGGGGGCTGTTCCGCGACGTGGTGATCGGGGCGGTGCCCCCTGCGGCGTTCACGGAGCTCGGCTACTTCGTGACCCCGCTCCTCGCGGCAGTCCTGGTGATCTTCCTGCACCCCGAGGTGGAGCGGATCAACGGTGCCGTGAGCGTCTTCGACGCGGCCGGGCTCGGCCTCTTCTGTGTCACCGGCACGGTCAAGGCATACGAGTACGGGCTCGGCCTGACCGCGTCCGCCCTGCTCGGCCTGGCCACGGCCGTGGGCGGCGGCGTGCTGCGCGACGTACTCGCCAACGACTCGCCGAGGCTGCTGCGCTGGGACCGTGATCTGTACGCGGTACCGGCCATCGTCGGGGCGGTGATCGTGGCCCTCTGCATCCGCTATGACGCGCTGAACTTTTTCACCAACGCGCTGGCCGCGGTGACCGCCTTCGTGCTCCGGCTGCTCGCGATCCACTACCACTGGAGGGCACCGCGCGCCTGGAACCGCAGGTCGGCGGGGGTGGAGGGGGAGGCGTAGCGGGTACGTGTGGTGAGGCGGCTCAGAGAAAAAGCTACCGCTTAGTAGTTTCCTGTTGTAGCGTTTATCGCATGACTCAGGGCATGACAGAGGTAGCCATCGGGGCCAGCGAGTTCGACCGCGACACCGCGGTGACCCTGCGCGAGCCCGGCGTCTACGACGCGGAGCTCTCGGCGGGCTGGACGATCATCACGGCCGTCAACGGCGGCTATCTCCTGGCCATGCTCGGCCGCGCGCTCAGCGAGGCACTGCCGCACCCGCACCCGTTCACGATCTCGGCGCACTATCTGACAGCGTCCCAGCCGGGTCCCGCCGTCATCCGTACCGAGCTGGTCCGCTCGGGCCGCAGCCTGTCCACCGGCCAGGCCTCGCTCTTCCAGTACGACGAGGAGGGCCGTGAGGTCGAGCGGATCAGGGCCGTGGCCTCGTACGGAGACCTGGACGCGCTCCCCGACGACGTGCGCACCAGCGCGACGCCGCCCGCGATCCCGCCGGTCGAGCAGTGCTTCGGCCCTGACGACAGCCCCGCCCCCATCCCCGGCTCCTCCGCGATCACCGACCGCCTGTGGCTGAAGCTGGACCCGGCGACGCTCGGCTGGGCGCTCGGGGCCCCGTCGGGCAGGGGTGAGATGCGCGGCTGGTTCGGCCTCGCGGACGGCCGCGACCACGATCCGCTCTCCCTCCTCCTCGCGGTCGACGCGCTCCCGCCCACCGCCTTCGAGATCGGCCTCAAGGGCTGGGTCCCGACGGTCGAGCTGACCGCGCACGTGCGCTGCCGCCCGGCCCCCGGCCCGCTGCGCATCGCGATCACCACCCGCAACCTGGCGGGCGGCTTCCTGGAGGAAGACGCCGAGGTCTGGGACAGCGCCGACCGCCTGGTAGCCCAGTCCCGCCAACTGGCACGGGCGCCGCGCGACTGACAGGCCTTCGGTCGCGTCCGCTACAGAGCGGTACGCAGGAAACGGCTGAGCTCCGCCGTGAGTTCCGCGGGCGCGTCCTCCTGTACGAGATGGCCCGCCCCCGCGATCAGCCGTAGCTCGGCGCCGGGGATCCCCTTGGCCAGCTCGTGCCCCTTGGCCACCGGAATCCAGCTGTCCTCGGTGCCCCAGCAGATCAGCACAGGCAGCTCCAACTCCCCGTACCGGCCCTGGATCTCATCGGTGAACCGCTGGTCGTTCTGCGCGATCTGCCGGTAGAAGGCGCGTTGCCCCTCCGCCGTGCACCACGGATCGACCAGCCGGTCGAGTACCGCCGGACGCAGCCCCTGGTGGCTCGCCGAACCGACGTACTCGCGCACCAGCGCCCGATGGAGCGCGGGCGGCAGCTGCTCGAAGACCTCCGCGTGCGCGCCGAGGTGGCGGTACGTCGGTGAGCCCCAGGGCGCCAGCGCCACCGGGTCGACCAGGGCGAGCCGGGAGTACCGGGCGCCGTGCAGCAGATGGGCGCGCAAGGCGACGCAGCCGCCGAAGTCATGGGCGGCCACGGCGGGCCGGTCAAGACCCCAGTGGTCCAGCAGTTCGGTGAAGACCCGCGCCTGCGCGCCCAGGGTCACGTCCTGGTCCGGGTGCTTCTCGGACGCGCCGTAACCGGGCAGGTCCCAGACGTAGACCCGGTGGTCGCGTGCCAGAGCCCGCGCCACGGCCCGCCAGACGTACGACGAGAACGGTGTCCCGTGCACGAGGACGACGGGCGGCAGCTCCGGTGAGCCGAGCGCGGCCCAACGGACTTCACCGGACGAGCTCGGGAACGTACGGTCGAGAACCCAGGCGTCTTCTACTGTCATGACCATAACCCTAATGACTCCTGTCGCGTCCTGTCAGTAGAATTGCGGCCACCATGGCCTACCTCGACCACGCCGCGACCACTCCGATGCTGCCGGAGGCGGTCGAGGCGATGACCGCCCAGCTCACCGCCGTCGGCAACGCCTCCTCCTTGCACGGCGCGGGGCGCCGGGCACGCCGCACGGTCGAGGAGGCCCGTGAAACCTTCGCCGAAGCACTGGGCGCCCGCCCCAGCGAGGTCGTCTACACCTCGGGCGGCACCGAGGCCGACAACCTCGCCGTGAAGGGCCTGTACTGGGCCCGCAGGGACGCGGACCCGCGCCGAACGCGCGTGCTGGCCAGCCCCGTCGAGCACCACGCCGTACTGGACGTCGTCCACTGGCTCGGCGAGCACGAGGGCGCCACCGTCGAGTACCTGCCCGTGGACACCGTGGGCCGGGTACACCCCGAGGCGCTGCGCGAGGCCATCGCCCGCGACCCCGGCAACGTCGCGCTCGCCACCGTGATGTGGGCCAACAACGAGATCGGCACCGTCCAGCCCGTCCGCGAACTGGCCGATGTCGCAGCGGAGTTCGGCGTCCCCCTGCACGCCGACGCGGTACAGGCCGTGGGCCAGCTCCCGGTGGACTTCGCCTCATCCGGCCTCGCCGCGATGACGGTCAGCGGCCACAAGATCGGCGGCCCCTACGGCATCGGGGCACTGCTGCTCGGCCGCGAGTACACCCCGGTGCCCGTGCTGCACGGCGGCGGCCAGGAGCGGCAGGTCCGCTCCGGCACCCTGGACACCCCCGCGATCGCCGCCTTCGCGGAGGCGGCGCGGATCACCACCGAACGCCAGGAGTGGTTCGCGCGCGAGATCGGCGGCCTGCGCGACGACCTGATCGCGGCGGTACGCGCGGCCGTCTCGGACGCGATCCTGGGCGGCGCCCCGCCCCAGGGTCCGCCCCAGGCCCCGGCCTCGGCCCCGGCATCAGGCTCTGCCTCCCTGCTCGGGCGGCTGCCCGCCAACGCCCACTTCACCTTCCCCGGCTGCGAGGGCGACTCCCTCCTCCTGCTCCTCGACGCGCAGGGCATCGAGTGCTCCACCGGCTCCGCGTGCACGGCGGGCATCGCCCAGCCGAGCCACGTCCTGCTCGCCACCGGCACGGACCCCGACCTGGCCCGCGGCACCCTGCGCTTCTCGCTCGGCCACACGTCGACCACGGCGGATGTCGAAGCGGTGGCACAGGCGATCGGCCCTGCGGTGGAACGGGCCCGGACGGCGGGCCTGTCCTGACGGGAGCGCGGTCTGCCCTGACGGAAGTACGGGTCTGTCCTGACGGCGTAGCGCCTATGCGCTCTCGCGGGAGTCCGCGGCCTCCCGCACGAGCCGCATATACCGATCCCAGTCCCAGTGCGGACCCGGATCGGTGTGATCCGTCCCGGGTATCTCCACATGTCCCACGATGTGCTCCCGGTCCACCGGTATCTCGTACCGCCGACAGATGTCGGCCGACAACTTCGCCGACGACCGGTACATCACATCCGTGAAAGACGAGGGCTTGTCCACAAACCCCTCGTGCTCGATCCCGACGCTGCGCTCGTTGTAATCACGATTCCCCGCGTGGAAGGCGACATCCAGCTCGCGGGCCATCTGCGCGATGTGCCCGTCCTTGGCGCGAATCACATAGTGAGTTGCCGCGGCGTGCAGCGGATCACGGAACACCCGCAGTGTCGTAGCGAAGCTGCCCTGTGTCACATGGATCACGATGCGGTCGATCCGGTAGTCCGACGGGCGGTTCGCATACCGCAGATTGCCGCGCGAGGCCGCGATCCAGCGCACTCCGGGGTGGTCCACCTCACCCTCGGTGCGCTGCTTGTCGACCCCCGGGAGCCGCCAGTACAGCCGCGACAACTCCTCGCCGTACACGGCGGCCGTCGTACCGGCCGCGACGGTGGCTCCGCCCCCTATGAGCAGCGCCCGCCTGCTGATCTTGGCCATGGACCAACACCTCCCCCTGCCGTCGCCTCTGTGCCCCGAGAAACGCTTGAGACCCACCCAAAGGTTCCGACTACCCTGGAAGGGTTATGACTGAGACCCCCCAGCGCCCCCTCCGCGTACTCGCCGCCATGTCCGGCGGCGTGGACTCCGCCGTCGCCGCCGCCCGGGCCGCCGAAGCGGGACACGACGTGACCGGAGTGCACCTGGCGCTCTCGGCCAACCCGCAGTCCTTCCGCACCGGCGCCCGAGGCTGCTGCACCCTCGAGGACTCCCGCGACGCCCGCCGCGCCGCCGACGTGATCGGCATCCCGTTCTACGTCTGGGACCTCGCCGAGCGTTTCCGCGAGGACGTGGTGGACGACTTCGTCGCCGAGTACGAGGCGGGCCGCACCCCGAACCCCTGCCTGCGCTGCAACGAGAAGATCAAGTTCGCCGCGCTCCTGGACAAGGCCCTAGCCCTCGGCTTCGACGCGGTCTGCACCGGCCACTACGCCCAGGTCATCCGTGGCGCGGACGGCGCCCGCGAACTCCACCGCGCCTCCGACATGGCCAAGGACCAGTCCTACGTCCTGGGCGTCCTCGACGAGCGCCAGCTAGCCCACGCGCTCTTCCCTCTCGGCGACACGACTACGACGAAGGACGAAATCCGCGCGGAAGCCGAGCGCCGTGGCCTCGCGGTAGCCAAGAAGCCCGACAGCCACGACATCTGCTTCATCGCGGACGGCGACACCCAGGGCTTCCTCGCCTCCCGCCTCGGCAAGGCCGAGGGCGACATCGTCGACGAGTCCGGCACCAAGCTCGGCACCCACGAGGGCGCGTACGGCTACACCATCGGCCAGCGCAAGGGCCTCCGCATCGGCACTCCCGCGCCCGACGGCAAGCCGCGCTACGTCCTGGACATCTCCCCCGTGAACAACACGGTCACGGTCGGCCCGGTCGACGCCCTCGACGTCACCGCCCTCACTGCCATCAAGCCCCGCTGGTGCGGCACCCCGCCGACCGGCTCTGGCTCGTACACGGCCCAGCTCCGCGCCCACGGCGACGAGACGCCGGTGACGGCCGAGCTGGCCGACGACGCCCTGGAGATCACCTTCACGGAGCCGGTACGGGGGGTGGCCCCCGGTCAGGCGGTGGTGCTGTACGACGGGACGCGGGTGGTCGGCTCGGCCACGATCGCGACGACGCGGCGCGCTTCGGCTGTGGCCTGACCGGACCTCAAGAGCCGGACCGGCACCCCGTCTGCCGAGTTATGGATTGGGTGGAAGTGGAGTGTTGGCGGACCAGAAGTCGGAGTGGACGTTGGGGCGGGGGAGGGGGTACTCGCCCTGGTAGCTGGGGGGAGTGGTGGGGTCGGCGACGTCGGACTTCTGGACGCAAGGGCTGTCTACTACGAAGTAGGCCTGGCCCTTACCGCCGATGATCAGGGAGATCCCGAAGCCGTCAGGGGATTGAGCGAAAATCGCCGGAGTCCGCTCGCTGCTGTTGACTGACTTAATGGTGTATCCGCTCTCCTTCCAGAAACGCTCAACGATTCCGAGGAACGCGCCGCGCCGTTCATCCGAAATGATCGTCATGACAGTGCGGTCGCGCGAGATGCTCTCGTGCCCCGCAGAGGTGATCCCGTGCGCCCACTGGACCCCCGGCTTGATGGTGTTGAGTGTGTTGTCAAGAATCACATCCGCTTGCTCTGCCGCCTCCTGCATGTTCATGTCGGGGCACCTCTTTCCGGACTGACTTGCCGATTCAATCGCCGTGCAACTCGTCAGTAGCGTCGCTGCTGATGCGGCTGCCAGCAGGGGCTTGAATTTCATCGCCGCTCTTCTGTCTTGATATTGGGTTCGCCTGCGACGATCCTGGCGATATTGTCTGCGGACACCCTGTCGGCTTTCGGGTCAAAGTAGTTGGTATGCGCGTCAACGCCCCCCGTGATGACATGCGGGCCGTTGTTCACTTCGAAGCGTGTGGCGCCGAATGCTTCGCTGGCCGGATCTCTACCGAACCAGAGGTTGTCATTTCCTGGGTCGGCAACCTGTCCGACTGCGACACCGATGGGTCCGGGGAACGCCAAGGCTGCTGCAGTATGTTCCTTAGAGGGGGCTTTGGTTACCAGGTCGTTGTCGGCTGCGCCAACGAAGACGTGGCCCTGGTCGACGTTCAGATCCTGTGCGGAGTTCGCGCCGGTTCCTGGGCTGCCAACCAGGATGATGTTGTCGGCGCCCGTGATGCCACCCGGTTGCTGGGCGGCCTGTCCGACGGTGAGGGAACCGTATGAGTGACCAATCGCGGTGACACGCGGATCAGGGGTCTCGTTGGTTGCGGAGATGCCAGCCATGAACTCGTTGTATGAGGATGCCCCGGCCTTGGCGTTACCCGTGAGTGCGATGTCCGTGTTGTTCGCGAGACTCTCAGCCGGGAGTTGTGGTGCGTCGTATCCGAGCCAGGCGATGGAGGCAGTGGACGGATCGTATCGCTGGGCCCCTCTGGCGGTGTCCAATGCCCGTTTCAAGCCGTCGTCTCCCGTGAACGCGGTGTCCAATTTCGAACCGAGACCTGGAACAAACGCCGAAACGTTCCTCGACGTGTCGGGGTTTCCGTAGGAGACGATCGCCCGGCCGTTGCCCTCGTCGCTGATTCCGAGCAGGTACATCGGGGGCGGCGGCTCCTTGCCCAGCTCCAGGCGGTCCCGGACGTTCTCCGCCAGCTGCCTGTCGATGTCCTTCAGGGCAGCCAGCATCGTCCTCGACTTGTCGTCGTCCTGACCCTCCAACTGTCCGATCAGCAACCGCAGGTTGTCGCGGTTGGCCCGGTCCCGTACCTCCGCCGGAATCCCGTCCAGGTTCCCGATCAGGTCCGGGTACACCGCCAGGTACTCTTCCCGGCGCTCCGGGGACAGGCTGTCCCACCACGCCTTGCGTTCGGCAGGGGACTTGTCCTGCGGGAAGTCGTCCTTCAGGTACTTGTACGCGATGTCGCGCACCGCGTCCGCGTCCCCGGCCGCGTCCGTCCAGGTGGCCGAGTTGACGGTGAGGCCCGGCTCCGCCCTGAGCTTGTTCAGGGCGCGGCTGAAGCGGCCGTCGATGTCGTTCGCTTCGCATAGCGCGTGGGCGATGCGGTCGGCGATGGCCTCGGCCTTGGCGTGGTTCGGGTTGAGGGCGGGGAGCAGGGGGGTGCCCCCGCCGGGGAGCAGCCGCCCGTCCGGGGACGGCGGCCGTGGGTCGAAGAGGGAGCCGCGTCCGGCCGCCGAGCCCCCGGGGTGCTTGGAGCCGTTGCCCTGCGTGAGGTCCTCGCCAGCGGGCGGGTAGCTCACCGAACCGTTCGTGTTCACCGTGAAGTTCAAGGACGCCGCGTCCTCCAGCGCCCCCTTCAGGCGCTTCTGCGGAGCCTGGAGCTCGTGTGCCAGGCCGTTCAGCATCGAGCGGATCAGGCCGCACTCGGTGTACAGGTACGCGAAGTTCCGGTTCAGCCGCCGCAGGCGCCGCACCACCACCTGGGCCGCCTCGCCCTCCTGCGTTTTCGCCAACCGGCCGGTCATCTCCGCGTCCACCCGGTCCCGCGCGGCATCGGCACGGTTGCTGACCTTGCCCCAGCCGTCGGCGGCGTCCGTCAGACGGGAACAGTCCAGGTCCCGCAGTTGTTGCCAACTCAGCACCGGGTCACCGCCGCAGCCCTCCGTCAGGAACCCGCACCGAGTCCACGTCCGACTTCACGCCCGCGTCGGTCCCGCGCTGCTCCTTCGCCGCCTGGCGCAGCTTCGGAGCCAGCGCCCCGCACTCGTCCCGTACGGACTCCAACCGCCTCTCCCAGGATGTGAGCACGGTCTTCAGGGCGGCCGCGCTCGCCAGCCCCGTTGTCCCGGCGGCGACGTCGCCGTGCGCCTGGCTCAGGTCGGTCCTGCCCGTGGCCATGCTGGAACGCAACTCCCGCGCGACGGTCGTCGCGTCCGTCCACGGCTTGTCGCTGTGCCGGAGTTGACCGGTACCGCGTGCGGACTTCTGCCCCGCCGCGTCGGCCTTCAGCCGTTCCCACTCGTCCCAGGCCACCGTCGGCACCCTCCCCGTTCCGCTGCTTCAGCAGGGGCAACGAGGAGGCGACGCCGCTGGACACGGGACGGGCGGCAGCGCCCTCCGCCTACGCCCTCCGCCTACCCCTTCACGCTGGTCACCGTCGGGTTCCCCGGTCACTGAAAAGTGCGTTCTTCCATGTCAGCGGCCACTCTCTTACGGTTCCTGAGTAACCACAAGAAACCAATGAGGAGGCAGGCGGCATGTCCATCACTCTGGTAAACCCCAGCGGACTACCGGAAGTCGACGCCTACCGGCAGGTGTCGGTCGCGTCCGGATCGAAGTTGGTCTTCATCGCCGGGCAGGTCGCCTGGGACGCCGACGGGGGCACCGTCGGCGCGGGCGACCTCGCCGCTCAGGTCGAGCAGTGCTACCTCAACATCGGCACCGCCCTGGCCGAGGTGGGTGGTTCCTTCGCCGACGTGGCAAAACTGACCGTCTACGTCGTCGACTGGACCCCCGACAAGATGCCCCAGCTCCTGGAGGGGATCACTCGGGCGGCCCCGAAGCTGGGAGGCACCCCGGTGCCGCCGGGCACGCTGCTGGGCGTCGCGGCACTGGACGTACCCGAGCATCTGGTCGAAGTCGAAGCCACAGCGGTCCTCGACTGAGACGGACAGGGTGCCGAGGGTGTCATCGGTCGAACGTGTCGTTAGAGGGCTTCTACTTCGTAGAAGCAGTAGTGGTCCTTGATCTGGGCCACCTCCGGCTTCGGGTCGGGATACGCCCACACCCGGTCCGCCGCTTCCGGTAGCGACCAGTAGGAGGCCGTTCCCTTGAAGGGGCAGTACGTGTGCGTCTCGGACGGGGTCAGGAGGTCGGTGCGTACGTCCTGGGGAGGCAGGTAGTAGCGCACGGGGTAGCCCGTCTCGTGGAGCAGCAGGGGGCGGGAGCTCTCCGCGACGATCTGGCCCTGGTGGGTGACCCGTACCGGGTCCGTGCCCTGCTCGATGGTGATCTTGTGTCCTGTGGTGGTCATACCTCCTACAGCAGACGCCCGGCGCGCGTTCTTCCCGCGCCTACCCTGTGGTCATGAATATCTGCGTCTTCCTCTCCGCGGCTGACCTCGACGAGCGCTACACCCGACCGGCCCGGGAATTCGCCGAACTCCTCGCCAAGGGAGGGCACACGCTGGTGTGGGGCGGCTCGGACGTCGGGCTGATGAAGGTCGTGGCCGACGGGGTAGAGGCGGCGGGCGGGGCGCTCGTCGGGGTGTCGGTGGACTTCCTCGCGGCGAAGACGCGCCCTGGAGTCGACCGCATGGTGATCGCCAGGGACCTCGCCGAGCGGAAGGCGCTGCTGCTGGAGAACGCCGACGCTGTCGTCGTCATGGTGGGCGGGACGGGCACGCTGGACGAGGCCACCGAGATCATGGAGCTGAAGAAGCACGGGAAGACCGACAAGCCGGTCGTGCTGCTCAATACGGCAGGGTTCTACGACGGGCTGAAGGAGCAGTTCCGGCGGATGGAGGACGAGGGCTTCCTGCCCCTTCCGCTCACGGAGTTGGTGTTCTTCGCCGAGGAGCCGGTGGCCGCGCTCGCCTATCTGGAGGAGTCGGTCGGAACCCAGTAGGGGGGTGTCATCATGTCGGTATGGCTACACATGTGATCACTGGGGCTGGTTCCGGCATCGGCGCGGCTGTTACCCGCCGTCTGCACGCGCGCGGGGACGAGCTGGTGCTGCTCGCGCGGGACGCGGGGCGGGCCAAGGAGCTCGCCGCCGAGTACCCCGGCGCCCGTACCCTCGTGGGGGACCTCGCGGACCCGGAGCGGCTGTCCTGGGCCTTCTCGCACCAGAGCCTCCCGGACCGGGTCGACTCCCTGCTGCATATCGCGGGTGTCGTCGACCTCGGGCCCGTCGGGGAGCTCACCCCTAAGGTCTGGCAGGCGCAGCTGAACGCGAACCTGGTGTCCCCGGCCGAGCTCACCCGGCACTTCCTGCCCCAACTGCGGCTCACACAGGGGCATGTGGTCTTCGTCAACTCGGGTGCCGGGCTCAACGCGCACGCCGACTGGTCCGCGTACGCCGCCTCCAAGCACGGACTCAGGGCGCTCGCCGACTCGCTGCGGCAGGAGGAGAAGCCGAACGGCGTTCGGGTCACCTCGGTCTATCCGGGGCGTACCGCGAGCCCGATGCAGGCCAAGGTCCACCAGCAGGAGGGCAAGGAGTACGAGCCGTCCCGCTGGATCGACCCGGAGTCCGTCGCGACCACGATCCTGATGGCGATCGACCTGCCGCACGACGCGGAGGTCAATGACCTCTCGGTGCGCCCCGGGCGGTGAGCACGGCTCCATCGAGGCTGGAGCGAGTGGCGTTCCGTACGCTTCCGGGGTGAGCGAAAAGAGCAAGTTCAGCTGGGGCCCCGCCACCGGGGTCGGTTCGATGCCCGGAGGCGACGCGCGGGAAGCCGCGAGAACCGTCGCCGGGACCTTTGAGACCCCGGAACAAGGCATGCCGTTTCTGCCGGAGCTGCCCGCGCGCGGGCCCGGCGCCGACATGATCGGACGGACCGCCGGGCTGCTGGTCGACGTGTACGCGCGCGTGGAGCCCAGCGGCTGGCGGATCGGGGACCGGCCGGGGATGGACACCCGGCGGGCCCGGTCGTGGCTGGGGGAGGACCTCGATGCCCTGGAGGAGTTCACCCAGGGGTACCGGGGGCCGCTGAAGGTGCAGGCCGTCGGGCCGTGGACGCTCGCCGCGGCGCTGGAGCGGAGGAACGGCGAGTCCGCGCTCGGCGACGCCGGGGCCTGCCGCGACCTCGCGGGCTCGCTCGCGGAGGGGCTCGCGGAGCATCTCGCGGAGGTACGGCGCCGGGTGCCGGGCGCCGAGGTGGTGCTCCAGCTCGACGAGCCGTCCCTGACGGCCGTGCTGCGCGGGCAGATCAAGACGGCCAGCGGGTACCGCACCCACCGGGCCGTGGACCGGCAGACCGTGGAGAGCGCGCTGCGCGATCTGGTGGCGGTGCACGACGGGCCGGTGGTCGTGCACTCCTGCGCCCCCGACGTGCCGTTCGCGCTGCTGCGCAGGGCCGGGGCCGCGGGGGTGTCCTTCGACGCCTCTCTCCTCACCGAGCGTGATGAGGAGACGATCGGCGAGGCCGTCGAGGCGGGGACTCAGCTGTTCGCGGGCGTCGTACCGTCCGCCGACGCCGCATTGTCAGACCCTGCCAGTAACGTCAGTGGTGTCAGGACGTTGTGGCGCAGGCTGGGGCTGGCTCCGGGGAGTCTCGCGGGGTCGGTCGTGGTCACACCGTCGTGCGGTCTCGCGGGGGCTTCACCCGCGTACGCCCGTGCGGCGCTCGCCCATTGCGTCCGGGCCGCGCGATCACTTGCGGACAACCCTGAGTAATCACGCGTGAGCTGTCCCGCGGCGGGACATCCCGGCGACGGGGCACCCCCGGCGACGGGACTATCGGGACTACGGGAGGACTGAGACGGTGGCCGGCGAAGAGCACGCACAGCACACAGTGGCGCCCTCGGAGGCGCGCGAGAAGCACGCGCAGCTCGCTGAGCAGATCGAGGAGCACCGCTTCCGGTACTACGTGAAGGACCAGCCGGTCATCAGCGACGGCGAGTTCGACAAGCTGCTGCGCTCCCTGGAGGCCCTGGAAGAGCAGTACACGGAGCTCAGGACGCCGGACTCGCCGACCCAGAAGGTCGCGGGCGCCTACGAGACCGAGTTCACCTCGGTCGAGCACCGCGAGCGCATGCTGTCCCTGGACAACGCTTTCGACGACGCCGAGCTGGCCACCTGGGCGGAGCGGGTCGCCAGGGACGTCGGCACACCCGACCACCACTTCCTGTGTGAACTGAAGATCGACGGACTCGCGGTCAACCTCACCTACGAGAACGGCCGCCTGACCCGCGCCGCCACCCGAGGCGACGGCCGCACCGGCGAGGACATCACCCCGAACGTCCGGACGATCTCGGACATCCCCGACCGCCTCAAGGGCGACCGCGTTCCCGCCCTCGTCGAGATCCGCGGCGAGGTCTTCTTCCCGATGGAGAGGTTCGAGGAGCTCAACGCCCGCCTGGTGGCGGGCGGTGACAAGCCGTTCGCCAACCCGCGCAACGCCGCGGCGGGCTCGCTGCGCCAGAAGGACCCACGCGTCACCGCGACGCGGCCGCTGCACATGGTCGTCCACGGCATCGGCGCCCGCGAGGGCTTCGACATCGACTGCCTGTCGCACGCCTACGAGCTGCTGCACGAGTGGGGCCTGCCCACCGCCCAGCACAACAAGGTGGTCGGCGACCTCCAGGGCGTACGGGACTTCATCGCGTACTTCGGCGACAACCGCCACTCCGTCGAGCACGAGATCGACGGCGTCGTCGTCAAGCTGGACGAGATCCCGCTCCAGGGGCGCCTCGGCTCGACCTCGCGCGCGCCGCGCTGGGCGATCGCCTGGAAGTACCCGCCCGAGGAGGTCAACACCAAGCTGGTGGACATCCGGGTCGGCGTCGGACGCACCGGCCGGGTGACGCCGTACGCGGTGGTGGAGCCGATCACCGTCGCGGGCTCCGAGGTCGAGTTCGCCACCCTGCACAACCAGGAAGTGGTCAAGGCCAAGGGCGTGTTCATCGGAGACACGGTGGTGCTGCGCAAGGCCGGGGATGTCATCCCCGAGATCCTCGGGCCGGTCGCTGACCTGCGGGACGGCAGCGAGCGGGAGTTCGTGATGCCCGCCGAGTGCCCCGAGTGCGCGACGCCGCTGAAGCCGGAAAGGGAAGGGGACATCGATCTGCGCTGCCCCAACTCCCGCTCCTGCCCCGCCCAGCTGCGGGAACGACTGTTCTACCTGGCGGGCCGTAAGTGTCTGGACATCGAGAACTTCGGCTATGTCGCGGCGACCGCCCTCACTCAGCCACTGGAGCCCGCCGAGCCGCCGCTGCGCGACGAGAGCGACCTGTTCGACCTGACCGTCGAGCAGCTGCTGCCCATCAAGTCGTATGTACTCGACCAGGACAGCGGACTGCCCAAGCGGGACCCGAAGACCGGTGAGGAGAAGATCGTCACCTTCTTCGCCAACCAGAAGGGCGAGCCCAAGGCCAACACGCTGGCGATGCTGGAGAACATCGCGGCGGCCAAGGAGCGCCCGCTCGCCCGGATCATCACGGGCCTGTCCATCCGCCACGTCGGACCGGTGGCCGCCGAGGCGCTGGCCCGCGAGTTCCGCTCCCTGGAGCGGATCGAGCAGGCGAGCGAGGAGGAACTGGCCGCGGTGGAGGGAGTCGGGGCGCGGATCGCCGCCTCGCTCAAGCAGTGGTTCGCGGAGGAGTGGCACCGGGAGATCCTGCGCAAGTGGCAGGCCGCGGGAGTGCGGCTTGAGGAGGAAGGCGCCGAGGACACCGGCCCGCGGCCGCTGGAGGGCCTTACGGTAGTTGTCACCGGCACCTTGCAGGGGCATACACGGGATGGCGCAAAAGAGGCGCTGCAGAGCCAGGGCGCGAAGGTGACAGGGTCAGTTTCCAAGAAGACGTCCTTCGTCGTGGTGGGGGACAACCCCGGGTCGAAGTACGACAAGGCGATGCAGGTGAAGGTTCCGGTCCTCAACGAAGAGGGCCTCACTGTCCTGCTGGAACAGGGTCCGGACGCCGCCCGTGAAGTGGCGCTGCCGACGGAGGATTCGACCGGCGAGTAGCGGTTGAAGGCCACCCGTTCAGCGCATACCAGATGCATACGGGTGGCCGGGTCGCATTCGGGCAACCGTGAACGACCGCCGCCCCTGGACGCCTTCTGCGGCCTACTGTTGAAGTGTGCGCCTGCCGTGCCTCATCGGGTGGTGGGTTCTCGGTCTCCGAGAGCGGAGGGAGTCCAGCCCTCGCAGGGCGGGGTTTACACGAGCTCCGCAGACTTCACGTACCGCAGCCTCTGCGGTAGACCGAAACGGCTGAAATGCCGCCCAAAGGGCGAACTCACCCTACCAGTAGGCGAGAAGATGCCGATGCAACCGACCGAGAGTGCCACGCAGGCCTCGCGGACGCACCGATTCCTCCCGGTCGCTGTCGTGGCCGGGGCCACTGCCTTGTTAGCGGTGGGACTCCTCCGCACGCTCTCCGACGGCCAGGCCTTATTCCCGGGATCGGCCGCTGGCTGGTCCCTCGCCGTGCTCACCGGCATCATCGTGGCCCACCTGGTCGCACTCGGCCGCGAGCGCTGGTGGGGCGGCACCGGCTCGGGCGCCGCCCTCAGCCTCGCCGTCCTGCTGCTCTACGGCTGGGTTCCGGCCGCGATGGTCAGCCTCACCGTGGTCGTTCTGGTCGGCGCGGTGCGCAGCGGCCGCAGACGCCAGAGCATGGTGCACGGCGCGGTCGACGTCCTGGGGATCGGCGCGGGCGCCCTGGTGCTCCACGCCTTCGGCAAGCACCCCTCGGCGGAACACCCCTGGGAACCAGAGAGCTGGAGCCTCTGGACCATCCCCGAGGTGGCTCTGGCGGCGGCCGCGTATCTCGTGGTGACCCGCCTGCTGGTGTGGTACGTCCACGCGCCGCGCCCCGTAGGGCTGCCGAACGTCGCCCGTCCGGCGCTGGTCAGGCAGGGCCTGGTGGGTGTGGCGCTGCTCGGCATCGCGCCACTGATCTGCGTGGTCGCCGTCGCGCTGCCGGTCCTGCTGCCGCTCTTCGCGGTCCCGTTGATCGCGCTCGACTCCACGCTGTGGATCGCCCGGGCCAGAGCCGAGGAGCAACTGCGCGACCCGCTCACCGGGCTGCCCAACCGGCAGTGGCTCCTGGACCGGACCTGGACCGCCCTGGACGACGCCGAGCGGGTCGGCGCGCGCTCCGCGCTCGTCCTGATCGATCTGGACCGCTTTCGCTCCGTCAACGACACGCTCGGACACCTCGCGGGCGACCGGCTGTTGCTGCAGATCGCTGACCGGCTGCGGCAGGCACTGCCGCGCGGGGCGGAGGCCGCGCGGCTCGGCGGCGACGAGTTCGCCGTACTCCTGCCGACCTGCGACTCCACGACCAGCGCGCAGCGGGTGGCACGCACGCTGGTCGCCGAGCTCAGTTCGCCGCTCGACCTGGACGGGCTGACCCTGGTGCTCGAAGCCAGCGCCGGGCTCGCCGTCTTCCCTGACCACGCCGTCGACGCGGAGGGGCTGCTGCGGCGGGCCGACGTGGCGATGTACCAGGCCAAGCGGGACCGTACGGGCGTGGAGGTCTACGAGTCCAAGCGGGACTCCAACACGCCTGACCGGCTGGGCCTGCTGGGCGACCTGCGCCGCGCCCTGGACGCCAACGAGGTCGAGCTGCACTACCAGCCCAAGGTCCGTTTCGACGGCCAGGTGGCCGGGCTTGAGGCGCTGGTGCGCTGGGTGCATCCGGAGCGGGGGAAGGTGCCGCCGGACGAGTTCATCGCGATCGCCGAGTCGTCGGGGCTGATGCCCCACCTGACCGAGTACGTGCTGGACACCGCGCTCGCCCAGGTCGCGCGCTGGCAGGCGCAGGACCTGAAGGTGCCGGTCGCCGTCAACGTCTCGCCACGGGACGTCCACACGCCGGGATTCGCCGGTTCGGTCGCCGCGCGGCTCGCCCGGCACGGGGTCCCGGCGGGCGCGCTGCAACTGGAGATAACGGAGCATGTGCTGCTGGAGGACCCACAGCGGGCCGCGGACACGATGGCGGGGCTCACCGGGCACGGCGTGAAGATGTCGCTCGACGACTTCGGGACCGGGTACTCCTCACTGGTGCACCTGCGGCGGCTTCCGGTGAGCGAACTCAAGATCGACCGGTCTTTCGTGGCGCGGCTCGCCGTCGACAACGAGGACGCGGAGATCGTCCGCTGCACGGTCGACCTGGCGCATTCCCTCGGCCTGCTGGTCGTCGCCGAGGGCGTCGAGGACGACGAGACCTGGGAGCGGCTGCGGGACCTTGGCTGCGACGCCGTGCAGGGATGGCTGGTCGCCGCGGCGATGCCGCCCGAGGAGACCACGGCGTGGCTACGGGCGCGGGGGTCGCGCGGGTGGCAGCGGCCCGCCGAACTGCTGGCGGCGGCGCGGGCCGCTGCGGCGGAGGCCGACGCGGGGGCCGCCGCCCCGCCGCAGGAGGCGGAGCGGCCGTCCGGCCAAGTTGTGAACTAGCCGCTCGGCTGCGCCGGGGCGCGTTCCGGAGAGGGGTGCCCCCTGCGGAGACGGGTGCGCCCTGTGGGGCGGGTGTGCCTGCGGCGCGTCGGCTGTGTGTGTCGTTGGTGGCCTCGGGCCGGTGGTGGGTGTGCCCGGCCTGCGGCCGGGCGTGGTTCCCACCCGCACCACCCGTGCGGGTTGCGTTGTCGGGTGCGGGTGGCCCTTGTGTGTGGGGGGCGCAGCGCCGTCGGCGACTGCGGCGTCCAGTGCCCTCGCTCCCGCGCCCCTGCATACGGGCGAGTGGGTGCGGAGACCCCGGCCGCAGGCCGGTGTCGGGACGCTCGGCGCGGTGGGGTCGGGCAGCTCGTGCCGCGGGATTGGCTCAGCCCTGGGAGCACGATCGGCGTCGCGCCGGTTAACCGTTTCACGGGCATGGGGCCTGGGCCCATAGGATTGGCCCCAACACCATCACAGTCACCCCGTGAGGATCCGCATGCCTGGCATCACGCGCGAGGAGGTCGCCCACCTCGCACGGCTGGCGCGTCTGGAGCTGAAGGGCGAAGAGCTCGACCACTTCGCCGGCCAGCTCGACGACATCATCGGCGCGGTCGCCCGCGTCTCCGAGGTCGCCGACCAAGACGTACCGCCGACCTCCCACCCGCTGCCGCTGACCAACGTCATGCGCGCGGACGAGGTCCGTCCGTCGCTCACCCCCGAGCAGGCGCTCTCCGGCGCCCCGGCCCAGGAGCAGCAGCGTTTCAAGGTGCCGCAGATCCTGGGGGAGGACTAATCACCATGACGGACATGACAGATATGACGGACAGCAAGTCCGAGATCATCCGGCTCACCGCGGCCGAGATCGCCGCGAAGATCGCTTCCGGCGAGCTCACCGCCGTCGAGGTCACCGAGGCCCACCTGGCCCGGATCGAGGCCGTCGACGAGAAGGTGCACGCGTTCCTGCACGTCGACCGTGAGGGCGCCCTCGCGCAGGCCCGCGCCGTCGACGAGAAGCGGGCCAGCGGCGAGAAGCTCGGCCCGCTGGCCGGAGTACCTCTCGCGCTCAAGGACATCTTCACCACCATGAACATGCCGACCACGGTCGGCTCGAAGATCCTCGAGGGCTGGGTCCCGCCGTACGACGCGACGCTGACCAAGAAGCTCAAGGACGCCGACGTCGTCATCCTCGGCAAGACCAACATGGACGAGTTCGCCATGGGGTCCAGCACCGAGAACAGCGCCTACGGGCCGACCGGCAACCCCTGGGACCTCACCCGCATCCCCGGCGGCTCCGGCGGCGGCTCCAGCGCGTCCCTCGCCTCCTTCGAGGCCCCGCTCGCCATCGGCACCGACACCGGCGGCTCCATCCGCCAGCCCGCCGCCGTCACCGGCACAGTCGGCGTCAAGCCGACCTACGGCGGCGTCTCCCGCTACGGCATGGTGGCGTTCAGCAGCAGCCTCGACCAGGGCGGCCCCTGCGCCCGTACGGTCCTGGACGCGGCCCTGCTGCACGAGGCGATCGCGGGCCACGACCCGATGGACTCCACCTCCATTGATGCCCCGGTCCCGCCGGTCGTCGAGGCGGCCCGTAACGGCTCGGTCCAGGGCATGCGCGTCGGCGTCGTCAAGCAGTTCCGCGGCGAGCACTACCAGGCCGGTGTGATGCAGCGCTTCGACGAGTCCGTCGAGCTGCTCAAGGAGCTGGGCGCCCAGATCGTCGAGCTGGACTGCCCGTCCTTCGACCTCGCCCTCTCCGCGTACTACCTGATCGCGCCCTCCGAGTGCTCGTCCAACCTGGCCCGCTTCGACGCCATGCGCTACGGCCTGCGGGTCGGCGACGACGGCAGCAAGTCCGCCGAGGACGTCACCGCGCTCACCCGTGAGGCCGGGTTCGGCGACGAGGTCAAGCGCCGCATCATCCTCGGCACGTACGCGCTCAGCTCCGGCTACTACGACGCGTACTACGGCAGCGCCCAGAAGGTCCGCACCCTGATCACCCAGGACTTCGAGAAGGCCTTCGAGCAGGTGGACGTGGTGGTCAGCCCGACCACGCCGACCACCGCCTTCCCGATCGGTGAGCGCGCGGACGACCCGATGGCGATGTACCTTGCCGACCTGTGCACCATCCCGACCAACCTGGCGGGCAACGCCGCCATGTCGCTGCCCTGCGGCCTCGCGCCGGAGGACGGCCTTCCGGTCGGTCTGCAGATCATCGCCCCCGCCATGAAGGACGACCGGCTGTACAGGGTCGGAGCTGCCGTCGAGGCGGCCTTCGTGGAAAAGTGGGGCCACCCGCTGCTAGAGGAGGCTCCGTCGCTGTGAGCACGCTGGCCAAGGCCAAGGGCTTCAAGAAGTCCAAGGCCGGTACGTATCTGTCCATCGGCACCACCGCGTTCGGCGCGATCAGCGTGATCAAGCGGGCCAAGAAGGCCCGCAATGAGCACGACACGCTCCAGCTGGTCGACGCCGTCGTCTCCGCCGCCGCCATCGCCACCGGCATCGCTCTGCTCTACCGCGAGCTGAAGCGCCTGGGCGACGACGACGTCCTGCTGGGCTGAGAGGGAAAGTTTCACCGTGACTGTCACGACTGACCTGGCGTCGTACGAGGACGCTCTGGCGACGTACGACCCCGTCATGGGCCTTGAGGTCCACGTCGAGCTCGGCACCAAGACGAAGATGTTCTGCGGCTGCTCCACCGAGCTCGGTGCCGACGCCAACTCGCAGACCTGCCCCGTCTGCCTCGGCCTGCCCGGCTCCCTCCCGGTCGTCAACGCGATCGGCGTCGAGTCCGCCGTCAAGATCGGCCTCGCGCTGCACTGCGAGATCGCCGAATGGTGCCGCTTCGCCCGGAAGAACTACTTCTATCCGGACATGCCGAAGAACTTCCAGACCTCGCAGTACGACGAGCCGATCGCCTTCAACGGCTATCTGGACGTCCAGCTGGAGGACGGCGAGGTCTTCCGCGTCGAGATCGAGCGCGCCCACATGGAGGAGGACACCGGCAAGTCGACCCACGTCGGTGGCGCGACCGGCCGTATCCACGGCGCCTCGCACTCCCTGCTGGACTACAACCGCGCCGGAATCCCGCTCATCGAGATCGTCACCAAGCCGATCGAGGGCGCGGGCCAGCGCGCACCCGAGGTCGCCAAGGCGTACGTCGCCGAGCTGCGCGAGCTGATCAAGGCGCTGGGCGTCTCCGAGGCCCGGATGGAGATGGGCCAGATGCGCTGCGACGTCAACCTGTCGCTGCGTCCGCACGGCACCGAGACCTTCGGTACGCGCAGCGAGACGAAGAACGTCAACTCGCTGCGCAGCGTCGAGCGCGCGGCCCGCTACGAGATCCAGCGGCACGCGGCCGTCCTGTCGTCGGGCGGCACCATCGTCCAGGAGACCCGGCACTTCCACGAGGAAGACGGTTCCACGACCGCGGGCCGGATCAAGGACAACGCCGAGGACTACCGCTACTTCCCGGAGCCGGACCTGGTCCCGGTGGCTCCCGCGCGCGAGTGGGTCGAGGAGCTCCGCAAGGGTCTCCCCGAGCTGCCGCGGGTGCGCCGCAACCGGCTGCGCGAGGAGTGGGGCGTCTCCGAGCACGACATGCAGTCGATCCTCAACGCGGGCGCGGTCGACCTGATCGCCGCCACCATCGAGGAGGGCGCGGACGCCGCGTCCGCCCGCAAGTGGTGGATGGGCGAGCTGGCCCGCAGCGCCAACGAGTCCGGCCGTGCGCTGGACGAGCTGGCGATCACCCCGTCCCAGGTCGCCCGGGTCACCGCGCTGGTCGCGGCGGGCGACCTGAACGACAAGCTGGCCCGCCAGGTCATCGACGGCGTACTCAAGGGTGAGGGTGACCCGGACACCGTCGTCGAGAAGCGCGGTCTGAAGGTCGTCTCCGACGAGGGCGCGCTCACCGCGGCCGTGGACGAGGCGATCGCGGCCAACGCGGCGATCGCGGACAAGATCCGTAGCGGCAAGGTCGCCGCGGCCGGTGCGCTGGTCGGCGCCGTCATGAAGGCCACCCGCGGCCAGGCGGACGCGGCCCGCGTCAAGGAACTCATCCTGCAGAAGCTGGGCGTCGAGGGCTGACGCCACGCGTCGTGTGAGCGAGGGCGGTGCACCGGATCAACCGGTGCACCGCCCTTCGCGCTGTGAAGAGAAACACGAAAAGGACAAATGATCTCTTCCTACTGTAAAAGTGGGCGAGGAACGGGTGCGAGCGTGCGTACGTCACGGGCTGTTTCCCGCCGCGGATAACGAACACAGGGAGCAACTGCGTGGCAGTCATCGCACGGTGGTGCGTACAGCACCGACTCGTCACCGTTCTTCTGTGGCTGCTCGCCCTGGGCGGCGTCAGCGCCGCCGCCCAGATCGCCGGGTCCGCGTACTCGAACGACTACAAGGTCCCCGGCACTGACTCGGGCCGCGCCACCGAACTGCTGAAGTCCGGCTTCCCCGACCTCGGTGGCGAAACCGGCACTATCGTCTGGCACACGGACCAGGGCACGGTGCGCGCCGTCGACGTCCAGCACACGATGGCCGAGACGCTGGACAAGGTCGCGGAACTGCCCGGCGTCGCCTCCGTCACCAGCCCGTACCACGCGGCGGGCGAGGCGCAGATCAGCCAGGACCGGCACACCGCCTACGCCGCCATCGCCTTCGACAAGCCCGCCAACGAGCTCGACGAGGCCCAGGTGGCGACCGTCGTCAAGACCGCCAAGGCCGCCGAGGCCGATGGCCTGCAGGTGGAACTCGGCGGCACGGCCATAGGGGTCACCGAGGCGCCGGGCGGGCATATCGCGGAGGCCGTCGGAGTCGCCGTCGCCGCCGTTGTCCTCTTCCTCGCGTTCGGCTCGTTCGCCGCCAGTATGCTGCCGATCGCCACCGCGCTGGTCAGCGTCGGTACGGCGTACGCGGGCACCGTACTGCTCGGCCATCTGATGACGGTCGCCGACTTCGCCCCGATGCTCGGCATGCTCGTCGGCCTCGGCGTCGGTATCGACTACGCGCTGTTCATCGTGACCCGGCACCGACGTGGCCTCAAACGCGGCCTTCCGGTGCGCGAGGCGGCCGAGAACGCGGTCGCCACCACCGGGCGCGCGGTCGTCTTCGCGGGCGCCACCGTGTGTATCGCGCTCCTGGGGATGCTGATCCTGCGGCTGAACTTCCTCAACGGCGTGGCGATCGCCGCCTCGCTCACCGTCCTCCTCACCGTCGCGGCGTCGGTGACGCTGCTGCCCGCCCTGCTCTCCTTCATCGGACCCCGGGCGCTGTCCCGGCGTGAGCGCCGACGGCTCGACGAGCACGGCCCGCAGCCCGAGCTTCCCACCGGCTTCGCCGCCCGCTGGTCGGCGTTCGTGGAGCGCCGCCCCAAGGCGCTGGGCGCGCTCGCGCTGCTGCTGATGGCCGCGCTCGCGCTGCCCACGCTCTCGCTCCGGCTCGGCACATCCGACCAGGGCAACAACCCCACGAGCGCCACCACCCGGCAGGCCTACGACCTGCTCGCCGAGGGCTTCGGCACCGGCGTGAACGGGCCGCTGACCGTCGTCGGCGAGGTTCACGGCCCGCAGGGCACGGTCGCTCTCGACCGGCTCGGTGACACGCTGCGGGACACGGATGGCGTCGCATCGGTCACCCCGGTGACGTACGCCCCGAACGGCGAGATCGGCTTCCTGACCGTCGTCCCCGATTCGGCTCCGCAGTCGAAGGCCACCAGCGACCTGGTCAGCCAGTTGCGCGACGAGGTGCTGCCGGGGGCCGGAGCGTCGGTCGACACGTACGTCGGGGGGATCACCGCGAGCTACGACGACTTCGCCGAGGTCATCATCGGGAAGCTGCCTCTCTTCGTGGGGGTCGTGATCGGCCTCGGAAGCCTGCTCCTGCTGCTCGCGTTCCGGTCCATCGGCATCCCGCTCAAGGCCGCCGCGATGAACGTCGCCGCGGTCGCCGCGTCGTTCGGCGTGGTGGTCGCGATCTTCCAGTGGGGCTGGGGGAGTGAGCTGCTCGGCCTCGGGCGGGCTGGGCCGATCGAGCCGTTCCTGCCGGTCATCATGGTGTCCGTACTCTTCGGGCTCTCGATGGACTACCAGGTCTTCCTGGTCAGCCGGATGTACGAGGAGTGGCTGGAGACCGGCGACAACCGGCGGGCGGTACGCGTCGGCCTCGCCGAGACCAGCCGGGTGATCAACTCGGCGGCCGTGATCATGATTTCGGTCTTCCTGGCGTTCGTGCTGAGCGGTGACCGGGTGATCGCCATGTTCGGCATCGCGCTGGCGGCGGCAGTCGCGCTGGACGCGTTCGTGCTGCGGACGTTGCTGGTGCCCGCGCTGATGCACATGCTCGGCGGCGCGAACTGGTGGCTGCCGAAGTGGCTGGACCGGTGGCTGCCGAGGATCAGTATCGAGCCGCCCGACCTCCGTACGCCGGTGCTTCCCGGGCAGCGGGAGGGCGAGGAGCCGGAGCGGGTCGAGGTGGGCGCGTCCCGCTAGTGGCCTGGGGCGTTAAGGCCTCTCTCAGACGGGAGGCCTGGTGTGAAGGAAGCTCTCAGGCGGGGCACCTAGCGTGCGCCGTATGACGACTGCGACGAACCAGGACAAAGCCGCTAGCGCGGACGGGAACGCCACCGAGGCTGAGGCCGAGAACGAGCCCGGGCACGCTACTGACACCGACACCGACACCGACACCGACCACGCGAGCGAGGCGGAAGCCCCGCTCGACGACACCGCCGACAGCGACAGCGACGACGCCGACGACGCCGACGACGCCGAGCTTTCAGCCGTGGTCGGCGACAAGCCCCGTACGGGAGTCGGCCAGGGCGCGGCCGCGATCGTCTCCGTAGGACTCGCGGTCGTGGCGATGACCGGCAGCTGGGTCGGCACGGTCGCCGCCGCCCGCTCCACGCTGATCGGCCAGTTGGAGACCCAGCAGAGCGCCAGCGTCGCCCAGCAGATCCAGGCCATGTACGGCGACTCCTGGCAGCTCACCGCCCTGATCGGCGGCGCCTTCGCGCTGGCCGCGCTGGTGGTGGGAGCCGTGGTGCTGGCCAGGCCCGCGTTCGGCACCTCCGGGCGAGTTCAGGCTCCTTGGGTCACGTCCGTCGCCTGGGCCGGGGTGGTACTCGGCGTGCTGGGATTGCTGCTGGCCATCGCCAAGTACGCGGGTCTGATCCTCGGCCTGCCATCCGCCTAAGGCGGATGGCGGTTTGGCGGCCGGGGCCTTAGGCCGCCCCAGGACCGTCCTAGGACTCCTCCTAGGGCGGCCTAAGGCCCTGGTCCCGTCAGAGATGCGGCGATCTCCCGATGTGGCGGTACCCCCTGGGAGGCGAAAGTGGAGACATCGCAGAGAGCGATACGACAACCCACCGGGGGAGACCAAGATGTACACGTACGCGCTGCACCAGATCCGCCAGGCCGACCTGCGCCGCGAGGCCGACGCCCACCGCCTGGCCGCCCAGGCCCGCACCGGTCGCGACATCGCCGAGCAAGAACCCGAAGGGCAGGTGAGAGCGCGGTCCTGGCGGTCACGCTTCGCCCGCGCCGCGTGAGCCGGGCCCAGGCGGGCCAGGACACGGCGACCCCCTGGCCCGCCATCCCACCGCCCGCCCGCTCACTGTCCGCCATCCCACCGTCCGCCATCCCCGCGCCCGCAGGTCCACGACCTGCGGGCGCGCGGGTTTCCGGCAGGCGCCCGAGGTGCTCGGGAGCGCCGAAAACGAGTGCCGCGCTGTCAGACCCCTGTGCGATGCTCAACGCTGTGGAAAACAGGTCCCTCAGCCCCGTGTTCGTCGGCCGCACAAGTGAGCTGGCCACCCTGAACGATGCGCTCGCCCGCGCCGCCGCGGGCGAGCCGCAGGCGTTGCTGGTGGGAGGTGAGGCCGGGGTCGGCAAGACCCGGCTCATCGAGGAGTTCTCCGCCGGGGCCTGCCGGGAGGACGCCGTCGTGGCGCTCGGCGGCTGCGTCGAAATAGGCGCCGAGGGGCTGCCGTTCGCTCCCTTCTCCACCGCGCTGCGTTCCCTGCTCAGACAGTTGCCCGACGAACTGGCCGCCGCCGCCGACGGCCAGGAGGAGGAACTGGCCAGGCTGCTGCCCGAGATCGGCGAAGTGAGCCGGGGGCCGTACGCCAGGTCGGGCCCCAGTGACGAGGAGGGCACCGCCCGCCTCTTCGAGCTGACCGCCCGCCTCCTGGAGCGGATCGCCGCGCGGCGCACCGTCGTTCTTGTCATCGAGGACCTGCACTGGGCCGACGCCTCGACCCGCCATCTACTCTCGTACCTGTTCCGCACCCTGCACCGTGGCCGTCTCGTCGTCATCGCCACCTACCGCGCGGACGACATCCACCGCCGCCATCCGCTGCGCCCCCTGCTCGCGGAGCTGGACCGGCTGCGCACCGTCCGGCGGATCGAGCTGGCCCGCTTCACCCCGCTGGAAGTCCGCCGCCAGTTGGCCGGAATCCTGGCGGCCGAGCCGGACCAATCCCTGGTGGACCAGGTCTTCCAGCGCTCCGACGGCAACGCCTTCTTCGTGGAGGAACTGGCCGCCGCCCAGGACGAGGGCTGCACCACAGGCCTGCCCGACACTCTCCGCGACCTCCTTCTCGTCCGGGTCGAGGCACTGCCCGAGCACACCCAGCGCATCGCCCGGCTCGTCGCCGAAGGCGGCTCCACGGTCGAGTACGCACTCCTGGCCGCCGTCGCGGGCCTCACCGAGGACACCCTGATCGAGGCCCTACGGTCGGCGGTTGGCGCCAACATCCTGCTGGCCAGCGACGACGGCGACGGCTACCGCTTCCGGCACTCCCTGGTCCGCGAGGCCGTCAGCGACGACCTGCTGCCCGGCGAGCGCTCCCGGCTCAACCGCCGCTACGCCGAGGCCCTGGAAGAGGACCCCTCGCTGGTCCGCGCCGATCAGCGTGCCCCGCGCCTGGCCAGCTACTGGTACCACGCCCACGACGCGGCCAAGGCCCTGCCCGCCGTGCTGCGCGCCTCCGTCGAGGCCAGGCGCCGCCACGCGCACTCCGAGCAACTACGGATGCTGGAGCGCGCGATGGAGCTGTGGGAGGACGTGCCGCAGGAGGTACGGGACGCCCTGCGCCCCGTGGACTACGCCGAGGCGTACCCGCCCTGCGGCTGCGACCCCGAGACCACCCCGCTCGGCTACCTGGACCTGATGGCCGAAGCGACCGTCGCGGGGCGGCTCTGCGGCGAGCGGGAGCGCGCCCTGAAGATCACCAAGCAGGCCCTGCGGCTGCTGGACGACGCGAGCGACCCGTTGCGGTCGGCGTGGTTCTGGGTGCAGCGTTCCTGGCTGTGCTCCGCCCTGGGCCGCAGCGACGGCTGGCAGGAGATCGCCGCCGCGCAGGAGTTGGTGCGTGGCCTGCCGCCGTCCGAAGTGCACGCCGAAGTGCTGTCCGTCGCCGCCGCCTGGGGCATGCTGCATGAACCCGGAGCGGAGAGCCTGGAGGCGGCCGAGCGTGCCGTCGAGTACGCGCGCATGCTGGGTGCCGAGCGCATCGAACTGCACGCGCGGCTCACCTACGGCGGCATCCTGGTGGACGCTGGCGACATCGACACCGGACTCGCCGAGATGTACGACGTCAAGAAGCGCGTGGTCGAGCAGGGCCTGGCCTCGCAGACCGGCCGCAGCTACATCAACCTCACATCCGAGCTGGAAGGCGTCGGGCGTTCGAGCGAAGCGGTCGAGATAGCCACCGAGGGCACCGAACGCTGCCGCGCGTACCGAGGGCTGGACGCCAAGGCCTGGCTCCTGGCCAACAAGGCCGAGTCACTCCTGTCTCTCGGCCGGTTCCAGGAGTCCGCCAAGGCCGCGCTGTGGGCCCGTCGCAAGTCGACCAGCCGTCACCCACGGGGCACGGCGTCCCGGCTGCTCGCGAGCCTGGCGCTGGCCCGGGGAGACGTGGCCACGGCGGCAACGGAACTCGAGGCGGCCCGCGAGCACTTCGGCAGCCATGACCCCGTACCGCAGGACGTCATTCCGCTGGCCCGCCTGGAGATGTCCATCGCCGCAGCCGGGGGCCGGTTTCAGGATGTCCGGGACGGCCTGGCCAAGGCAGCCCAGCACGGCCTTCCCGCAGGCGCGCGGCGCTATGTCTGGCCGCTGCTCCTGGTCGCCGCCCAGGCGGAGGCCGCCGCCCGTGGGCTGCCCGCGGCCGAGCCCGGCCGCGGCGAGGCCATCGCACGTATCCGGGCCGTCGCCAAGCCCGTGGCGACCCTGGTGCCCGTCTGGAAGGGATACGAGCGCTGGGTCCGCGCCGAACTCCTGCGCGCCGAGGGACGCGACACGGTCGCCGACTGGGACGAGACACTCGACACCTTCCAGCCCCTGGAGCGCCCCTACGACCTGGCCCAGGTACAGCACCGCCTCGCCGAAGCCCTGCTCTCGGCCGCCCCGGACGACGCCGCACGCCGCAGGGCCGCCGGGCTGCTCGGCCAGGCCCGCGAGGTGGCGGAGCGGCTCGGCGCCCGACCGCTCGCCGAGGACATCACCCAGCTCAGCCAGCGCGCCCGGCTCACCCTGTCCGGACCGGCGCCGTCGGTGCCCGCCCCCGCCCAGGCCCCCGACGACCCGGCCCAGTCGCTTGGCCTCACCAGCCGGGAGCGGGACGTGCTCAGCCTCGTCGCGGTCGGCCGCAGCAACCGCCAGATCGCCGAGGAACTCTTCATCTCCCCGAAGACGGCGAGCGTCCACGTCTCCAACATCCTCGCCAAGCTGGGCGTCTCCGGCCGAGGCGAGGCAGCGGCCCTGGCCCACCGCCTACGGCTGTTCCCCGCCGAGCCGCAGCGCGCAGGGGCCTGATCTGTTTGTCAGCCGTCGTCCGCCTGCCGGGTCGGCAGGCGGACGGTGACCTTGCCCGAGGTGAGGTCTATCGGGCCGTTTCCCGGGTCGGCGTCGTTCAGGTCGACCCGGGTGAGTTCCAGGCGCTTGCGCTCCTCGTTGGTGTGCTTGCGTCCCGGAGAGAACAACTCCTCGAACATGTTGAACATCGTGCCTCCCACCACCTATTCGATCTATTCGATCTCCACGAGCAGGATCCGGTCATCGCCTTCCTCGGGCGTTCCCCGCGAGTCCGTCTCATTCGTGACCACCCACAGCTTGCCGTCGCCCGCCGACACCACCGTCCGCAGCCGCCCGTACTCGTCCGCCAGGAACGCCTGCGGCTTGGCCACCGGCTCAGTTCCGTCGAGCGGGACGCGCCACAGCCGCTGCCCGCGCAGCCCCGCCATCCAGACCGACCCATCGGCCCAGGCGATGCCGCTCGGCGAGGCTTCGGACGGTTTCCACTGCACGACCGGATCGGTGAACTCGCCCCCGCCCCCACCGTCGCCCGTCGCCCCGCCCTCCACCTCCGGCCAGCCGTAGTTCTCGCCCGCCTCGATCAGGTTCAGCTCGTCCCAGGTGTTCTGGCCGAACTCGGACGCCCACAGTCGCTTGTCCTTGTCCCAGGCGAGGCCCTGCACATTGCGGTGACCGTACGAGTACACCACCGAGTCCGCCTCCGGATTCCCCTCGGCGGGCTGGCCGTCCGGGGTCATCCGCAGGATCTTGCCGCCCAGCGACTCCTTGTCCTGCGCCAGGTCCGGGTCGCCCGTCTCGCCGGTTCCGGCGTAGAGCATCTTGTCCGGGCCGAAGGCGATCCGCCCGCCGTTGTGGTTGATGCCCTTGGGGATGCCCCGCAGGACCGTGGAGGGCTCGCCGAGCTGCCTGCCGTCGGGCCGCTCCTCGTCGTACCGCATCCGGGCGATGCGGTTGTCCGACGCCGTGGTGAAGTACGCGTACACCATGCGGTCGGAGGCGAACGACGGGGAGAGAGCCAGGCCCATCAAGCCGCCCTCGCCGCCGGGGTCGACTCCGGACACCGAGCCGAGCTCGGTCTTCCTCCCGCTGTCCCCGTCGACCCGGGTGATCGTTCCCTCGTCCCGCGAGGAGACCAGCAGATCGCCGTCGGGCAGCGGAGCCAGCCCCCAGGGCGACTCAAGGTCCTCGGTGACGGTGTCCACGACCTTCGCCGACCCCGTGGCGGGCGGTGCCTGATCCGCGACGCCCGAGGGCGACGGGCCGCTCGGCGCCGCGCTGTCGTCCTTCCCTGGGAAGACCGGCCCGTCGTCACTGTCCGATGTGCAGCCCGCCGCGAGGAGCAGCGCGGTGGTGACTCCTACGGCAGCCACAGCAGTACGTCGCACGATTGCAGTCCCTTCGGCGGTGGCCGTTGACTCCTTCTCCTCTTCATACACCGCGGCCGCCCCAAAGGTTCCCGTTCACTCGCGCCGGAAGGGGACGAGGTCAGTCCCACGACCCCTGCGCCGCGGGCAGCTCCGCGATCTCCGTCAGATCCGCCGCGGTCAGCTCCAGCGACGCGGCCCGGGCGTTCTCCACCGCCCACCGCTCCCGCTTGGCCCCGGGTACCGGCACCACCTGCCGCCCCCGCGTCAACACCCAGGCCAGCGCCACCTGAGCCGGGGTCACCTCGGGTCCGTGCCGCTCGGCGACCCGCCGCAGCCCGGCCACCACCGGCTGGTTCGCGGCCATCATCTCGGACGTGAACCGCGGATGGCGGGCCCGTACGTCATCGGGCTCAAAGCCCTGACCAGGCGTCAGCGTCCCGGTCAGATAGCCGTTGCCCAGCGGCATCGCCGCCAGGAAGCCCACTCCGCGCGACCGGCACCATGGCAGCAGCGCGTCCAGCGCCTCCGGCGACCACACCGACAGCTCGGCCTCCACCGCGCTCACCGGGAAGACCTGCTGGACGCGCTCCAGTTGCCGGATCGTTCCGTCATGGAGCGCCGCCCCGGCCCTGCGGCCCGCACGCGCCCCCACCGCACACAGCCCGAGCGCCCGCACCTTGCCCGCCGTGACCAGCTCCGCCATGGCGCCCCAGGTCTCCTCGACGGGCACCTCCGGGTCGGCCCGGTGCAGTTGGTACAGGTCGATCACGTCCGTCTGCAGGCGTCGCAGCGAGGCATCGCAGGCCCGCTTCACATACCCGGGGCGGCCGTTGGCCACGATGTGCTGCTCACCCACGAGCAGCCCGCACTTGGTCGACACGAAGGCGTCCGCGCGGCGCTCCCGGAGCACCCGTCCCACCAGCAGCTCGTTGGTGAACGGGCCGTACATGTCCGCGGTGTCGAGCAGGCTCACGCCCGCGTCGAGCGCGCTGTGCACGGTACGCAGCGACTCCTCCCCACGCTGCCGCGATCCCGTGTACGCCCAGCTCATCGGCATACAGCCGAGCCCGATCGCGCCCACATCGAGCGCCCCCGCGCCGATCGTCCTGCGCTCCACCTGCCTGTGCCCTCCCACCTGCCAAACCCGAGGCCCCAAACTAACCTCTGGGCCCGGAGCAGCGTCGCATAGCCTCCTGACCATGAACGACCCGAACACATACGGCGAGATCTGGCTCCCGCTCCCCGCCGAGGACGTCCCCGGTCTCCCGCCGGGGCCCACCTACCGCCACTGGGACGGCGACCGGGACTTCCCCGGGGACCCCGCCGGCTGCGGCTTCTATGCCGTCCCCTACATGAAGTCCACCGAGGTCTCCATCAGCCCCCTGTCGGTGATGACGTCGCTCGCCGTCGTCCAGACCCTGACCGCGGGCATCGACCATGTACAGCCGGGACTCGGGCTGCTGCGCCCCGGGGTGCGGCTGTGCAACGCCAAGGGGGTGCACGAGGCCTCCACCGCCGAGCTCACGCTCGCGCTGATCCTCGCCTCGCTGCGCGACATCCCCGGCTTCGTCCGCGGGCAGCAGCGGGAGGAGTGGCGCTCCGGCTTCTATCCGGCGCTCGCCGACAAGTCCGTACTGATCGTGGGTTACGGGTCCATCGGCGCCGCCATCGAGGACCGGCTCGCCCCCTTTGAGTGCGCGCGGGTGGCGCGCGTCGCGCGCTCCGGACGCACCACGGCGCGCGGCGCCGTACATCCGCTCTCCGAATTGCCCTCCCTGGTGCCCGAAGCCGACGTCGTGATCCTCTCCACGCCGCTCACCGAGACCACCCAAGGTCTGGCGAACGCGGACTTCCTGGCCCGGATGAAGGACGGCGCCCTGCTGGTGAACGTCGCCCGCGGCCCCGTCGTCGACACCGAGGCCCTCGTCGCCGAACTGGCGACCGGCCGGATCAGCGCCGCCGTCGATGTCACCGACCCGGAACCGCTGCCCCAGGGGCACCCCCTGTGGCATGCTCCGAACCTCCTCATCAGCCCGCATGTGGGCGGCAGTTCCTCCGCGTTCTGGCCGCGTGCCAAGCGGCTGCTCGCGCGGCAGGTGACGCGCTACGTGGCCGGGGAACCGCTGGACAACGTCGTCCTCACCGCCGGGTAGCCGTCGCCGCGGCAGTCGCTTTACGTACGCTCAGCGATCGCTCATGCGCACCCCGTGCCCACATTCTTCCTGGTCGTCACGGAGCGTAGAGACGCTATGTCCCTGAGTGACGAGACTGGTGTATCGTCCCGACTGGGGCAGCGCCACGCGGAGTTCGGCGCCGGGGAGATATCAGACAGCGAGGGGGGCGACGGGCGATGCACGGCCTATGCACGAACCATCCGACGCGGCGAGGACGTCGCCGACGACCCTCGCGCTCCCTGACGGGCTGGCGCCGGCGCCCGGCGACTCCCAGGACCTGTCGGAGCGGTACCCAGCTGAGCGGTACCCAGCTGAGCGGGACCCGGCCGAGCGGGACCCGGCAGAGCGGCTCGACGCCGCGGACCCAGCAGAACCAGGCGGCCCCGTGAGCACCCCCGGTGTGTGGCCGGCCGTCGGCGCCGCCCCCGGGGGCGGCCGGACGACGGGCCTGGTGCCGCAGTTGGTGCTCGCGGTGATCTGCGCGGCCTACGCAACGGGCTCCGCCCTCGGCTGGGGCTCCGAGCGCCTCGCCCTCATCATGGGGGACTTCGGGCTGAGCCTGGCCGCCGCGACGGCCGCCGTCTCCTGCTTCCTCTACGCCCGCACCCGGCAGAGCCGCTTTCGACCCGCCTGGCTGCTGTTCGCCCTGTCCTCGGCGATGGCGGCCATCGGGAACGCCGTCTGGGGCTGGTACGAGGTCGTGCTGCGGGTTCCGGTGCCGACGCCCAGCATGGCCGACCTCTTCTTCCTGTGCTTCGCGCCGCCCGCCATCGTCGGACTGCTGGTGCTGGCCAAGCGGCCGGTCACCCGGGCCGGGTGGGTCTGTCTGGGGCTGGACTCCTGGCTGATCGGCGGCTCCCTGCTGACCCTGTCCTGGAGCCTGGCGCTCGCGCACACCGCCGAGTTCGACGACACCAGCGTCCCCCACGCCGCGCTCTCACTGGCCTATCCACTGCTGGACATCGCGCTGGTCAGCATGGTGCTCGTGCTGCACTTCCGGCGTACGTCGGCGAACCGCTCGGCGATCAACACCGCGGTCGCCGCACTCGCCCTGACCGTCCTGTGTGACGCCCTGTTCACCTCACCGCTGCTGCGGGAGACCTATCAGTCCGGCGAGATCCTGGACGCGGGCTGGTTCGCGGGCTCCCTGCTCCTGGCCTACGCCCCCTGGGTCACGCCACGGCCCGGCAGCGAAGGGTATGCGTACGTGCAGGACACCGCCTACGCGCAGGGGAGCGCCGAGCGGACCGACGAGCACTGGGCGAGCATGGTGCGCCGCGGCGGCCAGGTCACCCGCCCGATCGGTGGCTCGCTGGCCGCCCTCACCCCGTATCTGGCCGCCGCCGTCTGCACACTGGGCATCCTGAACAACGTACTCAACGGCCGCAGTGTCGACCGGGTCGTCCTCGTCACGGCCTGCACGGTGGTGCTCGCGCTGGTCGTACGCCAGGCCATCATGCTCCTGGACAACATCTCGCTCACCCAGGAACTGGCCCAGAAGGAGAACCACTTCCGCTCCCTCGTGCAGGGATCGAGCGACGTCATCATGATCGCCGCGCCCAGCGGAATCCTGCGGTACGTCAGCCCGGCCGCCGCCGGAGTCTGGGGCCGCGACGCCGAGGAACTGGTCGGCACGGAACTGGCCATGCTCATCCACCCGGAGGACCTCGGCCAGGCGGCCCACGAGATCCGCAGGTTCCTCACCGCCCGGCCCATGGACGAGCCCACGACCCGTATCGAATGCCGCTTCAAGTCCGGATCCGGCGAGTGGCTCAACGTCGAGTCGACCGTCAACCGCCACCAGGGCGGCCTGATCTTCAACAGCCGGGACGTCACCGAACGCGTCCGTCTGCAAGCGCAGTTGCAGCACAACGCCGAGCACGACCCGCTGACCGACCTGCCCAACCGCGCACTGTTCACCAAGCGCGTCGGACAGGCACTCGGCGGCCGACGCAGCAGCGACCGGGGCACCGCCGTGCTCTTCATCGACCTCGACGGCTTCAAGGCCGTCAACGACACCATCGGCCACCAGGCGGGCGATGAGCTGCTGGTGCAGGCGGCACGGCGACTGGCCGATTCCGTACGTTCCGGGGACACCGCCGCCCGGCTCGGCGGTGACGAGTTCGCCGCCCTCATCCTCGGTGACGGCACCCGCGACCGCGCCGCTCGGGAGTACCACATCCGCGAGCTCGCCGACCGGCTGCGGCTCGCCCTCTCCGAGCCGTACACCATCGACGGCCGCGAGGTACGGGTGGCCGCGTCCATCGGCGTCGCCTTCGCCGAACACGGCGTCACCGCGGGCGAGCTGCTGCGTAACGCCGACCTCGCGATGTACCGCGCCAAGGCCGCGGGCAAGGGGCGCGTCGTGCTCTACGCCCCCCAGATGCAGTCCGAAGTCGTCCGAAAGTCGGAACTGGCCACCCGGCTGCGCTCCGCGCTGCACGACGGCGAGTTCGCCCTGCTGCACCAGCCCGTGGTCAGCTTGGACACCGGCCGGATCACCTCGGTCTGCGCCCAGGCCCGCTGGCGGTCGTCCCAGGGCATCCTGTTCACTCCCGCGGAGTTCCTGCGCGTCGCCGACTCCGAGCCCGCCGCCGCGGGCGACCGCTCCCCGGAGCTCGGGCGCTGGATGCTCGAAGAGGCCGTAGAGCAGGCGGCCGAGCGCCGCCGCAGCGGACTCGCCGTCCCGGTCGCCGTCCGGATGAGCGCTCACCGACTCCTTGACCGGTCCCTGCCGCTTGGCTCCATCGAGGCGCTGCTGACCCGGCACGGGCTGCCCTCGGGCGCCCTGGTCATCGAGCTGGCCGACAGCGACGCCCGGGTCTCCCTCGACGACCTGGAGCGCCGCCTCACCGCGCTGCGCAGGCTGGGCGTCAGCATCGCGCTGGACGGCTTCGGCAGTGGTCACGCGGCGATCACCGCACTGCGCCGCCTCCCCGTCGACGTACTCAAGCTGGACCGCTCCCTGGTCGAGGGCGTGGTGGAGTCCGCCCGGCTGCACAAGATCACCAGTGGCCTGCTGCGGATCGCCGCCGATCTGGGGCTGCGCTCCGTCGCGGACGGCGTCGACCTGCCCGAGCAGGTGGTCGCGCTGCGCGCCATGGGCTGTACGCACGGCCAGGGCATGGCCTTCTCCGGCCCGCTGGACGAGTACCGGCTGCGCCGTGCGCTGACCGGGGGCCACTACCCCCTGCCGCATGGCCCGATCGAACCGGTGCGCGTCGGTGGCCCCGTGGGAGGCGGCGGTAGGAACGGCACCAAGAACGGCACCAAGAACGGCACGAACGGCCAGGTCAACAGCGTGATCAACGGTTCGGGCAACGGCGCGGTCAGGCTCATCGATGACACGATCGGCCGCTCACATAATGAGACGGCCGTCCCACCCACTTGACAGTCCTAGGGCTCCAGAGGGAAGGTCACTGTCATGCGCACCCGAATTCTCGTACTTGGAAAGCGCGTCGGCTGAAGCCGAGTCGTGAAGACTCAGCGAACGCACCGACGCGCTCCCCTCGCTTGCCTCCGGGCACGAGGGGTTTTTTGTTGCACTGGCACCGCACATACCCTCGCAAATCACCCTTAGCTTCGAGAAGAGAATGCCGATGACCGAGCAGGCCACCGGGGCCCACCATCCGCAGCCGCGGCCCCGTTCCGGAGGACACCAGTCCGCCCCCGTCGAGAATGTGACGGGTGCGCAGTCCCTCATTCGTTCTCTCGAGGAAGTCGGCGCCGAGACGGTATTCGGCATTCCCGGCGGCGCCATCATGCCCGCGTACGACCCGCTGATGGACTCGAGCAAGGTCCGCCACATCCTGGTCCGCCACGAGCAGGGCGCGGGTCACGCGGCCACCGGGTACGCGCAGGCCACCGGCAAGGTCGGCGTCTGCATGGCGACCAGCGGCCCCGGCGCCACCAACCTGGTCACCCCGATCGCCGACGCGCACATGGACTCCGTGCCGCTGGTCGCGATCACCGGCCAGGTCGCCTCCAAGGCCATCGGCACGGACGCCTTCCAGGAGGCGGACATCTGCGGCATCACCATGCCGATCACCAAGCACAACTTCCTCGTCACCAAGGCCGAGGACATCCCGCGCACCATCGCCGAGGCCTTCCACATCGCCTCGACCGGCCGCCCGGGCCCGGTCCTGGTCGACATCGCCAAGGACGCCCTGCAGGCCCGTACGACCTTCAGCTGGCCGCCCACCCACGACCTGCCCGGCTACCGCCCGGTCACCAAGCCGCACGCCAAGCAGATCCGTGAGGCCGCCAAGCTGATCGGCCAGGCCAAGCGCCCGGTCCTGTACGTCGGCGGTGGCGTCCTCAAGGCAGGCGCGACCGCCGAGTTGAAGGTCCTCGCCGAACTCACCCGAGCTCCCGTCACCACCACACTGATGGCGCTCGGCGCGTTCCCCGACAGTCACGAGCTGCACGTGGGAATGCCCGGCATGCACGGTGCGGTCACCGCCGTCACCGCGCTGCAGAAGGCGGACCTGCTGATCGCGCTCGGCACCCGCTTCGACGACCGCGTCACCGGCAAGCTGGACAGCTTCGCCCCGTACGCCAAGGTCATCCACGCCGACATCGACCCGGCCGAGATCGGCAAGAACCGCGCGGTCGACGTGCCGATCGTCGGCGACGCGCGCGAGGTCATCGCCGACCTGGTCCAGGCCGTCCAGGCCGAGCACAGCGAGGGTGCGCTCGGCGAGGAGGCGGCCAGCGGATTCGCCGCCTGGTGGAACGACCTCAACCGCTGGCGCGACACCTACCCGCTCAGCTACGACCAGCCCGACGACGGCAGCCTGGCGCCGCAGCAGGTCATCGAGCGCATCGGTCAGCTGGCCCCCAAGGGCACGATCTTCGCCGCGGGCGTCGGTCAGCACCAGATGTGGGCCGCCCACTTCATCGACTACGAGCAGCCCGCGACCTGGCTCAACTCCGGCGGCGCCGGAACGATGGGCTACGCGGTCCCGGCCGCGATGGGCGCCAAGGCGGGCAAGCCCGAGGCGCCGGTCTGGGCGATCGACGGCGACGGCTGCTTCCAGATGACCAACCAGGAACTGGTCACCTGCGCGCTCAACAACATCCCGATCAAGGTCGCGATCATCAACAACGGCGCGCTCGGCATGGTCCGCCAGTGGCAGAACCTGTTCTACGACGGCCGGTACTCCAACACCGTGCTGCACGCCGAGGACACCGGCCACGGCAGCCCCGGCTCCCAGGTCGGCGCCAGCGAGGGCGCCCGCAAGGGCACCCGCGTCCCGGACTTCGTGAAGCTGTCCGAGGCCATGGGCTGCGTCGCGATGCGCTGTGAGGACCCGGCCGAGCTGGACGCGGTGATCGCCAAGGCCAACGCCATCAACGACCGACCCGTCGTGGTCGACTTCATCGTCCACGAGGACGCCCAGGTGTGGCCGATGGTCGCCGCAGGCACCTCCAACGACGAGGTCATGGCCGCCCGGGGTGTCCGCCCCGACTTCGGCGACAACGAAGACGACTGAGAGAGCCGAGAGAGAGCTTCAAGCCCATGTCCAAGCACACACTCTCCGTCCTGGTCGAGAACACGCCCGGCATCCTGGCCCGGATCGCCGCCCTGTTCTCCCGCCGCGGCTTCAACATCGACTCGCTCGCCGTCGGCGTCACCGAGCACCCCGACATCTCCCGTATCACCATCGTGGTGCAGGTCGAGGATCTGCCGCTGGAGCAGGTCACCAAGCAGCTCAACAAGCTCGTCAACGTCCTGAAGATCGTCGAACTCGAGGACGCGGCGGCCGTCGCGCGTGAACTCGTTCTGGTGAAGGTGCGCGCCGACAACGAGACGCGCTCCCAGATCATCGAGATCGTCTCGCTCTTCCGCGCCAAGACCGTGGACGTCTCGCCCGAGGCAGTCACGATCGAGGCCACAGGATCGAGCGACAAGCTGGAGGCGATGCTCAAGATGCTGGAACCCTTCGGCATCAAGGAACTCGTCCAGTCCGGCACGATCGCCATCGGCCGGGGCGCGCGCTCCATCACGGACCGCAGCCTGCGCGCCCTGGACCGCTCGGCCTGAGAGCCTTCTCGACCCCCGGGCCGCGGGTCGCCTCACTAGGACCCGTGGCCCGCGACCCACGTCCCGCATCCCGAGACTGACCGTCAACGCACCCCCCACCCGCACGTACTGTGTGGGTAACCCGGCATCCGCTGCCGCCATCACCAAGGAGAGACCTCAAGTGGCCGAGCTGTTCTACGACGACGACGCAGACCTGTCCATCATCCAGGGCCGCAAGGTCGCGGTCATCGGATACGGCAGCCAGGGCCACGCCCACGCGCTGTCCCTGCGCGACTCGGGCGTCGACGTCCGCGTCGGTCTGCACGAGGGCTCCAAGTCCAAGACCAAGGCCGAGGAGCAGGGCCTGCGCGTGGTGACCCCCGCCGAGGCGTCCGCCGAGGCCGACGTCATCATGGTCCTGGTTCCGGACCCGCTGCAGGCGAAGGTGTACGAGGAGTCCATCGCCCCGCACCTGAAGGACGGCGACGCCCTCTTCTTCGGCCACGGCCTGAACATCCGCTACGGCTTCATCAAGCCCCCGGCCGGTGTCGACGTCGCCATGGTCGCTCCCAAGGGCCCGGGCCACCTCGTCCGCCGCCAGTACGAAGAGGGCCGTGGCGTCCCGTGCATCGCGGCCGTCGAGCAGGACGCCACCGGCAACGGCTTCGCGCTGGCGCTCTCGTACGCCAAGGCGATCGGTGGCACCCGCGCCGGTGTCATCAAGACGACCTTCACCGAGGAGACCGAGACCGACCTCTTCGGCGAGCAGGCCGTCCTCTGCGGCGGTACGGCCGCGCTGGTCAAGGCGGGCTTCGAGACCCTGACCGAGGCTGGCTACCAGCCGGAGATCGCGTACTTCGAGTGCCTGCACGAGCTCAAGCTCATCGTGGACCTCATGTACGAGGGCGGCCTGGAGAAGATGCGCTGGTCGATCTCCGAGACCGCCGAGTGGGGCGACTACGTCACCGGCCCGCGGATCATCACCGACGCCACCAAGGCCGAGATGAAGAAGGTCCTCGCCGAGATCCAGGACGGCACCTTCGCCAAGAACTGGATGGCCGAGTACCACAGCGGCCTGCCCAAGTACAACGAGTACAAGAAGCAGGACGAGAACCACCTCCTGGAGACCACCGGCAAGGAGCTCCGCAAGCTCATGAGCTGGGTCGACAACGACGAGGCCTGAGGCAAGCGCGGCGGGCCGGACCGGCGGTCCGGCCCGCCGCACACCTTTGGACAGCCCGTCCAACCACGGATGGGTGATCCTTCCGCTCAGGCGGAAAACCCGCCGCGCGTCGGCACTAGACTGCACACCACATACGCGTCAGGCCCACAGCGTCGTGCGTCTTCCACGCGGCAAAGCGACCCCGAGGAATTTCAGGCACATCCCCACGCCGCCCGGCACGCACTCTCGCCGCACCGGCCAAAGGTCCTAGTAGCTCCGCTACGAGGACCTTCGTCCGGCACGCCGAGAGCACGCACCGAACGACGCGGGAACGCACCCGCAATTCCCCGGCGCCGCTTCCCCTCCCACCGCCTGCGGCCGTCGGGACGGCCGTCCGCAATGGACTTGTGAGGACACACGTGAGCTCGAACCCTGCCAAACCTGTCGTACTGATCGCCGAAGAGCTGTCGCCCGCCACCGTGGACGCGCTGGGTCCGGACTTCGAGATCCGGCACTGCAGCGGAGCGGACCGCGCCGAGCTGCTCCCCGCCATCGCCGACGTCGACGCGATCCTGGTCCGCTCCGCGACCAAGGTCGACGCCGAGGCGATCGCCGCCGCGAAGAAGCTGAAGGTCGTCGCCCGCGCCGGAGTCGGCCTGGACAACGTCGACGTGTCCGCCGCCACCAAGGCCGGCGTGATGGTCGTCAACGCCCCGACGTCCAACATCGTCACCGCCGCCGAGCTCGCCTGCGGCCTGCTCATCGCCACCGCGCGCAACATCCCGCAGGCCAACACCGCGCTCAAGAACAACGAGTGGAAGCGCTCCAAGTACACCGGCGTCGAGCTCAGCGAGAAGACCCTCGGTGTCGTCGGTCTCGGCCGCATCGGCGTCTTGGTCGCCCAGCGCATGTCCGCCTTCGGCATGAAGATCGTCGCGTACGACCCGTACGTACAGCCCGCGCGCGCCGCGCAGATGGGCGTGAAGCTGCTGACCCTCGACGAGCTGCTCGAGGTCTCGGACTTCATCACCGTGCACCTGCCCAAGACCCCCGAGACCCTCGGTCTCATCGGTGACGAGGCGCTGCACAAGGTCAAGCCGAGCGTCCGCATCGTCAACGCCGCGCGCGGCGGCATCGTCGACGAGGAGGCGCTGTTCTCCGCCCTCAAGGAGGGCCGGGTCGCGGGCGCCGGTCTTGACGTCTACGCCAAGGAGCCGTGCACCGACTCCCCGCTCTTCGACTTCGACCAGGTCGTCTGCACCCCGCACCTCGGCGCGTCCACGGACGAGGCCCAGGAGAAGGCCGGTATCGCCGTCGCCAAGTCGGTGCGCCTCGCGCTCGCCGGTGAGCTGGTACCGGACGCGGTCAACGTCCAGGGCGGGGTCATCGCCGAGGACGTACGCCCGGGCCTGCCGCTCGCCGAGAAGCTGGGCCGGATCTACACCGCGCTGGCGGGCGAGGTCGCGGTACGCCTCGACGTCGAGGTGTACGGCGAGATCACCCAGCACGACGTCAAGGTCCTGGAGCTCTCCGCGCTCAAGGGCGTCTTCGAGGACGTCGTCGACGAGACGGTCTCCTACGTCAACGCTCCGCTGTTCGCCCAGGAGCGCGGCGTCGAGGTCCGGCTGACCACCAGCTCGGAGTCGCCCGACCACCGCAACATGGTCACCGTGCGGGGCACCCTCACCGGCGGCGAGGAGATCGCGGTCTCCGGCACGCTGGCCGGGCCCAAGCACCTGCAGAAGATCGTCGCCATCGGCGAGCACGACATCGACCTGGCGCTCGCCGACCACATGGCGGTCCTGCGCTACGCCGACCGCCCCGGCGTCGTCGGCACGGTCGGCCGGGTACTCGGCGAAGCCGGGCTGAACATCGGCGGCATGCAGGTCTCCCGCGCGGACGTCGGCGGCGAGGCCCTCGCGGTGCTCACGGTCGACGACACGGTGCCGCCCGCGGTGCTCGCGGAGCTGGCCGAGGAGATCGGCGCGACCTCAGCGCGCTCGGTCAACCTGACGGACTGATCCGCGCGAACTGATCTGCGCGTCAGCCCCCGCGCTGGAGCACGTCGGCGGGGCCGGTCACCGTACGCACGGTGACCGGCCCCGCCCGCGTACGCACCCGGTTCGAAGCCAGGGGCTCACCCCAGGCGGGCCGCCTTGAGCGCCATGTGCAGGAGCAGGCGGTGCTGGCCGTCGTCCAGGTCGAGGCCGGTGAGCTGCTCGACCCGCGACAGGCGGTAGTAGAGCGTCTGGCGGTGGATGCCGAGCGCCGCGGCGGTGCGCCCCGCCTGTCCGGCGTGGTCGAGGAACACCTCTGCCGTGCGGGCGAGTTCGAGTTGGGCCGGGGAGAGCAGCGGCTGTACGGAGGGGTCGCGCGCGGCGCCCGCGGGTAGCGCTGTGAGCAGGCGGTAGGGCCCGATGGCCGACCACTCGGCGACCGGGCCGAGCGCGGGCTGTGCGAGGGCACTGCGCGCGGCGGCGGCCGCCTGCGCCCATCCGGTCGACAGGCCCGCCAGCCTGCGCAGCACCCCACCGATTCCCGCCGCGCCCCGATGCCCAGACCCGGCCCCGGGTCCGGCCTTGGCTCCCGTCCCCGTGCCCAGCGACTCCAGTAGCCGGTGGGCCGCGGTCAGCGCGGGGGACAGGGCCCCGGCGGAGCGCACCCGGACCAGTGCGGCGAGGGCGTGCGTGGCGTGGGTGGGAGCGGCGTGGGTGGGTGCGGCGGTGGTCGGGGCGGGCCACGGCAGTGTGCAGACCGCTACCGTGCCAGGGATCTTGCGGGCGTCGTCGGTGGGCCAGGGCGTGACGCAGACGAGGACGAACAGGTCGTCCGCTCCCGGCCCCAGGGCCGCCCGGAGCGCCGCCATCGCCGTGTCCCGCTGCCAGTCCTGGTCGGCGGCGAGGGCCGCGCGGAACTCGCGGGCCACCTCGTCGCCCGCCGACGCCTCGTCCGCGAGGAGCACACCGATGCGCTCCGTGACCTCCATGGCCGCGGCCAGCTGGGCGTCGGAAGGGCCCGGGTCGGTGTCGAGCAGCCAGACATAGCCGTGGACGACACCCCGGTGGCGTACCGGCAGGCAGAGCCGCGCCCGGAACACCCCCGCGTCCGGCGCCGCCGGAATCCGCATCGGACCCTTCGCCCGCGCGATGCCGTACTCCTCGAACCAGGCCCGCACCGCCGGGGTCGAGCGGCGGGTCAGGATCGACCGGGTGCGGACCGGGTCCATCTCGCTGTCGTCGTCGCTGTCGTGCGCACCGAACGCGATCAGCCCGAAATCGCGGTCCTCCAGCGTCGCGGGGGCGCCGAGCAGCGCCGAGACCTCGTCGACCAGTTCCTGGTAGTCGCCCTTCACCCAGCCATTCTGCGGCATCGGCGCCCTCGCTTCATACAATTGTCTGAGATCCGGGACACGGATGCGTGACAGCTGTCGATGGCTAGCGAAGGGAGCGATCCTTAGGTTTCACAGTGGTTCTCCGTGCTGTTCCCGCTGGGTTCACAGGGGTGTTCGCAGAGGTGCTCGGGAGAGCGCCCAAGCAGCCCACCAGCGGGGTTCGGCCAACATTCGTCCCACTTTCGTGGAGGTGCCCTGTGCTGGGTCCCGTGCTCCTCGCCGCCGCGCGCAGCGACCTCATCCGTCGTATCGTCTCGGCCGCGCCGGTCACCCGCCCCGTCGTGGACCGCTTCGTCGCCGGCGAGCATCTCGACGAGTCCATGCGTGCCGTCCAGGGACTGGCCGACAAGGGCCTGGAAGTCACCCTCGACCACCTCGGCGAGGACATCACCGACCCGGCCGAGGCACTCCGTACCCGCGACGCGTATCTCGCGCTCACCGACTCCCTGAAGCCGCTCGGCCTTGGCGAGCGCGCCGAGATGTCGGTCAAGCTCTCCGCGTTCGGTCAGGCGCTCCCCGGAGGCCATGACCTGGCCCTCAAGAACGTCACCCCGGTCGTCGAGGCCGCCGCCGAGATCGGCACCACCGTGACGCTCGACATGGAGGACCACACCACGGTCGACTCCACCCTCGCGATCCTCGCCGAGCTACGCGAGCGCTTCCCGCAGACCGGCGCCGTCGTCCAGTCCTATCTGTTCCGTACGGAGGACGACTGCCACGCACTCGCCGGGGAAGGCTCGCGGGTGCGGCTGGTCAAGGGCGCCTACAACGAGCCCGCGTCCGTCGCGTACCAGCACAAGGCCGAGGTCGACAAGGCGTACGTCCGCTGCCTCAAGATCCTGATGGCGGGCCAGGGCTACCCGATGATCGGCTCACACGACCCGCGGATGGTCGCCATCGGTCAGGAGCTCGCCCGCCGCAACGGGCGCAAACTGGATGAGTACGAGTTCCAGATGCTGTACGGCATCCGCGAAGCCGAGCAACGGCGTCTGGTCGCCGAAGGGCATCGCATGCGTGTCTACATCCCGTACGGGACCGACTGGTACGGCTACTTCATGCGCCGTCTCGCCGAGCGCCCGGCCAACCTCGCGTTCTTCCTGCGCTCGCTGGTGAGCCGAGGCTGATGCCTATGACTCAACCGCCTAGGACTCGACTGCCTAGGACTCGACTGCCTAGGACGCAACGGCTGACGATGCCCGTGGCCGAGCTGGCAACCGACTCACACACCCCCGCTACCCCCTAAGGAGATTCGGCGTCATGGATGCTGTAACCCAGGTCCCCATGCCGGTCAACGAGCCGGTTCACTCCTACGCTCCCGGCTCCCCGGAGCGCGCCCGCCTGGAGGCGAAGCTCAAGGAGCTGTCCGGGAACCCGATCAACCTGCCGATGACCATCGGCGGCGAGAAGCGGATGGGCGGCGGCGAGCGCTTCCACGTCGTACAGCCGCACAACCGCAAGGCCGTCATCGGCACGTACGCCAACGCCACCGAGGCCGACGCGCAGGACGCGATCGACGCGGCCCTGGCCGCCGCCCCGGCCTGGCGCGCGATGTCCTTCGACGACCGCGCCGCGATCATCCTGCGCGCGGCCGAGCTGCTGTCCGGCCCCTGGCGCGAGACCCTCGCGGCCTCCACCATGCTGGGCCAGTCGAAGACCGCGCAGCAGGCCGAGATCGACACGCCTTGTGAGCTGATCGACTTCTGGCGTTTCAACGTCAAGTACGCCCGTGACCTGCTCGCCGAGCAGCCGGTCGCGAACTCGACGGGTGTCTGGAACCGTCTGGACCACCGCCCGCTCGAGGGCTTCGTCTACGCGATCACGCCGTTCAACTTCACCGCGATCGCGGGCAACCTGCCGACCGCCCCGGCCCTCATGGGCAATGTCGTGGTCTGGAAGCCGTCCCCGACGCAGACCCACGCCGCCGTGCTGCTGATGAAGCTGCTGGAGGAGGCGGGTCTGCCGAAGGGCGTCATCAACCTGGTGACGGGCGACGGCCTCGCGGTCTCCGACGTGGCGCTCAGCCACCCGGACCTCGCGGGTATCCACTTCACCGGCTCGACCAAGACCTTCCAGCACCTGTGGAAGACGGTCGGCAACAACATCGAGAAGTTCAAGTCGTACCCGCGCATCGTCGGCGAGACCGGCGGCAAGGACTTCGTGGTCGCCCACCCGTCGGCCGACCCGGCGATCCTGAAGACGGCGCTGACCCGTGGCTCGTTCGAGTTCCAGGGCCAGAAGTGCTCGGCGAGCTCGCGCGCGTACGTCCCGCGCTCGCTCTGGGAGAGCGGCCTGCGCGAGGAGTTCGCGACCGAGGTCGACGCCATCAAGATGGGTGATGTCACCAATCTTGAGAACTTCATGGGCGCCGTGATCGACGACCGTGCCTTCGCCAAGAACAAGGCGGCGATCGACCGCGCGGCGACGGACCCGACCTGCAAGATCATCGCGGGTGGCAGCTATGACGACTCGGTGGGCTACTTCGTCCGCCCCACGGTCATCGAGTGCTCCGACCCGGCCAACGAGGTCTTCACCACGGAGTACTTCGGCCCGATCCTCGCGGTCCACGTCTACGAGGACGACGCGTACGACACGATGCTGGCCCAGATGGAGTCGGTCTCGGCGTACGCCCTGACCGGTTCGATCATCGCCGGTGACCGTGCGGCGGCCGCCGACGCGATGGACAAGCTCCGCTACGCGGCGGGCAACTTCTACATCAACGACAAGTCGACCGGCGCTGTCGTCGGCCAGCAGCCCTTCGGCGGCGGCCGCGCGTCCGGCACCTGCGACAAGGCGGGCGCCCCGCAGAACCTGATGCGCTGGACGCTGACCCGCGCCATCAAGGAGACGCTGGTCCCGCCGACCGACTACCGCTACCCGCACATGGGCTGACCCACGCCTCGGGGGCCCGCCCCCACGCCTGGGGCCCGCCCCCACCGACCACCGCCCTCGTCCGGCCTGCACCCCGGACGGGGGCGGTGTGCGTTCTTCCCGGGCCTCGCGGACCTATGGGTTCCTGGCGAGAAAGTCACCGATCAGCGTGGCGATCTGTGCCGCGTGGGTCTCCAGGGCGAAGTGCCCGGTCGGCAGCAGGTGCACCTCGGCCTTGGGCAGGTCGCGTTGGAAGGCGAGGGCGCCATCCGGGACGAAGATCTCGTCATGGGCGCCCCAGACCGCGAGCAGCGGCACCTGCGAGTCGCGGAAGTACTCCTGGAAGGCGGGGTAGAGGTCGAAGTTGCTGCCGTAGTCACCGATCAGGCCGAGCTGGATCGCGTCCTGTCCTTCACGCGCCATCAGGGCGGCGTCATGGTGGTACGCGTCCGGGCTGACCAGCGTCGGGTCCGGCACCCCGTGGGTGTACTGCCACCGGATGCCCTCCAGCGAGCGGATGGCCCGTACCGGCGCGGCGGTCTCCGGATTCGTCGGGTCCGCGATGAACGCGAGCACGGGCGCCCAGCCCTCCTTGCCGAGCCCCTCCTCGTACGCGTTGCCGTTCTGCGTGACGATCGCCGTGACGCGCTCGGGGTGGGCGAGCGCCAGGCGCAGGCCGATCGGGGCGCCGTAGTCCTGGATATAGATCGCGAACCGGTCGAGCCCGAGCTGCTCGGTGAACTCTCCGACGAGGTCGGCCAGTTCGGCGAAGGTGTAGCTGAACGCGTCGGCGGACGGGGCGGCCGAGCGGCCGAAGCCGAGGTAGTCGGGGGCGATGACGTGGAACCGGTCGGCCAGCCGCGGAACGAGGTCGCGGAACATGTGCGAGCTGCTGGGGAAGCCGTGCAGCAGGAGGAGGACGGGGGCGTCGGCGGGGCCTGCCTCACGGTAGAAGAGCTCGTGGCCGCGGATGGTGGTGGTCAGGTGCCGGGTCTGCTGCGACGCGCTCATAACTAACCTCTCATGGGTGATTTGGGGGTTGTGGCGACGGGTTGAGTAGAGCACGCCGGGACCTAACTGGTCAACGGTCATAGGATGGTTAGGTGGAACCGTGTGTCGATCACCCGGCGTCCTGCCTTGGGGCAGCGACCGCGCCCAACTCGCCTTCAGGTGCCAGGGATTAAGGGAGAGTCGATGACCATCGCCGCCATGGACCGTTTCCTCGACTGGGACGGCTGCCACAATGTCCGCGACCTCGGCGGGCTCGGCCCGGTCCGCCGAGGGGCTCTGGTTCGGGCGGACCGGCTCGACAAGCTGACGGCGTCGGGCTGGGAAGCGGCCTACGCGCACGGCATACGCACTGTCGTGGACCTGCGCAACGAGGACGAGTACGGGGACGACGCGGCGCCCCGGCCGGATGGGATCACGACACTGCGGGTGCCGCTGGACGGCATCGAGGACCGTGAGTTCTGGGACAAGTGGTGGGGCGACTGGCGCACCGGGACGCCCGTCTACTACCGGCCGTTCATGGAGCGGTTCCCGGAGCGGGTCGCCGCCGTCGTACGCGCGATCGCGCGAGCCGAACCCGGCGGTGTGGTCTACCACTGCGCGGCGGGACGGGACCGTACGGGAATGATCTCCCTGGTCCTGCTGGCCCTGGCGGGTGTGACGGCGGACGAGGTCGCCGCCGACCACGCGCTCAGTGCGGCGCGGATGCCCGCGATGTTCGCCGCGCTCGGCCGCGACTGCGACCAGCCGGAACTCGACGCCGAGCTCGCGGCGGCGGGGACCAGCAACCACGGTGCGGCGCTGGAGACCCTCCGCTGGCTCGACGCCGAGCCCTACGTCCGCGCGGCGGGCGTTACTGACGCCGAACTGACCGCGCTACGGAACCGGCTGGTCTAGCCGGGACACGTGCTCAGATCTCCACCATCACCTGATCCAGCGACTTGCGTACGAGGTCGGGGACCTGGCAGTCCGGGGCGGGGTAGCCGACCGGGATGACCGCGAAGGCCTTCTCGTTCTCCGGGCGGCCCAGTACCTCGGAGAGGAAGCGCATGGGGCTCGGGGTGTGGATCAGGGCGGCCAGCCCCGACTGGTGCAGCGCGGAGAGCAGCATGCCGACCGCGATGCCGACCGATTCGTCGACGTAGTAGTGCTTGTGTTTGGTGCCGTCGGCGCCGAGCCAGTACCGCTGCTGGAAGACGACGATCAGCGCGGGCGCGTCCGTCAGATGCGGTTTGACCTCGTCGGTGCCGAGCGGACGCAGGGCCGCCAGCCACTCCTCGCCGAGGCGCCCGTCGTAGCTGATCCGCTCCTCGTGCTCGGCCGCCTCCCGGATCTGGCGGCGTACCTCGGGGTCGCGGACCAGTGCGAAGGTCCACGGTTGCTGGTGGGCGCCGGACGGGGCGGTCGCGGCGCAGGCTATGGCGTCCCGGATGACCTGCTCCGGGACCGGGTCGGTGGCGAACTGCCGTACCGTCCTGCGCTGTTGCATGCGTGTGCGCAGTTCGGCGGCGCGGGCGAGTGACTCCGCTGGGTCCATCCGCTCGGGGTGGTAGGGGACGGGGCGGTACGGGGCGCCGTGGATGGGCGTCCACTCCTCAGTGATCGGCATGGCCCAGATTCTGCTCCGCGCCCCCGCGGCGCGCCAGAGGGCGACGAGCGGCGACGTACTCGCCGCGGGTGCGGGTGCGGGTGCGCAGGACGGGTGCTGGTGCTGCGTGGAGAGTACTGCGTGTGCAGTACTCTCCCTCCATGCGTCAGAACCCCGCCCGCCGTACCGCACTCCTCGACGGCGCCATCGAGGTACTCGCCCGCGAAGGCTCCCGCGGACTGACCCTCCGGGCCGTCGACAAGGAAGCCGCGGTGCCCATCGGGACCGCCTCCAACTACTTCACCCACCGCGCCGACATGCTGGCGCAGGTCATGCAGCGCATCCTGGAGCGGCTCACCCCCGACGAAGCCGCCCTGGCCGACACCATGACCGCGCGGCCGTCGGCCGAGCTGGTGAAGACCCTGCTCCACCAGCTCCTCGACCGCACCCGCCGCGAGCGCAGCAGTCATCTGGCCCTGCTTGAGCTGCGTCTGGAGGCCACCCGGCGCCCCGAGCTGAACGCCGAGCTGACCCGGTTCTTCAGCGGCCAGCTCGAGGCCAACATCGACTTCCACCTCGGCGCCGGACTGCCCGGCGACCGCACCGGCGTGGTGCTGCTCTACCTCGCCATGCTCGGGGTGATCGTGGACGACCTCACCGTCCCCGAGCTGCTCACACCCCACCGGATCGACGTGCTGATCGACGCGATGGTGACACGGCTGCTGGGGAGCGGGAGCGGCCGGATTCATGATCGCGTCTCAAATACTAGGAAGTCCGAGTAACTGTGAAGACAGGAGCGCGTCTCTGCCTTAGCTTTGTAGAAGCCGAACGTCTCGCTAGATCAAGCGAATGGCGGTTGTGAGCAGGTCCCTTGCGCAGGTAACCCCTGCGGCCCGGCTCCCCGCCCCTTCCGGCGCCTCGAAATCCAGCGTCCCCCAGAGCCGTACGGCCGTGTCCGGCACGCGCTCTGGACCGTGATCTCAAGGAGTCGATCACCATGTCCGTCGAGACGAACACCCCCCGAGTCCGCCGCAACCACGCCACCGCCGCGCCGGAGCGCAAGAACGCCGCCGCCGCCCTGCAACGGGCCCTCGACCGCAGGGACAACGGCGGCGCCACCGGCCACTGAGAGCCAGTCGCCGCGTCTACGTCGGCGTCACCGGCCTCGCTTGATCTCGAAGTAGTCGACGCGCTCGCCACTCTCGGCGAGCGCGGAGACCTTCAGCACCGGCGCCGCACCGGCCTCCGCCTCCATCGCGAGGAAGGAGAAACCGGTGAACCGCACCCGCGACCACTCCACCAGGTCCGGGTCCGGCAGCCGCAGCTTGGTCCAGTGGTGGGTCAGGATCGAGTCGCGGTCGTTGACGTTGCCCTCGTAGCTGTCCTCGACCCCGAGCCCGAAGCTGTACAGCGCCTTGCCCGCGCCACCCGCCGTCACGTACACGATGCCGTCCCGCGTCGGGTCCGTTGAGGCCCCGATCGGCACCGGCTTGCCGACCTCGCCGTTCTTGATGGCGTCGGTCCGCTCGTACACATGGTTGTGTCCGTTGATCACCAGGTCGACCTCGTGCTGGGTGAACAGCGCAAGCCAGGCGTCGCGCAGCCCGCCGTCCGAGCCGTGCGTCGCTGTCGAGTACATGCAGTGGTGGAAGAAGACGACGATGAACTCCACGTCCGGGTCCCGGCGCAGTTCGCCGAGCCGCCGGTCCAGCCAGGCCGTCTGCCTGCCGTCCGTATAGCCCTTGTTGGCGGGTATCTGGTACGAGACGTCGTTGGCGTCCAGCGCCACCACGCCGACATTGCCGTACGTGAAGGAGTACACGCCCGGCGCGTTCCGCGGGTCGAAACCGTTCTCCGGGAGTGAGAAGCGCGCCGACTGCCCGCCGTAGCCGTTGGGCGAGTACCAGGCCTCCATGTCGTGGTTGCCGGTCGTCACCATCCACGGGACCCGGGCCGCCACGCTCTCCGTCTGTGCCAGGAACTGATCCCAGACGCGGGCGTCGTAGACGTCCGACTCCTTGCCATGCCCGCTGGAGTCCGCGTAGCAGAGGTCACCCGCGTGCAGATGGAAGGACGGGTTCTGGCCAAGGATCAACTGGTCGTTGGCGAGGGCGTCATAGCTCACGCCCTGGTCGCCGAACGCCGTGAAGACGAACCGCTCGGGCTTCGCGGGCGCCGTACGGAAGGAGCCCAGCGTGGAGATCCGCTCCGGCGAGGCCGGGTCGAAGCCGTCGTGGCCGACGCCGTAGTAGTACGTGGTGCCCGGCCTCAGGCCGTCCAGGGCGGCATGCAGGTAGTACTGGTCGACCTCCGGCAGCTTCCTGGACAGCGCGGGGGTGTGCAGCTCGCGCACCTCGGCGTCGAACTTCCGGCTCAGCTCCCAGGGCGTCAGACCCACCCGCAGGTAAGGCCGCTTGACCGCGAACGGCACCTGCCAGGAGACCCGCATCTGGGTCTTCGGGTCGGCGCCGAAGGCGAGATGCCGACCGAACGGGGCGACCAGCGAGCCGTCCACCTTCGCCGTGGCCGGAGAGCCGACCAGCGTGGGGGACGTCCGGGCGGTGGGCGTGGCTCCGTACGCGCCCTCGTGCGGGCCCCCGTGCGCGCGGCCCGAGTCGCCCACCAGCAGCCCGCCGCCCCCCACCACGGACGCCGTCGCCAGACCACCGACCAGCGCGCCGCGCCGTGAGACCCTGGCGCGTGCGTGCCGGGCGCGCAGGTACTCATGCTGCTCGGCCATGCTCATGCGGCGTACGAGCTGCTCGGGGATGCCGACCTTGGGAGTGTCACTCATGCGGGGCAACTTCCCAGTAACTTCCAACTCCGGCCAGGCCAGCGGGTGAACAGCCGGTGTAGACCCAGGAACCAGATCGAGGAACCAGATCCAGGAACCAGATCCACACCAGGTCCAAGCCAGACCCAGGAATGAGCCCGTGGCGTATCCACGGCGCCCCGGCATATCCACCAAGTCCACATCCTGGACATGGATGTGTCATCCCATGGGACGGGGAGTACGGTTCTGTCATGTCTCGCAGCATCAATCTCGCAGTGGTTCCCGGTGACGGCATTGGCCAGGAGGTCGTGGCGCAGGGGCTCAAGGTCCTCGCCGCAGTCCTCCCGCAGGATGTGAAGCTGGAGACCAAGGAGTACGACCTCGGCGCCAAGCGCTGGCACCGCACCGGTGAGACCCTCCCGGACGCGGAGCTGGAGTCGCTGAAGCGGCACGACGCCATCCTGCTCGGCGCGATCGGCGACCCGACCGTGCCCTCCGGCGTCCTGGAGCGCGGGCTCCTGCTGAAGCTGCGGTTCGCGTTCGACCACTTCATCAACCTGCGGCCGAGCAAGCTCTTCCCGAACACCTCGACGCCGCTGGCCGGACGCCCCGAGATCGACTTTGTGGTCGTTCGCGAGGGCACCGAAGGCCCGTACACCGGCAACGGCGGCTCGCTGCGCACCGGCACCCCCGCCGAGGTCGCCACCGAGGTCAGCGTCAACACCGCGTACGGCGTGGAGCGGGTCGTCCGGGACGCCTTCGAGCGGGCCAACTCCCGCCCCCGTAAGAAGCTGACGCTGGTCCACAAGAACAATGTGCTCGTGTACGCGGGCCACCTGTGGAAGGGCATCTTCGACCGGGTCGCCACCGAGTACCCGGACGTCACCACCGACTATCTGCACGTCGACGCCGCGACGATCTTCTTCGTCACCCAGCCAGAGCGCTTCGACGTCATCGTCACCGACAACCTCTTCGGTGACATCCTCACCGACCTCGCCGCGGCCGTGACCGGCGGCATCGGCCTGGCCGCGTCCGGCAACATCAACCCGACGGGCGCCTTCCCGTCGATGTTCGAGCCTGTGCACGGCTCCGCGCCCGACATCGCGGGCCAGGGCAAGGCCGACCCGACGGCCACGATCCTGTCGGTCGCGCTGATGCTGCGCCACCTCGGCTTCGAGGCCGAGGCCGAGCGCGTCGAGGAGGCCGTCTCGGCCGACCTCGTGGAGCGCGAGGGCACGACCCGTACCACCGAAGAGACCGGTGACGCACTCGCCGTACGAGTAGCGAGCTGACCCGGCCACCACAGGCTCTACGCCTTTCAGCCGCCGGGTGCGCACACCCGGCGGCTTTTCCTCTGCGGCGCCGGGTGTCACCATCGACCCCTGGGCCGCATTCACGCTGTTTCGTGCCCGGTTCCCGTTCGAGCGATAATCGGACGTGGGGCCGCGCCGCGCATGCGGGAAGCTCGGACGTCCGGCAACGGTAACGGCGTGAGCGCGGTCCATCACACACAACAGGTGAAGGACACGCACTCATGACGACGCCCACGATCGAACTCAAGCCCTCCGCCCACCCGCTGTCCGACGCGGAGCGTGAGGCGATCATGGCCAATCCGGGATTCGGCCGCCACTTCACCGACCACATGGTGACGATCAAGTGGACGGAGGGCCGCGGCTGGCACGACGCCGAGCTCGTCCCGTACGCGCCGCTCTCGCTCGACCCCGCGAACATGACGCTGCACTACGCGCAGACGATCTTCGAGGGGCTCAAGGCCTACCGCCGCGCCGACGGCACCATCGCCACCTTCCGCCCGGAGGCCAACGCCGAGCGCTTCAACGCCTCGGCCCGCCGGATGGCGATGCCCGAGCTGCCCCCCGAGCTGTTCCTCGCCGCGTGCGACACGCTGGTCACACAGGAGCAGGCCTGGGTCCCGGGAGCGGGCGGCGAGGAGACGCTGTACCTGCGGCCGTTCATGTTCGCCACCGAGGTCGGCCTGGGTGTGCGCCCGTCGAACGAGTACCTCTTCATCGTCATCGCCTCGCCCTCCGCGCCGTTCTTCGCGGGTGGCGTCAAGCCGGTCACAGTCTGGCTGAGCGAGGAGTACGTGCGGGCCGTCAAGGGCGGCACGGGCGCGGCGAAGACCGGCGGCAACTACGCGGCCTCGCTGGCGGCGGCGGCCGAGGCCAAGTCGCACGGCTGCGATCAGGTGGTCTGGCTGGACGCCTTCGAGCACCGCTGGATCGAGGAGATGGGCGGCATGAACCTGTACTTCGTGTACGGGAACAAGATCGTCACCCCGGAGCTCACCGGCTCGCTCCTCCCCGGCATTACCCGTGACTCGCTCCTCACGATCGCCCGCGATCTGGGCTACGAGGCGGTGGAGGGCCGCATCTCCACCGAGGACTGGAAGCGCGGCAACGAGGACGGCACCCTCACCGAGGTCTTCGCCTGCGGTACGGCTGCGGTGATCACGCCGGTCGGCGCCGTGAAGTCGGCGCGCGCGGACTGGACCCAGGCGGACGGCCAGCCGGGCGAGGTCACGATGAAGCTCCGCAAGGCGCTGCTCGACCTCCAGTCGGGAGCGTCGGCGGACACGCACGGCTGGATGCACCAGATCGTCTGAGGCGTTTCAGCCCGGCCAAAATCCAGCCCGGCCGGCGTTTGAGGCCAAAGGGGGTCTGGGGGCTTGCCCCCAGTTTCGGGAAGGGGCGGGGTAGGGGAGACAGCCCGCCGCAGGCGCCCCACCCCAGCCCCACTCAAGCCGCGCTGTCGACCCGAGCCGCGACCCCGGCCGGAGCCCCTTCTGCTCCGGCCGGGTCGGCCGGGCCCGTGGCGGCGCCGGAAGCCCCCGGCGTCAGCAGCACATACAGCAGCCCGCCCACCACGCCCGAGAGCAGGAAGCTGAAGTCCAGGCCGCCCAGCAGCTCGACGAGCGGCCCGGTGTAGTTCGGCGTGTCCACGGCGAACAGTCCCACGGCCGAGCCCGTCGCCCAGGCCGCCGTGGCCTGCGGATTCCACCCACCGCGGAACCAGTACGCGCCACCGCGCGCCCGGCGGTTGAGTACCTGGAGCGCCTCGCTGTCGTACGCGCCGCGGCAGCGCACGTACCCGATCAGCACGATCACGGCCCAGGGGGTACCGACGGCGGTGAGCGCCAGCACGAATGACGTCATCGCGTCCTGGGCGTTCCACGCGAAGTGGCCGAAGAAGACCATCACGGTGGAGATGACGGCTACGGCGTAGGTGGCCTTCGTCCGTGTGGTGCGCGGCATGATCGCGTCCAGGTCGAGGCCCATCGAGTACAGCATCAGTCCGGCGTTGCCGATGGACCCGGCGGACGCGGCGAGCAGCAGCGGTACCAGGAACCAGACGGGCGACGCGGCGACGAGCGGCCCGGCGTAGTCCTCGTAGGCGCCCGCGGCGAGGGCCGTGAAGGTGCCGAAGAGCTGCGGGATGGACAGGCCGACCACCAGGCCAACGCAGGTGGCGAGCCAGACCGTCTTCGACGCGTGGCGCTTGGGCGATATGTAGCGGGTGTAGTCGCCCAGCAGCAGAATGAAGGCGATCGGACCGCTCAGCCCGGCCGCGACGGCGGACAGCACCCAGGTCGGCCAGAAGCCGCCCAGCAGGTACTCGCTGCCGACCGGGGCCGCGGTGGTGAAGTCCGGGGCGTACGCGAAGACGCCGACGATCAGCAGCAGGGTCATCCCGATGGCCAGCACACGGGAGAGCCGCAGCAGCAGCCGGTAGCCGTAGATGGCGGCGAAGGCGGTGGCGCCGGCGAGTACGGCGTAGACCAGCGCGTATCCCACACCGGACTCGGGCATTCCGAAGAGTCGGCCCATGGTGGCGACCATCGCGTCGCCGCCGACCCACAGCGTGAGCGCGGAGTAGCCCAGCGACAGCAGGAGGCCGATGACCGAGCCGATGAGCCGCCCGCGCACGCCGAACTGGGCTCCGCTGCTGGTGGAGAGGTTGGTCGCGGTACGCAGCGAGACCAGGGCGAGCGGGGCGACGAGGAAGGTGCCGACCAGCGTGCCGACCAGGAGCGAGGTGACCGAGGGCCAGAAGCCCAGACCGAAGGAGACCGGCAGCCAGCCGAAGATCACGACGCCGAGGGCGAGGTTTGAGCCGAGGAGGAAGCTGACCACGTCGCGCGGCCTGCTGGTGCGTTCCTCGTCGGGGATGGTCTCGACGCCGTATTGCTCGATCTGCATGGAGGTTCTCCCTGGGGACCTGGGACGTTGCATTTCTTAGAGCGGCACTCAAACCTCTGAGCGAGACTTAATGTGCGGTCTCTCTCGCCCCTGGGTCAAGACTTTCGCGAAAAGAATCGAAGGTTTAGAGTGACGTTCAAATAGGAGGTGTGGTGACGTGCGATTGACCCCCACGGAGCGCGACCGGCTGCTGCTCTTCAACGCCGCCGAGCTGGCCCGGGCCCGCCGGGCACGCGGGCTGCGGCTCAACGTCCCCGAGGCGACCGCGTTGATCGCCGACACGGTCTGTGAGGCCGCCCGCGACGGGCTGCGGCTCGCGGAGGCCATCGAGCGCGGCGGCGCCGTGCTCGGCCCGGACGACGTACTGCCGGGTGTCGCCGACGTGATCACCGAGGTCCATGTGGAGGCCGTCTTCGACGACGGATCCCGGCTCGCCGTCGTCACCGCGCCGCTCAGCGCGGGCGCCAGCGGTGACGCCGCTCCCGGAGCACTGCTCCCGGCCGCCGCCCACGCCGACCCGGCGCCGACCCGCACCCTGACCGTCCGCAACACGGCGGCGGTCCCGGTCAGCGTCACGTCGCACTTCCACTTCTTCGAGGCCAACCCCCGGCTCGACTTCGACCGGGCGGCGGCCTACGGCACGCACCTCGCCGTCCCCGCCGGGTCATCGGTCCGCTTCGACCCCGGCGGCGAGGCCGAGGTCGGGCTCGTACCGATTGGTGGAGACCGCGTCGCGATCGGCTTCGCTGGCCTGGTCGACGGGCCGCTCGACGCCTCCGGAGCCAAGGAGGAGGCGCTGCGGCGCGCGGCCGCGTGCGGCTACCTCGGTGCGGGGGCCGCCGGTACGGGCGCCGAGAGCACCGGCGCCGACAGCACTGGCGGCGAGAGCACCAGCGCGGCCAGCACCACAGCCGCCAGCACCGGCAACGAGAGCACCGGCGACCACGCCCCGGAGGCCCACCGATGACCGCCATCGACCCCCACGACTACGCGGCCGTCCACGGCCCCCGCGCGGGGGACCGGGTCCGGCTCGGCGACTCCGGCCTGACCGTACGGGTCGAGTCCGATGCCCAGCGCTACGGCGACGAGTTCCTCGCGGGCTTCGGCAAGACCGCCCGCGACGGCCTGCACCTCAAGGCCGCGGCCGTCCGCGAGACCTGCGACGTCGTCATCAGCAACGTCCTGGTCATCGATGCCGCTCAAGGCATCCGCAAGGTCTCCATCGGCATCCGTGAGGGCCGCATCGCGGCCATCGGGCGGGCCGGGAACCCCGACACCCTCGACGGTGTGGACGTGGTCGTCGGCACCGGCACGTCCATCGTGTCCGGCGAGGGCATGATCGCCACCGCGGGCGCGGTCGACCCGCACGTCCACCTGCTCTCGCCCCGCGTCATGGAGGCGTCCCTGGCCTCCGGCGTGACCACCATCATCGGCCAGGAGTTCGGCCCGGTGTGGGGCGTGGGTGTCAACTCGCCCTGGGCGCTGCGGCACGCCTTCAACGCCTTCGACGCCTGGCCCGTCAACATCGGCTTCCTGGCGCGCGGTTCGTCATCCGACCAGGCTCCGCTGGTCGAGGCGCTGGCCGAGGGCGGCGCCTGCGGCTTCAAGGTCCACGAGGACATGGGGGCGCACACCCGCGCCCTGGACACCGCGCTCCGCGTCGCCGAGGACCACGACGTCCAGGTCGCCCTGCACAGCGACGGCCTCAACGAGTGCCTGTCGGTCGAGGACACCCTGCGCGTCCTGGAAGGCCGCACCATCCACGCCTTCCACATCGAGGGCTGCGGCGGCGGCCACGTACCCAACGTGCTGAAGATGGCGGGCGTGCCGAACGTCATCGGCTCCTCCACCAACCCCACCTTGCCCTTCGGCCGGGACGCGGTCGCCGAGCACTACGGGATGATCGTCTCCGTACACGACCTGAAGACCGACCTGCCGGGCGACGCGGCGATGGCCCGCGACCGGATCAGGGCCGGGACGATGGGCGCCGAGGATGTCCTGCACGACCTCGGCGCGATCGGCATCACCTCGTCCGACGCCCAGGGCATGGGCCGCGCGGGCGAAACCGTACGCCGTACCTTCCAGATGGCCGGAAAGATGAAGGCCGACTTCGGCCCCCTGGACGGCGACGGGCCGGATGACGACAACGCGCGCGTGCTGCGCTATATCGCCAAGCTGACGATCAACCCGGCGATCGCGCACGGCATCGCCCACGAGGTGGGCTCCATCGAGACCGGCAAGCTCGCCGACATCGTCCTGTGGCGCCCGGACTACTTCGGCGCCAAGCCGCAGCTGGTGCTCAAGTCCGGCTTCCCGGCGTACGGAGTGACGGGCGATCCGAACGCCGCGACGGACACTTGCGAACCCCTCGTCCTGGGCCCGCAGTTCGGGGCGCACGGCGCGACGGCGGCCGACATCTCGGTGGCTTTCGTCGCCGGGGCCGCGGTCGAGTCGGCGTCGGACACCATGCCCACGCGCCGCCGCCGCGTGGCCGTGCGGGGCACCCGTGGCATCGGCCCGGCCGACCTGCGCCTGAACTCCCGTATCGGGGAGGTCGGCGTGGACGCCCGCAGTGGCCTGGTCACGCTGGACGGCGACCCGGTGCGCTCGGAGCCAGCCGAGTCGGTCTCCCTGAACCGCCTGTACTTCCTCTGAACCTCACTGAACTTCGTTCTACTTCCTCTGAACTAAAGGCCCCTGCGAGGACCCCCGATGAACACCCCCATGAACACTCCCGCCGCCGACGGCTTCCGTATGCCCGCCGAGTGGACCCCGCACGAGCGCACCTGGATGGCCTGGCCGGGCCCCAATCCGACCTTCGACAACCCCGCCGACCTGGACGCATCTCGCGAGGCCTGGGCGTCGGTCGCCCACGCCGTACGCCGCTTCGAGCCCGTCACCGTGGTAGCCAGCCCCGACCAGGCCTCGGCCGCCCGCCGCTACCTGGGCCCCTCCATCGACGTGGTCGAGCGTGAACTCGACGACGCCTGGATGCGCGACATCGGCCCCACCTTCGTGACCGACGGCCGGGAACTCGCGGCGGTGGACTGGACGTTCAACGGCTGGGGCGCCCAGGAATGGGCGCGCTGGGAGCACGACAGCAAGATCGCCGCGCATGTCTCGGACCTGGCCGGGGCCCGTACGTACGCCTCCCGCCTCGTCAACGAGGGCGGCGGCATCCACGTAGACGGCGAAGGCACGGTCCTCCTCACCGACACCGTCCAACTCGGCCCCGAGCGCAACCCCGACTGGACCCGCGCCCAGGTCGAGGCCGAGATCCACGCCCACCTGGGCACCACCAAGGCGATCTGGCTGCCGCGCGGACTGACCGGCGACTACGAGGGCTTCGGCACGCTGGGCCACGTAGACATTGTCGCGGCCTTCATCAAACCGGGCGTGGTCGTCGTGCACAGCCAGCCGGACCCGTCCCACCCCGACCACGAACTGTGCAAGTCCATGGCGGCCTATCTGCGCACCCAGACGGACGCGAAGGGCCGCGCCCTGGAGGTTGTGGAGATCGCCGCCCCGACCGTTTTGGAGGCGGATGGCGGCTGGGCCGACTATTCCTACATCAACCACTACCTCTGCAACGGCGGCGTGGTCCTCTGCTCCTTCGACGATCCACGCGACGAGATCGCGGCCGGGATCTTCCGCCGCCTCCTGCCCGAGCGGACGGTCACGCTCGTAGATGCCCGTACGATTTTCGCCGGGGGTGGCGGCATCCACTGCATCACCCAGCAACAGCCCAAGATCTGACATGTGACATCTGGAGAACCCGTGGCCGAGGCCAGTACCCCGCGCAGGCGCAATGCCCCACCGCGCGAGGAGGTGCTGGCCGCGGCCATGGAGATGATCGCCGCCGGAGGCCTGGACCGCCTGACCATGGCGGCACTCGGCCGCGAGGTAGGCATGAGCAGTGGCCACCTCCTCTACTACTTCAAAACAAAAGACGAGCTCCTCTTCCAGACCCTGGAATGGAGCGAGGCCCAACTAGGCGCCGAACGCCGCGCCCTGCTGTCCCGCCCAGCCCCGGTCCGCGACCGCCTCGACGCCTACGTAGACCTCTACGTCCCCGACGCCCCCCGCGACCCGCACTGGACCCTCTGGCTAGAGGTCTGGAACCGCTCCCAGTACGCCGACGCGGAAGCAGGCGCCCGCACCCGCCAGGCCGCGATCGAGGGCGCCTGGCACCGCGACCTGGTAGCCCTCCTCGCCGAAGGCGTCTCCCAGGGCGCCCTCCGCCCTCTGGACCCCGAACGTTTCGCCACCCGCCTCCGAGCCCTCCTGGACGGCTTCGCGGTGCACGTGGCCGTAGGCCTCCCCGGCACAGATCGCACCCAGATCCTGTCCCACGTACGGGAGTTCCTGGACGAGGTCACGCACCCACTTTCGGGTTAGCGGACGGAGCCGGTGTGTACCGAGCTTTGCGCGGACATTACTCTACGATTGCTCGCGAGGAATATGATGACGGCCTGTGTGGGCTGTCAGCAAAAGGCTCCGCCCTCACCGTTCACTGATCAGGTGACTTCGGTCGGAAAGTAGGCAGTCATGGGTGCACTCAGCGTTTGGCATCTGGCCATCGTGCTGGGGCTCGTCGTACTGCTTTTCGGTACGAAGAAGCTGCCCGAGATGGCACGTTCGCTGGGCAAGTCCGCCCGGATCCTCAAGAGCGAGGCCGCGGCCATGAAGAACGACGGCCCCGCCACGGACGACGCCCACAACGCTCCCGGCACCGCGCAGCAGACCACAGCGCCCAGGACCATCCAGACCGCCGCCCTCGGCGATGTCGCCCCCGCGCATGCCACCGACGAGCCGAAGCGCACACCCCAGGTCTGAAGCCTCAGGTCTGCAGCCTCAGGTCTCACGTCTCAGGGCTGACGCCGCTCCGACGAGCGGGCCGAACCACCATGAGCACGTTGGCAACTTGTGCCGACACCACTTCGGGCTTGTCTGCCCGCCCTCACAGAACTCCAGGAGTCGGCAATCGTGAACACGGCGATGACCACCCTTGCCCTCGGCCCTGGCTGGCTCGACCCGGATTTCCTCATCAACGAATTCGGCCTGATCGGTGTACTGGCCATTGTCTTCGCCGAGTCCGGGCTGCTCATCGGATTCTTCCTCCCCGGTGACTCGCTGCTGTTCACGACCGGTCTGTTGGTGACCACCGACGTGCTGGATGAGCCGCTCTGGCTGGTCTGCACCCTGGTCGCGTTGGCCGCCATCCTCGGGGACCAGGTGGGCTATCTGTTCGGACGCAAGGTAGGCCCCTCCCTGTTCAACCGCCCGGACTCCCGCTTTTTCAAGCAGGAGAACGTCCAGAAGGCCCACGAGTTCTTCGAGAAGCACGGCCCGAAGTCACTGGTACTGGCACGCTTCGTGCCCATCGTGCGGACGTTTACGCCGATCATCGCCGGTGTGAGCCGGATGAACTACCGCTCCTTCATCGTGTTCAACATCGTCGGCGCCATCCTGTGGGGTGTCGGCGTCACTGCCCTCGGCGCCGCCCTCGGCGGAATCGACTTCGTACACGAGAACATCGAAGCGATCCTGATCGCCATCGTGCTGCTGTCGGTTCTCCCGATGGTCATCGAATATCTCCGGGCCCGGAACAGCTCCAAGAAGGAAAAGGACGAAGCCGCCGAGAAGGCCGACTCCGTCGCGCCGGTCCGCCCTGAGCGCCGCCGACACGCCAAGCGCTGACGGCAAAGCAAGGCAAGGCCAGGCCCGCCGAGCACACCGTCCCCCCTCGATCGCCCACTGCTCAGCGAGTGACCGCGAACATGAGCAGGACGATGAAGAGCGCCAGGGCGCCGAGGGTGGCACCGATGACGGACGCGCCGAAGTTCGTGGCGAGACCCCGCTCGTTGTTCCAGATCCCCAACGCGCCCAGGACGAGAGCGAGGAGCCCGAGGGGCGCGGCGACGAAGTCACCGATCACAGGGATGAAGGAACCCACGAGGGCGACAACGCCCAGGGTGAGGGAGGTGTCTCCCGAGCGATTGCGGGGCGCACCCCCGCGGGGTCCCTCGTCCTGATGAGGCATGCCGTCCCTCTCGCACTGGAATTCCGGTACGCCCCCAGAGGGGCCATGCTCCATACAGCCACCGTGCTCGTAGCACCCGCTCCCCGCTATCTTCCCTCATACCCGCAGCCCCGGACACGTCGCCCTCGCCCTCGTCCTCGCCCTCCATGCCCGACGCCCCGGACCGGGAGGCGCCTGCGGCTGACTCCCGCGCTGGCAGTGGCGACGGCAGGTCACAGAGTGTCGAGGAACGCGCGCACCGCCGCGGCGAACCCGGTGGGATTGGTCTCATGCACAGTGTGCCCGGTGGCGAGAGACACGAGCCGAGTGTGGGGACGGCGGGCCGCCATTGCTGCGGCGTGTTCCGCGGTGAGCGTGTCGCTTTGGGTGCCGTGAATGAGCAGGGCGGGGCAATCGGTGGCGAGCCAGTCGTCCCAGTGGTCGCCGTTGACCTGACCGACGGAGGTCACCATGTCTTGCGGGCGAAACGCCAAGCCCCACCCGTCGGGATACTCGCGGATGGAGTCGGTCAGGTACCGGGCCGATCCTCCGAGTTGCTCGACCAGGGCCGCGCGGGTGGGTGCCCGGTGCGGCCATGCCAGACAGAAAGACAGGTCATCGTCGGTCTCGGTGCCGATGTCTTCGATGACGAGCGCACTGACCACGGCGGGGTGGCGCGCGGCCAGCTGGTAGGCATTGACGCCTCCCAGCGAGTGCCCGAGCACCACCGTCCGACGCAGGCCGAGGTGCGCGATGAGCGCGGCCGCATCGTGGACGTAGCCTTCGCGCGAGAAGTCCGTTGGCCTGTCGGAGAAGCCGTGCCCCCGCTGGTCGAGGGCCACCACCCGCCAGACGGGAGCCAGCGCCTGCGCCAGGCCGGTGAAGGTACGGGCCTCGTTGAAGTGCCCGTGCAGAGCGAGCAGGGGCCGCCCCGGCCCCCCGAAGTCAAGGTAGGACAGTCGACGCCCGGCCACCGTCAGTGCCGCGCGCGTCGGTTCGGGCTGAGATATCGGCTCCATGAAGATCAGCCTGCCACCAGAGCGCAACCGCCCGTGCACCCGGCCCCGCCAGGACATCACCCCCCACGAGCAGCTGTCGGCGCGCAAGCCCGACATCTCTCAGCTCCATCCCCCCCGTGCCAGATGGGGCTGTCGCTGACGGGATGCGATCCCGGCTGGTCGGGCGTGTGGGTAGGCAGCTGGACACGGTGAGCCACTCGGCCATCGCGTGGACGAACTCACGTATCCCGGCGGCCAGGTGGAGGCGGATGCTGTCCCAGACCAGCACCATCGGACCGCCGAGCTGGATGCGGGCGCGCATACTGCCAGCGCCAGCTCACTGACGTACGGCCGCCATCGCCTCATCGAGCACCTTGGACAAGTCGTCGGCAGCTGCCTTGACGGTGGCCTCGTCGGAGCGTGCGTCGTGCATGCGATGCAGCGCGTCCCTGTACCGGGCGGCCAGCTCAGGCCTGCGCGTGATTTCAATATCCCGGAGCCAGGTGAGGCCCCATGCCCGAAGCGACGTCAGCGAGTCCGCCGCGAGCGCCCCGGCAACGGCCCTGTCGCGATGCTCAGCCATCGTCTCCAAGCGCTGCGGGGTGACGGCGGCCAGAGCCTGACGCAGAGCCTCGGGGGCGCGCGCGGGGCGGGGAATCAGCCCTCCATCGTGGCGCTCAGGCCGTTCGGTCACGGGTTCCTCCTCTGGGGCGATCCCCTGGCAGAGCAGGGTCGCACCGTTCGTTACGCGGCGTCCTGGCTGTGCAACCGACTCCACCGAGGGAAGGGCCAGGGCCCACTCTCGTGAGGCAGTAGCCCCCGACTCTGGGCGATATCCAGCCGGTGGCGACCCCAGTTCGGGGCGGTGGCTTCCCATAATTGCGTACCACCCTGTCACTCAGGATTCCGTCGTCAACACGCCGGAGCACGTGGCATGCGTCTCCGATGAGCGACAGGTTGCCACTTGCCAGTGTCACGTACAGGACAACAGCAACCGCCACAAAGCGCGGCGTGCGACGAGGGGATGTTGCGGTTACGGAATTCCCGAGGTTCCGAGGGGGAAGCGATCTGTCACGACTTGATCTCCTGGTGGGCGACGCTCTCGCTGCGCTCCACCTCGGTCAGAAGGTCTTGTCGGGCCGACTCGTCTGTGTTCCGCGCTGTAGTCCAGGATCGGGCCATGCCGAGTCCCTGGGTGGCGAGACGGTCGGCATGGGCCGTGTTCGGTGTGTTCCTCAGTTCGCGGAGCCATGCCGCGATGAGATAGTCGGCCGGGTTGTCTTGGTAACTGCGCTCGGTGGCCGGCTCGCGCAGTATCCGGTCTACGACTGCTGTGTGCCAGGCCTGGCCCTCTTCTTTGCCTCGGTGCTGGATGATGGCGACCCCGATGGCGTCGAGGATGCCGAGGGCGCGCGCGTTCTTCTTCGCCGGCAACGAGAACTCGACCCCGGCGGCGTCATCGGGAACGGCAGCGAGCTGCTGCGCGGCGTGCCGAGTCTCTGCCACGCGGAGGATGGCGTAGGCCTGTGGGTCCTGGGATATGGCGCGCACGATGTCCCTGAAGTACGTGGTGTAGACCGCGAGGTGGTAGGTGCCACCCTCCTCCCACGGCGGATCTGTAGCGTCCGCGTGACTCACATAGTCGGGGTCGAGGCCGGCAAGCATCTCGTGGACGTCGGGAGCGTAGTCGGCGAGGGCGGTGGCGAGCGGTACACGGAGTGCGGGGTCGACTGTGAGGTTTTCCGAATCTTCGAATCCAAGGGAAAAGAGCACGTCTTTGAGCGTTTGTGCTTCCCGCCGACTGTGGCGGGCGGGCTCGCTTCCCCTGGTTGCCTTCACAATCGCTTCGCCCAGCTCGGCGCAGCTCATGCCGGGTTGCATGGCCTCTCCCAAGGACTTCTGCACGCGTTTGTTCTCCGGCAGCCCGCTGCAGGAAGCGGTCGTCTCACTGCTGAGGAGGAGCCATGCCCCGCTCCCGCCCAGCAGAACTAGGCAGACCCCGAACGCGATCAGGGTCTTCACGCGCGTGGCTCGACTTTTGGTTTCCCGCGGCGGCATGGCTTTGTTTGCTCCTGCACACTTTTGTCAGTTGGTTGTGTCTGTCAGGTACTTCTCTGCCGTCTGGGTTCCACGGACACGTCCGCTGAGAGCCGTCTCGGTGTAGCTCTGGATCTTCGGGTCGGAGATTCCCTCCTGATCGTTTGCCCACTCACGTATCAGGATGGGTAGCTGATTGTTGACATCGAGATAGAGGTCTGCGATCTCGTGGTTCGCCTTACCGTCGATCTTGGCCTTCATCTCGTTGCCCATTTCCCATGCCCACACATCGACGCCGCGCTGAATCACGTCGCCGAAGGCGATGGAGACACCGCCAGCCGCCGTGAAGTACAGAGGCGTCACCGCACCGCCGACGACGTGGTAGGCGATCTTGGACTTCCAGTCCGCCTCGCTGTACCCGGCCATTCGACCGTCGTTGATCACGTCTTCCCTTATGGAGCCCATCACGCCCAGCGCAGTGCCCGCCTTGTTGAGCGTGTTGGTCAGCTCCTCGCCCTGAGCCCCCTTCGGCACCTGTTCCAGCGAGAGGTCGATGTACCGGGACTCTGCCTTGTGGAGTGTGCCGTATGCCTCCGGATCTTCTGAAAGCCCGCGCATGAACTGCACCAGGTCGGTTTGGGGCACGGCCAGGTGGGTCTCTCCGTCCTTCTGGAAGTGACCGGTACCTGCTTCCGTGATGTATTCGGAGTCCAGGCCCCCAAGGATCTCGTGAGTGTCGGCCGCGTACGAGGCGAGGGCCCGTGACAGTGGCTGGCGCATGTTCTCAGGCACGCTCTGGTCGGGGCCGAGCTCGCCGATGACGTGGTGCATGATGCGGGCTTGGGCCACGTTGTGGGGCGTCGCAGGCCAGGGGTCCTGCTTCGGCCCGAGGGGTGTGTGCCCGGTGGTCGCCGCCTCCAGTGCCGCGCCGAAGCCCGAGCGGGCGTCGCCGTCTTCGGCCATGATTGGCATGTCGATCGTGGTGCGGACGGGCGGGGCGGCGTAGCCGTCGATGACGGTGTCCCAACTCCGTTCGCGGAGCAGGTACTTGAGATTGTCCGTGCGCTTCGGGTCCAGGTACTCGGTGCTGGTCGCTGGGTCGCGGGACATGACATCGAGGATGCCGTCGAGCGGGTCGTTGGCGAACCAACCTCGGTCCTTGCCCGAGAACTCGTCTCGAAGGGCCCAAAGGGATTTGATATTACCCTTGCTCCTGTGCGCCTCCTCCGCCTTCCGGATGTCGTCCGCCATGTCCTTGACGAACTGCCCGGAATAGCCGCGTCCTTGCTGCATCAAGGTGACCAGGCTCTGGTAACCCCGGACCTTCTCGTCCGGAATCGGGCTGAGGCCGTCCACCTTGAAGCGCTCGGTTCCGACCTTCCGTATCTCCGCGCGAAATTCCTTGTAGAATGTGGAATTCGGGTCCTTAGCCGCGGTCGCCAGAGTGGTCGCGAGGCCCTTCTGGAGGTTCAGGTGCTGTTTGTCATCCTTCTTGTTTGAGTCGTGAGTGCGCTCGTTCAGTGTGTTGGTCAGCTTGATTAGGCCGTCTGCACCGAGAGAGTTGAGCAGAGTCTGACTAAAAGCCTTGTTCCCGGCATTGTCTCGGAAGGACCTCTCCGCTTCTCTGAGCTCTGCCGGGGATGCGTCACCAGAGTTGATGCGAGTGGCGATATCGGCCAGTTTCTCTGCTTCGTACTCCTCGATGTCGTTCTTGGCGTCCTTGTTGAAGTTGAGGCCGTCCAGCGGGTTGGCGTCAGCTACGACGGCCTTGAGGGCAAGCAGGACACCCTTGTCGGCGTCGGTGACGGCTTTGACTGCCTGGTTTAGGCGCTGGGTGTAGGCGGATACAAGGGTCTGGACGCTTTCCTGGTAGCTCGGGTCGTGGGCCAGTGCGACCCGCGAGCCCTCGTCGAGCTGGGTGGTGTCGAACGTGACGACGCCCTGCTCGGAGACCTTCAGCTTCTTCGTGAGAGCTTCGGTGCGGATCGCCTCAACCTGCTTGCGCAGGGAGACGAACTGCTTGTGCGCGTCACGTAGGAGGGAAGCGACGGCCTTGGCCTCACGCTGTGCGTACTTGAATTCATTGAGGGTGTCGCCAAAGCTGCGGTTCGCCCACGCCGCACTGTCCCCCTCCCAGGACGGTTTCAGGGTGATGCCATGGACGTCACGCTCGTACGCCGCTTCTCCGTCCTCGAACTCGCCAGCCATCTCGTCCCACTGATCGGCGGCTTTGGTGAGTTTGGAGAGATTGGTTTCCATGACCTCGTAGTAGCTCGGCATGGAATCCTCCTAGAGATTGGCTATTTGAGATGATCGGAGGCCGACTCCGACGTCTGTTCCCTTAAGGATTCCTGCAGCCTTGTGCAGTGCGTAACTGTCAGCTGCCAGGCGCTTCCGCAGGGCCTTGACCTGTTCACTCCAGGTCTTGAGGGCGTCGTTGAGGCCTGTTGCCGTATCCCAGCCCTCGCCGTGTTTCCTGAACTCAGTGACCGCCGCCTTGGTTTCCTCGTCGGCGGTTGTTCCGGCCTTCCCTACGCCCCCGCTGATGTAGCCGTCGATCGCTTTTATGGCAGCCTTCATCTCGGCGGGGCTGGAGGCCAGGTGCCCTGTGTAGCCGGGCCCCGCTCCTCCGGGGCTTGGAGGCGTTGCGTTGACCTGCATCCTCTGGGCCGCGTGCTTATCCGCTGCCTCGGCCTTCAGCTGTTCCCACTCGTCCCAAGCCATGATTGCTTCTCCCGTTGGTGTGTTGTTGGTCAGCCGTGGTGGTGATCAGCCCTGGCGGCGGTTCCGGATGACCGTGGGGACCGCGATGGCGGCCCCCAGGAGTGCGGCGGCGCCGAGGCCCAGGGCGATCCAGCGGGTGGTGTTGCTGTCGTCGTTGGAGGAAGAGGCTCCGGTGATTCGCTTCTCGTTCTGCTCGCCGCGCGCGTCCTCGGCGTCGTCGCCCTTTGGCGGGGAGGGCTTGGGGGAGGGGGACTTGGTGGGTTCGGGCTTGGGTTGTTCGGGGATGGGGTATTCGCTGGCGGGGCCGGGGTCGCCTGGGTTGGTGAGGGCGATGCGGGGGCGGATTACGCCGTAGCCGACTACGTCGTCTCGGGAGAGGGTCTTTCCGTTGCCGCTGGCCGTTTGCATGAGGACGCGGAGTACTTGGTTGTTTGTCCAGTCGGGGTGCTTGGACCAGATGAGGGCGGCTGAGGCGGAGGTGAGGGCGGTTGCGCCACTGGTGCCGGTGCCTTCGCAGATCTGCGTCTTACGGGGGCATGCCCGAACCATGTCCTCCCCGGGGGCGGCAAGGTCAACTTGAGGCCCCCACTGGGAGTTCTTCACCGGTTTGGCAGTCCGGTCAACTCCTGCCACGCCCACGACGCCAGGGGTTGCGGCTGGGTACATGACGGGGTTTCCCTTGTCGCCGCTGTTGCCGACCCCAGCGAAGACGAGCTTGCCTCGGCTCAGGGCGTATTCGACCGCTGCGTTCAGCTCAGGCGTGTCTACGTCTTTCTTACCGGGAGAGTTCGTGGCTGCCAGGGAGAGATTGATGATCTGGGCGTCGGAGTCCGCTGCGTAGCGGATCGTCTTTGCCACGAACTCGGAGAATCTGTTCTGCCCGGACCTGAGACCCTCCTGCCCGTAGCGGATGCGAATGGGGAGGATCTTGACCCCCGGCGCCAGCCCGAAAGACGCGTTGGGCCCGCCACGAGCACCAGTCGCCGCGATCAGGGCAGCCATTCCCGTGCCATGCCCGTCATAGTCTGTGTTCTCGTCGCCTTTGAGAGCCGAGAAATCCTTCCCGTCCAACACCTGGCCGTGCAGATCCGCGATCGACTTGTCGACCCCGCTGTCGATGACGGCGACGGTGATGCCCTTGCCGGTGCTGGTTTTCCACATCTCCTCGGCGTGCATCGCGTCCAGGTGCCACTGGTCCTCGCGGATGGAGTCGGCGTGTGCGGGGACGGTGGCGATGCCTGCCAGCAGCAGGCCGAGTCCGGCTGCCAGGGCGGGCCTGAGTCGGGCTGGTCGCCTGTTGCGGGTGTGCATCTGGTTGCCTCTTGGTGGGTGTGGGGGTGTGGCGCGGGCGGGGCTAGTTGTCGATGACTGGTGGGGTGGCGGGTCGTTGGCCCTGTTGCCAGGTTGCTTCGTCTTCGGTGGCCAGGCCTGGGCGGTCGGTCCGGTCGTCGTTGCGGTGTGGTGGTTTGGCGCGGGTGCCGGGTGGGGGTGGGGTTGTGGGGGTGGTGCCGCGTACGAGGCCGGTGCCGCCCGGGGTGAACTGGCCCCGACTGCTGCGGCTGGTCTGCTGGGGGGTGCCGCCGATGACGCCGCCGCTCTCGCGGGCCAGGCGGCGGCCGGTGGCCGAGCTGCCCCGGCCGGGGGTGGTGCCGCCTGCTCCGGCGCCCACGCCGCCTGCCCCGACCGGTCCGCGGCCGTAGGGGGTTTCGGTGCCGATGACGGTGCCACGGGGGCCGGTGGGGCGTCCGGTGCCCGTCTGGGCGGGGCGCCCGATGCCAGTCTGGGTGGGGCGGCCGCCGATGATGCCGCTGTCGCGCGGCAGGCGACCGGCCGCGCCGGGGCCGGGGTTGGCCGGGCGCTGTTGGCC
>NZ_WHOM01000066.1 GCF_009739465.1 Streptomyces apocyni
CTGGAAGCCCGGTAACGGGTGGAGGTGACTGGTACTAATAGGCCGAGGGCTTGTCCTCAGTTGCTCGCGTCCACTGTGTTGGTTCTGAAACCACGAACAACCCCACGTTTGTCACAGAGCGTGGTGCGGTTGACAGTTTCATAGTGTTTCGGTGGTCATAGCGTGAGGGAAACGCCCGGTTACATTCCGAACCCGGAAGCTAAGCCTTACAGCGCCGATGGTACTGCAGGGGGGACCCTGTGGGAGAGTAGGACGCCGCCGAACTAATCTTAAAAGGACGCTGGTCCCCGAACTTCGGTTCGGGGACCAGCGTCTTTTTGCTTTTGGTCACTTGATGTTCACGTTGCGCAGCGAGCATCCCAGGCATGGGGACAGTTGAGCTGCTCAGAGCCGCAGGCGTCGGACTCGGTGACGAGGTCATCGTGTCCGCGTACGGGAACGCCGAGATGGCCGAGGCCGTCGCGCTGACGGGGGCGCTGCCGGTGTTCGCTGACGTGGACCCGGCGACGTACTGCCTCGATGCCGGGGCGGTAGCCGCGGCTGTGACATCGCGGACGGCGGCGGTGATCGCCGTACACCGCTTCGGACACCCTGCGGACATGAGGCTGTTGGGTGAAGTCGGGCTCAGGCATGGCCTCCTCGTCATGGAACGGACCGACGGGGTCGAGACGTCAGCCGACACGGCTTGGCGGCGTGCGCATGCCGAGTATCTGACCGCGCGGCTCGCGGGAGTGGTGACGCCGGTGCCGGTCGAGGGGCATACGTACCGGCAATACGTGGTGCGGGTGCCGGGGAACGGGCGGCCGGATCGGGACGCCTTCGCGCGGGCCGTACGGGCCAAGGGGGTTGACTGCCGGGTTCCGGTGAAGACGCCGGTGCATCGCCTGCCCGACTACCGTCGGGACGTCGTCCTGCCGGAGACCGAGCGTGCGGCCGACGAGACCCTGGCCCTGCCGGTCGGGGCGACGCTCGCGCGGCGGGATCTGCAGCGGATCGTCTCGGTCTGCAACATGCTTGGTGGATTGCTTCAGCCTGCCTTCTAGACAGGCCTGTTGAGGCGGTAGCCGCTTCCGGTCCGGGGCGATTCGGCACACCGGGGTGTTCGGGGTATGATCTATCCCGTTGCCGCGCGGAAAACCCGCCAAGCAGCAGGCCCCTATAGCTCAGTCGGTAGAGCGTCTCCATGGTAAGGAGAAGGTCAACGGTTCGATTCCGTTTGGGGGCTCAGTGAGATAAGGCCTTCGCCCGATTCGGGCGGAGGCCTTATCTGTGTGCCCGGGGGTATCCCGGGGGCGTCCCGAGAGACCCCCGGGATGCCCCGAGTTCAGCTCGACGGGGGCTCCGGTACGCGCATCGCCAGGATGGCCATGTCGTCGGACGGGGCATCGCTGGCGAAGCGTTCGACGGCGCGCATGATGCGGGCGGCGACCGCCCCGGCGGTGAGGCCCGTGCAGGTGGTCAGGACGTCGGCCAGGCCGTCGTCGCCGAGCATCCGGGTGCCCTCGCGGCGTTCGGTGACGCCGTCCGTGACGCAGAGCAGGACGTCGCCCGGGTCCAGGGTCACCGTCTGCTCGTAGAGTTCCAGGTCCTCCATGACGCCGAGCAGCGGCTGTGGTTCCGCGTACGGCTCGACGGTGCCGTCCTGGCGAAGACGCAGCGGGAGCGGGTGTCCGGCGCAGACGATCTTGAGGATCGCGCTGCCGTCCTCCTGGGGCCACAACTCGCCGTACAGGAGCGTCAGGAAGCGGCTGCGGGCGCCCTCGTCGAGGATCGCCGCGTTCAGGCGTTCCAGGACGGCGGGGCCGCCGAAGCCCTCGCGGGCGAGCAGCCGCAGGGCGTGCCGGGCCAGTCCGGTGACCGCAGCCGCCTCGGGGCCCGTACCGCAGACGTCGCCGATGGCGAAGCCGTACGCGCCGTCGCGGATCGGGAACAGGTCGTAGAAGTCGCCGCCGACTTCGTTTCCTTCGCCCGCGGCGCGGTAGATGACGTCGACCTCCACGCCGGGGACCTGAGGAAGTCCCGGGGGCAGCAGACTGCGCTGCAGTGACTGGCTGATGGCCATGCGTTCTGAGTACAGGCGCGCGTTGTCGAGGGCGAGTGCGGCACGTCGGGAGAGGTCTTCGGCGAGCTCGAGGATCTCCTGACGGAAGTGTTCGTCCGAGGGCTTGCCCAGGGTCAGCATGCCGATGACGCGGTTGCGGGCGACCAGGGGCAGAACGACCGTCTCACCACCGACCGCGGCCGCGGTGGTGAGGGTGGTGCCGATGCCGAGTTGGGCCGGCTCGCCGAGGCCGAGGCTGCGCATGGACGAGCGCAGGGCCGCCTGGTGGGCGGCGTCGGACGGGGCGTTCCAGATGCGGGCGCCGGGTGTGGGCACCGGGTCGGGGGGATCGATGCGCGAGAGCAGGGCCTTGAGGCCGTCGATGCGTTCCTCGTCCTCGTGCAGGACATAGGAGAGGTACGGGTCTGATGACTGGTCCGCGATCGTATAGACGGCGCACCAGGTGGCGAGGGTCGGGACTGTCATCTGGGCCATCAGGGCCAGGGTCTGGTCGCGGTCCAGCGTTCCGGCGAGGAGGTCGGAGGCCTCGACGAGGAAGGAGAGGGAGCCGCGGCGGAGCCGTTCCAGCTCGCCGAGGCGGGCCGACTCCACGGCCAGCGCGATGCGGTCGGCGGCGAACTGGAGGCGCATGGCCTCTTCGTTCGTGTACCGCCCGGGGGATTCGGCGGCGACGCCCAGTGAGCCGGTGAGTCGGCCTTCGACCTTGAGCGGGACGGTGACCACCGAGCGCATCCCCGTGCCGTTCAGCAGCGGGGCGGCGTCCGGGACGGTGGCCAGGTCCTCGTGGACGGTGGGCATCCGGGCCGAGCCGTAGCGTCCCGTACCGGCCTCCACGGGGACGCGGGCGAAGCGCTGGCGGACCGACGGCAGGCCGGTGGAGGCGCGTACCTCAAGCTCTGTCTCGTCGTCGGTGGCGAGCAGCAGGAAGGCGGCGTCACCGTCGAGCATGTCGCGGGACCGCTCGACCGTGCGCTGGAGCAGACCGTCGAGGTCGTCGGGGGCGGGTGAACCGATGAACGTGTCGAAGGGGTCGCGGCCCTGGCCCTCCTGGCCGCTGGCGGCGTCCGACGCGGGGCCGCGGGTCGGGGTCTGCAGGACGGCGCGTTCGTTCTCGCGGACCAGCAGGCAGAGGGTCGAGGGCTCGCCGTCGCTGTCCCGCACGCGCAGATGTGCGGCGTATACGGGGATGACGCGGCCGTCGGCGCCGCGGAGGCCGTAGCTGCCCTCCCAGCGGGAGAGCTGGAGCGCCTCGGCGATGCCGGTGCCGGTGCCCGGGGTGTGCGGCCAGGCCGCGAAGTCGGTGAACTGCTTGCCGGTGACCTGCTCAGCCGCATAGCCGAATAGAGCGTCCGCGTCCTCGCTCCAGGACGTGACCGAGCCGTTACGGTCGATCTGGACCACGGCGACACGAATCCGGCCATCGGCGCGGGGGAGCAGGTCCACGGGCAGGGGCGGGCCCGCGCTGCGGGTGCCGATGGGGCGGTCGGGGAGGTCGAGCTGGAACCAGACCTCTTTGTGCGTGGGGGTGTACTCAACGCCCCAGCGGGTAGCCAGGGCCGCGCACAGTTGGAGGCCGCGGCCGCCCTCGCGGTCAGGGCTGCCCATGCTGCTGGCGGACTGCTGGAGGGGGATCTCGCGCTCTGGATAGCGATCGGCGACCTCGATGCGTACGGTGTCTTCGGAGCGCAGGCAGCACACCTCAGCGGTGGTGCCCGCGTGTACGACCGCGTTCGTCACCAGTTCGCTGGTGAGGACGACCGCGTCGTCAATGACGTCCGTGAAACCCCACCCTTGTAGGGTGTCGCGGACAAAACCGCGGGCGGTCGCTACCGAGCGCCCGACGGGATCAAAACTGGCTGCCGCCCGCGCGGTGATCACAGAACTCCTTGTCCGGGTTTCGACACTGAGATCTCCCGTACTCATGGTGCGGCCGCCCCTCCGATTGCCCGTCGATCTCAAGCCACCGCCCAGGCCGGGCGGACCGGGGTGGTTGGACAGCCGGATGCCAGGTTACTTACCTTCGCCGTCCATGCGGATGCCGGTCGTCAGTGTTTCCGTCCGGAGAGTGCACGGACGGTACCAAGCTGCCGAACTGTTATGGCCTGGTTCGAGCAGGGTGAAACACTGGGCAAGCTCAGATAGATGGCCTGAACAACCCGAGTAGTACGGTCGACCCTTGCGGGAGGGACACAGTGGAGTCTGGCGCAGCGACGCGTGGCACCAGCACGCGGGCGAAAGGCGGCCCGTCCCGGAACAGTCAGGGCAGCGGGACCACCGAGGTGGATACCGCGGCGCTGAACAGGCTTCTGGCGGGCCTTGTGGCCATGCGGGACGGAAACTTCCGCAAGCGGCTGACGGTGTCCAATGACGGCGTCATGGCGGACATCGCCGCCGTGTTCAACGAGGTCGCTGACCGAAATCTGCACCTGACCGGTGAGCTGGCGCGGGTGCGTCGGGTGGTCGGACGTGAGGGAAAACTCACGGAGCGACTGGAGCACGGGGCCGGTGAGGGGTCCTGGGCGGCGGCGATCGACGCGTCGAACGCGCTGGTGGACGATCTCGTACGCCCGGTGTCCGAGGTCGGCCGGGTGCTGTCGGCGGTCGCCGAGGGCGATCTTGAGCAGCGGATGGAGCTGCGGGCGCAGCGGGCGGACGGCGCCGGGCACCCGCTGCGCGGGGAGTTCCTCAAGGTCGGGCGTACGGTCAACAACCTGGTCGACCAGTTGTCGCGGTTCACCGACGAGGTGACCCGGGTGGCCAGCGAGGTGGGCACCGAGGGGAAGCTGGGCGGGCAGGCCCGGGTGCGGGGAATGTCGGGTTCGTGGAAGGACCTCACGGACTCCGTCAACACCATGGCGTACCGCCTCACGGCCCAGGTGCGTGACATCGCTCTCGTGACGACCGCGGTCGCCAAGGGCGATCTGTCACGGAAGGTCACTGTCCATGTGGCCGGCGAGATGCTGGAGCTCAAGAACACCGTCAACACGATGGTGGACCAGCTGTCCTCCTTCTCCTCCGAGGTGACGCGGGTCGCTCGTGAGGTGGGCACCGAAGGGGAGCTCGGCGGCCAGGCACAGGTGCCGGGTGTGGCCGGGGTGTGGAAGGACCTCACCGATTCGGTGAACCTGATGGCGGGCAATCTGACCGCGCAGGTGCGGGGGATCGCCGAGGTGACGACGGCGGTCGCGAGCGGCGACCTGTCGCGGAAGGTCACGGTGAGCGCACGGGGCGAGGTCGCCCAGCTCGCCGAGACGATCAACCAGATGACCGAGACGCTGCGGACGTTCGCGGACGAGGTCACCCGGGTGGCGAACGAGGTCGGTGCCGAGGGACAGCTGGGTGGTCAGGCGAACGTGCCCGGCGCGGCCGGGACCTGGAAGGACCTGACCGACTCGGTGAACACGGTCTTCCGCAACCTCACCACGCAGGTGCGGGACATCGCGCAGGTGACGACGGCGGTCGCCAACGGTGATCTGTCGCAGAAGGTCACGGTGGATGTCGCGGGCGAGATGCTGGAGTTGAAGAACACCGTCAACACGATGGTGGACCAGCTCCAGGCGTTCGGCGCCGAAGTCACCCGGGTGGCGCGGGAGATCGGTGTCGAGGGTGAGCTGGGCGGCCAGGCCGAGGTGCAGGGCGCGGCGGGCACCTGGAAGGACCTGACCGACTCGGTCAACACCGCCTTCCGTAACCTCAGTGGGCAGGTCCGGAACATCGCGCAGGTGACGACGGCGGTCGCCAACGGTGATCTGTCGCAGAAGGTCACGGTGGATGTCGCGGGCGAGATGCTGGAGTTGAAGAACACCGTCAACACCATGGTGGACCAGCTGTCCGCCTTCGCCGACCAGGTGACGCGGATGGCGCGTGACGTGGGCACGGAGGGCCGCCTCGGCGGCCAGGCGCGGGTCCCCGGCGTATCCGGTACCTGGAAGGAACTGACCGACTCCGTCAACTTCATGGCGGGCAGCCTGACTTCGCAGGTGCGGCAGATCGCTCAGGTGACGACGGCGGTGGCGCGTGGTGATCTGTCGCAGAAGATCGACGTGGACGCGCGCGGCGAGATCCTTGAGCTGAAGAACACCATCAACACCATGGTCGACCAGCTGTCGGCCTTCGCCGACCAGGTGACGCGGGTGGCCAGCGAAGTGGGCACCGAGGGGCGGCTCGGTGGTCAGGCGCAGGTGCCGGGAGTGGCCGGTGTGTGGCGTGATCTGACCGACTCGGTGAACGGCATGGCGGGCAACCTCACCGCCCAGGTGCGCAATATCGCTCAGGTCGCGACGGCGGTGGCGCGTGGTGATCTGTCGCAGAAGATCGACGTGGACGCGCGCGGCGAGATGCTGGAGCTGAAGAACACCCTCAATACGATGGTGGACCAGCTGTCCGCCTTCGCCGACCAGGTGACGCGGGTGGCCCGCGAGGTGGGTACCGACGGCATCCTGGGCGGTCAGGCGGAGGTCCAGGGGGTCTCTGGTACGTGGAAGGACCTCACCCAGTCCGTGAACGGCATGGCGAACAACCTCACCCTGCAGGTGCGGAACATCGCCGAGGTCACCACGGCGGTCGCGATGGGCGACCTCTCCAAGAAGATCACCGTTGACGCGAAGGGCGAGATCCTCGAACTGGTCACCACCGTCAACACGATGGTGGACCAGCTGTCGTCGTTCGCCGAGCAGGTCACGCGCGTGGCCCGCGAGGTGGGCACGGAGGGCCAACTCGGCGGTCAGGCGCGGGTGCCCGGCGTCACCGGCATCTGGAAGGACCTCAGCGACAACGTCAACCTGATGGCCAACAACCTGACCAGCCAGGTGCGGAACATCTCCCAGGTCGCCACGGCCGTCGCCAACGGTGACCTGACCAAGAAGGTCACGGTCGAGGCGCGCGGCGAGGTCGCCCAGCTCGCCGACACCGTCAACACCATGGTGAAGACGCTGTCGTCGTTCGCCGACCAGGTGACGCGGGTGGCCCGCGAGGTGGGTACGGACGGCATCCTCGGCGGACAGGCGCGCGTTCCGGGCGTCTCCGGTACGTGGAAGGACCTGACGGAGTCCGTGAACGGCATGGCCTCCAACCTGACCGGACAGGTCCGCAACATCGCCATGGTGACCACCGCGATCGCCAAGGGCGACCTCACCAAGAAGATCGACATCGACGCGAGGGGCGAGATCCTTGAGCTGAAGACCACCATCAACACCATGGTCGACCAGCTCTCCAGCTTCGCCGACCAGGTCACCAGGGTGGCCCGAGAGGTGGGTACCGAAGGCCAGTTGGGCGGCCAGGCGCGGGTCCGGGACGTCGACGGTACGTGGCGTGACCTCACCGAGTCCGTGAACGAGATGGCCGGAAATCTCACCCGGCAGGTCCGCGCGATCGCCGCCGTCGCCACCGCGGTGACCCGCGGTGACCTCAACCTCAAGATCGACGTGGACGCGGCGGGCGAGATCCAGGTCCTGCAGGACAACATCAACACGATGATCGCCAATCTGCGCGACACCACGATCGCCAACAAGGAGCAGGACTGGCTCAAGGGCAACCTCGCCCGGATCTCCGGCCTGATGCAGGGCCGTCGCGACCTCGACGACGTGGCCGGGCTGATCATGAGCGAGCTGACCCCGGTGGTCTCGGCGCAGCACGGCGCGTTCTTCGTGGCGACGCCGACCGAGCAGGGCTCTGACGTGGTGGCCGAGGGCGATGACGAGGCGTACGAGCTGCGCATGCTGGGCAGTTACGGCTACTCGATGGGGTCCATGCCGACCTCGTTCAAGCCAGGCGAGACACTGATCGGCGCGGCCGCGCTGGAGAAGCGCACCATCCTGGTGGAGAACGCGCCGTCCGGCTATCTGAAGATCGCTTCGGGGCTTGGTGAGGCCCCGCCCGCCCAGGTGATCGTGCTGCCGGTGCTCTTCGAGGACAAGGTGCTCGGGGTGATCGAGCTGGCCTCGTTCCAGCCGTTCACCCAGATCCAGCGGGACTTCCTCAGCCAGATCGCCGAGATGATCGCGACGAGCGTCAACACCATCAGCGTCAACACCAAGACCGAGCTGCTGCTCAAGCAGTCGCAGGAACTGACCGAGCAACTGCGGGAGCGGTCCGAGGAGTTGGAGAACCGGCAGCGGGCGCTGCAGGTATCCAACGCCGAACTGGAGGAGAAGGCCGAGCTGCTGGCCCGGCAGAACCGCGACATCGAGGTCAAGAACACCGAGATCGAGGAGGCCCGGCAGGTTCTGGAGGAGCGCGCCGAGCAACTCGCCGTCTCGATGCGCTACAAGTCGGAGTTCCTGGCGAACATGTCGCATGAGCTGCGTACGCCACTGAACTCGCTGCTCATCCTCGCGAAGCTGCTCGCGGACAACGCCGAGGGCAACCTCTCCCGTAAGCAGGTGGAGTTCGCCGAGACGATCCACGGGGCCGGGTCCGATCTGCTCCAGCTCATCAACGACATCCTGGACCTGGCGAAGGTCGAGGCGGGCAAGATGGACGTCAGCCCGACCCGGATCGCCCTCGTCCAGCTCGTCGACTACGTGGAGGCGACCTTCAGGCCGCTCACCGCGGAGAAGGGGCTGGACTTCTCGGTACGGGTGTCGTCCGAGCTGCCCGCGACGCTGCATGTGGACGAGCAGCGGCTGCTGCAGGTGCTGCGGAACCTGCTGTCGAACGCCGTGAAGTTCACCGACAGCGGGGCCGTCGAGCTGGTCATCAGAACCGCCAACACGGACGTGCCCACGGAGATCCGTGAGCAGTTGCTGGAGGCGGGCTCGCTGCGGGACGCGGACGCCGACCTGATCGCGTACTCGGTCACCGACACCGGCATCGGTATCGCCTCCAGCAAGATGCGGGTGATTTTCGAGGCGTTCAAGCAGGCGGACGGCACCACCAGTCGCAAGTACGGCGGCACCGGCCTTGGGCTCTCCATCAGCCGGGAGATCGCCCGTCTGCTCGGCGGTGAGATCCACGCGGTGAGCGAGCCGGGGCGCGGCTCCACGTTCACGCTCTACCTGCCGCTGCACCCCAGCGAGCTGCCGCCCCAGGGCTATCCGCAGCTGCCGCCGGCCGCGGCTCGCGCGGCGGACTCCCGGGACCGGACACCGGAGGAGCCCGCGTCGGCGGCGGTCGAGGCGGAGCGCGCCGCGGACACCGGCAGCGAGCCGGAGGGCGCGCCGGAGACGGACGCGGGGGAGGAGTCCGGTCTGCTGTTCCGGCGCCACCGCAGGTCCGCCCTGCGGGCCTCGGAGCAGCGGCCCGCGTTGCCGGGGCAGCAGCCGGGAGCGGGAGTGACGCAGCCCACGCCCGATGACGGACCAGCCCCTCGCAAGCGTCGTACCTTCCGCTTCCACGGAGAGAAGGTGCTGATCGTCGACGACGACATCCGCAACGTCTTCGCGCTGACCAGCGTGCTGGAGCAGCACGGCCTTTCGGTGCTGTACGCGGAGAACGGCCGTGAGGGCATCGAGGTCCTGGAGCAGCACGACGACGCGACGGTCGTGCTGATGGACATCATGATGCCGGAGATGGACGGGTACGCGACGACGACGGCGATCCGCAGGATGCCGCAGTTCGCCGGGCTGCCGATCATCGCGCTCACCGCGAAGGCGATGAAGGGCGACCGGGAGAAGGCCCTGGAATCCGGCGCTTCCGACTATGTGACGAAGCCGGTTGACCCTGATCATCTGCTCTCGGTGATGGAGCGGTGGATGAGCGAAGCGTGACGGGTGAGTGAGCGGATCGCCTACACCTCGCGTACGAATCCGGGGGAGTTGCTGACAGAACGTGGTCGACCTCGTGTAAGAGGGCGATATTCGGGGAACCTTCTGGTCTCCCACTACGTTTCTGCTACGTGCACAGTGACATCACGGTGACAGGGTGTGGCGACAGGTGGGGTGCGGCTACGATGACCGGCACAAGGACGGGCGGCGCAAGAGAGTCGTCCCCTGGGGCGGCGACCGGTGCGATGCCGGGGCGAGGAGGACGGGCCATGGTGCAGAAGGCCAAGATCCTCCTGGTCGATGACCGGCCGGAGAATCTGCTGGCGCTGGAGGCGATCCTCTCTGCGCTCGATCAGAAACTGGTACGGGCATCGTCCGGGGAGGAAGCGCTCAAAGCACTGCTCACGGACGACTACGCGGTCATTCTGCTGGATGTCCAGATGCCGGGCATGGACGGTTTCGAGACCGCGGCGCACATCAAGCGCCGCGAGCGGACCCGCGACATCCCGATCATCTTTCTCACCGCGATCAACCACGGTCCGCACCACACCTTCCGTGGCTACGCGGCGGGTGCGGTGGACTACATCTCCAAGCCCTTCGATCCGTGGGTGCTGCGGGCGAAGGTCTCGGTGTTCGTCGAGCTGTATATGAAGAACTGCCAACTGCGCGAGCAGGCGGCACTGCTGCGGCTCCAGCTTGAGGGCACCGACCAGGCGGCGATCGGGAACAGCCAGGAGCCCGCCGGGCTGCTCGCCGAACTCTCCGCGCGGCTCGCGGCCGTTGAGGAGCAGGCCGAGGCACTGTCCAAGCAGCTGGACGACGACGCGGCCGACGCGGCGGCAGTCGCCACGGCTGCCCACCTGGAGCGCAAACTGACCGGCCTGCGCAGGGCGCTGGACGCGCTCGAGCCAGGCACCGGAGCCGGGACGGCCGCTCTGCCGTCGCAGAACTGACCGGCTGTCGTCGGGGAACTGACACGGGTCACCCGCCCCCGCGGGTGGCTGCCACGCGGGTGAGGTCGCGTCAGTTTCCCGCCGGGACCGGGGCGACACGAAAGGGTGAAGCGGTGGGCACATGTGTCGACCGTCGCCTCCACCGGTAACCTCACCCCCATGGCCTCACGTCAGTCCGCAGCCAAGAAGGCTCCCGCGAAGAAGGCGGCCGCTCCGAAGAAGGCTCCGGCGAAGGCCCCGGCGAAGAAGGCCCCGGCCAAGAAGCCGGCGTCGGCGCCACCCCCGAACCCCACCAGCGGCCTCTACAAGATCGTGCGCGCCTGCTGGCTCGGTCTCGCACACGCCGTCGGGGCGGCGTTCCGCGGTGTCGGGCGCGGTGCCAAAGGCCTCGATCCCGCGCACCGCAAGGACGGGCTCGCGCTGCTGCTCCTCGGTCTCGCCCTGATCGTCGCCGCCGGCACCTGGTCCCAACTGCGTGGTCCCGTCGGCGATCTGGTGGAGACACTGGTGACCGGCGCCTTCGGCAGGCTCGACCTGCTGGCGCCGCTACTCCTCGGGGCCATCGCCGTACGTCTCATCCGACACCCCGAGAAGACCGAGGCCAACGGCCGTATCGTGATCGGCCTCTCCGCGCTGGTCTTCGGAGTGCTCGGCCTGGTCCACATCGCCTGCGGCGCCCCCGGCCGCGGCGAGGGCGTCCAGGACATAAGAGATGCCGGTGGGCTCATTGGCTGGGCCTCCTCCCGGCCGCTGATCTCCACCATGGGCGAGATGCTCGCCGTACCGCTGCTGGTACTGCTGACCGTCTTCGGACTGCTGGTGGTCACCGCGACCCCCGTGAACGCCATCCCGCAGCGGCTGCGGCTGCTCGGCCAGCGGCTCGGCCTGATCGAGGCCGACCTGGCAGAGCACTCCGGCGGGTACGCCACGGACGACGAGCGCTACGACGAGCAGTGGCGGACGGCCCTGCCCGCCAAGCAGCGCCGCCGCACCGCCGCCGCCCCCCCGGCCCCGGACGCGTACCACCCGGATCAGGCGGAGGAGGCGGCGCTCACCAAGCGGCGCAGGCCGCGCCGTACGGGCGCCAAGGCGGAACTCGACCGGCCGATGGACGCGGTCGACGTCGCGGCTGCCGCCGCCGCGGCCCTGGACGGTGCGGTCATGCACGGCATGCCGCCCTCCCCGCTGGTCGCCGATCTGACCCAGGGCGTCGCCGGGGAGCGGCCCGAGTCAGAGCGCGACCCGGAGCCCGAGCGCAGAGCCATGCCGACCGCGCGGCCGAAGGCCCGTGGCGCCGCTCAGGGCAAGGCCGCCGACTCCGCCGTCCCCGATCTGACCAAGGCCGCCCCCGAGGCGCCACGCGACCTGCCGCCCCGTGCCGAACAGCTCCAGCTCTCCGGTGACATCACCTACTCGCTGCCCTCACTCGACCTCCTGGAGCGCGGCGGCCCCGGCAAGGCGCGCAGCGCCGCCAATGACGCGATCGTCGCCTCGCTCACCAACGTCTTCAGGGAGTTCAAGGTCGACGCGGCCGTCACCGGCTTCACCCGCGGCCCCACCGTCACCCGCTACGAGGTCGAGCTCGGCCCGGCCGTGAAGGTCGAGCGGATCACCGCGCTCACCAAGAACATCGCCTACGCCGTCGCCAGCCCCGACGTCCGGATCATCAGCCCCATCCCCGGCAAGTCCGCGGTCGGCATCGAGATCCCGAACACCGACCGCGAGATGGTCAACCTCGGGGATGTGCTGCGCCTGGCCGACGCCGCCGAGGACGACCACCCGATGCTGGTCGCGCTCGGCAAGGACGTCGAGGGCGGCTACGTCATGGCGAACATGGCGAAGATGCCGCACATCCTGGTCGCCGGTGCCACCGGCTCCGGAAAGTCGTCCTGCATCAACTGCCTGATCACCTCGATCATGGTCCGGGCGACCCCCGAGGACGTCCGGATGGTGCTGGTGGACCCCAAGCGGGTGGAGCTCACCGCGTACGAGGGCATTCCGCACCTGATCACGCCGATCATCACCAATCCCAAGCGGGCCGCGGAGGCGCTGCAGTGGGTCGTGCGCGAGATGGATCTGCGCTACGACGACCTCGCCGCGTACGGCTTCCGGCATATCGACGACTTCAACGCGGCCGTGCGCAGCGGCAAGGTCAGCTCACCCGAAGGCAGTGAGCGGGAGCTGCAGCCCTACCCGTATCTGCTGGTGATCGTCGACGAGCTCGCGGACCTGATGATGGTCGCCCCGCGCGACGTCGAGGACTCGATCGTGCGGATCACACAGCTGGCCCGCGCCGCCGGTATCCACCTGGTACTCGCGACGCAGCGGCCCAGCGTGGACGTGGTGACCGGTCTGATCAAGGCGAACGTGCCGTCCCGGCTCGCCTTCGCGACCTCCTCGCTCGCCGACAGCCGGGTCATCCTCGACCAACCGGGCGCCGAGAAGCTGATCGGCAAGGGCGACGGGCTGTTCCTGCCGATGGGCGCGAACAAGCCGACCCGTATGCAGGGCGCCTTTGTGACCGAGGATGAGGTCGCGGCCGTCGTACGACACTGCAAGGATCAGATGACCCCGGTCTTCCGGGACGACGTGGTGGTCGGCACCAAGCAGAAGAAGGAGATCGACGAGGACATCGGTGACGACCTCGATCTGCTCTGCCAGGCCGCTGAGCTGGTGGTATCCACCCAGTTCGGGTCGACGTCGATGCTGCAGCGCAAGCTGCGCGTCGGCTTCGCGAAGGCCGGGCGGCTGATGGACCTGATGGAGTCGCGGAGCATCGTCGGGCCGACCGAAGGGTCCAAGGCTCGGGATGTCCTCGTCAAACCGGACGATCTGGATGGCGTGCTCGCGGTCATCCGGGGGGAGGCTCACCCGTAAGGGGACGGCGAGCAACCGTTTCCCTTCGCTTGACGTCAAGTTGGGCAGCGGGGCGGGATAATGCCCCAGCATCGGGATGTCCAGTGGGATGTCCGGCCATTCCGATGGCGTACAAAGTGCACCCGCCCGGTTGCCCCACCCTTTCGTACCCCCTCTAGACTGAACCTCCAGCAGGTGGTTACACGCTCGAAAGGCCTCCCCGTGTCCATCGGCAACTCCCCTGAAGACGACCGCCCTTCGGCTGAGCTTTCGGCTGACGCCTCGACTGACCCTTCGGCCGCGGCCGCAGCGTCGCCCGACGCGTCGCCTGACGCCACCGCCGAAGCCGCCATCGAGGCCGACCGCCCCTCGGTGGGGCACACGCTCCGGCGTGCGCGCATCGACGCCGGGCTGACCGTTGACGAAGTCAGCGGCACCACCCGGGTGCGCGCGCCCATCATCCACGCGATCGAGCAGGACGACTTCTCCCGCTGCGGCGGCGATGTCTACGCCCGTGGGCACATCAGGACCCTGGCGCGCGCCGTCGGCCTTGACCCCGCCCTGCTCCTCGACCAGTACGACGGGGAGCACGGCGGGCGCCCCGCGCCGACACCGGCGGCACCGCTGTTCGAAGCCGAGCGGATCAGACCCGAACGACGCCGTCCGAACTGGACCGCTGCCATGGTCGCGGCCATCGTCGCCGTGATCGGCTTTGTCGGCTTCACGCTCTTCAGCGGCGACGACAGCGGCCAGCAGGCGAAGGACCCGGTGGCCGGCGGCTCGCCCTCACCGAAGCCCGAGCCGACACCCACCCCGGCCAAGCCAGCCGACCCCAAGCCGGACCCGGCGGCCAGCGCGATCGCGGGCGCCCCCAAGAACAAGGTCACCGTGCTGGTGAGCGCCGCGGACGACCGGAGCTGGATCTCGGCCAAGGACCACAACGGCCGGCTGATGTTCGACGGCCTCCTCAAAAAGGGCGAGTCCAAGTCCTTCACGGACAAGCAGCAGATCGACCTCGTACTCGGCAACGCGGGCGCGATCAAGCTCTTCGTGAACGGCAAGGAGATCAAGGACGAGTTCAAGCCGGGGCAGGTCGAGCGGCTGTCCTACACCAAGGACGACCCGGAGGACGAGCCCGGAGTTGGCTGAGCCGTCCGTCTGACCGGGCGGCTGAGCCGTCCGTCTGACCGGGCGCTTGACGGAGTGGCTGACGGGGTGCCTGACGGGCGGTTTGACGGGGGTGCCTGATCGACTGCCGGGACGTTGTGACGTACGCCCCTGACCGCGTCGCCGCCCTCGCGGCGGGGACCGGGACGATAACCACGTACGCTTGGCCCCATGCCCGAACGCCGTACCGTCGCTCTCGTCACTCTTGGCTGCGCCCGTAACGAGGTGGACTCGGAGGAGCTCGCAGGCCGCTTGGAGGCGGACGGCTGGGAGCTCGTCGAGGACGCCGCGGACGCGGATGTCGCCGTCGTCAACACCTGCGGATTCGTCGAGGCGGCCAAGAAGGACTCCGTCGACGCCCTGCTCGAAGCCAATGACCTCAAGGACCACGGCCAGACGCAGGCCGTGGTCGCCGTCGGCTGTATGGCCGAGCGGTACGGCAAGGAGCTCGCCGAGGCGCTGCCCGAGGCCGACGGAGTGCTCGGCTTCGACGACTACGCCGACATCTCCGGCCGCCTGCAGACCATCCTCAGCGGCGGCATCCACGCCGCCCACACCCCGCGCGACCGGCGCAAGCTGCTCCCGATCAGCCCGGCCGAGCGGCAGGACGCCCCCGACGTGGCGCTGCCCGGCCACGCCCAGGAGCCTGAGAACCAGCCTGAGGACCTCCCGGACGGGCTCGCCCCGGCCTCTGGCCCGCGGGCGCCGCTGCGCCGCCGGATGGGCGCGTCGCCCGTCGCCTCCGTGAAGCTGGCCTCCGGCTGTGACCGACGCTGCTCCTTCTGCGCCATCCCCTCCTTCCGCGGGTCCTTCATCTCGCGGCGGCCCAGCGATGTGCTGAACGAAGCGCGCTGGCTGGCCGAGCAGGGCGTGTCGGAGGTCATGCTGGTCTCCGAGAACAACACCTCGTACGGCAAGGACCTCGGTGACATCAGGCTCCTGGAGACGCTGCTGCCCGAGCTGGCCGAGATCGACGGGATCGAGCGGGTACGGGTCAGCTACCTGCAGCCCGCCGAGATGCGGCCCGGCCTCATCGACGTACTGACCTCGACGCCGAACGTCGCACCGTACTTCGACCTGTCCTTCCAGCACTCCGCGCCCGGCGTGCTGCGGGCGATGCGCCGCTTCGGCGACACCGACCGGTTCCTTGAGCTGCTGGACCAGATCCGTGCCAAGGCTCCGCAGGCCGGAGTGCGGTCGAACTTCATCGTGGGCTTCCCCGGTGAGACCGAGGACGACGTCGCCGAGCTGGAGCGGTTCCTCACCGGGGCGCGGCTGGACGCCATCGGCGTGTTCGGCTACTCCGACGAGGACGGCACGGAAGCGGCGACGTACGAGAACAAGCTGGGCGAGGACGTGGTCGCCGCGCGGCTGGCCCGCGTCTCGCGGCTCGCGGAGGAACTGACCGCGCAGCGAGCCGACGAGCGGGTCGGGGAGACCCTGTCGGTGCTGGTCGAGTCCGTCGACGGCGAGGACGGCGCGGTGGGCCGCGCCGCTCACCAGGCGCCGGAGACCGACGGGCAGGTCGTGTTCACCACCCGCGAGGGCTTGACCGTCGGTCGTATGGTCGAGGCGAAGGTGGTCGGTACGGAAGGTGTCGACCTGGTGGCCGAACCGCTGGAAGGCGCTGAGGAGGCGGGCAGATGACCCAAGTCCCCGCGTCCGCGGCGGGCGGAACCGGCCGGAAGCCGGTGGCCGGCGGTGGCAAGCTGGGCGCTGCGGCCGTCAACCAGGCCAGCCTGTGGAACATCGCCAACATCCTCACCATGGTGCGGCTGCTGCTGGTACCGGGCTTCGTGATGCTGATGCTGGCGGCGGGCGGATACGACCCCGCGTGGCGCTCCTTCGCCTGGGCGGCGTTCGCCGTGGCGATGATCACGGACCTCTTCGACGGACATCTGGCGCGTACGTACAACCTGGTCACGGACTTCGGCAAGATCGCGGACCCGATCGCTGACAAGGCGATCATGGGGGCCGCGCTGATCTGTCTGTCCTGGCTCGGCGATCTGCCCTGGTGGGTGACCGGAGTGATCCTCGGGCGGGAGCTCGGGATCACGCTGATGCGGTTCTGGGTGATCCGGTACGGCGTCATCCCGGCCAGCCGGGGCGGGAAGCTCAAGACGCTGCTGCAGGGCATCGCGGTGGGCATGTACATCCTGGCGCTGACCGGGCCGCTGGCCACGCTGCGGTTCTGGGTGATGGCGGTGGCCGTGGTCCTTACCGTGGCCACCGGGCTCGACTATGTGCGGCAGGCCGTGGTGCTGCGGCGCAGCGGGCGGGCGGCGGAGCAGTCGGCGTGAGGCCGGGTGAGGCGGGGGCCGCGCGTGGCGCCGGGGGCTCGGATGCCGTTGAGGCCTCGGATGCCGCTGAGGTGCTTGCGCTGCTGGTCGCGCGGGGGGAGACCCTTGCCGTCGCCGAGTCGCTGACCGGCGGCCTGGTCGCGGCGGAGCTCACCGGGGTCGCTGGTGCGTCGAAGGCTTTCCGGGGGTCGGTGACCGCGTACGCGACCGAGCTCAAGCAGCGGCTGCTCGGGGTCGACCGCACCCTCCTGGCCGAGCGCGGCGCGGTGGACGCCGAGGTCGCACGGCAGATGGCCCAGGGCGTACGCCGGGTGCTCGGGGCGGACTGGGGGATCGCGACCACTGGCGTCGCCGGCCCCGAGCCACAGGACGGGCAGCAGGTCGGTACGGTCTATGTCGCTGTGGCCGGAGGGACACCTGAGGTGGTATCCGGGATGGCCGAGACGGTATCCGGGATGGCTGGTTCCGGCTCTCTGGTGGGTGGGAAAGTCGTCCGATTGCGGTTGAACGGCAGCCGCGCGGAAATCCGTAGAGAGAGTGTACGGAGCGTTTTCCAGCTGCTCGCGGCGGAGCTGACCACAGCGTCAGGCGAACTGATCAAGAATGTGCGGGCACAGGATACGGAACAACACGGGGGGATTTGATGTTTACAGCCCTGAGTGAACACGACATCGCTCCCCGCACGGCCGCGTCGCGAGGCGGTACGGTGGTGCATGAAGGATGCGGTTACACGGTCCGAGGAGGGAGCCACCGATGATTCTGCTCCGTCGCCTGCTGGGTGACGTGCTGCGTCGGCAGCGCCAGCGCCAGGGCCGTACTCTGCGCGAAGTCTCCTCGTCCGCCCGAGTCTCACTCGGCTATCTCTCCGAGGTGGAGCGGGGGCAGAAGGAGGCTTCCTCCGAGCTGCTTTCCGCGATCTGCGACGCGCTTGACGTACGGATGTCCGAGCTCATGCGCGAAGTCAGCGACGAGCTTTCGCTCGCCGAACTGGCCGCTTCGGCCGCGGCCGAGCCGGTGCGCGAGTCCGTACCGGCGAGGGTGCGACCGATGCTCAACGCGGTGTCCGTAACGGGTGTCCCACCGGAACGCGTCACGATCAAGGCACCCGCCGAAGCAGTAGACGTCGTCGCAGCCTGACGATCGCTTGTGTGTGAACCCCGGCCGGGGCTCTCGGCCGGGGTTTTCGCATGCCCGGGCCGGGGGCGCTGCTTGCCTTGGCGTCTGATCTGGGCGTCTCTGGTCTGGGCGCCTCCGATCTGGGCTTCTCTGAGTCGATATGACCGGTAGTGAGCGCTGTGTCATGGTTAGTGAGTACTCGGGGAAGTGCTGACGGTTGGAGGAAGCCGTATGTACGTTGTGAAGAGCCCGCTCCCCGACGCGGATCTGAAGACGGTCTCCGAGGCGCTGCAGGGGGCGCTGGTGGACCTGGTGGACCTTTCGCTGGTGGCCAAGCAGATCCACTGGAACGTGGTCGGCCCGCGCTTCCGCTCCGTACATTTGCAGCTCGACGAGGTCGTGGACTCGGCCCGGCGGCACTCTGACACGGTCGCGGAGCGGGCCTCGACGCTCGGGGTGTCTCCGGACGGGCGGGTGGCGACGGTGGCGCAGAGCAGCGGAATCGGGGCGGTGTCCGGGGGGTGGGTGAAGGACACGGACGCGGTGGGTGCCCTGGTCGACGCGCTGGGTGCGGTGATCGCGCGGATGCGGGATCGGGTCGGGGCGACCGGGGAGCCGGACCCCGTGAGTCAGGACATCTTCATCGGGATCACGGCGGATCTTGAGAAGCATCATTGGATGTTTCAGGCCGAGAACGGCTGACAGCGCTTTGGGTGCTTGCGGAGCGCCCAGCGCCTCCAGCGCCTCCAGTGCCCCCAGTGCCTCCTGTGCGCCCTCCCGCCCGGTGATCGCGCGGGCTTAGCGTCGGTCGTCGGTCTTCGGTCGGGGGAGGCTCTTCGGAGGAGGCTCTATGGAGTGGCGCGGACTGCGGCGGTGGTCCATACCCCGGGCGCTGGTGGTGCCGCTGGCGCTGGGGCTTGGCGCGGTGTGGTGGTGGGCCGTGCTGCGGCTGGCTGTGGTGCCTGAGCGGTCGGGGGTGGTGGAGGGCGCGGTCGCGGTGGGGGGATGGGGGCTCAGCCTGCTGCCCCTGCACTGTGTGCCGAAGCCGGCTACCAGGGCATGGCGACGCCGCCGTTCGGACGCAGGATCTGGCCCGTCGTGAAGGGCGAGGCGTCGGATGCCAGGTGCAGGACGGCGTGCGCGATGTCCTCAGGCTCGCCGACTCGGCCCAGCGGTGACCTGCGGGACATCAGCGCCGCGGTGTGGGCCTGGGCTTCGCTGTTGTTGTGCCGCTCGGTCATCGGGGTGCGGACCCAGCCCGGGGCGACGGCGTTGACGCGGATGCCGTGCGGGCCGATCTCGATGGCCAGGGTCTTGGTGAGCTGGACGATGGCCGCCTTGGAGGCGCCGTAGCAGAGCAGGCCCGGGGCGCCGGTGTCGATGGCTCCAGAGGCCATGGTGATGAGGCTGCCGCGGGTTCCGGTGGCGATCATCCGGCGGGCCGCCTCCTGGCAGGCGTACAGGATGCCCTTGAAGTTGACCGCGAACACGCGGTCGATGTCCTCGTCCCGGGTCTCCAGGACCGGGCTGCTGTGCATGACACCGGCGATCGCCGCCATGATGTCCAGCCGTTCCGGTTGGCTGATCGCGGTCTTGAGCTGGGTGCGGTCGGTGACGTCCAGTGGGTGGGTGTACGCCGTGCCGCCCGTGGCCTTGATCGTGGCGGCGGTCTCGTGCAGGCCGATCTCGTCGCGGTCCGCGCAGTGCACGGTGGCGCCCGCCTGGGCGAGGAGTATCGCGCTCGCGCGGCCTATGCCGCTCGCTGCGCCGGTGAGGAACGCGGTGCGGCCGGTGAGGTCGTACGCCTTGACGGGCATGACCGGACCGTACGAGGTCTTCTGACGGGTCGTCAATTACCTGCACGGGATTGATGGGGGCGACGGGGCGGGTCGCCTGGCTACGGGGTGGGGCCGAGCTGGCAGCGGGGGCACCAGTAGGTCGGGCGGTCGCGGGCGGGGGCGCCCTGGTTCGCGGTGCGGATCGGGGTGCCGCAGCGCAGACAGGGGCGGGACACGCGCCCGTAGACGTACAGGCGGGGGTCGCGTCGGCCGGTCGTGCTGCGGGCGGGGCGGTCACGGTTGGCCTCGAGGAGTCTTCTGGCGGCGGTGACCAGGCGTTCGACGGTGGCCGTCGGGAGCTCGCCGATCGGGAACCAGGGAGTGGTGGCGGCCAGGAAGCACAGCTCGGACTTGTACACGTTGCCGATGCCCGCGAGGTTGCGCTGGTCGAGCAGGGCCTCGCCGAGCGGGCGCGCGGGGTCCTGGAGAAGGTTGCGCACGGCGGTCTCCTGGTCCCAGTCGGGGCCCAGGAGGTCGGGGCCGAGGTGGCCTACGGCCTGAGTCTCGTCTTGGGTGCGGAGCAGTTCGAGTACAGGTAGGCGGTAGCCGACGGCGGTGTGCTCGACGGTGCCGAGGATCGCCCGGATCTGATGGGCAGGGCCGCCGCTCCAGCGCTCACCGGGGGCGTAGACCTTCCAGGCCCCGTCCATCCGTAGATGCGAGTGCAGGGTGAGGCCACCCTCGATACGGGTGAGGAGGTGCTTGCCGCGGGCGGTGACGTCCAGGACGGTCCGGCCGGTGAGGTCGGCCGTGGCGTACTGGGGCACGCGTAGATCCGAGCGGGTCAGGACACGGCCCGCGAGCGCGCTGTGCAGCCGCCGGGCGGCCTGGTGGACGGTGTCTCCCTCGGGCATGGGGCCAGGGTGACATGGGCGCGCCCTGGATCTCCCGCGTCACGCGCGCCCGGGTCACGCCCGCCCGCGTCACGCGCGCATGCGCAGGCCGCGCGGGGTGGCGTGGAAGCCCGCGGACTCCAGCAGGCGGCCGAGCGGGGAGGTCAGGGCGGCCGCGCCGTTGATGCGCTCCACGGTGACCGTGCCGAGGGCTCCCGCGCTGGCCGCGGACGCCAGGGCCGCGGCGGCGGTGTGGAGCCGGGAGTCGTCCGCCGCGGTCTCGTCCTCGGGGTCGGTGGGCCAGGCGAGGAGGGACTTGCCGCCGCGCTCCATGTACAGCGCGAGGACGCCGTCGACCAGGACGACCAGCGAGCCCGCCTTACGGCCTGGTTTGTGGCTGGCCTGCGCGGGAGGTTCCGGCCAGGGAAGCGCCGCGCCGTAGGCGTTCGCCGGGTCGGCCGCCGCGAGGACCGTCGCACGCGGACCTTCGTGGCTGTCGCCGCGGTCGCGGGCGTTCGCCGCCGCACGCAGCCGGTCCACCGCGCCGTCCATCGCGAACTGGGCCGCGCCGAGACCTTCGACGACATAGCCGCGCCGGGCCTGACCGCTGTCCTCGAAGGCGGACAGGACGCGGTACGTGGCCGCGAAGCCGCCCTCGACCCCCTCCGCGGCGACCGCGCCCCCGGTGACGACGCCATGGCGGTCGAGGAGCGTACGCGCTCGGGCGTGGGCGCGCGTCGTGGCGTCGGGTTCGCGGTCCGGGAGCAGCGACCAGCGGCCCGCGACGGTCGGCGGGCCGGTGCGCGACACCGGGCGGGCGGCGCCGGTGAGCGAGCCGTACCGGCCGCGGGGGACGGTGCGCTTGGCGCGGTGCGCGGTCGAGCCGGCGGTGCGGCCTGAGCCGAGCAGGGAGCGCATCGGGGCGAGGGTGTCGTTGGTGAGCCGTCCGGACCAGGCCAGCTCCCAGAGCGCGTCGGCCAGTTGTGGATCGGTGGCGTCGGGGTGGGTGGTGGCGCGGACCTGGTCGGTGATCTGACGGAAGAACAGGCCGTACCCGCCCGAGAGCGCGTCCAGAACGGACTGGTGGAGCGCGGTGAGTTCCAGCGGGTGGGGTTCGGGCAGCAGCAGGGGTGCGGAGTCGGCCAGATACAGCGACAGCCAGCCGTCTTTGCCGGGCAGCGCCCCGGCCCCCGCCCACACCACCTCTCCGGTGGTGGTGAGTTCATCGAGCAGCGCGGGGGTGTAGCCCTGCACGCGGGACGGCAGCACGAGTTTCTCCAGCGCCGACGCGGGGACCGTGGCGCCCTGCAACTGCTCGATGGCGCGCACCAGTCCGTCGATGCCCCGCAGCCCGTGCCCGCCCAGGTGCTGCCACTGAGGCAGGAACCCGGCGAGCGCGGCGGGCGGCACCGGCTCCAGCTCCTGGCGCAGGGCGGCCAGGGAGCGGCGCCTGAGCCGTCTGAGGACGGTGGCGTCGCACCACTCCTGGCCGATCCCGGCCGGGTGGAACTCGCCTTGTACGACACGGCCATGGGCGGCCAGGCGCTGGAGGGCGCCTTCGGTCACGGCCGTGCCGAGGCCGAAGCGGGCGGCCGCGGCGACCGAGGTGAACGGGCCGTGCGTACGGGCGTAGCGGGCGAGCAGGTCGCCGAGCGGGTCCTTGACTGGTTCGGTGAACGCCTCTGGCACCCCCACGGGAAGGGCTGTGCCGAGCGCGTCACGCAGGCGGCCCGCGTCCTCGATCGCCGCCCAGTGGTCGGCCCCCGCGATACGGACCCGGATGGCCCGGCGAGCCCTGCCCAGCTGCCCGGCCCAGTCCGGGTCGGCGCCGCGCTCGGCCAGCTCCTCCGCGGTGAGTGGGCCGAGCAGTCGCAGCAGGTCGGCCACGCCTTCGGCGTCCTTGACGCGCCGGTCGTCGGTGCGCCACTGCACCTCGCGTTCCAGCTCGGTGAGTACCTCGGCGTCCAGGAGTTCGCGTAGTTCGGCCTGGCCGAGGAGTTCGGCCAGCAGGCGCGAGTCCAGCGACAGGGCAGCGGCGCGCCGCTCGGCGAGCGGTGAGTCTCCCTCGTAGAGGAACTGTGCGACATAGCCGAAGAGCAGCGAGCGGGCGAAAGGCGACGGCTCGGGAGTGGTCACCTCGACCAGGCGGACACGGCGGGCTTCGATGTCACCCATGAGGTCCGTGAGCCCGGGGACGTCGAAGACATCCTGGAGGCATTCACGCACGGCCTCCAGGACGATCGGGAACGAGCCGAACTCGCTGGCCACTTGGAGGAGCTGCGAGGCGCGCTGGCGCTGCTGCCACAGCGGGGTGCGCTTGCCCGGGTTGCGGCGCGGCAGCAGCAGGGCGCGGGCGGCACACTCACGGAAACGGGAGGCGAACAGGGCCGAGCCGCCCACCTGGTCGGTGACGAGCTGATGGACCTCCCCCTGGTCGAAGGCGACATCGGCGGCGCCAACCGGAGCCTGCTCCGAGTCGTACTCCAGGCCGGGTTTCGAGGGCTCCTGGTCAAGGAGATCGAGTCCCAGCAGGTCGGCGTCGGGTAGCCGTAGCACCAGGCCGTCGTCGGCGTGCACGACCTGCGCGTCCATGCCGTACCGCTCGGTGAGTCTGGCTGCCAGGGCCAGCGCCCACGGGGCGTGCACCTGGGCGCCGAAGGGGGAGTGCACCACGACGCGCCAGTCGCCGAGCTCGTCACGGAAGCGCTCGACCACGATGGTCCGGTCGTCCGGCACATGGCCACAGGCCTTGCGCTGCTCGTCGAGATACGCGAGGACGTTGTCCGCCGCCCAGGTGTCCAGGCCCGCGTCCGCCAGCCGCCGCCGGGCCTCCTGCGCGGGGGCTCCACCGATCTCGCGCAGGAACGCGCCCAGCGCGCGGCCCAGTTCCAGCGGGCGGCCCAGCTGGTCGCCCTTCCAGAACGGCAGCCGCCCGGGGACGCCTGGCGCGGGTGAGACCAGGACACGGTCGCGGGTGATGTCCTCGATGCGCCAGGAGCTGGTGCCGAGGGTGAACACATCGCCGACCCGGGACTCGTAGACCATCTCCTCGTCCAACTCCCCGACCCGGCCACCGCCCTTCTTCGGGTCGGCTCCCGCGAGGAACACGCCGAACAGCCCGCGATCGGGAATCGTGCCGCCCGAGGTGACGGCGAGGCGCTGCGCGCCGGGGCGCCCGGTGACCGTACCGGCGACCCGGTCCCACACGACGCGCGGGCGCAGCTCGGCGAACGCGTCGGACGGATAGCGGCCCGCGAGCATGTCCAGGACCGCGTGGAACGCGGACTCCGGGAGCGCGGCGAAGGGTGCCGCCCGGCGGGCTACCGCCAGGAGATCGTCCACCTGCCAGGTGTCGAGGGCGACCATGGCGACGAGCTGCTGGGCCAGCACATCCAGCGGGTTGGCGGGCACCCGGAGCGACTCGATGCCGCCCGTGCGCATCCGCTCGGTGACCACGGCGGCTTGCACCAGATCGCCGCGGTACTTGGGGAAGACCACGCCCGTGGAGACCGCGCCCACCTGGTGCCCGGCCCGGCCGACGCGCTGCAGTCCGGAGGCGACCGACGGGGGAGACTCGACCTGCACCACCAGGTCCACCGCGCCCATGTCGATGCCCAGCTCCAGGCTCGATGTGGCCACGACGGCTGGGAGGCGCCCCGCCTTGAGGTCCTCCTCGACCAGGGCGCGCTGTTCCTTGGAGACCGAGCCGTGGTGTGCGCGGGCCAGGACCGGCGGGGCGCCCTTGGCGGCGCCCGACTCGGCCATCAGCTCGGCGGGAGAGTGGGCCTCGGGGAGCGGCTCACCTGTCGCCCGTTCGTAGGCGATCTCGTTGAGGCGGTTGCACAACCGCTCCGCGAGGCGCCGGGAGTTGGCGAAGACGATCGTGGAGCGGTGCGCCTGGACCAGGTCGGCGATCCTCTCCTCGACGTGGGGCCAGATGGAGGGGCGCTCGCCCTCGTCCTGGCCGGAGCCGGTGGCCGGTGAACCACCCAGCTCCCCCAGGTCCTCCACCGGGACGACCACCGAGAGGTCGAACTCCTTGCCCGACGGCGGCTGGACGATCTCCACCCGGCGCCGCGGCGAGAGATACCGCGCCACCTCGTCCACCGGGCGGACCGTCGCCGACAGGCCGATGCGGCGGGCCGGGCGCGGCAACAACTCGTCCAGCCGCTCCAGGGAGAGCGCCAGATGCGCCCCGCGCTTGGTGCCCGCCACCGCGTGCACCTCGTCCAGGATCACGGTCTCGATGCCTGTCAGGGCCTCCCGGGTGGCCGAGGTCAGCATCAGGAACAGCGACTCGGGGGTGGTGATCAGAATGTCTGGTGGTTTGGTCGCCAGGGAGCGCCGCTCAGCGGCCGGGGTGTCCCCGGAACGGATTCCCACCCTCACCTCGGGCTCCGGCAGGTCCAGGCGCACGGACTCCTGCCGGATGCCGGTCAGCGGAGAGCGCAGATTGCGCTCCACGTCGACCGCGAGGGCCTTCAGCGGTGAGATGTACAGCACCCGGCAGCGTTTCTTGGGGTCCGCGGGCGGCGGTGTGCTGGCGAGCGAGTCGAGCGCGGAGAGGAAGGCGGCCAGCGTCTTGCCCGAACCGGTCGGAGCCACGACCAGCACGTCCGACCCCTCTCCGATCGCCCGCCAGGCGCCCTCCTGGGCGGCCGTGGGCGCGGAGAAGGCCCCCGTGAACCAACTGCGGGTCGCGAGGGAGAACGAGTCGAGCGCTTTCCCGGTCATGGTCCCCATCGTGCACCGCACCACTGACAATCGCCCGGACCTGGGGAAATCCACGGGCCGGACCACTTGTCCCGTGCCACACAATGGACGCATGGCGGCAGCGGAGCAGGCGCGGTACTGGCAGTACCCCGACCTGCCCGGAGTGGACCTCCTGCACGCCCGCTACATCCACAAGACGTTCGCCCGGCACACCCACGAGACCTTCGTCTTCGCAGCGATCACCGAAGGCGTCGAGGCGTTCCACCACCGCGACGAGCTGGTGCACGCGGCGCCAGGGCAGCTCGCCGTGGTTAACCCGGACACCTCGCACACCGGTCACGCGGGCGTCCCCGAGGGCTGGACCTACCGCACCCTGTACCCGACCGCCGAACTCGTCGAGTCGATCGCCGCCGACACCACCTCCCTGCGCGGCTCGGTGGCCTTCACCAGCCCCGTCGTAGACGACCCGTACGCGGCCCGGCTGGTCGTCGCCGTACACCGCGCGGCCGAGGCGGGCAACGCGCTGGCGGCGGACAGTCTGCTGCGGCTGGTCACGGCGCGGCTGCTGCGCGGTCACGGAGGCCGCCTTCCCGCGCGCCGTCCGCTCACGGCGGGTACGCGCGACGTGGCCCGCGCACGAGCGGTGCTGGAGGAGCGGATAGTCGACCCGCCATCCCTGGACCAGCTGGCGCGGGACCTCGGCACCAGCCCCTTCGCGCTGTCGCGTGCCTTCAAAGCGGCGTACGGAATGCCACCGCACACCTGGCTCACCGACGCCCGGGTGCGTCGCGCCCGTGGGCTGCTGGACGCGGGCACCGCCCCCGCCCAGGTGGCTGTTGCCGTCGGGTTCACGGATCAGCCGCACCTCAACCGGCACTTCACGCGGATCGTCGGAGTGCCCCCGGGCGCGTACCAACGAGGGCGTACCAACGGGGGGCGCAAGAACGTACAAGACCAGGCCACGGGCATCCACGTAGCGTCACGGGCGTGGGAGAACAGCCAGCAGTCATAGCGACACAAGCGCCACACCCCGAGGCCGGACCTCACGTCGGCGAACCGGGTGCGGCGGAGAAGCCGGATTCCGCCGTCGTACGGGACTCACTCGGCGTAGGCATCGCCGTAGGCCTGTCCGGGTTCGCCTTCGGCGTGACCGCTGTCGGTAACGGCCTGAGCCTGCTCCAGGCCTGCGCGCTCAGCCTGCTGGTCTTCACCGGCGCCTCACAGTTCGCACTCGTCGGTGCGCTGGCGGGCGGCGGCAATCCGGTCACCGCGGCCGCGGGCGCGTTCTTCCTCGGCATGCGCAACGCGTTCTACGGGCTGCGCCTGTCGCAGTTGCTCGCGATGCCGCGCTGGGTACGCCCCTTCGGGGCGCACTGGGTCATCGACGAGACGACCGCCGTTACGCTCGCCCAGCCCACCCGGCGCGCCCGCCGCATCGGCTTCGCCGTCACCGGACTCACCCTCTACGTGCTGTGGAACCTGACCACACTGCTGGGCGCCCTGGGTGCCGAGGCCATCGGAGACACCGAGGCATGGGGGCTCGACGCCGCGGGGCCCGCGACGTTCCTCGCCTTGCTCGCGCCGATGCTGCGTACGGCCACCGAGCGTGCCGTCGCCGCGCTCGCCGTGCTCCTTGGACTCGGCCTGCTGCCGGTGCTGCCCGCCGGGGTTCCGGTGCTGGTGGCCGCGCTCGCGGCACCCCTCGTGCTCTTCGTACAAGGCCGTCGCACCACCACGGAAGGGACCGGTAGATGACCATCTGGATCGCGATCGCGGTGACCGCGGTCGGCTGCTACGCCGTGAAACTGCTGGGCCTGCTGGTGCCAGCGGGCGTCGTCGAGCGCCCGCTGGTCAAGCGCATGGCCGCGCTGCTGCCCGTCGCCCTGCTGGCCGCGCTCACCGCGCAGCAGACCTTCGCCGACGGCAGCCAGATGGTGCTGGACGCCAAGGCGGCGGGGCTCGCCGCGGCGGCGGTCGCGTTGCTGCTGCGCGCACCGTTCCTGGTGATCATCGCGGCGGCCGTCGTGGTTACCGCGGGCGTACGGGCCATCGGAGGCTGACCCTGGGTCGGCGGCCGTCAGCCCAGGGCGCGCCCATAGGCCCGCAGGGTGCGCAGTGCCTCAAGGGTGACGATCGGCCGTGCCTCCATGGCCGCGCTCGGAGCCCACTGGCGCCAGGTGATGGGCCAGCCGCCGTCCTCCTGCTGCTCGCTCTGAAGGAAGTCCAGCGAGCGCGCCATCTCCTCGTCGGTGAACCAGGAACGGGCCATCGACTCGGGCACGCGCGCGTAGTCGTGCGGGAAGTGGTGCTCGCCCGGTGCGTAGCCCGGCGCCACGGGGTACTCGGCGCGCCGCTCCGGGTCGAGCACCGCGAGGCGCTGCTCCCTGACGAGGCGGCCGAGCCGGTCGGCCGCTGCCTGGGCGCGCGACCGGTCCGGGGCGCCGTCCAGGAAGGCGACGGCCGCGTGGACCTCGTACGGGTGGGACTTCCCCAGGGTCTCGACGGCCGTCCAGCAGAAATCCGTGGCCCTGAACAGCCAGGCGTGCCATACCTTGTTGCGGTGCAGCAGCCCCACCACGGGGCCGGTGGCGAGCAGGTCGCTCGGCGGATCGTCGACGACCGGCACGAACGGAGCCGTCGGGTAGCCGCGCTGGCTGGGATGGATCGCGGGAAGCGCGCCATCGGAGGTCGACACCTCGGAGAGGTAGCGGCACACCCGCTCCACGCGCTGCCCGCCGCAGCGCCCGATGGCATCCAGGACGCGCAGCGCGTGCGCCGTGTGCAGCGGCTGGCTGACGGGGCCGCGCAGGTCAGGTTCGAGCCCGTGGCCGTACCCCTCGTCCTCGTTGCGGTACGCGGACAGGGCGGCCTCGACCGCGTCCGCGGACCCGCCGAGGAAATGGTGGGCGAAGCGGCGCTGCTCCAGCACGCGCGCGGTGAGCCAGACGAACCGTTCGGCACGGGCGAGCCGTGAGCGTGTGGGACGCGGGGAGTCAGCGGAGCCTGTGGGCGCTCCGGCTACGGATTCAGGCATGCACCGACCGTAGGGCGGTTGGCGCCCAGGGGCAGCCCCTCGGCCCGTGGTGCACTCCTAGGGGCGTGATACCGGGGGCATGCGGTTGACGAGATCCAAGCGCGGCGAAAGGCCGCCAGGCCGCCAGGGGGCCCGGAGGCGCAGCGGTTGCGAGCCTCGCCCGGCCAGCGCAGGGTTGAAGCGCCCCTACACAGAGCGAGGAGTGCTCACCATGAGTAAGGCAAAGGGTAAGGCGAAGCAGGCCAAGGGCAAGTTCAAGGAGGCCGCGGGTAAGGCCATGGACGACAAGGGTATGACGGCGGAAGGGCGCGCCGAGCAAGCGCAGGGCCAGGTGCAGGAGGTGGCTTCGAAGGCGGCGGACCGGGCGAAGAAGGCCGGCCGGTAGAGACCCGGCCAACCGACATAGGGAGGCGCCGCGATCGCGGCGCCTCCCTATGTGTCCCCAATACCCTCAAGACCGCCCCATCCGGCCTCCCTCACGAGTTGCCGGACCGGGCACCCGCAAACGTCCCTGTGCCAGACCGACCGCGTCGGCTTGCGTCCCTTGCCGCCTGCCCGGGGCCGCCGGGCCCCCGGGGCACCCCGTCGGCTCCTGGGCCGTGCGGAAAGTTGTGGGGCAGCCGCTAGATGGTGGCAGCGGGCGGTCAGGCGTCAGGGTCGACTTCGGGGTGCGTGAACCGCACGGGCTTGCCCAGCGACCGGGCGTAGGCGATTTCGGCTCGGGTGCTGTCTCCGATGTAGTCGCCGACAACGAGCACCTCATCAGCGAGCCGGATCTTCGCCCGGTGCAGATCGTCGAGTCGAACCTTCAGCGCCTCGGCCTCGACAGGATCGGACCAAAGTTCGTGCGGCGACTTCATGTCACAGCCCGGTTTGACGACAATCTTTCCGGCTTTGGTCTCCCGCAGGTCGGCCTCGCTCATCTCGGTCATGAAGCGGGTGGAGCCGCAGATCACGACGATACGCGGGAGGCTCAACTGCTTCTTCGCGTCGGCGAGCTTCTCCTCGGGGGTGAGCAGGTGTTGCGGGTATGACACTGGTTCCTCCTGGTGGTGTGGTCCAAGGGGTGCCTGCGGAGACGAGACCGAGGGTGTCCAAGACCACCGTCTTCGGGGGTGCCCAGTTGGGGACTCTGCGGGCGATCCTCAGGATCGACTCGACGCGCGGATCTTCATGCAGCTGTTTCGCCACGCTGTGCCAAGGTTCCCGGTTGCTCCCGTCATCACGATCCTCTTGCCGCTCACAGCGTCTTCCCTCCATGTGTTCCGAACGGGGGAGGAGTACCCGTCTGCGGTTGCCTCGGCACGTAAGGGGACGAGGCAAGGTCAGTGGAAGTTTCACCGGGCCCTCCAGGTTTACCCTGCGTACATACACACACCTCATGCGGGGAGGCGGACTCCCCCGGGGCCCCCTGGTGGCTGCGCAGGGCCAGGAGGGGCAGGAAAGACGCAGGTCACAGTGGGTACGGAGTAACGCATGCGGTTGACGGTCTTCTGGGAGCGGATGGCGGAGCACTTTGGTGCGGGCTACGTCGAGTCCTTCGCGAGCGATCATGTGATGTCGGAGCTCGGTGGGCGCACCGTGCACGAGGCGCTGGCCGCGGGCCTTGAGGCGAAGGACGTCTGGCGCGCGGTTTGCACGTCGATGGGCGTGCCACCCGAGCGGCGCTGATCAGTCCTCCTCGGCGTGCGGCTGATGGCGATGAGCGACCCCGACTGCCCGGGTGGACGGGGCGGGGCGGGCGCGTGGTGCGCTTGACACAAAAATCGAACATCCATTCTGATGGGATCTCTGGCCCTGCTCCAGCCCGGATTTTCCGGGGTCTCCCGGCGGGTTATCCACAGGCCGGGGCCGACCTCGGGGCGCATTGTCAGTGGCAGGCGTTAGCGTCGTGGACGTGAAGCGATCGACTCAAGCAAATCGGGTGGAACCCATGGCAGGAACTGACCGCGAGAAGGCGCTGGACGCCGCGCTCGCACAGATTGAACGGCAATTCGGCAAGGGCGCCGTGATGCGCATGGGCGAGCGGCCGAACGAACCCATCGAGGTCATCCCCACCGGGTCGACCGCGCTCGACATCGCCCTCGGTGTCGGCGGCATCCCCCGCGGCCGTGTGGTGGAGGTGTACGGACCGGAGTCCTCCGGTAAGACGACGCTGACGCTGCACGCCGTGGCCAACGCGCAGAAGGCGGGCGGCCAGGTCGCCTTCGTGGACGCCGAGCACGCCCTCGACCCGGAGTACGCGAAGAAGCTCGGCGTCGACATCGACAACCTCATCCTGTCCCAGCCGGACAACGGTGAGCAGGCGCTCGAGATCGTCGACATGCTGGTCCGCTCCGGCGCGCTCGACCTGATCGTCATCGACTCTGTCGCGGCCCTGGTCCCGCGGGCGGAGATCGAGGGCGAGATGGGCGACTCGCATGTGGGTCTGCAGGCCCGTCTGATGAGCCAGGCGCTCCGGAAGATCACCAGCGCGCTCAACCAGTCCAAGACCACCGCGATCTTCATCAACCAGCTCCGCGAGAAGATCGGCGTCATGTTCGGCTCCCCGGAGACCACGACCGGTGGCCGGGCGCTGAAGTTCTACGCCTCGGTGCGGCTCGACATCCGCCGGATCGAGACCCTCAAGGACGGCACCGACGCGGTCGGCAACCGCACCCGCGTCAAGGTCGTCAAGAACAAGGTCGCGCCGCCCTTCAAGCAGGCCGAGTTCGACATCCTGTACGGCCATGGCATCAGCCGCGAGGGCGGCCTGATCGACATGGGTGTGGAGCACGGCTTCGTGCGCAAGGCCGGTGCCTGGTACACGTACGAGGGTGACCAGCTTGGGCAGGGCAAGGAGAACGCCCGCAACTTCCTGAAGGACAACCCCGATCTCGCGGACGAGATCGAGAAGAAGATCAAGGAGAAGCTGGGCGTCGGGGTGAAGCCCGAGAGCAAGGAGAAGGAGGGCGAGCCGGGCGCGACCCCCCTCGACGGTGTGGCCAAGGACGCGAAGGACGCCAAGGACGCGGCGGCCAAGTCGGTGCCCGCACCGGCCTCCAAGGTCAAGGCGACCAAGGCCGCGCCGGCCAAGAGCTAGCCCGTGGTACGGCGAACGGACTGGCCGGAGGAGCACGGGCCGCCTGAGGGCTTCGGCCCGGCGGACGCGGGGCCGCTGGGCAGTTGGTCGACGTCCTCGCGTAGTGGCTCCCGGGGCCAGGGCGAGCTGGGCGACGGACTGTGGGGCGATGGCCCACCCGGCGACGCCCTGGGCCAGGACCAGGAGGGCGGCCCGGCAGGGCGGCCGGGCGGCGGCAGCCGACGTGGTGCTGGTCGGCGTCGGGCCTTTGGCGACCAGGAAGGCGGACCGAGTGACGACGGTTCGCTCGGCGGCGGTCGGCGCGGTGGCCGCCGACGGGCCGCTGGCACGCGGGACAGCGGCTCCCCTGACGCGTCGAGGGCCGGGGACGGGGAGTCGCGTGGGCCCAGGGAGCGGAAGACCGACCCCGCTGAGCGGGCGCGGGCGATCTGCCTGCGCCTGCTCACCGGCACCCCGCGCACGCGCAAGCAACTCGCGGACGCGTTGCGTAAGCGGGAGATCCCCGACGAGGTCGCTGAGCAGGTCCTCGCTCGCTTCGAGGACGTGGGCCTGATCAACGACGCGGCCTTCGCGGACGCGTGGGTGGAGTCCCGGCACCACGGCCGGGGCCTGGCCAGGCGCGCGCTCGCGCGGGAACTGCGTACCAAGGGCGTCGACGCGGAGACGATCGCGGAGGCCGTCGGGCAGCTCGACTCCGAACGGGAGGAGGCGGCCGCCCGCGACCTGGTCGCTCGCAAGCTGCGGGCGACCAGAGGCCTGGACCGCGACAAGCGGCTGCGGCGCCTTGCCGGGATGCTGGCCCGTAAGGGCTACCCGGAGGGCATGGCGCTCCGGGTGGTGCGGCAGGCGCTGGAAGAAGAGGGCGAGGACACGCAGGACCTGGAGTACGGGGGTTTCTAGGTTCGCCACTCGGCCGCGTGCCTGCCTGCCCACGCCGGTTTCCGGTGGGCAGGCACCTCCCGAGAGGGGCGGAATCGACGTACCCCTCGAGGGAGGGGCAGGCCGTTACGCGGTGTCGGCGGCGGGGGCGGTGCCCTGGGGCTCCGCCTGTGTGCTGTCAGACCGTTCCTGAGGCTCGGGCTTCGGGGCCCTGGCTCGCCGTGCCACTGGCTCCCCGCCACGGGCCGTGTCCGCCGCCGCGTACAGCTCCGCGGGGCGCACCCCGGCGAACGCCGTCACCAGATGGCCGTCGGGCCGCACCAGCAGCACGGTATGCGCGGCGGCGCCCGGGTAGCTCTCCGCGACCAGCAGTTCGGCGTGTACCGGAAGCGCCGACACCGCGCCCGCGAGGCGGGGCATCACCCCCGCCGTGAGCCAGTGCCGCCGCTCCCAGACACCGGTGCCCGGCGCGACCAGGACCACCAGGAGCCGATCGAGCCCCAGCCGATCCCGTAGCCGTACCGAGGAGCCGTCCGGCGCCGTCACCCGTACGTCCGCGACCGGCGCCCCTCTTCCTGTCCCGACCGTCACCTCCGCGGACACGGACGCGGCCCCCGAGACTCCCGAGGTGCTCTTCGGGGACAGCGGTGACGCGCCATAGGAGGGCGGTGCCCCCAACGGCCCATGTCCCAGGTGGCCGTCGGTGAGCAGCGCCTCGTGTCCCCGTGCCGCGCCCGGCACGAGGGCGCGCAGGCCTCCTCCGCCACGCAGTATCGGCAGTGCCTGGTCGCAGGCGCGCAGCCGGGCGGCCACGGCGGTGCGCCGCTCGGCCTGGTAGCTGTCGAGCAGCGCCTTGGACGGCCCGTGGTGCCAGCACCGCCCCAGTTTCCAGGCGAGGTTGTCGACGTCCCGCAGCCCCTCGTCGACCCCCTGGGTGCCCAGCGCGCCCAGCAGATGCGCGGCGTCCCCCGCCACAAAGCAGCGGCCCACCCGCCAGCGCCGGGCGAGCCGGTGGTGCACCGTGTGCACCCCGGTGTCGAGAAGTTCGTACGGGGGTGTGCTCCCCCCGCACCAGCCAGCCAGGGTGTCCCTGATCCGGGCCACCAGAGCGTCCGGCGTGACCAGTTCCGTACGCGAGGGCAGCAGCCAGTCCAGCCGCCAGACCCCACCGGCCAGCGGCCGCGCGGTGACCTCCGGGGGAGCGGCACGCCATGGGGGCGCCCGGTGCAGCACCGCCTCGCCCGGCCAGGGGAGCTCAGTACGCAGTGCGGCGACCGCGCGCCGCTCCACCGCCGTACGCCCAGGGAAGCGGATGTCGAGGAGCTTGCGCACCGTGGAGCGCGGCCCGTCGCAGCCAACCAGGTAACTGCCGCGCCACCAAGTGCCCTTGGGCCCCCTGATGTGCGCGGTGACACCTCCCGCGTCCTGCTCCACGGAATCGAGCCGACTCTCCAACGCGACCTTGATCAGCCGCTCACCCGCGACGGCGTCCCGCAGAGCGCCGGTGAGCACATGCTGGGCCACATGCACGGGCGACGGCCCGCCGGCCACCAGATCCTCGGAGTCTTCTGGCGCGCCCGCGTCCCCCGGACGGCGTAGGCCGTATGGGCTCGCGAGGTCCCCGCCGCGCTCGCCATCCCCGAAGTCACCGAAGTCACCAGAGTCGCCAGGCCCTCCGAAGTCCTCGAAGTCCTCAGCGATATCGACGTCCTCGAACGCGAGCCGCCGCATCACCTGTCTGCGCCGCATCGACCGCCACCCCGCCCACCGGCAGTCACTGAAGGTGACCCCAGTCAGCCGTTCGACGAGGTCCACGGTGTCCGGACGCAGTACGGCCGTACGCGCGGGCCGCTGCTCGTCCTTACCTGGCCCCTCGTCCAGCACGACGGAGGGAACGCCCTGGCGGGCCAGGGCGAGGGAGAGCGAGAGCCCGACAGGCCCCGCCCCGACGACGATCACCGGGTCCACGGAGCGACTCCTGCCGCACTGGAGGCCGCACGGAATGTACGGGGTGCACGGGTCGTACCGCTACCGGCAGTTGGAGCAAGGTGCACGATCACAGAACGTATGCAACCTATTGCGCGTGCTTGCGTCAAGTGACGGAGGCAGCGGCGTGATCGCCGCTGCCTCCGTTCCCGCGCATATCGTCAGACTGGTTTGTCTGGTGGCTGGTCACCCTTGGGGAAGTCCGGGTGCTCTTGGGCGCCTGGTGTCGCGAGCTCCCCGACCGCGTCCACGCCGACGACCGCGCCGGTGCTCTTCTTAGCTTGGCGCAACCGCTTCTCCAGCCAGGAGGCCAGGCTCGTGAGGGCGAAGTTCAGCACGATGAAGACCACCGCGACGGCGACGAAGCTGGGGATCACGCTCGCGTAGAAGGCAGCCGCCGTCTTGCGGGAGTTGAGCAGCTCGGCGAAGCCGATCATCACTCCGCCGAGCGCGGTGTCCTTGACGATGACGACCAGCTGGCTGACGATCGCGGGCAGCATCGCGGTCACGGCCTGCGGCAGCAGGATGGTCCGCATCGTCTGGCCCTTGCGCAGACCGATCGCCTTGGCGGCCTCGGTCTGGCCCTTGGGGAGCGACAGGATTCCGGCGCGCACCACCTCGGCGAGGACCGAGGCGTTGTACAGCACCAGACCCGTGACGACCGCGTACAGCGGGCGTGTCTCGCTGCTGATATCGGTGAACTTGTCGTAGAAGACGTTCGCGAACAGCATCAGGATGAGCACCGGGATGGCCCGGAAGAACTCGACTACCGCACCAGCCGGGATGCGAACCCAGAGGTGGTCGGAGAGGCGTCCGATGCCGAAGAGCGCGCCCAGCGGCAGAGCGATGACCATGGCCAGGGCAGCGGCCTTGAGCGTGTTAACGAGGCCGGGTAGGAGGTACGTCGTCCAGGCCTCGGAACCGGCGAGGAAGGGACGCCACTTGGCCCACTCCAACTGCTCGTTGTCATCCATGACGCGCCAGACCCACCAGAGCCCCAGAGCGAGGAGGATGAAGAAGACGATCGACCAGATCAGGTTGCGTCGCTTGGCGGCGGGGCCTGGGTTGTCATACAGAACGGAGCTCATCGCTTCACCGCCAGTCGCTTGCTGAACCACCCGAGAACGAGGCCGGTGGGCAGCGTGAGCAGCATGAATCCCAGCGCGAAGATCACGGCGATGAGGAGCAACTGTGCCTCGGTCTCGATCATTTCCTTCATGAGCAGTGCGGCTTCTCCCACGCCGATGGCCGCCGCGACCGTCGTGTTCTTGGTCAGCGCGATCAGTACGTTGGCGAGTGGCCCGATGACCGAGCGGAATGCCTGGGGCAGCACGATGTTCGTGAGGACCTGGGTGAAGCTGAGCCCGATCGCACGGGCAGCCTCAGCCTGACCGACGGGCACCGTGTTGATGCCGGACCGTACGGCCTCGCAGACGAACGCGGCCGTGTAGGCGGCCAGTCCCAGGACAGCGAGCCGGAAGTTCTGGGTTTCGAAGTCCCCGCCCGCGCCGAGCGTGACGCTGAAGATGTCGGCGAGGCCCAGCGAGGTGAACACGATGATGACGGTCAGGGGGGTGTTCCGGACGAGGTTCACATACGCGGCACCGAAACCGCGCATGAGGGGAACAGGGCTGACGCGCATCGCGGCCAGAATCGTGCCCCAGACAAGGGCGCCGATACCGGAGAAGACGGTGAGTTGCACCGTGACCCAGAACGCCCCGAGTAGGTCGTAGCCTTCAAGAAAGTCGAACACGATCTCCCGCGCTCTCGGATGTGGTGATGGCGTGCTTGGTACGCCGCCGGGGAACGGCGGCGTACCAGCGATGAGCTCAGCCGGGTCAGCCGGGCCGGATTACTTGACGATGTCGCCGATCTTCGGGGCGGGCTCGTTCTTGTAGTTGGCCGGGCCGAAGTTGTCCGTGACGGCCTTCTCCCACGCCTTGTCCGCGACCATCTTCTCGAGGGCCTTGTTGACCTTGTCCAGCATCTCGGTGTCGCCCTTCTTGACGCCGATGCCGTAGTTCTCGTTGCTCAGGTTGAGCCCGGCGAGCTTGAACTTGCCCTCGTACTGCTTCTGCGCCGCGTACCCCGCGAGGATCGAGTCATCCGTGGTCAGGGCGTCGAAGGTGCCGTTCGCGACGGCATCCAGGCACTCGGAGTAGGTGCTGCGCTCCTGAAGCTGGGCGTCTGGCGCGATGCTCTTCTTGACGTTCTGCGCGGAGGTCGAACCGGCGACCGAGCAGAGCTTCTTGCCGTTGATGTCCGCGCCCTTGGCGATGTTGTCGTCGGCGCGGATCAGCAGGTCCTGGTGGGCAAGGAGGTACGGACCGGCGAAGTCGACCTTCTCCTTACGCTCGTCCGTGATCGAGTAGGTGGCCGCGATCAGGTCCACGTCACCACGCTTGAGGGCCTCCTCGCGGTCAGCGCTCGGGGTCTCCTTCCACGTGATGTCCTTCTCGTCGTAGCCGAGCTCCTTGGCTACATACGTCGCGACATCGACGTCGAAGCCCGTGTAACCGTCCGGCGTCTTCAGGCCGAGGCCGGGCTGGTCGAACTTGATGCCGATGGTGATCTTCTTACCGTTACCGTCACCGTCGCCGGACCCGCTGTCCTTGTCGTCGGAACCACAGGCGGTAGCGGTCAGGGAGAGAGCGAGGACGGTAGCGGCAGCGGCGCTGACCTTGCGGAGATTCATCGTGAACATCCTTCTGTCTTCTTCGGGGGGTGCCGAAAGCTCGGTGGTGCGGGACTCAGGCGCGGGACGCGGGACGCGGGCCGGGTGCTCGATGGCGCGGTGCCCGGTAGTGCGGTTCTCAGTGGTGAAGGATCTTCGACAGGAAGTCTTTGGCCCGGTCGCTACGGGGGTTGGTGAAGAACTGGTCCGGCGTGGTTTCCTCGACGATCTGACCGTCGGCCATGAAGACGACGCGGTTGGCCGCTGAGCGGGCGAAGCCCATCTCATGGGTCACCACGACCATCGTCATACCGTCGCGGGCGAGCTGCTGCATGACCTCAAGCACCTCGTTGATCATTTCCGGGTCGAGGGCCGAGGTCGGCTCGTCGAAGAGCATCACCTTCGGCTCCATCGCCAGCGCCCGGGCGATCGCGACGCGCTGCTGCTGGCCACCGGAGAGCTGGGCCGGGTACTTGTCCGCCTGGTTGGCGACGCCCACCCGGTCAAGCAGGGCGCGGGCGGTCTCCTCGGCGGCGGCCTTGTCCTTCTTCCGTACCTTGACCTGTCCCAGCGTGACGTTTTCCAGGACCGTCTTGTGGGCGAAGAGGTTGAAGGACTGGAAGACCATGCCGACGTCGGCGCGCAGTCTCGCCAGCTCGCGGCCTTCGGCGGGCAGCGGCTTGCCGTCCAGGGAGATGCTTCCGGAGTCGATCGACTCCAGGCGGTTGATGGCGCGGCACAGTGTGGACTTCCCCGAACCGGACGGTCCGATGACGACCACGACCTCGCCACGGGCGATGGTCAGGTCGATGTCCTGGAGCACATGCAGTGCGCCGAAGTGCTTGTTGACGTTCTTCAGCACGACCAGTTCGTCGGTCGCCGGTACGGCGTCCTTGGTCGCCGATACATCGGTCATCGGCTTGTTGCTCCATCCTCCTCGGTTGGGAGGACAGTAGTAACCCGGTGCGACCAGCGTCATTACATCTGAGGGGAAATTGAGCATAACGATCCGGCCGCAACCGGACACACCGCGTGAACGGGACGCTCCGCTCCGTGCCGGTTACATAACGGAACGACCCTGTAATCGGAACGCACTTGACGCGGTCCTTGCTGATCGGCGTGGATGCCAGAGTGCATGCCTGTCGGCACCTGAGATCGGCACCTGAGAATGTATGTACGACCTGAGGGTGCACCCTGTCAGGGTCGACCGAACGAGTGATGAACCGAAGGGGGCCGGAATGAGACTGTTGCTCGTCGAGGACGACGACCATGTGGCCGCCGCCCTCTCCGCGATCCTGGCCCGGCACGGTTTCGACGTCGTCCATGCCCGCAACGGCGAGGAGGCGCTGCAGGCCCTGCTGCCGAGCGATCGTCACAGCGCTGGGCCCAGCGGCGGGCACGGCGGAGGGCAGGCGGACAAGCCGCCGTTCGGCGTCGTCCTGCTCGATCTGGGCCTGCCCGACCAGGACGGCTACGAGGTCTGCGGCAAGATCCGCAATCGCAGCACCATCCCGGTCATCATGGTGACCGCGCGGTCGGACGTACGCAGCCGCATACACGGCCTCAACCTCGGCGCCGACGACTACGTGGTCAAGCCGTACGACACCGGCGAGTTGCTCGCCCGTATCCACGCGGTCAGCCGGCGCAACGCCGCCGAGGACGCCGCCGCGTCCGGTGACAGCTCCCTGGTGCTCGGCCCGGTGGCGATCGAGCTCCCCACGCGGCGGGTCACCGTCGAGGGCGAGTGCGTCGCGCTGACCCGCAAGGAGTTCGACCTGCTCGCGCTGCTCGCGCAGCGGCCCGGTGTGGTCTTCCGCCGTGAGCAGATCATCAGCGAGGTGTGGCGCACCAGCTGGGAGGGGACCGGGCGCACCCTGGAGGTGCATGTCGCCTCGCTGCGCTCCAAGCTGCGGATGCCCGCCCTGATCGAGACGGTACGTGGCGTCGGCTACCGGCTCGTCGACCCGCCCGCCTAGGGCCCCTGGTGCGCAATCGGCTGCTCCCGCTGCTCATCGTCCTCATGGCGGGCGTACTGCTCGCGCTCGGTTTTCCCCTCGGGGTGAGCCTGGCCGCCGCTCAGCAGCAGCGGATCGTGGTGGACCGTATCGACGACACCGCGCGCTTCGCCGGGCACGCCCAGTTCGTCATGGAGGGCCCGACCGGCTCCCGCCGGGCAGGCAAGGGCGAGCGGCTCAAGCGGCTGGAACGCGAACTCAAGCGCTACTACGAGGTGTACGGCATCCGGTCCGCCGTGATCTACCGCGATGGCACGTTGATGGCCGCCGAACCCAACGCGGACTTCCTCCGCGCCGAGGAGGCCGACAAGGCCTTCGAGCAGGCCCGCTACAGCAACAGCAGGCAGGACTCCGAGCAGGTCTGGCCCTGGCAGCGCCAGCGGCTGTACATCGCGTCGCCGGTGATCCTGGACGGCGATGTGGTGGCGGTCGTCGTCACCGACTCGCCCACCGGCAAGATGCGTTCGCAGATCCTGCGCGGCTGGCTGCTGATCGGTGCCGGTGAGGCCGCCGCGATGCTCCTCGCCATCGGCGCCGCGCTGCGGCTCACGGGCTGGGTGCTGCGGCCCGTACGTACCCTCGACGCGACCACACACGACATCGCGACCGGACGGTTCACCTCCCGGGTGCCAGCCGCTGGCGGTCCGCCGGAACTACGCAGCCTGGTCCGGTCGTTCAACGAGATGGCCGACAACGTCGAGGACGTACTGGAACAACAGCGTGCCTTCGTCGCCGACGCCTCGCACCAGTTGCGCAACCCGCTGGCCGCCTTGCTGCTCCGTATCGAACTGCTCGCCCTGGAACTGCCCGACGGGAACGAGGAAATCGCCTCGGTCCGTACGGAGGGCAAGCGGCTCGCGCGGGTACTGGACGACCTGCTCGACCTGGCGCTCGCCGAGCATGCTGGAGCCGACCTCCAGCTCACCGACATCGGCGAGCTGGCCACCGAACGGGCCGCCGCCTGGCGCCCCGTCGCCGAAGCGAAGGGGGTACGACTGACCTGCGAGGGCCTCGCCGCGACCACCGCCTGGGCCGACCCGATCGCCCTCTCCAGCGCGCTGGACGCGGTGATCGACAACGCCCTGAAGTTCACCCCCGAAGGCGAAACCGTCACCGTCACGACCGCCTCCAACGGCAGCACCTCCACGATCACCGTCACCGACGGCGGCCCTGGGCTCACGGACGACGAGCTGACCCGGGTCGGCGACCGCTTCTGGCGCAGCAACCGCCACCAGAACGTCACGGGCTCGGGCCTCGGCCTGTCCATCACCCGAGCTCTGCTGGCCGCGGGCGGCGGCTCGATCCACTACGCCCACCACGCCCCGCGCGGCCTGTGCGTGACCTTGACGGTGCCGCGCAGCCGCCCCACGGAGGCGCGGTGAGGGGCTGAGAGGAGGGCTGAGGTCACTGGGCCAGGCCACCGGGCCTGAGGTGACGGGGCCTACGGCTTGACCGAGCGGTAGTAGTGGCGCGCCCCGTCGTGCAGCGCGAGCGGGTCCGTGTAGATCGCGGTCCGCAGGTCAACCAGCTGCGCCGCGTGCACCTGTGACCCGATGTGGTCCCGGCTGTCGATGACCGTACGGGTCAGGCCCTCGATCAGCGCCGGGTCCACCCGGTCCGTGGTGACCAGGAGGTTCGCCACGGCGAGTGTGGGTACGGGGGTGCCGACCTGTGCCGCGGGATACGCGTCGGCGGGCATCACGGCGGCCCGGTAGTACCGGGATACGCCGCCCTGGCGGTGCAGTTCGTCCACCAGGTCGCCCAGCGGGATCAGCCGGATGTCGACCCGCTCCGACATCTCACGGATGATCGTCGTCGGTAGCCCGCCGGACCAGAAGAACGCGTCGATGTCGCCCCGCTCCAGTTGCTCGGTGGCCCGGCCGATCCCACTGGAGACCGGCTCGATGTCCCGCACGGGATCGAGCCCGGCCGCCCGCAGCACCCGCTCCGCTATCAGCCGCACCCCTGAGGCGGGCTGTCCGACGGCCACCTTCCGGCCCTGGAGGTCCGCGGTCTCGCGTACCGGCGAGTCCTTGGCCACGACCAGCTGTACGTAGTCGTCGTACAGCCGGACACAGCCCCGCAGCCGGTCGGCGCCTGGCAGGCCGTCCCGCTGGTACTGGTCGACGGCGTCGGCGGCGGCGATGGTGAAGTCGGCCTTGCTGGTCGCCACCCGCTCCACGTTCTGCTGCGATCCCTCGCTGCCCCGCAGGCGGATGCGCAGATCGGGCAGATCGCGCGCGGCGGCCTTCTGCAGCAGCTGGCCGTAGCGCTCGTACACCCCGCGCTCCACACCCGTACTGAAGATCACCTTGCCCTCCGGCGACTTCTCAGCCGGGAGCAGCGCCCACACCAGCAGTCCGAACACGGCCAGCGCCAGGGCGGCGCCCTGGAAGGCACGGCGTCGGCCGAAGCGGGGGATTGCCGGGAACATACCCGCGATCCTGTCAGCTCGGGCCGCCCGCGCACAGGCCTTATGCCCGACCTCACAGCCTCCCCGCCGCGTGGGCGTCGAGGACGGCTTTCCGGACGGGCGTCAGGCAGTGAAGCGGCGGCGGGCGGCCTCGATGTGGCCGAGGTAGGTGTGGGTCCAGGCGCACATTCCGTCGACGGTCGCGCGCAGGCCCTGGCCCGGCTCGGTGAGGACGTACTCGACCCGGGGCGGGACCGTGGGGTGCACGGTGCGCTCGACCAGGCCGTTGCGCTCCAGCATGCGCAGGTTCTGCGTGAGCATCTTGTGGCTGATGCCCTCGATCTCGTTCCGCAGTTCGCTGAAGCGCAGGGTGCGTTCACCGAGCGTCTCGATGATCAGGAACGCCCACTTGTTGGCGACGTCGGAGAAGATCTCCCGCGCCAGGGAATCCGCGCGGCTGAGGTCCGCTTCCTCGGGTGAGCCCCTGAACTGCTTGGTCACCATCAGGTTCTCCCGCTACTGAGAAGGCGTTCACTGAGAAGTGCGTTTACTGAGAAGTGCGTTCTTCGACGTCAGCGTTCACTCTCCTATGGTTTCTGAGTAACCACAAGAGAGCATGAGTGCCTCAGGCCTGCCCTGTGACCTGCCCACCGGCTGGCCCACCGGACCAAGGCACCGGGCCGTCCGTCGCGTACACCGTCAACGCTTACCCTGGACGAATGACCAGCAGCAGCGACCGGAGCCTCGCAGTGGACGTTCAGGGATCCAAGAGTTACGAAATCCGAACCTACGGGTGTCAGATGAACGTCCACGACTCCGAGCGGCTGTCCGGTCTCCTGGAGGGCGCCGGTTACGTCCGCGCCCCCAAAGACGCCGACGGCGACGCCGACGTCGTCGTCTTCAACACCTGCGCGGTCCGCGAGAACGCCGACAACCGCCTGTACGGCAACCTCGGGCGGCTCGCGCCGATGAAGACCAAGCGCCCCGGCATGCAGATCGCCGTGGGCGGCTGCCTCGCGCAGAAGGACCGCGACACCATCGTCCAGCGGGCCCCCTGGGTCGACGTGGTCTTCGGCACGCACAACATCGGCAAGCTGCCGGTGCTCCTGGAGCGCGCCCGCGTACAGGAAGAGGCGCAGGTCGAGATCGCGGAGTCGCTGGAGGCGTTCCCCTCGACGCTGCCCACCCGCCGTGAGAGCGCCTACGCCGCCTGGGTCTCCGTCTCCGTCGGCTGCAACAACACCTGCACCTTCTGCATCGTCCCCGCCCTGCGCGGCAAGGAGAAGGACCGCCGCCCCGGCGACATCCTCGCCGAGGTCGAGGCGCTGGTCGCCGAGGGCGTCAGCGAGATCACCCTGCTCGGGCAGAACGTGAACGCGTACGGCAGCGACATCGGCGACCGCGAGGCCTTCAGCAAGCTGCTGCGCGCCTGCGGCCGTATTGAGGGCCTTGAGCGGGTCCGCTTCACCTCGCCGCACCCCCGTGACTTCACGGACGACGTGATCGAGGCCATGGCCGAGACCCCGAACGTGATGCCGCAGCTGCACATGCCCCTGCAGTCCGGCTCCGACACCATCCTCAAGGCCATGCGCCGCTCCTACCGCCAGGACCGCTACCTGGGGATCATCGAGAAGGTGCGCGCCGCCATCCCGCACGCCGCCATCTCCACCGACATCATTGTGGGCTTCCCCGGCGAGACCGAGGAGGACTTCGAGCAGACGATGCACGTCGTGCGCGAGGCGCGGTTCGGCAGCGCCTTCACCTTCCAGTACTCCAAGCGGCCCGGGACCCCGGCCGCGGAGATGGAGAACCAGATCCCCAAGGAGGTCGTCCAGGAGCGGTACCTGCGCCTGGTGGCGCTCCAGGAGGAGATCTCCTGGGAGGAGAACAAGAAGCAGGTCGGCCGCACTCTGGACCTCATGGTCGCCGAGGGCGAGGGCCGCAAGGACGGCGCAACGCACCGCCTCTCCGGGCGCGCGCCCGACAACCGCCTGGTGCACTTCACCAAGCCGGAGCAGGAGGTACGCCCCGGCGACGTGGTCACCGTCGAGATCACCTACGCCGCCCCGCACCACCTCCTCGCCGAGGGCCAGCCGCTGGCGGTACGCCGCACCCGCGCGGGCGACGCCTGGGAGAAGCGCAACTCCGCGGACACGGCGCCTGCCGACAAGCCCGCCGGTGTCCTGCTTGGCCTGCCCCAGGTGGGCGTTCCGGAGCCGCTGCCCGCGGCGACCGGCGGCTGCGCCATCGACTGAGCGGCAGCACTGCGGCGGGCACGGTGCCCGGTGCCGGGACGAGGGGAGCTAGGCGCCCGATGGTCGGGTGACGGCGCACCGGGGCCGCGCGGTGGAGTGGGGCTCGGCGTCGTAAGACCCAGGGCTTAAGCTCCCGATCATGCTTGTCGCCGCAGCCGTCTGTCCCTGTCCGCCCCTCCTGGTTCCCGAGGTCGCCGCGGGCGCGGCACCGGAACTCGACGCCGCGCGGGCGGCCTGTACCGACGCTGTCGGGGTGCTGGCGGCGGCCCGGCCGGACCGTCTGGTCGTCGTCGGGCCCGCGGAGCGGAGCGGTCGGGGTGCGTATCCGCAGGGTGCCCGGGGTTCGTTCCGGGGCTTTGGTGTGCCCTTCGACGTACGGCTCGGGGTGGCGGCCCCGCCGCGGGAGTCCCCGGAGAGGGAGCTTCCGCCAGCGCTCGCGGTGGCCGCCTGGCTGCTGGACCGCACCGGGTGGTCCGCGTCGCCCGTCGAAGGGCTCGGTGTGGAGGAGACTCTCGCTACCGAGCGGTGCACGCGGGTCGGCGGCGAGATCGCGGCACAGGCCGAGCGGGTGGCCCTGCTGGTGATGGGTGACGGCAGTGCCTGCCGCACGCTCAAGGCGCCGGGGTATCTGGATGAGCGGGCGGCCGGTTTCGACGCCGAGGCAGCCCGTGCGCTCGGGGCCGTGGACGTGGCGGCGCTCGTGGACATCGACGCGGGACTGGCGGCCGAACTGAAGGCGGCGGGCCGGGCGCCGTGGCAGGTGCTCGCGGGCGCGGCGGATGGCGCCTCGCCGCGTGGCCAACTGCTGTACGACGACGCTCCGTACGGCGTGGGGTATCTGGTCGCGGCCTGGTCCTAGGTCCAAGGCGCTGGCAGCGCGCCGCGGCGGCCGTGAGGGCTTGTCTTCGAGCCCCACGGCCGTCCCGGTGCTGGTCAGGCGGCGGCTGGCCTACTTGGCGGCGCCCTCGGCCACCTCGCTGTCGGCAGCCTTGTCCGTCGACTGCTGCTTGGGGATCTCGACTCCTTCGGCCGCTGTGGCGCAGGTGTCCGCGGGCTGCTCGGCGGCCGCCTTGTCGCCCTCGTCCTCGTCCTTGCTCTCGGCCCCGGACTCCGAGGGCTTCGCGGACCCCGCAGGCTCCGTGGACCCCGCAGGCTCCGCGGACTTCACCGGCTCGGAGGATTCCGCTGAGTCCGCTGAGTCCGCTGAGTCCGCTGAGTCCTTCGAGTCCTTGGTCGCGTCATCGGCGTTCACCGGGGACTCAGCCGTGGGAGTGGCCGCAGGCTCCTCGCTGGTTGACGCTTCGTCCGCGTCCTTGGCCTTGCGGCGGAACCGTGCAAAAACGCCCATATCTACTCCAGATGCTGTTCGTGTGGGCGAAATTCCGCGCCACCCGAAGCGTCCCATTGCGTCGCCCGGGGCTCCGGTCCTCACAACCGGCGGCCAGAACCTCGCAACAGGCAACGACGCGGAGCCCGTGGTGTCACGTCGCTCGTTCGGGGGAATGCTCGTGGTTTGCGAGACTGGGGAGGTGAGTACCGCAGCTTCCACCCCCCGGGTCATCGCCGTCGTCGGCCCCACCGCGGCCGGCAAGTCGGACCTCGGCGTCTTCCTCGCCCAGCGACTCGGCGGCGACGTCGTCAACGCCGACTCCATGCAGCTCTACCGAGGGATGGACATCGGTACCGCCAAGCTGACCCCCGAGGAACGCGGCGGCGTACCGCACCACCTCCTGGACATCTGGGACGTGACCGAGGCGGCGAGCGTCGCCGAGTACCAGAAACTGGCCCGCGCCGAGATCGACCGGCTGCTCGCCGACGGCCGCTGGCCGATCCTGGTCGGCGGCTCCGGCCTCTACGTCCGCGGGGCCGTCGACAACCTGGAGTTCCCTGGCACCGACCCCGTGGTCCGCGCTCGCCTGGAGGAGGAGCTGACTCTGCGCGGCCCCGGCGCGCTGCATGCCCGGCTGGCCGCCGCCGACCCCGAGGCGGCCAAGGCGATCCTGCCGAGCAACGGCCGACGTATCGTCCGCGCCCTTGAGGTGATCGAGATCACCGGGCAGCCGTTCACCGCGAACCTCCCCGGCCATGACGCGGTCTACGACACGATCCAGATCGGCGTCGACGTCGCCCGCCCCGAGCTCGACGAGCGCATCGCGACGCGCGTTGACCGGATGTGGGACGCGGGCCTCGTGGACGAGGTGCGGGCACTGGAGGAGCAGGGCCTGCGCGAGGGCCGTACGGCGTCCCGCGCGCTCGGCTACCAGCAAGTACTCACGGCGCTCGCCGGCGAGTGCGGCGAGGACGAGGCGCGCGCCGAGACCGTACGGGCCACCAAGCGCTTCGCCCGCCGCCAGGACTCCTGGTTCCGCCGTGACGCGCGCGTGCAGTGGCTCAGCGGCGGTGCCGCGGACCGACGGGAACTCCCGGCACAGGCGCTGACGTTGGTCGAACGAGCGGTTACAGCCTGATCACGTCATGGCATCGGGACGCTCCGGCGGTCATCGCGGCCAGCGGGGGCGTGCCATCATCGAGCTTCAATCGAGCCAGTGGAGTCCGAGTTGGGAGGGCGCGTGGCGATGGAGGCCAGCCCTCGCGACACCGCACATGAGGACCAGGGACAGCTGAGTCCCGACGGTCCTGAGACGACCGGCGTCGTCGACGACGGCCCGGACGACACCGACGAGGCCGCCGCGGCGTCCGCGAACGAGGTCGAGGTCGAGCTGCGGCCGCAGCGCAGGATGCGCATCTGGCAGACCGCGCCGATCGTGGTGCTCGCGACCGTCGGCTCCCTGATGTTCGCCTTCCCGCTGGCCTTCGAGTTCGGCGACGGTGGCGCGGTGGTGGCCATGCTCGGCCTGCTGCTGAGCTGTTGCGCCGCGGGCTGGGCCATGATGGCCGGCCGTCGCGTCGGCCTCACCTGGCCGGGGCTGCCGGGCCGTGGTTCCGGGCGCCGTCCGGACTGGCGGGTGATCGCCGCGTACACCCTGATGGTCGGCGCCGTCGCGGTGCTCGCCGTGTGGCGGGTGGCCCGGCTCCGCTGACACGGGTCCGGGGCTACGGGGCCCGGGCTCCGGGCCGCGGGCTACGGCCTTCGGGGACTGTCGTAGCGACCCCGTACGATCGAGGAATGAGCACGCGGATCGCCTTCCTCAAGGGGCACGGTACGGAGAACGACTTCGTGATCGTCCCCGACCCGGACAACGCCATCGACCTGCCCCCGGCCGCCGTAGCCGCACTCTGCGACCGCCGGGCCGGGATCGGCGGCGACGGCCTGCTGCATGTGGTCCGCTCCGCCGCGCACCCCGAGGCCAGCGCCATGGCGGGCGAAGCCGAGTGGTTCATGGACTATCGCAACGCGGACGGCTCGATCGCCGAGATGTGCGGCAATGGTGTACGGGTCTTCGCCCGCTACCTCCAGTACGCCGGGCACACCACGGCGGGCGACCTGGCCATCGCGACCCGCGGCGGCGTCAAGCGCGTCCATGTCGCCAAGGGCGCCGAAGGCAGCACCAGCGATGGCGACATCACCGTCTCCATGGGCCGGGCTCTGCTCCCCGAAGAGCAGGCGGCCACGACGGTCGGTGAGCGCACCTGGCCCACCCGGAACGTGAACATGGGCAATCCGCACGCCGTGGCCTTCGTCGACGACCTCGACCACGCGGGCGACCTGTTCACCGCGCCGTCCATCAGCCCCGCGGCCGTCTACCCGGACGGGGTGAACGTCGAGTTCGTCGTCGACCGTGGCGAGCGCCATGTCGCGATGCGGGTGCACGAGCGCGGTTCCGGCGAGACCCGCTCCTGCGGCACGGGCGCCTGCGCGGTGGCCGTCGCCGCCGCCCGGCGGGACGGCGTCGACCCCGCGGTGACCGGTACCCCGGTGTCGTACACCGTGGACCTGCCGGGCGGCCGCCTGGTGATCACCGAGCGGCCGGACGGCACGATCGAGATGACGGGCCCCGCCGTCATCGTCGCGGAGGGTGAGATCTCCAAGGAGTGGTTCGCAACCCTCATCCCCTGAACCTTCGCTCGAATGGGTGATCCGTTTCATGCTGGGCGAGAGCCGGTGAGTGGCACATGATGGGCTCGGTAGCATCAAGCACCGGCCCGGTCGGGGGATGCCGCCGCCCGCCCCGCCGCCGGTCGAGCTGCGGGAGGTGCCCATGAGTACGGAACCCAACGGGGCGGCGCAAGGCGCCTCGGACCAGGCGGCAGGGGAAGCGGCGGCGAGGGAAAGCCCAGCGAACCCCCCGAACCCCCCGAGCCCCGCGCCATCCCGCAGGCGCGGCCGCGCCCGCATCGACCTGCGCAGGCTGGGACGGGCCGCGCTGCTCGGTACGACGTCCCGGGGGCGGCTCCCAGCCGCCATCGGCCATGTGGCCGAAGCCCATCGCGCCTACTACCCGGACGCCGACCTCGACCCCCTGCGCCGCGCCTACATCCTCGCCGAGTCCTCGCACCGCGGACAGATGCGCAAGAGCGGCGAACCGTACATCACCCACCCCCTCGCCGTGACGCTGATCCTCGCCGAGCTGGGCGCCGAGACCAAGACCCTCACCGCGTCGCTGCTCCACGACACCGTCGAGGACACCGAAGTGACGCTCGATCAGGTGCGCGCGGAGTTCGGCGCCGAGGTCTGCTATCTCGTCGACGGCGTGACCAAGCTGGAGAAGGTCGACTACGGCTCCGCCGCCGAGCCGGAGACCTTCCGCAAGATGCTCGTCGCCACCGGCAACGACGTCCGGGTGATGTCCATCAAACTGGCCGACCGGCTGCACAACATGCGCACCCTCGGAGTGATGCGCCCCGAGAAGCAGGCCCGGATCGCCAAGGTGACCCGGGACGTCCTCATCCCCCTCGCCGAGCGGCTTGGCGTGCAGGCCCTGAAGACCGAGCTCGAGGACCTGGTCTTCGCGATCCTGCACCCCGAGGACTACGCCAGGACCCAGGCCCTCATCAGCGAGAACACCGCACGCCACGACCCCCTCGCGGACATCGTCGAAGAGATGCGGGCCGTGCTGCGCGAGGCCGGGATCGAGGCCGAAGTCCTGATCAGACCACGGCACTTCGTCTCCGTGCACCGGGTACGGATCAAACGCGGCGAGCTGCGCGGCGCCGACTTCGGCCGCGTCCTGGTCCTGGTGAACGAGGACGCGGACTGCTACGGCGTGCTCGGTGAGCTGCACACCTGCTTCACGCCCGTCATCTCGGAGTTCAAGGATTTCGTCGCCGTCCCCAAGTTCAACCTGTACCAGTCGCTGCACACCGCCGTCGCCCGTCCGGACGGCTCGGTCGCTGAAGTCCTCATCCGTACGCACCAGATGCACAAGGTCGCCGAGGCGGGCGTCGTCGCGCTCGGCAACCCGTACACGTCCGGCGCCGAGGAGCCCGGTGACGGCGAGCGCGGTGACGGCGAGCGCGCCGACCCCACCCGCCCCGGCTGGCTCTCCCGTCTCCTTGACTGGCAGCAGGCGACCCCCGACCCGGACGCCTTCTGGTCCTCGCTACGCGAGGACCTCGCCCAGGACCGCGAGATCACCGTCTACCGCACCGACGGCGGCACCCTCGGCCTGCCTGCGGGCGCGAGCTGCGTCGACGCCGCCTACGCCCAGTACGGCGAGGACGCGCACAGCTGCATCGGCGCCCGGGTCAACGGCCGCCTGGCGACGCTCAGTACGGTGCTCCGCGACGGCGACACGGTGCAACTCCTGCTCGCCCCGCAGGAGACCGGCTCCGGGCCCTCGCCCGACTGGCTGGACCACACCCGTACGCCCGCCGCCCGGATCGCGATCCGGCGCTGGCTCGCCGCCCACCCGGCCGCCGCGGCTTCGGACACCGCCGCCCGCACCGCCGATGACCGGCAGCTCAGCCTTCCCGCAGGCACCTCGGGAGCCCCTGGAGCCCCGGGAGGCCCGGGAGCCCTGGGCGCTGGGGCCGCCGCCAGGCCCTCGCACGGCAACGCGGCCGCCACCCGGCCCGCGCGGCCCAGCGCCATGGCCGACCTGCCCGGCGCGACGGTGCGCCTCGCCGGGTGCTGTACGCCGGTCCCGCCCGACGCGGTGACCGGCTTCGCGGTGCGCGGCGGTGTGGTCACCGTGCACCGGGTGACCTGCCCAGCCGTGCAGCGGATGGCCACCGCGGGCCGCGAGCCCGTCGGCGTCCGCTGGGCGGCCCCCGAGGACACCGCCGAGTGCCGGGTGACGCTGTTCGCCGAGTCCTTCGGACGGCCCCATCTGCTCGCCGACCTCACCGAAGCCATCGCCCTGGAGGGCGCGGAGATCGTCTCGGCGACCGTGGAGCCGCCGACCGAGGGACGGGTCCGCCACACGTACACCCTGCAACTCCCGGACGCCGCCCTGCTCCCCTCCCTGATGCGCGCGATGCGCAAGGTGGCGGGTGTGTACGACGTGGGACGTGCCCAGCACTCGGCGACGGCAACGCAGTAGCCCCGGCCGCCCCCGTTCGAGTGGGCGCGGCGCGCGCCGTCGCGGCGAAGGCGACGTGCGCTGATAGCCGTGGTGCATGTTGCTCTCGCCCCGGATCAGGGCCGCTCTGCTCGCCGTCGCCTCCGCGTCGCTGCTCGCCGCGAGCCTGCCCGCGCCCGCCGCCGTCCCGCTCGGCATCGGCGACCCGCTCTTCCCGCACCTGGGCAACCCGGGGTACGACGTCACCTCGTACGACATCGCCCTCACGTACCGCGGTGACCACCGCAAGCCGCTGGACGCCATCACCAAGATCGACGCGCGGGCCACGGACCGGCTCGACCGGATCAACCTCGACTTCGCGCGCGGCACCGTGCACTCCGTGGATGTCAACGGCGCCCCAGCGGGCCACGAGAGCGTCGGCGAGGACCTGGTCCTGACCCCGAAGACCCCGATCGGCCCCGGCGGCGCGATGCGCGTCACCGTACGGCACACCAGCGACCCGGCGGCCGGGTCAGACGGCGGCTGGATCCGTACCGCCGACGGGCTGGCCATGGCCAACCAGGCCGACGCCGCCCACCGGGTCTTCCCGTGCAACGACCACCCAGCGGACAAGGCCCACTTCACCTTCCGTATCACCGCCCCCAAGCACCTCACCGCCGTCGCGAACGGACTGGCCACCACGCGACACCACGGCGAGCGGACCACCACCTGGACCTACCGCACCCGCCACCCCATGGCCACCGAGCTGGCGCAGGTCTCCATCGGCCGCTCCGCCGTGGTGCGCCGCACCGGACCTGGCGGACTGCCGCTGCGTGACGTCGTCCCGGCCAAGGACCGCGCGAGCCTGGAGCGCTGGCTGGAGAAGACCCCGGAGCAGGTGGCCTGGATGGAGCGGAAGGTGGGCCGCTACCCCTTCGAGACCTACGGGATGCTGCTGGCCGACGCCAAGACCGGCTTCGCCCTGGAGACCCAGACCCTGTCGCTGTTCGAGAAGTCGCTGTTCACCCGCCCCGAGTACCCCGAGTGGTACGTCGAATCGATCATGATCCATGAGCTGGCGCACCAGTGGTTCGGTGACAGCGTCAGCCCCCGCCGCTGGTCCGACCTCTGGCTCAACGAAGGGCATGCCAGCTGGTACGAGGCCCTCTACGCGGAAGAGCGGGACGGGCCGTCACTACAGGCCCGGATGCGGCATGCCTACCAGAAGTCCGACGAGTGGCGCGCCCGGGGCGGCCCGCCCGCGGCCCCGAAGCAGCCCGAGCCAGGACACAAGATCAGCCTGTTCCGGGCGGTCGTCTACGACGGCAGCGCGCTGGTGCTCTACGCCCTGCGGCAGGAGATCGGGCAGTCCGCCTTCGACCGCCTGCAACGCCGGTGGGTGCGCACGTACGCCGACCAGTCCGCGAGCACCGCGGACTTCGTGCGGATGGCGGGGCGGGTCGCGGGCCGTGACCTCGGCGACTTCTTCCAGGAGTGGCTGTACGCCCCGACCACGCCGCCGATGCCCGGGCACCCGGACTGGAAGACCTCGGCGGTCTCCACCGCGTCGTCCGCGTCGCCCGCCTCCTCCGGGGTATAAGTCAGGTGACGAGACGAGGCGTGTCGTGCGACCATCAAGGCGTCGCAAGGCGTCGGACCGACGGCACGGCCGGACCCGGGGAATCTCCGGGCCACCTCGTACGTTGACGACACTGACATCCCAGCCGATGCGACAAGCCATCGGCGCGAACGACCTAAGGACCCAATGACCTCCTCTTCTTCCCCTTCCCAGGACGCACAGGACGCGCAGAACGCCGCGCAGAACCTCCCCGAAGGACTTCGGGCCGATGCCCTGATGGAAGAGGACGTCGCCTGGAGCCACGAGAACGACGGAGCCCGGGACGGCGACCAGCTCGACCGCTCCGAGCGCGCGGCGCTGCGCCGCGTGGCCGGGCTCTCCACAGAACTCGAAGACGTCACCGAGGTCGAGTACCGCCAGCTCCGCCTGGAGCGTGTGGTGCTCGTCGGCGTGTGGACCTCGGGCACCGTGTACGACGCCGAGAACTCCCTCGCGGAGCTGTCGGCCCTCGCGGAGACCGCGGGCGCGCTGGTGCTCGACGGCGTGATCCAGCGCCGCGACAAGCCCGACCCGGCCACGTACATCGGGTCAGGCAAGGCCCAGGAGCTGCGTGACATCGTGCTCGAGACCGGGGCTGACACCGTGGTCTGTGACGGTGAGCTCTCCCCGGGTCAGCTCATCCACCTTGAGGACGTCGTCAAGGTCAAGGTGGTGGACCGCACCGCCCTGATCCTCGACATCTTCGCCCAGCACGCCAAGTCCCGAGAGGGCAAGGCGCAGGTCGCGCTGGCGCAGATGCAGTACATGCTGCCGCGGCTGCGTGGCTGGGGTCAGTCGCTGTCCCGTCAGATGGGCGGCGGCGGGTCCAGCGGTGGCGGCGGTATGGCCACCCGTGGTCCCGGTGAGACCAAGATCGAGACGGACCGGCGGCGGATTCGCGAGAAGATGGCGAAGATGCGCCGGGAGATCGCGGAGCTGAAGACCGGCCGCGAGATCAAGCGCCAGGAGCGCAAGCGCAACAAGGTGCCGTCGGTCGCCATCGCCGGTTACACCAACGCCGGAAAGTCCTCCCTGCTCAACCGCCTCACCGGCGCGGGCGTCCTGGTGGAGAACGCCCTGTTCGCCACCCTCGACCCGACCGTGCGCCGGGCCGAGACGCCCAGCGGGCGGCTGTACACCCTGGCCGACACGGTCGGGTTCGTACGCCACCTGCCGCATCACCTGGTCGAGGCGTTCCGCTCCACCATGGAGGAGGTCGGCGAGTCCGATCTCATCCTGCATGTGGTGGACGGCGCACACCCGACCCCCGAGGAGCAGCTGGCCGCCGTACGCGAGGTCATCCGCGATGTGGGCGCCACGAACGTCCCTGAGATCGTGGTGATCAACAAGGCGGACGCGGCCGATCCGCTCGTCCTGCAGCGGCTGCTGCGGATCGAGAAGCACGCGATCGCGGTGTCGGCGCGTACCGGCCAGGGCATTGGCGAGCTGCTCGCGCTCATCGACGTCGAACTGCCGCGGCCGCAGATCGAGATCGAGGCTCTGGTGCCGTACACGCAGGGCGCGCTGGTCTCGCGTGCGCACGCCGAGGGCGAGGTGATCTCCGAGGAGCACCTCGCGGAGGGCACGCTGCTCAAGGCGCGGGTGCATGAGGAGCTCGCCGCGGAGCTGATGACGTTCGTACCCGCCAAGCGCTAGGGAGTCTCTCCGCCTGTCCGCGTAACGCCAAGAAGGCCCGCCCCGGTCGGGGCGGGCCTTCGGCGTTCTCGTACGGCTACTGGATGCTGGCCGCTACTTCTGGCTCACTTCTTGCTCGCCGCGTTCATGATCTGCTTGGCGCCCCTGCCGAGCTGGGGGCCAGCGACCCAACCGCTGCCGCCAGCCGGGCCGATCGAGGTGTTCGACACCAGCGCCAGCTGTCCGTTGGACTTCCTGTGGAACCAGCCGCCACCGGAGGAGCCACCGGTCATGGTGCAGCCGATGCGGTACATCGTGGCCGTGCCCGGAGCGATCGTGAGGCGGCCCGGACGGTCGATGCACTTGTACATCAGCGCGCCGTTGTGCGGCGGAGCCGCGGGGTAGCCCCAGGCGCCCATCGCGCGCACGCTCTGCGCCGACGGGGTGGAGAAGTCGACCTCGAGCGCGGTACCGACGGTCTCCTCAAGGGACTTCTTGCCGGGCCTCACCTTCAGCACGGCGTAGTCCTGCGACCAGGCCGCCTGGCTGGTGCCGCCCTGCTTGATCCAGGCGCCGGAGGTCGCGCCCCAGGTCGCCCAGAACTGGCCGTAGGGAGCCACCTGCCGGGGGTCGGCGCTGCGCAGCGCGGCCGGGGATTTGCCCTGGTCGTTGTAGGACGGGACGAACATGATGTTGCGGTACCAGCCGCCCTTACCGCCGGCGTGGATGCAGTGGCCCGCGGTCCACACCAGGTTGGACTTGCCCGGGTTGCGCGGGTCCTTCACCACGGTGCCCGAGCAGACCATCGATCCCTTGGGGGAGTCGAAGAAGATCTTGCCGACCGCGGCGGAGTTCTTGTGGTACGGGGTCTTCTCCCGCTTCGCCGTGACGGGGCGTGGGGTGGCGTCGGTGCCGCCCTGGCTGGTGCTTTGGGCGCTGATCGTGTTGTCCGGGTCCTTGGCGTCGTGCATGCGCTCGGGGTCCCACAGGCCGTCGATGACCGGGTTGGCGAAGTCCTTCGCCTCACGCAGCCAGGTGTCCTTGTCCCAGTTCTTCCAGCCTCCCTCCTTCCACTTGTCGACGTCGATGCCCTTCTCCTTGAGCCGGTCGGTGACGTCCGAAGGAAGCTCCAGGCCGTCGTCGCCGTTGCCGTCGCTGTCGCCGCCGTCGTTGCCGGAGTCACCGGCCGCGCTCGCGGTGGCGTCCGGTTTGTCGGACGCCTTGTCGGACGCCTTGTCGTCGCTCGACCCGCAGGCGGTCGCGGTCAGGGCCAGGGCCGCGGCGATCGACACCGCTGCCAGGGCTGGACGTATGGATCTCATGGTGCGTTAACCCCCGATAGGTTGATGCTGCGTGAGGTGCCTATGTGTCATGCTCGCGTCACTCGAAGTGTTACTTCGGTGCCCGGCGCTGAGACGCGAGATTCCACTATGCCGGGCGAGTTGTGGGCGGCCGGCGGCGGGGCCGTGCCGATCATGTGGAGAGCCCCGCCGCCGTAACCGTGGCCTGTCCGCGCCGTGTCCCCGTGATCCGCGGACCGTACGCGCTTGGGTCAGGCCCTACTTGGCGAACTTGTCGCTGACCGCGCTGAAGATGCCCTTGGCCTCGTCGCCGAGGCGCGGGCCCGCCAGCCACCCGGCGGTCACCGGGCCGATGGAGGTGTTGGAGACCAGTGCGGGCTTGCCGTCCTGGCCCTTGGCGACCCAGCCGCCGCCGGAGGAACCGCCGGTCATGGTGCAGCCGATGCGGTACATCGTCGGGTCGTTCTTCTTCAGCGACAGCCGGCCGGGCTTGTCGGTGCAGGAGAACTCCTTCTGGCCCTCGAAGGGCGGAGCCGCCGGGTAGCCGGTCGCCGTGATGCTGTCCATCTCCGGCACCGCGGGAGCCTTGAACTCCACCGGAAGCGACGCGCCCACCGTCTCCTCAAGGGACTTGCCGCCGCCGTTCTCGGGCTTGACGTGCATCACCGCGAAGTCGTACGGAGCACCCCGGCCGCCGGTCGCGGCGCCCTGCTCGATCCACTGCTCGGACGTCTGCGCCCAGTCGGCCCACCAGGAGCCGTACGGAGCGACCTGCTCCTTCGTCGCTTCCCCGTTCTTGAGCTCGGCGAGCGACTTCCCGGAGTCGTTGTACGAGGGGACGAAGACGATGTTCCGGAACCAGCCGCCCTGCTGGCCCGCGTGGACGCAGTGGCCCGCCGTCCAGACCATGTTGGACTTGCCGGGGTTCGCCGGGTCCGCGACCACCGTGGCGGAGCAGACCGCCTTGCCCTGGGGCGTGTCGAAGAACAGCTTGCCCGCCGCCGGGGCGTTGTCGTGGTACGGAGTCGCCACCTCCTGCGCCTGGACGGGCGCGGGAGTCGGGTCGGTCACGCTCTCGTCACCGGAGATGTCGTCATCGACCGGCTTGTCGGGGGTCTTGTCGGCGTCCCGCATCCGGTCCTGGTCCCACAGGTCCTTGATGATCGGGTTGACGTAGTCCTCCGCCTCGCGGAGCCACTTCTCCTTGCTCCAGTCCTTCCAGGCGCCGTCCCGCCACTTGTCCAGGTCGATCCCGTGGTCCTTGAGCTTGTCCTTCAGGTCGTCCGGGATCGTGATCGGGTCGCTGCCCGAGTCGGCGGGGGCGGAGGCCGAGGGCTGGTCGTCCGCCTTGTCACCGGCGTTGTCGTCGGACTCGCAGGCCGTCGCCGTCAGGGCGAGTGCGGCGCACGCGGCGACCACGGCCGGAACGGGGAAGGCTCTGCGACGCGCGCCACTCCCTCGGCGAACGGACAAGAGTGGGCGAATAGGACGCATGGTGAGATCTCCCCCTGGACTGCGGCGGACTTCATGGGCTGTTGAGCACCCACACACTATGACGGCCCTATCGGGGACTGCCGACGGGTCCGCAACGGTTCTGTCACGGCAAGGATCACGGCAAGGATCTTCGCCGTGCCCGTGATCCTCCGGCTTCAGCGTCGTTGGTACGTACGGGGGACCTGCGGCGCGCGTCCTCCCCCTGCTCCGGTCCGCGCCTGCCCCGTGCACCGGCAGCGCCCAACTCTCCGTCGCAGCCGCCTAGTACTCCTGGAGGACCCACCGTCGTGTCCGTGACCGAGCAGGCGCCCGCGGGGCCGCCCACCGCACCCCCCGCGTCACCCGACGGCGCGGCCCAGGAGGCGATTCTGCGGCGGCAGTCGCTGCGCGAGTCGGCCGCGCGCACCTACGCGCGGGCCCTGCCGATCGTGCCCGTACGCGCGCGGGGGATGACGATCGAGGGTGCCGACGGGCGGCGCTATCTGGACTGCCTCTCCGGTGCGGGGACGTTGGCGCTCGGGCACAACCACCCTGTGGTCCTGGAGGCGATCAGGAAGGTCCTGGACTCGGAGGCGCCGCTACAGGTCCTGGACCTGGCCACACCGGTGAAGGACGCGTTCATCACGGAACTGTTCGCCACCCTGCCAGGGGAACTGGCCGACCGGGCCCGGGTGCAGTTCTGCGGCCCCGCCGGTACGGACGCGGTCGAGGCGGCCCTGAAACTCGTCCGTACGGCGACCGGACGCGACGGGCTGCTCGCCTTCACCGGCGCGTACCACGGCATGACGGCGGGCGCACTGGAGGCGTCCGCTGGCGCGCGGGACGTACGGGTCACCCGGCTGCCGTATCCGCAGGACTACCGCTGCCCGTTCGGGGTCGGCGGGGAGCGCGGCGCTGAACTGGCCGCCCGCTGGACCCAGTCGCTGCTCGACGACCCCAAGTCCGGGATGCCCGCCCCCGCCGGGATGATTCTCGAACCCGTCCAGGGCGAGGGCGGCGTGAACCCCGCGCCGGACCGCTGGCTGCGCCGCATGCGGAAACTCACCGCGGACCGCTCCATTCCGCTGATCGCCGACGAGGTACAGACCGGCGTCGGACGCACCGGAGCCTTCTGGGCCGTCGAGCACAGCGGGATCGTGCCCGATGTGCTGGTGCTGTCCAAGGCGATCGGGGGCAGCCTCCCGCTGGCCGTCGTGGTGTACCGCGACGATCTGGACGTCTGGGAGCCGGGGGCGCACGCCGGTACGTTCCGCGGGAACCAACTCGCCATGGCGGCGGGCGCGGCGACCCTCGCGTACGTCCGGGAGAACGGCCTCGCGGAGCGGGCCGGGCTCATCGGGGCGCGGATGCTCGGCCAGTTGCAGGGCCTGGCCGCCACGTACCCGTGCGTCGGGGACGTCCGCGGCCGGGGGCTGATGATCGGGGTCGAACTGGTCGACCCCCTGAGGGAGCCCGCGTGCCACGACGACGCGGTGCCGGGGCAGCCTCCCGCGGCACCGGCCCTCGCCGCCGCCGTCCAGCGCGAGTGCCTGCGGCGCGGGCTGATCGTCGAGCTCGGCGGGCGGCACTCCAGCGTCGTACGGCTGCTGCCTCCGCTCACCCTCACCGACGAACAGGCCGCGGCGGTGCTCGACCGCCTGGCCGACGCGGTGGCCAGCGCGGCGCGCGACCACCACGGGTAGCCCGGGCGCGAAGCCCGTCAGACACCGACCGAACGAGCTCGACGTCCCTCATCACCGCACAAGGAACAGCTCTTGAACCGCAACCCCACACCCGACGGCCGCTCCGACACCCAGCCGCACGGAGCACACGGGACGCCCACGCCGCTGGTGGCGGACCCGGGGACGGTCCCACGGCAGGCGGGCGGTGGCCATGACGCGGCCCACGCCCGCGCAGCCGTCGGCCGGGTGCCCGCGCACGCCGATCTTCTGGAACACCCGGATCCGCGGACCGCGGCGGAGGCCGCGGCGGTGGAGAACCTCCTGCGGTGCTGGGTACGGGAGAAGAACTACCCGGCGCCCGACACCCCCGGCCCCGGCCCCGGCCCCGGCCCTGGTCCTGGTCCTGGCGTGCTGCGTATCCCGCTGGAGGCCAGCGGCACCGCGCTGCTCGTCCCGGTGCGCTACTGGTCGCCGACCGGCTGGCACCGCTTCGGACCGGCCGTCATCGAGAGCGGCCCGCCCGGATCGCCCCCCGCCGACGCGGTCACCACCGCCGCGCTGCTGGGCCGCGAGGCGGCGCGGGAAGGCGCGGAGAGCGGGGAGGGCGGGGAAAGCGGAGGGAGCGGCGATGGGGGAGACCTGGTCGGCCGGGTCGCCGACTCGGTCCGCAGGACCGCCGAGTTCCTCGTCGACAGCAGAAGCCGCCCCCCGTACGGAGAGGACGCCGAAGACCTCTTCCTGACCGCCGAGCAGTCCCTGCTCCTTGGCCACCCGCTGCACCCGACGCCCAAGAGCCGCGAAGGGCTCTCCGAGTCCGAATCCCGCGCCTACTCACCCGAGTTGCGCGGCGCGTTCCCGCTGCGCTGGATGGCCGTCGACCCCTCCGTACTCGCGGCCGACTCCGCCTGGACCGAACGCGGCCGCACCGTCACGGCACCGCAGCTCACCGAGCGCCTCGCCGGTCCCGGCCTCGACCTGCGGGGTGGCCGGGCCGCGCTGCCGCTGCACCCCTGGCAGGCCCGCGAGCTGCTGCACCGGCCGGAGATCGCCGCCCTCCTGGACGCCGGACTGCTCCGCGACCTCGGCACACACGGTGACGCCTGGCATCCCACCTCGTCGGTGCGCACCCTCTACCGCTCCGGCGCGCCCGCCATGCTCAAGCTCTCGCTGGGCCTGCGCATCACCAACTCCCGCCGGGAGAACCTCCACAAGGAGCTACTCCGTGGTGTGGAGGTCCACCGGTTGTTGCGCAGCGGCCTCGCCGAAGAGTGGCAGGCCGCCCATCCGCGGTTCGACATCATCCGCGACCCGGCCTGGCTGGGCGTACAGGGCCCGGACGGCGCCCCACTGGCCGGGCTTGACGCGATGATCCGGCACAACCCGTTCACCCCGGCCGACGACGCCTGCTGTGTCGCCGGACTCATCTCACCCCGGCCGACGCCGCACCCCGCCCCCGACGGCCGCGCCCCGATGCGCTCACGCCTCGCGACCATCGTCACGGGGCTCACCGCGCGCACCGGCCGTCCCGCGAGCGCCGTGGCCGCCGAGTGGTTCATGCGCTATCTCGAGCAGGTGGTACGTCCCGTGCTCTGGCTCGACAGCGAGGCCGGCGTCGCCCTGGAAGCCCACCAGCAGAACACCCTCGTCCTGCTCGACTCCGACGGCTGGCCCGTGGGCGGCCGCTACCGCGACAACCAGGGCTACTACTTCCGCGCTTCGCGGCGCGCGGAACTCGACCGACGGCTTCCCGGCATTGGAGAGCGCAGCGACACCTTCGTCCCCGACCAGGTCACCGACGAGCGCTTCGCCTACTACCTGGGCATCAACAACGTGCTCGGGCTCATCGGCGCCTTCGGCTCCCAGCGGCTCGCCGACGAGCATCTGCTGCTGGCCGCCTTCCGGCGCTTCCTCGGCGACGCCGCCACCGGCCCCGACCGGCTCGCGTCGCCGCTGCCCTCGCTGCTCCTCGACTCACCCGTACTGCGCTGCAAGGCCAATCTGCTGACGCGGCTCCACGGTCTCGACGAGCTGGTCGGTCCGGTCGACACCCAGTCCGTCTACGTCACGATCGCCAACCCGCTCCACGACTCGCCCCGTCCGTCCCGACCCTGACCCACCTCACCCTGGGAGAGGAGCGTCCCCGTGCCTCCCACCGACGCGCGCACCAACAGTGACGCGAGCACCGACAGTGAGGACACGCTCGACCTGCGGATGCGGGAAGAACTCCTCGCGCTCCTGGCCGCGCACCCGGACGACGACGGGCCGCGGCCGGAGCGGCCACCCGGCGCCCCGCCCGACGGTGACACGCCCGACGGTGACCTGCTCGACGGTGACCTGCTCGACGGCATCACCGAATGGAGCGCGGCCAGCACCGCGGCGGGCACCTTCCGGCTCCTGCCCGTACGCATCGAACGCGACCTGCCGTTGATCAGCCGCTGGATGAACGACCCGGCCGTGGCCGCCTTCTGGGAACTCGCCGGGGACGAAGCCGTCACCGCCGCCCATCTCCGCGCCCAGCGCGACGGCGACGGTCGCAGCGTCCCCTGCCTCGGCGTACTCGACGGCACCCCGATGAGCTACTGGGAGATCTACCGCGCCGACCTGGACCCGCTGGCCCGCTACTACCCCACCCGCCCGCACGACACGGGAATCCACCTGCTGATCGGTGCCATCGCGGACCGCGGCCGGGGTCTGGGCGGCATACTGCTGCGAGCCGTCGCCGACCTCGTTCTCGACCACCGCCCGCACTGCGCCCGGGTCGTCGCCGAACCCGACCTGCGGAACACCCCCTCCGTCTCGGCCTTTCTGAGCGCTGGCTTCCGGCTCTCCGCCGAGCTGGACCTTCCCGACAAGCGCGCGGCACTGATGGTCCGCGACCGTGCGCTGCGCCATGTGCTCTAAGCGGTCCTCCTGGCCGTTTGGCCGGATGGGTGCCCACCCCGCCGCTCCTGTCACCGCCCGTCGAACGGGCGCTTCGCGCCCTCTGATACCGGAGTCCCCGTGCAGAATTCCCCCGCCGCCCACGATTCGGGAGAACCGCCCGCGCTGTATCACCAGCCCGTGCCCCACGACCCGCCCACGCTGTACGACCCGCCGGAACTGAACCGGGCCGCATGGGACCTGGCCGCCCGCCGTCTGCTCGGCAAACTGCTCGGTGAGTTCGCCTACGAAGAGATCATCCGCCCGGTCCCGGCACCCGAACCGGCATCAGACTCCCCATCGACATCGACATCGACATCGGCATCGGCATCGGCATCGGAAGCCGACCAAGACCGCTACCTGCTCCGTCTCGACGACGCGGCCGAGCTGACCTTCCGAGCCCGCCGTGGCGCGTACGGAAGCTGGCGTGTCGACCCGAGCTCCGTCACCCTGCGCCCGCCGCACAGCCCGCAGGACCCCCCGGCCCCAGCGGTCCCCTTCGCCGACCCGCTGCGTTTCCTCGCCCTCGCCCGGAACACCCTGGGCCTCGACGGTGCGACCTTCGGCCATCTCCTGCGCGAACTGAACGCCACGCTGGCCGCCGACGCCCGCATCGACCACACCGCCCGCACCGTCGCGGACCTCGCCGACCTCGGCTACGCACAGCTCGAAGGGCACCAGTGCGGCCACCCCTGGCTCGTACTCAACAAGGGGCGCCTGGGCTTCTCGGCCCAGGACACCGCCCACTGGGCACCCGAGGCACGCAGGCCCGCCAGACTGCCCTGGATCGCGGTACGCCGCACACTCGCCACGTACCGCGGTGTCAGCGGCCTCGACACCCCTGACGCGCTCTACCACCGAGAACTGGACGCACCGACCCGCACCTCCTTCACCGCCGCCCTGCGAAGCCGCGGCCTCGACCCGGCCGCGTACCTCTATCTCCCCGTGCACCCGTGGCAGTGGGACGAGGTCATCCTGCCGCTGTTCGCCCCGTCCGTGGCCGCCGATGACATCGTCCCACTCCCCACTGACAACGATCTGCGGCTGCCCCAGCAGTCCATTCGTACGTTCCTCAACCTCTCCCGCCCGGACCGGCACACCGTCAAGCTGCCACTGTCCGTGCTCAACACCCTTGTCTGGCGCGGGCTGCCCACCGAGCGGACCCTCGCCGCGCCCGCCGTCACCGCATGGGTGCACGCTCTGCGGGACGCCGACCCCTTCCTCCGCGACGTCTGCCGCATCGTGCTGCTCGGCGAGGTGGCGTCGGTCACCGTCCAGCACCCGGTCTACGACCGGGTCCCCGAGGTGCCGTACCAGTACAAGGAGTTGCTGGGCACAATCTGGCGCGAGCCGCTCAGCCGCTACCTGGAGCCCGGCGAGCGGGCCCGTACGCTGGCCTCCCTGCTGCACACTGACACCCAGGGCCGCGCGTTCACCGCGGAGCTCGTCGCACGCTCGGGGCTGGCCCCGCAGGTCTGGCTGCGTCGGCTCTTCGCCGCGTTACTGCCCGGGCTGCTGCACTTCCTCTACCGCTACGGAACCGTTTTCTCACCGCACGGTGAGAACGCGATCGTCGTCTTCGACGCCGAGGACGTCCCCGTGCGGCTGGCGATGAAGGACTTCGTCGACGATGTCAACGTCAGCGCCCAGCCGCTGCCCGAGCACGACGCGATGCCCGCCGACGTACGCGCCACCCTGCTGACCGAGCCCGCCGATTTCCTCACCCAGTTCATCCACTCAGGGCTGTTCATCGGTGTGTTCCGCTACCTGGCGCCGCTGTGTGAGGAGCAGCTGGGGGTCCGGGAAGTCGACTTCTGGGCTCTCGTCCGTGCCGAGATCCTCCGCCACCAGGCCCGCTTCCCCGAGCTGAAGGAGCGCTTCGAGCTCTTCGACCTGCTCACCCCACGCATCGAGCGCCTGTGCCTGAACCGCAACCGGCTGCACCTCGACGGTTACCGCGACCGCTCCGAGCGCCCGCACGCCGCGGTCCACGGCACGGTCGCCAATCCCCTCAGCGCACCGTGATCGCGGGATCGCCCGAGGGATTGTCAGTGCTGCCCCGTAGGGTGGACGAGCTATGACGAAGCCCTCACTCCCCGAACTCCTGCATGCCGCCGTCGCCGCCGTCGGCGGTACGGAGCGCCCTGGCCAGGTCACCATGGCCGAAACGGTCGCCGAGGCCATCGACGACGGTTCCCACCTCCTGGTCCAGGCGGGCACCGGTACCGGAAAGTCCCTCGGCTATCTGGTCCCGGCGCTCGCGCACGGGGAGCGGGTCGTGGTCGCGACCGCCACGCTGGCGCTCCAGCGCCAGCTAGTGGAGCGCGACCTGCCCCGCACGGTGGACGCGCTGCACCCGTTGCTGCGCCGCCGCCCGGAGTTCGCCATGCTCAAGGGCCGGTCCAACTACCTGTGTCTGCACCGGCTGCGCGAAGGCGCGCCCCAGGACGAGGAAGAGGGCCTCTTCGACCAGTTCGAGGCGGCGGCCCCCACCAGCAAGCTGGGCCAGGACCTGCTGCGGATGCGCGACTGGGCGGACGAGACCGAGACCGGCGACCGGGACGATCTCACTCCGGGCGTCTCCGACCGGGCCTGGTCCCAGGTGACCGTTTCCTCACGGGAGTGCCTGGGCGCGACGAAGTGCGCGTACGGCGCGGAGTGCTTCGCGGAGCAGGCCCGCGAGCGCGCGAAGCTGGCCGACGTCATCGTCACCAACCACGCCCTGCTCGCCATCGACGCCATCGAGGGCGCCCCGGTGCTGCCCCAGCACGAGGTGCTGATCGTCGACGAGGCCCATGAGCTGGTCTCCCGGGTCACCGGCGTGGCCACAGGCGAGCTCACTCCGGGCCAGGTCAACCGCGCCGTACGCCGCTCAGCGAAGCTGGTCAACGAGAAGGCGGCCGACCAGCTCCAGACAGCCGCCGAGACCTTCGAGCGGCTGATGGAGCTGGCCCTGCCAGGCCGCCTGGAGGAGATCCCCGAAGACCTCGGCTATGCCCTGATGGCCCTGCGAGACGCCGCCCGTACGGTGATCTCGGCCCTCGGCTCCACCCGTGACAAGTCCGTCCAGGACGAGGACGCCGTACGCAAGCAGGCCCTGGCCTCCGTCGAGTCCATCCACGACGTGGCGGAGCGGATCAGTAACGGCTCCGAGTGGGACGTCGTCTGGTACGAGCGCCATGAGCCCCGCGGCGGAGCCGCGTATCGACACAGCGGTGCGTCGCTGCGGGTTGCTCCCATGTCCGTGTCGGGCCTGCTGCGAGAGAAGCTCTTCGCGGAGCGCTCCGTCGTCCTGACCTCGGCCACGCTGAAACTCGGCGGGGACTTCAACGGCGTCGGGGCCTCGCTCGGCCTGGCTCCCGAAGGCACCGCCGGGACCGAAGGCGCCGAGACGGAGGACCTGCCCGTCTGGAAGGGCATCGACGTCGGCTCGCCCTTCGACTACGGCAAGCAGGGCATCCTCTACGTCGCCAAGCACCTGGCCCGGCCCTCGCGCGAGGGCACCCGCAGCGACATGCTGGACGAACTCACCGAGCTGATCGAGGCGAGCGGCGGCCGCACGCTGGGGCTGTTCTCCTCCATGCGGGCCGCCCAGTCCGCTGCCGAGGAGCTGCGCTCCCGCATCCCCGACTACCCGATTCTGCTCCAGGGCGAGGAGACACTCGGCGAGCTGATCAAAGCCTTCGCCGCCGATCCGAAGACCTGCCTGTTCGGCACACTCTCGTTGTGGCAGGGGGTCGATGTGCCGGGCGCGAGCTGTCAGCTGGTCGTGATGGACAAGATCCCGTTCCCCCGGCCCGATGACCCGCTGATGAGCGCTCGCCAGAAGGCGGTCGAGGAAGCCGGGGGCAATGGCTTCATGGCGGTGGCGGCGACGCACGCGGCCCTCCTGATGGCGCAGGGCGCGGGCCGTCTCGTACGGGCCTCCGGCGATCGCGGTGTCGTCGCGGTGCTGGACCCGAGGCTGGCCACGGCCCGGTACGGCAGCTATGTGAAGGCGTCACTGCCCGAGTTCTGGTACACCACGGACCGCAACCAGGTGCGCCGTTCCCTGTCCGCGATCGACGCCGCGGCCAAGGCCGAGGGCCAGTAGCGCACCCACGGGCACCCAGTAGCGCACCCACGGGCACAGAGACCAGTCGCGCGGCCAGGCAGGAGCCAGGCGCAAGCCAGACACCGGACCAGTCAGGAACAGGACCAGTCAGGAACAGGAAGTAGCCAGGCACAGAACAGGGCCCCGGACCGGCGCAGTGGTCCCGGGGCCCTGGTAGTCAGGGGCACTGCCGCTCAGACCCGCCGCAGCACCGCCACCACCTTGCCGAGGATGGTCGCCTCGTCGCCGGGGATCGGCTGGTAAGCGGCGTTGTGCGGGAGGAGCCAGACATGGCCGTCCTCGCGCTTGAAGCGCTTGACTGTGGCCTCGCCGTCCAGCATGGCGGCCACGATGTCGCCGTTCTCCGCGACGGGTTGGCGGCGGACCGTCACCCAGTCTCCGTCGCAGATGGCGGCCTCGACCATCGAGTCACCGACGACCTTGAGGACGAAGAGCTCTCCGTCGCCGACCAGCTGCCGGGGGAGCGGGAACACGTCCTCGACCGACTCCTCGGCGAGGATCGGGCCGCCTGCCGCGATGCGGCCGACGAGCGGCACGTAGGACGCGGCGGGCTTGCCGCTGGTGTCGGTCGGCTGGCTGCTCGGCTGGTCGGAGCCGCGTACCTCGTACGCCCGTGGCCGGTGCGGGTCGCGGCGCAGGAAGCCCTTGCGCTCGAGCGCCATGAGCTGATGCGCGACGGACGAGGTGCTGGAAAGCCCGACCGCCTGTCCGATCTCCCGCATGGACGGTGGGTAGCCGCGTCGTTGCACGGAGTCCCGGATGACCTCGATCACCCTGCGTTGCCGGTCTGTGAGCCCTGAGCTGTCGGCCCTGATGCCTGGAGGTCGGCCGGGCAGCGAGCGCGTGGGCTTGGGCCCCTCCGGGTTCGTGGCTGCTTCAGTCATGGCATGCACCGGCTCGAGTCGGCCCTGGGAACGGTCCTGGGCAGTGATGATGGCGCTGTCTGCGGTGGTGGTCACGGCGGCCCCTCTCGAGATGTTCTCCCTAGCTGGACAACGGTAGTTGCTTTCGAAAGGTTGCGCCAAACACACGTTCGAGTGAAAAACCAGTAATTACCTGACGTGATCATGTGCCTGGGTATATGGCCACTGCTCGAACGCAACGCAATTCGGTTCATTGCGGTACTCTCCACCGCCGAGGGGCGGCCCCTCGCGATACCCCCTCGGCGCCCCTGCGGGTATGCCGCCAGTCTGCCACTTCGAGCCCCGCGCGGCGCCTGCCGCCCCCACTCCCGTACTCTCGTGGCCGACCGGCCGTGCGACACGCGATGGTGTCGAATGCGGAGGCAAACCCCAGATCTAGTGGTTGGATTCATCCGTCCACCCAGAAGTTGTGGTCCCTGGTCTTCTGACTCCTCGGTCATCGCCTATGCTTGGGGCTGCTTCGAGGGGTTCAGAGCCTGTTTCGAGGCCCATGAGTCGTGCTGTGCAAGGAGGGTTCGGAGTTATGCACTGCCCCTTCTGCAGGCACCCCGACAGCCGCGTCGTCGACAGTCGCACCACCGACGACGGGACGTCGATCCGCAGGCGCCGACAGTGTCCCGACTGCTCCCGTCGTTTCACGACCGTGGAGACCTGCTCACTGATGGTGATCAAGCGATCCGGAGTCACCGAGCCCTTCAGTCGCACGAAGGTCATCAATGGCGTCCGCAAGGCATGCCAGGGTCGCCCGGTAACCGAGGACGCCCTCGCCCAGCTCGGCCAGCGCGTCGAGGAGGCGTTGCGTGCCACCGGAAGCGCCGAGCTGACCACCCACGACGTGGGCCTGGCCATACTCGGCCCCCTGCGGGAACTCGACCTGGTCGCGTACCTGCGCTTCGCGTCCGTGTACCGGGCGTTCGACTCACTTGAGGACTTCGACGCCGCCATCGCCGAGCTGCGCGAGCAGCGGGGGCCCACCGCCGACGTGGGCGGCGAAGGGCGGGCGGTCGACCGCGGGACGTCAGGGGCTGCCGAAGTCCCCGTACCCGTACCCGCCACCGCCGCCGACTGACCGGCGGGCCGGTCCGTACGACCCGTCTGGACCGGTCCTGCGGCGGCGATCCAAGACCTGCCGAGGGCGACGCGAGCGGCGTCCGAAGCATCAGACATACACCGTGCCAGGGAAGAACATGGCACTTCAGGGCGTTTTAGCCCGATACAGGGAGGCGGCATGACAGAGACGGCGAGCGGCTCAGCGCGAGGTTCCCGGTCCAAGGGAACCAAGGCGAGCAAGGGCCTGCGTATCGAGCGCATTCACACCACCCCCGGCGTGCATCCGTACGACGAGGTGGAATGGGAGCGCCGTGACGTCGTCATGACCAACTGGCGCGACGGCTCGGTCAACTTCGAGCAGCGTGGCGTCGAGTTCCCCGACTTCTGGTCGGTGAACGCGGTCAACATCGTCACCAGCAAGTACTTCCGCGGCGCGGTAGGAACGCCGCAGCGGGAAACCGGTCTGAAGCAGCTGATCGACCGGATCGTGAAGACCTACCGCAAGGCTGGCGAGGAGCACGGCTACTTCGCCTCGCCCGCCGACGCCGAGATCTTCGAGCACGAGCTGGCGTACGCCCTCCTGCACCAGATCTTCAGCTTCAACTCCCCGGTGTGGTTCAACGTCGGTACGCCCCAGCCGCAGCAGGTGTCGGCCTGCTTCATCCTGGCCGTCGACGACTCCATGGAGTCGATCCTCGACTGGTACAAGGAAGAGGGCATGATCTTCAAGGGCGGCTCGGGGGCCGGCCTGAACCTCTCCCGTATCCGCTCCTCCAAGGAGCTCCTCTCCTCCGGTGGCAACGCCTCCGGGCCGGTCTCCTTCATGCGCGGCGCCGACGCCTCAGCCGGAACGATCAAGTCCGGTGGCGCGACGCGCCGCGCGGCCAAGATGGTCATCCTCGACGTCGACCACCCCGACATCGAGGGCTTCATCGAGACCAAGGTGAAGGAAGAGGAGAAGATCCGCGCCCTGCGTGACGCGGGCTTCGACATGGACCTGGGCGGCGACGACATCACGTCCGTCCAGTACCAGAACGCCAACAACTCCGTCCGGGTGAACGACGAGTTCATGAAGGCCGTGGAGACCGGCTCCAAGTTCGGCCTGCGCGCCCGCATGACCGGTGACGTCATCGAAGAGGTCGAGGCCAAGTCCCTCTTCCGCAAGATGGCCGAGGCCGCCTGGGCCTGCGCCGACCCGGGCATCCAGTACGACGACACCATCAACGCCTGGCACACCTGCCCCGAGTCCGGCCGGATCAACGGCTCGAACCCGTGCAGCGAGTACATGCACCTGGACAACACCTCGTGCAACCTGGCCTCGCTGAACCTGATGAAGTTCCTCAAGGACGACGGCGAGGGCAACCAGTCCTTCGAGTCCGAGCGCTTCGCGAAGGTCGTCGAGCTGGTCATCACCGCGATGGACATCTCGATCTGCTTCGCGGACTTCCCGACCCAGAAGATCGGCGAGAACACCCGCGCCTACCGTCAGCTCGGCATCGGCTACGCCAACCTCGGCGCCCTGCTGATGGCCACCGGCCACGCCTACGACTCCGACGGCGGCCGTGCGCTGGCCGGCGCCATCACGTCGCTGATGACCGGCACCTCGTACAAGCGCTCCGCCGAACTCGCCGCGGTCGTCGGCCCGTACGACGGCTACGCCCGCAACGCGACGCCGCACAAGCGGGTCATGAAGCAGCACTCCGACGCCAACGCGCAGGCCGTCCGCATGGACGACCTGGACGCGCCGGTCTGGGCCGCCGCCACGGAGGCCTGGCAGGACGTGCTCCGCCTCGGCGAGAAGAACGGCTTCCGTAACTCCCAGGCGTCCGTCATCGCCCCGACCGGCACCATCGGTCTCGCGATGTCCTGTGACACCACCGGCCTTGAGCCCGACCTCGCGCTGGTCAAGTTCAAGAAGCTGGTCGGCGGCGGCTCGATGCAGATCGTCAACGGCACGGTGCCGCAGGCGCTGCGCCGCCTCGGCTACCAGCCGGAGCAGATCGAGGCGATCGTCGCCCACATCGCCGACCACGGCAACGTGATCGACGCCCCCGGCCTCAAGCCGGAGCACTACGAGGTCTTCGACTGCGCCATGGGCGAGCGCTCCATCTCCGCGATGGGCCACGTCCGCATGATGGCCGCGATCCAGCCCTGGATCTCCGGCGCGCTCTCCAAGACGGTCAACCTCCCGGAGACCGCCACCGTCGAGGACGTCGAAGAGGTCTACTTCGAGGCGTGGAAGCTGGGCGTCAAGGCGCTCGCCATCTACCGCGACAACTGCAAGGTCGGCCAGCCGCTCTCCGCCAAGAAGAAGGAGGTGGAGACGGCCGAGATCGCCGAGAACACCGAGGGCAACCTGCGCGCGGCGGTCGAGAAGGTCGTCGAGTACCGCCCGGTCCGCAAGCGCCTCCCCAAGGGCCGTCCCGGCATCACCACCTCCTTCACGGTCGGCGGCGCCGAGGGCTACATGACCGCCAACTCCTACCCGGACGACGGTCTGGGCGAGGTTTTCCTGAAGATGTCCAAGCAGGGCTCGACCCTCGCGGGCATGATGGACGCCTTCTCCATCGCCGTCTCGGTCGGTCTGCAGTACGGCGTGCCGCTGGAGACGTACGTCTCGAAGTTCACCAACATGCGCTTCGAGCCGGCCGGCATGACGGACGACCCGGACGTGCGGATGGCGCAGTCGATCGTCGACTACATCTTCCGCCGACTGGCGCTGGACTTCCTGCCGTTCGAGACCCGCTCGGCCCTGGGCATCCACTCCGCCGAAGAGCGTCAGCGGCACCTGGAGACCGGTTCGTACGAGCAGTCCATCGACGACGCCGACGCGGATGTCGACATCGAGGGCCTGGCCCAGTCAGCGCCGCGCCACCGGGAGCCGCAGGCCGTCGCCGCGCAGCCGACGGAGGCCGTGCAGGAGGCGCACACCTCGGCCGAGCTCGTCGAGATGCAGCTCGGCATCAGCGCTGACGCACCGCTGTGCTTCTCCTGCGGTACGAAGATGCAGCGGGCCGGGTCCTGCTACATCTGCGAGGGCTGTGGCTCGACCAGCGGTTGCAGCTGACCTGACCAGCAGGTGAGCACGTGAGCAGGTGAGCAGATGATGACGGGGATCGGCCGCGAGGCCGGTCCCCTTCATCATGCCCGCTGGCGTCATGCCCGCTGGGCCTCAGACGCCGCCCATCAGCCGGGCGAACGCCACCGGGTCGGCGTCGAAGCCGCGGAAGATCTCGTGGAACTCCCAGCCTCCCGAGCCGGTCCGGGTGAACTTCGCGACGGTCGCCGACGACGCGGAGGCCAGGTCGGTGAAGTCGCGTAGCAACAGCTCGTGGTAGGCCTCACGCACGCGTACCCCGACGTTCGCGACGTCGCCGAAGGTCTTCTCCGGCCTGTGCTGCTGAATGACCACGCCGACCACCACCAGGGTGTACGCCGACGCCAGTCGGTTCAGCTCCAGCGTCATGACCTCGTCGTAGCCCAGGCCCTGGCCCGTTCTACTCGTACGCGCGAGGTTGATCGTGCCGTCCGGGGACCGGCTGTCGAGATGCACCAGGTATCCGGGCCGGTCAGCAGGGTCGTCCGCGCGGTAGGTCGCGGCGACGATGTCGAGGTGGTGGGCCGGTGTGCCAGCGGCACTCGGGTCCCACTTGAGGCCTACTTCGATCTTCCCCTGCCCCACACTGAGACCGCTCATCGGGCTTCCCCCTCCGCAGAACCACACCGCTGCGCCAGCACACGGCTTTCTCTGATGAGACACGCTACGCCGCACGACTGACAAGGGAGCGGTCTTGCACGGTACTTCGGCGATCTGGCGCACCGTACGATGGCGCGGTGCTGGTCAAGTGGATTCGCTGCACTGTTGGGGACCGCCGTGGTTTCGAGCGGGGGCAGCGGAAATGGGCGGGGCTTCTCGGGGAGCCGGGGTTCAGAGGACAGGGCGGTGGGTGGAGCCGGGGGCGGCCGGACATCGCCCATGTTTTCGCCTTCTGGGAGAGCCGGGCGTTCTACGACTCCTTCATGGCGCGCTCACACGATCGGCTCCATGCCGCCCAGGTTGGGACGTACAAGGACATACAGGTCAAGCTCTTCGATTACCGCTTCGATGTGAAGACGGGCTTCGAACCGCGATTCACGGGTGTGGACGTGGTCCGGGTGGCGCACTGCCGCGTCCACGAGGAGCGGGTGGAGCACTACGCCCTGATGCAGGAGAAGGTCTGGAATCCGGCGATGGCGGGGTCGCCGGGCATGGTCCGTGGGCTGTTCGGCGAGGCGCCGGGGCACGAGTTCCTGGTGCTCTCGATGTGGGACTCGGCCGCCGAGTACGGCAAATACCGCGCTGAGCGCGTGGAGCGGCTGACGCTGCGGGCCCAGACGGCGACCGATGTGGCGGCGCTGACGGGGGACATCGTCCAGCTCGAGCCGTCGTGGACGGTGTGAGCCAGCGCGGTGGGGCGCGGCGCGATCTAGGGTTTCCGCATGGCACGACCTCGGCGCATCGTCCTCGTCCGGCACGGGCAGTCCGTCGGCAACGTCGACGACTCGGTGTACGAACGCGAACCTGACCATGCGCTGCGGCTCACCGACCTGGGGTGGGCGCAGGCCGAGGCGATCGGGAAGCGGCTGCGCGAGCAGTTTGACGGCGAGCGCGTGAGCGTCTATGTGTCGCCCTACCGGCGTACGCACGAGACCTTCCGTGCGTTCCACCTCCCGCCGGAACAGGTGCGGGTCAGGGAGGAGCCACGGCTTCGCGAGCAGGACTGGGGGAACTGGCAGGACCGCGACGATGTGCGGCTGCAAAAGGCGTACCGGGACGCGTACGGGCACTTCTTCTACCGCTTCGCGCAGGGTGAGTCGGGCGCCGACGTGTACGACCGGGTGGGGGCGTTTCTGGAGAGCCTGCACCGGAGTTTCGAGGCCCCCGACCATCCGCCGAACGTTCTGCTGGTCACGCATGGGCTGACCATGAGGCTCTTCTGTATGCGCTGGTTCCACTGGACGGTCGCGGAGTTCGAGGCGCTGTCCAACCCGGGCAACGCCGAGGTGCGGATGCTGCTCATCGGGGAGGACGGGCGGTACACCCTGGACCGGCCGTTCGTACGGTGGCGCGAGCCTGAGACGTATGACCAGACCCGCTAGAGTGGCAGGGCGATGATCGCTGACTCGTCTTCTGACCCGCGCCTTGAGCGTGCCCTGGCCAGCCTGCGCGGGCTGGCGGTGGGGGATGCCCTCGGGGCCCAGTTCTTTGTGCCCGCGAACTACCCGCTGCTGAAGCGGCGGGAGGTACCACCAGGGCCCTGGCCGTGGACCGACGACACCGAGATGGCGTCCTCCGTGCTGTCCGTCCTCGCCCGTCACGGCCGCATCGACCAGGACGCCCTGGCGCGGTCGTTCGCCACGCATCATGACGAGGGCCGGGGCTACGGTCCCGCCGTGAGCCGACTGCTTCAGTCGCTCGAGGGCGGTGGGGACTGGCGACAGCTCGCCTCCGCGATGTTCAAGGGGCAGGGGTCGTGGGGGAACGGCGCCGCGATGCGGGTCGCCCCGCTGGGCGCCTGGTACGCGGACGACCCGGAGCAGGCCACGCACCAGGCGGAGATCTCCGCGTATCCCACGCACCAGCACCGTGAGGGCGTCGTGGGCTCCATGGCGGTGGCGGCGGCCGCGGCGCTGGCGGCCGCGCCGAGCGGACCGCCCACGCCCGAGGCGCTGCTGGACGGGGTGATCGCGCTGATTCCGCGCAGCGCCGTGGGCGCGGCCCTGCGGCGGGCCCGGGACATGCTCGACTACGGCGACGCGACGACGGTCGCCGCCGTACTCGGCTGCGGCCGCCGTACCTCCGCGCATGACACCGTGCCGTTCGCCCTGTGGTCGGCGGCGAGGGGCCTGGGAGACTTCCAGCGGGCCTTCTGGGTGACCGCCCAGGTGGGCGGCGACATGGACACCACCTGCGCCATCGTGGGCGGCGTGGTGGCGTCGGGGCGCGGCGGGCTGGGCTCGGAGCCGCCTGAGCTGTGGCGGGAACGCACCGAGAAGCTGCCCGACTGGATTCCGGTCGAGGTGGGCTGACGGACCGAGTGATCGATGATCTCCCCTATGGTCATGTTCATGAAGAACATAGGAGGGGGATCTCGGTGAGGTTCGTACGGGCAGGCGGACGGGCATATGGACGGTCATCCAGGGGCGGCGTGGTCCTGACCACCGCCCTTGCGGCGGCCCTTGTGCTCACCGCGTGCGGGGGGTCGGACGGCGATGAATCGAGTCCAGGGAAGAGCGGTGACCCGAAAGCCGCGGGTAAGCCCCCCGCCGCGGCCGAACCCGAGATCCGGGAATTCGACGCGCCGCTGCGCTTCTCGGTGGACAAGCCCATCTCCCTGCCTGGTTCCGCGGGGGAGGGGAAGGTCTCCCTTGGCGGACTGCAACACCCCCTGCCGGTGACGCTCCACAAGGGAGTCGCCTTCATCGCCCGGCCCGATGGCATGGAGGTATTCAACGGCTACCGGGCCAGCGACCCGGTGATGATCACACCGGAGCACGAACCCCTCGTCAGGATCGAGGACCTGGGCCCCCTGGTCGGCGGAAACCCGGCCGAGGCTCCGGTGATCGCCGAGCACGGCGGCAAGACGTTCGCCCTGAGCAGCTTGGTCGCGAGTGTGCCGGGGTCCGGGACTACCAAGGGACACCAGGTGGTGGAACTCATCGCCGTCGATACCGCTCAGGCGACCAAGGCCTGGTCGGTGGAGATCGAACTGGGCGAGCGCCACTACTCGGCTGACGAGGACGAGACCGAGGTGGTCGGCTACAGCGGCGACATGGTCGTGGTGTACGCGCAGAGCCAGGTCTTCGGCGTGGACCTGGGCAGTCACCAGAAGGTATGGGCCGCGAAGGGCACGTACGCCAAGGCTCCCGTGCTGGTCGGGGACACTGTGGTCGCCGAGACCACGGGAATGAGCGAGGGCCGTCCGGTGGGCCTGAGCCTGTCCGACGGACGGCAGAAGTGGACCATGGAATCCGTCAGTCCGGACGGGCTGGCCGTGGCGGGGAAGGCCACCGTGATGGTGTCTGGCTACGACAGCGAGGCCCAGGGACGCCGCGGTCTGCTGGTCGACGCGGCGACCGGCAAGCGGGTGCGCGCGTACGAGGGCAGGATGCGGGCCGAGGGCTGCGCCTACGACGGGGTGTCCACGACTGTCTGCGGCGACGGGGGCTCGGCGGTGGCCTACGACTCCCAGACGGGCGAGGCCCGCTGGACTCTGCCCGACGATGCCCAGGGCCGGGTGGCGCCCAAGGTGACCCTGGTGCGCGAGGGGTTGGTGTACGGAACCACCGAGAACGGTCCCGTCGTCATCGACGCGATGACCGGCAAGGACAAGGAAGCCCAGCCGGGCGTCGCGCCCTATGTCACCGATGGGTACGTCGGGATCGGCCTGGCCGAGGAGGACAAGGCGGTGACGGCCTACCGTACGGCGGGCTGATGATGGGCTGGCGGCGGGCTGGCGGCGGGCTGAAGACGGGCGACGGCGGGGCGTACGGCGCCCGTCGGGGGCGTACGGGAGCGCGTACCGCACCGCGGTATGTGGGAGCGAACGGCCGAAGTTGACAGGTCAGCGCCCCCCGGGGTGTCGCTTGAGCTTCTAGCGGCGTACCCTTGCTGGCGCCATGCCGTACGAAGCACCCACCCACACCGTCGAGCGCTCCCTTCGCGCCACCACCGGAGCCAAGGTCATCGCTGGTGTCGACGAGGTCGGGCGAGGTGCGTGGGCGGGCCCGGTCACCGTCTGCGCGGCGATCACCGGGCTGCGTAGGCCGCCCGAGGGGCTCACCGACTCCAAGTTGCTCACCGTGAAGCGGCGCAACGAACTGGCCGAGGTGCTGACGGGCTGGGTCACCGCCCACGCGCTCGGCCACGCCTCCCCGGAGGAGATCGATGCTCTGGGGATGACGGCCGCCCTGCGGCTCGCCGCGGAGCGCGCTCTTGAGGCCCTGCCGGTACGACCGGACGCGGTGATCCTCGACGGCAAGCATGACTACCTCGGTGCCCCCTGGCGGGTCCGTACGGTGATCAAGGGGGACCAGTCCTGCGTCGCGGTGGCCGCCGCCTCAGTGATCGCCAAGGTCCGCCGTGACGCCATGATGGCCGAACTGGGTGTCGAGCACGCGGACTTCGCGTTCGCGGCCAACGCCGGATACCCATCTCCGGTGCACAAGTCGGCACTTGAGGAGCAGGGGCCGACTCCGTACCACCGGCTCTCCTGGTCGTACCTCGACGGGATGCCGCGGTGGCGGCATCTCAAGAAGACGCGCGTGCCAGTCGGAGCCGGTCCGGAAATCGAGGGGCAACTCGGCTTCGATTTCTGACACTATGCCGGTCGCACGTATGTGCCACCCGCTGGTGCGGTTCGCACCGGCGTTTGATAGACAACCTTCATGCCTCTCATTCCCGAGGAGCCTCAGATTCACGAGAGCGCCCAGGGTCCCCGCGCAACTCCGGCCAACGGCCGCAGTGCGCCGACCCCCCGTCCTGTCCCCGGTCCCCGCCCCGCGGCACCGCCGCGTCCCGGACGGCCGGGCCCAGCCCGGCCCGCGCCGCCGGCCCAGCGCACCGCGCGCGAAGCGGCTCCCGGCGCCCCGGCCGCTGCTGCTCCAGCCGGTGGCGGCGCCGGTGCCGCTGCTGGTGCCGCTACTGCTCCCGGTGCTGGTGCCGGTGCCGGTGCCGCGCCGCAGATCCAGCTGATCCCGGCCTCCGCCGAGGGTGCGTTGGACGCCGCGGAGGAAGCCGTCGACCTGCTGCTGGACACCGGCCGTGCGCCCAGCGACATCCTGGTGATCACCACCGGCGATCCGCACCCGTGGGCCACACACGAGCTGTCCTTCGGTCAGAGCGCCTACTGGGCCCAGCACGACGCCCGCGACGACGTGTTCTACGCCGCCGCTGCCGACGCGGGCCGGGCCGCCACCCGTCCCGTGGTCGTCGTCGCCGTCAACGGCGGTTCCGACGACGCGGCCGCTGGCGCGCTGCCTCTCGCGCTCAGCCGGGCGGGCGCCCTGCTGATCGTGTGCGGCGACCCGCGGCGCATCAACTCCGTGCTTGGCGTGGGTGTCTGACCCCTCCCCCTGATGGCGGCCGGTTGCCTTCCGGCCGCCCGGGAGAGGTCCGCGGCGTGAGGTACGGCGCTGGCGCGGTGGTACGGCGTCGGCGGGGCGGTACGGCGTTGATGTGCCGCTCGGTCAGCGAGCGGTGGCCCGGCTCAGCGAGGTCGGTGCCCCGCCGCCCCCGCCTGCCGCGATACGTGGGGCCCTGGGTGCGGTGCCGTTGAGCGCTCGCCGTGCCTCGGCGGTCTCGGCGGCCTGGGCGTGCGGTCGGCGTCCGGCCCGCCCCTCCCCGAGCACCTGCCACCCGTCGTGGGTCAGCGTGATGTAGGCGCCGCAGCGGAGCCCGTGCAGCGTGCAGGCATCCCGTAGCCCCCACATCCAGGCACCGTCCTCCTGGGTCCAACGCGCGTCGCCCTCGCGGCAGAAGAGCAACACCGCCGTGCGTACCGGCGTGCGGCGCCGCAGGTCGTGCGGGATGACCCGGCGCAGCTGGGCCAGCAGGGCGTTGCGGCAGACCCAGCCGTCGGCGGTGGCCGACGCGCGCCGGGCGAAGGACGCGCTCGCTCGGAGCCGTTCCTCCTGGTCGAGTACGGCGACCACAGCGGTGTCCGGCGTGGGCAGGTGGCGCGTATGCAGGCTGCTGACGACCTCGCGTGGGTCACGCAGCAGGGGGATGCCCGCGGCCGCCCACTCCGAGGGCTCGAGCATCCGGGCCAACTGGTTGGTGGCGGCGGACATCTCGGCGGTGATCGGCGGCCGGGTCGCCGATGCCGCCGGGGGCGGAGCGAATCCGAAGGTCACGGTCCTCCCTTCGGCTACGCGCCCACACCTGCGGGCGGGATCGGGCGGTGGGTGCGCGCACTGCGGTACAGCCCTGCCTGCCACGGAAGAGCCGCATGGGGAGCAGCTTCGATTCTCGTCGTCGCACCGGTGCCAGGCAACGAGGAATTGGCGACGGTGACCAGAATCAGCGGGCAGGTCGGCTATATCCCTGCCCCTATCCCTGCCCCGGCTCACCCTGGTTGACGCGCGGCAGCCCCGCACCGCGAGGACCAGCGGCAACACCTCGACGTTCGGCTGTCACGCTGGGTGAGTTCGCTGATTGTCAGTGCCATCGGGTTGCATGGGGGCATGGACGATCTGGAGCTGCGCACAGAAGCCGACACCATCCTCGCTGAGCTCGTCGGTGACCCCACGGGGCGGGCGCGGCTGCGGGAGGACCAGTGGCAGGCGGTGGCGGCCCTGGTGCGGGAGCGTCGGCGCGCTCTGGTGGTGCAGCGGACCGGCTGGGGTAAGTCGGCCGTGTACTTCGTCGCCACGGCTCTGCTGCGTCGGCGTGGATCGGGCCCTACGGTGATCGTCTCGCCGCTGCTGGCGTTGATGCGTAACCAGGTCGAGTCGGCGGCGCGTGCGGGTATCCAGGCGCGCACGATCAACTCGGCGAACCCGGAGGAGTGGGACACCATCTACGGGGAGGTCGAGCGCGGCGAGACCGACGTCCTCCTCGTCAGTCCGGAACGTCTCAATTCGGTTGATTTCCGCGATCAGGTGCTGCCCAAGCTGGCGGCGACGACGGGTCTGCTGGTGGTCGACGAGGCACACTGCATCTCCGACTGGGGGCATGATTTCCGGCCGGACTACCGTCGGCTGCGGGCGATGCTGGCTGAACTCGCCCCTGGCGTGCCGGTGCTGGCCACCACGGCGACGGCCAACGCGCGGGTCACCGCGGACGTGGCCGAGCAGTTGGGTACGGGTGCCGGGGAGGCCCTGGTGCTGCGGGGCGCGCTGGACCGGGAGAGCCTGCGGCTGGGGGTGGTCCAGCTGCCGGATGCCGCACATCGCTTGGCCTGGCTGGCCGAGCACCTGGACGAGCTGCCGGGCTCCGGGATCATCTACACCTTGACGGTGGCCGCGGCCGAGGAGGCCACCGCTTTCCTGCGGCAGCGGGACTTCCGGGTGGCCTCGTACACGGGCCGCACAGAGAACGCTGACCGGCTGCAGGCCGAGACCGACCTGCTGGAGAACCGGGTCAAGGCGCTGGTCGCCACGTCGGCGCTCGGGATGGGCTTCGACAAGCCGGACCTGGGCTTCGTGCTCCATCTCGGCTCGCCGTCCTCGCCGATCGCGTACTACCAGCAGGTGGGGCGTGCGGGACGCGGTGTCGAGCACGCCGATGTGCTGCTGCTGCCGGGCAAGGAGGACGAGGCCATCTGGCGCTACTTCGCCGATACGGCCTTCCCGCCCGAGGCGCAGGTTCGCCAGACCCTCTCGGCCCTCGCCGACGCGGGGCGGCCGTTGTCCGTCCCGGCCCTGGAGGCGTTGGTGGATCTTCGGCGCAGCCGACTGGAGACGATGCTGAAGGTGCTGGACGTCGACGGCGCGGTCAAGCGCGTGAAGGGCGGCTGGACCTCCACCGGCCAGCCATGGACGTACGACGCCGAGCGGTACGCCTGGGTCGCTCGGCAGCGGGCCACCGAGCAGCAGGCCATGCGTGACTACGTGAGCACCTCCCAGTGCCGAATGGAGTTCCTGCGCCAGCAGTTGGACGACGAGGGGGCCACGCCGTGCGGCCGCTGTGACAACTGCGCCGGGGCCTGGGCCGACTCCGCCGTCTCGGCGGACACGCTGACGGGAGCGGAGCGGGAACTGGACCGCCCAGGAGTCGAGGTCGAGCCGCGCCGGATGTGGCCGACGGGGCTGCCCGCACTGGGCATCGACCTCAAGGGACGTATCCCGGCCACGGAGCAGTGCGCCACCGGGCGTGCCCTGGGGAGGCTTTCGGACATCGGCTGGGGCAACCGACTGCGCCCGCTGCTGGCCGAGAACGCGCCGGATGGGCCGGTCCCCCACGATGTCCTCCGCGCCGCGGTAGCGGTACTCGCCGACTGGGCCCGCTCTCCCGGCGGCTGGGCGACGCAGGGCCCGGACGCCGCTGCCCGGCCGGTGGGAGTCGTCGCTGTACCGTCCCTGTCCCGCCCACAACTGGTCGCTTCCCTCGCCGAGGGCATCGCGACCATCGGCCGCCTCCCGTTCCTGGGCACCCTGACGTACACCGGCCCGAGCGGCGAGCACACGGCACGCCGCAGTAACTCGGCCCAACGCCTCAGGACCCTGTCCGGCGCCTTCACCGTCTCCGATGAACTGGCTGGCGCCCTGGCCCAGTCCCCGGGTCCCGTCCTGCTCGTCGACGACTACACCGACTCCGGCTGGACCCTCGCTGTCGCCGCCCGCCTCCTGCGCAAGGCAGGCAGCGCACAGGTCCTCCCCCTGACGCTGGCCGCAGCGGGCTGAGCCGGGCCGGACCAGTTCCTCGCTCATGCGTCTAGGAAACCCGACGGCTCTGACATCCGGCGGCTGACTGCGCCGACCTGTGGATAACTTCTGTCGCGACCGCGCCAAGGGTTATCCACAGGCTCAAGCGGGGTTTGCGATTCCGCGGGAGAGTCGGCGCATGACGAATCACAGCGAAGCCGCCGACCGTCCCGGCGAGCAGATCACCCTGCGTGGCCCGGGCGAACTGGCCGACGCACTGCAGTATCTGATGGGTTTTCGCCCCGACGACAGCGTGGTCCTGGTCGCCCTGCACGGCGAGCGAGGCTGCTTCGGCGGGCGGGTCCGCCTGGGCATCCCCGAACAGGAGCAGGACTGGCCATCCGTCGCCGAGCAGCTAGCCCAGTGCCTGGTCAGCGGCAGCGAGAGGCGGAACGGCAAGCCGGACGGCATCGTTGTCTTCCTCTGCCGGGAACCCGCGGAGAAGGAGGCGGGCCACGCGGTCATGGAGCGCCTGCGGCCGCTCGCGGAAGCCCTGCGTACGGCGTGCCGGGCACTCGATGCCCCGGTGGTCGAGGCGCTCTGCCTTTCGGACGGACGGTACTGGTCCTACGTCTGCCCCGAGGGGCGCTGCTGCCCGGAGGACGGTACGCCTATGGCGCTGCCCGGCACATCGGTCATGGCGGCCACGGCCACGTACGCGGGTATCCAGATGCGCGGCAGGTTGCGGGAGATGGAGGTGAGGCTCGCGCCGTTGCAGGGCGGCGTGGTCGCGGAGCAGGAGCGAGCGCTCGACGCGGCGGGCATGGCGCTGATCCCTCGCATGCTGGATGACGTCAGCCGCGATCAGGTCGAGGACGACACGGTGGCACTGGCCCGTCTGATCATGGCGCGACTGCGGGCCGCCCCACCGGCGGGCGCCGCACGGCAGGGCGACGCGGGGGACGACGCGCTGCTCGGGTCCGACGAGGCCGCGAGCCTGATCATCGGGCTGCAGGACCGATGGACCCGTGACCGGGTGGCCCAGTGGATGGAAGGCGAGCAGGCGGCGTCGGCGCTTCGGCTCTGGCGGGCACTGGCCCGCCGCTGCGTTGGCCCGTACGCGGAACACGCGGCGGCCCCGCTGACCCTCGCGGGGTGGGTCGCCTGGTCGCTCGGCGACGAGCCAGAGGCCAGAATCGGTCTCGGCATGGCGCTGCGGGTCGATCCCCGCTACACCTTCGCCCAGCTGCTGCACCAGGCCTGCAACGAGGGCCTGGACCCGGAGGCCCTGCGGAAGTGCCTTCGCGGGGACCGTGACGGGCGTGACGGGCGTGACGGGCGTGACGGGCGTGACGGGCGTGACGGGGGCGACGGGGGCGACGGGCGTGACGCGGAAGGCGCGGCGCCGAGGCGGCCCTCCTCGCATACGGCGGGGGACCCCACCACCCGGCGAGGCAAGGGACGCCCGGGGAACATGAGCGGCCCGCAAGGCCCCGCGTGCACGAAGAGGGACAGCGGCCCGCGCGCCAGCGGGGATGCGCCGGGCCGCACCCGACGGCGCACCGGTGGGCGCGGTACGAGGAGCGGGAGGTGACCAGCCAGCGCGGCATGCGCCGGTGCGCTGCCCCGGGGTGCCGGTGGGCGGCGCGCCGCACCCTCGGCCCGCCAGCCCCGAGTACCTGCCGGTGCCGAAGCCGGTGCGGGGGAGGGCCGCGGGGTCGGCACGCGAGTCGGGGAGAGGGCCGCCAAGATCGGTACCCCACGTCCGTGGCCGTGGCTGGCGCCCCGCGGTGCGG
>NZ_WHOM01000067.1 GCF_009739465.1 Streptomyces apocyni
CGGGCTCGGACGCCGTGGTCGGCGCGATTCCGGCGGCGGGGTGCCCGGTCGGTCCTGAGAGCGCTTCGGCTTCGGCCTCCGCTTCCTCTGGCGTGACGGGCGTGACGGGCGCGGTCGGCGGTGCCGACTCCCTCGGGACGCACGGCACCTGGGTCGACAACGGCTCGACGCTGGACCGGCCCGCGGCAGCGGCGTCGAGTGCCGGACCGGAAGCGGACCGTGCCCCCGGCGACCCGCTGCTCACGGTCGTGCCCGCACCCCGCGAGGCCACCGTGCGCCCCGTCCGCCTCGCGCTCCTCGACCTCGCCATGCCCCGCGACATCGACGCCGCCGCGCACCGGCTGGACGGCGTACGGCTCGTCGACATCGAGTCGCTCGCCGAGGCCTCCGCCGACGCCCCCATGGCCGCCGACGTCGACCAGGTGCGCGACATCGTCGCCGCCGAGGTCGCCGCGTTCGGCGCCGCCCAGCGGGCCGCGCAGATCACCCCGACCGTGGTCGCCCTGCGTACGATGGCCGCCGACGTCGTGGAGAGCGAGATCACGCGGCTACGCGGCCGCCTCCCCGACCTGGACGAGCGGCAGCACGCCGAGATGACCCAGACGGTGCGACGCGTCGTCGACAAACTCCTGCACGCCCCGACCGTGCGGGTCAAGCAGCTCGCCAGCGAGCCCGGCGGCGCCGGGTACGCCGACGCGCTGCGGACACTCTTCGACCTCGACCCGGAGACGGTAGCCGCCGTCTCCCGGGCCGAAACGGCCGATGCAGCCCACACGGACGACCCGAATAGAGGGCGGTCATGAACCCGAAGGCACTCAGGCTGGGGACGAGGCGAAGCAAGCTCGCCATGACCCAGTCCGAGCAGGTGGCGAAGGCCGTACGGCAGGTGACCGGGCGGGCCGTCGAGCTTGTCGAGATCACGACGTACGGTGACACCTCGCGCGAGCAGCTCGCGCAGATCGGCGGTACCGGCGTCTTCGTCACCGCGCTGCGCGACGCGCTGCTCGGCGGCGAGGTGGACTTCGCCGTGCACTCGCTGAAGGACCTGCCGACCAGCCAGCCCGACGAGCTGACGCTGGCCGCGATCCCCCAGCGAGAGGACCCCCGCGACGTCCTCATCGCACGCGACGGGCTGACCTTCGCCGCGCTCCCGGACGGCGCCCGCGTGGGCACCGGTTCGCCGCGGCGGATGGCCCAGCTCAACGCGTACGCCCGCAACCACGGTCTGCGGATCGAGACCGTCCCGATCCGGGGCAATATCGACACCCGGATCGGCTTCGTACACAGTGGTGAGCTGGACGCCGTGGTGCTTGCCGCGGCCGGGCTCCACCGCGTCGGCAGGATCGACGAGGTGACCGACTTCCTGTCGGTCGACGTCGTCCTGCCCGCCCCCGGCCAGGGGGCACTGGCAGTCGAGTGCACCGCCGCCAACGCGGAGCTCGCCGCCGCGCTCGCCGAGCTCGACGACCCGCACACGCGGGCCGCCGTGACCGCCGAGCGTTCCCTGCTCGCCGCCCTGGAGGCCGGCTGCTCCGCACCTGTGGGTGCGCTGGCCGACCTGCTTACCGACGATCAGGTTGTCAAGGAAATGCGCCTGCGCGGCGTCGTCGGCTCGACCGACGGCTCGACGCTGGTGCAGTTGTCCACCACCGGTCCCGTACCCCACACGCATGACCAAGCGGAGGCGCTGGGCCGCGAGCTCGCGGCCGAGATGCTGGCAAAGGGTGCGGCCGGTCTGATGGGGGAGCGAGCACTTTGAGCCCCACCACCTCTGTACCTTCACCTTCGGCGTCCAACGGACCGTCGACTGGACCAGGGCACGTCACCTTCCTGGGTGCCGGTCCCGGAGATCCGGGACTGCTCACCTTGCGGGCGGTCGAGGCACTCGCCGGGGCGGATGTGCTGATCGCCGATCCGGATGTTCTTGACGTCGTACGCGCTCATGTGCGGGCGGCCGCCGAGACCCCCGGCATGCCGCAGCATCCAGGGGCTGACGCGTCATCAACTGACCACGCCATACCCGCGGATGCGGCCAATCTTGTCATGGCGGCCGCGCGCGCCGGCAAGCGGGTCGTGCGTGCGGTGAGCGGTGACCCCGGCCTCGACACCGGTGCCGGTGACGAGATGCTGGCCTGCGCCGCCGCGGGCATCACCTTCGAGGTGGTGCCGGGTGTCGCGACCGTGGTCGGGGTGCCCGCCTACGCGGGTGTGCCGCTGCGGGACGGGCAGGGCGCCGATGTGCGCTTCGTCGACGCCCGTACGGCATCGGCCCGCTGCTGGACCGAGGTCGGCGCGAGCGACGGCACGGTGGTCGTGTCGGTGACACTGGACACGGTGGTCGCGGCCGCCGGTGAGCTGGTGGCCGCGGGCCGCAAGCCGGACACCCCGATGACGGTCACCGTCGCGGGGACGACGACCCGGCAGCGTACGTGGAACGCGACGCTCGGCTCGGTCGCCCAGGTGCTCAAGCAGGCCAAGGTGCTGCCGTCCCCGCAGGGACACCAGCCCGTCATAGCCGTGGTCGGTGAGCGCTCCGCCGCCGCCCGGCGCGACCAGCTGTCCTGGTTCGAGTCCAAGCCGCTGTTCGGCTGGAAGGTGCTGGTGCCGCGTACCAAGGAGCAGGCGGCCTCGCTCTCCGACCAGCTTGTCTCGTACGGCGCGGTGCCGCACGAGGTCCCGACGATCGCCGTCGAGCCGCCGCGCACGCCACAGCAGATGGAACGCGCGGTCAAGGGCCTGGTGACGGGCCGGTACGAGTGGATCGCCTTCACGTCCGTCAACGCGGTGAAGGCCGTGCGCGAGAAGTTCGAGGAGTACGGCCTCGACGCGCGCGCTTTCGCGGGGATAAAGGTCGCCGCGGTGGGCGAGCAGACCGCGAACGCGCTGGTCGCCTTTGGTGTGAAGCCGGATCTGGTGCCGAGCGGTGAACAGTCAGCGGCGGGGCTGCTGGAAGACTGGCCGCCGTACGACCCGGTGTTTGATCCCATTGACCGGGTGTTCCTGCCGCGCGCCGACATCGCCACGGAGACGCTGGTCGCGGGCCTGATCGATCTTGGGTGGGAGGTCGACGACGTCACCGCCTATCGGACGGTACGGGCCTCGCCGCCGCCCGCCGAGACGCGGGAGGCGATCAAGGGCGGCGGCTTCGACGCCGTGCTGTTCACGTCGTCTTCGACCGTGCGGAACCTGGTGGGTATCGCCGGTAAGCCGCACAACGTGACCGTGATCGCCTGTATCGGTCCGGCGACCGCGAAGACGGCCGAGGAGCACGGGCTGCGGGTGGACGTGATGGCTCCGGAGCCGTCGGTCCACAAGCTGGCCGAGGCGCTCGCGGACTTCGGCGCGGGCCGCCGGGACGCGGCGCTGGAGGCGGGGGACCCGGTGACGCGGCCGAGCGAGCGGCGGCCGGGGGCGCGGCGGCGGCGGGCTACGACGTAGTCCCTCTGCTGGGGCCGTAGGCTCTCGTTTTGTCCTCACTCGCCGGACGGGCTGATAATTCAGCCCGTCCGGCGAGGTTTTGACACCCTGAGGTGAGAAGTCAGTGACGACGACGTACGGTTCGTTTCCCGGCGCGCGGCCCCGGCGGCTGCGTACCACCCCCGCCATGCGCCGCATGGTCGCCGAGACCCGGCTGCACCCGGCCGACCTGATCCTGCCCGCCTTTGTGCGGGAGGGCGTCAGCGAGCCGGTGCCGATCAGCGCCATGCCGGGCGTCGTCCAGCACACCCGGGACACCCTGCGTAAGGCCGCCGTCGAGGCGGTCGAGGCGGGGGTCTCGGGGATCATGTTGTTCGGCGTGCCCGAAGACGCCAAGAAGGACGCCGCCGGTACGGTGGGCACCGACCCGGACGGCATTCTGCAGCGCGCGCTGCGGGATGTGCGGGACGAGGTGGGCGACGCGCTGGTCGTCATGTCCGACCTGTGCCTGGACGAGTACACGGACCACGGGCACTGTGGCGTACTGACGGCGGACGGGCGGGTCGACAATGACGCCACCCTTGAGCGCTATGCCGAGATGGCGCAGGTCCAGGCCGACGCGGGCGCCCACGTGGTGGGCCCGAGCGGCATGATGGACGGTCAGGTCGGCGTCGTCCGGGACGCGTTGGACCAGGTAGGGCATGAGGATGTGGCCATCCTCGCCTACACGGCAAAGTACTCGTCGGCTTTCTACGGCCCGTTCCGCGAGGCCGTCGGGTCCTCGCTCCAGGGTGACCGTAAGACGTACCAGCAGGACCCGGCCAACGCCCGGGAGTCCCTGCGGGAGTTGGCGCTCGACCTCGAAGAGGGCGCCGACATGGTGATGGTCAAGCCCGCGGGCCCTTACCTCGACATCCTGGCGAAGGTCGCCGCCTCGGTGGACGTGCCGGTGGCCGCGTACCAGATCTCCGGTGAGTACGCGATGGTCGAGGCCGCGGCGGAGAAGGGCTGGATCGACCGGGACAAGGCGATCCTGGAGTCCTTGACGGGGATCAAGCGGGCTGGGGCCGGGATGATTCTGACGTACTGGGCTACTGAGGTGGCGCGGGGCCTCTGAGCCCGGATCGTCCGGCGCCGCTCAGGGCTTCTGGATGAGGTCCGCCAGGCGGGAGAGGCCGTCGGACGCGTGGCCTTCGGCTACGGCGCGGTCGAGGAGCTTCTGGAAGGGCTCGAAGAGTTCGGTGCTCAGCCCCTGGTCGGCGTAGGTGCGCAGGAGGTTGGGGAAGGCCGCCTGGTTGACGGCGAGGCTGGAGACGTCGGTCAGGTGCTCACCGGCGTCGATGGCGGCGGCGTCCGGCGGCACGCTCGCCAGCATGGCGCCGACCCACGCGGCCAGCCGCTCGGCGAACTCCTCGGCCGGAATCCCCGCTGAGCGCACCAACGCGAAGGCCTGCATCGTGCCGATCATCATCCCGTACATGCCGGTGAGCAGCGCCACGTCCTGAAGCGCGGCGAACCCGGGGTCGGTGCCGGTCCACTGCGGCTCGGCCATCGCGGCGAGGGTGGCGCGGTGGGTCTGGTACGCCTGCTCGTCCCCGCTGTAGAGGATGTACGCGCCCGAGTCCGGGACGCCGATCATCTGCGGTACGGCCATGATCCCGCCGTCGATGTACGCGGCACCGCACTGGGTGGCGGCAGTGGCGAACTCCCTTGCCTGGGCGGGGGTTCCGTTGGTGACGTTGACGATGGTCTTGCCGGTGAGGTCAGGGAGGTCGGTGAGGTCGGTGAGGTCGGCGTGGTCGAGTACCTGGTGGACGTTGTCGTACGTGGTGAGGCACACGATGACGAGCGGGCTGGCGGCGACGGCAGCGGCGGCGGAGTCGGCGGGCAGGGCGCCTTGGGCGACGAGGGGGCCGGTCTTGGCGGCGCTGCGATTCCAGACGGTGGTGCGGTACCCGGCCTTGAGCAGGGCGGCGGCGAGCGCGGAGCCCATCATGCCCAGGCCGAGGACGGAGACGGCGGGGGTGGGGGCGGGTGTGGACGCGGATGCGGAAGTGGACGCAGACATGCGGAGCCCTTTCAGACGGTGCGGTTCGGGATGACCTTCATCCTCGCCGCGCCGCGCTGACCCGGACAAGTACCGACTATTAAGTGGGTACTCACCTTTTGGTGGGGATGCGTCGCCGGGGTGGGTTGCTTTGTGCGGTACCCATTCCTCTGAGTACATGTACTCATGAGGGATCCGCTCGCCTCTAGCAGGCTGGCCGCAGAGCGTTCAGCTCACCCCCTTCACTCTGCGGGAGTCAACCATGCGCACAGCCAGCCGAGTTCGTGTCACGACAGGTCTCGTCGCGGCCAGCGTGACCGCCTTGATGCTGACCGGATGTTCCTTCGAGGAAGCGAGCTGCGCCGGTGGCGAGTACCCCGTCATGACGGTGGGGGCCACCGGCAGCGCATGCGTGGCCAACGACGAGGAGCCCCCCAAGGGGTACGTCCGCTACCCGGAGGGGAAGGTCCCCAAGGTCGTGGACGACAAGTGGGACGTCTACTGGCGCACCCACACCGTCGACGAGAGCGGAAAGATCATTGAGGTGCCCGGCGATTAGTTTCGCCTGGATCCACAGTCATAGAGGATGAACGGAACCCGCTGAGGGTCAGACACCGAGATACCTAGGAACTGTGATGCGTACTCTGATCAGCACCGCCTTCATCTCGCTCGACGGCGTCGTGGAGGGCCCGGGCGGCGAGCCCGGTTACCGGAACTCCGGGTGGACCTTCAAGGACATCGAGTTCCTGCCCGAGGCGTTCGAGATCAAGGGGCGGGAGCAGAAGGAGGCCACGGCGATGCTGCTGGGCCGGGCCAGCTACGAGGCGTTCAGTCCGGTGTGGCCGGACATGGAGGACTTCGCCGACTACAAGCCGATGCCGAAGTACGTCGTCTCCACCACCCTCACCGAGGACGCTCTGGTGTCGAACTGGGGCGAGACCACGATCCTGCGCTCGCTGGACGAGGTCGCCGCGCTGAAGGAGACCGAGGGCGGCCCGATCATCATGCACGGCAGCGCCACGCTGAACCACGCCCTCTCGGACGCGGGCCTGATCGACCGTTACTACCTGCTCGTCTTCCCGCTCCTGCTCGGCGCGGGCAAGCGGCTCTTCAGCGCCACGGACAAGGACACGCAGAAGCTGAAGCTGGTCGAGCACGAGGCGTACGCCAACGGCCTACAGAAGAACGTCTTTGACGTCATCCGATGACAACGCGGCGCACGGCGACGAGAGGGCGGTCAGCAAGCGCATGATCTTCACGGCGGAAGGGAGTCGCGCTGCCGCGACGCGCGCGGGGCTGCGTCGTTAGGCTGGGCGGTGCTCGGAAGGGAGGCCATCATGACTCTCATGAGTTCGGAGCGAGAGATGACGCCGCTGCGCAAGGCTGCCGAGGCCGCTGAAGAAGCCAGTGGCCTGCGGGCCGAGATCATCTATGGAGTCCTGATGATGTCTCCGACCCCGCGCGGGAAACACGCTGGGATCGTTAATGACCTGTACGACCAGCTGCGGCCGACTCTGCCCGAGCATCTGCGGCCCTTCCAGGTCGCCTCGGTGCCCAGGCCGGATGACCCGGACGACTACGCCACCCCCGACCTGCTTGTCTGTGACGCCGGGTTCCACGATTCCGATGAATGGCTGGCCGACCCGGGCGATGTTGAGCTCGTGGTGGAGGTTGTCTCCAAGGGGAACAGCAGCAAGGACACCCGCGACATGGTCGGTTGGTACGCGGGTGCCTCGATCCCCGCGTATCTGCTGATCGACCCCAGGGACGGCAGCTGGACGCTCTACACCGTCCCTCGCGAGGGTGAGTATCAGGCACGCAGGCGCGGGATGTACGGCGAGGACGTGGAGATTCCAGGGCTCGGGGTGAAGATCGCCACGAGTGGTCTGGCGCGTTACGCCTGAACATACGGAGGGCCCCGGTCCCCGTTCCCGTGGGAACGAACGGACCAGGGCCCTCCGTCGGGCGCCTCAGAGGCGCTCAGGCGTCCTGATGCCCAGCAGGGCCATGCCCTGGTGCAGGGTGTGGGCCGTGAGGTCGCACAGGAACAGGCGGTTCTCGACCTGGGCGGGGGTCTCGGCCTTGAGGACCGGGCACTCGGCGTAGAACGTCGTGTAGTGCGAGGCCAGTTGGTAGAGGTACGCGGCCAGCTTGTGCGGGGCGTACTCGTGGGCCGCGTCCGTGATGACCTCCGCGAACTGGTCCAGGTGCAGGCCCAGCGCGCGCTCGGCCGGGGCCAGCGCGAGCTCCGGGTGGGCCACCGGCCGGGCCTCGCCCGCCTTGCGGAGGATGGACTGGATGCGGGCGTACGCGTACTGGAGGTAGACGGACGTGTCGCCGTTCAGGGACACCATCTGGTCCAGGTCGAACTTGTAGTCGCGGGCGGCGGACGTGGAGAGGTCGGCGTACTTGACCGCGCCGATGCCCACCTGCGCGCCCCGCTCGGCGATCTCCTCGGCCGTGAGCTCGCCCCGGGTGTCCTTCTCGCGTACGACCACCGTCGCGCGGTCGATCGCCTCGTCCAGGAGGTCGACCAGCCGGATCGTCTCGCCCTCACGGGTCTTGAACGGCTTGCCGTCCTTGCCCAGCACCGTGCCGAAGGCGAGCTGGACGGCCTTCACATCCTCGTCGTTCAGCCACCCCGCGCGCCTGGCCGTCTCGAAGACCATCTTGAAGTGCAGGGACTGCCGGGCGTCCACCACGTAGATGAGGGAGCTCGCCTTGAGGTTGAAGACACGGTCGCGGATCGCGGAGAGGTCGGTGGCCGCGTAGCCGTAGCCGCCGTCGGACTTCTTGACGATGAGGGGGGTCGGGTTGCCGTCCTGGCCCTTGAACTCGTCGAAGAAGACGCAGAGCGCGCCGTTGGAGCGGACGGCGACGCCCGACTCCTCGAGCAGGCGGCAGGTCTCCTCCAGCATGCTGTTGTAGCCGGACTCGCCGACGATGTCGGGGTCCTGGATCTCCATGTCCAGCTTGTTGAAGACCGAGTAGAAGTAGACCTTCGACTCGTCGACGAACTTCCCCCACATCGCGAGGGTCTCCTCGTCGCCCGCCTGGAGGTCCACGACCCGGCGCCTGGCCCGGTCCTTGAACTCCTCGTCGGAGTCGAAGAGGGTGCGGGCGGCCTTGTAGAGGCGGTTCAGGTTCGACATGGCCTCTTCGCCCGAGGCGTCGTCGACCGCGTCCGCAGACGTCGCGGGCGTCGCAGAGGGCGCGGCGGACGCCTTGTGGTCCAGCTCGTGCGGGTGCTCGACCAGGTACTGGATCAGCATGCCGAACTGGGTGCCCCAGTCGCCGATGTGGTGGCGCCTGATCACCTTCTCGCCGGTGAACTCCAGGATCTCCACCATCGCCGCGCCGATCACGGCGGAGCGGAGGTGGCCGACGTGCATCTCCTTGGCGACGTTCGGCTGGGCGTAGTCGATCACCGTGGTGCCGGCGTCAGCCGCGTACGGGACGCCCAGGCGGCCGCTGGAGTCGGCGGCCCGCGCCGCGAGGGTCTCGGTGATCGCCCGGTCGGAGACGGTGATGTTCAGGAAGCCGGGTCCGGAGACCTCGATCTCCTTGATCAGGTCACTCTCGCCGCCCTGCGGGAGGCCGTCGGTGACCTTCGTCGCCAGCTCGCGCGGGTTGCCCTTGAGCTTCTTGGCGAGCGCCAGGATGCCGTTGGCCTGGAAGTCGGCCCGGTCGCTTCGGCGCAGCAGCGGGTCCGCGGAACCGGCCTCCGGCAGGGCTGCCGTGAGGGCGTCCGCGAGGCGCTGGTGGACCGTCGAAGCAAGGGAAGGGACCGAGGCCATGGGGTGCCGTTCCTGTCGGTGGTGGGGTTGTGGGTCGTAGGGATTCTCCCATGCGCGCGCCACCGGTTTCTCGGGAGAAACGGGCGACCCCGGAGTAGGCCGAGTAGGTCGATCCGTCTGGGAGAATGGCGTACGCAGGCAGCAGTGCACGCAGCACAGGAAGCAGAGGACGTGTCGATCGTGGCTCAGAGCACAGAGACAACCGACTGGGTCTCCCGCTACGCGGACGAGGTCATCGAGGAGTCGGAGCGTCGTGCGCCTGGGAAACCGGTGGTCGTCGCGTCCGGACTCTCCCCCTCGGGCCCGATCCACCTGGGCAACCTGCGCGAGGTCATGACCCCGCACCTGGTCGCCGACGAGATCCGCCGCCGTGGCCACCAGGTCAGGCACCTGATCTCCTGGGACGACTACGACCGGTACCGCAAGGTCCCGGCCGGTGTGCCGGGTGTCGACGCGTCCTGGGCCGAGCACATCGGCAAGCCGCTGACCTCGGTCCCGGCCCCCGCCGGGTCCGCGTACCCGAACTGGGCCGAGCACTTCAAGGCCGCGATGACCCGCGCGCTGGACGAGATGGGCGTCGAGTACGACGGGATCAGCCAGACCGAGCAGTACACCTCGGGCGCGTACCGCGAGCAGATCCTGTTCGCGATGAAGCACCGTGGCGACATCGACGCGGTCCTCGCCCAGTACCGCACCAAGAAGGCCCCCGCGAAGAAGTCGCAGAAGCCGGTCGACGAGGCCGAGCTGGAGGCCGCCGAAGGGTCGGGCGCGGCGAGTGAGGACGACGGCAGCAGCGGCTCGGCCGGGTACTTCCCGTACAAGCCGTACTGCACGGCCTGCCAGAAGGACCTGACCACGGTCACCTCGTACGACGACGCGAGCACCGAGCTGGCCTACACCTGCCAGTGCGGGCACGCCGAGACGGTGGCGCTGAGCGAGTTCAACGGCGGCAAGCTGGTCTGGAAGGTCGACTGGCCGATGCGCTGGGCGTACGAGGGCGTGATCTTCGAGCCGAGCGGTGTCGACCACTCGTCGCCGGGGTCGTCGTTCCAGGTCGGCGGGCAGATCGTCGGGATCTTCGGCGGCAAGCAGCCGATCGGTCCGATGTACGCCTTCGTGGGCATCTCCGGCATGGCCAAGATGTCGTCCAGCAAGGGCGGGGTGCCGACTCCGGCGGACGCGCTACAGATCATGGAGCCGCAGCTGCTGCGCTGGCTGTACGCGCGCCGCCGCCCGAACCAGTCGTTCAAGATCGCCTTCGACCAGGAGATCCAGCGGCTGTACGACGAGTGGGACAAGCTGGCCGCCAAGGTCGCCGACGGCACCGTACTGCCCGCCGACGCGGCCGCGTATCTGCGGGCCGTCGGCACGGCGGCGGGCGAGCTGCCGCGCACGCCGCGGCCGCTGCCGTACCGCACGCTGGCCTCCGTCGCGGACATCACGGCCGGGGCCGAGGACCAGACGCTGCGCATCCTGTCCGAGCTCGACCCGACGCAGCCGCTGACCTCGCTGGACGAGGTGCGGCCGCGGCTCGACCGGGCCGAGGCGTGGATCTCCACGCAGGTTCCGGCCGAGGCGCGCACCGTCGTACGGGACAGCCCGGACACGGAGCTGCTCGCCTCGCTGGACGAGCAGGGGCGCGAGTCGCTGCGGCTGCTGCTTGACGGGCTTGACGAGCACTGGTCGCTGGATGGGCTGACGCACCTGGTGTACGGCGTGCCGAAGGTTCAGGCCGGGTTCTCGCCGGACGCCACGCCCAAGGAGCTGCCGTCGGAGATCAAGGGCGCGCAGCGGTCGTTCTTCGCGCTGCTCTACCGGCTGCTGGTGAGCCGGGACACCGGGCCGCGGCTGCCTACGCTGCTGCTCGCGGTGGGGGCGGATCGGGTGCGGAAGCTGCTGGGGGCGTAGGGAGCGTGTAGCGCCTGGCGCGTTGCGCGTACGTGGTGGTGGCTGGGCGGGCTTCTCTTTGAGGGGCCCGCCCGGCTTTTTTCGCGCCGCGTGCTACGCGATTTGCTCGTCCAGTTCCTGCTGGTAGCGGCCGCGGAAGTCGCGCAGGTAGCCGCGGAGTGAGCTCTCGGTCAGCGGGCCGCCGGTGCGGCCCGTCACGCCGTACAGGTCCTGGAGGTAGATCCCGAACTGGCGGGCGTTGGGGAAGTCGCCGTGCTCGCTGACGTACTTGCGGAACGCGCCGAAGTACGCCTCTTCGCGGGGGACGTCGTCGGGGAGGGTGGAGGCGGTGGGCTCGGCTGCCTCGACGGGCTCCGGCTGGTGGGGGCCCGGGTCCTGGTGCTGGTCCTGGTGCGGGGCGTCTACGCGCTGGCCGGGGATGGCGAGTGGGCGGGTGCGGCCCGGGCCTGCGGGGATGGGGAACTCGGAGGTCTGGGAGCCGCCGGTGTCGCCCTCGTGCTGGTTCTGCTCGTACCACTCGTCGTACGGGGGCTCGGGGGCGTATGAGCGCTCGTAGCCCGGCTGTGGGTGGGGCAGCGACGGGGGCTGTGGCTGTGGTTCTGGGTGCTGGGTGGCGGTGGGTGCGACGGGCGGCGCGAACCAGGGGTTCGGTGGCTGTGCCTCCGGGGCCTCCTGGGGCTCCGCCGGGGCCGGTGCCGTCTGGTCGGAGTGTTGCTCCTGTGGCCCGGCGGCTTGCGGTGCCGGGTGCTGGCGGGTGTGGCCGTCGTCCGGTGGGGCTAGTTCTGGGTGCGTGTGCTGCGGTTGCTCGATGGGCTGGACTGCCGCCCGTACGGGCTCTGCTGGCTCTCCTCGCTCGCCGGGCCCTCCGGGCCTCGTGGCGGCCGCCGGGAGGACGGGCGGGTCGATCCCGGCCGCGGCCAGACCGGCCGGTGCGGACTCCGACAGCGGCACCCCGAAGCGGGCCAGCCGCAGCGGCATCAGGGATTCGACGGGGGCCTTACGGCGCCAGGCGCGGCCGTAACGGGAGCGTAGCCGGGCCTGGTAGACGAGGCGGTCCTGTTCCAGCTTGATGACCTCGTCGTACGAGCGCAGCTCCCACAGCTTCATCCGGCGCCACAGCAGGAAGGTGGGGAGCGGGGAGAGCAGCCAGCGGGTGAACCGTACGCCCTCCATGTGCTTGTCAGCCGTGATGTCGGCGATCCGGCCGACCGCGTGCCGGGCGGCCTCGACGCACACCACGAACAGCACCGGGATCACTGAGTGCATCCCGACGCCGAGCGGGTCGGGCCAGGCCGCCGCGCCGTTGAAGGCGATGGTGGCCGCCGTGAGCAGCCAGGCGGTCTGGCGCAGCAGCGGGAACGGGATGCGTATCCACGTCAGGAGGAGGTCGAGGGCCAGCAGGACGCAGATGCCCGCGTCGATGCCTATGGGAAAGACCAGGGCGAAGTCGCCGAAGCCCTTCTTCTCGGCGAGGTCGCGCACCGCCGCGTACGACCCCGCGAAACCGATCCCCGCGATGACGACCGCTCCGGCGACCACCACCCCGATCAATATGCGGTGCGTGCGTGTCAGGTGCAGTGGCGCGGCCACCCCTGATCCCCCATCTGTTCGACTGCGCGAAGTGTGTGCGGCAGACCTTACTGGTCGGCCTTCGCGTCGTCCTTCTTGCTGTCCTTCTCGCCGTCCTCCGCGTCGTCGTCCGCGTCGTCCGCCGCGGGCTTCTTGGACGACTTGTCGTCGTCCTTGGCGTCCGCGTCGGCGGCCTCGTTGGCGGCGGCGATGGAGGCGGCCGCCTCTTCGGCCGCGGACGTCGCGTCCTTCGTCATCTCGGCGGCGTCCGGCGTCTTGGCTCCGGCGAGACCGGCGCCGCTGTAGTCCAGGACCAGGAGCGCGTTCTCGACGCGGGCGACGATCCGCTGGTCCTTGAAGTCGCCTTCCTTCTTCTTCACGTCGAAGGTCAGCAGGACGGCTTCGTCGCCCACGCCCTTCAGCGGCTTGGACTTGAGGTTCTTCGCCTCGCCACCGGCCTCCGGTTCGGCGGCCTTCTTGGCCAGCTGGGCCTTGGCCTGGTCATCGCCGCTGCCGAACGTCTGGTGGGAGTCGAAGCGCTGCAGTGAGACCGCCAGCCAGCGGTACTGCGAGCCCTTGGTGCCCTTGTGGTCCGCGCCGTTCCAGGTGCAGCGGGCGCGCTTGTTGATGTTGTCCGACTGGCCGGACTTGCCGCTCTTCGGGTCGGCCTCGGGCACCAGCGCGTCGATCGTCTTGCCAGCCAGGGTCTCGCAGGCCTCGGGCAGGACCTTGAACGCCCCTTCCTTCACCGCCGGGGCCTCGTTGCTCGCGCTGGAGTCCGGCGCGGCGGACGACTGCGCACCCGAGTCCTTCTTGCCGTCGCCGTTCCCGCTGCCGCCGTCGTCGCTGGAGAGCAAGGAGCAGCCCGCCGCGGCCAGCATCACCGGTACGGCTGCGCAGGCGGCGAGTATGCGGGTGATACGCGGTGCTGATCGGTGCATGGTTCCTTCACTCATCGGTTCGTGCGGGGGTGGTGGGGCCGGAGGTCCGCCCAGCCACGGTACGCGGAAGGCGTTGGCGCCGTGGGGGATGTGTGAGGGGGCGGGGACGGGCGGTGGCAGGGTCAGTGCCGGTCGTCAGCTGAACTTCCCGGCCAGCCCGCTGGCCAGCTTCCGCGCTCTGTCCTGCAGTTCCTTGCTGCTCGGCTCGGTGGTTCCGCGGGTCGGCTGCTCGTCGTACTCGACGGTCACCAGGACGTTCGACGTGCGGAACACCACAGTGACCGTACGAAGCCGGGCGGCCGAACCGGTGACCTTGAGGCGGTCGTCGAGGAAGGCCTGATCGGCGAGGTCGCTCAGGGTGCGCGGCTCGAGGCCGGTCGGGCTCGCGGCGTCGGAGTCGGTGTCGGAGTCGGAGTCGGCAGAGGGAGAACTGGAGCTGGAGGGAGTCTCGGACGGGTCGTCGCTCGCGCCACCTTCGTCTTCTCCGCCGTCTCCTTCCTCGCTCTCACCGCCCTTCTCGTCCTTCGCGTCCTTCTCGTCCTTGTCGCTCGGGTCGCCGCCCGGGTCTTCTTCTTCCGCCTCTTCCGCCTGCGGTGAGGGGAGGCCCGCCGCCGTTTCCTTCCGGACGTACAGGCTCTCGGCGCGCTCGTCGTCGCTCACCTTGTCGTCGTACGACACGACCCGCTCGAAGTCGACATGGAGACGGCGTACGGCGTCCGACGACTCGAACTTCCAGCGGCAGCCCCCACGGCGATCGATGTCGTACGTGACCGTGGGCGCACCCTCGTACACCGCCCGCCGTCGCTCGTCGGGCAGCTCCTTGGCACCGGGCAGCAGCGTGTCGAGGGCTCCTTGGTCGACGGCGCGGCAGGGGTCGGGGAGCCCTTGGTGTTTCCCGGACGAGGCGGTCGACGTCGCGGCGTCGGAGCCACCTCCCTTGGAGTCGTCGGTCGACGTGCCGTTCCCCGAGCCGCTGGTGCAGCCCACGAGCAGCGCCGCCAGGAGCGCCGCTGCGCTCGGTACGTACCCCCTACGCTGCACGGTCCGGCTCCCTTCGGGTTGAAAAGTCAGTTGCCGCCCGATGGCGGTCGATGGACACAATGTGTATCGCACGCACAGCCGTGGATGCCGGTCTGCTGTCTCTTTTGCTGGCCTGGGCTCCGGTTTTTGCGTTTTCAGACTTTTCGGGGGAATGAGGAAGATATGTCGTATGTAGAGGTGCCCGGTGCGCAGGTACCGATCCGGATGTGGGCCGACCCGGCGTCGGTCGAAGAGGGTGCGCTGCAGCAGCTGCGGAACGTCGCGACGCTGCCGTGGATCAAGGGCCTCGCCGTGATGCCGGATGTCCACTATGGCAAGGGCGCGACGGTCGGCTCGGTGATCGCCATGCGGGACGCGGTGTGTCCTGCGGCGGTCGGTGTTGACATCGGCTGCGGGATGTCGGCCGTGAAGACCTCGCTGACGGCCAACGACCTGCCCGGAGACCTGTCCCGGCTGCGTACGAAGATCGAGCAGGCGATTCCGGTGGGCCGGGGGATGCATGACACTCCGGTTGACCCGGGGCGGCTGCATGGCTTCCCGACGGCGAAGTGGGACGACTTCTGGGAGCGGTTCGACGGCATCGCGGAAGCGGTCAAGTTCCGTCAAGAGCGGGCCGCGAAGCAGGTTGGAACGCTCGGTAGCGGCAACCACTTCATCGAGTTCTGTCTCGATGAGTCGGGCGCTGTCTGGCTGATGCTGCACTCCGGTTCCCGGAACATCGGCAAGGAGCTGGCCGAACACCACATCGGCGTGGCGCAGAAGCTGCCGCACAACCAGGGCCTGATCGACCGCGACCTGGCGGTCTTCGTCGCGCAGACCCCGCAGATGGCGGCGTACCGCAACGACCTGTTCTGGGCGCAGGAGTACGCGAAGTACAACCGCGCCATCATGATGGCGCTCTTCCGGGACGTGGTCCGCAAGGAGTTCAAGAAGGCCAAGGTGACCTTCGAGCCGGAGATCTCCGCCCACCACAACTACGTGGCGGAGGAGCGGTACGAGGGCATGGACCTGCTGGTCACACGTAAGGGCGCGATCCGGGCGGGCTCCGGCGAGTACGGGATCATCCCCGGCTCGATGGGAACCGGCTCGTACATCGTGAAGGGGCTCGGCAACGAGAAGTCCTTCAACTCGGCCTCGCACGGGGCCGGGCGGCGGATGAGCCGGAACGCCGCCAAGCGGCGCTTCTCGACGCGAGACCTGGAGGAGCAGACGCGGGGCGTGGAGTGCCGTAAGGACTCCGGTGTCGTGGATGAGATTCCGGCCGCGTACAAGCCGATTGAGCAGGTGATGGACCAGCAGCGGGACCTCGTGGAGGTCGTGGCGAAGCTGAAGCAGGTCATCTGCGTCAAGGGCTGAGGCCCGGCGGGCCCACGCCGGGCGCCGATCAGCGATCACCGATTAGCGGTTAGCGGTCAGCGGTCAGCGTGGGTTACCGCGTAGATCATGATGAACGCGAAGACGTGGATGCCGAAGAGGAAGTAGGCGAGGTACCACCACACCATGCGTTCGTTCTTCGTCTCCTGGGCCAGGTGCCGCTGCTCGCGATCGTGCTGGTACTGCTCCTGGTCCTGATCTTGAGCCTGCTCGGGATCAGAGCTCACGGTGGACCTTGGTGTTGGAGGCCTGGGCGCGGGGCCGTACCACCAGGAGGTCGATGTTGACGTGGCTGGGCCGGGTGACGGCCCAGGTGATGGTCTCGGCGACGTCGTCCGCGGACAGAGGTTCGGCGACACCCTCGTAGACCTTCGCGGCCTTCTGCTCGTCGCCGCGGAAGCGGGTGGTGGCGAACTCCTCGGTCCTGACCATGCCGGGGGCGACCTCGATGACCCGGACCGGCTGCCCGACGATCTCCAGGCGGAGGGTCTCGGCGAGTACCCGGGCGCCGTTCTTGGCGGCGACGTACCCGGCACCGCCCTCGTAGGTGGCGTGGCCCGCGGTGGAGGAGAGGACGACGACGGTGCCGTCGCCGCTCGCGGTGAGCGCGGGCAGCAGGGCCTGGGTGAGGTTGAGTACGCCGATGACGTTCACCTCGTACATCTGGCGCCAGTCGTCGGGGTCGCCGGTGGCTACGGGGTCGGCGCCCAGTGCGCCGCCCGCGTTGTTGACCAGGACGCCGATGGTGCGGAAGGCCGTGGCGAACTCGTCGACGGCGGCGCGGTCGGTGACGTCGAGGGCGTAGGCCGTGGCCTGGTGGCCCGCGGCGTTGATCTCCTCGGCGAGCGCCTCGATGCGGTCCTTGCGGCGTGCGGTGAGCACGACGCGGTATCCGGCGGCCGCCAGCTGCCGTGCGGTCGCGGCACCGATGCCACTGCTCGCGCCAGTGACTACGGCGATGCGGGAGGCGCTGGCGGCGGCGGTCATGAGTGCTCCTCGTGCGTGTGTACGACCCTTGCGGTCCAGGCCAGGATAGGGCGGGTGAGGCTCAGCGCACGCGTGGCACGTACATGATGACCGCCATCCCGGCCAGACAGGTCTACGCCCCGACCCCGTCCGGCCGGCAGATTCCGCCTACGCTGTCGCGATGAAGATCATCGACCTTGAGCCCGGCGACGCCAGGCTCACCACCGAGATACTGCCCGTCCTGCGGGAACTCCGCCCGCACCTCACCGAGGACCTCTTCCGCGAGGTGTACGCGGAAGGGCACGGGCAGGGCCTGCGCTTCACCGCCGCCTATGCCGAGGACGGCCGCTGCGTGGGCGTGGCCGGTTGGCGGATCGTGGTCAACACCAGTGCGCTGCGGCAGCTTTACGTAGACGACCTCGTGACCGCGGGCACCGCACGCTCCACCGGGGTGGGCCACGGCCTGATCGCCTACCTCGAAGAGCGCGCGCGTGAATCCGGCTGCCGAATCCTCGGGCTGGACTCCGGCACTCAGCGCACCGACGCGCACCGCTTCTACCTGCGTGAGCGCCTGGACATCGTCGCCTTCCACTTCGCCAAGCGGCTCAAGGGCTGAGCGGGGCGACAACCGCTGAACCCGCCAACGGGGCTCCATGCTGGGCGGGTTCGCCTTAGGTGGTGCCCGTGGTTGGCGCCCGTGGGTGGCGGTGGCTTCACTTAGGATCTTTCTCCAGCTGACGACACAGCCGACACAGGAGATGCTGGTGAGGGAGCTGAGAGTTACCCGATGACGCAGGACGGGGACATCCGCTTAGCTTCCGCCACCCGCCAGGCCGTCGCCTTGCGCTGCCGAAGCCTCACCGAGGCCCGGTGGTTCTCCCGCACGGTGTTCGGTCTCATCCTCGCCAACGCGGTCGTACTCGGCGTCGAGACGTACAGCGGGATAGCCGGGCGCTGGCAAGCGGAGCTGTGGCTGATCGAGCAGCTCTTCCTGACCGCCTTCACCGTCGAGATCGCCTTGCGGGTCGGCGCGCACGCCGACCGCCTCCGGGACTTCTTCCGCGACCCGTGGAACCTCTTCGACCTGGCCGTGGTCCTCTGCGCCCTGCTGCCCGGCCTCCGCGACAACACCACCATCCTGCGGCTGCTGCGCCTGGCGCGCGTCATGCGTGCTGCCCGCTTTCTGCCCCAACTGCGTATCGTCCTGGTCGCGGTGGGCCGCAGCCTGCCGGGCACCGCCAGCTTCCTGCTGGTGGGCGCGCTGCTGCTGTACGTGTACGCGATGGTCGGCTGGGTCTTCTTCGCCGCGCACGACCCGGAGAAGTTCGGCTCCATCGGCCGGGCCGGGCTGACCCTCTTCCTGCTGATGACCCTGGACGGGCTCGGCGACACCGTACGCGCGGGCCTGGAGCTCTCGCGCTGGACCCTCGTCTACTACGCCTCGTACGTTCTGCTCGCCTCCTTCGTCCTCGTCAACGTCCTGATCGGGGTCGTGATCACGTCTCTCGAAGAGGCCCGCGAACTCGAGCAGCGGGAGGAAGAGGCGGGCGAGAAGCCGGAGGGAGGGCCGGGCGACGAGGCGGGCGATGGGGCGGACCTGGAGCCGGTCCACGACTCCGATGCCGTACTGCGCGACCGTATCGCCGCTGCCCGACGCGCCCTCGACGACCTGGAGGAGAGCCTCGCTGACCGGCACGTACGCTGACGCCTGGTGTTCGGGCAGGGAGGCGGTAGCGATGCGGGGCTTCGGCGAGCTGGAGCAGGCGATCATGGACGCGGTTTGGGCCGCGGACGGACCGCTTACGGTGCGGGAGGTGCTGGAGCGGCTGAACCGCGAGCGGGCACAGGAGCGGGCCCAGGAGCTGGCGTACAACACCGTCCAGACGGTGACCGAGATCCTGCACCGTAAGGGCTGGCTGTCCCGGGCGAAGGACGGTCGCGCCTTCCGGTACCGGTCCACGAAGTCCCGTGAGGAGTACGCGGCTTCGCTGATCGACCAGGTCTGGGCGACGGGCGCGGATCGTACGGCGACTCTGGTGCGGCTGTTCGACGCGATGGACGAGGACGAGGTCGCCGAGCTGCGGGCGGCGCTCGGCGAACGGCGCGAGCGGCGTGAGCGGGGGCGGGGCGCGGGGGACGCCGGGAGTCGGTCGTGAACGTCGCGGTCCTGCTGCTGGGGTACGCGGCGCTCATCGCGGTGCTCGCCCCGCCGCTGCTGGCCCGTACCCACTGGGCGGCCCGCGCTCCACGGCTCGGCATCTGGGCCTGGCAGGCGTTGACCGCGACGGTCGTCGGTTCCGTCGTCCTGGCCGGTCTCGCACTCGCGGTGCCGGTGCTGCCGGTCAGCGGCGGCCTGGCCGAGCTGCTTCAGGCCTGTTCGCTGACTTTGCGTCAGCAGTACGGGACACCTGGCGGCGGCGCCGTGGCCGCCAGCGGTACGGCGCTGGCCCTCGCGGTACTCGCCCGCGTCGTCTGGTGCCTGGCCGCGGCCGTGCTGCGGGCCTGGACCGAGCGCCGTCGGCACGCCGCGGTGCTCGCGGTGGTCGGCCGCGCGCACGCCGGGCTCGGGGTGACCGTGCTGGAGGACGCCCGCCCGGCCGCGTACTGCCTGCCGGGACAGGGCCATCGAGTCGTCCTGACCTCAGGGGCGCTGGCGGCCCTGGAACCGGGCGAGCTGGACGCGGTGATCGCCCACGAGCGGGCGCACATCCGGCAGCGCCACCATCTGGTGCTGGCCTACGCCGAAGGGCTGGAGCGGGCGTTCCCCCGGCTGAGTCTGTTTCGCACGGCCGCTGTCGAGACGCGGCGGCTGGTGGAGCTGGCCGCTGATGACGCGGCTACGGCGCGGACCGGGTCGCTGAGCCTGGCCACGGCACTGGTGGAGCTCGCCGGAGCGGGCGGGCGGCCCGCGGGCTCGTCCTCGGCTGGATCCCCGGCCGGGCCCCCGGCCTCGCTCGCGGCGTCCGGTGGCCAGGTGGCGGGGCGGGTACGGCGGTTGCTCGGCGGGCATCGGCCGTTGCACCGCGCGGTCGTCTGGGGCGGGGCGCTGGCGGCGGGTGCGCTGCTCGTACTGCCGCTGGTGGTCGCGGCGCAGCCCGCCATGGCCTCGACCGGGACGAAAAGCTGCCCGTTGCCGGACGCGCCCGTCGCCGCGTGGGGCGTCTGGTAGGTTCACTCACGGTCACCTATATGGGTTAGGTGGTGAGGTGTGCGGAGGTGGGGCGGTGCTGGCCTCCGTACCCGTGCGTCCGCTCGCACGCCTCCTCGCCGCCGTACTGACCGCCGTGGCCGTACTGGTGATGGTCTGCGCTTCCGCCGTGGCGGCGAGCGCGCGCCAGGACGTGGACCTGGACCCGGCCATGGCCGGGGAGGCGCGGGCCGCCGCCCCGGCAGTGCTGGCCCCAGCGGTTCCGGCGCTGGACGAGCAAGCCGCCCCGCAAGCGGCATCCCAAGCGGCCCTCCAAGCGGCACCCCAGGGCGAGCGCGTCTGCGAGCAGTGCGTCGAACGGGGCCACTCGAACTGCGACGGGCCCGTCCGGCACGCGGTACGCGACACCACGCCGACCCCGAAGCCCGGCGCGGCGGTCCCCCGTGGCCCGTACGCCCTGGCCGGACCGGCTCCCGAGCCGAGCCCGATCCGTCTCACCGGCGGCGCCGACCCGCGCGCCCCTGACCTTCATCTGCTGCAACTCCTGCGCGTGTAGAGCACCCCGCGGCGGGACCGGCACAGCCGTGCCGTCCGCCGCCCGTGCCTCCATGACCACATCGCCACATCGCCACATCGGCACGTCCTATGAGTGACGACAAGTGATGACAAATGGCGACAGCAGGACGAAAGGCATTTCCATGGGTTCCAAGACCAACAAGAAGCAGGCGGAGGCCCGCCGGGCCCGCATCGAGGAGCTGCGCCGCGCGGAGCAGGCCCGCGAGAAGCGCAACCGGATCATGGCGATCACCGCGTCGACCGTGATCCTCGCGGGCGTGGTCGGCGGCGGCTGGTACCTCGTCGGCGCCGCGAACGACAAGCAGCAGGCCAAGTCCGCCCCGGTGAAGGGCGAGCAGAACTGGTCCGACCTGAGCCAGAACCATGTGGACCAGCGGGTCGACTACCCCATGAGCCCGGCCGCGGGCGGCGACCACCACCAGGCCTGGCTCAACTGCGACGCCGAGGTCTACACGAAGGAGGTTCCGGAGGAGAACGCGGTGCACTCACTGGAACACGGCGCGGTCTGGGTCACGTACAACGACAAGGTCTCGGACGCCGACATCAAGGCGTTGACCGACACGGTGTCCAAGACCTCGTACACCTTCCTGAGCCCCTACAAGGACCAGTCCGCGCCGATAACGCTGACCGCCTGGGGTCACCAGCTAGGGGTCGACGAGGCGGACGACGCGCGCGTGGCGGAGTTTCTGGACAAGTACGTCCAGGGTCCGCAGACGCCTGAGCCGGGCGCCGCCTGCGGTGGCGGAGTCGGAGCATGAGCGACGGCGCCAAGGGCAGCGGTACGAGCGACGACGGCGGCGGCGGCGGCGCGCGCGACGGCGGCGGCGCGCGCGGTCCAGCTCGGTGGCTGCCGTACGCCGGGGCCGCGCTCGCGTTGTGCCTGGCGGTCGTCGCCCTGGTGGTGATGACCGCCTCGCGCGGCGACGGCGCGGGCACGGGCAAGACCCCGGACGCGGGCTCGGCGGACGCCGGATTCGCCCGTGACATGGCCGTACACCACCAGCAGGCGGTGGAGATGTCGTTCATCGTGCGCGAGCGCACCGACGACGAAGAGGTACGCCGCCTCGCCTACGACATCATCAACACCCAGGCCAACCAACGCGGCATGCTGCTCGGCCGCCTGGAGGTGTGGGACCTGCCGAAGTCCTCGCAGCGGCCGCCGATGGCCTGGATGGGCCACGACATGGCGTACGAGCCGCGCGACGGGTCTCTGATGCCGGGCATGGCCACCAACACCGAACTCGACCGGCTGCGTCAGGCCAAGGGCAAGGACGCCGAGGTGCGCTTTCTGAAGCTGATGACCGAACACCACCGCGCTGGCGTGGACATGGCCCAGGGGGCTGTGGACCGGGCCGATGACGGGGTGCTGGTGCGACTGGCGGAGGGCATGGTCCGCGGGCAGCGGTCGGAGATGAGACTGATGGCCGACTTGCTCGCGGCGCGCGGCGTTCCTTCTGGCTGACCGCGGCGGCGGCGGGGGCGGGGGCGGCGAGAGAGCCACTGCCCCCGCCCCCCACTCCCGCCCCCCAGCCCCCTCGCGACCCCCTCACCACCTAATGACCTAAGGTGCATAGGAGATCAGGTGCGCCTCGACGCACCACCACAGCCGCCCCAACTGGCCGAAAGGCAGCGTCTTGTCACTCGAAATCAGCCAGGTGGTCGGCTCCGGATCGCTCTTCCTAGCCGCGCCCATCGCGCTGGCCGCGGGGGCGATCACGGTCGCCTCCCCCTGCTGTCTGCCCCTGGTCCCGGGCTACCTCTCGTACGCCACGGGCATGACCGCCGCCGATGCCCAACAGCAGCAGGAGCGGCAGGATCAGCAGGAGCAGCGGGGTGCTGGCGCCCGCACACGCGGCCGGGCGCTGCTCGGCACCGCCCTGTTCGTCCTGGGCTTCGCGGCCGTCTTCACCGCGTACGGTGCGCTGTTCGGCTCGGTCAGCACCCTGCTCCTGGCCCACCAGGACAGGGTGTTCCTCGTGTTGGGCACGCTCACCATCGTGCTCGGCCTGCTGTTCATGGGCGTACTGGAACGCGTCCCGCTGCTCTCGCGCACGTTCCGCCCGCAGTTCACCCCGCGCGCCGGACTCGCCGGAGCGCCGCTGCTCGGGGTGATGTTCGCTGTCGGCTGGACCCCCTGTGTCGGCCCGACGCTCGCCGCGGTGCTGTCCCTGTCGATGACTACCGGCTCCGCTTCGCGCGGTGCCTTCCTGGCTTTCCTGTACGCGGTCGGCGTCGGCGTCCCGTTCCTGCTCTTCACCCTCGTCCTCGGCAAGAGCATGCGCGCCTTCGCGTTCGCCCGCCGCCACGCGCGCGTGGTGCTGCGCCTCGGGGGCGCGCTCCTGGTGGCGGTCGGCGTCGCCCAGGTCACCGGGGCATGGGCCCTGATGATCCACGAGTTGCAGGTCTGGGTCGGCGGCTACGAACTCCCCTTGTAGGCGAAGGCGAAGGCGAAGGCGAAGGCGAAGGCGCAGGCGCGCGCGCCCGCCTCGCGTCAGGCGCCCTTGATCTCGCTGAGGGCGTGGGCGACGAGGGCGTTGGCGTGGCCGTGTCCGAGCCCGTGCTCGGACTTGAGCCATGTGACGAGCTCCCCGTGCTTGGTCAGCGGGGAGGAGTGGATGAGTTCCTTCCACTCCGCGATCGGGCGGCCGTACTTCTTCTCGATGGAGGGGAAGTAACTGGCGGGTCCCTTGACGGCGTTGGTCATGTCTGAGGTGTCCCGTCTCTCTGCGTGAGTCTCTCTGCGCGAGCTTGGCGACCCTTATGACCGGAGGCGGGCGACGAACTCATCGGCAGGAGAAGGTGACGTGCGTCACGCGCCTCCCTCCCGGGAGGTCTCAGGTCTGAACCAACCCGAGCGGTGCGGTCACGTCCAGGTCAGGGCCACACCAGGCAGTACGGCTGATGGCCCGCCTCATGCAGCCGATGCGAGAAGTCCTGCCACTCGTGCAGCAGTTGGTAGACGTTGAACGCGTCGCGTGGGCCGCCGCGGTCCGGGACCGTCGACCAGATGAACGCCGCCGCGCCGACGGACTCCTCGCCGACGCCGCGCAAGGGGTCGACGACCGTCATGGGGAGCTTGACCACCGCGTAGTCGGGGTGGAGTACGACCAGTTCGAGCGGGGGCACCTTGTGCAGGGGTATGCCCTCGATGCCGGTCAGGACCATCGCGGCCATCGTCTCCGGCTTGATCTTGGTGAACATGCCGCCCATGCCCAGCTCGTCGCCGCCGAGCTCCTCCGGGCGCATGGAGATCGGCACCCGAGCCGCCGTGGCGCCGTCCGGAGCGCCGAAGTATTTGTAGGTCACCCCCACCCGGCCACCCCTGCTCCCCGAGCCGCCCGACCGCTCCTGCGTGTTTTCCTGCCCGGGTTCCTGCGGGGACCCCGCGGCGTGTTGCTGCGCCTCCGCCTCGCGTCGGTGCTTCCCCCGACGGGCACGCCGGGGCCCGAGGTCGTCGGTCCCCTCGCCCAGTCCGCCACCGCGATGCATATCTCCACCCGACCACTCGCGGCCCCCGCCGCGCAACCCGATCATCGTGTCAGTGACCTCCCCCGGGACCGCACGTCGAAACGTCCGCTGAAACGTGTGTTGAAACACCTGTCCGCAGGATGTCGGAAGCCTCTGACACCATGGCTTCTGTGAGCTTCCCCTATGACTATGACGCCCCAGTTTCGCAGACTCTGTTCGACCGCGCGGCCCTCGTGACGCCCGGCGGCGTGAACTCACCGGTGCGCGCGTTCCGCGCGGTGGGGGGTACGCCCCGGTTCATGGTGTCCGGTACCGGTCCCTACCTCACCGACGCCGACGGTCGCGAGTACGTCGACCTCGTGTGCTCGTGGGGCCCGATGATCCTCGGGCACTCCCACCCCGCGGTGATCTCGGCCGTACAGGAGGCCGTCGCGCGCGGTACCTCCTTCGGTACGCCCGGTGAGGGCGAGGTCGCGCTCGCCGAGGAGATCGTGGCGCGGATCGAGCCGGTCGAGCAGGTGCGCCTGGTGTCCAGTGGCACCGAGGCGACGATGTCCGCCATCCGTCTGGCCCGTGGTTTCACCGGCCGCGCCAAGGTGATCAAGTTCGCCGGCTGCTACCACGGACATGTGGACGCGCTGCTGGCGGCCGCCGGGTCCGGCGTGGCCACCTTCGCGCTGCCGGACACGCCCGGGGTCACCGGAGCCCAGGCCGGAGACACCGTCGTCCTGCCGTACAACGACCTCGAAGCGGTCCGCCAGGCCTTCGCCGCGCACCCGGGCGAGATCGCCTGTGTGATCACCGAGGCGTCGCCCGGGAACATGGGCGTGGTGCCGCCGGGCGAGGGGTTCAACGCGGGACTGAAGCAGCTCTGCCAGGACAACGGCGCGCTGTACATCTCGGATGAGGTGATGACCGGTTTCCGTACGTCCAAGGCCGGTTGGTACGGCGTCGACGGCGTCCGGCCCGACCTGATGACCTTCGGCAAGGTCATGGGTGGCGGCTTCCCGGCCGCGGCCTTCGGCGGGCGGGCGGACGTGATGGCGTACCTCGCGCCCGCCGGGCCCGTCTACCAGGCGGGCACCCTCTCGGGGAACCCGGTCGCGACCGCGGCGGGCCTGGCCCAGCTGCGGCTGCTCGACGACGCGGCGTACGCCAAGGTCGACGCCGTATCGCGGGAGATCCAGGCGCTGGTGACCGCCGCGCTCAGCAAGGAGGGCGTCGCCCACCGGCTGCAGACGGCGTCCAACATGTTCTCGGTCTTCTTCACCGACGGTGAGGTGCGCGACTACGAGGACGCGAAGCGGCAGGAGTCCTTCCGCTTCACCGCCTTCTTCCACTCGCTGCTCGCGAACGGCGTCTACCTCCCGCCGTCCGCCTTCGAGTCCTGGTTCGTCTCGACGGCCCACGACGAGCGGGCCGTCCAGCGGATCGCGGACGCCCTGCCCGCCGCCGCCCGCGCCGCCGCGGAGGCCACGTCATGAGCGCCAACGACAGCAAGCGCGACGACGACCTGACCGTGGTGCACCTCATGCGCCACGGCGAGGTGCACAACCCGGACGGCGTGCTGTACGGCAGGCTGCCCGGCTACCACCTCTCCGAGCTGGGCCGTCAGATGGCCGACCGGGTCGCCGAGCACCTGGCCTCGCGTGACATCACCCACGTCGTCGCCTCCCCCCTGGAGCGCGCCCAGGAGACCGCCGCCCCGATCGCCAAGACGCACGGCCTTGACCTGGTCACGGACGGTCGCCTGATCGAGGCGCAGAACTTCTTCGAGGGCAAGACCTTCGGCGTGGGCGACGGTGCCCTGAAGCACCCGCGGAACTGGAAGCACCTGGTCAACCCGATCAAGCCGTCCTGGGGCGAGCCGTACGTCGAGCAGGTCGTACGGATGATGAGCGCGCTGGACGCCGCGAAGGACGCCGCCCGTGGCCATGAGGCGGTGTGCGTCTCGCACCAGCTGCCGGTGTGGATCGTGCGCAGCTTCGTCGAGCGGCGGCGGCTGTGGCACGACCCGCGCAAGCGGCAGTGCACGCTCGCGTCCCTGACCAGCTTCACCTACCGCGGCGACAAGATCGTCTCGGTCGGGTACTCCGAACCGGCGCGTGACCTCGTTCCGGCTCATCTGCTGGCCGGGGCCAAGCCGGTGAAGGGGAAGGACAAGGCCTTCGGCGCGTAAAGCGCTCTCCCGTAACTGCCAACCCGCATTCCGCAACCGGTAGCCCATTGCTGACCTTCACGAACTCTCAGTAAATGTCGGAGGTTTGAGCTAAACCCGGGAACCATTCGGTTCGTCGCGCCCTCTAGAGTGTTGTCCGTTTTATACGGACGCAGGCGCGCGACGAATGGGGAACGCAATGCGGGACATCAGTCGAAGGGGACTTATCGGTCTTGGGCTTGGCGCCGCCGCGGCGGCGGGAGTCGCCGGGTGCAGCAAGGACTCCAAGACGACGGACAAGGGCAAGACAGAGTCGGAGCAGACCGGCTCGGCGGACAAAAACGGGGCCGGCTCTCTGGAAGAGGGCAAAGTCATCGGTGACGGTTCCACATCATTCACCGGAAAGCAGCCGAAGCAGCCCCCGGCCCCCGTCCGCCTGGAGCCCGGTGAGACCCCGCCGCAGTTTGTGATCTTCTCCTGGGACGGCGCGGGAGAGGTCGGCAACGGCCTCTTCCCGCGTTTCCTGAAGCTCGCCGCCGAGCACGACGCCCATATGACGTTCTTCCTCTCGGGTCTGTATCTGCTGCCCGAGTCCAAGAAGCGGCTCTACCGTCCGCCGAACAACGCCGTCGGCGCGTCCGACATCGGCTATCTCAAGGACGAGAACGTCAAGGCCACGCTGAAGTACATACGTCAGGCGTGGCTCGAAGGCCACGAGATAGGCACCCACTTCAACGGCCACTTCTGCTCGGGCACGGGATCGGTCGGCAACTGGACCCCGGCCCAGTGGCTTGACGAGACCAACCAGGCCAAGGCGTTCGTCAAGGAGTGGCGTACGAACACGGGCTGGACCGACCTCCCCTCGCTGCCCTTCGACTACGACAAGGAACTCATCGGCGCCCGCACCCCCTGCCTGCTCGGCCAGGACAAGCTGCTGCCCACCGCCCGCAAGCTGGGCTGGCGCTACGACGCCTCCTCGTCCGGTGGCCGTCAGGTCTGGCCGACGAAGAAGCAGGGCATCTGGGACCTCCCGCTACAGGCCATGCCGTTCCCCGGGCACACCTTCGAGGTGCTCTCGATGGACTACAACATCCTCGCCAACCAGTCGCAGAACACCACCAAGGCGCCAGCTCACAACTACCCGGCCTGGCGCAAGCAGGCGACCGGGGCCTATCTCGCCGGATTCAACCGCGCCTACGAGGGCAACCGCGCCCCGTTCTTCATAGGCAACCACTTCGAGGAGTGGAACGGCGGCATCTACATGGACGCGGTCGAGGAGGCCCTCAAGTCCATGGCCGAGAAGAAGGACGTACGCCTGGTCTCCTTCCGGCAGTTCGTGGACTGGCTCGACGTCCAGGACCCCAAGGTCCTCGCCCAGCTCCGTACGCTTGGCGTCGGCCAGCCGCCGGCAGGTGGCTGGAAATCCCTGGCGCCAGCCGCCTGAGCAGGGGCTGAGCGGGTTCCGAGAAGGGACTGGGCAGGGTCTGAGTAGGGCCTGAACAGGGCGTTCCGCACCTATTGGGGGGCGCCCAAGATCCGCGAAACGGTCATGCGAAACTTTTCACATGAGTCTTAGTCGTGCCCCGCGCCGTGCACTTCCTGCCGCGATCGCCCTGGCCGCGGCTGGTGCCCTCACCCTGACGGCCTGCGGCGGCGACGCACAGGGCGGCGGGTCGGGGAACACCAACTTCGTGACGGGCACGGACGGCATCTCCACAGCCGCCAAGGGCGAGCGCAAGACCGCACCGAAGCTGGACGGCGAGACGCTGGACGGTGAGAAGCTCGACACCAGCGACTTCAAGGGCAAGGTCCTCGTCGTCAACGCGTGGGGCTCCTGGTGCGCGCCCTGCCGGGCCGAGGCGAAGTACCTGAGCAAGGTCGCCAAGGAGACCAAGGACCAGGGCGTGGAGTTCGTCGGGATCAACACCCGCGATCCCAACAAGGGCCCGGCGATCGCGTTCGAGAAGGACTACGGGGTCCCCTACCCGAGCCTGTACGACCCCATGGGCAAGCTCCTGCTGCGCTTCCCCAAGGGCAGCCTGAACCCGCAGACCATCCCCACCACGATCGTCATCGACCGCGACGGCAAGATCGCCGCCCGCGTCATGAAGGCCGTCGACGACAAGCAGCTGCACGAGATGATCGACCCGTTGATCGCGGAGAAGTGACCTCCGTGCCAGCAGCCACCGCAGTCTCAGCAGCCTCCACAGCCACCGCGGCCGCCCAGCACCTGGCCGCGGTCACCGAGCCGAACCAGACCGTCCTCGGCGGGGCCCTGCTCCTCGCCCTGCCGATCGCCCTGCTCGGCGGCCTGGTCTCGTTCTTCTCGCCCTGTGTCCTGCCCCTGGTGCCCGGCTATCTGTCGTACGTCACCGGGGTCAGCGGCGCCGACCTGGAGCAGGCCAGACGCGGCCGGATGGCGGCCGGAGCCGGGCTGTTCGTGCTCGGCTTCACCTTTGTCTTCGTGTCCGGTGGCGCGCTGTTCGGCGGGTTCGGCTCGACGCTGCTCGAGCACCGCGAGGTCATCTCCCGGGTGCTGGGCGCGCTGACGATCGTGATGGGCCTGTTCTTCATGGGCGCGATGCCCTGGCTGACCCAGCGAGAGTTCCGTTTTCACAAGCGCCCGACCGCCGGGCTGATGGGCGCGCCGATGCTGGGCGTGCTCTTCGGCATCGGCTGGACCCCGTGCATCGGCCCGACCCTGGCGGCGGTCAACACGCTCGCCTTCAACGAGGCCAGCGCGGGCCGTGGCGCCATACTGACCGTCGCGTACTGCGTGGGCCTCGGGCTGCCGTTCATCGTGGCGGCCATCGCGTTCAGGCGGGCGCTCGGCGCGTTCGCCTGGTTCAAGCGTCACTACGTCTGGGTGATGCGGATCGGCGGCGTGATGATGATCGCGACCGGTCTGCTGCTCGTCACGGGCGCCTGGGACCGCATCGTTCAGGAGATGCAGGTCTGGTCGTCCGGCTTCACTGTGGGGATCTGATCGATGAGCAACACGACGGCCGACGAGACCGGCCAGACCACCGACGAGCGGGAGCTGGACGCCGCTGGCTCGCAGCTCTCCACCACGCCCCGCGAGGAACTGCCCAGCCTGCCCAACCTGCCTGCCCTGGGCGTGGTCGGCTGGCTGCGCTGGACCTGGCGGCAGCTGACCTCGATGCGGGTCGCGCTGATCCTGCTGTTCCTGCTCTCGCTCGCCGCGATCCCCGGCTCGCTGGTCCCGCAGAACAACGTGGATGAATTCAAGACCCAGAGCTTCAAAGACAACAACCCGGGCCTCTCGGAGATCTACGAGAAGTTCCAGCTGTTCGACGTCTACAGCTCGGTGTGGTTCTCGGCGATCTACATCCTGCTGTTCATCTCGCTGATCGGCTGTATCGTCCCGCGCTCCTGGCAGTTTGTCGGCCAGCTCCGCGGCCGCCCGCCGGGCGCCCCCAAGCGCCTCACCTGGCTGCCCGCGTACGTGACCTGGCGCACGGACGCCGAGCCCGAGCACGTACGCGAGACCGCCCTCGCGATGCTCAAGCAGCGCCGCTTCCGCGCCGACCCGGCCGGGGACGCGGTCGCCGCCGAGAAGGGCTATCTGCGCGAAGCCGGAAACCTGATCTTCCATATCGCCCTGATCGTGATCCTGGTGGCCTTCGCCGTCGGCTCGCTCTTCAAGTCCGAGGGCGGCAAGCTGATCGTCGAAGGCGACGGCTTCTCCAACACGATCCCGCTGTACGACGACTTCAAGCCCGGCACGCTCTTCGACGCCGAAGACCTCGAACCGTTCAGCTTCCGCCTCGACCGCTTCAACGGCACGTATGAGCGCACGGGTCCGCAGACCGGCACCCCGCGTACCTTCGAGGCGCACGTCACGTACTCCGAGGGCGTGGACGGGCCGGAGAAGAAGAAGGTCATCAAGGTCAACAAGCCCCTCCTGGTGGGGGGCTCGAAGGTCTACCTGATCGCCCACGGCTACGCGCCGGTCGTCACCGTCAGGGACGGCGACGGCAAGGTCGTCTACGACAAGGTCGCGGTGCCGCTGCTGCCGATCGACGCCAACGTCACCTCCACCGGCGCGATCAAGGTGATGGACGGCTACCGCGACAAGAACGGCAAGAAGGACCAGCTCGGCTTCAACGCCTTCTTCGTGCCGACGTTCGCGGGCGCCGGCAAGGGCGAGATGTTCTCGCAGTTCCCGGCCGCCGACTTCCCGGTGCTCGCGCTGTCCGCGTACCACGGCAGCCTGGGTGTCGACTCCGGCCTGCCGCAGAACGTGTACCAGCTGGACACCAGCAAGATGAAGGAGTTCAAGGACAAGGACGGGGAGCTGCTGAAGAAGCGCCTGCTGCCTGGCGAGACCCTGGAACTCCCGGACGGCGCGGGCTCCATCACGTTCGAGAAGGAGCTCAAGGAATGGGCCTCCTTCCAGATCTCCCAGCAGCCGGGCGAGGGCCTGGCCCTGTTCGGCGCCGTCGCCGCGCTCGTGGGTCTGGTCGGCTCGCTGTTCATCCAGCGGCGCCGAGTGTGGGTGCGTGCCGTACGGGGCGCGGATGGCGTCACCGTCGTAGAGATGGCGGGGCTGGGGCGCAGCGAGTCCACGAAGCTGCCCGAAGAGCTCGCCGAGCTGGCTGCCACGCTGCATGAGAAGGCGCCGACGGCGCCTGCCGAAGTTTCTGCCGACCCTGCCGAAGGGGCTGAGAAGTGAATCTCGCCGCCGCCACCAACGAGAACTTGGCGATGATCAGCGATGTGCTGATCAAGTCCGCCATGGCCGTCTACACCCTGGCCTTTTTCGCCCATATCGCCGAGTGGACCTTCGGCAGCCGCAGCAAGGTCGGCCGCACCGCGGCGGCGCTCACCAGCGAAGGCGCGGCTGCGGCCGGGGCGGCCGCTCCGGCTGTGCGGGTGAAGCAGTCGGGCGGCGGCACCGCCGTCCTGGAGCGCCCCCAGGTCGTCACCCGCTCCGCCGCGGGCAGCCGCGACGTGGCGGACGGGCCGGGCGCGCACGGGGGTACCGAGAAGGGCGACCTGTACGGCCGGATCGCCGTCTCGCTCACCGCGCTCGGCTTCCTCGTCGCGGCGTCCGGTGTGGTCACCCGCGCCCTGTCGGTGCAGCGGGCGCCCTGGGGCAACATGTACGAGTTCTCCATCACGTTCTCCACGGTCGCGGTCGGCGTCTACCTGGCTCTGCTGCTCGCCAAGAAGAACGTCCGCTGGATGGGCCTGGTGCTGGTCACCACGGTTCTGCTCGACCTGGGCATCGCCACCACCTGGCTGTACACGGCCAGTGACCAGCTGGTCCCGGCCCTGGACTCGTACTGGCTGTACATCCACGTCTCCACCGCGATCTTCTGCGGCGCGGTCTTCTACATGGGCGCGGTCGGCACGCTGCTCTACCTCTTCCGCGACGCGTACGAGGCCAAGCTGGGGCGCGGCGGCGAGCCCGGCGCCTTCGCCCGCTCGGTGCTGTCCCGGCTGCCGTCGGCCGCCACGCTCGACAAGTTCGCCTACCGCGTCAACGCGGCGGTGTTCCCGCTGTGGACCTTCACGATCATCGCGGGCGCGATCTGGGCGGGCGAGGCCTGGGGCCGCTACTGGAACTGGGACCCCAAGGAGGTCTGGTCCTTCGTGACCTGGGCCGTGTACGCCTGCTATCTGCACGCGCGCGCGACCGCGGGCTGGAAGGGGCGCAAGGCCGCCTACCTGGGGCTGTTCGCCTTTGTGACCTGGCTGTGGAACTACTACGGCGTGAACATGGTCCTGAGCGGTCTGCACTCGTACGCCTGAGTCGCGCCTAAGGAGGGTGCGCGACCCGGGTGTGGGAGAGACGCTGGTGTCATGACCGGAACGATCGGACAGGGCACGAGTACGACGACGGGTGACGCCCGGCCGCCCACCCAGCACCTCCACTTCGAGCTCCATCTCCCGCACGCGGTGGAGAAGGTATGGGCTGCCGTGGCCACCCCCGAGGGTCTGGTCGGCTGGCTCGCCGCCGCGGATGTCCTGGAGCCCCGCCTGGGCGGGGCGGTCACCCTGCGCTGGCTGAACGCCGACCCCGCGCACGCGCCGCCGCCTACGCACTCCGGGCGGATCACCGCCTGGGACGTGGAGCGGATCGTCGAGTACACCTTCGATGGCCCGCCGCACGGCCGGGCGCGTTTCCACCTGGAACCGCTCGGGGTCGGTGCGACGACACTCCGCTTCACCAACGAGTTCCCGGGCGACGACGCGCTGCGCCTGGACTGCCTGGCCGGGTGGCACCAGCACTTCGAGTTCCTGCTGGAGGCGCTGGAGGGGCGGCCCATGGACGCGGCGTCCTGGTCCGCCTGGTCGCGTGAGCGCTGGCAGCAGCTGCGGGACGGGTACGCGGAGTCGCCGGGAGCTATCGCGTGAGCTACCGCGTGCGCTACCACGTGCGTTACTGGTCGTGGGCGCCGATGTCCTCGAACCAGAGCTCCGGACGGGCGGTGATGAAGTCCGTCATCAGCGCCACACACCGTGGGTCGTCCAGGACGACGATCTCCACGCCGTGCTCAGCCAGCCAGTCCTGCCCGCCGTGGAACGTCCTCGCCTCGCCGACGATCACGCGCGAGATGCCGAACTGCCGCACCAGACCACTGCAGTACCAGCACGGCGACAGCGTCGTGACCATCGTGGTTCCGCGGTACGAGCGCTGCCGCCCGGCGCTCCGGAACGCCGCCGTCTCCGCGTGCAGGGACGGGTCGCCGTCCTGGACGCGGCGGTTGTGGCCGCGCCCCAGCAGGGTGCCGTCCGCGCCGTAGAGGGCCGCGCCGATCGGGATGCCGCCCTCGGCGAGCCCGTGCTCGGCCTCGGCCACGGCGGTCGCGAGCCATGCGCGGGCCTGTGCCTCATCCATACGGCGATGCTGCCAGATCCATACGGCGATGCTGCCAGACGGTGTTGCTGGCATACGGTGATGCCGCCAGACGGCGGCCGGGCCTTCGGTGTCCGTCGGTGCGCCTTAGGCGAAGCGGTCGGGGTCGGCGGCCGACCAGTCCTCGGCCCAGCCTGGCGGGGTGTCGTCCAGCAGTTGGCCCGGGGCCAGGCGTTCGAAGAGCTCGTCGCTGGCGTGGATGGTGGCGGGGCCGATGCGTCGGCGCAGCATGTGGGGTCGGAGGCCGCTCGGGCCGGTCACTCCCATGGCTGCCATGATCTTCAGGGCGCTGGTGACGGTGGCGGCCTGGAAGCGCTGGACCCGCAGGGACTTGTTGGGGACGTTGAGGGCGCGGGTGCGGCGTGGGTCCTGGGTGGTGACGCCGACGGGGCAGGTGTTGGTGTGGCAGCGCTGGGCCTGGATGCAGCCGACGGCGAACATCATGGCGCGGGCCGAGTTGGTGTAGTCCGCGCCCTGGATGAGCCGTTTGACGATGTCGACGCCGGTGGCGACCTTGCCGCTGGCGCCGATGCGGATGCGGTCGCGCAGTCCCGTCCCGGTCAGGGCGTTGTGGACGGTGAGGAGTCCTTCGGTGAGCGGCTGGCCGAGGTGGTCGGCGAACTCCAGCGGTGCCGCTCCGGTGCCGCCTTCCGAGCCGTCGACGAGGATGAAGTCCGGGGTGATGCCTTCCGCGCGCATGGCTTTGCAGAGGGCCAGGAACTCGCGGCGTGACCCGACACAGAGCTTGAACCCCACGGGTTTTCCGTCGGCGAGTTTCCGCAGGTGCGCCAGGAACCGGACCAGTTCGCGCGGGGTGGTGAAGGCGCGGTGGTAGGGAGGGGAGGCGACGGTCGCGCCCTGGGGCACGCCTCGGGCCCGGGCGACCTCCGCGCTGACCTTGACGCCGGGCAGCAGGCCGCCGCTGCCGGGCTTGGCGCCTTGGGAGAGCTTCAGTGACACGCATTTGACCTGCTCGTAGGCCGCCTTCTCGGCGAACTGCCGGGGATCGAAGTCGCCGTCCTCCGTCCGGCAGCCGAAGTACCCCGTGCCGATCTCCCAGACGAGGTCACCCCCGTGCCGCAGGTGGTACTCGGAGATGCCGCCTTCTCCGGTGTCGTGGGCGAAGCCGCCGAGCGCGGCGCCACGGTTGAGCGCGAGTACGGCGTTGGCGGACAGCGAGCCGAAGCTCATCGCCGAGACGTTGAGCAGCGCCATGTCGTACGGCCGTGTGCAGTCCGGGCCACCGATGCGGACCGAGGGCGCCGTCTGGAGCACGGGCTCGGGGGCGATGGAGTGGACCAGGAACTCGTGACCCGCGGCGTAGACATCGCGTTCCGTCCCGAAGGCGTCTTCCGCCGCCGTGCCCTTCGCCCGCGCGTAGACGATGCTGCGGACTTCTCGGTCGAAGGGGCGGCCATCGTAGTTGCGTTCGATGAAGTACTGCTGGAGCTCAGGGCGGAGGCGCTCCAGGAGGTAGCGAAAGTGACCGAGGACCGGATAGTTGCGCAACACGGAGTGCTTGCGTTGCAGCAGGTCGTACCCGCCGACGGCGGCCAGTGCCAAGGTGATCGCGGCGGGTGGCCACCACCACGGCGAGACCGTAAGGGATAGCGCCGTGAGCCCGAGGCTCATGATCACGCACACCAACACCACCGCAAACCGGATCACACCGGACATTATCTCCAGAGACCCTCGCGCCCCGCTGCGTCACCACCGCTCGCCACCACTCGCCGCAGGTGACACCGCCACCCGTACGGACGCACCGGACCCGGCCGCGAAGAAGCGCCTCCGTCGCCCCGCCCCTAGCGTGGAAGGCGGCGGCGCCACCCCGCACGCGTTGCGACCTCACGGCGCCGCGCCAGAGGAGGAACCTCATGCCCATCGCCACCGTCAACCCCGCCACGGGGGAGACGATCAAGACCTTCGACGCGCTGACGTCCGAAGAGGTGGAGCGGCGGCTCGCCGCCGCCGACGCCGCGTACCGGACGTACCGCCTCACCTCCTTCGCCGACCGCGCCCGCCTCCTGGAGCGCGCCGCCGACCTGCTGGAGCAGGACGCCGATACCGCCGCTCGCATGATGACCCTCGAAATGGGCAAGACGCTGAAGGCGGCGCGTGCGGAGGCCGCCAAGTGTGTGAAGGCGCTGCGCTGGTACGCCGCGCACGCCGAGGCGCTCCTCGCGGACGAGGAGCCCGCCCAGGCCGACGTCGAGGACTCCGGCGCGTCCAGGGCACGCGTCCACTACCGTCCGATCGGCCCGGTGCTCGCGGTCATGCCGTGGAACTTCCCGCTCTGGCAGGTCGTACGCTTCGCCGCCCCGGCCCTGATGGCGGGCAACGTGGGCCTGCTGAAGCACGCGTCGAACGTGCCGCAGACGGCCCTCTACCTGGAAGACCTCTTCCGGCGCGCCGGCTTCCCCGAGGGCTGCTTCCAGACGCTTCTCATCGGCTCCGGGGCCGTCGAGGGCATCCTGCGCGACGCGCGCGTGGCGGCCGCGACCCTGACCGGCAGTGAGCCCGCCGGGCGCTCCGTGGCCTCGATCTCTGGGGATGAGGTGAAGAAGACGGTCCTGGAACTGGGCGGCAGCGACCCCTACGTCGTCCTGCCCAGCGCCGACATCGACCGCGCGGCCACGACCGCCGTCACCGCCCGCGTACAGAACAACGGCCAGTCCTGCATCGCCGCCAAACGCTTCATCGTGCACACCGATGTGTATGACGCCTTCCGTGACCGGTTCGTCGCCGCTATGCGGGAGTTGACCGTCGGCGACCCGACCGACGACGACACCGACGTCGGGCCGCTCTCCTCCGAACAGGGCCGCAAGGACCTGGAGGAACTCGTCGACGACGCGGTCGGCAAGGGCGCGGCCGTGCTGTGCGGCGGACGGCGCCCTGAACAGATGGACCACGGCTGGTACTACGCCCCCACCGTCCTGGCCGACATCACCGACGAGATGCGCATCCACCGGGACGAAGCCTTCGGCCCGGTGGCCACGCTGTACCGGGTGGAGAGCGTTGACGAGGCGGTGGAGCTCGCCAACGACACTCCCTTCGGGCTCAGTTCCAATGTCTGGACGCGGGACGACGAGGAAATGGCCCAGTGCGTACGGGACATCCAGGCGGGCGCCGTCTACTTCAACGGCATGACGGCCTCCCACCCGGGCCTCCCCTTCGGCGGGGTCAAGCGCTCGGGCTACGGGCGGGAGCTGGCGGGGCACGGCATCCGCGAGTTCTGCAACGCCACGACGGTCTGGTACGGCTCGCCCGGCACCTGAGACGCCGCGTTCGGGTGAGACGCGGCGACGCCCGCCCCCCCATGCCGGGGAACGGGCGTCGGAGCCGGAATGCCTAGGCCGGAACCGGGACAGCTGCCTTCTTCTCGGCGTCCGAGGCGTCCGAGGCGTCAGAGATGCCCGAAGAGTCCGAGACGTCGTCCAGGTCGTTGATGTCGAAGCTCGTCGCGGTGTCGTACGCCGTGCGGTCCAGGATGTTCTCGCGGGCCGAGACGATCACCGGCACCAGCGCCTGACCGGCCACGTTCGTCGCCGTACGGACCATGTCCAGGATCGGGTCGATGGCGAGCAGCAGACCCACGCCCTCCATCGGCAGGCCCAGCGTCGACAGCGTCAGGGTCAGCATCACCGTGGCGCCGGTCAGACCGGCCGTCGCGGCGGAACCGACCACCGAGACGAAGGCGATGAGCAGGTACTCCTGGATGCCGAGCTGCACATCGAAGATCTGCGCGACGAAGATCGCGGCGATCGCCGGGTAGATCGCGGCGCAACCGTCCATCTTGGTGGTGGCGCCGAACGGCACCGCGAAGGAGGTGTACTCCTTCGGCACGCCGAGCCGCTCGGTGACCTTCTGGGTGACCGGCATGGTGCCGACCGAGGAGCGGGAGACGAAGGCCAGCTGGATCGCGGGCCAGGCGCCCTTGAAGAACTGCACAGGGTTGACCTTGGCGACCGTGGCGAGCAGCAGCGGGTAGACGCCGAACATCACCAGGGCGCAGCCGATGTAGATGTCGGCGGTGAACGTCGCGTACTTGCCGATCAGGTCCCAGCCGTAGGTGGCGATGGCGTAGCCGATGAGGCCGACGGTGCCGATCGGGGAGAGCCGGATGACCCACCACAGGGCCTTCTGCAGCAGGGCGAGGACGGACTCGCTGAGGTCGAGGATCGGCTTGGCCTTCTCGCCGATCTTCAGTACGGCGATACCGGCGACGGCGGCCATGAAGACGATCTGCAGGACCTTGAGCTCGGTGAACGGCGTGATGACGTCGGTCGGGACGATCCCGGTGAGGAAGTCGATCCAGGACCCGGTGTTCTCCGGGGCCACGCCGTCCTTCGGGGTCAGGCCGGTGCCCGCGCCCGGGTTGGTGAGCAGGCCGATGGTGAGGCCGATGCCCACCGCGATCAGCGAGGTGATCATGAACCAGACCAGGGTCTGGGCGGCCAGCCTGGCGGCGTTGTTGACCTTACGAAGGTTGGTGATCGACACCAGGATGGCGAAGAAGACGAGCGGCGCGACGGCCAGCTTCAGCAGCTGGACGAAGATCGAGCCGACCTTGTCGAGGGTGGTGACCAGCCAGGACACATCCTGGCTGCGGGCCAGCCAGCCGAGCAGCACACCGAGGACCAGACCGCCCAGGATCTGTGCCCAGAACGGGATCTTCGATATACGGAAGCCCGCGGGCTTCTCGGCGGCGGACTTGACGTTCGCGGACACGGACACACTCCGGGTAAGGCGCATGGGGCGAGGACGTAAGACGTGCGGGGGAGCGACGACCGGACCGCGAAGGGTCAACGGGGCCGCTGCGTGATGTCGCTGGTGCTTGTCAGACGCGGGGGCAACAGGTCGCGGACATGCAGCGGCAGAGATCGACGTGCAGGCGCTCCACGAGCGGGACGCTCACGGGGGTGTGGTGCGCGGCTGCGGTCTTCATGCCGAGAACGTTAACACCTGAACTTTGAGAACATCAAAGCTCTGCTTTGGGGTGCGAGAGGGGCGAGAGGGGTGAGAGGGGGCGAGATGCACAAAGCCCCAGTACAGGGGCGGGTGGCTCCTGTACTGGGGCTTGAGGGTGTGACGGACCTTACGAGGTCGAGCCCTGCGCACGGGAGGCGTCCTGCGCGTCCACCGCGGCGTCCTCCATGGTGCGGTTCGCGTGGAGCCTGGCCTTGGTGCGGTCCACCGTGTCGATGATCTGGGTGGACATCTCCTCGCGCTGGTTGCGCAGCAGCACGAAGCTCAGCGGCGCCGACACGGCGATCGCCAGGACCAGCACCCACAGCAGGTTGGAGTCGCCGAGTCCGGCCGGCAGCGCGCCGACATAGACCAAGCCCCAGATCACCAGGAAGCAGCCCGCGAAGATCCCCAGGCGCATCGCGGTGTAGCGGACGGTGGCGCTCGGCTTGGGTGCCACGGCTGGCCTTCTCTCTGCTCGTACGGCTGGTTCCCCAGTCCCTGCCCGACAAGTGAAGCACGCCCGTTTTGATCAGCGGCAGGCAGGGGCGCGTCAGCCCAGGGTCACCGGGGCGCGTCAGCCCAGGGTCAGCAGCATGGTGATGTCGTCCCGGTCGTCGCCGGGCGCCACGCGGATCATGCCGGGCACCCGCCCGACCTCCTTGTACCCGCAGGAGGCGTAGAACCGGTCGGCCCCGGTGCCGTCGCGGCAGGTGAGCCGTATCGCGTCGATACCGTCGAAGCCGCGCGCCGCGTCCTCGACGGCCCGCATCAGCTGCCGCCCGTACCCCTTGCCCTGGTGGCGCGGGGCCACCATCACGGTGTAGAGCCAGACCCAGTGCCGCATCAGGCGGTGGGTGTTGTACGAGAAGAACGCCGTCGCCGCGACCCGGCCCTCCGTGTCGTACCCGACGAGCAGCCGGTTCTTCCCCTCGGCCATGGACACCAGGTGTCTGACCCACTCGGGCCGGATGTCCTCGGGCGTCACGGGCGGGACGAATCCGACGGCGCCGCCGGCGTTGGACACGTCCGTCCAGAGGCGGACCACGCCGTCGCCGAGTTCGCGGCCGACGGCGGGGTCGAGTTCGAAGGTCAGAGCGTCAGCCATGAGGGGCCCTCTCAGACCCGCATGGCCTGCGGCGTCTCGCGGCGCTCCGCGTCCGGGCCCGGGTACTCGCGGATGATCTCGTAGCGGGTGTTCCGCTCGACCGGGCGGAAGCCCGCGTCCCGGATCAGGTCGAGGAGGTCGTCGCGGGTCAGCTTGTTCGGCGTGCCGTAGTTGTCCGCGTCGTGCGTGATCTTGTACTCGACGACCGAGCCGTCCATGTCGTCCGCGCCGTGCTGCAGGGCCAGCTGGGCGGTCTGCACGCCGTGCATCACCCAGAAGACCTTGACGTGCGGGACGTTGTCGAAGAGGAGGCGGGAGACCGCGAAGGTCTTCAGCGCCTCGGCGCCGGTCGCCATCTGCGTACGGGCCTGGAGCTTGTTGCGGACCTTGCCGTCCTGCATGTCGACGAAGTCGTGCTGGTAGCGCAGCGGGATGAAGACCTGGAAGCCGCCGGTCTCGTCCTGGAGTTCCCGCAGCCGCAGGACGTGGTCGACGCGGTGGCGGGGCTCCTCGATGTGCCCGTACAGCATCGTGGACGGGGTCTTCAGACCCTTCTCGTGCGCCAGGCGGTGGATGCGCGACCAGTCTTCCCAGTGGGTGCGGTGGTCGACGATGTGCTGCCGGATCTCCCAGTCGAAGATCTCCGCGCCGCCGCCGGTCAGCGACTCGAGACCGGCCTCGATCAGCTCGTCCAGGATGTCGGACGCGGACATGCCGGAGATCGTCTCGAAGTGGTGGATCTCCGTGGCGGTGAACGCCTTCAGGGAGACGCTCGGGAGGGCTTCCTTGAGGGCGGAGAGCGAGCGGGGGTAGTAGCGCCACGGCAGGTTGGGGTGCAGGCCGTTGACGATGTGCAGCTCGGTGAGGTTCTCACCCTCCATGGTCTTGGCCAGCCGGACGGCTTCCTCGATGCGCATGGTGTACGCGTCCTTCTCGCCCGGCTTGCGCTGGAACGAGCAGTACGCGCAGGACGCGGTGCACACGTTCGTCATGTTGAGGTGGCGGTTGACGTTGAAGTGGACGACGTCGCCGTTCTTGCGCGTCCGCACCTCGTGCGCGAGGCCGCCGAGCCACGCCAGGTCGTCCGACTCGTACAGCGCGATGCCGTCCTCGCGAGTCAGCCGCTCACCGGCTCGGACCTTCTCCTCGAGCTCGCGCTTGAGTCCAGCGTCCATTACCGGCGCCTCCCATGTGTCTGTTCCCGGGGGCCCCGTCCCTACCTTCAAAGGCCCCCGACCACGGTACGCCACCCCTCTTTTCTGGGGGGTGACCCCCCAGACCCCCCTATTCCTCGGGAAGTTCCCCGACCCGGTTCTCCCACTTCGTGGAGAGCACGATCGTGGTGCGCGTACGGGACACGCCCTTGGTGCCGCTGAGGCGACGGATCGTCTTCTCCAGGCCGTCCACGTCACCGACGCGCACCTTGAGCATGTACGAGTCGTCGCCCGCGATGAACCAGGCGTCCTCGATCTCGCTGAGGTCCTTCAGGCGGCGCGCCACGTCCTCGTGGTCGGCGGCGTCCGAGAGGGAGATGCCGATCAGGGCGGTGACGCCGAGGCCGAGCGAGGCCGCGTCGACCGTGGCGCGGTAGCCGGTGATCACACCCGCTGCCTCAAGGCGGTTGATGCGATCCGTGACGGAGGGGCCGGAGAGGCCGACGAGTCGGCCGAGCTCGGCGTACGAGGCCCTGCCGTTCTCTCTGAGGGCCTGAATAAGCTGCCTGTCCACCGCGTCCATATGCCTGGAGCCTTCCATTGTTCAGCGTTCCCGTGAGTCTACGTAGGGAAAATAGGCGTGCCGGGTCAGCGCCCTGCGGATCTTGTAGCAGAGGCGATCAAGAATCGCCAGGGTCTGTGTGACCAGAGCCGAGCTCCCCCGCCCAGCGCCGGTAGAGCCCGTGCTCGACCCCTGCCGCGTCCAGTACCCGCCCGGCGACGAAGTCCACCAGGTCCTGGATGTGGGTCGCCCCCGCGTAGAACGCGGGGGAGGCGGGCGCGATCACCGCTCCCGCCTGGTCCAGGGTCACCAGGTGCCGGAGCGTCTGGCCGTTCAGCGGGGTCTCGCGGACCGCCACGACCAGGCGGCGGCTCTCCTTGAGTGTCACGCTCGCCGCCCTCTGGAGCAGGTCCTTGGAGAGCCCGAGCGCCACGCCCGCCACACAGGCCGTGGACGCGGGCACGATCAGCATGCCCTTGGTGGCGTACGAGCCCGATGAGGGCCCGGCGGCCAGGTCACCGGCCGCCCAGTAGCGCACATCGCCGAGGTCGCCGAGGGCGCGGACGTCGGCGGCGAAGGTTTCGGGCTTGCCGTCCGCGCCCCGGGCCAGCCAGGTGCGCAGATCGTCTCGCCAGTGCGCGTCCCGGAAGGCGATCCCGGTCTCGTCCAGGAGGGTCAGCCGTGAGGCGCGACTGACCACCAGGTCGACGCTTTCGCCCGCCGCGAGCAGGGCCCGCAGCACGGACGCGGCGTACGGCGTCCCGGACGCGCCGGAGACACCGACGACCCAGGGGCGGCGCGGGGTACGGGGCTCGGGTTGATCGGCGGCTGGCTGCACGCCTGAGAGCCTAGACGAGTGGGCCCCAGGGGCTGGAACCGAGCCGAGGCTCCCCGCGTTGAGAGGGTAGAAGATAGGTAGGAGAGCCGGGCAGGTAACGGCGGGCAGGGGCAAGGCTTAGGGGGATGCCCATGTCATACGGAGAGCACGGGCCGTACGGATCATCCGGACCATCCGGGCAGTACGGACCGTTTGGACCGCGCGGGGCGAGCCCCGGGCCGCTGACGCGTGGGCAGCGGGTCAAGGCCGCGGCCTTCGTGATGATCGCCTGGGTGGCGCTGCTGTGGCTCCTGGAGGGCATCGACCAGGCGACGAACAACTCCCTGGACACCTTCGGGATAACGCCGCGCGAGTTCAGCGAGCTCCGGGACCTGGTGCCGGCCGCGTTCGTCCACTTCGGCTTTGACCACCTCACGGCGAACACCATGCCGCTGCTGATACTCGGCTTCATCGCCGCGCTGTCCGGCGTGCGCCGCTTCTTCGCCGTCGCCGTGCTGATCATCCTGGTCAGCGGCATCGGCGTGTGGATCACGGCGCCCGAGCACTCGGTCACCGGGGGTGCGTCCGGTGTCGTCTTCGGGCTCTTCGGCTATCTGGTGGTGCGCGGCTTCGTGGACCGGCGCATCGGGGACATCCTGGTCGGGCTGCTGATCGGTGTGCTCTACGGCTCGCTGCTGTGGGGCGTGCTGCCCACCACGCCCGGCATCAGCTGGCAGGGCCACCTGTTCGGACTGCTCGGCGGGATAGCCGCGGCGTTCATGTTCCGGCGCGCGCCCACCTGACGCGCGCGGGGGGACATGTACGCCTACGCATACCGCCGAGGGTGAGCCCGCCGCCTCACAGCGTGAGCCCGCGCACCAGCAGGTCGAGCAGCGCGAAGACGAACAGCGAGATCCCGATGAACCCGTTGGTGGTGAAGAAGGCCCGGTTCAGCCGGGACAGATCGTGCGGCCGCACGATCGTGTGCTCGTAACTGAAGGCCACCCCCACGATCAGCAGGCCGAACCAGAAGAACCCGCCCGCGTCCGTGGCGAAGCCGTACCAGACGAACAGCGCCGAGGTCACCACATGGCAGGCCCGGGCGCCGTACAGCGCGGCCGGGATGCCGAAGCGGGCCGGTACGGAACGGACGCCTTCGGCGCGGTCGGCCCGCACGTCCTGGCAGGCGAAGATCAGGTCGAAGCCACCGATCCAGATGCCGACCGCCAGGCCGAGGATCACCGCGTTCCAGGACCACTCGCCGGTGATCGCGATCCAGGCGCCGACCGGGCCCATGGCCTGGGCCAGACCCAGGATCGCGTGCGGGAAGTCGGTGAACCGCTTCCCGTACGGATAGACCACCATCGGGATCACCGCGAAGGGGGCGAGGATCAGGCACAGCGGGTTCAGCAGGGCGGCGGCGCCCAGGAAGATGATGAGGGCGATCAGCGCGCCGGTCCAGGCGGACCGCACCGAGACCGCGCCGGTGACCAGCTCGCGGCTCGCCGTGCGCGGGTTACGGGCGTCGATCTCGCGGTCGATGATGCGGTTGCAGGCCATCGCGAAGGTGCGCAGTCCCACCATCGCGATGGTGACCAGGAGCAGCGGCCCCCAGTGCATGGTCCCGTCGAGCTGGAACATCGCGGACAGCGCGGCGATGTACGCGAAGGGCAGCGCGAAGACCGAGTGCTCGATCATCACCAGGCGCAGGAAGGCCCGCACCCTGCTGTTCGGCTGTGGGAGCGCGGCGGACGCGGTGCTCACAGCCCGTACTCCTTCCAGCGACGGTCCACCATCGCCGCCGTGCGCGGGTCGGACTCGACCATGTTCGGCCAGCCGCCGTCTCGGGTGTAGCCCTCCTCGGGCAGCTTCTTGGTGGCGTCGATGCCTGCCTTGCCGCCCCAGAACGCCTGGTAGGAGGCGTGGTCGAGGTGGTCGACCGGGCCTTCGACGACGGTGAGGTCGCGGGCGTAGTCGACGTTGCCCAGGGCTCGCCAGGCGACCTCGTGGTAGTCGCGCACATCGCAGTCGGCGTCGACGACCACGATCAGCTTCTCCAGCGAGAGCATGTGCGCGCCCCAGATGGCGTGCATGGTCTTCTGCGCGTGCTTGGGGTACTTCTTGTCGATCGAGACGATCATGCAGTTGTGGAAGGCGGCCGCCTCGGGCAGGTGGTAGTCCACGACGTCCGGCACGATGATCTTGAACAGGGGCAGGAAGAACCGCTCCGTGGCCCGGCCCAGTGGCCCGTCCTCGGTCGGCGGGCGGCCCACGACGATCGACTGCAGCAGCGGCCGCTTGCGCATGGTCACGCAGTCGATGGTCAGGGCCGGGAAGTCCTCCTGCGGCGTGTAGAAACCGGTGTGGTCACCGAACGGCCCCTCCGGCAGCATCTCGCCCGGCTCCAGCCAGCCCTCAAGCACCACCTCGGCATTGGCCGGGACCTGGAGCGGCACGGTCTTGCAGTCGACCATCTCGACCCGCTTGCCCTGCACGAACCCGGCGAACAGGTACTCGTCGATATCGCCGGGCAGCGGCGCGGTGGAGGCGTAGGTGACCGCGGGCGGCGCGCCGAAGGCGATCGCGATCGGCAGCTTCTCGCCCCGCTTGGCGGCGACCTGGTAGTGGTTGCGGCTGTCCTTGTGGATCTGCCAGTGCATCCCGATGGTGCGCTTGTCGTGCCGCTGCAGCCGGTACAGGCCCAGATTCCGTACGCCGGTCTCGGGGTGCTTGGTGTGCGTCAGCCCGAGGTTGAAGAAGGAGCCACCGTCCTCGGGCCAGGTGAACAGTGCCGGGAGCTGGTTCAGGTCGACGTCGTCACCGGTCAGGACGACCTCCTGGACCGGGGCGGCGCTGGCCTTCACCTTCTTCGGCGGCACATGCGTCATGTTGGCCAGCTTCCCGAAGGCCTCGCGCACCCCGACGAACCCGTGCGGCAGCTCGGGCTTCAGCAGCCCGGCGATCGACTCGCTGATCTCGTCGTAGGACTTGAGGCCGAGGGCCTTGAGGAGGCGGCGGTCCGTGCCGAAGACGTTCATCGCCAGGGGCATCGACGACCCGCGGACGTTCTCGAAGAGGAGGGCCGGGCCGCCGGACTTCTGGACTCGGTCGACGATCTCACCGACCTCCAGATGCGGGTCTACCTCGGCCTTGATGCGCTTGAGATCGCCCTCGCGCTCCAGTGCGCGGAGCAGGGAGCGAAGATCGTCGTAAGCCATAGGGTCAAGTATCGGCTACTCGCTACTCTTGCCTTGTAAGGGGGGCCGCCCGCGCGGCCCCGATCTCCACGCTCAGTCCACGCTCAGGGGGACACCTCATGCTCCGGGTGCTGATGATCCTGGTGCCGCTGGCACTCGGCATCTTCGCGTTCATCGACTGCATCACCACCGATGAGCAGGAGGTTCGCTTCATCCCCAAGCCGCTGTGGGCGATCCTGATCCTGCTCTTCCCGCTCGTCGGCTCCATCTCCTGGCTGATCGTCGGCAAGGACCGCACCGTCCAGAGCGCCTCCGGCGGGCGCGGCGGCTGGGTCGCGCCTGATGACAACCCCGACTTCCTCAGGTCGCTGCGCGAGGAGGAGTCCAGCGAGGAGTCCGCCAAGCGCGACGCGAGCGCGAAGGACAAGGACAGCGCGAAGGACAAGGACGACGATGAGCTGATGAAGGAGTGGGAGGCGGATCTGCGCCGCCGCGAGGAGGAGATGAAGCGCCGCGAGAACGGCGGCCCGGAAGACGCTCCGCCGAAGTCCTGACCCGCCGCTTGGTCCTCGGGCCCGCCGCTCAGGTCCGAGGACCCTTCGCCGGGTCCTCGGACCTGCCATCGCCCGCCTGGTGTGAACCGTAGGCTTGACTCTGGCCAGGATGTGCGAATTGGGGGGCCGGGGTGGGCGCGGTGGAAACCGACGGTTCGGTGCAGGGGGCGGCGAGGACGGCGAAGGCCGTCCGCAAGCCGACGGGCAGGCAGAAGCGGATGCCGCGCGCGGTGCGCGAGCGGCAGATGATGGACGCGGCGGTGCGCACCTTCGGGCAGCGCGGCTACCGCGCGGCGTCGATGGACGAGATCGCCGAGCTGGCGGGGGTGTCCAAGCCGCTCGTCTATCTCTATCTGAACTCCAAGGAAGAGCTGTTCACGGCGTGCATCCGCCGGGAGGCGGCCGCACTCGTCGAGGCCGTACGCACCGGGGTCACCCCCGGCGAACCAGCCGACCGGCAGCTCTGGGCCGGGCTGCGGGCGTTCTTCACGCACACCGCGGAACACCCCGACGGGTGGGCGGTCCTGCACAGTCAGGCCCGTACGCACGGCGAGCCGTTCGCCCGCGAGGTCGCCGTGATGCGCGAGGAGATCGTGGCGTTCGTGACCCTGCTGATCGTGGAGGCGGCCCGCGAGGCGCACCACGATCCGGCGCTGCCCGCGCACGAGGTCGCCGGGCTCGCCGAGGCGCTGGTGGGTGCCGCGGAGTCGCTCGCCGTATGGGCGAACGCCACACCCGGCGTCTCGGCCAAGAACGCCGCGGCGACGCTGATGAACTTCGCCTGGGCGGGCCTGGGCAACCTGATGCGCGGGGAGTCGTGGTCGCCTCCCAGGCTCTGAGAACCTGGGAGGCGCGCCGCGTGCTGGCCAGGTGGCCTAGCAGGTGCCGTTCGTCGGCCTGTCCGCGAAGCGGGCCGCCAGCCAGTTCTGGACCGCCGTCGCCTCCGTGATCACGGCGGACACATGCTCACCGAGCAGGATCGTCCGCCACTTGACGTTGCCGCCCTTGGCGCACCAGTCCTTGCCCAGTTGCCTGCCGAGGCCGTACGGGATCAGCTCGTCGGCGACCGCGTGGTACAGGTAGACCGGGTGGTCGGGCTTCGTCCCGCCCAGGTCGGAGTCGCCGAGCCGCCGTTGCCACTCGGGCGTGTCCAGCGGGTTGGTGTGCGTCATGTCGGAGATCTTCTTGAAGGCCCCGAGCACGGCGTTGGCCGCCACACAGTTGCCCCTGAGGGTGCCGATGAGCTTCTTCCCGGAGTCGTTCAGATACGAGTCCAGCCGCAGCTCGGGGTAGGCGGCGTCCAGCCCGGACGCGGCCATGAACAGCAGCCCGGCGCCGTACGACCCGTCATGCACGGAGGCGAGCGGGGCGAGCTTCGCCGGGACCCCGCCCGTCGCGGTCCCCTTCACCTTGAGCTCGGGCGCGTACGACGCCTTCAGCTCGGCGGCCCAACTGGAGGCCTGCCCACCCTGGGAGTAGCCCATGATGCCGATCGGGCTGTCGGGGGTGAGGCCGGAAGCGGCGGCGGCCGGGATGCGCTGGGCGGCGCGGGCCGCGTCGAGCATCGCGTGGCCGGCGGAGCGTCCCGCGGTGTAGGTGTGTTCGCCGGGGGTGCCCAGACCCTCGTAGTCGGTGACGGCTACCGCCCAGCCGCGCCAGGTGAGCTGCTGGATGAGGTTGGCCTCCAGTGTGGTGCCGTGGGGGAAGCCCGCGCTGGGGGCGCACTGGTCGCCGAGTCCGACCGTGCCGACGGCGTAGGTGATCAGGGGCCGGGGGCCCTTCCGGCCGTCCTGCGGGACGATGACCGTGCCGGAGACGGTGTTCGGCTGGCCCAGCGCGTCGGTCGAGCGGTAGTGGATCTTCCAGGCCTTGGTGTTCGTCGGCTGGCCGGGCAGCGGGTGGAAGGCCGAGTCCTCCACGCTGACCACGTCACCGGGGTTGCTGCCGGAGTTCTGCTCGGCCCGCGCCGTCGGCTCGGTCTGTGCGGCCTGCGCGGCTGACGTACCGACCGCGGGCAGGGCGGCCGCCAGTGTCAGCGCGGTGATCACCCCGCCCAGCCTTCTGGGCATACGGATGTGCATGCGGCTCTCCCAACTGTCCTGTGGGGCAGGGATAGTTGCCAGGAAGGTAGTGACCGGCGGGTAAGTTACGCGCTGACCGGGACGCTCAGCTTTGCTGACTCCGCGTCTCACCTGGCAGGAAACTGGGTGGATAACTGGATGAATCGCTAACGACCGCGTGCCCGATCCGGTACGCCCCCGGCGTCGTCCCCGTCCATCGCCTGAACGCCCGGTGGAATGCGGTGTCCTCGGAGAAGCCAAGCCGCGCCGCGAGCTCCGCGATCGGCTCCCGCCCCTCGGCGAGCCCCGCGATCGCCGCGTCCCGCCGCACGGTGTCCTTCAGCTGCTGGTACGAGGTGGACTCGGCCGCGAGACGACGGCGCAGCGTCGCCGGGCTCACCGCGAGCCGCCCCGCGATCTCACCCAGCGCGGGCAGCCGCGGCGCGTCACCCTGGTCAGCGAGTGCCCGCGCCAGCGCCCGCCGCACCTGTTCGGCCACGGTCGTCTCGTACTCCCGGCGGCTGAGCAGGTCGAAGGGCGCCCGGCGCAGCATCCGCTCCAGCTCGTCCTCGTCCCGGATCAGCGGCGCGTCCAGCCAGTGCGGCGCGAAGCCCGCGCCCGTCCGCACGGCGCCGAAACGCACCTGGCAGCCGAAGAGTTCCGCGTACTCGTCCTGGTGCGGCGGCGGTGGATAGCCGAACGCCGCCCAGCGCAGCGGGATGCGGCGGCCGATCAGCCAGCTGCACAGCCGGTGCCAGATGGCGAGGACGCACTCGGTGAGGAAGCGGTCCTCGTCCCCGGCGATGTCGCCGCGTACGGTGAACACGGCCTCGTCGTCGGACCGGTGCAGCACGAGGTCGGGGCCGCTGGGGAACAGCCCGTAGAACGTGATCGCGCGCTCCACCGCGGAGCCCAGGTCGCGGCAGCCGTAGGTGGTCCGGCACATCATCGCGAACGTCCCCGGCCTGCTGACCGCCGTCCCGAGCCCGAGGAACTCGTCCTGGGTCGCCCGGTAAAGCTCCCGGAACAGCCGGACGAACTGCGCCGAGGTGATCCGCGCCCGGTCGTCGCCGAGCAGCAACGGGGGGATCTGGGCGGCCTGGAGCAGGGGCACGGTGTCGACGCCGTGGCGCTGGGCGCCGCGCAGCACGGCCCGTACGTGGTGCACGGTGACCGTCCGCCTCGCCATGCCCATGACGGTAGCGGGATTGAGCGCGTAGGTCAGCGGTGGTGACGCTTCCGGTCATCCCCGCCCGTCGGGGCGTGTCCGTAGCGTCGTACGCATGCAGCCGCAGACGGAACAGCCGCAGCCGGAACAGCCCAAGAGTCTGGCCGTGTTCGTGGAATGGGTGGCGGAACGTTTCGCCGAGCACCCCGCCCTGCGCTTCAAGGCCCCGAAAGGCGTAGGCGCCGCGGAAGCCGCTGACGGGTGGGCCGAGGTCAGCTACGCGGAGCTTCGCGAGACCGTACGCGCCGTCGGCAGGGGTCTGATCGGCCTCGGGGTACGCCCCGATGACCGGGTGGCGATCCTCGGCGAGACCCGGCCCGAGTGGACGTATGCCCACTTCGGGGCGTTCGCGGCGGGCGCCGTGGTGGTGCCGGTCTATCCGACGGCCGGCGACGAGGAGGTGGCCTGGGTGCTCGGGGACTCCGGCGCCTCCGTGGTGATCTGCGAGAACACCGCCCAGGCCGCGAAGGTCGAGCGGCTGCGCGCCAAGCTGCCGGGCATCCGCCACATCGTGCTCATGACCGAGGCAGGCGCCAAGGACCCAGGGGACGTCTCGCCCCTAGCCCTGCGCGAGCTGCCCGACCAGGCGCCGCTTCCCGAGCTGCTGGCCCGCGCTGAGGCCCGTACGGACGACGACCTGGCCACCCTCGTCTACACCTCGGGTACCACCGGTCTGCCCAAGGGCTGCCTGATCACCCACGGCAACTTCGGCTCCGTGCGGGACGGCACCCTGAACCTGATCCCGGGCGGACCCGGCGACCGTACCTACCTCTATCTCCCACTCGCGCATGTCATGGCCCAGCTGATCGAGTTCAAGGCGCTGCTACAGGGCGGCACGCTGGCGTACTTCGGCGGCCGGATCGAGGACATCGTCGGTGAGCTGGCCGAGGTCGCGCCCACCCATCTGCCGTCCGTGCCGCGCCTCTTCGAGAAGGTGCACTCGGTGGTCCTGGGCCTGGCCGAGGCGGAGGCGGGCGGCCGGGAGCGGTTCGCTGAGGCGATCCGGGTCGGCGTCCGGGTCGCCGAGCTGCGCGAGCGGGGCGAGCAGCCGACCGGCGAGCTTCGCGAGGCCTTCGAGGCCGCGGACGAGAAGCTGTTCGGCCTGGTCAGGGCGGCCTTCGGCGGGCGGCTGAGGTGGGCGCTGACCGGTGCGGCGCCGATCGCGCCGAGCACGCTGGACTTTCTGCGCGCCTGCGGCATAGCGATCTTCGAGGGATACGGAATGACCGAGTCCGGCGGGGTGATCGCGCTCAACCACCCGGGCGCGCTGCGCTACGGCTCGGTCGGACGCCCGATGCCGGGCTGCGAGGTCCAGATCGCCGAGGACGGCGAGGTACTGGCCCGGGGTGTGAACGTCTTCCCCGGCTACCACGGCAACCCCGAGGCCACGGCCGCGGCGCTGGACGCGGATGGCTGGCTGCACACGGGCGACCTGGGGTCCCTGGACGAGGACGGCTTCCTCTTCATCACCGGACGCAAAAAAGACCTGATCATCACCTCGGGTGGCAAGAACCTCGCACCGTCGCCGGTGGAGTTCGCCATCCAGCGGTCACGCTATGTCTCCCGAGCGGTGATGGTCGGTGACCACCGTCCGTATCCGGTCGCGCTGATCACGCTGGACCCGGAGGAGCTGGCGGGTCTGGCCGCCCGCGAGGGCATCGAGCTGGGGGAGCGCCCTGGCGGGAACGCACGGGTGCGCGAGCTGGTCCAGGAGGCGGTGGACGCCGCGAACGCTGAGGTGTCCCGACCGGCCCGTATTCGGGCCTTCGAGATCCTCGACGACGATTTCAGTGTCGCGAACGGCCTGCTGACGCCAAGCATGAAGGTCCGCCGCCAGGCGGTGCTGGCCCGCTTCGCCGACCGGGTGGAGGCCCTGTACGCGACGGGGCCCTGAGTGGCGCTGGCGGCACTGGAACCTGAGCGGGGCTGAAGAAGGCAAAAAAGGCAGGAGCCCCGCTCCCTCCGCCGAGGCGGAGGGGCAGGGCTCCTTGGGTACTGCTATCTCACTATCCGTTCCGGATCAGAGAACCGGGATACCGGATCAGGCCGGGGAGACGTTCTCCGCCTGCGGGCCCTTCGGGCCCTGCGTGACGTCGAACGTCACCGGCTGGTTCTCCTCGAGGGAGCGGAAGCCAGAGGCGTTGATCGCGGAGTAGTGGACGAACACATCCGGGCCGCCGCCTTCCTGGGCGATGAAGCCGAAGCCCTTTTCAGCGTTGAACCACTTCACGGTTCCGGTAGCCATAAAGCCCTCCTTGGGCCAAAGGGTTGCCCTGCTCCAGAACCTGCGAGTGTCAACCACTACTGCAAAAGTCTGAAAACGACGAGAGCCTGCGGTTACATGCTCCGCAGGCTCTGTACTGCAAGGGAAACCAAACTGCAACTTGCGGCGAGCCTAGCACGCAGGTGCCTGGTGAGGGTAGAGGGCAAGATCGCGTCACTCGAATGTCTGAAAGCGGCTGCGCGAAGGTTGACGAGCCGGTGACCTGCGTCTTGACAGAGAGTGAATGGAGCCCCGGACTCGCGCCCCGGACCGTGGGAGCTAGCCTCACGATGTGGACCATTCTCCCCGCAGCCGGCCCCGCGTCGGTCACATTCAGTTTCTGAACTGCCTTCCTCTCTACTGGGGACTGGCCAGAACCGGGGCACTGCTCGACTTCGAGCTCTCCAAGGACACCCCGGAGCGGCTCAGTGAGCAGCTCGTACGGGGCGAACTGGACATCGCGCCGATCACCCTCGTGGAATTCCTCAAGCACGCCGACGACCTGGTCGCGATGCCGGACATCGCGGTGGGCTGTGACGGCCCGGTGATGTCCTGCGTCATCGTGTCGCAGCTGCCGCTGGAACGGCTTGACGGGGCGCGGGTGGCCCTCGGGTCCACTTCGCGTACGTCCGTACGCCTGGCGCAGCTGATGCTCGCCGAGCGCGTCGGCGTGACCCCCGACTACTACACGTGCCCGCCGGACCTCGGCGTGATGATGCAGGAGGCGGAGGCCGCCGTACTGATCGGGGACGCCGCGCTGCGGGCCAATCTGCACGACGGGCCGCGGCTCGGGCTCGAGGTCCATGACCTGGGGCAGATGTGGAAGGACTGGACCGGGCTTCCCTTCGTGTTCGCGGTGTGGGCGGCGCGGCGCGACTACCTGGCACGCGAGCCCGAAGTCGTCCACAAGGTGCACGAGGCGTTCCTGTCCTCGCGTGACGTGTCGCTGGCGGAGGTCGGCAAGGTCGCCGAGCAGGCGGCGCGCTGGGAGGCCTTCGACGCGGAGGTCCTGGAGCGCTACTTCACGACGCTGGACTTCCGGTTCGGCACCGAGCAGCTCGCCGGGGTGGCCGAGTTCGCCCGCCGGGTCGGCCCGACCACCGGCTTCGACCCGCACGCGCGCGTAGAGCTGCTCGCCCGCTAAGAGACCGGGTGACCCACGAAGGGACCGGGTGGCCCAAGGCAACCGCCCGCAGGGCCTGTCAGAGCGCTGGCGTACGCTGGATCGGTCCGCCCAGCCATGGAATCGCCCATGGCGAACCCTGCTGAAAGGGACGTCCCGGTGACCGAGAAGGCCGCGCTTCAGTCCGTCCTCGACCGCGCCGCCGAGGGTGGGCGGATCACGCACGAAGAGGCGCTCGACCTCTACCGCTCCGCGCCGCTGCACGCGCTCGGCGCCGCCGCCGACACGGTCCGCAAGCGGCGGTACGCGGGCACCGAGCACATCGCGACGTACATCATCGAGCGGAACATCAACTACACGAACGTCTGCGTGACGGCGTGCAAGTTCTGCGCCTTCTACGCCCCGCCGAAGGCCGTCGACAAGGGCTGGACCCGCGACCTCGACGACATCCTGCGGCGCTGCGCCGAGACCGTCGAGCTCGGTGGCACGCAGATCATGTTCCAGGGCGGACACCACCCCGACTTCGGCGTGGAGTACTACGAGGAGCACTTCTCCGCGATCAAGAAGGAGTTCCCGCAGCTGGTCATCCACTCGCTGGGGGCCTCCGAGATCGAGCACATGGCCCGGATCTCCGGGGTGTCCGCGAAGGAGGCGATCGAGCGCATCCACGCGGCCGGGCTCGACTCCTTCGCCGGCGCGGGCGCCGAGCTGCTCCCGGCGCGGCCACGCAAGGCGATCGCGCCGCTCAAGGAGTCCGGCGAGCGCTGGCTGGAGATCATGGAGATCGCGCACGGCCTGGGCGTGGAATCCACGTCCACGATGCTGATGGGTACCGGCGAGACCAACGCCGAGCGCATCGAGCACCTGCGCATGATCCGCGACGTACAGGACCGGACCGGCGGCTTCCGGGCCTTCATCCCGTACACGTACCAGCCCGAGAACAACCACCTCAAGGGCCGTACCCAGGCGACGATCTTCGAGTACCTGCGCATGATCGCGATCGCCCGGCTCTTCTTCGACAACGTCGCCCACATCCAGGGCTCCTGGCTGACCACGGGCAAGGAGATCGGCCAGCTCTCGCTGCACTACGGCGCGGACGACCTGGGCTCGATCATGCTCGAGGAGAACGTGGTGTCGTCGGCCGGTGCCAAGCACCGCTCCAACCGGCTGGAGATCATCGACCTGATCCGCCGGGCGGGCCGTGTCCCGGCCCAGCGCACCACCACGTACGAGCACATCACCGTGCACGACGACCCGGCGAACGACCCGGTCGACGAGCGGGTGGCCTCGCACATCTCCTCCACCGCGATCGAGGGCGGCACGGCCCACCCCGAGCTGAAGCTGCTCACCACCAACTGAGATCGCCGAGAGCGGTGACCCAGACTCGGAGGCCGCCTTGCTGACCCTGCACGCCGCGCCACTGGTCCTGCCGGTCGGCGCGGCACCGGTCCCGGACGGCGCGGTCGCCGTCGACGGCGACCGGATCGCGGCGATCGGCCCGTACGAGGAGCTGGCCGCGGCCTATCCGCAGGCCCGCGTCCGGCGCTGGCCGGGCCTGCTCACGCCCGGTCTGCGGCAGTGGCACGCCCGCTGGCTGCTGACCCGGGCCTACCACCCCGACCCCCGCGAGGCCGACGAACTCGGCACCGAGCCGGTCACCGGCGAGGCACTGGCCAAGCTGGCGCCGGTACTGGACGAGGCCCGCTGGTCGGGCAGCGTCCGCCGAGGTTTGCAGCGGATGCTGGCACACGGCACGACCCACGTCGCCGGTTCCTTCCCCGGCCCGGTGCGCCAGGCGGTCACCCGCTCCGGGCTGACCGAGGTGTCCGCGGTCGGCGCGCCGGGTGTGCTGGTGGGCGGCCCGAGCCTGGACCCGTTCGCCGAGGGCCACGACCTGACCGGCTCCGTACACGCCCCACTGAGCGTGGGCGCGCGGGCTGACCTGGCCGCGTTCGATGTCCCCGACGAGGCGGCGCTGGCGGAGCGTGGCGCCGCCACCTGCGTGGCCACGGTGCTCGCCGGTCGCTTGGTCCACCGCACCCGCTGACTCGCACCCGCTACCCGCACCCGCTACCCGCACCCCCTCACTCGCACCCGCTGACCCGCTCGCGCGGCCCGCGGCGCGGCCCCCTCCCCGGTCGCGGGGCGGCGGAGTGGCCCCTGCCACAATGGCTGGGTGACCCGCGCATCCTTGGACAAGCAGCCGCACGAAGTCGCCTCGATGTTCGACGACGTGGCCGAGAACTACGACCTCACGAACGACGTGCTGTCCCTCGGACAGGACCGGTTCTGGCGCAAGCAGGTCGCCAAGGCGGTGGATGCCCGGCCCGCGCAGAAGATCCTCGACCTCGCCGCGGGTACCGCCACCTCGTCGCTGCCCTTCACCCAGACCGGTGCCTACGTGGTGCCCTGTGACTTCTCGCTCGGCATGCTCCGGGTCGGAAAGCGCAACCATCCGCATCTGCCGCTGACCGCGGGTGACGCGACCCGGCTGCCCTTCCAGGACGACGTCTTCGACGCCGTCACCATCTCCTTCGGGCTGCGCAACGTCCAGCGGACAGACGCCGCGCTGCGCGAGCTGTACCGCGTGACCAAGCCCGGCGGCCGGGTCGTCATCTGCGAGTTCAGCCAGCCCACCTGGGCGCCCTTCCGCACGGTCTACACCGAGTACCTGATGCGCGCGCTGCCCCCGGTCGCGCGCGCCGTCTCCTCGAACCCGGACGCGTACGTCTATCTCGCCGAGTCGATCCGCAGCTGGCCCGACCAGCCCGCGCTCGCCCGCATGCTGCGGGAGGCGGGTTGGTCGAAGGTCGCCTGGCGCAATCTGACCGGTGGTGTGGTCGCACTGCACCGGGGCTTCAAGGCCTGAGGCCCGGCTCGTGAACTACCAGCACGTCCTGGAACAGATCGCGGACGACGTCGCGGCCACCCCTGGCCGCGGCCGGTCCGCCGACTACATCCCCGCGTTGGCCTCCGTCGACCCGAGCCGCTTCGGCATAGCGCTCGCGGACACCGACGGGAAGGTCTACGGCGTGGGGGAGTGGCGTACGCCGTTCTCCGCGCAGTCGATCACCAAGGTGTTCACGCTCGCCCTGGTCCTGGCCCAGGACGGGCCGACCCTGTGGGAGCAGGTGGGCCGGGAGCCGTCCGGCAATCCGTTCAACTCCCTGGTGCAGCTGGAGTACGAGAACGGCATTCCGCGCAATCCCTTCATCAACGCGGGCGCGTTGGTCGTCACCGACCGGCTGCAGACGCTCACCGGCGACGCCAGTGAGGACCTGCTGGATTTCCTGCGGGCCGAGAGCGGCAACCCGGACCTCGGCTTCGACATAGAGGTCGCCGCGTCCGAGTCCGCGCACGGCGACCGCAACGCGGCGCTGGCCCACTTCATGGCCTCGTACGGGAACATCCGGCACCCCGTGCCGACCTTGCTCGACCACTACTTCCGGCAGTGCTCGATCGAGATGAGCTGCGCCGACCTCGCCCTGGCCGGTGGCTTCCTGGCCCGGCACGGTGTCCGCGCGGACGGCGGCAGGCTGCTGAGCCGTAGCGAGGCCAAGCAGATCAACGCGGTGATGATGACCTGCGGGACGTATGACGCGGCGGGCGACTTCGCCCACCGGGTCGGGCTGCCGGGCAAGAGCGGGGTCGGCGGTGGCATCCTCGCGGTGCTGCCGGGCAAGGGCACGCTGTGCGTGTGGAGTCCGGGGCTCGACGAGCGGGGCAACTCGGTCGCCGGAGTCGCGGCGCTCGACCGCTTCACGACGCTCACGGGCCTCTCCGTATTCTGACCGCCGCGCCGCGCCCCGCCACGACAGCTCTGGGCGTGGCCGGGCGCGGCTACCGGGCGGCCAGGGCGGGCCCGGTTACCGGCCCAGGGCGAGCCGGAAGCAGTGCCCTTCCGTCTCCCGGCCCGGTATCGCGAAGGTCTCCGCGTGGCGCATGCCCAGCCGTCGCGTCACCGCGACGGACCGCGTGTTGCCCGGGTTGACCATCGCGACCACCTCCGCCACCCCGGCCGCCCGCAGCCGCTCCAGCGTCGCGCGCGCGGCCGTCGTCGCGTAGCCGCGGCCCCACGCGCGGCGCGCGAGCCGCCAGCCGATCTCGATCTCGCCCACCGGGCCCCAGTCATGCGGCCAGTGCTGGGCGCCGGTGAACCCCAGGACCTGGTCGTCCTCGTCCAGTACCGTCCAGAAACAGAAGCCGTGTTCGGCGTCGTGCTTGCGCTGCCGGGCCGTCAGTTCCTGGTACGCGGACAGCTCGGCCGGTGCGCCGCCGTGGAACTCCATGACCTCGCGGTCGGCGAAGACCTCGTGCCAGGCGTAGGCGTCCTCGTCCGTGGGGACGCGCAGCCGGAGGTCAGGAGGTGTGGGAGTCATCTGAGGCAGCCCTTCGGGTTCGTGATCAACACACCCCCATAGACTGCACACGTCCAGTGCCTTCGGCACGCAAATTCTCAAGACCGGGGGAGATCCCGCCGTGACCGAGCCCCTCTCCGAACACAGCGCAGATGTGATCGTCGTCGGGGCCGGGCCAGCCGGTTCCACGACCGCGTACTACCTGGCGAAGGCCGGACTTGACGTCCTGCTCCTGGAGAAGACCGCGTTCCCGCGCGAGAAGGTCTGTGGCGACGGGCTCACCCCGCGTGCCACCAAGCAGCTGGTCTCCATGGGCATCGACATCTCCGAAGAGGCGGGCTGGCTGCGCAACAAGGGCCTGCGCATCATCGGCGGTGGCGTGCGCCTGCAGCTGGACTGGCCGGAGCTGGCGTCGTACCCGGACTACGGACTCGTACGCAAGCGTGACGACTTCGACGAGCAACTGGCCCGGCAGGCGCAGAAGGCGGGCGCCCGACTGTATGAGCGCTGCAACGTCGGCGCCCCGATCATCGACGACCGCACCGGGCGGATCACCGGCGTACGGGCCAAGCTGGGCGAGGAGAAGCGCGCAGCCACCTTCCACGCGCCCCTGGTCGTCGCCGCCGACGGCAACTCGACGAGGCTCTCGCTGGCGATGGGGCTGCACCGCCGCGAGGACCGCCCGATGGGCGTCGCGGTCCGTACGTACTTCACCTCGCCGCGCCATGACGACGACTATCTGGAGTCCTGGCTGGAGCTGTGGGACCGGCGCGGCGCCGAGGACCGGCTGCTGCCGGGCTACGGCTGGATCTTCGGCATGGGCGACGGTACGTCCAACGTGGGCCTCGGCATCCTCAACTCGTCCTCCGCCTTCAGGGAGCTGGACTGGCGCGAGGTGCTGAAGGCCTGGTGCGCCTCGATGCCCGAGGACTGGGGGTACGTCCCGGAGAACATGACCCAGCCGATCCGGGGCGCGGCGCTGCCGATGGCCTTCAACCGGCAGCCGCACTACACCCGTGGGCTGCTGCTCGTGGGCGACGCGGGCGGCCTCGTCAACCCGTTCAACGGCGAGGGCATCGCCTATGCGATGGAATCGGGACAGCTGGCCGCGGACGTGATCGTCCAGGCGCATGCCCGGCAGACCCCCTCGCAGCGGGAGTTGGCCCTCCAGCGCTACCCGAAGGTCCTCAAGGACACCTACGGCGGCTACTACACGATGGGCCGCGCCTTCGTGAAGCTCATCGGCAACCCGAAGGTCATGAAGATCGCGACGCAGCGCGGTCTGACCCACCCGATGCTGATGCGGTTCACGCTGAAGATGCTCGCCAACCTGACGGACCCGACGGGCGGCGACGCGATGGACCGGGTCATCAACGGCCTGAGCAAGGTGGCCCCGCGGTCCTGAGGACGGCGTAGCGCGTACGGCGAAGGGCCGGCGTTCCCGAGAGGAACGCCGGCCCTTTGCTTGGCTTCTGGGTCGGTCAGAGAACGCGGACCGCGCCGGTCGCCGGGTAACCCGAGAGGTCCTGGATGACGACGCCCTTGGCGGGGTTGGCGGCGTCCAGGTACTGGCCGTTACCGATGTACACGCCGGTGTGGTACGCGGAGCCTGCGGAACCCCAGTACAGGATGTCGCCGACCTGGAGGTTGGACGTGCCGACCTGGGTGCCGACCGTCGACTGGTCCTGGGAGACGCGCGGCAGGTCCACACCGACCTGCTTGAACGCGGCCTGGACGAGGCTGGAGCAGTCCCAGGCGTTGGGGCCCGTGGCGCCCATCACGTAGGCGTCGCCGAGCTGGGCCTTGAGGAAGGAGACGACGGTCGCGACGCTGCCGCTGGCGGGCGCGCTGGCCGTGGTGGAGGCGCTCGCGGAGGTACCGGCGGAGCCGGTGCCGGAGCCCGAGCCCGCGGAGCTGCTGGCGGTGCTGAGCGTGGTGCGCTCGGCGGAGCGGGCGGCCCGCTCTTCGGCGGCGCGCTTCTCCTCGGCCTTCTTCTTGGCCTCGGCCTTCGCCTCGGCTTCTGCCTTGGCCTTGGCTTCCGCCTCAGCCTTGGCCTTCGCCTCGGCTTCCTTCTTGGCCTTCTTCGCTTCCTTGGCGGCCTTGGCCGCCGCCGCGTCCTGCTCGGCCTGCAGGTAGTAGGTGTCAGCCGCCTGCTGGGTGGCGTCGGCCGCGGCGGTCACCTCGCTCGCGAGTCCGGTGAGGGCGGGCATCTCGATGGTCTCGGTCACCGGTTCGGCCGCGTTCGCCGCTCCGGACGCACCGGCTACCGCGAGGGTGCTGAGGACGCCACCGGCAACTCCGGCACGCAACTTGGTGGCGCTGCGGCGGGGCTTCCGGTGGCTGGGTATGTGAGCGGTGAGAGACATGAGTACAACGGGTATCAAGGGATGAGGGTTCCCTTCAAGAAACGTGTGCTGCGCCACAGTTGGGCGATGGCGGGCTGAATCCCGGGCGTGTCGCAGCTTATTGACGCCGTAACGGGCAATACGGACACTGCTGATCAAGCCCGTGATCATGGGCTTTCCGAGTTACGTCCTATTTGCCCAGCGCGTACCACCCATCCGCATCGTTGGCCAAGCCCGCCGTTTTCCGTCGCTCGGCGGTGTGGCGCAGGTCACGGAATGGTCACCGCGGGGACGCGATCCGGCTGGCGCTCGTCGGCGGCATCCCTTCGCGGGGTCTCCGCTCGTGAACGCGTGCACGCGTTCACCGTTCCGCGCGCGCCCGTACCCCGCGCCCTCGGCTCACCTCGCCGCGCCTCGCCGCGCCTCGTCGTGCGAGCCGCCCCCTCTATCAGGGGAGTCTCCTGGCTGCCAATTTGCTTGCAGTCGCTACCTCTTGATAGAGGCCGCACCGCTCCGACCTGGGTTAACGCGAGCAGATGTCACGTCTGGTGATCTCTTCGGTGCTTCGCGTATGAAGATCACCACTCATCCGACTTCATGATCCTTCGTCAGGTGGTGGAGATCACAAACTCGAGGACGCACCCCGTGTCGCAGATCACAGACCGGCGGGCATAGGATGCGGGGCAGTTGGGCTTGTGAACTGCCTCACATAAGCGCGATCTTCGTGAGGCAGGGCACCCGCCCCGTGAAGTCCGTATGCCGAAGCAGTCAGTGCCGACTGAGAGGAGCGAGGAGCGGTGAACGCCTACGTCCCCATCCTCGTACTGGGAGCCCTTGCCGCCGGCTTTGCGATCTTCTCCGTGGTCATGGCCACGCTTATCGGTCCAAAGCGCTATAACCGGGTACGGCTCGATGCCTATGAATGCGGCATCGAGCCGACGCCGACGGCTGCCGGCGGCGGCCGATTCCCGATCAAGTACTACCTGACGGCGATGCTCTTCATCGTCTTCGACATCGAGATCGTCTTCCTCTATCCCTGGGCCGTCACCTTCGACGCCCTGGGTGTTTTCGGGCTCGTGGAGATGCTGCTCTTCGTGCTCACCGTCTTCGTCGCCTATGCGTATGTATGGCGACGCGGCGGCCTGGAATGGGACTGAGGGGCTGAGGGGCCACCAATGGGACTCGAAGAGAAACTGCCGAGCGGCTTTCTGCTGACCACCGTCGAACAGGCCGCGGGCTGGGCGCGCAAGTCATCCGTCTTCCCCGCCACCTTCGGCCTCGCCTGTTGCGCCATCGAGATGATGACGACCGGCGCGGGGCGCTATGACATGGCCCGCTTCGGCATGGAGGTGTTCCGCGGCTCGCCACGCCAGGCCGATCTGATGATCGTGGCGGGGCGGGTCAGTCAGAAGATGGCGCCGGTGCTGCGCCAGGTCTATGACCAGATGCCGAATCCCAAGTGGGTGATCTCCATGGGGGTTTGTGCGTCTTCCGGTGGAATGTTCAACAATTACGCGATTGTTCAGGGCGTTGACCATATCGTGCCTGTTGATATCTATCTGCCCGGATGTCCACCGCGTCCGGAGATGCTGCTGGACGCGATTATCAAGCTCCACCAGAAGATCCAGACCTCCAAGCTGGGTGTGAACGCGGAGGAAGCGGCCCGCGAGGCGGAAGAAGCGGCCCTCAAGGCGCTCCCCACCATCGAGATGAAGGGGCTGCTCCGGTGAGCGACGCGAACGACAGCAAGCCCAACCCGGCCGACGAGCCCAACCCGGCCAGCGAGCCCAAGTCGGCGCACGAGCCCAACCCGGAGAAAGACCTCGGCACCGACAACCTGCCGGGTCAGCGCGGCGACCACGGCGAGGAGGTCCGCGTCCAGCGCGGCATGTTCGGCGCCAACAACGGCGGCGACACCTCGGGCTACGGCGGCCTGGTCCGCTCCGTACGGCTGCCAGGACCCGCGGTACGCCCCTACGGCGGGTGGTTCGACGAAGTCGCGGACGAACTCGAGGGCGCCCTGGAAGAGCAGGACCTGCTTCCGGAGACCGCCATCGAGAAGACCGTCGTCGACCGCGGCGAACTCACCTTCCACGTCGTGCGCGAACACCTGGTTCAGGTCGCCAGGACCCTGCGCGACGACCCCGCGCTGCGCTTCGAGCTCTGCACGGGCGTCTCGGGTGTCCACTACCCCGGGGACAAGGGCCGCGAGCTGCACGCCGTCTACCACCTGCGCTCACTCACGCACGGGAGGCTGATCCGCGTCGAGACCAGCGCGCCGGACAGCGACCCGCACGTCCCCTCGCTGGTCGCGCTCTATCCGACCAACGACTGGCACGAGCGCGAGACCTACGATTTCTTCGGCCTGATCTTCGACGGCCACCCCGCCCTCACCCGGATCATGATGCCGGACGACTGGCAGGGCTTCCCGCAGCGCAAGGACTACCCGCTCGGCGGCATCCCCGTCGAGTACAAGGGCGCCCAGATCCCGGCTCCGGACCAGCGGAGGTCGTACTCATGACCACCCCATCTGCATCCGCGTCCCCTCGCGAGACCACCGAGGGCACCGTCTACACCGTCACCGGCGGCGACTGGGACGAGGTCGTCCAGTCCGCGGCCGAGGCCGACGACGAGCGCATCATCGTCAACATGGGCCCCCAGCACCCGTCCACCCACGGGGTGCTCCGGCTCATCCTGGAGATCGACGGCGAGACCGTCACCGAGGCCCGCTGCGGCATCGGCTATCTGCACACCGGCATCGAGAAGAACCTCGAATTCCGGAACTGGACGCAGGGCACGACCTTCGTCACGCGCATGGACTACCTCATGCCGTTCTTCAACGAGACGGCGTACTGCCTCGGGGTCGAGAAGCTGCTCGGCATCGAGGACCAGATCCCGGAGCGGGCGACGGTGGTCCGGGTCCTGCTGATGGAACTCAACCGCATCGCCTCCCACCTGGTGGCCCTCGCCACCGGCGGTATGGAGCTCGGCGCCACCACGATGATGATCAGTGGCTTCCGCGACCGTGAGTACATCCTCGACATCTTCGAGCTGATCACGGGCCTGCGGATGAACCACGCGTTCATCCGGCCCGGCGGACTCGCCCAGGACCTGCCCCCGGGCGCGGTGGACCAGATCCGCGAGTTCGTGAAGACGATGACCAAGACCATTCCGGACTACGACAAGCTGGCCACCGGGAACCCGATCTTCAAGGCCAGGCTGCAGGACGTCGGCTACCTCGACCTGACCGGTTGTGTGGCCCTGGGCGCCACCGGACCGATCCTGCGCGCCACCGGGCTCCCGCACGACCTGCGCAAGTCCAACCCCTACTGCGGCTACGAGACCTACGACTTCGAGGTCGCCACCGCCGACACCTGCGACTCCTACGGACGCTTCCTTATCCGCGTGGAGGAGATGCGCCAGTCGCTGCGCATCGTCGAGCAGTGTCTGGACCGCCTGAAGCCGGGCCCGGTGATGGTCGCCGACAAGAAGATCGCCTGGCCCGCGCAGCTCGCGCTCGGCCCGGACGGCCTCGGCAACTCGCTGGACCACATCAAGAAGATCATGGGTACCTCGATGGAGGCCCTGATCCACCACTTCAAGCTGGTGACCGAGGGTTTCCGGGTCCCGCCGGGACAGGCGTACGTCGCCATAGAGTCACCCAAGGGCGAGCTCGGCGTACATGTCGTCTCCGACGGCGGCACCCGCCCCTACCGGGTCCACTACCGCGACCCGTCCTTCACCAACCTGCAGGCCACGGCGGCGATGTGCGAGGGCGGCCAGGTGGCCGACGTCATCGTCGCGGTGGCATCCATCGACCCCGTGATGGGAGGCGTCGACCGGTGACCGATGTATCGCTGGGTATGCCCCAACTCCCGGCCCCCGACTACCCGGCCGACGTACGGGCCCGGCTCGAGGCGGACGCGCGCGACGTCATCGCGCGCTACCCCGACAGCCGGTCCGCGCTGCTCCCGCTGCTGCACCTGGTCCAGGCCGAGGAAGGCCATGTCACCCGCACCGGCATGGCGTTCTGCGCCGAAATCCTCGGCCTGACCACGGCCGAGGTCACCGCGGTGGCCACCTTCTACACCATGTACCGGCGCAAGCCGTCCGGCGACTACCAGGTGGGGGTCTGCACCAACACACTCTGCGCGGTGATGGGCGGCGACGCCATCTTCGACGAACTCAAGGAGCACCTGGGGGTCGGCAACAACGAGACCACCGAGGACGGCAAGGTCACCCTCGAGCACATCGAGTGCAACGCCGCCTGCGACTTCGCCCCCGTCGTGATGGTCAACTGGGAGTTCTTCGACAACCAGACGCCCGAGTCCGCCAAGCGGCTCGTCGACGACCTGCGTGCGGGCCGCGACGTCGAACCCACCCGCGGCGCGAAGCTGTGCACGTACAAGGAGACCGCCCGGATACTGGCTGGTTTTCCCGACGAGCGCCCCGGAGCCGTCGAGGCGTCCGGCGGCGCGGGCCACGCCTCGCTGGTCGGGCTCAGGCTCGCCAAGGGCGAGAAGCCCCCGGCCAAGGTCGTGTCGCCCCGGTCGTCCGGCTACGCCAGTGACGAGCCGCCCGCGGACCACCCGAGCTCACACGACGCACCCCAGCAGACCTCAGCGTCCGATCCCGCCCACCCGTCGGGCCCGGTGACCGAGGAGGAGGAGTGATGACCTTGGCATCAGCCGAGCAGGGGGGCACCGCCCGCCCGAGTGCATTCGAGGGTGGGGGAGAGACGAGTCCCGACAAACTGCTCGCACCGGTCCTGTCGGCCTTCTGGGACCAGGAAGAGTCCTGGACGCTGGAGACCTACCGGCGTCACGAGGGGTACGAGGGCCTGCGCAAGGCGCTCGCCATGACGCCGGACGACCTCATCGCGTACGTCAAGGACTCAGGTCTGCGCGGCCGCGGCGGCGCGGGCTTCCCTACCGGAATGAAGTGGCAGTTCATTCCCCAGGGAGATGGCAAACCGCACTATCTAGTTGTCAACGCCGACGAATCGGAGCCCGGGACCTGCAAGGACATCCCGCTCCTCTTCGCGAACCCTCATGCCCTCATCGAGGGAATCGTGATCGCCTGTTACGCGATCCGGTCGAACCATGCCTTCATCTATCTGCGCGGCGAGGTCGTCCCCGTACTGCGCAGACTGCACGAGGCCGTGCGTGAGGCGAAGGAGGCGGGCCTGCTCGGCGAGAACATCCTGGGCAGCGGACTCGACCTCGAACTCACCGTGCACGCGGGCGCGGGCGCGTACATCTGCGGTGAGGAGACCGCGCTGCTCGACTCGCTCGAAGGCCGACGCGGACAGCCCCGGCTGCGTCCCCCCTTCCCGGCTGTCGCGGGTCTTTACGCGTGCCCCACTGTGGTGAACAACGTCGAGTCCATCGCTTCGGTTCCCGCGATCCTGAACCGGGGCAAGGACTGGTTCAAGTCGATGGGCAGCGAGAAGTCCCCGGGCTTCACGCTCTACTCGCTGAGCGGCCATGTCGCCAACCCGGGCCAGTTCGAGGCTCCGCTCGGCATCACGCTGCGCCAGCTTCTCGACATGAGCGGCGGCATGCGGCCGGGACACCAGCTCAAGTTCTGGACGCCCGGCGGCTCGTCGACCCCGATGCTCACGGCCGAACACCTCGATGTCCCGCTGGACTACGAAGGCGTCGGCGCCGCGGGCTCGATGCTCGGCACGAAGGCGCTCCAGTGCTTCGACGAGACCACCTGCGTCGTACGGGCGGTGACGCGCTGGACCGAGTTCTACGCCCACGAGTCCTGCGGCAAGTGCACCCCCTGCCGTGAAGGCACCTACTGGCTAGTGCAGTTGCTACGGGACATCGAGTCCGGCAAGGGCGTCATGGCCGACCTCGACAAGCTCAACGACATCGCCGACAACATCAACGGCAAGTCCTTCTGCGCGCTGGGCGACGGCGCCGCGTCGCCGATCTTCTCCTCGCTCAAGTTCTTCCGCGAGGAGTACGAGCAGCACATCACCGGCAAGGGCTGCCCCTTCGACCCGGCCAAGTCGACCCTCTGGGCCGACCGACCCGCCGACCCCACGGAGGTGACCGCATGACAGTGTCCACCAGCGCCACCTCCTCAGGAGGGGAGGCGGCCGTTCCGCCCGAGGACCTGGTCTCGCTGACGATCGACGGAGCTGAGCTCAGTGTGCCCAAGGGCACCCTGGTCATCCGGGCGGCCGAGCAACTGGGCATCGAGATCCCCAGGTTCTGTGACCACCCCCTGCTCGAACCGGCAGGCGCCTGCCGCCAGTGCATCGTCGAGGTCGAGGGCCAGCGCAAGCCGATGGCCTCCTGCACCATCACCTGCACCGACGGCATGGTCGTCAAGACGCACCTCACCTCGCCCGTCGCCGAGAAGGCCCAGCAGGGTGTGATGGAGCTGCTGCTCATCAACCACCCGCTGGACTGCCCGGTCTGCGACAAGGGCGGCGAGTGCCCGCTGCAGAACCAGGCCATGTCGCACGGCCAGTCCGACTCGCGCTTCGACGGCAAGAAGCGCACCTTCGAGAAGCCGGTGCCGATCTCCACCCAGGTGCTGCTCGACCGCGAGCGGTGCGTACTCTGCGCCCGCTGCACCCGCTTCTCCAACCAGATCGCCGGCGATCCGATGATCGAGCTCCTGGAGCGGGGCGCGCTCCAACAGGTGGGTACCGGTGAGGGCGACCCCTTCGAGTCGTACTTCTCCGGAAACACCATCCAGATCTGCCCGGTCGGCGCGCTGACCTCGGCGGCGTACCGCTTCCGGTCCAGGCCCTTCGACCTGGTCTCGTCTCCCAGCGTGTGCGAGCACTGCTCGGGCGGCTGCGCGACCAGGACCGACCACCGGCGCGGCAAGGTGATGCGGCGGCTCGCGGCCAACGACCCCGAGGTCAATGAAGAGTGGCTGTGCGACAAGGGCCGCTTCGGCTTCCGCTACGCCCAGCAGCGGGACCGGCTCACCACCCCGCTGGTCCGTGACGCCGAGTCGGGCGAGCTCAGGCCGGCCAGCTGGCCGGAGGCGCTGGAGGTTGCGGCGGGCGGACTCGCGGCCGCCAAGGGGAGGACCGCTGTACTGGCGGGCGGCCGGCTCACGGTCGAGGACGCCTACGCGTACAGCAAGTTCGCGCGCGTGGCGCTCGGCACGAACGACATCGACTTCCGCGCGCGCGTGCACAGCGGTGAGGAGTCCGACTTCCTGGCCGCCCGGGTAGCCGGGCGCGGACGGGACCTCGACGGTACGGGTGTCACCTACACCTCGCTGGAGAAGGCCCCCGCCGTCCTGCTCGCCGGGTTCGAGTCCGAGGAGGAGGCGCCCGGCGTCTTCCTGCGGCTGCGCAAGGCCTGGCGTGGCCACGGCCAGCGGACCTTCGCCCTCGCCCCGTACGCGACGCGCGGCCTGGAGAAGGCGGGCGGCACCCTGCTTCCCGCGGCACCCGGCACCGAGCCCGAGTGGCTGGACGCGCTGGCGTCTGGCGTCGGCCTGGGCGACGACGGGGCCAAGGCCGCCGAAGCGCTCCACGCGGAGGGAGCGGTCATCGTCGTCGGTGAGCGGCTCGCGGGCGTGGCCGGTGGGCTGACCGCCGCGGTACGCCTGGCGCGCGCCACCGGTGCGCAGCTGGTGTGGATTCCGCGCCGGGCCGGTGAGCGCGGTGCGCTCGAGGTCGGTGCGCTGCCCTCGCTGCTGCCCGGTGGCCGTCCGGCGACCGATCCACGCGCGCGGAGCGAGGTGGCGGCCCTCTGGGGCGTCGCCGAACTCCCGCATCGCTTCGGCCGCGACACCGGCCAGATCGTCGAGGCCGCCGCCACCGGAGAGCTCGCGGCCCTGGTGGTGGCGGGCGTCGAGGTCGCGGACCTGCCGGACCCGGCGCGCGCCCGGGAGGCGATCGGCGAGGTCGGTTTCCTGGTCAGCCTGGAGCTGCGGCCCAGCGAGTTCACCGAGCGGGCGGATGTCGTCCTCCCGGTGGCGGCGGTCCCCGAGAAGGCGGGCACCTTCCTCAACTGGGAGGGCAGGGCCCGGCCGTTCGAGGCCGCGCTCAAGCCGGACCAGATGACCCGCTCGACCGCGCCCACCGACGCGCGCGTACTGCACATGCTGTGTGACGCCATGGACGTCCACCTGGGCCTGCCGGACAACCGGTCGGTCCACCGTGAACTCGACCGTCTCGGCCCCTGGGACGGGCCACGGGCCACCGAGCCGCTGGACACCGTCGCCGGGCTGCCGCGGCCCGGCAGCGGGGAGGCCGTACTCGCGGGCCACCGGCAACTGCTCGACCAGGGCCGTCTCCAGGAAGGCGACCAGGCGCTCGAGGGCACCTGGCACGAGGCGCTGGCCCGGCTCTCGGCGGCCACCGCCACTGAGGCGGGCGTCAAGGACGGAGACGCGCTCGCCGTCACCGGACCGCAGGGCTCGGTCGTGCTCCCGCTGCGGGTCACCGAGATGCCGGACCGGGTGGTCTGGCTGCCGCTGAACTCCACCGGCGGCGGGGTCGCGTCGGACACCGGGGCCCGCCCCGGTGACCTGGTGAGGGTCGGCCCGGCCGGCGCCGCCACGGACGGACCGGCCGCGACGGAGGTGCAGGCATGAGCCAGACCGCTCTGGAAGACCTCTCGATGTTCGGCACCGATCCGTGGTGGCTGATCCTCATCAAGGCGGTCTTCTGCTTCGCCTTCCTGATGGTGACCGTCCTGATCTCCATCGTCATGGAGCGCAAGGTCATCGGCTGGATGCAGCGGCGTATCGGCCCCAACCGGCACGGCCCCTGGGGCATGCTGCAGTCGCTCGCCGACGGCGTGAAGCTGATGCTCAAGGAAGACGTGATCGTCAAGCGGGCGGACAAGGCCGTCTACATCCTCGCGCCGATCATGGCCGCGATCCCGGCCTTCATGACGATCGCCGTCGTCCCCTTCGGGCCAGCGGGCAACGAAGTCTCGATCTTCGGCACCCGCACCGCGCTCCAACTGACCGACCTGCCGGTCGCGATGCTCTACGTCCTGGCGATCGGCGCGGTCGGCGTCTACGGATTCGTGCTCGGCGGCTGGTCGTCGGGGTCGACGTATCCGCTGCTCGGCGGCATCCGCTCGAGTGCCCAGATGATCTCGTACGAGATCGCCATGGGCGCGGCCTTCGCCTCGGTGTTCCTCTACTCGGGGTCGATGTCGACCTCGGCGATCGTCGACGCACAGAGCGACCGCTGGTACATGGTTCTGCTCCCGGTCTCGTTCCTGATCTACATGGTGACGATGATCGGTGAGTCCAGCCGGGCGCCGTTCGACATGCCGGAGTCCGAGGGCGACCTGGTTGGTGGCTTCAACACCGAGTACAGCTCGATCAAGTTCGCGCTGTTCATGCTCTCCGAGTACATCCACATGGTCACCGTGTCGATGATCGCGGTGACGCTCTTCCTGGGGGGCTGGCGGGCTCCGTACCCGATCTCCACCTTCTGGGAAGGCGCGAACCACGGCTGGTGGCCGATGCTCTGGTTCGTCATCAAGCTCCAGCTGCTGATCTTCTTCTTCGTCTGGCTGCGCGGCACCCTGCCGCGGGTCCGCTACGACCAGCTGATGAAGCTGGGCTGGAAGGTCCTCATCCCGGTCGCGGTCGCCTGGCTGATGCTGGTCGCGACCGTGCGGGTGATGCGGAACGAGGGCGTCGACTTCTGGCAGATCCTGCTCTACGTCGGCGGCACCCTGCTGGCCGTTCTGCTGCTCTCCTTCGTCGTGGACATCTTCCGCGACCGCAAGGAGCGGACGGAGGCGGCGATCAAGAAGGCGCCGCCCGCCTTCGACCCGATGGCCGGTGGATTCCCGGTCCCGCCGCTGCCGGGCCAGACCCTGCCACCCGTTCCGCGACGCCGCTCGCGCCAGGAGCGCGAGTTGATTGTCAGTGGCGGAGTGGATACTCCAAGTGACGGAAAGGAGGCTGACGGTGTCTGAGGAATCCAGGGAGTCACGCGAGACCGAGCAGGGGTTCCAGAACCCTGTGGCTGGCTTCGGCGTGACCTTCAAGGCCATGTTCAAGAAGCGGCTGACCGAGCAGTACCCGGAGCAGCCGAAGACCACGGCACCGCGCTTCCACGGACGGCACCAGCTCAACCGCCATCCGGACGGCCTGGAGAAGTGCATCGGCTGCGAGCTGTGCGCCTGGGCCTGCCCCGCGGACGCCATCTACGTGGAGGGCGCTGACAACACCGAGGAGGAGCGCTACTCACCGGGCGAGCGGTATGGCCGCGTCTACCAGATCAACTACGCCCGCTGCATCTTCTGCGGCCTGTGTATCGAGGCCTGCCCGACCCGGGCGCTCACGATGACCAACGAGTTCGAGCTGGCCAACAGCACCCGCGCCAGCCTCATCTACACCAAGGAGCAACTCCTGGCGGGGCTGGACGAGGGCATGGTCGAGACTCCGCACTCGATCTTCCCCGGCATGGACGAGCAGGACTACTACCGGGGCCTGGTCACCGAGGCCGCCCCCGGTACGGAGCGTCAGGTCGCCGTGTCCAAGGGGGAGAAGCCCGCACAGGAGGCAGCGGAGGACGGCCCGGTCCAGCCAGAGGGGGCCGGCGCATGAGCTCGCTCGCCGCCTACACCACGTCCAGTGGTGAGGCCGTCCAGTTCTGGGTGCTCGGCACGGTGGCCGTGATCGGCGCGCTGTGCACCGTCTTTATGAAGAAGGCCGTACACAGCGCACTGTGCCTGGCCGGGACGATGATCATCCTGGCGGTCTTCTACCTCGCCAACGGCGCCTACTTCCTCGGCATCGTGCAGGTCATCGTCTACACCGGCGCGATCATGATGCTCTTCCTCTTCGTGGTCATGCTGGTCGGCGTCACGGCCGCGGACTCGCTGAAGGAGACCATCAAGGGCCAGCGCTGGATGGCCGCCCTGTGTTGCGCAGGATTCGCCATCCTGCTGGTCGCCGGTATCGGCAACGCCTCGCTGCAGGAGTTCAACGGCCTCGCCCAGGCGAACGCGGGAGGCAACGTGGAGGGCCTCGCGGCTCTCATCTTCACGAAGTACGTCTTCGCCTTCGAGATCACCGGCGCACTGCTCATCACGGCCGCCGTCGGCGCCATGCTGCTCACCCACCGGGAGCGCACCGAGCGGGCCCAGACCCAGCGGGAGCTGTCCGAGCAGCGCGTACGCGGCGACCAGGTGCCGCCGCTGCCCGCCCCCGGCGTCTACGCCCGGCACAACGCCGTGGACATCGCGGGCCTGCTGCCGGACGGCACGCCGTCCGAGCTCACCGTCAACAAGACGCTGCGGTCCCGGGGCCAGATCCGGGATGTGTCAGGTCAGGCGCTGAGCGACCTGAAGGCGCTGGAGCAGCGGTCGCAGACCCGCCTCGGCCGGGATCAGTCCGAGCCCGGCCGGGATCAGTCAGATGAGGAGGCCGCCAAGTGAACCCCGTCAACTATCTCTACCTCGCGGCCGTGTTGTTCGCGATCGGCGCCTCGGGGGTGCTGATCCGGCGGAACGCCATCGTGGTCTTCATGTGCGTCGAGCTGATGCTCAACGCCTGCAACCTCTCGCTTGTCGCCTTCTCCCGGATGCACGGCAACCTCGACGGCCAGATCCTCGCCTTCTTCACGATGGTCGTCGCCGCCGCGGAGGTCGTGGTCGGGCTGGCGATCATCGTGACGCTGTTCCGATCGCGCCACTCGGCCTCGGTCGACGACGCCAGCCTGATGAAGCTGTGAGGGGTCGCTGAACCGTGAATACAGAGAACATGATCGCGCTGCTGATCGCGGCGCCTTTGCTCGGAGCGGTCGTACTGCTGTGCGGCGGCCGCCGATTGGACCGTACCGGTCACTGGATCGGGACGCTGCTCGCGGCCGCCTCGTTCGTCGTCGGGGTGGTGCTCTTCACCGACATGCTGGGCCGGGACGCCGAGGACCGGACCCTGAGCCAGCATCTGTTCAGCTGGATCCCGGTCGAGGGATTCCAGGCGGACGTGGCCTTCCAGCTGGACCAGCTGTCGATGACGTTCGTCCTGCTGATCACCGGCGTGGGCACGCTGATCCACCTCTACTCGGTCGGGTACATGGAGCACGACGAGCGGCGCCGCCGCTTCTTCGGCTTCCTGAACCTGTTCCTGGCGGCGATGCTGCTGCTGGTGCTCGCCGACAACTACCTGCTGCTGTACGTCGGCTGGGAGGGCGTCGGCCTCGCCTCGTACCTGCTGATCGGCTTCTGGCAGCACAAGCCCAGTGCCGCCACCGCCGCGAAGAAGGCCTTCCTGGTCAACCGCGTCGGCGACATGGGCCTGTCGATCGCGATCCTGCTGATGTTCACCACGTTCGGGACCTTCGCCTTCGGGCCGGTCCTGAGCGCGAGCGCAGCCGGTGACACCAGTGAGGGCAAGCTGACCGCCATCGGGCTGATGCTGCTGCTCGCCGCCTGCGGTAAGTCCGCGCAGGTGCCGCTGCAGTCCTGGCTCGGGGACGCGATGGAGGGCCCGACTCCGGTCTCGGCCCTGATCCACGCGGCGACCATGGTGACCGCGGGCGTGTATCTGATCACCCGCTCCGGCGCGATCTTCAACGCCGCGCCCGACGCGCAGTTGGCGGTCGTGGTGGTCGGCGCGGTGACGCTGCTCTTCGGTGCGATCGTCGGTTGCGCGAAGGACGACATCAAGAAGGCCCTGGCCGGTTCGACGATGTCGCAGATCGGCTACATGATCCTGGCGACGGGCCTCGGCCCGATCGGCTACGTCTTCGCGATCATGCACCTGGTGACCCACGGCTTCTTCAAGGCCGGGCTGTTCCTCGGCGCGGGCTCGGTCATGCACGGCATGAACGACGAGGTCGACATGCGGAAGTACGGCGGCCTCAGGAAGTACATGCCGGTCACGTTCGCGACGTTCGGCCTGGGCTATCTGGCGATCATCGGCTTCCCGGGACTCTCCGGCTTCTGGTCCAAGGACAAGATCATCGAGGCGGCCTTCGCCCAGGGCGGTACGGAGGGCTGGATTCTCGGCGCCGTCACCCTGCTGGGCGCGGCCCTCACCGCGTACTACATGACGCGGGTGATGCTGATGACGTTCTTCGGCGAGAAGCGCTGGCAGCCTGACGCGGAAGGCAACGCACCGCATCCGCACGAGTCGCCCAAGTCCATGACGATTCCGATGATCGTGCTCGCCTTCGGGTCGGTGTTCGCCGGTGGTCTGTTCAGCCTCAACGAATCCTTCGCGGGCTGGCTGGAGCCGGTCACGGCGTTCGAGCACGGGCATCCGCCGATCAGCGCCGGGGTGATCATGACGGCCACGATCACGGTGATGGTGCTCGGCATCGGTCTCGCCTATGTGCAGTACGGACGGCGTCCGGTCCCGGTCACCGCCCCGCGCGGCTCGCTGCTCACCCGGGCGGCCCGGCGCGATCTGCTCCAGGACGACCTCAACCATGTGGTGCTGGTCCGCGGTGGCGAACACCTCACCCGCTCCCTGGTGTACGTCGACCACACCCTGGTCGACGGAGTCGTCAATGGCACGGCCGCGTCGGTCGGCGGGCTCTCCGGCCGACTGCGCAAGCTGCAGAACGGCTTCGCCCGGTCCTACGCGGTCTCGATGTTCGGCGGTGCGGCGGTCCTCATCGCCGCGACCCTGCTGATGAGGGCGGTCTGATCCCATGTCCTTTCCTCTGCTGACAGCGACGGCGGCGCTCCCGGCGATCGGCGCGATCGCCACCGCCGCCGTCCCGGCCGCCCGGCGCACCGCCGCCAAGTGGCTCGCGCTGCTCGTGTCGCTCGGCACGCTGGGCCTCGCGGCCGCCGTGCTCGTCCGCTTCGAGCCCGGTGGCGACCGCTACCAACTCACCGAGTCGCATGCCTGGATCGCGGACTTCGGGGTGCGTTACGAACTGGGCGCGGACGGCATCGGGGTCGCGCTGATCGGGCTCACCGCGCTGCTGATCCCGTTCATCATCCTCGCGGGCTGGCACGACGCCGACCCCTTGGAGACGAAGTCGTCCCGGTGGCGGCCCACTCAGGGCTTCTTCGCGCTGATCCTGATGGTCGAAGTGATGGTGATCCTCTCCTTCGCGGCCACCGACGTCTTCCTCTTCTACATCGTGTTCGAAGCCATGCTCATCCCGATGTACTTCCTCATCGGCGGCTTCGGGGACCGGGCGCACGCGGGCAGCGACGAGAACGCCGCTACGCAACGCTCGTACGCCGCGGTGAAGTTCCTGCTCTACAACCTGGTCGGCGGGCTGATCATGCTGGCCGCGGTGATCGGGCTCTACGTGGTCGCGGGCGGCTTCTCGCTGCCCGAGATCGCCGAGGCGCGGGCGAGCGGCGAACTGACCATGGCGACCAACACCGAGCGGCTGCTGTTCCTCGGCTTCTTCTTCGCCTTCGCGGTGAAGGCGCCGCTCTGGCCGCTGCACACCTGGCTGCCGAACGCGATGGGCGAGTCGACCGCCCCGGTCGCCGTGCTGATCACGGCGGTGGTCGACAAGGTCGGCACCTTCGCGATGCTCCGCTTCTGCCTCGGTCTCTTCCCCGAGGCGTCGGCGTGGGCGACGCCGGTGGTTCTGACGCTCGCCCTGGTCAGCATCGTCTACGGTGCGCTGCTCGCCGTCGGCCAGCGGGACATCAAGCGCCTGATCGCGTACGCCTCGATCTCGCACTTCGGCTTCATCATCCTGGGCATCTTCGCGATGACTAGCCAGGGCCAGTCGGGCGCGACGCTCTACATGGTCAACCACGGGCTCTCGACCGCGGCCCTGATGCTGGTGGCCGGGTTCCTGATCTCGCGGCGCGGCTCGCGGCTCATCGCCGACTACGGCGGGGTGCAGAAGGTCGCGCCGGTGCTCGCGGGCACCTTCCTGGTGGGTGGTCTGGCGACGCTCTCGCTGCCGGGTCTCGCGCCGTTCGTCAGCGAGTTCCTGGTCCTGGTCGGCACCTTCGCGCGCTATCCGGTGGCGGGCATCATCGCCACCTTCGGAATCGTGCTCGCCGCGCTCTACACCCTCGTCCTGTACCAGCGGACGATGACGGGCCCGGTGAAGCAGGAGGTCTCGAAGATGCCGGACCTCAGGGTGCGTGAGCTCGCCGTGGTGGCCCCGCTCATCGCCGCCCTGATCTTCCTGGGCGTCTACCCGAAGCCGGTCACCGACATCGTGAACCCGGCCGTGGAGCACACCATGTCCGACGTACAGAAGACAGACCCCGAGCCCGAGGTGGAGGCGGCCAAGTGAGCGCATCAGCCGTCCACAGCCTGTGGACAACGGCGGCCGAGCCGGTCAGCAGGATCGACGCGCCGCATATCGAGTATGGCCAGCTCTCACCCATCCTCATCGTCGTCGGCGCGGGCGTACTCGGCATCCTCGTCGAGGCGTTCGTGGCACGCCGGGCGCGCTACCACGTTCAGCTGTTCCTGAGTGTGGTGGCGCTGGCCGCCGCGTTCGCCGCGGTCGTCGGGCTGGCGGTCACCGGGCACGGCAGCACCAAGGCCGGCATCGTGGCGATGGGCGCGATCGCGGTGGACGGGCCCGCGCTGTTCCTGCAGGGCACCATCCTGCTGGCGGGCCTGGTCTCCCTCTTCACCTTCGCCGAGCGCAGGCTTGATCCGGTGGCCCACGGCAAGCAGGTCGACTCGTTCGTCGCACAGGCCGGGGCGCCGCCCGGCAGCAAGAGCGAACAGGCGGCGGTCAAGGCGGGGTTCACCACCACCGAGGTCTTCCCGCTGGCGCTCTTCGCGGTCGCTGGCATGCTCGTCTTCCCCGCGGCCAACGATCTGCTGACCCTGTTCATCGCGCTGGAGGTCTTCTCGCTGCCGCTCTATCTGCTCTGCGCGCTCGCCCGGCGCAAGCGGCTGGTGTCGCAGGAGGCCGCGGTGAAGTACTTCCTGCTCGGCGCCTTCTCCTCGGCGTTCCTGCTCTTCGGCATCGCGCTGCTGTACGGATACGCGGGCACGCTGTCGTACGCCGGGATCGCCGAGGTCGTCGACGGCACGGTGACGTCCATCGACCCGGCACTCGCGGACACCATGGGCAACGACGCGCTGCTGCTCATCGGCGCCGCGATGGTCCTGATGGGGCTGCTCTTCAAGGTGGGCGCGGTGCCGTTCCACATGTGGACCCCGGACGTGTACCAGGGCGCGCCGACGCCGGTCACCGGCTTCATGGCGGCGGCCACCAAGGTCGCGGCCTTCGGTGCGCTGCTGCGGCTGCTGTACGTGGTGCTGCCGGGCCTGAGCTGGGACTGGCGGCCGGTGCTGTGGGGCGTCGCGATCATCACCATGCTGCTCGGTGCGATCGTCGCCATCACCCAGACCGACATCAAGCGGCTTCTGGCGTACTCCTCCATCGCGCACGGCGGGTTCATCCTGGCCGGTGTGATCGCCATGAACGAGGCCGGGATCTCCTCGGTGCTCTTCTATCTGCTGGCGTACTCGTTCGTCACGATCGGCGCCTTCTCGGTGGTGACGCTGGTACGGGACGCGGGTGGCGAGGCGACGCACCTGTCCAAGTGGGCCGGGCTCGGGCGGCGTTCGCCGCTGGTGGCCGCGGTCTTCGCGGTGTTCCTGCTGGCCTTCGCCGGTATCCCACTGACCTCCGGGTTCGCCGGGAAGTTCGCGGTGTTCAAGGCGGCGGCCGAAGGCGGAGCCGGGGCGCTGGTCGTGGTCGGTGTGATCTCGTCCGCGATCGCCGCGTTCTTCTACATCCGGGTGATCGTGCTGATGTTCTTCAGCGAGCCACGTCCTGAGGGCCCGACCGTCGCGGTGCCCTCGCCGCTGACGATGACCACGATCGGGGTCGGTGTCGCGGTCACGCTGGTGCTCGGTGTCGCGCCGCAGTACTTCCTCGACCTGGCGAACCAGGCGAGCGTGTTCGTGCGCTAGCCGCGTTCCGGCTCACCTTGCACTCCGCTGCCCGGTACCCCGCTCGTGAGGGGTGCCGGGCAGCGGCCTGCCTAGCTGCCTGTGGATAACTTTGCCCGGGTGTCGGTCCTGGCCCCTATCGTTGCGGTAGTGGTCGAGGGACGGCATACGGGGGACAGGGCGATGAATGGGACCGTGGTGATGAGTGAGGTGACGCCGGATGGCGTGACGCAGAGCGACGCGCTGCGTACGCTGCACCGAGTCTTCGGCTATGACAGCTTCCGAGGTGAGCAGGAAGCGGTCATCGAGCATCTGGTCGCGGGTGGGGACGCAGTCGTCCTGATGCCGACCGGCGGTGGCAAGTCGCTCTGCTACCAGATCCCGGCGCTGGTCAGGCCCGGCACCGGCATTGTGGTCTCGCCCCTGATCGCGCTGATGCAGGACCAGGTCGACGCCCTGCGGGCGCTCGGCGTGCGGGCCGGATTCATCAACTCCACGCAGGACTTCGACGAGCGGCGTGTGGTGGAGGCCGAGTTCCTCGCGGGTGAGCTCGACCTGTTGTATCTGGCGCCGGAGCGGCTGCGCCTTGAGTCGACCCTGGACTTGATCTCCCGGGCCAAGATCTCGGTCTTCGCGATCGACGAAGCGCACTGTGTGGCGCAGTGGGGCCACGACTTCCGGCCCGACTACCTGGCTCTCTCCCTGCTCGGCCAGCGCTGGCCAGAGGTTCCCCGGATCGCTCTCACGGCGACGGCGACCCGGGCCACGCACCGGGAGATCACCGAGCGGCTCGGCATGCCGGACGCCCGGCACTTCGAGGCCAGCTTCGACCGGCCCAACATCCAGTACCGCATCGAGCCGAAGGACGAGCCGAAGAAGCAGCTGCTGAAGTTCCTCCGCGACGAGCACCCGGGGGACGCGGGCATCGTCTACTGCCTCTCGCGTAACTCGGTCGACAAGACCGCCGAGTTCCTCTCCCGCAACGGCATCGAGGCCGTGCCGTACCACGCGGGTCTTGACGGCGGGACGCGTGCGGCCCACCAGTCCCGGTTCCTGCGCGAGGAGGGCCTGGTGGTGGTCGCCACCATCGCCTTCGGTATGGGCATCGACAAGCCGGACGTCCGCTTTGTCGCCCACCTGGACCTGCCGAAGTCCGTGGAGGGCTACTACCAGGAGACGGGGCGGGCGGGTCGGGACGGTCTGCCGTCGACGGCCTGGATGGCGTACGGCCTGCAGGATGTCGTGCAGCAGCGCAAGATGCTGCAGGGCGGCGAGGGGGACGAGGCCTTTCGCCGCCGGGCCGGGGCCCATCTGGACGCCATGCTGGCCCTGTGCGAGACGGCCCAGTGCCGTAGGGCCCAGCTGCTCGCCTACTTCGGCCAGGCGCCGGGCGCCGAGGCGTGCGGCAACTGCGACACCTGCCTCACCCCGCCCGAGACCTGGGACGGCACGGTGGCCGCGCAGAAGCTGCTGTCCACGGTGTGGCGGCTGGACCGGGAGCGGCGGCAGAAGTTCGGCGCGGGGCAGATCGTGGACATCCTGCTGGGACGGAAGACCGCGAAGGTCATTCAGTTCGACCACGACCAGCTCTCGGTCTTCGGCATCGGTGAAGAACTCTCCGAGGCGGAATGGCGCGGTGTGGTCCGGCAGTTGCTGGCGCAGGGCCTGCTGTCCGTCGAAGGGGAGTACGGCACGCTGGTACTGACCGAGCAGAGCGGCGCGGTGCTCGGCCGGGAGCGCGAGGTGCGGCTGCGCAAGGAGCGGAAGAAGCCCGCGGCGGCGCGTGCCACGAAGGCCGAGCGCAAGGCCAAGGCCGTCGTCGACCTGCCCGATGAGGCGGTGCCGCTCTTCGAGGCGCTGCGGGCCTGGCGCGCGGGGCAGGCCAAGGAGCAGGGCGTTCCGGCCTACGTGATCTTCCACGACGCGACCCTGCGGGAGATCGCCATTGCCCGGCCCGCTTCGGTGACGGAGCTGGCGGTCATCGGAGGGGTGGGCGAGAGGAAGCTGGCGACGTACGGAGAGGGGGTCCTCGCGACGGTCGCGGATCAGGGCGATTCCGGCGACTCCGGCGGAGCGGGCGGCCATGACGGGGACGGGGAGGAGCACGCGGTGTGAGGCGGGTCGTGAGGAATCCCCCGGTCAGCCACTTGTGCCAGTGGCTGGTACAAGATGACTGGCCGGGGGCTTGTATCAGACGGCTGGGTACCAGCGGGTGAGGGTCATGCGGACGGGGTGATCCGGCCCGTGACCTCGCCGAGGCCCACCCTCGTCCCGTCCGGGCCTGGGGCCCAGGCCGTCATGGTGACCACGTCGCCGTCCTCCAGGAAGGTGCGCTTGCCGTCGGGAAGGTCGATCACCTCACGGCCGTTCCAGGTCAGCTCCAGCAGGGAGCCGCGCTGGTCGCGCTCGGCTCCGCTGACGGTGCCCGAGCCGTAGAGGTCGCCGGTGCGCAGCGAGGCGCCGTTGACCGTCATATGGGCGAGTTGCTGGGCGGCCGTCCAGTACATGGTGGCGAACGGCGGCTCGGCGATCGTATGGCCGTTGATCGCGACGGTGATACGGAGGTCGTAGCCGCCGGGTTCGTTGGCGGACTCCGCGGTGTCGTCGAGGTAGGGGAGTAGCGGCACATCGCGGGTGGGCGGTGCGGTCCTGGCCGAGTCCAGGGCCTCCAAGGGGGTGATCCACGCGGAGACGGAGGTGGCGAAGGACTTGCCGAGGAACGGGCCCAGCGGGACGTATTCCCAGGCCTGGATGTCCCGGGCCGACCAGTCGTTGAGGAGGGTGAGGCCGAAGACGTGGTCACGGAAGCCGGACAGCTCCACCGAGGAGCCGAGTGCGGACGGTACGCCCACCACGAAGCCGACCTCGGCCTCGATGTCCAGCTTGATCGACGGGCCGAAGACCGGAGCGGGGTCCGACGGGGCCTTGCGCTGGCCCGATGGGCGCACCACATCCGTCCCGGAGACCACGACGGTGCCGGACCGGCCGTGGTAACCGATGGGCAGGTGCTTCCAGTTGGGGGTGAGTGAGTCCTCCGCGTCTGGGCGGAAGATCTGGCCGACGTTCCGCGCGTGGTTCTCGCTCGCGTAGAAGTCGACATAGTCCGCGACCTCGAACGGGAGGTGCAGGGTGACCTCCGACAGGTGGTGGAACAGCGGCTGCACCACGTCCCGGTGGGACGGGACGGTCACCCAGGCGGTGAGCGCCCGCCGGACGTCGCTCCAGGTCTGCCGTCCGGAGGCGAGCAGCGGGTTCAGCGTGGACTGCGCGAGCAGGGACGCGTACGGCGACCCCAGGGCATGCGCGGCCGCGCCGGCGTCCAGGACATACGACCCGAGGCGTACGCCGACCCGGCGGCGGGTCTCGGCGACCTCCCCGGGCAGGGAGAACACGCCGTACGGCAGGTTGTGCGGACCGAAGGGGTCGCCCTCGGGAAGATCGAGCGGGGTCTGCTCGGGCATCGGTACGCTGCCTCGCTTTCCGTCTTGTGGTTGCCCACACGTTACGTCGCGGTGCGGCGGGACGGCAGGGGCATTCGCGCCGGTGGGGGCAGGCGCACGGACGGGATTCCGGGCGGCATGGCAGATGCCGGGAGCGTCGCCAGACTGTCAACGTCCTCTTTCACGAGGTTTGTTGGGGTCTCCGTATCCTGGTGGGCATGGCCGCCACCCCCTCCGCGTACTCGCTGATCGCCACCGACCTGGACGGGACCCTGCTGCGACATGGCGACGTCGTGTCGGCGCGCTCTCGGGCCGCGCTCGCCAGGGTGGCCGCGGCAGGCGCGCAGCACATCGTGGTCACCGGGCGCCCGGTGCCGCAGGTCCGGCATCTGCTGGTGGAGCTGGACTACCGCGGCCTCGCCGTCTGTGGCCAGGGAGCGCAGGTGTACGACGCGGGGGCGGACGCCGTCGTCAGCTCCAGGACCCTGGACCTGGAGCTGGCGGACACCGCGCTCGGCAAGATCGAAGCCGAGGTCGGCGAGGTCTTCGCCGCAGTCAACCAGGACGGCGCCGACGGCCTGATGCTCATGGAGCCGGGCTATGAGCTGCCGCACCCCATGCTCCCCGCGGTCCGCGCGGGCAGCCGGGCGGAACTGTGGTCCGAGCCGATCAACAAGGTGCTGCTCCGCCATGCGTCACTGACCGACGACGCGCTGGCCACCGCCGCCCGCAGCGCGGTCCACGGCCTGGTCACCGTCACGATGGCGGGCCCCGGAACCGTGGAGCTACAGCCGCTCGGCGTCGACAAGGCGGCCGGTCTCGCGCTCGCGGCCCGGATTCTGGGCGAGTGCGCCGCGACCACGATCGCGTTCGGTGACATGCCCAACGACATCCCGATGTTCCGATGGGCGGCGTACGGCGTGGCCATGGCCAACGCCCACGACGAGCTCAAGGCGGTCGCGGACGAGGTGACGTGCTCGAACGAGGCGGAAGGCGTTGCCGTGGTCCTGGAGCGACTGTTCCCCTGACGTCAATGGATTAGCACCTTATGCCCGGTTTGGTGGAGATCGTCGTATGCTGCCTCGCCCGGCCGGGCAGGTGCTAGCTGTGATCGAAAGTCGACCGGATACGCTGACTTGAGTGAGGGCAGCGACACATCGACAAACTGTGCACCGAACGGGTGACCAGAGTTGTGTGCGTCAGTAGACACGCGTGACCGCCAGCAGACAGGAGACCCCCTCGTGACCGTCGTCGGGCCGTTCGGGCTGAGCGTGCGGGACCAGTCTCTCGAGGCCGATGTCCAGGCCGGATTGGCGGCAGTCGAGGAAGGTCTGCTCGAGGCCACCAAGAGCGAGGTCCCCTTCATCACCGAGGCCGCCCAGCACCTCGTCAGGGCGGGCGGGAAACGGCTCAGGCCGCTGCTCGTGATGCTCGCGGCGCAGTTCGGCGACCCGCACGCGCCGGGTGTGGTGCCCTCCGCCGTCGTCGTCGAACTCACTCACCTCGCGACGCTCTACCACGACGACGTGATGGACGAGGCCGACGTACGCCGCGGCGTCGAGAGCGCCAACAGCCGCTGGGACAACTCGGTGGCGGTGCTGACCGGCGACTTCCTGTTCGCGCGCGCCTCGCACATCCTGGCCGACCTGGGCCCGGAGGCCGTACGCATCCAGGCTGAGGCCTTTGAGCGACTGGTCACCGGACAGATCCTGGAGACCGCGGGACCGCGCGATGGCCGCGACCCGATCGAGCACTACCTCGACGTACTCGGCGGCAAGACCGGTTCGCTGATCGCCGTCGCCGGACGCTTCGGCGCGATGATGTCGGGCGCCGACGAGACGGTCGTGGACGTGCTCACCCAGTACGGCGAGCGGCTCGGCGTCGCCTTCCAGCTCGCCGATGACGTACTGGACATCGCCAGCGACACCCACGAGTCGGGCAAGACACCCGGCACGGACCTCCGCGAGGGCATCCCGACCCTGCCGGTGCTCTACGTCCAGGCCCAGGCCGCCGCCGAGGGCAAGCCCGAGGACCTGGCCCTGCGCGACCTGCTCGCCGACGACCTGACGGACGACACCCGGCACGCCAAGGCGCTGGCGGGCCTGCGGGTCCACCCGGCGCTGGAGCAGGCCAGGCGGGACAGCGTGCGGTACGCCGAGGAGGCGCGGGCCTTGCTGGCGCCGCTGCCCGAGTGCGGTGCCAAAGCGGCGCTGGTGCAGCTCTGTGACGCCGTGGTGCACCGCGCGGGCTGAGAGCCCGCCTCCATGCGACTTCCGGTGGCGCTTCCCCTACGGGTCGGGGGAGGCGCCACCGTCGTATCTCATCCCAGGGCAGTACGTGGAGTTGATCCTGGGGGCTGACGCTTTCGGCCACCCGATTTGGTCGGATAGAGACACCAGAACGACAACCACTCCTGACCCACTCGGGTGAGAATGGCGGCAGGCCGCCGTCGCCGACCACGGAGGTAGTGCACACATGGCACCCAACGGACCGGACCAGCGACCCATGGACGACGAGGCGACCGACGAGCTCAGGTCGGGCCGCCGCAAGGCCGCGCGGTACATCGTCCCGGTCGCGGTGGCCTCGGTCGCCGCGGCGACCATCGGGCTGGTCCCGGCGCTCGCCAGCAGCGGCGACCCGGATCTGCCGAAGATCACCGCACAGGAACTCATCGAGAAGATCGCGGCGTCGGATACGGAGCAGCTCTCCGGCAGCGTCAAGATCAGTACGGATCTGGGCATCCCGGGGCTCGGCGGCGCCGCCTCGTCCCTCCTGGGCGATGCCGCCCGCGGCGACGGGGAGGGCACCGCCTCGTCGGCCGCCCCCGAGGACAAGCTCATGGAGCTGACGTCCGGCACCCACACCCTGCGCGTCGCGGCGGACGGCCCCGACAAGCAGAAGCTGTCCATCCTGGACGACGCGGCGGAGTACAGCGTCATTCGCAACGGCGACGAGGTATGGGCCTACGACAGCGCCTCCAACGAGGCCTACCACGCCACGGCCGACGACGCGAAGCAGGGCAAGGGCAGGGACAAGGGCGCCGACCACGTCGTGCCGGACTCCGCCCCCGCCACCCCCAAGGAGTTCGCCGAGCAGGCGCTGAAGGCGGTCGACGACACGACCTCCGTCTCAGTCGACGGCACCGCGAAGGTCGCGGGCCGCGACGCCTACCAGCTGCTCATCAAGCCCAAGACGACCAACGGCGTCACCTCGACCGTCGGCTCGATCCGGATTGCCGTGGACGCGGAGAACGGCGTGCCGCTGAAGTTCACGCTCACCCCGCGCAGCGGTGGCAAGGCTGCCATCGACGCGGGTTTCACCAAGGTCGACTTCTCGGCACCGAAGGCGTCCACCTTCGACTTCAAGCCCGGCAAGGGCACGAAGGTCACCGAGGCGGAGGACCTTGAGGGCGACGCCCCGAAGGACGAGGAGTTCGAGGGCCTGGAGGACCTGGGCGGGCTGAACGTCATCGGTGAGGGCTGGAGCTCCATCGCCACCTTCGAGATGCCGGGAGGCCAGGGCCTCACGATCCCGAAGGACAGCGATGTCCCGCCGGAGGCCGAGAAGTTCCTCGACGCTCTCGGGGACAAGGCGACCGGTAAGTTCGGCTCTGGCAGGGTCTTCTCCACCCGCCTGGTCAACGCCCTCGTCACCGACGATGGGAAGGTCTATGTCGGCGCGGTGGACAAGAGCTCGCTGGTGAATGCGGCCAACGCGGCGAAGTAGCCGCGACACGGTCAGGAAGCGGCGGACGCAGCGCACGCGGCGGACACGGGAGTACGGCACTCTCCGGGTCCGCCGCGGTGTTGCGCGCTACGACGCGATACGACAGGGGAACGATGATCTCGGGTGTGATCGAGACCCGCGCACTGACCAAGCGCTACGGCGCTCAGACCGCCGTGGACCGGCTGGACCTGACCGTCCCGCCCGGCAGCGTCTTCGGGTTCCTCGGTCCGAACGGCTCCGGCAAGACCACGACCATCAGAATGCTGATGGGCCTGATCGAGCCGACCTCCGGCTCGGCGCACCTGCTGGGCCACCGTATGCCCCGCGCGACCCCCACCGTCCTCCCACACGTCGGCGCGCTCATCGAGGGCCCCGCGCTGTACGGCTTCCTCTCCGGCCGGGACAACCTCCTGCGCTACGACGCCGCCGACCCGACCGCCGATCCGCGCACCCGGCGCACCCGCGTCGCGGCCGCCCTGGACCGGGTAGGCCTGTCCTCCGCCGCCGCCAAGAAGGCCAAGGCGTACTCACTCGGTATGAAGCAGCGGCTCGGCCTCGCCGCGGCGCTGCTCCAGCCGCGCCGCCTGCTCGTCCTGGACGAGCCGACCAACGGCCTGGACCCACAAGGCATGCGCGAGATCCGCACGCTGGTACGGGAACTGGCGGACGACGGCACGACCGTCTTCCTCTCCTCGCACCTGCTGGATGAGATCGAGCAGGTCTGCACGCATGCCGCGGTGATGGCCCGAGGCCGTCTGATCACCCAGGGCACGGTCGCGGAACTCGCCGCGTCCACCCGCGGACGGCTGACCGTGACCACCCCCGACCCGGCCGACGCGGCCCGGGTGCTCAAGGACCACGGGGTGAGCGACCTGACCGTCACCGCCGACCGCGTCACCGGCGACCCACCCCCAACGGACCTGACCGACCTGGCGGAGCTGAACGCGGCGCTGGTGCGGGCGGAGGTCCGGGTACGCGGCTTCGGCCTGGAACGCGCCTCGCTGGAAGACGTGTTCGTGGAACTGACGGGGGAGGGCTTCGATGTCGCAGGCTGAACAAACACCGACCACCGACCCCACGCCCACACACCCCACGCCCACACACCCCACGACCGCCACCCACCGCCGCCTCTGGACCCTCGGCCTCTTCCGCTCCGAGCTCCGCGTCACCCTCCGCCGCTGGCGGACTCTCGCGCTGCTGGGCGTCCTCGCGGTGCTCCCCGTACTCATCGGGATCGCCGTGAAGATCGAGACGAGCGACGGCGGCTCGGCCGGGCCGGGCGAGGGCGGCGGGTCCGGTGAAGGCCCGGCCTTCTTCGGCCAGATCACCAACAACGGCCTCTTCCTCGTCTTCGCCGCGCTCGCCGCCACCCTCCCCTTCTTCCTTCCGATGGCTGTCGGCGTCATCGCGGGCGACGGCATCGCGGGCGAGGCCAGCGCCGGTACGCTGCGCTATCTGCTGGTCGCGCCCGCTGGCCGTACCCGACTGCTGCTCGCCAAGTACGCCTCCACGCTGGTCTTCTGCGTGATCGCGACCGTCACCGTGGCGGCATCCGCGCTCGCCACCGGGGCGCTGCTCTTCCCCCTAGGGGACCTCACCACGATCTCCGGCACCCAGATCAGCTTCTCCGAAGCCCTGCTACGCGCCCTGCTGATCGCGCTAGCCGTCGCCGCCTCGCTCGTCGGACTCGCGGCACTCGGCGTCTTTGTCTCCACGTTGACGAACAGCGGCATCGCGGCGATGGCGACGACTGTGGGCCTCCTGATCACCGTGCAGATCATCGGCTCGATCCCGCAGCTCGACGCCGTCCACCCCTATCTCTTCTCCCAGCACTGGCTGTCCTTCGCCGATCTGCTGCGGGACCCGGTCCACTACGACGACCTGATCGCCAACCTGCGGCTCCAGGGTCTGTACGCGGCGGTGTTCGGGGCCGCCGCCTGGGCGCGCTTCACGACGAAGGACATCAGCGCCTAGGAGCAGCCGATTCAGAAGGTGAGCCGCCAGCTGTCGATGCGCCCGGTGTCGTACCGGGCCACGTCCTGGACACGAAGCCGCCAGGTGCCGTTGGCCGTCTCGCTCGACGCGTCGACGGTGTACGTCGTGATGACGTTGTCCGCCGAGTCGCCGCCGCTCGCGTTCTTCAGGCGGTACGCGGTGCCGTCCGGCGCGAGCAGATCGATGACCAGGTCACCGCGCCAGGTGTGCTTGATGTCCACACCGACCCGGAGCGCGGCGGGCGCGTTGCCCGTACGTCCGGAGACCGTGATCGGGGAGGTCACCGCGGACCCGTAGTCCGGGATGGCGACGTCGTCGGTGTTCTCGTACACGTCGCCCGGCGGGGGAGGCTCCTCGGTGCCGAGCGCCCAGACCGTGTGCGCGAGCGCGTCGCTGTTGCGGTCGAGTGCGGGGTCGTTGATGTTCGACGTGGTGTCACACGACGAGTGGTAGCAGCGGTCGAAGGCCTGCCCGGCCGTGCCGCCCCACTTCTGGGCCTGCGCGCTCGTCTTCGTACGGCTGGCCCCGGTGAAGAGCCCGCCGACCGGTATCCCGACGCTCTTGAAGGGCGCGTGGTCCGAGCGGCCGTCGCCCTCGGTCTCGATCTCGGTCGGTACGCCGATCCCGGTGAAGTAGTCCTGGAAGGTCTTCTCCAGCACCGGGTCGTCGTCGTAGACGAAGTACCCGGCGTTGGGCGAGGCGACCATGTCGAGGTTCAGATAGCCGGAGATCCTGGCGCGCTCACCGCTCGACAGGTTGTTGACGTAGTACCGGGACCCGACCAGCCCCAGCTCCTCCGCGCCCCACCAGGCGAACTTCAGCTTCTTGGTGGGCTCCAGCTGGGCGCGGGACACGGCGAGCGCGGTCTCCAGTACGGCGGCCGAGCCCGAGCCGTTGTCGTTGATCCCGGCCCCGGACGACACCGAGTCGAGGTGTGACCCGGCCATGAGGACGTCGTCCGGGTCGCCGCCCGGCCACTCGGCGATGAGGTTGTAGCCGGTCGAGCCGCTGGCCGTGAACGACTGCACGGTGGTGGTGTACCCGGCCGCGTCCAGCTTGCCCTTCACGTAGTTGAGGGAGGCCTGGTAACCGGCCCGGCCGTGGGCCCGGTTGCCGCCGTTGGCGGAGGCGATCGACTGGAACTGCGACAGGTGGGCCTTGACGTTGGAGAGGGGTATGTCGGGCGCGGCTGCGGCTGCGGCTGCGGCTGGGACTGCGGCCGGGGCCGGGGCCGGGGCTGGTGGGGCTGTTGGGGCCGCGGTCGCCGCGGGCACGGCGGTGGCGAGCAGACCGGCGACGGCGAGCGTGACGCCCGCGGCGGCCCGTCTGGGGTTGGAGAGTCTCATGCGTGGGGGCTCCCATTCCGTACGGGGACAGAGACGGAAGTGCAGGACACCCCGCGGCGTGAGCGCCGCGGGGTGCTGGAGCAAGTTGCCGTGCTGTGGTGTGCGTGCTGAATGTGGTGCGATTTTGACGTTCAGTCAAGAGCGAAAACCGGTCATCAACATCCGCCTACCGGACAGATGGCGTGGCCTCGGCTGTCGGTGCGGGGGCCGCCGCCTCCGCCGCCTGCGCTGCTGCCGCCCGCGCCGCCGTCGCCGCGCGGATCCGGTTGGTGCGGGCCGTACGCAGCGCGTCCCAGGTGAGGAGCGAGAGGGCCAGCCAGACCAGGGCGAAGCCGGCCCAGCGCTCGGGCGGCATGGCCTCGTGGAAGTACAGGATGCCGAGCAGGAACTGGAAGACCGGGGCCAGGTACTGGAGCAGCCCGATCGTGGAGAGCGGGATGCGGATGGCCGCCGCGCCGAAGCAGATCAGCGGGATCGCGGTGACCACGCCGGTCGCGGCGAGCAGGGCGGCGTGCCCCGCGCCCTCGGCGCCGAAGGTGGCGTCGCCCTGGGAGCCGAGCCAGAGGAGGAAGCCGAGGGCGGGCAGGAACTGGATCGCGGTCTCGGCGGCCAGGGACTCCAGCCCCCCGATGTTCACCTTCTTCTTCACGAAGCCGTACGTGGCGAAGGAGAAGGCCAGGACGAGGGAGATCCACGGCGGGCGGCCGTAGCCGACGGTCAGGACGACCACCGCCGCGAAGCCGGTGGCGACCGCGGCCCACTGCGCCGGGCGCAGCCGTTCCTTCAGGATGAGGACGCCGAGCGCGATGGTGACCAGCGGGTTGATGAAGTAGCCGAGCGAGGCCTCGACGACGTGCCCGGAGTTGACCGACCAGATATACAGGCCCCAGTTGACGGTGATGACCGTCGCGGCGAGGGATATCAGGCCCAGCTTGCGCGGCTGCCCGAGCAGTTCACGGACCCAGCCCCAGCGGCGTAGCACCAGCAGCACGAGGCCGACCAGGGCCAGCGACCACACCATGCGGTGGGCGAGGATCTCGATGGCTCCGGAGGGTTTCAGGAGGGGCCAGAAGAGGGGGACCAGGCCCCACATTCCGTAGGCGCCGATGCCGTAGAGCAAACCGGCTCGCTGCTGCTCGGTGGCAGACGTCAACGGACCCTCCCCGCGTCGTTCCTTCGCTGGGCTCGAAGCGTGAGCCCGAAGACTGAAGGTAGCGCCGGGAGGGCCCGGGTGTCATGTCCAATATCCGCTTTCGGACCTGTCAGTTTGGACCTGTCAGCTTCGCAGGGCTTCGGCGATCGCCTCGGCGACGGGTGTGGTGGGGCGTCCGATGAGCCGCGCCAGGTCGCCACTGGTCCCGGCGAGCAGCCCGCGCTCGATGGCCGCGTCCACGTCCACCAGGATCGCGGGCAGCGGTTCGGGCAGTCCCGCGCTGGTGAGGATGGCCTGGTGCTGCTCGGCGGGGACGTTCGCGTAGCTGATCTCCTGGCCGGACTGGCGGGCCACCTCGGCGGCGTACTCCGTGAAGCTCCAGGCCACGTCGCCGCTCAGCTCGTACGTGGTGTTCTCGTGGCCCTCGCCGGTCAGTACGGCGACCGCGGCGGCCGCGTAGTCGGCGCGCGCGGCGGAGGCCACTCGGCCCTCGCCCGCGCTCGCCACGACCGCGCCGTGCTCCAGGACCGGGGCGAGGTTCGCGGTGTAGTTCTCGTGGTACCAGCCGTTGCGCAGGAGGGCGTACGGCAGCCCGGAGTCGAGGATCGCCCGCTCGGTGACCTGGTGCTCGGCGGCGAGCTGGAAGTCGGCCGCCGGGCCGCCCAGGACGCTGGTGTACGCGAGCAGCGCGACGCCCGCCGCGCGCGCCGCGTCGATCACGGCCTGGTGCTGCGCGACGCGCTGGCCGATCTCGCTGCCGGAGATCAGCAGCACCCGGTCACCGGCGGCGAAGACACCGGCCAGCGTCTCGGGCGCGGAGTAGTCGGCGACCCGTACCTCGACACCGCGCGCCGTGAGGTCCGCGGCCTTCTCCTTGTCGCGGACGACGGCGGCGATCTGGTGGGCGGGGACCTGGGCGGCGAGCAGTCCGTCGATGACGAGACGGCCGAGGTGTCCGGTGGCACCGGTGATGACGAGGCTCATGCCTGAAACTCCCTGTTCTTCCTGTGCGAAGTGGTCTGCCACTTACCCTAGGAGCGGTACTCACTTCCCGTAAGTACCCACTTTGAAGTAAGGTACTGGTATGGAAGTTAGCTGGCAGCCGGGAATGAAGGCCGACGTCACCGACCCGATGTGCCCGTCGCGTGGCGTCCTGGAGCACGTCACCAGCCGCTGGGGGGTGCTGATCCTGCTCGCGCTGCGGGACCGCTCGTACCGCTTCAGCGAACTGCGCCGGACTGTCGGCGGCGTGAGCGAGAAGATGCTGGCCCAGACGCTCCAGACGCTGGAGCGCGACGGCTTCGTGCACCGTGACGCCAAACCGGTGATCCCGCCCCGCGTCGACTACTCGCTGACCGAACTCGGCCAGGAGGCGGCCCTGCACGTCCGGGAGCTGGCCTTGTGGACGGCGAAGCGCACGGAGACGGTGCTCGACGCCCGCAGCGCGTACGACGAAGCCCGGTCCTGAGCGCACTCAGGACCGGGCTTCGTGGGTACGGATCGCTCGGCTAGCCGACGACCGTCCAGGTGTCGCGTCCGGCGAGCAGGGCGGCCAGGTCGCCCTTGCCGTCTCTCTCGATCGCGGCGTCCAGCTGGTCGGACATCTGGGTGTCGTAGACCGGGCGGTCGACGCTGCGCAGCACCCCGATCGGGGTGTGGTGCAGGGTGTCCGGGTCCGCGAGGCGGGACAGCGCGAACGCCGTGGTCGGTGAGGCGGCGTGCGCGTCGTGGACCAGGATCTGCGACTGGTTGTCCTCGGTGACGGTGACGATCTTCAGGTCGCCGGTGAGGGAGTCGCGGATGACGCCCTTGGCGCTGTCGGTGCCGAAGACGATGGGCTTGCCGTGCTCCAGGCGGATCACGGCTTCCTGGGCCTGCTGCTTGTCCTTCAGCACCTCGAAGGCGCCGTCGTTGAAGATGTTGCAGTTCTGGTAGATCTCCACCAGCGCCGTGCCCGGGTGGGCGGCGGCCTGCCGCAGCACGCTGGTGAGGTGCTGGCGGTCGGAGTCGACCGTACGGGCCACGAATGAGGCCTCCGCGCCGATCGCCAGGGAGACCGGGTTGAAGGGCGCGTCCAGTGAGCCCATCGGGGTGGACTTGGTGATCTTGCCGACCTCGGAGGTCGGGGAGTACTGGCCCTTGGTGAGGCCGTAGATCCGGTTGTTGAAGAGGAGGATCTTCAGGTTCACATTGCGGCGCAGGGCGTGGATCAGGTGGTTGCCGCCGATCGACAGCGCGTCGCCGTCGCCGGTGACCACCCACACCGACAGGTCGCGGCGCGAGGAGGCCAGGCCGGTGGCGATGGCCGGGGCGCGGCCGTGGATGGAGTGCATCCCGTACGTGTCCATGTAGTACGGGAAGCGGCTGGAGCAGCCGATACCGGAGACGAAGACGATGTTCTCCTTGGCCAGTCCGAGCTCGGGCATGAAGCCCTGCACGGCGGCCAGCACCGCGTAGTCGCCGCAGCCGGGGCACCAGCGCACTTCCTGGTCGGACTTGAAGTCCTTCATGGACTGCTTGGCCTCGGCCTTCGGCACCAGCGAAAGCGCCTCGATCGTGCCCGTGCCTTCCGACATCGTCGCCTCAGTCATCGATGGCCTCCTTGAGTGCCGTGGCGAGCTGCTCGGCCTTGAACGGCATTCCGTTGACCTGGTTGAAACTCTGGGCGTCGACCAGGTACTTCGCGCGCAGCAGGGTGGCGAGCTGGCCGAGGTTCATCTCGGGCACCACTACCTTCTCGTAACGCCTGAGGACCTCTCCCAGATTCCGCGGGAAGGGGTTGAGGTGGCGCAGGTGTGCCTGGGCCACGCTCTGTCCCGCGGCGCGCAGCCGTCGTACGGCGGCGGTGATCGGGCCGTACGTGGAGCCCCAGCCCAGGACCAGCAGCTTGGCCTGGCCGTCGGCGTCGTCGACCTCCAGGTCCGGGACGTCGATGCCGTCGATCTTGGCCTGGCGGGTGCGGACCATCAGCTCGTGGTTGGCCGGGTCGTAGGAGATGTTGCCCGTGCCGTCCTGCTTCTCGATGCCGCCGATGCGGTGCTCGAGCCCTGGGGTGCCCGGCACGGCCCAGGGGCGGGCCAGGGTCTGCGGGTCGCGCTTGTACGGCCAGAAGACCTCGGTGCCGTCGGCGGCGGTGTGGTTGGGGCCCTGCGCGAACTGCACACGCAGGTCGGGCAGTTCGTCGACCTCGGGGATGCGCCACGGCTCGGAGCCGTTGGCCAGGTAGCCGTCGGAGAGCAGGAAGACCGGGGTGCGGTAGGTGACCGCGATCCGGGCCGCCTCCAGGGCCGCGTCGAAGCAGTCCACCGGCGTCTTCGGGGCGATCACCGGGACCGGCGCCTCGCCGTTGCGGCCGAACATGGCCTGGAGCAGGTCGGCCTGCTCGGTCTTGGTCGGCAGCCCGGTGGACGGGCCGCCACGCTGGATGTCCACGATCAGCAGCGGCAGCTCCAGGGAGACCGCCAGGCCGATGGTCTCGGACTTGAGCGCCACACCGGGACCCGAGGTCGTCGTCACGGCCAGCGAGCCACCGAACGCCGCTCCGAGCGCCGCGCCGATGCCCGCGATCTCGTCCTCGGCCTGGAAGGTCCGCACGCCGAAGTTCTTGTGCTTGCTCAGCTCGTGCAGGATGTCCGAGGCCGGCGTGATCGGGTACGAGCCCAGGTACAGCGGCAGATCCGCCTGCCGGCCCGCCGCGATCAGCCCGTACGACAGCGCGAGGTTCCCGGAGATGTTCCGGTACGTACCCGTGGGGAACGCCTTCGAGGCCGGGGCCACCTCGTAGGAGACGGCGAAGTCCTCGGTGGTCTCGCCGAAGTTCCAGCCAGCGCGGAACGCCGCGATGTTCGCCTCGGCGATGTCCGGCTTCTTGGCGAACTTCTGCTTCAGGAACGCCTCGGTGCCCTCGGTGGGCCGGTGGTACATCCACGACAGCAGACCGAGCGCGAACATGTTCTTCGAACGGCCCGCGTCCTTACGGGACAGCTCGAATTCCTTGAGCGCCTCGACGGTGAGGGTGGTCAGCGGCACCGGATGCACGCTGTAGCCATCCAGCGACCCGTCGTCCAGCGGACTGGCGTCGTAGCCGACCTTGGCCATCGCGCGCTTGGAGAACTCGTCCGTATTGACGATGATCTCCGCGCCGCGCGGCACATCGTCGATGTTCGCCTTGAGCGCGGCCGGGTTCATCGCCACCAGGACGTTGGGCGCGTCACCCGGGGTGAGGATGTCGTGGTCGGCGAAGTGCAGCTGAAACGACGACACGCCGGGCAGTGTCCCGGCTGGCGCCCGGATCTCGGCGGGGAAGTTCGGCAGCGTCGACAGGTCGTTACCGAATGACGCCGTCTCCGACGTGAAGCGGTCACCCGTGAGCTGCATCCCGTCACCCGAGTCACCCGCGAACCGGATGATCACCCGGTCCAGACGGCGCACCTCTTTGTCCCCGGACGGTTTGCGCTGCTCTCCGACGACAGTTCCGTCGGTCTGCTCGGATCGGCTGCTGACCTGGCTGGTCACTGATCTGGACCTCCCTCGAGGCTGCGGCACGGGAGGTAACGGCTGACCGGCCCTCCCAAGGCCACCCTACGTCTGTGAGGGGTGCCTTCCCGGGGTTGCTCGTATGGTGGATGCATCTTTGAGACGGTAAGTCGTACGGGTTCGGCACGGTTCATTCGTCTCCCACTGTCCCCCCACTGGGGCCGTGGCCCCCTCGTGACTCCCCGTCTGTAGTGACGATCCTCTTGCATAGTTTGGTTCTCTGACTACCGTTTTGCTCGATGCCTGGCGGAGCGTCGGCGTGCCGGAGTTGAGATCGGCGCGCTAGGAGTTGAGATCGGCGGGCTAGGAGTTGAGATACGTGAGGACCGCGAGAACACGGCGGTGATCGCCGTCGCTCTGCGAGAGCCCCAGTTTCAGGAAGATGTTCGAGACGTGCTTCTCGACGGCTCCGTCGCTCACCACGAGCTGCCGGGCGATCGCCGAGTTGGTCCGCCCCTCCGCCATCAGCCCCAGGACCTCCCGCTCGCGCGGGGTGAGCCCGGTCAGTACGTGCTGCTTACGGCTGCGGCCCAGGAGCTGCGCCACCACCTCCGGGTCCAGCGCGGTGCCGCCTTCGGCGACCCGCACCACGGCGTCGACGAACTCCCGCACCTCGGCGACCCGGTCCTTCAGCAGATAGCCGACCCCGTGACTGGACCCGGCCAGCAACTCGGTGGCGTACCGCTCCTCGACGTACTGCGAGAGCACCAGCACCCCGAGCCCCGGGTGGGCGCGGCGCAGCCGTACCGCGGCGCGCACCCCTTCGTCCGTATGGGTCGGTGGCATCCGTACGTCCGCCACGACGACGTCGGGCAGCGCGCCCTGGCCGTCCAGCTCCCCGATCGTCTTGAGTAGGGCCTCCGCGTCCCCGACCCCGGCGACCACCTCGTGCCCGCGGTCGGTCAGCAGCCGGGTCAGGCCCTCCCTGAGCAGCACTGAATCCTCGGCGATAACCACCCGCACGTTCGTGTACCCCCTTTTGCGGCTCATTCACCGCCGTTGGCCTCTCTGTATGTGTATACACGCACCAGAGGGCGCTGAGGTGGCGGTACGTGGTACTCCTCAGCCAGGGGTGTCGGTGCGTACCTCGGTGCGTACCTCGGTGAGTGCTTCGGCGAGCATGTCGGCAAATGCGGCGGGGTGTTCGGCGGCGCCGATGTGGCCGCCGGGGAAGTCCCGGTGCTTGGCACCGACCTGCTCGGCGAGGGCGACGGAGGGGCGGTACAGCCGCTGGCCGCGCGAGTCCCGGCCTCCGGCGGGTACCAGACGCTCGGCGGCGCCGACGGCCTGGAGCGCGGCGATATCCGGGGTGTAGGCGGTGAACTGGCGCAGGATGTGGTTCAGGAAGTACGGGAGTGTGTCGGCCATCCGGCTCACCGCCTCGGGCGAGAGCGGGGTGACGGGGGCGGGCGGTTGGTGGGTGGGGGCGTCGTCTTCGTTGCCCGCGGTGAACGCGGCTACCGCGGGCCCGAGCCCCTCCCGGTGGAAGGTCTCGACGATGCCCGCGAAGAACGCCCGATGCTCCGCGGCGTCGGGCAGGAGCTCGACCACCGGCGGCTCGTGTACGACGACCCGGCGCAGCCGCTCGGGATGCCTGGTCAGCAGGTCGAGCGCGGTGACGCCGCCCGCGCTGCCGCCGAAGACGTGTACGGTTCGCCGTCTGGCGCCAGCCGGTTGACCAGCCGGTACGCGTCGTCGCTGTGCACCTCGACCCGCTGGTCGGTGACCGGCCCCTCCAGCGGACTACGGGCCGCGCCGCGCGCGTCGTACGTGGCCACGGTGAAGCGGTCGGCGAGCGCCGCGCCAAGGTGGTCGAAGGCGCCGCTGTCGCCCGATCCGCCAGGGATCAGGAGCAGCAGGGGGCCGGTGCCACGTACCTCGTAGCGAAGGGTCGCGCCGGGTACGCGGAGGGAGTCAGTGATCGGTGGGTGCATGGCGTCACGCTAGGCAGGTGAGAAGAGGTGGCGCACCCGGTTTTGGTGGCGGCGCCCGGGTTGGGACGGTCTTGGGGCGGTCTGTGGTCAGCGGCGCCAGGGGAGTTCTGCCGTGACCGCTGTCGGGCCGCCCTGGGGGGAGTCCACTACGAGGATGCCGTCGACCGCGTCCAGGCGCTCCGCGAGACCCGCCAGGCCGGAGCCGCTGGCGGTGTCGGCGCCGCCCGTGCCGTCGTCGGTGACCTGGATCATCAGCCGGTCCTCGGCCTGCCACACGTCGACCATGGCGTGGGTCGCCCCGCTGTGCTTGCTGATGTTCTGCAGCAGTTCGGAGACGGTGAAGTACGCGATGCCCTCGATGGCGGCCGCGGGCCGGTAGGGCAGGTCGACCTCGACCTGGACCGGAACCGTGCAGCGCGAGGCGACCGAGGAGAGCGCGGCGTCCAGGCCGCGGTCGGTCAGGACCGCCGGGTGGATGCCGCGGGCCAGGTCGCGTAGCTCCTGGAGCGCCGTCTTCACCTCGCCGTGTGCCTCGTCGACCATGCGGGCCGCGGTCTGCGGGTCCTCGCGCAGCTTCTCCTTGGCGAGGCCCAGGTCCATGGCGAGGTTGACCAGCCGGGCCTGCGCGCCGTCGTGCAGATCGCGTTCGATACGGCGCAGGTCGGCGGCCGCCGTGTCCACGACGACGCCCCGGTCCGACTCCAGCTCGACCACCCTGCTGGCCAGCCGCGAGGGCGCGAGCAGCCCGGTCACCATCACCCGGTCCACCATCGTCATGGCCCGGATCAGCCAGGGCGTCGCCATGGTGATCAGCAGCCCGGCCAGCGCGGTGAGCCCGATCTCGATGGGCGAGTCCAGGTAGAAGGTGTGCGTGTCGTCGCCGTACAGCTGGATGCCGCCCTGACCGGCGTACATCGGGAAGACCCACTGCCACAGCGGGTACGTGAGCAGGGTCCAGCCGGTCGTCCAGAACGTCACCGCCACCGAGAAGCCGAACACCGCCCACGGGAGGTGCAGCAGCGCGTACAGCACGTTCCGCCAGGACGTGCCGCTCTTGAGGACCGCGCCCATCCATCCCATCGGGCTGTTCTGCTTCGGCCGCAGTGGCGGCGGCTCGGCGATGTCCAGGCGCAGCAGACCGCGGGCCCGGGTCCGCTCCAGCACCGCGAGCCCGCGGCAGCCCGCCAGGGCGGCGGCGAGTACCGGGACGCCGATGAAGGTGACGAGCAGGCCGGCGCCGAGCGAGACCATCGTCACCGCGAAGGTGAACGTGATGACGCTGATCGGGAGGCTCAGCAGCAGATAGCCGAACTCGCGCCAGGTCCTCGCCTCGATCGGCGCGCGCAGCGCGGGCGGCAGGAAGTGCTCGCGCTCGTCGGTGGCTTCGGGCCGGAACTGCGGCCGGGGCTGAGATCCGTACTCCGTGGCCATCGGTGTCGTCCGTTTCTGCTCGGTGGTGCCCGCGTGGTGCGTACTGGGGTTCCGCGTACTGGCGTTCTGCGTTCTGCGTACCGGGGGTTCCGCGTAACTCCCAGGCTGCTAGGTCGCGCGGGCCCGCACCATGCGGTTCGTCTCCCTCTTGGCCCGGGGGTTTTCCCTACCTACGCGTCTACACGTCTACGCGGTGAGGCGGTCCCGCCACGGGAGTTCGGCGGTGACCAGCGTCGGCCCACCCGTCGGCGACTCGACGGCGAACAGCCCGTCGACCGCGCCGAGCCGGTCCGCGAGGCCCGCCATCCCCGAACCCCCGTCGAGCCGGGCACCACCGCGCCCGTCGTCCTCGACCTGGATCAACAGCCGGTCCCCGGCCCGCCACACATCGACGGACGCCTGGCGCGCCCCGCTGTGCTTGCTGATGTTCTGCAGCAGTTCGGAGACGGTGAAGTACGCGATGCCCTCGATGGCGGCCGCGGGCCGGGACGACAGGTCGACCGTCACCTTCACCGGAACCGTGCAGCGCGAGGCGACCGAGGAGAGCGCGGCGTCCAGACCGCGGTCGGTCAGGACCGCCGGGTGGATGCCGCGGGCCAGGTCACGTAGCTCCTGGAGCGCCAGCTTCACCTCGCCGTGCGCCTCGTCCACCATCGAGGCCACAGCGTCATCGGCCTGCCCCTCCAGGAGCTTCTCCTTGGCCATGCCAAGACCCATCGCGAGGTTGACCAGCCGGGCCTGCGCGCCGTCGTGCAGATCGCGTTCGATACGGCGCAGGTCGGCGGCCGCCGTGTCCACCACGACCCCTCGGTCCGACTCCAGTTCGGCGATGCGCCGTTCCAGTTCGTCGGACGGCGAGAGCAGCCCGCGCACCATCATCCGGTCGGCGTTCGTCAAGAGCCGCGCGATGTACGGCAGCACGGGCCACAGGACGAAGAGTGAGACGAGCGTGACGGTGAAGGTGAGGACGGACCAGGGCAGCCGGATGAAGTCGTACAGCAACGTGCGCCAGCCCACCGGGTCCTTCAGACTCGACCACAGCCGACCGAGGTACCCCTCGTCCCGCACCGTCGGCAGCGGGCTCGGCTCCTCGATCCGCAGCCTGAGCAGCTTCCTGGCCCGGAACCTCTCGGCCCGGCCCAGTTGCCGCGCCCCGACCAGTCCCAGGGCGAGCAGCGGCAGCCCGACGACGGTCACCGAGAGGGACCCACCGGCGAACACCACGGTCGTCACGTACAGGAACCCGACGAGCGCGATCGGCAGGTTGAGCAGCAGATGCGCGATCTCCCGCCAGGCCTGGGGCTCGTACGCGAAGCGGGCGGGCGGTAGCGGGTCGTCGCCACGCTCAGGGGTCAGTGCTGGGGTCATACGGGTCAGCCTGCCGGGTCGGGCGGTTGTGCGCCATGAGGTACACCGCCGGGGAGGAACTGGGGAAAACCCCACCTCATGCGTGACAGCCTGCTTACTCCGTCAAGAGCAGGCCCTAGACTCCCGTGCGTACAGATCGTCGAACAGCGCCACACACCGGGCCACGGGATCAACGGGATCAAGGGAGTGAGGGGCCAGCGTGCCGGAACCAGCCGTTCTCGGGGCGGACTACTTCCAAAGTTACTCGGTGGTCGGACTGCTCGCCGTCGTCGGCGTGCTCTTCGTCGCCGTCGCGTTCAGCGCGGGGCATCTGCTGCGGCCGGTCGTGCCGACGCGGGAGAAAATGCTCACGTACGAGTGCGGGGTCGACCCGGTCGGCGAGGGCTGGGCGCACACGCAGGTGCGCTACTACGTCTATGCCTTCCTGTACGTGATCTTCGCCGTGGACTCGATCTTCCTGTTCCCCTGGGCGACGGTGTTCGCCGCCGCCGGGTACGGCGCGACGACGCTGGTGGAGATGTTCATCTTCCTCGGCTTCCTCGTCATTGGTCTGCTCTATGCCTGGAAGAAGGGGGTCCTCGCGTGGACGTGACGCGTGCGACGGATGTGTCCATCGAGTCCAAGCCGAGGCTTGGCGCGTTGGCACGGCTCGCTCCCGAGCCGATGAAGGTGGTGCTCAACTGGGGCCGCCGCTACAGCCTGTGGGTCTTCAACTTCGGACTCGCCTGCTGTGCCATCGAGTTCATCGCCGCGTCGATGGCCCGCCACGACTTCATCCGGCTCGGTGTCATTCCCTTCGCGCCGGGGCCCCGGCAGGCCGACCTGATGGTGGTGTCCGGGACGGTCACCGACAAGATGGCCCCGGCCGTGAAGCGGCTCTACGAGCAGATGCCCGAGCCGAAGTACGTCATCTCCTTCGGCGCGTGCAGCAACTGCGGCGGCCCGTACTGGGACTCGTACTCGGTGACCAAGGGCGTCGACCAGATCATCCCGGTCGATGTGTACGTACCCGGCTGCCCGCCGCGCCCGGAGGCACTGCTGCAGGGCATCCTCAAGCTCCAGGAGAAGATCGCGCGCGAGTCGCTGGGCGAGCGGTACGGCGCGGTGGGGCGGCCGTCGACCGCGGCGCTGCGGAGCGGCCTGGTGAAGCCGCCGTCGGCGGAAGGCGGCGACCGGTGACGAACTGGCTCCCGCGCCCGGTCACGGAACTCTTCGGCGAGGAGGCGACGGTCGAGGACGCGTACGACCTGCTCACCGTCGACGTGCCCGCCGCCAGCTGGACGGAGGCGCTGCTGACCGCCCGCGCCGACCTCGGCTGCTCCTTCTTCGACTGGCTCAGTGCCGTGGACGAGCCCGGCACCGGCTTCCGGGTCTCGGCCCATGTGGTGGCGCTGCATCCGGTACGCCGCCTGCTCCTGCGTACGACGGTCCCGCACTCCGCGCCGGTGCTGGCCTCCGCCGTCGGGGTGTACGCGGGCGCGGCCTGGCACGAGCGGGAGACGCACGAGATGTTCGGCGTGGACTTCACGGGCCACCCTGGACTCACCCCGCTCCTCCTCCCCGACGGCTTCGAAGGCCACCCGCTGCGCAAGGACTTCGTCCTCGCGGCCCGCGTCGCGAAGGCCTGGCCCGGCGCGAAGGAACCGGGCGAGTCCGAGCACGGCGGCCCCAAGCGCCGCCAGATGCTGCCGCCTGGCGTCCCTGACCCCAACGACTGGGGCCCCCAGAAGGGCCAACTCCCTCCGGCCCCGGCCCGTCCGGCCCGTGGCGCCGCCCGCGCCACACCCCCGGGCGACCGCCCAGCCCGCCGCACCCGCACAGCAGGCGAGGGCTCAGCGAGCCAGACCAGTGGTGAAGCCCCTCGTCGTACCCGCACCGCGGCCGAGGGCTCAGCGAGCCAGGCTGACGCGCCCGCCACGCCCAGCTTGGGCACGGCGCCGCCCGAGGGCGCCCCCGGCCAGGCGACCGGCGCCGCCCCACGGGCCCCGCGTCGTACCCGCAGCGCCGCCGAAGGCTCGGCGAGCCAGTCGGACGCGGCGAAGGGCGACTCCGAGCCCCAGGCCGCCGCCGCGTCCAGCGAAGCCGAAGCCGAAGCCGGCGCGTCGGCGGCACCCGAGTCCCGCGACGCTTCCGCGCCCCCGGCCGCCGAGTCCGGCGACGCCCCGGCGCCCGGGGCGACCGCCGAGCCCGCCCCGCCCCGCGCCGCCCCGCGTCGCCCCCGTGGCTCCGACGCGCCCTGGCACCACGCCCGTCCGGCCTTCGCCGACCAGGAGGACGAGGCGGCGCCGCCCGCGCAGGCCGACGCCGCCGAAGCCGAGGCCACGAACGACGCCGACGTCGCGCCTCCGGACCCCGCCGAACCCCGCACCCCCCGGCCACCCAAGGCCAGTACCGACGACGAGACCGGGACTGACGAGCCCGGCCCCGACGGGCCGCGGCCCGACAACTCCGCCGGAGGAACCCCCGCATGAACGACGTACTCGACGTCGCCCTGCGACTCCTCGTCGTCCTCGCCGTCTTTCTGGTCCTCCCGCTCGTCGTCGGCCAGACCGAGCACAAGGTGATGGCCCACATGCAGGGCCGCCTCGGCCCGATGTACGCGGGTGGCTTCCACGGCTGGGCCCAGCTCATCGCCGACGGCGTCAAGTTCGCCCAGAAGGAAGACGTCGTCCCGGCCAACGCCGACCGCCGTATCTTCCAGCTGGCCCCGGCCGTCGCCCTCATCCCGTACCTCATCGTCATCGTGGCCATCCCGATCGGCCCCGGCGAAGGCGCGGTCGGCACGGTCGTCGACGCGGGCATCTTCTTCGTCCTCGCCGTCATGGGCGCGGGCGTACTCGGCTCGCTGATGGCCGGTTGGGCCTCCGCCAACAAGTTCTCCCTCCTCGGCGGCCTCCGTACCGCCGCCCAGCTCCTGTCGTACGAGCTGCCGATGCTGCTCGCCGCCGCCTCCGTCGCGATGGCCGCGGGCACCGTCTCGCTCGTCGGCATCCTCGACGCCTTCGAGTGGTGGTGGCTGCCCTGGCAGATCATCGGCGCCTTCGTCTTCTTCGTCGCCGGTCTCGCTGAGCTGCAACGGCCGCCCTTCGACATGCCGATCGCCGACTCGGAGATCATCTTCGGCGCGTACACCGAGTACACCGGCCTCCGCTTCGCCCTCTTCCTGCTCGCCGAGTACGCCGGAATCGTCATCCTCTGCGGTCTCACCACCGTCCTCTTCCTCGGCGGCTGGCACGGCCCCTGGGGCGCCGACGGTCTCGGCTGGGTGTGGACCCTGCTCAAGACGGCCGTGCTCGCCTTCGTGATCATCTGGCTGCGCGTCACCACCCCGCGACTGCGCGAAGACCAGCTCCAGAAGCTCGCCTGGACGACCCTCGTCCCGCTCGCCCTCGCCCAGATCGCCCTCACCGGCATCGTCAAGGTGGTGATCCAGTAGTGCCCCCCATCCCCGGCAGCGGCCTGGCCAAGGGCCTCGCCGTCACCCTCAGGACGATGACGAAGAAGACCGTCACCGCCCAGTACCCGGACGTCCAGCCGGACCTCCCGCCCCGCACCCGCGGCGTCATCGGGCTGTTCGAGGAGAACTGCACGGTGTGCATGCTGTGCGCCCGCGAGTGCCCCGACTGGTGCATCTACATCGACTCCCACAAGGAGACGGTGCCGCCCGCCGCACCCGGCGGCCGCGAGCGCAGCCGCAACGTCCTGGACCGCTTCGCGATCGACTTCTCGCTCTGTATGTACTGCGGTATCTGCATTGAGGTCTGTCCCTTCGACGCGCTGTTCTGGTCCCCGGAGTTCGAGTACGCGGAGACCGACATCCACGAGCTCACCCACGAGCGCGACAAGCTCCGCGAGTGGATGTGGACGGTGCCCGCACCGCCCGCCCTCGACCCCGGCGCCGAGGAACCAAAGGAGATCGCCGCCGCCCGCAAGGCCGCCGACAAGCTGGCGGCGCAGCAGCGGCAGGAGGGCCAGGAGTGACCCTCGCTGCGACCGCACCCCAGGGCTTCCTCTCCCCGACCGGCGTCGAGATCGTCTTCCTGCTCGTCGGCGTGGTCACGCTCGGCGCGGCGCTCATCACCGTCACCAGCAAGCAGCTGGTGCACGCCGCGCTGTGGCTGGTCGTCACGCTCGGCGGGGTCGCCGTCGAATACCTCCTCCTCACAGCCGAGTTCATCGCCTGGATGCAGGTCCTGATCTACGTCGGTTCCGTCGTGGTCCTCCTCCTCTTCGGACTGATGCTCACCAAGGCGCCCATCGGCCCCTCCCCGGACGCCGACTCCGGCAACCGCTGGGCCGCGCTCGCGGTCGCCGGGGGCGCCGCGGCCGCCCTGGTCTGGGTCGTGGTGGACGCCTTCCGTACGCAGTGGATCGACCTGGACACCGCCCAGGGCTCGACCGGGGATGTCGGCGCGATCCTCTTCCGGCACTGGGTGCTGCCCTTCGAGGCACTGTCCGTCCTCCTGCTCGCCGCCCTCGTCGGCGCGATCGTCCTCTCCCGCAAGAACGGCACCACCAACGAGGAGAGCAGACAAGGCAGCCAAGCCAGGGAAGCCAGCGAAGGCAGAAGAGAAGAGGGGAAGAGCTGATGCATCTCGCCTACCCCGCCGTACTCGCCGCCCTCCTCTTCTGCGTCGGGCTGTACGGCGTACTGGCCCGGCGCAACGCGATCCTGGTCCTGATGTCCGTCGAGCTGATGCTCAACGCGGTCAACCTCAACCTGGTCGCCTTCGACGTCTGGCTGCGGGACAGCCTCCACGCGGGCCAGGCGCTCACCCTCTTCACCATCGCCATCGCCGCCGCCGAGATCGGCATCGGCCTGGCGATCGTGCTGATGGTCTACCGCAACCGAGGCACCTCCGACGTCGACCGCCTCCGCGACACGGCGGAGGGCCCTGACGACGACACCGACGACGCCGACGACACCGACGAAGCAGCCGCCGCGGCGAAGAAGGCTGAGGCCACCGCGTGACCACCACGACCCTCGCCGTACTCGTCCCCCTTCTGCCGTTCCTGGGCGCCGTCACCGGCTTGCTCGTCGGCCGCAAGGCCCCCGGTTTCGTACGCCCCCTCGCCGTACTGCCAGCCCTGACGTCGATGGTGCTGGCCGTGCTGGTCGCCGTCCGCCAGGGCGGAGGAACCGGAGACGGCACAGCACCGCTGGACGCGGCCACCGAACTCACTCCCACCGGTTCGATCCCCATCGAACTGGCCCTGCACATCGACGGCTTCGCCGCACTGGTCGCCGTCCTGGTCGGCGTCGTCGCGTCCTGTGTGCAGATCTACTCGACGGGTTATCTGCGCGACGACCCGCGCTATCCCTCGTACGCCGCTCTGGTCTCGCTCTTCACCTCCGCGATGCTGCTCGTCGTCTACTCCGGCGATCTGATGGTGCTGCTGGTCGGCTGGGAGGTCATGGGCATCTGCTCGTACTTCCTGGTCGGCCACTACTGGGAGACCCCCGAGGCCCGTGCCGCCTCGCTCAAGGCCTTCCTGGTCACCAAGCTGGGCGATGTCCCCTTTCTGATCGGCCTGTTCGCGCTCGCCACCGACGCTGGTTCGTTCCGGATCACCACCATCCTGGACACCGTCGCGGCGGGCGGCCTCGACCATCCGACCCTGATCGCCCTCCTCCTGCTCGCGGGCGTCGCGGGCAAGTCGGCGCAGTTCCCGCTGCACACCTGGCTGCCGGACGCGATGGCGGGCCCGACGCCCGTCTCCGCCCTCATCCACGCCGCGACGATGGTCGCCGCCGGTGTCTACTTCGTGGCCCGGCTCCTTCCCGTCTTCGCGGCCTCGGCGGCCGCGCTGGTCGTCCTCGCCGTGATGGCCGCCGTCACGATGGTTGGCTCCGCCCTCGCGGCCCTCGCCCAGGACGACATCAAGCGCGTACTGGCCTACTCGACCGTCGGTCAGCTCGGCTATATGACCGGCGCCCTCGCCGTCGGCGACCGTGGCGCCGCCGTCTTCCACCTCCTGTCGCACGGCGCCTTCAAGGCGCTCCTCTTCCTCGCCGCCGGCGTGATCATCCACGCCGCGGGTACCAACTCCCTGGCCGCCATGTCCCGCATGCGGGGCCTGCGCCACCGGGTGCCCGACGCCTACTGGACGATGACCGTGGCGCTGCTCGCGCTCGCCGCGGTCCCGCCGTTCAGCGGCTTCTTCTCCAAGGAGGCCGTGCTCGGTGCCGCCGAGCACGCGGCCACCGGGCACGCGGCCGCCGTCCCCGGCACCGCGGGCTGGCTCGTCCTCGTCGCCGGACTGGCCTCGGCCCTGCTCACCGCCGCCTACGCGATGCGCCTGTGGCTGCTCGCCTTCAACGGCAGCGGGGCCGACGCCCCCGACCACGGCAGGCAGCCCGTCGCCATGAACGCCGTGCTCTGGGTGCTCGCCGTCCCCTCGCTCGCCTTCGGCCTGAGCGTGGGGACGCTGCCCGACTGGTTCGACGGCGACTCGCTCGCCCCGACCCTCACCACCTCCATCCTCGGCACTGGCCTCGCCCTCGTCGGCGGCGTCGTCACCTACGGCGCCTGGCGGCACACCACAGCCCTTGCCGCCCAAGTCCCCCTGGGCGCGGTGGCGGCGCACCCCGACGCCACCCCCGCGGTCTCGGAGTCCGAGGCGATCTCCACGCACGCCCCGGCATACGGTTCGGTCGCAGCCGCCCACGACCCCGCCGACCCAGGACGCCTTATGCTCGGCCCGCTGCACCGCCACGCCGCCACCGGCTTCCAGCTGGACGCCGTGTACGCCGCCCTGTTCGTCCGCCCCGTGCGCGGGGCAGCGACGCTGGTCAGGTTCCTCGACCGCGAGGTCGTCGAGACCTACGTACGCGGCGTCGGAGCCACCCCCCGGTGGCTCGGCACAGCCGCCCGCCGTGCCCAGACCGGCAATGTGCAGACCTACTTGAGCGTCTTGCTCGCCGGCTCCGTCGTGCTGGCCGTCGCCGTCGTCCTCGTCGCAGCGGGAGCCTGAGCCGTGATCGATATCAACGACACCGTCATGCAGTTCCTCCTCCTCTTCGTGGTGGTCGCGCCGCTGGTTGGTGCGGCAGCGGCGCTGCTGCCCGCCCCGCCCGGGCTGAAGGGCACCTCACCCGACCAGGCCGTACTCCGGCACGGCGTGACCGTCACCGGCGCCGTCCTCGCGGCGGCCCTCGTCCTCGCCGCGGGCTTCGACCACGGCGAACCGGCGCGGATGCAGGCCACAACGGACATCAGCTGGATTCCGGCCCTGGGCATCCGGCTTCACTTCGGTATCGACGGTATCTCGCTCCCCCTCGTCGTCCTGACCGCGCTGCTGACCTTCCTCTGCGCGCTCTACAGCTACTTCAAACAGCAACATCAGCGGCTGGCGCCGCGGGCAACGGGCTCGTCTCCCAAGGCATTCGTCGCGCTGCTGCTGGTCCTCGAGTCCGGCACCCTCGCGACCTTCGCCGTACTCGACCTGCTGCTGTTCTTCCTGGCGTTCGAGATGGTGCTCATCCCGATGTACTTCCTGATCGCCCGCTGGGGTGGTGGCCAACGTGCGGAGGCCGCCTGGAAGTTCATCCTCTACACGCTGCTCGGCTCGGTCGTCATGCTGCTGGGCCTCCTCCTGATCGGTCTGAACTCCGGCACATTCGACATGGTGGCACTCGCCACTGACAATGGCCGGGGCCTCACCACATCCGTGCAGGTCATCGCCGTTCTGGCGGTCGGCATCGGGCTGGCCGTGAAGACCCCGATGTGGCCGCTGCACAGCTGGCTGCCGGACGCGCACACCGCCGCGCCCACCGTCGGCTCGGTCCTCCTCGCCGGGGTCCTGCTCAAGATGGGCACCTACGGGTTCGTGCGCATCCTGCTCCCCATCGCCCCGGACGGCATGCGGACCTTCGCGCCTTACCTCGCCGCCTTCGCGGTCGTCGGCATCATCTACGGGTCCCTCGCCTGCCTGGCGTTGGCGCGGCAGGGCGCCAAGGGCGACCTCAAGCGCCTCATCGCGTACTCGTCCGTCGGCCACATGGGCTTCGTCCTCCTCGGCATCGCCAGCATGACCCCGACCGGAGTCAACGGCGCGCTCTTCGCCAACATCGCCCACGGCCTCATCACCGGCCTGCTCTTCTTCCTGGTCGGCGCCTTGAAGGACCGCACCGGAACCACCGACCTGGACACGCTCGCCCGCCACAGCGGTGCCGCGCTCTACGGCCGCGCCCCGCGCTTCGGCGGCCTCCTCGCCTTCGGCGCCGTCGCCTCACTCGGACTGCCCGGACTCGCCGGATTCTGGGGCGAGATGCTCGCGCTGTTCGGTGCCTTCAACCCCGCCGACGGCCTCAACCGCTCCGCCTTCCTCACCTTCGTGGCGATCGGCGGCTTCGGCACGCTGCTCACCGCCGCGTATCTGCTGGTCGTGGTCCGCCGCGTCTGCATGGGACCGCGCCCCGAACCCGACCTGCCGCAACTCGCCGACGTGCAGCGCTACGAGTTCGCCGCCTGGACCCCGCTCGTCGCCCTCACCGTCCTCGCCGGACTCTGGCCCGCGCTGCTGCTCGGCCTCACCGACCCGGCCGTGCAGAAGCTCCTCGCAGGAGGCAAGGGATGATCGCGCAAGGCACGATCGCGCAGGACATGACAGCCCAGGGCATGACAGCGCAGGGCTCCGCAGCACGGGTCTCCGCAGCGCAGGACATGACCGCGACGGCCGCAGGCAGCCTCGTGCAGTCCGTCGACTGGCTCGCGATCGCGCCACCCGCCATCGCGGCGGCCGTCGGCCTGATCGTCCTCGTCGCGGACCTGTTCGTTCGCGACACCCGCAAGACGGTTCTCGCCTGGATCTCCGTCGCGGGCCTCGCCGCGGCGTGCCTCGCGCTGCTGCCGCTGCTCGACGGCGACCGCGCGACCTTCTGCCTGACCACCGACGCGGACGTGTGCAGCTACACAGCCGACCACTTCACCCTCGTCATCCAGTTCCTGGTGCTCGCCGGAGCGCTGCTCACCGCGCTGCTGTCGATCAGTCCCCTGAAGGACAAGGAACTCCCCGAAGGGGAGTTCTGGTTCCTGCTGCTCTCCTCGGCCGCCGGCGCCGCACTGCTCCCCGCGTCCCGCGACCTCGCGACGCTCGTCGTCGCACTTGAGGTCGCCTCGCTGCCCGCCTTCGCGCTCGTCGGCCTCAAGCGTGGCGACCGGCGCTCCTCGGAATCGGCCCTCAAGTTCTTCCTGTCATCGGTCACCGCGACCGCCGTGACCCTCCTGGGCGTCAGCTTCGTCTACGCCGCGACCGGCACCCTGCACCTCACCGAGATCGCCACGCAACTCACCGAGGTCGACGGACAGCTCCAGACCCTCGCTCGGGTCGGCGTCGCCCTGACCCTCGTCGGCTTCGCCTTCAAGACGGCCGCGGTGCCTTTCCACTTCTGGGTGCCCGACACGTACATCGGCGCGCCGCTGCCGGTCGCCGCCTATCTGTCCGTGGTCGGCAAGGCGGTCGGCTTCACCGGCCTCATCCTGGTCACCGTCGTCGCCTTCCCCTCGTACGCCGACGTGTGGGGCCCCGCACTCGCCGTACTCGCCGCCCTGACCATGACCGTGGGCAATGTCGCGGCCCTGCGACAGAGCGCCACGCGCGCGTACAGCGCGGTCCGTCTGCTGGCCTGGTCATCGGTCGGGCAGGCCGGGTTCCTCCTCGTACCGATCGCCGCGGCCGGGTACGCGGACACCGCCGCCGACACCGAGAAGGCGATCGGCGCGACCGTCGCGTACGCCCTGATGTACGCCGCCGTGAACCTCGGCGCCTTCGCGGTCGCCGCCCTCGTCGCCCGTACGCGGCCACTCAACCGCCTCAGCGACTACCGCGGCCTCTACGCGACCCGGCCCCTGACCGCGCTCGCGCTGGGCTTCTTCCTGCTCTCCCTGGCCGGCCTGCCGCCGGGCGTCATCGGCCTCTTCGCGAAGGTCACCGTCTTCTCGGCGGCCGTCGACGCGGGCCTGGGCTGGCTCGCGGTCGTCATGGCCGCCAACGTCGTGATCGCGCTCGTCTACTACCTCCAGTGGACCGCGGTCCTGTTCCGCGCACCCGAAGGGGTGACGCGGGGAGCGGAGGCGCGCGAGGGCGAAGCGGAACGGCGACGGCACGCCGCCGCCCCGGCCCCCCTCACCGTGGCCATCGCGCTGACGGCCGTCCTTGGCATCGTGCTGTCCGGAGCGCCGCAACTCGTCCTGCGGTTCTCGGCCACCGTGCTGTTCTGACGGCCCCGCCCCCTCACCCGTACGGACCACACCGCCCCCGGTGCGCACAAGGGAACTAGCACCCTCCGCCTGGCGTTGACCAGGAAGGGAAGGTCCACTGGAGAGTGGAAACCCGCCAGTGAAGGGTTCCCCACCGGCACCACAGGAGGGCGCACCGTGCACCGCCGCCACAACGGCCTGAAGACTGCCCTGCTCCTCGGGGGACTGTCCGCGCTCATCCTCGTCATCGGCAGTTTCTTCGGGCGTACGGGCCTGCTCGTCGCCCTCGTCGTCGCCATCGGCACCAACGCGTACGCGTACTGGAACAGCGACAAGCTCGCCCTGAAGGCCATGCGCGCCCGCCCGGTCAGCGAGTTCGAGGCGCCCGCGCTCTACCGGATGGTCCGGGAGCTCTCCACCCAGGCCCGCCAGCCCATGCCGCGGCTGTACATCTCACCCACCGAGGCCCCGAACGCCTTCGCCACCGGCCGTAATCCGCGCAACGCCGCCGTCTGCTGCACCGACGGCATCCTGCGAATCCTGGACGAGCGTGAGCTGCGCGGCGTCATCGGCCATGAGCTCAGCCATGTCTACAACCGCGACATCCTGATCTCCTCGGTCGCGGGCGCCCTCGCCTCAGTGATCATGTTTCTGGTCAACTTCGCCTGGCTGATGCCGGGGAGGTCGAACAACAACGGCGGCGGCCCCGGCATCCTCGGCATGCTGCTGATCATGCTCCTCGGCCCGCTCGCCGCGTCCGTCATCAAGCTGGCGATCAGCCGCTCCAGGGAGTACGAGGCGGACGCGTCCGGCGCTCAGCTCACCGGCGATCCGCTGGCCCTGGCCAGCGCCCTGCGCAAACTGGAGGCCGGTACCCGGCAGTTGCCGCTGCCGCCCGAGCCCAAGATCGAGGCGGCCAGCCACATGATGATCGCGAACCCCTTCCGGCCGGGGCAGGGGATGGCGAAGATGTTCTCGACTCACCCCCCGATGGCGGAACGCATCAGCCGTCTGGAGCAGATGGCGGGCCGCCAGACCTGACGCGGCCGACGCGGGCGAGGCGGCCGACGTGGCGCGGTGGGCTCACCAGGAGCCGGAGCCGGAGCCGGAGCCGCTACGCGCCCCGAACGCCTGGTCCGTCGACACGATCTCCCGCCCCAGCGGCATCAGTGCCATCGGGATCAGCTTCAGGTTCGCCCACCCGAAGGGGATGCCGATGATCGACAGGAACAGCGGGATGCTGGTCAGGATGTGACCGATGGTGAGCCACCAGCCCGCGACGATGATCCAGATCACATTGCCGATCAGCGACGGGGTCCCGGCATCCGCCTTCTCCACCGTCGTACGCCCAAAGGGCCACAGCACGAACACGGCGTTCCGCAGCGCGGCGATCCCGAAGGGGATCGTGATGATCAGGACGAAGCAGATGAGCGCGGCCACGGTGTAGGCGAGCGCCATCCAGATCCCGCAGAAGATCAACCACAGGAGGTTGAGAATCAGGTTGATCAGCTTCATGGTCGTTGCCCTCCGTCGTGAACAGCCGCAGTGGTCCCTGCCCCCAGTATCCGGCCCGAAGCCGGATATCCAGGCCGAAGCTAGCCCCCGGTGTGCCCGGCCCGCCCGCCAGCTCGCCCAGTCCTCAGCCGCCGCCTGACCGCGTACGCCCCCGCGCCCACCCCGAGTACCGCCGCCCCCGTCAGCACCGACGACAGCGGCAGCGCGAAGGCCAGCACCAGGCACCCGGCCAGACCCAGCACCGGCAGTACGCGCCGTACGCCAGGGCCAAGCGTCCAGGCCGAGGCGTTGGCGATCGCGTAGTACATCAGCACCCCGAACGACGAGAAGCCGATCGCGCCCCGCACATCCGCCACCAGAACCACCGCCACGACCACGACACCCACCGCCAGCTCCGCCCGGTGCGGCACCTGGAAGCGCGGGTGTACGGCGGCGAGCGCGGCCGGCAGATGCCTGTCCCGCGCCATGGCGAGCGACGTACGCGACACGCCGAGGATCAGCGCGAGCAGAGAGCCGAGCGCCGCCACCGCGGCACCCACCCGCACCACCGGCGCCAGCTCCGGCACCCCCGCCGCCCGCACGGCGTCGGCCAGCGGCGCCGTCGCCCCCGCGAGCCCGTCCGACCCCAGTACGGAGAGCACCGCGACCGCGACAGCCGCGTACACCACCAGCGTGATACCGAGGGCCAGCGGGATCGCCCGCGGAATCGTCCGCTCCGGCTCCCGTACCTCCTCGCCGAGCGTCGCGATCCGCGCGTACCCCGCGAAGGCGAAGAACAGCAGCCCAGCGGCCTGCAACACCCCGCCCACGCCCCCGTAGGTCCCCGAGCCAAGCCGCGCGAACTCCGCGTCGCCCGACCCCACACACACCACGACCACCGCCGCCAGCACCGCGAGCACCCCCGCGACGATCGTCCGCGTCAGCCAGGCCGACTTCTGAACGCCCCCGTAGTTCACGGCGGTCAGCGCCACCACCGCGGCCACCGCCACCGCCTGCGCCTGTCCCGGCCAGACGTACGCCCCGACCGTCAGCGCCATCGCCGCGCAGGAGGCCGTCTTGCCGACGACGAACGCCCACCCGGCCAGATACCCCCAGAACTCCCCGAGCCGCTCACGCCCGTACACATACGTCCCACCCGACGCCGGATACCGCGCCGCCAGCCGCGCCGACGCCACGGCGTTGCAGTACGCGATCACCGCCGCCACCCCGAGCCCGAACAGCAGCCCCGACCCCGCGGCATCCGCCGCGGGCCCCAGCGCCGCGAAGATCCCGGCCCCCAGCATCGACCCGAGGCCGATCATCACCGCATCGGTGACGCCCAGCGTCCGGCGCAGCTCCTGTGTCATGCGCCGCACCCTACTGATCCCCGCAACCGCCCTCGCATACCGATGCGTCCTCCAGGAAAGACGCACCAGCGGCAAAGACGCACCAGCGGCAGAGACAGGCCCACAGGGCGAGCTCCGCGCAACTCGAAGGGCAGGTTCACGGCATGGGCATCATCAGCTGGATCATTCTGGGGCTGCTAGCCGGCGCCATCGCGAAAATCCTGCTGCCCGGCCGCGACCCTGGCGGCCTGATCGGCACGGTCCTGATCGGCATAGCCGGGGCGTTCGTCGGCGGCTGGGTCTCGGCCCGCTTCCTCGACCGCCCGATCGCCAACGAGTTCTACGACATGGCCACCTGGCTGTCCGCGATCGGCGGCGCACTGCTCCTGCTGATCGGATACCGCCTCCTGTTCGGCAACTCCCGACGCTGACACCCGAGCTGACAAAGAGCGCACGCCTGACAGAAAACGCGGGGCTGACGGCAGCGAAAGGCCGACGGAAAGCGAAAGGCTGACAGAGCGAAGGGCGGGCACCCACCGGGATGCCCGCCCTCTCGCGTCTCTGGCCCAACCGCTCAATCAGCCCAACGTCACCGGTAGTTCACAAACTGCAGCGCGAAGTCGAAGTCCTGCCCCTTCAGCAGCGCCTGTACGGCCTGCAGGTCGTCCCGGCTCTTGGAGCTGACCCGCAGCTCGTCGCCCTGCACCTGGGCCTTCACACCCTTCGGGCCCTCGTCGCGGATGATCTTCGCGACCTTCTTCGCGTTCTCCTGGGAGATGCCCTCCTCGATCGAGGCGAAGATCTTGTACTCCTTGCCGGAGATCTGCGGCTCACCGGCGTCCAGGGCCTTCAGCGAGATCCCGCGCTTGACCAGCTTGGTCTGGAAGACATCGAGGATCGCCTTGACCCGTTCCTCCGAATTCGCCTCCATCAGGATCTTCTCGCCGGACCAGGCGATCGAGGCTCCGACGTTCCTGAAGTCGTAGCGCTGGGAGATCTCCTTGCCGGCCTGGTTGAGGGCGTTGTCGACCTCCTGCCGCTCGACCTTCGAGACGATGTCGAAACTGGAGTCGGCCATGTCCTGTGGCTCCTTGTACTCGGGGTTCGGGGATGCGTGCGGGCTCGTCCGCGTGCGCGACGGCTCGACGGAACGTACGGCCGGTGGCCCGGCCCACACCCGCAAAGCCTAGTCACCAGCCGTCCGTGGAGCGCTGTTCAATCGGGTGGCGAAGCACCCCTGGGCATCAGGTATCGTTTACGTCGTTGCCACGGACAGCCGCCGCAAAGCGGCTCCACGGCGGCAAACCCGGCGGTGTGCCCGAGCGGCCAAAGGGAGCAGACTGTAAATCTGCCGGCTCAGCCTTCCCAGGTTCGAATCCTGGCGCCGCCACACGAGACAATGGGCCCTTGGCCTGCGACTATCGCAGGCCAAGGGCCCATTGTCGTACGGTCAGGCGGGGGTGTCAGTAGCCGCCGGTGACGGCGTCGTCGTCGCCGGAGTCCTGGGCGTCGCCCTCGGCCTTGTCGCCGGAGGCGGTCAGGGCGAACCACGCGGCTCCGAAGCCCACCACGCCCTGGCCCGTGGTGTCGCCGGGCTCCTTGTCGTTCTGGAAGTAGTACAGCGGGTGCCCGTTGTACGTGACCTGGGTACTGCCGTCATCCCGCTCCGTCGTACCCAGCAGGTCGGCGTCGGCATCCTCCCCGGCCTGCGGATCGCCCGACGTCGTCAGGGGCGGCCAGGCCACCGCGCACGCGTCGTTGCAGGTGGACTCCTCGCCCTCGTCCGCCTCGAAGAGGTAGAGCGTGAGCCCCTCGCCGTCGGTCAGGATCGGCCCCAGATCGCCCGCCTCGCGCACCATCACGGTCGCCGCCTCGTCGGCCTCGGCCGTCGCGGTGGGCGATTCCGTGGGCGACTGCGTCGCCGTGGGGGACGCGGTGGGGCTCGGCGACGCCCCGGCGTCGCCGTTGTCGTCATCGTCGCCGCAGCCGCCCACTGCGGCGAGCAGCGCGACAGTCGCCACCGCCACGCCCACCCTCGTCCGTCTCGTCGTCTTCTTCCCGGTCTTCATCCCGGTCTTCCTCCGGTGCTCCTCGGCCGATTCCGCTGTCATGCCTCCACTACGGACGCAGCCGCACGGGCACGGCAAGGCGGGCGGGCCCGTTCGAGGTACGGGGGTGGTACGGGGTGTGTGCTCGACGGTCGGCGCCTGTGACCCCTCAGAGGGCGTTGAGGCGTCCGTGCACGACCGCCATGGACCGTGGCAGATCGTCAGCCCCGGTGACGATGACACCCTCCGGCACGCGGATGGTGAGCAGCGACGACACCTCCTTCAGCGTGCTGACATCCACGCGTGGGTGAGGCGTGTCGATGGTGAGTGAGTGCACGCGGGGAAAGCTGGCCAGCCAACCCCAGGCGCGTCCCATGTCGGCCTCCACCCACAAGTGGGTCAGGCAGTCCCGGATGTTGTGGAGGCCGCGGAAGTCCGCGGTGGTGATCTCACCGGAGACCTTGATGTGGGAGCGGCCGCCGAACGTGTTGAGCGCGCTGAGCTGCTCCAGGTTGGATACGGGAAAGTAGAGGTCGTCCTCCGTGAGATCGGCGACCACCTCCTGGCCGTACAGGTCGGTGTCGAACCGGCTCCACGCCCGGGCGAGCTCGGTACGTACCCGAAGGTCCGGATGGCTCCGGTACCGGGCGAGCACGGCGATCGCCGCGTCGGTCGCGATGCGGGTGGCCGACAGCACGGTGAAGTACGCCTCGTCGGCTACGGCCTGGTACGCGGCCTGCTCCGCCTTCCGGCTAGCCTCCTGCTCCTCCGTGGCGTACGGCTGCGCCTCGCGCGGCCGCGGCGGAAGCTGCCGGGGGCCCGGCAGCAGGTCCAGGACGACGGGCCCGACCTCGGCCAGCGCACGAGCCTGGTCCGCCGAGCGGGGCGGGATCAGGGCGCTGGCCCGCTGCTGGACTTCGGCCCGCACCTCCGGGTCGAGCTCGGTGGCGTGCTCCAGGCAGGCGGCCGCGAGGAGGTGGAGGCGGTTCATGCCTTGCGGCGAGGCGTCCTCGCGTCTGATGAGGCCGGTGAGCAGGCGGGTCCGCTCGGTGGGACGTGCGTGGGCGACGGCCATTCTGATGACGTCCTCCCACTGGTCCAGATGGGCGTGCGCGATGAGGAACTCGAAATCGATCTCCTCGACCGCCGCTTTGGCCCCGAGGTAGTCCTGGAAGGTCCGGTGGATGAAATCCATCGACTCCGTGCTGGGTTCCCGGAGCAGACCGCTGCGGACCAGCAGGTGGCGGTAGATGTCCTCCGGAGTGCCCTGCTCGGCGACGCGCGGCATCGCCGACAGGGCCTGGCCCAGGAGCTTCACCGCGTCGGTGCGGTACATCTCGGATCGGCCGTTGCGGATCATCCAGTAGGCCAGCTTCTGGATCAGCTGGATGTGCTCGGCCTCACTGAGGCGAATCCGTCCTGACGGGGAGACACCGCGCTCGCGATCACGCCGGAACAGCACCATGGAGAGGGCCGCGTCGTAGAGCTCCTTGCGGCCTTCGGGAAGGTAGCCGCGGCGGTCCTGATGGAGGGCGCAGACCAGGGCGCACATCAGGGGGTTGGTGGCGATCCGGCTCAGATCCGGTTTGGCGCGGACCGCGCGGAGCAACTCCAGGGCGTAGCGGTCGCTCATGCCCGCCGCCTTGTGCCACCGCTTGACGAACTCGGCGACGTTGTCCCGGCTCATGGGGGCGAGGTCCAGCTCGGCGAAGTCGTCATCGACCAGCCAGTGCTCGCGTACGGCCGATGGCCTGGAGGTGACCAGCCACCGGTTGGCGGGATAGACGCTGAGGAGGTCCCGAAGCCAGCGGCGGGCGTCGCTGCGGTCGTTCTCGGGGATCTCGTCGATGCCGTCGATCAGGATGAGCCCACGGCCCGCTCGCAGCACCCTGTCGAACCACCCCGGGGGCTGGAGGCTGGCGATGGGGCAGTCCACCGTGGACAGGAACTCGTCGGGCGCGGGGAGGGAGGAACCACCTCGCGTCAGGGTGCGCAGCGGCAGGACGAACGGCACGAGTCCGTAGAGGTACAGCAGGCTTTCGTCGAGGGCCTTGCGCGCGGTGGAGACCGCCAGCCACTGCACGAGAGTGGTCTTCCCGGACCCGGCCACGCCACGGAGGAGTACGCGATTGCGGTCCGCGAGGACATGGTCGGCCGAGACCAGGGTGGGCACGGCGTTCCGGGCGCCACTGGCCGCGTCCAGGCTGAGATAGGCCACGTCGAGCCGCCACGCCTCCGGTGCCCCGGACAGATCGAGTCCGAAGATGTTCAGCTTGCCGTGCTTGCTCGCGATGTAGTGGGCATAGCGTTCCTCGAAGCGCAGGTCTGCCGGGGACGGCGACCGCGCGATCATCGAGTCGATTTTCTGCGTCAGTTCGTCGAGCCTGCGGGTCTGTTCGAGCAGCGTGCGGGGGACAAACGTGGACCGCTGCGTGAAGAAGTTCAGGATGTGCAGGCAGGCGGTGTTCATCACCCTCGCGTGCAGGGCGACCGCGTCGCTCGACAGGCCGAGGGTGGCCGCCCTGTTCTGGGTGCGGAGATGATGGGAGAGCTCCAGGTGTCCGAGGCGTACGGCCTGCACATCGTCCATGTCGAGCGTCTCCATGGCACGCAGCGAGTCCGCTACGGCGTGGGCGACGGCCCGCTTCTCGAAGGAGGGCAGTGACTCTCCCGCGTCGGTCGACTGGGAGGCGCGCCCGACGAGTTCCTCCGCGATCGTGTACAGATCGTCGTCGGTCAGCGTGCGCTTCTCACCGCGGAAGGATACGAGCCGGGATACGCGCACGGGTTTGTCGACCAGTCCGGCGCCGGGGCCTTCGGAGAGAAACAGCTTCCGCACCAGCGGGCCCACGATGCTCGACGCGAGCCTCGCTCCGATCACGGCGGGGTCCATCTGCCCTCCGAGGTGTCCGAGCGGCGCGACCAGTTGCGCGGCCAGTTGAACTGTGCCCCGCCAGGGTAGGGGAGGGCGCGCTGAAGAATTGCCCAACAGCACTGATTCTTCACCGAGTTGAGTCGCGCTCAGTTGCCCGCGACGTCCTTCACCGCGACCGCGATCGGGATCGTGCCGCTGATCAGCTCCAAGGTCAGGCCCGCCGTCGCCGGGGACTCCACCAGTTCGGCGATCACCGCCGCCACGTCGTCGCGCGGGATCGGCCCTCGGCCGGTGGAAGCCTCCAGGCGCACCAGGCCGGTGGGGGCGTCGTTGGTCAGCAAGCCGGGGCGCAGGATCGTCCAGTCCAGACCCTTGCGCGTGCGTACGTAGGCGTCCGCCTCGCCCTTGGCGCGCAGATAGGCGTCGAAGACCTCGTCGCCCTCGTGGGACGGGTCGGCACGCATCGCGGAGACCGCGATGTACCGGCGGGCCCCGGCGCGCTCCGCGGCCTCGGCGAAGAGGACCGCGGCCGCCCGGTCCACGGAGTCCTTGCGCCCGGCGCCGCTGCCGGGCCCCGCACCAGCCGCGAAGACCGCCGCGGCGGCGCCCTGGAGGTGGGCCGCGACCTCCTCGACCGAGGCCGATTCCAGGTCGCACAGGACGGGTTCCGCACCCGCTTCCCGTAGGTCGTCGCCCTGGTCGAGGTCGCGGATCAGGCCCGCGACCTCGTAGCCGCGCGCGCTGAGCAGTCGCTCAAGGCGCAGCGCGATCTGTCCGTGTCCGCCTGCGATGACAATGCGCATGCCTCCGACCGTACGCCGCGCCGGGCGCCCGCGCCGCGCAACACCGAACGCGCCCTCCCCGCGACGTGGTTCACGAGGGTCCCGGGCCCTTCGAGCGGCCCTGCCGGGGCAGATCGAGCGCCACCGCGACCGCCGAGTCGCAGTACTCGCGGACCGCGCTGGTCCGCGCCACCACCCGCCCCCGGTGCACCACGATCCGGCTGTACGCGAGCGACAGCGCCCCCGCGAGGCGATCGCCCCGTACGGCGAGGAGTTCGGCCGGGAAACCGGCCTCCACCCGCACCTCGGGCAGCCCCAGCGTCTCCCGCGCCGCCGCGCTGACCGCGTCGTACGCCTCATCGGGCACCAGCCCGTGCTGGGTGGCCAGCAGATACGCGGCCTCCAGCGGGTCCCCGCGCCCCACCGGGTTCGCCCCGTCCCGCAGCGCCCCGCTCCCCGCGGCCACCCGCACCCCAGCGGCTCGCAGCAGCCGTACGGGCGCCGCCGCCGTGCCGCGCCGGCCCAGCGCCCCGCAGTCGCCCTGCGGCAGGCAGGCCACCGACACCCCGGCCGCGGCGAGTGCCTCGGCGGTACGGGACGCCACCTCGGCCGGCGCCCTGCCGAGCCCGCCGCACGGGCCGACCGTCACGCCGGGCCGAAGTCCGCCCGCCATCGCCGCGAGCCGCGCCAGCCGGGCCGGATCCCCGCCGTCCGTGTGCAGGTCGACCGGGCAGCCGTGCTCGGCCGCGAGTTCCAGGACGGCTTCCACGTACCCGGTCGGGTCGGGGTCGAGGTCGGGGCAGCCGCCCACCACACCAGCGCCCATCTTGACCGCGTCCCGCAGCATCGCCAGACCGTCGGCCCCCGCGGTCCCGGTGAGCAGCCGGGGCATCGCCACGGCCGTCAGATCGGCGAGCCCGCGCAGCGACCGGCGCGCCTGGAGCACCGCCTCCAGCGCGCCGAGGCCCGCCACATCACCGATCCGGACGTGCGAGCGCTGCGCCGTGGCGCCGTGCCCGAGCTGCAGCAGCGCGCCTTCGGTGGTACGCCGCTGGACGTCCGGCGTCTCGTACGAGACCGGGCCCTCGGTGTCCGCGGAGAGCACCGTGTCGCCGTGCGCGTGCGGCTCCGCGGGAGCGGGCAGCAGCAGATAGCCGTCGAGGTCCACCCGCGCGGCGTGCGCGGTGGGGGTGAGGCTGCCCGCGGTCCCGACCGCTTCGATGCGCCCGCCCCCGAGCCGCACGTCCACGGTCCTGCCGTCGGTGAGCCGGGCGCCGCAGAGCAGCAGTGAGGTGGTGTCGTCGGTGGCCTCGTCACGGCGCGGCGGCTGCGGCTGACTGTCGGGCATCGCGCTCCTGGAGGTGGAGATCAGGGCAGCCACGGCAAGATCACGCAGCTGACGCGAGCCTAGGACGCGCGGCGGTCGGCTTCGAGGAGGTTCGGGGAGGAGCCCGAATAGTCATACCGGTAGTCACGTCGGTAGTCATGCCGGTAGCCATGCCGACGTGCGGCGTCTGAGGCGGGGGAGACGGGAGAGGCGGGGGAGGTTGCCGCATCGAAACGGATTTGGGCGATCGGCAGCCCACCGTGTAATGTCTTCATCGCTCGCCCCAATAGCTCAGTCGGTAGAGCGTCTCCATGGTAAGGAGAAGGTCTACGGTTCGATTCCGTATTGGGGCTCTGATGTGCGGCACCCTCGCCTTCGGGTGAGGGGGCTCGCGTCAAAGCGGTGTAGCTCAGTCGGTAGAGCAAGCGGCTCATAATCGCTGTGTCACCGGTTCAAGTCCGGTCACCGCTACGAACAGTAGCCGATTGTGGGGTCGGTCCTCCGATCGGCTACTCTAGTCTGCGTTCATCCGATCATCTGTCCGTCCAAGGAGCACTCACGTGGCTGCCACCGACGTCCGCCCGAAGATCACGCTGGCCTGCGTGGAGTGCAAGGAGCGGAACTACATCACCAAGAAGAACCGGCGTAACAACCCGGACCGTCTTGAGATGAAGAAGCACTGCCCGCGTTGCAACGCGCACCGCGCGCACCGCGAAACGCGCTAGAACAGGCTCGTACACGAGGCCGTCCCCTTTGCGGGGGGCGGCCTCGCGTCGTTTGTCTCGACTCTGATCCACTCTGTTGGACATCGACTCTGTTGCAGGAGGTGCCGAGCCCATGGCGCTCGACCAGTCCTTCGTTGGACGGACCTACCCGCCCACCGACCCCTATGAGGTCGGCCGGGAGAAGATCCGCGAATTCGCCGAGTCGGTGGGCGATACCAACCCCGCCTATACGGACCCGGAAGCGGCCAAGGCGCTCGGTCATGTGGATGTGATCGCCCCGCCGACTTTCGTCTTCGCGATCACCTTCAAGGCGGCCGGTCAGGTCATCCAGGACCCGCAGCTCGGCCTGGACTACAGCCGGGTGGTGCACGGCGACCAGAAGTTCGCGTACACCCGCCCGGTGCGTGCCGGGGACCGGCTGACGGTCACCTCGACCATCGAGGCGATCAAGTCCATGGCGGGCAACGACATCCTGGACATCCGCGGTGAGGTCCACGACGAGGCGGGCGAGCACGTCGTGACCGCCTTCACCAAGCTGGTGGCACGCGCGGCGGAGGAGGAGGCATGACGATGACGAGTTCGTCGGTGAAGATCTCGTACGAGGACGTCGAGGTCGGCACCGAGCTGCCGCCGCAGACCTTCCCCGTGACCCGTGCCACGCTGGTGCGGTACGCGGGTGCCTCCGGCGACTTCAACCCGATCCACTGGAACGAGAAGTTCGCGCGTGAGGTCGGCCTACCGGACGTCATCGCGCACGGCATGTTCACCATGGCCGAGGCGGCCCGCGTGGTGACGGACTGGGTGGGCGACCCGGGCGCGGTGGCCGAGTACGGCGTCCGCTTCACCAGGCCGGTCGTGGTCCCCAACGACGACCAGGGGGCGGTCATCGAGGTCAGCGGCAAGGTCGCGGCCAAGCTGGACGACAACCGGGTGCGGGTTGACCTGACCGCGATGAGCGCGGGGCAGAAGGTTCTGGGGATGGCTCGGGCGGTCGTACGGCTGGCCTGACATCCGGCTACGCGTGAGGTGTGTAAGGGGCGCTCGCCATTGCGGGTGCCCCTTACTCCCCTTGACTCTGTTAGTGATTGGTCACTAACTTGGTCACATGGTCAGGATGACAGCGGAAGAGCGGCGCGAGAACGTCATCCGCGCGGCGATCACCGAGTTCGCGCGCGGTGGCTACAAGGGAACCTCCACGGAGGTGATCGCCAAGCGTGTCGGCGTCTCGCAGCCGTACCTCTTCCGGCTCTTCAAGAACAAGCAGGAGCTGTTCCTCGCCGCCGCGACCCGATGCCTGGAGGACATCCGCCGGGTGATGGCGGACGCGGCGCGCGACGTGCCGCCCGAGGAAGTCCATACGGCCATGGCCGACGCGTACCAGAAGCTGCTCGCTGACCCCGACGCGCTGCTGATGCAGATGCAGATCTTCGTCGCGGTGGCCTCGGCCGAGGCTGCCGGGGACCGTGAGTTCGGCGAAGGGGTCCGCGCGGCCTGGCTTGAGCTGTGGGATTCCTCGCATCTGCTCCTGGGGGCGGACACCGAGGAGACCACGTCCTTCCTCGCCTACGGGATGCTCATCAACACCCTGGTCTCGCTGGGCTTCCCGCCGGAGCACCGGGTGTGGTCCGGCTTCGCCGGGTTGCCGTCCTCGGAGTAGGTGGGGGTACGGGTACGGGCCCTGTGGGGCGGGCGGCGCTTTCCTGTCCAGGAAAGTTAGTGATCAATAACTAATTGTTTGTAGGGGGAGTCATGGAATCAGGGGGAGTCATGAAACAGCGAACGCCACAGCGCGTCAGCATCACCTGGGCGCTCGTCATCACCAGCGCCGCCAGCTTCATGGGGGCTCTCGACAACCTGGTCGTCGTCACGGCCCTGCCGTCGATCCGCGAGGACCTCGGCGGCAGCCTGGAAGACCTGGAGTGGACCGTCAGCGGTTACACCCTCACCTTCGCGGTCCTGCTGATGCTCGGCGCCGCACTCGGCGACCGCTTCGGCCGCCGCAGGATGCTGATGGTCGGCCTCACCGTCTTCACCGTCGCCTCAGCCGCCGCCGCCCTCGTCTCCGGCATCGGCGGCCTCATCGCGGCCCGCGCCCTCCAGGGCGTCGGCGGGGCGATCCTGATGCCGCTCACCCTGACGCTGCTCACCGCGGCCGTCCCCGCCGCCAAGCGCGGCATGGCCCTGGGCATCTGGGGCGCGGTCCAGGGCCTCGCCGTCGCTTTCGGGCCGCTGGTCGGGGGCGCCGTCACCGAGCACCTCTCCTGGCAGTGGATCTTCTGGCTCAACGTGCCCATCGGCCTCGCGCTACTGCCCCTCATCCGGCTCCGCCTCCCCGAGTCCTACGGACCGAACGCCCGCCTGGACATCCCCGGTACCGCCCTCGCCAGCGCCGGACTCTTCGGCATCGTCTACGCCGTCATCCGCGGCAACGCCGACGGCTGGACCAGCACACCCGTACTGACCGGCCTGATCGTGGGCAGCGCGCTGCTGGGCGGCTTCATCCACCACGGCATCCACCACCAGGCCCCGCTGCTTCCCATGCGGCTCTTCCGTAACCGTGGCTTCGCCGCGATCAACACCGCCAGCCTGCTGATGTTCCTCGGCATGTTCGGCTCGATCTTTCTGCTCAGCCAGTTCCTGCAGAACGTCGGCGGCTACTCGCCGATGGACACGGGCGTCCGGATGCTGCCCTGGACCGCGATGCCGCTGCTCGTCGCCCCGATCGCGGGCGCGCTCTCGGACCGCGTCGGCGGCCGCCCGATCGTCGTGACCGGCCTCGCACTCCAGGCCATCGGCCTCGGGCTGTACGCGGCGGTGGTCGCCGTCGACGTCTCGTACGCGGCACAGCTGCCCGCGCTCATCGTCAGCGGCATCGGGATGGCGCTGTACTTCGCCCCGGCCGCCAACGTCGTCATGAGCACCGTCAGCGAAGCCGAGCAGGGCATGGCCTCCGGCGCGAGCAACGCCCTGCGGGAACTGGGCGGCGCGCTCGGCATCGCGGTCCTCGCCGCGGTCTTCTCGGCGCGGGGCGGCTATGGGCCGCCGCGGCACTTCGTGGACGGGCTGGCGCCCGCGCTGTGGCTGGGCGCGGCGACCGTCGGGGTGGCGGCCCTGGTGGCGCTGCTCATCCCGTCCCGGGAGCAGGCGCCCGCGGCGGTCGCGCGCCCCGATGAGCGCACGAAGGTACCCGCCTGAACCGCCCGTCCGCGCGCCCCGGTAACGGCCCCGCCCTGACCCGCGGGGCCGTTCTCGTACCCTTGAGCCCGTGCAGGAACTCCACGACGCCCCCCTCGCCCCGCTGACCACCTTCCGCCTCGGTGGCCCCGCGACCCGACTGATCACCGCGACGACCGACGCCGAGGTGGTCGCCGCCGTCCGCGAGGCGGACGCCGCGGGGACCGAACTGCTGGTCATCGGCGGTGGCAGCAACCTGGTCATCGGCGACCAGGGCTTCGCCGGAACCGCACTGCGGATCGCCACCACCGGCTTCACGCTCGACGGCACGCGGCTGGAGCTGGCGGCCGGTGAGGTGTGGACCGACGCCGTCGCCCGCACCGTCGACGCGGGCCTCGCGGGCATCGAGTGCCTCGCCGGGATCCCCGGCTCCGCCGGGGCCACGCCGATCCAGAACGTCGGCGCGTACGGCCAGGAGGTCTCCTCGGTCATCACCGAGGTGGTCGCCTACGACCGCAGGACCGACCAGACGGTCACCCTGACGAACGCCGAGTGCGCCTTCGCGTACCGCCACAGCCGCTTCAAGGCCGACCCCAGCCGCTATGTCGTCCTCCGCGTCCGCTTCGAGCTGGAGGACGCCGACGGCCTGAGCGCGCCCCTGAAGTACCCGGAGACGGCTCGCGTCCTCGGCGTCGGGGCGGGCGATCGTGTCCCTCTGGCCACTGCGCGCGAGACGGTACTGAAGCTGCGCTCGGGGAAAGGCATGGTGCTCGACCCCGAGGACCACGACACCTGGTCGGCCGGGTCGTTCTTCACCAACCCGATCCTCGACGCCGATGAGCTGGCCGCCTTCCACGCGCGCGTAGCGACGCGTCTCGGCCCGGATGTCACCCCGCCCGCGTACCCGGCGGGCGAGGGCCGCACCAAGACCTCCGCGGCGTGGCTGATCGACAAGGCCGGGTTCACCAAGGGCTACGGCACGGGCCCGGCCAGGATCTCCACCAAGCACACTCTGGCCCTCACCAACCGCGGCGAGGCCACCACCGAAGACCTGCTCGCGCTCGCCCGCGAGGTCGTCACCGGCGTACGGGACGCCTTCGGCGTCACCCTCGTCAACGAACCGGTGACCATCGGAGTCGCCCTGTAGCCCGCCTGGCGCCTGGCGGGCTAGCACCTAGCGCCCTCAGTCCGCCAGCCAGGCATCGATCCCGTACAGCAGCTTCTGCTGTACGTCCACGGGCGCGGCCGAGCCCCGTACCGACTGCCGTGCCAGCTCCGCGAGCTCGGCGTCGTCGAAGCCGTGCCGGGTGCGCGCGATCTCGTACTGCGCGGCCAGCCGTGACCCGAAGAGCAGCGGGTCGTCGGCGCCCAGCGCCATCGGCACCCCGGCGTCGTACAGCGTGCGCAGCGGTACGTCCTCGGGCTTCTCGTAGACCCCGAGGGCGACGTTCGACGCCGGGCAGACCTCGCAGGTCACGCCGCGCTCCGCCAGCCGCCGCAGCAGCCGGGGGTCCTCGGCGGCCCGTACGCCGTGCCCGATCCGTGACGCGTCCAGGTCGTCCAGGCAGTCCCGCACCGACGCGGGCCCGGTGAGCTCGCCGCCGTGCGGGGCCGCGAGCAGCCCGCCCTCGCGGGCGATCGCGAAGGCCCGGTCGAAGTCCCTGGCCAGGCCGCGCCGCTCGTCGTTGGAGAGCCCGAAGCCGACGATCCCGCGGTCCGCGTACCGCACCGCGAGCCGCGCCAGCGTCCGCGCGTCCAGCGGGTGCTTCATGCGGTTCGCCGCCACCAGCACCCGTATCCCGAGCCCGGTCTCCCGGGACGCCGCATCGACCGCGTCCAGGATGATCTCCAGCGCCGGAATCAGCCCACCGAGCCGCGGTGCGTACGACGTCGGATCGACCTGGATCTCCAGCCAGCCCGAGCCGTCCGCGAGATCCTCCTGCGCGGCCTCCCGCACCAGCCGCTGGATGTCCTCCGGCTGCCGCAGACAGGAGCGGGCCATGTCGTACAGCCGCTGGAAGCGGAACCAGCCGCGCTCGTCGGTCGCCCGCAGCTGCGGCGGCTCACCGCTGGTCAGCGCGTCAGGCAGATGGACGCCGTATTTGTCGGCGAGCTCCAGCAGGGTCGAGGGCCGCATCGACCCGGTGAAGTGCAGGTGCAGATGGGCCTTGGGCAGCTGGGTCAGATCACGTACGTGCGCCATTCGCAGATCTTGCCGTACGAAACCGCCGTCCGGGTAGCCGCTTTCTCCCACGAGGGACCGGCCCGAACGAACAAACGGGTCCCCGGCCGAAGCCGGGGACCCGCACGAAAGGTGCGCCAAAGGCGCGGTCAGGGGGGCAGTCAGCGCGCTTCGGCCAGCAGCTTCTGCACCCGCGAGACACCCTCGACGAGGTCCTCGTCACCCAGGGCGTACGAAAGCCGCAGGTAGCCGGGCGTACCGAAGGCCTCGCCCGGGACCACCGCGACCTCGACCTCGTCCAGGATCAGCGCGGCCAGCTCCACCGACGTGGCGGGGCGCTTGCCGCGGATCTCCTTGCCGAGCAGGCCCTTCACCGAGGGGTAGGCGTAGAAGGCGCCCTCGGGCTCCGGGCAGAACACGCCGTCGATCTCGTTCAGCATCCGCACCATGGTCTGGCGGCGCCGGTCGAAGGCCGTACGCATCTCGGCCACGGCGGTCAGGTCTCCGGAGACGGCCGCGATGGCCGCGGCCTGGGCCACGTTCGACACGTTGGAGGTGGCGTGCGACTGGAGGTTGGTCGCGGCCTTCACGACGTCCTTGGGGCCGACCACCCAGCCCACCCGCCAGCCGGTCATCGCGTACGTCTTGGCCACGCCGTTCACGATGATGCACTTGTCGCGCAGCTCGGGGACGACCACCGGGAGCGAGGCGAACTCCGCGTCGCCGTACACGAGGTGCTCGTAGATCTCGTCGGTCAGGACCCACAGGCCCTTCTCGGCGGCCCAGCGGCCGATCTCCTCGACCTGGGCGCGCGAGTAGACGGCGCCGGTCGGGTTGGACGGCGAGACGAACAGCAGGACCTTGGTGTTCGCCGTGACGGCGGCCTCGAGCTGCTCGACGGAGACGCGGTAGCCGGTCGTCTCGTCCGCGGTCACGAACACCGGGACGCCGCCCGCGAGCTGGATCGACTCGGGGTAGGTGGTCCAGTACGGGGTCGGGACGATGACCTCGTCGCCCGGGTCCAGGATCGTGGCGAAGGCCTCGTAGATCGCCTGCTTGCCACCGTTGGTGACCAGGACGTTGGCGGCCTCGACCTCGTAGCCGGAGTCGCGCAGCGTCTTCGCGGCGATGGCGGCCTTGAGCTCGGGGAGCCCGCCGGCCGGCGTGTAGCGGTGGTACTTCGGGTTGCGGCAGGCCTCGATGGCGGCCTCGACGATGTAGTCCGGCGTGGGGAAGTCAGGCTCGCCCGCGCCGAAGCCGATCACCGGGCGCCCGGCGGCCTTGAGAGCCTTGGCCTTGGCGTCGACGGCGAGGGTGGCGGACTCGGAGATCGCACCGATGCGGGCGGAGACCCGGCGGTCGGTCGGAGGAGTTGCAGCGCTCATGGACCCCATCGTTCCAGACCGGAAAGACCCGTGGCACTCGGGATTCATCGGCGGGTGGCGCGGAAGCTGTTCGACGCCGAGGCGCGGACCACGTACACTCTTCACTCGTTGGCCCTCACCGGCCGCACTCACCACGCGCACTCCGTGCACTTGGGCGGATGCGGTACGTTGGGGGAAATCAAAGGGTCGTAGCTCAATTGGTAGAGCACTGGTCTCCAAAACCAGCGGTTGGGGGTTCAAGTCCCTCCGGCCCTGCTACACACGCCTTTCGCCAGGATGTGTGCGCATGTACGTACTGCAATGCACAGCCGTGCGGCTCAACCGGGCGCGGCACGGCCACGACCCGGAATCAGGTGAGGACGAGTGACGGACGCCGTGGGCTCCATCGACATGCCTGATGCTCCGGATGAGGCAGACAAGAAGAAGGGCCGCAAGGGCGGCAAGCGCGCCAAGAAGGGCCTGTTCGGTCGCTTCGCGCTCTTCTATCGACAGATCGTTGCGGAGCTCCGCAAGGTCGTCTGGCCGACTCGCCATCAGCTCACCACTTACACCACAGTGGTCATTATCTTCGTAGTCGTCATGATCGCGTTCGTGATGACGGTTGACTTCGGCTTCGCGGAAGCCGTCAAGTACGTCTTCGGCTAGAAGGCGAGCGAAGGGCGCCGTCTCCGGTGCCCCTCTTCGCGCGTTCCACCCATAGGTATCCAGGAAGAAGCAGCCACAGTGTCTGACCCGAACGTGAATGACGCCGCTGAGCCTCGCGGGGACGCTGCCCAGTCCGTAGCGGACCAGGTCGGCATCGTCGAGGCGGCGGATTCCGTGGACCCGGACCAGGCCGAGGCTGCCGACGCCGCCGCGGGCGTGCCCGCGGAGAAGGCCGCCCTGCACGTCGAGGGTGAGTCCGAGAGCGTCGCGGACGCCGAGGACGCCACCGAGGCGCCCCAGGCCGAAGCAGCCGAGGACGAGGCGGCCGAGGAGAAGGCAGTCGAGGACGAGGCAGTCGAGCCCGCCGAGCCGGTCGACCCGATCGCGGCCCTGCGCGAAGAGCTCCGCACCCTCCCCGGTGAGTGGTACGTCATCCACACCTACGCCGGTTACGAGAACCGCGTGAAGACCAACCTCGAGCAGCGCGCCGTCTCGCTCAACGTCGAGGACTTCATCTTCCAGGCCGAGGTGCCGCAGGAAGAAGTCGCCCAGATCAAGAACGGCGAGCGCAAGACGGTCCGTCAGAACAAGCTCCCCGGCTACGTGCTGGTGCGCATGGACCTGACGAACGAGTCCTGGGGCGTCGTCCGCAACACTCCCGGCGTCACCGGCTTCGTGGGCAACGCCTACGACCCGTACCCGCTGACCCTCGACGAGATCGTCAAGATGCTCGCCCCGGAGGCCGAGGAGAAGGCCGCCCGTGAGGCCGCCGAGGCCGAGGGCAAGCCGGCGCCGCACCGCAAGGTCGAGGTCCAGGTGCTGGACTTCGAGGTCGGCGACGCGGTCACCGTCACCGACGGACCGTTCGCGACGCTGCAGGCGACCATCAACGAGATCAACGCCGACTCGAAGAAGGTCAAGGGCCTCGTCGAGATCTTCGGCCGCGAGACCCCGGTCGAGCTGAGCTTCGACCAGATCCAGAAGAACTGACTTCTGGAACACCGCTTCCGACCAGGTCAGACGGGCTGCCAAAGCCGGTCTGACCTGCTCGGTTTTTAGCTGCGCAGAGATACCCGTTATCGTTGTGCGGTATGCCTCCATCCGGATGACCGGACGGCGGCGGAACACTCTCACTAGGACCCGGAGAGAGCAATGCCTCCCAAGAAGAAGAAGGTCACGGGGCTTATCAAGCTCCAGATCCAGGCCGGTGCGGCCAACCCGGCTCCGCCGGTCGGCCCCGCGCTGGGCCAGCACGGCGTCAACATCATGGAGTTCTGCAAGGCCTACAACGCCGCGACCGAGTCGCAGCGCGGTTGGGTCGTGCCGGTGGAGATCACGGTCTACGAGGACCGCTCCTTCACCTTCATCACCAAGACTCCGCCGGCCGCGAAGATGATCCTCAAGGCCGCGGGTGTCGAGAAGGGCTCCGGCGAGCCCCACAAGACCAAGGTCGCCAAGGTCACCGAGGCGCAGATCCGCGAGATCGCGCAGACCAAGATGGAAGACCTCAACGCGAACGACCTGGACGCCGCGTCCAAGATCATCGCGGGTACCGCCCGTTCCATGGGCATCACGGTCGAGGGCTGACACCCACCCCGTCGTAACCCCTGTGGCAGGGCCAGCGCTGGCCCGTACCACAACTCCATCCCTGAACTCCAGGAGTAGCAGTGAAGCGCAGCAAGACTCTCCGCGCTGCGGACGCGAAGATCGACCGGGACAAGCTCTACGCCCCGCTCGAGGCCGTCCGTCTCGCCAAGGAGACCTCCTCCACCAAGTTCGACGGCACCGTCGAGGTCGCCATGCGTCTGGGCGTTGACCCGCGCAAGGCCGACCAGATGGTCCGTGGCACCGTGAACCTCCCGCACGGCACCGGTAAGACCGCCCGGGTCCTGGTCTTCGCGACCGGTGACCGTGCCGAGGCCGCGCTCGCCGCGGGCGCCGACATCGTCGGCTCCGACGAGCTCATCGACGAGGTGTCGAAGGGCCGTCTGGACTTCGACGCCGTCGTCGCCACCCCGGACCTCATGGGCAAGGTCGGCCGCCTCGGCCGCGTCCTCGGCCCGCGTGGTCTGATGCCGAACCCGAAGACCGGCACCGTCACCCCCGATGTCGTCAAGGCTGTCAACGACATCAAGGGCGGCAAGATCGAGTTCCGCGTCGACAAGCACTCGAACCTGCACTTCATCATCGGCAAGGTGTCCTTCGACGACACCCAGCTGGTGGAGAACTACGGCGCCGCGCTGGAGGAGATCCTGCGCCTGAAGCCGTCCGCAGCCAAGGGCCGCTACATCAAGAAGGCCGCCATCGCCACCACGATGGGCCCCGGCATTCCGCTGGACTCGAACCGCACCCGGAACCTCCTCGTCGAGGAGGACCCGGCCGCCGTCTGACACTGACGGCGCGCTGAAGCGTGGCCGGGCCCCGCACCTCCTTCGAGGGGTGCGGGGCCCGGCTTTTTTCGGTTCGCGATGTCGGACCCATGCGATAGCGTCCAGAAGGAACAACATCACACAGGGGTGGGAATCATGGGGCTACACGCATACCGGCGGGCCGGAGTGGCACTGGTGGCTTCGGCGGCCATGGTGGGCGTCGCGGGCTGCGGCAGTGACAGCGCCGACGGAGTCGCGGGGAAGTGGGCCGAGGAGAACCAGTCGCGTTCGACGGCGACGGAGGTCCTCACGGCCGCGTACGAGAAGACCGCGGGCGCCAAGTCCGCCAAGATCGACTTGTCGGTCGAGATGCCGGATGGCATCGAGGGCGGCGGCGAGATGAAGCTCTCTGGCGTCATGGGCTGGGACCCGACCGTCATGGACGTCACGATGACGGGCTCGGCCCTGGAGTCCGCACCGGAGGCCCCGGACCAGATCCGGATGCTCTGGCGGGACAACGTCATGTACATGGACATGGGCGAGGCCGCCAGCGCGGACATGGACGGCAAGCGCTGGATGAAGCTGGACCTGGCCGCCATGGCCAAGGAGTCCGGCGACGAAGACCTCACGAAGCAGATGACCAACGGCCTGGACGACATGAACCAGGACCCGGCACAGCAGCTGGCGATGCTGCTTGAGTCGCCCAACCTCAAGCACGTCGGCCCGCAGAAGGTCGACGGCGTTCAGACCCAGCACTACAAGGGCACGCTCACCGTCTCGGAGATGATGGAGAGCAACGACTCCCTCGGGATGCTGGACAAGAAGGAGCGGAAGGAACTCCTCGACACGATCGAGGAGGCAGGCATCGAGGGGTACGACACCGAGGTCTGGGTGAACGAGGACGGGTACCCGGTCCGGATGGACGTCGGCATGGAAAGCCCCGAGGGCACCGTCTCCATCACGGCGAAGTACTCCGACTACGGCACCGGCGCCACGGTGAAGACTCCGCCCGCCAGCGACACCGTAGACCTCTTCAAGAAGCTGAAGGAGATAGGCGAGGACGCGGGCGGCGAGGGCGGCCTTGGCGGGTCCGACGGCGGCCTTGGTGGGCCCGACGGCGACGTCTGAGGAGAGCCGCTGACGGCTGCCGGGCGTCGCGCCTCGCCCGATTTGCTCGGCGCGTAGGCCTTCGCGTATTCTTCCCCAGAAGCCAAAGACCGCTGGTCGTCGCTGTGCCCACTTCGTGGGTGCGGTGGCCGAAGGAATCCGCTGAACTGCGGACGGCCCGCGTAGGTGTCTGTGGAGTTGCTCCCGGTCGGTTCGTCCGGTCGAGCCACGCCCCGTGCGCCTGCGCCGGGGCGTTTCGTCTTGTAGAGCCCCCTTCTTCATGTGCCTGATGCAGGCGGTCCGGCGAACGCGGCTGATCGAAAGGTCAGTCGAGGATCATCACCCCGGAAGGAGGCCGAGGCTCATGGCGACGTCCGACAAGGTCGCAGCCGTTGCCGAGATCACGGAGAAGCTCCGTGCATCGAACGCAACTGTTGTGACGTCCTACACCGGACTGTCCGTGGCGCAGCTCAAGCAGCTCCGTCGTTCTCTCGGCGAGAACGCTCAGTACCGTGTGGTGAAGAACACGCTGACCAAGATCGCGGCCAAGGAGGCCGGGGTCGAGCTGGACGAGCACCTCAAGGGCTCGACGGCTGTCGCCTTCGTGACCGGTGACCCGGTCGTGGCGGCGAAGGGTCTGCGTGACTTCGCCAAGGAGAACCCCGCTCTCGTCATTCAGGGCGGTGTCCTTGATGGCAAGGTGCTGTCCGCCGACGAGATCAAGAAGCTTGCGGACCTCGAGTCCCGCGAGGTTCTGCTCGCCAAGCTGGCGGGCGCCATGAAGGGCAAGCAGTCGCAGGCTGCCGCGCTCTTCCAGGCGCTTCCCTCGAAGTTCGTCCGCACCGCGGAGGCGCTTCGTGCCAAGCAGGCCGAGCAGGGCGGTGCCGAGTAATTCGGCTCGCGTCATGACCGCCGCCCACTAGGGCGTCGGTCGAAGCGGGCCCGAACGTACGCCCGCCACACATGTACATCCGGCACCAGCCGAATTAGTGGAAGGACCGCCATCATGGCGAAGCTCACCCAGGACGACCTGCTCGCCCAGTTCGAGGAGATGACCCTCATCGAGCTCTCCGAGTTCGTGAAGGCCTTCGAGGAGAAGTTCGACGTCACCGCCGCCGCCCCGGCCGCCGTGGCCGTCGCCGGTGTCCCCGGTGCCCCCGCCGAGGCCGAGGCCGAGCAGGACGAGTTCGACGTCGTCCTGACCGGCGCCGGCGACAAGAAGATCCAGGTCATCAAGGTCGTGCGTGAGCTGACCTCGCTGGGTCTCAAGGAGGCCAAGGACCTCGTCGACGGCACCCCGAAGCCGGTCCTCGAGAAGGTCGCCAAGGACGTCGCCGACAAGGCCGCCGAGTCCCTCAAGGCCGCCGGCGCCTCCGTCGAGGTCAAGTGACTTCACTGAGTCGCTGACTCTTCGTCTCGCACGCCCTCGGGTGTAACGGACAGCATGCCAAGGGCGATCACCCATGTGGGTGGTCGCCCTTCGGCGTTCCCGTGACGGATACCTTGCGCCGAAGGCTGGGCCGAGTATGGTGATCTTCGTTGTGCTCGGGTTTGCGCGGGGGGGCCTTGACGAACCGCACGCAGCGCGCAATTCTCAGGACGCGTCGTCACATCGATCCGGATCCGAGGCATGGATCGTTGGCGAACAGGGCAGTGTGCATATGGCGCCACTGTGGCGAGGGGTCTGCCGCAGGCGTTGACAACAGCAAGCCTCCGAGGGAGTCGTGGGTCGAATCAAAAACCCGCCCTGGACATCAGTGGGCCAAGTGGCTACACTGACCCTTTGCGCTGCCTGTTAGCTGCCTCCTGCCCGTCACCAGGGGCATGCCCGTGCTTGAGCACCGTTGATTGAACGTCCCTGACATGGGATTTCTCTTGGACCGCTCAAACACGGGACCGGTACGCGCGTAGTGAGTCCGAGCCCTCGGAAGGACCCCCTCTTGGCCGCCTCGCGCAACGCCTCGACCTCCAATACGAACAACGGCGCCAGCACTGCCCCGCTGCGCATCTCCTTTGCAAAAATCAAGGAGCCCCTCGAGGTTCCGAACCTTCTTGCGCTGCAGACCGAGAGCTTTGACTGGCTGCTCGGCAATGACGCCTGGAAGGCTCGTGTCGAGGCGGCTCTGGACAGTGGACAAGACGTCCCCACCAAGTCCGGCCTGGAGGAGATCTTCGAGGAGATCTCCCCGATTGAGGACTTCTCCGGGTCGATGTCGCTGACGTTCCGCGACCACCGCTTCGAGCCTCCGAAGAACTCCATCGACGAGTGCAAGGAGCGCGACTTCACGTACGCCGCACCGCTCTTCGTCACCGCCGAGTTCACCAACAACGAGACCGGCGAGATCAAGTCCCAGACGGTCTTCATGGGCGACTTCCCGCTCATGACCAACAAGGGCACCTTCTGCATCAACGGCACCGAGCGTGTCGTCGTGTCCCAGCTGGTCCGCTCGCCGGGTGTCTACTTCGACTCCTCGATCGACAAGACGTCCGACAAGGACATCTTCTCCGCCAAGATCATCCCGTCCCGGGGCGCCTGGCTGGAGATGGAGATCGACAAGCGCGACATGGTCGGTGTGCGTATCGACCGTAAGCGCAAGCAGTCCGTCACCGTCCTCCTGAAGGCGCTCGGCTGGACCACCGAGCAGATCCTCGAGGAGTTCGGCGAGTACGAGTCCATGCGCGCCACCCTGGAGAAGGACCACACCCAGGGCCAGGACGACGCGCTGCTCGACATCTACCGCAAGCTGCGTCCGGGCGAGCCGCCGACGCGCGAGGCCGCGCAGACGCTTCTGGAGAACCTGTACTTCAACCCCAAGCGCTACGACCTCGCGAAGGTCGGCCGCTACAAGGTCAACAAGAAGCTGGGCGCGGACGCTCCGCTGGACGCCGGCATCCTGACTGTCGAGGACATCCTCGCCTCGATCAAGTACCTGGTGAAGCTGCACGCTGGCGAGACCGAGACGGTCGGCGACAGCGGCGCCCAGGTCGTCGTCGAGACCGACGACATCGACCACTTCGGTAACCGCCGTCTGCGGAACGTCGGCGAGCTCATCCAGAACCAGGTCCGTACGGGCCTGGCGCGGATGGAGCGCGTCGTGCGTGAGCGCATGACGACCCAGGACGTCGAGGCGATCACGCCGCAGACCCTGATCAACATCCGGCCGGTCGTCGCCTCCATCAAGGAGTTCTTCGGCACCAGCCAGCTGTCGCAGTTCATGGACCAGAACAACCCGCTGTCGGGTCTCACCCACAAGCGCCGTCTGTCGGCGCTTGGCCCGGGTGGTCTCTCCCGTGAGCGGGCCGGCTTCGAGGTCCGTGACGTGCACCCGTCTCACTACGGCCGTATGTGCCCGATTGAGACCCCGGAAGGCCCGAACATCGGTCTGATCGGTTCGCTCGCCTCGTACGGCCGGGTCAACGCCTTCGGCTTCGTCGAGACGCCGTACCGCAAGGTCGTCGACGGTGTCGTCACCGACCACGTCGACTACCTGACCGCCGACGAAGAGGACCGCTTCGTCATCGCGCAGGCCAACGCCACGCTCGCCGATGACATGCGCTTCGAGGAGTCCCGCGTCCTGGTCCGCCGCCGTGGCGGCGAGATCGACTACATCCCGGGCGACGACGTCGACTACATGGACGTCTCGCCGCGCCAGATGGTGTCGGTCGCCACCGCGATGATCCCGTTCCTCGAGCACGACGACGCCAACCGCGCCCTGATGGGCGCGAACATGATGCGCCAGGCCGTGCCGCTGATCACCGCCGAGTCCCCGCTCGTCGGCACCGGCATGGAGTACCGCTGCGCGGTCGACGCCGGTGACGTGATCAAGGCCGAGAAGGACGGTGTCGTCCAGGAGGTCTCGGCCGACTACATCACCGTCGCCAACGACGACGGCACGTACACCACGTACCGCGTCGCCAAGTTCTCCCGCTCCAACCAGGGCACGTCCGTCAACCAGAAGGTCCTGGTCGACGAGGGCGCCCGGGTCATCGAGGGCCAGGTCCTCGCCGACGGTCCCGCCACTGAAGACGGCGAGATGGCGCTCGGCAAGAACCTGCTCGTGGCGTTCATGCCGTGGGAGGGCTACAACTACGAGGACGCGATCATCCTGTCGCAGCGCCTCGTACAGGACGACGTCCTCTCCTCGATCCACATCGAGGAGCACGAGGTCGACGCCCGTGACACCAAGCTGGGCCCGGAGGAGATCACCCGGGACATCCCGAACGTCTCCGAAGAGGTCCTCGCCGACCTCGACGAGCGCGGCATCATCCGGATCGGTGCCGAGGTCGTCGCCGGCGACATCCTGGTCGGCAAGGTCACGCCCAAGGGTGAGACCGAGCTGACCCCCGAGGAGCGTCTGCTCCGCGCGATCTTCGGCGAGAAGGCCCGTGAGGTCCGTGACACCTCGCTGAAGGTCCCGCACGGCGAGATCGGCAAGGTCATCGGCGTCCGCGTCTTCGACCGCGAAGAGGGCGACGAGCTGCCGCCGGGCGTGAACCAGCTGGTTCGTGTCTACGTCGCGCAGAAGCGCAAGATCACCGACGGTGACAAGCTCGCCGGCCGTCACGGCAACAAGGGCGTCATCTCCAAGATCCTGCCGATCGAGGACATGCCGTTCCTGGAGGACGGCACCCCGGTCGACATCATCCTCAACCCGCTGGGTGTCCCGTCCCGAATGAACCCGGGACAGGTCCTGGAGATCCACCTCGGCTGGCTCGCCAGCCAGGGCTGGGACGTCTCCGGGCTCAGCGACCAGTGGGCACAGCGCCTGCAGGCCATCGGCGCCGACCGCGTCGAGACCCGTACGAACGTCGCGACCCCGGTCTTCGACGGCGCGCGCGAGGACGAGCTCACAGGTCTGTTCGAGCACGCCCTGCCCAACCGCGACGGCGACCGTATGGTGCTGCCGTCCGGCAAGGCGCGGCTGTTCGACGGCCGTTCGGGTGAGCCGTTCCCGGACCCGATCTCGATCGGGTACATGTACATCCTCAAGCTCCACCACCTGGTCGACGACAAGCTGCACGCTCGGTCGACCGGTCCGTACTCGATGATCACCCAGCAGCCGCTGGGTGGTAAGGCCCAGTTCGGTGGCCAGCGGTTCGGCGAGATGGAGGTGTGGGCGCTGGAGGCATACGGCGCCGCGTACGCCCTCCAGGAGCTGCTGACCATCAAGTCCGACGACGTCACCGGCCGCGTGAAGGTCTACGAGGCCATCGTCAAGGGCGAGAACATCCCCGAGCCCGGCATCCCCGAGTCCTTCAAGGTGCTCATCAAGGAGATGCAGTCCCTGTGCCTGAACGTGGAGGTGCTGTCGTCCGACGGTATGTCCATCGAAATGCGCGACACGGATGAGGACGTCTTCCGCGCCGCGGAGGAGCTCGGTATCGACCTGTCCCGGCGCGAGCCGAGCAGCGTCGAAGAGGTCTGACGGGCCTGGCCGGGGCTCCCAGCTGGGAGCCCCGGTCGCCCCGGACCCGTACAGACCATGATGTAGAGCCCATTCATCGCTTCACGCGAGGGGCACGACCCTGAAAGAGGGATTGACGACAGTGCTCGACGTCAACTTCTTCGACGAGCTGCGGATCGGCCTGGCGACCGCGGACGACATCCGAACCTGGTCCCACGGCGAGGTCAAGAAGCCGGAGACCATCAACTACCGCACCCTCAAGCCCGAGAAGGACGGACTCTTCTGCGAGAAGATCTTCGGTCCGACCCGGGACTGGGAGTGCTACTGCGGTAAGTACAAGCGTGTCCGCTTCAAGGGCATCATCTGCGAGCGCTGCGGCGTCGAGGTCACTCGCGCCAAGGTGCGTCGTGAGCGGATGGGCCACATTGAGCTGGCCGCGCCCGTCACCCACATCTGGTACTTCAAGGGCGTCCCGTCGCGCCTTGGCTACCTGCTCGACCTCGCCCCGAAGGACCTCGAGAAGGTCATCTACTTCGCGGCGTACATGATCACATTCGTGGACGAGGAGCGCCGCACCCGCGACCTGCCGTCGCTGGAGACCCACGTCTCCGTCGAGCGCCAGCAGATCGAGAACCGCCGCGACGCCGACCTCGAGGCCCGCGCCAAGAAGCTCGAGACCGACCTGGCCGAGCTGGAGGCCGAGGGCGCCAAGGCCGACGTGCGCCGCAAGGTGCGCGAAGGCGCCGAGCGTGAGATGAAGCAGCTGCGTGACCGTGCGCAGCGCGAGATCGACCGTCTCGACGAGGTGTGGAGCCGGTTCAAGAGCCTCAAGGTCCAGGACCTCGAGGGCGACGAGCTGCTCTACCGCGAGCTGCGTGACCGCTTCGGCACGTACTTCGACGGCTCGATGGGTGCCGCGGCGCTGCAGAAGCGCCTGGAGTCCTTCGACCTGGACGAAGAGGCCGAGCGCCTCCGCGAGATCATCCGTACCGGCAAGGGCCAGAAGAAGACCCGTGCGCTCAAGCGCCTCAAGGTCGTCTCGGCGTTCCTGCAGACCAGCAACAGCCCCAAGGGCATGGTGCTGGACTGCGTGCCGGTCATCCCGCCGGACCTGCGGCCGATGGTGCAGCTGGACGGTGGCCGCTTCGCGACCTCCGACCTGAACGACCTGTACCGCCGTGTGATCAACCGCAACAACCGCCTCAAGCGTCTCCTTGACCTCGGTGCCCCCGAGATCATCGTGAACAACGAGAAGCGGATGCTGCAGGAGGCCGTCGACGCGCTGTTCGACAACGGCCGCCGCGGTCGCCCGGTCACCGGTCCCGGTAACCGCCCGCTGAAGTCCCTCAGCGACATGCTGAAGGGCAAGCAGGGCCGCTTCCGTCAGAACCTGCTCGGTAAGCGTGTGGACTACTCCGCGCGTTCCGTCATCGTCGTCGGCCCGCAGCTCAAGCTGCACCAGTGCGGTCTGCCGAAGTACATGGCGCTGGAGCTCTTCAAGCCGTTCGTGATGAAGCGCCTGGTCGACCTGAACCACGCGCAGAACATCAAGAGCGCCAAGCGCATGGTCGAGCGCGGCCGCACGGTCGTGTACGACGTGCTCGAAGAGGTCATCGCCGAGCACCCGGTCCTGCTGAACCGTGCGCCCACGCTGCACCGCCTCGGCATCCAGGCCTTCGAGCCGCAGCTGGTCGAGGGCAAGGCCATCCAGATCCACCCGCTCGTCTGCACCGCGTTCAACGCGGACTTCGACGGTGACCAGATGGCCGTGCACCTGCCGCTGTCCGCGGAGGCGCAGGCCGAGGCCCGCATCCTGATGCTGTCCTCGAACAACATCCTCAAGCCCGCCGACGGCCGCCCCGTCACCATGCCCACCCAGGACATGGTGCTCGGTCTCTTCTTCCTCACCACGGACGGAGAGATGCGGGACACCAAGGGCGAGGGCCGGTCCTTCGCCTCGACCGCCGAGGCGGTCATGGCCTTCGACGCCAAGGAGCTCACGCTCCAGGCGCCGATCGACATCCGCTTCCCGGTGGGCACCATGCCGCCGCGCGGCTGGACCCCGCCGGCGCGTGAAGAGGGCGAGCCCGAGTGGCAGCAGGGTGACAGCTTCCGGCTGCGTACGACCCTGGGCCGCGCGCTCTTCAACGAGCTGCTGCCCGAGGACTACCCGTTCGTCGACTACTCGGTGGGCAAGAAGCAGCTCTCCGAGATCGTCAACGATCTGGCCGAGCGCTACCCCAAGGTCATCGTGGCGGCGACGCTGGACAACCTGAAGGCGGCCGGTTTCCACTGGGCGACCCGTTCCGGTGTCACCGTCGCGATCACCGACGTCGTCGTTCCCGAGGCGAAGAAGGAGATCGTCGCGGGCTACGAGGCGCAGGACGAGAAGGTCCAGAAGCAGTACGAGCGCGGTCTGATCACCAAGGACGAGCGCACCAACGAACTGATCACCATCTGGACCCGGGCGACCAACGACGTCGCCGAGGCCATGAACGCGAACTTCCCGAAGACCAACCCCATCTTCATGATGGTGGACTCCGGTGCTCGAGGAAACATGATGCAGATGCGTCAGATCGCGGGTATGCGTGGTCTGGTGTCCAACGCCAAGAACGAGACCATTCCGCGGCCGATTAAGGCGTCGTTCCGCGAGGGTCTGTCCGTGCTGGAGTACTTCATCTCCACGCACGGTGCCCGTAAGGGTCTGGCGGACACCGCTCTGCGTACCGCCGACTCGGGTTACCTGACCCGTCGTCTGGTGGACGTGTCGCAGGACGTCATCATTCGCGAAGAGGACTGCGGCACCGACCGTGGCCTCAAGCTGAAGATCGCCAGCAAGGGCGCCGACGGTGTGCTCCGCAAGGCCGACAACGTCGAGTCGTCGGTGTACGCGCGGATGCTCGCCGAGGACGTCGTCATCGACGGCAAGGTCATCGCACCGGCCAACGTCGACCTCGGTGACGTCCTGATCGACGCCCTGGTCGCCAACGGCGTCGAGGAGGTCAAGACCCGCTCGGTCCTGACCTGTGAGTCGGCGGTCGGCACCTGTGCCTTCTGCTACGGCCGCTCGCTGGCCACCGGCAAGCTGGTCGACATCGGTGAGGCGGTCGGCATCATCGCCGCCCAGTCCATCGGTGAGCCCGGCACCCAGCTCACGATGCGTACCTTCCACACCGGTGGTGTGGCCGGTGACGACATCACCCAGGGTCTGCCGCGTGTCGTCGAGCTCTTCGAGGCGCGGTCGCCGAAGGGTATGGCTCCGATCTCGGAGTCGGCCGGTCGGGTCCGTATCGAGGAGACCGAGAAGACCAAGAAGATCGTCGTCACCCCGGACGACGGCAGCGACGAGGTCGCCTTCCCGATCTCCAAGCGCTCCCGTCTGATGGTGGGCGAGGGCGACCACGTCCAGGTGGGCCAGAAGCTCACCGTGGGTACCGAGAACCCGCACGACGTGCTGCGCATCCTCGGCCAGCGTGCGGTCCAGGTGCACCTGGTCGGCGAAGTCCAGAAGGTCTACAACTCGCAGGGCGTGGCGATCCACGACAAGCACATCGAGATCATCATCCGGCAGATGCTCCGCCGGGTGACGATCATCGAGTCCGGCGACGCGGAGCTGCTGCCGGGCGAGCTGGTCGAGCGCGGCAAGTTCGAGACCGAGAACCGTCGTGTGGTCAAGGAAGGCGGCCACCCGGCCTCCGGCCGTCCGCAGCTGATGGGTATCACCAAGGCCTCGCTCGCCACCGAGTCGTGGCTGTCGGCGGCGTCCTTCCAGGAGACGACCAGGGTTCTGACCGACGCGGCGATCAACGCCAAGTCGGACTCCCTGATCGGCCTCAAGGAGAACGTCATCATCGGTAAGCTCATCCCGGCTGGTACGGGCCTGTCCCGCTACCGCAACATCCGGGTGGAGCCCACCGAGGAGGCCAAGGCCGCGATGTACTCGGCCGTCGGCTACGACGACATCGACTACTCGCCGTTCGGTACCGGCTCCGGCCAGGCCGTTCCGCTGGAGGACTACGACTACGGTCCGTACAACCAGTAGGCGGCGGCGCCGGAAGGCGACAGCACCACACCGCAGGGCGGCTCTCCCGAGAGGGGGAGCCGCCCTGCGGCGTTTCGGGGGCTTTCGGTCAAGTGGACACAACCCGTCACCTGGGAACCTGGCCCTGAACGCCAAACGTCAGAGACTATGGAGTCGGGTACCGGGGGAGAGGCGGTGAGGTGCTGACATGTCGATGGAGTGGCACGGCTGGCAGGCCGGACAGAATTCGATGATGCGTGCCTCGGACGCGGACCGTGAGCGCGCGGCCGATGTGCTGAAGGCCGCGTTCGCCGAAGGGCGGCTCAACAAACCCGCCTACGACGAGCGACTGGCCAGGGTCTACGACGCCGGTACCTACGGCGAGCTGAGTACGCTGCTGGCGGACCTGCCGCAGGGTCCTGTGCCGGTGTTCCGGCCACCGATGTACCAGCCGCCGCCGCAGATGTATCCACCGCCCCAGATGCATGCGGTGCCGCATACGTTCTGGGCGGCCCCGCCGCCCGCGGTCACCACGAACACCTGGGCCACCGGAGCCCTGGTCTGTGGGCTGCTCACGCCGGTGACCATGGGGATCACCGCCGTACCCGCGGTGGTTCTGGGGCACGCGGCCCGTGCCGCGATCGCGCGGACCGGCGAGCGCGGGGACGGCTCCGCGGTGACCGGCCTGGTGCTGGGATACGCGGCGATCGTCTTCTGGGTGATGATCATCGCGTTCGGTGTGCTGGGCGCGGCGGCAGGCGGCTGACCTGCCGTAGTGCCGGTTCCAAGGCTGTCCAGCGGCGATTCCGCTCTGGGCGAGTCCTTCTCTTTTGACCAGAGCCCATAGGGTAGGTACGCTCAGACCTTGTGCCTGGGGTGTGCCCAGGCTCCCGTGCGTGCCCTAGTCCGTGCGGCGAGCCTCGGCTGAGTCACACCGCAATCTGCGCCTTCCCGCCTTAGTCAGCGGGATTCCGCGGTATTCGACACACCCGACCGCGTGGGTCGGAGATGTGTTCCAGGTTAGCTTTATACGGCACACAGAAACCGGAGAAGTAGTGCCTACGATCCAGCAGCTGGTCCGGAAGGGCCGGCAGGACAAGGTCGAGAAGACTAAGACCCCGGCCCTGGAGGCTTCGCCTCAGCGCCGCGGCGTCTGCACGCGTGTGTTCACCACCACCCCGAAGAAGCCGAACTCGGCCCTCCGTAAGGTCGCGCGTGTGCGTCTGACCTCCGGTATCGAGGTCACGGCGTACATCCCGGGTGAGGGACACAACCTGCAGGAGCACTCCATCGTGCTCGTGCGTGGCGGTCGTGTGAAGGACCTGCCGGGTGTTCGCTACAAGATCATCCGCGGTGCGCTCGACACCCAGAGTGTCAAGAACCGCAAGCAGGCCCGCAGCCGCTACGGCGCCAAGAAGGAGAAGTAAGAATGCCTCGTAAGGGCCCCGCCCCGAAGCGCCCGGTCATCATCGACCCGGTCTACGGTTCTCCTCTGGTGACCTCGCTCATCAACAAGGTGCTGCTGAACGGCAAGCGCTCCACCGCCGAGCGCATCGTGTACGGCGCCATGGAGGGCCTGCGCGAGAAGTCCGGTAACGACCCGGTCATCACGCTCAAGCGCGCGCTGGAGAACATCAAGCCGACCCTCGAGGTCAAGTCCCGCCGTGTTGGTGGCGCCACCTACCAGGTGCCGATCGAGGTCAAGCCCGGTCGTGCCAACACGCTCGCGCTGCGCTGGCTCGTGGGTTACTCCCGCGCCCGTCGTGAGAAGACGATGACCGAGCGCCTGATGAACGAGCTGCTCGACGCCTCCAACGGTCTCGGTGCTGCCGTCAAGAAGCGTGAAGACACGCACAAGATGGCCGAGTCCAACAAGGCCTTCGCGCACTACCGCTGGTAGTCACTACCCACATCGAGACCGAGAGAAGACTGAGCCTTATGGCCACCACTTCGCTTGACCTGGCCAAGGTCCGCAACATTGGGATCATGGCCCACATCGACGCGGGCAAGACGACGACCACCGAGCGGATCCTGTTCTACACCGGTGTCTCGTACAAGATCGGTGAAGTCCACGACGGCGCTGCCACGATGGACTGGATGGAGCAGGAGCAGGAGCGCGGCATCACGATCACGTCCGCCGCGACGACCTGTCACTGGCCGCTCGAGGACGTCGATCACACCATCAACATCATCGACACCCCGGGTCACGTCGACTTCACCGTCGAGGTGGAGCGTTCGCTGCGCGTCCTCGACGGTGCCGTGACGGTGTTCGACGGTGTTGCCGGTGTTGAGCCCCAGTCCGAGACTGTCTGGCGTCAGGCGGACCGCTACGGCGTGCCGCGTATCTGCTTCGTCAACAAGCTGGACCGTACCGGCGCCGAGTTCCACCGCTGCGTGGACATGATCGTCGACCGTCTGGGCGCGACCCCGCTGGTCATGCAGCTGCCGATCGGCGCTGAGGCCGACTTCAAGGGTGTCGTCGACCTGGTCACGATGAAGGCGTTCGTCTGGTCGGCCGAGGCCGCCAAGGGCGAGGCGTACGACATCGTCGACATCCCGGCCACGCACACCGAGGCCGCCGACGAGTGGCGCGGCAAGCTGCTCGAGGCCGTCGCGGAGAACGACGAAGAGGTCATGGAGCTGTACCTGGAGGGCGAAGAGCCCTCCGTGGAGCAGCTGTACGCGGCGATCCGCCGTATCACCATCGCCTCCGGCAAGGGCGGCGGCACCACCGTCACCCCCGTGTTCTGCGGCACCGCGTTCAAGAACAAGGGCGTGCAGCCCCTGCTCGACGCGGTCGTGCGTTACCTGCCGTCGCCCCTGGACGTCGAGTCCGTCGAGGGCCACGACGTCAAGGACCCCGAGCTGGTCATCGAGCGCAAGCCGAACGACGACGAGCCGCTGGCCGCCCTGGCCTTCAAGATCGCGAGCGACCCGCACCTGGGCAAGCTCACCTTCATCCGGATCTACTCCGGACGCCTGCAGGCCGGCACCGCGGTGCTGAACTCGGTCAAGGGCAAGAAGGAGCGCATCGGCAAGATCTACCGTATGCACGCGAACAAGCGTGAGGAGATCGAGTCGGTGGGCGCCGGCGACATCGTCGCCGTCATGGGCCTGAAGCAGACCACCACCGGTGAGACGCTGTGCGACGACAAGAAGCCCGTGATCCTGGAGTCCATGGACTTCCCGGCTCCGGTCATCCAGGTCGCGATCGAGCCCAAGTCCAAGGGTGACCAGGAGAAGCTGGGTGTCGCCATCCAGCGTCTCGCGGAGGAGGACCCCTCCTTCCAGGTTCACTCGGACGAGGAGACCGGCCAGACCATCATCGGTGGTATGGGCGAGCTTCACCTCGACGTCCTCGTCGACCGTATGCGCCGCGAGTTCAAGGTCGAGGCCAACGTCGGCAAGCCGCAGGTCGCGTACCGCGAGACGATCCGCAAGACCGTCGAGCGCGTGGACTTCACCCACAAGAAGCAGACCGGTGGTACCGGTCAGTTCGCCAAGGTGCAGATCGCGATCGAGCCCATCGAGGGCGGCGACGCGTCCTACGAGTTCGTGAACAAGGTCACCGGTGGCCGTATCCCGCGGGAGTACATCCCGTCGGTGGACGCCGGTGCGCAGGAGGCCATGCAGTTCGGCATCCTGGCCGGTTACGAGATGGTGGGCGTCCGCGTCACCCTGATCGACGGTGCCTACCACGAGGTCGACTCCTCCGAGCTCGCCTTCAAGATCGCCGGTTCGCAGGCGTTCAAGGAGGCCGCGCGCAAGGCGAGCCCCGTGCTCCTTGAGCCGATGATGGCCGTCGAGGTCACCACGCCCGAGGACTACATGGGTGACGTCATCGGCGACATCAACTCCCGCCGTGGCCAGATCCAGGCCATGGAGGAGCGCAGCGGCGCTCGCGTCGTCAAGGGCCTCGTGCCGCTGTCGGAGATGTTCGGCTACGTCGGAGACCTCCGCAGCAAGACTTCGGGTCGCGCAAGCTACTCGATGCAGTTCGACTCCTACGCCGAGGTTCCCCGGAACGTCGCCGAGGAGATCATCGCGAAGGCCAAGGGCGAGTAACTCACCCGAGTTCACGCTTTAGGCTTGTCACCGGTGCCCAGGGGTGTTCCGTACCGCTTCGGTAGGGAACACCCCGGGCCCCGGCATCCCAGCAAAGATCACCTGGCGCCGATGAGTAAGGCGTACCAGAACCACTCCACAGGAGGACCCAGTGGCGAAGGCGAAGTTCGAGCGGACTAAGCCGCACGTCAACATCGGCACCATCGGTCACATCGACCACGGTAAGACGACCCTCACGGCCGCCATTACCAAGGTGCTGCACGACGCGTACCCCGACCTTAACGAGGCCTCGGCCTTCGACCAGATCGACAAGGCTCCCGAGGAGCGCCAGCGCGGTATCACGATCTCGATCGCGCACGTCGAGTACCAGACCGAGGCGCGTCACTACGCCCACGTCGACTGCCCGGGTCACGCGGACTACATCAAGAACATGATCACCGGTGCCGCGCAGATGGACGGCGCCATCCTCGTGGTCGCCGCCACCGACGGCCCGATGCCGCAGACCAAGGAGCACGTCCTCCTGGCCCGCCAGGTCGGCGTTCCGTACATCGTCGTCGCCCTGAACAAGGCCGACATGGTGGACGACGAGGAGATCCTGGAGCTCGTCGAGCTCGAGGTCCGTGAGCTGCTCTCCGAGTACGAGTTCCCGGGCGACGACCTTCCGGTCGTCAAGGTCTCCGCGCTCAAGGCCCTCGAGGGCGACAAGGAGTGGGGTGAGTCCGTCCTCAACCTGATGAAGGCTGTCGACGAGTCCATCCCGCAGCCCGAGCGTGACGTCGACAAGCCGTTCCTGATGCCGATCGAGGACGTCTTCACGATCACCGGTCGTGGCACCGTCGTCACCGGTCGTATCGAGCGTGGTGTCCTCAAGGTCAACGAGACCGTCGACATCATCGGCATCAAGACCGAGAAGACCACCACCACGGTCACCGGCATCGAGATGTTCCGGAAGCTGCTCGACGAGGGCCAGGCCGGTGAGAACGTCGGTCTGCTGCTTCGTGGCATCAAGCGCGAGGACGTCGAGCGCGGCCAGGTCATCATCAAGCCCGGTTCGGTCACGCCGCACACCGAGTTCGAGGCCCAGGCCTACATCCTGTCGAAGGACGAGGGTGGCCGTCACACCCCCTTCTTCAACAACTACCGCCCGCAGTTCTACTTCCGTACCACGGACGTGACCGGCGTGGTGGAGCTCCCCGAGGGCACCGAGATGGTCATGCCGGGCGACAACACCGAGATGAGCGTCAAGCTCATCCAGCCCGTCGCCATGGAGGAGGGCCTCAAGTTCGCCATCCGTGAGGGTGGCCGGACCGTCGGCGCCGGCCAGGTCACCAAGATCGTCGCCTGATCGACGCTCTAGGGTTCTGACCTGGTAGCCGCTCTGCGCTCTGCGAGCTGCGAGCTGCTGCTTGAACCGAAGCCCCCGTACACCTTGTGTGTACGGGGGCTTCGGCCGTGCTGGGGGTCGGACCGGGGCAGTGGGCATAGGGGAGCGATGGCAGGATGAGGGCATGGTGACGCATCAGCCGTGGACGGACCTGCACGGCGACCTCTTGGCCGCGAAGGCCCTGGTATACGACCCGAGCGGCTTCACCTGCTCGCCGCCGGCGCCCGAACCGGAGAGCGCCGAGTACGCGGCTTGCGCGTTCACGCTCGACGACCGCGCGGTTCGGTTCCGCGTGGCCAAGACCACCCCGACGAAGGTGGGCCAGTTCGTCACCGTCTGGCAGCGGTCAGAAGAGGGGCCGATCCGGCCCTTCGACGCCGCCGACGGAGTGGACCTCTTCGTCATCAGCAGCCGCGACGACGAGGGTGGTGGCTTCGGGCAGTTCGTGTTCCCGCGCGAGGTGCTGTGCGAGCGCGGCATCGTCTCGCGCGACGGCTCTGGCGGGAAGCGCGGCTTCCGCGTCTACCCGCCGTGGGTGACCACGACCAACCGGCAGGCGCGCGGGACGCAGGCCTGGCAGGTGGGCTACTTCGTCAACCTTGGTCAGGACGGGCTCGCCGCCGACCTGACTCGCGCCCGTGCCCTCTACCGTCCGGAGCGGATGTCGCGCTCCTCGGCCAGCCCGGCCAGCAGCTAGTCCGGGCGTACGGAGATGTCGCCGCGCCCGCGGTCACCTGCCGCGGCGGAGTGAAACGTGCGGCGTACCGGCTCGCGGCTTTCTGCCTTGTCGGGCAGGTGGTCATCGCCGGAGTGGGTCGGGCGCTCGTGGGCCATGGGGCTACCCCTGCTCGTAGCGGGGTAGGCCCTCGGTGGAGATGGTCCACTCGCTGCTGGTGACGTCCTCGCCGTACACGAACTCCCTGCGGGTGGCGTAGCGCGGGCCCTGCGGTGTCGAGTGGATGTCGGAGAGGACTGCTCCGGTGCCCGTGCGCGGGTCGAAGACCGCGTAGATGGGGATTCCGAGTAGCGGGTAGTCCCGCATCTTGCTCACCCAGTCGTTGTCGGGGTTGGAGCGGGAGACGATCTCGATGGCGGCGATGAGGGTACGGGGAGGGAAGGAGCCCTCGCCCTCCATGTCCGCCCAGGCCAGCACGATCAGGTCGGGGCGGCGCAGGATGCCCTGGGCCGGGTCCTCCACGTCTGGTTTTCCTGTGTGGGCGACGAATTCGTCCGGCGCGTTGGGCGCCCTCAAGTCGTGGACGATGCCTTCCGTGGTGATCTCAAAGGTGCCGGGAAGGATGCCGTCCGTGGACTCGACGAACTCTCGCATCGCGCGGTACGTGGGCGTGCCTGCTGGCATTTCGTCCGGATCGGTGGCCATGGGGCTAGGCGGCCTCTCGCCGTAGGTGGGATTCGCAGTCGCGGCAGTGGCCGGGCTCCGGGGCGCGGAAGCCTCGGTCGCACCCTTCGCAGTTCTGGAGCGGGTCTGGACCCCGTGGGCCGGTCGGCAGGAGTGGCGGCAGCAGCGCGGTCAGCCGGTGTGCGAGCAGTCCGGCTGGGTGGCCGAGCGGCTCCGGGAGGCGGGCGAGGAGGGTGCGGCGTACGGCGTCTGGCGCGGCCCCGCGTTCCAGCCAGGCCGCGGCGGCGGGGGCGAGGCGGCGTACGTCACGGTCGGCGAGGAGGAGGCGGGGTTCGTGTCGGTGCAGGTCGGCGAGGAGTTCGGTTGCGGCGCGCAGCCGGTCCGAGTCGGGGGTCACGGGCTCGGGGAGCGGGGGTGGCGGCGGTGGTGTGCGCGGTACGGGGGTGGGGGCGACCGGGGCTGGCGCGGGCGCCGGAGCGAGCCGTGCTGGTGTGGCTGCTGGAGCCGGGCCCGGCGTCACCTCTGACGGCTGGTTGCGGGACACCGTACGGGTGACGACCTTGCCGCTCGGCAGCCGCTCACGGGTACGCCGCAGATAGCCGTACGCCTCCAGCTCGCGCAGGGCGGCGGCGATCCGGTACTCGCTCTCCGGGAAGCGGGCCGCCAGGAACTTGATGCCGATCTGCGCCCCTGCGGGCAGCGATTGGATGTGGACGGCGAGCCCGATCGCCAGCAGGGACAACTCCCGGTGCTGGGCGAGGTGGTTGCCGACCACGGTGTACCGGCTGGTGTGCCGGACGTTGTCGTGGACGACGCCGGATACACCGGATCGGGCAGTGCGTCCGGGAACGGCGGACGAGGCGCGCGAGGGCGCGCTAGAGTGCTGGGGAGCCATAGGGAAGGGTTGTCTTCCTCGTTGGTTAGACCCTCGCTCGGGATCGCTAGTCCCGACGGGGGTCGTCTCATTTCTTGGGTTGTTGCGGCGAGCATATGCCCGCCAACCCGCCCGAAATCCAGCCCAGTTGGTAGAGATCACCCTTGTGGGTGACGGGGGGGCTGGAGGGGTAGGGAAGGGTATTTCCCTCGGTCTTCAAGAGCGTTACTTAAGAGCTTTGATGTCGCGGGTCGCCGCGTCGCGGTGAGCCAGGACGCGGGTGACCGCGACGCGGCCAACCGGGTCGCGGTATTCGTGACCCGGTGGGCAGCCCATAGGCACGGGTACTCATGCGTGGCAGGCCAACTCCGGCCTACAACAGACCTGTTCGTCTTTCGGCGGGGTAGGAGGACCGGTGCGGATCGTCAATGCTGTGGTGTCCTGGCTCGTCTCCCTGGTGCTGCGCATCGTCACCCGGCCCTGGGCGCGGCGGCGCCCGGAAGAAGCAGCGCCGAAACCGCCGCCGCATGTGAGCGAGCCCGGGCGAGGTGACTGCGACTGTCCACGCGAGGAGAACCGGTGCGGGGCCTTCGTGCACTGGTACCCCGACGGCGCGGTCAAGCTGAACTGTCCTGTGTGCCGCACGTACGTGGAGGCGGACGTCACCGGTAACTGGTCGTGTCCGACGTGCGAAGGCACCTTCGGGCAGATCGTTATCCCACGCCGCCGCTAGAAGGCTGGCGGGGTCGTCAGGCCTTAACGCCAGTTGGAACCGCGAGGGCCCACGGCGCCTCCTGGGTGGCGCCCAGAGCCAGTTCGGCCCACACCGTTTTGCGTGGTGTGGGGCCCGAGGTGACACCCCAGCGGTTGGCCAGGGCCTCGACGAGCAGGAGGCCGCGACCGGACTCGCTGTCGTCGCCGGGACCGGGGCGTTGGACGGCTGGCAGGCGGTCCGGGCGGGTGTCGGTGACCTCGATGCGGAGGGTGTCACCCGTGACGGCCAGGGTCAGGTGGAGGTCCCGGCCGGGTACGTGGGCGTGCAGGACGGCGTTCGCGGTCAGCTCGGCGATGACGAGGGACGCGGGGTCCAGCGGGAGGCCCCAGGCGCGTAGCTCCTCGGTGGCGAGGGCGCGGGCCAGGCGGGCGCCTCTGCGGGTGGCCGGGACCCGGGCCGCGAACTGCTGTGGGCTGGGGGCCTGGGGAGAGGTTTCTTGGTTCATGTCACTCAGCGTGGTGGCACATGCGTACCGTGTTGTGCGATAACGCCCTCGCGTATAGCGACTGTCCGGAGCTTGTCCAGTGGTGTCCCGGCTGTCCGGAGTGACGAGTTGGGGATAACGGGCGTTGACGATGGACGGTACGTCGGAGGTGGGCGCGCATGAGCGTGGACAGCGGCGTACGGGTGGTTCGGCGGGCGGCACGGACGAACCTGGCTGGGACGTCGATCCGGACGACGAGTCGGGGGCGGCGGTAGTCGCGGCGGTCGGCCGCCAACTCAAGGTCTGGCGCGAGGCTGCGGGGATGCGGGCCGCGGACTTTGGGGCGGCGATCGGGTACGGCGAGGACCTGGTCTACAAGGTCGAGGGCGGGCGCCGGATTCCGCGCCCGGAGTACCTGGACGAGGCGGACGGCGTGCTCCGCGCGGGCGGCAAGATCTCCGCGATGAAGCGGGACGTGGCGGAGGTTCGCTACCCGAAGAAGGTTCGGGACTTGGCGAAGCTGGAGGCCAAGGCGGTCGAGCTGGAGTCGTACGGCAACCACAACTTGCACGGCCTGTTGCAGACGGAGCAGTACGCGCGGGCCTTGTTCGGCATGCGACAGCCCGCGTACTCGCAGGACGAGGTGGAGCGCGGGGTGGCAGCACGCATGGCCCGGCAGTCGATCTTCGAGCGGTTGCCTGCCCCCGCGCTCAGCTTTGTCCTGGAAGAGGTGACGCTGCGGCGCCCCATCGGGGGGAGAATGGTGCTGCGCGGACAGCTCGAACGCCTGCTAGAAGTAGGCCAGTTGCGAAACGTGGCGATCCAGGTGATGCCGACCGACCGTGAGGACCATGGCGGAATGGACGGCCTGATCCAGGTGTTGAGGTTCCGAGACGGCTCGGCGGTGGGGCGCTCCGAGGGGGTGTTCAACGGCCGACTGGTCTCGGACCCGAAGGACCTCCGGGTCCTTGAGCTGTGCTATGGCATGATCCGGGCCCAGGCTTTTACACCACGTGAGTCGCTGGTCTTCATCGAGCAAGTGCTGGGAGAAACATGATCCGCAAGACTTCTGCCGGAGATGCTTCCGAGCTCGAGTGGTTTAAGAGCAGCTATAGCGACAGCAGCAACATCAACGACTGCGTCGAGGTAGCGGTTACTCAGGGAGCGGTTTACGTCCGGGACTCCAAGAACACCGTGGGCCCTCAGCTCGCGCTCACGCCTACCGCGTGGGCTGGCCTCGTCTCGCTGATTGCCCATGGCTGACCTCACGGCACGCGCTGCCGAGCAGGAGTGGTTCAAGAGCAGTTACAGCGACAGCAGCAACAGCAGCGAGTGCATCGAGGTCGCAGTGGCCCCCGGCGCAGTCCACGTCCGCGACACGAAGAACATCGGCGGCCCGCAGCTCGCGCTGACGCCCACCGCCTGGGCAGGCCTCGTCTCATCCCTCACCCAGGGCTGACCTGCTGCCGGGGGCGCCTCCGAACTGGGCGTGGTTTAAGAGCACCTACAGCCGTGGTCCTGATGGTGACTCGTGTGTCGAGACCGCCCCCCGCCCCGCGGGCGCATCCACGCGTGCCTCCAATACCCCGGGCGGCTCCCACCCCCACCTCACCCCCGCCACCCGGTCCACCTTGCCCGCGCAGCACTATGGACCGTCCGGCGCGCGGTTCTCCGCGCAGTGCCGAGCGGGATGGGTGAGCGGGGTTGGCCGGGTCACCGACGGACTTACCCAGTGTTTGTGGGGTGCGGGGGTGGCCGCCCTCGTCGTTCGATGGTCGCGGGGCCGGGCCGGCTGTCAAGGGCGCTCCCTTCGCTCGCGTCGGCTCCGCCGATTCCGCTAACGCTCCACCCTTGACATCCGCCCCGTCCCCGCTATGCAGGCCGTGGGAGGGCGGCCCAGGGGAGGCGGCGGCGGAGGTAAGGGAGTGGCGCGCGTTTCGCTGCCGGGTGCGGATTGGTTGTTGGGGCGCACGAGGGGGATGGGTGGTGCGACACCGGCTCAGCGACTGCGGGTCGTGGGGGCGCGGGCCGAGGGCGCGCACGAGAGGGGCAGGGCGGTCACACTGGCTCAGCGACTGCGGCAGGTGGGAGTGGCCGGTGCGCACGAAGGCTGGGTGGGTTGTGCTGCCCCGGCTCGGCGGCTGCCGACCAGCGGGTGACCGGGCGCGCGAGCGGCGCGTGGGTGGTGGCGCCCGGGCTGGCGGCCACCGGCCGGTGGGGCGGGAGGGCACGGCTGGGACTGGTGGGATCAGGTCGCGGAGTGAAGTGCGACTTTGGGACACCAAAAGCCGGGCAAAAGGGGCGGCTTGCTGTCCCAAAGTCTCTTCTTACCTCCAATTGCCCCCGATAGGGGCCGGAAAGGCCGCCGAGCAGCTCCCAGCTCGGCTCACCGGACCTGCCCCCTGGCCAGGCCCACGCTCAGCGTCGCGTGCTGGGTGTGGGCGACGGCCGACAGCAGACCACCGCCCGTTGCCGACCTCCGGCCGGGGCCGCAGACACCGACACAGGCAGGCCGCACCCCACCATTCGCATCCCGCAACCACTCGCAGCCGCTGAGCAGGGGCGACCACCCACCCCCTTTCGTGCGCACCGGCCCCCACGGCCCGCAGTCGCTGAGCCGGTGTCCGGCCACCCACCCCCCTCTTGCGCCCCAACGACCGGTCCGCACCCGGCACTCAAACGCCCACCACCCCCTACCCCTCCCGCTGCCCCGTTCTTGGGCCGCCCGGTGTACCTCGCGTTCGCGGGTCCGGGTCGGGTGTCAAGGGTGGAGCGGTAGCGGAATCGGCGGAGCCGACGCGACCGTAGGGAGCGCCCTTGATACTCGGGCCGGACCTGCCATCATCGGACGGACCGGGCGGCCACCGGTGCCCAATGCGGTACTGGCCCACCACGACGCCGACCCGCGCACCCCGCCCCGCCTGCCCCATCCGCTCGACCCGGCTCACGCGCCTCGCCCCCGTCGTCGCTGACCTCGCTGGCCTCCTCCGTAACCACGGCTCCGGGGTGCGTTCGGCAGCGCCGACCTGCTGCGCATCCATGTCGGGGCGGACCGCGTGATGTACGAGGTCCGGTGTACGGCGAGGACCTGTCCGCCATCCGGCCCCGGTAGGGAGACCAGTGCGGAGAGTGATCTTCCAGAAGGAAGAGTCTCTGAAGAGTCCCGGCGCCTAGGGTCCTGTCGCTTCCACCCGAGCGGGGTTCGATCTCCCTCCTCGGCTTCAGAGGCACTCGACCAGCACAACAACTTCAGGGGGAACCTGTGTCTTCGTTCGGCAGGAATCTGACACGTCTGGCCGTCGCGGGCTCCGCGCTCGCCGTGATGGGCATAGCCATGCCCGCCACCACGGCGTCCGCCGCATCCGCGAGCGTCTGCGGCAGCGGGTACGAATTCACCGACGCCAAGGCGCTGCCCAATGCGAGCAAGCGCCACGCGACACTGTTCTTCTACATGAAGGGCAAGAGCGCCTGCGCGATCCTCGACAACAACACGCCCGGGGGCGCCAACTACATGGACCTGCGGATCTGGCCAGGCGAGAACAAGTCGGCCGGTGACCGCGACCACGGAAAGTTCTCCCAGTACGCGGGCCCGGTGTACAGCAGCACCCTCGCGCGCGGAGGTCGCTGTGTCGGCATTTCCGCGGTGATGAGGAACGAGGCCAACACCTCGAACCTCGTCAACTGGAAGGGCGGCTACGTCTTCCACGTCGACAACAGCTCGTCGGAATGCGCCTGACCCTCAGGTGATCGGCCAGGGCACGCGGGCAGGCCCGGCAACTACGTCTCGGTGAGGTGGCCGGGCGAGTGACCGCCCGTAAGCGACCCGTCAGCTGGAGCTGACCCTCCTCACCTGACTGTCGGGCGCAGCCGTTCCAGTCGGAGGTCGGGGCGCACCTTCGCGATCGCCGCGAAGTCGTCGTCGACGTGGAGCAGGGTCAGGTCCCGGCGTTCCGCTGTGAGCGCGATGACGATGTCCAGCGGGGAGGGGCCGCGATGGTGCCCGATGCGCACGAGGTCTCGTTGTACGGCGATGACGTGTGGCCAGGGGTCTTCGATCGCGGGAACCCAGCCGAAGGTCTGGCCGAGCATGGTGAAGAAGGGCTCGTGGTCGCGGTCGGTGCGCAGGCCGGGCATCAGCTCGGTCTCGACGGGTGGGGTGAGGGCGACGAGTCCGCGCGCCACGCGGCCCGGCCAGGGTTCGTCGATCTGGCCACGTAGCAGCCGCCAGACGGCGGAGGTGTCGGCGAGGTAGGTCACAGTCCGGACCGCTCCCGTTCCTCCAGGACGTCGAAGTCGAGGTACGAGTCGGCGTTCTCCTGCAGCCAGCGCAGCGCCCGCGCCCGATCGTCCGCGCTGATCGCCGCCGCTATCGTCAGGGCGCGGTTGATGGTGTCCCGCTTCGTCTTGGTGCCGAGCTGCCGCTGTGCCGCGTGGAGAGTGTCGTCGTCGATGTCGACCAGGGTCCTGGACATGGGGGCCTCCTGCGGGAACGTGGTTGATATATCGACCTGTCCAATATATCAACCGACCGGGAGTGCGGGGCGTGCCGTCCTGGGTTTGACCTTCGCCCCGTACCGGGTACGCTCTCCGGCTCGATTGGCCAGGGCTCTGCCCCGTATGGCAGACTGTCGGGGTTGCTCGGTTGAGTGCCGATGCTGCGCGCCTCCCGCCGGGAGGACCGGAAGCGAGTCCCACAGTACTCGTCGCCCTATCTGCCCTATGGCAGCGCTGGGGCGGACGTACGGGAATCTTCCGGGAAGTGCAGCGGGGTGCCTTCAACCAGGCGCCTGGTGGGTGTTCTTCCCCCACTGCGCGGTCATCGGCCGCAGCCCCTAGCAGGGAAATCCTTTGGGAGATCCCTGTCAGTGAGACTGCGACACGCCCGACCGCGTGGGTCGGAGAAGAGTTGGTAGAACCCCTCAGGTTCCAGAGCGTTCGAGAGACAGGACTACAAAGTAGCCATGGCGGGACAGAAGATCCGCATCCGGCTCAAGGCCTACGACCACGAGGTCATCGACTCCTCGGCGAAGAAGATCGTCGAGACGGTGACCCGCACTGGTGCGTCGGTCGCAGGCCCGGTGCCGCTGCCCACTGAGAAGAACGTGTACTGCGTCATCAAGTCGCCGCACAAGTACAAGGACTCGCGCGAGCACTTCGAGATGCGCACGCACAAGCGCCTGATCGACATCCTCGACCCGACTCCCAAGACCGTTGACTCGCTGATGCGCCTGGACCTTCCGGCCGGCGTTGACATCGAGATCAAGCTCTGAGAGGCGCGGAGAAGATGGCTAAGCAGATCAAGGGCGTCCTGGGCGAGAAGCTCGGCATGACCCAGGTCTGGGACGAGAACAACCGTGTCGTCCCGGTGACCGTTGTCAAGGCCGGGCCCTGCGTCGTTACCCAGGTCCGTACGAATGACTCCGACGGCTACGAGTCGGTCCAGATCGCCTTCGGCGAGATCGACCCGCGCAAGGTGAACAAGCCCCTCAAGGGCCACTTCGCCAAGGCCGACGTGACCCCGCGCCGCCACCTGGTGGAGCTCCGTACCTCCGACGCGAGCGAGTACACGCTCGGTCAGGAGATCACTGCCGAGGTCTTCGAGTCCGGCGTCAAGGTTGACGTCACGGGCAAGACCAAGGGCAAGGGCTTCGCCGGTGTCATGAAGCGTCACAACTTCAAGGGTGGCAAGGCGTCCCACGGTGCCCACCGTGTGCACCGCATGCCCGGTTCCATCGGTGGCTGTGCCACCCCCGGCCGTGTCTTCAAGGGCATGCGCATGGCGGGTCGCATGGGCAACGAGCGGGTCACCACCCAGAACCTGACCGTTCACGCCGTTGACGCGGAGAAGGGCCTGCTCCTCATCAAGGGCGCGGTTCCTGGTCCGAACGGCGGCCTCGTCCTGGTCCGCACCGCGGCCAAGGGGGCCTGAGGACTATGAGCACCATTGACATTCTGTCGCCCTCCGGCGACAACGCCGGGACCGTTGAGCTCCCGGGCGAGATCTTCGACGCGAAGGTCAGCATCCCGCTGATCCACCAGGTCGTCGTCGCGCAGCTGGCCGCGGCCCGTCAGGGCACGCACAAGGTCAAGACCCGCGGCGAGGTCCGTGGCGGTGGCAAGAAGCCGTACCGCCAGAAGGGCACCGGCCGCGCGCGCCAGGGTTCGACCCGTGCGCCGCAGTTCGCCGGCGGTGGCGTCGTCCACGGTCCCGTACCGCGTGACTACTCGCAGCGGACCCCGAAGAAGATGAAGGCCGCCGCCCTGCGCGGTGCCCTCACCGACCGGGCCCGCAACAACCGCATCCACGTCGTGTCCGGCGTGGTCGAGGGCGACGTTTCCACCAAGGCCGCCAAGACCCTCCTGGGCAAGATCAGCGAGCGCAAGAACCTGCTCCTGGTCATCTCCCGCGAGGACGAGAAGGCCCTGCTGTCGGCTCGCAACCTGCCCCAGGTGCACATCCTGGAGCCGGGCCAGCTGAACACGTACGACGTGCTCGTTTCGGACGACGTGGTCTTCACCAAGGCCGCCTTCGACACCTTCGTCGCTGGCCCCAAGGCCGCAGAGAACGAAGGGAGTGACGCCTGATGGCTACGTTCCACCAGAGCATCGCCTCGAAGGAAGCCAAGGCAGCGAAGGCTGCGCGGGCCGCCAAGGCCGCGCGTCGCGCCACCGAGGGCCCCGGCCCGCAGTCGCCGGCGGAGCCGAGCAAGACCTACACCGACCACCGCGACGTGCTCGTCAAGCCGGTGGTTTCGGAGAAGAGCTACGCGCTCCTGGACGAGAACAAGTACACGTTCATCGTCGACCCGCGCGCCAACAAGACCCAGATCAAGCAGGCCGTCGAGGCGGTCTTCTCGGTCAAGGTCACCGGGGTCAACACGATCAACCGGCAGGGCAAGCGCAAGCGCACCCGCACCGGTTTCGGCAAGCGTGCGGACACCAAGCGCGCCATCGTGACCCTCGCTGAGGGCGACCGTATCGACATCTTCGGCCAGGCCTCCTAACGGAGTGCCCTGGTCCGAATATCGGACGAGGACTGAGAAATGGGAATCCGCAAGTACAAGCCGACGACGCCGGGCCGCCGTGGCTCCTCCGTCGCCGACTTCGTCGAGGTAACGCGGTCCACGCCGGAGAAGTCGCTGGTTCGCCCGCTGCACAGCAAGGGCGGCCGTAACAACGCCGGTCGGATCACCGTTCGCCACCAGGGTGGCGGACACAAGCGCGCCTACCGTGTGATCGACTTCCGTCGTCACGACAAGGACGGCGTGCCGGCGAAGGTCGCGCACATTGAGTACGACCCCAACCGCACCGCGCGCATCGCGCTGCTGCACTACGCAGACGGCGAGAAGCGCTACATCATCGCCCCCCGTGGCCTGAACCAGGGCGACCGGATTGAGAACGGCCCTGGCGCCGACATCAAGCCCGGCAACAACCTGGCGCTGCGCAACATCCCGGTCGGTACCACGATCCACGCGATCGAGCTCCGTCCCGGTGGTGGCGCCAAGTTCGCCCGCTCCGCGGGTGCCTCGGTGCAGCTGCTCGCGAAGGAGGGCGCTATGGCCCACCTTCGTATGCCGTCTGGCGAGATCCGTCTCGTCGATGTTCGCTGCCGCGCCACGATCGGCGAGGTCGGCAATGCCGAGCAGTCGAACATCAACTGGGGCAAGGCCGGCCGTATGCGCTGGAAGGGCGTCCGCCCGACCGTGCGTGGTGTCGTGATGAACCCGGTCGACCACCCGCACGGTGGTGGTGAGGGCAAGACCTCCGGTGGTCGCCACCCGGTCTCGCCGTGGGGCAAGAAGGAAGGTCGTACGCGCTCGCCCAAGAAGGCATCGAGCAAGTACATCGTCCGCCGCCGCAAGTCGAACAAGAAGCGCTAGGAGCGGGTTTAGATGCCGCGCAGTCTCAAGAAGGGGCCCTTCGTCGACGACCACCTGATCAAGAAGGTGGACGTACAGAACGAGGCAGGCTCCAAGAACGTCATCAAGACCTGGTCCCGGCGCTCGATGATCATCCCGGCCATGCTGGGTCACACCATCGCGGTGCACAACGGCAAGACCCACATCCCGGTGTTCGTCACCGAGTCGATGGTCGGCCACAAGCTCGGCGAGTTTGCGCCGACCCGCACCTTCCGCGGCCACGTCAAGGACGACCGCAAGTCGAAGCGTCGCTGACGAGGCGGGTGCGAAGACTATGAACGACACCGAAGGGACAACCATGGAAGCCAGGGCCCAGGCGCGGTACATCCGCGTCACGCCCATGAAGGCCCGCCGCGTGGTGGACCTTATCCGTGGCATGGATGCCACGGAGGCTCAGGCGGTCCTGCGTTTCGCCCCGCAGGCCGCGAGCGTGCCGGTTGGCAAGGTGCTGGACAGCGCCATCGCCAACGCCGCGCACAACTACGACCACACTGACGCCTCTTCGCTGGTCATCAGCGAGGCGTACGTGGACGAGGGCCCGACCCTGAAGCGGTTCCGTCCGCGTGCTCAGGGCCGTGCCTACCGGATCCGTAAGCGGACCAGCCACATCACCGTGGTCGTCAGCAGCAAGGAAGGAACCCGGTAATGGGCCAGAAGGTAAACCCGCACGGGTTCCGGCTCGGCATCACCACGGACTTCAAGTCCCGGTGGTACGCCGACAAGCTGTACAAGGACTACGTCAAGGAAGACGTCGCCATCCGTCGGATGATGACGCAGGGCATGGAGCGCGCCGGCATCTCGAAGGTGGAGATCGAGCGCACCCGTGACCGTGTGCGTGTGGACATCCACACCGCGCGTCCCGGCATCGTCATCGGCCGTCGTGGCGCCGAGGCCGACCGCATCCGCGGCGACCTCGAGAAGCTCACGGGCAAGCAGGTCCAGCTGAACATCCTCGAGGTCAAGAACCCCGAGGTGGACGCTCAGCTGGTCGCGCAGGCCGTCGCGGAGCAGCTGTCCTCCCGCGTCTCCTTCCGTCGTGCCATGCGTAAGAGCATGCAGAGCACGATGAAGGCCGGCGCCAAGGGCATCAAGATCCAGTGTGGTGGCCGTCTCGGCGGCGCCGAGATGTCCCGCTCGGAGTTCTACCGCGAGGGCCGTGTGCCCCTGCACACCCTCCGTGCGAACGTCGACTACGGCTTCTTCGAGGCCAAGACGACCTTTGGCCGTATCGGCGTGAAGGTCTGGATCTACAAGGGCGACGTCAAGAACATCGCCGAGGTTCGCGCCGAGAACGCCGCGGCCCGTGCGGGTAACCGCCCGGCCCGTGGTGGCGGCGGCAGCGACCGCCCGGCCCGTGGTGGCCGTGGTGGCGAGCGTGGCGGCCGCGGCCGCAAGCCGCAGCAGCAGTCCGCACCGGCAGCCGAGGCCCCCAAGGCCGAGGCGCCCGCGGCTGCCGCTCCGGCTGAGAGCACTGGAACGGAGGCCTGACCGACATGCTGATCCCTCGTAGGGTCAAGCACCGCAAGCAGCACCACCCCAAGCGCAGTGGTATGGCCAAGGGTGGCACTGAGGTGGCGTTCGGCGAGTACGGCATCCAGGCGGTGACCCCGGCCTACGTGACGAACCGTCAGATCGAGGCCGCTCGTATCGCCATGACGCGTCACATCAAGCGTGGCGGCAAGGTCTGGATCAACATCTACCCGGACCGCCCGCTGACCAAGAAGCCCGCCGAGACCCGCATGGGTTCCGGTAAGGGTTCCCCCGAGTGGTGGATCGCGAACGTCAAGCCCGGTCGGGTGATGTTCGAGCTGTCCTACCCGAACGAGAAGATTGCGCGTGAGGCGCTTACCCGCGCTGCTCACAAGCTTCCGATGAAGTGCCGGATCGTTCGGCGCGAGGCAGGTGAGTCGTGATGTCGGCCGGTACCAAGGCGTCCGAGCTGCGCGAGCTGGGCAACGAGGAGCTTCTCAACAAGCTCCGCGAGGCCAAGGAAGAGCTGTTCAACCTCCGCTTCCAGGCGGCGACTGGTCAGCTCGAGAACCACGGCCGGCTCAAGGCCGTCCGCAAGGACATCGCGCGGATCTACACCCTCATGCGTGAGCGCGAGCTGGGCATCGAGACGGTGGAGAGCGCCTGATGAGCGAGAAGAACGTGACTGAAGAGACTGCCGCCCGCGGATTCCGCAAGACCCGTGAGGGTCTGGTCGTCAGCGACAAGATGGACAAGACCGTCGTCGTCGCTGTCGAGGACCGTGTCAAGCACGCGCTGTACGGCAAGGTCATCCGCCGTACCAACAAGCTCAAGGCCCACGACGAGCAGAACGCTGCCGGTGTCGGCGACCGTGTCCTCCTGATGGAGACCCGGCCGCTGTCCGCCACCAAGCGCTGGCGCATCGTCGAGATCCTCGAGAAGGCCAAGTAATTCCTGCGGGGCTCATCCCGCAGGACAGTTCCGCCAGGCTCGGCAGGGGCCGACCTCGTAAGAGTGAAGCCCCTGCCGGGAACCGGCAGACGATCAGGAGATAGACGTGATCCAGCAGGAGTCGCGACTCAAGGTCGCCGACAACACTGGTGCGAAGGAAATCCTTTGCATCCGTGTTCTCGGTGGCTCGGGTCGCCGCTACGCGGGCATCGGTGACGTCATCGTCGCCACTGTCAAGGACGCGATCCCCGGCGGCAACGTGAAGAAGGGTGACGTCATCAAGGCGGTCATCGTTCGCACCGTCAAGGAGCGCCGCCGTCCGGACGGCTCGTACATCCGCTTCGACGAGAACGCCGCTGTTGTTCTGAAGAACGACGGCGACCCTCGCGGCACCCGTATCTTCGGCCCGGTCGGCCGTGAGCTGCGCGAGAAGAAGTTCATGAAGATCATCTCGCTCGCGCCGGAGGTGCTGTAAGCATGAAGATCAAGAAGGGCGACCTGGTACAGGTCATCACCGGTAAGGACAGGGGCAAGCAGGGCAAGGTCATCGCGGCCTTCCCCCGCGAGGACCGCGTCCTGGTCGAGGGTGTCAACCGGGTCAAGAAGCACACGAAGGCGAACCAGCCGGGCCGCGCTTCGCAGGCCGGCGGCATCGTCACCACCGAGGCGCCGGTGCACGTGAGCAACGTGCAGCTCGTCGTGGAGAAGGACGGCAACAAGGTCGTCACTCGCGTCGGTTACCGCTTCGACGACGAGGGCAACAAGATCCGCGTTGCCAAGCGGACGGGTGAGGACATCTGATGACGACCACCACCACTCCGCGTCTCAAGACGAAGTACCGCGAGGAGATCGCGGGCAAGCTGCGTGAGGAGTTCTCGTACGAGAACGTCATGCAGATCCCCGGCCTCGTGAAGATCGTGGTCAACATGGGTGTGGGCGACGCCGCCCGCGACTCCAAGCTGATCGATGGTGCCATCAAGGACCTCACCACGATCACCGGTCAGAAGCCGGCCGTCACCAAGGCCCGTAAGTCCATCGCGCAGTTCAAGCTGCGTGAGGGCCAGCCGATCGGCTGCCACGTCACGCTCCGTGGCGACCGCATGTGGGAGTTCCTGGACCGCACCCTGTCGCTCGCGCTGCCGCGCATCCGCGACTTCCGTGGTCTGTCCCCCAAGCAGTTCGACGGCCGTGGCAACTACACCTTCGGTCTCACCGAGCAGGTCATGTTCCACGAGATCGACCAGGACAAGATCGACCGCGTCCGGGGTATGGACATCACCGTGGTCACCACGGCGACCAACGACGACGAGGGCCGCGCCCTCCTTCGTCACCTCGGCTTCCCGTTCAAGGAGGCGTAAGCGAGATGGCGAAGAAGGCTCTTATTGCCAAGGCTGCTCGTAAGCCCAAGTTCGGTGTGCGTGCCTACACCCGCTGCCAGCGCTGTGGCCGTCCGCACTCCGTGTACCGCAAGTTCGGCCTGTGCCGCGTGTGCCTTCGTGAGATGGCTCACCGTGGCGAGCTGCCGGGCGTGACCAAGAGCTCCTGGTAATCCCTTAGTTGGGATGACCCAGAGGCTCTCGGTAAGTATCGGGTCGGCGGGAGCCCTCCTTCACATGCCGTAGGCTTGTGGGGTTGGGCACTCGCTGCCCTACCGACTTACTACGCCGTAGGTCCCCGCGCCGCACCCGTCCCGCCCCTGTGTGGGGAGAGGGATGGCGCATACAGGAAACCCCGGTGAGAGAGGCCGAAGGCCAATTCATGACCATGACTGATCCGATCGCGGACATGCTGACGCGTCTGCGTAACGCGAACTCGGCGTACCACGACACCGTGGCGATGCCGCACAGCAAGATCAAGTCTCACATCGCGGAGATTCTCCAGCAGGAGGGCTTCATCACGGGCTGGAAGGTCGAGGACGCCGAGGTCGGCAAGAACCTCGTCCTCGAGCTGAAGTTCGGCCCGAACCGTGAGCGCTCCATCGCGGGCATCAAGCGGATCTCCAAGCCCGGTCTCCGGGTTTACGCGAAGTCCACCAACCTGCCCAAGGTCCTTGGCGGCCTCGGCGTGGCGATCATCTCCACGTCGCACGGTCTTCTGACCGGTCAGCAGGCAGGCAAGAAGGGCGTAGGTGGGGAAGTCCTCGCCTACGTCTGGTAGTCGGGAACGGAGGAAAAGCTAATGTCGCGTATTGGCAAGCTCCCCATCACGGTTCCCGCCGGCGTGGACGTCACCATCGACGGCCGTACGGTGCAGGTGAAGGGCCCCAAGGGAACCCTCTCGCACACCGTCGCCGCACCGATCGAGGTTGCTAAGGGCGAGGATGGCGTGCTCAACGTCACCCGCCCCAACGACGAGCGTCAGAACAAGGCCCTGCACGGCCTGTCCCGCACGCTGGTGGCGAACATGATCACCGGCGTGACCACGGGTTACGTGAAGAAGCTCGAGATCAGCGGTGTCGGTTACCGCGTCCTGGCGAAGGGCTCCAACCTGGAGTTCTCGCTCGGCTACAGCCACCCGATCCTGATCGAGGCCCCCGAGGGCATCACCTTCAAGGTGGAGTCCGCGACCAAGCTTTCGGTCGAGGGCATCGACAAGCAGAAGGTCGGCGAGGTTGCGGCCAACATCCGCAAGCTGCGCAAGCCCGACCCGTACAAGGCCAAGGGTGTCAAGTACGAGGGCGAAGTCATCCGCCGCAAGGTCGGAAAGGCGGGTAAGTAAGCCATGGCATACGGTACGAAGATCGCTAAGGGCGACGCTTACAAGCGTGCGGCCATCAAGCGTCGTCACATCCGGATCCGTAAGAAGGTCACGGGTTCGGCTGAGCGTCCGCGCCTGGTCGTGACGCGCTCCAACCGCAACATCGTCGCCCAGGTGATCGACGACGTGAAGGGTCACACCCTCGCGTCGGCGTCCACCCTGGACACGTCGATCCGCGGTGGCGAGGGCGACAAGTCCGCGCAGGCCAAGCAGGTCGGGGCCCTGGTCGCCGAGCGCGCCAAGGCCGCGGGCATCGAGGCCGTCGTGTTCGACCGTGGTGGTAACCAGTACGCCGGGCGCATCGCCGCCCTGGCGGACGCCGCCCGCGAAGCCGGACTCAAGTTCTGAGCTTCCGTAGCTAGCGGAAAGAGAGAGGTAATCCAATGGCTGGACCCCAGCGCCGCGGAAGCGGTGCCGGTGGCGGCGAGCGGCGGGACCGGAAGGGTCGCGACGGTGGCGCATCTGCCGCCGAGAAGACCGCGTACGTTGAGCGCGTTGTCGCGATCAACCGCGTCGCCAAGGTTGTGAAGGGTGGTCGTCGCTTCAGCTTCACCGCGCTCGTCGTGGTAGGCGATGGTGACGGCACCGTGGGTGTCGGTTACGGCAAGGCCAAGGAAGTTCCGGCCGCCATCGCCAAGGGCGTCGAGGAGGCCAAGAAGAACTTCTTCAAGGTCCCCCGCATCCAGGGCACCATCCCGCACCCGATCCAGGGTGAGAAGGCGGCTGGCGTCGTCATGCTCAAGCCGGCTTCCCCCGGTACCGGCGTTATCGCCGGTGGCCCGGTGCGTGCCGTGCTCGAGTGCGCCGGCGTGCACGACATCCTGTCGAAGTCGCTCGGCTCGTCCAACGCGATCAACATCGTGCACGCGACCGTGACGGCCCTCAAGGGCCTGCAGCGTCCCGAGGAGATCGCGGCCCGCCGTGGTCTGCCGCTCGAGGACGTCGCCCCCGCGGCTCTGCTCCGTGCGCGTGCTGGGGCGGGTGCGTAATGACCCGCCTTAAGATCACGCAGACGAAGTCGTACATCGGCAGCAAGCAGAACCACCGTGACACGCTGCGCACGCTCGGCCTCAAGCGGCTGAACGACAGCGTCGTCCGGGAGGCTCGCCCCGAGGTCGTCGGCATGGTCCACACCGTGCGTCACCTCGTCAAGGTCGAGGAGGTCGACTGACATGGCGGAGCAGAACCCGCTGAAGGTCCACAACCTCCGTCCTGCCCCGGGTGCCAAGACCGCCAAGACCCGTGTCGGTCGTGGTGAGGCGTCCAAGGGTAAGACCGCTGGTCGTGGTACCAAGGGCACCAAGGCCCGTTACCAGGTTCCGGAGCGCTTCGAGGGTGGCCAGATGCCCCTCCACATGCGTCTCCCGAAGCTCAAGGGCTTCAAGAACCCGTTCAAGACCGAGTACCAGGTCGTGAACCTTGACAAGCTGGCCGCGCTCTACCCGCAGGGTGGCGAGGTCACGGTGGCCGATCTGGTCGCCAAGGGCGCCGTTCGCAAGAACAGCCTGGTCAAGGTCCTCGGTCAGGGCGAGGTTTCCGTGGCGCTGCAGGTGACGGTTGACGCCGTCTCCGGCTCCGCCAAGGAGAAGATCGCCGCCGCTGGTGGCACCGTCACCGAGCTCGTCTGAGCCCGATGATCTGAACGATCCCACCGGGGATGCCCATCACAAATGGGGCATCCCCGGTTGGTCGTTCCGGGGGACGACGCGCGCCGGTAAGGTGGCGTGCGTTGTTGCTGTAATTCGATCTGGGACTTCGGTCCCGGGCCGCGTGGTCCGTCCGTTCGGCAGACTCCGCGGCTCTTGTCTGTCCATAAACGTCGATCCTCAAGACCGTCACCTCTGACGCAGTAGCGCGGGGGTCGCAGGAGGCACCGTGCTCACCGCGTTCGCCCGGGCGTTCCAAACTCCCGACCTGCGCAAGAAGCTGCTCTTCACACTCGGCATCATCGTGGTCTACCGCTTCGGGGCGCACATTCCGCTGCCCGGCGTGAGTTACACGAACATTCAGGCATGCCTGGACCGAGCCGATACCGGCGGTCTCATGGGCCTGATGCAGATGTTCAGTGGTGGCGCGCTGCTCCAGGTCACCATCTTCGCGCTGGGCATCATGCCCTACATCACCGCGAGCATCATTCTGCAGCTGCTGACCGTGGTGATCCCGCGCCTTGAAGCCCTCAAGAAGGAGGGCCAGTCCGGCCAGGCGAAGATCACGCAGTACACGCGTTATCTGACCGTCGCCCTCGCCGTCCTGCAGGGCACCGGCCTGGTGGCCACCGCCCGCAGCGGCGCACTGTTCCCGGGTTGCCCGGAGGCCGGACAGATCGTCCCCGACCAGTCGATCTTCGTCACCGTCACCATGGTCATCACGATGACCGCCGGTACGGCCACCGTCATGTGGCTCGGTGAGCTCATCACCGACCGCGGCATCGGCAACGGCATGTCGATCCTGATGTTCATCTCCATCGCCGCCGGCTTCCCCGGCGCGCTGTGGGCCATCAAGGAGCAGGGCTCGCTGGCCAACGGCTGGATTGAGTTCGGCATCGTGATCCTGGTGGGCCTCTTCATGGTCGGCCTGGTCGTCTTCGTCGAGCAGGCCCAGCGCCGTATCCCGGTCCAGTACGCGAAGCGCATGATCGGCCGCAGGTCGTACGGCGGCACGTCCACGTACATCCCGCTGAAGGTCAACCAGGCGGGCATCATCCCGGTCATCTTCGCCTCGTCGCTGCTCTACATCCCGGCGCTGATCGTGCAGTTCTCCGGCTCGACTTCCGGATGGGCGCGCTGGATCCAGGACAACCTGGCCGACAGCGGCGCGACGCCGCACCTGATCCTGTACTTCCTGTTGATCGTGTTCTTCGCCTTCTTCTATGTGGCGATCTCGTTCAACCCCGAGGAAGTCGCTGACAACATGAAGAAGTATGGTGGCTTCATCCCGGGCATCCGGGCTGGTCGACCCACCGCTGAGTATCTGAGCTACGTGCTCAACCGGATCACCTGGCCGGGGTCGCTGTATCTGGGCCTGATCGCTCTTGTGCCGACAATGGCGTTGGCGGGCTTCGGCGCGAACCAGAACTTCCCGTTCGGCGGGACGAGCATCCTCATCATCGTGGGTGTGGGTCTGGAAACCGTGAAGCAGATCGAAAGCCAGCTCCAGCAGCGCAATTACGAAGGGTTCCTCCGCTGATGCGTATCGTCCTCGTTGGACCGCCAGGAGCTGGCAAGGGCACGCAAGCCGCGTACCTCGCCAAGAACCTCGCGATCCCGCACATCTCCACGGGCGACCTCTTCCGCGCCAACATCAGCCAGGGCACTGAGCTGGGCAGGCGTGCTAAGACGATCATGGACGCCGGTCAACTGGTGCCGGACGAGGTCACCATTGACATGGCCAAGGACCGCATGGAGCAGCCGGACGCCGCTGGTGGCTTCCTGCTCGACGGCTTCCCGCGCAATGTGCCGCAGGCCGAGGCGCTGGACGAGTTCCTCAAGTCCGAGGGCCAGCAGCTGGACGCGGTGCTCGACCTCGAGGTTCCCGAGGACGAGGTCGTCAAGCGCATCGCCGGGCGGCGGATCTGCCGCAAGGACAGCGCGCACGTCTTCCACGTCACGTACAGCCCGCCGAAGACCGCGGATGTCTGTGACGCCTGTGGCGGCGAGCTCTACCAGCGCGGTGACGACAGCGAGGAGACGGTGCGCACCCGGCTCGACGTCTACCACGAGCAGACGGAGCCGATCATCGACCACTACCGGGCCCAGGGTCTGGTGGTCACCATCTCCGCGCTCGGTGAGGTCGCCGATGTGACCGAGCGGGCGATGGCCGCGCTGAAGCAGTCCGACGAGAGCTGAGCCAGCGCCAGTACGTCCCCTACGGCCGCGGTGACCGAACAGTCACCGCGGCCGTAGTGTTAGCAAGTGGCGGTTGCGGTGGTGACCGCGTAAAGACCATGACCGTGAATCTGGAAGGCAAGCCCCGATGGTGGAGATCAAGACTCCCGAGCAGATCGCCAAGATGCGTGCGGCGGGACTGGTCGTCGCCGCCATCCACCAGGCCACGCGTGCGGCGGCGGTGCCCGGCGCCACCACCAAGGACCTGGACGACGTGGCGCGCAAGGTGCTGGCCGAGCACGGCGCCAAGTCGAACTTCCTCGGGTACGGCGGCTTCCCCGCCACCATCTGCACGTCGGTGAACCAGGTCGTGGTGCACGGCATCCCCAGCGAGGAGACCGTCCTCAAGGACGGCGACATCATCTCCATCGACGCGGGCGCGATCATCGAGGGCTGGCACGGTGACGCGGCGTACACCGCCTTCGTCGGGTCCGGGCACGCCCCCGAGCTGGTGGAGCTCTCCCGGGTGACCGAGGAGTCCATGTGGGCCGGGATCGCGGCCATGAAGCTGGGCAACCGGCTGGTGGACATCTCCAAGGCCATCGAGACGTACATCCGCCGCCAGCCCCGTCCGGCCAGCGGCAAGTACGGCATCATCCAGGACTACGGCGGCCACGGCATCGGCAGCCAGATGCACATGGAGCCGCACGTCCTGAACTACGTCGAGCGCCGCCGTGGCCGTGGGCCCAAGCTGGTGCCCGGTACGTGCCTGGCCATCGAGCCGATGGTGAGCCTGGGCACCGCCCGCACCGAGGTGCTTGAGGACGACTGGACCGTGGAAACCACGGACGGCACCTGGTCCTCGCACTGGGAGCACTCCATCGCGCTGACGGAGCAGGGCCCGCTGGTCCTGACGGCGCCGGACTGCGGCAGGGCGAAGCTGGCGGAGTACGGAATCACGGCCGCGCCGGACCCGCTGGGCTGAGCTGGGCCTGGCCCCTGCCTGGCGCCTGCCTGGCCTGTGCCTGGCCTGCGTCTTGCTTAACGATCTTGTCAGCGGGGCATCCTTCCTCGATTCGTCTTTCCGAGGTCCCTGACGTAGACTGACTCGTCGGCTCTCGTGCATCCGTGTGTCTGCATGTGCGCACGAGGTCGATCAAGGTAGTCGATTCGAAGGGCGAAGCGTGGCCAAGAAGCAAGGTGCCATCGAGATCGAGGGCACTGTCGTCGAGTCTCTGCCGAACGCCATGTTCAAGGTTGAGCTCCAGAACGGCCACCAGGTCCTGGCACACATCAGCGGCAAGATGCGTATGCACTACATCCGCATCCTCCCTGACGACCGGGTCGTGGTGGAGCTGTCTCCGTACGACCTCACCCGTGGCCGGATCGTCTACCGCTACAAGTAGATCTTGCCTGTGCCCCGCGTCCGCGGGGTGGTGGCACTGACCCGGAGAACCTCACCCACATGAAGGTCAAGCCGAGCGTCAAGAAGATCTGCGACAAGTGCAGGGTGATCCGCCGTCACGGCCGGGTCATGGTTATCTGCGACAACCCGCGCCACAAGCAGCGCCAGGGCTGACGCACCTACTGCACCCGCAGAACTTCGCGCGACGCAAGCGAAATGTACATACGCAGGACCCGTCCCTCTCTGTAACGGAGGGCGACACCCCCGGCTCGGAGGCCGGGGACCCAGTCCGTACCACCGCTTCGAAGGAAGTGGTCGGCGGTTGGGAGCGGTGCTGCGGAAGACCTCCGAGAATCAACTGGAGCCATTGAATGGCACGCGTTTCCGGTGTCGACATCCCGCGTGACAAGCGCGTCGAGGTCGCCCTCACCTACGTGTTCGGCATCGGCCGGACTCAGTCCCAGCGGACTCTCGCCGAGACCGGCGTGAACCCCAACACCCGCGTTCGTGACCTGTCCGAAGAGGACCTGGTCAAGATCCGTGAGTACGTGGACGCCAACCTCCGTACCGAGGGTGACCTCCGCCGCGAGATCCAGGCCGACATCCGCCGCAAGGTCGAGATCGGCTGCTACCAGGGTCTGCGTCACCGCCGTGGCCTGCCCGTTCACGGTCAGCGCACCAGCACCAACGCCCGCACCCGCAAGGGCCCGCGTCGCGCCATCGCCGGTAAGAAGAAGCCGGGCAAGAAGTAGTCCTCAGCGGACCCCCGCCAGCGGTCTTCGCTGTAGGACCGACCACCTCCCTGTAGGAGATTTAGATGCCCCCCAAGGGTCGTCAGGGCGCTGCCAAGAAGGTGCGCCGCAAGGAAAAGAAGAACGTCGCTCACGGCCACGCGCACATCAAGAGCACGTTCAACAACACGATCGTGTCCATCACGGACCCGACCGGCAACGTGATCTCGTGGGCCTCCGCGGGCCACGTGGGCTTCAAGGGCTCGCGTAAGTCGACTCCGTTCGCCGCGCAGATGGCCGCCGAGTCGGCTGCCCGTCGCGCGCAGGAGCACGGCATGCGCAAGGTCGACGTCTTCGTCAAGGGTCCCGGTTCCGGCCGTGAGACCGCGATCCGCTCCCTCCAGGCCACCGGCCTCGAGGTCGGCTCGATCCAGGATGTCACCCCCACGCCGCACAACGGCTGCCGTCCCCCCAAGCGCCGTCGCGTCTGACGTACATCGTCTGACGCACGTCGTCTGATGCATGTCACCTGACACGCGTCGCTTGATCTGAGGTTCCGGGCGGTATGGCTCTTTCGGGCCGTATCGCCCGTACCCTTGTGTAGTACTCCATGGGCATCAAATAGCGGGTGCCCCTGACTGAAGGAATCCACGCATGCTGATCGCTCAGCGTCCGTCGTTGACCGAAGAGGTCGTCGACGAGTTCCGGTCCCGGTTCGTGATCGAGCCGCTGGAGCCGGGCTTCGGCTACACCCTCGGCAACTCCCTGCGCCGTACGCTCCTCTCCTCGATCCCGGGTGCGGCGGTCACGTCCATCCGTATCGACGGTGTCCTGCACGAGTTCACCACCGTGCCGGGCGTCAAGGAGGACGTCACCGACCTGATCCTCAACATCAAGCAGCTGGTCGTCTCCTCGGAGCACGACGAGCCGGTCGTGATGTACCTGCGCAAGCAGGGCCCGGGTCTGGTCACCGCCGCCGACATCGCGCCCCCGGCCGGTGTCGAGGTGCACAACCCCGACCTCGTCCTCGCCACGCTGAACGGCAAGGGCAAGCTGGAGATGGAGCTGACCGTCGAGCGCGGTCGTGGCTACGTCTCCGCCGTCCAGAACAAGCAGGTGGGCCAGGAGATCGGCCGTATCCCGGTCGACTCCATCTACTCGCCGGTGCTCAAGGTCACGTACAAGGTCGAGGCGACCCGTGTCGAGCAGCGCACCGACTTCGACAAGCTGATCGTCGACGTCGAGACCAAGCAGGCCATGCGTCCGCGTGACGCCATGGCGTCGGCCGGTAAGACCCTGGTCGAGCTGTTCGGTCTGGCCCGCGAGCTCAACATCGACGCCGAGGGCATCGACATGGGCCCGTCCCCGACGGACGCCGCCCTCGCCGCTGATCTCGCGCTGCCGATCGAGGAGCTCGAGCTCACCGTTCGCTCGTACAACTGCCTCAAGCGTGAGGGCATCCACTCCGTGGGTGAGCTCGTGGCGCGCTCCGAGGCCGACCTGCTCGACATCCGCAACTTCGGTGCGAAGTCGATCGACGAGGTCAAGATGAAGCTCAACGGCATGGGCCTGGCCCTCAAGGACAGCCCTCCCGGCTTCGACCCCACCGCCGCCGCTGACGCCTTTGGCGCCGACGACGACGCGGACGCCGGTTTCGTCGAGACCGAGCAGTACTGAGCACCGTCCAGTACTGAAAACTTCCCCGGGGCGACCGCCTCGGGGGAACTGACACCGGTACCTCACACGGCCGGTGCAGCAAAGAAGGAGAAAGACCATGCCGAAGCCCGCCAAGGGCGCCCGTATGGGCGGCAGCGCTTCGCACGAGAAGGCGATGCTGGCGAACCTCGCCAAGTCGCTGTTCGAGCACGGCCGGATCACCACCACCGAGGCCAAGGCGCGCCGTCTGCGCCCGGTCGCGGAGCGCCTGATCACCAAGGCGAAGAAGGGTGACCTTCACAACCGCCGCCAGGTGCTGGCAACCATCACCGACAAGAGCATCGTGCACACGCTCTTCACGGAGATCGGCCCGCGTTACGAGAACCGCCCGGGTGGTTACACCCGTATCACCAAGATCGGTAACCGCCGTGGCGACAACGCGCCCATGGCTGTCATCGAGCTGGTCGAGGCGCTGACCGTGCAGCAGACCGCTGTCGGTGAGGCCGAGGCCGCCACCAAGCGTTCCGCCAAGGACGCCGCTGGTGACGAGGCCGTCGCCGACCTCAAGAAGGACGAGGTCGTCGAGGACGCCAAGCCTGAGGCCGCGGCTGAGACCGAGGCCAAGGACGCCTGAGCGTTCTGAGGTCCATCGGGCGGGCCCGCATCCCTTCGGGGGTGCGGGCCCGTTCCGCTGTCTTGAGGTTTTGAGAGGATCTACGGGTGAGTGACGAAGTAGAGCCCGGATTCGTACGGGTGCGGCTGGACCTTTCCTACGACGGCAGGGACTTCTCCGGCTGGGCCAAGCAGCGCCAGGGGCAGCGCACCGTACAGGCGGAGATCGAGGACGCGCTGCGCACGGTGACGCGGTCGCAGGAGACGTACGAGCTGACGGTCGCCGGGCGTACGGACAGCGGGGTGCACGCCCGCGGGCAGGTGGCCCATGTCGATCTGCCCGCCGAGCTGTGGGCTGAGCACCGCGAGAAGCTGCTCCGCAGGCTCGCTGGGCGACTGCCGCACGATGTGCGGGTCTGGCGGGTGGCCGAGGCACCGAGCGGCTTCAACGCGCGGTTCTCGGCGATCTGGCGGCGCTACGCCTATCGCGTCACCGATCACCCCGGTGGCGTCGACCCGCTGCTGCGCGGCCACGTGCTCTGGCACGACTGGGAGCTGGACGTCGACGCGATGAACGCGGCGGCGGAGAAGCTGGTCGGGGAGCATGACTTCGCGGCGTACTGCAAGAAGCGCGAGGGAGCGACCACCATCCGTACCCTCCAGCGGCTGAGCTGGGAGCGCGGGGCGGACGGGATCATCACCGCGACCGTGAAGGCGGACGCCTTCTGCCACAACATGGTGCGCTCGCTGGTCGGCGCGATGCTGTTCGTGGGCGACGGGCACCGGCCGGTGGAGTGGCCCGCGAAGGTGCTGGCCGCGGGGGTGCGGGACTCCGCCGTCCATGTGGTGCGGCCGCATGGGCTGACCCTGGAGGAGGTCGGCTATCCCGCGGACGATCTCCTCGCGGCGCGCAACCTGGAGGCACGGAACCGGCGGACGCTGCCTGGGGCCGGGGCCGGGGCTGGGTGCTGCTGAGCGGGCTCAGGCGGTGGCGGGGGAGCGGACCGCCGCCGATGCCTGGGCCTCGCCGCGGGCCCGGATCTGCTGGAAGGCGAACAGCGCGAGGTCGTCCCCGGCGGTGAAGACCGGCTTGTCGGACGTGGTCACGTCCTTGCCGTTGGTGAAGCCGGTGATGGTGAAGTAGGCGTAGCGGCCGTAGGAGTTGGTCGTCTTACGGCAGAGCGAGGTCTCGCAGAAGGCGGGGACGCTGGCGCCGGACAGCGACCGGAGGTTGCCGCCGTCGGCCTGCTTCTTGGCCTGGAGCGCCTGCTTCTCGCTGTCGAAGACGGCGATGCCGACGGTGACCGCGATCCCGTCCTTCTGGTAGCTGGTGCGGAAGACCTGCTCGCAGTCGTTCTTGGTGAGTACGGTGCCGAGGTCACCCTGGGTGGCGTCGGCGCACTTGTCGGTGGTGTCGGTGGCGCCGCGCTGGTAGACCGTGCCGTCGTTCTTGGTGTGGTTCCCGCTCGGGAAGAGGGTGTCGGCGCTCAGCGGCGCCTTGTCCTTCTCGGCGCTCGATATGAACTCCTTGGGGTCCGGCGGGGGCGGCGGCTCGGTCTCCGCGAAGGACGGCGCGGGCGAGTCGGTGTTGCTCGGGAGCGTGGCGGACGGCGGCAGCTGCCCCGACGGCTTGTTCGCGGACGTCTCGCCGCTGTTCGCCGAGATGACGGCGAACGCGACCACGGAGCCCACGGCGGCCGTGGCCAGCGCGCCTCCACCGATCAGCAGCCACCTGCGGCGCCGGGCACGGGCCTCGGACGCCTCGGCGAGCGCCGCCCAGTCGGGCGCGGGACCGGAGGGCGGCGCGCCCTGCGGCCCGGCATACGGGTCGGGCTGCTGCGGACCCGGGTAGCCGCCGGGCGGACTCCAGCTGGGAGGTCCCGCTGGTCCGTGTTCTCCCCCTGGGCCCGACTGCGGCCCCCCTTGCCCAAAGCTCATGCGCCGCATCCTAGAGCCTGGGCCGGGAGCCGCCGCCAGGGTCGGGGGTATGCCAGGAGGCAGGTAAGATGTCCGCTGGCAGTGCCGTGAGGCATGCGCGCGTTTTGACCCGTACGGGCCAGCGCGGGTATTCTGCTAGTTCGTTATGTGTATTGGCTTTCTCATTCTCACGTGAGGGGCCCTTACACCGGCCCACCGGGCCGATGACCAGCGGCAGGACTCGGTTGCGTCACCGATGTCCGCCAGGGCTGTCGTACATCGTCCGTGGTGGCCTTGTCAGGACCCACTCACTGAAGAAGCGAAGGCTACGACCGTGCGTACGTACAGCCCCAAGCCCGGCGATGTCACTCGCCAGTGGCACATCATCGACGCGCAGGACATCGTCCTGGGCCGTCTGGCGACTACGGCAGCGAACCTCCTCCGGGGCAAGCACAAGCCGACCTATGCCCCCCACATGGACATGGGCGACTTCGTCATCATCGTCAACGCCGACAAGGTTCACCTGTCCGGCAACAAGAAGACCCAGAAGATGGCGTACCGCCACTCCGGCTACCCGGGCGGCCTCCGCTCGGTGCGCTACGACGAGCTGCTCGCCAAGAACCCCGAGAAGGCCGTCGAGAAGGCCATCAAGGGCATGATCCCCAAGAACACCCTGGGTCGTCAGATGCTCTCGAAGCTGAAGATCTACTCGGGCGACCAGCACCCGCACGCTGCCCAGCAGCCGGTGCCGTTCGAGATCACCCAGGTCGCGCAGTAATACCGGCCACAGCCCCTAAGACGTACAGAAAGATCTGAGGAGAATCGTGGCCGAGACCACCGTTGAGCAGCCGGTCGAAGAGACCGAGATCGCCGACGTCGAGCAGTACACGACCGAGTCCGAGGTGCCCCTTGAGGGCGAGTACACCTCGGAGTCGATGGCCTCCGCGTTCGGCGAGCCGCAGCCGGCCGCCGGCCTGGGCCGTCGCAAGAACGCCATCGCCCGCGTCCGGATCGTCCCGGGCACCGGCAAGTGGAAGGTCAACGGGCGCACGCTCGAGGACTACTTCCCGAACAAGGTCCACCAGCAGGAAGTCAACGAGCCCTTCAAGGTGCTCGAGCTGGACGGCCGCTACGACGTCGTCGCCCGCATCTCGGGTGGCGGCGTCTCCGGTCAGGCCGGTGCGCTCCGTCTCGGTGTCGCCCGCGCGCTGAACGAGGCCGACGTCGACAACAACCGCGGCGCCCTCAAGAAGGCCGGTTACCTCAAGCGTGACGACCGTGCGGTCGAGCGCAAGAAGGCCGGTCTCAAGAAGGCCCGTAAGGCTCCGCAGTACAGCAAGCGCTAATCGCTGGCTGCTTGGACCACTCGTTCGCCCCGGCGGCACGTTGCGTGCCGCCGGGGCGTTCGTGCTTCATTTTCGGAGCTACCCGATCGGTGTACCTCCGAGGCTTCAGACACGTTCGGAGGACATCAGTGGGACGACTCTTCGGCACGGACGGTGTGCGCGGTGTCGCCAACGCGGATCTGACGGCCGAGCTCGCGCTCGGACTCTCCGTGGCAGCGGCTCATGTACTCGTTGAGGCGGGCACGTTCGAAGGCCATCGGCCGGTCGCGGTGGTCGGGCGTGACCCGCGCGCGTCCGGGGAGTTCCTGGAGGCCGCGGTGGTCGCGGGCCTGGCCAGCGCGGGTGTGGACGTGCTGCGCGTCGGCGTGCTGCCGACCCCCGCGGTGGCGTATCTCACCGGCGCGCTCGGCGGCGACCTCGGCGTGATGCTCTCCGCGAGCCACAACGCCATGCCGGACAACGGCATCAAGTTCTTCGCCCGTGGTGGTCACAAGCTGGCCGACGAGCTGGAGAACCGCATCGAGGCCCTGTACGAGCAGCACCGCACCGGTGCGCCCTGGCAGCGCCCGACCGGTGCGGACGTCGGCCGGGTCCGCGCGTACGACGAGGGCTTCGACCAGTACATCGCGCACCTCATCGGCGTACTGCCGAACCGTCTCGACGGCCTGAAGATCGTGCTTGACGAGGCGCACGGCGCCGCGGCCCGGGTCTCGCCCGAGGCGTTCGCGCGGGCCGGGGCCGAGGTCATCACGATCGGCGCCGAGCCGGACGGCCTGAACATCAACGACGGCTGCGGCTCCACCCACCTGGGGCTGCTCAAGGCCGCCGTCGTCGAGCACGGCGCCGACCTCGGCATCGCACACGACGGCGACGCGGACCGCTGCCTGGCCGTCGACCACACCGGCGCCGAGGTCGACGGCGACCAGATCCTCGCCGTACTGGCCCTGGCGATGCGGGAGCGCGGCGCGCTGCGCGAGAACATGGTCGTCGCCACCGTCATGTCGAACCTGGGCTTCAAGCTGGCCATGGAGCGCGAGGGCGTCGACCTGATCCAGACCGCCGTCGGTGACCGGTACGTACTGGAGTCGATGAAGGAGCACGGCTACGCGCTCGGTGGCGAGCAGTCCGGGCATGTGATCATCCTCGACCACGCGACGACCGGCGACGGCACCCTGACCGGGCTGATGCTGGCGGCCCGGGTCGCGGCCACCGGGCGCACGCTCGCGGACCTGGCCTCGGTCATGGAGCAGCTGCCGCAGGTGCTGATCAACGTCCCGGACGTGGACAAGTCCCGGGTGTCGACCTCGGCGGAGCTCGCCGCGGCGGTCACCGAGGCGGAGCGGGAACTCGGTGCGACGGGGCGGGTGCTGCTGCGGCCGTCCGGTACGGAGCCGCTGGTGCGGGTGATGGTCGAGGCCGCGGATATCGAGCAGGCGCGGTCGGTGGCGGGGCGGTTGGCCGATGTGGTGAAGTCGGCGCTTGGGTAAGCCGTGTGACCTGGTGTCATGATGCTGCCCCGCCTAGGAGTTGATCCTGGGCGGGGCAGCGTTGCGTTGTGAGCGTGGCGCGATGTGGCGTCAGAGTTTGCGGAGGCTCAGGCGTTGGACCTTGTGGTCGGGGCCCTTGCGTACGACCAGTGTGGCGCGGCCGCGGGTCGGGGCGACGTTCTCCACCAGGTTGGGCTTGTTGATGGTGCGCCACATCGTGCGCGCGTAGTCGAGCGCCTCCTCCTCGGAGACCTCGGTGTGCCGGTGGAAGTACGAGTCGGGGTTCTGGAACGCCGTCTGACGGAGTTTCTTGAACCGGTTGAGATACCAGTTCTCGATGTCCTCGGCCTTGGCGTCGACGTACACGCTGAAGTCGAAGTAGTCGGCCAGACCGACTCTGGTGCGGCCGTCCTTGCCGGGCAGGGCGGGCTGTAGGACGTTCAGCCCCTCCACGATGAGGATGTCCGGGCGTCGTACGGTCAGCCGCTGGCCCGGGACGATGTCGTAGATCAGGTGGGAGTAGACCGGTGCGGTGACCTCGTCCTTGCCCGCCTTGATGTCGGCCACGAAGCGGGTGAGGGCCCGTCGGTCGTACGACTCCGGGAACCCCTTCCGTGACGTGAGCCCGCGTGCCTTGAGCTCCTTCATGGGGAGCAGGAAGCCGTCCGTGGTGACCAGCTCGACCCGGGGGTGCTCGGGCCAGCGGGCCAGCAGCGCCTGGAGGAGGCGGGCGACGGTCGACTTGCCGACCGCGACCGAGCCCGCGACGCCTATCACGAAGGGCGTGCCGTGCTGTGTTCCGTGGCCGTTGCCCGCGTCGCCGAGGAAGGTGTTCAGTGCGCCGCGCAGGCCGTCGGTCGCGCCGACGTACAGGTTGAGCAGCCGGGAGAGCGGCAGGTAGACGTCTCGTACCTCGTCGAGGTCGATGACGTCACCGAGGCCGCGCAGCCGCTCCACCTCGCTGGCGGTGAGCGGCAGCGGTGTCTTGTCGCGCAGGGCGCTCCACTCGGTGCGGGTCAGGTCGACGTAGGGCGTCGACTCCGCGCGGCGGTGGGCACTGCGGGGCGGCGAAGTGATCACCCTTCATTGTCGCGGGTGGATGAACGGCATGGCGGGTGTCGTATGTCACGCGGGTGTTGCTCTGGGCATGGACCGGGACGGGCGTAGGGGGATAGCGTCCGCGGCACCGGGGGTGTCGATCTGGAGGCCCCCGCATGTACGCGCGCGTTGTCCGTGATCTCGTCCGTCGAAAACCAGCTGGTCAGTCTCCCTCGGCGGGGTTCTCCGGAGAGGTGTGCAGCGAACTGGCGCTGGACCTTCCGGATGAGGATCTGGTCGAGGACCTGGGCGACTGCCTCGACCTGTACGAGATGGGCAGCAAGCCGCGCTGCGAGGAAGCGGAATACCTTGCCCTCGTCCAGGACGCGGTGGACCGCATAGCCCGCGGTCGCTGAACGTTCTGCCCCTCCTGCTTGGCCTGACCGTCCTGCTGGGATTCGCGCCGTAGGCTGCCCGCGTGTGCGAGTCGAGTGAGCGGAGAGCGGGCAAGTGATCATCGGGGTGGGGATCGACGTCGCGGAGATCGAGCGCTTCCGGGTGTCTATGGAGCGCACACCGGGGCTCGCGGACCGGCTTTTCGTGGAGCATGAGCTGCTGCTCCCCAGCGGTGAACGGCGCGGGGTGGCCTCGCTGGCCGCACGCTTCGCGGCCAAGGAGGCGCTGGCGAAGGCGCTGGGCGCGCCTGCGGGCCTCCTCTGGACCGACGCCGAGGTGTACGTCGAGGACAGCGGCCAGCCCCGCCTGCGGGTACGCGGCAGCGTGGCACGGCGGGCGGCGGAGCTCGGGGTGCAGGGCTGGCATGTGTCGCTGAGCCATGACGCGGGGGTGGCGTCGGCGGTGGTGGTGGCGGAGGGGTAGCTCGCGGTGGGCGCGGGTGGGGGTGAGTGTGGGTGCGGGTGTGTGTCAGTGCTGTGCGGCAGACTCGGGGCATGCGTACTGCGTACTGCGTGGAGACGGTCAGGGCCGCCGAGCGGGAGCTGATGGCGCGGGTGCCCGAGGGGACGCTGATGCGGCGGGCGGCGGCCGGGCTCGCGGTCGCCTGTGCCGAGCTGCTGGGGCGGGTGTACGGGGCCCGGGTCGTGCTGCTCGTGGGCAGCGGGGACAACGGCGGGGACGCGCTGTACGCCGGGGCGCGACTCGCGCGGCGCGGGGCGGGCGTGACGGCGGTGCTGCTCGCGCCGGAGCGTACGCACGCTGGGGGGCTGGCCGCGCTTCGGGGGGCGGGGGGTGGCGTGGTGTCCGCGGAGGGCGTGGCGGATGCGGAAGGTGCGGCGGATGCGGAAGGTGCGGCGGTCGCGGAGGCTGTGGGGGGCGTGCTGCGGCGGGCTGACCTCATTGTGGACGGGATCGTCGGGATCGGTGGGCGGGGTGGGCTGCGGCCCGGTGCCGCCCGGCTCGCCGCCCTGGTCGCGGGCGCGCGGAGTTCCGGTGCGGTCGTCGTCGCCGTGGATCTGCCCAGCGGCGTCGAGGCGGATACCGGTGAGGTGCGGGGGGACGCGGTGCGTGCGGACGCGACGGTGACCTTCGGGACGTACAAGCCGGGGCTGCTGATCGACCCCGCGCGGACGTACGCGGGCGCGGTGCGGCTGGTCGACATCGGGCTGTCGCTGCCGGATGCTCCGGATGGATCGCATGCCCCGGATGGATCGAATGCGCCGGATGGATCGAATGCGCCGGACGTTCAGGCGTTGCAGTACGCCGATGTGGCCGCCCTGCTGCCGGAGCCGGGCGCGGCGAGCGACAAGTACCGGCGGGGCGTCGTCGGTATCGCGGCGGGCTCGGCGCGCTATCCGGGTGCGGCGGTGCTCGCGGTGGCGGGCGCCGTGCGTGGTGGGGCGGGGGCTGTGCGGTACGTGGGGCCCGCGGCGGACGCGGTGCTCGCTCGCTATCCGGAGTCGCTGGTGTCGGCGGGGCCGCCGTCGAAGGCGGGGCGGGTGCAGGCGTGGGTCGTCGGGCCCGGGCTCGGTGACGACGCCGAGCGGCTGGCGGACGTGCTGGGGTGCGACGTGCCGGTGCTGGTTGACGCGGACGGGCTGCGGCTCGCCGATCCGGCGGCGGTGCGGGGCCGTCGGGCGCCTACGGTGCTGACGCCGCACGCGGGGGAGGCGGCGGCGCTGCTGGGGGTGTCGCGGGCGGAGGTCGAGGGGGCGCGGTTGGCGGCTGTGCGGGAGCTGGCGGAGGTGTATGCGGCGACGGTTCTGCTGAAGGGGGATACGACGTTGGTGGCGGAGCCCGCGGAGGGCCGTCACCGTCCGGTGCGGGTCAACCCGACGGGTACGCCGTGGCTGGCGACGGCCGGGAGCGGTGACGTGCTGTCCGGCCTCGCGGGGTCGCTGCTCGCGGCGGGGCTCGCGCCAGTGGACGCCGCGTCGGTGGGGGCGTACGTGCATGGGCTCGCGGCGCGGCATGCGGCGGCGGGCGCGGGCACGGGGGGTGGCGGTGCCGCGGGTGGTGGCGGTGCGGCGGGTGGTGTCGGTGCGGCGGTGGGTGCGCCGGTGAGCGCGCACGATGTCGCGGACGCGGTCCCCGAGGCCTGGCGCGACGTACGGCGCAGCTGAGCGTAGCCGCGTAGCCGCGTAGCCGCGGCGCCGTACGTCGGCGCGTGGTTGCCGGTGGTGGCGGCTGCGGGAGGGGCGGCGGGGGGCTCTGAGAGACTGGGCGCGATGAACGAGACATCCTTGCGCGTCCGCGCCGAGATCGATTTGGCCGCCCTGCGGGCCAATGTGCGGGCTTTGCGCGCCCGCGCGCCCCGTGCCGAGTTCATGGCCGTGGTGAAGGCGGACGCGTACGGGCACGGCATGCTGCCCTGTGCCAGGGCCGCGCTCCAGGCGGGTGCGAGCTGGGTGGGCACCGCGACCCCCGAGGAGGCGCTCGCCCTGCGTGCCGCGGGGATCGGGCCTGAGCAGGCCCGGGTGTTGTGCTGGCTGTGGACGCCCGGCGGACCCTGGCGCGAGGCGATCGAGGCCGATATCGAGGCGTCGGTGAGCGGGATGTGGGCGCTGCGCGAGGTCACGGCGGCGGCTCGCGCCCTGGGGCGTACGGCCCGAGTGCAGCTCAAGGCCGACACCGGCCTGGGCCGTAACGGCTGCCAGCCCGCGGACTGGGCGGAGCTGGTGGAGGCCGCGCTGAAGGCCGAGGCGGAGGGTTCGGTCAAGGTCACCGGCATCTGGTCGCACTATGCCTGTGCGGACGAACCCGGCCATCCCTCGATCGCCGCCCAGACGGCCGCCTTCGAGCGGGCGCTTGGCTACGCGGAGACGGCGGGCCTCCGTCCCGAGGTGCGGCATATCGCGAACTCGCCCGCGACTCTGACGCTCGCCGAGTCGCACTATGACCTGGTGCGGCCCGGCATCGCGATGTATGGCGTGTCGCCGAGCCCGGAGGTGGGCGTGCCGGAGGACTTCGGGTTGCGGCCGGTGATGACCCTTGAGGCCTCGTTGGCGTTGGTGAAGCATGTTCCGGCGGGGCATGGTGTGAGTTACGGACATCACTTCGTCACCCCGGGCGACACGACCCTCGGTCTAGTGCCCGTCGGCTACGGTGACGGACTGCCGCGCCACGCGTCCGGCCGTGGTCCGGTGCTGGTCGGCGGCAAGCTGCGGACGGCGGCGGGGCGGATCGCGATGGACCAGTTCGTTGTCGATCTGGGTGGCGATGAGCCGCGGGTGGGGGAGTCGGCCGTACTGTTCGGCCCGGGGGACCGGGGTGAGCCGACCGCCGAGGACTGGGCGCGGGCCGCGGGCACCATCGCGTACGAGATCGTGACGCGCATCGGATCGCGGGTCCCGCGCGTCTATGTGAACGAGCGCGCCGAAGGTTAACCAGCTACGAGGAGCGGGCACAGTGAGCGAGACCAGTACGGGGGACGCGATCGCTCTGGCGGGCTCGGCCGCCGACAACTGGCGCCGGGCCGGTGTCGCCGGTGTCGCGGTGGGTGTGGTCGCCGCGGGCGCGGCGGCCGGTGTCGCGGTCGAGCGGCTCACCGTCGGGCGTGACATCCGCAGGAAGGCCAGGCTCGCGCTGGACTCCACGGGCCCGTACGGCACCCTGCGCGGCACTCCCGGCAGGGCGCGGGCGGAAGACGGCACCGAGCTGCACTACGAGGTGGACGAGGTCGACCCGTCGAACGGCGTCGCGCGGCGGCGCAGGCGGTTGTTCGGGCGGAAGTCTCCGGCCCCGGTCACCGTGGTGTTCAGCCACGGGTACTGCCTCAGTCAGGACTCCTGGCACTTTCAGCGGGCCGCCCTGCGCGGTGTCGTACGCGGGGTGTACTGGGACCAGCGCAGCCACGGGCACTCGGAGCGCGGCCGCGCGCAGACCCCCGAGGATGGCAAACCGAGTGTGCCGGTCAACTTCGAGCAACTGGGCCGCGACCTCAAGGCGGTGATCGACGCGGCCGCGCCCGAGGGGCCGCTGGTGCTGGTTGGGCACTCGATGGGCGGCATGACGATGATGGCGCTGGCCGACCAGTTCCCTGAGTTCGTCCGGGACCGGGTGGTCGGGGTCGCCTTCATCGGTACGTCGTCGGGGAAGCTCGGCGAGGTCAGCTACGGCCTGCCGGCCGTGGGCGTCAACGCCGTACGGCGGGTGCTCCCCGGAGTGCTGAAGGTGCTCGGCTCGCGGGCGGAGCTGGTGGAGCGCGGTCGGCGGGCGACGGCGGATCTCTTCGCGGGCATCGTCAAGCGCTACTCGTTCGCGTCCAAGGACGTGGACCCGGCCGTCGCGCGGTTCGCGGAGCGGCTGATCGAGGCGACGCCGATCGATGTGGTCGCGGAGTTCTATCCGGCGTTCGTCGAGCACGACAAGGCGGACGCGTTGAAGCACTTCACCGGGCCCAAGTACGCGATCCCGGTGCTCGTCCTGGCCGGGGACCGGGACCTGGTCACGCCGAGCGAGCACAGTGAGGTCATCGCGGACGCGCTGCCGAACGCGGAACTGGTGATCGTGCCGGACGGCGGGCACCTGGTGATGCTGGAGCACCCGGAGGCGGTCTCGGACCGGCTGGGGGACCTGCTCGTCCGCGTGGGAGCTCTCCCGGCGGCCACTGGCGCTACCGTGACTCACTATGGAAGCACCGCACAGCCCGGCGCCCGCTGACGCCGCCACGCTCGCCGACACCTTCGGGCCCGCCGTCAACACGGCAGGGCTCACCCTTCACTCTCCCGAGGAGATGCGGGAGTTGGGGCGCCGCCTGGCGAAACTGCTGCGCCCCGGTGACCTCGTGATGCTGACCGGCGCGCTCGGAGCCGGGAAGACGACGCTGACCCGTGGGCTCGGCGAGGGTCTGGGCGTACGGGGTGCCGTCACCTCGCCGACCTTCGTGATCGCCCGGGTGCACCCCCCGCTGGGTGACGGACCGCCGCTGGTGCATGTGGACGCGTACCGGCTTGGTGGCGGTCTGGACGAGATGGAGGACCTGGACCTTGATGTCTCGCTGCCGGACTCGGTGATCGTCGTGGAGTGGGGCGAGGGCAAGGTCGAGGAACTGTCGGATGACCGGCTGCACCTGGTGATCGACCGCGCCACCGGCGACGCGGAGCATGATCACGACGACGTACGGAAGGTCACGCTGGCCGGTGTGGGCGAGCGGTGGGCGGACGCGGACCTGGCGGCGCTCGCCCTCTGAACGTTCCGACTTTCCGACAAGGCGTCGGCAAGATATTGCGCCTCTGACATCCGGCGTGTTCCTATGGTACCGAGAGCTGGTTAGGTATGCCTAACTCGCTTGCCCTCGGAGTTCAGGAGGCATTCATGCCGACGCCGGAACGTGAGACACGGCCGCAGCCGCGAGCGCTGTCGATGAGAGACCTGCTGGCGTCGTGCGCGGCCGCGAAGGCGGTGTCCACCCCGCCGCGGCCGCCGGAGCGGCGGCGTGAGGAGCCGGACACCGCGGGCCAGCGGCGAAAGGACGCCGCCTGACGCCTGGCGGCCGTCCGACACTCGGCGGTCGCCTGACGCCTGGCCGCTGTCTGATGCGCGGTCTGATGCCTGGCCGCTGTTTGATGCCTGGCGCCTGACTACGGGACCACGACCACCGTCTTGTTGATCGTGGCGAACTTCCACATCGCCCTGCCGTCCGCCCGGGCCTGCCGGACGCCGCCCGTCTGCTGTTCCGGATCGGGCGGTGGCGTGGAGCCGTCCACCGCGGCGCTGAAGCCGACCGTCACCCCGTCGACGCTCGCGAAGCGCACCACGTTCTCGATCGGTACGCCGTCGGACCCCGTGATCGAACCGGACCGCGAGGTGACCGTGTGCTCGCCGAGCGGCGGGTCGACCGTGCTCGGCGTGACCCGGTAGGTGCGCGTCACCTCGCCGTCCGCGCCGACCAGCCAGACCCGGTCGGTGCCCAGCGCGTACACCACGCGCTCGCCCGTGCCGGAGTCGGCCGGGAGCGCCTTCGGGTCCGCCTTCTCGTCCTTGGCGCCCGCGGGGGCCTTCGAGGCGCTCGCGGAGTCCTTCACCACGGGTTTGCCCAGGGTGTCGGGGACGTTCGCCGATGCCTGGTAGGCGAGGAAGCCGACCACCGCGACGGCTGCGGCGGTGAGCCCGGCCACGAATCCCGAGCTGCTGCGTGCCACCGTGCATCCACCTCTCATACGTACGTGAGTGGTGACGGTAGCAGCCACCGCCCGCCTGTTCGGGGCGCCGTGCCCCCGTCCGCCAAGCCGTAGGCTGTTCGCGTGCTCTTGCTCGCTCTGGATACCGCCACTCCCGCCGTCACCGTCGCCCTGCACGACGGCTCGTCGGCCCTCGCCGCGTCGAGTCAGGTGGACGCCCGCCGCCATGGGGAGCTGCTGCTCCCGGCCGTCGACCGGGTGCTCGCCGACGCGGGTCTCAACCTGGACGCGGTCACCGCGCTGGTCGTCGGGACCGGCCCGGGACCGTACACCGGACTGCGCGTCGGCCTGATGACGGCCACGGCCTTCGGCTCCGCGCTCGGCGTCCCCGTGTACGGACTGTGCACCCTGGACGGGCTGGCGTACGCCTCCGGGCTGGACGGCCCCTTCGCGGTCGCGACGGACGCGAGACGCAAGGAGGTCTACTGGGCGCGCTACGCCTCGGCCCGTACGAGAACCACCGAACCCGCCGTGGACCGGCCCGCCGACATCGCGGCCGAGCTCGCGGGGCTGCCGGTGGTGGGCGCGGGCGCGCTGCTGTACCCGGAGGCCTTCCCGGACGCGCGCGAACCCGAGCACGTATCGGCCGCCGCGCTCGCCTCGCTGGCCGCCGCGCGGCTGGCGGCGGGCGAGGAGCTGCCCGAGCCGCGGCCGCTGTATCTGCGCCGCCCGGACGCGCAGGTCCCCAAGAACTACAAGGTGGTCACCCCCAAGTGACCGCCGCCACCTCTGCGAACGCCACCTCCGCGCAGCCCGTACTGCGTGAGATGCGCTGGTGGGACCTGGCCGCCGTGCTGCGTCTCGAGCGCGAGCTGTTCCCCAACGACGCCTGGTCCAAGGGCATGTTCTGGTCCGAGCTCGCCCATGCGCGCGGGCTGGGGGCGACCCGGCACTATGTCGTCGCCGTGGTGCCGGGTGCGGCCGACGGCGAGGAAGGCGCTCAGGAGGGCGCCGGGGAAGGCGCCGGGGAAGGTGCTCAGGAGGGCGGTGGCGAGCGGCTCGTGGGGTACGCGGGCCTGGCCGCCGCGGGCGGGCTCGCCGACGTACAGACCATCGCGGTCGCCCGCGACCACTGGGGCACCGGACTCGGCGCCGAGCTCCTCACCGACCTGCTCAAGCACGCCACCGCCTTCGAGTGCGGCGAGGTGCTGCTCGAGGTGCGCGTCGACAACACCCGCGCGCAGAAGCTCTACGAGCGCTTCGGCTTCGAGCCGATCGGCTTCCGGCGCGGCTACTACCAGCCGGGCAATGTGGACGCACTGGTCATGCGCCTGACCCTGGAACCGCACGAAGAGATGAAGGCTGATGGCTGACGAACCCCTGGTACTCGGCATCGAGACGTCCTGCGACGAGACCGGAGTCGGCATCGTCCGCGGCACCACCCTGCTCGCGGACGCGATCGCCTCCAGCGTCGACGAGCACGCGCGCTTCGGCGGTGTGGTGCCCGAGGTCGCCTCGCGCGCCCACCTGGAGGCGATGGTCCCGACCATCGAGCGCGCCCTGAAGCAGGCGGGCGTCTCGGCCCGCGACCTGGACGGCATCTCGGTTACGGCGGGCCCTGGGCTGGCCGGTGCCCTGCTGGTCGGCGTATCGGCGGCCAAGGCGTACGCGTACGCGCTCGGCAAGCCCCTGTACGGCGTCAACCACCTGGCCTCGCATATCTGTGTGGACCAGCTGGAGCACGGGGCGCTTCCGGAGCCGACGATGGCGCTGCTGGTGTCCGGCGGTCACTCGTCGCTCCTGCTGTCGTCCGACATCACCTCAGACGTCCGCCCGATGGGCGCGACCATCGACGACGCGGCGGGCGAGGCCTTCGACAAGATCGCCCGCGTGCTGCACCTCGGCTTCCCCGGCGGCCCGGTCATCGACCGGTACGCGCGCGAAGGGGACCCGAACGCGATCGCCTTCCCGCGCGGTCTCACCGGCCCGCGTGACCCGGCGTACGACTTCTCTTTCTCCGGTCTGAAGACGGCCGTGGCCCGCTGGATCGAGGCGAAGCGGAACGCGGGCGAGGACGTGCCCGTACGTGATGTGTCGGCGTCCTTCCAGGAGGCGGTCGTCGACGTCCTGACCCGTAAGGCCGTCCGTGCCTGCAAGGACGAGGGTGTCGACCATCTGATGATCGGCGGCGGCGTCGCGGCCAACTCCCGTCTGCGCGCGCTGGCTCAGGAGCGCTGTGAGCGGGCCGGAATCACGCTCCGGGTGCCGCGGCCTGGCCTGTGCACGGACAACGGTGCGATGGTCGCGGCCCTGGGCGCGGAGATGGTCGCGCGGAACCGGGCGCCCTCGGACTGGGACCTGTCGGCGGACTCGTCGCTGCCGGTGACGGATCCGCATGTGCCGGGCGACACCCACACCCACACGCACGCTCAGGCCCACTCCCACTCCCACGATCACGTCCACGAGACGAGCAAGGACAACCTGTACTCATGACCGTCGCGTTGATGTGGGAGGCGCGGGCCCTCGACGGCCACGGCGCGGAGTTGCTCGCCTGGGTCAACAGCCAGCACCTGGAGGGCAGTCCGCAGCGCCGGGAAATCCTCACGGCCCCCGGCGACCGGGTCCTCGTCATCACCTGGTGGGACGCCCCGTACGACGCCCCCCTCCCCGAACTCCCCGAGCCAGGTCCGGACCTGATCAGCCGTCCGGTCCACCGCTGGCGCTTCGCGTCCCACGGCGTCACGACGCCGGGGGAGTAGACCTCGTCAGTAACTTCTTTGGTCCAGACCTATTGACCGGTGGTCTGGACCTTTCTATTCTCACCGCACTGCGGTGAGTGCGTTTTCAACGAAACGTTCAACTAGGCGTGCTCACGGACGGCGCAGCGTTCCACCGCCCCTGTCGTCCCCCACCCGAGGAGCACGCCTTGAGTACGAGCCCCGGCACCCCGCCACGCAGAAAACGCTTCCGGCACAGAGCTACCGCGGCTGTCGCCACCCTGACTCTCCCGCTCGCCGCCCTCGTCGGCCTGGCCTCGCCCGCGCAGGCCGCCGAGGAGGTGACGGCCACCTACAGCAAGACGCAGGACTGGGGTACCGGGTTCGAGGGCAAGTGGACGATCAAGAACACCGGCACCACGACGCTCAACTCCTGGACCGTCGAGTGGGACTTCCCCTCCGGTACGAAGGTGACCTCGGCCTGGGACGCCACCGTCACCAACTCCGGTAACCACTGGACCGCCAAGAACAAGGGCTGGAACGGCACGCTGACGCCGGGGGCGTCGGTCTCGTTCGGGTTCAACGGCAGCGGGGACGGCGCGCCGGACAACTGCGAGCTCAACGGCGCTTCCTGCGACGGTGGCGGGGAGGTTCCGGGCGACAACCCGCCGTCGGCGCCCGGCACTCCGACCGCGTCCGGCATCACCGACACCTCCGCGAAGCTCTCGTGGTCCGCGGCCACCGACGACAAGGGCGTCAAGAACTACGACGTCCTGCGGGGCGGCTCCGTGGTCGCCACGGTCACCGGCACCTCGTACACGGACACCGGGCTGACCGAGGGGACCGACTACTCGTACAGCGTCCAGGCCCGCGACACCGCCGGCCAGACGGGTCCGGTCAGCGGGTCCGTCACGGTGCGGACGACGGGTGGCGACCCCGGCCCCGGTCCTGGCCCCGGCGACAAGATCAACCTCGGGTACTTCACCGAGTGGGGCGTCTACGGGCGCAACTACCACGTCAAGAACCTGGTGACCTCGGGCTCGGCCGAGAAGATCACGCACATCAACTACAGCTTCGGCAACGTCCAGGGTGGCAAGTGCACCATGGGCGACTCGTACGCCGCCATCGACAAGGCGTACACCGCCGACCAGTCGGTCAGCGGCAAGGCCGACACCTGGGACCAGCCGCTGCGCGGCAACTTCAACCAGCTGCGGCAGCTCAAGGCCAAGTACCCGGACATCAAGGTGCTGTGGTCGTTCGGCGGCTGGACCTGGTCCGGTGGCTTCGGTGACGCGATGAAGAACCCGGCCGCCTTCGCCAAGTCCTGCTACGACCTGGTCGAGGACCCGCGCTGGGCCGACGTCTTCGACGGCATCGACCTGGACTGGGAGTACCCGAACGCCTGTGGTCTGTCCTGTGACGACAGCGGTCCCGCGGTCTTCAAGGACATGATGAAGGCGATGCGGGCCGAGTTCGGCAGCGGCAACCTGGTCACGGCCGCGATCACCGCCGACGCCTCCGACGGCGGCAAGATCGACTCGGCGGACTACGCGGGCGCCGCGCAGTACAGCGACTGGTACAACGTCATGACCTACGATTTCTTCGGCGCCTGGGCGAAGAACGGCCCGACCGCTCCGCACTCGCCGCTGACCTCGTACCCCGGTATCCCGCAGGACGGCTTCAACTCCGCGGACGCCATCGCCAAGCTCAAGGCCAAGGGTGTACCGGCCGAGAAGCTGCTGCTCGGCATCGGCTTCTACGGGCGCGGCTGGACGGGCGTCACGCAGTCGGAGCCGGGTGGCTCGGCCACCGGACCGGCCACGGGTACCTATGAGTCGGGCATCGAGGACTACAAGGTCCTCAAGGGCAAGTGCCCGGCCAACGGCACCATCGCCGGCACGGCGTACGCGCACTGCGGCAGCGACTGGTGGAGCTACGACACCCCGTCGACGATCGCCGGAAAGATGACCTGGGCCAAGAACCAGGGACTCGGCGGCGCCTTCTTCTGGGAGTTCAGCGGTGACACCGCGAACGGTGAGCTGGTGAGCGCGATCGGCAATGGCCTGAAGTAGGCGGTCGCGCGGGTTGAGTGAGGCTGAGTGAGCCGGGGAGACGGGAACGTCTCCCCGGCTCGCGCCGTTACACAGAGACGGACGGCAACGGGTCGAATCTCGGGGCGGGGTTCGTACGGGAGTGCCGTTTATCCTGAGAAGGCGGGCGTGCCGCGCAGAGGGGAAGGGGCGGCTGATGAGCTGGTTCTGGGCGGTGCTCATCATCTTCTGGACGGGAGGCTTCGCCTGGGCGGCCGACAACGTCCGTACCGCACTGCGCAACCGGCATGAGCGCAAGCTGGAGCTCATGGAGGCGGCGAAGCAGGAGCGGCTCGCCGTCGAGGCGGCGCACCAGCCCCCGGAGCCGATCTGCGGCTGCACACATCACCTCGCCAAGCACGACAAGCGGGGGCGCTGCCATGAGCGGGTCGAGGTGGCGACGGCCTGGGACGAGGACAAGAAGCCGGTGCGCTTCGAGGCGGGGCAGTGCAACTGCCAGCAGTACATAGGTCCGCAGCCGCTCTCGCAGGTGTTCGCGGAGCAGCTGACCGACCGGGCGGAGCTAGGCGACGGCGGGGGCGCCGACGAGCATGGTGGGGGCGTCGGCGACCCTGGTCAGGAAGACCGTCGCTGACCGCTTGCCCTGGAGCTTCATCTTGCGGCGGAGTTCCTCCGGTTCGACGGCTGAGCCGCGCTTCTTCACCGTCAGGACGCCGACCTCGCGCTCGCGCAGCAGGGCCTTGAGCTTCTTCATGTTGAACGGCAGCTGATCGGTGATCTCGTAGGCGGTGGCGTACGGGGTCGGGTGCAGCGTGTCGCTCGTGACGTACGCGATCATCGGGTCGATGAGTCCCCCGTCGACCTGCCGGGCGACCTCGGCGACCAGGTGTGCGCGGATGACGGCGCCGTCGGGCTCGTAGAGGTAGCGGCCTACGGGGCGGGGCTCGGGGTCGGGCAGCATCGCGGCCAGGGGCGCGTGGAGCGTCGCGCCGGTGGGCAGGAGGGTGGCGCGCATCGAGGCGGGCTGCGGGGCTGGCGGTGGGGTGGGCTGGGGGGCAGGCTGCGGGGCGGTGCCGCTTCCGGACTCGCCTGTGGATTCGCCCGTGGATTCGCCCGTGGATTCGCCCGTGGACTCGTCCCCGAACCAGAGCACCGCCTCCTTCACATCACCGCCGTCCGAGATCCACTCGGCCTCGACGTCCTCGGGGACCGCCTCGTGCGGGATGCCGGGGGCGATCTTCAGCGCGGCGTACGGGGCCTTGCGAGCGGCCTCCAAGGCCCAGGACAGGGGCGGGGAGTACGCCTCGGGGTCGAAGACGCGGCCGCGTCCGCCCCGGCGCGCCGGGTCCACGAACACCGCGTCGTACCCCGCCGTGTCCACGTCGGCGACCTCCGCGCAGCGCACCTCGATCAGCGCGTCCAGGCCGAGCGCCGCCGCGTTGGCGCGGGCCACCTCGCAGGTCAGCGGGGAGCGGTCCACGGCCAGTACGGAGATCCCGGCGCGGGCCAGCGCGATCGCGTCGCCGCCGATGCCGCAGCACAGGTCCGCCACACTCCGTACGCCCAGGGCGTGGAAGCGCTCCGCGCGGTACGTCGCGACGGTGGTCCGGGTCGCCTGCTCGACACCGTTCGGGGTGAAGTACATCCGCCGCGCGTCGTCGACGCCGAACTTGGCGGCCGCCCGCTGCCGTAGCCGTGCCTGGCCCAGCGCGGCGGAGACCAGCTCGGCCGGGTGGTCGCGGCGCAGCCGGGTGGCGAGCGCCAGCTCCTGGGCGGGGTCGTGGTCGCGCAGTTCGGCGAGCAGGGCCTGGCCCTCGTCGGTGCGCAGGGCGGCGAAGGCGGCCAGCTCGGGGTCGCGGTCGAGGTCGTTCACCCGGCCATTGTCGGCCAGTCGGTGGATCGTGCGCGCCCGGTGGTGGCGCCTGGCCGCCCGGGGCCCGGTGCGCTGACAGGATCCGACGCCATGCGGACAGGACTAGTACGACAAAAGGAAAAGATCGCCGGAAGTGGACGGCGGGGCACCCGGGTCCGAGCGGGCCTTGCCCTCCTCGCCGCGGCCGCCGTCGCGTCCGGCTGCTCCACCAGCGAGTCGGCGAAGCCCCCGGTCGAGCCCGCCCACGGCCAGCAGCAGGCGGAACAGGCCAAGGAACAGGCCAAGAAGCGCGCCGCCCAGCAGCGGGCCGCGAAGGTGGCCGCGGTCAAGCGCTGGGGCCTGGACAAAATGCCGCTGACGCCACCCAAGCCACCGGCCAAGAAGCCGAAGGTCAGTACCCGCCGAGGGTTCGAGGTCGCCGGGCACGAGAACCTGCCGCCCGTCTTCACCACCATCCCGACCAAAGACAAGGTCGTCTTCCTGACGATCGACGATGGTGCCGAGAAGGACCCCGAGCTGCTCAGGATGATGAGCGAGCTGGACATCCCGTACACCGCCTTCCTCAGTGACTACCTGGTGAAGGAGGACTACGGCTATTTCAAGAAGATGCAGGACCACGGCGTCGTCCTGAACAACCACACCCTCAACCACCGCTATCTGCCCGGGCTCTCGTACGCGCAGCAGAAGCGCGAGATCTGCGGGATGCAGGACGTCATCGAGAAGCGCTACGGCAAGCGGCCCGAGCTCTTCCGTCCGCCGTACGGCAACTACAACGGCGACACCCTGCGGGCGGCCAAGGCCTGCGGCATCAAGGCCGTGCCGCTGTGGAATGCCGAGGCCTTCGCGGACCGGATGGACTGGCGCGAGTGGGACCGTGATCTGCATCCCGGCGACATCATCCTCACCCACTTCCGGGGCAAGGGGGACTGGAAGGGCAGCATGCCGGACATGATCCGCCAGATGATGAAGACGGTGACGGACAAGGGGTACGCGGTGGGCAGGCTGGAGGACTACCTCTGAGCCACCGAGACGGGTGCTGGGAGGGCCACTGGGGGCCACTGGAAGGGCCGCCGACAGGAGCGCTGGGAGGGGCGCCGGGAGAGTCCTCGCGACCCGGTCGAGTGGAGTCATTGGCACTCCGCTTGACCGAGTGCTAATCGCGGTCATAGTCTCAGGTCTGGCACTCCCCACCGGAGAGTGCCAACAGCGACGGGCAGGTCCGGCACCCGCGACGACGGATCCACCTGGTCGCCACCCCAAAACAGTTAACCCCGTGAGATCTCCGAAGGGGGAGACCGGACCGTGACGACCACCAGCTCCAAGGTTGCCATCAAGCCGCTTGAGGACCGCATTGTGGTCCAGCCGCTCGACGCCGAGCAGACCACGGCCTCTGGCCTGGTTATTCCGGACACCGCGAAGGAGAAGCCCCAGGAGGGCGCAGTCCTGGCCGTGGGCCCGGGTCGCTTCGAGAACGGCGAGCGGCTGCCGCTCGACGTCAAGGTCGGCGACGTTGTGCTCTACAGCAAGTACGGCGGCACCGAGGTGAAGTACAACGGCGACGAGTACCTCGTCCTCTCGGCTCGCGACGTACTCGCGATCATCGAGAAGTAAGTCACCTGGGAGTCGATGAACTCCCGAAAGTTGTGTACCGCGCCCCTGGCCCCCGTGAATTCAAAAATCGCCGGGTGGACAGGGGCGCGGTTTCTTTTTTGAGAGGACTTGAGACAGCTCCATGGCGAAGATCCTGAAGTTCGACGAGGACGCCCGTCGCGCCCTTGAGCGCGGCGTCAACAAGCTGGCCGACACAGTGAAGGTGACGATCGGCCCCAAGGGCCGCAACGTCGTCATCGACAAGAAGTTCGGCGCCCCCACCATCACCAACGACGGCGTGACCATCGCCCGCGAGGTCGAGGTCGAGGACCCGTACGAGAACCTCGGCGCCCAGCTGGTGAAGGAGGTGGCGACCAAGACCAACGACATCGCTGGTGACGGCACCACCACCGCCACCGTGCTCGCCCAGGCCCTGGTCCGCGAGGGTCTGCGGAACGTCGCCGCCGGCGCGTCCCCGGCCGCCCTGAAGAAGGGCATCGACGCCGCGGTCAAGGCCGTCTCCGACGAGCTGATCGCGACCGCCCGCCCGATCGACTCCAAGGCCGACATCGCCGCCGTCGCCGCGCTGTCCGCGCAGGACAAGCAGATCGGCGAGCTCATCGCCGAGGCGATGGACAAGGTCGGCAAGGACGGTGTCATCACCGTCGAGGAGTCCAACACCTTCGGTGTGGAGCTCGACTTCACCGAGGGCATGGCCTTCGACAAGGGCTACCTGTCGCCGTACATGGTGACCGACCAGGAGCGTATGGAGGCCGTCCTCGACGACCCGTACATCCTGATCCACCAGGGCAAGATCTCCTCGATCCAGGACCTGCTGCCCCTGCTGGAGAAGGTCATCCAGGCCGGTGGCTCCAAGCCGCTGCTGATCATCGCCGAGGACGTCGAGGGCGAGGCGCTCTCCACCCTCGTCGTCAACAAGATCCGCGGCACGTTCAACGCCGTGGCCGTCAAGGCCCCCGGCTTCGGCGACCGCCGCAAGGCGATGCTCGGCGACATGGCCGCCCTCACCGGCGCCACGGTCATCGCCGAAGAGGTCGGCCTCAAGCTGGACCAGGCCGGTCTTGACGTGCTGGGCACCGCCCGCCGCGTCACCATCACCAAGGACGACACCACGATCGTGGACGGCGGCGGCAACGCCGAGGACGTCCAGGGCCGCATCGGCCAGATCAAGGCCGAGATCGAGACCACGGACTCCGACTGGGACCGCGAGAAGCTCCAGGAGCGCCTCGCGAAGCTGGCCGGTGGCGTGTGCGTGATCCGCGTCGGTGCCGCCACCGAGGTGGAGCTCAAGGAGAAGAAGCACCGTCTGGAGGACGCCATCTCCGCGACCCGCGCCGCGGTCGAGGAGGGCATCGTCTCCGGTGGTGGCTCCGCTCTGGTGCACGCCGTCAAGGTGCTCGAGGGCAACCTCGGCAAGGAGGGTGACGAGGCCACCGGTGTCGCCGTCGTCCGCCGCGCCGCCGTCGAGCCGCTGCGCTGGATCGCCGAGAACGCCGGCCTTGAGGGCTACGTCATCACCGCCAAGGTCGCCGAGCTCGACAAGGGCAACGGCTTCAACGCCGCCACCGGTGAGTACGGCGACCTGGTGAAGGCCGGTGTCATCGACCCGGTCAAGGTCACCCGCTCCGCCCTGGAGAACGCCGCGTCGATCGCCTCGCTGCTGCTCACGACCGAGACCCTGGTCGTCGAGAAGCCCGCGGACGAGGACGAGGCCGCCGGTGGCCACGGTCACGGCCACGCGCACTGACCCAGCGCGCACCGACCCAGCGTGCTCTGACTGAGCCGAGCCGCTGAGCCGAGCCGCTGAGCCGAGCTGACGAAGGCCCGGCACCCCGTCGCGGGGTGCCGGGCCTTCGCGCTGCGCTACTTCGGTCCGTACTTGCGGCCGGTACGGGAACTCAGCCCACCGAGCAGAGCGCGCGGGGTCACCTTCACCACGCCCATCATCGCCTTGTACCGCGGGTCGGGGATCGACACCGACTTACCGCGCGCCAGGTCCGCCAGCGCGGCGCTCACCAGTTTGTCCGCGTCCAGCCACAGCCAGCCCGGGATGTTGTCCGTGCCCATCCCGGCCCGCTGGTGGAACTCCGTCCGCACGAACCCGGGACACAGCGCCATCAGCCGCACCCCCGAACCCGCCAGGTCCTTCGCCGCGCCCTGCGTGAACTGCACGACCCACGCCTTCGACGCGCCATAGGTCCCGCGCGGTACGAACGCAGCGACCGAGGCGACGTTGACGACACCGCCGCGCCCACGCTCCCGCATCGACTCGGCGGCCGCCGAGGTCAGCCGGAGCACCGCCTCGCAGTGCACCTTCAGCATCGTGAGCTCGTCGGCCATCGAGACCTCGAGATAACGGCCCTTGTTGCCGAAGCCCGCGTTGTTGACGAGCAGGTCGACCGGGTCCCTGCGGTCACCAAGCCGGGCCTCGACCGCCGCGATGCCGTCGTCGGTCGACAGGTCGGCGGTCAGCACCTCGGCCTCGATGCCGTGCCGGTCGTGCAGTTCGGTCGCCTGCTCCTGGAGCCGTTTGGTGTCGCGGGCGACCAGCACCAGGTTGTGACCATCCGCGGCGAGACGCCGCGCGAAAGCGGCGCCGATGCCTGCGGTCGATCCGGTAATCAGAGCCGTAGTCATGGCCCAAGGCTAGAGCCTGTCCGGTGGCACGCTCAGTGCTGGTGACGCCCCGGCGGCGGCGTCCCCGCCTGCTGTCCCTTCTCGACCACCACGAACTGACCCATCATGCCCAGATCTTCGTGGTACAGAAGATGGCAGTGGTACATGTACGGGACATCCGGGTCAGGTGGCCCGTCGAACCGCATCGCCAGCTTCACCGTCGAGCCGTCCGGTATGAAGACCGTGTCCTTGGCGCCGCGCAGTTCGGGCGGCGGCGCCTGGCCGTCCATCTCCAGTACCCGGAACTGCACGTCGTGCACATGGAAGTTGTGCGCCATGCCGTTGCCGTTGCGTACCGTCCAGACCTCCTCGGTGCCCCGGGTAACGACCTCGTCGATCCGGCCCATGTCCATTTTCCGGCCGTTGATCCCGGACAGCTTCAGGTCGAAGTGCCGCCCGCGCGCGGGGTCCTTGCCTTCGGGGATCTCCAGCTCACCCAGCATGTCGGGGAGTTCGGGGGAAGGGCGCAGGGTGTCACCCGCCCGCAGTTGAAGAATGTCGAAGGAGTCGTCACCACCACCGAAGCGCGTGTTGAAGGCGTCGCCGAGCCGCTGAGGGAAGCTCCGCAGCACGGTCTTCTCGCCCGGCTCCATCCGCACCACGACCTCGGCCCGCTCACCGGGTGACAGCCGCAGATGGCCGCCCATCCGCACCGGCGCCTCCAGCAGCCCGCCGTCGGTGCCGATCAGCGCGAACTGCCTGCTGTCGGAGAACCCGAAGGCGTAGGTGCGCGCGGTCGAGGCGTTGAGCAACCGCAGCCGCACCAGCTCGTCGCCGACTTCCTGGTACGGGGCGAGCGTGCCGTTGACCAGCGTCTGGTCGCCGAGGAAGCCGAGGCTCCGCATCATTCCGCGACCGTGGTCGAACTTGGCGCCGTCGAACTTCGTGTCCTGCACGATGACGGGTATGTCGTCGACGCCGTACGTCCCGGGCAGTGGCAGCCGCGCGGACTTCTCGTCGTCCAGGAGGAACATCCCGGCCAGCCCACGCTGAACGTGCTTCTCCGTGGCACCGTGCGGGTGCGGGTGGTACCAGAGCGTCGCGGCGGGCTGGTCGACCTTCCAGTCGGGGGTCCAGGTGCCGCCCGGTCGCACCATCTGGTGCGGGCCGCCGTCCATCTTCGCGGGCAGGTGCATCCCGTGCCAGTGCACGGTGGACGCCTCGTCCAGGCCGTTGGCTATCCGTACCTTGACCTTCTCGCCGCGCTCGGCGCGCAGCGTCGGCCCGAGATAGCTGCCGTTGAATCCCCAGGTCGGGGTCTGCTGACCGTCCTTGAACTCGGTCTCGCCCGCCTGCATCCGCAGGTCGAAGACCCGCGTACCGTCCTGCTCCACCGTGGAGTCGGCGAGCGGGGGTATGGCCAGCTCGTTGCGGAAGGAGACCTTGCCCACCGTGCTGACGTCGGCGCTCGTCCACAGCCAGGCGACGCCACCGCCGAGCGCGGCGATCAGCACGCCGACGACCACGCCGAGCGTGATCAGCACCCGCTTGAGCCTGCCCGGCTTGCCGCGCCTCTCGCCTCTTCCGCTCCCCGTCTCCTTCATGCCCTTCACGATTCCGCGTCAGGACGCGGCGCAGTATCGGGAAGCGCCCTGAACCGACCCCGGCGCGACCCTGAGCAGACCCTGAGCGCGACCCCCGAGATGGCAAAGGTTCAGTGCCGTATTCGCGCTGCTCCCCAAGCCTCGCTTATGCTCGACGCATGATCGAGGCCCGCCATCTCCGTGTGCTGCGCGCCGTGGCCGCTACCGGCTCCTTTTCCGCCGCCGCCCGCGAACTGGGCTGCACCCAGCCCGCGGTGAGCCAGCAGATGAAGGCCCTTGAGCACTCGACCGGCACGCCGCTGCTGATCCGTACGGGCCGCGAGATGCGCCTGACGCAGGCCGGTGAAGCGCTCGTCCGGCACGCCGCGGGCATCCTCGCCGGACTGACCGCGGCCGAGGAAGAGGTCGCCGCGATCGCCGGGCTGCGCGCGGGCCGGGTGCGCCTGGTCTCCTTCCCCAGCGGCAGCTCGACCCTGGTTCCCACGGCGCTCGCCGCGCTGCGCGCCGCGCACCCGGGCACGCGGGTCTCCCTGGTGGAGGCCGAGCCCCCGCGCTCGGTCGAGATGCTGCGTGAGGGGGACTGCGATGTGGCTCTCGCCTTCCGGTACGAGGGGGCGAGCGCCGCGGACGACTGGAGCGATCTGGTCGTACGGCCGCTCCTCGCCGACCGGCTGGTCGGGCTGGTCCCCGAGGGGCACCGGCTCGCCGACGCGGCGACGGTCGCCATGGGGGACTTCGCCGACGAGCCGTGGATCGCGGGCTGCCCGCGCTGCCGCAAGCAGTTGGTGGAGGTCTGCGAGGGTGCGGGCTTTGTCCCGCGTATCGACTTCGCCACCGACGACTACCCCGCGGTGATCGGCCTGGTCGGCGCCGGTCTCGGGGTGGCGGTACTGCCGGAGCTGGCCCTGGAGTCGGTACGGCCCAAGGGCGCCCGCGCGGTGACGGTGGAGCCCGCGGTGCGGCGCGAGATCGTCGCGCTCACACTCCCCGACCTGGCCCAGGTGCCCGCTGTGGTGGCCACACTCGACCGGCTGGCGGGCGCGGCGGCCCGCTGAAGGGCCCGTCGGCTACAGGGCTGAAGGGCTCGTCGGCTACAGAAACGTTCCTCCGTGTGCCGTCGCTTCGGGAGAGGTCAGTGCCCCGGCGCACTCGCCGCCGAAGCGGTGGACGCCGTGACCAGACGGTGCCGGGCGCGTCCCATGAGTTCTTCGCGTTCGTCTTCGGTGAGTCCACCCCAGACTCCGTACGGTTCGCGTACCGCCAGCGCGTGAGCGGCGCACTCCGCGCGAACCGGGCATCTCATACAGACCTCTTTGGCCGAGGTCTCGCGGGCGCTGCGCGCCGCGCCCCGCTCGCCCTCCGGGTGAAAGAAGAGCGAGCTGTCGACCCCGCGGCAGGCGGCCAGGAGCTGCCAGTCCCACAGGTCTGCGTTTGGTCCGGGAAGGCGGGAGAAATCTGCCATTGCGTGTCCCCTTGCAACCGTGGTGGGCGGGTTCAGTGCCTCATGACCGTACATCTACTGTCCTAGTAGATGAAAATATGATCCATGGTGAATCTAGCTAGAGACACCTACGAAAGGGAAGAAAATCCGCTAAATGGGGCATCGAGTCCGGTGAACCTTCGGTGACCTGCGACGCCCGTCCCGTGTCTGGGCCCTCACGTAGAGTGTCGAAGGGGGTCAGCGGACCCGTAACTCTTTCGAGTGACCGTCGTTGAGAGTGCGAGGCGGTTGAGAACACAAGCACTCGGGCAGATGTCTGAGGGCGTCAATCGCACAGGTGACGATTCGTACCCAGCCTGGAGGCTCAAGGTGACGCGCATCAGCTGCGGAGGGCGGCCATGACATCCGTCCTCGTCTGCGACGACTCCCCGCTTGCCCGAGAGGCGCTCCGCCGTGCGGTCGCGACCGTGCCCGGCGTCGAGCGTGTCACGACGGCGGCCAACGGCGAGGAAGTCCTCCGCCGCTGGGGTGCCGACCGTTCGGACCTGATTCTGATGGACGTACGGATGCCGGGGCTCGGGGGTGTCGAGACCGTACGCCGACTACTCTCCGCTGACCCCGGGGCCCGGATCATCATGCTCACGGTCGCCGAGGATCTCGACGGCGTCGCGCTCGCGGTCGCCGCCGGTGCCCGCGGTTATCTGCACAAGGACGCCTCGCGCGCCGAACTGCGCGCGACCGTCACCCAGGCGCTCGCCGACCCGACCTGGCGGCTCGCCCCGCGCAGACTGCGCTCGGCCGAGATGGGCGCGGCGCCGACCCTCACCGCGCGCGAGATCCAGGTGCTCGAAGGCATGAGCCACGGCCGGTCGAACGCCGAGATCGGCCGCGAGCTGTTCCTCTCCGAGGACACCGTGAAGACCCACGCCAGGCGGCTCTTCAAGAAGCTGGGCGCCTCGGACCGCGCGCACGCCGTGGCGCTCGGTTTCCGCTGGGGCCTGGTCCGCTGAGACCGCGCCGCCGCGAGAGTTCCGGTCCCGGTTCTAGGGTCTGTCCGGCGGATCAGGTCGGGCTGGACGCTCGGTGCGCTGTCTGTGCTGGTGAGCGGGGCGTGGTGCGTGCAGCTGCAAGGCGGAGGATTGAGGCGACGCGGAGCGTCGGTGACTGACGACAACGCCGAGGGGGTCCCTCCCGCCCGAGCTGAGCGAAGCGAGTTCGAGGGTGGGGGCGTGCGTGCCACGCCCCGCGACCCCGGCGTGATCCGCCGGGCAGACCCTAGCCCTGTTCGCGTGTGCGCGGGCGGGGCGGGGGCTGTCCGGAAGTGCCCTTCGTGGTGGTGGCTTACGCCGTTTCCCGCGCGATGCCGCATCCTTGGAGTGTGGAGTTCCTCGGGGACGAGTCGATCGAGCGGGAGGGGAGGGCGCAGGAGATGAGTTCCGGCGCACCTGCTCATAACGCTTCAGTGCACAACTACAGGCGCGGTGTCACGGATCGGTCGGAGCCAGGGCACCATGGACCGATGCGTGACGAAGAGACGACGGCGATTGGTGCCCTCGTCCACCGCGCCGTCGAAGGCGACCAGCAGGCCACCCATGACCTGTTGGCTCACGTACACCCGCTGGCGCTGCGCTACTGCCGCACCAGGCTGTCCCGCCTTCCGGGTGACGCACGGCACTTCGTGGAGGACCTGGCGCAGGAAGTCTGTGTCGCCGTCCTGCTCGCGCTGCCGCGCTACAAGGACACCGGCCGCCCCTTCGAGGCATTCGTCTTCGCCATCGCCGGGCACAAGGTCGCCGACCTCCAGCGAGCCGCGATGCGTCACCCCGGCTCCACCGCCGTGCCGTCCGACGAGATGCCCGAGCGGCCGGACGACTCGCTCGGCCCCGAAGAGCGGGCGCTGCTCAGCAGCGACGCCGAGTGGGCCAAGAAGCTCCTCGCCAATCTGCCCCAGACACAGCGCGAGCTGCTGCTGTTGCGGATCGCCGTCGGGCTCACAGCGGAGGAGACCGGGCAGATGCTGGGGATGTCCCCGGGCGCGGTCCGGGTCGCCCAGCACCGGGCGCTGAGCAGGCTTCGCGCCCTCGCCGAGCAGTGACCCCGTGGACTTCACGGAACCGCACAGCGCGAGCTTCATAGAAGCTTCGTAGAAAAGTACAACGATCGTGATCTGCGGTGGGGCGATCGTGGAATGAAGTACCGCTGAGGCCCGTTAGCATGGTGGTCCGCGGCTGGCAAGAGCATTGGGGAAGGTGTCATGACTGATCTCGTCGACGACGGAGCCGGAGCGCCGGAGAAATTCGCGATGCTCGGGCTGACCTACGACGACGTCCTGCTGCTGCCGGGCGCCTCCGAAGTGCTGCCGAACAAGGTCGACACCACGACCCGGATCTCCCGGAACGTGACGGTGAACCTCCCCCTGCTGTCCGCCGCGATGGACAAGGTCACCGAGGCGCGGATGGCCATCGCCATGGCGCGCCAGGGCGGCGCCGGTGTGCTGCACCGCAATCTCTCCATCGAGGACCAGGCCAACCAGGTCGACCTGGTGAAGCGCTCCGAGTCCGGCATGGTGACCGACCCGATCACGGTCTCGCCGGACGCCACGCTGCACGACGCCGACGCCCTGTGCGCCAAGTTCCGTATCAGCGGTGTCCCGGTCACCGACCCCGCGGGCAAGCTGCTCGGCATCGTCACCAACCGCGACATGGCCTTCGAGCTGGACCGCTCGCGTCAGGTCCGCGAGGTCATGACGCCGATGCCGCTGGTCACTGGCAAGGTCGGCATCTCCGGTGATGACGCCATGGAGCTGCTGCGCCGCCACAAGATCGAGAAGCTGCCGCTGGTCGACGACGCGGGCATCCTCAAGGGCCTCATCACGGTCAAGGACTTCGTCAAGGCCGAGAAGTACCCGAACGCCGCCAAGGACGCCGAGGGCCGCCTGGTCGTCGGTGCCGCGGTCGGCGTCGGCGACGAGGCGTACGACCGGGCGCAGGCCCTGGTCGAGGCCGGGGTCGACTTCCTGGTCGTGGACAGCGCGCACGGCCACAGCCGCGGCATCCTCGACATGATCGCCAAGCTGAAGACCCACATCAACGTCGACATCGTGGGCGGTAACGTCGCCACGCGCGACGGCGCCCAGGCCCTGATCGACGCCGGTGTGGACGGCGTCAAGGTCGGCGTGGGACCCGGCTCCATCTGCACCACCCGGGTCGTCGCCGGTATCGGCGTCCCCCAGGTCACCGCCATCTACGAGGCGGCGAAGGCCTGCGGCCCCGCGGGCGTGCCGCTCATCGGCGACGGCGGACTGCAGTACAGCGGCGACATCGCCAAGGCGATCGCCGCCGGTGCCGACGCGGTGATGCTCGGCTCGCTGCTCGCGGGCTGCGAGGAGTCGCCGGGCGAGATGGTCTTCATCAACGGCAAGCAGTTCAAGTCCTACCGGGGCATGGGCTCGCTGGGCGCGATGCAGTCGCGTGGCCAGGCCCGCTCGTACTCGAAGGACCGTTACTTCCAGGACAACGTCCTGTCCGAGGACAAGCTGGTCCCCGAGGGCATCGAGGGCCAGGTGCCCTACCGCGGACCGCTCGCCTCGGTCTCGCACCAGCTGATCGGCGGTCTGCGGGCCTCCATGGGGTACGTCGGCTCGGCGGACATCCCGGAGCTGAAGGCCAAGGGCCGGTTCGTACGGATCTCGGCGGCCGGTCTCAAGGAGAGCCACCCGCACGACATCGCCATGACGGTCGAGGCGCCGAACTACTCGCGCCGCTGACCCTCGTTTGACCCGAAGACCGGCGCTTACGAGCCCGCGGGCGACGCCGCCCGCGGGCTCGGCCGCGTGTGCCGGGGACCGCGTCGGGGATACTGGTACGCGCAGACCGGAGACTGGAAAGGCCACCCAACGTGACTGAGATCGAGATCGGGCGCGGCAAGCGCGGCCGCAGGGCGTACGCGTTCGACGACATCGCCATCGTGCCGAGCCGCCGCACCCGGGACCCGAAGGAGGTCTCGATCGCCTGGCAGATCGACGCCTACCGCTTTGAGCTGCCGTTCCTGGCCGCTCCCATGGACTCGGTCGTCTCGCCGCAGACCGCCATCCGGATCGGTGAGCTGGGGGGCCTGGGCGTACTGAACCTCGAGGGCCTGTGGACCCGGTACGAGGACCCGCAGCCGCTGCTCGACGAGATCGCCGCGCTTGACCCGGAGACCGCCACCCGGCGCCTCCAGGAGATCTACGCCGCCCCGATCAAGGAAGAGCTGATCGGGCAGCGCATCAAGGAGGTGCGCGACTCGGGCGTGGTGACCGCCGCCGCCCTGTCGCCGCAGCGCACCGCGCAGTTCTCCAAGGCCGTGGTCGACGCCGGTGTGGACATCTTCGTGATCCGCGGCACGACCGTGTCGGCCGAGCATGTGTCCGGTGCCGCCGAACCGCTGAACCTCAAGCAGTTCATCTACGAGCTGGACGTCCCGGTCATCGTCGGTGGCTGCGCCACCTACACGGCCGCGCTGCACCTGATGCGCACCGGTGCCGCCGGTGTGCTGGTCGGCTTCGGCGGCGGGGCCGCGCACACCACCCGTAACGTGCTGGGCATCCAGGTGCCGATGGCGAGCGCGGTCTCCGATGTCGCGGCCGCCCGCCGTGACTACATGGACGAGTCCGGCGGTCGCTACGTCCACGTCATCGCGGACGGTGGCGTGGGCTGGTCCGGCGACCTGCCCAAGGCCATCGCCTGCGGCGCGGACGCCGTGATGATGGGCTCCCCGCTGGCCCGCGCCACGGACGCGCCCGCTCCGGGCCACCACTGGGGCATGGAGGCCGTGCACGAGGACGTGCCGCGCGGCAAGAAGGTCGGCCTGGGCACGGTCGGCACGACCGAGGAGATCCTCACCGGCCCCTCGCACCGCCCGGACGGCTCGATGAACCTCTTCGGCGCGCTGCGCCGCTCGATGGCGACCACCGGCTACAGCGACCTCAAGGAGTTCCAGCGGGTCGAGGTCACGGTGGCGGACTCCCAGCACCACCGCTGACACCACCGTACGAGTACGCGAAGGCCCGCACCGATGGTGCGGGCCTTCGCGCGTTCCTGGTCGGCCGTCAGAGCCGGTGCGCCGCGCCCACCGGGCTCGCGCCACGGGTGTCCAGGAGGAGCTGAGCCTTGACCGCGAGTCCCTGGAGGTCGTACGTGCGGTGGGACTGCAGCAGGATCGTCAGATCGGCCTCGGCCGCGGCCTCGTAGAGGGAGTCGGCGCGCGGGACAGGGCAGCCGAGCACACGCCAGTGCGGGATGTACGGGTCGTGGTAGCTGATCGTGGCGCCCATCTCCATCAGCCGGGTGGCGATCTCCTGGGCCGGGGCGCCCTGCTGGTCGGCGAGGTCGGGTTTGTAGGTGGTGCCGAGGAGCAGGACGCGGGCGCCACGGGCCGACTTGCCGTGCTCGTTGAGGAGGGTCGCGGCGCGCTGGATGACGTACTGCGGCATCCGCTGGTTGATCTCCTGCGCCAGCCCGACCATCCGCAGCGGGTGGCCCGGGGTGCGCGTGGTGTGCGGGAGGTTGTTGGGGTCCAGGGGGACGGCGTGGCCGCCGACGCCGGGTCCTGGACGGAAGGCCTGAAAGCCGAAGGGCTTGGTCTCGGCGCAGCGGATGACGTCCCAGAGGTCGACGCCGAGGTCGTGGCAGAGCACGGCCATCTCGTTGACCAGGGCGATGTTGACGTGCCGGTAGTTGGTCTCCAGGAGGTGGACGGTCTCGGCCTCTCGCGTGCCACGCGCGCGTACGACCTTGTCGGTGAGCCGTCCGTAGAAGGCGGCGGCCGACTCGGTGCAGGCCGGGGTGAGGCCGCCGATCACCTTGGGGGTGTTGGTGTAGCCGTGGGTGCGGCTGCCCGGGTCCAGGCGGCCGGGGGAGTAGGCGAGGTGGAAGTCGCGGCCCGCGCGCAGTCCTGAGCCCTCTTCGAGCAGGGGGCGCAGGAAATCGTCGGTGGTCCCCGGGTACGCGGGTGACTCCAGGATGACCGTGGTGTGCGGGCGCATCCGGGCGGCCAGCGCGCGGGCCGCGTCGGCCACTTGGGTGAGGTCGAGAGCGCGGTCGGCGCCGAGCGGGGTGGGGGCGCAGATGACGGCGGTGCGCACCCGGCCCAGTTCGGCCGCGTTGGTGGTGGGCCGGAAGCCGCCCGCGAGCATCCGGCGCAGGTCGGCGGCGGTGAGCGGGCCTTCGTCCGCGGGCAGGCGGCCCGCGACGAGTGCGGGGGTGTGCCGGGTGTCGTAGGCGAGGGTCTCGATACCGGCCGAGACGGCGGCCTGGGCGAGGGGCAGGCCGAGGTGGCCGATTCCGACGACGGCGAGATCTGCGGGCATGGCGGTGGGCCGTCCTTCCCAATAGCCGGAGCGGGAGGAGCGCGCAAGCCCTGTGGACAGAACGAGCGAGCGCAATGTCAGGTTAGGAGTAAATATGACCGATATGCCGCATTGGGGAGTGTCATTCTGCGGAGTGTTGTCCACAGGCGGTGGCTGAAGTCGGCGGTTGGCTACAGAATCGAGCGTGTGAGCCCGACCACACGGGGGCGACGGGAGGCAGCGGTGAGGACAACGACTCTGGGACCGGCCGAGCGGGCCGAGGCACTTGCGGCGATGGCCGAGCGAGAACTCGACGTGCTGGTCGTGGGTGCGGGCGTGGTCGGCGCGGGCACCGCGCTCGACGCCGTGACCCGTGGGCTCTCCACCGGCATCGTCGAGGCGCGCGACTGGGCGTCGGGCACGTCGAGCCGGTCCAGCAAGCTCATCCACGGCGGGCTGCGCTATCTGGAGATGCTCGACTTCGCGCTCGTACGGGAGGCCCTCAAGGAGCGTGGGCTGCTGTTGGAGCGGATCGCTCCGCATCTGGTGAAGCCGGTGCCGTTCCTGTACCCGCTCAAGGGCAAGGGCTGGGAGCGGGTGTACGCGGGCTCGGGCGTGGCGCTCTATGACGCCATGTCGATGTCGAAGGCGCACGGGCGCGGGCTGCCCCTGCACCGGCACCTCACTCGACGTCATGCTCTGCGGGTTGCCCCGTGCTTGAAGAAGGACGCGCTGATCGGCGCGATGCAGTACTACGACGCCCAGATGGACGATGCCCGCTATGTCACCACGCTGGTGCGTACGGCGTCGGCGTACGGCGCCAAGGCCGCCAACCGCGCGCGGGTCACCGGGTTTCTGCGCGAGGGCGAGCGCGTAGTAGGCGCCCGGGTGCAGGACCTCGAGGGCGGCGGCGAGTACGAGATCAGGGCCCGGCAGATCGTCAACGCCACCGGGGTGTGGACGGACGACACCCAGGCGATGGTCGGAGAGCGCGGCCAGTTCCACGTACGGGCCTCCAAGGGCATCCACCTGGTGGTGCCCAAGGACCGGATCAACTCGACCACCGGGCTGATCCTGCGCACCGAGAAGAGCGTGCTGTTCGTGATCCCGTGGGGGCGGCACTGGATCGTGGGCACCACGGACACCGACTGGGACCTGGACAAGGCACACCCGGCGGCGTCCAGCGCGGACATCGACTACCTCCTGGAGCATGTGAACTCGGTGCTCGCGGTGCCCCTCACGCGCGACGACGTCCAGGGGGTCTACGCGGGGCTACGGCCGTTGCTGGCCGGGGAGTCGGACGCCACCAGCAAGCTGTCGCGGGAGCACACGGTCGCGCATCCGGTGCCGGGCCTGGTGGTCATCGCGGGCGGCAAGTACACGACGTACCGGGTGATGGCCAAGGATGCCGTGGACGAGGCGGTCCACGGCCTGGACCAACGGGTCGCCGACTGCGTCACGGAGGACATCGCGCTGGTAGGCGCCGAGGGGTACAAGGCGCTGTGGAACGCGCGAGCGCGGATCGCCGCGGAGACGGGGCTCCATGTGGTGCGGGTGGAACACCTGTTGAACCGCTACGGCTCGCTCACCGAGGAACTGCTGGAGCTGATCGCGGCGGACAGCTCGCTGGGAGCGCCGCTGACGGGCGCGGAGGACTACCTGCGGGCCGAGGTCGTCTACGCCGCCTCGCACGAAGGGGCCCGGCATCTGGACGATGTGCTGACCCGCCGTACGCGTATCTCCATTGAGACCTTCGACCGGGGCACGCGCAGTGCGCGGGAGTGTGCCGAACTGATGGCGAAGGTCCTGGGCTGGGACAAGGACCAGATCGAGCGCGAGGTGGAGCACTACGAGAAGCGGGTGGAAGCCGAGCGGGAGTCGCAGCGGCAGCCGGACGATCTGACCGCCGACGCGGCGAGGTTGGGGGCGCCGGACATCGTGCCGCGGTAGGAGGGGCTCCGGGGGCGCGGCGGGACGTCTAGCCCGCCGTAGCCCGCCGTGGCTCTGGTTCGGGGGGCGCGTGCGCAGGTCAGAGCGGTGTGGCGGGAATCAGCCGTGGCGTTGGGCCGAGAGGGCCACCCCCGGCCGGGGCGGGCCCTGGCATGGGGGACAATGGGGGCTCTGCCAGGGCTGGTTGTCTGCGGCGACCTGACAGGCAACGTGGGGCACGGCGACGCAGAGGGGACGCATGTCGGAGGCGGAGCAGCCGAAGGAGGCCGGTCAGGGCACGGGCGCGCGCCTGCTGGCCGGGCGGTACCGGCTGGGAGATGTGCTCGGGCGCGGTGGCATGGGGACCGTCTGGCGGGCGGTCGATGAGACGCTGGGCCGCACGGTCGCGGTCAAGGAACTGCGCTTCCCCTCAAGCATCGACGAGGAGGAGAAGCGGCGGCTCATCACCCGAACGCTGCGCGAGGCCAAGGCGATCGCCCGGATCCGCAACAACGCCGCGATCACCGTCTTCGACGTCGTGGACGAGGACGACCGGCCGTGGATCGTGATGGAGCTCGTCGAGGGCAAGTCGCTCGCCGAAGCCGTACGTGAGGACGGCCTGCTGACGCCGAAGCGCGCGGCCGAAGTCGGCCTCGCCATCCTGGACGTCCTGCGCGCCGCGCACCGCGAGGGGATCCTGCACCGCGATGTGAAGCCGTCGAACGTACTGATCGCCGAAGACGGGCGGGTCGTCCTCACCGACTTCGGCATCGCGCAGGTCGAGGGCGATCCGTCTATCACCTCGACCGGCATGCTGGTCGGCGCGCCCTCGTACATCTCGCCGGAGCGGGCGCGCGGCCACAAGCCGGGGCCCGCCGCCGACCTGTGGTCACTGGGCGGTCTGTTGTACGCCTCGGTCGAGGGCTGCCCGCCGTACGACAAGGGCTCGGCGATCGCCACGCTCACCGCCGTGATGACCGAGCCGCTGGACCCGCCGAAGAACGCGGGCCCCCGGCTGGAGAAGGTCATCTACGGGCTCCTCGTCAAGGACCCGGCGCAGCGGCTCGACGAGGTGGGCGCGCGGGCGCTGCTGAACGAAGTGCTGGACGCGCCGGACCCGGCCCCCGAGGAGTCGGCGGCCGAGGCGCCGCAGGACGCGACGAAGGCGGTGCCGCTGCCGTCGGAGTCCGCGCGCGGGGGTGCGATGGCGGCGGCGGGCGCCGGTCCTGCGGTGACGAACCGCTCGGAGCCTGGGCGTCCGGGGACCGGCGCGGCGTCCGGGTCGGGGGCGCTGGCCCGCGTCAGACAGGTGCCGCGACGGACGCTGGTGCTCGTGGCGGCCTTCGCCGCGCTCGCCCTGATCGGGGTCGTACTCGGCGTCGCGCTCACCGGGAACGACGGCGGCCAGCAGGACAACAAGGGCCAGGGCGGCGACCAGTCCGTGTCGAGCGGCGCCGCCGCCGGAACCGACGACGGCCAGAGCCAGGGCAAGGACGGCAACAAGGGCGACGGCCAGGGCAGCGAGAAGGACAGGAGCGACCAGGACGGCAAGGACAACCAGGGCGACCAGGGCGAGGGCGACGAGGATACGGACAAGGGGCAGGACGACGCCGGGAAGGGCGACGGCGATGACGGCGGCAAGGACGCCGGGGACGATGGCCTGCCCGACGGGTACAAGCAGGTGTCTGACGCCGAGTTCCGCTTCTCCATGGCGATGCCCGAGAGCTTCCGCCCGACGGCCATAGCGGGACAGAACTCCGGCCGGATATACAGCGAGTCCGGCGGGTTCCCGCGCGTCCAGGTCGACTTCACCTCCAGCCCGGGTGACGACGCCGTCGCCGCCTGGAGGGGGCTGGTGCCCGCCGTCGCCAGCAGCAGCACCAACTTCAAGCTGCTCGGCATCCACAAGGTCGACGACTACAACGGCTATCCGACCGTGGCCGATTGGCAGTTCGAGCGTGAGCAGAACGGCGAGCGGGTACGGGTCCTCAACCGGGGCTTCAAGGTCGACGCCGGCCGCGGCTACTCGATCATGATCAGTTGCAAGGTGTCGGAGTGGGACGGCGATGAGTGCGGCACGCTGCGCAAGACGTCGTTCGACACGTTCCGGCCCGCGAACTGAGCGGGGCGGTTTGCCAAGACCCGGCTCCACGGCGGGTCGAGGACACGTATCGTGAGAGCTCGCGGACCGTACGCAGCCGCAATGTGCCGGGAATCGACCGGACTTGACGGATTGATGGCGGTGCGGGGAGCTGGGCCTGGGATGTCAGGGCCGTGACTGGTTCTGGCTGCGCGCGCTGACGGGGAGGCGTCGTGGACGACTACGCGGGACGGGTACTTGCCGACCGCTACCGCCTGCCGCTGCCGCCGTCCGACGCGTACGAGTTCGCCGAGACCCGCGCCTTCGACACCTACAGCGGCCAGGAAGTCCTGGTCCGGCAGGTGCCGTTGCCCGAGGTCGTGGACGCGGAGGTGCTCGACGGGGACCCGGGGGACTCCGGGGTGCCTCGCGCGGCTCCGGCGCCGCGGCGGGCCTCCGGGCGTACGACGCGCAGGCCGACCGACCCCGCCGTGCGGCGCGCGATCGAGGCCGCGCAGGCCGCCGCGCAGATTCCCGATCACCCGCGCCTTGACCAGGTCTTCGATGTGTTCGCCGAGGGCGGTTCGCTGTGGATCGTGAGCGAGGTGGTGGCGGCGCGGCCGTTGGCCGCGTTGCTCGCGGAGAAGCCGCTGTCGCCGTATCGGGCGGCGGAGGTCGCTTCCGATGTGCTGACCGCGCTGCGCGCGCTGCACGCGCACGGCTGGGTACACCGGAACATCACCGTGCGTACGGTCCTGGTCTGCGACGACGGCCGGGTGATGCTCACGGGGCTGGCCGCGGGCGCGGCGGAGGAGGCGCTGTGTGGCTACGACCCGGTGCCGGAGCCGCAGTTCGACGATGCGGCCCCTCCGGAGGCGGGTCCGGGTTCGGGACTGGGGTTGGGGTCGGGGCCGGGGCGGCCGGGACTGGGTGCGGGAGTGGGTCCGCAGGCGCGGCCGCCGTCGCCCAGTCGTGTGGCGGCCGCGCCTGCGGACCAGGGCATATCCCGTACGGAGCCCGACTCCGGGGGCCGCGCGGAGCTGCCCGCGGGGGATGTACGGGCGGCCCGGGCCGGGGCGATCGCGGCGTACCGCGCCGGAGCGAAGGCGGCCGCGGCGGCGCGGCAGCCCTCGGGGCGGATCTCCGACCCGTACGGAGTCGGCGGTGGTCCGTCGAATGCCGCCACCGCGCCGGGGCAGCAGTCGGGTCAGCAGCCGGGTGACATCAGGGACTTCCGCGTAGGCCGCCTGCCGGGCGACAGCCCAGCCACGGGAGCCGGGCCCGGGTGGCACGGGGCGGTGCCGCGCGGAGCGGCGACGGCGCGCGGCGGGACGTCCGTGGAGGCGGCGGCGCCCGAGGCGGATGCCCAGCGCGAGACCGAGGAGGCCCACGAGGCCTACGGGGCCCACGAGGCCTACGAAGCCCAGGTCCAAGAGCAGGGCCAGGGTCAGGGCCGGAGCGAGGGGCAAGACACGCAGGGCTGGGACGCGTTGGTGGGGAACGGGCAGGCGCGGCGCGGCCCCGCGACGCCGTTGGCGCTGGAGCGGGCGCGGCAGGCGCGGATGACCGTCGTCGGCGCCGTCACCGAGCGGTGGGCGCCCGAGCAGGCCGGTCCCGTACACGAGAACTGGCAGCTGGCCGCGCCGGTCGGACCCGCCACCGACCTCTGGGCGCTGGGCGCGCTGCTGTTCCGGGCGTTGCAGGGCCATGCCCCGTACCCCGAGGACAGTACGTACGAACTCGTCCAGCTGGTCTGCGCGGAGCCGCCCGCCTTCGCCGAGGAGTGCGGCCCGCTGCGGCCGGTCGTGGAGTCGTTGCTGCGCCAGGACCCCACCGAGCGGCCGGACTTCGAGGAGTTGCGCGGCTGGCTGCGTTCCCTGGTCAGGTCCGCGCCGGAGCCGGAGGCCGGGACGAACGTGGTGCCGCTCCCGGCGGTCGAGGCCAGCAAGCTGCCCGTCGTACGCCGTCGTGGCGAGCTGGTCCGCAGGCGCCGAAACGGTGACGCGCACGGCCGCCACAAGAGGGGCAGGCTCAAGGAGAAGCCGGGCAAGAGGGAGAAGAGGGAGCGGCTCGACGAGCGGCCGCGAGGTCAGCGGACCCCGGGGCAGCGGGGCCCGCAGGGCCCGCGGAGTTCGCGGCGGCTGGGCCGCACCTTGCTCCTGCTGGTCCTGCTCGGAATGGCCGCGGCGATCGCGTACGCCATGCTCTTCATGCCGAAGGCGGAGTCCCAGGGCTCGGGTGACGCGCGGAACGCGGGCGCCGGGCAGCCAGGCGGGGCCACGTCGGCGCCACCGTCCGATCCGGCCCCGGAGTCCCCGGGGCAGTCAGGCGAGCCAGCCGAGACGGGCAACGCCACGGACGGAAACAGCCCCACGGACAGTGCGACGGACAGCGCGACGCCGGACCCGCAGAGCAGCGTCCCTCAGGTCGCCGACGGCTTCGTGCTCCGTAAGGACCCGGAGGGCTTCGAGGTCGCCGTGGCCAGCGGCTGGTCCCGGCAGGGCAAGAACGGCGACAGCCAGGTCAGATACACCGGTGGTGACTTCGAGCTGACGGTCGTACCGGGCCGGGACAGCACCAGCGGCGACGGCAGCGACCCGCTGCGGTACCAGCGGGAGACGGAGCGCGAGCTACAGCCCTTCCGGGACTCGACCTGGTCCACCGCGACCGGACTGCGCAAGATCAACATCGGTGACCGGGTGATGGCCGAGGGGCAGTTCACCTGGCGGGAGTCGGGCGACGACGTGTACGTACGCAACCGCGCGATGATCGTCGACGGCCGCTACCACATCGTCATGGTCAAGGGTCCGGAGTCCGAGCGCGACGAGGTGACGCGGCTCTTCGAGCAGGCGTCGGATACCTACCGTCCGACGGGATGAGCGCACGGATCGGGATGAGCGCGCGGGTCCACGGGATGAGGGCGTGGGTCCACCGGATGGGGGCGTGGGTCCACGGGATGAGGGCGCTGGCTGGACGGTACGCAGCAATGGGCATGATGAGTGCATGACCAGTCATGGCGTCCATGGCCGCCTGATCGCGGGGCGCTACCGCCTGGCGGCCCCACTCGGCCGGGGCGGGATGGGTGTTGTCTGGCGTGCGACGGACGAACTCCTCGGCCGTGAGGTGGCCGTCAAGGAACTGCACATAGAGGAGACGGTTCCGGCCGACGACGCCCGGCAGCACCGCGAGCGCACCCTGCGCGAGGCCCGCACCGTCGCCCAGGTCAGACACCCGCACGTGGTGGTCCTGCACGATGTCGTGGTCGACGACGGACATCCGTTCATCGTCATGGAGTTGATCGAGGGCGGTTCGCTGGCCGACCGGCTTGCCCGGCATGGACCGCTCACCGCCGTGGACGCGGCGGAACTGTGTCTGGCCCTGCTGGGCGCGTTACGGGAGGCGCATGCCAGCGGGGTGCTGCATCGCGACCTCAAGCCCAGCAATGTACTGCTGGAGGCGGGTACTGGCCGCGTGGTGCTCTCGGACTTCGGGATCGCGCAGGTCGCCGGATTCAGCACGCTCACCGAGAGCGGGTCGTTCGTCGGGTCGCCCGAGTACACCGCGCCGGAGCGGATCTCAGGCGGGCGGGCCGGACCCGCGTCCGACCTGTGGTCGCTCGGGGTGCTGCTGTGCACCGCGCTGAGTGGGCAGTCGCCCTTTCGCCGGGACTCGTTGGGCGCGGTGGTGCACGCCGTTCTGATGGACGACGTACGGCCGCCGCCCGAGGCGGGGCCGCTGCTGCCTGTCGTACGGGGGCTGCTTGAGCGCGACCCGGACCGCAGGATCGATACGGCGCAGGCGGAGCGGCTGCTGCGGGCGTACGTGACGACGGCGAAGGGGGTGGTGGCGGGGGCGGTGGCCGGGGCGGTGATGGCTGGACGGGGCGGGGCCCCGGCGCCGAGTCGCTCCGCCCTGTCCAGCCGCTCAGCCCCGCCCGGCGGCCGGGCCCCGGCCGCCGCCCCGGCGCGGCGGTGGTCGCCGCTCCGGTTACTCGCCCCACTCGCCCGGACGCCAGGGTGGCCGCCCGTGCGGCTGACCCGCCGTCGTACGGTCCTGATCGCCGTCCTGGTGGCCGTCGTGGCCGCCGCGGGGATCTCCGCCGTGGCCCTGCTCATCGACCGTGGCCGCGACCGGGGCGAGGACCCCGGCCCCGGCGAGCGGACCCGCAGCGCCGCACCCCCGGCCCCGTTGACGTACGCGCGGGGCGGTCCCGAAACGTACGCGCGAGGCCCCGTCGCGCAGCTGAGGAAAGAGGCGAACCGCGGCAAAAGCGGCGTCCGGGGTCACGGGTCAGTGACCGGACTGGAACTGGTGGCGCCCCGCGCGATAAAGATGGGCGCATGAGCAATGACGGGGGATCTCCCTACGGCCCCAACGAGCCCACCAGCTTCACTTTGCGGCCGCCCCAGCCGCCGGGCGGCAACCACCCGTACGCGCAGCAGCCCGCTGGTCCCCAGCCCGTTGATCCCCAGCCAGGGCACCCCGCGCCGCACGCCGTTCCCACCCAGGTGGCTCAGCAGGCGCCCGTAGCCCCTCAGCCCCCCGCTCAGTCGTCCCCCGCTCAGTCACCCGCAGCCCCGCAGGACCCCGGAGCCGGGCGTCTGATCGCGGGCCGCTACCGCCTGCTGTCCAAGCTGGGACACGGCGGCATGGGTACCGTATGGCGCGCGAAGGACGAGACGGTGGACCGCGAGGTCGCGGTCAAGGAACCCCGCATCCCGGACCACCTTCCCGAACGCGAACGCGCCACCGCGTTCGAGCGCATGCGTCGCGAGGCCCGTGCCGCCGCCAGGCTCGACCACCCGGCCGTGGTCAGCGTCCACGATGTCGCGGTCGAGGACGGCCAGCCGTGGATCGTCATGGAGTTCGTCCAGGGCCGCTCGATGGGCGCGGCCCTCCAGGAGGGCACCCTCGGCGTCCGCGAGGCCGCCCGGATCGGCCTTGAGGTGCTGAACGCGCTGGACGCCGCGCACCAGGCGGGCGTCCTGCACCGCGACGTCAAGCCCGACAACGTCATGCTCGGCCGTCACGACCGCGTCGTCCTCACCGACTTCGGTATCGCCCAGATCGCGGGCGAGACCAACCTCACGGACACCGGGTCGTTCATCGGCTCGCCCGAGTTCATCTCCCCGGAGCGGGTCCTGGGCCAGCGGCCTGGGCCCGCGAGTGACCTGTGGGCCCTGGGTGTGGTGCTGTACGCGGCCACCGAGGGCGTCTCGCCGTTCCGCCGCAGCAACCCGCCCGCGACGCTGCAGGCGGTACTCAACGCGACCCCGGCGGCCCCCGCCGCCGCGCAGGGGCCGCTGGCCGACGCGATCAACCAGCTCCTTGCCAAGGACCCCAGCCAGCGGCCGAACGCCGCGCAGGTCCGCCAGCTGCTCGAAGCGGCGGCGAACCCCCCGCAGCCCGTCCCCCAGCCCGCCACCCAGACCGTCCGCGCCCCGGGCGGCCGTGGCGACGGTGGCCGCAGCGGCATCTGGGTCGGGCGGAAGACCCTGCTGGCGGTCGGCGCGGCCGTGGTCGCGGTGGCGGTGGCCGTGGTGCTGGTCATCACCGATCCGTTCGCGTCCTCGACGTCCGAGGCCGACTCCTGGAAGGAGCGCTCGCCCAAGGGCTTCGGTGCGACGCTGGCGCTTCCCGAGCACTACCAGGAGCTGCCACGTAGCAGCTCCTCAAGTGACGAGCAGCGGGTCAACTATGCCGACCCCAGCGGGGCGATCGTGGTTGAGCTGGACGTCAACCGGAAGGCGGACGACAAGTTCGACCGGATTGCCAGCACCGCGTCCGCTCAAGCGAGCAAGGACCTGGAGGACATCAAGAGCGGCAGTACCAGCCTGATCAACGCGGTCAAGGACCCCGCCCCGGATGGTGAGTACACGCCGAACGTGCCGTTCCAGGGCGAGGAGAAGGCCGCCGAGAACCTCGTCACGTACGCGAACAGCAGGATCAGCCTCGACCCGGACAAGCCAGCCCCCCGCGAGACGCGCTTCTTCTACTACCGGAGCGACGAGGGCGACATGTACCGCGTGCGGATCGACTACCCGGGCAAGGGCGATTTCGCCGAGCGCGGCCGCGAGGTGGCGCAGTCGGTCCTCGACAAACTGGAGATCGGCAAGGAGTGAGCTAGCGCACGGCTGCTGGGGACAAGCCCCTGATCAGGGGCTTTGTGCCAGTGATCGCTGGCGCGATGTGTGCGCGTGGTGTGCGCGTGGTGAAAGCCCGTTACCGACGGGTACCCAAACGCCTGGCCTCCCCGTACGCTCACGCTCATGACGGACTCCCAGGCCCCCTCCCCGGCCCTTGGTACGAACCGGCTCGACACGAACCCGCTCGGTACGAACTCGGTCGGTACGAACCCGCTCGCGCCCGCACCCGAAGGCGCCCGCACGGCGCCCGACGTGGTCACCCCCGAGCTGATCGCCCAGCTCACCCGGGACGTCGTGGGCTCGGGCCGTACCGCCAACCACACGCCGTTCACCGGGGAGAAGCTGGCGGACCTGCCCGAGTCCACACCGGATGACGTCGACCGGGCCTTCGAACGGGCCCGGGCCGCCCAGCGGGTGTGGGCCGCGACCCCCGTACGGAAGCGGGCCGCCGTCCTGCTCCGCTTCCATGACCTGGTCCTGGCCCGTCAGGCCGAGGTGCTCGACCTCATCCAGCTGGAGACCGGCAAGGCCCGGTTGCACGCGCACGAAGAGGTCCAGGCGGTCGCCGTTGCCGCCCGCCACTACGGCCGCAAGGCGCCCGCCTATCTGCACTCGCGCGGCCACACCGGCGTCGTACCGATGCTCACTAAGGTCGTCGAGAACCGCGTTCCGCGCGGCGTCGTCGGCCAGATCGCGCCATGGAACTATCCTCTGGAGCTCTCCGTCGGCGACGCCCTGCCCGCCTTCGTCGCGGGCAACGCCGTCGTGATGAAGCCCGACACGGAGACCTGCCTGACCGCGCTGTGGGCGCGCGACCTGCTGATCGAGGCCGGACTGCCCGCCGAGGTCTTCCAGGTGGTGCTGGGGGAGGGCCCGGTGGTCGGCCCCGAACTCGTCAAGCGTGCCGACTACGTGTCCTTCACCGGCTCGACCCGCACCGGCCGGGAGGTCGCCCAGGGGGCCGCGGCCCGGCTCGTCGGCGTCTCACTCGAACTCGGCGGCAAGAACGCCATGCTGGTGCTCCAGGACGCGGACATCGAGAAGGCCGCGGCGGGCGCGGTGCGCGCGTGCTTCTCCTCCGCGGGCCAGCTGTGCATCTCCATCGAGCGGCTGTACGTCCACGAGTCGATCGCCGACACCTTCGTGGAGCGCTTCGCGGCTCGTACGAAGGCGATGCGGCTCGGCAGGTCCCTGGCCTACGGCGCCGAGATGGGGTCGCTGGTCGGCGAGCGCCAGTTGGAGACCGTACGGCGGCATGTCGACGAGGCCGTCGCGAAGGGCGCCACGCTGGTCGCGGGCGGGGTGGCCCGCCCGGATGTGGGTCCGTACTTCTATGAGCCGACGATCCTGGACGGCGTCGAGGCGCCGATGGCGGTCTGCACCGAGGAGACCTTCGGCCCGGTCGTCTCGATCTACCGCTTCACGGACGAGGACGAGGTCATCGAGCGGGCCAACGCCACCCCGTACGGGCTGAACTCGTCGGTGTGGACGAAGGACGGGCGACGCGGCCGCGCGGTGGCCGCCCGGCTGCGTACCGGCACGGTGAACGTCAACGAGGGCTACGGGCCCGCGTACGGCAGTGTGCAGTCGCCCATGGGTGGCATGAAGGACTCGGGCCTCGGCCGTCGGCACGGCTCCGAGGGCATCCTCAAGTACACCGAGGCGCAGACTGTGGCGCACCAGCGGGTGATGCCGCTGGCGCCGTCGTTCGGCATGGACGACGAGCAGTACGCGCGGCTGATGACCCGGAGCCTGCGTGCGATGAAGGCGCTACGCCTGCGCTGACGGACCGTGCTCAGCTCAACCCGCTGACCTGCACTTTTCTCGGGAGGTACCGGTGTCACAGGACGAGTCTGCCCAAAACACGGGCTATGACTACGAGGGCGACGGCTACGAGGGCTACGACTACGACGTGATCGTGGTCGGCTCCGGCTTCGGCGGCGCGGTGTCCGCACTCCGGTTGACGGAGAAGGGCTACCGGGTCGGCGTCCTGGAGGCCGGGCGGCGCTTCACGCGTGACTCGCTGCCGCGCAACTCCTGGGACCTGAAGAACTTCCTGTGGGCCCCGGCGCTGGGCCTGTTCGGCATCCAGCGCATCCATCTGCTGGGCAACGTCATGGTGTTGGCGGGCGCGGGGGTCGGCGGTGGCTCCCTCAACTACGCCAACACCCTCTACGTACCGCCCGCGGCGTTCTTCAACGACCCGCAGTGGAAGGACATCACGGACTGGCAGGACGAGCTGAAGCCGTACTACGACCAGGCACAGCGGATGTTGGGCGTCCGCCTGAACCCGACCGTGACCGCGTCGGACGTCCATCTGAAGGCGGTCGCCCAGGCGATGGGCGTCGGCGACACCTTCCATATGGCCCCGGTCGGGGTGTTCTTCGGTGACGGTGCGGACGCCGACGCCGACGCCGACGCCACGGGGGAGGCTACGAAGGTGGGTCCTGGTACCGAGGTCCCCGACCCGTACTTCGGCGGGGCGGGTCCGGCCCGCAGGGCCTGCACCGAGTGCGGCGAGTGTATGACCGGCTGCCGCCACGGCGCCAAGAACACCCTGAACGAGAACTACCTGTACCTCGCACAACGAGCGGGCGCGATCGTCCACGCCATGACGCCGGTCGTCGCCGTCACCGAGGACTCCCGGGGCGGCTTCGCGGTGGCGACCCTCCCGACCGACAACAAGCGCAAGGGCAAAGGCCGTACGTACAAGGCGCGGCGGGTCGTGATCGCCGCGGGCACCTACGGCACCCAGACGCTCCTGCACCGTATGAAGGACGCGGGTCTGCTGCCGCGCCTGTCCGCCCGGCTCGGCGACCTGACCCGTACCAACTCTGAGGGACTGGTGGGCGCGCAGACAACTGACCGCCGCTACCGCAAGAAGCACGGCGGCGCGAGCGCCAAGAGCGGTGCGAAGGTCGACTTCACGCGCGGAGTGGCGATCACGTCCTCCGTCCACCCGAACGCCAACACCCATATCGAGCCGGTGCGTTACGGCAAGGGCTCGAACTCCATGGGTGGTCTGACGATCCTCCAGGTGCCCTACGGCCCGCACCGGGTCCTGGGCTGGCTGGGCAACTGCGCCCGCCACCCCGTGCTCACGCTCAGGTCGCTGTCCAACCGCCGTTGGTCGGAGCGGTCCATGATCGGCCTGGTGATGCAGTCGCTGGACAACTCCCTGACCACGTACCGCAAGCCGAAGGGGCTGGGCAAGGGGCTGCTGACGGCCCGCCAGGGTCACGGCGCGCCCAACCCGACGCAGATCCGCGAGGCGACCCAGGCGGCGAGCCTGCTCGCCGAGGAGATCAACGGCTTCCCCGGCTCCAACATCGGTGAGCTGATGGGCACTCCGCTCACCGCGCACTTCCTGGGCGGCTGTCCGATCGGCGACTCGGCCGACACCGGGGTGATCGACGCGTACCACCGGCTGTACGGCCACCCGGGCATCTCGGTGGTCGACGGCGCGGCGGTGACGGCCAACCTGGGCGTCAACCCCTCCCTGACGATCACCGCACAGGCCGAACGCGCGATGTCCCTGTGGCCCAACAAGGGCGAGCAGGACCCGCGTCCGGCCCAGGGCACGGGGTACGTTCGGCTCGCACCGGTGGCACCGAAGGCACCGGCCGTCCCGGCGGACGCTTTCGGGGCGCTGCGGCTGCCGTTCCTGGGGATGCCGACGGTCCCGCCGAAGAAGCCGAAGAGGTAGCCACACACAAGAGGACCTGCGCCCCCCTCCGAGCGCAGGTCCTCTTGTGCTACTTCAGCGGCGGTCCGCTAAGACTGTGCCTTTAAGGCTGTGCCTTACGCGACGGCGCCCGAGTCCTCGCCACGACGACGCTTCACGGCGAACATGACACCGGCACCGGCGACGATGGTGATACCGCCGATGAGACCGATGGTCGGCAGCATCGAGCTGGAACCGGTCTCGGCGAGCTCACCGGTCGCCTTGGGGGCGTTGTTCGTGTCGGGCTTCTTGTCCGGGACCGGCACGGTGCCACCGGTCTGCGGCTTGGTGCCGTCCGTGTCCGTACCTGAGGCGACGATCTGGAACTTGTACGCGGTCTCGCCCCAGCCCTCGCACCGGGCGTCGGAGTCGCTGTACGCGCTGCCGCCGAGGGAGAAGCCCGCGCCAACCGGGGCGCTGGCCTTGACGTTCAGGCGCATCGCGATGTCGACGTAGTGGTTCGGCTTGAGCTGGTCGGTGAAGCCGACGACGTCGACGGCGTAGCCGTACTCGGCGCCGAGCGTCTCCCAGGCGTTCGAGTCGTTGTTGTAGGCCTGGACCTGGACCTGGTTGTTCTTGAAGATGTCGACGCCGTCCTTGTCGGCGGATGCGCCGGCGACGTAGACGAGGTCCGTCAGGGTGGCGTCCGAGTTGTTGGCCACCGTCAGGTTGAACTTGTGCCAGCCGCTACCCGCAGCGATCTTGCCGGGCAGACCCTTGATGTCGAGGTCGACCTTGGTGTCGGTGCACTCCTCGAGGAGGTCCTCGTCCCAGTCCTCGTCCTCGTCCTCGTCGGAGTCCGAGTCCTCGTCCTTGTCGGAGTCCTTGTCCTTGTCGGAATCCGAGTCCTCGTCCTCGCCCTTGTCCTCGCCCTCGGCGTCCTCGGAGTTCTCGTCGTCCGACTCCTCGCCCTCGGTGGAGTCCTCGTCCTCGGTGGTCTCCTCCTCGGAGCCCTCGCCCTCGGCCGTCTCCTCCTCGGTGGACCCGTCCTTGGAGCCCTCGCCCTCGGTGGAGTCCTCGTCCTCGGTGGTCTCCTCCTCGGAGCCCTCGCCCTCGGTGGACTCCTCGGACCCGGCGCCCTCCTCGGTCTCCGTCTCGGTCTCGTTCGAGCCCTCGGAGCCGGTGCCTCCGGTCGTCTCTTCGGTCGACTCGGAGGTGGCGGGCTTGGTGTCATCGGCGTAGGCCATCGGGGCGGCCAGCAGAGCGGCAGGGGCGATAACAGCGGTCGCGGCGGCAACCGCCACGGCACGGCGAAGCTTCATCAAGACCTCAGAATTCCGGTGTGCTGCGATATCGCAGCGCAAAAGTTTGTAGAGGCCGCTGCCGCGTTGTGGGGACGCAGGCGTGGCCGTTGTTACGCATGCATGACCCGTGACCCCTGTGAATGGTTGCCCTGAACTTCACAGAAAGTTTATGTGAGGTGGATCACTGTCGCCCCGCGCGCGTCTACGCCGAGCGCTCGAACGAGCTGGGATAGGGGAAGTAGCTCTCCATGAACTCCTGGGCCTGTTCGTCGACGCGCTGGCGGTCCTCCGCCGGCAGGTCGACGTCGTTGAGGCAGAAGAAGTCGAAGCGCCGGGTCCGCAGCAGTTCCGCCAGCCGCTGCTCCATGTCGTCCTTGCCGAGGTGGACATAGCGGAAGTGGTATGTGCCGGGGACCGCGCGGCCTGTCAGGTAGGCGTAGTGGTGGTGCAGGGAGGACGCCATGGCGATGTCGGTGGGCGCGCGGAACCGGGACCGGCTGGTGCGGTCGACCTCGTCGGCGTACCGCTCCTCGATCTCTTGCATCACCGAGCGGACCTGGGGGTGCGGGGTGTGCATGAACTTGTTGGTGATGAAGCGGCTGTGTGAGTCCAGTATGAGGCGTCGCACGTTCTTGCCCGCAGAGCTCGGCGCGGGTTCGTCGGGGTGTGGGTCGCCGGTGCCGAACTGGGAGGGTGAGAAGGGGAGCCGGGCGATGCCGTTGCCGTGGAAGAAGTGCTCAGCTGTCACGGGTCGGCCGAGGAAGACGTCGTCGTTGAAGTACAGGTAGTGCTCTGACAGGCCCGGTATGCGGTGCAGTTGGGAGCCGATCGCATGGGAGTTGAAGACCGGCAGGGCCGACGGGTCCGCGAAGATCTCCTTGTGGTCGACCACGGTGATTCCGGCGGCGTCCGGGTCGAGCCACGACGGCGTTTGCCCGTCGGTGACGATGTAGACGTGCCGGATGAACTCCCCATACATCTGGAGGGAGCGCAGCGAGTACTTCAGCTCATCCCGGCTGACGTAGCGGGAGGCTCCGGTTTCCCTTGCGGAGGCGGTGGGGGCGAGACCGGTGCGGTACGAGTCACGCTTCGCGGTGAGCTCCGCGTCGTTGCCGTCGACCCAGGTGTAGACGACGTCCACGGGGAAATCGACGGTGTCGACACGGGGGGCCAGGAAATCGGGGAACGAGGGCAGCGTCCGCTCTCGCACCGTGAGAGTCGCCGGAGTCCGTGCCGGGGCGGGCAGCACCTCGGCCACGGCGTTGCGGCGTGGCGCGACCAGCGCGTCGGTCATGACCTCCGCGGGATTCTGGCGCAGCAGCAGCTTGATCCGCTCGGTGGCCTTCTCCGGCGCGAGATCCAGCAGCTTCTCGCCGTCGCGCCAGAACTCGACATCGCAGCCGAACTCCAGATCCGCGAGGACCTGTCCCGCCGGTCCCAGCAGGATCTCCCCGAGCCTGACCGTGTGCGATCGCTTGATCTCGGTCGGCAGGGAGCCGTCCGCGTACAGCGTGCCTTCGGCGGGCAGTCCCTCGGGGCTGGGCTTAGCTATGTAGAGGGGCGAGCCGCCGTAAAGCTCCCGCAGGGATACCAGGAAACGCTTGCGGTCGTCGAAGCGCACACCCAGTACGTGCTGCGAGTGGGAGAGCCCGGGGACGACGAAGTAGTCGATTCCGGCGGCCTCAAGGGCGCTGACGACAAGGCCGAGATTGTGGGCGGACGCCGCACTGGCGGTGAAGGTGTCGACGACCCGGCCGTAGTAGGCCGTACCGTCCACCGTGAACTCGCGCAGTGCGCTGTCCGATTCGAGCATCGCCCGCCGACGCTTGGCGATCTGCTCGGCACGCTTCTGGGCTGCCGCTTCGGCCTCGGCTTCCCGTTGCCGAGCCGCCGCTGCGTCTTCGGCCTCGCGCAGCTTCGCCTCGGCCTCCTGCCGCTCCGCCTCCCGGCGCTCCCTGACGGCAGTCGGAAGCAGACGCTCCCCGTGGATCTTCAAACGCGCCCGCATGTCCTACTGAGCCCTTCTGGTGGTGCTACGAGTTGGTTCGCCGTTCCGGCCCGGGTGCATCACGGACGCCGAGCGCCCCACCAGTGGCCGTGCCGCTCACCGCTGGCGGCGTCGCAGACCACTGCTTGCGTGGCTCCGAGCAGCGCCGGTCATCGCGCTGCTTCCCAATCGCACAGCCTGGAAGGCTCGGCAATGAAGTCATGACCTGTGAGGTTCTGTCAATGGTGGACGTTTCGCCCAGTGACAGATCTCAATGGGGGGCGGCGCTGGGTAAGTGAAGACCAACGTGCGTGTCGAGGGTTGTGCGACGCGTGGCGACCGTAATCGAGGTCACGTTGGGCGCTGTCCGAGATTAGGAGGGTGGCTGGGGCTGGCGGGAGCCCCCTTCCTCGCGTGATCGCTGCGTGACCTCAGGGTTATGTGATCGCGTCCGAATCTCGTACAACCACCCTTAAACGTGTCGATGGTCATACAGCGCGGAGGGAACTAGTCCGGGATGTCCGCTTAGTTGGCCTGGACCGCGGGTTTCTCTCGTGTTGGGGTGGGCGTTCCGTTTCTTTAGAAAATCTTCATGTTGTGGGCGGGGTGTAACGGATGGGGACGCATGCGCGTATGCGTGGCGTCGGGGGAGCTTTTGCTTTCGCGTTGAGTGCTGCAATGGCTGCGAGCCTGTTGTCGGGGGCCGAGGGGGCGTCGGCGGTACAGCCACCGGCGGGCCGGGATGCCGCGAAGCCGACGGCTGCGGATGGGCCGGATGGTCCGTTGTCGGAGGATGCGGCGCGGGCGAAGGCGAAGCGGACCGGGGAGCCGGTGGAGGTGGCGTCGCTGCGTGGGGAGAGCAGCGAGGTGTTCGTCACGCCCGAGGGGGACCTGGAGGCGCGGGAGTACCTCCGTCCGGTGTGGGCGCGAGTTGGCGGTGAGTGGAAGCCGGTCGACACGGACCTGGTGAAGTCGCCTGGCGGGACGGTCGCGCCGAAGGCGACCACGGTAGGGCTGGAGTTCTCCGGTGGCGGGGACAGTCCGCTGGTACGGATGACGAAGGCCGGCCGGGAGCTGGCGCTGTCGTGGCCGGGCAGGCTGCCCGCGCCGAAGACGGACGGTGCGACGGCCACCTATGCCGATGTGCTGCCGGGCGTCGATCTGCGGATGGGGGCCCAGGAGGACGGCTTCACGCAACTGCTGGTCGTCAAAACAGCTAAAGCCGCGGCGAGTTCGGAGCTCAGGGAGCTGCGACTGAAGCTGAAGGCGGACGGCATGGACGTCCGTGAAGGTGTTGGGGGCGGTCTGGAGGCGGTCGACAAGGGTGCTCAGGGTGTGGTGTTCGAGGCGCTGAAGCCGGTGATGTGGGACTCCAGCCGCACCGTGGCGGACGCGAGTGACTCCGATGGCGTGCCGCAGGTCCGCACGGCTGTCGTGCCCACGAGTAAGAGCTTGCGCACGGCTGTCGGCACTCCTGCGGCTGCCGACGGCAGCGGTGAGGCTGAGGTTGAGGGCGGCGGTGAGCCGGGTGCGGGTGAGTCCGGGAAGCTGGCGCCGGTGGGTGTGGAACTGCCCGCCGATGGTGGGGAGCTGGTGCTGAGGCCGGACCGAGAGTTGCTGACAGGTAAGGATACCGAGTATCCGGTGTTCATCGATCCGCAGTGGCATGCGCCGGGGGCGTCGGCGTGGACGATGGCGTCGAAGTACTGGGCGTCGTCGCCGCAGTGGAAGTTCAACGGCAAGTCGGACGCGGGTCTTGGCTTCTGCGGCTGGAGCTACTGTGCGCCGCATGACACGAAGCGGTTGTTCTACCGGATTCCGACGTCGAAGTTCGCGGGCCGGTCGATCCTGTCGGCGGAGTTCGTGGTGCGCAACGTGCACTCGGCCTCGTGCACCAAGCGTGAGGTGCAGTTGTGGCGTACCAAGGGCATCTCGGACAAGACGACGTGGAACTCGCAGAACGCGTCCGGGTTCTGGGTCAAGAAGCTGGCCACCGAGTCGTTCGCCCATGGCTACAGCGGCTGTGCGGCCAAGGACGCGGAGTTCAATGTGAAGTCGGCGGTGCAGGAGGCCGCGGACGGCAAGTGGTCGACGATGACGTTCGGGCTGCGGGCGACGACCGAGTCCGACAAGTACGGCTGGAAGCGGTTCTCGGACGAGGCGTTTCTGCGGGTGCAGTACAATCGCCCGCCGCCGCAGGTGAAGATGTCGCAGCTGACGATGGAGTACGGCGGGGTGTGCAAGAAGCCCGCCGACAAGGCGCGGGTGCGCACGCTGGGCAAGATCTACGCGAACAACGTCACCGACCCGGACAAGGACGGGGTGTCGGTGCAGTTCCAGGCGAAGTGGGACTCCGGTGACGGCAAGGGCCTGATCTCACGCTGGAAGCCGTCCCGGACCTCGGCGAAGAAGTCCGGCTCCGACTTCGCGATCAGCTTGCCGTCGTCGATCCCGGCGAACAAGACCGTGCACTGGTACGTCCGGTCCCATGACGGGGCGCAGTACTCCCCGTGGTCGTACGCGGGCGATCCGACCGGCTGCTACTTCGTGTACGACACGAGTGTGCCGAAGGCTCCGGCGATCTCCTCGGGCGAGTATCCGGCCTCCGATCCGGAGAACCCGGACGACCCGTGGCTGGACGGGGTGGGCCAGTACGGCACGTTCACGCTGAACTCGTCCTCGTCGGACGTGAACCGCTACCGGTACGGCATCAACACCGACCCGAGCTCCAAGAACCAGATCACCACCTCGGGTGGTGCGGCCAAGGCGGTCAATGTGCTGCCGGGCAAGCCGGGCCTGAACTTCGTCACCGCGCAGGCCTTCGACACCGCGGGTAACGGCAGCGAGATCCGCACCTACCAGTTCCGGGTCAAGGCCGGTCAGCCCGAGCGGGCTACCTGGCAGTTGGACGAGGGCGCGGGCGCCACGGAGGCGCAGGGCTCGACTCCGGCGCGCACCGCTACCCTGCGCGGCGGGGCCACGATGGGCGCGGCGGGCAAGAAGGGCACCGCCCTGCACCTGGACGGCACCAGTGGCTATGCGGCCACCGACATCCCGGCCGTGAACACCAGTGGCGGGTTCGCGGTCTCCGCGTGGGTGAAGCTGTCTCAGATGCCCGACGAGGCCGCGATCATCGCCGCGCAGCCGGGCAACCACAGCCCGGGATTCGAGCTGTACTACTCGGCGTACTTCGACCGGTGGGTGTTCAACCAGTACGCCGCTGACGAGCCCGGCGCGAAGATCATCCGGGCGATGGCCGATGCTCCCGGCGGGGCGAGCGCGGATGAGTGGACCCACCTGGTGGGCTCCTATTCCTCGGGCCGCGATGTGCTGGAGTTGTTCGTCGACGGCAAGCTGGTCGGCCAGACCCCGTATGCCACACCCTGGCAGGCACGGCGGGGCCTGCAGTTCGGCGCCGGAACCTACAGCGGTGAGATGAAGAGCTTCTTCCCGGGCACCATCGACGAGGTGCAGCTGTTCGACAAGCCGCTGGCCCAAGACGAGGTCGACAAGCTCGGCGTTCACCAGACGGTGGGCGACCCAGGCCGCCCCGCTGTGGCGATCTTCCCGCTGGACGAGGCCGCGGACACGACCGAGATCACCGGCCATGGTGGGGTGCTGCCCGCGAAGTTCCACGGCGGGGTCACCCCGGGGCAGCCGGGCGTGGCGGGCAAGGCCGCCAGGTTCAACGGCACCGACGGCTACGCGAAGATCGGTCAGACCAGCGGACCGCATGTGAACACCTCCCGTAGCTTCACCGTCTCCGCCTGGGCCAAGCTCGACGAGAAGCCGGAAAGCCCGGCGGTGCTTGTCGCCCAGGAGGGCAAGGAGCGGCCCGGCTTCCAGCTCTACTACTCCGCCTACTTCGACCGGTGGATCTTCAACCAGTGGGCCAGCGACAGCAGCGACGCGAAGATCATCCGGGCGATGCAGCCGACCGGCACCACCGCACACGCCAAGGAGTGGGTGCACCTGACCGGCGTGCATGACACGGTCACCGACACCCTCACCCTGTACGTGAACGGCCAGGAGGCCGGTTCCACACAGACGGACGGGTCGTTCTACGCCAACCAGTCGATGTTCATCGGCGCGACCGTACACAGCGGCCAGCTCAAGCAGCACTTCCCCGGCAGCATCGACGACGTCCGGATCTTCGACCGGCCCGTCTCGGCCGAGGAAGCCCACCAGCTGTTCCAGCAGCGCCCGCTGGTCAAGGGCCGCTGGAAGTTCGACCAGGCCAGCGCGGGCACCACCGGAACCTCACCGGACGCCTCCGCCTGGGACAAGGACATGACCCTGCACGGCGGCGCGGAGGTCGGCTTCGAGGGCGCGTTCATGGGCGACAACGGCCTGGTCCTCGACGGCACCGACAGCTACGCCGCCACCGCGGGCGCACCAGTGAACACCGGCACGAGCTTCACCGTCACCGCCTGGGCCCAGGCGGCCGCCATCCCCGAAGACGGAGTGTCGCTGGTGAGCGCGGAGGGCGCGAGCCAGAGCGCGTTCAACGTCCGCTTCGTACCGGACGCGAAGGACCCTGAGGGGCTGGGCCACTGGGAGCTGGCGATGCCGGACCAGGACACCGCCTCCCCCGCCGTCGCACGGGTCACCAACAGCGAGTTCTTCGACGCACGGGAGTGGAACCACCTGACGATGGTCTACGACGGCTTCGCCAAGCAGACCCGCCTCTACGTCAACGGGGCGCTCCAGGAGATCGCCTGCACCGACGCCGACGGCGACGGCAGCGCGGACGAGGCAGGCTGCGAGGACCAGCTGTCCTGGGGCGAGAACGTCCTGTCCTTCAAAGCCACCAAGTCCCTCCAAGTCGGCCGGGCCAAGACCAACGGCGCCTGGGGCGAGTACTTCCCCGGCGCGGTCGATGACGTCTGGACCTTCCAAGGCGCCCTGACCGACAACCAGATTGAGGAACTGGCCGGGGCCTTGTTCGGCCTCCCCACCGAAGTACCCCGGGGCTGAGGCCCGCGCGGCGGGGTGTGCGGTTGATAGACCGCGCACCCCGCCGCGGGCACCCCCCTTCTCCTGCCTCGGCGCTGCTCCGGCGCCCTCCACCGAGAGATTGATCTCCACGATGAACGGCATATCCAGACCCCGGCGGTACTCCGCGCTGCGGCGCCGGGTCGCCCTGGGCGTATCGGCGGTGATGGTCGGCACCCTGCTGCAGGCCATCGTGACACCAACAGCGACGGCGGAGCCCACGGGCAACAGCCGCCCCGACCTGCCCTCGGCGGAGAATCCGGTCAAGGGCCGGGACGGCGTCAAGGCCGAGCCGCGCAAGCTGGCCAAGGGGCCTAAGGCGCCTACGGAGAAGCCGAAGGCGAAGTGGCCCAAGGCCGGTTCGGCGGTCGTGACGGTCCCGGCGGCCTCGTCCAAGGCCGCTGACGCGCCGACGCCGCGCAAGGCGAAGGGGCTGCCCCTGGCGCTGGGGGCGCCGGAGGACGTCAAGGCGGCCAAGACGCCAGTGCGGGGCAAGGTCTCCGCACGGGTCCTGGGCCGAAAGGCGGCCGAGCGCGCCGGAGTGAACGGTGTGCTGTTCGCCCTGGAGCCGGGGGAAAGGAAGGGCGACAAGCCGGGTAGGGCACAGGCGATGGTCGACTACTCTTCCTTCGCCGAAGCCTTTGGCGGCGGCTACGCCCGTCGGCTCACCCTGGTCGAGCTTCCGGGTTGTGTCCTGGACGAGCCGAGCAAGCCTGAGTGCCGTACCAGTGAGCCGGTGCCGACGGTCAATGACACGGAGAAGCAGACCCTGACCACGGACGGGGTGGCGCTGCGAGCCTCGGCACCGACGGTGCTGGCGGCCGTCGCGGCGGAGGAGGGCGAGAACAGCGACTACACCGCGACCTCGCTGTCCCCTTCCGCGACGTGGAACACCAACCTCAACACCGGTGACTTCGCCTGGTCCTACGACATCCCGGTGCCCGGCGTGCCCGGCGGTCTGCAACCGAACGTGGGTCTGTCCTACTCCTCCGGGGCAATCGACGGCCGCACCGGCACCACCAACAACCAGTCCTCCTGGGTCGGTGACGGCTTCGACCTGTGGCCCGGCTACATCGAGCGCCGCTACAAGCCGTGCGCCGACGACGGCGAGGAGAGCGCCGACGGCAACAAGCCCGGCGACCTGTGCTGGGACTACGACAATGCGTTCATCACCTTCAACGGCAAGGGCGGCGAGCTCGTCCCGGCCGGAGGCGACGAGTTCAAGTTCCAGCAGGACGACGGCAGCCGCATCAAGCGCCTGAAGTCCACCAACCGCGGCAACGGCGACAACAACGGCGAGTACTGGCGCCTCACCGACCCGAACGGCGTGCGCTACTACTTCGGCTACAACCGCCTGCCCGGCTGGGCCGACGGCAAGGCGACCACTAACTCCACCTGGGCCGTCCCGGTCTTCGGCAACAACTCCGGCGAGCCCTGCCACGCCACTTCAGGCTTCAAGGACTCCTGGTGCCAGCAGGCCTGGCGCTGGAACCTGGACTACGTGGTCGACCCCCGCGCCAACGCGGTGGCCTACTACTACGACCAGGAGAAGAACTCCTACGGCCGCAACCTGGAGGCCAAGGACAACACCCGCTACACCCGCGGAGGTTCCCTGGATCGTATCGAGTACGGCCTGAAGTCCTCGTCCATGTACGGCACCAAGCCGCTGGCCAAGGTCGACTTCACCACTGCCGAGCGCTGCCTGCCCAACGCCAGCACCGACTGCACATCCATCGAGAACGACGCGTTCTACTGGTACGACACTCCCTGGGACCTGAACTGCAAGGCGACCGAGGACTGCGACCAGGGCCGGATGTCCCCGGTGTTCTTCACGAGTAAGCGCCTCACGGGCGTCACCACTCAGGTCCGAGACGGTGACACGTACGCGAAGGTCGACTCCTTCAAGCTCGGCCACCGCTGGGGCCAGGCCGACATCGACTACCAGCTGCTGCTGGACTCGGTGCAGCGCACCGGCCACACCGCCGAACCTACGGTGACCCTGCCGAAGACCACCTTCGCCTACACCCAGCTCGCCAACCGCCTGGACAAGACCGGCGACGGCTACGCCCCGTTCATCAAGGCCCGCCTGTCCACCATCGCGGACGAGTCCGGTGGCCAGGTCGACGTCAACTACTCGCCCCCGGCCTGTACCTGGGACGCCCTGCCGGCCCCGGAGTCGAACACCACTCGCTGCTTCCCGCAGTACATCGGCGGTTCGGACACCGCGGACAAGGAGAGGCAGTGGTTCAACAAGTACGTCGTCACCTCCACGGTCACCACCGACCGCACCGGCGGCGCCCCGGACAACAAGACTGTCTACGAGTACAAGGGCGGCGCCGCCTGGCACTACGACGATGACGACGGCCTAACCAAGGAGAAGTTCAAGACCTGGTCCCAGTGGCGCGGCTACGGCCACGTCCGCGTCAAGACGGGCGGCCAGGGCGGCGCGACCGCCCTCAAGTCGCAGCAGGACTCCTACTTCCTGCGCGGCATGCACGGCGACCGCAAGGACACCAGCGGCGGCACCAAGACCGTGACCGTCTCACTGGATGCCGCCGAGGGAGACCCGATCACCGACCACGAGTCGGCGGCCGGATTCACGTACCGGACCGTGTCCTTCGACAAGCCCGACGGCAAGGTCCTGGGCAAGACGGTCAGCCGCCCCTGGTACCACGAGACCGGCAAGAAGGTCCGCGACTGGGGCACTCTCACCGCGAACCTCACCGGCACCTCCCACTCCAAGTCCTGGACCTCCCTGGACAACGGCGCGGGCACCAACTGGCGGGTCACCTCCACCTCGACGAAGTACGACACGGTCGCGGGCCGCGTCATCCAGGTCGACGACTTCGCCGACAACACCACCTCCGCCGACAATCGGTGCACCCGCACCACCTACGCCACCAACACCACCAAGAACATCCTCACCCTGCCCTCACGGGTGGAGACCGTCGCTGTCCGGTGCTCCGTCACCCCCGACCGGTCCAAGCACGTCCTGTCCGACGTCCGCACCGCCTATGACGGCGCCGCCTACAACGTCGCCCCGACCAAGGGCGACGCCACCGCGGCCGCGACGTTGAAGAAGCATGACGGGACCACTGGCACCTACCTGGAGTCCGGCGCCACCTTCGACGGCTACGGCCGGACGCTGACCACCACCGACCTGACGGCGAACGTCACGGCCACGAACACCGGCACGCCGGTCCGCACCGCCCGCACCGACGGCCGCACGGCGACCACCGCCTACAGCCCAAAGACCGGCTTCCCCACCGAGCTCACCGAGGCCACCCCGCCCGCCAAGGCAGGCGACAGCACAACGGCCCAGACCACGGTCACCGAACTGGACCCGCTGCGCGGCCAGCCCACCGTGACGGTCGACAGCAACAGCAAGCGGACCACGTTCACCTATGACGCGCTGGGACGCTCGGACAAGGTGTGGCTGGCCGACCGCCGCACCAGCCAGACCCCCAGCTACCAGTTCACGTACTACGTCAACGAGGGTGAACCGGTCAGCGTCCGTACCCAGACACTGAACAACACCGGCGGCCAGCTCGCCTCCTACACCCTCTATGACGGGTTCCTGCGCGAGCGCCAGAGCCAGAGCCCGGGGCCGGACGGCGGCCGTCTCCTGACCGACGTCTTCTACGACGAGCGCGGCCAGGTCACCAAGACGTTCGCCCCGTACTACACCCAGGGCGCACCCAGCCGGAGCCTGTTCACGCCAGCTGACGCGCTGAGTGTGGAGTCCCAGACCCGCACCAGCTACGACGGCCTCGGCCGCCCGGTGGAGGAGAAGCTGATCGCCGGAAACGGCGACGGCGGCACCGTACTCGGCGTCACCAGGACCGTCCACGGCGGGGACCGCACTACCGTCATCCCGCCCGAGGGCGGCATCGCCACCACCACCCTGGTCGACGCCCGGGGCCAGACCACCGAGGTCCGCCAGCACCACTCCCGTAACGTGACCGCCGCCTTCGACACCGTCAAGCGCGCCTACACGCCGCGCGGCGAGCTGGCCAAGGTCACCGATCAGGAGGGCAGCGCCTGGACCTACGCCTACGACCAACTCGGACGGCAGACCAAGGCCACCGACCCGGACAAGGGCACCACCACCAGCACCTACGACGACCGCAGCCAGGTCCTCACCACCACTGACGCCCGCGGCATCACCCTGGCCAGCGTCTACGACGACCTGGGCCGTCAGACCGAGCTTCGTAGGGACAGCAAGACGGGCCCCCTGCGGGCGAAGTGGGTGTATGACACGATCACCGGCGCCAAGGGCCAGCTCGCCGAGGCCACCCGCTACGACGGCGGCAACGCCTACACCTCAAAGGTCACCCAGTACGACCGCCTGTACCGGCCGGTCAAGACCGCGGTGGTGATCCCCGAGGCCGAAGGCGCCCTGGCGGGCACGTACCAGACCGGCACCGCCTACCGGACCTCCGGCCTGGTAGGCGCGGTCTCCTACTCGGCGGCCGGGTCTCTGCCGGGCGGCAGCTACAACTACTCCTACGAAGACGAGACTCTGCGCCCGACCGCCGTGTTCGGCGGCGGTATCCGCGCGGACGTGACCCACTCGCTGACCGGCAAGCCGCTTCAGTACGAACTGGGTGCCACCGACGGGAAGAAGACCTGGGCCACTAACACCTACGAGTGGGGCACCCAGCGTCTGAAGACCGCCCGGGTCGACCGCCAGGACCAGGCAGGTGTCGACCAGTACGCGACCTACGGCTACGACCAGGTGGGCAACATCCTGTCCGCGTCGGACGTGTCTCGTAGCGGTACCGACACTCAGTGCTTCACCTACGACCATCTGCGCCGCCTGAGTGAAGCCTGGACCCAGGGGAGCAAGACCTGCGCAGCCACCGGTAGCACCGCAACCATCGACGGCCCAGCCCCATACCACCACTCCTACACCTACGACAAGGTCGGCAACCGCCTCACCGAAACCCTCCACGACACCAGCGGCGACACCACCAAGAACGTCCGGCGCACCTACGCCTACCCAGGCTCCGGCCAGGCCCAGCCGCACACCCTGACCTCGGTCACCAGCCAGCTCCCCGGCGGCACCAGCACCCGCGACTCCTACACCTACGACAAGGCGGGCAACACGACCGCTCGCACCCTGAACGGCACCACCCAGACCCTGGCCTGGGACGCCGAAGGCCACCTCGCCAAGGCCACGCAGCCGGTCGAGAGCAAGCCGGACAAGATCACCGAGTACCTGTACGACGCTGAAGGCAACCGCCTCATCGGCCGTACCCCCACCGAAACGACCCTCTACCTCGGCCACACCGAGGTCGTCCTACCCAAGGGCGCCACGAAGGCCAAGGCCACCCGCTACACCCCGCTAGGCGGCGGCCACCAGGCCATCAAGGCCGACGACGGCACGGTCAGCTTCACGACCGCCGACCCCAACGGCACCGGCCAACTCGCCATCACGGCCACCGACCTGGCCCTCACCCAACGCCGCACCCTCCCCTTCGGCGCCCCCCGAGGCGAGACCCCGGAGGCCTGGCCCGGTACCAAGGGCTTCATCGGCGGCACCGACGACACGGCCAGCACCGGCCTGACCCACCTCGGCGCCCGCGAGTACGACCCCACCACCGCCCGCTTCCTCTCCGTCGACCCCCTCCTCGAGCTCGACCACTCCCAAACCCTCAACGGCTACACCTACGCCGCCCAGAACCCCCTCACCTACACCGATCCCACCGGCCTCGGCCTCGCTTGCGGCGGACGCGGCGGCGCCATGGAGGGCTGCGGCAGCGGTGTTGTCACCGACTCCAGCGGCGCCCGCTCCAGTAAGGGCAGGGCCCACGGCGGCAACGAACCCGGCTACAGCAAAGCTGTAGTCAAAATGCAGGCAACTACGGCGATAATTAGAGCCGCTAACCGCGCGCAGGCGGCAGCTACGCAGGCGGCTGGCGCAGAGGCGCGCAAGCAATATAGGTGTGGCGGGGGCTGCTCGCAGTCTGGCTACGGCCCAAGCGTAGACAGGCATCTCGATTCGAAGATGACTTACTACGAACCGACCCCGGATCTCTTTGATTTGCTGAACAAGCACGTCAAGCCATTCGTGGTGGACACCGAGGCGTGGAAGGGGTGCTTCGGCGAAGGGGACTTGTCAGATTGCGGATGGGCGGCACTGGACCTGCCGACCCCCGCCAAGGGCGCGAAAGCCCTCAAGCTAGGAAAGGGGGCAGATAAAGCGAAGAAGGGGAAGAAGTCCGGCGGCTGCATGTGCTTCCTCGCCGGAACCGACGTCCTCCTGGCCGATGGCACCACCAAGAACATCGAGGACATCGAACTCGGCGACACAGTCCTGGCCACTGACCCCGAAACGGGCGAGACCAGCGAACGCGACGTCACCGCCACCATCGTCACCAACGACGACAAGTACTTCACTGATCTCACCATCACCACACCCGACGGGCCGGAATCCCTCGTCGCCACCCACGAACACCCCTTCTGGGCAGTCTCCGAACAGGACTGGATCGAAGCCGGAGACCTCCAACCCGGCATGACCCTTCGCACGGACGACGGCCACACCGTCACCGTGACCGCCACGCGCCAATACAAAGACGATCAGCGCACCTACAACCTCACCATTGAGGGCGTCCACACGTACTATGTGCTGGCAGGCGAGACGCCGGTCCTCGTGCACAACTCAAATTGCGGGCCGGGTACGAAATTCGATGTGCCTACCGGGCCAGGCATCTACACCATTCATCTCAATGACGGAACGAAGTACGTAGGAAGCTCAACGTCAAGTATTAGAGAACGAGTGAACAAGTCGATGCGATCCAAGCATGCGGTCCGCAAGGCTGGATACACGTCGGATGACGTAGTTAATGTCACCTACTTCACTCTGCCTGCTGGTACAAGCAAGACGGCTATCCGTCGTATGGAGCAGACTATGATGGAGGGCGTTAAGGCGAGAGGTGGAACTCTCCTTAACCGAAGAGACCCAGAAATCGAAGTTCCTAGCGGCGGGTACCTACCGTAAGCCTCTAACTGGAGTTAGTGATGGGAACCTGGGGTTCAGGTCCGTTCGACAGCGACACAGCTGAGGACTTCCTCGATGAGCTGGAAGAACAGTCGGCTCCGCAGCGGCTAGCGGTCGTGCAGAGCACGTTCCGTTCCGCTGTTGAGGGGGGTGGGAGCTCCTCTTCCTCGGTACTGCCAGAGGAGGTGATGGCTGCTGCGGCGGTGGTTGCGGCAAATATCCCTGCTGGGCACTCTCTGGCTTGGAACGAGGAATATCCGGGAATCACAGAATGGCTAGCGAAACCAATCGCGCAGGCCCTGGCGTCATCTGCTGTCCAAGCGCTGGAAGTGGCATTGCCCGCAGACGGTTGGTTCTGGCGAAGCTGGGTTGATGCTGAGGAGAGATCTGAGGCCCAGGCTGCGATTGACCGCTTGCGGTCTGTGTTGCGCCCCGTCAGTGAAGGTGAATCTCGATAACTGATCTTTGATATCGAGGTCAGGCCCGCATGCGACTGAAGAGCCCCACCGAATTCCTATTTCGGTGGGGCTCTTCAGCCTTTTGACGGCAACGGTGACGGCAACGTCAGCGGACGACGGCTGCAGTGGGCGGATCGTCCGGGGTGTCGGTCGGGCCGAGAATGCTGCCGAGGGTGTCGATGGCCTGGCGTTGGAAGCGGAGGCGTACGTGCGCGTAGACGCCGGCGGTGACGCCGATGTGGGCGTGGCCGAGGAGTTCTTTGATGACGACGAGATCGACGCCCTGTTCCAGGAGCAGGGTGGCAGTCGAGTGGCGGAGGGCGTGGAAGCGGATCGCCCGGAGCCCTGCGCTGTGGAGGAGGCGGCGGAAGCGGCGGGTGAGGTTGGTGGGGTCGAGCGGCCTGCCCTTCGAGGTGGTGAAGACGAGCCCGTTGTCCGTCTAGCCCGTTCCGGCCGCCTGGCGCTCTTCCTGCTGCCGTTCCTGATGGATCTTGAGGGAGCTGAGGCACTCGGTGGGGAGGGCGATGCGGCGCTCGGAGGCCAGGGTCTTGGTGTTCAAGACAGTCAGACCCTGGCTGCGGGTCCGCTGGAGCGAGCGATGGATGGTGGCGGTGCCGCCGTCGAGGTCGCGGTCTTCCCAGCGCAGGCCGAGGAGTTCGCCCTTGCGGAGTCCGGTGCGCAGGGCGAGTTCGTATAGCGCGTGTAGCCGGTCACCGCTGGCTGCCTGAAGGAACTGGCGGGCCTCAGTTGCCACGAGGAGCCGGAAGCGTGCAGCACTGGTAGGTGGTGCGGAGCTCGTCGAGGAAGGCGTGTACGTCGCGTGCGGTGAGCCGCGCGAGCTTCTTCTTGCCAAGGCCGGGGACGAGGTGGAGGCGGACATAGTCGGTGTAGCGGGTGTGCGTGTTCTAGCGCAACTGGTGGACGGCGACGTTGTTCAGTCAGTACGTGAGGTAGTCGCCGACGGGGCTGTCGGCCGCAGCGAGCGCATCAGTCGGATGCCTAGCTACGACGGGGAGTTAGCCGGTGCGGCAGGCTCAAGGTCCGAGCCCGCTTAGCGGGGCGGGCGTGGGCGTGGGAGGCGGTAGGAGCGGATGACCGTGAGGTAGCAGAGGGAGGCTAGGGCCAGGGCCAGGCCGGTGGTTTTGGCGAGGGAGCGGTTCAGGGATTCGGAGAAGCCCGCGCCTCTTGGGCGTAGGTGGCCCTTGGGGTCGGAGATGATGCCGATGGCGTCTCCGGGCCGGGTGGTCTGGCTGCAGCCGCGGGTGATGGTGGTCCGGACGATTCTGCCGTCCTGGGCCGCCACCGAGCAGTGTGCTGCCGTGCCGAATGCGATCGAAGTGACCGTGGCCGTCTGGGGTTCGCCCCGGTTGGCCAGTACCGCTTCGGCTGCCACCTCTGGTGACTGTAGTGCGAGGGTGACGCCCAGGATGGTGACCGCGGCTACCAGCAGGTGGCCCGCCCTGGTGGTGATCAGGTAGATCGCGAGGCTGAGGGTGAGAAGTACGCCGATCATTCCCGAGAACAGCACAGGGGTGCCCGTGAGCGCTCCGGCGGCCCCGGCTGTGATGATCGCGGCTGTAGACAGTGCGGACACCACGACGCCTTCCCTGGACAGCCAGCGGGGTGGGCTGCCGGTGTACTCCGCGGGCCCCCAGAGGTGGCGCTTCAGGCGGGTGCGCAGGTGGTGCTGGGGGTGGTGCGAGGGGTGTGCGGGGGGTGAGGTGGCGTGATGGAGGGTAGAGGGCTGCTGGGTGGGGGAGGGCGGTCTGTGCGCCTTGATCCCCTTATTTCGCTTTCGCGCCCTGCGCATGTTCTGGTTCCTCCTCGCCACCTCGGATTTTGCACCACGGTGCAATGGGGTGGAAGAGGGGGGGGCTCCGGCTGTGGCTGGCGCCTCTGGGGTGTTGATGCGTCCGCGATTCATCTGTTGTGCGGTTGTGATCATCGCGGGGCAACCTTCCGACGAACCCTGATCGTTACGTGAAATCGCTGGTCAGGAGGGTGGGATCTGCTTTTCTCTTGGCTGGGCCCTTGGGTTAGCCGAGGGGCAAGCAGGAGAGTGGGAACGTTGAAGGTATCTGTGTCGCGCGTTGTCATGGCCGCATCCGTGGTGGCCGCGCTCGGGTTCACCGCGGCGTGCGGTGGTAGTGACAGTGGTAGCGAGGGCAAGGACAAGCCCTCGGCGGAGAAGACGACTGAGGCGGCGAAGCCCAAGCCTCAGCCCCAGGCGGAAGCGCTGAGCGCTGATGAGCTGGAGGAGGCTGCCCTCGCCAAGGGGGACGTGAAGGGCTTCAGCAAGGTCGTCAAGACGCCGAAGGACGAGATGCCGGTGATCTTCATTCCGGCGTCGGACAAGAAGTGCCAGCCGCTGGCGAACCTGTTCTTCTTCGCCACGCGGCCCGGGGCCGATGCGCGCGTCGGGCGGACGCTGCTTCCTGACGGCCTGATGAACACCACGGCCAACACGGTCGCGCTGATGGCGTACAAGCAGTCCGACGCCGAGAAGGTCATCGGCGATCTGCGCACGGCGACCGAGGACTGCACCAAGTACGAGCACGTCGAGTACCAGTACTCCGATGTGAAGGCGCTGCCGGACCCCAAGCTGGGCGACGAGTCGGTCTCGTTCCAGATGGTCGGTGACATCGAGGGCGACAAGATGGGGACGTCCTACACCGTCGTGCGCAGTGGCTCGACCGTGGTCGGCTTCCGCGCGATGGACATGCTCGACGTCGAGAACCTGAAGGTGCCGGACGCGATCATCAAGGCGCAGCTCGCCAAGCTGGAGAAGGTCGCGGGCTGATTCGGCTGAGTTGAGAGGCGTACGTGTACGTGTGTGCGTACGCGCACGCCTCTCGGCTGCGTGTGTGACCGCGCCGCCGCGAGAGCTTGATCGTTATCTGGTGTCACTGGCCAAGTGGGTTGGTCGCGGCCTTGGATGAGATGCGGCGCACGGGGAGTGCGCCCGGACCTTGAGGGTGTGAAGCGTTGAAGTCAGCTGTTTCGCGTGCCGTGTTGGCCGCATCTGTCGTTGCCGCGCTGGGACTCACTGCCGCGTGTGGTGGTAGTAACGGCGAGGGAGGGGACGACTCGCCGCCGGCGAAGGTGCTGAGCGCCGCTCAGTTGAAGCAGGCCATCATCGGCGCGGGTGACGTCAAGGGCTACGAGGTAGAGGACATGCCCGACGAGGAGTGGCCCACGAAGTCCGTTCCCGCGAGCGACGACGCCTGTCAGCCGCTGGCCGACATGGTGATGTTCTCCACGGGAACGAAGCCGAAGGCGAGGATCGCACGGACCTTCGGCGACAAGAAGCTCACCGCCTTCAACTTCGTCGCGCTGCTCGCGCAGGAGCAGGCCGACGCCAAGAAGGGGCTTGACGGGCTGCGCACTTCGCTGGACAAGTGCGAGAAGTTCGACCAGGCGGAGGGCGCGTTCGTCGGCGTGAAGACCCAGCCCGACCCCAAGCTGGGGGACGAGTCCCTCGCGTACCACCTCATCGAGGACAACGATGGCGAGGAGGTGCCCAGGTCGTTCACCGTTGTACGCAGCGGCTCGACGCTGGTGGTCTTCTCGAGCATGAACGTGACGGGCAAGGGGAAGACCGAGACGCCCGCCGCGATCGTTGAGGCGCAGATGGCCAAGCTGGAGAAGGTCGCGGGCTGATCATTCTGGTTGCTCTGGTTGTTCAGGCCGACCTGGGTGCGTAGAGCGAGCGAAGGGCCCCGCGAGTGGATCGCGGGGCCCTTCGCTGCGCACCGACGTCAGGGCAGCGTCGGTGCTGCGAAGCGGCGCTGGAGGGGGGAGGGGGAGCGCCGCTGGTGTGGTGGGTCGCTGGTCGGCGCCGCCCCGGCGCGCTGGGGGCGCGTCGGTGGTTTCGACCCATGGCAGGTCTCTCTTGGGCATCGTGCTGGACGATCCGCGGACTGCGCAACCGTTTCAGCCAGCCTTGGCCGGACTGTGCCAGTCCTGGGAGGTCTTGGGAATGTGACCGCCGGTCGGCCCCGGGCGTCCCCGGAACCGACCGTCTTTCTCAAGGTGACCGGGCTGCTGTCCCCTGCCGTCCGGTCACGCTCTGGAGCGAGGTCCCACGACGTTCGGTACGAGCCATGAGCTCGGGCCGCACGTCTCATCGCCCCAGCGAAGCCACGCGTGGTTCTTTCGGGCCCGCCCCTGGATGACACGGACACCCGGACCAACGAAGCCCCTTGGCGCGCGGTCACGGTGCCGTACGGGTGAGAAGGGGGCGAACGTGGGTGCGGGGGAGGTCCGTACGCCCCAAGTCGCACGCCGCAAGCCGTACGCCCGAGCCGTACGCCCTGAGCCCTATACCTCAGGGCTCAGACGCGGCCGCGGCAGAGTTCGAGCAGGGTCATCGCGAGTGCGGTGCCCGGCTTGCCGAGTGCGTCGCTGTAGTGGCTGAGGACGTCCATCTCGCGGGAGAGGTTCACACGTCGGCCGCCGGACGCGATCCTGGACTGCTGGATCACCGCCGAGACGGCCATCCGTTCCTGGACGAGACCGATGATCCGGTCGTCGAGCGCGTCGATGCGGTCGCGGGCGTCGGTGATCAGGGACGCGGCGTCCTCGGTGCGGGCGCCCGTCTGCTCGGTGGCGGTGGCGGTGGTGCGGGTGCTGGTGTGGGTCTTCGTCGCGGTCATGGTGGGGCTCCTCCTGCGTGGTGGGTCCGGTGGATGCCCCGGAGCGGCCAGACCCGGGAGGGAAACGACAGGCGCCCCGGGCCTTGTCGGCCCGGGGCGCCTGGGAAGTCGCTTGTCAGTGGATCAAGCAGCACGACCATGGCAGCCGGTGGGCCGGTTGCCATAGGTAAACGCGAAGATCTCGCGGCGCAGGTGCTTGGTCACGGGGACAGTATGCCCCCACCTGCGCCGGGCCGGTCAACGGGAGAGGCCGAAGGTTCGGATGGTGAGACGAGGGACCACTCCCACGCCCCGTTAGAATCGACAAGAGAGACCCCCTCCTCCCTCATCCACCGCCGGAAGGCCACGCAGTGCCAGCAGTGTCATCAGGTTCCCCAGCTGCCGCCCCCGACACCGTGCTGGTCGTCGACTTCGGCGCACAGTACGCCCAGCTCATCGCCCGACGCGTGCGTGAGGCCCGGGTCTACAGCGAGATCGTGCCGAGCACCATGCCGGTCGCCGAGATGCTCGCCAAGAACCCCGCCGCGATCATCCTCTCCGGAGGCCCCTCCTCCGTATACGCGGAGAGCGCCCCGCGCCTGGACCGCGCACTCTTCGAGGCCGGGGTCCCCGTCTTCGGCATGTGCTACGGCTTCCAGCTCATGGCCACCACGCTCGGCGGCACCGTCGACAACACGGGCGCGCGGGAGTACGGACGTACCCCCCTGCACGTCTCCAAGTCCGGCTCGACCCTCTTCGAGGGCACCCCGGACGAGCAGCCTGTCTGGATGTCGCACGGCGACGCCTGCTCCGCCGCCCCCGAGGGCTTCACGGTCACCGCGTCCACGGACGTCGTGCCGGTCGCCGCCTTCGAGAACGACGAGAAGAAGCTGTACGGCGTGCAGTACCACCCCGAGGTGATGCACTCCACGCACGGCCAGCAGGTACTCGAGCACTTCCTGTACCGCGGCGCGGGCCTCACCCCCTCCTGGACCACCACCAACGTGGTGGAGGAGCAGGTCGCGCTCATCCGCGAGCAGGTCGGCTCCAGGCGCGCCATCTGCGGGCTGTCCGGCGGCGTGGACTCCGCGGTCGCCGCCGCCCTCGTGCAGAAGGCCATCGGCTCGCAGCTGACCTGCGTGTACGTCGACCACGGGCTGATGCGTAAGGGCGAGACCGAGCAGGTCGAGAAGGACTTCGTCGCCGCGACGGGTGTCCAGCTCAAGGTCGTGGACGCCGAGCAGCGCTTCCTGGACGCGCTGGCGGGCGTCTCGGACCCCGAGGAGAAGCGGAAGATCATCGGCCGGGAGTTCATCCGGGTCTTCGAGCAGGCCCAGGCCGAGATCGTCGCCGAGGCGGCGGGCGGCGAGTCGGTCTCCTTCCTGGTGCAGGGCACCCTCTACCCGGACGTCGTCGAGTCCGGCGGCGGCACCGGCACGGCCAACATCAAGTCCCACCACAACGTGGGCGGCCTCCCCGACGACCTTGAGTTCGAGCTCGTCGAGCCGCTGCGCAAGCTGTTCAAGGACGAGGTCCGGATGGTCGGCCAGGAGCTCGGCCTGCCGGACGAGATCGTCCAGCGCCAGCCCTTCCCGGGCCCCGGCCTCGGCATCCGCATCGTCGGCGACGTCACGCGCGAGCGCCTCGACCTGCTGCGCGAGGCCGACGCCATCGCCCGCGAGGAGCTCACCGCGGCCGGGCTCGACCGCGAGATCTGGCAGTGCCCCGTGGTGCTGCTCGCGGACGTCCGCTCGGTAGGTGTCCAGGGCGACGGCCGTACGTACGGCCACCCGATCGTGCTGCGGCCGGTCTCGTCCGAGGACGCGATGACGGCGGACTGGACGCGGATGCCGTACGACGTGCTGGCGAAGATCTCGACGCGGATCACGAACGAGGTCGCGGATGTGAACCGTGTGGTGCTGGACGTGACCAGCAAGCCCCCGGGGACCATCGAGTGGGAGTGACCTCCACCTAGACCCCTAGCGGGTCAACGCCACTGCCGTCGCTCATTCGTTTGGGCGGCGGCAGTGGCGTATCCGCTGGGTACGCTGGCCTGAGAGGCGAGACTCCGTCGCATGGGAGCAATCATGAGCGCCGCGCGTGATTACGGACTGGACGCTGATCATGTCTGGGCACGCCCCCCTGAGGGCGGCTGGACGGCGGACGATCTCGACTGGCTTCCGAACCTTCCCCCGCACACGGAGCTGATCGACGGGAGCCTCGTCCTAGTGAGTCCGCAGACCCGGTTTCACACGCGCACCATGCGGCTACTGGAGAACGCGCTACTCGAACAGGCGCCCGACGACCTCGAAGCCATCCGAGAGATGACCATCAAGCTGGACAAGCGGAATCGGCCCGAGCCCGACATCCTCGTCGTCCCGGTCGGTGCGGACACCGGTCCCCTGCAGACCTGGTTTAAGCCGGAGGACGTCATCCTCGCGGTTGAGGTCGTCTCCAAGGACTCCGTCGAGCGTGACCGTGAGGTCAAGCCCCGGAAGTACGCCAAGGCAGGCGTGCCGTACTACTGGCGGGTCGAGGAGAACGAGGGTCTACCCGTCGTCTATGTTTTCGAGCTAGACCCGGCCCTCAAGTCGTACGCGCCCACCGGCATTTACCACGACCGGCTCAAGGTGTCTCTGCCGTTCCCTGTCGACATCGACCTGACCGCGATGAACCGCCGCCGCTGACGGCCGTTGACGGATGCGTGGGCACGCGCGGACTGCGGGCTACTGCCGGTGTACCGTGCGCAGCCTCCGCCCCGGCTGCCAGGTCTGGATGGCGAGCTGGTCGCCGTCGACGGACGTCCTGACCACCTCGGTCAGCTCGGCCCTAAACAGGTGGAACGGCTCCTGTGGCCCGTCATCGCCCACATAGCGGGCGATCACCTCCGGGTCATGGACCTCGACCGCACGGCCGCTCACGCGGACATCGCCGCCGCCCATCTCGGTGCCGGGACCGGGGTTGGCCTGGAGGGCGAAGCGCGGGTCGCGGCGCAGGTCGAGGGCCTTGAGCGAGTTCGGCATCATGCCGAGCCACAACTCGCCCGCGAGGAAGCGGACTTCCAGGCCGGTCGTGCGCGGTGAGCCGTCCTTGCGGAGGGTGGCGAGGACGTGGTGGGTGAACGCGCCGAAGCGATCCTCGACCGTCTTGGCGAGAGCTGGTTCCGCGGCGGCGAATGCTTCCCAGTTGGAGGACATACGTCCAGTCTGGCGCGCGTACCAGACATCTTCTGTCGGGTACGCGAGGCGCCCTTGGCCGCGTCGGCTACGGGTGGTCCGCGAGATGCTGGCGGGCGGCTTCGACGAACGCCGTGCGCAGCTGTGTGTAGCGCTCCCAGACGCCATCCGGTTCAGTGTCCTCGGTGTGCATGGAGCGGATGCAGGTGATGAGCGCTCTGGCCTCTTCTATGGGCCCAAGCCCTTCGAGGTCGATCATGTTGAACTCGGACTGCGTCCGCGTGTACGCCGCGTCGGTCTCGGTGAGTGCCCACTCCTTGTCGGTGTAGTCGCCGCGCCACCGGTGCCAGCACACCCGCGCTTCGGCGTCGGTGGCCGTGAGGAAGGCGGCGTACGTCTTGCGGTGCGCGAGATAGATGGGCGTCCAGTCCTGCGCCACCTCGGGTACCTCCACTTCCTGACGGCTCTGCCGGGTGCTCAGGGGGGAACCATGGCACGGGTGTGATCGGTGGAGAAGACCCGTGCGTGAGGCGGACGAAGGTCCGCCGCTCGGCGGAATCCGCCGCAGGTCTGGTGAGCGCGGTCTTCTAGGCGTACGTATGGTCCTGGTGAGGGATCAACCGAGAGGCGGCGGGCTCGATGGCGCACGGTATGCGGACCGACCGGTACGACACCTGGGGTGGCGGGGGCGGCGGCCACTCGGGCGGCGATGGCTGGCGAGAGGCAGCGTCCCGCTACGCGCTGCTGCCGCTGCGCGTCTTCCTCGGCGTCACCTTCATCTATGCGGGACTGGACAAGCTGACCGACTCCGCCTTCATGTCCGCGACCGGCGTGGGGTCGATCGGCGAGATGATGAACGGCGTACGGGACAACTCGGCGATCCCCGCACTGGTCGACCTCGCCCTGAAGAGTCCCGTCGGCTTCGGCTACGCCATCGCCTTCGGCGAGCTGGCCGTCGGCATCGGGACCCTGATCGGCCTGCTGGCCAGGATCGCCGCGCTCGGTGGCGTACTGATCTCGCTGAGCCTGTGGCTGACCGTGAGCTGGGCCGTCGAGCCGTACTACTACGGCAACGACCTCGCCTATCTCATGGCCTGGCTGCCGTTGCTGCTCGCCGGGGCGTCGATGTTCTCCTTGGACGCGATGCTGCGGGAGCGCCGACGGCGCCGGATGCCGTAGTTCGCGGCCGCCACCACGGCCGCGAGGACCAGTCCCCCGACGACGATCGGTATCACCGCGTACCACGGGACGCTCCAAGCGTCGGCCGCGTCGCCCGCGTACAGGACCCCCGCGGCCAACAGCGTGAGCCCCGCGACCAGCTTGCCCGGCTGTAGCTCATGGCGTAGCACGGGTCACCTCCACCTGTCCGATGCCGAGTTCGATGTCCAGGGCAAGGGTGCCGCCCTTCTCAGTGCTCTTCCCGCCGTCGTTTCCGCCGCCCTGGGGCTCCGGTGGCCGGAGCGTCACCTCCCTTTTCTGATCGGCCTGGATGTCCACGTCCTCCCGCGTCTCACTGGGCAGCTGGATGTCTCCGATGCCGACCTCGGCGTTCAGCTGCACGGTCACGTTGTGCGGGACGATGACCTTGACGCGGCCCGCGCCCACATCGGCACCGGTTTGCAGGGTTTGGTCCTCGGCCAGCTCGATCCCGCTCAGGTCGAGGGTGCCGATGCCGGTGCCGAGCTCGTAGTTCGGCCGTACGTCGGCTATCGCGGCGGGTGTCCAGTCCGTCCGCATCCACTCCGTACTGATGTTGGCCGGGAGGGCCGAGGCCCCGGCCAGCAGGCCCGCGGTGATCACCCCGAGGATCATCGACCCCACGCCCGTACGGCCGAACAGGGCGCTCACCGCGATGCCCAGGCCGAAGACGACCAGGGCGCAGGCGAGGCCGGTCTGCAGGCTGGTGCCGAGTGAGGCCTCGCGCCAGTTGTTGCCCCAGGCCAGGCTGGTGCCGATGCCGCCCGCGACGAGCGCGAGCAGGAACGTCCAGCCGCCGATCCAGCGCGGCCCCGGCGGCTTGGCCGGGGCCGCGGGACGGCGCGGCGCGGGGGAGTAGTGCCCGGGCGGTGCCCACGGGGGCCTGGGCTCGTACCGGATCTCGGTTCCGGCCAGTTCGGGGGGACCCCAGAAATAGCCGGTGTACCCGTCGTAGGTGCCGTCCTTGACTATGGGGCCCCGCCACCAGGAGGGGGCGGCGGAGACGGGTGGGGCCTGTGCCTCCGGCGGGGCGTCAGCGACCGTCTGCGCGGTCACCGGGTCCGGGGCGTTAGTGGATCGCTGCTCTGACCAGTAGCCCGCCCCCGCGAGCAGCAGCGCCAGTACGGCGGCGAAGGTGAGCACTCCGCCGTTGTTCAGCATCGAGAGGAAGAGGCCGCAGCCGACGAGGGCGAACAGCAGTGCGGTGACCGCTGGGCCGTCGACCCGGCCGGAGAGCAGTCGCCGCGCCTCGTTCTCCTCGGTGTCCTCGTAGGGGATGAGGAGCCAGGCGAAGCCGTAGAAGACCAGGCCGACCCCACCGGTGATCGCGAGTACCGCGAGCCCGATCCGGAAGATCACCGGGTCCATGTCACAGCGCCGCCCGAGCCCCGCGCACACACCGCCCAGCACTTTGTGCCGCCGGTCGCGGCGCAGCTTGAGGTGGATACCGGGCGGCGCGTCGGAGTCCGTGTCCGCGTCCGTGCCCCGACCCGTACCCCGCTCGCCTGGCTTCCGCCAGCTGTCACCCCAGCCGCCCCCGTGCCCGGGCGCGGCCGACCGCCTCGCGCCTCCCGGCTGGCCCGGTGGCTCGGCGTCGTGCGGCTCCGGGGCCGCGGCGTGCTGATCCGTCATACGTACATGGTGCCGGGCGCGGGCCGGGTGCGGCAGGCGGGACGACCCTGGTGCATCCCTGATTTCGACCCTAAGGAGACGTGACACAAGGGAGGCCGACAGAGATCCGGGACGTCTCGGGGGTCGACCCTGATGCCCTGGCCCCCGCACCCGTGTGAATATCGGTGTCATGCCCGCAGCCGCCACCGTGCCGACCGAAGAACCGCAGCCGCTGCGCAAGCTCTACCGCAGCGGTGACGGCCGCTGGCTCGGCGGGGTCGCGCGCGGACTCGCCGGACACCTCGGGCTGCCCGTCATCTGGGTGCGGCTCATCTTTGTCGGACTGTTTATGGCGAACGGCCTGGGCGCACTGCTGTACGCCGCGTTCTGGTTCTTCGTGCCGCTCGGTGTCGGCGGTGTCGGCGGCGAGCGCCAGCACACGCTCACCACCGAGACGGGCCCCGACGGCCGCCGCAAGCTGGTGGTCCGGAAGGTCGACAAGGGCCAGTTCGTCGCGCTCCTCGCGATGGTCATCATCTCGATGGTCTTCGTCGGCTCCGTCGACGTCGGCGGCCACGCCCAGGCCTACCTGTGGCCCACTGTCCTGGTCGGCGCGGGCGTCGCTCTCGTCTGGCGACAGGCGGACAATGCCCGCAGGGCCCGCTGGATCGAGGTCGGCCGCCGCCGCAGGACCCTGAGCCTCGCACGGTCCGCCGCCGGAGTGCTGCTGGTCGGTGCGGGTGTCTCCAGCATCTTCATCGTGCAGGGCTCGGCCGAAGACCTGGGTGCCGTACTGCAGGCCGCGCTCGCCGTGTTCGTCGGCATCGCGCTGCTGGCAGGCCCGTATCTCATCCGGATGACACAGGACCTGTCCGAGGAGCGCCTGATGCGCATCCGCGCCCAGGAGCGTGCGGAAGTCGCGGCCCATGTCCACGACTCGGTGCTGCACACCCTCACCCTGATCCAGCGCAACGCCGACAACGCGAACGAAGTCCGCCGCCTCGCCCGCGCCCAGGAACGCGACCTGCGCACCTGGCTCTACAAGCCGGAGGGCACCGGCAAGGACGAGGAGGACGAGCCCGAAACCCTCGCCGACGCGGTCCGCGGCTCCGCGGCCGAGGTCGAGGACAAGCACGGCGTCCCGATCGAGGTCGTGGTCGTCGGCGACTGCCCTCTGGACGAGAAGCTGACCGCACAGATGCAGGCCGCGCGGGAAGCCATGGTGAACGCCGCCAAGTACGGTGGCGAGGGCGGCGCGGTCCAGGTCTTCGCTGAGGTCGAGGGGAACACGGTCTTCGTATCCATCCGCGACCGCGGACCAGGCTTTGACCTGGACGCGGTTCCCACCGACCGGATGGGCGTACGAGAATCGATCATCGGCCGGATGCAGCGGCACGGTGGTACGGCGCGGCTGCGCTCGCCGCAGGGCGGCGGTACGGAAGTCGAGCTGGAGATGGAGAGGACGGCGACGACATGAGCGACGCGACCGAGCACACCGGGGCGAGCGAGCACACTGAGGCGAGCGGAGCTGGCCAGTCGGGTGCGGACGAGACCGGGAGCGGGCCCGGGCGCCGGGTACGCGTCGTACTGGTCGACGACCACCGGATGTTCCGCACCGGCGTGCAGGCCGAGATCGGCGAGACCGAACGCACCGGTGTCGAGGTCGTCGGCGAGGCGGCCGACGTGGACCAGGCGGTCACCGTCATCACCGCGACCAGGCCGGAAGTCGTCCTCCTCGACGTCCACCTGCCGGGCGGCGGCGGCGTCGAGGTCCTGCGCCGCTGCGCCCCCCTGATGTCGGCGGCCGAGGACCCCGTGCGCTTCCTGGCTCTGTCGGTGTCCGACGCGGCAGAAGATGTCATCGGTGTCATCCGGGGCGGCGCGCGCGGCTATGTCACCAAGACCATCACCGGCATCGACCTGGTCGACTCCATCTTCCGCGTGCAGGACGGCGACGCGGTGTTCTCGCCGAGGCTTGCTGGGTTCGTGCTGGACGCCTTCGCTTCGACGGATGCTCCGCCCGTGGACGAGGACTTGGACCGCCTCACCCAGCGCGAGCGCGAGGTGCTGCGGCTGATCGCGCGCGGGTACGCGTACAAGGAGATCGCCAAGCAGCTCTATATCTCCGTCAAGACGGTCGAGTCGCATGTCTCGGCGGTCCTGCGGAAGTTGCAGCTGTCGAACCGGCACGAGCTGACTCGGTGGGCGACGGCTCGCCGTCTGGTCTGAGGCGGAGCTCGAACCAGACCGTCTTGCCGATGCCGCAAACGCGGGGTTCTGCGGCCCAGGCGTCCGCGAGTGCGGCGACCAGGGCCAGGCCCCTGCCCGACGTGTCGTCCGGGGCCGCTTCCTGCGGCTCGGGGAGCGTCAGGTTCGCGTCCGATACCTCCATGCGGATGCGGTCGTCCTCCAACGCGCAGCGCGCCCAGATCTCACGGCCCTTCGGGACCGCGCCGTGGCGGTAGGCGTTCGTCAGTAGTTCGCTGAGGAGGAATTCGGCCGTATCGGTCACCTCGTCCGAGAGCTTCCATGATCTGGCCTGCTCACGGAGAAGCGCCCGGGCCAGCCCCACGCTCCGCGCGTGCCGCGACAGGCGCCACTCGACTTCCCGTTCCTGGTTGAGGGACGCGGAGCCTCCAGGCGGCGTCATCGGCATGCGCGCTCGTTCCTCGTTCCTTGCGTGTGAGTTTCCGTCATTCACCCAGCTCACGTTGAGGGTTGGCGCGTAGCCTCTGGAGTAGCGGCGCGGGTACGGAGGGTGGCGTACCCGGCGTGGACCCCGGGGAGGTGGGCGCTGTGTCCGAGACGAACTCTCAGCCGCCGATTGCTTGGCGGTACTGCGGGAGTCAGATCAAGTTGTGGCGCGAGGCGTCGGGCGTCAGTCGGCAGTCGCTGGCCGACGAGTCGAGCTACGACTACGAGTACGTCAAGTCGATGGAGAACGGTCGGAGACGGCCGACGCTGCGGTTGTTGCAGGTGGCGGACCAGGTGTGCGGGGCGGGCGGGAAGCTCACGGCCGCGCAGGAGTACCTGAAGCCGGAGCCGTTTGCCGAGCGTGCGCAGGAGTACGTGCAGGTTGAGGCCGAGGCGATCACGATCCAGTGGTACGAGCCCATGCTGATCCCGGGGTTGTTGCAGACCAGGGAGTACATGCAGGCGTTGATCAGCGACAGGTGTCCTCCTCTGGATGAGGAAACGGTCGGGGAACGAGTCACCGCCCGGCTCAAACGGCAAGAGAAGCTGACCAGCATGCCGCCGACACACTTCAGCTACGTGATCCACGAGGCGACGTTGCGCTCAGCCGTAGGAGGTCCGGTCGTGATGAAGCGACAGCTTGGTCACCTACTGGAGGCAGGCGGGCAGCGGCATCTGTCGATTCAGGTCCTACCGTTCGATCTGGCTCCTGCTGCTGCACTCAGCGGGCCGATCGTGCTGGTGGAGACGGCGGAACACGAGCGCTATGCCTTCGTCGACGGGCAGGAGACGGGCGCCCTTTACGGTGATGGGGACAAGCTGAGTGTCCTTGGTCAACGCTATGGCATGATCCGCATGCAGGCGCTCAACGCTGCGGAGTCTGCCCAGTTCATCAGGAAGGTGGCGGAGGAGCTGTGAGCACCGAACTGGCTTGGTTCAAGTCCAGCTACAGCGACGACTCGGGAAGTGCCTGCCTCGAAGTCGCCTACGCCTGGCGGAAGTCCAGCTACAGCGGCACTGAGGGCGGCGCGTGCCTCGAAGTTGCCGCCTGCCCGCACACCATCCACGTCCGAGACTCGAAGCTCGGAGCCCAAAGCCCCCGGTTCGCCGTGCCCGCACCCGCCTGGGCCGCGTTCGTCGCGTACGCGACCCGCGTCTGAGCCCCGGCGCTCGCGACCCGAGCTTCGGGCGTCGAGGTCCGAGCCGCTTTTGCAGGGAATGGGAGGTTGGGTTACCTCCCCTCCTCCCCGCCAACTCCCGCACTCACCAGCGCGCATGACTTTTCGTGATCGGCTTGCCACGGGCAGTTGCGACGGTCTAGCGTTCGCGGCAATAAACAACCCCGGTCGGGTGCTGACAACACCCGCCGGGGTCTCACCTCAAGATCGGAAAAGGCGATCTCGTGGCTTACGAAAACTCTAACGCGGCCCTGCCCGCGCACGCACACCCCATGGCCAACCCCGGCTACGGCAAACGCTCCGTGCTTGACGAGCCGCCCAGCCGCCCCGGCGACTTCGCCCATCTCCCCGCCCGCGAGGCCTACATCGCCGCGTTCGTCGACCGGCTCCCCGAAGGCGCCGCGATGGATGCCAAGACCCTCGCCAAGGCGCTCCCGCTCTACGGCCAGCAGGCCGTCCGTACGGCCCTCAACGCCCTCTCCAGCGCCGGGCACCTGCGCCGCGTACGTCAGCTCGCCGACACCGGCGACGGCGTGACCCGTTGGGTCTCCCGTACTCACTGGTCCCGTACCGCACGTACCGGCGAATGGTGGGCCCGGTACCTCAACGGTGACGTCCCAGTGGTCCCGACCGGGCAGGCCGCCGCAGTGTCAGAGGGTGACGGGGGCGCGGCCGACGACGTATCGCCCGAGGAATTCCCTAAGGCAGAGCACACCTCCCAGCCGTCCCCCGCCTACTTCGCCCTCGCCCAACTGGGCCGCAGGGACCCGCGCCTGGCCCTCTCCGCCGCCGACTGCGAAGCCCTGGAACCCCTCGCCGCCGACTGGCTGGCGCGTGGGGCGACGCCCGACACCCTCGCGTACGCCCTCACGGCTGGGCTCCCCGCCGAGGGCGTACACGCGCCCGGAGCCTTCACCCGTCGCCGCCTTATCGACCGGATGCCACCCGAACTGCCAGCGGCCCCGGCCCCGGCCCCGGCGCTGGCTCCGGCACATCTGTCCCTGGCCGCTCGCGCGCCGATCATGGAGTGCACCGACTGCGGCGTACCCGGCCGCCCGGAGGCCTTGCCTGGCGGACTCTGCCGCGCCTGCCGTGGCCATGGAGGCGCGACCGAAGCGCGGCGGCGCTGGCTGACCCCGGAGGACGTACGCGCTCGCGCCGCGCACCTGCGCGCAAAGGTCCGCGCACCGCTCCTCGCGTGAGTGCCGGAAGCCGGAAGCCGGAAGCTGCCGGGTGCCGCGCGGACACCACCTCGTCGGGCGCGGCCAGACCCCGTGGGGCATGATCGGGATGACGTCTGCGGGGAGGGTTGAGATGGGTGTGTCCGAGCGGCTCGTGCTGCGGGACGGCGTCCGGGTGGTCTGTCGTGACTGGGGAGGGGCGGGCCACCCGCTCGTGCTGCTACACGGACTGGCCGGTCACGCGGGTGAATGGGACGTGCTGGCGAGTCGCCTGCGTGAACGGTTTCGCGTGGTCGCGGTCGATCAGCGTGGACACGGCGCCAGCGAGCGGTATCCGGGAGATGTCTCGCGCGCTGCCTACGTCGCCGACGTGGTGGCCATTGCCGAGCAGTTGGGGCTGGAGCGACCGGTCCTGGTCGGCCAGTCGCTCGGCGGCCATACCGCGATGCTCACCGCCGCCTCTCACCCCGAAGTGGTGCGCGGACTTGTGCTCGTCGAAGCCGGTCCTGACGGCCCGAATCCGAACGTTCCCAAGGAGATCGGCGACTGGTTCGACTCATGGCCGACCCCGTTCCCCTCACGTGCAGCGGCGGCCGAGTTTTTCGGCGGAGGGCCGGTGGGCGCGGGCTGGGCAGCGGGACTGGAAGAGCGCGACGGCGCCTGGCACCCACGCTTCGACCGGGACGTCATGGTCGCCGCGCTGGCGGAAGGCGCCCAGTACTCCTTCGAGGATGAGTGCGGCAGATCACCTGCCCTACCCTCGTCGTGCTCGCCCAGTCGAGCGTCCTTTCCGAGCCAGACGTTGACAGGATGCTCCAACAGCGGCCCACAACCGTCGCGATGAGTGTTCCCGGCACCAGCCACGACCTGCACCTCGAACGACCGGAACTCCTCCATGCCATGCTCTTGGAGTTCCTGGAGGCACTTTGTCCCCGTACGTGTGAGCGTCCGTCATCTACCCAGCTCACGTCGGGGGTTGGTGAGCCGTCTGCCCAGCCTCCCGCCGTTTGACTCAGCTGGTGCAAAGGATCGGGGCTGGCCGAACTGTCCAGGGTGGGGCGGGGCTGCGTTGTGGTGGGCCAGTGCCGCGTTGGGCGCCGGTGGCCGCCCGGTTCGTCGGATGGTGGCGGGTCCGGGCCGGGTGTAAAGGGCGCTCCCTTTGGTCGCGTCGGCTGCGCCGATTCCGCTGTCGCTCCACCCTTGACACCCGTCCCGGACCCGCGAGGGCGAGGTACACCGGGCGGCCCAAAAAGCAGGGCAGCGGGGCGGGTGGGGGAGGGGCGCGCGTTTCGCTGCCGGGTGCGGACTGGTTGTTGGGGCGCATGAGGGGGTGGGTGGTGCCGCCCCGGCTCGGCGGCTGGTTTGCTGTCGGTCGCACTCGCACTCGCACCCGTCGCGCGAGGCTAAGCGAGGGCCAGGCCGGTGGCCCGGCCGAGGACCGGGCAGGAGGCCCGGACCGGCCAGGAGGCCCGGACCGGGGGTTGGGGCTGGGCTGAGGGGCGCTTGGCGGGCCCATCCCATCCCACCCCAGTCGGGAGTAAGAGGAGACTTTGGGACACCAAGTCGCCCCTTTTGCCCGGCTTTTAGTGTCCCAAAGTCGCACTTCACTCCGCGACCTGATCCCACCAGCCCCAGACGTGCCCTCCTGCCCCACCGGCCGGTGGCCGCCAGGCCGGGCGTCACTACCCACGCGCCGCTCGCGGCCCGGTCCCACCAGCCCGCAGCCGCTGAGCCGGGGCGCGACCACCCACCCAGCCTTCGTGCGCACCCTCGGTCCCCACCTGCCGCAGCCGCTGAGCCGGTGTCGGACCACCCATCCCCCTCGTGCGCCCCGCAACCACAACCGGTCCGCACCCGGCAGCGAAACGCTCGCCCCTCCCGAAGCGCTGCCCGCCGCCTCCCCCGGGCCGCCCTCCCACAACCCGCATAGCGGGGACGGGGCGGGTGTCAAGGGTGGAGCGACAGCGGAATCGGCGGAGCCGACGCGACCGTAGGGAGCGCCCTTGACGGCCGGCCCGGCCCCGCGACCATTGCGACTAGAGGGCGGCCATCCCTGTGCCCTTGCGGACACTGGGCGCCCCCGACACTGCCCCGGCCAACGGGCGGACGGGGCCGCTGTGTTGCCAAGCTGACCTTGACCCGGGCGCCGTTCGACCAGGCCGCCCTGAGGGTGCGTGCGCTGCGGACCGATTCGGTCGGTGTGGTCCTGCGCGCAGCTCGTGATGGAGGGACCCGCGCTAGGCCCCCACGGCACCGTCTAGGCGTGGTCGAGTTGGGTGGGTTGGGTGAGTTGGGTGAGTTGGTCGGTCAGGGTGACCAGGTCATCGGCGTGCAGGTCGAACTCGTCCGATGCGGTGGGCGGGTCGCCGACGGGGCGGGCGACGTAGGCGGTGCGCAGGCCGAGGCCCTGTGCTCCACGCAGGTCCCAGGCGTGCGCGGCGACCATCAGGAGTCGCTCCGGTGGGCGTCCGGAGACGGTGACGGCCAGTTGGTAGACTGCTGGGTCCGGCTTGTAGGTCCGGGCGTCTTCGGCGGACAGTGCCTGGTGCCAGCGCAGCCCGGCGTGAGCGTTGAGTCGCAGCAGTGCTGTCCGGCTGGCGTTGGAGAGTCCGATCAGCGGGAACCGTTCGGCAAGTCGGGCGAGCCCTGCCAGGGTGTCGGGCCATGGCGGGAGCCTGCGACCTGACAGAGCCAGCGTCGCTACAGCGGTCGGGTCGTCGACTCCGACGGCATCGGCGACGAGCCGGGCCGCTTCCAGGTCGAGGACGTCGCTTGGGTGGTAGGGCCGGACGCCGTCGAGGATGCGACGTTGCTCGCGGTCGATGTGCTGCTGCCACAGCGACAAAAGCTGCTCGACCCTGGGATGACCGAGCGATGGGTCGAGTTCACGAATGCCCGCGCGGATACCGGCGGGTTCGTCGACCAGCGTGCCGAGCACGTCGAACACGACGGCATCGATCTCTGGCTCTGGCGTGAGATCGAGCGTGAGATCTGACGTGAGGTCTGACATGAGAGACGTCTCCTGGGCGAAGCGGGGACGTACGAGTGGCTGTTTGGCCAACGCGGCTGGAAGCCCCCGGATTCCCGAACCGCCGCTAGGCCACCCGCGTCGCGGCGGCGAACGGCATGGAGCTGATGGGGGCCACCTTGACCGGGGCGCTTGGGTTGGAGGCGTGGATCATCTGGCCGTTGCCGATGTAGAGGCCTACGTGGCTGAGGCCCGAGTAGAAGAAGACCAGGTCGCCCGGGGCGAGTTCGGAGCGGGAGACGCGGCGGCCCGCGTTGATCTGGGTGAAGGTGGTGCGGGGGAGGGAGACACCTGCTGAGCGGTAGGCGGCCTGGGTGAGGCCGGAGCAGTCGAAGGCGTTCGGGCCCGTCGCGCCCCAGACGTACGGCTTGCCGATGGCGCTGTGGGCGAAGGCGATCGCTTGGGCGGCTCGGGAGGAAGAGGGGGTGGGGGTGGCGTTGGGGGAGTTGCGGGGTGGGGTGGTTGGGGTTGCGGGGGTTGTGGGGGTGGCTGGGGTGGGGTTCTTTGGTGTGGTTGTTGGGGTGGGGGTGGCTGGGGGCTTCGTTATGCGGGCGCGGTCCTCGGTGGTGAGGTTGCTGAGGAGGCGTTCGGCCTTTTTGAGCTTGGTGGTGACCGTGGCCTTGTGGCGCTTGAGGTCGGCCTGGCGGGCGCGGAGTTCGCTGAGGCGGCTGTCCGCCTTTTTGCTCAGCCGGTCGGCGTCGCGTAGCTGCCGCTGTACGCGAGTGATGGTCGCGGCCTGGCGCAGGCCCGCGCGGTTGGCGAAGGTGGCGCGCTCCAGGTAGTCGTCCGGGTCTGAACTGAGGGCGAGTTGGACCGCGGGGTCGATGCCTCCGTTGCGGTACTGGGCGGTGGCGGCCGAACCCAGGGACCTGCGGGCGGCGTTCAGGTCCTCCGTCTTGCGGGCGGCCTCGTCCTGGAGGTTGCCGAATTCGCGTTTAGCCTGCTCGGCCTTCTCCTTGGCGTCGTTGTACTTCTCGGTGGCGACCTCGGCCTCCTGGTACAGCCGGTCGACCTTGGCCTTCACCTGGGACGGGGTGAGGCGCGGCTCCGCGACCGAGGTGCCCTCGAGGGCCATGGCGCTAGCGGCGCTGGCCAGGGCGAGGGTCAGGGCGGTTCGGGCGGTCGTGCCGGTCAGCGGGGACTGGTACTGCTTGGGTTTTCGGTGAGCGGCCACCGGATAACTCCCTACGTTCGTCCCAGCGGCGGCCCGCCCAGGGGAACGGGCCGCCGCCAGTCCTTTCGGCGGTGGTGACCGAACTGCCGCCCGGGTCGGCCCGGGCGGCGGTGGGGAGCCGGTCACCTGGAGAGGGACGCTAGGCCTGGGGGCCGGGAGGCGGCGGGGAGTTGCCCGTAGGTGGTGGAAATGCGTGGCTCGATGACCGTATGTGAGCGCAGGTGATCGTGTGCGGCGCGAGTGTGATGGGTCGCGTGTGGGAGGGGGGCTGGTGCGTCTGGCGGGTCTGGTGGGGCACACCTGGCTGAGGGGGGCTGGTGGGGGTCCGGTTAGGCTCCGGCGTTATGGACGTACTGATCAATGTCTTCGTCGGTCTGCACATCATCGGTATCGCCTCGCTGCTGGGCGGGTTCCTTACGCAGATGAAGGCGATGGGCGAGGGTACGGCGCGGTTCACGCCCGCGATGCTGCATGGCGCGCTGACCATGCTGGTGACCGGCGTCGCGCTCGTCGGTCTGAACCAGGCCGATGACCATGCGGTCAACAACGTCAAGATCGCCGTCAAGATGGCGGTGCTGATCGTGATCCTGGCGCTGGTGTACGTGAAGCGGGACGAGGAAAGCATCGACAAGTCGATGTTTGGCGCTGTAGGCGCGCTGACCACGACGAACGTCTTTATCGCTGTCCTGTGGACCTGATCTGGTGGACCTGATCTGGGTGGCAGCGCGCCTCCAGCCGTACTGCACTGCTATGCCACGCGTTACGCCACGCGGCGGACGCTGTGGATCGGCATGTAGTAGATCGACTCGGTCCTGACGTTGGTGCCCGGCTTCGGGGCGTGGATCATCTTGCCGTCGCCGATGTAGATGCCGACGTGGCTGATGTCGTCGTAGAAGAAGACCAGGTCACCGGGCTTGGCGTCGTCGACCGACACCTGGGTGCCGAACTTCACCTGGTCCCAGGTGGTGCGCGGCAGCGTGACACCGGCGGTCTTCCAGGCGGCGCCGGTCAGCCCTGAGCAGTCGTACGAGTCCGGGCCCTGCGCGCCCCAGACGTACGGTTTGCCGATCTGCGCCTCGGCGAAGGCGATGACCTTCTCGGCCTTGGCGGCGTACGAGTCGTTCGTCGAGTCGCCCGTTGTCGAGCCGTCCGTCGACGTGTCGGGGGAGGGGGTTGGGGTTGGCGTTGCAGCTGGGGGTGGGGTGGTCTCGGTTGCGCCGCCGCTGCCGTCGTCGTTCGGACCCGCGTCGGTGCCTGCGTCGGTGTTGGAGCTCTGCTCCTGCCCTTGCTTCTGCTCCTTCGCTGTCGCCTCTTTCGCCAGCCGCTTGCGCTCCGCCTCCGCGGCCTTCTTGCGGGCCAGCTCCTTCGCCTTCTCGCGGGCCTCGGCCTCCCGCTTCTTCTCCAGCGCCGCCAGCCGCGCCTTCTCCTCAGCGGTCAGCGTGGACAGCAGCTCACGAGCCTCGGACAGCTTCCGCTGGACCTCCCGCTTGGAGGACTTGAGCTCACCCTGGGTTTCGGCCAGGGTCTTCATGCTCTTGGTCGCCTCGCCGCGCTTCTTGGCCGCCGTTGCCTGGAGCTGCTGGTAGTCCGAGAGGGACTTCTCCTGCTTGCCGCTCAGGCGGCTCATCAGGTGACGCTGGTCGAAGTAGCTCTGCGGGTCGTCCGCGAGCATCAGCGTCGCCGTGTCGGAAGCCCCGCCGTTGCGGTACTGGGCTGCCGCGATGGCGCCGAGTTCCTGTCGGGTGTCGTTCAGCTTGGCGGTGCGCTGGGCGGCCTCGTCGAGGAGTTTGTCGACCTGCCCGCGCTGCTTGTCGGTGCGCTCCTTGACCGCGTTGTACTTCTGCGTGGCGACGCCCGCCCGTTGATACAGGTCGTCGACCTTCTTCCGCACCTCTTCGAGGGACGGCTCGGGGGCCGTGGACGGCGATGCGGGCGGCCCGGCGTACGCGGTCTGCGACAACAGGGCCACGGAGGTGACGGCGGCCGTGGTGATCCCGACGGCCTGGGAGGTGCTGCGTATGGGGCCGAAACTGTTGCGCGGCTTGCGGTGCGACGCCAACGGAGGCGCTCCTTCCGTAGACCGCCTACCGGGTTAGCTGTCGGGTTCGGGCGGTGTGTCGGAAGGTTGCCCTACGGTCTCGTACGCGACCTCTTGTGCATGGGCGTGTATGCGCGTGCAGGTGTGTGCGTACGGTGCCGATTCACCCCAGGGGCACGTGGGTCCCCGGCTCCGGCGGCCCCTCGCGGGCGCGCCAGACTCGGCGGGGGCTGCCCGTTCCCGGCGTGGTTCGCCGGTGGGGATACGGACCGCCCGGTGAGCACGCTAGCCAACTCCCGAGGTGCCTGGGAAGGTTGGTGCGCGATATGTCCGATACCTTTTCGTGACTTTCGCGCTCTGTGAGTGTGTGCGTTCATGTGGTGACCGGGGGAACCCGGGACCGGTTGTCAGTGCGGCCGCCTAGACTCGGTAGACGATGAGCAGCCTCTTTGACGACAGCTTCCTGGCGGACCTCAAGCACTCGGGCGACGAGCCTCCGCCGCCACCCGAGGAGCACGCTCCGGAAGCCGAGCCGCTTCCGGACGACCTCTTCGGGGGCCGGTTCGACGCACCCGTGGACCGGGACGCGTACTACCGCGACGGCGCCCCCCGCCCCGCGGTGGACCCGGCTGCCCTGCTGGACGGGCTGAACGACAATCAGCGCGCCGCCGTCGTGCACTCCGGCACCCCGCTGCTCATCGTCGCCGGGGCCGGGTCGGGTAAGACCCGGGTGCTGACCCACCGGATCGCGTATCTGCTCGCCGAGCGCGGGGTGCACCCCGGGCAGGTGCTGGCGATCACCTTCACCAACAAGGCCGCGGGCGAGATGAAGGAGCGCGTCGCCGACCTCGTCGGACCGCGCGCGGCCGCGATGTGGGTGATGACCTTCCACAGCGCCTGCGTACGCATCCTGCGCCGCGAGTCCAAGCGGCTCGGCTTCACGTCCTCGTTCTCGATCTACGACGCCGCCGACTCCAAGCGGCTGATGGCGCTGGTCTGCCGGGATCTGGACCTGGACCCCAAGCGTTTTCCGCCCAAGTCCTTCAGCGCCAAGATCTCGAACCTGAAGAACGAGCTGATTGACGAGGAGACCTTCGCGGGGCAGGCCGCGGACGGCTTCGAGAAGACCGTGGCCCAGGCCTACGCGATGTACCAGTCACGGCTGCGCGAGGCGAACGCCCTCGACTTCGACGACCTGATCATGACGACGGTGCATCTGCTGCAGGCGTTCCCGGACGTCGCCGAGCACTACCGCCGCCGCTTCCGGCACATCATGGTCGACGAGTACCAGGACACCAACCACGCCCAGTACGCCCTGGTGCGCGAACTGGTCGGCCCGGTCGGCGGCGAGGGCGACCCGGAGCCGGGCGAGCTGTGCGTCGTGGGTGACGCGGACCAGTCCATCTACGCCTTCCGCGGCGCCACCATCCGCAACATCCTCCAGTTCGAGGAGGACTACCCGGACGCGACCACGATCCTCCTGGAGCAGAACTACCGCTCCACGCAGACGATCCTGACCGCGGCGAACGCCGTCATCGAGCGTAACGAAAGCCGCCGTCCGAAGAACCTGTGGACCAACGCCGGCGCTGGTGCCCGGATCACCGGCTATGTCGCCGACACCGAGCACGACGAGGCGCAGTTCGTCGCCGAAGAGATCGACCGGCTGACGGATGCGGGCGACGCCAAGGCCGGTGACGTCGCGATCTTCTACCGTACGAACGCCCAGTCCCGTGTCTTCGAAGAGATCTTCATCCGGGTCGGGCTCCAGTACAAGGTCGTCGGCGGGGTGCGCTTCTATGAGCGCAAGGAGGTCAGGGACGTACTGGCCTACCTGCGGGTGCTGTCCAACCCGGAGGACTCCGTACCGCTGCGCCGTATCCTCAACGTCCCCAAGCGCGGCATCGGCGACCGTGCGGAGGCCATGATCGACGCGCTGGCGCAGCGTGAGCGGATCAGCTTCTCGCAGGCACTGCGGCGGGTGGACGAGGCGTACGGCATGGCGGCGCGCTCGGCGAACGCCGTCAAGCGCTTCAACACGCTGATGGAAGAGCTCCGTACGATCGCCGAGTCCGGCGTGGGACCGGCCACGGTCCTGGAGGCCGTGCTGGAACGGACCGGGTATCTGGCCGAGTTGCAGGCCTCCACCGACCCGCAGGACGAGACGCGGATCGAGAACCTCCAGGAACTGGCGGCTGTGGCCCTGGAGTTCGAGCAGGAGAAGACCGAGGCCGCGGCCTCGGTCGAGAGTGAGAGCGCGGGTGGCGAAGGCGCGGGTGGCGAAGGCGGGGGCGCGGCGGCTTCCGGGACGCTTTCGGAGTTTCTGGAGCGGGTCGCCCTGGTCGCGGACTCCGACCAGATTCCGGACGAGGACGACGACGGCTCGGGTGTCATCACGCTGATGACCCTGCACACCGCCAAGGGCCTTGAGTTTCCTGTGGTGTTCCTGACGGGTATGGAGGACGGCGTCTTCCCGCACATGCGTGCTCTGGGGCAGGTCAAGGAGCTTGAGGAGGAGCGGCGGCTGGCCTATGTGGGCATCACGCGGGCGCGTGAGCGGCTGTATCTGACGCGCGCGACGATGCGCAGTGCCTGGGGACAGCCTTCGTACAACCCGCCGTCGCGGTTCCTGGAGGAGATTCCGGACCAGCACCTGGAGTGGAAGCGGACCGGGCCTTCGGTCCCGGCGCCGACGTCCAGCAGGGGCGGCGGGTCGGGCGGATCGGGCGGATCGGGCGCGGTGTCTTCGCTGACGTCTTCGCTGTCCTCGTCCCGTGCGCGGCGCGGGCCGTCGGGGTTCGCGACGCGTCGGGCGGGGGACAAGCCGGTGGTGTCGCTGGCGGTGGGGGACCGGGTCACGCACGACCAGTTCGGGCTGGGAACGGTGGTTGCGGTGGAGGGCGTGGGCGATCAGGCCCGGGCGAGCATCGACTTCGGCGACCCGAAGCCGAAGGTGCTGTTGCTGCGGTACGCGCCGGTGGAGAAGTTGTAGAGAGGGGCAGGATGGGCAGGTGCGCCGGTGGGGAGGGGGAGGTGATCGGTCCTAAGCCGGGTTGATGCCGTGGCTCAGGAACCACGCCAGCGGGTCGATCGCCGCGCCGCCGCCGGGGCGCACCTCGAAGTGCAGGTGCGGGCCGGTGGAGTTGCCCGAGTTACCGGCGTACGCGATGACGTCACCGGCCTTGACCGTGCCGCTGCGGATCTTCGTGCTGGAGAGGTGGCAGTACCAGGTCTCGGTGCCGTCCGGCGCGGTCACTATCGCCATGTTGCCGTACGCGCTGTTCCACTGGGTGCGTACGGTGCCGTCGGTCGCCGCCATCACGGGAGTGCCGTACGAGACGGGGAAGTCGATGCCCGTATGCACGGACATCCAGTTGATCCCGGCCTGGCCGAAGCGCGCGCTGAGCCCCTTGGGTGCCACGGGCGCGGCGAACTTGGGGCGTAGCCGCTCCTTGCGCTCCGCCTCCTCGATCTTGCGCTTCCGCTCGGCTTCTTGGCGTTCCTTGAGGTCGATACGTTCCTGGGTGCGGCTCGCACGTCCGGCGAAGTTGTCGGCTTCGGCGGAGAGGTTGGCCAGTTGGGTGTCCAGTTGCCTGTTGACCTGCGCCGGTTTGACCGTGGGGGTGGCCGGGTCGGGTGCGGCCTGGGTCTTGGTGTCGCCCTTGCTGTCGCCGAGGCCGGTGTTCACCGAGGCGGCGGCGATCCCGGCGACGCCGAGCGCGCAGACGGAGGGCACGGCGACGGTGAGCAGGCCGGAGCGTTTGGCGGGGGCGCGGCGGCGGGTGCGGTTGCCGCCGCGGTCGCGGTTGCGGGGGCGCGCGGTGTCCGGGGTGTACGCGGCCGGGGCTGGGGCCGGGGTGACGTCGGCGGCGAGGCTTCCGTGGTCGTCGTCCTCGGTGGCGTACGCGTCGTGGTCGTCGTAGCCGACGTCGCCGTCGTGACCGCCGTCGTACGCGTACCCGGTGCTCTCGTAACCGTTGGCGCCGTCGTCGGGCTCCGTGGTGCCGATGACGTCCGGCTCGCTGAACTCGGCTTCGGGGAACTCGGCTTCGGGGAAGTCCGCTCCGGTGGACGGCTGCTCGTACGTCGGCGTGGTGAGGGTGCCGTACGCGTCGTAGGTGCCGTACGCGGTGGTCGTCGCGCCGTCGGAGTTCCAGGCGGTGGCGTCGTAGGCCCCGGAGTCGTACGTCTGCGGGTGCTGCCCGTAGGACCCCGCCTGCCACTGGCCCGTGCCGTCCCACTGCTCGGTGGCCTGCGGTCCCGGCTGGGCGGGGATGTCGGAGAGCTGCTGGTAACCGGCGTTCGCCCAGACGGCGGTCGTGTCGTAACTGCCTGTCTCGTACGGGGTGGTGGACTGCGCGGCGTACGGGTCGTAGGTGACCGTGGCGTGCGCGCCGACGCCGGTGGTGCCCAGCGTGTCGTACGAACCCGTCGACCATGCGGTGCTGTCCCACTGGCCACTCTGTCCGGAGTCGTACGCGTGGTACGGGTCGGACGGTGTGGCGGCGCCGGGCATCGTGCCGAACAGCGGGTCGGAGGCGAAGGTGGCGTCGAAGGCACCGGTCGCGTTGTCGCCGTAACCGGCGGCATAGCCGTGCTGGTCGTTCACCAACTTCTCTTTCGCCTCGACAGCGGGGGGCAGAGCGAGTGCGGCGACTGTACCCGGCGGTATGCGACGGCGACAATCTTCGGCAGGTTTCATGATTTCAGGAAACGGGCAATCGGCCGCCTTTCGGGAGTTCATAGGTACAGCCTTGGCTTTGTGTTCGACTTTCGTTCGACCCTGGGGGCTCGGGGTGGGGTCGGGGTGGGGCCGGGTCAGGCCACGGAGGCTGAGCCGTCGGCGTGGGACGCCAGGTCGTCGGAGTCGATCGCCTGCCGGATTCCCGCCGCGACCGCGGGGTGTACGGGCAGGGCGAGATGTCCGATGCCAGTGACCGGGACGTTGTGGGTGAGCAGGTCCGGGTGGTCGACGCGGGCCGTCCGCGGTGGGGTCATCACCTGGTCGAGATCGCTCCAGAAGCTCACGAACCTGGTGCTGCAGCCGGGGGCGGGCTCCCTGAGCTCGGCGATCACATCGGAGTCGGGGCGCATCTGGCGGACGATCGGGTGCGCGCTCATCAGGGGGACGACGCTGGTGCCCTCGTGCGGGGTGCCGAGCGTGACCAGGGTACGGACGCGGTGGTCGCCGCCGCGGCGCTGGATGTAATAGCGCGCGATCAGGCCACCGAGACTGTGTCCGACGATGTCCACCTCGCGGTGGCCGGTGCGCTCGCAGATCTCCTCTATGTGCTGGGCGAGCAGGTCGGCCGCGGTGCGAATATCGCAGGTGAGCACCGAGTAGTTGAGTGACTCCACATGGTGCCTGCCGTGCTGGGCCAGCGAGCGGCGCAGCAGGACGAAGACCGAGCGGTTGTCGATGAAGCCATGCAGCAGGACGACGGGCCTGGCGCCGTCGGCGGGCGGCAGGTGAGGTGTCCCGGTCGGCCTGGAGGCGGGGCGGCTCTCCTGGGTGATGCCTGACGGGTAGAGGAGGAGGTGCCCGGCGAGGATGGTCAGCTCCAGCGCGGTCGCCTTGAGCAGCGTGGCGGAGAGTCTGAGGGGGGCGTGTGATGCCTGGCCTGCGGCTTGGAGCCACGGCGGAAGCAGAAAGGGTAGGGCCCTCATGGCCGACCTCCCGAATGGCACGCGAAGGACGGCTCTGTCCCCCGTGTGCCCTCACGGGGCGCCGGTCGGAGGTCGGTGATGCACCTCTGCCGCCGTGCCGTGCGGCTGATGGCACGGTGGGCAGAGGAGGCCTCGTAGCGGCTCCCCTTGGCGCGTGCTCCCGGCTGTAGTCGTGGCCCTGGCCTCTGGGCCGGGTGGTGCGTGCGGTAGCAGGCGCTAGCGAACGTGTCCCTTCGTGTGATTTCCCCCTCCCTCTCCACCGCGAAACTGCCGGGTAGGGGATGCTGGAGATAACGTTCGTTCACATGGTCCTGGGTTGCGCCCGGTCAGTGTGTCTGCGGGGTAACCCGCCGTGTCCACTGGGTGACGCTCGGTATATCTCGGCAAATGTCGGTACATGGAGGCAGTGATGGGTGTGGCAACCGGCCCGATCCGCGTGGTGGTCGCCAAGCCAGGTCTCGACGGGCACGATCGCGGGGCCAAGGTGATCGCGCGTGCGCTGCGCGATGCCGGTATGGAGGTCATCTACACCGGTCTGCACCAGACGCCCGAGCAGATCGTCGACACGGCTATCCAGGAGGACGCTGACGCGATCGGCCTCTCCATCCTCTCGGGTGCGCACAACACGCTGTTCGCGAAGGTGATCGAGCTGCTGCGGGAGCGCGACGCGGAGGACATCAAGGTCTTCGGCGGCGGGATCATCCCGGAGGCGGACATCGCGCCGCTCAAGGCGCAGGGCGTCTCGGAGATCTTCACCCCGGGTGCGACGACGAAGTCGATCGTGGACTGGGTTCGCGCGAACGTCCGGCTCCCGGCCGAGGCGTAGGGGTAGGGGTAGGGGTTTCCTTCCCGCCCCGCCCGATCAGGGGCGAGGTGGGCGGACGCCTGCGACCCGCGGCCTACGACCCGCGGCCTGCGGATGCGGTCTGCGGGCCTTGCTAGGTTCCCGTGAGCTCCCTTCGCATCGCCGCCCGCAAGCGCAACGTGCTCACCAGTCGCTGGAACGCCTCCGACCAGTACCCCACGGCCCCTGGCGCTCCGTCCTCCGGCTCGTCCGGTATCGCGGCCAGGGACTCCAGACGGTCGGCCTCGACCGGGTCCAGGCAGCGTTCCGCCAGGCCCATCACCCCGCTGAAGCTCCATGGATAACTCCCCGCGTCCCGCGCGATGTTGAGCGCGTCGACCACCGCGTGGCCGAGCGGCTGAGACCAGGGCACCGCGCACCCGCCGAGCAGCTGGAACGCCTCGGACAGGCCGTGCGCCGCGATGAAACCGGCGACCCAGTCCGCCCGCTCATCGGCGGGCAGCGCGGCCAGCAGCTTGGCGCGCTCGGCGAGCGACACCGCACCTGGGCCGCTCGCACCCGGCGCCGCGGGTGTGCCGAGCAGGGCCCGGGACCATGGCGCGTCCTGCTGGCGTACGGCGGCCCTGCACCACGCGCCGTGCAGCTCGCTCTGCCAGTCGTCGGCGACCGGCAGCGCCACCATCTGCTCCGGCGTACGGTCGCCCAGCCGCGCCGACCAGGAGGCGAGGGGCGTTGCCTCCACCACCTGGCCCAGCCACCAGGCACGGCGGCCCCGCCCGGACGGTGGATTCGGCGTGACGCCGTCCCGCTCCATGGCCGCGTCGCACTCGTGCGGCGCCTCCACCACCAGCTTGCCGTCCGTCCGGTCCAGCGCGACACAGGTCGCGGCGCGGGCCGCCATCCGTGCTGCCAGGGCCGATCCGGGCAAGGCGGAGAGCAGTTCGGCAGCGGTCGCCCGGACGTTACGGCTGCGGTCGGTGAGCGCCTGCTCCAGAAACGGCTCGTCGGCGTCCCCCAGGCCGACGCGGAGAGAGTCAAGGAACATCAGCCGGTCCTCGGCCCGCTCGGTCGTCCAAGTGGTGGCGAGCAGGTCGCGCGCGGTGGCCGCGTCATGTGCTCGTACGGCGCTGAGCAGCGCCACTCGCTCCGCGAACAGGCCCTCCTCCCAGAGCCGTTGGACCTCCGCCGTCTCTTCGGGGGCGGGTAGCTCGGCACCGCCCGGGGTCGCGCGCAGTGCGAACTTCCAGTCGGCGTTGAGCCGGGCCAGCCACAGCGCACGCGGCCCCGCGAAGGCCAGCGCCTGCGGCCGCAGATCCGTACGCGCACGGGCCGCGTCGAGCAACGCGGGGAGTGCCTCCGGGGGTGCGGCATAGCCGTGCTCGTTCGCCAGGGCCAGCCACTGCGGCAGCAGCTCTGTCAGGTCGGGTGCCGCACCGCGCCGCCCGCCTCCGCCGCCCCCGGGGCGGCCGGTCAGCAGCATCGCGAGCCGGTTCCTGGCGGCGGTGGGCAGCACCGGCCGAGCGTCGGGCGTGGCCAACGCCGGTGGGGCGGCGGCGGGGGCGGCACACAGGCCCGCCCTGCGCCGCACGGTGTGCGCGGCCGCCGCGTCCAGGAGCGCGCTCGGGGCGTCCTTGCCGGGGACGGCGACCGGTGGTGTTCGCCGCTCGGTCCCGAGCAGGGCTGAGGTGACGAGCTCCTCCCACTCCTGCCAGCTGGCAGGGCTGTTGGCGCTGTTGTTGCTGCTGGTGGCCGTGCCGGTGCTGGTCATCGGGCCTCCCGTGCGGGGTGGACGAGGTCTGGGCTGTACGGCGTCGCGTGCGTCAGCACAGGGGGACCGCCTCTCCTGCGGGGTCCGGCCAGGCGGTAAGGGGGGTGAAGCCTCGGTGGCCGCACTCGCCGAAGACCGTGACCGGGGATCCGCCCGAGAGCGCGGCGAGTTTCCACCGGCCGGGGTGGGTCAGGGCCGCCGGTGTCAGGGGGAGCGCCGACTTGCCTTCCGCGTCGGCCAGTTGCCAACTGTCGCCGACTGGAGTCGGTATGACCCCCTGGAGGGTGACCGGCCAGGAATCCAGCCAGGGGTCGTCCCGCAGCGCGGTGCCGTAGGCAGCCGCGGCCTCCCACGGGCCCAGCCCCGGCGGACGCGCGGAGGTGGGTTCGGGCGCGGCGAAGCGCTCGCCCAGACCCGCGCGCGGCTGCCCGCCTCCTGGATGTGGGGACAGCTCGGCGTCGAGCGACAGGCCGACCGGCAGCGCGAGCTCCGGTGCCCGCCCGGCCGCCCCGAAGGACAGCAGCAGCGCCGTACGCCCGGACTCGGTGCCGTACAGCCATATCCGGCGCGTCGTGAGCTTGGCGTCGGCCGTGTCGTACTGCGCGAGAACCAGCCACCGGTCCCGCACCGGCGGCCCCTCGGGTGTGGTGGTCAGCCCGATCCGCGCGCGGACCGTCGCGGCCAGCGGCTCGGGCAGCCGCTCCCGGCGCAGCCACGCCTGGTCCAGCAGATGCAGCAGCGCGCACTCCTCCAGCAGCCGCATCGGCCAGCCTGGCCCCGATGCCGGGATGGCACCCAGCTCCCGCACCCGCGAGGCGAGCCCCGGCGCCTGCGCGTCGACCATGCGCCGGGCCGTCTCCTCCCACATGCCGTACCCCGCCCGCTCCGCCGTGGCGAGGCCGCCCCGGAGCAGGTCCGTCAGCCGCTGCTCCAGCTCCGTCGCACCCGCGCTGATCCGCTCGGCCCGGCGCTCCGCCCTGCGTCGGGCCGCCTCCGGATCAGCGGACCTGGCCGCGTCCGCCCCGGTTCCGCTCTTCTTCTCCGCCCGCGTGCGACGCCCGGCCAGCCACTGCTCGGCCCACTCAGGCGCTGAGGCGTCTGGTGCCGACGCGCTTGGTGCCGAGGCGTCTGGTACCGCGCCGTCGTCGCCCGCCCACAGCAGCAGTAGTCCCAGCGCGTGCTTGCACGGGAACTTCCGGCTGGGGCAACTGCACTTGTACGCCGGGCCCGTGGTGTCCGCGACATCCACGACCGTCTGATACGGCTTGCTGCCGCTGCCCTTGCACAGTCCCCACACCGCCCCCTCTCCCGAGCTTCCCGTCTCCGACCACGGCCCGGCCACGCCGAGTTTGCTTCCCGCCTTGCGTGACGACGCGTCAGGCGCCAATGCCAGCACCTGCTCAGCCGTCCAGCGAACCCCCTGCTGAGTCATGTCTGCGACGGTAGGCCCCGCCACTGACAACGGCCGTGCGTACCTTTCTGACCTGCGCAGACGGTCGATTGTCAGTGGCGTGGTGCACGGTGGTCACACAGCCGGAAAGCTGTCGGAACCTGAGGGGGACTCATGACCAACGACGCCCTGCGGCCGCACGCCGAGAACGCGTTCGCGCACGAACTCACCGCACTCGCCGCGGCCGACGACCGACCCCGGCCCGCTCGTTGGCGCCTCTCGCCCTGGGCCGTGGCGACCTATCTGCTCGGCGGCACGCTCCCGGACGGGACCGTGATCACACCCAAGTACGTGGGCCCGCGTCGCCTCGTCGAGGTCGCGGTCACCACACTCGCCACCGACCGCGCACTGCTGCTGCTCGGAGTGCCGGGTACCGCGAAGACCTGGGTCTCGGAGCATCTGGCCGCGGCGATCAGCGGCGACTCCACCCTGCTGGTGCAGGGCACGGCCGGTACGCCGGAAGAGGCCATACGGTACGGCTGGAACTACGCGCAGCTGCTCGCGCACGGCCCCAGCCGGGACGCGCTGGTTCCGAGCCCGGTCATGCGGGCCATGACCGAGGGCATGACCGCGCGGGTCGAGGAGCTCACCCGTATCCCGGCCGACGTCCAGGACACCCTGATCACGATCCTGTCCGAGAAGACGCTGCCCATCCCGGAGTTGGGCCAGGAGGCGCAGGCCGTCCGCGGGTTCAACCTCATCGCCACGGCGAACGATCGCGACCGCGGGGTCAACGACCTGTCCAGCGCCCTGCGCCGCCGCTTCAACACCGTCGTGCTGCCGCTGCCGGAGAGTGTTGAGGCCGAGGTCGACATCGTCTCCCGCCGCGTCGACCAGATCGGCCGTTCGATCGACCTGCCCGCCGGGCCGGACGGCATCGACGAGATCCGCCGCGTCGTCACCGTCTTCCGCGAGCTGCGCGACGGCATCACCGCGGACGGGCGGACCAAGCTGAAATCGCCCAGCGGCACCCTGTCCACCGCCGAGGCCATCTCCGTGGTCACCGGCGGACTCGCCCTGGCGGCGCACTTCGGTGACGGAGTGCTGCGTCCCGGCGACGTGGCGGCCGGAATCCTCGGCTCCGTCGTCCGTGACCCGGCCGCGGACCGCGTCATCTGGCAGGAGTACCTGGAGGCGGTCGTCCGCGAGCGCGATGGCTGGAAGGACTTCTACCGCGCCTGCCGGGAGGTGACGGCGTGAGTGTCGCGGGGACGGCGGGCCGTGCGCCGACGGCGGACGGGGGTGGGCCCTGGGTGCTCGGTGTACGGCATCACGGGCCAGGCTCCGCGCGGGCGGTACGTGCCGCGCTCGAGGCGCGGCGGCCCGCGGCCGTACTGATCGAGGGCCCGCCGGAGGCCGACGCGCTGGTAGAGCTGGCCGCCGACGACGGGATGAGCCCACCCGTCGCGCTCCTGGCCCATGTCACGGACGATCCCGGGCGCTCCGCGTTCTGGCCGTTCGCCGGGTTCTCCCCGGAGTGGGTGGCGATCCGCTGGGCGCTGGAGCACGGCGTTCCGGCCCGCTTCATCGACCTCCCGGCGGCCCACACGCTGGCGCGGAAGCCGGATGAGCCGGATGGGCTGGATGAGTCGGACGAGCGCGACGCGGGTGCGGGCGCGGGGCTGCGGGTTGATCCGCTTGCCGCGCTGGCCGAGGCGGCGGGGTACGACGATCCGGAGCGCTGGTGGGAGGACGCCGTCGAGCACCGGGGCGCCGGGCCAGCCGCCGCCGATCCGCTCGCCCCGTTCGACGCGCTCGGGGACGCCATGACGGCCCTGCGCGAGGAGTACGGAGACGGCGGCCACCAGCGCGACCCAGGCCCTGTCTCCCCGGTCTCTGCGGGCCCGCGGCGCCATGCACGCACTCTCGCCGCACCGGGCACAAGCCCAAGTACATCCAGTACGAGGGCGTGCACCCGGCACGCCGAGAGCACGCACCTGACGCCGCAGGCTGTTCCGCAGAGACCGGCGAGACAGGACCTGGTGCGCGAGGCGTATATGCGGCTTCAGGTGCGGGCGGCACGCCGTGAGTTCGACGACCGGATCGCGGTCGTCTGCGGCGCCTGGCATGTCCCCGCGCTCACGGCGAAGAGCACCGTCGCCGCCGACCGCGCCCTGCTCAAGGGCCTGCCGAAGGCCAAGGTCGACCTGACCTGGGTGCCCTGGACCCACCGCCGCCTCGCCCGCGCCGGTGGCTACGGCGCCGGGATCGACTCACCCGGCTGGTACGCGCACCTCTTCGGCTCACCCGACCGGCCGTTGGAGCGCTGGATGACCAAGGTCGCCGGTCTGCTGCGGGACGAGGACCAGCCGGTGTCGTCGGCGCATGTCATCGAGGCGGTCCGGCTCGCCGACACCCTCGCCGCGATGCGCGGCAGGCCACTGCCGGGCCTGTCCGAGACGACGGACGCGGTACGGGCCGTGATGTGCGAGGGGTCCGACATCCCGCTCGCGCTGGTGCGGGACCGGCTCATCGTCGGAGACGTCCTGGGTGAGGTGCCCGCGTCGGCACCCGCCGTGCCGTTGCAGCGTGACCTGACCCGACTCCAGCGGACGCTACGGCTCAAACCAGAGGCGCTGGAGCGGGAGGTGGACCTCGACCTGCGCAAGGAGACCGACGCCGCGCGCAGCCGACTGCTGCACCGGCTGCGGCTGCTCGGCATCGACTGGGGCGAGCCCGCGCGGTCGGCGCGCAGCACGACCGGGACGTTCCGGGAGAGCTGGCGGCTGCGCTGGGAGCCCGAGCTGGCGGTGCGGATCGCCGAGGCGGGCATCTGGGGCACCACGGTGGATGCCGCGGCGACGGCGAAGGCCGAGGCGGACGCGGTCGGCGCGACGGCGCTCGCCGACGTCACCGCGCTGGCCGAGCGGTGCCTGCTCGCCGAACTGCCGGACGCGCTCCCGGTGGTGATGAAGGTCCTGGCCGACCGGGCGGCCCTGGACACGGACGTCGGACAGCTCGCCCAGGCCCTGCCCGCCCTGGTCCGCTCCCTGCGCTACGGCGACGTCCGCGGCACCGGGACGCACGCCCTGGCCGAGGTCGCCGCGGGCCTCGCCGAACGCGTCTTCGTCGGCCTGCCTCCGGCGTGCGCCGCCCTGGACGCTGACGGAGCGGCCGAACTGCGCGGCCATGTGGACGCCGTACACACGGCGGTGGGGCTGCTCGGCGAAACCACGACGGCCGAAGGCGGCGGCACTGGCGGTACGGGTGGCACGGGCACGGGCCTGCGGGGGCGCTGGCACGCCGTGCTGGGGGTGCTCTCCGGGCGGGACACCGTGCCCGGGGTCATCCGGGGGCGGGCCGTGCGGTTGCTGCTGGACGATGGCGAGTTGGCGGACGACGCGGCGGCGCGGCTGATGGGGCTCGCCCTCTCCCCGGGTACGCCACCGGCCGACGCGGCCGCCTGGATCGAGGGGTTCGTCGGTGGCGGCTCGGGTGGCGGCATGCTACTGGTCCACGACGGGCGGCTGCTCGGCCTGGTGGACGCCTGGCTGAGCGGAGTGTCGGCGGAGGCCTTCACGGACGTACTGCCGCTGCTGCGCCGCACCTTCTCGGCGTACGAGCCCGGGGTGCGCCGCACCTTGGGGGAACTGGTCCGCCGCGGCCCCGAGGCTCCCGGGGTGCGCCCGGAGGCCGCGGCGCTCCCGGGGTTCGCGCCGGAACTCGACCAGGAGCGGGCCGACGCCGTCCTTCCGGTGCTTCGGCTGCTGCTGGGGTCTGTACCGGGGGCTGATGTCGCGAATCTGGCGGATGTCATGGATGCAGATGTCATGGATGCGGATGCCGTGGAGGGTAACGGCGTGGTGGAGGTGGCGGGCTGATGGGCGTGGACAGCAGCACTGAGGAGCGGATCAGGCGGTGGCGCCTGGTTCTAGGCGGAGAGTCCGCTGACGGCACCGGTTGCCAGCTAGCTGGCCAGGACGCGGCTATGGACGCGGCGCTCAGCGCCCTCTACGGCCAGGGGGAGCAGCCGGAGCAGGGGCGGCGGCGCGGCGCGGGGCTGGGGGCGTCGGCGCCGTCCGTCGCACGATGGCTTCGGGACATCCGGACGTATTTCCCCGCGTCCGTGGTGCAGGTGATGCAGCGCGACGCGATCGACCGGCTCGGGCTCTCCACGCTCCTCCTAGAGCCGGAGATGCTCGAAGCGGTCGAGGCGGATGTGCACCTCGTGGGCACCCTGCTCTCGCTCAACAAGGCCATGCCGGAGACGACGAAGGAGACCGCACGCGCTGTGGTCCGCAAGGTCGTCGACGACCTGGAGAAGCGCCTCGCCAGTCGCACCCGCGCCACACTCACCGGCGCCCTGGACCGCTCGGCCCGGATCAACCGGCCGCGCCACCGCGACATCGACTGGAACCGCACCATCGCGGCCAACCTCAAGAACTACCTGCCCGAATACGGCACGATCGTCCCCGAACGACTCGTCGGGTACGGCCGGGCGTCCCAGTCGGTGAAGAAGGAAGTGGTCCTCTGCATCGACCAGTCGGGCTCGATGGCCGCTTCCGTCGTGTACGCCTCCGTCTTCGGCGCCGTGCTCGCCTCCATGCGGTCCATCCAGACCCGCCTGGTCGTCTTCGACACGGCCGTCGTGGATCTCACCGACCAGCTTGACGATCCGGTCGACGTCCTCTTCGGCACCCAACTCGGCGGCGGCACCGACATCAACCGCGCGCTCGCGTACTGCCAGTCGCAGATCACCCGGCCCGCGGACACCGTGGTCGTGCTCATCTCCGACCTCTACGAAGGGGGAATACGCGACGAGATGCTGAAGCGGGTCGCGGCGATGAAGGCCTCGGGTGTGCAGTTCGTGACGCTGCTCGCGCTGTCGGACGAGGGCGCGCCCGCCTACGACCGGGAGCACGCGGCGGCGCTCGGTGCGCTCGGCGCACCGGCGTTCGCCTGCACCCCCGACCTCTTCCCGGAGGTGATGGCGGCGGCGATCGAGAAACGGCCCCTGCCCATACCGGACATGGCGACTCATCAGTAACAGGGGGCTTGCGCGAAGCCAGGAGTTCCATGCAAGGATCGGCGCGCGCCGCGTACGGAGCGGCATATTCCGCGATAGGAGTTCACCTCACCTTGACTGCCACAGCCACGCTTCGCCCTGCCGCCCGGCGCCTTGTGCGCTCGGTGGTCGGGTGGCGTGCGCTGCGGGTGGCCCTGTTCCTCAGCGGTCTGCTGGCGCTCGGCCTCATCGGCGCGGCACAGGCGCAGGCGTCTGAACTCGCGCCTGACGCGCCTGACGCTCCGGGCGAGTCCCGGCTCCTCGAGGCCGAGTCCGCCGCCGAGGCCGAGGCCGCGACCCCTGCCGAGGCCCTGACCGACGCGACCGAGGAGACGGAGGCGTTGGACTCCATACGTGAGACCGCGCAGCGGTCGACTGACGGTGCCGCGGCCGCCGTTTCCGACGCGGCCCAGGTGCCGGACGTGGCTTCGGACGTGGCTGACGTGGCTTCGGACGTGGTTTCGGACGTGGTTTCGGACGCGGCGCCGATCGACCGGGGCGCTGAGGTTGCCCGCGTCGTCGAGGGCGCTGGCGCCGCTGGTGGCGAGCGCCTTGGTGGTGTGGTGGGTGCCGTGGGTGCCCCGGTGAGGGACAGGCTGAGTGAGTCCGTCCAGGCTGTTGGTGACGGGCTGCGGTCCGTTTCTGAGACGGTGCGGCAGCCGGTGGACCGGAGGGTTGGGAGGCTGGTCGGGGAGGCCGTGCGGCCGGGCGCTGACGGTGACCCGGTGGCGGCTGAGCGGGGGCAGGTGAAGCGGGGCGGCGTGGACGCTGCCACCGACGCTGCCGATCTTTCCGCCGCCGCCTCCTCGCCGGTGGTGGAGCCGACGGCTACGTACAGGCCGCTGGACACCCGGGGCTTGGACGGCGGCTCCGTGATGAGCCGTGGCCACGCCGTCGTTGACGGGATCGTCGCCGTACCGCCGCATGCGTCGCTTCCGATTCGAATTCCGCTTCCGCGGCCATTGGTGCCGCAGCCGTTCGGCGTCGGTGCCCACGCGGTCGTGGACAGCGGCACTCAGCGCCACCACGGTGAGCCCCTTGCCGCCACCCTCTCCGGCGGCGCGTCCGTTCAGCTCGTCCCGGGACCCGGTGCCCCCGAGACGTACTCACCGGTCCGCGACCGGCACCGCGACATCCTCGAATTCCCCGGTTAGGGCAGGCCTTCCCCGCCGTCTGACCTGCCGCGCGGGGGCGGGACAGGTCTGCCCACCGAAGCACCCGAGTGCGAATTCGAAGGATCTGACGCAAGCATGAGCAAGCACAGCAGCAAGCACGCCAAGCCGAACACGGGCAGCGGGAACATCCGCCGCTCCATCGTGATAGCCGCGGGCGCCACCGGAATGATCGCGCTGGGCGCGGGCGCCGCGAACGCCACGGACCTCGGCAAGCTCCCCGTCTCCGTGCCGGTCAGCACGCCGGACGTCGACGATGCCAACACCCCCGAGACCTCGGACGCCACCGACACCGCCGACGCGGCCGGTCGGACCGGCGAGGCGCACACCCCGGAGTACGACCTGCCGGCCATCCCGGGCGCCCCCGAGGTCTCCACGCCTGACGCCGAGGCCACGGTCGACGCCGAGGTCGACTACCTCTTCGGCCCGCTGGCCGACTTCGCCCCGCAGCTCGTCGACGAGGCGCCGGGCCACGCCGACGACGTCGCGCGGACCGCGGGCCCGATCGTCGACGAGACCGCGTACGCCGTCCTGCCGCCGCTGGCCGTCGACGCGGTCCAGGCGGTGCTCCCGGTCGTCGAGCGGGCCGGAGGCGACGCCACCGGGCTCGCCGACGGCGTGGCGGGCGACGTGACGGGCAGCGCCGTGCCCTTCGCCCAGGACGCGACCGGCGAGGTGAAGCCCTACGCCGGTGCCGTCACCGGAGACGCGAAGGACTTCGCCGAGACGGTGGTGGCCCCGGTCAAGCCGCTCGCCAAGGGCGTCGGCGGCAACACCACCGATCTGGCGCAGAACGTGACGGGCGGCGCCGAGCCGGTCGCCGAGGGCGTCGTGGGAACCGTCACATCCGACGCCGAGCCGCTCGTCGAGAACATCGCGACCGGGACCCAGGGCGCGGTCTCGTCCGTCACCCCGAGCTACGTGCCCAGCTTCTGAGCCGATGAGGAGACAGGCAGACATACAGAGCTGAGCTCCTGACTAGCTGAAGTAGCTGATCGTGGGCCGGACAGCGGGACTCGTCAGCGCACCGGAGGGGACCCGGAAGCGTTTCGATCCGCCGTCTGGCCCACGATCTGTGACTGTAATCACCGCCGCAGTGTGATCTGCGATTTAGGGCCCCAGGGCCTGCGGCGATAATCTGCGAGACGGACATGCCGCGTCCACGGACACCGTGAGCGCCTTCCCTGTGACAGCGCCCGTCACGTTGCCCTTCGCGGCACGCCCACGCAGACAACGAATCGCAAGAGCGGCGATGCAGGCGATGCACACCGCTCGCGAGACCACTGAAAAGGGATGGACGCGCGTGGACCTGTTCGAGTACCAGGCGAGGGACCTCTTCGCCAAGCACGGTGTACCGGTGCTGGCCGGTGAAGTCATCGACACGCCTGAGGCGGCGCGCGCGGTGACCGAGCGTCTTGGCGGCAAGTCCGTCGTCAAGGCCCAGGTCAAGGTCGGTGGCCGTGGCAAGGCCGGTGGCGTGAAGCTGGCCGCCACACCGGACGAGGCCGTCGCCCGCGCGACGGACATCCTCGGCATGGACATCAAGGGCCACACGGTCCACAAGGTGATGATCGCCGAGACGGCTCCGGAGATCGCCGAGGAGTACTACGTCTCGTACCTCCTCGACCGCACGAACCGCACCTTCCTCGCCATGGCGTCCGTTCAGGGCGGCGTGGAGATCGAGGTCGTCGCGGAGGAGAACCCCGACGCCCTCGCGAAGGTCCCGGTGAACGCCAACGAAGGCGTGAGCATCGAGAAGGCCCGCGAGATCGTCGCCCAGGCGAAGTTCCCGGCCGAGGTCGCCGAGCAGGTCGCCGAGATCATGGTGACCCTGTGGGACACCTTCATCAAGGAGGACGCGCTCCTCGTTGAGGTCAACCCGCTGGCCAAGGTCGCCGACGGCCGTGTCATCGCCCTCGACGGCAAGGTCTCGCTCGACGAGAACGCCGAGTTCCGCCAGCCCGACCACGAGGCGCTCGAGGACAAGGCCGCAGCCAACCCGCTCGAGGCTGCCGCCAAGGCCAAGAACCTCAACTACGTCAAGCTGGACGGCGAGGTCGGCATCATCGGCAACGGCGCGGGTCTCGTGATGAGCACCCTCGACGTCGTCGCGTACGCCGGTGAGAAGCACAGCAACGTCAAGCCCGCCAACTTCCTCGACATCGGTGGCGGCGCCTCCGCCGAGGTCATGGCGAACGGCCTGGAGATCATCCTCGGCGACCCGGACGTCAAGTCCGTGTTCGTCAACGTCTTCGGTGGCATCACCGCCTGTGACGAGGTCGCCAACGGCATCGTGCAGGCCCTGGAGCTGCTGAAGTCCAAGGGCGAGGACGTCACCAAGCCGCTCGTCGTGCGCCTGGACGGCAACAACGCGGAGCTCGGTCGCAAGATCCTGAGCGACGCCAACCACCCGCTCGTGCAGCGCGTGGACACCATGGACGGCGCGGCCGACAAGGCCGCCGAGCTCGCCGCAGCGGCTGCGAAGTAAGGAAGAGGACTCAGACCACCATGGCTATCTTCCTCACCAAGGACAGCAAGGTCATCGTCCAGGGCATGACCGGTGCCACGGGCATGAAGCACACCAAGCTCATGCTCGGTGACGGCACCAACATCGTCGGCGGCGTGAACCCGCGCAAGGCCGGTACGTCCGTCGACTTCGACGGCACCGAGGTCCCCGTATTCGGGACCGTCGCCGAGGCGATGGAGAAGACGGGCGCCGACGTGTCCGTGCTCTTCGTGCCGCCCGCCTTCTCGAAGGCCGCCGTCGTCGAGGCGATCGACGCCGAGATCCCGCTGGCCGTCGTGATCACCGAGGGCATCGCCGTCCACGACTCGGCCGCGTTCTACGCGTACGCCGTCGAGAAGGGCAACAAGACCCGGATCATCGGCCCGAACTGCCCCGGCCTGATCACCCCCGGCCAGTCGAACGCGGGCATCATCCCGGGCGACATCACCAAGCCGGGCCGTATCGGCCTGGTCTCGAAGTCCGGCACGCTGACGTACCAGATGATGTACGAGCTCCGTGACATCGGCTTCTCCTCGGCCGTCGGCATCGGTGGCGACCCGGTCATCGGTACGACGCACATCGACGCCCTCGCGGCGTTCGAGGCCGACCCCGACACCGACCTGATCGTGATGATCGGCGAGATCGGCGGCGACGCCGAGGAGCGTGCGGCGGACTTCATCGCGAAGAACGTCACCAAGCCGGTCGTCGGCTACGTCGCGGGCTTCACCGCGCCCGAGGGCAAGACCATGGGCCACGCCGGCGCCATCGTCTCCGGCTCCTCCGGCACCGCCCAGGCGAAGAAGGAGGCCCTCGAGGCCGCGGGCGTCAAGGTCGGCAAGACCCCGACCGAGACCGCCAAGCTGGCACGCGAGGCGCTCACCGCCTGAGCGTCTTCCGGTACGTGTGGGCCCGTACTCCCTTTCGGGGGGTGCGGGCCCACACGCGTGCTAGTGGGCCTGCGGGATCAGTCGTTCCGGGCCGTTCATCGGTTCCGCCTTGAGCTTCTCGCGGAGCTCGCTGACCCGCTCGGACAGCTGGCCGGGCCCCATCCGCGGCGGCACCCCGCTGATCGTCTCGCCGGGGGCGCGGGGCGGCTCGTAGCGGGTCGGAGCGGTCGCCAGGGTCAGTGCGGAGGCCCCGACGATCAGCGCCGTGAACGCGATCGCCGCGCGGGTCCAGAACCGGGTCCGCTGCTCGCTCGCGCTACGGACCCGGCGTGCGGGCGGGGCGGCCAGCTTCTCGGAAGCGGCCAGCTCGGTGAGCCGCCGGTGCAGTTCCGGCGGGGCCGAGAGTTCGGGTAGCCGCTCGGCGACGGTCTCCCGGGCGTGCAGCAGCCGGTTCGCGGCGGCCGGAGTGGTGGCCTCCGTTTCGGCCGCGGTCTCGGGCAGGTCGAGTCCCACGCCGTCGTAGAGGACCAGGGTGCGCCGGTACGCGGGGGGCAGGCTGAGCAGTGTGCTGAGCAGCTCGCGGTCGTCGCGCGCGGCGGGTGGCGCGTCCGGGTGCCGGTGCGCGCTGCGGAGGCGGTGCCAGGGAGAGAGGGCGTACTCGTACGCCGCGGCCCGTACCCAGCCCACCGGGTCCCGGTCGGTCGCGACTTCTGGCCAGCGCTCCCAGGCCTGGTGGAAGGCCCGCTCCACGGATTCCTTGGCCAGCGCGCGCCGCCCGGTGAGCAGGTAGGTCTGGCGTACGAGGTCGGGGGCGCTGAAGGCGTAGAGGGCGTCGAACGCCTGGGCTGGGGTGAGGGGGAGATGGGGGGTGGGGGCGACGCCGCCCTCGGTGCCGGTGCCCGTGCCGGTGCCGGTGCCGGTGCCCGTGCCGGTGTCGGTGTCGGCGTCGGCGTTGGTGTCGGCGTTGGCGTCGGCGTTGGTGTTGGTGGTTTTGGTGGGAGCTGTCGTGTGGGTAGCTCTGGCGGGTTCTGCTTCCGCTTCCGCCTCTGCTTCAGTCAACGCCGCGGCGAGCAGTTCCGCGTAGGCCTCGAGGGTGCGGCCCCGGGGGCGGGTGCGGCCGGTCTCCCAGGACCGTACGGTCGCGCGGGTTACCCCCACCTCGGCGGCGACCTGGGCCTGGGTCAGCGCCTTCGACTCCCGCAGTCTGCGGCGTTCCTTCGGGGGCGGCAGGGAGGTGGCGGGGTTCTGGGGCATGTCGGACTCTCCACACCGTGGGCCTTAGGACCGTTTTCCGCAGGTTGGTGCGCCGAGCGCGGCACCATGCCGTACGGAAAAGTACATAAACGTATCTTGAGCGACACTTCCGGCATTCGCCTGTTACCCGGACGAAGCGCGTGTCGTTGGGAGCATGGCGGCGTGCCGCAGATGACCGATCACGCCCGTCGCGCGTCCCTGCTGTTCTCCGGCCTCGCGAAGCGCCGCCGAGTGCCCGGCCTGGCCACGTCGCTGCTCGGCGGCGTGATCGCCGCGGGCCTTGGGCTTGGCGCGCTCGCGGTTCTGGTGATGGGGCTGTGGATCAGCTCGCCCTATCCGGACAGTGGGCCCGGTGGCGCGCTGCGGGTCGCGGCGGGGCTGTGGCTGCTCGCCCATGGCGCCGAGTTGATCCGTACCGACACGTTGTCCGGTGTGCCCGCGCCGGTGGGGGTGACGCCGTTGCTGCTGGTCGCGCTGCCTGGCTGGCTGCTGCACCGGGCGGCGCGGGACGCGGTGGACGCGGCGGCCGAGGTGCGGGGCGCGCTGTGTGGGGTGGTCGCGGGGTATCTGCTGGTCGGTGCGGCCGCGACGGCGTACGCCATGGGTGGCTCGCTGCGGCCGGACGTGCGGAGCGCCGCGCTGCACCTGGTCGCCGTCGCGGTGCTCGCGGCGGCGGCCGGGGTGTGGACGGGGTACGGGCGGCCGCGTGGCCCGCTGCCGCCCGGGCTGCGGCGGGGCCTGGAGGTGCTGCCTGGTGGGCTGCGGTGGTTCCTGGTACGGGACCGGGGCGCGGTCGCGGGGCGGGCTGGGGCGGCCGGGGCGCTGGTGCTGCTCGGGGGTGGTGCGCTGTTGGTCGCGGTGTCCCTGGTGTGCCATATGGGGGCGGCGCAGGGGATGTTCTCGCAGGTCACGGGGGAGGGGGACTGGTCGGGGCGGTTCGCCGTGCTGTTGGTGGCGCTCGCGCTGGTGCCGAACGCGGTGGTGTGGGGTGCGGCGTATGGGCTTGGTCCCGGCTTCGCGCTGGGTACGGGGGAAGGCGGCGGGGGTGTCGTCTGGCCGCTCGCGGGGCCGTCCGTGGATGCGCTGCCGCCGTTTCCGCTGCTGGCGGCGATGCCGGACGCGGGTGCGGGTACGCCGTTGAACTGGGCGGCGGTGGGGGTGGCGGTCGCGTCAGGGGTGGCGGTGGGGTGGTTCACCGTGCGGGGCGACGACGCTGTCCGGCCTGTGGGCCGGTCCGTGGGGGAGACGGCGCTGGTGGCGGTCTTCGCGGCGGGGTTGTGCGGGGTGGGGGTGGGGGCGCTCGCGGGTCTCTCGGGTGGGCCGCTCGGGGTGGGGGGACTGGCGTCGTTTGGGCCGGTGTGGTGGCAGGTGGGGGGCGCGGCGCTGGGATGGGGTGGGGTGGTGGGGGTGCCGGTGGCTTTGGGGCGGCGGTGGTGGTTTGGGCGGGGTGAGCCTGTTTCCGGTTCGGCCGCTGTCCCGGAGGCCGCCGCTGTCCCGGCGGCCGCGTCGGGGCCCGGCTCCGATGTCGACTCCGGCTTTGAGCTGTACGACTTTCTGGAGGTGGGGGCTGAGGTCAAGGATTCATCCCCCACCCCGCCCCTTCCCGAGAGTCCTCAAGCGCTGGACAGGCTTGCTCAACCGTCTCCCGGTCCCGACCGAGCTTAAGAATGGCCTCAAACGCCGACCGGGCTGGATTTTGCGGGGCAGGCTGGGGAAGCGCGTAGTGGGTGGGGTGGAGGAGCCCTAGTCCTGCTCGCCTAGGAGGGGGCGGAGTTCTTCAGGGAGGAGGGACTCGCAGGAATCCTTGGCCGCGTTGGTGAGAGCGTCGTTTACGCAGGTGTAGTAGTCGCGGTAGACGATCTGCGCCGTGAAGGTCGCGGCGACGATCGAGAGCGCGAGGCCCGCTGTGACCAGGCCCGCTACCGCCGCGGTCGTCTGGGGCCTGCCGGGCGCCTTGGGGGGTGTCGCGGGCGTGGTGGGGGTGCTGGGTTCGGCCGTGGCCGTGGCGGAGGTGCTCGGCTTCGTCGGGTCGGGCTTGGCCCGTAGGGCGGCGATCCCCCAGTGCACGGCGAGCGCGCCGAGCAGCAGCGCGACGTACGGCCAGCTGAACAGGGCGAAGAAGAACGCCCACATGCCCGCGAGCAGCGCGTACCTGGCGCGCCGTTGCGTGGGGTCGGTGGGGTCCCAGCGTGAGCCGCCCGGGCCGCCGGAGCCGCCGGGGCCGTCCTGCGCGCCGGGCTTCTGGCCGAAGCCGCCAGGGGAACGGCCGGGCTGGCGGTTGCTCCACCGGCCGCGACCCCGGCGTGAGTCACCCGCGCCGCCGTCGCCGCCTCTGGCGCCGTTCTCGGGGTGCCGGGGCTGCCAAGGCTGGTCGGGGCTGCCCTCTGGCGGCGGTGCGAAGGGGTTGTCCTCACGCGACGAGTCGCCCGCGTCACGCGCGTCCTGTGGGTCCCGCGAGCCCTGCTCTCCCTGCGCCTGTCCCTGCGCCTGTCCCTGCGGGTCCTGAGGGTCGTGCGAACCCTTCGGAGCGCCCGATTCGGGCTCGCCCTGCGGAGTGGAGGACAAGGGTGAGGGCTGTCGGTCCGGCATCAGGTGTGCGTCTTCCCCTAGTTGAGGTTGAGTCGAAGTTCCGTAGCGCTTGCTCCCCAGACGCTACCTTCCGGCCCTGCCCCCGTGCCGTGGGGGCAGGCTGGTGTGCCGGTATCGTTGCTGACGGTCGGCCGGTTCGTAGAGTTCCCCGTATCAGGGAGCGCGGACTATTCGTACGACCATACAAACGACCGAGTGTGTCAGATCCTGATTCATGAAAGGGCCCCGCCGTGGCCTCCCCCTCCCCCCGGACCCGCCTGGTCGTCCTGGTCTCCGGTTCCGGTACGAACCTGCAGGCCCTGCTCGACACCATCGCCGCCGAGGGCGCGTCCGTCTACGGCGCCGAGATCGTGGCCGTCGGCGCGGACCGGGACGACATCGAGGGCCTTCGGCGGGCGGAGCGCGCCAGGCTGCCCACCTTCGTCCGCAAGGTGAAGGACTACGAGAGCCGCGAGGCCTGGGACCAGGCGCTGACCGAGGCCACCGCCGACTACGCCCCCGACCTGGTCGTGTCCGCCGGTTTCATGAAGATCCTGGGGAAGCACTTCCTCGCCCGGTTCGGCGGCCGCGTGGTCAACACACACCCCGCCCTGCTGCCCAGTTTTCCCGGGGCCCATGGCGTACGTGACGCGCTCGCGTACGGCGTGAAGGTCACCGGCTGCACCGTCCACTTCGTCGACGACGGCGTCGACACCGGCCCGATCATCGCGCAGGGCGTGGTCGAGGTCCGCAGCGAAGACCACGAGGACGACGGTGCCGCGCTCCATGAGCGCATCAAGGAAGTCGAGCGACGCCTGCTCGTCGAGGTCGTGGGGCGTCTGGCCCGGCACGGCTACCGCATTGAGGGACGAAAGGTTTCCATCCCGTGACCGCCGAAGGTACGAAGTCCGCCGAAGGTACGCAGCAGCAGCGGCCCATCCGCCGCGCCCTGGTCAGCGTCTACGACAAGACGGGGCTCGAAGAGCTGGCCCGCGGCCTGCACGAGGCGGGCGTCCAGCTCGTCTCCACCGGGTCCACCGCCGCGAAGATCGCCGCCGCTGGTGTCCCGGTCACCAAGGTCGAGGAGCTCACCGGCTTTCCCGAGTGCCTGGACGGCCGGGTCAAGACCCTGCACCCCCGGGTGCACGCGGGCATCCTCGCCGACCTGCGCCTGGACGCCCACCGCGAGCAGCTCACCGAGCTGGGCGTCGAGCCCTTCGACCTGGTCGTCGTGAACCTCTACCCGTTCAAGGAGACCGTCGCCTCCGGCGCGTCCGCCGACGAGTGCGTCGAGCAGATCGACATCGGCGGCCCCTCGATGGTCCGCGCCGCCGCCAAGAACCACCCGTCGGTGGCCGTGGTCACCAGCTCCGAGCGGTACGCGGACGTCCTGACCGCCGCCCAGGGCGGCGGCTTCGACCTCACCACCCGCAAGCGGCTCGCCGCCGAGGCGTTCCAGCACACGGCCGCGTACGACGTGGCGGTCGCCTCCTGGTTCGCCGCGGACTACGCCGCCGCCGACGACTCGGGCTTCCCCGACTTCCTCGGCACCACCTACGAGCGCGCGAACGTCCTGCGCTACGGCGAGAACCCGCACCAGCCCGCCGCCCTCTACGTCAGCGGCGCGGGCACGGGCGCCAACGGCGGCGGCCTGGCCGAGGCCGAGCAGCTGCACGGCAAGGAGATGTCGTACAACAACTACACGGACACGGACGCCGCCCGCCGTGCCGCGTACGACCACGACGAGCCCTGCGTCGCGATCATCAAGCACGCCAACCCGTGCGGCATCGCGATCGGCGCGGACGTCGCCGAGGCGCACCGCAAGGCACACGCCTGTGACCCGCTGTCCGCGTTCGGCGGCGTGATCGCCGTCAACCGCCCGGTCACCGTCGCGCTCGCCGAGCAGGTCGCCGAGATCTTCACCGAGGTCATCGTCGCCCCGGCGTACGAGGACGGCGCGGTCGAGGTCCTCGCCCGTAAGAAGAACATCCGGGTCCTGCGCTGCCCGGACGCCCCGGCCGACCCGGTCGAGGTCAAGGCGATCGACGGCGGTGCGCTGCTCCAGATCACCGACCGGCTCCAGGCCGAGGGCGACGACCCGGAGAACTGGACCCTCGCCACCGGTGACGCCCTGAACGCCGACGAGCTGCGCGAGCTGGCCTTCGCCTGGAAGGCCTGCCGCGCGGTCAAGTCCAACGCCATCCTCCTCGCCAAGGACGCCGCTTCGGTCGGCGTCGGTATGGGCCAGGTCAACCGCGTCGACTCCGCGAAGCTGGCCATCGAGCGGGCGGGCGAGGAGCGCGCCCGCGGCGCGTACGCGGCATCGGACGCCTTCTTCCCGTTCCCGGACGGGCTGGAGATCCTGACCGCGGCCGGGGTCAGGGCCGTGGTGCAGCCGGGTGGTTCGGTCCGTGACGAGCTGGTCGTCGAGGCCGCCAAGAAGGCGGGCGTGACGATGTACTTCACGGGCACGCGCCACTTCTTCCACTGAGCCGAACGGCAACCACTGAGCCGTACGGCAACGCGGCGGGCCGGTGACGCGTCAGCGCCACCGGCCCGTTGTCGCGGCCGTCGTCAGCACGGCGGAGGTGTGGGTGAGGAGGTGGGTGAGGAGGCGCCGCCGGTCTAGCAGTGCTCCACCCAGGTGTGGGACCGGACCGCGACCGGCTTGGCGAAGTTCGCCTTCTTCCGCACCCCTAGGCAGCCCAGTTGCTCCCGCAGCCGGTTCTCCGCGTAGTAGAGGACCGCGACCAGCTCCTCGCCTTCGTCGGTGTCGTAGCCGTTGTTGAACACCGACCTTGGGTGACGCGTGGTGGCCCAGTCGCAGGTGTGGGGGCCTCTGACCCAGTCGGTGTCGTCGCCTTCCCAGGCGCACATCTCGCCCTGTCCGTCCCGCTGGGTGAAGAAGCAGACGTCGCCCCGGGCGCAGCGGTCGTAGCCCGTGGCCTGGGGCTTGGAGGCACGGGGGCCGGAGTGGGAGTCGGAGTCGGTGAGGGTGCCGCTCACCCCGAACCCGAGCGCGGCGACCGCCGCCACAGCGGTGGCGGCGGTGGCCCAGGGCCGCCGTCGGAGTACGTGCGCCGGGCGTGGCCGTGCCGAAGGGGGCGTACCCGCCGCCCGCTCGACTCGGCGGAGCAGAGTGGCGGTGTCGGTGGTGCGGGCGGTGCGTTCGGCGTGCGTGGGGGCGAGGCAGTCGGTGATGATCTGCCGCCAGGCTTCCGGGAGTTCGGGCGACAGGCGCAGCTCCAGGGTGCCCCGGGCGTAGCGCACCGCCGCGTCCCTGCGGGCGGAGGTGGTGGCGCCGGGCAGCGGCAGCGAACCGGCTAGCACGACGTGGGCGAGTACGCCGAAGGCCCAGGTGTCGGCGGTGGGGCGGATCTGCTGGCCGCGTTCGCCGATCTCGGACCAGAGGAGTTCGGGCGGGGTGTAGTCGGGGGTGGAGAAGGCCGGGGTATAGGCGTGCGTGCCCTCCAGCTCGGCGGCGAGGTTGAAGTCGGCGAGCCGTGCCGTGCCGTCGCGCATCAGCAGGACGTTGGCGGGCTTGAGGTCGCCGTGTACCCAGCCCGCGCGGTGCAGTTGGCGCAGCCCTTCGCAGATCTGGGCCAGCAGGGCGGGCCCGGTGTCCGGCGTGGGGGAGCGGGTCAGCAGGGTGTCCAGGGAGCCCTCGGCTTGTTCGAGTACGAGGACGGTGGCGCCGTCGAGTTCGGGTATGCCGGGATCGTCGACGGTGAGGGTCTCGTACATCCGGATCAGCCGGGGTGAGCGGAGGCGTCGGAGCAGGTCGACTTCGCGTTCGGCGAGTTCGCGCAGGTGGCGGAGTTGGCGCGGGGTGTGGGTGCCGGTGGGCAGGAACTTCAGGGCTGCGGTGTCGGGGAGGCCATCGTCGGACAGTCCGTCCTCGGGCAGCTTGCCCTTGGGCAGCTTGTCGTCGGCACAGGGGGTGCGCCGGGCCGCGTACACGCTGCCGAACGCGCCTGAGGCGAGCGCCTCACGTACCTCCCAGCGGCCCACCCGGTACCCCTTCGGGACGCTGACCGCGTACGGCCGTCCCGCGCCTGCGGGGCGTGCGCTCATCGCACCGTCTCCCGGGCCGCGTCGGCGGGAGTTGCCGCGTCGGCCGTCAGGAGTACGAGGTCCTCCTCGCGCACCAGGTCGAAGCGGAGGGCGAGCGAGACCAGGGACTCCTTCTTGCCGTTGAGGCGGTGGCCCGGCTCCGGAGCGTCCACGGCGTCCGGGGCGGGCTTCAGGCGGAGTTTGATCGAGAGGTAGTCGATGTTCCACTGCACGTTCGCGCGGTTCGCCGCGGGCCAGCTGGGACGCAGCCGCTCCACCACCTGCTCGACGGTGGGCAGTGGAGCGTGCGGTGCGCCGCGCAGCCGGGGCTCACACAGGGCGGTCAGCACGGCGAAGTAGCGCTTCGTACGGTCCAGGGCGAAGGCCACGGCGGTCGGGTCGCCGGTCATCAACTCCGGGTCGGTGGGCCGCGTGTCCAGGTGGTCGTGGCGCGGTGCCCAGACGTCGAGGCCGAGCAGTTCGCCCGCCGCGGGCAGTACGACACGCGAGAACTCGAACGGCACCGGGGCGTCCAGTCGGCCCGGCGCCACCTTGATGTGCTCTCCGGCGCCCTCCGGGTTCTCCACCACGTACGTCTGGGTGCGGCTGAGATTGCTCAGCAGCCAGAAGGAGTCCTGTGCGGCGATCTCGCCTGCGGCTCTGGACACGCCAGAGTGGGCGAGGGCGAGGTGACGGCCGCGAACTGCCGTGCTCCTGCCGAAGGTCAGCTTCTCGCCGGGCGCGAGACGGGTCTGTTGCTCGGGACCGGCACAGGCCGGTGGAACCACGATGATGGTGTACAAGATCGCCCCCTTTACCCCTATACGGTCGTCAGGGTAGGGGGAGTGCGAGAGGCGGAGCGAACCTTTCCGGGCCCGTGTCTGGCTGGTTTGTGCGTGTTTGGTCCCTGACAGGTGGTGCGGGGCGGTGGGGGTAGGCGGGGATGGCGGGGGTGGCAAGCAGTCGGCCGCGGAGACCCTGAGGTCCCCGCGGCCGCTGGACAGACATGGGGCGTTCTACGGCCCCATGGTGCTGCTACCTGCTCCCCCGATATGCGCTGCCCCCCGTTGCGGCGCAGTCACCACTCTGGCCGAAAGCCGTGGCGAGCGGAACCTAGAACTATTCAGGGTCGCCCCAGGAGCGCTCGTCAGCGCGCGGTAGCGCGCTCAGCCAGCGCGCCGAAAGGGCCATGCCCTCCCGTCGTATGGGAGGGCATGGCCCTGAGCGGTGGTGCGGGGTGTGTAGCGCCCGTGTCAGTTCTTGCGGACGACGACGGTGCCGCAGATCTTGTCGGTGAAGTGCTGCTTCTTGGCGTCCCAGGCGGGCCACAGGTAGCCGAGGTAGCAGGGGAGGCTGTTGAGGAAGTCCAGGATGTAGCGCACGACGGCCATGCCGAAGCCGAGCGGCTGGCCGGTCGACTCCTTGAGGACCTGGATGTTCACCGCCTTGCGGCCGGGGGTCTGGCCGGTGGTGCCCAGCAGGTACGCGAAGCCGATCATGCCGACGAAGATCAGCAGCACGCCGACGTAGTACAGGCCGCCCCTCTCGCCGGTCTCGAAGTCCATCGAGCTGATCATCAGGATCGTCGGGACGATGCTGATGATCAGCGTGTCGAGGATGCGGGCGATGAACCGCGAACCCCACCCGGCGTACGCGTTCGGAATCAGCGCCGCGCCCTGCGGGCCCCCGGGGTACGCGCCGTAGGGCTGGCCGGGCTGCTGCGGGTACGCGCCGTACGGCTGGCCCGGCTGCTGGGGGTAGCCCGGCTGCTGCGGGTAACCCTGCTGGGGCGGTACGCCCTGGGGAGCCTGCTGCGGGTAGCCGTACCCGGGCTGGCCCTGCGGGGGCTGCTGCTGGCCGTAGGGGTTGTTCGGGTCGCCGTAAGCCATGGTGTTACTTCCTCCGTTGAAAGTGCGGGGACTGCGCGGTTCCGTACGGAGGAGCCTGAGCGGTGTGTTGGTCGTTCCCCCCGGCACTGCCCGCGGCACTGCGCGGTTCATGGTTCTAAAGGCGTGGCCTGTTTGTCCAGCCAGATGGACCCGCGTTGCGCAAGTGCAACATCGCCAACCCAGGCAAAACGGGTGTGAGGTTCGGATCTACGCGCGATGTACGTGCGATCTACGCGTGGTCTACGGGGGTAATTGGAGCCAGGGGCGCTTTATCCGCGAGGATGGGGGCATGAGCGCCCAGATTCTCGACGGTAAGGCCACCGCGGCCGCGATCAAGGCGGACCTCGCCCAGCGCGTGGCCGCACTCAAGGCGCGGGGCAGCGCGCCCGGACTCGGCACCGTGCTGGTGGGTGAGGACCCCGGTAGCCAGAAGTACGTCGCGGGCAAGCACCGCGACTGTGCCCAGGTCGGCATCGCCTCGATCCAGCGGGAGCTGCCCGCCACGGCGACGCAGGAGGAGATCGAGGCCGTCGTCCGTGAACTGAACGACGACCCCGAGTGCACCGGGTACATCGTGCAGCTGCCGCTCCCCAAGGGCATCGACGAGAACCGCATCCTGGAGCTGATGGACCCGGCCAAGGACGCGGACGGTCTGCACCCGGCGAACCTCGGTCGCCTCGTACTGAACGAGCCCGCGCCGCTGCCCTGCACCCCGCACGGCGTGATCAAGCTGCTGCGCCAGTACGGCGTCGAGCTGAACGGCGCGCATGTGGTGGTCGTCGGCCGGGGCGTGACTATCGGGCGGTCGCTGCCGCTGCTGCTCACCCGCAAGTCCGAGAACTCCACGGTGACGCAGTGCCACACCGGCACCCGCGACCTCTCCGCGCAGCTACGGCAGGCGGACATCATCGTGGCGGCCGCGGGCTCCCCGCACCTGATCAAGCCGGAGGACGTACGTCCCGGCGCCGCCGTGCTCGACGTCGGCGTCAGCCGGGACGAGAGCGGCAAGATCGTCGGGGATGTGCACCCCGGGGTCGCCGAGGTCGCGGGCTGGATCTCGCCGAACCCCGGCGGGGTCGGCCCGATGACGCGGGCCCTGCTGCTCGTCAACGTGGTCGAGGCGGCCGAGCGCGCGGCGAACGTTGCCGACTGACCAGGAGGGCGGCGAGCCCGTGAGCGCGTCCGCGAACGAGGCCGTGAACGCGCCGGTGAACGAGCCCATGGAGGAGCCTGTGAGCGAGCCCGTGAAGGAGCCCGGAACCCGGTCCGGGCTGCTGCGGAAGTCTCGCCGCTTCCCCTCCGTCACCCAGGACACCGCACGCCCCGAAGGCGGCGGCCGGGTCGCGCCCGGGGACGCTCCGGCGCCCGCGCGCCAGTGGCCCATGCTCCTGGTGCTCGGCACCGCCGGGCTCGGCCTGCTGCTCACGGCGTTCGACGTGTTCCGGGCGGGCACGCTGCTGATCGGTGTGGCGCTGCTGCTCGGCGCCGTGCTGCGCTGGGCGCTGCCCGTGGTCGGGATGCTGGCCGTACGGTCGCGCTTCACGGACATCCTGACGTACGGCGTGCTCGGTGTGGTGATCGTTCTGCTGGCGCTGATGGCGCAGCCCGACCCCGTGATCAACATCCCGTTCCTGGACGACACGCTGCACTTCACGATTCGCTAAGCCCCCGCGACCCGACCCCGCGACCCGCCCCCGAGTCCCCGCCCCCGGTGGCCCGTCCTCTCCCCCGAGCAGGACGGGCCACCGTGGAGCTTCCCCGCCGTGGTGGTGACGTGGCCGGGCGGTGCGGGGTGGACCGCACCGCCCCTGGTGCACCACTGACCTTGGCCGGTCAGTCCGTGCCGCGGCCAGAGGGGTACGGGATTCCAGGCAAGGCTGGGACGTCCCAGGCGGTGACCTGCGGCGATGTGCCGCGCGACGCGGCGTGAGTGGGACGGCGGGACGGCTGGAAACCGCCTTGCCCCAGCGTCGTCCGATGGAGGAAGAGGAACTGGAGGCCGGAGTTCGGACATCATCGGCACCAAGGAATCCAAGACGTGGGGTGGAACATGTCTAGGTGGAAGGAGCTGCCCGACTCGCTGGACCCGCGAGTGCGGCAGCTCGTCGTACAACTGCGCAGGCTCAAGGACCACAGTGGTCTGGGGCTGGCGGCGCTAGCCTCCAGAACGGGGTACAGCCGTTCGTCCTGGGACCGCTATCTCAACGGGAAGGCACTGCCACCGGCCGAGGCGGTCGAGGCGTTGGCCAGGGCCTGTGACACCGATCCGGCCCGGTTGCTCGTCCAGCGTGAGGTGGCCGCCGAGGCGTGGAACGCCGGGCGTGGCGGCGACCCCGAGCCCGAAGCCGGTCCCAACGCGGCCCCCGACGCAGACCCCGACCCCGACCCGTACCCCTCCCCGACCTCCGACGTGCGCGGCACGCGGACCGCGGTCGTTCCGTGGCTGGCCATCGTCGGATCGAGTGCCGTGACAGCGCTGGTGATGCTGGTCGCGCTCGTCCTCTGGGCGCCCTGGGAGAGCGGCGGCGGAGGCAACTCCGGAAGCGAGGCCCGCGACAAGCCGTTCACCGGGGAAGCGCACCCGGAACTCGGCGAGTTCACCTACGAGCCGGGCAAGACGTACGCGTGCGAGGTCAAGCGGGACGATGACGGCAGGCTCTACGCGGGCTACAGCCGCACCCGTACCGAGCTGATCGAGCAGTCGTCCACGCGGTGGTCCGTGGTGGAGGCCCAGTGTTTGCTGGAGCACCATGAGTTCTCACCGGAAGGCGTCGACGGAGCGTTCGGCAACAACACCGAGCGCGCGGTCAGGCGCCTCCAGGACGAGGCGCACATCGCGGTGGACGGGAAGGTGGGACCAGACACCTGGAAGGTGCTGCGCAAGTGACGCAAGTGAGACGTCCACAAGAGTCCGTGGAATGCGTCCAGCTCGCGCGCGCGTTGCGTGAGTTGCGCGCGGCGACGGGGCTGAGCCTGGCCGCGCTGGCGGCGAAGACCCCGTACAGCAAGTCCTCGTGGGAGCGCTATCTCAACGGCAAGGCGCTGCCGCCGCGTGGCGCCGTCGAGCAGCTGTGCATGCTGGCGGACGAACGCCCGGCCAGGGCGCTGGCGTTCTGGGATCTGGCGGAGTCCACCTGGAGCGGCCGCGCGGGAGCCGGGCGTACGAGGGCGGGGCCTACGACAGCCGCCGGTACGGGAGGTACTGGAGGTACTGGAGGTACTGGAGGTACGGAGGCGGCCGGGGGAGAGGGACCACCTGGTGCTCCTGCCGACGCTCCCGAGGCTGCTCCCGCGCGCGGGTTCCACAAGCGGCGCAAGCTCGGCTTCCTCACCGGTGTCGTCGCCGGTCTGGCCGCGGTCACCGCCGGAGTCCTGCTGGTCGTCTGGGGTGTGGGCGGTGACAGCGGTCAGTCCGCCGAGGGCGCGTCGCCGCCGACTGGCAGCGCGCCCGGGCCGAGCTGCGAGGGCGAGGCCTGCACCGGCAAGAACCCGGAGTCGACCCGGTGTGCCAGTGCCGTCCACCCGCCGGGCACGGTGGTCGCGCACCGCTTCGACGGCGGCACGGTGATCAAGGTGCGGCGCTCCGTGCCCTGCGGCACGGTGTGGGCCCGGATCGACCGGGGGCTGGAGGGCGACCAGTTCGATGTCACCGCCCCCGGGGCGAAGCCTCAGCGCGGCGAGGTGCGGGACCGGTTCGACGCGCAGAGCTCGGTGTCGACGCCGATGGCACCGGTGGTTCAGGCCGATCTGTCCCGGGTCAGGGCCTGTCTCGTACGGGACGGGGTGCGGGAGTGCTTCGACGGCGGGGCCAGCGTCGCACCCGAGGCGTCCTAGACGTCCTGGGCGTCCTGGGCGTCCTAGGGGCCGTCTGGCCCCCCCGCCGGAGGCCCCAGGCAACGGTGTCCATCCCCTCCCCCGAGGAAGGACGGGCACCGTCTGCCAGTGGGGCGTTCCGGGAACCAGAGTCATGGACGTGCCAAGCGTGAACAAGCGATGGGTTGCCTCTGTAGCGCGGAAGTGACCATTCCGGGACCGTGTCCGAGCCCTGCAACGAATGCGTTGATTCACAACTGTGAGGTCACAAGCAGGGGGATTCGTGGAGTCGGGCTCCCGGGTGATGGGACACTGGTCTGCGGACCAGGTGGCGCGCGACGGGGCACGCCCATGGCCGGATGCTTCTGTGCGCCCCCTTCGCGGGAACTGACACCCTGGCTACGCGCATCCCTGTGGGTAGCCGGATCGCAGGCAAGCAGGGCGTCGCGCGCGGGGGCTGTCAGGCACGTACATGGGGGGACAAGGGGGAAGTAATGCCTCGTTGGAAGGCACTACCGGAGGAGCTCGACCCTCAGGTACGCGAGTTCGCGAGCCAGCTGCGGCGGCTTGTGGACCGCAGTGGGCTGAGCATCGCCGCGGTGTCGGACCGCACGGGCTACAGCAAGACGTCCTGGGAGCGGTATCTCAACGGCCGGCTGCTCGCCCCCAAGGGCGCGGTCGTGGCGCTGGCCGAGGTCACGAACACGAACCCCGTGCACCTCACCACCATGTGGGAGCTCGCGGAGCGCGCCTGGAGCCGCTCCGAGATGCGGCACGACATGACCATGGAGGCGATCCGGATCTCGCAGGCGCGCGCCGCGCTTGGCGAGGTCGGTTCCGCCCCGGGGAGGGCGAAGGGCAGGAACGGCAGCGCCCATGGGCGTACGCCCGGCGGCCCGTCCGGCCCGTCCGGCGCCCCCCAGGGGCCCCGGGGTGCCGGTGCCGGTGCCGGTGCCGCGCGTCCCGCTGACAGTCCGGATGGCTCGTACGGCTCCGTCGCCGCGCGCTCCGGCCCTCCGGGACCTCCCGGACCGCCGACGGCCGGGCCCCAGGGTGGCGGCTCGCCCGACAAGGAGCGGCAGCGCCGGAAGCTGACGATGTTCCTCGCGGGCGTCGTCGGCGCCCTCGTGGTCATCGCGGCGGCCGTCTACTTCACCGACTTCGGCCGGGGCGACAAGACCCCGCAGGCCCAGCCGTCGACGCCCCCGCCGACCACCAGCGCCGCCCCGCTGCCCGCCGGCGTCAAGTGCAGTGGCACCGACTGCGCGGGCCAGGACCCGGAGGACATGGGCTGCGGTGGCGAGCACGCCACGACCAGCGCCAGGGCGACCGTCGGTACGGCCCTGATCGAGGTCAGGTACAGCAAGACCTGCGGCGCCGCCTGGGCGCGCATCCAGCAGGCGGCGGTCGGCGACACGATCGAGATCTCGACGTCTTCCGTCAAGGGCGCCAAGGGCAAGCAGGCCGACGAGCTGACCGTGCCTGGTGACACGTACACCGCGATGGTGCCCGCGAAGGGCGCGACCGACGTCAAGGCATGCGGCACGCTGGTGACCGGCCAGAAGGGCTGCACGGAAACGGAGTAGGGGACGGGAAGCGGAGCAGCGCGGGGGCATGCCCGCCCCCGCGCTGTGCGCCGGGCCACACGCCCCAGGAGGTGTACGGTGCCGGGGTTCGGATAGCCTGACCGATGGATCTCTCTTGACGTCGAGGGAAAGATCGATCATCGGATCGTTGGTTCGGTCCCCGGATCGTCAGATCGCTGAGCGTCGGGAGATCCCGCACCCCGGGGCAGGACCCCAACCGCCAGCTGTCTTACGGAGATCGCCATGACCCGCACTCCCGTGAATGTCACCGTTACCGGCGCGGCCGGACAGATCGGCTACGCGCTGCTGTTCCGTATCGCCTCCGGTCACCTGCTCGGCCCGGACGTGCCGGTCAAGCTCCGCCTCCTCGAGATCACCCCCGCGCTCGGCGCGGCCGAGGGTACCGCGATGGAGCTGGACGACTGCGCCTTCCCGCTGCTCAAGGGCATCGACATCTCGGACGACCCGAACGTCGCCTTCGATGGCGCCAACGTCGCCCTCCTGGTCGGCGCCCGCCCCCGTACCAAGGGCATGGAGCGCGGCGACCTGCTCTCCGCCAACGGCGGCATCTTCAAGCCGCAGGGCAAGGCCATCAACGACCACGCCGCGGACGACATCAAGGTCCTGGTCGTCGGCAACCCGGCCAACACCAACGCGCTCATCGCGCAGGCCGCCGCCCCGGACGTACCGGCCGAGCGCTTCACCGCGATGACCCGCCTGGACCACAACCGCGCGCTCTCGCAGCTCTCCAAGAAGACCGGCGCCGCCGTCTCCGACATCAAGCGCCTCACCATCTGGGGCAACCACTCGGCGACCCAGTACCCGGACATCTTCCACGCCGAGATCGCGGGCAAGAACGCCGCCGAGGTCGTCAGCGACGAGCAGTGGCTCGCCGACACGTTCATCCCCACCGTCGCCAAGCGCGGCGCCGCGATCATCGAGGCCCGTGGCGCGTCCTCGGCCGCGTCGGCCGCGAACGCCGCCATTGACCACGTACACACCTGGGTCAACGGCACCGCTGACGGCGACTGGACCTCGATGGGTATCCCGTCGGACGGCTCGTACGGCGTCCCGGAGGGCCTGATCTCCTCCTTCCCCGTCACCGCCAAGGACGGCAGGTACGAGATCGTCCAGGGCCTGGAGATCAACGACTTCTCCCGCGCCCGGATCGACGCGTCGGTCAAGGAGCTCACCGAGGAGCGCGACGCGGTGCGCGGTCTCGGCCTCATCTGACCCGTCGTCTGATCCTCGCGTCTGGTCCCGCCAGACACCTCAGAAGGTCCCGGTCCGCAAGGGCCGGGACCTTCTGTGTGTGCTGCTGTCGAGATGGCTCCCGAGCGCCCGGCGCTCCCCTATGATGTGACGCAGCGCACATGCCCACGGCAACACGTGCGTCTCGTAAGGCAGTTGGAGTCCCAGGGGGAAGCGTTGACGCAGACCTACGTGCCGCAGCAGCCGGAGCCGCCAGGGCAGCCGGACCTGCCGGACGCACCCCCGCAGGTCCCCGTGACACCGCCCGGAGCCAGCGAGGCCACCCGGCTGCTCTGCGCGGGCAGCTACCTCGACAGCGCCTACCGTGACGCCGTCATCGAGGAGCTGTACGTCCACGAGGAGCGCATCGCCGCCCCCTCGCTCGGCTTCGACGCGGCCCGCGTACTGGCCCACGCCCTGCGCGCCCGCCGCGCCGAACTCGGCTGGGCGGCCGGGGCCCTGGCGGTGTGGCTGGTGGGGGCGGTGCTCGCCGTCGAGACGGTGATCCTCCTCCTGTTGCCCTGTCTGATGCTCACGGCCGCCGACCGGATCCGCGGGCGGGAGCCGCGTCCGCCGCTCTACCGCAGGGTGCCCGCCTGGTGGATGCGCTGGACGGGGCGGCCGCTGCTGCTGTTCATGGTGATCCTGATGGTGCGGATCGGCTTCGGGGCGGAGGAGTCGGCGGACGTCAGGGAGCTCATGGACGCCCTGCTGCCCGACCCCGTGCTCGCGATGCTCGACACCGACGGCCAGGTGAAGCCGTTCGAGGCCTGGGTCGCGATCGTCGTCCTGCTGCTGGCGGCGCTGTGTCTGGCCGGGCAGCGCGGGCAGTTCGCCCGGGCGCTCGCCGGTGAACTGCACCCGGGCCGGTTCGCCGACATGGCCAGCGACCCCGCCGAGGCGGCGCCGGGCCAGCGCTTCCAGCGGCTGCGGCAGCGCATCAGGACCGAGCAGCACGCCCCGCTGGTGATGTACCACGCGGGACACCCGTTCTGCGGCGCCGGAAGCCCGTACGACTCCTGGACCCTCGCGGTCGAACTGCGGCCCGACGCCGACCGGAAGCACCCCCCGGAGCCGGTCAGCAACCGGATGATCCTGGAGCGTGTGCGGCCGCTGCTCGCCGGGCTGCGGGTGCCGTCGCCCCAGGCGGGGGACGCGGTACGGGACCGGCTGCGCCAGCTGGAGATCGACGAGTGCGTGTTCCTCCCGGTCGCCGGACTGCCGCGCCGTGAACTCGCCCCGTACGACCAGCAGGTCTTCGAGGCGCACCGGGCCGACGCGGTCGAGGAGGGCGGCGAGACCCGGCGGCACTTCCTGCGGATCAGGGTCGGCGGCTGGGAGGAGGAGCTGGTCACGACCGTCTTCGTCCGCGTGCACACGCAGGGCCGGATGCTGATGCTGGAGATCGCCCCGCATGTGCTGCTTCCGGTACGAGAGGACTTCGAGGAGGCCGACCGGATCGCGCACCAGTACCGCAACAACAGCGTGCTGGGCAAGGCCGTCTGGGCCCTGGCCAGGACCCCGCGCTCGCTGCCGCTCGCCGTCGCCACGCTCGCCCAGGGGATGGCACTGACCTGGCGGATCATGACCGGCGGCTACGGCGGGGCGATGCCCGACGGGCCCGCCGTGTCGGTCCGTGAGCTGGGCGCGGCCGACGCCTGCTCGCTGTTCCAGGACATGGACGTACGCCGCTATCTCAAGGCCGTCCAGGACCGGGTGGCCAACGGTGTGCGGCAGGCGCTGCGCGAAGCGGGGTACCACACCGACGAGTTCGTCCAGAAGATCACGCACGTCAGCGGCGGCGGGGTGCTCATCGAGAAGGCGCAGGGCGCGTTCGCCGTCGGCGACCACAACACGATCACCAACAACAACGCGCAGGGCGCGCGCAGTGGCCTGGGAGGCGACAACGATGGCGAGCGATGACAGCCGGGGCGGCATCCACATCAAGCACGTACAGGGCGCGTTCGCCATCGGCGACCACAACAGCGTCGTCAACCAGCCCGGCGCCGCGCAGCCGGACCCCGCGGCGGCGGAGCTGCTCAAGGCCGTACGGGAACTGCGTGCCGATCTGGCCCGGCTGAACACCACCGACGAGACGGCCGCCCTGGACGGGGAACTCGCCGACGCGGAGGACGAGATCGGCCGGACCGGGCGGGCTGAGCCGGGGCTGCTCGGCCGGATCGGGCAGGCGCTCACGCGGGCGACGGCGGTGACGGGGCTGCTGGCCTCGGCGACGGCGCTGTCCGACTCGGTGCGCGCGCTGATCGGGGAGTGAGGAAGCGTGGCCGACGCTGGCGAGCCGCACTGGAACGCGCGCACGCAACGCTGGGAGACCGGCAACGCCCCGCCGCCCCGGTTCACCCCGCCCCCTCCGCCACCGCCCGGGTCGGAGCCGCCGACCGAGCCACCGACCGAGCCGCGCGTCGAGCTGGCGCCGCGGCCGCACTGGCAGTCGGTGGGGATGGGGCCCGCCCTCGGGTTACCACGGCTGCCCTGGTACCGCCGGGGTGTGGTGGTCGTGCCGGTCGCGGCCGCGGTACTGCTCGCGGGGTTCGGCGGCTGGCTGCTGTTCAGCCCGGCCGACGACGGGACGCCGGACGCGAAGCGGGCCGCGGACACCGCCGCCCCGTCCACCCTGTCCACACCGACCGATCCGACTGACGCTCAGCCGGTGCCGCCCCCGCCCACCCCCTCGTACACGTACCCGACCGAAGGCGCTACCGAGGGCCCGGCCGAGGGCCCGACCTTCACCGAAGGCACCGAGGACCCCCAGGAAACCGCCGCCTCCCAGGGCGCACCGTCCGGCCCGCCCGCCGGATACCAGTCCTTCGTCGAGTCGGACTTCGTCATCGACGTCCCCGAGGGCTGGGAGCGCCGTACGGAACGGGGCCAGAAGGGCGTCACGATCTACTTCTACGAGGAGCCGGGCGGCGGCCCGCGCTTCGTCCAGGTCTTCCCGGTGACCGAAGAGGGCTACACCCCGCGAAAGGCACTCTCCGTGACCGACGAGACCAAGGGTAAGGAAACGGACAGCGGCTACCGGCGCCACTCCCTCCGCGACGTCCCTGGCGTCAGCGGGCCCGCGGCCGAGCTCGACTACTCCTACACCAGCAAGACCTGGGACACCCGGATCCGCGTCCTGGACCGTGTCTTCCCCACGGCCGATGACACGCTCTACGCGGTGCTGAGCAGCGGCCCGGCCACCGAGTGGCCGACCCAGCGGCGGGTCCTGAGTACCGTGGTCGACTCCTTCTGCCTCCCGAGCACCTCACGGGCTACGGTCTGCCGGTGAGGCGCACACGAAGAGTGACCAGGGACGATGGCCCGTTCCTCGGCCCGTATCCCCGCTCTGACTAGGCCAAATAGCTAATTTCTCGGGTGATCGTGTGATATTTGGCTCCCTCCGGAAGTGACCCGACCCACTTTCGGCAGCGGAGGCGCATGCTTTCGTGCATGCAGGGCAGACGCCCTGGGCTGCCGGGGACCGGCGGTGAACATGACGGGAACGGAAGGCCAAAAGCGACGTGTCGGGACAACAGACCATTCATGTGGACGGTAAGTGGCGTAACGCCGCTGACGGAGCCACGCGCGAGATCCTCGACCCCGCGGATGCCAAGCCGTTCGCCACGGTGGCCGAGGGCGGCGTGGAGGACGCGGACGCCGCGATCGACGCCGCCCGCCGCGCATTCGATCACGGAGAGTGGCCGAAGACGCCGGTCACTGAGCGCGCCGCGCTGCTGCGCCGCGTCGCGGACCTCCTGGTGCGCGACCGCGAGAAGATCGGCCTCCTGGAGAGCCGGGACGCGGGCAAGACCGTCGAGGAGGGCCGGGTCGACGTCGACTGCGTCGCCGACGCCTTCCGCTACTTCGCCGATCTCGTCATCGGTGAGGGCCCCGGCCGCGTGGTCGACGCGGGCTCCGACACGATCCACAGCGTCGTCGTGCACGAGCCGATCGGCGTCTGCGCGATGATCACCCCCTGGAACTACCCGCTCCTCCAGGCCAGCTGGAAGATCGCCCCGGCGCTCGCCGCGGGCAACACCTTCGTCATCAAGCCCAGCGAGGTCACCCCGCTGACCACCGTGGCCATGATGGACCTGCTGGTCGAGGCCGGGCTCCCGGACGGTGTCGGCAACCTCGTCACCGGCCCCGGTCACACCGTCGGCGCCCGCTTCTCGGAGCACCCCGACGTCGACCTCATCTCCTTCACCGGTGGTCTGATCAGCGGCACCAAGGTCGCGCAGGCCGCCGCCGTCAGCGTCAAGAAGGTCGCCCTGGAGCTCGGCGGCAAGAACCCCAACGTGGTGTTCGCCGACGCGCTGGAGACTGAAGAGGGCTTCGACACCGCCGTCGACCAGGCGCTCAACGCCGCCTTCATCCACAGCGGCCAGGTCTGCTCCGCCGGTGGCCGCCTCATCATCGAGGAGTCGGCGCGCGAGCGCTTCGTCGCCGAACTCGCCCGCCGCGCCGCCAAGATCAGGCTCGGCCGCGGCACCGAGGACGGCGTCGAGTGCGGCCCGCTCGTCTCACAGCAGCAGCTGGACAAGACCGAGGGCTTCGTCGCCTCCGCGCTGGAGGAAGGCGCCGTTCTGCGCTCGGGCGGCAAGCGCCCCGAGCCCAGCGACGTACGCCCCGAAGGCGGCTACTTCTACGAGCCGACCGTGCTCGACCAGTGCCACCGCGAGATGCGCGTCGTCCGCGAGGAGGTCTTCGGACCTGTCCTGTCCGTGGAGACCTTCCGTACCGAGGACGAGGCCGTGGCCCTGGCCAACGACACCGAGTACGGCCTCGCCGGCGGCGTCTGGACCGCGGACGCCGGACGCGCCCGCCGGATGGCCGCCCGGCTGCGCCACGGCACGGTCTGGATCAACGACTTCCACCCCTACCTGCCGCAGGCGGAGTGGGGCGGCTTCGGCAAGTCGGGCGTCGGCCGCGAGCTCGGTCCGGCCGGTCTCGCCGAGTACCGCGAGAGCAAGCACATCTACCAGAACCTCGCGCCGGAGCCGGTGCGCTGGTTCGCCGGTTAGCGCCTGACTCTCCCAGACCCTCACACGTTCCCGTACGGGTCGTACGACGCGGTACGACCCGTACCACCCCCTGACACGCGCAGCACTTTGCGGCATCGCACGGAGTGGAGCAGCACAGAACATGCCTCAGTACGAGACCACCGAGATATACGACTACGTGGTCATCGGTGGCGGCACCGCCGGTTCGGTCATCGCCTCGCGCCTCACCGAGAACCCGGATGTCACCGTCGCGGTCATCGAAGGCGGTCCCAGCGACATCGACCGCCCCGACGTCCTCACCCTGCGCCGCTGGCTCGGCCTGCTCGGCGGGGACCTGGACTACGACTACCCGACCGTCGAGCAGCCTCGCGGCAACTCGCACATCCGGCACAGCCGGGCCCGGGTCCTGGGCGGCTGCTCCTCGCACAACACGCTGATCTCGTTCAAGCCGCTGCCGTCCGACTGGGACGAGTGGGAGGCGAACGGCGCCGACGGCTGGAACGCCGCGGCCATGGACCCGTACTTCCCGAAGCTGCGCAACAACATCGTCGCCGTCGACGAGAAGGACCGCAACGCGATAGCCAGGGATTTCGTCGACGCCGCCCAGGCCGCGCTCGGCGTGCCGCGCGTCGAGGGCTTCAACAAGAAGCCCTTCGCCGACGGCGTCGGCTTCTTCGACCTCGCGTACCACCCCGAGAACAACAAGCGCTCCAGCGCCTCTGTCGCGTACCTCCACCCGCACATCGAGGCCGGTGACCGCCCGAACCTGCACATCAAGCTGGAGACCTGGGCGTACCAGCTGGAGCTCGACGGCACCCACGCGCGGGGCGTGCACGTCCGCACCAAGGACGGCGCGGAGATCCTCGTCCAGGCCCACCGTGAAGTGCTGGTTTGCGCGGGCGCGGTGGACACCCCCCGCCTGCTGATGCACTCCGGCATCGGACCCCGCAAGGACCTTGAGGCGCTGGGCATCCCGGTCGTCGTGGACCTGCCGGGAGTCGGCGAGAACCTGCTCGACCACCCCGAGTCGGTCATCGTCTGGGAGACCGACGGGCCGATACCCGAGAACTCCGCGATGGACAGCGACGCCGGACTGTTCGTCCAGCGGGACCCCGAATTCCAGGGCCCCGACCTGATGTTCCACTTCTACCAGATCCCGTTCACCGACAACCCCGAGCGCCTGGGGTACGAACGCCCCGAACACGGCGTGTCGATGACGCCGAACATCCCCAAGCCCAAGAGCCGCGGCCGCCTCTACCTCACGAGTGCGGACCCCGAGGTCAAGCCCGCCCTCGACTTCCGTTACTTCACGGACGAGGACGACTACGACGGCAACACCCTCGTCGACGGCATCAAGATCGCCCGCGAGATCGCCAAGACCGAACCGCTCGCCCACTGGCTGAAGCGCGAGGTCTGCCCGGGCCCCGAGATCACCACTGACGAAGAGATCAGTGCGTACGCGCGCAAGGTGGCGCACACCGTCTACCACCCCGCGGGCACCTGCAAGATGGGCGCGGCCGACGACGAACTCGCCGTGGTCGCCCCCGACCTGACCATCCGCGGCCTCGACGGCATCCGTATCGCCGACGCCTCCGTCTTCCCGACCATGCCCGCCGTGAACCCCATGATCGGCGTGCTGATGGTCGGCGAGAAGTGCGCGGACCTGCTGACCGGAAGTGATAACCGATGACCGCGATCCTCGACAAAGCCACCCCCGAGCCCATACCCGGGGGCGTGCCCGCTGACGCCGACACCGTCTTCACCGTCCGCAACCTGTGGAAGGTCTTCGGCCCCAAGGCCGACCGCATCCCCGGCGACGCCTCACTCACCGACCTGAGCACGGCCGAACTGCGCGAGCGCACCGGCTGTACCGCCGCCGTACGCGATGTCTCCTTCGACGTCCGCAAGGGCGAGGTCTTCGTCGTCATGGGCCTGTCCGGGTCGGGCAAGTCCACGCTGGTACGCACCCTGACCCGGCTGATCGAGCCGACCAGCGGCACGCTCTCCATGGATGGCGAGGACGTCCGCGCCATGGACAAGAAGCGACTCCTCGCGCTGCGGAGAAACCGTGTCTCCATGGTCTTCCAGCACTTTGGCCTGCTGCCGCACCGCACTGTTCTGGACAACATTGCCTACGGCCTGGAGATCCAGGGCATGGCCAAGCAGGAACGCCGCGACCGCGCCGCCGCGATGGTGGCGAAGGTTGGCCTCGACGGTCTGGGCGAGCGCCGCCCCGACCAGCTCTCCGGCGGGCAGCAGCAACGCGTGGGTTTGGCCCGCGCACTCGTCGTCGACCCCGAAGTGCTGCTCTTCGACGAGCCGTTCAGCGCCCTCGACCCCCTGATCCGTCGCGATATGCAGGAAGAGGTCATCCGCCTGCACCGCGACGAGGGCCGCACCATGGTCTTCATCACCCACGACCTCTCCGAGGCGCTCAAGCTGGGTGACCGCATCGCGCTGATGCGTGACGGCGAGATCGTGCAGCTGGGCACGCCCGAGGAGATCGTGGACAGCCCCGCCAACGACTACGTGCGGGACTTCGTCCGTGATGTGCCGCGCGAACAGGTCGTCACGGTGGCCAGGGCCATGCGCCCACCGCACGACGGCGAGGCCGACACCGGGGCGGCGCTGCCTCCCGACGCCACCGTCGCCCAGGGAATCGAGGCTGTCGCCCGTGGAGGCGCCCCGGCGCGGGTCGTGTCGGACGGGAAGCTGCTCGGCGTTGTCGATCACGAGCGGCTGCTCGCCGTGGTGGCGGGCATCGGGCTGCCCGCCACACCGGAACAGGCCGCGGAAGACGTGGTTCAGGCATGAGTGCGACCACTGCTGAGAAGGCAGCCGCCAAGGGAGGGAGCGCCGACACGGGCAGCGGCGCGGAAGACGAGCGGCAGGGAACCACCCCCCGGGGACCGCTGCCGGTGACCTGGCTCGTGCTGCTCGGCCTCGCGCTGCTGCTGCCGACCAGCGCCCTGCTGTGGAGTGGCGGCTGGCCGGACAGCCTGGGCGTCGACGCCGTCACTCCGCTGGACTCGTTCGCCGACTGGGTCATCGAAAACCGCCAGACCCACCCCCTGTTCCTCTACTTCCTGCTGCACATATCCAATGTCGCCACCGACTCGGTGGACGGCGTACACAACCTGCTCGAGTCACTCGGCTGGGCCGGTGTGCTGGGTATCGCGGCCGCCCTCGCCTGGTACGTCGCGGGTGCGGGCCGTAAGGGGCTGAAGACGGCGGGCATCGCCGTCGGAGCACTCGCCGCGATCGGCCTGGTCGACCTGTGGTCCCCGGCGATGGAGACCCTGGCGCTGATGGTGGTCGCCGTCACCGCGGCCGCTGTGCTGGGCACGCTGCTCGGGCTCGCCGCCGGGCTCTCCGATACGGCGCAGCGGCTTTTGCGGCCTGTCCTGGACACCATGCAGGTGCTGCCCTCCTTCGCGTACCTGCTGCCACTCGTCCTGATCTTTGGCACCGGCACCCCGTCCGCGCTGATCACCACGGTCATCTACGCCGTTCCGCCGATGGTGCGCCTCACCTCGCTGGGCCTGCGCGGCGGTGCCCCCGCGGTGCTTGAGGCCTCCCGTTCACTCGGGTCGACTCCGTGGCAGCGGCTGTGGACAGCTCGGCTGCCGCTGGCCCGCAAGGAGATGCTCCTCGGCCTCAACCAGACGATCATGATGGCGCTGTCCATGGTGGTCATCGCCGCCGTCGTCGGCGCGGGTGGCCTGGGCGAGAGCATCTACTCGGCCTTGAAGAGCCGGGACTTCGGGCAGGGACTCGTCGCGGGCCTGGCCATCGTGCTGATCGCCGTCTGGCTGGACCGAACGACCGCGGCGGCGGGTGAGCGATCCGGAGCAGCCACCGGTCGGTGGGCCGCCGGTATCGCCGCCATGGTGGGAGCCGTAGCGCTGGCTCTCGGCCAGATCCTCTCCCGGAGTTGGCCCGAGAGCTGGACCGTGGATGTCACGGCACCGCTCAACAGCGCCATGGAATGGGTAGTCAACAACTTCTACCAGGATGTTCCGGTGCTCGGCGGCACGTCCGCCTGGGCAGGGAACCTGACGACCTGGGTGCTGGCTCCGCTGAACGACGGTCTGCAGGCCCTGCCCTGGTGGTCGGTCATGCTTCTCGCGGCCTCCCTGGCCTGGCTGGTCGGCACGTGGCGCGGTGCGGTGACCGCCGTACTGGCGCTGGCGTGCATCGGGATGCTGGGCATCTGGGGCCCGTCGATGTACACCTTGTCCCAGGTCCTCGTCGCTGTCGCGATCGCACTGCTGCTCGGCTTCGCGCTGGGCATCCTGGCCGCCCGAGTGGGCTGGGCCGAGAAGCTGCTGCGTCCGGTCTTCGACACCATGCAGACGCTGCCGCAGTTCATCTACCTCATCCCCGTGGTGCAGCTCTTCAACGCGGGTCGCGTGGCGGCGGTGACCGCGGCGGCCGTCTACGCCCTGCCCGCCGTGGTCCGGATCACCACCCAGGGCCTGAAGAACGTCGCCCCGGCCACGCTGGAGGCCTCCCGCTCGCTCGGCGCCACCACCTGGCAGCAGATCCGCCAGGTCCAGTGGCCGCTGGCCAGGCCCGCGCTGCTGGTCGCTGTCAACCAGGGCGTGGTCCTGGTCCTCGCGGTGGTCGTCATCGGCGGCCTGGTGGGCGGTGGCGGCCTCGGCTTCGACGTCGTCAAGGGCCTCACAGCCAGCGAGCTCGGCACGGGTCTGACCGCTGGCGTGGGCATCGTCTGCCTCGGCCTGATGCTCGACAAGCTGACGCAGCCGTCCGCTGCGCGCAAACCCCAGTGAGCGTCCCCGCTCACCAGCTGTTCCCCCCCATTTAAGGAAGTCAGTACGTCATGAACAAGAACCACACCGCCCGTCTCCGTAGAACCGGCATCGCCGCCACCGGCGCACTGGCCCTGCTCGCCCTGAGCGCCTGCAGTGCCGCCGACACCGGCTCCGACGACAAGACCGTCAGCCTGCACACGCCCACCTGGGTCGGTGCGGAGGTGAACACCGCTGTCGCCAAGTACCTGCTGGAGAACGAGCTCGACTACAAGGTCGAGACCAAGCAGATGGATGAGACTCCGGCCTGGGACGATATGAGTCAGGGCAAGATCGACGCCATCCTTGAGGACTGGGGCCACCCCAAGGAGGTCAAGCGGTACGTCGAGGGCAACAAGACCATCGTCTCCGCCGGTGAGCTTGGCGTGACGGGTCACATCGGCTGGTTCGTGCCGAAGTACGTCGCCGACAAGAACCCGGACATCACCGACTACAAGAACCTCAACAAGTACGCCGATCTCTTCAAGACACCGGAGAGCGGCGACAAGGGCCAGTTCATCAAGGGCGACCCGTCGTACGTCTCGCACGACAACGCGCTGATCAAGAACCTCGATCTGAACTACAAGCCGATCGAGGCCGGAGCCGAGGCCACCCACCTGGCGCAGCTTGAGCAGCTCTACAAGAACAAGAAGCCCTTCCTCACCTACTGGTGGACCCCGCAGTGGATGAACGCGACCATGGACCTGGTCGAGGTCAAGCTTCCTGAGTACAAGGAAGGCTGTGACAAGGACGCCAAGAAGATCGAGTGCGCCTACCCTGACGTTCCCCTGCAGAAGTGGATGAACGCGGACTTCGCCAAGGAAGGCGGCGACGCCGCCGAGTTCCTGAAGAACTTCAACTGGTCGACGGACGACCAGAACCTGGTGGCCAAGTACGTGGCCAAGGACAAGATGACCCCGGAGAAGGCTGCCGAGAAGTGGGTCAAGGAGAACAAGTCCACCTGGGAGCAGTGGATCCCGAAGAAGTGACGCGGTAGCACAGTGACCGGTGCCGGGTGCCCCCGTGGTGGGGCGCCCGGCACGGCTGTGTCAGTGGGCGGGGAGCGTACCCCGAGGCGCTGACGGGGCCTCGGCCTCTGGGGCGTCGGCTTGCGCGGGGACCGTCGGGGAGCCGAAGCCGAACTCGCGGAGCATGCGCCAGACGCCGTCGGGCCCCTGCTCGTACAGGGCGAACCCGGTGCAGGACCAGTCGGCGGCGTACTCGCTGAGCTCGTCGTACGCCCGGTCCATCGCCTCGTCGGCGATGCCGTGCGCCACCGTGACATGCGGGTGGTACGGGAACTGCAGCTCCCGGGCGACCGGGCCCGACGCGTCCCTGACCTGCTTCTGTAGCCAGGTGCAGGCCGCGGCGCCCTCGGCGACCTGGACGAAGACGACCGGCGACAGCGGCCGGAAGGTGCCGGTGCCGTACAGCCGCATCGGGAAGGGGCGGGACGCGCCCGCCACCTCCGCGAGATGCGCCTCGATGGCGGGCACCGACGTGGCCGCTACCTCGGTCGGGGGGAGCAGGGTGACGTGGGTGGGGATGCCGTATGCCGCGGGGTCGCCGAAGCCCGCTCGCCGCTCCTGGAGCAGGCTGCCATAGGGCTCCGGGACCGCGATCGAAACGCCGAGCGTTACGGTCCCCACGTCGTTCTCCTCCATGTGCGGTCGTCGCGTGCTGGTGGTGGTGGCGGTGCTGGTGCTGGTGTTGGTCCGGTCAGTGCTTGGCGGGCAGGAAGCCCACCTTGTCGTACGCCTGGGCGAGGGACTCCGCGGCGACGGCCCTGGCCTTTTCCGCGCCCTTGGCGAGGATCGAGTCCAGCGTCTCCGGGTCGTCCAGGTACTCCTGGGTGCGAGCGCGGAACGGTGTGACGAACTCCACCATCACCTCGGCGAGGTCCGTCTTCAGCGCACCGTAGCCCTTGCCCTCGTACTTCTGCTCAAGTTCCGGAATTCCGGTGTCCGTGAGGGTGGAGTAGATGGTGAGGAGGTTGCTGATACCCGGCTTGTGCTCGGCGTCGAAGCGGATCTCGGACCCGGTGTCGGTGACCGCGCTCTTGATCTTCTTGGCCGTGGTCTTGGGCTCGTCGAGCAGGTTGACCAGGCCCTTGGGCGTGGAGGCGGACTTGCTCATCTTGACCGCCGGGTCCTGGAGGTCGTAGATCTTGGCGACCTCCTTGACGATGTGCGGGGCCGGGACCGTGAAGGTCTGTCCGAAACGCGTGTTGAAGCGCTCGGCGAGGTCGCGGGTGAGCTCGACGTGCTGGCGCTGGTCCTCGCCGACCGGGACCTGGTCGGCCTGGTAGAGGAGGATGTCGGCGACCTGGAGTACCGGGTAGGTGAACAGTCCGACGGTGGCGCGGTCCGCGCCCTGCTTGGCGGACTTGTCCTTGAACTGCGTCATCCGGGAGGCCTCGCCGAAACCGGTGAGGCAGTTCATCACCCAGCCGAGCTGCGTGTGCTCGGGGACGTGGCTCTGGATGAAGAGGGTGCAGCGCTCGGGGTCGAGACCGGCCGCCAGCAGTTGGGCGGCGGCGAGCCGGGTGTTGGCGCGCAGCTCGGCCGGATCCTGCGGAATGGTGATCGCGTGCAGGTCGACGACCATGTAGAACGCGTCATGGGATTCCTGCAGGGCGACGTACTGACGGATCGCACCGAGGTAGTTCCCGAGGTGGAACGAACCTGCGGTGGGCTGGATACCGGAGAGCGCGCGGGGACGATCAGAGGCCATGCGCTCATTCTCTCAGGTGCCGTGGCCGGTTCGGGCTCAGGTGGCCGGTGCCGGGCCGCCGACGAGCGGCGGAGCGTGGGGAATGAGACGGGGAACACATGGGGGAGCGCGCGGGGGCGCGCGGGGAGCACGGACGGGCGGCGGGCGGACGGGCGGACGGGCAGACGGGCTGACGGGCAGACGGGCGGGCGGGGCGCTGGTACTGGTGCGCCTCCGCCCGTCCGCCGCTGCCGCCGCTGCTGTCCGCTCAGCTCAGGTCGATGCCCGGGTAGAGCGGGAAGTCCGTGAGCAGGTCGGTGGCTCGCTGGGAGATCTCGTCCGCGGTCTTCGGGTCCAGCACGTACTGCGCCTTGGAGGGCGCGCCCTTGCTGGTGGTGCCGGGCTTGGCGACGGTGAGCGCGGTGTCGATCAGCGCGGCGATCTCGTCCATCTCCCGCGCCCCGAGCCCGCGCGTGGTCAGCGCGGGGGTGCCGATGCGGATGCCGGAGGTGTACCAGGCGCCGTTGGGGTCGGCCGGGATGGCGTTGCGGTTGGTGACCACGCCCGAGTCGAGGAGGGCGGATTCGGCCTGGCGGCCGGTGAGGCCGTAGGAGGAGGCGACGTCGATCAGGTTGAGGTGGTTGTCGGTGCCGCCGGTGACGAGGGTCGCGCCCCGGCGCATCAGGCCGTCGGCCAGCGCGCGGGAGTTGTCGACGACCCGCTGGGCGTAGCCCTGGAAGGAGGGCTGACGGGCCTCGGCGAGCGCCACGGCCTTGGCCGCCATCACATGCGGCAGCGGACCCCCGAGCACCATCGGGCAGCCACGGTCGACCTGGTCGGCCAGCGTGGAGTCACACAGGACCATGCCGCCGCGCGGGCCGCGCAGGGACTTGTGGGTGGTGGTGGTCACGATCTGCGCGTGCGGTACGGGGTCGAAGTCGCCGGTCAGGACCTTGCCCGCGACCAGGCCAGCGAAGTGGGCCATGTCCACCATCAGGGTCGCGCCCACCTCGTCGGCGATCTCCCGCATGATCCGGAAGTTCACCAGCCGGGGGTAGGCCGAGTAACCCGCCACGATGATCATGGGCCGGAACTCGCGGGCGGTCTTGCGCAGGGCCTCGTAGTCCAGCAGGCCGGAGGCCGGGTCGGTGCCGTAGCTGCGCTGGTCGAACATCTTGCCTGAGATGTTGGGGCGGAAGCCGTGGGTGAGGTGGCCGCCCGCGTCCAGGGACATGCCGAGCATGCGCTGGTTGCCGAGCTCGCCGCGGAGTTCGGCCCAGTCCTGCTCGGAGAGGTCGTTGACCTGGCGGGCGCCCGCGCGCTCCAGGGCGGGGGCCTCGACGCGCTGGGCGAGTACGGCCCAGAAGGCGACGAGGTTGGCGTCGATGCCGGAGTGCGGCTGGGCGTAGGCGTGCTGGGCGCCGAAGAGTTCGCGGGCGTGTTCGGCGGCGAGGGCCTCGACGGTGTCGACGTTGCGGCAGCCCGCATAAAAGCGGCGGCCGACGGTGCCCTCGGCGTACTTGTCGCTCAGCCAGTTGCCCATGGTGAGCAGCGTGGCGGGGGACGCGTAGTTCTCGCTGGCGATCAGCTTGAGCATCTCGCGCTGGTCGGCGAGCTCCTGGCTGATGGCGTCGGCGACGCGCGGCTCGACCCCGCGGATCACTTCGAGGGCGTTACGGAAGGCGGGGGACGCGGCGGGATGGGTGGGCTCTGGCATGACGGACGGACCTCCGGACGTGACGTTCGTACACGGGTCGGCCCAGGCGCGCGGCACACAGTTCAAGGACCGCTCCCCGATGGTCCATCCCATCCCAGCACGCCAGTCACGATCCTGGGGGCAGACTACCCGGCGACGCCGGGCGAGGTTTCTTCGTCCAGCATGCGAGCGACGATAGAAAGTGGGCACCACCCCCGCCCCACACCGCGGAACCACCTGCCCCACATCACATCGCAGAACGAACGGAGATCCCGTGTCTCGTACGACTGCAACAGGCCAGCCGTCCTCGACGGCGGACGCCACGGCGAATGCCACGGCGAGCGCCACGGCGAATGCCATCGCCGCGACCGAGGCCCACAGCGCGCACAACTACCACCCGCTGCCCGTCGTCGTCGCGACGGGCGACGGCGCGTGGTTGACGGATGTCGAGGGCCGTCGCTATCTCGACATGCTCGCCGGGTACTCGGCGCTGAACTTCGGCCACGGCAACCCGCGGCTGATCGACGCGGCCAAGGCCCAGCTGGAGAGGGTCACGCTCACTTCGCGGGCCTTCCATCACGACCGGTTCGCGGACTTCTGTACGCGGTTGGCCGAGCTGTGCGGCATGGAGATGGTGCTGCCGATGAACACCGGGGCGGAGGCGGTGGAGACCGCGGTGAAGACCGCCCGGAAGTGGGGGTATCGCGTCAAGGGCGTCAAGGAGGGCGCCGCGAAGATCGTCGTCGCCGGGAACAACTTCCATGGCCGGACGACCACGATCATCAGCTTCTCGACCGACCGGGAGGCCAGGCTCGACTTCGGGCCCTACACGCCGGGCTTCGAGATCGTGCCGTACGGCGACCTGACGGCGATGGAGAAGGCGGTCTCGGAGAACACCGTGGCCGTACTGCTCGAACCCATCCAGGGCGAGGCCGGCGTGCTGGTGCCCCCGGCCGGTTACCTGGCGGGGGTGCGTGAGCTGACGCGGGAGCGGAACGTCCTGTTCATCGCGGACGAGATCCAGTCCGGTCTGGGGCGTACGGGCCGGACCTTCGCCTGTGAGCATGAGGGTGTCGTGCCCGATATGTACGTCCTGGGCAAGGCGCTGGGCGGGGGTGTGGTGCCGGTCTCCGCGGTGGTGTCCAGCGCGGAGGTGCTCGGGGTGTTCCGGCCGGGCGAGCATGGTTCGACCTTTGGCGGAAACCCGCTGGCCTGTGCGGTGGGTCTTGAGGTGGTCGCGATGCTGCGGACCGGCGAGTTCCAGCAGCGGGCCACCGAACTGGGCGAGCATCTGCACCGCGAGCTGGGGCTGCTCACCGGCACCGGGGCGGTACGTGAGGTGCGCGGGCGCGGGCTGTGGGCTGGCGTGGACATCGACCCGGTGTACGGCACGGGCCGGGAGATCTCCGAGAAGCTGATGGCCAAGGGGGTGTTGGTCAAGGACACCCATGGCTCGACGATCCGGATCGCGCCGCCGCTGGTGATCAGCAAGGAGGACCTGGACTGGGGGCTCGACCAGCTGCGGGCGGTGCTGGCGGGCTGATCTCACCGGTGGGGGAGGGCGGCGAGGGCGGCGTGTGAGGCCGAATTCGGGGCGTTGACAGCAGAGTTGGTCTGGACCAATGATGCGGCTCATGCGGAGAACCCGAGTAACCCGAGTAACACTCGCCGTCCTCGTACCCGTTCTGATGCTCCTGGGCCTCGCTGGCCCGGCAGCGGCGGCCGGTGCCGCTTCGGCGCCAGGCGAGTCGGTGCCTGGCGGGTCGGCCTGGCCGGAGCCCGTCCCCGTCGTCACCAAGGTCGACACCGAAGACCCGGTCGTCTTCATCACGATCGACGACGGCTGGGGCGCCGACCAGGCCGCCGGAGCGCGCAAGCTCCTGATGGACCGCCAGATCCCGGCCTCGCTCTTCCTGCTGCCCGGCGCGTATGAGGCGTACCCGGAGTACTACCGCTCGCTGCTGGCGAGCGGGCCCTCCCGGGTCGAGAACCACACCGTCAACCACCCCGACCTGACCAAGCTCAGCTACCAGGACCAGCGCGCGGAGCTGTGCGACGCCCGCGACCGGCAACTGGCCGCCTTCGGCGACAGCCCCCGCCTCTTCCGCCCCTCGGGCGGGGCGACGTACCCCTGGCCCTTCTACAACGAGGACACCCGGAAGGTCGCCCGCGCCTGTGGCGCCGAGGCCCTGGTGATGTGGAGCCAGGACCTGTCCTGGGGCCAGCAGCCCACCGGTGAGCTGGAGTCGGGGGACATCATCCTGCTGCACATGGGCCCGACGCTGGAGGCCGACCTGACCCGCGCACTCGACGCCGCGGACGCGGCGGGCCTCAAGCCCGCGAACCTGCGGCAGTACGTAGCCGACTGACACCGAGCCGTACGGCCCGCGCGGTTCGCACCGAGCCGTACGGCCCGCGCGGCTCGCACGGTCCGCGCGGGACCCGGGGCGCCGCGTCGCCGCCCCGGGTCCCGCGACGCGCTCTAACCAGGCTTGTTGAAGGTGCCGCCCTTGGCCCAGCCCTTCTTCTTCTTGCCCTTGTAGTACCACTCCGGGTCCGAGACGACGCCCTTGATCTTGAGACTCGAGGAGTCCGACACCTTGGTCTTGTCCGAGTCCGAGCAGTACTTCTTGTTGATCACGCGATAGCCGCGGCCCGCGCGGAAGTCGTCCTCGTCCACGCAGTACTTCTTGGTGCTGGAGCCGCACGCCGCGAGTGCGGTCATCAGGACAGCCGTCGCGGTGAGCACCACGCCACCCGTCTTCAGCTGCCGGTTGCGTTGACGCCTCGTCATATCTCTGCCATCCCCCGTGGTTGGTTGCGTGTGTTCGAGCCCAGCATGCCCTACGGCAGCACCCCGCACAGCGCGTCCAGCGCCCCCGCCCACGCGTGGTCCGGGGGTGTCCCATAGCCGACGACCACCGCGTCGCGCGCGGGCAGATCGGCGTCCGGGTGGCGGAACCGGCTGAGGCCGAGGACGCCGAGCCGCTGCCAGGCGGCCCCGCGCAGCACCGACTGCTCGGTGCCCGGCGGGAGTTCGAGCACCGCGTGCAACCCGGCCGCGATCCCGCTCACCGTCACCTCCGGCGCGCGCTCTCGCACCGCCGCCACCAGTTGGTCGCGCCGCCTGCGGTAGCGCAGCCGGGCGCCGCGCACATGGCGGTCGTACGCCCCCGAGGTCAGGAACTCCGCGAGCGTCAGCTGGTCCAGGGTCCCGCAGGCCCAGTCCTCGGGTCCCTTGGCCTTGGCCACGGGGGACGCGAGGGAGCCGGGCAGCACCATCCAGCCCAGCCGCAGTCCCGGCGCCAGGGACTTGCTGGCCGTCCCCATGTAGACCACCCGGTCCGGGTCCAGGCTCTGCAACGCGCCGACCAACTGACCGTCGTACCGGAACTCGCCGTCGTAGTCGTCCTCCAGGATCAGCCCGCCGCCGCGCCGCGCCCACTCCACGGCCTCCGCCCGCCGCCCCGGCGACAGCGGCATCCCCATCGGGAACTGGTGCGCGGGCGTCAGCAGCACCGCCCCCGGCCGCATCGCCGCCAGCTCCTCGGTACGGGTACCGAGGAGGTCGAACGCCAAGGGCGGCAGCCGCAACCCCGCCGACCTCAGCACGTCCCAGTGCACATCGAGCCCGTACGAATCCACCGCGACCTCCCGCACCCGGCGCTCCCGCAGCACCTTCGCCACCAGCGCCAGCCCGTGCGCGAAGCCGGAGCAGACGACGATCCGGTCCGGGTCGGCGTAGACGCCACGGGCCCGCGCCAGATAGTCGGCGAGCGCGGTACGCAGCTCGACGCGCCCGCGCGGATCGCCGTAGCCGAGCGCCTCGTTGGGCGCCGCGGCCAGCGCGCGCCGGGCGGCCTTGAGCCACTCGGCGCGCGGGAACGAGGCGAGGTCGGGGGAGCCGGGCAGCAGGTTGTACGTCACCGGGCCGCTGCTCCGCGGCGGCAGCGGCGCCGCGAGGGGCCGGGGCACCGACCGCTCGGCGACCCGCGTCCCCGAGCCCTGCCGCGCGGTCAGCCACCCCTCGGCCACCAGGTCCGCGTACGCATCAGCCACCGTGTTGCGCGCGATGCCCAGGTCAACGGCGAGCGAACGCGAGGAGGGCAGCCGGGTGCCGGGGGCGAGCCGCCCGCCGCGTACGGCTTCGCGCAGGGCGTCGGTCAGCCCCTTCCGTACGCCTGAAGTGCCCACGTCCAGATGCAGATCGACGCCGAGATTGGCCCAGTTTTCCGGCATGGAAATGGACCATACCCTTGGGCTGCCCCGCCGCTAAGTTCGTACCCATGACCACGCATTACGCACCCGAGCACACCCCACGATTCGACTGGGCCAAGAACGCCCCCGAGGTCTACCGGGCCATGGCGAGGTTCGAGGCCACCGCCGCGAAAGGAGTGGACCCCGTCATCGCCGAACTGGTCAAGATCCGCGCCTCGCAGCTCAACCACTGCGCGTTCTGCCTCGACATGCACACCAAGGACGCCCTCGACCAGGGCGAGACCGTCGAGCGGATCATCCAGCTCAGCGCCTGGCAGGAGTCCCAGCACTTCTACACGGCCAAGGAGCTCGCGGCGATCGAGCTGACCGAGGCGGTCACCGTCCTCACCGACGGCTTCGTACCGGACGAGGTCTACGCGAAGGCCGCCGAGCACTTCGACGAGCAGGAGCTGTCCCATCTGCTCGCCCAGATCATCACGATCAACGCCTGGAACCGCTTCGCCGTCAGCACCCGTATGGTCCCGGGCCACTACAAGCCCGGCGACTTCAAGTAGAGACGGACGCGAGATAGCTATGGCTGTGCCGGTGGACACCTTCCGGACCTTGCACCACGACCGCGCCCCCGGCGACCCGCTGGTCCTGCCAGGCCCCTGGGACGCCGCCAGCGCCCGGGTCTTCGAGGAGGCCGGTTTCCCGGCCCTCGCGACGCCCAGCGCCGGAATCGCGGCCTCCCTCGGCTACGAGGACGGGTCCACGCCCGCCGAGGAGATGTTCGCGGCGGTGACCCGGATCGTACGGGCCGTCTCCGTACCGGTCTCAGCGGACATCGAGTCCGGCTACGGCCTCGCTCCCAAGGAGCTGGTCGCACGGGTCCTGGACACCGGCGCGGTCGGCATAAACCTTGAGGACTCAGTCGACGGCGTCCTCAAGGACCCGCGGCGCCACGCGGACTGGCTGGCGGAGGTAAGGGCCGAGGCGGGGGATCGGCTCTTCCTCAACGCACGCGTGGACACGTTCGTACGGGGGTCGGCCGATCCCGTGACGGCGGCGATCACCCGGGCACGCCTGTACGTGGCGGCCGGGGCGGACTGCGTCTACCCGATCCTGGCCCCGCCCGAGGCGCTGCCAGAGCTGCGGGCGGCCATCGACGGCCCCCTCAACGCGTTCGCGGGCCCCGACGGTTCGAGCGTGCGCACGCTGGGCGAGGCAGGCGCGACCCGCATCACGTTCGGCCCCGGCCTGCAACGGGCAGCGATGGCTTCACTGGCGGAAGCGGCCCGCGAACTGACTCCGCGCCCCTTCGGCCCCTGAGGCTGCCTGGTATGTCCGACTAAGCCTTTATGGATGCGGCCGTCCTGGCGGCCCGCTCGATCTTCGCGCGGTAGGCGGCACGGGCTTCCTCATCGATCTGCTGCTCGTGTTCGGCGCGCAGCCCGGTCCGGCCGTCGAGGCCCTCGCGCAGGATGTCGGCGTGCCCGGCGTGCCGGATGGACTCGCCGAGGACGTGGACCATGATGGCGAACAGGTTCGTGTTGGGATAAGGCTCCGGCCACCACGGCACGTGGCCGGGGGCGTCGAGGGGAAGCTCATTGATCGTCGCGTCCGAGTGTTCCCACGTACGCCGGTAGAACCCGATGATCTGATCGCGGGTCTCGTCCTCGGCCGCCCACTGGTCGCTGCCGTCGGAGTCCTGCCACCGGGGCAGCGGTTCCGGGGAGGGGCGGTCGAAGACCTCGCCGAAGTACCTGGCCTCGACGGTGGCCACGTGTTTGACCAGGCCGAGGAGGTTGGTCCCGGTCGCTGTCAAAGGTCGGCGGGCGTCGTATTCGGACAAGCCGTCGAGTTTCCAGAGCAGCGCCTCGCGGTCCCGCCGCAGTCTCCCGTGCAGGTTGTCCTTCGCGAATTTATCGGTCATGCGGCATGAACCTTCCATGGGTTGTTCGTGGTCTCAAGATCCCGTTGGGTAGTTCGGGACGGGGACCGGGGACCGGGATGTGTGGGCGGGTGCCAGGTGAGAATCCAGCTGGCGGTGAGCGCCGCCGCGCAGCCTGCCAGGGCGATGGCGCGGCCTGTTCCGATGCCTGCGGCCACCGAGCCGAAGCAGACTGGCCCGACGCCCTGTAGCGTCATGCTGCCGGAGCCGAGCAGGCCGAAGGCCTGGCCCTGGCCATGCTGTGGCAGGGCGTCCAGGAACGGCCGTTGCAGGCCGAGACCGTAGGCGAATCCGAAGCCGCAGAGCAGCAGCAGACAGGACGAGACGCCCACTCCGGGTTCGGCAGCGAAGCCGACCAGCGGCAGTCCCATCAGCGCAATCAACGGGACGACCAGTCGCTCCCGGGTGGGCGGCCGTAGCAGCCGACCGACCAGCAGGTCACCGACCAGCATGCCGACCGGCAGGCAGCCCATCAGCACCGCGTACCAGCCGGGCGCGAAGTGGCGTCCTCCCGCGTAGGCGACGATCAGGCCTTCCGCGCCCGCTACGAACGCGGGCGGTAGCCACTGGGCCAGCATCAGTCGTCGCACCGTGCGCCCGCGCAGCAGCAGACCTGCACCGTGCAGGCTTGCCCGGACGGCCCCGCCATCGCCCCGAGCGCTGCCGGGAATGCCGCCGAACTCTCCCAGCTGCAGCCGGGGCAGCCGGATGCGGACAGCGAGCGCGCAGCCGAGGTAGAGCGCGGCGCTCAGCGCGAGCGCCCGGCGCGGGCCGAGTACCGCGACGACCGCACCTCCCAGCGCCAGACCGAACAACTGCGCGCCAGAGGCAGCGATGTTGTTCAGTGAACGGCCCAGCACATAGGCGTCGCCCTCCAGCCACTGCGCGACCAGACGGCTCGACGCGCCGCCGAACACCGGTGTGGCGAGGGCGACCAGCGCCACCACACCCAGGCTTGCCGCGATCGGCATCCGCACCAGGGCGAGCAGCAGGGCGGCGGCGCACTCCAACGCGTAGCCGCCAGTGATGAGCGCGCGGGGCGGCAGTCGGTCAGCCAGTGAGCCCAGCAGCAGCGAGCCGAACAACTGCGGGAGAAAGCCGATGCCGAAGGCCACGGCGCTCAACAGCGCGGAGCCGGTGGCCGCGAAGACCAGCACCGAGAACGTGGTGATCCGCAGCGAGCCCGCGGTGATCGCGACGATGCGGGTCGAGAAGAGCAGCCGGAAACGCGGCTCGGCCAACACCTCCCGGTAGGTGGCACGGTGGCTGCCCTGCGCGGGTCCGGCGGTCGGGGTCATGGCGCCCAGCCTCGACGTGCGCCCACGCCACTCACCAATGATTCGTCGCTGGACGAATCGGAACAGACGTCCCGCGGTAGCCTGGCAGGGTGCTGCGCTTCGAAGTCTCCGTCGAGGACCTGCTGCGCAGCCGCTTCGCACTGTCGCCCGCGATGGACCTCTGCTTCCTGCTGCGCTCGCTCGCCGGCCAGGACCGGCCGCTGCCGCGAGCCTGGGCCACCCGGCTCCTGCCGGCCTTTGAACGGCTGCGCCGCGAGACCGACTTGAACGCCGCCCTCGCTCTGCAGATCCCGCAAGGCGGACCGAACTTCATCGCCCCGCCCCCGCGCGGCCTCAACCAGACCTGGGCGGACGACCTGGCCGTGATCAGGGCCACACCACGGGAAGCGGCCCGCCACGAATTCGCCACCGCCGCCACCGCCACCGGTCCGTCCGCCCGTGATCCCCGCGTACGCGCGGTGCTGGACTCGCCGGACGCCGTCTCCAGGATCGCCGCGGCGATGGACCAGGCGTGGCACGAGCTGCTCGCCACGGACTGGCCGCAACTGCGCGCGATCTGTGAGCGCGATGTCGTGCACCAGGTGGGGGTGATCGGCGAACACGGCTGGGCCACGACGATCGAGAGCCTGCACCCGAGCATCGCCTGGCAAGCCGGCGGCATCGAGGTCGGCCACTTCCCCCAAGTCGGAACAGTCCGCCTCGCCGGGGACGGGCTCTTGCTGATCCCTTCGGTCTTCGTCGGGAACATCGCCGCCCACCTGGAAGACCCCTGGCCCAGAACCCTGATCTACCGTGCCCGCGGCACCGCCGCCCTGTGGGGAGAACAGGAGACCATCCCCCGACCGGACGCGCTGACCGCTCTGGTCGGCCGGGCCCGAGCCCGGCTGCTGGTAGCTCTGGACGCCCCGGCCAGTACGAGCCACCTCGCCCGAAGCCTCGCCATGGCACCCGGCGCGGTAGGAGACCACCTCGCCATCCTGCGAGGCGCGGGGCTGCTCGTCCGCGCCCGGTCCGGACGGTCGGTGCTCTACTGCCGCACCCCGCTCGGCGAGGCACTGGTCGCCGGTTCGGGCTGAGGGCTCAGATTCAGCACTGCTTTCTGAGGCGCCGCCAGCAGATGTGCGCAGTTGAGGGCGAGGAAGGTCTGGGGGATGTCGGCGTGGGTCCAGGACCGAGGACGGCGCCAGCGCTACCGCGAGATGAAGCAGGCCTCCGGGACGAGAGCCACAGCTACGGCAAGCGGCAGCTGGATCAGGCAAGTTGAACCGTTCGACATCAGTCGCATGGCGCGGGCCTGCGGCAGAACTGCTCCTTCTCTACCGGCTTGGCCGCTTTGAGTTCGGCCACCAACTGCTCAACGCTACGCCCGGCCATCCGCTCTTCCAGACCTGGGAACGGGTCGTCATCATTCGCGGCGGCGCGTTCTGTCAGGGGCGGGTCCCCGCGGCCGGCTGTCAGTCGGCGTCAGTCGACGGCGAAGCCGATCGCCAGATAGTCCTCGCGGCCGGGCAGAGTCTCCGTGTCGCTCATCCGGTCGTCTGAGATGAACAGCCGTCCGTTCCCGTAGCGGAACTCGGTCCCCTCGTCCGGGAAGTTGAAGCTGGTCTCCGCCTGGCGTACGGAGCCCTCTGCCGGGTTCTCCAGCAGGAGCGTCTCCTTCATCGTCCGGGAGTCGAGGGACACGACCTGTCCGCCCTTCTCGTAGGACGGGGTCCGGTACGCTATGACGTTGCTCCCGTCCATCTGCAGGGGGTAGATCTTGCCTCGCTCACCCGCGTCGGCCTTGGGACCCGAGAGCTTGCCGGTCTTCAGGTCGAAGCCGACGATTTCGTTGGTCTGGCCGGACTCACTGTTGCCGGAGTGCTGGGTGGTCGCGACATAGAGCTTGCCGTTGCCGACGGTCATGGCTACGCAGCGCTCCACGCTGATCGCCCCCTCACAGTGGAACTCGTACAGGTCATCCATCAAGCTCAGCTTGGTGAGCAGCTCGCCCTCGTCGTCGAAGGAAAAGACGTCCACGGGACTGGCCTCGCCGATGGCCGCGCGCGGGTCCTCCACGGCGACGGCGACCGGATCGGTGGAGACGACCGAGGCGTACTCGAGTCCGGCCGGCAGCCGGTAGCTCCACTCGGGCCTGCCGTCCTTCTTGAGGAGCTGGACCTCGATCCTCGTATCCTCGTACTCACCGCACTTGCGGATCGCGATGAGCTGCGCGCCGCCGCCGTACCCGGCGTCCGCGCAGCTGTCCGTGACCTTCGGCTTCCAGAGGTTCTTTCCGGTGGAGATGTCGTACGCCGCACCGCCGCCCGTGCCTCCCGCCGCGGCGATGTTCCCGCTGACGGTGATCTCCTCGAACTCCACCTTCTTGGTGCCGCCGGAGACCGTGTGGGTCCACAGCTCCTTGCCCGCCGCGAGGTCGATGGCCGTGACCTCGGTGCACAACGTGTCCGCGTCCGCGTAATCGCTCTCCTTCTTCGGCCACTTGTTCTGGTGGACGATCGCCGTCAGGTCGTCCTCGTTGACGTGGCGACTCGCCGCGCACACCGGGCCCGGGAGCTCGATGATCCACTTCTCCTCGCCGGTGGCCAGGTCATAACCGGCGACCCCCTTGTCGTTGCTCTTGGCGTAGACGTCGCCGGTGAGCCAGGCGCCCCTGGCGTCCCAGAGAATGTCCTCGGGGATCTCGGGCGTCACCTCCCGGAGGAGCACCTTGGCGCTGGTGTTGGAGGGTGCCTCCTCTTTGCCGCCGGTACCGCCGCCCTCGGTGTCCTCCTTGCCGCCGTCCTTGCCCGCCGAACTCTTGGCCTCATCCGTCTTGCCCTGGTCGTCACCGGACTTCGATGCGTACAGCACGCCGCCGCCGACGACCAGGGCCACCGCCACCACCGCGGCGATGACGACCGTCGTCGCTGAGTTGAACCTCTTGCCACCGCTACCCCCACCGGGGCCCGCCGGTCCCGGTCCCGGTCCTGGCGGCTGCATCGGCATGGTGGGCTGCTGCTGGTATGCCCCGTAGTGCGGCGGTTGCGCCAGGGCACCGTAAACAGGCTGGTCCCCGGCATCCGTCGGCTGCTGCGATGGGGGCAGGGCGGGCGGCTGCGGCGACTGGGTGGGCGGCGGCATCTGGGGGTAGCCGTAACCGGGCCCGGGGCCTTGAGGGTTGCCGAATCCTCCGGGCGGGGGGTCCTGCGGGGGGCCGAAGCCACCGGGTGGCGGCTGATTGGGCGGGGGAAGCGGCGACTGCGTCATGACTTTGTCTACTTTCGGGAACGCGACAGAGGGAGTGCTGGTGAGCGAGGCTTCGTCAGGGAGTTCAGGGAGTTCAGGGAGCCGGGAGTTTCGCCTTCCCCGGGCCGCAGCCGATGCGTTCGAACTCCGCCTCGACGTAGGCTGGCAGCAGGACACGGACGAAGTCTGAGTCGGGTCGACGATCGTCGACATCCGTATCCTTCGGGCGGCCGTCACGGCCCGACGCGCAGGTGCGGGCCGTCGCCCCGCCCTCGCCGCCGACACGCTCCAGGTCCTTGCGGTATGTGGCGGGGAGCTGGAGGCCCTTCACCCCGCAGAAGGTGTCCGGCTTCACGCCCTCCCACCCGGGCAGGGCCGGCAGTTTCTCCGGCGACCGGTAGGTGCCGGAGCCAGTCCGATACCAATTGCGAAGACCGCGCCCGCCAGCAATCCGCCGACCACGCTGAGGCGGTTCCGCCCGCCGCCAGCCATGACTTCCCCCTTGTGACCTTGCCAAGCCAGAGCAAACGCACCAGATGCTACGTGCCACCGCCGCCGTCGCAGGAGGCGGGGCGTCACACCGTGATGTTGCTGTCCGGGTCGGTGGTGCGGCGGAATCGCAGCTGGGAGAGGTCGTGTGCGGCGGCCAGCGCTTTGCGTCTCCCTCGTACGGTGGAGACCGTGACGGTAGGGGAAGTTGTGTCGGGGCGCCTGAACTTGGGTTCTGGCTCAACTTCCGTGACGCGGACACCCTGAGTGATCTGTCGTCGCCTTCGAATATTCGAGAGCGGCAGGGTGCGGGTGGCTCGTATGATCACGAGCGGGATGGGGCTCGTAGCGCAGCGGTTGTCGCGCCTTCACCGCATGTGGGAGGACGCCGGTTCGAATCCGGCCGGCTCCATCCCACCTCTTACCTGGTAGCGGCCGGTTGCTTCCGAATCCCACACCGGGGGCCAAACAGTCCCCATCAGCGGGAGACCGACGCGTACATCTTCGAGGCGATCGAGAAGGAAGTCGGCTGACCTCGCCCCAGGACCGGCCCCGCTTACCGGCCCCGCTTCGGGTGTGATGCCGGTGCCGGGGTGGTACACCCGTCGCGGTGGCTGTAGTTGACCAGGGGTGCGCCCGTCCCCCGGTCGTGGATGTGGCGCTCGTACGGCTCGTCCGGCTTGATGGTCCGGTCGCAGCGGCAGCAGATCGCCGAAGGGCTCCGTAGTGCGTTCGCGAGGCGCTGGCCGTGCGGGCACAGGTCCGGGGCGGTGCGGCACGCGGTGCATGCGGCGGCGTGGTCGAGCAGCGCGACGTAGGCCTCGTCGCTCACGCCGCTGCCTCCGTGCCGATCAGGTGGTCGTCGAGGTCGATGCCGAAGTCGGCTGCGAGTACGAGGGCGAGGCGTCGGCGGCGCCGCCTGGCACGTTCTTGCCGCTCCTCGTATGCCGCGAGGTACGGGCGGACCAGTGCGGTGTCCTCGCCGTTGAGTGGTGTGTCCAGTCCGTACGGGGAGCGGGCGCGGGCTGCGTGTTGTCGGGGTGCGGCGGGAGCGGGGCGCGAGGGCGCGGGGAGTGCGGCGGGGCGGGTGCGGTGTCGGCCGTGCCCCCGCAGGCCGAACTCCAGGCTCGCCCACAGGATTAGGGCATGGATAATGCGCATTGCTGACAGCTCCTCTATGGCTACGGCTGTTGGCCACGCCCCCGGACGTTCGCCGCGTCGCGGGGGTCTTCTCGTTTCGCAGCGTAAGGCAACTTGTATCGCCCTGTCTCGCCCTGAGTCGAGACGAGTCGATACGTATCTCAAAGGGTCGATCTGTGGTCATCCGCGTAACGTCGAGATCATGACCGCAGATCCGAACGCCGAGATCGATCACGTCGGCCCGGTGACCCCATACCGACAGCTCGCCGAGATCCTGCGCGCCCGCATCGCCCGTGGGGATTGGGCGCCGGGTCGTCCGATCGCGTCAGAGACCCGGTTGGTGCAGGAGTACGGCCTTGCTCGGTCGACGGTGCGACGGGCGATCGCGGTGCTTGTCGACGACGGGGTCGTGTGGACGGTGCAGGGGCGCGGCACTTACGTTGCCGAGCAACTACCGGGCGAGGCGCCCGAAGGCGGCGGCGCCGCCGACTGACGTACGGCGTGCCGCGACGCGCCGACGTGGGCTTCGGCGCGTGGTCAGGACTGTGCTGGCTGGGATTCTGGGCGCATGGACTGGCTGAAGAAGCTCCCCGTGATCGGGCCGATCGTCTCGTGGCTGATGACCACTCACGCGTGGCGCTCGTACGAGACCTTGGACCGCGCCCACTGGACGCGGCTGGCCGCCGCGATGACCTTCACCAGCTTCGTCGCCCTCTTTCCGCTGCTCACCGTCGCCGCCGCCATCGCCGCCGCGACCCTCAGTACCCAGCAGCAACAGGAGCTTCAGGACAAGCTGACCGAGCAGGTGCCGGGCATCTCCGAGCAGCTCGACATCGAGGCGCTGGTGCAGAACGCCGCGACGGTGGGCCTGGTCGCGGCCTTGCTGCTGCTGGTCACCGGTATCAGCTGGGTCGGCTCGATGCGGGAGTCGCTGCGCGCCGTCTGGGGCTTGGAGGACACGGACGAGAACGTATTCGTGCGCAAGCTCAAGGACGCGGGTGTGCTGTTCGGTCTCGGTCTCACCGGGCTCGTCTCGCTCGCCGCGTCGGCGATCGGCAACACCGCGGTGTTCTGGTTCGTACGGGAGGTCGGGCTCGACGACGAGGGGCCGGTCGGCTGGCTGCTGGTGGTCGCCGTACTCGGGTTCGCCGTACTCGCGGCCTTCCTGATCCTGCTCTACGTGCTGACCCTGCTGCCCGGCGTGCACCCGCCGCACCGCCGCCTGGTCGTCGCCGCGCTGATCGGCGCGGTCGGCTTCGAGCTCCTCAAGGCGCTGCTCGGCGGCTATATGAAGGGCGTCGCGGCGAAGTCGATGTACGGGGCGTTCGGGGTGCCCATCGCGCTGCTGCTGTGGATCAACTTCATGGCGAAGGTGCTGCTCTTCTGCGCCGCGTGGACGGCGACGAATCCGGAAGAGGAACCGGAAGAGGAAGAGGGAGAGGGAGAGGAAACGGAGGCGGAGACGGAAGCGGAGGCAGACGTCAGCGGCGAAGGCGGAGGCGGAGCCCGCGACGGCGACGGGCCAAAGCAGGCACCGGCCAACGGCGGTTGACCAGGAACATCCCGGCCCCGACCAGCGCGAGCACCCCGCCGACGACCGCGAGCGCGATCCCCAGACCGCCGGAGCCCCCCTGCCCGGTCGCCGCGACCGCCGTCGAGTCCTTCTCGTCCTGCTCGCCGCCCTTGCCCTTGCCCTGGCCGTTGTCGTGGCCGGGTGCCGGGGCGGCGTCCGACTGCTTGGTGTCCACGTTCTGCGGCGGGACCAGCTCGCCCACCGGCGTGACCTTCCCGGACGCGGCGAAGCCCCAGTCAAGCAGCCGCGCCGTCTCCTTGTAGACGGCGCCGCTTTCCTCCGAGTCCGGGTTCATCACGGTGACCAGGAGCACCGTGCCGTCCCGTTCGGCGACGCCCGTGAACGTCGTACCGGCGTGCGTGGTGGAGCCGTTCTTGATGCCCGCGATGCCCGGGTACGGCGTCACTCCGCTCGCGCCCGTCAGCAGCCGGTTGGTGTTCTGGATCTCGAAGGGCTTGCCCTTCTTGCCGCCCTTCTTCTCCACACCGGGGAACTTGGCGGTCGCCGTGGCGGCGTACTCGCGGAAGTCCTTCTTCTGCATCCCGGAGCGGGCGATCAGGGTGAGGTCGTACGCGCTGGAGACCTGGCCCTTGGCGTCGTAACCGTCCGGGTTGACCACATGGGTGTCGAGCGCCTGGAGCTCCTGGGCGCGCTTGTTCATGTCCCGTACGGTCTTCTCCTTGCCGCCGTTCATGGCGCACAGGACGTGTACGGCGTCGTTGCCGGAGCGCAGGAAGGCCCCCAGCCACAGGTCATGCGCGGTGTACGTCTGGTTCTCCTTGATACCGACCAGGCTGCTGCCCGACCCCATGCCCTCCAGGTCCGACGGGTCGACCTTGTGCTCCCGGGTCTTGGGGAACTTCGGCAGCAGGGTGTCCGCGAGAAGCATCTTCATGGTGCTCGCCGGAGCCAGCCGCCAGTGCGCGTTGTGCGCGGCGAGCACCTCGCCCGACTGGGCGTCCGCGACGATCCAGGAGCGTGCTGTCAGCTTCTCCTTCTTCGGCAGCACCGGAGCCTCGCCGCCCCCCAGGTCCACCTGGGTGCCGGGCTGACCCAGCCGGGTACCGCCGACCGTCGACATGGTGGCCGGTGGTTTCGGCTTCTTGTCGTCCTGGTCCTTGTCCGGCTTCTCGTCCGCGAGTGCGGGAACGGCGACGGACATGGCCAGCAAACTGGCAGAAGCGGCCACGGTGGCGATCTTCTTGAAGGCGTGCACGGTCGAGAACGTACAGGGTGTGGCAGAGGAAGCCAGCCCCGGCGCACCCCGACGGCTCCACAGAACGGACAGTAGCGATACTGGCCCTATGAAGCTCAGCCGCTCCCTGTCCTGGTTCCTGCTCGCCTTCGGGGTGTGGAGCTGGGGCATCTGGGTCACTTTCGTCAAGAATCTATGGAAGGACGCGAGCGGCCTCGCCTTCGACGACGCCGGTGATCCGACGGGGTACTTCTGGGTGCATCTGCTGCTCGCTGTAACGTCCTTTGTCTTGGGGACGGTGGTCGGGGGCATTGGGTTCCGATCGCTGAGAGTGCTGCGCCGAACGTCATAGGGAGTGACTCAAGTGATCGTTCTGGGAGTGCTCGTCGCGCTTGCCGTGCTCTCGGTCCTGGCTGGCCTGCACTGGTACGTCTGGCGCAGGCTGGTCCGCGACACCACGGCACCCGGGGGCCTGGGCCGCCGCGCCGGTACGGCGGTGTTCGTGGCCGGTCCGCTGCTGATGGTCGGCGCGCTGGTGGGCGGGCGGGCCGGGCTGCCGTTCCGGCTCCAGCAGGTGCTGGCCTGGCCCGGCTACCTGTGGCTGGCGCTCGCGCTGTACGTACTGCTGGCGCTGCTGGTGGGCGAGGCCGTACGGCCGTTGCTGCGGAGGTTCCTGGAGCGGCGAGCCGCGGCGAGGGCCGAGGCCGTGACCGAGGCCGAGCCTGCCGTGGAGGACGCGCCGGTACGGGAGGCCCAGCCGGTCGCGGCGCGCGGCGGCGAGAACGCACCCGCATCCGCGCCCGCACCCGCATCGGAGCCCGCACCCGAACCCGCGCCCGCTGCCCCATCCACCCTCGCCGACCCCTCCCGCCGCCTGTTCGTCTCCCGGGTGGTCGCGGGCGCGGCCCTCGCCGCAGGCGTCGGCACCGTCGGCTACGGCACGTACGGCGTGCTGCGCGGACCGAGCGTCAAGAACGTGACCGTACCCCTGGCCAAGCTGGGCCGCCGCGCCCACGGATACCGCATCGCGGTGGTCAGCGACATCCACATCGGCCCGGTCCTGGGCCGCGCCCACACCCAGCGCATCGTCGACACCATCAACGCCCAGCAGCCCGACCTGGTCGCCGTCGTGGGCGACCTGGTGGACGGCACGGTGGCGGACCTCGGCCCGGCGGCCGAGCCGCTGGCCCAGCTGCGGTCGCGGCACGGCTCGTACTTCGTCACCGGCAACCACGAGTACTTCTCCGGCGCCGAGGAATGGGTCGACCACGTCCGCGAACTCGGCCTGCGCCCACTGGAGAACGCCCGCGTCGAGCTGGGCGCCTTCGACCTCGCGGGCGTCAACGACATCGCGGGCGAGAACGAGGGCCAGGGCCCCGACTACGACAAGGCACTCGGCGACCGCGACACCACCCGCGCCTCCGTACTCCTCGCCCACCAGCCCGTCGCCATCCATGACGCGGTACGGCACGGAGTGGACCTGCAACTGTCCGGGCACACCCACGGCGGCCAGATGTGGCCCGGCAACCTCATCGCCGACCTCGCCAACCCCACCCTCGCCGGACTCGAACGCTACGGCGACACCCAGCTCTACGTCACCCGGGGCGCGGGTACCTGGGGCCCGCCGGTGCGTGTGGGCGCGCCCTCGGACATCACCGTGGTCACCCTGGCGTCACGGCAGTCCTGAGCCCCGGTGGTACCGGCGTTCGGGGCGGCCCGTGGTGCCGTAGCGCAGGGTGACGACCGCCCGGCCGGTGGAGACGAAGAACTCCAGGTAGCGGCGGGCGCTGACCCGGGAGAGGCCGCTGTGCGCGGCGCACTCGGAGGCGGAGACGCCGTCGGGGTGGGAGGCGAGGGCGCTGGCCACCAGTTCGGCGGTCTGCGCCGTGACGCCCTTGGGCAGGCGCGTGGCGGGGCCCAGCATCGTGGCGACGGGGGCGGGCGTGGAGGAGGGCGTGGGCTCCGGTGGCGGCGCGGGTGCGTCGTTGGGGGGCGTGCCGAAGACGCGGTCGACGTCGGCCTGGCCGGGCGTGGCGATGGTCGCGAGCTGCTGGTGGCGCTGGGCGTAGTGCTCCAGGCGTTCCCGCAGTACGGGAGCCTCGAAGGGCTTGATGATGTAGTGCACGGCGCCCCCGCGCAGCGCCCCGCGTACGGTCTCGGCGTCCTGCGCGGCCGTCACCACGAGTACGTCGACCTCGGCCGGTGGTGTCTGGCCTCGGCGGAGTTCGCGCAGTACGTCCAGGCCGCTCATGTCCGGCAGGTAGATGTCGAGCAGCATCAGGTCGGGGCGGAGCTCCTGGACCGCGGTCAGGGCGTCCCGGCCGCTGCGGGCCTCGCCGACCACGGTGAATCCGGGGACCCGCTCCACCAGCTTGCTGTGCAGCCGGGCGACCATGAAGTCGTCGTCGACGACGAGTACGCGGATCATGAGGGGACTCCTTCGCTTCCTCGTATGCCTTTGCCTTCAGGTCTGCCGTCAGCTGCCGCTCGTTCTGATGCTGCCGCGCGTGGCAGGATCGCCCGGAACTCCGCCCCGTCCGCCGCGACCGAGCCGCCCCGCCGCGTACACACCAACCGCACGATGGCCAGGCCAAGCCCTCGCTGCCCGCCTCTGGCCGCCGTCTTGGTGGTGAAGCCGTGCCGGAAGATCTCCTCGGTCAGCTCGGGGGCGACGCCGGGGCCCGAGTCCCGTACCCGGATCTCGATCTCCGGCTCCCGCTCGGTCAGCTCCACCTCGACCCAACTGCCGGGTCCCGTGTTGCGTACCGCGTCGAGCGCGTTGTCCACCAGGTTGCCGACCACGGTCACCAGGTCGGAGGCGAGGGAGTCGTCGTCCACCGGACCCAGCCCGCCGCTGCCGGTGAGCCGCAGCGTGGCACCCTGCTCGGCGGCGAGGCTCGACTTGGCGATCAGCAGCGCGGCCAGCGAGGGGTCGGTGACCTTGGAGATCACCTCGGCCGTACGCCGGGTGTGGGTGCCGCAGATCCCGCGCACATAGCGGGCGACCTCCGGGTACTCCTCCAACTCCACCAGGCCCGCGATCACATGGAGCTGGTTGTGGAACTCGTGCGCCTGGGCGCGCAGCGTGTTGGTGGCGCTGCGAGTGGTGTCCAACTCGCTGCGGAGCGCGACCAGTTCGGTGAGGTCCCGCATCGTGGTCACGGAGCCGTGGGTCACGGAGTTGTGGGGCACGGAGCCGTTCGCCCCCGCCTTGGCGACCAGCGGCATGCGGTTGACCGTCAGCATCCGGTCCCCGGCGATCACGACCTGGTCAGCGCCCCCGACCCGCCCGGTGAGCACATCGTGCAGCGCGGGATCGACGGCCAGCTCCCGGAGCGTGCGCCCCGGCGCGTCGGGCGGCAGCCGCAGCAGGTCTACGGCGGTGTCGTTGGCGAGCGTCACCCTGCCCTGCCCGTCCAGGCCGATCACGCCCTCCTTGATGCCGTGCAGCATCGCCTCGCGGTGCTCCACCAGGGCGGTGATCTCCTGCGGCTCCAGGCCCAGCGTCTGTCGTTTGATCCGCCGCGAGAGCAGCACCGAGCCCGCGGCGCCCAGCGCGCTGGCGATGCCCAGGTAGACCAGCAGATACGGCGCGGCGGTGGCGATCCGCGCCCCGAGATCAGGGTAGGAACGCCCGGCGACCACGGCCCCGAGCAACCGGCCTCGCTCCCCGAACACCGGTACATGCGCCTCCACCGCGTCCCGTCCTGCTGGCTCGGCGCTGCCCACCCAGGACCGGCCGGAGAGCACGCCACTGGGGCCCACGGAGAGCGGCTTCCCGATCCGTCGCGGGTCGATGTCGGTGAGTACCTGCCGGTCGGTGCCGGTGATGATCACGTACGAGGCCCCCGAGACGCTGCGCGCGCTCTCCGCGGTGGGTTGCAGGATGCCCTGCTCCTCGGTGTCGGCCAGACCGACCCGTACGGCGTCGGTGGAGGCGACGGTCTCGGCGACGCTCAGCAGCCGACGGCCCTCGGCTCGGCGGAACTCCGCGTTGGACTGGGCCACCGACACGGCCGCGATGACGCCGAGCACCACCACGATCAGGGCCAGTTGCAAGGCGAGGAACTGACCGGCGAGGGACAGCCGGGGCGCGAGAATCCGGGGTACCCGGAGCATCCGGGGCACCCGGGGGATGCAGGATATTCGGGATACCAGGGGTATGCGGGATATTCGCCGCATCTCGTCCCCTTCGTCTCGGCCTGCCTGTCGCATTGCGCGCGGTCGACATTGTGCCGCTCACCGGCGCGTTCCGGCCGTGAACACTATGTCCACAACTTTCGTTATCGCCAATAGCTGCACAACACCCGGAGCCCTTTCCGGCTGCTTCTCCCGCTGCTTGCATTACGCCCCACCCCCCGACGTACGCAGCAGCTGGAGGAAACATGTCCCGTTCAGGCCCCAGGGCGGTAAGAGCGGCCGTCGCCGTCGGTTCCGCCGCCGTGCTCCTCGCCGCCTGCGGCGGTGGCGGACAGCAGGACGCGGCCTCCGGCGGTGACTGGAAGCCGACCAAGCCCATCGAGTACGTCGCCCCCGCCGGGACCGGCGGCGGCTGGGACACCCTGGCGAGGACCACCGCCCGAGTCCTCGACGAGTCGAACCTGGTCGACCGCCCACTGCGGGTGGTGAACAAGCCCGGCGCCGGTGGCGCGATCGGCTGGTCGTACGTCGCCAAGCACCAGAAGGACCCGCACAAGCTCTTCGTCACCAGCCCGCCCATCCTGCTGGTGCCGCTGGCCGGCGCGTCCGGCCAGACGTACGAGGACTTCACGCCCATCGCCCGGCTGAACAGCGAACCGCTGGCCTACGTGGTGAAGGCGAACTCGCCGTACAAGACCTTCGGCGACCTGGCGAAGAAGCTCAAGGCCAGCCCGAAGGACGTGAGCGTGGCGGGCGGCTCGGGCCCGGGCAGCCTGGACCACGTCGGCCTCGCGGGCGCCGTACAGGCGGCGGGCGCCGACGCGTCGAAGGTCAAATACGTGCCCTTCGACGGTGGCGGCGAGGCCCTGACCTCGCTGCTCGGCGGCCACGCGGACGCCGCGGTCGCGGGTGCGTCCGAGGTGCAGCCGTTGGTGCGTTCCGGCGACCTACGGGTGCTCGCGGTGTCCTCGAAGGAGCGGTCCCCGATCCTGCCGGAGACCCCCAGCCTCACCGAGACCGGGGTGGACTACGCCTTCGACATCTGGCGCGGGGTGATGGCGCCCAAGGACCTGAGCGAGAGTCAGATCGCGTACTACGAGAAGGCATACGCCGAGATGGTCAAGCAGGACTCCTGGAAGAAGGCGAGCGAGAAGCTCGGCTGGACCGACGCCTTTATGGGAAGCAAGGAATTCGGCACGTTCCTCGACGAGCAGAACAAGGAATACTCCGAGGTTTTGACCAGCGTCGGACTGAAGAAATAGTCGGGGCCGGGACATGCATCACTTCCGGTTCACCCAACGCAAGTTGGCCGTGGCGCTCGGCATCCTGGCCGTGGCGTACACCGTGCAGGCGTACCGCATTCCGGAGTTCACCGCGGTCGAGACACCGGTCCAGCCAGGCTCGCTGCCTCGGGTGCTTGGCCTGGTGCTGTTCGTGCTCAGTGTGGCGCTCTTCTTCCAGAAGCCGAAGGCGAAGGAGGAGTCGGGGCCGGTGCCGAAACCGAAACCGGAGCCGGTGTCGGTGTCGGAGCTGGTGTCGAAGCCGGAGCCGCCTGGCGGCGGGCCCGTGGGGCAGCAGTCCGCCCCACCCATCGGCCGCTTCTCCGACACCCGCCTCGAACTCGCCGCGCTGCTCGCCGCGATCGGCCTCTACGCCGCGCTCTTCGTCCCGCTCGGCTTCGTCCTGTCCACGGCGCTGTTCGTGTCCGGCCTGGCCTGGCACCTCGGCTACCGCAGGCACGCGGTGAACGCCTTGGTCGGGGCCGGGACGGCGCTCGGCCTCTACTTCGTCATGTCCGAAGGGCTCGAAGTAGCCCTCCCCATGGGCCTTCTGCCCTTCTAACTCCCCGCTGACTCTCTGCCCTTCTGACTGGGAGCCGTCATGGACGCTTTCTCTCACCTCATGGGCGGCTTCGGTGTCGCGCTGTCGCCACAGAACCTGCTCTTCGTCTTCCTGGGCGTCCTGATCGGCACCGTGATCGGGATGCTGCCGGGCCTTGGCCCGATCAGCGCGATCTCGCTGATGATCCCGGTCGCCTTCACCATGGACCCCGTCTCGGCGATCATCATGCTGTCCGGGGTCTACTACGGCGCCATCTTCGGCGGCTCGACCTCGTCCATCCTGCTCAACGCACCCGGTGTGGCGGGCACGGTCGCCACCTCCTTCGACGGCTACCCACTGGCCCGTAAGGGGCAGGCGGGCAAGGCCCTGTCGATCGCCGCGATCGCCTCCTTCATCGGCGGCACCGTGGGCGTCATCGGCCTGATGCTGGTGGCCCCCTCGCTCTCGTCGCTGACGGTCAGCTTCGGCCCGGCCGAGTACTTCGCCCTGATGGTGCTCGGGCTGACCGCGGTGGTCTCCCTCTCCGGCGGCAACGTCACCAAGGGCCTGATCTCCGGCACGGTCGGCGTGATGATCGCGCTGGTCGGCATCGACTCGCAGACCTCGGTGCTCCGCTTCACCTTCGGTCACGAGGAGCTGTACGAGGGAGTGGAGTTCCTGATCGTGGCGCTGGGCGTGTTCGCGCTCGCGGAGGTCTTCGCCATGCTGACCCGGCGTGGCCAGGGCGCCCAGACCGGGGCCATCAGCTCCCTGCGGCTGAACAAGCGCGAGGTCAAGGAGATCAGCGGGCCCACCGGGCGCGGCTCCGTGCTCGGCTTCTTCGTCGGCGTACTGCCGGGCGCGGGCGCTACCGTCGCCTCGTTCCTCTCGTACTCCCTTGAGAAGCGGCTGGCCAAGGACGGCAAGACCTTCGGCAAGGGCAACATCAAGGGCGTCGCGGCCCCCGAGTCCGCCAACAACTCCGCGGCCGTCGGCTCCTTCGTGCCGCTGATGACGCTGGGTGTGCCCGGTTCCGGCACCACGGCCGTACTGCTTGGGGCCCTGCTGGTCCTCGGCGTACAGCCGGGGCCGCTGCTCATGACCGAGCAACCGGACATGTTCTGGGGCGTCGTCGCCAGCATGTACATCGGCAACGTCGTCCTCCTGATCCTCAACCTCCCCCTCATCCCGCTCTTCGCCAAGGTCCTCAAGACCCCGCAGGCCCTTCTCCTCCCTCTGGTCGTGGTCTTCTGCGTGGTCGGCGTGTACGGGCAGTCCTTCTCGACGTTCGACCTGTGGCTGCTGATCGGGTTCGGGGTGCTCGGCTTCCTGATGCGAGCCAACGACTTCCCCGCGGCGCCGCTCATCCTGGGCGTGATCCTCGGCGGCCTGATGGAGAAGTCCATGCGGCAGGCGCTGCTGATCTCCTCCGGAGACCTCAGCACCTTTGTCACCAAGCCGATCTCCGCGGTGCTGCTGGCCCTGGCCGCGGTCTCGCTGCTGGCGCCGGTGTTCGGCCAGCTTCGGCGGAGGCGTCGCGGGCGGGCATTGCCCCAGGACGATGGCGCGGGTCAGGATGACCCGGACGAGCAGGGCGCGAAGGTGGACGCGAACGTGACACGACCGTGAGGCACCGACCATGAGAAGCAGAGTCATCGCAACGGTGTCGCTGCTGCCACTGCTGGCGGCGCTGCTCGGTGGCTGCACCGTGGAGCCGAAGCGGGACGAACCGCTTCGGCTCATGGTGCCGACTCCCGCGGGCGGTGGCTACGACGTCACCGCCCGCACGATCGCCCTCGCCCTGGAGGAGTCGGGCCTCACCGACGAGGCGGAGGTCTTCAACCTCACCGGCTCGGCCGGAACCACCGCGCTCACCCGGCTGGTCCACGAGTCCGGCAATGACCGGCTGCTCATGCAGATGGGCCTCGGCCTGGTCGGCAGCGCGCTGACCGGCGAGGCGTCGCGGTCGGTCGACGAGGCGACCCCGCTGGTCCGCCTGATCGAGGAGCCAGAAGCCGTGGTCGTGCCGCGCGGCTCCCCGTACCGCACCTTCGACGAGCTGGTCGCGGCCTGGCGCGGCGATGCGGCCCGGCTGCGCGCCGGGGTCGGCTCGCACGTCGGTGGCCCTGACCACCAGGCGCTGGTGCTGATCGCGGAGACGGTGGGCCTGTCTCCCACCGACATCAGCTTCGGCCGCTACGACGGCGGCGGCGAACTGCTCGCCGCGGTCCTCAGCCGCAAAGTGGACTTCGCCCTCACCGGCTCCGCCGAGTACCGGCACGCCATCGCCGCGGGCCAGCTCCGGGTCCTCGCGGTGACCGGCCCCGCCCGGGTCCCCGGCATCGACGCACCCACCCTGCGCGAGGCGGGCCACGACCTGGAGGTAGTCAACTGGCGCGGCCTCCTGGCCCCACCCGACCTCACCCCCCGCCAGCGCGCCGACCTCCTCACCCTCCTGGACCGCCTACGCGCCACCCCGCAGTGGCGCCACGCCCTCCGCTCCAACGGCTGGACCGACGCCTACCTCTCCGGCGACGCCTTCGCCCACTTCCTCACCACCGAGAACGCCCGAGTCGGCACCCTCCTGACCCGCCTCGGCCTGACGGCCTGATCCCCGCACGAGGTGATCGGGTCACTCAGATGCTCAGCGAGCGGGCGTAGTTGAGTTGGCCCATGACCCAGGGGAGGGTCTGTGGTCCGGTGGCCGGGATCATCGTCGCGTGGTGGCGGCCGCCGCTGGTGACGGTGACCTGGATGTAGCCGGTGGTCACCTGTTCCTTCATGAGGAGGAAGAGGAGGCCCAGGAGGCAGAAGAGGGCGAAGACGACCGCCAGGACGATGGCGTGGCTGGGGATCTTCTCCTCCACGCGGGAGAAGTCGGTGGCGTTCCATACGGCGCCCTTGAGCGGCATCGTGCCGGATGGCGTCACGATCTGGTCGCCGATCACCGTGATGTCCCCGATGGCGAGCAGGGGGGCGCCTCCCATGGGGTACATGGGTTGCATGGGTTGGCCGAACGGCTGCATCGGCTGTGTGGGGTACTGCGGCTGGCCGTACGCGCCCATGCCGGGTGGCTGTGCCGGGCCCCACTGGTAGGCGCCGTCGCCGGGGTCGTCGCCCTGGTCCTTGTACGGACGTGAGTCGCTCATGTGTCCCGGTCTCCCCTCGGCCGCGGCGGCGCCTAGCCCTACGGTGCCCTTGATCCTGGCACAGCCGCAACGGCCGAGGGCCCCGCCCTCCCGGATGAACGGGGAGCGCGGGGCCCTCGGTTGACGTACGACCAAGCAGGTCAGCGTCAGAAGCGGCGCGTGATCAGGGCGCGCTTGACTTCCTGGATCGCCTTGGTGACCTCGATACCGCGCGGGCAGGCGTCCGTGCAGTTGAACGTCGTGCGGCAGCGCCACACGCCGTCCTTGTCGTTCAGGATCTCCAGGCGCTGCTCGCCCGCCTCGTCACGCGAGTCGAAGATGAAGCGGTGCGCGTTGACGATCGCCGCCGGGCCGAAGTACTGGCCGTCGTTCCAGAACACCGGGCACGAGGACGTGCAGGCGGCGCACAGGATGCACTTGGTGGTGTCGTCGAAGCGCTCGCGGTCCTCGGCGGACTGCAGACGCTCGCGCGTCGGCTCGTTCCCCTCGGTGACCAGGAAGGGCATCACATCGCGGAACGCCTGGAAGAACGGCTCCATGTCGACCACGAGGTCCTTCAGGACCGTGAGGCCCTTGATGGGCTCGACCGTGATCGGCTTGTCCGGGTTGATGTCCTTGATCAGCGTCTTGCAGGCCAGGCGGTTACGGCCGTTGATGCGCATGGCGTCAGAGCCGCAGATGCCGTGCGCGCAGGAGCGCCGGAAGGTCAGCGTGCCGTCCGTGTCCCACTTGATCTTGTGGAGGGCGTCCAGGACGCGCTCCTTCGGATCGATCGTGATCTGGAAGTCCTCCCAGATCACCGCGTCCGACTCCTCCGGGTTGAAGCGCCGGATGCGGAACGTGGCCGTGATGTAGTCGGCGGTAGCCGTGGCCTGGGCCTTGTCCATTACGGGAGTAGCCATCAGTACTTACGCTCCATCGGCTGGTAGCGGGTCGTCACGACCGGCTTGTAGTCGAGCCGGACCGAGTCCTTTGCGCTCGGGCCCTCGCCGGTGACCTCGCGGTACGCCATGGTGTGGCGCATGAAGTTGACGTCGTCGCGGTTGGGGAAGTCCTCGCGGTAGTGACCGCCACGGGACTCCTTGCGGGCCAGCGCGGAGACGGCCATCACCTCGGCCAGGTCGAGCAGGTTGCCCAGCTCGATGGCCTCGAGGAGGTCGGTGTTGAAGCGCTTGCCCTTGTCCTGGATGGACACCCGCAGGTAGCGGTCGCGCAGCTCGGCGATCTTCTCGACGGCGCTCTTGATCGTCTGCTCCGTACGGAACACCATGACGTTGGCGTCCATGGTCTCCTGGAGCTCCTTGCGGATGTCCGCCACCCGCTCCGGACCGGTGGACTCACGCAGCCGCTCGACCTGGGAGGCGACCAGCTCGGCCGGGTTCTCCGGCAGCTCGACGTAGTCGGCGGTGGCCGAGTACTCGGCGGCGGCGATACCGGCCCGCTTGCCGAAGACGTTGATGTCGAGCAGCGAGTTCGTGCCGAGGCGGTTGGCGCCGTGGACGGAGACGCAGGCGACCTCGCCTGCGGCGTACAGGCCCGGTACGACGGTGGTGTTGTCCGCCAGGACCTCACCCTTGACGTTGGTCGGGATGCCGCCCATGGCGTAGTGCGCGGTCGGCTGGATCGGGATCGGGTCGGTGTACGGCTCGATGCCCAGGTACGTACGGGCGAACTCGGTGATGTCCGGCAGCTTGGCGTCCAGCTGCTCCGGCGGGAGGTGCGTGAGGTCGAGGAAGACGTGGTCGCCCTCGGGACCGCAGCCGCGGCCCTCGCGGATCTCCGTGTAGATGGAGCGGGACACGACGTCACGGGACGCGAGGTCCTTCATGACCGGCGCGTACTTCTCCATGAAGCGCTCGCCGTCCTTGTTGCGGAGGATGCCGCCTTCACCACGGGCGCCCTCCGTCAGCAGGATGCCCATGCGCCAGATGCCCGTCGGGTGGAACTGGAAGAACTCCATGTCCTCCAGCGGCAGCCCGCGCCGGTAGCAGGCGGCCTGCCCGTCACCGGTCAGGGTGTGCGCGTTGGACGTCACCTTGAAGAACTTGCCGGTGCCGCCGGACGCGTACACGACCGACTTGGCCTGGAAGACGTGGATCTCGCCGGTCGCCAGCTCGTAGGCGACGACACCCGCCGACTTCCGTACGCCGTCCTCCTCGACGATCAGCTGGTCCAGGACGTAGAACTCGTTGAAGAACTCCACGCCCTCCTTGACGCAGTTCTGGTACAGCGTCTGGAGGATCATGTGGCCGGTGCGGTCCGCCGCGTAGCAGGCCCGGCGCACCGGGGCCTCGCCGTGCGAGCGGGTGTGGCCGCCGAAGCGGCGCTGGTCGATGGTGCCGTCCGGGGTGCGGTTGAACGGCAGGCCCATCTTCTCGAGGTCCAGGACCGCGTCGATGGCTTCCTTCGCCAGGATCTCGGCGGCGTCCTGGTCGACCAGGTAGTCACCGCCCTTGACCGTGTCGAAGGTGTGCCACTCCCAGTTGTCCTCTTCCACGTTGGCGAGCGCCGCGGCCATGCCGCCCTGCGCCGCGCCGGTGTGGGAGCGGGTGGGGTAGAGCTTGGTCAGCACGGCGGTGCGGCTGCGCTTGGTGGCCTCGATGGCCGCGCGCATTCCGGCGCCGCCGGCGCCGACGATGACGGTGTCGTACTTGTGGATCTTCATCAGTGATTCCCTCGGTCCCGGTGCCTAGCTGATGTTCGGGTCGAAGGTGAAGATCACCAGCGTGCCCAGCAGGATGGTGAACACCGTGGCGGTGTACAGCAGCATCTTCAGCCAGAAGCGGGTGTTGTCCCGCTCCGCGTAGTCGTTGATGACCGTACGCAGGCCGTTGGCGCCGTGCAGCATGGCCAGCCACAGCATCACCAGGTCCCAGGTCTGCCACCACGGCGAGGCCCAGCGGCCCGCGACGAAGGCGAAGCCGATCTTGGAGACGCCGCCGTCCAGGACGAGCTGGATCAGCAGGTGACCAATGACCAGGACGACCAGGACGATGCCCGACAGCCGCATGAACAGCCAGGCGATCATCTCGAAGTTGGTGCCGCCGCCCTTGGGCGTCTTCTTGGTGCGCTTACGGGGCGGCTCGATGACGGGAGCGGGGTTGTCCACGTCGTAGAGGGTGACGCCGTCGATGGCGCCGGAGGTGTCGGTAGACATCAGCGTCAGCTCCCGAACAGTTCACGGAATGCGTGGCCAAGGACGGGGTAGAGCGCCCCGGCCATCAGCACGGCCCAGAAGCCGACCACGGTCCACAGCATCTGCTTCTGGTAGCGAGGGCCCTTCGACCAGAAGTCGACGGCGATGACGCGCAGACCGTTCAGTGCGTGGAAGAGGACTGCGGCCACCAGGCCGTACTCCAGCAGTGCCACGATCGGCGTCTTGTAGGTAGCCACGACAGTGTCGTACGCCTCGGGGGAGACGCGGACGAGAGCGGTGTCGAGGACGTGCACGAACAGGAAGAAGAAAATGAGGACACCGGTGACTCGATGAGCCACCCATGACCACATGCCTTCCCGGCCGCGGTACAGCGTTCCAGCCGGCACGGAAGAACCCTCCGGGAGCGGGGATTAGGGTCGGCCGGCTTCGATGTCGGTCTGACCCGGCCGGGTACGGTCCACCGGCCGCTCGTCATCGTATCGACGAGTTGTCGGTGCGCTCGCCCGGGGTCCTCAGGTGTGATCAAACAGCCACGTACGGGCTATCAGGTTGTCCGGAATCCGGAGCTTGCCGTGCTTTTCCCGCTTTTCCGGCCGCCTGGGCTGTCTGGACCGTGTGGACTTCCTGGGCCGCGTGGAGTGCTTGGAGGGTCTGGCGCTCCTGGCGGCCCTGGCGGTCCTGCCGCTCCTGCTGTTCTGGGAACTTCTGTACGAGGCGGGTGACCCGGGTCCTGGCCAGTTCGCGCAGCTCCTCGGCGGCGAGCACGCGCTCGTCCTCCGGCTCGTTGGCCAGCCGGGCGCGCAGCTCGGACAGGGTGTGGTCGAGCTGCTCCGAGGGGCGGACCCCGGCCAGGCTGATCACGAACGCGTGGCCGAACCGGCTCTCGTACGCGCAGTGGGCCGCGCTCAGCGCGGTGAGCGCGGCGCGCGGCGTGTCGCCGTGCCCTGGGCGCGGCGGCTCCTCCGCCGCCAGGGCGGCGGTGCGGTCGGCGAGCGGCAGGTCGTAGCTGGCCTCGTCGACGGCGGCGAGCAGCGCGTCCAGGTCCGGGTACGGGCGGTGGGCGGCGACCCGCCGCGCCCACAGCGGGCTGGCGCAGCACCGGAGCAGGGCGGTCTCGGTGGCGGCCACGGGGGCGCGGTTGAACAGCTCGAGTCCCGGGTGCACGGTGGAAGCGGTGGGCGTGGGCAGCGTGCGCTCCAGAGCAGGAAAAGGGGAAGCAGGGGAAGCAGGCAACGGCGAGAGCGGTGGCAAGGGAGTGGCGCCACGCTATCGACGTGTCAGGAGTGACGTCCGCCGGATGCGCGAAATTCACCCGGATGGGAGAGTTTCGGAACGCCCGGTGGACGACGGAGTCGTTTTGGAGTCGTAGCCGCGCCCCTCATGGGAGGTTTCTGACGTGACGCGAATATTCTCGGCTATGGGGTCCTGTGCGGGCGTGTCGGGGTCCGTATCGGGTTCTGTGTCGGGTTCTGTGTTGGGGGCTGCCCGCGCGCCGGACGCGGCGTGGTGAGTCGGCGCGGGCGGCGCGGGCGGCCCGTGAGCGGACGGCGGGCGCTCCTCGCGGGCGGGCTGGTCGCGGGAGGCGCCGCCGTGCTGACGCTGACGCTGTGGCCGGACGGGAACGGCACCGGTAGCCCCGCCGGACGCGACGGTACGGACAGCCCGCCGCCCGCGACGTCCCCAGCCACGGCGTCCCCGCCGGAAGCCCCGCCGACTCGGACTGCGGACGGCGCGCCGACCGACGAGCCGAGCCCGTCCACGTACCCGCTGTCCAAGGCGCCGAGCACCATCCCCTCCGTACGAGAGCACCAGGCGGCCCGTGGCCCCGGCTGGCGGCCCGCCGACGGCGGCCGGGTCGTGGTCGCCAAGGCGGACGCCAGGCACCTGGCGGACGAGGGGCGGCTCCTCGCCGGTGAGCTGAGGCTGACGTACCGCGAGGGGGCGAAAGCCCGCGCGGGGGACGTCGAACTCGCCCTCGCGTCGGGCCAGGCGGACTCCGAGGCGTACACCCTCACCGTGCGCGAGCGGCGGGTGCGGATCTCCGGGACCGGTGAGGCCGGGGTCTTCTACGGCACGCGCACGCTCAAGCAGGCGATACGTGCGGACGGCGCGGCGCCGGAGGGTGTCATACGCGACCGTCCGGCCAAGCCGCAGCGCGGGTTCATGCTCGACACCGCGCGCAAGCATTTCACCGCGGGCTGGATCGAGAGCCGGGTACGCGAACTCGCCGACCTCAAGTACAACCAGCTGGGCCTGCACTTCTCCGACGACCAGGCGTTCCGTATCGAGTCGTCCTCGCACCCCGAGGTGGTCTCCGCCCAGCGGCTCACCAAGGCCGAGGTCCGGCGCATCGTGCGGCTCGCCGCGCGGCTGCACATCACCGTCATCCCGGAGATCGACTCGCCGGGGCACCTCGGCGCGGTCCTGAAGGCCCACCCCGACCTCCAGTTGCGCGACGTCAACGGGCGGCCCGCGCGCGGCGCCATCGACATCTCCAAGCCGGGCGCCGCGCGCGTCATCGACGACCTGCTGAACGAGTACGCGGAACTGTTCCCCGGCAGCTACTGGCACTTGGGCGCCGACGAGTACCTGGCGCTGACGGCGCGCGACCCGGAGGCCTCGTATCCGCAACTGGCCCGCCTCGCGCGCGAGCGCTACGGGCCAGCGGCCCGGGTGCGGGACCTGGCGACCGGGTGGCTGAACGACCGGGCCGACGTGGTCCGTTCGCACGACAAGCGGCCCAAGGCCTGGAACGACGGCTTCTATCGCGGCGGCACCGTCGAGGCGGCGGCGGATATCGAGGTCGAGTACTGGACCGGGAAGGAACTGGGCGCGCGCGAGCCAGTGGAGTATCTGAGCGCGGGCCGCGACGTGGTCAACCTCAACGACGAGTACCTCTACTACGTCCTCGGCGAACCCAACGAATTCCGTTACCCGACAGGGCGGCGGATCTACCAGGAGTGGACCCCGCTGGTCCTGCGCGGCAGCCAGCCGGTCCCGGCCGTCTATGACGACCAGATCCTCGGCGCCCGGCTCGCCGTGTGGTGCGACCTCGCCGACGCGCAGACACCTGCCCAGGTGGCGGCGGGGGTGCGGCTGCCGCTGCGGGCGCTGGCGCAGAAGGTGTGGGACCCGAGGGAACCGTCGAAGCCCTGGCCGGAGTTCGTACGCCTCGCCGGGAAACTGACCTGATCCGGGATTCTGCTGCGGATTCGGTGGCGGAGTTCCGGTCAGGTGTGATGGATTTGACCGGACCGGCTGAACCGCTGAACCGGCCGAACTGGCTGAACCGCTGTGTTGCGCACGGGGGATATGGGGGACACATATGGGTTTCTGGGGCTACTACGTGGTGGGCCGCAGCGAGCGGCCGCTGGCGGAACTGGACGCGCTCAGCGCCGTGAGCGAAGGGCTCACCCTGCACGAGCGGCGGGATGGCGGCTGGCAGATCTGGGAGGCCGCGGTGCCGGAGGTGGGCTCGATGACCTCACTGGCGCGGGAGACCGGGGCGCCCGCGCTGTTCGGTTTCGTGATGGACAGCGAGTGCGTGGCCGTCGAGGCGGCGGGCCCCGAAAGCGGGGCGTGGAACGCCTGCCTGGACCGCGAGGCGATGGCCGGGTACCTGAGCGCCGACGGCAAGGAACCGGACGACCTGTTCCTGCCCGCCAGGGACGCCGCCGAGCGGGCCGTCGCCTGGGCGGCGGAGGCCGGGCAGCAGGCCACGGCCGCGGAGCTCACCGAGGTCCTGACCGCGGCCGCCGAGCCCTCCGCGGAGCTGCTCTTCTTCCGGTTCCTGGAGCGGCTGGGCCTTCCGGAGGCATGACCGAGCCGTGAGCTGGGCCGCGAACTGAGCAGCGAACTGAGCCGTGAGCGAGGCGTGACGTTTCTGTGAGGGGATCATGACCCTGTGACATTTCCGGGAGGCGGAACGCAGTAAGGGAGTCAGCGTCCGCAACAGGAGATGTTCATGAGCCTCGTGGAACAGATGGCCGAAGCCGATGAGCGCGGCCTGGCCGCGAGCGGCCTCGCGTGCCTCGACCGGTGCCTGCCCCTGCTGGGCGACTCCGGCGCCCCGGATGACGCGCTGCGTCCGCTGTGGGCGCGGCTGGAGCACGGCGAGGACTGGTCGGAGCAGCTGGCGGAGGTACGGGCCACCCTCGCGCCCTCGGGCGCCCCGGCCGCCGCCGACGCCGAGGACGAACCGTCCGCCCTCACTCGCCGGATGCTCGACGCCGTACCAGAGCGGCGCTCGCCGGACGCGCTGCGCGGCTGGGCCGACGCCTGCTCGGTGGCGGCGTTGCAGATCCACCGGCTCCTTGGCACGGCGGCCGACGACGAGGTGCCGTCGGAGAAGCTGCGCCAGGGCATCACCGAGAGCGCCGGACCCCTGGTCGCGGGCGAACTCCGCCGCCAGACCGAGATCCTGGAGCTGCTGGCAACGCGCGGCGCGGGCGGCCTGCGCCAGGCGCTCGAGGTGTCCACGGAGGGCCGCCGGGTGCTGCGCGCGGTGGTCTCCCGCCGGGCGCGGGGCGGCCAGGCCTGACGGGGGCGGCGACCCCGTGCCCGTAGCGCGCTTGCTCTCGGTAGCGCCGGAGGCCCCTGAGTTCTCTGTGACGTTTCTGCGCGGTTGAGCGCTGTACGGGTGGGGTCATGGACAGGTCATCGACACGGTGGTCCATGCCGGACCGGGGCGAAGAGGGGCGTATTGGGCCAGGGTGGGGAGTCCCGTCGCGCGCGTGCGTACGACGGGGAACTCGGGGCGGCCGTCGCTCGGGCACAGGAGGGGGACGAGGGGGCCTTCGCGGTCGCGTACCGGCTGGTGCAGCCCGGAATGCTTGGCTTCCTGCGGGGGCTCGTCGGCGACGAGGCCGAGGACGTGGCGGCGGATGCCTGGCTGGAGATCGCCCGTGATCTGGGGCGTTTCCGGGGTGACGGTGCGGGGTTCCGTGGCTGGACGGCGACCATCGCGCGGCACCGGGCGCTCGACCATCTGCGGCGGCAGAAGAAACGGCCGCGCGCGGGCGGGCTTGAGTCCCAGCTGCTGGAGGTCGCGGGCAACCTGGACACCCCCGCCGAGGCCATGGAGGCGATCTCCACCGAGCACGCGCTCGGACTGATCGCGGGGCTGCCACGGGACCAGGCCGAGGCGGTGCTGCTACGCGTCGTCGTCGGGCTCGACGGGCCCGCTGCCGCACGGGTGCTGGGCAAGCGCCCGGGAGCCGTACGGACGGCGGTGTACCGGGGGTTGAAGAGACTGGCGGGACAGTTGGGGCGGCCCGGCGATGTGACGGATGACGACACCCGGACGCTGGGGGATACAGGATGAGTACCGACCGGCCGCCGCCCTCCGGAGAGCTGCCTGACCCGGCTCGGCTCGACGCGCTGCTCTCCGCCGCCGCGCGGCCGTCCGCCGTCGACCCGGGCGCCGAGTCCGCCGCAGTCGCCGCCTTCCGTGCCTCGCACGCGTCCGGCGTCCGTACGTGGCTCACCCGGCGACGGGACGACTGGCGGCCACGTTCCCCGTGGCGCCGGGCCGCGCTGCGGGCCGTTCTCGGCGCGTTGGTCGCGGGCCTGACGAGGGCGAACCGGCCAGGCTCGCGACCAAGTCCGTCCCGGTCGAGTCGGCCGTAGCCAGCGCACGGTCCGCGGTACCTCACCGCACCGCACCGCACCGCACCTCACCGCACCTCACCGCACCTCACCTCATCGAGCCGGTGCCTGACCCAGCGGGGACGCCGTGGGAGACAGGTAGGCACGGAGGCCAGTCCGGTGGTGCAGGTCCGGGAGCGGGTGGACGCGCCAGCGGCGGGCGTAGGCCGGGGGAGGCCGCTCGTCGGAGCGCAGGACGGCGACCGGCCGCTGCCGGGCCATGGCGGCGAGTCCGCCGGGCGTGATGCTCTCGTCGTGACCGCTGGGCTGGCGGGAGGCGCAGCCGATGTCGAACGCGACCCGGATGGCCTCCTCCCCTGTGATCACGCACGGCGGGCGTACGCCCTGCGCGCGCAGTTCGGCGGCGACGCGGTTCTGGTCGGCGATATAGCCACGTACGCGGTGCGTCGTACTGTCGAGGATCCGGAACTGGACCGCCAGATGCGCGGCGACCGCCACGGCGACGAGCGCTACGGCGGCCCGGCGCCACCGCGGCCGGACCCGCGAGACGCGGACCAGGCACTGCGCCACCGGCAGGCTCAGCAGGGCGTACGCGGGCAGCAGGAAGCGCGGCGCCGCGTAGCCGACGGTGAACAAGTACGGTGCGGCCAGCGCCAGTCCGGTACCGGTCGCGAGGACGATGGCGGCCCGGTGCCGGGTGCGGGCCGCCGCCCATACGCCGCCCGCGACGAGCAACGGCAGTGCGAGGAACCACACACTGGTGACGGGGTGCTGCCAGGGCACGTCGCAGGGGCGGCACAGGGTGCGGCCGCTCAGCGCGCGTACGTGGTCGTCGATGGCGAAGTACGCGCCCAGGTGCCCCTGGATGTCGCTGGCGCGCCGCAGCCGCGCGAAGAGGCCGCCGTACCGTACGTACGCCTCGATGACCCAACCGGCCCAGCCGATCGCCAGGCCCGTAGCGAGCATGAGGAGCAGCAGCACCTGGCGCCGCACCCGCATCAGCAGGGCCGCCACCGCGAGCGGCAGGGCCAGCCATACCGCGTCGGTGGGACGCATGAGCGAGGCGAGTCCGACCCCCGCGGCCACGCCGGTCAGCACCCAGGGGCCGGGTCGGCGGGCGGCGCGCAGGAAGCAGCCGACGGCGATGAGCGCCCCGTACGCGACCCAGAGGTTGGGCATCACCTGCGGGCCGTAGAACATCGTGATCCACAGGCTCGCGAACAGCGCCCCGGCGACCGCGAGTACGGGAGTGGGAAGCATCCGCCGCCACACCCACAGCGCGCTGAACAACGCGCCGCCGGAGAGCAGTGCCAGGTAGACGCGCAGCGCCAGGGTGGAGGTGGTCACCGCCGTGACGGGGGCGACGAGGAAGGTGACACCCCGGGCACGCGGCGCGCTGAAGAACGCCGCCGGGGCCTGCGGGCTGACCTGGCTGACGTACACCGTCTCGTCCCAGCCCAGCCCCAGACCCGGCACCACCAGGACGAGCTGGACGAGCGTGAAGGCGGCGGCGACGGCCGTCAGCCACAGCACTGGCCGGGCGGCCGCGCCGGGTTTGAGGGCGCGCCGCCGCACACCGTGTCCTAGGCGGCCCGGGTGTCCTCGGCGGCCTCGGCCGCCTCGCGTCTGTTCTCGCTGTGCGTCATCCGGCACCTCTTGTCGCGAGCCGGAGATCAAACGTGGCTCCTGGATGGTCCGGTCTCCTTCGACGTCGACGGTCCGGCCGATGACGGCGCCCGCGGCGTGTGCCCGCGGCTGGTGTCCGCTCCTGCACGCTGCCGGTGGTTGTGGTGCCTCACCAGGCCGGTGAGGCACTCGGCCGAGCGGTTATTCCCGAAGGAGTGAGGGCGAGCCGGGGAGCCTCCACGGAAGACAGGCTGTGTCGGCCCCCCGTGGTTACCATCCGGACAGGTGATGCCTACGGACCGGACGGAAGGCACGGAGACCCTCATGCCCAGCTCATCGGCCGCGCCCCTGTCGACGAACCGTTCGCGGCTGGGGTACAAGGTGCGTTACGCACTGCGTCATCCACAGCGTGTGGTGCCCTACCTGCGCCGGTCGGCGAGGGACGGCTGGCTGCGGTTCCGGCACCGCGGGAGTCACGTCGCGTACTACCGGGCGGTGATGGCGTCGGACGCCGCGCGCAGTCCCGAGGCCGCGGTCGGCGGCGGGCCGTCGCACGCGCGCTGGCTGGCCATCGGGCAGATGCAGTACGACTACCTGCTGGGGCATGGGCTGAAGCCGCAGGACCGGGTGCTGGAGATCGGGTGCGGCAATCTGCGCGCCGGGTGGCGGTTCATCGAGTACCTGGAGCCCGGGCACTACTTCGGGATCGACATCTCGCCCGAGATCCTCATCGAGGCGAAGAAGACCCTGGTCCGGTACGACCTCCAGCAGAAGGTGCCGCATCTCACCCCCGTCGCGGACCTGACGCTGGACTTCCTTCCCGACGGGTACTTCACGGTGGTGCACGCGCACAGCGTGTTCTCGCACTCGCCGCTGGAGGTCATCGACGAATGCCTCTCCCACGTCGGACGGGTGCTGGCCCCTGACGGCTTCTTCGACTTCACCTTCGACCGCACCGAGGGCACCGAACACCAGGTGCTCGGCGAGGACTTCTACTACCGTCCCCGGACGCTGATCCAGCTCGCCGAGAAGCACGGCCTGAGCGCCCGCTTCATGGACGACTGGGAGCGACTGCCGCACGGCCAGTCCAAGCTCCGGGTCACGCACCCCGCGCCTCTGACCAGCTGCCGGGACGGCGCGGCCGCCGAGTGAGTTCGCACACTGTCCGGGTAGGTGGAGCCCCACTTGATCACAGTGGGGGTGGGGTCGCCTCCTTGGATACCTTCGTCACCTCGAAGTGCTTGCAACCGTAGCCATTCATGGCGCCCTTCAAGACGAGTGGATCTCCTTCAGGGGCGTCTGCCGTGAGATCCGTCATGCCGTAACCAGCGGGTTTATCGATCCAGTAGTCCCCGTTGAGTACGAAGGTGTCACTGGTGAAGCTTCCTTTTGAGGCGTATTGCCCCAGAGGGCTGCCCGCGTTTCCATCCTTGGGGTAGAAGATCACGGTCGCCCGCAATCCACCCTCACCCACCTCGGGGTCGCTCACGATGACCAGCCGCACTCCCTTGACGTCGTCGCATCGGTAGGAGCCTTCCCAGGTTCCCACCATCACGGGATCGCCCACTACGCCAGGGGCGCTCGGGGGCGGCGCGGATTGAACGGTACTCGGAGAACCCGAGGCGCTCGGGGGCGCTGACTGGGCGACCGACTGAGTGCCACTCGGAGATTCCGATGCGCTCGGCGGCGCACCCTTTTCCTCGGTGGAATCGCCGTTTCCTAACAGGCCGAACACTCCGGTTACGGCTGCGGCGCTGATAGTCCCCACTGCGGTAATTATCGCAACGACCACGGCAATTCGAGCCGTTCGATTCGAAGAACCTTCGGAGTCTGAATCCGCCACCCGTCTCCCCCTCTCGGCGTAGACCAGATTCCCAGGCCGGTGCGATTGAAAACCTCAGTGGAGGTTCCGGCGTGAGGCGTGTGCGGCGAGGTGCGGCATGCGTGGGCGGCGCCGTCGGCCTGCGCCTCCGGCACTGGGCAGGCTCAAGAAGCCACTATCCCGCCGTCCTGAAACCTGGCGTGATCGGTCCGTCACAAGCTGTTCCCGACACGGCACGATACACATCGCTGGGGCGTAGCCCGAGCTGCTTCCGGCAGCGGAAAGCGGGAGAGCCCCAGTGGCCCGTCCCAACCAAAGTCCTGTGTTCAACCTGAAGGGAAATCTGATGAGCACTACGAGACAGGCTCTTGTCGTGACCATGCTGGCCGGTGCGATGGCTTTCACGCTGCCGACGGCGGCGCATGCCGCGCCAGCGGCGAAATGCAACGGTGTGGCTGCCGACATCGTCGGCACGGACGGCAGCGACCGGATCGTGCTGAACTCCGACAGCCGCCTGGTGGTCTCCACCGGAGCTGGCAACGACGTCATCATCCTCGGCGGCGCCGGTAACCACATCATCTGTGCCGGAGCCGGTGCGGACACGGTCATCGGGGGCAGTGGCGCTGACTGGATCAACGGGGGGCGAGGCAGGGACCACATCGAGGGCCGGGGCGGCGCTGACACCGTTTTCGGCGGCGTCGGCCCAGACACCGTGCTCGGCGGTGCGGGCAACGACCGCCTCATCGGGGGCGCCGGAGCCGACACCCTGGACGGGGGTGCCGGCGCCGACTTAATCGACGGCCGAGCAGGTGCCGACCGGATTTCCGGTGGCGGGGGCGGCGACACGCTCTATGGCAGGGCGGGGGTCGACCGGATCTCTGGTGGCGCGGGCCCGGACACCATCTACGGCGGGGCCGGGCCCGACACCCTCAACGGCGGCGCCGGACCGGATGTTCTCCATGGCCAGGCAGGCGCCGACGACCTTGACGGCGGTGCGGGCAACGACCGACTTCACGGTGGCGGCGGCAACGATCTGCTGACCGATCCCTCTGGTGCGGGCGACTTCGGCAACGGAGGGCCGGGCGTAGCCGACCGATGCGACATCCGGATCGAGACCCGGGCGAACTGCGAGACGCTCTTCTGAGTCCTGCGGTCGCGGTTCGTGCTGTCCGGGGCGAGGGTGCGTTCCGCTGAGTGAGCGTTCTCGGAGTGGCCACTGATCGGATCGCTGGCCCCGGGAACGGCGCGGCGCACCGGCCTTGGCCGGATGGGCGGACTCCCGGACGCGCTGGTCACGCGGTGGGCCATGGCGGCGAGCGACCTTCCGCATAACCCCAGTTCAGGCCATAGAGATGAGGATGCGCGGTCGGGGCCGCCACCCCCCACAGGAGAGGCCCCGACCGACGCACGGTACGGACCGTGTGACGGCCCGTACTCCCTTCAGCGCCGTGCGTGCGTTTTCTGTCACACCCCGCTTGGCGACCATGTTGTTGCATGTTGTACAAACATGGACGGACGGCGCATCAGGCCGTACCGTTCTGCATCGCGCCGGGCTAGGGAGAAGTTAGTGCTGGGGGACGACGCGGAGCTGACCACCGCGGTGCTCGCGGCACAGGGCGGGGACGAGAGTGGGTTCCGTTCTGTGTACCGCGCTGTGCACCCGCGGCTCCTGGGGTACGTGCGGACACTCGTCGGCGACGTCGACGCCGAGGACGTGACGTCGGAGGCCTGGCTACAGATCGCCCGCGACCTCGACCGGTTCGACGGCGACGCGGACCGGTTCCGCGGCTGGGCGGCCCGTATCGCCCGCAACCGCGCGCTCGACCACATCCGGATGCGCAGCCGCCGCCCCGCCGTCGGCGGCGACGAGACGGAGCTCACCGTGAAGCCCGGTGACGCGGACACCGCGGGCGAGGCACTGGAGGCCCTCGCCACCGGCGACACCTTCGCGCTGATATCCCAGCTGCCCCAGGACCAGGCCGAGGCCGTCGTCCTGCGCGTGGTCGTCGGCCTCGACGCGAAGAGCGCGGCGGAGACGCTGGGCAAGCGTCCCGGTGCCGTACGCACCTCCGCGCACCGCGGCCTCAAGCGCCTCGCGGAGCTGCTCGGTGAGGCAGCTGACGACGCCGAAGGGCTGGCCGCCGTACCGCCGCAGCGGGGGCGCGACGGGCACCCGGCGAGCTCTCCGGCGGGCCCCGATGGTGTGACGCATTCGCGTTCGCGGACGCAGAAGGACATGTGATGGCCGAGGAGTACGACAAGTGGCTGGACGAGGACGCCGCGGAGCTTTTGCTGCGCGGCGAGCCCCTCGACGCCGTACTCGACGCCTCGGACACCTCTTCGCGGATGCGAGCCCAGCGGCTCGCCGAGGCACTCGGTGCCGCGCGCGGCGGACTGCCGCCGCACGGCGAGCCCCCAGCCGGTGAGGTGCCTGGAGAGGCCGCCGCGCTGGCCGCGTTCCGGCAGGCTCGCGCGGCAGCCGCCGCCGCTCCCGGCGCCGCCGCTCCCGGTTCCGTCGTGGGCAACCCCTCCGACGGGCTGCCAGCCCGTGCCCACTGGGGCCTGCGGCGGCGCGGCGCCCGCCGCCTGCCCGTCGTGCGCTTCGCGGCCGCCGCGGCGCTCGCCGCCTGCACGCTCGGCGGCGTCGCCGTCGCGGCCGGCACCGGAGTGCTGCCCACGCCGTTTGACGGCGGAGGCGGCACCAGCGGCGAGCCGAAGCCCGGCGCCTCCGTCTCGGTGGCCGGCACACCCCCGTCCCACGTCTCGCCGCACCCGAGCCAGCCGCACCCCGTCGAGAGCGACGGCGACGACACCGACGATGCCCCGTCCAGCGGCGGCAGTACGGAGCCCACCGCACCCGACGGCCGTACGGAATCCCCGGCGCCCGGCGCCAGCACCCCAGACGACGACCAGCAGGACCAGCGGGGCGAGCAGGACCAGCAGGGCGGCCCCAGCACCAGGAAGCCCGACCCGACCGACGAGCTCACCCCCGAGCAGAAGCGCGACCTGTACCAGCGGGTGGTCAGCGTCTGCCGCGACTACCAGAGCGGCAAGCCACTGGCCGCGGACAAGCGGCGCCTCCTTGAGCGTGCGGCCAACGGCGCCGGGAACGTGGCGAAGCTCTGCGACCGCGCCCTCGCGGCACAGGGCGGCGGCAGCGACGGTGCTCCTCGTAACGACGGCGCCGACGCCGACGACAAGGACAAGCGCGGCAGTGGCGGGCCCGGCGCTGACCGTCGCCCCGCGCCCCAGACCAGCCGAGGCGCGGGCAAGGACCAGGTGGACACCGCCGAACGGAGCCTGGACGACGGCGGCTCCTCGGTCACCAGCCACCTCGGAACCGCCCCGGACGGGCTGGCCGTGGAGCCACTCAGCTCCTGATTTTCCGGGGGGTGTAACACTTTCGGCCCCCATGGCGCAGTATGAAGTGAGCCGACTGGTCATCGGCGATTGCACGAGCCGAGGTTCCCCCCGTACCCCCGGCTCTGTGCATCAGGCGAGGGTGGGACACGTTCCCCCGGTCCCACCCTCGCCCTCTGAGCACCCCGGGTCACCAGTAGATGACCACCCTGTCGCCCGTCCGCACTTGCGCGAAGAGGTCGGCGATCTTCTTCTCCTGGCGTACGTTCACGCAGCCGTGCGACGTCCCGCCGTAGCCGCGGTCCGCGAAGTCCGACGAGTAGTGCACCGCCTGGCCGCCGCTGAAGAACATCGCGTACGGCATCGGAGTGTCGTACAGCGTCGAGTGATGGTGCCGGGACTTCCAGTACACGGTGAACTCGCCGTCGCGCGTCGGTGTGTACTGCGAGCCGAACCGCACGTCCACCGTCGACAGGGCCCTGCCGTCGACCATCCACGTCAGGGTGCGGCTCTTCTTGCTGATGCACAGGACCCGGCCCTCCAGGCACCGCGGATCAGGCTTGGCGGGCGGCTGGTCGCCCGCCGCGTACCGCTCGAAGAAGCCTGGCTTACGGGTCATGTCGAGCAGCCGCCGCCAGCTGGCCTCGTCGGTCTCGCCGGTCGCGGGCAGGCCGCGCTTGGCCTGGAAGCCCTTGACCGCGGAGACCGTGGCCGCGTCGTACCGCCCGGTGGGCCCGGGCCCACCGAACCAGCCGATCTGCCGCAGCCGCGCCTGGAGCTCCCGTACGCGCTCGCCCTGATCACCCTCGGCGAGCAGGACCTTCAGGGCCGGGGCCGCCTTGGACCGCGCGGGGGCGGTGGTCGGGGCGGTCGTCGGACTGGCCGTCGGAGTGGCCGTCGGGGCGGTTGTCGGAGTCTTCGCGGGCCGCGTCCCCGGCGGGCTCGGCGGGCTCGGCGACGACGTCAGCGGTGGCGGTCGTTTGCCCCCCACCCCGTCCTCGCCGCCACCCGCCGCCCCGTCCACCACATCGGCCTTACAGCCCGTCACGACGGCCCCCACGGCGACCGCCACGACCGCCGTGGCAGACGCCCGACGGATCACGGCTCTTCCGCGCATGTGTTCCCCCCACTGCCGCTGCCCCCCCATACGGAGAGACTTCCCGCGCATCATGGAAGGCGAACGCGACGCGCCCACCCGGTGAGGTGCTTGTGAGCAAGGTCCCAGCGAGGTGACCTCCACCCGACGCGCCTCCGCCGCTACAGTCCGTCGCGAGGCCAACGATTACCGGCGAGTAGCAGGAGGCACAGCACATGGCGCGCGAGTCTGAGTCCGGACTGCCCATCGAGCCGGTCTACGGACCTGAGGCCCTGGGCGACGACTGGGACCCGGCCGAGAAGCTGGGCGAACCGGGCACGTACCCCTTCACCCGGGGTGTCTACCCGTCGATGTACACCGGGCGCCCCTGGACGATGCGTCAGTACGCGGGCTTCGGCACGGCCGTCGAGTCCAACGCCCGCTACAAGCAGCTGATCGCCAACGGCACGATGGGGCTCTCGGTCGCCTTCGACCTGCCGACCCAGATGGGCCATGACAGCGACGCGCCGATCGCGTCCGGCGAGGTCGGCAAGGTCGGTGTCGCCATCGACTCGATCGACGACATGCGGATTCTGTTCGGCGGCATTCCGCTGGACAAGGTCTCCACGTCGATGACGATCAACGCCCCCGGCGCGCTGCTGCTGCTCCTGTACCAGCTCGTCGGCGAGGAGCAGGGTGTCGCCGCCGACCAGCTCACCGGCACCATCCAGAACGATGTACTCAAGGAGTACATCGCCCGCGGCACGTACATCTTCCCGCCCAAGCCGTCACTGCGGCTGATCGCGGACATCTTCAAGTACTGCAAGGCCGAGATCCCGAAGTGGAACACCATCTCGATCTCCGGCTACCACATGGCCGAGGCGGGTGCCTCGCCCGCGCAGGAGATCGCGTTCACGCTCGCGGACGGCATCGAGTACGTCCGTACGGCGGTGGCGGCCGGAATGGACGTCGACGCCTTCGCGCCCCGGCTCTCCTTCTTCTTCGTCTCCCGTACGACGATCCTCGAAGAGGTCGCCAAGTTCCGTGCCGCGCGCCGGATCTGGGCGAAGGTGATGAGGGAGGAGTTCGGCGCCAAGAACCCCAAGTCGCTGATGCTGCGCTTCCACACGCAGACCGCGGGCGTCCAGCTCACCGCCCAGCAGCCCGAGGTCAATCTCGTACGGGTCGCGGTCCAGGGGCTGGCGGCGGTGCTCGGCGGTACGCAGTCGCTGCACACCAACTCCTTCGACGAGGCGATCGCGCTGCCGACGGACAAGTCGGCCCGGCTCGCGCTGCGCACCCAGCAGGTCCTGGCGTACGAGACCGATGTGACCGCCACCGTCGACCCGTTCGCGGGTTCGTACGTCGTCGAGAAGATGACCGACGACGTGGAGGCGGCCGCGCTGGACCTGATGGCGAGGGTCGAGGACCTCGGCGGCGCGGTCAGCGCCATCGAGCACGGCTTCCAGAAGAACGAGATCGAGCGCAGCGCGTACCGCATCGCCCAGGAGACCGACTCCGGCGAGCGCGTCGTGGTCGGCGTCAACCGCTTCCAGCTCGAAGAGGAGGAGCCGTACGAGCCGCTGCGCGTCGACCCCGCGATCGAGGCCCAGCAGGCCGAACGCCTGGCCAAGCTGCGCGCCGAGCGCGACCAGCGGGCGGTGGACGCGGCGCTGGCGGCGCTGCGGGACGCGGCCAGGGGCGACGCGAACGTGCTGTACCCGATGAAGGACGCGCTGAAGGCGCGGGCCACGGTGGGCGAGGTCTGCGACGCGCTGCGCGAGGTGTGGGGGACTTACGTCCCCACGGACGCGTTCTGAGCACCGGTCACGTCACGGGAAGGGGCGGCGTGGGGAAGCACCACCAGACGTCAGCCGCGCCCGCAGCAGCGGCGTGAGCCGCCGCTCCACGCCACGGTGCAGCGCCCAGGCCACCAGCAGCATCAGCGCCACCGTCACCGCGACCGTCACGGACGACGGAAGCCCGAGCCCCCGGTGCAGCAGACCGATCACCACCCAGCCCAGATGCTCGTGCACCAGGTAGAACGGGTACGTCAGCGCCCCCGCGGTGGTCAGCCAGCCCCAGTCCGCCCAGTCCAGCGCACCCAGCGCGATCGCCGCGACGGCCGCGAAACCGGCCGTGACGATCGCGATGGCGACCAGCGACGGGTGCGGCGGGTAGGCCGCCGCGTCAGCCCCGTCCATGAGCCGGTCAACGGCGTGGTGCTGGCCGGTCAGCCAACTGACCGCCACGATGCCCCAGGCGGTGACGTCCCGCCGGTTGCGGTACACCAGGTACAGCCCGATGCCGCCGATGAAGAACGGCGCGTGCTGCGGCATCACCACCAGCCGTAGCAGCTCGTGGTCCGCCTGCTCGGTGATCGCCGCGGCCAGCGTCCACACCGCGCAGAACAGCACGATGCGCTGTCTGTTGGCGCCCGGCAACATGACGCACAGCGCGAACAGGGCGTAAAACCGCAACTCCACCCAGAGCGTCCAGCACACCCCGAGCACCCGATCGGCGCCGAGTGGCTGTTGGAGCAGGGTGAGGTTGAGCAGCGCGTCGCTGGCCGAGACCGTCTCGTACGCCACCGAGGGGAGCGCGAAGACCACGGTGACCAGGACGACCGCCACCCAGTACGAGGGCAGCAGCCGCGCGGCCCGGGAGGCGAAGAAGGCGCGCAGGGGTTTGCCCCAGCCGCTCATACAGATCACGAAACCGCTGATCACGAAGAAGATCTGCACGCCCAGGTTGCCGAAGGCCAACCAGCCGTGCGCGGTGGGAAACTGAACCTGGGTCGAGGTACCCCAGGCGACGGCCACATCGCCGTCGCCCCGGCCGCCGTAGTGAAAGCCAGCGACCATCAGCGCGGCCAGCAGCCGCAGCGCGTCCAGCGCGCGCAGCCGGGGCGCGGACCGGGAGGCCGGGGCGCGGGTGTCCGGGGCGCGGGTGTTCTGTGCGCGGGTGTCCTGTGTACCGGTGGAACTCACTCCCGGAGAGGGCTTCGGGAGTGTGGTGTTGCCGAGGTCGCGCGTCACGGGAGCGTCATCCGCGGCGAGTCGAGGGGGAACAGAGGTATGACGAAGAGCTTCATTGAGGCGACGTTAGTCAGTCGACCGGCATTCGCATTGACCCGCGAGGAGATGCCTCGTGAACGATATGTGGACGGGTGGTTAACTCCCAGGTAAGCAAGGCTGGTTGGTTAATTGTCGAGGTGCTGTTAACCCTTTGTTGCGCCCGAGTTGGGCCATCCACGTGAATTCCTTTCTAGCTTCTTCGACGTGCCAGAAAGCAATGAACGAACGCAGCGCGTCGCCGTACTCGCCGATTCCGACACGCGTTGGAAGTGGGGGGCGCTCACCGCGCACCGGATCGCTCCGGAGAGCCGGCTCGACGGCCTCCTGCTCCGCGGCCGGGCCACGCCCACCGCGCGTCAGCTGGAGGAGGTCGGCGTCCAGGCGGACAGCCTGCGCGAGCTCACGTCGGCCGAGTTCCTCAGCGAGATGGAGCAGGACCCGGAGCAGTACGACGTGGTCGTGCTGGCGCTCGTCGGCGGCGGGGTGCAGGCGATGCTGCACGGGCTCGCCAAGGTCTGGCAGGGACGCGGGAGGCGCCCGGTACTCGTCACCGGCTATGTCGGCGTGGTGTACGAGAAGCTGGCCGACGGCCTGCTGCTGCGGCACGGCGCGGACATCGTGCTCGCCAACTCCCGCCAGGACGCGGAGCGTTTCCGCGCGGTGTACGAGGGGGTGGGCGCCAGCGCCGACAGCGTGGTGGAGGCCGCGCTGCCGTTCCTCGGCGGCGCCCCGCACCAGGACCACGACCCGTACACGGTCACCTTCGCGGTCCAGCCCTCCGTGCCGAAGACCCGTACGGACCGGCTGTACCTGCTGAACCGGATGGCGGACCACGCACGGGCGCATCCGGACCGCGAGGTCCTGATCAAGCTGCGCTCGCTGCCGGGTGAGCACACCACGCACGTGGAGAACCTGCCGTACCAGCGGCTGGCCGAGGATGTGGGCCTGCCGGACAACTGCCGTCTCGTCTACGGGAACATGGGCGAGGTACTCGACCGCACCTCGCTGCTCGTGACGGTCAGCTCCACGGCCGCGCTGGAGTCGCTGCACCGCCGTATCCCCACCGCCATCCTCACCGACCTCGGCGTACGCGAGCGGCTGGGCAACCACCACTTCATCGGCTCCGGCTGCCTGGCCTCCTGGGACCAGCTCGACCAGGGGCACATCCCGGAGCCGAACCCGGACTGGGTGGCGGTGCAGGGCGTCGCCGCCGACGGCGGGTACGAGAGCTGCTTCGACGCGGCCCGCAAGCGCATCGCCGAACTCCGCCAGGCCCCCGAACTGCCGCCTGTCGCCCCGTACTACAACCCGGTGACCGCCCCCGGATACCTGCCGTCGCTGCTGGCCAGGCACCGGCTCGCACCCGACGGCACCCCGCTGCCCCAGGCCCCCGAGCCGGTCGCGGCCCGGGGTATCCGGCACACCATGCGCAAGGTCACCCGCGGCGCGGCCCGCGGCGCCTACCGCTACGGGGCTCAGCGCGTGGCCCCCGCCCTGCGCCGCCTGGGCAAGTTGTGACCTCCCCAGCATCCCGGCCCCAGTATCCCGGGCCCCAGCACCCCGGCCTCAGGGCCCCGACGACGTCACCCCAGGCCCGCGAGGAGGCCACCCCATGAACATGAACCACCAGGAAGCGGACGTGAAGCCAAGACGCCGGGTACTCGCCGTGATCCCCGCGCGCGGCGGCTCCAAGGGCGTACCCGCCAAGAACCTCGCCCCGGTCAGCGGCCTACCGCTGGTCGCCAGGGCCGTACGGGAATGCCTGGCCGCCCGCCTGGTCACCGACGTCGTCGTCTCCACCGACGACCCGGCCATCGCGGACGTGGCCCGCACGGCAGGCGCCGACGTGGTGTTGCGCCCCGCCGCGATCGCCGGTGACACGGCCACCAGCGAGGCCGCGGTGCTGCACGCGATGGACGCCCACGAGTCGCTGCACGGCGCGTCGATGGACGTGGTGCTGCTGGTCCAGTGCACCAGCCCCTTCCTGGTCCGCGAGGACATCGACGGGGTCGCGGCGGAGGTCGTCGAGCACGGCGCCGACACCGCGCTGACGGTGGCCAGCTTCCACGGCTTCGTCTGGCGCGACAGCGCGGACGAACTCGCCCCGGAGGAACGGCCGGTACGGGCGGCCTCCGGCGCCGCCCAGGCCACCGGAACCGCCACCGCCGCCGCCACCTCCACCACGGGTGGATACGGCGTCAACCACGACAAGTCCTTCCGCCCCCGCCGCCAGGACCGCCCCCAGGACCTGCTGGAGACCGGCGCGGCCTACGCCATGGCGGCCGTCGGGTTCCGCGAGCACAAGCACCGGTTCTTCGGCCACACCGCGCTGGTACGGACCGACCCGGCCCGCGTCCTGGAGGTCGACGACCCGCACGACCTGGCCCGCGCCCGCGCCCTGGCCCCGCTGCTCGACCGAGCCGACACCACGGGCCCCACGGGCCCCACGGGCCCCACGGGCCCCACGGGCCCCACGGGCCCCACGGGCCCCACGGGCCCCACAGACTCCACCGGCCCCACCAGCCCCACCAGCCCTACCGGTCCCACGGACCTGGAGGAGCCCGCGTCCGCCCGCCCCACCGGCGACGACATCGACGCCGTGGTCATCGACTTCGACGGCACCCAGACCGACGACCGGGTGCTGATCGACGCCGACGGCCGCGAGATCGTCGCCGTACACCGTGGCGACGGACTCGGCATCGCGGCCCTGCGCAAGGCGGGCCTCAAGCTGCTGATCCTGTCCACCGAGCAGAACCCGGTCGTCGCGGCCCGCGCCAAGAAGCTCCAGATCCCCGTCCTGCACGGCATCGACCGCAAGGACCTCGCGCTCAAACAGTGGTGCGAGGAGCAGAGCGTCGCACCCGAGCGCGTCCTCTACGCGGGCAACGACGTCAACGACCTTCCCTGCTTCGGCCTGGTCGGCTGGCCGGTCGCGGTCGCCAGCGCCCACGACGTCGTACGGGACGCCGCCAGGTCCGTCACGACCACGGCGGGCGGCGACGGCGCCATCCGGGAGATCGCGACCTGGCTCCTCGGCCCGTCCCTGACGACCCCCTGACTTTCCCTCTCACCTCTTCTTTCTCTTCCTCTCTTCCCCACCTCTCAGCATCACCGAGCCACGTAAGGAACCCCCGCCATGAGCACGTCCACGTCCCGCCTCCGCACCCTCGGCAACAAGACCGCGGGCCCCGGCCGCCCCGTCTACATCACCGGCGAGATCGGCATCAACCACAACGGCGACCTTGAGAACGCCTTCAAGCTGATCGACGTGGCCGCCGAAGCGGGCTGCGACGCGGTCAAGTTCCAAAAGCGCACCCCGGAGATCTGCACCCCGCGCGACCAGTGGGACATCGAGCGCGACACCCCCTGGGGCCGGATGACGTACATCGACTACCGGCACCGCGTCGAGTTCAACGAGACCGACTACCAGGCCATCGACGAGCACTGCAAGAAGCGCGGCATCGACTGGTTCGCCTCCCCGTGGGACACCGAGGCCGTCGCCTTCCTGGAGAAGTTCGACATCCCCGCCCACAAGGTCGCCTCGGCCTCGCTCACCGACGACGAGCTGCTGCGCTCCCTGCGCGCCACCGGCCGCACGATCATCCTCTCCACCGGCATGTCGACCCCGAAGCAGATCCGCCACGCGGTCGAGGTCCTGGGCAGCGACAACATCCTGCTCTGCCACGCCACCTCCACGTACCCGGCGAAGGCCGAGGAGCTCAACCTGCGCGTCATCAACACGCTTCAGGGCGAGTTCCCGAACGTCCCGATCGGCTACTCGGGCCACGAGACGGGCCTGCAGACCACCCTCGCCGCCGTCGCGCTCGGCGCCACCTTCGTGGAGCGCCACATCACCCTGGACCGCGCCATGTGGGGCTCCGACCAGGCCGCGTCCGTCGAGCCGCAGGGCCTGTCGCGCCTGGTCCGCGACATCCGCACCATCGAGGCCTCGCTCGGCGACGGCGTCAAGAAGGTGTACGAGTCCGAGCTCGGCCCGATGAAGAAGCTCCGCCGCGTCAGCGGTGTGATCGCCGAGGCGGAGGCGCAGCTCACCGACCGCGAGCCGGCCGCGGTCTGACGGGCAGCCGGACACCTCACGGTGATGAACTCGCACGGACCCGCTGGCGCCCCCGAGCTCTCGGGGGCGCCAGCCCCGTCCGCTCGCCCCGCTGACCCGGCCGCAGCCGACCCGGCCGACACCCTCGCGTTCGTGGAGAGCCCGGTCCAGCTGCTCAACGTGCTGGAGTGGGCGCACACCGACGCCGCGTGCGAGGCTCCGTCCAGCGACCACCCCCGGGCTCGTACCGGCCTCACCCTCATCGTGCTGTCCCCGGTCGACCCCATGTCACGCGGCCAGCTGCGCCGGATGGCCGAGCTGGCGCGCGACGAGGGGCACACCGTGCGCTGGGAGGAGGCTCGGGGCGGCGCCAGCGCGCCGGTGAAGACCATCAGCGCGCTCACCCGGATGCTGCGCACCGCACGCCGGGTGGTCATCGGCGACCCGTTCTCGCGCTACGTGCAACTGCTGCTCACCCTCACCACCGCCCGCGACCTGGTCGTGGTCGACGACGGCACGGCGACCATGGAGTTCATCGCCCAACTCGCCAGCGGCGAGCGCCTGGTGCGCTGGCACCGGCGCGGCGGCCGCCCCGGCGCGCGGGACCTGGCCTTCGCGCCCTTCTCCGCTTCGGCCCGACGCCGTCTCATCCCGTCCGGCGAACGCACCGTCGAGATCTTCTCCTCCATGCCGATACCGACGGACGCCCCCACGGGTATCCGCGTCACCGAGAACGACTTCTCCTGGACTCGCTCCCGCTTCGGCCCGCCGAGGATCACCAAGAGCGCGGACCTGGTGGGCACTTCACTGGTCGAAACGGGCGTCGTCGACCGTGACCGCTACCTCGAAGCGGTCAGCCGACTCGCCCGCACCCACGGTGCGACGCGCTACTTCGCCCACCGTAGAGAGCTCCCCGAGAAGCTGCACGCGCTGTCTACCGCGACCGGACTAGAGGTGGTACGTCCCGACCTCCCGCTGGAGCTGATCGCTCGCCGAGGCCCCATCGGGCGTACGATCCTGAGCTTCCCGTCAACCGTGGTACACACCCTGCCCCGCGCGCTGGTCGGCACCGGCGTCGAGGTCGCGGTCTGTGATATCGACCCCAGCTGGCTGACGAACCACGCCTCGCCGCGCGCCCAGGGCTTCCTGTCCGGCGTCACCGGAACGGCCCGTGACGTGCATCGACTCCAGTCCGTACGCATGGCATAGACAGAGAGCGAACAAGAGGTCATACCCTCCAGGCAAGCGGCTCATGCGTGCCTCGACCCATTTTCTTACGCCAATCCGGATTAACTTTTGTTGATCGTGGGTGAGTTGGCCCATGCGTCGCTCTACCCTTCACAGGGTGAACCAACTGAAGTCGCGCGAGTCCGAAGCCGAGTCCGATACTGAGTCCGCGCCAGCGGAGGCACTCCCCGGCGCGCTGCCCGAGCCGCTGCGCGCCGAACTCATCGCCTTCCGCCGCGACTTGCATATGCACCCCGAACTCGGCAACCAGGAGTTCCGGACGACCGCGGCTCTCAAGGAACGCCTGGAACGCGCGGGGCTCAGACCCAGGGTCCTGGACACCGGCACCGGTCTGATGTGCGACATCGGCACGCACGCACGTACGCCCGAAGGAACGCACGACGGAACGCGCCCCATGCTCGCCCTCCGCGCCGACATCGACGCCCTGCCCATCCCGGACGCCAAGACCAGCAGCCCCTACCGGTCCACCGTCCCGGGCCGCGCCCACGCCTGCGGCCACGACGTGCACACCACCGCCGTGCTCGGCGCGGGCCTGGTCCTGGCCGAGCTCGACCGTGAGGGCCGCCTCCCCGCTCCCGTACGGCTGATCTTCCAGCCCGCCGAGGAGGTGCTGCCCGGCGGGGCGGCCGACGCCATCGAGTCCGGCGTCCTGGAGGGGGTCGGCCGGATCATCGCGGTGCACTGCGACCCACGGGTCGACGCCGGACGCATCGGACTACGCCACGGCCCGATCACCTCCGCCTGCGACCGCCTGGAGGTCTCCCTGGATGGCGCGGGCGGGCACACCGCGCGCCCGCACCTCACCACCGACCTGGTCACCGCCGCCGCCAAGGTCGTCACGGAGGTTCCCGCCCTGGTCTCGCGCCGGATCGACACACGCTCCGGGCTCGCCGTCACCTGGGGCCGGATCGAGGCAGGCCACGCCTGCAACGTCATCCCGCAGCACGCCGAGCTCTCCGGCACCGTCCGCTGCTTGGACCTGGCCGCCTGGCGACAGGCGCCGGACCTGGTGCACGCCGCCATCCAGGAGATCTCCGACCTGTACCGCGCCAAGTCGGAGATCAACTACATCCGTGGCGTCCCCCCGGTCGTCAACGACCCGGCCGTCACGGACCTGCTGCACGACGCCATGACGGCCCGCCGAGGGCCCCACGCGGTCGAGGGCACCGAACAGAGCCTCGGCGGCGAGGACTTCTCCTGGTACCTGGAGCACGTACCGGGCGCGATGGCCCGCCTGGGCGTGCGCACACCGGGCGAGCACACGGTCCGCGACCTCCACCAGGGCGACTTCGACGCAGACGAATCAGCCATCGAGGTCGGCGTCGAACTCTTCACCGCCGCGGCGCTCCTCGACGCGGAGACCAGGGGCCGAACTCGCTGACGGCGCGGCGTGGGCGCGCTGTCGCCCCCGCTTGTTCCCGCCCGGAACAAATGGTGACCTGCGGTTTTACCTCTCCGAAGCCAACTGGCACCTGTCCGAAACGCTTCGATTGGATAACAGGCTCTGAACCCCTCTTTACGCGACATCTACGCGCGTTAAGCTCCCGGTAAGTCAGCCCCGGTCGGGGCGCTTCCTTGAGTGAAGGGGACCCATCGTGCGCCGGGTGACCAAGATCGTCGTCAGTGGTGTAGCCACCACTGCTCTTGCCTTCGCTGCCACCGCGTGTGGCAACGACAGTGGTGACAAGTCCAGCAGCAGCTCGAACTCGAACGGGAAGGGCATCGGCCTCGCCTACGACGTCGGCGGCCGTGGTGACCAGTCGTTCAACGACGCGGCCGCCGCGGGCTTTGACAAGGCGAAGAAGGAATTCGACATCGGCGGCACCGAGAAGGAGCCGAAGGATGGCGAGTCCGACGCTGACAAGGTGCAGCGCCTGACCGAGATGGCGCGCCAGGGCTACAACCCGGTCATCGGTGTCGGCTTCGCGTACGCCAAGTCCATCGACGAGGTGGCCAAGAAGTTCCCGAAGACGAGCTTCGCGGTCGTCGACGACTCGTCGCTGCAGACCAAGAACGTCGCGAACCTGGTCTTCACCGAGGAGCAGGGTTCGTACCTGATGGGCGTGGTCGCCGCCAAGACCACCAAGACCGACACGGTCGGCTTCATCGGCGGTGTGGACACTCCGCTGATCAAGAAGTTCGAGGCCGGCTTCAAGCAGGGCGTCGCGGACACCAACTCCGATGTCACGGTGCTGACCGAGTACATCACGCAGATGCCCGACTTCAAGGGCTTCGCGGACCCGGCCGGTGGTAAGCGCATCGCCAGCGGCATGCTCTCCAAGAAGGCCGACGTCATCTACCCGGCGGCCGGTGGCTCCGGCGGCGGTGCCTTCGAGGCGATCAAGACCAAGGGCGACGCCTGGGGCCTCGGTGTCGACTCGGACCAGTACAAGATCCCGGCACTCTCGGGCGTCAAGGAGGTCATCCTGACCTCGATGCTCAAGAACGTCGAAGGCTCGGTGTACGACTTCGTCAAGTCGGTCCAGGACGGTAAGCCGCAGTCCGGCATCGTCTCCGCCGACCTGGCCCAGGACGGCGTCGGCTACTCCAAGTCGAACCCGGAGTTCGTCAAGATGACGGAGACCATCGCCGCGGTCGACGAGGCGAAGAAGAAGATCGCCGACGGCGAGATCAAGGTCGCGACCCAGCCCAAGAAGTAGTCCCAGGGCTCAGCGAGAAGTAGCCCGAGGGCTCAGGGAGCAGCTCCCAGGGCTCAGCGGGCCGACCCTCCAGGGGACTTGATCCCCTGGAGGGTGTTCGCGCCTTTTCTCGTTAACTCTACGCGCGTAGCATGTGCATGACAGGATACGGTCCCCCCGGCGGTTCCCGCAGTGAGGCCCGTACGAGTCCTGAACGGCACCGCCTCACCCGCACCACCGCCTCACCCGCACCACCACCTCCTCCGTCACCTCCTTTCCTCCGCCCCGAGGGAGTGCGCCATCACAGCCTCCACCGAGACCGCGGCCGTCGAGCTCCGCGGCATCACCAAGCGATTCCCCGGCGTCGTGGCCAACCACGACATCGACATCACCGTCCGCAGGAGCAGCGTCCACGCTCTGGTCGGTGAGAACGGGGCCGGCAAGTCGACGCTGATGAAGATCCTCTACGGCATGCAGAAGCCGGACGAGGGCACCATCACCATCGACGGCGAGCAGGTCTCCTTCAGCAGCCCCGGTGACGCGATCGCCCGCGGCATCGGCATGGTGCACCAGCACTTCATGCTCGCCGACAATCTCACCGTCCTGGAGAACGTCGTCCTCGGCGGCGAGAAGCTGTACGGCATCGGCTCCAGGGCCCGCAAGAAGATCCTGGAGATCTCCAAGGCCTACGGTCTCGGGGTCAACCCCGACGCCCTCGTCGAGCACCTCGGCGTCGCCGACCGCCAGCGCGTGGAGATCCTCAAGGTCCTCTACCGCGGCGCCCGCACCCTGATCCTCGACGAGCCGACCGCCGTGCTGGTCCCGCAGGAGGTCGACGCGCTCTTCACCAACCTGCGCGAACTCAAGGCCGAGGGCCTGGCGGTCATCTTCATCTCGCACAAGCTGGGCGAGGTGCTGAGCGTCGCCGACGACATCACGGTCATCCGGCGCGGCACCACGGTCGGCACGGCCATCCCGTCCGAGACGACCCCGCGTGCCCTCGCCGAGCTGATGGTCGGCAGTGAGCTGCCGGTCCCGGAGACCACCGAGTCCACGGTCACCGACCGCGTCGTCCTGGACGTCAAGGGCCTCACCCTGGGCGCCGAGGGCCGCAAGCCGCTCCTCGACCACCTCACCTTCGCCATCCGCGCGGGCGAGGTCCTCGGTATCGCGGGCGTCGAGGGCAACGGCCAGACCGAGCTGATCGAGACCCTGATCGGCATGAAGCACGCCGACTCCGGCACCATCACGCTGGACGGCGAGGACGTCACCGCCTGGCCGACGCGCAAGCGCCGCGAGCAGGGCGTCGGCTACATCCCCGAGGACCGCCACCGGCACGGCCTGCTCCTGGAGGCCCCCCTCTGGGAGAACCGCATCCTCGGCCACGTCACCGAAGCACCCAACTCCAAAGGTTTCTGGCTCGACCCCAAGGGCGCCAAGGCCGACACGGAGCGGATCGTCGAGGAGTACGACGTCCGCACCCCCGGCATCGAGGTCACCGCGGCCTCGCTCTCCGGCGGTAACCAGCAGAAGCTGATCGTCGGCCGCGAGATGAGCCACACCCCGCGCTTCCTGATCGCCGCCCACCCCACCCGGGGTGTGGACGTCGGCGCGCAGGCCCAGATCTGGGACGCGATCCGCCAGGCACGGCACGAAGGCCTTGCCGTGCTGCTGATCTCCGCCGACCTGGACGAGCTGATCGGCCTGTCCGACACCCTGCGGGTCATCTTCGACGGCCGTCTGGTCGCCGACGCCGACCCCGCCACCATCACCCCGCAGGAGCTGGGTTCTGCCATGACCGGTGCCGCCTCCGGCCACCTGGAGCATCCCGAGGACTCCCCGCCCGGGAACATCGCCGACCAGAACTCCGCGCAGACCGGGGGAGAGGACCGATGACACAGCAGACCCCCAAGGAGCTGAAGCGGGAGCTCCTCAAGGAGCGGGTGATCCTGGCGACCGCCGCGCCGGTGCTCGCCCTCGCCGTGGCCGTCGCCCTGACGTCGGTCATCCTGCTCGCCACCGGCAAGAACCCGTTCGAGCCGTACTCGCTGATGGTGAACTACGTCGCCGAGTGGCCCGATGTGCAGGTCCTGGTCATCAACCAGACCGTCACGTACTACTTCGCGGCGCTCGCGGTCGCCATCGGCTTCCGCATGAACCTCTTCAACATCGGCGTCGAGGGGCAGTACCGCCTCGGCGCGTGCATCGGCGGCATCGTCGGCTTCAACCTCCCGGCCCCCGGTGTCCTGAAGATGATCGCGGTCATCGTCACGGCCATGGTGGTCGGTGCGCTCTGGGCGGGCATCGCGGCACTGCTCAAGGTCACCCGCGGTGTCAGCGAGGTGATCGCCACGATCATGCTCAACGCCATCGCCGCCGCGATCATCGGCTACCTGATCCAGCGGGACGTCTTCGGCCACCAGCCCGAGGGCTCCAACGCCATCAACACCGGTGAACTCCCCGAGTCCGCCTGGTTCCCCGGCATTCCGTACGGCGACTACGAGATCTACGGCTTCCTGGTCATCGCGGTGCTGTGCGGCGTCGGCTACTGGGTGATGCTCAATCGCACCCGCTTCGGCTTCGACCTGCGCGCCGCCGGTGCCTCGGAGTCCGCGGCCCTCGCCTCCGGTGTCAGCGGCCGCAAGATGGTCGTCATCGCGATGCTCGCCTCCGGCGCCCTCGCGGGCCTGATCGGCATGCCCGTCCTGCTCGGCGAGTCCCACACCTTCATGTCCGACTTCCCGGCCGGTTACGGCTTCACCGGCATCGCCATCGCGCTGCTCGGCCGTAACCACCCGCTGGGCATGGCCTTCGGCGCGCTCCTGTGGGCCTTCCTCGACAAGGCGTCCACCACCCTCGACGACAACGGCTACGAGTCCGAGATCTCCGTGATCATGCAGGGCATCATCGTCCTCGCCGTCGTCATCGCGTACGAGTCCGTGCAGCGCTGGGGCCTGAAGCGCCAGCAGCAGAAGGTCGGGGCCGAGCTGGCCGCCGCTGCGAAGAAGAACGAGGAGGTGGCGCTCTGATGGCCGCCACGGCATCCGCTCTCGGCCAGCCCGAAGCCGGGCACGCCCGCCGCAAGTCGGGCTTCGACTGGCACCGCACGCTCTACTACGTCCTCGGCGGCCTGGTCCTCTTCTCGCTCGTCCGCACCCTCACCGGCACCAACGACATCACCTCCGTCGGCCAGGTGGCCGCCGCGATCTCCGTCGCCGTCCCGATCCTGCTCGCCGGTCTCGGCGGTCTGTGGTCCGAGCGCGCCGGTGTGATCAACCTCGGTCTCGAAGGCATGATGATCTTCGGTACCTGGTTCGGCGCCTGGGCCGGCTACCAGTGGGGCCCGTGGACCGGCGTCGTCGTGGGCCTGCTGGGCGGCGCGCTCGGCGCGCTGCTGCACGCCATCGCCACCGTCACCTTCGGCGTGAACCACATCGTCTCCGGTGTCGCCATCAACATCCTGGCGCTCGGCGCGACCCGCTTCCTGTCCAAGCTGACCTTCGGCGCGGAAGAGGGCGGCAGCACCACCCAGTCCCCACAGGTCGACCCGCTCGGCTCGCTGACCGTGCCAGGCCTGTCCGACTGGCTGGTCTCACTCAACGGCAAACACTGGTTCCTGATCTCCGACCTGGCGGGCTTCCTCGGCGCGCTGACCACCCGGCTGTCCTGGCTGTCGGTCCTCGCGATCGTGCTGCTGGTCGCGACGTACTTCATCCTGTGGCGCTCCGCCTTCGGCCTGCGCCTGCGGTCCTGCGGCGAGAACCCGATCGCGGCCGAGTCCCTCGGCGTCAACGTCTACCTCTACAAGTACGTCGCCGTGCTGATCTCCGGCGCGCTCGCGGGCCTCGGCGGCGTCTTCCTCTCCGAGGTGGCCGCCCCCTTCTACCGCGAGGGCCAGACCGTCGGCCTCGGCTACATCGGCCTGGCCGCGATGATCTTCGGTAACTGGCGGCCGGTGGGTGTCGCGATGGGCGCCCTGCTCTTCGGCTTCACCGGCTCGCTCAAGGAGCGCGGCGCGGAGAACGTCATGGCGATGTTCCTGCTGCTCGGCATCCTGCTGGCGGTCGTCGCGGTGTGGCAGTTCACGCGGAAGAAGTACCTCCAGTCCGGGCTGGCCGCGCTGGCCGCGCTCGCCGGTGTACTGACGTATCTGACGGTGGACGAGGTGCCCAGGCAGTTCATCGGCGCGGCCCCGTATATCGCGACCCTGCTGGTCCTGGCCCTGGCGGCGCAGAACCTGCGGATGCCGAAGGCGAACGGCAAGCCGTACCGGAAGGGGCAAGGCAAGTGACGGACGCCGACGTCGACTGGGAAGCCCTGCGCGATGCGGCGCGCGACGCCATGTCCCGCGCGTACGCCCCGTACTCGGGCTTCCCGGTCGGCGCGGCGGCCGTGGTGGACGACGGCCGCACCGTCACCGGCTGCAACGTCGAGAACGCCTCGTACGGGCTTGGCCTGTGCGCGGAGTGCGGCCTGGTCTCCGCGCTCCAGCTCTCGGGGGGCGGCCGCCTCACCCACTTCACCTGCGTGGACGGCAGCGGCGGGATCCTGATGCCGTGCGGCCGCTGCCGCCAGCTGCTGTACGAGTTCGGCGGCCCCACCCTGTTGGTCGACACCGCGAGCGGCGTCCGCCCGCTGTCGGAACTCCTCCCCGACGCGTTCGGCCCGGAGCACCTGGCGTAGCCGCGCCACGCTTCCTTCTCCCCTACCCCGCCCCTTCCCGTAACCGGGGCTCCGCCCCAGACCCCGGTCCTCAAACGCCGGACGGGCTAAAGATTCCGCAATCCAGCCCGGCCGGCGTTTGAGGCCATCTTTGAGCCCGGCCGGCGAGGCCTTTCGGGAAGGGGCGGGGTGGGGGACATATCTCTGACGCGCACCCCACCCACTCCCCTGGAAGGGACCCAACCCCATGGACGTCATCTCCGTCATCCGCACCAAGCGGGACCGAGGCGTACTCAGCGATGACCAGATCGACTGGGTCATCGACGCCTACACCCGCGGCGAGGTCGCCGACGAACAGATGTCGGCCCTGGCCATGGCGATCCTCCTGAACGGAATGACCCGCGCGGAGATCGCCCGCTGGACCGCCGCGATGATCAACTCCGGCGAGCGGATGAACTTCAGCGCTCTCACCCGCCCCACCGCCGACAAGCACTCCACCGGAGGCGTGGGCGACAAGATCACCCTCCCGCTCGCCCCCCTCGTCGCCGCCTGCGGCGCCGCCGTGCCGCAGCTCAGCGGCCGGGGGCTCGGCCACACCGGCGGCACCCTGGACAAGCTGGAGTCCATCCCCGGCTGGCGCGCCCTGCTGTCCAACGCCGAGATGCTGGACGTACTGGACACCACCGGCGCGGTGATCTGCGCGGCGGGCGACGGCCTGGCCCCCGCCGACAAGAAGCTGTACGCGCTGCGCGACGTCACCGGCACGGTCGAGGCGATCCCGCTGATCGCCTCGTCCATCATGTCGAAGAAGATCGCCGAGGGTACGGGCTCCCTGGTGCTGGACGTGAAGGTCGGCTCCGGCGCCTTCATGAAGAACATCGACGACGCCCGCGAACTGGCCTCCACGATGGTCGGTCTCGGCACGGACCACGGCGTGAAGACCGTGGCCCTGCTCACCGACATGGCCACGCCGCTCGGCCTGACGGCGGGCAACGCCCTTGAGGTGCGCGAGTCCGTCGAGGTCCTGGCGGGCGGCGGCCCGGCGGACGTCGTCGAGCTCACCCTCGCCCTCGCCCGCGAGATGCTGGACGCGGCCGGGATCAAGGACGCCGACCCGGCCAAGGCCCTCGCCGACGGCTCCGCGATGGACGTCTGGCGTCGCATGATCGCCGCCCAGGGCGGTGACCCGGACGCCACCCTGCCCACGGCCCGTGAGCAGCACGTCATCACCGCCCCCGCCTCCGGCACCCTCACCCGCCTCGACGCCTACGACGTCGGCGTCGCCGCCTGGCGGCTCGGCGCGGGCCGGGCCCGCAAGGAGGACCCGGTCCAGGCGGGCGCCGGTGTCGAGCTGCATGCCAAGCCGGGCGAGCGGGTCACCGAGGGCCAGCCGCTGCTCACCCTGCACACGGACACCCCGGAGCGGTTCGAGTACGCGATCAAGTCCCTCCAGGGCGCGTACGACATCGACACGCAGGGCGCGAACGGCTTCACCCCGAACCCGATCGTCCTGGACCGCATCGCCTGATCCGGTCGGTGACCCGTGGGCGGGGCGATGAGTTCCGCCCCGCCCACGGGTCACCCCTGTGTGACAGCTACCCAACCAATCGTCGTCGCCCTCGGCCCCCGCGTCTCCCCGGCCGAGGTGCCCCTGCTGTGCGAGCGGGTGAGAGCGGCACTGGAGCACTCCGGCGCCGACGAACTCATCTGCGACGCCGCGGCCGTCTCCGAACCCAACCTGGCCGCCGTGGACGCCCTCGCCCGGCTACGGATCACCACCCGCACGGCCGGGGCGAGGATGCGCGTCCGCGACCCCAGCACCCGGCTCTGCGAGTTGCTGCTCCTAGTGGGACTTGTCGAGGTGCTGGGGGAGGTCGAACATCGGGAACCAGCGGTCGGTGTCCAGGAAGTTGGTGATCTCGACGATCCTTCCCCCTGACATCTCGACGACCTGGAGCGCCCACGGCTCGTACCGCCCGGGTGTCTCGGTCGGGTGGTACTGGCCGAAGGCCGGCGTGCCGTTCGCCACCGTCGGGACCAGCAGGGAGCCGCGGCAGACCGCGCCATGGCCGAGCATCCAGCCGGTGATGTTGTCGTACCCCGTGAGCCACAGGTCGTAGGGCGGCATGGACAGTACGGCGTCCTCGTGCAGCAGCGAGGTCAGGGCGTCCATGTCGTAGCCCTCGAAGGCCGCGACATAGCGGTCGAGGAGTTTCTTCTGATCCTCGTCCAGCGGGTCGGCGAGGTCCGTCTCGCGCATCTCCCGCTCGCCGATGGTGGCCCGCGCCCGTTGCAAGGCGCTGTTGACCGAGGCGACCGAGGTGTCGAGCAGCTCGGCGACCTCGCTGGCCTTCCAGGCCAGCACCTCGCGCAGGATGAGCACCGCACGCTGCTTGGCGGGCAGATGCTGTAGCGCCGCCACAAAGGCGAGCCGCACCGACTCGCGCGCCACCGCCGTCTCCGCCGGGTCGGCGGTGGACGGCAGCACCCGGCCGTCCGGCACCGGCTCCAGCCAGGTGATCTCGGAGCGCTCACTGAGCACCGCGGCGGCGACCGGCTGCGCTGCGGTCAGGTCCATCGGCCGGGCGCGCTTGTTGCCCGCGTTCAGCATGTCCAGGCAGACGTTGGTGGCGATGCGGTACAGCCAGGAACGCAGGGACGAGCGCCCTTCGAAGCGGTCGTACGCCCGCCACGCGCGGACGAAGGTGTCCTGCACCGCGTCCTCGGCCTCGAAGCCGGAGCCGAGCATGCGGTAGCAGTACCCCGTCAGCTCGGTCCTGTGCTTCTCCAGGCCCGCGTCCAGATCGGTTTTCGTCGCGCTGTCACTCATCGGTCCACACCCCTGCCGAGCCTCCGAAACCAACACCTCGGAAGCTACCGCACCCCACTGACAATGGCGCCCGAAGAACTCAGCGGCCCGTCCCACCAGCGGCGGAAGCCCTATGCCTGGCGCGCACCGCGAGCAGCGTCCCGCCCTCACCCAGGGGCCGCCGCACCGCCGTGGCCCGGAATCCGCCGTCCCGGAGCCGCCCGAGCACCGCCGACTCCAGCGGACCGACGGCCCGCCCGCGAGGCGGCGCGAAGCACAGCAGCACCTGCCCGTCCGGCTCCAGGAGCCGGCCGATGGCAGCCACCTCCCGCGTCGCGGGCCCGGTCCAGAAGAGGTTGACGTCACTGGCCAGGATCTTGTCGTACGTCCCCAGCGACGCCGGGTCCACATCGGCCAGCGCCAGCTGCCGGAACTCGGCCCGTCCGGCGTCCACCACCGCCGCGTTGCGCGCCCGGGCGGCGGCGATCGCGGCGGCCGACCGGTCGATAGCCACCAGCTGCCCGTCCCCGCCCGTGAGCCGCTCACAGATCAGCGCGGCGGCGACCCCACGCCCGCAGCCGACCTCCAGAATCCGCTCGTCCGCCCGCACACCCAGCAGCTCGACCGCCACCGACAACCGCTCAGGAACCCGCATGCACCTTCTCTAGCGGGATTACGCGTGCGAGGCCAGCACCGGCCGCTGACCGGCCCGCGCCCGCGCCCGTGCCGCGTGCGCGCGCTCCACCCGTGCCGCATGGGTGCCGTACAGCGTCACCGACACCACCCCGAGCACCGCCACCAGGCCCAGCAGCACCGTGCCCTGCCAGCCCAGGGTGTGGAAGGCGACCGCGCCGAGTATGCCGCCCACGCTGCTGCCCAGGTAGTACGCCGACTGATAGAGAGCCGACGCCTGCGCCCGCCCCACCTCGGCCGTCCGGCTCACCGCGGAGGACGCGACCGTATGCCCGGCGAAGAACCCGGCGGTGATCAGCACCAGCCCCGCCAGCACCAGGGCCAGCACATCGGCGAGCGACAGCAGCAGCCCGGCGGTCGTCGTACCCACCGCCAGATACAGCGCCCCGCGCCGCCCGATCCGCGCGACCAGCTGTCCGGCCGCGGCCGATGACACCGTACCGACCAGGTAGATCAGGAAGATCGAGCCGACGATTCCCTGCGGCAGCGAGAACGGCTCGTCGACGAGCCGGTATCCGATCACCGTGTAGACGGCGCCGAAGACCACCATGAACAGCGCCCCGATGACGTACAGACGGCACAGCAGCGGATTGGCCAGGTGCCCGCGTACGGTCCGTGCCAGCTCCCGGGGCCGCAGCGAACCGGCCGTGAAGTGCTGGGGCCGGGGCAGCAGGACGCGGAACAGGACCGCGCACACCAGCGCCATCAGACCCACGGCGGCGAGCCCCGCCCGCCACCCCCAGGCCTGCGCGACCCAGCCGGTCAGCACCCGGCCGCTCATCCCGCCGATGCTGTTGCCCGCGACGAAGAGTCCGATCGCCGCGACCAGCGCCTTGGGCCGTACCTCCTCGGCCAGATACGCCATCGCCGACGCGGGCAGCCCCGCCAGCGCCGCACCCTGCACCGCCCGCAGGCCCACCAGCCAGCCCAGGCTGGGCGCGAACGGGATGAGCAGCCCGACCACCACGGCGACCGCCAGCGAAACCGTCATCAGCGTCCGCCGCCCGAACCGCTCGGAGAGCGCGCTCAGCGGCAGGACGCACAGCGCGAGCGCCCCCGTGGCGGCGGAGACCGTCCAGCTCGCGGTGTCGGCCGTGACGGCGAACTCGGCGGAGATCAGGGGCAGTAGCGCCTGCGTGGAGTACAGCACCGCGAAGGTGGCGAGCCCCGCGGCGAACAGCGCGAGGTTCATCCGGAGGTAACCGGCCCCGCCCGGTGCCAGGCGAGAGTCAAAGGGAGCAGAGGAATCGGAGGCAGGGGCGTCCGCGTGCCTTGCGAACGCCCTGCTACTGGCAGGAGGCATGCTTTGAATCTAAGGAGGTGCAGTTCATGCGTCCAATGCATAAACAGGCCATAATCAATCCCATGGCGCATGACCGCAGCACACGCCCCACACGACCCCCTTTTGTTGAGGCGAAAAACTATCCCAGCGACCCCAGCGACCCCAGCGACCCCAGCGACCTGAGCGACCTGAGTCCCGACTCCTGGTCCGCCCTCCTCGCCCCCCGCCTCGCGTACTTCGCCGCCGTGGCCCGTACCGAACACGTCACGCGCGCCGCGCAGCAGCTGGGCATCCCGCAGTCCACGCTCTCCCGCGCCCTGGCCAGGCTCGAACAGGACCTCGGCGTCGACCTGTTCGCCCGCCGCGGCCGCACCCTGTCGCTCACGGCGGCGGGCCGCACCTTCCTGGCCTCCGTCGAGCGGTCACTCGGCGAGATCGACCGCTCCGCTGACGACGTACGCGCGGACGCGGACCCCGCCACCGGGAAGGTCGCCTTCGGCTTCCTGCACACCATGGGCTCCGAAGCGGTCCCCGAACTCATCCGGGCCTTTCGTGTGGACCACCCCCGGGTGCGCTTCAGCCTCGTCCAGAACTACGGCGAGTGGATGATCGAACGCCTCCGCACCGGCGAACTCGACCTCTGCCTGACCTCGCCGGTCCCCGACGCCCCGGACCTGGTCGCCCGACGGCTGGCCGAGCAGCGCCTGAACCTGGTCGTCCCCGCCGACCACCGGCTGGCCACGCGCAAGCGCATCCGGCTCGCCGAGGCCGCCGACGAAGCGTTCGTCACCCTCGAACCCCCTTACGGGCTGCGCCGCATCGCCGACGCGCTGTGCGCCGAGGCCGGGTTCCGCCCACGGGTCGCCTTCGAGGGCGAGGACGCGGAGACCCTGCGCGGGCTGGTCGCGGCGGGGCTCGGGGTGGCGCTGCTGCCCCCTCCGGCGTTCGCCCGGCCCGGGGTGGTCGAACTCGCGGTGACGGCGCCGCGGGCGGTGCGCGAGATCGGCGTCGCCTGGCTGGCGGGCCATCCCGACACCCCACCCGTAGCGGCCTTCAAGCGCTTCCTGCTCACCCGCAAGGGCACGATCGCCGCCCCCGCGGGCTCCCTCCTCCCGTAGGGCCTGTCCGGCGCTACCTGCGCAACGCCCGCCCGAACCCCGCCGCCAACGGCATCCGCAGCCCCAGCGGCGGTGGCGCCGCGAGCGCGTCGGCGACGGGCCGCGAGAAGCCCCGCTCGTACAGCGACCCCTGTACGAAGTCGGTCACCAGCGCCAGCACCTCGTCCCGGTGCTGACGCAGCCGGTGTCCGTCCGTGTGCACCTCGAACCGGCACACCTCGCCGTTGACCTTCTTCGCTCGCTCCGCCAGCCGGAAGGACAGCTCCGGATCGCTCCGCGTGTCAACCGTCCCGTGCACGATCAGCACCCGCCGTCCACGCAACTGCCCCACCGGCTCCGCCACGGGCTCCCGCGCCGACGCGCCCTCGTCGCCCGCATCGCTCGCGCCGCCCGCATCGCTCGCGCCGCCCGGAAGCCAGGGCGCCAGCGCCACCACGGAGTGCACGGCGGGGTGTCCTGCCGCGTGCAGCGCCGCCCGGCCGCCCATGCCGACCCCGACGAGGCACACCGGAACGTCCCCGTACCGGCGTACGACCTCGTCCACAGCCCACTCCGCGTCCCGCGCAGGCCCCGCCTCCGGGCCGTTCCACCCACGACACCGGTAGCGCACCACATGCGCGACCAGCCCCGACCCGGGTTCCGCCCCCGCCCCCGACCCCGACCCTGACCCGGGCCCCGACCTCGACCCCGATGCGGACCCCGACCCCACTCCGGGCCACGCCCCCGACCCCCGTACCACCCGCCGCGCCACACCCCACGCCCCCGCCAGGGCCACCGAAGACGCTCGCCGCGCCGACACCTCAGCGCCGCCGGGCAGCACCAGCACCACCCCGTTGACCCCGGACCCTGCCGCCCTGCCGCCCAGAACCCGCCCAAGTCGGGCATCACGTACCGGTGTTGCTTGCTGCGCCATGACAGCAGAGTCTCAGAACCCCAGATGTACGGAGCCGGGCCGCGGGGTCACTGTTGGGTATCGACACGGAGCCGCCCCGCCGTCGCAGGCGCGCTCTACGCGCGTAGGCGGTAGAGTGCGCCAATGACGAGCCAGACCAGGAGCCAGGCCAGCCAGAGCGCTCCCACCCCGACCCCGGACCAGATCCGCCGCGCACCCAAGGTGCTGCTGCACGACCACCTTGACGGTGGCCTCCGCCCCGGGACGATCATCGACATCGCCCGCGAGACGGGCTATCAGGGTCTCCCCGAGACCGAGCCCGACAAGCTCGGCACCTGGTTCAGGGACGCCGCCGACTCCGGCTCCCTGGAGCGCTACCTGGAGACGTTCTCGCACACCTGCGCCGTCATGCAGACCAAGGAAGCCCTCTACCGGGTAGCCGCGGAGTGCGCCGAGGACCTCGCCGAAGACGGCGTCGTCTACGCCGAGATCCGGTACGCCCCCGAGCAGCACCTGGAGAACGGCCTCACTCTCGAAGAGGTCGTCGAGGCGGTCAACGACGGCTTCCGCGAGGGCGAGCGCCGCGCCAAGGCCAGCGGCCACCGCATCCGCGTCGGCGCCCTGCTCACCGCGATGCGGCACGCCGCCCGCGCGCTGGAGATCGCCGAACTCGCCAACCGCTACCGCGACCACGGCGTCGTGGGCTTCGACATCGCGGGCGCGGAAGCGGGCTTCCCTCCCACCCGCCACCTGGACGCCTTCGAGTACCTCAAGCGCGAGAACAACCACTTCACCATCCACGCGGGTGAGGCCTTCGGCCTGCCGTCCATTTGGCAGGCCCTCCAGTGGTGCGGCGCGGACCGCCTCGGCCACGGCGTCCGCATCATCGACGACATCGAGGTCGCCGACGACGGCACCGTGCAGCTCGGCCGCCTCGCCTCCTACGTACGCGACAAGCGCATCCCGCTGGAGATGTGCCCGTCGTCCAACCTGCAGACGGGAGCGGCGAGCTCCTACGCCGACCACCCGCTGGGTCTGCTGCGCAAGCTGCACTTCCGCATCACGGTGAACACCGACAACCGCCTGATGTCCGGCACGAGCATGAGCCAGGAGTTCGAACACCTGATCTCGGCCTTCGGCTACACGCTCGATGACATGCAGTGGTTCACAGTCAATGCGATGAAATCAGCATTCATTCCTTTCGATGAACGTCTCGCCATGATCAATGACGTCATCAAGCCCGGTTACGCCGAGCTCAAATCCGAGTGGCTTTTCCAGCAGACCGCCTCGACCAGCGCTTCTACCGCGATCCTGGGCTGAGTCGACCGCCACCCGCACCTCACACGAACGGCCGGAAGGGGAACCTTCCGGCCGTTTTGTATGCGTTGCGAAGCTCATCGGCGCCTGGATAGCTTGCGGGACCGCGCAAAGATCCCCGAAGACCCCCGGCTCAGAGGACATATCCAAGATGAAGCAGTCTGCCGCCAAGACCCTCGGTGTCGCCGCGATCGGCGCCGCGTTCGCCGCCGCCGCTGCCGGTACCGCAACGGCCGCCCCGGCGATCCCGGACGTCGCGCAGGGGCTCGGCCCCGTGTCCGGCGTACTGCCGATCGGCGACACGGCTGGGACGCTCCCGGCCGGTGCCCCCGAGGCCCTGGGTGTCGGCCAGGACGCGCTGGCGAAGGGCACTGACCCGGTCACCGGCCTGCTCGGCGGCCTCCCGCTGGAGGGTGTGGCGCCGGGCGGTCTCCCCGTCGGGACCGGTCTCCCCCTCGGCTGACCTCCCTGGTAGACCGATCGGCACCCGGCGTACGGGCGACCGGCACCCGGCACACGAACGGGGTGCGCACCACACGGTGCGCACCCCGTTCGCCGTGTACGCGGCGGTTGGCGGTTCACCAGCTCGCGGCGGCCGGCTCCGGCTTCTCGTTCGGGATCATGATCCACATCGCGAGGTAGATCAGAAACTGTGGTCCTGGCAGCAGGCAGGACACCACGAAGATCACCCGCATCGTGGTCGCCGAGGTGCCGAAGCGCCGTGCCAGCGCCGCGCACACTCCGCCAATCATCCGTCCGTTCTGGGGGCGGGCAAGTGCCGTCATGGTCGCTCCTTCACGCGGTGTCTGATGTTTTCCACCGTACGAGCGCGAAGGGGGCCAAAGCGTCCCGCTAGGGGGCGATCCCGACCCTGGGAATCGTCGGGGTCGACCCCTGAGAAGCGGCCTCGTCCCGCGGCGGCACGGACAGCCGCCGCATCCCGACCTCACCGACCCCGCCACGCACACGATCACCCACGCGATCACGCACGCGATGACCCACACGTACGCGACGACGCAGCCGGGCCCTGGCGGCTGGCACCACGGCGAGATGGGCCAGTGCGACGCCCACGGTGTTCAGGAACAGCGAGTCCACATCGACGACCTGGCCCGGCACCCCGGTCTGCGCCAGCGCGATACCCAGCGACAGCAGCGCACCGGCGGCGACCGTACGGGTCAGCGACGCCAGCGGCGACACCTGAAGCCGCCCGCCGACCATCGGAAGCAGCACCCCGAGCGGGGCGAGCAGCAGCAGTTCCCGGCCCAGACTGCGCACGGCCGCCTCGGGTCCCAGGGCGAGGTCGGCCTTGATCCCGGCCAGGGGCTGCAAATTGGCGGCGCTCATCCACGGCACGTCCAGGGGACGCAGGGTGAGCCAGCCGACGAGCAGAAGGTGTACGGCCAGGAGGAGCACTCCTGCCGCACGGAAGCGAGTGGCGACGTTGCCGCCGCGCGAGCCATGACGCTGCACGTCCCCCAAGACGCCAGCACGGCCAGGATCGGTTCCGCGTGCCCCCACGCGCTCCATCTCCGCCCACCACGCGCCCTGGCGCGGCTGTGGAGACAAGCGTTAGGGCCTGTCCGGCGGGCAGCCCTAACCGCCGACTGTCTCCGTCGGTACGGGCACCGTGCCGGGGCGGGCGCGGAGCGCGTCCGTGCACGCGTAGCTGCGGAGGGGGTCGGAGCCACGGCCGCCCAGGATCACGGTGTCCTCGCCGCTCGCCACCGCGCTGTGCGCGAAGGTGCAGACGACCTGGGCCAGGGCGAACGGGGAGAGCCCTTCGGGTGGTGTGCTCAGCCGGAGCGCGGTCTTCGGGTCGCCCTCGCGCGGGCCCGTGACGGTCGCCCGAGCGCGCAGGTCCGTGGCGAAACCCGCCTGCGCCTCCTCCTCGGATGTCGGCTGCCGCAACGCGTCGAGCAGCGCCTGCGCCACCGGTACGCGTTCGTTCTCACCCGCTCCCGCGTCCCCGTCCGGGGCCTGGGGGAGCTCCACCGTCCGGTCCACCGCCACCAGCTGCGAACCACACACCAGGAAGACCTGCGCCAGCGTGCCCCCCGCCGCGCGCGCCTCGACGCCCTGCGCCGTGGTCACACACGCCACCCGCGAGGGCGCGGGCCCGAAGTCGGTCGGCACCTCCGTCGCCCTGATCCCGCACCCGGCGAGCAGCAGGACCCCACAGCCCGCGAGTACCGCACCCGCCCGCCGCACGCGCCACCGGCTCATCGGTCGGCCCCCCTGGTCGCGGCGTCGTGAGCGCTGTCGTGAGTGCTGTCGTGAGCGGTACCGCCAGTGGTACCGCCCGCGGTATCGGCGTCAGTGTCGACATCGACATCGACGCGGTCACCGGGGCGCCCCCTGAAGCCCCCGCCGCCGCCCTCGCGACCCTCGCGACCCGCACGGTCGCAGCCGTCCTCGCCGTCCGCCTCCCCGTCCGACGGGTCCTGTGGCAGCCGCAGGGTGAACACCGCGCCCCCCGCGGGCGAGTTGGCGGCGGTGATCTCACCGCCGTGGATATGCGCGTTCTCCAGCGCGATGGACAGCCCGAGCCCGCTGCCCTCAGACCTCGGCCGGGACGCGCTCGCCTTGTAGAAACGGTCGAAGACATGCGGCAGTACGTCCTGCGGAATACCCGGGCCGTTGTCGCGCACCTCGATGGTCAGCTCCGCTCCTCGTGCCGCGGAACGGGTCTCCCGTACGGACACCCGCACCGGAGATCCGCCGTGCTTGAGCGCGTTGCCGATCAGGTTCGCCAGGATGACGTCGAGGCGCCGCGGATCGAGCCGCGCCATGATCCCGCGCTCCGCGTCCAGGTCGACCGCGTCCAGCCAGGCACGGGCGTCGATACACGCGGTGATCTGGTCCGCGATGTCCACGTCGTCCAGGACCAGCCGCGCGGTGCCCGCGTCAAAGCGGGTGACCTCCATCAGGTTCTCCACCAGGTCGTTCAGCCGTCGCGTCTCGCTGACCACCAGACGTACCGCCGGAGCGATCATCGGGTCGAGGCTGTCCTCTTCCTCCTCCAGGACCTCCGTCACCGCCGTGATCGCGGTCAGCGGCGTCCGCAGCTCGTGCGACATGTCCGCGACGAACCGCCGACTGGACTCCTCCCGCGCGCTCATGTCCGCGACCTTCTTCTCCAGCGCGGCCGCCGTGCTGTTGAACGTACGGGACAGCTCGGCCAGTTCGTCGGTGCCCGAGACCCGCAGCCGGGTGTGCAGCTCGCCCTCGCCGAGCCGCCGCGCGGCGACCCCCAGCCGGTGCACCGGCTTGAGCACCGTCGTCGCCGCGGCCTGCGCCAGCAGCGCCGCGCCGACCAGTGCCAGCGCGGTGGCGATCCCCAGCGACCAGCCCAGCGAACTGAGGTCCTGCTCCTCCGCCTCCAGGGACTTGAGCATGTACCCGGTCGGCCCGCCGTCCCCGATCACCCGCGCCCCGCCCACCAGATAGGGCGTGCCGTCGGTGACGATCCGCTGCCAGAAGACGTGGTACTCGTCCTTGTTGCCGCCGCCGACGGGCTGCCGCTTGTTCACCGTGTCCCGGAGGGACTTCGGGACGTCGTCCCGGGTGAAGGTGTCCAGGTCGGAGTTGCCGACCACCGTCTTGCCGTCCGCGTCTCTGGCGATCAGCAGCACGCTGTAGCGCTGGCTGCCGAGCGACATCTGGACGGCGGCACGCCGCAGTTCGTCCTTCGTCGGGTCCTTCGGAAGCGACGCCGCGCGGTTCTGCATCTCTTCTTTGAAGTCGTTCAGCGCCGCGTCCTGCGTGCGGGTCAGCACGGCCTCGCGATTGAGCCAGTACGCGATACCCGAGGCGGAGACCGCGGCGGTCAGCGCCACCAGGCCGAACACCACGACCAGCCGCAGCCGCAGGCTGGTGAACCGCAGCCGGGCGAGCACCGTCCTACGTGGCCCGCGCCGCGCGCCGCCGCCGTCGCCGTCCTCGACGTCGTCCGCCGGTGTCCGCGCCCGTGACTCCGCCTGAGTCTCCGCCCGTGTCACTGAGGGCTGTCCAATCGGTAGCCGACCCCGCGCACCGTACGGATCAGCGTGGGCGAGGACGGTACGTCCTCCACCTTCGCGCGCAGCCGCTGCACACAGGCGTCCACCAGACGGGAGTCCCCGAGGTAGTCGTGCTCCCAGACCAGCCGCAGCAGCTGCTGGCGGGAGAGCGCCTGCCCCGGCCTGCGGCTCAGCTCAAGCAGCAGCCGCAGCTCGGTGGGCGTCAGCTGGAGGTCCTCGCCATCCTTGGTGACCGTCATCGCGGAACGGTCGATGACCAGGCTGCCGAAGACCGCCGAGTCGTTGGCCTCCCGCTCGCCGCGCCGCAGCACCGCGCGGATACGGGCGTCGAGCACCCGCCCCTGCACCGGCTTCACCACGTAGTCGTCGGCGCCGGACTCCAGGCCGACCACCACGTCGATGTCGTCGTTACGCGCGGTCAGCAGGATGATCGGCAGCTGGTCGGTGCGCCGAATGCGACGACACACCTCAAAACCGTCGATACCGGGCAGCATCACATCCAGCACGATCAGGTCGGGCCGTTGCTCGCGCAGCAGCTTCAGACCATCCTCGCCGGTGGCGGCGGTGGCAACACGATGCCCCTGGCGCGTCAGCGACAGCTCCAGGGCCGTGCGGATGGCGTCATCGTCCTCGATCAGCAACAGGGAAGGCACAGGGGTCATTCTGACCCATGGTGCGGTGCGGTATCGACAGTTGGAGCGCTCCCATCATTCCCACCCAGGCAAGGAGACCTTGTGACAGGTCTGTGACAGTCGACGGACACCGTCATGAAGTCGCGGCGAGAGTCTTTTTCTCGAAGCCGCACACAGACTCCACGACGGGGGGCGCGAGATGAACACGCTGCAGCACCGCACCAGCTCAAGCGCAGTTGTCACGCGTCTGCACGACGTCGTACGGGGTGATCGGAATGAGCGGAATGAGAAGTCCGGTGCTGTGAGCGGGCGGGGGTGCGCTCGCGGCACCGGGCGTCAGCACACCACGTACCTGAAGGTGGTTGACGCACGTCAGGCCGTGGCGGGCGACGGGGGCGCCGCCGCGACGGGGGAGCGTAAGGCCCAGGTCCAGGACCAGGCGACGGAGGCCGCAGCCGCCTTCACCGCCTACGTCCAGGAGCGCCGCGCCTCGCTGTACGCCACCGCCTACCACCTGACCGGCGACCGGTTCGAGGCCGAGGACCTGCTGCAGAGCGCGCTGTTCTCGACCTACCGGGCCTGGGACCGGATCAGCGACAAGGCGGCCGTCGGCGGCTATCTGCGCCGGACGATGACTAACCTGCACATCAGCGCCTGGCGGCGGCGCAAGCTCAACGAGTACCCGACCGAGGAGCTCCCGGAGACGGTGGGCGACACGGACGCGATGCGCGGCACCGAGCTGCGCGCGGTCCTCTGGCAGGCCCTGGCCCGGCTGCCTGAGCTGCAGCGCACCATGCTGGTGCTGCGCTACTACGAGGGCCGTACCGACCCTGAGATCGCGGACATCCTCGACATCAGCGTCGGTACGGTCAAGTCGAGCATCTGGCGGTCACTGCGCCGCCTGCGCGAGGACGAGGCGCTCAGCCTCGGCCGCGACCTTGAGGAGTCCTTCGGCGAGCTGGTCGCGTAACACGCCGAAGGCTGGGGGAACGGGGAGCAGGGGGGCGTCGCTTCGGGGGAGGCGGCGGAGTGGGGGGACTGGGGGATCGGGGGGAGTGGGGAAACGGGGGACCACAGGTCCCCTGTGGGGGCCCCACGGGGGATTAAGGGGAAAACGCACAGCGGGATCGGAGGCTGGGGGCCTACGGTCCCGCTGTCGCGTGCGGTGGGTGCGCTAGGTGCGCTGGGTGCGGTGCTGTGGTGCCTGCGGTGATGTGGTGTGGGTGGGTTACGGCGTTGAGGCGCGGGCCTTTACACAGCGGCCCGCCGCCGCCGCGGCGAGGCGGCCCAGGGCCTCGGCCTTGCCGCACGGGTGTGCGCCGAGTGCCGCCTGGCGGCTGACGATGGCGCGTTCGGCGCGCATCAGCCGCCAGCCGCGGCGGAGCAGGAACGGCACTGACTTGCGCCCCTCCTTGAGGTCCCGCAGCAGCCGCCGCCGGAAGGTGGTGCTGGCGCGGCCCCGCAGGCACAGGGCGTCGGCCAGGACGCCCAGTTCGCGGCAGCGCCCCACGATGTCCGCGGCGAAGATCCCCTCCGCGACGAACAGCGGCGTGCGTTCGATGTCGAGCACCTCGGTACCGGTCCGCGCGCTGGTGGCGATGTCGTACACCGGCACCCGGGTGCGGCCCGTGCGGCACAGCTCCTCGATCGCGGTGACCGCGGCGTTCGCGTCCCAGGCCGCCGGGGAGTCCCAGTCGATGTCCGTACTGCCGCTGACCAGGGGCAAGGAGGGGTCGTCGCCCTCCTTGTAGAAGTCGTCGAGGCAGAGCACGGGCAGCCCGGAACGGGCGGCGAGTGACGACTTTCCGGAGCCGGACGGGCCGGTCAGCAGCACGACCCGGGTCGGTATCGAGGGATGGGAGCTCACGGGACACCAGTGTGAGGCATTCGGCCGCATGGGCGACCCCGGGGGACAGCCTTTGAAACCAGCGTCACACGACAACTACTATCCGTGCGCACTCGGTTACCGCAGGGCAGGTTCGGATCAGAGTCGGATAGGTGGCGCACCCATGGCACGACAGGCAGCAGGGCAGGCAGCGGGGCAGGCGGCAGGACGCACGGCACGGCACGCGGCGCCCGGGAGGCAGGCCCGCGCCCTGTTGCGTACGGGACTGACCCTGGCGGCCGCGGGCGCGGCGCTCGGCGTGGGCGGCGGCGCGGCGAACGCGGAGCCGCTCGACGGCATCGTCTCCACCAGCCCGGACCAGCCGCTGACCAAGACCGTCACGGACACGGCGGCCAGCGCCCTGGCCCCGGCGAAGAACCTCCAGCTGGACCCCCTGGCGAACACGGGCGTCGACCCGCTGGACAACGCCGCGGGCACCCAGGTGGCCGACTTCCAGCCGGTCTCCACGGCCGCCGCGACGGGGCCGCTGACCGACGGCGGGTCCCTGGGCAGCCTGCCGGTGACGGGCGACGTGCTGGGCGTGCTGCCTGGGTGACGCCAGGGGCCCGGCCGGGTGCGACCGGGTGCGGCCGGGGTGCCCCGGAATGACAGGAGCCCCGCCTTCCTGGACGGAGGAAGGCGGGGCTGGTCTTTGGGCGTCCGGCCAGTACGTGGTCAGCCGGTCAGCCCGTCAGCCGGTCAGTACGCCGAGCCCGACGCGCCCAGCGACCCCGTCGGGTGCCAGACCGTCTTGGTCTCCAGGAACGCCGTCAGGCGGTGAGTGCCCGGGTCGGCGGCGAAATCCACAGGCTGTGGACGGAGGACGCGCTTGAGGTTGTCCGCGGCCGCGATCTCCAGCTCCTTCGCCAGTGCGTCGTCCGTCACGCCCGTCAGATCGATCGCGTTGACGTCCTGGTGCGCGGCCAGCGGGGCCGCGAGCTCCGCCGTACGGCCGGACAGGATGTTGACGACGCCGCCGGGCACATCGGACGTGGCCAGCACCTCGCCGAGTGACAGCGCCGGGAGCGGTGCCTGCTCGGAGGCGATGACGACGGCGGTGTTACCGGTCGCGATGACCGGGGCGAGCACCGAGACCAGCCCCAGGAACGACGACTCCTGTGGCGCGACGACGGTGACGACACCGGTCGGCTCGGGCGTGGAGAGGTTGAAGAACGGTCCAGCCACCGGGTTGGCACCGCCGACCACCTGGGCGATCTTGTCGGTCCAGCCCGCGTACCAGACCCAGCGGTCGACCGCCGCGTCCACGACCGCCGCGGCCTTGGACTTCGACAGACCCTCGGCGTCGGCCACCTCGCGCACGAACTGGTCCCGGCGGCCCTCCAGCATCTCCGCGACGCGGTAGAGCACCTGGCCGCGGTTGTACGCGGTCGCCCCCGACCAGCCGCCGAAGGCCTTGCGCGCGGCCACGACGGCGTCGCGCGCGTCCTTGCGGGAGGAGAGCGGCGCGTTGGCGAGCCACTTGTTCTTTGAGTCGCTCACTTCGTACACCCGGCCGCTTTCGGAGCGGGGGAACTTGCCCCCGACGTACAGCTTGTAGGTCTTGAGGACGCTCAGTCGCGAGGAAGAGGAATCAACTGTGCTCATTTGCGCTCACCCTTCGGGCTCGACGGGGCGAGGTACGCCTCCAGGCCATGCCGACCGCCCTCGCGGCCGAAGCCCGACTCCTTGTAGCCGCCGAACGGCGAGGTCGGGTCGAACTTGTTGAATGTGTTGGCCCAGACGATCCCGGCGCGGAGCTTGCTGGCCACCGAGAGGATGCGGGAACCCTTCTCCGTCCAGATGCCCGCCGACAGGCCGTACTGGCTGTTGTTGGCCTTCGCGACCGCCTCGTCGGGCGTACGGAAGGACAGCACCGACAGCACCGGGCCGAAGATCTCGTCCCGCGCGATGGTGTGCGCCTGGGTGACGTTCGTGAAGAGCGTCGGCGCGAACCAGTAGCCAGCGGAGGGCAGTTCGCACGGCGCCGACCAGCGCTCGGCGCCCTCGGCCTCACCGGTCTCGGTCAGGGCCGTGATCCGGGCCAGCTGCTCGGCGGAGTTGATGGCGCCGATGTCGGTGTTCTTGTCGAGCGGGTCGCCGAGGCGCAGCGTGGAGAGCCGCCGCTTCAGCGAGTCGAGCAGCTCGTCCTGGATCGACTCCTGGACCAGCAGCCGCGAGCCCGCGCAGCAGACCTGGCCCTGGTTGAAGAAGATGCCGCTGACGATTCCCTCGACGGCCTGGTCGATCGGGGCGTCGTCGAAGACGATGTTGGCGCCCTTGCCGCCCAGTTCGAGTGTGAGCTTCTTGTCGGTGCCCGCGACCGTGCGGGCGATCTGCTTGCCGACGGCGGTCGAGCCGGTGAAGGCGACCTTGTTGACGTCCGGGTGCGCGACGAGCGCGGCGCCGCTGTCGCCGTAGCCGGTGAGGATGTTGACGACGCCCTTGGGCAGTCCGGCCTGGCGGCAGATGTCGGCGAAGAAGAGCGCGGAGAGCGGGGTCGTCTCGGCGGGCTTCAGGACGACCGTGTTGCCGGTGGCGAGCGCTGGCGCGATCTTCCAGGCGAGCATCAGCAGCGGGAAGTTCCAGGGAATGACCTGGCCCGCGACGCCGAGCGGCCGTGGGGCCGCCCCGTAGCCAGCGTGGTCCAGCTTGTCGGCCCAGCCCGCGTAGTAGAAGAAGTGCGCGGCGACCAGGGGGAGGTCCGCGTCGCGGGTCTCCTTGATCGGCTTGCCGTTGTCGAGGGTCTCCAGGACGGCCAGCTCGCGCGAGCGCTCCTGGATGATCCGGGCGATCCGGAAGAGGTACTTGGCGCGCTCGGCGCCCGGCAGCGCGGACCACATCTCGAAGGCCTTACGGGCGGCCTTCACGGCGCGCTCGACGTCGTCGGCGCCAGCCTGCGCGACCTCGGAGAGAACCTCTTCGGTGGCGGGCGAGACGGTCTTGAAGACCTTGCCGTCGGCGGCGTCGCTGAACTCGCCGTCGATGAAGAGCCCGTAGGAGGGGGCGATGTCGACGACGGAGCGGGACTCGGGCGCGGGCGCGTAGTCGAAGGCCTGGGCTGCTGCCTGTGCCGCGGCCTGTGGTGTCTGGGATGCCATGGTGATCAGTCCACCGTCACGTAGTCAGGGCCGGAGTAACGGCCGGTGCTCAGCTTCTGACGCTGCATGAGCAGGTCGTTCAGGAGCGAGGACGCCCCGAAGCGGAACCAGTGGTTGTCCAGCCAGTCCGCGCCCGCGGTCTCGTTCACGAGCACCAGGAACTTGATCGCGTCCTTGGTGGTGCGGATGCCGCCAGCGGGCTTCACACCGATCTGGATACCCGTCTGGGCGCGGAAGTCGCGTACGGCCTCCAGCATCAGCAGGGTGTTCGCCGGAGTGGCGTTCACGCCGACCTTGCCGGTCGAGGTCTTGATGAAGTCGGCGCCGCCGAGCATGCCGATCCAGCTGGCGCGGCGGATGTTGTCGTACGTCGACAGCTCGCCGGTCTCGAAGATGACCTTCAGCCGGGCCTCGCCGCAGGCCTCCTTCACGGCGACGATCTCCTCGTACACCTTGAGGTACCGGCCGGAGAGGAAGGCGCCACGGTCGATGACCATGTCGATCTCGTCGGCACCGGCCGCGACGGCGTCCCGTACGTCCGCCAGCTTGATGTCGAGCGCGGCGCGGCCCGCCGGGAAGGCGGTGGCCACGGAGGCGACCTTGACGCCGGAACCGGCGACGGCCTCCTTGGCGGCGGCCACCATGTCCGGATAGACGCAGACGGCGGCCGTTCTCGGGGTCGTACGGTCGGTGGGGTCGGGGTTGACCGCCTTGGCGCCGAGCGCCCGGACCTTGCCCGGGGTGTCCGCGCCTTCCAGCGTGGTCAGGTCGATCATGGAAATGGCCAGGTCGATGGCGTACGCCTTCGCCGTGGTCTTGATCGAACGGGTGCCTAGCGAGGCGGCGCGGGCTTCGAGTCCGACCGTGTCGACGCCGGGCAGTCCGTGCAGGAAGCGGCGCAGCGCGCGGTCCGACGCGGTGGCGTCGGCGAACGCGGGCGCGGCGAGTGCTGCGGATGCTGCGGGTGCAGTGGTGGGCATGGTCACGAGGGGAGCATATCTACGCGCGTAGCGGCTTGTGAAGCCCTGGGCTCTCCTTCTTCAAAACCGAGGTGGTGGACAATCGATTCCATGACGAGCTCTGACCGGCAGCCCACCGAGCCTGCCGAGCCTGCGTACGCCGACCGCGCCTACCGTTCCGGTGGGGGCATCGTCGGTGGCGTCCTGATCCTGGCCCTCGGAGCGTGGCTGGGCGGCGACGCCCTCATCCGTGGCGAGGGCCGGGTGCCCTGGGTCGCACTCGCGGCCCTGGTGTTCGCGGTGCCGCTGGTGGTCGCGTACACCGTGCGGCCCGCGGTCTTCGCGAACAACGACCGGCTCCGGGTCCGTAACCCCTTCCGGGTGATCACCCTGCCCTGGGCGTCGGTCGAGGGGCTGCGGTCCGGCTACACCACCGAGGTGTACGCGAAGGGCGGTACGAAGTACCAGGTCTGGGCCATCCCGGTATCCATCCGGGCCCGCAAGAAGGCCCGCAAGGCGGGGGCGGGGGCGGACAAGGCCCCGTCCGACGAGGCGGTCACCGAGCTCAACGAAATCGCCGAACGTGAGGCGAAGAGCCCGACGGCCCAGGGCGACCCGGAGATCCGCTGGGCGTACGAGATCCTGATCCCGGCGGCGGCGGGCGCGGCGCTGCTGGGCGCGCTGCTGCTGATCGGTTAGGACTTCTTGCGTGGGTACGGGTGCGTACCCGTACCCTGTGAGGGTGAGCCGAAGGAGCCTCGTCATGTCTGACGCGAACGTCCGCATCCCCACCGAAGCCCGGGACCGACTCGCCGAGATAGCGGCCGGTGAGGGGCTTTCGCTGCGCGCTTACCTCTCGCGCCTCGCTGACTCGCTGCTGACTCCCGCCGAGCGGGCCGAGCGGGCCGAGCAGACACGTGCCGCGCTCCACGCGTGGAACGGCTACAACCCCACGCAGGACGAGCAGGCCGAGTTGGACGCGGAGCTGGACCGGCGCCTAGGCGAGGCGGGAGCCCGGTGAGCAACGCCTTACACGTGGTCCTCGACGACACGGCCATGGTCGCCGCCGGAACCGGCAACGTCCTGGCCTCCCGTCTGATTCACCGAGCACAAGCCGAGCCGGGCTGGTTCCTCTACGCCCCGACATGCGCGCTGATTGAGGCGGACCGTGCCCGCCCGGGTACGGCTGAGCACATCGCCGCACTGCCCGGCGTCACGATCCTCGGCCTCGACCTGCCTGCCGCTCTCGCCCTCGCCCGCGACGCCACCTGGGCCACGGCACACGCCCGGTACGCGGCACAGCCCACCCCGGAGCGAACCGACGGCGCCGTCATCGCTACCGCGGCCCCGCAGGTGTGGAAGGGGCAGCCCGTTCGCGTGATCGACCTCAACCCCTGACAGGGCGTCCCACGTCCTCAGGTCGCCGCGAGCACCGTGCGTAGGCGCGTGGCGAAGGCCGCGGGGTCGTTGACGAAGCCGATGTGGTCGCCGGGGAACAGGGTGGGGTCGGCGTCCAGGAGCTTGGCCAGGCGCGGGAGGCGGCGGCGTCCATCGGGGCGCCGACCAGCACGCGGAGCGGGCCGCTGCCCCGTACCTCGTAGTGCAGGCGTGCCCCGGGCACCTGGAGTGAGTGCGGCGTGCTTGTTGTTCCGTGCGTGGCCATGAGGGCTCCGAGTCCGTGAGGCTGCGATCCGTTGCTGGTGATGCAGACCTTGTGGGCGGCGTGGACTCATCGCTGTTCGGCGAGGATCTTGCGGAGTTGTGCGTACGGCCCCCTCCCCGGAGTGTGCTCCGGGGAGGGGGCCGTGTGCCGTACGCCGTACCGCAATCGCGTCAGATGCCTGCCGCAGCCGCCAGGTCGCGCTTCAGTGCCGCCAGGCGGTCCGTCGCCTGCGCGCGTGCCGCGTCGAGTGCCGCGGGCTCGCTGCCCGCGACCGGGACCACGACCTCCAGGTAGCACTTGAGCTTGGGCTCGGTGCCGCTCGGGCGGACGATCACGCGCGCGCCGTCCAGCGTGTAGCGCAGGCCGTCCGTGGGAGGCAGGGCGTCCGTGCCCTGGGTCAGGTCCTCGGCGCGGGTCACCGCGAGGCCCGCGAGGGACACCGGCGGCTGGGCGCGCAGCTGGCGCATCGCGTCCGCGATCACCGAGAGGTCCTCGACCCGTACCGAGAGCTGGTCGGTGGCGTGCAGGCCGTGTTCGACGGCGAGCTCGTCCAGGAGGTCGAGGAGCGTGCGGCCCTGCTCCTTGAGCTCCGAGGCCAGCTCGGCGACCAGCAGCGCCGCGGTGATGCCGTCCTTGTCGCGTACGCCTTCGGGGTCGACGCAGTAGCCGAGCGCCTCTTCGTAGCCGTAGCGCAGGTTCTCGACTCGGGCGATCCACTTGAAGCCGGTGAGCGTCTCCTCGTAGCCGAGACCGGCGGCATCGGCGATGCGGCCGAGGAGCGAGGACGAGACGATCGACTCGGCGAAGGTGCCGGTGACGCCTCGGCGCACGAGGTGCGCGGCGAGCAGCGCGCCGACCTCGTCGCCGCGCAGCATCCGCCAGCCGCCGTCGCCCGCCACGCGCGCGTCCGGCACGGCCACCGCGCAGCGGTCGGCGTCCGGGTCGTTGGCGATGATCAGGTCGGGGGAGGGGGTCGTACGGCGGGCCGTGGCGAAGGCCAGGTCCATCGCGCCCGGCTCCTCCGGGTTGGGGAAGGCGACCGTCGGGAACGCCGGGTCGGGATCGGCCTGCTCGGCGACGAGCACCGGCGCGGGGAACCCGGCGCGGGCGAAGGCGGCCAGCACCGTGTCCTTGCCGACGCCGTGCATGGCCGTGTAGACGGCGCGGGCGGTGCGCGGGGAGCCCGGGGCCAGGACCGCGTCCGTACGCTCCAGGTAGGCGTCCAGGACCTCGTCGCCGAGGGTCTGCCAGCCGCTGTCCGGGCGGGGTACGTCGGAGAGCGCGCCGATCGCGGCGATCTCGGCGGCGATCTCGGCGTCCGCGGGCGGCACGATCTGCGAGCCGTCGCCGAGGTAGACCTTGTAGCCGTTGTCGCGCGGCGGGTTGTGGCTCGCGGTGACCTCGACTCCGGCGACGGCGCCCAGGTGCCTTATGGCGAAGGCGAGCACGGGGGTCGGGAGGGGGCGGGGCAGTACGGCGGCTCGCAGCCCGGCGCCGATCATCACGGCTGCCGTGTCACGGGCGAAGTCGGCGGACTTGTAGCGGGCGTCGTAGCCGACGACGACCAGGCCGCCGTTCTTGCCCTGCCCCTTCAGGTACGCGGCGAGACCGGCCGCGGCGCGGATCACGACGGCGCGGTTCATCCGCATGGGGCCCGCGCCGAGTTCGCCGCGCAGGCCGGCGGTGCCGAACTGGAGGGTGCCGCTGAAGCGGTCGGCGAGTTCGTCGGTGGCCTCGGTGTCGATGAGCTTGGCGAGCTCGTCGCGGGTCTCCGTGTCGGGGTCTTCGGCCAGCCATGCCTTGGCCCGAGCGATCAGGTCGTCGTGCTGCTGCACCGTGTCCTCAGCCTCTCGTGTTGCACTGGTCGCACTGCGATGCGTTGTTGTGGGGCGGGCGGGGTGGGGTGGACGCGGGTGCGTGCCCCACCCCGGCCGGGCCTAGATGCGGCCCAGGACCCGCGTCAGGAGGGAGCCCATCCGGGCGGCCGAGTCGCGGCCCGCCTGGAGGACCTCCTCGTGGTTGAGCGGCTCACCCGTCATGCCCGCGGCCAGGTTGGTGACCAGGGAGATCCCGAGCACCTCGGCTCCGGCCTCGCGGGCCGCGATCGCCTCGAGCACGGTCGACATGCCGACCAGGTCCGCACCGAGTGTGCGGGCCATCCGGATCTCGGCCGGAGTCTCGTAGTGCGGGCCGGGGAACTGGGCGTACACGCCCTCCTCCAGCGTCTCGTCGACCTCCTTGCACAGCGCGCGCAGCCGCGACGAGTACAGGTCGGTGAGGTCGACGAAGTTCGCGCCGACGATCGGCGAGGTGGCCGTCATGTTGAGGTGGTCGCTGATCAGGACCGGCTGGCCGGGGCGCATGCCGTCGCGCAGACCGCCGCAGCCGTTGGTGAGGACGACGGTCTTGGCGCCCGCGGCGACGGCGGTACGCACGCCGTGCACGACGGCGGCGACGCCGCGGCCCTCGTAGTAGTGGGTGCGGCCGAGGAAGACCAGGGCGCGCTTGTCACCGATCTGGTACGAGCGGACCTTGCCGCCGTGCCCCTCTACCGCCGGCGGCGGGAAGCCGGGCAGCTCGGTGACGGCGAACTCGGCCTCGGCCTCGCCGAGCGCGTCCACGGCGGGGGCCCAGCCGGAGCCCATCACCAGGGCGACGTCGTGGGTCTCGGCGCCGGTCAGTTCGCGCAGGCGGGCGGCTGCGGCGTCGGCGGCGGAGTACGGGTCGGCGAATCCGCCGTCGATGCCCGGAGTAAGAGTTGCGTTCACGCGGACGAGCGTAGCCGCTCTTGGCCTACGCGCGTAGACATTGAGGGCTACAGTGCCTGGATCGTTGTCTTGTGTGTTCCGCCAAACGGGGTCCGATGAGGCGCGGTCGCCTCCTCGGCCGACCTCTCAGCTGCCCCAGCTGGCCCTCAGCCGCGCCTCGGTCGCGCCTCAGTCGGCACCTCAGCAGGGTCTCTTGCGGAGCTCCATCACATAGTCGTGCGGTGCGCCCGCGGACTCCGCCGCGTCGGCGATCTCCCCCAGGTAGCGGGCCGACGGCAGGCCGCCCTCGTAGCCGTTCAGCACGTACGTCCAGGCGGGCATCTCGCCCTCCAGGGTCTGCACCCGGACCCGCATCCGCCGGTAGATGTCCAGGCCGACGCCCTCCCACCGGTCCAGGGAGTCCTCGTCCATCGGCGCGATGTCGTACAGCGCGACGAAGACCTGCGCGCGCGGGGCCTCGACAACGGTGGCGAGCGAGCCTTCCCAGCCCATGTGCTCGCCACCGAAGGTCAGCCGCCACCCGCTGAGCCATCCGGTGGCACGCAACGGCGAGTAAGGGGCGCGGCGGGACATGAGCCGCGGGTCGAGATTGCCGGCGTACGCGGCGTAGAGCGACATGGGTCGAGGGTACGTCAGTGGCTCGTGGTGGCCCTGTTGTACAAACCCGCACGAAGCGCCTTCCGTGAGGCCTCCGCGCGCCCTCCGTGCCCCCGGACCGGACGCTGACGCGGCCGGACGGAGCCCCCGGGGCGAACCGCACCGAGCGGTGCGGGACAATGGAGTACGTGACTCGGATCGTGATCATTGGTGGCGGACCCGGCGGATACGAAGCGGCCCTGGTGGCGGCTCAACTCGGCGCGGAGGTGACCGTCGTCGATTGCGACGGTCTGGGCGGGGCGTCGGTGCTCACCGACTGCGTACCGTCGAAGACCCTGATCGCGACGGCCGAGGTGATGACGACCTTCGACTCCTCGTACGAGGAACTGGGCATCATCGTCGCGGACGACACACCCCCGGACAAAGAGGCCGCCCGGGTGGTCGGGGTCGACCTGGGCAAGGTCAACCGACGCGTGAAGCGGCTCGCCCTCGCGCAGTCGCACGACATCACCGCCTCGGTCACCCGCGCCGGTGCTCGCGTCATGCGCGGCCGCGGCAGGCTCGAGGGCCAGCAGGCCATGGACGGCTCGCGCAAGGTCGTCGTCCGCGCCGCCGACGGCACCGAGGAGACCCTCACCGCGGACGCCGTACTGATCGCCACCGGCGGCCACCCGCGCGAGATCCCCGACGCCCAGCCGGACGGCGAGCGCATCCTCAACTGGACCCAGGTCTACGACCTCAACGAGCTCCCCGAAGAGCTGATCGTGGTCGGCTCCGGTGTCACCGGCGCCGAGTTCGCGGGCGCCTACCAGGCGCTGGGCTCCCGGGTCACCCTGGTCTCGTCCCGCGACCGGGTGCTGCCGGGCGAGGACCCGGACGCCGCCGCCGTACTGGAGGACGTCTTCCGGCGCCGCGGCATGAACGTCATGGCGCGCTCCCGTGCCGCCTCCGCCAAGCGCGTCGGCGACGGCGTCGAGGTCACCCTCGCCGACGGCCGGGTCATCACCGGCTCGCACTGCCTGATGGCGGTCGGCGCGATCCCCAACAGCGCGGGCATGGGCCTGGACGAGGCCGGGGTCAGGCTGAAGGACTCGGGCCACATCTGGACCGACAAGGTGTCCAGGACCTCCGCGCCCGGCGTGTACGCGGCCGGTGACGTCACCGGGATCTTCGCGCTCGCCTCCGTCGCGGCCATGCAGGGCCGGATCGCGATGTACCACTTCCTGGGCGAGACGGTGACGCCGCTGAACCTCAAGACCGTGTCGGCGAACATCTTCACCGACCCGGAGATCGCCACCGTCGGCTACAGCCAGGCCGACATCGACGCGGGCAAGATTGACGCGCGCGTGGTCAAGCTGCCGCTGCTGCGCAACCCGCGCGCCAAGATGCAGGGCATCAGGGACGGCTTCGTCAAGATCTTCTGCCGCCCCGGTACGGGCATCGTCGTCGGCGGTGTGGTCGTCTCGCCGCGCGCCTCGGAACTGATCCACCCCATGTCGATCGCCGTCGACAACAATCTGACGGTGGAACAGATCGCGAACGCGTTCACCGTGTACCCGTCTCTGTCGGGCTCGATCGCCGAGGTCGCACGGCAGTTGCACACGCGCAAGGCCACCGGCGACGCGTGAGGAAAAGTGCCTGGTGAGGCGCTCGTGGCCCAGGTTTCCGGGAGTGACCGGAAGGCTGGGCGCGCTTATACCACTTCAGGCATCTCCGTGCGAACAACTTCCGCTATTCGGCGCAAACTGCTGAAAGCAGACGGTCGTTGGGGTTACTGTCAGTTTCGTGTTCGCTGCAGAACGTCGCCAATTGATCCTCGAAATGGTGCGCGCCAACGGAGCTGTATCGCTCCGTGAGCTCGCCCGCGTCGTCCAGACCTCCGAAGTGACCGTACGGCGGGACGTGCGGGCGCTGGAGGCAGAAGGACTCCTCGACCGCCGACATGGCGGTGCGGTACTGCCGGGTGGCTTCACGCGGGAGTCCGGCTTCCCGCAGAAGTCCCATCTCGCGACCGCCGAGAAGACCGCCATCGCCGACCTGGCCGCGAGTCTCGTCCAGGAGGGCGAGGCCATCGTGGTCGGAGCGGGTACCACCACCCAGGAGCTGGCCCGCCGGCTCGCGCGGGTACCCGGTCTCACGGTCGTCACGAACTCCCTGCTGGTGGCCCAGGCGCTGGCCCATGCCAACCGGGTGGAAGTCGTGATGACCGGAGGCACCCTGCGCGGGTCCAACTACGCCCTGGTGGGCAGCGGTGCCGAGCAGTCCCTCCAGGGGCTGCGGGTGTCCCGTGCCTTCCTCTCCGGCAGTGGACTCACCGCCGAGCGCGGTCTGTCCACGTCCAACATGCTCTCGGCCAGCGTCGACCGCGCACTGGTGCAGGCCGCCGCGGAGGTCGTCGTCCTAGCCGACCACTCCAAGCTCGGCACCGACACGATGTTCCAGACGGTGCCCACGGACGTGATCACCCGGCTGGTCACCGACGAGCCGCCCGCGCACGACGAGCGGGCCGCGACGGAGCTCCAGGCGCTGGCCGACCAGGGCGTCCAGGTCGTGACCGCGGGGCCGGGTCCTACCGGACAGGGGGCGGGCGGTGATCCGGTCCCGGCGGGGCGTCAGCCACGCCGGGACGTCCCCCTCCCAGGTCAACGCCGTGGCACCGCGCCCCAGTTGCGTAGCGCCACCTCGCTCACCGAGCAGCCGCCCGGTCCGGAGCGGGTACGCGTGGCGGACCTGCGCCGCCGCTGAGCGGAGCGCGGCGGGGCAAGGCGGGGCACGGCAGGGCAAGGCGGGGCACGGCAGGGCCGTGGGTGGCTAGCCGCCTACCCGGCTACTCGCACCGTGGCGCCAGACCCTGAAGGGTCAGCGTCAGCAGGCGGTCGGCCAACCCCGGGTCCGACGGCGTCTCTTCGGCGGCCAACGCGATCGCGTTGGTCAGCTGAAGCAGGTCACCGATAGTGACATCGGACCGGACAGATCCAGCCTCCTGCGCCCGCGCGAGCAGCGCCCCACCCGCCTCACGCATCGGCATGCTGCACCGCGAGAGCGCCGAACTCTCGTTGCTCGACACCGGCATGCTCGACACGGACATCAGAGCCCGGGACAGACCCCGGTACTCGCTCGCATGCGTGATGATGTCCCGCAGCCACGCGACCAGCGCGGCACACGGCTGCGGAGCGTCGAGCAGTTCACGGGAGCGCGCGAGCAGATCGCTCACCGCGTCCTCGAAGATCGCGCTCATCAGCGCGTGCCGGTTCGGGAAGTGCCGGTACAGCGTGCCGATACCAACCCCGGCGCGGCGTGCGATGTCCTCAAGCGAGGCGTCCGTGCCGTGCTCCGCGAAGGCGGTCCGGGCCACGGCGAGCAGTCGCTCGTAGTTGCGCCGGGCGTCGGCGCGCATGGGGCGTGCCGGGCTCCGCGCTGAATCGGTGGTCATCGCCGCCGTCCTCTCTGGGCCTGCGCGTCCCTCCAGCATGCCACCGCCGCACCAAGGGCCACGCCCGTCCACCCAGTCCACCAACGGACGGGGCCCCGCCGAGAGGTCTCAGCGGGGCCCCGGCATCCGTAGGCGTACCGGACGTCAGTCCTTGATCTCGCAGATGGCGGCGCCCGAGGTGAGCGACGCGCCGATCTCGGCGGACAGGCCCTTGACCGTGCCCGACTTGTGCGCGTTGAGCGGCTGCTCCATCTTCATGGCCTCCAGGACGACGACCAGGTCGCCTTCCTTGACCTCCTGGCCCTCCTCCACCGCGACCTTGACGATGGTGCCCTGCATCGGCGAGGCGAGGGTGTCACCGGACGCGGCCGAGCCGGACTTCTTGGCCGCCCGCCGCTTGGGCTTGGCGCCCGCCGCCAGGCCCGTACGGGCCAGCGACATGCCCAGCGACGACGGCAGCGAGACCTCCAGGCGCTTGCCGCCGACCTCGACGACGACCGTCTCGCGGCCCGCTTCCTCCTCCGCGTCGGCGTCGGCGGGCGGAGCGGCGAACGGGGTGATCTCGTTGACGAACTCGGTCTCGATCCAGCGGGTGTGGACCCTGAAGGGGTCGGCGGTGAAGGCCGGATCGACCACCACGGCCTGGTGGAACGGGATGGCCGTGGCCATGCCCTCGACCTTGAACTCGGCCAGGGCACGTGCCGCGCGCTGCAGCGCCTGCTCACGCGTCGCGCCGGTGACGATCAGCTTGGCCAGCAGCGAGTCCCAGGCCGGGCCGATCACCGCACCGGACTCCACGCCCGCGTCCAGGCGCACACCCGGTCCCGACGGCGGGGCGAACGTGGTCACCGTGCCGGGAGCCGGGAGGAAGTTGCGGCCGGGGTCCTCGCCGTTGATGCGGAACTCGATGGAGTGGCCGCGGATGGCCGGGTCGCCGTAGCCCAGCTCCTCGCCGTCGGCGATGCGGAACATCTCGCGGACCAGGTCGATGCCGGTGACCTCCTCGGTGACCGGGTGCTCGACCTGGAGGCGGGTGTTGACCTCCAGGAAGGAGATCGTGCCGTCCACGCCGACCAGGAACTCCACGGTGCCCGCACCGACGTACCCGGCCTCCTTGAGGATCGCCTTGGACGCCGCGTACAGCTCGGCGTTCTGCTCGGCGGACAGGAACGGCGCCGGAGCCTCCTCCACCAGCTTCTGGTGGCGGCGCTGCAGCGAGCAGTCACGGGTGGACACAACCACCACATTGCCGTGCGTGTCGGCCAGGCACTGGGTCTCGACGTGGCGCGGCTTGTCCAGGTAGCGCTCCACGAAGCACTCGCCACGGCCGAACGCGGCCACCGCCTCGCGTACCGCCGAGTCGTACAGCTCGGGGACCTCTTCGAGGGTGCGGGCGACCTTCAGGCCGCGGCCGCCGCCACCGAAGGCGGCCTTGATCGCGATCGGCAGCCCGTGCTCCTCGGCGAAGGCCACCACCTCGTCCGAACCCGACACCGGGTCCGGCGTACCGGCGACCAGCGGGGCACCGGCGCGCTGCGCGATGTGCCGGGCGGCGACCTTGTCGCCCAGGTCGCGGATGGCCTGCGGCGGCGGGCCGATCCAGATCAGGTCCGCGTCCAGCACGGCCTGCGCGAACTCCGCGTTCTCGGAAAGGAATCCATAACCAGGGTGGATCGCGTCCGCCCCGGAGTCCTTCGCCGCGGCCAGCACCTTGGCCATGTCCAGATAGCTGCTGGCGGGGGTGTCACCACCCAGCGCGAACGCCTCGTCCGCGGCCCGTACATGCAGCGCGTCCCGGTCCGGGTCGGCGTATACGGCAACGCTCGCGATCCCCGCGTCCCGGCACGCCCGGGCCACCCGAACAGCGATTTCGCCACGGTTGGCGATGAGCACCTTGCGCACGATGGCTCCCTCTCCTTGAAACAAGCCGAGTTTAGGGACTGCCGACACGGCACCACGACCCGTCCCCTGCGGTGAGTTTGCCCACACTGGCTTGGGCTGCGCTTGGTTCGGGTTCGCCGAACCCGCGAAATCCCTTGTCGCCCCACCGTACGCGGGCTTCTGGAAGTGCAGAGTAACTCTCCGGTGTGGTGAAGGTCTCTGTCGGTGAGGTCAGCGGCTGTTCACGATTCTTTGTGGGGAGTCGACGAATCAGCAGCTCAGTCTTTGCCACGCGGCTGCCCCTTGTCCGAAGGTTTACCCGTTAGTAACGTTTGGGCTGTCCCCACGCACTCACCATGGCGGCCAAAGCAGCGGAATCAGTCGAAAGAGGGTGGAGCGCCGTGGCG
>NZ_WHOM01000068.1:0-233304 GCF_009739465.1 Streptomyces apocyni
GCCTCCTCCAGCCACTGCGCCGCGACCCGGCTGTAATCGCCAAGCCGCAGCGTCGCGTTCGCGGACTGGTTGCCCCACTCGCGGAACGTGTCGCCGCCGTCACCCTGCCAACGCAGGCCACCCACATGCGTCTTCAGGTCGTCGCCGATCTTCGAGATCGTCTTCGCCGCCGAGGACAGCTTCCGCGCCAGCTCCGCCGGACCCGACGCGTTCGCCGACGCCAGCAACGCCACCAACTGCGCATGCGACATCGACTCGAAGTCCGTGGACTGCAACCCCGGCCACGCGGGCCGACCGCCCCCGCCCTGGCCGCCCCTGCTGCCCTCGCCGCCCCCGTTTCCGTTGCCGCCTCGTTCTGCTGCCATCAGAAGCCCGTCTCCTTACTGACATCCTTATTGCCCGCGTCAGCAGGCTGCGCGGCGGGCAGTTCGGCGTAGGGGTCGCGGCCGGGGTCGTAGTACTTCTCGACCTCCGCGTTGATCGCCTTCATGCGGTCGCGGGTCGCCTGGTCGATACCGTCGTAGCCCTTCTGTGAGGCGTGGACCGCCAGGCCCATGCCCTCGATCTGGGCGCCGAGTGCCTTCGACAGCTTTTCCAGTTCCGTGTGGACGACGTTGAACGTCTCGTAGAGGAACTGGGCTTCCCGGAAGTCCGGTGATCCCAGGTGGCTGCGCGTCATACGTTCGCCGGACATCTTGCCGGGGGCCGCGTCGGAGCCGGTCAACTCCTTGAGGAGGTCGTCGACTCTCTTCTTGAAGCCCGCCATGGCCTTGGCCTCGACCTTCAAGGCCTGTTGCGGGTTGACCCCGTAAAAGGTGTCGAACGACTGCCCCGTGTCCGGCACGGCGGACTTATCCTCGCCTGCCACTTCTTCCCTCCCCGTAAAGCCTGAGCTTCGGAGAGTAACTCTAACTACCGGGTGTGACAGTTGTCCGCGAGGGTCGAGGTGAGGGGGGTCACCCGGGTCACCACGACTCTCGCTCCGTCGTCGGACCCCGCGACCCCAGCGGCCTTCTCCCGGCTCCGGTTCCGGCTCCGGCCCCGGCTCCGCCCGCCGCCCTCAACTTCAGCGCCAGAAGCGGGAAGAGCAGTACGGACACCATCCCCGCCCCCACCAACGCCGCCGCCTCCCCCGACTCCAGGGCCCCGTCATCCAGGCCGAGTGTGGTGATCGCCACGACGAGAGGGAGCGCCGTGGACGCGTACAGGGTGAGCGCGCGGCGGTCGCGTGGGGCCAGGTCGCGTGGGGCGAGGAACCAGACCGGGAGGCCGCGTACGACCAGGAAGAGGAGGAGGAAGGCGGGCAGGAGGAGCAGGGCGCGGCCGCCTTCCAGCAGGGCCTTGAGGTCGAACTCGATGCCGGTGGTGACGAAGAAGAGCGGTACGAGGAAGCCGAAGCCCATGCCTTCGATCTTTCCCAGGACCACGTCCGCGCTTTCCGGGGCGGCCCCGTGCAGCACCAGCCGTACGATCATCCCCGCCGCGAAGGCGCCCAGGAGTACGTCGAGGCCGAGGAGTTGCGACGCGCCGAGCATCAGCGCGAGCAGCAGCACGACCAGCCGTACGGCGAACTGGCCGCTGGTGTGCAGGGTCTTGGCGATGACGCGTGAGAACCACGGCGGTCTGGGGCGCATCGCCCAGTACACAGCGGCGACGGTCAGCAGCGCGAAAGCGGCGAGTACGACGGTGGACTGGCCCGGCGAACGTCCCCCGAGCAACAGTGCCATGGCGATGATCGGCCCGAACTCCCCCACCGCGCCGAACGCCATCATCACCGTGCCGAACCGGGTACGCAGATCCCCGGCGTCCCGCAGGACGGGGAGCACCGTTCCCAGGGCGGTGCTGGTGAGCGCCACGCCGATGTACACGCTCTTGGAGAAGCCCGAGGAGTCCGAGGAACCCGAGGAGTTCGAGGAGCCCGACCAGACCGCCAGCAGGAGAGCGAGTCCCAGCCCCAGGGCGAGGGAGATCAGCCAGGCCCCTACCGAGCGCCGCAGGGTGCCACCGCGCACCTTGTCGAACTGGATCTCGTATCCGGCGAGGAAAATCAGCATGGCCAGGCCGAGTTCGGAGAGCGCGTCGATGACCTCGCCCTGCCCGGCCCAGCCCAGGACGTCGGGGCCGATGGCGATGCCAAGCAGGATTTCGAAGATGACCAGCGGGACGGGTAGCCAGCGGCTGACTCCGTGCGCGAGAAGCGGCGCGAGCACCGCGATGGACATGATCAGAATCAGCGTCCCCGACTGCGCCATAGCGGATTTTTACCATAGAATTCGGGCGAATTGGACGAAGAGCTGACGGAGTGATGCGTTGTGGACCTGCCTCCACGCCAACCGCCCCCGACATCCGGACCGGCCTCTGGAAGCACTGCCTCTGGGGCGGCATCGCCCTCTGGCTGCTGACCGCGATCGTCACGTACGCCACCAAGAACACCACCCTGCTGCCGACCCTGATCCTGCTCGGCAGCTTCCTGATCCCTGCCGTGTTCGTCCTGTGGGCGTACGAGCGCCACGGCAGCGGCCTCGGCGTGGGTCTGATCGAGGAGGCGGTGAAGCTCCTCGCGCTGATGTACGTACTGCGCCGCCAGCCGGGCATTCACGGGCTACGGGCGGGCATCGTGCTCGGCGCCAGTGTCGGCTTCGGCTTCGCGGCGTTCGAGAGTGCGGGGTACGCCTTCAATGCCGCCGTCACCATGGAGGGCATCGACCTGCGCGCGCTGCTCGAGACCGAGATCCTGCGCGGCGCGCTCGCGCCGTTCGGGCATGGCCTGTGGACGGCGATCGCGGGTGCCGTACTGCTGGCGTACCGACGCCCGGACGGCCGGTTCCGCTTCGCCGGGCCCGTCGTCGCCACCTATCTGGGCGTCGCGCTGCTGCACGCACTGTGGGACTCGATGCACGGGATCGCACTCTGGCTGGTCGCCATGCTGACCACCAGCGATCTTCAGCGGTCGCTCTTCGCGCAGGGCTACATTCCCGAGCCGACCTCCGCACAGCAGCACCTGTTCACGTTGTTCTCGGTGGGAGGGCTGGTCGTCATCTCGCTCATGGCCATCACCTGGGCGCGCTCACTCGCACACCGCGACCCCTCTTGGAAACGTACCCCCTAGGGGTATACAGTGGTGAGCGTCGGAGGACCTGGAATCATGGATTCCGGCCATCTCGACGCGTTGACGCTATGCCGCCACGCCCGCCCCCACCCTTTGGACGAGGAGAACGACATGACCGCCCAGACCGAGACCCCGAAGGCCGAGACCGGCTCCTGCTGCGCCACCGACGGCTCCTGCCACGACACCCCGGAGGCCGCCGCGCAGCAGGGCACCGTGACCGCCGTCTACCAAGTCAGCGGGATGACCTGCGGTCACTGCGAGGGCGCCGTCGCCAGCGAGATCTCCGAGATCGCCGGTGTCAGCTCCGTTAAGGCCGTCGCCGCCACGGGTGAGGTCACCGTGATCTCCGACGCTCCGCTCGACGAGGCCGCCGTACGCGCCGCCGTGGACGAAGCGGGCTACGAGCTCACCGGCAAGGCCTGACGCGAGAAGGCCTGCCGCGGCAGGGGCCTGACGCGACAAGGCCTGGCACACACGAGTCGTACGTTGGGGGGTGTGCGGGTGCGACGTCCGCGCACCCCCAAGACCGGCAGAGCGCCCAGCGGCGCACCCAGAGCACCAGCTAGAGCACCAGGACGTACCGCCATGACCCGCACGGCGACGAACGGCACGCGAGCCGTGGGAAGCTCCGAGACCGAGCTCTCCATCGGCGGGATGACCTGCGCTTCCTGCTCCGCCCGCATCGAGAAGAAGCTGAACCGCATGCCGGGCGTGACCGCCACGGTCAACTTCGCCACCGAGAAGGCGACGATCTCGTACGTGAATGGGGGCGGGGGTGGCGACGCGGGCGGGGACGGCGACGGGAGCGCGGGCGGCGACGGGAGCGGGGTCGAGAGCGGGCGCGGGGTCGATGTCGCCGACCTGATCGCCGAGGTGGAGAAGCTGGGCTACTCCGCCCGGGAACTGCGCCCGCCCGCGGCAGCTCCCGCAGCCGAACCGGCACCCGGGTCCGGGGCCGAGTCGGAGGTCAAGTCCGAGCCCGCTGCCGATGCCGATGCCGATGCCGATGCCGAAAGCAACGCCGAGGGCTACGCCGAATCCGCCCTCGCCTCCCTGCGTCAGCGCTTCCTCGTCTCCGCCGCGCTCGCCCTGCCCGTGATCCTGATGGCGATGGTCCCCGCCCTGCAGTTCGACAACTGGCAGTGGCTCTCCCTCACCCTCGCCGCCCCCGTCGTCGTCTGGGCAGGCCTGCCCTTCCACCGGGCCGCCTGGGCGAACGCCCGGCACGCCGCCGCCACCATGGACACCCTGGTCTCGGTCGGCACACTGGCCGCGTTCGGGTGGTCGCTGTGGGCGCTGTTCCTCGGGGACGCCGGGATGCCCGGGATGCGGCACGGCTTCGACCTGGTGATCACCCGCACCGACAGCGCGAGCGCCCTCTACCTGGAGGTCGCCGCGGGCGTCACGACCTTCATCCTGCTCGGCCGCTACCTGGAGGCGCGGTCCAAGCGGAAGGCGGGCGCCGCCCTACGGGCGCTGCTCGAACTCGGCGCCAAGGACGTATCGGTTCTGCGCGACGACGGTACGGAGGTGCGTGTTCCGGTTGAGCGGCTGGCCGTCGGCGATCGCTTCGCCGTACGACCGGGCGAGAAGATCGCGACGGACGGCACCGTCGTCGAGGGTGCCTCAGCGGTGGATGCCTCGATGCTGACCGGCGAGTCCGTACCGGTCGATGTGACCGTCGGCGACTCGGTGGCCGGTGGCTGTGTGAACGCCTCGGGCCGACTGGTCGTCCAGGCGACCCGGGTCGGCTCGGACACCCAGCTCGCCCGGATGGCGAAGCTGGTCGAGAACGCACAGGCCGGGAAGGCCGCCGTACAGCGCCTCGCGGACCGTATCTCCGCCGTCTTCGTCCCCGTCGTCCTGCTGATCGCCGCCGGGACGCTGGGCGGCTGGCTCGCCGTCACCGGCGACGCCAGCGCCGCCTTCACCGCCGCCGTCGCGGTACTGATCATCGCCTGCCCCTGCGCGCTCGGGCTGGCCACGCCGACCGCCCTCATGGTCGGCACCGGACGCGGCGCCCAGCTCGGCATCCTGATCAGGGGGCCTGAGGTACTGGAGTCCACCCGCCGCGTCGACACCGTCGTCCTGGACAAGACCGGGACGGTGACCAGCGGACAGATGCGCCTGCACGAGGTGTACGTCGCCGACAGCTCAGACGCGTCAGACCGCTCAAACGACACCGACAGCACCGACAGCACCGACGAGCGGACGCTGCTACGGCTGGCGGGCGCCCTGGAGCACGCGTCCGAGCACCCCATCGCCCAGGCCATCGCGGACGGCGCCACCACGCGCGTCGGCACGCTGCCCCCAGCCACGTCCTTCGAGAACGTCGCGGGGCTCGGCGTACGCGGCACAGTAGACGGGCACGCCGTCCTCGTCGGCCGGGAGCGGCTGCTCGCGGAAGCCGGGATCACGCTCCCGGACGGGCTCGCCGACGCCAAGGCGGCAGCCGAGCGTCAGGGGCGTACGGCCGTGGCCGTGGCTTGGGACAGGGCGGCGCGGGGCGTGCTCACGGTCGCCGACGCGGTCAAGGAGACCAGCGCCGACGCGGTCGCCCAGCTGCGCGCGCTCGGCCTGCGGCCCGTCCTGCTGACCGGGGACAACCAAGCGGTCGCCGACGCGGTGGCCGCCGAGGTCGGCATCGACGAGGTGTACGCCGAGGTGCTGCCCCAGGACAAGGTGGCGGTCGTCGAGCGGCTGCGCCGGGAGGGGCGCGTCGTGGCCATGGTCGGCGACGGCGTCAACGACGCGGCGGCGCTGGCCACCGCCGATCTGGGCCTGGCCATGGGGACGGGCACAGACGCGGCGATCGAGGCCGGTGACCTCACGCTCGTACGCGGCGATCTGCGGGTGGCGGCGGACGCGATCCGGCTCTCCCGGAGGACGCTGGCCACGATCAAGGGCAACCTCTTCTGGGCCTTCGGGTACAACGTGGCCGCGCTGCCGCTCGCCGCCGCGGGGCTGCTCAATCCGATGATCGCGGGTGCGGCGATGGCCTTCTCGTCGGTCTTCGTAGTGACCAACAGTCTGCGCCTCAGGTCCTTCACATAGTCGACACAGGCCACACAACACCCTTACGCTCGGAACCGGATTGGCATATCAGGCCTCTTGCGCATGTACAGGACATATGCAGGAGACGTAGATCACAGTGATTCCCGGGTAACCATTGGCGGGGTTCGTGGGTCTAACTAGGCGATGGCTGGGTTGTCTTGGGGGGCAGCTCCGTCGTCGGGGGACGTCTTGGGGGACGTCCCGGGGATGTTGTTGGCCGGGACACGTACACCGGGGAGCTTGAGCGGCCCACCCGTAGGTACGCGTCCCGGCAGACCGCGCCCACCCGGACACCCGGTCGAATCCCGTGGGGGGAATTCGCGCCGGGGAAAGGGAAGCGCCCCGCTAGTCGGCCCGTGGGGGGTCCGACTGCGGGGCGCTTTCCGACTTCTGAGGTCCGAGCCTTCTGAGGTCCGAGACTTTTCTGAGGCCTCAGACTTCCGAGGCCTCAGACCTCTCAGGCCTGAGAGGCTGTGCGGTCCGTGCTGGCTGAGGGAGGCCTCAGCGGGCCTCGACCGGGACGAAGTCCCGCTCGACGTGGCCGGTGTAGATCTGGCGCGGGCGGCCGATGCGGGAACCCGGCTCCTTGATCATCTCGTGCCACTGGGCGATCCAGCCGGGCAGTCGGCCGAGCGCGAAGAGCACCGTGAACATCTCGGACGGGAAGCCCATCGCGCGGTAGATCAGGCCGGTGTAGAAGTCGACGTTCGGGTAGAGCTTGCGCTCGACGAAGTAGTCGTCGGACAGCGCGTGCTCCTCCAGCTTGAGCGCGATGTCCAGCAGTTCGTCGGACTTGCCGAGGGACGACAGGACATCGTGCGCCGCGGCCTTGATGATCTTCGCGCGCGGGTCGAAGTTCTTGTACACCCGGTGGCCGAAGCCCATCAGGCGGACGCCGTCTTCCTTGTCCTTCACCTTGCGGATGAAGGTGTCCACGTCGTTGCCCGAGTCCCGGATGCCCTCGAGCATCTCCAGGACGGACTGGTTGGCGCCACCGTGCAGAGGGCCCCACAGCGCGGAGATACCGGCGGAGATCGAGGCGAACATGTTCGCCTGCGAAGAGCCGACCAGGCGGACCGTGGAGGTCGAGCAGTTCTGCTCGTGGTCCGCGTGCAGGATCAGCAGCTTGTCGAGCGCGGAGACGACGACCGGGTCAAGGTCGTAGTCGGCGGCGGGCACCGAGAACGTCATCCGCAGGAAGTTCTCGACGTAGCCGAGGTTGTTGCTCGGGTAGACGACCGGGTGGCCGACCGACTTCTTGTACGCGTAGGCGGCGATCGTCGGCAGCTTGGCCAGCAGCCGGATCGTCGACAGGTGGCGCTGGTTCTCGTCGAACGGGTTGTGGCTGTCCTGGTAGAACGTGGACAGCGCGCTGACCACCGACGACAGCATGGCCATCGGGTGCGCGTCGCGCGGGAAGCCGTCGTAGAACCGCTTGACGTCCTCGTGCAGCAGCGTGTGCTGGGTGATCTCGTTACGGAAGGTCGAGAGCTCGTCGACGGTCGGCAGCTCACCGTTGATGAGCAGGTACGCCACCTCGACGAAGGTGGAGCGCTCGGCCAGCTGCTCGATCGGGTAGCCGCGGTACCGGAGGATGCCCTCTTCGCCATCCAGATAGGTGATGGCGGATTTATAGGCGGCGGTGTTGCCGTATCCGCTGTCCAGGGTCACCAGACCGGTCTGGGCTCGGAGCTTCCCGATGTCGAAGCCCTTGTCGCCGACGGTGCTGTCGATCACCGGGTAGGTGTACTCGCCATCGCCGTACCGCAGTACTACAGAGTTGTCGCTCACGTCATCCCTCACCGACGTTGTGCCTCTTCTTCGAGGTGCCCTGACTGTCTCTACCATCCCCCATTTGGCCCTGGAGAGTGCACTCGGGGTCGACCAATGGGCCTATTGACGGCACTCAGTGCCGTCAGCCTGCTCATCCTGCCCCCTCCGCCCAGGTTCTGGAACCCCTCCGTGACACACACCACCGAAATGATCGATCACCTGGGTGACGGGGCGCCACCCGGGGGTCCGCTAGCGACAGCGGTGCCGCCGACGGGGGCGCCGCGCAGCCGATGCGCGAGGGCCGTACAGCGCCTGCCCGCTGAGACCGTGCGTACTGCCTGGCCAAGGGCCTTGCGGGAGCCGACCAGGACGACCAGCTTCTTGGCTCGGGTGACGGCGGTATAGAGCAGGTTCCGCTGCAGCATCATCCAGGCGCTGGTGGTGACCGGGATCACCACGGCGGGGTACTCGCTGCCCTGGGAGCGGTGGATCGTCACCGCGTAGGCGTGCGCCAGTTCGTCGAGTTCATCGAAGTCGTACGGCACCTCCTCGTCCTCGTCGGTCAGGACGGTGAGCCGCTGATCGTCGACGTTGAGGGAGGTGACGACGCCGACCGTGCCGTTGAAGACGCCGCTGGTGCCCTTCTCGTAGTTGTTACGGATCTGGGTGACCTTGTCGCCGACGCGGAAGACGCGGCCGCCGAACCGCTTCTCCGGCAGGTCGGGCCTGGCGGGGGTGATCGCCTGCTGGAGCAGGCCGTTCAGCGTTCCCGCTCCGGCCGGGCCGCGGTGCATGGGGGCCAGCACCTGGACGTCGCGCCGCGGGTCGAGCCCGAACTTGGCGGGAATGCGCCGGGCCGCGACATCGACGGCCAGCTTCCCGGCGTCCTCGGTCTCGTCTTCGACAAAGAGGAAGAAGTCACTCATCCCCTGCGTGACGGGCGGCACCCCGGAGTTGATGCGGTGGGCGTTGGTCACCACGCCGGACTGCTGGGCCTGGCGGAAGATCCTGGTCAGCCGGACGGCGGGGACCGGGCCGCCCTCGCTGAGAAGGTCCCGCAGCACCTCCCCCGCGCCGACGCTCGGCAGCTGGTCGACGTCACCCACCAGGAGGAGGTGGGCACCGGGTGCCACCGCCTTCACCAGCTTGTTGGCGAGCAGCAGATCGAGCATCGACGCCTCGTCGACCACCACCAGATCGGCGTCCAGCGGCCGGTCCCGGTCGTACGCCGCGTCACCGCCGGGCTTCAGTTCAAGGAGGCGGTGCACGGTGGAGGCCTCGGCTCCGGTGAGCTCGGCGAGTCGTTTGGCGGCCCGCCCGGTGGGGGCCGCGAGGACCACCTTGGCCTTCTTGGCGCGGGCCAGCTCGACGATGGAGCGGACTGTGAAGGACTTGCCGCAGCCGGGGCCGCCGGTGAGTACGGCGACCTTCTGGGTGAGGGCCAGCTTGACCGCCTGCTCCTGCTCGGGGGCGAGTTCGGCGCCGGTGCGGTCGGCGAGCCAGGCCAGTGCCTTGTCCCAGGGCACGTCGCCGAAGGCGGGCATCCGGTCGTCGTCGCTGCGCAGCAGCCGTAGCAGCTGCGCGGCGAGTGACAGCTCGGCCCGGTAGAAGGGCACCAGATAGACGGCGGTGACCGGCTCCCCGCCTTCGGGGCCCGGCACGCGCTCCCGTACGACCCCCTCCTCGTCGGCCGCGAGTTCGGCGAGGCAATCGATGACGAGGCCGGTGTCGACCTGGAGGAGCTTGACCGCGTCCGTGATGAGCTGTTCCTCGGGCAGGAAGCAGTGCCCCTGGTCGGACGACTGCGACAGGGCGTGCTGGAGCCCGGCTTTGACCCGCTCCGGGCTGTCGTGCGGGATGCCGACGGCCTGGGCGATGCGGTCGGCGGTGAGGAAGCCGATGCCCCAGACGTCCGCGGCGAGGCGGTAGGGCTGGTTCTTGACTATGGAGATCGAGGCGTCGCCGTACTTCTTGTAGATCCGCACCGCGATGGACGTGGAGACGTCGACGCCCTGGAGGAAGACCATCACCTCCTTGATGGCCTTCTGTTCCTCCCAGGCGGCGGCGATCATCTTCGTGCGCTTCGGGCCGAGTCCGGGGACTTCGATGAGCCGCTTCGGTTCGGATTCGATGATGTCGAGGGTGTCCACCCCGAAGTGGGTGGTGATGCGGTCGGCCATCACCGGCCCGATGCCTTTGATCAGGCCTGAGCCGAGATAGCGGCGGATGCCCTGGACGGTGGCGGGCAGCACCGTCGTGTAGTTCTCCACCGTGAACTGCTTGCCGTACTGCGGGTGCGAGGCCCAGCGGCCCTCCATCCGCAGCGACTCCCCGACCTGGGCGCCCAGCAGCGAGCCGACGACCGTGAGCAGGTCGCCCGCACCGCGGCCGGTGTCGACCCGGGCGACCGTGTAGCCGTTCTCGTCGTTGGCATACGTGATCCGCTCCAGGACTCCCTCGAGCACGGCCAGCTGGGGCACCGTCTGGTTGGACATGACTCGACGCTACCGCCGGGGTACGACAGCGCGGGGAGCCTGTGGATAACTTGGGCCCGCTCGAGCCCACGAAACTACGAGGGGGCCCGGCCCTTCGGCCGAACCCCCTCGGGACCCCTCCCCTTGTTACCCCCCAGCCAAGGCCTCCCGATCCCCCCGGATCCCCCTCCAGAAGCCCTGATGCCATGTACGACCCACGTCACCCAGAAAGGGTTGTACGACTTCACGCAGTTATTTTTCTGGTGGTGGTTTTCCGGCGTGCTCGAGGAAGCACGCCACCGTCTCGGCGAGGACCTCGCGCCCGTCCCGCGCCCAGAGGGCGTCGTTGAAGAGCTCCACCTCGATCGGGCCCGTGTACCCGGCCGCCTCCACCTGACGGCGCCATTCGCGCAGGTCGATGACCCCGTCGCCGAGCTGCCCGCGTCCGGTGAGTACGCCTGCGGGGAGCGGCGTGACCCAGTCGGCCAGCTGGAAGGAGTGCAGCCGGTGCCCTTCGCCCGCCCGGACGAGCTGAGCGGGCGCCAGGTCGTCCCACCAGAGGTGGTACGTGTCCACGCAGACGCCCACCTGGTCGGCGGGGAAGCGTTCCGCCAGGTCGAGTGCCTGGCCGAGCGTGGAGACCACGCAGCGGTCGGCGGCGTACATCGGGTGGAGCGGTTCGATGGCCAGGCGTACGCCCCGGTCCGCCGCGTACGGGGCCAGGTCGGCGAGGGCTTCGGCGATGCGCTCCCGGGCTCCGTACAGGTCGCGGCTGCCGGGTGGCAGGCCGCCGGAGACGAGGACCAGGGTGTCGGTGCCGAGCGTCGCGGCCTCGTCGATCGCCGCCCTGTTGTCGTCGATGGCCCCTACGCGCGCGTGGGAGTCGGTCGCGGTGAGGAAGCCGCCGCGGCAGAGCGTGGTGACGGTCAGCCCGGCGTCCCGTACCAGGCGGGCCGCCTTGTCGAGCCCGTACGACTGGACCGGCTCGCGCCACAGGCCGACGCCGGGGATGCCCGACCGCACGCAGGCGTCGACGAGTTCGGGCAGGGCGAGCTGCTTGACCGTCATCTGGTTGATGCTGAAGCGGGTCAGGTCCGTTCGGGCCAGGTCCGTTCGGCCCCCGTTCACTGGTCGACTCCGTACACGTCGAGCAGCGCCTTGATCCGGCGTTCGGCCAGCGCCGGGTCGGGGAACAGGCCGAGTCCGTCGGCCAGTTCGTAGGCGCGGGCCAGATGGGGCAGGGAGCGCGCGGACTGCAGGCCGCCGACCATGGAGAAGTGCCGCTGGTGGCCCGCCAGCCAGGCCAGCAGGACCACGCCCGTCTTGTAGAAGCGGGTGGGCGGCGCGAAGAGGTGACGGGAGAGTTCCACCGTCGGGTCGAGGAGCTCCCGGAAGCGCGCGCTGTCGCCGGTGTCCAGGGTGCGTACGGCCTGCGCGGCGAGCGGGCCGAGTGGGTTGAAGATCCCTAGCAGGGCGTGGCTGAAGCCGTGCTCGTCGCCTTCGATCAGCTGGGGGTAGTGGAAGTCGTCTCCCGTGTAGCAGCGCACGCCTTTGGGGAGGCGGCGGCGCAGGGCGACCTCGCGCCCGGCGTCCAGGAGGGAGACCTTGATGCCGTCGACCTTGTCCGGGTGCGCGGCGATGACCTCCAGGAAGGTCTCGGTCGCGATGTCCAGGTCGGATGACCCCCAGTACCCCTTGAGCGCCGGGTCGAACATCGGGCCGAGCCAGTGCAGGATGACCGGCTCCGTGGCCTGGCGCAGCAGGTGACCGTACACCTGGAGGTAGTCCTCGGGGCCTATGGCGGTGGCCGCGAGGGCCCGGGAGGCCATCAGGATGGCCTGGGCGCCCGCGTCCTCGACGATGGCGAGCTGGGCCTCGTAGGCGGCGCGTACGTCGCTGAGGGAGCCCGCCGTGAGCTGGTCGGTGCCGACACCGCAGGCGATCTTTCCGCCGACGGTCGCGGCCTCGGCGGCGGAGCGCTTGATGAGTTCCGCGGCGACCGGCCAGTCCAGGCCCATGCCCCGCTGGGCGGTGTCCATCGCCTCGGCGACGCCGAGCCCGTGCGACCACAGGTGGCGGCGGAAGGCGAGGGTGGCGTCCCAGTCGACGGCGGCCGGGGCGTCCAGCGAGGTGTCGGCGTACGGGTCGGCGACGACGTGTGCGGCGGAGAAGACCGTACGGGAGGTGAGCGGGGCGTCTTCGGTGACGGCGAGCGGCTCGGTGCGAGGCTCGGTGCGGGGCTCGGTGCGGGGCTCGGTGCGGGGCTCGTAGGCGTACGTACCGCCACCCGCGCGTGGCAGCAGGACGGTCACAGCGTCAGCTCCGGAACGTCGAGGCGGCGGCCCTCGGCCGAGGACCTCAGGCCCAGTTCGGCGAGTTGTACGCCGCGCGCGCCCGCGAGGAGGTCCCAGCGGTACGGCGCGTCGGCGTAGACGTGCCGCAGGAACAACTCCCACTGGGCCTTGAAGCCGTTGCCGAACCCGTCGGCGCCGTCCTGGTTGTCGGGTACTTCCTGCCACTGGTCGCGGAAGGACTCGGTCACCGGCAGGTCGGGGTTCCAGACCGGCTTGGGGGTGGTGGCGCGGTGCTGGACGCGGCAGTCGCGCAGTCCGGCGACGGCCGAGCCCTCGGTGCCGTCGACCTGGAACTCGACCAGCTCGTCGCGGTTGACCCGCACCGCCCAGGAGGAGTTGAACTGCGCGACCACACCGCCGTCCAGCTCGAAGATGCCGTACGCGGCGTCGTCCGCGGTCGCGTCGTACGGCTTGCCCCGCTCGTCCCAGCGCTGCGGTATGTGGGTGGCGGTGAGCGCCTGGACGGTACGGACCTGGCCGAACAGCTCGTGGAGCACGTACTCCCAGTGCGGGAACATGTCGACCACGATGCCGCCGCCGTCCTGGGCGCGGTAGTTCCAGCTGGGGCGCTGGGCCTCCTGCCAGTCGCCCTCGAAGACCCAGTAGCCGAACTCGCCGCGTACGGACAGAATCCGGCCGAAGAAGCCGCCGTCGATCAGCCGCTTCAGCTTGAGCAGGCCGGGCAGGAACAGCTTGTCCTGGACGACACCGTGTTTGACGCCCGCCGCGTTCGCGAGACGCGCCAGCTCCAGCGCGCCGTCCAGGCCGGTGGCGGTCGGCTTCTCGGTGTAGAGGTGCTTGCCCGCGGCGATCGCCTGGCGCAGCGCCTCCTCGCGGGCCGATGTGACCTGGGCGTCGAAGTAGATGTCGACCGAGTCGTCGGCGAGGACCGTGTCCAGGTCGGTGGACCAGTGCTCCAGGTCATGGCGCTCGGCGAGCGCCCGTAGCGCGTGCTCGCGGCGGCCTACGAGGACGGGCTCGGGCCACAGCGTGGTGCCGTCGCCGAGGTCGAGGCCGCCTTGCTCGCGCAGCGCGAGGATCGAGCGGACCAGGTGTTGGCGGTAGCCCATCCGCCCCGTCACGCCGTTCATGGCGATGCGCACCGTCTTGCGTGTCACGAATGTCCCTCTCGGCTGTACGCGGCAGCGCCTGCCCCGAGCTCGATGCCTGCCCCGAGCTGGATAGCAAGCGCTTTCTATCGTGAGAAAAGCTAGCCTGCCTCCCATGGCCCGGACAAGACGTCGTGGCGCATTGGGCGAAGTGGGCGAAGTGGGCGAAGTGGGCGAAGTGAGCGAGCGGCTGTGGAGGCCAAGATGACCGTGACCCTGGCTGATGTGGCCGCGCGTGCGCGGGTCTCCGCCGCGACCGTCTCGCGCGTACTGAACGGCAACTACCCCGTCGCCGAGGCCACCCGCGAGCGGGTGTTGAGCGCGGTCGCCGAACTGGACTACGTGCTCAACGGGCCCGCCAGCTCGCTCGCCGCCGCCACATCCGATCTGGTCGGCATCCTCGTCAACGACATCGCGGACCCGTTCTTCGGGATCATGGCCAGCGCGGTCCAGTCGGAGATCAGCGGTCCCGGCGGCCGGGCGGGCGGCGAGCGCCTCGCGGTGGTGTGCAACACCGGCGGCTCGCCCGAGCGCGAACTGACGTACCTCACGCTCCTCCAGCGCCAGCGCGCCGCCGCGGTCGTCATCACCGGTGGCGCCATCGAGGACGCCGAGCACGCCGCGGCGCTCGGCGCCAAGCTGCGACGGCTGACCGACGCCGGGACCCGGGTCGTGCTGTGCGGGCGGCCGCCCGCGCCCGACACCGGGGCCGCAGCGCTCGCCTTCGACAACCGTGGCGGCGGCCGGGCCCTCACCGACCATCTGCTCGCCCTGGGCCACCGGCGCATCGGCTACATCGCGGGCCCGCATGAGCGCACGACCACCCGCCACCGCCTGGAGGGCCACCACGAGGCCCTGTCCGCGGCGGGCCTCCCCGCGCGCCCCGAGCTCACCGTGCACGGCGCCTACGACCGGGCCTCCGGCTTCCAGGCGATCGGCGAACTGCTGCGCCGGGACCCGGACCTGACGGCGATCGTGGCCGCCAACGACACCGTGGCACTGGGTGCCTGCGCGGCGCTGCGCGAGCGGGGGCTGCGGATACCGGACGACGTGTCGGTGGCGGGCTTCGACGACCTCCCGTTCAGCGTCGACGCCACCCCCGCGCTCACCACCGTACGGCTGCCGCTGCACGACGCCGGGGCGCGCGCCGGGCGGATCGCGGCGGGCCGTGAGCCGGAGCCGCCGGGTGGTGTGGCGGTGGTGAGCGGGGAGCTGACGGTACGGGACTCGACGGCGCCGCCACGCGGCTGACGGGCTAGGCGACAGGGCGGCGAGCGGCGGGCAGCACCCGCCACTATGTTGGCGGCACGCTCCCGGGCACCAGCTGATACGGAGGACTCCGCATGACCCCTGAAGCGGCGGCCCACGTACGCCTGCGTGACCCCCTGCCGGGCGACCTCGGCTGGATGGTGCACCGCAACGCGGTCCTGTACGCCGCCGAGTTCGGCTGGAACACCGACTACGAGGGCCTCGTCGCCCGCATCGTGGCCGATTTCGCCGAGGACCACGACCCGTACCTGGAGCGGGTGTGGATCGCCGAACTGGACGGCCGTCCCGTCGGCTCCGTGATGTGCGTACGCGACGCGGCGCCCGGCACGGCGCGGCTGCGCCTGCTGCTGGTCGAGCCGGAGGCACGCGGGCACGGCATCGGCGACCTGCTGGTGAGCGCCTGCGTCGACTTCGCCCGCGAGCAGGGCTACCGCGAGCTGGTCCTGTGGACAAACGACGTCCTGCGAGCCGCCCGCGGCATCTACCAGCGCCACGGCTTCGTCCTGACCTCGGAGCGGCCGCACCGCTCTTTCGGGGTGGACCTGGTGGGCCAGGACTGGCGCCTGCGACTCGACGAGCCCTAGGCCGTGTCCGCAAAGTCCCGCCTGCCCGGCGACGACGGGACTTTGCGGACACGACCTAGGCGCACATCGCCTTGACCTGGCGTGCGCCGCTGCTAGGGTCCGGATTCCCCGGACGGACCCTGGAGCCCGCATGAAGTTGGCCTTCTCCACCCTCGGCATGCCCGGACTGCCCATCCCGGACGTGGTCCGGCTCGCCGCGTCCCACGGCTACCACGGCGTGGAACTGCGCGCGCACCCCGAAGAGCCGGTACACCCCGGCATCGGCCCCGACGCACGCGCCGACACCGCCGCCGAGTTCAAGGCGAGCGGCGTCGAGATCCTCGGTGTCGGCGGCTACGCGCGCGTGGCGGCGCCCGGCGAGGACGCCCCCGTACTGGCGGAGATCCGGTCCCTGGCGGAACTGGCCCACGACCTCGGCGCCCCGAACGTCCGGGTCTTCCCCGGCGCCACCGACACCCAGAGCACCACCGACGCAGACTCGACCGCCGTGCGCCGCCTGAACGCGGTAGCCGAGTACGCCAGCGGGCTAGGCGTCCGCATCCTCCTCGAAACCCACGACTCCCACCGCACGGGAGCCGCGACGGCCCGCGTCCTGGACCAGGTCGGCCGCCCCGGCGTCGTCGGCGCGCTCTGGGACGTCATGCACACCTGGCTAGGCGGCGAACAGCCCTCCGCGTCCCACGCCGCCCTGGCTCCCCACCTCGGCTACGTCCAGGTCAAGGACATCGCCTCCCCCGACGACACCACCCCGCTCCCCCTCGGCACCGGCGTCCTGCCCCTCACCGAATGCGTCGAACTCCTCAGCCGCGCGGGCTGGGACGGCTGGCTCTGCTGGGAATACGAGAAGCGCTGGTACGAGGCGGCCGCTCCCCTCGAGGGCCTCCTCGAGCAGGGCCACGACCACCTGTCCCGCCTCCTGAACGAAGCCGCCTGACGGAGCCACCTGAACGAAGCCGCCTGACGAAGCCGCCTGACGAACTCGCCTGAGCAGGCCCCCTGAGCGGCGCCCACCGCACCCCAGGGATGAAATCCGCCCCTCCCCGCGTTGGTGCTTCCGGCAGATCCGTACGACGGGAGGCATCGGTGGCACCGGTGGTGGAGCAGGGGTGGGCGCGGCGGCTGGCCGGGTACGCGTGGCGGTACCCGAAGGACGTGGTGCTCGCGCTGGGGGCCTCGCTCGGCGGTATGGCCGTGATGGCGCTCGTACCGCTGATCACCAAGGTGATCATTGATGACGTGATCGACACCCGGACGCGGTCGCTGGCCGTCTGGACCGGGCTGCTGATCGGCGCCGCGGTTGTCGTGTACGTGCTGACGTACATTCGGCGGTATTACGGTGGACGGCTCGCCCTCGACGTACAGCACGATCTGCGTACGGACATGTACGGGACCATCACCAAGCTGGACGGGCGGCGGCAGGACGAGCTGTCCACCGGGCAGGTGGTCGGGCGCGCGACCAGTGATCTGCAGCTGATCCAGGGGCTGCTGTTTATGTTGCCGATGACTATCGGTAACTTTCTGCTTTTCTTTATCTCGCTGGCGATCATGGCCTGGCTTTCGCTGCCGCTGACCCTGGTCGCGCTCGCCGTGGCGCCCGCCGTCTGGTTTATCGCCAAGCGCAGCAAGACCCGGCTGCACCCCGCCACCTGGTACGCGCAGGCCCAGGCGGCCGCCGTCGCGGGGGTCGTCGACGGGGCCGTGACCGGGGTGCGGGTGGTCAAGGGATTCGGGCAGGAGGAGCAGGAGGGCGACAAGCTCAAGGGGGTGGGCCGCAAGCTGTTCGCGGGGCGGATGCGGACCATTCGGTTCAATTCCCGGTACACCCCGGCGTTGCAGTCCGTTCCGGCGCTCGGGCAGGTCGCGATGCTGGCGCTGGGTGGCTGGCTGGCGGTCCGTGGGGAGATCACGCTCGGTACGTTCGTCGCCTTCTCGACGTATCTGGCGCAGTTGGTCGGGCCGGTGCGGATGCTGGCCATGGTGCTCACCGTGGGGCAGCAGGCGCGCGCCGGTGCGGAGCGGGTGCTCGATCTGATCGATACCGAGCCGGAGATCGAGGACGGGGGGCGGGAGCTTCCCGCCGATGCTCCCGCCACCGTCGCGTTCGACGGGGTCGGGTTCGCCTACGTGGACGGGCGGCCCGTACTCGAGGACTTCTCGCTGACGATCCGGCCCGGTGAGACCGTCGCCGTGGTCGGCTCGTCCGGCAGCGGCAAGTCGACCGTCTCGATGCTGCTGCCCCGCTACTACGACGTCACCCAGGGTGCCGTGCTGGTCGGCGGGCACGATGTGCGGGAGTTGACCCTCGATTCCCTGCGGGCCGCCATCGGGCTCGTACCCGAGGACAGCTTCCTGTTCTCGGACACGGTGCGGGCGAACATCGCCTACGGGGTGCCGGACGCCACTCAGGAGCAGATCGAGACCGCCGCGCGCGCCGCCCAGGCGGACCGATTCATCGACGAGCTGCCGGATGGCTACGACACGACCGTCGGCGAGCAGGGGCTGACCCTGTCCGGCGGTCAGCGGCAGCGGATCGCGCTGGCGCGGGCGATCCTCACCGACCCCCGGCTGCTGCTGCTCGACGACGCCACCTCCGCCGTCGACGCGCGCGTGGAGCACGAAATCCACGAGGCGCTGCGCGGAGTGATGGCCGGGCGTACGACGCTGCTCATCGCCCACCGCCGGTCCACCCTGAACCTGGCCGACCGGATCGCCGTACTCGACGGCGGGCGGCTCGCCGACATCGGCACCCACGCGGAGCTGGAGCGCCGCTCGCCCCTGTACCGGCGGCTGCTGACCGACCCGGAGGGCCTGGGCGGCGTATCGCCGGGGCACACGCCCCCCACGTCCACCGCCGACACCGGCCTGGACGACACCTCCGTACGGGCGGAACTGGACGCGGAGTTCGACGCCGAGCGGGGCATCACGCCGACCCTGTGGGCGGGCGACCGCGAGCCCAGGGACGCCGCGCTGTCCGGCTCTCCGGCCAGCCCCGAGCTGCTCGCGCGGGTCGACGCGCTGCCCCCGGCCAACGACACTCCGGACGTCGACGAGGCGCGGGCGGTCGAACCGGAGGAGTCGTACGGGCTGCGCAGGCTGCTCCGCGGCTTCGGGCTGCCGCTGCTCGTCGCCCTCAGCCTGGTCGCCGTCGACGCGGGCATGGGCCTGCTGCTGCCGGTACTGATCCGGCACGGCATCGACGAGGGCGTGCAGCAGGCGGCGCTCGGCGCGGTGTGGGTGGCGGCGGTGCTCGGCCTGGTGGTCGTGCTGGTGCAGTGGGCGGCGCAGATCGGTGAGATCCGGATGACGGGCCGTACCGGCGAGCGCGTCCTGTACTCGCTCCGGCTGAAGATCTTCGCGCAGTTGCAGCGGCTCGGACTCGACTACTACGAGCGCGAGCTGACCGGCCGGATCATGACGCGGATGACCACGGATGTGGACGCGCTGTCCACCTTCCTGCAGACCGGTCTGGTCACCGCCTTCGTGTCCGTCGTGACCTTCTTCGGCATCATGGTCGCGCTGCTCGTGATCGACGTGGGTCTGGCGCTGGTCGTCTTCGCGACCCTCCCCGTCCTGATCGTCGGCACGTACTTCTTCCGCAAGTCGAGCGTGAAGGCGTACGAACTCGCCCGCGAGCGGGTGTCGCTGGTCAACGCCGACCTCCAGGAGTCGGTCGCCGGGCTGCGGATCATGCAGGCCTTCCAGCGCGAGCGCGGCAGCTACGCGCGGTTCACCGAGAACAGTGACAGCTACCGCCGGGCCCGTATCCGCGGCCAGTGGCTGATCTCGGTCTACTTCCCGTTCGTGCAGTTGCTGTCGTCGGTGGCGGCGGCCGCGGTGCTGATGGTGGGCGCGGGCCGGGTCGAGGCGGGGACTCTGACGACCGGTGCGCTGGTCGCGTACCTCCTCTACATCGAGCTGTTCTTCGCGCCCGTACAGCAGTTGTCGCAGGTCTTCGACGGGTACCAGCAGGCGTCCGTCTCGCTCGGCCGCATTCAGGAGCTGCTGCGGGAGCCGACCTCGACGGCGGCGGCCGACAAGCCGCGGCCCGTTGAGTCGCTGCGGGGCGAAGTCGCCTTCGAGGACGTGCGTTTCGCGTACAACGGCGAGGAGGAGGCGCTCAGCGAGGTGGACTTGCGCATTCCGGCGGGTCAGACCGTCGCCTTCGTCGGCGAGACCGGCGCGGGCAAGTCGACGCTGGTCAAGCTGGTCGCCCGGTTCTACGACCCCACCAGCGGCCGGGTCACGGTCGATGGCACGGACCTGCGCGCGCTGGACCTGACGGCGTACCGCCACCGGCTCGGTGTGGTCCCCCAGGAGGCGTACCTCTTCTCGGGTACGGTGCGCGACGCGATCGCGTACGGCCGCCCGGAGGCGACGGACGCGCAGGTGGAGGCGGCGGCCCGGGCGGTCGGCGCGCACGACATGATCGCCACCCTGGACGGCGGTTACCTGCACGAGGTCAGCGAGCGCGGCCGCAACCTCTCGGCGGGGCAGCGCCAGCTGATCGCCCTGGCCCGCGCCGAGTTGGTCGACCCCGACATCCTGCTCCTTGACGAGGCCACGGCCGCGCTCGACCTGGCCACTGAGGCGCAGGTCAACCAGGCGACGGACCGGATCGCGGGCCGTCGTACGACGCTGGTCGTCGCGCACCGGCTGACGACGGCGGCGCGGGCGGACCGGGTGGTGGTGATGGACCACGGCCGGGTCGCCGAGGACGGCACGCACGAGGAGCTGTTGGCGCTGGACGGGCGGTACGCGGAGCTGTGGCGGACGTTCGTGGGAGAGCCGGAGTCTGCGGCGGCGTAGGCGTACGCGCGCGTAGCGCCCCACAGAACACGTTCGAGTTACGTGCAACCGTTCGCCCGCCCCGCCGCGTCCGTACCTCTGAACGCCGCCGACTCGGGAGGGGACAGCTGTGCGCTCTGGGGGGACAGCCATGGGACGCGGGCGACGGGTCGCGCTCTGCGCTGCCCTGCTGACGGCCGGTCTGCTGATCGGCCTGGCCGGACCCGGCACGGGGGCGGCGCACGCGGCCGGGCCCTGCGCGGGCAAGAAGGTGCGCACCCTGTCGTTCTCCACCGGCGCCGCTCACGTCTACAAGAGCCGCGGCTTCCTCTGCGCGGTGGCGCGGCCCCACAAGGCGGGCAAGCGCCAGTACATGTCCGTGAGCGTGCAGGCGCGCGGCGCCCGGCCGGTGCGGAACGCGGGCCAGTTCACCCAGTACGCGGGGCCCGTCAAGGTCTATGCGGGCAAACGGTGTGTATGGGTCAGGGGAAAGGTCGGTCAGGGCTCGGTGAGTTCTGGCTGGATCCTGTGCTGAACCACAGGAAAGCCGCCCATAGCTCTCAATGACCCCTGGTGCCAGGCCACTTGCTCCGATAGGTTCCGGCGGAAATCCGTGAACCCAGCGGACACCGTGACCCCAGGGGAGGGTGCATGCGCAAGGCGCTCAGATGGCTGCTGTCGCTCGTGGTGCTGATAGGTACCTTGAGTGCGGCTGGGGCGGCCACCGCCGCCGAGCCAGAGGCGACCGACATCAAGGACCGGCTCCTCGCGATACCGGGCATGAGCCTGATCGAGGAGAAGCCGTACGACGGCTATCGGTACTTCGTTCTCAACTACACGCAGCCGGTTGACCACCGGCGGCCGTACAAGGGGACGTTCCAGCAGCGACTGTCGGTCCTGCACAAGGACACCAACCGCCCGACGGTCTTCCACACGTCGGGCTACCACCTCTACACCAACCCGTTCCGCAGTGAGCCGACGCGGATCATCGACGGTAACCAGGTGTCGATGGAGTACCGCTTCTTCGATCCCTCCCGGCCGAGCCCCGCCAACTGGTCCGACCTGAACATCCGGCAGGCGGCCGACGACCAGCACCGCATCTTCAAGGCGCTGAAGCCGATCTACCGCAAGAACTGGCTGTCAACCGGCGGTTCCAAGGGCGGCATGACGGCGACGTACTACGAGCGCTTCCACCCGAACGACATGGACGGTGTCGTCGCCTACGTCGCGCCCAACGACGTGGTGAACAGGGAGGACTCGGCCTACGACCGCTTCTTCGAGAACGTCGGCACCAAAGAGTGCCGCGACGCCCTGAACGCGGTGCAGCGCGAGGCACTGGTACGCCGTGAGCCGCTGAAGAAGCGGTACGCCGACTGGGCGGCCGAGTCCGGCGCCACCTTCAACACCGTCGGCAGCCTCGACAAGTCGTACGAGGCCGTCGTCTCCGACATGGTCTGGGCCTTCTGGCAGTACAGCAGCGAGGCGGACTGCAAGGACGTGCCCACCGCGGCCACCGCCACCGACAAGGAGATCTACGACTACGTAGACACCATCTCCGGCTTCTCCTTCTACACCGACCAGGGCCTGGAGCGGTACACGCCGTACTACTACCAGGCGGGCACCGAGCTGGGCTCGCCCGACATCAAGCAGCCGCACCTGGATGGCCTCCAGCGCTACGGCTACCAGGCGCCGCGGGAGTTCGTGCCGCGTGACATCCCGATGTGGTTCAAGCCGTGGAAGATGCGGGACATTGACACCTGGGTCCGGTTCAACGCCGAGCGGATGCTCTTCGTCAACGGCGAGAACGACCCGTGGGGTGCCGAGCCGTTCCGCCTCAGCAGGCTCGCCAAGGACTCGTACGTCTACGTCGCCCCCGGCGCCAACCACGGCGCCAACGTCGCCGCGCTGAAGGCTGACGAGCGCGCGAAGGCCACCGCCGCGATCCTGGAGTGGGCGGGTGTCGCTCCGGCCAAGGTCCAGGCCGACGAGGCGAAGGCCAAGCCGCTGGCGAGGTACGACGCGAAGCTGGACAAGCGTGACCTCAAGCGGGAGTTCACGATGCGGCGGTAAAGCCGCCCGCGCGTACTCCTGAGTGCGCTCCTGACCCGCGCCCGCTGCCTCTTGGCGGCGGGCGCGGTGCTGTGCCGTGGCGAGTGCGATGCCGCGCCGTGTTCTGACGTGCCGTGCCGTGTGCGGTCACAGGGACTGGGCGCAGCCCACCGGCTTCGGCCCGCCCAGGTGGACGTAGAGCGTCGTGGACGGTGGGCATTTCGCGCGGGTGGCGACGGCCGACATCACCTTGAACCGCGGGCGCCGCTCGCCCGAGCCGTCGCAGGCCGTCTCCCGTACTTCGCCCGCCTTGGCCTGGTAGACGCAGTCACCGACGATCGTGCGCGAGCCTCCGCCACGGCCGGGGTCGCCGGGGTGCGGCGGTTCCAGGTTGCGCATGCAGGCGACACCCCGCGGGTCGATGTGCAGCACGAAGTCCGTACGCTCCGGACAACTGCGGCCGTTCGCGTCCGCCTGCTGTCCGTCGTGGCGGGCGATGACCCGGGCCAGGGCGCGCTCGCTCGTACACGGCACCTCGGTGAACTCCCGTCCGCGCGAACTGCATTCGCCGACCCCGAGGAAGGTCTTGCCGTAACCCGTAGACGCGCTGGCGGAGTTGCCGCCGCCGTCCCCGGCACCCGGCGACCGCTGGCAGGACGCGAGCGCTACGACGGCCACCAGCGCGCACACCACTCCCACCCCCCGGTACATGCGTTCAGCGTGCCCCGTCGAGGCGGGCGCACGCCAGAGGGCGGGGCCTGGCGGCGTAGAGCGGATACGTCATGTGTCCCGGCCGCGCCGCTGTCGTGATCCGTAGCCGATGGGGGCGCGCGGCCGGGGAACCCGTGCGCCCGCGCCTCCGTCCAACCAGCATGCTGCCGGTGAGTCTCCGCTGTGCGGTGTCGGCCTCGCCGCTGGCTGCGAACGCTGACCACCCCCTCCGCCGCACCCGCGGCCGGCAGCACGCCGCCACCGGCGCGCCCCCCTCTTCATGCGCCGGTGGCGGCCCCCAGGCAACGGCGGTCCTGCTCCTCGGTGCTGCTCCTCGCCGTAACCAGCGCGGGCGCGTTAGGTGGAATGGGCGATTTGCCCGTCAGGTTGACGGCGATGCGACGGTACGTCTAGGACTTGCCTGGTCAGGGCGGGTTTCCCCATCCTGAGCAGCGGGGGGCGCTGGGCCGGGAGAGGGTTCTCCTGGCGGCGCGGAGTGGCAGTGGATCGGTCCCATGACGTGGTCCTGCCCAGGAGCACAGTCAAGGGAGAACACCAAACGTGGGACGGCGCGCAGCTCGCCAGTACTCGTCCGCTCGGCCCGGGCGGGCAAGACGAGCCCGAGGTGGCGAAGGGGGCCAGAGTTTCAGGGGACCCGGAGGGCGTGGCCGCGCGAGCCGCGGCCGTGTCCGAAGACGCGGCATATGGCGTGACGCGGCACGGGTGGTCACGGTGGGCATATTTCTGTGCGTCGCCGCATTCGGCAGCGGTATCGCCATTGGCTACTTGCAGGACACGGGCGACCAGGCGGGGGCCGACGACGCCCAGGCCCCTGCGGACGCGCCGACGGGAGCCTCTGCAGGCCCCAGCCCCAACCCCGGTGACGCATCGCCGAGCAACAGCGCGTCCCCCTCGCCCAGCGCGTCTCCGTCACCCAGTGCCTCCGCCTCGCCCAGCGCGTCTGCGTCACCCAGTGCGTCTCCGTCGCCCAGTGCCTCCGCCTCGCCGTCGCCGTCGCCGTCAGAGAGCCGCGACGATCGCATCGCCGTTCCGGCCACCGGCCCCGGTACCTTCCGCACGGCCGGGGCGGGCCCGACCGCGGGCGCGGGGTCTCGCGTGTGGCGCTACAAGGTGATGGTCGAGGACGGCATCGACCTCACCTCGAGCGGGGCCGCGGCCCGGGCCGACGCGATACTCGCCGACAACCGGGGCTGGACCCGCGGCGGCCAGCACGCGTTCCAGCGGGTGGGGTCGGGCTCGTACGAATTCGTGGTGAAGATCGCGACACCGGGTACCGTCGACGCCATCTGCGGCGCCGCGGGCCTGCAGACCAGGGGCGAGGTGAACTGCCGGGTCGGCGAGAACGTGGTCGTGAACCTCAAGCGATGGGTCCTCGGCTCACCCCAGTTCGACGGGCCGATCGCCGAGTACCAGGCGCTGATCATCAACCACGAGGTCGGCCACCGCATCGGCCGCGGCCACGAGGGCTGCCCCGGACCGGGCCAGCCCGCCCCCGCGATGATGCAGCAGATCAAGGGGCTGAACGGCTGCGTCGCCAATGCCTGGCCCTACAACCGCGGCGGCACCTACCTCGGCGGCCCCGCGGTCCCCTGACGAGCCCGTGACCACACCGACCCGGTCCCTGACCGCATCCCACGCCGTCGCCCCCACCTGCGGGTGCACGCTCAGCAGGTGCGACACGGGCGCGGAGTCGGAGTCCGAGGGCGTGGGCGGTGAGGAGGAGGGCGGTGCCGATCGCGATGCCGCGTGACATCGCGGAAGCCGCTCTCGCGCGCAGCGGTCAGGGTTTCCCGATGTCGACGACCCACACTCCGGTTCCGTCGTAGGCCTCGGGAACGGCGGTGAGCACCTGCCCGTCTTCCGCGCCGGAGACCGCGGAACAGACTGCGTGTGCGTGGCGCCAGTCGACTCCGGAGGCGACGGCCTGTTCGACGGCCGCGGTGGCAGCGAAGTCCAGGGGAAGGAACTCCAGGCCGGGCAGCGCTCCGACGTGGGCTGCCGCGCCGGGCAGCTCCAGACTCGCGGAGACCAGGCACAGCGCGGGGACGTGGGCCCGCCCGGCGGGTTCGTCCGCCTCAACTACCGCAAGGCCGGACAGAAACCGGTGCCCCCGGCACACGGCGAGCACCGCCGTGTGGTCAAGGATGATCACCTGCGGCCCCCGATGCGACCGGCCACAATGTCAGCCCGCCATTCCTGTGCGCGCCGCACGTCGTCGTCGGTGAGGTCCGGACAGAGGTTCGCACGGATGTAGGCCAGCCCCCGGGCGGTGCGCTCGGCACGCTCGGTGTCGGTCGGAAGCTCGGTGGCAAGCCGCTCCACGAGACTGCGCACGCTGGTGCCCCGCTCGTCGGCCAGTATGCGCAGCCGGTCGCGGACGTCGTCGGTGACCTTGATAGTGGTGTCAGCCATGCTGCAAGAATACATCTGAATACCAATGCTGCGCGGGGATCCGGGATCCGGCCGATGCCACCCCGATTCACGCAGGTGTACGAGCACTGTTGGCTGTACCGCCGATGGCCGTACCGCCGACGCGAGGGCGCACCAGCCCGGGCGCGGCGTCAGGCCGCCCGGCGGACGCGCCCTGGCAGGGTCAGGTAGAAGGTCCGCAGCGACTCCTCCTTGCCGACCTCGAAGCGGTTGACGACCTTGCCCAGCGGGTTCCACACCCGCCCGTCCGGCATCCGCACCCCGACCGACTGCCCGAAGTACGCCCGCTGCTCGGCGTCAAAGTCCACCCACTGCGCCCCGGCCAGCCGCACCAGCACTTCCCCCACATACGCCCCGAGCCCGAACAGCGTCCCGGCGACCTCTGCCCGCGCCTTCCCACCCGAGCGCAACCCGTCGATGACGAAGTCGACCACGCGCAGGCTCGCCACGGAGTAGTCCAGCGGCAGCCGGTTACGGGCCGTCACATGGTCCACAAATCCGGCCGCGTGCCGCCGCATCCCCTCGGCCCGCAGCACGCGCTCTTCCTGCTCGTCACCGTCGCGCATGACGACTACCCCTCAGCTCGGATTGAGAACGTCCGTTCGGATCGATCCCTCACTTCATCCAGCGCTCTGAGTCACGGGAGTGTCACTGGTCGCAGGCGTGTCGGTTCTCACGCAACCGGAACCGTTTGCCCGAATCTAGGGGAGGGCATACTTCCGCATTCGCCAGGCGGATCACCGACGCGGGCGGGGCCAGCCAGCCCTACCCGAACGCCTTCACAAGCAGCCTCCAAACAGACGGCCCGGACGGAACACACGCTCCGCCCAAGGCCGTTGGCACGGCTGCGCTACCGGCTCGGGCCGCTCACGGTGCCGAGTCGGTCCGCGCAGACGCGCACCTCACCGAGGTAGCGAGCTGCGTAGCCAGGCCGCTGCCAGGGGCACGCACCGTCGCGGTCACGGTGACTGTAGTTGACCAGCGGCGCACCCGTGGCCCGGTCGTGTACGTGGCGCTCGTACGGCTCGCCCGCCTTGATCTCCCGGCCACAGCGGCAGCAGATCACGATGCGCACACCTCGCTCCGCACGACCCTCAGCGCGTCCGCCAGCCGTCGGCCCTCCGGGCACACATCGGCCTGCGCACGGCATTCCGGGCAGGCGGCGGCGTGGTCCAGCAGCGCCACGTACGCGTCGCGGTGCCGGTCGCTGCCCCACAGAGGGCTCACCGCGCGCCTCCTTGCCGAGGCGGGTCCAGAAAGGTCACGGAGGCTGCGAGGCTCGCGGGCGCCGCGTCCCACTCCATGCCGCCACCCAGGGGCCACAGCCGGACGCAGGGGCCCGCGCATCCCGTGACCACACCGACCCGGTCCCTGACCGCATCCCACGCCGTCACGCCGACCGGCGGGTGCACCCTCACCGGACGAGGTGCGGGCGCGGCCTCGGACTCGGGCATGCCGTCCGGGGGCCAGGTGGCGTTTAACGTGTCGCCGTGATCATCTTCGTGCCCTGCGGGCCGGATACATGGCAGGCGGTGGCGCCCCGGCCGGGGCCGCCCCCCGCCCAGCCGCCGCCCGGCACAAGGGGCGTCGCCACCACACTGCTCGTTCATCGGGCCGCCCCTCGCGCGTAGGCGTCGGGCAGGGGCGGGAAGTGCACCGCGCAGTCCGGGCAGACGTACACGCTGAAACCGGGCCCGGAGTTCTGGTGCACCTCGGCGACGAGGACCGGCCGGGCCGTGAGTTCGTTGCAGCGTACGCATGTCTGCTGCCGCGCCCCTGGTGTCTGGCTGCTGGCTGTGTCCATCAGACCTCCCCCGCCGCGCCGATCAGATGGCGGTCAAGGTCGACGCCGAAGTCGACTGCGAGCACCAGGGCGAGGCGCCGCCGACGCTGACGAACCCGTTCCTGCCGCTCCTCGTGCTCGACCAGGTAGGGGCGAACGAGGGCGGTGTCCTCGCCGTCGAGCGGCAGGTCCAGCCCGTAGGGCGAACGGTGCGCCGGGGGCCATGCCCGCTCCGGTCGGGGTGCGACGAGAGCGGGCACGGAGCACGAAGGGGACCGGTCGGGCGTGAGGAAGACCGCAGGTCGAGCGATGCGCCGACCGCGCCCCCGCAACCTGAACACCAGGCTCGCCCACAGGATCACGGCATGGATAATGCTCACTGTCATCAGCTCCTCAGAGGCTGGTGGTCATGCCCCGGGGCCCTGCAAGGTCGCCGGGGTCTTTGTGAGCCCCAACCATACTGCACCATGCTATACCTAGCCAGGCTTAGTACGGATCGCCTGCTAGGGGGCGGTCTGCCTAGCTTGGTTCAGTGATCGAATTTGCCCCTGACGAACCCCGATGGCGCCAAGTCGCCCGCATCATCCGTGAGCGCATTGCGGACGGCACCTACCCGCCCGGCACGCGCATCCCGTCAGTGGTCGAGATGCTGAACGAGTTCGGCATCGCCACCTCAACGGGCCAGAAGGTGCACCGCGGCCTACGGGATGAGGGGTTGATCTACACCGAGCCCGGCATGGGGTCGTTCGTTACTAAGCGGCGACCAGAGACATCTACCTCGGGCCGAGGCGACGACACCACCGCCGACTGACGGAGTGCGACGTCCACGGCATGGAGACCCTTGCCGTACGGCGCACAACAAGGGCCTTCCGGTGATTCGCCCCGGCGCTATGGCCGCGCGCTGCGGCGACTCAGTCCATCGGATAGAAGTCCGGCTGTGGGAATAGCCTCGCGATCGAGAACGGCTCAAACTCCGGGTCCGTCAATACGCGGAAGACGAACTCGGAGGTGGACATGTTCACTTGCTGCAAGGGGTATGGGTCACCCTGCGTGATGATCGGCCAGCTAGCCGGATCTTCCTCTGCGGAGGCCAGCCAGAAGTAGCTGCACTCCATCTCGCCGAACGCCCAAGGAATGAGACCACGACGACCGGGCCGGTACATCTGATAAGGCACGAAGAGGGGATCGGGCCCGTTCTCCGGAGATCCGTCGAGAAACTTCTTCCAGATTCTTGCTAGGTCGAACTGCCTCGTGTCATCGACACGGAGAACACGCAAGAATTCGGAGAATTCTCCCTTACCAAACGTCTCAGCAAGCTTCTTGTAGTCTTCCGGCAGTGTCACACCAAGATCTTCCTCCACTCCATTCCAGGGAAAATCGAGCCGAAGCGGCTCCCAGTTCGTTGCCTCAGCGATTCGCTCGATCCACATGCTTTTCAAATTCCGAACCGAATCAAGCACGACTGGCGCATTCCCCACAAGGAGAGGAGCGGCCAACGGCGGAGAATCCGCCGTTGGCCGCCGCTACTCATAGCGCAATGGGTCGGTAGGAAAGCGCCTGGTCCACGACTTCCTCAGCCGTAAGCTCAGGGTTGGAGTGGTAGATCAACCCGATGACTCGAGGGTGTGGAACGTTCTCCTGGAGGCGATGAACGAGATCATCATGCTCTTCCTCCGTCCCCTCGCCAGCCATGATCCGCTCGACTAGGCGGATGAGCTCATCACGAGTCATCCTTACCACCTCTCTCCTCACGAGTTGGCACCCACTAGGAACCAGACCCCATGTGATAGCCGGGATCTAGCACTTCCCGATGATACTGCGGCGTAACGACGACGATGTTGTCGAGGTCATAGACACCTCCACCCCGTTGAATCGGGGTCGCATGATGAAGGGAATATCGACCATTCCCGCCCACCCATTGACCCGGGGCAGCGAACGGCGCCTTACCGCCCGCCATCAGCGTCTGATTCGATTTGCTGAATTGCGAAGCCAGGGAAGGCACCTTTGAAGCCTCCATCCAGAATGCCTCTCGAAAATCATCGAAACTCTTAAACTCCTTACCCTGGAGTGCACGAGCTACCTGACCCGGGACTTTGCCAGCATTACCTGAACTCCCCTTCAGCCATTGCCCGTTTACATCCTTTAGCTTCGACCCGCCCGTGACGCCACCAGGACTGTTCCTCAGGTCAGATGCCTTCTTAACCGAGTCGAGTTGTCGCGGCCCCTTGAATACGTCTCCGAAGGGTAGAAACCCGACCAGACCGGCGAGACTTCCCCAGACATCGCGGTCACTGACTGAACGCTTCAAATCGTAGGCGTCGCATCCAGCCCCGAGGACAGGCATCCACGAGCATCCTGCGAGCTGGATCTCCTTCTGCGCCTCGTCTGAAACCTCAGGCCCGCTCACCCCGTAGTTCGAACCTACGTTGAGTTTGTACTCGGATATCCCGCAGGAGGAGAACGGGTAAGAACAGGTACCTCCCTCACTCCCGCCTGATCCGCTCGAAGATGACAGAGACGGCGAGGACGTGCCGATGCTGCTACCCATCGGTGCAAGCTTGTGCCCATCGAGCTCGATGAAGCTGGTGGGATTTCCACCGGTAAAGGCATACCGGTTACCCGTCATCGGGTCCGTCCCGAGCCCCATGTCCGCCAGTGCCCCGTTGTACATATCCCGGCTGGTGAAGCGGTTCAGGCCGGGGCTGTAGTCGCGGAAGCCCATGTCGTACGTGCCCGAGGAGGCGTCCCAGCGCTTGGCGTTGAAGCGGTAGGGGTTGTACGCGTCCTTCGTCGGGTCGGTGGTGTTGGGCTTGTCGATGCCTGTGAACTCGGACTCGTCGTCGGAGCCGTACGCCGTGTAGCCGTACGTCGCCTTCGCGTTGCCGTTCTCGTCCGTCAGGGTTTCGACGTCGGTGTGGCTGTTGTAGCCGTAGTAGCCGTCCTCCGTCGTCCCGTCCGAGTTGTGCTTGACCTGCGACAGACGCTCGCCCCACGGGCTGTACTGGTACGACTTCGTTAGCTCGCCGGAGACCTCCTCGCCCAGTACCTCACCGGACATGCCGAGGTAGTTGAAGTCGGTTGTCTTGCCGTCGGCCGTCTTGGACGCAGTTCGGTCGAGTGGATCGAAGGTGTACTTCGTCGACTTCATCGCACCCGTGTCGTCCAGCTTCTGAGACTCCACTACGTGGTCGAAACCGTCGTACACGCTGCGCGAGATGACCTCGCCGCCGCTCGTGACGGACTCCTGGCGGCCGAACGGGTCGTAGTTGTGGTTCGCTGACGCCCCGTCCGATGTCGCTGACAGCAGGCGGTTGCGGTCGTAGTTGTACGTCGTGGACGTGCCCTTGACCGTCTGGCTGATGACGTTGGCATTGTCGTCGTGGACGTAGGTTTCCGTCCCCGCGCCGTTGCCCGTCTTGGCCGACTTGGCGAGTCGGCTGGCCGGGTCGTAGGTGTAGTCCGTCGTCGAAGAGAGGTACGCCGAGTTGTCGTCGGCGTTCATCTTCTTCGCGACGTCCTGCGCCTTGTTGCCGTTCGGGTCGTAGGCGTAGGTGTGCGAGGAGACCAGGGTGCCGTTGGGCTTGTTCTCCTTGGTCGACTTCAGTGCACCGTCGAGGTAGTAGGTGTAGTCGACGGTGTTGTCGTTGGCCTTGGTCTCCTTCAGTTTCTGACCGCGGGCCGTGTACGTGTACGAGGACACCTTCGGGTCCGTGTCCGTCGGGGACTTGCCGACCTCGACCGTCTTCACCAGTTCACGCAGGTCGTAGGTGTACTTGGAGAACTGGTCGGGATGCGTGACCGTCTCCGGCTGGCCGTTCGCGTCGTAGGCGTACGAGGTGGCCTTCTGTTCCTGGCCCGCGAGCGACTCGGTCACCTTCTTGACCTGGTTGAGGCCCGTGTACGTGACCTCATACGCGTCGACGTTCGTGCCGGAGGACGTGTCGTCGATCTTCGTGAGGTTGCCGTTCGCGTCGTAGGCGTACGTGAACGTCTTCTGCTCGTTGTCCGTGTCGGACGCGTTGTCGCGGACCAGCTTCACGCCGTCCGCCACGGCCTTCCCGTCGCTGTTCTCGAACAGCTCCAGCTTCGCCGCGTTGCCCTGCTCGAAATCGTACGAGCCCAGCGGCACCCAGGTCCCCGCCGAAGCCGTCTGGTCGACGGTCTTGTCGGCCGTGCCCGTGGAGTGGGTGACGGTGTACTTCGCAGCCATGGCCGCGCCCGTCACCTCCGGGTACTTCACGTACACGTCGTACGTGCCGTCCGCCGGGATGTTCAGCTCCCACGTGAAGGCGTCCGTGCCCGTACCCGCTGCGTGCGTGGCGTGGTCGTAGCCCTGCTGGCCCTCCGCGTCTCCCTTCGTCCAAGTGCCGGTGTCGGAGGTGTGCTGGGTGTCGGAGTTGTCGGCCAGGACGACGTTCTTGCCGACCGGTACGCCGTCGTCGGACTTCGACTTCAGCTTGCCGTCCGGGTAATAGCCCCACGTCATCGTGCGGTTCGAGGAACCGCCCGCCGAGGTCAGGGTCCGGGCGGTCTGCTGGCCGAGGTCGTTGTAGTCGTACGTGGTGGAGATGTCCCACGGGTCCGTGGACGACTTCGCCCAGCCGCTGTCGAAGTAGCTGTAGGTCGTCTTGTTACGGACCGTCTGGCCCTCTGACGGCGGGAGCGACGTCGACTTCACCCGGCCCACCGCGTCATAGACCGTCTCGGTGTAGACGTTCGGGTCGTTGTAGCGGGCGTCCGCCGGGTCATAGGGCTGGAATTGCTTGACCGGGCGGTTCAGGGCGTCGTACTCCGTACGCGCCGTAAAGGCCTCCGTCGACCCGGCCTCCACGGCCCGCGGCGTGAGCACCTTCGTGGTGTTGCCGACCTCGTCGTACTCGAACTTCGTCGTGCGGTACGTGATCGACGTCGTGCCCTTGTGTGGGACCTTGACCTGCGTCTTCGCACCACGCTCGTCGTAGGTGACGGTCGCGGTGTTGTTCTCCGCGTCCGTCGTCGAGACGACCAGCGAGTCCTTGTCGTAGGACCGCTGGGTGGTGTTCCCGGCCGCGTCCGTGACCGTGGTGACCCGGTGGTTCAGGTCGTAGGCCGTCTTACTCGTATAGTCGGATGTGTCCGTCGTCGCGTTCTTCTTCGGGTCGATGACCGTCGTGACGTTGCCGACGTTGTCGTACTTGTAGCTGACCTTGTCGCCCTCGGCGTTCACGGCTGAGGTGAGCTGGTAGATCGCGTTGTAGTTGTTCGTCGTGACGTAGTCCGTGGGGTCGGACGTCGTCAGGGTGCCCTTGGGCTCCGTTGTCGTCTTGAGGTTGCCGACCTTGTCGTATGTGTAGGCCGACTTCCGCTCGTCCGACGTCTCGGTGTCCTTCGGCACGGTGGCTGACGTCACTTGGTCTGCGGCGTCGTAGACGGCCGTGGACACCGCCCCGTTGGGCGCGGTCGACTTCGTGACGTTGTCGTTGGCGTCGTAGACGGGCGCCGGGGTGGTGATGAAGTCCCCCTCGCCCTGGTCCTTCGGCACCGTGGAGACCAGCGGACGGCCGAATGTGTCGTACGTCTGCGTGGTCTTCTTGTCCAGCGCGTCGGTGACCTCGGTGACCTGGCCGCGCTCGTCGTAGACGAACGTGGTCGACTTGTTCAGCGCGTCGGTGATCGTCTTCGGGTAACCCGTGGGGCCGAAGTCGCTGTTCGTCGTCGCGTTGCCGTTGGCGTCGGTCGCCGTGGTCAGCTGGCCGTAGCCGTTGTATGCGTAGGACGTCGTGTAGTCGTCCGCCGTCGCCGTGGCGACGCCCTTCGGGTCGGTGACCGTCTTCAGGTTGCCGAAGGTGTCATAGCCGAACCGCCACTCGCGGCCCTCCGGGGAGGTCTTCGAGACCAGGTCGGCCGCGTAGCCGTCCGCCCGCGTCTGGTAGCCGTACCGCGCCGAGTTGGCCGGGTAGGTGCCCGGGGCGCAGTCCTCGGACGGTGGGACGCCGTTCTTGTTGTTCTCCGCGTCACGCTGCCAGAGCGGGTAGCCCGTCTTCTGGTCGTAGCAGAACGCGGTCTTGGCGCCGTTGTCCTCCTCCAGGTATGTGACGTTGTTGTCCGCGTCCCACGCCATCTTCGTGGTCTCGGACTTGGCGTTGGTGGTCTGCACCGGGCGGCCGAAGTCGTCCGTCACGTAGTCCGTGGCGTTCGTCTCGGCGTCGGTGACCTTGGTGTCGGTGAACTTCGGGGTCGTGGCGTTGGCCGCGTACGTGAAGCTGGTGGCGCCGTCCAGACGGTCGGTGATCGTCTTTGTCCACCAGTGGTACTTCGGGTCGTCACCGGTCTTGGGCGCGTAGTACGCCATGTCGGTCGTGTTGCCGCGCGGGTCCGTGGCCTCGACCAGCTTGACGTTCTTGTTGCCCTGCGTGGCGTCGTAGGTGAACTTGAAGAGCTTGGGCTGCGCCGAGCCCTCACCGTCGACGATGCGGCCGAGCAGGCCCTTCTCCGTGTAGTAGAAGGCGACCTTGCGGCCCGAGATGTCCGTCATGGACTTCACGTGGTCGTAGATCTTGGAGTTGGTCAGCTTGCCACCGCCGCTGACCTTCGCGCCCGTGTCGTCGATGTACTCGTAGGACGCGTCTCCCTTCTTGTAGTGGTCGACGGTGAGCGACTGGCGGCCCGCAGGGTCGGTGACGTACTTGAGGAACTTGGTCGGCTTGTTGTTGGACCTGCGCTCCTCGTACGTGAACGACTGCGTGTTGCCGTTCTTGTCGACCGTCGAGGTCAGGTAACCGTCGCAGCCGAACAGGAACCGCGTGCCGTCCGGCCTCGTCATCGTCCACGCGTCCGGCACCGGGTCGCTGGACGGCTTGCACTCCGCGTCCGGCTTGGCCTCCAGCTTGAAGTGGACGCCCGCCGGGGCCTTCCACACACTGTTGTCGCTGTCCCAGCGGAAGACGTGCGTGGTGCCGTCGCCGTCCGGGAGGCGGACCTCGGTCGGGTTCGGGTTCGGGTGGAAGTCCAGCGGCGCGCCGAGCCGGATGGGGCCCGCGACCTGGAACGACCAGCCGTGACCGGCGACCGTGTCACTCGTGTCGAGCGAGTTGTACGAGAACCGGGCGAAGGTGTTCAGGCCACGGCCCGGGTTGGTGAACGCGTTGTACGACCAGACGCTGTTGCCCGCGGCGAGGTTGTTCATCACCGTGGACCCGGCGCCGGTGTTCTTGCCCGTGTAGGAGTAGTACTTCTCCAGGCCGAGCTGGTTGGAGGTCGGGTCCTCGACCGCCGTGTTCTGCTTCAGCGGCGGAATGCCGTCGGTCCCGGCCGACAGCCAGGTGCCGTCGACGACCGTGCGGACGTCCCAGCCGAGCACGTACTCGGTGCGCTTGTTGCCGGAGTCCGAGTTGATCGGCGTCTGCACCTCGGCCTGGATCGTCGCCGACTCGCCGGGTGTGAGCGGCGGGATGGCCGTGGCCAGTTGGTTGCCGCCGGTCGTGGCGTCCGTGCCGTCGGGGAGCTGCCAGGTGTAGGAGAGCTCGCGCTCGCCCTCGGCCCACGCGGAGGACGTGGTGTTGGTGACCGTGAAGTCCACCGTGTAGGTGGTGTTCGGGGTCATCCGGGAGGGGGTCTGCGGCGCGTAGTAGGTGTCCTGCGTCGTGGAGTCGACGTAGACGACGCGCAGCAGCGGGCCGAGCTGGTAGTCGTCGGTCTCCGAGGTCAGGAACAGGGTGCGCTCCTGCGGGCCGGTGGACGACTCGTCCTTGAGCCGGACCATCGCGCCCTTGTTCGCGGCCGGGTCGTCGATCCAGTCCTGGGTGAGGGAGGTCGCGTCCCACCAGTGACGGCCTACGTCGTGGACGCTGCCGACGGTGTCGGAGACGGTGCCCGAGTAGTCGCCGCCGGGTGTGGTCCACTCGGTGGCGGCGGTGGCGTTGTTCCAGGTCGCCTCGGTCTCGTCGAAGTTCCGGTTGAGGCCTCGGAGTTCGTAGATCGCGCCGTTGGTCTCGGTGGTGGTCTCCGCGCCCCACATGAACATGCGGGACTCCAGCACGGTGGCCGTGTCCGGGATGTCGTCGGTGGCGAACTTCATCGCCGCACGGGTTGTGCCGTACGTGGGCGAGTTGTTGCCGACGCTCAGCCAGTTCTGGTCCACGCCCCAGGACGGGATCGTGTCCAGGTTGGTGTCGGGCTGTGCGGAGGACAGCGTGGTGTCGGTGACGCCCGATGTGCCCTGGATGAGCTTCATCGTGCGGCCCGCCTTGGGCACGCCGACGATCCGGGTCGGGGAGCCGAGCACGTCGCCGTCGGCCGTCTTGACCGCGATCTGGTAGTAGTACGACCGCCCGATCTGGCCGGAGAAGGTGTCCGGGGTCGGTGTGGCCGTCGTGTCCGCGTACGAGGTGGCCGTCTTGTCGACCGGCGCGATCAGGGTCGCCGCGGACGGCGTGAAGTCCTGCTTCGTGGAACGGTGCAGCTGGTACTCGACGATGTCGGCGCCGCTGTCACCGCTGGAGTTCTCGTACGCGGGCCAGCTCAGCTCCGGGCCGGTGCCGTGGACGACGGTCGGGGACCGCAGGGCGGTGCCGATCCGGCCCCAGGAGACGGTGAGGCGCGGGATCGTCGCGGTCTCGCCGCCGTAATAGCCGTCACCGGCCTCGTAGCGGGGGCCGCCGAGCGGGCCCGTGGACGACTCGTCCGCGGCCTTGAGGATGAAGCCGTGGTTCGCGGTGCCGTCGACCCACTTCTGGACCGTGTCGGCGACCGGGAACTTGTGCCACTCGTTGTGTTCGCCCTTGTTCTTCACGATCTGGGCGGGGTTGACCAGGCGTACCGCGTCCGCGATGACCGCGGTGGAGTCGGAGGCCGGACCGTCACCGAGGACGACCTTTCCGGCGGTGCCCTTGGCGAACGGCAGCTGCTCGCCGCCGTTCAGGGACGTCCACTCGCCGCCACTCCCGGCGCTCTGGTCGACCGTGTACGTCGCCGAGCCGTCCCGGTGCGTCACCATGTACGGGGCGTCGGTGGCCCGGTCGGTGGCGGCGACGTAGTGCGCGTCGACGCGGTAGGTGCCGGTGTCCGTGACCTTCGGCTGCCAGGTGTACTTGTCACCGGCGACCGTGTCCTTGTTGTACTGGTAGTCCTCGTCCACCGCGTACTGGGTGAGCGATGAGCCGGACTCGGGCCAGGTGCCGGTGGCGGCCGTGGTGCCCGCGTCGCCGTTGTCCACCTGGACGCTGGTGCCGGACAGCTCGCCCAGCAGGTCGCTGGTGTTGGTCCAGGTGGCCGTGGACTCGTCCCAGGCGCCGGTGGCCCGGTGTGCCTGGATGGGGACGTCGTTGCCGTTGGTGGTGTGCGACTGGTCGAAGTAGACGCTCAGCCGGGCCGCGTCGACCTTCACCCCGGCGGGGATCTCGTCCAGCGGGAACTTCAGCAGGGAACGCGCGCTGGCGCTGCTGGAGGTCTTGCCCGCGGACAGCTTCCAGGAGGAGTCGAAGTTCGAGTCCGGGGAGTCGGACAGAACCATGGCGTCCTGAGACTCGGTCGGCGACGGCGCGATCGTGAGCGTCGGGTCGACGACGACCGGGTACTGCCGCTCCTTCGCCTTCAGCCACTTCGCGTCGGGGGTGACGGTCAGCTTCCAGCCGTCGCCGTCTCCGTCCCGGTCGCGGGTGAGCTTCTGGGTGACGTCCGTACTGAACTCGTATCCGTACGGCGACGACGCGGACTTCTTCGCGTCCGTCATGTACGGAGCGGGGATGACCACGACGGGGGTGTTGGGCAGCTCGCCGAAGAACGCGATCGAGCCGTCCTTGCGGGCCTTCGGCGTCAGACCGCCGTCCGTGTCGATGGTGAACGTGAACGTCACCGGGCCGGACGGGGGCTTGGCCAGGGTGATGTTCTCCTTCACCCGGCCCGGACCGACCTGGTACGACAGGTCAGCGCCGTGCGCGGCACCCGGGTAGGTGACGGTGGCGCCCTTGGCCTCCGGCTTCAGCCGCTTGCCGGGCGCGTCCTCCAGGCCGAGGGTGACGGCTCCGCCGCCCGGGACCTCGAAGCGCAACAGCCGGTCCGGGTCCGAACCGAACCAGCTGCGGCCTGTGTTGGTGACGTTGGCGTAGTCAAAGCCCTTGGGCTTGTCCTTGCCCTTCACGTCCTTCGCAGGGCGTACGGTCCCGTCGATCCGCTTCCAGGACTTCGACTCCGGGGCGCGATAGGAGGTCGGCGCCGCCGACAGCTCCGCCTCGACGCGGCCGTCGGAGAGCTCCCAGAAGCGGGCGGTGGGGGTGCGCCGCTTGGTCAGCTCCTTGACGCGCTTGGCCTTCGGGTCATTCTTGCCCTTGCGAAGCTTCTGCCGGTCGGCTATTTGGCCCTTACCGTAGGAGGGGGGTTCCTTCTCCTCCTTCCCCTTCTTCTCGTCATCGTCGGAGAACCATCCGGAAAGTGCTTCCGTGAGGCTCTTACCGGAATCACCGGAAGCCGGTGCGGCATAGGCCACTTGCGGTAGCAGTGTGCCTGCCACTGCTGCTACCGCCAAACAGGAGATGGATCTCCCGTAGGGAACTTTCACAGTCATTGCCTTTCAGGCATGCAAAAATAACCGGGCGGAGGCTTCGCCCGGCTTGGGTGTTTCATCACGGCGCGCAAGTTCGGAAACGACTGACTCACATGCGCGACGGCGATTTTTAGTAAGTGGGCAGAGCTGACGTCAAGCGCACGGACATCTCGGGCGAAAATGCCGCTGAAAGCAGGTCGCTTTCGTGCCGTTTGTTCGGTCGCTCGCACGGGCGCGTACGCATGATGTATAACCGCCCAGTTCCACAGTCACCGACCACCGAAAGCCGGTTTACCGTCATGCCATCAGAGAGGTCCGAGAAGACCGAGCTGAGCGAGAGGGCCGAAAAACAGAGCCCGGATTCCGCCAAGGACGCGGAGGAGAGCGCGAACGGCTCCGCCATCGCGAAGCGGCCCTCCGACGGGAGTCGTGCCGCCCTCGCCATCGCGGCGGCCCTGCTCCTCGCCTGTGCGGGCCTCGTCGGCTACGGGATGCTCAACACCGAGGACAAGCCGAAGGCCAAGCCGGTACCGACCGCCGAAGTGGTCTACGAGGTCACCGGCGACGGTCCGGCCGACATCTCGTACCTGTCCCGGAGCGAGTCGGGCGAGGCGACGGTGGTCAAGGCCGCCGAACTGCCCTGGCGAAAGACCGTCGAAGTACCGCTCGGCCAGGAGCCGATCGTGTCGATCGTGCTCGGCGAGAAGGGCGGCAAGGCCCAGTGCACCCTCGCCATCCGCGGCAACCATGTGCAACTCGCCACGGCGAGCGGCACGTTCGGCCGCGCGAACTGCTCGGGCGGCGAGCTTCCCACCGGAACGGACTGACCGCTCGCGGTCGCGCGGACACCTGAGCGGGTGTGGAACCCGCTGGGGAAAGTCGCCAATCGCTTTGAGGTCGGGCGTGAGGAATCGTCGCAGACCTTCTCTTCGACATTGCATGGACGGAACGGACGAGGTTGATGCTGGGCAAGCGATGTACTCTCGCAGGAGCCACCTCAGGAGCGCTGCTCCTGCTGGCCGCCTGCGGACAGCAGGGCGGCCAGGGCAGCCAGGGCAGCCAGGGCAACCGTGGAGCGGACAGCTCCACGGGCTCGGACAAGGTGACCGTCGAGTCGGCTACGCCGCCCGACCCAAGCCAGAGTGAAACCACGAGCGCCAGTGCCGAGCCGTCCGCCTCCGTTTCGGCTTCGGCATCGACTTCGGCTTCCGCATCGCCCAGCGACGGTGCGGCCGCCTCTCCCTCCGCCTCCGCCTCCGCGCAAGAGGGCGGTGCCTCGTCTGCACCCGGCACCGAGGCGCGAACCACAACGGGCCCCGCCTCGACGGCAACCACGGAGCCCGCCGAGAAGCCTGTTCAGGAATCCACCGCCTCCGGCCCGAACTTCCCGGTGCCCGTAAACGTCAGCAACGCCACGCAGGTCATCACCGTGAAGTCGCGTGGCTCGTACGCCACCGTGACCGCCTGGGCCAAGGGCTCCGAGGGCTGGAAGTCGGTTATCTCCACCACGGCCGGACGCGTCGGCTCCAACGGGGTCACCAACGGCTCGACCCGTGAGCAGGGCACGTGGACGACGCCGTCGGGGACGTACACGATCACCGAGGGATTCGGCGTCGAGGCGAGCGGCACGAGCATGCCGTACACGCGGGTGAACGACTCCCACTGGTGGGTTCAGGACCCCGAGTCGAAGTTCTACAACCAGATGCACACTGAGGAAGGCGCGGACTTCCCGCTCACCGAAAGCGGCGAGCGCGGCAGCGAACACCTCGTCAACTACCCAACGCGGTACGCGAACGCACTGGTCATCGACTTCAACCGGTGGCCCGCCGTCCCCGGCCGTGGCGCCGGAATCTTCCTGCACATCAACGGCAGGGGTGCGACGGCCGGTTGTGTGTCCGTACCGCGGGCGACGATGGACCAGATTATGCGCTGGATCAAGCCGGGGGCCCATCCGCGGATCGCTATCGGCTGACACTCAGTGAACCGGCCACCCCGCCCTCCGGTGGACGGTGGGGTTTGACTCTGTTCCCCGGCCGATCTGCATGGATACAGCTATTCCCTGCCTTTCCGTGGCCGGAAAAGGGTACGGCTATACCTTGGTTCGGGAGTCACCAGAGGTGTAGTCGCTACACGTACGGCCGGATGCAAAGAATTGACGGCGTGGCGTATAGCCGCCCTGCCTGAAATCGGAATGCGCAGGGAAACAGACCTGCGCGAACTGTGCGGCACGGCAGAGAACTGAGTAACGCCAGGCGGCCGCACCCGCAGTCGACTCTCGTGTCAGTACCCCGCCCGCGTAGGCTCCGATGCCGCGCGGGGACAGGGGCGCAGTTCACTTGTTCAGGGCCGTCGCCAGCTGCGCGCGGGAGCGCACGTCCAGCTTCTGGTAGATCCGGGTGAGCCGGGCCTCCACCGTCTTCACGCTCAGGTACAACCGGGCCGCCGCCTCCTGGTTGCTCGCCCCCTGGCCCACCAGCCGCGCCAGCTTCAACTCGGCGTCGGTCAGCAGGGGCAGGGTGCCGCCGTCCGTGGGCGTCGGGGCCTCGGCGTGGTCCTCGGGCGACGGTCGCGGCCCGCCCTCCACGGCCAGCTCAAGCCAGGGCGCGGCCCCCGCCCGCTCGAAGACCGCGGCGGCGGCCTGTAGCGCCTGCTGCGCGGCCGACCGCCGCCGACGACGGCGCTCCACCCGGGCCAGCGCGATCAGACAGCGTCCCTGCTCCAGGGGCAGACCGTGCGCGGCGAACCGCTCCACCGTCCGCGCCAGCAGCTCGGCTGCCTCCTGGGGCCTTCCGCCGGCCGCCAGGCACAGCGCGTACACCCGGTCGAAGCCCAGCAGCACCGTCGTACGGCCCAGCCGTTCGGCCTCCGGGCCGAGGTCCGCGAGGAGGGTCTGAGCCTCCTGGGACGCGTCGTTCGCCAGCAGCGCCTCGGCCAGCTCCTCGTGCCAGCGCAGCATCGACGGATCGACGGTTCCCCGGGCGCGCTCGCCCTCCTGCACCCGGCGCAGCGACTCCAGCGCGCCCGCGACATCCCCGGTCGCCAACTGCACCCGGCCCAGGGCGTACAGGCTGCGGGAGAGGAAGACATGGTCGCCCTCCTCCTCCGAAGCCTGGGCGCTGCGCCGGGCGTAACTCGCGGCGCGGGCGAAGCTGCCGCCCGCGGTCTCGGCCACCGCCAGGGCGAACCACGCGGGCCCCGGCGACAGACCGGCCTCCAGCGTCAGCGCCAGCGACCGCCCGGCGTGGGACAGCGCCGCCGCGCACTGGCCGCGCCGCGCCTCCACCTCGGCCAGTGTGCGGAACAGCTCGATGGAGTCCTCGACCGGGCCGCGCCGCTCCACCATCGGCAGCAGCGCGTGCAGCCGGTCGCGGGCGTCGTCAAGCCGGTCGTCGAAGAGAGCGTGCCGGATCGTCAGGATCTGTGCGCTGTTACGGATGCCGGGCGGGCCGTCCGCCGTCTCCAGCGCACATGCCTCGGCGAGGGTCTGCTCGGCCTGTGGGGAGCCCAGCACCCGGTCCATTCTGGCCTGTTGGGTCAGCGCCTGGGACGCGGTGTGCCGGTCCCCCGCCGATGACGCGAGCCGGGCGGACTCCACGGCGGCGGCCCGGGAGCGCACCGGGTCGCCGTCGGCGATCGCGTACTTGACCGCGAGGCGCAGCGAAACCGCCGCACGCAGCCCGGGATCGTCCTCGGAGTCCTCCATGGCGTGCGCGTAGAGCTCGTCGAGATCGGTCAGTCCCTGCCCCGCCGTGTCCAGTACGGCCAGCCGGACACGCACCCGGTCGGCGGGCTCGGCGTCGCGGGCCAGCAGATCGGCGGCCGCACGCAGGGCCAGATCGGCGCGCGCGGCGCGGGCGGCGGCCTGGGCTGCGGTGGCCAGCCGGGTCAGCCGTACGCCGGCTGGCAGGCCCGGTGTCGACTCGGCGGCGAGCAGGGCCAGTTCGGCGGCCAGCGTGTTGTTTCCGCGTCGGTGTGCCGTGCGCGCGGCCTCGGCGACCTCGGCGGCGAGCTTCTCGTCGGGGGCGTCCGCGACCAGAGCCCGGTGCCGTACGGCCTCGACGGGGTCGTCCGTCGCGGTGGCCAGCGCCGCGTGGCCCTCACCCCGGGCCGTCCAGCTCGTGTCGTGGACGAGGGTCGAGGGCAGCAGACCCGCGGTGAACACCACCCTCCCGTCCTCGGTGAGGGTGACCAGACCGGCCCGCTCCGCCGCGGCCAACTCGGCCTCGGCGTCCGGACGTCCGGCCCGCCGGATCAGTGTCGCCGTCGGCCTCAGCGCGAGCGCGGCGAGCAGCAGCGAGGCCCGTGTGGAAGGGGAGACCGACGCCAGCATCCGGCGCGCCAGATCCCGGGCGCGGCCGGACAGCAGCAGCGCCTCCGCGTGGTGCACGGGTGCCGTGGCGTCCGCCAGGGAGCGGCCGACGGCGAGTGCGATCCGTGGATTACCGCCGCTGGCGCGATGGATGCGGCCCGCCATCCGGGCGGGCAGCCGGTGGTGGACGAGGAGTTCGGCGACGTCGTCGGCGTGCAGCGGCGGCACCAGCAGCAGATCGGCTTCGGACGGCACCCACAGGGGGAGAGCGGGTACCGCGGATCCTGCGGATTCTGCCGACTCCGCGGACTCCGCTGGCGGCGTCGGGGCGGAGGGCGCGGTCGGGGCGCAGGGCGCCGGGGTCTCGATCGCGAGGACCCGTAGTTCGGGCGGGGCCAGGTGCAGTGCGAAGCGCAGCAGGTCCACGCTGTCCGCGTCGATGAGCTGGGCGTCGTCGATGACGAGGAGGACGGGGCCGGGTGCGGCGAGGTTGCGCAGGACGCGCGCGACGCCCAGCCGCAGCGCGATCGGGTCCCGGCCCGCCTCGGGGGCCTCGGTCTCCCGGCAGAGCACCGCGACCGCGGTCCGCTGCGGCTCCGGCAGCCCGTCCAGCGCGAAGGCGGGCAGGGAGGCGACGAGGGCGGCGGCGGCCGCGCCGGGTATGCGGTGGTCGGCGGGCTGCGGGGCGAGCCACACCACGGTCTCGCCCCGTTGCCTGGCGCGCGCGGCGGCGGCCTGCGCCACCTCGGTCTTGCCCACTCCGGCCGCACCCGTGAGGAGGGCGCGTCCGCGGCTGTGCAGCACGCTGGTCAGGCGGGCGAGGAGGTCGGCTCGCCCGATGGGCGTGGCGCGCTCAGGTGTCGGCTTCACCCTGCCCCACCTCCCCGGCATGCGCGGCCCCGTGCCTCCACGAGTTCAGCAGAGGATACGAAGTCAGCCAGCGGAGTCTAGGCCCGCTTCCGCGATACGGACCGGGGACAGCCGGGGGCCGGGGCGGCCGGAAGGGGCGCGCCCGCGACGAAAAGCCGCGGACACGCCCCTGACCTGTACTTATATCGAATCCTGCGACTGGGTCAGAAGGTCAGGCTCCAGGAGTCGATGTAGCCAGTGTCACCCCGGTACACATCGCGGACCTGTAGCTTCCAGTCACCGGCCGCGAGTTCCGAAGAGGCGTCGACCGTGTACGTGGTGTGTACGTCGTCGGCCGAGTCGCCGCTGTTGGAGTTCTTCAGCCGGTACGCGCTGCCGTCCGGGGCGATCAGGTCGATGACCAGGTCGCCGCGGTAGGTGTGCACGATGTCCACGCCGACCTTCAGGTCGGACGGCGCGTTGCCGGTCACGCCGCTCACCGCGATCGTGGACACGGAGGTGGACCTGTCCGAAATGGTGACGTTCGAGTCGTTGGTGAAGGTGCCGCCGTCACCCTCGTCGGGCGTGCCGTCCGTGACCGCCGCGACGGTCTTCGCGGCGTCGGCGATGCCCGCGCCACAGCCGCCGGAGCAGGTGCCGGGCACCGGGCGGGCGTTGTTCTTGAGCGCGGTCTCGATCTCGGACGGGGTCAGCGAGGAGTCGGCCGACTTCAGCAGCGCGGCGAGACCCGCGATGTGCGGGGCGGCCATCGACGTGCCCATGTACGGCTCGTAGTTCTCGGAGGACTGGGTGGTCGCACCGGAGTTCAGCGTCGAGAGGATGCCGTTCTCGGGGGTGGTGATGGTGCCCGGGGTGTCGTTGGCGCGCCGGGTCTCGCCGCCCGGGGCGGAGATGTCGATGCCGCTGCCGTAGTTGGAGTAGAAGGCGCGGTTGCCCTCACGGCTGGTGGCCGCCACGTTGATGACGTTGTCGCAGTTGGCGGGCGTGAAGCCGGACACGTCGGCGTTGCTGTTGCCGGCCGCGACGACGACCGACGTGCCGCGCGAGACCGCGCCGTTGATGGCGTTGCGGTAGACGGTCGGGCAGGTCGCGCTGGCGCCGCCGAGGCTCAGGTTGATGACCTGGGACGGGTTGGGGTTGGCCGGGACGCCCGGCACCGAGCCGCCCGACGCCCAGGTGATGGCGTCGGCGATGTCCGACGAGGAGCCGCCGCACTTGCCGAGCACGCGTACGTGCTGGGTCTTCGCCCCGTAGGCGACGCCCGCCACACCCTTGTCGTTGTTCGCGCTCGCGGCGACGGTGCCCGCGACGTGCGTGCCGTGCCAGGACGAGTTGCTCGCGCGGGAGCCGGTGTAGCACTCGTTGTCGGTGGCGTTCCAGTCGCCTTCGTCCGTCGGGTCGGCGTCCCGGCCGTTGCCGTCGCGGGCGTCGGCGCTGTCGGAGATGAAGTCGTATCCGGACACGGTGTTCGCGCTCAGATCGCTGTGCGCGGCGTAGCCGGTGTCGATGACGGCGACGGTGACGCCGCTGCCCGTGGTGGTGTCCCACGCTCCGGGTACGTTCATGCCGCCGGTGGGCTCGAAGAAGTCCCACTGCTTGGCGTAGTCGGGGTCGTTCGGGGTGACGGCCGTGGGGTACGCGCGGAGGTCGGGCTCGACGGACGCGACGGACGAGTCGGCGCGGAAGGCCTTCATGACCTCCGTGACGTCCTTGGCGTTGGCCTTGTCGCCGAGGTCGACCAGCGCGGCGCCGTCGGCCAGTCGGCGTTCGAAGGACAGCTTCTCGCCGGTCTTCTTGCCCTTCTGGGCGGCGTCGCGCTTCGCCGCGGAGTTCGAACGCGCTTCGTCGGACCGCGACTTGTAGGTCACGATGACCTTCTCGGCGGGTGCGTCCCCGGGCTCGTCCTGCGCCATGGTCTGGGACGCGGTGGCGGAGGGCTCGGAGGAGGAGCCCGCCTGGTCAGCGAATGCGACGGATGAGGTGGCGGTCACGCCGAGGATTACGGCGCTGGCGGCCACGACGGATATGAGTCTCCGCCTGGAACCGTTCAAGGTGATCCCTTTCAGGGCGGCCCCGGCGACTCCCGGAGCAGCGGTCGGTGCGGAGCGCGGGCGGGCGGCGCGCGGCACTGCGGTGCGTCGTGGGAACGCGGTCCACAGTCCCTCCGGGCCGGGTGAGCCCGTGCGCCGCCGCCCGGCGCGACGACCCCGTGCACAAGGCCGTCACCGGCCGAAACCCCACATGGCATGCACCTGACACTCACAGGTCAGCGGGGGAACCACCGGTGCGGGAGACAGTAGGGAAACAGTAGTTGAACGCGATACGGGGAAAACCCTTGCCGAGGCCGAGGGGCCGAAGGGTCGGCTCGGAAGGGTCGGCGTCGAGACTCAGAGACAGAACAGAACACAAGGGCCGACGCGGGAGGTTAGCGGAGAACTCAGGCTCTCCGCTCCACCTCGGGCCAGAACTCCCGCAGCGTACGCACCATCTCGACGACGGCCGGGCGGCGCGCGGCGCCGGTCCGCCACAGCGCGTACAGCCGTCGCACCGGCAGCGGCTCAAGCCTCACCTCCGCCACCCCGTCGGGCAGCGGGCCCCGGCCGAGCCGGGGGATCACGGCGATGCCCAGGCCCGCGGCGACCAGGGCGGTCAACGTCGGGTTCTCCTCGGCTTGGTGGGCGATGTCCGGTTCGCACCCGACCTCCCGCATCGTCCGCATCAGCCAGTCATGGCAGACCCGTCCCGGCGGCTGGCAGACCCACCGCTCGTGCCGCAGATCCTCACGGCGTACGGCCTCCCGGGCGGCCAGCGGGCGAGCGGCGGGCACCAGCAGATCGCAGATGTCCTCGCCGATCAGCGCGTGCTCGACGCCGGGCGGCGCGGGCAGCGGCGCGATGTCCCAGTCGTGCGCCACGGCCATGTCGACGGCGGCCTTGGCCACCAGGTCGACCGACAGATGCGGGTCGACCTCGCTGAGCCGGGTGTCGAGCGCCGGGTGCCGCCGGGCGAGATCGGCCAGTACGGCGGGCATCAGCCCGCGTGCGGCGGAGGCGAACGCGGCGATGGTCAGCCGCCCCGACGGCAGCCCGCGGCGCTCCTCGAGGTCGGTCTCGGCGCGCTCGACGAGGGCCAGCAGCTCCTGTCCGGCGGCGGCCAGTTGGCGGGCCTCGTCGGTGAGCCGTACGCCGCGCCCCTGACGTTCGAGCAGCGTGGTACGGGTCTCCCGCTCCAGCTTGGCGATCTGCTGCGACACCGCGGACGGGGTGTAGCCGAGCGCGGCGGCCGCGGCGCCGATGGTGCCGTGCACGGAGACGGCGTGCAGGGCACGCAGCCGCGACAGATCCAGCATCGACCCCTCCCCGTTCCGCCCGACCGCGCGGAAATCGTAAGCAACGCTTCATTCAACCATGCAGACATCCGCGCTGGTGCTACATGGTCATCAGCCGGGATGCTCCACGCATGCGCCCTACACACATCGCCCTCGCCGTCGCCGTCGCCGCCGTCTGGGGTGTCAACTTCGTCGTCATGGAGATCGGCCTGGACCACTTCCCGCCGCTGCTCTTCTCCGCGCTGCGCTTCCTCGTCGCGGCTTTGCCCGCGGTGTTCTTCGTGGGGCGGCCGTGCGTGGGCTGGAAGTGGATCGTGGGTGTCGGACTGGCGCTGGGGGTAGTCAAGTTCGGGCTGGTCTTCACCGGCATGGACGCGGGGATGGGGGCCGGGCTCACCTCGCTGGTGCTCCAGGTGCAAGCGGTGTTCACGGCGCTGTTCGCCTTCGCGCTGCTTGGCGAACGGCCGGGCGGGGTACGGGCGCTGGGCATGGCCGTCGCGCTCGCCGGGATCGGGGTCGCCGCGTACGACGAGGGGCTCTCCGGCCCGCTGCTCGGCTTCGCCCTGGTGATCGCGGCGGCTGCCGCCTGGGGCGTCTCCAATGTGCTGACGCGCAGGGCCGCCCCGCCGGACGCGCTGAACTTCATGGTCTGGGTCAGCGTGGTGCCCGTACTGCCGCTGCTGCTGATGTCGCTCGCCCTGGAGGGGCCGGGCGAGATCGGCCGGGCGCTGGGCTCGCTGGACTGGGCGGGCGTCGGCGTGATCGTGTACGTGGCCTGGATCTCCACCATCTTCGGCTTCGGCGCCTGGGGTTGGCTGCTGCGCCGCCACCCCGCGTCGGCGGTCGCGCCCTTCTCCCTCCTGGTCCCGGTTTTCGGGATGTCGTCCGCCGCGCTGGTCCTGGGCGAGGGCGTGAGCGGGCTGCGCTGGTGCGCGGCGGCACTGTTGGTGGGCGGGGTGGCGGTGACGTCGTTGGGGCGCCGCCCGCCGACGGCCACACCTCAGAAGCTCGACGTGTCTATGACAACGTCACAGAATCGCCTCCCCGCATTTACACGACCGTGCCCTAGCGGTGCCACGCTCCCGGATGACGCAAGGTCAACTCGCGTAGACCCCACGCCCGTCGCGCCGGGTACGGGACACGCGTGATCCGGGAAAGGACGCCCCCCACATGCCCTCCCCTCACATACGCCCTGCCCCACTCCTGGCCACCGCCGCGGCCCTCGTCGCGATCGTGGTGCCGACCGCCGCCGCGGCGCCGTCGACCGCTCCCGAAGCCGTCTCCCCCACAGCCGCCGCCTACACCGACTACTACGCCTACGACGACTACTACGACTACTACGACGACGCGTACGGCGAGTCCGGCACAGCCCTGAAGAACGCCCTGCACGACATCATCGACGACCACACCAAGCTGTCGTACTCCCAGGTCTGGAACGCCCTCAAGACCACCGACGAGGACCCGGACAACAGCGCCCACGTCCGCCTGCTCTACAGCGGCGCCTCGCGCAGCAAGTCCCTCAACGGCGGCGACGTGGGCGACTGGAACCGCGAGCACGTCTGGGCCAAGTCCCACGGCGGCTTCAGCACCTCCACCACCCCCGGCACCGACCTGCACCACCTGCGCCCCACGGACGTCCAGGTCAACAGCATCCGCGGCAACAAGGACTTCGACTGGGGCGGCAGCCCGGTCAGCGGCGCCCCCGGCAACTACACCGACTCCAACTCCTTCGAGCCCCGCGACGCGGTCAAGGGCGATGTGGCCCGCATGATCCTCTATATGGCGGTCCGCTACGAGGGCGACGACGGCTTCGCCGACCTGGAGCCCAACAACCAGGTCAGCAACGGCAGCTCGCCGTACATGGGCCGCCTGTCCGTGCTCAAGCAGTGGCACCAGGAAGACCCGCCGGACACCTTCGAGCGGAACCGCAACAACCTGATCCACGACCTCTACCAGCACAACCGCAACCCGTTCATCGACCACCCCGAGTGGGTCGAGTCGATCTGGTAACCCGCCTGCGCCCTCACAAGCGCGTGAGGGCCTCACAGGTGCGTGAGGGCCTCACAGGTGCGTGAGGGCCTCACAGGTGCGTGGGAGCGAACATCCTCAGTACGGCCGGGAGCACCACGACCGAAGGGCCGGGCGCCGAGAGCGCCTTCGCCAGGTCGTCCGTGAGGGTCTCCGGGGATGTACGGACCGCGGGCACCCCGAACGACTCCGCGAGCGCCACGAAGTCGGGGCGGGTCAGGTCCGTACCGGTCGTGTCGTCGTAGGTGTCGGTCATGTACTCGCGGAGGATGCCGTAGCCACCGTCGTCGACGATCAGCCAGGTGACCGGCAGGTCGTGCTGGCGGGCGGTGGCGAGTTCGGCGACGGAGTACAGGGCGCCGCCGTCGCCGGAGACGGCGAGTACGGGATGCGTCGGGTCGGCGATCGCGGCGCCGAGCGCGGCGGGGAAGGCGTAGCCGAGGCCGCCCGCGCCCTGGGCTGAGTGCATGGTGTTGGGGCGGCGGGCGTCGAAGGCGGACCAGGCCCAGTAGGCCAGGATCGTCATGTCCCAGAAGGTGGGGGCCGGGTCCGGGACCGCGGACCGGATCGAGGCCAGGAGCTGTTGCTCCAGGGTGAGGTCCTGGGCGGCGATCCGGTCGCGGACGCGGCTGAGGACAGTGCGTACCCGCTCGGGTGCGGCCGGGTCGGGGCGCTGCTGCCCGTCGAGCGTCTCCAGGAGCGCGGTGAGCGCGAGTCGGGCGTCCGCGTGGATGCCGAGCGCCGGGTGGTTGGCCTCCAGCTTTCCGGCGTCGGCCTCGACCTGGATGATCCGGCCGCGTGGCTGGAAGGTGCGGTAGTTGGAGGACAGTTCGCCAAGGCCCGAGCCGATGACCAGCAGGACGTCCGCGTCTTCGAGGAAGTCAGTGGTGTGGCGGTCCTCCAGCCAGGACTGGAGCGAGAGCGGGTGCTGCCAGGGGAAGGCGCCCTTGCCACCGAAGGTGGTAACGACGGGGGCGTTCAGCTGCTCGGCCAGGGTGCGCAGCTTGCGTGCGGCGTCGGCGCGTACGACTCCGCCGCCCGCGATGATCGCCGGGCGTTCGGCGTGTGCGAGCAGGTGCGCGGCGAGGGCCGTCAGTTCGGGCCTGGGCGGCAGCTCATCGGGGGTCGCGTCGGGTGCGTTGACAACCGGAAGCTGGGTCGGCGCGGCCAGTACGTCCTGCGGGATCTCCACCCATACGGGGCCGTGCGGGGCCGTCAGCGCGGACTGCCAGGCGGCGGCGATCGCGGACGGGATCTGGGACTGGGTGCGGGCGGTGTGGACGGACTTCACCACGTCGCGGAAGGACGCCTGCTGGTCGCGGAGTTCGTGCAGATAGCCGTGGCGGCCGCCGCCGAGCCCCGCGGCCGGGACCTGGCTGCTGATCGCCAGGACCGGCGACGAGGCGGCCGCGGCCTCCTGAAGCGCGGCCAGCGAGGTCAGCGCGCCGGGGCCGGTGGAGAGCAGCAGGGGCGCCGCCTCGCCGGTGATGCGGCCGTAGCCGTCGGCGGCGAAGGCGGCGTTGTTCTCGACGCGCAGGCCCACGTACGAGAGCGCGGAGCGGCGTAGTGCGTCGAACAGGCTCAGAGCGTGCTGCCCCGGGAGCCCGAAGACGGTCGTGGCGCCGAGGCCGCGCAGGGTCTCGATCACCAGGTCACCGCCGGTGCGGCCGGGCGGCGGGTTGAGGGCCGCCTCGGTCTGCCGGGCCGTGGGCCTGAGCACCAGGTCGTGGTCGTGCGTCACTGCTCGCTCCGTACGTGCGGGTTGCCAGGGCCGTCCCTGGGGGCGTCTCCCCTAGCCCCGGCTCTCCGCGATCTGGCGGCTCATGATCGTGGTCAGCTCGTACGCCGTGTGCGAGGCCGCGACCGAGGTGATCTCCGCGTGATCGTACGCGGGCGCCACCTCGACGACATCCGCGGAGACCAGGTTGCACGACGACAGGCCGCGCAGGATCTCCAGGAGCTCGCGCGAGGTCAGGCCGCCCGCCTCGGGGGTGCCGGTACCGGGGGCGTGCGCCGGGTCCAGGACGTCGATGTCGATCGAGATGTACAGCGGACGGTCGCCGATGCGCTGGCGGAGCTGGTCCGCGACCTCGTCCACGCCGCGCCGCATGACGTCGGCCGAGGTGACGATGCCGAAGCCCATCTTCTCGTCGTCGTCGAGGTCCTGCTTGCCGTACAGCGGGCCGCGCGTGCCGACATGCGAGAGCGCCTCGGTGTCGAGGATGCCCTCCTCGACGGCGCGGCGGAACGGGGTGCCGTGGGTGTACTCGGCGCCGAAGTAGGTGTCCCAGGTGTCCAGGTGCGCGTCGAAGTGCAGCAGCGCGACCGGGCCGTGCTTCTTGGCGACCGAGCGCAGCAGCGGCAGCGCGATGGTGTGGTCGCCGCCGAGCGTCATCATCCGGGCACCGGTGGCGAGCAGCTCGTCGGCCGCGCCCTCGACGGTCTCCACGGCCTCGTTGATGTTGAACGGGTTGGCCGCGATGTCTCCGGCGTCCGCGACCTGCGCGAGCGCGAAGGGCGAGGCGTCCTGAGCCGGGTTGTACGGGCGCAGGAGGCGGGACGCCTCACGGATGGCGTTGCCGCCGAAGCGGGCACCGGGGCGGTAGGAGACGCCCGAGTCGAAGGGCACACCGACGACCGCGACATCCGCGCGCCCGCCGACCTCGTCGAGCCGGGGCAGCCGCGCGAAGGTCGCGGGTCCCGCGTAACGCGGGATACGGGAGGAGTCGACGGGGCCACGCGGCTGGGAGTAGGTGGGTGTGCTCATGGTTTCGAGCGTAAAACGGGGCTGCGGATTTCGTATTTGTACGTTCCTTGGAGGGTGGCGGGCGGATCTGGACACTCCGGCCAAGATTCGGCGCTCGGCTCCGCTCGGCTCCGCTCGGCTCCGCTCGGCTCCACTCGGCTCCACTCGGCTCCGCGCTGGTCCAGGGTTCGGGACAGGCCGGTCCGCCCGGTTGCCTGACGGCACAATGGACCCTATGCCGATACCAAGCCGCGCCGCCCTGGTCGACCATCTCGTCCGCACGCGTATCGCGGGCGCCGTCGCCACTCCGCGCGACAACAACCTCTCCCACTACCGCAAGCTGGCCAACGGCGACCGCAACTTCTGGCTGGGCCTGGAGTTCGGCGACCGCTGGTGTGACGAGCAGGACGTACTGGCGGTGATGGCGGAGCGCTGCGGGGTGAACGACGACCCGGAGTTCCGGCACGGCCAGGACACCATCGACCCGGAGCTGACGGTGGACGCCCTGGAGCGGATGGCGGCCCGGCTGCGCAAGGCGGCCGCGGGCCGCGAGCGGGTGCTGTTCGCGACCGGGCACCCCGGCGGGCTGCTCGACGTACACCGGGCGACGGCGGACGCGCTGCGCCGCGCGGGCTGCGAGATCGTGCGCATCCCTGGCGGCCTGACGGCGGACGAGGCCTCGGTCTTCCAGTTCGCCGACGTCGCGGTGCTGGAGCGCGGGGCGACCCTGTGGCACACCCACTCACCCGAGCCGATGAACGCGATCCTCGACGGCCTGGAGCGCGAGGGCAGGCCGCAGCCCGATCTGGTGGTCGCCGACCACGGCTGGGCGGGCCGGGCCGGGCAGCGCGGCCTGGACTCCGTCGGTTACGCGGACTCCAACGACCCGGCGCTGTTCCTGGCCGAGGCGGAGGGCACTCTCCAGGTCACGGTCCCCCTCGACGACCACGTCACGGACCCGCGCTTCTACGACCCGATGACGGCGTATCTGCTGGACGCGGCGGGGCTTGAGGTGCCGTAGCCGACTGGGGGGTGGTCAGCGCGGTACGCGGATGACGCCCTCCTGGATCACGGATATGGCCAGGCGTCCGTCTTGGGTGTAGATGCGGGCCTGGCCGAGGCCCCGGCCGCCGTAGGCCGAGGGGGACTGCTGATCGTAGAGGAGCCATTCGTCGGCCCTGAAGGGGCGGTGGAACCACATCGCGTGGTCCAGGGACGCGCCGACCACATCCCCGACGGTCCAGCCGCCGCGCCCGTGCGCGAGCAGCACCGAGTCGAGCAGCGTCATGTCGGAGACGTAGGTCGCCAGGCAGACGTGCAGCAGGGGGTCGTCGGCCAGCTTGCCGTTGGTGCGGAACCAGACCTGGGAGCGCGGCTCACGCGGTTCTCCCACCGTTGCGTACGGGGGCGGGTCCACGTAGCGCAGGTCGACGGCGGCGCGCGCGGCGAGCAGGCGGCGGGCGATACCGGGGTCGGTGAAGTTGGCGGCGTAGTGCGGCAGCGACTCGGCTGCTGTGGGCAGGGACTCGGGGTCGGGTGCCGCGGGCATCTCGGCCTGGTGGTCGAGGCCCTCCTCGTACGTCTGGAAGGAGGCGGAGAGGTGGAAGATCGGCCTGCCGTGCTGGACCCCCACCACCCTTCGGGTGGTGAAGGAGAAGCCGTCCCGGATGCGGTCCACCTCGTAGACGATGGGCGCGCCGGGGTCGCCCATCCGCAGGAAGTACGCGTGCAGTGAGTGCGCGTCGCGGCCTTCGGGGACGGTGCGGCCCGCGGCGACCAGTGCCTGGGCCGCGACCTGGCCGCCGAACACTCTGGGGACCACGGCCGATCTGCTCTGGCCGCGGAAGATGTCCCGCTCGATCCGCTCCAGGTCGAGCAGATCGAGCAGGGACTCCATCTCCTGGTTCAACGGATGCCCTAACGGATGCCCTGAGGCCTCAGAGGCCCATGTCCTTGGCGATGATCATCTTCATGACCTCGCTGGTGCCGCCGTAGATGCGGTTGACGCGGTTGTCCGCGTACAGGCGGGCGATCGGGTACTCGTTCATGTAGCCGTAGCCGCCGTGCAGCTGGAGGCACTTGTCGATCACGCGGTGCGCGACCTCGGTGGTGAACAGCTTGGCGGACGCGGCCTCGGCGGCGGTCAGCTCGCCGAGGTCGTGGGCCTCCATGGCGCGGTCGACGACGGCCTCGGCGGCGTCCACCTCGGCCTGGCAGGCGGCCAGCTCGAACTTGGTGTTCTGGAAGGACGCCACGGTCTTGCCGAAGACGGTGCGCTCCTCGACGTACGCCTTGGCGAACTGGATCGCGGCCTTGGACTGGGCGTACGCGCCGACGGCGATGGCGAGGCGCTCCTGCGGGAGGTTCTGGCCGAGGTAGGAGAAGCCCTTGTGCTCCTCGCCGAGGAGGTCGTCGACGGGGACCTTCACGTCGGTGAAGGAGAGCTCGGCGGTGTCGGAGGTCTTCAGGCCCAGCTTGTCGAGCTTGCGGCCGACCGCGTAGCCCTCGGACGTGGTGTCGACGACCAGGAGGGAGATGCCGTGCCTGCGGTCCTCGGCGGTGGGCGCGGCGGTGCGGGCGCAGACGATGACGCGGTCGGCGTGCACGCCTCCGGTGATGAAGGTCTTGGCGCCGTTGAGTACGTAGTGGGTGCCGTCGTCGGAGAGCTTGGCGGTGGTCTTCATTCCGGCGAGGTCGGAGCCGGTGCCGGGCTCGGTCATGGCGATGGCGTACATGCTGGCGCCGGAGACGAAGTCGGGCAGCCAGCGCTTCTTCTGCTCGTCGGTGGCGTAGGCCTTCAGGTACGGGAGGCAGAGGCCGACGTGTACGCCGGAGCCGCCGAAGGAGACGCCCGCGCGGGCGCACTCCTCGGCGATGACCGCCTGGAACTTGAACGACTCCTCGCCCGCGCCGCCGAACTCCTCGGGCACCTCGATGCCGAAGATGCCCAGCTCACCCAGCTTGTAGTAGAAGTCGCGGGGCGCCTGCCCGGCCTCGTACCACGCGTCGTAGACGGGCACGACCTCGGCCTCGATGAAGGCGCGGATGGTCTCGCGGAACGCCTCGTGGTCTTCGTTGAAAACAGTACGGCGCACGGAGTGCCTCCTGGGTCGGCTCGCTACAGAGATATCTGAGCACTGTCTAAGCGCTTGCTCAGACGAAGTTACCCGGCAGTTCAGCCGACTGTCCAGAGATCGGATCAGAGGCCCGCGTCACTCGGAGGCCCGCGTCACTCGGAGGCCCGCGCCACTCGGAGGCCCGCGCCACGCAGAGGCCCGCGCCACTCGGAGGCCCGCGTCACGCCGTGGCGGTGGCGGCCGCCGCGGTGAAGGCGCCACGGGCCAGCCGGTGCAACAGCGCGGCCATGGCGTCCCGCCCGGGCAGGGCGCCGGGACGGCCCAGGTGCGGGGTGGAGTTGAGCAGCCCGAACACCGCATGCACCGAGGCGCGCGCCTCGGCCTCGATCAGCTCCGGATAGACCTCGCGGACGGCCGCCACCCACAGCTCGACGTACTGCCGCTGGAGCTGGCGGACCAGCTTGCGGTCGCTGTCCCGCAGGCGGTCCAGCTCGCGGTCGTGGAGGGTGATGAGGGGACGGTCGTCGAGGGCGAAGTCGATGTGCCCCTCGATAAGCGAGTCGAGTACGACCTCGGGCGCGCCGTCGGCCTCCGCGACCCGGCGCTTGCCGCCGGTCAGCAGCTGACCGCTGATGCCCACGAGGAGCTCGGCGAGCATGGCGTCCTTGCCCGCGAAGTGGCGGTAGAGACCGGGACCGCTGATCCCGACGGCGGCCCCTATCTCGTCGACACCGACGCCGTGGAAGCCGCGGTCGGCGAAGAGGCGGGCGGCCTCCTTGAGGATCTGCTCGCGACGGCTGGTCGATGGCGCGGACGCACTGGTGCTCATGAGAATTCATTCTAGACAAGGCGGTTAGCGGTCGTTAACCTGAAGGGGCCGTGTTAACGATGATTAACGTGGCGGAAGCGACGTCGTACGCGCAAAGGGGCTCGAGACGATGCAGCAGGCACCGCGGCTGACGAGTGGGGCTGACCCCGCGTCGGAGGCCTGGTCGACCAACGAGGCGGCACACCGCGCACTGGTGGACCAGCTGCGCGACAAGCTGGCCGCGGCCCGGCTCGGCGGGGGCGAGAAGGCCCGCGCCCGCCATGTGGCGCGCGGCAAGCTGCTGCCCCGGGACCGTGTCGACGCCCTGCTCGACCCCGGCTCGCCCTTCCTGGAGCTGGCGCCGCTCGCGGCGGACGGGATGTACGACGGAGGCGCGCCCGCCGCCGGAGTGATCGCCGGTATCGGCCGGGTCTCCGGGCGCGAGTGCGTGATCGTCGCCAATGACGCCACCGTCAAGGGCGGCACGTACTACCCGATGACGGTCAAGAAGCACCTGCGCGCCCAGGCGGTCGCCCTGGAGAACCGCCTCCCGTGCCTGTATCTGGTGGACTCCGGCGGCGCCTTCCTGCCCATGCAGGACGAGGTCTTCCCCGACCGTGAGCACTTCGGGCGGATCTTCTACAACCAGGCGCGGATGTCCGGCGCCGGAATCCCGCAGATCGCCGCCGTGCTCGGCTCCTGCACGGCGGGCGGGGCCTACGTCCCGGCGATGAGCGACGAAGCCGTGATCGTCCGCAATCAGGGCACCATCTTCCTGGGCGGCCCGCCCCTGGTGAAGGCCGCCACCGGCGAGGTGGTGACCGCCGAGGAGCTGGGCGGCGGCGAGGTCCACTCCCGTACGTCCGGGGTCACCGACCACCTCGCCGAGGACGACGCCCACGCCCTGCGCATCGTGCGGAACATCGTCGCGACGCTTCCCGAGCGCGGCCCGCTCCCCTGGACCACCCAGCCCGTCGAGGACCCCAAGGCCGACCCCCAGGGCCTCTACGGCGCGGTGCCCGCCGACTCCCGGACCCCCTATGACGTGCGCGAGGTCATCGCGCGCGTCGTCGACGGCTCCCGCTTCCAGGAGTTCAAGGCCGAGTACGGCACCACGCTGGTCACCGGCTTCGCACACATCCACGGCCACCCGGTCGGCATCATCGCCAACAACGGCATCCTGTTCTCCGAGTCCGCCCAGAAGGGCGCGCACTTCATCGAGCTGTGCGACCAGCGCGGCATCCCGCTGCTCTTCCTGCAGAACATCTCCGGCTTCATGGTCGGCCGGGACTACGAAGCGGGCGGTATCGCCAAGCACGGCGCCAAGATGGTGACGGCCGTGGCCTGCGCCCGGGTGCCGAAGCTGACCGTCGTCATCGGCGGCTCGTACGGCGCGGGCAACTACTCGATGTGCGGGCGCGCCTATTCCCCCCGCTTCCTGTGGATGTGGCCGAACGCCAAGATCTCCGTGATGGGCGGCGAGCAGGCCGCCTCGGTCCTGGCGACGGTCAAGCGGGACCAGCTGGAGGCGCGAGGGGAGTCCTGGCCCACGGAGGCCGAGGAGGAGTTCAAGGCTCCGATCCGGGACCAGTACGAGTCGCAGGGGAACGCCTACTACGCCACCGCCCGGCTCTGGGACGACGGCGTGATCGACCCGCTGGAGACCCGGCAGGTCCTCGGACTCGCCCTGACCGCTTGTGCCAACGCCCCGCTGGGTGAGCCCGGCTTCGGCGTCTTCCGGATGTGAGGGACCTTCCACGATGACGATGTTCGACACAGTGCTGGTCGCCAACCGGGGCGAGATCGCGGTCCGGGTCATCCGCACCCTGCGGGCTCTCGGGGTGCGCTCGGTGGCCGTGTTCAGCGACGCGGACGCCGACGCCCGGCATGTGCGCGAGGCGGACACCGCGGTACGGATCGGGCCCGCTCCGGCCGCCGAGAGCTATCTGTCCATCGAGCGGCTGCTTGACGCGGCCGCCCGCACCGGGGCGCGGGCGGTGCACCCGGGGTACGGCTTCCTCGCGGAGAACGCCACGTTCGCGCGGGCCTGCGAGGAGGCGGGGCTCGCCTTCGTCGGTCCGCCCGGCTCCGCGATCGAGCTGATGGGCGACAAGATCCGCGCCAAGGAGACGGTGCGGGCCGCGGGAGTGCCGGTGGTGCCGGGCTCGTCGGGCAGCGGCCTGACCGACACCGAACTGGCCGACGCGGCACGGGAGATCGGCATGCCGGTGCTGCTGAAGCCCTCCGCGGGCGGCGGCGGCAAGGGGATGCGGCTGACCCGGGTCGAGTCGGCACTCCTGGACGAGATCGCGGCCGCCCGACGGGAGGCCCGCGCCTCCTTCGGGGATGACACGCTGCTGGTCGAGCGGTGGATCGACCGTCCCCGGCACATCGAGATCCAGGTCCTGGCGGACGGGCACGGAAACGTGATCCACCTCGGCGAGCGCGAGTGCTCACTCCAGCGCCGCCACCAGAAGATCATCGAGGAGGCCCCCTCGGTCCTGCTCGACGAGACCACCCGGGCGGCGATGGGCGAGGCGGGGGTGCAGGCCGCGCGCTCCTGTGGGTACCGGGGCGCGGGCACGGTGGAGTTCATCGTGCCGGGCAACGACCCGTCGGCGTACTACTTCATGGAGATGAACACCCGCCTCCAGGTCGAGCACCCGGTGACGGAACTGATCACCGGCCTTGACCTGGTGGAGTGGCAGTTGCGCGTCGCCGCGGGCGAGAAACTGCCGTACGGGCAGCGGGACATCACCCTGACCGGGCACGCCGTGGAGGCCCGTATCTGCGCCGAGGACCCCGCGCGCGGATTCCTGCCGTCCGGCGGCACGGTCCTGGCCCTGCGTGAACCCCAGGGCGACGGCGTGCGCACCGACTCGGGCCTCTCGCAGGGCACGGAGGTCGGCAGCCTCTACGACCCGATGCTGTCGAAGGTCATCGCCTACGGTCCGGACCGCGCGTCGGCGCTGCGCGGGCTGCGGGCCGCGCTGGCGGACACGGTGACGCTCGGGGTGTCGACCAACGCGGGCTTTCTGCGGAGGCTGCTGGCCCACCCGGACGTGGTGTCGGGTGACCTGGACACCGGTCTCGTCGAGCGGGACGTGGACTCCCTGGTGGACGCCTCGGTGCCGGACGAGGTGTACGCGGCGGCGGCGCTGCTGCGGCAGGCGGCCCTCGCGCCTTCGGCTTCCGGCGCGTCCAGCGCGTCCGGTGCGTCCGGGTGGGCCGATCCGTTCGGGGCGGCCAGCGGGTGGCGGCTCGGCGGGACGCCCGCGTGGACGGTGCACCATGTCCGTGTTCCGGGGCACGACCCGCGGCCGGTGCGGCTGCGCGGCACGGCGCCGGACTTCCAGCTGCTGCTCGGCGACGGGGCCGCTCCCGCCCACGCCCGCCTCGTCACTGTCAGCCCCGCCGGGGTCACCATCGAACTGGACGGCGTCACGCACACCTTCAGCCGGGCCGACGCCCCGGACGGGATCTGGCTCGGCCGGGACGGCAACGCCTGGCACCTTCAGGACCACGACCCCGTCGAGGCCGCGCTCACCGGCGCCGCACACGCCGGCGCCGACACCCTGGCCGCGCCGATGCCCGGCACGGTCACCGTGGTCAAGGTGGCGGTCGGGGACACGGTGGACGCCGGGCAGAGCCTGCTCGTCGTCGAGGCGATGAAGATGGAGCACGTCATCTCCGCGCCGCACGCCGGGACGGTCGCCGAGATCGACGTCATCCCGGGCTCCACCGTCGCTATGGACCAGGTACTGGCCGTCGTCACCCCGCACGAGGACCACGAGGCGGAGACCGCGCGCAAGGAGGAGGCCCCCGCATGACCCACACCGCCCTGCCCATGGTCGTCCCGGCCCCGGGCCTCCCGCACCGCGTACGCATCCACGAAGTAGGCCCGCGCGACGGCCTGCAGAACGAACAGTCCACCGTCCCCACCGAGGTCAAGGCGGAGTTCATCCACCGCCTCGCCGCGGCCGGGCTGACCACGATCGAGGCCACCAGCTTCGTCCACCCCAAGTGGGTGCCCCAACTGGCCGACGCCGAGCGCCTCTTCCCCCTCCTCGATGACATCGAGGACGTGGCCCTGCCCGTCCTGGTGCCCAACGACCGCGGCCTGGACCGGGCCCTGGCACTCGGGGCACGCCAGATCGCGGTGTTCGGCTCCGCGACCGAGGCGTTCGCCCGGCGCAACCTCAACCGCACGGTCGCCGAGTCCCTCGCCATGTTCGAGCCGGTGGTGGCCCGCGCCAAGGCCGAGCGGGTGCGGGTGCGCGGCTATCTCTCGATGTGCTTCGGCGACCCGTGGGAAGGCGCGGTCCCGGTCCCTCAGGTCGTCCGGGTGGCCAAGGCTCTGCTGGACCTCGGCTGTGACGAGCTGAGCCTCGGCGACACCATCGGCGTCGCGACCCCCGGCCACGTACGGGCGCTGCTCACCGAGCTGGGCGACCAGGGCGTACCCACCGACGCCATCGCCGTGCACTTCCACGACACCTACGGCCAGGCGCTCGCCAACACCCTGGCCGCGCTGGAGCACGGCGTGAGCACGGTGGACGCGTCGGCGGGCGGCCTCGGCGGCTGCCCGTACGCCCAGAGCGCCACGGGGAACCTCGCCACCGAGGATCTCGTATGGATGCTGCACGGCCTCGGCATCGAGACCGGGGTCGACCTGCGCCAGCTCACCGCCACCAGCGCGTGGCTGGCCGACCAGCTGGGCCGCCCCAGCCCCTCCCGTACGGTCCGCGCCCTCACTGGGGCGCCCGAGACCACCACCACTTAGTCCCCGTCCCACAAGGACGACACGGACGACGAGGACGACAAGGAGTCCTGACCATGGCGCTCGATCACCGCCTCACCCCCGAACACGAGGAACTCCGCCGCACGGTGGAGGAGTTCGCCCACGACGTCGTCGCCCCCAAGATCGGCGACTTCTACGAACGCCACGAGTTCCCGTACGAGATCGTCCGCGAGATGGGCCGCATGGGCCTGTTCGGCCTGCCCTTCCCCGAGGAGTACGGCGGGATGGGCGGCGACTACCTGGCGCTTGGCCTGGCGCTCGAAGAGCTCGCCCGGGTCGACTCGTCCATCGCCATCACCCTGGAGGCCGGTGTCTCGCTCGGCGCGATGCCGATCTACCGCTTCGGTACCGAGGAGCAGAAGCGCCAGTGGCTCCCCCGGATGTGCGCGGGCGAGATGCTGGGCGCGTTCGGCCTCACCGAGCCGGAGTGCGGCTCGGACGCGGGCGGCACCCGCACCACGGCCGTCCTGGACGAGGCGACCAGGGAATGGGTGATCAACGGCAGCAAGTGCTTCATCACCAACTCCGGTACGGACATCACCGGTCTGGTGACGGTCACCGCGGTCACCGGCCGCAAGGAGGACGGCGCCCCCCGCATCTCCTCGATCATCGTGCCCTCCGGCACCCCCGGCTTCACCGTCGCCGCCCCGTACTCCAAGGTCGGCTGGAACGCCTCGGACACCCGCGAACTGTCCTTCTCCGACGTCCGCGTCCCGGCCGCCAACCTCGTCGGCGCGGAGGGCCGCGGCTACGCCCAGTTCCTCCAGATCCTCGACGAGGGCCGCATCGCCATCTCGGCCCTGGCCACCGGCCTCGCCCAGGGCTGCGTCGACGAGTCCCTGAAGTACGCCAAGGAGCGCCACGCCTTCGGCCGCCCGATCGGCACCAACCAGGCCATCCAGTTCAAGCTGGCCGACATGGAGATGAACGCCTACACCGCCCGCCTCGCCTGGCGCGACGCCGCGTCCCGCCTGGTCAACGGCGAACCCTTCAAGAAGCAGGCGGCCCTGGCCAAGCTCCACTCATCCACCATCGCGGTCGACAACGCCCGCGAGGCGACCCAGATCCACGGCGGCTACGGCTTTATGAACGAGTACCCGGTGGCCCGTATGTGGCGGGACTCCAAGATCCTCGAAATCGGCGAGGGCACCAGCGAGGTCCAGCGCATGCTGATCGCCAGGGAGATGGGCCTGTCCAGCTGAGCGCCCGCTGGCTTCGTCATCTCGGAGCGCCGCGGTCCGTGCGCGCCCCCACGAGGGGTGACACATGAGAGAACCCCCCGCGGCTCAGCGAAGCTCCTGGATGCGGACCATGTTTCCGGCGGGATCGCGGAAGGCGCAGTCGCGGATGCCGTACGGCTGCTCGGTCGGCTCCTGGACGACCTCGGCGTCGCTGGCCCGCACCTTCGCGAAGGTGCCGTCGAGGTCGTGGGTGGCCAGCAGAATCCAGCCGTAGGTTCCCTTGGCCATCATCTCGACGATCGTGCGGCGCTCGTCATCGGTGATTCCCGGGTCGGCGGCGGGTGGCGCCAGCAGGATGCAGGTGTCGGGCTGGCCGACGGGGCCGACCGTGATCCAGCGCATCGTGCCTTGTCCGACGTCGCTACGGACCTCGAAGCCGAGGGCGTCGCGGTAGAAGGCCAGGGACGCGTCCGGGTCGTCGTGCGGGAGGGCGCTGGTGTGAATGGTGATGTCCATGTCGATCAGGCTAGGTCCGGCTCCCTGACCCGCGCTTCTCGAATCCTGATCGATCCCGACCGCCCCATAGACAGTTAGGTTAGGCTAACCTCGCTTGAAACCAGCCGACGGCCTCTCGTCGTACCCGAGGAAAGCGGACACCGACATGCCCAACTCCCCAACTCCCCACCTGTCCCGTCGTGGTCTGCTGACCGTGGGAGGCGCTGTCGGCCTCGGCGCCCTGCTGGTCGCCTGTGGCGACGAACGCGGGGACAAGGCAGCGGGCAGCGGCTCCCAGACGACCGCGGCGAAGTCCGGGGAAGAGTCCGGGGCGTGGACCTTCAAGGACGACCGGGGCACCACCGTCAAGCTGGACGCCGCCCCGAAGAACATCGTCGCGTTCACGGGGACAGCCGCCGCGCTCCACGACTACGGCATCACCGTCAAGGGCGTGTTCGGGCCTACCACGGTCAAGGGCGGCAAGCCCGACGTGCAGGCCGGGGACCTGGACGTCACCCAGGTCGAGATCCTCGGCAACGAGTGGGGCCAGTTCAACATCGAGCAGTACGCGGCCCTCGCGCCGGACGTACTGATCACCGACATGTGGGCCAAGGACGACCTCTGGTACGTACCCGAGGAATCCCAGAAGAAGATCCTCAAGCTGGCGCCGAGCGTCGCCCTCTGGGCCGCCGAGACCTCGATGCCCAGTGCGCTCCAGCGCCGCGCCGACCTCGCCGAGTCGCTGGGCGCCGACCTCAAGGACAAGAAGGTCACCGACGCCAAGGCCCGGTTCGAGAAGGCCGCCGAGCGGCTGCGCCAGGCAGCCAAGTCCAACCCGGACATCACGGTCCTGATCGGCTCCGGCAGCCAGGACCTCCTCTATGTCTCGGTCCCCAAGATGTCCGCCGACACCCGCTACTTCCAGGAGCTCGGCGTCAAGTTCGTCGAGCCCAAGGCCAACGCCCAGGGCTTCTTCGAGGAGCTGAGCTGGGAGAACGCCGACAAGTACCAGGCCGACGTGATCATGATGGACAACCGGACCTCGGCCCTCCAGCCCGCCGACCTGGACACGTCCAAGCCGACCTGGAAGAAGCTGCCCGCGGTCAAGGCCGGACAGGTCATCCCGCGCACCACCGAGCCGATCTATTCGTACGCCAAGTGCGCGCCGATCCTCGAGGAGCTGGCCGAGGCGATCGAGAAGGCGAAGAAGGTGGCGAAGTGACGACGCCCGACGCGACCCCCCAGTCATCACCGCAGTCACCATCGCCCTCTCCTCCCCCACCGTTTCGGTTCTTCGACCTGGAGGTCGACCGGATCCGTCGAATCTCGCCCTCGCTGGTGCGGGTCACCTTCACCGGGCCAGAGCTGGACGCCTTCGCCTCCGGGGGCCGGGACCAGAGCCTCTCGCTCTTCCTGCCGCACCCGGGCCAGTCGGCGCCGGTCCTGCCGGACGCGACGGCCGCCACGGACGAAGCGAGCTGGATCGCCGCCTACTACCAACTGCCGGACGACGTACGGGCGGTGATGCGCTCGTACACGGTACGGGAGCAGCGCCGTGGCCCCGCCGCCACCGAGATCGACATCGACTTCGCGCTGCATCCGGACGGCGGCCCGGCCTGCCGCTGGGCCGAGCGGGCCGCCCCCGGCGACCGGGTACGGGTGCTCGGACCGACGGACGAGGACAACACCGGAGTACGGTTCCGGCTGCCCGAGTCCGCCGACTGGGTGCTGATCTGGGCCGACGAGACGGCGCTGCCCGCGGCGTCGGCCATCCTGGAGTGGCTTCCGGCCGGGACGCGGGCCCGGGTCTGGTTCGAAGTCGCGGAAGCGGCCGACCGGGTGGAGCCCCTCACCCGCGCCGAGGCGCACATCACCTGGCTGGTGCGCGCGGAGTCCGGGGAGCCGCGTACCGAGCGCGCCCTGGCGGCGGTCCGCGCCGACAAGCTGCCGGACGGCACCCCGTACAGCTGGATCGCGGGCGAGGCGGGCACGGTCAAGGCGCTCCGCCGCCACCTGGTGAACGAGCGCGGGTTCGACCGTAAGGCCGTGACGTTCATCGGCTACTGGCGGCAGGGTCTCAGCGAGGACGGCCTGCGCGAGGAGGCGGCGGCGACGGCCTCGGCCGAGTAGCGCTTCCGTGGCGGCTGAACCCGCCCCTTCCCCACAGACCGGCGGGCGCCCAGGAGACGGTCCTCCCGGGCGCCCGTCCACGTACCGGTACGTACCACCTACGGCCAAGGCACCTGCGGCGACCGGTAGTAGTCCATGCCCAGCGCCTCCCAGCGCGGCCCCTGCGCCGCCAGCCGCACCTTGTAGCCGTCCCAGTCATGGGTCGCGGCGGGCGACCAGCCGAGTTCGGCGACACCCGGCAGCCGAGGGAAGGCCATGTACTCGATGTGCCGCGAGTTCTCGATGGTCTCCGACCACAGCGGCGCCTCGACCCCCTTGAGCGCGGAGGCGGGCGCGCCCGGCAGTCGCGTCGCCAGATACTCCGCCGGGTCCCAGTCGTAGGACCGCCGCACCTCGACGAAACCGGCCCACCCGAGACCCAACTCGGTGTCCTCGTCGTACTTCATGTCGAGGTAGATCCGGTCGGCGGGCGACAGGACGAGCCCGGTGCCGTTCCTGGCGGCCTCAGCGACCTCGGCCCGCTCCTCCGGGCTGGTCCGGTCAAGCCCCCAGTACTGCGCGACCGCCCCGTCGGCCGGGGTCGCCCCGGCCAGCTGGTGCCAGCCCATCACCGTTTTCCCGTACTTGGCGACGACCGGCTGCACCCGGGCCATGAACGTCGCGTAGTCCTCAGGGGTGGTCTGGTGCGCCTCGTCGCCGCCGATGTGGAGGTACCGGCCGGGAGTGAGTGCGGCGATCTCGCGGATCACGTCGTCCACGAAGTCGTACGTGATCTCCTTGCCGACACACAGCGAGCTGAAGCCGACCTCGATGCCCGTGTAGAGAGGTGGCGCGACGCCGTCGCAGTTCAGGTCCGCGTACGAGGAGAGCGCCGCGTTGGTGTGGCCCGGCATGTCGATCTCCGGGACGACTTCGAGATGGCGGGACGCCGCGTACGCCACCAGGTGCTTGTACTGGGCCTTGGTGTAGTAGCCGCCGGGTCCGCCGCCGACCTGGGTCGAGCCGCCGTGGGTGGCCAGCCGTGGCCAGGAGTCGATGGCGATCCGCCAGCCCTGGTCGTCGGAGAGGTGCAGATGCAGCGTGTTGACCTTGTAGAGGGCCAGCTGGTCGATATAGCGCTTGACCTGCTCGACGGTGAAGAAGTGCCGGGAGACATCGAGCATGGCGCCCCGGTAGGCGAACCGCGGGACGTCCTTGATCGTGCCGCCCGCGATCTTCCAGGGCCCGCGCTGCCGGGTGTCCTTCTCGATACGGGGAGGCAGCTGCTGGCGCAGAGTCTGCACGCCGTGGAAGAGCCCGGCGGGCTCGCGCGCGGTGAGGGTGACCGACTTCCTGCTGGACGTCAGGCGGTATCCCTCAGCGCCCAGGTCGTTGGCCCTGGGGTCGAGGGCGAGGCGGATGCCGTCCTTTCGGCCCCAGCCCGGCGGGCCGGGCGGACTGGGCAGGACGGGCAGCGGGTAGCCGGTGGCGGGGCGCAGGATCTCGGCGAGCTGACGGCCGACCGCACGGGCCTCGCGTGCGCGTGGGCCGCCCTCGATCCTGATCCGGGTCCGCTGGGTGATCTCGTACGGCGATCCACCGGCCGCGACCGAGGCGGGCGCCGGGACCACTTGACCGAGCGGGACGAGGGTCGCTGGGGACTCCTTTCCCTGCGCGTCTCCCTGCGCATTTCCCTGCGGGGTCGCGGCGACGCCGGAGATACCGACGGCCAGGACGAGGAGCGCTGCACCGAGCATCCGGGGCGTTCGGGGCATCCGGGGTAGCCGAGGTAGCCGGGGATTTCCGCGAATCCGGGTCATTCGGGACGTGGTGCCGTGCTGTCTCACAAGCTCGTTCCCTTCGGCAGGGTCCACCTGTGGTGCCTAGCGACCGATCGGTCACCATGCGTACCGTGCCCGCAGGACGGGGTCAAGGTATAGACCAACACTCGGAGTTGGGTGGATGGCAGAATCCCCACATGGCGGAAATCATCCAGCGCGACGGGACCTGGACCTTCGACGGCGACTCGCTCCGGATCGTGCCCGGACGCGACAAGTCAGTGAGCCTGCTGCGCAAGACCCTGGGCGAACTCTCCGTCCCGGTCCAGGCGTTGGCGGGGATCTCCTTCGAGCACGGCAAGAAGTCGGGACGGCTGCGACTGCGGCTACGCGACGGCGCCGACCCGCTTTCACAGGCGACCGGAGGCCAACTGTCGGACGGTGACGACCCGTACCAGCTGGCGGTGGAGCCGGACCGCTTCGGCGTCGCCGAGTACCTGGTGGACGAGGTGCGCAACGCGCGCCTGCTGGAGCAGGTGCCGTCCGGCGGCTGCGACGGCTATCTGCTGGCAGGGCCCTCGGTGCCGCTGTCGGTGACGGCGGGCGACGGTACGGCCAGCTTCGACGGGGAGCACATCCGCCTGGAGTGGAAGTGGAACACCGAGGACGCCAAATCGGCGGCCGGGACTCGCTCGCTGGAGCTCGGGGACATCGCCGCCGTGGAGTGGCAGCCGTCGGCGGGGCTGGAGAACGGCTACCTCCGGTTCACCATCAAGCGCTCCCCCACCAAGGCCCCGCCCAAGTACGACCCGAACTCCATCGAGCTCTACGGCTTCCGCAAGGACCCGCTGATGGCCCTGGTCGCCGCCGCGGTCCAGGCCAGGCTGCCGCACCCGGCCGCCCCGGCCCTCGCGCCCGCGCCCGCCCCCGACGCCGACGCGCGGGCCACGCTGGCTCCGCCCGCCACCGACACGGGCGGCGACGACCACGACGCCCTGCTGCGTCGGCTGCGCGAGCTCGGCGAGCTGCACCAGTCCGGAATCCTCACGGACGACGAGTTCACGACGGCCAAACAGGCCGTCCTCAAGCGCCTGTGACACGCCCCCGACACCGCCCCTGGCGCACTCCCAACACGCCCCCGACGGCACTTCTGACACGACTCCGACACGATCCTGCCCGATTGCGGGCAGGATTCTTGCGAGTAGCGCGCCGATAACGCAGGATCGTCGAGTGCACGACGACCTCGTAGATCACCTGACGCGCTCCACGCCGCTCCAGCGCGGCGAGGCCCTGCGCGTGATCCAGGACGTCCTCGCCTACTTCGACGAGACGACCGACGAGTTCGTCCGCCGCCGCCATCGCGAACTCCAGGGTCAGGGCCTGGTGAACTCGGCGATCTTCGAGCAGATCGCGACGGATCTGAGGTATCGCACGGTCGCGCCGCCCGAGCTCTCTCTGAGGCAGCTGCGCCGCATCATCTACGGCTAGATTCACAGCACGATTTACGGCAGGGGAACAACATATGTGCGGAATTGTCGGATACATCGGAAAGCGCGATGTGGCGCCGCTGCTCCTTGAGGGGCTGCAGCGTCTGGAGTACCGGGGCTATGACTCGGCGGGTGTGGTGATCACCAGCCCCAAGACCCCCGGGCTGAAGATGGTCAAGGCCAAGGGCCGGGTACGGGACCTGGAGGCCCGGGTGCCCAAGCGTTTCGCTGGCACCACCGGCATCGCCCACACCCGCTGGGCGACCCACGGCGCCCCCTCCGACGAGAACGCGCACCCGCACCTGGACGCGGAGAACAAGGTCGCCGTCGTCCACAACGGCATCATCGACAACGCCACGGACCTGCGCGCCAAGCTGGTCGCCGACGGCGTGGAGTTCCTCTCCGAGACCGACACCGAGGTCCTCACCCACCTGATCGCCCGCTCCCAGGCGCCGACCCTGGAGGAGAAGGTCCGCGAGGCCCTGCGCCTCGTCGAGGGCACCTACGGCATCGCCGTGCTGCACGCCGACTTCACCGACCGCATCGTGGTCGCCCGCAACGGCTCCCCGGTGGTGCTCGGCATCGGCGAGAAGGAGATGTTCGTCGCCTCCGACGTGGCGGCGCTGGTCTCGCACACCCGCCAGGTGGTCACCCTGGACGACGGTGAGATGGCGACCATCAAGGCCGACGACTTCCGTACGTACACCACCGAGGGCTCCCGCACGACGGCCTCGCCGACCACCGTGGAGTGGGAGGCCGAGTCGTACGACATGGGCGGCCACGACACGTACATGCACAAGGAGATCTCGGAGCAGGTCGACGCCGTGGACCGGGTGCTGCGCGGCCGGATCGACGACCGGTTCTCCACCGTGCACCTGGGCGGCCTGAACCTGGACGCCCGGGAGGCCCGCACCATCCGCCGGGTGAAGATCCTCGGCTGTGGCACCTCGTACCACGCGGGCCTGATCGGCGCCGGTCTGATCGAGGAGCTGGCCCGCATCCCCGCGGACGCCGAGCCCGCGTCCGAGTTCCGCTACCGCAACGCGGTGGTGGACCCCGACACTCTCTATGTCGCGGTCTCGCAGTCCGGTGAGACGTACGACGCGCTCGCCGCCGTACAGGAGCTCAAGCGCAAGGGCGCCCGCGTCCTCGGCGTGGTGAACGTGGTGGGCTCGGCGATCGCCCGGGAGACCGACGGCGGTGTGTACGTGCACGCGGGCCCCGAGGTCTGCGTCGTCTCCACCAAGTGCTTCACCAACACAGTCGTCGCCTTCGCGCTGCTCGCCCTGCACCTGGGCCGCATCCGCGACCTGTCGGTGGCCGACGGGAAGCGACTGATCGCGGGCCTGCGCAAGCTGCCCGACCAGATCGCCGAGGTCCTTCAGCAGGAGGGCGAGATCAAGAAGCTGGCCGAGGAGTACGCGGGCGCCCAGTCGATGATGTTCATCGGTCGGGTGCGCGGTTACCCGGTGGCCCTTGAGGCGTCGCTGAAGCTCAAGGAGATCTCGTACATCCACGCCGAGGCGTACCCGGCGTCGGAGCTGAAGCACGGTCCGCTGGCGCTGATCGAGCCCGCGCTGCCGACGGTGGCGATCGTGCCGGACGACGATCTGCTGGAGAAGAACCGCGCGGCGCTGGAGGAGATCAAGGCCCGCAGTGGCCGGATTCTCGCGGTCGCGCACCAGGAGCAGGAGAAGGCCGACCACACGATCGTGGTACCGAAGAACGAGACCGAGCTGGACCCGATCCTGATGGGCATCCCGCTCCAGCTGTTCGCGTACCACACGGCCCTGGCGATGGGCCGCGACATCGACAAGCCCAGGAACCTCGCCAAGTCCGTCACGGTCGAGTAGCTCTTTGACCGAACCATCAATTGAGCAACCCCCACGCCGCGCAACCACACCCGCGAGAGCGGCGCCGGTTTAGGCGCAAAGAACGGCCCCCTGTGAGTGCCACCACGCCGCACAGGGGGCCGTTCCTCAGTGGGCCGGAGGGCGCCCATTCCCTCCGGCTCGTGGCTGCCTCAGCCGGTGGCCGTCACCCCTCGGTGGGCAGCTCGTTTGGGCAGTACGGTGGGCCACTTGGCCAGTGGCGCGGTAGCCGCGTACCAGGCGACGGCACCCGCCACGACGGCGAACCAGCCGCCGACCTTGGCCAGGCCCGCACTCTCGCCGAACTGCGCGATCGCGAGCAGGACCAGCGAGACGAACAGCAACCCGAAGGTGCCCTGTGACAGCGTTCCGCTGCCGCTCGCTCCCAGCATGAGGGTGAGCGCGACCAGCGCGAAGAGCACCAGCAGGAGACCCGCGGCGTTCTTCGCCATACCGGCCTCGGTCGTGACGCCCCAGGTGAACCAGAGTGCGGCGAGCGAGGCGAAGGCCGTGCCGGTGAACGCGTCACGGTCGCGGAAGGCGAACAGCCCCGCCACGGACAGGGCTATGCCGCCGACGAAGGTCGCGATCGGGACAACGTCGGCTGCCGCCACGCCATCGATCACGGCGGTGTGACCGAGCCCGAAGGCCAGCAGCGTCAGTCCCAGGGCGAGGGTGCCAAAGGTCGTAGTGGTGCTTCCCGCGGAGACGTCTTTGTCCACGGCGGGCTCCCTTCATGCGCAGGTGGTTCCAGCGTGCTTTATCTACCCTTTACAAGGGAGCAAACCACCTCTACGCGCGGGTAGCTTTAGTCCAGCGCGGCCGGGCTGACCAGGCACGTTACGGACGGGGCGAAGGGGACGGCGGGGGGCCGGGAGCGCTGGACAGGCTCTTGGGGAGCGCTGGACAGGCTCTTACGGGATGACGACCACGGGCCGCCGCGCCCGCCGCGCGAGCCGTCCGGCCACCGAGCCGAAGATCCGGCCGACGATGCCGTGCGTGGAGCCGACGACGATCGCGTCCGCCTCGTACTCACGGCCGACCTCTTCGAGCTCGTGGCAGATGTCCCCACCGCGCTCGACCAGGACCCACGACACTTCGGCGAGGTAGTCGGCGCAGGCGAGCTCGAGTCCGAGCACCTCGGTGCGGTGGTCGGGTACGTCCACGAAGACGGGTGGCTCACAGCCCGCCCAGACGGTGGTCGGCAGGCGGTTGGCGACATGCACGATGATCAGGCTGGAGCCGGAGCGGCTGGCCATCCCGATCGCATACGACAGCGCCCGCTCACTGGACGTCGAGCCGTCGAAACCGACGACGACGCCGTGCCGGAACGCGGGGTCGCAGGACTGGCGTGGCTGTTCCGCCGCTTGGGGGTCGGCCGTGGGATCGGCGACCTGCCACTTGCGGTCGGCGGGTTCGGGGAGTTCGTGACCGGCCATGGGTGTCTCGGCTGAAAGAGTCCTCGATGGAAGGGGCGATCTCGGGCAGCGGTGACGCTGGCGGCGTTGCCATGTCCGGGAATCATCTTCCCAAGCACATACCCCCAAGGGTACGGCGGCACTCCTTTCCTGCCCAAGGCGCGCAGGAGGCTCCCGCGGCGTTCCGTGGAGCATGCCCGAGCGCGCGCCGGTCTGGCAACGGTTGCTGTGTCGTACAGCCTTTTGACCCAAAACAATCGTCCGCACTTCAACGACGCATGGTTCGCGCCAGCGCCTCCGGGGCGGCCGCTGGGGGCGCTTGAGGCGCACGGGGTGCTGAGGCGTTCGACCCCTACGCGCCGATGGTTTTCAGCCAAAGTCCGAAGGGTGCGTATTTCGCACGTGGATGGCCCCCCAACCCCCTGTCCACCAGGGGGAAAGGACCGTAGATGGTGTGCGCACCCTACGAGGACCGGCCACCAACGGAACGCGCACTTCCCAGTAACGCTCCCGAGTGCCACGCTTCGTGATCGAATGCTTCACGCCAAGTTGCCTTGTCGACATTGCATGGGGTGCTGAACTGGTCACCGGTGGCCCATACGACGCAGTAGATTCGATCATGACCAGTCTGGGCGGGGGACTCGTGCAGGACCAAGGGGAAACGTGCAGGAGCGACACAACCGAGGAGCCGCGACCACTGAGGGGGGCTTAGGCATCATGAGCCACGACTCCGCTACCGCACCGGATGGAGTGCGGAAGCTCTCCGGGCGCCGCCGCAGAGAAATCGTCGCCGTGCTGCTGTTCAGCGGCGGCCCCATCTTCGAGAGTTCTATTCCACTTTCCGTGTTCGGCATCGACCGGCAGGACGCGGGAGTGCCTCGTTACCGGCTGCTGGTGTGCGCCGGCGAGGAAGGACCACTACGCACCACCGGTGGGCTCGAACTCACCGCGCCATACGGCCTGGACGCGATCGCCCGCGCGGGCACCGTCGTCGTACCGGCCTGGCGGTCGATCACCTCACCGCCACCCGAGGAATCGCTGGACGCGCTGCGCCGCGCCCACGAGGAGGGTGCCCGCATCGTCGGGCTGTGCACGGGCGCGTTCGTGCTCGCCGCAGCCGGGCTGCTGGACGGGCGTCCGGCGACCACTCACTGGATGTACGCGCCGACGCTGGCCAAGCGCTATCCGTCGGTCCACGTCGACCCGCGCGAGCTGTTCGTGGACGACGGTGACGTGCTCACCTCGGCGGGTACGGCGGCGGGCATCGACCTCTGCCTGCACATCGTGCGCAGCGACCACGGCACCGAGGCCGCCGGGGCACTCGCCCGACGCCTTGTCGTACCGCCGCGCCGCACTGGCGGTCAGGAGCGCTATCTCGACAGGTCTTTACCAGAGGAAATCGGCGCCGACCCGCTCGCGGAGGTCGTCGCCTGGGCGCTGGAGCACCTCCACGAGCAGTTCGACGTGGAGATCCTGGCCGCGCGCGCGTACATGAGCCGTCGGACCTTCGACCGGAGGTTCCGCTCGCTCACCGGGAGCGCTCCCCTGCAGTGGCTGATCACCCAGCGGGTGCTGCAGGCGCAACGGCTCCTGGAGACCTCCGACTACTCGGTCGACGAGGTCGCGGGCCGCTGTGGCTTCCGCTCGCCGGTCGCGCTGCGCGGGCACTTCCGCCGCCAGCTCGGGTCGTCCCCCGCCACGTACCGGGCCGCCTACCGGGCCCGTAGACCGCAGGGCGACAAGCCCTCGGCCGACCGGCAGCAGGGAGAGCGGCCACCACAGAACGACAGGCCCCAGATCGACAGACCACAGGGGGACCGCGACCGGGACCGCGACCGGGACCGGCTCCACACCGACCGCGTCCCGGGCGACCGGCACGACCGCTACGACCGGTACGACCGGCACCAGGGCGGCGACCGGACGCGCGAAGGGGCCGACGCTCCGGGACCCGTACCGGCACAGACCCGGCGTGCCGCCGCGGCCACGTCCTACGGAATCCAGGGTTCAGCGACTGCTACGACTGCCACGGCGGCTACGACTGCCACGGCGGCCGCGGCAGCCACCGAACCCGCCAAGACCAGCTCCGATCTGTACGCGTCAGCCCATGCGACGTTCCCCGGCCAGCGGGAGCGCCCCGTAGGCTAAGCGTCATGAACGATCGCATGGTGTGGATCGACTGCGAGATGACCGGGCTCTCGTTGACGGACGACGCACTTATCGAGGTGGCCGCACTGGTCACCGACTCGGAGTTGAACGTGCTCGGCGACGGTGTGGACATCGTGATCCGCCCGCCGGACGCGGCGCTGGAGACCATGCCCGAGGTGGTGCGCGCGATGCACACCGCCTCGGGCCTCCTCGACGAGCTGGCCAGTGGCACCACACTGGCCGCCGCCGAGGAGCAGGTCCTGGCGTACGTACGTGAACACGTCAAGGAACCGGGCAAGGCTCCGCTGTGCGGAAACTCCGTCGGCACCGACCGCGGCTTCCTGCTGCGCGATATGCCGACCCTGGAGGACTACCTGCACTACCGGATCGTGGACGTCTCCTCGATCAAGGAGCTGGCCCGCCGCTGGTACCCGCGCGCCTACTTCAACAGCCCTCCGAAGAACGGCAACCACCGGGCGCTCGCCGACATCCGCGAGTCCATCACGGAGCTGCGCTACTACCGCGAGGCGATCTTCGTCCCGCAACCCGGACCGGACTCGGACACCGCCAAGACCATCGCCGCGAAGCACACCCGGCCGAGCGACTAGGGTCCGTCCGGCAGACCACCAGCGCGGAACCGGACCCACACCCGGACCCGACGAAAAGGTGGGCGCGAGCACCCGCTCGGACCCTGTACACTTTTTCTCGGCCGGGAAGAAAAGCCCGGTCATGGTGGGTGTAGCTCAGTTGGTAGAGCACCTGGTTGTGGTCCAGGTGGCCGCGGGTTCAAGTCCCGTCACTCACCCTGAATGATCAAGGCCCGGCATGCGCAAGCAGGCCGGGCCTTCGTCATGCCCGGAACTTTGGGTGCACGACGGGTGCACGGACCCCGACACAGCGCCCTCGACGACGAGGAGGAACCGGCGCCCCGGCTCGTGAGTGCGTCCTGGACGACACCCGCGAAGTCCTGGCCCGCGATCGCGGTACCGGTCTGCGGTCGGCTGCGGTGCAGGTACATCGCCTGGCACGTCACACACGCTGGCTCACCGAGTACGCGGAGCAGTCGTGATCGGCTGCCGCCGCGACGCACTCGCCCCCTATGCCCCCGCCCCGGCCGACACCCCTGGCAGGACCACGGTCGGGGCGGGTCAATCCCCATCAAGTAGAGGAGATCACCGTGAGCGTACCTCCGCCGGACCCGCCCGGCAGCCCCATCCCCGTCATGGCCCGACTGCTCTTAGCCGACCAGCAGTTCACCAGCTGCCGTCAGACCGTGATGGACGCCAACCCCGGCATGTCTAAGGAGCTGGCCAGCCGGATCGTAGAGGAGGGCCTGAAGTTCGTCGCGGCCTGCGCGAAAAACCCCGGCGCAGGCCTGGCTCCGTCGCGGATCGTCGACGAAGGATGGCATGCCCTGATCCTGCACACGGCGCTGTACGCCGAACTGTGCGAGCAGCTTGGCGGCTTCGTGCACCACTACCCCGGCTGGGACCCGACGCACTACGACCCGCCGATCCTGGACCGCACCCGCGAGAAGATCGCGGAGCTGGGGTATGTCGCGGACCCAGGGCTATGGGGGCCACCCTCGGACGAGACACTCGTTTCCGTGGCGGCGAAATGCCAGCACGCGCCGGAGTGCGCGATCCGGCCCATGCCGACCCCCCAGCCGCCCGTAGCCTGAGGGCTGGAGGTGCCGTATGGCCGAGTGGATTGACCCGCGGTACGCGGAGCTGGTCGCTGTGTGGAAGCGCACGCAGCAGCCGGAATCGCGTGACCCGCAGCAGACCAGGCCCGTGCGGGGATTCGTGATCCCACGCAAGGCCTGACACGCACAGAGAGCCCCGGTCAGCCATCCCGGGCCGACCGGGGCTACTCGCGGACGAGGTCAGCGAGGGGGACGACGGACAGTCATGGAAAGAAGGCTTCGCTGAGCCGCCAGCGGCCGCTCCGGGACTCATGCAGTGTCAGCGACGAGCTGATAATCCCGGGGTCCACATACGAGCTGAGCTGCGCAGATCGCTACAAGTAGCGATCATCACCGCCTGCCACCACCGGAAGTGAGCCAGAGCCTAATCAACGGCGGATCTGATGATCAAGGAACTTCAAGATCCCCGACAGAGTCTCAATACGGTGCGGGGCGGGGCAGCCAGCGCACACCGAGTAGAGTTTAACTCGCTCAATTCCATTGCATCGTGAGCGCTTGCCGATCTAGTGCGCGCGTCGAGCAGGGTATGACGTACGCAAGGGGAGTCATGCGTGAAAAACGAGGGCGAGTCGCTGCGGTGGGGTTGCGTGGAGTGGCCTCGGCGGTCGCGGTGTTGATGCTGGCCACGGGGTGCATGTGGCAGCAGCAGAGACTGGCTCGGGCCGACGTCGTAGGCACCTGGACCGGGGGCGATGCCGGGACCCTCCGCTTCAAGGACGATGGCACCGTTGTCGCAACCAACCTTGCCGAGTACAACAGCGACGGCGACAAGGTGGTGTCGGAGTGCAGCGGCACCGGCGAGTGGGGCGTGTATCCCGACGACAAGGCAGCGGAGCTGTTGTGGATCAGCGTCTGCGAAGGCAACCCGTGGAAGTTCGGCGGCTCGAAGGCACACCCGAAGATGCGGCGCAGCGTGGGCAATCCTGACCACGGGAACTTCCAAACCCTCAGCCGAGAGGAGCGGAAGCCGCCCGGCGCGTCCGGCCCGTCATACACCCGAATCACCCATACTGCACCAGAAGGCGTCGACATGTAGCGATCTTGACGAACGAGGTTTCCTCAGCGGTGATCATTCCCCGTGTCCGTTAAGGGCGCGCTGCATGACCTGCGACCCGGCCGTGGCCTGCTCGTCGGCGAGCTGCTCGCTCATCTGCTGCCACACCCGCATGGCCACGGCGAGCTCGTCCCGCTCGGCCAGCACCCCAGAGAGCTGCTTACCAGCTGCTCCGCTCTCAGGTTTCGCTGAAGGTCCGTCGGTAGGCGCCGGGTGTGGTGCCGAGGTGGGCTCGGAAGCGGCGGCGTAGGTTGACTGCCGAGGCGAGGCCGACGCGGGTGGCGATAGCGTCGATCGGCAGGTTGGTCTGTTCCAGGAGGGCGCGGGCCGCGTCGAGGCGTTGGAGCAGGAGCCACTGTCCGGGGCTGGTGCCGAGTTGTTCGGTGAAGCGGCGGGCGAGGGTGCGGCTGGACAGTCCGGCGCGTTCGGCGAGGCGGTCGAGGGTCAGTCGGGCGTCGAGCTGGGAGGTGGCCCACTCCAGCAAGGGCGCCAGTGAGTCGTCCGCCTTGGCCGGTGCGGACTGTGCGGGGTGCGCGGCGTACTGGAGTTGGCTGCCCTCCCGGTGGGGCGGCAGCACCATGCTCCGGGCGATCTGGGCGGCGTACGCCGCGCCGTGGTCGGAACGTACCAGGTGCAGGCACAGGTCGATGCCCGCGCCGGTACCCGCGCTGGTCGCCACGTCGCCGTGGTCCACGAAGAGCACGTCCGGGTCCACCCGCACCTCCGGGAAGGCGGCGGCGAACTGGGCGCTGTGGCGCCAGTGGGTAGTGGCGCGGCGGCCGTCGAGCAGTCCGGCCTGCGCGAGGACGCGCGCCCCCGTGCAGATGGTGACGATCCTCGCTCCGCGCCCGTGGGCGGCTCGCAGCGCCTCGATGACGGCCGGTGACGCCGGTGCGTCGGGCGGCTGCCAGCCGGGGACGATCACGGTGTCCGCCTCCCCCAGGGCCTCAAGACCCGCGTCGACGAGCATCGCGAAGCCGACCGTGGTCCGCAGCGGGCCGGGGCGCTCGGCGCAGATCCGGAAGCTTTGACTTCCGCTCCCCGCCCTGAAGGGCGGGGATTCCTACCACGGTCGGCTGACCGTCTCGGTGGGTTCCTGCTTCTTCGCGCTGTGCCGGGACAGGTCCCGGTCTTACCCGCGCTCGACAGGCTGATACCGCAAGTCCTGCGGCCTTGGCGACGTTGACCGCCGCGTTGATGTCCCGGTCCAGCCACGCGGCGCACGCCTGGCACTGCCAGACGCGGACACCGAGGGGCTTGGGGCCGTCCTTGACGCCGCACTGCGAGCACACCTGAGACGTGGGCTCGAAGCGTCCGATGCGTACGAAGGTCCGCCCGTACCGGGCGGCCTTGTACTCCAGCATCGTGACGAACGCCGACCATCCGGCGTCGTGGACGGACTTGGCCATGCGCGTACGGGCGAGTCCGTTGACCGCCAGGTCTTCCACTGCGACCGCTTGGTTTTCGCGGATCAGCTTCGCGGAGAGCTGGTGGTGGAACTCGCGCCGTGCGTCGGCCACCTGCGCGTGAGCGCGGGCGACCTTGATACGGGCCTTGGTCCGGTTGTTGGAACCCTTGGCCTTGCGGGACAGTCGACGCTGTTCCCGCTTCCGCTTCTTCTCGGCCCGCCGCAGAAAGCGCGGGGATTCGATCTTCGTACCGTCCGAGAGAATCGCGAAGTGCGACAGGCCCAGGTCGATACCGACCTCGGGCGTCACCTTGGGCAGCGTCTCGTGCGCCTCAGTCTCGACCACGAACGAGCAGAAGTACCGCCCGGCGGCGTCCTTGATCACGGTTACCGTGGCCGGGGTGGACGGCAGGGAGCGGGACCACTTAACCCGGACATCCCCGATCTTCGGCAATGACAGGTCTCCGCCGGTGGTGATCTTCCACCGGGCGTTGGCGGTGAACCTGACGGCCTGCCGGTTGTCCTTGCGGCTCTTGAACCGGGGTGCTCCCATGCGTGGGCGTTTGCCCTTGAGGCTGTCGAAGAAGTTCCGGTAGGCGGTATCCAGGTCACGAAGGGACTGCTGGAGAACCACGGCGGACACCTCGCCGAGCCAGACGCGTTCCTCGGTCTTCTTCGCCTCGGTGATCAACAGCTTCGACAGGTCCCCGGTCCTGGGGAACGGCGCGCCCTCCGCGCGGGCGGTCTCACGTGCGCGGAGCGCATCGTTATAGACCACCCGCGAGCACCCGAACGCCCTGGCCAGCGCCGAGCGCTGCGGACCGTTCGGGTACATCCGGAAGGAGTACCTGAGCTGCATGCCGATCACCGTACTACGGTTGGTTTATGGCTGGCATGCAGAACATCCGTACAGGCAGGCACTGCGCTTTCGCACTTCACGCCCACTTGGTTTTTGTGACGAAGTACCGGCACAAGGTCTTCACCGACGCCCACCTCAAGCGCATGGAAGAGATCATGCGCGCCGTATGCGAGGACTTCGAATGCGAACTGGTCGAGTTCAACGGCGAGGACAACCACATCCACCTGCTCGTGAACTTCCCGCCGAAGGTGGCCCTTTCCAAGCTGGTCAACAGCTTGAAGGGCGTCAGCTCGCGCAGGCTCCGCCAGGAGTACCCGGAACTGGTCCGGCACTACTGGCGAGCACGGCGTTTGTGGTCCGGCTCGTACTTCGCCGGGTCGGTCGGCGGGGCTCCGTTGTCGATCGTCCGTCAGTACATCGAGCAGCAGAATCGTCCGCTGTGACCTGCAGGTCAGAGCAGTTCTGAGAATCGCTTCACCACCGGGCTAAAGCCCGATGCACTGCGATTAGTCCCGGTAGCGGGACGGCACATCCTGCCGGACCGTGCCGAAGACCTCGGCGGCACAGCCCAGCTCGAAGGCCGCCTGGGGCGGGTTGAGCAGGGCCACCACACGATGAAGGCTCATGGCAAGAATGTATCTGAGAGTGTCTTTCTGGACTCTCGGCTGGGAGGCCCGCCCCGGTTCACAGTGGTCCCATGACGCACCCCATGACGCATTCCATGACGCACGCCGCCGCAACGACAGTGTTCAGGAGCGCAGTTCAGGTCGACGGCGAGACGGCCAGCTATCTGACCGTGGAGCAGGACGGCCCGCCCGTGTTGCTGCTGCACGGTACGTACTGGAGCCGGGTCTGGCTCCCGGTCATGGGCCGCCTCGCCGAGGCGGGGCTGCGACCCATCGCCGTCGATCTCCCCGGACTGGGGCGCTCGGGAGGCGAACTCACGCTGGAGACGGCCAGGGTCCCGGCCCTCGCGGACTGGGTGGCGCGATTCGCCTCCGCGCTGGCGCTCTCCGGGCCGCTCGCCGTGGCGGGCCATGACATCGGCGGCGCCATCGCCCAGCATCTCCTCGTCCACGATCGGCTGGACGTCTCCCGGCTGGCCCTGGCCAACTCGGTCACGTACGACTCCTGGCCGGTACCCGGCGTGGCGCGGTTCCGGGACCCGGAGGTCATCGCGGGAACCGACGCCGAGACGCTACTGTCCGCCCGCCGCCAGGCCGTGACGGCGGCGCTGGCCGGGGCCGCCAACGAACAGCTGATCGCGGACTATCTGGACCCGTGGACGGATGCGCGGGTGCGCCGCTCCTGGATGGCGATGGCGGGCGCGGCCGACAGTCGCTACACCCTGGATCTCGTTCCCGCGCTGCGGCGGTCCACGACACCCAAGTTGCTGGTCTGGGGCGCGGACGACGGCTTCCAGAAGGTCGAGTACGCCGAGAAGTTCGCCGCGGAGATCCCGCACACCACGCTCGTACGTATCCCCGACACGGGACACATCCCCATGGAGAACGCACCCGGCCAGATCGCCCGCGCGCTCGTCGGCTTCTTCGCTGCCTAGCGGCGCCTGGACCCTGGTCCAGACCCCCTCGACGCCTTGGGTAGAGTGCGCTCTTTATTGATTTGTACGCGCCACACCCAGGGGGGATCTTGAGCGCGCACCTTACCGATACGGCCCGTCAACTGGCCGCGGTGCTCTGGAAACAGCACACCGTCTACCGCGACCGGACCGGCGGCGTCGTCATCAGGGCGGACCAGGTCCACCGCTGGATCAGCCTCGCCAACTCCGGGACCCGGGGCGAAGTCCTCGTCCGGGCGGGCCGCCTGCTTGACGGCGGCACCACGGCACCCGCACGCGCCGAGGCGGTGGTGCCGCTGTCGACCGGCGTGACCGGCCTCGCCGCTACCTGTCGCCGACTGCTCGCGGACACGGCGGAGGCGACGACCGAGCATCCGGTGTCCGCGCCCGCCAAGTCCGGCAAGGCCAGTACGGCCGGTAAGTCCCGTAAGCCTCGTAGTGCCGGCAAGAAGCAGCGCCCGGCACGCAGGCGCAGGGGCCTGCCCGGCTGGGTGATCGTCGTCACGGCCTCCGGAACGGTCGCCCTGGTCGCCGTCGCTGCCGCGTACCAGTCGGCGACTGGCCGTTAGCCGCAGTCCTGAGCCCGGCTGTTGGGGAGGCTGGGGTTACAGCAGGGCGTTGCACGCCTCCTCGCAGGAGCGGCAGGCTTCGGCGCAGACGCGGCAGTGTTCGTGCGTGTCGGCGTGGGATTCGCATTCGGCGGCGCAGGCCTTGCAGGCGATCGCGCACGCCTGCAGGAGGGCGCGGGCGATGTTGGGGTCGTAGCCGGTGTGGCGGGAGAGTACGGCGGCGGTGGCGTTGCAGATGTCGGCGCAGTCCATGTCGGTGCGGATGCACTTGGTGAGGTCGCCGACCAGCCCTTCGGACAGGCAGGCGTCCGCGCACGCCGTACACGCCTGCGCGCAGGCGATGCATTCCTCGATGCAGCGGGTGAGCTTTTCGCGGTCGACGTCGCCGAGGTCGGCCGGGTAGGTGGCGAGCATGTCCTTGACCATGGTCATCGCGATGGCCCCCTTCACGGCGGAGGCTGCGTCGTGCTGCCTGGTGGCCGCACCTGTCCGCGCCCCTGCGTCCAGCGTCCCGCCGCCGTGCGGCGTACGCAACCGGGACCAGCTCTCACGAGGACCGGCTCTGACGAGGACTGGCCCTCACGAGGACTGGCGCGTCACCAGGCGGGTGGGCAGGACGAGTTGTTGGCGGTCCATGCGGCGGGATGCTGGCGGGCGGCGATCGGCGACCGCGGAGATCTCGGCCAGGAGGAGTTCGGTCATCGCCTGGCCCATCTCCTCGACCGGCTGCCGGACGCTGGTCAGGGGCGGGTCCATGTGCCGGGCGACCGCCGAGTCGTCGAAGCCGACCAGGGCCACGTCGTCGGGTATGCGGCGGCCCGCCTCGCGCAGCACCTGGCGGGCGCCGGCCGCCGTCACGTCGGACCCGGCGAAGACCGCGTCCAGGTCGGGGCGGCGGGCGAGGAGTTCGGTCATCGCGCGGCGGCCGCCCTCCTCGGTGAAGTCCCCGATCGCCGTCAGGCCGTCCTCCACCGGGCGCCCGGCCTCGGTCAGGGCCTCGCGGTAGCCGTCCAGGCGGCGCTGGGCTCCGTACACGTCCAGGCGGCCGGTGATCGTGGCGATCGTGGAGCGGCCGCGCTCGATGAGGTGTCGTACGGCGGCGCGCCCGCCGGCGAAGTTGTCGGAGTCGACCGAGGCCAGGGGCTCGTCGGCGGAGCGGCGGCCGCTGATCACGGCCGGGAGGTCGAGCGACGCCAGCATGTCGGGCAGCGGGTCGTCGGCGTGTACGGAGACCAGGAGCACGCCGTCGACGCGCTGCGCGGCCAGGTAGTGGGCCAGGCGCTGCCGCTGCCGGTCGCCGCCCGCGAAGGTCAGCAGCAGCTGGATCTCCGTCTCGGCGAGCGCGACCCCGACGCCGTGCACGATCTCGGAGAAGTACGGCTCGGCGAAGAAGCGCCGCTCGGGCTCCGGGACGACCAGCGCGATGGCGTCGTTGCGGTTGGCGGCGAGGGCCCTGGCCGCCGTGTTGGGTACGTACCCGAGTTCGGCGACAGCGGCCTCGACCGCCTGCCGGGTCTGCTCACTGACCCGGGGTGAGCCGTTGATCACCCGGGAGACCGTGCCCCGCCCGACACCCGCGCGCGCGGCGACCTCCTCCAACGTAGGCCGTCCCACATTTCTGCCCCGAACCTGACGTGACGTCACGCCTGCCTCCCTCCCATGCCGCACAAATCTAACGGCCGGATAACCGAAAGCACTCCGCCGTGCACGGTCCCTTGACACTGCCCAACCCAGCCGCGACCCTTCAACACATCACCGGTGGGAGCGCTCCCACCGTACCTGACTCATACACAACCCGCACGTTCGCCGGGATCGGCACGTCAGGGCACTAGGAGGACGCAATGCGTTTCAGGACACGTACGTCCCGGCAGGCGGTGGTCCTCGCGGCCGTCGCCGCGCTGGGCGCCGGTCTACTGGCCGGATGTGCCGAGGACAAGAGCGACGAACCCGGAGGTTCTTCGGGCGGCGGCGAGGGAGGCGACGGCGGCAAGGGCAAGACCACGCTCACCGTCGGCGTCTTCGGTACATTCGGCCTCAAGGAGGCCGGACTCTACGACGCGTACATGAAGGCGAACCCGGACGTCGTCATCAAGCAGACGTCCATCGAGCGCAACGAGAACTACTACCCACAGCTGCTCACCCACCTGGGCTCCGGCAGTGGACTCGCCGACATCCAGGCCGTCGAGGTCAACAACATCGCCGAGGTCACCGCGACCCAGGCGGACAAGCTCGTCGACCTCGGCAAGGCTCCGGGCGTCGACAAGGACAACTTCCTCGACTGGAAGTGGCAGCAGGGCACCGCCCAGAACGGCTCAACCATCGCCCTGGGCACCGACGTCGGCCCCCAGGGCATCTGCTACCGCAAGGACCTGTTCGAGAAGGCCGGGCTGCCCACCGACCGCGACGAGGTCGGCAAGCTGTGGGCCGGTGACTGGAAGAAGTACCTGGACGTCGGTAAGCAGTACAAGGCCAAGGCGCCCAAGGACAGCGCCTTCGTCGACGGCGCGGGCGGCGTCATGGCCGCCGTCACCGGAAGCTACGAGGAGCGCTTCTACGACAAGGACGGCAAGGTCGTCTACAAGGAGAGCGCCGCCGTCAAGGAGGCCTGGGACGTCGCCTCCGCGTTCGCGACCGAGGGCCTGACCGCCAAACTCCAGCAGTTCAAGCCCTCCTGGGACCAGGCCTTCTCCAACGGCCGCTTCGCCACCATCTCCTGCCCGGCCTGGATGCTCGGCTACATCAAGGAGAAGGGCGGCGACAAGGCCGAGGGCAAGTGGGACGTCGCCCAGGCACCGAAGCCGTCCAACTGGGGCGGGTCCTTCCTCGTCGTACCGAAGGCGGGCAAGAACACCGAAGAGGCGGCGAAACTGGCCGCCTGGCTGACCGCACCCGAACAGCAGGCGGTGCTGTTCGAGGAGCGCGGCAGCTTCCCGAGCTCCACGGCCGCGTACGACCTGCCCGCCGTGAAGGACGCCAAGAACCCCTACTTCGAGGGCGCTCCCATCGGTGAGATCTTCGCCAAGGCCGCCGAAGGCGCACCCGTGCAGATCCTCGGCCCGAAGGACCTGATCATCGCCCAGAACCTCGCGGACGTGGGCATGCTCCAGGTCGACCAGAAGGGCAAGTCGCCCGACGAGGGCTGGAAGGCCGCCGTCAAGTCGATCGACAACGCACTGGACGAGTGACGCACGTGGCACGGGAAACCAAGACCGCCGCGCCCTCCCCGGGGGAGGGCGCGGCCCCACCCGCGCAGGGCCCAGGCGCGCAGGATCCAGGCGCCGCGGGGCAGCGGCGCGAGCAGCGTCGGCGGGACCGGCGCAGCCGCCGCTACCGACGCGACGTGAAGTGGAGCCCGTACGCGTATGTGGCGCCGTTCTTCCTCTTCTTCGCGGCCTTCGGGCTCTTTCCACTGCTCTACACGGGCTGGGCCGCGCTGCACCGGGTGTCGCTGACCGACCCCAACTCCATGGAGTTCGTGGGCCTGCACAACTTCACCCGGCTGTGGAGCGACGAATTCTTCTGGAACGCCCTGCAGAACACCGTGACGATCGGGCTGATCTCGACCGTCCCGCAACTGCTGATGGCCCTGGGGCTCGCGCACCTGCTCAACTACAAGCTGCGCGGCTCGATGTTCTTCCGGGTCGTCGCCCTGACGCCGTACGCCACCTCGGTGGCGGCCGCGACGCTGGTCTTCGTGCTCCTCTACGGACGCGACTACGGCATGATCAACTGGGCGCTCGGCACGGTCGGCATCGACAACATCGACTGGCACAACGGCACCTGGACCTCCCAGTTCGCCGTGTCGTCCATCGTCATCTGGCGCTGGACGGGCTACAACACCCTGATCTACCTGGCCGCGATGCAGGCCATCCCGAACGACCTGTACGAGTCGGCGGCGCTCGACGGGGCCTCGCGCTGGCAGCAGTTCCTCCATGTGACACTGCCCGCGCTGCGGCCGACGATCCTGTTCACCTGCGTCGTCTCGACGATCGGCGCCATGCAGCTGTTCGGTGAGCCGCTGCTGTTCGGCGGTTCGGCGACCGGTGGTCCGGAGCACGAGTACCAGACGCTCGGGCTGTATCTGTACGAGCAGGGCTGGGTCAATCTGCACCTCGGCCGGGCGTCCGCGATCGCCTGGGCGATGTTCCTGCTCCTGGTGCTGGTGGCCCTGGTCAACTGGCTGATCGCGCGGCGGCTGACCAAGAGCGAGGGGGGAGCATGACCGCACCAGTGGTCACCCGGGGCACGAGGCAGGACCCGACCCGGGACCCGGACGCCCCGGACAACCGGCAGGGAGGCAAGGGCCGCCGCCATGGCCGGAGTCGGGCCGGGCGGACGATGCACGGTGGCCGGATCACGTACGCCGTACTGATCCTGATCAGCGTGGTCTCGCTGTTCCCGCTGGTGTGGACGGCGATCGCCGCGTCCCGCACCAACACGCGGCTCGCCGAGACGCCACCGCCGTTCTGGTTCGGCGGCAATCTCTTCAAGAACATGGAGATCGCCTGGACCGATGCCAACATGGGCATGGCGCTGCTCAACACCACGATCGTGGCCGGGTCGATCGCGGCCGGTACGGTCGTCTTCTCGACCCTCGCCGGGTTCGCCTTCGCCAAGCTGCGCTTCCGCCTCAAGAACGTGCTGCTGCTCCTGGTGATCGGCACGATGATGGTGCCGCCGCAGCTCAGCGTCGTACCGCTGTACATGCTGATCGCCAAGCTGGAGTGGACCGACCAGCTCCAGGCCGTCATCCTGCCGACGTTCGTCAGCGCCTTCGGCGTGTTCTTCATGCGGCAGTACCTGCTCCAGGCGCTGCCCACCGAACTCATCGAGGCGGCCCGGGTGGACGGGGCGAGCAGCCTGCGGGTCATCTGGCATGTGGTGTTCCCCGCGGCCAGACCCGCGATGGCCGTCCTGGGCATGCTGACGTTCGTACAGGCCTGGAACGACTTCTTCTGGCCGATCATCGCGCTGACCCAGGCGGGCAACCCGACGGTTCAGGTCGCGCTGACCGGTCTTGGCCAGGGCCATATCCCGGACCAGTCGGTGATCATGGCGGGGGCGCTGCTGGGGACGCTGCCGCTGCTGCTCGCGTTCGTGCTGTTCGGGAAGCAGATCGTGGGCGGGATCATGCAGGGCGCGGTGAAGGGCTGACGGCGTCTGTGGTCTGCCTCTGCGTTCTGCCTCTGCGTTCTGCCTCTGCGTTCTGCCTCTGTCGTTGCCGTTGCCGTTGCCGTTGCCGTGATCCCTCACCGGCTTCCCCGTCTCACCTCCCCCCTCCCCTCTCCCTCCGTCCTGTCCGCACTATCATGGGAGCGCTCCCGTGCCATCAGCGAACCTGAGCTTTCCGCCCGACTTCCTGTGGGGCGCCGCCACCGCCGCCTACCAGATCGAGGGCGCCACCCAGGAGGGCGGCCGCACCTCCTCGATCTGGGACACCTTCAGCCACACCCCCGGCAAGGTACTCGGCGGCGACACCGGCGACACCGCCTGCGACCACTACCATCGATGGCGCGACGACGTCCGTCTGATGGCGGAACTCGGCCTGCGCAGCTACCGCTTCTCCGTCTCCTGGCCACGGGTACAGCCCACCGGCCGCGGCCCCGCCGTCCAACGTGGCCTGGACTTCTACCGGGAACTCGTCGACGAGCTACTGGCGCACGACATCACCCCGGCGGTCACCCTCTATCACTGGGACCTCCCACAGGAGTTGGAGTCCGCCTTCCCCAGCGGCCACGCCGCGGGCGGCGGCTGGCCCGAGCGCGACACCGCCCACCGCTTCGCCGAGTACGCCGGGATCGTCGCCGAAGCCCTCGGTGACCGCGTCGCGCGGTGGACCACCCTCAACGAGCCGTGGTGCAGCGCCTTCCTGGGGTACGGCTCAGGCGTGCACGCCCCCGGCCGCACCGAACCCGTGGCGGCGCTGCGCGCGGCCCATCACCTCAACCTGGCGCACGGCCTGGGCGTCCAGGCACTGCGCGCCGCCCTGCCCGCCCGCGCGCGGATCGGTATCAGCCTCAACCCGAGCGCGGTCCGCCCCCTGACCGCGTCGGCCGAGGACCTCGACGCCCAGCGCAGGATCGACGCACTCGCGAACCGGGTCTTCACCGGCCCGCTGCTGAAGGGCACCTACCCCCAGGACCTCCTCACCGACACCGCCCACCTCACCGACTGGTCCTTTGTACGCCCTGACGACCTGGCCGCCATCAAGCAACCCCTCGACTTCCTGGGCATCAACTACTACGCGCCCGCGGTCGTTTCGGCCGCGTCCGGCGAAGTCGACCCCTCGGCCCCGCGCCGGGACGGCCACGGTGACAGCCCGCACTCCCCCTGGCCGGGCTCCGAGTCCGTGCTCTTCCACCACGCGCCGGGCGAACTCACGGCGATGGGCTGGCCGGTGGACCCGACCGGCCTGACCGACCTTCTCCTGCAGTACACCGCCGAGGCGCCCGGGGTCCCCCTGTTCATCACGGAGAACGGCGCCGCGTACGACGACAAGCCGAACCCCGACGGCTCGGTCCACGACCCGGAACGCGTCCGCTATCTGCACGGCCACCTCGCCGCCGTACACCAGGCGATCCGCGCTGGGGCCGATGTGCGCGGCTACTACCTCTGGTCGCTGCTCGACAATTTCGAGTGGTCGTACGGCTATAGCAAGCGCTTCGGCATGGTCTACGTGGACTACGAGACGCAGGCGCGGGTCCCCAAGTCCAGCGCGCGCTGGTACGGGAAGCTGGCGGCGACCGGGGAACTACCGGAAGCGGAGGACTGACAGCCGACGTGCCGGTGGGGCCCGCGCGGGTAAGCGGGCCCCACCGGGGCATCGGGCGTCGGGCGTCGGGCGTCGGGCATGCGACCGTACGGTCATACGGCCCGTGCGACGTCCGTGAGGTGGGCGAAGACGACGACGTTGGCGGCGTAGCCCGTCTTGGGGTTGAACGCTCCGCCGCAAGTGAGCACCCGGAGTTCGGGGCGTCCGGTCGAGCCGTACACCTTTCTGTCCGGGAACCGCGCCCTGTCGTACGTCTTGACCGCGTCGACCGTGAACACGGCGGTGAGGCCGTCCTCGCGCGTGACCCGGACGGTGTTGCCAGGCTTGAGCGAGTTGAGGTTGAGGAAGATGGCCGGGCCGGTGCGGGTGTCGCGGTGGCCCACGGCGATCGCCGTTCCCTTCTCGCCGGGCGTGGGACCGTCCTTGTACCAGCCGACCAGCCGGGGGTCGTCCATCGGAGGGCTGCGGAGCTGTCCCTTCCGGTCGAGCCCGAGACCGGTCACGGGCGCGTCGATGGTGATCGCGGGGATGGCGAGCCGGGTCGCGCGCGAAGGCCCCAGCGGCTTGGACGGCGGCTTCGGCGGCGGTTTCGGCGGCGACTTCGCGGACGGGGAGGGCGACGGCGTTGTCGGGGCCGCCACGGTCGGGCCGGGCGCGGGGTCGGCGGCGATCGGGGGCTTCCCGGACGGCTCGCCGTCCTGGGCCCACCAGATGCCGCCGACGACCAGCGACAGGGCCACCACGACCGTCCTGGTGAGACGGAGGAGGCGCCTGCGCCTGCGCGAGTACCGGGACCAGGGGCTACGCCGCGCCATCGTTGCGACGGCGGGACCGACGAATGAAGATCAGCCCGGCCGTCCCCGCGACGCCCGCCGCGAGCGCCGTACCGACGCTGAACGGGCTGGTGGCACTGGCGGCCTCGACCGTGTCGGCCGCTCCGCCGCCGCCCGCGCCCACACCGCCGTTCGGCGGCTTGCCGTTGCCGTTGCCGTTGGGCGGGCAGTCCACCTGGAACACCTTCATCTTTCCGGCGCCGGAGGCTCCCTCGAAGGTCCAGGTGAGCTTGTACATGCCGTTCGGCAGGGTGAGCGTGTCGGTGTGTCCGGTTCCGGTGGCGAGCGTGATCGACCCGTCGAGGCTCGCTCCGTCGTTCTTCATCGGCTGGGGGACGATCTCCCAGGTGACTTCCTGGAGCGTGTCGAAGTTGAACGCGGCCAGGTAGAACTTGCACACCTTGGGCTCGTTGCGCGGGTCGTCCGTCGGCGTACCTTCTTTGTGGATCTTGACGTCCCCGTTGTCACCGGGAGCGGCGACGGCCGCGGGCGCGCCCGCGAGGGTGACGCCCGCTAGGGCGAGCCCGGCGATGGTGGTGCGGACCGTGGTGCGGGCGGTGGTGCGGACGGTGGTGCGCAGGAGTGGTCGGGCAGCGGTCATGCGGGTTCCTCCGTGGAGATGTCGGATTGATCAGCCGATAATCTGACTATCTGTCACGAAGGGGTATACGGGGTGACGGCACGGCGTGCCGCCGCCCGAATCCCCCGTACGGCCCTGGCGGCTGAGCCCACGCCGCGGCCCTGTCGGAAACCGCGGCCCGAGCGGAATCCGCAGCCCCTAAGCGGAAGCCGCGCTCCGGTTACGTCCCCGTACCGCCCCCCGATGCCCCCGCCGCCCCGACGCCACCCGCCGTCCGTCCAGCTGAAGCCAGATCCGGACCTCCGTGCCGCCGAGCACCGACGAGCCGATCCGTACGTCGCCGCCCGTGCCCTCCGCCAACTGCCGCACGATGTCCAGGCCAAGCCCGGTCGACCCCAGGGCCCCGGACCCACCCGGGCTGCCGCCGCGCGCCAACGCGGCCTCCGGGTCCGTGATGCCAGGACCGGCGTCCGAGACCAGCACGATCACCGAGTTCGTATCGGCCCCACCGCTGTGCACATCCACCGCGAAGGCGGTGCCCTCCGGGGTGTGCCGGAAGATGTTGCCGAGCAGGGCGTCCAGCGCCGCGCTCAGGTCGGCCCGCGCCACCGGGACCCGTACCGGACGGTCCACACCCGCGACGCGCACCTCGCGGCCCTCGTCCTCGGCGAGCGCCGACCAGAACTCCATCCGCTCCCGGATCACCGCGGCCGCGTCACAGTCCACGCCGCCCTGCCCGGGTACCGACTTGGCGTCGCGCGCGGTGCGGATGATCGTGTCGACCTCGTGTTCCAGTTGCTCGACCGCGGCCCGGGTCTGGTCGGCGGCGGGTCCTTCGCCCAGCGAGGCCGCGTTCAGCCGCAGCACGGTCAGCGGTGTACGCAGCCGGTGCGAGAGATCGGCGGCCAGCTCACGTTCGTTGGCCAGCAGCCGCACTACCTGGTCAGCCATCGAGTTGAAGGCGACAGCCGCTGACTTCAGCTCGGTCGGGCCCTCCTCGGGGACCCGTGCGGTGAGCTGCCCCGCGCCCAGGTCCTGTGCCGCGTCGGCCAGTCGCCTGGCCGGTTGGACCATGCGTACGCCCAGCCGGTCGGCGACCGCGACCGAGCCGACGATCAGCGCGATCCCGACCCCGGCGAGCACCGTCCAGGCCGTGGTCACGCCGTTGGTGACCTCGTCCTCGGGCACGAAGACCTCGACGACCGCGATACTGCCGGTGTTCAGCGCGGTGGGTTGCAGCAGTACGGAGCCACCGGGCGCGTCCGCGATGGCCGCGCTGCCCGTCTCGCGGCTGGTGGCCAGGTCCCGCTGGGTGGCCCGGCGGCGGCCGATCTCCAGCGCGGGCGCGTCCCCCGTGGCGGGGACGTGAACGGCCATCCGGCCGTCGGCGCCTGCCTGGGTGGAGGCGACGGCCCGGGTCAGCTGGTCACGGTCGGTGGTGATGGAGAGGGTGGGCCCGATGGCGGCGGCCTGCCGCTCGGCGCTGGAGAACGCCCGGTCGCTCGCCATCTCCTTGATGACCAGGCCCAGCGGGACCGCGAAGGCGATCACCACCATCGCCGTGACCGCCAGACAGACCCTGACCAGCGCCCATCTCATCGCGGCGGGCCTGGCTGCTGGGGCGGGCCTGGGTGTGGCGGGCCAGCCTGGGGCGGCTCCAGCTTCACGCCCACCCCCCTCAGGGTGTACAGATAGCGCGGCTTGGCAGCCGTCTCGCCCAACTTCCTCCGCAGCCACGACAGATGTACGTCGATGGTCTGGTCATCCCCGTACGACTGCTGCCAGACCTCGGAGAGCAGTTCCCTGCGCGAGACGACGACTCCGGGCCGCCCCGCGAGGAAGGCCAGCAGGTCGAACTCGCGCCGGGTCAGATCCAGGGCCGTACCGTCCAACTCCGCCTGGCGGCGCAGCGGGTCGATACGCAGCCCGCCCACCGTGAGGGTCCGGGACACGGGCGGCTCGCCGCCGCCCCGCGCGCCCGCGCGCCGTAGCACCGCGGCCATTCGCGCCGACAGGTGCTCCACCGAGAACGGCTTGGTCAGATAGTCGTCCGCGCCGTCGTTGAGCAGCCGGACGATCTCGGCTTCGTCGTCCCGGGCCGTCGCGATGATCACCGGTACCTGGGTGATCCCGCGCAGCATCTTCAGCGCCTCCGCCCCGTCCAGATCGGGCAGCCCCAGATCCAGGATCACCAGGTCGAAGCGGACATGGGCGACCTCGCGCAGCGCCTCAAGGGCGGTGCCGACGCTCCGTACGGTGTGCGAGGCCTCGGTCAGATGCCGGATGAGGGCGGAGCGTACGAACTGATCGTCCTCGACGACGAGCACACTTGCCATGGGCGGCACCGTACGCCATACGGGCGACCGGAGTTGCCGCCAGGACGCCAGGGCCTGTCCGGCCGGCCCTGGTCGTCATCCGGACACCTCTGCACACGGCGCCCCGCATGCGGCAGTATGGCCCGCGCGATGCGAAGAGCACTGACACACGGCGCCGCCTGGGCCTGCGCCACCGCGGCAGCGGTCACGCTGTCCTGGTGGGGCGTGCATACGGTGATGTCGGGGACGGCGTACGACCGGCCGCGCGCGCTGCCCATCGCGGGACTGCCGCAGGACGACCCGACGGAGGGTTCGCGCCACGGCGACGACGACCGCCCGCAGTCGGATTCCACACGACGCCCCCAGGAATCCGCGACGGCCAGCGCGACGGAGCGTGGGACGCCGCCGCCCAAGGACGACAAGTCCCGCGCGACGGACCGGCCGTCGAGCGGCGCCTCGGCGGACGGGGCGAGCGGCCGTCCGTCCCGCACACCGGACAGCGGCGCTTCGCCCTCGGCGACGGCGACGGCCTCCACCGGCACGGTGAAGGGCTACACCGCCGCGGGCGGCCGGGTCGTCTTCGATATCGGGGAGTCGTCGGCCGAGTTGGTCTCGGCGACGCCGAACTCCGGCTGGCAGATGCAGGTGTGGAAGCAGCCGAAGTGGATCAGGGTTACCTTCACCCGGGGCGACCGCGAGGTCTCGGTGTTCTGTACCTGGCACAACCACGCGCCGCTGGTGGAGATCGACGAACGCTGACCGAACCTCGGCCCGTACCGGCCTCGTGTTCATCAGCCCGTACCGGCCTCGCGTTTACTTGAAGGCGTCGGGCGGTGGTGCCGGTGAGGCGACCGCGGCCGCGTCGGTCACGGCGGCCGCTCCGCCCGTGAAGTCCCGCAGCGCCCGGCCGTGTTCGACCCGCCCCGGGTGCGGGTCGCTCGCGATGCGCCGGGTCAGGTCGGCGATCGGCAGCTCCCGGTCGGACGCGAGCAGTACGGCGTTGCCGAAGCGCTTCCCGCGCAGCACGGCCGGGTCGGCGGCGAGCGCGAGTTCGGGGAAGACGGCGGCGGCCGTGGCGATCTGGCCGCGCAGGTGGGCGAGCGGCGGGCCGTCGGCGAGGTTCGCCGCGTAGTGGCCGCCGGGGCTGATGACCCGGCGTACCTCGTGGAGGAACTCCGTACTGGTCAGATGGGCCGGGGTCCTGGCGCCGCTGAACACATCGGCGATCAGCAGGTCGGCCCAGCCGTCGGGGATCTTGGCGAGCGTCTGCCTGGCGTCGGCGGCACGTACCCGTACCCGCGCGTTGCCGTCCAACGGCAGCTCGCGGCGCACCAGCTGGACCAGCGCCGCGTCCCGCTCCACGACCTGCTGGGTGGAGCGCGGCCGGGTGGCGGCGACATAGCGGGCCAGCGTGAAGGCGCCGCCGCCCAGGTGCACCGCGCGCAGTGGCTTGCCGGGCGGTGCGACGAGGTCGACGATGTGGCCGAGCCTGCGCTGGTAGGCGAAGTCGAGGTACGTCGGGTCGTCGAGGTCCACATGGGACTGCGGCGCGCCGTCCAGCAGGAGCGTCCAGGCCCGGCGCCGCTCCGGGTCCGGCACCAGCTCGGCCAGCCCGCCGTCCACGTTCTCGACGACGGTTTCCGCTTCCCGCTTCTCGCGCTTCTCCCGCTTTCTCCTGGCCACGGGCCCATTATCGCCGCTACGGCCGCCGCTACGGCCGCCACTCAACGCGGTGCTCGGCCAGCCGCGCCAGTACCGCGTGGTTGGCCTCCCAGCCGTCGGGGAACTTCATCGTGACGCCGAGTTGGACCGGCTCGGTCGAGGGGTGGTCGTCGAGGAGTTCGGCGACGCCCGCGCGGCAGACGACGATGCAGGCGTGCCGGTGCCGGGAGGTCAGGACGCACAGGCGGCCGGTCTCCAGGTGGAAGGCGGTGGCGTCGGGGCGGCCGGAGAGCGGGTGCAGGACGACGGTGACGTCGTACTCGCGGCCCTGGAGTCGGTTGGCGGTGTCGACCGTGACGCCGGTGACGGCGAGGTCGGCCAGTGCGGCGCGGACCGCGGCGGCCTGGTCGCGGTGGGCGGTGCCGACGGCGATGCGGTCGGGGGTGAGCGGGGCGGGGTCCGGGGCGCGCTCGCTGAGGGTGGCGCCGCCGCGGTCCAGGAGGCGGCGGACGACGCGGGCCACGGCCCGTACCGCCTCGGGGTCCGTGCGCGGGGTGTGGCGGGCGGGCAGTTCGAGCAGGCCCCAGCCCGACGCGGCCGCCTCGTCGATCACCTGGTCGGGCGCGGAGCCGTCGGCGGCGACCCCGAAGCGCAGCGTCCGGTCGCCGTGGTCGGTGCCGCTGCGGAACCGCGTATAGGGGTAGAAGGCGTCGCTCACCAGCGGCGCGGCCGACGCGGGCAGTCGCCAGGACACCGGGAGACGGTGCTGCGGCAGCTCCGGGTTGTGCGCGAGCAGGGTGTTCACGGCGCTCGCGGACGGATCGTAGGACAGTCCGGCCCACTGCTCGGCCCCGACGATCGCGAACGGGTCCAGCTGACCGGGGTCGCCCACGAACAGGGCCCGCTCGAACAGACCCGCCACGGCGAGCAGCGCGTCCGAGCGCATCTGATAGGCCTCGTCCACGATCGCGTGCTGCCAGGGCTCGGCACCCTTGACGTGCGCCCACTTGGCCGCGGTGGAGATGACGACGTCGAGTCCGGCGAGCTCGGACGCCTTCGCTGACTTCCGTACGTGGGCCAGGTCGTCCAGTGCCTTGTCGTACGGGTCGGCCTCGCTGCTGTGCAGCCGCCCGACGGGCAGCTCGGGCTGCTTCTCGGCGAGCCGCAGCACCAGGTCGTCGACCTGGGCGTTGGTCTGCGCGACGACCATCAACGGGCGCCCGGCGGCGGCCAGTTCCAGGGCGGCGTTGACGACGAGCGTGGACTTGCCCGCGCCCGGCGGCGAGTCCACGACCACGCCGCGCGCGCCGCCGCGCAGGGTGTCCCGCAGGATCGCGCGGGTCGCCTCGTCGGCGGCGGCCCCGGGGTCGAAGGACTCAGCGGCGCTGGGCCCAGCGCCGATGGACCCGGCGCCGATGGGTTCCGTCACAGCATGTCCTCCTCGGTCACCGGGTCAGGAAGCGGCACGGCCACCGCGCCGGAGGCGTCCGGGGGCCCGCCGTGGGTCCACGGGGTGTCCTCCGGCTCGGGGAGCGCGGGTCCGCCCCTCGGCGCGTGGTCGAACAGGGTCCAGCAGACCCGCTCGCCCTTCTCCGGCACCGACCCCTCGTCCGGCTCCTTGCTCCGCCCCATCTTGTCCAGCAGCCGCAGCACCACCGCGCCGTCCGGCTCGTACGCCACGAACTGGGCTGACTGTGGCTTGCCCGCCAGTGAGCGGTAGACCTTGGCCCGCTCGCCGAGGTGCGGCCGGTCCTCGGTGCGCACCGTGATCAGCGGCCGTGGGCTCGGGCGCTTGCTCTCGCTGTACGCCATGACCACGTCGGTGACCTCACCGGCGAAGGCCTCTCCGGCGAGTCGGCGCCCGGCCATCACCAGTGGGTCGTCCAGCGCCTCCTGGGCTTCAAGGCGGGCCTGTGCCGTCTCGCGGGCGGCGAGTTTGTTGGCCGCGGTGACCGCGTCGTCGTGGCGTGGCTGCGGGGGTTCGCCCGCCAGGACGCGGTCGCGGTGGCCGGTGTACGACCAGCGGTCGCGGGTCCAGCGCTCGGCCGCGCGATCGCCTTCGGGCAGCTCCCGCAGCAGGTCCAGGCCTCGCCAGACGGCGTCCCAGGTGGGGCGGGTCCGGCTCTCGACGAGGGTACGGATCGCGTGCTCGGCGGCGGTCAGTTCGGCCAGCCGCTGGTCGGCGGCGAGGCCGTCCTCGGCGGCGGCGAGGGCCGTACGGGCGCGGTCGTAGCGCTCGATGGCGGGAGCCAGCAGCTTGTTGTCGAAAGCCGGGTCGGTGGCCGGGCCCGCGGGCGGGCAGACCAGTTGGCCCTGGGCGTCCCTGGCCAGCTCGGCACGGAGCGCCGCGTCGGCGCCGCGCTCCCCGGGCGGCGGGTCGATCCAGGCGAGCAGCGCGCCCAGGTGCTGGTCCTCCAGGCTGGACTGGCCGCTCGCCCAGTGCCGGGACAGCAGGTCCGTCATGGCCGTCAGCAGGGCGGAGCCGGGCACCCTGGCCCGTTCCCCGAAGTGCGTCAGCCAGCGGCCGAGCAGCGGGACGCGGGGCGGTGCGGGGTAGGGCGTGTCCGGGTCCTGTTCGGCGGTGCGCCTGAACCGCATCGACCGGCCCAGCAGCCGGACGAACTCCACGCCCGCCCGGCCGGGCACCACCAGTTGCGGGGCGTCCGTGCACAGCTCGACCTCGACCTTGACGCGCTTGCCGGTCTCCGGGTCGCTCTCACTGCGCTCGGCGGCTTCGGTGTCCGCCGCGAACCCGTCGACGTACGGCAGCACGACCTCCGCCAGCTCGGCGAGGAACGCGAACCTGAGCTCGCGGTCGCGCGGCTGGGGCACGACGAGCAGCCGGGGCGCGTCGCGCTCGGTCCCGACCAGCGCGCCCAGGGGGGCGCCTGCCTCGCCTGCGGTTGTCAGAGGCACGAACACGAGTGGGTGGTCGGCGAGGTGGCGGTGGCGGACGGTGGCCACGGGCTGGGCCCGGCCGGTCTGTACGGCCTCCAGGCGGGCCAGGGTGCTGATCAGCGACATACGCCCGCCACCTCACCCAGCGCCTCAGCACCCAGCGCCTCAGCACGCAGCACCGCCGCACGGCGCAGGGCGTGCACGGTCGGATCGTCGAGCTCTGCCAGCTCGTCCCGGTCGCCCGACGCCTCACAGGCCGCCGCGAGCACCCCGGCCACCGTCGTCAGCTCCCCGAGCTCGCCCCGTACGGAGCGGCCGAGCAGGGTCACCGCGCCCTCCTCGCGGGCCCTGGCGCGGCAGTGGAAGGCCAGCTCGCAGGCGGCCAGGCACTCCGGGGCGTACGCCGCGGGCACCGACTCGACCGCGGCCGTCAGCTCCTCGGCCGGACGCTCCGGGTCGAAGGTCGTGCCGGGTGGCAGCGCGGCGGCGATGTCCTCGATCCGGGTCAGCCGGGCCAGTTGGCGCCGGGTGACGGACAGCTGCTTACGGACGTCGACGACCGAGGCGGTCGGGAGGTTGGAGAAGTCCTTGGGGCAGACCAGCAGCACCCGATGGCGCACGCGGGGCAGGGGCGGGGGCGGGGGCGTGGCCAGGGGCGCGGCCGGGGTCCCGGCCGCCTGCTCCGCGACCCGCTCGGCGACCCGCTCCAGCGCCAGCGCGTACACCGCCGCCTGCCGGGCCGCCGCACCCACCTTCGCCGCGTCAGCCGAGCCGTCGATCATCGGGAACGACTTGATCTCGATGACCGTCCAGTGTCCGTCCGGGTGCACCACCACCGCGTCCGGCTCCAGAAACGCCACCGACCCGGCGACGTCGAGCGCCAGCATCGGATGGTCGAGCAGCGCCCAGCCCCCCGCCTCGGAGGCCTCCTTCAGGGCGAGCGCGGTACGCGCGGCCCGGCCCTCGGGCCCCACGGCCGCGAGGTCCGGGGTGGCCACCGCACCGGGCACCGCCTCGGGGCCACCGCCGACCCGCTCGTACACCAGGCGCAGCAGCTCGGCGCCGCCGTCCGCCTTGACGCGCGCCTCGAAGGCGTTCCCCCGGACGAACGCGAACTGCGACTGCCCGAACCCGGAAGGCGAGCCGAGCGCCGTCGCCAGTACGGACTTGTCGATCCCGGCGCCGTCCAGCAGCGCGCGCCGTCGGCAGCCGGGGTTGGCGGCGAGCGCGGCCAGCGCGCGGGCGTCCAGCGGCTTGGGCAAAGCCGCCGGGCCGCGCAGCTCAGCGAGCCGCTGTCGCAGCGGTATCGCTGGTGTCGCCGCTGCCGCCTGTCCCGCCGCTACCGCCTGTTCCGCCTGTTCCGCCTGTTCCGCCGCTAGCGCCGGTGCCGCTTCCGGCTCCGATGTCCGCGTCGGCGGGACCGCTGTCGGTCCCGCGCTGATGGGGAATTCGCTCACCTGCGGAAGTCTCGCATCCACCACTGACAACCGGGGTCGAAGTGGCGGACGCGCTCGCCGTTACCGGTGCGAGGCGGGACCGCACCCGGTGGGAGAGCCGCAGCGCGGGCTTGGTGAGCAGCAGGCCGAGCCCCATGACGGCGGCCCCCGCGACCGCGTCCAGGAAGTAGTGGTTGGCGGTGCCCATGACGACGATCGTGGTCAGCAGCGGGTAGGCGACGCCGAGCGTCTTCATCAGCGGCGTACGACCGTGCTGCCAGAGCATCACCCCGCACCACAGGGACCACCCGACGTGCAGGCTGGGCATCGCCGCGTACTGGTTGGTCATGCCGCCCAGGCCGCGCGGCGCGCTCGCCTCGGCGCCCCACCAGCCGTACGAGCTGTACTGCGCCATGGTGTCGACGAAGCCATAGCTCGCGTCGAGCAGCCGCGGCGGGCAGGTCGGCATCAGTGTGAAGCCGACCAGGCCGATCAGCGTGGACACCATCAGCCAGGTGCGGGCCGCGCGGTAGTGGACGGCCCGGCTCCGGAACAGCCACACCAGGATGGCGGGCGTCACGACATAGTGCAGCGAGGCGTAGGCGAAGTCGGCGGGTATGCCCAGCCAGGGCTGCTCGGTGAAGAGCCGGTTGAGCGGGTGCTCGGCGTTGAGGGAGAGGGCCTTCTCGAAGCGGAGGATCGCCAGGCCGTTGTCGATGGCGGTGGACACGTCTCCGCGGACGACCAGCCGCCCCAGCGAGTACGCCACGTACACCACGGCGATCAGCGGGAGCTCGCTCCATACCCGAGGCCGCCCGTCGGCGTGCGGCACCCCGTTACGCGGCATCCGATCGCTTCCCCTCTGTGTGCTCGGCGACCGAAGGCTGGTCGGGCCGGTCGTCCACCCTACGGGTTGGCGAGCGGGACGACGCCGCCACCCCGGTAGGCGTACGCCTGGAGCTTTGTGCGGTTAAGACGCAGAGATCGGCTGAGAGGTTGCGCGGCGGGCCGGTTGGCCACGGTGCGCGATGATGGGAGGGAGATGATGGGACGGATGGGCCGCGGCCTGTCCACCTACTGTTCACACCCCTGGGAGGGGCCTCATGGCACCGCGCATCCTGCTGGCCCGGCACGGACAGACCGCATGGTCGCTGGCCGGAAAGCACACCGGCAGGACGGACATCCCGCTGCTGGACGAGGGACGGCGCGGCGCCCGGCTGCTGGGCGACCGGCTCCAGGGCGCCCCCTGGAACGGCCTCCCGGACGTGGAGGTGCGCACCAGCCCGCTGCTGCGCGCGCGTGAGACGTGCGACATCGCCGGTTTCGGGGAGCGCGCGAAGGAGTGGGACACCCTGATGGAGTGGGACTACGGCGCGTACGAGGGCATGGCGCCCGCCGATATCCACGCGGTGCGCCCCGGCTGGCTCATCTGGCGTGATGGCGTACCCGAAGGGGAGACGTTCGCCCAGTTCACCGCACGCGCGGACGAGGTCGTTGAGTGGGCCCGCTCGGCGGACCGCGACGTCCTGATCTTCGCGCACGGCCACATGCTGCGCGCCATAGGCGCCCGCTGGCTGGGTCTGCCGCTCGACTTCGCTGCCCGCATCCGCCTCAGCCCGACCTCGCTGTCGATCCTGGGCTGGGCGTACGGGGACCCGGCGATCGAGTCGTGGAACGATACGGGGCACTTGGACGGGTGACACCCCTCCCCGTCGGTCCGTTAGCCGGTTAGCGGTTCGGGGTTGGCGGTCAGGCCGTACGCGGCAGTGCCGCGTGGCGGGCCAGAAAGCCGTCGACCTCCGCGACCCGCCGGTGATCGGCCAGTACGCGGCTGGTGCGGGCCAGCATCGCCTGGACCCGGGACGACTGGACCTCGTGCAGCAGGTCGAGGACCTGGTGCCCGGCCAACGCGGCCTCGTCCGGCTGTCCCGCGCGCGCCAGGTCGTCGGCGAGTTCCGAGGTGTACAGCGCGAGGTTCCGCGTGAAGTGCGGGTTCTGTAGCGCGGCGGCGTACCGGGCCTGCCGCGCCGCGCGCGGCCAGTCCCCGAGCGCCGACCAGCACTGCGCCTCGAGCCCGGCGAGCTCGGCCTCTCCGTAGAAGGTCATCCACTCGGGGTCCGCGTCCGAGGCGCCACGCTCGAACAGGGACCGGCCTCGGGCCAGCGCCTGCCCGCACGCCCCGCTGTCCCCGAGCCCCGCCCAGCCGCCCGCCTCACGCAGCGCGAGCAGCGAGAGCAACCGGTCCGAACCGCACGCCTCGGCGGACCGCTGCGCGGCCTGGGCGACCCGTACCGCCTCGCGATGGCGGCCCGCGTCCCGGGCGAGGAAGGACATGTTGCAGAACGCGTGCGCCTCCAGGGCCGTGTCCCCGGCCATCCGCGCGGTCGCCAGCGCCTCCGCGTAGTGCGAGCGCGCGTCGCCGAAGCGCCCCGAGTCATGGGCCAGCCAGCCCACGGTGATGGCCAGTTCACCGGCGCTGGTGTGCAGCCGGTCCGCTGTGGACTGCCGGTACGCCCCCGCGTCGAGCAACGCGTAGGCGGTACGCAGTTCGGTCGCCGCCCGCTGGTAGAGGCCGTCGGCGCCGTGCCGGTCGTCCAGGAGCCGAATCCGGCGTACGGCCTCCTCCGCGGCGGCGGCCTCGGCGCGGCCCGCCTTGCCCCGGGCGCCTCCGGGGCGCGGGGCGGGGCCGGACGGGCCGGGACCGGACGAGCCGGGGGTCGCGGCTTCGGCGGCGCCGCCGCCTAGTCCGGCGGCCAGGCCGCTGAGGCCCAGCGAGGCGGCGGCCACGGTGGCTGTGCCGCCGGTCATGAACGCGCGACGCAGCACGTCGCTCTCCTCATCACTCTGTGTGCAGTGTGTGCTCTGTTCCGGGGCGACCGTGGCCCCCCACGCGTTCTGGAGCGTGGTGTGTGCGGGGGGCTCACTGGCAACGCCACGCGCCCCCCGTCCTCGTACCGTCTCCCGTGGTGCGAACCCGAGGTCCATCAGCGTCCGGCCCGGGAACATATGCAGGAAGACCCGCTCGTACGCGTAGTTCGGGCAGCGGATCTCACCCGACTCGACCCGCCCGATATACCGCGCGTCACACGCGACGTGCTCCTCGATCTCCCGGGCCGCCCGGCGCACCACCGAGGCGAACTCCCCCGGTGAGAGCTGTCCGCGCAGCCGCCGGAAGGCGAGGTTCGGTCGGGGGGACCCTGCTGACGGTGCCATTCGTGACGACGCCATGGCCACGGCCTCTCATGCGGTTCAGTGCCGGAGTAGTGCGGGTGCGGGTGCGGCCCGTGGACCGCCCCCTGCTCCGACGGAGCCTGAACGTACCGGCTGGGTCAGGGCCGCTATGCGGAGTTTGGCTACAAACCGGAAATCTCACCCAGGTTCTGCCATGAACTGCCACTCAATGAGGCGGCGTACCGCCGTAGCTGTTGACGCGGTCCAGCGTTGAACCGTACGGAGAGGGGGCTACCCCGCGCCCTCTCGAGCGAGGAGGGGTTCCCTTGTTGCAGTCCGGAACGGAAAACGGCGGCGCCGGAGCGACGGCGGCACAGACGTCACCCACAACGGCCTCGACCGCACAGCACGCCCCCTTGCAGGACCGTTCCGCCACTCCCGGCGGGGAGGCCCCTTTCGGCGGGGAGGCCCCTTTCGGCGGCGAACCCTCGCACCCCCCGCACCCTGCGGACTGCGACGCTGGCTGCGGCGCTGACTGCGACCTGGTGACCGTGCCCGCCCGCCAGGGCCTGGAAGCGGTGGACATCCTGCGCCGCAGCGCGACTCCGGCCATCGGCCCCGTACTGCACGACGGCGGCTGTGACACCCTCGGCTTCCTGGTACCGCCCGGCACCGCCGACGCCTGGGACCTGCCGGGCAGCGCCTGCACCCAGACCTTCGGCGGCAACCGCCCCCACGACCCAGCGCCCCCGGTCACCGGGACGGGCTGGCTCCTCCCGCCCGCCGACACCGGCCCGGTCACGGACCCGACGGTGCTGCGTGCCGCCCTGGGCGAGGCGGCGCGCATCATCGAGGCGGCGGACCGCTGCCGGTAGCGGGTGGGCGTACTTGCGCGCTACGGGACAATGGAAGGCGCACACGTACGAGGAGGAGAAAACCTATGGCGGAGCCCGAGCGCACCGAGCCACGGCTGCGACCCGCACCGTTGCTCTTCGAGCCTGCGGAGGCCTCCGCCGACCCGGAGCACTTCTTCGACCTGGAGTCGATCGAGGACCCCCGGGAACTGCTGGCACGGGCCACCGAGCTCACCCACGCGTTCCGGACCGCCACCGACCGGTCCATGGAGTTCCAGGCCATCGCGGCGGCCCAGTTGGCCGACCCCCGGCGCTTCGACCGGCTGACGCCCGCGGCGATCGCGGAGCGGGCCGAGTGGACCGAGGACTACGCGAAGCGCATGGTCGAATTCGGCCGCGAGCTGCTGCGGGCGAACACCCCCGACTAGCGCCGACTAGCGCCGCGTCAGGCAGCGTTCACCCCGCGGTGGGGGATGGCCAACTGGGCCGCCGTGATACGTTCGACGGCGTTCCGTGCGCAGCTGCGACCTGAGGAGGTGAGACCGATCAACCCTGTGACAGATCGGGCCTCCCTCCCTTGCACGACGACCTAGCACGGTCGACTACGGCCAAGCACGGTCAAGCACGGCCTGGGGAGGGCCCGAAGAAGGCACCCCGAAAGGCCTGAACCGCTATGCGCTTCACCTCTGCTTCGCCGTCCACGTCGTCTGCTTCGCCGTCCGAGTCGTCCTCCGACGGCGTTTCCGAACAGCTCTTCACCCTCGATACCGCCCTCAATACCGCCCTCGGCGAGATTCCTGGCGTGCTGTGGACGCCAGAAGGCGCCACGGGTACGCGCCCCCTGATCCTGATGGGACACGGCGGTGGGCAGCACAAGAAGGCCCCCGGCATCGTCGCCCGTGCGCACCGGTTCGTGGCCGAGTGCGGTTTCGCGGTGGTGGCCGTCGACGTCCCCGGCCATGGCGACCGGCCCCAGGACGAGGAGTACCACCGGATCGCGACCGAGAACCAGGCTCGCGTGGAGGCTGGGGAAGACCGGGCTCCGCTGATCGCTGAATTCCAGGCGCTCGTAGCCCGCCGGACCGTCCCGGAATGGCGGGCGGTCCTGGACGCGGTCCAGCGACTCGACGACGTCGGCGCTGGCCCGGTGGGCTACTGGGGCGTGTCGCTGGGCTGCGGACTCGGCGTACCGTTCGTCGCCGCGGAACCCCGGGTCCGTGCCGCGGTGTTGGGCCTGGGCGGGGCGCTGGCATCAGCCGAGGCGGCCGCGCGGATCACGGTCCCGGTGGAGTTCCTGATGCAGTGGGACGACGAACGGGTGCCGCGGGCCCAGAGCTTGGCCCTGTTCGACGCCTTGGCCTCACCCGAGAAGACCCTGCACGCCAATCCCGGCAAGCACGCGGAGATCCCCCGCTTCGAACTGGACAGCGCGACCCGCTTCTTCACCCGCCACCTGACCTGACACAACCGCGCTCCACACCTCGGACGCGTACGCGCTGGCAAGGTACTCCTCCGGTCGCGCGCTGTCCTGGTTTCCGGCAACTGTCGGCGACGAAATCCTTACCGGCGGTAGACATGTCGGCATGTCCGCACCCCAGCGCGTCCGCCACGTCCACACCGCCGATGGCCCCACCTCCAGCGACCACCCCAGCGACCACCCCATCAGCCACCCCGCCACCTTCACCACCCCCGAAGGCCTGGCCTGGCTCGCCTCCGCCACCCCCTACCCGCGCAGCACGCTCGCGCTCTGGGAGGCGCGGCCGACCGCGCCCGTCGTCGTTCCCTGCGGGGTCGCGTACGACGTGGTGAGTGTGCCCGCGGTCTTCGGGCGGGTCATGCTCGACCGGTTATGGGGCGAGGGCCCGGGGACGGGGCCGGTCGCCGCCCGTCGTGGGCGGCTGCTGCTCTTCGCCGCGCCGGGTACCGCTCAGCGGCTGCCGTCGCTGCTGGAGTGGGAGGAGTGGAGCCCCGCCGTGCCGCTGCCGCTCTGCCACGGCGCCGGGGACGCGGTGACGGTCCCGCCGCTGGTCACCGACCCGGACGCGGCGGCCGGCAGTCATCTCGGCTCGCGCTGGCTGGTCGCCCCTGACACCCGGCACCCGTGGCTGCCGGGGGCTGAGGCGCTGCTCTGGGCGGGAGTGCGGGCGGCTCGCGCCGCTGTGCATATATCGATTTTTCCTCGCCCGGATCAGGGTGCTAAGGTCTACGACGTCAGCAGGCGCCGCTAGCTCAGTTGGTTAGAGCAGCTGACTCTTAATCAGCGGGTCCGGGGTTCGAGTCCCTGGCGGCGCACAGACGGCGAAAGGCCCCTCACGCGAGTGAGGGGCCTTTCGTGTGCCCTGCCGAGCCCCTCCCCTTTTACGTCGTGATCTTCACGGTCCACGCCCCCGAACCCGTCCGGTCCATCACCTGCACCCTGACCCCTTCCCCCGGCACGGTGAAGCTCTCCCCCACCCGCACCGGCGCGTCCGCCAGCGGCGCGTACACGGAGCCGCCCCGGCAGGCCTCGGTATCCGGGTGGGCGTCGACGACCTCCACCGGCCCGGCCCCGGACGCCGTCTGGTTGCGTACGCGGTAGATCAGCACGCCCTCGGAGCAGGTCGTACGGTCGTTCCCCACGGCAGCGCGGGCCTCGATGGCGAGCACGCTGTTCTTGCCGGTACGGAGGACGATCAGCCGGGTACCCCCCGTGTGCCCCCGCGTCGGCGGAGCCGCGAGCGGTTGCAGGGTGACCAGGGTGGTGTCCCCTACGCCCACGCTCTCGACACAGGCGACCTGCCGCGTGTCCAGCCAGCCCAGCTTCCACTTGTGCCAGCCGAACAGATCCGGCGCGAGCCCGAACTGGCTGCCCATGAGGTCCCAGTCGCCGACGTGGGTGTCCCAGTCACCCTTGCCGTCCACCGGACGGTTGTACAGGTCGGGCAGGTCGAAGACATGTCCGGTCTCGTGGGCCAGCACGTTGCGGTCCGGGGGGTGCTGTTCGAAGACGGTGACGATCCGCCGGATGTCGGTGCCGTCGGCGCGCATCGGCCGGTCGAAGTTGACGACTTTGGTCGCGTCGGAGTCGACGCCGGGCGCGTGCGGGTCGGCCACCAGGTAGACGATGTCGTACTGGCCGAAGTCCACCGAGGGGTCGGCCACCGCGATCGCGTCGCGGAGGTAGCCGGTCCGACGCTCCGGGGCCCAGTCGCGCTCTATCTCGTACGAGACCGAGTCCTGCGGCATCTCGACCCACTGCCGCCCCGGGTGCGGCCGCAGCGCGAACCTGCCGTAGGAGGCCCGCTCGAAGAACTGGCTGGTGGCGGGGAAGTAGTCGGCGGTCAGCTCCCGCGGGGTGGTCCTGGGCTCCGAGTCCGGGAACGACAGGAAGATCATCACCGCGTCGAGGTGCCGCTCGGGGCGGGGGTAGTGGTCGTTCCAGGTGTCCAGGCCCTCCGAGTGGTGTGCGGCCGTGCGCTCCAGGACACAGGGGCTCGGCTGTGACTCGGCGATGGCCGGGCCCGCGACCAGGGAGGTGGCGGCCAGGGCGGCCAGCGAGGTGAACGCGGCCGCGAGCCTGCGGGTGTGCGGGGACCACCCCCCTCCACGGGGGAGATCCCGCGAGGGGAGCTGACGCTCCACGTCAACCTCCGGGTGCGGATTACGAGAGACCCCACCCAGCCTGTGCAGGTTTGTTGGTGTTCGCCTGTTTTAGGTACCCCAGTCGAGTGAGGGAGTGACACGCCAGACGCTCACGGAAAGTCACAGAGCACGGCACAATCGATCCCATGGCTGTCGCGAGTAAGCCGACCGCGAGCAGCACTGAGCAGAAACGATCAGGTGTCAACGGCGCGTGGTGGCAACAGAGTCCGGTGGATGTCCCTCCGGAGTGCCATATCCCGTGGCGTAGCTGGATCGCCGCTCTAGCCAGCCTCTATGATCGGCACACTTTCCGGCCGGCCAACCCCCGACCACCTTGATCAGACCTGTACGAGAACAACTGCCCTCCGGGAGCAAGTGGTGAGCGGAACGTCCGAAGGGCCGACACCCACGGCAGCGCCGGCCTCCGATGCCATCCGGCCGATCTTCACGGAGCGTTACAATCCCCCTGCGGCGAGTCCTCCCGCAGTCGGCTCGCTCGCGCCCGAGACCCTCCCGTGCCCCCTCGCGCCCGAAGCGCTCCCCGCCGCCCCCGCGGCCCCCTCCACCGCCCTCGGCTCCGAGCCCGCCCGCCGCTCCACCTCCCTCTCCGCCCCCGACCCCCACGACTACCGCGCCGCGTTCCTCGCCTCGCACTTCGCGATGGCGGTCGTCGACCGGGAGGGCTTCGTCACCACCGCCAACGACGCGCTCGGCGTCCTGCTCGGCGCCCCGCCCGCCGAGCTGGCGGGCCAGGTCGCGGCGGAGCTGGTGGACCTGACGGCGGACGCCCGCACCTGGCACGCGTACCGCGAGGTGCTCCGCGGACGCCAGGCCAAGCTGCGCTGTTCGCGCCGCCTCAAACACCCCGACGGGCACTCCCTGTGGGCCCAGATCACCGTCTCACCGGTGCCCGGCGGCTGCTCCGTACTGCTCTCCGTCACGGACATCAGCGCCCGCCGCGAGCTCCAGGCCCAACTGCGCCACCTACAGATGCACGACGCGGTCACCCGGCTCCCCAACCGCGCCCTGTTCTTCGAACGGCTCACCGGCGCGCTCGAGGCCGCCGCATACCACGACACCGCCACGGGCAACGGGACCGGCACCGGGCGGATCGGGCTCTGCTATCTCGACCTCGACGGCTTCAAGGCGGTCAACGACACCCTCGGCCACCGCACCGGCGACCGGCTTCTAGCCGCCGTCGCCACCCGCCTCACCCAGTGCGCCGACCAGGCGGGCTACGACCGCTGGGGCCCCCTGCACAGCGGCCCCGGCGCCGCCGGTGCGCCGCTGGTAGCCCGGCTCGGCGGCGACGAGTTCGCGCTGCTCGTCGAGGACTCCACCGGCACCGAGCAGCTCTCCGACCTCGCCGAGGCCGTGCTCCGCGCACTCCAGGAGCCCTTCGACCTGTCCGGGCAGCGGCTCTCCCTCTCCGCCTCCATCGGCGTGGTGGAGCGGCGCGCGGCGGGCACCAGCGCGACCGGCCTGATGCAGGCCGCCGACACGACGCTGTACTGGGCGAAGGCGGACGGCAAGGCCCGCTGGACGCTCTTCGACCCGGAGCGCAACGCCCACCGGATGACCCGTCAGGCCCTGTCCTCCACGCTGCGCCCCGCCGTCGACCGGGGCGAGTTCACCCTGGAGTACCAGCCGCTGGTGGACATGGCGGACGGCGGGGTGCGCGGGGTCGAGGCGCTGGTGCGCTGGCACCACCCACGCTTTGGGACACTTACGCCGAATCGGTTCATCTCACTAGCTGAGGAAGACGGCTCCATCGTTCCGCTGGGCCGTTGGGTGCTGCGTACGGCCTGTCGGCAGGCGCGGCGCTGGCAGCTGGAGCACCCTGCCGCCCGGCCGCTGTTCGTCAGCGTCAATGTCGCGGTACGTCAGGTGTGGGACTCCGACCTGGTCGCGGACGTCGCGGAGATCCTCGCCGAGACCGGGCTGCCGCCACGCCTGCTGCAACTGGAGCTCACCGAGTCCGCGGTGATGGGCTCGGCCGGACGCCCGCTCCAGGCGCTGCAGGCGCTCAGCGACATGGGCGTGTGCATCGCCATCGACGACTTCGGCACCGGGTACTCGAACCTGGCGTATCTGAGCCGCCTGCCGGTGTCCGTACTGAAGCTGGACGGCTCGTTCGTGCGCGGTTTCCAGTACGGAGACGAGGACGCCCAGGCCACGGACGAGGGCCGTGAGCGTCCCAACCCCGCTGACCAGACCATCGTGGAGGCCCTGGTCCAGCTCGCCCACCGGCTCGGTCTGACCGTCACCGCGGAGTGTGTGGAGACGGCGGGCCAGGCCGACCGGCTGCGGCGGATCGGCTGTGACACGGGGCAGGGCTGGCTCTACTCACGCGCGGTGCCGCCGGATCGTATCTCCACACTGCTGGCGGCGGCCCCCGCGGCTTCGACCGTGGGCCGCCCCGGCGTGGATCAACCCGCCGTGGACGCCGTGGATCAGCCCGCCGTGGGCAATCCGTAGGCGTCGGCGATCAGTTCGTAGGAGCGCAGCCGGGCCTCGCCGCTGTGCGCGTTGGCGGTGATCATCAGCTCCGCGGCGCCGGTGCGCTTGTGCAGGTCGTCGAGGCCGGTGCGCACCTCGTCCGGAGTGCCGTGCACGACGTTGCCCAGCCAGCCCTCGACGAACTCCCGCTCCAGCTCGCTGAACGCGTAGGCCTCGGCCTCTTCCGGTGTCGGGATGAGACCTGGCCGTCCGGTGCGCAGCCGGAGCATCGACAGGGCGCCGGTGAGTACCTGGCGGCGGGCCTCGCGCGCGTCGTCCGCGGCCAGCGCCGAGACGCCGATCAGGGCGTACGGCGCGTCGAGTGCCGCCGACGGCCGGAAGGACTCGCGGTACAGGTCGAGGGCCGGGAGGGTGTTCCGCGCGGAGAAGTGGTGGGCGAAGGCGAAGGGCAGCCCGAGCGCACCGGCGAGGCGGGCGCTGAAGCCGGAGGAGCCGAGCAGCCAGAGGGCGGGGCGCGCCGGGGACTGGACGCCGCCGGGTGAGGTGGCCTGGATCGGACCCGGCACGGCGTGGATGCGGGCGTACCGGTGCCCGTCGGGGAAGTCGTCGTCCAGAAAGTGCGTCAGTTCGGCGAGCTGCTGCGGGAAGTCGTCGGCGCCCTCGCCGGGCCGGTCGGTCCTGCGCAGGGCGGCGGCGGTCGCGCCGTCCGTACCGGGGGCGCGTCCCAGGCCGAGGTCGATCCGGCCCGGAGCCAGCGCCTCCAGGGTGCCGAACTGCTCGGCGATGACCAGCGGGGCGTGATTGGGGAGCATCACACCACCCGAGCCGAGGCGGATGCGCTCGGTGTGGGCGGCGAGGTGAGCCAGGATCACGGCGGGGGACGAGGAGGCCACGCCGGGCATGGAGTGGTGCTCCGCCACCCAGTAGCGGTGGAAGCCCCGCCGCTCGGCCAGCGTGGCGATCTCCACGCTGGTCCGCAGCGCCTGAGTGGCCGTACGGCCCGCGCCGACGGTGGCCAGATCGAGTACGGACAGGGGGACCGGGGCGCTTCCCTGGGCCGTGCCGCGGATCGTCTGCTGGTCGCTCACCGGTGTGCCTCCTGGATACGTACGTCACACGTCACCGTGCTCTGCGACGTACGAACAGGAGGCACACTCCACTTATTCCCGCCCGCGTGTTCCTGCCCCTTAGTCCCGCCCGTCTAGTCCCGCACCTGCACGATCGGTTCCTTGGCGAAGAGCTGGCCGAGCGCCGGGCAGTTGGCTCGGCGTCCCGCCAGGCGTAGCGCCTCCCAGACCGTGACCTGGTTCGCCGTGAGCACCGGCTTGCCGAGGTCCGCCTCCAGGTCGCGGATGTACGCCGCCGTGTGCAGCGCCGTGTCCGGCAGCAGCACCACGTCGGCGTCCGGGTGGTCGCCGTCGCGCGCCAGCGCCAGCACCTCGTCCCTCCCCCAGGTGCCCACCTCGGCCGCCGTGATGATCCCGCTGCCCCGCGTCCCGACCACCTCGGCGCCCGACGCCTTGAGGAAGGCCGCGAAGTGCTCCGCCACGTCCTCGGGGTAGGTCGCGGCGATCGCCACCCGGGACGCGCCCAGCTCCCGCACCGCGTGGGCGAAGGCGAAGGACGTGCTGGAGGCCGGCATACCCGCCGCCTTGGCCAGGTTCCTCACCTGTTCGTGCGCGCCCTCCCAGCCGAAGACGAAGCTCCCGCTGGTGCAGGCCCACACCACCGCCTCGGCCCCGGCCAACCGCAGCTCCTCGACCTTGGCGGCGAGCCGGTCGGCCGACCCCATCTCCAGAAGCGCGTCCACCCGGTGGGCGTCCTCGCCGATGTCCGTGTGGATCAGTACCAGCCGGATGTCGCTGGCGAGCAGCATCTCGATCCGCGGGTAGTCATCCTCCGCCGAGTGGCCCGGGTAGAGGAATCCAAGTGCGGTCATCAGCGGCCTCCGTGCTCGTCGTTACTCAGTGCTCGGGTACTCCGGGAACGCGGGCGGCTCCGCCAGCGGCGGCTCCTGCACGGATCCCGGCAGCTGCTCCGGCAACGGAGGCTCCGGGATGTTCGGCCCACGCAGGATCCGACGCGCCGAGTCGTCGATCAGCGCTTGGTAGGGTCCCACCGCAGTCGTACCCAGACGGCGGAGCGCTGACCACATCGTGACCTGGTTGGCCGAGATGACCGGCACCCTGAGCTCGGCCTCCAGCTGAGGAATCGCGTCGTAGGTGGGCAGGTTGGTGCAGCTGATGAACAGGGCGTCCACCTCCTCGGGCAGCGTGGTCCTGGCCATGGCCACCACGTCGTGGTACGGCACCTTCCAGATGTGCCGGGTCAGGCCCAGGCCCGTACGGCTGATGACGGTGATCCCGGCCTCGCCCAGAAAGTCCTCCAGGGCCTCGGTCACCGAGTCCGTATAAGGGGTGACGAGCGCGATGCGCTCCGCGCCGAGCTCGGCCAGCGCCTCGAGCAGCGCCCCGGACGTGGTGAGCGCCGGTACTGCGGACGCGACCTCCATGGCCGCGGCCATGGTGCGCTCGCCGACCATGCCGTCGACGAAGCTGCCCGATGTGCAGGCGTAGGCGATGACCTCGGGTTCGGCCGCGTTCAGCGCCCGTACGGCATCGCGCAGTGTCTCGTGCTCGCTGACCAGGCGGGCGAGGTCAAGGCTGACCTCCACGGGTACGTACGGCGTACGGGTCAGATGGAGGGAGATCTCGTCGGGTACCCAGCGCCACAGCTCTCTGTCGAGAGCGAAGTCAAAAGGGGCGACGACCCCGATACCGCGTTGTGGGTGTGGACCACCCAGGAAAGAGACGTCCATGACAGGCCCCAGCAGTTTGAGCAGGTATGAAGGAAGGGCCGGCCGTCGGCCGGAGGGGTACGTAGATTCCGGCACTCGCCGGGACGTCGGGACAGAAGAGCGAGCGGACGCCTGAGGCGTCCTCAGGGACTCGGTGGCTTGTGGAGTGCCCTTATTGACGAAGGTAGGTTCAGGTGCCAGCGTGGTCAATCGCCACATCTCAGACGGACCCCACTGATTTCTCTCAGGGAAGCAGAAACGCATTGCGAAACGGTTTCCCCGCTATGTCCGACATCACCCTCCTGGTGCTCGACGCCGAGCCGCCGCCACGGCTGGGCAGGCTCACCGGGCGCGCCCGAGTGCTGCACGCCAACGACGACACGCTGGCTGAGCAGCTGCCAGACGCCGACGTCCTGCTCGTGTGGGACTTCTCCTCGCAGGCCGTACGCCATGCCTGGCCCGGCACCGGGCCCCGGCCCCGGTGGGTGCATACGGCAAGCGCCGGTGCGGACCATCTGCTCTGCCCCGAGCTGGTCGAGTCCGACACGGTGGTGACCAATGCCAGAGGCATCTTCGACCGTCCTATCGCGGAGTACGTAGCCGGTCTGGTCCTCGCCTTCGCAAAGGACCTGCCGGGCAGTTGGGCGCTCCAGCGGGAGCGGCGCTGGCGGCACCGCGAGACCGAGCGCGTCGCGGGGACCCGGGCGTGTGTGGTGGGCTCCGGGCCGATCGGGCAGGCGATCGCCGCGACGCTCACGGCGCTGGGGGTGCGGGTGGCGGTCGTGGGCCGTACGGCGCGGGACGGGGCGCACGGGCAGGCCAGGGTGCACGGCCAGGATGAGCTGGACGAGCTGCTCGCCGGGGCCGACTGGGTGGTTTCGGTGGCGCCGCTCACCGAGCAGACACGCCAGATGTTCGACGCGCGCCGCTTTGACCTGATGCGGCCGTCGGCGCGGTTCATCAATGTGGGGCGGGGTCAGTTGGTCGTGGAGGCGGATCTGCTGGCCGCGCTGGAGCGGCGCTCGATCGCCGGGGCGGCGCTGGACGTCTTCGAGCAGGAGCCACTGCCTTCGGACAGCCCGCTGTGGGAGGCGCCCGGGTTGTTGCTGTCCCCGCATATGAGTGGGGACATCGTGGGGTGGCGGGATGCGCTCGGGGAGCAGTTCGTGGAGTTCTTCGAGCTGTGGGCGGCGGGGAAGCCCCTGCCGAACGTGATCGACAAGTCGCTGGGGTACGTGCCCGGGGCGGGCGCTGGGCACGTCAGCCCGTCCGGCGATTGAGGACACGCCCGCAGGGCGTTCGGGGTCCGGGGTCCGGGGTCCGGGGCTGAGCCCCGGTTTCGGGAAGGGGCGGGGTGGGGGAGTTTCTCTGACGCGCGCCACCGACCACCTGGAGGACGGGATGACCTCGCTCAGCAGTCTTACCGCGGTGCAGCTCATCGACGGGTACCGGAAGGGCGAGTTCAGTCCGGTGGACGCGACCCGGGCGGCGCTCGCCCGGATCGAGGAGACCGAGCCGGTCGTCAACGCGTTCGTCCGCGTGGACGAGGAAGCGGCCCTGGAGCAGGCGGAGGCCGCCGCCCGACGCTGGCGGCGCGGCGAGCCGCAGGGTCTGGTGGACGGCGTGCCGGTGTCGGTGAAGGACATCCTGCTGCTGCGCGGCAGCCCCACCCGGCGCGGCTCGCTGGCCACCCGTATCGAGGGCCCCTGGGACGAGGACGCTCCGTCGGTGGCCCGGCTGCGGGAGCACGGCGCGGTGTTTCTCGGCAAGACCACGACGCCCGAGTTCGGCTGGAAGGGCGTCACGGACAGCCCGCTGTCCGGGATCACCCGCAACCCGTATGACCCCGAACGCACGGCGGGCGGCTCCAGCGGCGGCGGCGCGGCGGCCGTGGCGCTGGGGGCTGGTCCGGTGGCGCTGGGGACGGACGGTGGCGGCAGTGTCCGTATCCCCGGCTCGTTCTGCGGGATCTTCGCGCTGAAGCCGACGTACGGGCGGGTACCGCTGTACCCGGCGAGCGCGTTCGGCACGCTGGCGCATGTGGGCCCGATGACCCGGGACGCGGCGGACGCGGCCCTGGTGATGGACGTGATCAGCGGGCCTGACCCGCGCGACTGGTCGGGGCTCGGACCGGTGGCGGGCAGCTTCGCCGAGGGCCTGGCGGGCGGTGCGGACGGCGCGGGCGGGGTGCGCGGGCTGCGGGTGGCGTACTCGGCGACGCTCGGGGGTCAGGTGGCGGTCCAGCCCGCGGTAGCCGCCGCGGTGCGCGGCGCGGTGGCGAAGCTGGCCGAGCTCGGCGCGTACGTCGAGGAGACCGACCCGGACTTCAGTGAGCCGCTGGAGGCGTTCCACACCCTGTGGTTCAGCGGCGCGGCCCGCGTCACGGAGCACTTCAACGACGAGGAGCGGGCGCTGCTTGACCCGGGGCTGCGGGAGATCTGCGCGCGCGGCGCCCGGTACAGCGCGCTGAACTATCTCGCCGCCGTGGACGTACGGATGGACCTGGGCCGTCGGATGGGCCGCTTCCACTCCACGTACGACCTACTGGTCACCCCGACCATGCCGATCACCGCGTTCGAGGCGGGCGTCGAGGTACCGAAGGACTCCGGCCACCGCCGCTGGACGGGCTGGACCCCGTTCTCGTACCCCTTCAACCTGACCCAGCAGCCCGCGGCGACGGTGCCCTGCGGGGTCGACGAGGACGGGCTCCCGATCGGGGTGCAGCTGGTGGCGGCCCGGCACGCGGACGCGCTGGTGCTGCGGGCGGCGCACGCGCTGTACGAGTCGGGGGCCGCGGAGATCCCGCGGCCCAGGGTCTAGGGGGCGTGTTGGGCAGGCCCTACGCGCGCCGGAAGTTGAGGGACTCCCCCAGCGCGCCCGCCCGCCACAGGTCGTGACAGGCCTCGGCCATCCGGTCGAGGCCGTCCACCACCTGGCCCCACACGATGCCCGGCACCCAGCCCACGTCGGCGTTGATCAGCAGGTTGTTGCGCTCGTAGAACAGCGCCAGGTCGACGATCGTGCCGCGCTGTTCGGTGCCGTAGCCGTAGGACTTGGTGCCCAACTCCGTACTGGAGAAGGTGAAATAGCACAAGTCCCCGGGGATGGGGGTAATGGTGGGGTTCTCCAGGGGCGGCTCCTCGGGGGCGAAGGCCGGAAAGAGTGCGTAGATCTCATTACGCGCGTACTTGGCGTGGTAGACGTCCGAGCCCAACGGCAGGGCGTCCCACACCGCCTGACAGGTGATCGGCGCGCGGTCGTCGAGGAGGCGTGCCGTGCAGCTGACACCCCGTTTGTCGAGGGACACTTCGATATGGCGATCGCTCATGACCCCATGCATCCCCCACGGCCGGGCAGATCTCACTCCGATCACGGGCCGAAATCAATCCGCATAGACGGCACGGTCTCGGGTAGTCGCGCGCCCATGGCTCCACCACATGAGAACAACGAGGGATTTACTGGCAGGCCACTACGCCGCCGTTCCCTGCTCGCGGGGGCCGTGGCGCTGGGCGCGCTCGGCGCTGCGGGATGCAGCAGGGTACCGGACGTGGGCGAAATCGAAGGAGGAAGCCTGCTCGAACGACTCCGCGACGAGGGAACCGTCAGGGTGGGCATCGCCAGCGAGCCCCCCTTCGGGTACGTCAACGAGGACGGCATCGCCACGGGGGAGGCACCGGAGATCGCACGGGTCATCTTCAAGTCCCTCGGTGTGAACAACATCCGAGCCATTCCGACGGAGTTCGGGGCCCTCATCCCCGGACTGAAGGCACAGCAGTTCGACGTCGTGTCAGCGGGGATGTACATCAACCCCACCCGCTGCGAGCAGGTGCTGTTCTCGGACCCCGACTACGTGGTGCTCGACTCCTTCATCGTGAAGAAGGGCAATCCGCACGGGATCAGAACCTACGAGGACATCGTCGACAAGGGACTCAAGCTCGCCAGCGGCACGGCGTACGCCGAGATCGACTACGCCAAGGACGCGGGCGTGAAGGACATCCTGATCCTGCCCGACCAGGTGGCGGGTCTGGACGCCGTTCGGCAGGGCCGGGTGGACGCCTTCGCGGGCACCAACATCACAGTCCAGGGCGTCGTGAAGGGCGACCCACAGGTCGAGGCCACCGAGGCCTTCCAGCCCGAGATGGGCGGCAAACCGGCGTACGGCGCGGGCGGCTTCGCCTTCCGGCAGTCGGAGAAGAACCTGCGCGACGCGTTCAACAGGGAGCTGCACAAACTCAAGGACAGCGGGCAGCTGCTGCGGATCGTCCAGCCCTTCGGGTTCACCAAGGACGAGATGACTGACCTGACCGCAGAGGAGCTGTGCGGCTGATGATGACATCGGAGTTCTTCACCAGCTGGTTCCTGCCCGGTGTCTGGGTCACCATCCAGGTCACCTTGTTCAGCGCCGCGCTGGCCGGCGTGGTCGCGTTCGTGATCGGCACCCTGCGCACCTCGCGCTTCTGGATCGTACGGTTCCTCTCCGGGACCTACTTCGAGATCTTCCGCGGCACCTCCGCGCTGGTGCTGATGTTCTTGTTCGTCTTCGCGATCCCCCTGATGTTCAGGTGGCAGTTCATCTCGCCGATGGTCGCGGGCATCGTGGCGCTCGGCCTCACCTACGGCGCGTACGGGTCGGAGGTCGTACGCGGCTCGCTGGCCGCCGTGGCCCCCGCGCAGCGCGAGGCGGGCATCGCGCTCAGCTTCACCCGGATGCAGCGCCTGCGCCGCATCGAGCTGCCGCAGGCGTGGCCGGAGATGATCCCGGCCTTCAACAACCTGCTGATCGAGCTGCTGAAGGGCACGTCCCTGGTGTCGCTCGTCACCGTCGCCGACATGACCTTCGCGGGCAACCTGCTGCGGCTCGCCACCAACGAGAGCGCGCCGATCTACACCCTGCTCCTCGTCCTGTACTTCGTCTTCGCCTTCATTCTCACGCGCGGGATGCGCCTCCTCGAACGTCAGGCCAAGGCAAGGATCGGCCAGAAACCCGAGAAGCTCGGGCTGCTGAGCGGACTCCGCGCCAAGCCCTCCACTGACGTGGTCACCGGTACCGGAGGTGTCAAGTGAACTGGGACTGGAGCGTCGTCGACGCCTTCATGCCGCGCTTCTGGGACGGTGTGCTGGTCACCCTGCAGGCCCTGTTCTGGGGCTGTCTGATCGCCTTCACCCTGGGGCTGGTCTGGGCCGTGGCACAGCGGTCCCCGCAGAAGTGGATCAGCTGGCCGGTGACCGCGATCACCGAGTTCATCCGGAACACCCCGCTGCTGGTGCAGCTCTTCTTCCTCTTCTACGTGGTGCCGGAGTGGGGCCCCTCGATGTCCCCGCTGACGACGGGCGTCATCGGCCTCGGCCTGCACTACTCCACGTACACCTCCGAGGTCTACCGCTCGGGCATCGATGCCGTGCCTGTCGGTCAGTGGGAGGCGGCCACCGCGCTCAGTCTGCCGCGCGGCCACACCTGGCGGGCGGTCATCCTGCCGCAGGCCATCCGCCGCGTGATCCCGGCCCTCGGCAACTACGTGGTGTCGATGCTGAAGGACTCCCCGATCATCTTCGCCATCGGCGCGCTCGAAATGCTCGGCGAGGCCAGGGGCTTCAGCAACGAGACCTTCACCATCGAGGCCTATGTCGTCGTCGGGGTCGCCTTCCTCGTCATCGCCTACCCGGCATCCCTCCTCCTGCGAGCTCTGGAGCGTCGTCTTGTCCAGTGACACCAACACCACGAACGATGCGGTCAACCCCGCCGTTGACAGCAACGAACTGATCCGCTTCGACAAGGTCGTCAAGCGCTTCGGCGACAACGTCGTCCTGGACCACCTCGACTTCTCCGTGGACTCGGGCAAGCACGTCACCCTCATCGGCCCCTCCGGATCGGGCAAGACGACGATCCTGCGGCTGCTGATGACCCTGCTGAAGCCCGACGAGGGCACCATCAAGGTCGGCGGCCAGTACCTCACCCACGAGGAGAAGAACGGCAAACTCGTCCCGGCCGGTGAGAAGCACGTCAGAGACGTGCGCAAGAACATCGGCATGGTGTTCCAGCAGTTCAACCTCTTCCCGAACATGAAGGTGCTGCGGAACATCACCGAGGCGCCGGTCCAGGTGCTCGGGCTGTCCAAGGACGAGGCCGACCAGCGCGCCCGCGAGCTGCTCGAACTCGTCGGTCTGACCGAGCACATCGACAAGTACCCAACGCAGCTGTCCGGTGGTCAGCAGCAGCGTGTCGCGATCGCGCGGGCGCTGGCCATGCGGCCGCAGGTGCTGCTCCTGGACGAGGTGACGTCCGCACTCGACCCGGAGTTGGTGGCGGGTGTCCTGGACGTCCTGCGGGACATCGCGCACACCACAGACATCACCATGCTCTGTGTGACGCACGAGATGAACTTCGCCCGTGACATCTCGGACCAGGTACTGATGTTCGACGCGGGCCGGGTCATCGAATCCGGCGCTCCGGAAAAGATCTTCGGGGATCCGGACCACCAGCGGACCCGGGAATTCCTGAGCGCTGTTCTCTGAGTACGTTCGGTAACGGCACAGCTCGGAGCGCCATAGTGTGACTGTGGCATATGCCAGGGTGGTGCGTTCCTGCTTACATGGCCTACGTGAGGCGAGGGACGCGCCACCAATCTGGTCAACACCCCCCACAGATACCCCTCTTGACCGCTATCGTGGTACCGAGCCCAGCTGTCCGAAACCGGTCCATGCAGGGGGAAACCGTGGCGCTGAAACCAGAGCCGACCGCATCGAACCACTCGGTGCAGCACGCCCTCCGTGTGCTCGAAACCGTGACACGGCACAGCACCGGCGTGAATGCCACCCAGATCGCCCGCGAGGCGGGGCTGCCCGCCCGCCATCTGACGCCCCTGCTGCTCATGCTGCGCCGCGAGGGGTACGTCCAGCAGATCGCCGACGGCGCGTACATCACGGGCGACGCACTGACCCGGCTCGGCTCAGCGGCGGGGCGCGAGCGGGCGATCAGGCAGCAGGTCCAGCAGACCCTGGACGGGCTGCGCGACACGGTCGGCGCGGCGGTCTACATCAGCCGGTACATCGACGGCGAGGTCAAGGTCACCCAGTACTCGGACGGGCCCCGCGCCCCCAAGGTCAACGAGTGGGTGGACTTCCGCTCCGCCGCCCACGCCAGCGCGGTCGGCAAGAGCCTGCTCACCCAGCTCGACATCAACGGCCGCCGCGACCACCTCGCCCGGCACAAGCCCGCCCGGCTCACCTCGCGGACGATCACCGACGAGCGGCTCCTGTTCAGCAAGTTGGACGCCCAGCCTCCGTCCGTACCGATGCTCGACCTACAGGAGTACGCGGTGGGCACGGTCTGCGCGGCCGTCCCGATCACCGCAGGCTCTCTGGTCGGCTGCCTCGCCCTGTCCCTGCCTCTCGAGCACGCCCACCGGCTGCGCGCGGCGGCGAACACCCTGAACCGCGGCGCGGCACCGGTGTTGCTCTCGCTGGCCCTCTGAGGCGCTGGCCCTCTGAGGTCCGGCTTGACGTCCCGCTTGAGGTCCACTTGAGGTTCTTCCTGCGGATCTGCCTGAGGACGTGCTGAGAGTCCTTTGAAAGCCAGTGGTTCTTCACGGTTTGCCTACTAGTCGCACACAGGTACGCACGAAGAGGCCCACTTTCCACTGTGTCGCCTAGGCTTGAACGGACCACGTCGGTGCGCGCCGACCACCCCGAGGGCGAACCCCCGGGGAGCCGCCCGTGGTTACCAGCCTTCGGGGGATCTATGCGCGAAAACGCGATGTCTGTATTCGGCGTCTCTGCCCAGGAGGAAGAGACGTACCGTCACTTCCTGAGAAATCCTGACACCACCGCGGACGACATCCATCTGCTGCTCCATACGACTCCCGAGCAGGCCCTCCAGTGTCTTGAACGCCTCCAGGTTCTGGGGCTGTTGCACCCCGCCGGGAAAGACCGAGTGATCTCCCCCGCCGACCCGGAGCTCGCCCTCACCCGGCTGATGGACTCACGGATGCACGAGCTCCACCAGGAGCTGATGCGCGTCACCCGCTCCCGGCATGTGGTGGACGGACTCCGTGCCGAGCAGGAGCACGCCTCGCGGTCGTATACCCACCCCGGCATCGAGCAGCTGGAAAGCCTCGCCGATATCCGCAACCGCATCGACGACCTGGCCTTCTTCGCCCGCGACGAGATCCTGGCCGTGGAGCCCTACCGCCAGCTCTCCGCCGAGAACATCGCCCGGTCCCGCCCCCTGGACCTGCGCTGCCTGCGCCGGGGCGTGAGTATCCGCAACGTCGTCATACGCGCCGTACTCGACGACCAGCCGACCGCCGACTACCTGCGGGAACTCGTCGCCCACGGGGCCGAGATCCGGGTGTCGGACGACACCGCCGAGCGCATGCTGGTCTACGACCGCAGCACCGCGCTGGTGCCCCTGGACCCGCAGAACACCTCGCGCGGCGCCCTGTTGGCGCACAAGGGCGGCCTGGTCGCCAACATCATCGCTCTGTTCGAGAAGATCTGGGACGCCTCCGACGACCTCACCCAGGTGCTCAAGGAGCGGGAGAACGGCGTGGCCGACAGCTCCGGCCTCACTGAGATCGAGCGCCGCGTCCTGGTCTCGATGTGCACCGCGGGCAAGGACGAGGCGGGCGCCCGTGAACTGGGCGTCTCGGTACGTACCTACCGGCGGCACGTCGCCGAACTCCTACAGGCTCTGGGCGCGACCAACCGAGCCCAGGCCGCTCTGCTGGCGCGTGAACGGGGCTGGATCTGAGCGGTCTGAGCGGTCCGGGGCTCGACGTCCGTCCAGCGAGCCGTCGCTCAGGGACCAGCCGCGTAGTGCGGGGTCGGCCAGTGCCGCCCGTACTGCTCGGCAAACGGTTCTGCGGTCCGTCGTCTGGGTCAGGGTGATGCGCAGCCTGATCCGGTCCTGGTCGATCTCGGGGTCGCAGGACCAGTGCGGCGGCAGCAGTCCGAGCAGGCGGACCAGGGTGGTGGCGGCGGCCGGGACGCTGCCGTCGCGGCGTACGGTCACCACGTCCACCACGTCCACCTCGTGGGCGGGCTCGGCGGTCATCACGGGGTCTCCTTCAGTACGTGCAGCGCGGCGCTCGCCATGGCCGCGATGCCGGTCGGCAGGGCTGTCCGTACGTCAGGGGCGAACTCGGGTGAGTGGTTGGGCGGTACCGAGGGCCCGCCGGAGCGGGCCGCCCGCCACTGCTGGGCGCCGGTGACGCCCAGCAGCCAGTACACGGTACGCACTTCGCCCGTGCCGAACCAGGGGAAGTCCTCGGTGGCGGTCAGGGCCGGGGTTCGGCCCACCCGGTGCGGGCCGAACAGCTCCTCGTGGACCCGGTGTACGGCGGCGGTCGCCGGTTCGTCGGGGACCAGGGCAGGCGAGCGCGAGGTGACCGTGAAGTCGGGGTCACGCGGGCAGGCGGACGCCGCGCACTCGGCCCGGACGATCCGTTCCACTGCCGCGGCCACCCGCGTAAGCGCCGCCTCGGAGAAGGCCCGTACGCACAGACTCAGCTCCGCGCGGTCGGGGATGACATTGGCGCGCTCACCGGCCCGCAGCGAGCCGACGGTGAGCACCACCTGCTCGGCCGGAGCGGTCTCCCGCGCCACCACCGACTGGAGGCGCACCACGGTGGCGGCGGCCGTCAGGACCGGGTCGACGGTCAGCTGCGGGGTACCCGCGTGTCCGCCGCGCCCGTGGATCACCACGTCGAGCGCGGTGCTCCCGGACATCAGCGGGGCACCGGGCACGACGTGCGCGACCGTCCCCGCGGGCAGTGGCGCGGTGTGCTGGGCCACTGCCACGGCCGGGGTGCCGAAGCGCTCGTAGAGTCCGTCGTCGATCATCGCCCGCGCCCCGGTCAGCGTCTCCTCGGCGGGCTGGCCGACCACCAGCAGATTGCCGCTCCACCGCGCGCGGGTACGGGACAGCTCGCCCACCGCTCCGGCGACGGCGGCCAGATGCAGATCGTGGCCGCAGGCGTGCATGACGCCCGGTTCAGTGCTCGCGTACGGCAGGCCGGTGCGCTCGGGGACCGGGAGCGCGTCAAGTTCGGCGCGGAGCAGGACGGTTGGTCCGGGGCCGTTGTGCAGCACCCCGACGACTCCGTGGCCGCCGCCGACGCCGCGGCTGACCGTACAGCCGTGGTGGGCGAGCTGGGCGGCGAAGCGGTCGGCGGTGCGGTGTTCGGCACCGGAGAGCTCGGGGTGGGCGTGCAGGTCGAGGTAGAGCTCCAGGGCGGAGTGCAGCGCCTCCCGGGGGACCTGGGCTGTGAGTGTCACGGGGTTTCACCTCACGGAGCGACGGACGTTCGGACTAGAGATGTTCGGACTAGGGCCTGCGCCCTGGAGTGAGTGTCACGTTGTGGCCACTCAGGGGTACCGCCGTGTCACTGTCACCAGGTGTCAGCGCTCTGGCAGTGGAAGGAAGGCCGATCTGACAGTGGCCACCGGTGGAATGGAGTCATCGCCAGGGAGCGCCGCCGGAAAAGCCGGAGGGTCCCGGCGGCCTACTGACCCAAGGGAGAACACCATGGCCCCCAAGACCGAGCTCGCCACCCTCGCCAACGAGATCCTGGAGCTGGAGTCGGAGACCTTCGAGATCTCGGACTACTCGGACGCGGTCGAGGTCGTCCTCGCCGGTTCGACGTCGTCCTCCTCGACCTCCACCTGCTCCAGCACCACCAGCACCACCTCCTGCAGCGCCTGATCCACGGCACTGGCCCGAGCGGCAGCCCCTTCCTGGGTGGGAATCCCCACCCTGGGAGGGGCTGCCGGGCGTTGTGCCGCGCGCGGCCCAGGCAGACGGCTGCGCCCACGGCACCGAAGTGCCGTAGGCGAGCCGTGCGGGCCGGTCAGGGGAAGGGATGGGGGACGACCTTGATGGCGTCGTCCGTCAGGTCGTCCGGACGGCGACCGGCCGCGCGCAGGGCGGTGCGCAGCCGGGGCATCAGCAGGGCCCGCTGCCGGGTCCAGCCGAAGTCGAGGGGCAGCAGTCCCGGCACGGTGGTGCTGACCGTGTGCAGGCCCATCCGGTGCTGCTCGGGCGTCGTCTGGTCGACGGCGATGACGTCGTACCCGGCCGAGGTCAGCTCGTCCCGTAGCAGCCGCAGGTCGTCCATCAGGTCGCCGGTGCGGGGCCGCCTGGTCTCCCAGTCCCGGTAGGTGTCGGTGAGGGAGTGGACGCCGGTGGGCTCCAGGTACTCGCGGGCGTGCTCCGTCATGGAGGGCAGCCCGTAGAGCTGGGCGTGGTCCTTGAGGTGCAGCACCTTGGTGAAGTCCTGGGCCATCTCCTGAAGTTCGTCGCGCCGCTCGGCGACCTGGTAGGGCAGGTGGGGGATGTACGTGAGGACCTCGGAGAGGGCGGCTTCCACGGTGCCCTCCGGGTCGAAACCGGCGGCGGCACTGAAGGAGAGCGTGCCGTAGCCGCCGTCGCGGCGGACCGCGAGCGCGGTGACCACGGGGACGGCGAGGTCCATGCGGGTGTCGTAGGCGTGCACGTCGTAGCCGTGCAGGGCGGCCCGGTCGAGCATCGTACGGATCGCGGGGGCGCGGCAGCTGCCGAGGTCGATCTCGGCGAGGTGGGCCCGGCCGTACCAGGCGAGCAGGAAGGCGTCCCGCTCGATGAGTTCGAGCAGCCCGAAGAGGATGGCTTCCTCCAGGCTGCCGCCGGTGGCGCAGCCGTTGGAGCACTCGAAGACGAAGTTGTCGGCCTCGACTCCCGCGCTGTAGTGGGCGAGCCGGGCCGGGACGAGGATCGGCTGGTCCTCGCGCAGCGAGTGGCCCCACACCCAGGGGATCTTCCGGTCCGGGTCGAAGGGGCTGACCAGGTGGTCGTTGGCGTAGGTCTCGGGTGCGTAGAAGCCGCAGTCGGCGGGGTTCAGGGCGGGCACGCCGTCGGCCCGCAGCGTGTGGAGGGACTCGATGACCGGTGCGGTGCCGCGCCGCCGGTGGGTGCCCGCGTACCGCTCGAGTCCCTCCAGGTAGGCGAGGGTGCGGCTGGTGCCGTAGCTGTTGGCCTGGCCGCTCCAGGTGACGTCGTTGAGTCCGGCGTAGCCGCGTACGAAGTGGGTGCCCGCGACCGGGGCGGTGGTGGTGGACGCGGGGTTGATCCAGGTGTCCGAACCGAGGGCGCCGCAGACCGGGTTGGCCAGCGCGGCCGTCGGCAGCGGGTAGGAGTCCAGGGAGCGCAGCCGGTAGCCGTCGGGGTCCGGCTTGGGCGTGGGGCCGAGCGCCATCCGGGCCGCTTCGGCGGTGTCGGGGCGCTCTTGTACGCAGACGGGGCACAGAGGTTCGGGCAGCAGCGGGAAGGTGGCGGTGGCCAGGGTGCCGAGGTCGACGCGGGTGACCTGGGGCAGGGCGCGGTCGGCGGCCGTGGTTCCTGGCGGGGTGGGGCGGGGACCGCTCAGGGTGGCGCGGTAGGCGGCCCAGACGGCGTCCACCGCGAAGTCGGTGAGCACCGGCCAGGCGGTGGCGCCGTGCGGGGCGTATCCCAGCTCCAGGGCCTCGCGTTCGGAGCGGCTGCGCAGTCGCTGCCAGCGCATGGCGAGGCACTGGCCGCAGGCTGTGGGGTCAGCGTGGTCGGCGGTGTCAGCGGCGTCGGCGGCGCCGCCCCAGGGGCCGATCAGCACGGCCCGTGAGGTGAGCTGGACGGTGGCCGTCGGCCGCGTCGCGGCGTGCGGGTCCGGGTGACCGAAGCCCAGGGTGTCGGCGGCGCCGAGCGGCACGACCCGGGGCGCGGGCAACCCGGGCGTGGGGCCCGACGCCGCGTGGCGTGCGGTGAGTTCGCGCTCCAGGAGGGCGCTGCTCGATTCGAGCGGGGACGTGTCCAGCGGGGGCGCGTCGGCGGCGGTGGTGGTGGCCGTGGTGCGTACGGCGGTCGTCGTCATGACTTGTCGCTCCAGCGGAAGGTCTTCAGGGCGATCGCGCCGAAGACGAGGGCGAAGGCGGCGAGTACGGCGCAGGAGGTGGCGATGGTGCCGCTGCCGCCGCTGCCGGTGAGGGCGGCGGAGATCCCGTCGTTCAGATAGCGCAGCGGGAACACCCGGGAGAGGCTCTGCATCCAGCCCGGCATCGCGTCCAGCGGGAAGAAGGAGCCGGAGAGGAACGCCATGGGGATCATCAGGCAGTTGGCGACGGCGGCGACGGCCTCGGGGGTCTTGGCGTACGTGCCGACGACCACGCCGACCGCGAGGAACGCGGTGATGCCGAGGACCAGGACCGGCAGCGCCAGCGGCCAGCTGGACGCCAGGCTGAGGCCGAAGGACGGCAGCAGGGCGACACAGACGAACAGCACCGCCTGAACGATGCCGATGCCGATCGCCAGCACATAGCGGGAGCCGAGCACGGCGGGCAGCCGTACGGGGGTCATCCGGATGAGCCGGAGGATGTCGTCGCGCCGCCACTGCATGAGGACGAAACCGACACCGAAGACGGCCGCGTTGGCGACGCCCCAGGACAGCACACCCGGCGCGATGTAGTTGATGTAGGGCTTCCCGCTCTCCTCGACGTTCTGGCCGTGGAAGATCAGGCCGAAGACGACCAGGAAGAGCAGCGGGAAGGCGAAGGTGAAGAAGAGGGTGGTCTTGTCGCGGGTGTAGGCCCGGTAACCGGCCTGGCTCAACGCGGCGTATGCGCTCATGGTGGGGTGCTCCCCGTATTCGGCGGACGGTGGTGGTCGTGGCGGTGGCGTCGCGGTGGCGGTGGCGGTCGCGGTCGCGGTTGTGTTGGGGAGAGTCCTAGGCGGCACCGGCTCCGGTGAGTTCGAGGTAGACGTCCTCAAGGCTGGCGGTGCGGGTCTGTACGCCCTGGAGTCCGGCGAGCTCGTCGACCCTGGCCAGTACGGGGCCCGACTCCAGGGTTTCCAGGACGACCATGTCGGCCTCCAGGCTGGCCGCCATGACGCCGGGGATGGCGCGGGCCGCCTCCAGCGTCAGCCGCTCGGCGGGCACCAGGAGGCGAGTGGTCGGGCTGCCGCCCGCGATCATCCTGGCCGGGGTGTCCAGGGCGGCGATCCGGCCGCTGACCATGATGGCGACGCGGTCGCAGAGCACCTCGGCCTCGTCCAGGTGATGGGTGGTGTAGATGATGGTGCGGCCCGCGCCCTTGAGGTCGCGCAGGACCTGCCACAGGTCGCGGCGGGCCTGCGGGTCGAGGGCGGCGGTCGGCTCGTCGAGGAAGATCAGCTCCGGGCCGTGGACGAGGGCGGAGGCGATCGCGAGGCGCTGCCGCTGCCCGCCGGACAGGTCGTCGACGCGGACCTCGCCCTGCTCGGTGAGCCCGACGGAGGCCAGCGCCCGCTCGGCGGCCTCGCGGTCGGCCCCGTACAGGGCGGCGACCGTCTGGAGGTGCTCGCGGGCGGTGAGCCGGACGAAGAACGCCGAGGCCTGGGTCTGGACGCCGATCCTGGGCAGCAGGGCGACATTGCGCGGCCAGGGGCTGGTGCCGAGCACCGAGACCGTGCCGGAGTCCGCCTGCCGCTGCCCCTCCATGATCTCGACGAGGGTGGTCTTGCCCGCGCCGTTGGGGCCGAGCAGCCCGAAGAACTCACCGCGGGCCACCGTCAGGCTGACGCCGTCCACGGCCTGGGTGGAGCCGTACCGCTTGTGTACGGAGTCGAGGGCGACGGCGGGTCCGTCGGGTGCCGCCGACGAGGGTGCGGTGGTGTTCATGGAACTCTCCTTGGTCACAGCGCGGCGGTGCTCACACCGTCGTCAGCAGGTAGTGGACGATCGCCGCGACGGCGGCGATGAGGGCGGCGAGCACCAGCGGCGCGCCGAGGCCGTAGGTGGTGTAGGCGGCGCGGGCCCGGCGCGGGTACTGCTTGGCCGCCGGGTCGCGGCGGATGGCGAGGCGTAGATAGGTCTTGCTGGACGCGGCCAGCTCGGTGGCGCCGAACGCCTGGGCGACGATCTTGTAGCCGTCCAGCGGTGGCACCGGGATGAGCATGGCGAGCGCCTGCACGCTGCCCAGGAACAGCAGCCCGGCCAGGGCTCCATGGGTGGCCTCGTCGACGGGTACGAAGAGCCACAGCGCGCAGAACGGCAGCAGGAACAGCAGGTTCATCACCGCTCCCGCGACGGCGGTGGCGATGCGGTGGCGGCGTGCGGGCAGATACAGGAAGTTGTCGACGGTGCAGTACATGATCACGGCGGGCAGCCGCCAGCGCAGGCCGATCTCCGCGACCGTGCCGCCGTAGTGCCGGGCGACCACGCCGTGGGCCAGCTCGTGCAGGGCGGTGCTCAGCCACAGCATGCTGCCGGTGGCCATCAGCAGGACCGGATTCTGGAACAACTCCCAGGTGGCGACGAGCAGTTCACCCATGTTGAACGCGATGACAACCTCCATCGCGACCATCAGGGCCAGCAGCGGCACCATGCACAGCGGGGTCAGCAGGAAGCCGACGGCGCGGTGCAGCCGCGCGGTCGTCGCGTTGGCGTCGGCAACCAGGCGGATACTGCCGCGCAGCAGACCGCGCGGCTCCGGCGGCGCTTCGGGGGCCGTGGCGGCGGGCGCGTCGGCGAGCAGCCCGCGGGTGCCGAGCATCCCGAGCAGCTGTTGCCAGTTGGCGTCGGCCAGCCGTCGGCCGTACTGCCGCGCGTACTGCGTGCCGATCTCCTCGATGCTGCGCTCCCCGTCCATCCGGGAGATCAGGAAGTGCTCCTTGACGCCGACCTTGAAGGACTGCCCGCTGCCGGTGTCCTTGATCAGGTGCACGGTCGAGGCGCCCTGCAAGAGCCTCTCGCTGAGGAGCACACCCGGCCGCAGCGCCGGCCGGTAGGCCGCGATGGCGGCGGCCGGGGCACTCACGGGTGCTCCCGCAGGGCGCGGCCCAGGACGTGGGAGAGGTAGGCCTCGTCGCGGATGGTGACATGCAGCCGGTTGTTGGTCATGTGCATGTACGGGGAGAGGAGCAGCGGGAGCGCCACCGCCGGGTCGGTGACGACCTCGTCGCGTTCGCCGTCCCAGGAGCGGAACACCAGGTCGCCGTTGACGGCCAGGACGCGGGCCTTGTCACGCAGTTCGGCGCAGTGCTCAGCCCAGCCCGCGAGGAACGCGGGCAACTGCCCGGCCGTCTCCTGCCCTTCGGCGCCCCCGACCGCGGCCCGGATTCCGGCGAAGCGGGCGGCGAGCGAGGGGGCCATCGCCGCGTAGTTGCGGTCGTACTCCGCGCTGCCGATGAAGCCGGTCCCGGGAAACGCCCGGTGCCAGAACTCGTAGTAGCTGTCCAGGTAACCGGCCAGCTCGTCGTCGCCGGGTAGGAAGGTCCCGGAGATCACCATCATCAGCTGTGCCGATGTGCCGAGCAGGACGGTGCGCAGATGCAGGTTCTTGGTACGGAAGGCCTCGATGACCAGATCGCTGGAGTGCCGGAAGTGCCACTCGGCGAGCTCGATTCCGGCCGGGCCGCCGTATTTGCCGTACTCCGGCTCGTACGGCTCGGCGCTGCGCGAGTTGTTGGCGCGCAGGTTCATCCGGCCCTGGTCGTCCATGAAGTGGCCGCGCTCGCTGCCGGGGAACTCGATCTCGAAGAGCGTGTTGTAGAAATCGTTGAGGAATCCGGAGTCCACCTCGTAGAGCGCGGGCCGCTCGGCGAGGAAGGCGTCGATGGCCTGCTCGGTCCTGCGGCGCACCTCGGGTTCGGCCTCGGGCGATGACGGCTTGAGGCGGAGCCTGACGTGCGGGCCCTCCAGCCAGTAGTTGATGAAGAAGTAGTTGGCCAGCAGCCCGTCCGCCTCCAACTCGTCCACCAGCGGCCGGACGCAGTGCAGCAGCATCGGCCGCGGGTTGGCCGCGTAGAAGACGTGCGTCGCCTGCCAGGCGCCGGTGGGGGTGGGCGTGGGGGCCGGGGTGGGCGTGGGGGCCGGGGTGGGCGTGGGGGCCGGGGTGGCCGTGGCGGCGGTGGACTCGGTCGTGGTGGCGGTCGTCATCGGTTGTTGTCCCTTCGGGTACGGGTGGACACCGGGGTTTCCACGGCGAGTTCGGCGACATGGTGGCCCCGCTCGGAGACGGTGTGCAGGGCGTCACCGTCGGGCAGCATCTCCCGGAAGACGACCCGGGCCTCGGGGCTCTTGAGCAGCGCCTCGAACGCCGACAGCGACAGCGGGCTGTCGAAGTCGAGGTACTGCGGCTTGGCGCCGGTCGCCCCGCGCGCGCCGCTGTCGGAGATGGTGGCGAACACCCGGTCCGGCAGCTGGTGGGTGCGCCGGAAGCGGTGCCAGCCGAGGAACCAGTCCTCGTCCCGTACGCCCGGCTCCTGGAGCGGCAGCAGGGACGCCGGTGCGCTCCAGCTGCGCCTGCTGAGGACGACGCTGCCGTGCCGTACCCGGGGGCGGCCGGTCATCCCTCCTTCGGGTTCGCCTTCCGGGACTCCGCCCCAGACGTTGAGCGGTGCCATGGAGGTCGGTGAGAGCAGCAGCAGGGTGCGCGGCAGCTCGGGGAGGGCGAGCGGGACCAGGTAGCCGAGGTAGACGGGGATCACCTCGCGGCCGAGCCGGGTGGAGCGCAGCACCAGGCGGTCGGTGTCCTCGTCGTGCTCGATGTAGAGGTCATCGAGGTGGAGGCGGAACTCGGCGTCCAGGGTGCCGGTTTCGCCGGGGCAGACGATCTCGTACTCGGTGAGCCTGCCGTGCAGGTTGAGGTTGCTGGTGACCGGGCCGCCGGTGACCTCGGCGAAGACGGCGCCGGGCGGCTGGATCTCGGCGGCGCGGTCGAGCAGTTGCTCGTCGATGCCGTCGAAGCAGTGCGTGAACCGGCTGAAGGGGAAGGAGAGTCCGCCGTAGGACCGGTTGAGTACGGCCAGCTGCTCGCCGCCCTGATCGCACTGGTCACCCTGGCCGCCCTGGTCGCCGCCTTGGTCGGCCAGCTGGATGTGGTGGCTCATCGGCGCGAAGTCCGGGGCGAGTGCGGCGAGTTCGTCGCTGACCTCGGCGATGAGGGAGCCGTCGATGACCACCTCGTCGGTGGTACCGCTGGCGACGGCCTCCTGCCACAGGCCGCGCATCCGCTCGACGAAGGTCTGGCGGGCGGTGTCGAGGGCCTTGAGCTGGGGCAGGCCCAGCCAGTTCACCTCGGGGACGTAGTTCCCCTCGTCATCGAAGGTCTTGTGTCCCGCGGTGAAGGTCATGTACTGGTCGAAGAAGTCCTCGTGGAAGTCGTGGACCAGCTTCAGCAGGTCGTCGCAGCGCCCGCCCTGTCCGTAACGGGCGAGGAAGAACCCCTTGAAGGTGACCCGCTGCGGCAGGGTCAGGTCGAAGGCGGGCAGGATGCGCTCCACCGCGCCCAGCGGCTCTTCGACCCGCTTCGCCCAGGCGTCCAGGCTCAGCGTGGCGCTGTGGCCCGCCGCCGCGTCCTCGTACAGCACGGTCTGCGGGACCCTGCCGCGCTCGGCACCCAACTCGACCTGGATGGCGCGCAGGTCGTCACGCAGTGCGTCGATGAGCTGCCGCCGCCCGGCCGGGTCGGCAGCCGCGAACTGGTCGATACGGGAGATCGGGGCGTCGAGCCGGGTGGCCAGTGCGTCGGCCCACGGCCTGCCCAGTTCCCGTAGCGAGCGCTGGAAGGCGCGCAGCGGATCGGTGTCATGGACCTCGGTGCGCAGGCACGGCACCTGCACCATGCCGAGGTCGAGCAGCGCCTGAAGGTACTGGGCGCAGTCGTCCTCGCTCGCCCCCTGGTCGGCGGCGAGCCAGTCGGCCAGCTCGCCGTAGCGGAGCGTGCCGCGCTCCTCGAAGAGGCCGAGCAGCCGCTCCAGGGTCCCGCTGCGCCGCAGGAAGAAGAGCCGGTCCTTGACCGCGTCGAAGGTGACGGCCGTGTCGTCGTCGCCCGCGGTCACCCAGCGGCGCACATAGCGCACCCGGTCGTCGTCCCGGCCCCAGCCGGAGGCCAGCGAGACGGGCAGGTCGGCGCGGCGCACCGGGTCGGCGATGACGGTCTCGGCGAGGCGGCCGAGCGCGACGACGTTGAGGCGGGTGTGGCTGGTCCACTCCTCGTCGATCCGCGCCCGCACGCCATCGGGGCCGTCTGCCGCGCCGTCGCCGAGCTCTCCGTCGTCGAACGCGCCGAGCGCGACCCCGGTGAAGGTGGAGAACGGGCTCGTCTTGCACACCGTCCGGTAGAGGTAGGACAGCAGCGAGCGCTCCACCTTGCGGCGCTTCTTGTCGGGCCGGGCGCCGGGCGCCGCCTCGGTCTTGCGTACGTACGCGTCGACCTGCGCGTCCAGCGTCGGCGAGGCCAACAGCAGGCCCTTGCGCAGCCGCTCCTCACCCGCCAGACGGCACAGCGCCGCGCGGCTGCGGGCCGTCTCGGCGGCGAGCAGCTCGGCGCCTTCCGCGCCGCGCGCGGCGAGGCGGCGGCGCGCGGTCAGCCAGCTGGCGAGTGCCTCGCCGGTGGCCGGGTCGAGCGCGGCGACCAGGGCCTGGGCGGCGTCGGCTTCGGCGTCCTGCGGCAGCCGGTTGTTGAACACCTCCCGGCGCAGCTTGAGCAGCCTGCGGCGGGCGGATTCGTCGGTGCTCTGCCCGATGAGGGCGTGCAGCAGATCGCCTACGGACTCGCCCGCCGCGCCCACCTCGTCGGTGGCGGCCAGCATCTCGTCGGCCCAGCGACGGCTGTCGTGGCAGCGCAGGTCCCGCACGGTCTCGATGGGCAGCCCTGCCACCCGGAGCATGAACGGCATCGTGGATGTCCCCCTAGTGGTACTCGTCGGCCCAGTGGTCCTCATCGGCGCGACTCAGGCGATCTCGTACCGGAAGTCGGCGGGAGCGGGCCGCTCATGGCCGATCATCATGATCAACAGCGGTGCCTCGCCCGCCTCCTGGAGACCGAGCTCCTCGATATACGAGATGTTGTCGAAGCCCAGGGCCACACCGCAGCCGAGGTCCAGGGCGGACGACGCGGTGTAGACGGCCTGCGAGACAGCGCCGACGGTGGCGTTGACGAGGCGGTAGCCACGGTCGCCCACGGCGTCCAGCACGGCGGTGGTGCGCACGGTGGGCACCAGGACCGCACCGGCCTGCTCCAGGTTGTAGTTCGACAGGAAGTAGTTCTTCTGCAGGAACTCCCCTGACCTGCCTTCCTTCACCCGCCGCAGGTTCTGGGTGTCCGGGTCGTACTCGTACGAGCCCGGGGCCACCCCCTCGACGTGGTTGACGAAGGCGTACAGCTTCGCCAGCCGGGTGTCGCCCGTGTCACCGCCGAGTGCGGCTCCGGCCACCGCCGCCTTCAGGCAGGCAGCCAACTGGTCGGCGGCCACGGGGCGTTGTGCGTCGAAGCGGCCGAAGCTGCTGCGCCGCCGCCTAAGCGCGGTGCGCACGTCGGTGTCCAGCGGCCGGGGCGCGGGCAGCGCCACCTCGGTCCTGCCCAGGTCGGCGGGGTGTGCGGCGGCCGGGGCGAGCGCGCCGGGTCCGGGGCGTGCGGTGGCGTGCTCGGCGGTGGCGGCCTGCATCTGCGTCACCGCGTCGAAGGTGAGGACGGTACGGGAGCGCTCGACGTCGCGGCGGCGGACCGAGGCCGCCACCGGCCGCGCGGTGGACGGGGCGGACGGGGCGGACGGGGCGGACGGGGCGGACGGGGCGGACGGGGCGGACGGGGCGGACGGGGCACCTTGCCAGCGCAGCGGGACGACCGCGAAGACGCCCTCCTCCTGGGTCCGTACGCCCAGCAGTCGGGCCAGCCGCTCCTCGTCGAACCACATCACCGGCTCCACCGCGAGACCCCGGGGCCTGGCCCACATCCGCCAGCTCTGCACGGCGGTGCCCACGTCCATGCTGACGGCGTGGAAGGAGAAGCTGTTGTACTTGAAGGCGTTCTGCCAGTACTTGATGCCGAGCACCAGGTACTGGTCGGTGGCCGCCCCCGGCGCGTCCTCGCCCAGCGCGGCGCGCACCTCGCCCGTGACGTCGCCGGTGAGCAGCCGCTGCATGGCGTGGTGGCGGGTGGAGTAGTAGTGGACGCCGGGCAGCGCGGGCCCGCTCGGGCCGCTGACCCAGTAGACGCTGACGGGGTAGAGGCCGCCGCCGGACGCGGTGCCCCGTGACCAGTTGGCGAGCGGGTAGTGGGGCAGCGCGCTCAGGTCCGTGTTGGCCTGGACGCCGAGCCTGCGGCCGGTGAGGCCGTAGGTGTCGCGCAGCATCCCGGAGAGGGCGGGCAGATCGAACGCGGCGTCGGCGGCGGGGGCTTCGCCCAGGCCCTGGTCGAGCAGCGCGTCGGCCGGGTAGTCGGTGTCGGGCAGCGGCATGCTGTCCGCGCCGGGGTAGTACTTGGCCTTGCGCGGGCCGTCGGCCCAGTTGGGTACGAAGTCGGCGGGCGCCATCGGAACCCGGCCGCGCTGCATGATCGCGGCGGCGTAGTCATGGGCGTATCCCATGAGGAACTCCTTGGTCGCTGTGGTGTTCACGGGAAGGGGTGCGGCGCGGGGTTGAAGTCCGCGGGCACCAGGTCGCGTTCGCGCAGCCCGGCCTCGCGCAGCGCGGTGCGCAGCCGGGGCATCCCCAGGGCGCGCTGCCGCGTCCAGCCGAAGTCGATCGGCAGCAGCCCCGGCACGATGACGCTCACCGTGGTGAGCCCGAGTTCACGCTGTTCGGGCATGGTCTGGTCGACGACGATCACATCGAATCCGGCGTCGGTCACCGCGTCGACGCACCGGTTCAGGTCGTCGCGCAGGTCGTCCGAGACGGGCGGCACGGACCCGTCCCCGTACAGCTCGGCGAAGGACCGCTTGGGCGGCCGGGGAGCGCCCGGTTCGCCGATCAGGAAGTGGGCGTGGTCGCCCATCTCCGGAATGCCGTAGGCGAGTGGGTGGTCGTGCAGCGCCTCGACCTTGGCGAAGTCCCGCGACATGGCGCGCAGCCGCTCCTCGTCGCGTTCGGTGCGCCCCTGGAGGTTCACGGCGTCGGTGGCGATCTCGCAGAGCGCGCCCGCGAGGGCGGACTCGGGGTCGAGGCCCGCGCCCGCGCCGAAGCACATCCGGCCAGGGCCGCCGTCGGGCCGTACCGCGACCCCGGCGACGACCGGGACGGGGAAGGAGATCCGGGCGTCGAAGAAGCGTGCCTCGTAGCCGTACATCTCCAGCCGGTCCACCATCTCCCTGGTGGCGCGGCGGGCGCTGGTGCGCGGGTCGATCTCGGGGAGCGCGGTCTGTCCGTACCAGGTGAGCAGGAAGGCGTCCCGCTCGACGACCTCCATCAGGCCGAAGTACACGGCCTCCTCCAGGCAGCCGCCCGAGGCGCAGCCGTTGGAGGACTCCTGGACGAAGCGGTTCTCCAGGCCTGGTGCGTGGTAGTAGGTGAGCACCTCGGGTACGAGGACGGGCTGCTGGTCGCGCAGCGAGTAGCCCCACACCCAGGGGATCTCGCGATCCGAACGGAACGGCGTCACGCGCGGGTTGGCGCGGTGGAACTCCTCGGAGTACAGGCCGCACTCGCGCGGGTCCAGGGCGCGCTCGCCACGGCTGAGCAGCCCGTCGAGCGAGTCCCGTACCTCGGCGCGCTTGGCGCGGGAGCGCATGCCCGCGTACCGCTCCAGGCCTTCCAGTACGCCGATGCGCACGCTCTGCGCGAAGGTGTCGGCGTGGCCTCCCCAGAAGGTCTCGCGGAGGTAGTCACCCGACCGCATGGAGAAGCAGCCGATGGTGGCGGACGTGGACAGCGACGACACGTCCTGCACTACGGAGGGCCCGAGCGACCCGCACACCGGGTTGGCGTACGGCTCGATCGGCAGCTCGTAGGCGCTGATGTCCCGCACCCGGAAGCTGCCAGGCCGGTGCTTGGGAGCGGGCCGCAGGCGCAGTACGGCGCCCTCGGCGGTGTCGGCCTCCACTTCCGCGCAGGCAGGGCACTCCGGGTCGGGCACCAGCGGGTAGTGCCGGACGCGCAGCGACTCCAAGTCCACCAGGTGCACGGCGGGGAACACCCCGGTCGCGGGGCCCGCCCCGCCCGCCCGCGCGGCGATCAGCCCGGCGATGGCGTCGGCGGCGAAGGGGGTGACATGCGGCAGCTCCCCAGCGGCCCGGGTCCCGGACCCGAGCTCCAGCGCCTCCCGCAACGCGACCGACCGCACGGCCTGCCACCGCCGCTCAAGACACCGCGCACAGGACCCCCCACTCGCCCCGGGAAACGGCCCGACGACGGCCTGCCGCCCGTAGAACCGCACGGGCACGGCGGGTCCGTCGGCGGCCGCGCCGTCTGCGGCGGCGGAGCCGAAGGCCACGCCATGGCGTCCGGTGCCGTCAGCGGGAAGGCTGTCGGCAACCGTGGTGCCGCGAGCGGCGCCGTCGGCGGCGGGCGCGGCGCCGTGCGCCAGGCCGCCCTGAGCGGCGGCGCCGAAAGCCGCGCCATCGGCGGCGGCACCCTCGCGTCCAGTCTGGTCACCGGGCACGCCGTCGGCAGCTGCTCCCCCGGCGGCCGCGCCACGGGTGTGGGGGCCGCCGTCAGCAGCCCCGCTGCCGTGAGCGGCGCCGTGGGCGTTCGCTACGGCGTCAGCGGCCCTGTGACCTGCCGCTCCGCCAGCACGAACAGCGCCGTCAGCGGCCGCACCACCGGAGTAGGGGCCGCCGTCGGCAGCCCCGGTGCCGTGAGCCGCACCGTCGTCAAGCGTTGCCCGGTTGCCAGGCATTGCCCGGTCGTCAAGGGCTGCCCGGTCGTCAAACGCCGCACGATCGTCAAACGCCGCACGGTCGGCGCCCGCGGCGCGAGCGGCCGTGCCGCTAGTGGCTGGGGGCTTGGCCGTAGGGGCGGTGGGCAGCGGCCCGAACGCGTCGCTGATGCCCAGGGGGGCAACGTCCAAGGGTGTGGGCGTGCCGTGCTGGGTCAGGGTTCGGTGGACCAGGGCCGTCAGGTCCTGGGTGGACTGGTGCCACGGGGCATCAGGGGCGGACGCGAGAGGGTTAGGCGCGGGCATCGGTGGCGGCCTCCGGCTCCGTGGTAAGCAGGACGCGGGCCGTGCTGATGCCACCCGCCGGGAGGTCGGCCGGTGTGGTGGCGACGTGGAGCACATCGCGGCCCGCGTCGCGCAGCCGGTCCAGCACCGTGGCGAAGCTGGTGGTTTCCGCGTCCGGGGCGATCGCCGCACCCGGGGTCGTCGCGATCGCGGCGGGGGCGAGGTCACCGAGCAGCGGGTCGCCGAGGTCGACGGCGTCCGCCGCGTCCTCGGCGGCCAACTGCGCCTGGCCCAACAGGTCGCGCAACGCCGCACAGGCCGCGTCCCGCCGCGACAGGTCGGCGCCGACGGCCCAGCGGCCCTCCGCGTCCCGGGCCAGGACCACCCGCGCGGAGGAGCGCGCGTCCTCGCCGAGGTCGAGGAGTTCGGGCTCCAGGTCCAGGTTGGCCGCCGACTTCCGCAGGAAGACCAGCTCGGGGTCGCTGTCATCGGCGGTGATGGGGCGGACCTCGGTGGTGCCGCGTACCGCGCGCAGCAGCGCGTCGTGCGCCAGCGCCGACAGCAGGCCGCGGCCCGCCGCCTCCTCGGGGTTGCCGCCCGCGCCCGCACCCGCGCGGGTCCCCAGCAGGGCCCGGTCGCGGTTGTGCTCCCCGAAGGGGCGTACGGCGGCCGTCGGGACGCGGACCGGCTCCTTGGTGAGCAGCGAGGTCGCGGTGGTCCAGGCGGTGACGGCCGCGGCACCCGTGCCGGTGCCGGAGCTGGTGGTCAGGGCGTCGGGGCCGACCTGCGCCACGGCGGCGCCCACGGCGTCCGTGGGCTCGCTGTCGACCGGGACGACATGCTCGACGTACGCCTCGGCCGCCGCGTACAGCGCCCGCATCCGCGCGCCCGCCAGGTGGTGGACGTCGAACGCGGCGATCTTCCGCCGGGCGCCGTCGCCGTGACCGAGCGCCACCTCGACCCGGCTGATCTTCAGCGGGGTCTGGGTGAGCCGCTCGTCGTCGTACCGGCTGAAGACGCCGGTGTACGGGCGGACCAGCGCGGTGCTGATCCGGTTCAGGTCGTCGACCAGCGCCTCCGCCTCGCGGGCGGTCTCGACGGTCGGCGTGACCGGCAGCGCGAGCGCGTCGGGCAGCACACGGTCCAGGCCGTCGCCGGAAGCGGAGGCGGACGCGGTCCGCTCGGCGCAGCGGCGGCAGCGCGGGTGGGGCCGCACCGGTTCGGCCATGACGTCGAGGGACTCCAGGTTCTGGACGAGTACCTGCTGGTCGGTCTCGGGGGCCAGCGCGCCGGTGGTGACGCGGAAGACCTCGTAGCCGAGGAGGTTGCCGGTCATCGCCGCGACCGGACCGGTGGGCAGGTTCCGCCCGGCCGACGGGGTCGCGCCGTCGGCCACCGTGCTCCAGATCTCGGCGGCGGCGCCCGCGTCGACGTTCCCGCCGAGGCGGAGTGTGGCGCAGCTGAAGCAGCCGGTGGAGTCCGCGGTGGACAGCGGTCCGGTGACGGCGTAGTCGCCGAAGGTCCAGGCGGGGATGAGGGTCCGGCCTTCGGGCACCCCGGCGGCCAGCAGCCGCTGGGTGGTGGCCGCCGCGTCCGGTCCGGTGACGACCACCACGCCGTACTCGGCGAGCGCCGTCCAGTCGGCGTCCGCCGCCACCCGGTCGATCCGTACCGGGGAGTCGGCTTCGTCCAGCTCGCCCGCCTCGGCGGCCACGTCGGGGAAGTCCGTGGTGGTGGCGATCCGCGCGCAGCCGTTACGGACCAGGCTCAGCGCGCACCAGCGGGCCACGGCGTCGGCGCCGAGCACCGCGACCTTCGTGCCGCGAAAGCGCAGGAACCGCTGGGGCGCGCCGTCGGTGTAGTGGTCGATGTACGCGATCTGCGCGGCGAACCGGTGCTCGGGGCCGCTGTTGGCGGCGGGCAGCCCGGACTCGGCCTCGGGTATGTCGCGGGCGAACCCGCGCTCGTACAGGGTCTTCACGAGCTCCGCCGCCATCGCCCGCTGCGCCGGGCCGAAACCTCCGCAGATGTCGCCGAGCCGGTGGTGTCCGGCCAGGTGCGGGACGATCAGGGAGGCGAAGCGGTAGGCCGTACGGCCCGTCAGATGGAAACCGCCGTCGGCGTTGTGGAAGAGCACCCCGCCGGGGGTCTCGGTGAACAGCACGTCCCGGCGGATCCGCGGCCGGGTTCCGGCGAGCGCGTCAAACGCCTCGGTCTTCGCGCCTTCCGCCATGTCAGCAGCCAGCTCAGCAGCCATGTGACGTCACACTCTCTCTGTCGGTAGGTCGATTGCGTGGTGCGCGGCTCTGCGCGCGTACACCCGGAGCAGTTCGTGCACCCGGTACGGGCCGGGCGGCCCCTCCTCGAGGAACCCGGCGTCGGCCAGCCGCTCCAGGGCCTCCTCGGCGGCGTCCTCACTCACGCCGAGCGCCTCGGCGCCGTCCGCCGCCTCGATCGCCTTGCCGGGCAGTGATCCGACCCGTACGAACGCCTCGGCCAGGTGCGGGTCGAGCCGGTCCAGGGCGCCACTGAGTACGCGCTGGACGGACAGCCGGGGTGAGTCCGCCAGCGTGAGCCGGGCGAGCGGGTCGTTCTCCAGCCAGCCGACGCCGTCGGCGAGGCCGAGTCCGGGGCGGGTCAGCAGCCGGGCCGCGATGATTCTGAGGGCGAGCGGGAAGTGCCCGCACAGGTCCGCGATACGGCGGGCCGCGGCTTCCTCGGGCCGCACCCGTTCGGCGCCGAGTGCGCCGAGCAGCAGGTGGTAGGCGTCCTCCTCGTCGAGGGGCGAGAGCCGGTGGACCCAGCCGCCGTGGGTGGCGATCAGCCCCGCGAGCCCCATCCGGCTGGTGATGATGGCGGCGCCGCCGGGTCCCGTCGGCAGTAGCGGCCTGACCTGGTCGGCGTCGACGACGTCATCCAGGACGAGCAGCGCGCGGGCACCGGGCTCCTGGTCCCGCAGGGCCGCCGCCACCGCGGCGGCGGCGTCGGCCGCGCGGCGCGGCACCCCGTCCGGGTGGACCATCCGTACCAGCAGCCGTCCGGCCGGGAAGCTGTCCCGCACCAGGTGGGCGACGTGGTGCGCGAGTGCCGACTTGCCGATGCCGGGCGCACCGGAGACCAGTACGGTCGCCGCCTCGTCGCCCGGGGTGGTGAGCCGGTCCACCATGGCGGCGACCTCGACGGCGCGGCCGGTGAAGGACGGCACCGCGGGAACCGGAACCACCAGCGATGGGTCCTCGCCCACCAGCAGCGGGCCGCCGCCGTGCCGGGGCGCGGTCGGGCGCGGAGCCACGGCGTCCGTGGCTTCGTCCGGGCCCGGGCCGGGTCCGGACGCGACACCCGCCGCGACACCCGCCCCGGCACCAGCCCCGACACCGGCCGCGACACCGACCGAACCGCCCTGCCGCTGGAGCGCGCCGTCCGAAGGACCCAGGTCTTCGCCGCGCAGGATGGCCAGCTCAAGGCGGCGCAGCCCCGGCGACGGGTCGACGCCCAGCTCCTCCAGCAGGTACTCCTTGACCCGCCGGTACTCGGCCAGCGCCTCGGTCTGCCGCCCGGTCCGGTACAGCGCCTCGATCAACTGCTCGTAGAACCGCTCGTATCCGGGGTTCGCGCGGGTCTCGCTCCACAGCGCGACCAGCGCCTCGCCGCAGCGTCCAAGTCCCAGCTCCAGGTCGCACACCCGCTCCACGGTCCGCAGCCGTTCCTCGGTCAGCCGGGGCACCTCGTCCCGGTGCAGCACGTCGGAGCGGACGTTGGCCAGCAAGGAGCCCTGCCAGAGTGACAGCGCGTCCTTGAGTGTGTGGAGCTCGCTCTGCGGGGAGTGGGCCAGGTCGGCGGCCTGGCGTACCCGCTCCCGGAAGCTGATGAGGTCGAGCGTCTGCGCCCCGGCGGTGATCCGGTAGCCGCCGGGCACCGCCTCGATCGGGGTCTCGGTGACTCCGTGTTTGGTGAACAGCCGCCGCAGCCGCAGGACGCAGGTCTGGAGCGCGGCCTTGGCCGTGACGGGCTGCTCCTCGCCCCAGATGGCGCGTTGCAGATGCTCGGCGGAGACCACGCCGTTGGCGTGCAGCAGGAGTGCGGCCAGCAGGCTGGTCGGCTTGGATGGCTGGAGTACGACGGTGTCGGGACCGTCTGTGATGCTCAGCGGTCCTAGTAGCTGAAACCGCATGGCCGCCGCCTAGTCCCAGCCGTTGACCAACTTGCACACCTGCACGGGGGCGGCGGCGTCCGGCAGCCTCTCGGTGATGCTCAACCACTGGCCGCACAGCGCCTGGACGGCCTGTCCCGGCAGCTGCGCGTGCGGTACGGCGGAGGTGGCGGCCGCGGCGGAGGTGGTCGGTGCGGCGGAGGCGGTCGGTGCGGAGGGTGACGCGGTCGCCGTACCGGCTCCGATGGTCAGCACCCCGAGTGAAAGGGTCAGCGCGGCCGTGGCGCGTATCCAGCAGGCGGGTCGCTTCGCCGTTCCCATCATGTGTCCCCCTTGGATGAGTCCGTTGACGTTCTTCTCACCGGATCGCTCCGGTGAGAAGAACGGTGTCAGCGGAGGTCGGCCCATGGGGGTGAGAACGCTGTCAGCTTGCTGCACGGGCGGTGCAGCTTGGTGCCACGGCCTGAGGGGGGCGGAGCGCGCCCAGAAACGCGAAAGGGCGTCCTCGAATAATCGAGAACGCCCAGGTCAGCGACCTAATCGCTAGTGCGCCGCCAGGGACTCGAACCCCGGACCCGCTGATTAAGAGTCAGCTGCTCTAACCAACTGAGCTAGCGGCGCGTGCTGACCCGTAAATCGTACCTGGTCCCGGGGGGTGCTTCTGACCGCGTCAGTAGCGCATGTCAGTAGCGCACGTCCGAGCAGGCGTAGAAGGCGTTCTGGGTGTCCGCGATCGTCCAGACCGCGAGGATGATGTGGCGCCCCGACTTCTGCGTCGGGATGGTGCCCTGGTGCGCCACCTGGTACGGCGGCCGCTGGCCTCCGTACGGCACGGTCATGAACGGCTGCGTCTCCAGCGCGGCCCTGGTCAGCGGCGCGTTCTGGTTCCAGCCGTCCTTGGTGATGTAGTAGCGGAAGTCGGTCGTGGCGTGGGCGGCGGTGAGCGTCCAGTGGAAGGTGTAGCCCTGGCCGCCGGTGACGTTCGTGGCGGGCCATGCCCCGCCGTTCGGGGTCCTCGGCGCGTCGAGCTCACCGAAGCGGGTGTTGGCGCCGGAACAGATCCGGCCGTCGGCGGGGCCCGCGCCGGGGAAGCCCTTGGGGCCCTCGACGCTCTGGGGCTCCCACTGGATGCCGCCGCAGCCGGCCACGGTGCGGTTGGCGCAGTGCTTCTGGCGGCTGAGGGGGGAGTCGGTGTAGCCGTGGCTGCTGGCGCTGCCGGTCGCGAGTGAGGAGAGAGCGATGACGGTCGCGCCGAACAGAGCGGCGCCTACCTTCTTGCGCATGCTGATGCTCCTGGTGCTCCTGGAGTGACAGTGGGGGGAATCCCTGAGCACGCGCGCGGCATTGCGGTCTAGACCAAGTCCCAGATTATTGATGAGCGTTGAACATGTCCAGACCAATCGTCGAAAGAATTCTGTCGGCTCGTTCCCGGGAGTCGGCGACCAGTTCACCGTTCGGGTCGTCATTGCCCGCCACCCAGCGCCGAGCGCCCTCCAGATCCCGCCCACCGGCCAACTGCCGCTCCACCAGCCGCTCTTGACGCACCCCGGGCGGGGCATCGACGTACCACAGCTCGGCCGTCAGCTCCCGCGCCGTACGCCAGCCGGGCAGGTCACAGGCGAGGTAGTTCCCCTCGGTGACCACCAGCCGGGCGGTGGGCGGGACCAGGTGCCGGGCGGCGACCGGCTCGTGCAGCGTCGTGCGGTCGTAATCGGGTACGTAGATGTCCCGCTCGGTGTCCTCCCGTATCCGGCGCAGCAGCGCGACGTATCCCCATACGTCGAAGCTGGGCTCGGAGCCCTTACGGGCGGTCAGCCCGAGCCGCTCCAGCTGGGCGTTCGACAGGTGGAAGCCGTCGAGTGGCACATACGCGGCCGATCCGGCGCCGTGCGCCCGGTCGACGGCCGCGACCAGGGCGCGGGCGAGCGTGGACTTTCCGGCGCCCGGTGGACCGGCCAGGCCCAGTACGGCGCGCGGCCGGTCCACTGTCAGGCGCCAGGCGTCTCTTACGAGCCCCGCGAGTCCCGCGCTCAGCGGGTCAGCGATCTCCATGCCCCGTATAGAACGCCACCGTCAGATCCTTGACCAGGGCCTTGCGCTCGTAGTCGTCGAGCTCGACCAGACCGCGCCCGGTCAATCGGGTCACCGTGTCCTCCACGGAGTCGACCAACTGGGTGAGCACGCTGTCCCGGTGCCGGGCGTCCAGGGCCGCGACCCGGCGACGGCGCATCAGCTGGGCCACCTCCGGCGCGTACTCGATGCGCGTCGGCTGCACCGAGAACACCTCGATACCGGCAGGCTCCACGTCCGCCGCGAGCATCCGGGTCAGCGCGTCGCCGACCGACTCGGCGTCGCGCAGGGTCGGCCCGTCGCCGTGGAAGGCGTCGGCCGGGAGCTGCGAGAGCACCCGGGCCATCGCCGCCTCGACGCACCGCCGCAGATACGCCTCGTGGTCCTCCACCGCGAAGCTGGCCCGCGCGGTGTCCTCGATCCGCCAGACGACCAGGACCGTGACCTGGAGCTCCGCCCCGTCGGCGTCCATCGCGGGCAGCGGGTCACTGCGCCAGTGCCGCAGCCGTACGTCGAGGCGGCGGCGCTTGAGCAGCGGGTTGATCCAGACCAGCCCGGTGCGTCGGACGCTCCCCCGGTACCGCCCGAACAACGACAGCACCCAGGCCCGGCCGACCCGCCCACGCCCCAGCCCGCCGAACGCGAACAGCGCGACCGCCCCCGACCCGGCGAGCACCGCCCACTGCGCGGGCCCGAGCCCGGCGCCCGCATACGCGGGAAGCCCCGCGAGCCGCACGGCCAGCGGCGGCACCAGACCCGCCCACCACAGTCCGGCCGCACACCCGGCGAGCCCGGCCGCCCCGGTGGCCACGGCGGCGTAGCCGGGCACGGCGGTACCGGGCCGCTCGGCGATGTCGGCGTTCACCGGGGGCGCGGGGCGTGCCGGGCGGCGCGGCACGGGGCGCGGGCTGGCCGCGACGCGCGGCTGCTCCCCGGTGCCGCGCCTGCGGCCTACGACGGTGGGCGCGAGCGGCACCTGAACCGGCCCGGCGTCGTCGCGGAAGAGCAGGTGAACCGGGATCTCGGTGGTCGACTCGTTCTGAATCAGCCGCGCACCGCGCTGCCCCACCTCAACGCCGCCCTGCCCTGGCCCTGGGTCCCCACCCAGCCCGGGACCACCGGCCCACCCCAGGCCGCCAGCCCAGCCCAAGCCGCCGCCCTCACCCAGATCACCGGTCGCCCGCCCAGAGTCGTCAACCCGCCCAGGACCGCCCTCCAGCCCACGGACGCCGTCCCGCCCAGTGCTGTCCCGCCCGGTGTTGTCGGCCAGCTTGTGGAGCTCCACCCGCTCAGCCCCCTCGCCCCGCTCGACCGGCTCAGGCTCCTCGGCCCGCTCAACCGGCTCAGACCCCTCGGCCTTCTCGGCCTTCTCGGTTGTGGTCCCCATCGCTACCTCCGCCATGCCATCCCTGCCGTCCATGCCGCCCACGCCATCCCTGCCACCCAGACCGCCCATGCCCTATCGGCCATACGGGGTCGTACCAACCCGCACCCGCCGCCCGCCGTCGCGGCCCGCCGTCACGAGAAGAGCCGCCGCCAGGTCTCAGGCCCCGGATAGCCGTCAGCCGCGCCGCCGCGCCAGCCCTGGGCACGCTGGAAGGCCTCCACATTGCGCCGGTCGGCCTCGCCCCAGCGCGGCCCCGGCCCCAGCCGGTAGTGCTTGCCGAACCCCTTCTTGACCAGTTGCCTGCCGAGCTGTGTGACGTACGTGTTCGACTGTCCTGGCCGGAACAGCGCCCTGCCGGGAAAGGCCGGGGCCTTCGCCCCCGCGGCCGCCGGGATGTCCCGCCCCTCGCCGTTGACCAGCAGGCTCCAGGTCGTCGGGCCCGGCAGCCCGTCGGCGTCCCGCCCCGTCCAGCCCTGCGCCAGCTGGAACGCGCGGGTGGCCGCCCGGTCCGCCTCGGACCACACGGGACCGGGTCCGACCCGATAGAACCGGCCGCCGCCCCGCGCGACCAGCAGCTTGCCCAGTCGGGTCACGGCCTCGCCGCGAGCGCCGGGGCCGAAGGCCGACCTCCCCGGGAAGCGATCGGCCGTGCCCGGGTTCGGTCCCGGCGCCGGGGCCGCCAGCCCCTTGAAGCGGTACGCCCGATAGCTCTGCGAGTGAGTCCAGTAGGCGTAAGGAGTGACCTGTCGGCGGGTCTGCGGCCGGGCCTGCTCATAGGCGATGTAATGCGCCCGCGTGTAATCCGTCCAGCCGCCGAAAATCGTGACGTGCGAGCCCGCCACCGGGTCGGCCCGATTATGGAAGAGCAGAATGTCGCCGGGCTGGAGCTCGTCGCGCCCAATAGCCACGGCGTACTTGTCGAGCGTTCCTGTCCATTCATTGCGGCCGAGATTCCAGGCCATCGAGACAAAGCCCGAGCAGTCCTGCCGATAGCCGTCGCTCCAGTACTTCTCCAGGCTGTACGGCACCTTGGCCGTGACCCATTGCTTGGCCCGGTTGATGATCTCGGCCCGGGTGATCGTGGGCGTCTGGTCCGCTGCCGCTGGCTTGCCCGAAGCGCCGTGCAGCCCACCCTGGCCGCCCTGCGGGTGGGTGTCGGGGTCGTCCGCCAAGGGCCGCCCTGGCCTGCCCTGACCGTGCTCGGCGAGCGCCCCGGCGGGCACCGTATGCCCGGCACCGAGCACGGTGCCCGCCATCGCGGCCAGTACCAGCGCGCGGCGCGCGCCATGTGCCGCCGGATGCCCACCGAGTCGCTGCGGAATTCTCGCCGTGCGCCGCGACCAGACGCACCCCGCGCAGGCACATACGCCCGCCGGATCGAATTCCTCGAACACCGGAATACCTGCCGCCATGCGATTCCTCTCACACCCCAGGAAGAACTCTCCGCGAATCTGCACAGTCGTCAGTTTCTCAACTGTCCACGGGTATCGCATGTTGACGGTCCGAATGCTGTACGTGTCGGACCGCCGTACCCACGGCGCGACCGCCCCGGGGCCCCGAGCGCCCCCCGGCCTCCGTCCCGAGCACTCCTCGGCATCCGGTAGAGTTCTCCAGGTCAGCAGGCGCCGCTAGCTCAGTTGGTTAGAGCAGCTGACTCTTAATCAGCGGGTCCGGGGTTCGAGTCCCTGGCGGCGCACAGACAGGCAAGGCCCTCCGCACCGCGGGGGGCCTTGTCCGTGGTCAGCTCGTCTCACCCTTGCGATCATGATGTCGGTCGTAGAACCCTGACCAGGAGCCTTGGCTTCTATGAGGCTGACGGTACGAGGAACCAGCTGGGAATCTCGACCGGTTGCAAGTTGGTTAAGGGGTGGGGGCCCCGTTTCACGAACGGATGCTGAGACGGGCATCATGCAACCGGAAGGCCGACGTTCCATGTCCTAGGGGTAGGGCAGGGGGACAGAGACCTGCCACTGATGCGCCTGTGACAGTCGAGGGGGACCGTAGCGGGCGGAAGAACCAACGGACACGCGAGGGATCGCGTGTAGGGGGGATGACTCATGACGTCGACGCCGCCTAGCGCCCGGGACAACGACCCGTCGCAGACGACTCAGCTGCGGGTGCCGCAGAACCGGACAGGCGGCTTCAAGCGGATCAAGAAGACCCTGCCCCGGTACGACTACGAGCACTACAGCCGACTCGCGGGCCCCCTCACCCAGCCCGACCGCGACAAGCCGTACCAGGTCCAGTACCGCTCCCTGCTCTCCCAGGAGCCGCACCGCATCCGCGCCGCCCTGATGCTCTGCGCCGCGCCCCTGGTCTCCATAGTCCTGCTGGCCTGGTTGCTGCAGCCCAGCCACTGGACCGAGCGGGAGAACCCCGCGTACGACTTCCTGCCCGCGCTCGACATCGTGATGCTCGTCTCGATCGGCCTGATCGAGCTCTTCCGCTGTATGAACGTGGTGTCCAACGCGCACGCCACGCTGGTCGCCCGCGACCCGATCCCGGTGGTGCCCGAGACCGGCACCAGAGTCGCCTTCCTCACCTCCTTCGTGCCCGGCAAGGAGCCGCTGGAGATGGTGACCAAGACGCTGGAGGCCGCGGTCAAGATCCGCCACCGCGGCCTGATGCATGTCTGGCTCCTGGACGAGGGCGACGACCCCGCGGTCAAGGAGGTCTGCGCCCGGCTCGGCGTGCACCACTTCTCCCGCAAGGGCGTGGCGAAGTGGAACCAGCCCAAGGGCCCGCACCGCGCCAAGACCAAGCACGGCAACTACAACGCCTGGCTGGACGCGCACGGCGACGACTACGACTTCTTCGCCTCCGTCGACACCGACCACATCCCGCTGCCCAACTACCTGGAGCGGATGCTCGGCTTCTTCCGCGACCCGGACGTCGGCTTCGTCATCGGCCCCCAGGTCTACGGCAACTACGACAACTTCATCACCAAGGCCGCCGAGTCCCAGCAGTTCCTCTTCCACGCCCTGATCCAGCGCGCGGGCAACCGCTACGGCTCCCCGATGTTCGTCGGCACCTCCAACGCCGTCCGCATCAAGGCGCTCAAGCAGATCGGCGGCCTGTACGACTCGATCACCGAGGACATGGCCACGGGCTTCGAGATCCACCGCGCCAAGAACCCGGTGACGGGCAAGAAGTGGCGCTCGGTCTACACGCCCGACGTCCTCGCGGTCGGCGAGGGCCCGAACGCCTGGACGGACTTCTTCACCCAGCAGCTGCGCTGGTCCCGAGGGACGTACGAGACGATCCTCAAGCAGTACTGGAAGGGCTGGTACTCGCTGCCGCCCGGCAAGCTGTTCAACTACACGATGATGATCATCTTCTACCCGATGTCGGCCCTCAACTGGATCCTCGCGGCGCTGAGCTGCGTGCTGTTCCTGGGCCTGGGCGCCTCGGGTGTGAGCATCGACCCGACGATCTGGCTGATGCTCTACGGCAACGCCTCCGCACTCCAGATCGGCCTCTACATCTGGAACCGCCGCCACAACGTCTCCCCCCACGAGCCCGAGGGCTCCGGCGGTGTGGCCGGAATGATGATGTCCGCGATGTCCGCGCCGGTCTACGCGCGCTCCCTGATGGACGCCGTGCTGCGCCGCAAGAGCGGGTTCGTGGTCACCCCGAAGGGCGACTCGGCGAGCCCGGACACCCTCACCGGCACCTTCCGGATTCACCTGTTCTTCATCGCGGTCTTCGCGGGCTCGGCCATCGCCTCGTTCTTCTTCGGCAACGACCACCCCGCGATGATCACTTGGGCGTCCCTCGCCCTGCTGATCACGGCCGCGCCCATCATCATCTGGCGCTGGTTCGTACGGGAGGAGCTGAAGAAGCGCCGCGCGCAGCCACCGGCACAGAGCCACGGCGCTGGCCCTGGACCGGCCCCGGCTGAGCAGCAGCCCGACCCCGCCCCGTATCCGGGGAGCGCGCTGCCCGCACAGGACCCAGCGCCTGCTCCTGGCATGCACGCCCCGGAGCACAAGCCCAGCTGGGCCGCGAACGACCAGACCATGCAGATTTCCCTTGGGGGACGTAAGAAATGAAAGACGGTTCCAGCCGCCGCCGCGCCCGCCGCATCGCGATAGGCGCGGCGGTGGTCATAGCGCTGGCCGGGATGAACGGGCCCGCTCTGTGGCGCTTCGGCTCCGACCAGTACCACGCGTACAAGATCAACCGGCCGGAGTACAAAGCCGACAACGGCAAGTGGGAGGTCGTGGACATCCCGGAGCAGTACCGGCTGAACACGATCCACGCGGCCCTGCTGCACACCGGGAAGGTGCTGCTGGTCGCGGGCTCCGGCAACAACCAGAAGAACTTCGACGCGAAGAAGTTCGACACGGTGCTCTGGGACCCGGTCAAGAACACCTTCAAGAAGGTCGACACGCCCAACGACCTCTTCTGCACCGGCCACACCCAGCTGCCCGACGGCAAACTGCTGGTCGCGGGCGGCACCAAGCGGTACGAGACCCTTGAGGGCGATGTCACCAAGGCCGGCGGCCTGATGATCGTCCACAACGAGAACCCGGACAAGCCGATCACCCTGCCCGCGGGAACGAAGTTCACCGGCAAGAAGAACGGCAAGACGTTCGTCTCCCAGGACCCGATCGTCATCGAGCGCGCCGAGAAGCAGTTCGACAAGGAGACCGGCAAGTTCCTGGGCAACAAGCCGGGCGTCAAGCGCGTCTACGTCGAGGCCGCCAAGAGCGGCAAGAAGTACGAGACCGGCACCGAGGACAACTACCGGGTCGGCGACCTCAAGGGCGCCGACGCCAAGAACACCTACGGCATCGCCCAGAAGCTCGCCCTGGACAAGAAGGACTTCCAGGGCATCGACGACGCCTACGAGTTCGACCCGGTCGCCGAGAAGTACATCAAGGTCGACCCGATGAACGAGTCGCGCTGGTACCCGACGCTGACCACCCTCTCGGACGGCCGCATCCTTGCGCTGTCCGGCCTGGACGACATCGGCCAGATCGTCCCTGGCGACCGCAACGAGGCGTACGACCCGAAGACCAAGAAGTGGGAGTACGTCAAGCAGAAGCGCCAGTTCCCGACGTACCCGGCGGTCTTCCAGCTGCCCAGCGGCAAGCTCTTCTACTCCGGCGCCAACGCCGGGTACGGCCCCGCCGACGTCGGCCGTGACCCGGGCCTGTGGGACTTCAAGACCAACAAGTTCGAGAAGATCCCCGGTCTCGGCGACCCCAAGCTGATGGAGACCGCGGGCACGGTCATGCTGCCGCCCGCGCAGGACGAGCGGTTCATGGTGATCGGCGGCGGTGGCGTCGGCGAGTCGACGAAGTCCAGCAAGAAGACCCGGATCGTCGACCTCAAGGACGACAATCCGACGTTCACGGACGGCCCCGAGTTCGACAAGGGCACCCGCTACCCGCAGTCCTCCGTACTGCCCGACGACAGTGTGCTGATCACCGGCGGCTCCGAGGACTACCGCGGCCGCAGTGACTCGAACATCCTCCAGGCGCGGATGTACGACTCGGGGAGCAACACCCTGCGCCGGGTCGCCGACCCGCTGGTGGGCCGCAACTACCACTCGGGGTCGCTGCTGCTGCCGGACGGCCGCGTGGTGGTCTTCGGTTCGGACTCGCTCTTCCAGGACAAGGCGAACACCAAGCCCGGCAAGTTCGAGCAGCGCATCGAGATCTACACCCCGCCGTACAACTACCAGGGGTCCAAGCCGACGCTCAGCGGCGGCCCGGAGTCCATCAAGCGGGGCGAGACCGCCACCTTCAAGACCCAGCACTCGGCGTCCATCAGGAAGGCGCGGCTGATCCGGCCCAGCGCCACCACCCACGTCACGGACGTCGACCAGCGTTCCATCGAGCTGGAACTGGAGAAGAAGGACGGCAGCGTCACGGTCACGGTGCCGAAGAACAAGGATCTGGTGCAGCCCGGCCGGTACATGCTGTTCGTGGTGGACGAGCAGGGCGTGCCGAGCGAGGCGGTCTGGGTGGACATCCCCTGAGCCCTGTCGAGCGGTATACGTGAGTGAGGGCGCCCCCTGCGACAGGGGGCGCCCTCACTCACGTACGCGTGCGATCTACTGGCTGGCCTTCACTCGCTGGCCTTCACCTACTGGCTTCACTTACTGGCCTTGACGAGGTCCTTGGCGTACTCGGGCCACCACTCGCCCGCCTTGGGGCCGCCCTTGCACTCACCGTCGGACTCGCCCGGACGCTTGACCCACAGATAGGCGTCCACCAGCTCGTCACCGGTATTCGTGGTGGGGGTCTCGCCGAGCGCGCGCCCCGGCGGGTTGCACCAGCGCTCGCTGGGGTCGCCCTCGGTGTACGGGCCGTTGCCGTTGCGGCTGGTGTCGATGACGAACGGCTTGTTGCCGATCTTCACCGAGAGCTTCTTGCCGAACTCGATGCTCTCGGTGGTCGTGTAGAAGTTCGAGACGTTCACCGAGAAGCCGTCGGCCTCGGCGACGCCCGACCACGTCAGCGGCTCGTAGAGCGAGTCGGGCGAACCCCAGCCCGCGTTCCCCGCGTCCAGGTACACCTTGGTGTTCGCCAGCGACTTGAGCTTCTTGATCGCGCCCTTCAGGGCCTCGTAGCGCTCCTTGTGGTACTCGCCCGGGGTGCAGTCGTCCACCAGGTGCAGCACCGCGTCCGGCTCCAGGATGACCGTGGCGGGCCGGTCTCCGATGCCCTTCGCGATCTGGTCGATCCAGGCCGCGTACTCCTTGCCGTTGGCCGCGCCGCCGCCTGAGTACTGCCCGCAGTCGCGGTGCGGGATGTTGTAGAGCACCAACAGGGCGTCCCGGTCGGCCTTCTGCGCGGCCTCGGTGATCTCCCGGGTCTCCCTCTCGGCCTCGCCGTCGGTGCGAATCCAGTTACCCACCGGCTGCTCGGCGATCTTCTTGATCAGGGCGGCGTCCTCGTCCTTGCCGTCCCGCTGGTACTCGGCGAGGGCGCCCGCGGCCTTGCTGTCTGGATTGACCCAGTACGGGTCGTTGTCCTTCGGCTGCTGCTTGACGGGCGAGTTCGCCTTGCCCTTGTCCTTGCCGTCGCCCGACCCGTCGGAGGAGGTGCATCCGGTCAGGAGCAGCGCCGCCCCCACGGCACCTGCTCCCACCCTTACTCCCCAGCGTGCGGGCCTGCGCTTACGGCGGCTGTCACGGCCGTACATCCACTCCCCCTCGGGTGCACTGTCTGGGACCCAATCCTGGCATACGCGCCGCACCCGCCCCAGGTCCACCCATCCTCGGCCCCCCTCTGTACCCGACTTGCTACACCCACCCCTCAGACACGGCACGTCACCAGCCGCTGACCTGTCGTGATTTCCCCCCTAGGCCGGGAGCACGCTTCCGTTTTACAGTGAGGGTGAACGGCCCCAGCCCCTGGCCGGATTGACGTATGTGCGCACAGCGCCGCACGTCGGCTCATACACAGTTCACACAGGTCTCCCATGCCTCCCGCGCCGACTCCGGGCTACCTCCCGCGGCCTGAGCGCGCGCGGTGGAGGACCGGCCCGGTCGGCTGCCTTGGGGGGAGCGGGCCGTCGACCGGGCCAGGGCTCCTCTCAGCCCTGCTCACCCCTGGACGTGGCGGCGGCCTGGGCGGCCTGAGTGGTCTGACCGGTCTTGCCGGTCAGGTAGGCGGACACCACCACATTGGCGGTGTAGCTGCGGGTGGCCCGGTCGAAGGTGCCGCCGCAGGTGATCAGCCGGAGCTCGGCGCGGCCCTCCTCGCGCTGCCCGTAGGCCCGGCGGGCGTCAAAGCCGTCCCGCTGCAGCACCTCCACCTCCTCCACGGTGAACTCCGCGAGGGAGCCGTCGGCGCGGGTGACCCGGATCTGCTCGCCGGGCCGCAGCGTGCTCAGGTCGAAGAAGACGGCGGGCCTGGTCTGGGTGTCCACATGGCCGACCAGCAGCGCGGTACCCCGCGCACCGGGCCGCACGCCCTCGCCGTACCAGCCGACGGCGGCCGCCTGCGCGTACGGCGGCGGGTCGATGGCGCCGTCGGCGTCCAGGCCGCGCTTGACCACGGGGGCCCGTACGCCCATCGCGGGGATCTCCAGGCGCTGCGGCGGGGCCGCGGACAGCGGCTTGTGCGCGGGCGGCAGCCGTGCCTCGTGGGGCCGCCCGACCGCCGCGACGTCCCCGGTCGCCGTCCCCGCGTAACCACCCGGCAGGTCGGTGATCTCCCGCCCCCACAGCCACAGCCCGGCCAGCAGCATCGCCCAGGCCACACCGACCAGCAGCCTGCCCGAGCCCCGCCTGTTCTCCGCGTCGGCCATCGCTTCCGCCTCGCCCCTCGACCGTCGATCCTCGGACCGCTGCTCGGCTACTCGACGCCGCGTCGGCGCCGCACCAGACGGCCCGCCGCCGCGAGCCCGGCCGCGCCCGTCAGCAGGGCGCCGATGAGGGCGTACCGGGTAGCGGGGCTCTGGCCTTCGGCGGCCGCGGTGGCTTCCGTACCGCCTCTGCCCACGTCATCCGCGGCACCGCCGCCGCCCGCCTTTATCGGCGCGGTCGGCGACTCCTTGGCCGGGGCGGGGCTGCTTGGACGGGTCTTGACGACCTCGAACTCGCCTCTGACCGTGCGGCCCTTGCCCGCCTGGCCGCCCTTGTCGGCGCAGTCCACCACGATCTCGTACGCGCCCGGGGTCACCGTCGACCGGACCATCGCCTCCCCGGACAGGGGGAAACCGGGCCCGTCCTGGCCCACCAGATCGGCGTCGGCCACGAACGCCTCGGACTTCGCGACCCCCGTCGTCCCGTCGCACCCCGCCGCCAGCAGCTTGATCTCGCTGCCCGGCGTCGCCTTCGCGGGCGCGACCTTGACGCTCCCGGGGTCATCGGCGGCAAGCGCGCCACCCGCCGACCCCAGGCCCACACCCCCAGCAATGACAGCGGTACACAGCATGACCATGAGACGGTGACGTCCAGTAGGGCGCACAGGGAACATAGGGCGCATAACGAACCTCCAGATACTCCGAAGGCTGCCGCTCCCTCCCGGACACCGCACGCGCTACGGGCCATGACTAGACCGTCCGGGTGTACGGACCGCCACGGACCGCCACGGACCGCCACGGATCGACGGACCGCTACCTGGCGCGCAGGGTCAGATGCGTTCGACCAGGTCGGCGATCGAGTCCACGACCCGGGACGGCCGGAACGGGTACTTGTCGACCTCCTCGGGCCTGGTCAGCCCGGTCAGGACCAGATAGGTCTTCATCCCGGCCTCAAGACCGGCCAGCACATCGGTGTCCATCCGGTCACCGATCATCGCGCTGGTCTCGGAGTGCGCCCCGATCGCGTTCAGTCCGGTCCGCATCATCAGCGGGTTGGGCTTGCCCGCGAAATACGGCTCCTTGCCGCTCGCCTTGGTGATCAGCGCGGCCACCGAGCCGGTGGCGGGCAGCGGGCCCTCCAGGCTGGGTCCTGTCTCGTCGGGGTTGGTGCAGATGAACCGGGCACCGTTCTTGATCAGCCGGACCGCCTTGGTCATGGCCTCGAAGCTGTAGGTCCGGGTCTCGCCGAGTACCACGTAATCCGGCTCGGCGTCGGTCAGTACGTAGCCGATGTCGTGCAGCGCCGTCGTCAGACCCGCCTCACCGATGACGTACGCGGTGCCGCCCGGACGCTGGTCATCGAGGAACTTCGCGGTGGCCAGGGCCGAGGTCCAGATGTTCTCGACGGGCACGTCGAGCCCCATCCGCTTCAGCCGTGCGTGCAGGTCACGGGCGGTGTAGATGGAGTTGTTGGTCAGTACGAGAAAGGGCTTGCCGGACTCGCGCAGCCGCTTGAGGAAGGCGTCGGCGCCAGGGATCGGAACGCCCTCGTGGATGAGGACCCCGTCCATGTCCGTGAGCCAGGATTCGATCGGCTTGCGCTCTCCCACTGGACTGTTCTCCGCTCTGCGTGGCCGAACTTCGACGCTGTCACCCTAACCGGGCGATGCGGCGAACGGACCCGCCGTTCACCGCACATCTCACCAGGTGATCTGGGGCCCGGGCCTCAGCGGAGCCAGACGTTGTCCACGGTCCAGTACCAGTTGTTGTCGCCGCTGTAGCGGAAGCTGACCTGGACGTCCGTGGCGCCGCTGGTGTTGAGCGGGATCTCCTGCCACCGCGCGACGGTGTCGGTCGTGTAGGACTTCACCACAGTCGGCGTACCGCCGTCGTACGAGACGAGGACCTCAGCGCGCTGGCCGGGCTCGTGGCGCAGGTGGGTGCGGAAGCGGAGGCTGCGGGTGGAATCGCCCGCCACGTTCCACTTGGGGCTGATCAAGGTCGAGTCGAAGGTGCCGGTGTGCGGCTTGTCGTCCCATTCGTCGGAGTCGGCGACGGCGAAGACATCGCGCTGCCGGACGTTCAGTTCACGCCACTGGTCACGCTGGGACGGAGACCAGAACTCATCGGTGGCGAAGGTCCAGCCGCGCCACTCGGCGACGCCGCCGCTGCCCATCCGGGAGTTGTCGACGGTCCAGCCCGTGGGCGGGGTGTGCGTGAAGCCCTTCACCCCGGCCGGGATGTGAGTCTCGTCGACGCGGCCCTGGAGGTTCGGCCGCAGGGTGTCGAAGGCGTCGTGGTCCCTGTCGTCCAGCGGCTGCCCGTCCAGGCCCGCCGTGGGGACGCCGACGTGCCGCAGGGCAGTGGCGGCGACATCTACGAGGCGGACGTCGTGGCGTACGGAACCGGCCGGGATTCCCGCGCCCTTGGCGATGACGAAGGTGCCGCGCTCCTGGGCGTGGGAGCCGCCGTGGCCGCCGGAGTCGGTGTGGCCGTGGTCGGTGGTGACCAGGATCTTCCAGTTCTCCTGGGAGTACGTGGGCCGCGCGGTGACGCCGTCGAGTACCTGGCCGACGAGCTTGTCCACGGTGGCGATCGTGTCCAGGTAACGCTGGCTCGCGGCCCCGTAGTTGTGGCCCGCGATGTCCACCTCGCCGAGGTACACGAAGGCGGCGTCCGGGTCACCGTTCTTCAGTTCGGTGGCGGCCGCCGCCGCGATCTTCGGGTCCTCTACGTCGTAGCCGTTGGCGTCGCCCTTGAGGCTGAGCCGCTTGTCGATCTTCGAGCCGAAGATCGGGCCGCCCTTGTCCGACGAGGTGATCGGCTCCCAGTCGGCGGCCGCGTAGGTGTTGAGCGACGGCTTGGCGTTCTCGATGCGGGTGAGGAAGTCGGGGTAGGCGCCGAACCGCTTGCCGGAGAAGGAGTTGTCCGTCACGCCGTGCTGGTCGGGCCAGACGCCGGTGGCGACCGTGGACCAGCCGGGACCGGATGAGGTGGCGGCCATGGGCCGCGCGTACAGCAGGGATTCGGCGGTCAGGCCCTCGGCCATCAGCTTCCGCAGGCGGGGCGCGTCGGCCTGCTTGGACCGGTCGAGGTTGACCCCGTCGAGGCCGATGACCAGCACCTTGTCGGTACGGGCTGTGGGGGCGGCGGCCGGGGCGGCGGCCGGGGCGGCGGTCGGTGCGGCGGTCGGTGCGGCGGTCGGTGCGGCGGTGGCTCCGCCCGCGGTGAGCTGGACCGTGCCTGCGAACAGGACGGCCGCGGTGGCGGTCAGGGCCAGGGTGCGGCCGCGTCTGAGCTGGGGCATGGACTCGTACTCCTCCGTGGTGGGGGTGAGAGGGACGGGCCGGTCCGCACGGGAGCGGGAGCGGAGGCGGGAGCGGAAGCGGACCGCGTTGGCGAACTCCTGTTTGGACCAGACCCGTTACCTTGGCGCCGCGGGCCGACGCTGTCCAGATCCTCGGCGGCGTCGATGGCGACGGGGTTACCGCTCAGCTGCCGGTCGCCGACCTCCAGGCGTCGATGTACGTGTCGCGTGCCGCGATGTACGTGTCGTATGCCGCTGGTCATCGGCTGAAACCGGCGAGCAGCGCGGGCAGTTCGGCTACCGAGTCGAGTACGTGGGTGGCCCCGCCCGCCCTCAGGTGCCGCTCGTCGTGCGCGCCCGTCCGCACTCCGGCGACGATCCCGGCCCCGGCGCGGCAGCCGGAGCGCATGTCGTAGACCGTGTCACCGGCGACGGCGATCTCCCGTACGCCATCGGCGGCCCCGGTGCGCAGCAGCGCGGCCAGCACCATGTCCGGGTAGGGCCGTCCGCGCCCGCCCGCGTCGGCCGGGCACAGGGTGAGTGTCACCAGGTCGCGCCAGCCGAGGGCGCCGAGGATCGCGTCCTGGGTGACGCGGGCGAAGCCGGTGGTGAGGACGACGGTGCGGCCCGCGTCCTGGAGTTGCTCGATCGCCTCGCGGGCGCCGGGAATCGGAGCGACCCTGCCACCGTCGACGAGGTCGCCGTACGCGGCCTCGAAGACGGTGTTGGCGCGCTGGGCGAGCGTCTCGTCGCCGAAGAGGTGCCGGAAGACGGAGATCTTGGACTCGCCCATGGTGGCGCGTACGTAGTCCAGCTTCTCGGCGTGGTCCGGGGAGCCCGGGGTGATGCCGAGCCGCTCGGCGGCGCGCGAGAAGGCCTGCTCGACGAGGCCGCCGTCGGCGACGGTGGTGCCTGCCATGTCGAGCACGACGAGCTTGATGTCGGTCTTGCTGTAGGTCTTGATGTCGATGTTGATGGCGGTGCGCTGGGGTTCCTCGGTCAACTCGCTCACCATCCCAGTTCGTTGGCGGTCGTCTCGGCGATCACCGGAGAACAGGTCATGCCGCGCCCGCCGGGCCCGGTGACCAGCCACACCCCGTCGCGTACCTGCTGGCGGTGCACCACTCGGGTGGTGTCCACGCACTGCGCGTACACCCCGGCCCAGCGGCGGCGGATCTTCGGCAGCGGGCGCCCCAGGAAGGACGCGACGACCTCGGCGAGGTGGTCGTACGGGTCCTCCAGTACGTCGAACGCGAAGGGGTGCTCGTACGCGTGGGTGTCGCCGATGGTCAGTCCGCCGTCGCGGCGCTGGACCATGAGGAGCTGCATCTTGTACGCGGCGGCGGTCGGCGTCTGCGCCTGGACGGCGGCGAGTTCGTCGAGCGCGGGCGAGCGGTACGCCGGGTAGTAGCGGAAGCTGTCGGCGTCGGCGACGGAGGTGGTGAGCGGTTCGCCGAGCGGGTCGGTCTGCATCATCTGGAGCCGGACCCGGCGTACGGGCAGGTCCGGGGCCAGCTCACGGACCAGGCCGCCGAGCGCGGCACCCGTACACAGGACCACGGCGTCACCGGTGTGCACCTCGCCGTGGTCGTCCCGTACCGCGCGCTCGCCGATGACCTCGCGGACTTCCCTGCCAGGCAGGAACGTATAGCTGCCAGATGCCAGCAAGGCCTTACGGAGAGCGAGTTGGGCGGTGCGCGGTTCCACGGCCGCGTCCCGCTCGCACCACAGGGCGCCGGTGAACTCGCCGCGCAGCGCCGGGTTGACCTCGCGCGCCTGGTCGGCGGTGAGCAACTCGTAGCCGCGTGCCGCCGCGTCGTCACGGGCCAACGCGGCCTCGGCGACGGCGCGTTCCCGTTCGTCGCGTACCAGGGTGAGCGAGCCGTTGGCCCGGAAGCCCAGCGCGGGGACGCGTGCGCCGATGCTCTCCCACAACTCCCGGGCGCGTAGGGCGGTGTGCAGCTCTTCACCGCCCGCCCGGCCACTGACCCATATCTGACCGAAGTTGCGCAGACTCGCTCCGCGGGCCTCGGCCTCTCGCTCGATCTGGACGACCTGATGGCCGCGTTCGACTGCGTGCCAGGCGTGCAGGGTTCCCACCACACCGGCTCCTACGACGATGACTCTCACGGCGGCAACGTTCCTCGGAGCCGGTGGCCCGCCGGGGGCCGGTCGCCAACGGGTCGGTGAACGGGCACCCAAATTCGGCCTAGACCCGTTATGTTTCTGTGATCAAGCAGGGCATCTCCTCGGCCTAGCTAGCCCTGCCGTCCCAGGCGCGCCGTAAAGCTGAAGCGGTCGCCGCGGAACAGCGTGCGCACCCGCTCCAGCCGCTTGCCGTCCGTGTCCCGTGAGGTGCGGTGGATCAGCAGCATGGGAAGCGCGGGCGGGGTACCGATCAGCAACGCCTCGCGCGGCGTCGCGAGGACGGTCTCGATCCGCTCGTCCGCGTCGCCGAAGGCGATCCCGAGCCGGTCGTGCAGGTAGGAGTAGAAGGACAAGTCGGGTGAGAACTCGACGTCGAGCCGCGGCACCCGGTCCACGGGCACGTATGTGCTCTCCAGGCCCACCCGCTCATCGTCCGCGAGCAGCACCCGCTCCATGTGCCATACGGGGCGGCCGCGTTCGACGCCGAGCTCCTCGGCCAGCGCGTCCTGGCACGGGAAGCGGTCCAGGGAGATCAGGGTGCGCCCCGGGCTGAGTCCTTGGCGGCGTACGCCTTCGGTGTAGCTGGCGAGGGCGAGCGGCTGCTCCAGCTTGGGCCCGGCGACCACGGTGCCGCGGCCGTGCCGCCGTAGCCGCCCTTCCAGGAGCAGGTCACGCAGGGCCTGCCGTACGGTCTCCCGCGCCACCTCGTAACGCAGGGCGAGTTCGCGTTCGGTGGGCAGCGTCCCACCCTCGCCCAACTCGTCGAGCAGGGCGGCGACCCGCGCCTTCACCGCGTAGTACTTGGGGATGCGGCCGTGCTCCGGGATGCCTGCCCGCACCGGTGCGCCGGGGTGCTGGTCGTTCGGGTAGTCCACGGGGGGCACTGTAGGCGGTGATCGGAAACGGTACGGAAACGGCCGGTTCAGCGCCTCTGGAAGCGCGAGGTCCGTACGACCAGGGCACCGGCGCCGACGAGGAAGGCGCTGAGGGCGGCCCAGGCCCAGACCGCGAGCGGCGGGCCACCGGGGCCCGTATCGGCGAGCTGCGTCGGCGGGTGCTCCGCGCCCGGTCGGGAGCCGGTGCGATCGTCGCCGTCCTGGTCGCTGCCGCTTTCCTCGCTCTCGCTGGCGCTGCCGCCTTCCTCGCTCTCGCTGGCGCTGGGGCTTTCGCTGGCCTCGCGGTCGGTGATGGTGAACGGGTAGGCCTTGGACTGGCCGACCCAGTCGCCGTCGTCGTCGCGGCGCTGGATCAGCGCGGCGCGGGCTACCACCTGGTGGGGCCAGGTGGTCGGGGCGAACGCGAGGCGCACCGGCACGTCCACGGTCTCACCCGGCGCGATGGTGAAGCCGGGGAAGCCGTCGTCGAAGACGCCGATGTTCTCGTCCCGGTCGGTGTGCTCGAAGGTGACGGGCCGCCAGCGATCGCCCTCGCGGAACTCCAGCTTCGGCTGGCGGGGGTCCAGGGTGCGCTCCTCGTCGACGAGTACGAGGATCGGGTGGATGTTGTCGCAGGTGGTTTCGGTGGTGTTGGTGAGCGCGACGGTCCACCGCTGAGCGGCCGCTCCCGGGTGATACGTGTCCGGCTCGCCCTCGATGCTGGTCGTGACGGGGAAGTCGTCGTCGCCCTCGGCGGTGAGGCACTCGGCGGTGGGCTGCGCGGTCAGCCGGTCTCCGTCAACCTGTCTGCCTGCACCGGCAGCCTGTCTGCCTGCGTCAGCGTGTCTGCCTCCGTCAGCGGCGGCGACTGACGGCGCGGCAGCCGTGAGGGGGGCCGTGAGCGTGGCGGCGAGGCAGAGGACGAGGGCGCTGCACAGTCGCATACAGAGAGGGCCTTTGCTGATCGCGGAACGGGCACCTTTCGTGATGCCCGAGACCCTGCCACGCGTGGGCCGCCGTTCCGGTACACCATGCCCCTGTTCGTCCGTTCAGATACCGAATCTCCCACGATCAACGTATTTCCCACCCACTCGGTTTGGCGGACGGCACCGCCCCCGCTCATCCCCCACGGCGCCTGCTTAAGTGGCACCCATGAGTGCTGCCTCCCCCACCCCACCCCCGCTCCGTGTCGGTCTGATCGGCTACGGCCTGGCGGGCTCCGTCTTCCACGCCCCGCTGATCGCCGCCGTCGACGGCCTTGAGCTCGATACCGTCGTCACATCGAACCCGGAGCGGCAGGCCCAGGCGCGGGCCGAGCACGGCGACGACCTGCGCTGCGTGGCGTCACCCGACGCGCTGTGGGACCGGGCCGACGCACTCGACCTGGTGGTCATCGCCTCCCCCAACAAGACCCATGTACCGCTGGCCCAGGCGGCACTCAAGGCGGGCCTGCCGGTCGTGGTGGACAAGCCGCTGGCGGGTTCGGCGGCCGAGGCGCGGCAGCTCGGGGCGCTCGCGGACGAGCGGGGGCTACTGCTGTCCGTGTTCCAGAACCGCCGCTGGGACAACGACTTCCTCACCCTCCAGCGGCTGATGGCCGACGGCGAGCTCGGCGACGTACAGCGCTTTGAGTCGCGGTTCGAGCGGTGGCGGCCGCAGCCCAAGGGCGGCTGGCGTGAGTCGGGCGATCCGGAGGAGATCGGCGGGCTGCTGTTCGACCTGGGCAGCCATGTGGTCGACCAGGCGTTGGTGCTGTTCGGCCCGGTTGCCTCGGTCTACGCGGAGTCGGACGTACGCCGCCCGGGAGCCGAGGCCGACGACGACACCTTCTTCGCGCTCACGCACACCTCGGGCGTGCGCTCCCATCTGTACGTCTCCGCCACGACCGCCCAGCTCGGCCCGCGTTTCCGGGTGCTCGGCTCGCGGGCGGGGTACGTCAAGTACGCGCTTGACCCCCAGGAGGCGGAGCTGCGCGAGGGCAAGCGTCCCGGTCGTCCCGGTGAGGACTGGGGCGTGGAGCCGGAGGAGCGGTGGGGCCGGGTCGGCTCGGGTGAGTCCCCGCTGACGGGTGGCGGCCGCGTGGTTCCGACGCTGCCGGGTGACTATCCGGCGTACTACGCGGCGATCGTCGCGGCCCTGCGCGAGGGCGGGCCGAACCCGGTCACGGCGACGGAGGCGGCGGCGACGCTGGCGGTGCTGGAGGCGGCGCGGGAGTCGGCGCGGGCGGGGGTGACGGTGGCGCTCTGAGCGCGAACAGAGTTCGGGCAGAGTTGGGGGAGTGTGGGGCAGCCCCACACTCCCCCGCCCCTCAGGCCTGCTTGAGCTCCTGCCGCTGGCGCCCGAGACCTTCGATCTCCAGCTCCACCACATCGCCGCCGCGCAGGAACGGCTTGGGCTCGGGCTGCCCCATCGCCACACCCGCGGGCGTACCGGTGTTGATCACATCACCCGGGTACAGCGTCATGAACTGGCTGACATAGCGCACGACCTCCGCGACCGGGAAGATCTGGTCGCTGGTGTTCCCGTCCTGCTTCAGCTCGCCGTTGACCCAGAGCTTCAGCCCGAGCGCCTGCGGGTCGGGTACCTCGTCGGCGGTCACCAGCCAGGGCCCCAGCGGGTTGAACGTCTCGCAGTTCTTCCCCTTGTCCCAGGTGCCGCCGCGCTCGATCTGCCACTCCCGCTCAGAGACGTCGTTGGCCACCGCGTACCCGGCGACATGCGCGAGCGCCTCGTCGGCCGAGTCCAGGTAGCGAGCGGTGCGCCCGATGACGACGGCGAGCTCCACCTCCCAGTCCGTCTTCACGGACTTACGCGGGACCAGCACGGTGTCGTTCGGCCCGATGACCGTGTCCGGGGCCTTGAAGAAGACGATCGGCTCGGCCGGGGTCGCCGCGCCGGTCTCGGCCGCGTGATCGTGGTAGTTCAGCCCGATGCACACGACCTTGCCGATCCGGCCGAGCGGCGGACCGATCCGCAGCCCTTCGGCGTCCAGCGCGGGCAGCGTGCCCGCGGCGGCGGCCTCTCGCACCCGGGCCAGCGCGGACGGGTCGGAGAGGAGCTCTCCGTCGATCTCGGGAACCAGTTCCGACAGGTCGCGCAGGACACCGTCCTGGTCGAGCAGCGCCGGGCGCTCAGCCCCCACCGCTCCGACTCGCAGCAACTTCATTGTTCACACTCCCCTGGTCACCACTGGGGCCGATGGGGTGCGGCCATCGGAGGGTGGTTTGGCTGATCCTCCAGGTTGGCTGTCCACTCCGCAAGACCCTGTTCAGATAGCGGACCGAGGTGCGGTGTCAGCGGTCGGGTTGGTCGGGTAGAGGATGACGCGCTCGACGGCGCTCCAGGTGGTGCTGGTCACCACGTACAGGGCGGCCGCGAGCGGGACGACCGCGACGGTGATGAGCGTCAGGAAGGACATGAGCGGCAGCACCTTCACCAGGGCGGCGGGCATACCGGGCATGCCCGGCCCACCCGATCCGCCCGGCCCCTGGCCGATGGGCGCGGCCTGCGGTGCCGCCAGCTGTGCCCTCGTACGCCGATAACCGAACGTCGCGACGGCGGCGACCAGCGCGAACAGCACCAGGTACACCACACCGGGACCGCCCAGCACCCCGCCATCGGCGAGCGCGTCGGTCCAGCGGCCGCCGAGGGGTGCGGTGAAGAGGGAGTGCCCGAGCAGGGCGTTCGGCTCGCCGCCCATCTCCGCACGGGAGAACACCTGGTACATGAGGAGGAACGCCGGGAGCTGGAGCAGCCCCGGCAGGCACCCGGCGAGCGGCGAGACCTTCTCCTTGGCGTGCAGCTCCATGACCGCCTTCTGGAGCCGCTCGGGGTTCTTGGCGTGCTTCTCGCGCAATGCGGCGAGCTGCGGTGCGAGTTGGGCACGGGCCCGCTGGCCGCGGGCGGAGGCGCGCGAGAGGGGGTGCACGGCCAGGCGTACGGCCATGGTGAACAGGACGATCGCGGCGGCGGCCGCGGAGGTGTGGAAGACGGGCTGCAGCAGGTCGGCGAGGCGCGCGACCAGGTCGGCGAAGCCGCTGAGTACGGACATGGGTGAGCCCTCCGGGGGTCTCGTCGTGCCGGATGAGAAGGGATCGGCATGACGACCACGAGAGGAGGCGGTACGTACGGTACGTGCGGTACGTACGGTACGTGCGGTATGTGCGGTATGTGCGCTACGTAACGTGCGGTGAACGTCCCCTACGCGATCGTCGGGACGAGCCGCCCCGGCGCTCGGGGACGGGGGCGCCCGGAGGCGTCGGGATCGCGCTGCGGGAGGAAGGCGGTACGCCGCTCACGGTCGCGGAGGGTCGTACGGACCCACGCCGACGGCACCACCGGGACACTGCGCGAGGCGATGACGGCGCAGGCGACCAGCGCGGTCCCGGCCGCGGCGGTGGCGGCGAGGGCTACGGCGGCGGAGAGCCCACCGCCGTCGGCGACGAGGACCTGGGCCAGGAGGAACAGCAACAGGGCGGCAGCGGACACGGCGCGCAGCGCTTTCCACCGACCCAACACGAGCCCCTCCCCCTGCCTACATCCGTTCATCCGTTCGTCCACCCTACCGGGCCTGCCCGGCCGACCTGACCTACCGGGTGCCCGGCCCTAACCCCTGGGCGTCACGGACGTCAACTTCCCCCACACCACCAGCCGGTACTTGGACGAGTACTCGGGGGTGCAGGTGGTGAGGGTGAGGTAGTACCCGGGCTCGCGGTACCCGTACCCGGACTTCACCTCACTGCGCGGCACGTCCGCGATCACGCTCCGGTCGCGGGGGAGGGTCTCCGGCAGGGTGCGGTCGACGGCGTACGCGTACACCGCCTCCCGCGTCTCGACGGTCAGCTCGTCGCCAGCCCGCAGCCGGTTGATGTGGCGAAAGGGCTCGCCGTGGGTGTTCCGGTGCCCGGCGAGGGCGAAGTTCCCGACGCGGCCGGGCTGGGCGGTGCCGGGATAGTGACCGGCGTACCCCTTGTTCAGGACGCCCGCCTTGCTGACGCCCTCCGCGACGGGGATACGGAGGCCGAGCCGGGGGATGACGAGAATGGCGTACACCTGATCAGAGCGGGGCGTGGGCGCGGCGCCCTGGCCGCTGGGGCGGCGACTCTCACGGCGAACAGGCGCGTCCCCCACGGAAGGAGAAGGAGATCGCCCCTCGGGGGAAGCGGCACCAGAGGAACCCCCCGAGGAAACCAAAGGCGCCCCCTCCCGCCCGTCCCCCCTCTCCCACTGCCCCTCCAGGGCCCTGACCTGACGCGCGGCGCCCTCCCGCGCCTCCCAGTTGGTCCACCACACCTGATGCACCACAAGCAACAGCAGCACCACACCCACCGTGACCGCGACCTCAGCCGCGCCCCAGAGCCCCCGCGCCCACCCCGAACGCCGCCACCGCGCACGCCCCCGCTCAACCACCACCGGAACCCGCTCGCGCTCGCGCACGCCCGCTCCCTCCACCGGCGGGCACGATAAACGCTGCCCCCACAAACAACCAGGCCCAGCCACCCCCAACCAGGCCTAACCCGGCCTAACCCGGCCCACAACCCCCAGCCCCGCCCCAGGACCGGAACGATCCTGCACTCAACCCCACCCACCGCAGTACGGTGTCTCTCATGCGCCCCGACACGCCTGCCGACCACACAGCCGAAGCCGAGCGCCTGCTACGCACTGCGGCGCAGTACCCCGAGGACGTCGAGCACCTGCTGCTCCAGGCGGCCGCCCACTTTGAGCTGGCCGGTGAGCGCGAGCGGGCCACCACGCTCTACGACGACCTCCTGGCCCGCCCGGCCGACGCGACCCGCGAAGCCTCCCTGATCCGCGCCTTGAAGGCCGCGAACCTCTGGGAGTACGGCCACGAGGCGGAAGCCCGCGCGATCATCGACGGCCTGCGCGCCACGGCCCCCCGCTCCCCCGCCCCCTGGGTGATCATCGCCGAGTCTCTGGAGTCCCACGACGAACTCCAGTCGGCCCACGAGGTATTCACAGAAGCCACCACCCTCCTCCTCACCACACCCCCCACCGCCGACCGCACCCCCAAGGAAACCCACCCCCTCCTCTACGGCCGCCACCGCGTACGCCGCCTGCTGGGGCTGGACCACGACGCCTGGGACGCCCTGGCGGACGAGATCCACCCCTCCCCCATCCCCCTGGACGAACTCCACGACCCCAAACGCCTGTGGTCACTCGGTTCCGAGAACCCGGTCGAACTCCGCGCCGAGATCGCCCGCCTCCGCGCCGAACTGGGCACCTACCGCGAGGCCCTCTCCCGCCCGTTCCCGGTAGCGGTCCTGCACTGGCCGTCCACCGAACTCACCGAACTCCTCACGGCGTACCCGACCCTGGCCACCGAGTACCCGTCCCACGCCGAACACTTGGCGACCATAGAAGCGTCCCTCCGCGAACTAGCCGCCTCCGGAACCCCCAACCTCGGCGTCGTCACCGCGACAGTCCCCTCCTACGAGGCCTTCGCCGCCTCAGAGTCAACATCCCCCGCGGACCCAGACCTCCTCCCCCAATACGCCACAACCCTGGCAGCCCGAGGCCGCGCAACCCCCTGGCCCCCAGAGGGCAACTGCTGGTGCGGCTCGGCCCAGCCCTACGCTGAGTGCCACGGGCGCCCCGAGACGCTGTAGCACGATCGACGACCACTTCCACCTCCTCGTTTGTCAGTGGCCCCTGCTAGAACTGAGACACGGCAACGGGTGACGACCGAGGGGGACGATGTGGCTCAGGGGGCGGACGGCGGCACGCACGCGGTGGCGGGCATCTACGAGAAGCTCATCACCACCGAGTTGCGGGGGCGGATAGAGCAACTCGAAGCCCAGGGCTGGAAGGCCGTCGACGCTGAGGTCGGCGAGGACTCCTCACCCGATGTGCTGGCGCGCCACATCGCCGAATCCGCCCGCCACCGACTCGGTCTCCTCCCGCCTGCCAAGCGAGTCGCAGCGGCGAACCAGATCATGGACATCCTGGCCGCGAGCGCGCCCGACGCGGACTCCGACACCGCCACCGAGCGCATCGCCGACGGCCCACGCCAACTCCTGGCCCTCGCCGAGCAGGAAGCGCCCGGCGTATACGCGATGCGGCCGCTGACACCCCTCTCCGAAACCGCCCTCCTCACGAACTCCCCCCAGGACCCTAGCCTGGGCGCCGAGTTGCGTGCCGAGCTCGCCACCGCCAACCGCATCGACCTGCTGTGCGCGTTCGTGAAGTGGTACGGCATCCGGGTCCTGGAGGAGTCGCTGCGCGCGGCCAAGGAGCGCGGGGTACCCATCCGGGTCATCACGACGACCTACCTCGGCGCCACGGACCGCCACGCCTTGGACCGTCTCGTCCGGGAGTTCGGCGCCGAGGTACGGGTCAACTACGAGATCCGGTCGACGCGCCTGCACGCGAAGGCGTGGTTGTTCCGACGGGACAGCGGCTTCGATACCGCCTACGTAGGAAGTTCGAACCTGTCCAGGGCCGCGCTACTCGACGGACTGGAGTGGAACGTCCGGCTGTCCTCCGTGGCGACCGGCGCGGTGCTGGACAAGTTCGAGGCCACCTTCGACGCGTACTGGAGCGACAGCGCGTTCGAGGAGTACGACCCGGACCGGGACGGCGAGCGCCTGAAGACGGCCCTGGCCAAGGCGGGAGGAGGCGGGTCCGCCAAGGACCTCCCCCTCAACCTGTCCGGCCTTGCGGTGCACCCACTCCCCCACCAGCGGGACATGTTGGAGCGACTCCGCATTGAACGGGAGATCCACGGGCGGCCTCGCAATCTCCTCGTCGCGGCCACCGGTACGGGCAAGACGGTCATGGCTGCCCTGGACTACCGGGCCCTGCGCAAGCAGTACGGCGGACGGAATCCCCGGCTGCTGTTCGTGGCTCACCGCAAGGAGATCCTCAGACAGTCGCTGAGGACGTACCGCGAGGTGCTCGACGACGCTTCCTTCGGTGAGCTGCTCTACTCCGGGGAGCGACCCGCCGACTGGCAGCATGTCTTCGCCAACGTCCAGTCACTCAACGTCCAGCGCCTGGAGCAACTCGACCCCGCCCACTTCGACATCATCGTGATCGACGAGTTTCACCACGCCAAGGCGAAGACATACGAGCGCGTCCTGAAGCACTTCACCCCAGACCAGCTGCTGGGTCTCACGGCCACCCCTGAGCGGATGGACGGGGTCAACGTGCAGGACGAGTACTTCGACGGACGCATCGCGGCCGAACTGCGCCTCTGGGAGGCGCTGGAGAACGACCTGCTGTGCCCGTTCCACTACTTCGGCATCCCAGACGGCACCGACCTCACCCGCCTGGGCTGGCAGTCAGGCAGCTACGACCGGCACGAGCTGAGCAACGTCCTCACAGGCAACCACGCCCGCGCCCGGATCGTGCTCAAGCAGATCGCGGACAAGATCTCCGACCCGGCTGCCATGCGGGCCCTGGGATTCTGTGTGACCAAGGCCCATGCGCACTTCATGGCGGCGTGCTTCCGCGAGGCCGGGTTCCAGGCCACGGCCCTGGACAGCGAGTCACCCGCCGAGGTGCGAGAGGCGGCGCTCGCCGCCCTCAAAGCCGGGAAGCTCCAGGTCATCTTCTCCGTCGACCTGTTCAACGAGGGCCTCGACATCCCGGACGTCGACACCCTGCTCCTTCTCCGTCCCACCAACAGTGCGACGGTCTTCCTCCAGCAGCTCGGGCGCGGCCTTCGACGTACCGACAACAAGCCCGTGCTCACCGTGCTGGACTTCATCGGCCAGCATCGTGCGGAGTTCCGCTTCGAGAACCAGTTCCGCGCTCTGACAAACCTTTCCCGGGGACGGCTAGTCCGGCACATCGACCAGGACTTCCCGCAGCTTCCCTCCGGCTGCCAGATCGTCCTGGAGGGCAAGTCGAAGGACTTGATCCTCAAGAACATCCGCACGCAGCTGAGGACGGACGTCGGAACCCTGGCCAAGGAGGTCAAGGCCTACGGCATCCCGCAGCTCGATGCCTATCTGGAGGACAGCCACCGCGACATCAAGGAGCTCTACAAGAACGGGACGTCCTGGACCACCGTTCTGCGCAGAGCGGGGCTCATCGACACCCCGGCCCCGGTTGGCGAGCAGGAACTCCTCAAGCGCGTCTATGCCTTCCTGCACATCGACGACGTCGAGCGGGCCGATGCCTATCTGCGCCTCCTCTCGGACGACGCTCCGCCCTACGAGGCCCTGACCTCGGGCGAGCAGGCCTACGCCCGCATGCTGTTCTTCAACCTCTGGGACAAGGCCGGAGGTTTCTCCAGCTACCAGCAGGGCCTTGACTCACTCCGCGACCAGCACGCCCTGCGCGACGAACTACGCCAGGTACTGTCGTACGTGCGCACGCGCATGGACCACTTCCCGCTCCCACTCGATGGCCCACACCGCCACCTTCCTCTGAAGATCCACAGCACCTACAACCGCTCCGAGATCCTGGCCGCACTCGGAGTAGGACGCCTGGGCGGCCAGATGCCGGGCTCCTTCGCCTCCGGTGTTCTCTGGGCCGAGGGGCCGAGAACAGACGCCCTGCTCATCACCCGAGAGAAGGACGACAGGGACTTCTCCCCGACCGTCCGGTACAGGGACTACGCGATCAGCCCCACGCGCTTCCACTGGGAGTCGCAGAGCACAACATCGGAGACCTCGCCCACAGGCCTGCGCTACCAGCGGCATGCCCAACAGGGCAGCCACATCCTCCTCTTCATGCGTCGCTACAAGTACTCTGACATCGGCAGCGGCAAGCCCGAGCCGTGGATGCTCCTGGGCCCGGCCACGTACATATCGCACACCGGCAGTAAGCCCATGGCGATCGCCTGGGACTTGCACCACCCGCTACCCGCCGACGTGTGGACGTACTCGGCCACGATCGCCGCGAGTTAGATCGGGTCGCCGCGTCGCTCATTCGGCGACGGCCTGCTCCAGCTCGCCCTCGAAGCGCACCTGAGCCCGGTCCAGGGCCTCGTCCGGATCACAGCCGTGGGCGCGGAGCCAGTGGAGGATGTCAGAGATGAGATCAATCGCCGCAACTTCGGCTACGCCCAAGCTCAGCCGACCGGAGGAGCTGGGCGGACGCAGTCGGCGGGCGCCCCCGTAAAGCGAAAGACACTCCTCGGCCTGCGTCACTCGCGGCCCGCCTGTGTGGCCGTTCGGTGACGTCAGCTCGGTGGCCAGCTCACACCACACCACCTTGCTGTTCTCCCGGAGAATGACGCCCCACCGGTCGGTGATCACATCGATCGTCGACATTCCGCGCCCTGCCTCCGCGTCACACGCCACATCGAGCAGCGTGGGCAAAGCGCGCGCGTCCGGGTCGTGCATCTCGATGCGTAGGTAGGTATCGCGCATGGAGACCGCGAGTGTGGTGGGCGTGCCGACGCCCACATGGTTGATGACGTTCGCTGTTAGCTCCGAGACGCAGAGCTGCGCCATGTCGACCAGTTCCGGCAACCCCCACAGGGTCAGATGCAGCCGCATCACCCTGCGCAGGCCCGCGACCTCACTCGCCTCGGCCTCAAAGTCCAGGTCCCAGGCCTTCCGCCTGACACAGTCGTTCGCGTAGGTCACCTTCGCCAACCTCCCACACAGCTGCCGCACGCCACGTGACGATCCATCACTCTCAGTGCGAGAATCCCATCGGCGAATCCCTTCATGCAATGTGCACAACGGGATTCCCCCCATTGAGTGATTGGCGATCCAGCCCTCTTCCGATGAGATGGAGCTTCCGCTACGGAACGAGGAGTTGCAGTGGCCGGTTCACCCACCGCACGGCGCCGCAGGCTGGCGATCGAGCTCAAGAAGCTCCGTGAGGCGAACGACCTCACCTGCAACCAGGTGGGCAAGGAGTTGGACTGGAGCGGCTCCAAGGTCAACCGCATGGAGACCGGCCAGGGACGCGTGCAGCCATCCGACGTGGACGCGCTATGCCGGTTCTACGACACCTCGGACGAGCTCCGCGAACTGCTCAAGTCCCTTGCGAAGGAGTCGAAAACGAAGGGGTGGTGGCATGCCCACGGTGATGCCGTGCCCTCGTGGTTCTCCGTGTACGTAGGTCTGGAACAGGCAGCTTCGAACCTGCGGAGCTATCAGGGCGAATTCATTCCTGGGCTGCTACAGACGCCCAACTACGCTGCGGAACTGAGCCGCGGCTGGGTCGACCACACGCCTGAGGCGATTCAGCGCATGGTCGATGTCCGCATGCGCCGCCAAGAGCTGTTGATGGGCGCTAGCGCTCCGGACCTCTGGGTTGTTGTGCATCAGAGCGCGCTGCTGCATGTCGTCGGAAACCGTGAAGTGATGACGGGGCAGCTCGAAGGTATGCTGGAAATGGCAAAGTTGAGGAACGTGACGGTTCAAGTCCTACCCTTCGATGCGGGCTCCTACCCGACGACTGGTTCGTTCACCGTCCTCGGCTTCCCGGACCAGGAGGACCCGGACATGGTGTACCGAGAAGGACTTACAGATTCCGTCTATCTCGAGCACCCCGTGGACGTGGACCTCTACGGGAAGGCGTTCGACCATCTCAGGGCCCTAGCTCTAAGCCCACAGCGGTCGACCCTACTGATCAAGAGAGTGATGGAGGAGCACCCCCGATGACGCTGCCCCCAGCCACCAAGTGGCGGAAGAGTAGCTACAGCAATGGCATGGGCGGCGAGTGCCTGGAGATCGCCGAGGCCGCCCCGCACCTGGCCGTACGCGACAGCAAGGTGCCCCACGGCCCACAGCTCGCCTTCAGCGCATCCGCCTGGGCCGGATTCGTGGACGCTGTCCAGGCCGAGGGCGCCTTTGAGGGAGTTGTCCCCAGGAACAGATGATCGGCCGGTAGCTACTGGCCGTCGACAGGGCGCTTCGCGCACCCATCGCCGGGCCGCCACGATGTCGGGGGCGGTGCCCACCCGTTCGTACGGGAAGCCGTCCGTTGGCGGAGGCGCGTGGCTCGGTTGGTTAGGGTGCGGCCCCATGGAGACGGTGATGTTGAGCGCGCCCGAGCTGGATGAGGGGTTCGTGGGCGAGGCGCGGCGGGTTCTGGGGGATCTGGTGCGGGGTGGGGCCGCGTTGGGGTGGGTGGAGCCGCCGTCCGTGGGTGAGGTGGCTGAGGTGCTCGGGCGGGTGCAGGCCGGGGTGCGGGCGGGGGATGCGTCGCTGCGGGCCGCGTATGTGGAGGGGCGGCTTGCCGGGTTGGTTACTGGGTGCGGTACGCGCGGCCCACGCATCGGCCGCACGCCGATCTGGAGAAGGTCGCGGTGGCTGAGTGGGCTCAGGGGCGCGGCATCGGGCGGGCGTTGACCGCCGCGCTGGTGGACGACGCGCGGCAAGCGGGGGTCGAGGTGCTGACGCTGGACGCCCGTGGGGACAACGCGCACGCGCTGCGGCTCTACCGGACGCTGGGGTTTCGTGAGTACGGGCGGCTGCCGGACTTCGTGGCGGTGGGTGAGCGGCGGTACGACAAGGTCTTCTGCATGCTGGGTCTTCGGCGCGGGTGCGAGAGTGAGAGCTAGAGCGAGAGCTAGAGCGAGCGCGCTTACGCCGGGTCGGGGTGGGGTGGGGTGCGCTTGTGGCCGCCTGTCGGTCGGTGGTCATCAGTGACTGTGCGACTTTGAGACAGCTGGGCGGCCGAATTGCCGGACTTCTGTGTCCTGAGCTCTCTCATCAACGTCGGCTATCCGTTGTGGTTGCCGTAATGAGATCCACTCGCAACTTGGTGTACCGCTCCATTCGGGTGCTTCCCGCGTCAGAGTCACGAGACGTCTGAACTAGGGGGCACACATGGGATACCAGGAACGCACTCGGGCACGGGGGCGGCGGATGCGCGGCTCGTTGGTGGCTGGGGCGCTCGCGGCGGTGATGCTGGTCAGCGGCTGCTCCGGTGCCGGGGACAACTCCGCGAACCGAGGCAGCGACAAACGCGGCGGGTCCGGGCCGGGGCCCGCGCCCGCCCAGCCGACGGACGGTGGCCCCGCTCCCGAGTCCGGCCAGGATGGTGCCGAGCGGGATATCGCCCCGTCGCCGGACTACCTGTCCACGTTCGCGCTGGACGTGGACACCGCCTCGTATGGCTACGCGCGCCGCTCGCTCAGCGAGGGGCGGTTGCCGGAACCGTCGACCGTACGGGCCGAGGAATTCGTCAACAGCTTCCGTCAGGGCTATCCGCAGCCGAAGGGCAACGGCATCTCGGTTTCGGTGGACGGCGCGCGTCTCGGCGGCGGGGAGGGCGAGGGCAAGGGCGAGGGGGACTGGTCGTTGGTGCGGGTGGGGCTCGCTACCAAGTCCGCGTCGAAGAGCGGGGCGCGTCCGCCCGCCGTACTCACCTTCGTTATCGATGTATCCGGTTCGATGGCCGAGCCAGGCCGTCTCGACCTGGTCCGCAGGTCGCTGAAGACCATGACGGGCCAACTGCGCCGGGATGACTCGGTCGCCCTGGTCACCTTCGATGACAAGGCCAGGACCGTCCTGCCGATGACCCGCATCGGCTCCGGCCGGGACGAGGTCCAACGGGCCATCCGCGAACTGGAAACCGGTGGTTCCACCAACCTCGACGCGGGCGTACGCACCGGATACGGGCAAGCCGTCGACGGCCGCAGGCCCGGTGCGACCAACCGGGTCGTGATCCTCTCCGACGCGCTGGCCAACACCGGTGAGACCCACGCCGACGCGATCCTCGAGCGGATCGGCAAGGCCCGCAAGAGGCACGGGATCACGCTCTTCGGTGTGGGTGTCGGCAGTCAGTACGGCGATGCTCTGATGGAGCGCCTCACCAACAAGGGGGACGGGCACACCGCTTACGTCGCGGATGACGAGTCCGCCCGTAAGGTGTTCGTCGAACAGCTCCCCACCAACGTCGAGTTGCGCGCTCGCGACGCCAAGGCGCAGGTCGCCTTCGATCCGGAGACCGTCGAGGAGTTCCGGCTCATCGGCTACGACAACCGGCGGGTCGCCGACGAGGACTTCCGCGACGACCGCGTGGATGGCGGCGAGGTCGGGCCGGGGCACACGGTGACCGCTCTGTACGCGGTACGGCTCAAGGGCAAGGGCGGCGACGGCCACGTCGCCACCGCGACCGTACGCTGGCTCGACCCCCGTACCCGGGCCCCGCACGAGGAGTCGGCGCGGATCGAGGCCGGGGCTCTGGACGGGCGGTTGTGGGGCGGCGCCGACCGGCGGTTCCAGGTGGCGGCGGTAGCCGCGTACTTCGCGGATGCGCTGCGGTCGGCGGGTGGCGGCAGCGGCGGCAGCTATCAGCCGAAGAACGGTGGCTCCGTGTATGACGAGGGGCCCGGCAGCTCGGCGTACGACGGCGAGCCGGGCCCGCCGTCCGGCTCGCTACCCGGTGCCATGCCGCTGAAGAGGCTGGCGGACCGCGCCTCCGACCTGGCGGACGCGTCCGATGAGCGCGAGGTGCGCCAACTGGCCGATGCCGTACGCCAAGCGAGCAAACTCCGGGACTAGGGCGACGACGGGAGTTTGAAGACAGGGCCTAGTCGTCGCGGACGCTGAGCAGGTCCCCGGGCTGGCAGTTCAGTTCGCGGCAGATCGCGGTGAGGGTGCGGAAGCGGATGGCCTTGGCCCGGTCGTTCTTCAGGACGGAGAGGTTGACGACCGTCACGCCGACCCTGGCCGCCAGTTCGGCCAGGGTCATCCCGCGCTCCGCGAGCAGCTTGTCCAGGTGGACCTGGACCCGGTGCTCGTCCTCGGGTGGCATCAGACGAGCCCTTCCGTGTCGGCGCGCAGCTTCGCGCCGCGCCGGAAGGCCTCGCTCAGCGCGAGGATGAGGAAAGCGAGCAGAACGAACTCGCCGGTGAAGGTGACCGAGAGCAGTACGTGTTCCGCCGCCACGGTGCCGTTCACCAGCATCTGATTGGTGAACGCCACGAGCAGCGGGTCGAGCACGGCCAGCACGAGCAGAGTCACGCCGATGACGCTCAGCCGTCGGATGTTGCGCGGCGCGAAGACATCGCCGCCGCGCAGGGTACGGGCGATCTGGAACACCAGCAGCAGGATGAGGACGAGCAGCACACTCCCGACCAGCTCAGGCAGCACGAGCAGCAGGCGCTGGCCCAGGCTCGGGTCGGCGATGACGAGGTCGGCGTGGTGGGTGCCGGTCAGCGTGAGCGTGTCGCCCTGCGCGGAGCTGGCGAGGGAGTCCGTCACGGCGTCCGGCACCCGTGTGGCGACCTCCGTCTCCACCGCGCGGGTGTCCGCCGGGTCCATGAGGCCGATGACGCCGAGGACCGGGAGCAGTACGCCGAAGACGCCGACCAGCAGCGTGGCCAGGCCCAGGCCCAGCTCAAGCACCCGGCTGTCGGTCCGGCTCCAGCTCCACCGCGACTTCGTACCCATAACTCCCCTGCCACCCAGTCAGCCAACATATCGCTTATCGATAGTATCGATAAGCGATATGTTGGCTGTCAAGTACAGGTCACGCCGCCGCCGGGTGCCCCGGCGCCAGAAACACCAGCACCTCGTTCGACGCGTCCGGCAGCGGTGCCACCTCGCGCCAGCCCAGGCGGCGGTAGCTCGCCACCGCGTCCTCGGCGCGGCGGGCCATCAGCACCCAGGCCCGCCCGTCCGGGGCGTCACCGGCGAGCTCGGTCAGCAGGGTGCGGCCCACACCCTGGGGGCGGGCGTGGCGGCGCACGGCGAGTTCGTCGAGTTCCAGCGCGCCGGACAGCAGCTCGCTCACGCGGCGCGGGCCGAGTTGGGCGACGACCTTGGCGTGATTGCGGGTGTCCGGGAGGCGGTCGGGGGTGAGCCAGGCGGTGGCGAAGCCGTCGATGCCCGATCCCGACTGGGCCAGTGCCGCACGGAAACCCGGGTGCCTGGCGCTGGCGCACAGGCGGTAGTGGAATCGCTGAATGCTTTCTTCACCCTCGTTCCACGGCGGGGCCGAGAAAACCTCCGCGTAGGCGTCCACCAGGTCGTCTGCGAGGTCTAGGACGGAGGGCCCGTAACAGATCACCTGTACCGCTCCTTGTTCCGGTCGATCGGTGTCAAACACTCTGCCCGAAACTTCGCCCTGATGGTGATGTGAAAGGGTGCGGGTGGGATGCGGGAGTTCGTCCGTGATCTTCAACTGGCTTGACGCAAAGTCGAGATGAGCTTTGGACATGTGCGGGGCGCGCGGGATGCGCGGGCCTGGGCGGCTCCTCGTTCCGCCTTCCCGGCCCGGGCGTGTCGCGGCCGAAAACGATCGGCGGGCAGGGGGATCCGGCGAGGGGTTACGTCGCAGCCGACGGGCCCCGGTGAGCCGACGGGCCCCGGAACGTAGCCCGGTACGCCCGTGGCGTCACCCCCAACGACGCGTGGAAGTGCTGCCGCAGGGACACCGCCGTACCAAAACCCGCCTCCTCGGCGACGCGCTCCACCGTACGGTCGGTCTCCTCCAGCAACTGCCGGGCCCGCTCGATCCGTTGCCGGGTCAGCCACTGCATCGGCGTGAGCCCGACCTCCTCGCGGAAGCGGCGGCTGAAGGTACGTACGCTCATCGACTCGCGCGCCGCCAGCTCGCGCAGCGTCAACGGCTGAGCGAGCTGGTCCAGGGCCCAGGCGCGGGCCCCGGCCGTCGACGACACCTCGGGCTCGGCGACCGGGCGCGGGATGTACTGCGCCTGGCCGCCTTCCCGGTGCGGAGGCACGACCGTACGGCGGGCCACGTCCGCGGCGATCGCCGCGCCGAAGTCGCGGCGGATCATGTGCAGGCACAGGTCGATGCCCGCGGCCTCGCCCGCCGACGTGAGGACCCGGCCCTCGTCCACGTACAGCACCCCGGGGTCGACCTCGACGGCCGGGTACCGACGCGCGAAGAGGTCCGTGGAGAGCCAGTGCGTGGTGGCCCGCAGTCCGTTCAGCAGGCCGAACTCCGCGAGCACGAACGCACCCGTGCAGATGGAGGCGATCCGGGCCGCGTCCCCGACCCGCCCCAGGGCGGCGGCCAGGTCGGCGGGCAGGCCTCCGTTCTCGCCGAAGTACTCGTCCTCCTCGTGGGAGGCGGGGACCAGTACGGTGTCCGCCGCGGCCAACGCCTCGGGGCCGTGCGCCGCGTACACGGGGAAGTCGGCGTCGGTACGGACCAGGCCCGGGGTCAGGGCGCAGGTGGTCACCGCGTACAGCCGCTCACCGCCTAGCGATCTGGCCTCGCCGAACAGCTGGTGCACCAGGCCGAGTTCCATGGGCAGCACACCATGGCGGACCAGCACGGCGACCCTGTGCACAGGGCCCGACAGCTGTGCGGCGCGCGCGGGTTCCACGGCTACGCCCCTACCGCCGTCACCACCGTATAGATCACCAACCCCGCCAGCGCCCCCACCACCGTCCCGTTGATCCGGATGAACTGCAGGTCGCGCCCAATGTGCGCCTCGATCTTCCGCGAGGTGTGCTGGGCGTCCCAGCCCGCCACCGTGTCCGTGATCAGCGAAGTGATCTCGCTGCGGTACGTCGTCACCACATACGCCGCCGCATCCTCCACCCAGCCCTCCGCCTTCGACCGCAGCCGCTCGTCCGAAGCCAGCCGCGCGCCCAGCGACATTAGTCCGGCCCGTACCCGCAGCCGCAGTTCGCTCCGCTCGTCCTCGGACGCGGCCACCAGCATCTGTCGTACGTTCGCCCAGGACGAGGCGATGATGTCCTGCACCTCGCCACGCGCCAGCACCTCCGACTTCAGCCGCTCGACCCGCGTCCGGGTCTCGGTGTCGGACTGGAGGTCGGCCGCGAAGTCGGCGAGGAAGCGGTCCAGGGCGCCGCGGGCCGGGTGTTCGGGCATGTCGCGCATCTCGGTGACGAAGCGCACCAGTTCCTTGTAGACGCGATCGCCGACCTTCTTGTCCACGAACCGCGGCGTCCAGCCGGGGGCACCGCCCTGCACGGCGTCCAGCACCTGGTCACCGTGCTCGATCAGCCAGTCGTGCGCCCGTGCGCAGATCAGGTCCACCACGCGCCGGTGCCCGCCGTCCTCAACGATCTTCTCCAGCGTCCTGCCGATCCCTGGGGCGACCTCGACGGCGTCGGCCCGCCGCGTGATGGCCTCACCGACCACCGCCTGCACATCGGAGTCACGCAGCACCGTCAGCGCGCCGCGCAGGGCCGTCGACAGCTCGGCCGTCACCCGGTCGGCGTGCTCGGGCTGGGACAGCCAGGCACCGAGCCGACCGGCGATGCCAACCGAACGCAGCCGCTCGCGTACGACGTCCTGGGACAGGAAGTTCACCCCGACGAAGTCCCCGAGGGACTCGCCGAGCTGGTCCTTCTTGGTCGGGATGATCGCGGTGTGCGGGATGGGCAGGCCCATCGGGCGCTTGAACAGCGCGGTGACCGCGAACCAGTCGGCGAGCGCGCCGACCATTCCGGCCTCGGCCGCGGCGGCGACATACCCCGTCCAGCCGCCCGCCCCGGCGCTCTGCGCCCACTTGGCGAGGACGAACACCACCGCGACCAGGACCAGCATTCCGGTCGCGGTGGCCTTCATCCGGCGTACCCCGCGCCGCTTCTCCGCGTCCGCGGGAGTGTCCGCGTGCATGGGGCCCGGGTATGCCTTTGTCGACGAATACGTCGAAGACGTCGAAGATGACGTCGACGCCTCTGCTGTCTCTTCTTCCATCCGCTCCACCCCCGCATTGTCCCTACCTCAGCTACTCCTGGAACGGTCCATGAGTTCCCTGCGTCTGATCAGACGCAGTCAGACGCAGTCAGACGCAAGTCAGACGCAGGGGGCGAGCGGCGACCTCCGGCGGCATACCGCAAAATGGGATCGTCAAACGGAGCCCCGGGCTCCCTCAGCCCGAGGAGATACACCCGCATGACCCGGCGCCATGGCTACGCACTGCTTGCCGCGCTCGCGGCCATCGTGGTGCTGATCTCCGCCGCCATATACGTCGGATTCGCGGGCGACACCAGCTCCCGTGACACCCTGCACCCGGCCCCGCGCACCCCCGCCGGAAGCGCGGACCCCGCCTCGTCCGGCACCTGGGTCGGCACCTGGTCCGCGTCCCCCGCCGGAGCCGAACCAGACAGCCAGGCGGGCTACCCGGGCAAGTCGATCCGTAACGTCGTGCACACCAGCTTCGGCGGGACCCGCGCCCGCGTCACCCTCTCCAACCTCTACGGACAGCAGCCGCTCACCCTCACCCACGCCTCCATCGCCGTGGCCGAGGGCCCTGACACCCCGGCCGCCGCCCGCGGCACCCTGCGCCGCCTCACCTTCGGCGGCAACCACTCCGTGGTGATCCCGCCGGGGCGGCAGGCGCTCAGCGACGAGGTGCGACTGCGGGTACCGGCCGACGCCGACCTGCTGGTCAGCACCTACGCACCGGCCCCGTCGGGCCCGGTCACCTACCATCGGCACGCCCGGCAGTTCTCGTACATGGCCCCCGGCGACCGCGTCGCGGACGGACCCGGCGGCAGCTACATCGAGCAGAGCCCGTACTGGCGCTATCTGACCGCCGTCGACGTGCTGACCCAGGACGCCAAGGGCGCGGTCGTCGTCATCGGGGACTCGCTCACCGACGGCGTCACCTCCACCGTCGGCGCCAACGCCCGCTGGACCGACGTCCTCGCGGCCCGGCTACGCGACGAGCCGGGCGCACCCCGCTACACCGTCCTCAACCAGGGCATCAGCGGCAACCGCATCCTCTCCGACGGCCCCCGCCGCCCCGGCCGCCCCGCCGACAACCCCAGCGGGCTGTCCCGCTTCGAGCGCGACGTACTCAGCCGCAGCGGCGTCCGGTGCGTGGTGATCGCCCTCGGCGTCAACGACATCCTGCGCAACCCGCACCGGACCGACCCCGGCGAGATCACCGCCGGTCTGCGCGAGATGACCCGGCAGGCGCACGCGCGCGGCCTGCGCGTCGTCGGCGCGACCCTGATGCCGTTCGGCGGTCACCGCGGCCACACGCCGCGCCTGGAGGCCGTACGGGTGGCGGTGAACGACGAGATCCGCGCGGGCCGGGTCTTCGACGCCTACGTGGACTTCGACCTGGCCCTGCGCGACCGGTACGACCCGCGCAGGCTGCGTGCCGAGTACGACTCCGGCGACCATCTGCACCCCAGCGACGCGGGCTACCGCAGGATGGGGGAGGCCCTCGACCCCAGCCTGCTCAAGGGGACGGCGCCTGCCGAACTCTGAGCCGGGCCCCTAAGCGACTCAGCGACTAAGCGACTCAGTGACTCAGATGCCGAGGTCCTTGATGATCTTCGCGACGTGCCCGGTGGCCTTCACGTTGTAGAACGCGTGCTCGACCTTGCCCGCCTCGTCCACGACGATCGTGGACCGGATGACACCGGTCACGACCTTGCCGTACAGCTTCTTCTCGCCGAACGCGCCATACGCCTCAAGGGTCTCCTTCGACGGGTCGCCGACCAGCGTGACCCTCAGGTCCTCCTTCTCGCGGAACTTGGCCAGCTTCTCCGGCTTGTCCGGCGAAACCCCGATCACGTCGTAGCCCGCGCTCGCCAGCACGTCCAGGTTGTCCGTGAAGTCGCAGGCCTGCTTGGTGCAGCCCGGGGTCAGCGCGGCCGGGTAGAAGTAGACGATGACCTTGCGACCCTGGTGGTCCGCGAGAGAGACGTCCTTGCCGTCCGCGTCGGGCAGGGTGAAGGCGGGGGCGGTGTCACCGGGCTGTAGGCGCTCGCTCATCGGGGGTCTCCTCGCTCAGGGGTGCCGTACGGGCACAGGCGCTCTGGTCTGGCGCTCTGGTCTGGTCTGGTACGGCATGAGCGTAACGGGGGTGCTGTGAGGTGCCGGGGCCGGGGAACTGACAGACTGTCCGTACAGACGACCTGTCCGACTGACGACCTGTCCGTCGACGGACACGATGACACGGAGGCAGCGCGGTGTCGGATGCCAGGACTCCCACCGAGATCGAGGCGGACATCAAGCGCCGGCGCGAGCAGCTGGCCGCGACGCTCGACGAGATCGGTGTGCGGGTGCACCCGTCGACCATCGTCGGCGACGCGAAGGCACGCATCATGGGAAGCGTCGACCAGACCCTGGGGCGCGCGTACGTCGGCGTCAACCGCGCCGTCACCGATGTGAAGGCCCAGTTCGTGGACGACGACGGCGCGCCCCGGCTGGAGCGGGTGGTGCCAGCGGCCCTTGTGGTGGTCGGGGTCGTGGGACTGCTCACGATCTCCGCGCGCCGCAGAAGGAGCTGAACGGTACGTAAAGGGGCTGACCCGGCGGCGTACGACCAGGGCCGGGCCAGGTAAGTTCGGTGCCGTGAGCGCCAACAGTCATCAGCCAGGCAGACACGAACAGAGCAGCCACCACGACAAGCTGCCCATCCGGATGTTGCACGACCGGGTGCTGGTCAAATCCGACGCGGAAGGCGAGCGGCGCTCGACCGGCGGCATCGTGATCCCGGCGACCGCGGCCGTCGGGAGACGGCTGGCCTGGGCGGAAGCGGTCGCGGTCGGGCAGAACGTCCGCACGGTGGAACCCGGCGACCGGGTGCTGTACGACCCGGAGGACCGGGCCGAGGTCGAGGTGCGGGGTGTGTCCTACCTGCTGATGCGGGAGCGCGACCTGCACGCGGTCGCCGCCGACCGGTTCGAGGGCTCCGAGGACTCGACGGGGCTGTACCTCTAAGAGATCAAAGCGGTCTGCGAGATCTGTGGAAAGGCCTGGTGACCGGAGTCACCAGGCCTTTTCCGTGGCCGATCGGCGCCTTTTGCTACCTTGGAAAGAACCCGACGAGACGCGCCGTACCGGGATTCGCAAAGACGACGCACCCCTGAAGCCCACATTTCGGAGGTGTCGTCATGGCCTGGATTCTGCTCGCGGTCGCTGGACTGCTTGAGGTCGGCTGGTCGATCGGGATGAAGTACACCGACGGATTCACTCGTCTGGTGCCCAGCGTGCTCACCGGCGCGGGGATCGTCGCGAGCATGATCCTGCTGTCGTACGCCGCGAAGACGCTGCCCATCGGTACCGCGTACGGCGTATGGGTCGGCATCGGCGCGGCCGGGGCGGCGGTGCTCGGCATGGTGGTGCTCGGTGAGCCGGTCACCGCGGCGCGCATCTTCTTCATCTGCTTGCTGCTGGTGGCGGTGGTGGGGCTGAAGGCGACCTCGGGGCACTGAGTCCGGCCGTCGTGTCTGTCCGGCTGTCGCGTCCGGCTACCGCGTGCTGGCTTCGTCGCCGCCGTTGGTGTCGTCGAACAGCCCGCCGGTGATGCCCGTGGTGCCGCCGCCTTCGGTGGTGCCGCCGTCGGCCGCACCACCCTCCGCGGTCCCACCGCCACCATCGGCCGCACCACCATCAGCCGCACCGCCGTCGGCCGTACCGCCAACCGTCTGGCCTTGGGTCTGGCCTTGGGTCTGGCCTTGGGTCTGGCCTTGGGTCTGGCCCTGATCCTGGCCGCCCTGAGTTCCCTGGGTGCTGCCCTGGGTCTGGCCTTGATCCTGGCCCTCGTTCTGGCCCTGCCCCCGCGTCTGCCCCTGTGTCTGCCCCTCCGTCTGTCCCTCCAGCTGCCCCTGGGTCTGGCCCTGCGCCTCCCCGGGCATCTGGCCGTCCGGCTGCGGCTCGGGCTCCGGCTGCGGCTCCGGTACGTCGGCGGGCGGCGGATCGTCCGCGCCCGGCTCCAGCTCCAGGTCGAACGCCTGGGCCGGAGTGCCGTCCAGCGCCGCCGCCGTGAACTGCGCCCAGATCCGCGCCGGATAGCCCCCGCCGTTGATCCGCGCCTCGCCGAGCGCCCCGTACAGCGGAGTCTGCGCGGCCGTGTCCGGGTCCTGGCCCATCACCGCGACCACCGTCGCCAGCTCGGGCGTGTACCCGGCGAACCAGGCCGCCTTGTCCTCCTCCGCGGTGCCGGTCTTGCCCGCAGCCGGGCGGCCCGCGGCCTGTGCCGCCGTGCCCGTACCGCCCTCGACGACACTGCGCAGCACGGAGGTGGTGGTGTCGGCGGCCTCCCGGGGGATGACCTGCCGGGTGTCCTTGGCGGGCAGTTCGAGGGCCCGGCCGTCCTTGGTGATCTTCTCGATCAGGGCGTACGTGCCGCGCTCACCGTGGTTGGCGAGCGTCGCGTACGCCGATGCCATGTCCAGGACACTGGCGGTGGCCGTTCCCAGCGCGATCGACGGCGACGCGGTCAGGTCCGGGGTGTTCTCCGGGACGCCCATGTCCACCGCGGTCTGCTTGACCTGCTCGGAGCCCACGTCGACGGCCATCTGCGCGTACACCGAGTTGACGGACCTGTCCGTGGCGGTGCGTACGGTGATGTCGCCGTAGTCGCCGTCGTCCTCGTTCTCCGGGGCGTAGATGCTGTCGCTGTCCCAGCCCTCTACGGGGCGCTTGTTGGAGCCGTCGTAGATCGTGTTCGGAGTGATCGGGCGGCCGTCCTGGGTGGTGGAGCCGTTCTGCACGGCCGAGGCGAAGACCAGCGGCTTGAAGATGGAGCCGACCTGGTAGTCGCGGCGGGTGGCGTTGTTGACGTACTGCTGGGTGTAGTCGATGCCGCCGTACATCGCGACGACCTTGCCGGTGGCCGGGTGGATGGCGACGCCGCCCGCGCGGACGTTCCGGTCGATCTCGCGCGCGTCCTTGTCGACCTTCGACATCAGCTGCTCGTCGACGGCCTCGACGAAGTCGTCCTGGAGCTTCTTGTCGATGGTCGTGGTGATGCGGTAGCCGCCTTTTTTCAGGGTGTCCTCGTCGATCACCTTGTGGGTGATCAGGTAGTCCTCGACCGCCCTCACCAGATAGCCGCGCTGCCCCGACATCCCCGACGGCGCCTTGGCCTCGGTGAGCTTCGGGAACGTCATCGCCGCGCGGTCGGACTCGCTGAGCCAGTCCTCCTTGACCATCCCGTCCAGTACGTAGTCCCAGCGGGCCACCGCCCGGCCCCGGTTCTCCGGGTGGGCGCCGACGTCGTACGCGTTCGGGGAGTTCAGCAGCGTCGCCAGATAGGCGCCTTCCGCGGTCGACAGGTCCTCGGCGTCCTTCCCGAAGTACGCCTGGGCCGCGGCCTGGACGCCGTACGAGTTGCGGCCGAAGTAGCTGGTGTTCAGATAACCCGAAAGGATGTCGCTCTTACTGACCTGCCGGTCCAGCTTGATGGCGATGAAGAACTCCTTCGCCTTACGGGTCAGGCTCTGCTCCTGGTCCAGGTAGTAGTTCTTCACGAACTGCTGGGTGATCGTGGAACCCGACTGCTTCCCCTTGCCCGTGACCGTGTTCCAGGCGGCGCGGATCATCGCCTTGGGGTCGACGGCAGGCTCGGAGTAGAAGTCCCGGTCCTCGGCGGCGAGCACCGCCTGCTGCACGGTCTTGGGGACCTTGCTGAGCGGGATGTTCTCGCGGTTGACCTCGCCGTCGCGGACGAGCTGCGAGCCGTCGCCGTACAGGTAGACATTGCTCTGCGCGGTAGCCGTGGGGTTCGCGGGCGGGATGTCCACCAGCAGGTATCCGGCCACCAGGCCGCCGCTGACCAGCGCGACGAACAGCAGGAACGTGCCGAGGACCATCCGCCAGGTGGGGATCAACCGCCGCCAGCCGGTGCGCTTGGGGCGCCGGGGCCGCTTGGGGCTCTTGGAGCTCTTGGGCCTCTTGGCGCTCTTGGCCTGACCGGCCGCCGTCTGGCCGCCTGCCCCGCCGGACCCGTCCGCCCCGACCGCCCCGTCCGCCCCGACCGGCCGCACGTCAGGAGCCGGGGCGTCGTCGGGCTCCCTGGGCGCCCACCCCTGGTGCCCAGGCCCCGGCTGCTGCGCCTCGTCGCTCATGTCTGACGAACTCCCGATTCGCGGTGTACAGAGCCCATCGCGCTGTTATGTGCCTATTGGACAACGTCCGACCCGCAACGCGCGTTCCAACCACCGGGCGTGGCGCACGCCCTCGTCGCATCGCGCCCCGCCAAACGAGTGAAAACCCTTAGCGCCATCCCCGCCCGGCCCACTAGGGTCGTGGCCTTTGGCGGTGGGCGCCTTGGGCGGTGGGTGGGAAGGAGGCGCGGCCATGGTGCGGCTGTACGCGGCCGTCGCGGCCGGCGGCTTCCGGCGCTACGCCACCTACCGGATGGCCACCGCCGCGGGCGTCTTCACCAACACCGTCTTCGGCTTCGTCATGGCCTACACCTATTCGGCCCTGTGGGACGCACGGCCGCGGCTCGGCGGCTACGACCAGCCACAGGCACTCGCCTACGTGTGGATCGGCCAGGCGTTGTTCGCCGCGTCCGCGCTGTTCGGCGGCGGCTTCGAGGACGAACTGATCGCCCGTATCCGTACCGGCGACATCGCCATCGACCTCTACCGCCCCGTCGACCTCCAGCTGTGGTGGCTGGCGGGGGACGTCGGCCGGGCCCTGTTCCAGCTGATCGGACGCGGCGTCATCCCGATGGCGCTGGGCGCGCTCGCCTTCGACATCGCCCTCCCCGGATCGCCGCTCACCTGGCTGGCGTTCCTGCTCGCCGTATTCCTGGGGTTCGTCGTCAGCTTCGCGGTGCGCTACCTGGTGGCACTGTCCGCGTTCTGGCTGATGGACGGCGCGGGCGCCGCGCAAGTCGCCTCCCTCTCGGGCATGTTCTTCACCGGCATGCTGCTGCCGCTGAACGTCTTCCCCGGCCTCCTCGGCGAGATCGCCCGCGCCCTGCCCTGGTCAGCGCTACTCCAGATCCCCGCCGACATCTATCTCGGCACGCACACCGGCTGGGGTCTGGTGCGGGCCTACGCGTTCCAGGGCGGCTGGGCGCTGGCCCTGCTCGCGGTCGGACGGCTGCTCCAGATGGTGGCGACCAGGAGGGTCGTGGTGCAGGGTGGGTGACGGACTACGCGCCTACGGGTTCATCGTCGCCATGTGGGTACGCTCCACCCTCACCTACCGCGCGTCCTTCGCGATGACCGTCTTCGGGTCCTTCACCGCCACGGCCTTCGACTTCATCGCCATCCTGCTGATGTTCTCGCACGTCGACGCGCTCGGCGGCTACTCGCTCGGCGAGATCGCCTTCCTGTACGGCACGACGGGCACCGCCTTCGGCCTCACCGAGCTCCTGATGGGCTCCGTGAGCCGGCTCGGCCACCGCGTACGGGACGGCACCCTGGACACCCTCCTGGTGCGGCCGGTCCCCGTACTCGTCCAGGTCGCCGCCGACCGCTTCGCGCTGCGCCGGATCGGCCGACTCGCCCAGGGCCTGTTCGTCCTCGTCTACGCCCTGTTCGTCATCGAGGTCCACTGGACCCCGGTCAAGGTCCTGATGGTGCCGATGATGCTGCTCAGCGGCGCGGCGATCTTCGCGGCGGTGTTCGTGGCCGGGGCGGCCTTCCAGTTCGTGGCGCAGGACGCCTCCGAAGTGCAGAACGCCTTCACGTACGGCGGTAACACGCTCCTCCAGTACCCTCCGTCGATCTTCGCCAAGGACCTGGTGCGCGGCGTCACCTTCGTCCTGCCGCTGGCCTTCGTCAACTGGGTGCCCGCCCTGTACGTACTGGACCGCGAGAACCCGATCGGACTGCCTCAATGGCTCGCCTTTCTGCCGCCGCTGGTGGCCGTCGGGTGCTGTGCGCTCGCTGGTCTCGCCTGGCGGGCGGGGCTCCGTTCCTACCGCAGCACCGGGAGTTGATCCGCCATCGAAACCCCTATCGAAACCGCCATCGGAACCCCCTTCATCGAACTCACCGACGTCCAGAAGGTCTTCGACGTCCGGCGCAAGACCGGACGGCTGCTGCGGCGCGAACGCCACCAGGTCCGCGCCGTCGACGGCATCACCTTCACCGTCCCGCGCGGCGAGATGGTCGGCTACATCGGCCCGAACGGCGCGGGCAAGTCCACCACCATCAAAATGCTGACCGGCATCCTCAGCCCCAGCCACGGCACCCTCCGCGTCGCGGGCATCGACCCCTCCCGCGAACGTACCCGCCTCGCCCAGCACATCGGCGTCGTCTTCGGACAGCGCACCACCCTGTGGTGGGACCTGCCGCTCATCGACTCGTACCAGCTGATGCGCCGCATGTACCGCATCCCGGACGCCCGCTTCCGCGCGAACCTCGACCGCTGCGTCGAACTCCTGGACCTCTCCGCCCTGTTGCCCGTCCCCGTACGGCAACTGTCACTCGGCCAACGCATGCGCGGCGACATCGCGGCCGCCCTCCTCCACGACCCCGCCGTCCTCTACCTCGACGAGCCGACGATCGGCCTGGACGTGGTCAGCAAGGCGAAGGTCCGCGGATTCCTGCGCGACCTGAACGCTGAGGCGGGCACCACGGTGCTGCTCACCACCCACGACCTCCAGGACATCGAGCACCTGTGCAAACGCGTCATGGTCATCGACCACGGGCGCCTCATGTACGACGGCGAACTGGCCGGTCTGCACGAGATCGGCGAGAGCGAACGCACCCTCGTCGTCGACCTGGAGGAGGAGCTGCCACCCATCGCGGTGGACGGCGCGCGGGTGGTGCGGACCGAGGGCCCCCGGCAGTGGCTCGCGTTCCCCGCGTCCGCGTCAGCGGCCCCGCTCGTGACGGCTGTGGCCTCGGCGTACCCGCTGGTGGACCTCTCCGTACGGGAGCCGGACATCGAGGCCGTCATCGCGAAGATGTACGCGGACAGAGCCACGCTAGGGTGACTCACATGACGGATGACGACCTGCCCGAGCTCCGAGCCTCGGACACCGACCGCGAACGTGTCGCCGAGCGTCTGCGGGACGCCGTCGCCGAAGGACGCCTCGATATGGAGGAGTTCGAGCAGCGCCTCGACGCGGCGTACAAGGCCCGCACGTACGGCGAACTGGAGCCCCTCACCCGCGACCTCCCCACGACCCCCCACACCCCCGGCTCCACCGCCACCCTCCCCGCCGTGTCCGGCAGTTGGGCGGAACGCTTCGGCGGCGAACCCACGTCCAAGGGCGGGTTCGCCCTCATGGCGGGCTTCCAGCGCAAGGGCGTCTGGACCGTCCCCCGCCGCTTCACGGCCTTCACCTTCTGGGGCGGCGGCGAGATCGACCTCCGTGAGGCGAACTTCGCCGAGCGCGAGACGGTCCTCAACTGCGTCGCCATCATGGGCGGCGTCCACGTCGTCGTCCCCCCGGGCGTGGAAGTCCGCGTCCGCGGCTTCGGCCTGATGGGCGGCTTCGACTCCCGCGAGGACGGCGTCCCCGGCGAGCCGGGCGCCCCCCGCGTGGTGATCACGGGCTTCGCCTTCTGGGGCGGCGTCGGCGTCACCCGCAAGGCGGCCAGGGCCGAGCGCCAACGCCTCAAGGAGGAACGCCGCCAGGCGAAACTCGAGACGCGGAACAACGACGGCAAGGAACTGGACTGAGCTCCACTCCTTGCCGAAATGCGGAACGGCCTGCGCCACACAAGTGACGCAGGCCGTTCCGCATTTCGGACGTGACGGTCCGACAATCGGTTCGTTACTCCGTGCGAGGCCACGAACGGATGGCCGGAACGGAGGCAACGATGGCGGCAGCCAGGTACACGCGCGAGCTGCTGGAAGAAGCAGCCCGCGAGACGAACAGCTGGGACGAGGCGGTCCGGTGGTGCGGCGGCACTCCGACGCCAGGTAGCAGGCGCTACCTCCGCCGCAAGATGGCGGAGGCAGCGCTGGACACGTCGCACTTCCCCGCCCCTGCACGCTGGGCCCGCCACACGGAAGCCAAGCTCCGCGAGGCGGTCGCCCTCTCGACCAGCATCAAGGACGTGGTACGACGCCTGGGGATCAGCCCGGTGGGCGGCAACCACACACACATCAGCCGACGCATCGCTGCCCTGGGCATCGACACGTCACACTTTCTTCCCACGCGCCGCAGCCGCCCGAAGGGCCCGCCCGGTACCCCGCTCGTGTTGCGCACACCGAACGATGGCAGAGTTCCGGGCTACCGCCTGCGGCGCGAGCTCCTCCGAATCGGAGTCTCGGAAACCTGCGCGATCTGTGGAACCGGCACCATCTGGAACGGAAAGCCGCTGCGCCTCGAAGTCGACCACATCAACAGTAATTGGTGGGACAACAGGTCAGAGAACCTCCGCCTTGTGTGCCCTAACTGCCACGCGGCGACAGACACTTACCGTGGCCGGAAGCGGAGGCCTGCGGCGTGAGCGGCCAGAGGTTTACCCGTGACCTAATCGCTCGGACCGCGGCTATCTCCGTAAGTATGGTGGACCTCATGCGTAGGCTGGAACTGCCTCTGAGCAGTCACCCTCGCCACTATCTGGCCAGGCGGATCAAGCACTACGGGATCGACACCTCGCATTTCCAGGACGAGCCGCTGCCACAGCGAGAGCGCCGCGTGTACTCGAAGGAACTCCTTGAAGACGCTGCGGCCCATTCCCACAGCATCCGAGAGCTGATGGAGTATATAGGCCTTGATCCGCGTGAGGGCCCCTACTGGCACATCCGGAAGCGACTAGACAAGTTCGGCATCGACACTTCGCACTTCACCAGCGGAAACACCCAAGTCCCGAGAGCCGTTCCGAGAGCTGAATTGGCCGCAGCCGTCAGCGCATCGGTCAGCCTGGCCGGGGTTCTGAGGCTCCTTGGCTTCACTGACAACTCCACGAACCGCGCACGTATCAAGCGCAGCTTGCAGACCCACGTCATCCCCACCGGGCACTTCACCGGCCAAGGCCACGGACGTGGCATCCGCTCCCGATACCGTAAGCCTGCGTCCGAGATACTCGTGCGGCTGGAGTCTGGCGCTCCCCGCGCCAAGACCTTCACCCTGCGCCGCGCGCTCGACGATCTCCACGTCCCGCACATCTGCACCGAATGCGGTGTTGGTGACGTGTGGCAAGGCAAGCGCCTCGTCCTGGAGATCGACCACATCAACGGTGACCGGTTGGACAACCGCCGCGAGAACCTGCGCTACCTGTGCCCGTCCTGCCACAGCCAGACGAGCACCTTCGGTAAGCGATCTCGTCACACAGACCCGATGCCGGGCGCGATACAGTAGACGGCGCTGCGGGCCCGTATCCCAGCTGGCAAGAGGATGCCGGTTTAGATCCGGTATGTCGTGGGTTCGAGTCCCACCGGGCCCACCTCAAGGGCACGGCCTCAACAGGGGCCGTGCCCTTCGGCATGAGCAGCTCAGCCCAGCAACTCCCCCACCACCGGCACCAGCGCCCGGAACGCCTCCCCCCGGTGGCTGATCGCGTTCTTCTCCTCGGGGGTCATCTCCGCGCAGGTGCGGGTCTCCCCCTCCGGCTGGAGGATCGGGTCGTAGCCGAAGCCGCCGGTGCCGGAGGGGGCGTGGCGTAGGACGCCCCTCAGGCGGCCTTCGACGACGCGTTCCGTGCCGTCGGGGAGGGCCAGGGCCGCCGCGCAGGTGAAGTGGGCGCCTCGGTGGGGGTCGTCGATGTCGGCGAGTTGGGCCAGGAGGAGGTCGAGGTTGGCGCGGTCGTCGCCGTGGGTGCCCGCCCAGCGGGCGGAGAAGATGCCGGGGGCGCCGCCCAGGACGTCGACGCAGAGGCCGGAGTCGTCGGCGATGGCGGGGTGGCCGGTGGCCTGGGCGAGGGTGTGGGCCTTGAGGAGGGCGTTCTCGGCGAAGGTGACGCCGGTTTCCTTGACGTCGGGGATGTCGGGGTAGGCGTCGGCGCCCACGAGGTCGTGGTCGAGTCCGGCGGCGGCGAGGATGGCGCGGAGTTCGGTGACCTTGTGGGCGTTGCGGGTGGCGAGGATGAGGCGGGTCATCACCCCAGTATCGGGGGCGCGTACGGGGGCGTGGCGTCAGGGCTTGCAGGCCTTGGTCAGTTCGCCGGTGGCGTCAGTGACGGGGCTGATGTCGGGGTCCGTGTCGCCTTCGCGGATGGCGGTGCGGACGTTGCCCACGGCCTTGCCGAGTGAGTCGAGGGCCTTGCTGACGTCGACGTCGTCGGTCTTCTCGCTGATCTCGGTGATGTTCTTGTCGATATCGTCGAGGGAGCTGTCGGCGTCGGGGGTACGGCCCTGGGCGGCGTCTTCGACGGATTGTTGGAGGGTCGCCGCGCTGTCGGCGATCACGTCGGCGGTGCGCGCGCAGTCGATCGCTTTGTCGACAGTGGAGCAGCCGACGGCCAGGGTCGCGCTGAGCGCGGCGATGGCGGCGGCTATGGCGGTGTGTCGGCGGCTGCTGTGACGGTGACTGCGGCGCGAGGCCATGGGTGGTCCCTCCCCTGTTCTGTACGGGCGTACGGTTCTCGGCGTACGCCCGTACGAACTAGAACGCCTGACGGGGGCTGTTGGTTGCCTCGGAGCGCGATAGGGGGCGAGGCAGGGCGAGCTCCGACAAGCTGGGGCGAGGCGGAGCCTGGCAGGCGTCAGGCCAGGGGGGTTTCGAGTGCCTGGCGCTGGAGTGCGGCGAGCTCGTCGCAGCCGGCGACGGCGAGGTCCAGGAGCGAGTTGAGTTCGGCGCGGGCGAAGGGCTCGGCCTCGGCGGTGCCCTGGACTTCGACGAAGCGGCCGTCGCCGGTGCAGACGACGTTCATGTCGGTGTCGGCGCGTACGTCTTCCTCGTAGCAGAGGTCGAGCAGCGGTACGCCGTCGAAGATGCCGACGCTGACGGCGGAGACGGTGCCGGTCAGCGGCTGGCGGTTGTGCTTGATGATCTTCTTGCGCTGGGCCCAGGTGACGGCGTCGGCGAGGGCGACGTAGGCGCCGGTGATGGCGGCGGTGCGGGTGCCGCCGTCGGCCTGGAGGACGTCGCAGTCCAGGACGATGGTGTTCTCGCCGAGTGCCTTGTAGTCGATGACGGCGCGCAGCGAACGCCCGATGAGGCGGGAGATCTCGTGCGTACGGCCGCCGATCTTGCCGCGTACGGACTCGCGGTCGCCGCGGGTGTTGGTGGAGCGGGGCAGCATGGAGTACTCGGCGGTGACCCAGCCTTCGCCGCTGCCTTTGCGCCAGCGCGGTACGCCTTCGGTGACGGAGGCGGTGCAGAAGACCTTGGTGTCGCCGAAGGAGACGAGTACGGAGCCTTCGGCGTGCTTGCTCCATCCGCGTTCGAGGCGGACGGGGCGGAGCTGTTCGGGTGTACGGCCGTCGATGCGAGACATGGCGTCGAGCCTATCGCCCATACGAGGGGCCCGGCTCCGCTGTGCTGAACAGCGGTGCCGGGCCCGTCGTTGTCCAGACAGGCTCGGGGCCGGGTCCGGGTCCGGGTCCGGGTCCGCTACATCATGTCTTCGATCTCACCGGCGATCGGGTCGGCGTCGGTGCCGATGACGACCTGGATGGCGGTGCCCATCTTGACGACTCCGTGGGCTCCGGCGGCCTTGAGCGCGGCTTCGTCGACGAGGTCGGCGTCCGCGACCTCGGTGCGCAGGCGGGTGATGCAGCCCTCGACCTCTTCGATGTTCTCGATACCGCCGAGCCCGGCGACGATCTTCTCAGCCTTGCTGGCCATGTTCTTCTCCCTGTGATTCCGCGGTTCCACGAGCACTGTTCGGCCCACCATCGCGTCCGATTTGTCACGTTAGCCCACGGTTGGCGCAACTTCGCGGGCGTGCACCCGGCCGGTACCGAAAGATAGCGATCACGGAATCCCGCCTCGGTCCGGGGCCGGGCTCCCGCACCGTATCGCAACTGGTCTACACCAGTATGCAACGCCTGCCACACCTGGCCCGCCCCGGGAGGACGTTGATGAGTTCCAGCAGTGCGAAGGCGGCGCAGCCACCGAGGAAATGGTGGAGCGGGCTGTTCCAGGGGCTGCAGAAGATGGGCCGCAGCCTCCAGCTGCCCATCGCTGTCCTTCCCGCGGCTGGCATCCTCAACCGGCTGGGCCAGCCTGATGTGTTCGGCGATGACGGTCTGGGCTGGACCGACGTGGCCAAGGTGATGGCGGGCGCCGGTGGCGCGCTGCTGGACGCCAACGTCGGGCTGCCGCTGCTGTTCTGTATCGGTGTCGCGATCGGGATGGCGAAGAAGGCCGACGGGTCGACGGCGCTGGCCGCGACCGCGGGCTTCCTCGTCTACTTCAACGTCCTGCGGCAGTTCCCGGAGGCCTGTCCGGAGGGGGCGGCGACGCTGGCCACCGGGTGCCAGGCGGCGGACGGCGCGGTGACCGCGTTCACGTACCAGAATCCGGGGGTATTCGGCGGCATCGTCATGGGGCTGCTCGCCGCCTGGTTCTGGCAGCGGTACCACCGCGTCAAGCTGGTCGACTGGCTGGGATTCTTCAACGGCCGCCGTCTCGTCCCGATCATCATGTCCTTCGTGGGGATCGGCTTCGCCGCGCTGTGCCTGTGGATCTGGCCGCCCATCGGCGGTGGCCTGGAGGACTTCAGCGACTGGATGGTGGGGCTTGGCGCGTGGGGTGCGGGCATCTTCGGTGTCGCGAACCGGGCGCTGCTGGTGATCGGTCTGCACCAGTTCCTGAACGTGCCGCTGTGGTTCCAGTTCGGCAGCTACACCAAGCCGGACGGGACCACGGTCCACGGTGACATCAGCATGTTCCTGGCGGGCGACCCGGACGCGGGGCTGTTCACCTCGGGCTTCTTCCCGATCATGATGTTCGCGCTGCCCGCGGCGGCGCTGGCGATCACCCACTGTGCCAAGCCGCACCGCCGCAAGGAGGTCGGCGGCATGATGCTCTCGGTCGCGCTGACCTCGTTCGTCACCGGCATCACCGAGCCGATCGAGTACTCGTTCCTGTTCATCGCGCCCGCGCTGTATGTGGTGCACGCGCTGCTGACCGGTGTCTCGATGGCGGTGACCTGGGCGCTTGGGGTGCATGACGGCTTCAGCTTCTCGGCTGGCCTGATCGACTACGTGATCAACTGGAGCCTGGCGACCAGGCCCTGGCTGATCATTCCGATCGGCCTGGTCTTCGCGGCGCTCTACTACGTGATCTTCCGCTTCGCGATCACCAAGTTCGATATCCCGACCCCCGGCCGGGAGCCGGAGGAGGTCGAGGCCGAAATGGAACAAGAGAACCTGAAGCAGTAGTCTGTCGACCTTTGCGCCCTTTGCGCCTCTGAAACAGGCACGGAAAGGCCCTCGAACCCTTCGGTTCGAGGGCTTTCGATCGCCCTTTGGTCGGGCTTTGGCCGCGCATGTCCGATTGTGCGCCGTCGCGCTGGAAGCACGGGTTCCTTATCCGGCCTTCACCGTGCTACAACAGGTCTACACCACTTAGTGGTGTAGACCACGCGGCCGTAGCGGCTGCGGTCCCCTGAGCGACGCTGCCGTCCCCCGCTTCTTTTGTTCCTGGCAGCGTCATGCCCGATGGAGGAAGTTGATGACTACGGCCAGCGCCGCACCCGCGGCCAAGAAGAAGGGCTCCGGCGTGATGGCTGTCATGCAGCGCATCGGCCGCAGCCTGATGCTCCCGGTGGCGGTCCTGCCCGCCGCCGCGCTGATGCTCCGCCTCGGCCAGGGCGACATGCTCGGCAAGGAGTCGTTCCCGACTCTGATCACCAAGCTGGCCAGCTACATGGCCGCCGGTGGTGGGGCGCTGCTCGACAACATGCCGCTGCTGTTCGCCGTCGGCATCGCGATCGGCTTCGCCAAGAAGGCGGACGGCTCCACCGCGCTCGCCGCCGTCGCGGGTTACCTGGTCTTCCAGAAGGTCCTCGCCACGTTCACGGACAGCAACCTGAAGCAGGTCGCCACCGTCGTGGACGGCAAGGTCGCCATGGTCGACGCCCCGGTCAACGCCGGTGTGCTCGGCGGTGTCGTGATGGGCATCGTGGTCGCCCTGCTGTACCAGCGCTTCTACCGTGCGAAGCTGCCGGACTGGCTCGGCTTCTTCGGCGGCCGCCGCCTGGTCCCGATCCTGTCGGCGTTCGCCGGCCTGGTCCTCGGCATCGTCTTCGGTCTCATCTGGCCGGTCCTGGGTTCGGGTCTGCACCACTTCGGTGAGTGGCTGGTCGGCTCCGGCGCGGTCGGCGCGGGCATCTTCGGTGTCGCCAACCGCGCGCTGATCCCGGTCGGCATGCACCACCTGCTGAACTCCTTCCCGTGGTTCCAGGCGGGCGAGTACAACGGCAAGCAGGGCGACATCGCCCGCTTCCTCGAGGGCGACCCGACCGCCGGACAGTTCATGACCGGCTTCTTCCCGATCATGATGTTCGCCCTCCCGGCGGCCTGCCTCGCGATCGTGCACTGCGCCCGTCCAGAGCGCCGCAAGGTCGTCGGCGGCATGATGGCCTCGCTGGCCCTCACCGCCTTCTTCACCGGTGTGACCGAGCCCATCGAGTTCACCTTCATGTTCATCGCCCCGGTGCTGTACGCGATCCACGCGGTGCTGACCGGTGTGTCCATGGCCCTGACCTGGTCGCTCGGTATGCGGGACGGATTCGGCTTCTCGGCCGGAGCGTTCGACTACCTGATCAACTTCGGGATCGCGTCCAACCCGATCGGCCTGGCGGTGGTCGGCCTCTGCTTCGCGGCGGTCTACTACGCGATCTTCCGGTTCGCGATCACCAAGTTCAATCTGCCGACGCCGGGCCGCGAGTCCGACGAGGAGCTCGCAGAGCTGGAGAAGGCCGAGGCCAAGTAAGACGGCGTACGGCCAGCAGTAACGTCAAAGGCCCCGTCTCTCCAGTCTTGGGTTCTAGGAGTCGTCGCAACACCCCAGCTCAAGGGGTGCGATGGAGTTCGAGATCCGCAAGGTGCGGACGGTGGCCCAAGGCCGCAAGAAGCTGGTCCGTGAGCGGGAGGAATACTTCCGGCTCATGGACCAGGGCCTGACCAGCTACGAAGCGTGCCGGATCGTTGGGATCAACTACCGCACCGGCAAGCGGTGGCGGAACGGCCGCACCCCATCCGGCCGCACCAAGGGGGCGCCCCCGGCTCAACGGCCGGGGGCGCCTTCATCAGGTCCGTCGCGGTATCTGCGCGAGAGCGAACGGATCTACATCGCCGACCGGCTGCGGGAGAAGGCCACGATCCGGGCGATAGCCTCCGAGCTGGACCGCAGCCCGTCGACGATCAGCCGGGAAGTCCGCCGCAACTGCACGGCCGATCCTCGCGGCCGACGGCACTACCGCCCGCACGCCGCTCAGGCCCGCGCCGATGCGCGTCGACCCCGCCCCAAGCCCGGGAAGATCGGCCAGGATCCGCAGCTGCGGGACTTCATCCAGCAGCACCTGGACCTACGGTGGAGTCCGGAACAGATCTGCCAGGCCCTGCGGGCCCGCTTCCCCGACCGGCCGGAGATGCACGTGGTCCACGAGACGGTTTACCAGGCCCTCTACGTCCAAGGCCGCGGCGAACTGCGCCGTGAGCTGGCCAAGGCGCTTCGGACCGGTCGCGCCCGGCGCAAGCCCCGCCGCCAGGCCCAGCAGCGCCAGCCCCGCTTCCGCGACCCGATGGTGATGATCAGCGAACGTCCCGCCGAGGCGGAAGACCGTGCCGTGCCCGGCCACTGGGAAGGCGACCTGATCATCGGCAAGGACGGTGCCTCCGCCATCGGCACCCTCGTGGAACGCTCCACCCGGTACGTGCTGCTGGTGCACCTGCCGAACGGCCGGGGCACCGAACTGGTCCGCGACGCTCTGGCCGAGACAGTCCAGACGCTGCCGGCCCACCTGAAACGTTCCCTGACCTGGGACCAGGGCGCCGAGATGGGCCGACACCGCGAGTTCACTACCGCCACCGAAATCCCGGTCTACTTCTGCGACCCGGCCAGCCCCTGGCAGCGCGGCTCGAACGAGAACACGAACGGCCTGCTACGGCAGTACTTCCCCAAGGGCACCGACCTGTCCGTCCACACCCGCGAGCAACTGGCCGCCGTGGCCGCCGAGCTCAACAGCCGCCCACGCAAAACGCTCGGCTGGGAAACCCCAGCCGAGCGCCTGCATAAACTGCTCGCGGCCTGATCAACACGACCACGTGTTGCAACGACCCCTAGAAAGCGCCAGTCGAGAGGCGGGGCCTTCGGCGTACACCCGTCAGAGTTCGTACACCGCGCCGGGACGGGCCAGCTCCACCGGTCCGTCGTAGACCGCGCGCGCGTCGGTCAGGTTGGCGCTCGGGTCGGTCCACGGCGGGATGTGGGTGAGGACCAGTCGCCCGGCGCCCGCGCGCTGCGCGCTCTGGCCCGCCTCACGGCCGTTGAGGTGCAGGTCCGGGATGTCCTCCTTGCCGTGCGTGAAGGACGCCTCGCACAGGAAGAGATCCGTGCCGGACGCGAGACTGTCCAGCGCCGTGCAGACTCCGGTGTCCCCGGAGTACGTCAGTGAGGTGGCTCCGTGCTCGATCCGGATGGCGTACGCCTCGACCGGGTGGCTCACCTTCTCGGTACGGACCGAGAACGGGCCGATCTCGAAGGAGCCCGGCTTCAGCGTGTGGAAGTCGAAGACCTCACTCATCGAGGACGACGAGGGCGTGTCGGCGTACGCCGTGGTCAGCCGCTGCTCGGTGCCCTCGGGGCCGTAGACCGGGATGGCTCCGCAACGGCCGCCCTCGTGGCGGTAATACCGCGCCACGAAGTACGCGCACATGTCGATGCAGTGGTCGGCGTGCAGATGGCTGAGGAAGATCGCGTCGAGGTCGTACAGACCGCAGTGGCGCTGCAGCTCGCCCAGGGCACCGTTGCCCATGTCGAGGAGCAGCCGGAAGCCGTCGGCCTCGACGAGGTAGCTCGAGCAGGCCGAGTCCGCGGACGGAAACGAGCCCGAGCAGCCGACGACGGTGAGCTTCATGGAGCTGGAACCTCCGTGGACGGGCAGGGCGACGGGGGTCGTGCAGTCCGTCGAGCGTAAGGCGCAAAACGGCTGGTCGGTCCTCCATGAGGCGCCGTTGTGGGCGAACTCACCTGTCCTGTCACCGGTTCGGATGGAACCGGACGGCGGATGGCCCCGGCGCGCCGCGGGTGGGTCGCCGGTAGCGTCTGGGGCATGGACACGTCTTGGTGGCTCGCGCTCGCCGCTGTCGTCGCCCTCGCGCTGGTCGCCGCGATCGCGGACGGGTGGGGGCGTGCGCGGCGGCGGCCGCGGCGTTGGCCGCGGCGCCCCGAGGGCCGTACCCGGCCTCCCACGCGGCCTCGCGGGGCCCGGCCCCTCCCCAAGCGGCGGCCGCGGCCGGGGGAGATCTGGTGGGCGGACGTGCCGTACGAGGACGGGCCCGGCTCGAAAGACCGGCCGTGTCTGGTGCTGTCCGTACGCGGGCGGGAGGCCCGGATCGCGAAGATCACCACCAGGTTCCACAACGAGCGGGCCGGGGTGATTCCGCTGCCGCCGGGCGCGGTCGGGGATACCCGCGGGCGCGCCAGCTTCCTGGAGACGGACGAGCTGCGCCAGGTGCCGCTGTGGGAGTTCCGGCGGCGGGTGGGGACGGTGGACCCGATCCTGTGGGACCAGGTCCGCCACCTGGCCGGATGACAACGATCCGGCCAGGCGCGGCCCGGTTAGTCCCTGGTGGCCCCGTACGCCCTGGTGGTCACGCCCAGAGCTGGCCGTGCAGGGCGGCGACGGCGTCGTCGGTCGTCGCCGCCGTGTAGATACCGGTCGAGAGGTACTTCCATCCGCCGTCGGCGACCAGGAAGGCGATGTCGGCGGACTCGCCCGCCTTGACGGCCTTCTTGCCGACGCCGATGGCCGCGTGCAGCGCCGCGCCCGTGGAGACGCCCGCGAAGATCCCCTCCTGCTGGAGGAGTTCCCTGGTACGGGTCACCGCGTCGACGGAGCCGACCGAGAAGCGGGTGGTGAGCACGGAGGCGTCGTACAGCTCGGGGACGAAGCCCTCGTCGAGGTTGCGCAGGCCGTAGACGAGGTCGTCGTAGCGCGGCTCGGCGGCGACGATCTTGATGTCGGGGCGGTGTTCGCGCAGGTAGCGGCCGACGCCCATCAGGGTGCCGGTGGTGCCGAGCCCGGCGACGAAGTGGGTGATGGACGGCAGGTCGGCGAGGATCTCCGGGCCGGTGGTGGCGTAGTGCGCGCCCGCGTTGTCCGGGTTGCCGTACTGGTAGAGCATCACCCAGTCGGGGTGCTCGGCGGACAGCTCCTTGGCGACGCGTACGGCGGTGTTGGAGCCGCCCGCCGCCGGGCTGGAGATGATCTCCGCGCCCCACATGGTGAGCAGCTCACGCCGCTCGGACGAGGTGTTCTCCGGCATCACGCAGACGATCCGGTAGCCCTTGAGCCGGGCCGCCATGGCGAGCGAGATGCCGGTGTTGCCGCTGGTCGGTTCGAGAATGGTGCAGCCAGGCGTCAGCCGGCCGTCCTTCTCGGCCTGTTCGATCATGTGGAGCGCGGGGCGGTCCTTGACCGAGCCGGTCGGGTTACGGTCCTCCAGCTTCGCCCAGATACGTACGTCCGGGGACGGCGACAGCCGCGGCAGCCGCACCAGAGGGGTGTTGCCAACCGCGGCCAGCGGGGAGTCGTACCGCATATCAGGCCATGCCACCGGCGACAGCGGGAAGGATGGTCACGTTGTCGCCGTCGCTGAGCTGGGTGCTGATGCCGTCCAGGAAGCGGACGTCCTCGTCGTTCAGGTACACGTTCACGAAGCGGCGCAGCTTGTCGCCGTCCACGATGCGCTCCTGGATGCCGGCGTGCCGGGTCTCGAGGTCGGCGAAGAGCTGGGCGAGGTCACCGCCGCTGCCCTCGACGGCCTTGGCGCCGTCGGTGTAGGTGCGGAGGATGGTCGGAATGCGGACCTCGATGGCCATGCTGGACTCCTGTTCGTCCGGTCGGGAGAAGGTCGGTGGGCGCGCGGCGGTGCGCGGCGAAGCCCGGTGGTGCACGGAGTGGCACGCCGCGGCGCGGGGCGCGCGGCGGGCAGGGGTCAGCGGGAACAGATGGCGCTGGAGAGCCTGCACAGGTCGACGTGCAGCCGCGCCACGAGCAGCGTGCCCGGCGTCTTTTCGCTCACGTCGTGGAGAACCATGCGGTCATCGTATCGATTCCCTCCCCACCTAAAGCAGTGGGATATCACATGGTGGATGATTTCTGACCGCATTCCGAGATAGGGCAGCTCAGTAGGCGTCCACGACCTTGACGTCCTCCTCGGTGACCACGCCCTCGACGATGCGGAACGAGCGGAACTGGAAGGGTCCTGCATCGTCGGTGTCCGCGGTGGAGACCAGGACGTAGTGGGCACCCGGCTCGTTGGCGTAGGAGATGTCCGTACGGGACGGGTAGGCCTCGGTCGCCGTGTGCGAGTGGTAGATGACCACCGGGTCCTCGTCCCGGTCGTCCAGCTCGCGGTAGAGCTTGAGCAGGTCGCCGGAGTCGAACTCGTAGAACGTGGGTGAGCGGGCGGCGTTCAGCATCGGGATGAAGCGCTCGGGGCGGTCGGTGCCCTCGGGGCCCGCGACGACGCCGCACGCCTCGTCGGGGTGGTCCTCGCGCGCGTGGGCGACGATCTGGTCGTGCAGGGCCTGGGTGATGGTGAGCATGCCGCCCAGAATAAGCATGCGGGCCACCGCGTACCGAAATGTGGTACGAGGTGGCCCGCATAGCGAGATGAAGCAGGTGGAGCGATGGTGGAGCGGGTGAAGCAGGTGGAGCGGGGTGGGGTCAGACGACCTTGGCCGACTCCAGCTCGGCGGCCTCGGCGGCCTCGATCTGCTCCTCGGTCTCGCCCGCGTCCCGACGGCGGGTGAAGTTGAGGACCTTGACCAGTTCCTTCTTCACGATCGGCGCCAGGAAGTACAGGCCGATGATGTTGAACAGGGCCGCCATGAACAGGACCGAGTCGGAGAGGCTGACCAGGGTGCCGAGCGAGAGCAGGGCGCCGAGGACGATGATCGCCGAGAAGGAGACCCGGTAGGTGATGGCGGAGGTCTTGGTGTTGCCGAAGAGGTAGGTCCAGCACCGCTCGCCGTAGTAGCCCCACGTGATGATCGTGGAGAAGGCGAACAGGATCACCGCGAAGGTGAGGAGGTACGGGAACCACGGCAGCGCGGTGTCGAAGGCGTCCGAGGTGATCGAGATGCCCTGCGAGGTGCCGCCGACCTCACCGGCGTTGCCGCTGGCGACCTTCTCACGGGCGTCCAGGTACTTCGGACCACCGGCGATGATGATCGTCAGGGCGGTCATGGTGCAGATCACGACGGTGTCGATGAAGGGCTCGATCATCGCGACCAGGCCCTCGGTGGCGGGACGCTTGGTCTTCACCGCGGAGTGCGCGATCGGGGCGGAGCCGATACCGGCCTCGTTGGAGAACGCGGCACGCTGGAAGCCGACGATCAGGGCGCCGATCAGACCACCGGCGACACCCTCGGGGGCGAAGGCACCGGAGAAGATCTCACCGAAGGCGCTGGGGATCGCGGTGATGTTGAACGCGATGACCAGGAGGCAGGCGACGATGTAGAGGATCGCCATGGAGGGCACCAGACGGCTGGTGACCTGGCCGACCGAGCGCATACCGCCGATGAGCACCAGCGCCACGGCCGCGGCGATCAGCAGGCCGTAGAAGACGGCGCCGCCGGAGGTGGCGAAGAAGCTGTCCTCCTTGCCGGTGACCGACGTCAGCTGCTCGAGCGACTGGTTGACCTGGAACAGGTTGCCGCCGAAGAAGGTGAAGAAGAGGAGCGTGGCCGCGGAGAGGACCGCCAGGACCTTGCCCAGCGCGGGCTTGCCGAGTTCGGCGAGTCCCTTGCGGAGGTAGAGCATCGGGCCGCCGGTGACCTTCCCGTCCGGGCCGATCTCGCGGTACTTCACGCCGAGGGTGCACTCGACGAACTTGGTGGCCATGCCGAGGAGACCACAGAGGATCATCCAGAACGTGGCGCCGGGGCCACCGATGGCGATGGCGATGGCGACACCGGCGATGTTGCCGAGGCCGACGGTGCCGGAGACCGCCGAGGTCAGTGCCTGGAAGTGGCTGACCTCACCGGGGGCGTCCTTCTGCTCGTACTTGCCGCGGACGAGGCGGAACGCGGTCTTGAGGTGCCGTACCTGGGCCAGACCGAAGTACGCGGAGAAGAAGGCGCCCGCGACGACGAGCCAGCCGACGATCAGGGGAAACTCGGTTCCGAAGATGGGGACGGAGTAAAAGACGATTTCCCCGAGCTTGTCGGCTACGGGTTGGAACCAGCCGTTAACGGTTTCGTCGACGTTCTGGGCGATCGAGTCGAGTGACATCTAACTACCTCGGTCGGGCAGGACTGCCGTTTTGGGGTGACGACAGGCGAGGAGAGTGCGGGCTTGAGCGAACGCCGTTGTCCGATCGGCGACTGGGGCGCCGGTCCGCGGACTCGGACCGGTACTGCCTAGGTCGTGCGTGTCATGCGTTGCCGGCAAGTGGGCCAGCTTCTCCCGAGCGGCGAGGGGTGGTGCCGATAAGGAGTTGACAGTTCTTACCATGCGTTTACCTGAACGCTATGTGGCGCGTGTCACACTCGGAAGGTGCGAATCCGGCCGACCTGGGAAGACTCCCTATGCGCGTGACGCGATCGTTATCCGGATTTGAGCGTCCGCTGAGCGAACGCTGCCACCAGGACAAAACCCGAGCAGCTAGGGCGTAAGGGTCACAGGGTTTCGATGAGGCTTTCCTGTAGGCCGCCCAGCCAGAGATAGGCCATGACCATCGGCTTACGGGAGTCGGAGTCCGGCAGCCGGTACAGCAGCTCGGTGTCCTCGTCAGCGATCACTTCCAGCCGCGCGGCGATCGCGAGCCGCAGGTCGTTCAGCGCCCCCAGCCACTGCCGCGACTCATCCGCGGACAGCTTCAGTACGGCCCCGCCCTCCCCTCCCGCGCTCAGCGCGTCGAGCGACCGTACGACCGCCAGCGCGTCGTCCCGCTTACGGGCCCGCAGGTCGTTCTCGGTGAAGCGGCGGAACTCGGCGGAGTACGCCTTGAGCTGGTCGTCGGGTACGGCCTCGGGGTCGCCGTAGGCATCCGGGAAGAGACGCTGCAGTACGGGGTCGGTCGGCGGCTCGCTGGGACCCTCGGCGAAGAGCTCCGCGAGCGGGTCGTCCGCGTCCTCGCCGCCGGGCCCCGGGCCGATCAGCTCCAGCAGCTGCACGGCGAGCGACCGCAGGATCGAGATCTCCACCTCGTCCAGGGCCACGGCGGCGCCACCGCCGGGGATCGGCTCGAACTGCCCGGCCATCAGTTGCGGTCCTGGCTCATCGTCGCCCACAGGCCGTAGCCGTGCATGGCCTGCACATCGCGCTCCATCTCCTCGCGGGTGCCACTGGAGACCACCGCGCGGCCCTTGTGGTGGACGTCGAGCATCAGGCGGTTCGCCTTGTCCTTGGAATAGCCGAAGTAGGCCTGGAAGACATACGTCACGTAGCTCATCAGGTTGACCGGGTCGTTGTGCACGATCGTTACCCAGGGAACGTCCGGCTCGGTCACCGCGGACGTTTCCTCTGCCGATTCGGGACGCTGGGTCTCTACCGGAGACACGTCGGGAGCCACACTCACCTGCCCCATGCTGCCATCTGGAGAGGCCTCGCGCACAAATGACCCCCGGAAATCGTCAGACTGACGAGATGGGGGTACGATCCGTCATATGAACGCTGCGGACCTTGGCCTGCCGGTGGATGTGCCGTCCACGGCACTGTTCACCGACCACTACGAGCTGACAATGCTGCAGGCCGCGCTGCGGGCGGGGACCGCCGAGCGCCGCTCGGTCTTCGAGGTCTTCACCCGCAGACTGCCCGAAGGCCGCCGGTACGGCGTGGTCGCCGGGACCGGGCGGGTGCTGGACGCGGTCGAGAACTTCCGCTTCGACCCGGGCGTCATCGACTTTCTGCGCGAGCGCTCGGTGGTGGACGAGCCGACCCTGAAGTGGCTCGCCGACTATCGCTTCAGCGGCGATATCTGGGGCTACCCGGAGGGTGAGGTCTACTTCCCCGGCTCCCCGATCCTGCGCGTCGAAGGCAGCTTCGCCGAGTGTGTGCTGCTGGAGACGGTGATCCTCTCCATCCTCAACCACGACTCGGCGATCGCCGCGGCCGCCTCCCGGATGACGTCGGCGGCGGGCGGGCGGCCGCTGATCGAGATGGGCGCCCGGCGCACCCATGAGCTGGCCGCGGTCGCCGCGTCCCGCGCGGCCTACGTCGGCGGCTTCACCACCACATCGGACCTGGCCGCGGGCTTCCGCTACGACATCCCGACAGTCGGCACGTCGGCCCACGCCTTCACCCTGCTGCACGACACCGAGCGCGACGCCTTCACCGCACAGGTCGACGCGATGGGCCGGGGCACCACCCTGCTGGTCGACACCTACGACGTCACCGAGGCCGTACAGCTGGCCGTCGAGGTCGCCGGGCCCGAGCTCGGGGCGGTCCGCATCGACTCCGGGGACCTGCTCCTGGTCGCGCACCGGGTGCGCCAGCAACTGGACGAGCTCGGCGCGACCCGTACGAAGATCATCGTGACCTCCGACCTGGACGAGTACGCCATCGCCTCGCTGGCCGCGGCGCCGGTCGACGCGTACGGCGTGGGCACCCAGCTGGTCACCGGCTCCGGGCATCCGACCTGCTCGATGGTCTACAAGCTGGTGGCGCGCGCCAAGTCCGCCGGTGCGGCGGCGGCGCTGGAGCCGGTGGCGAAGAGGGCGCTGGGCGGCAAGACCTCCAAGGCCGGCCGGAAGTGGGCGGCGCGGCGGCTCGACCAGGACGGCGTCGCCGAGGCGGAGGTGGTCGGCACCGGAGCGGTGCCCCGGGAGCTGGTCGGCCAGGAGCTGGCGGTCGAACTGGTCTCCGGCGGGCGCATCCTGGGCCGTGAGCCGCTGGACGTGGTCCGCGAGCGGCACCGGGCGGCCCTTGACCGGCTGCCGCTGTCCGCGACCCAGCTCTCCCGCGGCGAGGCCGTCATCCCTACGGAGTACGTATGACCCCACCCACCACAGCGCCTACGCCAGGCCGCGTACACCAGACCAGGCACGTCTGACCGGAGCGCATGAACGCCGGATCAGCGGGCAGTCAACGGCAGCGGACTCTCGTCACTCCGCTCAGCCACACACCCGCTCCCGGGGCGCACTCGGTCTCCCCGCTCGGCGATGTACCCGCCGGGTTCCCGTCCCCGCCGAACTCCTCAGCCGAAGGACACCATCATGCGCCGCGCACTGATCGTCGTAGATGTGCAGAACGACTTCTGCGAGGGTGGCAGCCTCGCGGTCCAGGGTGGCGCCGACGTCGCCGCCGCGATCACGGACCTGGTCGGCCAGACCGCCGGCGCCGGATACCAGTACGTGGTGGCCACCCGTGACCACCATGTGGACCCCGGCAGCCACTTCTCCGACACCCCGGACTTCCAGCACAGCTGGCCGCCGCACTGCGTGGCCGGTACGGAAGGCGTCGGCTTCCATCCGAACTTCGCCCCGGCCGTCGCCTCGGGTGCGATCGACACGGTTTTCGACAAGGGCGCCCATGACGCGGCGTACAGCGGCTTCGAAGGCGTGGACGAGAACGACGTACCGCTGGCCGACTGGCTGCGCGCGCACGAGGTCACCGAGGTCGATGTGGTCGGCATCGCCACCGACTACTGCGTACGGGCCACGGCTCTGGACGCGGCCCGCGAGGGCTTCCGTACGCAGGTGCTGCTGGACCTGACGGCCGGGGTCGCCAAGGAGAGCACGGAGCGGACGCTGGAGGAGCTCCGTGAGGCGGGAGTGGAGCTGTCTGGCAAGCCGGTGGTCTGAGCGGACTCAGCGGCGCTCAGGGCCGCTGAGTCCAGCCGCTCAGAGCCGCTGAGTCCAGCCGCTCAGGGGCCGCTGAGTCCGGTCGCTACGGGGTGGCGGGGTTCAGCAGGGCCCGGATCGGGTGCCACAGCTCGTGGGCCGCGTCCGGCGCCGTACGCCATATCAGCCCGTCCGGGTGATGCAGCACCGCCGTGACCTCGTCCGGTGTCGGCGGCTCGGTGTTGCCGCGCAGATAGACCGCCCGCAGGCCCAGGTTCCGCAGCCGGGTCAGGGCTCTGGCGCGGTTCGCGGCGTGCACCAGCACCCGCACCCTGCCGCCGTTCGTTCCGGGACTCGGCAGCGTCAGAGCCACCACCACGCTGCCGTTCGGGAGCTTACTGAAGCCTCCACCCGCCATCGCCAAATCACTCCCCCGTGAGATGTCGCGTCAATAAGCCAGTCACAGGACGCACCTAAACACGATCGGCCGCGACCCGCCAGAGGGTCTCGGTCGATCATGCTTTGACCTGCGACGATGCGAGGAATTCCGTTCGGAGGCGGACGCGGGCGGTCGCGTTCACGCCCCCTCGCCACCCCCGCGCGGTCCGGCGCTCGGGTGCCGGTGTCAATGAGCCGGGGAGCAGCGCGGCGCCGCCGGGCAGGCGCGCTCGTCTCGCCCACTGGACAGCCGAATGAGCCCCTGCGCCCCCCGTGCATCGGCACTGTGGGTTAGGTCACGCTTACATCTCGCTCACTCGGGAATCCAGCGGGAGAGAGACCCGAAGGCACGTCCAGCTGACGTACCAGCGACCTCAGCTGCCGCGACACCCCGTGCGCACCCCGTTCTGCCCCTGCCCTCCGAGGACCGGATAACGCCATGCCTCGTCCGACTGCCGCACAGTTCTCCTACGGTTTCGCCACCGTCATCTCCGCCACCCTCGCCCTGCTGCTGCTCTCCCACGCCACCTCGGCGCTCGGCATCGCCGCCATAGTCTGCGCCGCGCTCGGGCTCGGGCTGCTGGCTTCGGCGTTGGTGCCAGCGCCGAAGCCCGCGCCCGCGCCGCGCGCGGCGACGGCGGCGACGCGGGTGCCGGTGCGGCGCCTCCATACCGGGGCGGAGTCCCGCGTGGCCGAGCACTCCTTACGCAAGTAGGCGCCTGGGCGCCACCGCCTACGTACGCCCTGCGTCAGGCGTACGTGCTCGGCGTCAGGCGGTGCTGACCACGACCGTCTTCGCGGCCTTGTCGTGCAGGCCCTGCTTGTACGGCCTGTCGAAGAAGCTCCAGCCGCCACAGATGACCGTCCACAGCAGCCAGCAGCAGAAGGCGAACGGCAGCCACAGCACGGCGGCGCGGACCACCGATGTCTGCATGGCGGGCGTGGCGCCGTTGTCCAGGTTCGCCACGCGCAGCTTCATCAGCTGCTTGCCCAGCGTCTGGCCCGTCTTGGAGATCATGACGACGTCGTAGCCCATGTAGAGGATCGCCGTCAGCAGGGACCTGCCGAAGGACGAACCGGCCTCGACATCGTCGAGGTCCACGGAGCCCCAGCCGACGGCCCACAGCAGCAGAGCCGTCACCGCGCCGACGATCAGCATGTCGATGATGCGGGCCAGGACGCGCTTGCCGCTGTCGGCGAGCGGGGGCATGCCCGCCAGCGGGTCACTCGCGCCGCCGCCGTAGGGATCGCCGCCGTAGGGGGGTGGCGGTGGGGCGCCGAAGTCGCCGCCACCGGGTGGGGGTGGCGGCGGGGCGCCGCCGCCGTAGGGCGAGTCGTACGGGGAGCCGCCGCCGCTGGCGGGCGGTGGCTGCTTCTTGAACGGGTCGTCGTCCGGTGGCTGTCCCCGGCCCGGGGGCGGCGGTTCGCTGCTCATGGCCCGAGTCGATCGCGTACGTACGGGGGGCCGCAAGCGGCGGGGGCCAGACGGGGGACCGCGGGGGTGGCTATCCGGCCACGAAGGTGCGCGCGGCCTTGTCGTGCCAGCACTGCCGCCAGGGGCGGTCGAACAGGCACCAGGCGACGCCGAGTACGCCGACGACCAGGATGCCCGCCACGCTGTACACCAGCCAGCGACGCAGCGCGGCGCCGAACGACGGGGCCGCGTGCCCCTCGATGTCCCGTACGTCGAGCCCGCACAGCTTCTTGCCGAGGGTGCGGCCCCACTTCGCGGTCGGGAGGGCCTCGTACAGCACTCCGCAGACCAGCAGGACGCCGAGCACGATGCCGAGGTACGCGGCGGTCGTGCCGTCGAGCAGCCACACGGTGACCGTCTCGCCGGACAGCTTCGCCGCGTCGATCTTGCCGTTGACGTGGTCGAGTGCCCTGGTCGCCAGGGGGACGGCGGCGGCGCCGGTGACGGCGGCCAGTACGAGCGTGTCGATGAGCCGCGCCACCAGGCGCCTGCCGAGGCGTGCGGGCCTGGCCGATGCCTGGGCCCGCGCGGCCGCCAGGAAGGGGTCTTCGGTGACCGGCTTCCACGGCAGTACGGAATCCCCCTCGCCGCCCGGGCTCTGCGCCAGCTGGTGCACCTGCTGGGCCCAGGAGGCGGCGCCGCCTCCGGACCCGGAACTGAGCGGCGCACCGGACTGTGGGGGCTGCGGGGCGGGTGTGGTGCTCTGGGGGGTGGCGGTGCTCTGAGGGGTGGCGGTGCTCTGAGGGGTGGCGGTGCTCTGAGGGGTGGCGGGGGTGGTGGGCTGGGCGGGGGCGGTGGGCCGGGAGGGCTCGGTGGTCGTCGTGGGCGCCGCTGGCGTGGTCGGCGTGGTCGGCGTGCTCGGTGCGACGGTCGCCTGGGCGGCGGCGGGTGCGCCCTGCGCGGGCCGCGGTCCGGGCTCGGCGGAGGCGCCCGGCAGGCGGATGCCCATGGTGCCGTCGGCGACGGGCGGGGCGGGTTTGGGCGCGGCGGGGGACGCGGACTGAGGTGTGGCCTGGGGTGTGGCGGTGGCCTGGGGTGTGGCGGTGGCCTGTTCCGGGACCGTGGGCTCAACGGCGCGGGCCAGCCGAGGATCAGCCCCGGTCGGCGTGCCCCAGGCGACGCGGCGGTCCTGGTCGCCGCCGAAGCCGCCCTGGCGCGAGGCGTCGGCCTGCCAGACGGCGGTTTCCGGCCGGGTGGCGCCATCCCGTACGCCGGACGCCGCAGCGTCCCGTACCTCGGCGGCCGCGTCCCGTACCCCGGAAGCCGGGACCGGCTCCTCGTCGAAGAAGACCGGACCGGTCTCCTCCACCGGCGCCGCCGTCTGCTCGGGAACGGCCCGCGCGGTGTCCGCGGCGTCCACGCCCGGCGGCAGCGGCATCGGTTCACCCCCGGCCGGAGCGGGGCGGCTGGTCCCTGGCACCCAGGAGACCCCGTTCCAGTACCGGACATAGCCAGGAATGGAGGGGTCGGGGTAATAGCCTTGCCGGGCTCCGTTGTCGCCGTTGCCAGCGGGAGGCGCCACCATGTCCCCAACTCCGATCGTGAACAGCACAGTTGATCCGACCGCGGCACCCGACCTGGCCGACCTGCTGCCCGGCCTGCTGCCCTGCCTGGGCGGGCCACAGCGCCGGATCTCCCACGGTCCAAGGAGGACAGTAACGAAGACAGCCGCGCCGGGAGCACCGAGACCGCGATATACCCCGCGTACGAGCGAACGACAAGCCGTCCCAGGGCGCGGAAAAAACTTCAGAAAGTTCGGGAAAGTCGCGTAAGTGATCCGCTCCTGGGCGCTCTCACCTCGTACGAGCCCACGAAAGGGCCCGTGCAGAGACCGTCCAGCGAGAGGAAACACCCGATGCACACCGTGGTGGAACGCGAGCTTGAACTGAAGCTGGTGCTGTCGCCCGAGCGCAGCATCCCCGTCCCGGCCCGGCTCACCTACCGCACCGACGACCCGTACGCCGTGCACATCACCTTCCACATCGGCTCAGACCAGCCGGTCAACTGGACCTTCGCCCGTGAGCTGCTGGTGGAGGGCGTGTTCCGGCCGTGCGGGCACGGCGATGTCCGGGTCTGGCCGACGAAGTTCGACGGCCACAGCGTGGTCCTGATGGCGCTGAGCTCACCGGACGGCGAGGCGCTGCTCGAGGCGCCGACCGCCGCTGTGTCGGCCTGGCTGGAGCGCACCCTGCGGGCGGTGCCCCCGGGTTCTGAGTCCGAGCAGCTCGGGATCGACGACGGCCTGGCCGAGCTGCTCGCACCAGCGCCGGGCGGTCGTGACGAACTGTGGCTGCGCGACCCGTGGCCGTCGGACGAGTCGAAGGACGGAGAGTGAGTGGCACAGCGCGGGAGCGTGCGTGACAGACACGAGAGCCTGCGGGACCGAGCGGAAGAGCGGAGGTGTCACAGGACCTTGCCCGGGTTGAGGAGATGCAGCGGGTCGAACGTCTGCTTGATCCCCCGCTGCAACTCCACTCCCACCGGGCCGATCTCGCGGGCCAGCCATTCCTTCTTCAGTACACCCACGCCGTGTTCGCCGGTGATCGTGCCTCCGAGCGCCAGACCGAGGGCCATGATCGCGTCGAAGGACTCGCGGGCCCGCCGGGATTCGTCGGGGTCTGCCGCGTCGAAGCAGACGGTGGGGTGGGTGTTGCCGTCCCCCGCGTGCGCGCAGACACCGATGGTCAGGTCGTACTTCTCGGCGATGTCCGCGATGCCCTCCAGCATGGTGCCGAGCCGCGAGCGGGGCACGCAGACGTCGTCGATCATCGTGCTGCCCTTGACGGCCTCCAGCGCGGTGAGCGACAGCCGCCGGGCCTTGAGGAGGAGTTCGGACTCGGCCTGGTCGTCGGCCGGTACGACCTCGGTGGCTCCGGCGGCGGTGCAGAGCGCACCGACCGCGGCCAGGTCGGCGGCCGGGTCAGGGGTGTCGAAGGCGGCGAGCAGCAGGGCCTCGGTGGTGTCCGGGAGACCCATGTGCGCCAGGGCGTTGACGGCCTGGATCGTCGTACGGTCCATGAGTTCCAGGAGCGAGGGCACATGGCCGCGTTCCATGATGGCGCAGACGGCGTCGCAGGCGGCCGCCGCCGAGGCGAACTCGGCCGCGAGTACCAGCTGCGGGGGCGGCGCGGGCTTCAGGGCGAGCACCGCGCGGACCACGATGCCGAGGCTGCCCTCGGAGCCGACGAAGAGCCGGGTGAGGTCGTATCCGGCGACGCCCTTGGCGGTGCGGCGGCCGGTCTTCAGCAGGCGGCCGTCGGCCAGGACGACGTCGAGCCCGAGTACGTACTCGGCGGTGACGCCGTACTTCACACAGCACAGGCCGCCGGACGCGGTGCCGATGTTGCCGCCGATGGTGCACTGCTCCCAGCTGGAGGGGTCGGGCGGGTAGCAGAGGCCGTGGGGGGCGACCGCGTGGGAGAGCGCGGCGTTGACGACGCCTGGTTCGACGACGGCGATCCGGTCGACCGGGCTGATCTCCAGGATGCGGTCCATCTTGAGCAGCGACAGCACGATGCAGCCGTCGGAGGCGTTGGCGGCGCCGGACAGGCCGGTGCGCGCGCCCTGGGGGACGACCGGGACGCGCAGCGCGGTGGCCGTGCGCATGACGTGCTGGACCTGCTCGACGGAACGGGGCAGGACGACGACGGCCGGGATGCCAGCGGGGCAGAAGCTGGCCATGTCATGGGCGTACGCGGCGGTGACGTCCGGATCGGTGAGGACCGCGCCAGCGGGCAGCCCCGCGCGCAGCTGGGCGGCGATGTGGTCGGGGGCGGCGTTCATGATCTCAGCCTCGCACCCGGGGCCAACGGTGTGAACCCGTGGGCGAACCGCGTCGCGCGCCGCGATGTGCTCGTCGTATCGGTAGCGGGCTTGACGCACAGTGATCGCCATGGAGAACGAAGTGAGCGCCATGGAGAACGATCAGGGACAGCAGCCACCGCCGCGCCGTCTCTCCCGCAGGGTCAGGCGCGCCCTGATCGCCTCGGTCGCGGGCTCCGCGGTGCTCGCCGGAGTGCTGGTACTGGTCCCCGTGCTGCGGGACGACGGTCCACCGCCCGCGCTGGGCCCGAGCGGGCGGGCGATGGCGGCGGCCGGGGCGGGCGCGCCGGCGGCGCTGCCCGATCTGGCGGCGCTGATCCGCGACCGTACGGGGCATCTGCGGAAGCATCCGGGGGACGAGGAGTCCTGGGCGGTGCTGGGTTCCGCCTACGTCGAGCGGGGGCGGCGGACGGCCGACTACGCGGCGTACCCGAAGGCCGAGCGGGCGCTGCGCAGGTCGCTGGCGCTGCGGCCGGGCGAGGACGGCAACGTCGAGGCGCTGGCCGGACTCGCCGCGCTGGCCAACGCCCGGCACGAGTACCGGGCCGCCAGGAAATGGGGCGAGCTGGCCGTGAAGCGGTCGCCGAAGCGCTGGACGCTGTACCCGGTGCTGCTCGACACCTATCGCGGTCTGGGCGACCGCAAGGCGGCGGGCCGGGCCCTGGAGCGGTTGCGGGAGCTGCGGTCGGGGTCGGTGGTGCTGGCGTCCGCGGCGCGGGTGTTCCAGGGCCGTGGGTGGCGCGAGGACGCGGCGGCGGCCGCGGCGGACGCGGTGGCGCTCGCCGAGACACCGGCCGAGCGGGCGGCGCGGCTGCACCGGCTTGGCGAGCTCGCGTGGGAGCGGGGGGAACCGGCCGAGGGGCTGCGGTACTTCAGGGCGGCGCTGCGCGCGGAGCCCGGTCACCATCCCTCGCTGGCCGGGGAGGGCCGGGCGCTGGCGTCGCTGGGCCGTGGGCAGGCGGCGCTGGCGAGCTATGAGGCGGCGTTGGCCAGGCACCCACTGCCGAACTACCTGCTGGAGCTGGGCGAGTTGCAGGAGTCGCTGGGGAGGGAGTCGGCTGCCCGGGTCCAGTACGACATCCTGCGCGGGCGGGTCGAGCAGGGCAGCGGTGTGGGGATCAACGAGGCGCTGGTGCTTGGCCGGTTCGAGGCGGACCACGGCGACGCGGACGCGGCGGTGCGGCGGCTCACCGCCGAGTACAAGCGGCACCCGGGGCACGAGGTGGCGGACGCGCTGGGGTGGGCGCTGCACCGCGCGGGCGATCATGAGAAGGCCGCCGGATACGCCAAGAAGGCGCTGGACAAGGGCCCGCGCAGTGCCCTGTTCCTCTACCACCGGGGCGAGATCGAGCGGTCCCTGGGGCGGGACGGCTCCGCCCGCCGCCACCTGACCGCGGCGCTGCGCGTCAACCCGTACTTCTCGCCGCTGCACGCGCCGTTGGCGCGGCTGGCACTGGAGGCCCTGGGCGAGCCGTCTTCGGGGCCCGCTCCGGAGCGGCCGACGACGCCGACGCCGCTGCCCGCGCGTGAGACGTGAGGGCTGCGGCGGCGTGGGACGACGGAGGGGGCGGGGGGGGGACGGAGGGGACGGGGCGACGTACACACCGCGGCCCCACGGGTCAGAGTCCATGGGGCCGCGGGGGTTGTGGGGGCTGCGGAGGCCCTTGAGGCTAACGCTCGCTGGTCAGAGGTTGCCGCGCTTGGCCTGCTCGCGCTCGATCGCCTCGAAGAGCGCCTTGAAGTTGCCCTTGCCGAAGCCCATCGAGCCATGCCGCTCGATCATCTCGAAGAAGACGGTCGGCCGGTCCTGGACGGGCTTGGTGAAGATCTGCAGCAGATAGCCGTCCTCATCGCGGTCGACAAGGATCTTCAGCTCGCGCAGGGTCTCCACGGGCACCCGGGTCTCGCCCGCCCACTCGCCGAGCGTGTCGTAGTACGAGTCGGGGACGTCCAGGAACCGGACGCCCGCCGCGCGCATGGTGCGCACCGTCGAGACGATGTCGTTGGTGGCGAGCGCCATGTGCTGGACGCCGGGGCCGCCGTAGAACTCCAGGTACTCGTCGATCTGCGACTTCTTCTTCGCGATCGCCGGTTCGTTGATCGGGAACTTCACCTTCTTGGTGCCGTCGGCCACGACCTTGGACATCAGAGCCGAGTACTCGGTCGCGATGTCGTCGCCCACGAACTCCTTCATGTTCGTGAAGCCCATGACCTTGTTGTAGAAGGCACACCACTCGTTCATCTTGCCGAGCTCGACGTTGCCGACGCAGTGGTCGATGGCCTGGAAGGTGCGCTTGGCCGGGGGCTCGACGAGCGGCTCGGCGGAGACGAAGCCGGGCAGGTAGGGGCCGTCGTAGCCGCTGCGGTCCACCAGCGTGTGGCGGGTCTCGCCGTATGTGGCGATGGCGGCGAGTACGACCGTGCCGTGCTCGTCCTTGACTTCGTACGGCTCGGCGACCGAGGTGGCGCCGTGCTCGACGGCGTAGGCGTACGCGGCGCGGGCGTCCGGGACCTCGATGGCGAGGTCGATGACGCCGTCGCCGTGCGCGGCGACATGGCCCTCGAGGAAGCGGCCCCAGTCGGTGCTCGCCTTGATGACGGAGGTGAGGACGAACCGGGCGGCGCCGTTCTCCAGGACGTAACTGGCGGTCTCGCGGCTGCCGTTCTCCGGTCCGGAGTACGCGACGAGCTTCATGCCGAAGGCGGTCGAGTAGTAGTGCGCGGCCTGTTTGGCGTTGCCCACGGCGAAGACGACCGCGTCCATTCCCTTGACCGGGAAGGGGTCGGCCTGCCGTGCGGTGTCAGGGGTTTCCTGGATGGTCTCACTCATAGCCGCAGCGTCCCTCTGTTCCACAAGGTGCGCAATAGTTGGCAGAAACACTGGGCAATCTGTCCAGTGAGCAGCCCGTACGATCGGGCTATCTGTGCAGGATGACCACTGGGAGTGTGATCCAGGCCATGTCCATCGACGCACTGGACGGCAGGCTGCTCGTTCTGCTGGCGCGCGAGCCCAGGATCGGCGTACTGGAGGCGTCGCGGCGACTGGGCGTGGCGCGCGGCACGGTCCAGGCACGCCTGGACCGACTCCAGTCGAACGGAGTCATCCGCGGCTTCGGCCCGAACGTCGACCCAGCCGCGCTTGGCTACCCGGTCACGGCCTTCGCGACGCTGGAGATCAAACAGGGCCAGGGCGCGGACGTCCGGGCACACCTGAGCGGCGTCCCGGAGGTCCTTGAACTGCACACCACGACGGGGCACGGGGACATGCTCTGCCGCCTGGTAGCGCGGTCCAACGCCGACCTCCAACGGGTGATCGACCGCGTCGTCGGCTTCGAGGGCATCGTCCGCGCCTCCACCGCGATCGTGATGGAGAACCCGGTCCCCCTGCGCATCATCCCGCTGGTGGAACAGGCGTCGTCCGCGGACGGCTAGCCAGCGACAGGACGGATCGAACATCAGAACAGAGAGTCATTACATCGTGACATTTGGCTTGCGCATCAAGATGCGAGGCTTCTACTCTGGTGTGTATGAGAACCACCGTCGATCTCCCCCAGGACCTGATCCAGGAAGCCAAGCTGCGCGCCGCACGCAGGCGCGTGACCGTGAGTGCGGTGATAGAGGATGCGATGCGGGCGTCGTTCGCGCGGGATGTGAACGCGGCGCAGACCATCGCCAAGCTCACAACGGACCCCGGTAGCGGCGGCCCCCGCCCCGGGATCAACCTGGACGACAACGTGTCCGTCCGCGATGTCATGGACGGCCTCGAATGATCCTGTGCGATGTCAATGTCCTCGTCTACGCCTTTCGCGAGGACAGCAAGGACCACGATCGGTACCACGCGTGGCTGCTGAATCGCCTGCGCGGCGACGAGCCGGTGGCGTACAACAGCGTGATCGACAGCGGCTTCCTCCGGATCGTCACACACCCCCGGATCTACCAGCCGCCGAGCGAGCCGGAAACCGCCTTCACCTTCCTCCAGGACGTCCGTGACGCACCCGTCGCGGCGTCACTGACGGAGGGCCCGCGACACTGGGGCATTTTCGAGCGCCTGTGCCGCGGCGCGGGCGCCCGGGGCAATCTCGTACCCGATGCCTACATCGCGGCCCTGGCCATCGAGTCCGGAGCCACGCTCTACTCCGCCGACCGCGGCTTCGCCCGGTTCCCCGGGCTGCGGTGGCGGCATCCGCTGGAGGACGACTGAGCCGCTCGCGAAGACAGGCTCTCAGCAGCTGGGGACCGCGTCGCCGGTCTCCAGCGCGCGCAGCGCGTCCACGGTCCCCGTCAGGGTTCTGACGGGGATCAGTCGCAGCCCGTCCGGCAGTTCGCCCTTGGCTTCCGCGCACTCCGCCTCGGGTACGAGAAAGACCGTGGCGCCGTCCCGCCTGGCGGCCTGCGTCTTCAGTGAGACCCCGCCGACCGCGCCGACCCGGCCGTCCTCGGTGATGGTGCCCGTACCGGCGATGCTGCGGCCGCCGGTGAGGTCGCCGCCGGTGCCGTCGCCGTCCAGCTTGTCGACGATGCCGAGAGCGAAGAGCAGCCCGGCACTGGGTCCGCCGACGTCGGCGAGTTCCAGCTCGACCTTCACGTCCTTGGCCCGATCGCCCAGGTACCCGAGCGCCGCCGTGACCGCCGCGTCCTGGGACTTCCGCATCTCGCTGATGTTGTGCTGCTGGATTTCCTTGGTCGTGTCGCCGCTGGGATAGACCGCGTCGCGCGGCATCACGGCGCGGTCCGTACGGAACCAGCCGTCCAGCACATCGCCGAAGTCGATACGGGCGTCAGGGCCGGTCGCGAGGATCGTCGTCATCCGCAGCTCACCGCTGGGCTCGCGGGTGGGCGCGCCGCTGATCGTGATCACCGGGTCGCCGTTGTTCTCGCCCAGTACGTCCGCGGTCGCGCCGGGCTGCGCCACAGCGAACGGCAGTGGCGCGAGGCCCGCGGTCGCCAGCAGGGCCACGAAGGGGAGGGCGCAGAGGGCGAGGGCCTTGGGGCGTGAGAGACGAGAGAGCACGGGTTCAACCTATAACCACGGCCGAAACGAGCCATCCCGCACTCCCCAGCACGACAGCCCCGCACTCCCCAGCACGAGAGCCCCGCAACCTCAGCGCAGCGCCCTCCGGAACCTCAGCGCAGCGCCTCCGCGACCTCGCGAGCCGCGTCCAGCACCCGCCCGCCGACCCGCTCCGGCACCGAGTCCGCGAGCATCACCACGCCCACGCTGCCCTCGATCCCGGTCACCCCGAGCAGCGGCGCGGCCGCCCCGCTCGCCCCGGCCTCCAGTTCGCCGTGGGTGAGGGTGAAGCCGGGGTCGTCCAGCGTGCCCTGCCGGGCGGAGAGGATCGCCTTACCCGCGGCGCCCCGGTCCAGCGGGTGCCGGAAGCCGGTGCGGTACGCGACGTGGTAGTCCGTCCAGGTGGGCTCGACGACCGCGACGGCCAGCGCTTCGGTACCGTCGACCAGCGTGAGGTGAGCGGTGGCCCCTATGTCCTCGGCCAGCGACCTGAGCGCGGGCAGCGCGGCCTCCCGTACCAGCGGGTGCACCTGACGCCCGAGCCGCAGCACGCCCAGCCCGACCCGGGCGCGGCCGCCGAGGTCACGCCGCACGAGAGCGTGCTGTTCGAGCGTGGCGAGCAGGCGGTACACGACGGTGCGGTTCACACCGAGCTTGTTGGACAGCTCGGTCACGGTCAGCCCGTGGTCGGTGTCGGCCAGCAGCTTGAGGACACGCAGTCCCCGGTCGAGCGTCTGGGAGGTCTCCGCGGTCACGACGCCCTCTCCTTAGTGGTGAGTCGCGACGGCCCTCTCCGCGGCGGGCGTCCCCCGCCAAGCGGGGTACCCCGTCACCGGTGCCGTCGGTGACGCGCGTCGAGAGGCCGCCGGGCGATAGCGGGGCTCCGGGCGGCGGGCCGCCCGGCAGCGCTGAGCACCGGCTGCGCTCCGCGGCGGCGCTGCCACGGGGCGTGTGCGTTGCGGGGACAGTAGCGAGCCAGTCCGCTCAGCGGAAGACTCCGTCCAGAATCCGGGCACACAAAATGCGAACTCCAGACGTCGGGGCACGACTGATGCCCGTTATGCGACCCACATAACGGGCATCAGTCGTTCAACCAGACAGCGACCTGTCAGCGCACCCACGCGGCACTCACACCGCACCCGCGCAGCACCCACACGGCACCCACACCGCAACCCGCACGGCATCCGGACACAGTGACCGTCACCGTCACCGTCACCGCATCCGCGTCGCCCACTCCTGGACCTTCGCGATCCGCTGCCGGATCTGCCCGGCCGTCGCCTCCGCGCTGGGCGGGCCGCCGCACACCCGGCGCAGCTCGGTGTGGATCACACCGTGCGGTTTGCCGGACTGGTGGGTGTACGCGCTGACCATGGTGTTGAGCTGCTTCCTCAGTTCGAGCAGCTCCTTGTGGCTGACCACCGGGCGCCGGTCGGCGGGCAGTTCGAGCAGATCCGCCTCGTCATCCGGCTTCTTACGGCTGTGGGCGATCTGCCGCGCCTGCCGCTTCTGGAGCAGCATCTGCACCTGGTCGGGTTCGAGCAGTCCCGGAATGCCGAGGTAGTCCTGCTCCTCCTCGCTGCCGGGGTGCGCCTGCATCCCGAACTCCGCGCCGTCGTACAGCACCCGGTCGAAGACGGCGTCCGACTCCAGCGCCTCGAAGGGCAGCGTGTCCTGCTCGCCGGTGTCCTCGTCCTGCTCCTTGTTCGCCTCGTCCATCTCCTTCTCGGACTCGGCGTACGGGTCTTCGTCCTCCCCGCCCTTCTTCGGCTTGTCGAGTACGTGGTCGCGCTCGACCTCCATCTCGTTGGCGAAGCCGAGCAGGTCGGGGATGGTCGGCAGGAACACGGACGCGGTCTCGCCGCGCCGCCGGGACCGTACGAAACGCCCGACGGCCTGGGCGAAGAACAACGGGGTCGAGATGGTCGTGGCGTACACACCGACCGCGAGACGCGGCACGTCCACGCCCTCGGACACCATCCGGACCGCGACCATCCACCGGTCATGGCTGTGACTGAACTCGTCGATCCGGTCGGACGCGCCGTTGTCGTCGGACAGCACCAGGGTGGCCTTGGTGCCGGTGATCTCGCGGATCAGCTTGGCGTACGCGCGCGCCGAGTCCTGGTCGGAGGCGATGACCAGGCCGCCCGCGTCCGGGATGCCCTTCCGTACCTCGGTGAGCCGCTGGTCGGCGGCGCGCAGCACGTTCGGCATCCAGTCGCCGCGCGGGTCCAGGGCGGTACGCCAGGCCTGCGACACGGCGTCCTTGGTCATCGGCTCGCCGAGCCGGGCGGCGATCTCGTCACCGGCCTTCGTACGCCACCGCATCTGCCCGCTGTAGGACAGGAAGATGACGGGTCGCACGACGCCGTCGCCGAGCGCGTTCCCGTAGCCGTAGGTGTAGTCGGCCGATGAGCGGCGGATGCCGTCGTTGCCCTCCTCGTACGCGACGAAGGGGATGGGGTTGGTGTCCGAGCGGAACGGCGTACCGGTCAGCGCGAGTCGCCGGGTGGCGGGCTCGAAGGCCTCCAGACAGGCCTCGCCCCACGACTTGGAGTCACCGGCGTGGTGGATCTCGTCCAGGATGACGAGAGTCTTGCGCTGCTCGACGCGGTTGCGGTGCAGCATCGGCCGTACGCCCACGCCCGCGTAGGTGACGGCGACGCCGTGGTACTCCTTGCTGAGCGGGCCCGCGCTGTACTCCGGGTCCAGCTTGATACCTATCCGGGCGGCCGCCTCCGCCCACTGCTTCTTCAGGTGCTCGGTCGGCGCGACCACCGTGACCTGCTGCACGACGTGGTGGTGCAGCAGCCAGGAGGCGAGGGTGAGCGCGAACGTCGTCTTCCCGGCGCCGGGCGTCGCGACGGCGAGGAAGTCCCGTGGCTGCTCCTGGATATACCTGTCCATGGCGCCCTGCTGCCAGGCACGCAGCTTTCCGGCCGTACCCCAGGGGGCACGACCGGGGAAGGCGGGAGAGAGGTGGTGGGACGCGGCGGTGGCGGTAGTAGTCACGGTCTCCGGTTCGGGTCTGGCTCGGCTACGTATGACAACCGGGCCACCTTACCGGTGAGCTCACGCCGTCCCCGGCGGCCCCGGCGAGAACCGCCGGGGTGCGGCGCAGCTCACATCGCGCGGTTCGGCGCCTTCACGCGTGCGACGGGGTCTGTTCACTCGCCGAGCCGCCGCAGGAGCTCAGCGTTTTCCTCGGCGTACCAAGCGGCCGTCTTCCGCACCAGGTCACCCTTGGCGTGTAGAGGGCGCCGCACCGCCTCGTGCGCCACTGCGGCGACCGGACGGCCTTGTGCATCCGCGAGCGCGGTGCGGCAGCTACACGTCGCTGCCAGCGCTGCCGCCGGTGCCACCGTTTCCGGGGCTGTTGCTCGGCTCGGGGTAGTCCAGGAAGCGGCTGAAGGTCTCGGTGCCGGTCTTGCCCTTCTCCCAGGTGACGGTGAGCGTGTCGCCGCCGGTGAAGACGAGGTTGCCGTACATCTCCTTCTTGTCCTTCTCGCAGATCAGCCCGATGCGGTAGCTGCGGCCCGGCTCGATGACCTTGCGCAGTCCGGTGCAGCGTCCGCCCGCGAGCAGGGACACCGAGGGCTGCGTCGGCTTCTCGGAGTCCGGGCTCGCGCGCAGCCCGAGGATGCCGCTGCCGGTGTCCGACCGCCAGAATCCGACGAGGGTGGTGCCGGTGATGCCGGGGCGGGGCTTGTCGTCCTGGGTCGCGCCGTCGTCGGGCTCGTCGCCGTACGGGTCGTCGTCCTCCGGGTCGGGCTCAGGGACGCTCAGGCTGGGGCTGGGGGTCGTACGGGGGGTCGGGCTCTCGCTGCTCTCGGCGACCGACTTGCCGCTCCCGTCGTCGCCAGGGCCCACCGCGAACCAGACCCCGCCGCCGATCACCAGCACCGCCAGCAGTGCCAGCGCGGCGACACCGATCACCAGGCCGGTTTTGCGTCCGTTACCGGGCGAGCCGGACGAGCCGTACGGGGGCGGAGGGGTGGGTGGGTAGGTGCCGTAGGGGGGTGGCTGTTGTGGGCCGTAGGGCTGTTGGCCGTACGGCTGTTGCTGGCCGTAGCCCTGGCCGGGCGTGCCGTACGGTCCCGGCGGCGGGCCGAACCCACCGCCGCCCGACGACGGTTGCTCGGGCGGCTGGGTCATGGCGGTCCCTCCCCATTGCTTTCGGGACGGCGCTGCGCCAACCCGAATTCCCTTCCTACTCTAAGAGTTCGGGGACGCCACCGCGGCCTGAGGCCTGATCGGGAGGCGGTTGACCGGACGGCCGGTGGCCGCGCGCACCGCGGCGGCCACCGCCGCGGGCGAGGTGACCACCGGGACCGCGGACGCGGCCTTCGCGCCGAAGGGGGCGACCACGTCGCGCTCCTCGACCAGCTTCACGATGCGGATGTCCGGGGTGTCGAGGGACGTGGGCAGGGCGTACCCGGTCAGGTCGGGGTGCCGGACCAGGCCGCGCGGGGTGCGGAGGTTCTCGGTGAGGGCCGTGCCGACGCCCTGGGTGACGCCCGCCTCGATACGGGCCGCGAGCTGCGCGGGGTTGAGTACGCGGCCGACGTCCTGGGCGACCGCCAGCTCCACCACCCGTACGGCACCGAGCTCCACGTCCACGTCGACGACCGCGCGGATCGCGGCGAAGGCCAGGCCCACGAACGCGTCGCCCTGGCCCGTCTCGTCCAGCGGCTCGGTGGGGTGCGGGCGGCACTGGGCGGTGGCCCACAGCTCCTTGCCGTCCATCGCCTCCATGACGGTCGTGGAGAGCACGCCGTCGTACGAGGTGATCTTGCCGTCGGCGACCTGGAGGAGCTCGGCGGACATGCCGAACTTGGCCGCCAGGGGCTGGAGTAGCTGGGTGCGGACCATCTTGGCCGCGCGCTCCACCGCGCCACCCGACACCCAGGTGTGGCGGCTGTGGCAGGCGGGGCCCGACGGCGGCTGGTCGGTGTCGACGGAGGCGACGTGCACCTCGTCCACGCCCAGGGTTTCCTGGACGATCTGGCGGGCCAGCGTCGGGAAGCCCTGGCCGGTGTCCACCGCGGCGCAGATGACCGTGGCCACACCGCCCTCGACCTTGACGGTGGCCGTGGAGACCTCGTCGGTGCCCTCGGCGCCCAGCATGTGCACCATGCCGAGCGCGTAGCCGACGCCGCGGCGGATCGCGCCGGGCTCGCCCGCGCCTTCCAGGCCGCCGGGCAGCAGCCACTCCTCCTCGGGGGTGTCCTTGGGGAGTGGCGGCAGCGGGTAGTCGCGCACGGAGCGCAGCAGTTCGGCGACCGGGGCGGGGCAGGTGACGGTCTGTCCGGTGGGCAGGATGTCGCCGGTCGCCATCACGTTGCGCAGCCGTAGCTCCGCGGGGTCCAGGTCCAGTTTGGCGGCCAGCTTGTCCATCTGGGCCTCGTAGGCGGCGCAGACCTGCATCGCGCCCTCGCCACGGACGTGGCCTGATGGCGGGTTGTTGGTGCGGACCGCCCAGCCCTCGATGAAGGCGTGCGGGACGACGTACGGGCCGCAGGCGAAGGCGACCGCGGCCGCCAGGGACTCCGACGAGGCGTCCGCGTACGCGCCGCCGTCGAGCAGGATCTGCGCCTCGACCTTGACCAGGCGTCCGTCGGCGTCCGCGTGGTGGCGGTAGCGCAGCAGGGTGGGGTGGCGGTGGGCGTGGCCGAGGAAGGACTCCTCGCGGGTGGCGGTGAGCTTCACCGGGCAGCCGGTCTTCAGCGCGAGCAGGCCGAGCGGGAGCTGGAAGCCGGGGTCCTCGCGGTCGGCGGTGGCGCCGGGGACGCCGGTGACGACGACCTTCACCTGGTCCGGGGTGAGGCCGTAGCAGGCGGCGGCCAGGTCGCGGTCGGTGTGCGGGTCGGTGGAGGCCACGTACAGCTCGACGCCGCCGTCCGGGCGCGGTACGGCGAGGCCCGCCTCGGCGCCGATCGGGGCGGGGTCCTGGCGGCCGATGCGGTACAGGCCCTCGACGAGGATCTCGCCGACGGCGTCGGGGTCGCCGTAGCGCAGCGGGATGTGGCGGATGAGGTTGCCGTCGGGGTGCAGGGGCTCGGCGGCGAAGGCCTGCTCCGGGTCGGTGACCGGGTCCAGGACCTCGTACTCGACGATGACGGCGGCGGCGGCCATGCGCGCGGTGTCGGGGTGGTCGGCGGCTACGGCGGCGATCGGCTCGCCGTGGTGGCGTACGACGTCGGAGGCGAAGACGGGGCGGTCGGCGACCCGGCGGCCGTGCGCGGCGTCGCCCGGGACGTCCTCGTGGGTGACCACGGCGTGCACGCCGGGCATCTTGAGGGCTTCCGAGGTGTCGATGGAGGTGATGCGCGCGTGCGGGTGCGGGGAGCGCAGGATCGCCGCCCAGAGGAGGCCCTCGGCCCACAGGTCCGCCGCGTACGGGAAGGTGCCCTCGGTCTTCGCGGCGATGTCGGTGGCCTTGAGCGAGACGCCCAGGCCGTGCGGGGGCGGCTCGGGGGCGGCGGCGGGCGAGGTCGTGGGGGCGGCGGTGGCCGTGGTGGCGGCCGTGGTGGCTTCGCTGCTCATGCCTGGCCTCCGTCGTGGGGGTGGCGGTGGGCCACTCCCCCGGCGCCGGGGGGTGCCTGGTGCGGGACGCGGGCCTGGTCGGCGGGGTCGTCGGGTGCCGCGGCGGCCGCTGCGGCTGTGGCTGTGGCTGCGGCTGCCGCGGTGCCGCGTTTCGCCACGACGTCGTTGACGGCGTCGAGTACGCCGCGGTAGCCGGTGCAGCGGCAGAGGTTGCCGCACAGGGCCTGGCGGGTCTCGCGCTCGCCCGGGGCGGGGTTGCCCTCCAGGAGGTCGTGCACGGTCATGGCCATGCCGGGTGCGCAGAAGCCGCACTGCACGGCGCCGCTGGCGGCCAGGGCGCACTGCACGTCGGACGGCTGCCCGTCGGCGGCCAGCCCTTCGACCGTACGCACCTCGCTGCCCGCGCTCGTCGCGCCAGGCACCAGGCAGGAGGCCACCAGCCGCCCGTCGACCTGTACGGCGCAGGCGCCGCACTCACCCTGTGAGCAGCCGTCCTTGGCCCCGGCGAGCCCGAGGCGCTCGCGCAGCACGTACAGCAGAGACTCGCCGATCCACGCGTCGGTGACGGGCCGATCCGCGCCGTTGACCCGCAACACATAGGACGCGAGTGGCCGCTCATCAGCAAACCCGGGCCCACCAGTCCCGCCCTCCACGCTGGTCCCGTGCTCGGCACCGGACCCGCGCTCCGCGCCGGGGCCTCGCTCCGTGCCGGGCCCATCGTCCGCGCCAGGGCTTCGCCGCGTACCTAGGGCCTGCTCTAGGCCGGGGCCATGCTCTGTGCCAGGTCCGTGGTCTGAGCCGGGCCCATGGTCTGTGCCAGGGGGGTGCCCGGCGTCGGGAATGCGCTCCGGGCGAGGCCCGTGCTCTGAGCCGGTCTCGGGCTCCATGCCAAGGCCGTGCTCTGCGCCGGTCCCGGGCTCCGCGCCAGGGCTGTGCCCCGTGGCGAGGCCGCGCTCCGCGCCGGGCGCGTGGTGCGTGTTCGGTCCGTGGTCTGCGCCTTGGTCCCGCGCGGTGGCCGAGGCCTGGCCCACGGTCTGGCCGTGTGGGACAGCCCGGTCCGTGCCTGGGGGCGCGTCGATGCCGAGGGCCCCTCGCTGGCCCGGTACGGCTCCCGGGTGCGGGGCTCCGGGCGCCGCGTCGTGGGGCTGGGCCCAGGGGGCGGGGGCGCCGCCCGGGAGGGTGGGTGGGGCGTGGGTGCTCCACTGGTCCATGAGGGAGGACTTGGTGAACTCGCCTGATTCGTCCGGAAGGTTGCCCTGGGCGAGCGGAATCGACCACTGACCGGTCACGTTCGCCGGAGCGGCGGGCCCCGCCGCATCCGTGAACGTCCACTGCCCCGTGGCACCCGGTGTCTCAGGCGCGGGCGGCTGCGGAGCGTTCGGCTCCGGCCAGCGCACCGCCGCCTCGCCGATGACGGGCTCCCCGAAGCCAGCAGCCGGGTCCGGGGCAGCGGCAGCGGCAGCGGCAGGGGCAGCGGCAGACGCAGGCGCCGCGCTGAGTCCCGGGATCACGAACGTCCCCGTCGCCGCCGGGTCCGTACCCGCGCCCCCCGCGACAGAGATCTGCGGCGGCACAAAACCGCCGCTCCCCGGCGCGGCCAGCGGCGTGTCCGCGAGCCCCTCCGGGAGTGCGACGAAGGCCGTCGCGTCGGCGTCGTAGTCGCTGGGCGGAGTGGGCTGCCAGCCGCCGCCCGGGGAGCCCTCGCCCGTCGTCCCGTCGGCGCCGATTCCGTTGGTGTCACTCACGACAGCGCCCTCCCCAAGGCTCGTCGGGCCAGCACGGCGACGGTGCGCCGCAGATGCAGTACGGCGGGCGGCAGCTCATGCCGTGTCCCGTCCGCGGCCTGGTCGGGAATGCAGGCGGCCGCCACGTACTCACCGAAGGCGGTCAGCGCCTCGGGAGCCAGCGCCCGCTCCGCGTCCCAGTCGATCAGCGAGGCGACCCAGGCCTCGGCGTCGAGCGGCCGCAGCGGCATCGGCGCGACCGCGCCCACCGCGCACCGCACCCCACGCCGCGCCGGGTCGAGCACGACGCACACCGAAGCGGTCGACCGGCCAGGCCCCGTCCTGCCGGTCGCCTTGAGGAACACCTGCGGAGCGTGCAGCAGCGGCACCCGCACGTACCCGATGAGCTCGCCCGCGCGCAACATCTCCATACCGGCCAGCAGATGGGACACCGGCACCTCACGCCGCACCCCGCCCGTGCCCGCGATGATCAGCGTGGCCTCCAGCGCGGCGAGTACCGGCAGCGCGTCCCCGGCCGGGTCGGCCGTGGCGATGTTGCCGCCCAGCGTCCCGGCGTTACGGATGGTGGGCGGGCCCGCGGCCCGCGCCGCCGCGGCCAGCGCGGGGATCAGCGCCGCGAAGTCCGGGCGCCCCATCCGCGCGTGGGTCAGTGTGCTGCCGAGCAGGGCGTGCCCGTCCTGGTACTGCCAGCCGCGGATCTCGCTGATCCGGCCGAGGCCGACCAGCGCGGCGGGGCGCAGCTGTCCGGAGTTGACCGCGGCCATCAGGTCCGTACCGCCCGCGACGGGCACCGCGGCGGGCATGGCGGCGAGTGCCGCCACGGCCTCGTCAAGCGAGGCCGGCAGCGTCACGGACTGCGCCGTCTGGGCTGACTGCGGTGCGTGCGTGGTCAATGCGGCTGCCCCTTCCCGATGACCGGCCCGCCTGGACTGTTCCGCCGTACGGTACGTGCTCAAGCGCCGGACGTGGCAACTCTGGCACATCTTCCCGGGTCGCCGACGCAGGGGTCCACTAGGCGGCTATTTCTCCCTGACCAGGAAAATCGCCCGTTTCCGCAGGCACTTACCGGTCAGTACACATTGGCCCCCTTAGGCGACGCTTGTCCTGGTTCTCCCTTCCCGCACCACGGTCCCAGGGCCGCACCCCCGGGCTCCGTGGCTTTCCTGACACCTCACACGTTCGGGGGCGTCCCCTCGATCGGGCGTCCGAGCACCCCGGGGCGCCGCTGCCAGGGCAACGGGCCCCCGGATGGCCGGTAGTCGACCCCCAGTGCGTCAAGTGTCCCGTAATGCACTGACATTCGGCGCTCGAAGTCCGCGAAGTCCCGTTCCGCCGAGTCGGGCAGGCTGCTCCAGGCGACCTCGGCGAGGGCCACCAGCCGGGGGAAGGCCTGGTAGTCGACGCGGGCCCGGTTCTCCATGACCTCGGTCCACACGTTGGCCTGGGTGCCCAGTACGTGGCGTGCCTGATCGTCCGTCAACCGCGGCGGGACCGGCTCGAAGCGGTAGACGTCCTCCAGGGTGCGTACGAAACCGATGGGCACCGGTTCGTCCGCGCCGCCGTGCTGACGGTGGTCCAAGTACACCTGCTGCTCGGGGCACATGACGACGTCGTGGCCCGCCTGCGCCGCGGTGATGCCGCCCGCGTAGCCGCGCCAGGAGGAGACGGCCGCACCGGGCGCCAGTCCGCCCTGAAGGATCTCGTCCCAGCCGATGAGGCGGCGTCCGCGCTCGGTGAGCCAGCTGTCGAAGTGCCGGATGAACCAGCTCTGTAGCGCGTCCTCGTCAGCAAGGCCCAGCTCCTTGATACGGGTCTGGGCGGTCGGCGACCGCCGCCACTGGTCCTTGAGGCACTCGTCGCCGCCGACGTGGACGTACGTACTGGGGAACAGGTCCAGGACCTCGTCGAACACGGCCTCGTAGAAGCGCAGGACGTTGTCAGTGGGGGCGAGTACGTTCTCGGTGATGCCCCAGTTGTCCCAGACGGAGAGTGCGGAGGTGTCGATGACGTCGGTGTTGCCGAGTTCGGGGTACGCGGCGATCGCGGCCTGCGAGTGGCCGGGGATATCGATCTCCGGGACGACCGTGATGTGCAACCGCGCGGCGTAGGCGACGATTTCGCGGATGTCGTCCTGGGTGTAGTAGCCGCCGTGCGGCTTCTCCTCCCACAACGGCGACGCCCGGTGGCCGTACTTGGTGCGCGGGCGCCAGGCGCCGGTCTCGGTGAGTCCCGGGTAGCGCTTGATCTCGATGCGCCAGCCCTGGTCGTCGGTGAGATGGAGGTGCAGGACGTTCAGTTTGTGGGCGGCCAGCAGATCGAGGTAGCGCAGGACGTCGTCCTTGGGCAGGAAGTGCCGTGCCACGTCCAGCATGAGACCGCGCCAGCCGAAGCGGGGGCTGTCCTCGATGAGGGTGCCGGGCAGGGCCCACCGCCGGTCCGCGGTGACCGGTGCACGCCGGAAGGCCTCGGGGCCGAGGAGTTGACGGAGCGTCTGAGCGCCCCAGAAGACCCCGGCCGGTCCCCCGCCGCGCAGGGTCACGGCTTCGGTGTCCACCCGTAGCCGGTAGCCCTCGGGGCCCAGCTCATCCGTGACACCGGTATCGATACGCAGCCGTACGGCCCGGCCCCGGGCGCCGTCCCCCGTGCCGGGGTCGAGCGGCAGTCCGGTGGCCGCGCCGAGCGCGCCGCGCAGCCAGCGGGCGGTCGCCGCGGTGCCGGGACCGGCGTCCAGGACGGTCGCCTCGTCGAGTACGAAGTGCCCGGGGGAGCCGCGCTGCACGCGCGCCGCCGGGATCAGATCCGCAGGAGTCATAGGCCCGAGCCTGCCACGGGCCTGTCCGGCGGACAGGCCCTGGCGAAGGCCAAGCTCAGAACGCCAAGCTCAGAACGCCAAGCTCAGTGCGTCTGGCAGAAGCAGAAGGCGCGGGCGCGCTACTTCTGGCCGCCCTTGCCACCCTTACCGCTCTTGTCCTTGTCCTTGTCGCCTCCGGCGCCCATGGACTCGTAGATCTCCTTGCACATGGGGCACACCGGATACTTCTTCGGGTCGCGGCCCGGTACCCACACCTTGCCGCAGAGCGCGACGACGGGGGTGCCGTCGAGCGCGCTCGCCATGATCTTTTCCTTCTGGACATAGTGGGCGTAGCGCTCGTGGTCGCCGTCGCCGTGCGACAGCTCCGGTGTCGGCTCTACGAGGGTCCCCGTACCTGCCCCGCGCTCAGGCTCAAGAGTGCTCATGGCTTCCAGGGTACTTAAGCCCACCGACAACAGTCGCCCCGTGTCACCGAGCGGTCGGGTGTGCGGTCGGTCGTACGGTCAGCCGACCGGTCAGTTGAGCGAGGGGTCGTCCGGGTACGTCGCCACCATCGCCAGGTCACCGCGCTGGCGCCGCAGCACCCCACGCCACAGCCGCTCCGGCTCCGGCGACGACACGTCGCCGGGCTCCGACTCGACCACGTACCAGGCCCCGTCAGCCAGCTCGTCCTCCAGCTGGCCAGGCCCCCATCCCGCGTACCCAGCGAAGATCCGCAGCGAGCCGAGCGCCGCGGCCAGCAGCTCGGGCGGCGTTTCCAGGTCGACCAGGCCGATCGCGCCGTGCACCCGCCGCCAGCCGACCGGGCCGCTGTCTCCGGGGATGATCCCGACGCCCAGGGCCGAGTCCAGCGAGACCGGGCCGCCCTGGAAGACCACGTCCGGCTCGCCCGTGAGCGCGGCCCAGCCCTCTAGGATGTCGCTCACCCCGACGGGGGTGGGCCGGTTCAGCACCACGCCGAGCGAACCCTCCTCGTCATGGTCGAGGAGCAGTACCACGGCGCGGTCGAAGTTGGGGTCGGCCAGGGCCGGGGTCGCGACCAGCAACCGCCCTGTGAGCGAGGACACCTCGGTCATGCCAGACATGATCCCGCATCTTCGCCTTCTGTGGGGAGGCAATGCCGATACGTGAGTGATCGCAGCTCAATCGCAGCTCAGACGGCTGGATTGACGCGCCCGCGCGCGCCCCCTGAACGACCGATTCCAGTAACCGTCCGCGCTGGTAAAGGCACGGTTCGTATTAAGTCGCGACCAGTACGGCCGAAGGTCGCCCTTGGCCTTACTTAGTGGGGGTAGAAGGCCATTACTCTTGCTTTTCTGCCCCCGCCCACCTCATCGGAACGCGAGATACATGACCGTCAACGGCACTGACGACGTCCTGCTTGTCCACGGCGGAACCCCGCTGGAGGGCGAGATCCGGGTCCGTGGCGCGAAGAACCTGGTCCCCAAGGCCATGGTCGCCGCCCTGCTCGGCAGTGGCCCGAGTCGCCTGCGCAACGTCCCCGACATCCGCGACGTACGCGTCGTACGCGGACTCCTGCAACTGCACGGGGTGACCGTCCGCCCCGGCGAGCAGCCAGGTGAGCTGGTGATGGACCCGTCGCACGTGGAGAGCGCGAACGTCGCGGACATCGACGCGCACGCGGGCTCCTCGCGCATCCCGATCCTGTTCTGCGGCCCACTGCTGCACCGCCTGGGCCATGCCTTCATCCCGGGCCTGGGTGGCTGTGACATCGGCGGACGGCCGATCGACTTCCACTTCGAGGTGCTGCGCAAGTTCGGCGCGACAATCGAGAAGCGCGAGGGCGGCCAGTACCTGGAGGCCCCGCAGCGGCTGCGCGGCTGCAAGATCCGGCTGCCCTACCCGTCCGTCGGCGCGACCGAGCAGGTGCTGCTCACGGCCGTGCTCGCAGAGGGTGTCACGGAGCTGTCGAACGCGGCGGTGGAGCCGGAGATCGAGGACCTCATCTGCGTACTGCAGAAGATGGGCGCGATCATCGCGATGGACACCGACCGGACCATCCGGGTCACCGGTGTGGACAGCCTCGGCGGCTACAACCACGCGGCGCTCTCGGACCGCCTGGAGGCCGCCTCCTGGGCGTCCGCCGCGCTGGCGACCGAAGGCAACGTCTATGTGCGCGGCGCCCAGCAGCGCTCGATGATGACGTTCCTGAACACCTACCGCAAGGTCGGTGGCGCCTTCGAGATCGACGACGAGGGCATCCGCTTCTGGCACCCGGGCGGCTCGCTGAACGCGATAGCCCTGGAGACCGACGTGCACCCCGGTTTCCAGACCGACTGGCAGCAGCCGCTGGTGGTGGCACTCACCCAGGCCGCCGGTCTGTCGATCGTGCACGAGACGGTGTACGAGTCGCGGCTCGGCTTCACCGAGGCGCTGAACCAGATGGGCGCGCACATCCAGCTCTACCGCGAGTGCCTGGGCGGTTCGGACTGCCGCTTCGGGCAGCGCAACTTCCTGCACTCGGCGGTGGTTTCCGGACCGACGAAGCTCCAGGGCGCGGATCTGGTCATTCCTGACCTGCGCGGCGGCTTCTCGTATCTGATCGCGGCGCTGGCCGCGCAGGGGACGTCCCGGGTGCACGGCATCGACCTGATCAACCGGGGCTACGAGAACTTCATGGAGAAGCTGGTGGAGCTCGGCGCGAAGGTCGAGCTGCCGGGCGGGGCGCTGGTCTAGCCCCCTTTCAGTCCCCTTTCCGGATGCCGGTACGCCGCTGGGGCGGCCACCCACAACGGGTGGCCGCCCCAGTCACGTACGGGACAGGTGCTGTGGTCCTACGACCGCTCGGCGACCAGTACGGGATTGTCGTGCGGGGTGACCGTGCAGCGCGCCCCCGGCGCCAGCCCGGTCGCCTCCCAGCTCGGCAGGTCGGCCTTGAAGACGGCCCCGGACTCCGTGCTGAGGTGCAGCCGCGTGGTGGCGCCGAGGAAGGTCGCCACCCGTACGGTCGCGGCCGTGCCGCTCTTGTCGTCGGCCGCGCCGACCGCCAGGCCCTCGGGGCGCAGCAGGACGTCGACCTCGCTGCCGGTCGCGGGCGTCTCGCCGTGGATGGGCAGCCGCCGTCCGAAGAGCTCGACGACGCCGCCGTCCCGTACGGTGCCCGGCAGCCGGTTCATGGTGCCGACGAACTCGGCGACGAACGGGGTGGCCGGGCGGTCGTACAACTCGCTCGGCGCGGCGCACTGTTCGAGCCGTCCGTCCTTCATCACGGCGACGCGGTCCGCCATGGACAGCGCCTCCTCCTGGTCGTGGGTGACGAACACGGTGGTGATGCCCAGCTCCAGCTGGATGCGCCGGATCTCCTCGCGCAGGGTGAGCCGCACCTTGGCGTCGAGCGCCGACAGCGGCTCGTCGAGGAGCAGCACCTTGGGGCGGATGGCGAGCGCGCGGGCGAGCGCGACGCGCTGCTGCTGGCCGCCGGAGAGCTGGTGCGGGTAGTGGCCCTCGCGCCCCGGCAGGCCGACCAGGTCCAGGAGTTCCTGGGCCCGCTCCTTGCGTTCGGCGGATGCCTTGCCGCGTACCCGCAGCCCGTAGGCGACGTTCTCGGCGGCCGTCATGTTGGGGAAGAGGCTGTACGACTGGAAGACCATGCCGATGTCGCGGCGGTTGGCCGGGACCGAGGTGACGTCCTGGCCGTCCATCAGCAGCTCGCCGCCGTCGGCGGTCTCGAAGCCCGCGATGATGCGCAGCGCGGTGGTCTTGCCGCAGCCGGACGGGCCGAGCAGGGCGACCATCTCGCCGGGGGCGATATCCAGGTCGAGTCCGTCGAGGGCGACCGTGGAGCCGAACTCCCGGCGCAGTTGCTTGAGTTGCACGGGGACGGTCATGACACGGTCTTCTTTCCGTTCTCGCGGCGGGAGCTCTTACGGCTGCGGCCGCCCGCCAGGGTGGTGAGCAGGAGCAGCAGCCCCCAGGTGATGAGCAGGCTGAGCATCGCGGCGGCGACCGAGAGCTGGGCCTCGGAGTCCTTGATCTCCACCATCCAGACGGAGAACGGACGGTAGGAGAGCACGGAGGCGACGGTGTACTCGCCGAGCACCATGGCCAGGCTGAGTACGGCGCCGCCCATCACGGCCGCCCGCAGGTTCGGTACGACGACCTGCCACAGGGTCTGCAGCCGGGACGCGCCGAGGCTGCGCGCGGCCTCGACGAGGGTGCGCAGGTCGACGGCGCGCAGCCCGGCGTCCAGGGAGCGGTACAGGAACGGCAGCGACATGACCGTGTAGACCAGCACAAGGACCAGCGGGAAGTTCTCGTCCCGCAGGGCCTGGAAGGTCATGTAGAGGGGCGTGTCGGCGAGGTCCTGCTCCCAGGACAGCACGGTGGTGACGCCCGCGACGAGCGCGATGGGCGGGACGACCAGCGGCATCATGCAGAGGATCTCGACGACCCGGCGCAGCTTGGGCAGATAGAGCGCGACGGCGACGAGCGTCGGCACCATCAGCAGCAGCCCGCAGATGATGGTGGCCAGACCGAGCCGCACGGACAGCATCAGGCTCGTGGTGAGCCCTTCGGTGCCCAGTCCGTCGGTGTACGCGTCGAAACTGACGCCGTCCACCTCGTTGATGCTGAACCAGATCGAGGCGCCGATGGGGACCAGGAAGTACAGCGCGGCGAGCGGCAGGACGATGCCCCGCGAGGTCAACTTCATGCTCGACTTCATCCGAGCCATCGGGCACTCCTGCGCTGCAGCGGTATCTGTACGGCCATCACCAGGAGCGCGATCACGACCATGTTGAGGCTCATGGCGAGCGCGAGGTTCTCCTGGCCCACCAGGACGTTGCCGTTGAGGGCGTTGGCGATCTGGATGGTGATGAGCGGCTGGGACGAGCCGACCATGACGGCGGCGGTGGCGTGCGAGGCGAAGGCGGTGCCGAACATCAGCACCGCGCCGCCGAGCAGCGAGGGGATCAGCACCGGGATGCCGACGTGCCGCCAGTACTGGGCCCGGGTGGCGCCGCAGGACGCGGCGGCCTCCTGCCACTGGACGCGCAGGCCGTCCAGGGCGGGCAGTACGGTCACCACCATCAGCGGGATCATGAAGTAGAGGTAGGCCAGCACCAGGCCGGTGAAGCTGTAGAGGCTGAACCCGGTCTCGTGCAGGTGGAACAGCTGGGTGACGGTGCCGGTCGTGCCGAGGGTCGCGATGAAGGCGAAGGCGAGGGGTGCGCCGGAGAAGTTGGCGAGCACCCCGCTCGCCGAGACGACGATGCCGCGCAGTGACGCTCGCTGGGAGCTGACCACGGCCTGGGCGATCAGGGTGCCCAGTACGGTCGCCAGCAGGGCGGTGACGACGGAGAGTTCGACGCTTCCGGTCAGCCCGGTCGCGTACGCCCCGGACAGCGAGCCGTTGACGTTCTCCATCGAGAACTCGCTGGTGCCGGTCGCTGTGTCGACGACGGTGAACGCCCCGTACACCATGGTCCCGGCGGGCAGCCCGAAGCAGACCGCGAGAAACACGAAGAACGGTACGACGGCGGGCCACCGATGCCGTCGCGCTCCGCGCCGCCGAGCGCCGGGGCCCCGTACCGGAGCGGAGGCGGGCGCGGGGTCGGGGTCGGGCGCGGAGGCGGGTGCGCCCGCCGCGGGCGCGGAGTCCGCCAGGGTGGCGGCTCCGCTGCCCGCGGGGGAGGGTGCGGTCTTGTCGGGCATGCTTAGCTGACCGCCTTGCCCCAGCCCTGGACGACCTTCTCCTTGGCCTTGGCTTCCTGGGCCTCGGTGGGCTCCTGCGGGGTGCCGTCGACCTCGGGGATCTTGGCGGCGGCGGCCTTGTCGGCGGTGCCGTCCTTCTTCATGGCGTCCAGGAGCGCGGGGCGCGAGAAGCCCTTGAGCCAGATGTTCTGCCCCTCGGGGCTGTAGAGGAACTCCACCCACAGGCGGGCGGCGGCCGGGTGCGGGGCGTGCTTGTTGACGGCCTGGTTGTAGTAGCGCGAGTACAGGCCGTCGGAGGGCACCGCGACCTGCCAGTCGACGCCCTTGGGCTTGAGCTTCTCGCCGTAGCCGAGGTTGAGGTAGTCCCAGTCGATCGAGATCGGCGTCTCGCCCTGCTGGATGGTGGCCAGCGTGGACTTCGCGGGGACGAAGTTGCCCTTCTTCTTCAGCTCCTGGAAGAAGTCGAGACCGGGCTGCACGTCGTCCAGGGACCCGCCGTTGGCGAGCGCGGCGGCGATGACCGCGGCCAGCGCGGAGCCGGACTCCGTCGGGTCGCCGTTGAGCGCGACCTTGTTCTTGTACTCGGGCTTGAGCAGGTCCTTGAACGTCTCGGGGCAGTTCTTCACGGCCTTGGCGTCACAGCCGATGGACATGAAGCCGCCGTAGTTGTTCATGAACGAGGCGTCGGACTGCTTCTGCGCGTCCGGGATGTCGTCCCAGCCCTCGACCTTGTAGGGGGCCAGCAGGTCCTGCTTCTTGGCCTCCTGCATGTACGAGGTGCCGATGTCGAGGGCGTCGACGGCGCGGCTCTGGCCCTTGCGCTTGGCGGCCGCGTTGAGCGCGCCCTGGCTGGAGCCGCCCGGGTCCTCGTTGTTGACGTCGATGTCGTACTTCTTCTCGAAGGCCGCGATCATCTCGCCGTAGTTCGCCCAGTCCGGCGCGAGGGCGTAGACGTTGAGCTTGCCCTCCTTCTCCGCCGCCTCGACGAGCTTCTCCATACCGCCGAAGTCCGCGGCCGACTCGGCCGTCGCGGCCTTGCTGTCCTTCGCGTCGTTCTCGGGTGCGGAGCCACAGCCGGTGGCCACCACGGCGGTGAGGCCTGCGATGGCCGCGGCGGTCAGGACGCGGCGGGGATGGTGTGCCTTCACGATGCAAACTCCTGGGTCTTCGGCGAGCCACCTGTCTGGACAAGCCATCGTCAGTTAGCCAGCCGAAGTTAACAGCCAAGTGACCGGCCGGTAAAGCCCCGACGAGATGAAAAGTGCAGGTCAGAAGCGTTATCAAGCCGTAGGTTTAGCTTCGGTCAAAAGCGGTTAGGCGCAGGGTTCGCACTTCCGGATAGGATTTTTACTGCGCACAGAGTGAGGGATGCGGACCGCCGCGTAAGGATGGCATGATCAAGGCCGCGCCCGCTGCGCGCAGCGCGTACGAGAGCATCGCGTACGAGCGCACCGCGCACCACGGAGTCCCCAAGGAGGAACGTGACCCGACGGCACCAGCAGATTGCCGAGGAGCTGCGCCAGGCGATCGCCGAAGGTACCTACCCGGTGGGCTCCGCGCTGCCGTCGGAGTCCGAACTGGCGCTGACGCACGGCGTGTCCCGTGGCACGCTCCGGCAGGCCTTCGGCACGTTGCAGTCCGAGGGCCTGATCGGGTCCCGGCAGGGCGCGCGCCGCGTCGTCCTGGCCACCACCCCCAGCCAGAGCTTCACCGAACTGCGCAGCTTCGCCCAGTGGGCCAGGGCGGGCGGGCGCGCCCCCGGCGGCCTGGTGCTGAGCTCGGCGCGCGGGAAGGCCACCGAGGCCCAGGCCGCGCAACTGCAACTGGCACCCGACGACGAGGTGTTGCACGTCCTGCGGGTACGCACCCTGGACGGCGAGCCGGTGCTCCTGGAGCGCACGGTGTACGCCGGGTGGGCGGCCGATGCCGTCGAGCGGCTGCCGGACGACTGCGAATCGGTCACCCAGAGCCTGTACGAGGCCGCTGGCCTGGTGATGTGCCACGGCGAGCACCATCTGGACGCGGTCGCCGCGGGCACCACCGACGCCCGGGAGCTGGGCGTACGGCGCGGTTCGCCGCTGCTGCGGGTGCGCCGTACCACGACCACCGCCGACGGCCGTCCGGTCGAGACCTCGGACGACCGCTACAAGCCGGGCTCGGTCGTCTTCACCGTCCGCAACTCGGTGCAGGCCAACCCGCTGGTCCGCACCTCGCCCACCGCCTGACTGACCTCTGGTGACTGACCTCTAGGAACAGCGAGCCGTATGAACCCCCTCCCCCGCCCCGCCGCCCTGCTGTGCGACATGGACGGCACCCTCGTCGACACCGAACACGCCTGGCTGGACACCGTCGCCGGGTTCCTGCGCACGCAGGGCTCGCCGACGGACGCGGCCACCCTCGCGCCGTTCGCGGGCGTCACGCTGGACGACGCGGCCGGGCAGCTCGTACGCGGCGGCCTCACCGCCCTGACGACGGCCGAGGCGGCCACCCGGCTTGACCGGGAGTTCACCGCCCGGGTGGCGGCCGGGGTGACCGTCCAGCCGGGCGCCCTGCGCCTCCTGGACCGGGCCCGCGCCCTGGGGGTGCCGACGGCGCTGGTGACCGCGTCCGAGCGGCATGTGGCCGATCTGATACTCGACACGCTCGGGCGGCACCGCTTCGACACCTCGGTGGCCTCGGGCGAGGCCCCGCGCGGCAAGCCGCACCCGGACCCGTATCTGACCGCCGCGGCCGCGCTGGGCGTGGCGCCGGGCGACTGCCTCGCGGTCGAGGACACCCCCACGGGCGCGGCGGCCGCGCTCGCCGCGGGCTGCCGTCTGCTGGCCGTGCCCTCGGTCCCCGGCATCGAGCCGGGCCCCCGTACGGTCTTCGTGACGTCCCTGACGGAGGCGGACCTGGCGGAAGCCGCGTAACGCACCACGCCTCAGAAAACGTCCTCAGACGCGTGTGAGGGCGACCCCGGGTCACCGGAGCCGCCCTCACACGTATGACTGCCAGGCTTACTTGCCCTTGGCCGCTTCCTTGAGCTTCGAGCCCGCGGAAACCTTCACGCTGAAGCCAGCCGGGATGTCGATCGGCTCACCGGTCTGCGGGTTGCGCGCCGTACGAGCGGCACGGTGGGTGCGCTCGAAGGTGAGGAAGCCGGGGATGGTGACCTTCTCGTCGCCCTTGGCGACGATCTCGCCGACGGTCTCGGCGAACGCGGCCAGCACGGCGTCGGCGTCCTTACGGGTCACCTCGGCGCGGTCGGCCAGGGCGGCCACCAGCTCACTGCGGTTCATGTTTGTACTCCCGTGTTCTTCTTGCTGTTGAGGCGTGCCACGCGGCGGAGCCGCATATCGGGCACAGCGAAGCCGATGCTGTCAGGGTCCTCAGCGGTCCCCGAACCCGGGTCCGTCGTCAGACCCTCGCGCCCAGAGACGCATCCTGCCCCCACCTGCGGCGGGAAAGCCAATCCGGCACCCTGGAGAGTCACCCGGAAAGCGCCCATCTGCCAGGCGGGATGCCTCGAAATGGTGACGCTCCATCGGCTCCCGGCAGCGGACCGCAGGACTGTCATGGGCGTGGTCCCCGCAACCCTAGAGTGCCGCCGTGCGGCTGAGGTTCGCGACGCGCCGCGATTCAGACCGTGTCGGTGGTCACACCCTCGGCCGCCGCGGCCTTGGCGGCGGTACGGACCGCTCCGGCGACCGCGCCCGCGACCGTGTCGTTGAACACGCTGGGGATCACGTAGTTGGCGTTCAGCTCGTCCTCGCTGACGACGTCCGCGAGGGCGCTCGCCGCGGCCAGCATCATGTCGGTGTTGACCGTACGCGACTGGGCGTCGAGCAGACCGCGGAAGACGCCGGGGAACACCAGGACGTTGTTGATCTGGTTCGGGAAGTCCGAGCGCCCGGTGGCCACGACGGCCGCCGTCTGGCGCGCGACACCCGGCTCGATCTCGGGGTCCGGGTTCGCGAGCGCGAACACGATGGCGTCGTCCGCCATGGCCGCGACGTCGTCGCCGCCGAGGACGTTCGGGGCGGATACGCCGATGAAGACGTCGGCGCCGACGACCGCCTCTTTCAGAGTGCCGGTGACGCCTTCGGGGTTGGTGTTGTCCGCGATCCAGCGCAGCGGCGAGCCCTCGGCCGCGTCCACCAGGTCCGCGCGGGCGGAGTGCACCACGCCGTGGATGTCGGCGACCACGGCGTGCTCGACGCCGGCCGCGATCAGCAGCTTGAGGATGGCCGTACCGGCGGCGCCCGCACCGGACATGACGACGCGTACGTCCCCGATCGCCTTGCCGACCACGCGAAGTGCGTTGGTCAGCGCGGCGAGTACGACAATCGCGGTGCCGTGCTGGTCGTCGTGGAAGACCGGGATGTCCAGCGCCTCACGCAGCCGTGCCTCGATCTCGAAGCAGCGCGGCGCGGAGATGTCCTCCAGGTTGATCCCGGCGAAGCCGGGGGCGATCGCCTTGACGATCTCGACGATCGCGTCGGTGTCCTGGGTGTCCAGGCAGATCGGCCAGGCGTCGATCCCGGCGAAGCGCTTGAAGAGGGCGGCCTTGCCCTCCATCACGGGCAGCGCGGCCTTCGGGCCGATGTTGCCGAGGCCCAGCACGGCGGAGCCGTCCGTCACGACCGCAACGGAGTTGCGCTTGATGGTGAGGCGTCGGGCGTCCTCGGGGTTCTCGGCGATCGCCATGCACACGCGGGCCACGCCCGGGGTGTAGATCATGGAGAGGTCGTCACGGTTTCGGATGGGGTGCTTGGACGCCATCTCGATCTTGCCGCCGAGGTGCATCAGGAACGTACGGTCCGAGACCTTGCCGAGGATGACGCCCTCGACCGTGTGCAGCTTCTCGACGATCTCCTCCGCGTGCGCGGTGGAGGTCGCGGCGATGGTGACGTCGATACGGAGCCGCTCATGGCCCGATGCGGTGACATCAAGGCCGGTGACCGAGCCGCCGGAGGATTCGACGGCCGTGGTGAGCTGCGAAACCGCGGTTCCGCTCGCGGGCACCTCGAGCCGGACCGTCATCGAATAGGAGACGCTGGGCGCCGTTGCCATGCCGACTTCCTCTTTCACCTTGTGTCACGTACGTCGTCCGATCGTCGCACCTACCGCCTGGTACGTGGTAGCCGCCCCGGGTTGAGAACGTTTTGTTCCCGGCTTGAGTCGCGGGTCGATCGGCGATTTGTCGCTTCTTTTGGAAAACTTTTTCCACTATACGAGAAGTTGTACGCGCAACGAAAGGGGCCCCGGCACAACGGAGAGGTCCGCGTC
>NZ_WHOM01000068.1:233310-253636 GCF_009739465.1 Streptomyces apocyni
CCGGATGACGCGGACCTCTCCGTACAGGTAATGACACCGACCCGCCATGCTCGCCTCGCGGCAAGTGGTCGCTCTAAGCGACGAAGGTTGGGCCCGGGGGCTTGGATCGGGCCGGTGCCACGTCAACGGTAACAAACGATCCCCGTAAGGCAATCCCGTCTCGCACGCCCGTCTCGTCAGTCCCGCAGCAGGTCGGGAACGCCCGCCGAGTCCACCTCGTCGCGCTCCCCGGAGACCACCGTCAGCTGCTGGGTCGCCCGGGTCAGCGCCACATAGAGCACCCGCAGACCGGCGGGCGACTCGTCGGCGATCTCCGCCGGGGAGACGACGATCGTGGCGTCGTACTCCAGGCCCTTGGCCTCCAGGCTGCCCAGCGGCACCACACGCCCGCCGAGGCCCTTCAGCCAGCGCGCGGCCTCCTCGCGGCGGCGCATCGCCACGACTACACCCACGGTGCCGTCCACGCTGTCCAGGAGACGCTGGGCCTCCGCGCGTACGGCGCCCGCCAGGCCCCGGCCGTCGGCGACCGCGAACCGGGGCCGTACGCCGGTCGAGCGGACGGCTCTCGGGGACTCGCTGCCGGGCATCGCGAGGGCGAGGACCTTCGCGGCCAGCTCGGCGACCTCGGAGGGGTTGCGGTAGTTCACGGTCAGCGTGAAGCGGCGGCGCGGCCGGGTGCCGAGCGCCTCGTCGCGGGCCTCGGCCGCCTCGTCCGGGTCCGACCAGGACGACTGGGCGGGGTCGCCGACCACGGTCCAGGTGGCGTGCCGTCCCCGGCGGCCGACCATCCGCCACTGCATGGGGGTGAGGTCCTGCGCCTCGTCCACGATGACGTGCGTGTACTCCGTACGCTCCTCAGCGAGCCGTTCCGCGCGCTCGCGCTGGGTCTCCTCGCGCACCGGCATCAGCTCGTCGAGCCCGGTGAGCTGGTCGAGCGGGTCGAACTCCTTCTTCTTGCGCGGCTTGGGCGGGGCGCCGAGGATCGCCTGCAGCTCGTCGAGCAGCGCCACATCGTGGACGGACAGGCCCTCGCGCCGCAGCGAGCGGGCCATCCGGCGTACCTCGCCGGGGTTCAGCACACGCCGCGCCCAGAAGCCGAGCCGCTTCTCGTCGGACATGGCGGTCAGGACCCCGCGTGGGGTCAGCTCGGGCCACCAGGCGTCCAGGAAGTGGATAAAGCTGTCCTCGCTGGTGATGTCCTCGTCGAAGCCCGATCTGAGCTCGGCGGCCAGCTCCGGGTCGGCGTGCCGGGAGCCCGCCCCGGACTGCGCCCACAGGGCGTCGAGCAGCAGCCTGCGGGCGCGCGGGCGCAGCAGGTTGACCGGGGCGGTGCCGCTGAGCGCGGTACGCCGGACCCGGGCGAGTTCGTCGGGGCCCAGCTCCAGGCGCCGCCCGAAGGCGACGACGCGCAGCCGGGTCGGCGGCCCTTCGGCTCCGGTCGGGGTGCCGCCCGTACCCCCGGCCGAGGTGTCGCCCGTACCCCCGGCCGGGGCGGCGTCCTCGCCGAAGGCGAGCTGTTCGCCCGGGCCGCCTGGTGCCGTCGACGTCGACGCCGCGGCCACCCGGCGGCGGGCGGAGCGCGAGCCGCGCCCCCCGGCTCCCCGCGGCGGCTCCAGCATGCCGCGTGCCGCCCTGCGCAGCACCTGCGTCATCCGGGACGACCCCTTGGCGCGGGCCACCACGGGCTCGTCGTACAGCGTGGCCTCGGCGCCGTCAGGCCCGTCGTACAGCGAGCCGACCGCGCGGATGGCGACCTGGCCCTCCTCGCCGAGCGAGGGCAGCACGCCCTCCGTGTAGGCGACCAGGAGCGGGGTCGGCGAGACGATCAGGATGCCGCCCGCGTACCGGCGCCGGTCCTGGTAGAGGAGGTACGCGGCACGGTGCAGCGCCACCGCGGTCTTGCCGGTGCCGGGGCCGCCCTCGACGTACGTCACGGACGCGGCGGGAGCCCGGATGACCCGGTCCTGCTCGGCCTGGATGGAGGCGACGATGTCGCGCATGGTGTGGCTGCGGGCCTGGCCGAGCGCGGCCATCAGCGCGCCGTCGCCGATCACCGGCAGCGGCTCGCCGTTCAGCGTCGCGGTGAGCTCCGGGCGCATCAGGTCGTCCTCCACGCCCAGCACCTTGCGGCCCTTGGAGCGGATGACCCGACGGCGTACCACCCGCCCCGGCTCCACCGGCGTGGACCGGTAGAAGGGGGCCGCGGCGGGCGCCCGCCAGTCGATGACCAGCGGCGCGAACTCGGCGTCCAGCACACCGATCCGGCCGATGTGCAGGGTCTCGGCGATCTCGGCGCTGCCGTCCGGGCGTACCGCGCCGTCGGCGGGTTCGACCGAGGTGTACGCGCCGTCCGGGCCCTTCTCGCCGTCCTTGCCGAGCAGCAGGTCGATCCTGCCGAACAGAAAGTCCTCGAACTCGCTGTTCAGCCGGTTGAGATGAACGCCCGCGCGGAACACCTGCGCGTCGCGCTCCGCGAGCGCGCCCGGAGTGCCGACATGGCCGCGCTGGGCGGCGTCGTGCATCAGGAACTCGGCCTCGTGGATCTTCTCCTCAAGCCGCCGGTACACCTGGTCCAGGTGCTCCTGCTCGACGCTGATCTCACGGTCGCGTACGTCGGCCACCGGGGGTCCCTTCTGGTGTGCTGCCGCCCGTGTCGGGCAGCCGTCCACCGTACGCGACCAGGGGGCCGGCGCGCACCCGGCGGGCCGCTCAGGCCTTGACAGGCTCCTAGACCTTCACGTCAACTAGCCGCCTGCCGTCGGACGTACGCACCTCGAAGTGGTCGATGTCCTCGCGGTTCATGGCCGCGCCGCCGTGCACGTACAGCGGTGAACGCGACCATTCGTTCGGGCTGTCCTGGATCCCGTACCCCCACTTGGGCACGGCCCAGGAGGTGACCGTCTCCTCCTCGCCGTTCTTGCCGACGGCGATCAGGGAGCACTTGAGCGGACCCTTGACGTTCTTGAGCTCCAGCACCGCGTGGGTGCCCCAGGTCTTCTCCTCGGTTCCGACCGTCGCGCTGACGTTGGTCTCGGGGTCGGTGGCCCGCGCCTTCTCCTCCATGTCGTTGAAGAAGGCGTCCTCCGCGGGGCTGGCCACCGTCGGACTGCCGCCGCTGCCGCTGCTGTCGCCGGTGGTGGCCTTGACCGCGAGCGGGCCGCCGATGATCAGTACGGCCGCCGCTGCCGCCAGCGCGAAGCTGCGGCGGCGCCTGGCCACCCGCTTCTTGGCGACCTCGCCGACGAGGTTGTCGATCAGTCGTGGTGCCGGACGCGCCGCGAGCTGCTCCCCCACCTGGGGTGCGGTCCGCTGCGGCGGCAGGTCCGCGAGCGCGGCGAGCATCGGTTCCATCCCGGACAGTTCCTCAAGCTGGGCCGCGCAGAGCTGGCAGCCCGCCAGATGGCCCTCGAACGCCCGGGCGTCCATGTCGTCCAGGATGCCGAGGGCGTACGCGCCGACCGTCTCATGTACGTCGCTCGCGCCGAACGCGTCGTTCGCCCCGAAGGTCGTCATGCCCGCACCCCCCGCTCCTCCAGTGCCAGCTTCATCGCACGCAGCGCGTAGAACACCCGGGAGCGGACAGTCCCGCTGGGTATGCCGAGTGTCTGAGCCGCCTCGTTGACCGTACGTCCCTTGAAGTACGTCTCGACGAGGACTTCCCGGTGAGCGGGCGTCAAATCATCGAGGGCGTCGGAGAGTGTCATCAGCCATAGCGCCTTGTCGATCTCGTCCTCCGCGGGGATGACCTCCAGTGGCGAGGGGTCGACCTCCTGCGGCCGGGCTTTCCGGCTGCGGTGGCCGTCGATCACGATACGCCGTGCCACCGTCACCAGCCAGGGCCGTACCGAGCCGGTGGCCCGGTTGAGCTGACTGGCGTTCTTCCAGGCCCGGATGAGGGTCTCCTGGACCACGTCCTCGGCCCGCTGCCGGTCACCCGCGACCAGCCGCAGCACATACGCGAGCAGCGGACCCGCGTGCTCTCGGTAGAGCGCGCGCATCAACTCCTCGTCGGGCTCGGGCGGGTCCTGCATCCGGTGCCGGGCCCGCCGAGTGCGTTCTTCGGCCACGGCGGAATCCTTGCGCACGCGCACCTCCGGTGTCCCCGTTTCGACGGGGCTCCCCCACGTCCTGGCTCCCACGGGCTTACTTACGTACCGGTAGCGCGTTCTGTTCAGTCCGTTCGAAAGTCGTCCCCAGATCTCCCCTCGATCTCCTCAAGTCCTCGTCAGGGCGGTACGGCGACGGTGCCGTGCCACCCGCTCGCGATTGCCGCACACCTCGCTTGAGCACCAGCGTCGGCGCCGTCCGCGTGAGGTGTCGAGGTAGATCAGCGGGCAGTTGTCGCCCTCGCACTGGCGGATGCGGGACCGCGCCACCGGGTCGGTGAGCAGCTCGACCGCGTCCCTGGCGACGGCCGCGAGCAGGGCGGGGCCCGCGGGGTCGGGGTGCAGCACCCGGACGAGTCCACCGTCGGCGGCGCGTACGGCGCGGGGCGCTGGGGGCGCGGCGGCGGCGAAGGTGTTGAGGCGGGCCAGGGCGGCGTCCAGGGCCGGTGACTCGGCCGCAGGCGGCTCGGGGGCGTCGCGTACCAACCGGTCGAGGTCGGCGCGTAGTTCCCGGAACGCGACGACGCAGTCCGCGTCGACCCGGTCGAGCCGTGCACCCTCGGGGATCAGGCCCGCGCCCACCAGCCAGGCGCGCAGGCGGGCCGGGCTGTCGATGCGTTCGACGGGGTGGGCTGTGGCCAGCAGGTCCAGACAGGCGCGTCCGGAGTCGAACCGCAGGTCTGCCTGCCCGTTCTGCACGTGGTCAGACGAAACGATGCCCGCCGCCATCCGTGTGTCACCGCCTTGTGGGGTTACCCGGGGCCAACACCCCCAGAGTGCCCCGCGAAACGCCTGGCCGGAACCCCCGGCACGGTCCGGGGGTTCCAGGCGTCTCAAGGCCGCGCGCCGCGCGCCGCTAGCGGCGGCGCGTGCCGCCCGCCCTCGCGCGTCGCGAGCCGTCCGGCCAGAGCCTCGGCTTCCGGCCCGCGGCCAGGTCCTCGATCCAGCCGACGGCCACGATGGTCAGCCCGATCAGCGGCCACACCAGCACGAACATCCAGACGCTGTACGTCTCGGCGAAGGCCGTCCCCAAGGTGTCGTAGACGAGGGGGAACTGCCACAGCGGGTCAAGCAGCGGAATCGTCGCCATGATCAACGCGTTGTGCCAGAGGTAGATCGTGACCGCGCGGTTGTTGGAGAGCGTGATCAGCTTGTCGAACTGGGCGAGTCTGCCGGGCAGTTCCTGCCAGGACGGCGCGTACTGCAGCAGGATCACCACGAACCCGAACGACCAGGCCGCCTGAGCCAGCGGGATGTCGTTGAGGTCCCAGCCGTCCGGACCCAGGTGGCCCGATGCCCACCACAGCCCGAAGCCCATGAACAACGCGGCGCAGGAGACCGCCAGATAGCGCGGTACCTGCTTGAGCAGGCCGTCCTGGTGGGCGAAGCCGACCACCCAGCAGGAGCCGTAGACCGCGAAGTCGGTGATCGCGCGGCCGGTCTCGCCGGGGATTTCCACCAGGCCGGTGCCGATGACGGCGGTCAGCGCGAGCGGCGCGAGCAGCGTCGCCCACGGGACCCTGCGGAACGCCCACAGCAGCAGCGGAGAGGCGATCACGAACCAGAGGTAGGCACGGATGTACCAGAGCGGGCCCGCCGCCTGCACCGCCCAGCTGCCCGAGAGCCAGCCGACGCCGGGGACGGCGTCGGTGTCCCAGGGGTAGGGCGGGGCCCCGAACGGCACCACGTAGGTGAACAGTTCGATCAGCCACGTACCGCCGAGCTGCTTGGCGGGCTGCCAGCCGCTCAGGAACATCAGCGGCACGGCGACGGCACCGAACACCCACACCGGGGGCAGCAGTCGGCGGATACGGCCGCGGATCACGCCGAGGGCGGGCCGGTTCAGGGAGCGCGCCATCAGGGAGCCCGCGAGCGCGAACATCACGCCCATGGACGGGAAGAGGATCGTCAGCCAGGCCCAGCCGAAGACGTGGTAGGCCACGACCCGGACCAGCGCGAGCGATCGCAGCAGATCGAGATAGCGGTCCCGTCCCGGCTTCTTGCCCCCGGCCCAGGAGGGCGCGGCGGCGCCCTCTCCCTCCTTGGCCCCCTTGCCTTCCTTGCCTTCCTTGCCTTCCTTGCCTTCCTTGGCCTCAGCGGGCCGCTGAGCGGTGGCCGTCGCCGTCTCGGCCACGGGGTGAGCTGCGGGGCCGGACGTCGCGAAGGCGTCAGCCTGCGGATAGCCAGGGGTCTGCCCGTACGAGCCGTCCCGCTCGTACGCGTCAGCGGCGGCGTACGGATCCCCCTGCGCCGCGGCAAACCCGCCCGGCCCCGACTGCGGGCCGCCCTGCGCGAACGGATCACCCGCGGCGTCCGGGTCCGGCCCCGCGAGTGGGTGGCGACCCGCCTGAGGATCACGGCGCGCCTGCGGCTCACGCCGCACGAACGGGTCGAAACCCTCCCGCTGATCACGCTGCGCGTAGGGGTCGCCAGCGGCGTACCCATCCGGCGCCGCATCGGAGGCGCCCTGTGCGTACGGGTCGTACGCGGCGTACGGGTCCGGCGCCGCGAACGCGTCGCCCGTGCCGTACCGCTCGCCCTCTTCGTTCCCGTAAGGCGGTGTCGTCATGCGACCGGCCTCCGATCCCGGTCGGCCATGGGCTGGGCCGGTACGGAGCCGGGCGCCGCGCCCACCGCTCCGGTGCGCCGGAGCTTCTGCCAGCGCAGGCGGCCGCCGGTGAGCGCGGTGATCCAGGACTGCAGCAGCACCACGTACATCAGCTGCCGGTACAGGATCTGCTGCAACGGCAGCGAGATCAGGTGGGTCATCTTCTCCCGGTCAAGCCGGAAGGCGTATATCGCGCAGACCGCCTGCACGGCGAGTACCGCGAACCAGCCCACGATCGTCTTGCCCGTGGGGCCGAAGATGAGTCCGTACAGCAGGAAGACGTCGATGAGCGGCGCGAGCAGCGGCGCCAGGACCATGAACAGCGACACCAGGGGCAGACCGACCCGCCCGAAGCGCCCGGACGGGCCCTTCTCGATGATCGCGCGCCGGTGCTTCCAGATGGCCTGCATCGTGCCGTACGACCAGCGGTAGCGCTGGGACCACAGCTGCTGCACGGTCTCCGGCGCCTCGGTCCACGCGCGGGCGTTCTCCGCGTACACCACACGCCAGCCGTCGCGGTGCATGGCCATGGTGATGTCGGTGTCCTCGGCGAGGGTGTCCTCGCTCATGCCGCCGACCCGCTCCAGCGCGCTGCGCCGGAACGCGCCGACCGCGCCCGGGATGGTGGGCATACAGCGCAGGACGTCGTACATGCGGCGGTCGAGGTTGAAACCCATCACGTACTCGATGTGCTGCCAGGCGCCGATCAGCGAGTCCTTGTTGCCGACCTTGGCGTTGCCCGCGACCGCGCCGACCCGGTGGTCGCCGAAGGGCTGTACCAGCTCGCGTACGGTGGACGGCTCGAAGACGGTGTCCCCGTCCATCATCACGATGAGGTCGTAGCGGGCGTTCGCGATACCGCGGTTGAGTGCGGCGGGCTTGCCCGCGTTGTGCTGCCGGATGACGCGGACGTTCGGCAGCCGCATCTCCTCGACGATACGCGCGGTGCCGTCACTGGACCCGTCGTCGATGACGAGCACTTCGATGGGATGGTCGCTGTTCATCAGCGAGTGCACCGTGTTCTCGATGCACTTGGCCTCGTTGTACGCGGGGACCAGCACCGTCACCGGTTCGGTGACCGGTGCGCCCCACCGGAAGTCCTGCTTGCGGGTACGTCGCGCGTGGATCACGGAGAGCAGCAGCATCAGCCCGAAGCGACCGATGACCAGGACGCCGATCACGGCGAGTCCGGCCACCAGGACGCCGGTCACGTTCTCCGAGACGCTGACCGCCCAGACGAACGCCTTGGCCTTCCACAGCGCGTATCCGGTCACCGGGGTGTGCGCGCTCGGCACGTCCATGGCCTCGGTGAGGGTGGTGAACTCGTACCCGTCCGCCTTCAGGTCCGGCAGGAGGTGGTCCAGCGCCTCGACGGTCTGCGAGCGGTCGCCACCGGAGTCGTGCATGAGCACGAGCGCGCCCTTGCCGTCCGTGGGCGTCGCCCGCTTGATGATCTCGTCTACGCCGGGGCGCTTCCAGTCCTCACTGTCGGTGTTGTTGACGACGGTGATGTAGCCGCGCGAGCCGATGTACTCGGCCACCGGCCAGTTCTCGTTGTCGAAGGCGTGCGCGTACGACGAGTACGGGGGCCGGAACAGGGACGTGTGGATGCCCGCGGCGCCCGCGAGGGTGAGCTGGTTCTGGGACAGCTCCCAGTCGATGCGGCGCTGCGACTGGTAGGAGAGGTCGGGGTGGTTGAAGGTGTGCAGACCGACCTCGTGGCCCTCGCGCACCATCCGGTCGACCAGGTCCGGGTAGCGCGAGGCCATGGTGCCAGCGACGAAGAACACGCCCTGCGCGTCGTGTTCCTTGAGCTTGTCGAGGATCTTCGGGGTCCACTCCGGGTCGGGCCCGTCGTCGAAGGTCAGCACCAGTTTGCCGTCGGGCACGCTGAGCGCCTTCGGCTGCGCGCCGGGCCGGGCGTCGATGACCGGGCCGCCCTTGAGGATCTCCTCGGGCACCTGGTCGTTGGCCGCCGCGGGCCGGACCCGGTGGTCGGCGAGGATCTCGCTGTGCACATAGCCGCGCAGCATCAGCATCGCCATCAGTGCCACCAGGAAGAGCGAGGGCAGCAGATAGCGCATCGGCAGACGACGACGGAGCCGCCGTCCGCCTGCGGAGCGGGATGTCATGGTTACGCGCCCTCCGGGGCCTCGTGCTGTGCCGCGCTCTCGGTCACCGAAGGCTGTGCCGCACTACTGGCGTTGATCTGTTGGGCCCCACCGGCCTCGCCGCCGCCCTCGGGTGCCGGCTCCGGGGCGGGGTCCGGCTCCGGGTCAGGATCCGGCTCGGGGTCAGGGTCTGGCTCCGGGTCAGGATCCGGCTCCGGGGCGGGGTCCGGTTCCGGGTCAGGATCCGGCTCCGGGGCGGGGTCAGGCTCTTTTGTGGGGTCGGGCTTTGTCGTCGGGTCGGGCTTCTCTGTGGGGTCCTCGTCGGAGGGCTCGTCGGAGGGAGCGCCGGAACTGTCCTCGTCATCGGGCTTGGTGGCCGCGCCCGGCGGGGCGGTGAGCCCAGGCAACGGCAGGACGCCGCTGTTCGTGGGGTCGGGTCCGGGCGCCTGGAGGTTCGGGGTGCTGTCCGGGGAGTCCGATGCCTCGGGCACCGGCGAGGGCTCCACCTTCCCGGCGGGGGCCTTCTTCTCGTTGTTGCCAAGTCCCGGCATCCAGGGCGCGTCGGAGTTCCCGGAGAGCAGCGTGAATCCGAGCACGACGGCGTAAACGGCGCAGACGGCGCCGACGACCCAGCCTATTCGGCGCACTTTGCGGCCGCGGCTGCCTGTCGCGTCCACGAAGACCGGCCTGTCAGAGCCGTCCTGAGTGGTGTGGTCCGCCGACAGGTCCTCCAGCTGACGGCCAGCGCCGTCGATCTGGATGGTGACCTCGTGCGGATCGTGTGTCTGCCCGGAGCGGGCACCTTCTCGCCAATTTTCCACAGCTGTACGCCCAACCCCCACTTACTGGATCATTTTGGGCGCAGGGCGACATCGGGCACTCGCCGCCGAACCGGACCCCCATCCGGCCCGGGCGCCCCCCTTATCACACTGCACCCGAGCCATGAATGTAGCGCACCACCACGACAATCAGACCCATCGGTCAACCCACACCCATCCTGATGAGTGCACTTGACCGCGGAACCAGGCGCCTGACGCCCGCCACAGCCACCCTTACCGCACTCCCATACCGGACGAAGTGCCGCGAAAGGCGCAAATTCCGGCACGCTTAAGGCTTTTTCGCCACACCAGGGACACAGGCGAAAGCGGTACCGGATCGATAAGTGGCCATCACACACGGCGGGGCACGGCGGGGGGCGGCCGGGGCGCGGCCGAGGCGCGGCCGGAAAGTCCACAGACCGCGCGGGTCGGTGCCGCCACGTCCTGTCAGACAGGGCGTGGCGGCGACGACCCGACGACGCGGATCAGGACAGCTTGACGGTGGCCGCGATGGGCCCGTCGCTGGGCAGGTCCTCGCCGATCTCCAGCGTGAAGCCCTTCGCGCCGTCCGGGACCTGGAACATCGCCGACCCCTTCACGGTGGTGCCCGACGGGATCTTGCCCTCGAAGGTGGCGGTGTCATCGCCGACCATGCCCTGCATCTCCGTACCCACCGAGTCCCGCAGCACCAGGGTGCTGTTGTGGTCGTAGGGCCCGGCGGCCGCCCCCGTGTTCTTCACCGACAGGGCGACGGCGACGAAGTGCGCGTCGTCCTCGGTCGGCTTCCCTCCGTCCTTCATGGTGTACGGGTCGATGAGTTCCACCACGGTGACCTCGAAGTCCCCCACCTTGACCGCGGTCCCGGGCTTGGTCTCCTTCGACTCCTCCGACCCCGACCCGGCGGACGAATTCTTGTCACCGCCGCCTCCGGTACCGGATTCCGAACCCGATTCGGAACCGAACGAACACGCGGTCAGACCGACCGCGAGAACAGCCACCGCGCCCCCCATAGCGACGCGTCTCCTCAGCCCAGATCCCGATACAGCACGCATAGAGCCCCCTCCAGTGATGTCCGACAACAGGGTGATCATCTTACGGGTTTCACTCACTGAAGGAATATGAAAAAGCCCGTGGCCCGCCGAGATACTCGACGGGCCACGGGCTACATGGGGTGGTGGAGATGGCGGGAATCGAACCCGCGTCCAACGGTGCGGAACCAGGGCTTCTCCGTGTGCAGTCCGCTGCGCTTTTCTCAGCCCCGAAGATCACGCGGACAAGTCTCCGACGGGCTCAGTCACTGTTTGATTTCCCGCTCTACCCCGTGACCGGGTCTAGCGGTTTAGTTCCCTAGCTGATGCCAGGATCCGGGTCGGGAACACCCCCGGGCTGACACTTCGCAAGTCGCTACTTAGGCAGCGAGGGCGAAGGAATCGCGCTTGGTATTGGCGATTATTGTTTGCGACATATGGTTTACGAGATCATTGCCGCTTCCTCGACACGCTTCCCCTGCTTCGACATCCGCTGTCGAAACCGATCATCCCCATGTTGATTTTTCAAGCCCCGGCTGGTGGGGCAGTGCCCATCCTACGTGACCAACGCGGGACGGTGCCAGCTTATTTCCCGCGCTCGCGACGGCGCACCGCCGAGATCACCCGGTCCGCCTCGCGCCGGTCCTGCTTCTCGCGCAGGGTCTGCCGCTTGTCGTACTCCTTCTTGCCCTTCGCCAGCGCGATCTCGACCTTGGCCCGGCCGTCCTTGAAGTACAGGGCCAGGGGCACGATCGTGTGGCCCGTCTCCTGCGACTTGGACTCCAGCTTGTCGATCTCGGCACGGTGCAGCAGCAGCTTCCGCTTGCGTCGTGCGCTGTGGTTGGTCCAGGTGCCCTGGGTGTACTCGGGCACATGCACGTTGTGCAGCCAGGCCTCGTGGCCGTCGATCTGCACGAACCCGTCCGCGAGGGACGACCTCCCCTGGCGCAGCGACTTGACCTCGGTGCCGGTCAGCACGAGGCCGCACTCGTAGGTGTCGATGATGGTGTAGTCGTGGCGCGCCTTCTTGTTCTGCGCGACCAGCTTGCGCCCTTGGTCCTTTTCCTTAGCCATAGTGTGGCCATTTTCGCACTACGAGGGGGGTCCGAGGCCACTCAATACCGTGCGGGCCCGCTGCTCGGCGTCCTCGTCGACCTCCAGGTCCGGGGTGATGCCCCGGCCGTCGACGGTGCGTCCGGAGGGGGTGCGGTAGTGGCCGACGGTGAGCTCGGCCACGGAGCCGTCGGGGAGGCGGCTCGGCATCTGGACGGAGCCCTTGCCGAAGGTCCTGGAGCCCACCACTACGGCCCGGCCACGGTCCTGGAGGGCACCGGCGAGCAGTTCCGCCGCGCTCATCGTGCCGCCGTCGACGAGGACGACAAGGGCTCTGGTGGCGCTACCGCCCGGCTCGGCGTGCAGCGCGCGCTGCTTGCCCCGGACGTCGTACGTGGCCACCAGGCCGCCGTCGAGGAAGACGGAGGCGGCCTGCTGGGCCTCGGTGACCAGGCCGCCCGCGTTACCCCGCAGGTCGAGCAGGACACCGGCGCCCGGCGGGGCGTCGCGCAGGGCGTCGCGCACCTGGGCTCCGGCGCCCTTGGTGAGTGCGGTGATCTTGATCAGTACGGGGCCGTCGGCCAGCCGCCGTACCGCCACGGACTCCGTCTCGAGAGTGGCCCGGCGCAGTGTCAGGCTCCACGCGCGTGCGTCGCGCCGCAGCCCCAGCTTCACCCGGGTCCCGGCGTCCGCGCCGTCGCCGCGCAGCAGGGAGACGATCTCCTCGGCGCCACGGCCTGTGAGTGGCTTGTCGTCGACGCTGCGGAGCTGGTCGCCCACGGCGATTCCGGCGCGGGCGGCGGGGCTGTCGCGCTGCACCCGGACCACCTTGACCTGCCCGTCGGGGGCGCGCCTGGTCCACAGCCCCACTCCGTTGTACTCGCCGTCGAGCTCCCGCTCGAACGCCTCGTACTCGCTGGGGTCGTAGATCGAGCCCCAGCGGTCACCACTGCGGCTCACGACGTCTTCGGCGGCCTTGCTGGGTGACTTCCCGTCGGCCAGGGCCCTGGCCGCGGCGTCGGCGACCTTGCCGGGCTCGGTGGTGTCTCCGTCCGGGGCGGCGGGGGGCTTGGCGGGCGTGGCAGGCTCGGGATGCTGATCGACCCGCGTGCGGTCGGGCTCGCTCCAGGAGTCGGTCGCGAAACCGGCCGCGAGAACGCCCGCGAAAACCAATGTCAGGGCCGCCCCGCGGCGTCTGCGGCGGGGCCGGGAGAACAGGTCTGAGCCCGACATGTCGGCGAGTCTAGGACAACCTGGAGCGCCGCACGGGAGGTTGACCGTACGACGCCCCGGACGTGTGTCACACCTTCAGGTACTTGCGCAGCGCGAAGAATGCTGCCATGGCGGGCATCAGCAGTCCGGCGGCGAGCACCAGCGGCAGCTTGGTCAACACCGCGTCCCAGCCAATGAAGTTGATCAGCTCCATCTTCTGGGCGAGGGCCGCGCCATGATCGACGAGGAAGTACCGTCCCGCCACCAGCATCCCGCACGCGAGCAGTCCGCCGAACAGTCCGGCCAGGGTCGCCTCCAGGATGAACGGCACCTGGATGTAGAAGCTGGAGGCACCGACCAGCCGCATGATCCCGGTCTCGCGCCTGCGGCTGAACGCCGAGACCCGCACCGTGTTGACGATCAGGATCAGCGCAAGGACCAGCATCAACGCCATCACGAACGACGCCACCCAGGTCATGACGTTGAGTACGTCGAAGAGCTTGTCCACGGTCTTGCGTTGGTCCTGTACCGACTGCACACCGGGGTGGTCCGAGAAGGCGCTGGCGATCACCTGGTACTTCTGGGGGTCCTTCAGCTTGATCCGGTACGACTCCTGCATCTGGTCCGGAGTCAGCGAGTTGACCAGGGGCGAGTCGCCGAACTGCTCCTTGTAGTGCTTGTACGCCTCGTCGCTGGTCTCGTGCTGGACGCTCTCGACGACCTTGTCCATGTCCTTGAGTTCAGCGAGGATGGTCTCCTTCTGCTCCTTGGTGACCGCGCCCTTGGTGCACTTCGGGTCGGTCTCCGCGTCGCCCTTGTTGCAGAAGAAGATCGCTACGTTGACCTTGTCGTACCAGTAGCCCTTCATCGTGCCCACCTGGTCGCGCATGAGCAGCGAGCTGCCGAACAGCGCCAGCGAGAGTGCGACGGAGATGACGACCGCGAAGGTCATCGTGAGATTGCGGCGGAGACCGACGCCGATCTCCGACAGGACGAACTGGGCGCGCATGGCGTCCTTTCAGGTGCTCAGTACTCGATGCTCAGTACTCGGGTGCTCAGTACTCGGTACTCAATGCTCGGTGCTCGGCGCTCAGGGCTCAGTGCTGGTAGCCGTAGACGCCGCGGGACTGGTCGCGGACCAGGCGGCCCTGCTCCATCTCGATGACGCGCTTGCGCATCTGGTCCACGATCTGCTGGTCGTGGGTGGCCATCACCACGGTGGTGCCGGTGCGGTTGATGCGGTCGAGCAGCTTCATGATGCCGACCGAGGTCTGCGGGTCCAGGTTTCCGGTGGGCTCGTCCGCGATCAGCAGCATCGGTCGGTTCACGAAGGCGCGGGCGATCGCCACCCGCTGCTGCTCACCACCCGACAGTTCGCCCGGCATACGGTCCTGCTTGCCGCCGAGGCCGACGAGGTCGAGCACCTCGGGCACGGTCTTACGGATCGTGCCGCGCGGCTTGCCGATGACCTCCAGCGCGAAGGCGACGTTCTCTCCGACGGTCTTGTTGGGCAGCAGCCGGAAGTCCTGGAAGACGGTGCCCAGCTGGCGCCGCATGTGCGGCACCTTCCAGTTGGACAGGCGTGCGAGGTCTTTGCCGAGGACATGTACCTGGCCGTGGCTGGCTCGCTCCTCGCGGAGGATCAACCGCAGGAAGGTGGACTTTCCGGAGCCCGAAGACCCCACCAGGAAGACGAACTCGCCGCGCTCGATCTCCAGCGAGACATCTCTGAGTGCGGGGCGGGTCTGCTTGGGGTAGGTCTTGGAGACGTTGTCGAATCGGATCACGGATGCGCCTCGGTGCTTCGGGGGCGTCGGGGGTAGGTGAGCGTGACCCTACGCGAAGGGGCGTGTGCGGCGCAGTCAGCGTCCAGGGTTGCGTGTTTTGTGAGGAACATCCTCCTGATGCCCTCCTCACATAGGGCTCACGTACGGTGGAGAACAGCCAGGTCCTGTCAGGAGCTGCCAGGACCAATCAGAGTCAGTCCGGGCCGGTCAGAAACCGAGGGAATCGACGAGTCGCGCCGAAATCCTGGAAAACTGGCACAGTGGTAAGGGGAACCGTTCCCTGTGAGACCCGCGTGATGAGACCAAGCGTTCAGGCCCGAGGGAGGCAGCGCATGACCTTTGACCGACTGGTGTGCGCGAACTGCGCGGCGCCTGTGGCCGAGGGCCGGTGCGCTGTGTGCCGGGCCAACCGCGAGCGTATGCAGCAGGGCCCGTTCGCCGGGCTGAACCCGGTGACGCTGATAGCGCTGCTGGTGGTGCTGGTCGGGGCGATGGCGCTCCTGGCCACGCAGACCGCGTAGCGGACACCGTACGAGGTCGATCGATCGCAGCGAGAAGGGCCCGGAGCAACGCTCCGGGCCCTTCTCAGTGCTTTACCGCTTCACCGCTTCACCGCTTCGCTGCTTTTGCTGCTTTCGCTGGATCAGGCCGCGGCGGCGGTACGGCCGCCCACCAGGCGCGGCAGCATCCGGAAGCCCACGCCGCCGGCGATCATCGTCGCGGCACCGATGAGCAGGAAGCCGGTCTGACCGGCACCCGTCTCGGCGAGCTCGCCCTTCTCGGCGTCGCCGCCCTTGTCGGCACCGCCGCCGGTGTCGGCGCTGCCGCCGCCACTGGTGCCCTTGTCGGCGCCGGTGTCGGTCAGGCCGTCCTTGCCCTGGCCCTGCTCGACGGGCTGGTTACCGTTGGAGCCGTCAGGCACGGGCCCGTTACCACCGGTGGCACTGCCCCCGGTGCTGCCGCCCGTACTGCTGGTACTGCCACCGGTGCCGCCAGTGGTCGTCTCCCCACCACCGGTGCCGCCAGTGGTCGTCTCCCCACCACCGGTGCCACCAGTGGTCGTCTCACCACCGCCAGTGCCGCCAGTGGTCGTCTCACCACCACCGGTGCCGCCAGTGGTCGTCTCACCACCACCGGTGCCGCCAGTGGTCGTCTCACCACCGCCAGTGCCACCAGTGGTCGTCTCACCACCACCGGTGCCGCCAGTGGTCGTCTCACCACCACCGGTGCCGCCAGTGGTCGTCTCACCACCACCGGTGCCGCCAGTGGTCGTCTCACCACCACCGGTGCCGCCAGTGGTCGTCTCACCACCACCGGTGCCGCCAGTGGTCGTCTCACCACCGCCAGTGCCACCAGTGGTCGTCTCACCACCGCCAGTGCCGCCAGTGGTCGTCTCACCACCGCCAGTGCCACCCTCCTCACCACAGGACGGGTCGCTCGGAATGCAGCTCGGGTCTTCCTCATCGGCGGCCGCTTGGGCGCTCACGCCGAGGCCGGGAACATCCGCCCCGGCCGCCGAAGCGGCGCCCGCCGCCGTCAGCGAGGCGCCGGCCGCGATCACCGCACCTGCGGCAATCCGCGCCACGCGGACTCGCGTCTTCTTCGTCATCTGCTGGAACCCCCAGTAGCTGTTCGCATCAATGGAGCAGCCATATGCGGGACCACGGCCCTGCGGGGGAGTTCATCTCGCGGGATCGCCTCGAACAAGGCTGTGCATCCCACCCCGTCACGCCAGCCCCAGACATACGCATGCTGCCCAGCAGCCTGTCCAGAGTTAAGAGTTACGTCAAGAACGATCCGGGAGTGATGTCCGATTGATCATTAGTTGCCCCGTAGAGGTGTCGACGACTGTGACGCATTCACCACAGACCCTACGCATCCCCCATCCCTCGCCCCGATGCGACGATGGGGCGAGCCAAGGCGGGAACGGGACGAGCCAGGAGCGGGACGAGCAAGGTGGGTGTGGAACAACTGCCGGTGCCCGTCGGGAAGTCGGCCAGGGCCGTGCTGCGACGGGCCGAGGAGTTGCTGCGCGCCGCCGGGGCGCTCCGCGAGGAGCACCAGCGCGCCCTGGACGCCGTACGGAAAGCCGTGGCCGGGCTCGAGGCAGAGCTGGCCCGCGCCGAGTTGGCCGCGCTGCCGCTGGCCCGGCTACGGGATGTGACCCGGGGTCAGTTGCGGGAGTCGGCCGTCGTGGCGCTGGAGCGCGCCGGATATCTCTCGGTGGGGCAGGTCCTGGAGGCCGAGCCGTATCACCTGCGCGGGGTGCCCGGCATCGGCGCCCAGACCGTGGGCCAAGCCCGTGCCGCCGCCGAACAGTTGGCCCGCGCCACGGCGGAGGCGGTGGCCGTACGCATCGACGTCGACGCCAAGGACGACCCACGGCACAACGCCCTCGTCCTGGCCCTGAACCGGCTGCTGCTCGCCGGGCCCGGCATCGCCGACGCCATCGCCGTAGCCGAGCGCACCATCCAGGCCCTGCGGCCGCACAGCGAGGGCGCCAAGCCCACCCGGTCCCGGTGGCAACTGCTGCTCGCGGGCAAGGAAGGGCGGGCCACAGCCAAGGCCGAGCTGCGCGCGCTGCTCGGCGCTCTCGCCGAGGCCGACGCGGACGGCGTACGCCTGACGATCGACCAGGCGGCCACGGACCTGCTCCGTGGGCCCGAGCAACCGGACCGGGCCTGGCTGGACTTCGAGGTACGGGCGGCCGAGTACTACACGCTGCTCGCGCGGGTCGTGGACCGGCCGCAGGACCGCGCGTCCACCGAGGGGTTCATCCCGGGCGGCCTGGCGGACGAGGCCCGTGCCCAGCCGCTGGACGAGTCCCTGCTCGACGTGTCGCTGCGCGGCTACCAGGCCTTCGGCGCGCGCTTCGCGCTGGCCCGCCGACGGGTGCTGCTCGGGGACGAGATGGGCCTGGGCAAGACGGTCCAGGCGATCGCCGCGCTGGCGCATCTGCGCGCCGCCGAGGGCGCCACCCACTGCGTCGTGGTCTGCCCGGTCGGGGTGCTGATCAACTGGATGCGCGAGGTCGAGTCCCGGAGCGGGCTGACCGCCTATCGCGCGCACGGACCGGGCCGCGCGGCCGCGTTCGCCGCGTGGGTCGAGCACGGCGGCGTCCTGGTCACCACCTTCGACCTGCTGCGTACGCTGAAGATCCCGGCGCGGCTGCCGCTCGGCATGCTCGTCGTGGACGAGGCGCACTACATCAAGAACCCCCAGACCCTGCGGGCCAAGTCAGTCCTCACCCTGATGCGGCGCAAGACCACGGGCCGGGTGCTGTTCCTGACCGGGACCCCCATGCAGAACCACGTCGGCGAGTTCCGCTCACTCGTCGGCTACCTCAACCCGGACGTGGCACGCTCGATGCGCCATGAGCAAGCCGCCGCCGACTCCCGGGTATTCCGCTCCGCCGTGGCCCCCTGCTATCTGCGCCGCAACCAGCCGGACGTGCTCGCCGAGCTCCCCGGGGTGATCCACGCGGATGAGTGGGAGGAGTTCTCCGACAGCGACCGCGCCGCGTATCTCCGTGCCGTGTCCGAGGGGAACTTCATGGCGATGCGGCGCGCGGCCTATGGCGACCCGGCTCGTTCGGCCAAGCTACGGCGGCTGCGGGAGCTGGTCACCGAGGCCGCCGAGAACGGTCTGAAGGTGGTGGTCTTCTCCACCTTCCTGGAGGTACTGGCCACGGCCCGGCACGCACTCGACGCCTCCGAACCGGGCTCCGACCTCAGTCCCAGCCCCGGGCTCAGCCCCAGCCGGGTGGTCGGCCCGCTCACCGGCGAGCTCCCCGCCGATCAACGCCAGGCGATGGTGGACGAGTTCACCGACGCCCCGGGGCACGCGGTCCTGCTGGCCCAGATCCGTACCGGCGGCACGGGGCTCAACCTCCAGGCCGCCTCGGTGGTGGTGCTCTGCGAGCCCCAGCTCAACCCCGCCCTGGAGGCCCAGGCGGTCGCCCGCGCGCACCGGATGGGGCAGGTCAGGCGGGTGCAGGTGCACCGGCTGCTGGCCACGGACAGCGTGGACCAACGCCTGCTGGACATCCTCAAGCGGAAGCAGGACGATTTCGACGTCTACGCACGCCGCAGCGAGGTCGCCGAGTCCGTCGCGGAGGCGGTGGACATCTCGGAGGCGTCGCTGGCCCGCCGGATCGTCGAGGACGAGCAACTACGCCTGTCCCTGAAGGCCTAAGCCCTCAGGGACGGCGTAGGGCAGGCCGGGCAGGCCTTGGGCCTAGCTCGCGGGCTGCTCCTGCTGCTTGCGCCAGCGGATGCCCTTCTCCAGGAACCCGTCGATGTCGCCGTCCAGGACCGCCTGCGGGTTGCCGACCTCGTACTCCGTCCGCAGGTCCTTGACCATCTGGTACGGGTGCAGGACGTAGGAGCGCATCTGGTTGCCCCAGGAGCTGCCGCCGTCGCCCTTGAGGGCGTCCATCTTGGCGCGCTCCTCCTGGCGCTGGCGCTCCAGGAGCCGGGCCTGCAGGACGCGGAGCGCGGATGCCTTGTTCTGGATCTGCGACTTCTCGTTCTGGCAGGAGACGACCACGCCGGTCGGGATGTGCGTGAGGCGCACCGCGGAGTCGGTGGTGTTGACCGACTGGCCGCCGGGGCCCGAGGAGCGGTAGACGTCGACGCGGATGTCGTTCTCCGGGATCTCCACGACATCGGTGGTCTCGACGACCGGGAGCACCTCGACGCCCGCGAAGGAGGTCTGGCGGCGGCCCTGGTTGTCGAAGGGCGAGATACGGACGAGGCGGTGGGTGCCCTGCTCGACGGAGAGGGTGCCGTAGGCGTACGGGGCGTGGATCACGAAGGTGGTCGACTTGATGCCCGCCTCCTCCGCGTACGAGGTCTCGTAGATCTCGGTCTTGTAGTCGTGCCGCTCGGCCCAGCGCAGGTACATCCGCTGCAGCTGCTCGGCGAAGTCCGCGGCGTCGATCCCGCCCGCCTCGGCCCGTACGGTGATGAGCGCCTCGCGCTCGTCGTACTCACCGGAGAGGAGCGTCCGCACCTCCATCTCCTCCAGGGCCTTGCGGACGTCCGCGAGCTCGGCCTCGGCCTCGGCGAGGGTGTCCGCGTCGTCCTCGGCCTCGGCGAGCTCGAAGAGCACCCCGAGGTCGTCGATCCGCGACCGCAGGGAGTCCGCCTTGCGGACTTCGGCCTGGAGGTGGGACAGCTTGCTGGTGATCTTCTGCGCCGCCTCCGGGTCGTCCCACAGGGACGGGGCCGCGGCCTGCTCCTCGAGCACGGCGATGTCGGCCCTCAGCTTCTCGAGGTCCAGGACGGCCTCGATCGACCCCATGGTCGTGGTGAGGGACTTGAGCTCTTCGGATACGTCGACGACTGCCACGACACCAGCCTAACGGCAACTCGAACCGATCCTCCCCGGGCGGGTCAGCCGCCGGGACTCGGGGCATCGGGCCCAGGCCGCCGGAGCCTCAGGGCGCCAGGGCCAAGCCGCCGGGGCTCAGGGCGCCGGACTCAGGGCTGCCAGGGCTCAGACAGCCGGGGCCCAGGCGTCGGGCTCAGGGCGTGGCCGGGGCTGATGTCTCTGTGCCCGAGGGGGTGGCGTCGGATTCGTCGCCGCTGGTGACCAGCCAC
>NZ_WHOM01000069.1 GCF_009739465.1 Streptomyces apocyni
CTCCCTTTGGTCGCGTCGGCTTCGCCGATTGCGCTTCGCTTCACCCTTGACACCCGTCCCGGACCCGCGAGGGCGAGGTACACCGGGCGGCCCAAAAGCGGGGCAGCGGGAGGGGTGGGGGAGGGGCGGGTGTTTGCGTGCCGGGTGCGGATTGGTTGTTGGGGCGCATGAGGGGGGTGGGGTGGTGCGACACCGGCTCGGCGGCTGCGGGTGGTGGGGGCCGAGGGTGCGCATGAGGGGGGTGGGTGGTCCGACACCGGCTCAGCGTCTGCGGCTGGTTGGGGCCACGGGTACGCACGGGAGGGGCGGGGTAGTGCCGCCCGGCTCAGCGGCTGCGGGTGGTGGGGGGTGTCCGGTGCGCACGAGTGGGGCAGGTCGGCTCGACACTGGCTCAGCGGCCGCAGGCCGTGGGGGCTTTGGGTGGGCATGAAGGGATGGGCTGGCTGTGATCGTTGTTGCTAAAGCTCGTTGAGACGCGACCGCATGTTGGGAGAGTCTCTGGGCCATGGAGTTCTTCTGCTACCACCGTGATCGTTCCGGCTCCGTCCCCTTGCGTGAACAGTTGCTGGAAGAGCACTGGGCCTACATGGACCGGTACGTGAAGGAGATGATCGCTCGCGGTCCGACCTTCGCCAGCGATGGGGAGACGCCGTCCGGCAGCGTGCACATCATCGACCTGCCAGATCCCGCTGCCGCCCGAGCGTTCGCCTTCGACGAGCCCAACCACCAGGCTGGCGTGTACCGGGACGTGCTGCTGCGCCGGTGGCACAACACGCTGGGGCGCACCATGTGGGACTTCGCCGGAGGTCGGACTGGGGGCAACCGCTACCTGGTCCTCGGCCTCGGCTCGGGCCAGGCCGCCGATGCCGACGTACCACCCGACCGCGACGAGCTGATCGCGTACGGCCCCCTGCTGTCCGACGACGGCGCCACCTGGTTGGGCACGGCCGCACTGGTCCGGGCCCCGGACCCGGCAACGGCACGAGCCCTCCTGCCCCCGGACCGTTACGCCGACATCGAGGTCCACGACTGGCAGTTCGGCGGCCGACGGTCCTAAGCCCAGGCTGCCACCGAGGAAGAGCCCGCTGAGACTGGTGGGGCGTTGTGGTGTGGGGCTGGTGGGGTCAGGTCGGGGAGGGAAGTGCGACTTTGGTACACCAAAAGCCGGGCAAAAGGGGCGGCTTGCTGTACCAAAGTCTCCTTTTACGTCCGACAGGGGTGGGATGGGGCCGCCGAGCAGCCCCCAGCTCGACTCACCGACCCTGCCCCGGCCCTTGCTCGGCGTCACGCGCTGGGCGTGGGCAACGGCCGACAGCAGACCACCGCCCCTGCCTGCCTCCCCACCGGGGCGGCAGGCACCGACACGGACAGGCCACACCCACAACCGCACCCCCGCGACCACCCCGGCCGACCACCGCCCACGTGCCCGGTCCCCCCACCAGCCGCAGCCGCTGAGCCGGGGCAGCACCACCCACCCCCCTCGTGCGCCCCAACAACTAGTCCGCACCCGGCATGCAAACGCTCACCACCCTCCACCTGTCCCGCTGCCCTGTTTTTGGGCCGCCCGGTGTACCTCAGCCTTGCGGGTCCGGGTCGGGTGTCAAGGGTGGAGCGTTAGCGGAATCGGCGGAGCCGACGCGACCGTAGGGAGCGCCCTTGATGCCCGGGCCGGACCTGCCATCATCGGACGGACCGGGCGGCCACCGGTGCCCACTGCGGTACTGGTCCACCACGACGTCGACCCGCCCAACCCCACCCCCTCCCCTCGGCGTTGGAATACCCCGGCGGGGGGCGTGGGTGTTGGGGGAGCATGGGGCATGGTCGCATTTGCTGCGTATGGGCCCGGGTGGCACTTCACTGGTGATCTCGATGTCTTTTTGGCGCGGGCTGGGGGCTTCTTCGACTCCGATCCCGTGGCGCACACCGTGCTGCTCAGCGTTACGGAGACGCTGCGTTCGCGCGGGTTGGGGGCGTATGGCGGTGGGGCGCCGTTGTTTGGGGACCTGATTGCGGAGGGCGAGGGCGAGGGCGAGGGCGGGGGCGGGAGCGGGGAGCACGGCGTCGTCGGTGCGTTCGTGTGGACGCCGCCGCATGCGCCGCATGTCAGCCCGGTGCCCGCGGCCGCCGCCGCAGAGCTTGCCGGGCACCTCAGGGACCAGGAGCTGGCCGGGGTGTTCGCCGCATCCCCGACCGCCGAGGCGTTCGCCGAAGCCTGGGCGGAGGGCACTGGGGCCGCCGTCGCGGTCAGTCGGCAGGAGCGGCTGTACCGGCTGGAGACGGTCACCCCGCCGCTGCCCGTCCCGCCGGGCCGCGCTCGGATCGCTACGCGGGCCGATCGTGGGCTCCTGATGCGTTGGCATTCGGAGTTCCTGCGTGGCCTGGGGGAGACCACCGTGAGGGACTCTGGTGCGTGGGTCGACAGTCGCCTCGCCTATGGCGGGATCACGTTGTGGGAGACGCCGACCGGCGAGGGGTACGGACACGGTGCGTACACGGCCGTCGCCATAGCCGGGCGTACCCCGCTTGTCGGCGGACAGGTGCGCGTCGGGCCCGTCTACACGCCGCCTGAGCAGCGCGGGCGGGGTTACGCCAGGGCCGTCACGACCGAGGTGAGCCGAGCTGGGCGGGCCGCCGGTGCGGCCGAGGTGCTGCTATTCGCGGACCTGGCGAACCCCACGAGTAACGGGGTCTACCAGCGGGTTGGCTTCCGTCCGGTACGGGACTTCGCGGCGTACGCGTTCGCGGCGTAGGGACGGCGGGCGGGCGGGGCGAGCCGGGCGGGCGTCCGTGGTCGCGGAGGACGCGCATGCCGGGCTCGCCCGCCCTGAGCTACGGCCACAGCAGTCGCGTGCGCCAGACGGTGGTCCCGTCCTCGCCCCCGCTCCCGCTCCCGCCCTCGTGTCGTCGCTCGTAGCGCAGGCGTACGTGCTGGCGCCGCGCGTCGCCCTGGAAGAACTCCACCTCGTCCGGGGCCAGGACGTATAGCGTCCAGGACGGGACCCGCGCCGACGGCTCGGCTGCCGCGCGCTCCCACGCGGCCTCGGACGCCCGTGCCAGCTCATCCTGTGAGCCGAGCGCCTCGCTCTGGTGCCCGACGAGCGCGGCGGCCAGGGCGCCGGTCGAGCGTGCGTGCAGGTCGGCCTGGGCCTCGGCGGGTGCGGCGGTGGTGACCTGTCCCCGTACCCGGATCTGGCGGCCCTGCGTCGGCCAGTAGAAGTGCAGCGCGGCGGCGGGGTTGGCCGCGAGCTGGCGGCCCTTGCGGCTGGTCGCGTGCGTGGCGAAGTGCCAGCCGCGCTCGTCCGCGTCGTGCAGCATCAGCGTTCGTACGTCGGGCCAGGGGCCCTTCTCGTCCGCGTCCACCGTCGCCAGCTGCATCACATGCGGCTCCACCTGCCCGGCCGCTACCGCCTGGGCGAACCACCGGTGGAACAGCGTGAGCGGCGTGGCGGGCGCGGTGTCCACGTCGAAGGCGGGCAGCTCGGTGTCCCACACCCGCTGGGCGTGCAGGAGGCGGCGGAATGTGGTGACCGGCTCGGCGGCCCGTGAGTCGTCGTGGGGCATGGGGCCTATTGTCCCTCCGGCTTTCCCTCCCGCCTTCCCTCCCCCTTCACCTCGCGCTTCACCTCCGCACGGATATCAAGGATGTCCGGTATCCACCCTCTTCGGCTTCATGTGGAGAAGTATCGGACCCGTTTTCATTGCGGTGTGGCTTCAACTCTTGACGCTGTGCGGCGAGCCGATTTGGCTTCAGGCCACCTCGGTCGCACCTCGCGGCCACGTCAGGGAGGTATCCGTAAAATGAACACGCGAATGCGAAGCGCTGCCATGGTCAGTGCCGCATCCGTCCTAGTGGTCTCGCTCTCGGCCTGTGGTGGTGCGCTGTCTGGAGGGGACAGTGGCAGCAGCGCGACCGTGCGCAAGGGCAACGACGTGAAAATTGGTCTACTCCTTCCGGAGAAGGGGACCGCGCGCTACGAGAAATTCGATTACCCCATCATCAAGAAACAGGTGTCCGAGCTCACCAAAGGTGAGGGGGAATTGGTCTACGCCAATGCCGGGAACGACGCCGACCTCCAGAGCCGCCAGCTGGAGAAGATGATCGACGACAAGGTGGACACGCTGATCGTCGACCCGGTCGACGCCAAGCTCATCGGCGACTCGGTGCAGAAGGCCAAGGACGCGGGCATTCACGTCATCGCGTATGACCGCCTGGCCGAGGGTCCGGTGGACGCCTACGTCGGCTTCGACGGCGAGGCCGTCGGCCAGACCCAGGCCAGGGAACTCCTGTACGCGCTTGGCGGGGAGCCTGCCAAGACCACCAAGATCGTCATGATCAACGGTTCGCCGACCGACCCGAACGCCGCGATCTTCAAGAAGGGGGCCAGCTCGGCACTGACCTCGGTGACCATCGCGAAGTCGTACGACACCGAGGCGTGGAAGCCGGAGACCGCCAAGGCCCACATGGAAGAGGCCATCGCGGAGATCGGCGCCGCCAACATCGCGGGGGTCTACTCGGCCAACGACGGCATGGCGGGCGGTATCGTCGAGGCGCTGAAGGAGGCGGGGGTGACGGAGCTGCCGCCGATCACCGGACAGGACGCCGAACTAGCGGCGATACGCCGCATCCTGACGGGCGATCAGTACATGACCGTCTACAAGCCCTACGGCGATCAGGCCGCGATCGCCGCCGAGATGGCGGTGCGTGTCGCGCAGGGCCGCAACATCGAGTTCGAGTCCCTCGCGATGCGCGAGATCGACAGCCCGACGACCAAGAAGATCCGGATGGCGAGCGTGACCGTGTACGGGGTGACGCGCAAGGACATCAAGGAGACCGTGCTGGAGGACGGGTTCTTCAAGGTGTCGGAGATCTGTACGCCGAAGTATGAGGAGGCCTGTGCCGAGGCTGGGCTGAAGTAGGCCTGTCTGCCTGCCTGCCTGTCGCCGACCGGGCCGGTCTCTCCGGCCCGGTCGGCCCGCTGCGAGCCCCGATCGCCCTCAATCGGGCAGCCCCGCACAGAGCTGCGCCATGACCACCAGATGCAGCAGCGCGGCATCGACGAACTCCCCCACGACCGGCGCCCCGCAGCGCCAGCTCAACGGGTACGTGTTCCCGCGCGCGGCCGGGACGCCGATGTACTGGTCCCGCGCGGTTGGCCCGAAGCACTTCGCTCCGGGTGGCCAGTCGTGGCCCCGGCTCGCGCCGGGCGCGAGAAGGAAGTACGTCCAGCGACCGCCGGAGATCTCCCGTACGACGGGTCCGGGGTTGCCCTCGGTGAGTGCGACGAGGTGGTGCAGCACGGCCTCTCCGTGTACGCCTCGGACGCGGATGGCGTCGAAGTAGACGCCGGTCTTGCGGAGTTGGATGCCGGTGGTTGGTACCCAGTTGGGGGTGTTTTTGCTCGTCATGGCTACGAGGGTCCGGCCTGTTGCGTAGCGTGACCAGGAGGACACGGTACACATCGGGGCGGTGTGGAGAGGGCGGTGGCCGTTGTGGCGACGAGTGAAACCAGTGGGACGAGTAGCGTGCAGCCGTCCCCGGCTCGGCAGCACGTCGGGGACCTGATCAAGAACTTCCGGGCGCGGGCCGGGCTGACGCGGAAGGACGTTTCCGAGCGGCTGCTCATCTCGGAGTCCCTGGCGGGCGCGTACGAGCGGGGCGAACGCATCCCCACGTCGGACTTCCTGCGGGACGCGGACGTGGTGATGGACGCGCGGGGTGCGCTGAAGTCCTGCATCCCGCTGATGGAGGAGGAGAAGTACCCGCCGACGTTTGTGGGGTGGGTGCGGCTGGAGAAGGTCGCGGCGAGCATCAGCGCGTACGAGAACATGCTGTTCCCCGGGCTGCTCCAGACCGAGGACTACATTCGCGCGCTGTATGAGGTGCGGGTGCCGCAGCTGACCGAGGCCGATATCGAGAAGAACGTGGTGGCGCGGCTGGAACGGCAGGCGGTGCTGACCCGCAACCCGCTGCCCATGATCGGGTACGTGATCGAGGAGTCTGTGCTGCAACGTCCCATCGGGGGCCGCGAGGTGCTGCGGGGACAGCTGCTGCACGTCCTGGAGTGCATGCGCGGGATGCACCACTTGATGGTGCAGGTGATGCCTACGGACAGGCATGTGCACGCGGGGCTGCAAGGCTCGATGCAGCTGCTCAGTACTCCAGAAGGTCGCAACTTCGCCTACGTGGATCGGCCAGGCGGCGGTACGTTGATCTCGAAGCCGCAGCAGGTCAGTCAGCTCAACGACCGCTTCGGCATGATGCGGGCCCAGGCGCTCACGCCCTGGGGGTCCGCGGAACGGATCGAGAGGATGGCGGATCAGCTATGAACGCCGAATTGGCGTGGTTCAAGAGCAGCTATAGCGACAACGAGGGCGGCGCGTGCCTCGAAGTCGCCTACGACTGGCGCAAGTCCAGCTACAGCAGCAACGAGGGCGGCGACTGCGTCGAGGTAGCCACCTGCCCCCACACCGTCCACATCCGCGACTCAAAGGTCCCGGACGGGCCCACCTTCACCGCGACGCCCGCCGCCTGGACTGCCTTCCTGGGCCTCGCCGTTCAGTCCTGACCCTTGTGGTCGGCCGTCCACGCGGCGGAAGTGGGGAGCAGCTCAGCGCGCTCGGCGGCCTCGACGGGCGCTCAGACCGATCCGAGGTCCGAGGAGAGCCAGCGCTGCGGGCGCATGCGGATGATCACGTTCTCGCCGAGGGTCTCCTCGGAGTACTTGACGTAGTCGTCGACCTTGTCGGCGGGCAGGTAGCGGGACGACATCTCCACGAGCTGGTCATGGGTGCCGGGGGCGATCTCCAGGATCGGGCCCTCGACGGACACGTACCGGATCGTGGGTGTGACGCGGTCGACCATGAGGGTGAACCGGCCCGCTGCGGCGAGTAGTTCGTGCTTGCGCGAGCCTTGGCCGGTCAGTACCCAGATGTCGCCGCCCGGCTCGTACTGGTACCAGATCGGGACGGTCAGCGGCGCTCGTCCTTCCCCGCCGTCCACAGCCAGCGCGGCGATGTGGGGCTCGGCGAGGAACTGCTCACGCTCTTCACGGGTCAGGGCCACCGGGAGACGCTCCTTCTGCGGTTGGTCGTACGGGTTCTGCTCGCTCAACGACCGGTGCCCGCCACGGTATTCCGCCGTCAGCCCCTGCCCAGTACGACCGTCCCCGAGGAGCAGAACCAGCCGCCCGTACCCGAAGCCACAGCGAGTTCCGGGAGTCGGCCGCCCGCCTTGCGGACTTGGCGGTCGCCTGCCTCGCCGCGTAGCTGCCGTACCGCCTCCACCAGCAGGAACAGGCCGCGCATTCCGGGGTGCTGGGCTGAGAGGCCGCCGCCGTCCGTGTTGACTGGGAGGTCGCCGGTGAGGGTCAGGCGGCCCTTTTCGACGAAGGTGCCGCCCTCGCCCTTGGCGCAGAAGCCGAGGTCTTCCAGGGTCACCAGGGTCATGTAGGTGAAGGCGTCGTAGAGCTGGGCGATGTCGATGTCGGCCGGGCGTACGCCCGCCCGCTCGAAGGCGAGGCGGCCGCTGACCGCTGCTGGGGAGACGGTGAAGTCCTCCCACTCGGACATCGTGGTGTGCGAGACGTGTTCGCCCGCTCCCAGAACCCACACTGGGGCCTTCGCGCAGTCGGCGACGTACTCCTCGGCCACCAGGAGCACCGCCGCGCCACCGTCGCTCCGTAGGCAGCAGTGCAGCTTGGTGAAGGGGTCCGCGATCACCGGGCCGGTCAGGACGTCGTCGACCGTGATCGGGTCGCGGAACATGGCGTCCGGGTTGTGCGCGGCGTTGGCCCGTGCCTGTACGGCGACCTCGGCGAGCTGCTCCAGGGTGGTGCCGTACGCGTGCATGTGGCGGCGGGCGGCCATCGCGTACTTGGCGATGAGTGAGTGTCCGTAGGGGACCTCGAACTGGAGGGGGCCGCGTGCGCCGAAGGAGAGGTTGGAGGTGCGGCGTCCCGCCTTGATGTCGGCGCGGGCGGTGGAGCCGTAGACGAGCAGTACGGCGTTCGCGCGCCCGGCCGCGATGGCGTCCGCCGCGTGGGCCGCCATCACCTCCCAGGTGGAGCCGCCGACGGAGGTGGAGTCGACCCACGTCGGGCGCAGGCCCAGGTACTCGGCGACCTCGATGGGGGCGAGGGTGCCGAGGCCCGCCGACGCGAAGCCGTCGATGAGGTGTTTGTCCAGGCCGGAATCGGCCAGGGCGCGGCGGGCGGCCTGGGCGTGCAGGGCGTAGGGGGTTGCGTCGTCCACGCGGCCGCAGTCGGCTAGGGCGGCGCCCGCTATCGCTACTCGGCGGGTGGGCGGTGGGTGGGTTGGCATGAATCTGACGGTACATCAGATCACTGCCAAGAACTGGCTGTTCGGGCTCTGGGCATCTGTGGGGTAGGGGCCTAGCATGACGGCCCGTCAGATGGGGAGGACCGCCGATGGACGCCGCCTTCACCGCGGAGCAGCACGAGATCCGCCGCACCCTGCGCGAACTGATCGCCAAGCGCTGTGGCCCGGATGAGGTCAAGGCGGCGGTACGTACCGCCGCCGGGCACGACGAGGAACTGTGGCTGACGCTGGCGCGGGAGCTGGGCCTGCCGGGGCTCGCGCTGCCTGTCGAGTACGGCGGGGTGGGGTGCTCGGTGACCGAACTCGCCCTCGCCTGCGAGGAGACGGGCCGCGCGCTGCTGCCTTCGCCGCTGCTCGCGACGGCCGCGCTGGTCGCTCCGCTGATCGCCCAGCTCGGGACGGAACCGCAGCGGCGTGCGCTGCTGCCGGAGCTGGCCTCGGGGGCGCTGACCGGGGCGTTGGTGGTGCCGGGTGCGGCTCTGGCCACGGCGCTTGGGCTGTCCGGTGCCCAGGCCGGGGGTGCCCAGGTCGGGGGTGCGAGCGCTGCTGAGTGCTGGGCTGGCGGGGGGCGGGCCGGGGGTGTGCAGGCCACGCGGGATGGTGGCGGCGAGGGCAAAAGTGAGGACGACGGCGAGTTCGGGGGCGAGGGCGGGTGGCGGCTGTACGGGCAGGCTGAGCAGGTGCTCGACGGGCACCGGGCCGGGCTGCTGGTCGTCGCCGCGCACACCGGGGGGTACGCCCGGTCTCGTACGCTCCTGTTCCTCGTACGGGCCACGGCGGTCGGGGTCTCGGCGGTACGGCAGACCGCGCTGGACGAGACGCGGCCGCAGGCGCGCGTCGAACTTCGGCACGCGGCGGCGGAGTTGCTCGGCTCGGATGAGACGGAGTCGGTCGCGGACGCGCTGGCCGCCACCGGGCGTACCGCGGCGGCCGTGCTTGCCGCCGAGGCGGTGGGGGCGGCGGACCGGGCGTTGGAACGGACCGTTGAATACGTGCGGCAGCGCGAGCAGTTCGGGCGGGCGATCGGGTCCTTCCAGGCGGTCAAGCACAGGCTCGCCGATGTGTACGTGGCCGTGCAGGCGGCGCGCTCGGCGGCGTACTACGCGGCCTGGGACCCCTCGGCGGCGGGGCTGGCGCTGGCGCAGGCGCTTGAGGCGTTGCGTACCGCCGCGGGGGAGGCGGTGCAGCTGCACGGGGGGATCGGGTTCACCTGGGAGCACGAGGCGCACCTGTACTTCAAGCGGGCGGCGGGGGATGAGCTGCTGTTCGGGCCGGTGCATCGGCTGCGGGCGCATGCGGCGGAGGGGGCGGGGGTCTTCGCGGTGGGTGGGGGCGCGACTGAGGGGGTGGCGGTGTGATGTCCCCGTCCCCGTCCCCGTCGGCGTCGTCTTCCGTGGGGGTGCGGATGATGCAGAAGGTGTCCTCCACGCGGGCCTTCGCGAAGGTCGCCCCGCACTTCGTCCCCGCGATGGACCGGGTGGTCCATCGGCTGACGCGCGGCAAGGTGCTGCTGAGCGCGCGGATGCTGCCAGGTGTGATCCTCACCGCCCGTGGCGCGAAGAGCGGGCTGCCTCGGCATACGCCGCTGGCCTGTATGCCGGAGGAGGGTTCCGGGACGTGGGTGCTGGTTGGCTCCAACTTCGGGCGGCCGGGTCATCCCGCCTGGACGGCGAACCTGCTGGCACATCCGGATGCCGAGGTGAACTGGAAGGGGACGGACATTCCGGTACGGGCCCGGTTGCTGGCGGGGAAGGAACGGGCGACTGCGTGGCAGGCGGTGCTGGCGTTCTGGCCGCCTTACGCCACGTACCAGGCGCGGGTGGATCGCGAGATCCGGCTGTTCCGGCTGGAGCGGCGGAAGTCCCTTGGTTGACGCTTGATGCCAGCCCCCACACGCCAGATGCCTGGCAGCGGTCACCTCGCAGTGACCGCTGCCAGGCATCGGCAGACAGAACAGAGGACAGGGGCAGGGGATAGCAGGGAACGGCAGGGAATAGGGGCAGGGCTACTTCGTCGGCTTGCGCCCCGTGATGCCCAGGTGCACCAACAGCGCCAGATTCGGCTTCAGTTCCGCCTGCTTCACACCCCAGGTCTGGAACCCCTTCTGATGCGATGCGACCGCCGCGAGCATCGCGACCAGCGACCCGGCCATCGCCGCCGCGCTGACCTCCTTGTCCACCTTCCCCTTGGACTGCAGCTCCTTGACCGTGTCCGTAAGGGAGTTGGTGACCGAGTTGAGGATCTTCATGCGGATCTTGTAGAAGCGCTTGTCGCCCTCGGCCGCACCCAGGTCGACCACCCGCAGAATCGCTTCGTTCCTGCGCCAGAAGTCGAGGAATCCGTCGACCAGGTCCTGCGCGGCCTGCCAGCCGGACTTGCCGACCCAGGAGCGGTTGGCGAGTACGTCGGTCAACCCCGCCCCATCCGCCGCCATTTGTTCGGCGATCTCCAGGACGGCGCCTTCGACGTCGGGGAAGTACTGGTAGAAGGTCGCGGGCGAGGTGCCCGCCTTGCGGGCCACATCGATGACCTTGACGTCCCGATATGGGGACGAACTGAGCATTTCGCTGAGGCAGTCGAGCAACTTCTGACGCGTCGCCTGACCGCGCCGCCCGGCGACTCGGCCGTCGACGGTACGTACCTGTCCTGTCATGCCGTCAGCTTACCGAGGGGTGATCGGCGCGCGATTCGGCCGACTGCAAATGGGGTGCGGGGAGGTCTGGGCAGGGGTGGGGACGTGTGGGAAGGGGCGCGGTGCGCGAGATCCCGTTACGTTGAGTGTGTGCCGGGCAGCGCAGAGCCCCGCCGTACGGGAAGGACCAGGGCCCATGGCCGACGCAGCCGCAGCCGCAGCCGCAGAAGGAGCCGGTGGGGAGGCCGGACAGAAGGCCAGACAGAAGGCCGGTGGGGAGGCCGGTGGGGAGGCCGCGGGCGCCGCACCCTCGGGGTACCCCGAGGGTGCCCCCTGCTGGGTGGACGCGCTGCTCCCTGACGTCGAGGCGGGCAAGCGCTTCTATGGGGAGCTGTTCGGCTGGACCTTCGACGAGCGCGTGGGGCCCGAGTACGGCCGGTATGTGCAGGCGTACAGCGAGGGCAAGGCCGTCGCCGCGCTCGCGCCCAAACGGGACGGGCGGTTGCCCACGGTCTGGACGGTCTACTTCGCCACCCCGGACGCCCGTGCCGTCGCCGCCCGGATCAGGGACGCGGGCGGGCAACTGGTCACGGAGCCGATCCCGATCGGCCCGTACGGCACGATGGCGCTGGCCACCGACCCGGAGGGCGCCGTATTCGGGCTCTGGGAGGGCGGTGCGCATCACGGGTTCGAGAAGAAGGGCGAGCCGGGGTCCTTCTGCTGGACCGAGGTGTACTCACGCGACCCGGCCCTGGTCGACGCCTTCTACGAGGGTGTCTTCGGCTACGGCGGCTTTGACCTGGAGGACGCGGGCGTCGACTTCCGTACCTGGTCACTGCCCGGAAGCGAGCCAGGTCCCGACACCGCGATCGCGGGCCGCTCGGTGGTCGCGGGCAGCTTCCCGGCCGAGATGCCCGCGCACTTCCTGACGTACTTCACCGTCAGTGACTGCGACGCCGCGGCGGCCCACGTCGAGCGGCTCGGTGGGCGCGTCAAGGCGGCGCCCTTCGATATTCCGTACGGTCGGATGGCCGCGCTGGTGGACAATCAGGGTGCGGCCTTCGCCATCCTTCAGGACTGAGAGGGCTGGGGAGGGACTGAGGAGAAGCTCGGGAGGGGCTTGGAAGGAGCTTGGGAGGGAATGGCCGGTTATCGCCTTATCGCCCTTCTTAGGCTAGACACCCCGATCCTGCCCCGGGTTCGCAACCCTCGCCTCGGACAGGAACAATCGGGGTGCGTGCCGTCGTTGGGGCGCTGTGGTGAGACGCTGACCGGAGGCCGTGTGCCGAGGGCGCCCGGCGCGGTCTCGCGCGATCTTGTACGGGGAGGTGGCAGGCAAGGTGTTGGATCAGCTGACGCAGCACGATCCGAGACGGATCGGTCCGTTCGAGGTCTTGGGACGGCTCGGTGCCGGCGGCATGGGTCTTGTCTATCTCGCGCGCTCGGCGTCCGGCCGACGCGTGGCGATCAAGACGGTCAGGACTGAGCTCGCCGAGGACCAGCTGTTCCGCGTCCGCTTCACCAGGGAGGTCGAAGCGGCCAGGGCCGTGTCCGGCTTCTACACCGCCGCCGTCGTGGACGCCGACCCGCGCGCCGCTGTGCCCTGGCTGGCCACCGCGTACGTTCCCGCGCCCTCGCTCGAGGAGATAGTGAACGAGTGCGGGCCGCTTCCGGCCGAGGCGGTGCGCTGGCTGGCGGCCGGGATCGCCGAGGCGCTGCAGTCCATCCACGGCGCGGGCCTGGTGCACCGCGACCTCAAGCCGTCCAACGTCCTGGTCGTCGAGGACGGCCCGCGGGTCATCGACTTCGGTATCGCGTCCGGGGTCTCCAACACCCGGCTGACCATGACCAACGTGGCCGTCGGCACGCCCGCGTACATGTCGCCCGAGCAGGCGAAGGACTCGCGTAGCGTCACCGGCGCCAGCGATGTCTTCTCGCTCGGCTCGACCCTCGTCTTCGCGGCGACGGGGCACGCGCCCTTCCATGGCGCCAACCCCGTCGAGACGGTCTTCATGCTGCTGCGCGAGGGCCCGGACCTGGAGGGACTGCCTCCGGAGCTGCGGCCGCTCATCGAGGACTGCATGCACATGGAAGCCACCATGCGGCCCAGCCCCGCTGACCTGCAGGCCCAGCTCGCGCCGCACCTGTTCGCGTCCGGCTCGGACGACAGCGGTACGGCGTCGGCCTGGCTGCCGGAGCGCTCGGTGGCGATGATCGAGGCGCGCCGGGGCGGGCGGCCGAAGGTCAGCGCGCCCGGTGGGGGCGCGGCTGGCGTGGGTGGTGCGGGTGGCGCGGGCGGTGCTCGTGGTGACGGCGGTGCTGGGCGTGGGCCCGGTGCGCCGGTGCCGCCCCCGCCGCAGTACACGCCTCCGGTGCCTCCTGGGCGCGCCCCGGACGACTGGGACGCGGCCTGGCGTGG
>NZ_WHOM01000070.1 GCF_009739465.1 Streptomyces apocyni
CACCGGCCGGTGGCCGCCAGCCCGGGCGCCACCACCCACGCGCCGCTCGCGCGCCCGGTCACCCGCTGGTCGGCAGCCGCTGAGCCGGGGTCACACTCCCACCCGGCCCCTGTGCGCTCGGATCACCCCACGGCCCGCAGCCGCCGAGCCGGGGCACACAACCCACTCAGCCTTCGGGCGCACCGGTCACCCCACCAGCCGCAGTCGCTGAGCCGGTGTCGGACCACCCCACCCCCCTCGTGCGCACCCCAGACCCCCACCGCCGGCAGTCGCTGAGCCGGTGTCGGGCCACCCACCTCCCGCGTGCGCCCCAACAACCAATCCGCACCCGGCAGCGAGACGCGCGCCACTTCCTCGCCTTCGCCGCCGCCTCCCCTGGGCCGTCCTCCCACGGTCTGCAGAGCGGGGACGGGTCGGGTGTCAAGGGTGGAGCGACAGCGGAATCGGCGCAGCCGACGCGACCAAAGGGAGCGCCCTTGACGGCCGGCCCGGCCCCGCGACCATTGCGACTAGAGGGCGGCCATCCCCGCACCCTCGCGGACACTGGGTCACCCCGACGACGCCCCGCCCCGCCCCGCCCCGGTCATGTGCTGCGCTTGGCGCAGCGCATGATCGGGCTGAGGTCGTATGACGCCACGAATGTCGGCCTCTCAGCCGCCGCCAGCTCGCACACCGAGGCGGGCGGGCGTCTGGCTTCAGTTGCTCTGGCCGCCGCTTTCTGCCAGGGCGATCGCGGTCATCGTCACCGCTTGATCCTGGATGAAGAGGTGGATGCTTGACGCGTCGCTGAGCTTCGTCATCATGACGATCAGCCTGGCGATGGCGATGGCGAGGTCGAGGTCCTTGTCGGACCTTGGGTATCGGCGGAGGCCTGGGCCGCGCCGCCCAACAGCAAGGTCGCGCATACCGCGCTTACGCTGGGCGCCCCATGGCATTCGGCGGACTCACCCGGAACGTCGGATCTTCACCCGCGCGCCGCCGCGCGGGTCACTCCTTGGGCGGCTGGCGGCTGGCGGGTGCGGATGGTGAAACCGCAGGCACGGCGAAGGCGGCCGCCCCGCTGTGCGGGGGGCCGCCTTCGCCGTGCCTGCGGTCGATTGGCTCGCTGGCTGGATCAGTACCAGCCGTTGGCCTGCCAGAAGCTCCAGGCCTGGATGGGGCTGCCGTAGCGGTCGTTCATGTAGTCCAGGCCCCACTTGATCTGGGTCTTGGGGTTGGTCTTCCAGTCCGAGCCCGCCGAGGACATCTTCGAGGCGGGCAGGGCCTGGACCAGGCCGTAGGCGCCGGAGGAGGGGTTGGTCGCGGTGTGGTCCCAGCCGCTCTCGTGCTCGATGATCTTGCTGAACGCCGCGAACTGGGCGTCGCTCTTGATCAGCTTGCGCGCGATCGACTTCGCCGAACCGCTCGCCGCAGCCTTCGTGGCCTTCGCGGCCGTGGGAGCGGCAGCGGTGGCAGTCGCCGGGGTGGCGGCCTGGGCGACCGGGCCGGTGGCGAAGAGCAGGCCGGCGGTGGCCAGGCCCACGGTCGCGGCGGTGGCGGCCTTCTTCGGCGAGAGGGTGGCGATACGGCGGAGGCGGGAGATGGACGGCGCGGCGGACACGAGCACGGAAATCCTTCCGTAGGGAACAGGGGGTCGCAGGCATGCCGGTGCCGCTCGGGGGAGTGGTGGGGGCAATGCGGAGGCGCCGTCGGCGTGTGGCCAGGCGGCGCCCTGCGATGACTCCAGTGGAGCAGGGCTGTTACGTCGCCGCAATGACCCCTCCTACTAGGCAGCCTCGCACCCGGGGCGAGAGGTCCCGGCCCCCAGGGGCTTGCTGGTGCGTCCGGTGCCCTCCTATTCCCGTTAGTGGAGGACCAAGGTCCTGTGGGCCGCTTCACCCATGGCGGGCCCGGATGTAACGGACAGCCAGTGACTCCTCACTGCCGCGTCACCGCCGCGTCACTGTCGCGCGGGTGTTTTTGTGGCCGCCGTCACGGACGTAAAGGCCACCGGCGCCTCGAATGCCGCCCGTCGGGTCGCCCGGCGCAGCGCCTTCAGTACGGCGGGGCCGACCGCCACCGTCAGCAGGACCGTGACGACCGCCCGGCCCAGGTCCCAGCCCAGCGACGTGGCCAGGCAGTACGCGAGGAACCGGACCAGGTTCTCGTGGAGCGGGTCACCCGCCTGGAAGGAGATCCCGGAGCCGAGTCCGGGGATCAGGGTCCAGCCGTACAGGTTCATCACGGTGCCGTACGCCAGGGAGGCCGCCGCGCCATACAGCGCCAGCAGCGCCAGCTCCGCGCGGCCGCGTAGGCGCTCAGGGCCCGGCAGCAGGCCCGCGCCCATCGCGACCCACCCCATCGACAGCATCTGGAACGGCATCCACGGCCCCACCCCACCGGTGAGCAGCGCGGACGCGAACATCGTCACCGAGCCGAGTACGAAGCCGAAGCCCGGCCCGAGTACCCGCCCCGCCAGCACCATCAGGAAGAACATCGGCTCCAGGCCCGCCGTACCCGCGCCCAGCGGGCGCAGCCCGGCGCCCACCGCCGCCAGGACGCCCAGCATCGCCACCGCCTTCGCGCCGAGGCCGCTCTCGGCGATGGTGGCGGCGACCACACCGACCAGCAGCGGCAGCAGCGCCGCGAACAGCCAGGGGGCGTCCTGCGCGTGCGCCGTGAGCTGGGAGCCCTGGTCGGCGAGCAGCGGCCAGCCGAAGGCGACGACGCCGACGGCGCTCACCAGGACCAGCGCCGCGACGGAGCGGGCGCCCAGGCGCACAGCCTTGGCCTGGGGGATTGGGGTCACTCGGTGCCTGCCAGCGCCAGTGCCGTACGGACCTGGGTCACCGTGAGCCAGTGGTACGGGGCCAGGATCTTGGTCACCTGCGGCGCGAAGGCGGGCGAGGACACGACCACGTCCGCGGTCGCGCCGTCCGCGACGACCTCACCCTCGGCGAGAATCACCACCCGGTGGGCGAGTTCGGCGGCGAGCTCCACATCATGCGTGGCCAGCACGATCGCGTGCCCCTCGGCGGCGAGGCCGCGCAGCACCGCCACCAGACGGGCCTTGGCCGCGTAGTCCAGGCCGCGGGTCGGCTCGTCCAGGAGCAGCAGCGGGGGGCGGGCGGTGAGGACGACGGCCAGGGCGAGGGTCAGGCGCTGGCCCTCGGAGAGGTCGCGCGGGTGCGTGTCGTCCGGGATGCCGGGCAACAGCTCGGACACCAGGGCGCGGCAACTGCCGGGCGCGGCGTCCGCGTCACGGTCGGCGGCCGCGCACTCACCGGCCACGGTGTCCGCGTACAGCAGGTCGCGTGGCTCCTGCGGTACGAGGCCCACGCGCCGGATCAGTTCCCGTGGCCCGGTACGGTGCGGGACCGCGCCGCCGACGTGGACCGAGCCCGCCGTCGGTTCGAGCAGGCCGACGAGGGTGGCGAGCAGGGTCGACTTTCCGGCGCCGTTGCGCCCCATGAGGGCGATGGTCTCGCCCGGGGCGACGGTCAGGTCCACCCGGCGCAGCGCCGGTACCCGCCCTCGGCGTACGGCGAGCGCCGCGACGGCGGCGACGGCCGCGAGCGGCTGGTCCGGGCCCGGACCGGGACTCGACTCGGCGCGCCCGGCTGCCCCGGCCCCGGGCACCTGGACCGCCCGGCGCCTGCGGCCCAGCAGCGAGAACCGGCGTCGTACGCCGGGGGAGCCCTGGACCTCGGAGGCCTTGGCGACCTCAGCAACCTCAGCTGCCTCGCCGACCTCAGCCCCGCTTGCCGTAGCAGCCGGAGCAGCCGGAGCAGGCGCAGGTCCCGGAGCAGGCGGGCGTACCTCCGCCAGGCGGTCCCGTAGCGGTGCCGCTCGGCGGCGGGCGTCCCGTACGGACAAGGGGAGCGGGGACCAGTCGGCGAGGCGGCCCAGGCCGACGACCGGGGGGTACACCGGCGAGACGGCCATGATGTCGGCGGGGGCGCCGATGACCGGGGGCTGGCCGGGGGCGGGCAGCAGCACCACCTGGTCCGCGTACTGCACCACCCGCTCCAAGCGGTGCTCGGCCATCAGGACCGTCGTGCCGAGGTCGTGCACCAGCCGCTGGAGTACAGCGAGTACCTCCTCGGCCGCCGCCGGGTCCAGGGCCGACGTCGGCTCGTCCAGTACCAGGACGCTCGGGTGCGGGGTGAGAACCGACCCGATCGCGACCCGCTGCTGCTGGCCGCCGGAGAGCGTGGCGATCGGGCGGTCACGCAGGTCGGCGAGGCCCAGCAGGTCCAGGGTCTCCTCGACCCGCCGTCGCATCACGTCCGGGGCGAGCCCCAGGGACTCCATGCCGTAGGCGAGTTCGTCCTCGACCGTGTCCGTCACGAAGTGCGACAGCGGGTCCTGGCCGACCGTGCCGACGACGTCGGCCAGTTCGCGTGGCTTGTGGGTACGGGTGTCCCGACCGGCGACGGTGACCCTGCCGCTCAGGGTGCCGCCCGTGAAGTGCGGGACGAGGCCGCTCACCGTGGAGAGCAGAGTCGATTTGCCGACTCCTGACGGGCCGACGAGCAGCACCAACTCGCCCTCGGGGATCGTCAGGTTCACATCGCGGACGGCCGGGACGTCGACATCGACGCCGTCGTAGGTGACCGTGACACTCTCGAAGCGGATCACGGCGTCTCCTTCGGTGGGTCGTTCATCAGGTCGTCCGTCGGGTCGTTCGTCGAGCTGCTCATCGCGTCCTTCGCCGGGGCGGGCAGCGCCGGTCGTGGCGCGACGAACGCGGGCGCCAGGCCCAGCAGTACGGACAGCGCTGGCCACAGGGGCAGCTCGGGCGTCGTCAGCGGGATCACCCCGGGACGCAGGCCCACGGGGTCGTACGACGCGGCCCAGATCATCAGCCCCGCCACGGCCACCCCGGACCCCGACACCAGCCAGGCGCGCGCCGCCCAACGGTCAGGCCGGTACCGGGTACGGACGCACCGCCGCCCCCCGAGCCACAGCCCACCGAGCGCCGCGCCGAGCCCGCCCAGCAGTACCGGCAGCCCGAACCCCGCGCCCTCAGCGGCGAGCAGCCCGTACGTTCCCGCGCAGACGCCGAGCAGCCCGCCGAGCGTGAGGGCCGCCGTGGTGCGCCGTACCGCCACGGGCACATGCGCGGTACGCCCGTACCCCCGCGCGTCCATCGCCGCGGCAAGGGCGACCGACCGCTCCAGGGCGCCTTCCAGGACCGGCAGCCCGACCTGGAGCAGCCCCCGCACACCACGGTCGGGACGGCCGCGCAGCCGCCGCGCCTTCCGCAGCCGCTGTACGTCCGCGATCAGCTGCGGCGCGAAGGTCATCGCCACCACGACCGCGACCCCCGCCTCGTACAGCGCGCCCGGCAGGGACTTCAGCAGCCGCACCGGGTTGGCGAGTGCATTCGCCGCGCCCACGCAGATCAGCAGGGTGGCCAGCTTCAGCCCTTCGTACAGCGCGAACAGCAGGCTCTCCGCGCTGACCCGGCCGCCGATCCGAACTCCCTTCGCCCACTCCGGCAGCGGCACCTCGGGCAGCGTGAACAGGACGTGTGTGCCGGGGATCGGCGAGCCGAGGAAGACCGCGAACCCGAGCCTGATCGCGATCACGGCGAGCCCCAGCTTGACGAAGGCCCCATAGCTGCGCGCCCACGGCGCGTCCGTACGGCGCACCGCGACCACATATCCCGCGACCGCGATCAGCAGCCCGAGCAGCAACGGGTTGGTCGTCCGCGACGCCGCGGTGGCCAGGCCCAGCGCCCACACCCACCAGGCACCGGAGTGCAGCGCGTCACTCCGCCGCCCGGCCTCAGGAGCGACCAGGCCCGCCCGCGCGGCGGCGACGGCTCCCCTCGCCCCCTTCGCCCCGCGCACGGCCCCGCCCCTATGCCTCATGTTCAGCGTCAGCCGCGGCGACGGCGGGCCTGCCAGACGGCGGCCGCACCGAGGGCGAAGACCGCGGCGAGGCCCGCGATCAGACCTGCGGAGGGGCCGTCGCCGGACGTGTCGCCGGTGGCGTCGTCGGAGGTGTCGGGTGCCGGGGGCGCGGCCTCGTCGCTGTCGCCATCGCTGTCGCCATCGCTGGAGACCTGCTCGCCGCAGCCCGTCTTCGGGTACCCCGCGATCGCGCAGAGCATCGCGCTGCTGTCGTACCGCAGCGGCTTGGCGACCTCCGCGAGTGCCTCCGCCGTGGTCGCGTCGGGGGCGACCCGCGCGCAGACCGTACGCGGCTTCGGCGGCGTCTCGCCCTGCGGCGCGTCCTGTGCCGTACCGAAGTCGATGACCAGCGCCACCCGCTTACGGCCGTCCCGCTCAGGGGTGTCCGCGCAGATCGACGCGAATTCAGCCACGCCCGCGCCTGAGCCCGCCGTGGTGCGCGGCTTCGCCGAGTCCTGCGAGTCCTCGCTCACCGAGAACCGGAAGCCCTGCACGTCCCCGTCCGATGGGCGGGTGGACGACGGACCCTGCTGGGCGTACGTCCACTTCTCACCGTCCAGGTCCCAGAAGGACCAGTACCGGTATCCGGCCGCCTGCGCCGGAACGGCGGCCGCGCAGAGCGCGGCGAGCAGGGCGCCGAGCAGGCTGACCAGTACGGCGCCGAGCGCGAGACGGCGAGGCCCAACGTGGGCGTGGCGCACGACTACTGCTGCTTCTTCTTGTTACGGGCGCTGATCAGGAAGCCGATGCCGACACCCGCGACCAGCCCGACGCCGATGATCCACCAGACGGCGACGGAGTCAGAGTCGGAGTCGCTGGAGTCCGAGGCGGTCTTGGACTCGTCGGACTTGTCAGACGTGCCGTCCGCCTGGGGCGCGGGGCCCGTCTTGTTCAGGGCGCTGACCAGGTCCGTACCGCCGAAGTCGCGCGCGTCGCCGCCCGTCGCCCGCGCGGCGAAGATCAGCTTGGCGTAGGCGGCCGGACCCTTCTCCTCGGCCCAGGAGGCGGCGTTCTTCTCCAGCCAGGCCACCGAGTCCTTCGCCTGGTCGCCGAGCCCCGCCGCGCCGAGCGCCGCGACGGCGTCCGCCGTGGTGCCGTAGTCGGGCTGCGCGTCGGCGCCCGGCGTGGCGGCCGTCAGGTAGCCGTCCTTGGCGAGCGCGTCGGTCAGGTACCCGGCGCCGTTCACAGCCGCCTGTTCCGCGGTGTCCGCCTTCGCGCACTTCGGCGCGGCGGCGCGCTGCTCGCCCGGCTTCGCACCGAGGCCCTCGCCGAGCGCGCCGAGCACACCGGCGGCGGTGGCGAGCGGATTGGCGTCCAGCTCACCGGTCTTGAAGTCCGCGAGGCCGAACGCGCCGTCGCCCTTGTCGCAGTCGAGGGAGAGCGCGAGCAGCGCGTCGTACGGCGACTTGTCCTTCGGCGAGGTCACCGACTCCGGCTTCGTGTCCGAGGCGGCCAGCGCGCCGATCACCATGCCGGTGGTGTTGACGTCACTGTCGGCGCCCGTGGTGTAGCCCCAGCCGCCGTCGTCGTTCTGTACGGACTTGAGCCAGTCTGTCGCCTTCTTCTGGGCCTTGGCGGCGTCCTGCCCGCCGACCGCGTTCAGCGCCTGGATGGCGGCGGCCGTCGAGTCGAGCGCGAACTCCGTCTTGGAGTCGCACGGCTCGGTCGGGTCGGCCCGGAACGCCGCGAAGCCGCCGCTGGCGCACTGCTGCCGGGTCAGCCACTCGACGGCCTTGGCGGCGGGCTTGACCCCGGCGGTGTCCTGCGCGAGCAGCGCGTACGACTGCCGGAAGACGCCGTCGTACTGCGGGTCCGCGTCGCCGTACAGGCCCGAGGGGAGGCTTACGGGCGCCGAGGGTGCCGAGGGTGACGGGGAATCGTCGGCGACGGCGGCCGGGGCGGCGGCCGCGCAGAGTACGGCGGTGGCGGCCAGGGCTGCGGCGCTGCGGCGAACGTTCATGCGGGCGGATGCCTCTCCTGCGGGGAACCGGGCACGGGCCCGCGAAGGCACCGGGCTCCGGCTCCGTATACCTCGACGGTGCCGGTCGCCGGGGTCCGGCGACGGGAGCCACGCACGCCTGGCGGGGCGTTCCGGCTCACCGCCGGGTATGGCGGCATACGAATGGGGTCTCCCCTGTTCGAGCGAAGTCGAGAACTTGGGGAAGGGTCAGCGCCGGAATCGCACCGGCTTCCCCCCGTACGGGCGTGGTGATGACCTGCCCACTCTACCGGCCGGTCGAAGCTCGTTACCGGCCGGTCGAACAGCGACTCGCCCGGAGCCGCGCGTACGCCTCCACCGCGTCCGGCACGAAAGGCAGCCGCGTCATCGCCCCGCGCAGCTCGTCCTCGCTCCACCACCCGTGCCACGCGAACTCCGCCGGATCGGGCCTGATCTCCGACGGCCTTACGACGGCCTCGTGCACCCCCAGCCAGTACGGGCTGATCGCGCCCCGGCAGAGGAAGGTGACCCCATGCCGCACCGGAACCCGTACCCCCAGCTCCTCCTCGATCTCGCGGACCGCCCCCTGTGCGTACGACTCACCCACGTCCACCGCCCCGCCGACCATGAAGTTGTACTGACCCGGGAACCGGGACACCCCGTCCGGGCGCCGGTGCACCAGAATCCGGCCTCCGGCGTCATCCCGGCCTCCGGCGTCGCGGCAGACGGCGGTCGCGACCCGGTGGAGCCAGCCGCGCCGGATGGCCTCGCCCCGGTCCACGATCCCGATCACCCGGTCCCGCTCGTCCACCCGCTCTACCAGTTCACCGTGTTCGCTCATGGGGCGGACGATGCCAGAGTCACCCGTAAGGCTCTCTGGCGGCTGATCACCTACGCGGGCAGACTGGGAGACGCCTACGGTGTGGCCGAGCAGCGGAGAGGCTCAGGGGTGGGAGCGGGAGTGGGAGGGGCAAGGGCCAATGCCGGGGAAGACAGCGCAACCACACAACGGGCAGCCGGGCAACCTGCCCCCGGAGACCACCAGCTTCGTCGGCCGCGGGCGTGAGCTCGACATGCTCAAGGTGGTGCTCACCGGTGGCCCCCGCGACACCCCCGGCTTCGGCGGCCGCCTCGTCACCCTCACCGGCGCGGGCGGCGTCGGCAAGACCCGGCTCGCGCTGCGCGCCGCCGCGCGCGCCCGCACCGCCTACCCGGACGGGGTGTGGCTCACGGAGCTGTCCCCGCTGCGGAACGCGGACCAGGTGGCCCTTACCCTCACCCGGACCCTGCGGCTGATCACCGACCAGTCCGCCCGCCCGGTCGGCGAGACACTCGTCGACTGGCTTGAGGACAAACGGCTGCTGCTGGTCCTGGACTCCTGCGAGCACCTGGTGTCCGGCTGCGCGCGCACCCTGCTGCCCCTGCTCGCCGGGGCGCCGGGCGTCTGCGTCCTGGCCACCAGCCGACAGCCCATAGGGATCGACGGCGAGCGGCGCATCGACGTCGACCCGCTGCCCGTCACCGACACCGAACACACCGCCGCGGCCACCCTCTTCGCCCAGCGGGCCGGGGCCGCCGCCCCCGGCTTCCGGCTCGACGACACCAACCGCGAGACCGTCCTGGGCATCTGCCGCCGCCTCGACGGCGTTCCGCTCGCCATCGAACTGGCGGCGGCCCAGCTGCCCGAGCTGTCGGTCGGGAGCCTGTACGAGCGCCTCGGCGAGCGGCTGCCGTCCCGCCTGGACTTGCTCACCACTCGAAGCGTCCGCGACCACCGCGACTACGGCGGCGACCACTGCGACCACCATGCCGACCACGGCGACTGCCGCCTGCGCGACGACCGTGACGACCGTGACGAGCGCGGGCTGCCCCGCCACCAGGCCCTGCGTACCACCATCGGCTGGAGCCACGAGCTGTGCGAGCCGCTGGAGCGACTGCTGTGGGCCCGGCTCTCGGTGTTCGCCGGGACCTTCGGGGTGGAGGCCGCCGAGCGGGTCTGCGCGGGCGGCCCACTGCCCGCGCACCGGGTGGTGGGCCTGCTCGCCCGGCTGCTCGACAAGTCGATCGTCCGCCACGACCAACGGGACCGGGGCCGCCTGCGGATGCTCGACACCGTGCGCGAGTACGGCACCGACTGGCTGCGTCGGCTCGGCGACGTGCACCGTATGCGGCTGCGGCACCTGGACTTCTACCGTGACCTGGCCCGTCGCGGCTGCGCCGAGTGGAACACCGCCCGGCAGGTCATGTGGTGCGACCGGATAGTCGCCGAGCACAGCAACCTGCGCGCGGCGGTGGACTTCGCCCTGGCGGAGCCGGACACGTCGGTCGCCCTGGACATCACGGCGCACGCCGGTTTCCTCTGGCGGCACTGCGGCTACGGCCGGGACGCCGCCGCCTGTCTGGACCAGGTGCTCACGGTCGACGCGGAGCCGGGGCCGGTGCGCACCCTGGCCCTCTGGAGCCGGGGCTCCGTGGCGATTCTCCAGGGCGACCTGGACGTGGCGGAGGTGTGGGCGGATCTGACCGCCCAGGCCGCGGCGGAGCAGGGGGACGCGCGGGTGGTCGCCGCCGCCCGCTATCTCGCGGGCAGCGCGCCGCTGTTGCGCGGCCGGTTGGAGGAAGCGATCGAGGCGTACGGTTCGTGCGGCTTGTACGGCCCGTCCGGTCTGTCCGGCTTATCCGACTCGTCCGGCCCGTTCGGCTCGTACGGCTTTTTCGAGTCCAGCGACTGGTGTGGTTCGGCGATGCTCCAGGCACGCTGCGGGATCACCCTCGCCCACCTGTTGGCGGGCCGGTTCGACCAGGCCGGGGAGGTGGGTGAGGCGTTGTGGCGGGACTGCGTCCGGATCGGGGAACGCTGGGTGCGGGCCTGGACCGAACCCATGCTGGCCCAGGTCGCGTTGGCCGCGGGCGACACGGCCGAGGCGGAACGCCGGGCCCGCGAGGGGGTGGTGGGCCATGAGCTGCTGCACAACACCGCGGGCGTCGGCCATGCCCTGGACGCGCTGGCCGAAGCCGTCCTGGCGCGCGGCGACGCGGCCCGCGCCGCCGTGCTGCTCGGCGTCAGCGACCGGTTCTGGAGCCTGGCGGGCAGGCCGCAGCTGGACTCGGCCGAGATGCGCGCGGCCCGACGCGCCAGTGAGGACCGCGCCCGACGGGCCATCGGCGGCGAGGAGTACGAGAAGGAGTACCGCGCAGGCCAGGAGATGACCTACGAGGACGGCGTGGCCTACGCCACCGCACGCTGGTGAGTGACCGTGACCGTGACCGCCTACGCCACCGCGCGGTAGGCGACCGGGTCGCTCCCCGGTACGGCCTCCGCGTGCCCCAGCTTCACCAGTCGACGCAGATGGGCCTCGGCCTCCGATACGGCGATGTTCCGTGATCCGTATGGGATGTCCGCCCAGGGGCGGTTCCATTCCATCCGCACGGCGAGCTGCCAGGGGGTGAGCGGCGAGGCGAGCAGGGCACGTAGGCCGCGCAGCCGCTCGTCGTGGTGGTCGAGCAACTCCCGTACCCGGCCAGGGGCGTCGGTGAAGGCGTACTGGTGGGCCGGGAGCACCTCGGACACGCCCAGGCGGCCGACCCGTTCCAGGGAGGCGAGGTAGTCGCCGAGCGGATCGGTCACGGCGCTTTCCTCCGGGTCCTCGTACAAGCCGATATGCGGGGTGATCCCGGGCAGCAGGTGATCGCCGGAGAAGAGCCGCCCCAGGCCCGGCTTTCCGGCCGGGTGCTCCTCTTCCAGGTGCAGGCAGACATGGCCGGGGGTGTGACCGGGGGTCCAGATGGCGCGCAGCCTGCGGCCCGGCAGGTCGAGGAGTTCGCCGGGGGTGATGTCCCGGTCGGGGAGCGCGGCGTGCAGTCCCGGCAGCGTGCGCATCCGGCCGGACTCGCGGGCGGCCAGCAGGGGAGCGAGGTGGTCGGCTGGGGCACCGGCGGCGGCGAGCTTGTCGGTGAGGTAGTCGATCCAGCGTTCGGGCCGCTGCTCACGGGTGCGGCGTACGACATGGGCGTCGGCCGGGTGCATCGCGATCCAGGCACCCGAGGCCTCCCGGACCTTGCCGGACAGGCCGTGATGGTCGGGGTGGTGGTGAGTGATGACCACCCCGTGCAGCTCACCGATGGCGACCCCGCAGGCGGCGAGGCCCGCCACCAGGGTGTCGTACGACTCGGGGTCGTCCCAGCCGGTGTCGATCAGGACCGGGCCGCGGTCGGTGTCCAGGAGGTGTACGAGGGTGTGGCCCAGAGGGTTGTCCGGGATCGGGACCTTGATGCTCCATACGCCCCCGCCGTGCTCGGTCACCCGGGTCGTCGTCCCTGTCGTCGTGGGGCTCATGGCGACACTATAACTAGAACTAGTTTCAATAGTCGCCCAAGTCTACTGATTCCTGGGATGAGTTGGAGGGCTTTGGAGGGCTGGTGGCAGACTCACGCCATGCGTGATCATCTGGAAGCCCCTTCGGGGCTGGTGCTACGTCAGTGGGCGGCCGTGGACGCCCGCGCGGTACTGGCCGCCTTCGCCGACCCTCTGATGCGCGAGCAGAGTGCCGAGCCGCTGGATTCGCTGTCCGCCGCCGAGCGCTGGATCGCCGAACGCCAGGACGAGTGGTCCGCGGGGACCGCCTACGCCTTCGCCGTGACGGACGGGAGTGGGGGCGGGAACGGCGGTGCCGTGCTGGGGCAGATGTCCATCGGCGGGGTGCATCGGCGGCACCGCATCGGATGGGTGTCGTACTGGACCACGGCGGCGGCCCGTGGCCGGGGCGTCGCTTCCCGTGCCTGCCGGGTGGCCGCCGAATGGGCCTTCACCGACGCCGGGCTGTTCCGCCTGGAGCTGGGTCATCGGGTCAACAATCCCGCCTCGTGCGCGGTGGCCCGAGCCGCGGGTTTCGCGGTGGAGGGGCGCCAGCGCCAGAAGCTGGAGTACGACGGCGTTCGCTATGACGTCGAACTCCACGCCCGCCTGGCCACGGATCCGGGCCCAGTTAATGGTGCCCACACCGTGGACTCCTCCAACTAGAACTGGTATCAGTTCTGCAAGTCTCAGCCGAAAGCTGAAACAGTGTCAGGAACCGCCCTTCGGGAGGCAGTCAGCCATGACGACCGAGCTTGTGGAACACCGAAAATTGTTCATCGGTGGGGAGTTGGTTGATCCCCTGGGCCAGGGCGTCATCGAGGTGATCTCCCCGCACACCGAGCAGGTCATCGGACGCGTACCGCACGCCGCACCCGCCGACGTGGACCGCGCCGTCGCCCTCGCGCGCCGGGCGTTCGACGAAGGACCCTGGCCGCGGATGACCCTCGACGAGCGGATCGCCGTCGTCACCCGGATCAAGGACGCGTTCGCCGTACGGCACGAGGAGATCGCCCGCGTCATCAGCTCCGAGAACGGCACCCCGTACACCTCCAGCGTGATGGTCCAGTCGCTCGCCTCGATGATGGTGTGGGAGGCGGCCCTCGCCACCGCCCGCGACTTCACGTACGAGGAACGGCGCGACGGCATCCTCGGCAAGATCCTCGTCCGGCGCGAACCGGTCGGCGTCGTGGCGGCCGTCGTCCCCTGGAACGTCCCGCAGTTCACCGCCGCCGCCAAGCTGGCACCCGCGCTGCTCGCGGGCTGCCCGGTGATTCTGAAGGTCTCGCCCGAGACGCCCCTGGACGCCTACCTGCTGGCCGAGATCGCCACCGAGGCCGGGCTCCCCGAAGGCGTCCTCTCGATCATCCCCGCCGACCGTGAGGTCAGCGAGTACCTGGTCGCACACCCGGGCGTGGACAAGGTCTCCTTCACCGGCTCGGTGGGCGCGGGCAAGCGCGTCATGGAGGTCTGCTCCCGCAACCTCACCCGCGTCACCCTGGAGTTGGGCGGCAAATCGGCCGCGGTCATCCTGCCGGACGCCGACGCGGCCACCGCCGTCGCCGGGATCGTCCCGTTCGCCTGGATGATCAACGGCCAGGCCTGCGTGGCGCAGACCCGCATCCTCGTCCCACGCGGCCGCTACGACGAGTTCGCCGAGGCCTTCGCCACCGCCGCGGGCGCGCTGAAGGTCGGCGACCCGCTCGACCCGGCCACCGAACTGGGCCCGCTGGTAGCCAAGCGCCAGCAGCAGCGCTCCCTCGACTACATCCGGATCGGCCAGGAGGAGGGCGCCAAGATCCTCACCGGCGGCGGCCGCCCGGCCGGTCTTGACCAGGGCTGGTACGTCGAGCCAACGCTCTTCGGCGGCGTCGACAACTCCATGCGGATCGCCCGCGAGGAGATCTTCGGCCCGGTCATCTGCCTGCTCCCGTACGGCGACGAGGCCGAGGCCGTGAAGATCGCCAACGACTCCGACTACGGCCTGAGCGGCAGCGTCTGGACCGCTGACGTGGAACGCGGCATCGACGTCGCGCGCCGGGTGCGGACCGGAACGTACAGCGTGAACACCTTCAGCCTCGACATGCTCGGGCCGTTCGGCGGCTACAAGAACTCCGGCCTGGGGCGGGAGTTCGGGCCCGAGGGATACGGCGAGTACTTCGAGCACAAGATGATCCACCTGCCCGGCGGATACGAAGGGTGAGGGCGGCCTGATGGGAGACCGCTGGCAGGTGGAGGTCGACCGGGGGGTGTGCATCGGCTCCGGTATGTGCGTGAACCACGCGCCGGACGGCTTCCGGCTGGACACCGCCCGGCAGTCGCACCCCGTCGACGCGGAGACGGACGCGAACGAGAAGGTGCTCGAGGCGGCCGAAGGGTGCCCGGTGGAGGCGATCACGATCACTCTGCTGGCGACCGGGGAAGCCGTGTTCCCGCCCGACGAGTAGCCCCGCCGCTCCTCCTGCGGACGTGTGTGTCCGGAGGAGGAGCGGGGCTTGATCCGGCCTGTGCGTTTCGCACGGTGTTCCGATGACAGTCGTGACTGTCCGCCCCCTCCCACGCCGTGGAAATCTCGGTGCGACGCGACCGGGAAGGGGCACGATGGACAAGCGGTACGAGGTCTACGCGCTGGCCGACAGGTTCTTCTACGAGACCCCCAACCGGGTGTCCAGCACCGGCACCAGCGCCACGACCACCGGTACCACTGGTGCCACCGCGCTGTACGAGACCGCCCGCCGCCCCGTGCCCGACGGGTGGCGAACCCAGCGCACCGGCGACTGGCTCGTCTTCGCCCCCGTTGACGACACCGGACACCCGCTGACCGCGCCGTCGCAGGGCTGGAAGATCCATGTCTCGGCGACCGGAGAGAACGCCGAGAAGACCGCCGCCGTGGTCGCGGACTACTGCCTGCCGCGCGGCATCCCCTTCAAGTTCGTGCCGGGCGCCCGGCTGCTGCACCTGCGCAACAGCAAGTACGCGCCCCGCGACGGCAGCGGCAAGTTCGCCACCCTCTACCCGGCCGACGGATACCAACTCCGCACCACGCTCACCGAGTTGGGTGGGCAGCTCGACGGCTTCGACGGCCCCTACGTGCTGACCGACCTGCGCTGGCACAACGGACCCCTGTACGTCCGATACGGCGCGTTCGCCCGGCGGTTCTGCCTGGACGGGCGGGGCACCCTGGTCCCCGCGATCGAGAACGCCGCCGGTGACCTCGTACCGGACCCGCGCGACCCGGCCTTCCAGGTCCCGGAGTGGGTGAAGCTCCCCGGCTTCCTCGAACCGCACCTGGCGGCCCGCAACGCGACGACCGTCAGCGACCTCCCGTACCGCATCGAGAAGGCCCTGCACTTCTCCAACGGCGGCGGGGTGTACGCGGGCACCGACACCCGTGACGCCAGCCGGGTCGTCCTCAAGGAAGGGCGGCCGCACGCGGGTCTGGCCGCCGACGGAGCCGACGCCGTCGCCCGCCTCGAACGCGAGAAGGCGGCGCTGGAGCGGCTGTCCGGCCTTGGCGTCGCACCCGAGGCGCGCGACTGGTTCACGCTCGGCGACCACCGCTTCCTGGTCATGGACTTCCTGCCAGGGCGCACCCTCAACTCCTTCCTCGCCGAACGCCATCCGCTGTGCACCTGCGACCCGGACCCCGCCGCCATCGCCGACTACACGGACTGGGCGCTGGGCATTCACCGCGCCGTCGAGGAGGCCGTGGCGGCGGTACACGGGCGGGGTGTCGTCTTCAACGATCTCCACCTCTTCAACATCATGGTCGCCCCCGACGAGCGGTCGGTCGCGCTGCTCGACTTCGAAGCGGCCACCACCGTCGGCGACAGCGGACGCCAGGTCGTCGCCCACCCCGGGTTCATGGCCCCGGCGGGCCGCACCGGCACCGACATCGACCGCTACGCGCTGGCCTGCCTGCGCATCGCCCTGTTCCTGCCGATCACCTCACTCTTCGCCATCGACCGCGGGAAGGCCGCACACCTGGCGGAGGTGGCGGCGGGGCTCTTCCCCGGTATCCCGGACGGCTTCCTTGACGAGGCCGTCACGGAGATCACCCGCGATGGCGATCGGGCGCCGGTCCCCCAGGGGGGCGGGTCCGGCGCCACCTCGACGATTACGGCGGGAGCGGGCCCGGGCGGGGGAGCCGGGGCAGGGGCGGAGGCGGGCGGATCGGCGCGGTGGGTGGCGCTTGCTGAGACCGGGGACTGGCCGCGTAGTCGGGATTCGATGGTCGCGGCGATCCTCGCCTCCGCCACGCCGGACCGCGACGACCGGCTGTTCCCCGGTGACATCGCGCAGTTCTCCGAAGGCGGGGGGCTCGGCCTGGCGTACGGCGCCGCAGGAGTGCTGCACGCCCTCGCCGAGACCGGTGCCGAGCGCTACGAACAGGGCGAGCGCTGGCTGCTCGCGCACACCGACCCGGTGCCCGCGGGCACGCCGCTCGGTCTGTACGACGGACTCGCGGGCGTCGCGTACGTACTGGACCGGCTCGGCCACCGGCAGCGCGCCCTCGACCTCGCCGACCAGATCCTGCGCGAGCCATGGCAGCGCCTCACCCCGGACCTGCACAGCGGCCTCGCGGGCCTGGGCCTCGTGCTCGACGCACTCGCCCACACCACCGGCGAGAGCGCACTGCGGGGACCCGCACTGCGCGCCGCGGAGCTCGTCGGCGACCGGCTCACGGCCGCCGAGCCCGGCCCACCCGCGTCACGCCGCGCCGGGCTGTTGCGCGGCAGCACCGGGGCCGCGCTGCTCTTCCTGCGGCTGCACGAGCGCACCCAGGACCCCGACCTGCTCGACCAGGCCGCGCGGGCGCTCCGCGCCGACCTGGGCGCGTGCGTCAGTCAGCCGGACGGCAGTCTCGCCGTGGACGAGGGCTGGCGCACCATGCCGTACCTCGGCGAAGGCAGCGTCGGCATCGGCATGGTCATCGACGACTACCTCGCCCGGTCTGCCCGGCCCGCCCAGTCAGCCCGGTCCTCCGACGAGGAGTTCACCCGGGCCCGTACCGACATCCTGGCCGCCGCCCGCTCCGGCTTCTACGCCCAGCCCGGCCTGTTCCGAGGGCGGGCCGGGATGGTCCTGCACCTCAGCCGTAGTACGGCGACCCCGGAGACGGCCGCCGCGCTGGCCGCTCAGATCGCCGGGCTCGGCTGGTACGCCATGCCGTACGCCGGTCAACTGGCCTTCCCAGGCGACCAGATGATGCGGCTGTCGATGGACCTGGGCACCGGCACGGCCGGTTGCCTGCTCGCGCTCGGCGCCGCACTGGGCGACACCGGCGCCCACCTTCCGTTCCTGCCGCCACCGCCACCGCCACCGCTGTGGCCCTCAAGCCGACTCCGCGACACGTCGTCGACGGAGTCGTAGCAAGACGAGCAATACGTCCCCACGTCCGAACCAGGAAAGGACCATCACCATGGCACTTCTCGACCTGCAGAACATGGAGACCGAACTCACCGGCGGCGGCGACGTCAGCTACGCCAGCCTGCTGCTCTGCGGCGACAGCGGCCTCAGCGTCCTCACCTGCTGAAGCTGAACCGTTGGACCAGGTGACCCCCGGCCGGGGGTCACCTGGTCACACCCAGCCCTCTCCCTGGGAGATCCGGATGGCGTCCACCCGGTTGCGGGCACCGGTCTTGCGGGTGATGGCCGCCATGTAGTTGCGCACGGTCCCGTTGGACAGATGGAGCCGGTCCGCGATCTCGGCGACCGACGCACCCTCGGCGGCAAGCGACAGCACACTCAACTCCCGTCGGGTCAACGGCATCTGGGACGCCTTGAGGAAGCCGAAGCCCAGCGATGCGTCGATGAAACGTTCCCCCCGAGCGACCTGCCGGATCGCGGTGAGCAGCCGCTCCGGTGGGCTGGCCTTGTCGACATAGCCAAGCGCGTCAACCTCCGCGGCCCGCCGCAGCGGCCCGGGACGGCCGGGCCCGCCCAGGACGAGCAACGAGCAGCCGCCCGGCCGCGCGGTAGCGGCGCAGGCCGCCAACTTGCCCAGCGGAGGGACGGCGTACACCGCGTCGCAGTCCAGGTCCGCGACGCACAAGTCGGGCCGCAGGGTGCGCATCCGGGTGGGCGCACCGTCCCAGGACGTATGCCAGACCTCCAAGTCGGTTTCCCTGGCGAGTCGTTCCGCCAGGGCCGATCGCAGCAGTCGCGAGTCGTGCACCAGAAGTACCCGGATCACACCTGCTCCTTCAGCTCCCCGCCCACCGGCTGCTCCGTTCAGCGCGCAGGTCCATTCATAGTGGCGCGGCGTGCCTCATGGACGCAGAGAACTGGCCAAGGGGATGCGCTGGGGCGCATGGCGTGTCACCGCGTGCGCCCCCTGAGCTTCAGTGGACGCCCGGGAGGCTGGTCGCCGCCCCGGGAGGCGGGCTGGCCTCCAGCCCTGAGCCTGGGCCACAGCGATACGGCGGCAGCGCGACGCGGCCCACCACCCGCGGCGGGATGGGCCAACGGTGCTGCGGCGGTGCGGAAGCGGGCCGTCTGAGGGCCCCCGAGGTGGCGCAGACCGAACGCCTCCGGGGCAGCCCCTCGGGGCCCGCGCGCCGATCAGGCTCCCGCGCCCAGCCCCCGACCCGCCCCGCCCCTCGGTGTTCCCGTCGTCCCTGTCGCCCCCGTCGTCCCCGGCGACGTGAGATCGATGAGGCGGCAGACCGTCTCGATGTCGATCTTCACCTGGGCGATCGACGCCCGCCCGGACAGCCAGGTGATCAACGCCGAGTGCCAGGTGTGCTCGATGACCCGGACCGCGGAGAGCTGCTGCGGCGTCGGGTGCTCAAGCCCCATCGCGTCCAGGATGATCGCCGTGGTGAGCCGGGACACGGTGTCCACCTCCGGGCTCACCGACCGGTCGGCGAAGGTCAGCGCCCGTACCATCGCGTCCGCCAGATGCGGCTCGCGCTGGAGTGCGCGGAACGCCCGCATCAGCGTCTCGGCGACCCGCTCGGCGGCGGTGTCCCCGGCCGGAGGGTGCTTACGGAGCGTTCCGTGCATGTGCTGGAGCTGGTCCTGCATGGTGGCGACCAGCAGGTGCACCTTGGACGGGAAGTACCGGTACAGCGTGCCGAGCGCGACGCTGGAGGACTCGGCGACCTCGCGCATCTGTACGGCGTCGAAGCCGCCCTTGCTGGCCAGCTGGGCGCTGGCGTGCAGGATGCGGCGCCGACGGGCCTCCTGGCGCTCCGTCAGAGGCGCGGATGCGATGCCGGATTCCTTCGCTTCCGTAGTCATATGTCCCGTTCCACGGTGTTCCACGGTATGAGCGGTGCGTTCGAGCATGGTACGGGCCAGGTGCGGGTCCGGTGGTGGCGCGAATCACCTGCTCCGGGCCTCCCCGCCGGCTTACCTGCCGGTAAATTCGAAGCTCCTTGAACGATCAAGTCTGAAACTTGTTCTAGATTAGCGTCCCGGCGTAACCTCGCGGGAGCCGCAGGGAGAAGGGGGCCGTGAGTGACCGCTGAGGCCATGGAGAGGCATCCGCTGCGCATCGCGCTCCTCACCTACAAGGGGAACCCGTTCTGCGGAGGCCAGGGCGTCTACGTACGCCACCTCTCACGGGAACTCACCCGCCTCGGCCACCACGTCGAGGTGATCGGCGCCCAGCCCTACCCCGTACTCGACGAGGGCGTCCCACTCACCGAGCTGCCCAGCCTCGACCTGTACCGCAGCCCCGACCCCTTCCGTACCCCGAAGCGGTCCGAGTTCCGCGGCTGGATCGACGCGCTGGAGTTCGCCACCATGCGCACCGGCGGCTTCCCCGAGCCGCTGACCTTCTCGCTGCGCGCCCGCCGCCACCTGGCCGCCCGCCGTGGCGAGTTCGACGTCGTGCACGACAATCAGACGCTGGGCTACGGCCTGCTGGGCGGCCCCGAGCGCCTCGGTGCCCCGCTGGTCACCACCATCCACCACCCGATCACCGTCGACCGCCAGCTGGAGCTGGACGCGGCCGCCGACTGGAAGGGCCGCGCCTCCGTACGCCGCTGGTACGGCTTCACCCGGATGCAGAAGCGGGTGGCCCGCCGACTGCCCTCGGTCCTCACCGTCTCCGGCAGCTCCCGGCAGGAGATCGTCGACCACCTCGGCGTACGGGACGACCGCGTCCACGTCGTCCACATCGGCGCCGACACCGACCTCTTCTCGCCCGACCCGGCGATACCCGAGGTGCCGGGCCGAATCGTCACGACCTCCAGCGCCGACGTCCCGCTCAAGGGCCTGATCCACCTGATCGAGGCCCTCGCCAAGGTACGCACCGAGAACCCGGCCGCCCATCTCGTCGTCGTCGGCAAGCGCGCCGAGGACGGCCCGGTCGCCGGGGCCATCGAGCGGTACGGCCTCCAGAACGCTGTCGAGTTCGTCAAGGGCATCACCGACGCCGAACTGGTCGACCTCGTACGCGGCGCCCAGATCGCCTGCGTGCCCTCCCTGTACGAGGGCTTCTCGCTGCCCGCCGCCGAGGCCATGGCCACCGGCACGCCGCTGCTCGCCACGACGGGCGGCGCCATCCCGGAGGTCGCGGGCCCGGACGGTGAGACCTGCCTCGCGGTGCCGCCAGGCGACGCGGGAGCCCTGGCCGCCGGACTGACCCGGCTGCTGGGCGACCGGGAGCTGCGGGCCCGCCTCGGCGCCGCGGGCCGCGAGCGCGTGCTCGCCCGCTTCACCTGGGCCAGGGCCGCCGAAGGCACCGCCGAGCGGTACCGCGAGGCCATCGCGCGTAGCGCGGGCACCGCCCGCGTCGCGGGCAGCACGACCGGCCGCTCCGCGGCCATACGTACGGATACTCCACTGGGGAGCGCTCACTGATGCTGACCGTCGACTTCTCCCGCTTCCCGCTGGCGGCGGGCGACCGCGTGCTGGACCTGGGCTGCGGCGCCGGGCGCCACGCGTTCGAGTGCTACCGGCGCGGAGCGCGGGTGGTGGCGCTGGACCAGAACGCGGAGGAAATCCGCGAGGTGGCCAAGTGGTTCGCCGCGATGAAGGAGGCGGGCGAGGCCCCCGAAGGCGCCACCGCCACCGCGATGGAGGGCGACGCGCTCGCGCTGCCCTTCCCCGACGCGTCGTTCGATGTCGTGATCATCTCCGAGGTGATGGAGCACATCCCCGACGACAAGGGCGTACTCGCCGAGATGGTGCGGGTCCTCAGGCCGGGCGGCCGGATCGCGGTCACCGTTCCCCGACACGGCCCGGAGAAGGTCTGCTGGGCGCTCAGCGACGCGTACCACGAGGTCGAGGGAGGGCACATCCGCATCTACAAGGCCGACGAACTGCTGGGCAAGATGCGCGAGGCGGGCCTCAAGCCGTACGGCACCCACCACGCGCACGCGCTGCACTCGCCGTACTGGTGGCTCAAGTGCGCGTTCGGCGTCGACAACGACAAGGCGCTGCCGGTCCGCGCGTACCACAAGCTGCTGGTCTGGGACATCATGAAGAAGCCGCTCGCCACCAAGATCGCCGAGCAGGCGCTGAACCCACTGATCGGCAAGAGCTTCGTGGCGTACGCGACGAAGCCCCACCTGCCCACGGACGTCGTCGCTGACCTCGCCACCGACACCGCGGCGGCCGCCAAGTGACCACACCCACACCCCAGACGGAACACCTGGTCCTGCCCGGCGTCCTGACCGCCGAACAGGCCGCCCACACCGTACGGGGCATCCTCGCCGGTCAGCGCGAGGACGGCGCCATCCCGTGGTTCCGGGGCCACCATCTCGACCCGTGGGACCACACCGAGGCCGCCATGGCCCTGGACGCGGCGGGCGAACACGCGGCGGCGGCCCGCGCGTACGACTGGCTGGCCCGCCACCAGAACCCGGACGGCTCCTGGTACGCGGCCTACGACGACGGCGACGCCACGCGCCCCACCGACCGCAGTGTGGAGTCCAACTTCTCCGCGTACATCGCCGTCGGCGCCTGGCACCACTACCTGTCCACCGGCGACGACGCCTTCCTCGACGCCATCTGGCCACACGTCTACGCGGCCATCGAATGCGTCCTCACCCTCCAGCAGCCCGGCGGCCAGATCGGCTGGAAGCGCGAGGCCGCGGAGGAGGGCGGGGCCGCGGAGGAGGGGGTGGCCGGGGACGAGAGAGTGGCCGGGGCGCCCGTCACCGACGCGCTGCTCACCGGCAGCTCCTCCATCCACCAGGCCCTGCGCTGCGCCCTCGCCATCGCGGAACAGCGCGAAGAGCCCCAGCCCGACTGGGAGTTGGCCCTTGGCGCGCTCGGTCATGCGATCCGCAGGCACCCCGAGCGCTTCCTCGACAAGAACCGCTACTCGATGGACTGGTACTACCCGGTACTCGGCGGCGCCATCACCGGGCCCGAGGCCAAGGCCCGCATCGAGGAGAGCTGGGACCGCTTCGTCGTCCCGGAGTTCGGGGTGCGCTGTGTGGTGCCGAACCCCTGGGTGACGGGCGGCGAGAGCGCCGAACTCGCCCTGACGCTCTGGGCGATGGGGGAGTCCGACCGAGCCCTGAGCATCCTCCAGTCGATCGGCCACCTCCGCGACGAGGAGACCGGCCTGTACTGGACGGGCTACGTCTACGACGACCAGGCGGTATGGCCGGTCGAGCAGACCACCTGGACGGCGGGCGCGCTGCTCCTCGCGGTAGCCGCACTCGGTGGCGACGAGGCGACCTGCGCGATCTTCGACGGCGGGCGACTGCCGCGGGGCCTGACGCCGGACTGCTGCGACTGACCTGTGGAGCTAGGAGCTAACTGACATGCGGAGCTAGGTGTTGAGCTCCGCCAGTACGCGCAGCGTGTGAGCGTCCGGTGACATCACCAGCAGGTCCGTGACCGGGCCCTTGCGCCACAACTCCAGGCGCTCCGCGATGCGTTCACGCGGGCCGACCAGGGAGATCTCGTCGGCGAAGGCGTCCGGCACGGCGCGTACGGCCTCTTCCCTGCGGCCTTCGGCGAAGAGCTGCTGGATGCGGCGTGCCGCGTCCTCGAAGCCCATCCGGGCCATCAGGTCGGCGTGGAAGTTGCGGGACGTGTGCCCCATGCCGCCGATGTAGAAGCCGAGCATCGCCTTGACCGGGAGCAGCCCTTCGGCGACGTCGTCGCAGACGTGCGCGCGGACCATGGGCGCGACCATGAAGCCGTCGCGCAGGCCTGTCAGCGAGGCCTCGTACACGTCCGTCCGGGTCGGTGACCAGTACAGCGGCAGCCAGCCGTCCGCGATGCGGGTCGTCTGCGCGATGTTCCGCGGCCCCTCGGCGCCGAGCAGGATGGGCAGTTCAGCTCGCAGGGGGTGCGTGATCGGCTTGAGCGGCTTGCCGAGCCCGGTGCCGTCGGCGCCGTCGTACGGCAGCCCATGGAACTGTCCGTCCAGCGTGACGGGCCCCTCGCGTCGGAGCACCTGCCGGATGACGTCGACGTACTCGCGGGTCGCGGTCAGCGGGCTACGCGGAAACGGCCGCCCGTACCAGCCCTCCACCACCTGTGGCCCGGAGAGCCCGAGGCCGAGCAGCATGCGCCCGCCGGACAGGTGGTCCAGGGTGAGCGCGTGCATCGCGGTGGCGGTCGGGGTGCGGGCGGCCATCTGGGCAATCGCCGTGCCCAGCCTGATCCGTGAGGTCTGCGCCGCGATCCAGGTCAGCGGTGTGAACACGTCGGAGCCCCAGGCCTCGGCGGTCCACACCGAGTCGTAGCCGAGCCGCTCGGCCTCCTGGGCGAGCTGGACGTGCTCTGTGCCGGGGCCACGGCCCCAGTATCCGAGTGCGAGCCCAAGCCGCATGACTGCTGTCCTCTCTGAGAGGATCTGACGATCCGTCAGTTTGACTGGCGGTTCGCGAACTGTACGGCGAGGACGCGGAGCGGACAAGACAGCGGCCCCCGTCCGAGTGGACGGGGGCCGCTGCTTGAGGAATCAGGCCGCTTCGGCGTCAGCCGCGCTGGATGCCCGTGGTGTCCTGCAGGACACCACGACGGCCGTCCTGCGTCTGGGCCACCAGACCCGGGCCGCGCTGCTCGACGGCCAGGTACCAGGTGCCCGGCGCCAGTTCGGCGATCGGCGTCGGCGAACCGTCCTCCGCGTACAGCGGGCGGGCCACCGGCACGGCGAACCAGAACGGCGCGAAGTCAGCGGCGGGCGCCTGCTGGGCCTGCGGCTGCTGCGCCTGCTCCGAAGCCTGCTGGGCCTGCGGCTGACCCGGCTGGCCGCCGTACGAGGGCTGCGGCTGACCCGGCTGCGGCTGACCGCCGTAGGGCTGCTGCTGGGCGCCCGGGTAGCCGTAGCCACCCTGCTGCGGCATGCCCGGCTGGCCACCGTACGGCTGCTGACCCATCATCGGGGCGGGCGTGGCGCCCATCAGCGGGGCGCTCAGGGCGGGGACGAGCGGCGAGGAGATGGCGGCACCAGCGAGCAGAAGTGCGGAGATCAGGCCGAGGATGAGGCCGGCGCCCGCGTCGACGTTGTCGCTGACGTCGATGATCGTCCAGAAGAAGTTCCAGGCCACGAGGATCGTGAAGGCGATGCCGACCTGACCCAGGTCAAGGCCGATGACCTTGCGCGGCTGGGGCAGGCAGCGGTTGACGACGATCAGGACCGCGCCGATGACCCCGGCCATGTACACCCCGATGCCGTTCCCGAGGCTGTCCCACGAGTTCGGGAGGTCGAGGTCGCCCGTGGCGCCGCTTACCGAGTAGAGATCGAGGAACGAGGCGATGAACAGCAACACCGCTGCTCCGATCACCACTGCGTCGCCTCGAGTGAGAGAGCGGAAGTTCACTTCAGGTCCTTCGTAAGTCGTCGAGTCGGTAGGCGTCGCTGTCGCCGGTACTGCAAACGTATGGTGCGAAGCGCGGGGGTGGCCCCCCATCGTACGGGCGACAGTATCGCCCGTACGGTCGGGGTGTCTGCTCCGTATAAAGGTCGGCCGGCGTGCTTCCCCTGCCTACCCCTTGAGGAAGCCAGCGATGCCTTCCGAGATCCCCCGAGCGGCCTTCTGCCGCCATGTCCCATTGGTGAGCTGGGCCGCGTCATCGGCGTCGCGCATGTTGCCACACTCGATGAACACCTTGGGAACCTTTGACAGATTGAGCCCGCCGAGGTCCTTGCGCACGTCCAAGCCGGTGCCGCCGCCGATGTAGTTGGACGGCGCGTTCCCGGTGCGGCGCACGAAGCCACCCGCGATGCGCTCACCGAGCTCGCGGGACGGTGCGACGATGGCGGAGGTGTCGGCGGCCCCGGCCTTCACCTTGCCGGGGAGGATCACATGGAACCCGCGGTTACCGGCGCTGGAGCCGTCGGCGTGGAGGGAGACGACGGCGTCGGCCTTGGCCTCGTTGCCGATCCGGGCCCGCTCGTCGATGCAGGGGCCGTACGGCCGGTCGTTGTCCTGCGTGAGCTTCACGGTCGCGCCCTGCTCTTCGAGCAGCTTGCGGAGCCGGTGCGCGAGGTCGAGGTTGAACGCGGCCTCGGAGTACCCGGCGTTGGTGGCGGTGCCGGTGGTGTCGCACTCCTTGCGGTGCGTACCGACGTCGACCTGGCGGGCGATTTGGGTGGGGTGGTCGCGGTTGCGGGGATTGTGCCCGGGGTCGATGACGACGACTTTGCCCTTGAGGGGGCCGGTGCGGGGGGTGGTGCCGGAGGGCGAGGGCGAGGGGGAGGTGCTGGGCTTGGGTGAGGGTGAGGGTGTGGAGCTGGACGTCGACGCGTCGCCTGATGGCTTCCCGCTGGACGGCCCGTCCGTGCCGGAAGGCTCAGCGGACGGACTGTCCGCCGCTGAACCTGAACCTGAAGGGGTAGCTGTCGCCGTCGCGGTCTCCCCCTTCCCCGCATCACTGCCACCGCTGTCCTGTGCCCCGCTCACGCCCTGCCACAGCAACCACCCGCCGAGCCCTACGGGCACCAGCGCGGCGGCCACGACGAGCGCGCGGCCACGACTGAGGGGGCGGCGGGGTGCGGGGGACGGGCTGTCAGGATCGTCGTACGACACGCAGCGATGCTATCGGGCGGTGGCCGTATGGGGGTGTACGGCGGCGTACCGGCGATGTACGGCGGCGTACCGGCGGTGTAGCTGTGTACCGGCGGTGTACGGCGGCTGTCCGCGCGCTCAGATCCCGGCGCCGGTGCGCCGCAGCACGCGCAGCGAGTCGGTCACCGAGACCTCCGCGAACGCGCCGGACTCCAGGGCCCTGCGGTAGACGCGGTACGGAGCCTGGCCCCCGTCGGCCGGGTTCGGGAAGACATCGTGGATGACGAGCAGCCCGCCCTCCGCGAGATGCGGCGCCCACCCCTCGTAGTCACCGGTGGCGTGCTCGTCGGTGTGCCCACCGTCGATGAACACGAGCCCGAGCGGCCCGCCCCACACCTTGGCGACCTGCGGTGACCGCCCGACGACGGCGATCACATGCTCCTCAAGCCCGGCCCGGTGCAGGGTCCGCCGGAAGGTCGGCAGTGTGTCCATCAGCCCGACCTCCGCGTCCACGACCGTCGGGTCGTGGTACTCCCACCCCGGCTGCTGCTCCTCGCTGCCCCGGTGATGATCGACGGTGACGGCCGTCGTCCCCGCCTCCCGCGCGGCGTCTGCGAGCAGCACCGTGGAACGCCCGCAGTACGTCCCGACCTCCAGCAACGGCAGCCCAAGCCGCCCCGCCTCGACGGCAGCGGCGTAGAGCGCGAGCCCCTCACCCAGCGGCATGAACCCCTTGGCCGCCTCAAAGGCGGCGAGCACCTCGGCCTTCGGCGCGGGCGCGGGCGACGGCGCGAGTGAGGGCTCGGGTGAGGGCTCGGGCTCGGTCGGGGGCGTCGCGGCCATGGCCATGGGGGTCCTCCGGGTGGGCAGATGTGATCGGCCCATCGTGCCACCCAACTCTCGGGAGACGGCCTGTCGGGGTCGGGGTGCTACTGGATGTGCGGGGACAGAGCACGGAGGAACTCGGCTGCGTCGAAGATCGCGCCGGCGGAGGCGACGCCAACCGTCTCCGCTCCTGCCCTCGTCCGTCCCGTGAGGATGCGGTCGACCGCTTCCACGACGAGCGGCGCGGTGATGGCGTAGATGTCCTGGCCCCTCGCCACGGCACGCCGTTCGCTGCCGCCCTTGCGCACCACGACATCGACGAGGAAGGTCTGCGCGGACCGCCCGCTCTCGTCGGCTGGCGTCGGTGCCGGGGTGTCCGGGGCCGACAGATCCCTGGCCGCCTCGAGTGACATGTAGGTGCGTACTTCGGGGATGGACAGGTGGCTGGGAATGGTGACGACGTCAGCCATCGTGAACTCCCCGATGACCGCCCGGGTGCCCATGGGGGCGGGGAACGGCCACTCTTGGGTCGGCGAGGTGTCGTGGCGGAGCTCCAGTCGCCCGTTCGTGTACACGACGCGTCCGCCGCCCCGCCGCTCCCGGGAGACCACGCCCGCGGTACGCGTCCCGGGGGTGGGGTGCCACCCGCTCAGCCCGTACGCGACGTGCGCCTCGTCGGCCGTCGTCCAGTCGCCCATCGCGGCGGTGGTCAGCAGGTCGCCGAGGCCGCCGTAGAAGGCCATCGCGGGGACGATCAACACGCCCGCGGTACGGGCGCGGTCCGCGAAGTGCGTGAACGTATCGACGTTGGCCTCGATCTCGGCCGCCACATCGACGTAGGGGATACCGGCGCGCAGTGCCGCCTCGATCAAGGGAGCGGCCGTGGTGGCGAACGGCCCGGCGCAGTTGATCACGGCGGCTGTACCGGCCAGCGCGCGATCGAGCGAGGCCGGGTCATCGACGGACGCCGGCCGGTAGTCGTCCAGTCCGGGCCATCCGGATGATCCGGATGGCCCGGATAGTTCGGACGCGAATGCCAGGGCCTTCAGCTTCTCGGCATCCCGCCCGGAGGGAACGGGCACGAACCCGCGCTCTACCAGCTGCGCCACGACAAAGCGCCCGGTGTGCCCGTACGCACCGAACACCACGATCTTCAGCCCCGACCCCATGGCTTCTCCTATCCTCTGCTGATCAACTGCGCGACCTGTCATGGGAATCCTGCCGGGGTCGGGCGCCGCACACGAGTGTCTGGAACGACGTGACCCGTACAATTCCGGACGTGAACACTGTCGCGCTGGCCGTCACGGACGGCATGCTGCACTTCGAACTGGCCATGGCGTACGAGGTCTTCGGCTCCGCGCCAGCCGGTGTGGCGGGCCCCTGGTACGACCTCGCCGTCTGCGGGCCAGGCGCCGTGCGGGCCGGCCGGTTCGGGCTGGAGCCCGATCGTGGCCTTGACCAGCTCCCGCGCGCCGACACCGTGATCGTCCCGGGTTGGGCCGACACCGACGTGGACCCGCCCGCTGACCTGGTCGACGCGGTGCGCGCGGCCCACGAAGCGGGCGCGCGCGTGGCGTCCCTCTGTACGGGCGCGTTCGTGCTGGCCGCCGCCGGTCTGCTGAACGGGCGGCGGGCGACCACGCACTGGGCGCACACCCAAGCCCTGGCCACCCGCTACCCCCAGGTGCGGGTGGACCCAGATGTCCTGTACGTGGACAACGGCAACGACAGCGACAATGGCAGCGTGCTCACCTCCGCGGGCAAAGCCGCCGCGATGGACCTGTGCCTGCACCTCGTACGCCTCGACCGTGGCGCGTCGGTCGCCAACGCGGTCGCCCGCCGCCTGGTCGTGCCGCCACACCGGGACGGCGGCCAGGCCCAGTTCGTCAGTACGCCGGTCCCCGCCCGCCCGGAGAACCACCCGCTCGCCGACCTGTTCCCCTGGGTGCTCGAGCGCCTCGACCACCCGCTGACCGTGGAGGATCTGGCCCGCCAGGCAGGGATGAGCTCGCGCCACCTGGGCCGCCACTTCAGGTCGTTGACCGGCACCACCCCGCTGCAATGGCTGCTCACGCAACGAATCCGCCACGCCCAGGAGTTGCTGGAGACCACCGACGACAGCGTCGAGTCCATCGCGGCCGCCACCGGCATGGGCACCGCCACAACCCTGCGCCGCAACTTCAACCGCACCACCGGCGTCCCCCCAGACACCTACCGCCGCACCTTCCGCACCCGGCCCGACTGACACGACCGTGTGCTGTACGGGGGTGGGGTTGGGCGGGGCGGCGTCGTGCCTACCTGGGGCGCGGGGGTGGGGCGGGGCGGGTCGGTGTCGTGGTGGGCCAGTACTGGAGGGTTGCCGGTGGCCGCCCGGTTCGTCGGATGGTGGCGGGTCCGGGCCGGGTGTAAAGGGCGCTCCCTTTGGTCGCGTCGGCTTCGCCGATTGCGCTTCGCTTCACCCTTGACACCCGTCCCGGACCCGCGAGGGCGAGGTAGACCGGGCGGCCCAAAAGCGGGGCAGCGGGAGGGGTGGGGGAGGGGCGGGTGTTTGCGTGCCGGGTGCGGATTGGTTGTTGGGGCGCACGAGGGGGGTGGGGTGGTCCCGCCCCGGCTCAGCGTCTGCGGCCGGTGGCGGGCACGGGTGCGCACGAGGGGGGTGGTGCCGCCCCGGCTTAGCGGCTGCGGGGGGGGTGAGGTGTGGGGGTGCGCGCGAAAGGGGCGGGGTGGTGCGGCACCGGCTCAGCGGCTGCGGGCGGTGGGGGTTGCGGGTGCGCACGAGTGGGGGTGGGTGGTGCGGCACCGGCTGGAGGTCGGCAGGGGTGGTGGACTACTGTCGGCCGCCGCTCACGCCCAGCGCGTGACGCTGAGCAAGGGCCTGGCCAGGGGCAGGGCCGGTGAGTTGAGCTGGGGGCTGGTCGGCGGCCCCATCCCACCTCTGTCGGAGGTAAAGGGAGACTTTGGGACGGCAAGTCGCCCCTTTTGCCCGGATTTTGGTGTCCCAAAGTCTCACTTCTCTTCCCGACCTGATCCCACCAGCCCCAGAGGTGTCCTCCCGTCCTACCGGTCGGTGGCCGCCAGGCCGGGCGCCACTCCCACGTGCCGCTCGCGCGCCCGGTCGCCCCACCGGCCCGCAGCCGCCAAGCCGGGGCCACACTCTCATCCAACCTTGGTGCGCTCGGATCACCCAGATGGTGTCGCCTGGAGTGGTGTAGCAGCGATCACTTCTCGCGACTTGCTGCTACCACATCGCGCTACTACACCGCTCTGCGGGACACGATCCGCACACCGGACCGGCGGTCGACGGCAGTCACCTCCAGCCCTGGCAGCCAGCTGACCCTGTTTATGCTCACGCCCATGGCGCTCGAATGGGAACAGATCATCGTCGACTCCTCCGACCCCATCGCCCTCGGGCGCTGGTGGGCCGAGGCTCTCGGCTGGGTAGTGGTCGACGAATCCGAGGAGATCATCGAGATCCGGCCTGAGCCGGACCAGGTGCCGGGGCTGCTCTTCGTGCCTGTCCCCGAGGGCAAGACGTCGAAGAACCGGCTCCACCCCGACTTCCGCCCCGACGACCAGGAGGCCGAGGTCGCCCGGCTGCTCTCCCTCGGTGCCCGGCGCGCCGACACCGTGCAGGACGAGCAGCACTGGGTGACCCTCCTCGACCCGGAGGGCAACGAATTCTGTGTACTGGGTGAGCGGAAGAGCTGAGCGGGGCCGGGCGGCCGTTCGGGCGGAGGTGCCGGACGGTTTCGCCCACCCGCAGCTGCCTCAGCCGCTGTTCGCCGACCCGGCTACACCACTACACGGGACATGACCATCACCCACGACCCGCAGTCGCTAGGGAGGGGCCACACTCTCCCTGGCCCCTGTGCGCTCGGATCACCCCACGGCCTGCAGTCGCCGAGCCGGTGTCACACCGCGCTGCCCCTCTCGTGCGCGCCGGTCCCCCCACTGCCCGCAGTCGCTGAGCCGGTGTCGGACCACCCCACCCCCTCGTGCGCACCGGTCACCCCCGCCGCCCGCAGCCGCTGAGCCGGTGTTGCACCACCCGCCCCCCTTGTGCGCCTCAACAACCGGTCCGCACTCGGCAGCGAGACGCCCGCCTCTCCCGAAGCGCTGCCCGCCGCCTCCCCTGGGCCGTCCTCCCACGGTCTGCATAGCGGGGACGGGGCGGGTGTCAAGGGTGGAGCGGTAGCGGAATCGGCGGAGCCGACGCGACCGTAGGGAGCGCCCTTGACAGTCGGCCGGGCCCCGCGACCATCGGGACTAGAGGGCGGCCATCCCTGTGCCCTTGCGGACACTGGGTGAGCGGGGCGGTGACCCGGTCACCTTCTCAGTGGGCTTGGGAGCACGTGGGGCAGGTGCAGGGTGGGTAGGGGGCAGTGTTGAGGGGGGCCGCCTCGTGGTCGGGGGTGTATGTCTGGCGTGGGCCCCAGGTGCGGCCGCTGTCGCGGGATACCTGGAGGGTGATCGTTGCGCGGAAGTCGGTCACGGGGTTCGCCCGGGTTCGCCGGGTTCGCCGGGTTCGCCGGGTGCACCGGGCTCGTCGGGTTCACCAGCGGCCGCCGTGCTGTGCCGCCTTCTGCTGTAGCCATGCCTCCACCTGTTCCTTCTCGTTCGGAGAGGCCGCGCGTAGGTCGCGGGCGTGGATCGTCGCGACGAAGTGCGTGAACCGGACGCGCCGTAGCTCGCCGTCGGTGCCGAGTACCTTGCCGGGGCCGTACACGTCGGTGCCCGTGTGGGCGACGTAGGTCCCTTCTCGGTACGGCTGATCCATCGTCATGCTGCGCCTCGCCTCTCGCTCTCTGTGCTGTTCCGGTCACAGAGTGGGGTGGTGGCCGTTACGCTCGACAGTGGTTTGCGTGTGACAACGGAAGGTGCACTCCTGGGAGTTGGTCGGCATGGCGATCGAGGACACCCCGCAGACGAGAGAACGGTACGGCCAGGAGCTCAAGCGCCGCCGCGAGGCGGCTGGGCTCACCCAGGAGCAGCTGAGTCAGCTCGTGATCATGTCGCGTACGCACATCGCCCACATCGAGGCGGGGCGCCGCAGGCCGGACCTGGAGGACGCGCGACGGCTGGACCAGGCGCTGGGCGGGGACGGGTTCTTCGTCAACTTCCTGCCCTCGTTGGGCGAGGGGCGGGTCGCAGAACACTTCGCGGAGGCCCTGGAGTTGGAGCGGCAGGCGACGGTGATTAGGGAGTACGGACCGAAGCTGGTGCCGGGCATCTTGCAGACTCCAGCGTATGCCCGCGCGGTGCTGGGGTCCGGCTTCCCTGCCAAGTCTCTGGAGGAACGTGACGAGCTGCTCGTCACGCGGCTCGGGCGCGCACGCACCCTGGACGACTTCCACTCCCCGGTGTTCTGGTCGCTGCTCGACGAGGCTGTGCTGAGACGCCCGGTCGGCGGCCCAGGGGTGATGTGCGAGCAGCTCCGTCACATAGTGGAGTTGGGTGAGAGTGACCGTATCCGGGTGCATGTGCTCCCGTATTCGGTGGGTCTCCACTCGCTGATGGAGGGCTTCGTATCGCTGATGTGGTTCGAGGACCTACCGCCGATCGCGTACGTGGAAGGCTTGAAGACGGGCCGGGTGCTGGAAGTTCCGGCCGTGGTGCGCCAGTGCCAGGCCGTCTACGATCACGCTCTGGGGGACGCCTTGTCGCACCGCGCCTCCCTGGATCTGATCAGCTCCATTGCGAAGGAATACGAGCATGCGCGGTAGTGAGCACGTGAGCATCCCGGACGCCTCGGTCGTCTCGATGTGGCGCAAGTCCACGTACAGCGGCGGCAGCAGCGGCGAGTGCCTGGAAGTCAGCGACGCCTACCTGCCGGCAGCAGCCTGGCGCAAGTCCACCCACAGCGGCGGCGACAGCGGCGCCTGCCTCGAAGTCAACGACACCTGCCCCGCCTGCGTCCCCGTCCGCGACAGCAAGAACCCGCACGGCCCCGCCCTCGTCTTCGGCCCGGCCGCCTGGACGTCCTTCGTCGCCTCCGTCAAGGCCTGACGGGCCGCCGTTCTCAGAGTCCGGTAGCCACTGCGGACCCTGACCCGCCACCTGGGTGGCTGCCGTCTGGCTCGTAGGGGGCATCACGGGGCTCCGTCACGCCCCTCAGGCCGTCGTTGAGTCTGTTCGTCGCTCATAGCGTGAACGTGCGACGTGATGGGCGACGCGGAGTAGCTCGCGGACTGTCGCGTCGGTCCGTGGCCCCGGGTTCACCACCGCGAGCCAGCCAACCGAGCCGTAGGCGGGATGCGCGATCACGGCGTCGGTCGCGCTGGGGCCGGGTTCGTCTTCAGCGGCTGGCTCGCGCGGCGCGCGGCCGGTCCGGTTGGCGAAGGCATCCTTCCCAGCGGCGATGTTGACGCGGAACGCGTCTGGGTGGCTGTCCAGGCGCGACGTCGCGTCGTCCGGGTAGTCCTTCGTCACGATCGTCGCGAACGGTTGGGTCGCGTGAGGCACGACGCCGTCAGGAGAGTAGTAGAAGAACGTATCCCCCCACGCGATCTCTGGCGCTGGTGAGCCGTCGTCGGGTCCCGGCCGGATGGCCAGGACTCCATCGAGGCGCGTTACGAAGTCGATGATGTCGTCGATGGTCATGTGCTCAAGCGTTTCATTAAGGTGCTTGTGGAGACTTTGGAGCGGATACGGGACGGATACGTAGCGGATACGGGGCAGAGAGCAGGGGAGTAGCGCGTGCCAACCCTCAAGTCATCGTCCACACACATGCGCACCATCGACGTCGCGCGACGTGCCGGTTACTCCGTTCAGCAGATCCGCAATCTCGAACGCGACGGCGTCCTGCCACCGGCCACGCGGACAACTACGGGCGGCTACCGGATCTACCGGGATATCCACGTACAGTCCGCGCTGGCCTACCGAGCCCTCGCCGTCGGTACGGGTCCGGTTCAGGCCAGGCGAATCGTTCGTGCCGTGCACGAGTGTCCGATCCCGGAGGTGCTCGCACTCCTCGACGCGGCACACGCTCGACTCGACCGGGAGCGTACGGACCTCGAACTCGCCAAGGAGGCTGCCGCGGCGATCTCCGCCGAGCTGATCGAAGACGTACGCCGGTCGGATGCGATGAGCGTCTCCGAACTCGCCGCCGCGCTCGGAGTGCGTCCGTCGACACTGCGGCACTGGGACGCAGAGGGGCTTGCTGTTCCTGACCGGGTCTCGCCACGAGGAACGCGACGCTACTCACCAGCCCAGACCCGGGACGCTCGGATCGTGCACCAGCTGCGCGGCGCCGGGTACCGCGTCGAGGCGCTACGGGCCCTGATGCGGGGTCTGCGGAACGGGCGCCGATCGGAAGACGTCAGAGCCGCGCTGGCGGCCCGAGACGCGAGTATCGCGGCTCGGTCCCGTGCCCTTCTCGACGCCGCCGTGCCGCTCAGCAGAGTCCTCACTGCCGCTCAGGCGTGAGGCCGGATCGCAAGGCGGCCTGCTCCAGCGCATGACCGTGGGCAGCCAGGTCGCGGGTCAGGTGTGGCGTGGCCGGGTCGTCCAGGTCACGGCAGGCGGCGTGACCCAGCAGACCGCACAGGACCCGACGGGTGAGCCCCTGGAGTTGGGCCTGGGGGGAGCTGGGTTCGCGGCGGGTGGGGTGCTGGGGATCGTTACCGGGGCGGTGTGGCTGGCCTCTCCTTCTGTCCCCTCCGCTCCGAGGAGGGGCGCGGCGCCGGGCCGGAGGAGCGGGAGGGGTGAGAAGGGACGCAAGGGTAACTAAGGGGCCCCGGCGGTGATCGACATCTAAACTGCGTCCCTTCAGACGTTCTGACGACGCACAGCGGGAGACACCTCCGTGGACATTTTCAAGACGGCGAACGGTTCGGTACGAGGTCATCGGCCCGTGCCAGACATCGTCTCCGTCCTCGGAATCCCCTACGCCGCCGCCCCGTTCGGCGCCAACCGGTTCCGGGAGCCGCGCCCCGCGCCCTCCTGGACCGGGGTTCGAGACTGCGGCGGATTCGGGCCCGTCTCGCCGCAGTCGGCCGAGTTGCCGGGGACGCCCGTGTGGGCGCCGGGGGACGAGGACATCCTGACCGTGAACGTGTGGGCGCCGGATTCGGCGGGGCCGGGGCGTGGTCCGTTGCCGGTTCTCGTCTGGGTGCACGGCGGCGCGTACACCTTCGGGTCCTCCGCTGAGCCCAACTACGACGGGACCGTGCTGGCCCGTGCCGGGTTGGTCGTGGTCACCTTCAACTACCGGCTGGGGTTTGAGGGGTTCGGGCACATACCGGATGCGGATGGCGATTTCCCGGATAACCGGGGGCTGCTCGACCAGGTCGCCGCGCTGCGCTGGGTGCGCGAGAACATCGCCGCGTTCGGGGGCGACCCCGAGAACGTCACCGTCGCCGGGCAGTCGTCCGGGGCCGCGTCGATCTCCTGCCTGATGGTGATGGAGCAGGCGCGCGGGCTGTTCCGGCGGGCCATCGCGCACAGCGTCGTCAGTACCTGCTACTCACCCGATATCGCCGCCGCGACCACCCGCCAGATCGCCGCAGCGGCGGGGTGCGCCGCCACCGCCGACGGCCTGCTCGGCACCACACCGCAGGCGCTGGTCCGGGCGTCCGACCAGGTGGTCGCCGACTGCCGGGCGAATCCGGACGACGCCGGGACCCGCCAGTACGACCCCGTGCTCTACGCCCCGGTCCTGGACGGTGACGTACTGCCTGTCGATCCGCTCACCGGGGTGGCCGCTGGCGCCGCCCGGGACGTGGACCTGCTGGTCTGCCACACCACCGAGGAGTACTGGCTGCTGGACGCCGTCGGGAGCAGCGCGAAGGTGGACAGCGCCGAGCGACTGGCGGCCTTCGCACGGGACTTCCGGCTTCCGGACGGTCTGGTGGACGGGTATCGCGCGCTGCTGCCGGACGCGCCGGTGCTTGACGTCTACCTCGCGATCTTCGGTGACCTGGTGTTCGGCGAGTACACGAACCGGTTCGCCGAGCAGCACGCGCGAGGCGGGGGCCGGGCGTTCGTGTCACGGTTCGCCCGGCGACGCCTCGGGCCGGACGGCGTGGTGCGGGCCTGGCACTGCGCGGACGTCCCCTTCGCCTTCGGCACCCTCGACAACGAGGACCTGTCCTTCCTCATCGGCGGCCCGCCCAACGCCGCGGACCACGTACTGTCCGAGCGCATGGTGCGGGCCTGGGCCGACTTCGCGGCCAGCGGCGATCCGGGCTGGCCGCCGCTCGAGCACTCCACCGCCCCCGCCCCCGCTGGCCTGGTCAGGGTCTGGAACACCGACGATGGCCTGCCCGAGAGCCAGAGCCAGAGTCAGGGGCAGGGGCAGGGGCAGGGGCAGGGGCAGGCGCGCGCCCGCCGGGAGCTCTGGTCCACGGTGGAGTTCCCGCTTCTGCGGGCGTAGCGCCGCATCCCGTTGACACCTCGCAGCGCATCTGACCTTCCGTCAGATTGGAACCTGTTCTAGTCTGCCCGCCATGGCGATCGGGATCGGAGTCACGCGAGAGCAAAGCGAGTTGGCCGATGCGGTACGAGGCTGGCTGGGCCGGGCCATGCCGCCCGAGGAGATCCGTAAGCTGCTGGACGCGCCGTCGGTGGATGGGTGCGGCAGCCGGCCCGGCTACTGGTCGGGGCTCGCCGAACAGGGGCTGCTTGGTGTGCAGTTGCCCGACGCGTACGGCGGTGGCGGCGGGGATCTCGTTGACCTCGCCGTGGTGTTGGAGGAGGCGGCACGCGCCGCGTTGCCGGGGCCGTTTCTCGCGAACGCGCTGGCCACGCAGGTGCTGCACCAGGCCGGGGCAGGGGCCGAGGGGCTGGTGGCCGCGCTGGCGAGCGGGGAGCGGATCGGGGCCGTCGCGCTCGGCGCCGGTACGCTGACCGCCGTCGCGGCCGATGACGGGTACGTACTGGAGGGTGCCGCCCCGCCCGTGCTGTCCGGGGCCGAGGCCGATCTGCTGGTCGTCGCAGCCGAGTTGGCGACGGGCACGGTCTGGCTCGCCGTGGACTCGGACACGGCCGCGCTGACCGTACGCACGCAGGAGAGCGCCGACCCGACCCGCCCCACCGCCGAGGTGACGGCTGCGGGCGCGCACGTTCCGCGCGAGCGGGTGCTGGACGTCGACTCCGGGTACGTCAATGACCTCGCGGCGGTCCTGTTCGCCGCCGACGCCTGCGGTACGGCGGGGTGGGCGCTGCACACCGCCGCCGAGTACGCCAAGGTGCGGGAGCAGTTCGGGCGGCCGATCGGGCAGTTCCAGGGGATCAAGCACCTGTGCGCGGACATGCTCGTACGGGTCGAGCAGGCGCGGGCCCTCGCCTGGGACGCCGCGCGCTGCATCGATCTCGACGAGGGCGAGGGCGGTGGCGTCCAGCAGGGGCCGGACGTACGGGGGTTGGTGGCGTCGTTGGCCGGAGGCGCGGCCCTGGATGCCGCGTACAGCTGCGCCAAGGACTGCATCCAGGTACTCGGCGGCATCGGCTTCACCTGGGAGCACGACGCCCACCTCTATCTACGCCGCGCGGTCGTCGCCCGACAGCTCATCGGCGCCGGTGACACGCATCGGCTACGCGCCGTACGGCTCGCCGAGTCCGGTGCGCGCCGGGAACTGCGGGTCGAACTCCCGGAGACGGCGGACGCGTACCGGCGCGCGGCCCGTGACGCGATCGCCGCAGCCGCGTCCCCAAGCGACGGCATCGCCGACCCAGCCGCCGCGCGCCGAGCCCTCGCCCCTACCGGCTACGCGGCGCCCCACCTGCCCGAGCCGTACGGACTCGGCGCCGGACCCCTCCAGCAGCTCGCCGTTCAGCGGGAGTTGGCGGACGCGGGAGTCAGGCTCAGCGAACTGGGCATCGGGACCTGGGTGGTGCCCTCGCTCATCACGTACGGAACCCAGGAGCAGCGGGACCGCTACATCGCGCCCACGCTGTGCGGCGATGTGCTGTGGTGCCAGCTGTTCAGCGAACCAGGCGCCGGTTCGGACCTGGCCTCCCTGCGGACCCGGGCGCAGCGCGTACCCGAGGGCTGGCGCATCAACGGCCAGAAAGTGTGGACCAGCGCCGCCCAGTGGGCCGACCACGCGATTCTGCTGGCCAGGACCGACCCGGACGCCCCCAAGCACCGGGGGCTCACGTACTTCGTACTCGACATGAAGAACACCCCCGGCATCGACATCCGCCCCCTCAAGGAGATCACCGGCGACTCCCTCTTCAACGAGGTCTACCTGGACGACGTGATCCTTCCCGAAGACGCCGTCGTCGGGGAGCTGAACAACGGCTGGAAGGTCGCCCGCCACACCCTCGGCAACGAACGCGTCCATATGGCCGACCAGTTGACCTTTGACACCGGGCTTGAGGCGCTCATCGCGCGGGCCGGTGACCTGGACGGCGCCTACCGCGCGCGGATCGGCGCGCTCGCCGCCGAGGCGCACGCGCTGGCCTGCATCGGGTTGCGTACGACGCTACGGCAGGTCGCGGGCGCCGAACCCGGCGCCGGTGCCTCCGTACGCAAGCTGGTCCAGACCCCGCACCAGCAGAAGGTCGCCGAACTGGCCCTGGAGCTGCTCGGCCCGGCGGGCGCGGTACGTGAGGGGGCGGGGGAGCGGGCGCTGCATGGCTTCCTGATGTCCCGCTGCCTGACCATCGCGGGCGGCACCACGCAGGTACAGCTCAATGTCGTCGCCGAGCGCCTGCTCGGCCTGCCCAGGGACTAGGGGACCCGGGGCCAGGGACCAGAGACTAGGGACGGAGGACACTCACCATGAAGAGCTACATCGTCGGTGTCGGCATAACGAAGTTCGAGAAGCCCGAGTCGCGCGACTGGCAGTACTGGGACATGGCCAGGGACGCCGGGACCCAGGCCCTCGCCGATGCCGGAATCGCGTACGACCTGGTGGAACAGGTGCCCGTCGGGTACTGCTTCCAGCCGTCCACGGCGGGACAGCGCGCGGTGTACGAGATCGGGCTGAGCGGGGTGCCCGTGTACAACGTCAACAACAACTGTGCCACCGGGGCTACCGCGCTGATGATGGCCCGGCAGTTCGTCGAGGGCGGGCTGAGCGACTGCGTACTGGCGCTCGGCTTCGAGAAGATGAAGCGGGGCGCTTTGGGTGGCGGCGGCTCGGACGACGGCGGAGACTTCAAGAGCTCGCCCGTTGCCCGACATTACGGGATCATGGCCGCCAAGCACGGCTTCGAGATGACCCCGCCCACCGCGCAGATCTTCGGCGCCGCGGCCCGTGAGCACATGGAGCTGTACGGCACCACCGAGGCGCAGCTCGCGGCCGTCGGCGCCAAGAACCACCGGCACTCGGCGCACAATCCGTACGCCCAGTTCCAGGACGTGTACGCGGTCGACGAGATCCTGGCCGCCAAGACCATCCACCGGCCGCTCACCAAGCTCCAGTGTTCACCGACATCAGACGGTTCGGCCGCCGCGGTGGTGGTGTCGGAGCGGTTCGTGGAGCGGCATGACCTGGCCGACCGTGCCGTGGAGATCGCCGCCCAGGCGATGACCACCGACACCGCCGCCTCCTTCGACTCCGGGTCCTGCATCGACGTCGTCGGCAAGCCGATGTCGCGGGCCGCGGCAGAGCGGGTGTACGAGACGTCCGGCCTCGGCATCGAGGAGGTCGACGTCATCGAACTGCACGACTGCTTCTCGATCAACGAGCTGCTGACGTACGAGGCGCTCGGCCTGTGCGCGGACGGCGAGTCCGGCAAGCTGGTCGAGTCGGGGGCGACGACGTACGGCGGGCGCTGGGTCGTCAATCCCTCCGGCGGGCTGATCTCCAAGGGCCACCCTCTCGGCGCGACCGGCTTGGCCCAGGCCGCCGAGCTGACCTGGCAGCTGCGCGGCACGGCGGGGGAGCGGCAGGTGCCGGGGGCGCGGGTGGGGCTGGCGCACAACATCGGGCTGGGCGGGGCGGCGGTGGTGACGTTGCTGCGGAGGCCGTCCTAGGAGCGGGGGCCGTCCTGGGAGCGGGGGTAGCGGGGGCCGTCCTAGGACCAGCGGCCTACCGTCGCTGGGTCGTAACCCCGATGCGTCGCTTGAGTCTCGCCTGAGAGCATGGCCGCCATGGTCCAAGCCTCCGCCTCCGAATCGGCCTCCGAACCCGCATCCGCATCCGAATCCGCGTCCGAGCCCGGCACGCGCGTACCCGCCGCGGCCAGGAAGTCCGCACCGATGTGGGCGGTGGTGCTGGCTGCCTGTGCCGGGCAGTTCCTGGTCGTACTGGACGTGTCGGTGGTCAACACGGCGCTGCCCTCCATGCGGGCTGACCTGGGCATGAGCGCGATCGGTCTGCAGTGGGTGGTCAACGCCTACGCGATCGCCTTCGCCGGGTTCATGCTGCTCGGCGGTCGGGCCGGTGACCTCTTCGGGCGGAAGCGGATGTTCCTGCTCGGCCTCGGGCTGTTCACGGCCGCCTCGCTCGCGGGTGGGCTCGCCCAGGCCGAGTGGCAGCTGCTGGCGGCGCGGGCGGGGCAAGGCCTGGGCGCGGCGATACTGTCCCCGTCGACGCTGACGATCCTCACCTCGGCGGTGCCCGAGGGGCCCGCCCGGGTGCGGGCGATCGGGACCTGGACCGCGGTGGGCGCGGGTGGCGGCGCGGCGGGTGGGCTGGTCGGTGGGGCGCTGACCGATCTGCTGTCCTGGCGCTGGGTGCTGCTGATCAACGTGCCGATCGGCGCGCTCGTCCTGATCGCGGCCGCGCTGTGGCTCAGCGAGAGCCGGGCGGGCGCGCGGACCCGGCTTGACCTGCCGGGTGCCGTACTGGTCACGGGCGGTCTCGCCACCCTGGCGTACGGGATTGTGCAGACCGAGTCCGCGGGCTGGACGGCCCCCGCGACCCTGCTGCCGCTGTGCGCCGGACTTGCCCTGCTCGGGGCGTTCCTGCTGGTCGAGGCGCGTACGCGGATACCGCTGATGCCGCTCAAGCTGCTGCGGGTACGGTCCGTGTCGGCGGCCAACGTCTCCATGTTCATCTGCGGCGGCGCGATGTTCGCCATGTGGATGTTCATGACCCTGTACGCGCAGAACGTGCTCGGCTACACCCCGCTGGAAGCCGGGCTCGCGCTCGTACCGTCCTCGCTCACCGTCATCGTGGGCTCCAAACTGGCCCCGCGGCTGATGCCACGACTCGGCGCCAAGAACGTCTCGCTGATCGGCATGCTGGTGTCGGCGTCCGGCTTCGGCTGGCAGTCGACGATGACCGCCGACGGCAGCGGTTACGTCACCTCGATCATGTTCCCCGGCATCCTGATGATGCTGGGTGCCGGACTCGCCGCCACCCCGCTGGCCTCGCTCGCCACATCGGGCGCCGACCCGGGCGACGCGGGCCTGGTGTCGGGCCTGATCAACACCTCCCGCACGATGGGCGGCGCGCTGGGCCTGGCGGTACTGTCCACGATCGCGGCGGCGGTGACCGGGGGCGTGGACACGGCCGAGGCGCTGACGTCCGGGTACGCCATGGCGTTCCGTACGAGCGGGGCGATTCTGCTGGTCGGCGCGCTGGTGACGCTGCTGTGGCTGCCGCGCGCGCCTCGCGGGACCGGGGACGCCCCCTAAGGGCCCGCGTTCTCCGGCGCGCCTTCCCTCTCGCCGTCGTCCTCGTGCGCTGCCGCTGCCGCTGCTGCTGCCGCCGCCGCGAGGGCTGGGTCGATCACCGTCTCGCCGCGCAGCGCACGCCGGATCGCCTCGGCCAGCTCCTCCACTGGGCTGTCCTTGACCAGGAAGCCCGCCGCCCCCGCGTCCATCGCGCGCCGCAGCGAACCCGGCCGCCCGAAGGTGGCCAGGACGAGCACCCGGCAGTCTGGGCACTCCGTGCGCAGCTCGGCCGCCACGTCCAGGCCACCGCGGCCGACGAGCCCGTCGTCCAGGAGCGCGACGTCGGGGCGCGCCGTGAGCGCCGCGTCCACGACCGCCTCGCCCGCCCCGACCTGGGCGACGATCTCGAGGTCCGGCTCTATGCCGAGCAGCAGGCCGAGGCTGCCGCGCACCATGCCCGGGTCCTCGGCGAGGAGCACTCTCACGGATTTTCCCGGGCGGTGATCCTGCGGCATCTCGTCCACGAGGTCAGCGTACGGTGATCTCACCAGCCCGCATGAGCTGACACTGCGTCAGGAGTCCTCCCGTAGGAGCCTTCACAACTGCCGAGTGCTGCGTTATACATGGGATCACCGGCCTAGAACGCGTTCTAGAACGTCCGGAACGGCGGTTCGTTCGTCCGGCTGGTCAGAGACGACCTCGGTGCGACCGACGGTGCGGACGGCCGCACCGAGGTCTTTCCACGTAAACCGCCCTTCGTAAGCCGTAAGCCGTAAGCCGTAAGTCGCCCGTCGCAAGCCGCCAGCAGTGCAAGGAGCCGCGTCCCTATGCCCATTGATGCCGCAAAGGCCGTCGCCGCCGAGCCCCGCAGCACCGACGTCGCCTGGGGCCACAAGGACATCCAGCTCTACCACCTGGGCCTCGGCGCGGGCATCCCCGCCACCGACACGGACGAGCTGCGCTACACCCTTGAGTCCCGGCTACATGTGCTGCCCAGCTTCGCCACAGTCGCGGGCGGGGGGATGGCTCTGGCCGGTGGGCTCTCCGCACCCGGCATCGAGGTGAACCTCGCCCATGTGCTGCACGGCGGCCAGTCGGTGACGCTGCACCGGCCGATCCCCGTCGAGGGCAGAGCGGTGCAGACCTCGACGATCCCGGCCGTGTACGACAAGGGCAAGGCCGCGGTCATCGTGATGCGCTCCGAGACCGCCGACGACGACGGCCCCCTGTGGACCTGCGACACCCAGATCTTCGTACGGGGCGAGGGCGGCTTCGGCGGCGAGCGCGGCCCGTCCGCACGAACCGAACTCCCAGACCGCGCGCCGGACATCGAGGTCGAGAAGCCCATCAGGGAGGAGCAGGCGCTCCTGTACCGCCTCTCCGGTGACTGGAACCCGCTGCACGCCGACCCGGAGTTCGCCAAACTCGCCGGGTTCGACCGGCCGATCCTGCACGGCCTGTGCTCGTACGGCATGACCCTGAAGGCCGTCGTGGACGCGGCACTCGGCGGCGATGTCGCCCGGGTGCGTGGCTACACCACCCGGTTCGCCGGGGTGGTCTACCCGGGCGAGACCCTGCGGGTCCGGATGTGGCGGCTGGACGGTGGAGACGCGCTCCAGGTCCAGGTCACCGCCGTGGAACGGGACGACGCGCCGGTGCTGGCCGACACGATCGTCACACACTCCTGAGCCGCACTCCTGAGCCGCACTCCTGAGCCGGACACCTACGAGTCCGAGCCCCGAGCCGAACACCCAGAGCTGAACACCCCGAGGGGAGCCGTACCGTGCGCGCAGCCGTACTGCACGAGGTTGGTCAGGACAAGCTCGAAGTACTCGACGACGTCGAGGCGGTGGGCTTCGGCCCGGGCAAGGTGAAGATCCGGGTCCGGGCGACCGGCCTGTGCCACTCGGACCTCTCCGCGATGAGCGGCGTCCTGCCGCAGCCCGCGCCCTTCATACCCGGCCACGAGGGCGCGGGCGAGGTGATCGACGTCGGCGACGGCGTGAGTGACCTCAAGCAGGGTGACCGGGTCCTGGTGTGCTGGCTGCCGCCATGCGGCAGTTGCCCGTCCTGCAAGCGCGGCCAGACCCAGCTGTGCCTGGCCGGGTTCATGAACGCGGGCACCCCCAACTTCCAGCGCCCCGGCGGGGATGTCTTCGGCTTCGCGGGCACCGGGACCTTCACCGAGGAGGTCGTGGTGGCCGCCGGGTGCGCCGTACCGATACCGGACGACGTGCCGTTCGACATCGCCGCGCTGATCGGCTGCGGAGTGACCACCGGTCTTGGCGCCGCCATCAACACCGCGAACGTGGAAGCTGGTTCGTCGGTCGCCGTGATCGGCTGTGGTGGCGTCGGCATCTCCGCGATCCAGGGCGCCAGACTCAAGGGCGCGGCCCAGATCGTCGCTGTCGACCCGGTCCCTTCACGGCGCGAGGCGGCGCTCAGGTTCGGCGCGACCGAGGCTGTGGCGCCGGACGACCTGGCCGACGCCAAGCAGCGGATCACCGCGGGCGAGGGCTTCGACTACGTTTTCGAGGTCGTCGGCAAGTCAGCCACCACCAGGACCGCGTACGAGATGACCCGGCGCGGCGGCACGCTGTGCGTGGTCGGCGCGGGGGCCATGGACGACTTCCTCCAACTGAACATGTTCGAGCTGTTCTTCGACGAGAAGCGCATCCTCCCCTCGCTCTACGGCGGCGGGGACGTCCGCACCTCGTACGAGCGGGCCATCGCCCTCTGGCGGGCGGGCCGGATCGACCTGGCGGGCCTGATCACGCACCGCGTACAGCTCGGCGAGATCAACGAGGCGCTGGACCAGATGCGGACCGGGGCCGCGCTCCGTACATGCATCGAGATCTGACGAGGACTGGAGGGAGGGATGGTGTCCATGTCACAGCCACTTGAGGGACTGTCCGCGATCGTCACCGGCGCGGGCCGCGGCCTCGGCCGTGCCGAGGCGATCGAGCTCGCCCGGCTCGGCGCGAGCGTCGTCGTCAACGACTTCGGGCAGCCGGGCCGCGATGGTACGGGCGAGGCGTCCCGGGGGCCCGCCGACGACGTCGCGGCGGAGATCCGGGCCGCGGGCGGGCAGGCCGTCGCCCACCTCGGGGACGTCGCCGACCACGAACAGGCCCGCGAGCTGGTGCGGTTGGCGGTGGACACGTACGGCAAGCTGGACATCCTGGTCAACAACGCGGGCATCCTGCGCGACCGGATGGTGTTCTCGATGAGCGAGGACGAGTGGGACGCGGTGATCCGGGTCCACCTCAAGGGCCACTTCAACACGACGCACTTCGCGTCGGTCCACTGGCGGGAGCGCAGCAAGGCGACGGCTGGTCCGGTCTACGGGCGGATCGTCAACACCTCGTCTGAGGCGTTCCTCGCGGGCTCGGCGGGCCAGCCCAACTACGCGGCGGCCAAGGGCGGCATCGTGGGTCTGACCACCTCCACGGCGCTGGCGCTCGGCAAGTACGGCGTGACGGCCAACGCGATCTGCCCGCGGGCCAGGACACGGATGACCGAGGACGTCTTCCAGGGCTTCCAGGAGCCGGTCGGCGACGCGCTCGACCCGCTGGCGCCCGAGCATGTCGCGCCGCTCGTGGGCTATCTGGCCTCACCGGCCGCCGCCCGGATCAACGGACAGCTGATGGTGGTGCACGGCGGGATGGTCGCGATCGTGGAACGGCCGAAGGTCGCGGCGAAGTTCGACACCGCCAAGGGCGTGTTCAGCCACGCCGAACTGGACGAATTGATCAGCCCGTACTACGCGGAGCGCCCGCAGAACGAGACGTTCGCGGCGGCGGAGGTGCTGGGTCTGAAGCACGGGTGACGGGTGACGGTGACGGGTGACGGGTGCCCTGTACGTAAGGGCACCCCGCCCCGCCCCTCACCTCTCCGAGTCAGGCAGCGGCCGCCGCCTCGGCGGACTCCATCGCCACATGCTCCTGCCCACCCGCCGGGCGGCGGTGCCGACCGCCGGGCACGGCCGGGGCCTCCTGGGCGGCGGCGGGGCCACGGTGCTTACCGTGCCCCGTGGACGCGTGGGGAGCGCTGGACGCGTCGGGCGCCCCGTGCGGTGTGTCCGGCTCCATCGGGACAGTGCGGCACTCGGTCATTGGAAGGTTCACCCCGTAAAAAAGAAGATCGTCGTACGACAGCCGGGTGATTCTAACCGGTCGTCACTCGCCCGACGAGCGGCGCCTGCTGCAAGGGAATCGGACGCTGAGCAGCCGCTTTGACTGGTTCGACGATCGCTTGCGGGTGCGGTTCGCAGGGCATCGGGGGAGGCGCCGTCAGCCGGGCGACGCCACACGGCACGGCCCCGGTGGAGTACGGCAGTCGCAGCACCCCGTCGGCCGTCCACCGCCCGCTTCCGGCCAACCAGCCATCCGGCGCTGTGAGATGCCGCGGCTGCCGCTCGCCGGGCCGCCACAGCGCGAGCCAGGTGCCCGCCGCGCCATCGACGCGCAGGGCCACCACGGACTGCTCCGGGTTCAACAGCTCCCCGGGCTGTACGGCGAACGGCGCGACCGCGCAGTCCGCGATCCGCAGTGCCTCCGGGAAGCGCACCGGCAGTGTGCTGCCCAGGACCCCCCAGCCGAGCCGGTCGTGTCCCGGCGCGTCGGAGCGGACCAGGATTAGCCCGCTGCCCGGGTCCGCGAGGAGCAGCCGGTCGTCGCTGTCCTCGGCGATCTGTAGCAGGGGCGACATCTCGCCGCCCCGCGCCAGGTCCACGGCGACTGCCTTCGTACGGCCCTCGTGCGCGCGGTCGAGGGCGAGCATTCGTCCCGTACGGTCCAGCCAGACCCCGCCCGAGCAGTGTCCCGGTACCTCCGCGACCAGTTCGGGTCCGAAGGCGCCGCCCGCCACCAGCCAGACGGCGGTGGTGTGCTCCCCTGTGGCCAGCGCGTAGGCACGCGCGCCGCAGGGTGAGGGCGGCAGCAGGCGCAGGGTCGCGCACTCCACGGCGCCGAGCGGGAGTTCGCCGGTGCCGGGGCCCGTCGGGTACAGCAGCGAGAACATCTGCCGCTCGGCCACCGCGCGGTGGATGAGCACCCGGCCGTCGGTCATCGGCAGCACTCCCGTACCCGGCTCCTCCGGCTGGTCGAGGGGGAGCGGAACGGCGTACGGCTCGGGCCCGTCCAGGGTCCACCGCTCGACCCGCCAGGCGTCATCGGCGTCACCGCCACCACCGGCTTGCGCGAGCCGCGCGGCGTAGGACCCGTCAGCGGCAATGATGAACTCCGCTCCCCCCGCTGGTGCGGCAGACTCCGCGGACCCCGTCGTCGTACAGACCGTCATCGAGTGGTCACCTCCGGCGACGAAGGTAGTTTTCGTACGCGCTGCCGTGGCATCAGGCGCCGCTCGCTTCACACCAAAGGGTGGCGATGTCCCGGTTCGCCTGAGCGGGAGGGGGCGACTGTGCTGGCCGAGGCGCGAGGACCTAAGGTAAGGCAAGCCTAACTGCCCACCCCTCGGGACGGAGCACCACCCATGCCCACACGCCACGGCGACTGCCACCGCAACCGCCACCGCCACCGCCGCCGTCACCGTGGCACCGCAGCTGTCGCCCTCGCGGCAGTGAGCGCCCTCGCACTCGGGGCCTGCACCAGTGACAGCGGCGACTCCGGCTCCAAGAAGGCCGCGCCCGGCAGCGGCAGCAAGTCCGTAGCGCAGGGCGGCGACGATTTCACCAAGGCCGCTGAGCAGACCGCGAAGATGGGCACCACCGCGGGGCCCGGCGAGTTCCCGCGAACCATCGAGCACGCCCGGGGCAAGACCGAGCTCAAGGCCCAGCCGAAGCGGGTCGTCGTCCTGGACGTCGGCGAGCTCGACAACGTCGTCTCCCTCGGCATCAAGCCGGTCGGCTACGCCCCCACCGAGGGCGACGACGGCATCCCCGAGTACCTGAAAAGGCACGCCGGTAACCCCAAGAGCGTAGGCACCATCAACTCGCTCAACCTGGAGGCGATCAACAACCTCAAGCCGGACCTGATCCTCGGCAGCGAACTGCGCGCCGCCAAGCTCTACCCGCAGCTCTCCAAGATTGCGCCGACCGTGTTCTCGATCCGTCCGGGCTTCACCTGGAAGGAGAACTACCTCCTCAACGCCGCGGCCCTGGACCGCACCGACGAGGCCAAGGCCAAGCTCGACGCGTACGAGAAGAAGGCGGCGAAGCTCGGCGAGGACCTCGGCGACGACAAGCCGTCCGTCACCATGCTCCGCTACCTGCCCGGCATGATCCGCCTCTACGCGAAGGCCTCGTTCATCGGCATCATCCTCGAGGACGTCGGCGTACCGCGCCCGAAGAACCAGCAGGCCAACGACCTCGCCACCGAGGTCAGCCCGGAGAGGATCGACGAGGCTGACGCCGACTGGATCTTCACCGGCGTCTACGGCGACACCAAGCGGACCGACCGCACCACCGCCGAGGGCAACCCCCTCTGGAAGAAGCTCCCCGCGGTCAAGAACGCCCAGGCGGTCAACGTCCCGGACGAGACCTGGTACCTGGGCCTAGGCGTAACCGCGGCGGACGAGGTCCTCAACGACCTGCGGGCGCACCTGGTCGGCTAGCCCGAACGAGCGCGAGCAACTGGAGGGTTTGGGGCACCGAAACCGGTGCAAACCACCCACCACGGTGTCCTAAACCCTCCACTCGCTAGCTCGCTGGAGGGGGACGGCGGACGAGTCGGCCTGTACGCCGGGTTCTGTCTCCTGGTCGCCTTGCGGCGGCCGGGGAGGCGGCCATCCATCTAGGACCGGCATTGCTGTCGGCCTCGTGCGGTCTACCCGCGAACTCGGGCGGGCAGCCCTCAGTCGTCCGCGCAGGCCCCCTTGCGAGGGCCCTCTTGACCTTGCTCCGGGTGGGGTTTACCTAGCCGCCTGGGTCACCCCAGGCGCTGGTGGTCTCTTACACCACCGTTTCACCCTTACCGAGGCCCGTACGGATACGGTCCCGGCGGTCTGTTTTCTGTGGCACTGTCCCGCGGGTCACCCCGGGTGGCCGTTAGCCACCACCCTGCCGTGTGGAGCCCGGACGTTCCTCGACACCGATCCGAAGACCAGCGTCGCGGCCGCCCGGCCGGCTCGTCCGCCGTGGTGGCCATGCTACCTGGCGGGAGGGACGGCCCGGACTCAGGAGCTCAGTCGGAGTCCGTGGTGCGCTCACGCGGGGGCGAACCGGATTGTCGCTGTTGCCGGGTTGGCCTCGGTGAGGCGGACTTGGAGGCGTTCGCCGAGGTGCAGGTGGTGGCCGTCGCCCTCGATGGGGGCGATCACCGCCGGGTCCTCCAGGTGGATGGTGCCGACGGTCGGGGTGGCTTCGGCGTCGCGCACATCGACCACGTATGCCTCGAAGACCTCGCCGACGCGGTCCCTGAGCACCGCCGCCTCGACGACGTTGAGGCACTCGCGCTCCACCGTGCCCGCGCGCTGGGTGCCCCTGGCCATCTCCTGGGGGAGCTCGGGCAGCGCGGCGAGCACCCAGTCGGGTGGCTGCTCGTTGGCGGTCGCGGCCAGACAGATCTCGGACGTGTAGCGGTCGACGAGGCGGCGCAGCGGGGCCGTGGCGTGGGTGTACGGCGCGGCCACCGCCGAGTGCAGGTGCGGGTCGGGGATGTCGCCGCCCTCGAAGACCGTGTAGCCCGCGCCCCGTAGCAACGTGGTGCAGTCCTGGATGAAGGCCGCGTGCCGAGGGTTGGTCGGGTCGAGTGACCTGACCAGCTCCGCGTACGGAGTGTGGTGCGGCCAGTCGATGCGCAGTGCTTCCGCGGAGCGGCGCAGCCTGCCGACCGCGCCGTCCGGGACGGTGGGCAGGGTCCGCAGGATGCCGGTGCCGTGGGCGATCATCAGATCCGCCGCGGCCATGCCGGTGAGCAGCGAGATCTGCGCGTTCCAGCCCTCGGTGGGGAGGGTGGCGCGGTATTCGAGTACGTAGCTGTCGCCGCGCTCGACGATCTCCTGCTCGGGGACGCTGAGCGAGATGCCGCCACGCTCCACCTCCAGGCGCTCGCGTAGCTCGCCGATGTCCCTGAGGAGGGTCAGCGGCTCCTCGGCCGTGCCGTCGTCGAGCGTCTGCTGGACGCCCTCGTACGTCATCTTGGCGCGGCTGCGCACCAGGGCACGCTGTACGTCGGTGGCGACCCTCCGGCCTTCCGCGTCGAGGTCGATCGTCCACACCACGGCCGGGCGGGTCTGGCCGGGCAGCAGGCTCGCGGCGCCCTCGGAGAGCAGTGGTGGGTGGAGCGGAACCTTGCCGTCGGGAAAGTAGAGCGTCAGCACGCGCGTGTGCGCCTCGGCGTCCAGCGCGCCGCCGGGGGTGACGAAGGCGGCGACGTCGGCGATCGCGTACTGGACGCGGTACCCGCCGTCGGCGCGGTGCGACAGATGCATCGCCTGGTCGAGGTCGGTCGACGTGGGCGGGTCAAGGGTGAAGAAGGGGATGTCGGTCGCGTCTAGGCCGGGCAGCCGAGGGGACTCGGCGGCCTGTTCCGCCTCGGCGACCACCTTGGGCGGGAAGGCCTCCGGCGCCTCCAGGTCGGTGCGCAGCTTACGCAGGGCGGCACGCAGCGGGGCCTCGGCGGCGCCGGTCACATGCATATGGCGGCGGGGCATAAGCCGAGCGTATGGCCTTCGGGGCGGGCTGGCCTGTTGTGCGGATACGCTGCTGAGGGGCCGCATCCCCGTACCGCCGTGCGCCATAAGGAGAACCGATCGTGCTCGTCTTGCTGCCGCCGTCCGAGGGAAAGGCCGCTTCCGGGCGCGGGGCCCCGCTCAAGGCCGAGTCGCTGTCGCTGCCGGGGCTCGCGGGGGCGCGGGCGGCCGTCCTGGACGAACTGGTCGAGTTGTGTGTGGGGGATGAGGGCAAGGCGCGCGAGGTGCTCGGGCTGAGTGCCGGGCTCGCGGGAGAGGTCGCCAAGAACGCCGAGTTGAAGGCCGCGGGCGCGCGCCCCGCCGGGGAGATCTACACCGGCGTGCTCTACGACGCCCTCGGGCTCGACTCGCTGGACGCCGCCGCGCGGAAGCGGGCCGGAGAGGCGCTGTTGGTCTTCTCGGGGCTGTGGGGCGCGGTACGGATCGGTGACCGTATCCCGTCGTACCGCTGCTCGATGGGCGTGAAGCTGCCGGGGCTCGGGGCGCTGGGCGCGTACTGGCGGCCGTGGATGGCGGATGTGCTGCCGGAGGCGGCGGGTGACGGGCTCGTACTGGATCTGCGGTCGGCGGCGTACGCGGCGGCGTGGAAGCCCAAGGGCGAGCTGGCCTCGCGTACGGCGACCGTGCGGGTGCTGCACGCGCGCATGGTGGACGGCGTCGAGAAGCGGTCCGTGGTGAGCCACTTCAACAAGGCGACCAAGGGGCGGCTTGTGCAGGAGCTGCTGCGGGCGGGGGCGGCGCCCGCTGGGCCCGCGGAGTTGGTGGAGGCGTTGCGGGACCTGGGGTTTGTGGTGGAGGTGGCGGCTCCGGACAAGGCCGGGAAGGCCTGGCAGCTTGATGTGGTGGTGACGGAGATCCACTGATGGGTTGATGGTGGTGCTGTTGCGTGGTGTGCAACGGCTGTTGTGCGGGCTGGATGTGGGCGCCAGGATGCGGTCATGCCAACGTCGCCCGCCTCGCCCGCCTCGCCCGGCCTCTCCGTTCTGGGCCTCGCCCCGGTGCTGCCCGTCGCGGTCATCGCGGACGCCGCCGACGCCGTACCGCTCGCGCGTGCCCTCGTCGCCGGGGGGCTGCCCGCGGTCGAGGTGACCCTGCGCACCCCCGCGGCCCTCGACGCGATCCGGGCCATCGCGGAGGGGGTGCCGGAAGCGATGGTCGGGGCCGGGACGGTGACGTCCGGGCAGCGCGCCCTGGACGCGGTCGCGGCCGGGGCGCGGTTTCTGGTCAGTCCAGGCTGTACGGAGGGGCTGCTGGCGGCGATGCGCGGGGCCGGGGTGCCGTTCCTGCCGGGGGTCGGCACGGCATCGGAGGTTCTCGCGCTGCTCGAACGCGGTGTCACCGAGATGAAGTTCTTCCCCGCGCGGGCGGCGGGCGGCCCGTCCTACCTCAGGGCCCTGGCGGGCCCGCTCCCACAGGCCAGGTTCTGCCCTACGGGCGGCATCGGCGGCCCCGATTCGGCGCGGGAGTATCTGGCGCTGCCCAATGTGGCGTGTGTCGGCGGAAGCTGGATGCTGCCCGCCGACGCCCTCGCGGCACGCGACTGGGCCAGGGTCGAGACCCTGGCCCAGGAAGCCGCCGCGCTGAGCGAGACAGACGCCCCCTAACGCAGGTACGACGTGTCGTTCAGCAGCCGCACCGAGGCGTTGCCGTCCGCGTAGTACGCGACCGCCGACAGCGACGCCGCCGACAGCTCCATCCGGAACAGCGCCTCCGGAGGCGCCCCCAGAGCCAGCCTGACCAGGGTCTTGACCGGCGTGACATGGGTGACGAGGAGGACCGTACGGCCCGCGTACCGCGCGAGCAGCTTCTCGCGTGCGGCGGTGACGCGACGGGTGACCTGGGCGAACGACTCGCCGCCGCCCGTCGGCGCCGCCTTCGGGGACGCCAGCCAGGCGGCCAGGTCCTCCGGGTGGCGCTGCTGCACCTCGGCGAAGGTCAGGCCCTCCCAGGCGCCGAAGTCCGTCTCGCGCAGCCCCTGTTCGATCTGGACGTCCAGGCCAAGCTGGGCGGCGACGGTGTCCGCGGTCTGGCGGCAGCGGACCAGCGGCGAGCTGACGATCGCCTCGATGGTGCCGCGCGCCGCGAGCGAGGCGGCGACCCGCTCGGCCTGCGCCCGGCCCACTGGCGACAGCTCGGGATCACTGCCGCCGCTGCCGGAGAACCGCTTCTGGGGCGTGAGCGCGGTCTCGCCGTGCCGCAGCAGCACGAAGGTGGCGGGCGTGCCCAGGTCAGCCGTGGCACCCCACCCGACGGGCGGCGCCTTCACGTCACCCTCGACGGCCGGGGCCGGGGCGGCAGCCGGGGCCGGGGCGGCGGTGCCCGCGAGCCCGCCCACGT
>NZ_WHOM01000071.1 GCF_009739465.1 Streptomyces apocyni
CGCGCACGGACCGCCTCAAACAGCCGGGTGACGTTGCCATGCGCCACGGTGGTGCCCTTGGGGCGGCCGGTGGACCCTGACGTGAAGATCACGTAGCACGCGTGATCCGTACTGACCCCCACCGCGACCTCGGCCGCGACCCGCTCCAGCGTCAGATCCAGGTCCTGCGCCTGCGGGCCACTGACGCCGTCGAGGTCGACGACTTCCCACGGCCCGTCCGGCACCAACGCAGCCGTCGACCCCTGCGTCAGTACGAGGCCAGCGTCGACGTCCTGCAACATGAACCGCATGCGATCAGCCGGGAAGGCGGTGTCCAGCGGTACGTACACACCCCCCGCCAGCAGCACCCCGAGCGTTGCCACCACGGTCTCCAGCGAGCGCTCCACGCACACGCCCACCGGAGTCTCAACGCCAACCCCCCGCCCCTTCAGGTACTCGGCAACCCGCCCGGCACGCACCACCAGCTCCGCATAGGTCAGCGAATCTCCGCCGCACACCACCGCGACCTCATCCGGCGCCTCCACAGCACGACGCACCACCGCCTCATGCAGCGACGACACCGGGAACCGAGCACCCTCGCCCGCCCACAGCCCGAGCTGGGAAGACTCATCGTCGCCGAGCACCCGTACCTGCCCGTAAGAGGCGTCCGGATCAGCGACCATCGCCTCCAGCACTCGCACGTAGTAATCACGCACCAACGCGACTTGCTGTGACGTCAACTCGCGGCTGTCGTACTGCAACTCCAGCCGCATCCCAGCGTGTCCAGGCTCTCGGCTCACCGCGACGAGCAGAGGGAAGTGGGTCCGCCCGGCGCCGTCTACGGGATCGCCCACGCCCTGCTCCGCTGACGTGCCTTCGGCCAACTCACCGATCTGACGGAAGTGGTTGTAGACGAATCCAGTCTCGAACAGCGGCTCCCCACCGAAGGCGCGCTGCAGCGCGGACATCGGATACCGGCGGTGGGGCAGCATCTCCCGCTCCGCCTCGAACACCCCCCGCACCAGGTCCAGCCAGGTCCCCTCCGACAGTCGCAGCCGCAGGGGCACCGTGTTGAGGAACAGGCCGCGTACCTCGGCACCGCCGCTCGTCTCCAGACGGCCGTTGGAAGAGAGGCCCGTCACCACGTCCGTGGCGCCCATAGCCACGCTCAGGGCCCGCAGGTGCGCCGCCAGCAGCACCGACTTGACCGGTACCCCAACTCGCTCCGCCAACTGCTCCAGCTGGTCGCACAGCTCACGCGGCAGTGCTGCGGAGAGCTCGCCGCGCCCCTGCGTGTCCTCACTCTGCCGTGTCTCGGCGGGCCAGCGGGGGAGGGTTGCCTGAGGTCGTTCGGCGAGCAGGGTGTGCCAGTAGGTGGTGCTTTCGGTGGTGGTGAGGGTGGTGCGTTCGGCGGCGATGTAGTCGCGGTAGGTGGAGCGGATTGGGGGCAGGGTGACGTCTTCGCCGCGGAGGAGTGCGTGGTAGGTGTCGGTGATTTCGGCGAGGGTGGAGGCGAGGCTCCAGCCGTCGAGGATGGCGTGGTGGTCGGTGACGGTCCACTGGAAGGCGTCATCGGACAGTACGTGCACACTCATCCGGCACAACGGAGCCGACGCCAGCGGGAAAAGGTTTCGCTCCTCGGTCCGGACGTGTTCCGCGATCGCTGAGCGCTGGTCCTCCTCACACACACCTCGTAGGTCGGCGACGGTCAGCGGCAGCGCCGCCCGCGCGTGCACCAGCTGGAGCGGCTCGTTGAAGCTGCTGAGGTCGAAGGAGGTTCGCAGGACCGCGTGCCGCGCCACCACCAGGGCGAGCGCGCGCCGGAAGGGTTTCTCCTCGAACCGTTCGCCGACCTTCAGTGAGCTCACGTTGTGGTACGGGTTGCGGTCGGGGTCCCGTTCCATTTCGTAGACCATGCCGAGTTGGAGTTCGGCCATGGGGTAGGCGTCTTCCAGGCCTTCCGGCAACCGTGCCAGGTCCTCGGCTGACACCAGCCCGAACGGCTCAGTGACAGTGGCAGTGGCGGCGGAGTGGGACCCACCCTCAGCGTCCACGGTCACCGACGCGCAGAGCCCGGCCAGGGTCGGCGCCTGGAACAGCTCCGGCAGTCCGAAGACCAGCCCGGCGTCCCGCGCCTTGCCCAGGACTTGGATGCTGCGGATGGAGTCGCCGCCGAGGTCGAAGAAGTTGTCGTGGCGGCCGATCTGGTCCACGCCCAGGACCTGACCCCAGATCCCGGCCAACCGCTCCTCCACACCCGGCCGGGCAGGTTCGAACGCCACCTCCAGGTCCGGGCGTTCACCGGAAGGTGCCGGGAGCCGACCGCGGTCCACCTTGCCTTGCGGGGTCAGCGGCAGCTCGTCCAGGAAGACGAACGTACGCGGCACCATGTACTCCGGCAGCCGCTCTCGCAGCGCGGAGCGCAACTCGCCTACCGGGGGCGCTTCCCCCTCGGTCACCACGTACGCGACCAGGTCGGCCCGCCCCGCGGCGTCCCGTGGTGCCGTCACCACGCAGTGCCGCACGCGGGGGTGGGCGCCGAGCGCCGCGGCGACCTCGCCCGGCTCGACCCGGTAGCCGCGGATCTTGACCATGTGATCGACACGGCCCAGGAACTCGATCTGGCCGTCCACCGACCACCGGCCCCGGTCACCTGTGCGGTAGAGACGAGCGTGGGAACCGTGGGACGGGAAGGGGTGCGGCTGGAACCGCTCGGCGGTCAGCGCCGGGTTGCCCAGGTAGCCGCGGGCCAGGCACGGCCCGGATACGTACAGCTCACCGGGGCTGCCGACAGGAACGGGGAGGCCCGTCTCGTCCAGCACCCAGACCTCGGTGTTGGCGAGAGGAGTGCCGAGGGGCAGCGGGCCAGCGGGCAGATTCTCCGCCGTGAAGGTGCCGCAGACCGAGAACGTGGTGGTTTCCGTCGGACCCCAGCAGTTCACCACCTCCAGCGCGGGGTGGCGGGCCACGGCGCGCGCGACGTGCGCCGGCGAGACGGTCTCACTGCCGGTGAGGAGCTTACGCAGCCCGTCGAGGGCCTGCGGCTGCTGGTCCATCAGCAGCGCGAACAGGGAAGCCGTCGCGTGCAGCACGCTTACGTCATACCGTGCGATCCACTCAGCCAAGTCGCCCGTTTCGTAAGGCCCGGAGGGAGCCAGGACCAACCGGGCTCCAGCCACCAGCGGTGCCCAGATCTCGAAAGTGGAGACGTCGAACGCGACCGTGGCGATCTGCAGAAGCGTGTCGTCCTCACGAAGGTCCATCGCCGCACCGCCGTACAGCAGCTCGGTGACGTTGCGGTGCCGGGTCACCACGCCCTTCGGCAGGCCGGTCGAGCCGGAGGTGAAGATGGTGTAACAGGCGTTGTCCGGTCCCGCCCCGTTCTCCGGGGCCTCGCGCGGCACACCGTCATCCACCAGCACGGTGTCGTCCAGCACCACGGTCTGCCAAGGTCCCGCGGGGACGCGATCCGCCGTGCCAGGGGCGACGAGGAGCACTCGTACGTCCGCCTGATGCGCCATGTGCTCCAGCCGCGCGGCGGGGAAACCCGGGTCCATGGGCACGTAGGCGCCACCAGCCTTGAGTACGGCCAGCAGGGTGACGATCAGTTCCGGGGAGCGCTCGAGGCAGACGCCGATATACGTCTCAGGTCCCGCACCCAGGTCACGGAGGCGGTGAGCGAGCCGGTTCGCCAGAGCGTCCAGCTCGGCGTAGGTGAGGCTGCGGTCACCAACAATGACAGCCGTACGCTCAGGCGTCGCGGTGGCACGCGCCGCCACCAGCTCGTGCACGGGGGTGTCGGGCACCGGCGTGGCGGTGTCATTCCAGTCGGCGAGCAGCGCGTGTTCGGAGCTGCTCAGCAGATCGGTCTGCCTGTGGTCGGCGTCGGGAGTCCCCGCCAGCGCCGTCAGGGCGCGCAGATGGTAGTCGCGAAGCAAGCGCACCTGCTCGGCAGCGAACTGCCGCGCGTCGTATTCCAGTTCCACCCGCATCCCGGTCTCGCCGGGCTCGCGGCTCATGGCGACGTGCAAGGGGAAGCTGGTACGGGCGACACCAGCCGCTATCTCGTCGTACGACTCGGAGATCGAGACCGCCGCCCGACCACTGTCCGCCAGATCTTCGACGTGGCGGAAGTGGTTGTAGACGAATCCGGTCTCGAACAGCGGCTCCCCGCCCAGTGCGCGCTGGAGCGCGGGCATGGGGTACCTACGGTGCGGCAAGGCCGCTCGCTCGGCGGCGAACACGGCGCGGGCCAGGTCGGCCCAACTGCCGTCGGACAGCCGCAACCGGAATGGAAGGGAGTTGAGGAACAGACCGCGGACTTCCGACCCGTCGGTTTCCTCCAGACGCCCGTTGGACGACAGACCGGTCACCACGTCCGCACCACCGGTGACGAAGCCCAGCACCCGCAGGTGCGCGGCCAGCAGTACGGCCTTCAGTGGTACACCGATACGTCCCGCAACCGTCTCGAGCTCGGTCACCAGGTCCGCGGGCACCACACTGACCAACGCGCCGCGACCCGTGTCTCCGTCGTGGTGGTGCGACTCGCCTTCCTGGCGCTCACCGGTGAGGGACGGGTGCCCGGGCCGGTCGGTGGGCCAGCGGGGGAGGGTTGCCTGAGGTCGTTCGGCGAGCAGGGTGTGCCAGAAGGTGGTGCTTTCGGTGGTGGTGAGGGCGGTGCGTTCGGCGGCGATGTAGTCGCGGTAGGTGGAGCGTAGTGGGGGCAGGGTGACGTCTTCGCCTTGTAGGAGTGCGTGGTAGGTGTCGGTGATTTCGGCGAGGGTGGAGGCGAGGCTCCAGCCGTCGAGGATGGCGTGGTGGTCGGTGACGGTCCACTGGAAGGCGTCATCGGACAGTACGTGCACACTCATCCGGCACAACGGAGCCGAGGCCGTGTCGAAGCCGCGGGCGCGCTCGCTCGCCACATGGTTCGCGAGCACCGAACGCTGAACCTCGGAGTCCTGGCCCGTCACATCGGTGACGACGACGGGGAGGTCTGCCTCGGCGTGTACGAGCTGCATCGGCTCGCTCAGGCTGCTGAGGGCAAACGAGGTCCGCAGCGCTGGGTGCCGCCGCACCACCTTGGACACAGCTGTACGGAACGCGGACTCGTCGAAGCGTCCAGGCAGCCGCAGTGAGGTGACGTTCAGGTACGGGTTGCGGTCGGGGTCCCGTTCCATTTCGTAGACCATGCCGAGTTGGAGTTCGGCCATGGGGTAGGC
>NZ_WHOM01000072.1:1640-97259 GCF_009739465.1 Streptomyces apocyni
CGTTCACAGCGTCCTCGCTGTGTTGCCTACCCGCCACTGGCCGGTAGGACTTTTTCAAAGGAACCTCGTCCCAGCCGTGACGGCTGGTAACGGGGTATCAACATATCTGGCGTTGACTTTTGGCACGCTGTTGAGTTCTCAAGGAACGGACGCTTCCTTTGTACTCACCCCGGTTTCCCTGGGCTTTCCTCCGGGCGCTTCCCTTCGGTGTTTCGTTCTTGCGTTTCCGACTCTATCAGACTCTTTCGTGTCCGATTTCCTCGGTACCTTTCCGGTTCCCGCTTTCGCGTTTCCCTTTCCGGCGGCTCCGACTCTATCAGATCCTTTTCCCGTTCCGTTTCCGGTCTGGAATTCGAATCTGCGGCGGTTGGAAAGCCGTTGCCTTTCAGCGCGGACCGACTTTATCAGAGGATCTGAGTCGGTCTTCCCCCCTCCTCTCGGGACCCGCTCCAGGCACACAAGTGCACCCGGACACGTTGGGGTGGAGAGGTAAAAGTACTGGAGCGGGGCGCCCGGATGCAAATCGGGGCGCCCCGCTCCTGGTTGCTGCCCCGAGGTCAGACCTCGACGACGACGGGAAGGATCATCGGTCGTCGGCGGTACGTGTCCGAGACCCACTTGCCCAGTGTGCGGCGCACGAGTTGCTGGAGCTGGTGGGGTTCGACTACCCCGTCCTGGGCTGACTTCTCCAGGACTTCCTGGATCTTCGGGAGCACCGCGCCGAAGGAGGAGTCCTCGATACCCGAGCCGCGGGCCTGGATATGCGGGCCGCCGGTGATCTTTCCGGTGCTGGAGTCGACCACGATGAACACCGAGATGATGCCCTCGTCCCCGAGGATGCGGCGGTCCTTGAGCGAGGCGTCCGTGACATCGCCGACCGAGAGGCCGTCGACGTATACGTATCCGGCCTGGACCTTGCCGACGATCTTGGCCTTGCCCGCGACCAGGTCGACGACCACGCCGTCCTCGGCGATGACGATCTGGCCCTGTGGGACGCCCGTCAGTGCGCCGAGTTCGGCGTTCGCGCGCAGGTGGCGCCATTCGCCGTGGACGGGCATCAGGTTCCTGGGCTGGCAGATGTTGTAGAAGTACAGCAGCTCGCCGGCCGAGGCGTGTCCGGAGACATGCACCTTGGCGTTGCCCTTGTGCACCACGTTGGCGCCCCAGCGGGTCAGGCCGTTGATCACGCGGTAGACCGCGTTCTCGTTGCCCGGGATCAGGGACGAGGCCAGGATCACCGTGTCGCCCTGGACGATGCGGATCTGGTGGTCGCGGTTGGCCATCCGGGAGAGGGCCGCCATCGGCTCGCCCTGGGAACCCGTGCAGACCAGGACGACCTCGTGGTCCGGGAGGTCGTCGAGGGTCTTGACGTCGACGACCAGACCGGCCGGGACCTTCAGATAGCCGAGGTCTCTGGCGATGCCCATGTTGCGGACCATCGAGCGTCCGACGAAGGCGACCCGACGGCCGTACTCATTGGCGGCGTCGAGGATCTGCTGGATGCGGTGCACATGGCTGGCGAAGCTGGCCACGATGACGCGCTTCTGGGCTCCCGCGAAGACCTGACGCAGGACGCCGGAGATATCGCGCTCGGGCGGGACGAAGCCCGGGACCTCGGCGTTCGTCGAGTCGGCCAGCAGCAGGTCGATGCCCTCCTCGCCGAGCCGGGAGAACGCCCTCAGGTCGGTGAGGCGGCCGTCGAGGGGCAGCTGGTCCATCTTGAAGTCGCCGGTGTGGACCACCAGGCCCGCGGGGGTGCGGATGGCGACCGCCAGGGCGTCCGGGATGGAGTGGTTGACCGAGACGAACTCGCAGTCGAAGGGGCCGATGCGCTCGCGGTGGCCCTCGGTGACCTCGAGGGTGTACGGGCGGATGCGGTGCTCCTGGAGCTTCGCCTCGATCAGGGCGAGGGTCAGCTTGGAGCCGATCAGAGGGATGTCCGGCTTCTCGCGAAGCAGGTACGGGACGCCGCCGATGTGGTCTTCGTGGCCGTGGGTGAGCACGATGCCGTCGATGTCGTCGAGACGGTCCCGGATGCTGCTGAAGTCCGGCAGGATCAGGTCGATACCGGGCTGCTCCTCCTCGGGGAAGAGCACTCCGCAGTCGACGATCAGGAGGCGACCGCCGTACTCGAAGACGGTCATGTTGCGGCCGATCTCGCCAAGGCCGCCGAGCGGGGTGACGCGCAGGCCGCCCTCGGGCAGCTTCGGCGGGGTGCCGAGCTCAGGATGCGGATGACTCAAAAGACTCTCCTACCCACGCGCGCCACGTACCCCAGAGGGACGTGGCGCGCATGACACTCATGCAGTTGCTGTCGCTGTTGCTCTTGCTGTTGCGGTTGTCGTCTGTGCTGCCTGTGCTGACTGTGTTGCCTTGGTCTGGCTATTCAGTTGGTCCGGCTATTCGGTTGTGAAGTCTGTGGCTACAGCTGTACGCCGCCCGCGGCGAGGTCGATCTTGAGCTGGTGGATCTCCTCGGGCGCGAGCTCGACCATCGGCAGGCGCAGCGGCCCGGCTGGCAGGCCCTGCAGGGTGAGCGCGGCCTTGGTGGTGATCACGCCCTGCGTGCGGAACATGCCCGTGAAGACGGGGAGCAGCTTCTGGTGGATCTCCGTTGCCTTGTGGACGTCGCCGTTGATGTGGGCGTCGAGCATGGCGCGTAGTTCCGGGGTCACCACATGGCCGACGACGGAGACGAAGCCGATCGCGCCGACGGAGAGCAGCGGGAGGTTGAGCATGTCGTCGCCGGAGTACCAGGCGAGGCTGGAGCGCGCGATGGCCCAGCTGGCGCGGCCGAGGTCGCCCTTGGCGTCCTTGTTGGCGACGATCCGCGGGTGCTCTGAGAGGCGGACCAGGGTCTCGGTGTTGATCGGTACGCCGCTGCGGCCGGGGATGTCGTAGAGCATGACCGGCAGCTCGGTCGAGTCCGCGATGGCGGTGAAGTGCCTCAGCAGGCCTTCCTGCGGGGGCTTGTTGTAGTACGGCGTCACCGCGAGCAGGCCGTGGGCGCCGACGCCCTCCGCGGCGCGCGCGAGTTCGAGGCTGTGGCGGGTGTCGTTGGTGCCGACTCCGGCGACGACGTGGGCGCGGTCGCCGACGGCTTCCAGAACGGCTCGTACGAGCTCGGTTTTCTCCGCGTCGCTGGTGGTGGGGGACTCGCCGGTGGTGCCGTTGATGATCAGGCCGTCGTTGCCTGCGTCCACCAGGTGGACGGCGAGTCGCTGCGCGCCGTCGAGGTCGAGTGCGCCGTCCGCCCTGAAGGGCGTGACCATGGCGGTGAGGACCCTCCCGAAGGGGGTCTGCGGAGTCGAGGTCGGAGCCATGGGTCACACGCTACTCGCTGCTCACCGCGTGGTCCCCCCTCGGGGCAGGTGAGCGTACGTGACAAGCGGAACCCAGCACTGCCTGCTCGGGGGTTCAAGCAGTGCCGGGTCCGTTTGATCAGGCTAGATGAACTTCACGAAAAGCCGCAATCCGGACACTTCACCTGGCCGACCGCACATCTGTACCCGCGCGGTGCGCGCACGCCTTACGGGGCCACGCGCCCGTTGGCGTTGAACGCGGCATACGTGAGCGGCATCAGCTGCGCCCATTGCTGCTCCATCTGCTCGCCGACCATCTCGATCTCCCGCTGCGGGAAGGACGGCACCTTGGCCAGCTCATGCTGGGTGCGCAGGCCGAGGAAGTGCATCAGGGAGCGGGCGTTACAGGTCGCGTACATCGACGAGTACAGGCCGACGGGAAGGACGGCACGGGCGACCTCACGGGCCACGCCCGCGGCCAGCATCTCCTGGTACGCCTCGTACGCCTGGCGGTAGGAGTCCTCCATGACGCGGCCGGTGAGTTCCTGCTGCGCCTGGGTGCCCTCCACGAAGACGTACTTGCCGGGGCGGCCTTCCTGGACCAGCTTGCGGGCCTCTCCGGGGATGTAGAAGACCGGGTGCAGCTCCCTGTAGCGACCCGATTCCTCGTTGTACGACCAGCCGGCGCGGTGCCGCATGAACTCGCGGAACACGAAGATCGGGGCGCTGATGAAGAACGTCATGGAGTTGTGCTCGAAGGGGCTGCCGTGGCGGTCCCGCATGAGGTAGTTGATCAGCCCCTTGGAGCGCTCGGGGTCCTTGCTGAGCTCCTCCAGGGACTGCTCGCCCGCCGTGGAGACACGGGCGGCCCAGAGGACGTCGGTGTCGGCGGCGCTGTGCTTCACCAGCTCGACGCTCACCTCGCTGCGGAAGCTGGGCTTGAGGTCTTCGGCGGGGGTCTCGCTCACCGGCGGGGGTCCTTCCATTCGCATCGCTCGGGCGGCGCCCACTCTACGGCTCGGCACTGACAGTCCGACCGTTCGGCGGCACTCTGCGTGGTTCTTCGGTGAATTTCCCGAATCAGGGCACCCCTGTCACGTTTTGAACGTCTGTCTAGGTAACAGCCGTTCGAAGCGACCGTTCGACATTCGAAAGAGGGAGAAGCGACCTCCATGTTCCGTCGGCGAGAGCCCGTCCCGTTCGCCTTCATCGCCGAGGCAGACACGTTCCGCAGTAATGTCACACCCCCGCCGCGCGAGCGCGCCACGCGCGGCCAGATACTCGGCCATACGCTGATCGGGCTCACCGTGGTCAGCGGCCTGGTGGGCGCCCTGCTGTTCGGGCTGCCCGCGCTCTCCCCCGAGCAGTCACCGGCAAAGACGCAGCAGTCCGAGGCCTCTGACGAGCGCTGACGGGCCCTGGCGGGCTCTGACGAGCGCTGACGGGCTGTGATGGGCGCTGACACGTCCGGACCCCCGGTGGTGGTCGCTCGCCGCGCGCCTCGATAGCCTCACCCGAGCACAGCCCTGTCGAGCGTGCATGGAGTGAGGATCAGTCGTGCCCCTGCCCTTTCTGACGGCCGACCGCGCGTTCGGTGACACCGAAGAGGACACCGATGTCGCGCTGCCGTACGCGGACCGCGACCAGTGGCGGCGGCCCTACCGCCCCGGCCCATGGCGGGTCGGCGCCGCGGCGGTACTGCTCCTGCTCGCCTCGTACCTGCTGTTCGCCGCGATGATCATCATGCTCGCTGGCGGGCTCCGAGGCGGCCTGACCTGCGTCGGCGGCGCACTCGCCGTGATCGCGGTCTCGGTGCGCATGCTGCGGGTCGGCACCTGGGTCAGCGCGCGGGGGCTGCGCCAAGTGGGGTTCTTCGTGACACGGACGCTCCCCTGGGAGCGCGTCCGGGAGGTGCGCACCGCTCAGCAGCCGGTGCGCTGGCTGGGACTGCCGCGCACCGTTCAGGGCCAGGCGCTCATCCTCGTACGGCAGGACGGCACGCAGCTCGCGCCGCCGCTGCTCACGGACCACAACGCCGACTTCATGGCCAGGACCGAGGCCTTCGACAGGGCCGCGGACACCGTCGAGGCCTGGGCGTACGAGTACTGCGCCTAAACCGGACGACCGCTCGCCCCTGCGTGCAGGGCGATCGCGCGCTGCATCGCCTTGCGGGCGCGTGGGGTGTCCCGGGCGTCGTGGTAGGCCACGGCGAGGCGGAACCAGCAGCGCCAGTCGTCCGGGGTGTCCTCGGTCTCCGCGCGGCGCTGGGCGAAGACGGCATCGGCGGAGTCACGGTCGATGCGGCCGCTCGGGGTGCGCTTGAGCTCGTCGACGGGGAGGCCGCCCTCGGCTTCGAGTTCGGCGGCCAGCTGGTCCGCCCTGCGGGCGAACTGGGTGGTCTTCCACAGGAACCAGACGCCGATCAACGGCAGCACCAGCACCGCGGCACCGAAGGTGACGGTGAGTACGGTGCCCTCGCGAATGAGCAGCACACCCCGGCTGCCGACCAGGACGAAGTAGACGACCAGGACGGCGGCCAGGGCGAAGTACGTGATCTTTGCGCGCATGTCAGACGGCCATTCAGTTGCCGAGGTCGAGGAAGTGTTCCAGGCCGAACGTGAGGCCGGGCGTGGACACCACACGGCGTACACCGAGCAGGATGCCCGGCATGAAGCTGCTGTGGTGCAGTGAGTCGTGGCGGATGGTGAGGGTCTCGCCCTCACCGCCCAGCAGGACTTCCTGGTGGGCGAGCATGCCGCGCAGGCGTACGGCGTGCACCGGCACCCCGTCCACCTGTGCGCCACGGGCGCCGTCCAGGGCCGTGGCGGTGGCGTCCGGCTGCGGGGCGCAGCCGGCTTCCTCGCGGGCGGCGGCGATGAGCTGCGCGGTGCGGGTCGCGGTACCGGACGGCGCGTCGACCTTGTTCGGGTGGTGCAGCTCGATGACCTCGGCGGACTCGAAGAAGCGGGCCGCCTGGCGGGCGAACTGCATGCTGAGCACCGCGCCGATGGAGAAGTTCGGCGCGATCAGGACACCGGTGGCCGGGGAGTCGGCCAGCCAGGTGTTCAGCTGTGCGAGGCGGTCATCGGTCCAGCCGGTGGTGCCGACGACGGCGTGGATGCCGTGGCGTACGCAGAAGTCGAGGTTGCCCATCACCGAGGCGGGGGTGGTCAGCTCGACGGCCACCTGGGCTTCGGAGTCCACCAGGGTCTCCAGCTTGTCGCCCCGGCTCAGGGTGGCGACCAGTTCCAGGTCCTCGGCGGCCTCGACGGCTCGTACGGCCTCGGCGCCGATCCGGCCCTGGGCTCCGATGACGGCCACGCGCAGCTTGCTCATTGCTTCGTCCTTCTACGGGGGCGGGTGCGGGTGCGGGTTCTGTGGGGCTCCGGCAGGCTGGCTAGGAGACCAGTTCGGCCAGGCGGGCTGCCTGCTTGTCCTTGATCGGGCCTATGGCCGACAGTGACGGACGCTGTCCCAGGATGTCGCGGGCCACCGCGCGTACCTCGTCGGGCGTGACCGCCGCTATCCGGGCGAGCATGTCGTCGACCGACATGTGCTCACCCCAGCACAGCTCGCTCTTGCCGATGCGGTTCATCAGGGCGCCGGTGTCCTCCAGGCCGAGGACGGTGGAGCCCGCGAGCTGGCCTATGGCGCGACTGACCTCGTCGTCGGACAGTCCGTGCTCGGCGACCTGGTCGAGCTCGTCGCGGCAGATCTTCAGGACGTCGCCGACCTGGCTGGAGCGACAGCCCGCGTAGACGCCGAAGAGGCCGCAGTCCGCGAAGGCCGAGGTGTACGAGTACACGCTGTAGGCGAGGCCGCGCTTCTCCCTGATCTCCTGGAACAGGCGTGAGGACATACCGCCGCCGAGCGCGGTGTTCAGGACGTTCAGGGCCCAGCGGCGCTCGTCGGTGCGGGCCAGGCCCGGCATGCCGAGGATGACATGGGCCTGCTCCGTCCTGCGGTCGACGACCTCGACCTTGCCCGCCGTACGCAGCTTGCGGCGGCCGTCGCGCGGAGCGATGGGGGTGGTGGCCTGGGACCCGGAGAGGGCGCCCGCCTTCTCGAACGCCGCGCGTACCTGGCGTACCACGCGCGCGTGGTCGACGTTTCCGGCGGCCGCGACGACCAGGTGGGTCGGGTCGTAGTGCCGCTTGTAGAAGCGGCGGATGCGGCCCGCGTCGAGTGCGTTGACCGTGTCGACGGTGCCGAGGACGGGGCGGCCGAGCGGGGTGTCGCCGAGCATGGTGTGCGCGAACAGGTCGTGGACGCAGTCGCCCGGGTCGTCCTCGGTCATCGCGATCTCTTCGAGGATGACCCCGCGCTCGGCGTCGACGTCCTCCTGCTCGATGAGCGATCCGGTGAGCATGTCGCACACCACGTCGATCGCCAGCGGCAGGTCGGTGTCCAGCACGCGCGCGTAGTAGCAGGTGTACTCCTTCGCCGTGAAGGCGTTCATCTCGCCGCCGACCGCGTCGATGGCGGAGGAGATGTCCAGGGCACTGCGTCGCTTGGTGCCCTTGAAGAGGAGGTGTTCGAGGTAGTGCGTGGCGCCGTTCAGGGACGGGGTCTCGTCCCGGGAGCCGACGTGGGCCCAGATGCCGAAGGTGGCGGAACGTACGGAGGGCAGGGTCTCGGTGACGACGCGCAGGCCGCCCGGCAGGGTCGTACGACGGACCGTGCCGATGCCGTGCTCGCCCTTGAGGAGGGTTTGGGTACGGGCGACGGCCCGTACCTCCGAGGAGGTACGGGCCGTCGCCTGTGAACTACGGGACGTCACTTGTCGGCGTCGTCCTTCTTCTCGTCGCCCTCTTCACCCTCGATGACGGGGATCAGCGAGAGCTTGCCGCGGGAGTCGATCTCGGCGATCTCGACCTGCACCTTGGCACCGACGGCGAGCACGTCCTCGACGTTCTCCACGCGCTTGCCACCGGCCAGCTTGCGGATCTGCGAGATGTGCAGCAGGCCGTCCTTGCCCGGCATGAGGGACACGAACGCACCGAAGGTGGTCGTCTTGACGACCGTGCCCAGGTAGCGCTCGCCGACCTCCGGCATGGTCGGGTTGGCGATGCCGTTGATCGTGGCGCGGGCGGCCTCGGCCTGCGAGCCCTGGGCGGCACCGATGTAGATGGTGCCGTCGTCCTCGATCGTGATGTCGGCGCCGGTGTCCTCCTGGATCTGGTTGATCATCTTGCCCTTGGGGCCGATGACCTCACCGATCTTGTCCACCGGGATCTTGACGGTGATGATCCGCGGGGCGTTCGGGGACATCTCGTCCGGGACGTCGATGGCCTCGTTCATCACGTCGAGGATGTGCAGACGCGCGTCACGGGCCTGCTTCAGCGCGGCGGCCAGGACCGAGGCGGGGATGCCGTCGAGCTTGGTGTCGAGCTGGAGCGCGGTCACGAACTGCTTCGTACCGGCGACCTTGAAGTCCATGTCACCGAAGGCGTCCTCCGCACCGAGGATGTCGGTGAGGGCGACGTAGTGCGTCTCGCCGTCGATCTCCTGGGAGATCAGGCCCATGGCGATACCGGCGACGGCGGCCTTCAGCGGCACACCGGCGTTCAGCAGCGACATCGTGGAGGCGCAGACCGAGCCCATGGACGTCGAGCCGTTGGAGCCCAGCGCCTCGGAGACCTGGCGGATGGCGTACGGGAACTCCTCGCGCGTCGGCAGCACCGGCACGATGGCGCGCTCGGCGAGCGCGCCGTGGCCGATCTCGCGGCGCTTGGGCGAGCCCACGCGGCCGGTCTCACCGACGGAGTACGGCGGGAAGTTGTAGTTGTGCATGTAGCGCTTGCGGGTCACCGGGGAGAGGGTGTCCAGCATCTGCTCCATGCGGAGCATGTTCAGGGTGGTGACGCCCAGGATCTGGGTCTCGCCACGCTCGAACAGCGCGGAGCCGTGCACCCGCGGGATGGCCTCGACCTCGGCGGCGAGCGTACGGATGTCCGTGACGCCACGGCCGTCGATGCGGACCTTGTCCTTGATGATGCGCTCGCGGACCAGCTTCTTGGTCAGCGCGCGGTAGGCACCGGAGATCTCCTTCTCGCGGCCCTCGAACTGCGGGAGCAGCTTGTCGGAGGCGATCTCCTTGACGCGGTCCAGCTCGGCCTCGCGCTCCTGCTTGCCGGCGATGGTGAGCGCCTGCGCGAGCTCGGAGGACACGGCCGTGGTGAGCGCCTCCAGGACGTCGTCCTGGTAGTCCAGGAAGACCGGGAACTCGCCGACCGGCTTGGCGGCCTTGGCGGCCAGTTCGGACTGGGCCTTGCAGAGCGCCTTGATGAAGGGCTTCGCGGCCTCGAGGCCGGCGGCCACGACCTCCTCGGTGGGGGCGGTGGCGCCGTCCGCGACGAGCTGGATGGTCTTCTCGGTGGCCTCGGCCTCGACCATCATGATCGCGACGTCGCCGTCCTCCAGGACGCGGCCCGCGACGACCATGTCGAAGACGGCGTCCTCGAGCTCGGTGTGCGTCGGGAAGGCGACCCACTGGCCCTTGATCAGGGCGACACGGGTGCCGCCGATCGGCCCGGAGAAGGGCAGGCCGGCCAGCTGCGTGGAGCAGGAGGCGGCGTTGATCGCGACCACGTCGTACAGGTGGTCGGGGTTGAGCGCCATGATCGTCTCGACGATCTGGATCTCGTTACGCAGGCCCTTCTTGAAGGAAGGGCGCAGCGGGCGGTCGATCAGGCGGCAGGTGAGGACCGCGTCCTCGGAGGGGCGGCCTTCCCGGCGGAAAAAGGAGCCGGGGATCTTGCCGGCCGCGTACATCCGCTCCTCGACGTCCACCGTGAGGGGGAAGAAGTCGAGCTGGTCCTTGGGCCTCTTGGAGGCGCTGGTGGCCGACAGCACCATGGTGTCGTCGTCCAGGTACGCCACGGCGGAGCCGGCGGCCTGCTTGGCCAGGCGGCCCGTCTCGAAGCGGATGGTGCGGGTGCCGAAAGTGCCGTTGTCAATGACGGCCTCGGCGTAGTGGGTCTCGTTCTCCACTAGCGAATTCTCCGTGTCTTCTCGTCTTTCGTCCCCGGGCCCGTATGGCGGGGGGACGGGCGGAGAGGCGCGCCTTGTGGTCGGGCCGGTCTTCGATCGAAGCACCCGGGGTGTTGTGTCCCGGGGGCCACTACCGAGGACCGGCGGCGGCGAGGGGCGCTTCTCCTCGTACGGTGTTGCGTTGTTTCGGTGTTGCGTTGTGCGGTGTTGCCGTGTCGAGTCGTACGTGGCGTACGTCTCACGCGGCGTGGTGCGACCAGCCTACAAAGCACTGCCGCGACCGCGCACGTACAGCAAAGGGAGCGGCCCCCTTACGTGGGAACCGCTCCCTCCACCATGTCCTACTTGGCGCCCGCCGCACCGCGGCGGATGCCAAGGCGCTCGACCAGCGCGCGGAAGCGCTGGATGTCCTTCTTGGCCAGGTACTGCAGAAGGCGGCGACGCTGGCCGACCAGAATCAGCAGACCACGGCGGGAGTGGTGGTCGTGCTTGTGGGTCTTGAGGTGCTCGGTCAGGTCGGAGATACGACGCGAGAGCATCGCGACCTGGACCTCGGGGGAGCCGGTGTCACCCTCCTTGGTGGCGAACTCGGCCATGATCTGCTTCTTCGTGGCGGTGTCGAGCGACACGCGTACTCCTCATATGTCTCGTGATGCCGCCGAGTGCTCCTGGTCTACTTCTCAGAGAGCTTCCGTGACTCGGAGGCGAAGGACCGTCGGGCGCTGCTCCAGATGGGTGACGACCAGGGTCGTCGCTCACGATTGGGGCGCGTACACAGACGGGTGTTACACAGAGTACCAGCCTGCCTCAGGACGACTGACCTCAGGACCACTGCGTCAGGACGACTACCTCAGGACGTCAGCGCGCGGATCGAGTGGTAGACGTCGAACACCGCCAGGCACAGGGGGAGCAGCGTCAGCAGGACGCAGGTCTCGCCTACCTCGAGGAGACGGCCCCAGAACGGGGTGACGCCCTTGCGCGGCACGATGAGGCCGATCGCGGTGAGGGCCGCGGCCAGGGCGGCGATCGCGGCGGTCAGCCAGATCATGCGGATGTCCAGGCCCGCGCCATCCCCCCTGGCGGCCTCGGCCCACAGCTCCACGGGCGGGTTCAGGGCCAGGCCGAGGCCGAGGAGCAGCAGGGCACCGAGGCCCGCCGCGAGGGCGACGCCGACCTGCGCGGTGTAGCGGAAGAGGTGGGCGCGCGTCAGCATGGCGACACCGGTGGCGAGGGCGAGGAGCTGTCCCCATACGTTGTCGGAGAACCCCAGGACGGCGGCCGCGGCGACGGTCACCAGGGCGCAGCCGCCGACGAGGCCGACGAGCAGCTCATGGCCGCGGCGTGCCTGGGCGGCGATGCGCTCGGCGTCGACCGGGCGGGCCGGGGTCGCGTCGTCGTCCGCGTCGCCGTAGGCGCCGACCGCCGTACGGGGCGGTTCGAATCCGATGGGCAGCCGGGCGAAGCGTGCCGAGAGGCCGGGCAGGAAGGCCAGGACGCCCACGGCGAGCGGCACGCACGCGGCGGCGCTCTGGACGGGACCGATTCCGGTGAGGATCGCGACGAACGTGACGAGCAGGCCGATGGTCGACGCGAGGACGAAGGCGACGAAGGGACCGTCGCCACTGGGCGTCACGATCACAAGGACTACGGAGGCCACCAGGACGGCGGCACAGGCGAGCAGGAACTGTAGTCGCCCGTTTCCCTGCCCGGCGGCGGGCGCGAGCAGCCCGGAACCGGCCACCGCGACGTTCGCGAGGGCGCCGAGGCCGAAGGCGACGGCCGATCCCCGGTCGTCGTACACGCGTGAACGCACCCCGGCGAGTGCCAGCAGGAGTACGCCGGTGACCGCGGCCAGGATGCCGGGCAGGCCGTGCGTGTCGTGTCCGGGGGCGGCGGTCCACAGGACGAAGGCGAGCAGGATCAGGAGCGCCGAGCCGCCGGACAGGCCCGCGCCGCGCATCAGATCGTCACTCCACCGCGTGCGGTCGCGGGCGACGGCGGAGGCCACCGCGTCGGAGACGTCGTCGAAGACCGCGGGAGGCAGCGACTCGGCGAAGGGCCGCAGCGAGAGCAGTTCACCGTCGAGGATGCGCTGGGCGGCGAGCGACCGGCCGCCGTCGAGCACGGTGCCGTCACGCCGTACGAGGTGGTATCCGACAGGGGCACCCGGCGTCGGCGTCTGACCCGACAGGCGGAGGATCTCCGGATACAGGTCGGCGACGGCGATGTCCTCGGGCAGGGCGACGTCGACGCGGCCGTCCGGTGCCACGACCGTGACCCGGCAGAAGCCGGTACTGCCGTTGGACACAGTCGCGGGAGCCGGTTGACCGGGTCCGGTGGCCGTGGCTGGGGCCGACATACTCACCTGCTGCTTCCCCTCGCGGTGATCGTGATCGTGATCGTGGTGGCGATCGTGATCGTGGTGGCGATCGTGATCGTGGTGGTGATCCTGGCTGGCCAGTCCGGCGCCGCGCTCCGAAGGACACGTCCTATTGCGCTAGTTCACGGCTGCGCGAACACGTTGCGTCACCCTACCGCCCGCTCTTGACACCTCACGCACGTAGGATCACCTCCCGCGGATGGAGCCCGTCGCCACGGGGGCGCGCGGAGCGGAACATTGCCGTCCGGCGAGGGAATTGGTGAGCTGTGAGTCAGATCGTCGTCAAGCGCCCACCACGGGCTCTGCCCTCCGCGGTGCCCGACGAGCAGGTGCAGTTGCAACCGCCGCCGGAACTGCCCCGCGGGCAGCAGGAGGGCGCGCTGATGCAGCTCCTGCCGATGCTCGGCATGGGCGGTTCGGTCGTCTTCTTCTTCATGACGCCGAACCCGATCATGCGGATCATGGGCATGGTGATGATCGCGTCGACGATCGCCATGGGCGTCGCCATGCTCGTCCGCTACCGGCGCGGCACCCAGGGCCAGCTCGCCGACCTGAGGCGGGACTACCTCAAGTATCTGGCGCAGACGCGGCGTACGGTGCTGAAGACAGCGCATCGCCAGCGTGACGCACAGCTCTATCTGCACCCGTCCCCCGAGCAGTTGTGGGCGCTCGTAGCCGAGGGGAGCCGGGTCTGGGAACGCCGCGTCGGGGACGCCGACTTCGGTCAGGTACGCATCGGTCTGGGCAGCCAGCAGCTGGCGACGCCGCTCGTCGCTCCCGACACCGCCCCGGTCGACGACCTCGAACCGCTCACCGCGGGCGCGATGCAGCAGTTCCTCCACGCGCACAGCACCCTCGACGGCCTGCCAATGGCCGTGTCCCTGCGCGCCTTCTACCACATGACGGTCAGCGGGGACCCGGACTCCGTGCACTCGACCGCACGAGCCCTGGTGGGTTCGCTCGCGGCGCTCCACTCCCCCGAGGACCTGGTCATCGTGGTGGCGGCCGACTCCGCCGCCGCGGTGCGATGGGAATGGGCGAAGTGGCTGCCGCACACACAGGCCACGGGCCTGAGTGACGGCGCGGGCACCCGGCGTCTGATCACCACGGACGCACACGACCTGCAGGACATGCTCGCCACCCGTCTGGAGGGGCGGCCGCGCTTCCAGGGCGGCAACCATCCCCTCCTGGACCAGCCGCACATCGTCGTCGTACTCGACGGCCAGTCCGTGCCCGAGCCGTCGGCGCTGGCCACGCCCGAGGGCCTTCAGGGCGTGACGGTCATCGAGGTCGTGCCCGGAGAGCTGACGGGGGCCCGCGGCGGCCTGTCCGTCACCGTACGGCCGGACTCCCTGCAGGTGGAGTCCAGCCACGGCCTGGTGTACGAGGGGACCCCCGACCGGCTGAGCCCCGAGGCGGCGGAGGCACTGGCCCGCCAACTCGCCCCGCTGCGGGTGGGGTCGGGCGGGGACGATGACGAACCCCTGCTCGCCAACCTGGAGTTCACCGATCTGCTGAACCTCGGCGACGCCGCGTCGGTCGACGTCAGCCGCACCTGGCGGCCGCGTTCGCAGTCCGAGCGGCTGCGTGTGCCGATCGGTGTCGGCGAAGACGGCAGCCCCGTGATGCTGGACCTGAAGGAAGCGGCGCAGGAGGGCATGGGCCCGCACGGTCTGTGTGTCGGCGCCACGGGTTCCGGCAAGTCCGAGCTGCTGCGCACGCTGGTACTCGGTCTGGCCGTCACCCACTCCTCCGAGACGCTGAACTTCGTCCTCGCGGACTTCAAGGGTGGTGCCACCTTCGCGGGCATGTCCCAGATGCCGCACGTCGCAGCCGTGATCACCAACCTCGCCGACGACCTCACCCTCGTCGACCGCATGGGCGACTCCATCCGGGGCGAGCTCAACCGCCGCCAGGAGATGCTGCGCGACGCCGGCAACTACGCGAACATCCACGACTATGAGAGGGCCCGTGCGGCGGGCGCGCCGCTGCAGCCGATCCCGTCACTCGTGCTCGTGATCGACGAGTTCAGTGAACTCCTCACCGCCATGCCGGATTTCATCGAGATGTTCGTGCAGATCGGCCGCATCGGACGTTCTCTGGGGGTGCATCTCCTGCTGGCCTCGCAGCGCCTGGAGGAGGGCCGGCTGCGCGGTCTGGAGACGTATCTGTCCTATCGGGTCGGTCTGCGGACGTTCTCCGCGGCCGAGTCCCGTGCGGCCCTCGGTGTTCCCGACGCCTACCAGCTTCCGAACGTGCCCGGCTCGGGCTATCTCAAGTACGGCACGGACGAAATGGTGCGCTTCAAGGCCGCCTACGTCTCCGGGGTCTACCGCTCCAGCCAGCATGCCGCGGGCGTGGGCGGGCCGCTGCCGGTGGACCGCAGGCCGGTCCCGTTCACCGCGGCACCCGTCCCGGTCCGGTACGTACGCCCGGACGCGCGGGCCGCCGTCCCGGAGCCCCGCACGACAGAGGACGACGCCCTGGCGGACACGGTCCTCGATGTGATCGTACGACGGCTGGAGGGGCGCGGCGCCGAGGCGCACCAGGTGTGGCTGCCGCCGCTCGACAACCCGCCGTCGCTGGACGAACTGCTGCCCGGTCTCGCCGGAGTCGAGGGTCGCGGTCTGACCCAGCCCGGTTTCGAGGGCGCCGGCCGGCTGGTCGTCCCGGTCGGCGTCGTGGACAAGCCGTACGAGCAGCGTCGCGACACGCTCTACCGGGACTTCTCCGGGGCCGCGGGGCATATGCAGATCGTCGGCGGCCCGCAGTCCGGCAAGTCGACCCTGCTCAGGACGATCGTCTCAGCGTTCGCGCTGACCCACACACCACAGGAAGTGCAGTTCTACGGGCTCGACTTCGGTGGCGGCGGTCTGTCATCTGTCTCCGGCCTGCCGCATGTCGGTGGTGTCGCGTCCCGCCTCGACCCCGAGCGGGTGCGACGGACCGTGGCCGAGGTCTACGGCATCCTGTCCCGCCGTGAGGAGTACTTCCGCACCGCCGGTATCGACTCCATCGCCACCTACCGCAGGATGCGGCAGCGCGGCGACATCTCGGTCACGGACCAGCCGTGGGGCGACGTCTTCCTGGTGATCGACGGCTGGGGAAGCTTCCAGGGCGACTACGAGGCTCTCGGGCCCGCCGTGCTGGACATGGCGGCACGCGGACTCGGCTACGGAATCCATCTGATCCTCACGGCGTCGCGCTCCATGGAGGTCCGGTCCAACATCAAGGACCACCTGATGAACAGGCTGGAACTGAGGCTGGGCGACACGATGGACTCGGAGGTGGACCGCAAGGTCGCCGTCAACGTCCCGAGCGGTGTGCCCGGTCGCGGCCTGGTGCCGGAGAAGCTGCACTTCATGGGTGCCGTGCCCCGTATCGACGGCGTCAACTCCGACGACGACCTGTCGGAGGCCACGGCCGCGATGGCGAAGGAGATCTCCCGCCACTGGACCGCGCCCCCCGCTCCGGCCGTACGGCTCCTCCCGCGCGAGCTGCCGGTCCACAGCCTGCCCGCCGGCCACGCGGCCCCTCAGCGCGGCGTGGCGATCGCCATCGACGAGAACGCCCTGGAACCGGTCTTCGTCAACTTCGACCGCGATCCGTTCTTCCTGGTCTTCGGTGAGAGCGAGTCGGGCAAGTCGAACCTGCTACGGCTGCTGATCAAGCAGCTGACGGAGCGGTACGACGGGAACGCCGCCAAGTTCTTCGTGATCGACAACCGGCGTGCACTCCTTGACGTGACACCGGCGAGCCACCTGACCGAGTACGTCCCGATGTCCAACAACATGGACCACCATGTGGACGCACTCGCGGACCTGATGCAGCGCCGCACACCGAACGCGGAGGTGACGGCCCAGCAGCTACGTGACCGGAGCTGGTGGCAGGGCCCGCAGGTGTACGTGGTGATCGACGACTACGACCTGGTGTCGACGTCGGGCGGCAACCCGCTGGCCCCGCTGACCGAACACCTGCCGTTCGCCCGTGACGTTGGCGTCCGCTTCATCATCGCCCGCCACGGCGCGGGAGCGAGCCGCGCCGCGTACGAGCCCTTCATGCAGCGAATGATGGAGCTCGGCGCGCAGGGCGTCCTGCTCTCCGGCGACCCTCAGGAGGGCGACGTACTCGGCGGCGTCCGGATGCGCCCGATGCCGGCGGGCCGGGGCGTCTTCGTGTCGCGGCAGCGGGGCAATCCGCTGGTGCAGACGGGCTGGCTGGGGGACGCGGAGTGAGCCGGGGAGGCGGTGCGCTTCGCCTCGCGCATGTATGAGTACGCGTACTCATCCGACGTGAGAAGTCGAGGCGGCATGCTTGGCTGCGAAACGATCACTGGCCTGGGTCAGTTGTGTTCGTGGCGCGTGGACGTGGCCGGGGGCCTGACGAGGAGGAAACCGCGCATGGCGTGGGACGAGTGGGAGCAGCTCAAGGCGCAAGCAGCTGAGCGTCAAGCGACCCAGATGCAACTGAACCAGAGACCAGCCGACCCTGGAGGCGGGGGTACGCCAGCCACTACCGACGGCGAGGGGCTGAAGCACTCGGCCAAGCCATGGAATCGCGCCGCCACGACGGCTCACGGCCTGACGATCAGCACCAACACCTCCAGGCGCGGCCTGACGAACGGACACGCGGGCGTGTCGGGCGGTCTTGAGGGGCTCGCCAGCCTCGGTGAGCTCAAGAGCGTTCTGACCTCGTGGGAGAACCGGCTGAAGGAAGTAGGCGACGAGTGCGACGCGCTGGAGCCGAAACTGCGGCAGGTTCCGAAGGATTTGAAGGGTGTGGACACCGCGACCGGTGCGAAGGCAGACGCCGTGCAGACCCCGAAGGCCGGTGAGGGCAAGTGATCTCCGGGCTGACGTGGCAGCAGCTTCGCGATCTCAGGCTGACAGAACTCGACGCCGCCGTCGACAGCTGGGGCGCCGCGTCCCGGCACGCCGACGCGGCACAGACCCAGGTCGACGGCGACATGGATGGCGCGCTGTCGAAGACGCAGGAGAGCAGGTCCGCCAAGACCGCCGTGGGCAGGTTCAAGCGGCTCAGCCGCAACTACGACTACATCAAGACCGAATGCGGTCTCGTCCGTACGGCCGTCAGCGGGCTCTCCGCAGAACTCGCCTCGCCGCAGCGACGACTGAAGGCGGCACTCGCCGACGCCGCTGCCAACTCGTACACGGTCAACGCCGACGGCAGTATCGACTTCCCGGCCGGCGGCAAGAACCAGGTGACTGGTGAGCCGCACCCGGCCGGCAAGGTCGTAGGCAACAACGGGCTGCTCGTACCACGCGGGCTCCACGACCTCGGCAGCAACAATGGGTTGTACGGTCCGGACGGCAGCGGATTCGTTAACCTCAACCCACACCGCTCCAAGGCGCAGGACATTGCTGACCGCATCGCGGTGGCGCTACGCGACGCCCGCGAGACAGACGAGCGCTATCGACGGGCGCTGAGCAAGCTCAAGGCAGCAGACGGTCTTACCGTCGACGCCAAGACCTGGGCGGACGCGGCGGCGGACATGGATGCCGTGCGCGACGCTTCGTACGACCACATGAAGCGGGAGATCCCGCTCGACAAGTCGCCCGCAGAACGTAACGAATGGTGGAACAACCTGAGCGACAAGCAGCGCGAGGAGTACCTGGCGAGCTACCCCGACGTACTCGGCAACCTGGACGGCATCCCAGCGTTGGTGCGGGACGAAACGAACAGGGAGAACCTCGACCTGCTGATCGCCAAGTTCGAAGGCGAGAAGGGGGAGGCGGCCGAGGCCCGGCTCGGTGGGCTGAAGGGTATCCGAGACCAGTTGGAGCTGAACGCGACGGCGCGTCTCAAGAATTCGGAGGAGCCGCCGATGTACCTGCTCGCCATCGGAGACGAAGGCAGCGGCCGGGCCGCCGTGGCCTTTGGAAACCCCGATACTTCCAAGAACGTCGCAGCGTACGTGCCCGGTCTCGGTACAGCGCTCGACAAGGATTTCGCCCGCAATGACGTCAAGCGAGCGCGCGACACCGCCGTCGGCGCCCGTGAGTACGACTCCTCGAGCGCCGCCATTGTGTGGCTCGGTTACGATCCACCCCAGCTGGGCGGCCCGGAGATCACCGGCCTGTCCGCCAGAGCTGACGTCAAGTCCGCCGAGCGGGCCGAGGAGGGCGCTCCCGCCTACAACTCGTTCATGAGCGGCCTGACTGCCACCAACGACCATGAGGACCCTCACCTCACAGCCATCGGTCACTCTTACGGCTCGCGGCTGGTGGGCGCCGCTACCCAGGAAGACGGCGGCATTCCCGGTGCGGACGACATTGTGCTGCTCGGCAGCCCCGGTGTCGGCGTCGACAAGGCTGAGGACCTGGGTGTCGGCAAGGGCCACGTCTTCGTTGGCGCAGCCGACAACGACCCGGTCACCATGGTGCCCTCCCTGAAGGAGACCGTCGCCGGAGGGGCTGCTTTCCTGGTGAGCAGTCCGCTGGTGTCATACCTGGTCGGTGACATCGCCGACCAGGGCGACGACGACATCTGGTTCGGCAAAGATCCGGCCAGCGAGGCCTTCGGCGCAAGACGTTTCCTGGTGGACGATGGCGCGAGGCCCTTCATCGACGGCGAGGGCGCCACACCCGCGCACTCCAACTACTTCAACCCGCAGAAGGACGCCGTGTCGGCTGAGAACATCGCCGCGGTTGTCGCGGGCCAACCCGAACTCGTCGTCCCGGAGAAGCATCGATGAATCACCGCACTCTTGCTGTGACACTCGCCGCACTCGCCCTGTCTGGCTGCGGCCTGATCGACGGCGACGCAGGGACCGGGCGCAAGGGAAAGGCGCGGAACGTGAACATGCAGCAGGCCGGTGACCAGGCGGAGAAGATCCTGGGTGACACCCTGGCCGCGATTAAGCCCGGAGTCGAGACGCAGCCGGGGCCGTCTAGTGACCCCATCTGCACCGACTTCAAGAACGACGCCACCGGGACCGGCCAGGTCACCCGACGGCGTTACGTCATGACGGTGATCTCTGCGGAGCGGCGCGGCAACTTCATGGGCGTCGTCGAGCGCTACTGGAAGAAGGAGGGCTACGAGATCACCGCCGTGCGTCCGAACAAGGAGAGGCCGGCGGTCTTCGCCCGCACACCGGAAGGTTTTCAGGCCACAGCAAAGATCGGCCGCGAGGGGCAGGCGTTCTTCAGCGTCATGTCGCCCTGCGTGACAGAGTCCGAGGTCACCGAGCCCGAGAGGGAGCCGCTTGCCCCGGATTCACCAGCCGCCAAGGGGTTGCCGTATATCAGGTCCCCATTCTGGTCCGCGAACACCCCTGGGCCGTCGCCCACCAACAAGGGCGGCTGACCGCCGGATACCGAGATCGACCAGGGGCCAGGCTGGTCTCATTTACGCTTCCGTAAACCGCACGGAAGCGCTCCGGGTAAGCAGTCCAGCGGCATCACGGCCTGCGTGTGCCGAGCTCTCGTATTGGGGTGTCGTGAGTGTCATCAGCCTCCTGACTTCGTTTCCCTCTCACTCACTTGGAAAGCCATGCTCATATCGCGCTCAACCCCCGTCATCCGTTCCGTGGCCATCGCTGTGCTACTCGCCACCGCGGCGGTGGGGTGCGGGAGTGACTCGGACAGTGATACGCGGACGGGCGCCAGCGCGTCGCCTTCTGGCAGCGGTAGCGGGGGGCAGGGCTCAGCCTCGTCGCGCATCGAGGCGGTCAACAAGACCATGCGGGAGACCGCGTTCACTGGTGCGGGCACGACGACCGCGTTCGAGGGGGCGCGGCAGGAGGTCTGGTGGGACCCGGAGCAAGGGCTTCGTATGAAGATCTCTGGTCCGTCCGAGGCTGAGGGTGGTGACTTGTACTGCAAGGGCGGCACCAGCTACACGGGCGCGCGGCTGTTCGCTTCGATGCTGGCTCAGCGCGGACAGGAGATCACCGTTCCGGAGCGGCTCTCCGATGTGTATGTGAGTAGTGAGACCGGACAGGACTGTGATGCCTACTTCACGATCTCGACGTCGGGTCAGTTCGCGCCGGACAAGGACACAACGATTGATGGCAAGGCGGCCCTGGCCATAGAGGTCTCGGCCGGGGCGGCGGCGGATACGTACTTCGTGAGCGCCGAAGGGCCGGGTTGCCTGCTGCGGCAGGAGTCGGAGCGGGATGGTCGGACCAGTCGGTCCACGTATGGCGGGTTCGGCGAGGCGGAGACCATTTCGATGCCGACGCCGGAGCAGACCATGACGATGGCCCAGTTCCGGAGTGAGGTTGGTGCCGGGTGAGCGAATCGTGGGAGGACGCCACTCGTGCGGAGGTCGTTCGGCTCCGGACGGAGGCGAAGTCGTCCTCCAAGTTTCGTGGCCACCACTGGTGGGCTGCTCTCGCCGGGTTGTTTGCGTTGAGCGCCGTGCTCTTTCTTCTGGTGCCGTCGAGCGTAGGGAAGGACGGTACGGGTTCTCATCGGAGTTGCGGGAGTGTCGTCTTCCCCGACTCGGTCTCTGGCGCATGCCCGGGAGCCCGTACGCAGCGCCTGGGTGTCGCGGGGCTCGGGCTGGCCGGGGGCGTGGTGTGCGCCGCTGTTGGCGGTGTCTGCCGCCCGCGCTCTGGTTCGGCGCTCTGACGAATCAGGGTATGTGGGGGAGGTCGCCGCGCCTTGCGGCGGCTACCAGGTGACGTAGCCCGTCCCGGGTTGTTGTGATGACCTCCTCGGGGTTAGCCGTCTCGCGGAGGTGCGGTGTTCCGTCGGCGGTGAAGCCCAGTTGGAGGCAGGCGTTGCCGCCGTCGCCGCCGCAGAACGGTTCCTGCCAGTCGATCTCGGGCATGGTCCGGGCCTCTCGGGTCAGAGTTGCTTGGTGATGGCGTGGATGAGGTCGCGCGTCGCCTCGGCTGAGAGTGCTGAGTCCAGCGTGCGGCCCAGGAGGCTGCGGTAGTTCCGCAGGTGAAGCTCGGAGTCGAGGAACACCGAGCCATGGAAGCTGTCGAGTTGCACCGTGTCCAGCTGGGGTACGGCGCCATGCGCGTAGCAGATGGGCTGGCCTGGGCCTGCGAAGCCTTCGGCTCCGAAGGGGATGGCCCTTACCGTGACATGCGCCAGCTCACTGGCCCTGATGATGTGGTTGAGCTGAGCCCGGGCGACTTCCGGGCCGCCGAACTGCATGCGCAGGGCGGCCTCGTGGATGATCGCGGTGTACTGGGGCGCGTTCTGCTTTTCCAGGAGTGCCTCTTGGCGCTGCATGCGGTGTGATGCGCGGAGTTCGACCTCTTTGGCGGGGAGGGTGACCAGGGAGCGTGCGAAGACTGCTCGGGAGTAGTCGGCGGTCTGGAGCAGGCCAGGGATGTGCACCATGAGGAATACGGTCATCCGCCCTGCGTGGTACTCGAGTTCCGCGACATCGAGGAAGGCTGTCGGCAGTCGGCCGCGATAGGTCTCCCACCATCCGCCGGTCCGCTCCTGGGCCATCCTGGCCAGGGCGTCGATCAGCTCTGTATCGGGGCAGTTGTAGTTGCAGGCGAGGGTTCGTACGCGTTCTGGGCTGATGCCGAAGCGGCCGGATTCGATGTTGGGGATGCGAGTGCGGTTGACGCCCAGAAGCGCGGCTGCCTCCTGGGTTGTCACACCGGCGGCCTCGCGCAGCTTGCGCAGCTCGGTGCCGAGGCGTTGCTGACGTACCGTCGGGGCGATTCTGGGTGGCATGCCTTCCCCTCCTGGGCGTGGAGCACAGTCTGCCGGTGAGCGGCGCTGCAATCCAGTGGAGCACCGTTCTACCGAATAGGTAGAACCGTGCTCCACTGTCACGCTACATTCTGTAACGCACCGCTCACACGCGACAGCGCCGGAAGTGCACCGCGTGAGCATGCCTGCCCATCCCTGGGGACAGGTGTGCCCGCGCCCAGGGAGGCAAGGCCACCGGTGGCCGCCAGCGTGCGAGTGACTCCAACCCCTCAGATCAGAAGTGGAGTTACACGCATGAGCATCACATCACTGTGTACGGCTGCGGGTACGGGAGCGACGACGACGCCCGTACCGCCGTCCGTCGACAACCTCTCCTACTCGCTGGGGCTTCCGGGCGGGGCCTACTGTGCCGGACTGGTGCGGGGCACCGTCAGGAGTGTGCTCCGCGAGCACGGGCTCCGCGACGCCGTGGCGCTCGCCGAGCTGGTCGTGTCCGAACTGCTGGCCTGCGCCTATCGGTTCACGCCTGAACGCGATGTGAGTCTGTCGCTGCGATGTCGGTACGAGACTCTCAGGGTGACCGTCTTCGACCAGCACCCCGTTCACCCGCACGGCCGCGCCGATGAGTGCCGGGAGCGGCGCCTGCGGTCGCTCGAGGTGCTCGCGGCCCTCGCCAAGTCCTGTCGCGGGGAGCATGGCATCGCGGACATCGAGCCACCGCTCCCCGGTTCCAAGCTGTGGGCGGCTTTCCCTCTGAAGGAGGTGTACCGGTATGCACTCCTCTGACGCCGAGCGCGCTCGGGATGCGCTGCGGCACGAGTTGGCGCGGCACGAGATCTCGCTGCCGTCACTGCGGGTCGAGCAGGCCTGCACCGGGGACAACCTCGTGCACCTCGGAGGCGTACGACCTGATGTCGTGGCGCGGCTGACTGCCGTGCTCCGCGGCTGTCCGCCCAGTTCTGCGCGGCGGTCCTGAGATCCAGGGCGCAGGAAGGGTGGGCGCCCCTCGCGCGTGCCCACCCCCTGTGCCTGGCTGCGTAGGGCCGTCAGCGATCAGATGAAATAGCTGGCGGCCTTCTTGTCGCCGCCCATGTAGTCGCCGCCTGCCCTTCCGACGACCTGGCCGATCTGCTGGAGGGCCTGGTGGATGTCGTTAGCTTCCTTGTCCCACTTCTGCTGTTCCGTGACGTAGGTGGAGTGGGCCTCGCCCTCCCAGCCTGCGGCGACGGCGGCCATGGCCGTCCTGATGTCGCGCAGGTCCTGTTCGAGCTTCTTGGCCTGGTTGCCGAGCGTGGTCGCCGCGGCGTCGAGGCTGCCGTACTTGACGACGAGCTCGTCTCCGGAGTTCATGCTCATGTCTTCCTCATCTCACCTGTGATTGTCAGTCCTAGAGGCCGCTGATGCCGGACTTCGGGGCGGCGTTGGTGCCGACACCGAGGTCGACGTTGATGCTCTGCACGGCCGCTCGGACGTCGTCCTCCGTGCCGTCCTTGATCTTCCGCGAGGCGTTCATGCCCTCGAAGAACTTCGCGAGGATGTTGCCGATACGCACCATCGAGGTGTTGATCTCGGACTGCTTGGCGTTGAACGCCCCGGCACCAATGCCCTTCCACTGACCCTCAAGGCTGTCGATCGTGCCGTGAATCTGCTTGAGCTGGCCCATGATTGACTCGAACTTAAGGGAGATTTCCTTCTCTAGCTTGATTACCTGCGCATCTGTAAGCCGCTGTCCTTGTGCCATTGTTGCGCTTCCCTTCTGAACTACTGTTATGGCGGGCTAGGTTGTGCTTCGCCGCACAGAACATCACTCTAGTCACTCGGTGTGACAGTCCTAAGTGGCTTGTCGATCAAGAGACTTCACGTCGTCTTCTGCGACGGGAGTCCCGGAGCGCCACCGCCGAGCCGGACACCGCCGCGACCACCGCTCCGCCGCCGACCGTCACATACGTCGCCAGGCGGGCGTCGCGTTCCTCTGGTGTCTCGCCGAGGGGGAGTTCGGCCGGGGTGGGGGCTTTCGCGCGGGTCACGCCCTCGTGGGCGACCGGCTGCTCGATGGGGTGGTCGTCCTCGGTGAGGGCCCGGACCGGGTCGACCACTCCCCAGCCGACGAGGCGGTCACGGCCGGAGGTGGAGCGTTCGGCGGTCTGTTGGATCTGGGCGACGATCTGCTGCTGTGTCCAGCCGTCGTGTTTGGCCTTGATGAGGGCGGCCAGGCCCGCGACGTACGGGGCCGAGAAGCTGGTGCCGTTGTCGGCGCAGTGGCCGCCGCCGGGGACCGTGGAGATCATGTCCACGCCGGGGGCCGCGATGCCGACGAAGTCGCCGGACTGGGAGAACGCGGCGCGTTCGTTGTTGCGGTCCGAGGATGCTACGGCGAGTACGCCCTTGAAGGACGCGGGGTAGGTTTCCTTGACGTTGCCGCCTAGGCCGTCGTTGCCCGCTGAGGCGACGACGACGATGTCCTGGGCAAGCGCGTCGTTCACGGCCTGCTCCAGTTCGGGGGCTGGTTTTACCGCGTTCGCCGTGTCCTGCGAGATGTTGACGACGTCGGCCCCGTTGGCGATGGCGTGTCTGATGGCCTTCGCGAGTGTTTCGGCCGTGCCGTGGCCGTCGGCGTCGTTCTGCTGGATGGGGATGATCGTGGCGTCGGGCGCGAGGCCGACGAAGCCGGTGCCCTTAGCGGGGCGGGCCGCGATGATTCCCGCGACCTTGGTGCCGTGGCCCACCGTGTCCGTGGTGCCGTTCTCCTTGCCGCGCTCGATCTTGTCGCCGTTGTCGTCCTTGATGTCCTTCGGGATGAGGTTGATGCCGCTCTTGGTGTCCACGGCCTTCTTCAGCTGCGGGTTCTTCACGTCGACGCCGGTGTCGATGACGGCGACGCGTACGCCCTCGCCGGTGGACTGCTGCCACAACTCGTCGAGCAGGACACGCTGGAGGGACCAGGGGCGGCCCTCGTACTTCTTGTTGGGGTAGGTGCACTGGGTGATGTCGTCTGCTGATGCGGGGGACATCGGGAGAACGATCAGGGTGAGTGTCGCGGCGGCCGAGACGGTCAGCAGGCGGCGGCTGGTTGCAGTCGTGGGCGTCATCGTTGTGCTGGCCTCACGAGCCCTGGGGCTGGCTCGCGGCGCCTGTGGAGAGACGGGGGCCCGTCGGGAGGAAAGTTGACCACTGGGCCGGGATGGGTAGCGGGTCGACGTTCTTGTAGCCGAGCCGGTTCTGGGCCTGCTGCGCCTCCGCCTGACGCGCCTGCTTCTCCTGCGCGGAGCCGGAGGAGCCGATGCCGGAGTCGTCGGTGGCGCTGTCGCCGTTCGACTGCATCGCGTAGCGCAGGCCGGTGTCGGTGACGAGGAACAGGAAGCCCGTGTCGGTCGTGGAGCCCTTGAACTGCCGGAAGAGCTGGCCTGATCCGGGGGTGACATAGGCGCTGCTGGAGCCGGTCGGCAGCGGGAGGGGGAAGCCGGTTCCCGCCCAGGTGCTCAGCGTGGTGCTGCCGTCCCGGTCGTCGACGTCGCGCAGGACGTTGCAGACGGTGTTGCGGGCGCCCTGCTTGGCGGTCGCGGAGTTGACCGCGTCCGGCAGGTCGCGGGGCCAGATGCGGTCCTGGCCGTACGGCTTGCCGGGCTGGATGGTGGCGGGGCTGACCCGCCGCGCCTTGCCGTCCTGGCCAAGGGGGACCAGATCGCGGCGGCTGAGGAGGAGCTTCGCCGTGAAGTCCGACACGGGGGCCACGCGGCCGGGCAGGACCAGGTACTTCTGGTTCCTGGTGCCGTCGGTGGCCTCAAGGACCATGCCGACCTTGTAGTCGCCGGGAACGCCCGCGTCGTCGCCTGGGGTGCCGTCGCTCTTCGGGAAGGTGATGCGATCGCCCTGGTGGAGGGTGTCCAGCCAGTCGTTGGTCACTCGTTGGGGTTCGCGGTCCCGGCCGACCACCTGGCGCAGCAGGAGTTCGTCGTTCGCGATCTCGTACGCGCGGCCCTTGGCGTCGACCACGTACCGGGTCTTGTCCGGGGCCTGTACGTAGAGGAGTTCGCCGCCGCGCAGGCGGCCCGCGCCCTCGGTCTCCTGCTGGTCGCGTTCGGCGAGGACGAACGCCGCCTTCTGGATCGACCGGCCGCCCCCGCCCGGCCGTTCGCACACCGCCCAGCGCTTGGCCTGGGCGGCTTCCTTCGGGTCGGGCAGGCGGTCGGGAGCGTACGGGATGCCGAGGGTGGCGCCGTGCGGGATCTTGCCGTTGTCGAGGACCGACTCGTCTACGTTGATGACCTTGCCCTTGTCGGGGTTGAGCAGGAGCTTGGCCGACGACATGTTCAGCACCGGATGCAGCTGCGTCTTCTTTCCGGTGGTGAGCACCACGTAGCGCGTCGTGGACTTGCTGGCGATGATCACGTTCTCGCCCGGCTTGTTCCAGTCCTTGGGGGCGACCGGCTTGAACATGCCCCATGCGCCGAAGGCCGCGAGGATCACCACTCCGACGATGACCCCGGGAAGCACCGCGCGCAGCGGGCGCGGCGCGCCCTCCTCCGAACCGGTCGCATTGGGCTGTACGAACTGCGCTATCAGCCTCCGCTTCGCGAAGGTGTAGGCGTTCAGCTCGTCCCGTCGTGATGCCATCTGTCCGCTGTCCCTCTCCCCCGCCGGGCGACCAGGTTCCCATACAGATCGGGACGGCCTGCCGTCGGGCCGCCCCTACTATGCCTGTTGGCGCTCGTGTCTTACTGCTCAGGTAAGGTGACCGACCGGTCAACCCCCATGGGAATCTGGTTGATTGCGGACACGGCGGATACGAGGGGGGCAACACGGCGGTGGGTACGGCGACGCGTACGCGAAACGGGCGGACCACCGGTCGAGCGCCAGAGACTTCCCGGCGGCAACGCAGCAACGCCCCGGAGGCGCGCACACGCACCGACCAGAGGGCACGCACCGGCCAGGGCGTCCCCGCGACGACGACGTTGCGCCCCCTCGCACGTACCAGCCGCATCGGGCCGGTGCAGCTGCGGCAGTTGGTGCTGGTGGAGTGCGCGCTGGCGCTGGTCGTCGTCGGACTGGCTCTCGGCGGCCTCTGGCTCGTCCCGGCCTGTGTCGTGGCGGGCGTGCTGTTGCTCCTCGCGGTGATCCGCCGCCGTGGTCACGCTCTCCAGGACTGGCTCTCGACCGCCCAGAGGCTGCGTACGCGCAGGCGCGTCACCGCTCCCGCGGCGCCGGACACCGACCCGGCCCTCGCGCCGGTCGCCGAGTGTGTGCCGGGTCTGAAGCCGTACACCTTTGTCGACCGTAAGCGGCGTCGCAGCGTCGGCATGCTCGGCGACGGCACCTTCCTCACGGCGGTGGTGCGGGTCGAGGCGGGCGGTGAGGCGCTGCGCCCCGCGTTCGGCGCGCGTGCGCTGCCGCTGAGTCTCCTGGCGGACGCTCTCGACGTGGACGATATCGCCCTTGAGTCCGCGCAGTTGGTGCAGCAGGTGCGGTCCGCGCCCGCCCCGCACCTGCCTCAGCAGTCCGTGGCCCGGCTTTCCTACACCCCCCTCCAGGAACGGACCGGAACGCCCGCCCTGCGCATGACCTGGGTGGCCCTGAAGCTGGACCCGGAGCTGTGCTCGGAGGCGGTCCAGGCACGCGGCGGCGGTGTCGAGGGGGCTCAGCGCTGCCTGGTGCGCGCGGCCGACCACATAGCGAGCCGCATCACCGGTGCCGGGTTCCGGGCCGTCGTACTCGACCAGGAGGATCTCAACTCCGCGGTGGCGACGTCGGCCTGCGCCAGCCCGATGCGCGCCGCGCGCGCGGCCAGGCCCGACGCCCCGCCGCAGCGCCGGACCCAGGAGACCGCGCGCGTGTGGCGCTGCGACGACCGGTGGCATACCACCTATGTGGTGGGCCGCTGGCCCGAGTTGGGGCGGGCGGCGACGCCCCTGCCACAGCTGGTGTCCCTGCTGACCTCGATCCCCGCGTACGCCACCACCGTCAGCCTCACCCTGCGGCGCGGCTCGCACCACGCGTCGGTGCAAGTCGGCGGCCATGTTCGCGTCACCGGCGGCTCCGACAACGACCTCGTCGAGGTGCGACGGGCTCTGGAGAGCGCCGCACGCTCCGCGAAGGTGGGTCTCGTACGACTTGACCGTGAGCAACAGCCGGGAGCGCTGGCGACGCTGCCGCTGGGAGGTACGCGATGAGCGCCGCACGCGCACCCATCGGCCGCCTGCGGGGGCTGCTCGGCCCTCGGCACGCCGGGCACGCGGTGCCCACGGACGCTCTCGGCGCGCTGTCGCTGCCCGTCGGGGACGACGGCGTGGTGATCGGTGACGACGCCGAGGGCCGCCCGCAGATCGTGGGCTTCCACCGGCCGGTGCCGTACGAGGTTCTGCTGATCGGTGGTCTGTGGACGGCCCAGGTGCTGGCCCTGCGCACGGCGGGCACGGGGGCGCGGGTCGCCGTCGAGACCGGCCGCGGGCAGGCGTGGACGACGCTGGCACAGGCCGCGGGCGCGGGGCTGGAGTGCATCACGCTGCACGACGTGGGCCGCGTGCCGCCGACGGGAGCGACGGTCGGCGATCCGGTGCTGGTGGTGCGGGACTGCGGGATGCGGCCGCCGCGCGGGCGGGTGGTGGCGTCGCCGTGGCAGTCGGTGCTGACGCTGTTGCCCTATATGAGCCCGGTGGCGCCCCGGCTGATGCGTGCCGCTTCGCTGGTGGGCGTTCAGCGGGTGTCGCCGGGTGAGGCGGAGCAGGTCGGCAGAATCCTGGGACTGTCGCGGGCGGAGAGCGAGGCGTTGCCCACGTTGGCGGACGGGGTCACGCTGTGGTGTTCCGGGCGCGAGCGGCAGTGGGTGATGACGGTGGGGACAGACGCGGAGTCGGGGTTGTTGGGCGTCGCTCGGCGGATGGACTGAGAGCGGATGGACTGAGACGGGCTCTCAGGGGCGTATCGGCGTCATATCGGCTTCGTGGTGGACTCGTACAGGGCAACATGGCTTCCGGCGGCGATGGTTGGTTGCCACAAGCGCGAACGCACGGTGAAACGCACGGTGAAAGGACAGCGGCATGGGGACCCAGCAGGAGAAGGACGAGCTGTACGCCCTGGACATCTCGGATGTGGAGTGGCTGAGCCCGCCCGGTACCGAGGAGGCCGAGGAGCGGGTCGAGATCGCGTATCTGCCCGGTGGCGCGGTGGCGATGCGGTCGTCGATGGACCCCGAGACCGTCCTGCGGTATACCGAGGCGGAGTGGCGGGCGTTCGTACTGGGGGCGCGGGACGGCGAGTTCGATCTGCGGTAGCGGGTGACAGACGGCGGCCCGGGGTGTGGTGGGTGAAGGTCCTGGTGACTCGTCCACCACACGGGGCGTCTTCGGAGTTCGTACGAGTGCGCGCTGACGGCGGGACTTTGGCGCGGATTGCCCTCGTTTGGGCAGGGTGCTGTTCGCTGCGGATGTCGCATTCGGGAAGAACGTGATGTACGGGGCAATCGGCTTCGGGTGGACGGGCCTGCCGTAGTGGTGGTGCTGGTGATTAGGCTGGGTCCGGGAACGGCGCCAGACCCCGCGTGCGGGCTGCGCGCGCCCCGGGGGGAGAGCCGGGATCGGACCGATGGGCGGGCAGAAGCAAGTGGCCGCCCTCACTGCGGCACTGAGGGTGCTGGACCACACCAGGAGGCATTGTGAACAGCGATCGGGACGAGATTCGCGGGGGCTGGAATACGCCCGTCGACGATCAGTCCGACGCGGAACCCGAGATGACGGGTGAGTTCACCATCGACTACACCCCGCCTGCCTGGTACACGCAGAACGCGGCGGGGGCGGAGGGAGCGGCGGGCGCTTCGGCTTCGGCTTCGGCTTCAGCGGCTGGTGCGACGCCTCCTCTTCCTCCGCCGCCTGTCGGGGCTCCGATAGAGGTCCCCGGGCTACCTGCGGGGAGTGGGTTCGAGCCGAACGTGCCGCAGGCCGCACCGCCTGCACCGGCCGCACCAGCCGCACCCGCTTCGTCCGCTTCGTCCGCGGGGCATGAGAGCCCTGAGAACGGTGACGTGGAGAGCGGTGCGACCATACGGTTCTCCGCGGGTGCGCTGAAGCGTGAGATCGCGGAGCGGGCCGAGTCCGCGGGTTCGGCGGCGGACGCCGGTGAGGCGGTCGGCGGTGAGGCGGTCGGCGGCGGGCCGTCGGACTCTGTCCCCTCGGCTCCTCTTACGGGGGACGGCTCCGCGGATTCAGAGGTACGGACCGGTGAGGGGGCGGCGGACGCCGGGGACGCGGAGTCGACAGACTCCGGGTCCGGGGCGGATTCCGGGGCTGACGCGGCTTCGGAAGGCGGCGCAGCGGCGGCGGCGGCCGGGGACGGTGGCGGCAGCGACTTCACGCCCCAGGATTCGGTGCCGGAGGATTCCGTGCCGGAGGACTCGGTGCCGGAGCCCGCCGTGTCAGCCGACGTTGCGCACGAGGTACGGGACGAGGTTCCGGTCAACGCCGTGCAGGATGCCGTGCCGGGTGAGCAGCCGTGGGCGCCGGGCGCCGGTGGTGTGCCGCAGGGTGCGCTTCCACCGCTGCCGCCCGCCTTCCAGCCCGCGGCCGCGGCCCCGGCCCAGCCGCAGGCACCGGCCTCGGCTCCGCAGTGGCCCACTCCCGCGCAGCAGGCGGCGGAGCCTGTCCAGAGCCAGGTCATGCCCCCGGCACAGCCTCAGAACCCGCAGCCCACGCCCACGCCCCCGGCCTGGCCGACGGACCCCGCCCAGGCGGCCGCCGCCGCCCAGCCTCAGATCCCGGCACAGCCCCAGGGCGGTTACGGCCCCCCGCAGGCGCCTACCGCCGCTCCCGGAACGCCCAACGGCCCGGCGCCGCAGGGCGGCTACGGCTTCCCCCAGGCGGGCGGCGCTCCCTCCGCTCCAGCACCGGACGCGCCCCATCCGCCTGCCCAGCAGGCTGGCTACGGCTTCCCGCAGCCGGGTGTGGCCCCCGGCGCTCCGGCGCCACAGAGCGGGTACGGGTTCCCTCAGGCCGCTCCCGCGCCTGGTGCGCCCAACACCCAGTCGCCCCAGGCCGGATACGGCTTCCCGGCTCCCCAGGGCGCCCCCCAGCCCCAGCCACAGCCCCAACCACAGGCGCAACAACCGCAGCCACTACCCACGCAGCAGCCGCAACCCGCCCAGCAGCCCCAGCCCCCCGCCGCCCCCACCGACCCCCGCGCCAACGCCGCCACCTGGCCGCAGCCCGTCGCGCATGACCAGCGGGAGCGGCAGGTGCCGGGCGCGCCCCTCGGGTACACGGCCGCCGTCGAGCTGTCGTCCGACCGGCTGCTGAACAAGAAGCAGAAGGCCAAGAGCAGCCGCACCTCCGGCAGCGGCGGGTCCCGCTTCAAGCTCGGCGGCAAGAAGGAAGAGGCCGAGCGACAGCGCAAGCTGGACCTCATCCGTACGCCAGTGTTGTCCTGCTACCGGATCGCGGTGATCTCCCTCAAGGGCGGCGTCGGCAAGACGACGACCACCACCGCGCTCGGCGCGACCCTGGCCACCGAGCGGCAGGACAAGATCCTGGCGATCGACGCCAACCCGGACGCCGGTACGCTCGGCCGCCGCGTGCGCCGGGAGACCGGGGCCACCATCCGGGACCTGGTCCAGGCGATCCCGTACATCAACTCGTACATGGACATCCGGCGGTTCACCTCACAGGCGCCGTCCGGTCTTGAGATCATCGCCAACGACGTGGACCCCGCGGTCTCCACGACCTTCAACGACGAGGACTACCGGCGCGCGATCGACGTGCTCGGCAAGCAGTACCCGATCATCCTCACCGACTCCGGTACGGGCCTGCTCTACAGCGCGATGCGCGGAGTGCTCGACCTGGCCGACCAGTTGATCATTATTTCGACGCCGTCGGTCGACGGAGCGAGCAGCGCCAGTACGACGCTGGACTGGCTCTCCGCGCATGGGTACGCGGAACTGGTCTCGCGGTCGCTCACCGTGATCTCCGGGGTGCGCGAGACCGGCAAGATGATCAAGGTCGACGACATCGTGCAGCACTTCGAGACCCGCTGCCGGGGCGTGGTCGTCATCCCCTTCGACGAACACCTCTCGGCTGGGGCCGAGGTCGACCTCGACATGATGCGACCGAAGACCCGCGACGCGTACTTCACCCTTTCGGCGCTGGTCGCCGAGGACTTCGCGCGCGCCCAGCAGGAGCAGGGTCTGTGGATGCCGCAGGGCGGCAACCAGCCGCCCCAGTTGGCCCCGCCGCTGCCCGGCCAGCCACACCCGGGGCAGCAGCAGCCCGCGCCCAGCCAGCCAGTCCAGCCCGGACCGCCCCACGGCCAGGGCCAGCCCCAGCCCCAAGGCCAGCCCCCGCACGCGTATCCCCCGCAACAGCCCCACCCCGGCCACCCCGGCCAGCCCTACCCGCCCCAACAGCCGTACCCAGGCGGTCCCCCGCCCAACGCTCCCCAGTAGCCCGCCCAAGGGGCTGGAAACCAATGAGGGCTCGCACCGTCCACACGGTGCGAGCCCTCAGGCATGACCGAAGGGAGCTACCGAAGGGAATTACCGGAGGAGGGAATTACCGAAAGCTACACTCCGGTCACATACCGTTGACATGTTTAGACCACCGCTGGTAAACACTCACACCAACCCGCTCCGTCGCCGCGATGACGCGAGGTCACGAGCCATGGCCACACGAGACCAGCACCCGCCAGCACCACCCACCGCGCTCACCACGCCCGCCACGCCCGCCAAGCCCGCCACTCCCGCCACGCCCACCCCAAGACTCACCCGGCTCCGCCTCCTCCTGGCCTCCGGCGCCGCCGCCCTGGGCCTGACCGCCGCGCTCACCACCCCGCTCAACCCCGCGCCCCCACCGGCCCAAGCCGACGACAGCGCCACCACCCTCACCGTCGCCGTGGCCCAAAGCGTGGACTCGCTGAGCCCGTTCCTCGCCGTACGCCTGGTCAGTACGAGCATCCACCGGCTGATGTACGACTACCTGACCAACTACGACGCGAAGGACAACACGGCGATCCCGGGCTTCGCCACCGCCTGGGAACCCTCGCCCGACAAGCTGACCTGGACGTACACCATCCGGGACGACTCCCAGTGGTCCGACGGCAAGCAGGCCACCGCCGCCGACGCCGCCTGGACCTTCCAGACGATGATGGACGACGAGGGCGCCGCGACCGCCAACGGCAGCTTCGTCTCCAACTTCAAGAAGGTGAGCGCCCCCAGCCCCGACAAGCTGGTGGTCGAACTCAAGAAGCCACAGGCCACCATGGCCGCCCTCGACGTGCCGATCCTGCCCCAGCACATCTGGGAAGGCATCGACGACTTCACCAAGTTCAACAACGACAAGAAGTTCCCGATCGTCGGCAACGGCCCCTTCATCCTCACCGACTACAAGGTCGACAGCTTCGTCAAACTCAAGGCCAACAAGGACTTCTGGCGCGGCGCCCCCGCGTTCGACGAGCTGGTCTTCCGCTACTACAAGGACCAGGACGCCGCGGTCGCCGCCCTCCGCAAGGGCGAGGTCTCCTTCGTCTCGGGACAGCCCGCGCTCACCCCCGCCCAGGCCAAGTCCCTGAAGCAGGCCGACAACATCGCGGTCAACGAGGGCCCGGGGCGCCGCTTCTTCGCCCTGGCGGTCAACCCGGGCGCCCGTACGAAGGACGGCGAGGAGTTCGGCGACGGCCACCCGGCACTGCTCGACCAGAACGTCCGCCACGCCCTGTTCCACGCCGTCGACCGCGAGACGATCGTCGACAAGGTCTTCCAGGGCCATGCGGTGGAGGGCGCGGGCTACATCCCGCCCCGCTTCTCCGACTACTTCTGGGAGCCGTCCCCCCAGCAGAAGATCGCCTACGACCCGAAGCGGGCCGCGACCCTGCTCGACAAGGCCGGATACCGCGTGGACGGCCAGGGCAAACGCGTTGGCGAGGACGGCAAACCACTCGACCTGCGCATCCTGTGCCACGCCACCGACCCCAACGACAAGGCGATCGGCAAGTACCTCCAGGAGTGGTGGGGCGAGCTGGGCATCGGCCTGAAGGTGGACTGCCGGGACGACGTCTCCAAGCCCTGGTACGACGGCGAGTACGACCTCGCCTTCGACGGCTGGTCCGTGAACCCGGACCCGGACTTCGTCCTGTCCATCCACACCTGTGACGCGCTGCCCACCAAGGCCAAATCCAGCGCCGCGACCGACAACTTCATCTGCGACACGCGCTACGACGAGCTGTACCGCCAGCAGCTCGCCGAGTACGACCCCGCCAAACGGGCGGACCTGGTCAAGCGCATGGAGTCGCGGCTGTACGACCTGGGGTACATGAACGTCATGGCGTACCCCAACGCGGTCGAGGCCTATCGCACCGATCACATCAAGTCGATCACCACGATGCCCGAGGACGCGGGCAACATCTACGGCCAGGACGGCTACTGGAGCTGGTGGTCGGCGGTCCCGGCCACCACCGACGGCGGCGGGCAGGACGGCAAGAGCGGTTCGAGCGGCGACTCCGGCAACACGGGCCTCGTCGTCGGCCTCACCGCCGTCGCCGCGCTCGTCGCCGTCGGCGGAGCGCTGTTCGCCCTGCGGCGCCGTACCACCAGGGAAGACCGCGAGTAGCCGATGACGGTGGAGCTCACCAAGAGCGGCGGGGGCCCGGGTTCGCTCGGGCCGCCCCCGCCCCCGCCTCCGTCCTCGTCCGGCGGCTCGGGGCACCAGGCCTCCCAGGCACCCCGTATCCCCCACGGCTACCACGGCTACCTCCGCTACGTCGCGGGCAAGCTGGCTGGCGCGGCGATCTCGCTGCTCGCCGTGCTGGTCACCAGCTTCTTCCTGTTCCGGATGATCCCCGGCGATCCGGTGAAGCAGATGACCGGCGGCCGCCAGATGTCCACCGAGCAGATCGAGTCCCTACGGCGGCAGTTCGGCCTCGACCAGCCGCTGTGGCAGCAGTTCACGGACTACTGCGCAAGCGCCCTGACCGGGGACTTCGGCACTTCGTTCCAGTTCCGCGCCCCCGTCATCGACAAGATCACCGAAGCGCTGCCCGCCACGCTGCTGCTCACCGGCACGGCCTTCGTGCTCTACACGCTCATCGGCATCTGGATCGGCTCACGCGCCGCCTGGCGCCGTGGCCGGTTCGGCGACCGCTTCCACACCGCGTTCGCGCTGACCCTGTACTCGGTGCCGTCCTTCTGGCTCGGACTGCTGCTGATCGTCACCCTCTCGGTGGGGGTCGGGCCGCTCCCGGGCCTCTTCCCGACCGGCGGTATGGAGTCGGGCGGTGGTGAGAGCGGATTCGCGTACGTCCTCGATGTCGCCCATCATCTGACGCTCCCGGTGATCACCCTGGTCGCGGTCGAGTACGCGCGGACGCTGCTGGTCATGCGGTCCTCGCTGCTGGACGAGATGGGCGGCGACTATCTCACGACGGCCCGCGCCAAGGGGCTGCGCGACGATCTCGTACGCCGCCGCCACGCGGTGCCGAACGCACTGCTGCCGACCGTGACCCTGCTGTTCGTGAACCTAGGCAACACCGTGGCCGGGGCCATCCTGGTCGAGACCGTCTTCTCCTGGCCGGGCCTGGGCGGGCTCTTCTACCAGGCGCTGAGCGTGCCTGATCTGCCGCTGGTGCAGGCCCTGTTCGTCCTGTTCGCCGCCTCGGTGATCCTGATGAACACCCTCGCCGACCTGGTCTATCCGCTGCTCGACCCCAGGGTGAGCCGATGACGACCCCCGACGCGATGACGCCCCCCGACGCCACGCCCACCAGTCCCCGGGCGTTCGTCTGGGCCCGCAGGCGGCGGGCCGTGGCCCGGTTCTGGCGGCAGTACCGCACCCATCGGGCGGGCCTGGCGGGTCTCGCCGTACTGGTCGTCATCGCGCTGCTCGCGCTGGCGGCGCCATGGATCACCGGGCCCGACGCGCGGAGCGTGACCCGGGCTCCGGGCGCGCCGATGGAGGACCCTAGCGCGGAGTTCCCGCTGGGCACCGACCAGTTCGGGCGCAGTCTGCTGTACCTGCTGCTGTGGGGGGCCAGGGTCTCGCTCGCCGTCGGGCTGCTCGCGGCCTTTCTGTCAGTGGCGATCGGTACGCTCGTCGGAGTGACCGCGGGTCACTTCCGTGGCTGGTACGCGACCGTGGTCATGCGGATCACCGACTGGTTCCTGGTGATGCCGACGCTGGTGCTCGCGATCGCGCTGGCCACCGTACTGGAGCGGTCGATCGGGACGACGATCCTGGCGATCGGGGTCACCACCTGGCCGACGACCGCCCGTCTGGTGCGCGCCCAGACCCTGGCCGTGGAGTCGCGTCCGTACATCGAGCGGGCGACGGCGCTGGGCGGCGGGCACGGCCACATCATGACCCGGCATGTGCTGCCGAACGTGATGCCGCTGGTGCTGGCGCAGACCACGCTCGTCATCTCCGGCGCCATCCTCACCGAGGCGACGTTGGCCTTCCTCGGGCTCGGCGACCCCACGGTCGTCTCCTGGGGCGGGCTGCTACAGGACGCCCGTGAGGCGGGCGCGGTCAGCTCCGGGAACTGGTGGTATCTGGCGCCGCCCGGGCTCGCCATCGCCGTCGTCGCGCTCGCCTTCACGCTGTGCGGGCGCGCCGTGGAATCCGTACTCAACCCCAGGCTGGGGGCGTCCCGTTGAGTCTGCTTCAGGAGAGTCGGCCGCAGCGGAGTCTGCTTCGGATCAGGGACCTGACGGTGACGTACGCGTCGGGGGCCGCCGCCGTCCGCGGTGTCGGCCTCTCCCTCCAGGCGGGCCAGAAGCTGGGCATCGCGGGTGAGTCCGGCTGCGGCAAGTCCACGCTGGCGCTCGCCCTGCTGCGGCTGCTGCCACCCGGCACGTCGCTGTCCGGCGAGATCCTGCTCGACGGCGAGGACATCCGCACCATGAAGTGGGGGCGGCTGCGGGCGGTGCGCTGGGCGGGCGCCTCGATCGTCTTCCAGGGCGCGATGCACTCGCTGAACGCGGTGCACCGGATCGGGGACCAGATCGCCGAACCGATGCTGATCCACCGGACAGCCACCGGGGACGCCGCGCGACGCCGGGTCGCCGAGCTGCTCGAGCAGGTCGGGCTGCCCGCCGCCCGGGCCCGCGCCTATCCGCACGAACTCTCCGGCGGGCAGCGGCAGCGTGTGATGATCGCGATGGCGCTCGCCTGCGATCCCCGGCTGATCGTCGCGGACGAGCCGACGACCGCGCTGGATGTGATGATCCAGGCGCAGATCCTGCGGCTGATCGAGCGGCTCGTAGCGGAGCAGGGCGTCGGCCTGATCATGATCAGCCATGATCTGGCGGTACTGGCCGACACCTGCGACCGGCTCGCGGTGATGTACGCGGGCCGGATCGTCGAGGAGGGCCCGGCCCGCCAGGTGTACGACGATGCCCGCCACCCGTACGGCCAGGCGCTGTCGGCCGCCTTCCCGCGGATCGGCGACCCCGCGTCCCGGCACGCCCCGCACGGTCTGGCGGGAGATCCGCCCGACCCCTCGGCGCTGCCCGGCGGCTGTACGTTCCACCCGCGCTGCCCGGTCGCCCTGGAGTCCTGCGCCAGCGACGACCAGGCGCTGCGCGACGCGGGCCCGGAACGGAGCGCGGCCTGCGTCCACGTCGGGGCGCCTGTCCACGCAGAGGCGACGGTAAGGAGCCCGCGGTGACCACCACTCCCCCGCTACTGCGCGCCTCTGGGCTGCACATCACCTTCCCCGGACTCCGGGGCGCGCCCCCGGCCCGTGCCGTGGACGGGGTCGACCTCGAGATCGGGCGCGGCGAGATCGTCGCCCTGGTCGGGGAGTCCGGCTGCGGTAAGACGACGCTGGCGCGTTCGCTGCTCGGCCTGGTCCGGCCGAGTGCCGGACAGGTCAGCTTCGAGGGCCAGCCGCTGGTGTACAAGGGCCGCGCTCTCAAGGCGTACCGCCGACGGGCGCAGCTCGTGCTGCAAGACCCCAGCGGCTCGCTGAACCCCCGCCACACGGTGTACGACGCCGTCGCCGAGGGGCTGCGCATCCACGGCCGCGCGGGTGGCGACGAGCCCGCCAGGGTCGCCGAGGCGCTGGCGCGGGCCGGGCTGCGCCCGCCGGAGCGCTTCTTCCTCAGCTATCCGCACGAGCTGTCCGGTGGGCAGCGGCAGCGGGTCGTGATCGCGGGCGCGCTGGTACTCGACCCCGAACTGATCGTCGCTGATGAGCCGGTGGCCTCGCTCGACGCGTCCGTACGCGGCGAGATCCTGGCGCTGCTGCTCGGGCTGCGGGCGGAGTTGGGGCTTTCGGCGCTGGTGGTCACGCATGATCTGGGGCTCGCGTGGAACATCGCCGATCGGGTGGCGGTGATGTATCTGGGGCGGATCGTGGAGACGGGGGCGGTGGAGGACGTACTGACGTCACCTCAGCATCCGTACACACAAGCCCTGTTGTCCGTACTGCCGGAGGCGCCGGGCACGCCGGTAGTGCTCGGCGGTGAACCGCCCGACCCGGCCCGGATTCCGGGCGGGTGCCGGTTCCACGAGCGGTGTCAGGTGGTGGCGTCCGGGGAGGCCGAGCGGGCCGGGGTGGCGGCGGCGTGCCGCGCGGTGGAGCTTCCGGTGCTGGGGGGCGGGGGCGCGTCACAAGTGGCGTGCCACTGGGCGGTGGCGCGTGACAGCGACGGGGCGGGGTCCGAGTCCGGGGCCGGGTCCGGGGACAGCGGCCGGGGCGGTTCCCCCGCCGACGTCCTCAGTCGCCGGACGAGCTGACGGGCGTCGCCGCCGCGACGAGCTCGCGGCAGCGCTTCACGTCGTCGCCGATGGCCTCCAGGAGGCCCTCGATCGACTCGAACTTCAACTGGCCCCGAACATACGCCAGGAAGTCGACCGCGACATGCAGCCCGTACAGGTCCAGCCCGACGCGGTCGATCGCGTACGCCTCGACCGTGCGCTCGGTGCCGTCGAACTGCGGGTTCGTGCCGACGGAGATCGCGGCGGGCATCGCTTCGCCCGCGACGTGCAGCCACCCGGCGTACACCCCGTCGGCGGGGATCGCGGTGTGCGGCAGGGTCTCGACGTTGGCGGTCGGGAAGCCCAGCTCACGGCCGCGCTGGGCGCCACGTACGACGACGCCCTCGACGCGGTGCGGGCGCCCCAGGATCTCGGCGGCGCCTTCGACGTCGCCCTCGGCGACCAGGCGGCGGGTCAGCGTGGAGGAGAACGGCTCGCCACCGCCCGCGGTGCCGCTCACGAAGAGGTCGATGACCTCGACCTCGTAGTCGTACGTCGATCCCAGCTCGGTCAGGAACGCGACATTGCCCGCGGCCTTGTGGCCGAAGCGGAAGTTGGGGCCCTCCACGACCAGTCGGGCGTGCAGCTTGTCCACCAGCACCTTGACGACGAAATCGGCGGGCGACAGCTTCGAGAACTCCGCGGTGAACGGCAGGATGAGCACCGCGTCCACGCCCAGCTCGGCCATCAGCTCGGCCCTGCGGTGGTGCGCGGCCAGCAGCGGCGGGTGGCTGCCGGGGCGGACGACCTCGCTGGGGTGCGGGTCGAAGGTGACGACGACGGACGGGATGCCGAGTTCGCGGGCGCGGGCCACGGCGCGGCCGATGATGAGCTGGTGGCCGCGGTGCACGCCGTCGTACGAGCCGATGGTGACGACGCTGCGCCCCCAGTCCTGGGGGATGTCCTCCAAGCCACGCCAGCGCTGCACGGTGTTTGCTCCTCGCCGAACCTGTGTACGTCCTGATAGTTACGCAGGTCTAAGAGTGCCATGCCAGACGCTCACGGTTCGCATCGGCCGGGGCCGCGTGCGGCCCCACGGCCAGGTTCTCGATCATGCGGCGGGCGCTCGGGCCGACCACCGCCGCCCAGTCCTGGGGCGTGTCGGCCAGCCAGCGGTCGAGCAGTGTGGCGAAGCCGGGGTCGGCGCGGGCCAGCTCGACCAGGTGCCGGTCGAAGCGGGCCGCTCCGTCGGGGGTGCGGACCAGGAGTCGGCCGGTGCGGTGTACCAGGGCGCGGGTGGCCGCCGGGCCGCGTCGCGCGGCGCCGGTGGCGGCGGTGGTCAGGACCTCGTCCAGGACGGCGGGGTCGTCCTCGCCCGCCAGCAGGACGTCGAGCAGTTCGCGGCGCAGCGCGCGGGACGCGCGCGTGCCCGGCGCCGCGAGTACGGGGGCGAGTTCGCGGCGCACCTGGGCGGGGCAGCTCCGCAGTACCCCCGCGACGAGAGGAAAGAGGACGGCGCGGGCGGCCGGGCCGTGTTCGAGTCGCCGGTCGACGTATCCGGCCGCGTACGCCGCGGCCTCCGGGCGCAGCTCCAGGAAGTCCCGTACGAGGACGGCGACCTGGCGGGCCAGCGCGGGCGTGGTCACGTCCGCGAGGGTCCGCAGTATGTCGCCGGAGGCCGGGCCGGGCTCGCGTAGGCGGGTGCGGAAGGCGGCGATGACGGGTTCCGGGTGCGTGGTCAGGGCGGCGGCCAGCGCGCTGGCCGCGAGCCGTGGGTCGCCCGCCGCGAAACGCTTCAGGGCGAGCGGCAGGTGGTGGTTTCGGGTGTGCGGGTCGCGTACGAGGAGGGCCAGGGCGGCGCCGTGCAGGGTGCAGTCGGCGGGGCGGGCGAGCAGGGCGAGTGCCGCGTAGCGCAGCAGGCGGCGGTCGGCGTCGGTGCTGACCCGCGGCGCCGCCCGTAGCGCGTAGGCGGCCGCGGCGACCCGGCGCGCGGGGCGTTCGTCGTGGGCCCAGCGGTCCACGGCGCGGCAGATCGCGGAGGGCTCCTCGTCGGCGAGCACGGCCAGCAGTTCGTCGCCGCGCGGGTGCGCGCAGGCGACGAGGGCCTCGGTCAGGGCGTCGATCGCGCGGTGGCGGTGGGTGTGCAGCAGGGCCTGGGCGGCGGTCGCCACCGTGGCGTCCGGTGCGGCGGGCAGTGGCCGCTCGTCGGTGAACCACCGGGTGAGCAGCGGCTGTACGCCTTCGGGGTCGTCCCGCAGCCAGGCGCCGACCGCGTCCAGGAACCGTTCGCCGCCCGCCGCTGGGTCGGCGACTGGATCGGCGACGACCAGGTGGCGCAGCAGGTCGAGGCGATCCGGCTCCGGCAGCGGGAGCCCTCGCCAGAACCACCCCCCGAAGGCGCCGGTGAGGTTCCCGGCCACGGTTCGCTCCACCAGCAGGCGGAGCACCGCGCGGTACGGCCGGGCGTCGGGCACCCGCGCCAGTACCTCGGAGAGGAGCCGTCGCGCCCACCACTCGGCGTCGGCGGGACGCGCGGGGTCATCAGCGGGACGCGCGGGGTCGTCCGTACGGCCCGCGAAGTGGTCCGCGGCGTGCGTCAGCTCCTCCAGCCGCCGGGCCAGTGCCGCGCGGTCGCCCCGCCGGTCGAGCAGCAACAGGGCCTGGACCACGGGGCCGATGCGATGGCGGGGCACGGGGAGGGACGGGAGCCGTACCGGGGTCTGGGGCGGGGCGGTGTCCGCGCGCTGGCGGTGGACGAGCGCGTACAGGGCGGCGTCCAGGTCCAGGTGCGTGCCCTGGAACCAGTCCGCGAGCTCCTCGTGCGCGAAGCGGTAGCCGGTGCCCGCGGGGACCAGGACGCCCTCGGTGAGGACCGCGGAGGCCCAGCCCGTGGGCCATGGGAAGAGCGCCTCGAACGACTCCCGGTCCAGCTCGCCCTGCCCGGGCCCGAGGCAGCACCGCGCCGCCTCGTGCAGCTGCCCTGACACCTTCGCGGCCAGCCTGCGCACCGCCGTCCCGCGCAGCCGCAGCGGGGCCGCCAGGCGCACCGCGACCCGCAGGCACACCAGATCCAGGTACGCGGTGAAGATCTCCTCCCGTCCCGGGCACCCGTCGGGCCGCTCGGGCAGGGCGGCCCGGACGTCCGACAGCAGCCGCAGCGCGAGGGGGTGTCCGGCGACCTCGGGGGCTACCGCGTCGTCCGGGATGCCGTAGCGCTGGCGGGCCCGCGCCGCCTGCGGCTCGGGCAGGTCCGTGAGGCGTACGCAGGCGGGGAGCCGCTCGGGGCCGCCCTCGCCCGAGTACAGCGCGTCGGCCGGGAAGAGCGCTCCCGCCTGCTCCCAGTAGGCGGGCCGGCAGGCCACGACGAGCCGCGCGCCCGTGTCCCGCAGCCAGGTGGCCGTCCCCTCGGTCCACTCGGTCAGCCGGTGTGCCAGTACGGGGGGCATCTCCTCGGGGCAGTCAAGCAGCAGAAGCAGCGGCCGTCCGGCGTCCCGGACCAGCCTGGCCACCCGGTCGGGCCCGATGTCGCCGAGCCCGTCGCCGTACTCATCCGAAGCCGCGTACTCCTCAGCCGCGCACTTCTCGGCCGCGTACTTCTCGGCCGCGTACTCCTCCGAGGCCGCGACGATCCGCCCCGCGTCCTGAAGCGTCCTGGCCACGGCGTCGGCGATCGAGGCGTCGTCCGAGCGAAGTCCCGCACCGCGCAGCCATACGGTCGGGGCGGGCTCGGGGCCGCGGGCGCGGCGGGCGGCCAGGGCGGCGAGTTCGGTGCTGCGGCCGGTGCCGGGGTCGCCGACCAGAGCGAGCACGGAGGCGGGCGCGGCGGATGAGGCAGATGGGGCGGGCGAGGCTGGCGAGGTGAGGAACCGGGTGAACTCCTCGGCGACTTCGGGGCGTTCCACCGCCGTCTGCCCCTGGCCCCAGGACGCCGCGCCGGGCTCGTCCCCCGCGTCCCGTGGCCCGTCCGACCCCACCGACGTGGCGGTCAGCGTCAGCGCGGCGGCCAGGTTCAGGTCCTGCCCGTACGCGGGGACCGTCGCGGCGTTGCGGCGGAGCAGTTGGTCCAGCGGGCCGCCGGGGTCCGCCGCCGCGGCCTCCCGCAGCGGCACCGCGAAGCCCGCGGCGGCCCGGTGCCCGGCCTGGAGCGCGGTGCCCAGCACCGCGAGCACCGCGCCGGTCGCGGCGTCCAGGACGGGTCCCCCGGCCGCCCCGCCGCCGAGGCCCAGCGCGTCGCTGCCGTCGGTACCGATCGCCAGTTCCACGGCTGCCGGGACGACGTGGAAGCGGTCGGTCGCGGTGTACGTCACGGACGTGTCGGTGCCCAGGACCCGCGCCTGGCGCCAGCCGAGCGCGGCGATCCGTACGTAGCTGCCCGTCTCCAGGCCCGCCCGCGCGGCGACGGGCAGCGGCCGCGCGCCGAGCCCTTCGGCCCGTACGAGAGCGAGATCGACCTCGGGCAGCGGGATGACCGCGTCGGCGCCCACCACACCGGTGCGGCCGTCTGGTCCGTGCAGCACCAGGCGGGCGAGTCCGTCGACGGCCTCATGGCTGGTGATCAGGGTGCCGTGGTCGTCGGCGGCGAAGGCGGCCCCGCGTGGCCGTCCGGCCAGATCGCAGATCCGCACCAGCGTCTCCCGGTCACCGCCACGGCCACGGCCACCACTCCGGGAGTCCCCTGCCGCCATCGTCGAACCTCCCCGCCACACCCCGCTTCTACCGACGGTAGGTCGATCATGATCAGCGGGACAGGGGGCCAGCCGGATGCGCCCCCCGCACACGCCGGGAACGCCCCGAGCGCCCGCCCAGAGGAGTGAACCGGCGGGCCGTGAGACAGGCTCTCAGGCGAACACGGCGAGGCTCTTCGCCTTGCCCCGCTGCCCTTCGACCAGTGCGAGGAACCGCCCGTCGGGCCCGAACACGGCGACCGCGCGCCCAGAGCCGTACTCCTCGGGCAGCTCGATCCGTACGCCGTTCAGCAGCAGGCGGCCGCGCTTCTCGTCGACGTCCCAGCGCGGGAACGCCGCCTCGGCCGCCTCGGCGACCGGCATCACGGTCAGCTCTTCCTGGTGCTGGTCCAGCGTGCGGGCCGCGTCCAGCTTGTACGGGCCGACCCGGGTGCGCCGCAGGGCCGTCAGATGGCCGCCGACGCCCAGGTCGGCGCCCAGGTCGCGGGCGAGCGCCCGGATGTACGTACCGGACGAGCAGACCACCGAGACGACCAGGTCGAGTACCGGGGTGCCGTCCTCGGCGACGGCGTCACGGACGTCGTACACCGTGAAGGACGAGACGGTGACCGGGCGGGCCGGGATTTCGAAGTCCTCGCCCTCCCGCGCGCGCTTGTAGGAGCGCTTGCCGTCGATCTTGATGGCGCTGACCTTGGACGGCACCTGCATGATGTCGCCGGTCAGCTTGGAGATCACGGCGTCGACGGATTCCCGGGTCACCGCTGAGGCGTCGGCCGATGAGGTGATGTCGCCCTCGGCGTCGTCGGTCAGGGTGTTCTGGCCGAGTCTGATGGTGCCGAGATACTCCTTCTCGGTCAGCGCCAGGTGGCCGAGGAGCTTGGTGGCCCGCTGGACGCCGAGTACCAGGACTCCGGTCGCCATCGGGTCGAGCGTCCCCGCGTGCCCGACGCGCCGGGTCCTGGCGATCCCGCGCATCTTGGCGACGACGTCGTGCGAAGTGAAGCCGGACGGCTTGTCGACGATGACAAGGCCGTCCGGGGTGGTGTGCTGCTGGGTCATTACGCGGTGTCGCCAGCCTCTTCATCGTCCTCCGGCTTGCGGTACGGGTCCGCCTCACCGGCGTACGCGGCGCCCGAAGACGCCTCGCGCACCTTGGCGTCCGAGGCCCGTGCCCGGTCCAGGAGGTTCTCGATCGTCTTCGCGTTCTCCGGGAGGGCGTCGGCCACGAAGGTCAGCGTCGGGGTGAACTTCACTCCGGCCGCCGCGCCCACCGCGGAGCGCAGGACGCCCTTGGCGCTCTCCAGGCCCGCGGCGGCGCTCGCCCGGTCCTCGTCGTCGCCGTAGACCGTGTAGAAGACGGTCGCCTCCCGCAGGTCACCGGTGACTCGGGTGTCGGTGATGGTGACATGCGTGCCCAGGCGCGGGTCCTTGATACCGCGCTGCAGCTTCTGTGCGACCACCTCCCGGATGAGGTCCGCCAGCTTCTTCGCCCGCGCGTTGTCGGCCACTGGTCCGTCTCCCTCTTTCTTGCTGCTGAGCTGTTCAGTTCTGCGTAGCGCAGTTATCTACAGTCGTGCTGTCGTGCCAGGCCGGTCTGCCGTGCCGTGCTGTGCCGTGCCGTGCGTCAGTCGTCTTCTTCGCCGTGAAACCGCCGTCGTACGGACAGAAGCTCCACCTCGGGACGGGCGGCGACCAGCCGCTCGCACCGGTCCAGTACGTCGCTGAGGTGCCCGGCGTCTCCCGAGACCATCGCCACACCGACCTGGGCCCTTCGATGGAGGTCCTGGTCACCCACCTCCGCCACGCTCACCGCGTACTTGCGCTGGAGTTCGGCGACGATCGGGCGGACGACAGAGCGCTTCTCCTTGAGCGACCGTACGTCGCCGAGGAGCAGATCGAAGGACAGTGTCCCCACATACATGCTGATCCGGATGACCCGCCGGTACGGGATCGGCGCCCCGCCAACCGCTTGGCAGGGACATCCAAACCGTACACGCAACGGCCGGGGCCGATCGACGGGAATTTCTTCCCGCCGACCGGCCCCGATCCGTCCGGCGTGGCTACGCCGGTTGAGTTGCCGAGCGGTCAGCCGCGCGGCTTCTCGCGCATCTCGTACGTCGCGATGACGTCGTCGATCTTGATGTCGTTGAAGTTTCCGAGGTTGATACCGCCCTCGAAGCCTTCGCGGAGCTCAGTGACGTCGTCCTTGAAGCGACGCAGACCGGAGATGTTGAGGTTCTCCGCGATGACCTTGCCATCGCGCAGCAGGCGCGCCTTGGTGTTGCGCTTGACCTCGCCGGAGCGGACCAGCACACCGGCGATGTTGCCCAGCTTGGACGAGCGGAAGACCTCGCGGATCTCCGCCGTACCGAGCTCGACCTCTTCGAACTCCGGCTTGAGCATGCCCTTGAGGGCCGCTTCGATCTCCTCGATCGCCTGGTAGATGACCGAGTAGTAGCGAACGTCCACACCCTCGCGGTCGGCCATCTGCGTGGCACGCCCAGCGGCGCGCACGTTGAAGCCGATCACGATGGCGTCGGAGCCCATCGCCAGGTCGATGTCCGACTCGGTGACCGCACCGACACCGCGGTGCAGGACCCGGATGTCGACCTCTTCGCCGACGTCGAGCTGGAGCAGCGAGGACTCGAGAGCCTCGACCGAACCGGACGCGTCGCCCTTGATGATGAGGTTGAGCTGCTCGACCTCGCCCGCCTTGAGCACCTTGTCGAGGTCCTCGAGGGACACCCGGCGGGTGCGCTTGGCGAATGCGGCGTTGCGCTCACGGGCGGCACGCTTCTCGGCGATCTGACGGGCCGTACGGTCCTCGTCGACCACCAGGAAGTTGTCGCCAGCGCCCGGGACGTTGGTGAGACCGAGCACGAGGACCGGGGTCGAGGGACCCGCCTCGGCGACGTTCTCGCCCTTGTCGTCGAGCATCGCGCGAACACGGCCGTACGCGTCACCGGCGACCATCGTGTCACCGACGCGCAGCGTGCCTCGCTGGACCAGGACGGTCGCGACGGCGCCGCGGCCCTTGTCCAGGTGGGCCTCGATCGCGATGCCCTGCGCGTCCTGCTCCGGGTTGGCCCGCAGGTCGAGCGAGGCGTCCGCGGTGAGGACCACGGCCTCCAGGAGGGAGTCGATGTGCAGACCCTCCTTGGCGGAGATGTCGACGAACATGGTGTCGCCGCCGTACTCCTCGGCCACCAGGCCGAACTCGGTCAGCTGACCGCGCACCTTGGTCGGGTCCGCGCCCTCGACGTCGATCTTGTTGACCGCGACCACGATCGGCACCTCGGCCGCCTTGGCGTGGTTCAGCGCCTCGATCGTCTGGGGCATCACACCGTCATTGGCCGCCACCACGAGGATCGCGATGTCGGTCGACTTGGCACCACGGGCACGCATGGCGGTGAACGCCTCGTGACCCGGGGTGTCGATGAAGGTGATGCGACGCTCTTCCTCGTTGACCTCGGTGGCGACCTGGTACGCACCGATGTGCTGCGTGATGCCGCCGGCCTCGCCCGCGATGACGTTCGTCTTGCGGATGGCGTCGAGCAGTCGGGTCTTACCGTGGTCGACGTGACCCATGACGGTCACCACCGGCGGACGCGCGGCCAGGTACTCCTCGCCGCCCTCGTCCTCGCCGAACTCGATGTCGAAGGACTCGAGGAGCTCGCGGTCCTCCTCCTCGGGGCTGACGATCTGAACCGTGTAGTTCATCTCGTCGCCGAGCAGGTGCAGCGTCTCGTCGGAGACGGACTGCGTGGCCGTGACCATCTCGCCGAGGTTCATCATCACGGCGACGAGCGACGCCGGGTTGGCGTTGATCTTCTCCGCGAAGTCGGTGAGCGAGGCACCACGCGACAGGCGAACGGCTTCGCCGTTGCCGCGAGGCAGCATCACGCCGCCGACCGACGGGGCCTGCATGGCCTCGTACTCCTGGCGCCTCTGCCGCTTCGACTTACGGCCACGACGCGCGGGACCACCGGGACGGCCGAAGGCGCCCTGTGTGCCACCACGGGCACCGGGACCGCCGGGACGGCCACCGAAGCCGGGACGACCGCCGAAGCCGCCGCCACCACCGGGACGGCCACCGCCGCCACCGAAGCCGCCGCCGCCACCGGGACGACCGCCGCCACCGGGACCGGCCGGACGACCGGCGAAGCCGGGACGCGCGCCACCGGCACCGCCGGGACGACCGCCGCCACCCGGGCCACGGCCACCGCCGCCACCAGGGCCACCACCGGGACGCGGGCCAGCAGCGGGACGCTGCGGCATCATGCCCGGGTTCGGACGGTTACCGCCGGGGCCACCACCGGGACGCGGGGCGCCGCCCTGCGGACGGGGCATGCCACCGGGGGTGGGACGGCCGGCCTGGCCGCCCTGACCCTGCGGACGCGGGGCACCCTGGCCGCCACCCTGCGGGCGCGGGCCGGGAGCGCCACCGGGGCCGCCAGGGCCACCGGGACGAGGCGCGCCGCCGGGACGGGGCGCCTGCGGGCGCGCCATGCCGGTGGAGCCACCAGAGGTGAAGGGATTGTTGCCCGGACGCGGGCCGGTCGGACGACCGCCACCGGGACGCGGGGCGCGCTCGCCACCGGGGCGCGGAGCACGCTCCCCGCCGGGACGGGACTGACCCTGACCGCCCTGACCACCCTGGCCGGGGGCCGGACGGCCACCGGGCTTGGGCGCGCCGGGGCGCGCACCAGCGGGCTTCGGCGCCGAGGGAGTCGACGGGGCCGCGGGGGGCGCCGTGAACTCGGGCTGGGCCGGAGCAGCGGGGGCGGGCTTGGGCGCGGGCTTCGGGCCCGGCCGCGGGGCGGGTGCCGCGGGGGCGGCGGGTGCCGCCGGTGCGGGCTTCTCAGCCGCGGCGGGCTTGGGCGCCGGCGCGGGCTTGGGCGCGGCAGGCTTGGCTACCTGCGCGGGGGACGGTGCCGACGGCGACGCCGGCTTGGGCGCCGACTTGCGCGGCGCGGGCTTCGCGGGGGACTTGCCGGCGGAGCCGGGCCCCTGCAACGCGTCGGTCAGCTTGCGTACAACGGGCGCCTCGATGGTCGAGGACGCCGAACGGACGAATTCACCGAGTTCTTGGAGCTTGGCCATGACGACCTTGCTCTCCACCCCGAACTCCTTGGCGAGCTCGTATACCCGGACCTTAGCCACTTCGCTCCTTTTAGGTCCGGGTTACGCCGGACCGTCGCTACTTCATGGGCGTACTCATCGCGTGCTCATCGAGTGCTCATCGCAATCTCGACCTACTTCCAACTCGCGGGGTACCAGGGCCGCACGGGGTTCCGCACGGCACGTTTTACGGTTTCGCCTGCTCGACGTAACGGCTGAGATCCGCGGTGTCGAGCGGGCCCCGGACGCGGAACGACCGGAGAAACGCCCGACGGCGGACCGCCAGATCGAGACAGACCTGGGCGGGGTGTACGTAAGCACCCCGGCCGGGCAGCGTACCGCGATGATCGGGGACACATACACCCTCGATCACCACGACCCGCAGCAGATCGCTCTTAGCCGCTCGCTCCCGACATCCCACGCACGTTCGCTCAGGGCATGCACGGGCATGCGTCCGGCCAGACACGCTTAAGTCTACCTCCCCGTACCGACCTCACCCCATTGGGTGAAGAATCGAACGGATGTCGTCTTGATCTCAGTGGTCGATCTCAGAGATCGACCAGTGGTCGATCAGTGGTCCCGACGCTCCCGGCGGTACTCGCCCTCGCCCTCGCCGACCTCAGTGTCCGGGCGGATGTCGATACGCCAGCCGGTCAGCCGGGCGGCGAGCCGGGCGTTCTGCCCTTCCTTGCCGATCGCCAGTGACAGCTGGTAGTCGGGGACGGTCACCCGGGCCGACCGGGCGGCCAGGTCCACGACCTCGACCTTGCTGACCCTGGCCGGGGACAGCGCGTGGGCCACCATGTCCGCCGGGTCGTCCGACCAGTCGACGATGTCGATCTTCTCGCCGTTGAGCTCGGCCATCACATTGCGCACCCGGCCGCCCATCGGGCCGATGCAGGCGCCCTTGGCGTTCAGTCCCGAGCGGGTGGAGCGGACCGCGATCTTGGTGCGGTGACCGGCCTCGCGCGCGATCGCCGCGATCTCCACCGAACCGTCGGCGATCTCCGGGACCTCCAGCTCGAAGAGCTTCTTCACCAGGTTCGGATGAGTACGCGAAAGAGTGACCGACGGGCCGCGTACGCCCTTGGCCACGCGCACGACATACGAGCGCAGCCGCATCCCGTGCTGGTACTCCTCACCCGGGACCTGCTCCTGCACCGGCAGGATCGCTTCCAGCTTGCCGATGTCGACCAGGATGTTCTTCGGGTCGCGGCCCTGCTGGACCACGCCCGTCACGATGTCGCCCTCACGGCCCGCGTACTCGCCGAGCGTCGCGTCGTCCTCCGCGTCCCGCAGTCGCTGCAGGATGACCTGCTTGGCGGTGGACGCGGCGATCCGGCCGAACCCGGACGGGGTGTCGTCGAACTCGCGGGGCGCCGTGCCCTCGTCCAGACCGGCGAGGTCCTCGGGGTCCTCCTTCGCCCAGACCGTCACATGGCCGGTTTCCCGGTCGAGCTCGACGCGCGCGTGACGGCGGCTTCCCTCGGTGCGGTGGTAGGCGATGAGGAGGGCCGACTCGATCGCCTCGACCAGCAGGTTGAAGGAGATCTCCTTCTCACGGACCAGACCCCGCAGGGCACTCATGTCGATGTCCACGGCTACGCCTCCTCTTCGTTCTCTTCGTTTTTGTTTTTACGGCTGAACTCGATCTCCACACGGGCCTTCGCGATGTCCGCGAACGCGAGCCGCCGGGCGGTGGCCTTACGGCCCTTCACGCCGGGCACCTCTAGGTCGAGGCCTTCGTCGTCCACCTTCAGGATGCGCGCGACCAGCTCGCCGGGACCTGCCTCGGGCGTCAGCTGGAACTTGACCAGGCGGTCGATGGCGCGCACGTAGTGGCGGTGCTGGGTGAGCGGGCGGTCCGCGCCGGGGGAGGTCACTTCGAGTACGTACTCGCCGGAGCCCATGGCGTCCGTCTCGTCCAGCTTCTCGGAGATCTCCCGGCTGAGCTCGGCGCAGGTGTCGAGATGCACACCGCCGTCGGCGTCGACCACGATGCTGAGCACACGTCGCTTGCCGGCCGGGGTCACGGTGACTTCTTCGAGGTCCAGATCCTTGGAGCTGACGAGCGGTTCCAGTAGTCCGCGCAGCCTCTCGCTCTGGGTGGTGCTCATCCGGGTGACTCCTCGGCCGCGTGTGCTGTTGTGGGTTCGTCGCGTGTCAGGTCAAAGGGTATCCGGTCGCACAGGGTGTTGCCGTCCACCGTCCCGCTGTCCGCCGCCGCCTGCCGCTGGCCACGCGGTGGGCGACGGGCGGGGGCGGCGCAGGTACGGTGATCACGGGCCCCGCGGTGACGCGCGCCCGCCCCACCCTTCCGACTGACGAGTCTCACGAGCTTTACGAGCCTTACGACGAGGACGCCTGCCGTGCCGTTCACTCTTCCGTCGCGTAGCCGACGTACCAATCCGGGGCCACGCCGAAGGAGTCTGCTCGCCGGTGCGGCCGGTGCCGCGCTCCTCGCGGGCTGCACCGATGACGCGCCCGGCTCATCAGCGGGCAAGCGCCCTGGCGCGGCCGAGCGGGCACGCGCGCGCCTGGTGCGCGACAGCGCCGAGCTGGCCGACCGGTACACCGCGGTGATCGCCGCGCACCCGGCGCTCGCGGAGCGGCTGCGGCCGCTGCGCGCGGCGGCCAGGCAGCACGCGGAGGCGTTCGGCGGCGGGCCGGAGGGCACGTCGGCGCCATCGGACTCAGCCTCGGCCTCGGCCTCAGCTTCCGCCTCTGCCAGCGCCCGGGCGGCGGTTCCCACCAGTGAGAAGGAAGCCCTGGCCCAGCTGGCGGCGGCCGAGCGGAAGCTGGCTGACGCCCGCCGCGGCACGCTCCGGGACCTGCCCGGGGAGCAGGCCAGGCTGCTGGCCTCGGTCGCGGCGGCGGGCGACGCCCACGCTTACCTGCTGAGCGGGGCGGTCCGATGAGGGAGGTGCGGCAGGCGGGCGAGGTGCGGCAGATGCGACAGGTGCGCGAGGCGGGCGAGGCACTGGCCGCCGCCTACCAGGCGGCCCTGCGGGCGGAGCACGCCGCGGTGTACGGCTACGGGGTGGTCGGGGGCCGGATCGGCAAGGACCGCAAGGCCGAGGCGCGCGCCGCGTACGACGCCCACCGCGCCCGCCGTGACACCCTCCAGCGCACCGTGCGCGGCCTGGGCGAGGAGCCCGAGCCCGCCGCCGCGGGCTACGCCCTGCCCTTCCCGGTGCCGGACGCCGCCGCCGCGGTGCGGCTCGCCACCGAGCTGGAGGACCGGGTCGCCGGGGTCTACGCGGACCTGGTCGCCGCGGCGGGCGGCGCCAAGCGCCAGGAGGCCGCCGACGCGCTGCGCGAGGCGGCGGTGCGGGCGGCGCGGTGGCGCGGCAGCGCCGTAGCCTTCCCCGGGCTCGCCGAACGGGCCACCGACACGGCGTAGCCTTCCCTGGGCTCCGCCCGATTCCACCGACCTGGCCGACGACCGACCCCGACCGCCCCGACCAACCCGAGCGACCTGAGCAGGGCGAAAGGAACTACGCACGCATGGCTTTCGAACCGCCGCAGCGCCTCGTCCAGGCGCTCGGCGAGTCGCCGGACGACGCCGAGCGCGACGGCACGGCCGGGTGGCTGGAGAAGCTGCCCCAGACGGCCCAGGAGGCCGTCTCCCGGCGCGAGCTGACCGTCGAGCGGGTGCAGGCCCCCGGTGGCCGCTCCAGCCTGGTCGTCCTCGTACGGCGGCCGGACGGCACGCCCGCCGTCCTGAAGCTGGCACCGCCCGCCGCCCAGCCAGGCCTGGAGGCGGCGGCGCTGGCCCACTGGGACGGCTGGGGGGCGTGCCAGCTCCTGGAGCACGGCGAGGACGGGGCGCTGCTCCTGGAACGGCTGCACGCCGATGTCTCACTGCGGTCGCTGCCCGAGGCGAAGGCGCTGCTGGAGGCGACGGGTACGGTGCGGCGGCTGTGGGTCGCGCCGCCCGCGTCGCACGCCTTCGAGACGGTCGAGGTACGGACGGCCCGGCGCGCCACGGCTCTGGAATCGGCGGACGACTCCGTACGGCCGCTGGCGGACGCGGCCCTGGCCGCGCGGTCCGCGCTCGTCGCGGACGCCAGTGAGGCGTTCCTGCTGCACGGCGCCTTCCGTCAGGGCAAGGTCCTCGCCGGAGACCGGGCGCCCTGGCTCACGGTCGGCCCCGACCCGGTCGTCGGGGAGCGCGCTTACGATCTGGCCCCGCTCGTCCTGGACCGGCTCGACGACCTGGTCGCCGCCAGCAGCGGCGCGGCCACGGCGCGACGCCGGGTCGCCAAGCTGGCGGACTCGCTGGAGGTGGACCGGGAGCGGCTGCGGGGCTGGACCCTGTTCCGGGCGACGGAGACCGCGGTACGAGCCCTCCGCACAAACCACCCACGCCAGGCCGAGCCCCTGCTGGAACTGGCGTCCTGGCTGTAGAGCCCGCCGTGGGCCACGGCCCGGCCCGAGCCAGCGGCTGACATCAGCCGTGCCGGCGGGCGCCCGGCCGTGGCGTGACACAGGTTCTCGGCGACTCCGGCGCGCACAGGCGCTCAGCGCCGAGCGGCGGCCCTGAAGGCAGGACGTTCCCTGGTTTGAGCCGGTGGTCAAGCCCTGGGGAGCAGCTCTCCGATCTTCGCGGACCAGTCCACGCCCGCCGTGAAGCGGCCAGGGCCTGTCCGGCGGATCAGGCCGGGCTGGGCGCTCGGTGCGCTGTCTGTTCTGGTGAGCGGGGCCTGGTGCGTGCGGCCGCACGGCGGAGGACTGAGACATCGCGGAGCGATGGTGACGGACGACAACGCCGAGGGGGTCCCTCCCGCCCGAGCGGAGCGAAGCGAGTCCGAGGGCGGGGGCCTGCGTGCCACACCCCGCGACCCCGGCATGATCCGCCGGACAGGCCCTAGGTGTATTGCCCTGTGAGGTTGGGGACGTGGTGCGTCGGCGTGCGGCCGGACCGCCCGCGTACTGGACGTCCGTGGGGGATGCGGCCGTACTCGGCCGTGCTCAGCCGTGCGCCGAAGGGAGTTCCTCCCTGCTCGAGCGCAGTCGAGAGCTTGGGGGCGCGTGCCAGGCGTCGCCCGCCCGCGACGATCGGGGGAGACGCCCGCTGATCGGGGCGTCTCCCTTGGGGAACGGAGCGGCGCGTGCGGGCCACTGGCGGCCCGCACGCGCGGTCGGTGCGGAGCGGGTGGGTCAGGCCGTGAGGCGGGCGATCGCCTCGGCGACCGGGAGTTCCTCGCGCTCGCCCGTGCGGCGGTCCTTCAGTTCGACGACGCCCTCCGCCGTGCGGCGGCCCGCGACCAGGATGGTCGGGACACCGATCAGTTCCGCGTCGGTGAACTTGACGCCCGGGGAGACCCCGGCACGGTCGTCGACCAGGACGCGGACGCCCGCCGCGGCCAGCTGGTCGGCCACGGACAGCGCCAGCTCGGTCTGCGCGGCCTTGCCCGCCGCGACGATGTGGACGTCGGCCGGGGCGACCTCGCGGGCCCAGCACAGGCCCTTGTCGTCGGCGGACTGCTCGGCCAGCGCCGCCACCGCACGGGACACGCCGATGCCGTACGAGCCCATCGTGACGCGGACCGGCTTGCCCTGCTGGCCCAGCACGTCGAGCTGGAAGGTGTCGGCGTACTTGCGGCCGAGCTGGAAGATGTGGCCGATCTCGATCGCACGGTCCAGCTTCAGGCCGGTGCCGCAGGCCGGGCACGGGTCGCCTTCGGCGACGACGACCACGTCGAGGTAGTCGTCGACCTCGAAGTCGCGGCCGCAGACGACGTTGCGGGCGTGCGTGTCGGGCTTGTTGGCGCCGGTGATCCAGGCGGTGCCGGGGGCGACCCGGGGGTCGGCGATGTAGCGGACCTTCTCCAGGCCCTGCGGACCGACGTAGCCGCGTACGAGGTCGGGGCGGCCGGTGAAGTCGTCGGCCGTGACCAGCTCGACCTGGGCCGGGGCGAGGTGCTCGGCCAGCTTGCCGAGGTCCACCTCGCGGTCGCCGGGAACACCGACCGCGACGATCTCGCCGTCGACCTTGACCAGGAGGTTCTTGAGCGTCGCCGACGCCGGGACGCCGAGGTGCTCGGCAAGCGTCTCGATGGTCGGCGTGTCGGGAGTGTCCAGGTCCTCGGCCGGGCCGTGCACCGTGCCGTCGACCGGCTGCAACGCGAAGGTGACCGCCTCGGTGTTCGCCGCGTAGTCACAGGCGGGGCAGTCCGCGAAGGTGTCCTCGCCCGCCGGTGCCGGGGCCAGGAACTCCTCCGAGGCCGAGCCGCCCATCGCACCGGAGACGGCCGAGCAGATGCGGTAGTCCAGGCCGAGGCGCTTGAAGATCTTCTGGTAGGCCTCGCGGTGCAGAGCGTAGGACGCGGCCAGGCCCTCGTCGCTCACGTCAAAGGAGTACGAGTCCTTCATCTGGAACTCGCGGCCGCGCAGCACGCCGGAGCGCGGCCGGGCCTCGTCGCGGTACTTCGTCTGGATCTGGTACAGGATCACCGGCAGGTCCTTGTAGGACGAGCACTGGTCCTTGACGGTCTGGGTGAAGACTTCCTCGTGGGTGGGGCCCAGGAGGTGGTCGGCACCCTTGCGGTCCTTGACGCGGAAGAGCAGGTCGCCGTACTCGTCCCAGCGGCCGGACGCCTCGTACGGCTCCTTGGGGAGCAGCGCGGGCAGCAGGACCTCCTGGCCGCCGATGGCGTCCATCTCCTCGCGGACCACGCGCGAGACGTTGTCCAGCACCTTCTTGCCGAGCGGCAGCCAGGACCAGATGCCCGCCGCGTTACGGCGTACGTAACCGGCCCGGACCAGCAGCTTGTGACTGAGCGTCTCGGCGTCAGCCGGGTCATCGCGCAGTGTCTTGATCATCAATCGGGACATGCGCTGGACCTGGGCCATGGTGAACTCCTGCGTGGAAAGCGTCGACTGTTCAGGAGGTTAACCGGGTCACGGGCCCGGGCGGAAATCAGTTGCCGGGACGACGGCGTCCGACGCCCCCGCCAAAGCGTCCCGGGCGGCGGCGCAGCGGCAGCGGGGCACCCATCACGGCGTACGGGCTGGGGGCGCTCGGGAAGTGCACCCGGCGGGCCAGGTCGATGTACCCGAGCGAGTGGTAGAGGCCGCGGGCGGGGCTGTCGGTGTCGATCGCGGAGAGGATCGAGCGGGGCTCGGGGACGGGATCGGTGAGGGTGGTGATCAGGGCGCGGCCCACACCGCGGTTCTGGAAGCCGGGGTGGACGTGCAGCTCGGTGATGACGAACGAGTCGTCGAGCCAGTCGTCGTGGCCGCTGCTGCGCAGATAGGGCTCGACGACGGTGGACCACCACTGACTGCGGTCGTTCGGCATGCCGTAGACGAACCCGGCCAGGCGGCCGTCGCGGGTGGTGGCACCGAGCGCGCGGGCGCCTGGCTGGCGCATGTGGCGCAGCACGATCTGGCGGCGTACGCCGACCTCTTCGTGGCTGAGCCCGAAGGCGATGGCCTGCACGGCGAGGGCCTCGTCCACGCGCGCGGCGAGGTCGAGCGGCCCGACCTCGACGTCGTCCGGGGACGGGGAGCGGCGGCCTCCGGGAAAGCTCAGCATGCCGGGGAGACTACCTCTGGCGCGCCGGTCAGGAGCGGGTTCCGGGCCTAGGGGGCGTCTCTCCGATCTTCGCGGATCAGACCGCGGCGTCTGGTGCGGTGCATCGGCGCGCGGCCGGATCGCCCTCGTACTGGACGTACTTGGGTGATTCGGCCGTGCGTCGAGGCGCCGTGCCAGGCGTCGCGGGCCCGCGAAGATCGGGGAGACGCCCCCTAGCGCCCACCGCGCGACGATCAGAACAGGACGCTCATGAACGCGCCGACCTCTTCGAAGCCGACGCGGCGGTACGCGGCCCTGGCCGCGGTGTTGTAGTCGTTCACATACAGGCTGGCCACCGGCGCCACATCGGTGAGCGCGAACCGCAGCACCGCGGCCATGCCCGGCACGGAGAGCCCGCGGCCGCGGAACTCGGGCGCCACCCAGACGCCCTGGATCTGGCAGGCCGTGGGGGTCGCCGCGCCGATCTCGGCCTTGAAGACGACTTGTCCGGTGTCCGGGTCGAACCGGGCGAACGAGCGTCCGGCGCCGACCAGTTCGGCGATCCGTGCCTGGTAGAGGAGCCCGCCGTCACCAGCGAGCGGCGAGATGCCGACCTCCTCGGTGAACATGGCCACGCAGGCGGGCATGATCGCGTCCATCTCGTCCTTGCGGACACGGCGGACGAGCGGGTCGGGTGCGATGTCGGTGGGCATCCGGTCGGTGACCATGAGCGGCTGGTGGGCGCGGACCTCGCGGGCCGGGCCCCAGCCTGGTTCGAGCAACTGCCACAGCAGGGTGGTCGACTCGGCCGGGCCGACGATCGACGAGCAGCGTCGGCCCGCTCGACGGGCCCGGTCGACGAAGGCGCGTACGGCGTCGGGGGGCGCGCAGATCGGGACGAGGTTCGCGCCCGCGTAGCACAGTGAGCGCAGTCGGCCGCCCGCGTACCAGCCCCACATCTCACCGCCGAGACGCCAGGGGTCGAGCCCGGCGGCCAGGACACGCGACGTGACGAACGCGTTCGCGACGGGGTCGCTCTCGAGGATCCCGAGGGCCGCGTCGAGGTCTCCGGGTGCGAGAACCCTGGTCGTCGTCTGCGTCAACACTTCAGGCCGCTCCACCACTCCTTACGGGCAACGCCGAGCGTCGCTGATCTCCAGGCACTGTACCTGGAAGGCCCCGGGGAACGCCTCGTGTGGTGGGGTGAGCGGCGGTGCGGAGGCAGGCTCTCAGCTGGGGGCAGGCTCTCAGCTGACGGAGACCTCGGGCTCGCCCGAGGCGACGCCGTCGCGCTCCATCTGCTCGGCGATCTTCATCGCCTCGTCGATCAGGGTCTCGACGATCTTCGACTCGGGGACGGTCTTGATGACCTCGCCCTTGACGAAGATCTGGCCCTTGCCGTTGCCGGAGGCGACACCGAGGTCGGCCTCGCGGGCCTCGCCGGGGCCGTTGACGACGCAGCCCATGACCGCGACGCGCAGCGGCACCTCCATGCCGTCCAGGCCCGCGGTGACTTCCTCGGCCAGCTTGTAGACGTCCACCTGGGCACGCCCACAGGACGGGCAGGAGACGATTTCCAGCCGACGCTGCTTCAAGTTCAGCGACTCCAGGATCTGCGTGCCGACCTTGACCTCTTCGGCGGGCGGCGCGGAGAGGGAGACCCGGATCGTGTCACCGATGCCCTCGCTGAGCAGGGCGCCGAAGGCGACGGCCGACTTGATGGTGCCCTGGAACGCGGGACCTGCCTCGGTGACGCCGAGGTGCAGCGGGTAGTCGCACTGGGCTGCCAGCTGGCGGTAGGCGTTGACCATGATCACCGGGTCGTTGTGCTTCACGGAGATCTTGATGTCCCGGAAGCCGTGCTCCTCGAACAGCGAGCACTCCCAGAGCGCCGACTCGACCAGCGCCTCGGGCGTGGCCTTGCCGTACTTCTTCAGGAGCCGCGCGTCCAGCGATCCGGCGTTGACGCCGATACGGATCGGAGTGCCGCTCGCCGCGGCGGCGCCCGCGATCTCCTTGACCTTGTCGTCGAACTGCTTGATGTTGCCCGGGTTGACGCGCACCGCCGCGCACCCGGCGTCGATCGCCGCGAACACGTACTTCGGCTGGAAGTGGATATCGGCGATGACCGGGATCTGGGACTTGCGCGCGATCGTGGCCAGCGCGTCCGCGTCGTCCTGAGTCGGGCACGCGACGCGGACGATCTGGCAGCCGGACGCCGTGAGTTCGGCGATCTGCTGGAGCGTCGCCCCGATGTCAGCGGTACGCGTCGTGGTCATCGACTGCACCGAAACCGGCGCGTCCCCGCCCACCGCCACCGTCCCGACCTGGATCTGCCGCGAACGGCGACGCTCGGCGAGCTTGGTCGGTACGGACGGCATTCCCAGAGAAATCGCAGTCATCTGCTGTGCAACCCCAACGGTGTGGATCAAGGTCCCGGTATCGGCGGGCTCCAGACTTCGAGATTACGCCACGGCCAACGCGCCGAGCACACCGCACCGCCAAACACACCCGATGGTGGGGCAGCCGGACCCCGCCTGGGTCCGGCTGCCGCGACCCTGCCGTGCACCACGTACGGTCAGGAGATTTTCACCGGGTTAACGACGTCCGCGATCAGGACCAGAATCGTGAAGCAGATGAAGATTCCGGCCACCACATAGGCGACGGGCATCAGCTTCGCGACGTCGAACGGGCCGGGGTCGGGCCGCTTGAAGAGCCGGGCCAGCTTCCGGCGCAGCGACTCCCACAGGGCGCCCGCGATATGGCCGCCGTCCAGGGGCAGCAGCGGCAGCATGTTGAACAGGAAGAGCGACAGGTTGAAGCCCGCGACGAGGAACAGCATCATCGCGATCTGGTTCTCCGGCGGGATGTCCAGGGTGAAGACCTCGCCACCGACGCGGGCCGCGCCGACCACGCCCATCGGGGAGTCCTGCTTGCGCTCGCCGTCGCTGAAGGCGGCGTTCCACAGGTCGGGGACCTTGGACGGGAGGGCGATCAGCGCCTGGAAGCCGTTCTCCATGATGGTGCCCATACGGTCCACGGATTCCGGGAACGACTGCTTCACGATGCCGGAGGCCGGGGTGAAGCCGAGGAAGCCCGCGTAGACGTACTCGCCCTCCACATAGCCACCACTGCCGTCCGTCTTGCTGACCTGGTTCTTGATCAGATCAGCCTTGAGGTCCTGGCGGACGCCGTCGCGATCGACGGTGATGGTGGCCGGGCCGAGGGTTTCGCGGATACGGGACTGGAGTGCCGACCAGTCGTCGACCTTCTGTCCATTGAACGCGACGATCTTGTCGCCCGCCTCCAGGCCCGCGGCCTTGGCGGGTGCGGGCGTGTCGCCCTTCTCGCAGACCGTGCGGTTCTCGCTCTGCTGGATCACACAGTCCGAGACCCGGCCGACGGTGGTCGTCTGTTCGTTCCAGCCGAAGGTCATCAGCACGCCGAGGAAGATCGCGATGGCGAGGATGAGGTTCATAAACGGACCGGCGAACATCACGATCACGCGTTTCCACGGCGCGCGTGTGTAGAACAGCCGCTTCTCGTCGCCTGGCTGGAGCTCCTCGAACGCCGCCGAGCGGGCGTCCTCGATCATGCCGCGCCAGGGCGAGGTCGAGCGGGCCTCCAGGCGTCCGTCCTTGCCCGGCGGGAACATCCCGATCATGCGGATATAGCCGCCGAGCGGGATCGCCTTGACGCCGTACTCGGTCTCGCCCTTCCGGCGCGAGAAGATCGTCGGACCGAAGCCGACCATGTACTGCGGCACCCGGATGCCGAACAGCTTCGCGGTACTCAGATGCCCCAGCTCGTGCCAGGCGATCGAGAACAGCAGCCCGACTACGAAGACGACTATGCCGAGGATCATCATCAGGGTCGTCATGCACGAGCCTCCGCGGTCTCTTGCGTCGTCTTCGGTCCCGCCAAGGCCGCGAGACCGGCGAGCTCACGGGCCCGGGCTCGTGCCCAGGCCTCCGCATCGAGGACGTCCGCGACCGTCAGGGAAGTTCCCGTACCCGGGGTGCCGTGTTCGGTGACGACCTCGGTGACCGTCTCCATGATGCCGTTGAACGGCAGCCTGCCCGCGAGGAAGGCGTCCACGCACTCCTCGTTCGCGGCGTTGAACACCGCCGGGGCGGTCCCGCCGAGCGCGCCGACGTGCCGGGCGAGTCCGACCGAGGGGAAAGCCTCGGTGTCCAGCGGGAAGAACTCCCAGCTGGACGCCTTCGACCAGTCGAAGGCCGGGGCGGCGTCCGGAATCCGCTCGGGCCAGCCGATGCCGATGGCGATCGGACCGCTCATGTCCGGCGGGGTGGCCTGGGCCAGGGTGGAACCGTCGGTGAACTCGACCATGGAGTGGACGTAGGACTGCGGGTGGACGACGACCTCGATGCGGTCGAAGGGGATGTCGTAGAGCAGGTGCGCCTCGATGACCTCCAGGCCCTTGTTGACCAGGGTCGCGGAGTTGACGGTGATGACCGGGCCCATCGCCCAGGTGGGGTGGGCGAGCGCGTCCTGGGGGGTGACGTGCGCCAGCTCCGCCTTCGTACGCCCCCGGAAGGGCCCACCGGACGCCGTGACGACCAGCTTGCGCACCTGGGCGCGGGTGCCGGCGGCTAGCGCCTGGAAGAGCGCGGCGTGCTCGGAGTCGACCGGGATGATCTGGCCGGGCCTGGCCAGCGCCTTGACCAGCGGGCCGCCGACGATCAGCGACTCCTTGTTGGCCAGGGCCAGGGTCCGTCCGGCCTCCAGGGCCGCGAGGGTCGGCGCGAGGCCGATGGAGCCGGTGATGCCGTTGAGCACGGTGTGGCAGTCGCTGGCGGCGAGCTGGGCCGCGGCGTCGGGGCCCGCCAGGATCTCGGGGAGCGGCTCGGTGCCGTCCTGCGTGCCGTACCGCGCGGCGAGTGCCTCGCGCAGTGCGGGTACGGCATCCTCGCGGGCGACCGCGACGGTGGACACCCGCAGCCGCCTGGCCTGCTCGGCCAGCAGATCGACCCGGCCACCAGCCGCCGAGAGGGCGGTGACGCGGAACCGGTCGGGGTTGCGCAGGACCAGGTCGATGGCCTGGGTGCCGATGGAACCCGTGGAGCCGAGGACGACGATGTCCCGGCGGCCTTCGACGGGGTCGAAGACGAGATGCGGGTCGGCGAGAGGGGCAGGCAAGTCGCTCATCCCCCCATTGTTGCCGCAACCGCCGGGCGATCCGACCCCGCTCCCCCACTGATGGCCGCGTGGCGAGCGGGCGAGAGGCCCGGCAGTGGGCTGCCGGGCCTCTCACGTGTGCTCGTTCAGCGGATGGGGCGGTGGAGGTTCTCCTTCTTCGCCGGGCCCGGCGTGGCGTCGGCGATCCAGGGGCCGTCACCGCTGGCGTCGATGACGCCCTGTTCGAGCCAGGTGTACGTCCCCGAGAGGACGCCCGAGACGACCTTGCGATCCAGATCGTCGGTGTTGTTCCACAGGCGGCCGAAGAGCTCCTCGACCCGCAGGCGGGCCTGGCGGCAGAAGACGTCCGCGAGTTGGTAGGCCGCCTGGCCGTGGTCGTCCGTGGTGCGCAGGAGTTCCGCCCGTACGCAGGCGGCGCTCATCGCGAACAGTTCGGCGCCGATGTCGACGATCCGGCCCAGAAAGCCCTGTTTCGTCTCCATCCGCCCCTGCCAGCGGGACATCGCGTAGAACGTGGAGCGGGCCAGCTTGCGCGAGGTGCGTTCGACGTAGCGCAGGTGGCCCGAGAGGTCCCGGTGTCCCGGCGGGTGGAACTCGCCGTAGGTGCGCGGGAGCTGGCCTGGTCCGGTGACCAGTTTGGGCAGCCAGCGGGCGTAGAAGCCTCCGGCCCGCGCGCCCGCCTTCGCCTTGTCGCCCAGCGACTTGTCCGGGTCGATGAGGTCCCCCGCGACCTTGAGGTGGGCGTCGACGGCCTCGCGGGCGATGAGGAGGTGCATGATCTCCGTGGAGCCCTCGAAGATGCGGTTGATCCTCAGGTCGCGCAGCAGCTGTTCGGCGGGCACGGCGCGTTCACCGCGGGCGGCCAGTGAGTCGGCGGTCTCGAAGCCTCGGCCGCCGCGGATCTGGACCAGTTCGTCGGCGATCAGGCAGGCCATCTCGGAGCCGTACAGCTTGGCGAGCGCGGCCTCGATGCGGATGTCGTTGCGGTCCTCGTCGGCCATCTGCGAGGACAGGTCGAGTACGGCTTCGAGGGCGAAGGTGGTCGCGGCGATGAACGAGATCTTCGCGCCGACGGCCTCGTGCTTGGCGACCGGCTTGCCCCACTGCTCGCGGACGGTCGACCACTCACGGGCGATCTTCAGGCTCCACTTTCCGGCGCCGACGCACATGGCGGGCAGCGAGAGGCGGCCGGTGTTGAGGGTGGTGAGGGCGATCTTCAGGCCCGCTCCCTCGGGGCCGATGCGGCTGGCGGCGGGGACCCTGACCTGGTGGAAGCGGGTGACGCCGTTCTCCAGGCCGCGCAGGCCCATGAAGGCGTTGCGGTGCTCCACGGTGACGCCGTCGGCCGCGGCCTCGACGACGAAGGCGGTGATGCCGCCCTTGTGGCCATCGGACTTGGGGACGCGGGCCATGACGACCAGGAGGTCGGCGACGACCCCGTTGGTGGTCCAGAGTTTCACCCCGTCCAGCAAGTAGTCGTCACCGTCCGGGATGGCGGTGGTCGCCAGGCGGGCCGGGTCGGAGCCCACGTCCGGCTCGGTGAGCAGGAAGGCCGAGATGTCGGTACGGGCCAGCCGGGGCAGGTAGGTGTCCTTCTGCTCCTGGGTGCCGAAGAGCTTCAGTGGCTGCGGTACGCCAATGGACTGGTGCGCCGAGAGCAGTGCGCCGATCGAGGGGTTGGCGGAGCCGACCAGGGCGAGGGCCTTGTTGTAGTACACCTGGGTGAGGCCGAGGCCGCCGTACTTGGTGTCGATCTTCATTCCGAGCGCGCCGAGTTCCTTGAGGCCGTTGATCACCTCGTCGGGGATCTTCGCCTCGCGCTCGATACGGGCCCCGTCGATCTTCGTCTCGCAGAAGTCGCGGAGTTTGGCCAGGAACTCCTCGCCGCGCTGGGCGTCTTCGTCGGCGGGGAGCGGATGCGGGTGGATCAGGTCGATCCGGAAGCGGCCGAGGAACAGTTCCTTGGCGAAACTCGGCTTCTGCCAGTCCTGTTCGCGCGCGGCCTCGGCCACTTGGCGGGCCTCGCGCTCGGAGACCTTGGCCGCGTGCGCGGGCTGGGAGGACTGAGCGGGCTGCGCGGGCTGGGAGGAGGGTGTGGCGGACATGAGGAGCTCACCTCGCCGCTAGGGGGTCGACGGAACCGGCCGGGCCGTTGGTTACCGACCGGTGCTACTCGCTCGTTGGTACCCGATTCCGCCCTTTCGCACCAGCCTGCGCGCAACGGACACCCCCTGGGTGGCGAAAGGATCAGCCAGCCAGCCGGAAGAGGTTGAACCGGTAGCTCTCCGCCTTGTCCCGGAAGTCGGTCCGCATCACCTGGACGAACGCCTTCCGGGCGGCGCTGAGCGGGTCGGTCAGCTCACTCGGGAAGTCGAGGAAGGTACGGCTCTCCAGCAGCCGCGGACCCGGCTCCGGCTCCCAGGTCTCGACCGCGCGGGGGTCGTCGCAGGCCCAGACCATCCGGGCGGCCATCATGCTCAGTACGTCGTGCTGGTCCTGGGTATCGACCATGTCCTGGGCCGAGGTGTCGGTGGCCAGCAGCGCGCCGGGGAAGCGTCCGCTCAGGTCCCGTACGAACGACCGCACCCGGTCCTCGTCGAGGAACGGCAGCACGGCCTCCGCGACGAAGAGGTACGGCCCGGGGAGTGCCGCGACGCGGTCGTGCCAGGAGGTGTCGAGCACGGACGCGCCGATGATCGTACGGCGGTCGCTCTCGGCGAAGAAGTGGCGGCGCAGGTCGACGGCGTCGGGGAGGTCGAGCTCGACCCAGTGCGCGGTGCCGTTGTCGGTGCGTTCGAGCCTGGTGTTGAGGCCGCAGCCGAGTTCGACGACGGTGCCGGTCGGGTGCTCGGCGAGGAAGCGGCGTACCCAGGAGTCGTACAGCAGGGTGCGGAAGTTGACGCCGAGGAGGCTGGGCTTGCCGTCGAACTTCGCGAAGTCGTAGTCGATGGCCTCCGTCACCTCGACGGACTTCGGGTCGCGCAGCATCCCGCCCGGGTCGGCGGTCTCCACGGCCCTGCCGTAGAGCGTGATGAGCAAGGTCTCCTGGACGGTGCCGAGTTGGGGTGCGATCTTGCTCATCACTGCCTCCTGCAGGGTCAGTGGGTCAGACGGGTTCTCAGCCTTCGGGTGTGATCAGGCCGCGCTCGTAGGCGCGGACGAGGCGTTGGGGTACGGCGTACTCGCGGCCCTCGATGTAGACGGACACCAGAGCGGGGGTGCTCGCCTTCCACTGGGCACGACGGTGACGGGTGTTGGAACGGGACATCTTGCGCTTCGGAACTGCCATGCCCGCCACTCTACATGAAAACGATTGTCGCTTTCGATGAGGGTGGCGGTGGCATCGGGGCCGGGCACGCGAAAGCGGCCGGAGCCCCTGGCAGGGTCCCCGGCCGCTTCGGTGTGACGCGTGTTCCTACAGGTCGAGGCCGGTGAGGACCATGACCCGCTCGTACGTGTAGTCCTCCATCGCGTAGCGCACGCCCTCGCGGCCCACGCCGGACTGCTTGGCGCCGCCGTACGGCATCTGGTCTGCGCGGTAGGAGGGAACGTCGCCGACGATCACGCCGCCGACCTCAAGGGCGCGGTGGGCGCGGAACGCGGTCTTCGTGTCGTGCGTGAACACACCCGCCTGGAGGCCGTACTTGGAGGCGTTGACGGCGTCGAACGCCTCCTGCTCGCCGTTCACCTTGGTGACCGTCAGGACCGGCCCGAAGACCTCCTCGGAGGCGAGGGTGACATCGGCCGGTACGTCGGTGACCACGGTCGGCGCGTAGGCGGCGCCGTCGCGCTTGCCGCCGGTGAGCAGCTGGGCGCCCGCCTTGACGGCCTCGTCGACCCAGGACTCGACACGCTTGGCGGCGTCCTCGCTGACCAGCGGGCCCACCTCGGTCTCGCTGTCCGACGGGTCACCGGTGACCTGGGCCTCGACGGCCTTGACGATGCGCGGCAGCAGCCGGTCGTGCAGGGACTCGTCGACGATCACGCGCTGCACGGAGATGCAGGACTGCCCGCCCTGGTAGTTCGAGAAGGTCGCGATGCGGCTCGCGGCCCAGTCGAGGTCGGCGTCCGAGGAGAAGTCGGCCAGGACGACCGCGGCGCCGTTACCGCCGAGCTCCAGGGTGAGGTGCTTACGCGGCACCGAGTCCATGATCGCGTAGCCGACCTTGTCGGAACCGGTGAAGGAGATGACCGGCAGGCGCTCGTCCTGGACCAGGGCGGGCATCTTGTCGTTGGCGACCGGCAGGATGCTCCAGGCGCCCTCCGGCAGCTCCGTCTCGGCGAGCAGGTCGCCGATGATCAGGCCGGAGAGCGGGGTCGCGGGCGCGGGCTTCAGGATGATCGGGGCACCGACCGCGAGCGCCGGGGCGATCTTGTGCGCGCAGAGGTTCAGCGGGAAGTTGAACGGCGCGATACCGAGCACGACACCGCGCGGGAAGCGGCGGGTGAGGGCGAGGCGGCCGACGCCACCGGCGTCCGTGTCCAGGCGCTGGGCCTCACCGCCGTTGAAGCGGCGGGCCTCCTCGGCGGCGAAGCGGAACACCGAGACCGCGCGGCCGACCTCACCGCGGGCCCACTTCATGGGCTTGCCGTTCTCGGCGGAGATCAGCTTGGCGATCTCCTCGGTGCGCTCGACCAGCCTGCGGGAGACGTGGTCCAGGGCGGCGGCGCGTACGTGGGCGGGGGTGGCCGCGAACTCGTCGCGCACCGCGTAGGCGGCGGCCACAGCCTCCTCGACCTGGGCGTCGGTCGGCACGCTGACGGTGCCGACGGTGCGGCCGTCCCAGGGGGACGTGACGTCGAGGGTGGTCTCGCCGGTGGCCTGGCGGCCGGCGAGCCAGAAGGCGTGGGTGGAAGTCATTGTGATTCCCGGCCCTTCCGCGTTGATTGCTGGGGGTTTTCTCCCCACCGTAGGGGCGCGCGGCTCGCAGGTCGTTTATCCGGCACGTAGCAGTCGAGAGGTGGCGCGCACCGGATTGTCAGATGGGCTTGCGGGGTGGGGACCGATAGGGCGCCTTGTCGCCTGGCTGGCGCCTTGTCCCCTAGCTGGCCGCCTGGTCGCCCGTCGCCTAGTCCGAGGCCGCGGCAGTGGTCTTGAGCGCCAGCCAGAGTTCCATCCTGACGTCCGGGTCGTCCAGAGAGCGGCCGAGGATCTCCTCGACGCGACGCATCCGGTAGCGCAGGGTGTGCCGGTGGACGCCCAGCTCGGCGGCGGCCGCGTCCCACTGACCGTGCCGGGAGAGCCAGGCCCGCAGGGACTCGACGAGGTCGCCGCGGCCGGTGGCGTCGTGTTCGCGCAGCGCGCGCAGCAGGCCGTCGGCGAAGGCGCGTACCGCGTCGTCGGCGAGCAGCGGCAACACCGAGCCCGCGGCGAGCTCTTGGTGCTCGACGAGGGATCGGCCGCGGCGGCGGGCCACGGAGAGGGCCTGCTCGGCCTGTTTGTACGCGGTCGCGGCGGCGATCGGCCCCGTCGGCGCGGAGAGGCCGACGACCAGGGCGTCGTCCTCGGGGGCGCGCGCCGCGGCCTTGTCGGCGTCGAGTGTCTCGGCGTACCGGAGGCAGGCGTCGGCGGCGGCGCCGCCGTCGGCGATGAGCAGCACGAGCCGACCGCCGCCGTCCGGGACGACGAGCACCGGCTCGCCCGCACGGGCGGCCGCGGACTCGCAGACGTCGGCGAGGGCGTCCCGCGGGTCCCCGGTCTGTGCCGCGTCCGGGGCGCTGGCGGGCGACTTGGCCGGGGCCCCGGACGCCGTGTCGGGCCGCGTGCCGGACGCCGCGGCCCGTTCCGCGATGAGCAGGCGGAACGGCGCGTCGAGCAGGCCGCCGTACAGGTCGCCCGCGACGGTACGGGCGTGGTCGGGCTGTCCGGCGAGCAGCATCCGCAGCACGGCCGCGCCGAGGCGCTGCTCGGCGGCGTGCAGCGAGCGGGAGCGTTCGGTGGTGAGGGTGAGCAGGGCGATGGCCGAGTGCACGGCGTACCGTTCGGCAGTGCCCAGTGGCGCCCCGGTGCCGACCGCGAGCGCGGTGCGGGCGCGGCGCCCCGTACCGATCGAGTGCAGTTCGACGCGGTCTTCGGCGCCGCTGACCACGCTCGTGGCCGGGACCGGCCGGTCGCGCAGTCGCTCCACGTCGGGGATGAGCCGGGAGGCCCGCCTGGCCGCCCATTCGGGTGCGGCGGCGACGACGCCGCCCGCCGCGTCGTACAGCGCGGCCCAGCCGTCGACCTGTCCGGCGAGCGCGCTGAGCAGCCCCTCGGGCCCGCCGGACAGCGCCTGCCGGGTGAGCTCCCGCTGCGCCGCGAAGCCCGCGGTGACCGAGCGGTACTGGTCCGCGGCGATCGCCGCGGACACCGCCTTGCTGATGGCCAGGAAGGGTGTGCGGCGGGGCACCTCGAGCAGCGGCAGCCCCTCAGCCGCCGCCGCGTCCACCAGGGCCTCGGGAACGTCCTCGTAGTTCACGCCGACCGCGAAGCCGAGCCCCGCCACGCCCGCCCCGACCAGCCGCCGCACATAGCTGCGCATCGCCTCCCGGTCCTCCGCGTCCAGCTTCAGCGCGGTGATCAGGAGCAGCTCACCGCCGTCCATGTACGGCACGGGGTCGGTGAGCTCGCTGGGATGCGCCCAGCGCACCGGGGTGTCCAGGCGGTCCGCTCCCGCGCGCACGATCAGCTTGAGCGCGGAGTGGTGGACGAGGGAGGCGAGCGTGGGGGGCATGGGACCTTCAGGTTGTGGCCGGGGTTGTTGCTGGCCGGGGTGGTACTTGGCCGGGTTTGTTCTTGGCCGGGCCGTATGAATGGTCTGCTTCGATTCTGCCTCACCGTAGAGGTACGCCGCGCGGTCCGGGGAGCTACTCCCGCAGGTCCACCAGCAGCGGCGGCGCGTGTTCCCCCCGTACCGTCGTCAGCGAGAGCACCGCGTGTCCCGGCGGCACCGCGTGTGCCAGTTCCGACGCCGACCAGCGCTCGCGCTCGACCTGCCGCACGGTGACCGCGCGGGCGGTGGGCGCCTTGCCGGTGATCAGCTTGCGCAGGGCGTGCGAGACCTTGGTGAGCGGCTCGTCCGCGACGATCTGCCGGTCGGTGACATCGGTGGCCTCGATCCACTCCTTGCCCCAGACCTCCGCGAACTGCTGCCCGTCCCACGGCGTCACCCCGGCCAGCGCCATCCGGCAGCCTGTCGCGCCGAGCAGCGCGCTGCGCAGCGGCCCCGCCACGTCATCGAGGGTGCGCAGGGTCAGGACGGCTCCCGCGTTCGCCGAGCGCAGCCGCTGGATGCCGCGTACGGCCTCGGGCGTGACCGTACGCGAGGCGTCGTCAAGGACCAGACAGGCGAACAGCGAACGGTCCTCGCGGTGCGCGGCGCTCGCCGTGAACTGGGCGAGCAGCAGCCGGGCCAGAATCCGCGAGGCGTCGGCGTGACCGCGCTCGGGCAGGTCGATCCGGACCCGTACGGGATGGTCCAGGGCCCGCAGCGAGAACGGCCGCCCCTCGCCCGATGTGTCGAAGAACCCCGCGAACGCGGGCCGGTCCAGCAGCGCCATCCGGTCGGCGAGCAGCACGCTCGGATCGCCCGCCCCACCCGACTGCCGCTCGCGCGCGTCGAGTTCGCGGAGCATCGCGTCCTGGCCGCGCTCGGCCAGGGTCTCGCGCAGGGCGGCCAGCGGCGCGGGCGCGCCGTCGAGGAGTTCCCGCAGCTCGGGTACGGACGGGAAGCGGCCGTTGGCCACGTAGTACGGGCCGAGCAGCTGGGCGAGTACGGTCGCCGAGCGGCGGCTGTCGGCTCCAGGGTGCGGGTCGGCCAGGTCCCCGACCAGCGCTTCGGCGAGTACGGTCGCGGCCTCGTCGGGGTCGGTGGTGCCGCCGTACAGGTCGAGGTCGTACACGGAGTCGGGGTGGCCGACACGGACCACGACGTCGTAGTTCTCGGCGGGGCCGAGCCCGGCGCCCGCCGCGCCGACGACCACCACGGCGGCTCGTCCGGCCAGTGCCTGGAGGCACAGCGCCTCGGTGAGCGGGCGGATCACGCTTCCGGTCTTGCCCGAGCCCGAGGGGCCGACGGCGAGGAATGAGGTGCCGAGCAGGTCGGGTCCGACGGCCAGTCCTGCCCCCCGGTACTGGTACGGGTTGCGCTCGTCGTCGGCCGTGGTGCCCAGGCGTACCTGCCCGGCGATCAGGTCGTGCCGGGCCGATCTGGCGTGCAGGTCGCGCTCACCGGAGGGGTGCACACAGGCGCCGGCGCCGTCCTTGAGTACCGCGCGGGTGAATTCGGGCAGGGCGTGGCGGCCGGAGCGTACGGACTGCCAGGCGCGGTCGATCCTGGCGTGGTCGACGTCGCGCATCAGGCCAGCGGTGGCGTCCGCGGCGAGCCGGTCGGCGGCGTCGGGGGCGCCGACGGCGCGGAGCTGGGGCCAGCTGGCCGGGTCGGCTTCGGGGGCCTCGACGGTCGCGGACCGGGCGGATGGCCGCGCCGCGCTCCAGGCGGGTGGGCCGATCCGGCGCCAGATCTCGGGCCAGCGCCCGAGGCGGCCGACCATGATCAGGAGGCCTCCGACCACGACGAGGTAGTAGAGGTAGGTGGCCACCACGAAGGCCAAGCGGTTGCCGTCCCCCGCGCGCCAGGACTCGGGCGTCAGAGCGAGCAGCGGCCACAGCCAGTAGCTGCCGAGATAGCCGTTGTACAGCAGGGACCAGATCAGCCAGCCGACCAGGAAGGAGATCACGGCCCCGCTGAACAACTGTCGGCCGGGTACCCGCTCCGGCTCCTGCTCCGGTCGCGGCGTGTACCCGAACCGCCAGATCCCGGGCGGCGCCTCCGGGCGCGGCACCCGCAGCCACCCCAGGAAGGCGGCCCCGTCGGGCAACGGCGGCACCGGGGTCGCCTCGATCCCCGGGGCATGCCGGGGTGGCGGCGGCACCATGGGCCTCGGCCCTTGACCCGCATAGGTGCCGGGTGCGTCGTGTGTGCCGTCGGTGTCCATCTGACCGTTGCCCCCTGACCTGCCGGTCTGTTCCTTCGTGCGGGTCCGTCGTACGGGTCCTTCGTGCGGGCTCAATCTAGTGGGTGGGCACGAAGAGTTGAGCGACCCGCGCCCGCGCTATGGACGGTCCGGATAACGCCACGCGCGTACTTCTCCCCCGCGGAACATGCCCGCGCGTGCCTCGCACCCCTAGCCTGCGAACAGAACCGCGTCCGATCCACCCCCAGGAGCCCCTTATGAGCGCAATTCCGCAGGAGCGCCGCGTCGTCACCGCGATCCCCGGCCCGAAGTCGCAGGAGCTGCAGGCCCGCCGTACCGCCGTGGTCGCGGGCGGCGTGGGCTCCGTACTGCCGGTGTTCACGGCACGCGCGGGTGGCGGCATCATCGAGGACATCGACGGCAATCGTCTGATCGACTTCGGTTCCGGCATCGCCGTGACCAGCGTCGGCGCCTCGGCTGAGGCCGTCGTACGCCGGGCGTCCGCGCAGCTCGCGGACTTCACCCACACCTGCTTCATGGTCACGCCGTACGAGGGGTACGTCGAGGTCTGCGAGCGGCTCGCCGAGCTGACCCCGGGCGACCACGCCAAGAAGTCCGCGCTGTTCAACTCCGGCGCCGAGGCCGTCGAGAACGCGGTCAAGATCGCGCGGTCGCACACCAAGCGTCAGGCCGTCGTGGTGTTCGACCACGGGTACCACGGGCGTACCAACCTGACGATGGCGCTCACCTCGAAGAACATGCCGTACAAGCACGGCTTCGGCCCGTTCGCGCCCGAGGTCTACCGCGTCCCGGTGGCGTACGGCTACCGCTGGCCGACCGGTCCGGAGAACTGCGGGGCCGAGGCCTCCGCCCAGGCCATCGACCAGATCAGCAAGCAGATCGGCGCGGAGAACGTCGCCGCGATCATCATCGAGCCGGTACTCGGTGAGGGCGGCTTCATCGAGCCCGCCAAGGGCTTCCTGCCCGCCATCGCGCAGTTCGCCAAGGACAACGGCATCGTCTTCGTCGCCGACGAGATCCAGTCCGGGTTCTGCCGTACCGGCCAGTGGTTCGCCTGTGAGGACGAGGGCATCGTCCCGGACCTGATCACCACGGCCAAGGGCATCGCGGGCGGTCTGCCGCTCGCCGCGGTCACCGGGCGCGCCGAGATCATGGACGCCGCGCACGCGGGTGGCCTGGGTGGCACCTACGGCGGTAACCCGGTGGCCTGCGCGGGTGCGCTCGGCTCGATCGAGACGATGAAGGAGCTGGACCTCAACGCCAAGGCCAAGCGGATCGAGTCCGTGATGAAGGCCCGGCTGACGGAGATGCAGGAGAAGCACGACATCATCGGGGACATCCGCGGACGTGGCGCGATGATCGCGATCGAGCTGGTGAAGTCCGGTACGAAGGACCCGAACCCGGAGGCCACCGCGGCGATCGCCAAGGCCTGCCACGCGGCGGGTGTGATCGTGCTGACCTGTGGCACGTACGGCAACGTGCTGCGCTTCCTGCCGCCGCTGGTGATCGGCGAGGACCTGCTGAACGAGGGTCTGGACATCGTCGCCGAGGCCATCGCGGCGGTCTGAGCCGCCGCCGGACAGGCGCTGGCCGACGCGCTGTGAAGATCCTGTGCTGGGGCGATGACGGGTCGCCTGTGCGACTGTTGGCGTCGTGTCTCGTGTCATAGGTTCTTCGTACGGTGTGCTCGCGCACGCTGCCGGAGCCGACGGCTCCGGCGCCCCTCACCGATCGGACGGCCCACCGCCCCACACCCCCCGGGGCGGTGAGCGGCCAACCGGTCCTCACCGCGGCCCCGGAACACTCCCCCCTGTTCCGGGGCCGCCGGTTTTCCGGGCTCGGTGGGCGGCTGGCGCGGGGGTGTTGTGCGGTGTCCTGCTGGGGTGGCTGGTCGCGTTTGACGGGCCGGTGCGGCGGCTGGACGAGCGGGTCGGTCTCGCCGTGGGGCGCGATCAGGTCCGGGAGCGGCCGGAGGGCGTCGCGCGGCTGCTGGCCGATCTGGGCGAGGTGATGGTCGCCGTTCCCGTACTGGTCGCGGTGCTCGCGTTCGTGGGGTGGCGTGCATGGCGGCGGGGTGCGGCCCGGTGGTGGGTGGCGCCGGGTGTGGGCGCGCTGGTGATGGCCGCGGTGCCGCTCGTGGTGGTGCCAGCCAAGATGCTGGTGGGGCGGGCCGGGCCGCCCGGTATGACGTCCGCGGAAGGCTTCTATCCGTCGGGGCACGCGACGACCGCGGCGGTCGCCTATGGGGCCGCCGCCCTGCTGGTACTTCCGTACCTCCGTGCTGTCTGGTCACGGCGGGTGGTGACGGTCAGCTCCCTGCTGGTGGTCGTGGCGGTGGGGGTCGGTCTGGTGCGGTGCGGGTACCACTGGCCGCTGGACGTGGTGGGCGGCTGGTGCCTGGGTACCGCGCTGGTGGCCCCCCTGTGGGTGCTACGTCAGCGCCCTGGTGGGTCCGCGTCAGGACCGTGAGTCGCGGGCCAGTTGCGCCGCCGCCTCGTGCATCGCGAGTTCCAGCAGACCCGGATCGGTGAGAGTGCCGGAGCCGTCCGGTGCGATCAGCCAGCGGACGCCGCCCGTCGCCCGGCCGGGGTACGGAACGACGATCCAGGTGCCCTGGCCCGCGCCCCGTACGCCCGTGCCCACCCATCGGCTGGCGGTCCCGGCCGGGACGAAGAACCCCATCCGGGCGTCGCCGAAGTCGGCGAGCACCGGACCCGGACGGTCGACACAGCGGTTCAGTACATCGAGTGTCGGATAGCCGAGCTCGCCCGGCAGGATCAGCACATCCCAGCGCTTGCCCGCCGGGAGCAGGGCGACCCCGAGCGGGTTGCGCTCCCACTCCCAGCGGCAGGCCTCCGGGTCCGGTGCCACCGCGACCAACCACTCCACTGCCGACCTAGCCGCCGAGCCACTCATGGCTTGGCCTCCCTCGTCTTCGTCTGCGCACGATGCGTTCACGAGGGAGAGCGGGCTCGGCGGTGGTCCTTACGCGGGTTTTCGCGACAAGTTGGTTTTTCGCTACGAGTTGGTAGTGACCTCGCCATAGGAGGGACAGGGGGCGTACGCCGGTGCTACCGGACAGGCGTGCTCAGCGCGCGGGCTCTCAGCTGTCGAAGCCGAGACCGAGGCGGTCCAGGGTCTTCAGCCAGGGGTTGCGGCGGCCGCCGTTGGCGTCGGCGCGGGCCAGGGACCATTTGGTGAGGGAGATTCCGGTCCAGGCGAAGGGCTCCGGCGGGAACGGGAGCGGTTTACTGCGGACCATGTCGAGTGCGGTGCGTTCGGTCCGCTCGCCCGCGAGCAAGTCGAGCATGACGTCCGCGCCGAAGCGGGTCGCCCCGACGCCGAGCCCGGTGTAGCCCGCCGCGTAGGCGACCTTGCCGGAATGCGCCGTACCGAAGAACGCCGAGAAGCGCGAGCAGGTGTCGATCGCGCCGCCCCAGCTGTGGGTGAAGCGCAGCCCCTCCAACTGGGGGAAGCAGCGGAAGAAATGGTCCGCCAGCTTGGCGTAGGTCTCGGGGCGGTGATCGTACTCGGCCCGTACCTTGCCGCCGTAGGGGTAGATGGCGTCGTAGCCGCCCCACAGAATGCGGTGGTCGGCGGTGATCCGGAAGTAGTGGAACTGGTTGGCGCTGTCGCCGATGCCCTGGCGGTTCTTCCAGCCGATGGAGTCGAGCTGGGCCTCGGTGAGCGGCTCGGTCATCAGGGCGTAGTCGTAGACCGGGACGGTGTACGGGCGGATCCGCTTCACGAGGGAGGGGAAGACGTTGGTGCCCAGCGCGATCTGGCGGGCCAGGACTCGGCCGTACGGGGTGCGGACGGCCATGCCCGCGCCGTGCTGGGTGAGGGTGGTGGCGGGGGTGTGCTCGTAGATCCGTACGCCGAGGGAGAGGCAGGCGGCCTTGAGGCCCCAGGCCAGCTTGGCGGGGTGCAGCATGGCGACACCGCGGCGGTCCCAGATTCCGGCGAGGAAGGTGGGGGACGCGACTTCGGCTCTGACCTGGTCGGCGTCCAGGAACTCGGTGCCGCCGTCGAGGCCGAGGCGCTGGGCCTCGGTGTGCGCCTCGCGGAGTTCTTCGACCTGGTGTGGCTCGGTGGCCACGTCGATCTCGCCGGTGCGTTCGAAGTCGCAGTCGATGGCGTAGCGGGCGACCGCCTCCTCGATGGCGTCGAGGTTGCGGGCGCCCAGCTGCTCCAGCTGTTCGATCTCGCCGGGCCAGCGGGCCAGGCCGTTGGCGAGGCCATGGGTGAGGGACGCGGCGCAGAAGCCGCCGTTGCGGCCGGAGGCGGCCCAGCCCACCTCGCGGCCTTCGAGCAGCACCACGTCGCGCCGCGGGTCGCGCTCCTTGGCGATGAGCGCGGTCCACAGTCCGCTGTAGCCACCGCCGACGACGAGCAGGTCGCAGCTTTCGGCGCCGGTGAGGGCGGGTTCGGCGCGTGGCTTGCCCGGGTCGTCCAGCCAGTAGGCCACCGGCTGGGCGTCGGCGAGTGCGGTGGTCCAGCGGTTCTTCGGGGTCATGGCGCTTGGGGCCATGATCTCAACTCCCTACAGTGCTTGCTTCATGGCTTGCTACAGGGGCTACAGGGCTTGCTTCTTGCGGCGGTTGCTGGTCAGTTGGCCGACGAGCACGATGGCGACCGCGATCACGAACATCGCCGTACCGATCACGTTGACCTGGACGGGAACGCCGCGCTGTGCCGCGCCCCAGACGAACATCGGGAAGGTCACGGTGGACGGGCCCGCGTTGAACTGCGTGATGATGAAGTCGTCGAACGACAGGGCGAAGCTCAGCATGGCGCCGGCGGCGATGCCGGGCGCGGCCAGCGGCAGGGTGACGCGCCAGAACGTCTGCGCGGGTCCCGCGTACAGGTCACGGGCGGCCTCTTCGAGCCGCGGGTCCATGGACATGACGCGGGCCTTGACCGCGACGATCACGAAGCTCAGGCAGAACATGACGTGCGCGATGAGGATCGTGGTGAAGCCGAAGTTGACCCGCATGTTGAGGAACAGCGTGCCGAGCGAGGCGGCCATCACGACCTCGGGCATGGCCATCGGCAGGAAGATCAGGCCCTGGGCGGTGGACTTGCCGCGGAAGCGGTAGCGGCCGAGCGCGAAGGCGGCCAGGGTGCCGAAGACGGTGGCGATCAGGGTGGCCGTGAGGGCGATCCTCAGGCTCAGCCCGAGTGAGCCGCACATGTCGGCGACACCGCAGGGGTTGGTCCAGGCGTCGGTGGAGAACTCCCGCCACTCGTAGTTGAAGCGTCCCGCCGGTTTGTTGAACGAGAACAGCATCACGACGACGTTGGGGAGCAGCAGGTAGACCAGGGCGAGCGATCCCATGATGACAACGAGATTGCGGCGCACCCAGCGGATGGGGGCGGTCAGGAGCGTCAGGGGTGTCAGGGGTGCGGACATCAGACCAGGTCCTCCGTTCCCGCGCGGCGCATGTAGAGGGTGACCATGACCAGGATCAGCGCCATCAGGATGAACGACATGGCGGCCGCGGTCGGGTAGTCGAGGACGTTGAGGAACTGCTTCTGGATGGCGTTGCCGACCATCTGCTCGCGCGGTGAGCCGAGCAGTTGGGCGTTGATGTAGTCACCGGACGCCGGGATGAAGGTGAGCAGGGTGCCCGCGACGACGCCGGGCAGCGACAGCGGGAAGGTCACCCTGCGGAAGGTGGTGGAGGGCTTGGCGTACAGGTCGCGGGAGGCCTCGTGCAGTGCGGGGTCGATCCGCTCCAGGGAGCTGTACAGCGGCAGCACCATGAACGGCAGGAAGTTGTAGGTGAGCCCGCAGATGACCGCGAGCGGAGTGGCCAGGACCCGGTCGTCGGCGGTCAGGCCCAGCCAGCTCGTGACATCGAGGAGATGCAGGCTGTTCAGGGCGGAGACCACGGGTCCCGAGTCGGACAGGATCGACTTCCAGGCGAGGGTACGGATCAGGAAGCTGGTGAAGAAGGGCGCGATGACCATCACCAGGAGCAGCCCGCGCCAGCGTCCGGCCCGGAACGCGATCATGTACGCCAGCGGGTAGCCGATGAGCAGACACAGCGCGGTGGCGACGGCCGCGTACAGGAAGGAACGGAGGAAGTGCGGGCCGTAGTCCTGGAGCGCCTCCCAGTACGTGGCGAAGTGCCAGGTGACCTGGTAGCCCTCCTCCAGGGAGCCGGTCTGGACCGAGGTCGAGGCCTGGTAGAAGAGCGGGGCGACGAAGAAGACGGCGAGCCAGATCCCGGCGGGCAGCAGCAGCCAGTACGGGGTGAGGCGGGGCCGCCGCTCTGGGGCGGCGGGCGGTGCCTCGGCCGGGGCCGCCGCACCCGGTGGTGGTGGGGCGGTCGTGAGCGCGGGGCTCATGCGGCGTCCTCCCCCGTACCGGCGTCGATGGCCTGGGCGGAGTCGAGGCCGAAGGTGTGCGCCGGGTTCCAGTGCAGCACCACGTCGGCGCCCGGTATCAGGCGGGAGTCGCGTTCCACGTTCTGCTCGTAGACGGCCAGTTCGGGTCCGGCCGGGCTGTTGACCACGTACTGCGTGGAGACGCCGAGGAAGCTGGCGTCCGTGATCGTGCCGGGGACGCGGTTGCGGCCTTCGGGGATGGTCCCCTCGTCCGCCGCGAGGGTGAGGGAGATCTTCTCGGGGCGTACGCCCGCGAGGATCCGGTCGCCCGCGCGCAGGGTGGTGTGGGCGCGCTCGGTGGGCAGCCTGAGCTTGCTGTCGGCGGCCTTGAGCAGGGCGTGGTCGCTGCCCGCGTCGACGACCTCGGCCTCGATGAGGTTGGAGGTGCCGAGGAAGTTGGCGACGAAGGTGGTGCGCGGGTTCTCGTACAGCTCGGCGGGTGCGCCGAGTTGCTCGACCCGGCCGCCGTACATGACCGCGACCTGGTCGGCCATGGTCATGGCCTCTTCCTGGTCGTGGGTGACATGCACGAAGGTGATGCCGACGTCGGTCTGGATGCGCTTGAGTTCGAGCTGCATCTGGCGGCGCAGCTTGAGGTCGAGCGCTCCGAGCGGCTCGTCGAGCAGCAGCACCTGGGGGCGGTTGATCAGGGCGCGGGCGACGGCGACGCGCTGCTGCTGGCCGCCGGAGAGCTGGCGGGGCTTGCGGCGGGCCATCGGGCCCAGTTCGACCAGGTCCAGCATCTCGTCGACCTTGCCGGCCACGGACTTGACGCCCTGGCGGCGCAGGCCGAACGCGATGTTCTCGTACACATCCAGGTGGGGGAAGAGGGCGTAGCTCTGGAAGACGGTGTTCACCGGGCGCTTGTGCGGGGGCAGCGCGGTGATGTCCTGGTCCCCGAGGAGTACGGAGCCGCTGCTGGGGTCCTCCAGGCCCGCGATCATGCGCAGGGTGGTGGTCTTGCCGCAGCCGGAGGCGCCGAGGAGGGCGAAGAAGGAGCCCTCGGGGATGGTGAGGTCCAGCGGGTGTACGGCGGTGAAGTCACCGAAGACCTTGCTGACCTGGGACAGGGTGATGGTCATGAACGTTCCTCAGATGGGCTTGCCTCAGATGGGCTTGGCTTCCGCCAGGGTTCTCACGCGCCGATCAGCTTGGCGAACTGGTCCTCGTAGCGGGTCTCTTCCTTCTCGCTGAGCTGCCGGAAGTTGTGGCCCTTGGCGATCATCTTGGCGTCCGGGACGATCAGCGGGTCCTGGGCGAGCTCCTTGTCGATCTTGGCGAGCTCTTCCTTGGCGCCGACGACGGGGCAGATGTAGTTGACCCAGGCGGCCAGTTCGGCCGCGACCTTGGGCTGGTAGTAGTAGTTGATCAGCGTCTCGGCGTTCTTCTGGTGCTTGGCCTTGGCGGGGACCAGCAGGTCGTCGGTGCCGAAGAGGTAGCCGTTGTCCGGCAGGTAGAACTGCACGTCCGGGTTGTCGAACTGGAGCTGTACGACGTCACCGGCCCAGGCGACGCAGGCGGCGATGTCACCGGAGTTCAGCTCGTCCATGTAGTCGTTGCCGGTGAAGCGGCGGATCTGCCGGGAGTCCACCGCCTTCTGGATCTTGGCGATGGCGGCGGAGTAGTCGTCGTCGCTGAAGTCCGCGGAGTCCTTGCCCATGTCGAGCAGGGTCAGGCCCATGGTGTCGTGCATCTCGGTGAGCATCGAGACCTTGCCCTTGAGGGAGTCGTCCTCCAGGAGCTGGGTGACGCTCTTGACCACCTTTCCCTTGGTGGCCTTCTTGTTGTACGCGATGACGGCGGCGGTGCCCGCCCAGGGGTAGCTGAACTGGCGGCCGGGGTCGTGCGCGGCGTTGCGGAAGCGGTTTTCGAGGTTGGCCACGGCGTTGGGCAGGTTGGCCGGGTTCAGGCGGCGGGCCCAGCCGTGCTTGATGAGCCGTCCGGCCATCCAGTCGGAGAGGCAGATCAGGTCGCGGCCGGTGTCCTGGCCCGCGGCGAGCTGCGGCTTGATCTTGCCGTAGAACTCGTTGTTGTCGTTGATGTCCTCGATGTACTTGACCTTGATCCCGGACTCCCGCTGGAAGGCGTCCAGGGTGGGGCGCTTGTTCTCGTCATCGTCGTCGACGTCGACGTACAGCGGCCAGTTGGCGAAGTTGAGCACCTTCTCCTTGTCGGAGAGGTCCCGGGGCTTCTCCTTGTCCTGGCCGTCGTCGCCGCCCTCGGCCGGGGGGATGCCACAGGCGGCGAGCAGGGCTCCGCCGGCCGCGAGCGAGGTGCCCTGGAGCATGCGGCGGCGGGACATGGCGGCGCGGCCGCTGGTCAGACTGCGTTCCCAGGCCTTGCGGACCGGCTCGGACATGCCGTCGAAGAGATCAGTGGGTATCACAGGGAACTGCCTTCCTGGGGAGGGGGGAGGGAAGGAGTGGGCGCTGGCGGTGAGCGGTCGCGTCGTGGCGTATGGGGGTACCCGACGGTGGTGGTTCAGCGGGTGCCGAAGACCGTGCGGTGCCAGTCCTTCCTGGCGACCGCGGTGTTGTCGTACATGACGTGCTTGACCTGCGTGTACTCCTCGAAGGAGTACGCCGACATGTCCTTACCGAAGCCGGAGGCCTTGTAGCCGCCGTGCGGCATCTCACTGAGGATCGGGATGTGGTCGTTGATCCAGACGCAGCCCGCCTGGATCTCGCGGGTGGCCCGGCCGGTGCGGTAGACGTCACGGCTCCAGGCGGACGCGGCCAGGCCGTACGGGGTGTCGTTGGCGAGGCGGATGCCCTCGTCGTCGGAGTCGAAGGGCAGGACCACCAGGACCGGGCCGAAGATCTCGGCCTGGACGATCTCGCTGTCCTGGGCGGCGTCGGCGATCAGGGTCGGCCGGTAGTAGGCACCGTCGTTGTCCGGGGCCGTGCCGCCGGTGACCACGCGCGCGTAGCCGCGTGCCCGGTCGACGAAACCGGCGACGCGGTCGCGCTGGGCGTGCGAGATCAGCGGGCCGAGGTCGGTGGACGCGTCGAAGGGGTCACCGAGCCGTACGGTCTCCATCAGGTCGGCGACGCCCTGGACGAAGGCGTCGTAGAGCGGGCGTTGGACGTACGCGCGCGTGGCGGCCGTGCAGTCCTGGCCGGTGTTGATCAGCGCACCGGCGACGGCGCCGTGCACCGCGGCCTCAAGGTCGGCGTCGTCGAAGACCACGAACGGGGCCTTGCCGCCGAGTTCGAGGTGCAGCCGCTTCACGGTGGAGGTGGCGATCTCGGCGACCCGCTTGCCGACCGCGGTGGAGCCGGTGAAGGAGGTCATCGCCACGTCCGCGTGGCCGACGAGGTGTTCGCCCGCGTCCCGGCCCGCGCCGGTGATGATGTTGACCACGCCGTCCGGGATGCCTGCGTCGGTGGCCGCCTGGGCGAACAGCAGGGAGGTGAGCGGGGTCAGCTCGGCGGGCTTGAGGACGATGGTGTTGCCCGCGGCGATGGCCGGCAGCACCTTCCAGGCGGCCATCTGGAGCGGGTAGTTCCAGGGCGCGATGGAGCCGACGACACCGATCGGCTCCCGGCGTACGTACGAGGTGTGGTCGGCGCTGTACTCGCCCGCGCTCTGGCCCTGGAGGTGGCGGGCGGCGCCCGCGAAGTAGGCGGTGTTGTCGATGCTGCCGGGGACGTCGAACTCCCGGCTCAGTTTGATCGGTTTGCCGCACTGCAGGGACTCGGCCTGCGCGAATTCCTCGGCGCGCTCGGTGAGTACGGCGGCGAAACGGTGCATCGCGTCGGAGCGCTCACCTGGGGTCGCGCCCGCCCAGCCGGGGAAGGCGGCGCTCGCGGCGGCCACCGCGGCGTCGACGTCAGCGCTGGACGCGAGGTCGTAGGTAAGCACCTGCTCGCCGGTGGCCGGATCGATGACGGTGTGCTGCTGACCGGATGTTCCGGGTCGCAGCTCGCCGCCGATGTACTGCGCGCCTACCGCGAAGCGGTCTTGCGCCGAGAAACGGTCACCCATCACGCTCTCCGTAGCTCCAGCTCGAATTGAGTGCCGATCCTGACAGAGCAGATGACCTTCAACAAGGGATTCCGTTGTTGCCTTTTGGTTACGCGACGGAATCTGTCGACCAGGTGTCGAGTCCCCCGGGAAAAGGGGGGACGGAGTGTCAGTGGCGGATGCCAGACTCGCGTGCATGGAACAGATCAAGGAACTCGCCACGCGGGTCAGCGCGGGTGAACGGATCAGGTTTCTGCACTTCTGGGGCCACCGGCCGGGCCGGGACGGGCGGATAGGCGCCGCCTGCCTGAGTCAGTGGTGGGTCGCGCCGTTCACGGTGGACGGCATCGAGTATCCGACGGCCGAGCACTGGATGATGGCGGCCAAGGCCCGCCTCTTCGGCGACGCGCGGGCCGAGCGTCAGGCGCTGGAGGCCAGCGGCCCGGCCGTGGCGAAGAAGGCGGGGCGGCTGGTCGCGGGCTTCGACGAGGCGGTCTGGGAGCGCGAGCGGTTCGCCATCGTGGTCGAGGGGAACGTGCACAAGTTCGCGGCCCATCAGGAGCTGCGGGAGTTTCTGCTCGGCACGGGCGAGCGGGTGCTGGTCGAGGCCAGTCCGCTGGACCGGGTGTGGGGGATCGGGCTGGCGAGGGACGACGAGCGGGCGGACGACCCGGCACGCTGGCGCGGCCTCAACCTGCTGGGGTTCGCGCTGATGGAGGCGCGGGAGCGGCTGCGGGCGGGCTAGCTGGCGGGCTCGTGGGCGGGCTGGTGGGGTATGAGGGGGGCGCTGGCGGAGTAGGCGGGGTCGTCGCGTTCCTCGAAGGGGTCGTCGCCTTCGTCTTCCCACGTGAAGAACGCGACCATGCCGATCACCATCACGATGCCGATCACCAGGCCGATGGCTCCGGTGATGATTCCGGCCAGTGCCATACCGTCGTTGTCCGCCTCGCCCTGGCGGACCTTCTTGCGGCCGATGATGCCGAAGATCAGCGCGAGGGTGCCCAGGATGATCGAGAGGACGCCGTACAGGCAGAACAAACAGACGGACAGGATGCCCAGCACCATCGCGGCGGTTCCCATGCCGTTGTTGGGCTGCGCGGGCGGGTAGGGCCAGCCGGGCGTGGGCCCGCCCGGGTACGTGGGATAGGCGGGGTACGCGGGGTGGCCTGCCGCCGGTCCGGGCGGGTAGCCCTGTCCGGGGACTGGCCCAGGGCCGTCGGGCGCGAGGGGCGGTGGCGGTACCGCCGCGGTGGGCGGCAGGCCGTCGAAGGGGGGTGGGGCGTACGGCGCGGGGTGTCCTGGCTGCGGTCCGGGCGTCCCGTACGGGGGAAGCCACGCGCCCGCCGTACCGGTAGACGGCTGCGTCGGTGGCACCCGATCCGCCTGGTCCGCCCGGTCAGCCCGGTCCTCGGGCGGCGCCCACGGGTCACGCTCTTGGGGTGTCCCTGGCTCCGCTGGTCCGTGCTGGTGGTCCCCGGTCATGATCCGCCCCCCACTTCGTCGCTTACGTACCGTCATGCTACGGCCCAAGCCCGGCGCCGTACGGGCCGCCCCATACGATGAGCGGGACCGCGCATCGCACCGGCCGAGCGCATCGCTCCGGGAGGACACGTTGACTGACCTGCACGCCTTCGTCGCCGGACTGCCCAAGGCCGAGCTGCATGTGCACCACATCGGCTCCGCGTCACCTCGGATCGTCGCGGAACTGGCGGCCCGGCACCCGGACTCCAAGGTCCCCACAGACCCGGAGGCCCTCGCCGACTACTTCACGTTCACGGACTTCGGGCACTTCATCGAGGTGTACCTGTCCGTGGTGGACCTGGTCCGCACCGCGGACGACGTCCGCCTGCTGACGTTCGAAGTCGCCCGTGACATGGCCCGCCAGAACATCCGCTACGCCGAGCTGACCGTCACGCCGTACAGCTCGGTGCGCCGGGGGATCGACGAGTCCGCCTTCATGTCGGCGATCGAGGACGCCCGCAAGGCGGCCGAGGCCGAGCTGGGCGTCGTACTGCGCTGGTGCTTCGACATCCCCGGCGAGGCCGGACTCGAAGCGGCCGAGGTCACCGCCCGGCTCGCGGTCACCGAGGGGCTGCGCCCCGAGGGTCTGGTCTCCTTCGGGCTCGGCGGCCCGGAAATCGGCGTCGAGCGCCCGCAGTTCAAGCCGTACTTCGACCGGGCGATCGCCGCCGGGCTGCACTCCGTACCGCACGCGGGCGAGACGACCGGGCCGCAGACGATCTGGGACGCGCTGACCTCGCTGCGCGCGGAGCGCGTCGGGCACGGCACCAGCGCCACCCAGGACCCCGAGCTCCTCGCGTACCTCGCCGAGCACCGCATCGCGCTGGAGGTCTGCCCGACGTCGAACCTCGCGACCCGCGCGGTCGCCGACCTCGAGCGGCACCCGATCCGGGAGATGGTCGCCGCGGGCGTGCTGGTGACGGTCAACTCCGACGACCCGCCGATGTTCGGTACCGACCTGAACAACGAGTACCTGGTCGCCGCGCGCCTGCTCGGCCTCGACGAGCGGGGCGTCGCGGAGCTCGCCAAGAACGCCGTCGGCGCCTCCTTCCTCGACGACGCGGGCAAGGCGCGGATCGCCGCCGAGATCGACGCGTACACCGACTCCTCCCTCGGCGCCGCCGCCGCGGCACGGTTGGCGCCGTGATCCCGCCTGACCACAATGGACCCATGCGCTCCGTGACCGCCGTGGGCCACCGCGGCGCCCCGTACCGGGTCCGCGAGAACACCCTGGCCTCGCTGCGCTCCGCGCTGGCCGCGGGCGCGGACGCCGTCGAGATCGACGTACGGCTGACCCGCGACGGCGTCCCCGTCCTGCTGCACGACACCACGCTGAAGCGCCTGTGGGGCCACGATCGGCCGCTCGACCAGCTCTCCGCCGCCGAGGTACGGGGCCTGACCGGCGGCGGCGTGCCCACCCTCGAGGAGGCGCTCCGGGCGACGGACGGCGACCGGATCATGGTCGACCTGCCGGACGCGACGCCCGAGGCGGTCCGCACCATCGTCGGTACCGTCCAGGACTGCGGGGCCGCCGAGCGCGCCTACTACTGCGCGGGCCCCACGACCATGCGCCTGGTCCGCGACGCGGACCCATACGCCGAGATCGCGCTCACCTGGAAGACTCTGGCCCCGGCCCGCCCCGAACTGCTCGAGGCGATCCGCCCGCGCTGGCTCAACTACCGCTTCGGCCTGCTCAGTCAGGACCTGGTCACCCGTGTCCACCGGGACGGCCTCCTGGTCTCCTGCTGGACCCCGGACACCACCCGCTCCATGCGCCGCCTGCTCGCCCTCGGCGTCGACTCCATCACCACAAACCGCGTAGACACCCTCTGCGCCCTCCGCGCCTGACGCGCCTGACGCGCCGGACGCGGCCCGGGCGACCACCCGGCGGCAGACAACGGGGCGGGCAGCGGGACCAGTTGGTCCGCTGCCCGCCCCGTGCGGCTCTGCGGGTCTGACGGTCAGCCCGTCAGCCCTCGAGTGAGGTCATGACGTGCTTGACGCGGGTGTAGTCGTCGAAGCCGTACGCCGACAGGTCCTTGCCGTAGCCGGACTTCTTGAAGCCGCCGTGCGGCATCTCGGCGACCAGCGGGATGTGGGTGTTGATCCACACACAGCCGAAGTCAAGGGCCTTGGACAGGCGCATCGCGCGGCCGTGGTCCTTGGTCCACACCGAGGACGCCAGGGCGAACTCGACGTCGTTCGCGTACTGGATGGCCTGGGCCTCGTCCGTGAAGGACTGGACCGTGATGACCGGGCCGAAGACCTCCTGCTGGATGATCTCGTCGTCCTGCTTGAGGCCCGAGACGACGGTCGGCGCGTAGAAGTACCCCTTGTCGCCGACCCGCTGGCCGCCCGCCTCGACCTTCGCGTGCGCCGGAAGGCGGTCGATGAAGCCCTCGACCTGGGCGAGCTGGTTCGGGTTGTTCAGCGGGCCGAAGAGCACGTCCTCGTCGTCCGGCATACCGGTCTTGGTGTCGGACGCGGTCTTGGCGAGCGCCGTCACGAACTCGTCGTGGATGGACTCGTGGACCAGCACACGGGTGGCGGCCGTGCAGTCCTGTCCGGCGTTGAAGTACCCGGCCTCGGCAATGGCGCCAACAGCCTTGGCGATGTCGGTGTCCTCGAAGACCACCACCGGGGCCTTGCCGCCCAGCTCCAGGTGGACCCGCTTGACGTCCTTGGCCGCGGACGCGGCGACCTGCATACCGGCACGTACCGAGCCGGTGATGGAGGCCATCGCCGGGCTGGGGTGCTCGACCATCGCGCGGCCCGTGTCGCGGTCACCGGTGACGACGTTGAAGACGCCCTTGGGCACGATCGAGCCGATGATCTCGGCCATCAGGATCGTGGACGCGGGGGTGGTGTCCGACGGCTTGAGGACCACGGTGTTGCCCGCGGCGAGCGCCGGGGCGAACTTCCACACGGCCATCATCATCGGGTAGTTCCACGGCGCGACCTGCGCGCAGACGCCGATCGGCTCGCGGCGGACGATGGAGGTCAGACCCTCCATGTACTCGCCCGCCGAGCGGCCTTCGAGCATCCGCGCCGCGCCCGCGAAGAACCGGATCTGGTCCAGCATCATCGGGATCTCTTCGCTGCGGGTGAGCCCGATCGGCTTGCCGCAGTTCTCGGACTCGGCCGCGATCAGGTCCTCGGCCCGCTCCTCGAGGGCGTCGGCGATCTTCAGCAGCGCCTTCTGGCGCTCGGCCGGGACGAGGTCCCGCCAGGCCGGGAACGCGGCGGCGGCGGCCGCCATGGCGGCGTCCACGTCCGCCTGGCCGGAGAGCGGGGCGGTCGCGTACGCCTCACCGGTAGCCGGGTTGACCACCTCGGTGGTCCGCCCGTCCGCGGCGTCCCGGAACTCCCCGTCGATGTAGTTGCGCAGCCGACGCAGTTGGGTGGTCACTGCTGCCTCCTGATCAGATGTCCAATGGGTGAGATGCCCACCCTAGTCCGTACACCGACGCTTTCGACATACCCAGCCGGTCACATCTGCGAAATCCGCGTGTTTCGATCTCACAGACAACGAATTTCATCGATTCGGGGTTGCGGAACAGACGAGACCTCGTGCACAGTGAGGTCGTGGCCAGCCGAAGCGCAGACTCCAGGACCGGGAACGGATCGACACCTACCGTCGACGCCGTCTCCCTCGCCATCATCGAGCAGCTCCAGGAGGACGGACGCCGTCCGTATGCCGCCATCGGCAAGGCGGTCGGCCTGTCCGAGGCCGCCGTACGCCAGCGCGTACAGAAGCTGCTCGACCAGGGCGTGATGCAGATCGTCGCCGTCACCGACCCACTCACCGTGGGATTCAAGCGCCAGGCGATGGTCGGCATCAATGTCGAGGGCGACCTCGACCCCGTGGCGGACGCACTCGCCGCCATGTCGGAAGTGGAGTACGTGGTGCTCACCGCGGGCTCCTTCGACCTGATGGTGGAGGTCGTCTGCGAGGACGACGACCACCTGCTCGACGTGATCAACAAGCGCATCCGGGCCCTCCCCCAGGTGCGCTCCACCGAGAGCTTCGTCTACCTCAAGCTCAAGAAGCAGACCTACATGTGGGGAACCCGATAGCCGTGAGCAAGTCCCTCTCGCAGACCGCGTACGACCACCTGTGGATGCACTTCACCCGCATGTCCTCGTACGAGAATGCCCCTGTGCCGACCATCGTGCGCGGCGAGGGCACCTACATCTACGACGACCAGGGCAAGCGCTACCTCGACGGCCTCTCCGGCCTGTTCGTGGTCAACGCGGGCCACGGCCGCCACGAGCTCGCCGAGACCGCGTACAAGCAGGCTCAGGAGCTCGCCTTCTTCCCGGTGTGGTCCTACGCCCACCCGAAGGCCGTCGAACTGGCCGAGCGGCTGGCGCACCACGCGCCCGGCGACCTGAACAAGGTCTTCTTCACCACCGGTGGCGGTGAGGCCGTGGAGACCGCCTGGAAGCTGGCCAAGCAGTACTTCAAGCTCAAGGGCCAGCACACCAAGTACAAGGTCATCTCGCGCGCGGTCGCCTACCACGGCACCCCCCAGGGCGCCCTGTCCATCACCGGCCTCCCGGCCCTCAAGGCCCCCTTCGAGCCGCTGGTGCCCGGCGCGCACAAGGTGCCGAACACCAACATCTACCGCGCCCCGATCCACGGCGACGACCCCGAGGCCTTCGGCCGCTGGGCCGCCGACCAGATCGAGCAGCAGATCCTCTTCGAGGGCCCGGAGACGGTCGCCGCCGTCTTCCTGGAGCCGGTGCAGAACGCCGGTGGCTGCTTCCCGCCGCCGCCCGGCTACTTCCAGCGGGTCCGCGAGATCTGCGACCAGTACGACGTCCTGCTCGTCTCGGACGAGGTCATCTGCGCCTTCGGCCGCCTCGGCACGATGTTCGCCTGCGACAAGTTCGGCTACGTACCGGACATGATCACCTGTGCCAAGGGCATGACGTCGGGCTACTCCCCGATCGGCGCGTGCATCATCTCCGACAAGCTCGCCGAGCCGTTCTACCGGGGTGACAACACCTTCCTGCACGGCTATACCTTCGGCGGCCACCCGGTCTCCGCCGCGGTCGGCATCGCCAACCTCGACCTCTTCGAGCGCGAGGGCCTCAACCAGCATGTGCTGGACAACGAGGGCGCGTTCCTCGCCACGCTGGAGAAGCTCAAGGACCTGCCGATCGTCGGCGACGTCCGGGGCAACGGCTTCTTCTACGGCATCGAGCTGGTGAAGGACAAGGCCACCAAGGAGTCCTTCAACGACGAGGAGACCGAGCGCGTCCTGTACGGCTTCCTCTCCAAGGCGCTGTACGACAACGGCCTCTACTGCCGCGCCGATGACCGTGGCGACCCGGTCGTCCAGCTGGCGCCGCCGCTGATCTCCGACCAGTCGACCTTCGACGAGATCGAGGGAATCCTGCGGAACGTCCTGTCGGAGGCCTGGACGAAGCTGTGACGCGCTGACGCGCTGACGCCTCCAGCGCGTGCGCGTACCGGTGCTCCCAGCACTTCCGGCGCTTCTGACACCCGCCGGGACGCCATACGGCCCGGGTTGACCCGTTCGAGTGAGAACGGACCAACCCGGGCCGTGTGCTGTGCGCCCCGTCCCACGGCGGTCCCTACCGTCAGTCGCTTAGAGCCGGTGACTGATCGGCCGCTCTCTCGTTCCGTCGTACGGGGGACGGCCCACAGGGGGAAGGCCCTGTGTAGCCGGAGCGACTGAACCGAGGTGTTTCCCCATGGTGGCCCCGCCGGACAACGACGTGCTCTGGGCACGCTCCCTGCATGTATCCCACAACGGCTCCCCCGCGCTCACCGGCGTGTCGATCGGGGTGCGCGAGGGCGAGATCCTCGCCGTGGCGGGCCCCCGGGGGTGCGGCAAGACGACGCTGCTGCGGTGTCTGTCCGGGCAGTTGACGCCCGAGCGCGGCGAGGTGTGGTTCAACTCGACACCGGTGCACACCATGGGGCCCCTGGTACGCGAGCGGCTGCGCCGCGACCGGTTCGGCTGGATCGACCCCGAGCCGCAGCTGGTGCCCGAACTCACCGCCTGGGAGAACGCCGCCCTGCCGCTGCTGCTGCGCGGTGACTCACACCGCGCCGCCCGCAAGACCGCCCTGGAGTGGCTGGAGCGCCTGGACGTCGGGCCCTGCGCCCGCAGGCGGCCCTACGCGCTGCTGCAGGCCGAGCGGCAGCGCGTCACCATCGCCCGCGCCCTGGTCACCGAGCCCACCGTGCTCTTCGCCGACGAGCCCACCGCCCCGCTGCACCGCGCCGACCGCGTCCATGTGCTGCGTACGCTGACCACGGCGGCCCGCTCACACGGCATCACCGTCGTGCTGGCCACCCACGACCCGGCCGTGACCGGGAGCACATCGGCGGCCGACGCCCCCCTCGCCGACCGCACCGTCTCACTGCTCGACGGCCGCCGCGCGGGCGCCGTACGCGTCGCTCAGGCCCCGGAACCGAAGGGCGCGGCGTGCTCGCTCTCCGCCTAGCGCGCGGCGCCCACCCCCTGGTCCAGATCCGACGCCTCGCGGTCGCCGCGGCCGCCGCCGGGACCGGATTTCTGCTGCTGTGCGCCCTGGGGTACGCGATGGGGCACCCGGGAGCCACCCAGAGCGCCGTGCTGCGGCTCGCCTGGTGCGCCGTGCCGCTCGCCGCCACCGTGCACCTCGCGGTGGCCGTGGCGCGTACGGACCCCGGGACCCGGCCGCGGCCCGGTCTCTCCGCGCTCGGGCTCGGGCCCGGCCGCCTCGCGTTGCTGGCCGCGGCGACCACGGCGATGGCGTGCACGCTCGGCTCGCTGCTGGCGCTGCTGTTCTTCCTGCATCTGCGCGGTGACCTGACCGGGCTGCCCTTCGACGGGGCCGCGGCCGACCTGCTCGGCGGCGGGCAGTCGCTGCCGCTGGCCGCCGCTCTGACGCTGCTGGCGCTGACCCCGGTGATCGCCTCCTGCTGCGCCGCGCTGGTCCTGCGTCCGCGTACGTCCCGCCAGTCCAGCCAGCCCGGCCACCGTGACGAGGAGAACCCGCGGCAGCCCACGCCCCCCGCGCCCGCGCCGACGGGACTGCCGTGGGGCGTGGCGCTGATCGCCGTGGGCCTGGCCGTGGAGACGTACGCGGCCACGGCCGACGCCACGGCGGACAGTCTGCCGATGCCGGGGCGGATGGCGGGCATTCCGGTCGGCGTGCTCGCCGGGTGGGCGGTGACCGCGCTCGGGCTCGCGCTGGCCGGGCCGGGGCTCACCGCGCTGTGCGGGCGCCTGCTGGCGACGCTGCGGCCCGGCGCGGCCCGGCTGCTCGCGGGCCGGGTGCTGCGCGAGGAGTCGCGGCGGATCGGGCGGCCGCTGGGCGTGGTGTGCGCGGTGGCGGCGGGCGTGATCGCGGCGGCCGTGCTGTACGGCGCCCGGCAGCCGCAGGTCGGCCCGCTGACCGTACTCGGGGCCGTCCTGGTGGTGGGCTGCCCGCTGCTGACCTTGGCGACCGCGGCGGAGGAGTCCCGGCAGGCACGTGCCCACACCACGGCGGCGCTGGTCAGGCTCGGCGCGCCGCGCTCGCTGCTGCGCGGGGCGCTGGCCCTGCGCGCGGGTGCGCTGTTCGCGGTGTTCGCCCCACTGACCTTGGCTGTCGCGGCGCTGGCGGCGCTTCCGCTGGCCCGCTGAGGGACATACGGAAATTCCCTTGGCCGGGACCGATGATTCCTGCCGGGCACCGCCGTCTACCCCTACGAACAACGCGGCACCCGTACGGAACACCGACGGGAAAGACACAAGACACACGAGGAGCGAGTCACCATGGCGAACACCGGCTACCAGCAGATGATCTTCGTCAATCTTCCGGTCAGGAACCTCGACGTATCCAAGAAGTTCTTCAGCGAACTGGGCTACTCCTTCAACGAGCAGTTCTCCGATGAGACCACCGCCTGCCTGGTCATCAGCGACACCATCTTCGCGATGCTGCTCAGCGAGCCGCGCTTCGCGGAGTTCGCGACCAAGCCCGTCGTCGACGCCACCAAGAGCACCGAGGTGCTGGTGGCCCTGAGCGCCGAGAGCCGCGAGAAGGTCGACGAGCTCGCGGACCGGGCGCTGGCCGCTGGCGGCTCCCCGGCCAAGGAGCCGATGGACTTCGGCCACATGTACGGCCGCTCCTTCCAGGACCCGGACGGGCACCACTGGGAGGTCATGTGGATGGACCCGGCCGCGGTCCAGGGCTGAGAGCCTGTCTTTGAACCCCCGTCGTTCGCGCGGAGCGCGGGCGCAGCGGCGTTCGGTGCGTGCGCTCGGCGTGCGGAGTCGCAGGTCATGGATGGGGTCTCCCCTGCTCGAGCGAAGCCGAGAGCTTGGGGAAGGAGCCACCTGTCCCGCGGCGCCGTGCGGCGAGGGTGCGTGCCGGGCGTCGGGGCGCAGGCGGGGGTTCAAAGACCGGCTCTCAAGATCGGCCCGAGGGGAGGGTTGGGTCAATACTGGCCCTATGGACTTCCTTCGTCCCGCCAGCTGGGAGGAGGCGCTCGCCGCCAAGGCAGCGCACCCTGCCGCTGTGCCGATCGCGGGCGGCACCGATGTGATGGTCGAGATCAACTTCGACCTCCGCCGCCCGGACCACCTCCTGGACCTGGGCCGGGTCGCCGAGCTGCGCGAGTGGGAGGTCGGCGAACGGACGGTCCGGCTCGGCGCCTCCGTCCCGTACACCCAGATCATGGCGGAGCTCCGCCATGATCTGCCGGGCCTGGCGCTCGCCTCGCACACGGTGGCCTCGCCGCAGATCCGCAACCGTGGGAGTGTCGGCGGCAACCTCGGCACCGCGTCGCCCGCGGGAGACGCGCATCCCGCGCTGCTGGCGGCGGGCTGCGAGGTCGAGGTGGAGTCACGGGCGCGCGGCTCCCGCCGGGTCCCGATCGACGCGTTCTTCACCGGCGTCAAGCGCAACGCGCTCGCGCCCGACGAGCTGATCAGGGCCGTCCACATCGACCGGGCGGACGGGCCGCAGCAGTTCTCCAAGGTGGGTACCCGCAACGCGATGGTGATCGCGGTCTGCGCGTTCTCGCTCGCCCTCCACCCCGAGAGCCGTACGGTACGCACCGGCATCGGCTCGGCCGCCCCGACGCCGATCCGGGCGCGGGCGGCCGAGGAGTTCCTGAACGCGGCGCTCGAAGAGGGCGGCTTCTGGGACACCGGCGAGGCCGTCCCGCCGTCGATCGGCGCGCGGTTCGCCGGGCTCGCCTCGGGCGCCTGCAACCCGATCGACGACGTACGGGGCAGCGCGGCCTACCGCCGCCACGCGATCGGCGTGCTGGCCCGCCGTACCCTCACCTGGTGCTGGGAGTCGTACCGCGAGAGCGAGCGGAGGGCGCCATGCGCGTGAACCTCCGGGTCAACGGCCGCCCCCGGCAGGTGGACGACGTCTGGGAAGGCGAGTCCCTGTTGTACGTGCTGCGCGAGCGGATGGGGCTGCCGGGCTCCAAGAACGCCTGCGAGCAAGGCGAATGCGGCTCGTGCTCGGTCCGCCTTGACGATGTCCTCGTCTGCTCCTGCCTGGTCGCGGCGGGGCAGGCCGAGGGCCGCGAGGTGCTGACCGTCGAGGGACTCCCGGGGGCGAGCGCCCCTTCAAGCGCTCTTTCGAGCGACCCGTCGGGCGACTCTTCGGAGGACGACAGGAGCGGCGAACTCGCCCCGATCCAGCAGGCGTTCATCGACGCGGGCGCCGTCCAGTGCGGCTTCTGCACCCCCGGGCTGCTGGTCGCGGCCGACGACCTCCTCAGGCGCGACAGCGATCCCTCAGACGCCGACATCCGTGAGGCACTCTCGGGGAACCTCTGCCGTTGTACGGGGTACGAGAAGATCCTCGACGCGGTCCGCCTGGCGGCCGCGCGGGGCGAGACGCGACGGCGAGAGGGCGGCTGACATGACCGGCACCGTGGGAGTCCCCACCCGGATCACCCAGGGTTCGGGGACCAAGGGCGGCGTCGGCGAGTCCACGCTGCGCCCCGACGGCACCCTCAAGACCACCGGCGAGTTCGCGTACGCCTCCGACCTGTGGCACGAGGACATGCTCTGGGGCCACACCCTGCGCGCCCCGCACGCCCACGCGCTGATCACCCGGATCGACCTCACCGACGCGCTGCTCCAGCCGGGGGTGTACGCGGTGCTGGCGTATGCCGACCTGCCCGCCGCCAAGCGGTACGGTCTGGAGCTCCGCGACCAGCCGGTGCTCTGCGACGGCCGGGTCCGCTTCCACGGCGAGCCCGTCGCCCTGGTCGCCGCCGACCACCCCGAGACAGCGCGCCGCGCCGCCGCCAAGATCGTCGTGGAGTACGACGTGCTGCCCCCGGTCACCGACGAGGCCGCGGCCACCGCCCCCGGCGCCCCGCTGCTGCACCCGGACCGGGACGACGACCACGCCCCGCACGTCCCCCATCCCAACATCGTGCGCCGCCAGCCCGTCCGGCGCGGCGACATCGAGGCGGGACGCGCGCGTGCCGCGGTGATCGTGCGCCAGGACTACGAGGTCGGCATGCAGGACCAGGCCTTCCTCGGCCCGGAGTCGGGGCTCGCGGTCCCGGCCGACGACGGCGGCGTCGATCTGTACGTCTCGACGCAGTGGCTGCATGTGGACCGCGAGCAGATCGCCCCGGTGCTCGGCCTCCCCGAGGACAAGGTGCGGCTCGCCCTCTCCGGCGTCGGCGGCGCCTTCGGCGGCCGCGAGGACCTGTCCATGCAGGCCCACGCCGCGCTGCTGGCCCTGCACACCGGCAAGCCGGTGAAGATGGTCTACAACCGCTACGAGTCGTTCTTCGGCCATGTGCACCGCCACCCGGCGCGCATCACCTACGAGCACGGCGCGACCCGCGAGGGCAAGCTCACCCATGTCGCCGCCCGCATCGTGCTGGACGGCGGCGCCTACGCGTCATCGACCCCGGCCGTCGTCGGGAACGCCGCGTCGCTGGGCCTCGGCCCGTACACCTGCGAGAACGTCGACATCGAGGCCATCGGGCTCTACACCAACAACCCGCCCTGTGGCGCGATGCGCGGCTTCGGCGCCGTCCAGGCCTGCTTCGCCTACGAGTCCCAGATGGACCGGGTCGCGGCCGAACTGCACCTGGACCCGGTGGAGTTCCGGCAGCTCAACGCCATGGAGCAGGGCTCCCTGATGCCCACAGGGCAGCCGGTCGACTCACCCGCGCCGGTGGCCGAACTGCTGCGCCGGGTCAGGTCGATGCCGATGCCGCCCGAGCGGCAGTGGGAGTCGGCGGGCGAGGGCGCGGATCTGCGCGCCCTGCCCGGCGGCCTGTCCAACACCACCCACGGCGAAGGCGTCGTACGGGGTGTGGGCTACGCGGTCGGCATCAAGAACGTCGGCTTCTCCGAGGGCTTCGACGACTACTCGACGGCCCGGGTCAGGCTCGAAGTCGTCGGCGGCGAGCCGGTGGCGACGGTGCACACGGCGATGGCGGAGGTCGGCCAGGGCGGGGTCACCGTGCACGCGCAGATCGCCCGTACCGAACTCGGTGTCGCCCAGGTGACGATCCAGCCCGCCGACACCGCGGTGGGCAGCGCCGGTTCGACCTCCGCCTCGCGGCAGACCTACGTCACCGGGGGCGCCGTACGCCATGCCTGTCAGGCCGTCCGGGCGGAGGTCCTGGAGATCGGGCGGCGGAAGTTCGGCTCGTACCACCCCGCCTGGGCGACGGCCGAACTCCTGCTGGAGGGCGGCAAGATCGTCACCGATGGCGGCGAGGCGCTGGCCGACCTGGCGGACGTACTCGAAGGGGACCCGGTCGAACGGGAGCTGGAATGGCGGCACCGCCCCACCCAGGCCCTGGACCACGAGCGAGGCCAGGGCAACGGCCACGTTCAGTACTCCTTCGCCGCGCATCGCGCGGTCGTCGAGGTGGACACCGACCTCGGTCTGGTCAAGGTCGTCGAGCTGGCCTGCGCCCAGGACGTCGGCAAGGCGCTCAATCCGCTGTCGGTCGTGGGCCAGATCCAGGGCGGTACGACGCAGGGCCTCGGCCTGGCGGTGATGGAGGAGATCGTGCTGGACCCGGAGGCGAAGGTCCGCAACCCCTCCTTCACCGACTATCTGATCCCCACCATCCTCGACACCCCGCCGCTCCCGGTGGACGTGCTCGAACTGGCCGACAGCCACGCGCCATACGGCCTGCGCGGGGTCGGCGAGGCCTCGACGCTGTCGTCCACCCCGGCCGTGGTCGCGGCGGTACGGCAGGCCACGGGCCTGGCCCTGACCCGAGTGCCGGTGCGGCCCGAGCACCTGACCGGCACCTGACCCGTCCGCTCCCCCACTCCCCCGCGACTGACCGGAGGCCACCATGCTGGACATCGCCGAAGAGCTCCACCGGTGGGCCGGGCAGCGCCGTGACTTCGCGGTGGCCACGGTGGTGGCCGTCAGCGGGAGCGGGCCCCGGCAGCCTGGTGCCGCGCTCGCCGTGGACAGCGAGGGTACGGCGATCGGGTCGGTCTCCGGCGGGTGTGTGGAGGGCGCGGTGTACGAGCTGTGCCAGCAGGCTCTGGCCGACGGCCGGTCTGTGGTGGAGCGGTTCGGCTACAGCGACGAGGACGCCTTCGCGGTCGGTCTGACGTGCGGCGGAGTGATCGACATCCTGGTCACCCCGGTCCGTACGGACACCCCGGGCCGCCCGGTCTTCGAGGCGGCCCTGGCCGCCGCCGCGTCCGGGGAAGCCACGGCGTTCGCCCGGATCATCGAGGGTCCCGCCGAACTGAAGGGCCGGGCCTTGTACGTACGCTCCGACGGCTCGTACGACGGCGGCCTGGGCGGCCACCCCGGCCTGGACCACACCGTCGCGGGCGAGGCGGCCGCGATGCTGGACGGCGGTCGTACGGGCACGCTCACCCTCGGCGCGGACGGCTCCTGCGCGCTCGGCGAGGACGGCACACAGGCGGGCGAACTTGTGACGCTGCTAGTGGAGTCGAGCGTGCCCGCGCCCCGGATGATCGTGTTCGGCGCGATCGACTTCGCGTCGGCGCTGGTACGGGTCGGCAAGTTCCTCGGCTACCACGTCACCGTCTGCGACGCCCGCCCGGTATTCGCCACCCGCACCCGCTTCCCCGAGGCGGACGACATCGTCGTGGAGTGGCCCCACAAGTTTCTGGAGCGTACGAGGGCGGAGGTCGACGGCCGCACGGTGCTGTGCGTCCTCACCCACGACGCCAAGTTCGACGTCCCGCTCATCAAACTCGCCCTCACCCTCCCGGTCGCCTACATCGGCGCCATGGGATCCCGCCGCACCCACGAAGACCGCAACCGCCGCCTGCGCGAAGTCGG
>NZ_WHOM01000072.1:97309-363131 GCF_009739465.1 Streptomyces apocyni
CGGGGTATCAACATATCTGGCGTTGACTTTTGGCACGCTGTTGAGTTCTCAAGGAACGGACGCTTCCTTTGTACTCACCCCGGTTTCCCTGGGCTTTCCTCCGGGCGCTTCCCTTCGGTGTTTCGTTCTTGCGTTTCCGACTCTATCAGACTCTTTCGTGTCCGATTTCCTCGGTGCCTTTCCGGTTCCCGCTTTCGCGTTTCCCTTTCCGGCGAGTCCGACTTTATCAGAAGTTTTTCGCCGGTCTGACCGGCTTCAAGGTTCTGATGAGTCGATGGCTTCCCGGGAAATTGAATTTCCGGAAGCAGATAGATGTTAGCTGGTTGCAGTCGAGGTGTCTACCTCTAGGCAACTGTTTGAATCTACCTCCTCGCTCCGGCTGTGTCAACAGCTTTTGCGAGGCGAGGAGGACACTAGCAGGTCAGGCGGGCCCCACGCACATCACGCCGCAGTCGGGAGTGCCGCGCTGCGGTCTCCGGCGTCCAGGTCGCCGGTCTCGCCTGCGCGGGCGGCTCGTCCGCCCAGTACGTAGACGTAGAGGAGGAACAGCAGTTCCGCGGTGATGCCAATACCCACGCGGGCCCAGGTGGGGAGCCCGGATGGAGTGACAAAGCCTTCGATGACGCCCGAGACGAAGAGCACCAGGGCCAGGCCTATCGCCATGCCCAGGGCCGCGCGGCCCTCCTCGGCCAGGGCTGTACGCCGGGAGCGCGGGCCTGGGTCGATCACGGTCCAGCCGAGGCGTAGGCCCGTGCCCGCGGCAACGAAGACAGCGGTGAGTTCCAGGAGGCCGTGTGGGAGCACCAGGCCCAGGAAGATGTCCAGGCGGCCCGCTGAGGACATCAGGCCGATGCCGATGCCCAGGTTGAGCATGTTCTGGAAGAGGATCCAGATGACAGGGAGGCCGAGGAAGGCGCCCAGGATCAGGCAGAGGGCGGCCGCCTGAGCGTTGTTCGTCCATACCTGGGCGGCGAAGGAGGCGGCGGGGTTGCTCGAGTAGTACGTCTCGTACTGGCCGCCGGGCCGGGTGAGCTCACGGAGCTCGTCAGGAGCCGCGATCGCGGCCTGTACCTCGGGGTGGGTGCCGATCCACCAGCCGATGAGGACGGCGACGAGAGTCGACAGCAGCGCGGCGGGCACCCACCAGTGGCGGGTGCGGTACATCGCCGCGGGAAAGCTGGCGGTAAGGAAGTGTGCAGCGTCCCGCCAGCTTGCTTGGCGGGTACCGGTGACGGCGCTACGCGCGCGTGCCACGAGTTGGGTGAGCCTGCCCGTTAGCTGGGGGTCGGGGGCGCTGGACTGGATCAGGGAGAGGTGGGTGGCTGTGCGTTGGTAGAGGACGACGAGTTCGTCGGCTTCCGTACCGGAGAGGCGGCGTCGGCGGCGCAGCAGGGAGTCCAGACGGTCCCACTCGGCGCGGTGGGCGGACACGAAGACATCGAGGTCCATCAGGCTGCTGCTCCTCGTACTGCGGCGCGGTGCGCACTCAGCTTGGCAGACTGGTTGTTCTAGGGGCAGGGCAGGAAGGACAGCGGGTGTGAGTGAGCATGTGACGGGTGAGGCGGTGGCCCTCGAACTGCGTGCGGCAAAGCTGCCGAGCCGGGGGCTGGCCATCCTGATAGATCTCACCGTGGCCATCGGCGCGTATATCGCGCTGTCCATCGGGCTGATCGCCGCGACGGCATCGCTGGACGATGCGGCGGGCGCGGCGATCGCGGTGGCCACGTTCCTGCTGGTGCTGGTCGGTATGCCGATCGCCGTCGAGACGCTGAGTCACGGGCGGTCGCTGGGGAAGCTGGCTTGTGGGCTTCGGGTGGTACGGGATGACGGCGGGCCGATCCGGTTCCGGCATGCGTTGGTGCGCGGGGCGATGGGGATGATCGAGATCCTGGGGACGTTCGGGGTCGTGGCCTGCGTCGCTTCGCTGGTGTCGGCGCGGGGCAGGCGGCTAGGGGACGTGTTCGCGGGGACGCTGGTCATACGGGAGCGAGTGCCCGCGGGCCGGACGCCGTACATTCCCCCTCCGCCGCCGTGGCTGGCTGGCCGGTTCTCCGGCCTTGATCTGTCGGGGGTGCCGGACGGTCTGTGGCTGGCGATACGGCAGTACCTGACGCGGATGGGACAGCTGGACCCACAGGTCGGCTCGGCGATGGCGGAGCGGCTCGCTGGTGATCTCGCGGCCTGTACGGGGGCTCCGGCGCCGGAAGGGGCGCCGCCGACGGCGTATCTGGCGGCCGTGGTGCACGAACGGCAGGCGCGCGACGCCCGGCGCGTCTTCGGTTCTGGAAGGCCTGGAGATTCTGGAGGTGCTGAAGGTTCTGGAGCAGCGAGGACCGGTCAGGGAACCGCCGCGGGGGCGGTTCCGGACTCCGGTCCGGCGGACGCGCCTGTTTCGGTGCGGCCTGCGGCGGAATCGGCACTGCCTGCGGCGGATGCGGGAAGGACCCCGCCGACCACGGGGTTCGCGCCACCGGCGTAGCTGAGACGGGCGGGTACGGGCGGCTGGCAGCCGCGGGTCAGGGCAAGACCGAGGGCGGGGACTCGAGGTGTTCCAGCTCGATGCCCGGGGCGGCGAGCACCACGTCTCCGGCGATGTGGATGGTGTCCCGTTCACCGGTGTCCAGGGCTGTGACCTGGTACTCGTCCACAGTCAACGGGCCGTTGTCAGTGGCGTGTGCTTCGCTTTTCAGCAGGGCCCAGGACTGGTCGAGGGTGCGCGGAGCCAGGACCGGGTCGGTGAAGCGGACCAGACGTACCCGCGTGGCGGGGGTGCCGGGGGTCAGGCGCAGGAGTCGGGCCGTGGCGATCAGGAAGGCGGGGGATGTGCCGGTGAACGCGTGGGCGGGGACGTTGCCTTCCGTGGCGTGGCTGCCGGTGGGGTCGGTGCGCACCCAGGTGACGCCTTCGAGTGCGGCGCCGCGTACCTGCCAGCTCGCGGCGTGGAGTTCGAGGCGGATAGGGCGGCCGAGCTCGTCGATGGCCAGGTCGACGGAGCCCGCGTGGTCGCCGGAGGGGGCGGTGGTCTGGGAGACATAGCGCCAGCCGGACGGGCCGGGGGCGCAGTGGAAGTGTTCTTCGCCGAGGGGGGTGTGATCGTGCGGGTCATGGAGCGAGTAGCGGCCGCGGGGCATGAGAATCGGGTCCTTCACGGGGCAGACCCCCGCCACGGGGGCGAGGGCCTGCGTGATGCCGATGTTGGTGCGTGTGCGCTGGTGCCGGTGTTGGTGCGCCGGTCAGTAGCGGCGCACCGGTCAGTAGCGGTAGTGGTCGGGCTTGTACGGGCCCTCGACCTTCACACCGATGTAGTCGGCCTGCTCCGGGCGGAGCGTGGTCAGCTTCACGCCGAGCGCGTCCAGGTGGAGACGGGCGACCTTCTCGTCCAGGTGCTTGGGCAGCACGTAGACGTCGGTCGGGTAGTCCTGCGGCTTGGTGAACAGCTCGATCTGGGCCAGCGTCTGGTCCGCGAAGCTGTTGGACATCACGAACGACGGGTGACCGGTCGCGTTGCCCAGGTTCAGCAGGCGGCCCTCGGACAGCACGATCAGGACCTTGCCGTCCGGGAAGGTCCAGGTGTGCACCTGCGGCTTGACCTCGTCCTTGACGATCCCGGGGACTGCGGCCAGGCCCGCCATGTCCAGCTCGTTGTCGAAGTGGCCGATGTTCCCGATGATCGCCTGGTGCTTCATCTTGGCCATGTCCGCGGCCATGATGATGTCCTTGTTGCCCGTCGTGGTGATGAAGATGTCCGCCTGCGACACCACATCCTCCAGCGTGGCCACCTGGTAACCGTCCATCGCCGCCTGCAGCGCGCAGATCGGATCGATCTCCGTGACGATCACCCGGGCACCCTGGCCGCGCAGCGACTCCGCGCAGCCCTTGCCCACGTCCCCGTAGCCGCACACGACGGCGGTCTTGCCGCCGATCAGGACGTCCGTGGCCCGGTTGATGCCGTCGATCAGCGAGTGGCGGCAGCCGTACTTGTTGTCGAACTTCGACTTGGTGACGGCGTCGTTCACGTTGATCGCGGGGAAGAGCAGCTGACCGTCACGGTGCATCTCGTAGAGGCGGTGGACACCCGTCGTGGTCTCCTCCGTGACTCCACGGATCTCCGAAGCCAGCTTGGTCCACTTCTGCGAGCCCTCGGTGATGGTGTCGTTGAGGACCTGCAGGATGACGCGGTGCTCGTCGGACTCGGCGGTGTCCACGGACGGGACCTTGCCGTCCTTCTCGTACTCGACGCCCTTGTGCACCAGGAGCGTGGCGTCGCCGCCGTCGTCCAGGATCATGTTCGGGCCGCCGGTGGGGGTGTTCGGCCAGGTCAGCGCCTGCTCCGTGCACCACCAGTACTCCTCCAGCGTCTCGCCCTTCCAGGCGAAGACCGGGATGCCCTGGGGGTTGTCCGGAGTGCCGTTCGGACCGACCGCGATGGCGGCGGCGGCGTGGTCCTGGGTGGAGAAGATGTTGCAGGACGCCCAGCGGACCTCCGCGCCGAGCGCGGCCAGGGTCTCGATCAGTACGGCCGTCTGCACGGTCATGTGCAGCGAACCCGTGATCCGAGCACCGGCCAGCGGCTGCGCCTCCGCGTACTCACGGCGGATCGACATCAGGCCGGGCATCTCGTGCTCGGCGAGCGTGATCTCCTTGCGGCCGAACGCGGCAAGGGAAAGGTCGGCGACCTTGAAGTCCTGTCGGCTGTCGACAGTGGTCATAAGGAGCTGCTCCTCGTGGTGGGTCGAGGTCGGGCATGGCTGATCTGCGGCGGCGGGCACACGAATGCCCGGGCACTCGGAACAGTCCGTCGGAGGCCCTCTCTCCCTCGGCCGGCCCGCATAACGGGCCGCCCGACCGCCATCAGCAGCGACGTCTGGCTCTGGTCACGAATCTACACCGATCGGCCCAGTGCGTCCCAGTCCCCCTCCAGCCGACAGCAGCCGACTCCTGTCACGCCAGCGCTACGCCGAACGTGTCCGCCACGCGTGTCAGTGGTCCGGGGTGGGTCCGCCCGGCGACGCGGCGGGATCGGCGCCGGCCGCCGCGGCGGCCGCGCTGTGGACGTCCGGCTCCAGGTAGATGACGCGGGCGATCGGGACGGCGGTGCGGATGCGTTCCTCGGCAGCGTCGATCGCGGCGGCGATATCAGCGGCCGTCTCGTCGTGCCGTACCGCGATCTTGGCGGCGACCAGCAGCTCCTCCGGGCCCAGGTGGAGCGTGCGCATGTGGATGAGGTGGGTGACGGTCTCGCCGTCCACGAGCGCGGCCTCGATCTTCTTGACCTCGTCCACCCCGGCGGCCTCGCCAAGCAGCAGCGACTTGGTCTCGACGGCCAGAACGATCGCGATCAGGATGAGCAGGACACCGATGCACAGGGTGCCGATGCCGTCCCAGACGCCGTTGCCGGTGGCCAGGGCCAGGCTGACGCCGGCGAGGGCCAGGATCAGGCCGACGAGTGCGCCGAGGTCCTCGAGCACGATGACCGGCAGCTCGGGGGCCTTGGAGTGGCGGATGAAGTCCTTCCAGGACTGCTTGCCGCGGATCGCATTCGACTCCTTGATGGCCAGCCGGAAGGAGAAGGTCTCGGCGATGATCGCGAACACCAGGACGCCCACCGGCCAGTACCAGTGCTCCAGTTCATGCGGGTGCTGGACCTTCTCGTAGCCCTCGTAGAGGGCGAACATGCCGCCGACCGAGAAGAGCACGATCGAGACCAGGAAGGCGTAGATGTAGCGCTCGCGGCCGTAGCCGAAGGGGTGTTGCGGGGTCGCCTCGCGCTGCGCCTTCTTGCCGCCGAGCAGCAGCAGGCCCTGGTTGCCGGAGTCGGCGAGCGAGTGCACGCTCTCGGCGAGCATCGATGACGAGCCACTGAAGACGAAGGCCACGAACTTCGCTACCGCGATCGAGAGGTTGGCAACGAGTGCCGCCACGATCGCCTTGGTACCGCCTGACGCGCTCATCTGAGTCGGATGTCCCTTCATGTGCTTGACATGCCGCGCTCATGCCAGGCGCGGCGAGACATTGTCGCAGCACGATCGGGGCGACTGTGAGTCAGACCACCACAGTGGCACGGAAGACGGTGCCGCTGCCGTCGAGTCCAGCCCGCTCACCAGCCGGAACGAACACCGACTGGCCGGGTGCGAGCTCGCATTCGGCCACCCGTACGGTGCCCGCCGTGCACAGCACGATCTGCGGCGTACGGGCGGTGAGGTCGCGGGGCGCGGAGCCTTCGGCCAGCACCAGGCGGGAGAGCCGGAACTCGTCGATGGGGGTGGCGTAGACCTCCTCGCCGTCCGGGTCCGCCTCGGGGCGCAGCACGCCGGGGTCGGTGGGCTCGAAGTGAACGACGCGCAGGAGTTCGGGGACGTCCACATGCTTGGGTGTGAGGCCGCAGCGCAGGACGTTGTCGGAGTTGGCCATGATTTCGACGCCTAGGCCACCCAGGTAGGCGTGCGGCACACCAGCGCCGAGGTAGAGGGCCTCACCGGGCTGCAGTTGGACGGGGTTGAGCAGCATCGCGGCGAGGACGCCGGGGTCGCCGGGGAAGTGGTGGGCGAGCGTGGCGTAGGGGGCGTACGCGCCGCCCAGGCGCTCCGCGGCGGCGGCGGTCTCGGTGACGGTGGCGGCCATCTCGTCGTGGTCCGCGCTCAGTACGGCCGTCAGGATCTCGCGCAGGGCGGCGTCTTCGGGGTGGGCGTGCAGCAGGTCGACATACGGCTTGAGGGAGTCGATGTCGAGGGCTTCGAGCAGCCGTGCCGTGTCGGCGGGGGCGCGGAAGCCGCAGAACCCGTCGAAGGGGGTGAGCGCGCAGATCAGTTCGGGCTTGTGGTTGGCGTCCTTGTAGTTGCGGTGCGGGGCGTCGATCGGGACGCCCCGGCGCTCCTCGTCCTCGTACCCCTCTTTCGCCTGCGCGAGGTTGGGGTGGACCTGGAGGGAGAGGGGGGCGCCGGCCGCGAGGATCTTGAACAGGAAGGGCAGCCGCGGCCCGAACTTGGCGACGGCTTCCGGGCCGAGTTCCCGTTCGGGGTCGGCCGAGATCACCTCGTTCAACGGCCCGCGCTCCGTGCGGGAGGGCGCGCCGGGGTGGGCGCCCATCCACATCTCGGCCTGCGGTTCACCGGTCGGTTCGACGCCGAGGAGTTCCGGGATGGCGGTGGTCGAACCCCAGGCGTAGGGGCGGATGGTGTTGGTGAGGCGGTCCATGAGGGCTCTTTCAGGTCATACGTACGTTTCTGCCGTACGAGGGACGAGCGACGTTGGTCATGATCGACCCATGGAAGCGAGCGCCAGGTAAACGGCGGCGAAATCTGTGACGGCGATCATCTCCGCGAGTGCCTCGAGTTCGCTGCCCTCTTCGGGTTCGAGCTCACTGATCGCGGTGCCGTGGCTGAGGGCCAGTTCGCGGGCGGCGGGGGCCGCGCTGAGGCCGCCGGCGGGGCGGTCGCGCAGGAGTACGGCGCGGGCGCGCAGGGCTTGCGACTCCTCGACGCGGTCGCGGAAGAAGTCCTCGGGGTCGGCGCCGGCCGCGAGGGAGCCAACCAGCAGGGTGCCGTGAGCGGGCAGCGCCTCGGGGAGTTCCGCGGCCAGCGCGGGGCGGCCGGCCAGCTCGGCGAGCAGGGCGGCGAAGCGGCGGCCGGCGGGGCCAGCGGCAGGGCCCTCGGTCCAGATCAGCGGAAGGGACTCGTCGAGCTCGGCGGCGAGTGTCTTGGCCGGATTGCTGTACGTGGCGATGGCGGGGCCGCAACGCTCGGCGGTGCGGTCCAGGCGGTCGGCGACCTTCTGCAGGGTGCCGGGGTCGGCGTCGACCAGGCCGGTCCTGCCGAGGAGCAGCAGCAGCGGGGTGAGCAGGGCCCACAGGGCGTCCAGGCCGGACACGGTGGCCTCGTCGTACTCATCCTGCGCCTCTTCGTACGGTGCGGTGGCCATCGGGACCGTGAGGCCGTGCTTTCCGCTGACCGCCTCGGCCAGGGGCGAGCGGGCCGGAGCGACGGCGACCACGGTGCAGCCGCGCCGGTAGGCCTGGTCGGCGAGGACCTCAAGGCCGGGTTCGGTGCCGTCCGGGGTGGCGATCAGGAGCAGGTCGACGGGGCCGGCCCAGCCGGGCAGCGACCAGCGCAGGGCGCCGGCGGCGGGTGCGACGCCGGTGGGGCGCAGTCCGGTGACCTGGCATCCCGCGCCGGCGAGCGTACCCAGCAGGTCGGCCACGCCGGTGGCGGCGGTGCCGGGGCCCGCGATGAGGACGGAGCGGGGGCGGCCGTCCGGTCTGAGCTCGGTGATGCCTGCCTCGGCCGCGTGCCGGACAGCGGTACGCACGCGGGCCCCAGCCTCCGCCGCGCCACGCAGCAGCCCGCGGCGGTCGGATCGGGCGAGTGCCTGGGGGTCGTCGAGGAGCGAGTCGTCGAGCACGAGGGTTAATCTCCGATCGCCGATGTCGGGTGTGCCGGGGGTGCACCGCGCCCGGTGGTGTGCCGGAGGCGCCGGGCCTTATGCGGGGCGGCGGGCCTCGTCGACGAGCAGTACGGGGATGCCGTCCTTGATGGGGTAGGCGAGGCCACAGCCCTGGCCGGTGCAGAGCAGCTCGCTGTCCGTCTCCTTGAGGGGGGCGTGGCAGGCCGGGCAGGCGAGGATCTCCAGGAGGCCGGCTTCGAGCGGCATGGGGGTGGGTCCTTTCGAACGGCGAATCCGGACGGGTGCGGGCGGATTCACTGGTGGGGGTTCACTGGCGGATTCACTGACGGGTTCACTGGCGGTTTCGCATGAAATGCAGCCTGGTCAGCGTACCGCCGTGTGGGGTGCCGCGCCGGGGTACGGCACCCGCGGATGCCGGGGCTCGACGCAGCCGGTCGGGGTGAGCGGGCGCCGTCGAGCGTGGTGTGGCTCGACGGCGCCCGGTACGTGCCGGAGGCCTGCGCTACTCGGCTATCCGCGGACGAGGGTGAGGACCTCGTCGCGTACCTGGGACATCCTGGCCGCGTCGCGCGCCTCGACGTTCAGGCGCAGGAGTGGCTCGGTGTTGGAGGGGCGGAGGTTGAACCACCAGTCCGAGCCCGCCACGGTGAGCCCGTCGAGCTCGTCGATGGTGACGCCGTCCTGGTGCTCGTACGCGGCCTTCACCGCGGCCGTGCGGCCCTGCTGGTCGGCGACGGTGGAGTTGATCTCGCCGGAGCCCGCGTACCGGTCGTACTGCGCGACCAGCTCGGACAGCGGGCCGTCCTGGCCGCCGAGGGCGGCGAGGACGTGCAGGGCGGCCAGCATGCCGGTGTCGGCGTTCCAGAAGTCCTTGAAGTAGTAGTGCGCGGAGTGCTCGCCGCCGAAGATGGCGCCGGACTTCGCCATCTCCTCCTTGATGAAGGAGTGGCCCACTCGGGTGCGCACCGGCGTGCCGCCGTGTTCCCGCACCACCTCGGGGACGGACCACGAGGTGATGAGGTTGTGGATGACGGTGCCCGCGCCGCCGTTCCTGGCTAGTTCGCGGGCGGCGACCAGTGCGGTGACCGCAGACGGGGAGACGCCCTCGCCGCGCTCGTCGACGACGAAGCAGCGGTCCGCGTCGCCGTCGAAGGCGATGCCGAGGTCGGCGCCCTCCTCGCGGACGCGCTTCTGCAGGTCGACGATGTTCGCCGGGTCGAGGGGGTTGGCCTCGTGGTTGGGGAAGGTGCCGTCCAGCTCGAAGTACATCGGGACGAGGTCGAGCGGCAGCCCGGCGAAGACGGTGGGGACGGTGTGGCCTCCCATGCCGTTGCCCGCGTCGACGACGACCTTCAGCGGCCTGATGGAGGTGAGGTCGACCAGGGACTTCAGGTGGGCCGAGTAGTCCTGGAGAGTGTCCCGCTCGGTCAGCTTGCCCTCGGGGCGCGGGCTCGGCGGGACGCCGTCGGCGAGCCACTGCTCGACCAGCTCGCGGATCTGGGCCAGCCCGGTGTCCTGGCCGACAGGGGCGGCACCGGCCCGGCACAGCTTGATGCCGTTGTACTGCGCGGGGTTGTGCGAGGCGGTGAACATCGCGCCCGGCAGATCCAGCGCGCCGGAGGCGTAGTACAGCTGGTCCGTGGAGCAGAGGCCGATCACCGTCGCGTCGGCGCCACGAGACATCGCGCCCTGGGCGAAGTTCGACGCCAGGCCGGGCGACGAGGGGCGCATGTCGTGGCCCACCACGATCGCGTCCGCTCCGGTGACCTCGACGAAGGCCGCGCCGAAGAGTTTCGCGAGCCGGTCGTCCAGCTGATCCGGGTACACCCCTCGCACGTCGTACGCCTTCACGATCTGCGACAAATCAGCCACGGCCAACCCTCTCCCCTACGTCCTGAGTTCTGCGTCCTGTAAGCCCGGCGCGAGTCCTCTGAGCCCTGTGAGTCCTGCGCGGACAGCTAAAACTACCCGGCCGGACTGACAGTGGTTCCGGGAACGGTGGTCAGGCGTCGGGAGACCGCAGTACGCGTAGGTGACCTCGGCGTGCGACCTCCATCGGGTCCGCCGCCCGCGGGCCGTCTCCACCGGCCTGTGCCGCGCGCTCCTGGGGCCTGGCGGCTTCGCGTACGGCGTTGGCGAGGGCTTCGAGGTCGTCGCCGCTGGGGCGGGTGGGGCCCGCGCCGTCGGTGAGCCGGACGACGTCCCAGCCGCGTGGCGCTGTCAGGCGCTCGGAGTGCTCGGCGCACAGGTCGTAGCAGTGGGGTTCGGCGTAGGTCGCGAGCGGTCCGAGTACGGCCGTCGAGTCGGCGTAGACGTACGTCAGCGTCGCGACGGCGGGACGGCCGCAAGCGGTGCGCGAACAGCGACGTACAGGGCTCACGATGTTGGACGGTACCGCACTCTTGAGCGGGCTGCGACGACTCTCCGCGAGGTCACCCCACCGTGTCGTGGCGTGAATCCTCCCCTCGGTGCCGCTAAAGCCACGGGGCTGACCTGCGGGGACCTCAGGACACAGAAGGGCCACTGATGGTGAACGCGGTCACTACCTGGCATAAATGCCGTCATTTGCCATGCGGGCGATGGTCCGTGAATCAACCGCAATCGGGCCGAAGTCTGGCTGGAACGGTCAGGAAACGACAGGCCTTGCGCCAGAGGGAGAACCGGTGGTGCGGAGGACTACGCTGCGTCAGTGATGGACAAGCCCGTACCGCCCCCCTCCGCCGACCCCAGGCCCCGCCGCCGCGACCGCCATGGCCGGGGCATGCGCGGCCCGGTGGCTCCCCCTCAGGTGCCACTCTCGGCAAGCCGGTCTGAGGTGTTCATGGATCTGGTGCAGGACTCGGTCGAGCGCATCGAGCGGCGGGTGCCGCAGCTCGCCGACATCGAGTTCCTGGTGCTCGACGTGCCGCGCCTGGACCGCCCGGCCGACGCGGCGGACGGCTGGGGCGAGTCCGTCCCGCTGGGCGGCACGATCGCCGCGCGTGAGGGCAGGCCCGCGCGCGTCGTCGTCTACCGGCGGCCGGTGGAGATCCGTACCAAGAACCGCGAAGAGCGCGCGATCCTCGTCCACGAGGTCGTCGTGGAACAGGTCGCCGAACTGCTCGGGCTGTCTCCCGAGACGATCGATCCCCGGTACGGCGAGGACTGAGCGCGTCAGTCCCCGAGCACGGAGAGGTCCTGCCTGGCGTCCGGAACCGCGACCGTCCCCCGGTCGTCCCGGAGGGTCTGCACGGTGAACATCGGCACGCCGTCCTCGGGCATTTCGAGCGTGCGCGCCGCGTGGACCGTGCCGGACAACTGCTCGACCGTCAGCGCGTAGGCCCCCTTCAGACCGTTCGGTACGAGCGATTCGATCTCGCGGGTCGTCCCGCCCTTGACCTCGTACGTCTTGGTCACCGGCGAGCCGCCCTCGCTGCCCGCCGACGCGGTGACCCGGACCTTGGCGGTCTTGTCCGGGGCCACCAGGGACAGGGTGGTGCCCTTGGCATGGTTTTCGGCCACCGTCGCCCGGTCCCCGACCGGGCCCGCGGCTGGGATGAAGGCCACCTCCCGCTGGTCGCCCTTGCCCCGGGTGACCCGCAGCGCCGCCACTACGGGCGACTCCTCGTCTACTGGCGTGAGCAGCAGCGAACCGGGCTCGCCCTTGGTGACGTCACCGAGGTCGACGGCGGCCGTCATCCCTCCCTTGACGTGCAGGGTCTCGTTTCCCGCCGGGGTGATCAATCCGTTCGGACCGGCGATGGACACCTTCAGGTCGGCGTCGTCGGAGCCGGGCGCGAAGGCCACCAGGCGCACATCGGTCGCGTCCTTCGGGATGCCGGGCAGGACGACGGTGGCGGCGGGGTCGGCGGACGCGGGCAGCCAGTCGGCGCCCAGCTGGTCGTCCGATGCCTGTACGGAGGCGCCTACGCGGCCGGAGCGTGCGGTGACGTGGGCCGTCAGGTTCGTCACCGCCGTGTCTGACGTGTCTGATGTATCCGATGTGTCTGATGTGTCTGAGGCGGCCTTGTCGGAGTCTCCGTCGGTGTCCTCCGCATCCGCGCCGTCCTCGTCGTTCTCAACGTCCACGCTGTCCTCGACGTCCGCGCTGTCGGTCAGCGTGGACAGCAGCACCGAGGCGGTGGACCGGGGCGGGACCTGGATGCCCTCGCCGGTCTCGGACTTGATCGCGCCCGCTGGCCCGTGCAGTGCGATGTCGACCACGGCGACGGAGTCGTCCGGGTTCGTCAAGTGGACATAGTCGCTGCGGTTCTTGGCGGTACTGGCTCCCGGGAACCAGAACTCCGTGCCGGGCGTTGAGCAGGTGACGCCCAGCAGACCGCGGCCGCCGCCCGCCGTGACCCGCGTGGTCTGTTGGACCGTCCAGCCGGGGGCGAGCGCGCCCGTGGCCGTACCGATCAGTGCGGGGGCTTCGGCGCCGGAGACCTCGCCTGCCACGGGCTTTCCGGGTGCCTTCGGTTCGAGGACGGGCTTGGCCTTGTCCGCCGCCTTGGTCTTGCCCGCCGCCTCGTTTGGCGCGCCCTGAACTTCAGCCGAGCCCTTGCCCCCGGAGGTTCCGGAGGTCTTGGGAGTGAAGGAGGTGTATGCCGTTTCCGCGAGATCCGATGCACTCGGCGCCGGGCAGAGCAGGGTCGATCGCTCGACGGGCCGCTGGGCCGCCGCCTGCGCTCCCCCGTCCTGGGTGCCGTCTGGCGCGGTGAGCGTGGCGAAACCCGTGACGGCGGCGAGCGCGACGCCCGCCGCGATCAGCGAGAGGGTGGTGCGGTTCACTGCTGGCTCCCGTCGGGGCGCTCACGGTAGGGGTCATATGACTGCGGCTCGTGGGGCTGTCCGCCGGGCTGCTGCCCGTACGACTGGCCGTCGTACGCGTACGGGTCGTACTGGGCCCCCTGATAGGGATCGGCCCGGTAGGGGGCAGCCTGGTACGGATCGGCTTGGTACGGATCGGCCTGGTACGGCTGGTCGTACGAGCCTGGCGGGGCGTACCCGTCCGGTGGGTACTGCGCGCCGTCGCCCTGGTACTGCTGTTGCGCGTACGCCCCAGGGGCGGCGCCCGCCTGCGCGTTCGTGTCCCACTGGTCGTACGACGGCTGCTGGGGCACCTCGGCCGGTGCCTGCCGCGGCGGTGGGGGCGGTCCTTCGGCGAGCGGAGCGTCCTGCTCGTTCTGGGCACGCAGCCTGCGCGCCCTGCGTCCCTCTCCAGCCACCGGCTGGGCCGGTACCGGGGTCTCCACCTCCGGAAGGTCGTCGTCGACGGTGCGTCGGCGCCCGGGCAGCGCGAGCACCACCAGGACGACGCCGAGCGCGCCCTGTGCCCACAGCCAGCCGGTGTGGGCACCCGACGCCTGGTAGGTGACGTCCAAGCGCCCGCCGGAGGCCGGGAGTTCGAAGCCCTGAGCCCAGCCGTCCAGCGTCGTCGTGGTCAGCGGCCTGCCGTCCAGTGTCGCCGTCCAGCCGTCCGCCGCCGCGTCGGCGAGGCGGAGCACCCGGCCGTCCTGGCCAGCGGGGATCTTGGTGTGGATTTCGACGGGTCCGGCCGGTACGGGCCGTGGCGCGCCGGACTCGGGCACGATCGTGGCCCGCGCGACCTCCTGGTCGACCCGCCACAGCGCACTGCCGTCCTGCTGGCTGAGCCGGGTGAGACCGGGTGTGCTGTCCAGTACGCGGCTCATGGCGCGGGGGGCTCCGTCGCGTACGAGGACGTAGCGCACCGCGAACGGGGCGAGCTGGTCGGCCTGGTCCGCGCCGGAGCCCGCGACGAGGTGGGCGACGGCCTTGTCGAGTCGGCTGTTGGTGCCGCCCGCCGCGGTCAGTTCGGCGTCGCCGAGCCGGGCGCCGGAGCCGCGTACCAGCGTGTACGCGACCTCTGACGCCTTGTCGCCGCCGAGCACCAGGGTGCGGGCCTGGTCCCGGGTGCCCGCTTCCTCCGCGACGAACGCGGGTACCTGTACCGGGTCACGGCGTTCCAGTGGGCCGTCCGCGCCGCGGATCATCCAGCCCACGGCAGCCAGCAGCGGTCCGGCCGCGGCGGCGAGCGCGATCAGCACCGCCACCGGCTGGCGCCAGCCGAAGCTCTGCTCGGCCACCCGGAAACGGGCCCCGTCGGCGCCGAGTACGGCGGCGGCGAGCAGCGCGATGCCGTACACGAGGGTCGCGGGCCCGGACCAGCCGGAGTTGTTGGCGAGGACGGCGACGACGAGCGAGGTGAGCGCGACGGTCCAGGCGCCGCTGATCGCCAGCCGCCGGTCCTGGCGCAGCAGCGCGGCGAGCGCGGCGAGCACGACGCCGAGCATGAGCAGTCCGCTCGCTGCCCCGGGGCCACCGGGGCTGATGCCGAGCAGGTCGAGCGGTTCGGCGGAACCCTCGCCGTACTCCAGGCCGGTGGCGCGGAAGAAACCGAACGGCAGCAGTGAGAGCGACCAGGGGGCGAGGATCAGCAGCGGTGTGCCGAGCGCGGCGAGGAACCGCGGCCCGTAGGCGATGAGGTCGCGGCGGCGCAGGACCAGCAGCGCGACACCCAGGACCAGCGCGATCGGCCAGACGCTCGGCGTGAAGGCCGTCGCGATGGTGAGCAGCAGCGCGTACGTCCAGGTGGCGCGCCAGCTTCCGCGCGCGCCCGGCGCACTCGCCGTGCTCGCCCCCTCGGGCGAGGTGCCGGAGGAGTCGGAGGTGGCCGAGGTGCCGGAGGAGTCGGTGTGCAGTCCGGCCGCGGAGATCCCGGCGCGGGCGATCAGTGGCAGCAGGATCGCCAGGACGGCGGTGCCGATCCTGCCGCCCGCGAGTGCCCCGGTGACGGCGGGCAGGAGGGCGTACGCGACGGACGCCCAGGCCCGCAGCAGCCGCGAGCTGACTAGCGGCCGCGAGGCGAAGTACGCCGCCGCCCCGGCCAGCGGCACCGAGCCGACGAGGAGCACCGTGACCGCGAGCCCGGTGGAGCCGAAGAGCAGCGTGGCCAGTGCGGCGACGAGGGCGAGATAGGGCGGCGCCGACTCGGTGTTGCCGGTGCCGACCGCGTGCCAGCCGTCCAGGTAACGCGCCCACAGCTCGCTGGGGTCGGCGGGCGCGGGCAGCAGCGCGCCGCCGGTGAGCGCGCCACCGCCGATCAGCGCACGGCAGGCGACCAGCGAGACGAGCAGCAGGGCGGCGAAGAGCAGCGGTCCTGGCTTGCGTGCGAGCCGCTTGGCGCGGGCGAACTGCTCGATCTCCAGATAGTCCGCGTCGTCGTCGCCGGGACCGGACTCGACGGCGCCGTGCCGCCCGGCTGAGGCGCTTTCGGTGTCGGCCCGGCCGCCCAGGCTGGAGGCGACCTGCTCGACGGTGGCCCGGACGGTCGCGCCGGGCGGCGGGAAGAGCGGGCGCAGCTCGGACGCTTCGACGGCGGCCTTGCCGCGGCGGCGCCGGGCACTCATGATCCGGCCGGGCCGCAGCACGGTGGCGAGGAGTCCGGCGATCTCGTCAAGTGCCTGACCCGGCGCCTTGCCGACCAGGTAGGCGATCGTGCGCAGTACGGTGCCGAGCGTCAACCGGAGCAGGACCCAGGGCAGCGCGACGGCGCGCGCGTTGACGAGCAGGGTGTAGGCCGCGCCCGCCTTGTCGACGCGGTGCGGGCTCGCTGCCGTACGCCCGACGCAGTCCACTGTGCGGCGCTCGCGGGCGGATGCCTCCGCGTGCCGCAGTACCGCGTCCGGCGCGATGAGTACGTGGTGTCCGGCGGCGTGGGCGCGCCAGCACAGGTCGACGTCGTCGCGCATCAGGGGGAGCTTGCGGTCGAAGCCGCCGAGCTCCTCGTAGACATCGCGGCGGATCAGCATGCCCGCGGTCGAGACGGACAGCACGGGGCGCGGCTGGTCGTGCTGGCCCTGGTCCTGCTCGCGGCGGTCGATGCCGGTCCAGCGACGGCCGCTGTTGGCGATGGTGACGCCAACTTCGAGGAGCTGGCGGCGGTCGTACCAGCCGCGCAGCTTGGGGCCGACGATCGCGACGTCACGCCCGGCCTCCCGCTCTCCCTCGACGCGGCGCAGCAGTTCGGCGAGCGCGTCGGGTTCGGGCGCGCAGTCGTCGTGCAGCAGCCAGAGCCACTGCACCGGCTCGCCGTACGGCAGGTCCGGGAGGTCGTACGCGTCGTCACGCCAGGTCCTGCTGACCGGGTCCCAGCCGCTGGGCCGCTTCAGGTAGGGCAGGTCGTCGGGGGTGAGGACACCGGCCGTACGGGCCGCCTCGTCCACGGCGGTGCCGAATCCGGTGCGCCGGGCGAGGTGCAGTACCCGCTGGGCGCCCAGCGCCTCGGTGACGAGCGCGGCGGAGTCGTCGGCGCTGCCGGTGTCGGCGGCGATGGCGTTCTGCACGGGGCGTTCCTGGCCCACGAGGCCGGCGAGCGCTTCGGGCAGCCAGCGGGCGCCGTCATGCGAGACGAGTACGGCGGTGACGACGTGCCGGGGGAACTCGGGTGCGGCGGCGTCGTGCGGGACCGCCGGGTGGCTGTGCGCGGACATCGAGGTACGGGCCCCGGTTCGGTGGGTTGCGGTGGACTCCTGCGCCCCGCGGGGGCACTGAGGTCTCGGACGGGGGCCACACTAACGGCTGACAACACAGCGGTCCGCTGCCTGTGGATAACCCACGGACAGCGGACCGTTCGACATAACGTTCGACTAAACAGGAACCTTTCAGACCGCGGCCTTCTTCAGTCGGCGGCGTTCACGTTCCGACAAGCCACCCCAGATTCCGAATCGCTCATCATTGGCCAACGCGTATTCGAGGCATTCGGAGCGGACCTCACAGGCGAGGCAGACCTTCTTGGCCTCACGCGTCGAGCCGCCTTTCTCGGGGAAGAAGGACTCGGGGTCGGTCTGGGCGCAGAGTGCGCGCTCCTGCCAGCCGATCTCGTCTTCCGCGTCCTCGACCAGCAGTTGTTCGAACAGCTCGGTCATGTGCGCCCCTCGTCTGTCTGTGCAGTCCCCGTGATGCTGCCGCTACCGGTTTCGGCTGAACGACACGAGTGAAATTACAAGTGTGCTGATCCAGGCCAGTCAAGCCGAGATCTGCTATTGGGCCTCTTATTCACTCTGCGGAACCAAGGGTTTGCGGAAAGTGTTCAAATCGGCCTAAACCATGACACTTGGCGCTGGCCCCGCTGACCCCTCCACGCGCCCTGCCGATAACAGGAAGGACGGCTTGGAGTTTGATCTCGTTGCCCTTCGAGCACCAAAGCGAGCCTGATCACAGTCAGATCACGGGACCGCGAGGTTTACCCGCCCGGATGGGGCCCCACATGTCCCGCGCGTCGGATGCACAAACCTTTCACCGGGAAGAACAACCGGATGCGGTGAAACATGTCTCGCAATACGGACATCAAGTTGACAGCTGGACGTGTGAGCCGGTCTCCTATGGGGCATGCTCGCGACCTCAGCGCCGACCCGGACCCACGCCAGTGGTCCGCTCCGCGCTGCCCGCATGAGCTGTCAGAGCTGTCTGAGCTGTTGCTGTTCCAGCTGTTGAGCCTCACCGCGCTCCAGCTTCACCACCGCACCACCCCCGCCTCTGGCCCGCGATCCGGGCGATGCCCCTCCCGCCCGTGACCCGGGCGACTGCTCCGCGACACCCCAGCACTCAATGCCGAGGAACCACCGCCCGATGAACAGCAGCGACAGTGACCTGCAGATCGCCGGCGACCTCTTCGAGGTCCCGCACCTCCTCAAGGCCCCCCGCGAGCACCCCGAGACCGTGGCCGACTTCGTGGGCCTGGCCCGCTCCATCGCCGCCGACCGCTCCCAGTGGGAACACCTCGTCGAGTACGACGCCACCAGCCGCTGGTACCACCGGCTGCGCACGGGACCCGGCTACGAGGTCTGGCTGCTCAGCTGGGTGCCCGGGCAGGGCAGCGGGCGGCACGACCACGGCCAGTCCTCCGGCGTACTGACCGTCCTGGACGGCCGGTTGACCGAACGCGCCACCATCGAACGCAGCACTATCGAACGCGGCACGACCGAGCGCAGCACGACCGAACAGGCCCAGGTCGCCCGCGAACTCGGCTCCGGAGCACAGCGGGTGTTCGCGCCCGGTTACGTACACGAAGTGGTCAACGAGACCCTCGAACCCGCCGTCAGCCTGCACGTCTACTTCCCCGGTCTGACCGAGATGCCGATGCGTTCGGCCCAGTGCTCCCCGGGCGCCCACACTGTCAGTGTCGCCTGACAGACTGCGTGCATGCGCATTGTTGTTCTGGCCGGCGGCATCGGTGGTGCCCGTTTCCTTCGCGGCCTCAAGGCCGCCACACCCGACGCTGACATCACCGTCATCGGCAACACCGGTGACGACATTCACCTGTTCGGCCTCAAGGTCTGCCCCGACCTCGACACCGTGATGTACACGCTCGGCGGTGGCATCAACGAAGACCAGGGCTGGGGCCGCAGCGACGAGACCTTCCAGGTCAAGAGCGAACTCGCCGCGTATGGCGTGGGACCCGAGTGGTTCGGCCTCGGCGACCGGGACTTCGCCACCCACATCGTGCGTACGCAGATGCTGGGCGCGGGCTACCCGTTGAGCGCGGTGACCGACGCCCTGTGCGACCGGTGGCAGCCGGGTGTACGGCTCATCCCGATGTCCGACGACCGGGTTGAGACCCATGTCGCCGTCGAGTTGGAGGGCGAGCGCAGGGCCGTGCACTTCCAGGAGTACTGGGTACGGCTGCGGGCTTCCGTGGACGCGCTGGCCGTGGTGCCGGTCGGCGCGGAGCAGGCGAAGCCCGCGCCCGGTGTCCTGGAGGCCATCGCCGCGGCCGACGTCGTGCTCTTCCCGCCGTCCAACCCGGTCGTCAGCGTCGGCACCATCCTCTCGGTGCCGGGCATCAGGGAAGCCATCGCCGACGCCGGGGTGCCGGTCGTGGGCCTCTCCCCGATCGTCGGGGACGCGCCCGTGCGGGGGATGGCCGACAAGATGCTCGCCGCGGTGGGCGTGGAGTCCAGCGCCGCCGCGGTCGCCGAGCACTACGGCTCGGGCCTGCTGGACGGCTGGCTGGTCGACACGGCCGACGGCGCGACCGTCGAGCGCGTCGAGGCGGCGGGCATCCGGTGCCGGGCGGTGCCGCTGATGATGACCGACCTGGACGCCACGGCCGAGATGGCGCGCGCGGCGCTGGCGCTGGCCGAGGAGGTACGGACATGACCCCGCCCTCCCCGGACACCCCGGACGCCCCGGACGCCCCAGCCTCCCCGGCTTCCGCAGCCTCCCCGGCCTCGTACCGGGTGTGGGCGGTGCCCGGCATTCCCGAGGTCAGGGACGGCGACGACCTGGCCAAGCTGATCGCCGCCGCCGAACCCTCGCTCGCCGACGGCGATGTCGTACTGGTCACCTCGAAGATCGTCTCCAAGGCCGAGGGGCGGGTGCTCGCCGCCACGGACCGCGAGGCGGCCATCGACGCCGAGACCGTACGGGTGGTGGCACGGCGCGGGACGCTGCGCATCGTCGAGAACCGTCAGGGGCTGGTGATGGCGGCGGCGGGTGTGGACGCGTCCAACACCCCCGCCGGGACCGTCCTGCTGCTCCCCGAGGACCCCGACGCGTCGGCCCGGCGCATCCGGGACGGACTGCGGGACACGCTCGGCGTACGGGTCGGGGTCGTGGTGACCGACACCTTCGGGCGGCCCTGGCGCAGCGGCGTCACCGATGTCGCGATCGGGGCCAGCGGGGTGCGGGTCCTGGACGATCTGCGCGGCGGCGTCGACGCGTACGGCAATCCGCTGAGCGCCACCATCGTGGCGACGGCCGACGAACTGGCCGCGGCGGGTGACCTGGTCAAGGGCAAGGCCGAGGGGCTGCCGGTCGCGGTGCTCCGAGGGCTGCCGGGGCTGGTGCCGGGCGACGACGACCAGACGGCGGACAGCGACGGGGCGGACGGCGCACGGGCGCTGGTGCGCACCGCCCCGAACGACATGTTCCGCCTCGGCACGTCGGAGGCCGTACGGGAGGCCATGACCCAGCGGCGTACGGTGCGGGCCTTCACCGACGACCCGGTCGACCCCGGAGCCCTGCGGCGCGCGGTGGCCGCGGCCGTCACCGCACCGGCGCCACACCACACGACGCCCTGGCGCTTCGTCCTGCTGGAGTCCGCGGCCTCCCGAACCCGGCTCCTCGACGCGATGCGGGACGCGTGGATCGCGGACCTGCGGCGGGACGGCAAGTCCGAGGAGTCCATCGCCCGGCGGATACGGCGCGGGGACGTGCTGCGCGAGGCGCCCTGCCTGGTCGTGCCCTGCCTGGTGACCGACGGGGCACACACGTACGGGGACACGCGGCGGGACGCGGCGGAGCGGGAGATGTTCGTCGTCGCCACCGGCGCCGGGATTCAGAACTTCCTGGTGGCCCTGGCCGGGGAGCGGCTGGGCTCCGCGTGGATCTCGTCGACGATGTTCTGCCGGGACGTGGTCCGCGAGACGCTCGACCTGCCCGCCGACTGGGACCCCATGGGGGCCGTCGCCGTGGGCCGCGCCGCGCAGGAGCCACGCGATCGCCCGGAGCGCAGCGTGCGGGACTTCATCACCGTACGGTGACGCGGTCGGGGTGCGGTGACGGCGTCGGGGTGCGGCTACAGCTGGGCGATGTCCACCCTGGGCATCTTCGGGGTGCGCCGTGGCGGGATGCGGCCGGAGAGCAGGATCAGGCGGGCCGCCCGGTGCCGTTGGCCCTCGTACGGCTTCAGCAGGTCGAGCATCGCCGTGTCGTCCGCGTCCCGGGCGCCGGTCAGCGCGTAGCCGACGATGCCCGGCAGGTGCAGGTCGCCGACGGTGACCGCGTCGGGTGCGCCATGGCTGCGCTGGACCGTCTCGGCTGAGGTCCAGGGTCCGATGCCGGGGACCCGTTCCAGGCGGGCCTGGGCCTCGCCCGGTGGCATGGTCGCCGCCTCCTCCAGGCGGCGCGCCACCCGGACGGCCCGCAGGATCGTGCTGGCCCGTTTGTTGTCCACGCCCGCCCGGTGCCATTCCCAGGAGGGGATCATCCGCCAGGTGCCGGGGGCGGGCATCACGTACATGCCGTCGGGCACGGATACGGACGCGGATGCGGATGCGGATGCGGGACCCGGCGCGGGTTCGCCGTACTTCCGGACCAGCAGCCGCCACGCGCGGTAGGCCTCGTCCGTGGTGACCTTCTGCTCCAGGATCGACGGAATCAGGGATTCCAAGACCAGGCCGGTCTGGGTGAGCCGGAGCCCCGGGCGGCGCCGCGCCGTCGCGGCGACCAGCCGATGGCGCGGCTCGAACGCCTCAGGTGCGTCTGACTCACCCAGCAGGTGCGGCAGTTGGTGCAGCAGCCAGTCGGCCCCCGGGCCCCAGGCCGCGGCCCGGACAGCCCCACCACCGCCGCTGCCACCGCCCCCGTCAGCGCCGTGGGACGCGGCGACGCGCAGCGTGCCGGGCCCGTCGGGCGTACGGCAGGCCCGCCAGACCGCACCGTCCGGGGTGATCCGGAAGGTGGGGTCGGCGGGGCCACGGCGCAGCGGGCCCAGGACCAGACGGAGGTCCAGGGGGCCCGGCGCGCGCCAGTCACGGGTGGGGGTGAAGCGGCCTGCCACGGGCGTCGGGTCCTAGGGAGGGAGAGGGAGAGGGAGAGGGAGAGGGAGAGGGAGAGGGAGGGAGAGGGAGACGGACGTACGCATCGGACGGAGTCGGGGGTAGTCCGAGCGTAGGCGACCCACGGCCGCCCCCGCCCCTACTGGTCCGAAGAGAAGCGAACGCACCCCGCCGGAAGCACGGCGTCGCACCAGATCCGGGCACCCGCACGCAGCTCGTTGTCCGGGCCCACCGCCGCCCCGTCCCCGATCACCGCCCCGGACAGCACCGTACGGGCCCCCACCCGCGCACCCGCCCCGACCAGCGAATCCGTCACGACGGCGCCCTCTTCCACGACCGCGCCGTCCAGCACCGTACTGCCGACGACCCGCGCGCCCGCGCCGATCACCGCACCGGCCCCGACGACCGTGCCACCCGTGAGCTTGGCATCAGCCGCGACGGACGCGCTGGGCAGGATCAGACGGTCCCCTCGGCGGCCGGGCACGGCGGGAGACGGGGCGCGGCCGAGAACCAGGTCGGCCGAGCCCCGTACGAAGGCCTGTGGAGTGCCGAGGTCCAGCCAGTAGGTGGAGTCGACCATGCCCTGGAGGTGGACCCCCGAGGACAGCAGCTCGGGGAAGGTCTCGCGTTCGACCGAGACGGGGCGGCCGACGGGGATGGTGTCGATGACGGAGCGCCGGAACACGTACGCGCCCGCGTTGATCTGGTCGGTCACGATCTCCGCGGGCGTCTGCGGCTTCTCCAGGAAGGCCGTCACCCGGCCGGACGGGTCGGTGGGGACCAGTCCGTACGCCCTGGGGTCGTCGACCCGCGTGAGGTGCAGCGAGACATCCGCGCCGGACGTCTCGTGGGTCGAGATCAGGGCGGGGATGTCCAGGCCGGTCAGGATGTCGCCGTTGAAGATCAGCACGGGGGCGTCCGGGCCGGAGCTGAGGTGCGAGGCGGCGTTGCGGATCGCGCCGCCGGTGCCCAGGGGCTCCCGTTCGGTGACGTACTCCAGGCGCAGGCCCATCGATGATCCGTCGCCGAAGTACGGCTCGAACACCTCGGCCAGATAGGAGGTGGCGAGGACGACTCGCTCGACCCCCGCGGCCCTGGCGCGCGCCAGCTGGTGCGTCAGGAACGGTACGCCCGCCGCGGGCACCATGGGCTTGGGAGTGTGGACCGTGAGCGGGCGGAGGCGGGTTCCCTTGCCGCCGACCAGGAGGATCGCCTCCGGTGCCAGGGGTGCCGACTGTGCAGCCAATGCGGTCTCTGCTTCCTGCCGGGGCCGAGGTGCGGCCGAGTGTGCGTGTCCCCGGCCGCACCGCCCCGAAGCGCCAGACCCGAAGCGCCAGGCTCAGGCGCCAGACCCGACGCGCTGAGCCCGAAGCGCTAAGCCCGAAGGCCGCGCGGTGGCCCGGAGGTCACCTGCCCTGGAGTCGGGCCGATGTACTCCGTGCCGTGCCCAGCTTGCCGTAGAGCTGGCGCCCTGGGCATTCGGTGGCGAAGCCGTCGCGGTGACCGGAGATCACGTTGAGGCGGACATTCTTCCCCTTCGCGTGGAGATTGCTACCCCCGGAAGTGAGCGAAGTCGTGCCTTCCGGGTTCCGCCCGAAGAGACCCAGCTTCCACGCGGTGAGTTTGGCGACCGCGTTCAGCGCGGCCGTCGGGGGTTTCTTGCTGGTGTAGGTGCCCAGGACGGCGATGCCGGTGGTGTTGGAGTTGAATCCGAGGGTGTGGGCACCCATGACCGGCTTGGTGACACCTCCCGCGCGCCCCTCGTAGATGTTCCCGCACTTGTCGATGGCGAAGTTGTAGCCGAAGTCCCGCCAGCCACTGCTCAGGGTGTGGTAGCGGTAGATGGCGCGCAGCAGCGCGGGCGCCTGTGCGCAGCTGTAGTTGTTGCCGGTGGCGGTGTGGTGGACGAAGGCCGCCTTGACGGTCTTGGTGTAGAGGAACGAGCGTTCGCGGAGCCTTTCGTCCGCGCCCCAGCCCTTGCGGGTGATGATGCCCGGGCGCGGTCCGATGTACGGCTTCCCGGCGATCTCGCCGCGGGCCGCGGCCAGGTCGGCCTCGGTCTCCTCCTTGCTGAGTGCCGGGATGACCAGGGCGCCGAGCGGAGCCAGTTGGGCGTTGACGGCGGAGCTGGCCGCGGCCTCGGCGGTGAGGGGGGCGGCGGCTTCGGTCTGGGCACCCTGGCTCTGCGGGTCGTCGCGCAGGACCCTTGGCAGGGTGGCTGTGGCTGTGGCGGTGGCGGTGGTGTCCGCTGGGCGTACGGGGTCGGCGCCCGGGTCCACGAGTTCCAGGCGCAGGCCGTCGGGGAGCTGGGCGCGCTCGGCGGACGCTTGCCCGGCATCGGACGGTTGCCCGCCATCGGACGGTTCCTCGGCCCGTACGCGGACCTCGACTCCGTCGGACGCGCCGACCCAGAGCGGGGCCGTGGCACCGCGCCGCTCACCCGACTCGCGCTCGGCGGAGCCGGGGTCGGCGGCGTGCTCGCTGTTGTGCGTCTCGACGTCCTGCCAGTCGGACCAGTCGGCGGTGTCGGCGGCGCGGGTACGGACCTGGACCCGGCCGTGGAGTTCGGCGTCCGCGTCGTCCCAGATGACGCCGACGAGGGAGAAGGGCCGCACGTCGCGTGGCGCGATGCCCTGGTCGCGTACGCCCGCACCGTCGCGCAGCGCACGGCCTTGGCCAAGGGGCGCGAGCGGCAGTGACTGGGTGGACCCGGCGGCGGCCGCGGAGTCGGAACGTGCGGAGACGGGGGCGGCGCTCCTGGCCACCGCCGCCTGAGCTCCCGCCGGAAGAACGAGCGGGAGACAGAGGGCGGCGGTGCAGGTGACACCGATCGAGGAAGCAAGGAATCCACGCATGGCGTTGATCGTGGAGGCAACCAGGCGGCTTCGCACATCGGGGAATTGACGGTGCGCCGGTATCCCGGGCGCGTCGCGTTCCACCGCCCACGCACCTGCGCCCGGTGGCGCCGCGTACGCTGGCCGCGTGAACGCGACCGACCGCACCCCCGCCGACCTGCTGCGATCCGCGCTCGCCGCGGACCCCGGGCGCCCCCTGGTGACCTTCTACGACGACGCGACGGGCGAGCGCGTCGAATTGTCCGTGGCCACCTTGGCCAATTGGGTGGCCAAGACCGCCAATCTGCTCCAAGGTGACCTCGCCGCCGAGCCCGGCGACCGGCTCGCGCTGCTGCTGCCCGCGCACTGGCAGACCGCGGTGTGGCTGCTCGCCTGTTCGTCGGTGGGCGTGCTCGCCGACGTCGGCGGCGACCCGGCCGACGCCGACCTGGTCGTCAGCGGCCCCGAGTCCCTGGACGCGGCCCGCGCCTGCTCGGGCGAACGGGTCGCGCTCGCGCTGCGCCCGCTGGGCGGCCGCTTCCCGCAGCCGCCGTCCGGCTTCCTGGACTACGCGGTCGAAGTACCGGGCCAGGGCGACCGCTTCGCGCCGTACGCGCCCGTCGATCCCGGCGCACCGGCACTCGCCGTCGGCGGTACGGAGCTGTCCGGGGCCGAGCTGATCGCGCGGGCCGCCGCCGACGCGGGCGACCTGGGCCTGGCGCCGGGCGCGCGGCTGCTGTCCTCACGGCCGTACGACACCTGGGACGGACTGTCCGCCGGTCTGTACGCGCCGCTCGCGGCGGGCGGGTCCGTCGTCCTGTGCCGCAACCTCGACCAGCTGGGCGAGGGCGGCTTGGAGAAGCGGGTGGCGAGCGAACGGGTCGACACGACAGCGCTCTGACACGGACTGGCTCGCGCAGGCTCTGAAGTCGTGCGCACGCTCTGATACTCGCGCGCCGCACGGAAAGTCCACCCGTTCGGCGCACACGAAGCCGGGCCCGCAGGCCCGAACCGGGCGCGGGCCGCATTCTCGGTAGCAGTACGTGGTACGCGGCACGCGGCACTACGCCGCGTGTTACGCCGCCGCCGATGCCAGGAGTGGACGCCGACGTGACCGACACCGCAGGCACGCCCGCCGAGCCAGAGGAACCGGCCGACGACGCGCCCGCGCCCACCACGCCCGACGCCCCAGACGCCACAACCGCTCCAGACACCCCAAACTCCCCAGACGCCCCCCAGCGCCGACGACGCCGCCGCCGCTGGCTGCGCTGGACCGCCCTCACCATCGCCGTGATAGCCCTGGCCGCGGTCGGGATCGGCTGGCTCCTCTTCCTGAAGCTGGAGGGGAACATCACCGAGGACACCGGCACCGCGGCCGAGCTCGAGCGCTACGAACGCGAGCGCCCCGCCCCCGCCTCGCACGACGCGCAGAACATCCTGCTGATCGGCTCCGACACCCGCTCCGGCCAGGGCAACAGCGAGTACGGCAGGAACAGGGGCCAGCGCTCCGACACCACGATCCTGCTGCACCTCGCCGCCGACCGGCGCAGCGCGACCGCCGTATCGCTGCCCCGCGACCTGATGGTGGACATTCCCAGCTGTCGCAGGGCGAGCGGCTCCCGCGCTCCGGAGCGGTTCGGCCAGTTCAACTCGGCGTTCGCGGTCGGCGGCGCCGCCTGCACCATCCGTACGCTCGAGAAGCTCACCGACATCCGGATCGACCATCACATGATCGTGGACTTCCAGGGCTTCAAGAAGATGGTCGACGCGGTGGACGGCGTCGAGGTGTGCCTCAAGCGCCCGATCGACGACCCCGACGCGCGCCTCAAGCTCAGCGCCGGAAAGCACAAGCTCAACGGCGAGCAGGCACTCGGCTACGTACGCGCCCGCAAGACCCTCGGCGACGGCAGCGACACCGAACGCATGGACCGCCAGCAGCAATTCCTCGGGGCGCTGGTCAAGAAGGTCAAGAGCACCGGCGTCCTGCTGAATCCGACCAAGCTCTACCCCGTACTCGACGCGGCGACCTCGTCCCTCACAACGGACCCCGGCCTGGCCGGACTCACCGACCTGTACGAACTGGTGCGCAGCATGCGGGACATCCCCACGGACCAGGTGCGGTTCCTCACCGTCCCGCGTCAGCCGTACGCGTATGACCCGAACCGGGACGAGTTGGTGCAGCCCGACGCGGGGCGGCTCTTCGACCGGTTGCGCGAGGACGCTCCGCTGCGGGTGACCCCGCCGGAGCCCGAGCCAGAGCCAGAGCCCGAACAGGAGCAGGAGCGGCAACGGCCCCCCGGAGACGACCCCGACTCCGACCCCACCTTCCGCGGCAACACGGCCGACCGTGCCACCTGCGAGTAAAGCGATCGCCAAACACCACCCGTCCCAGGCCGGGAAAGGAACGTATTGCCCAGTTGTAGGGGCGTGGAATCCGTCACCGGCGTCGCTCGACGCTGACCTGGCCGGATAGTGTGAGCGATCCGGTGCGACCGGCCAGGTGGCCACGCACCGCAGGACCGACTGACGGGCGCCTCGGAGGGGGAGGCGCCGCGTGGCCCCGACGGAGGACGCAAGCAACCGTGGACGCGCAAGGCCGTGGGCGGGCGGAGAACATCGACCCCGCAGACCAGTGGGTACTCAACCCGGAGACCGGCGACTACGAACTGCGACTGACCCCCTCCGCAGGGCGATCGGACGTTCCCGGGCCGCGTAGCGCAAGGCGGGCCGCCGCCAGCCCGTCGACCGGCGCCCCCCGCCGTCGTACCGCGGCCCCGGGCCGTGGGGACCCGGGCCGTGGGGCCCCGGGGCGCGACGCACCCGGACGCGACCGCGGCCGACCTGGACGCGAGGCCCCGGGCCGCGAGGTGCCAGGCCGCGAGGTGCCGGGCCAGCGCGGACGCCGCCGCCAGGGAGAGGCGAACCCACCCTGCCGTCGTAGGGGAAAGGGCAAGCCGAGGCAGTCCAAGGGCAAGAAGATCCTTAAGTGGACCGGCCTCGTGGTGGCCGCGTCGCTGGTCATCGGTGCCGGGAGCATGTACGCCTACTACCAGTACCTCGAAGGCAAGATCACCGGCATAGACGCCGACGGCGCGAGCACCGGCGGCTTCAGTAAGGACCGGGCGATCAACATCCTGATCGTCGGCACCGACAAGCGGACCGGCAAGGGCAACGAGGGGTACGGCGACGCGGGCAGCGAAGGCCACGCCGAGACCACGATCGTGCTGCATGTCTCCAAGGACCGCTCGAACGCGACCGCGTTGAGCATCCCCCGGGACCTGGTCACAGATATCCCGGATTGTCCGACCACGCAGGAGGACGGCACCAAAAAGACCATCCCCGGCACGCAGCAGACCCGTTTCAACGAGAGCCTCGGGCAGCTGGGCCGTACGCCGAGCTGCACCATGCGGACGGTCACCGAGATCACCGGGATCGTGCCGGACCACTTCATGGTGGTCGACTTCAACGCCGTCAAGACGCTGTCCACGGCGGTCGGCGGTGTGCCGATCTGTCTGGCCAAGGACGTCGACGACCCCAAGTCCCACCTCAAGCTCCCGGCGGGCGACCACCGGGTCAAGGGCGACGACGCCCTGGCGTTCGTCCGTACTCGGGGCAGCTTCGGAAACAAGGGCGATCTCGACCGCATCAAACAGCAGCAGCAGTTCCTGGCTTCGCTGATGCGCGAGATGAAGTCGACGGGCACGCTCACCAGCCCGCTGAAGATGAAGGACCTGGCGGAGGCCGCGGTCGAGGCACTGACCGTGGACAAGAAGATCGCCAAGCTGAAAAAGCTCACGGATCTCGGCCTGGAACTGGGCAAGACCGAGATGAAGAACATCACCTTCACCACGCTGCCGGTGAAGGACAACCCCGCCGAGAAGACCCCCGTCACGGTCGTCGTCGACGAGCCCAGAGCAGCGCCACTGCTCTCCATGATCCGGGACGACATCTCACTGACCGAGGTGGAGAAGGACAAGAAGGCGGCCAAGAAGAAGGCCAAGGCCGAGGAGGAAGCCCGACTTGAAGGCCCCAGGGCCGAAGCCTCCGAGGTACGGGTCAACATCTACAACGGCAGCGGCAAGCAGGGCGCCGCGCAGTCGACGCTCACCTGGTTGCAGACCCAGCACGCCATGAACAAGGCCAGCCAGCTCGGCAACGCGCCCGAACCGCTCAAGAAGACCAGGCTCGAATACGCTGAAGGCCAGGCCGACCAGGCGCGCAAGCTCGCCGACCTGATGGGTCTGCCCGCTTCGGCGCTGAAGCCGGGCGAGGGCGAGCAGACCGCGCAGGGACTTCCGGCGATGGTGCTCACCCTGGGCTCCGACTTCAAGGGCGCGGGGACGTCCATCACCGCTCCGTCGAAGGCGCCGGAAGATATTCAGAGGGTGGAAGCGGACAAATCCGTTTGCGCTGAATGACTCCCACCGGGCAGCTCCCCGCCACAAGCGGGGACGGCCGGACGGGATGGCCACAGCTCGGGGAGGGCATTGGCATGGGGCGAGGCAGTGTGCGCGCGCAGGAGGTCGAACACCGGGACAGGCACGCCGACGGTGACCTCGGCAAGGACCCGCGACGCGAGGCGGGCGATGATGACCAGCCACCTACGCGGGGTGCGACGCGGGGAGCAAGACGGGGAGCAAGACCCCGGCGTCGTAAGGGCCGGATACTGCTCTGGGGGACAACGGCCCTGGCTGGTCTTGTCCTTGTCGCGGCGGGCGGCGGATACCTCTATCTGCGGCACTTGGACAACAACATCAAGACCTCGCCGATGCCCGACAAGGGGCGGGCCGCCGAGCACACCCCCAACGCCGCGGGCCAGACGCCGTTGAACATCCTGGTGATCGGCTCCGACGCGCGGGACTCCGAGGCGAACCAGAAGCTGGGCGGCGCCAAGGAGACCTTCGGCTCGCCCCCACTGGCCGACGTACAGATGCTGATCCACCTCTCCGCCGACCGCAGCAACATGTCCGTCGTCAGCATGCCGCGCGACACCCTGCTGGAGATCCCCGAGTGCCGGGACCCGGAGACCGGCAAGGTCTACCCGGCGAGCACCGGCCGGACGATGACGAATCTGAGCCTCGGCCGTGGCGGCCCCGGCTGCACGGTCGCCACCTGGGAGAAGCTCACGGACATCCGGATCGACCACTTCATCAAGCTGGACTTCGCCGGAGTGGTCTCGATGGCAGACGCCGTCGGCGGCGTGCCGGTCTGCGTGGAGGACAACATCCACTCACTCACCCGTACGGGCAAGGGCTCCGGGCTGAAGCTGGAGGCGGGCACCACCAAGGTCAAGGGCGAGCAGGCCCTCCAGTGGCTGCGCACGCGGTACGGCTTCGAGGACGGCACCGACATCTCGCGCGCCAAGGCCCAGCACATGTACATGAGCGCCATGGTCCGTGAGCTGCGCGCCAACGCGACGCTGACCAACCCCGGGAAGATGCTCAACCTCGCCGAGAAGGCCACATCGGTCCTTGAGGTCGACGAAGGACTCGACAAGGTCAAGAAGCTCTACGACCTCTCGACCGAGCTCAAGAAGGTCGACCCGAAGCGCATGACGATGACGACCATGCCCTGGCAGTACGCGGTCGTGGACCGCAACCGCGTCGAGCCCAAGCCGGGCGAGGCCGAGCAGATGTTCCGGCTGATCCGCGAGGACATCGCGCTCGACGGCAAGGACAGCGAGGACAGCAAGGACAGCAAGAAAAAGACGAAGCCCACAGAGGAGGTCTCCGTCGATCCGGTCGGGGAGCCCGCCGACACTGGTGTCCTGGTACGGAACGGCACCGGGACCGACGTCCAGGCCCCGGTGCGCGGCCGGGCGACCGCCGTCGCGCAACTGCTCGTGGGCAAGGGCTACACCCTGGCCGCGGCGGACGGCGCGCCGACCCCCGCGCAGGAGCGGACACGTATCAGCTACCCGAGCCCCGACCTGGAGGGTGACGCCCAGGCGGTCGCCAAGGCCCTTGGCCTGCCGCTGAGTTCGGTGCGGCAGTCCACGGACGTCACGGGCATCACGGTCGTCGTGGGCGCGGACTGGCGCGAGGGCGACACCCCGAAGAAGGCGTCCGAGGGGTCTGAGGGTGCGGGCGGCGACGACAACAAGGCGCCGGAGTCCGCCGATCTGCTGAACGGCGCGGACGACGAGGAATGCATGCCCGTCGACCCCAACTTCACCTGGGAGTAGCGGGCTTCACTCAACGGGGTGTCACCAGGCGCGGCCCGCCTGGAGCAGGTGGTCGTGGACCCGGGCGACATGGGGGTTGTCCGATGAGCCCGGGCGCTGGACGAGGTAACCGGTGTTGATGGGGGATTCGTCCGGGGTGTGCAGAGCGAGGAGGGCGCCGGAGCCGAGTTCATCCAGGCAGAGGTAGCGGGGGAGCACGGTGAACCCGGCGCCCGCGGTCACCGCGGCCAGGACGCCTCGCAGGTCGGGGACGGTCACGGCGGCCTGGCAGTCGAGGCGCCTGCCGAAGACGTGCCGCCAGTAGCGGCGGGCGATGGGCAGGTCCTCGGCGTAGGTGACCAGCGGTACGTCGTGCAGCGCCGCGGGACCCTCGGCGGCCAGGCGCCCCGTGACACGTTCGGCCCAGGCGGGCGCGGCGACCAGGACGAACTCCTCGTCCATCAGGGGCGCGGCGGTCAGCGTGCGGCCGCGCGGGCGGCTGGTCGCGATGACCAGGTCGTGGCGGCCCGCGCGCAGCTCGTCGAGCAGTACGTCCGTCAGACCCACGGCCACCCGCAGTCGTACCCCGTCGGCCACGAGCGGCGCCAGGGCGGGCAGGGCGCGGGTGCACAGCAACTCGGCGGGGCCCGCCAGATGCACCGGGTCGGCACGCTCGCCGTCGGTGCCGTTCCCGGTGCCGTTCCCGGTGGCGGCCGCGAGCGCGTCCAGCGGCGCGGTGACGCGCGCGGCGAGCGCGTCCGCGACCGGGTTCGGCGCGACCCCGCGCGGCAGCCGCGCGAACAGCTCACGCCCGAGTTGGCCCTCCAACGCCCGCATCTGGGTCGTCACCGTGGGCTGCGTCAGACCCAGCAGCTGCGCGGCCGCGGTGAAGGACCCGGACCGGTAGACGGCGAGGAACGTACGCAGGAGATTCAGATCGAGCGGCGATGGCACGACAGGAACCATAACCTCCGCTATGACGTATCGCCAGACCCATAGAAATACGCATGGCAGCCATGGCTCTCCCCATTGGTCGACTCCCGCCGACCGGCCTACCGTCGAGGCATCGCCACGCCCCCTGGGAGAGAGCACACACCATGGCCAAGATCCTTTTCGTGATGACCGGCGTCGACTACTGGACGCTGGCTGACGGCACCGAGCACCCCACTGGCTTCTGGGCCGAGGAGGCCGTCGCCCCGTACGAGGCGTTCAAGGCCGCGGGCCACGAGGTCGTCGTCGCCACCCCCGGTGGCGTCATTCCCACCGTCGATCAGGGCTCCCTGGCTCCGGCCGTGAACGGCGGCGAGGAGGGTGCCGCCAAGATCGCGGCCACCCTCGCCTCTCTTGCCGAGCTCCAGCACCCGATCAAGCTGGAGGACGTGAACCTGGACGACTACGCCGCGGTGTACTACCCCGGCGGCCACGGCCCCATGGAGGACCTGGCCGTCAACACCGACTCCGGCAGCCTGCTCACGCGCGCCCTGGAGTCCGGCATGCCGCTCGGCGTCGTCTGCCACGCCCCCGCCGCCCTGCTCGCCGCCACCAAGGCCGACGGCACCAACTCCTTCGCCGGCTACCGGCTGACCGGCTTCACCAACGCCGAGGAGACCCAGGCCGGTCTCGCCGACAAGGCCAAGTGGCTGCTCCAGGACCGCCTCGTCGAAGCCGGCGCCGACTTCCAGGAGAGCGAGCCGTGGGCCCCGTACGTGGTCGTCGACCGGAACCTGGTCACCGGCCAGAACCCGGCCTCCTCGGCCCCGCTGGCCGCCGAACTCCTCAAGAAGCTGACCTGACCGCACAGCGAACCAGCCAAGACCGAAAGCCGCCCTGGCGCCCCGTGGCACGACAGCGCGTTCACCCGTGGCATGGTTGCTGCCATGACGGGTAGCGCGGCTCCGGGCAGTGAGGTTGCACTTGAGACAAGTCGCCTGCTGCTCAGACCTTGGCGGGTAGCCGAGGCTATCGTCCAGCGTGAGCTGTGGACCGAACGTGATCCCCGAGTGCCGCCGCACCGCCGAATCGACGCGGACGGACACCCCACGGTCGCGGAGCTCGAGGATTCGATCCGCAGCAACCAGCTGTGGTCGAGCGGGTTGCTGGCGGTCGAGCGGAAGGCCTCTCGTGATGTCATCGGCTACTGCGGGCTGGTCGACAGCGGGCGAGGAGCGGTAGGAGAACCGGAACTGGCCTTCGAGCTGCTGCGTCGAGTTTGGTGTCAGGGATACGCGACCGAGGCATCGTTGGCGGTTCTGGAATGGGCGAGATCATCTGGGTACGAACGTCTGTGGGCCACGGTCTGGGCCTGGAACACCGCTTCTCGACGTGTGCTGGCCAAGGTCGGATTCACTGAGACCGAGCGGCAGGAAGTGGACGCGGTGTACGGAACCAACCTGTTCACCACGAGACGGCTCTGACACATCCGATGTTGGCCTTGCGGACGGCTCCGTGCAGTGCTGCGACTCCGAGGATGAGGAGACGGGCGGGCTCACCCGGCCGTAGCCCGCACCGCGGGCCGCCGCGAGGCGATGACCTTCTTCGCGAGCGCGCGCGGGCTGGTCAGGAAGCCGTACCCCCACGACATGTGCATCGTCGCCAGCGCCACCGGAATACGCAGCCGTGCCGCCAGCGCCAGCCCCTTGCCCGCCGGTACGGAGCCCGCGGCGATCGCCGCGAGGTAGCCGCCCGGGATCACCAGGCCCCAGGGGGTTACCAGCGCGCCCACCACAAGACCCGCCGAGATCGCGCACACGGCGGTCGGCGGGGCGAGGTAGCGGAGGTTGATGGAGCCCTCGTGGTAGCGGGCGACGACGTGGCGCCAACGCCCGTAGTCCTTGTACTGCTTGGCGAGCGCCTTCACACTCGGCCGCGGCCGGTACGAGACCCGCAGCTCGGGCGAGAACCAGATGCCGCCGCCCGCCTCGCGGATACGGAAGTTCAGCTCCCAGTCCTGGGCGCGGATGAACTCCTCGTTGTAGCCGCCCTGCTGCTCCAGGGCCTCTCGGCGGAAGACGCCGAGGTAGACCGTCTCGGCGGGGCCCGCGGCGCCTCCGGTGTGGAAGGCGGCGTTCCCGACGCCGATCTTCGAGGTCATCGCGGCGGCGACCGCCCGCTCCCAGTCGTTCTCGCCTTCGGCGTGCATGACGCCGCCGACGTTCTGCGCGCCGGTCTCCTCAAGGAGGCGTACGGCGGTGGCGATGTAGTTCGGCGAGAGCATGCCGTGGCCGTCGACCCGCACCACGACCGGGTGCCGGGACGCCTTGATGGCGGCGTTCAGGGCGGCGGGCGTACGGCCGGTGGGGTTCGGCACGGTGTGGACGCGAGGGTCCTCCCGTACGAGCTCGGCGGCGATCTCGTCCGTACGGTCCGTGGACGGGCCGAGCGCGATCACCACCTCCATCTCACCCGCGTACTCCTGCTGGAGGATCGCGTGGATCGCGTCGCGCAGATGCCGCTCCTCGTTGAGGACCGGCATGATCACGGACACGGGGGTGGGCGCCGACACGGGGGTGGGCTGCACGTCAGGCTTCTCGCTCATCAGGCCTCAGGTTACCGCGAACGGGGGACAGCGGTGCGTGCCGCCCGGTCGCTGCCGCTCTGCGCATCTTGTATGGACGTACGGTTTCTCACGTCCCGGTCCCGATTCCGGATTCCGGCGCGCCCGTCCGTCCCGCGGAGGTGTCCCCCGTGCCCCAGCCACCCCGCTCCCCCGCCCGACCGCCGAGGCCAGGTCCCGGGCGGCCAGGGCGTCCAGGGCGTCCAGGGCGGTCGTCGGGACGGCCCCAGCGCAGGCCTCCGCCGCGGCCGCGCTGGGCCCGGCGGATGGCGACCGGCCTCTCCGTACTGGTGCTCTCGGTGGCCGGGATCGGCCACGCCCTGGTGACCAGTCTGGACACCGGCATCGGCCGAGTGGACCCCTTCAAAGACATGAAGAACCGCCCGGGCTCCGGCGGCGGCATGAACGTCCTGCTGGTCGGCACCGACGGCCGCGACAAGATCACCGAGCAGGAGCGGCAGGACTACCTGCTCGGCGGCGCCCCCTGCAACTGCACCGACACCATCATGATCGTGCACCTCTCGGCCGACCGGCGCCGCGTCAGTGTCGTCAGCCTGCCCCGGGACTCGTACGCCGTGGCTCCCGCGCACATCGACCAGACGACGCGCGAACACCACAAGGCCCACCCCATCAAGCTCAACAGCGCCTACGCGGAGGGCGGCCCGAACCTGACGGTGCGGACCGTCGAGCGTGCGACGAAACTCAAGATCGACCACTACCTGGAAGTGGACTTCACCAGCTTCATCAAGACCGTGGACGCGGTCGACGGGGTCGACATCTGCACCGCCACCCCCCTCAAGGACTCCCACACCGGCCTCGACCTGCCCGCGGGCACCCATCACCTCTCGGGCGGCCAGGCCCTTCAGTACGTACGCTCGCGCTACGCCGACGGCGGCTCGGACCTCAACCGTGTGCGGCGCCAGCAGCGTTTCCTGGCCGCGCTGATCGACAAGGCGACGTCGTCCGGGGTCCTGCTGAACCCGGTGAAGTTCCGCGCCGTCTCCAAGACCGTGCTCAGCTCGGTCCGCGCGGACGAACGCTTCGGCACGGACGAAATGCTCGCCCTCGGGCGCGCCATGCGCGGCTTCTCCCCTTCGTCGTCGGAATTCACGACGGTGCCCACCAGCGAGGGCCGCCCCATCAAGGGCGCGGGCGCCACCCTGGCATGGGACCCGGAGAAATCCGCGAAGCTCTTCAAGACCCTCCGCGAGGACCGCCCGCTGACCCCGCTCAAGGTGAAGAGCACGGTCGTCCCCGTCGAGGTCGCCCCCGAACAGATCCGCGTCCAGGTCGACAACGGCACCACCACCCCGAACCTCGGCAAGCGCGTCGACGCCGCCCTCCGAGCCACCGGCTTCCGCACCACCAACTCCCCCGGCAACGCCGACCGCCGCGACATCCGCCGCACGATCGTGGCCTACGACCCCCGCTGGGACCGCTCAGCGAAGTCCCTGGCCAAGGCCCTGCCCGGCAGCGAGCTCCGCGAGGTGAAGGGCCAGGGCGCGGTGCTGCGGGTGATCGCGGGCGCCGACTTCGAGAAGGTGACGCGGGTACGGGCGAAGGAGGCGAAGCGCGGCGAGTTCGACGCGAGCACCGGCGACCAGGTGGTATGCAACTAAGGCCGCTGACGCCGCTGACGCCCCTCACATCGCTGAGGTCCGCCGATCGCCTCAGGCTGGCTTGCGCCACACGGAGACATGCTTCGCGGAGTCCTGGGAGAACGGCGCCCCATCCCAGTCCGCGACGCGTCGTTCCAGCTCGAGCCCAGCGATCCGCGCCATCAGGTCGAGCTCCGCGGGCCAGGCGTACCGATGCCGGGAGTTGCCACGGCGGTAGCGGCCGTCGTCGCCGTCACGGGTGAAGTGGTGCGAGACCAGAATCTGCTCGACCAGGTCGAAGGTGTCGAAGCCGAGATGCTGTTCGGAGACATCGAACGGCACCGCGACCTGGCCGGGCGGCAGGAACCGCAGCGGCGGCACGCCCAGCTCGATGACGAATCGGCCGCCGGGCACCAGGTGACGTGCGGCGTTGCGGAAGCACTCGACCTGCTCGTCCTGCGTGAGCAGGTTCGTGATGGTGTTGTAGACGAGATAGACCAGCGTGAACTCGCCGGGGACGACGGTGGTGGCCACCATGTCCCCGATGACGACCGGGAGCGTGTCTTCGTCGGCCTTGCGCCGCAGGACCGACGCCATGTGCTCGGACAGTTCGATGCCCACGACCGGCACGCCGCGTTCCCGGAGCGGGACGCCCACGCGTCCGGTCCCGATGGCGAACTCCAGCGCCCGACCGCCTCCGGCAAGCTCGGCGAGAAAATCGAGAGTCGGCCCGAGAACGGCGGCCGAGGACATTTCGGCCTCTTCAGCGTCGTAGCGGTCGGCGTTCGCACGGGTCCACAGCTCACTGCTCGTCACGGGCGGCCACTTTTCCGGGTGCGGTGGGGCACTGTCGACGCATTTTCCTTCCGCCAGCTCCGATCACAGGGTCCGTGGCGGGCCGGTACGGACCGTGGCCGCTTCCACTCCACCTGCGTTTCGGCAGGCTGCCTGTTAGCCGGACCAGGTCAGGGGCCGACCAGCCTCACCTGAAGGCCAGCTCCCGCCCGCTGGTCCCTGCGTCCTTCCGGACTCTCACACAGACACCTCGCAAAGCCCTCGCGGGCCTTGTGAACGCGTGAAATTGAGTGCTGGCACACGGAGTTGGGCTTCGTCAGATCCTGTACTGGTGGTGCGGGATCGCTCGTTCCCAGGCCGCTTCGAAGGCGGCGGAGCACAGCTTCACAGCTTCCGGGTCCGCCGTGATCTCGTCCTCCACGACGGCTCCGTCACCCGAGAAATGGTGCACCCGGAGCAGCTCGCCATCAAACAGCCAGAAGTCGTTGCCCGGCAGGGGGATGGTCGTGGCCCGCCGCCGAGGCAGCCACCGCACTTCCTCCCCCGCCGTGACGTTGGCGTGAGTGACGTAGTGCTCCCACCGGATGTAGTCCGACACCGGCTCGGAAACCACACGGGCTCTGCGGACAGCCACACCCCTGGCGACTGTGTCCGCGATCAACTGGTCATAGGGATGCCACCAGGACTCGCGGTCCTCCCAGTTGATCCGCTCACCACGCTTCCATGCCTCGAACCGGTCCGTGGGTGCGTACGAGTCACGCAGTTCCAGGTGGACAGCGGATCGCTCACACCGGCCAAGCAGCTCAGCGAAGCTGGGCACGCTCAACGCCATCACACACCTCCCTGGTCACCGGAATCATCCGGGCCGGAATCCTGACGACGGCCTCACTGTTGGGCACCGGACCGTTCGCGGGACTGGTCTCCTCGCACTCCACCCTAGCCTCGGGCTCCGACCCGCATGATCGTCTACCCGACAACGTGAATATCCGTGATGCGCCATGGACCCGGTAGGCGCACCCGGCCTACCGTCCTCTTGACGCCAGGGGCCGACCCTGCGTCAAAGGAGGACACGATGACGCGCGAGGAACTGACCCGCCTCACCGGCCAAGCCAAGGGACCCAACTGCGACGACGACGATTGCCCCAACGTCTACAGGACCAAGGGCGGTTCATTCGTTATCCAAGGGGACTTGTCCGACGCGTTCGCCGCGCCCGCTGGCGAGGTCCTGGTGGAGATCCCGGAGCACGTTCTGAGGGAGGCCGTCCGTGCTCTTGGATGGTGAGCAGTGGCGCAGGTTCTTCGACACCTTCGAGCGCGAGGCATGGCGATTCGAGGCGCAGCCCACCTATACCATGCCCAGGGAGCAGGAGAACGTTGCCCGTTTCCTGCACGGCGAGAGCAAGCCCGCCGACCACAATGCCCGCTGGCATGAGCGGGTACGCGGATACGTCGAATCCGGCAAGCGCATCGGTCGCGTCCGCATCGTGCGCCAGCCGCTCACCGACTACCAGCGGTACCAATTCGCGTGGGGTATCCCCGGCAACATCGCGGCCGGGGAGGACATCCGCGTCTTGGACGTAACGCAGGAAGACTACGACTTGCCGCTCACCGGACGTGACTGGTGGATGTTCGACGAAACCCGCATCGCACACCTGAACTTCCGACCGGACGGCACCCAGATCAATCGCGAGGCGTACGAAGGGGACCTCGCTCCCTACCGGGAATGGAAGCGAATCGCCCTGGAACATGCCATGCCCTTCGAGGAGTACGTGAAGGGCCTTGACGTTTGACCCTGCCCAGCTAGGTCAGTCAAAGGCTGACCTAGCAGAAACACTCCGCACTATGCGCAAGCGAGCCAGCCGTACACAGGTCTGGCTCGCTCGGCGTTGCAACATGTCTCAAACCAAGCTCAGCAACATTGAGACTGGTCGAATCACGCCGGGCCTTGTCGATGTCGAGTTGATCCTCAGAGCCCTTGACGCACCCCCAGAACTCGTGGCGGAAGTTGCTTCCCTTGCGCGACTCGCCAACACGGAATGGCAGGGCAAACGGGCGTCGTGGCGCAGGGGACTAGAAAAGCGACAAACGGAATTGGCAGGCCTCGAAGCGGAAGCCACAACGCTCCGCTACTTCCTGCCCGCAATGGTGACAGGGCTGCTGGCCACCCCTGAGTATGTCAGGGCCAGCCTTGGCCACTCGCCGGTGGACATCTCGAAGACGGTGGCCAAGAAGCTGGAGCGGCAATCGGTTCTCTACGACGACGCGAAGCGGTTCACGTTCCTGTTGACAGAGCAGGCCGTCAGGTGGGCCGTGGTTCCGAGTGCAGCGATGGCCGTGCAGATCGACCGTCTCGTCTCGCTGTCGCATCTCCCTAACGTACACATCGGCGTAATTCCCCTGGGAGCGACTGTTGAACGCGGACCGATGAACACCTTCACGGTCTACGACCAGCGACTGGCAACCGTCGAGAATTTCACCGGGCGCCTGGTTCTCCAAGACGCCAGGGATATCGCTGAACACCTTGAAGTTTTCGGCCTGTACGAGCGTCACGCGCTGTTTGGTGAAGAGGCAAGAGCGCTCCTAGGGGAGTGGGCTGCCGCCTACCGTTCGTGATCGTCTACCCCGCAACGTGAATATTGCTGGAGCATCCGCGCTGAGTGGTCGAGGATTTGTGTATGCCGACCGATCAGCGAATCCCAAGTGACCAGTCTCCGGCGAAGGGTTGGCGGATAGACCCGATTCCGAGCCGTCCGGCATACCGGGATGAGGACGGGCACATCAGGGTTCCGATGTGGCTGACGAAGAACGGTCGGCATGTAGCGGACACGGAAATGGTCCTGCTGCCCTCCGAGGCCGAGCTATTGCACGACAACGTGGCGAACGCGTTGGGTGACGCGAGGTCGGCCGTCGCCGCACTACTGCGGGGCAGCGGTGCCGCGTTCGGCCCCGGCGTGTTCGTGGTCCCGAAGGACGGCCCCGGCTGGGTCTGAGTCCGCCGCTTCCACCTGCTCTCACAACGGAAGGTGAACCATGCCCGAAACCGACCTGTACAGCCTCCCCATGTCCGGGACCGCCGCTTTCAGTAAGGCGTGCGGCGGCAACACGCACCCCGACGGGGAATCGTGCGTGACCCTCGCGCGCATCGGTACCGACGCGTGGGCGCTGGGCGACAGCAAGCGGCCGGGCGGGGAGCCGCTGCGCTTCTCCACGGCCGAACTGGACGCGGCCGGTATCGACCCGGCCCGCTTCGGGCTCTCTGCCTGACACCTCATCGCCTCCGGCCGATTCCCGTCCCCCTCCGTAAGGCGGGGGACGGTCGGGTTCCATTCCTCCGTACGCCCTCGAAGGGGAACGGCAGTTGCACCATCATGGGTATCTGTGGACCGGCCCGAAGCAACGGTTCGATGATGAGGCGCTGAGGCGGCCTCCGTGCTCTGACCCGCCTCCGGCGGATAGTAAGCCGGAGCTGATCCAGCGGTACAAGGAAGTGAAGGCGGAGTTCCCCGTTGTGGACCTCCCGCCACTCGAAACGGCGTACTGGCTCATCAAGCCCAGGAAGCTGGTGCGCGGCACCTGGGAGGATCCGATGGAAGCGACGCAATGGCTCGGGGAACAGCTCACCGAGTACGCGCCCCGCTTCGATTCCGAAGCCGACCGCGACCGTACGCGGCTGGCAGTGCTGGTCAACTCCGCCGCTGAGCGGCTGGATTGGGGCGGTGACGTGTCGCAGGGGTTCTACCTGGAGCGGCCCATGTACCTGTCCCTGGCCCTGGTGTGCTGCTCTCCCAACCGCGCCCTGCCGGAGCTGGGCTGCCCGGTTCGGTAGTCCGACCAGCAGGCCCCGGCCCGCTCCTTCGGGCCGAGGCCTGCTGGTTGGCTAGAGGAGTGCTGTCACCGCCGCCGCCTCGGGCGCGATGCTGGTGCGGTGCAGTCGTCGCGGTCACGGTGGCTGTAGTTGACCAGCGGTGCGCCCGTCGCCCGGTCATGGACGTGCTTCTCGTACGGCTCGTCGGGCTTGATCGCCCGTTCGCAGCGGCAGCAGATCACGACCGGCACGCCTCCCTCCGGGCCTTACGCCACGCGTCCTCCAGGGCTTTACCGTCCGGGCACAGGGCCGGGCTCGTGCGGCATGCCGGGCACTCGAGCGGGTGGTTGAGCAGCGCTACGTACGCGTCGCGGTGACGGTCGCTGTCCCACAGAGGGCACATCAGACCACCCCCGCCGCACCGACCAGGTGCCGGTCAAGGTCGACGCCGAAGTCGGCCGCGAGCACCAGGGCCAGGCGCCGACGCCGCTGCCGGGCCCGTTCCTGCCGCTCCTCGTGGTCGACCAGGTACGGGCGAACGAGTGCGGTGTCCTCACCGTGCAGCGGTACGTCCAGTCCGTACGGCGAACGAGGACCCGAGGGCCGTGCCCGCTCGCGTCGGGGCGCGACGAGATTGGGTACGGAGTACGAGCGGGCCCTGCCGGGCGCGGGAAGGACTGCTGGCCGGGCGACGTGTCGGCCGCACCCCCGCAACCCGAACACCAGGCTCGTCCACAGAATGAGCACGCGGATAAGGTCTGCCATAGCCGAAGCTCCAATCTTCGGTCAGCCCCGGTGTGGAAGGGTCAGAGCTTCCGCGCTGGGGCGTTCTTGTGTGCCTGCATCCTCGAGACTAGCTGACTAATGGACTAGCTCGATAGTCGACCAGTGGAATTGCTCGCATGCTGGGTATATGCAGCTTGATCGTTCAGTGCCGTTCGCCCCGCAGGTCGCCGACGACCTGCGACGCAGGTCGCCGACGACCTGCGACGCAGGTTGGACGCTGGAGAATGGCGCAGCGGGGACAAGTTCCTGGGCACTGTGGCGCTGAGCGCCGAGTACGACATCAGTCAGTCGACGGCCGTGCGCGCCGTGGCTGTCTTGGTGGCCGAGGGACGGTTGCGTAAGGAGATCCCGCACGGGTTCTACGTGGTGTAACCGCGCCCATGCCAACGACCCCCGGCGCAGGCCGGGGGTCGTTGTGTTTGTGCAGGTGAGAGGCGACGGTGACAGCCGCCCTGGCCTGCGGAAACCCTGCTAGGGCAGGTTCCTGGCCATCACGATGCGCTGGACCTGGTTCGTGCCCTCGTAGATCTGGGTGATCTTGGCGTCGCGCATCATGCGCTCGACCGGGTAGTCGCGGGTGTAGCCGTAGCCGCCGAGGAGCTGGACGGCGTCCGTGGTGACCTCCATCGCCACGTCCGAGGCGAAGCACTTGGCGGCCGCGCCCTGGAACGTGAGGTCGCTGTCGCCGCGCTGGGACTTGGCGGCGGCCGCGTACGTCAGCTGGCGGGCGGCCTCGATCTTCATGGCCATGTCGGCGAGCATGAACTGCACGCCCTGGAAGTCGCCGATCGGCTTGCCGAACTGCTTGCGCTCCTGGACGTAGCCCTTGGCGTAGTCGAGGGCGCCCTGGGCGATGCCCAGTGCCTGGGCCGCGATGGTGATGCGGGTGTGGTCCAGGGTCTTCATGGCGGTGGCGAAGCCGGTGCCCTCCTCGCCGATCATGCGGTCGGCGGGGATGCGGACGTTGTCGAGGTAGACCTCGCGGGTCGGGGAGCCCTTGATGCCGAGCTTCTTCTCCGGGGCGCCGAAGGAGACGCCCTCGTCGGACTTCTCCACGACGAAGGCGGAAATGCCGCGCGAGCGCTTCTCGGGGTCCGTGACGGCCATCACCGTGTAGTACTCGGAGACGCCCGCATTGGTGATCCAGCGCTTCACGCCGTTGAGGACCCAGAAGTCGCCGTCGCGTACGGCCTTGGTCTTCATGCCCGCCGCGTCCGAGCCCGCGTCCGGCTCGGAGAGGCAGTACGAGAACATGCCCTCGCCCTGGGCGAGCGGGCCCATGTACTTCTTCTTCAGCTCCTCGGAGCCGGAGAGGATCACCGGGAGCGAGCCGAGCTTGTTGACGGCCGGGATGAGGGAGGAGGAGGCGCAGACGCGGGCCACCTCCTCGATCACGATGACCGTGGCGAGCGCGTCGGCGCCCGCGCCGCCGTACTCCTCCGGCACGTGCACCGCGTGCAGGTCGTTCGCCGTGAGGGCGTCCAGCGCCTCCTGCGGGAAGCGGGCGTCCTCGTCCACCTCGGCGGCGAACGGCGCGATCTTCGCCTCGGCGAGCGAGCGGACGGCGTCCCGGAGCATGTCGTGCTCTTCAGCCGGGCGGTACAGGTCGAAGTCGGTCGAACCCGCCAAGTCTCTCACTCCCAAAGGTGCTAACTACCGTTAAGTAACCTTGATTTTAGAGGCCAGGGGCCCGGCTCGCCTATGTCACCGCCGCGTGACCTTGGCGACAGCGGCGGAGAGGCCCCTCGTGCGGCCCCGTACAGCCCCGGATACAGCCCCGGATATGCTCGGGCGCGCAGTCCGCGCCCGCACCTGCCGCACCCGTCTGGAGCTCCCGTATGGCCCTCAAGATCACCGTGATCGGTACCGGCTATCTCGGTGCCACGCACGCCGCGGCCATGGCCGAGATGGGCTTCGACGTCCTGGGGCTCGATGTGGTCCCCGAGAAGATCGAGCTGCTCAGCACGGGGAAGGCCCCGATGTACGAGCCCGGGCTCGATGAGCTGCTCGGGCGGCATGTGGCCGGGCTGCCCGGCTCCAGCGGCCGACTGCGCTTCACCACCTCCTGGGAGGAAGTCGGGGAATTCGGTGACATCCACTTCGTCTGTGTGAACACGCCGCAGAAGCACGGCGAGTACGCCTCCGACATGAGTTACGTCGATGCCGCCTTCGGCTCGCTCGCGCCGCACTTGAAGCGGCCCGCCCTGGTGGTCGGCAAGTCGACCGTGCCGGTGGGTACCGCCGCCCGGCTGGCCCGGACACTGCGCGAGAACGCCCCGGCCGGAGACGGCGCCGAGCTGGCCTGGAACCCGGAGTTCCTGCGCGAGGGCTTCGCCGTACAGGACACCCTGCACCCGGACCGGATCGTGGTCGGCGTGCGGAGCGAGCGCGCCGAGAAGCAGCTGCGAGAGGTGTACGCGGCACCGCTCGGGGAGGGCTCACCGTTCGTGGTGACCGACTTCCCGACCGCCGAGCTGGTGAAGACCTCCGCCAACTCGTTCCTCGCGACCAAGATCTCCTTCATCAACGCCATGGCCGAGGTCTGCGAGGCATCGGACGGCGATGTGGTGAAACTGGCGGAGGCGATCGGGTACGACGAGCGGATCGGGAAGAAGTTCCTGCGGGCCGGGATCGGCTTCGGCGGCGGCTGTCTGCCCAAGGACATCCGGGCCTTCATGGCGCGCGCCGGTGAGCTGGGCGCGGACCAGGCGCTGACCTTCCTGCGCGAGGTCGACTCGATCAACATGCGCCGCCGTGGGCACATGGTGGAGCTGGCCCGTGAAGCCGTGGGCGGCGGGTCCTTCCTGGGCAAGCGGGTCGCCGTGCTCGGCGCCACCTTCAAGCCGGACTCGGACGACGTACGCGACTCGCCCGCGCTGAACGTCGCCGGGCAGATCCACCTCCAGGGCGGCCAGGTCACGGTCTACGACCCGAAGGGCATGGACAACGCCCGCGTCCTCTTCCCGACCCTCGGATACGCCCCCACCGCGACGGACGCCGCCCGGGGCGCCGACGTGGTGCTGCACCTGACGGAGTGGCGCGAGTTCCGCGAGCTGGACCCGGCGGCACTGGGGTCCGTCGTCGCGGAGCGGGTGCTGCTGGACGGCCGCAACACGCTGGATCCGATGCGCTGGCGCGAGGCGGGCTGGACGTACCGCGCGATGGGCCGCCCGGCCGCCTGACCGCCCGGCCGTCTGACTACCTGACTGCCTGACCGCCCGGCCGTCTGACCGCGCCGGTCGGTCGGGCACCGCCGTCAGTCCGGGGCGCCTCGGCGGGCCCGGTACGCGCGCATCTTCGCGCGTGCGCCGCAGGACGCCATCGAGCACCAGCGGCTACGGCACGCGGGGCTGCGGTCGTAGTACGCCCAGTGGCAGTCGGCCGCCTCGCACGCCTTCAGCCGCGGCCAGCTGCCGTCCGCCGCGCCCCCGGCGATCGCCACCGCGACGCGAGCGACGAGGGTCGACGGCTCGGCGGGGCGCAGCACGGCCGAGCCGTCCGCCGTGTCGACGGTGACCAGCAGCGGGGCCTGGGCCAGCAGGTCGGTCAGCGGGCGTGTGCGGCGGTGCGGCGGGTGGCCCGCGTGGGCGAGGCACGCCGCGCGCAGGGCCTCGCGCAGCTCGCGGGCGGCGGCCAGGTCCTGGGCGTCGATACCGAACGGGGCCCGTCCCTCGGCTGAGTCCAGCGTGTCGGCGCCCGTCTCGATGTCCAGGGTGTTGACCAGGGCCTGGACGAGAGCGAGGTCGCCGGGGGCGGGCGCTCGGTCATTCATGCTTGCGATGTTACTGGCTATGGCGGATCATGCAGTAACGGTTACTAGTTAAGGGCAGATGCCGGTAACCGGTCCCTGAGCAGACTGAGGAGCCCGTCATGACTGTCACTGTCGCCAAGCTGGGTGCTGTCGTACTCGACTGTCCCGATCCCCGCGCGCTCGCCGAGTTCTACGCCGCGATCCTGGGCGGCACGGTCGAGGACGACGGCGCGGGCTGGGTCAACCTCACGGGGAACGAGGGCGCGCCCCTCGCCTTCCAGGAGGCCCCCGGCCACGTACCGCCGAAGTGGCCCGCCGCCGACGCCTCGCAGCAGTTCCACCTCGACCTCACCGTCGACGACCTGGACGCGGGGGAGGAACAGGTGCTGGCGCTCGGCGCGAAGGTGCTGGACGCCGAGGACCGGTCGCGTACCTTCCGGGTCTACGCGGACCCGGCCGGGCACCCGTTCTGCCTCTGCGCCTGCTGACCTCTGGCCTCTGACCTCTGACCTCTGACCGTCAGGAGGTCACGAAGGGCGTCAGTTGCCCTGGACCGTGACCTTCTCGCCGTTGTTGAGCTGCTTCACCAGCTGCTCGACCTTGGCCTTGTCCCAGACCAGGTTGGAGCCGTTGTTGCCGGAGATCGGCATGTTCATCGACGTGCCGTCGCCACCCGTGACGCCCTTCATCGCCCAGAACATCTCGGCCAGGTCGTACAGGCCCATGTCCTTGTCAACGATCAGTGTGTCCAGGCCCGCGCCCATCGTCGGGTAGAGCTTGAACGGGTTGAGCACGGTCGAGGGGGTCGCGGTCTGGCTGGCCAGGGCGGCCAGGAACTTCTGCTGGTTCTTCGTACGGTCCAGGTCGCCACCGGCCAGGCCGTAGCGCTGGCGTACGAAGGCCAGGGACTGCTCGCCGTTGAGGGTGTGCTTGCCCGGCTCGAAGTCGGAGCCGGACTTCTTGTCCTTCATCCTCTGGTCGATCTGGATCTCGACCCCGCCGACCGCGTCCACGATGCTCGCGAAGCCGCCGAAGCCGATCTCCGCGTAGTGGTCGATGCGCAGTCCGGTGTTGTGCTCGACGGTGCGTACCAGGAGTTCGGGGCCGTCCATCGCGTAGGCGGCGTTGAGCTTGGTGGTACCGGCCCGCGCCGGGAAGAGCTTGCCGGACTCGGAACCCTTGAACGACGGGATCTGTACGTCGGAGTCGCGGGGCAGCGAGACCATGGTGTTCCCGTTGTCGCCGACGTGCAGGATCATCATCGAGTCGGTGCGCTTGCCCTCAGCGGAGCCGGTACGCAGCCGCTTGCGGTCCTCGGCGGACAGGCCCTCACGGCTGTCCGAACCGACGATCAGGTAGTTGGTGCCCTCGCCGCCGTCGGGGCGCTCGATGACCTTGGAGAGGTCGACCTCGCGGTTGAGCTTGGAGTCGGCCCAGAAGTACGTGCCGATGGTGGTGACGAGTACAACGACCACCAGGACCAGAGCGCCGACCTTGAGGCGACGGCGCCAGTCGGGGGCGGGCTTGCCGGTCGCCCCCGGGCCGCCACTGCCCGTACCCCTGCCCCTGCCCCGGCCGCCGCCATCGTGCGAGCCACCGCCGCTACCGCTACCGGGGCCGCCGCCGTAGACCTGGCCCTCGCTGTAGCCGTCGTACTGGCCGTACTCGGGCCGCGGCGGGACCGCGCCGCCCTGCGGGGGCACGGCGGGTGCGGCGGGTGCGGCGGGCCCCGGAGGGCGGGTGCCGCGCTGGACGTGACGCATCACACGGGCGCCCTCCGGCTCCGGGCTCGCGCTGCCGCGGCCATATCCCCGACCGCCGTTCCCCTGACCGCGGTTGGCGGTCCGCCCTTCGGGCCACTCGTTCATGTGACCTAGTGTGCCGGGCGGGTCAAGCCGCCCGGCAAGGCTTCGTGGGAATCAGGAGCACGGCTGTTGCAAAGCTGATGCAATGCGACCCGGCATAGGGTGGACGGTATGACAGACCAGGCCTTCGTCCCCGACTCGGACATCCCCGGCAAGCCCACCTCCGCTTCCCGCACCACGCTCAGCCACATCATGACGCACAGTGACACCAACCTCCTGGGTACGGTGCACGGCGGGGTGATCATGAAGCTGGTGGACGACGCGGCGGGCGCGGTGGCGGGCCGCCACTCCGAGGGCCCCGCGGTGACCGCGTCGATGGACGAGATGGCCTTCCTCGAGCCGGTACGCGTCGGCGACCTCGTCCATGTGAAGGCCCAGGTCAACTGGACCGGCCGGTCCTCGATGGAAGTCGGCGTACGCGTCCTGGCCGAGCGCTGGAACGAGTCGACCCCGGCCACCCAGGTCGGCTCGGCCTACCTCGTCTTCGCGGCCGTGGACACCGAGGGCAAGCCGCGTACGGTCCCCCCGGTCCTCCCGGAGACCGAGCGCGACCAGCGCCGCTACCAGGAGGCCCAGATCCGCCGCACCCACCGCCTCGCTCGCCGCCGCGCCATCAAGGAGCTCCGCGAGAAGCGCGTGTCCGAGGGCCTCGACGGCGAGAACTGAGAACTGAGAGAGGCGGGGGGCGTCCCGCGTTACGCCATCTGTTGGGCACATGTTGGGCACATGCACCACGATGGTCGACTCCGAGTAGCGGGGCGGGTGCGGGCGACGGACGGTGGGCGGGCAGGCAACGTGCCGAACCGCGCACGTACCGAACCGCACCCCTAAGGAGCACCCCGATGCGCATGATGCTGCGCGCCACCATGGACACCCAGAAGGCCAACGAGCTGGTCAAGAGGGGCGAGGTGGCCGACATCCTGAAGTCGGTGATCGACCGGCTCAACCCCGAGGCGACGTACTTCGCCGGGAACCAGGGACGGCGGAGCTGCGTGCTCGTCTTCGATATGGAGGACTCCGCACAGCTTCCCGCCATCTGCGAGCCGCTTTTCCAGCACATGGGCGCCGACATCACCATTGAGCCGTGCATGAACCTGGAGGACCTCCAGCGCGGCCTTGCCGCCTCCCAGGGCAACCGCTAGACGGAGGCGTCCAGGTCGGTGAGTTTCACGTTGGACGGGGAGCGGCTGAGGCGGAGGTCGCGGGAGACATCCTCCGCCGCGCGTAGGGTCCGGACCGCGTTGTGCCAGGTGAGTTTGGCGAGGTCGGCGGATGACCAGCCGCGGTGGAGGAGTTCGGCGATCAGGTTGGGGTAGCCGGAGACGTCGGTGAGGCCGTCGGGGGTGAAGGCCGTGCCGTCGTAGTCGCCGCCGATGCCAATGTGGTCGATGCCCGCGACCTCGCGCATGTGGTCGAGGTGGTCGGCGACCGTGGAGACGGTGGCGACGGGGCGCGGGTTGGACGCCTCGAAGGCCGCGTGCAGCGCCATCGCGGCTGGGGTGGTGTCGAGGTGGTCGAAGCCGTGCGCGCGGAGGTTGGCGTCGGCGCGCTCGGTCCACTCCACGGCGGCCGGGAGGATGAACTTGGGGACGAAGGTCGCCATCGCCACGCCGCCGTTCGCGGGCAGCCGCTCCAGGACATCGTCCGGGATGTTGCGGGGGTGGTCGCAGATCGCCCGTGATGAGGAGTGGGAGAAGATCACTGGTGCGATGGACGTGTCTAGCGCGTCTCGCATCGTTGTCGCCGCCACATGCGAGAGGTCCACCAGCATGCCGGTGCGGTTCATCTCGCGGACCACCTCGTGGCCGAACGGCGAGAGGCCGCCGGCCTGCGGGGCGTCGGTCGCCGAGTCCGCCCAGGCGAGGTTGTCGTTGTGGGTCAGGGTCAGGTAGCGGACGCCCAGGGTGTGCAGGGCCCGCAAGGTGGCGAGGGAGTTGTTGATGGAGTGGCCGCCCTCGGCTCCCTTGAGGGAGGCGATACGGCCCTCCGCTCGGGCCTTCTCCATGTCGTCCGCGGTGAGTGCGGGCGCCAGTGCCTGAGGGTGGCGGGCCAGCAACTGGTCGACGCAGTCGATCTGTTCGAGCGTGGCGCTGACCGCCTCGTCGCCGGTCAGCGAGCTGCGGACGTAGACCGACCAGAACTGTGCGCCCACGCCGCCCGCGCGCAGCCGGGCGATGTCGGTGTGCAGGTGGGCGCTCTGGTCGGTGGCGATGTCGCGTTGGGTGTGGTCGTAGCCGACCTGTTCGCGCAGCGCCCACGGCAGGTCGTTGTGACCGTCGACGATCGGGGACGCGGCGAGGAGTTCGCGGGCCTGGGTGAGGTAGTCGGTGGCTGACACTGGGGTTACTTGCCGAAGCCGAAGGAGGCCGTGCCCTCCGCCTTCGCCCGTAGCCGCTTGCCCTTCTCCGTCGCCTGCTCGTTCAGCTCCTGCTGGAACTCCCGCATCCGGGCGAAGAGTTCGGTGTCGTACGCGGCGAGCATCCGGGCCGCGAGCAGGCCCGCGTTGCGGGCGCCCGCGACCGAGACCGTGGCGACCGGGACCCCGGCGGGCATCTGCACGATGGAGAGCAGCGAGTCCATACCGTCCAGGTACTTCAGCGGCACCGGGACGCCGATCACCGGGAGCGGGGTGACCGAGGCGAGCATGCCCGGCAGGTGGGCCGCTCCCCCGGCGCCCGCGATGATCGCCTTGAGGCCGCGCTCGGCCGCCTCCTCGCCGTACGCGATCATCTCGCGCGGCATCCGGTGCGCGGAGACGACGTCCACCTCGTAGGGGATCTCGAACTCGGCGAGTGCCTCGGCGGCGGCCTCCATGACGGGCCAGTCGGAGTCGGAGCCCATCACGATGCCGACCAGGGGGCTGGTGCTGGGGCTGGGGCTGGGGCTCGGGTTCGTGGTCATCATTCGGTGATGGTTCCTCGCAGGTAGCCGGCCGCGTGCTGGGCGCGCTCAAGGACGTCGTCCAGGTCATCGCCGTAGGTGTTGACGTGGCCCACCTTGCGGCCCGGCTTCACGTCCTTGCCGTACATGTGGATCTTGAGCTGGGGGTCGCGGGCCATGCAGTGCAGGTACGCGGCGTACATGTCCGGGTAGTCGCCGCCCAGGACGTTCGCCATCACGGTCCACCTGGCGCGGGGGCGGGGGTCACCGAGCGGGAGGTCCAGGACGGCCCGTACGTGGTTGGCGAACTGCGAGGTCACGGCTCCGTCCTGGGTCCAGTGGCCGGAGTTGTGCGGACGCATGGCGAGTTCGTTGACCAGGATGCCGGGCTTCCCGTCGGGTCCGCGGGTCTCGAAGAGTTCGACCGCGAGGTGGCCCACGACGCCGAGCTGCTTGGCGATGCGCAGGGCGAGTTCCTGGGCCTGCAGCGAGAGGGCGTCGGGCAGGTCAGGCGCGGGGGCGATCACGGTGTCGCAGACGCCGTCGACCTGGCGGGACTCCACGACGGGGTAGGCCACGGCCTGGCCGTGCGGGGAGCGCACGATGTTCGCGGCCAGTTCGCGGACGAAGTCGACCTTCTCCTCGGCCAGCACCGGCACCCCGGCGCGGAACGGCTCGGCGGCCTCTTCGGCGGATCGTACGAACCACACGCCCTTGCCGTCATAGCCGCCGCGTACGGTCTTGAGGATCACCGGGAAGCCTTCGCCTTCCGCGGCGAACGCGGCCACGTCGGCCGGGTCGGCCACGATCCGATGGCGTGGACACGGCACGCCGATCTCGTCGAGGCGCGCGCGCATCACGCCCTTGTCCTGGGCGTGCACCAGCGCGTCCGGACCAGGGCGCACGGGGATGCCGTCCGCCTCCAGGGCCCTCAGGTGCTCGGTGGGCACATGCTCGTGATCGAAGGTGATCACATCGCAGCCGCTGGCGAACGCCCGCAGTGTGTCCAGATCGCGATAGTCGCCGACGACGACATCGCTGACGGCCAGGGCCGCCGAGTCCTGGGGAGTATCACTGAGGAGCTTGAACTTGATGCCGAGCGGGATGCCCGCCTCGTGTGTCATACGAGCGAGCTGCCCCCCGCCGACCATGCCGACTACCGGGAACGTCACATCGTCCAGGATATCCGCGCCCCGGTCGTAGGTAACGACGAGCCCCCGGTCACGGCCCAGAGGCTGCCCAGAAGCTGCCCCAGACGCTGTCGGCGGCGCCGATCGTCAGCGCTGGTTAGCATGGTCACGTCGACGAATCGACTTGCCTTCACACGACCTGACGGGGTTGAGCCCAGACCATGACGCAGCACCGCCCACTGCGGGGAAGACTCGACCAGCTACTGCGGGAAGTCGCCAAGTTCGGAGCGGTGGGCGGCGTCGGCATCCTGGTCAACCTCGGGGTCTTCAACCTGCTGCGGCAGACCACGGAGATTCCGGTGGTGCGGGCCTCCATAGTCGCGACGGCCGTCGCGATCTGCTGTAACTACATAGGGTTCCGGTATTTCACCTACCGCGACCGGGACAAGAGCGGCAGAACTCGGGAGATGTCGCTCTTCTTGCTGTTCAGCGCGGCGGGCCTGGTGATCGAGAACGGTGTGCTGTTCACCGCGACCTACGGGTTCGGCTGGGACAGCCAGCTACAGAGCAACATCTTCAAGTTCCTGGGTATCTCGATCGCGACGCTGTTCCGGTTCTGGTCCTATCGCACCTGGGTGTTCCGGGCGCTGCCGCCCATCAAGGACCCCGAGGCGTTGCAGCGGATCACCTGACCGTCGGGGCATCGTCATCCGGCCGCGGCGCCGTCGTACGCGACAGGAACAGGCCGAACACCGGCGGTTTCGCCTGGAGCATCTCCAGCCGCCCGCCGTCCGCCTCGGCCAGGTCGCGGGCCACCGCCAGGCCGATCCCGGTGGAGTTGCGGCCGCTGATGGTCCGCTCGAAGATCCGCGCTCCCAGGTCGGGCGGGACTCCTGGGCCCTCGTCGGTGACCTCGACCACCACCTGGTTGCCGGTGACCCGGGTGCGCAGCGCGACCGTGCCGCCACCGTGCATCAGGGAGTTCTCGATCAGCGCGGCCAGCACCTGCGCGACCGCGCCCGGCGTGCCCACGGCCCGTAGGTCCTTCTTGCCGGAGCTGACCACGGCGCGGCCCTTGCTGCGGTAGGCCGGGCGCCACTCCTCGATCTGCTGCTTGACGATTTCGTCCAGGTCGAAGGTCACGGCGGAGCCGGTACGCGGGTCGCGGGCGTTGGTGAGCAGCCGCTGGACGACGTCGGTGAGCCGTTCGACCTGGGTGAGCGCGATGGTCGCCTCTTCCTTGACGGTCTCCGGGTCGTCGGTGAGCGTGATCTCCTCCAGCCGCATGGACAGCGCGGTCAGCGGCGTACGGAGCTGGTGCGAGGCGTCCGCGGCGAGCCGCCGCTCGGCGGTCAGCATCCGGCCGATCCGCTCGGCGCTGTTGTCCAGTACGTCGGCGACCCGGTCCAGCTCCGGCACGCCGTACCGCTTGTGGCGCGGGCGCTGGTCGCCGGAGCCGAGGCGTTCGGCGGTCTCGGCGAGGTCGGTGAGCGGCGAGGTGAGGCGGCCCGCCTGGCGCACCGCGAGCACGACCGCGGCGACGATGGTGAGCAGCGCGACGCCGCCGATGATCAGCAGGACCCGGCCGACCTCCGTGGTGACCGTGGAGCGCGGCTCCTGGACCGTGACGGTCTCGCCCTGGTCGCCCTGTTCGACGGACTCGATGACGTCGCCGCCCGGCTTGTGGCCGATCTCGATGGGCTCCCGGCCCGGGATCTCGATCAGCGCGTACCGGTCGCCGCCGACCTGGTCGCGCAGGATGCCCGCGGTGATGCGGTCCTCGCCGATCATCCGGCTGTCGACGATGGAGACCAGGCGCAGCGCTTCCGACTCCACCCGGTCCTGGGCGGCGCTGGTGATGGTCCGGGTCTCCACGAGCACGACGGAGACCCCGAAGACGGAGATCACGACGAGCACCACGGCGAGCGTGGAGGTGATGAGTCGGCGGCGCATGGTGAGGTGGGGTGCTCAGCTCTTCTCGAAGGGGTGGGGTGCTCAGCTCTTCTCGAAGCGGAAGCCGACGCCCCGCACGGTGGCGATGAAGCGTGGGTTGGCGGCGTCGTCGCCGAGCTTCTTGCGCAGCCACGAGATGTGCATGTCCAGGGTCTTGGTCGACGACCACCAGGTGGTGTCCCAGACCTCGCGCATCAGCTGCTCGCGGGTGACGACCCGGCCCGCGTCCCGTACCAGGACCCGCAAGAGGTCGAACTCCTTGGCGGTGAGCTGGAGCTCCTCCTCGCCCATCCAGGCGCGGTGCGACTCGACGTCGATCCGTACGCCGTGGGTGGCGGGCGGCGGGGTCGGCTCGGCGGCGCCGCGGCGGAGCAGGGCGCGGACCCGGGCAAGCAGTTCGGCGAGGCGGAACGGCTTGGTGACGTAGTCGTCGGCGCCCGCGTCGAGTCCGACGACGGTGTCCACCTCGTCCGCGCGGGCGGTGAGTACCAGAATCGGGAAGGTGTGCCCCTCGGAGCGCAGCCGTCTGGCCACCTCCAGGCCGTCCATGCCCGGTAGCCCCAGGTCGAGTACGACCACGTCGATGCCGTCCTGCAGACCGGCCTCCAGCGCGGTGGGTCCGTCCTCGCGCACTTCGACCTCGTAACCCTCCCTGCGCAGTGCGCGGGCCAGTGGCTCCGAGATGGACGCGTCGTCCTCGGCGAGCAGTACACGGGTCATGCAGTGATGGTAGTCCGCACGCTCGCGGCGCCGGACGGCGATGGGGCGAGCCTGTGGAACTGGTAAAGAATTCGGCAAGATACCTTCGAAACTAGGGATAGGTTCCCCAAACATCCTGTGATCCATCTCTCATACGCTTCCATATGCCGCATTGCGTTGGCGTATGGTGTCGGAACGTTTAATTCCGCACGACGAGACCTTTGGCTCGCTCTTCCTGCCGAAGGTCTCTTTTATGCGCACAAGTCAACCGCGACCTTGGGTGAGTTGGTGCGCGCCCCCCGAGCGAACAAGGATCGACCATGGCGTCCAGCCTGACGAAGGGCTCGGCCAGTACCCCTGGCACCGAGAAGACCTTCTTCGGCCACCCCCGCGGCCTGGCCACTCTCTTCATGACGGAGATGTGGGAGCGCTTCAGCTACTACGGCATGCGTGCCCTGCTCGTCTATTACCTGGTCTCCGGCGGCGCCGACGCCGCGACCGGCAGTCAGGGTGGCGGCCTGGCGATGACCACGGCCACGGCCACGGCGATCTACTCCGTGTACCTGTCGATGGTCTATCTGATGGCCATGCCCGGCGGCTGGTTCGGCGACCGCGTGTGGGGAGCCCGAAAGACCGTCGTCATCGCGGGCGCCACGGTCATGGCGGGCCATCTCGCGCTGGCCGTACCGGGCCAGGCGATGTTCTTCGCCGGTCTGGCGCTCGTCGCCGTCGGCTCGGGCCTGCTCAAGGCCAACATCTCCACCATGGTGGGCCACCTCTACGACGGCCCGGACGACCCGCGCCGTGACGGCGGTTTCACGCTCTTCTACATCGGCATCAACCTCGGCGCCTTCGTCGCCCCGCTGGTCATCGGCACGGTTGGCAAGGAGCACAACTGGCACCTCGGCTTCGCGCTCGCCGCGGTCGGGATGGGCCTTGGCCTGGTGCAGTTCCTCTTCGGCACCAGGCACCTGAGCGAGAAGAGCGACCTGGTCCCGAACCCGCTCACCGCCGAGGAGCGGCGCGGCGTCCTGCGCAAGGTCGTCTTCGGCGTCCTGATCGCCGCCCTCTTCTACGGTGTCGTGGTCGCGGCCGGGATGTACACCCTCAACTGGGCCCTGGTCCCGCTCACCCTGGCGGGTCTGATCATCCCGATCGCCGTCATCGTCCGCATCAAGCGCGACAAGGACCTGAGCGCGGGCGAGCAGTCGCGGATGAACGGCTACATCTGGTTCTTCGTGGCGGCCGCCGTCTTCTGGATGATCTACGACCAGGGCGGTTCGACGCTGGCGCTGTTCGCGGACGGCAAGACCGCGGACACGGTGTTCGGGCTCGGCTTCTCGGCCACCTGGTACCAGTCCCTGAACCCGCTGTTCGTCATGGCGCTGGCTCCGGTCTTCGCCTGGCTGTGGCTGTGGCTGGCCCGTAAGAACCAGGAGCCCAACACCATCGTGAAGTTCGCGATGGCGCTGGTCCTGATCGGCGGCTCGTTCTTCGTCTTCGTCGTGCCGATGGGCATGGCGTCGGACGGTACGAAGGTCAGCCCGATGTGGCTGGTGTCGGTCTACATGATCCAGACCATCGCCGAGCTGTGCCTGTCGCCGGTCGGCCTCTCGGTGACCACCAAGATGGCGCCGCAGAAGTACGCGTCGCAGATGATGGGCGTCTGGTTCCTCGCCGTCACGGCGGGCGACTGTCTGACGGGGCTGCTGTCGCTGGGCGGGGTCAGCCTCGACGGTACGGGCATCATCGCGGCGCAGGCGACGCTCGCGGCGGTCGCGGGCTTCGCGGTCTATATGTACCGCAAGAAGGTCCAGGCGCTTATGGGCGGCGTGCACTGACGCGCGATCCGTACGGGCGAAGGGCCGCCGCACCTTGGGGTGTGGCGGCCCTTCGCGTTGCTGGGGCTGGGGTTGCTTAGCGCAGGCGCCGCCTCGGCATGAAGGTGAAGACCGCGCCGCCGAGCAGGATCACGGTGCCCGCGACCAGGGCGAGGGCGCGCAGGGCGCCGTTGTCGCTGGCGCCGGTCTCGGCGAGGCCGCCGCCCGTGCCGCTGCTACCGCCGGTTGAGCCGGGGCCGCCCGCTGTGCCGCCGGAGGAGCCGGTCGACCCGGTGGACCCCGTCGACCCGCCGTCGGAACCGCCGCTGGTGGTGCCGCCGTTGGACGTGCCGCCCGTGACGCCGCCCTCGTCCTCGACGTCGAGTTCCAGGGACACCGGTGCCTCGCCCTTGACCGTGCAGGGGATGGTGATGTCCTGGCCGCCCAGGGACACCTTGATGGTGAGCGTGCCGGGGGCGAGGGTGGCCTTTCCGGCGGCGCCTGGCGTGTACGTTCCCGTCATGTCGGGGAGGTTGACCGGCTTGCCCTGCTCCAGAGGTTCCTTGTTGGGCGGTCCCGTGACCTTGACCGTGCCCTTGTCCGCGCCGCCTATCGTCACGTCCATGGACGGGGTGAGGGCGTTCGCGGGCAGCGGGGCCGGGCTGTCCATCACGCCGTCGGCGGTGGCGACGGTGAGGTCGTAACTGCCGTCTTTCTTCTTGGCGTTGATCGTGACGGCCGACTCGATGCTGTCAGGCCCGGGTGACTCGCAGGCGAAGGCTACGGTCACCTCCTTGCCGGGGAAGTCGGTCTCGTCGCCGCCATCGCCGCCGCCTGTGGTGCCACCGGTGTCGTCGCCACCGGTGCCGCCGGTACCGCCGGTGTCTCCGCCAGAGTCACCGCCCGTGGATCCGCCCGTGTCGCCTCCGGTCCCGCCGGTGTCGCCTCCTGTCCCCCCGGTGTCACCACCGGTGTCGCCACCCGAGGCGCCGCCGCCCGAACTCCCGCCGTCCTCCGTGACGTTGATGGTCGCCGCCACGTCGACCTCCTCGGTCGGGGCGCACTTGGTGTCCGTCGAGATCGGCTTGCTGACGTTGATCTCGTACGTGTCCGGGGTGAGCGTGACCTCGCCCGCCGCCGTCAGCGTCAGCGTGGCCTTCATGTCGGACAGCACCATCGGACTGTTCTTCGGGATCGGCGGGTTCGCGCGCTCACCCTCCATCGCGAGGTCCTCGGTCTGCGCCCCGGCCAACTTCAGTACGCCGGTCGGCTTGACCGTGTCCGCGTCCAGGTCGAGCACGTCCGGGTTGCTCGACGCGGCCTTGACCGTCTTCCAGACCACCTCGACCTCGTCGCCGACCTTCGCCTCGGCCGGTGCCGTGATGTCCACCGTGGTGGTGCCCTGCACGGGCGGCAGCCCGGAGATCGGGGGCGGTACGCACTCGGTCGCGTACGAAACTTCGGCGGCCTGTGCGGGACTCGCGGCCAGCAGGATTCCCGCGCCGCCGAGCATGAGCGCGACTCCCACCGCGCTCACTCTCCTATGCGTGATCACGTCTTTCTCCTCTTGTGTCAGGGGTGAACCACGGCAGCCCGGCCGTGGGCGGGTCGGCCCCCGAGTCCGGGTGCGGGTGCGGATCCGGGGCCGGGTGCTGGTGCGGGTGCGAGTGCGGTGTTCGAGTGGCCGGGGCTCGTTCGGTGACCGACCTGAGCGGCGCCAGCGCCTTCGGCAGCCGCGGGGAAGTCCGTCGCGGCGACCGGCGCGCGCGACGGCCACCGGGCCGCCCACGCGGCCGCACCCGGTCGACGACCGCCATCCCGATCCGGAAGACGGCCGCGGGAACGACCAGAGCGAGCAGAATCCAGAAGAGCGTCACCCCCCAGGGCCGCCCCACCTCCCACGGCTGCTCGACGAGCATCCGCCCCTCGTACCGCAGCGACACCACGTAGTCACCGTGCGCTCCGGCGTTCAGCTGGACCGGAAGTTTGACCTGGGCCTTCTTGCCCGGTTCGAGAGTGCCGCGCCACTCCCGCTCCTCCCAGCCCGGGGCGAACACGCCGTGCGAGGTACCGACTTCGAAGAGGGGGTCCTTGACCGGCGTCGTGCCGAAGTTGCCGATGGTGACCACGAGCCTGCGCGAGGCGGGCGCGCCGAACCAGGTGAGGACGCCGCTCGACCCCTCGAGCCGGGTCGCGGCCAGCACCCGGATCCGCTCGCCGCCGTCCGGCTCCGGGAGCGGCTTCACCGGGTGACCGGCCACCTTCAACTCGGCCTGCGCGGAGGCCTTCGCGCCGGTGACCGTCGCGACATGCACCACGCACGGGCATGGCTTGGGCGGTTCGGCGACGGGCAGCTTCTTGCTGAAGCGGCCCTTCGCGTCGGTGGTGACGGCCAGCCCGTCGGCGTTGGCGCAGGCGTTGGTGCCGCCGATCATGTTCTGTCCGCAGATCAGCAGGGTCAGCAGGGTGGTGGGGCGCCAGCCCTCGCCCTTCACGGTGATCGAACCGCCCTTGCCCGCCTCCGTCTTGGAGAGCTCGACGGTGGGCTGCTCGGCGGCGGCCGCGCTCGGCGCGGAGAGGGTGGGCGGCAGGGCCAGCGCCAAGGCGAGTACGGCGGCGAGCGCGGTCAGCACGCCCCACGCGGTGCGCTCGCGGCGGTGGTGGTGCGGGCGGGCACGGGGACGGGCATGGCGGCGGGTGTGGGAGCGAGGGCGGGCGTGGCGGCGGGTGCGGCGGCGGGTGTGGTGGGCGTTCACGGGTCAGTCCTCCGTCCCTGCGGACGTACATGCCAGCTGTGCTGGCCGCGCTGGCTCTCGTACGGCCGCCTTGTCGGCGGCGCGTGCGCGGCTCCGTATCCGCCACCGCCACAGCACCGCGCCCACGACGGCGAGCAGCCCGCCGCCCGTACCCGCGACGGCGCCCCAGGGCACGAAGGTGGCCGACGCGGTGACCTCGTCCCGGGCTCCACCCGCCGCCGTGACCGTCAGCCGTACGTCCACCGAGTCCAGCGCGGGCGCCGCTCCCGGCCAGGGCTCGACGAGCTCGACGCGGCGGCCGGGGAGCAGGTCCACGGACAGCTCGCGTGGGCCTCGGTCGAGCCGCTCGCCGAAGACCCCGTCGGCGCGCACCGCCAGCTTGGGGCGCAGCACGGTGTTGCCTCGGTTGACCAGGTCGTACGTGATGCCGCCGGCGCCGACCCGTACCTGCTCCACGGTGAGCGCCGACAGGGTCGGCCCGCTGACCCGCAGGTGCAGCCGCACCTCGGCGTCGCGGCCACCGGAACGGGCGATGATCGCGCCGGGGTGGTCGCCGGGCACCGCGTCGGCGGGGACGGTCACGGTGAACGGGATCTCGGCGCGGGTACGCGGCGGCACCCGTACCTTCTTCCGCGCGGTGGTGATCCAGCCGCCGCCGTCCCCGCGCAGTGCGACGGTCCGGGGTTCGTCCGCGGGGTTGGTCACCGTCACGGTGTCCTGGAGTACGGTTCCCGGCGCTCCCTCGAAGTAGAAGGAGGGCCGTCCGTCCTTCGCGGTACGCGCCCCGTCCCCGGTGGCGGGGGCGACCGACCAGCGGGCGCCGCCCTCTCCGCTGTCTCCGCCGTCCCGGTCAGCGCCGTACGCCACCGGCGCCACGGGCAGCGCGAGCAGACCGGCCACCGCCAGCAGACGGACGGCGGTGGCCCGGGGGCTGGGCGGCATCTACCGACGCGCCTGGTTGCGCCGGGTCAGCCAGAGCACGCCCGCGGCGCCGGTCAGCAACACCGTGCCGCCCAGGGTGCCGAGCGCGATCGCGTTGTCCTGGGGTCCGGTCTTGGGCAGCTCGTCGCTCCCCGAGGGAGCGCCGGTCGAGCCGCCGGTCGAGCCGCCGGTCGAGCCGCCGGTGGAACCGCCCGAGCCCTTGACGTCGAGCGTCAGGGACGGCTTCGGGTTGTTCTGCGCGTCGCAGGTGGTGGTCGTACCCAGCGCCTTGATGGTCAGCGTGGACGCCGTGAAGGTGACCTTGCCGGTCGCCTTGGGCGTGTACGTACCGGTCAGATCGCTGATCTTGATGGGTGTGTCGGCCGGAAGCGCCGCGTCGTTCGCGGGCCCCCTGACCGAAACCGTCCCGCTCTCCGCGCCGCCCAGCTTGATCACCGCGCTCGGCTCCATCGCGCCCTTGCCCAGTTCCACCGGGCTCTCCGACACGCCCTTCTCGAAGGACATCGTGAGCTTGTAGTCGCTGCCGCTCTTCTCGCTCTTGATGTCGATCGGGGAGACGGCCCCCTTGTCGCCGATCGGCGTCTTGCACATGTAGTCGACGTCCACGACGTCGGCGTGGGCGGCGGGGGCGCCGATGAGCACCACCGAACCGGCCAGAACCGCGCCGAGCGCCAGCGCGAGCGCGGCTGAGTGTTTCCGGTACGACACCTGAACTTCCCCTCATGCCGGTGGCGACGGCCGTGAGCAACGGGCGCGGGAACCCGCCAAGTTACTGACGGCACATCAGATTGGGCGCTCAAGGTACGCCCGGGGCCGTGTGGAGGGAAGACAAAAGACAGCCCCGATCGAGGGCTGCCGAAGGAGGTCTGAAAGTGAGTACGAACCGCCGGTAACGCCGACGGCTACGGGGCGGGGCGGGGCGGGGCCGCTCGCCGGACTACCCCGGGGCGCCGAGCTCCGCCCACACGGTCTTGCCCGACGTGTCCGGGGTCCGTACGACCCCCCAGTCCAGGCAGAGCCGCTGCACGATGAACATCCCGTGCCCCCCGGGCCGCCCGACCCGGTGCGGCGTACGCGGCGCGGGCTGGCCCGTACCGCGGTCGGAGACCTCAAGACGCAGCACCTTGCCGTCGCAGCCGACCCACAGCTGGTCGGCACCGCCCGCGTGCAGGCAGGCATTGGTGACCAGCTCCGAGACGACCAGCAGCACATCCTCGGCGGCCGCCCGCTGGTCGGCGTTGGCCGCGGGGAGCCAACCCCAGTCATGGAGGGCCTGGCGGGTGAAGTCGCGGGCCAGCGGGACGATGCCGCTCGCACCGTTCAGGGCCAGCCTGCGCACCTGATCGGTGGCGCGCGCGCCCGGCGCGCCAGAACCCGGCTGCGGGCCGCGGTCGCCCGACTCGGGGTCGCGGTCGCCCGGCGAGAGGGGCCGGGTGGTGCTCATCAGCGCTTTCACCTCACCGATTGACCAGTACTAGGCAAGAATATTCGAGAACTCGAGCCGGAGAGTTCCCAACCCCAGCAGCAGTCTCCTGCCCGGCCGAACCGTGAGAACACCCACTTCTTCGTCATGGGTGGTGTGATACCGGTTACGCGTGGGTCACGGGCAGATCACGCCAGCACAACCGTGCTGTAACTTCACGCGATCAGCGGACTATCACTCAGTCAGCGCGGCTTCGAGCGTTTTGTGCACGGTGAAGACCGCTTCCGCTCCGGTGATCTCGAAGACCCTCGCCACGACGGGCAACATGCCCGCCAGATGCACTCCGCCACCCGCGGCCTCCGCCTTGAGCCGGGCGCCGAGGAGGACGTTGAGTCCGGTCGAATCGCAGAACTCCAGCCGGGAGCAGTCGACGACCAGCCGCGCCCTACCCCCGTCGACACAGGCCTCCAGCGGTTCTCGCAACAGATCGGCGGTGTGGTGATCCAGCTCACCCGCAGGAGTCACGATGGCGCTGCGCCCCTCGTGACGCACCTCCACCTGAAGGCGCCCCCGGTTTGCGCTGCCGACCGTCCCGCGGTCCATGCCGTCTCTCTTCCGAACGTTTAGAAACCAATGCTTGACGCCCTTGAACATTACGCCCTCCCCGCTCGACCGGGTAGCCGAACATCCCCCTGGAAACGGACATTTGCTGACAAACTACACTTGCAAGCTGACGTCGTCAGCGGGTAGGCCTAGAGGGACAGCATCAACACGGCCGGCTTTGGAGGCGCCGCACATCTCACGCGGAGCACGTATTGGCATCGGCAGCCATATGCCGAGAACGATGGAGGACACCATGTCACCCCGGATCGACGCATCGCCCCGTGAAGCAGCGACGTCGACACCACCACCGGAACCCTTCCCGACCGAGATCCCCGAGCTCACGGCCCCCGCCGACGACCGGGACGCCCTCGAAGGGCTGCTGGATCTCCCCGAGATCCCGCCCTACGACGAAGTCGGTCCGCTGGACGCAAGGGCCCTCTCCAAGACCCTCTTCGAGCGCCTTGAGTCACTCGAGGAAGGCACGCACGAATTCGCCTACGTCCGTAACACCCTGGTCGAACTCAACCTCGCTCTGGTGAAGTTCGCCGCCTCCCGGTTCCGCTCCCGCAGCGAGCCCATGGAGGACATCATCCAGGTGGGCACGATAGGCCTGATCAAGGCCATCGACCGCTTCGAGCTCAGCCGGGGCGTCGAGTTCCCGACCTTCGCCATGCCGACCATCGTCGGTGAGATAAAGCGCTTCTTCCGCGACACCTCGTGGTCGGTACGGGTACCGCGCCGCCTGCAGGAGCTGCGACTGGATCTCGCCAAGGCCGGTGACGAACTCGCCCAACAGCTCGACCGCGCGCCGACGGTGGGCGAGCTCTCGGAGCGGCTCGGCATCTCCAAGGACGAGGTCGTCGAGGGAATGGCCGCGAGCAACGCGTACACCGCGAGCTCACTGGACGCCCAGCCGGAGGAGGACGACTCCGAGGGCGCGCTGGCGGACCGTATCGGCTACGAGGATCACGGGCTTGAGGGCATCGAGTACGTCGAGTCCCTGAAGCCGCTGATCGCCGAACTCCCGCCGCGCGACCGGAAGATACTCTCGCTTCGCTTCGTGGCGAACATGACGCAGTCCGAGATCGGCGAGGAGCTGGGCATCTCGCAGATGCACGTTTCGCGCCTGCTGTCGCGGACGTTGGTGCGACTGCGCATGGGACTGACCGTCGAGGAGTGACGCGCTTTCGCCTCATGCGCGACGAAACGGCGGCGGGAGGCCTGGGTTAATCCGGGCCTCCCGCCGCCGTTTCGTCGTTGCCGCCCAGCCGTGCCACGGGTCGTCATCGCCACCCATCAGTTTCAGCCATCCGCCTATTCCAGCGCGGAGTTACTCCGGGAAACCTCTTTCCCCACTGGTCACCGTCCACCACTATGGGCGCCCCCCGATTCATTGATTCCGCCGATACGCCAGGCGCCGAGTGGGCCTAAGTACCGGACGGGCCTATCAACCTGGGCAAAAGGGCGTGCGTACGTATGACCGAATTTCGTCAGGGCGACAGTGCCGCCACACCACCCGCGAGCGCCGTTCACGCGACGGCACCCGACACGCACCTGGCCGAGCTGCTACGCGGCGCCACCGCGGTCAGGTACCCGGCCCTGCGTGAACTCCGCCTGCGCCACCAGCAGTCGACGACTGCCTACGCGCGGCGCTACGGGGCCGACGAGCAGGCCGTACGGCAGCTCTCGGCGCAGGCGTTCGCCCTGGCCACCCACGAGGCGAAACGCGGCCGGGACCCCAAGGAACCCTGGCGGCACCATCTGCTCCTGCTCATCCACCAGTTGGCCGCGACGTGGGCCACGGACGAGCGGCGGCGCCGCCTGAACCCTGACACGTACGCCGTTCTCGACGGGGTGGGCGCCGAGGTGGGCGCGGGGATGGGCGACGGGGTGAGTGTCGACTCATCGGCGCGAGTCGACGACCGGCCGCCGCCCATGCTCACCGCGTTCCGGAGTCTCCCGGCGCTCACCCAGGGGCTGCTGTGGTACTGCGTGCTGGACCAGGAATCCGAGGACCGCGCAGCCGTCTTCCTGGGCACCACGCCCGCCGACATGCGGTACGGCAGGGAGAGCGCGCTGGCCGCCCTGCGCCGCGCCTGTCTGACCACCCGCCTCGCCCGGTCGGGCGACTCGGCCTGCCAGGGGTTCAGCCGCCTGATCGAGGAGTCGGTACGCCCCGGTACCCCACGGCACAGCGAGGACCTCCGCGCTCATCTGGCCACCTGCCCGTGCTGCCGTAGCGCGCACGCGGAACTGACCCGGCTACGGGACACCCCGCGCGCCGCACTGGCCGAGGGACTGCTCCCGTGGGACGGCCCCGCGTACGCCGCTGAGTACCAGCCCACGGCGGGCGGGGTGGAGGGGGCGGCGAGTGCGGCGGATGCAGCGGGTGCGGCGGATGCAGCGGGTGCGGCAGCTGCCCCGGGCACGGGGCCAGCTATCCCGCCCCTCCCGACGGCGAGGCCTGCCACCGAGGCAGGCGCTAGCGTGCCCCAAGGGGCCGGGCCGCTGAGCCACCGTCGTACGGCCGCCAGGCCATGGACCACGGGCCGCCCGGGCACGGACGCGGGCTCCCGCGCGGCGGGCGGGTCGGCAGGCGGCGGTTGGCGGGCGGTGGCCGGGCTGGGGAGACACCCCAGCGCCGGACAGACGCCGCCCGGGCACTCTCGGTACGTCCCGTACGCGGTGAAGCGGGCCTGGGCCCGGGCGATGGCAGGCCCCCGCCAGGACGCGGGGAACGGCGCCGGGGTCTGGCGGCCGTCTCGGCGGTTCGTGCTGGGGTCCGTGGCGCTGGGCGCCGCGCTGACCCCGCTGCTCGTGGTGCTGCTCTCAGACGGCGGGGAATCCGGCTCATCGGACCACGCGACGGCGCCCCTTCCCCTCCCGCCGCCCACCGTGACGGTGACCGCGACCGCCCCTGCGCCCACTCCGACCTCGACCGCGACCCCGAGTCCGAGCCCGAGCGCGTCCGCCACGCCCAAGCCCCACCCCACGCTGACGCCAACGCCAACCCCCACCCCCACGGCGTCCCGGGCCCCCGCGAAGCCCTCGAAATCCGCGTCCCCGTCCAAGATCACCCACATACCGGGCGGCAGCTACCGGCAGATCGTCAACTCGGCCACCGGCCTGTGCCTGGACATCGCCCACGGCCTCCTGGAAAAGGGCAACGATGTCATCACCGCGCGCTGTAGCTCCGCCCGCACCCAGTACTGGCGTGTGGACACGCGCCTCGGCGTCATCCAGTCCTACGCCGACACCGACTTCTGCCTGGACAACCGCGGCACCACCCGCCGGGGCGTGGGCATCTGGGAATGTTCCTCCGTGCACGGCTACAACGGCGACAACCTGACCTTCAGGGTGGACGAGCGCGGCCGCATACGACCGGAGATCGCGCTCGACCACGCCGTCACCCCGGCCTGGCACGGCGTGGATTCGCCGCTGTCCCACCTACCGGCTGCGAACCGCCACGACCAGTACTGGACGGCGGGCTCCACACCTGCCTAGGCCCTGTCGGTGCCTCTCAACCGACGATCTCCCCGTCCCGCCAGACCCGCGACACCAGCGGCACACCCGGCCGGTAGGCGAGGTGCACATGGCTCGGCGCGTCCAGCAGCGCCAGGTCCGCGCGGGCGCCCGGGGTGAGGCGGCCGACATCCTCGCGGCGCAGCGCGGCCGCCCCGCCCGCGGTGGCGGACCAGAGCGCCTCGTCGGGGGTCATCCCCATGTCCCGTACCGCCAGGGCGATGCAGAAGCCCATCGAGGACGTGAACGACGAGCCGGGGTTGCAGTCCGTCGAGAGCGCGACCGTGGCGCCCGCGTCCAGGAGGCGGCGGGCGTCCGGCCACGCGGCGCGGGTAGAGAACTCCGCGCCGGGCAGGAGGGTGGCGACGGTGTTGCCCTGCGCGAGAGCGTCCACGTCCTGCTGCGTCAGGTGGGTGCAGTGGTCGGCGCTCGCCGCGTCCAGTTCCACGGCGAGTTGAACGCCGGGGCCGTAGGAGAGCTGGTTGGCGTGGACGCGGGGGGTGAGGCCCTTCGCCTTGCCCGCCGTGAGAATGGCGCGCGCCTGGTCCCCGTCGAAGGCTCCTTTCTCGCAGAACACGTCCACCCAACGGGCGTACGGGGCACACGCGTCGAGCATCTCGCCGGTGACGAGCTCGACGTAGCCCGCCGGGTCGTCGGCGTAGTCGGGGGACACGATGTGTGCGCCGAGGTAGGTCACCTCGTCGGTGTGCTGGGCCGCGATGCGCAGAGCGCGGGCCTCGTCGTGGGTGGTGAGCCCGTACCCGGACTTGGTCTCGAAGGTCGTCGTGCCCTGGCGGAGCGCCTCGCGCAGGTACCGGGCGACGTTGGCGTCCAGCTCGGCGTCGGTGGCGGCGCGGGTGGCGGCGACGGTGGTGCGGATGCCGCCCGCGCTGTAACCGCGGCCGGACATACGGGCGTTGAACTCCTGGGTGCGGTCGCCCGCGAAGACGAGGTGGGAGTGGGAGTCGACGAAGCCGGGGATGACGGCGCGGCCGTCGGCGTCGTACGTGGTGTCGGCGTCGGGTGCCTTGTCGGTGGGGCCGACCCAGGCGACGCGGTCGCGTTCGAGGACGACGGCGGCGTCCGCGATGAGGCCGAGGGGGCCTCCATCGCCGAGGGCGGGGTCGTTGGTGACGAGGCTGCCGATGTTGTGGATGGCGGTGGTCGTGGCCATGGGGGGTGGGTTCCTCTCGGTGAGGGTGGGTGCGGGTGGGTGCGGGTCAGAGATTGGGCCCCCACCCCGCCCCTTCCCGTAAGGCCTCGCCGGCCAGGCTCAAAGATTGGCCTCAAACGCCGGCCGGGCTGAAACTTGGGGCGGGACTGGGGAGTTTTCAGGCTCTGACCTCAGCCACCCCGCAGCTCGGCAATCGCGGCAGAGAGGGCGGACGGGACATCCGGGACCAAGGTGTGGGCGCCGTCGCGGACGACCCGCCGCCCCGCGACCACCGTGTCGCGCACATCCGCCGCCGTCGCCGCGAACACGGCCGTCTCCGCGCCAAGCCCCGGCCCCGCCCCCGCCGTACGGACGGAGTCGAGCGCGACCGTCGTGAGGTCGGCCAGACCTCCCACCACGATCGCGCCCGCGTCCGGCCACCCGAGCGCCGCATGCCCCTCCCCCGTCGCCGCCCGCAACAGCGCCGCCGCCGTCCAGTGCCCCCGAGTCCGCGAGCGCAGCCGCTCGTTGAGCTCCATCGCGCGCGCCTCCTCGAAGAGGTCGATCACGGCGTGGCTGTCCGAGCCGAGCGACAACGGCGACCCGGCCCGCTGGAGCGCGGGCGCGGGGCCGATCCCGTCCGCCAGGTCCCGTTCCGTCGTCGGGCACATACAGGTGCCGGTGCCCGACGAGCCGAGCAGCGCGATGTCCGCGTCCGTGAGGTGGGTGTTGTGCACACCGGTGGTACGGGCACCCAGCACCCCGTGGTCCGCCAGCAGCCGCGTCGGCGTGCAGCCGTGCGCGGCGAGGCACGCGTCGTTCTCGGCGGTCTGTTCGGAGAGGTGGACATGCAGCGGCGCGCCCCGGTCGGCCGCCCACCGCGCGACGGTGCCCAACTGGTCGGCGGGTACCGCCCGTACCGAGTGAACCGCCGCGCCGATGACGGCGTGCTCGGCGCCCTTGAGCGCGGCCGCGCGCTCGGCCCAGGCCTCGGCCGTACCGTCGGAGAACCGGAGCTGGTGCTCGTTCGGCGGCTCCCCGCTGTGCTTGTCGACGAGCCCGGACGAGACGTACGCCGTGTCGAGCAGGGTGATGCGGATGCCCGCGTCGGCCGCCGCCGCGATGAGCGCCTCGCCCATCGCGTTGGGGTTGTCGTACGGCCTGCCGCCGGGCGCGTGGTGGAGGTAGTGGAACTCCCCGACGCCGGTGATCCCGGCGAGTGCCATCTCCGCGTACACGGCGCGGGCAAGCGCGTGATACGTGTCCGGGGTCAGCCGGGACGCGACCTCGTACATGACCTCACGCCAGGTCCAGAACGTGCCGGAGCCGACCTGGACGGTGGAGCGCAGGGCCCGGTGGAATGCGTGCGAGTGGGCGTTGGCCAGGCCCGGCAGGGTCAGGCCGCGCAGGATCTCGGCGCCTGGCGGCGGGGCCTCGACTCCGGTGCGTACGCCGGTGATCCGGCCGTCCGCCGTGGACACCTCGATGGCCACACCCGACTCGACTACCGCGTCTGCCGCGCTCACCGCGTCTGCCGCGTCTGCCGCGTCTGCCGCGTCTACCGCGTTCAGCCAGGCGTGTTCCGCCCAGTACGTCAGCTGCATGCGAGGCCCTCCAGTACGTCCGCGAGTGCCGCGACCCCGGCGACACAATCGTCCTCGGTCGCGTACTCGGCCGGGGAGTGCGAGACGCCCGTGGGGTTGCGTACGAACAGCATGGCGGTCGGGACGGACGCGGACAGGATTCCGGCGTCGTGTCCCGCCCCGGTGCCCAGGACGGGTGTGCTGGCGCCCAGGACGCGGGCGAGCTCGTCGCGTAGGGCGTGCTCGAACTCGACGACGGGCGTGAAGGATTCCCGTACGACGTCGAGGTCGATGCCGTGCCGGTCCGCGTACTCCCGCGCGGCCTTCTCGATGCCCGCCACCACCGTGTCCAGCGCCTGCTGGTCAGCGGCGCGGGAGTCCAGCCAGCCGCGCACCAGGGACGGGATGGCGTTGACGCCGTTCGGCTCGACGGCGATCTTGCCGAAGGTGGCGACGGCGCCCGCGAGTTCGGCCTCGCGGCGGGCGGCGAGCACCGTCTCGGCGTACGACAGCATCGGGTCGCGACGGTCGGCCAGGCGGGTGGTGCCCGCGTGGTTGGCCTCGCCCCGGAAGTCGAAGCGCCAGCGGCCGTGCGGCCAGATGGAGCTGGCGATGCCGACGCGGTCGCCGGTCAGGTCCAGGGCCCGGCCCTGTTCCACGTGCAGCTCGACGAAGGCGCCGATGCGGGCGAGGCGGTCCGGGTCAGGCCCGATCCCCGTCGGGTCGTACCCGGCTCGCTCCATGGCCTGCGGCAGCGTGATCCCGTCGGCGTCGCGCAGCTCGCAGGCCTTGTCGACGCCGAGCTGTCCGGCCGCGAGGCGGGAGCCCACGCAGGCGAGGCCGAAGCGGGCGCCCTCCTCGTCGCCGAAGTTGGTGATCGCGACGGGCTTGGTGAACTCCACACCCCTCCGGCGGAGTTCATCGAGGGCAGCGAAGGACGAGACGACGCCGAGCGGGCCGTCGAAGGCGCCGCCGTCGGGAACGGAGTCCAGGTGCGAGCCGGTGACCACGGCGTCTCCGGCGGCCGGGTCGCCGAGCCAGGCCCACTGGTTGCCGTTGCGGTCGACCTCGTAGGTCAGGCCGCGGGTCTCGGCCTGGGCCTGGAACCAGGCGCGGCAGTCGGCGTCGGCGCCGGTCCAGGCGTAGCGGCGGTAGCCGCCGGAGTCGGGGTCGCGCCCGATGGACGCGAGGTCGCGCCACATCTCATGGAACGTGGGCGGAGTGGTGCTCACTCGCCCTCCCGCATCGGGACCCGTACGCCCTTGTCGTCGGCGACCGACTCCGCGATGTCGTACCCGGCGTCGACGTGCCGGATGACGCCCATCCCGGGGTCGTTCGTCAGCACGCGGCGGATCTTCTCGCCCGCCAGCTTCGTGCCGTCCGCGACCGACACCTGACCCGCGTGGATCGAGCGGCCCATGCCGACGCCACCGCCGTGGTGCAGCGAGACCCAGGAGGCACCCGACGCGACGTTGACCATGGCGTTCAGCAGCGGCCAGTCGGCGATCGCGTCCGAGCCGTCGAGCATGGCCTCGGTCTCGCGGTACGGGGACGCCACCGAGCCGCAGTCGAGGTGGTCGCGGCCGATCGCGAGCGGCGCGGCCAGTTCCCCGCTGGCCACCATGTCGTTGAAGCGCTCGCCCGCGCGGTCGCGCTCGCCGTAGCCCAGCCAGCAGATGCGCGCGGGGAGGCCCTGGAAGTGGACCCGTTCGCCCGCCATCTTGATCCAGCGGTGCAGGGATTCGTTCTCCGGGAAGAGGTCGAGCATCGCCTGGTCCGTCTTGTGGATGTCCGAGGCCTCACCGGACAGCGCCGCCCAGCGGAACGGGCCCTTGCCCTCGCAGAACAGCGGCCTGATGTAGGCCGGTACGAAGCCGGGGAAGGCGAACGCCCGGTCGTACCCGGCGAGTTGGGCCTCGCCACGGATGGAGTTGCCGTAGTCGAAGACCTCGGCGCCCGCGTCCATGAAGCCGACCATCGCCTCGACATGGCGCGCCATGGACTCGCGGGCGCGGCGGGTGAAACCGGCCGGGTCCTTCGCCGCGTACGTGGCCATGTCGTCGAAGTCGACGCCGACGGGCAGGTACGACAGCGGGTCGTGGGCGCTGGTCTGGTCGGTGACGATGTCGATCGGGGCGCTGTCGGCGAGCATCCGCGGCAGCAGCTCGGCGGCGTTGCCGAGCAGGCCGATGGAGAGCGGGCGGCGGGCGTCGCGGGCCTCGGTGGCGAGCGCGAGAGCGTGCTCCAGCGAATCGGCCCGTACGTCCAGGTAGCGGTGCTCGATGCGGCGCTCGATGGCGCGCGGGTCGCAGTCGATGCAGATGACGACGCCGTCGTTCATGGTGACGGCGAGGGGCTGAGCGCCGCCCATGCCCCCGAGCCCGGCGGTGAGCGTGATCGTCCCGGCGAGGGTGCCGCCGAACTTCTTGGCGGCGACGGCGGCGAACGTCTCGTACGTACCCTGCAGGATCCCCTGTGTGCCGATGTAGATCCAGGACCCGGCCGTCATCTGGCCGTACATGGTGAGGCCGAGGGCCTCCAGGCGCCGGAACTCCTCCCAGTTGGCCCAGTCGCCGACCAGGTTGGAGTTGGCGATGAGAACGCGGGGCGCCCATTCGTGGGTCTGCATGACGCCGACCGGGCGGCCGGACTGGACGAGCATCGTCTCGTCCTGCTTGAGGGTCTTGAGGGTGCGGACCATGGCGTCGAAGGACCGCCAGTCACGGGCGGCCTTGCCGGTGCCGCCGTATACGACGAGCTTGTCCGGGTGCTCGGCGACCTCGGGGTCGAGGTTGTTCTGGAGCATCCTCAGGGCGGCTTCCTGCTGCCACCCCAGGGCGCTCAGGTCCGTGCCGCGCGGCGCTCGTACGGGGCGGGGTCCTGACATGGTCTGCCTCCTCGCGTGATGACCGGGCCAGCCGATGATGATGACCCTGGCTATTCACATCCTGCGGCCCTGAATAGAACTAGTCAACACCGAGCTGGAGCAGTCCTGAGCGCCCTCGTCCCGTCTGTCAGGAGGCCGGAACCAGCCGCGGTACCGCCCGGACGTAGATGACCATGCCGACCACTTCCACCAGGGTCTGCGTGACCACCACCACCGCGGCGATCGCGAGTGGCTCGGGCAGGGCCAGTGCCAGCGGCAGGACGACCAAGGAGTTGCGGGTCGCGCCGGAGAACACGATCGCCCGGCTCGCGGGCACGTCCAGCCGGAACAGGCGGGCGACGGCGCGCCCGGCGAACGCCATCACGACCAGGAAGAGCGCGTAGAACGGCACGACGCGGGCCACGTCGGCCAGGCTGTCGTCCAGCTTGGGCACCTGGGAGGCGACCACGGTCAGCAAGGTGGCCGCCATCAGCGGCACCATCGTCGTGCCCATCGCGTTGGCGGCCTTCCGCCCGGCAGAGCGGCGCGCGGCCCAGCCCTGGGTAAGCCAGGCCAGCGCCAGCGGGATGACGATCAGCACGAGGAACGCTTCGACGAACGGGCCCGCCTCGACCACGTCGGCCAGGCCCGAGCCCATGAACAGCCAGAGGAAGCCCGGCAGCAGCACCATCTGCGCGAGCAGCAGCACAGGCGTCGCCGCGAGCAGCCGCTGACTGCTGCCACCGGCCAGCCCGCTGAAGACGATCACGTAGTCCACGCACGGGCACAGCAGCACCAGCAACACGCCCAGCCGCAGGGCCTGGTCGTCGGGCAGGAAGGCGAACATCGCCGCCACCACCAGGGGCACCACCACGAAGTTGACAGCCAGGGCCGCGGCCAGGAAGCGGCCCGTCCGTAGGGAGCGCAGCAGCTCGGCGGCCGGTACCTGCAAGAACGTCACGTACAGCAGCGTCGCGAGCACCGGGTTGATGGCGTGCTCCAGGCCCGGTCCGGCGGCGGGGGCGAGGCTGCCGAAGAGTCCGCCAGCGGCCATGGCCGCGAGGTAGATGGCGACCTGGTGGTGTTCCATCCGCTCGGCCAGGCCTCGCGGTCCGTGCTCCGCCACCACGTCGTTGACTCCCCTGCGTTCTCGTGCGCTGTGCGGCCCGAGAGCCGGTTCCGGGTTCCGGGTTCCTGGTTCCGGGGCCCATCGTCTCAGGCCAGGGGCAACGAGTTCCCTGGCGGGAGTGGGGCGTCCTACCCGGCGGCGTAGCGTGCGGCGTGCGGCGCGGGTGTGTTTGGCTGGATGCCATGGGCATAGCTGAGAACGCAGCTGATTCAGCAACCGCCGTGCGGCGTGACGCCGCCGTCCGCGCGGCCGTCGAGCAAGGACTGATCGCCCCAGACACCACGACCGCCACGGCTGCCAGCACCGCCGCCCCCATCGTCGGCCTGCTGGACAGCACCGGCATCCAGGACGCGGCCGCCGCACTGCGAGCGGCGTTCGCGCAGGTCACGACCGCCCCGGTACACCACACCTTCGCCGTGAAGGCGACCCCGCTCGTCCCCGTACTCCGCCTGCTCCACGCGGCGGGCATCGGCGCCGAGGTGGCCAGCCCCGGCGAGCTGGCCCTCGCCCAGGCGGCCGGGGTGCCGCCCACCCACACCGTCCTCGACTCCCCCGCCAAGACCCCCGCCGAGCTGCGCCAGGCCTTGGCCCTCGGTATCGCCGTCAACGCCGACAACCGGCAGGAGCTGGCCCGTATCGACGCGTTGGTCGCCTCGGCACCCACGGGCTCGCCGATCGGGCTGCGCGTCAACCCGCAGATCGGCGGCGGCTCCATCGACGCACTCTCGACGGCCACCGCGACCTCGAAGTTCGGAGTCGCGCTACGGGACGCGGGAGCCCGCGACTGGGTCGTACGGGCCTACGCCGACCGCCCCTGGCTGACCCGGCTGCACACCCACACCGGCTCCCAGGGCATCCCACTCGACCTGCTGGCCGAGGGCATCCAGGTGGCCTACGAGCTGGCCGAGGAGATCAACACCCACGTCGGCCGCCAGCAGATCGACACCGTGGACATCGGCGGCGGCCTCCCCGTCAACTTCGCCTCCGACGCCACAACCCCCACCCACGCCGCCTACGCCCGCCTCCTTCGGGAACGCGTCCCCGGCCTCTTCGACGGCCGCTACGCCCTGGTCACCGAGTTCGGCCGCTCCCTCCTCGCCAAGCAGGGCACGATCCTGGCCCGAGTCGAATACACGAAAAAGTCCGGCGGCCGCCCGATCGCCATCACCCACGCCGGAGTACAGGTCGCCGCCCGCACGGTCTACCAGCCGGAATCCTGGCCCCTGCGCATCCTCGCCTACGACGCGAAGGGCCACCCCAAGACCGGCCCCACCGTCCCCCAGGACATCGCGGGCCCGGCCTGCTTCGCAGGCGACCTCCTCGCCGAGAACCGCCCGCTCCCCCTTCTGGAACCCGGCGACCTGGTGGCGGCGCTGGACACCGGCGCGTACTACTTCGCCCACCACTACACGTACAACAGCCTGGCCCGCCCCGGCATTTACGGCTACACGACCTCCGACAGCGAAACCCGCTTCGCGACGGTACGCACCCCGCAGACACTGAAGGACCTGGTCGCGGAGTCAGGCGGCGCACACGCCCGGACCCTCACGGAAGGAACGTAAAGCCCGTTACTCCACGAACAACCCTCGCGCCGCCGCCCGCGTATCGAACTCCTCCAGCCGCGCCTGCGCGTCCGGCAGCCCGTCGCACATCGCCTCCAGCAGGACCCGGCCCAGCAGCATCGGCGCGCAGGCCGTGTCGAAGGCGAGGCCGGTGCCGACCGCTGCGGGCAGCAGCAGGTCGGAGGCCTTGGCGACCGGCGCGAACGCGCTGTCGGCGACGGTGACCACGGTCAGTCCCGCGCCGCGCGCGTGCTCCAGCGCGTCAAGGACCTCGCGCGGGTAACGCGGCAGGGCGAAGCACAGCAGCGCCGACGCACCCGCCCTGGCCGCCGCGTCGATGCGGTCGGCCAGCATCGTGCCGCCCTCGTCGAGCAGCCGTACGTCCGGGTGCACCTTGGCCGCGAAGTACGCGAAGCCGTACGCCTGGGCCGCCGCCGCGCGCAGCCCGAGCACCGGCAGGGGCCGGGACCCGGCCAGCAGCCGCCCCGCCCGCTCGACGGGGCGCGGATCGGCGAGCACTCCGGCCAGGTGCCGCAGGTTCTCGATCTCGGCCTCGACCGCCTGCTGGTACTCGTTGTACGCGGCTCCGGCCTCCTCCGCCGCCCGCGCCTCAACCGGCGCCACCTCGCGCAGATGCCTGCGCAACGCCGGATACCCGTCGAAGCCGAGCGCCACCGCGAAGCGCGTCACGGACGGCTGGCTGACCCCGGCCAGCTCCGCGAGCTCAACGCTCGACAGAAACGGCACGTCAGCGGCCCGGCGCACCATGCAGTGCGCGATCCGGCGCTGCGTCGGCGTGAGCCGGTGCCCGTCGAAAAGCTGCTGCAACCGCGCGGCGGGGCCCTCACTCATCAGTTCCCTCGCTCCCATTCACCAACCAAGACCTCTGCATAATCATATGCAGCACTCAGCCGGAGGCCCCCTCGCCAGCCACGGCGGCGACCCGCTCGCGCCAACTCAGCGACCGTACGAGCGGCGGACAGGCAGTACGCCCCCGCCTCTGGCATCCCGTACCCGACAGCGAGCGCAACACTCCTCACCGCTTACCGGCCGGAATACGTGCTCATCGCCCGGCCCCGCGCAGACCACCAGGCCAGCCGGGGTCACCACGTCCGCCGCTTCCGCCACGTCCGTCGTCTTCGGTACGGGCAGCTCCGGCGCTGGGAGCTTCTCCGCCAGACGGTGCCGTACGAAGCCCACGGCCGAGCGGACGCCACCGGGAGGCAGACCACGGGTCAGAGCCTGCCGCAGGTCCCCCGCCGTGAAGCCGCGCCGCAGCCACTCCGCCGCCGCGCCCGCAAGGGTGCGGGCCTCGCGCAGTCCGAGCCAGAGATCTCGGTGCGCATGCCGCAGCGAGAGCAACACACGTTCGGCTTCGACGAGTTCGGGAGAGGGAACCGCCCCACCATCCGGCTCCAGCTCCGGCTCCGGTCCCCGCTCCGGCTCTCGCTCGGGAGGTGGGTGGGGAGTGTTCTTCTCCCGTTCTTCGTCTTTCGGTAGAGAGCCACCGGCCATCCGACCAGTCGACTCACCGACCGTCGGATTCCGCGTACTCGGCAGCGACACCCCGCCCCGGAGGCGGTCGGCGTCCTCACGCGTGAGGGTGATGTTCCCCAGGACCTGGTCCGTGGCCCAACGGCCGCGCCCGTCCTGGTACCTCCACTCATGCAAGTACCCGCAGGCGGTAAGGAGTTCCTTGGCGCGCTGGTAGGCCCGACCCTTGAGGCCGACGCTGGCAGCGTGCTCGCCGAGTGACTTGCCGGTCGCGTCGTCCGGCAGCCCCTGTACGTACAGGAGCAGGATCTTCGCGTCGCTATTCAGACGCGGATGGCGCACGACGTCGTGCGAAGCCTTGGTGTAGCGCCGCGTGGGCGCGTTAACATGCCGAAGCATCCCGGTGGACCCATTCTTCCACTCGTTGGGTGAAGGTCCTCGGGCGGTGTTGGCGCACCACCGAGGACCGCCCCATGCACTGGTTCTCACGGAGCGTGATTGCGCGGTCACCGTACAGCAGCGAGCGTCTGTTCCACCACCTGAACCAGCAACTTCGCCCCCACAAACGGGGCTTCAGGCGTCGGCTGCGATCTCCAGTCCAGCGGCCAGGCGGTGACCTCGACCGGGGTGAACACCTACGCGAAGTCGAGTTCCAGGTGATACCTCACAACCGCCAGACCCATGCCGAGCTGAGTGAGCCAGTGACCCTGCGAACAGCCTGACCTGGGCGACCTGTTCGGGAAGTATGGCTATGAGCATCGACCCGCACCGGCATAAGGGGGCACGACCTCGGGCTACTGCCAGTAGCACTCGTCAATCACGATCTGAGGGGCGGCGGTGCGGCGGGTGAAGTGATACCGCAGCCATCCTCGCCCGTGATCGAAGTAGATGACGTGTGCTCCGCTGGGCCTGGTGAACTGGACGGGTTCGACGCTCATGCCGTCGGGGAGGTCGGCAGCGGCGTCGCCCCCACGAAAGTAGGGTCAACGGCGACGACGAGTTCGGCGCGGGCGGCGGCGACCATCTCTTGCGCCTCGGTGGGGAGCGAGTCCCTGTTGCCGTCGGCATCCTTGGTCCAGTCTGCTTGCCAGGGCGGCCCCATGATCTCGCCGGTCACTGGCCAGGCTCCACCTTGCTCGCCTCGCGGCGGATTCGTCCGGCCTCTTCGATAAGGGCTTTGGCGTGGGCGTTGTCGGTGGACTCGGCCGCTTCGTCTTCGAGTTGGTGGACCTTCGCCTCTAGCTGGGAGTTCCGGGCGAGGGCGAACTCTCCCCACCACCGAGCCATGAACGCCGGGACCGGAGCGAGGTCGTAGGCGTCGGCGATGTACTGCTTCCAGTGCCGGTCGAAGTCGGGGAGGAGCTTGGGCGCGTGTTCGGCGATGGCGGCGCGGAGTGCCTTGGGTGTGCGTTCGGGCATAGGTGGGATGCCCGGGGGTGCGTGCAGGGCGGTGGTCATGAGCGGCCTTCCTTCGCGGTGTCTCCAGTGCGGCTCTGGCGGGAGTCTCGCGTCAGGCGACGGAGGCGAGAGCCCCGCCCGTCGCTTCGTGTGTCTCGACTGGACTCGGGGCGCTTCGGGTCCGATGCTCGCGCGGGCCTGCGTCGAGGCCAGCGAAGGTGCGACCGGCCACGGTCTCTCGGAGGAGCAGTTCACACAGCACGCTCATGGACTGGATACCTTCGCGGTCGCGACGCACGTCGGCGCGGGTCCATGCGACGTCGCCGATCGGCGTGAGGTGTCCGCTGCGCCCGGCGGCGCGGACGTCTTTCTTGGGAATCGGGACATCGATGACGCCGGAGGCGTAGCGGCTCAGCAGGACGGTGAGAAGGTGGCCGACGGTGATGGCGTCTGCTGCCGCGATGTCATCCGCGCTGTCCCATGTGGCGTCGTCCGCGTACACGCGGCGTGTCGTGCGGGTGGGTGTGGCGCGCTTCTTGCGGGGCGGCATCGCCGGTCCCTCCGTGGCTTCGCGGGTGCTCGTGCGGCCACTGTAGCGGCGTGGGTCTATGTTCCTCACCTTGTCTCGATTCGAAACCGCGTCTTGGATTCAGACTCACGAGAATTGGGGGGTTACCCCTACTGCGGCCGGGCCTATGGCTCCGTACCGTGAGGACCATGGAAGCCCGCGACGCTGAGCTCAAGAAAGATCTCGACGCCACCGTGCAGACGCGCAAGGAGCTGGGCGCGGAGTACGAATCCGCGCTGCTGGAGTCGTTCCTGGAGAAGGTCGAGCAGCGGATGAACTCCACTGTCGACCGCCGGGTGCGCCGCCAGCTCGCCGAGGCGCAGATGGCGAACGCCAGGGGCGGGCGTGCCTCGCAGTCCTCGGTGGACGGCTGGGGCGAGCGCTTCGGGTTCGGGATGGTCTCGTTGATCCTGGCGATCCCGCTGTCCGCGATCGGGGCGGTGAACGCGGGGCTCGCGGGGCTGTTCATTACCTGGGCCGGGATCGTCGGGGTCAACACGGTCCACTCGATGCGGGGGTTCCCGAGGTTCGGGCGAAGCCGTCGCCGCGACCAGTCCGACTCGGACTGGGAGGAGTAGGAGGAGCGGGGGAGGGAGAGTGGGGCGTGGCCGGGGTCCGTGTGGGCCCGGCCGCCGCCTTGGGGCGGGTGTCCGACTAGGCCGCCCCGGCTGCTCCCGCCCCTGCTCCAGCCGCACCCGCCGTTCCTCGTACCGACTCCTGTTCCGGTGTCTCGATGCGCCGCCGCCTGCGGCGCTTGAGGAGGGCCCACGGGCCGCGAGGCCCCGTCGGCATCGCTGCCGTGACCTCGGTGCCGCCCTCCGCCGCCGCGGCGGCCGCGGCCCTGGCCACCGGCAGGAAGCCCTCGTCGCGCAAGGCGTCCGGGCGCTCCTCCTCCGGCCAGAGGGCAAGCGCGGCGCAGACCGTCGGGAGGATGGCCATCGCCGCGGTGGCGTAGCCCTCGGCGGACGGGTGGTAGTTGTCCGGCCCGAACAGCTCGCGTGGGTTCGCGGTGAACTCGGGGCCGAGCAGGTCACCGAGTGACACCGTACGGCCGCCCTGCTCGACCACGCCGATCGTCTGGGCCGCCGCGAGCTGCCGCGAGACGCGCCGGGCCAGCCAGCGCAGCGGCTGGTACACCTGCTCGACCGAGCCCAGATCGGGGCAGGTGCCGACCACCACCTCGGCCCCCGCCGTACGCAGTCGGCGCACCGCGGCGGACAGGTGCCGTACGGACGTGGTCGGCGCGATCCGGTGGGTCACGTCATTCGCGCCGATCATGATGACGCAGACGTCCGGGACCGACGACGGGTGCGCCAGCAGCAGCGAGACCTGGCGGTCCAGGTCATCCGACTGGGCGCCGGGCAGCGCCACGTTACGCAACGCCACCGGCCGCTCCGCGACCGCCGCGAGCCCCTGGGCGATCAGCGCGCCCGGTGTCTGCCCGGCTCTGCGCACGCCCTGCCCCGCCGCCGTCGAGTCGCCGAGCAGCGCGAGCCGCACCGGCGCGTGTACGTCCGCGACCGCCCTGCCGTACAACCCGTCTGCGCCCGGTGGGCGCGAGGAGTCCCCGCCGACCGAGCGTTTCGCCAGTTGCACCTCGGCGAGCAGCAGTCCCACCGCCGCCGCGCCGAGCACGCCGATTCCGCCGCCGCCGAACGCCGCGCCCGCGGCGATCCGCCGTGCCACCCTCGCCCTCGACATGGACCGATGCCACCTCCTCGTAGTCCTACACCAACTGCTTGCCCCGCGCGGGCGGTCGGTCAATCGCCGCCGTCCACCCGCGTACGTGACGCCGTGTGTCGTGCCGCGCGTCGTGCCGTCCCACAGTCCGCCTGGAGTGTGCGCCTCCTCGCTTGAATTCGGCTTACGCTGACCGCATTCCTATCGAGAATCCGGAGACAACGGTGCAATTCCACGACTCGATGATCAGTCTCGTCGGCAACACCCCGCTGCTGAGGCTCAACAACGTCACCGAGGGCATCAGGGCGACCGTCCTGGCCAAGGTCGAGTACTTCAACCCCGGCGGTTCCGTGAAGGACCGCATCGCGCTGCGCATGATCGAGGCGGCCGAAGCCAGCGGGGAGCTTCAGCCTGGCGGCACCATTGTCGAGCCCACCAGCGGAAACACCGGTGTGGGACTCGCCATCGTGGCCCAGCAGAAGGGCTACAAGTGCATCTTCGTCTGCCCGGACAAGGTCTCCACCGACAAGATCAACGTACTGCGGGCGTACGGCGCCGAGGTCGTGGTCTGCCCCACCGCCGTCGACCCGGACCACCCGGACTCGTACTACAACGTGTCCGACCGGCTGGTGCGCGAGACGCCCGGCGCCTGGAAGCCCGACCAGTACAGCAACCCCAACAACCCCCGTTCGCACTACGAGACCACCGGTCCCGAGCTCTGGGAGCAGACCGAGGGCAAGATCACGCACTTTGTGGCGGGGGTCGGCACCGGTGGCACGATCAGCGGCACCGGGCGCTACCTCAAGGAGGTCAGCGACGGGCGGGTACGGATCGTGGGCGCCGACCCGGAGGGGTCGGTGTACTCCGGGGGCTCCGGGCGCCCGTACCTGGTCGAGGGGGTCGGCGAGGACTTCTGGCCGACCGCGTACGACCGTGACGTGACCGACGAGATCGTGGCCGTGTCGGACAAGGACTCGTTCCAGATGACGCGGCGGCTGGCCAAGGAGGAGGGGCTGCTGGTCGGCGGCTCCTGCGGGATGGCGGTCGTGGCGGCGCTGAAGGTCGCCGAGGGGCTCGGCGAGGACGACGTGGTGGTCGTGCTGCTGCCGGACAGCGGGCGCGGCTACCTCAGCAAGATCTTCAACGACGAGTGGATGGCGGACTACGGCTTCCTGGAGGAGGCGGGCCCGTCCGAGAGCGTCGGCGAGGTCCTCACGTACAAGGAGGGCGGCCTGCCGAGCCTGGTGCACATGCACCCGGAGGAAACGGTCGGGCAGGCGATCGAGGTGCTGCGCGAGTACGGCGTCTCGCAGATGCCGATCGTGAAGCCGGGCGCCGGGCACCCGGACGTGATGGCGGCCGAGGTGGTCGGCTCCGTGGTGGAGCGCGAGCTGCTCGACGCGCTGTTCGCCCAGCGCGCCTCGCTGGACGACCCGCTGGAGAAGCACATGTCGGCCCCGCTGCCGCAGGTCGGCTCGGGTGAGCCGGTGGCCGACCTGATGGCGGTGCTCGGCGCCACCTCCGGGGCGGACGCGGCGATCGTGCTGGTCGAGGGCAAGCCGAAGGGCGTCGTCAGCCGCCAGGACCTGCTGGCGTTCCTGGCGCGCGGGACCAAGTAGCCGCACGCGCCGCACGGGACGGGGTGCGTGGAATCGGTACGGGCCGGACACGTCCACGCAGCACCCGCTTAACAAGCGTCCGGCAGCCTGGTCGGTGTCGGACACGCAGGGCGGGAGCGGCTCCCCGCCCCGGAGTCCGGCACCGAGCGGCGAGCAGGACCTCCGGAGCGGCTCCCGGACCTCCTGGACGCCACGGGCGTGGCGGCCGGACTGACCCGGCCGTCCGCGTCCCTCGCGGGGACCGCCGTCGTCCCGCCCTCCGGGTCTCCCGGGGGTGCGGCGGTCCCCGCGACCCGCGATCACCACCACACTCCCTACTCCCCTGACCTCCCCCTGAGCCACCGGCTGAGCGTACGCTTAGAAAAGAGGCCGGTGTCACAGTGCGGGAGCGGTGACCTTTGCGCTACGTACGGGTAACTTCCCTCACGGTCGTGCCTGCTCAGCGACGTCAGCGAACTCACCGAACACCCCAGGGAGCCCGTGATGCCCGAAGCCGTGATCGTCTCCACCGCCCGTTCCCCGATCGGACGGGCCTTCAAGGGCTCCCTCAAGGACCTGCGCCCGGATGACCTGACCGCCACCATCATCGAGGCCGCGCTCGCCAAGGTCCCCGGGCTTGACCCGAAGGACATCGACGACCTGATGCTCGGCTGCGGCCTGCCCGGCGGCGAGCAGGGGCACAACCTGGGCCGGATCGTCGCCGTGCAGATGGGGATGGACCACCTCCCCGGCTGCACCATCACCCGCTACTGCTCCTCCTCGCTGCAGACCAGCCGGATGGCGCTGCACGCGATCAAGGCCGGTGAGGGCGACGTCTTCATCTCGGCCGGTGTGGAGATGGTGTCCCGCTCCGTCAAGGGGTCGAGTGACGGGATGCCCGACACCCACAACCCGCTGTTCGCCGAGGCCGAGGCGCGTACCGCCGCCGTCGCGGAGAGCGAGGGCGCCAGCTGGCACGACCCACGCGTGGACGGGCTCGTCCCCGACGCGTACATCGCGATGGGGCAGACGGCCGAGAACCTGGCCCGCCTCAAGGGCGTCACCCGCGAGGAGATGGACGAGTTCGGCGTACGGTCCCAGAACCTCGCCGAGCAGGCCATCGCCAAGGGCTTCTGGGAGCGCGAGATCACCCCGGTGACGCTTCCGGACGGCACGGTCGTCAGCCAGGACGACGGGCCGCGCGCCGGGGTCACCCTGGAGGGTGTGCAGGGCCTGAAGCCCGTCTTCCGCCCCGACGGCCTGGTCACCGCCGCCAACTGCTGTCCGCTCAACGACGGCGCCGCCGCGCTCGTGATCATGAGCGACACCAAGGCGCGCGAGCTGGGCCTGACGCCGCTCGCCCGGATCGTCTCCACCGGCGTCTCCGGCCTCTCCCCCGAGATCATGGGGTACGGGCCGGTCGAGGCCTCGAAGCAGGCGCTGCGCCGCGCCGGGCTCGGCATCGGCGACATCGACCTGGTCGAGATCAACGAGGCTTTCGCCGCGCAGGTCATCCCCTCGTACCGCGACCTGGGTATCGACCTCGACAAGCTGAACGTGAACGGCGGGGCGATCGCGGTCGGGCACCCCTTCGGTATGACCGGCGCGCGGATTACCGGCACCCTGATCAACAGCCTGCAGTTCCACGACAAGCAGTTCGGTCTGGAGACCATGTGCGTGGGCGGCGGCCAGGGCATGGCCATGGTCATCGAGCGCCTGAGCTGAAGCAGCTGACGTCCTGAGCTGAACTCGTGGCGGGGACGGCCTCCGGGGGGCGCGCGGCAGCTCTCCCCGGGGGCGCTTTCCCGCCACAGGCGGCGCCCAGAGGCTCCCGAGCCCCAGCCGTGACTCAATCTCCTCCAGGATGTGACCTTCGTCCCCCGGTAAGGCCATTTCCGCAGGTCAGGGCAGTCTGGGGCTAAACGTCGGGTCGAAAGACCTGTCCCTTTCGTGACCTAATGCACTGACACTATTGAGACGCCTCCGACAAGCTGAGGTAGAAGTCGGGGGTCGACTTGAAACCGGGAGTACGTCAGTGAGCGCCATGCCTCTTGCCCTGCTGCTCGCCACCGCCGCCACCACGGCCGTGGGCGCCGCTGCTCTGCACGCCGTGTACGGACTGCGGAAGCAGCTCGCTGAGATCACAGCCCTGCGTGCCGAGCTGGCCGCGAGCGTCGCTCAGCGGCAGCAGCACGCCGCGTCGGTGCCCAGCGCCCGGGACGCGTCCGACGCCCCCGACACCACCGCCATACGTACCGCCGTCACCGAGGCACTGGCCGAGGAGCGGGAGCGGGAGCTGGCCGAGGCGCGGGCGTTCTGGGCCGCGCAGGAGGCCCGCGACGCCGCGGACGCCCCGTCGCTGCTCACCGGGCTGCCCCCGAGCATCGCCGAGGAGCTGTTCCTGCCCCGGCAGGCGGACTTCGCCGGTGTGGAGCGGGAGCTGTTCAGCGAGATCGTCCACCCGGCCGAGGAGTCGGCGGAGCGCGCCGAGACGGAGTTCGCGGAGTTCGCCGAGACCGCCGAGCACACCGAGTTCGCCGATGATTCGCCCGAGCTGGCCGCGGCCCGCCGTCGACACCCGTCGCACCCCGACTTCGTACCGGTGCAGCCCGTACGGGACTCGGCCGCCGGTGACCACGAGCTGACGGTGAGCCGCCTCGACGAGCTGGCGCAGGCCCGTACCGCGCTCTCCGACGTCCGCCCGGGGCCGCTCGGCACCCTGGACGTCTACGTCTTCAGCGACGGCACCACGCTCTGCATGACCCCGGGCCACCGGGAGACGGCGGAGCGCCTCTCCGCGGCCCTGCGGGACGGTGAGACCCCCGTACTGCTCGGCGGCTCCGGCATCTCGGGCGCGTACACGCTGACCTTCGCCTGCGGTGGCGAGAACGTGTACATCCTGGCGGACCGAGTCATCGCCAGCGCCTGACCCTCAGCGCCCCCTACGCTCCCCACGCGCCCCGGCTACACGCCCGCGCGCTTCTGTGCCTGCGCCACCAGGTCCAGCGCATCCGCGAGTTCACCCTCGTCCATCAGTACGAGGGCCAGATCCCGCCCCGCGACCACGACTTGGTCGGCCGCCGCGAACATCCCGGCGTCCGGCATCTCGTGCGCCGGTGTTTCCGGCGCCTCGATGCGCTGGGCTCTGAGCGCCAACTCCCTGGCCAGCGCCAGCGCTTCGGCCGCCGCGCCCCGCTGCAGGCGGCTCTGCGGGGCGGCCCGCAGCCGGTCGGCGAAGCGGTCCACGGCACTGGTCAGAGGCGTTGTATCAAGCACCCCGCGACCCTATGCGCCGGAACGGGACTGTTGCCAACACCGGGACACTCAGGCACGGTGACGTGAAGGACCCGTGAGCCAGGCCCGGTCGGCCCGGCCCGGTAACCCCTCCTGCATCGACTGCGTCCGGAGGCGCCGATGTCCCTTGTCTTCTCCGAGGAGACCCACCGCAACCTGCTCGCCCGCATCCCCCATTGCACCGGCCGTGAAGTCTCCGACTGGCTTCGCGCGGTAGACGACGGTCCCGCCTTCCTCCGCTTCGAGGAGAAGGTCAGCTGGCTCCGTGGCGAGTACGACCTCGCCCACGGCCACGCCAAGGCAATCGTCCACGAGCACGACATGAGGAGGGCCGCGCGCAGGCTGAGCTGAGGCCTGTGCCGCCAGCGCCAGCAACGACCCACCCGTACGCAGACATCCGCACCCAGACACCCGCACCCAGGTAGCACCCGTACGCAGGTACCCGTACGCAGACAGCGCGAAGGGCCCGCGGATCGCTCCGCGGGCCCTTCTCACGTAGTACGGGTCCTGCCGGTACTGCTACCGCCGCTGCTAGTCGCCCTGCAGGATGGCGACCAGGCGCAGCATCTCCAGGTAGATCCACGCCAGCGTCATGGTGAGGCCGAAGGCCGCCAGCCAGGACTCCTCGCGCGGAGCGCCGTACGCGATGCCGTCCTCGACCTGCTTGAAGTCCAGGGCGAGGAAGAACGCGCCGAGCAGCACACCGACGACACCGAAGACGATGCCGAGCGGGCCGCTGCGGAAGCCGAGGCCGTCACCACCGGCGAAGACCATGAACAGCAGGTTCACGGCCGTCAGGACCATGAAGCTCATGGCCGCGATCATCAGGACGCGCGTGAAGCGCGCGGTGACCCGGACGATCCTCGTCTTGTAGAGGAACAGCATGGTTCCGAAGACGGCCATGGTGCCGAGCACGGCCTGCATGGCGGCGCCGGACGCGATGAACGTGTTGACGTAGTTACTGATCGCGCCGAGGAAGAGGCCCTCGAAGATCGCGTAACCGATGATCAGAGGCGGCGACGGCTTCTGCTTGAAGGCCTGGACGAAGCCCAGGACCATCGCGATCAGTGCGGCACCGATAGCCAGGCCGAGGCCCATGTCCGTGACCCAGGCCACGGTCGCACCGGCGATCAGAACGCCGAGCGTCAGGCCCGTACGGGTGACGACGTCGTCCATCGTCATCCGGCCGGCGGCGGGCGGCGCCTGCGGCGTGCCCTGCGGCGCGTAGGGGTTGGTGGGCGCCTGGGGCGCCTGGGTGTACGGGTTGCCCTGGTTCGCGTAAGGGTTGCTCTGGTTTCCGAAAGCGGGTCCCCCGGCCTGCGGCCCGGCATTGAAGCCCGGGTGGCCGTTGTCGCGGCTGAACCCCCGTCGCGAGAAGACCGGGTTGCTGCTCCTCATCTCACTCCTCCGTGGCCACCCTGTGCGGCCTTGGGTTAAGGGTAATGGCTTCGCAAAAGTTGCACCCTACTGCTGTAGGAGGATCTTTCCCACACCAACCCTGACGTCAGCACGTTCCTCGCGCTCCTCGCGCTCCTCGGCTACGCGTCGAACGTGTAGTAGGGAGTGTGGTCGAGCATGTCCGCCGGGGTGACGTCGTTCCACGGACGCATGGTGTCGTGCAGGCTCACGACGTTGCGCGTCCGCGTGGTCGGCAGGTAGCCGGAGTCGGGGTGCCGGGCCTGCCAGTCGGCCCACAGCTTGTCCACGAAGGCGTGGTGCAGCCAGAAGACCGGGTCGTTGGGCGAGACACCGGTGGTCATCTGTCCGCCCACCCACACATGCACACGGTTATGCAGGTTGGCGCCGCGCCAGCCCTCCAGGTGGTTGCGGAAGCTGGTGGACGCGCTGTTCCACGGCGAGGCGTCGTAGACCGGCATCGCGAGGACGGCGTCGACCTCCGCGCGGGTGGGCAGTTGGCGAGCCCCGGTACCGAGAGCTCGGCGCAGGTACGGCCGCTGGTCGACACGTATGTTGATCTCCCACGCGCCGGACGCCTCGGCGAACCGGCCGCTCATCACCTTGCCGTCGCCGGGCCGCCCGCTCCCGCCGAGGAAGTCGTCCGCCCAGAGGGAGGCGCTGGGCGTACGGTCCACGGTCCAGTCCCAGTAGGGCAGGGCGACCTCCGGGTCCACCTCCTGGAGCTGACGCTCGAAGTCGATGAGGAATCTGCGGTGCCAGGGGAGGAAGGACGGCGAGCGGTGGCCGACCCGCTCCCCCTGGTCGGTGTCGCTCATGATGAAGCCGTTGTGCGTGGTGACGAACTCGTCGTAGCGGCCCGACCTCTTGAGTTCCAGGAGCGCGTCGACGAAGCGGCGCTTCTCGGTTCGGGTGAGGGCGGACTGGTTCTTGCGTACGGTCATGTCGGTGCTCCGGGTCGGATCAGGTCACGTCAGGTCAGGTCAGGTCAGGCGGACGGGTCAGGCGGAGGTGAGGACGAGCGGGACGAGGTCCGCGCCGTGCAGTTCCGTGACCGCGGCGCGGGCGAGCTGACGTGGCGTGGCGAACGTCTCGTAGTGGTTCACGACGCTGATCCAGGTGCCGTCGGCGTTCCGCATGATGTGCAGCTCGTCGCCGTCCAGGTGGACCGCGTAGCCGAAGTCGTGCGCCTGGCCGCCGTGACCACCTCCGTGGCCGCTTCCATGGCCACCTCCGTGACCACCGTGGCTACCGGCACCCCGCGTGGGCGCCCCCTGTATGCGGCGGCCCTGATACACCTCGTCGAACGCTTCAAGGCCGGAGCCTTGGGAGCCCTGTCGCTCGGACGGCGCGGCCTTCGCGGCCGTGGCGTTCACGGCTGCCGTGGCGGCGACGGCGAGACCCGCGAACGTACCCGCGGACATGCCAAGGACTCGGCGGCGACTGATTTCGGGCATGGGTGTTCCCCCCGGGGGATCGTCTGACTGCGATGAAGCGCCGGGGATGGTCGGCCCCCCGGCGGCAGCCCATGCCTACGCGACGGAGTGAGCTCCCTTGAAATCGCCGGGAGCCGCTGGGCCTATATACGGACAAGCCCCAACACGATGTACGGAATTGAACGAAGATGATCTTGCTGTCAGCGCACCATCCGGCACGCGGCAAACAAAAATTCCTCCTACCCCAGGGGCTCCAGGAAGGAAGATTTACGGTTCATGATCGATCACCTCATGGCATCAACCTGCCAAAAGCTGTCCTGAAGCGTCCGGGACGGCCGATGCCTTCCGTGGACGTGAGCGGCATCACGCCGAAGCCGTCGATCCGGCAGTTGATGGCGTGGTGGTGGTGCGCGTTGACGGCCGTCACACTGTCGCCGTCCCGCGGCACAGCGGTTATCATCGCGACCCAAAAGCATGACGGCGCCAGCCAGCCGCCTTCGCTGGTCAGGCGCCGTCGCGGCGGAAGTGCCCGGAACCGGACTTGAACCGGTACGCCCCCGAGGGGCAGCGAGGTTTAAGCTCGCCGTGTCTGCATTCCACCATCCGGGCAGGCCGTTGGCTCCGTGGTTACGCGATCAAAGCCTATCCGGGCACATCCCCCGAACAGCGGCGGGATGGCACGATGTTGTCTTATTTTATTGGCGCCTGAGGGTGCATCAGCCACGGGAAACGAGCATAGGCACTTGCCAGGGGCGGTTCCCCGACCTTGCGAACATCCAGCAGGATTGACGGGATTCCACCGTCTTGGGCGGCCCTCCGGCCGAGCAGCGTCTCAGGGTCGGCTCTCCTACCCAGGTATGAGGCGAAGGGGCAAACATCAGCCCTGGGAGGAAGGGCGGAACGGGAGCTGCGGTTGACTCCACGGCGGGAATCAGGCCCGACGATGGAAGGGTCCGCTCAGCCGCCTGTCGACAGGAGACCCGTCCCGTGACCACCACTCCCCTTGCCCACCAGGCAACTGCCGTAGCCGCGCGTGCGACGGACCTGTCCAAGGTCTACGGACAGGGTGAGACCCAGGTGGTCGCCCTGGACCAGGTCACCGTCGACTTCGAGCAGGCCCGGCTGACGGCGATCATGGGCCCCTCCGGGTCCGGCAAGTCGACGCTGATGCACTGCGTCGCCGGGCTCGACTCGTTCAGCAGCGGGTCCGTACGGATCGGCGACACCGAGCTGGGTTCGCTGAAGGACAAGCAGCTCACCAAGCTGCGCCGGGACAAGATCGGCTTCATCTTCCAGGCGTTCAACCTGCTGCCGACGCTGACCGCGGCGGAGAACATCACCCTGCCGATGGACATCGCCGGGCGTAAGCCCGACAAGCAGTGGATGGCGCAGGTCATCGAGATGGTGGGGCTCTCCGGGCGCCTCAGCCACCGGCCAAGCGAGCTCTCCGGCGGCCAGCAGCAGCGCGTCGCGGTGGCGCGTGCGCTGGCCTCCAAGCCCGACATCATCTTCGGCGACGAGCCGACCGGAAACCTGGACTCCCGCTCGGGCGCCGAGGTACTCGGCTTCCTGCGGAACTCGGTACGGGAGCTGGGCCAGACCGTGGTGATGGTCACCCACGACCCGGTGGCCGCCGCGTACGCGGACCGCGTGGTCTTCCTCGCCGACGGCCGCATCGTCGACGAACTGCGCGAGCCGACCGCGGACGGCGTACTCGACCGGATGAAGCGCTTCGACGCGAAGGGCCGCACCAGCTGAGCAGCCGACCAACTGAGCAGTCGACCAACTGGCAGTCGACCAACTGAGCAGTTGACCAGCTGAGCAATTCGACCGGCTGAGCAGTGTGACCAGCTGCCCAGCTGACCGCCGCCCCGCGCCCGCACCTCTCCCCAGGACTTCCCATGTTCCGTACCGCCTTGCGCAACGTACTCGCGCACAAGGCCAGGCTGCTGATGACCGTGATCGCCGTGATGCTCGGCGTGGCCTTCGTCTCCGGCACCCTGGTGTTCACCAACACGATCTCCCAGGCCTACCAGAACAGTTCCGCCAAGGGCTTCGACCACGTCGACGTGGTCATCCAGCCCGAGAACGACGACGACGCCACCGGCAGGCCCGGGGACGCCCCCAGGCTCACCCAGGAGCTGCTCGAGCAGGCCGGGCAGGTGCCGGGAGCGGCCTCCGCGACCGGGACCGTGTCCGGCTTCGCGGCGATCGCCGACAAGGACGGCAAGCTGGTCGGCGAGGGCTGGGACAGCCGTGGCGCCAACTACTACCCGGGCAAGGACGGCGAAGACGTCCGCTACCCGATGAAGGACGGCAAGGCCCCGCAGGGCGAGAACGAGATCGCCCTGGACGCCAAGACCGCCGACCGGGCTGGCTACAAGGTCGGCGACCCGGTACGGATGTCCATCGACGGACCGGTCATTGAGCCGAAGCTGTCCGGCGTCTTCACCACCGACGACGGCAACGTCGCCGCCGGCGGCAGCCTCGCCCTCTTCGACACCCCGACCGCCCAGCAGCTCTACGCGAAGCCGGGCGAGTTCAGCGAGATCGAGGTCCAGGCGAAGTCCGCCACCTCGCAGGCCGCACTCAAGGCCGAGATCGACAAGATCCTGCCGAAGAACGAGGCCGAGGCCACCACCGGAAAGAAACTGGCCGACGACCAGGCCCAGGAGATCTCCGACGGCATGAGCGGCATCCGCAGCACGCTGCTCGGCTTCGCCGGTGTCTCGCTCTTCGTCGGCATCTTCATCATCGCCAACACCTTCACCATGCTGGTCGCCCAGCGCACCAAGGAGCTGGCGCTGCTGCGCGCCGTCGGCGCCAGCCGCCGCCAGGTGACCCGTTCCGTGCTGTTCGAGGCCCTGGTGGTCGGTACGGTCGCGGCCATCACCGGTCTGGCCGCCGGTGTCGGCATCGGCGCCGGGCTGCGCGGCCTGATGGGCAGCATCGGCGCCACGGTCCCGGACGGGCCGCTGGTCTTCACCACCGGCACGGTCATCACCGCGCTCCTCGTCGGTGTCGTGGTCACCATGCTGGCCGCCTGGCTGCCGGGCCGCCGCGCCGCGAAGATCCCGCCGGTGGCGGCGATGAGCAGCGTGCACGCCACGGCGAGCACCAAGTCCCTGGTCGTACGGAACTCCATCGGCGCCGTGTTCGCCGCCGCCGGTGTCGCGGGCGTCCTGGGCGGCACCACGATGGGCGGTGACGGCAAGGAGCTGATGGGCCTGGGCGCCGTACTGCTGCTGATCGGCGTCTTCGTCCTGACCCCGCTGCTGTCCCGTCCGCTCATCGCGGCCGTGGCCCCCGTCATGCGACTGTTCGGCGTCTCCGGCAAGCTGGCCCGGCAGAACTCCGTACGCAACCCGCGGCGTACCGCGGCGACCGCGTCCGCGCTGATGATCGGCCTGACCCTGATCACCGGCATGACGGTGATCGCGGGCAGCGTGCAGAAGTCCATCGACAAGATGGCCACGGAGGCCCTCTCAGCCGACTACTTCGTCTCGATGGCGAACTACACCCCACTCTCCACGGACGTGGAGAAGCAGCTGGCGCAGGCCGACGGGGTCACGGCCACCACCCCGCTGCGCACCTCACCCGCGCACATCAAGGGCGAGAACGAGACGCTGACGGGCGTCAACGCCCAGACCATCGGCAAGCTCACCAAGCTGGACTTCGCGCAGGGCTCGTTCGACGCCATGGGCGGCGACAAGATCGTCGTGGACAGCGACACGGCCGAGGACCACGGCTGGAAGAACGGCTCGGAGTTCACCGTCACGTACGAGGACGGCGAGAAGGGCACCCTGCGCGTCGCGGGCGTCTACGAGGGCAACGAGATGATCAACGGGATCATGCTCGACAAGGACACCCTCGCCCCGCACCAGCGCGAGGTCACCGACATGCAGCTGATGCTGAAGACGGCGGACGGCGCGAGCCCGGCGGCCAAGGACGCCCTGAAGAAGGAGCTGGGGAACAACCCCGCCATCCTCGTCCAGGACAAGAAGGACGTCTCCGAGGCCATCGCCCAGGTCTTCACGCTGCTCCTGAACATGCTGTACGGGCTGCTGGCGATGGCGGTGATCGTCGCCGTGCTCGGCGTGATCAACACCCTCGCGATGTCGGTCTTCGAGCGGTCCCAGGAGATCGGGATGCTGCGGGCGATCGGCCTGGACCGCCGTGGGATCAAGCGCATGGTGCGCATGGAGTCCCTGGTGATCTCGCTCTTCGGCGGGGTGCTGGGCATCGGGCTCGGGGTGTTCTTCGGCTGGGCGGTCGGTGAGCTGATCGCGAGCGCGCTGTCGACGTACGAGCTGGTGGTGCCGTGGGGCCGGATGAGCGTCTTCCTGGCGATGGCCGCGGTGGTCGGTGTGCTGGCGGCGCTGTGGCCCGCGCGGCGGGCGGCGAAGCTGAACATGCTGGCGGCGATCAAGGCGGAGTAGCGGACTGGTCGTACGTGTGAGGGGGCCCCGGACTGTGTCCGGGGCCCCCTCCTGTGTCACGGGGTCAGGTCCCTCCGGTTTCCCCTTCTGGGTTCCAGTTCCGGGTGCGCAGTGGCAGGCCCGAGTCGCCCGATGCCGTGGGCTTGGCGGCCAGGATCTGGTTGACGCCGATGCGGTTGCTCTCGAAGGCCAGCGCGGACGCGGCCATGTACAGGCGCCAGACGCGAGCGCGGCCCGGGGACGAGAGGCGTACCGCCTCGGGCCAGCGGGCCTCCAGGTTGGCGACCCACCGACGGAGCGTCAGAGCGTAGTGCTCGCGGAGCGCTTCGAGGTCGCGGACCTCGAACCCGGCCCGCTCCAACTGCGCGGTGGTGCGGCCGACGGGGGCGAGTTCGCCGTCAGGGAAGACGTACGCGTCGATGAACGCGTTGATGCGGTAGTCGGATTCGTCGTCCTGGGGGCGACGGGCGATCTGGTGGTTCAGCAGTCGGCCGCCCGGCTTGAGGAGGGCCAACAGGTCGCGGGCGTACTCGGCGTAGCGCTCGGAGCCGACATGCTCGGCCATCCCGATCGAGGAGATCGCGTCGTAGGGCCCGTCCGTGACGTCGCGGTAGTCCTGGACCCGGATCTCGATCCGGTCGGTGAGCCCCTCCCCCGCCACCCGCTTACGGGCGTACGCGGCCTGCTCGGCGGAGAGCGTGATGCCGACGACCTGGACCCCGTGCTCGCGTGCGGCGTGGATGGCCATGGAACCCCAGCCGCAGCCGACGTCCAGCAGCCGCATACCGGGGCGCAGGCCCAGCTTCTGGCTGACCAGTTCCAGCTTGTCGCGCTGGGCTTCCTCAAGGGTGGCAGCGGGGTCGTCGGACGGCCAGTACGCGCACGAGTAGACCATCGACGGGCCGAGCACCAGGGCGTAGAAGTCGTTGCCCACGTCGTAGTGGTGGCTGATGGCCTGCCGGTCGCGGACCTTGGTGTGCAGCGGGCCACTGCGGCGGCCGACCTCCTCGCGGGGCGGACGAGGCGGCGGCAGTGGCCGCGCCAGCGCGAGCAGGGAGCGGACGGCGCTGCGGATACGGGGATCGGCGGCGAGCTCCCGCTTGCCGCGGCCCGGCTCGTCGTTCTCCCACAGGAGCCCCGACATCAGGCCGAGCGCCTCGTACAGGTCGCCCTCGATGTCGATGTCCCCGGCGACCCAGGCGCGGGCTAGGCCCAGTTCCGAGGGCTTCCACAGCAGGCGGCGCAGGGCGCGCCTGCGGCGCACGATGAGGGTGGGCGCGTCTGGCGGCCCGGACTCACTTCCGTCCCAGGCCCGAATCCGGACCGGGAGCCGCGCTCCCAGCAGCTGCTCGGCAAGGGTCCTCAGCCGCGCCGCGGCGTCTGACATGGTGCACCTCCGTGAGGCCGGTGTACTCGGAGTGTCCGATCCGACACACACGTAAACACCAACAGACCACCCACGCAGTCCCGCTGACGTCCAGCCGCTCGTTTGTCGCCCGTTTCCAGACGAGATCCCTCCGAACGGCGGCCGATTCGCTGTTCGTCTCACTGGTCGCTTCGCTGTTCGTCTCGTACGGGACGGCAGCGGGAACGCCGAAGGGGCCGCCCGCACCACGGATGGCGGGCGGCCCCTTCAGGTTCAGCGGGGCGCGGGGTGCCGAGTCAGCTCAGCTCAGGCGCGTCAGGAGGCCTTGGCCTTCTCGGCCGTCTTGGCGTCGGCCTTGTCCTTGCCGTTGTCCTTGGCCTCTGCGGCGGGGGCCGCCGGAGCGGGCTTCGCGGCCTCGTAGAACTCCTCGCGCGGCGTCTCCATCGCACCGAGGGAGACGACCTCGCGCTTCAGGAACATCGCGAGGGTCCAGTCGGCGAAGACCCGGATCTTGCGGTTGAAGGTCGGCATGGCCATGCCGTGGTAACCACGGTGCATGTACCAGGCGAGGCGGCCCTTGAGCTTGATCTTCATCTTGCCCATGACGATCATCGCCACGCCCTTGTGCAGGCCGAGCCCGGCGACCGCACCCTTGTTGGCGTGCTTGTACTCCTGCTGCGGGAAGCCGCGCATGCCGGAGATGACGTTGTCGCCGAGGACCTTGGCCTGGCGCAGCGCGTGCTGGGCGTTCGGCGGGCACCAGGCGTTCTCGTTGCCCGCGGCGCGGCCGACCAGGTCCGGGACCTGGGCGTTGTCGCCAGCGGCCCAGATGTAGTCGGTGCCCTGGACCTGGAGGGTGGCCTGGGTGTCGACGTGACCACGCGGGCCGAGCGGCAGGCCGTAGCGGGCCAGCGCCGGGTTCGGCTTCACACCGGCGGTCCAGACGATCGTGCTGGAGTCGACCTCGAGTCCGTTCTTCAGCACGACGTGGCCGTCGACGCAGGACTCCATGGAGGTGCTGAGGTAGACCTCGACCCCGCGGCTCTCCAGGTGCTCCTTACCGTACTGGCCCAGCTTCGGCCCGACCTCGGGAAGGATCTTGTCCGCGGCATCAACGAGCACGAAACGCATGTCCTCGCGCTTCACGTTGTTGTAGTACTTCGAGGCGTCACGGGCCATGTCCTCGACCTCGCCGATGGTCTCCGCACCAGCGAAGCCACCGCCGACGAAGACGAAGGTCAGCGCCTTGCGGCGGACCTCCTCGTCGGTCGTCGAGTCAGCCTTGTCGAGCTGTTCGAGTACGTGGTTGCGCAGGCCGATGGCCTCCTCGATGCCCTTCATACCGATGCCCTGCTCGGCGAGGCCGGGGATCGGGAAGGTACGGGAGATCGCGCCAAGGGCGATGACCAGGTAGTCGAAGGGCAGCTCGTACGCCTCGCCGACCAGCGGGGCGATCGAGGCGACCTTGCGGTCCTGGTCAATCGTGGTGACCCGGCCGGTGAGAACTTCCGCCTTGGGCAGCACGCGTCGCAGTGGGACGACGACGTGCCGAGGCGAAATGCTGCCGGCTGCGGCTTCGGGGAGGAAGGGCTGGTACGTCATGTACGAGCGCGGGTCGACGACCGTGACGGTCGCCTCGCCGTAGCGCATCTTCTTCAGGATGCGCTGAGCTGCGTACAGGCCTACGTACCCTCCGCCTACAACGAGGATCCTGGGACGCTCCGTGGTGCTCATGCCATCGAGTATCCACCCCCCTCGTGGGGGTCGCTCGTGAGCCCCTTCACAAGGGTTGGGGTACCTTCTGCTACACTCCGCCGCCCGCGTGACTCAGATCATGGCCGAGTGGGGGAACCACGGGGCGGGGCGCGACCGTTGAGACGCCTGCGATACCCCGGTTGAGCTGCCCGTCTGGGCGGCGGCGGGGCTCGATGGAGGGGTGGGCGCGGGCCCCTGTCACCTCTGTGGCGGCGCCCCCGAAACCGTCTGCGATGCGGGCATCACGGCCGTTTGGGTCGCCAATCGAGGCGCTGCGGACCTCAGATTGCCCCTCCAGGCCCCTTTTCCTTGTGAAGAACTTCACGAAGTTCTTCCGGGCGGCATGCGACGGGCGGCTCCGCCGGCGCTCAGCGCACGGTGGAACCGCCCGTTCCGGTGGTACCGAGTCTAGTGATTACCGCGTCGGCGACGCACAACCACCGGGATGCTCGCACCGGCCAGAATCATCGCCGCACTCACCGCACCGATGGCCACCAGCTGCCCAGAGGAGGCTCCAGTCTCCGGGAGCTTGGGGGGCTTGGTGGGAGTGGGGGTGGGCGTCTTGGTCGGCGTGGGGGTGGGGGTGGGCGTCTTCGTCGGCGTCGGCGTCGGCGTGGGCGTCTTCGTCGGCGTCGGTGTAGGCGTGGGCGTCTTCGTCGGCGTCGGTGTAGGCGTCGGCGTCTTCGTCGGCGTCGGCGTGGGGGTCGGCGTCTTCGTCGGCGTCGGCGTCGGCGTGGGCGTCTTCGTCGGCGTCGGCGTGGGGGTCGGCGTCTTCGTCGGCGTCGGCGTCGGCGTGGGCGTCTTCGTCGGCGTCGGTGTAGGCGTCGGCGTCTTCGTCGGCGTCGGTGTAGGCGTCGGCGTCGGCGTCGGCGTCGGCGTGGGGGTCGGCGTCTTCGTCGGCGTCGGTGTAGGCGTCGGCGTCTTCGTCGGCGTTGGGGTGGGCTTCGGCGTCTTCGTCGGCTTGCACTCGTCCGGCACCTCGTGCCCGGGCCCCTCATGCCCAGGCCCCCCGGGACCCCCGTGCCCCGGCTCCTTCTGCCCATACCCCTCGTCGTTCCCGCTCCCGTGTCCATGCCCGATGGGCCACGGCTTCTTGCAGGGGTCGGTGGTGTACACGTACCCGCGGTCGTCCGTGGGGGCGCTGCCAGACGACGAGGCCGTCGCCAGCCCCGCACCGACACCGATGGTCATGGTGGAGAGCACCCCGACAGCCAGTGCTACGCGCGCAGCCCGGCCTCTCATTCGTTCCACGCTAATCCTCCCGGTCAGCCACGCAGAGCGGCCTGAATGAATACGTGACCGTCATACCGGGATTAGTAAGATATTCCGTGTATTACGGAGCCTACTTAGCGAAATCGCACCCAATCGGACGCCGGGGAGGAGAGGTCCGCGTCCGTGGCCTAGCGGTAGCGGGCGAGGTGTCTACGTACCGGCTTCGGCTGTTCGCCAGGCGATTCCGTCGAGGATGTCGTGTTCGCTCACGACGACCTCAGCCGCGCCCGTACGCTCCATGATCGCGAGCAGCACGAGCGTGCCCGCCGCGATCACGTCGACCCGGCCCGGGTGCATCACGCCGATCGCGGCGCGTTCGTCGTGGGTAGCGCCCAGCAGGTGCGCCGAGATCTCGCGGACCTTCTGGTACGGGACGCGGGAGTGGTGGATCGCGGTGGAGTCGTACTCCGGGAGCTCCAGCGCGATTCCGGCCACCGTGGTGACCGACCCCGCGAGGCCCACGAGTGTGTGGGCTTCGCGCAGCGGCACCGTCCGCTCGGCGTCATCGAGCGCGGCGTCGATGTCGGCCCGTATGGCGTCGATCTGCGCCTGGCTCGGCGGGTCGGAGACGACTCCGTCGCGTACGAGGTGGCGCTCGGTCATCCGGACGCAGCCGATGTCGACGGAGCGGGCCGCCCGTACGTGGTCCTCGCCGACGACCAGTTCGGTGGACCCGCCGCCGATGTCGACCACCAGGTACGGCTGGGGCAGGTGCATCCGACCGGCCAGGCCACGGGTGGCCCCGGTGAAGGAGAGCTCGGCTTCCTCGTCGCCCGTGACCACCTCGGGCTCCACGCCCAGGATGTCCAGGACGCCGCTCACGAACTCGGCACGGTTCTCGGCGTCACGGGACGCCGAGGTGGCGATGAAGCGGAGCCGCTCGGCACCGTGCTCCTTGATCACTGCGGCGTACTCGCGGCAGGCCTCGAAGGTACGGTCCAACGCGTCGGCGGCGAGTCGTCCGGTCTGGTCCACGCCCTGACCGAGCCGGACGATCCGCATCCGGCGGTCCAGGTCGGTCAGTTCACCGGTGGCAGGGTCAACGTCGGCGACGAGCAGGCGGATCGAGTTCGTACCGCAGTCGATGGCGGCTACGCGCGTCATGACGCGCTCTCCGGGGCAGACGGCTCACTCGGCTCGGCCGACGTGACGCACGGGCCCTTCGCCCACCACTCCGGCAGCATCGCGATCGCCTCGTCGCCCAGCGGGTTCACGCCAGGGCCCGCGGCCAGCGAGTGGCCGACCAGGACGTGCAGGCACTTCACGCGGTCCGGCATCCCACCGGCGCTCGGGAACCCGGTCAGCTCCTCGATCTCGTCGCGGCGCCGGATGTAGTCCTCGTGCGCGGCGCGGTACGCGGCGGCCAGCTCGGGGTCGGTGGCCAGCCGGTCCGTCATCTCCTTCATCACGCCGTTGGCCTCCAGCGTGCCGATCGCCGACGCGGCCCGCGGGCAGGTCAGGTAGTACAGCGTCGGGAAGGGCGTGCCGTCCGGCAGCCGCGGGGCCGTCTCCACGACGTCCGGCTGACCGCAGGGGCAGCGGTGCGCGATGGCCCGCAGGCCGCGCGGCGGGCGGCCGAGCTGCTGCTTGAACGCCGCGACATCGGCGTCGGTGGGCTCGGTGCGCGGGGTGGGCGGCGGGGGCGTTTCCATGCCTGAGGTGCGTCTTTCGGTCGTGAGGAGAGGAAGGAGGAGAGGGAGAGGGGAGGGGAGGAAGGAGGAGGGGAAGGACAACGCGAGGGTACGGGCGCTACTCGGGGCCCGCCCGGCTCACCCGGTCCGCCTTGTCGACGCCGTCGAAAAGGTTGCTGTACCAGGGGCGGTCCGCCCGGCCCTGCTCGGCGCGGCGCTGGGCCGCGCCCTCCGGGTCCGGGACCGTGAAGGACCGCTCGCCGGGCCGCACCATGTGCAGCCGTTCGCGGGCCTGGCGTTCCGCGTACGCGTCGTCCCGCCAGCGGGCCTTGGCATCGCGTAGCTCCTCGGCGTCGTCACGGGCGTCGCGCAGCAGCCGTTCCTGCTCGGCGATATCGGCGCGCTGGGCCACGTACTGCCGCATCGGGTACGCGAGCGCGACGATCAGTGAGCAGACGACCAGGGCGAGCAGCGCGGCCCGGCCAGTGAGCCGGGAGCGGCGTGCCTGGCGCTTGGTTTGCGAACGGTAGACGCGGGCCGCGGTCTGCTCGCCGAGCAGCCGCAGTCTGGTCGTGGTGGAGAACCGGTCCTTGTTCCCGGCGCTTCCTGCCATGGTCCCGCCTCCCCGTCACCCACGCGCGTACGTCCCCGCACACGGTACGGGACCGGGTGCGGGGACGTACGTACGACGGGCCCTTGGGCCCTGAAGGCGTCAGCCCTCGCGGGCGTCAGCCCTTGAAGCGCGGGAACGCCGAGCGGCCCGCGTACACCGCCGCGTCGTCGAGGATCTCCTCGATGCGCAGCAGCTGGTTGTACTTGGCGACGCGCTCGGAGCGGGCCGGGGCGCCGGTCTTGATCTGGCCGCAGTTGGTGGCGACGGCGAGGTCGGCGATGGTGACGTCCTCGGTCTCGCCGGAGCGGTGGGACATCATGCACTTGAAGCCGTTGCGCTGGGCCAGCTCGACGGCGTCCAGGGTCTCGGTCAGCGAGCCGATCTGGTTGACCTTGACCAGCAGGGCGTTGGCGGAGCCCTCCTCGATGCCACGGGCCAGGCGCTCGGGGTTGGTGACGAAGAGGTCGTCGCCGACGATCTGGACCTTGCTGCCCAGCTTCGAGGTGAGGACGTTCCAGCCAGCCCAGTCGTCCTCGAACAGCGGGTCCTCGATGGACACGAGCGGGTACGAGGCGACGAGCTCCTCGTAGTACTCGGTCATCTCGGCGGCGGAGCGCTCCTTGCCCTCGAACTGGTACGTGCCGTCCTTGTAGAACTCGGAGGCGGCGACGTCCAGCGCGAGCGCGATCTGCTGGCCGGGGGTGTAACCGGCTTCCTTGATGGCCTCGAGGATCAGGTCGAGTGCCTCGCGGTTGGAGCCGAGGTTGGGGGCGAAGCCGCCCTCGTCGCCGAGGCCGGTGGCCAGGCCCTTGGCCTTCAGCACCTTCTTGAGGGTGTGGTAGACCTCGGCGCCCCAGCGCAGGGCCTCGGAGAAGGACTCCGCGCCGATCGGGGCGATCATGAACTCCTGGATGTCCACGTTGGAGTCGGCGTGCGAGCCGCCGTTCAGGATGTTCATCATCGGCACCGGCAGCAGGTGCGCGTTGGGGCCGCCCAGGTAGCGGAAGAGCGGCAGGTCGGACGCCTCGGATGCGGCGTGCGCGACGGCGAGCGAGACGCCGAGGATGGCGTTGGCGCCGAGCGAGCCCTTGTTGTCGGTGGCGTCCAGGTCGAACATGGCCTGGTCGATCAGGCGCTGCTCGGTGGCGTCGTATCCGACGAGCTCCGGGCCGATCTGCTCGATGACGGCGAGGACGGCCTTCTCCACGCCCTTGCCGAGGTAACGGCTGGGGTCGCCGTCACGGAGTTCGATGGCCTCGAAGGCACCGGTGGAGGCACCGGACGGAACGGCGGCACGACCCGTGCTGCCGTCGTCGAGGCCGACCTCGACCTCGACCGTGGGGTTGCCTCGGGAGTCCAGGATTTCCCGGGCTACGACGACGTCGATGGACGGCACGAGCATCTCCTTCTGGGATGTGACGCTAGAAGTGCGAGGTCTCTATGGCCTTGCGACACGAGCCTAACCGCCTCGGCGGCGTCGGCCAGCCGACCGACCGGACCGTGGACACCCCGAGCATAGATTGTTTCTTCGCGGAACAAAAAGAGCCCTGCCCCGGCGCGTACGGGGGTACACACGCCGGGGCAGGGCGGTCTGGGGGCTGACTCCTCAGCCGCGGGTCAGCTGAGGGGTCCGCTGGGAGTCAGCTGAGGTGCAGCTGCTGGCCCGGGTAGATGAAGTCGGCGTCCTCGACGATGTCCTTGTTCAGCTCGTGCAGGCTGACCCAGCCGCCCTTGACGTCGTGCGCCTCGGCGATCTCGGAGAGGGTGTCGCCGGACTTCACCTCGTACTCGCCGTCACCCTTCTTGACCGTCTTGCCAGCCGGGGTCTCGACGGTCTTGGCCTGGCGCTCCGAACGATCGGCGCGGTCCAGGTTCTTGGACTCGGTCTTCGGGGCGGGAGCGGACTGCTTCGGCTTCGGCTGCGGCGCCTGCTGCTTGGGCTGGGCCTGCTGCTTCGGCTGGGGAGCCGACTGCTGGGTGGCGGGGGCGCTCGGGGTGGTCTGCTCCGGGGCCGACTGCTGGCCGCCACCGTTGTACGGGGCGTTGCTCAGGCCCACGCCACAGCTCGGCCAGGCACCCTTGCCCTGGCCCGCGAGGACCTTCTCGGCTATCTCGATCTGCTGCGCCTTGCTGGCCTGGTTGGCGGTCGAGGCGTACTGCGTACCGCCGAACGCGGCCCAGGTGGAGGCCGAGAACTGCAGGCCGCCGTAGTAGCCGTTACCGGTGTTGATCGACCAGTTGCCGCCGGACTCACACTGGGCGACCTTGTCCCACTCGGCCCCGGTGGCGGCCTGGGCGCCGGTCGCGCCCATCAGCGGGACGGCCACAGCGGCACCGGTGACACCGGCGGCGGTGGCCAGCCGGGTGGCCTTGGACGGACGACGGTGCTTGCCCTTGCCGGAAAACAGCATCAGAAATCCCCTCACCGATGCCTGCGAGGTGAGCTGTCGGGTTCGGGCGAGTGAGTTGCCCGGCCGTACGGAGCTTCCGCGTCCCCGTACGACTTCACCCCAAGCCGTTCCCGGCCATCTCTCAATGGCCGGGTCCGGCGCAAACCTTGGGTCCCCCGCTCCTGCCTACGGCGCGTTACGCGACGACTGTTCCCTACGGCCGTCGGCAGGATTCGGCGTGACGGCCATCGGGGCTCACCAGTGGCGAGCGGTCACGACGGTAAACATGCGACGCACCTCAACACCAAGGCGATCAGGGCCGTTGAGACCCATCTCTCACTTGAGGCAATGCCCCTTTAACTCGGACATTCAGCCCGAACTGCCGCTACTTTTCGCCCAGATCGAGGCTTTGGCCAGGGAGAATGAGATTGGGGTCCCCGCCGACGGTCTGCTTGTTCTCCGAGTAGAGCCCGGCCCATCCGTCGTCGAGTCCATGGGTGTCGGCGATCCCCGAAAGGTTGTCACCGGGGCGCACGACATAGTCCCCTTCGGCGTCGCCGCGCTCGACGTCGTCGCCAGGGGAGGCGTGACGGCCCGAACGGTCGACCGAGCTCCCGTCGGGTACGTCGTCGTCCGCGCGGTCGCCACGGTGGCGCCCTTGGCCTTCTGAGGGGGCATCCCCCTCGGCGCCCTCGGCCTCCTCCGACGCGGAGGGGGTGGGAGTGGCGGACGCGTCGGGCGAAGTGGATGAATCGGGCGAACCCGATGAACCGCCCGAAGAGGTGTCTACCTTCGGAGTGTTGTCCGACTTGGGACTTTCGTCGCTCTCGCCGCCTTCGCCGCTTTCATCCGCTCCGGCGCTCTTGTCGCTATCCGGCGAGGCGTCCTCCAGCCCGTCAGACGGCTCAGCGGATTCGGTGGCGGACGGCTCGGACTCAGACGGGCTGGACTCAGTCGACTCGGAACTCGATGAATCGGTCTTCGATGGCTCAGGCTCGGATGACCCGGATGACCCGGATGATCCGGATGATCCGGATGATCCGGATGACTCCGACGACTCCGCCGACTCGGACTTCGACGGCTCGGGAGTCACACTCGCCCCCGGGTTCACATCCGGCGCCTCGCCGCCCCGCTCAAGACCCGCGATCGGCGCACACGTCCCCCAGGCGCTGGGGCCCTGCGCGTCAAGTACCTTCTCGGCCACGGATATCTGCTGCGAGCGGCTGGCCAGATCGGCGCGCGGCGCGTAGTCCAGCCCGCCGTACGCCTCCCAGTCCGCCTGCGAGAACTGCAGTCCGCCGTAGTACCCGTTACCCATGTCGGCGCTCCACGCGCCGCCGCTCTCGCACGCGGCGAGCTGGTCCCAGGTGGAGGCGTCGGCGGCGCTCGCGCCGGATGCGCCGAGTAGTGGGATGGCGATGGCTGAGCCGGTCACCCCCGCCGCCACAACGAGAGCCGGAGCCTGACGGGGGCGTCGATGACGGCCGTTCCCGGAGAGCATGCGGTTGCCTTTCGCGCGACTACACAACGGTGATGCTTGAGTCGAACGGTGAACGTAGCCGCACTCGAACGCTTGTCACAAGTCGGTACAGCGGAGATCACGTGAAAGTCACAGTCTTGATGGAGCGTCAGGTTCCGTTCGCCTTCTGTCGCCATCGCTCTGCGGTGAAGTCGCCGTCACTCCGCGGTGAAGGAGACCGGCAGCTGCCGTAGTCCGCGCATGATGAGCCCCCCACGCCACCGCAACTCCTCCGGAGGAACGGCGAGTTGGATGTCGGGCAGGCGGGTCAGCAGGGTGGCCAGAGCGAGCTGGCCCTCCAGGCGGGCGAGGGGGGCGCCGAGGCAGTAGTGGATGCCGTGGCCGTAGCCGAGGTGTTGGTTGTCGCGCCGGGAGAGGTCCAGGGTGTCCGGGTCGGTGAAGCGGGCCGGGTCGCGGTCGGCGGCGGCGAGCACCACCAGCACCGGGTCACCGGTGGCGATGTGCTGGCCGCCGACGCTGAGCGGCTCGGTGGCGAACCGCCAGGTCGCCAGCTCGACCGGGCCGTCGTAGCGCAGGAGTTCCTCGACTCCGGTCTCCAGGAGTCCGCGCTCACCGCGTCGCAGGGAGTCCTGGAGGCGGGTGCGCTGGCCGGGGTTCTGGAAGAGCGCGTACAGGCCGTTCCCGATCAGATTGATGGTGGTTTCGAAACCGGCGAAGAGCAGGACGAAACACATCGCGGCGGCCTCGTTCTCCGTGAGGTGCTCGCCGTGGTCGCTGGCCTTGATGAGGCCGGAGATGAGGTCGTCGCCCGGGTTCTCCCGTTTGCGGTGGATCAGTTCGGCGAGGTAGTCGCGGATCTTCTTCACCGAGCGGGCGACGCCGCCGCGCGGGCCTCCGCCATGGCGGATCATCATCCCGGCCCAGTCGCGGAAGTCGTCCTGGTCCTCGGGCGGGACGCCGAGCAGGTCGCAGATCGCGTAGATGGGGAGAGGGAAGGCGAAGTCGTGGATCAGGTCGGCCTCGCCCCGCGCGGCGAAGCCGTCGATGAACTGGTCCGTCAGCTCCTGCACCCGAGGGGCGAACTCAGCGACCCGGCGCGGAGTGAACGCCTTCGACACCAGGCGCCGCAGCCGGGTGTGGTCCGGCGGGTCGATGTTGAGCAGATGCGTCATCAGCTCGGCCTTGCGCTCACCGGGGATGCCGGTCTTGCCCTTGGCGTGGGCGGGCTCGGCGTGATGCGCGGGGTTCTTGCTGAGCCGCTGGTCGGCGAGGGCCTGCTTGGCGTCCGCGTACCGGGTGATGAGCCAGGCCTCTACGCCGCTGGGCAGCCGGGTGCGGTGTACGGGGGCGTGCTCGCGGAGCCAGGCGTAGGCGGGGTAGGGGTCGGTGGCGAACTCCCAGCTGAACAGGGTGGGCTCGGGGCCCGCGACGTGGGTGTCTGGTGGGCCCGCGACGTGAATGTCTGGTGGGCCCGCGACGGGAGCGCCTGGCGGGGTGGTCACGGCTGGGCCTCCGCCGCGCGGATCGCGTCGCGGTAGGTGCGGGCCGCCGCGCGCAGGGCCGCCTCCGGGTCGACGCCCGCGGCCTCCGCCCGTACCGCCAGCGCCAGCAGCTCGTAGCCGACGCCCTCGCCCGTGGGCAGGGGCGCGTCCAGGCCAGCTGTCCGTACGCGCGAGGCCAGCTTGGCGGCCAGGGCGAGCCCGGGCTGGCCGAGTGGGACGCCGTCCGTGACCGAGTCGCGCTGCTTCTCGGTGGCCTTGGTGCGCAGCCAGTGCTCCCGCACCTCGTCCGGGGACTCCGCGGTGTCGTCGCCGAAGACATGGGGGTGACGGTGGATGAGCTTGCTGACGATGCCGCCCGCGACGTCGTCGATGGAGAAGGGCTCGTCGGGGTCCTCCTCGGCGATGCGGGAGTGGAAGACGACCTGAAGGAGTACGTCGCCCAGCTCCTCGCGGAGTTCGGCGCGGTCGCCGGTCTCGATCGCCTCGACGAGTTCGTACGCCTCCTCGATGCCGTACTTCGCCAGGCCCTGGTGGGTCTGCTCGGACGACCACGGGCACTCGGCGCGGATGCGGTCCATGACCTGGACGAGGTCGAGCAGGCGGGCGCCAGGGAGGTCGTACGAGGCGGGCAGCAGCTCCAGGTCGGGCATCTGGACCCGTCCCGAGCCCGCGAGCCGGGCCAGGCCGTCGGTGAGTGCGGGGTCGCCCTCGCCGGTGGCCACCACGACCACCGTACGGTCGCCAGCGCACCGGTCGACCAGGTCCTGCGCGGTGGGTGCCGCGTGCTCCACTGCGACACCGGCCTCGCGCAGATACGGCAGCTGGGGGTGGTCGGCGTCGGCGCAGAGCACCTCGTCGGCCGCGCCCAGCGCCTGCCAGGCGGGCCAGGACAGCAGCCCGGGCGCCACCCGGTGGCTGGTGGTGAGCAGCAGGATGCGACCGGGGGCGTTCTGGTCCTGGGGGCCCTGCGGGTCCTTCGCGGCGTTCGAGACGTTCGAGGCGTTCACGACTCGAACGTAACCCACGGCACTGACAGCCCGACAACGCCCGCCGAGGCCGCCCTAGGCCCCCTGGGCCGTGGCGGCCCCGGAGACCTCGCGCAGCCACGCGCGTTCGATGTCGACGCGGCCTCCCTCCTTGACGTCCCAGGCGCCATAGCGCGGGTTGAGGTTGATATCGAGGTCGTCGGACGCCTTCGTGGCCGCCTTGTCGAGTCCGGCCTCGCCCAGCTTGCGTACCAGCTTGTCGATCTGGATCTGGGTGCGCAGGCGGCCGTCGAGCTGCCCGGGGGCGACACCGCCGCGCAGCAGCCAGGCGCGCTCCAGGCCCTCGGGGCCGCCCAGCTCCTTCTCGCTCGCGCCCCGCAGCGTCTGCACCTCCTTGCGGGTCACGCTGATCCCCTCGTCCTTGGCGACCCGGTCGATCACCCGGTCGAAGACCATCCGGTGCAGCGTTCCCCGGGTGGGGTCGCAGGGCTGTGGCGTCTCCATCCTGCGGGCGGCGTCGCACTGTTCCTTGAGGAGTTCGGCGTACTGCTCGTCGGTGTCGGTGACGGCGCGCTGCGCGTCCCGCAGTTCGTTCACCTGGCCTTCCAGCTGGCCGACGGTGATCCGGTTGCCGCCGACCACGGCCGCCGCCCCTGGATGGGCTTCGCTGCCGCAGGCGGCCAGGAGTGGGGCCGCGACGAGGAACGCGGCGGATACGGAGAGCGCGGTGCGACTGCGGCGATGCAAAGGAGCCTCCCGGAGGCGAGATTGTGCGTCAGTGCACAAGCGGGCCTTGCGGTGATCGATGTTATGCAGTGGCCGTGGCTTCGGCCACTGATTCGACCAACGATTCGGGGACAGATGCGGGTACGCGTCAGCCGCGCACCTGCCCGAGCCACTGCACCGTGCGCCGGACCTCGGCCGGGAACGGGTGCCCGATGCCGTGTCGGCGCTCCGCGTCGTGCAGCAGCCGGGCCAGCATGTCGTGCGCGGCGGCGTGGTCGCCGAGTGCCAGCAGCAGGTGGCCGATGCGGCGGCGCAGTTCCAGGCAGAGGTCGGCGTCCCCGCTCACGTACTGGTTCTCGAAGAACGGCAGCAGGGCGCGGTACTCGGCGAGTGCGGCGGCTGGTTCGCCCAGCTGCTCCAGGCACTGCGCGGCCTCGTACCTGAACTGCAGCGAGGCCGGGTCGGCCATCCCGGACGCGGCGGCGCGCTCGTCGGCGAGGCGGCGCAGCTCGGGCAGCGCGCGGCGGTACTGGCCGTCGTCCATCAGCGTGGCGGCGTACTGCTTGCGCAGGCTGCGCACGACCGGTGAGTGCTCGCCGTGCTGGGCGGCGGCGGCCGGGAGGATCGCGCCCAGGAGGTCCACGGCCTGGGTGATCCGGCCCTCGCCGAGCAGCCGCTTGACGTCGTCCACGGCCCCGGCGACGTCGGTCTGCTGGGGCGGCCCTGGGTCGTGCCGTGGCTGGCGTGGCACGGCGGAGGCCGAGGCCGAGGCGCCCGCTGAGCGGGCCGCGCGGTCCGGCCAGGGGGCGTGCGGGCGCAGGAAGGGGCGGGTGGGGTCGAGCGGGCCGCCGGGGACGCCGCGTGCGGGCAGCAGCGGGGCCAGCGCCTCGTACACCTCCTGCGCGGAGGCCGGGCGGTGCTGCGGGTCCTTGGCGAGCAGCCGCAGCACCAGCGTCTCCAGCGCTTCGGGTACCTCAGGGCGCAGTTGGCGTACGGGCAGCGGTGCCTCGTAGAGGTGGCGGTGCAGGACGCCGAGGACCGTGGTGCCGTTGAACGGGACGGTGCCGCTGAGGAGTTCGTGCAGCAGCACGCCGAGTGCGTACAGGTCGGTGTACGGGCCGACGGCGCCGCCCATGGCCTGCTCGGGGGCCATGTAGGCGGGGCTGCCGATGGGCGAGCCGGTGTGGGTGAGGCGGGTGGTGTCGCTGTCCATGACGGAGGCGACGCCGAGGTCGAGGACGGTGAGGGTGCCGTCGGGCTTCACCATGATGTTCCGCGGTTTGAGGTCGCGGTGCACGATCGGGACGGCGTGTACGGCGCAGAGCACGGCGCACAGTTGGGCGGCTACGGCGACGGCCCAGGGCCACGGGTAGGGGTCGTGTTCGGCGATGTGGTCGGCGAGGTCGGACCCTTCGACGTGCTGCATGACGAGGAAGAGGTCGTCACCCTCGCTGCCCGCGTCGTGCACGGTGACCAGGCCCGGGTGGTCGACCTGTGCGGTGACCCGGCACTCGCGGACGAAGCGGCGGCGCAGCTCCGCCGAGCCGTCGCCTTCCGGGCCCGCGACCTTGTCGGGGCGCAGCAGCTTGACGGCGACGCGGCGGTCCAGGCGCTGGTCGTACGCCGTCCAGACCTGGCCCATGCCGCCCTGGCCGATCAGCGTGGACAGTTCGTAGCGGTCGGCGATGACGCGTCCGCTCACCGGCCGTCACCCTCCGGGCGGTCCTGGTGCCGGAGGAGATCGCTGAGCTCGTCGAGCTCGGCGCGCACCTGGTCGATACGGGCGGGGGCGGGGCGCGGGGGCTGGAAGGGCGCCGGGGTCGGGGCCTGGGTCGGGTTCTGGGCCGGGGCGGGGGCAGGAGCGGGGGCCGGGGTGTCCTGCTGCCGGGGCGGCACGGGAGCGCCGTACTGAGGCTGGGACGGGGCGTGGGGCTGGGGCTGGGCCGGGGCGTGGGGCCGGGGCGGGTAGCCGTACCCGGCCGCTCCCGGAGTCAGCTGGGTGGTGGCCGTGTGCGGCTGCGGATGCGCGTACGGTCCCGGCGCCGCGTGCGGCGGCGGGTAGCCGTGGTGGGTCGGCCGCGGCGGCTGGTGGTGGCGGATGTCCATCGTCAGGTAGTACGCGGTCACGGCGACGGCGGTGAGCAGCAGCCCGAGTACGCCCGCGGTGCCCTGCGCGGTACTCAGGTCATCGGTGGGGTCCATCGCGAGCAGGACGATGCTGACCACGAGGGCCACCACCGTGCCCCAGAACGCCGCCCAGTCCCGACGCGTCCGCGTCACGATCGCGAGCCGCAGCATCGCGGCCCAGGACAGGAACCCGAGGGAGCCGAGCGCGAGCGTCACGAAGATCACGCGGAGCACGACGAGCAGCGCGGACGAGGGGCGCGAAGGCTGCGGCGACGCAGAGCCGTGGCCGGGCATGGGGCTGCTCCTGGTGGAAACGGGACGCGGGGACCTGACGTCGGACGGTGGAACGCGAGCGTGCAGGGATGAGCGTATACAGCCACGCGGACAACCGGACCCCCGTTGGGCCTATCCGGCAGGCTCTTGCCGTCACCCGGGGTCGATCGTCCCGTCCGTCAGCCCGTCGTACGTCCCCTGGATGAGCCGCTCGCCAAGCCGCCCGGCCAGGCGCAGCGCCTCCTCGAAGGCGGCCAGCGTACGGAACCGCTCGCCGTACGCCCGCTGTCGCTCCAGCGGGATACGGGGCAGCTGGAGGCGGCGTACGTCGAGCCGGGTCGCGGTGGAGGCATAGCTGCTGGCCTGGCGGTTGTTGGCGGTCCCGCGCAGGAACCCGGCCAGGAACCACGGGTCCAGTGCGGCCGGGTCGGGGCGCAGCAGGCAGAGGTTGCGGCCGAGCGCGGCCCCGGCGGTGGCGGCGTCGGCCACGCGCGCGACGGTGCCACCGCCCAGCACCGGGACGATGATGTCGCCCTCTTCGACCAGTACCGGCTCGTCGCCGGTGTCCCCTTCGGTGAGCGTCCCGGAGGGTGCCGTTCCGGCCAGGACGTCATGGTCGGTGAGGACAGGCACGCGCGCGTGGCCGCCCGCCGAGCCCATCCGCAGCGTCAGAGCGCCGCCGCGCGCGAGCTCGCCGACGGTGGTGGTGGGCCAGCGCACGGGCTGCGCGGGATCGGCGGCGGCGGGGGTGAGTTCGACGGTACGGCGCAGGGTGGTGGCGAGGTCGCCGCGCAGGGCCGCCAGCGTCTCGGCGCCGCCGCCCGCGGCGGGTGGCGGCAGATGGCGGGCGGGGGTCAGGTCCACGTCGTCGTCGAGGAGTTCGATGACGGGGACGGCGCGGCTGAGCCCGGGGGTCTCGGCGGCCGTGCCCTGACGGTCGAAGGCCGTCCAGGCGGCGAGCGCGGCGTCGCGCACGGTCTGCCAGGGGAGCTTGTCGCGGGAGTCACGGGCGTCCTGGACGAGGGCCGAGGTCTCGACCAGCAGCACCTCGGGCGTGGTCGCGGCGGCGCCGTCCGGCCCGCGCAGTACCCACAGGTGGAGCGGGATGCTGTGCGGCGGCGCGGCGCCCGCGGGCAGCGCGATGACGGCGCGCAGCGCACCGCGGCGCAGCAGGTCGGCGCGGATACGGCGGCCTGAGCGACGGGACGCGGCGGCGGGCGGCATCAGCAGGACGGCGGTGCCGCCCTCGCGCAGCCGGGCCAGGGCGTGCTGGACCCAGGCGAGTTCGGACTCGGTGCGGGCCGGGAAGCCGTACTCCCAGCGCGGGTCGTACGCGAGCTCGTCGTGGCCCCAGTTGCGTTCGTTGAACGGCGGGTGACACAGGACGACGTCCGCGATGACGGACTCCAGGGCGTCGGCGCGCAGGGTGTCGGCCGCGGCGGTGCGTACGGCGGCGTCGGTGCGCAGGGCGAGGCGCAGGGCGGTGAGGGCGGCCAGTTCGGGGGCGCTGTCCTGGCCGTACAGCCGCTGGCCGGGGCGGGGGGTGACGGCGGACAGCAGGGCACCGGTGCCGCAGGCCGGGTCCAGGGCGGTGTCCGCGGGTCCGGCGAGCGCGGCCATCAGCTCGGCGGGTCCGGTCGGGGTGAGCGGGTACTGGCGGGGGTTGGCGTCGAGGTGCCGACCGACCAGGAACTCGTACGCCCGCTGGGGGCCTTCGGTCTCTGATCCGAGCCCCAGGTCCCTGGCGAGGTCGGCGGTGGCGCGCAGCAGCGGCAGCGAGGGCGCCAGTTCGGCGGGGCCCGGGACGCGTACGGCCCGCTCGTCGGCGGGCCCGAGCCGCTGGGTGAGTACGGCGTCCAGCGGGCCCGGCAGCAGCTCGGCCGCCCGCTCGTCCGGCAGGGCGCTCAGCTCGCGCCAGTCGGCGGGCCTGGTGTGGACGAGCAGCAGGGCGCAGCCCACATGCCGCAGGGCGGTGCTGGGCCCGGCCGGGTGCCCGGCGAGCTGTTGCCAGACCCGCTCACGCAGCGGCACCTCGGCCAGTTTGCCCTGCTCACGCAGCCAGGCCTCGACCTTGGTGAGCGCGAAGGACGGGCTGGTCTCGGTGCCGCCGACCGGCTGGGGGAAGTCGGGGTGGCGGCGGCGCCAGTTGCTGACCGCCGCACGTCCGACTCCGGCCAGCCGGGCGATTCCGGCGGCGGTCACCTCTGTCGCGTCGTTGTCCGGCACCCGGCTGACTCCTTCTCCTGGTGTGCGCCTGCGGTGACACGGAGCATACCGCCCGGGCCGCTCACACTCGTGAATCCGCACCACCTTGTGAATGGTGTTGACTCGGTTCACAGCCTCTGCTCTTATTGACCCATCGGTTCACGGACTTCGTTCAGCGCCCGGAAAGGTGCCCTCATGTCGCAGCAGCCTCAGCACCCGCAGAACCCGCAGAACCCGTACGGAGCGCCTTACGGCGGCCCGCAGCACGCCCAGCCGCAGCCGCCCAAGCAGCGGAGCTGGTTCGCCCGGCACAAGGTGCTCACGGGCATCGGAGCCATCGCGGCCGTGGTCGTGATCGCCACGGCTGTGAACGGCGGCGGCGACGACGGCGGCGACAAGGAGGACCAGGCCTCGTCGAGCGTCAAGGACGGCGACACCAAGAAGGACGGCGACGCGAAGGGCGAGAAGAAGGAGAAGAAGGAGTCCGGGCTCGGCGGCAGCGGCACCTACGAGGTCGGCTCGGACATCAAGCCCGGCACCTACCGCTCCACCGGCAACAGCGACGGCATGTGCTACTGGGAGCGCGCCAAGGACTCCACGGGCGAGATGGAGTCGATCATCGCCAACGACAACGTCACCGGGACCGCCTATGTGACGGTCAAGGAGAGCGACAAGATCTTCAAGTCGACCGAGTGCAAGAGCTGGGAGACCGTCGACGAGAAGGCCAAGGGCTCCCCGGCCGGTGGAGACGTCAAGGGCGACGGCGGCATGTTCAAGGTCGGCGTCGACATCGCCCCCGGCACGTACAAGTCCTCGGACAACACGGACGACATGTGCTACTGGGAGCGCACCAAGGACGCCGAGAGCCGGATCGAGTCAATCGTCGCGAACGACAACGTCACCGGCAGCGCGATCGTGACGATCAGCCCGCAGGACGCCTACTTCAAGACGACGGGCTGCTCGGACTGGAAGAAGACCGGCTGAACCGACCTGGCCAAGGCCGCTCCGCACCACCCCCATCCCCACTCCTACCCCCTCACTCTCACCCCACCCTCACCCGGCTTCGCGCCCGCTCACCCCTGGGACATCTCCATGCGCCACCCCGCCCTCACCACCACCGTCCTCTGCCTCGCCGCGGCCATCGGTCTCACGGCCTGCGGCTCATCGGAAGCCAAGCCGAAGGCGCCGTTCGCCGACGACTCGGGCCCCGAGATCGTGGACAAGGCCATCAAGGCCACCACCGGCGCCTCCTCCCTCACCGTCAAAGGCGACGTGACGGACCCCGAGATGGGCGCCCTCACGCTGGACCTGGCCGTCGACACCAAGGGCGAGTGCACGGGTTCGCTGTCCGTCGCCGGGGAGGGCACCGCCGAGCTGACCAAGACCGGCGACACCCTCTATATGAAGTTCGACGAGAAGTTCCTGCGCGCCCAGGGCAAGGATGATCCGAAGGAGGAGACCGACGCCACGGTGAACATGATCGGCAACCGCTGGCTGAAGATGGACGCGTCCGGTGAAGACGCCAAGGACATGACGGGCCTCTGCGACCTGGACGAGCTTCTCGGGGAGTTCAAGGACGTCAAGTCCCCTGCGCGGAAGGGCAAGACGACCACCGTCGACGGCCAGGAAGCGATCACCCTCACCGAACAGGACGGCAAGGACCGCTACGAGCTCCTCGTAGCGACCAAGGGCAAGCCGTACCTCCTGAAGGTCACCAGCAAGGGCGGCGACGAGCCCGGAACGCTGAACTTCTCGGACTACGAGAAGCCGGTCAACGCGAAGGCCCCCGCCGACAAGGACATCGTCGACCTGGACGAGCTGGAGGGGACGGACGGGGCTGACGGGGCGGAGAGCTGACGGCCCGGAGACGCCGAGCGGAGGCAGTCCGCCCGTGGTCACGGGCGGACTGCCTCCGCTCGGCGTATCGTCGAAGACGATACGGGCTGATTGTGGTGAATGATCCGCCCCGTCATCTCGGAAAGGAGCCCAGGAATGGGCGTCTTCGACAAGATCAAGAGCAAGCTCCACATGAGCGAAGACACCATCGACCGCGCTGGCGACAAGGTGGATGAGAAGACCGGCGGGAAGTTCACGGACAAGGTCGACAAGGCTCAGGAAGCGGCGAAGGACGCGATGGGCAAGATCCGCCGGGACCAGCAGGACAAGTAAGGAGCGGTAGCCCGCGACGGCGGGCCAGGAGTGGAGGGCGGGCCCCGCGCCCGCTCCCCACTCCCCGCCTTCTGCTCTACACCTTGCCGATACCCAAGGTGTTCTGCGCGGGCAGCAGCCCCGAACCCAGCATGGCGACCCACGGGTCCCCGAGCAGGTCCGAGAGCCGGGCCAGCCGGTCGGGCCCGAGTTCCCGCCAGGGCGCGGCGGCCAGTTCGTCCGTACGGCGCTCTACCTCGGCGCGCAGCTCGCGGCCCGCTTCGGTGGCCGCGCCCGCCTCATCCACCAGGCCGCGCGCGGCGAGCCGTTCGCGGGCCGCTTCCCACTCCCCCGTGCTCCAGCCGCGGCTCTCGAAGACCTCGACCGGGGCCGCGCCGATCCCCGCGAAGGAGACCAGCGACTCGACGGGGTCGAGCCCGGCGGTCAGCAACGCGGCCAGATGGCCGTCGCCGCGGTGCTCGCGCAGGATCGTCGTGGCCTGCCAGAGCGCCAGGTGCGGGGCGTCCGGCCAGGGCAGCGCCGCGTTGGCGGCGGCGAGTGGGCGGCCCGCGGCGCCCGCGGCGGCGGTCTCGGCCGCACGCCGGGCCAGCGCCGCGGCCTCGGCGAGTTCCGCGCCCTCGACCCGCTCGCCCAGGATCGCCCGGTACATCCGGTCGACCGCCCGCAGCCGGGCCGCGAGGACGGCCTCCGGCGCCGCGACCTCCCAGGCGGCGGGCACGTGCCTGCGCACCACGCGCGGGCTGAAGCCGTAGAACGTCGCGGTCACCAGCTCCGCGCTCGCCGCGCCCAGCGGCGCCGCCCGCCAGGCGAAGTAACTCGGCCACCGTTCATCGGTCTTGTACCCGAGCGCGGCGGCTTCCTCGGAGACCTCCGGCGCGTAGTAGAACACCGCGTGCAGCGGCTCCAGCAGGTGCCACAGCTGCCGCACGCGGCCGAGATCAATTTCGTCGGACATGGGTCCCCTCCCCTGGCGGCAAGACGCCGCTGACGATCCGGCCAAGACCGGGCTGCGACCGACCTACGGCCGGACTACGACCCTACGATCGTCGCCAGGAACTCACCTGTCCAGGACAATAGTTCGCGCCCGACCAGCGGCTTGCCGCCGACCTTCGCCGTCTTCGGGCGCGGTACGAGCAGCTGGCTGTTGGCGGGCTTGATGACCGTGCCCGGGTGCAGGCGCTTCAGGCGGAGTTCCTGGGACTCGCGGAGCTCCACCGGGGCGAAGCGGATGTTGTTGCCCTGCAGGACGATCTCGCCGACCCCGCACGCCCGCGCGAGCATCCGCAGGCCCGCCACCAGGAGCAGGTTCTCCACCGGCTCGGGCAACTTGCCGTAGCGGTCGGCGAGTTCCTCGCGTACCGCCTTGATGTCCTCCTCGGTGCTGGCCGAGGCGATGGAGCGGTAGGCCGCCAGCCGCAGCCGCTCGCCGGGGGCGTAGTCGTGCGGGACATGGGCGTCGACCGGCAGCTCGATCTTGACCTCCAGCGGCGGTTCCTCCTCCACACCGCCCTCCAGCGAGGCGCGGTAGTCCGCCACCGCCTCGCCGACCATCCGTACGTACAGGTCGAAGCCGACGCCCGCGATGTGGCCCGACTGCTCGCCGCCGAGCAGGTTGCCCGCGCCACGGATCTCCAGGTCCTTCATCGCCACGTACATGCCCGCGCCCATCTCCGTGTGCTGGGCGATGGTGGCGAGCCGCTCGTGGGCGGTCTCGGTGAGCGGCTTCTCCGGGGGGTAGAGGAAGTAGGCGTAGCCGCGCTCGCGGCCACGGCCGACCCGGCCGCGCAGCTGGTGCAGCTGGGAGAGGCCGAAGTTGTCGCCGCGCTCGACGATCAGGGTGTTGGCGTTGGAGATGTCGATGCCCGACTCGACGATGGTCGTGGAGACCAGGACGTCGAACTTCTTCTCCCAGAAGTCGACGACGACCTGCTCCAGGGCCGTCTCGGACATCTGGCCGTGGGCGGTCGCGATCCGCGCCTCGGGGATGATCTCGCGCAGCCGGGCGGCCGCGCGGTCGATGGACTCCACGCGGTTGTGGATGTAGAAGACCTGGCCCTCGCGCAGCAGTTCACGGCGGACCGCGGCGCCGATCTGCTTCTCCTCGTACGGGCCGACGAAGGTCAGCACCGGGTGCCGCTCCTCGGGCGGGGTGGTGATCGTGGACATCTCGCGGATGCCCGTCACCGCCATTTCGAGCGTACGGGGGATGGGGGTGGCCGACATCGTCAGCACGTCGACGTTCGCGCGGAGCTTCTTCAGCTGCTCCTTGTGTTCCACGCCGAAGCGCTGCTCCTCGTCGACGATGACCAGGCCCAGGTCCTTGAACTTGGTCTCGGACGAGAAGAGGCGGTGGGTGCCGATGACGATGTCGACGGCGCCCTCGCGCAGGCCGTCGAGGGTCGCCCTGGACTCGGTCTCCGTCTGGAAGCGGGACAGCGCCCGTACCGCCACAGGGAACTGCGAGTAGCGCTCGGAGAACGTGCCGAAGTGCTGCTGGACCAGAAGCGTGGTGGGCACCAGGACCGCCACCTGCTTGCCGTCCTGCACCGCCTTGAAGGCCGCCCGTACGGCGATCTCGGTCTTGCCGTAGCCGACGTCGCCGCAGATCAGCCGGTCCATCGGGACGGACTTCTCCATGTCCTCCTTGACCTCGGCGATGGTGGTCAGCTGATCGGGGGTCTCGACGTACGGGAAGGCGTCCTCCAGCTCGCGCTGCCAGGGGGTGTCCGGGCCGAAGGTGTGGCCTGGCGCCGCCATCCGCGCGGAGTACAGCTTGATGAGGTCCGCGGCGATCTCCTTGACCGCCTTCTTGGCGCGGGCCTTCGTCTTGGTCCAGTCGGCGCCGCCGAGGCGGTGCATGGTCGGGGCCTCGCCGCCGACGTACTTGGTGATCTGCTCCAGCTGGTCGGTGGGGATGTAGAGCCGGTCCCCGGGCTGGCCGCGCTTGGCGGGGGCGTACTCGACGACCAGGTACTCGCGGGTCGCGCCCTGCACGGTGCGCTGCACCATCTCGACGTAGCGGCCGACGCCGTGCTGCTCGTGGACGATGTAGTCGCCGGGCTCCAGGGTGAGCGGGTCGATGGTCTTACGGCGCCTGGCGGGCATCCGGGTGCCGTCCTTGCCGGCCGCGCGCTGGCCGGTCAGGTCGGTCTCGGTGAGGACGGCGAGCCGCAGGGCCGGGTCGACGAAGCCGTACTCGATGGAGCCGCAGGCGACGTGCACGACGGACGGGGCGATCTCGGCGAGGTCGCCCTCAAGCCGGGCGGCGATGCCTTCGCCGCCCAGGACCTCGACGGTGCGGGCGGCCGGGCCGTGCGCCTCGGTGACGTAGACGGTCCGCCAGCCGTCGGCGTTCCACTGCTTGGTGTCGGCCAGGGCGCGCGCGGTGTCGCCGCGGTACGTCTCCGGGGCGTGCATGCCCAGCTTGAGGGTGTCCGCCTCGGCGAAGTCCCCGAACTGGGCGAACTCCCCGTCGGCGGCGAACGGCGACACCGACCACCACATCATGCCCAGCTCACGGGCCCGGTCGCGGACGTCCGCGATGCCCCACAGCGAGGCCGCGTTCACATCGATCGGCGCCTGGCCGCCACCCGCGGTCGCCGCCCAGCTGGCCTGCAGGAACTCCTGGCTGGTGGCCACCAGGTCGGCGGCCCTGGTGCGCACCCGCTCGGGGTCGCAGACCACGGCCATGCTGCCCTTGGGCAGCACGTCGAGCAGCAGCTCCATCGCGTCGACGAGGACCGGAGCCAGTGACTCCATGCCCTCGACCGCGATTCCCTCGGCGATCTTGCCGAGCAGCTCGCCCAGTTCCGGGTGCTGCTCGGCGAGGGCCGCGGCCCGCTGCCGTACGTCATCGGTCAGCAGCAGCTCGCGGCAGGGCGGTGCCCACAGGCCGTGCTCGGCGATCTCCAGGGAGCGCTGGTCGGCGACCTTGAAGTAACGGATCTCCTCGACGTCGTCGCCCCAGAACTCGATCCGCAGGGGGTGTTCCTCGGTCGGTGGGAAGACGTCCAGGATGCCGCCGCGCACCGCGAACTCGCCGCGCTTCTCGACCAGCTCCACGCGGGCGTACGCGGCGGCCGCGAGCGCCTGCACGACCTCCTCCAGGTCCGCCGAAGCGCCCCGCTTGAGGCTGACGGGCTCCAGCTCACCGAGGCCCTTGACCTGCGGCTGGAGCACCGAGCGGATCGGGGCCACGACGACCGAGACCGGGCCGGTCTCCGGGTCGTCGGTGCTCGGATGCGTCAGTCGGCGCAGCACGGCCAGGCGGCGGCCGACCGTGTCCGAGCGCGGCGACAGCCGCTCGTGCGGCAGCGTCTCCCAGGAGGGGTAGTCGACGACGGTGTCCGGCGGCAGCAGCGAGCGCAGCGCGGCCGCCAGGTCCTCGGCCTCCCGCCCGGTGGCCGTCACGGCGAGCACCGGCCGCCCCGCCTCGCGGGCCAGCGCGGCGATGGCGAACGGGCGGGCGGCGGGCGGGCCGACCAGGTCGACATGCATGCGGTTGCCGTCCTGGGCGGCCTGCACCGCTTCGGCGAGTGCGGCGTCCTTGACAACGGCGTCGAGCAGACCGTGCAGGCTCATGAAGGCGATTTCCGTCCAGGAAGAGGAAGCAGGGAGTACGCGACGCCTGGGCAGTACGGGGGCGCACTGGCCCTGCGAGGCGTACGGAGGTGTACGGGGTGGCAACGCAAGCCGCCCGACACGTCGAACGGGCCGGGGCTCCCAGCCTACGACGTCCCACCGACAGCCACGGGAAGACCGGCCACGTGCGCGAAAGCGGCGCGCCACCCTGCCCGTCTGCGCCCGGCGGCCTCCCCGGACTCATCCCTCCCGAACCGCGACCATCAATGGAGCAACCACAACGGCGACCAGCCACATCCGCGAAAGCGGCGCCGGCTTAGGCGCAAGTAGTGTCTTCTCGCATGACCAGCGCCCAGCTCACGGCGGCCCGCGCCGCGGACCCCGCACCGCCCGACATACCCGGGCCGGTAGCGCAACGACCTCCGCGCTCCCGGCAGCTCGCCCCGTACTTCCTGGCCACAGGCCTGTTCGTGGCGTACAGCGTGATCTCGGTGAGCCGCTTCCGGCAGCTGCGGACCATGTCCTGGGATCTGGGCATCTTCGAGCAGGCCGTACGCGGCTACGCGGGGCTCCAGGCCCCGATCGCCGACCTCAAGGGCCCGGGCGCGCACATACTCGGCGATCACTTCAGCCCCATCACCGCGCTGCTCGCCCCCGTCTACCGGCTCTTCCCCTCGCCCCTCACCCTGCTCATCGCCCAGGCCGCGCTGCTCGCGCTGTCCGCCGTCCCGGTCACCCGGGCCGCCACCCGGCTGCTGGGTCCGGGGCGCGGGCTCGCGCTCGGCGTCGCGTACGGCCTGTCCTGGGGGCTCCAGCGTGCCGTCGACTTCGACTTCCACGAGATCTGCTTCGCGGTCCCGCTGATCGCCTTCGCCCTGGAGGCGGTCCTGCGCGAGCGGTGGCGGGCCGCGCTGGGGTGGGCGCTGCCGCTGGTGCTGGTCAAGGAGGACCTGGGGCTGACCACGGCGGCGATCGCGCTGGTGGTCGTGGTGCGCGCGCGGCGGACGTCGCCGCGCGCCGTCCCGTACGCGATCGGCGTCGCGGTCTTCGGGGCGGTGGCCGCGCTGCTCACCTTCACGGTCCTGATTCCGGCCTTCAACACGACGGGGGCGTACGGCTACTGGGACAAGATCGGCGGCGGGGGCGGGCCCTTCGACGGCCTCGGCACCAAGCTGCGGACGCTGGGCTGGCTGCTGCTGCCGCTCACCGGGCTGCTGGCGCCGCGCTCCCCGCTGCTGCTGGTCGCGCTGCCGACCCTCGGCTGGCGGTTCGCGTCGTCGGAGAGCCACTACTGGGACACCAACTGGCACTACAGCGCGGTCCTGATGCCGGTCCTGATCCTGGCTCTCGCCGACGCGATCGACATCGCCCGCCGCAGCGCGCGCCCGAGGCTGCGGTCGTACGCGCTCCACCTGCCCGCCGCCGTCGCCGCGGCCTCGCTGGCGCTGAGCACGGCGCTGCCGCTGGCACGGCTGACGGAGGCCGACACGTACCGCAAGAGCGAGCGGGTGGTCGCCGTGGAGCGGCTGCTCGACCGGATTCCGGACGGTGCGACGGTCGAGGCGAACATCGGCCCGATCAGCCGTCTCACCTCGCGCTGCCGGGTGTTCTGGGTGGGCAGGGCCGAGGGCGTCACGCCGGACTTCATCGCGTTGGACAACCGGGCGGGCTGGGCCAAGGATCCGGAGGGGTTCGCGGAGCGGCTGCATCCGCGCGCGGATTACGCGGAGGCGGGGGCGGCCGGGGGCTTTGTGCTGCTGAAGCGGCGCGTCTAGGGCGGAAGACCGACTGAGGCGGAAGACGGTCCAGGGCGGACAGACCTGAGAGCGCGTGGAGCTGGTTGCTCCCCCGCCAGGACTCGAACCCGGACAGATGGCACCAAAAGCCACAGTGCTGCCAATTACACCACGGGGGATGGAACGACCCAGGCCATAGGCCAGACGTCGCGTCAGGCTGTTGGCCGGGCTGCACACACTATGCCGTATCGACTGCCCACGATGCGACGGGTAGGGGTTCACGGACGATCTCGGTCACCTCATCGAAGTTGGCTCGAACGCGCGCTCGGACACCCCGCGAAGCCATCGGAAAACCGGATGCGCTCGCCCGTAGTCTGGAAGGCATGACCACAACGGGGGTAGACCACCAAGAAACGGCCGGGGGGCCGTGGTGGTGGGAACGGCGGCGCGGTGCCGCACTGGACATCGGGCTGGGGGTGGCGTCGGCCGCGGAGTGCGCGGTCGAGGGCGCCACCTTCGCCGGCAAGGCCGGACTGCCGGTGGCGGTCGGCGTGATCATCGGAGTGGGCACCGGCGCCACGCTGGTGCTGCGGCGGCGGTGGCCGGTCGCCGTCGTCCTGGTGGCGATCGCGGTGGCACCGGCCAGCATGGGCTTCCTGCTGACCGTGGTCGGCCTCTACACCCTGGCCGCTTCCGACGCGCCGCGCCGGATCATCGCGGTGCTGGCGAGTATGTCGGTGACCGCGTCGACGATCGTGACGTTCATCCAGATCCGGGAGGATGTCACCACCGGAGCCCTGGATATCAGCGAGGGATTCGTCCCGTTCATCGCGCTCTCGGCCTCGCTCGGGGTGACGGCTCCGCCGGTGCTGTTCGGCCTGTACGTGGGGGCGCGGCGGCGGCTGATGGAGAGCCTCAGGGAACGCGCGGACAGCCTGGAGCGGGAGTTGCAGCTACTCGCCGAGCGCGCCGAGGAACGGGCCGGGTGGGCCCGTAGCGAAGAGCGGACCCGCATCGCCCGCGAGATGCACGACGTCGTCGCCCACCGGGTGAGCCTGATGGTGGTGCACGCGGCGGCCTTGCAGGCGGTGGCGCGGAAAGACCCGGAGAAGGCGGTCAAGAACGCGGCACTGGTCGGGGACATGGGGCGCCAGGCGCTGACCGAGCTGCGCGAGATGCTCGGCGTCCTGCGGAACCAGGACGGCGGCACGACCACCGCCACCCCCTCCCCTTCCGTTTCCGCCTCCGCGGCGGTACCGCTGGCGGCGGTGGGGGTCGCGGCCGCGGCGGCGGCCGAGGCCGCGTCAGATGTACGGGACGACGACGGGCCGTGGCTGGCCGAGCTGGAGGAGCTGGTGGGGCAGTCCCGGGCGGCCGGGATGGTCCTGGAGTTGTCGGTCGACGGCGAGCCGGAGTCGTATCCGCCGGAGGTCGAGCAGACCGCGTACCGGGTGATCCAGGAGGGCCTGACCAACGTGCACAAGCACGCCCCCGGCGCGAAGGTCCAGGTCCGGCTGGCTCACCGGGGCGGCGAGGTCGCCATGCAGGTCGAGAACGACCCGGCGCCCGAGGCGGACCCACACGCCGTGCGCCTGCCGAGCGGTGGCAACGGCCTGCTGGGCATGAAGGAACGCGTCACGGCGCTCGGCGGGGTGTTCGTGTCGGGCCCGACGGACGCGGGTGGCTTCCGCGTGTCCGCGGTCATTCCCACGAGCCGGTAGGCCCGGTGGGCCCGGTGGGCCCGGTAGGCCCCCTGTTACGCGCGGCGGCCGGGGCCGTCAGGCGGGGGTCAGCCGGGTCGGGAGGGTGCCCGAGAGCAGCGTGCCCAGGGCGTCGTCGACGCTCGGGCCCAGGTACCAGTCGCCGCTGTGGTCCAGGCTGTACACCCGCCCCCGCTCGTCGATGGCGAGCAGCGCCGCGCTGTCCGGCTCCTCGCCCAGCGGGCAGACCTCGGTGCCGAGCGCCCGCCCCAGGTCGCCCAGGGTGCGGGCCATGTGCAGTCCGCACAGCGGGTCGAGGTGCAGCGTGGCGGGCGCGAGGTGCCGCCCGGGCCCCACCGGGGTCACGCGCAGCCCGCCGAACTCGGCCCAGGCCTCCACCGCGGCGGGAAACACCACATGCCGGTGCCCGACCGGCGACGCGTACTCGCGCAGGGTGTCGGCCCAGTACTCGGCCCGCTTGATGTCCCAGCGGCCCGGCTGCCAGCCCGCCCCGCGCAGCGCGGCGTCGACCTGGACGGGGAAGCGGGTGGCGGAGGTGCGGTCGGTGGCGGCGGCCATCAGTTCTGGCTCCCGTTTCCGGTCGGGTCGACGATGTGTACGCCGAAGTGGTCGGCGAGCGCCGTACAGGAGCGGCAGGGCGGGGCGAAGGTGCCGTGCAGCGGATCGCCGTCCTCGCGGATGCGGCGCGCGGTGAGCTTGGCGTGTTTGAGCGCCTTGCGGGCCTCGCCCACGGCGAGCGGTTTGCGCTGGGCGCGCTTGGACCGGCCCGTCTCGTACGCGGTGAGCCGCCGGGAGATCAGGATCGTCTCGGGGCAGCGGCCGGTGAAGCGCTCCCGCTGCGCCGTGGTGAGCGTGTCCAGGAAGTCCTGGACGAGCGGGTGCAGCGCGGGGGCGGTGTCCGAGCGGGCCGCCGTGCCGGTGAGGGTGTCCCCCCGTACGGAGAGCGCGGCGGCCACGGTGGGCAGGATGCCGTCCCGGCGCTGGTGCAGTACGGGCGGCGGCGGTGCGTCGAATCCGGTCGCCGTGGCGGTGGCCGTGGCTGCGGCCGTGGCTGTGGCCTTGGCGCTCCAGCTGAGCCGGGGGTCCCCGGTGTGCGGATGGTGTGCGGTGTACATGGTCGTCGTACGTCCCTCCCCGTGCCCTGCGGCGTTAACCGCTTCGGCACTCCCCCGAGTGCGGGAAACAGACTGTCAAATGGGGCGCGTGGTGCGGTAGCTGGCGCGGCGTATGGGGTGTGGACTTTGTCTCACCGTCACCGACCGGTGATCAGCGGTGGACCGCTGGTCACCGAAGCGGAGCCCCGGTGACCGGTGCCCCGTCACCACATAGGCTGTGCCCATCCGTCATCCGTATCCATCAGCTGTGCCGCAGGGGGCAACCGCCATGACGACAGGTCGGCTCGGGCAGCAAGCCGCGCCGCCGAACGCGGCCTACGCCGGGCAGGTCGTGCACTTCCCGGACCCGGTCCGGGCCGCGCGCCACCCCAGAGGTGTACGCGTGGACAGCCAGGGCTACCCGGACTTCTCGCCGTACGCGGGCGCCTCGGCGGAGATCGCCGAGCCCCCGGAGGGTTTCGGCATCGACGAGCTGCGCCTCACGGACTACGTGTCGGCGAACGCCGCGCTGGCCGCCGACGGGCACGCGCTGTGGAGGTCCATCCCCGCGGTGGCGACGCCGCATGGCTGGACCTGGCACCACGCCGTCGGCACCCGCCGCCTGGACCTGGTCCCGGTCGAGGTGAAGGCGCTGCTGCGGCACCACGGCGGCCTCGCGACGGCCCCGGTCGACCAGGCCAAGCGCGGCACCCGCCCGCTCCAGGACCCGCGGCCCGCGCACTTCGGACTGCCGAAGTCGGACGCGTTGGCGGTGAGCGAGCAGCGGCTGCTCGGCATCGAGGAGGACCTCGGCTACCGCCTGCCGGGCGCGTACCGCACGTTCCTGAAAGCCGCGGGCGGCTGCGCGCCGGTGGGCACCGCGCTCGACGCGGAGCTCGGGCTCCTGGTCGACCAGCCGTTCTTCACGGTGCGCGGCGAGGCCTCGGTCAGCGACCTCGGCTACGTCAACAAGTGTCTGCGTGATCACCTGACCAAGGACTACCTGGCTGTCGGATTCGTCCAGGGCGGGATTCTGGCCGTCAAGGTGCGGGGCGAGCGGGTCGGCTCGGTCTGGTTCTGCGCGTACGACGACGCGCGCGACCAGGACGGCTGGGCGGTCGGCGAGCGTGTGGAGCGGCTGCTGCTGCCGTGCGGAGATGACTTCGACGCCTTCCTGGCTCGGCTCGCGGGCAACCCCCCGGAGCTGGAGACCGTGGCGAATCTGATGGTGGACGGCGGCTTCGCGCGCGCCGTTCCCGTACCGGCTGAGGGGTGAGCGCGTTGGTGACCTTCGCGCAGGCGCAGGAACGCGCCGAACAGTGGATCAACGGCGGGATGCCCTCGTACCAGCACCGCGAGGTGCGGGTACGGGAGTTCGAGCTGGGCTTCGTCGTGTGGGCGGAGGACCGCGAGGACGGTCCGCGCTCCGACGGCGGGCAGCAGCGGCTGGTCATCGCCCGGGACAGCGGCGAGGCCACGCTGTGGCCCGGGCTGCCGGTGGGTGACGTCATCCGCCGGTACGAGGAGGAGTACGGCGTTCCGGAGGACGCGCCGGAGCCCGCGGCGGCGGAGCCTGAGCGGGTCGACCTGAACCAGACGTCGTTCCTGCTGTCGCCGCCGGAGTGGCTGCAAGAGGCGGCGGACAACATGGGCATCCCGGACCGCCGCGCTTCGGCGTCGGGGTCTGGTGCGTCCGGGGCCGGTGCGCCCGCGGACGCACCGGCCCCGGGGTCCACGCCCCCCGCAGGATCCGCGGCGCCCTGGGCCGCCGCACCAGAGGCCACGTCCCCGGAGCCCGCGGCCTCTGCCCCCTCAACCACTGCCCCCTCAACCACTGGCTCCTCCACCGGAGGCGCCGCCGCCTCCACGTCACCCTCCTCGGGCTTCTCCACCGACGCGTCCGCCAGCGGCGGTACGGGTACGGGCGGACCCGCGGACGGATCGGCATGGCCGGACGCGAGCAGCTCGCACGGCGGGCAGCACCCCGGCGCCCCCAACGACACAACCGCAAGCGGCAACAGCGGCGGGCCCTCGGACGGACCCGCATGGCCGGGTGCGGGGGGCTCGCAGGGCGGGCAGAACCCGGGCGGCACCGGCGACGCGGCCGACAGCGACCGTACCGGCGGGGCCCCGGCCGGAGCCCCGTGGCCGGACGCGGGCGGCGGCTCGCAGAGCTCGCCCGCTGCCTCCGACGATGCGGCTGCCAGCGGTGAGTCCGCGGCCGGATCGGCGTGGCCGAGTGCGGGTGGTTCGCACGGTGGGCGGCAGGACAGCGGCGCGGCCCCCGGCGGCGGGTCAGCGTGGCCCAGTGCGGGTGGCGCGCAGGGAGCGGCGGGGTCCGGTGACGTGGCCGCGACCGCGGCCGGGGTGCCCGACGGGTCCACGCCGTGGGCCGGTACGGACACCAACGCGGACGGGGACGACCGCTCCGTACCCGCGCCCGCGACGGTCTTCGCGCCCCCGCTCTCGGGCAACGACGCCGACGACACCCCGCCGCCAACCGTGGCCCCGGACGCCCCGACGGCCCTGATGTCCGGCGGTAGCCAGCTTCCCAAGACCACCGTGGCCCGGGCGTTGGATGTCCCCGGCGCGGAGAACTCTTCGTCGTACGGCTACCCGCAGCCGCAGCCGCAGTCACAGCCCGAGCCGCAGCAGACCGCTGCCGGGCCCGGTGGCGCCGGGGATATCTCGGATGCCGCCACCAGCAAGGCGATGGGACCGCCGCGCGGAGCACGCGGCGGTGGGCCGTCGACCCCGCCGCCACCGAGCGCGCCCGGCACGCCCGGCGCGCCGTCCGGTGGCACGCCGCCGCCGTCGGGCCCGGGTACGCCGGGTAACCCGGCCGGGGGCTACGTACCGACGCAGCTCGTCTCCCAGCTCGGCCCGGACGGACCGCAGCCGCCGCCCCAGCCGCCGACCCCGCCGCCCGGTGGGGGCGACAGCGGCGGCGGTGTGCACCACGCCGCGACGATGCTGGCCGACCCGAGCCAGGGCGGCGGCCTGTCCGTGCCCAAGCCTCCCGGCGCTCCCGGCACCCCCGGGGCCCCGCAGCCTCCGGGCCCGCCCGGGACCCCGGGTACGCCGCCCGGTGGCGTGCACCACGCGGCCACGATGTTCGCCGACCCGAGCCAGGGCGGCGGCCTGTCCATGCCCAAGCCCCCCGGCGCACCCGGCACCCCCGGGGCACCCCAGCCTCCCGGCCCGCCCGGAGCCCCGGGAGCCCCTGGCGCCCCGCAGCCTCCCGGCGCACCCGGCGCACCCGGCGGCGGTGTCCACCACGCCGCCACCATGTTCGCCGACCCGAGCCTCGGCGGCGGCGCCCCCGCCGCACCACAGCCCCCGGGCCCGCCCGGAGCCCCGGGAGCCCCGGGCGGCACGCCCGGCATGGCCCCGCCGCCCGGCGCCCCCCAGCCCCCCGCCGCGTACGGCTATCCGCAGCCGCCGCCCGGCCAGCCCACCGTCGGCCCCGGCTACCAGGCCGTGCTGCGCTACCGCGCGCAGGACGGGTCCGAGCAGCAGCTCATCCGCCGCTCGGCGCCCGGCACCCCGCACCCCGAGTGGCAGATGCTGCACGAGCTGCGCGCGATGAACGTCTCGCCGCAGCAGGTGCTCGAACTCCACACCGAGCTGGAGTCCTGCGAGCTGCCCGGCGCGTACTGCGCCCGGATGATCCGGGAGACCTGGCCGCAGGCCCGGATCACCTCGATCGCCCCGTACGGCAGGGATCACGCCAGCCGTCAGCAGGGCATGCGGCAACTGCTCGCGCACCAGGGCGAGCTGCACCAGGTCGCGGACGGCCCGGCACGTCCGGGCCCGGTCCGCGCGCCGCTGCAGCCCGTACAGCCCGCGCCGCCGGTTCCGCCGGACGCGGTGGGACACGAGCTGATGGGCGCCTTCGGGCCGCAGGGCGTGTTCCGCTTCGACCAGCGCGCGGTGTCCCGCGCGGGCGTGCCGGAGATCGTCGCGCACACGCTGGTGTGGGCCGGGCTGCCGCTCGACTTCAACCCGTTCTTCTGGGCGCAGGCCCAGCCGGGCCGCCCGGTGCCGACGCTCGCCGAGCTGGCGCAGGAGCGCCAGGTGCAGCCCGCGTCCGACGCGGGGTCGTACCTGGTCATGGGCAGCGACTTCGGGCGCGCGATCTGTGTGCAGTACGGCACGGCGCACATCGTCGCCGTGCCCGTCGAGGCGGGCCCTGGCGGCGCCCCGGTGCCGCCGCAGTTCGTGAACACGGGGCTGCCCGAGTTCGTCCGCTGTCTGGCGCTGCTCGGCCGGATGTGGCGGCTGCGGACGGGCCTGAACCAGGAGCAGGCCGCGCGCTGGACGATCGACTTCCAGCAGCAGCTGGCGGCGCTCGACGCGGCGGCGCTCGGCTCGCCCGAGAGTTGGTGGTCGGTGCTGCTGGAGCAGATGTGGGACGGCCTGCTTTAGGCACAGGCTTAGCCCGGCTGGTCGCACACCCAAGGGGGCGCCTCGTCTCAGGACGGGGCGCCCCCGCGTGCGTGCGGAGTGTCGCGTTATGGGCGCTTCGGGCCGATCCACCAAGATGTGGGGCGTAGCAGCAGCACATCGAAGGGGTTCCAGGATGCGTACACCGTCGTCCCCCCACGGCTTCGACGTCGTACGGCGCCGCGGCTACCGAATCGAGCAGACCGACGCGTACGTCACCGAACTGTCCCGGGACCGGGACGCCGCATGGGAGCGGGCCGCGCGGCTGACGGTGCTGGAGCGGGAGATGTCGGCGGAGGCGGAACGGCTCCGTACCGTGGTCGCGCAGCTCGCCCCGCAGACGTACGAGGTACTCGGCGGGCGCGCCCAGGCGATCCTCGCGGCGTGCGAGGAGGAGGCGGACGCCGTACGGACCGCCGCGCGCGAGGACGCCGCGCGAGCGGCGGAGGCGGACACGGCGTACGAGACCGCGCTACGGGACGCGGCGCGCGCCTACGCCGAAGCGGTACGGGAGGAGGCCGACGAGCGGGCCCGGCAGTCGCTGGTCGTCGCGCAGAGCCGCGCGGACGACGCGAGGCTCGCGGCGCGCCGCGAGGTGAAGGACGTACGGGGCGAGGCGCTGGCGGCGCTGCGGGATGTACGTCAGCGCTCCGAGGAGATGCTCACCGCACTCGGCAAGGAACAGGCCGAGCGCTGGGACGAGGCGGGCCGCGATGAGGCGGCCCGCGAGGCCGAACAGGAGGAGCTGCACGCGGAACTCCTGACGGCCGCCGAGGCACAGGTATCGGAGGCCAAGCGGGCGTTCGCCGAAGCGGAGGAGTCGGCCCGGCACGGCCAGGAGGACGCCGAAGCGCGCGGCGCGGAGCTGGTGGCGGCGGCGAAGGCCCGGGCCGACCGCGTCGCCCGCGAGACGGACCGGGTCCTGCGCGAACACGCGGAAGCCGCCGAGGAACTCCGCTCCCACATGGACCACGTCCGCACCAGCCTCACGGCTCTCACCGGCCGAGCCCCGGTCGAGGACACCCCCTAGGGGGGTGTCTCCCGATCGTCGCGGGCCCGCGACGCCTGGCACGGGCGCCTCGGACCACCGCCGAATCACCCAAGTACGTCCCGTACGAGGGTGATCCGGCCGCACGCCAACGCATCGCGTCAGACGCCGCAGGCGGATCCGCGAAGATCGGAGAGACGCCGCTAGGACTTGTCCGCACGCGGCGTCGCGTCCTCGCGTCGCGGCGGCGCGACCCCCTCGCCCGAAGGCGCGGGAGGCTCCGGCTCCGGCTCCGGCTCCGGCTCCGGCTCCGGCTCGAGCTCCGCCCCAGTCCCAGTCCCAGTCTCCTGCGCCAGGACCGGAAACCTGCGCGGCGCGAGCAGCAGGAGCGCGAGCAGGGCGAGTCCGGCCGCGCAGGCTCCGCCCAGGTAGACCCACTCGACCGCCGCGTCGACCGCCCGGCGCAGATGGTCGGCGTCCGGGCCGGGGTGGGTGAGCGAGCGGGCGACCGCGTCGAGGTCACCCGCGCCGCCGAGGCGCGCGGCGAGCACGCCGTTGGCGACGGCCCCGAAGAGCGCCGCGCCCACGGTCTGCCCGATCTGACGGTAGAAGAGGACCGAGGCGGTCGCGGTCCCGCGTTCGGCCCAGCCGACCGTCGACTGCACGCCGACGATCAGCGGGAGTTGGAAGAGCCCGAGCGCCGCGCCAAGCAGCAGCATCAGCAGTGCGGGCTGCCATGCCGCCCCCGGATAGGGGAGCAGAGGGAAGGCGAGCAGGGTGAGTCCGGCGAGGGTGATGCCGATCACCGCGGTGTCGCGGAAGCCGATCCGGTTGTAAACGTGCTGGCTGAGCGCCGCCGACAGGGGCCAGCTCAGGATCATCGCGGAAAGGACGAACCCGGCCTGGGTCGGGCTCAGTCGCAGTACGGACTGGGCGTACGTCGGCAGGAAGACCGTGGGCACGACCATCAGCAGCCCGAGCGCGCCCAGCGCGAGATTGACCGCGGCGATCGTGCGCCGCCGCCACACCCAGCCGGGTATCACCGGCTCGGCGGCCCGTCGCTCGATGACCACGACGGCCGCCGCCAGCACCAGCCCGATGCCGAAGAGCAGCAGCGAGGGCGGGGAGAGCCACGGCCAGGCGACTCCGCCCTGCACCAGCGCGGTGAGGACCACGCCACCACACGCGAACACGGCGAGCGCGCCCGCCCAGTCGATCCGCGCCCGGTCGGTCCGTGCCCCAGGGCCCCGTTCCCGTACCGGCTCATGCAGGTGGCGGATGACGAAGAACAGGGCCAGCAGGCCGGTCGGGACGTTCACCAGGAAGATGAACCGCCAGTCGGCGTAGGTGGCGATCAGCCCGCCGATCCCGGGCCCCGCGAGCGCCGACGCGGCCCATACGGTGGACAACTTGGCCTGGATCTTGGGGCGTTGCTTGAGCGGGTACAGGTCGGCGGCCAGGGTCTGCACGGTCGACTGGATGGCGCCGCCGCCGAGTCCCTGGACGACCCGAAAGGCGATCAGGGCCGCCATGTTCCAGGCGAAGGCGCAGAGTACGGAGCCCAGCAGGAACAGCGCCATACCGGTGATCAGCACCGGCTTGCGGCCGAAGGTGTCGGAGAGTTTGCCGTAGACGGGGATGGTGACGGTGACGGCGAGCAGATAGCCGGAGAACAGCCAGGAGAAGACGGAGAAGCCGCCGAGGTCGGCGACGATCTGCGGCACGGCGGTCGCGATGACCGTGGCGTCGAGGGCGGCCAGCGCCATCGCGAGCATCAGCGCGGCGACCACGGCCCGCCGCTTGCGGCTCTCTCCCGCCTCTCCCGCCGCTCCCACTGAAGTCCTTTCCCTATGCATCTACCTGCTCCCGGGACACCCTCTCATCCGATCCTCGCGGGGCGGGAGGGTCTGGGCCCCTGAGGAGGCGTCCTCCTGGGGTCGCAGACCCCTAGGGGAACCTCGGTAGTCCGGGCGGGGGGCAGCTCGTACCGGCGGAGGACGAGCCGCGCGACCTGGCGTCCTAGCGTGGAATCACCGGCCACACCTGCGGTGAGCACGACAGACGGGGTGGGGTTTTCCCCAGGATCAAGACGGGGCCGGGCACCAGCGCGCCCGGCACCCTCCGCCCAACAGACTGAGTGCGTACGGCGGGTGGTGCACGGCATCACCCGATATCGGCGATACGAGGAGAGTTACCGTGACAACGGCTGTAAGCATTCCCAGGCACGGGGGTACTGGAGGGCGTACGGCCGTCGCGGCACGAGCGCGGCAGGTCGTGAAGGCCTACGGCTCGGGCGAGACCCGGGTCGTCGCGCTCGACCACGTCGATGTGGACATCGCCCGCGGCCAGTTCACCGCGATCATGGGCCCGTCGGGCTCGGGCAAGTCGACGCTGATGCACTGCCTCGCGGGGCTGGACGTCGTAAGCGGCGGGCAGATCTTCCTCGACGAGACCGAGATCACCGGCCTCAAGGACAAGAAGCTGACGCAGCTGCGCCGGGACCGGATCGGGTTCATCTTCCAGGCGTTCAACCTGCTGCCCACGCTCAGCGCGCTCGAGAACATCACGCTGCCGATGGACATAGCGGGCCGTAAGCCAGACCGGGAGTGGCTGAACCGCGTGGTGGACACCGTCGGCCTGGCCGGGCGGCTGAAGCACCGGCCCAGCGAGCTGTCCGGTGGCCAGCAGCAGCGCGTCGCGGTGGCCCGCGCGCTGGCGGCTCGACCGGAGATCATCTTCGGCGACGAGCCCACCGGAAACCTCGACTCGCGCTCCGGCGCCGAGGTGCTCGGCTTCCTGCGCCAGTCCGTGGACGAGCTGGGCCAGACCATCGTGATGGTCACCCATGACCCGGTGGCCGCCTCGTACGCGGACCGGGTGCTGTACCTCGCGGATGGCCGGATCGTCGACGAGATGCACCAGCCGACCGCCGACCAGGTCCTGGACCGCATGAAGGACTTCGACGCCCGGGGGCGTACGTCATGACCGTCCTGAAAACCTCGATGCGCAACTTCTTCGCGCACAAGGGACGGATGGCGCTCTCGGCCGTCGCGGTCCTGCTGTCGGTGGCGTTCGTCTGCGGCACGCTGGTCTTCACCGACACGATGAACACCACGTTCGACAAACTCTTCGCGGCGAGCGCCCCCGATGTCACGGTCAGCCCCAAGTCCGCGGAGAGCGAGGACGAGGCACCGCGGACCGGCAAGCCGGAGGCACTGCCCGCTTCCGCCGTGGAGCGGGTGAAGCAGGCGGACGGCGTGAAGTCCGCCGAGGGCTCCGTCTCCAGCATGAGCGTGACGGTCGTCAACTCCGAGAACAAGAACATGGGTTCCAGCAGTGGCGCCCCGACGATCGCCGGAAACTGGACCACCAACGAACTCCGCTCCATGGAGATCAGCAAGGGGCACGAACCGCGCGGCCCGACCGAGGTGATGGTCGACGGCGACACCGCCGAGAAGCACAACCTGAAGATCGGCGACGAGCTGCGCACCATCGCCGTCACCGGCGACTTCACTGCCAAGATCACCGGTATCGCCTCGTTCAAGGTGACCAACCCCGGTGCCGCCATCGTCTTCTACGACACGGCGACCGCGCAGAAGGAACTCCTCGGCGCCACTGACGTGTTCACCCATGTCAACGTCGCGGCGGCGCCCGGTGTCAGCCATGAGCAGCTGAAGAAGAACGTCAGCGCCGAGCTGGACGGCGCCTTCACGGTGCGGACCCAGCAGGAGACCGCGCACGCCAACCGTGAGGACGTCGGCTCCTTCCTGGACGTCATGAAGTACGCGATGCTCGGCTTCGCCGGAATCGCCTTCCTGGTCGGCGTCTTCCTGATCATCAACACCTTCTCGATGCTGGTCGCCCAGCGCACCCGCGAGATCGGCCTGATGCGGGCCATCGGCTCCTCCCGCAAGCAGGTCAACCGCTCGGTGCTGGTCGAAGCGGTACTGCTCGGCGTCTTCGGCTCGATCCTCGGTGTCGGCGCGGGAGTCGGGCTCGCCATCGGTCTGATGAAGCTGATGTCGGGCCTGGGCATGGAGCTGTCCACCCAGGACCTCACGGTCAGCTGGACGACCCCGGTGATCGGTCTGGCGCTGGGTGTCATCGTCACGGTGCTCGCCGCGTACATCCCGGCCCGCCGGGCGGGCAAGGTCTCCCCGATGGCGGCCCTGCGGGAGACGGGGACCCCTTCGGGCGGCCGGGCCAGCGCCGTACGCGCCGTCATCGGCCTGGTCCTGACGGGCGTGGGCGGCTTCGCCCTGTACCTCGCGGGCACCGCCGACCGGGCGAGCGACGGGTCGCTGTGGCTCGGTCTTGGTGTGGTGCTCAGCCTCGTCGGGTTCGTGGTGATCGGGCCGGTGCTCGCGGGCGGTGTGGTCCGGGTGATCAGCGCGCTGGTGCTGCGGATGTTCGGCCCGGTCGGGCGGATGGCCGAGCGCAACGCCCTGCGCAACCCCCGCCGTACGGGCGCCACGGGTGCGGCCCTGATGATCGGCCTGGCGCTGGTCGCCTGCCTGTCGGTGGTCGGGTCCTCGATGGTCGCCTCGGCCACCGAGGAGCTGGACAAGTCGGTCGGCGCGGACTTCATCATCCGGAACGAGCAGTTCAACCCGATGGTGCCGAAGGACGAGGAGGCGGTGACGAAGACCCCGGACCTCGCCCATGTGACCCGGGTCAAGGAGGTCAAGGCGACCCTGACCGCCCCGGACGGCTCGACCCAGTCCGAGGAGTTCGTCGCGACCGACGCGACCTACACCAAGGATCTGCGCCGCGAGACCGTCGCCGGTGACCTGTCGGCGGCGTACGGCAAGAACGCCATGTCCGTCGGCGACATCTACGCCGCCAAACACGGCGTCAAGGTCGGCGACGAGCTGACGGTCGCCTTCGACCGTGGCCGGACGGCCACGCTCAAGGTCGCGGCGATCACTTCGGATGACACGAGCCTCGACAAGGGGGCGAAGTACACCAACATCACCACCGCGGCCGCCTATGTCCCAGCCGACCAGATGCCGCAGAACATGATGATCCTCGCCGAGGCCCGGGAGGGTAAGGCCGACGAGGCCTACGCGGCCCTCAAGGCCTCGCTCGCCGACTCCCCCGCCGTCAAGGTGCAGAACCAGGCCGACTACAAGGAGGACCTCAAGAACCAGGTCGGCCAGCTCCTCAACATCGTCTACGGCCTGCTCGCGCTGGCGATCATCGTCGCGGTACTCGGCGTCGTGAACACGCTCGCCCTCTCCGTGGTCGAGCGCACCCGGGAGATCGGCCTGATGCGGGCGATCGGTCTCTCCCGCCGCCAGCTGCGCCGCATGATCCGTCTGGAGTCCGTCGTCATCGCGCTCTTCGGCGCGCTGCTCGGACTCGGGCTCGGGATGGCCTGGGGCGCGACCGCGCAGAAGCTGCTCGCCCTGGAGGGGCTGAAGGTCCTGGAGATCCCCTGGACCACCATCGGCACGGTCTTCGTCGCCTCGGCGTTCGTGGGTCTGTTCGCCGCGCTGGTCCCGGCATTCCGGGCGGGCCGGATGAACGTACTGAACGCGATCGCCACCGAGTGATCGCCACCGAGTAAGTACGACCGTCGGCCCCGAGACGCTGCGCGCGGCGTCCCGGGGCCGTCACGCGTTCCGTACGCCCTGCCGCACGCCCTTCCGTACGCCCATCTGTGGGCCGCGTACTACGCCCCGGTATCCTGCGGGTGTCCACCTCCCAGAGCATCGAAGCCGAAGGGCACCCCTTTGAGCGCCAACTGCCCGGCCGCCGCCGTCGTCGTTCTCGCAGCGGGTGAGGGCACCCGTATGAAGTCGAGCACCCCCAAGGTCCTGCACGAGATCTGTGGCCGGTCACTGGTGGGCCATGTGGTCGCCGCCGCTCGGGAGCTGGACCCGCGGGAGCTGGTCGTGGTCGTCGGACACGGGCGGGAGCTGGTCACCGCGCATCTCGCGCAGGCCGACCCGGCCGCCCGTACCGCCGTGCAGGAGCAGCAGAACGGCACCGGCCACGCCGTACGGATGGGCCTGGAGGCCCTCGGCGGCGGGGGCCGGGTGGACGGCACCGTCATCGTCGTGTGCGGCGACACCCCGCTGCTCACCGGCGAGACCCTGCGCAGCCTCGCCACTACCCACACCACGGACGGCAACGCCGTGACGGTGCTGACCGCCGAGGTGCCGGACGCCACCGGGTACGGGCGGATCGTGCGGGACGAGGCGACCGGCGCGGTCACCGCGATCGTCGAGCACAAGGACGCCAGCGACGTCCAGCGCGCCATCCGGGAGATCAACTCGGGGGTCTTCGCCTTCGACGGGCAGCTGCTGGCGGACGCGCTCGGCAAGGTCCGTACCGACAACAGCCAGGGTGAGGAGTACCTCACCGACGTACTCGGGATCCTGCGCGAGGCCGGGCACCGGGTCGGCGCCTCGGTCGCGGGCGACCACCGCGAGATCGCCGGGATCAACAACCGGGTGCAGCTCGCCGAGGCACGCCGCAGCCTGAACGACCGGCTGCTCACCGAGGCCATGCTGTCCGGTGTGACGGTGGTGGACCCGGCCACGACGTTCATCGACGTGACGGTGACGTTCGAGCCGGACGCGCTGGTGCACCCCGGTACGCAGCTGCTCGGCGCCACGCACCTCGCCGCCGGCGCCGAGGTCGGCCCGAACTCCCGGCTGAGGGACACGCGCGTCGGCGCGGGCGCCCGGGTGGACAACACCGTCGCGGAGGGCGCCGAGGTCGGCGAGCAGGCGACGGTCGGGCCGTACGCCTATCTGCGTCCCGGCACCCAGCTCGGGGTGAAGGCCAAGGCCGGTACGTACGTGGAGATGAAGAACGCCGTAATCGGCGACGGCACCAAGGTGCCGCACCTGACCTACGTCGGTGACGCGACGATCGGCGAGCAGTCGAACATCGGCGCCGCGAGCGTGTTCGTGAACTACGACGGTGAGGCCAAGCACCGCACCACGATCGGCTCACACTGCAAGACGGGCTCGGACAATATGTTTGTGGCGCCTGTCACGGTCGGGGACGGCGCCTACACCGCCGCCGGCTCGGTGATCACCAAGGATGTGCCGCCCGGTTCGCTGGCGGTCGCCCGGGGCCAGCAGCGGAATATCGAGGGCTGGGTGGCTCGTAAGCGTCCGGGCAGCGCCGCCGCGAAGGCGGCTCAGGCCGCTGTCGCGGAGCCGGACAGCGAGAGCTGACCGGAAACAGGTGCGTCGAACACCGCGTAACGTGGTAGACGCACACATCGGGTGTCCGGAGGGTTTCCCTCCGGGAAACGGCTGGCTCGCGCGACGTGAACTCGCGGCCAGAGACGCCAGAGAACACGTCTGAGGAGACAGTGCTGTGACCGGGATCAAGACGACCGGCGAGAAGAAGCTGATGCTCTTCTCCGGCCGCGCCCACCCCGAGCTCGCCGAGGAGGTCGCACACCACCTGGGTGTCGGCCTCGTCCCGACCAAGGCCTTCGACTTCGCCAACGGCGAGATCTATGTGCGCTACCAGGAGTCGGCGCGCGGGGCGGACTGCTTCCTGATCCAGAGCCACACGGCTCCGATCAACAAGTGGATCATGGAACAGCTGATCATGATCGATGCGCTGAAGCGGGCCTCGGCCCGGAGCATCACCGTGATCGTCCCGTTCTACGGCTACGCCCGCCAGGACAAGAAGCACCGCGGCCGTGAGCCCATCTCGTCCAAGCTGATGGCCGACCTGATGAAGACCGCGGGCGCCGACCGTATCGTCGCCGTCGACCTGCACACCGACCAGATCGTCGGCTTCTTCGACGGCCCGGTCGACCACCTCTTCGCGCTGCCGATCCTCGCGGACTACGTGGGCACCAAGGTCGACCGGGACAAGCTCACGGTCGTCTCCCCGGACGCGGGCCGGGTGCGCGTCGCGGACCGCTGGTGTGACCGCCTCGGCGCCCCCCTCGCCATCGTGCACAAGCGCCGGGACAAGGACGTCGCCAACCAGGTCACCGTCCACGAGGTCGTCGGTGATGTCGAGGGCCGGGTCTGTGTCCTGGTCGACGACATGATCGACACCGGTGGCACCATCTGCGCCGCGGCCGACGCCCTGTTCGCGCACGGCGCGGAGGACGTCATCGTGACGGCCACCCACGGTGTGCTGTCCGGCCCGGCCGCCGACCGCCTGAAGAACTCCAAGGTCAGCGAGTTCGTCTTCACGAACACGCTGCCCACGCCTGGCGAGCTCGACCTGGACAAGATCACGGTCCTGTCGATCGCGCCGACCATCGCGCGTGCGCTGCGCGAGGTCTTCGAGGACGGCTCGGTGACGAGCCTCTTCGAGGACGAGGCGAACTAGACACCTGCGAGCTTGCCCGCAAGATCCTTTTGAGTGCGGCCTCCCAGCCGAGTAGACTGTCAAAGTTGCTCGGCGAGGGAGGCCGCACTTTCTGTGTGCGGCGGTCCGTTATCGACGCGCTCTTCGTAGCAGGCCAGTCGTGGCCGGGTAACCACCACTGGTTTTTCTCATACGAGGAGTGCACACATGGCCGAGCTGAAGATCACCGCCGAGACCCGCACCGAGTTCGGCAAGGGCGCCTCCCGCCGTCTCCGTCGCGAGGACAAGCTGCCCGCCGTCGTCTACGGCCACGGCACGGACCCGGTCCACATCGCCCTTCCGCACCACGACACGCTGCTCGCGCTGCGTACCTCGAACGTCCTGATCAACCTGGACATCGACGGCCGCAGCGAGCTCGTCATCCCCAAGGCCGTCCAGCGTGACGTCCTGCGCACCGGCATCCTCACGCACGTCGACCTGATCATCGTGAAGCGCGGCGAGACCGTCAGCGTCGAGATCCCGGTGCACGCCGAGGGCGACCTGGCCCCGGGCGCCAACCTGCTCGAGTACGTGCTCAACGCGCTGCCGGTCGAGGCCGAGGCCACCCACATCCCCGAGTCGATCACCGTCTCGATCGCCGGTCTCGACGCCGGTGACTCGGTCCTCGCCAAGGACATCACCCTCCCCAAGGGCGTCTCCCTGGACGTCGACGGCGACACCGTCGTCCTGCAGATCCTGGCCGCGCAGGCCGAGGAGGCCCCGGCCGAGTCCGCCGAGGGCGCGACCACCGAGGCCTGAGCCTCGCGTAGCTCGTACACGTAGTACGTCAGTGCCGGGTACCGTCTGCCAGGACGGGCCCGGCACTGACGCTTGCGGCACACCCCTGACGTGCGAACACGGACACGGAGATACGCAGATGACCACGCCGGACGCCAGCTCAGCCCCCTGGCTCATCGTGGGTCTGGGCAATCCAGGCCCCGGCTACGCGGACAACCGCCACAACGTCGGGTTCATGGTCGCTGACCTGCTCGCCGAGCGGATCGGCGGCACGTTCAAGCGGCACGGCAAGGCCCAGGCGCAGGCACTCGAAGCCCGGATCGGCCCGCCAGGACCCGGCAGCCGCCGCGTCGTGCTGGCAAAGCCCATGTCGTACATGAACCTCTCCGGCGGCCCGGTCACCGCGCTGCGCGACTTCTACAAGGTGCCCACGGCCAACATCGTGGCCATCCACGACGAGCTGGACATCGACTACGGCGCGCTGCGCCTGAAGCTGGGCGGCGGTGACAACGGCCACAACGGTCTGAAGTCCATCACCAAGTCCTTGGGCCCCGACTACCACCGAGCCCGCTTCGGCGTCGGCCGCCCGCCGGGACGCATGCAGGTCGCCGACTTCGTCCTCAAGGACTTCTCCGCGACGGAACGCAAGGAGCTGGGCTACCTCGTCGACCGGGCTGCGGACGCGGTGGAGTGCCTGATCCTGGACGGCCTGGAGCGCGCGCAGTCCACGTACAACTCCTGAGTCAGCTGATCGCCCCGTCTTTGACGGCCTCCACGAACGACGCCCAACCAGCGTGGGGGATGAGCAGCGCCGGACCGCTGGGGACCTTGCTGTCGCGGACCGGGACCACGCGGGGAAGGCCGTCGGCGACTTCCACGCAGCTGCCGCCTTGGCCGTCGCTGTACGAGGACTTGCGCCAGGTTGCCGCGCTCAGGTCGGGTCCAGTGCTCATGGTGTCGAGTGCTCCTCCGCCGCCGATTCCAGCAGACCCAGGGACGCCTCCGGCGACAGTGCGGCAGCCCTGACGCGATCGTATGACCTCTGGTACTGCTCAACCAGCCCGGGATCTTCGATGAGTTGTCCGCTCCCCGCGCCTTCCGCGTACACGACTGCCGGAGCGTCGCTGAACGTCAGGAGCGAGGTCATTCCGTTGATGAACGCCTCAGCGGATGCCGCGAAGGGAAGAACCTGCAACACCACAAGGGGCGTTCGCCCCAGGTTGACGAGGTGTCGCAGCTGCCCGCCCATGACGTCGCGGCCTCCCATGGGGACCCGGATCACCGTTTCATGGAGAACAGCCCACAACAACGGGCCCGTTGTGGCGCCCAGGATCCGCTGACGCTCAGTCCGGAGCTGGACGAGTTCCGCGATCTCGTGCGGGTCGGCGTAGGGCAGGGTGACCTGAGTAACCGCCCGCGCGTACGCCTCCGTCTGCAACAACCCCGGCACCAGCATCGGCGCGTACTCGCTGATCGTCTTCGCCAGCTTCTCCAACTCCGCCGCATCAGCGAAGTAGTCCGCGTGCTTGGACTTGCGGGCCAGGCGGCACAGCCGCTGGAAGTGCTCGCCCGTCCCGAACTCCCCGTCGAACAGGCGGGAGAGATCCGGCTGCGGCCGTCTCGTCGCGGACTCGAACTGGCCGATGTACGCGCCCGAGCAGAAGGCCTTCGCCCCCAGCTGCTCCTGCGACCATCCCATCTCCTCCCGCTTACGGCGGAGTTCGGCACCGTAGAAGGATCTCGGGTTGGTGTACGGGTCCAGGCTCTTCGGCTGCGCCATCGATAACGCCCCCTCGTACGCCGCGCTGTGCGCCACACCGACGCCCATCCCTACCGAGGGTAGCGACATATGGCCACACCGTGAGCATGTTGACCGAATACCGCCCCATGGCCAAGGATCGCGGCCATGCCCCCCACAGCCGCCGTCCCCCTGTTCACCACCCATGGCCTGCTACGCGCCGGGCGGCGCGTCGGCTCGGTACTGCTCGTCGTGCTGCTGCTCGTCGCGGGCGCGTGGACGTCCTGGGACACCGCCCGGCATGTGATGCTCACCAGCGGCCAGGAGCGCGGCACGATGACCGTGACCCGCTGCGACGGCGACACCTGTACGGGGTCGTACGCCCCGTCGACCGAGGGGGCCAAGCCCCGCGACCGCGTCGTGATCGAGCGGTCGATCGGCGAGCACAAGGGCGCCACCGTGCCGGTCGCGATCAAGGCGGGCTCGGATGACGTCGTACGGATCGGCGGCGCGGGCTTCCTGTACGCCTGGGTGCCGCTCGGCGGCGCGCTGATGCTGGCCGGGGTGGTCATCGGGGGCGGGCTGCGGCTGACGCGGGCCGCGTGGGCTACGGGGTTGGCGGGGGCGGCGCTGCTGGTCGCGGCGTTTGTCGCGCTGTGAGGGTTACAGCTCGTCCACGGCGGTCAGGTCGATGTCGATGTCGTACGGCACCGTGGTCTTGACCTGATCGTGGTAGATGCCGGTCAGCGCGTAGGTGCCGGATGCTGTGCCCAATTGATAGATCTGCACGGCGGGGTTCTCGTCCTCTCCCATCTCGACCAGCCAGAAGTGGGGGATACCCGCCGCCGCGTACTTGTGCGGCTTGGTCTGGTGATCGCGAGCCTCCGAGTCCGGCGACACGACCTCAATCGCAAGCAGCACGTCGGACGCCGCGTAGTAAGTCTGGTCAGGACCGGTGACAGCTTCGGCGTGAACCACGGAGATATCAGGCTCGGGACCGTTGCGCGGGTCGAGAACAACGATCATCTCGCGCCTGACCCTCAGAATCGACGGAAGCGTACCGCGCAGCCCGCTGACCAGCAGGTCGATCACATTGGCATGGAAATTGCGCTGCGGACTCGCGAAGACCAGGCTCGCGTCGATCAGTTCGGTGTGCGGCGGGAGATCAGGCAGCGTGAACAGGTCGTCCACGGTGTATCCGTTCTCGGGCGGCCGCGGCCAGTGATACCGCTGGAGCCGCTCGACGGACTCGGCAGGCATGCTTTCTCCCATGGACGGGAGCAAAGCATGCACCGTTCACGGTAGCCGCGGGTTCGCGAGCTGGTCATCACATCGAGTGGCCCCGCAGGCCTGACGCGGCCGGGGCCGGGTGCCGCCAGCGCGTGGCGGCACCCGGCCCCGGTCTCGTACGGGCGAACAACCGACGGATCAGCCGGTGTTGCGCAGGCCCGCCGCCACACCGTTCACCGTGAGCAGCAGGGCGCGCGCCAGCAGCGGGTCCGGCTCCTTGCCCGCCGCGGCCGCTTCGCGCTGCCGCTTCAGCAGGGTGACCTGGAGATACGAGATCGGGTCCAGGTAGGCGTCACGGATGCCGAAGGTCTGCTGGAGTACCGGCTGGGTGTCCAGGAGTTCCTTGCCGCCGGTGATCCGCAGTACCTCGCTCACGGTCAGGGCGTGCTCGGCCCTGATGGTGTCGAAGACGTGCTTCAGGTCGTCCGGCACGAGCGAGTCGACGTAGTGCTGGGCGATCCGCAGGTCGGTCTTGGCGAGCGTCATCTCCACGTTGGAGAGGAAGTTCTGGAAGAAGTGCCAGTGCTCGTGCATTTCATCGAGCACCGAGTCCAGACCCGCCTCGCGCAGTGCCTTGAGCCCCGAGCCGACGCCGAACCAGCCCGGCACGATCTGCCGCGACTGGGTCCAGCCGAAGACCCACGGGATAGCCCGCAGCCCGTCCAGGCCAGCGCCCGAGTCGGGGCGGCGCGAGGGCCGGGAGCCCAGGTGCAGGTCGGCGAGCTGGTCGACCGGGGTCGCGGCGAAGAAGTACGCGGGCAGGTCCGGGTCCTCGACCAGGCGCCGGTACGCGGAGTGCGCGGCGTCCGAGACGGTGTCCATCGCCGCGTCCCAGCGGGCCAGCGCCTCGTCGGACTGGCGCGGTGAGGTGTGCAGCGCGGACGCCTGGAGGGTGGCCGCGACGGTCAGCTCCAGGTTCTCCCTGGCCAGTGAGGGCACCAGGTACTTGTCACTGATCACCTCGCCCTGCTCGGTGACCTTGATCTCGCCCTCCAGGGTGCCCCAGGGCTGCGCGAGGATCGCGTCGTGCGAGGGGCCGCCGCCGCGGCCGACGGTGCCGCCACGGCCGTGGAAGAGCCGCAGCCGGACGCCGTACCGGTGGGCGACGTCGCGCAGGCGGCGCTGGGCCCGGTGGATCTCCCACTGGGAGGTGGTGATGCCGCCGAACTTGGAGGAGTCGGAGTAGCCGAGCATGACCTCCTGGACGTCGCCGCGCAGCGAGACCAGGCGGCGGTAGGACGGGTCCGCGAGCATCTCGTCGAGGATGACGTCCGCGGCGCGGAGTTCGTCCGTCGTCTCCAGGAGCGGCACGATGCCGATCTTGGCCCAGCCCGCGTGCAGGTCGATCAGGCCCGCCTCGCGTGCCAGCACGGCCGCCGCGAAGACGTCGTCCGCGCCCTGGCACATGGAGATGATGTACGACTCGATGACCTCGGGTCCGAAGACCTCCAGGGCCCTCTTGACCGTGGCGAAGACGCCGAGGGTCTTCTCGCCCGCCGCGTCCAGCGGCGCCGGGGTGGGCGCCAGCGGGCGGCGTGAGCGCAGCTCCTTGGCGAGCAGCTTCTGCCGGTACTCGCGCGGCATGTCCGCGTACCGCCAGGACTCCTCGCCGAGGCGGTCGAAGAGCTGGCCGAGCGCGTGGTGGTGGGCGTCGGCGTGCTCGCGTACGTCGAGCGTGGCCAGCTGGAGGCCGAACGCGGCGAGCGTGCGGATCGTCCGGTCCATCCGGCCGTCGGCGAGCAGGCCGCCGCGGTGCTCGCGCAGCGAGGTCTGGATGAGGGTGAGGTCGTGTAGCAGCTCGGCGGTGCCGAGGTAGTCGCGGCCCGGCTCGTGCGGGGTGCCCTTGGCGAGGCGCTCGCGGGTGTTGACCAGCTTCTGCCGTACGCAGGTGGTCTTGAGGCGGTACGGCTCCTCGGCGTTCAGCCGCTTGTAGCGGGGGCTGATCTCCGGGAGGAGCTCCAGGTCGGTCTGGAGCGAGGTGAGGAGTTCCTCGGTGGCGCCGGTGTAGCGGATGGAGTTGGAGAGCAGGCCGCGCAGGAAGTCGATCATCTCCAGCGCGTCGGTGATGCCGTGCTCGTGCTGGAGGATCAGCACCTCCCAGGTGACGGCGGGGGTCACGTTGGGGTTGCCGTCGCGGTCGCCGCCGATCCAGCTGCCGAAGGTGAGCGGGCGGGTGTCGGCCGGGAGCTCGACGCCGACGCGCTCCAGCTCGGCGCCCAGGTCCTCCAGGACGTCGCCCACCGCGCCGGTGTGCAGTTCGTCCAGGTAGTAGATGGCGTTGCGGGCCTCGTCGGCGGGCTCGGGGCGTACGACACGGAGCTCGTCGGTCTGCCAGACGGAGTCGATGTTCTCCGCGAGGCGCAGGTCGAGGCGGCGCTGGTCGGCGGCGGCGCGGGGCGCGTCGAGGAGCTCGGCGATCCGGCGCAGCTTGGTGAGCACGGAGCGGCGGGCGGCCTCGGTGGGGTGGGCGGTGAAGACGGGGCGCACGTTGAGGTGCTTGACCGTCTGCCGCAGGTGCTCGGGGTCGGCGTCCTTGAGCAGGTCGGCGGTGCGGGCCAGGGTGCTGCCGTCGGCGTCGCGCCTGATGCGCAGCTCGCGGCCGCGGTGCACCTGCTCGGTGACGTTCGCCAGGTGGAAGTAGGTGGAGAAGGCACGGACCAGCTTGGCCGCCGTCTCCAGCTCGGTCTCGCTGAGCAGGCGGGCCGCGGCCTCGCCGTCACTGCGGGTGAGGGCGCGGACGCGCTCGACGAGGTCGAGCAGCTCGGACCCTTCCTGTCGTACGAGGGTCTCGCCGAGCAGATCTCCTAGGCGGCGGATGTCCGCGCGCAGCTCGGCGTTGGCGCGCTCGTCGCTGGTGTTGGTTGTCGTTGCGGCCTGCTGGTCGGCCTGCTGGTCGGCACTGCTCACAGGTGCGGCTCCTTGCAGTGTAGAGCTCGTCTGGGGCGGTTCCCGGGCCACGCGGCGTCAGCCGTTAGTCGTCAGCGCCGGGATTCCGGGGAAGACTCAGAGCGGACCACGCTGTCCGACGTCACCAGGATAGGTCTCGAATCGACACCACCGATCCGTGGCCTCTTGTGGGCGGGCTGACCGCTGCCATACTTACGTTGCCGTAGGTTACGGGAGCGTAGGTGCCCCGTGACCACGCGCATCGCGCATTCGCGCACCGCGCCTGGCGATGGCGCACCGCATGCGCACCGCACTTCCGCCCACCCTCGACCCCACAAGGGGACGCCCATGACCTCGAGCTCCGACGCACGCACGAGCTCTGCCGTGATCGACGACACCCCGCAGGCGGCTGACACCTCACAGGCCAGCGACTCCTCGCAGGCCGCCACGGACACGCCGCCGCTGCCCCCCGCCACCCTCGGCGGCGACCAGAAGCGGTCACTCGAACAGCTCACGCTGCTGCTGTTCATCACCGTCCCCTTCGTCGCCCTGCTCGCGGCGGTGCCGCTGGCCTGGGGCTGGGGGGTCAGCTGGCTGGACCTGGGCCTGCTGGTGTTCATGTACTACCTGGGCTGCCACGGGATCACGATCGGCTTCCACCGGTACTTCACACACGGCTCCTTCAAGGCGAAGCGGCCGCTGCGGATCGCGGTGGCCGTGGCTGGCTCGCTGGCCGTCGAGGGGCCGCTGGTGCGCTGGGTCGCCGATCACCGTAAGCACCACAAGTTCTCGGACGCCGAGGGCGACCCGCACTCCCCCTGGCGCTACGGCGAGACGGTTCCGGCCCTGCTCAAGGGTCTGTGGTGGGCGCATATCGGATGGATGTTCGACAAGGAGCGGACCTCCCAGGAGAAGTACGCGCCGGATCTGATCAAGGACCCGGCGATCCGCGCCATCTCCCGTAACTTCCTCGGCTTCACCATCCTGTCCCTCGCCATCCCGCCGCTGGTCGGCGGCCTGGTCACGATGTCCTGGTGGGGCGCGTTCACGGCGTTCTTCTGGGGGTCCCTCGTAAGAGTGGCGCTGCTGCACCACGTCACCTGGTCGATCAACTCCATCTGCCACGCGGTCGGCAAACGCCCGTTCAAGTCCCGTGACCGCTCCGGCAACGTCTGGTGGCTGGCGGTGCTCTCCTGCGGCGAGTCCTGGCACAACCTCCACCACGCCGACCCGACCTCGGCCCGGCACGGTGTGCTGAGGGGCCAGCTGGACTCGTCGGCCCGGATCATCCGCTGGTGCGAGCAGCTGGGCTGGGCGTACGACGTGCGCTGGCCCTCCGCCGCCCGGGTCGACGCCCGCCGCAAGCCACAAAGCGCCGACGCGGCATGATTGACGACGTGGCGACCGACCCGAGCACCAACAGCAACAACGACAAACCCCGGCGCGCGCGCCGGACCCGGATGACCGGGGCCGAGCGGCGTCAACAGCTGCTCGACATCGGTCGCACCCTCTTCGCGCAGAAGGGCTTCGAAGGCACATCGGTGGAGGAGATCGCGGCCAAGGCCGGGGTCTCCAAACCCGTCGTCTACGAACACTTCGGCGGCAAGGAGGGCCTGTACGCGGTCGTCGTGGACCGCGAGATGCAGCGCCTCCTGGACATGGTGACCAGCTCCCTCACGGCGGGCCATCCCCGCGAACTGTGCGAACAGGCGGCCTTCGCCCTCCTCGACTACATCGAGGAGTACACGGACGGCTTCCGCATCCTGGTACGCGACTCCCCCATCCCCCAGTCCACCGGCGGCTTCGCGTCCCTGATCTCCGACATCGCCACCCAGGTCGAGGACATCCTCGGCCACGAGTTCAAAAGCCGCGGCTTCGACCCCAAGCTGGCCCCGCTCTACGCCCAGGCCCTGGTCGGCAGCGTCGCCCTGACCGGCCAGTGGTGGCTGGAGGTCCGCAAGCCCAAGAAGGCCGAGGTAGCGGCCCACCTGGTCAACCTGGCCTGGCACGGCCTGGACGGCCTGGAACCCAAACCCCGCCTGATAGGCCACCGCAAGAATTGACACCACTGGTCCCCCTGACACGGGGGCCAGCCCCTGCCCTCCCTGTCAGTAGTTCGGGTCACGCTCTGAATCTTTCGCAGTAAGGGGAAGCGAGTCCCGCGAACCACCCCAGAGAGAATCCGAGCTCAGGCATTCCTCAGACCGAGGGAGTTGCGTGAAGATCAACATCGCCGTATTGTTTCCAGCCGTCGGCCGAACTGACCAAGCGGCCGGGTGCGCGGGGGGATTCGACGGGCTCTGACCAGGCCGAAATGCGCCACTTACACGATCCCCCCATGCGCGCTTTGCGCCATAAAGGGGAATGAAGACTATGCATAAAGTCACGAAGAGGCTGGCTCGCAGCGCCGCCATAATCGGGGTTTCGGTGGCGGCCATGGGGGTTAATGGAACCGCCCAGGCGGCAACGGGCGGCTGCCCGAGCGGCGGTAAACTTCCTGGCGGGGATGTGTGCACGACCCTTTCCAGTGGCGTGCTTCACCACTGGAAGACCTCCCGGAGCCCAGGCGTGACCCTCACCAGTCGCTACGAGAAGAAGAGTGGCTCCCGCATTACAGCGAAGCTCGGCTACTCCTTTAAGGGCTCGAACTACTGGGGCGGACAGTTCACCCAGAGCAAGGGTCAGGTGAAGCAGAAGAAGTGGAGCCGCACTGCGTGGAACACCAAATGCAACTCAACCATTGGCATGTTGTGGGTTAAGGGTCAGGGGACCTTCCAGACGCCGCCTGGCACCTGCTGACCACTTGATTCTTGCGCGTCTCGCCCCGGGCTACCTCTTGGGGCGAGACGCCCTGCGTAAGGCCTGATTCCTAAATGCTGAGTGCCGTATTTAGCGGACACCGAAACTTTGTCATTGGTGCAGTCTTCGCCATTCTCATCCTGTCGTCGCTCGCCTTCCAGGTGGCCCGCAGGCGCTCCGACCGCCCTTGGATGTACGCGGCGTTGACAGCTTCCGTTGCTGTCGAGGTAAGTCTCACCATATTCTTCCCTGGAGGGGCAGGGATAACAGGACAGTGTGCCATCAATCGTCGCATCACTGAACCTTTTGCAACCGAGCAGGGCCTGTTGAATCTGGCAATGTTCCTGCCTGTCGGATTGTTTGGGATTCTGGCAATCCGCCGACTCGTCCCTGTCATTGCCGGGGGCGTGCTTCTGTCTCTGGTCACGGAGACGATCCAAGCCACTGCCGCATGGGTGGGCCGCAACTGCGACAGCAGCGACGTCCAGATGAACAGTCTCGGTGCCCTGACCGGCGCGCTGCTTGGATGGGCGATTCTCCTTCTCGGTAAGAAGTCCCTCGCACCCTGGCGCGACGGCCTCAAGGTGACCGCTGTCGTTGGCGGGTCCTTGTTGCTGGTCACGGGTACCGTCTGGAAGTTGTGGATCACGCCGCTTGCTGTCGATGCCACCAGCCTGCAGATCGCCAGCTCCAACGAGCAGCGTGCAGCCGAGAGCGCCCTCCGTGAAGCCTTTGGTGACCGCTATCGCATCGCCAAGGTCCAACTGCAGCCCGGTACACACGGTGCCTCAGACATGTTGTTGATCACTCTCGACGAAGGATTTGCCGAGTTGAGCTGGCCTGACCAGGAGCAGCTCATGGTGAGTTTGGAGAGCACCAGCGAGCCGGGGCCGTCGAGCTTCCCAGTCAAGGGTTCGACCGCGGCTCCGAAGGACGCTGACGGCGCACTCGCCATCGCCACGCGATACGCCAAGGAGCGTTTTCCCTGGGGGCTTAGGGGCTCAGAGCCCACCGTTCACCCCGTCGGCGACGATGCCGCGTTCGGATGGATGGTGAACTGGCGCAGCCAGGCCGACGGAGTCCTCATGCCTATGCGCTTGGACATCCAGGTCAACAGATCGGGCCGCATCTCCCAGTTGCTAACCCGGAAGGTCGACTCGCCGATACAGCTCCCAGACCGTCGTGTTCCGGAGGAACGGGCTGCGGCTGCCGCACAGAAGCTTTACGCTTCCGCTCCCCAGGTCCAGGTAGGGCGCGGCAACCTCCTGGCAGTCCGTCGGGGTGCGGAGTGGCGCGTCCAGTGGCTGATACCAGTCACCGTTGCTGAGGATGAGGTGTACCCCGTATACGTGGACGCCGAATCAGGCCGGGTCGACGAGAGCGCCACCCCGGAGCAGGGCTTGGCGGTAGAACCAGAGAACTGAGGCAGTCTCCCAACACCGGTTGATGGCGGTGGCCGATCACATCACCTGCGCCGCCCCACGCGGGCGGCACCGGGCCGGGCCACAGCGGGACGGGGTGCGGCGGCCGGTCGTGGTCCGGCAGGCCGTACGGACGAGACCCCGCCCCGGACCGTACGCCACCGACACCCCGCTCGACGGCCACGCCTCCGCCCCAGTCCGCCCGTACCTCCTCACCCCCGAGCAGCGCCGACGCCGTCGCGCGCTCTGGCTCACGACGTACGGGGTCGACGTGGGCCCGCGCCGTACCCACGGGGTGGAGGTGGCGGCGCGGTGAACCGGAACCGGCTGCTTCCCTGGACCGGGGCGAACGGGCAGCGCTGTTATCTGTCCACGGACGGCAGCGGACCGCTGTCCCGGTACGCCGACCAGATCGAGTACGCGCAGCTCGCGCTCGCGGGCAGGCTCATCGACCGCGCCCGGGACGTGCTCGCCGGGCCCGCGCCGCCCCTCGCGGAGCTCGGGCTGCTGGCCGCTCAGTTGGCCGACGCCCTGCGCGACACGCTGCTCATCGCCGAGAGCCGGGGCGCCCGCCTCGCCGTAGATGACAGCTCGGACGAGGGCCTGGGCGACGACGGCACATCCCCCTGAGCCGGGCGCTAGTCTCCGCCCTGGCTACGCCTCACGTCGTGTATAGCCTGCATATGACCACCGTCGCCGGCAGGGATGGGCGTAGCCGATCACCACAAGGCAAGGTCACTGTCATGAGCGCACAGTCCGTTCACTCTCATGGAGAGGCCACTGTTCCCCCTGCGGGCACCGTCGCGGAACTGCGGCGGTCCCTCGCCCGGTACGGATTTCCCGGCGACCTGGAGATGTTCGAGAAGCAGCTCGCCGAGGCCATCGCGAACCACTCGACTGTAGGCGGTTTCGAAGCGGTGGACCACGTCGTCCGTTTCCTTCCGCAGCCGCCTCTATATCCGGTGCAGCACCGAAGCCATGTCCGCACTCGCGCAGGTCAGCGCGGAACAGCGGACGGCCGCCGGTGAGTGAGCCGAGCCGCTCGAAGAACACGACATCGCGAAGCAGTCCCGCGCGGCCCTGAACCTCAGCGAGGGTGAAGAGCGAGAGGTGCACGCCGCGCTGGAGCTGATCGCCTCCGACCCGGCCGTCGGCAATCCGGTAGCCGGCTGGATGCCACCGACCGGTGGTGCGGGTGTACGAGCTTGATCCCGTGACCAAGGCGTACGCGTTGTCCGGTATCCATCACGACCGGCTCAAGGTCACAGTTCCGTACGACATCGACATCGATATTTCGCTGGACGCGCTCGGGCAGCTCTGAGCGTGCGGCGACCGTTAGCTGCGGGTGATGTCCGCGCCGATGACGAAGCCCTTCGCCGGGCCCTCGGGGAGCACCGCGTCCGTGCCGTACGGGACCCGGTGCTCGTCGGTGTAGATCGCCTTCTGGGGGTTGGGGGAGGTGAGCAGGACGACCGCGCCGTCGCCGTCGTGGTCGTCGACGAGGACGTACAGGGGAATCCCGGCGCGGGCGTACTCGCGGCGCTTGCGGATGCGGTCGCGCTGCTCGTTCGTCCGGCCAGGCGAGACGACCTCGATGATGACCGCGACTCCTGCCGCATCGACGCCCAGGCCCTCCTCATCCGGGATCTCGTCCAGGTCAGCTGGGGCGATGAGGATGTCGGGGGTCCAGGCCTTGCGGCGGTGGATGACGTTCACACCCTGGCAGGGCAGGTGGACGCCGCCTGCCATGTGCGCGTCGAGCGATCGGCGGAGGCGGTTGACCAGTACAGCGTGGCGAAGGTCGCCGATGGGCGACACCTCGATGGCCTCGTCGATGATCTCCGCCCGGTAGCCCTCGGGAAGCTCCAGGGACTTCCACGCCTGCCACAGGACCTCGTCCAGGCCCGCCGATACGTCCGGCTCCAGGAACTCCAGGCGGTTGCCGACCGGGTCGTAGGAGTAGAAGCGGCGGTGGCCCGGGAGGTTGTCGTCCCAGGTGATCTCGGCGCCGCGGGCCGTGAGGCGGGCGGCGTACGCCGAGATGTCGTGGACCCGTAGGCCCGGGTGGGCCTTGGTGGCCGGGCGGAAGTCGGGATCGATGCCGAGGTGGAGCTGGACGCCGTCGACCTGGAACCAGCAACCGCCGCGGGCCGCCAGGGGCGGGGGCTTGGGGATCTCGGTCATGCCGAGCACTCCGGCGTAGTACGCGCGGAGCTGGTGCTCCGAACCGGGCGGGGCGGCTAGTTGGACGTGGTCGACGGCGGTCAGCATCGAGAGGTCAGCCCTCCTTCGTGGCCACCGCGAAGATGCGGCGGAACGGGAACACCGTGCCGTGCGGGCCCGGTGGGTAGGCCTTGCGGAGGAGGTCGCGGTATTCCGCCAGGAACTCGGCGGTCGCGTCCGGATCGTCGGCGAGTGCGGTCAGGGCCGGGCGCAGGGCCGTGCCCCTGACCCAGTCGTAGACGGGGTCTTCGCCGGTGAGGAGCTGGGAGTACGTGGTCTCCCAGGCCTCGGCCGCGCAGCCGAGGTTCACCAGCCGCAGGAGGTAGTCGGCGGGGTCGAGTACGTGGACATAGCCGCGGCTGTGGGCGCCGAGGCGGTCGCGCCATCGTGGGGATTCGCAGAGTTCGGCGAGCAGGGCATGGCTGGGTGAGGTGAAGTTGCCGGGGACCTGGAGGGCGAGGCTGCCGCCGGGTCGTAGGCTCTCGATCCAGAGGGGGAAGGACTCGGGGTGGTTGGGGACCCACTGCAGCGCCGCGTTGGAGACGATCAGGTCGTACGTGCCGTCCGGCGTCCAGTGCGCCGCGTCGGCCAGCCGGAAGTCGAGGTAGCCGCCGCCCGCGGTCGTGCCCGCGTACTTCTCGGCCTTGGCGAGCATCTCGGGGGAGCTGTCCAAGCCGGTGATGTGCGCGTCCGGCCAGCGGTCGGCCAGCAGGGCGGTGACATTGCCCGGCCCGCAGCCCAGGTCGGCGATGCGTGGGGGCACTCCCCCGGTGTCCGGCAGTTCTGGTATACGGGCGAGGAGGTCGAGAAAGGGGCGGGTCCGGTGACCTGCGTGCCGGAGGTACTGTTGCGGGTCCCAGGTTGGTGCGGCTTGCATGTGTTCGAGCTCCCTGCCTGGTGCGAGCGAGAGAAGCCGTAACGCGCTTCCCTCACGAGGAAACCTGACGATGCCCACAGGGAATCCGAATTATCTCTTGACGTCAAGAGACTTCATGTCGACAGACCTACTACACTGATCGCCATGGAGGACGAGGTCGATCGCCTGGTGGCAGCGTGGCGCCGTGAGCGCCCTGACCTCGACGTGGAACCACTCGAGGTACTGAGCCGCGTCAGCAGGCTCGCCCGCCATCTGGACCGGGCCCGCAGGCTCGCCTTCGCCGAGCATCAGCTGGAGCCCTGGGAGTTCGACGTCCTCACGTCGCTGCGCCGAGCCGGTGCGCCGTACCAGCTCTCGCCGGGACAGCTGCTCACCCAGACCCTGGTCACCTCCGGCACGATGACCAACCGTATCGACAGGCTCGCCAAGAAAGGCCTGGTCGAGCGGCTCCCCGACCCCAGCGACCGGCGCGGGGTGCTGGTGCGCCTCACCCCCGAGGGCCGCGAGAGCGCGGACCAGGCGCTGGCCGGACTGCTGCACCAGGAGCGGGCGATCCTCGCCGAACTGTCGCGCGCCCAGCGCGGCGAGCTGGCCGGGCTACTGCGCCAGCTGACCGCGCCGTTCGACAACATCCCCTGACCCGGCCAGGTCCACCGGGCCGACACCGGCCCTGCGGGCGAGCGCGACGGCCGCGAGGGTGGAGTGCACGCCGAGCTTTCCCAGGACGTTCTGCATATGCGTCCGAACGGTGTGCGGTGACAGGAAGAGGCGCTCGGCGACCGCCTTGCGCCCCAGGCCCGCGACCATGCACCGGAGCACCTCGCGCTCGCGCGGGGTGAGCGACTCGACCAGCCGTTCGCTCTCCGTGCGATGCTTGCGGGCCGCGGTGAGTTCGCGCAGTACGCCGGTGAGCAGGGCGGGTGGCAGGTGGGTCTCGTCCCGCAGTACGCCCCGGATGACGGTCAGCAGCCGCGACAGCGAACAGTCCTTGGCGACCCAGCCGGACGCACCGGCCCCCAGCGCGAGCGCGGCGCGACGCGGGTCGTCCTTCTCGGCGAGCACCACCGTACGGACCGACGGGTGCCCGGAACGGACGCCTGCCACCAGGGAGAGGCCGTCCACCAGGTTGTCCCCGCCGTTGGCGGGCACGGGCGCGGGCCCGGACGCGGGGCGCGGGCCCGGCACCGTACCCGGTGGAGCACCCGCGCCGGTGGGGCCGCCGCCCGCCGCGGCGTCGCCCAAGTCGGCGTCGACGAGCAGCACATCGAAGGCACGGCCTTCGGCTACCGCTCGCTCCAGACAGCGCAGCGCGGCCGGGCCGCTGCCCGCCGCGGAAACGTCCACGTCGGGCTCCGCGGCCAGCGCGGCCGCGAGAGACTCGGCGAAGATGCGGTGGTCGTCAACGACCAGGACCCGGATTCGCACCACGAGAAACCCCCAGGCTCCGTCTTCCGGCGGACGGCTTCCGGGAGTTGGTCCCGGAGCCCCGGTGGGGGACGGACCGGCGCGAGTACGACGCCCTGGACAAAGGGTCACCGCAGCCCGCACGGCCGCCGCCGTGCCGTGACTGGTACCCCTACTCCGGGCGTCGAACCCGACTGTCTCGCCCCCTGATCAACACCGGCCCCCACCGGTGCTGTGCATCAGCGTACGGCCGAGAGCCGGAAGCGGAAGGCGATTTGCAGAACTGGCCGTCGGACAGTGGCAGACGTGTTTCAGCGGGGGCGCGTGGGACGCGGCTAGGTCGTGTCCGCAAAGTCCCGTCGTCGCCCGGAGGGCGGCCCGGCGGCGTCTGGTGCGTGCGATCGCAAGGCGCCGGAGCGCCCTCGTGGCGGAGTCACGTGGGCGTTTCGGCAACGCCGCGAGCGTGCGTGCCAGGCGTCGCCGGGCAGGCGGGACTTTGCGGACACGGCCTAGGGGCCTGTCCGGCGGGTGCCACCTCAGGCCATGCGGTGCGCGCCCCGGGACGGGAGCGCGGGGAAGACGCGGGGCGCCGGGAGGCCCGCCGTGGTGAACGCCTTGTCGAGGGCGGCCGTGAGGGGCCGCACCGCTGACTCGTCCGCCAGGACGATCGCCGAACCGCCGAAGCCTCCGCCCGTCATCCGGGCGCCCAGCGCGCCCGCCGCCAACGCCGTGTCCACGACCAGGTCCAACTCCGCGCAGGAGACCCGGAAGTCGTCGCGCAGCGAGGCATGGCTCTCCGTGAGGATCGGGCCGATGGCCCGCACGGAGGAGGTGTCGGCCAGAAGGGCGATCGTTCGTTTGACTCGTTCGTTCTCGGTGACGACGTGGCGGACCAGGCGGCGGATCTCCGCGTCGTCCAGCCGGTCCAGGGCCGAGGGCAGTTCCGCGTACGGCACGTCCCGTAGCGCGGTCACGCCGAGCGACGCGGCACCCGCCTCGCAACCCGCCCGCCGCTGGCCGTACTCCCCGCTGCTGTGCGCGTGCGTGACCCGCGTGTCGACGACCAGCAGCCGCAGGCCGTGCGCGGCCAGGTCGAACGGGACCTGACGCTGCGAGAAGTCCCGGGTGTCCAGGAACAGCGCATGGCCCGCCGTACAGCACGCGGACGCCATCTGGTCCATGATCCCGGTGGGCGCGCCCACATAGGCGTTCTCAGCGTGGCGGCAGAGGACGGCCAACTCCCTGGGCGGGATGTCCAGTCCGTGCACCTCGTTCAGCGCGAGTGCGGTGGCGACCTCCAGCGCGGCGGACGAGGACAGGCCCGCGCCGTGCGGCACGGTCGAGGCAAAGTGCAGGTCCGCGCCACCGACCGGGTGCCCCGCCTCGCGCAGCGCCCACATCACGCCCGCCGGGTAGTCCGCCCAACCGTCCGTGCGCCCCGCCTCGCGCCCGGGCGCAAGCTCCGCGAGGCGTACCTCGACCACCGCACCCGGCACGTCGGGTGACCCCGAATGCAGCCGGAGCAGGCCGTCCTCGCGGTGTGCCACGGCGGCGAGCGTGGTGTGCGGCAGGGCGAAGGGCAGGACGAACCCGTCGTTGTAGTCGGTGTGCTCACCGATCAGGTTGACCCGGCCAGGGGCGGCCCAGACGCCGTCGGGGGCCCGCCCGTACACCTCACGGAACCCCTCGATGACGTGCGTGACCTGCGTGACCTGCGTGGCCTGGGTGACCTGTGTGGTGTCGTCGACCGTCATGATCGGCCCTCCTCTCTCTGCTGGGCGAACTGCTGGGCGAACTTCCACGCGTCGCTGACGATGCCCGCGAGATCCGCGCGCGACGGCCGCCAGCCGAGGCGCTCATGCGCGGTCGCGGCGGAGGCGACCAGGACCGCGGGGTCCCCCGCCCGGCGCGCGGCGACCACCTCCGGGACCGGGTGCCCGGTGACCTCCCGTACCGTCTCGATGACCTCGCGGACCGAGAACCCGTTGCCGTTACCGAGGTTGCAGACCAGGTGTTCACCCGGAGCGGCCGCGTCCAGCGCCAGCAGATGGGCCTCGGCCAGGTCCGCGACATGGATGTAGTCGCGGACACACGTGCCGTCCGGCGTCGGGTAGTCGTCGCCGAAGACGGAGATGGCCTCGCGCCGCCCCAGCGCGACCTGGAGCACCAGCGGGATGAGATGTGACTCGGGGTCGTGCCGCTCCCCGCAACTGCCGTACGCGCCCGCCACGTTGAAGTAGCGCAGGGACACCGCCCCGAGCCCGTGCGCGGCGCACTCCCCGGCGATCATGTGGTCGACGGCCAGCTTGGACGCGCCGTACGGGCTGGTCGGCGCGGTCGGGTCGGCCTCCGTGATCGGCGTGCCGACCGGTTCGCCGTACGTCGCGGCGGTCGAGGAGAAGACCAGCCGCCGCACCCCGGCGGAGCGCATCGCGGCGAGCAGCGCCATGGTGCCGCCGACGTTGTTCTCCCAGTACTTCTCGGGCTTGGCGACGGACTCGCCGACCTGCGAGAAGGCCGCGAAGTGCAACACCGCGTCACAGGACGGGTCCAGCCACTTCGCCGCGTCCTGAACCCGCCCCTCGATGAACTCCGCCCCCGCGGGCACGGCCTCCCTGAAGCCGGTGGAGAGGTCGTCCACCACGGTCACCCGGTGCCCGGCCTCCAGCAAGTGCGCCGCCACCACACCGCCGGCATAGCCCGCACCACCGGTGACCACATAGCTGTCGCTCATGAACGCGCTACCTCCCGCAGTCTTTCCGCCGCGGCCTCCGGCGGCACGTCGTTGATGAACGCGCCCATGCCGGACTCGGAGCCCGCGAGGAACTTCAGCTTCCCTGACGTACGACGAATGGTGAAAAGCTCCAGCCGCAGCGCGAACTCCTCACGCCGCACCCCGCACTCCCCCAGAGGGCCGAACGGCGCCTGGTGCCAGGCGGAGATGTACGGCGTCGGCGGCTCGCCCTCGCCGAAGATCCGGTCGAAGCGTCTCAGGAGTTCCAGGTAGATCTGTGGGAACTCCGCGCGCGCCGCCTCGTCGAGCGCCAGCAGGTCGGGCACCTGCCGCCTCGGGTAGAGGTGCACCTCGTACGGCCAGCGGGCGGCGTACGGCACGAAGGCCACCCAGTGCTCACCCGCCAGCACCACGCGCTCACCGGCCAGTTCGCTGTCCAGTACGTCGGCGAAGAGGTTGCGCCCGGTCCGCTCGCGGTGCGCGGCGAGCGAGCGGAGGTGCAGGGCGGTGCGCGGGGTGACGTCCGGGTAGCCGTAGATCTGGCCGTGTGGGTGGCCCAGGGTGACACCGATCTCGACGCCACGGTTCTCGAAGCAGAACACCTGGCGTACGGAATCGAGCAAGGCGAGCTCGGCGGTGCGGTCGGTCCACGCGTCCAGTACCAGCCCGGCCCGCTCCTCGGTGAGGGCGGCGAAGCTGGCGTCGTGGTCCTGGGTGAAGCACACGACCTCGCAGCGGCCCGCGTCACCAGCGAGCGACGGGAAGCGGTTCTCGAAGACGACCACGTCGTACGACCTGTCGGGGATCTCGCTCAGCCGGTCGCCGTCCGACGGGCAGAGCGGGCATTCACCCGCCGGTGGGTGGTAGGTGCGGCCCTGCCGGTGCGAGGCGATGGTGACGAAGTCGCCGACGAGGGGGTCGGTGCGGACCGCCGACGTGGTGGCGATCGGGTCGAGGGGGCGCCGGTCCACCGCGTCGCGTACGACATCGTCGCGTACGTCGTAGTAGATGAGCTCCCGACCGTCGGCGAGACGGGTCGAGGTCTTCTTCACTGAGCCACTCCTCCACACAGCACCAACATGCCCATTAAACCAACAGAACCGAACACAAGAAACCATGAGCAAACATGCGCGTCAATGGCTGCGCCCAGCGAGTGGTGTGCCGAGGCGGGATTGAGGTGAGATTGAGGTGGCTTAAGGGGTGATTCGGGGGTGGTTAAAGAGGCGCGGAGTTGCCCGCCCGGTCGAGGAGGCCCGTACGCGCGGCCAGCGCCGCCGCCTCCAGCCGGGAGCCGACGCCCAGCTTCATCAGCACCCGCTGCACATGCGTACGCGCGGTGCTCGGGGCTATCCCCATCCCGGCCGCGATCAGCCGGGTGTCCTCGCCGTCCGCGACCCGCAGCAGCACCTCGACCTCGCGCGGGGTGAGCATCTGGAGCAGCCGCTGGCCCTCGTCGTCCGGCTGAGCGGCCGGGTTGAGCAGCTCGCTGAACGCCCCCTGAAGCAGCTGCGGGGCCACCGCCGCCTCCCCCGCGCGCGCCTTCACGATGGCGCGTTCCACACCCTCGATCCGCTCGTCATGGCGTACGTATCCCGAAGCGCCGGCGGCGAACGCGGCGGCGATCCCACGCGGCGACGGCACCGGGCCGAGCACCACGACAGCCACCTGCGGCCGCTCTCGCTTGATCCGGACCACCGGGTCGAAGATCCCCGGCTCGGAGGGCGTGGCGGTGCCCAGCAGGCACACCTCAGGCGCCCGGGCCACGACCAGTTCGGCAGCCCCGGCAGCGGGCGCCGCCGCCGCGAGTACGCGGTGACCTCGGAGTTTCAGCGCCGAGGCGAGCGCCTCGGCGAGCAAGCGGTGATCGTCGACCACCATGAGCCGCACACCCATCGAGCAACCCCCCAAGTTCCCCACTACCCCCAGCGAGCTCCGGGCCCCCCGGCCCTTCCTTCCCGGGGAAGCTACACGCTTGTTCGACGTTACGCGCCCCCTATCGGCCAGAAGCCCCCCGGAATGTGGAAAACCCGGCTGATCCGGGCCTGTTAGGGGTGCGTCGAAGTACGGGGTACTCATGACAGAGCCCGGTGCCGCGGCAGTGTCGCCGTGGCACCGGGCCCCTTCTCACTAGACCGTCAGGCCGCTCAGCTCGGGCCGAAGGAGATCGCCAGGTATTCCTTGCCGTAGTTCCTGTCGCTGGCCAGCTGCTTCGAGAGGTACAGCCGGCCGTCCTGGTAGAGGAACTCGGAGTGGTCGAAGAGGAAGCCGGTCTCGACGGACCGGATCGAACGATCCGCCGGCATCTGCAGGAGCAGCGTCTCCTTCATCGTGTTCGGGTCGATCGTGACGACCTGGCCGCCCTGGTCGTAGGGCGGGAACTTGTAGGCGAGGATGTTGTCGCCGTCCATGCGCAGCGGCTGGAACTCCCACTTCTCGCCCGCGTCCACCTTGTCGCCCGTGCTCTTGCCGGTGGCCAGGTCGAAGGAGACGATCGCGTTCGACTTGCCGAACTCGCCCGCGGTGGGCAGGTAGAGCTTGTCGTCGCTGACGACCTGCCCGCGGCAGTCCGCCACATCGGTCGCCGCGCACCGGGCGCCGTACTGGTCACCGGGCGCCGTGATCTTGGAGCGGACCTTGGCTTCCTTGCCGCTGACGTCCAGCGCGAAGTAGTCGTAACCGCGGGCCTCGGTGTCCAGCTTCGCCGCGACGACCACCGGCTCGGTGGAGACGACGTGCGCGTACTCGATGCCGTCCGCCATCTTGTACGTGGACTTGACCGCGCCCGTGGTCGGGTTCAGGTACTGGATCTCCACCTTGCGGTCGTCGTAGCTGCCGCACTTACGCACCACGACGAGCGCCTCGCCGCCACCGTAACCACCGTCGTAGCAGGTGTCGGTCACCTTGGGCTTCCAGCGGAGCTTGCCGTCGGCGATGCCCCAGGCGGCGCCGCCGCCGGTGCCACCGGCCGCCACGGTGTCCCCGGCGATGGTGACCTCGTCGAACCGCAGCGGACGGTCACTCGCCTTGGCCGTCTCGGTCCACACCTTCTTGCCGGTGTCGAGGTCGATCGTGACGACCTCGGTGCAGCCGTGGTGCTTCTTGTCCTCGGTGGGCTTGTCCGGCTGGTGGATGATCGCCGTCTTGTTGTCCTTGGTGAGCACGCGGCTCGCGGCGCAGACCGGGCCGTCCAGGTCGATCGTCCACTTCTCGGAGCCCTTGTCCGGGTCGTAGCCGACGATCTTGCTGTCGTCACTCTTGGCGTACACCTTGTCGGTGATCCAGGAGCCGTGCACGTCCAGCGGCGAGGTTTCCTCGTCCACCTTGGGCAGCGGCAGTTGGAACTGCACCTTGGCGTTGGTGTTGCTGGGCACCTTCTCGTCGCCGACCGCGGGCTTGTCGACGTCGGTGCCTTCGCCGCCCTTGCCCTCGCCGCCCTCGCCCTCGCCGCCGCCGCTGGCGCCGGCCGAGCTCTTGGACTCGTCCTTCTTATCGTCATCACCCGTGGACGAGGCGTACCAGACGCCACCGCCGATGATCAGGGCGACCGCGACCGCGGCGGCGATGACGATCATCATGGTGGTGTTGGGCTTCTTGCCGCCGGGGGCGCCAGGAGCGCCGGGCATGCCGGGACCGGCGCCGCCCTGCATCGGCATGGTCGGCGGCTGCTGGTAGGCGCCGTACTGCGGCTGCTGCTGGCCCGGGTAGCCGTATCCGGACTGGCCCATGGGCTGGGTGTGCGGCTGACCGGGCGCGGCCCCGGGGGGCGGGGTGCCGGGCTGGCCGGGCGGCGGCGTCTGCGGGTAGCCGTACCCGGAGCCGCTCTGGGGCGCGCCGAAGCCTCCCGACGGCGGGCCGGGCGGCGGGCTCTGTGGGGCGCCGAATCCGCCGGACGGCGGCGGGTCCTGCGGGGCCCCGAAGCCACCGGACGGCGGCGGCTGGTTCGGCGGCTCGTTCGGGGGCTCGCTCGGCGGCTGGTTCGGGGGCGGGCCCGGCGGCTGGTTGGGCGGCGGGGGCGGCTGGCTCATGGCTGTCTACCTCTGGGAACGGGTCGTGGGGGCGTGGGGTGTGGCGAAGAACGCGAAGTGAGCGCTCCTCACTTGCCGAAGGCCAGCATCCGGGCCGCCTCCTCGTCGCCTGACTTCTTGGCACGCAGCCGCGACGGCGTCATGTAGATCCGCTCGTCGGCGTACGTCATCTGACCGCCGATGCCCATCGAGCTCTCGGCGCTCGCCGCCCCTGCCGGGTGCTTCAGTACGGTCTCCGGCTTGCCGCCGTCCGCACCGAAACGCACGACCTGTCCGGCCTCGCGGTAGTTCGCCTCGACATAGCCGATGAGGCTCTTGCCCTCCATGGCGAGCGGCACGACCGTGCGCTTGGAGTCAGCCTTGGCCCGCCATTCTTCCTTGCCGGTGGCGAGGCTGAAGGCGACGATCTCGTTGTAGCGGCCGCCGCTGGTCGCGGACCCCTGGTCCCCGGTCGCCAGGTAGAGGAGGTCGTCACTCACGACCACGCCGGAGCAGCCGTCGACGTTGCCGCCGAACGAGAACATGCTGCCGCAGCCCGTCTGGAACTTGTCCTTGCCGCCGCCCTGGAGCTGCGAGCGCACCGTGCCGCTGTTCGTGAGCGTGGCGACCGTGAAGGTCTTCTTGTCGTCGTTCTTCAGCGAGAGGACCAGCGGGTCGGTGGAGTAGACCTTGTTGACCGCCCAGTCCTTGGGGCTCCGGTAGGTCCACTGGACCTTGCCGGTCTTCGGGTCCAGCTCCTGGACCTGGGAGTTCTTGTCGGGGCTGGTGTTGCAGGAGGACACGCTGATCAGCTTGGCCCCGCCCGCGACCCCCTTGGGGAAGCACTTCTCCTCGCCCCGCGTGACCTCGAACAGCTTCTTGCCGTCGGACATCGCGTAGGCGACGTGGGACTGCCCGCGGGCGATGGCCACGGTGCCGTCCGTGATCGTGATACCCGGGTCACCCATGGGGAAGTCGAAGGGACCGCCCTCGTCGAGCTCCTTCTTCCAGCCCGCCTTGCCGGTCTTGAGGTTGAGCTCCATGAGCTGGTTGCACTTCGACCGGCTCGTCAGACCGTTCTCGTACATGAGGACGACGTTGCCGTCGGCGTCAGGGGCGTTCGGGGTCGCGCACACCGGGGCGGGCAGCGGGACGGACCACTTCTCGTCGCCGTCACTCACGCCGAAGGCGGAGACTTTCTTGTAACCGGCCTGGATGACGGTGTCGCCCTCCACCCAGATGTTCTTGAGCGCGCCGCCGTCGCCGGGGATCTTCTGGTCGTTCCTGACCATCCAGGCCTTGGCGTCGCCGGGGCTGCTCCCCGCGTTCAGGTCGCTGTTGTCACCGCGGCTGGCGGCGCCGCCGTCACCGTCACCCTTGTCCACCGACTCCGAGGGCGAAGGCGACGGCTTGGCGTCGTCGGTCTGCTCGACGGCGGGCTTCTTCGACTCGTCCTGCTTCTTGTCGTCGTCATTGCCGGTGAGGAAGTAGACGCCGGAGCCGATGACGAGCAGCCCGGCGACGGCCGCACCGATGATGACCGCGGGCTTGCCCTTGAAGGGGCTGCCGCCACCGGGCTTCGTACCGTCGGGCCCGGGCCCGCCCGGGAACGTCGGCGGCTGGCCCTGCTGCGGGTACCCGTACTGCTGCTGACCGTAGGGACCGGTCTGCGGCGGCTGGTTGTACGGGCCCGGCTGGGGCTGTTGGCCGTACGGGCCGGGCTGGTTGTAGGGGCCCGGCTGCTGGGGATAGCCGTAGCCCGGCTGGCCGCCGGGCTGACCCGGCTCGCCGGGCGGTGGGCCCTGTGGCGGCGTAGGCGGCTGCTGCGGCGGCTGACCGGGCGGCTGCTGCGGTGGCTGGCCTGGGGGCTGTGGCGGCTGAGTCATCAGCGGTGTACCTCTTCACGCGGAACCAGCGCCCGACCGGTCTCCCCCGCAATTCCGTTGGCACTAACCGACGGAAAGGAGCGAATCGGACATGGTTCCCGCAACTCTGAGTCAGTCAAGCGGGAGTTCTTTGTATCACCCACGGCCGTGGTGAATCCGGGCCGGTCACCCCCCTGTACCCAAGGGAGAACAGGCCCGTGACGCCCCCGTTATGCGCGCAGAGTCACCAACACCGCAGGTTCGGGGCTCCGCTTACGCGTACTCAGCCGACCGTTTCGGCCAGCTCCAGCCAGCGCATCTCCAACTCTTCGCGTTCGGCCACCAGTTCGCGAAGTTCCGCGTCCAGCTTGGCGACCTTGCCGAAGTCGGTGGCGTTGTCAGCGATCTGCGCATGCAGCTTTGTCTCGTTCTGGGACAGCTTGTCCAGCTGTCGTTCGACTTTCTGCAGTTCCTTCTTGGCGGCTCGCGCGTCGGCGGAGGAGGGAGCCGGGGCCCGCGTCCCCGTCTCCGCCTGCGCCTGCCCCTGTCCCTGAGTCTGCTTGGCGGGAGCGGCGGCCGGTGCCGACGGCGCGGCGGCCTGAAGCATGCGGCCCCGGCGCTCCAGGTACTCGTCAATGCCTCGGGGCAGCATCCGCAGGGTGGCGTCACCCATGAGAGCGAACACCCGGTCCGTGGTCCGCTCGACGAAGAACCGGTCGTGCGAGATCACCACCATCGACCCTGGCCAGCCATCGAGCAGATCCTCAAGCTGGGTCAGCGTCTCGATGTCCAGGTCGTTCGTCGGCTCGTCGAGGAAGAGGACGTTCGGCTCGTCCATCAGCAGCCGCAGGATCTGGAGCCGCCGCCGTTCGCCACCGGAGAGGTCACTGACCGGCGTCCACTGCTTCTCCTTCCCGAAGCCGAACTGCTCGCAGAGCTGGCCCGCGGTCATCTCCCGGCCCTTGCCGAGGTCCACCCGGTCACGTACCTGCTGCACGGCCTGGAGCACCCGCAGATTCGGGTCGAGCTCCCCGACCTCCTGCGAGAGATACGCCAGCCTGACGGTCTTACCGACGATGACCCGCCCAGCGACGGGCTGGACCTCTCCCTCGCTGCGCGCGGCGTCGGCCATGGCCCGCAGCAGCGAGGTCTTGCCCGCGCCGTTCACGCCGACCAGGCCGATCCGGTCGCCCGGGCCGAGCTGCCAGGTCAGGTGCTTCAGCAGCACCTTCGGCCCGGCCTGTACGGTCACGTCCTCCAGGTCGAACACGGTCTTGCCGAGCCGCGACGAGGCGAACTTCCGCAGCTCGGACGTGTCACGCGGCGGCGGCACGTCCGCGATCAGCTCGTTGGCGGCCTCGACCCGGAAGCGAGGCTTGGAGGTACGGGCGGGGGCACCGCGCCGCAGCCACGCCAGCTCCTTCCGCACCAGGTTCTGCCGCTTGGCCTCCTCCGTGGCGGCGATCCGCTCACGCTCGGCGCGCGCGAAAACGTAGTCGCTGTACCCGCCCTCGTACTCGAAGACCGAGCCGCGCTGGACGTCCCACATCCGGGTACACACCTGGTCCAGGAACCACCGGTCGTGCGTGACGCAGACCAGCGCGGAGCGGCGGGTCCGCAGGTGGGCGGCGAGCCAGGCGATGCCCTCGACGTCGAGGTGGTTGGTCGGCTCGTCGAGCACGATCAGATCCTGCTCGGCGATCAGCAGCTGGGCGAGCGCGATACGCCGCCGCTCGCCACCGGACAGCGGCCCGATGACGGTGTCGAGCCCATGCTCGAAGCCGGGCAGGGCGAGCCCCCCGAACAACCCGGTCAGCACATCCCGGATCTTGGCGCTGCCCGCCCACTCGTGGTCGGCCATGTCGCCGATGACCTCGTGCCGGATGGTGGCCTCGGGGTTCAGCGAGTCATGCTGGGTCAGCACGCCGAGATGCAGCCCGCCGCTGTGGGTGACCCGGCCGGTGTCGGCCTCCTCCAGCTTGGCGAGCATCCGGATCAGGGTGGTCTTACCGTCGCCGTTGCGGCCCACGACCCCGATCCGGTCCCCCTCGGAGACGCCGAGGGAGACTCCGTCGAGCAGGGCACGGGTGCCGTACACCTTGCTGACTGCCTCGACATTGACCAGATTGACGGCCATCAACGCTCCAGATGAGGGGACGATCGGCCTTCCAGCGTAGTCGCCGTTACCGGTCACCCCTGGAATCGGGGGTACTGAGTGAACGTTGCACCATGGGATGCGGGCGCCACCGGGGCGCAGCAGTCGAGGGAGCGCGTGGTGGACGTCCAAGGCAGTGTCCAGGGCACGGTGGCGCCGGGTTACGAACCCGTCAGGGACGCCTTCACGGGCAACTTCGCCAAGCGGGGTGAGCGGGGCGCGGCGGTGACGGTGTACCGGCACGGGGAGCGGGTGGTCGACCTGTGGGCAGGCACCCGCGACGTCGACGGAACGGCCCCCTGGGAACGGGACACCGCCCAGATAGTCCACTCCGCCACCAAGGGCGTGGCCGCCGCGATCCCCCTGCTCCTGCACCAGCGCGGCGAGCTCGACCTGGACGCGCCGGTCGGCACGTACTGGCCCGAGTACAAGGCGTACGGCAAGGAGCACACCCTCGTACGCCACCTGCTCAGCCACCGAGCCGGGCTCCCGGCCCTGGACCACCCCCTGCCCGCACACGCACTGGACGCGGCCCCGGACGCGCTCGCCGCGCAGACCCCAGCGTGGGAACCCGGCACGGCGCACGGCTACCACGCGCACACGTACGGCTGGCTGCTCGGCGAACTGGTCCGCCGCGTGACGGGCCGCACGCTCGGCCGCTGGCTGGACGAGGAGGTGGCCCGCCCGCTGGGCCTCGACCTGTGGGTCGGACTTCCGCCCGCCGAAGCCCACCGACCGGGCCGGACCGGCCCGGTCGAGCCACCGGCCTCCTCGTCCTCACTGCGGCTACGCCCCAAGCGCGCGGTCTCCGACGCGTACGCGAACCCCGCCTCGCTCACCCGCCGCGCCTTCGGCTCCCTCCTCAACCCCGACGAGAACGCCCCCGCCTACCGCGCCACCGAACTCCCCGCCTCAGGCGGCATCGCCACGGCCCGCTCCCTGGCGGCCTTCTACGCAGCGCTCATCGGCCCGCTCTCGGGCCACCCCCCTCTCCTCACCCCCGCCACCATCGACCTCGCCCGAGCCGAGGAATCCGCGGGCCCCGACCGCGTCCTCATCGTCAACACCCGCTTCGGCCTCGGCTACATGCTGCACAGCCCCGCCTCACCCCTGCTCTCGCCCAGCTCCTTCGGGCACCCTGGGCGTGGCGGCCCGCTGGCCTTCGCGGACCCGGAGTCAGGCATCGCCTTCGGCTACGTGACGAACGGCTTCCAGAAGGGCGTCACAGCGGACCCGCGGGCCCAGGCGCTGGTGCGGGCGGTGCGGGCGGCGCTGTGAGTTGGTGTGAACACACAATCTCGCCAACTGAGGGATAGCAGCGGGCTCCCCATCACGTCGTGATGTTCGCCAAGAAGGGGAGGGTCGATGAAGGCCTCGAGTCACGACGAGTTCCGAGAGTTCGTAGCGATGCGCTCCACCGCGCTGCTACAGCTCGCGGTGCTACTCACCGGCGGGGACCGGCATGCCGCGGAAGATCTGCTGCAGATCGCGCTGATGAAGGCCTACGGGCGCTGGACGCACATCGAGCAGCCCGAGGCGTACGTCCGCCAGGTCATCTACCGCCAGCAGGTCAACCGCTGGCGGCTGCGCAGGCACCGCGCCGAGACAACGGTGCCCGTACTGCCCGAGTCCAGCAAAGACGCCGACGCCGAGCCGGATACCGAGCTGCGGATCGCGCTGTGGGCGGCGCTCGGTCACCTGTCGAAGCGGCAGCGGGCCGTGGTCGTACTGCGCTACTTCGAGGACCTGCCGGAGGCCGAAGTAGCGGCGCTCCTGGGGTGCCCGGTCGGCACGGTGCGCAGTACGGCGCACCGGTCGCTTACCAAGCTCCGGGGGCTCGTACCAGAGCTCGGGCCCGAAGGGTCCACTCAGCAGGTCCAGCCGCTCAGCTACACGCCGAAGGAGGCCCGGGGATGACGACGGAGCAGGTGGAGCAGAAGGTCCGCGAGACCCTCCACGCGGTCGCCCTGGACCGGGTGCAGGCGCCCGGGGACCTGGTCGAGAAGGTGGTGCGGCGACGCGGCCGGCGCCGCTTCTCGCAGGCCGCGGGGGCGGCGGTGGCCGTGGTCGCGATCAGTGTGGGGGCGGTGTTCGGTTTCGGGGGCGGGGGTACTGAGCCGGACGGGGACAGGCCCGTGCGGCCGGCGTCATCGCCGGACGGCTGGAAGCCGTGGCAGGTGAACGACCCGGACACCGCCGGGAACGGCTGCCTGGTCGACGGCGACGCGCTCTACTGCCAGGGGCACAAGAACGACGCCGTGAAGTTCGACGCCCGGACCGGCGAGCAGCTGTGGAAGCGCAAGGCCACGGGCGAAGGCGGCGTGCAGGTCGGCCGTCCGGTCGGCGTGCGCGACGGCGTCGTCTATGTCTATCGGGACCACTCGGAGAGGCAAGAGAACGGCGACCAATTCAGCACGACGGAACTGGCAGCGCTGGATGCCGACACCGGTCAGGTGATGTGGGCCGAGAAGCTGGCCCAGTCCGACCGCAGCGAACAGGCGGCGATGCTGATCGACGGCGCGGTGCTGGCCAACACCCGTAACTTCCGGACGGTGGAGGCCTTTGACCCACAGACCGGTAAGGCGAAGTGGCGCTACACGTGGGCCAAGGGCACCGCGTGCGACCGCGCGGCGCTGGGCGGTGTGCCCTACCTCCTCTGCCGGCAAGACAGCGCGAATCCGGGCGATACGGAGCTCATCCGCCTCGACCCCGCCACCGGAAACGCCCAGAAGGTCTCGACCATCTCCGGCGAGCAGGGCCTGATGGGGACCTGGGGGGATTCCCTCGTCACTGTCAGCACGGACGCCAAGAGCAGGAAGAACCCCGACGACGACACCGCCGTCAGGAACCTGACGGTGAGCACGATCACCGGCTCCGGGGAGCAGACCACGCATTCCGTGCGACTTGACGGGCGTCAGAGCTACTTCGGGCTCGTCGGCGATCTACTCATCGCCGTATCCCTGAAAGGCGAGGCCACGGCCGTCTCACTGCCCACGGGAGAGGTGCTGTGGACCAGCCCGACGGGGATCGAGCTGCCCAAGGACGACGGCAGGACCGCACTCGTGGCGCCTCCCGTGGTGTCGGACAGCCAAGGCGTCGTGTACGTGTTCAGCCCGACCGGGGACCTGGTCGGCCTCAGCAAGCACACGGGTGAGCGGGTCTGGAGCGACCACGTCGACATCCAGCCGTCGAAGGGCTTCGGCTTCGGCCCCGCGCCGCAACTCCTGCGCTACGAGGACGTGCTGATCGCCCACGCCGATGGCCAGCTCGTCTCGCTGCTGCCACGGATCGGCGACTGACCCGAAGGACGCGGGCCGGGGCGGCACCGCCGTCCCGGCCTGCGGAACGTTGAGCGGCGCACGGGCGTGGCCACGCCGCATTGGGCGGGGCGTCACTCGCCGGTGGTGATCACCGTCGCGCCGGGGGCCGGTGACGGCGCCACCCGTGCCGCGCGGCAGGTGCCCGAGGCGAGCAGGGCCGAGGCCACGCGTTCCGCCGCCGATGTGTCCTTCGTCAGGAAGGCCGTGGTGGGGCCCGAGCCCGAGACCAGTGCGGCCAGCGCGCCCGCGTCCGTGCCCGCCGCCAACGTGTCGGCCAGAGAGGGGAAGAGGGACAGGGCGGCTGGTTGGAGGTCGTTGGCGAGGGTCTCGGCCAGGGCGGCTGTGTCACCCGCGCGCAGGGCGTCCAGCAGGGCGGGGGAGGCGGCGGGCTGGGCTACCGGGCGGCCCTCCCAGAGGCGGTCGAACTCGCGGTATACGGCGGGCGTTGACAGGCCGCCGTGGGCCGTGGCGAAGACCCAGGTGAAGTCGCCGCCCACGGGGAGGGGGGTCAGCAGTTCGCCGCGACCCGTGCCGAGCGCCGCGCCGCCCAGCAGGCTGAAGGGCACATCGCTGCCCAACTCCGCGCAGAGGGTGAGGAGTTCGGGGCGGGGGGTGTTGGTGCCCCAGAGCACGTCGCAGGCCAGGAGCGCGGCCGCGCCGTCCGCGCTGCCGCCTGCCATGCCGCCCGCGACCGGGATGTCCTTCGCGATGTGGAGGTGGACGTCGGCGGGGCGGCCGTGTCGAGCCGCGAGGGCGAGGGCCGCGCGCGCCGCCAGGTTGGACTCGTCCAGCGGGACCTGGTCGGCGTCCGGGCCCTCGCAGGTGATCCGCAACGCGCCGTCGGGCGACGGGGTGACCGTCACTTCGTCGTAGAGGCCGACCGCGAGGAAGACGTTCGCCAGGTCGTGGAAGCCGTCGGGGCGCGCTCCGCCGACCGCGAGCTGGACGTTGACCTTGGCCGGAACTCGTACCGTGACGCTGGCGCTCACTGACCCGACCCCCGGTTCTCGGCGATGCGGGCGAACTCCTCCACCGTCAGCGCCTCGCCGCGCGCCTGCGGCGACACCCCGGCCGCGACCAACGCCGCCTCCGCCGCGGCGGCCGAACCCGCCCAGCCGGACAGCGCGGCCCGCAGCGTCTTGCGGCGCTGCGCGAAGGCCGCGTCGACGACTGCGAAGACCTCCTTCTTGGAGGCGGTGGTCTTGACCGGCTCGGTGCGGCGGACGAGCGAGACGAGGCCGCTGTCCACGTTCGGCGCGGGCCAGAAGACGTTGCGGCCGATGGACCCGGCGCGCTTCACCTCGGCGTACCAGTTGGCCTTCACCGACGGGACGCCGTACACCCGCGAGCCCGGCGTGGCCGCGAGGCGGTCGGCGACCTCGGCCTGCACCATCACCAGGGTGCGCTCGATGGTCGGGAAGGTGGCGAGCATGTGCAGCAGCACGGGCACCGCGACGTTGTACGGGAGGTTGGCGACCAGCGCGGTGGGCGCGGGGCCCGGCAGCTCGTTCACCTGCATCGCGTCGGAGTGCACGAGGGCGAAGTGGTCGGCCCGGGCGGGCATCCGGGCGGCGACCGTGGCAGGCAGTGCGGCCGCCAGTACGTCGTCGATCTCGACGGCGATCACCCGGTCCGCCGCCTCCAGCAACGCCAGCGTCAGCGAGCCGAGCCCGGGGCCGACCTCGACGACCACGTCGTCGGCGCGCACCTGGGCCGTGCGGACGATCCGGCGCACGGTGTTCGCGTCGATGACGAAGTTCTGGCCGCGCTGCTTGGTCGGGCGTACGCCGAGCGCCGCGGCCAGCTCGCGGATGTCGGCGGGGCCCAGCAGGGCGCCTTGGGCGTCGCCGGGGGGCGTGTCGGCGGCGGGAGTGTCGTCAGTGGGGCTGCTCACCGCTCAAGGGTAAGCGGCCCCGGCCCCCGCCCCGGTCACCCCTGGAGCCGCCGCCCGCAGTGCGGCCACGGGCCAGCGCCCCGCTGCACGTACAGCTTCTTCGCCCGGTACGTCTGCTCGGCGGCCGGAGCGTCCTGCGGCCGTCCGCTGCCGCCGAGGCTCTGCCAGGTCTGTACGTCGAACTGGTAGAGCCCGCCGTAGGTGCCCGACGGGTCGGTGGCCCCCGGGCGGCCTCCCGACTCGCACGCCGCCAGCGCGCCCCAGTCCAGCCCGTCGGCGCCCGCCACGCCCTGGACCGGCGCGGGGCGCGCCTTGGTGCCGAACCTCACGATCTGCGTCCGCGGCTCGCGCACCACCTCGGACCGCAGCAGCTTGGGCTTCTGCTTGACGCCGTTGACCGTACGCACCGAGTGGACGAGGCGCCGGGCGCCCGGGCGGCCCTGCTGCTCGACGACCTCGGTGCCCCGATAGCGCGAGGCGTCGGCCGTGCGCCGCACGGCGAACGGGATCGGTTCCTCACGTACCTCCCGGGTCGCGGTGATCCGCATGACCGAGACGGTCTGCCCGTCGCGCGGGAAGCTGGACGGCGGTACGGAGGTGGTGTCCTGGCCGCTCAGCGTGACCCCGGCCTGCTCCACGGCCTCCCGCACGGTCGCCACGTTCGTACGGATGGTGCGCTCGCGCCCGTCGGCCATGACGGTGAAGGTGCGCTCGGTACGGACATCGAGGCGCAGCCCGCTCCGGGAGATCCGCCGGGTGAGCGAGGTGGAGAGATGGGCGCCCTCGGCGCGCACGTCGAGTTCGCGGAGCGCTCCGCCGACGGTGCGCGCGGTGGTCCACTCCTGGCGCCGCTGCCCGTCGACGGTCAGGTCCAGCGGACGGCCGTAGCGGACGACGACCTCGTCACCGTCGGCCAGCGCGGCGCCCGGCGCGGGGATGACGCGGTCGTGGGCGCCGACCTCCACGCCCTCCTTCGCGATCAGCTCGCCGACGTCGCCCGCGAAGGTGTGCAGCTTGCGCGGCCGCTCGCCGTCCACGGAGAGGCTGACAGCCTTGTCCTCGGCGATGAACACGGACGTACCACCGGCGAGGAAGGCCACCACCAGGGCCTGCGGGACCAGGCGACGCAGCGATTCCGGCCGAGGCCGCCCGATGGCCTTCTTACGACGGGCGACGCGGCGGGCCTCGGCCCGGCTCAGCCGCGGGGCGTCGGGAGGGGGCGTGGTGAGCGGGGACGGGGGCTCGGACGCGGGTACCTGTCGGGGCAGCATGGGCTCGGTGGGAGCGGACGCGTACGCGTACTCATCGGACCCAGCCGACTCAGCCGACTCAGCCGACCCGGCCGACTCGTACGCGGGCCGGTAGGTATCCGCGTACGGGACACGCGGACGCGACGGCTCCACGGTCGCGGCGCGGCGGCCGCCACCGCCGCGCGCCGCGCGATGACTGCCCTGCGGATTGCTCACGACGACGCTCCAGGCTCATCAGGGACCGATCGGGCCCGCCGAACCTAGCGGAGCGAGCGTCACTCTCCAAAGTCACGGCACTACGTTGTGTCGCTACCGCCCCGAGCTCAACCGTCGGTAATCGTCAGTAATCGAATGCGCGCGCCGTATTGTCGGCCACCGCCGCCGCCATCGCATCCTCGTCCACGCCCTTCACCTCAGCCATGGCCCGCAGCGTGACCGGAATCAGGTACGGCGCGTTAGGCCGTCCGCGGTACGGCGCCGGGGTCAGGAACGGCGCGTCGGTCTCGACCAGGACCAGCTCCAGCGGGGCCACCGCGAGGGCGTCCCGCAGCGGCTGGGCGTTCTTGAAGGTGACGTTGCCAGCGAAGGACATGAACCAGCCGTTCTCCGCGCAGACCTGGGCCATCTCCGCGTCGCCCGAGTAGCAGTGGAAGACGGTGCGCTCGGGCGCGCCCTCCTCCTTGAGGACACGCAGGACGTCGCTGTGGGCGTCCCGGTCGTGGATGACCAGCGCCTTGCCGTGCCGCTTGGCGATCTCGATATGGGCGCGGAACGACCGCTCCTGGGCCTGGACGCCTTCGGGCCCCGTACGGAAGAAGTCGAGCCCGGTCTCGCCGACGCCCCTGACCTGGTCAAGGCCCGCGAGCTGGTCGATCCGCGCGAGCGCCTCGTCCAGCGCCGCGTCGCCGCCCGCTTCCCTGGCGCCCTGGCGCGACCAGCCGTCGGGGTCACCGTGCACGATGCGCGGCGCTTCGTTGGGGTGCAGCGCGACGGTCGCGTGGACGTGCTCGTACGCGGCCGCCGTGTCAGCCGCCCACTGCGAGCCCGCCAGATCGCAGCCGACCTGAACGACCGTGGTCACCCCCACCGCCGCCGCCTTGACCAGCGCCTCGTCCACCGTGCCCGACTGCATGTCGAGGTGGGTGTGCGAGTCGGCTACCGACACCCTGAGCGGCTCCGGCAGCGGCGGTGCGGTGTCTTTCTGGCTCATGCCCCCAATCCTACGAACAGGGGACGCGCGCCCTGACCCGGCCTACTCGGCCTACCCGGCCTTCCGGTGCTGGAAGGGGTGGAGAAGGTCCGAGAGGTGCCAGTGGTGCCCGGATTCCTCTGACGTCGCCTCTCCCCCTGACGTCGCCTCTCCCGACTCCGTCCCAGGCTTCGGGACCTTCGGGGCCTCCTGATGGCGATGCAGAATGTCCAGGACAGAGGAAACCCGTCCGGCCTGCATGATGCGCACGGTATGCCCGCCACAATTCATACAGGTGGGCCGAGCGATCGGGGACGGTACCCGTTCGCCGTTAACGATGTACATCACGAACTCTCGACCGGCGCCGTCGATGTGGTGCTCGATGTCATACGACTGCTCCCAGCCGTGACCGCAGCCCAGGCAGGCAAAAGCGTATGACTCATGAACGGTGGCAACGGGCTGCGTGGGCCGGTTAGGCCGGGGTGTCGCCGCGGGACCGGGCGGAATTCCGGTGGCGCGGCCGGTGATCTCAGTCATGCCAGCTCCTCTTGCCCTCAGGACAAGCGCGTACGGGACGGGTGCGTCCCTATGACCATTGGACGCCCGCCCCAGCAGGAGCGCATCAAGCCTGTCAATTCTTAGAGTGAGTTTTGCACTTTCCGAAGAAAACCACCCGGTGCGCGTCCCGCACTTTGCCTTTCACGATAGCTCTTTACCGTCTGTTGGCGACTTAAGCGCCGCGTTTTTTGCCGCCACGACGGCGTCGAACACCTCGCGCTTTGGCAGCCCCGCGTCGGCCGCGACCGCCGCGATGGCCTCCTTACGCCGCTCCCCGGCCTCCTCCCGCACCTGGACCCGGCGTACCAGCTCATCGGCGCCGAGCACCTCGGTGGACTCGGGCGCGCCCTCCACCACGACCGTGATCTCCCCGCGCACCCCCTCGGCCGCCCAGGCGGCGAGCTCCGTCAGCTCCCCGCGCTTGATCTCCTCGTACGTCTTGGTGAGCTCCCGGCACACGGCCGCCCTGCGCTCGCCGCCGAACACCTCGGCCATCGCCGCCAGCGTGTCGTCCAGCCGGTGCGGGGCCTCGAAGTAGACGAGGGTGCGCCGCTCCTCGGCGACCTCGCGCAGCCGCGTCAGACGCTCACCGGCCTTGCGGGGCAGGAAGCCCTCGAAGCAGAAGCGGTCGACCGGCAGCCCGGACAGCGCGAGCGCGGTGAGCACGGCCGACGGCCCGGGTACGGCGGTGACCCTGATGTCCCGCTCCACGGCCGCCGCGACCAGCCGGTAGCCCGGGTCGGAGACGGACGGCATCCCCGCGTCCGTGACCAGCAGCACCCGGGCGCCACCGGCGAGAGCCTCGACCAGCTCCGGCGTACGGGCGGCCTCGTTGCCCTCGAAGTAGGAGACCGTCCGCCCTCCTGGCTGCACACCGAGCGCCTGGGTGAGGCGGCGCAGCCTGCGGGTGTCCTCGGCCGCCACGATGTCGGCGGCCGTCAGTTCGGCGGCCAGCCGCGGCGGCGCGTCGGCGACGTCCCCGATGGGGGTTCCTGCGAGTACGAGCGTTCCAGTCACGGGCCCATCCTCGCAGGGTGCTCAGTTCCCTCAGGTTCGTTCCCTACGATGGCGCGGTGACCAGTACCGCGTCTTCCACCGACGCCCGGCAGGGCAGGGGCCCCGAAAAGCCGCCGCAGCCGCAGGAGCCGCCGCAGCCGCAGCCGCCGACCTGGCAGCGTCGGCTGCGCCGTTTCGGGTATGTCGCGCCGCCCAGAACGGACGTGAAGGACCGGCTGGTCCCGCCGTACGCCGAGCCGAGCCGCCAGTTGTGGACGGTGCTCGGGGTGCCCGCGCACCTCACCGCGACGCTGAACCGCGTGCTGGCGTGGGTGGGGCCGCTGCTGATCGCGCTGTTCGCCGGGATGCTGCGGTTCTGGCAGCTGGGCAAGCCGCACGCGGTGATATTCGACGAGACGTACTACGCCAAGGACGCCTGGGCGCTGATCCACCGCGGCTACGAGGTCAAGTGGCCGGACGACATCAACGACAAGATCATCGCTGATCCGTCCTCGGTGCCGGTCCCCACCGACCCCTCCTATGTGGTGCATCCGCCGGTGGGCAAGTGGGTGATCGGGCTCGGCGAGTGGCTGTACGGCTTCACGCCGTTCGGCTGGCGTTTCATGGTGGCCGTACTCGGCACGCTCTCGGTGCTGATGCTGTGCCGGATCGGCCGCAGGCTCTTCCGCTCGACGTTCCTCGGCTGTCTGGCGGGCGCCCTGCTCGCGGTCGACGGACTGCACTTCGTGATGAGCCGTACGGCGCTGCTCGACCTGCCGCTGATGTTCTTCATCCTGGCCGCCTTCGGCTGCCTGGTCATCGACCGGGACAAGGCACGGGAGCGGCTCGCCGCCGCGCTGCCGACCGACGCCGACGGCACCGTACGGGCCGATGCCCAGGTCGCGAGCACGCTGCGGCTTGGCTGGCGGCCCTGGCGGATCGCCGCCGGTGTCTGCCTCGGCCTGGCCTGCGCCACCAAGTGGAACGGCCTCTACGTCCTGGCCGCGTTCGGACTGCTGACGGTGCTGTGGGATGTGGGAGCGCGGCGGGTCGCGGGGGCGCGCCAGCCGTATCTGGCGGTCCTCACGCGGGACTTGGTGCCCGGGTTCGTGGCGACGGTGCCGGTGGCGATCGTGACGTATGTCGCCTCGTGGAGCGGCTGGCTGATCACGCGTGGCGGCTACTACCGGGACTGGGCGGCCGAGCACGGCAAGGACTCGGGCTGGTCCTGGCTGCCTGACTGGCTGCAGAGCCTGTGGCACTACGAGGTCACGGTCTACGAGTTCCACGTCAATCTGACCTCGGGCCACCGCTACGACTCGAGCCCGTGGAGCTGGATCGTCATGGGCCGCCCGGTCTCGTACTTCTACGAGTCCCCCGAGCCGGGCACGCAGGGCTGCCCGGCGGACACCCCCGACAAGTGCGCCAGCGAGGTGCTGGCGCTCGGCACGCCACTGCTGTGGTGGGCGGGGTGCTTCGCGATCCTCTACGTCCTGTGGCGCTGGGTCTTTAGGCGGGACTGGCGCGCGGGCGCGATTCTGTGCGGAATCGCGGCCGGATATCTGCCGTGGCTGCTCTACCAGGAGCGGACGATCTTCGTCTTCTACGCGGTCGTCTTCGTGCCGTTCCTCTGTCTGGCGCTGGCGATGATGATCGGCGCGATCCTGGGGCCACCGGGCTCTTCGGAACGGCGCCGGATGGTGGGTGCGGTCGGCTCCGGTGTGCTGGTTCTGCTCATCGTCTGGAACTTTGTTTACTTCTGGCCTCTCTATACGGGAGAGGTGATTCCGGCTGATTCCTGGCGGGCGCGAATGTGGCTGGATACCTGGATCTGAACATCCCGGTCTGATAACCCCCGGCGACCTGGTCACTTCCGCACCGTAAGGTACGGACCTGTACTTCTGAACGTTGTTCCACAGACATGCGGAAGTACGTGACCGTGACCTGGGGAGGGGAGCGCGACATGCGCAACGGGGCGAAGCACGCCCTGATCGGCGGGGTGTTCGCCGTGATGGTGGGGGGTGCCGGATACGGCGCCTGGAATCTGGTGAGCGATACGACGGGGAGTGGCACGGACAACACCGCGTCGGACAAACCGGCGGCGTCCAGGACCGGACCGCCGAGTGGCGACGAAGTGCGGGAAACGGCCGAGAAGTTCCTCGCGGCGTGGGCCAAGGGCGAGGCGGCAGAGGCAGCGGACTACACGAACAACCGCCCCGACGCGAATACCGCGATCGCCGACTACGCCAGCGAGACGCACATCACCAAGGTGAAGCTGACGTCGGGCGAGGCGGTCGGCGCGAAGGTGCCGTTCTCGGTCGAGGCGACGGTGTCGTACGAGGGCAAGTCCAAGCCACTCGCGTACGAGGGGGAGCTGACGGTCGTCCGGGGCGAGACCACGAAGCGGCCGCTGGTGGACTGGGCGCCGTCGGTCATCCACCCGGAGCTGGGCGAGGACGACACGCTGCGTCTGGGTGAGGCGTCCTCACCCGAGATCAAGGCGGTCGACCGCGACAACCGCGAGCTGACGGCCGAGAAGTACCCGTCGCTCAGCACGGTACTGCCGCAGCTGCGCGAGCGGTACGGCGAGAGCGCCAAGGGCACGCCGGGCGTCGAGCTGTGGATCGAGCGGGGCGACGGGCTGCCGGACAAGACGCTGGTGACCCTGCGGAAGGGCAAGCCGGGCTTGCTGCGGACGACGCTGGACGCGGACGTCCAGGCGGGGGCGGAGAAGGCGGTGAAGCGGTACGCGGAGTCGTCGGTGGTCGCCATCAAGCCATCGACCGGTGAGATCCGGGCCGTCGCCAACAACCGCGAGGACGGGTGGAACGCCGCGTTCGAGGGTGAGATCGCACCCGGCTCCACGATGAAGATCGTGACCGCGGCGATGCTCATCAACAACAACCTGGTGAACGCGAACGGCCCGGCTGAGTGCACACCGGACGCCATGTGGTTCGGAACGAAGTTCACCAACCTCAACGGCTTCTCCATCCCCGGCGGCGGCACCTTCAAGGAGAGCTTCGCCAGGTCCTGCAACACCGCCTTCATCAAGCCGATCAACGGGCTCGGAGACCGCGACGAGACCGCACTCGGCACGACGGCGAAGCAGTACTTCGGCATCGGCCTGGACTGGAACGTCGGCGTCACGACCCGGGATGGGAAGGTCCCTCGGTCCTCCGGGTCCGAGACCGCTGCCTCCTACATCGGCCAGGGCAAGGTACAGCTGAACCCGCTCAACGTGGCCTCCATCAGCGCTACCGCGAAGGAGGGCGTCTTCAAGCAGCCGATCATCGTGCCGCTGAGCCTCGACGACCGGCAGCCCGCCCAGGCAACGCCGTTGCCCACCGGTACAGCTCGGCAACTGCGGGACATGATGCGACTCACCGCGACCGCGCCCTACGGCACCGGACGCACGGCGATGGCAGGTCTCGGCGGCGACAAGGGCGCCAAGACCGGCTCCGCCGAAGTCGACAACGCCACCGCCGACAGCTGGTTCACCGGCTTCCACGGTGACCTCGCGGCCGCCGCCGTCGCCCGGGCCGGTGGCCACGGCAGCGACGCCGCAGCCCCGCTGGTCGCCAGCGTGCTGGGTGCGGGCGGCTAGGACCCGCACCACCGCCCCGCTCCCCCGCGGACGAGCATCTGGCCGGGGAACCGCACGCGCCCCTATAGGGTCCTCACGATGAGGGCCCTGTAGGGGCTCTGTCGCCAGGGAGCAGCAGCACAGGGATCAGTGGGGAGCAGCATGAGCGCCGGGCAAGGCAACCAGCCGCGCAGGACGACCAAGGTCGCCCTGATCACCGGAGCGGCCGCCGTGGTCGTGGCCGGGGCGGGCATCGGCGCGTACGCCATGGTCAGCGGCGGCAAGGACGACACCGCCGCCGAGGAGCAGGTCAAGACCGGCCCGCCGACCGCCGACGAGGTCCGCGAGACCACCGACGCGTTCCTCACCGCCTGGGCGAAGGGCGACGCGGCGGGCGCCGCCGCGCACACGGACGACAGCGCCGCCGCCGAGGCCGCGCTGACCGCGTACCGCGAGAAGGCGCACATCACCAAGGTGAAGCTCGCCCCGAGCGAGGGCGAGGGCGAGGAGGCCGAGGACAAGCAGGTCGAGGTCGAGGGCGAGGACGAGGGCGAAGAGGCGGGCGCCAAGGTCCCGTTCGCGGTCGCGGCGACGGTCTCGTACGACGGCAAGAGCAAGCCCTTCGCGTACGACTCCGAACTCACCGTGGTCCGCGAGCCGAAGGACGGCCGCACGGTGGTCGACTGGACCCCGTCCGTGGTCCACCCGGACCTGCGCGAGGGTGACGAGCTGCGCACCAGCGAGACGGACACCCCGCCCATCAAGGCCCTGGACCGCGACGGCGACGAGCTGACGGCGGAGAAGTTCCCCTCGCTGGTCAACGTCCTGGCCTCGCTCCGGCAGAAGTACGGCGACAAGGCGGGCGGCAAGCCGGGCGTCGAACTCCAGGTCGTACGCGGTAAATCTGCCGCCGAGGACGAGGACGCGAAGAGCACCACGGACACCGACACCGACACCGACACCGATAGCGACACCGACAGCGCCGCCGCTGACGAACTGCCCGACAAGACCCTCCTCCCCGTCACCAAGGGCACCCCCGGCACCCTGAAGACCACCATCAGCGCCACCTCGCAGGCCGCCGCCGAGAAGGAGGCCAAGAAGCACCAGCGCGCCGCCGTGGTCGTCCTCAAGCCGAGCACCGGCGAGATCATGGCCGTCGCCAACTCCCGCCCCGCTGGCTTCAACGTGGCGTTCCAGGGCTCGCTGGCGCCCGGGTCCACGATGAAGATCGTCAGCGCCTCGCTGCTGCTGGAGAAGGATCTCGCGGGGGTCGACAAGCAGCACCCGTGCCCCAAGTACTCCTCGTACGGGGGCTGGAAGTTCCAGAACCTCGAGAAGTTCAAGATCGACAACGGTACGTTCCGGCAGAGCTTCGCCGCGTCCTGCAACACGGCCTTCATCAGCCAGGCCGAGGAACTCCCGGACGACGCGCTGACCCAGCACGCCCAGCAGGTCTACGGGCTCGGCAAAGACGACTGGGCGACCGGTGTATCGACCTTCGACGGCGCGGTGCCGGTACAGAAGGACGCGCCGAAGGCCGCGTCGCTGATCGGGCAGGGCGGGGTACGGATGAACCCGCTGAACGTCGCGTCGTTCCTGGCCACGGCGAAGACCGGCACGTTCAAGCAGCCGTACCTGGTCGACGCGTCGGTCGACAACCGGACGTTCGCGACGGCGCCACGGAAGATGTCGGCGGCGACCCACGACGCCCTGGTGCAACTGCTGCGCACCACGGCGACTTCGGGCTCGGCGGCCCCGGCGATGGCCGGGCTCGGCTCCGACATCGGCGGCAAGACGGGCTCCGCCGAGGTCGATGGCCAGAAGAAGCCGAACGGCTGGTTCACCGGCTGGCACGGCGACCTGGCGGCGGCGGCCGTGATCCAGGAGGGCGGCCGGGGCGGCGAGTCGGCGGGGCCGGTGGTACGCGAGGTACTGCGCGCGGGCAGCTGACGCCGGGGCAAGCGACCCGGATACCGGGTCGCTTGCCCCTTGCACCTACCGCTAGCGTGCGGCCGTATGAGCACCAGCGACACCCTCACGCCCCAGGCCCCCTATCCCGCTGCCCACCCGTACGCCTCTGAGGCCCTGCGCGAGCGCACCGCGTGACGCCGCTCGTCGCGGCGGCCGTGGTGCTGGCCGCCATAACCCACGCCAGCTGGAACGCGATAGCCCACCACCTCAAGGACCGGCTGCTCGCCTTCACGGTGCTCACCGGCGGCGGCGCGCTGATCGGCGCGGCGATGGCCTGCTTCGTACCGCTCCCGGCCGCCGAGTCGTGGCCGTACCTCCTGACCTCGGCGGCGATCCACGTCGCCTACCTCGTACTCCTCATGCGGTCGTTCACCCTCGGCGACTTCGGCCAGATGTACCCGATCGCCCGCGGTACGGCACCGCTCGTGGTGACCGTGGCGGCGGCGGTCTTCGTCGGCGAACGTATCGACAGCTGGCAGTTGACCGGCGTGGCCGTCGCCTGCGCGGGCCTGGTCGGCCTCGCCCTGTGGGGCATCCGCGGCGCGGGCAGGCGCCCGCACTGGCCCGCCCTGACAGCCGCCCTGGCCACAGGCCTGGCGATCGCCGCGTACACGGTGGTGGACGGCGTCGGCGTACGCGCCTCCGGCTCGACCCTCGGCTACATCGCCTGGCTGATGCTCATCCAGGGCCTGGCCATCCCCGCCTACGCCGTCTACCGCCACGGCCGCGCGCTCCCCTCCCTCCTCCGCCCGTACGCCCCGCGCGGCCTCTTCGGAGCGGCCCTCTCCTTCGCGGCGTACGCCCTGGTCCTGTGGGCCCAGACCCGCGCGCCCTTGGCCCCCATCGCGGCCTTGCGCGAGTCCTCGATCATCGTGGGCGCGGCCATCGGCGCGGTCTTCTTCAAGGAGAGGTTCGGCGCCCCTCGGATCGCGGCGGCGGCCCTGATGGTCCTGGGCATCAGCCTCATGCTGCGCACCGCCTGACGCGGGGACACGACCCACCGCGCGGCGCGGCGACCACGCGCCGCGGGCCAGGTATCAGCTGTCGCCGCGGTGAGGAAAACGCGCGCTGCGCAGCCCTCCACTGGCGTCGGCTCAAGGCTTACCCGATAGGGCATCTCAAGAGGCGCTGTGCTGTATCTAGTCGGTTCCGTCATGGGCCGAGAGTCGCGCCGGTCATCGGGACGGAGGAACCTCGTACGTTTCCCACTTCAGGACGTCCCGCAGCGGGTAGAACGTCCCTAGCAACGTCCAGAGACCGGGGAGACACCGACCATGCGGAACGAGCGCCTACGGGCCGTGATGGCGTCCGGAGGATGGACGCACACAGACTTAGCCACCGCGGCGGAAGTTGACCCCAAGAGCGTTGAACGATGGGTCAACTTGGGGCGCACGCCCAGACGGGCAACTGCCCTCAAGGCAGCCGAAGCACTAAGGGAAGACGTGCACGCACTTTGGCCAGCGCTCCGCCAGGCACGCGCGGCAAGATCCGTCAGCCCCGAATTGGTCGCACTGTACGAGCAGCGGGCAGACCTTCCTGTTTCCACCTTCGTTGACCTCTTCACGCAGGCGCGGAAGCACATTGACGTGCTCGTAATACGCGGCTGTCTTCCTGCATGAGGCGTATCCGCGTCTTAATGACCTCCTGCGTGAGCGTGCTGCCGAAGGGCGCGCCGTGCGTATCGCTGTGGGCGACGCGGACAGCAAGAGTGTTCAACAGCGCGGACATGAGGAGAAATTCGGCCATGGGATCGAATCGCGCTGCCGACTCGCGCTCATGCATTACCGGCCGTTGTTGGGCGTTCCCGGGGTCGAACTGCGCACACACGGAACCACGCTCTACAACAGCATCTACCGCGCTGACGATCAGATGTTGGTCAACGCGCATGCCTGGGGCGTGAACGCCTACGGGGCGCCGGTCTGGCACCTCCGACGCAACGGCGATAGCGGTATATTCGACAGATACTCTCAGAGCTTTGAAGCTGTCTGGTCTACGGCGAAACCCGTACAGGGAGGCTGAACAGTGGCACGCACCGAGTACTACGGCGACCCCAACGCACCGAAGCCCAACAGTCTCGTTGTCGCCGCCTCAGCCGTAGTGACCGATACCAAAGGGCACATTCTGCTACAGCGGCGAACTGACAACGACCTATGGGCGCTACCCGGTGGCGGAATGGACATGACCGACTCACTACCGGGAACGGCCGTGCGGGAAGTCAAGGAAGAGACCGGGCTTGATGTGGAGATCACCGGCCTTGTCGGCACGTACACGGACCCCCGGCACATCATTGCTTACAGCGACGGGGAAGTACGGCGGCAGTTCAATGTGTGCTTCACGGCGCAAGTCGTCGACGGAGAGCTAGCCATTTCTGGCGAGTCCAGGGAACTGCGGTTCGTCGCACCGGAAGAAATCGACTCACTGCCCATGCATCACACTCAGCGGCTCCGGCTGACGCACTTTCTTGAACGACGTCCGACTCCATACCTGGGATAACCCAGACACACCAGACGCTCAAACCGCAGCGACCGGGCACGGCCGTCTGTCGTCAGGAACGATTGAAGGACTTCGGACACACACGAGTTCGGACAAGAAGGACGCCCTGCTGTCTCATACTCTCCACTCATGGGCCTCAAGGGCTCGTCGACACCAAGAGGTTCCTCTGCCCCACGGCATGGGCGTGGTTGGGTGCATTGACCTTGGGAGGACTCCGCGATTGGATCGCGGAGTCCTCGGCGCACGGCTGGGGCACGGGGTACGAGGGGCGGTTGCGGTCGTCCCTCGGCAAAGGGGGAGCAGGCCGATGAGACCTTCCGTACGGGGCGCCATGACCGCCACCCTGGCAGCCACCCTCACCTGTCTCGCCCTGCCCGCGGGGGCGGCCAGCGGCGACCCGGTTCCGCGTACCGAGCGGATCAGTGTGGCTCCCGATGGCACTGGCGGCAACAACCACTCGACGGACCCCGTGGTCAGCGGGGACGGGCGCGTCGTGGCCTTCGCGTCGGGGGCGACCAATCTGATGCCCGACACTGATGTACGCAACAGCGTCTACTACCGGACGGCTCCCGGCGCGCCGCTGCGGCGTGTGGTGGTCCCGGGTGAGACGACATCGACGCCCCAACTGTCCGCGTCGGGGCGCTACCTGACCTTCAACTCGTACTCGGCCACGACCGGTACGTCCTCCGTGCACGTCATGGGCCTGCGCACCGGGCGCGTCAAGCGCCTGGCGCCCCCGATGGACGAGGGCTACCGCGTGTCGAACGGCATCGCCCCGATCAGCGCGAACGGCCGGTACGTCGCGTTCGTCGCCCGGCCGACCAAGGACCCGAACGGCGCCTTCGCCTGCCGGGTCATGCTTCTGGACCGCTGGACCCAGAAGGTGCGGCGGGTCAGTCGGCCCTCGGACGGCTCGAAGAACGTCCACCGGTGCGACCAGATCTCGATGAGCGCCGACGGCCGCAAGGTCGCCTACCTGGAGGGCTATTCGGGGCCGTCCGACGACGACCAGGGCGACATCCTGGTGTGGGACCGGGTGACCGGGAAGACCGTACAGGCCGACGTCACCCACGACGGCGCGCCAGCCGACAGGTCGGCGGTCTCTCCGGTGCTGAGCGCCGACGGCTCCAAGGTCGGCTTCAACTCGGTGGCCAGCAACCTGGTTCCGGGCACCGACCCCAACGGCACCACCAGCACCTCCTGGAACGCCTTCGTCCGCGATCTGCGCACCTGCACGCTCCAGCGGTACGACGGCCACTCGCCCACCGATCTCACCCTGCTGTCGGACCTGTCGGCGGACGGCTCGAAGGTCCTCCTGAACACGGCGGACGCGGACCGCAGGACGCGGGGGCTGATCCTGCGCGATCTACGCACCGGCCAGGAGGAGTTGCTGGCGCCAGGGCAGGACGGCGAGCCCGTCACCGTGGGGCAAGCCGTGCTGAGCGCCGACGAGTCGACGGTCGTCTTCGACTCCTACTACCCCGGCCTGGTGCCCGATGACACGAACCTGATCGGCGACGTGTTCGTCCGCACCCGCACCCTGCGCTGATACGCAGAACCGTCAGTACTGCCAGCGAGCCTGTCCGGCACCGTCACGGCAGTAGATGATGCGTCCGTTGGCGGCGCGGGTGGAGCTGCCGACGTCGGCGTTACGGCAGAACTGGCCCGCGTTGTAGCAGTTGCCGGAGTTGGAAAGGATCGGGCCGCACTGGGTGGAGGAAGCGGGGGGCTGCGGGGCGGAGGTCCGCTCCGGCTGGGGCTGCGGCGCAGGCACCGGCTTGGGCTTGGGCTTCGGAAGCGGCTTGCCGTCACAGTCGTGCCCGTCCTGGGCAACGAGGAAGGCCACATCGAAGTCGTCATTGACCTCGCCGGCATCAAGGAGCTGTCGGCAGACCTTCTCTCCGCTTGCGTAAGCCTCGGACTTGCTACCAGGGGACGTGACGGTGGCCGAGGATCGCGCCAGGTAGACGGCGTACTCCAGTCCGCGCTCCTCGGCGGCCTCGATGGCTTCGCCGACGGTCTTACCGGCGTACGAGGAGAGGTCGATCTCCACCGTGGGGGTGGGAGTGGGCGTCGCCTGGGTCGAGCTGGGAGTGGGGGATGCGGTGCTCTCGGAGGCGGAGGGAGAAGGGGTGGGGGTGCTCTTCTCGCTGGCGGCCGTGGTCTCAGGGCTGCAGCCGGTCAGGCCTAGGACAGCTGCGGCGATGGTGGCGGGCATGAGGGTGCGTATGCGCACGAGCGGGTCCTCCGGGGCGATAGCAAGGGAATGTGTCGATCAACGCTGTGGCCGCCAACTGCAGCCCGGCAAGGGCTGCTTGGTCAAGGGGTCTACACCTAACAGCAGTTGATTCTGAGCAGCCTCAAGACACAGAACGTTGAAGCCTGCTGCCCTTGGGGCGCACGAGGGGCGGGGTGGTCCGACACCGGCTCAGCGTCTGCGGCGGGTGGGGGTGACCGGTGCGCACGAAGGGGTGGGTGCGTGCTCGCCCCGGCTCAGCGCCTGCGGCGAGTGGGGATCCGGTGCGCGCGATGGCTGAGTGGGTGGTGCTGCCTGGCTCGGCGACTGCAGGCCGTGGGGTGACCGGGCGCGCGCGGCGCGTGGGAGTGCCGCTCGGCCTGGCGACCACCGACCGGTAGCGCGGGAGGGCACCTCTGGGGCTCGTGAGGTCAGGTCGGGAAGAGAAGTGCGACTTTGGTACACCAAAAGCCGGGCAAAAGGGGCGGCTCGCTGTCCCAAAGTCTCCTTTTACGTCCGACAGGGGTGGGATGGGGTCGCCGAGCAGCCCCCAGCTCGCACCGACCCTGCCCCGGCCCTTGCTCGGCGTCACGCGCTGGGCGTGAGCGACAGCCGACAGCAGACCACCGCCCCCTACCCCCTACCTACCCACCGGGGCGGCAGGCACCGACACGGACAGGCCACACCCACAACCGCACCCCCACGACCACCCCGCCCGACCACCGCCCACGTGCCCGGTCACCCCCCACCAGCCGCAGCCGCTGAGCCGAGGCAGCACCACCCACTCACCCCTTCGTGCGTGCCCTCGGCCCCCACCGCCCGCAGTCGCTGAGCCGGTGTCGGACCACCCACTCCCCTCGTGCGCCCCAACAACCAGCCGCACCCGGCACGCAAACGCTCACCGCCCACTCACCCCTCCCGCTGCCCCGTTTTTGGGCCGCCCGGTGTACCTCAGCCTCGCGGGTCCGGGACGGGTGTCAAGGGTGGAGCGACAGCGGAATCGGCGCAGCCGACGCGACCAAAGGGAGCGCCCTTGACACCCGGCCCGGCCCCGCCACCATCCGACGAACCGGGCGGCCACCGGCGCCCAACGCGGCACTGGCCCACCACAACGCAGCCCCGCCCCACCCCACCCCGCCCCACCAACGCCGGCGCGCGGCCGCGCCACCACACTCGGCATCGGCACGCGGTGGGACCGTCAGGCGCGATCGCGCTCGGGGCCGCCGGAGGAACCGCTCGGCGGGGTTCGGAGCCCGAAGTGCAGCAGGACCCTGATCAGGGCGATCGCTCCGCCGGGGCCGAGGAGAAGTGGCGAGGAGAAGTAGAGCCAGAGCACCGCCGTTCCCCGCTCCGCGGACGTAGGCCGCGGCAATGATCACGGCGCCCGCCCCGGCTGGGCTACCGGTCGTCACCAGGCCGAATCTTCCCTTTCCGGCGAACAGGAACGGGAGCCACAGCCAGGTCAGCAGCACCGCGAGAATGACGACGAGTCCCAGGGTCACGATCATGCGCGCGGAGCCTCCCCGGTGGCCGACTTACGGAGATTCCATGTTCTTCATTCTTCGTATCGCCTGCTTGAGCCTCAGCGAGGAAAGGAAGAGGCCTGGGCCCAACACGAGCCCGGCGAACTCTGCCTCGTTGAGCGAGTACGGCCACGGCGTCAAGGCCACAACGACGCCCAGGAGCAACGCAGATGTCGAAATCACAGCTGCCGTTCGAGGGTTCTTCGGCTTCGAATACGCCAGCAGAGTCCAGCCCACCCAGAGCACCAGCGCCATCATCGGGATGAGGATCATGTGTCAGTTCGTTCGCTTCAATTCGGGCCGATGGCAGGCCAGTTTGAGTGCTCGGAGCATCGCCGCCACCAGTCCAGCCGCCGCGCCGCGACCCGCTCCGCGACCCACTCCGCGACCCACTCCGCGACCCGCTCCGGGAACCAGTCGTCGGGGATTCAGTGGGGGGCATCCCGCTTTGGCGACGGGCCCTCGCTCAGGCTGGCGCCGTCTTCGGGTTGAAGCCGAAGGGGAGTTCCAGGCGGTGGGTGGTCATCAGGGGCTCGTCGCACAGGATGTCCGCCGTCGGGCCGTCCGCCGCGATGGTGCCCTCGCTGAGGATCAGGGAGCGGGGGCAGAGTTCGAGGGCGTAGGGGAGGTCGTGGGTGACCATCAGGACGGTGATGTCCAGGGAGCGCAGGATGTCGGCCAGTTCGCGGCGGGATGCCGGGTCCAGGTTGGAGGAGGGTTCGTCCAGGACGAGGATCTCCGGCTCCATGGCGAGGACCGTCGCCACGGCCACGCGGCGGCGCTGGCCGAAGGAGAGGTGATGTGGGGGGCGGTCGGCGAACGCCTCCATGCCGACCAGGGACAGGGCGTACTCGACGCGGGCCTCCAGGGCGGGGCCACGTAGTCCGGCCGCCGCCGGGCCGAACGCCACGTCCTCGCGGACCGTTGGCATGAAGAGCTGGTCGTCGGGGTCCTGGAAAACGATGCCGACTCGGCGGCGGATCTCGGCGAGGTGGGCTTTGCCTACCGGGAGTCCGGCCACCGTGACCGATCCGGCTCCGGCCGTCAGGATGCCGTTCAGGTGCAGGACCAGGGTGGTCTTGCCCGCGCCGTTGGGGCCGAGCAGGGCCACCCGCTCGCCGCGCCGCACAGTGAAGTCGACGCCGAACAGGGCCTGGTGGCCATCCGGGTACGCGTAGGCGAGGCCGGAGACCTCGAGAGAGAGCTCGAGGGAGGCGGGAGGGGGCGAGTCGGTCATAGCGTGGTCCATCCGAGCAGGCAGATCGGGAGGGCGAGGAGGGGGAGGGTCAGGGCCCGTGACCATTGGCGGCGCGTCGCGGTCACCTCGTCGATGACCGGCATCGTGCCCGCGTAGCCTCGGCTGATCATCGCCAGGTGGACCCGCTCGCCACGCTCGTACGAGCGGATGAACAGGGCTCCGGCCGTCTTGCCGAGTACGCCCCAGTGCCGTACGCCCTTGGCCTGGAAGCCACGCGACTCGCGGGCGATCCGCATCCGGCGCATCTCGTCGGCGATCACGTCGCCGTAGCGGATCATGAAGGACGCGATCTGGACGAGGAGTGGCGGCAGTTTGAGGCGCTGGAGGCCGAGGAGGAGTGCGCGCAGCTCGGTCGTCGAGGCGAGGATCACCGACGCGGCGACGCCGAGTGTGCCCTTGGCCAGGACGTTCCAGGCGCCCCACAGGCCGTTGACGCTGAGGGAGAGGCCGAGTACGTCGACCCGCTCGCCCTGCGCGACGAACGGCATGAGGACGGCGAAGGCCACGAACGGGACCTCGATCAGCATGCGGCGCAGCACGAAGAGGGCGGGGAGGCGGGCCACGGCCGCCACCGACGCGAGCAGCACCGCGTAGAGGCCGAACGCCCAGACCGCCTCGCGCGGGGTCGAGACGACCACCACGACGAAGCAGAGGACGGCGGCCAGTTTGCAGTGCGGGGGCAGGGCGTGGAGGGGCGTGTGTCCGTGCCGGTAGAGGCGGTGGGCGTGTCCGGCACCCATGTCAGACGGACTCCGACACATGGCTGTTGTCGGCCGCGGTGGCCGGTGTGTTCGTACGGCGGCTGCGGACCGCCCAGAAGACGCCGCTGCCGAGTGCGAGGGTCACGCCGACGCCGATCGTTCCCGCGAGGCCCCCGGAGAGCCGCTCGTTGGCGAGGTCCCTGACGCCGTAGTCGGCGAACAGCCAGTCCGCGCCACTGTGCTCCTCGGCCTGCGAGTCGAAGCCCTTGTCCGCGGCGACCTTCTCCAGGCCGTCGGGGCTGGCCGACGCGTAGAAGCTGACGAATCCGGCGAGGAGGAGGGAGGCGGCCAGGCCGACGGTCCAGACCTTGAGGGGGGAGCGCGCGGCGACCGGCTCCGGGGTGCTCTCAGGCGCGGCGTCCACCAGTTCGCCGCCGACCCGCAGCTTGAGCGGCGCGGCCAGGCGGCCCCGAGCCCCGTACACCAGGTCGGGACGGACCGCGATCACGGCGCCGACGGTGAGCGCGGTGATCGCGGCTTCGCCGACGCCGATCAGGATGTGTACGCCGACCATGGCGGTGAGCATCGTGCCGACCGGCACATCCGTCGTCCCCGCGACGGCGAAGAGGAACGTGAAGGCGGCGGCGGACGCGGGCACCGAGACCAGCGCGGCGACGAAGGCCGCCACGGTCACCGAGCGGCGGGCGCGCGGCAGGATCTTGACCAGGCCGCGGAAGAGTACGTACGCGACGACGACGGTGACGATGCCCATGATCGTGATGTTCACGCCGAGCGCGGTGAGGCCGCCGTCCGCGAAGAGCACGCTCTGCATCAGCAGCACCACGGACAACACGAGCACACCCGTATAGGGCCCGACGAGTATCGCGGCCAGCGCACCGCCCAGGAGGTGTCCGCTGGTGCCCGCCGCCACCGGGAAGTTCAGCATCTGCGCGGCGAAGATGAAGGCGGCGACCAGGCCCGCGAGCGGTGCGGTCCGGTCGTCGAGTTCCCGGCGCGCGCCGCGCAGGCTGACCGCGACGGCGCCCGCGGCGACGACGGCGGTGGCCACGGACGCGGGCGCGTTGATGAATCCGTCGGGGACGTGCATGAGCTAGCTCCGGGTTTGGGGGCGGGCGTGGTGCGGTTCATACGGTTCGTACGGTTCACGCGTGGCTGAGCGGGGAGGGTTAACCACCCAGGCACCTTCGCGGAGATGGTCAGCCGTCTGATGATGGTGCCCATTGCAAACCATGTGCAAGAGCGCACCGGGCACAAGTACCTACCGAACCATGGGAAATATGGGACATTTGGTAGATAAGGCCGTGCGATCGTCGACCCTGAGGAGCCCTCCGATGTCTGCTGTCGTCGAGGAACACGCACGGGCCCACATCGTCAGCGACTCCCCTGACGAGCACCGGGCGGTGCCGGTCGACCTGCGCTACGACCCGGAATCCGACCCGCGCACGGTCCGGATCAGCTTCCCCGGCTCCACCGACCGCCATGAGTGGGCCTTCACCCGCGAACTCCTGGAACGGGGGCTCCGGACCCCGGCCCGCAGCGGGGACGTACGGATCTGGCCATGCGGGCGGGTCCAGGCGGTCATGGAGTTGCACTCGCCCCAGGGCGTGGCACTCATCGAGTTCGACCGCCCGCCCCTGGTGCGGTTCCTGCGCCGGACGTACGCGGCGGGGGCGACCGCCACTCACTGACAGCCCGCCACGCACTGAGGGCCCGCGCCGCCCCCTGGCCGGGGACAACACGGGCCCTCATCACCGTCACACCGTCACTTAGGCGTTGACCAGTTCCTTCTTGTCGTCCTTGTCGTCGGGCTCAGGGCCGGACAGCTGCTTCCGCAGCTCCTCGCCCTCCACATCGACGTTCGGCAGCACGCGGTCGAGCCACTTCGGCAGCCACCAGGCCTTGTCGCCGAGCAGCGCGAGCACCGCCGGGACGATGGCCATCCGCACCACGAACGCGTCGAAGAGGACCGCGATCGCCAGCCCGAAGCCGATCATCGTCACCATCTGGTCGCTGGAACCGATGAAGCCGGAGAACACCGCGATCATGATCACGGCGGCGGCCGTGACCACCCGGGCGCCGTGCCGGAAGCCGGTGGAGATCGCCTGCCCCGGCCGCTCCCCATGGACGTACGCCTCGCGCATCCGGGTGACCAGAAAGACCTCGTAGTCCATCGCGAGGCCGAAGACCACACCCACCATGAAGATCGGCATCATGCTCATGATCGGGCCGGGCTGCTCCACACCGAAGAGCGAGCCGAGCCAGCCCCACTGGAAGACCGCGACAACCGCGCCGAGCGCCGCGACGACCGAGAGCAGGAAGCCGAGCGCCGCCTTGAGCGGCACCAGGATGGACCGGAAGACCACCATCAGCAGGAGGAAGGCGAGGCCCACGACCAGTGCCAGGTACGGCATCAGGGCGTCGTTCATCCGCTGCGAGAAGTCGATGTTCATCGCGGTGGCGCCGGTGACCAGCACCTGGGCACCACCGGTGTCCGCCTTGATGTCACCGGCCAGGTCGCGGATGTCGTGGACCAGGTCCTCGGTCTCGGTGGAGCTGGGCTTGGACTCCGGGATGACGGTGATCATCCCGGCGTCGCCCGGCTCGTTGAGCTGCTCCGGCGGAATGACCGCCGCGACGCCGTCCAGTTCGCCGATGGCGTCCACGGCCTTGTCCACCGCGCCCTTGCCGTCGGCGACACCCTTCACGTCGACGGGCACCACCAGCGGGCCGTTGAAGCCCGGGCCGAAACCGTCCGAGAGCAGGTCGTACGCCTTGCGCTGGGTGGTCTTGGTGGACTGCGAGCCGTCGTCGGGCAGGCCCACCTGCAGCGAGGCGACCGGCACCGCGACAATGCCGAGGCCGATGACACCCGCGAGCAGCACCATGACCGGGCGGCGCAGCACCAGGCCCGCCCAGCGGGTCCCGGCGTTGGACTTGGCGGCGTCCTTGGCCGCCTCCTCCGCCGTCTGCGTCTCCGCCTTCTCACGCGCCTTGCGGCCGAACACCCGCTTGCCCGCGAAGCCCAGCAGCGCCGGGATGAGGGTGAGCGCGATCAGTACGGCGATGGAGACGGTGCCCGCGGCGGCGAAGCCCATCTTGCTGAGCATCGGGATGTTGACGACCGCCAGGCCGCACAGCGCGATGACCACGGTGAGTCCGGCGAAGACCACCGCGGAACCCGCCGTGCCCACGGCCCGCCCGGCGGCTTCCTCGCGGTCGTGGCCGTCGGTCAGCTCGGAGCGGTAGCGGGAGACGATGAAGAGCGCGTAGTCGATGCCGACCGCGAGGCCGATCATCGACGCCAGGATGCTGGTCGTCGTCCCCAGATCCAGGACGTTGGCCAGCGCGGTGATCGACGAGACGCCGATGCCGACACCGATGACCGCGGTGAGGATCGGCATGCCCGCGGCCACCATCGAACCGAAGGTGATCAGCAGGACCACCAGGGCGACGGCGATGCCGATGATCTCGGCGGTGCCGGTCTCCGGCTCGACCTGGAGCGCGTCACCGCCGATCTCGACCACGAGCCCGGACTTCTTCGCGTCCTCGCCCACATCCTTCAGGGCCTCGCGCGCGTCCTCCTTCAGCTCCATGGCGTTGGCCTTGTAGCTGACCTGGGTGTACGCGATGGCGCCGTCCTGGCTGACGCCGCTGCCCTCGCTCTTGCCCTCGACGGCGCCCTCGAACGGGTCGGAGACCGAGGCGACCTGGTCCGAGCTGGACTTCAGCGACTTGAGGGTCTCGTTCACCTCGGCCCTGTGGTCGGCGGAGGTGATCTTCTCGCCCTTGGGGGCCTGGAAGACCATACGGGCGGTGGCTCCGTCGGCGCTGGCGCCGGGGAACCGCTCGTCGATCAGGTCGAAGGCCTTCTGCGCCTCCGTACCCGGGATGGAGAAGGAACTGTCGGTGGGGGCTGACGCGGTGGCGGCGCCGAATCCGGCAAAGGCCAGCAGCGCCACCCATATGAGGGCGACAAACCGACGTCGCCTGAAGGCGAGTCGGCCGAGTTTGTAGAGGAACGTAGCCACGGTGGGCGCTCTCCCGGTCAGGTCGTAGCTGGTCAGGGCAGGAAACTGTGCTAGCCCGGGGAAACCCCCGGGCCCCCGGAGCCCGACGACGTGAGCGGTGCGTCAGTTGGAGCTGAGTGGGGCGGGTGGTGCGGTCGTACGAGGGTGGTGCAGGTGGTACGGGTGGTGCGGGTGGTGCCCTCGTACGAGGGTGGTGCAGGTGGTACGGGTGGTGCGGGGGACGTCAGACGCCGAGGGCGGGGAGCACCACGGCGTCGATGTAGTCGACGAGGAAGTCCGGGTCGGCTCCTCGATCCTCGATCAGCTGACGGGCCACGAACGCGCCCACCAGCATGTGCATCACATACTTCAGCGCGGGATGGTCGGCGGCGATCTCGCCCCGGTCCACCGCCCGCCTCAGCAGCGTGTTCAGTCCGGTCATCTCCGGCTCGAACAAGAGCTCCCGCATCGCCTGGTGGAGATCGGGATTGCCATGCGCGGCCTGAGCGAGCGCCCGCATCAGCGCGGAGTTCTTCTCCATCTGGCAGCTGTCGCTGCGCGCGACCATCTCGTGAAAGTCGCCGCGCAGGCTGCCGGTGTCGATCTCCGCCAGGTTGACCGGTTTGTCCTCGCGCAGGGCTCGGACGACCAGCTCCGGCTTGCTCCCCCACTGGCGGTAGAGGGTGGCCTTGCTGGAGTGCGTGCGTGCCGTGACGGCGTCCATGGTGAGCGCCTCGTAGCCCACTTCACGCACCAGGTCGAGCACGGCCGAATAGATCTCGGCCTCACGCTCGGGCGTGATCCGGGTGCGGCGCGACATCATGACCATCGTCAAATCTCCGACCCCCCGGTGCGAACGAAACGGTTTCGTACACCACGACGGTACCGAACCCCGGGAGCGAAACGAAACAGTTTCGTACGTGTCCTAGGTCACCCCGCGATCACCCCGCCGTCACCCCGTACCCCGAGTTGCCGGGGCCCGCCCAGCGGAAAAGCATGAGTGAGTGAGCGACGCTACGAATGCCGGGTATCTACGATTTCCGCACCTGCACGGCGATCTGCTGTGCTTCGCCGCCGAGGACGATCTCTGGGTCGCCCCGCTGACCCCCGCGGGCACCACACCGCAGCGGGCCTGGCGGGTGACCGCCGACCGCACCCGGGTCGGCCACCCGCGCATCTCGCCGGACGGCCAGCAGATCGCGTACACGACCTGGCGCAGCCTCGACCCGGAGATCCACATCGCTCCGGTCGGCGGCGGCCCGGCCCGGCGGCTGACCTACTGGGGCAACAACGACACCAAGGTCTGCGGCTGGACCCCGGACGGCGACATCCTCGCCGTCGCCTCGCACGGCCAGCCCTTCTCGTACTTCACCTGGGCCTACTCCGTACCCACCGACGGCTCCCCCGGCGGCAAGCTGCCCTGGGGCCCGGTGGACGACATCGCGGTGGCCGACATCGACGGCGAGCGCCGCACGCTGCTGCTCACCGGCAAGCCGCCGCACGAGCCCGCCGCCTGGAAGCGGTACCGCGGCGGCGCCATGGGACGGCTCTGGCTGCACGGCGAGCGGCTGCTCGCGGACCTCGCCGGTCATCTCGCCTGCCCGATGTTCGTCGGCGGCCGGGTCGCCTTCCTCTCCGACCACGAGGGCGTCGGCAACCTGTACTCCTGCCTGCCGGACGGCAGCGAGCTACGGCGGCACACCGACCATGACGCGTTCTACGCCCGGCACGCCTCAAGCGACGGCGAGCGGGTCGTGTACCAGTGCGGGGGCGACCTGTGGCTGGTCGACGACCTGTCCGCGTACGGCACGCCCCGCAAGCTGGACGTGCGCCTCGGCGGCCCACGGACCGGGCGGCGCCCCTACCAGGTGCCCGCCGCCCGGCACATCGACGGCCTGTCGGTCGACGAGACCGGCCGGGCCAGCGCGGTCGTCATCCGCGGCAGCCTGTACTGGCTCACCCACCGCGACGGCCCGGCCCGCACCATCGCGGACACCCCGGGCGTACGGGTGCGGCTGCCGGAGATGCTCGGCTCCGGCGGGCAGGTCGCGTACGTCACCGACGCCGAGGGTGAGGACACCATCGAGATCGCCTATCTGCCGCGGGCCAGCGGCGCCCGGGCGCCGCGCCGACTGGCCTCCGGCGAGCTCGGTCGCGTACTGGAGCTGGTGTCCGACCCCGAGGGCGAGCGGATCGCGATCGCGTCGGACGACGGCCGGGTGCTGCTGATCGACGCGGCCGAGGAGTCCAGCGGCGAGGTGACCGAGCTGATCCAGTCCATCAACGGGCCGGTCACCGACCTGGCGTTCTCCCCCGACGGCGGCTGGCTGACCTGGTCGCACCCCGGCATCGGCCGCTCGCTGCGCCAGATCAAGATGGCCCGGATCTCCGGCCCCACGGCGGGCACCGTCGTGGACGTCACCAGCGGCCGCTTCGAGGACGAGAACCCGGTCTTCACCAGCGACGGCCGCTATCTCGCCTTCCTCTCCTGGCGCGGCTTCGACCCGGTGTACGACGTGCACACCGGCGACCTGTCCTTCCCGCTCGGCTGCCGCCCCTATCTCGTACCGCTGTCATCGGCCACGCCCTCGCCCTTCGCCCTGCTGCCGGACGGGCGCCCGGCCGCGGGCGGGCTCGACCCCGACGAAGGCGGTGAGGAGACCGGCGACAGCGGCACCGTCATCGTGGAGACCGAGGGCCTGGAGAACCGTGTGACGCCGTTCCCGGTCGCGGCGTCCAAGTACTCCGCGCTGCACCCCGTCAGCGGCGGCGGCCTGGTCTGGCTGCGCTGGCCGATCTCGGGCGCGCTGGGCGAGACCTTCGCCAATCCGGACGACACCTCGGGCCGCCCCACCCTCGAGTACTTCAACATCGTCAAGGCCACGAAGACCGAACTGGTCGAGGACCTGGACTGGTTCGGGGTCAGCGGCGACGCGACCCGGCTGGTCGTCGTCGACGAGGGCGAGCTGCGCGCCGTGCCGTCCACCGAGTCCGGTGACAGCGACTCCACCGTCTGGATCGACCTGCGCCGCATCCTGCACGAGGTCGACCCGGCCGCCGAGTGGCGCCAGTCGTTCGAGGAGGCGGGCCGCCTGATCCGCGCCTACTTCTGGGAGCCGCAGATGTGCGGCATCGACTGGCCGGGCGTACTCGACCAGTACCGGCCGCTGGTCGAACGGGTGGCGTCCCCCGACGAGTTCGCCGATCTGCTGCGCGAGATGCTGGGCGAGCTGGGCACCTCGCACGCCTACGTCGCGGCCGCGCGCCGCAACGAGGGGCCGCCGCACTACCAGCGGCCGATGGGTCTGCTCGGCGCCAACCTGGTCTGCCGGGACGGGGCATGGACCGTGCGCCGCATCCTGCCCGGCGAATCCTCCGACTCCAAGGCACGCTCACCGCTGGCCGGTGCGGGTATCCGCCCCGGGGCGGTGCTCACCCATGTCGACGGGCGGCCGGTCGACCCGGTGACCGGGCCCTTCCCGCTGCTCGCGGGGTCGGGAGGCGCCACCGTGGAACTGACCTTCACCCCGGCCGAGGGAACAGGCGTGGGGGCAGGCGTGGGGGCAGGCGTGGGAACAGGCGTGGGGGCAGGCTCCTCGCGGCGGGTGGCGGTGGTGCCGCTGATCGACGAGCGGCCGTTGCGCTACCAGGACTGGGTGGCCAAACGCCGCGAGGTGGTACGGGAGTTGAGCGGCGGCAAGTGCGGGTATCTGCACATCCCCGACATGGGGGGCTCCGGCTGGGCGCAGTTCAACCGCGATGTGCGCCTCGAAGTCTCCCGGCCCGCCCTGATCGTGGACGTACGGGGCAACGCGGGCGGGCACATCAGCGAGCTGGTCATCGAAAAGCTCACCCGCACCATCCTGGGCTGGGACCTCACCCGCAACGCCCAGCCCGTGTCGTACGCCTCCAACGCACCGCGCGGCCCCATCGTCGCCCTCGCCGACGAAGCGACCTCGTCCGACGGCGACATGATCACCGCGGCGTTCAAACTGCTGGGGATCGGGCCCGTGGTGGGGCAGCGCACCTGGGGCGGGGTGGTGGGGATGACCGGGCGGCACCGACTCGGGGACGGCACGGTCATCACCGTGCCGATGAACGCGGCGTGGTTCGACGCCTACGGCTGGTCGATCGAAAACCGGGGCGTGGAGCCGGACTTGGAGGTGCTGCGCACCCCGCTCGACTGGGCCGAAGGGCGGCACGCACAGCTCGACGACGCGGTACGGGTGGCGCTGGACCGGCTGGAACAGCACCCCGCGGCGGACCCGCCGGACTACTCCGCGGTCCCGGACCGGCGGCGCCCGAAGCTGCCGCCGCGCGAGCTGCCTCCGGGGGCCTGAGCGCGCGATGGTTACGCAGCGCGATCGATCGAAATGCGTGGAATGTACGGCCATGCCACGCTGAGCGGGCCACATCCCTCACCCACACAGGAGTGAAACTTTCATGGGCATGGCAGACCAGTTCAAGGACAAGGCCGAACAGCTTGCCGAGCAGGCCAAGCAGAAGATGAACGAAGGCAAGCAGGAGGCCACGCAGCGCGGCTCCCAGCAGGAGCAGGCGCGGGGCAAGGCGCAGGAAGCGCAGCAGCGGGCACAACAGCAGGCGCAGCGCGGCTCGCAGCAGGCCCAGGAGCGCGGCACGCAGCAGCCGCAGCCCGGGTCCCCGCAGGCGCGGCAGGCCCAGGAGCGCGCCATGAAGCAGCCGAAGCCCGGCGCGCAGCAGAGCGGCTCGGACATGGCCACGGACGAGGCGCGGCAGCGGGCGCAGCGCTCCGGACAGGAAGCGCGCGAGCGCGGCACGCAGACGGGCCGGCAGGCCAAGCAGCGGGCCCAAGAGGCGGGCCAGGACGCCCAGGACGACTGGAGCTGACCTCCCCCATCGCGGCACAGGGCGCCCCCGGCACTAGCCCGGGGGCGCCCCTCGCCGTCCGCGTGCCGCCGCACCCAAAGGGCGGCTAACGTTCCGCGCGCGCCCCGTCGTCCGCGGCTCCGCCCGCGCCGACCAGCCCCGTACGGACCGACGCCAGCCGGGGCGCGAAGCGCCGCATCTCGCGCTGGCCCACCGTGGCGATGGCCCCGGGCAGATACCCCCGTACGGACTGCATCCCGCGCAGCCACCACTGCGCGTACACATGCGCGGACCGCCGCTCGATCCCGGCCACGATCCGGTCCACCGCGGGCCCCAGCGGATAGGTACGGTTCGACGGCCACGGCAGCCGCTGTCTGAGCTCCCGCATCACCTCGTCCTGGTCGGCGCCGCGCACCATGTCCGTGTCGGTCCAGGAGAGATACCCGACGCCGACCCGTACGCCCTTGTAGCCGACCTCCGCCCGCAGGCTGTGCGCGAAGGCCTCGACCCCCGACTTGGACGCGCAGTACGCGGTCATCATCGGGGCCGGGGTCATCGCCGCGAGCGAGGCGATCTGGAGCAGGTAACCGCGGCTCTCCTCCAGTACGGGCAGAAACGCCCGCGCCGTCACCGCTGAGCCGATCAGGTTGACCTCGATGACGCGCCGCCACGCGTCGGGGTCGGAGCCGGTGAACGGACCGCCGCTGGCGACACCCGCGTTGGCGACGACGATGTCCACCTTGCCGAAGCGCTCCTTGACCTCCCGCGCGACCCGCGCCATCGCCAGATGGTCGGTGACGTCCGCGTACCAGTGGTCGCTCTCGCTGTGCAGCCGCTCGGAGACCTGCTTCAGCACGTCCGGCTCCAGGCCTACCAGCGCCACCTTCGCCCCGCGCGCCGACAGCTTGCGGGCCAGCTGCTCGCCGACGCCGCGCGCGGCGCCGGTGACGACGGCGACCTGCCCTTCCAGGCTGACCCTGCTCATGCGCCCTCCTTGACCTGCTCGACCTGCTCGACCTGCTTGACCTGTACGTACGTTGCCGCCAGTTGACGTATCCGCCCGGTGACGAAGTCCGGGGCCTCGATCGGCGTCATATGTCCGACGCCCGCCAGCTCGACGCTCCCCACACAGTGCGGCAACGCGGCGGCGATCGCACGCGCGTGCACCAAGGGCGTCATACGGTCGTCCGCGCCCGCCACGACAGCCACCGGTACGTCCAACTCCCGTACGCCCTCGTCGAGATCGAGCGCGCCCAGCACCTCCGACCAGCCGTGCCGCACCGCGCGCGGGCACGCGTGCACGATGCGCGCGCAGGCCTCGACCTTGTCCGGCGCCGAGCCCGCACCCATCGTGGCGTAGCGCAACAGCCGCCTGGCGACCGGCGTCACGGGACCGAGCGGTGCCCGCGACCCGAGCAGCGCCCGGGTCAGCCGGGTCCGTAGCCACCCGGCGCGCAGCGGCACCACCCGCGACTCGGCGATCAGCCGCGAGCTCCCCGTACTGCACAGCAGTACGGCCGCCGTGTGCTCGGCGAACCGGGGGCGCGCGGACATGGCCGCCGCCATCAGCGTCATCCCGCCCATCGAGTGCCCCGCGAGCACCGCCCGCTCGCCGGGTTCCAGGGCCGTGGCGAGCACCGCCTCCAGGTCGTCGGCGAGCGCCCGGACGCTGTAGCCGGAGGGCCCGGCGGGCGCCGGGCTGCGGCCATGGCCGCGCTGGTCGTACGTGATGACCCGGTGGTCCGCCGCCAACTCCCGTACCTGGGCGGCCCAGAACGCGGTGGAGCAGGTCCACCCGTGCACGAGCAGCACGGCGGGCGCGTCATCCGGACCGTGCACCTGTACGTACAGCCGCGCGCCGTCGGCGGACACGGCCGTCAGCTCGCGCGCGGGGAGCGGCGGCTCGTACGGCCCGGAGGTCACATGCGTCAGTCGGCTCACGCGCCCGCCTCCACCTTCTTGCTCTTGCCGCGCGGTTTGCGCGTGGCGGGCCCGGCATCGCGCTTCGGGGGCCGCTGGACCTCGTACTCGGCGAGGTCGACACGACGGGTGGCGTTGCGGAACTCGGTCGTCGTGCCGGGCCAGAGCGTCGTGTTGACGCCGTTCTCGTCGAGGTACCAGCTGTTGCAGCCGCCAGAGCTCCACACCGTGCGCTCCATCCGGTCCTGCACACGGCGGTTCCAGGCGGCCACGGCCGACGGGCGGGCGGCGAGCGCGGCCCGGCCGCCCAGCAGGTCCAATTGGCGCATGTAGTCAGCCAGATAGTTCAGCTGGGACTCGATCATCAGAATCATCGAGGAGTTCCCGAGTCCGGTGTTCGGGCCGATGATCGTCATCCAGTTGGGGAAGCCCGGCGCCGTCGCCCCGCGCAGCGACTTCATACCGCCCTTCCAGGTCTCGGCGAGGGTCTGCCCGTCGGCGCCGACGACGCGCTCCGCGATCGGCATGTCGGTGACGCGGAACCCCGTACCGAAGATGATCGCGTCGACCTCGGCCGTGCTGCCGTCCGTGGCGACGACGGTGTTGCCCCGCACCTCGCGCAGCCCGCTGGCGACGACGTCCACGTTGGGCTGGGTGAGCGCCGGATAGTAGGAGTTGGACAGCAGGATGCGCTTGCATCCGATGCGGTAGTCCGGGGTCAACTTCGCCCGCAGGGCCGGGTCCTTGACGGCCCGGCGCATATGGCGCTTGGCAACCGTCTCCACCAGCCCCAGCTCGTTGGGGCGTTTGGTGAACGCCTGGACCTGGAGCTCCCGGATCCCCCAGAGGATGCCGCGCCGGGCGGCGGCGGTGACCGGCAGTCGGCCGTGCAGCCAGCGCTCGGGGCCGGTGATCGCGCGGTCGACGCGGGGCAGCACCCAGGGCGGGGTGCGCTGGAACAGGGTCAGCTGGGCGACCTCGCGCTGGATCTCCGGGACGATCTGGATCGCGGACGCGCCGGTGCCGACCATGGCGACGCGCTTGCCGCGCAGGTCGTAGTCGTGGTCCCAGCGCGCCGAGTGGAACACCTTCCCCGTAAAGCCGTCGATCCCGTCAATGTCGGGGACCTTCGGATCGGACAGCGGCCCGGTGGCCGACACGACGACATCGGCGGTCAGCGTCGCTCCTGCCGCGGTGTCCACCTCCCACCGCAACTCGTCCGCGTCCCAACGCATCCGCGTCACCTCGGAGTTGAACCGGATGTGCGGCCGCAGCCCGAAGGTGTCGGCGACCTGCTCCAGGTAGGCCCAGATGTGCTCCTGCCCGGAGAACGTACGCGGCCAGTCCGGGTTGGGGGCGAAGGAGAACGAGTACAGATGGGAGGGGACGTCACAGGCGCAGCCCGGGTAGCTGTTGTCCCGCCAGGTGCCACCCACCGCACCGGACCGCTCCAGTACGACGAAGTCGGTGATCCCCTCACGCCGCAGCCGGACCGCGGCCCCCAGCCCCCCGAACCCGGACCCGATCACCGCCACCCGCACATGCTCGCGCTGACGCCCGTTCTCACTCATGCCATCGCCTCCCGAAGCGAACCCAGCCCAGCCCAGCCCAACCCAACCAACTGCGCCAGTAACCACTGGCACAATTGGAGAGTAGGGCAGGCCCGTACTCATGGGTAGGGGTCGGACGGGAGAAAGTTACCGGCGGTACAACATAGGGTTCTAACGTGGCTGTACAAGGCGAACAAGGCGAACAAACAGGCGGCGGCGCGCGCGAGTACCGCATGGAGGAACTGGCCGAGCTGGCCGGAATCACCGTGCGCACCCTGCGCTTCTACCGCGAGCGCAAGCTCCTCCCGCCACCCCGCCGCGAGGGCCGCATCGCCTGGTACGACTCCCACCACCTGGCCCGCCTGCGCACCATCACCGCCCTCCTGGAGCGCGGCCACACCCTCAACGCCATCGCCGACCTCACCGAGGCCTTCGAGAGCGGCCGCGACGTCGGCGAGGTGCTCGGCCTCGGCGAGCCCACCGAGGAGACCCCGGTCCGCCTCACCCCGGAGGCACTCGCCGACTACTTCGAGGACGAGGCCACCCCGGAGAACCTCGCGGCCGCACTCGACCTCGGCTACCTGGCCACGGACGGCGACGAGATCGTCCACATCAGCCGCCGCCTGCTGGACGTCTCAGCCACCCTGGTCCGCCAGGGCGTCCCTCTCGCCGCGGTCCTGGACGCGGGCAAACGCGTACGCGACCACGCCGACGCCCTGGCGGAACTCTTCACCACGACGATCCGCACCCACATCCCCGACGCGGACCTGACCGACCTGCGTCCGCTGGCCAAGAGCGTGATCGAGGCGGAGGTCTCACTGGCCCTGGACCGCCACCTGGCCACCCTCAAAACCCCGTAGCCCCGTAACCCCGCAACCCCTACGCGTCGAAGACGACCGTCACCGGCGCGTGGTCGCTCCAGCGCTCCGCGTGGCTGGCCGCCCGTTCCACGTACGCCTTGAGCGCGCGCTCCGCCAGGGCGGGCGAGCTGACGACGTAGTCGATCCGCCAGCCCGCGTCGTTATCGAACGCGCGGCCACGGTAGGACCACCAGGAGTACGGGCCCGCCACGCCCGGGTGCTGAGCCCGCACCACATCCACGTACTCCTCGAAGACCTCGCCGAGCCACGCCCGCTCCTCCGGCAGGAACCCGGCGTTCTTCTTGTTGCCCTTCCAGTTCTTGAGGTCGGCCTCCTGGTGGGCGATGTTCCAGTCGCCGCAGACCAGAACCTCGCGGCCGTCCGCCGCGGCGCGCGCCTTGAGGTCCTTCAGGTACACCAGGAACTCGGCCATGAACCGTTCCTTCTGGTCCTGCCGCTCGGTGCCGACCTCACCCGAGGGGAGGTACAGGCTCGCGACCGTGACGCCGGGCAGGTCGGCCTCCACGTACCGCCCGCTGCCGTCGAACTCCTCGGACCCGAAGCCGATCCGCACGCGGTCCGGCTCCCGGCGCGTATAGAGGGAGACGCCCGCGCGCCCCTTGTCGGCGGCCGGGGCGTGGACGACGTGCCAGCCGTCGGGCTCCCGTACGGCATCCGGCAGCTGCTGCGGCTCCGCGCGCACCTCTTGCAGGCAGACGACGTCGGCGTCCGTCTGGGCCAGCCACTCGACGAAGCCCTTCTTGGCGGCGGCACGCAGGCCATTTACGTTTACGGAAGTCACAGTGAGCACTGGGGCACCATACCGCCGCATAGAAGTACGATAGTCCGCATGGATATACGTCAGCTTCCCTACGACCACCCCGACGCCGTCAAGCTCAACGACCGCGTACAGCTCGAGTACGTCGAGCGCTATGAGCTGGAGGACGAGGAGGGGGACGCCACCCCGCTCGACGCGTCGATGTTCCGGCCGCCACACGGGCTGTACCTCGTCGCGTACGACGCGCTGGGCGTCCCGGTAGCTACCGGCGGCTGGCGCGGCCAGGACAAGAACGACGAGGGGTACGCGGACGGGGACGCCGAGCTCAAGCGGATGTACGTCGTGCCCGAGGCGCGCGGCCAGGGACTGTCCCGCACCCTCCTCGCCCTGCTGGAGGCCGACGCACGGGCCGCGGGGCGGGTCCGGATGGTCCTGGAGACCGGGATAAAGCAGCCGGAGGCGATCGGCCTCTACCTCTCCAGTGGGTACACCGCGTGCGCCAAGTTCGGGCACTACCGCGACTACGACGAGAGCCGCTGCTACGCCAAGCCGCTGAACGGCTGATCCCGGTGAACGGCTGATCCCGGGTTGACGCGCTAGGTCCTGTCGCCCCGCCTAGGCTCGGGTGAGCCGCCACTCGGGGGCGAGGATCGCCCAGTTCTCCTTGTCGTGGCGGATGCCGTCGCAGGGCCAGTACTCGCGCTGCACACCCTCCAGCGTCATGCCGAGCCGCTGGGCCACCGCGGAGCTGCGGTCGTTGTCGGCCCGGCAGCGCCACTCCGCGCGGTGCAGTCCGCGCACGGTGAACGCCCAGTCCAGCAAGGCGTCGCACGCGTCGGTGACCAGGCCGAGGCCCTCCGCGGCAGGCTCCAGCCAGCAACCGATCTCGCATAGCCCGAGCGCCGCGTTGACGTCCACGAACATCACGCCGCCGACCAGCGTGCCGTCGAGCCAGATGCCGTAGAGGCGACCACCGTCCGCGGCCTGGCGCTCGGCGTACCGGCGCAGGGTGGCCCGCGCCCCGTCGAGGTCGTCGGTGATGAAGCCCGCCCCGACCCACGGCCGGATGTGTTCGCGGGCCCGGTCCAGGTGCGCGGCGAACTCCTCGGCGTGCCAGATCTCAAGCGGCCGGAGGGAAGCGTTGTCCCGCAGAGGAAGGGAGAACATGACGACGGCCTCACATTCACACAACAAGCGTTATGGTTATGTACGGTGACAGCATGCCACGCACCAAGGGGGACCACGAGGCCCGCCGCCGCGACGTCTCCGAGGCGGTCTGGCGGGTCCTGGCCGCGCACGGCTTCGGCGGCCTGACCCTGCGCGCCGTCGCCGCCGAGCTGGGCGCGACCACCGGCCTGCTCACCCACTACTTCCCCGCCAAGCGCGACCTGGTCGCCCACGCCCTCGACCTGCTCGAAGCACGCACCGCCGCCCGCCCCCGACTCACCAGCGGAGACGGTCTGCCCGCCATTCGGACAGCACTGCTCCACGTACTGCCGCTGACCGGCGAAGCCACCGACACCAACCGGATCTGGGTGTCCTCCTGGGACACCGCGCTCGCCGACCCCGGGCTGAGCGACGACTACGCCCGCAAGTACGCGCGGGGCCGCGAGAACCTCCGCGACCTGGTCACTGCGGCCCAACGACGCGGCGAACTACCCCCGGGGGACCCGGCGCGCATCGCGGCTGGCGCCCACTCCTTCGTGCTCGGGCTGGTGGTGCAGGCGCTGTTCGACCCCGCGACGTTCCCACCCGAGCGGCAGGTCGAGCTCCTCGACGACTACCTGACCGCGCTGGCACCCTGACCGCCCCGACCACCCTGCCCGCCCCGACCGCACACCCAGCTACGGGATAATGCCCGTATGCGGATCTCAGCCAGGGCGGACTACGCGGTACGTGCCGCGCTTCAGCTTGCCGCGTCGCGGGATGGCGGGCCGCTGAAGGCCGAGGCCATCTCCGACGCCCAGGACATCCCGCACAAGTTCCTGGAAGGCATCCTGAACGACATGCGCCGGGGCGGGCTCGTCCTCAGCCAGCGCGGCGGCAACGGCGGCTACCGGCTGGCCAAGCCCGCCGAGTCCATCAGCATCGCCGATGTGATCCGCGTCGTGGACGGACCGCTCGTCTCGGTACGCGGGGTGCGCCCCCCGGAGCTGTCGTACACCGGCCCCGCCCAGTCGCTGCTGCCCCTGTGGATCGCGCTGCGGGCCAACGTCCGCGAGATCCTCGACGGGGTGTCGCTGGCCGACGTCGCGTCGGCCGAGCTGCCCGCCGAGGTATCCGCGCTGGCCGACGCCCCCAGCGCCTGGGACAACCCCTGACCTACCCCTGACGTGCCCTATCTCGCAGAACGGGATAAGTCTGTCCATCATGCGGACACCCTCTTGGGGTGAGCGCGTCGCTCTGGCACTATCTCTGCCAACCAGGTAGGAAAACTAGGGATGCTGTGAGGTGGCCGTGAGAACGCTGATCCGCGCGGGCCGCTCGCTGCCGCTCCTGACCTCCCGCCGCCACATCGACCTGGAACGTACGTCCAGCGCCATCTGTCGGCGCCACTGAGCCCGTCCGCAGAGCCCGGCTCTCCACACCACAGAGCCAGAGCCCCGCTGCCCTTCCGGCCGACTTCGCCGCCGCACGCTCGCATGCCCTATGCCGCACGCCCTTGAACGGCGCGGCGTACCAATGGGCCGCTCTGCTCGCGACCGCCCGCGATCCCGCCCGTGTTGCTCCGTACGTCTCAGATCGCCGTCCAGCCCTTGAGAGGACACCTCCGTGTCTGCCGCCCGACCGCGCGCCGCCCTGCGTGCCCTCGCCGCGATAGCGGCCCTGCCGTTGCTGCTGACCGCCTGCGGCTACGGATCTCAGCGGGTGCCGGAGAACACGGCGCCCGTCGCGCGGGGCGAGAAGGTCGACGGCCTCGACAAGGTGAGGATCGGCTTCTTCGCCAACGCGACCCATGCCACCCCGCTGGTGGGCCTGGGCAGCGTCGGCCTGGTGCAGAAGGAGCTGGGCGGTACGCAGGTCACGCCGCAGATCTTCAACACGGGCCCCTCCGCGATCGAGGCACTCAACGCCAACTCCGTCGACATGACGTGGATCGGCCCGTCCCCCGCGATCAACGGCTACACCAAGTCTGACGGCAGAAACCTGCGCATCGTCGCCGGAGCCACCTCCGGCGGCGCCTCGCTCGTGGTCAACCCGGACAAGATCAAGTCGCTCGACGACCTCAAGGGCAAGCGGATCGCCACCCCGCAGATCGGCAACACCCAGGACGTGGCGCTGCTCAACTACCTCGCCGGGAACGATCTCAAGGTCAACGCGGAGACCGGCAAGGGCGATGTCTCCGTCGTCCGGCAGGACCCCAAGGAGATCCCGACCACCTTCCAGCAGGGCGGCCTGGACGGAGCATGGGTGCCGGAGCCCACCGCCTCCACGATCGTGGCCAAGGGCGGCAAGGTGCTCCTGGACGAGAAGGACCTGTGGAAGGACGGCGCATTCGTCACCACCCACCTGGTCGTCTCGCAGAAGTTCCTCAAGGAGCACCCGGACGTCGTCGAAGCCGTCGTACGCGGCTCGGTGAAGACGAACAAGTGGATCAACGCCAACCCGGACAAGGCGAAGAAGAACGTCAACGCCAGCCTGGAGACGTACACCGGCAGGTCGCTGCCGGACGACGTACTCGACTCGGCGTTCAAGGCGATCAAGGTCACCGACGACCCGCTCGCCTCGACGCTCCGGGACCAGGCGGAACACAGCGTGCGGGCCGGTCTCCTCAGCGACGCCAAGACCGACAGCATCTACGACCTCTCGCTCCTCAACAAGGTGCTGAAGGCCGAAGGCAAGCCCGCCGCCGACGACGCCGGCCTCGGCGTCAAGTAACCGCACCAACCGCACAACCTCACTCGCCCCACCAGCCCCACCAGCCCCACCCGCCCCATCCGCGCAGAACACCTCAGGAGGTGACCCCATGACGCCCACCGCACTCGTCAAGACTCCCGCCGAGGGGCAGCAGCAGGCACCCGCGGTCGAGTACGCGGCCCGGTTCAGCCACGTATCGAAGTCCTTCGGCCGCCGCGGTGAGCAGCAGCTCGTCCTGGACGACATCTCCCTCGATGTCGAGGCGGGCTCGTTCGTGACCCTCCTGGGGGCGTCCGGCTGCGGAAAGTCCACGCTGCTCAACCTCGTCGCGGGACTGGACAAGCCGTCCGCCGGAACCATCGAGGTGCCCGGTGGCCGTCCTGCCCTGATGTTCCAGGAGCACGCCCTGTTCCCCTGGCTCACCGCGGGCCAGAACATCGAACTGGCGCTGAAGACACGCGGTCTGCCCAAGCCAGAGCGCCGCGGCGAGGCCGAGCGGCTGCTGGAGCTGGTGCGCCTCAAGGGCGCCCACCGAAAGCGCGTACACGAGCTGTCCGGCGGCATGCGGCAGCGGGTCGCGCTGGCGCGGGCCCTCGCCCAGGACAGCCAACTCCTCCTGATGGACGAGCCGTTCGCGGCGCTTGACGCGATCACGCGGGACGTCCTGCACGAGGAGCTGACGCGGATCTGGGCCGAGACGCAGGTCTCCGTTCTCTTCGTCACCCACAACGTCCGCGAGGCCGTCCGCCTCGCGCAGCGCGTCGTACTGCTGTCCTCCCGGCCCGGGCGCATCGCCCACGAATGGCAGGTCGACTACCCGCAGCCGCGTCGCGTGGAAGACGCCGCGGTCGCCAGCCTGTCCATCGAGATCACCGAACACCTGCGGGGGGAGATCCGCCGACATGGCCACCACTGACTCCACATCGGACCGGTCGACATCAGACCAGTCAACCGATCTGACGGAACTCGAGGCAGGGCTCGACGCGCTCGAGACCCACGCCACCTCCCGCACCCCGATCGGCCAGGTGCTCCTGCACCGGGTCCTGCCGCCCGTCACCGCCATCGTTCTGGTGCTGGCCGCCTGGCAGCTCGCGTACGTCCTCGAGATCAAGGAGGACTACCAGCTTCCCGGCCCGCTCCAGGTCTGGGACACCCTGGTCGACCAGTGGTACAAGGGCACGCTGTTCGACGTGATCTGGACGAGCGTCTCGCGCGGGGTCCTCGGCTTCCTGATCGCCGTCGCCATCGGAACGCCGCTGGGCCTGCTCGTCGCGAAGGTGCGGTTCGTACGGACCGCGATCGGTCCGCTGCTGACCGGGCTCCAGTCGCTGCCGTCCGTCGCCTGGGTACCGGCCGCCATCATCTGGTTCGGGCTCACTGACTCCATGATCTTCGCGGTGGTGCTGCTCGGCGCGGTCCCGTCGATCGCCAACGGCCTGGTCTCCGGCATCGACCAGATCCCGCCGCTCTACCTGCGCGCGGGGCGCGTCATCGGCGCCACCGGACTCACCGGCGTACGGCATGTGCTGCTGCCCGCCGCCCTGCCCGGCTATCTCTCCGGACTCAAGCAGGGCTGGGCGTTCTCCTGGCGGTCGCTGATGGCGGCCGAGATCATCGCCCACTCACCCGACCTGGGCGCTGGCCTGGGCCAACTCCTGGAGACCGGACGCGCCTACCAGGACATGCCACTCGTGCTGACCGCGATCCTGTTGATCCTGGTGGTCGGGATCGCGATCGACCTGCTGGTGTTCGCACCGATCGAGCGCTACGTGCTGCGCAGCCGCGGACTCCTGGTCACCCGCTGAAGGCTTGCCCGCGCTTGCGCTCCAGGCCGTCCAGGATGTGGTCCAGGGCGTGGCAAACCTGGGAACGTGTGAGCCAGGAGGCACCGACCGGCACCCGAACGTGGGGTATTCGCCCGTCGGCTGGCCCGAACGGCCGTCGCCGGATGTGGATACCGCCGACCGCCATGGCATAGCGGCGGAGAGCGCGGGCAACCGCTCCGCGCCCGAGCCCCGCAGGCACCACCATGACGGAGACCAGGCCCAGGAGTAGGCCCCGGAGATCGACGGTACGCGTCGCCGCGATGTTCGGCGCTGGGACGCTCGTCTGCGCGACGGTTCTGGGCAGCATCGCCTACGCCACCGACGACGAGGACGTCATCCACGCGTGCGTCAGCGACGGCAACGGCCGTACCCGCATCGTCGAAAGCCCCGACGCGTGCCGACCGAACGAGTCGCCGGTCAGCTGGAACAAGGAGGGCCCCCAGGGACCGGCGGGCCCGCAAGGACCCCAGGGCGAGCCCGGCCCGGCAGGTCCCGAAGGGCCACAGGGCCCTCCCGGCCCCTCCGGCTTCAGTGGACACGAGATCGTCTCGGACAGCACCGAGGTCGCGGCGCCAGGCGAGCAGACGCTTCACGGTCCAGGCCATCTGCGTGGACGGCTAGGCGCGTTCTCCGTCGAGTGGTCGTGACACGGGCCCACCGTGTCACGCTCGCTTTGCGCATCTCGCTCGGGACGATGGACATATGCGCATTTCGTTCCTGATTCACCATGCCGATGGAATCGGCGGGACCATTCGCACCACCATCAATCTCGCCAACGCCCTGGCCGAGCGGCATGACGTCGAGATCGTCGCCGTCTTCCGGTTCCGGACCAAACCCCAGCTGCGTGTCAGCCCGCGGGTACGGCTGCGGTTCCTGGTGGACATGCGGAAGAACAGCGACTCGTACGAGGGCGATCTCCCCCTCGCGAGACGGCCCTCACGGGTCTTCCCGCCCGAGGACGGCCGTTACCCCCAGTACAGCGAGCTGACCGACGAACGGATCGCCGCCGACCTGGCCCGCCTGGACGCCGAGATCGTGATCGGAACCCGCCCCGGCCTCAACGTCCACATCGCCCGCCAGGCCCCGCGCCGCCTGGTCCGTATCGGCCAGGAACACCTGACGCTCGACGTCCATCCCACCCCGCTGAACCTCAAGTTGCGCCGGGTGTACCCACGGCTCGACGCGATCACCACCGTCACTGAGGCGGACGCCGCGACCTATCGTCGCAAGTTCCGGCTGCCAGGCGTACGCGTCGAGGCGATTCCCAACAGCGCCCCTGACCCGGGAGTTCGGCCCAGCACGCTGGACGCCAAGTGTGTGGTCGCGGTCGGTCGGCTGGCCCCCGTGAAGCGGTACGCGGACCTGATCCGGGCCTTCGCGAAAGTCCGGACCGAGCGGCCGGACTGGGAGCTGAAGCTGTACGGCACAGGCCCCCAGAAGAAGATGCTGGCCCAACTCATCGACCAACTGGGGCTCGGGGACGGTGTGACACTGATGGGCTCGGTCACGCCCGTCGAACCCGAGATGGCCAAGGCTTCCGTGCTGGCCGTCTCCTCGAACACGGAGGCCTTCGGCATGACCATCGTCGAGGCGATGCGAGTCGGCCTGCCGGTGGTGAGCACCGACTGCCCACTCGGGCCGGGCGAGATCATCGACCACGGCGTGGACGGACTGCTCGTTCCGCGGCGCGACCCCGACGCCATGACGGACGCGCTGCTGCAATTGATCCAGGACGACGAACGGCGCAAGCGTATGGGCCGGGCCGCCTTGGACAAGGGCCGCCAGTACGATCCGGCGCGGATCGTACCGAGGTACGAGGCGCTGTTCCGGGAGCTTCTGGAGCGCAGGTCGGGCGCCAGAGGACGCCTGCGCCACCTGGACGGCCTGCCCACCGCGTACGTCGTGCACGCCTACTACCACGCCAAGGACTTGACCAAGGTGGCCGTACGCGCGGCCCAGCGGCGCCTTCGGACATCACGGTGACCGGGAAAACCCGAACGTCCCTACGCTTGCGCAATCCGGTCGCGCAGCCAGGAGTCGACGCCGCTGAGCGCCGTCCTGGCCATCGCCGTGGGGTGGCCCGTAAAGCCGTGGGGTGCGCCGGGGTAGACCCGGACCTCGACGTCGTTGTCGGCCGCTGACAACCGACCTGCCAACGCCAGGTTGTCTTCCAGCAACACGTCTGCGCTTCCGACGACCAGCAGCGTCGGGGGGAGCCCGCGAAGAACACCGTAGAGGGGAGAGATATCAGGAACGGTGCGGTCTTCCACCTGGCCGACGTACGCCTGGAGGAAGTATTCGTCCGCGATGCGGCGACCGCCCGGGGTTCGTGCGCTCAAGTCGTACGTGCCGAACTGGAGTGCGGCGCCGGTGAATCGGCCAACGGCTCCTCGGTCTCTCAGCCGGAGCAGGGTCGCCAGAGCGAGTGTGGCTCCCGCGGAGGTCCCGCCGATAGCAAGCCGGGACGTCCCGAAGCGGGCATCGGCTTCTTCGACCAGCCAGAGCGCCGCCGCTTCACAGTCGTCGGGTGCCGCCGGCCAGGGGTGCTCAGGGGCCAGCCGGTAGTCGACGCTGACCACGGCGAGTTGCAGGGCGTCCGCGAGCTCGCGGTTGCGCGTGTCCCCTCCCGCCGCGGAGTCCATGTAGAAGCCGCCGCCGTGTATGTCCAGATAGACGCCCCGCGGCGGACCGGCGACAGGCGTGAAGACCCTGACAGGGACGCGCGCTTCCGCGGTTTCGATCGTCTCGTCGATGGCAGGCGGATGGGCGGCACGAGGAGCAGGCCTCCTCGCGCGTGCCTCCTTGAGCTCCCGCAGTGTGCTGGGGCCCCGGCCTGCCTCCCTCGACTCGTAGAACTCACGCGCCTCATCGACCTGCTCCGCGGGCACGTCAGCGAACAGTGCGTCCAGCGCGAATCGCACACACCCTCCTCATCACTGGGGTCAGAACTGAGGTCAGAAACGACGAGATCCCGCCCGATCAAAATGATCGGACGGGATCTCGTCACCATTCCTGAGCTAACTCAAGAACAGTCGCTGGTGGACCTGTGGGGATTTGAACCCCAGACCCCCTCGATGCGAACGAGGTGCGCTACCAGACTGCGCCACAGGCCCTTGCGACGTGTGAAACCTTAGCACTCCGATCGGGGTGCTTGGAAATCCGTTCCCTGGCTGGTCAGCTCGGTGGCCGGGAGGGGTGGGGTGCGCTGCGGGGTCACTCGTTGGCGGCGCGGGGGCGGTCGCCGTCGGCGTACTGGTCGAAGAGGGGGGTGCGGCCGCGCTCGCGGGAGCGGCGGCCTGCGGCGGCTCGGCGGGCCGGGGCCTGGGCGTCTGGGGTGGCGTCTGGGGTGGGGGTGTCGTCGGCGGGCGGGGGCGCGTGGGGGGCGCGGTCCGTCGCGGCGGGTTCGGCGGCGCTGGAGCGGGCCGAGCTCCAGGTGTCGGGTGCGCCCAGGTCGACGCTGGTGGTGGCGCGCGGGGCGACCGGTGCCGTGACGTAGGTCGGCAGTGGCACCGGGACCGGGTCCCAGCTCTCGCCGCGGGCCGTGCCGCGCTCGCGCTCCCGCTGTTGGTCGACCCACTCGGCGTGATCGGTCTGCTCGACGAGCGCACGGCGGTCGGCGGCGAGCGCGGAGAGTCCCGGCTCGGGGGCCGGTTCGGGGTGGTCGTCAGGATCGGCGGCGGGTGTCGCGGGGCGTCGGGTGCCGGTGCGGCGCTCGCGCAGCCGCTGTGCGGCGAACTCGGCACGGCGCCGGTCCATGGTGTACGTGAAGCGGCGGCGCTCCTGGGAGCGCAGATACACGATGTACGCGCTGAGCAGGGCGGCGGGGGCGGCGGGCGCCCAGAGGAACCCCAGGCCGCCGACGGCCGCGACGATCGCGCCGACGCTGAAGGCGAAGAAGAGCGCCACCGTGGTACGGCGGCGGCGTGCGAGTACCTTCGAGCGCCGGGCCCGCGCGGCGGCCTCCTGGCCCGCAACGCCAGCACCGCCCGACCCGCCAGCGCCGGTCCCTGCGCCCTGGCGTGCGCGCCGGGCCGGGGCCGAGTCCGGGTGCTCGGCGTCCGAGGGTACGGCGGGCGCGGAGGGCATGGCGGAGGACCGGACGTCGATGGCGCGGGAACCCGTCACGGGCTCGGTGCCAGCGTCCGGGCCGGTCCCGGGCTCATCCTCTTCGGTGCGCTGCCGCAGGTCCTTCGCGTACCGGCGCTCCATACCCGCCCGGCCGGACAGCAACCGGATGGCCGTGCTGAAGCGTTCCGTCGGACGGGCCTCATTGAGCTCGTCCTGCCTGCGGAGCCACATCGGCACCAAGTAGGCGGCCCAGGCCCCGACGATGACTGCGTAGATGAGGCCGCTGCTGCTCACGCTCACACGGTAGAGGGGTTTGCGTGAGGCCATCTGCCAATTGCGCCGGTGTGTCGCACGATCTGGCTGATATCTCGAACTTTTTTTGTGACTGGTGCGATCAGCAGCCTTCAATCCCGGGCATATAGCGGGTCAACTGACCCTAGTATTCGAACACTTATTTTATTTATGAGAGTTCCCGTGTTGTGCCTGGTGCCAGCGGTTCAGCAGCCCGTCGGTCGCCTCTTCGACGGTGAGCGCGAACACCAGATGGTCCCGCCAGGCCCCGTCAATGTGGAGATAGCGCGGCCGCATCCCCTCCCCGCGGAATCCGAGTTTCTCCACCACCCGGCGACTTGGCCCGTTCTCCGGGCGAATGCATACCTCGACCCGGTGCAGCCCGACCGTGCGGAAGCAGTGGTCGACCGCCAGCGCCACCGCGGCGGGCATCACCCCGCGGCCCGCGACCGACTGGTCGACCCAGTAGCCGATATGGCCCGAGCACATCGAGCCCCAGGTGATCCCGGCGACCGTCAGCTGCCCGACGAGGTGCCCCTGGTAGTCGATGACGAAGGGCAGCATCCGCCCCGCGTTGGCCTCCGCGCGCAGATGGCGCACCATCTGGCGGTACGTGGGCCGCCGGGCGGGAAGTCCGCCGGGTACGGGCGGCGGAATAGTCGCCTCCCAGGGGCGCAGCCACTCGCGGTTGCGGCGGTTGACCTCACGCCAGGACCGCTGGTCGCGCAGCTTTATGGGGCGGAGGACGATATCGCCGTCCGCCAGTTCCACGGGCCAGGAGGGGCCGTTCAGCTCGGACTCCCGGGTCTGGGGTGGTCGCCGCCGCGGATCTGTTCGACGGCGTGCGTCAGCACCTTCCCCAGTACGGCGAGCCCGTCACGCACTCCGCCCGTCGACCCCGGCAGGTTCACGATCAGCGTGTGCCCGGCGACTCCGGCCAGGCCACGGGAGAGCGCGGCGGTGGGCACCTTGGCGGTGCCGTACGCGCGGATCGCCTCCGGGATGCCGGGGATCTCGTAGTCGAGGACGCGGCGGGTGGCCTCGGGGGTGCGGTCGGTGGGCGAGATGCCGGTGCCGCCGGTGGTGAGGATGACGTCGTATCCGGCGGCGGCGCCCGCGCGCAGGGCCTGCTCGACGGGGTCTCCGTCGGGGACGACCCGCGGCCCGTCGACCTCGAAGCCCATGGCGGCGAGGCCGTCGGCGAGTATCGGGCCTCCCTTGTCGGCGTACACACCGGCCGCGGCGCGGTTGGACGCGGTGACGACGAGGGCGCGCAGCGGCGACGGGCCGGGCTGCGACGACGTACCCGACTGTGCCGGGCCGGACCGCGACGTCATGGCTGCGTGCCTTCCCGCGTGGAGCGCGCCCAGTCGCCGGACTTCCCGCCCGTCTTCTCCTCGACCCGTACGTCCGTGATGACCGCGCCCTTGTCGACCGCCTTGACCATGTCGACGACGGTGAGGGCGGCCACCGAGACGGCTGTCAGGGCCTCCATCTCCACGCCCGTGCGGTCGGTGGTCTTCACCGTGGCGACGATCTCGACCGCGTCATCGGCCACCGACAGGTCCAGCTTCACCCCGGACACCGCGAGCGGGTGGCAGAGCGGGATCAGGTCCGGGGTGCGCTTGGCGCCCATGATGCCCGCGATACGGGCGGTGGCGAGGGCGTCGCCCTTGGGTACCCCTTCGCCGCGCAGCAGCTCGACCACGCGGGGCGCGACAAGCACCCGGCCGGTGGCCCGCGCGGTGCGCGCGGTCACGTCCTTCTCGGAGACGTCGACCATTCGGGCGGCGCCCGCTTCGTCGATGTGTGTCAGTCGGTCCTGCGTGGTCATGCGTGGCGCTCCCGGTGGGGCCTGTGCGGGCCCGTGTACTGGCCCTGTGTGGGCAGACACGGTACCCGCACCGGGAGGTACTCAGCCGAGCAGTACCACGTCCAGCTCGGTGTCGGGCTCGACCTCGGTGGTGTCCTCCGGGATCACGATCAACGCGTCGGCCTGCGCGAGGGCCGCGATGAGGTGGGAGCCCGCGCCGCCCACCGGGGTGACCGTGCCCTCGCCCGGTGCGTACGAGCCCCGCAGGAACTGCCGCTTCCCCGCCGGGGAGCTCAGCGCCTTCTCGGCCCGCAGCACCGCGCGGACCGTCTCGCGGTGCACATCCGGCAGGCCCATCAGCGCGCGGATCGCGGGGCGCGCGAAGAGCTCGAAGGAGACATACGACGAGACAGGGTTCCCGGGCAGGGCGAGCAGCGGGGTGTGGTCGGGGCCGATGGAGCCGAAGCCCTGGGGCTTGCCCGGCTGCATCGCCAGCTTGCGGAACTCGATGCCGCTGCCCGCCTCGTCCTCGTCGCCCACCTGGGAGAGGGCTTCTTTGACGACGTCGTACGCGCCGACGCTGACGCCGCCCGTGGTGACCAGGAGGTCGGCGCGGATCAGCTGGTCCTCGATCGTGGCGCGCAGCGTCTCGGCGTCGTCGGCGACGGCTCCGACGCGGTAGGCAAGGGCGCCCGCGTCGCGGGCCGCGGCGGTGAGCGCGAAGCTGTTGGAGTCGTAGATCCGGCCTTCGGTCAACTCCTCACCGGGCTGAGCCAGTTCGCTGCCGGTGGAGAGCACGACCACGCGGGGGCGGGGGCGCACCCGCACCCTGGCGCGGCCGATCGCGGCGAGCAGGGCGATCTGCGGGGGGCCGAGCACGGTCCCGGCGGCCAGGGCGCGCTCACCGGCTTGTACGTCGCTGCCACGCGCGCGTACATGCGCACGGGCCGCGGCGGGGCGGTACACGCTGACCTCACCGGAGGCGCCTTCGGGAGCGGCACTGTGCGGGGTCATCGTGCCGACGGGGCCCTCGCCGAGGCCTCCGTCGGTCCACTCCACGGGGACGACGGCCTCGGCGCCCGGCGGCAGCGGCGCACCGGTCATGATGCGGGCGGCCTGCCCCGGGCCGACGGTGAGGCCACCGGCGCTGCCCGCCGCGACGTCGCCAATGACCTCCAGGGCGGCGGGGAACTCCTCGCTGGCGCCCGCGACATCAGCCGTACGGACCGCGTACCCGTCCATGGAGCTGTTGTCGAAGGGCGGCAGCGAGACGGGCACCGTGATGTCGTCGACGAGAACGCAGCCCTGGGCGTCCAGCAGCTGGAGCTCGATGGGTTCGAGCGGGCGGACCGCTGCCAGGATGTCCTCAAGGTGCTCGGTCACCGACCAGATGTGGGTCTGGCCGGAGATCTGTTCCGTCGCGCTGGTGCTCAAGATCCCTGCATCTCCTCGGTGACGTAATCACGCAGCCAGGTCCGGAAGTCCGGGCCCAGGTCTTCACGTTCGCACGCGAGTCTGACAATGGCACGCAGGTAGTCGCCACGGTCGCCGGTGTCATAGCGGCGGCCCTTGAAGACCACGCCGTGCACCGGGCCACCAAGCTCCTCGTCGGCGGCGAGCTCCTGGAGTGCGTCGGTGAGCTGGATCTCGCCGCCGCGGCCCGGCTCGGTCTTGCGGAGTATCCCGAAGACGGCCGGGTCCAGGACGTAGCGGCCGATGATCGCGAGGTTGCTCGGCGCGTCGGCCGGGTCGGGCTTCTCGACCAGGCTGGTGATCTGGACGACGTCGCCTTCGCCGGTCGGCTTGACGGCCGCGCAGCCGTAGAGGTGGATCTGCGCGGGGTCGACCTCCATCAGCGCGATGACGCTGCCGCCGTGCTGCTGCTGGACCTCGACCATGCGCTGCAGCAGCGGGTCACGCGGGTCGATCAGGTCGTCGCCGAGCAGCACCGCGAAGGGCTCGTGACCGACGTGCGGGGCGGCGCACAGGACGGCGTGACCCAGGCCCCTGGGGTCGCCCTGGCGGACGTAGTGCATCGTGGCAAGGTCGCTGGACTCCTGGACCTTGGCGAGTCGGGACTGGTCGCCCTTCTTGGTGAGGGCCGACTCCAGTTCGTAGTTGCGGTCGAAGTGGTCTTCCAGCGGGCGCTTGTTGCGCCCGGTGACCATGAGGACATCGTCCAGACCGGCGGAGACGGCCTCTTCGACCACATACTGGATCGCCGGCTTGTCGACTACGGGCAGCATTTCCTTCGGTGTGGCCTTGGTGGCCGGAAGGAAGCGGGTACCGAGGCCTGCTGCCGGGATGACAGCTTTGGTGATCTTGGGGTGCGTCTCAGTCATGCTCCGAAGCGTAACCGGTACGTATGTACGGAAGGCGCCCCTCCCGTTATTTCGTTCCCTGACGGGTACAAAGAGAGGTTTGTGAAACAGTTGTGAACACCGGCAGTGACGACGGTACCGGCCCCACCGAGAAGAGCGCCCTGCGCCGAGAGCTCCTCGACCGCCGACGCCAACTCACCCCACAGGACGCACAGAACGCCGCCGCGGTTCTCGCCGAACGCGCGCGGGAACTCGATGAGCTCGCGGAGGCGGGCACCGTCGCGGCCTATGTGTCGGTTGGCCGGGAGCCGGGCACGCGCGCGTTGCTGACGGACCTTCACGCGCGCGGGGTACGCGTCCTGCTCCCGGTGCTGCTCGCGGACAACGACCTCGACTGGGCCGCGTACGACGGAGACGAGCACCTCGCGCGCGCGGGGCGCGGACTCCTGGAGCCCGACGGCGCGCGGCTCGGCCCGGACGCCGTCCTGGAGGCGGACGTCGTCCTGCTGCCCGGGCTCGCGGTGGACTCCGGCGGGCTGCGGCTCGGCCGGGGCGGCGGCTCGTACGACCGGGTGCTGGACCGGCTGGCGAAGGCGGGCGCCGACCCGGTCCTGGTGGTGCTGCTCTACGACCACGAAGTGGTCGCGCGGGTCCCCAGGGAGCCGCACGACCACCCCGTAGACGCGGTGGTGACGCCGTCGGGTGTCAGGCGGTTCACCGCCTGACACCCGTAGGGCCGGGACGGGTCAGTACGAGCCGCGGAGTCCTACGGCCTGAACACCAGGTGGGCGGCGGTGCTGTCCTTGACCGCCTGTTCGCTGAACGGCCAGTCGAGCAGCTCGCCCTTGGCCCATTTGTCCGTCTGGTCGGTGTAGTTCGAGCTGTAGGCGTGCCCCGACGCACCGGTGAGGTTGATCCACTTGGACTTGTCGAAGTCGTCCAGGTTCACCACCATCCGCATCGACGGCACCCAGGTCACGGCGTAACCGCCCGCCGCGTTCCAGCCGGTGGCGTTGACCGCGCCCTCGCCGCCGCCCAGCTTCCACGGACCGCGGTTGAGCATCCACTTCATGAAGCCGGGGCCCTCGGTACCGATGGTCTGGTTCTTCAGCTCCAGGGTGTGCAGGCGGCCCCAGCTCCAGCTGTCGATGTCCTTGCCCAGCTTGGCGGTCAGCTCCCAGCGGGCGTCCTTCATGGCGCGGGCGAAGAGCTGGTCGCGGGTCTTGGTCTCCTCGTCCAGGCGCGACCCGGGCGAGTGCCACCACTCGTTGTCCTGGTCGTCGAGGATGCTGCGGACCACCTCGAACCAGCGGTCGCCGCCGTCCGGCTGGGCCGCGTCCGCGGCCCGCTTGCCGCACTCGCTCACCCGCTTGTTCGGGTCGTCCACCGGACCGGTGTTCTTGGCCGGTGCGACGCGGATGCACTCGCCCTTGACCCGCAGCTCCTTGGGCAGCTTGTCGCCGAAGGACAGCTTGAGGACGTTCCGCCAGACCGCGTTGAAGTACGCGGCGGCCGCCGAGTCGGCGTCCTGGGTGTAGTCCCAGCCCTCCAGGAGCTGCTGCGCCTCACGGACGTAGGAGTCCGAGATGTCGATCTTGAGCAGCTTGGGTGTCAGCATCTTGGCGATCTCGCTGCTGTTGTCCAGCTGCATGGTGCGCATGTCGTCGGTCGAGATCTTGCCGTTGTTCTTGATCTTCGAGGCGATGAGATCGTTGATCCGCTGGCTGCGCGCCCCGTACCCCCAGTCCTCGGTGAGCTTGTACGGGTACTTCTCGGCGTCGACCACGGCCTGGTTGGCGGTGACGATGTAGCCGCGCTTGGGGTTGTACGCGTACGGCAGCGCGCTCTGCGGGATGTAGCCGGTCCAGTCGTACGCCGTGTCCCAGCCGGGCGCGGGGAGCGAGCCGTCGCCCTTGCCGCGGGTGGGGATCTTGCCCGGCGCCTGGTAGCCGATATTGCCCTCGGTGTCCGCGTAGATCAGGTTCTGCGAGGGCACCTCGAAGTCGGCGGCGGCCCGCCGGAACTCCTTGAAGTCCTTGGCCTTGTTCAGCGCGAAGACCGCGTCCATCGACTTGCCCGGCTCCAGGGCGGTCCAGCGCAGCGACACCGCGTAGCCGTCGGCGCGGTCGGGCGCACCGCCGCCGTTCGGTGCCTCCTGGCCGACCGTGCCCAGTTCCTTGCTGCGGTCGGAGAGGAGCGGGCCGTTGCCGGTCTCGCGGACCGTGATCTTCTTGTTCTTGCCGCCCGCGACCTTGATGGTCTCCCGGCGGGTCTCGAAGGGCTGGACCTTGCCGTCGCGCAGGTAGCCGTCTCCCTGGAGCTTCTCCAGGTAGAGGTCGGTGACGTCGGCGCCGAGGTTGGTCATGCCCCAGGCGATGTCCTGGTTGTGGCCGATAATCACACCCGGCAGGCCAGCGAAGGTGTAGCCGGAGACGTCGTACTGGCACTTCTTGGCGTCGCCCGTGCAGTGCAGGCCCATCTGGTACCAGATCGACGGCAGCTGGGGAGCCAGGTGCGGGTCGTTGGCGAGCAGCGGCTTGCCGGTGGTCGTGTGGGCGCCGGAGACCACCCAGGAGTTGGAGCCGATGCCGGAGCCGTTCGGGCCGAGGCCGTCGGGGAGATCGTCCAGGATCTCGGAGAGGCCGGAGAGCTGGGTGGTCGTGCCGTCGGGGACGGTCTCGCCGCCTGCTAGGCCGGTGCCTGTTCCTGTGCCCGTACCGGTGCCTGTGCCCGTGCCTGCTGCCCCCTGCTGGGTGCCGGCGCCAGTGCCCGTACCCGTACCCGTACCCGTGCCCGCTTCAGCGCCCGTACCCCCGTCAGTCTGCGACGGCGTGCCCTTGGGGTCGTACGTCTCGGTGGTGCGGTCGACCGCACCACCCTCGATGATCGGCTTGTGCAGGTCGTACGGGTACTCGGGGTACAGGTCGGCGATCTGCTTCGGGCCGAGCCTGCTGTACATGAGGGAGCGGTCGATCTCGTCCTTCATGTTCCCGCGCAGGTCCCAGGCCATGGCCTTGAGCCAGGCCACCGAGTCGACCGGCGTCCACTTCTCGATCTTGTAGTCGTTGGTGAACCCGAGGGCCGCGTACTCGACGGAGACGTCCTCGCCGTTCTTGCCCTTGAGGTACGCGTTGACCCCGTCGGCGTAGGCCCGCAGGTACTTCTTGGTCTCGGCGGAGAGCTTGGTGTCGTACTCCTCCTTCGCCACCCGGTGCCAGCCGAGTGTGCGCAGGAACTCGTCGTTGTCGATCTGGCCCTTGCCGAACATCTCGGACAGCCGACCGGAGGTGAGGTGCCGCCGTACGTCCATCTCCCAGAAGCGGTCCTGCGCCTGGACATAGCCCTGGGCCTTGAACAGGTCCTCGTCCGTCTCGGCGTAGATCTGCGGAATGCCGTTGCCGTCCCGCCGTACGTCGACGGGCCCTGCGAGGCCTTCGAGCTTGATCGTCCCCTTGGTCTGCGGGAAGGAGGCACGCACCGTACTGATGCTCCAGTAGGCGCCGTAGCCCACGGCTGCGATCAGCGCCAACACCAGCACGATCACGATCAGGCGGGCGCGTCGCCCCTTCTTCCTGCCGGTCCGCTGACCGGAAGGGGCGGTGGTGTTCGCGGGCATCGCTGTCCTTGTGGGTCTTCGTTCGCCTTCGAGAGCCTTCGAGTCAGGCGAGTGGCAGAGCGGTCCTGGAGTGCTGGAGCAACCATAGGCGGAGGGCATAGCGGCCCTGGACGCGGTGTCCGCAAGGTATATCGCACCGATGATCAGGACCGTAAGGAACGCGTCAAGATTAGGTAGGGTAACTAGACAAGTTAACTAAGTCCTGTCACTCGTGAAAGGAACAGCCGCTGACTGTCGACCAGTTGAACCAGCTCCTTCTCGTCTGCTCGCTCGTGCTGCTCATCGCCGTCGTCGCGGTGCGCGTCTCCTCGCGCAGCGGACTGCCCAGCCTGCTCCTGTACCTGGGAATCGGGATGGCGCTCGGCCAGGACGGCATCGGCGGCTTGGGCTTCGACGACGCCGAGCTGACGCAGGTGATCGGCTATGCCGCACTGGTGGTGATCCTGGCCGAAGGTGGCCTGGGCACCCAGTGGAAGGAGGTCAAACCCGCGCTTCCCGCGGCGGCGGCGCTGTCGACCGTCGGCATCGCGACGAGCGTGGGCATCACGGCGGCTGGTGCGCACTATCTGGTCGGGCTTGAGTGGCAGCAGGCGCTCATCATCGGCGCGGTGGTCTCCTCCACCGACGCGGCGGCGGTCTTCTCGGTGCTGCGCCGGGTGCCACTGCCGTCCCGGGTGACCGGCGTCCTGGAGGCCGAGTCCGGCTTCAACGACGCCCCGGTGGTGATCCTGGTGGTGGCCTTCTCCACCGTGGGTCCGATCGACAGCTGGTACATGCTCGTCGGCAAGATCGCCCTCCAGCTGGCCATCGGGGCCACGGTCGGCCTCGCGGTGGGCTGGCTTGGCGCGTACGGCATCCGGCATATGGCACTGCCCGCGTCCGGCCTCTACCCGATCGCGGTGATGGCGATCGCCGTCGCGGCCTACGCCGCCGGGGCGCTGGCCCAGGGCAGTGGCTTCCTCGCCGTCTACCTGGCCGCGATGGTCCTCGGCAACGCCAGGCTGCCGCACTGGGCGGCGACCCGGGGCTTCGCCGACGGTCTGGGCTGGCTCGCCCAGATCGGCATGTTCGTCCTGCTCGGGCTGCTGGTCACGCCGAGTGACCTGCTGCCGGACGCTCTGCCCGCGATCGTGGTGGGCCTCGTCCTGACGATGGTCGCGCGGCCCGTGTCCGTCCTGGTCAGCCTGTTGCCGTTCCGGCTGCCGTGGCAGGAGCAGACCCTGATGTCCTGGGCCGGGCTGCGCGGCGCCGTGCCCATCATCCTGGCCACGATTCCGCTGGTGACGGGGATCGAGGGCAGTGACCGCATCTTCAACATCGTCTTCGTCCTGGTCGTCGTCTACACCCTGGTGCAGGGGCCGACGCTGCCCTGGCTGGCCAAGGCGCTGCGGCTCGGCGACTCGTCGGAGGCGGCGGACCTGGGGATCGAGTCGGCGCCACTGGAGCGGCTGCGCGGCCATCTGCTGTCGGTGGCGATCCCGCCGAAGTCGCGGATGCACGGGGTGGAGGTCGGGGAGCTGCGGCTGCCTCCGGGCGCCGCCGTCACGCTGGTCGTACGGAGCGGGAAGTCCTTCGTACCGCAGCCGAACACCGTGCTGATGCGCGAGGACGAGCTGCTGGTGGTCGCGACCGATCCGGTACGCGACGCCGCTGAGCAGCGGCTTCGGGCGGTCGGGCAGGGCGGAAAGCTGGCGGGGTGGCTGGGGACCGGGGGCGGTACGCGGGGCGGGGCCAGGGGCGGGCGTGCCTCTGGGACCGCCACTGGGCCCGCCTCTGGGCGCACCTCTGGGCGCGGCAAGCGAACGTCTGGTTAATCACAGGCAGAAAGCTGCTTTGCTTGCGCTTTTCAGAGGCGGAGACGCGCATGAACCCTTACTATGAAGGAACACTGAAAAGAACCACCTCTGCCTGATGCAGAGCTGGCGCGACCGCACGGCGGCCGCGGCCCTGTGCAGGGGCCGGGTATCACCGACGTTCCTGCGCAAGAGGACAGCTCTCGGCGTCGTCAATACGGGCGCGCTACCAGGCGGCAGAAAGGCCTAGGCCGTGGCATCCACGGTCAGCTCCGACTCGGACTCGGGCTCCTACTCGGGCTCCGGCTCCCGTCCCGGATACGGGCAGCTCCTGCGCATTCCTGGCGCTCTCTCGTTCGTCCTGCCCGGCTTCGCCGCGCGGCAGCCCTTCGCCATGCTGACGATGTCGATCGTCCTGCTGGTCCAGCACACCACCGGCTCGCTCGGCAACGCGGGCGCCGTCGCCGCCGTCGCCGGTGTCTCCATGGCCCTGTTCGCCCCGCAGAGCGGCAAGCTGGCGGACCGCTTCGGGCAGCGTGCCGTACTGATCCCCGGCGTCCTGGTGCACGCCACGGCGGTCGCCCTGCTCGCCACGCTCGCACTGACGGACGCGTCGCTGTGGGCGCTGTTCGTGGCCGCCGTGCCGGTCGGTGCCTCGGTACCGCAGGTCGGTCCGATGGTGCGGGCCCGCTGGGCCGCCGCGCTGGACCGGCCCGAGCGCGCTCGTCTGACCCAGACGGCCGCCGCCTTCGAGTCGGTCACCGACGAGCTCACGTTCGTCGTCGGGCCGGTACTCGCCACCGCGCTGTGCACCTGGGTGCACCCGGGCGCCGGTCTGGCCGCCGAGGCCGCGCTGACCCTCGCGGGCGGCCTGCTGTTCGCCGCGCAGCGCGCCACCCAGCCGCGGGCCTACGGCGTGCGCGGCGACGCGGACGCGGGTGTACGGAACGGCGGCGCGATCGACGGCCACGCGCGCGTGAAGCCGGTTTCCGCCCTGTCGGTGCCCGGTGTGCGGGTCCTCGCCGTGGCACTGCTCGGCATCGGAACCGTGTTCGGCGGCATGCAGGTCTCGCTGACGGCCTTCGCGGAAGAGGCCGGACAGCCGGGTGTGAACGGCCTGCTGTACGGCACGTTCGCCGCGGGCAACATGCTCGCGGGCATCGCGTTCGGCGCGATCGCCTGGAAGATCGGACCGCAGCGTCGGCTCCTGTTCGGATACACGGCGCTGACGCTCATGGCGTCCACCCTGTGGGCGGTGCACTCGGTCCCGCTGTTCGCGGTGGTCGGGCTGCTGGTCGGCGTGTGCATCGCGCCCGCCCTGATCACGGGCTTCACGCTGGTCGAGACGCTGGTCCCGGCGTCGGCCCGCACCGAGGCCTTCACCTGGCTGACGGGCGCGGTGGCGCTCGGGCAGGCCGCGGGCGTGACAGCGTCCGGACAGCTCGCCGACGCCCAGGGCGCGAGCGCCGGATTCCTGGTCCCGCTGGCCGGTACGGCGCTGGCGCTGGCGACCCTGGTGGCACTGCGCTCACGGCTCACACCGGCGTCCCAGGGGCGGACCGTGGCGCGTGGCGTCGGTCACCGCGTACCCGTAACAGTGGACTGATCCGACGGAATGCGTCACTATTGAGCGTCGTTAGCACTCATCGAGTGAGAGTGCCAGGAGGAAGCAAGTGCCGACGTACCAGTACCAGTGCACCGAGTGCGGCGAGGGCCTCGAGGCGGTGCAGAAGTTCACCGATGACGCCCTGACCGAGTGCCCCAGCTGCGCGGGACGCCTGAAGAAGGTGTTCTCCGCCGTCGGCATCGTCTTCAAGGGGTCGGGCTTCTACCGCAACGACAGCCGCGGCTCCTCGTCGAGCAGCGCGCCAGCGTCGACGCCCGCCGCGGCCTCGTCCTCGGCCAGCTCCTCGACGTCCGCGTCGTCTTCTTCGTCGTCCTCGTCCTCGTCGGCGCCCGCCGCTTCGGGGTCGAAGAGCTCCAGCGGTGGTTCCTCCGCCGCTTGACGGACACCTCACAGACTGAACTGAAGGGCCCCGCGTTCCTATGAACACGGGGCCCTTTACGCTGCTTACTCCTGATCAGATGGCGAAGGGGACGGGGAACCGGATGGCGAACGCGGAAATCGGTGTGATCGGCGGATCGGGTTTCTACTCCTTCCTGGAGGACGTCACCGAGATCCAGGTGGACACCCCGTACGGGCCGCCGAGCGACTCACTCTTCCTCGGCGAGGTCGCCGGGCGCCGGGTCGCCTTCCTGCCGCGGCACGGCCGCGGACACCACCTGCCGCCGCACCGCATCAACTACCGCGCCAACCTGTGGGCCCTGCGCTCCCTCGGCATACGCCAGGTGCTGGGCCCGTGCGCGGTGGGCGGGCTGCGGCCCGAGTACGGACCGGGCACGCTCCTGGTCCCGGACCAGCTGGTGGACCGCACGAAGGCGCGGACGCAGACGTACTTCGACGGCCAGCCGCTGCCCGACGGGACGGTGCCGAACGTGGTGCACACGACGTTCGCCGACCCGTACTGCCCCGAGGGGCGCGGGGCCGCCCTGAAGGTCGCGCGGGGGCGGGCCTGGGACGCGGTGGACGGCGGGACGATGGTGGTCGTCGAGGGGCCGCGCTTCTCGACCCGCGCCGAGTCCCGGTGGCACGCCGCGATGGGCTGGTCGGTGGTCGGGATGACCGGGCACCCAGAGGCCGTGCTCGCCCGCGAGCTGGGGCTCTGCTACACCTCGCTCGCGCTGGTGACGGACCTGGACGCGGGGGCCGAGACGGGCGACGGCGTCTCGCACACCGAGGTGCTGCGAGTGTTCGGCGAGAACGTGGGCCGACTGCGGGACGTGCTATTCGACGTGGTGGGTGCGCTGCCGAGGACGGAGGAGCGGGACTGCCTGTGCACGCACGCGCATGACGGGTGGGACCTGGGCATCGAGCTGCCCTAAGCCTCGCCTGTGGCCGCCTGACCTCGTCTGCCCCCTGAACCTCACCTTCGGGTGAGCGAGTTATCCACAAGTGGGCGCGGGTCCACAGGCCTCAGCGGGATCTGGCGCGAGCCTGCATCGTGAGGAGCGTTCAGCCGACGTTCCTCACGACAGGCGGTGGTTGCCATGTCCTCTTCCCACTCCCCCACTTCACCCGAATCACCTTCTTCTTCGCCCTCTTCGCCTTCTTCGCCCTCTTCGCCCTCTTCAGCGGTCCCTCCCCCGTGCGAGGTCCCGCACTTCTCGCCGCTGCGCGTACGCGGCGGACAGCGGCAGCTGCTGCACGCGGTACGTCGTAGGCGGCGGCCGCTGGCCGCGGGGCTCGCGGTAGCCGCCGTCGCACTCGCGGCCGCCGGGTCCGGCAGCCTCGGCCCGTCGGGAGGCCAGGAGCGGGCCGCGGCCGCGCCGGAGGAGGGGCGAGAACGGGAACGGGAACGACGGGCCGTCGAGCTGGTGTCGGCGCCGGTACGGATCGCGGACGCGGGGGCGGTGCGGTTGCTGCGCCCCGGTGACCGGGTCGACGTCATCGCGGCCGAAGAGGGCGGGGACGCCCGGGTCGTCGCGACGAAGGCACGGGTGGTGGAGCTGCCCGAGACCGGCGACGAGGCGGCTGGCGACGCGACATCGGCCCAGGAGTCGACATCGGTCCAGGGAGCCCAGGGCGGAGCGCTGGTCGTCCTGTCCGTGCCCCGCCCCACCGCGGCGCGGCTGGCGGGCGCGGGAGCGACGGCGCGACTGGCGGTGACCCTGTGCTGAGCGCCCTGCTGAGCCCCCTGAACCGTACGCGTGTGCCGTCAGCTCACCTGTTCGTGTGCGCTGATTGGACGGAGTTCGGCCGCACCGGGCCTAATGGCACGGCCAACCGCACCAAAGAAGAAGGGCTCCGTGGTGAGCGAGCAGAAGAAGCCGAACGTTCTGGAAGGCTTCAAGGCATTCCTGACCCGTGGAAACGTGGTCGACCTGGCGGTCGCGGTGGTCATCGGTGCCGCGTTCACCAACATCGTGAACTCTGTGGTCAAGGGAGTCATCAATCCCCTGGTCGGTGCCTTCGGGACGCAGGACCTCGACAACTACAGCTCCTGCCTCAAGGCGCCCTGCAGCGTGGACCCGGAGACGGGCGAGGTCGCGACCGGCATCCCGATCATGTGGGGTACGGTCCTCAGCTCGACGCTCAGCTTCCTGATCACCGCCGCGGTCGTCTACTTCCTGATGGTCCTGCCGATGGCCAAGTACCTGGCCAAGGCGGAGCAACGGCGGAAGGCCAAGGAAGGGGTGCACGAGACGATCGAGGTGAGCGAGCTGGAGGTGCTCAAGGAGATCAGGGACACCCTCGTCGCCCAGCGCTCCGCGCCTGGCACCAGCGCTGGTCCCGTGTCCGGCACCGGGTCCGTACCTGGACAGAACGCCTAGGACCTGCTCAGAGGTGGTGCGGCGGCTTCTCGTCGAGGAAGCGCGCCAGGTCGGCGGCGCTGGTGTCGCCACCGGCGGTCGGCCGCTCGCCCCACCCGCGGTCCGTGTCGTCCGACGACTGCTGGTCCAGCGGATCGTCGAAGACGAGCGCGGGCTTCGGCTTGGCCACGGCCTTCGCGGCACGGGGTCCGGGGCCAGGTGTGGGGGCGGTGCTCATGCCTCCAGCGTACGTGGCCGCCCCGGACCGCCCTGCGGCCATCCGGCCCCGGTGTCCGCCGTGCGGGCGGCTCCGGCCGTGGCGCCGTCCGGCGGGCGGTTCCCGGGCGCCCCCCGCTGGGACGCTGTCGGGCATGACGAGCCAGCCAGAACACCCCGTGCGCCCGATGACCGCACGCAGCCGCCATGACACCCACCGCGCGGCCACCCCACTGGAACTCTTCTTCGACCTCGTCTTCGTCGTCGCGGTCGCCCAGGCCGGGGTGGAGCTGGTGCACTCGCTCGCCGATGGGCACCCGGGCGAGGGCGTGCTGAACTACGCGATGGCGTTCTTCGCCATCTGGTGGGCGTGGATGAACTTCACCTGGTTCGCCTCGGCGTACGACAACGACGACGCCCTCTACCGGGTGGTGACGCTGGTCCAGATGTCCGGTGTGCTGATCCTCGCGGCCGGGATCTCCCGTGCCTTCCAGGAACACGACTTTACGCTGCTCTGGCTCGGCTACGCGGTGATGCGGGTCGCGCTGGCCTCGCAGTGGCTACGCGCCGCCAGCGGCGCCGAAGGCGCCGAGAAGCGGGTAGCCCGGCGGTACGCGGGTGGGGTGTTGCTCTGTCAGGTCGGCTGGTCGGGGCTGTTGTTTCTGCCTGAGGGCGGCAGGTCCTGGGTGTTCCTGGTGATGGTCGTCGCCGAGCTGTGCGTACCGGCCTACGCCGAGAAGGTCCGGCCCACCACCTGGCACCCGCACCATATCGCCGAGCGGTATGGCCTGTTCACCATCATCGTGCTCGGCGAGACGATCGCCGCGGCCACGGTCGCCGTGAAGTCGGGGGTCGACGAGCACGACGCGCTGGACGAACTGCTGCCGATCGCCGGAGGCGGGCTGCTGCTGGTCTTCGCCGCGTGGTGGGTCTACTTCGCGACACCGATCGCGGGGCACCTGCGGTCCAACCGGGAGAGTTTCCTGTGGGGTTATGGGCACTACCTGATCTTCGCCCTGGCCGCGGCGATCGGCGTGGGTCTGGAGGTCGCGGTGGAGGAGGCGCTGGGCGAGGCGCATATCTCCACGCTCGCCGCGTCCGCGGCGGTGACGGTGCCGACGGCGCTGTATCTGCTAGCGGTGTGGTTCCTGCACGCACGGCACTTCAAGGTAGGTATGGCGCAGCAGCTGGTGCTGCCGGTGACCGCGGCGGCGGTGCTGGCCTGTACATACGCGGGCCAGTGGGCGGTGCTGGTCACGGGTCTGGTGATGGCGGCGGCGGTGGCCACCGGGGTGACGCTGACGGCCCGCACGGCCCGCATGGGTCGCATGGCCCGCGCGGGGGCCAACTAGCGTGGTACGCATAGGTCATGGACTCTCCGCTCGGCCACTCGCAGCCCACGGATTCGCTGACCGATGTGCGCGGCCTGCGGGTCGGGCACGCTACCCGCAGTGGGGAGGGGTGGCTGACGGGCACGACCGTCGTGCTCGCGCCTGAGGGCGGTGCGGTGACGGCTGTGGACGTGCGCGGTGGGGGTCCTGGCACGCGGGATACCGATGCGCTTGACCCGCGCAACCTGGTCCAGCGGGTCGAGGCTGTCGTGCTGACCGGCGGTAGCGCGTATGGGCTTGAGGCGGCGTCCGGGGTGATGGCGTGGCTGGAGGAGCAGGGGCGTGGCTTCCCGGTGGGCGGCCCTGGGCGGGTGGTGCCCGTGGTGCCCGCCGCCTGCGTCTTCGATCTTGGTCGGGGTGGCGACTGGCGGGCCCGTCCGGACGCGGCCCTGGGTCGGGAGGCGGTGGCCCGGGCGTCTACCGAGGTCGTCCAGGGCAGTGTGGGCGCGGGTACCGGTGCGGTGGCGGGTGGGTTGAAGGGCGGCGTCGGCACCGCGAGCGTCCGGTTGTCCAGCGGCTACACGGTGAGTGCCCTGGTGGTCGTCAACGCGGTGGGCGCGGTGGTGGACCCCGCGACGGGGGTGCTGTACGGGCGGTACGGCGCGGGCCCCGTCACGTACCCACCGCAGGAGCTGCACACCCGGGCCCAGGCCCGGCTGGCCGAGGCCCGCGCGGAGACGGACCGCCGCCAGGCGACGGAGGGGGAGGGCGCGGGGGCAGGGGGCGCGGGGGCGGAGGGGGCGGGGGCCCCGCCGTTTGGGGAGCCGCCGCTGAACACGACCCTCGCCGTCGTCGCCACCGACGCCGAACTCACCCGCGCCCAGGCGCAGAAGCTGGCGGGGACGGCGCACGACGGGCTCGCGCGCGCGGTGCGGCCGGTGCATCTGCTGCACGACGGGGACACGGTGTTCACGCTGGCGACGGGTGACAAGCCGGTGCCCGAGGGGGTGTTGGAGTCGCTCATGGCGGTGAACGCGATTCTGGCGGCGGGGGCGGACACGGTAGCCCGCGCCATCGTGAAGGCTGTCGAGGCCGCCGACACGGTGGACGGACCCGGTGGCGTCTTTCCCGCGTACCGGGACCTCTACCGGGACCTCTACCAGGACTGACGGCCCTTCGGGCACGCGTCGGTCCGGGCGCGCGCCGGAGGGAACCGGTGTCGGCCGTCGTACGTTTTCCCGAACCCAGGACACGATGTCCGACCCAGGCACTACGGTGAGCGGTCACAAGGTGACATGCAGCGACGCAGCGACACCAGGAGACACCGTGAGCGTTCCGTACCAGACACCCGAGGAGCATCTCCATACGCTCCTGGGACGCGCCCTGAACTCCTTCGAGCTGCCCGACGAGACGATACGCCGCCTCGACTCGGCACTCGCGTACGACAGTTCGCTGTACTCCGCGCACCACAGCGGAGGGCTGCACCGCGAAACGCACCGCCATACCTTCCTGCTCGCCGACGGCAGCGCGCTCACGCTGTGGGAGCTCGCTCACAACAGCGCCCGGGGCAGCCAGCCGCAGCACGAGCTCTTCGCGGACGAGGAAGAGGTCCGTACGGCGGCCTCCCGACTGCCGTTCGCTGGCGGCCCCGACCCGTTCGACGAGGCCGCGCCGGGCGGCGGCGCGGGTGGGGGCGCGGGCGGTGACGCGCTGCCGCCGGAGATCCTGCGGCTGGTCGCCGAGTACGCCGCCCTGCCGAAGCGCGAGTACATCACCGAGGGGTCGGCCGACCACGCCAGGCGGCTGCTGCGTCGCGCGGAGAACGCCGACCGTCCCGGCGAGCGCACCGCCCGACGCGTGAGCACGGCACTGGCCCACCAGATCATCCAGGCCTTCCGAAGTCCCTGCTCGGACGCGTCGGGCTTCGGCTTCGCGCTCTACGAGCACGCCTTCCTGCTGCACGACGGCAGCGAGGTCAGCCTCTGGGAGGCCGAGCACACGGCGACCCCGGACGGGCGGCACATGTGCGAGGTGTACCTGAGCCAGGACGCGGCGCTCGCGGCGATGGAGCGCCGCGCGGGCCAGCCCAGCTGAGGGCCGAGGGCCTCACCCGGTGCAGGGGGTAAGGCTCTCGGCTGGCGGACGCCCGGGTGGCTAGGCGGCGGCCGTCACCCGGCTGTCGCCCGCGGGCGCCGCGGCTTCCGCGGCCTCCGCACCCACCAGCACGGGTGTGGTCGTGCGCGCGCCCTTCAGCAGGATGACCAGCGCGGTCGAGACACAGACGCCCGCCGCGACCGCCACCAGGTACAGCAGCGGCTGCCCGATCAGCGGGACCACGAAGATGCCGCCGTGCGGGGCTTGGAGCGTCGCCCCGAAGGCCATCGACAGCGCACCGGTGACCGCGCCGCCCGCCATCGACGCGGGGATCACCCGCAGCGGGTCGGCCGCGGCGAACGGGATCGCGCCCTCGGTGATGAAGGAGGCGCCCAGTACCCAGGCCGCCTTGCCGTTCTCCCGCTCGGTCTGGGTGAAGAGCTTCCCGCGTACGGTCGTGGCCAGGGCCATCGCCAGCGGGGGCACCATTCCGGCGCCCATGACCGCGGCCATCACCTTCAGGTTGCCGTCTGTGGCGCCCGCGCCCAGGCCGCCGATGGCGAAGGTGTAGGCGACCTTGTTCAGCGGGCCGCCGAGGTCGAAGCACATCATCAGGCCGAGGATCACCCCGAGGATGATCGCGTTGGCGCCGCTGAGGCCTTCCAGCCAGTTGGTCAGCGCGCTCTGCAGTTCGGCGATCGGCTTGCCGACCACCAGGAACATCAGGAAGCCGACCACGATCGACGAGAGCAGCGGAATGATGACCACCGGCATGATGCCGCGCAGCACCGACGGGATATGGAGCCGCTGGATGCCCATCACCGTCGCACCGGCGATCAGACCAGCGGCCAGACCGCCGAGGAACCCGGCGTTGATGGTGACCGCCACCGCGCCGCCGACGAAGCCGGGCACCAGACCCGGCCGGTCGGCCATTCCGTACGCGATGTATCCGGCGAGCACCGGCACCAGGAAGTCAAACGCCAGCGCGCCGACCTGGAAGAAGAGCGCGGCCCAGCTGTCGACCTGGCCCCAGGCGAAGTGGTCGGCGACCGACGTGGCCTCCTTGATCTCGTAGCCGCCGATCGCGAAGCCGAGGGCGATCAGCAGGCCGCCCGCCGCGACGAATGGCACCATGTAACTCACGCCGGACATCAGCCATTTGCGCAGCTTGGTGCCGTAGCCATCGCCCGCCTCGCCGGCCGCCTCGACGGGCGACGGCTTGCCCGCGGTGGTGCTCTCGCCGCGCACGGCCTTGCCGCGCACCTGGGCGATGAGTGCGGCCGGTCGGTTGATGCCCGCCTTGACTCCGACGTCGACGGTCGGCTTTCCGGCGAACCGTTCCTTCTCCCGTACGGGAACGTCGTGGGCGAAGATCACGGCGTCGGCCGCGGCGATGGCGGCCGGGTCGAGCCGGGTGAACCCGGCCGAGCCCTGGGTCTCCACGACGAGTTCGACCCCGGCGTCCCGCGCGGCGCTCTGCAGCGACTCGGCGGCCATGTAGGTGTGCGCGATGCCGGTGGGGCAGGAGGTGACGGCGACGATACGGAACGGCTGCCCGCCGCCCGGGCCCGCCTCATCCACGTCCCCGGCGTCCGCGCGTGACTCAGCACCAGCCGTGCCTGGATCATCGCCCCGGATCAGGGCCGCCGTACGCGCCGCGTTGTCAGCTGAGCGCAGTGCCGCGGTGAAGTCGGCGTCCATCAGGCGCCGGGCCAGCGAGGAGAGGATCGTCAGGTGGGCGTCGTCCGCGCCCGCCGGAGCGGCGATCAGGAAGATCAGGTCGGCCGGACCGTCCGGCGCCCCGAAGTCGATGCCCCGCGCGCTGCGCCCGAAGGCCAGCGTCGGCTCGGCCACATGGGCGCTGCGGCAGTGCGGGATGCCGATGCCGCCGTCGAGCCCGGTCGGCATCTGGGCCTCACGGGCGGCGACGTCGGCGAGGAAGCCGTCCAGGTCGGTGACCCGGCCCTGGGCGACCATGCGCTCGGCGAGCGAGCGGGCCGCCGCTTCCTTGGTATCGGCGGACAGGTCGAGGTCGACCAGTTCCGCGCTGATCATCTCGCTCATCGCGGGCTCCTTCGCTCGCATCTGACGGGGGTGGAGGTGCAGGTGCAGGTGGGGACAGCCGGGGGGACGGGGGTGTGGGTCATGCCGCGGGCTCCGTGAGGACGCGATCCAGGGGGACGTCGGCCGTCACGGTGACGGCCGACGGGTCAAGGTCGGCGGGCGCGGGCATCGCGCTGCCGGGCAGCCGCACCGCCGCGGCGCCATGCGCCACGGCGGACGCGAGGGCGTCAACCCCCGCGCCCCCGGCCACCAGGAATCCGGCCAGCGACGCATCGCCCGCGCCGACGTTGCTGCGTACGGCATCGACGCGCGCGGTCGCGAAGTACGCCCCCGAGGCGTCGACCAGCAACTGGCCGTCGGCGCCGAGGCTGGCGAGTACCGCACGGGCCCCGGCGTCGCGCAGCTCTTCGGCGGCCTTGACGGCGTCCCCGACCGTGGCGAGCGGGCGGCCGACGGCCTCCGCCAGCTCCTCGGCGTTCGGCTTGACGATGTCGGGGCGCTCGGCGAGCGCGGCGAGCAGCGACGGGCCCGAGGTGTCCAGGGCGATCCGCGCCCCGGCCGCGTGGGCGCGGCGTACCAACTCCGCGTACCAGGAAGGTTCGAGGCCGCGGGGCAGGCTGCCGCAGCAGGCGATCCAGGCGACCTCGCCCTGCTGGGCGGCCCGCTCGCGGACCGTGGAGAGCAGCGACTCGGCCTCGGCGGAGGTGAGTTCGGGTCCGGGCGCGTTGATTTTGGTGAGTGTCCCGTCCGGCTCGGCGACCGCGATGTTGGAGCGGGTCTGTCCGGCGACGGGCACCGGGGCGACCTCGATGCCCTGCTCGTGCAGGAGTTGGGCGACCAGTTCCCCCGGTGCCCCGCCCAGCGGCAGCACCGCCAGGGTCCGGCGCCCGGTCGCGGCGACGGCACGCGAGACGTTGACGCCCTTGCCTCCGGGGTCCATCCGCTCGCCGGTGGCCCGGATGACCTCGCCGCGGTCGAGCGCGGGGACCTCGTAGGTGCGGTCCAGGGACGGGTTCGGGGTGACGGTGAGGATCATGCGCGTACTGCTTTCGGCTCGGTGCGCGGGTGGCTTGCGGGGGTGCGCTCACAGGCGGGGGCGTACGTGCACACGTACGGCTTCGCGCAGGACCTCACGTACGGCTTCACGTAGGACCGCACGTACGGCTTCATGCGCGGACCACCTCGGTGCCGCCGCTCTCGATCGCGCGCGCGTCGTCGGCGCCGAGTCCGGTGTCGGTGATCAGCAGGTCTACGTCGCTGAGGTCGCCGAAGCGGGCGAAGTGCTCCTGCCCGTGCTTGGCCGAGTCCGCGAGCAGCACGACCCGGCGCGCGGCGGCGACGGCCGCGCGCTTGACGGCGGCCTCGGCGAGGTCGGGGGTGGTCAGCCCGCTGCTGGTGGAGAAGCCGTTGCTGGCCAGGAAGAGGACGTCGGCCCGGATCTCGCCGTACGCGCGCAGCGCCCAGGCATCGACGGCGGCGCGCGTACGGTGCCTGACCCGGCCGCCGACCAGGTGTAGTTGGACGCCGGGGTGGTCGGCGAGCCGGGCCGCGACGGGCAGGGCGTGGGTGACCACCGTCAGGCCCGACTCCAGCGGGAGCGCGGCGGCCAGCCGGGCGACCGTCGTACCGGCGTCGAGGATGACGCTGCCATCGGACGGCAGTTCGGCGAGGGCGGCGTGCGCGATGCGGTCCTTCTCGTCGGCGGCGGTGGATTCGCGCTCGGTGAGGTCGGGCTCTAAGTCGAGCCGCCCGGCCGGGATCGCGCCGCCGTGTACGCGGCGGACGAGTCCGGACCGGTCGAGGGCCTTGAGGTCACGCCGGATGGTCTCGGCGGTGACCTGGAACTCCTCGGCGAGGGACAGCACGTCAACCCGTCCGCTGTCGCGGGCGATGCGGAGGATCTCCTGCTGCCGCTCCGGTGCGTACATGCCTGCTTACCTCTGTTTCCATGCCCGAATCTGTGGTTTCGGCGTTAGATTACGCCCGCATCTCCGGGGAGTAAACAGATTCGGGCATCTTTTCGGACAGAAACGGGTGGCGAGTGACGACCTGAGGTCGTCACTCGCCACCCGCTGAGTTCCCAGAGGCTGTTCAGGGCACCGGAACCAGGCCCTCGGCCTCGGCCCGCTCGTCCGCCTTCGGCTTCACCTCAGCCACGGCCCCCGAGCCGTCCGCATCGCCCAAACCGCCCGAGCCATCCGAGTCGGCGCCCTCCACATGCAGCTTCGGGCGCGCGGGCAGCGCGAACATCAGCAGGAAGATCGCGCCGAGTACGGCGACCACCCAGCCCAGCGCGTTCTGGAACGCGTCCACGAACACCAGGCCGATCTCACTCCCCGGCCCCGCCCGGTCGATGACCCCGAAGAAGACCACCGACACCAGACCGAGGCCCAGCGCGTTGCCCATCTGCAGGGTCGTGTTGATCAGGCCCGACGCGGAGCCCGAGTGCTCCTTGGGCACCCCGGACAGCACCGCGTCGGTTAGCGGCGCCACGATCAGGCCCATCCCCAGACCCATGACCAGCAGCGGCAGCGCCATCTGCCACGGGCTGATCTCCAGGCCGTACCGCCCAGCCATCCACAGGTACAGGAGCAGTCCGGCGGCCATGGTCAGCGCGCCCGCCTGGAGCACCTTACGGCCGAAGCGAGGCACCAGCTTCTCCACCGAGAGCCCGGCCGCCACGGACACCGCGATCGAGAACGGAATGCCGGTCAGCCCGGACTTGAGTACGCCCCAGTCAAGACCGATCTGCATGTACAGCGTCCAGACCAGGAAGAAGATCCCGCAGACGATGCCGAAGGTGAGCTGCACCGCGATTCCCGCCGCGAAGCTCTTGACCCGGAACAGCGACAGCTCGATCAGCGGCGAGCCGTCCCGACGGGTCTTGTGCCGCTCGTACCCGACCAGGGCCGCGAAGACGGCCAGGGAACCGGCCATCGACACATAACCCCACAGCGGCCAGCCCAGCGCGCGTCCTTCGGTGAGCGGGTAGAGCAGCATCAGCAGGCCGACCGTGACCAGCGCGACGCCCACCAGGTCCAGGCGGAGCGCCTTCGGCGCCTTGGACTCGGAGATGAACCTGCTGCCGAGCAGCAGTCCGGCGATGCCCACCGGCAGGTTAATCAGGAAGATCGGGCGCCATTCGAGACCGAACAGGTTCCACTCGGTGAGCAGGGCGCCGAGCAGCGGCCCGGAGACGGCGCCGAGCCCGACGACCGCGCCGAACATCCCGAAGACCTTGCCCCGTTCGTGCGCCGGGAAGGTGGCGTGCACGATCGACAGCACCTGCGGGACCATCAGCGCGGCCATGCCGCCCTGCAGCAGCCGGGACGCGACCAGCATCTCCGGGTTCGCCGCGAGCCCGCAGAGCGCGGAGGCGACGGTGAAGCCCGCCATCCCGATCAGGAAGACCCGTTTACGGCCGTGGATGTCGCCCAGCCGACCGCCCGTGATCAGACCGGCCGCGAAGGCCAGCGCGTACCCCGCGGTGATCCATTGGATCTGGCTGTCCGACGCGCCCTCGTCGTGCTGGATGGTCGGGAGGGCGATGTTGACGATCGTCACGTCGACGAGGTCCATGAAGGCCGCGGTCATCACGATCGCCAGCGCGAACCAACGGCGCCGGTCCGGCCGGGCCTGGTCCCCGTCCTGGACCACGGGCTGGTCCGGGTCTGGCCGGTCTCCTACAGGTACGGGAGGGGTGCTCTGTGAGGTCATAGGACAAAGTTAGGGGTGATGTAGGTCAGGTCATGTCCTCGTTGACGCGCATCATGGATTCCATGACGACGACAGGAACGGACACCCCAGGACGGCTGCTCCAACTCCTCTCACTCCTCCAGACGCCTCGCGAATGGCCGGGCGGCGAGCTGGCCGAGCGGCTGAGCGTCTCGCGCCGCACGGTCCGGCGCGATGTCGACCGGCTGCGGGAGCTCGGCTACCCGGTGCAGGCCACGATGGGCGCCGACGGCGGCTATCGGCTGGTCGCGGGCAAGGCGATGCCACCGCTCGTCCTCGACGACGAGGAGGCGGTGGCGATCGCGGTCGGGCTGCGAGCTGGGGCCGGTCACGCGGTGGAGGGCATCGAGGAGGCCTCCGTACGGGCCCTCGCGAAGCTGGAGCAGGTACTGCCGTCGCGGTTGCGGCACCAGGTGAAGGCCCTGCAGTCGGCGACGACTCCGCTGGTCAGCGGGGACGGTGCGACGATCGCCCCGGAGACGCTGACCGTGCTGGGCGCCGCGACCACCGGTCAGGAGAAGCTCCGCTTCCACTACCGCTCCGGGGACGGGGCCGAGACCCGCCGCCTGGTCGAGCCGTACCGGCTGGTGTCGACGGGGCGCCGCTGGTACCTGGTCGCGTACGACATGAACCGCGAGGACTGGCGGACGTTCCGCGTCGACCGCGTCACGGAGCCGTTCGCGACGGGCGCGCGGTTCACGCCTCGGGAGGTTCCGGGCGGTGACCTGGTGGCGTTCATGCGCCGCACGGTGTGGCGGGGCACGCCGTCCCTGGACATCGACGTGTCCTTCGACGCGCCCGCGGCGGAGGTGGCGGCGCGGCTCCCGGCGGGGCTGGGCGCGCCGGTGCCGGAGACCGATCACACCTGTCGGCTCCGTGCGACGGTCACCGACTCCGTCGAGTGGGTGGCCCTGCGGCTGGCCCTGGTGGACGCGGACTTCACCGTCCACGGCCCGCCCGCGCTGGTGTCCCACGTACAGGCCCTGGCGTCCCGCCTCACCCGCGCTGCCCCTAGGCCGTGTCCGCAAAGTCCCGCCTGCCCGGCGACGCCTGGCACGCACGCTCGCGGCGTTGCCGAAACGCCCACGTGACTCCGCCACGAGGGCGCTCCGGCGCCTTGCGATCGCACGCACCAGACGCCGCCGGGCCGCCCTCCGGGCGACGACGGGACTTTGCGGACACGACCTAGCGCGGGGTGAGGCGGGACTGCGGGCGGGCGGGAGGCCGGTCGCCCGCCCGCGGGCCTAGCACTCAGCGCTAAGCGCTTAGCACTTAGCGCTCAGCGCCTAGTGGCCGTCCGGCTCAGGCCGCCGCGTCGAAGCCGGTGTCGCGGGCCAGCTTCTTCAGCTCGATCAGGGCGTGCTTCTCGATCTGGCGGATGCGCTCCCGGGTCAGGCCGTGCTGCTTGCCGACCTCCGTCAGCGTCCGCTCGCGGCCGTCGTCGATCCCGTACCGCATCTTGATGATGGAGGCCGTGCGGTGGTCGAGCCTGCCGATCAGGTCGTCTAGCTCCTCGCTCTGCAGCAGCGTCAGTACGGACTGCTCGGGCGAGATCGCGGAGGTGTCCTCCAGCAGGTCACCGAACTGGGTGTCGCCGTCGTCGTCCACCGACATGTTCAGCGAGACCGGGTCGCGGGCCCAGTCAAGTACGTCCCCGACGCGCTCCGGGGTCGTGCTCAGCTCGGCGGCGATCTCCGTGTGCTCCGGGTCGCGGCCGTGCTCGCGGTTGAACTCGCGCTGGATCCGGCGAATCCGGCCAAGCTCCTCCACCAGGTGGACGGGAAGCCGGATCGTACGGGACTGGTCCGCGATGGAACGGGTGATGGCCTGGCGAATCCACCATGTCGCGTACGTGGAGAACTTGAAGCCCTTGCGGTAGTCGAACTTCTCGACCGCGCGCACCAGGCCCGCGTTCCCCTCCTGGATCAGGTCGAGCAGCGGCAGCCCGCTGCGCGGGTATCGCCGGGCGACGGCCACCACAAGGCGGAGGTTGGAGCGGATGAAGACGTCCTTCGCCCGGTCACTGTCAGCGACCAGGGCCGTCAGCTCCTCGCGCGTCGCCCCCTTGGCGGCCTCGCTGTCCTGCTCCACCGCGCCGTCCAGGATCTTCTGGGCATACACCCCCGCCTCGATGACCTGAGACAGCTCGACCTCCTTGGCGGCATCGAGCAGCGGCGTACGAGCGATTTCGTCCAGGTACATGCCGACCAGGTCGCGGTCGGCGATCTCGCCGCCTACGGCGCGAACACTGCTTGCCGCGCCGGTCTCGCCGGCGGCGGCGGACTTGCGGCGGGCGACGGCACGGGTTGCCATGCTTGCTCCCTTGTCATCAGAGGATCAGCCGGTCTGTGGGTAAAGGCACACCCTGCCGGGTGCCCTGCATCCGATGGAAACAACGACTGGAATCCGGACAGAATTCCCAAGCCGTCCGACAATTTTCGCGATCATGCAGTACCCTGCGTCGCCACCAAGGAGGGAAGATGCCGCAGGTACCTACAGAGGTGCAGGTCAGGGCGGGACACGAGGGAGACCTCAGCCCCCTCACCGACATCTACAACCACTACGTGCGTGAGACGGCCGTCACGTTCGACACGGACGTCTTCACTGCGCGGGAGCGGCTGCCGTGGCTGCGCTCCCACCCTGAAGACGGCCCACACCGCCTCCTGGTTGCTCAGGACGTGCCGAGTTCCCGCATCCTGGGGTACGCGACCACGAGCGCGTTCCGCCCGAAGCCCGCGTACGCGCCCTCGGTCGAGGCCACCGTCTACCTCGCCCCGGACGTGGGCGGTCGCGGCATCGGCAGCCTCCTCTACAAGGCGCTCTTCGACGCGCTGTCCGCCGAGGACGTCCATCGCGTGTACGCGGGCGTCGCCCTGCCGAACGAGGCGTCGGTGCGGCTGCACGAGCGCTTCGGCTTCACACACGTCGGTACGTACCACGAGGTGGGCCGGAAGTTCGGCCGCTACTGGGACGTGGCCTGGTTCGAGAAGCGCCTCGAGGAGCCGGAGAGCTTCGACGGGCTTCGATGAGCTTCGATGAGGTTTCGACGCGGTGATTGAAAGCTAAAGAAGTGGTCGTACGGTGGAACTATGACGAACGACCACGAGGAACCACGCTGGCTCAGTGACGAGGAACAGCGTGTCTGGCGGGCCTACCTCCAGGCCACCACACTCCTCGACGACCACCTGGACCGGCAGCTGCAGCGGGACGCCAGGATGCCGCACGTCTACTACGGACTCCTGGTCACGCTCTCCGCGGCCCCGCGCCGCCGGATGCGGATGACCGAGCTGGCCAAGTACGCCAAGATCACCCGGTCCCGGCTCTCGCACGCGATCGCGCGCCTGGAGCAGCGGGGGTGGGTCATCCGCGAGGACTGCCCCTCGGATAAGCGTGGCCAGAACGCGTTCCTGACCGATGCCGGGTTCGAGGTCCTGCGGCAGGCGGCACCCGGCCATGTGGCCGCCGTACGGCACGCGCTGTTCGACCGGCTCACCTCCGAACAGCAGAAGTCCCTCGGCGAGATCATGGAGATCGTCGCCGAGGGACTACAGCCCAAGGAGGTGGGCGCGGACCTGCCCTGGCTCCGCTGAGCCAGGAGGTCCGCCCCGCGCGCTCAGTGCGCTCAGTGCGCGATGACCGGAACCTTCACCTCGTCCGCGGCACCGCTCGCCCCACCGTCACCCGACGCGGCGGGAGCGCCCGGAGCGCCACCCTGCCCCCGGGTGTTGACCATGGCCACCGCGATACCCGCGGCGATCACCAGGATGCCGACCGCCCACCAGATCGCGCTGGTGTAGCCGTGCACCAGGGCCTGCGCCTCCAGCAGCCGCGGGTTGCTCGCGCCCGCCGCGCGGTCCGCGACGTACGCGGTGGTGGCGCTGGCGGCGATGGTGTTCAGCAGGGCCGTGCCGATCGCGCCGCCGACCTGCTGTGAGGTGTTGACCATCGCGGACGCGACACCGGAGTCCCGCGCCTCGACCCCGTGTGTGGCCAGCGACATGGCGGGCATGAACGCGGTCCCCATACCGAGGCCGAGCAGCAGCTGTCCGGGCAGGATGACACCGGCGTACGAGGTGTCGATGGACAGCTGCGTCAGCAGCAGCATGCCGACCGCCGCGGTCAGGAAGCCGGGGCCCATCAGCAGCCGCGGCGGGACCCTGGTCATCAGGCGGGCGCCGATCTGGGTGGAGCCCACGATCATGCCCGCGATCATCGGCAGGAAGGCGAAGCCGGTCTTGACCGGCGAGTACCCCTTCACGATCTGCAGGTAGTACGTGAGGAACAGGAACAGGCCGAACATCGCGATGACGGCGAGTCCCAGCGAGAGGTAGACCCCGCCCCGGTTGCGCTCGGCCAGCACCCGCAGCGGCAGCAGCGGCGCCTTGACCCTGGCCTCGACGGCGATGAACGCGGCCAGCAGCACGGCGGATGCGATGAACATGAAGACGGTCACGCCGTCCGACCAGCCCTCGGACTCGGCGCGCGTGAAGCCGTACACCAGCGCCACCAGACCCAGCGTGGAGAGCACCACCCCCGGGATGTCGAGCGGAGAGCGGTTGCGGGCCCCCGCCGGTTCGCGGATCACCAGGTACGCGCCGACGGCGGCGATGACCGCGAAGGGGATGTTGACGAAGAAGGTCCAGCGCCAGTTCAGGTACTCGGTGAGGAAGCCGCCGAGTATGAGTCCCACGGCGCCACCGCCACCGGCGATCGCACCGTAGATACCGAACGCCTTGGCCCGCTCCTTGCCCTCGGTGAACATGACGGCGAGCAGCGACAGCGCGGCCGGGGCGAGCAGCGCGCCGAAGGCGCCCTGGAGCGCGCGGGCGCCGAGCATCATGGCCTCGCCGGTGGCCGCGCCACCAAGGGCGGAGGCTCCGGCGAAGCCGATCAGGCCGGTGACGAAGGTGCGCTTACGGCCCCACAGGTCGGCGATCCGGCCGCCGAAGAGCAGCAGACCACCGAAGGCCAGGGCGTAGGCGGTGATGACCCACTGCTTGTTGCCCTCGGAGATGCCCAGGTCCGCCTGGGCCGAGGGCAGCGCGATGTTCACGATGGTCGCGTCGAGTACGACCATCAACTGGGCCAGTGCGATAAAGACCAGCGCTCTCCAGCGCTTGGGATCGGGGAGAGCTGTTTCAGGCATGGGGGTACCCACGGCGGGACTCCTTGGTCAGGGCGGTGCTGGTGGAAGGCTTGGTAAGGCGGTGGCTTGAGCGGCGAGTTGGGCGGCTTGGTGACTACTCTGCTAGCTCAAGCCCACTTGAGGTCAAACGGTTATTTTCCGTACGTCACCCATGACGCCGGAAATCCTCCAAGGTGGCGGGGGCGCCGGGCAGTTCGGACCGCGCGGGGGCCTGCAGGCCGTCCAGGAACAGCTGCAGATGGCGGTGGACGAATCGGTCGAAGTTGAGGCAGGCGGTTCCCGGTAGCGGCCGGGTGAGCTGGGACAGCGCGACCATCAGGTCCCCGACGGCGACGCCCTCCCGCAACTGGCCGCTCTCGCGCGCCCGTCGCATGAGCGCGTCGACGAGCCGCTCCAGCCGCTGACGGGACGCCAGCAGGTCGGGGTCTTCCCGGTCGAAGCCCTCAGAGAGCATCGGGCACAGCGCCCCGATGCGCTCGTCGGCCGCCGTGTGCACGAAGTCGCGCAGCGCCTGGAACGCGTCCGGCTCTTCGCTGGCGAACCGCTCGGCCGCGGCCGAGATGCGGTCCATCACCGAGCACACGACCTCGCGCACCAGCTCGTTACGGTCCGCGAAGTGCCGGTAGACCGTGGCGTTGCCGACCCCCGCGCGGCGCGCGATCTCGTCGAGCGGGACCTGGGCTCCGGACTCGACGAACATCTCGCGCGCGGCGGTGATGATCCGCTCCCGGTTACGCAGGGCATCGGCCCGGGGACGCGGCATCCTGCGCAGGGTTTCCACGGCTGCCTCCTGACGGTCATAGGTGGGGACTCAGTCCCCGTTTCACAGCGACATCCCTCCAAACGGGGAATGGGTCCCCACTTATTTCGCGCTCGAATGTGACTTGACTCACGGCCCCCACCAGGGCAAACACTCCGCCGCCCCGGCCACATACGCACGTTCGGTCGCCTTCAGCGAGCGCTCCGACACGCCCGGCCACAGGGTGACGAAGAAGGGCGCAGCCACCTCCGTCGGCTGCCGTGGACCGGAAGGCCATCGCATGCAGGTGACCCGCCGTCGGATACGCAGGCCCCGCCGCAGCGCGATATTCGCCGTGACCGCGGCCCTGACCCTCACTCTCAGCTCGTCGGCGAGCTCCGGTCGGCTCTCCCCCGACCCTCAGACGGCCGGTCCGGTCGCGGGAAACCGCGCCACGGCACTCGGGCCCTGCATGATCAGCGGCTCGATGGGCGTGCAGATGTCGGAGGGCGTCCCCACGGCCCCCGGCTATACGCCCTCCACGGGCACCGTCCGTGCCCTCAACCTCATGATCGACTTCCCGGACGCGCCGGGCGAGGGCAGCGCCCTCGACCGGTACGCGGAGTTCTTCCCGCAGACCCAGGACTGGTTTCGCACCAGCTCGTACGGGCGCCTCGACTACCGCCCCGAGGTCCCGGTCAGGGAGTGGCTCAGGATGCCGATCCCGTTCACCGAGTACGGCATAGAGCGCGGCGCCCCCTTCGACCCCGGCTACCGCCAGCTGATCGAGGACATCGTGCGGGCCGCCGACGCGGACGTGGACTTCAGTGCGTACGACCTGGTCAACGTCCTGGTCACGCCGAACGCGGGCCCCTCGGCCCTGGACACCGTCCTGTCCGTCACCTTCGCCGGGAACCCCGAAGCGCCGGTCGCCGACGGGGTGCCCCTCGCCAACGCCTCGTTCGTCTACAGCCGCCAGGACGACGGTTCGGGCTCGTACGAGGAGACCGGCTACCGCGTCCTGCCGCACGAGAACGGCCATGTCTTCGGCCTGCCGGACCTCTACACGGCCGAGGGCGGCGGCGCGGTCGGCCACTGGGACATCATGAGCGAGGACTGGGGCGCCAACAACGACCTGCTCGGCTGGCACAAGTGGAAGCTGGGCTGGCTGGACGACGCCCAGGTCAGCTGCGCGGCCACGGCGGGCACCAGCGAGCACGAGCTGGTCCCGCTGGCGTCGGACGGCGGCGACGGCGGCGGTGACGGTGGCGGCGGTGGCCGCAAGCTGACCTTCATACCCATCGACCAGCGCAGCGGCTACGCGGTCGAGGTGCGCACCCGCGCGGGCAACGACGAGGCGGTCTGCAAGCCGGGCGTGCTGATCTACCGCGTGGACGCCGAGGTGGACACCGGCCACGGCCCGGTCACGATCGCCGACTCGGCTCGCGACAGCGGCGGCTGTACGCGGCGCCCGAACGTCCACGCGGAGCTCTCCGACGCGCCGTTCGCGCCCGGCGAGACCTTCACCGACGAGGACGCGGAGATCCGGGTCCAGGTGGCGGCGGCAACCCTGGAGGGCGCGTACCGGGTGCGCGTGACGCGTTCATGAAACCGTGACACGTCCCGCTTGGCCAGCATGGCGAAATGGACGTTAAATAGTGAATAAGGAGCAGATAAAGGCTTGTGCAAGAGCAGGAGGCGGGTCCGCCATGAGCACACACCCGACTATGGAGCAGCACCCTGATCTCGCCGAGATGCGTTCCCGGTTCGAGAGGGCGACCAGCAGTCCCCGTGGCCAGGCAGTCGAGGCACTGGCCTTCCTCACCGGTGTGTACCTGGCCGCCTCACCGTGGATCGCGGGATTCAGCGGCATCACGGCACTCGCCACGACCAACCTGATCCTCGGCATCGCCTATGTCCTCTGCATGGGCCCCCTGGGCTCCGCCTTCGAGCGGACCCATGCGATGGCGTGGTGCGCCGTGTGCATCGGCGCGTTCACGATCATCTCGCCGTGGATCGTCACCGGAAACGTCGACACGACCCGCACCGTGTGGAACAACGTCATCGTCGGTGCCGTCGCCCTGGTGCTCGGTGCCGCCATGGCGGCGACCGGAGAGCGCGGGGCCGGAGCAGCACTCCGCGCCCGCCGCGGGGGCGGAGCGGCCACCTAGGCTCACCCGCAGGGCCCCGGACGCCTCACCCTGGCGCCCGGGGCCCTTCTTCTGCCCTCTCCTGCGCCCGCGGCCCTACCCAGTCCCCGTCGGCATCCCCGTCGGCGCCGCAGCGCCGAGCATCGCCCCCATCGCGGCGACCACGGACGGCTCGACCCGGTAGTACACCCAGGTACCGCGCCGCTCGGAGGCGAGCAGCCCGGCCTCGCGGAGCTTCTTGAGGTGATGGCTGACGGTCGGCTGGGACACCCCGACATCGGAGATGTCGCAGACACAGGCCTCACCACCCTCGTGCGAGGCGACCAGCGAGAACAGCCGCAGCCGCACCGGGTCACCGAGCGCCTTGAACATCGCGGCGGTGCGCTCCGCCTCGTCGGCGGTCAGCGGGCGTTCGTTGAGCGGCGGGCAGCAGGGGGCGACGGAGGTAGGGGTGGAGGTGGGGGCCGGGGTGGGGGCCGGGGTCTCGGGCTCCAGCAGGGGCAGCGCCTTCACATTCGACATGCGTCTATTTTGGCATACATCAAATCTTGATTCGACGATCTTCTATGTTGACGAATGTCAAAGCAAGTGCGAGGCTGCCTCCCACAAGGCATCGACAGCCGTCGAACCAAGGAGACAGTCATCGTGACGACCGCACCGCCGCGCACCCCCGCCACCCCCGCCACCCCCGCCGCCCCGCCCACCGTGGTCATCGGCGCAGGCCCCATCGGCCTGGCCGCCGCCGCGCACCTCATCGAGCGCGGCCAGCGGCCCCTGGTCCTGGAGTCGGGCCCCCGCGCGGCCACGGCGGTACGGGGCTGGGCCCACGTCCGCCTCTTCTCGACCTGGGGCGAGGTGATCGACCCGGTGGCCGAAAAGCTGCTCACGCCCACCGGCTGGACGGCGCCCGACAAGGACACGTACCCCACCGGCGGCGACTGGGCGGACCGCTACCTCCAGCCGCTGGCCGACGCCCTCGGCGATCATGTCCGGTACGGCACCCGCGTCACCGGCGTCTCCCGCGCGGGCCGCGACCGGGTGGTCGACGCCGACCGCGCCGAGCAGCCCTTCACCGTACGGGTCGAGCACCCGGACGGCACCGAGGAGCGGCTGCTGGCCCGCGCGGTCGTGGACGCGTCCGGCACCTGGTCGACCCCCGGCCCGATCGGCGGCGACGGCCTCCCCGCCCTCGGCGAGCGGGCCGCGGCCGACCGCGTCAGCTACCGCGTCCCGGACCTCAAGGACCCCGCCGTACGCAGGCGTTACGCGGGCAAGCGCACCGCGGTGATCGGCTCCGGCGCCTCCGCCTTCACCGCGCTCGCCGGGCTCGCCGACCTCGCGAAGGAGGCCCCGGGCACGCACGCCGTCTGGGTGCTGCGGCGCGGCATCAGCGGTGACACGTACGGCGGCGGCGAGGCCGACCAGCTTCCGGCGCGCGGCGCGCTGGGCCTGCGCGCCAAGGCGGCGGTGGCGGACGGCCACGCGGAGGCCGTCACCGGCTTCCGTACGGCGGCCATCGAGACGGCCATAGAGACGGTGGCCGTCGGGCAGGACGGCGACGGCCTGGTCCTGGTCTCCGAGACCGGCACCCGCCTCGACCCCGTCCACGAGGTCATCGCCCTCACCGGGCTTCGCCCCGACCACTCCTACCTGAACGAACTCCGCCTGAACCTGGACGAGCGCCTCCAGGCCCCGGTCGAACTCGCCCCGCTCATCGACCCCAACGTGCACTCCTGCGGCACGGTCTACCCGCACGGCGCCAGGGAGCTCGCCCACCCCGAGCAGGACGTCTACCTGGTCGGCATGAAGAGCTACGGCCGCGCCCCGACCTTCCTCGCCATGACCGGCTACGAGCAGGTCCGTTCGGTCGCCGCGGCCCTGGCGGGCGACCATGAGGCCGCCGCCCGGGTGGAGTTGATCCTCGCCGAGTCGGGCGTCTGCGGCGGGTCGGGCCTCTACGACGAACCGTCCCCCGCCAACGACGCCTCGGCGGGCGGTGGTTGCTGCGCCGCGCCCGCCGCGCCTGCCACGCCCGCCGCGCCCGCCACGCTCTGACAGGTCGCTGACTTCTCCCTTCCTCGACCCGCGCGGCGCTGGCATGGTCTGATCCCGTCACCGGACAACTCCCGGCGGGCCGAGGAAGGGAAGGAAGTATGAGCCAGGGAAACCTGCTGGCCATCAGCGACCTGCACGTCAACCACGCGGAGAACCGCAAGGTCGTGGAGGACTTGAGGCCCCTCACCGACGAGGACTGGCTCATCATCGCCGGCGATGTGGGGGAGTTCTCGCACGACATCGCCTGGACGCTGGATACCTTGCGCAAGAGGTTCGCCAAGGTCATCTGGGCACCCGGCAACCACGAACTGTGGACGCCCCCGAAAGACCCTCTGCAACTGCGCGGGCGGAAACGCTACGAGCATCTCGTGGACCTGTGCAGAGGTCTCGGCGTCCTCACGCCCGAGGACCCGTACGCCCGTTGGGACGGGCCGGGCGGCCCGGTCACGGTGGCACCGCTGTTCGTCCTGTACGACTACACCTTCCGGGCTCCGGGCACCTCCACCAAGGAGGAGTCACTCGCCGTCGCCCACGACAGCGGCATCGTCTGTACGGATGAGTACCTGCTGCACCCCGACCCCTATCCCAGCCGGGATGCCTGGTGCGAGGCGAGAGTCGAGGAGACCGAGCGGCGGCTGTCGGCGTGCGATCCGGCGTTGCCGACGGTGCTCGTCAACCACTATCCCCTCGTTCGCGACCCCACCCGCATCCTGCGCTACCCCGAGTTCGCGCAGTGGTGCGGCACCGTACGCACCGCGGACTGGCACCAGCGCTTCCGGGCCCACACGGTCGTCTACGGGCACCTCCACATCCCCCGTACGACCTGGCATGACGGGGTCCGGTTCGAGGAGGTCTCCGTCGGCTACCCACGCGAATGGCAGCGGCCCGGCCATCCGGACGTCGGGCTGCGTCGCATCCTGCCGCAGGACGCGCGGCCTAAGGAACATATAGATTTGCCTAATCACATTAGGTAACTCCATAATCGGCTACGGCAGGCACGCGAGAAGCGATGCGGATGCGGAACAGTGGCGGAGGACGGAGAACGGGCGGGCATGGCACGAGTAGGACTGACCACGGAGCGACTGGTCCAGGCGGGCGCGGAACTGGCCGACGAGATCGGCTTCGAGCAGGCGACCCCCGCGGAGCTCGCCCGGCGGTTCGGCGTCAAGCCCGCGAGCCTGTACGCGCACGTCAGGAACGCCCACGACCTCAAGACCAAGATCGCCCTGCTCGCCCTGGAGGAACTCGCCGACCTGGCCGCCAGCGCGGTGGCCGGACGCGCGGGCAAGGACGCCCTGACCGCCTTCGCGAACGTCTACCGCGACTACGCCCGCAAGCACCCCGGCCGCTTCGCCGCCACCCAGTTCCGGCTCGACCCGGAGACGGCGGCCGCGAGCGCCGGTGTCCGGCACGCCCAGCTGACCCGGGCGATCCTGCGCGGATACGACCTGGCCGAACCGCACCAGACGCACGCGGTACGGCTACTCGGCAGCGTCTTCAGCGGCTACGTCGGCCTGGAGACCGCAGGTGGCTTCAGCCACAGCGCCCCGGACTCCCAGGAGAGCTGGACCCAGATCCTGGGCGCCCTCGATGCTCTGCTCCGCACCTGGCCGACCGCGTCCTGACCGACCGCGCCATGACCTGCCGCGCCCTGAACTGCCGCGCCCTGAACTGCCAACCAACCGGCCCTCCTCAACCAGAAGTCCGAGAACCGAGAACATGAACACCGACGCCAACACCGACACAGACACAGACACAGACACCGACACCGACACCGAGTACGGGCACAGGCACGGGCATGGGCACGGGCACGACTGGACCACCACCCCCATCACCGCCGCCCTCCTTCGCGGCGCCCTCGACCTGGAGCACACCGACCGCGGCGTACTGCCCCATCGGCTGCCCGCGCAGGCCCGCCAGCAGATGCCCGACGGGCCGCTGGCCATGGCGGAGTCGCAGCCCTCCGGCGTACGCCTGGCCTTCCGTACCCGGGCCACCGCCGTCGAACTGGACGTCGTGGCCACCAAACGCGTCTACCCCGGAGCCCCGCCCCGCCCCGACGGCGTGTACGAACTCCTCGTCGACGGGCGACTCGCGGGCCAGGCCAGCGCGGCTGAGGGCGACACACTCACCGTCGACATGGGCTCCGGAACCACCCAAACGCAGCCCGGACCGGTGCGGACTCTGCGCTTCACCGGCCTGCCCGCCGCCGAGAAGGACATCGAGATCTGGCTGCCGCACGACGAGACCACCCAGTTGGTCGCCCTGCGCGCCAACGCCCCCGTCCACACCCCTCCGCCCAGCGGCCGCAAGACCTGGCTGCACCACGGAAGTTCGATCAGTCAGGGTTCCAACGCCGCTACCCCGACCGGGATCTGGCCCGCACGCGCCGCGGCCCTCGGCAACGTGGAGCTGATCAATCTGGGCTTCGGCGGCAGCGCCCTGCTCGACCCGTTCACCGCCCGCGCCATGCGCGACACCCCCGCCGACCTGATCAGCGTCAAGACCGGCATCAACCTCGTCAACACCGACCTGATGCGGCTGCGCGCGTTCGGCCCGGCCGTCCACGGCTTCCTCGACACCCTCCGCGAAGGGCACCCCACCACGCCCCTCCTGGTCGTCTCACCGATCTACTGCGCCATCCACGAGACCACGCCCGGCCCCAGCGCCCCGGACCTGAGCGCGCTGAGGGAGGGACGGCTACGGTTCACGGCCACCGGCGACCCCGCCCAGACCGCGGCCGGAAAGCTGACCCTCGCGGTGATCCGCGATGAGCTGGCCCGCATCGTCCAGCAGCGCGCCACCACCGACCCGAACCTGCACTACGTAGACGGCCTGGACCTCTACAGCGAAGCCGACCACGCCGAACTACCGCTCCCCGACGACCTGCACCCCGACCCCGCCACCCACCACCACATCGCCGAACGCTTCGCCCACCTCGCCTTCGCCGACGGTGGCCCGTTCGCCCCGCCAAACCGCTGACCACCTCGCCACTCAGCAGCAGCTACCCGTGGCGGATGTCCGCAGGTCCTTGACCTCCTCGTGCACGCGGGCGAGGGCGGCGGCGATGTGCGCGGGCGGGGCCGCGTCAGTGCAGCACGCCGTGGTCTTCAGGTCAGCTGACGTGGCGAGCACCTTGCCGTAGTAGTCCTTGACGGCCTGCTCAACCGTGGACGTCGTCGTCGTAGTGGTGTTGTTGGTGGTGGTGTTGGTCATGGCTCTCCTAAGTGCGGGGCTGCGGGAACCCATCGGCCAAGTGGAGCCTTCCCTTCTTGTGAACACGCCGAGCGGGGCAGAAGCGCCGGTTCGCGGGCCCCTGCCGAGATTCTGTGCGGGAGTCCGTATGGAAAACGGCTACGACGGAGATGGACAGCCCCATGGGCAGCGCATACGACCTAGTGGTCATCGGTGGCGGCAGCGCCGGTCTCACGGCGGCCCGCACCGCCGGGCGGCTCGGTGCCCGCACTCTGCTCGTCGAGCGGGACCGCCTGGGCGGTGACTGTCTGTGGACGGGATGCGTGCCCAGCAAGGCGCTGCTGCATGTGGCGGCGGAGGTACGGGCCGCACGGGGCCTGGGTCGCTACGGTCTGGCCGCACCGCAGGGTCCGGCCGACCTGTCCGCCGTGATGGCGCACGTCAAGGGGGCGATCGCGGCGATCGAGCCGCACGACTCGGCCGCGTCGCTGGCCCCGCTGGGCGTGGAAGTGGAGGTGTCCCGTGGCCCGGCCGTCTTCACCGGGCCGCGCGGCCTGCGGATCGCGGACCGTACGGTCGCCTTCCGGTACGCGCTCATCGCCACCGGGTCCACGCCCTCCCTGGCCCCCGTCCCAGGTCTCGCCGAGGCCATACCGCTGACCAGCGACACCGTCTGGCAGCTGACCGCACTACCCCACCGCCTCGTCGTGCTGGGCGGCGGCGCCAACGGCTGCGAACTGGCGCAGGCTTTCGCCCGGCTCGGCTCCCAGGTCACTCTGGTGGAGGCGATGGAGCGGCTCCTGCCACGCGAGGAACCCCGCGCCTCCCGGCTGATCGAGGAGCGCCTGACGGCCGAAGGCGTCACCGTCCTGACCGGCTACCGGGCCGAGAGGGTTGCCGATGGCGCGCTGCACGGCGGTTCGGACAGTGCAGGTACGGGCAGCCGCGGCCCGGGCAACCCAGATCCGGGCAGCCCCCTCCCGTACGACCGCCTGCTCGCCGTCACCGGCCGCCACGCCAACACCACCGGGCTCGCCCTGCAAGCGGCCGGAGTCCGCCTCGACCAGCGCGGGAACATCGAGACGGACGCGCGCCTGCGCACCGCCAACCCCCGTATCTACGCGGCCGGGGACGTGACCGGAAAGTCCGCCTTCACCCACCTGGGCGGAGTCCAGGGCGGCGCGGCGGTCGTCGACGCGCTCCTCGGCGTACGCCGTCCCATCGACTACGACGCGGTGCCCTGGGTGACGTTCACCGACCCCGAGATCGCCCGGGTCGGCCTGACCGCCGCCGAGGCCCGCGACCGCCACGGCGACAGGGCACGGGTGTGCACGCTGGAGCACGACCGGGTGGACCGGGCGGTCGCCGACGGACGCACCGAGGGCTTCACCAGCCTGGTCCTCGACGGGCGGGGCAGGATCGTGGGCGCCACGGTCGCCGCCCCACACGCCGGGGAGACCGTCGCCCATCTCGCGGCGGCCGTACGGCTGGGCTGGACGGCGTCGCGGTACGCGAAGACCGTCCACCCGTACCCGACGTACGCGGACGGGCCGTGGCATGCCGCGCTCAGCGACGTATACGCCCGCCTCCACCAGGGCCGCGGGGTCCGCCGGGCCACGGGCGCTCTGCTCGCGCTGCGGCGGAAGGTGTGGCGATGATCCTGCGACTGGTCCTGGGCGCGCTGTTCGCGGCGATGGCGGCGGGGCAGCTCGCCTCCTTCGGCGCCATGCCGGACATCATCAGCGCGTACGGGCTGACCAGCGGGTCGGCCTCAACGACCCTGGTCATCCTGCTGATTGCCGCTGAGGCAGTGGTGGCGGCGTGGTTCCTGGCCCGGCCCCGCTCCAGGGCGCTCGCGCCCGTATGGATCTACACCGGGGTGTTCCTGCTGTGGACGCTCCTCACCCTTCAGGCGTTCGTACGGGGCCTCGACCTCGACAACTGCGGCTGTTTCGGCAACTACCTCCGCCAACCGCTGCGCTGGTGGGTACTGATCGAGGACGCGCTGCTGCTCCTGTACGCCTGGCTGCTGCTGCACGGGAGCACGCGCGGCCAGGCCACCAACGCCCGCCGCGCCCGCCACACCACCCACGCCGCCACTCCACACAGAAGGAAGGACGCACCCTGATGGGACTCGCGGCGACACTGCGCGCCCTCGAACGCGCCACCCGCCCCTACGACCCGGAGTTCACCGACGCCATGAAGCGCCGCTGGGCCGAGCTCCCGGAGGTGGCCAGGACGCCGGGACAGATCGTCGGCCGACACGGCGTGGGCTGCGAGGGCACCCACGGCGTCTTCCCCAGGTGCAACCTGAAGTGCACCCCCTGCTACCACTCCCGCGACGCCAACCGGGTCCGCGTAGACGGCGCGCACACCCGCCAGGAAGTCGCCGCCCAAGTAAGGCTGTTGCGCAAGCTGCGCGGGCCGCGCGGGCACACCCAGCTGATCGGCGGCGAGGTCAGCCTGCTCCCACCCGACGACCACGCCGCCACCCTCTCCGTGATGCGCGAACACGGCCGCGAGCCGATGAGCTTCACCCACGGCGACTTCGACTACGACTATCTCGAGCGGCTCGCGCTGGGCCCGGACGGCAGGCCGCGCTTCTCCCGACTCTCCTTCGCCGCGCACTTCGACAGGTTCATGTACGGGCGCCGAGGCATCGAGCGCCCTCCCGGCGAACGGGAGTTGGACCCGTACCGCCGCAGGTTCACCGCCATGTTCGCCCGGCTCAAGCGGCAGCACGGCATCAGCTACTTCCTCGCCCACAACATGACCGTCACCCCCGGCAACCTAGACGAGATCGCCGCCGTCATCCGCGCCAACCACACGGCCGGATACGGCATGTTCTCCTTCCAGCCCGCCGCCTTCATCGGTGACGAACGGCGCTGGAAGGAAAACTACCGCGAGGCCACCCCGGACGCGGTCTGGTCCCAGATCGAACGCGGCGCGGGCGCCCGCCTCGACTATGACGTCTTCCACAACGGCGACGTGCGCTGCAACCGCACCGCGTACGGCTTCTACGTCGGCAGCCGCTGGTTCCCGTTCCTGGACGGCGACGACCCGCGCGACATCGCCGTGCGCGACGCCTTCTTCCACTACCTGGGACGGGTCAGCTTCACCGGTACGCCCCCGGCCCTGCTCGCGGGCAAGCTGCTGCGGATCGCCGTACGGCATCCGCGCACGGTGGCGATCGCGCTGGGCTGGCTGGCGCGTGCGATGCGCAGGGTGGGGGTGCTGCGGCTGCTGCGGCACCGCTTTCGCGTACGCCCTGTCACCTTCGTCATGCATCAGTTCATGGACGCCGAGCAGGTCGCCCCCGCCTGGGAGTTGACGCGGCGCGGCGCAACCAGCGACGACCCGAAGGTGCGCGAGACGCAGGAACGACTCGCCGCCTGCCACTACGCCATGGCGCACCCCGAGGACGGCACCCTGGTACCCGCGTGCGTCCAGCACGCCGTCCTGGACCCCGCCGAGAACGCGGCGCTGCGCAGGCTGCTCCCGATCGTCGAGGTCCGCTAACGAGCGCGGGAAGAAATAGCGGCAGCTGGACAGGGACGAGAGGAGCAGGCATGCGCATCGGAGTCATCACCGGTTCGGGCAGCTACGCGTGGCCACACCTGGAAGGCGCCACCGACCACACCGTCACCACCGAGTACGGCCGGGCCGCGGTCACCGAGGGCCGCGTGAACGGCACGGACATCGTCCAGCTGTCCCGGCACGGCACCGGCCACCACCGGCTGTCCCACCAGGTCGACCACAAGGCGAACCTGGCGGCACTGCGGGCCCTGAACGTCGACGGGGTCATCGCCCTGACGGTGTGCGGGGCCGTGGACCCGGCCGCCGCCCCCGGCTCGCTGATCGTCTTCGACGACCTGTACTTCCCCGCCAACCGGCTGCCCGACGGCTCGCCCTGCACCTGGTACGACACCCCGGGGCAGGTGGGCCGCGGCCACTGGATCTTCGACAGTCCGTTCAGCGAGCCGCTGCGGCGGTCCTTGATCGCGGCCGCGCGCACCATCGGGGTGCCGGTGATCGACTCGGGCGTGTACGGGCATGTGGACGGGCCACGCTTCAACTCCCGCCCCGAGATCGCCGCGCAGGCCGCCGCCGGAGTGAGCGCGGTCAGCCAGACCGCGGGGCCGGAGATCGTCCTCGCCGGTGAGGCCGAACTGCCGCTCGCCCTGGTCGGTTTCGTCACCGACTACGCCAACGGGGTCGTGCCCGAGCCCGAGCCGGTCGAGGCGCTCCTGGAGCGGATGGCGGCCAGCAAGCAGATCTTCGCCGACCTCGTCGCCCGCGCCGTACCGGCCATCGAGGCCCCACCTCCCTCCGGCTTGGTCTACCGGTTTGGTTCATGAACCTGATGAAGGTGAAGAGGAAGGTGCGGGAGCAGGAGCAGGAGCAGGTTGAAGGCGCAGGCGCGGTGAAGATGAAGGTGTCGATCGTCGTCCCCGTCCTCAACGAGGAAGCCACCATCCAGACCGCCCTGGCCCGGCTGCGCCGCGACTTCCCCGACTGCGAACTCGTCGTCGCCGACGGCGGCTCCGCCGACGCCACCCTGGAACTCGCCGCCCCCTTCGGCACGTTGGTGAGGGCACCGCGCGGCCGCGCCCGCCAGATGAACGAGGGCGCCCGGCACTGCACCGGCGACGTCCTGTGGTTCATCCACGCCGACACCCGTATCGACCCGGCCGCACTCACCCAGATCCAGGTCGCCCTCAGCGACCCGACGGTGGTCGGCGGCGGCCTCACTCTCCGCTTCGACCGACGCGGCCCGGCCCTGAACTACCTCGCCCGTACGTCCAACGCCCGCGCCCGCCGCCTGCACCACGTCTTCGGCGACCAGGCGATGTTCATCCGCCGCAGCGCCTTCGACGCACTCGGAGGCTTCCCTGACCTGCCCATCATGGAAGACCTGGAGATGTCCCGCCGCCTGGCCCGGCGCGGCCCGCTGCGGGTGCTGCCCGCCACCTCCACGGCGTCCGCGCGCCGCCTGGTCGCCCACGGCGTCTGGCGGATGATCGTCTTCATGCAGTACCTGAAGCTGCTGTATTTCGTCGGCGTCGACCCCGAGTACATCCGCCACCGCTACGCGGCCGGTCCCCGATTCCCGGCCGCCTGAACCACTTGGAGGCACAGCTTGGAGGCACAGCTAGGAGCCAAGCCCAAGCCCAAGCCCATGCGCATCGCGGTGTGCGGCGGTCCGTACGGCAACCCGTACGCCCTGCGGGCCTTCGCCGACGACGCCCGCGCCCGGGGCGCCGAACGCCTCTACTGCCTGGGCGACCTCGGAGGCTTCGGCGCCGAGGTGGACGCGCTGTGGCCGATCCTCACGGCGTACGACATCACCTGCGTCGCCGGGAACTACGACGTGGCCATCGCACGCGGCGACACGGACTGCGGCTGCGGCTACCGCGACGCGAAGGACAACGAGTACGCCCAGATCATCTACGACCACACCCTGGCCACCACGAGCCGCGACTTCGCCACCTGGATGGGCCGCCTGCCCACCGAGCGCCGGGAGACGATCGCTGGCTACGACGTCCACCTGGTCCATGGCTCGACGCTCGCCCTCAACGACTTCTGGTGGGAGTCGCTGCCGCCCGAGCAGCACCGGGCGCGCGTCGCGGCCTCCGGTGCGGACGTGGTCCTGTGCACCCACAGCGGCCTGCCCTGGCAGCGCCGCGTCGACAACACCCTCGTCGTCAACGTCGGCGTCATCGGCAAACCGGCCAACGACGGCCGCCGCGACGTCTGGTACGCGCTCCTGGACCTCGCCGACGACGGGCGGGCCTCGACCTCAGCCTCGACCTCGACCTCGGTCCCGGCCTCGGTCTCGGCCTCCGTCTCGGCCGAGCTGATCCCCCTCGCGTACGACTGGCGGGCACAGGCCGCCTCGATGCGCGCCGCCGGGCTGCCCGAGGTGTTCGTGGAGACCATCGAGACGGGATGGTGGACCACCTGCCTGGAGATCCTGCCGCCGCGCGAGCGCTCTCGCGGCCGCTACCACCTCTACCGCTCCACTCTGCCCACCGGCTTCAGCCCGGCCCAGGACGGCTGGGGTGACAGCGGGGCGGAGTCCTTGGAGGGAGACCGTCCGGTGGTGCCGCTGTTCGGCAGCCCGTACTTCCCCTCCCGGCTGTGGCTATACACGAACTTCCACTGCAACCTGGCCTGCGACTACTGCGCGGTCGCCTCATCCCCGAAGGCACTCCCCCGCACCCTGCCCGCTGACCGGTTCCGGTCCCTGGTCGACGAGGCCGTCGAGTCCGGCTTCACCGAGCTGTACGTGACCGGGGGCGAGCCCTTCCTCCACCCGGAGATCGTCCGCCTCCTCGACGACGCCTGCGCGAAGCTGCCCACGGTCGTCATGACGAACGCCATGCTGCTGCGCGGCCGCCGCGCCAATGGCTTGTCCAACCTGGCTGACCTGGCCGGTCGCAAGCTCACCGTCCAGACCTCCCTGGACGGCGCCACCCCCGCCACCCACGACGCACACCGCGGCCTCGGCTCCTTCCAGCGCACGCTGGACGGCATCCGCCACCTGATCGACCTCGGCCTGCCGCCCCGCGTCGCCCTGACCGAAACCCCGGAGAACTCCGCCGAGGTCCCCGCCGTGGCCGACCTCCTCGCCGGGCTTGGCCTGCCCGCCGACCATTTCGCCGTACGGCCGCTGCTGCGCCGCGGCTTCTCCTACACCGGCGTCGAGATCGGCGAGGACATCTCCATCCCGGAACTCACCGTCACCGCCGACGGCCTGCACTGGCACCCCGCGGGCGCCGACACGAGCACCAGCCCCGACCTGTACCTCGCGCCCGCGGGCACCTCGCTGGAAGCGGGAAAGCAGTTGGTGACGGAGCGGTTCTTCACCGCCCGCCTGAGCGACGGCAGCCTGCCCCGCCCGGTGAACTGCGCCATCTGACCCACCAACCCGCCCCAATCCACCCCGCCTCGGGAGTCCCTCATGACACCTCGCATCGCCGTCATCGGCGCCGGCCCCATCGGCCTGGACGCCGCCCTGGCCTGTACGGATGCCGGGTGGCCGGTCACCGTGTACGAAGCCGGGCCCAGCGCAGCCACCCATGTACGGGCCTGGGGCCACGTCCGCCTGTTCACCCCCTGGGAGCTCAACGTCTCCCCGCGCATGCGCGCCCACCTGCCCACCGCCCCCACCGGAAACGCCTGCCCCACCGGAACCGAACTCGCCGACCGTCTCCTGCACCCACTCACCGAACTCCCGGCCCTGCAAGGCAGGATCCGCTACGCCACACGCGTCGCCGCCATCTCCCGCACGGGCCTCCTCAAGCACGAGCACATCGCCGACATCACCCGCGCGGAGACCCCGTTCACCCTGCTCCTGGACACACCGGACGGGGAAGACACGGCCCAGGCAGACATCGTCCTGGACTGCACGGGCACCTACGCCAACCCCAACACCCTCGGCGACGGCGGCATCCCTGCCCCCGGTGAACGCGCCCTGGCCCACCGCATCACCCGCACCCTGCCCAACACGACGACGGACCGGGCCTCGGACCGCTGGGCGGGCACCGTCCTGCTGGTCGGCGCGGGAAAGTCCGCGCAGACCGCGGCCCGCGACCTCGCCACGCTGCCCGACACACACCTGATCTGGGTCGTACGCGACGCGCATCCCAACTGGGGCGCCATACAAGACGACCCCCTCCCCGGCCGCCAGGAACTAGTCGACATCTCACAAAAGTTGGCAGACTCCGCACACGCCCGCGCGACCGTCCACACAGGCACACACATCCAGTCCCTGACGCCGAGTCCGGCGCCGACTCCGACTCCCACTCCCACTCCCACTCCCGGGAACGCCCCCATCCTCGTACGCCTGGCAACTCCCCAAGGTCCGCAGGAAGTACGTGTCGACCACATCGTCTCCCTCACCGGCTACACCGGCGACCCCACCCTCCACCGCCAGCTCCAGGTCCACGAGTGCTACGCCACCGGCGCGCCAATGAACCTCTCGGCTGCTCTGCTCGGCTCGTCCGGCGCCGACTGTCTCGCCCAACCGGCGGTCGGGGTAGACGTGTTGCGCAATCCGGAACCGCACTTCTACATCCTGGGCGCCAAGTCCTACGGCCGCCTCAACACCTTCCTACTGCGCAGCGGATACGAGCAGGTCAACGAGGTCACGTCGCCCTACGCCCACACTCGATCAGGCCACACACCTCTGAGCCGGTAGCATCGGCGTCCGCCGTCGCGGCGGCCGACAGGTCGGATGCACCGGGATCACTCGGAAGGGCGACGGGCCGTTCACCCTCCCGTGCGAGCAGACCACAAACAAAACAAGCGATATGCACGTTTTTTTCATACGGTGGTGCCGGGCAATGGAAGTAGAAGGGCGGCCCGCATGACCACGGACCCGATCTACGCCGAGCTGGACCGGCGCGCGGCTGAGCTGCCCGACCACGTGATCGAACGGCGGCACCATCCGCACCGGGACCCGGAGCTGTCCAACCGTGAGACCAACACCGAGCGACTGATCGCCGAGCATCTGCGGTCGCTGCCTCTGGACGACGTACGGACCGGGATCGCCGGGCACGGCGTGGCTGAGGAGGGCCCGCCCGTCGCCGAGAAGGGCGGCCTGTACGTAATGCTCGGCCTCCAGGACGCTCACCTGAACGACCAGGGCCGCCCCATCCCCTCCCCCGGCGGCCGCGGCCTGATCACCCACCACCATTCGCACTTCCACACCGACGACGCCACCCTCGTCACGGGCGTACGCCTGCACGCCAACGTCGCCTACGACCACCTCACCGGCACCCTGGCAACCCCCGCATGAGCCAGGCCCGCCACCGGGTCCAGGTCCGCAGGATCTACGACCCGCCCGAGCCCGACGACGGACAGCGCGTCCTCGTGGACCGACTGTGGCCCCGCGGCGTGTCCAAGGCGGACGCGCACCTGAACGAGTGGCTCAAGGCGGTGACCCCTTCGGCCGAGCTGCGCCGCTGGTACCACAGCTCCCACGCCAGCTTCGACGAGTTCGCACGCCGATACGAGGCCGAACTGACCACTCCCGAGGCCGCACAAGCCCTCAACCACCTGCGCGACCTGGCCACGAGCAGCCCTCTCACGCTACTCACCGCCGCCAGGGACCCAGACCACAGCCACACTGCAGTACTGCTGCGCCACCTGTAACCCCAAACCCCACCCAGACCACCCCCGCCCCGCCCCCCGCCCCGAGGACCGGTCCCGCCCAATCCTCCGCGCCCAGGCACAGCAAGGCCCGGAACACCGGCCACACCCACTCCATCCCGATCCGCTACCCTGTCCTTGGCTAGCCGCTGGCGCGCCCGCCTCACGCACCAAGCACCACCGCGAGAGGCATCGCACCACTGCTGACCAGCGCCTTCGTAGCTCAGGGGATAGAGCACCGCTCTCCTAAAGCGGGTGTCGCAGGTTCGAATCCTGCCGGGGGCACAACGCGTCAAGCCGCTGACCTGGGGTTTCTCCCCCGGGGATGCGCTTTAGTCGGCCTCGGACTCGTCGTCCGGGGCCGTTTGCGTGAGTGGACGGGGTGTTGATCTCCTGACTGGCGTCACGTCGGACTGGCGCAAGACCGACGCCCGTCCGGCGTATCCATGCGCCCTCCTCCTTAGCCATCACCGTCGGCCTGTAGGGGTGTAGGGGTGCGCACCTGCTCGCGGCGTCGCCCGAGTCAGGACAGCACCGTCGCCCGCCGAGTTTCAGGGGGGTGGTCGCCGAGGTGCTACGGGGAGCGGGCTGCCTGTCAGTGCGGTGGTGCGGAGAACCGTCGACAACGAGGCGGACCTTGGAGACCGCGTCGCTGTCACTCAGACGCAGTGCGGTGTTTGCGGCGTTGAGCACCGCGTCGATCTGGCAGCAGCCCGTTCGGTCGGCGCGTCCTCTTCGGCGCCGCAGGAGGCACGTTCAACGGCCCCGGGCTGCGCGGCGGCCGTCTACCGGCGCCCTCGCCCCAGGGGGCAAGCAACTCGGCCATCTCGGCGTTCGTCCTAGGGTCGTCTTCCGTCTGTCCGCAGCTACCGTGGTCCGCCATGACTACTCAGCCAGAAGACGACACAACCAACGAGCGATTCATAGCCCCTCGTCGCAGTGAACAGTCCGGCCCCGTGGCCTACACGCGCTACCGGTGCACATGGACGCGAGCCCGTGATGAGGTCAATGGCCATCTGTACCTCGGCCTCGCAGCCCTCACGGGCTGGGTCATCGTGATGGCCGTCGCCGCGAACAGCGAACCGGGCCCAGATAGCGAGATCGCTACCGCCGCTTTCTTGGCCTGGGCACTGGGAATAGTCGCGCTCGTATCCTTTGTGCTGGCTCTGTGGCGCTGGCCTACCGAGTACCGCGCCCACCTGCCTACCCCAGATGACCAGAGCCGTCAGCAGAACGGACCCTCGTAGTCGGCCGTCGGCGAGTTGACCTTCACCTTGGGGGAGGCCACAGCATCGGTGGGGCCGGGCGATGTGCCTGGCATGAGGGAGGAGCGAGCATGGGGTTGCTGACCATCGGGGCGTTCGCGAAGGCGTCCCGGCTGTCGCCGAAGGCGCTGCGTCTCTACGACGAGCTCGGCCTGCTGGCCCCCGCTCGCGTCGACCCGGTGACCGGCTACCGCCTGTACGCGCCGGAACAACTGGACCAGGCCCGACTGGTCGCCTGGCCCCGGCGGCTGGGGATGCCGCTGGTTCGCATCCAGCACGTCTGCACGCTGGATGCGGGCCTGGCCGCCCAGGAGATCCGCGCGTTCTGGGCTCAGGTCGAAGCCGACACCGCCGCACGGCGGGACCTCGCCGCCTTCCTCATCGACCACCTGTCCTGGAAGGACCCCGCCATGAACCTCGGAATCCGCTACGCCGCCCTGTCCGACACGGGCCTCATCCGCGAGAGCAACCAGGACACCGCCTACGCCGGGTCCCGCCTGCTCGCCGTCGCCGACGGATACGGCAACGGAGGAGCCCCCGCGAGTGCCGCCGCCGTCGACGCGCTCAAGCACCTCGAAATCGACAGCATCCCGGCAGGCAGTCTCCTCAACGTCCTGGAAGACGCCGTCGACCAAGCCAAGCAGGCCGTGCACGGCATCGCCGGGACAGCCGCCTCCCCGGGCAAGGCCGGCACCACCCTCACCGCGATGCTCTGGACCGGCTCACAGCTGGCGCTCGTCCACATCGGCGACTCCCGCGTCTACCTCCTGCGCGACGGGGAGCTGTTCCAGATCACCCACGACCACACCATGGTCCAGTCGATGGTCGACGAGGGGCGCCTTGCCCCGGAGGAAGCCGCCTCCCACCCCCAGCGTTCGCTGCTGATACGAGCCCTGGGTCAGGGAGCCGATGCCACCCCGGAGATGCGCTTGCACGACGCCCGGCGGGAGGACCGTTACCTGCTCTGCTCCGACGGCCTGTCGACTGTCGCGCCGACCGAAGACATCCGCCGGGTGCTCTCCGAGACCAGGGAGCCCGAGCAGGCGGTCCGCGAACTCATCGCCCTCGCCAACGACTCCGGCGGTCCCGACAATGTCAGCTGCGTGGTCGCCGACGTTGTGGAGCTCCGGCAGTAGGAGCGAGCGGCATGCACTTCGAGTTGCACGAGATCCGCTCCCAAGAATTCATCCGTGAAGCCGACGCATACCGGCTCTCCCAACGAGCCAGGAGATCCGAGCCGCCTCCCCGAGCCATGGCGGCCAGCACTTCGCGGCCAACTCCACTGCGCCTGCTGGCTTGGCTCCGCGGGTGAACGATCACGCTGCCGTGGGCGTGGCCGCGGGCGTGGCTCCACGCTCAGTGAACAACGGACCGGAGTTTCCCGGGTTCTGTTGCGCGCAATGGTGGTGCGTCAGCGACGAACTGACCGTGTGACTGGCATCTCATGGGCCGCCGCTAACTGCGATGGCCTGCGGGCATACAGAGCATGCATAAGAGATGCAGGCGACCTCCTTGCGGCACGGGGTGTCCGCTGTATGTAATTCCCTCCTTTACAAGGTGTGCGTGACCATGGCGCATGCCAGTTGCAAGGTGAGGGAATGCAAACGGGCACCGTGAGCACCGTGAGCACTGCGAACACAGCGAGCACAGCCACTCCAGAGCCGACGCGCGACGGGCGCGGTAAGTTCATTCCGCTGCTGGCGCTGGGCACGTTCGCGCTGGGCGTGGACGCCTACGTGATGGCCGGGCTGCTGCCCCACGTATCGGAAGACCTGCACATCTCGACGTCGTCGGCCGGGCAGATGGTCACCGTCTTCACGCTCTGCTACGCGCTGGGCGGGCCCGTCTTCGCCACCCTCCTGGCCAAACGGTCAGCGAAGGTGGTGCTCGGCGTGGCGCTGGTGGTCTTCACCGTCGGCAACGCCCTGACCGCCCTCGCCCCCACCCTGGCGATCCTCCTGATCGCCCGCGCGGTGGCGGGCGTCGGTGCGGGCGTGTACTCCCCCATAGCCGCCGCCACGGCAGCAGGACTCACCACTCCGGAACGGCGCGGCCGCGCTCTCGTCACCGTCATGGGCGGATTGAGTATCGGCACCGTCATCGGCGTCCCGGCCGGCATGCTCCTCGCCTCTCATGTGGGGTGGCGCGGGACATTGTGGCTGATCACCGCGCTGGGCCTGGTCGCTCTCATCGGCATCGTACGGCTGCCGAAGATCGAGGTGAGTCCGCCGCCGCCGCTGGGTCAGCGGGTACGCGCCCTCGCCAGCGGCCGGATCGCGGGTATCGTCTGCGTCTCGCTGCTCGGCGGCATCGCCAGCCTTGGCCTGTACACCTATCTCGCCGAGTTCCTCGTCGACGCCGCCCACACCGACCAAGCGGTCTGGGCCATGTGGGCCTGGGGCGCGGGGGGCATCCTCGGCAGCCTCCTCATCGGCCCGATCGTGGATCGGACCCGGCGCCCCTTCGCCGCGGTCAGCTGCGTCCTGCTGCTCATCGTGGCCAGCCAGTTCGTCCTGCCCACCGCCGCTCATGCCGCCGCGGCCTGGGCGGTCGTCCCGCTCGTGGTCTGGGGCGCGGCCGGATGGGCCGTGCAGGTGCCTCAGCAGCATCAACTCATCGCGGCACAGCCCCAACAGGCCGCCGTCGCCGTCTCGCTCAACAGTTCCGCCGTCTATCTCGGGAGCGGCATCGGGTCCGCGCTCGGCGGAGTGGTGCTGGGCCTCGGCGCCGCCCCGGCCGCCCTGCCGTACTACACGGGCGCACTCACCGTCGTCGCCCTCGTCCTGCACCTGACCGTGGTGCGTGCGGCCGTCCGGCGCGGGGAGCAGGCCACCGCCACAACCCCCTGAACTGGGAAGACAGCGGCAACTGGCTAGCATTGCCCCATGGATATCGGTCTACGCCATTTGCGATGCTTTCTCACCCTCGCCGAGGAAGAGCACTTCACCTGGGCCGCTGACCGCCTCGGCATATCCCAGCCCACTCTCACCCGGCACATCCAGCGCTTGGAGGGGGTGGTGGGCCGGGCGTTGGTGGACCGCAGCACCCGCCACCCCCGCCTCACCGCGGAGGGGCAACGCCTGCGGGCCGATCTCCAAGTCCTGCTGCCCCAGCTGGAAACGGCGCTCCAGCCCACCGAGCCGCAGCCGCAGGTCCCGCCACTGCGCCTCGGCTACGCCTGGGGCTTCCCCCTCCAGCGTGGCCGCAAGGCGTTGGCCACGCTGGAGAAGCGGCACCTTGTCCTCGTGCGGACCGTACGCCGGGACGACCGCACCGCCGGGTTGCGCGAGGGCTCCGTCGACGCGGCCCTACTCTGGGGGACCGTCCGCGATCCGCGACTGGTCACCACCGAAGTCCTGCGGGAGCCGCGTATCGCGGCGGTCGCCCGGAGCTCCACCCTCGCGGTGCGACAGCGTGTCACCTGGCGCGACCTCGGGCGCCGCTGTCTCGTCGTCAACACCGTGAGCGGCACGCTCAGTCCGCAGGACTGGCCTTCCGACGCCACTCCCGAGATCGGCGCGGAAGCCTCCAACGTCGAGGAGTACCTGCACGCCATCGCCGCCCGGCGCGGTGTCGGCGTACTCCCGGTGTCGGTGGCCGCGCAGCATCCGGACCCGGACATCCTGTACCTGCCACTCACCGGCGCCCCGCCCGCCGTCCTCACCTACGCCCACCCCCGCACCAACCCCCACCCGTACGCCGCGACCCTCGGCCAAGCCCTACGGCAAACCGACGCGCACGCCCCTAAGGCGCGGGGAGGAAAAGGAGGGTTTGGGACATCGGAGGGCGGAAAACACGGGGCCTACGCTGTCCCAAACCGCCCACTCTGAGGGAGCCGCACCCATGCACCAGCAGCACCCCGCCGAAGCGCAGCGGCCAGTCACAGTAGTCACCGGTGGCGGCCGTGGGATCGGCGCCGCCATCTGCCGCAGGCTGGCCGCCGACGGGCATGCGGTGGTCGTCGGGTACCGCTCAGACGCCGCCGCCGCGGAGGCCATCGCGGACGAGCTCCACGGCGCGGGGCACCGCTGCCTCACCGTGGCCGTTGACACCGCCGACGAGGCGTCCGTCGACCGCCTCTTCGAGGCTGCGGCCGAACTCGGGCCGGTCACCGGGCTGGTGAACAACGCCGGGGTGAGCGGGCCCAACGGCCGCCTGGCCGACGCCGACGCGCAGGGGATGCGGGACGCCATCGAGGTCAACGTACTCGGCTATCTGCTGTGTGCGCGGCGGGCGGTACGGGACATGACGGCGTCCGGGCGCGGCGGCGCGATCGTGAACATCTCCTCCGCGGCGGCGACGCTCGGCAGCCCCGGCCAGTACGTCCACTACGCCGCCACCAAGGCCGCGACGGACGCCATCACGGTCGGGCTCGCCAAGGAGGTCGCCGCCGACGGGATTCGCGTCAACTGCGTGGCCCCCGGCGTCATCTGGACCGGCTTCCACGAGGACCCCGAGCGCCCGGCGAAGCTCGCGGACGCCATCCCCATGGGCCGCGCGGGGCAGCCCGAGGAGATCGCGGGCGCGGTGTCCTGGCTGCTGTCGGGGGACGCGTCGTACGCAACGGGGGCGGTGCTGCGGGTCGCGGGTGGCATCTGAGTCTCGATTCTCAGTCTCAACTAGGACAAGAGTGGGCCTAGTTGTGGCCTAGCGTGAGTGTCATGACTTCTCCTCAGCCTCGCGTCAAGCCCGTGCCCGACGGCTACCACACCGTCACGCCGTGGATCGTCTCCCCCGACACCGCCCGACTCATCGCGTACGTGGAGGACGCCTTCGGCGCCGAGGAGCTGGGCCGCTTCACGGGTGAGGACGGACGCATCGGGCACGCCGAGGTGCGGATCGGCGACTCGGTCATCATGATGTTCGACACGGCGCCCGAGTGGCCGCCCACACCCGGTCTCATCCGGCTCTACGTGGAGGACGCCGACGCCGTACACCGACAGGCCGTCGCGGCGGGCGGCACGTCGGTCACCGAGGTCACCCACCTGGCGTTCGGGGACCGGGTGGGACGGGTCCGTGATCCACTCGGCAACCTCTGGTGGATTCAGACGCGCGTGGAGGACGTCGACGCAGAGGAGCTGGAGCGCCGCTTTGGCGATCCGGAGTTCGCGAAAGCGATGGAGTACGTCCAGGACGCGGACTTCTTTCCCGGCCGCGACAGCCGGGACGGACGCGACGGACGCGGTTGACCTTGCCCTTGGGTCAGAGCCCATCGTCTTCAGTGCCGGGCGGAGAGCCCGCCCGGTGACGGAGGATGGGCCCGTGAACGACGCCTGGATGGTGCCCAATGCCGATGCGGATGCCGATGTCGGCGCCGATGTCGGCGCGAACCGCGACGGCACCGAGCTCCTCACCATCGGAGCGTTCGCCCGCCGGGCCCGGCTGTCGCCCAAGGCCCTGCGGCTGTACGACCGCCTCGGGCTGCTGCCCCCGGCCCGCGTGGACGAGGCCAGCGGCTACCGCCGCTATCACACGGACCAGGTGGAGCGAGCCCGGCTGGTCGCGCTGCTGCGGCAGCTCGACATGCCGCTGGCCCGGATCAGCGAGGTGCTGACGCTGCCCGGTCCGCAGGCGGCCGACGCGGTCACGGCGTACTGGACTGACGTCGAGGAACGCGTCGCCGGACAGCGCGCCCTCGCGGCCTACCTCCGTGGCCGACTCTCCGACGGGAGCCACACCATGTACGAGAAGTTCGAGATCAAGGTCGTCGACGTAGCCGAGCAGTACGTCATCACCGAGTCCCGGCACACCCTGGCCGACGAGCTGCCGACCTTCATCGGCACGTCACTGGATCGCCTGGAGAACGCGGCGCGGGAGTGTGGCGGCCTCACCGGCCCACCGTTCGTCGCGTACTACGCGGAGGTGACGCAGGAGAGCGACGGCCCGGCCGAGTCCTGTGTGCCGGTCGCCGACGCGGCGGCCGCGCGGGCGTGGGCCGACGCGACCCGCGACGCGAGGGCCCGGGTGGAACCGGCCCGGCGCCTGGCGTACACCCGGGTCACCAAGGCTCAGGTCGCCTATCCGCAGATCAACGCGGCCTTCGAAGCGGTCGAGGCGTGGATCGGGCAGCAGAAGGGCATGACGATCGCCGGGCCCTGCCGGGAGATCTACTTCGCGGACTGGTGCGCCGCGGGCCCCGATGACGAGGTCTGCGACATCGCCTTCCCGGTGGAGGGCGTAGAAGTCGCGCGCTAGGGCGGCGTCAGCGCAGTTCCTCGGGGCACGGTGTGCCCCGAGGCGCCGCGTACGGCGCGCCCAGCCGGTACGTCCCGGCGCGGGGCGCCACCAGCTCCGTCCACTTGTCGCCCGCCGCGTCCTCCTCGGTCTCCACCAGGCAGCCGTTGACGTTGTCGAACTCCTTCGGCTCGCCCTCCGCCCGCTCCTTGGACGCCTCGGTCTCCTTCGGCCGCTCGACGATCTTGCCGTCGGCGTCGACCAGGCCCAGCCACGGCGAGTACGGGATACGGAGCAGCACCCGGCCAGGCGCCGTCACCTCGATCGTCCAGCCGCCCTGCCCGGCGCGCTCCACGGTCGCGGGCGGTTCGGCGAGCGGCGTGGGTTTGGTGACCTCGAAGAGCTGCCAGTTCCGGTCGGACCACAGCTTCTTCAGGTACGGCAGGCCGTTCTCGACGAGCTCCCGCTCGCGCTGCCCGCCGTCGCCGTCCGGCGCGTCCTCGGGCAGCACCACGTAGCGGACGCCCCAGCGATGCAGCCACTCACGGTAGTTGGCGGAGTTCAGGGTGTCGTCGTAGAAGAGCGGGTTGCGCTCCATGTCGGCCTGGCGGTTCCAGCCGCGGCCGAGGTTGACGTACGACGCCAGGGCGGATGCCTCGCGGTGGCTGCGAGCCGGTACCACCTCGACCCGGCCCTTGTGGGCGTCGACCTTCTTCAGCTGGTTGACCAGCGGCGCCAGCTCGCGTGCCCAGGAGGCGGCCGGGGTGGTGTTCCGTACGTCGTCGAGCGCCTTGAAGCCGATCCAGGCGTTCAGTCCGATGAAGGCCACCGCGAGCGCGTACCACTTGGCGGTGCGCGGTACGGCGAAGGGCAGGGCGGCGATCAGCGCGACGCCCGCGAAGAGCATCGGGAGCCGGGTGATGTTGGAGCCGACCTGCGAGTCGAGCGCGGTCGCGAGGACGACGCTGACGACGTAGATCGCGGCGGTGATCCGTACCGTCTTCCACCGCTTCGGTGAGAGGACGTAGACGAAGACCCCGAACAGCACCGGCAGGATGGCCGACGCGATCGCCATCGGCTGCGTCCCGGAGAACGGGAAGAACCAGGCGGACAGGCCCACCACCGCGACCGGCGGCAGCCCCAGGGCGTACGCGCCCGGGCGTCTGCCCTGCAGGAACATCGCGGCGGCCACCAGCCCGGTGAACAGCCCGGCCACCGGGCTCGCGGCGGTCGCGAGGCCCGCCAGCGGGGCGGCGACGGCCGCCTTCGCCCAGCGGTTGGTGCGCCAGCGGTGCGGCCAGCAGAAGACGGCGGCGACCGCGGCGAGCGCGAACACCAGGCCGAGCCCGAAGGTGACCCGGCCGGACAGGGCGTTGCACAACAGCGCGAAGAGGCCCGCGAGCGCGGCGGGCAGCGGGTTCTTGGCGACGCGGGTGCGCATCATGATCAGCGTGATCAGGCCCGCCGACACGGTCCCGGCCATCATCATCGTCGTACGGACGCCGAGCACGTGCATCAGATACGGCGACACCACGCTGTACGACACCGGGTGCATCCCGCCGTACCAGGCGAGGTTGTACGCGGACGCCGGGTGGCGGCCGACGAACTCGGCCCAGGCGTCCTGGGCGGCGAGGTCGCCGCCGCTGTTGGCGAACGTGAAGAACCAGAGGATGTGGAGTACGGCGGCGGCGACGGTGACGAGGGTGACGGGGTGGCGGATCAGCTGGTGGAGGCGGGAGGCGGGGGCAGGCGTAGGGGCAGGGGCAGGGTTGAGCGCGGGGGCGGCGGGTGTGGCTGCTCCCGTGCCTGTGTCCGCGTCCGTGCGCGTGTCCGCGCGCGAGCCCGTGTCCGCGCCCGCGGTCGTACTCGTGCGCTGTCCGGGCAGCTGTATTCGCGAGCGGGCCTCGGCGGCACCGCCCTCATCCGGATATGCGTCGTCATCTGCGCGCGTCGGCCCCGCAGTGGCCACTGAAGGCTCTCCCCGTGTCGTTCCGTTGTCCCGTGCTTCGTGCGTCGTGCTTCGTGCTTCGTGCTGCGTGCGGTGCGTGCGTCGTCCGTGGTGTCGGGCCCCGCCCCGATCCTCGGGACGCTAGCACGCGCCGCGGACAGGGGGAGCCCCGCCGAGGGCTCCCCCTGTCCGGCCGACCAGGTCAGCCGAGCCGGGCCAGCTTCGTCGTGAAGCCCGGTTCGGTGACGTCGCTCTGGAGGGCGACCGGGACCCGTACGGCACCGCCGTCGCCATCGCCGACATTCAGGACGCCGACCTTGGTTCCGGCCTTCGCCGCGTGCGGCGGGGTCTTGCCGCCGTCGGTCAACTCCAGCTTGACGGTCAGGCCCGGCCAGCCCACGGCGGTGACGTCCTTCGTGGCGACCACCGGGGTCCTGCCGCCAAGCCCGTCGTCGACGACGCCGACGACATCACCCTTCTTGACCACGGTCTTCGCTTCGAGCAGCTGCTGCGTGCGCTGGATCAGCTCCAGGCTCTTGTCGACCGCGGTGTCCAGAATCGGCACGCCGTGCTGCCCGAAGACGGCGCCGATGATCAGCTGCCTGCTGCCGCCGATCTGCTTCTCAGCCGCGAAGAGCAGGTTGCCGCCCGCCTTGGTGGTGGAGCCGGTCTTGATGCCCACGACGTCGTAGAGCGGGACGAGCTTGTTGTAGTTCTTCTCCTCCCGGTCGGAGGTCGTCGACTGGTAGCCCGGCTGCCGGACGATCTGCTTGAACACCGGGATGTCCATGGCGGCCTTGCCCAGCTTGACCTGGTCCGCCGCGGAGCTGACGGTGCTGTGCTCAAGGCCGCTGGGGTCCGTGTACGTGGTGTTGTCCATGCCCAGGTCGGCGGCGGCCTTGTTCATCTTGTCCACGAAGACGTCCGCGTCGCCCTTGCCGTCCCAGCGGGCGAGGAGCCGGGCGACGTTGTTCGCGGAGGGGAGCATCAGGGCCTGGACGGCCTCTTTGACGGTGATCTCCTGCCCCTCCTTGACCTTGACGACCGACTCGTTCTCCTTGAGGCCGTTGACGTAGTCGTCCTCGGCCTGCTTGTCGACGGTCAGGGTCTCGTCCGGCTTGTGATCCTTGAGGATCGCGTACGCCGTCATCGCCTTCGCGACGCTGCCGATCGGGATCGCCTTCTGCTCGCCGTACGTGCCGAGGCTGCCGATCCCGTCGACCTCGACGACCGCCTGGCCCTCGGTCGGCCAGGGCATCGACGGCTTGTCGCCGTCGAACGTGAACGTTTCAGCGGCGGTGAGCTCGATGCCGGGCGCGGGCAGCGGCCGCGCGGACTGTACGACTGCGAAGACCACCGCCGCCAGAACGAGCAACGGCGTCCAGATCTTGACCCGGCGCACCGCGTTGCGGACCGGGGTCTCCGGCTTCGGCGGCCTGTTCGTGAGCTCGGCGAGCAGGTCGAGCGGCGGCCTGGGCGGCAGCGGCTGCTGGGTGGTCTGGTCGGGCTCGCCGGGCGCCTCCGGCGGCGCGGAGGCGGAGGGGGCACTGCTGCTGCTCGGGGTACTGCTCTTCGCGGTCCCGGGCGCGCCGTCCAGCTGCTTGAGCGCGACGAACTTGCTGGTCCGCTCGGCCTCGGCTTCCGCTTCCGCTTCCGCTTCCGACGGCCGTACGGCCTTCAGCATGGCGGTCGGCTGATCCCCACCGCCCACAGACACGGCCTTGAACACGGCGGTCGCCTGATCCCCAGCACCGGCACCAGCACCAGTTCCTTCGTCGATGCCGGTGCCGGTGCCGGTGCCGGGCGCATCGTCGCCGCCATCCGCGGATACGGCCTCCGCGTCGGAGGGCTCGTCGCCCCCGGCAGGGGCACCTGCGGCGGAGGCGGAGGCAGGGGCGTCCGGCGTGGTGGGCTTGGTGGCGACCGACTCCGCACGGGCGGCGCCGTCCGGGGCGCCGGGCTCGTCAGAGTCGTCCGCGGAACCGTCCGCCGCCTCAGTCGAAGCGGAGGTGTCGCCCACCCCGGACTCGCCAGTGCTCTCCCCAGCGCGCGCGTCGTCCGCGACCGGGGCCTCGGGGTCCGCAACGGGGTCCGCGTCCGGTTCCGCGTCCGGCGAGCCCGCGGGGTCCGGCCGTGCGGCCGGTTCCTCGGGGGCACTGTTCGCGGACGCGACGGCCGCGTCAGGCGCGGCACCGGAGTCAGGCGCGGCATCCGACCCCGAGCCAGAACCCGAGTCGGAATCGGAATCGGAGTCGGAGTCCGACGTCGCGACCCACGCCGCCACCGCGGCCCGCAGTCGCGCGTCGTCCGTCTTCCCCTTCGCCTCGACACGCTCCGGCGCCCGGCCCTTCGCCGCGAGGCCCTCCGTCGAGAAGACCGCCGTCGGCTGGTCGACCCCAGCCGACGCCTCATCCGGAGCCGGGGTGCCCGGAGTACCCGGAGCACCCGCCGTGCCCGGGGCGCCATCCGCGCCCTCCCGGAACACCGCGAGCCGGGGATCGCCCTCCCCCGCCACGGGCTTCCCCGCGGACTTCCGCCGCTCCGACCTGTCGGGGGTCTCGCCCGCCACCGATGCCTCCTCTAACGCGATGTCCGAACCATGTACCAGTGTCCTGTGTGCGGGCTTAACCCCCGTGGTAGACGAGAACGACATACCTACTGGTTCCCATGCAAACCGCCCACGCGCTCTCGACAGATGAATGTGAGAGGGGTCACCCTGTCATTCATCCACGCGGGGAGGCATGGATGGGCAGGAGCCGCAGAACGATTCCGGAGGAGCTTCTACTGCTCGCTTTGGACCCGACCACGGGTACCACAGCGCAGCCGCAGTCGCTCGACCTCGGTCTGGCCGGAGCGCAGCTAGTAGAGCTGGCACTGGCCGGACGGATAGCCCCTGACGGGGATCGTATCGCCGTGGTCGTACCACGGCCGACAGGAGATCCGACACTGGACTGTGCACTGGAACTGCTACGCAGGCGTGGCGCTCCAGTACGCGCGGTCAACTGGATTGGCGGGCCCCGACTGGGGCTGCGCCAGACGTATCTCTCGCATCTGGAGCGGTGCGGCATGGTGCATGCCGTAGCGGGACAGATGTGCGGGGTACTGCCGACGACGCGCTACCAGGCGACGGAGTCGGCGATCAGCCGGGAGATCAAGGCCCGGCTGGACTCAGCGATCCGCACCGGCGTACCACCGGACCCGCGGACCGCGGCGCTCGCCGCGCTGGCCCATGCGGTCGGACTCGGCAAGCACCTCTACCCGGGGAACGAAGGGCGCTCATCGCGCTCCCGGCTCCGGGACCTGATCAGGCACGACCCCATGGGCGGCCTCGTGGCGCACGCCGTGATGGACGTCCAGAACGGCGTGGCGGCACAGCCGCGCCGATCACCGGCACCGGGCGGCCGCCAGCCAGCTCGGGCCACCGCGTCGGACACCGCCAGCAGCACGGTCAACGGCGTCCCGATGCAGCCGCGCCGAGGTTCGATGGCGCGGGCCGTGGCCCACTGAGCCAGGTCAAGCCCAGCACGTAGCACCAGCACCCTAGGCAGTACGAGCACCACCAGCAGTACGAGCACCATCAGCTCCACCAGCACCATCAGCGCCGCATCGCAGTCCCCCAAGTCCCGGTTCGGGAGCCGCTGGGTCGCGCGGGG
>NZ_WHOM01000072.1:363155-379268 GCF_009739465.1 Streptomyces apocyni
CACCACCCCGCGCACCCGCATGCCCGACGGGCGCCCGCCACCCGGACCACGCCTGACCCCGTCGGCCTCATATCGCACGCCATCCGCTGTTTCCCAGCGCTGGGTCACCTCTTGGTGGCAATCTGCTGAACAGCAGATACGCAAAGTAGAGGTTTCAGCCGGAGGTGCACTTCCCGTGGCGTCCAACGTCAATCCCACCGTCAGACGACGCCGGTTGGGCCAGGAGCTGCGTCGGCTCCGCGAGCTCAAAGGCATGACGGCGGAGGAGGTGGCCGAGCGCCTGCTGGTCTCCCAGTCGAAGATCAGCCGCCTGGAGAACGGCCGCCGTTCCATCAGCCAGCGCGACGTCCGCGACCTGTGCGGTGTCTACGAGGTCGAGGACCACCGCATCGTCGACTCGCTGATGCAGATGGCCAAGGACAGCCGCCAGCAGGGCTGGTGGCACGCGTACGGCGACATTCCGTACAGCGTCTACATCGGTCTGGAAACGGACGCGGCGTCGCTGCGCGTGTACGAGCCCCAGGTCGTCTCCGGCCTGCTGCAGACCCGCGCCTACGCGGAGGCCATGATCACCGGCGCGCTGCCGGAGACCACGCCGACCGACATCGAGAAGCGCGTGCAGGTACGCATGCGCCGCCAGGACCGGATCAACGCGCCGGAGAGCCCGCTGCGGCTGTGGGCCGTACTCGACGAGGCCGCGCTGCGCCGGGTCGTCGGCGGTCGGCAGCTGATGATCGAGCAGCTGGAGCACCTGGTGGAGGTGTCGCAACTGCCGCATGTGACGGTCCAGGTGATGCCGTTCACCATGGGCGCGCACCCCGGCGTGAACGGTCAGTACGCCGTACTCGAGTTCCCGGACGCCGCCGATTCGAGCGTCGTCTACATCGAGGGAGTCACCAGCGACCTTTATCTGGAAAAGGCCCATGACGTACAGAAATACAGCGTCATGTACGAGCATCTCCGGGCGCAGGCCCTGAATGCGGACCAAACCCGTCAGTTCATTACGGACATCGCAAAGGGATACGCCAAACCCTCCGCGTAGGCCGAAGTAGGCCGAAATGGATCACCCAGAATCAGCGAGGTTCTTCGCGGGGGCCCTAAGAGGGGGCGGAACCGTACACCCACACCCCCTCAAGCGGGAAGACCTCACTGGAATATGCCATCCGGTCGAGTGAATGACAGGCTCGCCCAGCGGAGTTGGCGAGTAGCGTCGATCACGCCAACAAGAACAAGGTTGTTGGCGGAACAAATCTCGACAACTGGCTGGCGGAGCGAACATGGCAATTCAGCAGGGAACCACGACGACCTGGACAAAGTCTTCTTACTCCACGGGCAACGGCGCGTGCGTAGAGGTCAAGTCCCCCGTCCTGAACTCGATCGCCGTACGGGACTCAAAGGTCACCGGGGGCCCGGCCCTCGCCTTCGGCCCTGACTCCTGGAACACCTTCATCGGACAGGTCAGCGGGGAGGCGTCCGACCTCACCTGATGCCCGGACATCACGACGACAACGACAATCACATAGCAGCACACGCACACGCACCATCGAAGAGCCCTCTCGACTGGCCCGCCGTCCCGGCCGAGGGGGCTCGGCCACGCGCGCGGCCGCCGCGGCGACGGCGACTACCGCAACTGGTCGACGTAGGTGTCCGTGCCCGGCACGGTCGGAATGAACGGCGCCACCAACTCGACCCGCCCCAGGCCCGACTCAGTGACCGCATCGGCATGGTGCGCGAAGTGCTCGGACCAGCACTCTCTCGGGTCCGCCTGCAGGAACCACAGGAGCGTGAGCCGCGTATCGACCCCCTCGACCTGCTTCACATACGACATCCGGTCCCCTGGCAGCGGCGTCGGCCGGAACACGACCACCATCGCCGCCGCCGACCCCGCCAGCCCGCGCGGCAGCTGCCTGGCCCGTAGCCACTCCAGCAACTCCGCCCGCCGCTCGGCCCCTTCGGCGTCGATGACCTCCAGAACCAGCCCCTGGTAGGGGTGATCCAGCGCGTGCACGTCGCGCGGCCCCGCCGCCCCGTCCCGGTAGACCGTGGCCAGGTGGTCCTGGAAGGCGGTGAAGACGTGCGTACGGTCCTGGTAGACCCGGCCGTCCCGGTTGAGCCGCTTGTTGATGCCGACGGTCCACTTCATGTGGTCGTCGTAACGTCCGTCGGTGATCCAGTACGTGGAGAGGTAGCACCCGGCGGTCACCGGCTGCGCGACGGCCGACTTCTCCGGATACCGGAGCAGTTGGAGGTCCCGGGTGGCGGCCCAGCGGCGACCGGCGTACATCCAGGGCATGGCCATCGCACCGGCGTAGTAGTGATCGTCCTCGTACCAGCGGTTGTACGCGTACTCATGGCCCGGATGCGGCTCGACCATGGTGATCAGGGCGTGCCCCGGATGCGTCCCATACGGACCCAGGGCCGCCAGCTCCGCGTACACCTCACTGCGTGTGTCCTCGCCCATCAGCGTCCACTCCCTTCCGTGCGCTTCTTCGCCCTTCCGCGCACCTCTGCGCCTTCCGCGCGCTTCCACTCTCCCTCGAAGGGACCTACTCTGACGCTCCGTCAGGCAATCCACCAGACTCGTGGAGGCGTCGTGCTGATGCTGCGGGGAAAGACCGTGCTCGTCTCCGGAGTCGGCGCCGGGCTCGGCCACGAGGTCGCGGCGGCGGTGGTACGGGACGGGGGGCGGGCCGTGCTCGGGGCGCGCACCGAGGCGAACCTCGCCAAGTCCGCGGCCGAGATCGACCCAGGAGGCCGCGACACCGCGTACCGCTCGACCGACATCACGGACGAGAGCCAGTGCGAGGCGCTGGCCGCGCTGGCGCTCGAACGGTTCGGGCGTCTCGACGCGGTCGTCCATGTCGCCGCCTGGGACAGCTACTTCGGCGGTCTGGCGGACGCCGACTTCGCGACCTGGCAGCGGGTCATCGACGTCAATCTGCTGGGCACGCTGCGGATGACCCGGGCCTGTCTGCCCGCGCTCAGAGAGCGCGGCGGCTCGGTCGTCATCATCGGTACGCAGTCCGCGATCGCCGCGCCCTCACAGGTCCAGCAGGCCGCGTACGCGGCGTCCAAGGGCGCGCTCACCTCGGCGATGTACTCGCTGGCGACGGAGCTTGGGCCGGACCGTATCCGGGTCAACACCGTGCTGCCCGGCTGGATGTGGGGCCCACCCGTCCAGGCGTACGTCCGCCTCACCGCCAGGCGCGAGGGCGCACCGGAGGCCGAGGTCCTGGCCCGCCTCACCGAGCGCATGGCCCTCCCGGAACTGGCGACGGACGGGGATGTCGCGGACGCGGTGACCTTCCTGGCGTCGGACCGCGCCCGCGCGATCACCGGCCAGTCACTCCTGGTGAACGCGGGGGAACTGATGCGCTGAGCAAGAGGCGGTACGAGCGGGTCAGAGGCGGTACGGACGGGTCAGACGGCCCGCGGATACCTGGCCAGCCACCCCGGCGCCGACGCGCCCGGCCCGTGCAGCGCTGGGCCCTGTGTCATCTCCATCGCGAAGTCGTCCGCGAGCGACAGGATCGTCGGGCGCCCCTCCAGCTCGACGAGCCACCCGGGCGGCAACGCCGTCTCCCCGTGCAGGGCGCCGAGCAGCGCACCCGTCAGCGCACCGGTGGCCACCGAGTCGCCCCCGTGGTTGACCGCGAGCGCGAGCCCGTGCCGGATGTCCTCGCACACCAGCGCGCAGTACACAGCGGCCCCCAGCACCGCCCCCGCACCACCACCCTCGCCGCCCGCGTCCGCGTCCGCCCCGCCTCCATCGCCGTCCAGCAGCGCCAATGCCTCGACCCGCGCCGGGTTGGGCATCCCCTGCCGCACCGCCCCGAGCGCCTGCCGCAGCGCGTCCGTCACCGGCTCGTGGCCCGGCCTGGTGGCCAGCAGCGCCAAGGCGTGCTGCACGGCCCCGTCCAGCGACTCCCCACGGGCGAGCCCGTGCACCAGCAACGCCTGCGCCCCCGCGGCGAGATACGCGACGGGGTGCCCGTGACTCTGTACGGCACACTCGACGGCGAGCTGAAGCACCAACTGCGGCTCCCACCCGACCAGCAGCCCGAACGCCGCGGACCGTACCGCCGCGCCGCTCCCCCGCTCAGCCGGGTTCCGGGGCGCGTCCAGCGTGCCCATCACCTCGTCGCCGAACCCGACGAGACAAGCCCGGCCAGGATCGCGCCGGGCGTACAGCCACTCCTCCCGAGCCAGCCACCCGTCGTCCTTGCGCCGCTCGTCGGGCCCCCACTCATGCTGCGTGGCGGCCCATCGGCGGTGCGCGCGGTGCACATCGGTGGGCGGGTGCCAGGCGCCCGTGTCCCGCCGCACCTGCGCCCGTATCAGCCCGTCCACGGTGAAGAGCCCGAGCTGCGTCGCCGCGCTGACGGCCCCCCGCCTGCCGTACGCGGGAGCGAGGTCTACGAGTCCGTCCGGCCCGTACGCGCTCCGTATCCCCGCGAGCGCGAGCCCAGCCAACGGCGTCCCCAGCGCGTCACCCAGCGCGGACCCCAGCAGCGTCCCCCGCACCCTGCTACGAAAGTCCTGCTGCTCCGCCCGCCCCCAGATCCCGGAGACTCCTGCGCCCATCCCTCCCGCCCTCCCCTCCGACAACCTCCGCACCCGCGATCCCAACGCGCAGCACTGTAATCGACGGGGAACTGGAGATCGGGAGCAGCGAGCCCATACGAATCCCCCACCAGGCAATGACGAATCCCTCACCAGGCAATACGGCGCGGCCCGCCCAAGCGCGGTGGCTCGGACGGGCCGCTGGGTTCAGGCCAGCTCAGCTCAGCTCAGCTCAGCTCAGCTCAGCCCATCTCAGCTCAGCCAGCTCAGCTCGATCAGCTGAGGGTCACTTACCGAAGTACGCGTCGTAGATCGCGATGGTCGACTTGTTGCCCTTCTTGTCCACGACCGTGGCACGCAGCGAGATGCTCTTGCCCTTGGCCGGGTTCTTCACGGAGATCATTTCCTTGGCGACGGTGGCCCGCTTCCACTTCTTGCCGTCGTAGGAGGTGGCTACGGCCAGCGCCTTGAGGTTCTTGCCCGTGGCCGCGCCCTGCACGGTGACCGGGATGGTCATCCGCTTGCCCGCCTTGGCCGTGCTGTCCAGCGCGAGTTTCGGGGTGAAGCGGACGGTCGAGACCGGCAGCTTCGCGTCCTTGGCCTTCTTGGAGCGGAAGGTGAAGCTCACGTCGATTCGGCTGGCGGCCCGGGCGATCTTCTGGTCCCGCTTGACGGACGTGCTCAGCTTGTACAGCGCGTCCCCGGCAGGCACCTTGAAGGTCTCGCCCGTCAGCGGGTCGCCGTTCTGGCCGACCTTCTTGCCGTCACGCAGGAGGGTCGTCCTGACCGATGAGTAGAGCGAGGACCCGTCGTTGCCCTTGCCGTCGGCGAAGACCGGCAGGAAGGCGCCGAGCTCGTTGCCCTCACGGAAGACACCGTAGTCCGCGGTGAGCTTGGGCCCGAAGACCGCGGTGTTGGCGGTCTTCTTGTAGGTCTTGCCCGCCTTGAAGGTCTGCTCCGCTCCGAGGACGTAGTACGCCTCGCTCTCCGGGAAGCCGTCCTCGTCCAGGCCACCGAGCTGGGCGTAGTCCAGGTTCCACGTCACCTTGTTCGCGGTGGAGAGGTAGAACGTCCGCGTGCCGGGGGCCTTCTGCGGGATGGCGACGCCGCCGGCGGAGAACTGACCCGGGAGCCAGCCCTCGGCCGAGACCGCGCCCTTCTTGCCCTTGGCCGAGGCGCCGAGACCGACCTTGACCCGGGCGAGGTCCTTCGTCTTGACCTTCTTGGTGTAGCCGGTCGCGAGCCGCTTCACCTTGCCGCCGTAGTTCACGGCGTACTGGGTGGCCGCGCCCTTGGTCCACTGGCCGCTCCAGAACTGGCTGAGCGAGCCTTCGGTCACCTTCGGACCGAGGTGGGCGGTGCGGAGGTTGTCGGCCGTGCCCTCGTCCAGCCAGACGCCGAAGCCGTACTCGCCGCCGCGGACCTCACGGCTGACAAGCCCGAACAGGACCTCGTTCTTGGCGCCCTTGGCTGGCATCGTGATCTTCACGGGCTTCGCGAGCCGGGCGTCCAGTTTGACGGTGGTGTTCTTGGTGATGTTCAGCTGGGGCTGGGCGAGCCAGTCGTAGCCCTTGCCGAGGTCCTCCGGGTTGCGCACGATCTGGCTGTCGAGCAGGTAACCGCCCTTGGGCACCCGCACCTTGACCGTCCCCGACGCGTCGTAGGGGTTCAGCCACTGATCCGCGGCCAGGCCGGACACCCCGGCCAGGGTCGTGTCGTGGAACTCGGCGGGCTTGCCGTTACGCCCCGTGTGCCGCAGCGTCAGGTTGTACGACTCGATCTCGCGGTCCACCGCGGCCGCCGTACGGACGCTCTGTCCGCCGCCGGTCGCCACCACGTACGCCGCGTACATGCCGTCGGCCTTGCCGCCGATGCGCGTGTCCGCGGTGAGCTTGGCGGCCGCTGTGCCGCCCGCCGGAACGGTCAGCTTCTTGCTGCCGACGGTGAAGAAGCCCTTCGGCGCGGGCTTGCCCTTCGGGCCGGTCGCGGTGACCGCCAGGTCGAGGGTGACGGGCTTGTCACCGAGGTTGCGGTAGGTGATCTTCTTGGTAACCGGCTTGTCGTTGTTATGCGGCCACTGCTGGACGCCGAAGGAGAGGGACACCGGCTCGGCGATCACCGTCTGCTTCAGCGCCTTGTCGACGGCGATACGGCCCGAACCCTGCTCGAAGGGCGTGTACTTACCGGGCTTGGTGGACGCGGTCAGGGCGCCCTTCAGCTCGGTCTTGCCCCAGTCGGGGTGCTGCTGCTTGAGCAGGGCCGCGGCGCCCGCGACGTGCGGAGTCGCCATGGACGTACCGGATATGGAGAGATAGCCGTCCGGCTTCTGGCCCACCTCGCGCTCGATCTCGCTGCCGGGGGCGGCGGCGGCCGTGGTGTCCACGCCGGGCGCGGTGACATCCGGCTTGATGGCCCCGTCGCCGATGCGCGGGCCCTGGCTGGAGAAGTCGGCCAGCTTGTTCTTGTCGTCAACGGCGCCGACGGTCAGGGCCTCGTCCGCGCTGCCCGGCGAACCGACCGAACCGGGCATGCCGTCGTTGCCCGCCGCGATCGCGAAGAGGGTGCCGTTCTTCCTGGAGAGGGTGTTGACAGCCTCCTCCAGCGGGTCAACCTCCGGAGTGTCCCAGCCGCCCAGGCTGAGGTTCACGATGTCCGCGCCCTCGGCGACGGCCCACTCCATTCCGGCGATGATGCCGGAGTCGTCGCCGAAGCCGTTGTCGTCCAGGACCTTGCCGTCAAGGATCTTCGCGCCCGGCGCGACACCCTTGTACGTGCCGCCCGACTTGGCGCCCGTGCCCGCGGCGATGGACGCCACATGGGTGCCGTGCCCGACCCGGTCCACCGTGTCCTTGGACTCGGTGAAGTTCTTCTCCGCGATCTCCTGGGTCCTGAGGTCCGGGTGCGATTGGTCGACGCCCGTGTCCAGGACGGCGATCTTGACGCCCTTGCCGTCGTACCCGGCGGCCCAGGCCTTGTCCGCGCCGATTTGCTTCGTGCTCTTGTCGAGGCTGGCCTTGCGGACGCCGTCCAGCCAGACCTGCTGCACGCCGGAGGCGGTGGCGCGGGACTCGCTGCCGCGCTCCTCGCTGGTGAGCGCGTCCCACAGGGCGGTGGCGTCGCCTTCGGGGGCGACGGTGACCGCCTCGGCGTTCAGGGCGGTGAGGGTGTCGGTGACTTCGGCGTCGTCGGCGGCGCGCACGCGGGCCTTCGCCGCGGCGGCGGGGCCCGAGCCGTTCTCGTACCCGACGATGACCTTCAGCTCACCGGTCTTCAGCTCACCCTGGCCCTGGCCCGCGCCCTGGCCCGCGCCCTGATCCGCGCCCTGGGCCTTCGGCGCGCGGAGCTTGGCCGACCTGGCCAGCTCGACGACGTCGAAGAGCCGCTTGTCCAGCTTCCCCGAGGTGACGAGCCGCTGGGCGTCGGCGGGTATGACCAGGGTGCGGCCGTGGGCGCGCTGCACGCGCACGGGTATGTGCGCACGGCCCTTGGCCTTCTCGATGGCGACCGGCGCGCCCTTGGCGTCCACGACGACCCGGTCACCGGTGATCAGTACGACACGCTGCTTGCCCGCGAGCGCCGCCCCCTTCGCGGAGGCCAGCTCCACGGTCGTACGGTCCGCCTTCGCCAACGCCGGGCTGGTCATACCCGCCGTCAGTGCCACGGCTGCCGCCACGGCGATGGTGGACGCGCATGCTCTTTTCGCTTGTCTGCGCACGATCTCCCCCTGGAGATGAGTGGTTCACGTCAGGGGGATAGTCCGGGCATGTCCGCGCGTGTACGAACTTGCACTTACTTGTCCTTACTTGCAGGAGTACATCGTGTACATGCCTCCCCCTTGCCCAAGGAGATGGTGGTGAGGGGGAGTTGGTTCATTCGGCGTCCGAGGTGGCGAGAAACGCGCGGTTGGCTTGACTCAGCGCCTGCCGAGGAACACCGGGTTGGTGAACGCCGCCAGCGGTCCTGGCAGGCCCGGCACCACCGGCGGATGACGGACCTCGGCCCGTACGTAGGCGGCGTACGCGGCGGTGGTCCGCCACTCGGCCGTCTGCGTCTGCGTCTGGAAGAGCTGACCCTGGTCGGTGACGAAGTGGACCGTGCAGCCGGGGGCGCCCGTGGTCTCCAGGCGTACGGTGACCGGCTCGTCGGGACCGACCGGCAGCCGCTCGCCGATGCCCGCGTGCTGCCCGCGACCGCCGACCGCGGTGAAGCCGAGGGTCACCGCCGACGACTCGGCGACATAGCTGCGCCCCGCCTTGATCCCGGCCAGAATCGCCGTACGGGTCAGGTCGTCGGCGAGCACGACGGTCTGCGGGGAGCCGACCAGGTCGGGGTCGCGGTGCGCGTCGCTGCTGCCCATGGCCGGAATCCAGGATGGGGCGCCCGCCACCAGCGTGTTGTCCCACTCCGCGAGCGACACCTCGTCGTCCGGCGTGTAGGGCCCGTTCCACACCTCCACCGCGTCCGCGTGGCCGAACCCGAACTTCCAGTCGCAGCCGATGCAGGTGGCGTGCGGATGCGCGGGGACCACCAGGCCGCCGCTGGAGCGGATCACGCGCGCGTAGTGGCCGAAGCGGTTGTCGCGGGCGCGGTAGCGCCAGTCCACGAAGGTGCCCGGGTCGGTGCCGATGGCGACGACGTGGCCGTTGCGCGTGGTGACCTCCTCGCCCAGCAGGATCAGCAGGTCGTCGCCCGCGTGCTCGGCCCAGGCGGCGTGCCCGGCGTGGGTGTTGTGCTCGGAGGTGTTGATGAAGTCCAGTCCGGCGGCGCGGGCGAGTGCGGCGATCTCGGCGGTGGTGCGGCGGCCGTCCGAGTACACCGAGTGCAGGTGGCAGTCCCCGCGGTACCAGGCGCGGCCGCGGCTCCGCGCGCGCTCGGGCGGATAGGTGGGCTTCGGGGCGGCGGCCGGTTCGCCGTAGGTGAGGGCGATGGTCACCTCGTACGCGAGTCCCTCGGGCGCGACGGTGTAGGGGCCGAGGGCGATGTTCCAGGTGCCGGGGCGGATGGGGCCCGGGATATAGCCGGGTGTGGCGTCGTCGCCGCGCAGGAAGAACTCCCTGCGCGCGCTGCCCGACCAGCCACGGAAGCCCTTGCCGCCGAGCTGGGTGCCGCGCTCGTCGAAGATGCCGATGTCCAGGGCGTTGCCCGGGGTGCCGGGCGGGGTCTGGGGCCGCTCGTAGGTGTACGAGACGTCGATCTGCCGTACGCCGCGCGGCACTTGCATGGGCAGATACACATAGTCCGGCGAGCCGGTGGGCAGGGTGCCCCGCACGGTTCTGCTCGACTGCCCGCTCGACCGCCCGCTCTCCTGCCCGCTCGTGGATTCGTGCTCGTCGGCGCTTGCGAAGCTCACACCGTTCAACGTAAGCGCGGCTGCGGCTCCCGTCACGAGCAATCCACGTCTGTTCGGGTGGTGTCGTGGGCCGCTTCGCGTGCCGTGTTCCTCGCACATGCCGTCGACTCCCCAAGGTGTCGGAAGGGACAGTGGTGGTACGGACAGCCCTCTTGGTGGTGCGGGACCACCCTCGCATTGAGCCGTGAACCCTTCTCGAAGAGAAGGGTGTTGACAGACTTCCGCTGGGTGGCGAACCGTTCCAGCCAGCAGACCCCACCGCACCCGACCCGGCACACCCCGATCCCGGAGGTTTCGTATGCGCGTGGCGACCACCATCTTCCTGACCGACGAGACGATCACACCGGTACGCCTCGCGCGCGAGCTGGAGCAGCGCGGCTTCGCCGGGCTCTACCTCCCCGAGCACACCCACATCCCGGTGAGCCGGGAGACTCCGGCGCCGATGGGCGGCGAGCTGCCCCGCCAGTACGGCCGCACGCTCGACCCGTTCGTCGCCCTGGGCCAGGCCGCCGCGGTGACGACCTCGCTCGCCGTCGGCACCGGCATCACGCTGCTCGCGCAGCACGACCCGATCGTCCTGGCCAAGCAGGCCGCCACGCTGGACCACCTCTCCGGTGGTCGCTTCACGCTGGGCGTCGGCTTCGGCTGGAACGTGGAGGAAGCGGCCGACCACGGCGTGGAGTGGCGCACCCGGCGGGCACTCGTACGGGACAGGATGGCCTTGATGCGCGCCCTGTGGTCAGCCGAACCCACGGCCTACGACGGCGCGTTCGGCTCGGTCAGCGCCAGCCACGCGCACCCCAAGCCGGTGCCGAAGCCGCGCGGCCCGGTCGTCGGCCCGCGCACCCTGATCGGCGGCGGCGCGGGCCCGCTGCTCTTCTCCCATATCGCGGAGTACGCCGACGGCTGGCTCCCCATCGGCGGTCGCGGCCTCACCGAGACGCTCCCCGTACTCCAGGAGGCCTGGGCGGCGGCGGGCCGCGAGGGAGCGCCCGAGGTCGTTCCGTACGCGGTGCGTCCGACGCCCGGGAAGTTGGCGCACTACGCGGAGCTGGGCATGCGGGAGGTCGTGCTGCAGCTGCCGCCAGGGGATGAGGGGGAGGTGCTGCGGGCGCTGGACGAGTACGCCCAGTACTTGTGACGAGGTGGCCATGTGGCGAGGTGACAAGGTAACGAGGTGACGCGCCGCAGACGCTGTCAGTGATCGCTCGTATGCTCGGTTGCATGACGGATCAGCAGCCCGTACGACCGACCGAGCCGCCCACGGAACCGCCTACCGAGAACGCCATGCGGCGCGCCCTCAAGCGTGCGCGGGACGGCGTCGCGCTCGATGTCACCGAGGCGGCCGTCCTGCTCCAGGCCCGCGGGGAGCACCTCGCGGACCTGACCGCTTCGGCGGCGCGGGTGCGGGACGCGGGGCTGGAGGCCGCCGGGCGGGCGGGTGTCATCACGTACTCAAAGAGCGTGTTCATCCCGCTCACTCGCCTCTGCCGGGACAAGTGCCACTACTGCACCTTCGCCACCGTGCCAGGGAAGCTACGGCGCGCGGGGCACGGCATGTTCATGTCCCCGGACGAGGTGCTGGACATCGCCCGGCGCGGGGCCGAACTGGGCTGCAAGGAAGCGCTGATAACCCTCGGCGACAAGCCGGAGGACCGCTGGCCCGAGGCGCGCGCGTGGCTGGAGTCCGAGGGGTACGACGACACGATCGCGTACGTACGGGCCATCTCGATCCGGATTCTGGAGGAGACGGGACTGCTGCCGCACCTCAACCCCGGGGTGATGTCGTGGACCGACTTCCAGCGGCTGAAGCCGGTCGCGCCGTCCATGGGGATGATGCTGGAGACGACAGCGACGCGCCTGTGGAGCGAGCCGGGCGGCCCGCACTACGGCTCGCCGGACAAGGAGCCCGCGGTCCGGCTCCGGGTCCTGGAGGACGCGGGGCGCTCTTCCGTCCCGTTCACCAGCGGTCTGCTGATCGGGATCGGCGAGACGTACGAGGAGCGCGCCGACTCGCTCTTCGCGCTACGCCGGGTCGCCCGCTCGTACCACGGCGTCCAGGAGCTGATCATCCAGAACTTCCGCGCCAAGCCGGACACGGCGATGCGCGGCATGCCGGACGCGGAGTTGGACGACCTGGTCGCCACGGTCGCCGTCGCCCGGCACATCATGGGCCCTTCCGGCTGCTTGCAGGCCCCGCCCAACCTCGTCGACGGCGAGTACGAGCGGCTGATCGGCGCCGGTATCGACGACTGGGGCGGCGTCTCGCCGATCACCCCGGACCATGTGAACCCCGAGAAGCCCTGGCCCCAGCTGGACGAACTGGCCGCGCGCTCCGCCGCCGCGGGCTTCCAGCTCTCCGAACGCCTCTGTGTCTACCCGGAGTTCGTCCAGCGCGGCGAGCCCTGGCTCGACCCGCGCCTGCTGCCGCACGTCCGCGCCCTGGCCGACCCGGAAACGGGCCTGGCACGCGACGTCACGCCCTGCGGCGTGCCCTGGCAGGAACCAGACGAGGGCTTCACGGCCACCGCGACCGGCCGCACGGACCTGCACCACACCATCGACACCACCGGCCGCACGACGGACCGCCGCGACGACTTCGACGCGGTGTACGGCGACTGGGAGGCGCTGCGCGAGCAGGCGGCCCCCGGCATGGTGCCGTCCCGCATCGACGGCGACGTACGGAGCGCGCTAAGGCAAGCCGCCGACGACCCCACCCGCCTCACCGACGACGAGGCTCTGGCCCTCCTCCACGCGGACGGGCCTGCCCTCGACGCCCTCTGCCAGATCGCCGACGACCTCCGCAAGTCGGTGGTAGGCGAAGATGTCACCTACATCGTGACTCGGAACATCAACTTCACCAACGTCTGCTACACCGGCTGCCGCTTCTGCGCCTTCGCCCAGCGCCGCACCGACGCCGACGCGTACACCCTCTCCCTGGACCAGGTCGCCGACCGCGCCCAGCAGGCCTGGGAGGTGGGCGCCATCGAGGTGTGCATGCAGGGCGGTATCCACCCGGACCTCCCCGGCACGGCGTACTTCGACATCGCCCGCGCCGTGAAGCAGCGCGTACCCGGCATGCACGTACACGCCTTCTCGCCCATGGAGGTCGTCAACGGCGCGACCCGCACCGGCCTTTCGATCCGCGAATGGCTCACCTCCGCGAAGGAGGCGGGCCTCGACTCCATCCCCGGCACGGCCGCCGAGATCCTCGACGACGAGGTCCGCTGGGTCCTCACCAAGGGCAAGCTGCCCACCGCCACCTGGATCGAGGTCGTCAAGACCGCCCACGAACTGGGCATCCGCTCGTCCTCCACGATGATGTACGGCCACGTGGACCAGCCCCGCCACTGGCTCGGCCACTTCCGCACCCTGTCCGAGATCCAGCAAGAGACGGGCGGCTTCACGGAGTTCGTCACCCTCCCCTTCATCCACACCAACGCCCCGGTCTACCTGGCCGGAATCGCCCGCCCCGGCCCCACGACCCGCGACAACCGCGCGGTGATCGCGATGGCCCGCCTCCTCCTCCACCCCCACATCCCCAACATCCAGACAAGCTGGGTCAAGCTGGGCACCGAGGGCGCCGCCGAGATGCTGCGCTCCGGCGCCAACGACCTGGGCGGCACACTCATGGAGGAGACCATCTCCCGCATGGCGGGCTCGTCCTACGGCTCCTACCGCTCCGTCAAGGACCTGACCGCCATCGCGGAAGCGGCGGGCCGCCCAGCCAAGCCACGCACCACGCTCTACGGCGAGGTCCCCGAGGAACGCCAGCGCGCGGCAGCCGCGTCGGACGGCCACCTCCCGGAACTCCTCCCGGTCCTGGAGTAGGGGGGCATGGCCCAGCGTCGTGCTCGATGCCGGTCCGGCGTCCTTCTCCATGGTCCTTCTCCGGGGTCCTTCTCCGGCGTCCTTCTCCGTGGTCCTTCTCCGGGGTCCTTCACGGCCGTTGTCCGCCCGCGCCCGCCGGGGCCAGGCGCTGGACGGCCTCGGTCACCTGACCAGCGCCGTCCTCCGCGGCGATGCGTTCCGCGACCGCGCGGGCGCGTGTCCGGTGTAAGGGGTTCTCAACGGCCTGACGGATCGCGGTCGCGAGGCGGTCGGCCGTCAGGTGACGGAGGGGGATCGGGGCGGGGCTCACGCCCAGCGCCGTCAGCCGGGCCGCCCAGAACGGCTGGTCCAGCTGGGCCGGTACGGGGACTGCCGGGACCCCGGCGCGGAGTCCCGCCGCGGTCGTTCCGGCGCCCGCGGCGTGGACCACCGCTGACATGCGCGGGAACAGCCAGTCGTGCGGCACTTCGCCCACGGTCAGCACGTCGTCGTCCCCACAGACCCGCAACCCGCTCCACCCGGCCTGGACGACGCCCCGTACGCCCGCGGCCCGCAGCGCCCGCACGGCGATCCGGGACAGCCGCTCGGGGTCGGCGACGAGACTGCCGAACCCGATGAACACCGGAGGCGGTCCCGCCGCGAGGAAGTCGGTCAGCCGCGGGTCCGGGCACCAGTCGGCCGGGCGCGCGGGCCACAGGTATCCGGCCACCCGCGCCTCGGGCCGCCAGTCCGCGGGCCGTGGCAGTACGGTCGGGCTGTACGCGTACTGAACGGGCCAGCCGCCGGTCTCCCGCCGCAGGGAACCGCAGTCGGCCCGTCTGGGCAGGCCGAGTCGGGTCCGCAGTTCGCGGAGACTGGAGGCGTACATGAAGTCGGTCGCGGGCAGCAGGGCCCGCGCGGCGGCCCGGTTGCCCCACCGGCCCAGCGAGCGGGCCCCGCCGAACAACGCGGGCGAGAACTCGCCGGTAGGCGTCCAGGGTTGCAGGTACACGCCCATGCTCGGCACCCGCAAGGCCTCGGCCACCAGGTGCCCTGGCCGCGCCACGGAGAGCGACAACAGCACCACGTCCGCGCCCTGCTCTACGGCGGCGAGCACCCCGCGGCCCAGTTCCTGGGCGAACGCCCGCGCCATCCACGTCAGATGAGCCAGCGCCACCGGACCGGTGCCCGCCCGGGCCAGCCGCTGCCCTCCGGCCGAGGCCAGCTCGGCACGGGGGTCCACCGGCAGCGGACGGAACCCCAACCCACGGGCGAGCACAGCGTCCTCGAACCCCGCGTGCGTCGCCATCACGACCTCATGCCCGGCCTCGCACAGCCGCACCCCGAGCCCCGTATAGGGCATGACGTCCCCGGCCGACCCCGCCGTCACCACCAGAACCCGCATGCCCGGAAGTCTTCCAGCCGCCTGCCGCAGCCCACCAGACCGCCTGGGGCGTGTCCGGCTTGCGCTAGATCTTCAGGTGCGCCCAGACCGTCTTGCCCGGGTCGCGTGTTCGCACGCCCCACGGCCGGGCGACCGCGTCGACGATCAGCAGCCCGCGCCCCACCCTCGCCGAAGCCGCAGGCCGCAGGCCGGCCTCCCCTGCCGCGGGCCCGGGTGCGGGGTACGGGGTACGGGGTATGGGGTATGGGGGTGAGCGGGTCGACGTCGTGGTGGACCAGTACCGCATTGGGCACCGGTGGCCGCCCGGTCCGTCCGATGATGGCAGGTCCGGCCCGGGCATCAAGGGCGCTCCCTACGGTCGCGTCGGCTCCGCCGATTCCGCTACCGCTCCACCCTTGACACCCGACCCGGACCCGCAAGGCTGAGGTACACCGGGCGGCCCAAAAGACGGGGCAGCGGGACGGGTAGGGGGCGGTGAGCGTTTGCATGCCGGGTGCGGACTAGTTGTTGGGGCGCACGAGGGAAGTGGGCGGCCCGACACCGGCTCAGCGACTGCGGCTGGTTGGGGTGTCCGGTGCGCACGAGGGGGCGAGGTGGTGCCGCCCCGACTCAGCGGCTGCGGACGGTGGGGGGTTGGCCGGGCGCGTGAGGGGTGGTCGGGTGTGGGGGCCCGGCTTGGCGGCTGCGGATGGTTGCGGGATGCGAGTGGTGGCGTTGGGGTGTGGCCTGCCTGTGTCGGTGTCTGCGGCCCCGGCTGGAGGCCGGCAGGGGGCAGAGGCCGAGGCGCGGCGGTCTGCTGTCGGCCGTCGCCCACACCCAGCGCGTGACGCCGAGCAAAGGCCGGGGTCAGGGACGGTGAGCCGAGCTGGGGGCTGCTCGGCGACCCCATCCCACCCCTGCCGGAGGTAAAAGGAGACTTTGGTACAGCAAGCCGCCCCTTTTGCCCGGCTTTTGGTGTACCAAAGTCGCACTTCCCTCCCCGACC
>NZ_WHOM01000072.1:379318-402041 GCF_009739465.1 Streptomyces apocyni
TACAGCAAGCCGCCCCTTTTGCCCGGCTTTTGGTGTACCAAAGTCGCACTTCCCTCCCCGACCTGACCCCACCAGCCCCAGACGTACCCTCCCGCCCCACCGGCCGGTGGCCGCCAAGCCGGGCGCCCCTCCCACGCGCCCGGTCACCCGACGGCCGGCAGCCGCCAAGCCGGGTCACCCCCTACCCGGCCCCTGTGCACTGGGATCACCCCCGGCCCTCAGCTGTTGAGCCGGGGCAGCACAACCCACGCAGCCTTCGTGCGCACCGGTCACCCCCACGGCCTGCGGTCGCTGAGCCGGTGTCGCACCACCCCACCCCTTCGTGCGCACCGGCCACTCCCACCCGCCGCAGCCGCTGAGCCGGTGTCGAACCACCCATCCCCCTCGTGCGCACCGGTCGCCCCCACCCGCCGCAGCCGCTGAGCCGGTGTCGAACCACCCATCCCCCTCATGCGCCCCAACAACCCATCCGCACCCGGCAGCGAAACGCCCGCCACTCCCCCACCTCCGCCGCCGCCTCCCCTGAGCCGCCCTCCCACAGCCTGCATAGCGGGGACGGGACGGATGTCAAGGGTGGAGCGACAGCGGAATCGGCGGAGCCGACGCGACCAAAGGGAGCGCCCTTGACAGCCGGCCCGGCCCCGCGACCATCGAAACAAGAGGGCGGCCACCCCCGCACCCCACGGACACCGGGGCACCACGACACCGCCCCGCCCCGCCCCACCCCTCCCCGCCCCGCCCCGCCCCGCCCCGCGAGGGGACAGGCCGGCCGCTGTGTGCCCAAGCTGCAACGCAGCTTGGGCAGGAGCCCCCAGGACTTGAGGTGGCGACGGCTTGCAGCCGGGGCTCCTCGCGCCTTGTAAAGGTGTCGCACCACGGCGGTGTCTGGCCAGAAGCCGAGCTCGCACTGCCGCGCCGCTCATGCCCCTACGCCGACCGGACGCATGTCAGAGCCCTGGTCGGCGCAACGGGGGTCTCAGGGCTTGTAGACCTTGCCCGGTTCCGGCTTGGCGGGGGCGAGGAGGTCGGTGACCGTGACGAAGGTGTAGCCCTGCTTCTTCAGCTCGGTGATGATGCCGGGGACTGCCGGGACGGTGCCCTTGTATATGTCGTGCAGGAGGATGATCCCGTCGCGGCCCGCCTGGTCCAGGGTGCGCTTCTGGATCAGGGCGGAGTCGTTCGTCTTGTAGTCCTTGGCCGTGGTGGACCACATCACCTGGGAGAGGCCGAGTTCCTTGCAGACCTTCTCGACCTTGTCGTCGGTGCGGCCCTGCGGCGGGCGCATCAGGGTCGGCTTGGTGCCGGTGAGGCGTTCCAGCTCGTCCTGGGTGCGGGAGAGCTCCCTGCGGACCTCGTCCTCGGAGACGTCCGGGAGGCGGGGGTGGGTCCAGGTGTGGTTGGCGACCTCGTGGCCCTCGTCCGCGTCGGCGATGGCGCGCACGGTGTCGGGGTAGCGGTCGATGTGTTTCTTGCCGAGGAGGAAGAAGGTGGCGGGGACCTTCTCCTTCTTGAGGGTCTTGAGGAGTTCGGGGGTCTTGGGCCCGGGCCCGCCGTCGAAGGTCAGGGCGATGCACTTGGCCTCGTTGCAGTCGACCGCTCCGGCGGCGACCTTCACCTGGTCGCCCGCCTTGCCTCGGGCGTCGGACGGGGTGGTGGAGTCGTAGCTTGAGCAGCCGCTCAGCAGCAGGGTGGCGGCGGCCAGGGACGCGCCCGTGAGCGTGGCCCTCCCTCGTATCCCTCGTATCCCCCGTATCGCGCGTATCCCCCGTATCGCGGTGGTCTGCTTCTTGTTCCTGGGCATGGGCATGGGCGGCTTGGGCAGCGTGGTCAGCGCCATGGGTCGGTGGTCCCCGATTCATCCGGTGTCGTGCGGTGGGCGTGCGGCGGGCGTGCGGTGCCACCGGATGTCCCCCCGACAGGTGTTCCCCCCGCGCCCCCCAGTGGCCGTGGACGTCCACAGGACACCCACAGGCCACCGGGCAGAGTACTACTAGACGACTAATCCCGGAGATTCAGGGCATCGCTCACGTTGTCCAGATGATCGACTGGAGTTCGCTGTACGCGTGCAGGGCGTACGAGCCGCAGTCGCGGCCCACCCCGCTCCGCTTGAAGCCGCCGAACGGCGCCTCCATGTTCCGGCCGATGGTGTTCACGCCCACGCCGCCCGAGCGGAGCTGGCGCGCGACCCGGAAGGCGCGGGCCACGTCCCCCGACCACACGTAGTTGAGCAGGCCGTAGTCGGAGTCGTTGGCCAGCGAGAGGGCCTCGTCCTCGTCGCCGTCGAAGGGGACCACCACGACGACCGGGCCGAAGATCTCCTCCCGTACGACCCTCATGTCGTTGGTGCAGTCGGCGAGGAGGGTCGGGGCGACGTAGAAGCCCCGCTCGAAGGGCGGGCGTTCGCCGCCCGCGACCAGCCGGGCGCCCTCCTTCCGGCCCAGGTCCACGTACGACTCGACGCGGTCCCGGTGCGCGGCCGAGATCACCGGGCCGACCACCGTGCCCCGCTCCCTGGGGTCCCCCACCTTCATGAAGGCGAGGTAGTCGGTGAGCTTCGCCAGCAGCCGGTCGTAGATGCCGCGCTGCGCGAGCACCCGCGTCGGGGCCGTGCAGATCTGGCCGCTGTAGAAGGCGAAGGTGGTGCCGATGCCGCTCACCGCCGCGTCAAGGCCCGCGTCGTCCACGTCGTCGAAGACGATCGCCGCGCCCTTGCCGCCCAGCTCCATCAGCTGCCGCTTCATGCCGCGCCCGCACACCTCGGCGATCCGCTGCCCGACCACCGTGGAGCCGGTGAAGCTGACCATGTCGACATCCGGGGAGTCGACGGCCGCCTCGCCGACCTCCGCGCGCGCGCCGGACACCACGTTCACCACGCCCGGCGGAACCCCCGCCTCCGCGAGCGCCGCCGCCATCCGGTACACCGACAGCGGGTCCTGCGGGGCGGGCTTCACGACCACGGTGTTACCCATGGCCAGCGCGGGCGCGACCTTGCCCGCGGGGTTGGCCCAAGGGTTGTTGTACGAGGTGACGCAGGTGACGACGCCAACCGGCTGACGTACGGCCAGCGCACCGAACGCACCTGCCTTCCCCATCGGCCCGGCCTCGTTGACCTGGGGCGGATGGGCGGATTCGACCGGTTCAAGGGCCCCCCTCGCGTAGCGCCTGAAGCGGGAGACCCCCACCGCGACCTGCATCCCGCGCGCGGTCGCGGTGGTCGCGCCGGTCTCGGCCTGGGCCAGCTCGACGTGGGCCGCCGCATCGCGCTGCATGAGATCGGCCGCCCGGTCGAGGATCGCCGCGCGCTCCTCGGGCCGGGTACGCGACCACGGCCCGAACGCCTCCCGGGCGGCGGCAGCGGCGGCGTACACCTGCTCGCGGCTGGCCTCCGGGGCGAGCCCGACGACGCTCTCGGTCGCGGGGTCGATGACCTCGTAATACCCGGCGTCGGGTTCGGTCCACTCGCCGCCGATCAGCAGTCGCTGGGGCCGCTGGGCACGTTGGGCATCGCTCACCTCGTGCTCACCGTCCTGGTGTCCCGCCCGGAGCGCAGCACCTTCCCCGGTACGGCTCCCGTGACCACGTCATCCCGCATGGCCTCCACGCCGTTGACCCACACCGCGCTGATGCCGATCGCCTTGGAGTCGAGCCGCGGGCTGTCGCCCGGCAGGTCGTGGACGAGCGTGGCCTTGCCCGCGTCGATCCGCTCCGGGTCGAAGAGGACCAGGTCAGCGTGGTAGCCCTCGGCGATCCGGCCGCGTTCGCGCAGGCCGAAGAGCTGGGCCGGGTCGTCGGTGAGCAGCTGGATGGCACGCTCCAGGGAGACCAGCCCGCGGCCGCGCAGGCAGTCCCCGATGAAGCGGGTGGTGTACGGGGCTCCGCACATCCGGTCCAGGTGGGCGCCCGCGTCGGAGCCGCCGAGCAGGACGTCCTCGTGCTCCCAGGTCTGGCGGCGCAGCTCCCAGGAGTCGGGGTCGTTGTCGGTGGGCATCGGCCACAGGACCGTACGCAGGTCGTCGTTGGCGCAGATCTCGACCAGGCACTGGAACGGGTCCTGGCCGCGCTCGGCGGCGATGTCCCGTACGACGCGGCCGGTGAGGCCCTCGTTCTCCTTCGTGTACGTGTCGCCGATGACGTACCGGCCGAAGTGGGCGAGGCGCCGGAAGACCCCGGCCTCCTTGGAGTCCGCGCGGCGGAGCATCTCAGCCCGGACGTCCGGGTCGCGCAGCCTGGCGATCCGTTCGGGTACGGGCAGGGCGAGGATGTCGCCCCAGCCGGGGATGAGGTTGAGGGCGCAGAACGTGCCGAGCGACATGTTCATGGGGGTCAGGATGGGCATGGTGAGGGCGACGACGCGGCCGCCCGCCTTACGGGCGCGTTCGCTGGCGGTCAGCTGGCGGGGTACGCGTTCAGGGACGGCGGCGTCGATGGTGAGGACGTTCCAGTTCAGGGGGCGTCCGGCGGCGGCGGACATCTCGACGAACAGGTCGATCTCGTCGTCGCTGAACTGGTCGAGGCATCCGGCGACGATCGCTTCGAGCTGGGTGCCCTCGTGCTCGGCGACGGCACGGGAGAGGGCGAGCAGTTCGTCCGGACGCGCGTGGCGGGAGGCGACGGGCTGGCCGTCGCCGTCCGAGTGGGTGGACGACTGGGTGGTGGACAGGCCCCAGGCGCCCGCCGCCATCGCGTCGTGGAACAGGCGGAGCATCGCGTCGAGTTGGGTGGGGGTGGGCGGGGCGCCGCTGGTCGCGTCGGCGCCCATGACGTGCCGACGTAGGGCGCAATGGCCCACCATGAACCCGGCGTTGACGGCGATCCGCCCTTCCAGAGCGTCCAGGTACTCGCCGAAGGTGTGCCAGTTCCAGGGGGCGCCCTCTTCGAGCGCGACCAGGGACATGCCCTCGACCTTCGACATCATCCGCCGGGTGTAGTCGGCGTCTTCGGGGCGAGCGGGGTTGAGCGGGGCGAGCGTGAAGCCGCAGTTGCCGCCCGCGACGGTGGTCACGCCGTGGTTCAGGGACGGGGTGGCGTACGGGTCCCAGAAGAGCTGGGCGTCGTAGTGCGTGTGCGGGTCCACGAAGCCGGGGGCGAGGACGTGGCCGGTGGCGTCTTCGGTGGTTCGGGCCGCCTCCGTCTCGGCCACGGCCGCGCCCGGTTTGGCGATCACGGCGATCCGGCCGTCGCGGATGCCGACGTCGGCGACGTATCCGGGGGCGCCGGTGCCGTCCACGACGGTCGCGCCGCGGATGAGGTGGTCGAGCATGCGGGTTCCCTTCGGGGTGCGGTTCGGATGCGGTCGGGTGCGGTTCGGGTGCGGGGCGGGTGCGGGCCGTGTGGGCTGGGGTCAGGGAATGGCCCCCACCCCGCCCCTTCCCGAAAGGCCTCAAACGCCGGCCAGGCTCAAAGATTGGCCTCAAACGCCGGCCAGGCTGGAGTTTCGCCCCTTCGGGCTCAATTTGAGCCCGCGCCCTGCCGGAACCGCGTCGTCCGATGCACCGGGTCCGTGTCGATCTTCGGGATCACATGCTCACCGATCAGCTTGATCGACTGGAGGGTGTCCTCCCGCGAGACCCCGATCGGCAACCCGAACGACAACTGGTCGGCCCCGGCCTGCTCCCACCGCTTGCACTGCCGCAGCACCTCGTCCGGGTCCCCGCAGATCAGCAGCTCCTCGGCGATCAACAGCTCGATGATCTCCTCGTTGAACTCCGGCAGCGTCTCGGGCCAGACGGGGAAGCCCTCAGGCCGCGGGAAGGTGTCGTGGTACCGGAACACCAGCGACTGTAGGTAGTGCAGCCCGCCGCCCGCCGCGATCCGTACCGCTTCCTCGTGCGTCGGCGCGCAGATCGCGGTCGACGTCACCATGACGTTGTCGTTGACGAAGTCTCCGACCGGTTCGGCTTCCGTGATGGCCGTCTTGTACTGCTCCAGCACCCACTCCATGTCGGAGACCTTCTGGACGCTGAACCCCAGGACCCCGAGCCCCTTCCGCGCGGCCATCGCGTACGAGGGCGGGGACCCGGCGGCGTACCACATGGCCGGGTGGGACTTGCCGTACGGCTTGGGGAAGATCTTGCGCGGCGGGAGCTGCCAGTGCTTGCCCTGGAACCCCTGGTACTCCTCCTGGAGCCACATCTTGGGGAACTCGGCGATGGTCTCTTCCCAGATCTCCTTGGTGTAGTTCATATCGGTGACGCCCGGTATGAACCCCAGGATCTCGTGTGAGCCAGCCCCGCGCCCGGAGCCGAACTCATGCCGTCCTTCGGAGAGATGGTCGAGCATGGCGACCTTCTCGGCGACCTTGACGGGATGGTTGACCTGCGCCAGCGGGTTGAAGATGCCGGACCCGAGGTGGATACGGTCGGTGGCGTGGGCGAGGTAGCCGAGGAACACCTCGTTGGCGGAGAGGTGCGAGTACTCCTCCAGGAAGTGGTGCTCGGAGGCCCAGGCGTACTTGAAGCCCGACTTGTCCGCCTGGATGACGTACTCGGTCTCCTCCATCAGCGCCTTGTGCTCGGCGAGTGGGTCGGTCTCGGCCCGCTTGCCCACGTATCCCTGTACAAAGAGCCCGAATTCCAAGGAGGTTCACCATCCTCTTCAGTTCCTGACGAGTATCTGACGAACCGTCAGATCTCGATGGCGTCGACTGTTCCACCGCCACGCTGAGCCGTCAATACTGATGGAGCGTCAGGCACTACGGACGGACGGTCAGATGACGCTGACCCCGGCCAGCCATCCCCCGTCGATCACGAACGGCTGCCCCGTGATGTACGAGGAGTCCGCGCAGGTGAGAAAGAGCGCCAGGTCCGCCACCTCGCGCGGTCGCCCGACCCGCCCCAGCGGCACCAGCTTCCGGTACAGCTCGTCCAGCGCGGCCGAGGTCTCAGCCGGGTCAGCCTCAGGGTCAAGCTGCGAGGGGTTGGACATCGGCGTATCAATGGCGCCGGGACACATCGCGTTGACCCGGATGCCGCTCGGCGCGAGCTCCATGGCCGCGACCCGGGTCAGCCCGAGGATGGCGTGCTTGGTCGCCGCGTACGTCCCGACGGCGGCCATCCCGGTCATCGCGGTGTACGAGGCGGTGTTCACGATCGTCCCGCCACCCGCCGCGCCGATCTCACCCGCGACGGCCTTGACCCCGAGGAAGCAGCCGACCTGATTGACCCGCACCACTTCCATGAACTCGTCCAGCGGGGTGTCCACCAGCGCGTTGAACCGCAGAATCCCCGCGTTGTTCACCAGCCCGTCGACCTTGCCGAAGGCCTCCTTGGCCACGGCCACGGCCGCGCCCCAGTCGTCCTCCCGCCCCACGTCCAGGTGCACATACCGGGCCCGGTCCTCGCCTATCTCCTTGGCGACAGCCGCCCCTTGCTCATCGAGTACATCCGCGACGACGACCCGCGCGCCCTCCTCGGCGAAGAGCCGCGCCTCCTGCTCGCCCTGCCCGCGCGCGGCACCGGTGACGACGACCACACGCCCATCCAACTTGCCCATACGTACGCACCCACCCCTTCACCTTCATCTACCGAGACTGTTTGTCAGCCATTGAGCTGAGGCGCCACATCCGCCCCGAACGCCGCTATCTGCTCGACGAGTTCACCCCGACTCCGACTGCGGAATCGCACCTGGATCTGCCCCACCCCCATCGCCGCGTACGCCCGCAGCGACTCGGCGAGCGCCTCCGGCTTGCCGCTCAGCGTCCTGCGCCCCACGTCCCAGCCGGGCTCACCCACGTACAGCGGCTCGGTAATGGCCCCGACGGTGATCGGCTCGGACACCCCGGCCGCCTCCCGCAGGCGTCTCAGCCTGGCGATCTGCGCGGGCAGCCGGTCCCGCGTATCGCCCTGCGGCAGCCAGCCGTCGCCTCGGGTCGCGGCCCTGCGTACGGCGGCGGGGGACGACCCGCCCACCCACACCGGAACCCGTTCCTGCACGGGCCGGGGCAACTGCCCCAGCCCACTGAACGCATAGCGCTCGCCGCGGTGCTCCGGATACTCCTCCTGCCCCAACGCGGCCCTCAGCGCGTCGATCGACTCGTCCAGCACGGCCCCGCGCCCCGCGAAGTCCGCCCCCACCGCGGCGAACTCCTCCGCGACATGCCCGGCCCCGACTCCGAGGATCAGCCGCCCGCCGCTGAGCCGGTCAAGCGTGGCGTACTGCTTGGCGGTGACGAGCGGATGCCGCAGCCCGACCACGGCGACGTGACTCAGCAGCCGCACCCGCCCCGTCACCGCGGCGAGGAAGGAGAGCGTGGCCACCGGGTCGTACCAGGTCGTCCCCATCGCCGCGGCCAGCCGCTCCGGGATCGCGACGTGATCGCAGTTGGCGACATAGTCGAAGCCCGAACGATCGGCGGCCTGAGCGATCTCCACGAGATCGTCAGGACCAGCCCCGGCCTCCCAGCTCTCCGCGAAGATGCTGCTCTGCGACTGCACGGGAAGCTGCATCCCGTACAACAGCCGCCCACGCACCAAGCCCTGCGGCATGTCCCGCTCCCTTGATTTGACGATCCGTCACCTAACGGAAGGCCGCCCCATCGTCTTATCTGACGGTCCATCAGACAAGAGGGAAGGCAAGGGCGTCGGAGGGAGGGAGGGAGGGAGGGGGCTCGCGGCGCGGTCAGCCCGCTACGCCGACGGGGCCCACAGACCGTCGTCCGTCAGGCCCAGGAGGTCGATGGCGTTGCCGCGTACGATGCGGTCCACCGTTTCCGGGGGCAGGTGACCCATCTGGGCTTCGCCTACCTCCCTCGACTTCGGCCAGGTGGAGTCCGAGTGCGGGTAGTCGGTCTCGTACAGGACGTTCGCGACGCCGATGGCATCCAGGTTCCGCAGGCCGAAGGCGTCGTCGAAGAAGCAGCCGTAGACGTGCTCGGCGAAGAGTTCGGATGGCGGGCGGTGCACCTTGTCGGCCACTCCGCCCCAGCCGCGGTTCTCCTCCCAGACCACGTCCGCCCGTTCCAGGATGTACGGAATCCATCCGATCTGACCCTCGGCGTACATGATCCTGAGGTTCGGGAAGCGTTCGAACTTGCCGCTCATCAGCCAGTCCACCATCGAGAAGCAGCAGTTGGCGAACGTGATCGTGGACCCGACGGCGGGCGGGGCGTCCGCCGACGTGGACGGCATCCGACTGGATGAACCGATGTGCATGGCGATGACCGTCCCGGTCTCGTCGCATGCCTGGAGGAACGGGTCCCAGTCGTCCGCGTGGATCGACGGCAGCCCGAGGTACGGCGGGATCTCGGAGAACGCCACGGCACGCACCCCCCGCGCCGCGTTCCTGCGCACCTCGTCGGCGGCCAGCCGCGCGTCCCACAGCGGGACGAGGGTGAGGGGGATCAGCCGCCCGCGCGCCTGCGGTCCGCACCACTCCTCGACCATCCAGTCGTTGTACGCGCGGACTCCCAGCAGGCCCAGCTCGCGGTCCTTGGCCTCGGTGAAGGTCTGTCCGCAGAAGCGCGGGAAGGTTGGGAAGCAGACGGCGGACTGGACGTGGTTCAGGTCCATGTCGGCCAGCCGGTCCGGGACGCTGAAGGAACCCGGCCGCATCTGCTCGTATGTGATGACCTCCAGCTTGATCTCGTCCCTGTCGTAGCCGACGGCGGTGTCCAGGCGGGTGAGGGGCCGGTGCAGGTCCTCGTACACCCACCAGTCGCCTATCGGGCCGTCATCGCCCGGCTGCCCCATGACCGGCGCGAATTTCCCGCCCATGAAGGTCATTTCCTTCAGGGGGGCGCGTACGACCCGGGGGCCTGTGTCGCGGTACTTGGAGGGGAGGCGGTCCTGCCAGACGTTGGGGGGCTCCACCGTGTGGTCGTCCACCGAGATGATCTTCGGGAAGGTCTCCATGCGCCCACGGTAGCGCCGATCTGACGAACCGTCAGCTAGTCGTACGTGGAGTCCTGCGTGACGCCGTACGTGGCTGGTCCATGGCTTGCCCTCGGCGAACGTCCAGGGTTGCCTGTGGGCAGACGGTGTGAGAGGTGTCTCCCACGGCTGACGTATCCGGCGCGCACAAGGCAAACTGGCAGCGGCGGTTCCAGTGCGCCCTGCCCCGGACGCCGTTCGCTGTTCGCCGATCGCCGTTCGCGCGGGGGCGTGCGGGAACGGAAAGTGGGGAGCGGGAGCGGGGGGCGGGAATAGACGCGAATCGCCAGGCTTTGCAAAAGAACCGTCAAGGTTCGTCAGGGGGACAGGGATGGACGCTGTACCGCGAGTACCCGAGCAGCGGCGCCCGGGAGCGTCGCGGGAGCTGCGCTTCAGTGTGCTCGGACCGGTACGTGCCTGGCACGGCGGCGAGCCGCTGGCCACCGGTTCCCCGCAGCAGCGCGCCCTGCTCGCCGCGCTCCTGCTGCGCGCGGGACGTACGGCGACCGCCGCCGAGCTGATCGACGCGATCTGGGGCGACGAACCCCCCTCACAGGCCCTCGCGGCCGTACGTACTTACGCCTCCCGGCTGCGCAAGGCGCTCTCCCCTGACGTCCTGGCCAGCGAGTCGGGCGGGTACGCGATCCGGCTGCCCGGCGAGGCGCTGGACCTGGCCGTCGCCGAGGACCTGTGGGCCCAGGCGGAGAAGGCCAGGAGCGCGGGCGACCTCTGCCACGCCCGCGGCCTGCTCAACGAGACGCTCGCCCTCTGGGACGGCGAGCCCCTCGCCAACGTCCCCGGCCCCTACGCCGACACCCAGCGCACCCGGCTGGAGGAGTGGCGCCTGCAACTCCTTGAGACCCGCCTGGACATGGACCTGGAGCAGGGCTGCCACGCGGAGTCGGTCTCGGAGCTGACGGCCCTGACGGCGGCCCACCCCCTCCGTGAGCGCCTGCGCGAGCTGCTGATGCTCGCCCTCTACCGCTCCGGCCGCCAGGCCGAGGCACTCGCCGTCTACGCGGACACCCGCCGCCTCCTCGCGGACGAGCTCGGCGTGGACCCGCGCCCCGGCCTCGCCGCACTCCAGCAGCGCATCCTCCAGGCCGACCCCGCCCTGGCCGAGCCCACCGCCGCGCCCGCCAGCCCCGCTGCGGCGCCGGTCCGCCCGGCCCAGCTCCCGGCGACCGTCCCTGACTTCACGGGCCGCGCCTCCTTCGTAGCGGAACTGGGCGACATCCTGTCCTCGGCCGAAGGCAAGGTGATGGCGGTCTCCGCCCTGGCCGGGATCGGCGGCGTGGGCAAGACCACCCTCGCCGTCCATGTGGCCCACGAGGCCCGCCCCCACTTCCCCGACGGCCAGCTCTACGTCGACCTCCAGGGAGCGGGCCCCCGTACCGCCGAGCCCGAGACCGTACTGGGCTCCTTCCTCCGCGCCCTGGGCACCGCCGACTCCGCCATCCCCGACTCCATGGAGGAGCGCGCGGCCCTGTACCGCTCCCTCCTCGACGGCCGCCGGGTGCTGGTCCTGCTGGACAACGCCCGCGACGCCGCCCAGGTCCGCCCGCTGCTGCCGGGCACAGCCGGGTGCGCCGCCCTGGTCACCTCCCGTATCCGTATGGTCGACCTGGTCGGCGCGCACCTGGTCGATCTGGATGTGATGTCCCCGGAGGAGGCACTCCAGCTCTTCACCAAGATCGTCGGTGAAGAGCGGGTAGCGGCGGAGCGGGAAGCGGCCCTGGACGTGGTCGCCGCCTGCGGCTTCCTCCCCCTCGCCATCCGTATCGCCGCCTCCCGGCTGGCCGCGCGCCGCACCTGGACCGTCTCCGTACTGGCCGCGAAGCTGGGCGACGAGCGGCGCCGCCTGGACGAACTCCAGGCGGGAGACCTGGCGGTGAAGGCGACGTTCGAGCTGGGGTACGGGCAGCTGGAGCCCGCACAGGCCCGGGCGTTCCGTCTCCTTGGCCTGGCCGACGGCCCCGACATCTCGGTCGCGGCGGCCGCCGCCGTACTCGACCTCCCCGTCGAGGACACCGAGGACCTGCTGGAGTCCCTGGTCGACACCTCACTCCTCGAGTCGGCGGCGCCGGGCCGCTACCGCTTCCACGACCTCGTACGCCTCTACGCTCGCGCCTGCGCCGAACGCGACGAACAGCCTTCCAGCGAACGGGAGTCGGCGCTTTCACGGCTGCTGGACTTCTACCTGGCCACGGCGGCGGGCGTGTACGCGATCGAGCGCCCAGGGGACCTGATGGTCGACCACCTGGCCCAGACCCGTTACTCCGGCCTGAAGTTCACGGACGGCGGCTCGGCCCTGGACTGGCTGTACGCGGAGGCCGACTGCCTGCTCGCCTGCGTACAGCAGTCGGTGGTGCCCGAGCGCCTCAGGCGCGCGGTCGACCTGCTCTGGGCCGCCAAGGACCTGGCCGAGTCAGGCGCCAACGCGCTCCGGTACGAGACCACAGCCGTCGCCGTACGCGACGCCGCCCAACGCGCCGGGGACACCTTCGCGGAGGGCCGGGCCCGGACGACGCTCACCAACGTCCTGCTCGTGTCGGGTCGTATCGCGGACGCGGACGACGAGGCCCGGCTGGCGATGCGGCTCGCGGAGTCCGCCGGGGACACGGCGGCGGTGTGCTGGGTGGCCAACGACCGGGGCATCATCTGCTGGTACCAGGCCAGGTACGAGGACGGCGAGGGCTACTTCACCAAGTCCATCGAGACCTCCCGGGCAGCGGGCAACCGAGCGAGCGAGGCCACCGCCCTGTGCAACCTCTCCCGTACGCAACTGGGTCTGGGCCGTACGAGTACCGCGGCCGAGACCGCGCAGCACGGCATCGACATCTACGACGAACTGGGCTCGGCCCTCCGCGCGGCCAACGGCCGGTACTCGCTGGGCATCGTGCTGACCAGGGCAGGCCGCCTCACTGAGGCCCTGCGCCACCTCACCGACGCCCTGAGCACCTTCACCGAACACCGGCAGCAACTCTGGGAGGGCACCACGCACTTCCGGATCGCGGAGGTCCATCTCGCCGCCCGCCGCCACCTCCAGGCGGCGCAGCACGCCGAGCAGGCGCTGCCGCTGCGGTGCATCGGCGGTGACCGGATACGAGGCCACGTACTGACCCTGCTCGGCAGGGCCCTGACCGGACTCGGGCAGCTCGACCGGGCCAAGGTGTGCTGGCAGGACGCCCTTGGCCTGTACGAGCAGTGCGGGGCGGCGAGTGACGCGGAGGAGATCCGGGGGCTGCTGACGCCCGCCACAGCCGCCTGACAGCGGGCGCGAGCGGTCCCGTCTGGGCGTTAATCGTTCGTTTATCGCGGCCTGTCAGTCTCATTTCTGTCCAACCGTCGTGTCGGGGGGCAGACGGTCTGGCGAGGAGCCGTGCCGCTAGGGTGAGCGGCTCCGAACGCCCGTCCGGCGGTTCTCGGGGGAGCTGCCGGACGGGCGTTCCACACTCCGTGTTCCATCGATTTCCACACAACAGGGGAGCTCACGTCATGGGCGAGCAGGCGAAGGCGAAGACGAAGAAGCCAGGGGACACCACCACCCAGGACAACCACATACCCAGCGAGCCCGCCGAGGAGACGACTCCGACGGTCGAGACGCAGGCTGGTCCGTCGTCCAAGGACGACCCGATCCTGAAGCCTCAGGACAACCACATTCCGTAACAGGTCTCTCCGGAGACCCGTCCTCACGGGGATCGGCCGCGGTGGCCCGGAGGGGAGCCACCGCGGCCGAAGCATGCCCGGCGCGGCTCTGGTCCCGCGCACGCCGCCCGCCCGGCAATTTCGGTTGACGTCGCGGTCCGTGTGCGGGTTCTCTGCTGGGATGGACACCCTCCGCTTCGTCGAACCCGTCACCGATGCCCAACTCGCCGACTGGCAGCACGTGCACAACGTCATCGTGCCGCCCGCCGCGATGTCTCTGGACGAGGTGCGTGGGCGGGCTGGGCGGTATCACCTGGAGGTGGCGTACCTCGGGGACGTGCTGGTCGGGTGTACAACCGTACGGCCGCCGACCGACGAGAACGCGTCGGCCACCGTGATCGCGCGGGTGCTGCCCGAGTACCGGCGGCGGGGGTTCGGGGAGCGGCTCTACGGGCGCGGGCTCGGGCGGGCGAAGGCGCTCCGGGCCAGCGTGATCGAGACGGTCGTCCTCGGGTGCAACGCGGAGGGGCTGCGGTTCGCGCAGGCGCAGGGGTTCGTCGAAGTGGAGCGTTACGTACTGCCCGGGGACAGCACGCCGTGGATTGACCTGCGGCTGGCCTGACCTGCGGCGTACCGCGCCGAGCGCTCCGCCCAACGGCCTAGGGCCACAGCCCCTTACGCGCGCCCGGGGGTACGCATAGCGTGCCGACATGACCGACTCGATCGAAATCACCGACACCAGCGACACCACCGGCACCACCGACACCACCGGCACCCTCGACGAAGCGCTCCAGCGACTGCACGCCCTCGGCCCCGAGTACGAGGACCGGCTCAGCAATCACGGCCCGATGGCCGTGGAGGCACTCGTACGGCACGGGCAGGCGGCGTCCGTGCACCGGTGGCTGGATCGCTACAGCACCAAGCTGGAAGACCTGTCCACGCGCGACACCCCCGTCACCGACGCCAACTGGTCCGAGGCGCTGGGCGATCGGCGCCGGACAGCGGACTGGATCGCGTACTTCGAGCGTCAGGTCACCGAGGAAGGCCAGCCCTGGCAGGAGGTGTTGGCTCAGTGGTGGCCCCGGCTGCTCTCCGGCATCGCGGCGAGCGCCACCCACTCGGTGATCCGTGTGGGGCATTCCGTACGAACCCTGCTGGACGGCGGCGACAGCGCGCCCCGCGTCGCCGAGTTGGCGCACGCCCTCGGCTACTGGGCCGCCTGCCACCAGCCGCTCCCCGAGCTGAAGACCCTGGATCCGGTGCCGCCCAGCGCCCTGGCCGCGCTGGACGCGGTGGAGCCTATCCCCGAGCCGGTCATCGGCATCAACAACCGGCTCGCCCAGCTCACCGCGTTCCCGCGGTGGCCCGCTACGGGCCCTGCCGACCCGATGGACCCGGACGCCACGCGGGCCGCGCTGCGTGAGCTGGTCACCGCCTCCGTGCACCGGTACGCCACCCATGGGCACGGGAACGCCGTGATGATGGTGCACTCCGCCACCGCGCCCAACGCCGTACTGCGCACCCTGCCCGCGCTCCCCCACGAGCTGTGGCCGATGTCCCTGGCGGCGGCCTGGACGGCGAGCGCCGCCATCACCGCGGCGTACACCCCCCGTGAGGGCGTGGCGTACATCCCGGACAGCACGGACCTCACGCCCGACGAGGTCTTCGACCGCGCCGCCGCGCACGGCGACGACCACGCCATCAAGTTCACCGACACGGCGCTCGACGTGGGGGACGCCACGGCACTCACCGCGGCGTCGCGCTCGCTCGCGCTCATCGACCCGGTGGGGTGAGGGCGGGGCCCGGTAGCGTGCGCATCTGTCCCTGCTAACCTCGCGCGCTATGAACGCTCACGGGGGATTTTCGGACAACACGCCATCGCCGTACGGCCCACCACAGGGACAGGCGCAGGGGCAGGGTCAGGGGCAGGCGCACGGGCAGCCGCAGCAGGGGCCGTACCCGGGTTACGGCCCGGGGCAGCAGGCCCCCGGTTACGGGCCTGGCCCGTACGGACCCGGCCAGCCGCCGCACTACGGCCCGCCGGGTGGCGGCGGGTACGGGCCGGTGCCTCCGCCCCCGCCCCCGCCGAGCGGCGGCGGCTCGGGGAACGGCGGAAAGATCGCCATCGCCGCGATCGCCGCCGTCGCCGTACTCGCGGGCGGTGTCTTCGGCGCGTTCCAGCTGCTCGGCGGCGATGACGACAAGGGCAGCGACAAGGGCGGCAGCGCCCGGCCTGGCGGCGTCGCGCCGAGCGCGTCAGCCGATCCCGTCGACCTGAAGGCCAGCCCGCGCGTCCTCACCGGCGACCAGCTCTGCGCGATGGTGCCGGACAAGCTGATCAAGGACATCATTCCGGCGGACCCGACCCGGACCGGGCGCACCGGCAGCAGCGGCCGCCAGGACAGGAACGCCAGCTGCAACTGGGTCAACTACCGCGCGGACGACGACCGCAAACTGGACGTCACGGCCAACGCGTACGGCCCTCAGCAGAGCCCGCCGCGCGGCTCGATCGACCGGGCCAAGGACCGGTACACCAGGGACAAGGAGCAGCGCGAGCGGCAGGCGGCGAGCCAGTCCGGTTCCGGCAGCGTCAAGGTCGGGAAGATCACCGAGCTCAAGGACCTCGGGGACGAAGCCGTCCTGGTGCCCATCCCCGCCCCCAGCCGCGACGAGACGTCGGCCCAGGTCCTGGTGCGGGCCGGGCTGTGGGTCGTCGACGTGCGCTACCGCAGTACGAAGGGCGGCCAGCAGGCCGCCGAGGACGGCGCGCGGGCCGCTGCCGCGGCGGTGGCCAAGGAGCTGGCCAAGGACAAGGGCGACGGCAAGACCAAGGTCAAGGTCGAGGGCGCGTGTCGGTATGTCGACATCAAGACCGTCGCGGGCCTGGTACCGGAGGCGGGTCCCGGGTCGGCGGGAAGCTACTCGGGCAAGGTCCCGCAGACGAACTGCCGGTGGACGACCGAGCGAACGGCGGCGCCGAAGCCGGGTGAGCGGCTGCCGACGGGCCATCTGCGGGCGAGCACGGCCCTCTTCTCGGGGCAGCTCAACGGCAAGTTCCAGTACGAGCGCAAGCGCAAGGCCGCCGTGCGCAAGGCGTCCAAGGTCACCGACACCGGGATCCTGGACATCACCTGTGAGCAGCCCAAGGACCTCCCGGGCATCGGCGAGCGGGCCTTCGTCCAGTACTGCCTGGCCGAGAAGCAGCGGAAGGGCACCCTCAGCCAGAACGAGACGCCCTATCTGACGGTCTTCTCCTACGTCGGTGACACCCTGGTCGAGCTCGAGTTCCGGGGAATGAACTCCGGTGGCGGCTCGGAGCCGGTGTCCTTCGACCGCGCGAGCGCCGATCCAGCCATGGCCAAGATTGCCAAGGCCTTCACGGCGGGCGCGAAGAAGGCCAGCTGAGCGCCTGAGACGAGCCTGCGGCGGGCTTGAGCCGAGCCTGCGGCGGCCTGAGGTGAGCGGTCCTTCAACGGGTCAACGGGACCTCAGCTCCCGCTTCAGCACCTTCCCGCTCGCGTTCCGCGGGAGGTCGGGGACGAACTCGACCTCCCGTGGGACCTTGTAGTTGGCCATCTCGCGGCGGGACCAGGCGATCAGGTCGTCCGCCGTCAGGGTCGAGCCGGAGTGGCGGACCGCGTACGCCTTGCCGACCTCGCCGAGGCGCGGGTCGGGCACGCCGACGACCGCGACGTCGGCCACATCGGGGTGCAGGGCGAGCAGTTGCTCTATCTCGGCAGGGTAGGCGTTGAAGCCGCCGACGATGAACATGTCCTTGATGCGGTCGGTGATGCGCAGATTGCCCGCCTCGTCGAGTACGCCCACATCGCCGGTGCGCAGCCAGCCGTCGGGGGTGATGGCCTTCTTGGTCTCCTGGGGGTCCTCGAAGTAGCCGCTCATGACGTGGTGGCCGCGTACCAGCACCTCGCCGGGCTGGCCGGGAGGCAGTGGCTGGCCCGAGCCGTCCGTCACCCGTACCTCGGTGCCGGGGATGGCGCGGCCCGATGTCGCGGCGATGACCGTCGGCTCGTCGCCGCCGCGGCACATGGTGACGATGCCGCTGGCCTCGGAGAGGCCGTAGGCCGTCAGTACGGTGCCGATCCGCAGCTCCGAGCGCAGTCGCTCGACGAGCCGGAGCGGGACGACCGCCGCGCCGGTCACGACCAGCCGGAGCGCTGAGAGGTCGTGTTGGTCGCGGGCCGGATGGTCGAGGAGTGACTGGTGCAGGGTGGGCGGGCCCGGCAGGACCGAGATGCGTTCGGCGGCGATGTTCGCCAGCACCGTGTCGACGTTGAAGACCGGCTGCGGCACCATCGTCGCGCCGCGCATCAGGCAGGCGATGATGCCCGCCTTGTAGCCGAAGGTGTGGAAGAACGGGTTGACGATGAGGTAGCGGTCGCCTTCACGCAGGCCCGCCAGTCCGCTCCAGATGTCGTAGCAGCGCAGGGTCTGGGCGTGCGTGATCACGGCGCCCTTGGGGCGGCCCGTGGTGCCTGAGGTGAACATGATGTCGGAGGGGGACGAGGAGTCGATCGCGGCGGAGCGGTCGTGTACCTCGGCGGCGCTGACCGTCTCGCCGCCTGCCAGGAAGTCCTTCCAGGTACGGAAGTTCTCCGGTGCGTCGTCGGAGAGGACCACGACCTGTTCCAGGTGCGGCAGACCGGGCAGCGGTCCGGTGCCGCTGCCCTCGCTGGTCGCGCGCCGTAGGGACGCGACGTACGACGTACCGAGGAAGGTGCCGGTGACGAACAGCAGCCTGGCGCGGGAGCGGGACAGGACGTAGGCCGCCTCGGGTCCCTTGAAGCGGGTGTTCAGCGGCACCAGGACCGCTCCCGCGCTGACCGCGCCGAGCGCCGAGACGATCCAGTCCAGGGTGTTGGGCGCCCAGATAGCGACCCGGTCCCCCGCCTGGACCCCGCTCGCCATGCAGGCCGCGGCGGCGCGCTCCACCCGCTCGCCCAGCTCGGCGTACGAGATCCGGGTGCGCCCCTCGACGACCGCCTCCCGGTCGCCGTACCGCCGCGCCGCAGCGCGTACCAGCTTCGGGATGCTGCCCCATTCCAGGTCACCGCGCGCCGCGGGCGTCGTCGCAGGCGTCCTCGCAGTCGTCGTCGCGGGTGTCCTCGCAGGCGTCGCTCGCATCACAAGCCCTCCCACTCACTAGCTGACTATCCGTCAGATTAGCTGTAGCCTTCCCCGCTGTCAGCAGTGACGCAGGCAAGTCGATCGGGGAGGCGGGCGATGGCGGCGGCGATAACGGCGACAGGCCTCAAGGACGCTACGGCGATAGTCGGCATAGGCCAGACCGCCTTTGCCAAACAGCTACCGGAGTCAGAGAAGACCTTGGCCTGCCAGGCCATCATCAGCGCGCTCCACGACGCCGGTATCGCTCCCTCCGAAGTCGACGCCTTCTCCTCTTACACCATGGAGGAGACCGACGAGGTCGAGATCGCCAAGGCGATCGGCGCCGGTGACGTGACCTTCTTCAGCAAGGTCGGATACGGCGGCGGCGGTTCCTGCGCCACCCTCGCCCACCTCGCCGCGGCCGTCGCCACCGGACAGGCGACCGTCGGGGTCGCCTGGCGCTCCCGCAAGCGCGGCAGCGGGCCACGGCCCTGGAAGAACACCGCCGTCCAACTGCCCACGCCCGCCCAGTGGACCAGGCCGTTCGGCCTGCTGCGCCCCGCCGACGAGATCGGCATGCTGGCCCGCCGCTATATGCACGAGTACGGAGCCACCCGGGACCACCTCTTCAATGTCGCGCTGGCCTGCCGCAACCGGGCCAACCAGAACCCGGCCGCGATGATGTACGAACGTCCCCTCACCCGCGAGATGTACATGACGGCACGCTGGATCAGCGAGCCGCTCTGCCTCTTCGACAACTGCCTGGAGACCGACGGCGCCCTGGCCTGCGTCATCGTGTCCGCCGAGCGCGCCCGCGACTGCCGCCAGAAGCCCGTCTACCTGCACTCCGTCGCCCAGGGACTGCCCTCCCAGCACCACGGCATGGTCAACTACTGGAACGACGACCCACTCTCCGGACCCGCCTGGACCGCCGCCCGGCACCTGTGGAAGCAGGCCGACTTCGGCCCCCAGGACGTCGACGTGGCGCAGATCTACGACGCGTTCACCCCGCTGATCCCGCTCTCCCTGGAGGGCTACGGCTTCTGCGACCGCGGCGAGGGCGCGGCCTTCACCGAAGGCGGCGCCCTGGAGATCGGCGGACGACTGCCCCTCAACACCGGCGGCGGCGGACTCAGCGAGGCGTACGTCCACGGTTTCAACCTCATCACCGAGGGCGTGAAGCAACTGCGCGGCACCAGCACCGCGCAGATACCCGATGCCGCCACCTGCCTGGTCACCGCGGGCGAGGGCGTACCCACTTCGGCCGTCCTGCTGAGGAGTTGACCGCTCATGTCGTCCATATCGTCCATGCACTCCACTATGAAGGCCACCACTGACAACAGGCTGCTGCTGCCCCTTCCCGACGACGACGGCGCCCCGTTCTGGGAGTACGCGGCCCGGGGCGAACTCCGCGTCCAGGCCTGCGCCGCCCCGGACTGCGGCGAACCGCGCTTCCCGCCCCGCCCCTGCTGCCCGCGCTGCCAGTCCTTCGCGAGCGAGTGGCGCGCGATGAGCGGCAAGGGCCGCGTCTGGTCGTACGTCATCCCGCACCCGCCGCTGCTCCCCGCCTACGCCGAGCAGGCCCCGTACAACGCGATCGTCGTCGAGCTCGCCGACGCGCCCCGCATCCGCCTGGTCGGCAACCTGGTCGCTGGCCCTGGCGCCCCGCTGAACTCCGTGCCCGCCGACCGGCTGCGGATCGGTGCCCGTGTCCAGGTCGTGTTCAGCGACGTCGGTGGGATCGCCGTGCCGCACTGGACGCTGGACCGGTGAGCGGCATGGCGACGCTGCGTACCGAGACCGACGACGAGACCGGAGTCGCCGTCGTCACCCTCGACCGCCCGGCCAAGCACAACGCCATCGACCTGGCGACCGCCGCTGAACTCTCCGCCGCCTGGCGCCGGTTCCGCTTCGACGACTCCGTACGCGCGATCGTCGTCACCGGCGCGGGCGACCAGGCCTTCTGCACCGGAATCGACCGCTCCGTCACGGTGCCGCAGCCCTCGTCCCCGTACACGATCGACGATCCGCTGCTCGCGATCGGGCCCAAGGCGAACGACCTGTTCAAGCCCGTGATCGCCGCCGTGAACGGGATGGCCTGCGGGGGCGCCTTCTATCTGCTCGGCGAGGCGGAGTTCATCGTCGCCGCCGACCACGCGACCTTCTTCGACCCGCACACGACCTACGGCATGGTCAGCGCGTACGAGTCGATCTTCATGGCCCAGCGGATGCCGTTCGGGGAGGTGGCCCGGATGGCCCTGATGGGTACGGCCGAACGGGTCTCGGCCCGGCGGGCGTACGAGACCGGCCTGGTCTCCGAGCTCACCGCGCCGGGCGAGGCACTGGACGCGGCCCTCGCCTGCGCGCGCGTCATCGCCTCGTACCCGACCGAGGCGGTGCAGGGCACCGTCCGGGCCGCCTGGGCGGCGCGGGAAGCGGCGCGCACGCAGGCCGTCGCGCACGCGCCGCACCTCATCGCGCTCGGCAATCTGCCCCCGGAGCGGCAGGCCGACCTCTTCAGCACCCGCCGCACTCGCAGCACCCGCCGCCCGGACTTCAGGCTCCGCTGACGGACTCCGCGTGGCGGGCTTCGCCCACCCGGCGTAACGTCGGGACCGGACGGCCGCCGTCCGGGTCCCTTCCGTGTCTGGTGCGACGGCCGTCACCGCCGCGTGGCCCTACGAGCCGTGGCGGGCCGCGCCCGCCGCAGTGGGCCGCGCCGTCAGCGTGCCGCCGCCGTGCCCGTACCCTTCACCGCGTCCAGCGCGTACACGCACCGGTCCTTACTACAGGCGTAGACCACTCCCGCCTCAGCCACCGGAGACCCGGTGATCTCCCCACCGGTGGCCAGCTTCCAGCGGAGCTGCCCGCCGTCCGCGTCCAGCGTGTAGAGGCAGTGGTCAGCGGAGCCGAAGTGGATACGGTCCTCGGCGGCGACCGGGGCACCGATCACCTCGCCGCCCGCCTGGAAGCGCCACTTCGGTGTGCCGGTGACGGCGTCCAGGGTGTAGAGGCCGTTGCCGCTGCCGACGTGCACATGACCGCCCGTGACGAGCACGGGTTCGATCGACGAGCGGGCCTCGGTGGCGATCCGCCAGCGGTCGCGCCCGTCCGTGGCGTCCAGGGCGTAGACCGTGCCCAGGTAGTCCACGAGGTACACACCGCCGCCGGTCACCGAGGGCCCAGGCGCGAACGCGGGCGGCGAGAGGAAGACAGCCGGAGCCTCGAAGTGCCAGCGGACATGCCCCGCCGCCACGTCGATCGCCAGCGCCCGCGTCCCCGCGACCACGTACACATAGCCGTCCTCGGCCTGGGTGAGCCGGACGGGCGCGCCGCCGCAGGACGCCGCGTCCCCGATGGGGTACGTCCAGCGCTCGACGCCGGTACGTGCCTCCAGGGCGCGCAGCCTGGCGTCCTGCCAGACGTAGACCGTGCCGTCCTGGATGACGGGCCCGGCCTGCGGCGTCTCGAAGTCGGTCTGGGCGTGGGTGATCTCCCACAGCTTCTCGCCGTTGGCCGCCTCATAGGCCTGTACGCCGCCGCCACGGGTGCCGGTGACGACGGTGCCCCGGTCGGCCTGGAGCGAGTAGACCCAGGCGTCGGTCTGGACCCGCCACAGGTCGGAGCCGTCCTTGGCGTCGAGCGCGTACAGCGAGGGGCCGTCGGACGCGTGGATACGGCCTTCGGTGACGGCCATCGACCAGGCGACGTCCCGCGTCTTGAAGCGCCGCCTCCCCGTGGCCACATCCAGGGCGTGCACCTCGAAGGAGGTCACATAGACCTGTCCGCCCGAGACGTACGGGGTCCCCCACACGTCGTTGGACATACGGAACCGCCACGGCCGCCAGGGCGCGCCATCCGGCGCGGGGGGTGCCCCGACGGGGGCACGGGCCGGTCCGGGTAGCGCGGCGTCCGCGCCGTGCGGCCCATTCGGCCCATCCGAGCCGTGCGGGCCGTGCGGTCCGTTCGAGCCGTGCGGTCCGTTCGAGCCGTGCGGTCCGTTCGAGCCGGGCTTCGACGCGCTGGACCAGGAGTCAGCGAGCCCCCCGTCGGGCAGGGCGACGCGGCCCGCCGCGTCCCGCCCG
>NZ_WHOM01000073.1:0-43329 GCF_009739465.1 Streptomyces apocyni
GGCCAACAGCGCCCGGCCAACCCCGGCCCCGGCGCGGCCGGTCGCCTGCCGCGCGACAGCGGCATCATCGGCGGCCGCCCTGCCCAGACGGGCACCGGGCGCCCCACCGGCCCCGGCCCCCGCGGCACCGTCATCGGCACCGAAACCCCCTACGGCCGCGGACCGGTCGGGGCAGGCGGCGTGGGCGCCGGAGCAGGCGGCACCACCCCCGGCCGGGGCAGCTCGGCCACCGGCCGCCGCCTGGCCCGCGAGAGCGGCGGCGTAGTCGGCGGCACTCCTCAGCAGACCACCCGCAGCAGTCGGGGCCAGTTCACCCCGGGCGGCACCGGCCTCGTACGCGGCATCACCCCCGCAACCCCTCCCCCGCCCGGCACCCGCGCCAAGCCACCACGCCGCGACGACGACCGGACCGATCGTCCAGGCCTGGCCACCGAAGACGAAGCAACCTGGCAGCAGGGCCAACGACCGGCCACCCCACCGGTCATCGACAACTAGCCCCGCCCGCGCCACCCCTCACCGAACACGAGGCAACCAGATGCACCCCCAAAACAGGCGACGACCGGCCCGGATCAGGTCCGCCCTGGCGGCCGGGCTGGGCCTGCTGCTGGCAGGCATCGCGACCGTCCCCGCACAGGCCGACTCCATCCGCGAGGACCAGTGGCACCTGGACGCGATGCACGCCGAGGAGATGTGGAAGACCAGCACCGGCAAGGGCATCGCCGTCGCCGTCATCGACAGCGGGGTCGACAAGTCGGTGCCCGAGCTCCGTGGCCAGTTGCTGGAAGGCAAGGACTTCTCAGGCATGAAGGGGGATTGGTACACCGACTACGACGACCACGGCACAGGGATGGCCTCCCTCATCGCGGGAACTGGCGTACGCGGTAATGGTGTTGGTGTTCACGGTCTGGCGCCGGGGGCCAAGATCCTCCCCATTCGGACGCGCTATGCCCAGCAGGACTTTGGTGGCACCGGCGTATTCATCCGGCATGTGGCACAGTCCATTCGTTTCGCCGCAGACTCTGACGCGAAGATCATCAACCTCTCGCTGGGGAAGACGAACTCACCTGGCAAGAACGATGCCGGTACGCCCGAACTGGCTGAAGCGGTCAGGTATGCCCTCGACCAAGGGAAACTGGTCTTCGCGTCTGCCGGAAACAGGGGGCAGAAGGGGAACACGGTGTCGTACCCGGCCGCGACTCCCGGCGTGGTCGCCGTCGCGGCTGTGGACAAGAACGCCAAGCCCATCGCCATGTCCCAGTGGGGGCCGCAGGTGGACTTGGCCGCCCCCGGTGCAGACATCGCCAGCGCCTGCGCCGGTGGCACGCACTTCTGCCGAGGAAGCGGCACCAGCAACGCGTCCGCCCTCGCTTCCGCCTCCGCCGCCCTCATCTGGTCCAAGCACCCCGACTGGACGAACAACCAAGTACTCCGCGTCCTGATGCAAACCGCTAGCGGCAACGAGAAGGGCCTCTCCCGAGACGACGTAGTCGGCTACGGCGTCATCCGCCCCCGCATCGCCCTCACCAACCCAGGTGACCCCGGCCCCGCCAACGAGTACCCCATCCCCGAGCCCAAACCCACCGCGTCCAAGTCCCCATCCCCAAAGCCCTCAACGCCACCGAGCGCCGACGCCGACGCTGACGCCGAGACGAAGGACCCGTCCGCCCGGCAGGAAGCCACAGCCCCCACCACCACCGACGACAGCAACACGGGCCTCTGGCTGGCCCTGGGTATCGGCGCCGCAGTTCTACTCGGTACGGCGATCGCCGTACCCACCGCCATCCGCAACCGCCGCCAAGGCTGACCCACATCCGGTGACCGCCGGTCGGTCAAGCAACCGGGGTTTGCCCACGAGTCCCGCGGGGCTCCGTTGTGATGGCCCGGGGTCGGTTGAGCGGGGCGGGGCTGCGTTGTGGTGGGCCAGTACCGGATGGGTACCGGTGGCCGCCCGGTTCGTCGGATGGTGGCGGGTCCGGGCCGGGTGTAAAGGGCGCTCCCTTTGGTCGCGTCGGCTGCGCCGATTCCGCTGTCGCTCCACCCTTGACACCCGTCCCGGACCCGCGAGGCTGAGGTACACCGGGCGGCCCAAAAACAGGGCAGCGGGACGGGTAGGGGAGGGGTGGGCGTTTGAGTGCCGGGTGCGGATTGGTTGTTGGGGCGCATGAGGGGGGTGGGTGGTGCGACACCGGCTCAGCGGCTGCGGCGGGTGGGGGTCACGGGTGCGCACGAAGGGGTGGGCGGGTGCTCGCCTCGGCTCAGCGGCTGTGGGCCAGAGGTCGAACGGGCGCACGGGCGCCGGGGGTGGTGGAGCGCGGCTTGCGGCTGCGGGTGGTTGCGATACGCGGGTGGTGGGTGTGGCTTGGCTGTGGTGGTGTCTGCGGCCCCGGCCGGAGGTCGGCAGGGGCGGCGGTCCGTTGTCGGCCGTCGCCCACCCAGGGTGCGGCGCTGAGTAAGGGCCGGGTCAGGGGTCAGGGTCGGTGAGTCGAGCTGGGGGCTGCCCGGCGACCCCCGTCCGACCCAAGTCGGGGGTAAGAGGAGACTTTGGTACAGCAAGCCGCCCCTTTTGCCCGGCTTTTGGTGTACCAAAGTTGCACTTCTCTTCCCGACCTGATCCCACCAGCCCCAGAGGTGCCCTCCCGTCCCACCGGTCGGTGGTCGCCAGGCCGAGTGCCACTCCCACGCGTCGCTCGCGCGCCCGGTCACCCCACCAGCCCGCAGCCGCCAAGCTGGGAACGCTCTCACCCGGCCTTGGTGCGCTCGGATCACCCACGACCCGCAGCCGCCGAGCCGGGGCAGCACAACCCGCTCAGCCTTCGCGCGCACCGACTGCCCCCACGACCTGCAGGCGCTGAGCCGGGGCGAGCACGCATCCACCCCTTCGTGCGCACCCCCAGGCCCCCACCACCCGCAGCCGCCGAGCCGGTGTCGGACCACCCCGCCTCCTCGGGCGCACGCCAGACCCCCACCCGCCGCAGCCGCTGAGCCGGTGTCGCACCACCCATCCCCCTCGTGCGCCCCAACAACCAGTCCGCACCCGGCAGCGAAACGCCCGCCCCTTCCCGGGCCTCCGCCGCCGCCTCCCCTGGGCCGTCCTCCCACGGTCTGCAGAGCGGGGACGGGTCGGGTGTCAAGGGTGGAGCGACAGCGGAATCGGCGCAGCCGACGCGACCGTAGGGAGCGCCCTTGACGGCCGGCCCGGCCCCGCGACCATCGAGACTAGAGGGCGGCCATCCCTGTGCCCTCACGGACACGGGGTAACCCCGACGCCGCCCCGCTCACCCCCGCGTCGTCCACCGCCAGGCTGGTCAGGATTCGATCAACCCTGACGGGGGGCGTGGCTCAGCCGTAGGCTGGCTCTGATGTGAGCCATGCGGAGAGGGGCAATACTGTGCCGTCCGACGCAACTACTCCCGACCCGTCTGCTGAGCCGATCGCGTTCGGTCAGCGGATGCAGGTGCTCCGTACCCGGCGGGGTATGAGCCGTACGGTACTCGCGGGCCGGGTGGGCAAGTCTCCGAGCTGGGTCAAGCAGGTTGAGGGCGGGCGGCTGCAGATGCCGAAGCTCCCCATGGTGCTGCGGATTGCCGAGGCGCTGCGTGTGCGCAATCTCTGTGAGCTCACGGGCGATCAGTCGATGGCCGTAGACCTGTTCGCCGGGCCGGGGCATGGGCGGCTACCGCAAGTCCGGGCCACGATCAACATTTTCCCGCTGGCCAGAGAGCAGGAGGCGCCGCCCGCAGAACACTTGAGGACGCGCCTTGCCCGAGCCTGGCAGGCACGCCATTCCGCACCGAACCACCGCGAGGTCATCGGAGCCCTGCTGCCCGAGCTGATCGGGGACGCACAGCTCGCCGTACGGCAGGCCGAGACGGGCACGGAACGGCGCGTCGCGCAGGGGCTGCTCTCGGAGGTGTACAGCCTGAGCCAGTTCTTCCTCGCGTACCAGCCTGATGCCTCGCTGCTGTGGCGCGTGGTCGAGCGAGGGCTGATCGCCGCGCAGGAGTCGGAGGACCCCCATGCGCTCGGAGTGGCGGCTTGGCTCGCCGCGCAAGCGCATCGTGACAGCGGCCCTGGCCACTTCGAGGAGGCCGACGCGGTGAACCTCGCGACTGTCCGCTATCTGGAACAACTCCTGCCGGACGCCGACGACGATGTCCGCGCCATCACGGGGGCGCTGCAGTTCGAGGCGGGGTACACCGCGGCGCGTCGGGGTGACGCGGGAACGGCGTGGGGTTACTGGGATACGGCACGCGCTGTCGCGGAACGCCTGCCCGCCGACTACTACCACCCGGTGACGTCGTTCTCGCGCGCCATCATGGGTGCGCACGCGGTGACCATCGCGGTTGAGCTGCACGCGGGTGGCGAGAGCGTCAGACAGGCCGCAGCCGCTGATGCGGTGATCATCCCGTCGTGCCCCCGACGGGCTCGGCACCGGATTGAGGAGGCGCGCGCCTACCAACTCGACGGGCAGGCCGAAGCGTCACTGGTGACCCTCGGGAAGGCGTACGAGGCGGCCCCCGAGACTGTTCGTTACAACGGCTACGCCCGCAGGATCGTCCTGGAAGAGGCGGAGTCCAAGAGCCCGGCACAGCGCCGCCGCGCGAGCGAACTCGCGGTGAAAATCGGAGTACTGGCCGCGTGAGGCAGGGGGCACGGAGTGTGCCCCCTGCCAGGGCCTCAGGCTTCTAGGTTCGGTCTGCGTACGACTGAACCTAGAAGCCCCGCGACCGCTGACACGGCGGCCCGGGGCATGGCCAACGCTTCGTAGGAGCGTCGACATGACCGAGCTTATCCACGCCCTGATTTTGTGGGCGAGGCTGGTGTCCGGCTTGCGGGGGTGGGTGCGGTCGCCGCCGCCCCGGACTGCAGCGCTGCCTGCGCTCGACGGGGTGCCCCTGCACCTCGTGCCCGTTCCCGTCCCCGTCGCGCGACGACGTGGACGGGAGTGGCCCCCGGCTCCCCGTTCGCCGTATGGGCTGGACACGCCGCTCGACGGTGAGGAAACAGCTCTCGTCCGCCCGTACTTGGTCGAGTATGAGCAGCGGCAGGAGCGGGCACGTCAGCGGCGGCGGCGCCTGGCTCGGGTACTCGCGGCCGACTTCGGCGTTGACTTTGACCGCCACCTGGTCGGCGCGCGGGGGATGGTGTCATGAGCGCGCAGCAGCAGCCGCGCGACGACGGCAGGCGCCCCGGTCTGACCGTCACGGTCTACCGGGTGAACCCGAACACCGGGGCCCGCACCCCCGCCCGGACGCGGGTCCTGGCGCCCGCCGACACGCCGACACGCCGCCACAGACCCTGGCTTACCCGTCGTGCCAGTGCCCCCGCTGCACCAACAGGGGACCCGATGAGTCCGGCGTGGGGTGCCGAACACGACCGCGACGCGACGGCGTACGCGACGGCCTACGTGGCGCTGCTCGACCACGGCGCCCAGTGCGCGGCGTGCCGCACCACCCCGGCCTTGTGCCCGGAGGGCCAGCGCCTCGCGGACGCGCTGAGAGCCGCACGGAGGGAGGCGCGCCCGTCATGATCTGCTGCCGCTGCGATCGGGCCATCAAGTCGGGCGAGCTGTATGAGAGGCACGTCCACGACCGGGGGACCGGTGCGCCGCTGGTCAACTACAGCCACCGGAACGGGTGTCCGGCGACGGCCTCCGGCCTGAAGCAGGCCCGGTGACGCTGGCGAGTCGTGCTGAGGGGAGTGACTAGATGGGTTGGGACACGCTTCTCCGTGCGCAGGTGTCCCAAACCGTCCAGTCGCTGGCGCTCGATCTCGATAGCTGGTCCTCGGGGGGCCGTCAGGGAGGGCGTCGGCGCCTTCGCAGTTCATGACGTTCTGGGCTGCTTTTCCCACGCCACTATGTCCGGGCCCTCTGCGACGCTAACGCGCCGTTCGCGTGGTCGCGTTGTCGCGTTGTCGCATTCCAGCTCAACCTTTCAATGGAGCGAAGATGCCCCGACGGTGACGATCACCATGGTGAGGGTGAGCTGCGCGCCCCACTGTGCGGCGATGACCCCGGCGCGTAGGCGTTGGGGGCCTTGTCTGTTCCAGCACAGGGCGGTGAAGCCAAGGGCGAGGGCGGACCAGAACGGGACCCAGAAGACGGCGCTCGGGGGTGGGGGGCAGCCGCCCTGGGTGAGGCACTGGGCGGCCTCCGGGGTGGCTAGGGCGATGAGCCAGGAGCCGAGCACCATCGGGAGGAACAGGCCGAGGCCCCAGCCTGCCCAGAGCGTTAGAGCGCGGCTGTTGGGCTGCGGGGCGGCGTCGAGGTCGTCGCCCGTTGTCCGCGTGTGCGCGTGGGTTCCGGGTGTGGTGTCGGTGTCCGGCATGTTGGTCATGGGGTCAGTCAAGTGGGTTGGTGGGAGTGGGGGATCGGGGTGTCTGCTCAGGTGGGGTGAGTATCGGTACTCAGTGGGTGAGGGTTGTGCGGGTCTGCTGCCAGGCGTTTTCCGACAGTAGGGGCCTGAAGCGGGTGAGGAGGGTGAGGAGGTCTGGGCCGTGCTTCGCGCGGAAGTCCGGGTTGGCGTGGGCCAGGTCCAGTTCGTTCGCGGCGGTCAGTTCGGCGAAGTCGCGGAGTTGGGGGAGGGGTGGGGTGAACTTCTTGCCGGTGAAGCGGTCATGGAAGTGGGCGTGGGCGTGGGCGTGGGTGGCGGTCAGGGTTGGGTAGGTGGCGGTGCGGTCGCAGCTTGCGTAGAAGTAGACGAGTTCCTCGGCTTCTTGGCCGATCGCCTCGGTGAGGCGGGGGCGTTCGGACAGGTCGAGGAGCGCGGCGGGGAAGCCGTCGGTGCCGTAGAAGGCGTGGCACAGGCCTGCCAGTTGGAGCGTGGGGCGGGCGCCCCACGTGGCCAGGAGGGTCTGCACGCGGTGAAGGTGGGCGAGGAGTGTGCCGCCGGGGTGTTCTGTGGTGTCGGCGCCGCAGGTGATGAGGAGGGCGGTGGCCGCCTGGGCGCGGGCGGAGGGCTCGGTCACGGGGGACGACATGAGGACATGATGGCGAAGGGCGGGCTATCCCGGGGCTGTTTCCCCGAGGCAGCTCGCCCGCCCCAGTGGAGCCCGCGTTACTGGCTGGTTGCCTGACGCCGACTTGTCTCTCGGTACGTTCGGGCCTAACCGCCTGACGGCCGAGGAACGTCCCCGTCGTGCGCGTACCGAGGGAATCCCCAGGCCCCTGACATGGGAGAAGACGACATGAGTTCCGCAGCCACCGAGCAGAAGTTCGCCGACGGGTACCTGAGCGAGAAGGTTCAGGGGCTGGGCATCGCCCGGGCGTACACCCGGGCCCAGGGGAACACGCTTTACTACCTGGACGAGCACGGCGAGGAGGCCGCCGTGCTCGACTACGTCGGTGGCTTCGGCTCGCTGATGTTCGGACACAACAACCCCGAGATCAACGCGCACGCCAAGGCCATCCTGGACGCGCAGACCCCCGTCTTCACGCTGATGCTCGGCCATTCCTACGCCAACGAGGTGGCCACGGCGATCAACAAGATCGTGCAGCGCGAACTGGACACGGACGAGCCCCACTACAGCCTCTTCGCCAACAGCGGTGCCGAGGGCGTCGAGATCGCCATCAAGCACACCGAGCTGGACCGTGGCATCCGGATCGCCGAGCTGCTCGACGACGTCGAGGCGCACATCGAGGCTGCCCGCGCCGCGGTGGACTCGGGCGCGGCCACCCTGCCCGACGGCGCCGCCTCCTTCGACGCGCTGGCCGCCGACGTACGGGCGAGGAACACCGAACTCGCGGAGCGCGCACCGGTGTTCCTCGCGCTGGAGCGGGCCTTTCACGGCAAGCTCACCGCGAGCGTGCAGCTCACCTACAACCCGGACTATCGCACCCCGTTCAAGGCGCTCGCCGCGCAGAGCCGCTTCGTGCCGGCCGACGAGCCCGAGACGCTGCGCGAGGTCGTCGCTCAGGAGCGCCGTAACGGCCTGGATGTTGTGGTGAGGGAGGGGCAGATCGTTGTCGTAGAGCGGGACTTTCCCGTCATCGGCGGCTTCTTTCTTGAAGTCATTCGTGGCGAGGCGGGCATCTGGCCGGTCAGTCGGGAGTTCGCCCAGGAGGTGCGCGAGACCGCCGATGACCTTGGCTGCCCGCTGGTCGTCGACGAGATCCAGAGCGGTCTGGGCCGCACCGGCGCGTTTCTCGCCAGCACCCACATCGGGCTTCAGGGCGACTACTACGTGCTGGCCAAGAGCCTGGGCGGCGGCATCGCCAAGACCGCCGCAGTGATCATCCGCGAGAGCCGGTACCGCAAGGACTTCGAGCTGATCCACAGCTCCACCTTCGCCAAGGACAGCTTCTCCAGCCTGATCGCCATCAAGGTGCTGGAGATGCTGGAGGCCGACGACGGCAAGGCGTACAAGCTGGCCGCCGAGCTGGGCCGCAAGCTCACCGCCGTACTGGAGTCGCTGCGCGCCGACTTCCCCGACGTCTTCAAGGACGTCCGGGGAACCGGCCTGATGCTCGGCCTGGAGTTGCACGAGCAGCCGGATTCGGCGTCCGGGATCATCCGTGAGATCTCCGACGGCGGCGGCCTCGGCTACGTCGTCTCCGCGCACATTCTGCGCGAGCACCTCATCCGCATCTTCCCGACCGCCAGCGCGGGCAACACGCTCCGCCTGGAACCCTCCATCTATCTCACGGACGCGGAGATCGACCGTCTGGACGTCGCCCTGCGCGCCACGGCCAAGGTGCTGCGTGACGCGGACGGCCAGCGCCTGGTCGGCGCCTGACCCCAGGGTTCCCCCTACGGAACAGGGGTACCCCGCCCGTAGGGAACAGGGATACCCCGCACGGAAGCGGCCGCCGACACCAGTCGNCGGCGGCCGCTTCCGTCTGCGGTTACGGCGGACGGTGGTTCAGGCGAGCCGCGTCGCCTGCTCGGCCGCCCGCATGCCCGTCTCGATCGCCCCGTCGACAAAGCCGAGCCAGCCGCTCGCGATGCCGTCATTGGCGAAGGACAGGCGGCCGTGCGGGCGCTGCACCGCGGGCAGATGGCGGGTCAGCTGGCCGGGGCGGCGCAGGGCCCAGCCACCGCGGCTGAACTCGTCGCGGCCCCAGTCCGCGTACTTGTACTCGACGACCCGCGCACCCGGCACCAGCCGCTTCACGGCCGCGGAGACCTGTGCGGCGTCGCGTACGTCGAAGCCCGGGTCCTGGCTGAAGCCGATCATCAGCTGCTCGCCACCGTCGAGCTGGTAGTACGAGAACAGCGACGAGATCTGCGCGCCCTCCCCCGCGTGGGCGGAGACGAGGCCGACGTCGCCACGTACCCGCAGCCAGAACTTCGCGCTGTTCGGCACGCCGCTGCCCTGCTGGGCGACCTCGGCGTGGACCGGGGGCAGGCCCGGAGCGAAGGCGATGTCCTTCCACACGTTCGCCGGGACGGCGATGACCGCGACGGGGGCGGTGTAATGGCGTCCAGCGCGGGTGACGACGGTGATCTCACGGCCGTCGTCGGTGACCGACCTGACCGGAGAGTTGAGGACCAGCCCGGGCCGGGCGTCCGCGAGCATCGCGTGGAGCAGGCCGCTCATGCCCGTCTCGCCGCTCTGGCCGATCAGCGTGTTCCAGCCGGTGGCGTCGTGGCCCGGCAGTGCCCACCACTGGGCCAGCGCGGTGTAGCCGCCGTTCCGGCTGTCACCGCCGGAGTAGGTCGCGGTGGTACCGCTCAGCCACAGTTCGTCGCGGGTGCCCAGGCTCAGTTGACTGATCCGGTCGCGCAGCGACAGGTGGTCCAGCGCGCGTACCTTGTCCGCCGCTGCCAGGGGTTCCAGTGGGCGGGGGAGGAACTGCTCGGTGTCCGCGAACAGTTGGGTAAGCAGCTCGTCGTTGCGGGCGAAGGCGAACGCCGGGTCGAAGTCGGCGAAGCCGCCGTCGCCGTCGGGGAAGACGGCCCGCTCGGGGGCTATGCCGCCAGGGACCAGGTTGACGCCGTACCGGGAGAGTTCCCGCGCCACCAGCGCCTGGTGCTGCGAGAACCACCCCGCGCCCAGCTCGATGCGCTTGCCGGCGAAGGACTCGGTCCAGGTCCGGCCACCTATTCGGCTCTTCGCCTCGACTATCAGCGGGCGCAGTCCACGGGCCCGTAGCTCGCGCGCGGCGGTGATGCCCGCGAAGCCCGCGCCGACCACGATCGCGTCGAAGCGGTGGCTCTCCTCACTGGCCCGCGCGACGGCCTGTTCGGTGGCCTGTTCGGTGGCCCCTGCGGCTCCCGTGCCCGCCGCCCCGAGTACGGTCGCGCCCGCGGCGGCGGCCGCGACCTTCAGAGCGGAACGGCGGTCGAGACCCGATGCAGAATCTTCCGTGCTCATGTGCTCCCCTTGTCAGGATTGAGTTCAGGAGTGGGTTCAGAAGTGGGTTCAGGAGTGCGTGGTGGACGACGTTCTTGTGCCGTAATGCGGAGGCAGGCGCCGCGATCAGCGGTCCAGCGCCCGCCAGCCGCCGGGACCGGTGATGTCGGTCCCGGCGGCTGGCGGGCCCCGTAGGGGGCGTACGGAGATCCGTCCCTAGCTGACCTGGGCGGTCTCGGTCTGGTGCCCCTGCCGCGAAAGGGGCGTCCCCGCCGCCTCGTCGGCCGCGGCATCGGCCGCAGCGTCCTCAGGCGCCTCCTCCTGAGACGCGTCGTCCTCGGCTCCGGCCGACGGCACATGGCGCAGGGCGACCATGGCCATGACCGCCAGCAGCAGGACGATGCCCGCACTGACGGCAGCGATGACGGACATACCGGAGAGGAACGCCTCACGCGCCGCGCTCAGGACACTCGCACCCACCTCGGAGGGCACGTCCGTGACCACCGCCGACGCGCTGGCCAGCGAGTCCTCGGTAGCGCTGACGACGTTGCCGGGAAGTCCCTCGGGGACGTCCACCTGGCTGGCGTACACCGTCGCGCCGAGGCTGCCGAGAGCGGCGATGCCGAGGGATACGCCGAGCTCCATGCTGGTCTCGGACATGGCGGACGCGGAGCCCGCCTTCTCCGGGGGCGCGGAGGCGACGACCAGGTTGGTGCCGAGCGCCATCACCGGACCCGTACCGAGGTACAGGACGGCGAAGCCGACGACCACGAGCCACAGACCCGTGTCGGGGGCGACGAAGGCGAGCAGCAGGTAACCCGTGGCGGACACGAGCAGCGCGCCGCCGACGACGAAGCCGGGACGGATCCGCTGGGCGATCGCCGGGGCGACCGTGGAGGTGATGACCATGCCGATGGCGGCGGGCAGCAGCCACATACCGGACTTCAGCGGCGAGAGCCCCTCGACCAGTTGGAGGTACTGCGTGACGAACAGGTAGATGCCGCCGATCGCGACCAGACCGAGCAGCAGCACGCCGAGCGCCACCGCGAAGCTCCGGTTGGCGAACAGCCGCATGTCGAGCAGCGGGTTCTCCAGCTGGCGCTGGCGCCGCACGAAGACCACGGCGAAGGCGAGGCCGACGACCAGCGCCACGACGGACGCCGCCATGTGTTCACCCTTGGCGACCTCCTTGATGCCGTACACCAGCGGCAGCATGGCGAGCAGCGACAGCGCGACGCTGGCGAGGTCCATACGGCCCGCGTCCGGGTCCTTGTGCTCGGGCAGCAGGATCGGGCCGAGCACCACGAGCAGCAGCATCACGGGAACGCCCAGCAGGAACACGGAGCCCCACCAGAACGACTCCAGCATCACGCCGCCGACCAGCGGGCCGATCGCGATGCCGACGGAGAAGCAGCTGGCCCAGGCACCGATGGCCATGCCGAGCTGCTTGGGGTCCCGGAACATGTTGGTGATCAGGGCCAGCGTGGCCGGCATCAGCGTCGCACCGGCGAGTCCGAGCAGCGCGCGGGTGACGATCAGCATCTCGGCGCTGGTCGAGTAGGCCGCGAGGGCTGAGGCCACACCGAATGCGAGCGCGCCGGTCAGCAGCAGCTTGCGGCGGCCGATGCGGTCCCCGAGGGTGCCCATCGTGATCAGGAACCCGGCCACCATGAAGCCGTAGATGTCCATGATCCATAGCGCTTGTGTGCTGCTAGGCGCCAGGTCGGCACTGATGTGCGGCACCGCCAGGAACAGGACCGTCACGTCCAGTGACAGCAGGAGGGTGGGAAGTGCTAGGACGGCCAGGCCCAGCCACTCCCTCGGGCCGGCACGCAGACCAACAGCGGCCGAGGCGTTCGCACTCATCACGGATTCCTTCTCCTCAGTCCTACACGGGGGCGTGACCACACACGGGGAGGTTCGTGTCCACACGCCTGGGGTCACGGACCACCATCCCCCCGCCGGTTCTGTGGCAGATCTGACGCTGGCCTTGACTCAGTCTTTGGACGGTCATTGACCTGTCTTGGCTCAGTTCGCGGCCCTCTCCGCGGACGGAGGGGGAACCCATGACCGATTAGTGGGCGCCTCCGGATACGTTCGCGGCGAGGTTCAGCCACCACGGTTCAGCCATCGCCGTCGCGCCACCGTCACGCCGTCGTCGTCACCGCCGTCACCTTCGTAGAGAGTCCGGGGAGATGCCCATGACCGAGGAAACGTTCGACTACATCATCGTGGGCGCCGGTTCGGCTGGCTGCGTGCTCGCGGCCCGGCTGTCCGAAGACCCCTCCGTGACCGTCGCGCTCGTCGAGGCCGGGGACTCCGGCGACGACGAACGGTCCATCCAAGTGCCCTGGCTGGCTCCTACGTTGATGGGTTCCGCGTACGACTGGGCGTTCAGCACCACCGCCCAGCCGGGGCTGGGCGGCCGGGAGGTCTTCTACCCGCGCGGCAAGGTGCTGGGCGGCTCCTCGGCGATCAACTTCATGATGTGGATACCGGGGCATCGGCTGGACTTCGACGACTGGAACGAGGCCGTAGGCGACAGCTGGTCCTGGGGCCGGGTGGAACCGTACCTCCGTAAGTCGGAGCGGTGGGCCGGGGAGTTCGAGCCGGGCCGGACGTACGGCACCGAGGGGCCGCTGTGGATCGCGCCGCCGCAGGACCCCGACCCCACCACCGAGTCGTTCCTCCAGGCGTGTGCCGAGCTCGGTCTGAAGGAGATCGACGGCGGGCTCGGTGGCCCAGGTGGTACCGGCACCTCGGTCACCCCCCTCAACCAGTACCGGGGCGCCCGCTGGAGCGCCGCCGACGGATATCTGCGCCCCGCCCTGAAGCGTGCGAACCTACGCCTGATCAGCGGGGTGAGGGTGGATCGGGTGACCCTGACAGACGGCCGGGCGACCGGCGTCGAGCTGGCCGGAACCCGGATCGCCGCGCGCCGGGAGGTCATCCTCAGCGCGGGAGCGGTGGGCTCCCCGCATCTGCTGCTGCTGTCCGGCGTCGGCGATCCGGACGAACTGCGCCGGGCCGGGGCCGAGTTGACGGCCGCGCTCCCTGGCGTGGGCAGGAATCTGTCGGACCACCTGATCCTGGACCTCGCGGTGGACACCACCGCCCCCGTCGCCCTCGCCGACGCCGACACCGAGGCCAACCGCAAGCGGTACGAGGAGGACCGCCGCGGCCCGCTCACCTCCAACGTCGCCGAGGCGGTCGCCTTCCTCCGCGCGGACGGTGAGCCGGGCGCCCCGGACCTCGAACTGATCTGGACCCCGGTCGCGTTCACCGAGGACACCGAGTCCGGTACCCGCCCCGGCCTCACCATCGGCGTGGTTCTGCTGCGCCCGGAAAGCCGGGGCAGCGTCGGCCTCGCCTCCGCCGACCCGGCCGCGCCGCCGGTGATCGATCCCGGTTACCTGAGCGCGCCCGCCGACGTGCACACCTTCCGCGCCGGAGTCCGCTTCGCGGAGCGGGTGTTCGGCGCGGGGGCGCTGCGCCCGCTCGCGGGTGAGGCGCTCGGTGACTGGCGGCCCGGGCTGGATGACACAGAGGTGGAGGGTTATGTGCGGGCCGCCGCACAGACGCTGTTCCACCCTGTGGGCACCTGCCGTCCCGGGCCCGCGGGCGACGCGTCGGCCGTGGTGGACGAGCGACTGCGGGTCCACGGCGTGGCGGGGCTGCGGGTGGTGGACGCGTCGGTGATCCCCACCGTGCCGCGCGGCCACACCCACGCGTCGGTCGTCATGGTCGCCGAGCGGGCGGCGGAGCTGATCCGCGAAGCGGCCGACTGACCGGCTCCCAGGGGGCCCGCGCACCCGCGCACGGTGTGCGGGTGCGCGGGTGCGCGGGGCCGGTGTGCGGGGCGGGGGTTATTCCTGCCTGCGGCCGCGGTTGCCGGGGCGGCTGGCGACCCAGGTGCGGACGGTATCCGCGTACCAGTAAGGCTTGCCGCCCTCGACGTGGTCGGGGGGAGGGAGCAGGCCGTGCTTGCGGTAGGAGCGCACGGTGTCCGGTTGCACCCGGATGTGTGCGGCGATCTCCTTGTACGACCAGAGTCGGCGTTCGGTCATCGGTGGAACCTCCATGTACGCGCCGCAGCGGCGGCCGGGGGAGCCGTCGGGGAGCGATCACTCAGCCTGTGCCCGATGAACGACAGTCAGTGACTGTGCGGAGTGCATTGTTGACCAGCCGTGACGGGAAACCCGCGTGAACGTGACATGTGTGACGGGAGCGGGATGTTGGTTACTTCTGTGGTGCTTGTGGCTTCTGGGGTGGTGTGGCTTCTGGGGTGGTGTGGGTGCCGTGGTGGCGTGGGTGCTGTTACGCGCCGCACCCGCGGAGGTAGCGGCGCGTGCGGTGGGCGATCGGGAAGGGGCGGTCGGGGGGACACGGGTACATGTCCTGCTCGACGATCGCGAAGAGGTCGATGTTCAGGGCCTGGGCCGCCCGTAGGACCGGAGGCAGATCGGGCACGCCTCCCGGTGGCTCGCACATCACGCCCCGGGCCACCGCCGGTCCGAACGGCAGGTCCTCGGCCCGTACCTCCGCCAGGACCCGCGGGTCCACCTGCTTCAGGTGCAGGTAGCCGAGACGCGGGCCGTACGTCTCGATCAGCCTGACGCTGTCCCCGCCGCAGTACGCGTAGTGGCCGGTGTCCAGGCACAGCGCGACCAGGTCCGCGTCCGTGGCGTCGAGGAAGCGGGCGACGTGCGGCTCGGTGTCGATGTGGGTGTCCGCGTGGGGGTGGACGACGATACGCAGCCCGAAGCGCTCCCGTACCTCCCGGCCCAGGCGCTCGGTGCCCGAGGTGAGCCAGCGCCACTGCTGGGGCGTCAGTTCGCGGTCCTCCAGGAGCTTTCCGGTCTTGTCGTCACGCCAGAAGGAGGGGATGACGACCAGTTGGTCCGCACCCATCGCGCGGGTCAGCTCGGCAACGGGCGCGACGTGCGCCCAGGTTGTGTCCCATACGGCGGGCCCGTGGTGCAGCCCGGTGAAGACGGTGCCCGCCGAGACCCGCAGCCCGCGGCGCGCGGTCTCCTCGCGCAGACGGGCGGGATCGGTGGGCAGATAGCCGTACGGGCCGAGCTCGATCCACTCGTAACCGGACTCCGAGACCTCGTCGAGAAAGCGTCGCCAGGGGACTTGGCGCGGGTCGTCCGGGAACCACACCCCCCAGGAGTCGGGGGCGGAGCCGATGCGGATACGTGACAGGGGCGACGGCAGCGTCATAGGCGTCAGCTTTCAGGCGGGGGGAAATAGGTGTCAAGAGCTTCAATGGCGTGTAGGTCTGTATGTAAGGACATAGCGCGAAGGACATAGGGCAAACGGCAAGGAGGGGCGTGGACGGTGACCGCTGACGACGCGTACGACGTCATCGCGATGGGACGGATCGGGGTTGATCTCTACCCCCTGCGGACCGGAGTTCCGCTGGCGCAGGTCGACACCTTCGGCAAGTTTCTCGGCGGTTCCGCCGCCAACGTGGCCGTCGCGGCGGCCCGACTCGGGCGGCGTACGGCGGTGATCACCCGTACCGGTGAGGACGCGTTCGGCGGGTATCTGCACCAGGCGCTGCGTGAGTTCGGTGTCGATGACCGATGGGTGACGGGGGTGCCGGGGCTGCCGACGCCGGTGACCTTCTGCGAGGTCTTTCCGCCGGATGACTTTCCGCTGTACTTCTACCGCCAGCCGAAGGCCCCCGACCTGGAGATCTACGCCGATGAGCTGGACCTCGACGCGATCGGCTCGGCGCGCGTCTTCTGGGTGACCGGGACCGGGCTGAGCGAGGAGCCGAGCCGCTCGGCGACGCTCCAAGCCCTCAAGCACCGGGCCGGACTCGGGGCGGGGGTCACCGTCTTTGACCTGGACTGGCGGCCGATGTTCTGGGGAGACACAGCCCGGAACGACCCCGGCCAGGCCCGCACCTACTACACGGCCGCCCTCTGCCACGCCACCGTCGCCGTGGGCAACCTGGACGAGTGCGAGGTCGCCACCGGCGAGCGCGCCCCGCACGCCGCGGCCCGCGCGCTGCTCGACGCGGGCGTCGAGCTCGCCGTCGTCAAGCAGGGCCCCAAGGGCGTCCTGGCCATGAACAGCGCGGGCGAGAGCGCCGAGGTCCCGCCCGTGCCCGTCGAGGTCGTCAACGGGCTCGGGGCCGGAGACGCCTTCGGCGGCGCGCTGTGCCACGGGCTCCTGGCCGGGTGGGACCTGGAGCGGACGATGCGGTACGCGAACGCCGCCGGGGCCATCGTGGCGTCCCGACTGGCTTGCTCGTCCGCCATGCCGTACCCGGACGAAGTGGCCGCCGTACTGGAAGGTGGACAGTGACCATCGTCGAAGGCAGTTGAGTTGAGGGGAGCCGGGATGCATCTACCCGCGGGCAGTACGGCCAGTGGGCCATACGCGCTGGACATCGATCCCAAGCGGGCCGGTTGGGGGTACGCCAGCCTGCGGGTCATCGAGCTGCCGCCCGGCGGCAGCCATCAGCTGGCCACCGGGGACAGCGAGTGGATTGTGCTGCCGCTCAGTGGTGGATGTACCGTACAGGTGAATGGTGAGTTCTATGAACTCCTGGGTAGGGAAAGCGTGTTCAGTGGGATCAGCGACTTCGCGTACGTACCACGCGACGCCCACGCCCAGATCGCCTCCGGCGCGGGAGGCCGTTTCGCCCTGGCAGGAGCGAAGTGCGAGCGCAGACTCCCCGCCCGCTACGGCCCCGCGCCGGAGGTCCCCGTCGAGCAGCGGGGCAGCGGCGACTGCGCCCGCGAGGTGCACAACTTCGGGGCGGCGGGCGTCTTTGCCTGCGACCGGCTGATCGCCGTCGAGGTGCTGACGCCGGGCGGCAACTGGTCCTCGTACCCGCCGCACAAGCACGACGAGCACCGGCCAGGCGAGGAAGCCGAGCTGGAGGAGATCTACTACTTCGAGATCGCGGACGAGCAAGGGCGCCCAGGCCTCGGCTACCAGCGCGTGTCGCCGTCCAGGCCGGGCGGCGCCGATCTGCTCGCCGAAGTCCGCAGTGGCGACGCGGTGCTGGTGCCCGACGGCTGGCACGGACCGTCCATCGCCCAGCCGGGCCATCCCATGTACTACCTGAACGTCATGGCGGGTCCGGGCGACGAGCGCGCCTGGCGGATCAGCTTCCACCCCGACCACTTGGAGGGATACCGGTGAAGCCACAGACAGCGGTGAAACCGGTGAATACGGTGAAACTCACCGTCGCCCAGGCGCTGGTGGCGTTTCTCGCGCGCCAGTACACCGAGCGGGACGGCGTCCGGCAGCGGCTGATCACCGCCACCTGGGGCATCTTCGGACACGGCAACGTGGCCGGGATCGGGCAGGCGCTGGTCGAGTACCGCGACGAGATGCCGTACCACCAGGGCCGCAACGAACAGGCCATGGTGCACGCGGCCGTCGGGTACGCCCGCCACAGGCGCAGGCTCTCCGCGCACGCGGTCACGACGTCGATCGGGCCCGGCGCGACCAATCTGGTCACCGGCGCGGCCCTGGCCACCATCAACCACATCCCCGTACTGCTGCTGCCCGGGGACACCTTCGCCACCCGGCCCGCCGACCCGGTGCTCCAGCAGCTCGAAGTGCCGTACGCGGGTGATGTGTCGGTCAACGACTGCCTGCGCCCGGTGTCGCGGTACTTCGACCGGGTCACCCGCCCCGAGGCGCTGATCCCGGCCGCGCTGGCGGCGATGCGGGTGCTGACGGACCCGGCGCAGACGGGCGCGGTGACGCTGGCGCTGCCGCAGGACGTACAGGCCGAGGCGTACGACTGGCCCGAGGAGTTCCTCGCCGAGCGGGTGTGGGGCGTACGCCGCCCGGCTCCCGATCCGCGCGAGCTCGCGGCGGCCGTGCGGGCGGTACGGGAGTCCCGCCGCCCGCTGATCGTCGCGGGGGGCGGCGTCCGGCACAGTGAGGCGGAGTCCGCACTCGGGGCGCTGGCCGACGCGACCGGTATCCCGGTGGCGTCGACCCAGGCGGGCAAGGGCTCGCTCACCTTCGACCACCCCGCCGACCTGGGCGGCATCGGCCACACCGGCACCGCGACGGCCGACGCGCTGGCCCGTACCGCCGACCTGGTGATCGGGGTCGGGACCCGGTACACCGACTTCACCACCGCCTCGGGCACGCTGTTCGGCGAGCGGGCCCGGTTCGTCAACCTCAACATCACCGGGTTCGACGGTCACAAGATGGGCGCCCTGCCGCTGGTCGCCGATGCCCTTACCGGGCTTGAAGCGCTCACCGAGGCCCTGCGCACCGCCGTCCACCACGTCGACCCCGCCTACGAAGCCGAGTACACCGACCACAAGGCCCGCTGGGAACGCCAGGTCGACGCCGCCTACGCCACCCCTGACCCGGACGCCCGCCCCACCCAGGCCCAGGTGCTCGGCCTGCTCGACGAGCTGGTCACCGGCGACGACGTGATCATCAACGCGGCCGGTTCACTCCCCGGCGACCTGCACAAACTCTGGCGCACCCGCTCCAGCGGCCAGTACCACGTCGAGTACGGCTACTCCTGCATGGGCTACGAGATCCCCGCCGCCATCGGGGTGGGGCTGGCCGACTCCGGGCGGCCCGTCTGGGCGCTGGTCGGGGACGGGACGTATCTGATGATGCCCACCGAAATCGTCACCGCCGTACAGGAGGGGATCGCCATCAAGGTGGTGATCCTGCAGAACCACGGGTACGCGTCCATCGGCGGGCTCTCCGAGGCCGTCGGCGGTGAGCGGTTCGGCACCGCCTACCGGTTCCGGGCGGACGACGGTACGTACACCGGCGCGCCGCTGCCCGTCGATCTCGCCGCCAACGCGGCCAGCCTGGGGATGCGCGTGATCCGCGCCCAAACGGTTCGTGACCTGCGCGAAGCGCTGCGCGAGGCACGGGCGGCCACGGGCCCCACAGGTGTCTATGTGGAGACCGAAACGGCAGACACAGTGTCGGGCGTGCCGCCCGCACAGGCGTGGTGGGATGTTCCCGTAGCCGAGACCGCGCGCCGCACGCCCGCGGTCACGGCACGCGAAGAGTACGACCGGCATGTCACCACCCGACGCCGTCACCTGTGAGGAGTACGTCATGACGAAGACCGTCAACCACTGGATCGGTGGCAAGACCGTCGAGGGGGCGTCCGGTACCCACGGGCCGGTCACCGACCCGGCCACCGGCAAGGTCACCACTCAGGTCGCCTTCGCGTCCGTGGACGAGGTGGACGCCGCGGTCGCCGCCGCGCGGGAGGCCTACGCGAGCTGGGGCACCTCGTCGCTGGCCCAGCGCACCAGCATTCTGTTCAAGTTCCGCGCGCTGCTCGACGCGCATCGCGACGATATCGCCGAGCTGATCACCGCCGAGCATGGCAAGGTGCACTCGGACGCGCTGGGCGAGGTGGCCCGCGGTCTGGAGATCGTGGACCTGGCCTGCGGGATCACGGTTCAGCTCAAGGGCGAGCTGTCCACGTCCGTGTCCAGCCGGGTGGATGTCGCCTCGATCCGGCAGCCGCTGGGTGTCGTCGCCGGGATCACGCCGTTCAACTTCCCGGCCATGGTGCCGATGTGGATGTTCCCGATGGCCATCGCCTGTGGGAACACCTTCGTACTCAAGCCGTCCGAGAAGGACCCGTCCGCCTCGATGAAGATCGCCGAACTGCTGGCGGAGGCGGGGCTTCCGGACGGTGTGTTCAATGTGGTGCACGGCGACAAGGTGGCCGTGGACCGGCTGCTTGAGCACCCGGACGTGGCGGCCGTGTCGTTCGTCGGCTCGACGCCGATCGCCCGCTACATCCACACCACGGCCTCGGCCAACGGCAAGCGGGTGCAGGCTTTGGGCGGCGCCAAGAACCACATGCTCGTCCTGCCCGACGCCGACCTGGACGCGGCCGCGGACGCGGCGGTGTCGGCGGCGTACGGCTCGGCTGGCGAGCGCTGTATGGCGATCTCCGCGGTGGTGGCGGTCGGTGGGATCGGTGACGCGCTGGTGGACAAGATCCGGGAGCGTGCCGAGAAGATCAAGATCGGGCCCGGCAACGACCCGGCCTCCGAGATGGGGCCGCTGATCACCGCCGCGCATCGCGACAAGGTCGCGTCGTATGTGAAGGGCGCCGCTGACCAGGGCTGCGAGGTCGTGCTCGACGGCACCGGGTACACGGTCGAGGGGCATGAGGACGGGCACTGGATCGGGCTTTCGCTGCTCGACCGGGTTCCGGTCACCGCCGACGCCTACCGGGACGAGATCTTCGGTCCGGTGCTGTGCGTCCTGCGGGCCGAGACGTACGACGAGGGCGTGGAGCTGATCAACGCCTCGCCGTTCGGGAACGGCACGGCCATCTTCACCCGCGACGGCGGGGCGGCCCGGCGCTTCCAGTTGGAGATCGAGGCGGGGATGGTCGGCGTCAACGTGCCGATTCCGGTGCCGGTGGGCTACCACTCGTTCGGCGGCTGGAAGGATTCGCTCTTCGGCGACCACCACGTCTACGGCAACGACGGCACGCACTTCTACACGCGCGGCAAGGTCGTCACGACTCGCTGGCCCGACCCGTCGGACTCGCCGTCCGCGGTGGACCTGGGCTTCCCCCGCAACCACTGAGGCACCTGGGGCCACAGGACCAGGCCCGGGCTCGGCCCCCAGGCTCGGGCGCGGGCCACATGAGAACGGAACCAAGCCCAGGTCGGCGGTCGTGCGTGCCGCCGATCTTGGCTTGGCCGTCCTCCCGCAGGCTTAGCCCTGCGCGTCACCTTGCATGCCGCCCTGCACACTGCCTTGCACGCCGCCCTGAGCCCCACCTTGTCCGGCCTTGACCTCGTCGGTCACGTCGCCGGTCTCGGCGGCGGGCGGTGCCGTGATCTTCTTGGCGGCGCCGAACTTCTCGAAGTCCATCGTCACCGTCATGGCGCCCATCTTCTGCTTGATCCGGACCGGCAGGTCCTTGCCGTCCACCCAGATCTCGATGTCGATCTCGGCGTTCCCGGCGAGCTGGCCCATCGCCGAGTCGTTGTCGAGACCGAAGGCGGTCTGCGGGAGCGCCGCCTTGTAGTGCGTCGCCTTCCTGCCGCCGACCGTCTCCTCACCGAGGTTCTCGACGTCGTTCGCGTGCTTGATACCGCGCAGCCCGGCCGTCGGGTCCGCGTTCTGCGACTGGAGGTTCGCGGACGCCTCGTCGCCCATCACCGCGGACGCGTCTATCTTCATCCACTGCTTGCCCTGAAGCGGGCCGCTCGGCTGCGGGTTCACCTTGTAGTAGTACGAACCGTCGACGAACAGCGACCGGACGGTGTCGCCGGAGACGAGCGCCTGCATGCCCGATGCCTTGGCGTCCATCTCGACGTCAAAGCCGAGGCCGTCGCCCCAGGTGTAGGTGCCGTCCATGGAGATCGGCTGGCCGTTGCCGAGATCCGTGGCCATGGAGACCTCGGCGGACCCCATCTTGTCCGTCTTGGTCGTGGCGCGCAGGAGCGCTGCCGGAACGGCGCTGCCAGCCTTCTCCTTGACGCCTTCGGCCGTCTCCTTGACGGAGTCGGAGCCGCAGGCCGTCGCGCCCGCCGCGATCGTGACGGCTGCCGCGCAGGCCACGAGGGTCCGCATCTTCATGTCTGTCCACCCCTGGATGTCTGTGAACTCGTCTGTGGACCCGTCTGAGAGCCACCGCGAGCCACGTCGGTGAGTTCGCCTCTGATTCTCCTGTGTGTCCGCGGCGGACTCTAGTAGAGAGGTCGGACACTCGATCGAGCCGGGGACTGCCGGAACCCGGCAGTCCCCGAGTCTGGGTCAGGCCGGCACCGCGGTGGTGACGGTGGAGGTGAAGACGGTCTCGCCCTCTTGATGGGCCCTCACCACCAGGCCGCTGTTCAGGCCGGTGGGGTCGTCCGCGGGGTACTCGGCCTCGATCCAGCAGGGGCTACCGAACTCGACGTACCGGGAGAAGGTGCTGTGCACGGACGTGGGCAGCAGCGGGGCGTCGCCCGGTGCCATCGCGTGCGCCACCTGTCGGGCGGCCTCCAGCAGGACCATTCCGGGGACGTGGTCGACGTAGTGGTCGAAAAGGACGGGGTGTTGGGTGTCGACCCGCAGTTGCCAGCACCGCGGGTGAGCGGCGGGCCCCAGGACGACGTCTGAGCCAGACGAGCGGCCAACCCGGGCGGGTGGGACGGGGGTGCCGGGGAGCAGCGGCACAGCGGCGGTCGCCAACCGCGCACCACGCAGCCTGCGGTAGAGCTCCGGCGATGCGCAGGTGTAGCCGAGGCCGCCGGTCGCGATGACCCGCCCGTCGTGGCGGATCGCGACCTCGTAGCGCAGTCCTGTCAGCCTGGTGCCGCGCCTGCGAATCTCGCTACAGACGACGTCAAGTTCGAGGTCAGCAGGACGGGCCCCGATGGCCAGGTGCCCTGGTATGACCGTGTAGTTGAGATCCCACATCAGGAACTGGTGGTCGAGGGGTACCCCAAAGGCTGAGTGGCCCAGCAGGGTGCCTACCTGCCGAATCGTTTCGGCGGCCAGCATTGGGTCGTAGTGACCCGATACGGGGGCGAAGAAGCTGTGGGCTCGCGGCCACTGCGCCGATATCACGTAGTGGTCGTCGGCGAGCTGCCGGCAACCCGTCAGGAAGACCTCGGCCACGGCGGCGCGGTGGACCAGCTGCCGGGGCACCGTCGAGGTGAGAGTGGAGTGCGAAGGCTCGGCGAGAGCGGAGCCTAAGGCGAGTGAATGGTCGTGTGTGGCAGCAAGCGTCTGCGTCATGACTTCCCCCTGAAGGACCTGACCGAATAGGCATGTGCTGCGCCCTGCCCGATGAAAGATACGTACTCCTCGGTTTGATTCGCAACAGATTCCGTGGCTGAGGTTTGATGGTGGCGCGCACCTCGCGACACGGAGATCTGGAAGCGCATCGTCCGATTCGCTCAGCAACACCCCTGGGTATCCTGGTCATTGGGGTGTGCGGGTTCGCGTGGCGCATGGGGGAAGTTTACGGATCAACAAGAGTGAGGGCTTGGCTGGAAGGTTGTGTCGACACCTTTCCGGAGCGTAACATCCGTACTCCCCGGTTTTTATTGGCGTGACTGGAGAATGCTGTGGATCACGTGGAGCAGCTGCGGCTCGCCGCTGTGAACATCGACGGAGTACTCCTGAACGACACGTTCAGTCCCGTTATCCACCAGTTCATCACTCGGCGCGGCGGTCGCTACGACGCGGCCGTGGAGCGGGAGATCTTCTCCCAGCCTCAGCGTGTCGCCTGCCGCGCGCTCGGCGCCGCCGCCGGACTCGACCTGACCGAGGACGAGATCCTGGCGGCCTACTTCGCGGAGCGGGACGCCTACCTCGCGGACGAGCCGATCCGTGTCTTGGACGGGGCCGTTGAACTCCTGCACAGGCTGCGCTCTTTGGGGCTGTGGACGGTGTGTTACGGCGGCTTGGACAAGACCCACTTCGACCGCCATGCGGGCGAGCTCGCCGAACTCTTCGACGGTCCGCGGTACGTCTGCACCAACGACTTCCGCCCGGGGGTCGCGGAGATCACCACCGAGGTGTTCTCACTCCACTTCGACCAGGTGGTGTTCATCGACGACGTGGCGCGCGTCGCCGAGACAGCCAAAGAGCTCGACGTGCCGTTCATAGGCCATCCCAGCGACTTCGCGCACGGCTTCCAGCGCCAGTTGATGCGCGAGGCCGGCGTGCGGCATCTTGTGGACTCGCTGGCGGGCATTGACGAGCACCTCCTGCGCACCGTGGACAGGGAGGCGGCCACGGGCACCGCCTGGACCTGAGGGCCCGTCTCTGAGCGCCCTGCCGATTCAGTCCCGTTACGGAGGAATGACCATGACTGAGGACCACCGCCTGCTGCCCGCCAAGGTCGCCCTGATCACCGGCGCGAGCAGCGGCATCGGGGCCGCGGCCGCCCGGGTGTTCGCGCGCGAGGGGGCCAAGGTGGTGCTCATGGCCCGCCGCGCGGAGCGGCTCGAGAAGCTCGTCGCCCAGCTGCGCGCCGGTGGGGCCGAGGCCGAGTACGTCGTTGCCGACGTGACGCGGGCGGCGGACACGGCCCGGTCAGTGGCCCATGCCGTCTCCCGATTTGGGCGACTGGACGTGGCCTTCAACAACGCCGGTTGGGGGGTGGGGCGCACCCCGCTGCATGAGATGGGGGACGAGCTCTACGACCAGATCATGGACGTCAACGTGCGCGGGGTGTGGAACTGCCTGCGTGACGAGCTCGCCGCGATGCTGGAGTGCGGCGGCGGCGCGATAGTCAACAACGCCAGCGTGGGCGGTCTTCTCGCGACCCCGGTGGCGGCGCCCTACGTCGCGTCGAAGCACGCGGTGATCGGCCTCACCAAGGCAGCCGCCGCGGAGTACGCGGACCGGGGGATCCGCGTCAACGCGGTCGCCCCCGGCACCACGCGGAGCGAGGTGGTGGCGGAGTGGTTCGCAAACAATCCCGGCATCGAGGAGGTGCTGCACGCGGCGACACCGCAGCCGCGCACCGCGGAGCCCGAGGAGATCGCCGAGGCCGTGGCCTTTCTCTGTAGTGACCGTGCCTCGTTCGTCACCGGCGTCACGGTGCCGGTCGACGGCGGTTTCACCATTATTTGACCGTGTCACGAGGGGTGGCGTTGATTACATACTGACTCGTTGGTTTTAATGGCCTGTCCCACATACGTGCGTGGCGCGTATTGATCGCCCGACAGTAAGGGCTTGCACAGTTAGGACAGCCAGGTGGCGAAACAGGATCGCGGGATCCGTACCCGCCGAGTGATCTTGGAGGCGGCGGCCGAGGTCTTTGAGGAGCGCGGGTACGACGCAGCGAAGATCACCGACATTCTCACGCGAGCAGGGGTGACCAAGGGAGCGCTGTACTTTCACTTCGACTCCAAGAAGGCCCTGGCACTGGCGGTGCTGGACGCACAGGTGGCCCAAGCCCCCCGGCAACTCCCGCAGGCGTCTAAGCTGCAGGAGTTCGTTGACCTGGGCATGGTCTTCGCTCATCGCCTCAGCTATGACCCACTGGTCCGCGGCAGCGTCCGGCTCACCTTGGACGACATGGGGGTGCAGCTCGACCGCAGCGGCCCGTATGTGGCTTGGGCTGAGATCCACACGCGCACGCTTCAGGAGGCAAGGGACCGGGGGGAACTGCTCGCGCATGTCGACCCGGTCGAGAGTGCCATCCTCCTGGTCGGGGCTTACGCGGGGGTCAACATGATGGCCCGGACGACGAACAAGCGTCACGAGCTGGATCAGCGAGCCTCGACTCTCTACCGGCACCTGATGCCCAGCATCGCGGTTCCCGCGGTGCTGGCCACGCTCGATATGGCGCCGGGGCGCGGGGCGCGCGCTCTGGCTGAGGCGGAGGGGACCGCCGCCGTCCGCGACGAGGTGGTTGCACCGGTGGACGGCTGAGGTTCTGCCTGGGGGCCCTGGCGGCAGACTGGAGAGTCTGTTCGTCAGGGTTCGGCCAGGTCGATGCGGCGTCCAGCGGACCGGGCAGGCCCGACAGGCCCTAGGGGTGTGCGGCGGTGTCCGTGGGGGCGGCGGCTGGTTCGGGGACGCGTGGGACAGCCTGCGCGGCAGTCCATGCCGACTCTGAGCCGGCCGGGTCCAGTTGGCCGAGAGCTTCCGGTGTCGCCATCCGGGGTAGCTGCAACTGCCAGAAGCCGGTGAGTGAGCCTCTGGAGATCCACGCCTGGTCGGAATCGCTCAGTACCTCGAAGCCCACGGTGGCGGCGACGATCGCCGAGGCCGTGTGCTGGCGCGACAGTTCGGGGTTGAGCCACCCGTCACGGGCCGCCTCGGTGAGAAGCCGATGCACACACGTCTGCCACTCGAGGTGCAGATCGAGCCGAGAGGCGTGGCCGTCGCAGTTGAGCCGCAGCCCGGCCTTGGCGACGACGTTCTCGCGTAGCACCTGGGCCAGTGCGTGTGAGGTGTCGACCAGCGCCTGGAGCCCGGACACGCGCCCCTCGCCGCTCCGTCGGGCCACGGTGTGCAGGGTGTGGGAGGCCTCCGTCTCCACGGCCTCGGCCAGTGCGGCCTTGCTGGGGAAGTGGAAGTACAGAGCCCCCGAACTGACGCCGCTCAGTCGGCTGATGGCGGTCATGCTGGCCTCCGTGTAGCCGTGCTGGCGGAAAGCCCTGGCGGCGGACACGATGAGCTGGCTACGGGTACGGACAGCGCGTTCCTGCTTGCTCACGATCAGTCCTCGCGGTGCTGAGGGCTCGAAGGGGTGGATGTCATGGGTGGCAATGAAACCAACCTCTAGGTATTTATTCCAGTCGTGCGCCCTGTTTGTACAGTAAAGACTTCCTGAAGTGGGTGGGAGCTGGTGGATGCTCCGGGGACTGCTCTCTGCTTGAGCCTCCGATGTGGGTCTATTTGCCCTGGTTTGGCGGCAGGTTGAGCTCTTGAGTCTTTGACAAACCGACGCAGCGGTTTGTAATCTCTCGTTAGATCGTGGGTGCGTGGCAGCACTCGGCCGCGCGAATCGAGGGGGAGGGAACATGCGGTTCAAGATGCTGGGCCCGCTGGAAGTGACCGCCAGCGGCCGTCAGATCGAACTCGGAGGAAGCAAGCAGCGTGCGGCGCTGGGCTTCCTGCTGCTGCAGCCCAACCAGGTCGTGCCCACCAGCCAGCTCCTGAAGGCCCTTTGGAGCGTTGAGGAGGCGCCAGCCACGGCCCGGAAGATCCTGCAGAACGCGGTGTGGGGGCTGCGCAGGGCCCTGTCCGTGGAGGATGAGCCGGGCACGCCGGTGGCGCTGCGTACGCAGGCTCCTGGATATCTCCTTGAGGTCGCCCCCGAGGATGTGGACCTGCATCTGTTCCGCCAGTGGGTGGCCGAAGGCCGGGCCAGGCTCGCCGCGGGCGCGCCCGAGGAGGCCGCGCGGCTGCTGCGCGACGCGCTGGATCTGTGGCGCGGCGATGTGTTGTCCGACCTGGTGGAAGTCGGCTTCTTCTGGAGCGAGTTGACCACGGTGCAGAACGCGCGCCTGGACATCCTGGAGGACCTCTTCGACGCGCAGCTGGCGTGCGGGCGGCACTACGGGATGCTCGGGGAGCTGGAGGCGATGGTCGAGAGCGAGCCGCTGCGGGAGCGCTCCTGTGGCCAGCTGATGCGCGCGCTGTACCGCTGTGGCCGCCAGGCCGACGCGTTGGGCGTCTACAGCCGGCTGCGGAGGGTGCTGGTCGAGGATCTGGGCCTGGAGCCCAGCCGGGAGCTGCAAACGCTTCAGCAGGCCATACTGCTGCACGATCCCGCGCTCCAGCAGCCAGAACCCGCCGAGCTGGTAACCACGAGTCCGCGGCCACGCCCCGAGCGGCAGGGAAGGCAGGCAGGGGAGGCAGGGCAGGGAGAGCAGGGAGAGCAGGCAGGGCGCGGACGGCACATGGCGACGCCCGCGCCTTCCGCCCTGCCCGCCCCGTCCACCCTGCCCACCCCGCCCGTACTGTCCACACCCTCCGCCCCGCCCGTACCGGCCACGCTCGAAGCTGCCCCGTACGCCCCACCAGCCAGCACGGCAGTCGCGGCCGTACGCAAGGAGGTCAGTGTCCTGCTGGTCCGCGCCGAACTGGGCCCCGACTCCGGGGTGCCGGGAGGCGAGGAGGTGGACACCGCCCTCGACCGGATGAGCAGCCTGATCCGGGAGCAGGTCGAAGCTCTGGGTGGCACGGTCGCAGCGTCCATGGGCACCGTGAGCCTCGGACTCTTTCCCGCGCGGGACCACCCGGACGGCCACGCCGAGCGCGCCGTGCGGGCGGCGATGGAGTTACGCAAGGCGTTCGCGTGCGGACCCGAGGCCACCGGCCAGCTGGCCTCGCTGGCCGGGTGCGCGGCCGTCAGTGCCGCGGTCAGTACGGGTGAGGCGCTGGTACGTGAGGGGCCGGACGGTGGAGCCGCGCCCCTCCAGGTCAGCGGTGCCTTACTCCAGGAGTGCCAGATCCTGCTGTCCCTCGTACCCGAAGGCGAGATACAGGTCGGGCCCACGACCCGCAACACCACTGGCTCGCTGTTCTCCTACACGCAGGTGCAGGGCACGCCGGCCAGGTGGACGGTGGAGCGGGCCATACCGGTCGAGGACATGTACGGCGCTCCGCAACCGGTCCAGGATGTCGCTGACCAGAGCGAACTCAACCTGTTAAAGGGCCTGTTAGCGCACGGCAGCCGCTGGGCGCAGCCCCATCTGGTCACCTTGCGAGGCGGTTCCGACGACGAACGCGGCAGGATCCTGACGGAGTTCCGGCGGGTGGTCGTCGCCGAGGATCCGCAGGCCGTGCAGGTGCTGTGCTGGTGCACGCCGTCCATGGCGGAGAGCGGTCCGTTCGAACTGCACCGGATGATCTTGTCCGGCTACTGCGGGATCACGCGGGCCGACTCTCCCCTCGCGATCCGGGACAAGGTGGAGACGACGGTACGCCGCCTCGTCGGTGATCAGGGGCGGGCGAACTGGCTGGTGGCACGGTTGATTCCGTTCGTCGACCCCGCGAGTCGGCCCACGCGTGGCTTCGGTGACGGCGAGTGGCGAGAAGGATGGCACCAGTTCCTCGAAGTGGCGGCGCGGGACCGGCCGTTGGTGCTGATCGTCGACGATGTTCAGTTGGCCGACGAGACGCGAGACCTTGTCGAATCCATCGCGCGACTGTCCCGGCGTGTTCCGCTGCTGGCGGTCGCCGGGGTGCCCGACGGCGCACGCGGCCTGTCGGCCGATCAGGCGGCTGGCCGGGTCCATGCCACGACGATCGCGCTCGACCCGTTGCGCGGCCCCGAATCCCGACGCTCCGCAGAGAGTCCGTCACTCACCCGTGACGTGCTCTCGGGGAGTGCCGCACGCTGATCCCGCGCTGACAACTACGTACGGGCACACCGAGAGCGGTGGCCGGGTAACCCCCGGCTGCCGCTCTCGCCGTGCTTTCCGCGGCTATTCCGCTCGTGCCCCCACTTACTCGCCATTTGATTGCCAATTGCCATTCTCTGGTTGGCTGGACAACGGAATTCATTCACCGAGTAAAGGGCGAAAGCCTCACCGAGAGGGACTTGATCATGACCGAACAGGCCGTGTCCGCCGCCTATCTCGAACGCTACCCAGACCAACTGGCCCTCCGGGCGTCGGACTTCGAACTGCGGACCCACACGATCGCGGACTACATCTGTCAGGAGCTCGGGCGCTTTCTGGAGATTCCGCCCGCGCACCGCGTCAGCGCGAGCCGCTCGCTGCGCAGCCAGGGGGTGGGCTCGATCACCGCGCTCAAACTCCGGCGCACTCTGGAGGACGCCCTGGGGATCGAGGTGTCCGCGGTGGACCTGCTGCGGGACATCACCGTCGCGGAGGTGGCGGCGCTGCTGGCGAGCCGGCTGGACGGCCCCACGGTCGAGCAGTTCGCCGCCGCGGGCGGTCGCAAGCCGTGACCATGACCGCAACCGGCAGCGCCCCTGGGCCGGCACCGGTCATCGCCGCGGAGGACGGGGACCTGCACTTGTGGGCCCTGCGCCAGCCATGGACCGACGAGGGGTCCACGGTCATGGTCAAGTCCGAGCTGGACGACGCCGAACTGGAGCGCGCGGCATCGTTCGTCCAGCCACACGACCGGCTGCTCTACCTGTCGGCGCACATCGCCCTGCGGCGCCTGCTGGCCGCGTACGTCGGCATCCCGCCCGCACACCTACGCCTGGGCCGCGCACCCTGCCCAGGCTGCGGCGGCCCCCACGGCCGCCCCGTCGTCCTGGACACCGACCTGCCGCTGCACTTCTCGCTGTCACACAGCCACGGGCTGGCCATCTTCGGCGTGGCCACCTCACCCGTCGGCGTCGATGTGGAGCGAGTGCCGTCCCTGGAGACAGCCGAACTGTGTCTGCCCGCCCTGCACCCCGAGGAGCAGGCGGAGCTGGCCCGGCTTCCGGAGGCCGAGCTGCCGGTGAGCTTCGGGCGGCTGTGGACCCGTAAGGAGGCCTACCTCAAGGGCATCGGCACCGGGCTCAGCCGTGACCTGGCCGCCGACTACCTGGGCGAACGGGAAGACGGCGTATCCGACCGGCCCAAGGGCTGGGTGGTGCGGAGCGTCACCGGATACCCCAGCCATGTCACCGCGGCCGCGCTGCTCACCGACGACGACCACTGCACCACCGCCCGCAGGCTCCCCACGGAGTGCCTGTACATCGAGGACGCATCGGAACTGATCGCCGTCGCGAGGCAGCAGGTCTGCACCGCGCTGCCCGCGAACGGCGCAGGAAGCGAGTGAAGATGACACAGGACCGCTTTCAGGAACTGACCGAACTCAAGGAGCAGGCCCGCCAGGGGCCCGACCCCAAGGCCACCGAGCGGCAGCACGCCAAGGGCAAGCTGACCGCCCACGAACGGATCGCGCTGCTGCTCGACAAGGGCAGTTTCACCGAGGTCGAGGCGCTGCGCAGGCACCGTGCCACCGGCTTCGGTCTTGAGGACAAGAGGCCCTACTCGGACGGAGTCATCACCGGCTGGGGCACAGTGGAGGGCCGCACGGTCTTCGTGTACGCCCATGACTTCCGGATCTTCGGCGGAGCACTCGGCGAGGCCCACGCCCAGAAGATCCACAAGCTGATGGACCTGGCCATCGCGGCGGGCGCGCCCTTGGTGTCGCTCAACGACGGGGCCGGGGCCCGCATCCAGGAGGGCGTGTCGGCGCTCGCCGGATACGGCGGGATCTTCCAGCGCAACACCAAGGCCTCCGGTGTGATCCCGCAGATCAGCGTGATGCTCGGCCCGTGCGCCGGTGGCGCGGCCTACTCGCCGGCGCTCACCGACTTCGTCTTCGCGGTCCGGGACATCTCGCAGATGTTCATCACCGGACCCGACGTGGTCCAGGCCGTGACCGGCGAGCAGGTCACCCAGAACGGCCTGGGCGGCGCCGATGTACACGCCGGGACCTCGGGCGTGGCGCACTTCGCGTACGACGACGAGGAGACCTGCCTGGCCGAGGTGCGGTATCTGCTGTCGCTGTTGCCGTCCAACAACCGGGATCTGCCGCCGACGGAACTCAGCGACGATCCGGTGGACCGGGCGGGCGACGCCCTGCTGGAACTCGTCCCGGAGGACGGGAACCGCGCGTACGACATCCGCGGGGTCCTCACCGAACTCGTCGACGACGGCGACTACCTGGAGGTACACGCCGCCTGGGCGCCGAACATCGTCTGCGCGCTGTCCCGGATCGGCGGCCAGGTGGTGGGCGTCGTCGCCAACCAGCCGAACGCCATGGCGGGCGTGCTGGACATCAAGGCCAGTGAAAAGGGGGCGCGGTTCGTACAGTTCTGCGACTCCTTCAACATCCCGCTGGTCACCCTGGTCGACGTGCCGGGCTTCCTGCCCGGCGTCGACCAGGAGCACGAGGGCATCATCCGGCGCGGCGCGAAGCTGCTGTACGCGTACTGCAACGCCACCGTGCCGAGGATCTCCGTGGTGCTGCGCAAGGCATACGGCGGCGCGTACATCGTGATGGACTCGCGGTCCATCGGCGCGGACATCGCGCTGGCCTGGCCGTCGAACGAGATCGCCGTGATGGGCGCCGAAGGCGCTGCGAACGTGGTCTTCCGCCGGGAGATCGCCGCGGCCGAGGACCCGGAAGCGATGCGTCAGCAGAAGATCAAGGAGTACAAGGAGGAGCTCGTCCACCCCTATTACGCGGCCGAGCGCGGCCTGGTCGACGACGTGATCGACCCTCGTGACACGCGCGCGGTACTGGCCCGGTCGCTGGCCATGCTGCGTTCCAAGGACGCCGATCTGCCCTGCCGCAAGCACGGCAACCCGCCGCAGTGACAGCCGTCGACACCAGGATGAGTGAGAGGGGCGGGGACATGGATGACCAAGCGGTGGACACTCACCTGATCCGCGTAGTCAAGGGCGATCCGAGCGCGGCCGAACTGGCCGCGCTCACCGCGGTTCTGCTGTCCCGCGCCGCGCAGACCGGCGCCGAGCCGGACGATGTGTCGCGCGGCCAGCGGGCGGTGGCCCGCTGGCGCAGGCCAGAGCGGACGCGCGGCTACACCGGCCCGCGCACCTGGCGGATGGGCAGCCCAGTGGGCGGGTAGCCCGTGCACGCCGGCGGGCGCAGAGCACTGGGCGGGAACCGGACACCCGGTTCCCGCCCAGTGCTGTACGCCCCGCCGACCGCTCCGGTCAGGCGGATGCTCCGCTGAGGGCGCCCCTGATCACGTCGACGATCTCGGCGGTGTTGCTGTCGAGAAAGAAGTGACCGCCGGGGAAGGTCCTGAAGTCCCCGTGCAGCGCCGAGTGCCCGAGCCAGTCCGCCGCGTCGGGTACGGCGACGACCGGATCCGCGTCACCGACCAGCACCGTGAACGGGATGTCCAACGGCGGCCCCGGCGCCCAGTGGTAGCCGCTGAGTGCCCGGTAGTCGGCGCGCAGCGCGGGCAGGATCATCTCCAGCAGCTCCGGGTCCTCCAGGAACCGGCCCCCCGTACCGCCAAGCCGCCGGATCGCCGCGACCAGCGCCTCGTCGTCGTGCAGCTGGTCGGTGCGGGGCGGGTTCGGGGTAGGCGCGCCGCGACCCGACAGGAACAGCCGCAGCGGCGCGGGCACCGCACGGCGCGCCAGCAGGCGGGCGGTTTCGTACGCCACCGCCGCGCCCATGCTGTGGCCGAAGAACGCGTACGGGCGGTGGGGTTCGGGACGGGCCGCCAGCTCGGTGGCCACGGATTCGGCGAGCGCGACAACAGAGGTGACCGGCGCCTCCAGACGGCGGTCCTGACGTCCCGGGTACTGCACCGCGTGCACCTCGATCTCGCGCCCCAGGGCACGCGACAGCGGCACGTAGGCGCTGGCCGCGCCACCGGCGTGCGGGAAGCAGTACAACTGGAGACGGGCGTCGTCGGACGGCGCGGCGAACTGCCGGAACCAGGGGCTCTCCATCCGCGTTGTGCTGCTCGTGCCTGAGGTGATCTCCATGTCGGCTCCATTCCAGCGGCCGTCCACCGCCCCATCGGGCAGCGGACGGCCGCTTGTCATCGGTGTGGTGTCGTGTGGTGTCGTGTGGTGGGGTCGGTGAGGGTCAGGAGGCCTGAAGTTCCGGCAGCTCGCTCTGCTCGAGGTCGGCGGTGCCCACGTCGGCCCGCGGGAAGAACCCGACCTGGACGAAGAAGTCGACGTACCGCTGGAAGAGCTCCACGGTCATCGGTGCGCACCGGACTGTCGTGTCTTCCAGCGCCCGCTCGGCCACGCTGGTATCGACCGGCGGATAAAAGGCCTCGTTATTCGAGGCCATCATTTCGAAGGCCTCCAGAAGGGGCAGCATGACGTTTTCGGGGTCCGACTGCACCAGTGTGCTCCAGCTTTCCCAGTCCAGCTCCGACAATCGGTGCCCAGCGGAGCGGAGTTCAGCGACGAATTCCGCGAAGCTCAGGTGGCTCTGGTTATAGAGGTGGAAGTTACCGCCGACCGTATCGGCCTTCCTGGACAGCGCGACGACGGCGGCACTGACGTAGTCCACCGGGGTCAGATGCACCTTCCCGACCAGCCCCGCGGGCACCGCCCCGGCCTGGACGAGACCGCGCAGGCTCAGCCACACGAAGTCGCGGGTCTGGCAGGCGCCGTTCACCTGGTCGCCGGAGATTACGTCGACCCGGTAGATCGACACCGGCAGTCCACGTTCCCTGGCCACGCCGATGACCTGCTCGGCCACCCACTTGCTCTGCAGGTAGCCGCTCGGCAGCGCCTCGACGGGGCCGGTGGTGTCGTCCACCTTCAGGGGCTCGCCCTGCGCGAGTTCGCCCGCGAAGACGCCGGTGGTCGACAGGTAGTGCACCGGCACCGTGCGGTGCCGTGCGGCCAGCCGCAGCACTTCTTCGGTGCCCCCGACGTTGGCCGCCCTCAGGCTGGTGAACGGGTGCAGCCAGTGGACCGTCGCCCCCGCGTGGTAGACGGCGTCCACGCTACGGGCCAGCGCGTCGAACGTCTCGTCGGAGAGCCCGAGCCGGGGCTGGGCGAGGTCGCCGACGACGACCCGCAGCCGGTCGGCGTCGACCTCGTCCCAGACGCGGAACCAGCGCAGGTTGTCGATCAGCCGGCACAGACCCGCCTCCTCGTCCGCAGCGCGTACCAGGCAGTGCACCACCGCTCGTGTCTCCCGCATCAGGTCACGCAGCAGGAAGGCGCCGAGGAAGCCGGTCGCACCGGTGAGGAAGACCTCGGCCGGGTTGTCCGCGAACCGTATGGTCTCGGCGGCGGGCTGGATGTCAGCGGCCAGCCGGATCTCCGCCGGGAAGTCCACCGTGCCGCGCGACACCTTGCTCGCGCCGCCCGCCTGGCCGCCGCCCGCCTGGTCGAGCAGCACGTCGCACAGGTATCCGGCCATGGCCTCGGGCGTCGGGTGGTCGAAGACCAGCGTGGACGGCAGCCGCAGGCCCAGGCTCGCGCCCAGCTGGTTACGGAGCTCGACCGAGGTCAGCGAGTCGAAGCCCAACGTGGCCAGGGACTCGGCGGTGTTGATGGCCGACGCGTCAGCGTGTCCGAGCACGGCCGCCATGTCAGCCGCGACCAACTCACAGACAAGCTGGCGCTGTTCCTCGTCGCCCAGCCCGGCGAGTCGTGCCGCCAGATCGCTCACCGACAGCTCGGAGTTGTTGGCGGTGCGCCGTACCGGCCTGCGGACCAGCGCGGTCAGCAGCAGCGGCGTACGCTCCGGCTGTTCCCGCATCGCCGCGAGGTCGAGCCCGGTGATCACCGGGGCGGGGTGCGGCAGGGTGAGCGCCAGGTCGAGCAGCCCCGGCCCCTGCTGGGACGTGATCGGCTGGAACCCGGCGCGGGCGATCCGGGCGAGGTCGGCCTCGTCCAGGCCGCCGGTGATACCGGAGGCCTGCGCCCACAGGCCCCAGGCGGCGGCGGTCGCCGGGAGGCCGTGCGCCGCGCGGTGGGCGGCCAGGCCGTCCAGGAACGCGTTGGCCGCGGCGTAGTTGGCCTGTCCGGCGCCGCCGATCACCCCGGCGATGGAGGAGAACAGGACGAAGGCGGAGAGGTCCAGGTCCTTGGTCAGCTCGTGCAGGTTCCACGCCGCGTCGACCTTGGGGCGCAGTACGGCGGCGAGCCGCTCCGGGGTCAGGTCGGTGACCAGCCCGTCGTCGATGACGCCCGCGGTGTGCACGACTCCGGTGAGCGGGTGCTCGGCGGGGACCGCGCGCAGCACGGTGTCCAGCGCGGTACGGTCGGCGGCGTCGCAGGCGGCGATCGTCACCCGCGCGCCGAGCGCAGCGAGTTCGGCTGTCAGCTCGGTGGCGCCCGGTGCGTCCTGGCCGCGGCGGCTGAGCAGCAGCAGATGGCGTACGCCGTGCTCGGTCGCCAGGTGGCGGGCGAACAGCGCGCCCAGGCTGCCGGTGCCGCCGGTGATCAGTACGGTGCCGTCCGGGTTCCAGGCGCCCGAACCGGGACGCGCCGCGGAGGAGCCGCGCGCGGCCGGGACGTTCGCGCGACGGACACGGGGGATCAGGACCCGGCCGCCGCGGATCGCGGTCTGCGGCTCGCCTGACACGAGGATCGAGGCGAGCAGGTCATCAGAGACCTGAATGCCGTTGCCGTGACCGCCGTGACCGCCGTTGCCGTCACCGCCGTCGGTGTCGACGAGCAGGATGCGGCCCGGCGCCTCCGACTGCGCCGAGCGCACCAGACCCCAGACGGCCGCCGCCGCGAGATCAGGCACATCCTCGTCGCCCGTGGCGACCCCGCCACGGGTGACCAGCACCAGCCGGGCCGTCTCGGAGCGCTCGTCGGCGAGCCACTCCCGCACCAGGCGCAGCGCCCACTCGGTCTGCTCGTGGACCGCCGCGGCCGGACCGCCATCGCCCGGAGTTGCGGCGGACGTGGCGGCGGATGCGGTGGCGGACGGCAGCCAGGCGACCAGCGCGTCCAGGCCCGTCCCGGAGGCCATCGCGGTGCCCGCGTCGGCCAGCGTGCCGTACCGCTGGACACCCGCCACGACCGGGGCGGCCGGATCGTCGAGTACTCCCAGCGCGAGGGGCCGGTCGGGCACGGGAAGCGCTACCGGCTGCCACGCCACCTGGAACAGCGCGTCCTCCTTGCGCGCCAGTACGGCGTCGACCTCACCCGCGCCCACGGCCCGCCAGGTCACCGACCGCACCGTGGCCACCGGCTGTCCGGCCCGGTCGGCCAGTTCAAGCAGCACCGCGCCCTCACCCGTGGGAACCACCCGCACCCGGACCGTGGTGGCCCCGGTGGCATGCAGTCGCACCCCCCGCCAGTCGGCTGCGAAACCGCTCGTGGCTCTGGGAACGCCCGAGTCCGTGAGGACACCGGCGTCCGTGCCGAGTCCGGCCGCGCGGACCGCCGTGTCGAGCAGCAGCGGGTGCAGACCGAAATCGGCGGCCTCACCGTGCCGTTCCTCGGGCAGCGTGATCTCCGCGAGGATCTCGGCACCCCGCCGCCAGGCGCCCGTCAGGCCGCGCGCCGAGGCCGCCTCATCCGCCCCTTCCGCTTCGTTCAGGGGCAGCGGTTCGGCGTCCTCGGGCGGCCAGGCGAGCGGCTCGCCGGGAACGGGGTGCGCGCCGCCGCCCAACTGCCCACTGGCGTACGCCGTCCACGGCACGTCCGCGCCGTCCGGCCGGGCGTGCAGCGAGAAGGCGCGGCGGCGCGCCGCGTCGGGGGCGGCCACCGTCAGCTGGAGTTGCAGCGGCGTGCTGGCGGGCAGCGCCAGCGGAGTGTGCAGCGTGAAGTCGTCCACCGCCGTGGCCCCGAGCTCGTCGCCCGCGCGGACGACCAGGTCCACGAGCGCGGCGGGCGGCAGCGCCGGAACCCCGAGTACGGTGTGGTCCGCCAGCCACGGGTGGCTGCGCAGCGAGACCCGCCCGGTGAACAACGCCCCCTCCCCGTCGGCGAGTTCGACCCTGGCGCCGAGCAACGGGTGGGCGCCCGGGTGAAGACCCAGGCCGGAGGCGTCGGTCGCCGCGGCCGTGGCGTTCAGCCAGTACCGCTCGTGCTGGAAGGCGTACGTGGGAAGCGGGACGCCCCGGGCACCCGTGTCGGCGAAGTACGCCGCCCAGTCCACGCGTACACCCCGGTTGTGCAGCTCACCCACGGCGCGCGTCAGCGTCTCGGCCTCGTCCTGCCCCGGCCGCAGGGTATGCGCGCTCAGGACCGCGTCCGGCTCCTGGACTCCCGCGGCGGCCAGCGCGGACAGCGTGGTGTCAGGGCCGAGTTCGAGGAACGTTGTGACCCCGTCGGACTCCAGGGTGCGCACCGCCCGCAGGAACTGGACGGCGCCCCGCACCTGCGTGACCCAGTACTCGGGCGACGTCAGCTGGACCGGCGACGCGGCCTTGCCGGTCACCGTGGACACGACCGGGATACGCGGCTGGTGGTACGTGAGTTGGGCGGCGACCGCGCGGTAGGCGTCGAGCATGCCGTCCATGTGCGCGGAGTGGAACGCGTGCGACACCGTGAGCCGCTTCGTCCTGGCGCCCTGCTCGCGCCAGTGCGCGCAGACCGCGTCCACCGCGTCCTCGTCACCGGAGACGACGATCGCCCGCGGGCCGTTCACAGCCGCGATCGAGACACCGCCCCCGTGCTCCGTGAGAGAGGCGGCGACCTCGCTCTCGATGGCCTGGATCGCGGCCATGGCGCCCCCTTCGGGAAGCGCCTGCATCAGGCGGCCGCGGGCCGCGACCAGGTGAGCGGCGTCGTCCAGGGACAGCACGCCCGCCACATGGGCGGCGGCGAGCTCCCCGATCGAGTGCCCGGCGACCTGGTCAGGCGTGATCCCCCAGGACTCCACCAGCCGGTACAGCGCGACCTCGACGGCGAACAGGGCGGGCTGGGTGTACTCGGTACGGTCAAGCCCGTCGCCCGAGACGATCACCTCGCGCACCGGGCGCTCCAGATGCGGGTCAAGGGCGGCGCACACCGCGTCGAAAGCCGACGCGAACGCCGGGTACGCGGCGTACAGCTCCTGGCCCATCCCGACCCGCTGCGCGCCCTGCCCGGTGAACAGGAAGGCCGTACCGCCCGTACAGCGGTCCCCGGCGGTGACCCCGGCGTGCGGCTCGTCGGCGGCCAGCGCGCGCACGCCGTCCAGCAGTCCGTCGATGTCCCGGCCAGTGACCACGGCCCGGTGCTCGAACGCGGTCCGTTCCGTGGCCAGCGAGAACGCCACGTCCAGCGGGTTCAGTTCGCCGCGCTCACCCACGTACGCGACCAGCCGCCGCGCCTGGTCCCGCAGCGCGCCCGGCGTCTTGCCGGAAAGCACCCAGGGCAGTACGGGGACCGACCGGGGCACGTGCTCGCGCGACTCCTCAGGCTCGGCGGCCGGGGCCGGGGCCTGCTCGACGATCACATGCGCGTTGGTGCCGCTCACCCCGAACGCGGAGACCCCCGCGCGCCGCGGCCGGTCCACGCCAGGCCAGTCGCGCGCCTGGCTCAGCAGCTCGACCGCGCCCGCCTCCCAGTCGACATGCCCGGTGGGCTCGTCCACATGCAGGGTCCTGGGCAGCACACCGTGCCGTATCGCCTCGATCATCTTGATCACCCCGCCGACGCCCGCGGCCGCGACGGAGTGCCCGATGTTGGACTTGAGCGAGCCCAGGTACAGCGGACGGTCCGCCGGACGCCCCTGGCCGTACGTGGCGAGCAGGGCCTGCGCCTCGATGGGGTCGCCGAGCCGGGTGCCGGTGCCGTGCGCCTCGACCGCGTCCACATCGGCGGTGGTCAGACCCGCGCTGGCCAGCGCCTGGCGGATCACCCGCTCCTGCGACGGGCCGTTGGGGGCCGTCAGACCGTTGGACGCGCCGTCCTGGTTGACGGCGGTCCCACGGATCACGGCCAGCACCTGATGCCCGTTGCGCTCGGCGTCCGACAGCTTCTCGACGAGCAGCAGCCCGACGCCCTCACTCCAGCCGGTCCCGTCGGCCGCCGCCGCGAACGACTTACAGCGCCCGTCCGGGGCGAGCCCCCGCTGCCGGGAGAAGTCCACGAAACCGCTCGGCGACCCGGAGACCGTGGCACCGCCCGCCAGCGCCAGCGTCGACTCACCCGACCGCAGCGACTGCACGGCCAGGTGCAGCGCCACCAGCGACGACGAGCACGCCGTGTCCATGGACACGGCGGGGCCCTCGAACCCGAAGGTGTACGAGATGCGCCCGGAGGCGACGCTGCTGAGCTTGCTCGTCATCAGATAGCCCTCGAGGTCCTCGGGACCCTCGCGGTCGAGATAGCTCTGTTCCACCACCCCGGCGAACACCCCGGTCCTGCTGCCGCGCAGCGTGCCCGGATCGATACCCGCGCTCTCGAACGCCTCCCACGCGGTCTCCAGCAGGACCCGCTGCTGCGGGTCCATGCCCAGGGCCTCACGCGGGGAGATCCCGAAGAACGGCGCGTCGAACTCCGTCGCCCCGTCCAGGAAGCCCCCTTCACGGGTGTACGACTTCCCGGCCACACCCGGCTCCGGGTCGTACAACCCCTCGATGTCCCAGCCGCGGTCGGTGGGCCACTCAGAGATCCCGTCGACCTCGTCGCGCACCAAGCGCCACAGGTCCTCGGGCGAGCGCACCCCGCCGGGGTAGCGGCAGGCCATGCCGACGACCGCGATGGGCTCGTCCTGGACCGACTCCAGGTCGGTGATCCGCTGCCGTGCCTTGTGCAGGTCGGCGGTCACCCATTTCAGGTACTCGACCAGCTTCTCTTCATTGGACTGGTTACTGGACTGGTCATGGGGCTTGTCATGGGACTGGTCGTTGGACTGGTTCGACATACCGGTTCCGTCTCTCCTCGGTACAGGGCGGGCGCGCCGGGGCGCGCCCGCACGGGGTCAGCTCGCGCTACGACCGAGCTGGGTGTCGATGAAGTCGAAGATCTCCGCCGCCGACGCGGACTTCAGCGAATCGGTCACGGCCGTGGCGTCGTCGTCAGCGGCGGCGTCGCCGCCCTGCGCGCCGAGCCGCGACACCAGCGCCTGGAGCCGTCCGGCCACCGCCGTCCGGGTCTCCTCGTCGCCCGCCAGGTCCGCCAGCTCCGACAGGGCCGCCTCCAGGCGGTCCAGTTCCGCGAGGGCCTGGGCCCCCGGCGCCCCGCCCAGCTCCATCCGGTCCAGCAGATGGGCGCCGAGCGCGGCCGGGTTCGGGTGGTCGAAGACCAGCGTGGCCGGGAGCCGTACCCCGGTCTGCGCGGTCAGCCGGTTGCTGAGGTCGACGGCGGTCATCGAGTCGAAACCCAGCTTCTGGAAAGGCCGTTCGGGCTCGATGACGCGCCCGCCCGAGTGGCCCAGGACGACCGCGATCTCGGAGCACACCACGTCCAGTACGGCCTGCTGCCGCTCCGCGGGCTCCAGCGCGGCCAGCTGCCCGCCGAGCGACGGGGCGGCCGTGCCACCGGACTTGGCGCTGCGCCGGTCGGCGCCCTTGACCAGACCGTGGAACACCGACGGCACCCGGCCGTGCGCCCGCATCGCCGACAGATCCACCGGCAGCGCGACCAACTGAGCCTCGCCGTCGACCAGGGCCGAGTGCAGCAGCTCCGTACCCTCCCGGGTCCCGATCGGCCGGAACCCCTCACGGGCGTACCGCTTGGCCCCTGCCTCGCCGAGCCCCGCGTTCAGCCCGACGGTCAGGTCCCACACCCCCCAGGCGATCGACGTCGCTGCGAGGCCCAGGGCCGCGCGATGACCGGCCAGACCGTCCAGGAAGGCGTTGGCGGCCGCGTACCCGGCCTGCCCTGGCCCGCCGATCACCCCCGTACTGGAGGAGAAGACGACGAACGCGGACAGGTCCATCCGCCGGGTGAGCTCGTGCAGATGCCAGGCGGCGTCCGCCTTCGGACGCAGTACGGCGTCGATCCGGTCCGGGGTGAGATCGGTGAGCAGCCCGTTGTCGAGCGCCCCCGCGGTGTGGATGACACCGGACAGCGGGTGCGCGTCCGGGATGGCCTCCAGCAGCGCGGCCAGCGCCGTACGGTCCGACACATCGCAGGCCGAGACCGTCACCCGCGCGCCGAGTGCGGTCAGTTCGGCCGTCAGCTCGGCGGCGCCCGGCGCGTCCGGGCCGCGACGGCTGACCAGCAGCAGTCGCCGCACGTCGTGCGTGGTCACCAGATGGCGGGCGGCCAGCGCTCCCAACGCTCCGGTGCCACCGGTGATCAGGACGGTGCCCTCGGGGTCCCAGGAGATCATCGACGCCGCGTTGGTCGCCGACGTCGACGCCGAACTCCGCTGCAGGCGCGGCAACCGAACCGTGCCACCACGGATCGCCGCCTGCGGCTCACCGGAGGCGACCACCGCGCCCAAAGCGCCCTCGGGCAGAGGCTGTTCGGCCGTCACGCCGCCACCGAGCGGCTGCTCCAGATCGACGAGGACGATCCGCCCCGGTGCCTCGGCCTGCGCGGAACGCAGCAGTCCCCACGCGGCGGACGCCCCCAGGTCCGACACATCGTCGATACCGGTCGTCACCGCACCACGGGTGACCGCGACCAACGGTGTCTCGGCCAGCCGGTCGTCGGCCAGCCAGTCCTGCACCAGGGTCAGCGTGGCGTGGGTGCGCGTGTGCAGCGCCGCCACGACGTCGGTCTCATCGGGACTGGTGCCGACCCACACGCGCACGGCGTCGATGGGCGCCCCCGCCTCGACGGCCTTGGCGACCGCCGAGACATCGGCGAAGGGTACGCTCCCGTCGCTGCGCACGGCCGACGTCGCGTCGGGCGCGGCGTCCTGCCGCCCGAGGACGCCCCACCGCACCGGCACATCCGGCTCGGTCAGCGCGCCCGCGCCCCACTCCAGGCGGTACAGCGGCTGCACCGCCCCACCGCCCACCGCGAACTCCGCGTCCGGCACGTCCCGGAACTCCAACCGCCCGACGGACAGCACCGGTTGCCCGGTCGCGTCGGTGAGCAGCAACGACACCGCGCCGTCCCCGAGGTCCACGGCGCTCACCCGCACCGCGCTCGCACCGGTCGCGTGGAGGCGTACGTCGTGCCAGTCGGCCGGGACGCGGATGGCGCCCGCCTGACCGGTGCCGACGATACCGAGCACCGCGGGGGTACGGGCCGCGGCGTCGAGCAACGCTGGGTGCAGCCCGTACCGGGCGGCGTCGGCGGCGAGCTGGTCCGGTAGCTCGGCCTCGCTGACCTGGGCTTGTGCCGCGTCGGACAGGGCGGGTGCGGCCCCGGCCCCGGCCCCCGTCCTGTCCCCGGCCAGCAGGGTGCCCGCGGCGTGGGTCGTCCAGCGATTGCCCTCGCCGATCGGCCGGGCGTGCAGGGCGAACGCCTGGCGCCGGTCACGGTCCGCCGGGGACACTGTCAGCTGCACCTCGGCCGCGTGCCGGGGCAGCACCAACGGCGCGTGCAGCGTCAGCCGTTCAACGGCACCCGCGCCGAGCTCGTCACCCGCGCGGACGGCGAGATCGAGCAGCGCGGCAGCCGGGACCACCGGGGCGTCCAGGACGGCATGGTCCTCCAACCACGGCTGACTACGCGCCGAAAGCTGCCCGCTGAACACGGTGCCCGCCCCTTCGGCGAGCTCCACCTTCGAGGCGAGAACGGGATGCCCCAGCGTCCCCGCCCCGGCCCCGGCCCCGGCCCCAGCCCCGGCCGCGTCGGACCCGGGTCCGCCGCTCAGCCAGTAGCGCTCGTGCTGGAAGGCGTAGGTGGGCAGGGGGGTGTGCTGGGCGTGGGTGTCGGCGAAGTAGGCCCGCCAGTCGGCCGTCACTCCGGCGGAGTGGGCCTGGCCGATGGCGGTGACCAGGGTGTCGGGCTCGTCGCGGCCACGGCGTTGGAGCGGGATGACGGTGGCCCTGTCGGGCTGCTCCAGGGTGCTCTGGGTGAGGGGGGTGAGGACGGCGTCGGGGCCGAGTTCGAGGTAGGTGCGGACGCCGGTGTTGTGGAGGGTGGTGAGGGCGTGGGTGAAGCGGACGGTGCCGCGGATGTGGTCGGTCCAGTAGCGGGGGGAGGTGAGTTGTTCGGGGGTGGCGAGGGTGCCGGTGAGGGTGGAGATGATGGGGATGGCCGGTTCGTTGAAGGTGAGTTGGGCGGCTATGTCGTGGAACTCGTCGAGTACCTCGTCCATGTGGGGGGAGTGGAAGGCGTGCGA
>NZ_WHOM01000073.1:43379-45541 GCF_009739465.1 Streptomyces apocyni
AGTTCCACCAGTCCGGTACCGGGCAGCAGGACCGTCCCGGCCACCGCGTGCTCGGCCAGCCACGGATGCGTACGCAACGACAAGCGGCCGGTGAACAAGTAGCTGTCACCATCGCCGAGCTGGACGACCGCGCCGAGCAGTGGATGCCCAGCCGAGGCCAGCCCGAGCCCCGCCGCGTCGGCCGGGGCCGCCGCCTCGGCCGCCTCCAGCCAGTAGCGCTCGTGCTGGAAGGCGTAGGTGGGCAGCGCCACCTGCCGGGCGTCGGGGTACACCGCGGACCAGTCCGGCACCGCTCCCCGTATCCGCAGCAGGGCCAGCGCCCCGGCGACGGTGTCCGTCTCCGGCCTGCCCCGGCGCAGGGCCGGGGTGAGGGCCCCGGCCTCCTCGGTCAGGGAGCCCTGGACCAGGGCGGTCAGTACGCCGTCGGGGCCGAGCTCCAGATAGTCGGTGACCCCTTCCGCCTCCAGGTACCGGACACAGTCCGCGAAGCGCACGGCCTCGCGGATATGCCGGACCCAGTAGTCGGGCGAGGTCAGCTGCTCGGTGGTGGCGAGGGTGCCGGTCACGTTGGAGACGACCGGGATGGTTGGTTCGTGGAAGGTGAGCCCGGAGGCGATCTCGTGGAACTCGTCGAGTACCTCGTTCATGTGGGGGGAGTGGAAGGCGTGTGAGACCGGGAGGCGTTTTGTGCGGGTGCCCTTGGCGCGCCAGGCTTCGGTGACTTCCTCTACGGCGTCTTCGTCGCCGGAGATGACCATGGCTTGGGGTCCGTTGACCCCGGCGATGGCGATCCGGTCGTCGCCGTACGGGGCGAGTGAGACCCGTACCTCCTCCTCGCCCGCCTGGATGGCGGCCATCGCGCCCCCGGCACGCGCTGCCTGCATCAGGCGACCGCGCTCAGCTACCAGGACACAGGCGTCGGGCAGGTCGAGAACCCCGGCGATATGCGCGGCGGTGACCTCGCCGATGGAGTGGCCGAGCAGGTAGTCGGGGGTGATCCCGTAGTGCTCGAACAGCCGGTACAGGGCGACCTCGACGCTGAACAGGGCGGACTGGGTGAACGCCGTCTGGTCGATCAGCGCGGAGTCGGCCGAGCCCTCCGGAGCGAACAGCACGTCCTTGACCGGCCGGACGAGCTCACAGTCCAGGTGCGTACAGACCTCGTCGAACGCCTTGGCGAAGACGGGGCTGGCCGCGTACAGCTCACGGCCCATGCCGAGCCGCTGGCTGCCCTGACCGGTGAAGAGGAACGCCCGCTTGCCGGGGCGCGCCCGGTGGCCGCGTACCAGGCCGCCCGCCGGGGTCTCGCCGCCCGCCAGCGTCTCAAGCCCGCTCAGCAGCGCGGCACGGTCGCCGCCGCCGGTCACGGCGGCGCCGTGGTCGAGCAGGGCGCGGGTCGTGGCCAGGGAGTAGCCGATGTCCGACGCGGACAGCTCGGGGTGTTCGACGGCGTACTGGTGCAGTCTGGCGGCCTGGGCGCGTACGGCCTGCTCGTTCTTGCCGGTGACGATCCAGGGCAGGACGGCCGGGTCCGGCTGGGGCTTCGGATCCTGCTGCGGCTGCGGCTGCGGCTGCGGCCGCGGGGAGTTCGCCGAAGCGGCGGAGGCCGGGGCCTGCTCGATCACCACGTGGGCGTTGGTGCCGCTGATGCCGAAGGAGGAGACGGCGGCGCGGCGGGGGCGGCCGTTGGTCTCGGGCCACTCGGTCGGTTCGGTGAGCAGGGCCAGGGCGCCGGAGTCCCAGTCGATGTGGGTGGAGGGGTGGTCGGCGTGGAGGGTTTTGGGGAGGGTGCCGTGTCGTATGGCTTGGATCATTTTGATGATGCCGCCGACTCCGGCTGCGGCTTGGGCGTGGCCGATGTTGGATTTGAGGGAGCCGAGGTAGAGGGGGTGGTGGGGGTCGCGGTTGGTGCCGTAGGTGGCGAGGAGGGCTTGGGCTTCGATGGGGTCGCCGAGGGTGGTGCCGGTGCCGTGTGCTTCGACGGCGTCGATGTCGGTGGTGGTGAGGTTGGCGTTGGCGAGGGCTTGGCGGATGACTCGTTCTTGGGAGGGGCCGTTGGGGGCGGTGAGGCCGTTGCTGGCGCCGTCCTGGTTGACGGCGGAGCCGCGCATGACGGCGAGGATGTGGTGGCCGTTGCGCTGGGCGTCGGAGAGGCGCTCGAC
>NZ_WHOM01000074.1 GCF_009739465.1 Streptomyces apocyni
CCGGTGTGCGTGAGGTCGTCGATACCCGCCGAGGCTGACGTCATCACGGCCTCGGTGCGCAGCGGATTGATCTCCGAGACAGCGCCGACGAACGTGGTCTTGCCCACGCCGAAGCCGCCCGCCACCACGATCTTGGCGGATGTGGTGGAACGGCCTCCGCCGTCAGAGCTTGCGAAGTCCACTGAGCACCCTTTCGAGCAGTGTCACATCTGGCTGACCGCCGGCGTTCTCGTCGCCGCCGGGCTGGTGAATAGCGACGAGTCCCGCCTCCGCCAGGTCGGCTACGAGGATGCGGGCCACGCCTAGGGGAATGGTGAGCAGCGCCGAGATCTCCGCTACGGACTTGATCTCCCGGCACAGATTGCAGATCCGCTGATGCTCGGGCAACTGGCCCTGCAACTGATGCGGTTCCGCGGTGGTGTGCACCAGTGCCTCGATGGCGAGCTGGTACCGCGGCCTGGTGCGTCCGCCCGTCATGGCGTACGGACGCACCAGTGGGTTGTGGTTTCCGCCCGCGGGCTGCTGCCGCGCGGGCGCACGCCGCTGGGACTGCTGCGGCACGGACCTGCCGTGCCCGGGCCCCTGCTGCGCGTAGGGCTGCTGTGCGTACGGCTGGCCCTGGTGGCCGGATGAGGCGGGGAAGTTGTAGCTGTTGGGGGAGCCTTCGCCCTGCCCCTGCCCCTGTCCGTACGACCAGTTGCCCGAAGACGAACCTTCTGGGGGTGTTGCCACGTTCTCCTCCTCCGACTTGCGATGCGTCCACCGTTGGAGCCGCGTCCCGAAACTTTAAAGCCACGGGGCAAGAAAACGTACTGCCTGTCTGTTAGTTGAGAAGGCTGCCCTGGAGCTCCGCACGGAGGTCCGGGGTCAGTACGGTGCCCGCGCGGTCAACCAGAAGGGCCATCTCGTACCCGATGAGGCCGATGTCCGCCTCCGGGTGCGCGAGTACGGCGAGTGAGGAGCCGTCCGAGATGGACATGAGGAAAAGGAATCCTCGCTCCATCTCCACAACGGTCTGGGTGACGCTGCCGCCCTCGAAGATCCGGGAGGCCCCGGCGGTGAGGGAGGTCAGACCGGAGGCGACCGCCGCCAGCTGATCGGCACGGTCCCGCGGGAATCCTTCGGACATCGCGAGCAGGAGTCCGTCGGCGGAGACCACCACCGTGTGGGACACCCCGGGGGTGTTCTCCACAAAGTTGGTGATCAACCAGTTCAGATTCTGCGCCGCCTGGCTCATCGGGCTCACACTAACGCTCCTGGTTGTAGTTGCCACCAAGGCCGAAGCCCTGGCCGTTCGAGTCACTTCCTGCGTCGCGTCCCCGCTGGACGCCCCGGCGCAGGTTGCTCAGCCTGCCCCGTACGTCCTCGGGGGCGCGGGAGACCTGAGGGCCGCCCTGGGGGGTCTGCTCCGCGGTGCCCTCGACCAGGTTGGCCTTGGGTACCCGGCGCGGCAGGCCGGAGGGGGTGACCCCGCCCGCCTTGGGCTTGCGGAGCGCCTCGGCCCGCTGCCAGCGGTCGTCGTTCGCCGACTGCCATCCCGTGTCACCCGTACCGCCGTCCCCGGCCGCCGGGGGCGGCTCGTGGTCGGCGTGCTGCTGCGGCGGCGGGGTGTCCTGGCTGGGGGCTGGCTGCCACTGCTGACCCGCCGTGCCGTTCTGGTCCTGGACCGGGGCGGTGGAGCCACGACGCGGCAGGCCAGCGTCGGTCAGCGCGTGGGAGGTGTTCGGCGCGGGTGCCGAGGGCGCCTGCTGGCCGAAGCCTACGCGGTCGTCGCCCCCTGCGGGAGCGCCAAGACCGGATTCCGTTTCCTGGCTGTAGTCGGGCTGGTAGGCGTCCTGGTAACCGGTCTGCTGCTGCCACTCCCCCTGGTGGGAGCGGTCGTCGTAGCCGTCGTACTGCTGCTGCGCGGAGGTCTGCTGGGCCGCGTGGTCGTCGTAGGACGCCTCCGCATAGGCGGGTTCCGGATAGCCGCCCGGCTGCTGGTAGCCGTCGTAGCCGCCCTGCTGGCCGTGCTGGCCGTGCTCGAACACGCCCTGCTGGTCGCCGTACGCCTGCTGCTCGTCGTAGCCGGAGCCTTGTCCGTCGTACCCGTCCTGCTGGCCGCCGCTCTCGAAGGCGCCCTGCTGCTGACCGCCGTGCTCGTACGCGCCCTGCTGCTGGCCGTCGTACGCGCTCTGCTGGTCCTGCTCGTCCGGGAAGCCCGAACGGTCGGGGCCCTGCGTCTCGAGCGCCGCGCGGCGTTCCTCGCGCATCAGCGAGCGGCCCACCGGGTCCAGCTCACGGGCGTCATCCGGCACCGTGGGGCCGTCGTCGTACCGGCTGTCGTCGAAGCCGAGCTCCGCCGCGGTGCGCATCTGCGGGGCGGCGAACGCCTGCTGGTGCTGGGGCTGCTGGTCCTGCTCCGGGATGATCTGCGAGACCGTGAACTCGCTCTCGGGCAGGTCGCTGCCGCCACCACCATGGGTGATGACGTCGGGCAGCATGACCAGCGAGGTGGTTCCGGCCTGCTCGCCCGACGGGCGCAGCTGGACGCGGATGTCGTGCCGGCCGGCCAGTCGGCCGACCACGAACAGGCCCATGCGCTGGGAGATCGCGGCGTCCACGGTCGGCGGGTTGGCCAGCCGGTGGTTGATGTCCGCGAAGTCCTCGGCGGTCAGGCCGATGCCCTTGTCGTGGATCTCGATCATGACGCGGCCGTCCGGCAGCCGGGTCGCGGTGACCTTGACCTTGGTCTGCGGCGAGGAGAACGTGGTGGCGTTCTCCAGCAGCTCGGCCAGCAGGTGCACCAGGTCGGTCACGGCGCGGCCGTGGATCTCGGCCTCGGGGACGCCGGAGAGCTCGATGCGCTCGTACTGCTCCACCTCGGACGAGGCGGCGCGGAGCACGTCGACCAGCGGGACCGGCTGGTCCCAGCGGCGTCCCGGCTCCTCACCGGCGAGGACCAGGAGGTTCTCACCGTTACGGCGCATGCGGGTCGCCAGGTGGTCCAGGCGGAAGAGGTTCTCCAGCTGGTCCGGGTCGGCCTCGTTGTTCTCCAGGTCGGTGATCAGGGTCAGCTGGCCCTCGATCAGGGACTGGCTGCGGCGCGAGAGGTTGGTGAAGATCGCGTTGATGTTGCCGCGCAGCAGGGCCTGCTCGGCCGCCAGCCGGACGGCCTCGCGGTGCACCTGGTCGAAGGCTCGGGCGACCTCGCCGATCTCGTCCTGGGTGGTGATCGGGATCGGCTCGACCCGGGTGTCGACCCGGCCGGGGTCGGTACGCGAGAGCTGGTCGACGAGCATCGGCAGCCGCTGCTCGGCGATGCCGAAGGCGGCGGTGCGCAGCCGGCGCATGTTGTTGCTCATCTGGCGGGCCATGAGCGCGGCGATCAGGAAGGCGATCAGTACGGCGGCGACCACGGCGGCGCCGGTGATGTACGCGTCACGCTGGGCGTCGTCGGCGATCTCTCCGGCCTCGGTCACGGCCTGGTCGACCAGGCCGGTCTCGATCTCGCGGTAGCCCTCGAACTTGCCCGTGGAGGCGGCCATCCAGATCTCCGGCGTGATGCCCGCGGCGGCGAGTTCCTCGCGGGTCAGTTCACCGCCACCGATCAGGCCGATCATCTCCGACATGGACGGCGGGACGGGGAGGGTCTCGCCCGCGTCCTCGGCCTGCCTGGCGGCCTCGGCGAGCTTCTTCTCGCCCTCGTCCTCCTTCTCCTTCATCACCGCCTTGAGGCGGGCGACGTCCTGCTCGGTGCCCGAGGAGATGAACTCGGCGATCGCGATCTCTTCGAGGTACGCGTAGGAGGTGAAGGCGGTCAGCTGTTCCTGGTACTTCTTCGGGTCGCTGCTCGGCCGGATCAGCAGGTGGGTGCCGATGGAGCGCTGCAGCGATCCGGCGGCCTTGGCGAGTGAGACGGCGTAGACGGTGCGGCCGTAGCTGGTGATGTTGCCGGTGCCCAGGCTGAGCTCGTTGGCGAACTCCATCAGCGAGTGCTGGACCTCTACGTAGCCCCGTTCGGTGTTGACCGGGTCCATGGCGGCGACGTAGGCCTGCTCGCGGAGCTTGACCAGCTTGGACTCGCTGGTGCGGAACAGGCTGAGCCGACGCTCCAGGCCCATGGTGTCCGGCATGCTCTTGACGACTTCGTCGAACTTCGCCTTGGCGGCGTCGGTGTCCGCCCGGAGCTTCTTGACCTCGGCGGTCGTTCCGGCCTTGCCGAGGAGGTCGGGGGCGGAGAGGTCCCGCTCGTTCAGCAGCGCCAGGCTGTAGTCCTCGGCCGCGCGCACCACGAGGGCGGTCTTCTCCGCGTCCCGGGCTTCCTGCCAGGTGTCGACCGAGCCCTTGACCTGGAAGCCACCCATGACGATCGCGATGATCACGGGTATGAGCAGAATCGCGTTCAGCCGTACGGGCACCCGCCAGTTACGCGGGGAGAACCGGCTGCCGCTGTCGGACGAGCCGGGGCCCTCCGCGTCGGAGGTGGGCACCTCCGGGGGCGACGCCGCTGTCCGCGGCGGCGGGGTGAAGTTGCCCCGCGCCGACGGCTCGGGACTGCTCATGCTTCGCCTCACTCGACCAACAACCTCTCGGCGTCGGCACCTACGTTGTGCCGCTGTCGTCTTCATGCCCCTACTACTGGGCAGTTCAGCGCATTCCAGCACGTCAGCCGGGGCTCTACCAAACAGTGTGCAGCACTGACTCCAGGTGACCCAGGCCTCAGATAAAACGGGCATAAAGAACGAGCCCCGCCAAAAGGCGGGGCTCTTGTGAGCACAGCGATACCGAATGACCGCGTGGGGTGTCTGGGGCTGCTGAATTCTCTGTCGAAATGTTATGAACACGCGGGCGGTTCGTGTCAAAGGACACAAGCCGCCCTACGGGACGTACCGTAACTTCCCTACGGCAGCGCCTACTTGAGACGCGCCATCAGGGCGTGCTCGACCAGCGTGATCAGGCCACTCTTGGCGTCCGCGCGATGCCGGGCGTCCGTAGTGATGATCGGGGTGTCCGGACCGATCTGCAGCGCCTCTCGCACCTCGTCCGGGCTGTACGGCTGGTAGCCGTCGAAGCCGTTCAGGGCGATCACGAACGGCAGACCGGAGTTCTCGAAGTAGTCCACCGCCGGGAAACAGTCGGCCAATCGTCGGGTGTCCACCAGTACGACGGCGCCGATGGCACCCCGTACCAAGTCGTCCCACATGAACCAGAAACGGTCCTGACCCGGCGTACCGAACAAGTACAGGATCAGGTCCTGGTCCAGCGTGATGCGGCCGAAGTCCATGGCGACGGTCGTCGTCGTCTTGCCTCCGGTGTGCGTGAGGTCGTCGATACCCGCCGAGGCTGACGTCATCACGGCCTCGGTGCGCAGCGGATTGATCTCCGAGACAGCGCCGACGAACGTGGTCTTGCCCACGCCGAAGCCGCCCGCCACCACGATCTTGGCGGATGTGGTGGAACGGCCTCCGCCGTCAGAGCTTGCGAAGTCCACTGAGCACCCTTTCGAGCAGTGTCACATCTGGCTGACCGCCGGCGTTCTCGTCGCCGCCGGGCTGGTGAATAGCGACAAGACCGGCCTCCGCCAGGTCGGCCACCAGGATGCGGGCGACACCGAGCGGCATCGACAGCAGGGCCGACACCTCGGCCACCGACTTCACCTCACGGCACAGGTGGCAGATCCGCTGGTGCTCGGGGAGCAGTCCCATCAGCTGGGCCGGGTCGGCCGTGGTGCTGACCAGTGCCTCGATGGCGAGTTGGTAGCGCGGCCGGGTCCGGCCGCCGGTCATCGCGTACGGACGAACCAGCGGCTGGTCGCCCTCGTATCCGTAGTCGGAGTCCTGAGTGGCTCCGTACGGATCGTGAGAGGCGCTGGGCGGGGTCATGAATCCTCCGGGCGGGACAGCAGTTGGTCATTACATGCCGTCGTAGCTGGGCCGGTGGGGGGCATAAAAGCGGCCGGACGGTTGGTCGTTCGGGGCGAGGTTCCTGGCGCCGGGCTAGTGGAGAAGGCTCCCCTGCAGCTCGGCTCGGAGGTCCGGGGTCAGTACGGTGCCCGCGCGGTCGACCAGCAGCGCCATCTCGTAGCCGACCAGACCGATGTCGCAGTCCGGGTGGGCGAGTACGGCCAGCGAGGAACCGTCCGAAACGGACATCAGGAAGAGGAAGCCGCGGTCCATCTCGACCACGGTCTGGTTCACCGGACCGCCTTCGAAGATCCGCGAGGCACCGGCCGTGAGGGAGGTCAGACCGGAGGCTACCGCCGCCAGCTGATCGGCACGGTCCCGCGGGAACCCTTCGGACATCGCGAGCAGGAGACCGTCGGCGGAGACCACCACCGTGTGGGACACCCCAGGGGTGTTGTCCACAAAGTTGGTGATCAACCAGTTCAGATTCTGCGCCGCCTGGCTCATCGGACTCAACTAACGCTCCTGCTGGTGAGAGGGGCGAGGGAAGCTACCGGTCTGTCCGGACCCGGCCTCACGTCCCTGCTGGATGCCCCGTCGAAGATTGGTCAACCGGCCACGCACGTCATCGGGCGCGCGCGAGACCTGGGGACCGCTCTGTTGCTGTTGCTGCTCCGCGGTTCCCGCGACAAGGTTCGCACGAGGTACGCGGCGTGGCAGACCGGAGGTGGTGATCCCGCCTGCCGACGGCTTCTTGACCCGCTCCGCCTGCCGGACGAGCTCATCGTTCGGTGAGCTTCGCCAGGTCGCGGGCGTGGTCGCCTCGGGAGCGGGGGCCGCGTCCGGGGCTGAGGGTGTGGGGGGCGTGGGGGGCGTGTTGTCGGGCGTCTGCTGCTGCTCGCCGCCCTGGGACCGGAACCAGTTGGTCTCCAGGGTGTCGTACAGCGGGGTACGGCCGTCGCCGGGGCCCGCGGCGGGCAGCTCCCAGGGCTCGGTACGCGGCCGCGGCTCCTCGGGGCGCTGCTGCTGCGCGGGGCGGGGCTCCGGGGGCTGCGGTATCGCGAAGTCCGCGGTGTCCCGGGCGCCGTTGCGGGCCCCGGCGCCCATCGGGCCTTCGGGGCGCTGCGGCAGGGCGCGGGGGCGCTGGTCGGCGCCGCGCGGGGGCTCGGGCTGCTGGCGCTGCGGCTGGCCCTGCTGACCGGGCTGGCCGTGCTGACCGGGCTGGCCCTGCTGGTCGTTGGGGCGGACGCGGCTGAACTCGGGGCGCTGCGGCAGGCCTTCGTGGCGCGGGCCGTTGACGTCCGGGCGGGGGAACGGCGCGGTGGCGTCCGGCTCCTGGTGCTCGCGCGGGGTGTCCTGGCGGTCGGGCCGGTCAGGGCCGGCCGACGGCTGGGCGCTCTGGTCACTCCAGGTGGGTACGCGCGGCTGCTGGTTGCCACCGGGCAGCTCGCCGCGTGGTCCACCCCGCGGGGGCAGCTGGGGCTGACGGTCGTCGCGGCCACCGGAGTTGTGGGTGGTGCGCTGCTGTGGCGGGGAGGCGTGGCCGCCCTGCGGGGCCTGCTGGCCGCCCGCGGGACCCGCACCAGCGCCGCCGAACACATCCGAGCGGGTCGGGATACCGGAGTCGCCGGGCGCGCCGGCGCCCTGGCCCTGGCCCGTACCCATGCCCGTACTGCCGGACCGTCGCGCGGCGAAGCCGTCGCCGGGGACGGGCCTGCCCTGCGGGGCGCCGCCCTGCTGCGGGCCGTTCTGCTGGGGCCCGTTCTGCTGCGGAGGGCCCTGCTGGAAGCCGTTCTGCGGGGAGCCGTTCTGCTGGAGTCCGGAGCGCTGGCCGGGCGCACCCGTGCCCGGACCGCCGTCGCCACGTCCGGGCAGCGCG
>NZ_WHOM01000075.1:0-9618 GCF_009739465.1 Streptomyces apocyni
TCTGGAGATCCTGGCCGACGACCCGGACCAGCCTGTCTCGCGTCTGGACCTGCTGGTGGCCGATGAGCGTGAGCTGGTTCTGACTGGCTGGAACGACACCGGAGTCGATGTTCCCGGTGGCACGTTGCCGGATCTGATCCAGGCCCAGGTCGCCCGTACCCCGGATGCCATCGCTCTGGATGACAACGGCATCCAGCACACCTATGCGGAGCTGAATGCCGCCGCCAACCGTCTGGCCCGTCATCTGACTGTGCTGGGGGTTGGTCCGGAGCAGATCGTGGCTTTGGTCCTGCCCCGCTCCGGGCACATGACCACCGCTCAACTCGCGGTGCTGAAGACCGGTGCCGCCTACCTGCCGATCGACCCGGACTACCCGGCCGACCGGATCACCCACATGCTCACCGACGCATGCCCCACGCGCGTCCTCACCCTCTCCGGCCTGACCGGACGGGTCACGACAGGCGACAGCAACGTCCTGGTCCTGGACACAGCGCAGACCGTCGCGGAGCTGGCCGAATACCCGGCGCATGATCTGTCAGACGGGGACCGCACCATGGTGCTGCGTCCGGAGCACCCGGCGTATCTGATCTACACCTCTGGTTCGACGGGTAAGCCCAAGGGCGTCGCGGTCACCCACACCGGTATCCCCTCCTTCGCCCGGATGGAAGCCGAACGATTCCAGGTCAGCACCGGCCACCGCGTGCTCCAGTTCGCCTCGCCCAGCTTCGATGCTTCCGTGCTGGAGCTGTGCATGGCCTTCACGACCGGCGCCACTCTGGTCATCCCGCCCCCGGGACCGCTCGCCGACGAAACTCTCGCCGACGTCCTGACCGGCCTGCGGATCACCCACACCCTCATCCCGCCCGCAGCGCTGGCGACCATTCCCCAGCGTGCCTATCCGGATCTGCACACCCTGATCATCGGCGGTGACGCGAGCACACCCGATCTCGTCAACACCTGGGCCCCCAAGGTGCGCCTGGTCAACGCGTACGGACCCACCGAGTCCACCGTCGCTGCGACCGTCACCACCGCCCTGCCCCCGGGCACCGGCCAGCCCCCCATCGGCACACCGATCGCCAACACCCGTACCTACATCCTGGATTCAGCCCTGCGCCCGGTACCTCCCGGGACCGCGGGTGAGCTGTACATCGCTGGGCCGGGTCTGGCCCGCGGATACCTGAACCGGCCTTCCCTGACTGCCGAACGCTTCACCGCCGACCCCTTCGGGGCACCGGGTGAGCGCATGTACCGCACCGGGGACGCGGCTCTATGGGCCCGGGACGGGCAGATCCACTACCTGGGCCGCACCGACCAGCAGGTCAAACTCCGCGGCTACCGCATCGAACTCGACGAGATCAACACCACCCTCACCACCCACCCCCACATCACCCAGGCCGTCACCCTGATCCGTGAGGACCAGCCCGGCATCAAACGCCTCGTCAGCTACCTGGTTCCCGACGGTGATCATGCCCCCGACGTATCGGAACTGCGGGCGCACCTGGCCACCACCCTGCCCGAGTACATGATCCCGGCCGCGTTCGTGACCCTGACCACGCTGCCGCTGACCCCCAACAGCAAACTCGACCGCAAAGCCCTGCCCGCACCCGAATACACCACCACTCCCGGACGCGAACCCCGCACCCCCCAGGAGAAACTCCTCGCAGACCTCTTCGCCGAAACCCTCGGCCTCCCCACCATCAACATCGACGACAGCTTCTTCCAACTCGGCGGAGACAGCATCGTCTCCATCCAGTTGGTCAGCCGGGCCCGCAAGGCCGGCCTCGTGTTCACGCCCCGGGAGGTCTTCGAGCACCGGACCGTAGCGGCGCTGGCGGCCGTGGCGACGTCCGCGGAGGCGGCCGTGGTGGAGGACCCGGACGCGGGGCTCGGTGACGTACGGCTCACGCCGATCATGCATTGGCTGCGGGAACTGGGCACGCCCGTCGACCAGTTCGCTCAGGTGGCGCTGGTGCTGGTACCGGCGGCACTGGGCGAGGACCGGCTCACCTCCGCGCTCCAGGCCGTGCTCGACCACCACGACGCGCTGCGCGCCCGGCTGGTTCGCGGTGACGGTGACGCCTGGTCGCTTGAGGTTCCCGAGCGCGGCAGCGTACGAGCGGCGGACTGCGTCGAGCGCGTCGTCGTCAAGGGGCTGGACGAGAGCGCGCTGCGGGACACGATGTCCGCACACGCCAGGGCCGCACACGCCGCGCTGGCACCGGAGTCGGGTGCCATGGTGCGGGCCGTGTGGTTCGACGCGGGACCGGACACGCCCGGCAAACTGCTGCTGGTCGTTCACCACTTGGTGGTGGACGGTGTGTCCTGGCGCATCCTGCTGCCCGACCTGGCCACCGCCTGGGAAGCCGGCGCGACGGGGCAGCAGGCAGCCCTGGAACCGGTCGGCACGTCCTTCCGCACCTGGGCCCGGGAGTTGGACGCCCTGGCCCTGCGGGAGGAGCGGGTCGCGGAGCTCGCGCTGTGGACCAGGACCCTGGATGTGGCGGACCCGCCGTTGGCGCACCGCGCCCTCGATCCGGCCCGCGACACGACGGGTACCGCACGGACGCTCACGCTGACGCTGGACGAGGAGGCCACGCAGGCGTTGCTCACGAGCGTGCCGGCCGCCTTCCACGCCGGGATCAACGACGTACTGCTGACGGGTCTGGCGCTGGCCGTCGGCCAGTGGCGCCGCACCCGGGGCTCGGACGCCGCGGGTTCGCTCCTGGTGGACCTGGAGGGGCACGGCCGCGAGGACGTGCTGCCAGGCATCGACCTGTCCCGGACGGTCGGCTGGTTCACCTCGGCCCATCCGCTGCGGCTGGACCTGGGCGCCCTCGACATCGCCCAGGCCCTGTCCGGCGGACCGGCGGCGGGCGAGGCGCTGAAGCAGGTGAAGGAGCAGCTGCGCGCCGTCCCCGACCACGGGCTCGGCTACGGGCTGCTGCGCTACCTGAACCCGGAGACGCGAGAGCGGCTCGCGGGTCTGGCGAAGCCGCAGATCGGCTTCAACTACCTGGGCCGGTTCCCGGGGGCGGCGGACACCGACGCCCTGTGGATGGCCGTGCCGACCGGTGACCTGGACACCGGGGATCCGGGCATGGCGCTCACCCACGGTCTGACGCTCAACGCCCTGACGCAGGACCATCCCGAAGGACCGCGGCTGGCCGCGACGTGGACGTGGGCCGCGGGCCTGTTCCCCGAAGCGGAGGTCCGCGAGCTCGCCGAGGCGTGGTTCCGCGCGTTGCGGGCCCTGGTGACGCACTCCGCCGATCCGGAAGCAGGCGGCTACACGCCGTCCGATCTGCTGGTGTCGCTGTCTCAGGACCAGATCGATCTGCTCATGCACGACGAAGACGAAGACGAAGACGCCGAGTTCGACGAGTTCGACGAGTCCATGGACGACTGGGGGACCCCGGAGTGAAGCAGTCACGAGTTGAGGAAATCCTGCCCCTCTCGCCGTTGCAGGAGGGCATCCTCTTTCACTCCCTGTACGACGAGCAGGCGCCGGACGTGTACACCGTGCAGCTGGTCTTCGAGCTGGAGGGCGCGCTGGACGTCCCGGCGCTGAAGGCGGCGGCGCGGGCCATGCTGGCGCGTCACGCCAACCTGCGGGCCGGGTTCCGGCATCAGGGCGTGGACCAGCCGGTTCAGCTGATCCGCCGTGAGGTGCCGCTGCCGTGGCGCGAGGCCGATCTGAGCGGGCTTCCGGAGGACGCGCGGGCGGCGGAGCTGGAGCGGCTGCTCACCGCCGACCGGGCGCGGCGGTTCAACCTGTCCAAGCCGCCGCTGGTGCGGTTCGGGCTGGTGCGGCTGGCCGCTGACCGGTTCCGGTTCGTCGTCACCAACCACCACATCCTGCTGGACGGCTGGTCCACGTCGGTGCTGGTCGCCGAGTTGTTCCAGACGTACGCGCGACAGGGCGACGCGTCGGCGCTGCCGCCGGTCACGCCGTATCGCACCTACCTGGCGTGGCTGGCCGGGCAGGACCGGGGCGCGGCCGAGGCAGCCTGGCGGGCGGCGCTGGGCGGGGTGGAGGAGCCCACGCTGCTGGTTCCCGCGGACCCGAGCCGGGAGCCGCTGCTGCCCGAGCGGGTGTCGGCGGAGCTGTCGCAGGAACTGACGGCGCGGCTCACCGAGCGGGCGCAGGCGCACGGGCTGACCATGAACACCGTTGTGCAGGCCGCGTGGTCGCTGCTGCTGAGCCGTCTGACGGGCCGCGACGACGTGGTGTTCGGCACCACCACGTCCGGCCGCCCGCCGGAGATACCAGGCGTGGAGAGCATGGTCGGGCTGTTCATCAACACCCTTCCGGTGCGGGTGCGGCTGGACCCGGCGGAGTCGCTGCTCGACGCCCTGGGGCGCATCCAGCGGGAGCAGAGCGCGCTGATGGCGCACCAGTACCTGGGGCTGGCCGAGATCCAGCGGTTCGTGGGTACCGGTGACCTCTTCGACTCCTTGGTGGTGTTCGAGAACTATCCGTTCGACGCGGAGGCGGGCAAGGAGGCGGTCGGCGGGATACGCGTCGTCGGAGGCGAGGGCCGGGACGCCAACCACTACCCGCTCAACGTGGTGGCCATCCCGGGTCCGCGGCTCCAGCTCCAGGTCAACCACCGTCCCGACCTGTTCACACGGGAGGAGGCCCAGCGGCTGACCGACAGCCTGCTGGGGGTGCTGGAGACCCTGGCGGACGACCTCGACCTCCCGGTCGGGCGGGTGGACGTGCAGGATCCGGCCGAGCGGCGGCGGGTGCTGGAGGAGTGGAACGCCACGGCCCGCGACACCGACCGGCGTACGGTGCCGGAACTGTTCGAGGCCCAGGTGGCGCGGACGCCGGACGCCCCGGCGGTGGTGTGCGGGGACACCACCCTCAGCTACGCGGAGCTCAACGCGCGGGTCAACCGGCTCGCGCACCAGCTGATCGCCGCCGGCGCGGGTCCTGAGCGGTTCGTGGCGCTGGCGCTGCCGCGCTCGGCCGATCTGCTGGTGGCGCTGCTGGCGGTGCTGAAGTCCGGTGCCGCGTACGTGCCGATCGAGGCGGACTACCCGGCCGAGCGGATCGCGTACATGCTCGCCGACGCGCGCCCCGCGCTGCTGCTGACCGACACCGCGACCGGTGCCGAGCTGCCCGCGACCGAGGGCACGCCCCGGCTGGTCCTGGACGCGGCGGACACGGTCGCCGCGCTGGCCGCCCGCCCGGTGACCGACCCGGTGGACGCGGACCGTACGGCCCCGCTGACTCCGTCGAACGCGGCGTACGTGATCTACACGTCCGGTTCCACGGGGCGCCCCAAGGGCGTGCTGGTGGAGCACCGCCAGCTGACCTCGTACCTGGTGTTCTCGCGGAACGCCTACCCCAGCACGAGCGGCACGGCCGTGCTGCATTCCCCCGTCTCGTTCGACCTGACGGTGACGGCCACGTACGCCCCGCTGATCTCCGGCGGTCAGGTGCTGGTGGCGGGCCTGGAAGAGGAGGAGCCGGACACCGGTGGCGCCCCGCGCGCCGGGTGCACCTTCCTCAAGGTGACGCCGGCCCACGTTCCGCTGCTCAGCGCCCTGCCCCAGGAGTTCTCGCCGACCGGAGAGATCGTCATCGGTGGCGAGCAGTTGCTCGGCGAGGTGCTGGATGAGTGGCGGCGGCGCCGGCCGGGCGCCACGGTGATCAACGAGTACGGGCCCACGGAGACGACGGTGGGCTGCATGGAGTACCGGATCGCGCCCGGCGACCCGGTGCCCGCGGGCGGCGTGTCGATCGGCCGCCCGATCTGGAACACCCGGGTGTACGTACTGGACAGCGCCCTGCGTCCGGCGCCGGTCGGCGTCGCGGGGGAGCTGTACGTGGCGGGCGTCGGGGTGACCCGCGGCTATCTCAACCGGTCGGGGCTGACCGCCGAGCGCTTCGTCGCCGACCCGTTCGGCCCTCCGGGCAGCCGGATGTACCGCACGGGCGACCTGGCCCGGTGGGCGGCGGACGGGAACGTCGACTACCTGGGGCGGCTGGACGACCAGGTGAAGGTGCGCGGCTACCGCATCGAACTCGGCGAGATCGAGGCCGCGCTGGCCGGGCACCCGGACGTCGCCCAGGCGGTGGCCCTGGTGCGGGAGGACCGGCCGGGCGACCGGCGTCTGGTGGGGTACGCGGCGATGGCTCCCGGCGCCGCGATGCCGTCGACGGGCGAACTGCGCGAGCGGGTGGCCGCCGCGGTGCCGGAGTACATGGTGCCGTCCGCGTTCGTGGTGCTGGACACGGTCCCGCTCACGCCCAACGGCAAGGTGGACCGCAAGGCGCTTCCGGCACCCGACCTCGGGACGGCGGCCGTCGGGCGGCTGCCCAGGACGCCACAGGAGGAGATCCTCGCCGGGCTGTTCGCCGAGTTCCTCGGGGTGGCGTCGGTCGGGATCGACGACAGCTTCTTCGAGCTGGGCGGGCACTCGCTGCTGGCCACCCGTCTGATCAGCCGTATCCGTACGGCACTGGGTGCGGAGCTCCCGATCCGGGTGCTGTTCGAGGCGCCCACCGTGGCCGCTCTCGCCGACCGGCTGTCCGGGGCGCAGCGGGCGCGCACGGCGCTGACCCGTGTCGAGCGGCCCGAGGTGGTGCCGCTGTCGTTCGCGCAGCGCCGCCTGTGGTTCCTCAACCGCTTCCAGCCGTCGGACGCCTCGTACAACATCCCCGTCGCGCTCCGGCTCTCCGGCGACTTGGACCGGGATGCGCTGGAGGCGGCGCTGGGCGATGTCGTGGCCCGGCACGAGAGCCTGCGGACGGTCTTCCCCGAGGTGGACGGAGCGGCACGGCAGCAGGTGCTGTCCATGGACGCGGCGCGGGTCGCACTGTCCGTCGTGGAGACCGACGAGGAGGCTCTGGGCGCGCTGCTGGCCGATGCCACGGGCGCGGCGTTCGACCTCACGGTCGAGGTGCCGTTGCGGGCGTGGTTGTTCTCGATGGCCGGGGACGAGCATGTGCTGTTGCTGGTGTTGCACCACATCGCGGGTGACGGCTGGTCGATGGGCCCGCTCGCACGTGACCTCGCCGCGGCGTACACCGCTCGTTGTGGCGGTACGGAGCCGCAGTGGTCACCGCTGCCGGTGCAGTACGCCGACTACACCCTGTGGCAGCGCGATGTCCTGGGCACTGAGGACGACCCCGAGAGCCCCATCAGCCAGCAGCTCACCCACTGGACCACCGCACTCGCGGGGCTGCCCGAGGAGCTGGGGCTGCCGACCGACCGGCCCCGCCCGGCAGCCAGCGACTTCCCCAGCGACGCCATCTCCCTCACCCTCCCGCCGCAGCTGCACGCAGACCTGCTGGCATTGGCACGGGACTCCGGCACCAGCCTCTTCATGGTCCTGCAAGCCGCACTGAGCGCGCTGTACACCAAGCTGGGCGCGGGACACGACATCCCGATCGGCACCGCCATCGCAGGACGCACCGACGAAGCCCTTGACCACCTCGTCGGCTTCTTCATCAACACCCTCGTCCTGCGCACCGACACCAGCGGCAACCCCACCTTCCGCGAACTCCTGAACCGCACCCGCACCACCAACCTCACCGCCTACGCGCACCAAGACCTCCCCTTCGAACGCCTCGTAGAAGCCCTCAACCCCGAGCGCTCCCTCACCCGCCACCCCCTCGTCCAAACCATGCTGTCCCTGCAGACCGCGGCGGTGGCGGACATCAGCCTGCCGGGGCTGCGGGCCGAGCGGGAGCCGGTGGGAGTGGCGACCGCCAAGTTCGACCTGGCCTTCGAGCTGGCCGAGCGCAAGGCGGCGGACGGCGCCCCTGAGGGCATCGACGGCGTGGTCCACTTCAGCCGCGACCTCTTTGACCGGGCGTCGGTGGACACCCTGGCCGCGCGACTGGTGCGGCTGCTGGAGGCGGTGGCCGCGGATCCCAAGCGGCCGATCGGACAGGTCGAGGTGCTCAGCGCCGACGAGCGGCGGGCCCAGGAGCAGTGGAACGACACGGCGCGAGAGGTGTCGCGGGCGCCGCTGCCGGAGCTGTTCCAGGCCCAGGCAGGCCGTACGCCGCAGACGGTCGCGCTGCGCTTCGAGGACACGGCGGTGTCCTTCGCCGACTTGAACGCCCGGGCCAACCGGCTGGCGCACGAGCTCGTCGCACGCGGTGTGGGTGCGGAGCAGTTCGTGGCGCTGGCACTGCCGCGCTCGGTGGAGTGGGCCGTCGCCCTGCTCGCCGTCGGCAAGGCCGGTGCGGCGTTCCTGCCCGTGGACCCCGACTACCCGGCCGACCGCATCGGCTACATGCTCGACGACGCCCGGCCCGCACTCGTCATCACCACGGCCCGGCTGGCGGACCGGGTCGCCGCCGCGGGCGCTGACCGGGACCGGCTGCTGCTCGTGGACGCCCCGTCCTGCGCCGCGGCGCTGGCCGCGCGGCCGGACACGGACCTGGTGGACGCCGATCGCGTCGCCCCACTGGATCCGGCCCACGCGGCGTACGTCATCTACACGTCGGGTTCGACCGGCCGGCCCAAGGGCGTCGTGGTCACCCACAGCGGTCTGGCCAACCTGGCGGGCACACAGATCGAGCGCTTCGGCGTCGAGCCGGGCAGCCGGGTGCTCCAGTTCGCCTCGCCCAGCTTCGACGCGAGCGTGTCGGAGCTGTGCATGGCCTGGCTCTCCGGCTCCACCGTGGTCCTGGCCCCGGCCGACCGGCTGCTGCCCGGCGACCCGCTCAGCGAGCTCGTCGCCGAACACGCCGTCACGCACGCCACGATCCCGCCCGCCGCGCTCGCCGCGCTGCCGACCGACGCGCTGCCCGAGGGGATGACCCTGATCGTGGCGGGCGAGGCGACCGCGCCTGATGTGGTGGAGCGGTGGTCGGCGGGCCGTCGGATGATCAACGCGTACGGCCCCACCGAGATGACCGTGTGCGCCACGATGGGCGACCCGCTCAGCGGCTATCAGGCGCCGCCGATCGGGCGTCCGGTGTGGAACACCCGTGCCTACGTCCTCGACCAGCACCTCAGGCCCGTCGCGCCCGGTGCATCGGGTGAGCTGTATCTGGCGGGTCTGGGGCAGGCGCGCGGCTATCTGCGCCGCCCGGCCCTGACGGCGGAGCGGTTCGTCGCCGACCCGTTCGGCCCGGCGGGCGGACGCCTGTACCGCACCGGTGACCTGGCCCGCTGGACCGTCGACGGCCAGCTGGAGTTCATCGGCCGCGCCGACGACCAGGTGAAGGTCCGCGGCTTCCGCATCGAACTCGGCGAGATCGAGGCAGCGCTGGCCGCGCAGCCCGGTGTCACCCAGGCCGTCGCACTGGTCCGCGAGGACAGGCCCGGCGACAAGCGCCTGGTCGGCTACGTCGTCCCCGGACCGGACGAGCGGCTGGAGCCGACGCTGCTGCACAAGGGTCTGGGCGATGTGCTGCCCGACTACATGGTGCCGTCCGCGTTCGTGGTGCTGGACGCGCTGCCGCTGACCCCCAACGGCAAGGTGGACCGCAAGGCCCTGCCCATGCCGGAGGTGGACACGGCGAGCACCGGCCGGGCGCCGCGCACCCCGCAGGAGGAGATCCTCGCCGGGCTGTTCGCCGAACTGCTCGGCGTGCCCGCGGTCGGGATCGACGACAGCTTCTTCGCCCTGGGCGGACACTCCCTGCTG
>NZ_WHOM01000075.1:9668-23920 GCF_009739465.1 Streptomyces apocyni
GACCACCTCGTCGGCTTCTTCATCAACACCCTCGTCCTGCGCACCGACACCAGCGGCAACCCCACCTTCCGCGAACTCCTGAACCGCACCCGCACCACCAACCTCACCGCCTACGCACACCAAGACCTCCCCTTCGAACGCCTCGTAGAAGCCCTCAACCCCGAGCGCTCCCTCACCCGCCACCCCCTCGTCCAAACCATGCTGTCCCTGCAGAACACCCCGGGCGCCGAGCTGCGGCTGCCGGGGCTGCGGGCCGAGTCCGTGGCGGTGCCCACGGGCGCCAGCAGGTTCGACCTGTCGTTCGGCTTCGCGGAGCAGTTCGCGGCGGACGGCGCGGCACAGGGCGTGCGCGGCACCGTCGAGTACCGCACCGACCTGTTCGACCGGGCGACCGCCGAGGCGATGGGAAGGCGCCTGGTGCGGCTGCTGGAGGTCCTGGTCGCCGACCCCGACCAGCGGCTCACGGACGCCGACGTCCTGACCGCCGACGAGCGGCACCGGCTGCTGGAGGAGTGGAACGCCACGGCACGGGCGGTCCCCGCGGAGGGTCTGCTCCGGCTGTTCGAAGCCCAGGCGGCCCGTACGCCCGACGCCCCTGCCGTGCTCTTCGGTGACCTGGCCCTCACGTACGCACAGGCCAACGCCCAGGCGAACCGGCTCGCCCGGAGCCTGCTGCGCCGGGGCGTGGGCCTGGACGACCGGGTGGCGGTGGCCCTGCCCCGCTCCGCCGACCTGCTGGTGGCGCACCTGGCCGTGCTCAAGAGCGGCGCGGCGTACGTGCCGATCGACCCGCACCACCCGGCGGACCGGATCGGCTACGTGCTGGAGGACTCGGGACCGGTGCTGGTGGTGACCGGCTACGGTGTCGAACTCCCGCCGGTCTCCGCCCCCTCGCTGCTCCTGGACGCGCCCGGGACCCGTGACGAGCTGGCGGCGTACGCGGACACCGACCTGTCCGACTCCGACCGGGGCGCGGCCGCGCACCCGTCGGCCGCGGCGTACGTCCTCTACACCTCGGGGTCCACCGGCCGCCCCAAGGGCGTCGTGGTGCCCGTGTCGGCCCTCGACAACTTCCTGATGTCCATGGCCGACCGCTTCCCGATGGCGGCGGACGACCGGCTGGTTTCGGTGACCACCAGCGCCTTCGACATCTTCGCGCTGGAGGCGTACCTGCCGCTGCTCGCGGGCGCCGCGGTCGTCGTCGCCGACGAGGCGACGGTGCTCGACCCGGCGGCGCTGGCGGCTCTGCTCGCCCGGCACGGCGGCACGGTGATGCAGGCCACCCCGTCGCTGTGGCAGGCGCTGGTCGCCGAGTTCCCCGACGCGGTCCGCGGTACGAGGGCGCTGGTGGGCGGCGAGGCGCTGCCCGGCGGGCTGGCCGCGGCCCTGGACACCGCGGGCGCGCGGGTGACCAACCTGTACGGGCCGACCGAGACCACCGTCTGGTCGACCGCCGCGGAACTCACGGACCGCCCCGGGGCCCCGGTCATCGGCCGCCCCGTCCACAACACACGGGTGTACGTGCTCGACGAGGCGCTGCGCCCGGTCGCGCCCGGTGTCGCGGGCGAGCTGTACATCGCGGGCGCGGGGCTGGCCCGCGGCTATCTGCGGCGGCCTGACCTGACGTCCGAACGGTTCGTCGCCGACCCGTACGGCCGGACGGGCAGCCGGATGTACCGGACGGGCGACCTGGTGCGCTGGGCCGCCGACCAGCAGCTGGAGTTCATCGGGCGCGTCGACCACCAGGTCAAGGTCCGCGGCTACCGCATCGAACTCGGCGAGATCGAGACCGCGCTGGCCGCGCACCCCGACGTAGCCAGGTCCGTCGCGCTGGTCCGCGAGGACAGGCCCGGCGACAAGCGCCTGGTCGGCTACGTCGTACCGGTGGCCGGGCAGCGGCCGGAACCGGCGGAGCTGCGACGGCACGTCGGGGCCGTGCTGCCCGAGTACATGGTCCCGGCGGCTGTCGTCGTCCTGGACGCGCTGCCGCTGACCCCCAACGGCAAGCTGGACCGCAAGGCCCTGCCCGCCCCGGAGTTCCACTCGGACGGCGTGCTGCGCGGCCCGGAGAACCCCCGGCAGGAACTGCTGTGCCGGCTGTTCGCCGAACTGCTCGGCGTGCCCGCGGTCGGGATCGACGACAGCTTCTTCGCCCTGGGCGGACACTCCCTGCTGGCCACCCGACTGGTCAGCCGCGTCCGCACCGAACTGGGCGCGGAACTCCCGATCCGGGCACTGTTCGAAGCGCCCACCGTGGCCGCTCTCGCCGACCGGCTGTCCGGGGCGCAGCGGGCGCGCACAGCGCTGACCCGCGTCGAACGGCCCGACGCCGTGCCGCTCTCCTTCGCGCAGCGCCGCCTGTGGTTCACCCACCGCTTCGACGGGCCGAGCGCGGCGTACACCATCCCGCTGGCCTTCCGGCTGGCCGGCGAACTGGACCGCGACGCGCTGCGCGCCGCCCTGGCGGACGTCGTGGCCCGGCACGAGAGCCTGCGGACGGTCTTCCCCGACACCGACGGCGTGCCGCGGCAGCAGGTGCTGGACGCGGCGGTGGCCGCGCCCGCGCTGCCGGTGGTGAAGACCGGTGCGGACGGGCTGCGCCGGGCGCTGGACGAGGCCGTGCGGGAGGGCTTCGACATCACCGCGCAGGCGCCGCTGCGGGCCCGGCTGTTCTCGGTGGCCGACGACGACCACGTACTGCTGCTGGCGCTGCACCACATCGCGGCGGACGGCTGGTCGTCGGGACCGCTGGCCCGCGACCTGGCGACGGCGTACGAGGCCAGGTCCGCGGGGGCGGAGCCCGCGTGGGCGCCGCTTCCTGTGCAGTACGCGGACTACACGCTGTGGCAGCGCGACGTGCTGGGCAGCGAGGACGATCCGGACAGCGCCGTTTCCCGGCAGTTGGCCTTCTGGCGGGAGACGCTGGCGGGGCTGCCGCAGCGCCTGGAGCTGCCCGCCGACCGGCCGCTGCCCGCGGTGGCGGGCCGACAGGGCGACACCCTGGAGTTCGCGCTCCCGCCCGAGCTGCACCAGCGACTGCTGGCGGTGGCCGATGGAGGGCGGGCCACGCTCTTCATGGTGCTCCAGGCGGGACTCGCCGCACTGCTGACCCGGCTCGGCGCCGGAACCGACATCGCGATCGGCACTCCGGTGGCGGGGCGCACCGACGAGGCCCTGGAGGACCTGGTCGGCCTGTTCCTCAACAACCTGGTGCTGCGCACGGACACCTCGGGCGACCCGAGCTTCACCGAGCTGGTCGACCGGGCCAGGACGACGGCGCTGGCCGCCTACGCCCACCAGGACGTGCCGTTCGAGCAGCTGGTCGAGGCACTGAACCCGGAGCGGACCCTGGCCCACCACCCGCTGTACCAGGTGATGCTGACGCTCCAGAACCAGCGTGAGGCGACCCTCGACCTGCCGGGCCTGCGGGTGGGCATGGAGCCGGTGGACACCGGCACGGCCAAGCTGGACCTGGGGCTGACGCTGGCCGAGCGCAGGGCGGCGGACGGCTCCCCTGACGGAATCCACGGCGTCGTCGAGTACAACGTGGAACTGTTCGACCGGGAGACGGTGCGGGCCCTGGTGGACCGGCTGGAGCGGCTGCTGGATGCCGCCGCGGCCGAACCGGGCCTGGCGATCGGCGCCCTGGAGGTGCTGTCGGCCACCGAGCGCGACCGTGTGCTCCACGAGTGGAACGACACCGCCCACGAGGTGGCGGCGGCGCCGCTGCCGGAGCTGTTCGAAGCGCAGGCGGCCCGTACGCCTGAGGCGACCGCGGTCACCTTCGAGGGGACGGCGCTCAGTTACGGCGAGCTCAACGAGCGGGCCAACCGGCTCGCGCACCGGCTGATCGCCGAAGGTGTCGGCCCGGAGGACTTCGTGGCGCTGGCGCTGCCGCGTTCGCCCGAGCTGGTGACCGCGGTGCTCGCGGTGGCCAAGGCCGGTGCGGCGTTCCTGCCCGTGGACCCGGGCTATCCGGCCGACCGGATCGCGTACATGCTGGGCGACGCCCGGCCCGCCGTGGTGATCACCACCAGTGCGGTGCGGCCCGAAGGGGCCGCGGAGGCCGCCCGTACCTGGCTGCTGGACGACCCGCGGGTGCGGGAGGCCGTGGACGCGGAGCCGGCCCGCAACCCCACCGACGCGCACCGCGTCCATCCGCTCACCCTCGCCCACGCGGCGTACGCCATCTACACGTCGGGCTCGACCGGCCGCCCTAAGGGCGTCGTGGTCAGTCACCGGGGTGTCGCCACGATGGCGGCGTCGCACATCGAGAACCTGGCCATCGACGGCACCAGCCGGGTGCTGCAGGTGGTGTCGCCGAACTTCGACGTGTCCGTCGCGGATCTGGTGATGGCGCTGGCCTCCGGCGCGACCCTGGTGCTGCCCGGCCCGGACAGCGAACTGGTCGGTGAGGGACTGGCCGCGCTGATCGACGCGGAGCGTGCCACGCATCTGATGATGCCGGCGCCGATGGTCGCCTCCCTCCCGGACGTGCCGCTTCCGTCGCTGCGGGCGCTGGTCACCGGCGGTGAGGCGTGCTCCGGGGCGCTGGTGGAGCGGTGGTCGGCGGACCGTCGGATGATCAACGCGTACGGCCCCACCGAGATGACCGTGTGCGCCACGATGAGCGACCCGCTCAGCGGGGACCAGGCGCCGCCGATCGGGCGTCCGGTGTGGAACACCCGCGCCTACGTCCTCGACCAGCACCTCAGGCCCGTCGCACCCGGTGCACCGGGTGAGCTGTACCTGGCGGGCCTGGGGCAGGCGCGCGGCTACCTGCGCCGCCCGGCCCTGACGGCGGAACGGTTCGTCGCCGACCCGTTCGGCCCGGCGGGCGGACGCCTGTACCGCACCGGTGACCTGGCCCGCTGGACCGTCGACGGCCAGCTGGAGTTCATCGGCCGCGCCGACAACCAGGTCAAGGTCCGCGGCTTCCGCATCGAACTCGGCGAGATCGAGGCCGCGCTAGCCGCACAGCCCGGTGTCGCGCAGAGCGCGGTGGTGGTCCGCGAGGACCAGCCGGGAGCGCGGCGCCTGGTGGCCTACGCGGTGCTGGACGCCGACGGAGGCGCGCCCGCCGCGGACGCGCTGCGCGAGCCGCTGGCGGCCGTCCTGCCGGACTACATGGTGCCGTCCGCGTTCGTGGTGCTGGACGCACTGCCGCTGACCCCCAACGGCAAGCTGGACCGCGCGGCGCTGCCCCTGCCGGACGTGGCGGCGGGCAGCGGCGGGCGGGCGCCGCGCACGGCCCGCGAAGAAGTACTGAGCGCTCTCTTCGCCGAGCTGCTGGGGCTCGACTCCGTCAGCGTGGACGCGAGCTTCTTCGAGCTCGGCGGGGACAGCATCCTCTCCATCCAGCTGGTCAGCCGGGCCCGCAGGGCGGGCCTGGTGATCTCACCACGGGAGGTGTTCCAGCACCGGACGGTCGAAGCCCTGGCCGCCGCGGCCGGAACGCTCACCGAGTCGGTGCGGGAAGCCCCGGACGCCGGGATCGGCACACTGCCGCCCACACCGATCGTGCACTGGCTGCGCGAACGCGGCGGATCGCCCGACGGCTTCCACCAGTCGACGCTGGTGCAGGTCCCGGCCGCACTCGGCGCAGCCCATCTGACCGCCGCGCTCCAGGCCGTACTGGACCGTCACGACGCCCTGCGGCTGCGGCTGACGTCCGCTCCGGACGAGGAAGGCGGGACCGGCCGGTGGGAGCTGGAGACCGCTCCGGTGGGCGCGGTCACCGCCGCGGACTGCCTGCTGCGGGTGGACGCGTCCGGGCTGGACGAGGACGGGCTGCGGGCCCTGGTCGCCGAGCAGTACACGGCCGCGGTCGGCCGCCTCTCCCCGTCTGCCGGGGCGATGGTGCGCGTGGTGTGGTTCGACGCGGGCGACCGGGCACCGGGACGGCTGCTGCTGGTGCTCCACCACCTGGTCGTGGACGGCGTGTCCTGGCGGATCGTGCTGCCGGACCTGGCCGCTGCCTGGCAGTCGGCCGCCGAGGGCGAGCCCATCGCCCTGGAACCGGTCGGCACGTCCTTCCGCCGGTGGGCCGAGCTGCTCCAAGCGGCGGCCCAGGACCCGGCACGCACCGGTGAACTCACGTTGTGGACCGACGCGTTGGCAGAGCCCGACGCACCGCTGAGCACGGTCCCCCTCGACCCGGAGCGGGACCTGGACGACACGGCCGCTGCCGTGACGCTGACCCTGCCGGGCGCGACCACGGCGGAGCTGCTCACCAGCGTGCCTGCCGCGTTCCACGCCGGTGTCGATGACGTCCTGCTGGCCGCGTTCGCCCTGGCCGTCGCCGACTGGCGGCGGCAGCGGACACACGAAGGCGACGGGGCGCTGCTGGTCGACCTGGAGCGGCACGGCCGCGAGGAACTGGTCAGGGACCTCGATCTGTCCCGTACGGTCGGCTGGTTCACCAGCATGTACCCGGTACGGCTGGACCCGGGCCAGGTCGACTGGCCGGAGCTGCTGGCCGGCGGCCCGGCACTGGGCCGCACGGTCAAGCACCTCAAGGAGCAGCTGCGGAGCATCCCGGACAACGGTCTGGGCTACGGCCTGCTGCGCTATCTGAACCCGGAGACGCGGGAGCGGCTCGAGGGTCTTGCGAAGCCGCAGATCGGCTTCAACTACCTGGGCCGGTTCGCGTCCACCGCCGGAGGCGACGGCGCGGGCTGGGGTCCGGCGGCCGAGGCCGACGCCGCTGCCGCAGGCGGCAGCGGGCTGCCGTTCGCCCACGCCCTGGAGGTCAACGCGGTCACGCAGGACCACGCGGACGGTCCGCTGCTGGCCGCCACCTGGACCTGGCCGCGGGCGCTGTTCGGCGAAGAGGAGATACGGGACCTGGCACAGCGCTGGTTCCGGATGCTGGAACTGCTGGCGGAGCACACGCGGCGGCCGGAGTCCGGCGGGCGCACCCCGTCGGACCTGCCCCTGGTGTCCGTGACGCAGGAGCAACTGGAGCGGCTGGAGGCCGCCCGGCCGCGCCTGGAGGATGTGTGGCCGCTGACGCCGTTGCAGCAGGGCATGCTCTTCCACGCGCTGTACGACCAGGACGCGCGGGACGTGTACACCACCCAGCTGGAGTTCGACCTGGACGGTGCGCTGGACGCGGCGGCCCTGCGCGCGGCGGCGGCCGGACTGCTGCGTCGCCACGCCAACCTGCGGGCCTGCTTCGCCCACGACGGACTGGACCAGCCGGTGCAGCTCGTGCTCCCCGAGGTGGAACTGCCCTGGACGGACATCGACCTGACGGGCCTCGCGGACCACGAGCGCGGCACGGAGCTGGCGCGGATCGTGGCCGATGACCGGGCGCGCCGCTTCGACGTGACGGCGCCGCCGCTGCTGCGGTTCACCCTGATCAGGACCGGCACCGACCGCCACCACTTCCTGTTCACCAGCCACCACACGCTGCTGGACGGCTGGTCGACGCCCGTGCTCATGGGCGAACTGGTGGCCTTGTACGAAGGGGCGGACGCCGAGCGGACCCTGCCGCGGGTGGCGCCGTACCGCGACTACCTCCAGTGGCTGACCGACCAGGACCCCGAGGAGGGGGGCGAGGCGTGGGCCTCGTCGCTGGCGGGCGTCACGGAGCCGACGCTGGTGGCCCCGGCCGATCCGACGCGCGAGCCGATCGCGCCCGAGCAGGTCGTGACGGAGCTGCCGGAGGACGCCACTCGGGCGCTCACCGCCGCCGCGAGGCGGCTTGGTACGACGCTGAGCACCGTCGTACAGGGTGCTTGGGGCGTGCTGCTGGCCCGTCTGACGGGCCGCACCGACGTGGTGTTCGGGGCGACGGTCTCCGGCCGCCCGCCGGAGGTTCCGGGCATCGAGACGATGGTCGGCCTGTTCATCAACACCGTGCCGGTGCGGGTGCACGTGAGCCCCGAGGCGTCGCTGTCCGGGATGCTCGCGGCGCTCCAGGAGCGCCAGTCCGCGCTGCTGGCGTACCAGCACGTCGGGCTGCCGGAGATCCAGCGGAGGCTGGGGCTGCCCGAACTCTTCGACACGCTGACGGTGTTCGAGAACTACCCGGTCGGCCCGGGCGGTGACGCGGGCGAGGAACCTGAGGGTGCCGCGGCGCTCCGCGTGGCCGACATGCGGGGGCACGACGCGACGCACTACCCGCTGGCGCTGGCCACCGTGCCGGGGGAGCGGCTGCGGCTGCGGCTCGACTACCGCCCGGACCTGTTCGCCAGGGAGACGGCGCAGGCGCTGGTGGCCCGGCTGGCGCGGGTGCTCGACGCGGTGCTGACCGACCCCGGGCAGCCCGTCAGCGGCATCGACCTGCTGCCGCCCGCCGAGCGGGACCTGACCCTGGTGGACTGGAACGCCACCGGCCGGCCGGTCACGGGGGCGGTGCTGCCGGAGCTGTTCCAGACGCAGGTGGCCCGGACGCCGCACGCGCCCGCGGTGCTGTTCGAGGACGTCACGCTGGACTTCACCGAACTGAACGCGCGCGCCAACCGCCTGGCCCACCTTCTGCTCTCGCGCGGCATCGGCCCGGGCCGGTTCGTGGCGCTGGCGGTGCCGAGGTCGGTGGAGTGGACGGTCGCCCTGCTGGCCACCGCCAAGGCGGGGGCCGCGTTCTTGCCGGTGGACCCCGCGTATCCGGCCGACCGGATCGCCTACATGCTCGACGACGCACGGCCCGCCCTGGTCATCGGCGTGCGCGAGACGGCGCCCGGCCTGCTGGCGGCGGGCGTGGACGAGGCGGCCCTGCTGGTCCTCGACGCGCCGGAGACCGCCGCCGCGGTCGCGGCCCACGCGGCCGCCGATCCGGTCGACGCCGACCGGGGGGCGCCGCTGGCCGCTACCGCACCGGCGTACGTGATCTACACGTCGGGTTCGACGGGCCGCCCCAAGGGAGTGGTGGTCACGCACGCCGGACTCGGCAACCTGGCCGGTGCGCAGATCGAGCGGTTCGCGGTCGGCGCGGGCAGCCGGGTGCTCCAGTTCGCCTCGCCGAGCTTCGACGCCGCGGTGTCGGAGCTGTGCATGGCCTGGCTTTCGGGATCGGCGATCGTCCTGGCCCCGGCCGACCGGCTGGTGCCTGGCGAGCCGTTGACTGAGCTCACCCGCCAGCACGGCATCACGCATGCGACGATCCCGCCCGCCGCCCTCGCGGCGCTGCCGGTGGAAGCGCTGCCCGCCGGGATGACGCTGGTCGTCGCCGGTGAGGCGACCGCGCCCGACGTCGTGGAGCGGTGGTCCGAGGGCCGCCGCATGATCAACGCGTACGGCCCCACCGAACTGACGGTGTGCGCCACGATGAGCGACCCGCTGGCGGGTGCCCAGGTGCCGCCGATCGGACGGCCGATCTGGAACACCCGGGTGTACGTGCTGGACGGGGCGCTGTGCCCGATGCCGCCGGGCGTGCCGGGTGAGATGTACCTGGCCGGCACCGGTCTGGCGCAGGGCTACCTGCACCGGCCCGGACTGACCGCCGAGAGGTTCGTGGCGGACCCGTTCGGGGCACCAGGGGAGCGGATGTACCGCTCCGGTGACCTGGGCCGCTGGCGGGCGGACGGCACGCTGGAGTTCCTGGGGCGCGCCGATGACCAGGTCAAGGTCCGCGGCTTCCGGATCGAGCTGGGTGAAGTGGAGGCGGCGCTGGCCGCGCACCCGGACGTCGCGCAGGCCGCGGCGCTGGTCCGCGAGGACCGCCCGGACGAGCGGCGCCTGGTGGGGTACGTGACCGGGGCCGCCGACGACGGTGCGGCACAGCTGGACGGCGCCGTGCTGCGGGCCCACGTGGCGGCCCTGCTGCCGGACTACATGGTGCCCGGTGCCGTCGTGGTGCTGGACGCCCTGCCGCTGACCCCCAACGGCAAGGTGGACCGGGCCGCGCTGCCCGCCCCCGAGACCGCGGCGGGCACCGGGCGCGGTCCGCGCACACCGCGCGAGGAAGTGATGTGCGCCCTGTTCGCCGAGGTGCTCGGCGTATCCCGGGTCGGCATCGACGACAACTTCTTCGACCTGGGCGGCGACAGCATCGTCTCCATCCGGCTGGCCGCCCGGATCCGGGCCGTCCTGGGCGTCGAACTGTCCATCAGGCACCTGTTCGCGGCGCCGACGGTGGCCGCACTGGTGGACCGGTTCGGCGCTGACGACGACGGCGACCCCTTCGAGGTGCTGCTGCCGCTGCGCACCGGCGGCGACCGGCCGCCGCTGTTCTGCCTGCATCCGGCCGCGGGCATCGGCTGGGTGTACTCCGGGCTGATCCGCCACCTCGACCCGCAGGTGCCGGTGTACGCGTTGCAGGCGCGCGGCATGGGCGGTCCCGAGCCGCTGCCGCGGAGCGTGGCGGAGATGGCGGACGACTACCTGCGACAGATCCGCTCGGTCCAGCCCACCGGGCCGTACCAGTTGCTGGGCTGGTCGCTCGGCGGTTTCGTCGCGCACGAGATGGCCGCGCGGCTTCAGGAGGCGGGCGAGGACGTGACGCTGCTGGGCGTCATGGACGCGTACGTCACCGAACCCGCCGCCGACGACGGGCCCGAGGCCTTCGGGGAGCAGGACGTGCTGGCCGGACTGCTGCACTTCGTGGGCATCGACCCGGCGGAGCTGGGTGACGAACCGCTGGAGCACGCCCGCGTCATGGAGCTGGTCCGCACCACCGACAGCGCCCTGGCGAGCTTCGAGGAGCACCACATCACCGCGCTGGGCCGGGTCTCGGCCAACAGCGTCTCGCTGATGCGCCGGTTCACCCCCGGGAAGGTGGCGGGCGACCTGGTGTTCTTCGCCGCGACCGGCGACAAGTCCGCCGACGATCCGACCGCGGAGAGCTGGCGGGAGCACGTGGGGGGCCGCATCCACGTCCACCCGATCGACTGCCACCACAACGAGCTGACCCATCCGGAGCCGCTCGCGCGGATCGCCCGCGTGCTGGGCGACCGGCTGCGCAAGTGATCCACCACCACCGACCCGTGCCCGCGGGGCACTCGAGAAAAGGACACAGCGTGACCCAGGAAATCCCAGCCATGCCGGACCAGTTCTTCGACATGGCGTTCTTCCAGAACCCCCACGAGCCGTTCGCGAAGGTCCGGCAGGACACGCCGGTGTACGAGACCGTGCTGCCCGAGGGGCTGAAGGTGTGGCTGGTCACCCGGTACGAGGACGTGCGCGCGCTGCACGCCGACCCCCGGCTCGGCAAGGACCTGCGGCCCTTCTTCGCCAAGCTGGGGATGCCGCCCGAGGTCGGCCCGCTGGGCATGCAGGTGGCCATCAGCGACCCGCCGGACCACACCCGGCTGCGCAAGCTGGCGAACAAGGCCTTCACGCCGCGCCAGTTCGCCAACCTGCGTCCCAAGACGGAGCTGATCACGGACCGGCTGCTGGACGCCATCGCCGACCGCCCCGAGGTGGACCTCGTCGACGCGCTCGCCTGGCCCCTCCCGCTGGCGGTCGTCTGCGAGATGCTCGGTGTTCCGGAGGCCGAGCGCGGGGACTTCGCCGCGTGGGCGGAGGTCGTCCGCGGGCTGCGGAGCCCGGCGGAGTTCCCGGTGGTCGCCCAGGCCATGGCGGACACCATGGGCCGGGTCCTCGCGGCCAAGCGCGCCGAACCCGCCGACGACCTCATGACCGCCATGATCGAGGCGCGCGTCGGCGAGGACCGGTTCGACGAGGCCGAGCAGGTCAGCATGGCCCTGCAAATGGTGGTGGCCGGCGTCGAGACCGTGGCGCACCTGATCACTTCCGGGATCTACGCCCTGCTGACCCACCCCGGCCAGCTGGCGGCGCTCCGCGCGGACTGGTCCCTGCTGCCCAACGCGGTCGAGGAGGTGCTGCGTTGGGAGACCCCCGTCAACCTGGGCCAGCCCCGGCTGGTGCTGGAGACCCTCGAAGTGGGCGGAGTGACCATCCCCGAGGGCGAACTGGTCTCCGTCTCGGTGCTCTCCGCCAACCGGGACGCGGACCGCTTCCCCGACCCCGAGCGGCTGGACATCACCCGCCAGACGGCCGGGCAGATGGCCTTCGGCCACGGCATCCACTACTGCCTGGGCGCGCCGCTGGCACGGATGGAGGGCGAGGTGGCCTTCGAGCGGATCCTGCGCCGCTTCCCCGACCTGAGCCTGGCCGTCGACCCGGCCGAGGTCCAGTGGCTGCCCAACCCGGTCACCCGGGGTCTGGCCTCGCTTCCGGTGCGGCCGGGTACCAGCGGCTGACCCGGACGCCGTGTACACGGGCCCCGGAGCGCACGGCCGCTCCGGGCCCCGGTCGCCCCCGGCCGCCGGAGGCGCAGCCCGCCGCCCGCCAGAGCAGAAACGGAACCACGATGCCCACTCAGTCCTCCCCGCGACTCGACCACTACTTCCCGCGCTGGGACCTGCGGGAGTACCACGAACTTGCCGTCGACGGTCCGTCCGACGAGGTCATCCGCGCCGTGGAGACCCTCACCTGGGGCGAGATGCCCATCTTCCGCGTCCTGATCAAGGTGGTGTCCCTCGGCAAGGCCAGCACACCGCGGGACGGGATCTTCTTCGGGAAAGCGGTCGACGCCGGGCAGCGGCTGGAACGCACCGACAACGAAGTCGTCTTCGCCTGGATCGCGCGCCCCGGAGCCACCCAGGAGAACCGGCCGCCCTCCGCCGAACCGGAAACCTTCCCCGGGTTCGACGAGCCGGGCCACGCGAAGATCGGGTTCAACTTCCGGCACGCCGACGGGGTGCTCAGCAGCGAGACGCGGGTCTGGTCGGCCGACGAGAAGACCCGGCGGCTGTTCCGCGTCTACTGGGCCGTGGCCGCACGCCCCTTCGGCGGGCTGTGCCGCCACGAGTGGCTGCACGCCGTACGCCGCCGCATGCGTGAGGCCGAGCGGCGCCACGCGTCCTGAGCGGCATCCGGGAAGGACCCGCCCCACAGTTTTCCCGCAGGACCGGATTCACCTCACCCACCGTGAATCCCGCGCCACCGTACGGGATTCGCCGGAAAGATCCATCCGGCGCGCACCACTCCGAGAAAGGCAGAAGTGTGAAACGTATAGGGAAGGCCAGTGCCCTGTGGCTGGTCAGCGGTTCGGTGCTGCTGGGGCTCGCCGCCCCCGCGGGGGCGGCTCCCGCCCCCCACGGCGCCGGCCGGGGCGACCGTCTGGAGCGCGCCCTGGACGCGGTCCACGAGGCGGGCATGCCGGGCATCTACGCCACGGTCAAGGACGGCACGTCCGTGTGGAACGGCGCGTCCGGTGTGGCCGACACCCGGACGCTGCGCCCCGTACGCCCCGGGTTCAAGCACCGGGTCGGCAGCATCACCACGACGTTCACCGCCGTGGCGGTCCTGCAGGAGGTCTCCCGGGGACGCATCGAGCTGGACGCCCCCATCGGGCGCTACTTGGGCACCCTGGTCCCCGCGGACCTGGGCGAGCAGGTGACGGTGCGGATGCTGCTCAACCACACCAGCGGCCTGGGGGACTACTTCGCCGCGGCGTTCCCGTCCCTCAACCAGGGCTCGCCCAAGGACCTGGACGACAACAGGTACCGCACGTACACGCCCGAGGAACTGCTGCGGCTCGGCCTGGCGCAGCCCCGGGTCGCCAAGCCCGGCGAGCGCTGGGCCTACGCCAGCACCAACTACGTGCTGGCCGGCCTGGTCCTGGAGAAGGCCACCGGCCAGTCGGCGGCGTCGCACATCACCCGGAACGTCATCCGGCCCGCCGGCCTGTGGCGCACCTACTTCCCGGGGAGCAGCCCGAGGATTCGGGGCCCGCACTCCAAGGCGTACGAGTCGTTCTTCGGCATGATCGACCCGGCCAAGGACTACAGCACCTACAACATGTCGGTGGCCTGGACGTCGGGAGAGCTCATCTCGACCACCGGGGACGTGGCGCGCTTCTTCCGGAAGCTGTTCGCCGGCCGGTTGATCCCGGCGGCCCAACTTGCCGAGATGAAGCGCACCGTGCCGGTGCTCGACCCGCAGGGCAACCAGGTGGGCGAGTACGGGCTGGGCATCACGGTCACCGACCTGGGGCGGTGCGGCCGGTTCTGGGGCCACGGGGGCACTGCCTTCGGCATGGCGACGGAGTCCCTGATCAGCGAGGACAGCCGACGGCAGCTGGTCTACGGGGTCAACGCCACGAACTACCAGCGCTTCGACGAGAACGGCGGGCTCAAGCCGCACCCGATCGACAAGGCGCGGGCGCAGCTGGTCCAGGACAGCCTGTGCCAGAACTCCACCGCCTCCTCGACGCGTTACCGCGTAAACCTCCAGGGGCTGGTCCCCTGACGGTGCCGGGGATCCCGGGGGGAGTGCGG
>NZ_WHOM01000075.1:23931-62257 GCF_009739465.1 Streptomyces apocyni
CACTCCCCCCGGCCGTCACCGTGGGTCAGAACACACGGGCGCTGTGGCGGTCGCTTCCTGCCCCCGAAGGATGAGCGCGTCTCCGCCGCACGGCGGAGGCAGGTAGGTGCCAACGCAGGAGGTGCCGAAAGTACGCGGCTGGCAGTCTGGGGACATGTCCCAGATCTCGCGCCCCCCTTCCTCTCCGGCTCCCGCCCGGCTCCGCGAGCCTAGCCGGGCGTCTCAGGTGCTGCTCGTCATCGCCATCGCCTCCTGCCTCCCGTACCTCGCGCTCAAGATCGCCTGGATCGCGGGCAGTCGCATCGGGATCCCCAGCGGCAGCTCGCTCCTCGACGAGGGCACGAGGGTCGCGCTGATCAGCGTCAACGCGCTGACCGTGCTGATGGACGCCGCCGTCATCGTGCTCGCCCTGGTGCTCACCCAGGCCTGGGGCCGCCGTACGCCCGCCCCCCTGCTCGTGTTCCCCATGTGGGCGGCGACCGGGCTGCTGACGCCGATCATGGCGGGCTTCCCGGTCCAGTTGGCGGTCGGCATCTTTTCGGGTCCGGCCGAGAAGTCGTCGTCGAACGGCGACCCCTTCCTCGACGACTGGGTCTTCGGCATCGTCTACGGCGGCTTCATCGTCCAGGGCCTCACCCTGGGCATCCTGTTCGTGCGGTACGCGAGGCAGCGCTGGGGCCATGTCTGGCAGGGGCGCATGGGCGAACTGCCGCGCGACGAAGGCCGTGCGGCGCGCACGGCCGCCGTCGCGGGCGCCCTGCTCGCACTGGTGCCTATCGCGGTGCACCTGATGTGGGCGGCGGGCTCGAACTCCGGGCTGCCGCAGCAGCGGATCGACGAACGCACCGCTGAGTTCAACGCACTTGAGTTCCTCAGCGCCGCCACTGCGGCCGTCGCCGTCGCGGGCGTGCTGCTGCTCGTCTTCGCGCCCCGCGCCACGACGTTCCTGCGGCTCCCGGTGAAGGTGCCGCTCGCCGTCGCCTGGGCGGGCTCGGGGGCCGTGGGCTGCTGGGGCGCCTGGATGTCGTTCGCCGCGCTGATCCCCCAGGACGACCCCGCCAAGCAGCCCCCCTCGCTGATGGTCACGACCAACGCCTTGTCCCTGGTCGCCGGGTTGCTGCTCGCCTACGGCGTCGCCTCCTTCCTGCGGCGGCGCACTTCCTGAGGAATCAACTCGGGGCAGCTGTCCGGCAATTCACGCATTCACCGTAAGGGGAATTACCGCAGCAGCTGAAACGCCAAATGCCGGTGCCCGGCCACCGGGCACCGGCACTTCGCATGCTTACAGGCGCAGCGACCGACAGCCCGAACCTGTTCGTGGACATCGCGGGCGGCAGCGGGCAGTTGTCCGCAGCCGTCCGTCAGTGGGTGCACGTCCTTGCCGCCGATGAACGGCACCAGCACCTCGTCCGAGTACCCCGCTGGGATCCCCACCGCCATGGCCACCATGTGAAAGGCAATTCTTGGCAGCGACCTGCAATCTTTTCCGATTCGTGCCGCCGTCGTCAGCGGGACCGCAAGAAGCCCGCCATCGCCATTGTCAGCAACGTGCCATCCCTGCAAGCGCGCAACTCCCACCGGCCCGCACCGGCGTCATAAATGTGAGAATCGCACCACAGCTACGTTGAAGGGCCGCGATGAATCTGGCTGTTCTGCTGCTCCTGGCCGCACTGACCACCTCCTTGGTTCTGATCGGCTTCACCGTGGGGGCCAGGCGGCTGCTCGGCATACAGCTGGGGAAGGGCAGGGCGCTGCTCACCTCCGCGGTCGGGCTGGGCGCCGCCTCTTCGATCGGTCTCGCGATGCACGACCAGGAGCGGTACCCGGCCCTGGTCACCGTCCAGTTCGGCGCCGCGCTGCTGGTGACGATGGGCTTCCTCGTGTTCACCGAAGTCGTCTTCCCGCCCGGCACCTGGGCCGGGGTGTTCGGCTGGCCCAAGTCGATGCGCCGCAGGGTGGCCAGGGCCAGACGGTACGCCCGGCTCACCCGGATCTTCATGCGGCACGGGCTGGGCAGGTTCCTGCGCGGCAGCGTCAGGCCCGGCCCCGCCGCCGCGCAGGAGCGCTTCAGGCTCGCCCGTTCGCTGCGCATGGCAATGGAGGAGGCGGGGGTCACCTTCGTGAAGATGGGCCAGGTCCTCTCCACCCGGTACGACCTGCTGCCCACCGAGTTCATCGCCGAGCTGAGCAAGTTGCAGCACCAGGCCACCCCCGACCCGTGGGCGGACGTGGAGCGGCTACTCAGGGAAGAGCTGGACACCGACCCCTTCGAGGTGTTCGACGAGTTCGAGCGCGAGCCGCTGGCCGCCGGGTCGATCGCCCAGGTCCACCGGGCCACGCTCAAGGACGGCAGCCAGGTGGTGGTGAAGCTCCAGCGTCCCAGCAGCCACTCCGTGGTGATCGACGACCTGGACATCCTGCTGCGCTTCAGCCACATGGTGCAGAAGCACACCGACTGGGGGCGCAACATGGGCGCCGTCACGCTCGCCGAGGGCTTCGCCACCTCCCTCCACGAGGAGCTGGACTTCCGCATCGAAGCCCAGAACATCACCACTGTCTCGACCTCCATCGCCCGCTCCGCCGCCGACCGGGCGATCCGGCTGCCCGAGGTGTACGAGACGCTGTCGACCCAGCGGATGCTGATCACCGAGTGGCTCGACGGCGTCCCCCTGAACAGCGCGGCGACGGCGCTCAAGGAGCAGGAGCTCGACCCCGCGGCGCTGGCCCAGCAGATGCTGGGGTGCCTCCTCGACCAGATCATGGTCGGCGGGGTCTTCCACGCCGACCCCCACCCCGGCAACATCCTGGTGCTGCGCGACGGCCGGCTCGGGCTGCTCGACTTCGGCTCGGTGGGGCGCATCGACCGGACGTTCCGCTCGACCCTGCGCAACATGCTCATCGCCCTGCACCGCAACGACCCCGCGGCCCTCTGCGATGCCCTCCTGGAGCTCGTCTCCCACCCCGAGGACATCGACGAGCGCCGGCTGGAGCGCTCGCTGGGGCAGTTCCTGGCCCGCTACTTCGCCCCGGGGCTGCGCCCCGACCGGGAGATGTTCGCCGACCTCTTTCTGCTGGTGTCCCGGCACGGGCTGCACATCCCGCCGGAGATCGCCGCCGTGTTCCGCTCCCTGGCCACGATGGAGGGCTCGCTGGAACGCCTGGTCCCGCAGTTCGACATCGTCGCCGAAGCGCGCGAGTACGCCGTCGCGCTGCACACCAAGAGGCTCAAGCCGGACGCGCTGTCCCAGACCCTCGCGGACGAGGCGATCGGTCTCGCACCGATCCTGCGGCGCCTTCCGCGGCGCATCGAGCGCATCACCAGCGCCGTCGAGAACGGCCGCCTCAGCGTCCAGGTGCGGATGCTCGCCGACCCCCGCGACCGCAGGTTCGTCCGCACGCTGGTGCACGAGGCGCTGCTGACGGTGCTGTCCAGCACGATCGGGCTGATGGCCGTGTTGCTGATCCGTTCCAGCGGCGGTCCCCAGCTCGGCCCCTCGCTTAGCCTCTTCCAGCTGATCGGCTACAACCTGCTGCTGGTGAGCGGTGTGCTCATCCTGCGGATCCTGTTCACCATCTTCAAGGCCCAGCGCTGAGAGCCCGTCCCCGCTCCCCGCTCCCCGCTCCCCGCTCCCCGCTCTCCGCTCCCCGCTCCCCGCGCATGCGACAGCCCGGCACCCCTGTCAGGTGGGGTGGCCGGGCTGCGGTCTGCGGGGCGTGCGCTCAGCGGGCGGCGGCCGCCTTCTGATAGGCACGGCTCGCGAGCGGGATGAAGATCGCCAGCATCAGACCGAGCAGCAGTATCGCCCCCGGGATGGGGTACTGGGCGGGCAGTGCGTCGCTCGTGGCGCCCGTGCCGTTGCCGAACAGCTCGCGGCAGGCGGACACGACCGTGCTCAGCGGGTTCCACTCGGCGATCGTCCGCAGCCAGTACGGCAGTCCGTCGAGCGGGATGAACGCGTTGGAGAGGAACGCCAGCGGCATGACGATGATGCTGGACATGGCGCTGACGGTCTCCGGGCTGCGCAGCACGAGGCCCAGGAGCGCGCCGAACCAGGAGAGCGTGAAGCCCATCAGGACGAGCAGCGCGAAGGCCGCGAGCGTCTTCAGCACGCCCTCGTGGGCACGCCAGCCGATCCCGTAGCCGACCACGGCCATCACGGCACAGGACCAGGTGCAGAGCGTGGCGTCGGACATCGTACGGCCGAGCAGCACCGACGTACGGGAGATCGGCAGCGACCTGAAGCGGTCCACGATCCCGTTGCTGAGGTCGCCCGCGACGCCGACGGCGGTCGTGGAGATGGTGCTGAGCATCACCTGCGCGAAGATGCCCGCCATGATGTATTCCTGGTACGACTGCCCGCCGGGCACCTTCATGGCGCTGCCGAAGAGGTAGCCGAAGACCACCACGAACGCCACGGGCAGGATCGTCAGACCGATCAGCTGCTCGGGCATCCGCTTGATGTGCCGCATCTGACGGCCCACCAACGCGAACGAATCAGTGATCACCTCGCTCATACCGACTGCGCCTCCTTCTCGTTCGCGTTCAGGTCCTGCTGCTGGGGGTCGCCGTCGTCGGACGCGGCACTGCTGTGGCCGGTCAGCGCCAGGAACACGTCGTCCATCGAGGAGCGGCGCACGGCGAAGTCCAGCGGCTCCACCCCCGCCGCCTCAAGCTCGGCGGAGATCGAGGCGATCGCCTTGATGCCGCCGGACAGGGCGATGGACGCGGTCCTGGAGTCCTGGTCGACGGTGGGCTGTTCGGCGGAGAGCGAGGCCAGTGCCGTGGTCACCACCGCCAGGTCGGAGGTGTCCGTGACGGACACCTCCAGGCGGTCACCGCCGACGCGCCGCTTCAGCTCGTCGGGGGTGCCCTCGGCTATCAGCCGTCCCTTGTCGATCACGGCGACGCGGTTCGCCAGCTGATCTGCCTCCTCCAGGTACTGCGTGGTCAGCAGCACGGTGACACCGCTGTCCACCTGCTCCTTGACCATGCGCCACAGCGTCATCCTGCTGGTCAGGTCGAGCCCCGTGGTCGGCTCGTCGAGGAAGAGCACCGGCGGGCGGCTGACCAGGCTGGCCGCGAGGTCCAGCCGGCGGCGCATGCCGCCCGAGTAGTTCTTGGCGAGCTTGTCCGCCGCGTCGGTGAGCTCGAACTGCTCCAGCAGCTCGGCCGCCCTGACCTTGGCCGCCTTGCGGCCCAGGTGCAGCAGCACGCCGATGAGCTCGATGTTCTCCCGGCCGGTGAGCCGCGCGTCGACCGCCGCGTACTGCCCGGTGAGCCCGATGCGCTTGCGGACCTCGGCGGGCTTGCGCAGCACGTCCTGGCCCGCGACCGTCGCCTGGCCCGCGTCGGGTGTGAGGAGAGTGGCGAGAATGCGTACGGTCGTGGTCTTGCCCGCGCCGTTCGGACCGAGCAGGCCGAGGACGGTTCCGGCGGGCACCGAAAGGTTCACGTCCTGCAACGCCTGGAAATCACCGTACTTCTTGGAAAGCCCTTCAGCTGAGACAGCTGGTTCTGTCATCGCCAACTCCGTTCGAACCGAAAGAATTCACTGCGGGCGGAATGCCAAGTCGACCGCGCCCGTAGGGCACTTCACAAGGCCGGTTGCAGCAAGTTGTCAACCAGCGGACGACTCACTCCATTTCGAGCAGCTTGCGATAGATCAACCGGCCTATCGTGGCAGCGGGTTCCGGCTGGAGGAGATTCTGGCGATCGGCGTTGACCGGGTGCGCCTCGATGCCACCGGTCACGTAGGCGCGCATGCCGGCGATCGAATGATCGACCCGTGGGCGCGCAGTTCCGCGGTGGAGGCGACCGCGTGCCCGCGGGTACCACGTAGGTGACGAGGCGCTTGTCTCCCGGCTGGTCCTCGCGGACGATGACCGCCGCCCGGTCGATGCCGGGGTCCGCGTCGAGCACGGCCTCGATCTCGCCGAGTTCGATGCGAATTGCTCTTCGCGACCGGGGAGTTGCAGCGAAACGATCCTGTGCGCATTCTCGGGGGGTCTTTCCAAGCCCGGTAGAACCCTGATCCGCCCCCGGCAAAGGAGGACACACCAATGAATGGCTCATGAGCGGCATCGATTTCTCAGAAGCTGTGCGGGAGCGACGTTCGCATCCGCCGGAGACGGGGATCGACGGGCATTGCGCATTGCTGCCAACGCCCGTCGCTCCACGGTACGTCCGGGCCGAGCCGGACCGGTTCAGGCCGCGTTCATCGCGTCGGCCAGGGACTTCGGCCGCATGTCGGTCCAGTTCTCGTTGATGTAGTCCAGGCAGCCCTGGCGGCTGTCCTCGCCGTGCGCGGCGGTCCAGCCGGCCGGGACCTCCGCGAAGGCCGGCCACAGGGAGTGCTGGTTCTCGTCGTTGGTCAGGACCAGGTAGCGGGCGGTCTCGTCCTCGAACGGGTTCGTTGCCATGGTTCAGTCCTCTTTCTTCGCCGCGAGTTTTGCCGTACGGGCACGCACCATCTCCACGAAGAGCGGAAGGCGGTCCACACCCCAGAACTTTTCGAATCCACTGATGAAATAGGGGACGCCGAATACCCCGTCCCTGTGCAGGGAGTCCAGTGCCGCCAGGCCCTGCTCCCGCACCTCGGGGTTCTCGTGGGCCCCGGCGAGCAGCTCGGGGTCCAGGTCCAGCTCCTTGCCGATGCGGCGCATGGTGTCGGGCGCGGAGATGTCGTCGCCGAGCTCCCAGCGGGCCCGGTACACCGCGTCGATGAACCGCCTGCCCGCGCCCTGCTCCTCCGCCGCCAGATAGGCCAGGTGCGAGACCTCCCAGCGGGGGGCGGGGTCCACCGGCCACACCATGTCCAGACCGCGGGCCCGGGTGAGCCTGCGGACGTCCTGCAGGATGTAGAGGTGCTTCTCCTTGGACATCGGGACGTACGGCAGCTGGATGCTGTTGCGCTCCAGGTGCTCCAGCGTGGGCTCGTCCGGCTCCCAGAACGGCAGCCATTCGATCTGCTCCGCCACGTCCGCGTACTGCCCGATCAGGTCCCGGTACGCCATCCACGAGTAGGGGCTGCGGAAGGAGAAGTACCAGCGTGGTCCGCGTCGTGCCATCACCACCTCCAAGGGGGCTGGTTCTCAGGGATTCCCAGGGGTTCTCAGGGGGATGCGCGTGCCGGCACGCGTCAGATGGTGATGCCGCCGTCGATCTGGAGCACCGCGCCCGTGATGTACGCGGCACGGTCCGAGACCAGGTACGCGACCAGGTCGGCGACCTCGTCCGCGGTGCCCATGCGGCGCAGCGGGATCGACTTGAGCGCCTCCTTGCGGGCCTTGTCGTTCATCGCGGCGACCATGTCGGTCTCGATGAACCCGGGGGCCACGGCGTTGACGCGGATCCCGGACCTGCCGGTCTCCTTGGCCAGGGCGCGGGTGAATCCGATGATCCCGGCCTTGGACGCGGAGTAGTTGGTCTGGGTGCCGTGCCCGTAGACACCGGCGACCGAGGAGATGTTGACGATCGATCCGCCGCGACGCTTCATCATGCCGAAGACCACGGCCCGGCAGACGTGGTAGACGCCGTCCAGGTTGGTGTCGATGACCTGCCGCCACTGCGCGTCCTCCATGAGGACCAGCGGGTTGTCGCGGGTGATGCCGGCGGCGGTGACGGCCGCGCTCACCGGGCCGATCTCGTCCTCGGTGGCGGTGATCCAGTCCCGTACGGACTGCGCGTCGGCCACGTCGACCCGGGTGCCCACCACCCGTACGCCCGATTCCGCGGCCTCCTTCTCCAGGGTCCGCGCGGACTCGTCGTCCGAGCGGTAGCAGAAGGCGACGTCGAATCCGTCGCGGGCGAGCGCGTGGACGGTGGCCCGGCCGATGCCGCGCGAGCCGCCGGTGACCAGGGCCACCCGGTTCGTGCTGTCTGCCATGGTGTCTCTCCGTGAAGGGCGTGAGGGGTGTGCGGTGTAAGGGGTGTAGGGGTTGTCCTGCGGTGGTTCAGGGGGGCGGGCGCAGTGCTTCCGCCGGGCGGAAGGCCATCACGATCCGGCCGACGGTCATCACCGTCTCGCCCGCCGAGCGGCTCTCGCCCTCGAACAGGACGGTGTCGTCGACCCTGCGGTCGAGCCTGACCCGGTGCTCCAGGACCTCGCCGGGCAGCACGGGGCGGTGGAACTCCACGCCCGTCATGCCGCCGAAGAGCATCACCTGCCCGTCCAGGACGTCCGGGTTGGGGTCGTCCCAGGTGGCGAGCACCCCGGCGGACTGGCACCAGGACTCCACGAGCAGGGACTTGGGGTAGCCGAAGTCCTCGTCGGGGGTCTCGGGGCCGAGCTTCTCGTACCAGGGTTCGTTGCAGCTGACCGCCTTGAGCGCGGTCAGTCGCTCGCCGGGCACCACGTCGACCACCCGGTCGACCAGGAGCATCGGGAAGCGGTGCGGCAGCCTGGCCCTGATGTCGCGCTGGCCGATCACGAAGCCGCTCACGCCGCCGCCTCCGGGGTCTCCTGCGTACGGAACCGGAGCCGTACCGAGGCGGCGTTGCCGCGCTCGGTGGTCAGCTTCGCCCTGCACTGCCAGTGGCCGTCTCCGGTCGCCTTCCAGCCGAGCGAGATGTCGACCGTGTCGCCGGGGAAGACGGGCCCGGTGAACCGGGTCGACTCCACGGCCTCCAGCTCGGCGCCCTTCGCCCCGTCGGGGACGGTGGCCAGCGCGCTCTGGTGCGCGCACTCCACCAGGCAGACGCCGGGGAAGATCGGGAAGCCGGGGTAGTGGCCCGGCAGCACGGTTTCGGCCGTGCCGACGGCGAACCGTGCCTCGGTGGCCGGGCCGTCGTCGGACGGCAGCACCTCGACGTGGCCGGCGAGTGGGCTCGCGCCCCCGCTCATGCCGGCTGCCCCGCTCCCTGGAGCCGGCTGACGAGCACGTCGTAGGCGCTGCTCAGGGTCACGATGTTCTTGAGCTCGGACTCCGGCAGCTTCACGCCGTACTTTTTCTCCAGGACGACCACGACCTCAAGGGCCATCAGCGAGTCCACTTCGAGGTCGTCGACGAACTGGACCTCGTCGCCCACGTCGGTAACGTCGACGTCCAGTACCTGGGCCACGATGGCGCGCAGTTCTTCCTTGTCCAGCATGTTCAGCGGTCCTCTCGTCCTACGGGCCGCGGTAGTGCGGCTACGGGGTTCGGGTGTTCAGGCGACGTGGGACTTCAGGACGAGCAGGGCGCAGCCCACCGTGCCGCTGCGGTCCACCGAAGTGATCACGCCGAGGCGGTCGGTCCCCCCGGCGGGGTGCTCTTCCGCGTACGACAGCAGTGCGGCGGCCTGGAAGGCCGCGGCGGCGGCCCCGGTGTCGCCGATGAGCCCGCTCGGGGTCACGTCGGTGAGGTCGGACCCGAGCACCTCGCGCAGCGCCGCCTCCTCGCCACGGCCCTCGCGGCCCGGCGCGGCGGACCTGGCCACCACGCCGACCTGGTCGGCCGTCACGCCGGCCCGGCGCAGCGCGGAGCGCAGGCACGCGGCGAGGGAGGGGGCGACGTCCGAGTCGAGCACCACGCGCAGCTCGACGGCGAGCACCTCGGCGAGGACCGTCTGCTCCGGGTCGTCGGGGGCGTCGGGCTCGATCAGCAGGACCGCGCAGCCCTCGCCGAGCGGGCCCGCGCTCTCGCCGTCCGCCGCGTGGTGCTCCAGCCAGGCGCGGGCCTGCGAGAACTCCTCGGCCGCGCCGCACAGCACGGTGCCCGCACGGCCCGTGGAGAGCAGTCGGCGCGAGTAGTTGAGGGCGTGCAGCCCCGCCGTGCGGCCGCCCGCGATGGTGGCGTTGGGGCCCTGGAGCTTGTACCAGATGGCGCTCTGGCCCGCCGCGCAGTTCATCACGGTGTTGGGGAAGCGTGCGGGGTCGACGAAGAAGGGCTGCTCGCTGGTGAGGGAGTCGCGGGTGAAGTCCATCATCGACTGGGCGCTGCCGGTGGTCGTGCCCAGGGCGAACGCGGCGCGCGGTCCCGTGCCGACGGCGCGGTTGCGGTCGCCGTCGTCCAGGAGCGCGCCGACGGCGGTGACGGTCAGCCCGGTGACCCGGTCCATGGAGCGGGTGCCCTTCTTGCCCAGCACCTGCCGGATGTCGAAGGAGGGGACGACACAGCCGGTGCCTTCGGGGGTGGTGCCGTGCTCGGGACCCAGCTCGGCGACCGTGGTGCGGCGTTCCCGCATGCCTTCGGCGAAGGCGGAGTGGCCGATGCCGAACGGCGAGACCGCCGACCATGCGGTGATCACGGGGCGTGCGGAGCCCGTGGTGAGGGTGGTCATGATGGCCACGCAATCCTTTCGTTCACATGTGCGCTCCGCAGGAGGCTCACGGGAGGGTCACAGGGTGGGGGCACGGGTTCGGGAAGGTCACAGGAAACAGACCATGTCGTACTCGGGCCAGCGGACGGCGAGTTCGCCGTCGCGCGCGATCCGTACGCCCTCGATCAGCCGGTCGGGGTTCCCGGCCGCGCCGAGGGCGGCGAGATCGGGTTCGTCCGCCCAGACGGTGACGCCCGCTTCGAGCAGGGCCCGCAGACCGGGGCGGGGGTCGGACACGGTGTCCACCGTGCGGTTCCCGATCCGCAGCGGCGGTACGCGGTCGGCCCGCAGGCCGTAGGTGACGGCGGGTCCGCGCAGCAGGATGTCGAGGCCGCCGAGTTGCCTGTGCAGTTCGGTCGCGAGGTACAGCTCGTCGAAGAACTGCTTCTCCAGCGCTCCCCTGTAGCCGCGCTCCACGATGGCGAGGACCCGGGCACCGCTTTCCTGATCCGTCATCAGATCACCCCCACCAGCAGCGTCTTGTCGGCGGCGGCGACGTTCGCGCCGTACCCGGCGGGCGGGCGCAGCACCACCTGCGGCAGATGGTCGAACGCGCCCCTGTCGTCGCTGCAGAACCGGCAGCCGTACCAGTACAGCCGGTCGGGGAAGGCCGTGAGCAGTTCCTCGGCGAGCGTCGCCGTGGACGGGTACGCGCGCTCCCAGTCGGCGAGGTTGCGCGGCTTGTCGGGGCCCAGCGCGCGCTGGGTGAGCAGCGTCGCGTAGCCGCAGGTCCACACCTGTACGCTCGCGCCGCGCTCCAGCAGCGACTGGGTCAGCCGCAGGGCGCTGGTGGTCCGGTCGCTCGCGTGCGGCGCGCCCATCAGCGTGATGAGCACGTCGGTGTGCGGGATCTTCCTGGCCATGTCAGTGCCACACCACCCGGACGTCGGGGTCGAGTACCCAGCCGCCGACCTCGTCCATGTCGACGACTCGCAGGCCGTCGCGGAACGCGGCCTGGTCGAGGCCCCGCTGGGCGAGCGAGAAGCGGTCGGCGGCGAGCAGTCCGCCCTCCTTCTGGAACCGGTCGAGCCCGGTGTCGCTGCCCGGCACGGACAGTGCGGCGGCGTCCTGGATCAGAAGGAGAGTGACGGAGTGCCCCGCGAGAACCTGGGCGACCGCGTCGCGCCGGAAGGCGGCGTCGGACGCGGTGCGCCCCTGGCTCTCGACGAGCAGCAGCCGGGGCCGGCCGCCGCTCTCCCGGAGTTCGGTCACGCCGTGGTGCCGTTGATCGCGTCGAGGACCCGCTGGTCGAAGTTGACCAGGCTCCAGTCGCGGCGGTTCTCGATGACGGCGTAGCCGTGCACGATGCTGCCCGTGGCGGTCTTGACCAGCTTGCCGTCGCGCAGCACGTAGAAGTCCATGCGCGAGGTGTAGGTGAAGTCCTTGAAGACCTCCTCGACGGTGTAGACCGTGTAGAGGTCCTCCTCCATCATCGCCTCGTCGAGGATGCGGATGTCGGAGCGGGGCACGACCGGGATCCAGCGGCGGTCGTCGAGCAGCGTCTTGATGGAGATGCCGCGGTCGGCGACGAAGCGGTCCTTGCCCTCTTCCATCAGGCGCAGGTAGCCGGACATCTGGATGCGCTCGGTGAAGTGGCAGTAGGGGTACGGGATGTTCCACTTCCACGCGTAGGCGTTGCGGCCCTCGGTGAGCGAGGCGAGGATCTCGGCCTCGGCGGGGGCGGTGACGCCCTCCTCGCGCTCCAGATCGTCGCCGAGCTTGGCGACCGCGAACCTGGCCAGCTCCGCGGGGACCTCGCCCGCGGCCTCCAGGTACGTGTCGATGCGCAGCGAGACGCGGATCTTGGCGGTGACGGCCTTGAGGGTCTCGCCGCCCCGCTCGACCCGGATGACGACCTTGAAGCCGATGGTGTTGTCGTCGCCCTTGGTCCACGGGGTGACCTCGGCCTCGGCGACGTCGTCCATGTGGAAGGCGTGCAGGATGCGGCTGTCTATGGTGACCAGGTCGAGACCGAGGCCGTGCTCCTCGTAGAGCGCGCGGGCCGGCAGCTCGGACTGCCTGAAGTGGTCGAGAACGGCCTCTTCGATCATGTAGTTGACGTGCTTGAAACCGATCCAGGTGCAGATGTTGGAGCCCTCGTAGCGGGGCCGTACCTGGACGGTGGTCGGGACGGTGAGGAGGGTCTTGACTGCGGTTTCCGTGACGAGGGTCATCGCTGGGGCTCCAGGGCGTTGGGGCGGCCGGCCGCGCGGTGCGCGGGCGCGGCCGATGAGGGGAAGAGAGCTGCGGGGGCGGCGGCGGATGCGGTGAACTGCCGTATCTCGGCGGCGAATCGCTCGGTCGCCTCGATCATCGGGAAGTGGCCGCAGCCGCTCAGCACACGGGCGGTCCCGTGCGGCAGGGCACCGGCGAGCGCGACGCCCTCGGCGGGCGGCGCCGCGAAGTCGTTCTCACCGGCCAGGACGAGGGTGGGGACGGTGATGCGGTCGAGCCGGAGTTCGGGCGTGCCGAGGTACAGGTCGAAGAACCTGAGCCAGCCCTGCGGGCCGACCCTGTCCCGTACCCGACACCCCATGGCCTGAAGGAGGTCGGCGGAGAGCCGGCCGTCCGCGTGGACCCGGATCCCTTCCTCCATGATCAGGTGGAAGTCGTTCAGGTAGTAGCTGATCGTGTCCCAGTCGAACGCGTCGGCGTCCGAGCGGTAGAACGGCGAGACCAGTACGAGTCGGCGGATGCCGTACTCCCGCAGCGGGTCGCCGCCCGCGCGCTCCTGCGTGTCGAGCAGGTCGAGCAGCACGTTGACGGCCATCGAGTGGGCGACGACCGCGTCGGCGCCGCCCGGCACCGCCGCCAGGGCCCGGGCGAGCCACTCCCGAAGGTGCGGCTCCCTGCCCGAGTCGGCGATGCTCTCGGTGCGCCAGGGCAGCCTGGCGGTCCAGATCTCGTGCCCCTCGGAGAGGAGGGGCCCGTCGAGCAGCCTGTCCCAGACGCTGTCGTTGGCGGCCAGGCCGTGCAGCAGCAGCATCTTGGGGCCGCCGTCACCGCCTTCGGTGCGCCGCTCGACGGAGACCGGGCGCAGATCCGCCTCGGACTTCACCGCGCGGCCCCGGGTGCGAGCAGCACCAGGCCGGCGCTCGCGTCGTCGCCCGCGCCGCCCACGACCGCGTGCGCGGGCTCGCGGTCACCGGCGTCGAACCGGCCCACGGCCGCCGCGCACTGGATGACGCCGTTCGCCCCCGAGGCGCGCCCGGAGTGCTCGGGCAGCCGCCAGCGGCGGCCCTGGTCCGCACCCTGCTCGCCGGCGCTCCTGCGGTAGGCGCCGATCCTGGCGCGCACGGCCGCACCGCGGTCCTCGGCCGCTGCCGCGGCCTCCAGCACGAGGGCGGCGCCACCGTCCACCGCGTGGCCGCCGCCGAGCAGCTTGCGGACCACGTCGTTGTCCGGCTCGACGCCGAGGACCAGGGCCCGGTCGACCCGGCCGGAGGCGATCATGGTGGTCGCCCAGTGGACGGCGTCGAGGCCCGAGGTCTCGCCGTTGCACACCATCAGGTTGGGGCCGCGCAGACCGTAGCGGATCGCGGCGGACGAGGCGATGACGTTGCTGGACGCGTTGGGGAGGTCCATCGGGCTGGTCGCCGTCACGGTCTCCTCCCTGATGGTGTCCAGCGCCCTGGCGACGGTGTCGAGGTTGCCGAAGTTGGAGCTGGCGACGACCCCGACGGTCTCGGCGGCCACGGTGAGCGTGCCGTCCTTCTCGCCTTCCAGGAGCCCCGCGTCGCGCAGCGCCGCCGAGGTGAGCGCGTAGCCGAGCTGGGTGGCCCGGTCCTTGTAGCGCAGGCCCTTGCGGCCGACGTGCGTGGCGGGCTCGACGGGGTCGCCGCCCGCGGCGGGGCCTTGGGCGAGGGCCCGCACGCTGTCGGCGCCGGGCAGCAGCACGGCCGCCCCGGTGACGACGACGCCGGTGGTACGCGTGCTCATCGGGTTCCCTCCACGATGGCGACGGCGTTGATGCCGCCGAAGCCGAAGGCGTTGATCTGGGCCACGCGTAGCTGCTCGCCCGCGGCGGCCTCGCCGGTGACGAAGCGGAACGACGCGGCCTCGTCGACCGGCTCGTCCAGGCCCACGGTCGGCGGCACCCGGCCCTCGTTCAGGGCGCGCAGGCCCACGATGAGGTTGATCAGCCCGGAGGCGCCCGAGGTGTGGCCGGTCATCGACTTGACCGCGGTCGTCAGGGGGCCGTCGGCCCCGCTGCCGAGGACGTCGGCCAGGGCGGTGGCCTCGGCCTCGTCGTTCAGCAGGGTGCCGGTGCCGTGCAGCATCACCAGGTCCACGTCCGACTGCTTCACGCCCGCCAGGCTGTAGGCGTTGCGCATGGCCTGGGCGATGCCCTCGGGGGAGGGCGCGGTGACGTGGTACGCGTCGCAGTTGACCGCCACAGCGCGCAGCAGGCCGTGCACCCGGGGGGCGCCGGCGTCGGAGCGGCGGAGCACGATCGCCGCCGCGCCGTCGCCCATCAGGACGCCCGTGCGGTTGCGGTCGAAGGGGCGTACCCGGTCCGGCGGCACCGGGTGGACGCGCTCCAGGAGCCCGTACATGGACTCGGTGAGCACGTCGACACCGGCGACGATCACGGTGTCGGGGGTGTCGTCGCCCTCCTGGCCGAGCAGGTCGGAGGCGAGGGCCAGCGCGTACAGCGAGGCGGAGCAGGCGTTGGAGAAGGTGTGCGTGACGTCGGCGTTGAACCGCTCGCGCAGCCCGGTGCCGAAGTGCAGTCCGGCGTCGGTGAACTCCGAGCCCTCGCGCCACCACAGTTCCATGGAGCGCAGCTCGCGCAGCCCGGTGCCGATCAGGATCGGGATCCCGCTGAGGTCCTCGCCGATGCCCGCGTCGGCCGCCGCCTGGCCGATCGCCTCGACGAGCAGGTTGGTGGCGCGCCGGGGGACGTCCTCGCCCTCCGCGGGCCGGTTGTCGACCTCGTAGGCGTGCTGGGCGCGGAACCGGGTGCGGTCGAAGCCGCGGAGTTCGGCCCTGCCGCTGCGGCCCGCGCACAGGCTCTCGAAGAGTTCGTCGACACCGGATCCGGTGGCGGCGACGGCTCCCATCCCGATGATGGGACGGCTCATCATGACGCCTCCTTGATCGCTTCGCGATTGGCGGCGTGGTCCACGCCGGAGTCGTAACGGCCCAGCAGCACCGCGGCGTTGTTGCCGCCGAAGGCGAGGCCGTTGTTCTGCACAATCCTCAGATCCGCCTCGACCGCCTTGTTGGGCACGCAGTCGACGTCGCACTCGGGGTCGGTCGTGACGTGGTTGATCGTGGGCGGGATGAAGCGGTTCTGGATCGCCAGGGCGCAGCCGATGGCACCCAGGGCGCTGGCCGCGCCCATGGAGTGGCCGAGCATCGACTTCATGGAGACCGTGCGGGGCGGCGAGTCTCCGAAGACCTGGCGGATGGCGCCCGCCTCGGTGATGTCGTTGGCCTTGGTGCCGGTGCCGTGCGCCGAGATGAGGTCCACCTCGTGCGGCTCGACTCCGGCGTTGTCCAGCGCGAGGCGCATCAGACCGGCGACGCTGTCGCGGTCGGGTGCGACCTGGTGGTGGGCGTCGCAGTTGAGGCCGTATCCGAGCACCTCGGCGTAGATGGTGGCGCCTCGCTCCAGGGCGGAGTCGAGCCTCTCCAGTACGAGGACGCCGGCGCCCTCACCGGTGAGGATGCCCTTGCGGTTGACGTCGAACGGCTGGCAGCGATCGGGGGCGATGGTCCCCAGCCGGTAGAAGCCGGTGAACGTCTTGCGGCACATCGCGTCCGCGCCGCCGCAGAAGGCGAACTCCGCCTCACCGGAGCTGACGGCGTCGAAGCCGTAGCCGATGGCGTAATTGCCCGCCGAGCAGGCGGTCGGAATGGTCAGGGCCTCCACGTTGGACAGGCCCAGTTCCTGTGCGATGGCCACCGAGAGCCGCCCGGCCGGTACGCGCCGGGCGGCCGCGGGGTCGAACCTGCCGGTTCCATCGGCGAGTTCGGACTCGACCAGTTGGTCGAGGTCGTAGCTCTCGCCGTCTGTGGTGCCGATGGAGATCAGTCCACGGCGGTCGCTCAGCACCTCCGGGTCGAGTCCCGAGTCCTCGAGGGCCATCCGGGCGGCCGCGGCGGAGAACTGCGCGGCCCTGCCGAGCTGTTCCACCTCCAGCGTCCGTATCCAGTCCTGCGGATCGAACTCCGTGATCTCGCAGCCGTTCGCGTGGGCGAACCCCTCGGTCTCGAAGACCGTGATGGGCCTGGCCCCGCTGCGCCCTTCCTGAAGCCCCTGGAGGAACTCCTTCACACCGAGCCCGATGCTGGAGACCACGCCGAGTCCAGTGAGGACGACCCGGTGCCGCTCCGGCAGGTCGCCCGGTCCAGGGCCTGTGCCGGTGCCGCGCACTGCCGTCATGCCAACCTCCCAATCCACCAACAGCGGAAACGACTACCAGCCGGCCGGCTCCGACACGACTTCGTAGACACCCTTGAGGTTCACCATGCGCGGCAGCTCGCTCTGGTTGATGACCACACCGAACTCCTTCTCCAGCGCGGCGAGAATCTCGATGGCGCGCAGGGAGTCCGCGTCGTGGTCCTCCTTGAAGAGGCTGACCTCGCTGACCTCGTCCTCCTCGATTTCAAGAATGTCGCAAACGATTTCCTTGATGGTGACGAGACGATCGTCGCGCGTAGCAGTGGACACGCCATTACCTCATTTCAGAATTCCGCTTCTGCGGATTCTCAGCGGTTTGCTGTCAGGGATTGTTCTGGGGCCGCCGAACCCGTACAACATCCGCTGCAACAAGCTGCCATCCAAAGACGGCATTTGCTTCTCCGCAGCGCACGGCCCCGGTTCTCGCGGGTCAGACCTGCAAGGTGGGTTCACTCGTGTGCGCCAGGGCGTCGTTCGGCCCATAGCGCGGACGCGGCTGTTCCGCGAGGTCCATCAGAGCGCCGCCATCCGGCGGCCGACGTCCCTGACCAGCTCGGCCTCCTGGTCGACGAGGTAGAAGTGCCCGCCGGGCAGCACCCGCATCTCGAAGCCCTTGGGGGCGAGGCTCTCCCAGCCGCGCACCCCCGGCTCGTCCACATCGGGGTCCCCCTCGCCCAGGTAGCCGACGACCGGGCACTCCAGCTGGATGCCGGGCCTGGCCCCGTAGCGGGCGACGATCCCGAAGTCAGCCTCGATCGCGGGCAGGATCAGCTCGCGCAGGTCCGGGTCCTCGAGCAGCGCGGCGTCCGTACCGCCCATCCGGCGCACCTCGGGCAGCACGTTGTTCTTGTCGGCCAGCTCCGCCCGCGGGGTGAGCAGGTGCGGGGCCTTGCGGCAGGAGACCATGAGCAGTGCGGGCGGGGTGCCGTACCGCTCCTGGAGCCGCAGGGTGACCTCGTAGGCCAGGGACGCGCCCATGCTGTGGCCGAAGAGCGCCAGGGGCGTGCCGGTCGCCGCGAGCGGCCGCAGTTCCTCGGTGAGCGCGTCCGCCATCGGTTCCATCGCGGTGAACAGCGGTTCGGCGATGCGCTCCTGACGGCCCGGGTAGCGGGTGGCCAGCACCTCCACACCGGCGCCAAAGGCGTGGCCCCAGCGGTGGAAGAAGCTGGCGGAGCCGCCTGCGTGCGGCAGGCACACCAGCCGCGCGGCGGGCGGGCCCTGGATGGCGTACCTGCGCAGCCATGCGCTGTCGATGCCAAGTGCCACGGTGGGTCGTTCTCCTTGTCCTTCGCTGTCCTTCGCTGTCCTTCGCTGTCCTTCGCTGTCCTTCGCCCGCTTCAGTCCCTGACCGCGTGGACGGCCAGCTGCTCCAGCGCCTCGGGCCCTTCGACGGACACGACCTCGACGTCCGGCGCGATGCGGCGGATCAGCCCGGCCAGGGTGCGGCCGGGACCGAGTTCGACCAGGCGGCGGCAGCCGAGCCGACCCGTGAGGGTCCCGACGCTGCGCTCCCACTGCACGGGGGAGGTGAGCTGCCGGGTGAAGTGCGCCGGCCAGTCGCAGTCGCCCGTGTACGGTTCGGCGTCGACGTTCGCCACCACCGGCAGGTGCACCGGGGCGAACGCGGTGTTCTTCAGGGCGATGGTCAGCGCCGCGGCAGCGGGCTCCATGTACGGGCTGTGGAAGGCGCCGCCGACCTGGAGCCTGATCATCTTGGCGCCGATCGAGGGCGCCAGGGCGCCGAGTTCGTCGATGCCTTCGAGGGAGCCGCCCACGACCGTCTGGCCGGGGGCGTTGATGTTCGCCACCCACACCTGGTGGCCCTCGTCGCGGAGCCGGCTCACCAACTGCTCCACGTCGGCCAGAGGTGCGGCGACCAGCACGCCCATGGTGCCCTCGCGGCCCAGCGCGGCGTCCCGCATGGCCCGGCCCCTGGCCGCGACCAGGGCCGTCGCCGCACTCAGGCCGAGCCCTCCGGCCGCGGTGAGCGCCGCGTACTCGCCCAGGCTGTGGCCCGCGCAGGCGACGACTTCGCTGCCCGCTTCGGGGCCTATCGCGCCGCGGCGCACCGCCTCGGCGTGCGCGAGCACGGCGACGGCGAACACGCCGAGCTGCGCCAGGTCGGTGCGCTTCAGTTCGGCCGCGGGGGTGCGCAGCAGGAGTTCGGGAATGTCCTGACCGGCCGCATCGGACATTTCCTCGGTGAGTTCCCAGGAAGGGGTAAGACGCCACGGTTCACCCATGGCCTCTTTCTGCGTTCCCTGTCCGGGAAATACCAGACCGATCGGCAATGGGTGCCGCACCGGGTGATTCGGCTCGTTCATGCCCGCCTTCCTCAGGGTGTTCACCGGAGAGCGCGGAAGGTCCGGATCCGCTGTACAGATCCGGACCCTCGCACATCGGCGGAACACGGTGGGGTGACCCGGCCGCCGGGGACTGGTCATTCGGCAGAGCCCAAATCCCGTTCCTTGAACTCCATACAAGTGCGGGACACGCGCCGGTCGCAACACGCCTTTCAGGAAGTTGCCAGCCGCCGCGGATCCTCGACGGCGGACGGCACGCCGCTCTTACCCGTCGGCCCGAATCGGACCTGGCTCACTCGATTTGCCGGACAGCGTGACGTGACGGGCGCAACTTCCTGACAGGCCGCTCCAACCCGCCCTCGGAGGTCACCGCAGTGTTGACCGCTCGGTGGGTGCCAGCCGTAGCCGTTGCGTGGTCGTGGCCCAGCGCGTCGAGAGGGTGGGCAGCACCTCTTCGCGCCAGCGTTCCGCATGCTGTAGGCGGTCCAGATGATCGTCGATGTGGGCTTCGTCGGCGAAGCGTGCGAACGATACGAAGACCTCCTCGCCGGTCCGTACCGGCAGTGCCGGGAAGGTGTTCGGGGCGTGCTCCGACCGCAGGTACGCCATGGGCTTGCCGCCGGTCTCGGTCAGTAGGGGCCGCATGCGCTGCTCGAAGAACTCGAGGAATGTCGTGTCGAACGGGCCGTCGCCGTGCCAGATCGTGGCGAGGATGAGCGACGGCGGTGATGCGGCCGTCGTGCCGGGGGCTGGCCGGGTGCTGGCTGGCATGGGGAAGCCGCCCTGTGCCGAGGCTGGCCGTAGCAGCAGTACGTTATCGGAGTCGATCATCGTCGCGTTGGCCTCGTCGCGGTGTGCCTGCCAGGCCGGTCCGCCGTAGAAGTTTCCCAACGCCTTGGCGCGGTGTGGCATGTCTTCGAAGCCGCGGAGCCAGACGAACCGGTCGGGGTTGTCCAGGTCGCGGAACTGGCCGAGGAGAGTGATGCCTGCGGTCTCCTGGGTCTCGACGAACTCCCGGTCGAACAGATCGATCAGCACGTCTCGCTGTCCTGGGCGCAGCGTGTACTGCCGCAGTTCGACGACCGGACACCGTGGGGATTTCACGAGCGTTGCTCCTCATTGAGTTGTTGGAACAGTTCTTGTTACAGCTGAGGGTGTGGTGACGGCCGTACGGCGACCGGGCCTGGCTCTAGTTGACCAGCGTCTCGCGAAGCACGTCAGCGATCGACGTTTCCGTCAGCTCCCGCCGCATGGCTCGCTCCACCCGGCCGTAGGCCTCGCTCAGGGCGGGTCGAATGCCTCGGCCGACCGGGCACTCCAGATTGGGCTCGGTGCGGTGCAGGCCGAACGGCGGCTCCGACCCGACGGCGTCGTACACCTCCAGCAGGGTGATCTCCTCTGGCGGGCGGGCCAGGCTCCAGCCCGCACCGGCGCCGTGGCGGACCTCCACCAGGCCGGCCCGTCGCAGGTCGCCGAGGCTGCGCCGGATGATCACGGGGTTGGTGTTGACGCTGGCCGCGACCTGGTCCGAGGTCAGCACCTCCTGGCCGCGGCGCTGCGCTAGTGCCAGCCACGCCAGCACATGCGTCGCGATGGTCAACCGACTGTTCGCAGCCATCACCTCTCCTTTCTGTAACAGATTCTGTTACAGCTGTCCCCGCTGTCAAGCCTTGGTGGATTTAGCCCCGTCCGCGGCCCCGTCCCCGACGCCGGAGGTGGCGCCTCGGGCGCAGGTTCGGCAGCCGGTGGGCTACTCGTGGGTACTCCTCGTGCAGCAGTCGGCCGACGAGTGCGCCTCCGAAGACCACGACCCCGACGCCCACCAGCCAGGACTGGACGACGAGGACGGTGCCGAACGGGCCGTACGTGACGGCGTTGGACGCGATCAGCGGGGAGAACACGTACCGCGAGAAGATCCTCAGGCCGGTCAGCCCGATCAGTGTCACGATCGCGCCCGGCAGCAGGGCGAGCCAGCCGACCCGCCCGCCGAGCAGCATGCGCTGCGACCACCAGAAGAACAGCAGGGTGCCGGTGCCCGTGGTGGCGACATGCCAGAGGGAGGTCGGGAAGCCGTAGCCGTCCGGCGCGCGGTGCTGGGTGATCTGGGCCGAGCCGAAGAGATAGCCGATCAGCACGGCGGCCCACACCGCGTGCCGCCACATGGTGTGCCAGCGGGCGGTGGGCAGCTCCCAGACCTTCTCGTACCCGGTCTGGATGGACCAGCCGAAAGTCAGGCCGAAGACGCACAGGGTCGCGAGGCCGAACGACGTGGTGGTCTCCAGTACTTGCCGGGGCTGGGTGAACAGCTCCTCCACCTGTTCCTGGACCGCCGCGGAGACGCCGAGCCCCTCGCCCAGCCACGCGGCGAACCCCCGGGCGTTCGCCGGGGCGGTCGCCGAGATGACGATGAGCAGGGGCACCAGCGTGAGAAACCCCAGCGCCGCGAAACCCATCGAGCGGTGCATCAGCTCCAGCTCGGCGCTCCGCCGCCATAGCCGGGCCGCGACGGAGTCGCCCAGGGCGGCGTACAGCCGCCGCCACAGCGCTGGCGGACCCTCGGGTTCGCCGTCGGGTCCGCCCTCGGTGCCGGAAGGTTTCTCGTGCATGCTCTGTGGCCTACCCGGGGGCCTCAGCGGTGCCCTGCGCTGCCTCGGACCGTCAGCCGCTTGCCGGGTGAGATCACCCTATGGGGCTTACTCGCAGCCGCGCTGCCAGTTCCAGCCGATGAAGGTGTTGCGAAGGTCCACGTCGAAGGTGCAGGAGGCGGTGCCGTCGGGCTTGAGCTCGATGGAGGAGTGGTGGGTGTTCGCGTAGCGGTTGCCGGTGATGTCGAAGATGCCCTTGTAGGTGAAGTCCGCTGTCGAGTCGGAGCGGGAGGTGGTGCAGTCCGTGGTGCAGTCGTCCGTGCTGGCGGAGGACTTGAGGGACCAGCCCGCGTTCCAGGGCTCGCGGTTCCACTCCTGGCGGGCCTCGGTGGACGCGGTGGTGACGCGGGTGTCGTCCGTCTCCCAGGTGGAGGTCGTGTACAGGCCCGTCATGCGGATGTTGCAGCAGTCGTACATCTCGTTCCAGCTGCGGAGCTGGTGCTGACCTGTGGTGGATGAGGCGGATGAGGTGGACGAGGTGGCGGCGGCGGTCGAGAGGCTCGCCTTGCGGGTGGTGGGTGCGGAGGACGACGACGGTACGTACTTCACCGGGCCCAGCTTCGGCGCGCAGTCCTCGCCGATGGTGACCTGCTGCTGTACGGCCATGCCGGGCGGCGGCGCTGGCAGTTCCCCGGACAGCTTGAGGTCCCCGCACGGCTCACCCTGCTGGGCGGCGGGCTTGGGGTCGGCCACGGGGGTGGCGGCGGCAGCGGTGCCCACGGGGAGCGCGAGCAGGAGGGCTGCCGATGCGGCCGTGGCGAGGGCGGTTCTGATGCGCAAGTTCTTTCCCTTTGGTGTTAGTTGGGTCAGCTGGGACCGGCGTACGTTGTCGTCAGTCAGCTTCTGAAGTTCCTGAGTCGTCAGCTGTGGATCAACTGCTGGAACTGGGCGGTGTCGAAGATGTCCTCCATGCGCGTGGCGCGACCCTCGCGGATCGTCCACGAGTGGACAAAGGTCAGGGTCTCGGTGTGGCCGTTCACCGAGGTGACATCGCGGACCCCGAAGACGATCACACGGTCGCCGGACCGTATGAACTCCCGTGGTTGCAGGCGCATCCCGCCGATGACCGTGGGGACATGAGCCAGGAACTCCTTGACGCCCGCGTGGCCTGACTTGGTGCCGCCGAGGCCGAACTCGGCCATGGACTCGGGGTGTACCCAGGCGATGTCGGGGGCCAGCGTGCTCAGGAGACCCTCCACGTCGCGGTCGCGGAAGGCGCGGTACGCGGCGTGCACCACGTCGAGCGGGTCGGAGAGACCAGGAGTGTCGAGCTGACCGGGCGCGTCGGGCTGACCAGGCATGGGGTTCCTCCTCAGGACGTGACGTGGTCGGGGTAGAGCGCCTGAAGGGTGCGGCGGATGCCGTCCCGCCAGGTCACCTGGCAGGGCCCGGTCAGGGCGCGGCGCAGCGTGGGGTCGAACTGGTAGGTCTCGCGGGTGACATCGCTGGGCACCAAATGCGCCTGGACGCCGGTGAGTTCCTCGATGTGGCGTACGCAGTCGGTGATGCCGACGGACTCGTCGCCACCCCAGTTGACCAGCGTGGCGGGGGTGGCGGCCGCCTCCCACAGCCGTGGGACTTGCTGGACGAGGTCGTCGGTGTAGAGGAGGGAGGCCCAGTTCTGGCCGGTGCGGGGGACCGGGATCGGCTCTCCGGCCAGCATCCGCTTGAAGTACAGCATCGGCACACCGCCGTAACCGCCGGGCCCGTACGCGATGTTGAGGCGGGCGATGGTGGTGGGGAGGCCCAGCACTTGGGCGAAGGCCCGTACCGCGCCCTCGGTGGCGATTTTGCCCACCGGGTAGGCGGGCAGCCAGTCCGCCACCCCGTCCACCGGGTCCGACTCGGTGTACTGGTGGTCCAGGGTCTGCCGGGCGTAGACGGCTCCGGTGGACACGTAAAGGAACGACTCCGCGCTGCGGCAGTGGGTCATCAGGCGGCCCGCCGCGACTGAGTTGACCTCGGAGGCGGCGTTGAAGTCGCCGTCCTCGCCGCGGCGTACCGCGGAGTGGATGACGTGGGTGAAGTCCTCGGGCAGGCCCTTGAGGGCGTACTCGCTGGTGTCGTCCATGTCCCAGCGCCAGGTGGTGATGGACCGCTCGCGCAGCTCGCGCTCCACGCCCGGGGTGCCGAACCGGCCGAGGCACCAGACCTCGTTCTCCCCGGCGAGTGCTTCCGCGACCGGTCGTGCCACCTGCCCGGTGCCGCCGGTGACCAGGATCTTCTTGCCCTTCACGCACTGTCCCCCTTGTCATCCTTGTCATCGCCCAGGGCGCGGTCGAGTTCGCGGCGCAGGATCGCCTGGAACGCGGCCACATGCCGTGGGCCCATGAGTGTGTAGTGCTCGCCCGGTACGTCGATGTAGTGGTTCGGTTCGGTGGAGTGCTCGTCCCAACGGCGCAGTTCGTTGTGGAGCCAGTCCTCCTTGGTGCCGCGCAGGGGGACGGCGTAGAAGACCGACAGGGAGCGGACGGTGCCGCTGGGCTGGTAGCCGCGGCCGAGGTCGGTGAGCCCGTCGGCGAGCTCCGCCCAGGCGCCGAACTTGTCGACGTCCAGGTCGAGTTCGGCGAGTCGCTGGGGCGGGGCGATGTCGATGAAGTGCGCGAGCTGCCTCTCGCGGGGCAGGTCGCGCAGCTGCTGGGGCAGTTCGAGTGACTGCTTCTTGTCGATCAGCGCGAGGAAGAAGGCGAGGTTGGCCGCGGTCTCGACGAAGTCGAGTTCGTTCATGCGGTACTTGATGTGGGGCGGCAGGTTGAAGCTGCCGACGAAGTCCACGCGCTCGCCCTCCGCCTCAAGCGCCTTCGCGATCTCAAACGCCACAGCGCCGCCGTAGGAGTACCCGGCGACGGCGTACGGGCCGTGTGGCTGCCGCTCCCTGATGGCCGCGACATAGGTGTCGACCATCTCCTCGAAGGTGGCGAACGGCTTCTCGCCCTCGTTGAAGCCCCGGGCCCGCAGGGCGTAGAACGGCCGGTCACCCACGAAGTACTTGGCGAGGTTGACGAACACCAGCACTTCACCGACGCCGGGGTGCACACAGAACAGCGGGGTCTTGTCGCCGCTGACCTGCATGGGCACGATCGGGTCGTACGTCTGCTCGCCCCCGCCGCCGAAGCCGCCCGGGCCGTCGGAGCCGCCGCGCTGGTCCAGCCGTGCGGCCAGGGCCCGGACGCTGGGGGCCCGCAGTACGGTGATGATCTCCAGGCCGGTCACGCCGAGACGCTGGGCCACCTGCTGGCGCAGCCGCAGGATGTCCAGCGAGGTGCCGCCGAGATCGAAGAAGCTGGCGGTGGCGCTGATCCGGGACGGCTCGGTGTCGAACATCTGGGCGTAGATCTCGGCCAGGACCCGTTCCGTGTCCCCCTCGGGCGCGGTGTATCCGCCCAGGCGGCGCAGGGTGAGGGCGGCGACGTGCTCGATGGCGTCGGCGTACCGGCCACTCTCCAGGCGGCCGCGCATCAGCGGGCGCTGGATCTTGCCGAGGCTGGTCTTGGGGAAGGCGTCCTTGGGCAGCGGGATGATCAGGGCGGGCCGGAAGCCCCACTGCATCACCACGGTGCTGCGTACGGCGGTCAGTACGCGGTACAGCGCGGCTTCGTCACCGTCGGGGACCTCGCTGTGGAAGGCGATCACCAGGTGCTCGGTGTCGCTGCCCGCGGGGCGGGTCGGGAACGCGGCCACGTACGAGCGGGCGACGCCCTGGAGCTGCTCCAGCTCGGACTCGATCTCGTGACTGAAGTAGTTGACGCCGTTGACGATGACGCTGTCCTTGCTGCGTCCTACGAGGCTGAGCCGGCCCTCGTCGATCCGGCCCAGGTCGCCGCTGCGGAACCAGCCGTCGGCGGTGAAGGCGGCTTCGGTGGCCTGGGGGTTGTTGTAGTAGCCCGGGGTGATCATGGCGCCGATCAGCTGGAGTTCACCGACCTCGCCCTCGGGCAGGGCGCGGTCGTCCTCGTCGGCGATCCGGATGCTCAGGCCCTGGACGGGGGTCCCCAGGTTGGCGAACTCCTGGCCCAGGTCCGCCTCGGGGAAGCGCTGGGAGTAGACGCTTCCGGCGCAGGTCTCGGTCATGCCGAAGGCGGGCCACAGCGTGTCGGGGCCCAGGCCGCAGGGGGCGAAGTTCGCGAGGAAGGCCTCGCCGGTGGCGCGGCGGACGGCTTCGCCGCCGCTGATGATGTGCCGCAGGCGGGACAGGTCGAGTGGTGCGCAGGGCTCCTGGAGGATCTGGTCGGCCGCCGCGTTGAGCAGACCCATCAGGAAGTTCGGGGTGAACGTGACGGTGACGCCGTGCCGGGATATCAGCCGGAGGAACTCGACGGGCTCGCTCAGCACGACCTGGGCCTCGACGTGCAGTTGCTGGCTGCCGTAGGCCAGGGGCAGCAGATGGCACTCCAGGAGCGCCGCCACATGGTCGAAGGAGACCCAGTTCAAGGTGGTGTCGGCGGCCGTGAGTTGGTGGTAGCCGTTCTTGGCCGCCATGGACGCCAGCAGGTTGGCGTGGGTCAGCCGTACGGCCTTGGAGTTGCCGGTGGAGCCGGAGGTCAGGACGAGGGCGGCGGTGTCATGGGGTTCGGCCTGGTGGAAGCGCTCGGCGGGGGCCGCGCCGTCCAGGGAGGTGAGGGTGGTGACGGGGAGGTTCGTCGCCGCGGGCAGCTCGGCGCTCAGCGAGTCGCTGGTGATCAGCTGCGGGTGGTCCAGCAGCGTGTCCACATGGGCCAGTTGGGCGGCCCAGCGTTCCGGGTCGCCGGTGAGGGGCGCCATCGGGCAGGGGACGAAGCCGCCGAGCACACAGGCCCAGAACGCGGTCAGGAATTCCCGCGGGCGCTCGAGGAGCAGGACCACGTTGCGTCCCGGCTGGACGCCACGGGCGCGCAGGGCGGTGAGGACCCGGCTGGCTTGGTCGAGGAGCTCGGGGTAGCGCTGGAAGGCGGACTCCGCCGAGGCGCCGCCCAGGCAGTAGCGGAGCCCGGACTCGGGGTGGGTGGCGGCGGCCTGGAGGAGGAGGTCGGCGATGCTGGTGGAATGCAAGTCCGCGTTTGTCGTGGGTGGGACGATAACGGGTTCGGCTACTGCTTGAGCCGTGTTTTCGGGCAGGGCGTATTTGAGGGAGATGTTTTCCATGATGTGTTGAATGCCTTTTCTCTGAGTTCATGCGAACGTTGTGATCAACAAGGGCATCAAGGGAGGATCAAACGTTTCACTGGAAGGCTCAAAGCGTTGAGGTATCCGGCCATCGCCGGGTGGTCGTCGTCGGATGTCCGGTGCCCCGCAGGGCGAGCGCGGCCGTCCAGCCGCTGGGCACCACGGGGCGCGTGACCGACCAGGTCTCCCGCTGGCCGCCCAGTTCCGTGGTCACGGCGACCGGACCCGCGTGGCTGGGGTGTGTCTCCACAGCGGTGAGGTCGGTGGTGATCCCGATGCCCGCGCCCTTGAGTACGGCTTCCTTGCGGGTCCAGCAGCGCAGGAACGCCAGCGTGCGCGCGATGCCCTCGGGCAGGTCATCGACGTGCTCGCGCTCCAGTCGGGTGAGCACTCTCTCGGAGAGGGTGTCGACGGGCGTGTCCCGGACCGCTTCGACATCGACGCCCACCGGGCGCTCCGCGACGGCGAGCATGCCGATCCCGGAGCTGTGCGACATGCTGATATGCCAGAAGTTCGCCGGATGCGAGACGGTCGGCGGCCCGTGCCGCGCGTCCCCGCAGCCGGGGCACGGGCGACGCCCGAGTACCACTTCCCTGGGCTCCACGCCGAGCAGCGGGGCGAGGACGCGCCGGACCGTGGCGCGGCACATGACGAACTCGGCCGCGGCCGTCGCCGACTTCATGCGGTTCAGCCGGGCGTGCTCCTGGCGGTCGAGGAGGCCCAGGTCAGCCAGCTCGTACGGTCCAGTGGGGGTCCGCCACCACCACGCGCACGCGTCGAAGCCGCCGATGGTCAAGGGCTCGAGGTCGGTTGGCCGAGTGGTCGGTGTGCAACTTGTGGTCACGCGGTGAACGTAGTGCGGTACGCGGAGACAAGGGGCGAGGTGGCCGGTAGAGGACGTTCACCGCTACCGGACGTAGTGGTTCGGTTATACAGCGTGCGCTATTTGGAGGAAAACGATTCCGGTTGCTTGAGGTGAGTGCAGCTTACTGACAGAACTGCATCTCGTCTTGGAATATCAAAGGTTCGAAATGCCGCATGCGTCCAGTCGCCACGTATCTCATTGACTGGGACAGGCGCGGCGATTACTGTTTCGTGATCGAATGTGCTCCATGCGCGTGGTCCTGGCCGTGGTTTCCTTGTGACTCCCCGACGGGCTAGCTGTATTGAGCAACTAAGTCCGTACGGGGGTACAGGGACATGGTTCGTGGTGACCACGATCAGCGCGTGGAACGGGCATTGTTAGAAGCGGATGCGTTGATTGAATCTACAATTTCTTTGCGACGGCAATCTGAAGGTCCGGAGCTGATCTCACGGGTCGACGGTAGAGCCCTCGCTGAGACGGTCGATCAACTGCTCAGTGGAGTACGCCACTCGGTGGGGCTGGCCGTGGTCAGAGGCGGCGTGTTCGCGGAAGCGGTCACGAAGGTATTCGCCGATCGCGCCCCCGATGCCATCCGTGGCCGTACGGGCTTCACTCCCCGGGTCGTGGTCCGAGGTCTCTGGCCTGCGGACGCCGTGCCCGAACTGCTGGAACTCGCCGAGCGGCTGCGCCACGTACGGATGGAGGCGCGGGTCGCCGAGGGCGAACTGCGGGAACTGCTCGTCGTCGACGGGTCGGTGGCGCTGGTGCGCTCCGAGTCATCGGACCTCCCGCAGGGGCACGCGGTGACCGTACGGGACCCCGCCGCCGTCCGGGCCCTGGAGTTGCTGTTCGCTGGTGCGTGGTCCGGTGCCCGCCCACTCGCCGCCCATCTCGGCATGGGCGCGCGGCTGCGTACGGACGTCTCCCACACGATCCTCGGAAAGCTGCGCGCCGGATACACCGACGAAGAGGCGGCACGGGAGATGGGCGTCTCGCTGCGGACGTATCGGCGCCATGTAGCGGAAATCATGCGTGAACTCGGGGCGACGTCCCGCTTTCAGGCGGGCGTGCGTGCCGTGGAGCTGGGCCTGCTGAAGGACAGAGCCGTGTAGGCAGGCAGTGGCGCGCCACAAGCGCGCCTGGCTGGAACCGGGGCCTCAGAGCCGTAGGTCCCGGCGGAACATCTCAAGGGGGCTAGGACGCATGCGTACAGCAGGATGCGGTCGAAGGAGAAGTCGCGACAGCCAGGCACCGGCGGTGAGTGAGCAGTGACCATGACCACCACCACCTGGGGAAGCGCCGACGGAGGGCTTGAGGAGGCACTCTGTGAAATCCGTGAATTGATCGACGCCGCGGTCACCCAGCACCGCGGGCAATTGGCGGGCAGCCGGCTGATCAATACCGTCGACGGGGGGTACGGGGAAATCCTCCGCACGGCCCAGGAGTTGATTGACGGGGCCGAGCGCACCATCGACATCATCCACGGCCGAAATGTGAGCCTGGAGGGTCATCCACCGGACGCCGAACGCAAACTCATGCGCGGCGACGTCGAAAAGGTCAAGGTGCGCATGCTGAGCGCGCCCGCGCTGCTGGACGAGGGGTTCGTCCAGGAGCAGGCGGCGAGCGAACACCCCGTGGCGATCAAGGTGGCCCGACTGCCCCCGATCCAGGCGCTGATCGTGGACGGAAGCCGGGGGCTGGTGGTCGCCGAGTCCGCGCTCGGCCGCCGGGCCTCGGTCGTCGAGGCGCCGGAGATCCTGCTCGCGCTGCGCACGCTGATGGAGGGGGTGTGGCGCGGAGCCGTATCCGCGCAGGAACGTATCTCCTTCGGCGACCCGGCCCGGGCCGACCTGGCCCGGCAGATCCTGGGGGCGCTTCGTGAGGGCGTCACCGACGAAGTGGCCGCCCGCGAACTGACCGTCTCCGTGCGCACGTACCGGCGCTATGTCGCCGAGATCATGACGCTGCTCGGTGCCCGCTCACGCTTCCAGGCCGGGGTGCGGGCGGCGGAACTCAGGCTGCTCCCCACTTCCTGGACATTCGGCAACGCCGGTCCTGAGTCGCGGCGGCCGTTCCCGGGGAGAGGAGTGGCAGCTTCCTGAAAGGTCCGTTGCCGACCGTCGATCGCGCACCGTTATATGGAATGCGAGGACGGCGCTTTCGGCCCCGTAGGAAGTGCCTCCCGCTCGGCGGCTTCATTCCCCCGTAAGCCGCTGAAGCACGGGCCCGGAGCCGCTGGAGCGGTCTCCGGGCGCCGTGCCTCATCTTCCCTACCTCGCGGTGAACTCTGGTTGTTGGGTGATTCGATGAAGGGTGATTCGATGAAGGCAGAACCAGTCGCCCTGATGTTTCCCGGACAGGGCACACAACGCCAGGGAATGGGCGAGCCATGGCGGGATACCGCGTCCTGGTGCGTGACCACCGAGGTGTCCGAGACCATCGGCGAGGACATCGCCGACATTCTCCTGAACACCCCAGACCAGGAACTGCGCCGCACCGATCTCGCCCAACTCGCCATTTTCACCGTGTCCGTGATGGCCCATCACGAGTCGGTACGCAGTGGACTGCTCGACGGCGAGATGGTGGTCGCCTGCGCCGGGCACAGCCTCGGTGAGTACACCGCGCTGACCGCCGCCGGCGCCCTCACCGTCGGCGAGGCCGCCGCGCTGGTCGCTGCCCGCGGCCGCGCCATGCGGGATGCCGCGCGGCAGCGCGAGGGCACCATGGGCGTCCTGGTCGCCGCGCCGCTGGAAGCCGTACAGGGCCTGGTGGACGAACTGCGCGCGGCGGGCTCCGACGTGTGGGTGGCCAATGTCAACGCTCCCGGCCAGACTGTCCTCTCCGGCACCGTAGAAGGCATCGAGCGAGCGGCCGAGGCGGCCCCCTCGATCGGCGCCAAGATGATTCGCCTCAAGGTCGGCGGGGCGTTCCACAGCCCGTTGATGGAACCCGCCGCGGAAGCCTTGTCCGTGGCGCTGAGCCACACGCTCTTCGCGCCCACGCACCTGCCGGTGGTCGCCAACGTGGACGCCGAACCGTACTCCGGCCTGGCCGACTGGCCCGCGCTCGGCGCCCGCCAGCTGACCCACCCCGTGCTGTGGGAGCAAAGCGTACGCACCCTCACCGACAAGCTGGGCTGCCGCCGCCTCGTGGAGCTCGGACCCGGGCGCACCCTGGCCGGACTGGTCCGCCGGATCGCCCCGGATGTGGAGGTGGTGTCCGTGGACAGCCCTGGCGCCCTGGACAGCACCGGCGCCCTGGTCGGCTGACCGCGACAGGCTCTCTCAACCGAGCGACCGAGGAGACCGAAGCACCATGCCCGTAGGTACCGAAGGCGTCTGGCCGCGGCGGTACGCCGCCCAGGCGCCGCCGAGGCTACGTCTGCTCTGCCTCCCAGCGATCCGGACGGACTTCAGGATCGTCGCCGACTACCGGGCCAGGCCCGGTGTCGAGCTGCCGTGTCCCGTCGTCAGCTACGTCGGCGACAGCGATCCCGACGTGGACGTCGCATCCGTACGCGGCTGGTCCGAGATCGCTCGCAAGGGGTTCGACCGGGTGGTACTGCCCGGCGACCACTTCTATCGGAACGACCAGCGGCTGACCCTGATGGACGACATCCGCACCCGACTGGCGCCAGCCCGGTGAGCACAGTAAGCCGGCATCGGCCGGAGAGCGGAGTCGGTGTCCTCGACAAGGCGTCCATGCTGCTCAGCGTGGTGGAGCGGGACCCGGCGACGCTCGCGGAACTGGTCGCCTGCACCGGAATCAGCCGGCCCACGGTGCACCGGCTCGCGCTGGCGCTGGAACGGCTGGGACTGTTCGGACGGGACGCCAAGGGCCGGTTCATCATCGGACCGCGACTGGGCAATCTCGCCGTCGAAACGCACCGTGACCGGATGGTGCAGATTTCGGGTCCGCTGCTCACCGAACTCGCCGGTTTCAGTGGTCTCGATGCCCGTCTCTTCCGGCGACGCGGCGACCTTCAGGTCTGCGTCGCCGCCGCCGAGCGTGGCGACACTCGTGATCACCTGGTCCCCATCGGCACCGCGCGGCCTGCCAAGGCCGGACCGATCGCCCAGGTGCTGCTCGCCTGGGAGGAACCCGACGAGCTCTACGAGGGGTTGAGCGGCGCCCGTTTCAGCGCCGCGCACCTGGCCCGAGTACGCAGCCGGGGCTGGGCGCACGGGCCGGACATCTTTGTGCCCGGCGCTGTGTCAGTTGCCGTACCCGTACGGAGTAAGGCGGGCGGCAAGGTCCTGGCCGCTGTCGTGGTGTCGGGAAGACCCTCCCAGGTGCCGTCCCGCCCGGAGCGGCTGCTGACCGGGGCGCTGGTCGACACCGCCGTACGGATCAGCGACGGGCTGCTGCGCTCCGCCGGGAGACGGGCGACGGCAACGGGCCTGAGCTCGCCTGTCGCATAAGCCTGAGAGCGCGCCCCGGGACTCCTCTGTGTACGGCTCTGCGTCAGCCCGCCTTCGATGTCAAGAATTCGATATGCGCTCTGCTTCCGCTCTTATCAGGAGCAGGATCTATGCCGATCGGTAGGCGTGGCCGTCGTGAACCCGATTCTGGTGTCCTCGTAAATCACCATGCGCGGTCCGGCAGTTCGGCGCTCGACCGTCAGGTTCCAACCCTTGTGGGGAGTGTGAGTCGCGTGACCGCGACTATTTCAACGAAGCAGGCTGCAGCCCGAGCAGTTGGTGTGACAAAGCTGTACGGTGCGGGAGAGGCGCAGGTAGCAGCGCTGCGTGGCGTGAGTGTGGAGCTCGCGCAGGGTGAATTCACGGCAATCATGGGCCCTTCCGGATCAGGCAAATCAACGCTCATGCACTGCCTGGCCGGGCTGGACGCCGTAACAGCCGGGGATGTGTTCGTCGGCGACCTGCAGGTGAACGGGATGTCCGACAAGGAACTCACCAGGATGCGCCGGAGCCAGATCGGGTTCATCTTCCAGCAGTTCAATCTGTTGCCGACGCTTACCGCGGAGGAGAACATTCTGCTGCCGCTCTCGATCGCCGGGCGCAAGCCATCGAAGGACTGGTTCGACCGGGTCATCGACACAGTAGGCCTGGCCGGGCGACTCGCCCACCGGCCGACCGAATTGTCCGGTGGGCAGCAGCAGCGGGTGGCCTGCGCCCGTGCCCTGGTCTCCCAGCCCGAGGTCATCTTCGCCGACGAGCCGACCGGCAACCTGGACTCCACGTCGGGTACCGAGGTGCTCAAGTTCCTTCAGTACTCGGTCCGTACGCTGGGGCAGACGATCGTCATGGTCACGCATGACCCGAACGCCGCGTCGTACTCGGACCGGGTCGTCTTCCTGGCCGACGGCCAGATCGTGGACGAGCTCAGGGAGCCGACGGCGGACACCGTGCTCGACATGATGCGGAAGATCGACGTCCAGGCGCGGGTGGCGTGATGCTGACAGCCACGCTCAAGAGCCTCTTGTCCCGCAAGCTGCGGCTTGTCCTGTCGGGACTCGCTGTGGTGCTCGCGGTGATGTTCGTGTCCGGTTCGATGGTCATCCGGGACACGTTGGGTCGGTCCATCGACAACCAGTTCACCGGTGCCTATGTCGACACCGACCTGCATGTTTCGCTCAAGCCTAAGGTGAAGGCCGGGACAGGTGAGAAGGCCGTGGTGCCGCCGGCCGACCCGGCGATGGTCGAGCGGGTGGCCAAGGTTCCCGGTGTCGGCGCGGCGGTCGGCGTCGTCAAGGCCGAAGGCGCACGCGTGCTGGGCAAGGATGGCAGGCTGGTGCCGGGCACCGGTGGGCCCCGATACGGCGAGAGTTGGCGGGGCGAAGGCGAACTGCTCAGCCTGCGCTCGGGGAGCGAGCCGCGGACGGACACTGAGGTGGCCATCAACGCGGGGCTGGCCAAGAAGGGCGGCTTCAAGGTCGGCGACCGGATCGGCGTGCTGACCAGCGAGCCCAAGCAGACTTTCACCGTGGCCGGCGTCTTCGGCTACACCGAGGGACGCGACTCCATCGGTGGCGAGCAGACGGTGGCCTTCACCGTGCCGGTCGCCCAGCAGCTCATGATGGGCGAGGCGGGCGGATTCTCCGGAGTCAAGATCGACGCGGCCTCGGGTGCCTCCGTCGCCTCCGTGCGGAGCGCGCTGACCAAGGAACTCGGCGCCGGATTCGAGGTCCTGACCGGCAAGGAGCTGGCCAAGAAGGACTCCGACGCGTCGCGTGGTGTGCTGGATCTGATGGGCCAGGTCCTGCTGGGCTTCGCCGCGGTGGCGGTGCTCGTCGGCATCTTCCTGATCGTCAACACCTTCTCGATCATCATCGCGCAGCGGATCAAGGAACTCGCCCTGCTGAGGGCGCTGGGAGCCAGCCGCCGCCAGATGATCAACTCCGTGCTGCTCGAGTCCTTCGTCGTCGGGCTCGTCTCCTCCGCCCTGGGCCTGGCGGCCGGTGTCGGGATCGGCGCACTCGGCGCCAGCCTGCTCTCCGGTTCGATCGACGGTCTGGCGGTGGGCTCACTCCAGGTACCGGCGAGCGCGGTGGTCACCGCCTTCGCCGTCGGCATTCTCGTGACGATGATGGCCGCGCTCTTCCCCGCGATGCGGGCGGCGAAGGTGGCGCCGATCGCGGTGATCCGCGCCTCGGCCACCACGGACGGCAAGGGCCGGAAACAGACCTGGACGGGCGGCGTCCTCTTCGGCCTCGGGGCCGTTCTGCTGGCGCTCAGCCTCTTCGGAGACAGCGGAATCGGCATGATGCTGGTGGGTGTGCTGTTGGTGTTCGTCGGCGTGGCGCTGCTGGCCCCACTGATCAGCAAGCCTTCGGTCTGGGCCCTGGGAGTGCCGTTCTCCCGTTCACTGCCCGGACAGCTCGGACGCCGCAACTCCGCCCGCAATCCCCGGCGTACCGCCGTCACCGCCTCGGCGATGATGATTGGCGTCGCCTTGGTGACCGCCATCAGCACCGTGGCCGTCTCGGCCGAGAAGAGCGTCGGCGACGTGGTCTCGCATGACCTCAAGGCGGACCTCATGGCTGTCGGCGAGAGCGGCTCGGCACTCTCAGCGGCCATCGACCCGGCGGCGTTGGCCGAGGCAGGTCGGTCGGCCGGGGTGAAGAACGTCGCGGCGATGTCGTTCGACATGGCAACTGTCGGCAAAGACAAGCAGCCTGTCGTCGCCTGGCAGGACTGGTCCGTGGCGCGCGACATGCTCGGAGTGCGGGAGAAGCAGGGGTCCATCGGCTCGCTGGCCGCTGGGACGGTGGTCATGAACGAGGCCACGGCGAAGAGCCGCGGCGTCGGAGTCGGCGACAAGATCACTGTCCAGCTTCAGCGCGGGGAGCCCCGTACCTACAAGGTCGCGGGCATCTTCGAGAACACGGCGTTGGCGGAAGGCCTGGTCGTCCCGTGGGCTGACGCGGAGGCCGGGTTCCGTGCCAAGCAGCCCTCCCAGGCATTCTTCGAGTTGAGCGCTGGAGCCAGTGTGTCGGAGGTTCGGCCGCAGCTGGAGAAGCACCTCAAGTACAGCCCCGAGGTATCGCTCAAGACCAAGTCCGAGGTCCTGGACCTGTACAGCGGTGGCTTTGCCATGATCCTCACCGTGGTACAAGCCCTGTTGGGTGTCGCGATGCTGATCGCGGTGCTCGGCATCGTGAACACGCTCGCCCTGTCCGTTCTGGAGCGCACCAGCGAGCTGGGCGCGCTCCGGGCCATCGGTCTCAGCCGCGGCCAGACGATTCGCATGATCATGTCCGAGTCGGTGGTGATCTCGCTCTTCGGCGCTCTGCTCGGCATCGTGGTCGGCGGAGTGCTCGGACTCGCGGTGGCCCGAGCGATGCGCGAGCAGGGCGTCACGGAACTGTCCCTGCCCTGGAGCCAGATGTTCACCTATCTGGTCGGCGCGGCCGTGGTCGGGGTCCTCGCGTCGCTCGCTCCCGCGCGCAGGGGCGCCCGGCTCAATGTGCTGAGGGCCATCAGCCATGGGTAGTCTCCGGCACCGTGGGGCACCGTGGCCGGTCGGTCTGAGTCTCTCCGCTAGCGCCTAGACCGAGAGGGCGCCCCAGGTAGCTACCTGGGGCGCCCTCTCTCTTCTGTGCGCGAGGTGACACAGCCCTGTTGCAGCTTCCTGCACCATTCGTTGATCGGTCACTTCAGATGAGTTGATATGGGGGTGTACTCCAAGCGGGCCTCTATGGGGGCTCAACCCAGATACCGGGGGACCAATGCACGAGCGTGAGTTTCGCGCCTTTGTAGCTGTCGCCGAAATTGGACGTATGGACCAGGCGGCGAGAGTGCTTGGATACTCGCAGCCTGCCATTAGCTACCAGATTAAGTGCCTGGAACAGATGCTGGGTGCCCAGCTCTTCGCTCGAGACTCAAGGGGGGCGCGGCTTACCCGGGAGGGGCGCATGATTCTGCCTTCTGCCCGGGCCGTTCTTGCTCTCTTCGACAGCATGAAGGGTGTTTGTGCGGCGTAGCTCGGGACAGTACCTGACCTCGTGGCTACCGCCTCCTGATCCTAGCGGCGGCCCGCACGTCAGGACTCACGCTGTGCTCTGAAGATGGCGAAGGGAGCCGATGGCCGCGCGGCTGGGCGGGGACGGCAACCGCCAGGCCCTGGCCCGCTTCATTCCACGGGAATGAGTCATACCTCGCACCGAGAGCCCGGAAGGCATTTCGCATGGCAGTAACCGGCCAGCGTTGTTGTTCGGGACTGGAGTGCACAGTCATGGTGGAAGAGTTCAGATATTTCATACAGATATTGTCTGGGGGGTTTCTTCATGACTGAGCAGACTGTGCGGGACCCGTTGGCACCCTCGTCGTCCGGAGCGATCTGGTGATAGGTAAGGGACGCCGCGGATCGGCCGCCACCCGGCCCCGTACCCGTGCCACCGGACCCGTCCGGGACGCGGTGTGGTCGGTGTTCCAGCGGGGTCCCCGTTATCGCCTCAGGCTGGGGGACCGGGAGGCTGAGGCGCGGTTGCGGGGGCCGTTGGAGGCCGTGGAGAAGGAGATCCAGGGGCACGCGGGTGACTCCGCCGATCCGCGGGTCGGGGCTCTGACCGGCCATGTGACCGCCGCTGGTGGCAAGCGGCTGCGGCCCGTACTGGTGCTGCTGGCCGCGGAGTTCGGTGAGCCGTGGCGGGACGGGGTGCGTCAGGCCGCGGTCATCGCGGAGCTGGTCCATGTCGCCTCGCTGTACCACGACGACGTGATGGACGAGGCCGCCACCCGGCACGCCGTTCCCAGCGCCAACACCCTCTGGGGCAACCGGCAGGCCGTACGCGGCGGGGACTGGCTGCTCGCGCGGGCCGGGCGGCTCGCCGCCGAGCTCGGTCCCGAAGCCGTACGTCTCAACGCCGACACCGCGGCCCGCCTGGTGGACGGCCAGGCGCGCGAACTCATCGGCCCCGCACCGGGCCAGGACCCCGTCGAGCACTACTTCCAGGTGGTCGGGGGCAAGACGGCCGCGCTGCTGTCCATGGCCCTGCGGATCGGCGCGTGCGAGGCCGACGCGCCGAAGCCGTACGCGGACGCCCTCGCCGCGTACGGAATGTATCTCGGTACCGCCTTCCAGATCGCCGACGACCTGCTGGACCTCGCCTCGCCCGCCGACCTCACCGGCAAGGAACAGGGCAAGGACCTGCTGGCCGGAGTGGCCAGCCTGCCGGTGCTGCTGGCCCGCGCGGACATGAGCGCCCGAGGTGCCGAACTGCGCCGCCTGCTGGCGGACGGCGGTCGGCTGCTCAGCGATCGCGAGGCCCACCAGCGGGCCCTGGAGCTCTTCCAGCACGCTCCGGCCGTCGCCGAGGCGGAGGCCATGATGCGGGACCGGCTCGACTGCGCCCGTGCCGCGCTCGCGACGCTGCCGCCGATACCGGCGCGCAGCGTTCTGGAGACCCTCTGCGACTTCGTGGCCGACCGCACCAGTTGACCGCGCCAGTTGACCGCACCAGTTGACCGCACCAGTCAGCCACCATGCTCGCCGCTGAAAGGAGTTGGCCTTGTCGCCGCAGACCGCCCCCGCCCCACCGGCTTCACCAGACCGGATCGAAGAGCTGGCCCACATCCGCCACGAGGCGCTCCACGGCCCCAGCGAGAAGGCGACCGCGGCGCAGCACGCGAAGGGCAAGCTGACGGCGCGTGAGCGGATTGAGCTGCTGCTGGACGCGGGGTCGTTCCGGGAGGTCGAGCAGTTGCGGCGGCACCGGGCGACGGGCTTCGGCTTGGAGGCGAAGAAGCCGTACACCGACGGTGTGATCACCGGCTGGGGCACGGTGGTGGGCCGTACGGTCTTCGTCTACGCGCACGACTTCCGGATCTTCGGCGGCGCGCTGGGCGAGGCCCACGCGACGAAGATTCACAAGATCATGGATATGGCGATCGCGGCGGGTGCGCCGCTGGTCTCGCTGAACGACGGCGCGGGCGCCCGCATCCAGGAGGGCGTCTCGGCCCTCGCGGGGTATGGCGGCATCTTCCAGCGCAACACCCGCGCCTCCGGCGTTATCCCGCAGATCAGCGTGATGCTCGGCCCGTGCGCGGGTGGCGCGGCCTACAGCCCGGCGCTCACCGACTTCGTGTTCATGGTCCGTGAGACCTCGCAGATGTTCATCACCGGTCCGGACGTCGTCAAGGCGGTCACCGGCGAGGAGATCACCCAGAACGGTCTCGGCGGCGCCGACGTCCACGCCGG
>NZ_WHOM01000076.1:0-51508 GCF_009739465.1 Streptomyces apocyni
GGTTTCCCTGGGCTTTCCTCCGGGCGCTTCCCTTCGGTGTTTCGTTCTTGCGTTTCCGACTCTATCAGACTCTTTCGTGTCCGATTTCCTCGGTGCCTTTCCGGTTCCCGCTTTCGCGTTTCCCTTTCCGGCGGCTCCGACTCTATCAGATCCTTTCGGGCCTGACCCCCAGTCAGCGGGGCTTGTCTTCCCGGCTGTTGGGCCGTTCCGACGTCCCAAACTCTAGCGGCTTTCTTCCCTGACTCATAATCGAGTCAGTCAGTTCGAATTTCGGCATGCCGAAATTCATCCCGGTGGGAGATCGTGCAGAGTTGGGTTGCCGCATCTGCGGCGAAGTGGCTGTCGCAGAACCGTTACGGCCCCGCGACAACTCGAAGAACCTTACGGGCCCGCAGGGGGCGTGTCAACTCTCTTCGACCCTGCGCAGCAAGCGGGTCAGCATCTCGCCGAGCGCCCCGCGCTCCTCGTCGGAGAGGTCCTGGAGGAGCTCCTCCTCGAAGACCGTGGCGAGACGCATCGCCTCCAGCCACTTCTCGCGACCCGCGTCCGTGAGCTCAATGATCACGCGGACTCGGTTGGTCTCGTCCCGCTCCCGGGTGACCAGGCCCTCCGTGACCATGCGGTCGATGCGGTGGGTCATGGCGGCCGGGGTGAGGCAGAGGCTCTTGGCGAGTTCGCCCGGGCCGAGGCGGTAGGGGGCGCCGGAGAGGACCAGGCCCTTGAGTACCTCCCACTCGGCGTTGCTGATGCCGAGGGTCGCGGTCTGGCGGCCGTAGGCGACGTTCATCCGGCGGTGGAGCCGCCCGAGGGCCGAGACGACCTGCTCTACCTGGGGGTCCAGGTCCTTGAACTCTCGCTGGTAGGCGGCGATCTGCTCTTCGAGAGTCGGCTCCTCGGGAGACGACTCCTTGGGCTCCTTGGGCTCCTTGGGCTCCTTGGCAGAGGGGTCCTTGGGAGACGGCTCCCTGGGGCTGGGGGTGTCGACCATGCGGCGAGTATCGCATGCAGTCGCTTTGCATTAAAGACCTCGGCGCCTTAGTCTTTAGCTTCGAAGTTTAGGGTCGAAGTCTTCATAGTTAAGTTGAGGTAGGTGAACGTGACCAGGGCGATGGGCGCCGCGATGCGCCGGATCCACGTAGGCAACGCACTCAGTGCGTTCGGGCTCGGTTTTACCGTCCCGTTCCTGTACGTCTACGTGGCGCAGGTGAGGGGTCTGGGTCCTACGACGGCCGGTCTGGTGCTGGCCGCGTTCGCGGTCGCGGCGCTGGTCGTGCTGCCGTTCACCGGTCGCGCTGTCGACCGGCGGGGTCCGCTGCCCGTACTGCTCGCCGCCCTGGTGACCGCCGCCGTCGGTGCGCTGAGCCTGGGGCTCGCCAGCAGTCCCGAGCTGGTGCTGGTGTCGGCCGCGACGCTGGGCGCGGGGCAGGCGGTGATGCAGCCCGCTCTGGCCACGATGATCGTCGAGTGCTCGACCGCGGAGACGCGGACGCGGGCCTTCGCCATGCAGTTCTTTCTGCAGAACCTGGGACTTGGCATCGGTGGGCTGATCGGCGGCCAGATCGTGAAGCGGCAGCGGCCGGGTGACTTCACGCTGCTCTTCGCCATCGAGGCGGCCATGTTCCTGGTGCTGGTTGCGGTGATGGCGACCGTACGGCTGCCTCGGCAGCCGCGTATCGGTGACGTCAAGCCGCAGGCCAAGGGCGGCTGGCGGCAGCTGGTCGGCAACCGGGCCATGGTGCAGCTGTCCGTCCTGGGCTTCGTGGTCTTCTTCGCCTGCTACGGGCAGTTCGAGTCCGGGCTCTCCGCGTACGGGGTGGAGGCGGCCGGGATCTCGCCGTCGACGCTCGGAATCGCGCTGGCCGCCAACACGGGGGCGATCGTGCTGGCGCAGTTCGTCGTGCTCCGCTTCGTCGAGCGGCGGCGGCGGTCGCGGGTGATCGCCCTGGTCGGCGTGATCTGGGCGGTCGCGTGGCTCGCGGCCGGGTACGCGGGGCTGGGGCACGGCAGCCAGGCGATGGCCACGGCCGCGTTCATCTCGACGTACGCGCTGTTCGGGATCGGGGAGTCGATGCTCTCGCCGACGGTGGCGCCGCTGGTGGTCGACCTGGCGCCGGACGGGATGGTCGGGCAGTACAACTCCGCTTTCGCGCTGGTGAAGCAGTTGGCGTTGGCGGTGGGGCCCGCGGTGGGCGGGCCGATGGGCGCCACGCTGCATGGGCCGTACATCGTGACGTTCGTGTTGTTCTCGCTCGGGATTACCGTGCTGGCAATGCGGATGGGGCGGCGGCTGAGCGCTGCGCAGGACTCGCCGTACCGGGCTCGGGAGCGGGCGCGGGTACAGGAGCAGTCGGTTCCGGTTCCGGGCCCGGTTCCGGTTCCGGTTCCGGCTCCGGCTCCGGCTCCGGCTCCGGCTCCGGCTTCAGTCTCGTAGCGCGAACTCGCACCAGACCGCCTTGCCGCCGCCCGGCGTACGGCGCGAGCCCCAGGTCGAGGCGATCGTGGCGACGATGGAGATGCCCCGGCCCGCCTCGTCGGCTGGTTCGGCGCGGCGGCGGCGCGGAAGGTGGTCGTCGCCGTCGGTGACCTCGATGATCAGGCGGCGATCGGTGCGGCGCAGTTTGAGGCGCATCGGCGGAACGCCGTGCTGGAGGGAGTTGGCGACCAGTTCGCTGGCGGCCAGAACGCCCAGGTCGTGCAGTTCCGGCGAGAAGCGCCAGCTGGTCAGCACCCCGGAGGCGAAGGCACGCCCGCGTGGGGCCGCCTCGACGCCGCCGAGCAGGTCGAGCGCGGCGCCACGGAAGAGCTCGGCGTCGGGGCCGCTGCGTGCGGGGTTCTGGAGGACCAGGACGGCTACGTCGTCGTCGTGTGCGGCGGTGACGCCCAGGGCGCGGATCAGGCGGTCGCAGACCACCTGGGGGGTTCCGGTGGCGCCGGACAGGGCGGTCTCCAGTGCCTCGACGCCCTGGTCGATGTCCTCGCCGCGCCGCTCGACGAGGCCGTCGGTGTAGAGGACGGCGGTGGAGCCGGGCGGGAAGGGCACCGATCCTGAGGCGTGCAGCCAGCCGCCGGTGCCGAGTGGCGGCCCGGTGGGTTCCTCGCCGCGGTGCAGGGCGCCGTTCTCGTCGCGTACGAGGATCGGCAGGTGGCCCGCGGAGGCGTAGGCGAGGCTGCCTTCCGCCGGGTCGTGGATCGCGTACACACAGGTGGCGATCTGGCTGGCGTCGATCTCGGCGGCGAGTCCGTCGAGTAGTTGCAGGACCTCGTGGGGCGGGAGGTCCAGTCGGGCGTACGCGCGGACGGCTGTGCGGAGCTGGCCCATGACGGCGGCGGCGCGCACGCCACGGCCCATGACGTCTCCGATGACCAGGGCGGTGCGGCCGCCGCCCAGGGTGATCACGTCGTACCAGTCGCCGCCTACGGCGGCGTCCGTGCCGCCCGGTTGGTAGGTGGCGGCGATCCGCAGGTCGTCCGGCTCTTCCAGTTCCTGGGGGAGCAAGGACCGCTGGAGGGTGACGGCGGCCTCGCGGTGACGGCGTTCGCTGGCGCGCAGCCGCTCGGCGGCCTCGGCGTGGTCGGTGACGTCCGTGGCGAAGAGGAGGACGCCGCCCTCGGACGGGGCGTCGGCGCGGTCCCCCAGGGGGACCGTGACGGGGGTGCAGGTGAACGTGTAGGAGCGGCCGCCGGGGACCTTGCGGGACTTGACCGTACGGGGCTTGGAGCTGCGCAGGACCTGGTCGAGCAGGGTCAGCAGGCCGAGTTCGCCCAGTTCGGGCAGGGCTTCCTGGGCTTGGTCGCCGACGCGGCGGGGGCCGAAGGCGGTGGCGTAGGCGTCGTTGACGTACGCGATGCGGTGCTCGGGGCCGTGTACCAGGGCGACCAGGGCGGGGACGCGGTCGAGGATCTCGCGGACCGGCAGGGCCTCGACGGACGGTGGGGGCGGCCCGGCCTGGTCCGACAGTTGCTCGGCGCGGGCCGCGGGCACCGAGCCGCTGTCGGACCGCGCTGCGGCGCGACGCTGCGTTCCGGGGAGCCGGGCGCTCCAGCGCGTGAAGTTCACTGCGTTAGGCCTCTGTTGTCGCTTGGTGTCGCTTCTGGGGCGGTGTGGGTTGTCGTCGGCAGCCGTACGGGACGGGCGGGCCTCAGGGTCGGGGGACTGTCGTGGTGGGGCCCACCGGGGTCGTGGACCAGTCTGGCCGACCGGACTGACATCCGTCAGACGCCGTTGCCGGGGAGGGAGTTCCCGGGGTCGGTCAGTTCGACCCCTTCGGGTCCTTCGGTCGGGCGCCCCCGGCCGCGAGTTCGAACTCCGCCCGGGGGTGTTCGAGTGAACCGAGGGAGACGATCTCGCGCTTGAAGAGTCCGGACAGGGTCCATTCGGCCAGTACCCGGGCCTTCCGGTTGAACGTGGGCACCCTGCTGAGGTGGTACACGCGGTGCATGAACCACGCAGGGTAGCCCTTCAGCTTGCGCCCGTAGACGTGTGCGACGCCTTTGTGCAGTCCGAGTGAGGCCACCGAGCCCGCGTAGGAGTGGGCGTAGTCCTTCAGGGGCTTGCCGTGCAGTGAGGCGACGATGTTGTCCCCGAGCGTCTTGGCCTGGCGTACGGCGTGCTGCGCGTTGGGCGCGCACTCCTTGCCGCCCCTGCCGCCCTTGCTGTCCTCGCCACCCTTGCCGTCCTCGCCGTCCTCGTCGGCCGTGAGGTCGGGGATCGCGGCGGCGTCGCCTGCCGCCCACGCGCGCGTAGTGCCGTCGATCGTGAGCTTGGGGGTGCACTTGAGTCGGCCGCGCTCGTCCAGGGGCAGATCGGTGGCGGCCAGTACCGGGTGCGGTTTGACGCCCGCGGTCCACACGAGCGTACGGGCGGGGAAGCGGCCGCCGTCGCTGAGGACGGCGACGCGGCCCTCGCAGGAGTCCAGGCGGGTGCGCAGGCGTACGTCGATGTTGCGGCCGCGCAGCTCCCGAATGGTGTACCGGCCCATCGACTCGCCGACCTCGGGGAGGATGCGGTCGGATGCCTCCACGAGCATCCACTTCATGTCCTCGGCGCGGAGGTTGTGGTAGTAGCGCGTGGCGTAGCGCGCCATGTCCTCCAGTTCGGCGAGCGCCTCCACGCCCGCGTAGCCGCCGCCCACGAAGACGAAGGTGAGGGCCGCGTCGCGGACGGCCGGGTCGCGGGTCGAGGAGGCGATGTCCAGCTGTTCGAGTACGTGGTTGCGCAGGCCGATGGCCTCCTCGACGGTCTTGAAGCCGATGGCGTGGTCGGCGAGGCCGGGGATCGGGAGGGTGCGCGAGATGGAGCCGGGGGCCAGCACGAGTTCGTCGTACGACAGCTCGACGGGGCCCGTGCCCTCCTCTTCGGTGGCGAGCGTGGTGAGGGTCGCGGTGTGCTTGCCGTGGTCGATCTTCCTGACCTCGCCGATGACGACCTTGCAGCGGTCCAGGACGCGGCGCAGGGGCACGACGACATGGCGCGGTGAGATGTTTCCGGCCGCCGCCTCGGGCAGAAACGGCTGATACGTCATGTACGGCTCGGGGGTCACGACGACGATCTCGACCTCGCCGCGCTTGAGCTCGGGTTTGAGTTTCTTCTGTAGGCGCAGCGCGGTATAGAGCCCGACGTAGCCACCGCCGACGATGAGTACGCGGACGCTGGGGACGCTGGGGACACGGGGCGTTTCGGAGGTGCCCTCTGGCGACGACTCTGGGGAGGATGCGGCCTTCACCTGTCCATGACGCACCGGAGCCGCGCGTTTGTCCACAGGCCCGACGCTTTGTATGACGGGAAGAGCTTCGGCAAGTGGTCGGCCACACTCCCCGATACCTGAGGAAGATCCGCAGGTCAGCGTACGATTCAGGCCTGATGAGCAGGGGGGCATTCAGGGTGGAATCGGTGCGTACTCCGATCGAGGGGCGCACTGTGCGGAACTGGCCTCTTCTGAATTGACTCCGGCTCAACTATGTTCGTGTGTCGTCGGGGTGTGGGGGATGCGTGTGTCCGAAGCTCCTTGCGCTCCGGCTGCCAAGGCGGGGAAGGTCTCCGGGGGGAGACGTCATTACCGGGGGAACTTATGCACATTCAGGATTCTCATTGGGCTTCCACATCGGCCGTCGCAGCGTCTGACGGGCTGGGAAGCGGACCAGAGAACGGCCCAGCGAATGGGCCTGAGCACGGGCTGGGGAACGGGCCGGGAAGCGGCGCGGGGGACAGCGCGCGTACGACGCCGCTGCGCGTCGACGCGCAGCGCAATCTCGAGCATGTCCTGCGGGCTGCCCGCGAGGTGTTCGGCGAGCTGGGTTACGGCGCTCCGATGGAGGACGTGGCGCGGCGGGCGCGGGTCGGGGTCGGCACGGTGTACCGGCGGTTCCCGAGTAAGGACGTACTGGTGCGGCGGATCGCCGAGGAGGAGACCTCCCGGCTGACCGAGCAGGCGCGGGCCGCGCTGGGCCAGGAGGACGAGCCGTGGTCGGCGCTGGCGCGCTTCCTGCGGATCTCGGTGGCTTCGGGGGCGGGGCGGCTGCTGCCTCCGCAGGTACTGCGGGTGGGGGTGGCCGACGAGCCTTCGGGTGCGGCGGGAGCTACCGGCGCTGCGGGTGGGGCTGAGGGCGGGGCTGACGAGGCGCGGGTGCCGCAGCAGCGGAGTCCCGGGGCGCACCCGGAGCTGCGGCTGGTCGAGCAGCGTTCGGCGTTGGATGACGTGGCTGGGCCTTCGGCTGTCGCGGGTCCCGACGACGCGGGGGCCGGGGCGCTGCTCGATGTGGTCGGCAGGCTGGTGGACCGGGCGCGGGAGGCGGGTGAGCTGCGTACGGACGTGACGGTGTCCGACGTACTGCTGGTGATCGCCACGGCGGCGCCTTCGCTGCCGGACCCTGCGCAGCAGGCGGCCGCTTCGACGCGGCTGCTGGACATTCTGCTGGAGGGGCTGCGGTCGCGGCCGGTGTAGCGGCGCGCGGGGCCTGGCGTCGCGGCCCCGACCGTGATCCGCCCGCCGGACAGGCCCTGGCCCCGAATGAGTGAATGGTGGTGCGGGGTTTCTCGAACTCACCCCGGATGAGTGGTTGCCGGTCCTGAGACTCTTGCGGAGTCGCTGCGTATGACACTCTTTCCCGCGTGTTGGGTCTGAGTGTTGCGGGGGCTTCGCGCTATGGGCGTTGACGGGCAGGACGAGCCGCTCTCCGGCGGTGGCGGTACGGAGTCCGGCGGGCTGCCCCCTCGGCAGGTACCAAGCCAGGGCGGCCCGTCCGGGTCCCTCGGGGGTGCTGGTGGCGCTGGTAGCGCTCGTGGTGCCGAGCCGAGTGTGCCTCCGCAGCGGGACACCAGCGACCCGACACTCGCCGACGAACTACTGACCAGCACCGATGCCCCGGCGGCCGACGCCGACCTCATCGCCCGGATGCGGGGCGGCGACGACTCCGCGTACGAGGAGCTCTACCGGCGGCACGCGGAGGCGGTGCGCCGCTATGCGCGGACCTGCTGCCGGGACGCGCACACCGCGGACGACCTCGCCTCCGAGGTCTTCGCGCGCATGCTCCAGGCGGTACGCCGCGGTTCCGGGCCCGAGCACGCGGTGCGCGCCTATCTGCTGACCACGGTACGGCGCGTCGCGGCAAACTGGACACAGTCCACGAAACGGGAGCAACTGGTCGAGGACTTCGCCGTGTTCGCGGCGCAGGCCGCGCGCTCGACCGAGGTGTCCGACGACAAGGTCTCGGGCGGCTCCCTCGGGGCGGGTCTCGACCTCGGTGCGGATGTCATGGCCATGCATGAGGCCGAGCGTTCCATGGTCATGCAGGCCTTCCGCAGTCTCTCCGAGGAGTGGCAGGCCGTCCTGTGGCACACCGAGGTCGAGGACGACCCGCTGAGCGAGGTCGCCCCGCTCTTCGGGCACGCCTCACCCAACGCCACCGCGCAGCTGGCCAGCCGGGCCCGGGAGGGGCTCAAGCAGGCCTACCTACAGGCCCATGTGAGCGGCACGCTCGCCTCCGACGACGCATGCTCGCGGTACGCGGACCGGCTCGGCGCGTATGCCCGGGGGCGGCTGCGTTCGCGGGCCGAGCGTGGGCTGCGTAAGCATCTGGAGGACTGCGCCAAGTGCCGCCTCGCGGCCGGTCAGATCAAAGACCTCGCCAGCGGAATCCCCGGAGTCGTACCGGTCGCGGTCATCGGTTGGTTCGGTGCGGCCGCGTACTCGGCGAAGGCGGCCGGGATCGTGGGCGGTGGCGTCGCGGGCGCGGCGGGCGCTGGCGCGGCTGCCGCGGCGGGGGGCGGTGGCGCGGGTGGCGGCGCTGCCGCTGAGGGGCTGGGCGCCCCGGCGAAGGCCGGTATCGCGGCGGGTGTGGTGGTAGCGGCCGGAGTGGCGATGGCGCTCGCCCTCACGGGCGGCAGCGAGAAACCAGAGCCGGAGGCCAAGGCGACACCACCGGTCTCCCAGCCGATAGTGCCGCAGATCCCGGTACCTTCTCCCTCCCCCTCGCCCTCTCCTTCACCTTCGCCGACCCCGGCACCGCTAGCGCCGCCCCCCAAGCCGACCCCAACGCCGACTCCCACGCCCACACCAACCCCGACTCCCCCCAAACCCACACCAACCCCCACTCCTTCGCCTACGCCCACACCAACACCAACACCGACTCCCACGCCCACCCCCACACCAACCCCGACTCCACCCCCTCCGCCGCCCCCCGCGCCGGAGGTCTACCAGGTCAACCGGCTCGACTACGGCGTCTGGGGCGACGGCACCAAGCCGGAGGTACGCCTCACCGAGTCGACCTGGCTGTGGCAGCGCTCCGGCGTGTCGGTCGGGGGGACGCAGTACGGGCACGGGGCAACCGTGCACGGGGACTCGTCGGTCACCATCGACCTCAATCGCAGCTGCACGTCGTACGACGCGCTGGTCGGCGTGGACGACCTGATGCACGGCCTGGGCGCGGTGCGCTTCTCGGTGTACGCGGACGGGGCGCGGCTCTGGCAGTCACAGCTGATCCGGGGCGGCGACCCCGCGGTGCCGGTCCGGGTGAACCTGACCGGGCGGAAAACCCTGCGGCTGGTCGTCGAGCCGGATACCCCGCTTGACCGGGTGGCGCTTGTGACCTGGGCTCAGTCTCGGATCAGCTGCGGTTAGCAGCGTGGCCGAACCGTGATCTATGGGCGTACAACTCCGGGTGGATCTCATCTGTCTGTCAGATGCCGGAGGGTACGACTCCGGCATCTGACAGTGCGCACGGCGCGTTGCCGTAGGGGAGATCGGGGATCAAGTGGGGAAGAAGGCGTGGAGAGTCGCCGTGGCCGGCGGGGCGGCCGCGGTGTTCACTGCGGTCGCGGCGGTGCCGGCCGGGGCTGCCGAGAACGGTGTCGCGTTCACTCGGGTCAAGGTGAATGGCGGCAAGCCGATCGTGGTCGGGATATCGAAGGAGGTCGCGGTGCCCGCGTCCTTCCGTATGTCGACCACCCTGAGGTGGGAAAGTCCGATGGTGTTCCCGTACCGCGGGAAGCTCGACTCGGGCGACGAACTGTGGCACGCCATCGAGACCAGCGACTGCATCACCGTGAGCAGGAACGTCTGCGACTTCAACGAGACGCTGTACCTCGACCCGAGTGAGTACAGCATGCGGAACAAGGACGCCGGCGCCTGGAAGACCGCGGCCCGTGTGTATTTCGTGGGCGACGGCCACGACGCCGATAACGAGAACCTCACGGTCTACGTCAAGCGGAACACCCGCCTGAAGGTCAACGCGTCCCCCGAACCGGTGAAGAAGGGGAAGACCATCACCGTGACGGGCAAGGTCACGCGGGCGAACTGGGAGACCCGCAAGTACGCCTCGTACGGGGGTCGGAAGGTGAGCCTGCAGTTCAAGCCCGTGGGCGCCACGTCCTACACCACGGTGAAGAAGGTGTACGCGAACAGCTCGGGTGCGCTCAGGACGACGGTGAAGGCCGGTACGTCGGGCACATGGCGCTGGCGCTACTACGGCAACACCACAAGCGGACCCTCGACGTCGACCGGGGACCGCGTCGTGGTGCGGTGAGCCCGGCGATCCCGTTTCACCCCAACGCCGCCAGAGCGCGTCGGGCCACCTCGCGGCCGATGGGAAGCGATGCCGTGGCCGCGGGGGACGGGGCGTTCAGGACGTGGACTGTGCGGGGGGACTCGTGGAAGAGGAAGTCGTCGGCGAGGGTGCCGTCGCGGAGGACGGCTTGTGCCCGGACTCCTGCCGGTGCGGGGCGCAGGTCGTCGGCGGTCACTGCGGGGAGTAGCCGTCGTACCGCTGAGGCGAAGGCCTCCTTGGAGAGGGAGCGGCGCAGCTCCCCGGCGCCGTAGCGCCAGTGGTGTCTGGCTATCCGCCAGGAGCCAGGCCAGGTGAGGGTGCCGGCCAGCTCTCGGGGGCGCAGCGCCGACCAGGCGTAGCCCTCGCGGGCGAGTGCGGGCACGGCGTTGGGGCCGAGGTGGACGGTGCCGTCGATGCCCCGGGTGAGGTGCACGCCCAGGAAGGGGAAGGCCGGGTCCGGGACGGGGTACACCAGGCCGCGTACGAGTTCGGGGCGGGTGAGCTCGTAGTACTCGCCCCGGAAGGGGACGATGCGCATGCCGGGGTCGTCCCCGGCGAGGCGGGCGAGGCGGTCGCAGTAGAGGCCCGCGCAGTTGACCAGGACCCGTGCGCGGAGCACCGCGCCGTCGGCGGTGCGGACCGCGACGCCGCGGTCCGGGCGGCGGTCGATGGCGGTGACCTCCGCGCCGTACCGGATGTCCGCCCCCGAGGTCTCGGCCAGCTGCGCGGCGACCGCGGCGAAGTCGCACACGCCCGTCGTGCCGACGTGGATTCCGGCGAGCCCGCGCACCTGTGGCTCGTACTCCGCGATCTGCGCGGGGCCCAGCTCGCGTACCGGAATGCCGTTCTCCCGGCCGCGCTGCACCAGGGCGTGCAGGCGCGGTAGCTCGGCGCGGTCGGTGGCGACGATCAGCTTTCCGGTGACCGCGTGGGGGATGCCGTACTCGGCGCAGAACTTGACCAGCTCGGCCGCTCCGCGCACCGCGAAGTCGGCCTTCAGCGACCCGGGGCGGTAGTACACACCGCTGTGGATCACTCCGCTGTTACGCCCGGTCTGGTGCCGGGCGGGGCCCGCCTCCTTCTCCAGCACCGTCACCCGTGTCCCGGGCACGGCGCGGGACAGCGCGTACGCCGTCGAAAGACCGACGATCCCGCCCCCGACCACCAGCACATCGGCGTCATACACGCTCTTCCTCATCACGGATCACCTCCCAGGTCTGCATAGTGCACTGCGCCACTGACAATGCCCTCAAACCCACACCCGGGAGGCACCCACGCTGACGCGGCTGCCGGACGCGGCTGCCTGACGCGGCCTACGCCGGGGTCATCAGCAAAGGCCGCGCCCGCTCGCGCAGCTCCATGACCCGCGGCTCGTCGCCGTGCGGTTCGAGGCGGTGCAGCAGATCCCGTACGTACTCCGTCGTGCGCGCCGATGAGATACGGCCCGCGACCTCGACCGCCCGCAGCCCCTGCGCACACGCCGCGTCCAGGTTCCCCGACTCCAGTTCGGCCACGGCCGACACCACCAGGCGCAGCCCGTGCGAGCGGACGAACTCCTCGGTGGGGCGGGACAGGGCCTGCTCGGTGAAGCGGCGGACCTGGCGTGGCGCCTTCAGGTCGCGGTAGCACTCGGCCGCGTCAGCCGCGAAGCGGTCGTAGGAGTAGAAGCCCAGCCAGGGTGGGTCGGCGTCGCCGTCCCTGGCTCGCTCCAGCCAGCCCTCGGCCGCCTTGAGCGCGGCCCCCGCGGCGACGGCGTCACCGGCGCGCGCGTGGGCGCGTGCCTCGACGAGCCGGAAGAAGCTCATCGTGCGGGCGGTGGCCAGGCCACGGTTGCGTTCGAGCGCGGCCTGCGCGAGATCGACGCCCTCGTCCCCGAAGCCGCGGTACGTGGCCTGTAAGGACATGGTGGCCAGCACATAGCCGCCCAGCGGCACATCGGCCGCCGCCCTGGCCAGCCGCAGCGCCTGGATGTAGTAGCGCTGCGCCGCCTCCTGCTGGCCGGTATCGAACGCCATCCACCCAGCGAGCCGGGTGAGTTCGGACGTCGCCCCGAAGAGCGCGCGGCCCACTTCGTCCGTGTACGAGCCGAGCAGCAGGGGCGCCGCCTCGACCCGCAGGCACTCCGGGACCATCGAGGAACGCCAGTCGCCACCGCCGTACTTGGAGTCCCAGCGGCGGGCGTCCTGCGCGGCCTCGCGTAGCTTCCGCACATCGCTGTGGCCGACTTTGAGCGGTGCCTCACCGGCTGATGTGCTGCTGTCGGTGTCACCGACGCTGTCGAGGGTGCGCTCGACCGAGCTGTCAGCGGGCGTAATCAGCCATCTGGAGGCGGGCGTGGCATATGCGCTGACCGCGAAGGAACCGGCCAGCGACTGCCAGATCCCCCCACCGCCGCGCCGCCCCGCCAGGTCGAGCCGGTAGAGGTCGGTCGCCGACCGGACCGCGGCTCCCACGTCGCGCGGGAAGGCCAGTCCCACCTCGGGCGCGGGGTCGGCGTCCGCGAGCCCTATCTCGTGCAACGGCACCGGCCTGCCCAGCTTCTGGCCGATCGCGGCGGCGATGAGGTGTGGGGCCGCACCCTGCGGCACCATGCCCTTGGAGACCCAACGGGCCACCGAGGTCTTGTCGTAGCGAAGGGTCAACCCACGTTGTGCGCCGAGGTCGTTGACCCGTCGGGCGAGTCCCGCATTGCTGATTCCCGCGAGGGCGAGAACGGCGCCGAGTTTGTCGTTCGGCCCGCGTTGCTCCCTGGACATGCGCCACCCCTCGACACAGACGGCTGCCGCGGGGGCATAACCACGCGGCATTCGTAAACCCAGCGTAGTTCGCCGAATCCCAAGCGTTAAGGGGCAGGTTCCGGATGGCGGGATTGTTGTCTGTACAGCGGGCCCGTCGAGCCCGGCTGTGCTCCGGGCGTGTGGCCGTGCGCCCGTCCGTGCGCTCTTCTCCGGCCACTTCGCTGACGCTTCCATGGCAACGCGTGGGTCGGCCCACTGCACACTGGATCCAGTGGGCTGGGGGACGCCGCCGCCTACATCCCCGCGGGCGGCGGACCGGTCCGGGAGGTGAACCCCGCCTCCCGGACCGCGCAGTGACCATCCAGCGGCCGAAATGGCTGAAAAGCATCGGTCCCTCTGCTGGCCCTCGCTGGCCCGGCCGGGCCCGGCTGGCCCCCGAGTCACCTGTCAGGGTGGCCGGGCGTGCCAACTCGTCCGCTTCCGGGGCGCATTGTGCTGCGCTCTTACGGCCCCGGAGTCGCTCTCGTACGCCTCCTTCGTGGCAGCATGGTCCCGAACTACTTCGGTGCTCTGTTTTGTCCACAGCCTGTGGAGGCGGCGATGCGGTGGTTGGTGGGGTGGAGTTGTACCACCGCGAAGGCGCCCGGGACCCTCGGTTTCGACGGCGCCAACGGAAGTAACGGCAGCGTAGGCGGCGGTGACCAGGGCACCCTGCACCCGGTGGGCTCCCAGCTGCTCTGGGGCGACCCCGACCCGCTCTGGGCGGTCGGGGACTGGCGCGCCGACGAGGTGCGCGTCGTCCAGGCCGACCCGCGGACCCGGATCGCCGTACTCGGCACCTGCGGCGCCAGCGACGAGCAGCTCCGGCTTGGCCTGCTGGCGGCGCGCGGCGGGGCGCTCAGGCATCTGACCACCTGGTCAGGGAGTTACACGGCCGTCGTCCAGGTGGGGCGACGGGTCACCATCGCCGGCGACCTGGCGGGCGCGCGGCCCGTCTTCTACACCCCCTGGGCGGACGGCACGGCGTACGCGACGGCGGCGCTCCCGCTCGCCGACCTCATCGAGGCGCAGCTCGACATCGGGCACCTCGCGGCGCTGCTCGCCTGTCCCGACGTACCTGAGGCGCTGCGCGACTCGACGCCTTATGTCGGCGTACGGCGCATTCCGCCGGCGCATGCGCTGATCCTGCGCGACGGCGCACGGGAGATCGCGGGGTATGAGCCGGTCGCATCGCTCGCCGTCGCGGCGCCCCAGATGGAGGCGATGCGCGCCGTGGACGGCGTGCGTGACGCGCTCGTGGAGGCGGTGCGCACTCGTCTGGCCGCCCCGCGCCATGTTCCGGACATCGATCCGGGCCCGGTGCCCGGCATGGGCCCCGCCGAGCGGCGTGCCCCCCGGATGCCGGTGCCCGGTATCGGCGCCGACCTTTCCGGAGGCCCCGCCTCCGCGACGCTCGCGCTGCTCGCCGCGGGCCTGCCGGGGCTGCCCGGCACCGTGCTCGGGCATGGCACGGGCGCGGGGGAGCGGCTGCTCGCCGTCACCTTCAACGACCTGGCGACCAGCGGCCGCGAGGCCGAACTGGAGCGCGCCGGGGCGCTCGCGGCCAACCCTCGGCTGCACCACGTCGTCGTCACCGGCGGCGAGGAGACCCTCCCGTACGCCGACCTCGACGGCCCGCTGACGGACGAGCCAGGACCCTCGCTGGTGCTGGCCGGACGGCACCGGGCCCGGCTCGCCGCCGGCAGCGCCGACCACTTCACCGGCAGTGGCGCCCGGCAGGTCCTGGACGCCCACCCGGCCCGCCTGGCCGACCTGTTGATGGACCGGCGCCGCCGCCATCTGGTGCGCCCGGTCGCGGCGCTCGCCAAGGCCGAGGGCTCGGTCCTGGTCCCCGGCAAGGTGTACGCGGCCGCGCGGCGCCTGGCCCGTACGTCGTACCGCTCCGGCATCGGGGACGCCGCGCTGCGCCTGCGGGACGGCCGCTTCGAGGAGCCGCCGGGCGCGGTGGGGGCCTCGCTCGCCGCCCTCACCTGGGCCAGGCCTGGACCGGCCGCGCGCTGGCTCACAGGTGAGGCGCTCGCTGAAGTATCGGTTCGTCTGGAACAGGCGGCGACCCGGCCAGGACCAGGCCCGGGGCAGCACCCCGGCGAGCTACGCGCGCGTGCCGGGCTGGCGCGGTACGCCGCGGATCTGCGGGTCCTGGAACAGGCCGCCGAAGTCCGCTCCCAGCGGCTGCACGCGCCGTTCCTGGACAACCAGGTCGTACGCGCCTGCCGGGCCCTGCCCGAGGCGCTGCGGGTACGGCCGGGTGCGCGGGCGGACATCCTCCGTACGGTCCTGGAGGGCGCCGGGGTCACCGACCTGCCGCCCGGCTGGGGCGCCACCTCGCACGCCTCGTCCGCGGCGGCCGTGAGCACCGGGCTCCGGGTCGCCGTCGACGAGCTGGTCGACCTCTTCGGCGCGCCGCTGCTGGCCCAGGCGGGCCTGGTGGAGGCCCGGGTCGTACGGAAGGCCCTGCGGGCGGCCGCCGAGGGTGCGGCGCTGCCCGTGGACGGCCTCGCGGAGCTGGTCTCCACGGAGCTGTGGCTGCGGCGGCTGCTCTCTCGGCGCGGCACCTGCTGGACGGGCACGCCCGCCCGCAGTCGGGCGGTCCCCGCGGGGATCGCGCCGCAGCGGGGCGCGCTGGGGAGCGCGGGGCGGACGTGACCCGAGGCCGACGTGGGCTGGGGCGGGGTCCCGGGTGGGTGGTAGGCCCCCCGATCGCCGGACCGGATCAGATTTGGTCGTAAAATCTGGGCATTGTGTCTGAGTCCTCGCCTTCTCCCGCCTCCCGCCCCAAGGGCGAGCCCCGCTTCCCCGGTGGCCCCGCACCCGACCCCGCCGGCTCGCACCACGAGCGGCGCATCCGGAGCTTCCAGCCGCGCCGCAGCCGGGTGACCACGGGCCAGGGCGAGGCCCTGCGACGGCTGTGGCCGAAGTGGGGCCTGGACATCGACGGGAAGCGCACGCTCGACCTCGATGACCTGTTCGACGGTCTCCCTGTCGTCCTGGAGATCGGCTTCGGCATGGGCGAGGCCACCGCGCAGATGGCGGCCGACGACCCGGAGACCGGGATTCTCGCCGTCGATGTGCACACCCCGGGGCAGGGCAACCTGCTCGGTCTGGCGGACCAAAACGGTCTGACCAACATCCGGGTGGCCAACGGCGACGCGATCATCCTGCTCCGCGAGATGCTAGCGCCCGAGTCCCTGGACGGGCTGCGCGTCTACTTCCCCGACCCGTGGCCCAAGAAGCGGCACCACAAGCGGCGCATCATCCAGCCGGAGTTCCTCTCCCTCGCCGCGACCCGGCTGAAGCCCGGCGCGCTGCTCCACTGCGCGACCGACTGGGAGCCGTACGCCGAGCAGATGCTCGAGGTGCTGACCGCGCACCCCGACTTCGAGAACACCCAGGAGGACGGCGGCTACGCGCCCCGCCCGGACTTCCGGCCGCTCACCCGCTTCGAGGGCCAGGGCCTGGACAAGGGGCACGTCGTACACGACCTGCTCTTCACCCGCAGGGCCGAACCGCAAGCCGGGGACTGAGGAACAGACCGCAAGCCCGGGACCGAGGAGCAGGTCGAAGGCCGAGGCACCATCGCGTGCCACCGCCGTCCCTCGTTAGGGTCAACGCCGTGGCCATCAGCTCTCCGTACTCGCCGTCCGAGCCCCCTCGCACCGAGGGACCCGGGCCGCGCCCTCCACAGCCGCCCCCCGAGAAGTGGTGGCGGCGCAGGGCCGTCCACGCGGGCGGGCTGATCGCCGTGCTCGCCGTGGCCGGGCTCGTCATCCTGGCGCTGGTCAGGGAAGAAACCGGCACCGAGGGCTTTCTGGTCGGGCTCGGCCTCGCCGTCGTGCCCGTACCGCTGCTGATAGCCGCGTTCCGCTGGCTGGACCGGGTGACGCCAGGGCCCTGGCGGAACGTGGTGTTCTGCTTCGCCTGGGGCGCCTGCGCGGCGACGCTCATCGCGATCGTCACCAACTCCCTGGCGACGAACTGGATAGCCACCAGCACCGCCGACGAGGCGGGCGCCGACGCCCTCGGGGCGACCGTCGTCGCGCCGGTCGTCGAGGAAGCGGGCAAGTCTGTCGCGATCTTGCTCATCTTTCTGTTCCGCAGACGGGACTTCACCGGGATCGTCGACGGCGTGGTGATCGCGGGGGTCACCGCCACCGGCTTCGCCTTCACCGAGAACATCCTCTACCTCGGCAGGGCCTACGGCATGGACACCGACGGCACCTTCGACAGCGGCTTCGGGGGCGGCCTCGACGGCACGGGCCTGCTGACGATGACCGCCGCGACGTTCTTCGTACGGATCGTCATGTCACCGTTCGCGCACCCGTTGTTCACGGTGCTGACCGGCATCGGCTTCGGTATCGCCGCGCTCTCGGCGGACCGCCAGCGAGCGCGCCGGGTGCTGCTCCCGCTCGCCGGGCTGCTCCTCTCGATGGGCATGCACGCGCTGTGGAACGGTTCCGCGGTCTTCGGCGGCATCTGGTTCTTCGCCGTCTACGCGGGCTTCATGGTCCCCGTCTTCGGGCTGGTCACCTGGCTGGCGATCTGGACCAGGCAGCGCGCACTGCGCACCGTGCGCGAGGAGTTGCCCGCCTACGTGGCGGCCGGATGGCTCGCCCCGCTGGAGCCCTGGGCGCTCTCCTCGCTACGGGCCCGACGGATGGCCCGCGTATACGCCACTCGCACGCTGGGCCGGGACGCGGCGCGCGCGGTCGCCGAGTACCAGGTCCACGCGACCTCGCTCGCGCTGCTCCGCCAGCGCGGGCGCCGCGGCCGAGCGGGTGCCGACTTCGTCGTACGCGAACGGGAGTTGCTCGACGCCCTGTGGCTGCGCCGGGACGCCGCACGGCCCGCGCTCACCCACGCGGCGCAGGTGACGGCACCGGCGATCCCGGCTCCCCGGTACGGGTACGGGTACGGGTATGGATACGGGCACCCGTACGGCCAGGAGTACGGGTACGGGCAGGAGTACGGGCACGCGCACGGCCCCGCGGGACAGAGCCCCGCGTACCACCCGTACCGCCACTGACGCCGCGTCCGGGCACACGTCGAACCGGCAGCCCTGGCGTCGGGGGGATGGCGCCAGGGCTGCCGGAGTCCGTCCGTCAGATCCCGTCAGGTTCGGTCTCTCAGACCGTGATGCCCTTGCCGCTCAGCCACGCCCGCGGGTCGACCATGGCGCCGCCGGACGACTGGACCTCAAGGTGCAGATGCGGCCCCGAGGAGTTGCCGGTGGAGCCGACCCGGCCGACGACCTCGCCCGTGGTGACCTTCTGGCCCACCGTGACGCTGACCGACGACAGGTGGCTGTACGAGATCTCGGTGCCGTCCGCGAGTTCCAGGACGACGCGGTAGCCGTACGCGTTGCCGTGCCAGCCCGCGAACTTGATGGTGCCGGTGTGCACGGCCTTGGTCGGCGTACCCGTCGGAGCGGCGAAGTCCAGTCCGGTGTGGTACCCGGAGGACCACATGGGGCCGGCCTGCCCGTAGGTGGAGGTGATCGTGTACGAGGAGGTGGGGACCGCGTAGCTGGCGGCCAGCTTGCGGAGGCGCTCTTCCTCGGCCTTGCGCTTGGCCTCCTCTTCGGCCTTCCGCTTGGCCTCGGCCTCCGCCTTGCGCTTCTCCTCGGCCTTGCGCTCGGCCTCGGCCTCGGCGTCGGTCAGCGACTTGGCGGCGTCCGCGGCGGCCTTCTTGGCGGCGGCGTCCGCCGCCGCGGCCTGCGCGGCGTCGGCCGCTTCGTCCTGCTTGATCTCGGCCTGCTGCATGATGCGCGCGCGCAGTGCCTCACCCGCGTTCACGGACGAGCCCTGCTCGGCGGTCCCCGCGGGGGCGGTGGGCGCGGCGGTGGCCTGGGTGACGGTCGACATGGCGCTGAGGTCGGCGTCGGAGCCGGACTCGTCGTCGTCGGACAGCAGCGTGCCGACGTTCGGCAGCTTGTCGGTGACGCTCGACATGTCCGGCATCGATATCGGAGCCTGCGACTTGTCCTGTGCGGTGGCCATGCCGCCCGCGCCGACCGCCGCGATGACGCCGACGCCGAGCACCGTGGAGCTGCGGCCGAATCCGCCGCGCTGCTTGCTGACGCGGTGCTTGCCCCGTACGGGGCGAATGGATTCCTCAGTGGGGTTCCACGCCCCCGGAGGCTCCTCAAGAGTGAGGGAACCGGTCGTCTCGTAGCCGTCGTCCGGCAGGTACGAGTGTTCAGGGGCAAGCCTGTTGGACGCCACTGGGGCGCACTCCTTTCCTTCCTTCTCGCCTACCGGGTTAGCTGACGGGTTCGGAACAGGAAGGTTTCCTACGGGCACTTCAGCGCCTCCACAGAGGCCCGTTGTGCCCGATTCACCCCAAGTAGGTGGTTCCCCGGCTCCCTTGCGGGATTAGGCGCATGAGCACGGAGCCGTCTCTTGTGACGGCTGGGACGACCGCGCTGCGTTATCGAACGTTAATAGACCTGGGCCCCGGATTCCAAGCCGTTCCCACTGATCGTTCAGAGCCTTGGCCTGGACTTAATGGGGCACGGGGGGTCCAAATCGGGCGAGTTACCCCCATCAAGGCGGCATCAAACTTCTTGACGGGGTCTCAGTTGTTATGCGGAGGGGTCACTTTCAGTCACCTTCGGTGACATCTTCGCCGACACGGTCGTCCGGGCTACCGCGAGCAGCGCCATATCGTCGGTCGTGACACCCCCGGTGTGGTCGTGCACCTCGTCGGCCACCACGGCGAGCAGCGCGTCCGGGCCGGGGAAGATCCGACCGCCCAGCCGGGTCGCCGGGTCGTAGAAAACACCGTCCGCGTCCCGCGCCTCGGAGAGCCCGTCCGTGTACAGGAGCAGCGTGGATCCGGCGGGGAACTCCTCCTCCGTCGCCTGGTCCGGCCACGCCGCCAGATCGCCCATCCCGAGCGGCAGCGCGGGCTCGTCGGGCGTCAGTGCCCGCAGCGCTCCGTCCGCGCCCAGCAGGACCGGCTCCGGGTGCCCCCGGTTGATCAGCCGTACGAGCTCCTGGTCGTGCGGGATCTCCGCGAGTACGGCGGTGGTGAACCCCTCGAACTCGTCGAGCCCCTCGCGCCGGGTGCCCTCCCGGGTCAGGGCGCGCTCCAGGCGCTGCGCCACCGCCGCCAGGGTCGCCTCACCCTCGGCCGCCTCCCGGAAGGCCCCGATCACCACCGCGACCGCCTCCACGGCACCGAGCCCCTTGCCCCGTACGTCACCGACGACGAGCCGGACGCCGTGCGGGGTGTCCTGCACGGCGTACAGGTCGCCGCCGATGAACGCGTCGGCCTGCGCCGCCTCGTACCGGGCCGCGATGGCGAGGCCACGGATACGGGGCGGGGGTTCGGGCAGGACGGCGCGCTGGGCCGCCTCGGCGATATGGCGGACCGAGGCGAGCTGCTCGCCTCTGCTGCGTACGACGAGGTTGATCACGATCGCCAGGGTGGCCACGGTGGTGACCGTGACCAGCTCGGTGAGCTCCTGGGGGTAGCCCATCGTGTCGTTGTACATCTGCGGGCCGATGACCGACGCACACGAGGCGAGGCCGATCAGGAGGGTGCCGCCGAACGAGAAGAAGGGCGCGGCGATCAGCGGGGCCGCCGAGAAGAAGGGGGCGGCGGTGAACCTAGGCGGGGTCAGCAGGGCGACGGCGAGGCCGACGATGATCAGCAGCACCGGCAGCGCGCGGACGAAGTCGATGCCACGTTCGCCGCGCTGCCCGCCGGGCACATGTGCCCGTCCCCGGGTACGGGCGCGCGTCCGGGTGCGCGTCCGTACCCGCGTCCGGGCCCGGACACGTCCCCGGGCCCGTGCCTGGATACGTTCCCGGGTCCGTGCCTGTCGTCGTCCTTGGTGGCCCACCCGTTCGTCTCCCGCCACGTCCGCCCCGCACCGACTGCGGACCGCCGCCGCTGTGTCCTCAGCGTTCCCGTAGAGGGGGCGGGGGGCTACCAGGTGCGGGCCAAACGGGTGAACGGAGTGCAGGGCATCGGGAGAGGCGTCCGGAAGCGTCCGGAAATGCATCAGGCCCGACACAGTGAATGTGTCGGGCCTGATGTCTTCAGTAGCGGGGACAGGATTTGAACCTGCGACCTCTGGGTTATGAGCCCAGCGAGCTACCGAGCTGCTCCACCCCGCGCCGCTGAACACAACTATACGCCATCCGGGCGGGCCCCCCGACCACGTCGCGTGCGCACCCCGCTCAGAGGTCGATGCCGAGCACCAGCGCCCCCAGGGAGTAGACGGCGGCCGTGACCAGCACGATTCCGACGACGTTCAACCAGATGCCGCCCCGGATCATCTGCCCGACAGTGACCCTGCGCGAGCTGAACACGACGGCGTTCGGCGGTGTCGCGACGGGCAGCATGAACGCACAGGTCGCCGCCAGCGCCACTGGCAGCGCGAACAGCAGCACGTCCTGGTCGAGCCCGACCGCGACCGCCGCCATGACGGGGACGAAGGTGGCGGTGGTGGCGGTGTTGCTGGTCAGCTCGGTGAGCAGCAGGATGACCGCCACGATCACGATCACCAGGAGCAGCACCGGCAGCGCGTCGAGCCCGCCGACCTGGTCACCGATCCACGCGCCGAGCCCGCTCGCGCCGAACTGCGACGACAGGGCCAGCCCACCGCCGAAGAGCAGCAGGATGCCCCACGGCAGATCCCGGGTGTCCTCCCACTCCAGTACGCGCCTGGCGCCGCCAGAGGTGACAGAGCCGCCGGAGGTGACGGAGGTGACAGAGCCGCCGGAGGTGACGGGCAGGGTGAAGAGCGTCACCGCCGCCAGCATGGCGACCCCCGCGTCGGACGCGTGCTCGTCCACCCAGGTCACGTACGGACTCAGCACGCCGACCAGCACCCACAGGCACGCCGTGGTCGTGAAGACGGCCAGCACCGTCCACTGCCCGCGCCCCATCGGCCCGAGCTCCCGCCTGCGCCGCTCGATCAGCTCGCGGCCGCCTTCGATCTCGGTGATGCCGGGGCGGAAGACGACCCGGGTCAGCACCAGCCAGGCGATCACCAGGAAGACCGCCGCCAGCGGCACCCCGAAGAGCATCCACTCGAAGAAGGTGATGTCGATGCCGTGCTCGGCCTTGAGGTAGCCCTGGAGGAACGCGTTCGGCGGGGTGCCGATGATGGTCCCGAGCGAGCCGATGGACGCCGCGTAGGCGATGCCGAGCAGCAGCGCGGTGGCGAAGTTCGCGTCCTGCCGACCGCCCCTCAGCTGTGCCACCAGACCCAGGACCGCGAGCCCGATGGGCAGCATCATCACGGCCGTGGCGGTGTTGGAGATCCACATGCTGAGCAGCGCGGTGGCCAGCATGAAGCCGCCGATCATGCGCACCGGACTGGTGCCGACGAGCAGCACCGTGCTCAGGGCGAACCGCGTGTGCAGGTCCCACCGTTGCATGGCCAGCGCGATGACGAAGCCACCCATGAAGAGGAAGATGATCGGATTCGCGTACGGGGCGGCGACCTCCGCGATCGGGGCGATCCCGAGCACCGGCATCAGGACGAGCGGTACGAGCGCGGTGACCGGGAGCGGCACCGCCTCCGTCATCCACCAGACCGCCATCAGGGTGGCGACCGCCGCCACGTTCTTGCCGTCGGCGGACAGCGAGTCGGACAGGACGAGACGGACGAGGAGCGCGAGGACGACTCCGGCGCCGAGCCCGATCCACTGGCGCGGCACCACCGCCCCCGCGCCGCCCTGCCCTTCGGCCGCTTCCTCTTCTTCTGTGAGCCTGGACTCTGACATAGGCATCCCCGGTGACATGTACTCAATGACATGTGCATCCCCATCGTGGGGTGGGCATCAACATCCCATCGGCCATGGCCTGCAACAAGCCCTCGGACTCGACTCGAATGACAGGCGGTCCCGTGTTCCCCCGATCGCCGGGCGCTGTCACGATGTGGACATGGCAGACGTGTTCTTGCGGCGACTGACCCGTTGGCAGGCCGATCAGCAGAGGGAGGCCATCGCCGATCTGTACATGACGGCCTACGGCGACACCGCGGACGACCGTCAGACGTTCGAGGACCGGTTCGCCGAGGATGTACAGCGCCCCGGATTCGACATGCTGGTGGCAGGCGGGACGCCCTTGCTCGGCTGCGTCTACGGGTACCCACCCGGCCGGGAGGGAGTCTGGGCCCTGGGCCTGCAGGGTGGAGTACCGCAGCGCGTCGAGGAACTGTCGGCGCTGGGCCGGGTGTTCACCATCGCGGAGCTGATGGTCCGCGCCGACCACCGGCGCGCCCGGGTCGCCAGCCGCCTCCAGGCGGAGCTGCTCATCCGCGTAGAGGCCGAGCTGGTCACGACGCTGATCGACCCGGCGAACGAGGCGGCCAAGGCGGCGTACGCCTCGTGGGGCTGGACCAAGGAGGGGCTCGTCACGCCAGGCGACGCGGGCGGCGGCGACCTGGAGGTATGGAGCCGCGAGCCCCACTGACCGAAGCGCTTACAGCGCGTGGCCCGTCGTCGCGTCCACATGCGCCGGGACCTCGTCATGGCGATCGCCGACCGTCAGGGTCCCGGTGGGCTCGAACATCAGGATCGCGGCCCCGTCCGGCGCGTACGGCTTGTGCTCGATCCCGCGCGGGACGGTGAAGACCGACCCGGTGGGCAGCGTGACCGAGCGCTCCCCCGCGGGCTCCCCCGCAGGCCCCCCGTTGGGCTCGCGCAGCGCGATCCGCAGCTCCCCGTCGAGTACGAGGAAGAACTCGTCCGTGTGCTCGTGAACATGCCAGACGTGCTCGCCCTCGACCTTGGCGATGCGTACGTCGTAGTCGTTGACGCGCTGGACGACGCGCGGGCTCCAGAGCGCGTCGAAGGAGGCCAGGGCTTGATTCAAGGCGATGGGAACGACGGGGGCGGCGGGGCGTTTGTTGGTCATGCACTCATCGTCGGCGTGGTGCGGTCTCGCGCACGAGTGCTAGAAAGCGCATATGGCGCAAGAATCCTCTCACCGGGTCGTCGTGATCGTCGACGAGAACTCCAATCCGTTCGAGCTCGGCTGCGCCACCGAGGTGTTCGGACTGCGCAGGCCCGAACTGGGCCGTGAACTCTACGACTTCGCGCTCTGCTCACCGGAGCCCCGCACTCTGATGCGGGACGGCTTCTTCACGCTCACCGGGGTCGCCGACCTCGCGGCCGCCGACGCCGCGGACACGCTGATCGTGCCCAACCGCCCCGACACCGAGGTGCCGCGCCGACCGGCCGTCCTGGACGCGATACGCCGGGCGCACGCGCGCGGCGCCCGTCTGGTGGGCTTCTGCAGCGGCGCCTTCACGCTCGCCGAGTCCGGGGTCCTGGACGGGCGGCGGGCCACCGCGCACTGGCAGTGGGCGGACTCGTTCCGGGCGCGCTTCCCCGCCGTACGGCTGGAGCCGGATGTGCTGTTCGTCGACGACGGCGACATCCTCACGGCCGCGGGCAGTTCGGCCGCGCTCGACCTCGGGCTGCACCTGGTGCGCCGCGACCACGGCGCGGAGGCCGCCAACGCGGTGAGCCGTCGGCTGGTTTTCGCCGCCCACCGGGACGGCGGGCAGCGTCAGTTCGTGGAGCGGCCGGTTCCCGACGTGCCGGACGCGTCGCTGGCGCCCGTACTCGCCTGGGCCCAGGAACGCCTGGGCGAACCCCTCACGGTGCCCGCCATCGCGGCCCGCGCCGCCGTCAGCCCAGCGACGCTGCACCGCCGCTTCCGCGCGCAGCTCGGTACGACGCCGCTGGCCTGGCTGACCGGGGAGCGTGTGGCGCTCGCCTGCCGCCTGATCGAGCGGGGCGAGGAGCGCCTGGACGTGGTCGCGGCGCGCAGCGGCCTCGGCACGGCGGCGAACCTACGCGCCCGGCTGCGCCATGAGACGGGCCTGAGCCCGTCGGCGTACCGCCGCCGCTTCGGCCCGGGTGCGAGGGACGACGCGGCCTACCCGTCCTGACCACCGAAGCCGAAAGCCCCGGTCAGGACGGGTAGCCCGCGCCACCCGCGCCACGCTCGAACGACGCCGTGAACGCACTGGTGAACGCCGCGTCCCCCAGCGCGCCGCGCACCACCCCCGCGATCCGGTCGACGTCCCCGCGCTCGGCACGCGGCAGCGGCGCCCCCACCGCACCCCGCGCCGCCGCCGCGCGGCCGAGCAGCTCGGCCGCGTCCCCGAAGTCCCCCGCGCCCGCCGCCGCCCCGGCCAGACCCTCCAGGGACAGCGCCACAGCGCGCGGGTCACCGAGGCTGCGGGCGACCGCCAGGCCTTCCCGGTGCAGGGCGCGGGCGGCGGCCGGGTCACCGCGCAGCTCCGCGATGAAGCCCAGCTCGGCGAGTACGAGGGTGACGCCGGGCCCGTAGTCCACCTTGCGGAACCAGTCGAGCAGCCCGCTCATCAGGGCCGATGCCTGGTCGTAGTCGCCCTCCCGCCGCGCACCGAGTCCCAGGCCGAGTTCGGCGTCGACCTCACCGGACCGGAAGTGCTGCTCCCGCGCCAGCCTGTGGGCCCGCTGGTGGTACCCGCGGGCGCCCGCGAAATCGCCGGTCAGCAGGGCGAGCCGCCCGAGCCCGGTCAGCCGTTTGGCGGCTTCCGTCCACAGCCCGAGGCTCTCGGCGATGCGCAGCCCGTCGCGCTGCAAGCGGGCGGCCGCCGGGTAGTCACCCCTGATCTCGCTCAGCGCGGCCAGCGGGAAGACCGTCTGCAACCGACCCCACCGATCGCCCAGTTCGCCGAACAGCCGGGCGCTGCGCTCGCCGTCGCGCCGGACCGCGTCGAGGTCCCCGCGGGCCATCGCGTGGCGGGTCCGTACGCTCAGCGCCGCCGCCGTGCCCCAGGTGTCACCGACCTCGCGGAATCCCGCCAGGGCCCGGTCGACCAGCGCCTCGCCGTCGGCCACCGCCCCGGTGCCCAGCTGGGCGGAGCCGAGAATCCACAGCGCCGTGGCCTGCCCACCTGGGTCGTCCAGCTCGTCGTACGCGGCGAGGGCGGCCCGTATCCGATCCGGCGCCCCTCCGCCCCCGTCCCCTCCTCCGTGCTCTTCCCCGCCCGCTCCCTCGGTTGCCCGGCCCGCGAGGAACGCGATGCCGGTCTGCCAGGCCAGCGCGAGGGCTCGTTCGGGCGTGGGACGTACGGGAGTCGCTGCCGCGAGGACCGCCGCGAACGAGCGCTCCGCCTCGGCCAGCCGCCCCCGCAGCACCCAGTACCAGGCCAGGGCGTTCACCATGCGCAGCGCGCGGTCGACAACACCCTGCCGTACAGCGCCCTGCCGTACGGCACCCTGTCGTACAGCGCCCTGACGTACGGCGAAGTCGAGCGCCTGGCGCAGATTGGCGTGCTCCAGGTCCAGCCGCTCCAGCCAGTCCCGCTGCTCGGGCCCACGCAGCAACGGCCCAGCCCGCAGCGCCAGTTCCGCGTAGTGGCGGCTGTGGCGGTCCCGTACGAGGTCGGACTCGTCCGCCGCCGCCCGCAGCCGCTCGGCGCAGTACTCCCGCACAGACCGCAGCAGTCGGTAGCGGGGGCCGTCCGGCCGGTCAGCCAAGACGACCAGGGACCGGTCCACCAGGCGCGCCAGCAGGTCAGGCACCTCGGCAGCCCGCACCCCGCCCCCGGCGCAGAGCTCCTCAGCCGCCTCCAGCGTGCAGCCGTCGGCGGGTACGGACAGCCTGCGCAGCACCTCGCGTTCGGGGGCGGTGAGCAGCTCCCAGCTCCAGTCGATCACGGCGCGCAGCGTCCGCTGCCGGGCGGGCGCGTCCCGGGGCCCCTGGGACAGCAGCGCGAACCGGTCGTCGATGCGGTCCACCAGGCCGTGCAGACCGATGGTCCGCGCCCGGGACGCGGCGAGTTCCAGGGCCAGCGGAATTCCGTCGAGCTGTCGGCAGAGAACGGTGACGGCCTCCGCGCTCGCCGCGTCGAGCGAGCGGCCGGGCGGGAGCGCGGCGCGCGCCAGGAACAGCTCTACCGCGTCGGGGAGTTCGAGCGGCTCGACTGGCCAGACCTGCTCGCCGCTGATCCCCAGCGGCTCCTGGCTGGTCGCCAGGATCGTCAGCCCCGGTGTGTCCTTGAGTAGCCTCGCGGCGAGTTCGGCGACCGGTCGCACCAGGTGCTCACAGTTGTCGAGTACGAGCAGCAGCCGCCGGTCCCGCAGGGCGCCCGCGAGCCGCTCGGCCGGGGGCACGGGTGCGCCGGACGTACCAGGGGCGCAGGGCGCGCCCGCCTCGCCCGACTCGCTGATGTCGAGGACCTTCATTACGGCCTCGGCGACGGCGTGTGTGGCGGCGGTGCCGGGATCGGCAGTGCCGGGATCGGCAGTGCCGGGATCGGCAGTGCCGGGATCGGCGGACGGGACGAGCGCGGCCAGTTCGGTGAGCCAAACGCCGTCGGGGAAGGCCGAGTAGTCCGGGGACCCCTCCGCCCCCTGCCTCGCGACCGGTCTCGCCGCCTCGACGGCCAGCCGGGTCTTGCCCACGCCGCCAGGCCCGGTGAGGGTCACCAGGCGGGTGGTGGCGAGGAGTTGACGTAGCCGGGGCAAGGTCTGGGCATGGCCGACGAGCCCCGCGACGGGCGCGGGCAGGTTCGTGCCGCCGGGGCCGCGCTGACTGCCGGGGCCGCGCTGGCCAACGGGGCCGCGCTGGCCAACGGGATCGCGATGCCCGCCGGGATCGCCACCGTCAGCCCGTGGTGGTCCGTCGAGCGCGGGGTCCTGTCGGAGGATCGCCCGTTGCAGGGCCACCAGTTCGCCGCTCGGCTCCAGGCCCAGTTCGTCGGCGAGCCGACGGCGTAGGTCCTCGTAGCCGTCCAGCGCCTCGGTCTGCCGCCCCGCGCGGTACAGCGCGCGCAGATGCACCCCGCGCAGCCGCTCGCGCAACGGGTGACGGGCGACCAGCCCCTCCAGCTCACCAACCGAAGGCCCGGGCCCCGAACCCCACTCCACCCGCACCTCAGCCAGTTCTTCCAGCGCGGTGAGCCGCTCCTCCGCCAGCCGGGTGATCTCCGCGCGAGCGAACGGCGCGTCAGCGAAGTCCGCGAACGCCTCCTCACCCCGCCACAGCTCCAGCGCCTCGGCCAGCAACTCCGCTTTCGTACGGGGCGTATCGGCGGCCCGCGCCCGCGCCAGCAGCACGCCGAACCGCCCCGCGTCGACCGCGTCGGCGTCGACCCGCAGCGCGTACCCCGCAGGCCCGGACACCACGAGACCTCGGCCCCCGAGCTCGGCCCGCTCCAGCTCCCGGCGCAGCTGGGAGACCTTGCCCTGGAGGGCGTTACCGGGGTGCTCCGGCAACGCCTCGCCCCACAGCGCGTCCACCAGCCGGTCCACGGACACCGGGTATCCAGGACGCACCAGCAACTGGGCCAGCAGGGCACGGACCTTCGCCCCGGCGACGCCGGTCTCCTCCCCACCCTCCGTCCACACCGCCAGCGGACCGAGCACCCCGAATCGCATGCGGATCACGATAGCCGGGCCCTCTGACAGCGGACCGGCCGCCGAGCGACAGTCAACCGGCAGCCAACCGACAGCCCCGGCGCCGAAGGTGTGACCACCGACCGAAACACGATGGAGGACACCATGACCGTGACCACGAACCCCAACCCCAACGCCAGCCCAAACCCCAGCCCCAACGCCGCCCCCCAGCCGGTCGCGGTCATCGGCCTGGGCAACCTGGGCCAGGTCCTGGCCGAGACCTTCCTGGCACAGGGCCACCCCACGACCGTATGGAACCGCTCACCCGGCAAGGCCGACAGCCTGGTCGCCAAGGGCGCGACCCTGGCGGACAGCGCCGCCGACGCGATCGCGGCGGGTGAGCTCGTCATCATCGCCGTACTGGACTACGAGGCCGTACGACAGCTGCTGATCCCCGCCGCCGACACCCTCCGGGGCCGTACCCTGCTCAACGTCACCACCGGAACCCCGGCCCCGGCACGCGAGTTGGCCGCCTGGGTGTCCTCACACCGAGCCGACTACCTCGACGGCGCGGTGTACGCGGTGCCGCAGACGATCGGGACGCCGGAGGCGTTCGTCCTCTACAGCGGCTCGGCCGACGCTTTCACCACGTACGAGAGGGAGCTGAAGCTCCTGGGCACGGCCACCTTCGTCGGCGCTGACCCCGGCCTGTCCTCGCTGTACGACGTGTCTCTGCTCAGCGGGATGTACGGGATGTTCGCGGGCTTCTTCCAGGCGCTGGCCCTGGCCGACTCGGCGGGGATCGCGGCCACGGAGCTCACCGGCCTGCTGGTGCCGTGGCTGAACGGGGCGGCCGCCGCGCTGCCCGGCTTCGCTCAGGAGATCGACTCGGGCGACTACAGCACCGAGACGTCCAACCTGGACATCAACACCGTAGGCCTGGGCAACATCCTGAACGCCACCAAGGCCCAGGGCCTCGGCACGGAACTGCTCGCGCCGCTGCACGCGCTCTTCGAGCGGCAGATCGAGGAGGGCCATGGCGCGGCCAGCCTCTCCCGCGCGATCGAGTCACTACGCGAGACCCAGGCGGAAGCGGAAACCGCATCGTCCGCGACCTAAGTCCGGGCGACATACACGGTGTTGGTCGCGACACTCTCCTGGAGCGGATTGTCGAAGGTCACGACATGCGCCCGCGACTCGCGAAAGGCGGTCGCGAGTGCGGCACTGAAGGCGTCGCTGGGCGGGTCGTTGGACCACAGGGCGAAGACGCCGCCGGGGTGCAGGTGTTGCTCGGCGAGTACGCGCAGGCCGTCGGGCCGGTACAGCGCCGCGTGGCTCGGGTGCAGCACATGCTCCGGGGAGTGGTCGATGTCGACCAGAACGGCGTGGAAGCGCCGCCCGGGCGCCTCGGGGTCGAGGCCCTGGGCGGCGTCGGCGTCGGCATCGCCGTCAGCACCGCCGCCAGCGGCGGCCCGGGCGAAGAAGTCACCCTGGGCCAGTCGGCAGCGGGGGTCATCGGTGAGCCGGGGCCCCAGCGGCACCAGACCCCGCTGATGCCAGTCGATGACCTCGCCGAGCGCATCAAGTACGGTCAGCGAGCGGACCCGGGGGTCATCGAGGACCGCACCCGCGGTGTACCCGAGGCCGAGTCCGCCCACGACGACATCGAGTTCGGTGCCGGGCGCCGCTTCCAGGCCGAGCCGGGCGAGCGCGATCTCCCCGGCCGTGAACATGCTGGACATCAGGAACTCGTCGCCCAGCTTGACCTCGTACACATCGCTGCCGGTAGCGGGATCGCGGCGGCGCCTGAGGCTGAGATCGCCCATGGTCGTCGGCCGCCAGTCGAGTTCCTCAAAGTGCGCGCGCATAGGCAAGGACAGTACCCCGCACGCCACTCCGCACGCCGCGCCTCGCTCTCAGCCGCTCAACGCGCGGTGGCCGCCGCCACCAGCTCCTCCGTCCGCACCACCCGCGCGAAGCCCCCACCCTGCAGGGACACGGCCGTCGCCCGGGCCAGCTCATCCGCCGTGAGCTGCCACCCAAACGGCCCCTCCAGGCCGAACGTATAGGTCGCGTCCAGCGCGAACAGGACGTCGTAGCCGAGGTTTCCGCCCATTCGGGCGGTCGTCTCCACGCACATGTTGGTCTGTATCCCGGTCACGACGAACTGCGTGATGCCCGCCTCCTTGAACCACGCGTCCAGATCGGGTGTCCCGTAGAACGCCGAGTTGACGCGCTTCGTCAGCAGCAGCTCCGCCCCGGCCCCCTTCCCGCGCCGCCGCTCGACGTACTCCTTGAAGCCGTTGCCCGGCCGCCCCACCCCAAGCGGCGATCCGGGCTGGTCCGAATCGTGCCGTGCGAAGACGACCGGCCGCCCCGTGGCCTGCCATACGTCGATCAGCGAGGCGATGTTGCCGTCGGCCTCCGGGTGGTTGCGCACCCCCCAGAAGTCCAGCTCCTCAAACCCCTGTTGTACGTCCACCACGACCAGTGCCGCGTTAGCTGCGATCTCCATGCCTGCGATCTCCATGCCTGCGATCTCCATGCCTGCGATCTCCATGCCCACGATGCTGCCGCGTCAGCCCGCCCCACCCCAGACCCACAAAAGCCACCGATCGATGGTTTACTGCCACCGTGAACAAGGTGAACGTCGCGCTCCTCGCCTTCCCGGGAATCCGCGCGTTCGACACCTCCGTCATCACGGAGGTCTGGGGCACCGACCACACCGACCGCGGCGTCCCCGCCTTCGACCTGCGCCGCGTCGCCGCCGACCCCGCGCCCATCCCCCTGCGCGGCGGCCTCAGCCTCACCCCCGACCGCACCCTGACTTGGCTGGACCGCGCCAGCCTGATCCTGGTCCCCGGCCTGGACGACCACCGCTCCCCCGCCCCGGACCCGGTACTCCGCGCCCTGCGCCGCGCACACCACAGGGGCACCCCCATCGCCGCCCTGTGCGGTGGCGCCTTCACCGTCGCCCAGGCGGGCCTGCTCGACGGCCGCCGCGCGGTCACCCACTGGAACCTCGCCGAACTGCTCCGCACCCAGCACCCCCAGGTCACCGTCGAACCCGACGCCCTCTTCATCGAGGACGACAACATCTGGACGTCCGCCGGTACGGCCGCCGGCATCGACCTCTGCCTGCACCTGATCCGTACGGCACACGGCGCGGAGGCGGCCGCGTCCATCGCCCGCTCGATGGTCACCGCGCCGTTCCGCACCGGCACCCAGGCACAGTTCATCGAGCACCCCACCCCGCACGCGGACCGCGACGCCGACGCCCTGGCGTCCGTACGCGAACACGCCCTCCGCCACCTCCACGAACCCCTGACCATCGCCGACCTCGCCGCACAGGCCGGGATGTCCGCACGCTCCTTCGCCCGCCACTTCACCGCGGCCACCGGCAGCACCCCGCTGCGCTGGCTCCTGGACCAACGCGTCGCAGCCGCCCAGAAGCTCCTGGAACACACCGACCTGCCCATGCCGGAAGTCGCGCGCCGCGCGGGCTTCGGCAGCGAGATCACCATGCGCCAGCACTTCACCACCCGCCTCTCCACCAGCCCCCGCGCCTACCGCGCGTCGTTCGCCGCCACTCGGTGATCCGCGCCGCGCCCCTGAGGGACCGCGCCGCAGACGGCGCCTTGAGCCGCAGACGACGCCATGCGAAGGGGCCCCCTCCCCCTCCATTTGCCACACCAGGTATCTTGCATCACATGGAACCAGGTGATTCGACCAAGCAGGCCCGGGCCGCTGCCCAGCTACGCAAGGGCGTCCTGGAGTACTGCGTGCTCGCCCTGATGCGGGACCGTCCCCGCTACGGCGTGGAACTCCTCCACGCCCTGGAGGACTCCGGCGCCCTGGCCACCAGCCAGGGCACGGTCTACCCGTTGCTCTCCCGGCTCCGCCGCGACGACCTGGTCACCACCACCTGGCAGGAGTCCGCCTCCGGCCCGCCCCGCCGCTACTACGCGCTGACCGACAGCGGCCGGGCCGCGCTCGACGAGTTCACCCGCGTCTGGCCCGGCTTCCGTAACGCCGTCGACGCCTTCCTGACCACCCCGCACCCGCACCCCCACCCCGGAGACCGCGCATGAAGACCACCGCCGACCCCGTACGCGACTACCTCAGCGCCGTCGAGCGCGAGTCCTCAGCGCTCCCCGCCGACCGTCGCCAGGAACTCGTCGCCGACCTCGCCGAGCACATCGAAGTGACGCGCGCCGAACGCCCCGACACCACGATCGCCGAGGTCCTCGCGGAGCTGGGAGACCCCCGCACGATCGCGGCGACAGCACTAGCCGAAACAGGAACCGGGACCGGGCCCGGGCCCACCGGCACCCCCACCCGGAGCGACGCGCACGCACCCGTCCGGCGCGGCAAGGTACACCCCCTGGTCCCGCTCCTGATGCTCACCCTCTCGCTGCCCTTCACGATGGTCTTCGACATGGGCCCCGACGCGGCGTTCAACCCCGGCACCGTGTTCGGCTTCCTGTTCCGCGTCACCGGCGCGGTACTCCTCTGCACCTCAGTGCACTGGACCGCCGTCCAGAAGACCACCGGCGTCCTGCTCACCGTCATCGTGCCGATCACCTTCTTCGTCACCATCAACCTGATCACGGGCCACGCGACCGAAGAGATCCCGGCCCTCCTGTCCAGCCTGGGAATCCTCGCCCTGATCACCGGCACGGCCCTATGGCTCTGGCGGACCCGCCGCGCCTGACCACGACCGCCAACGTTCCGATCCGCACAGCTGACTCCCCCATCCAGCGCGTGCGGCTGGACACCGCACCGCACATGGGCACATCCCTCTGTCCGACTCGGCGAGGGTGTCCTTGCGAAGCTGCTCCATGCTGGCGCTGGAGCGCATCAGTTCGGTCATACCGTCACCGCTGTAGTACCCACGGCGCTGGGGTCCATCGCTGGCGGCCCGGTCCCACCCCAGCGGATACGGATCGTCCGAGCTCAGCGTGGGGGAGGGGTTCTTGCCCCACCACTCAGGGCAGTTCATTGTCAGTCCGGCCGCGATGGCGCACGCCAGGTCCGCGCAGTACCACGAACCTCAGCGGCCACGGCGACGTCCTCGGGCACGAATTCGTAGTTCTCCTGGGATACACGGACCAAGTCCATGTACATGAGCGCGGCTTCCGAGCTGCCGAGCATTGTCCCGTGGCCCTCGACACCCCAGCGGGTGAGGTGGCGTGCTCCCTCGTCCAGGCCATCCTCAGGAGCGGTGGGGAAGATCTCGCGCAGGGCAGCGCGGGCGATCTCCATCGCGCTTCGTGTCTGCATCAGAACAGTCCTTCCTGCGGGGTCAGGGGTGGTTGGCGCGCGCGCTGCACACGAGGCACTTGTCCTGGTACGCGGTCATCCACGTCACCGCGCGGGCGAAGCTCTCGGCTGAGGCGAGGGCCTCGGTACGGTCCAGTTCAGCAAGTTCGACAGCGCAGAGCACGTCTCGGACAAGGATCTCCCAGTGGTCCTGTGCCGTCTTCCAGTCCCCCCGATGCGCCCGCCTTACATAGCGATCCAGGAACTCCTGGTCGATTGCGCTCTTCAGGTGCAGTGACTCAAGAAAGGTGATCCTTCCCGGCAACTTGAGGCGGCGGCCCAGACTCCTTTGTTGGAAGAGGTGGTTGGTAGCGATGTCCTTGACCCGCTGCATCCGGGCCGCGATCACATGGCCAGCCACTCCACCGATCAGTGCGGGTACCAGCAGCCAGCCAAGTACCGACGCACCCCAGGACGATACGTGCGCGGGCGCGTCGATGAGCGTGAACACCTTGTAGATGCCGCTCCAGCCCTCCTTGGATCGACTGGCACCCCACACCCAGACGAACCCGACGACCAAGGCGATCGGTATCCCCCAGTCGATGAACCATTGAGTAACGCCCGACAGCGCCTTGCGCGAGCGGAACGTACGCCGTACCCAGACAGCCATGGACTGCCCACGCAGCGGGGGCAACGACGGCGGCAACGGAAGCTGAGGTGACGGTGGCAACGAGGCACTCCAAAGAGGCGTCAGGGCTCGGTCACCGCAAGTGACGCGTTCATGCAGGCCGCGGTTGCAGAGTCGGAGCGGATAGCTGCTGGGCTTGGCTGGACGGCGATCGCGTTGGCTGCGGTCGGGGTCACTGTCCCTGGGCCGCCTCGTAGAGGTGGTGGAGCAGCCAGAAGCGGTCGACGAGGTCGCCTTCGCCGCCCTGCATGACCACGCCGAAGGTGCCCATCGGGTCGGGTCGGTAGCCGGTCTCGCTGGGCAGGTCCAGGTCGAGGGTCTCTGCCAGGCCATGGAGGACGATGGCGCGGCGGGATGCGAGGCGGGAGGGGAGCTGCCACTTGGGCCGGTTGTCCTGGGGGTCGGTGATCGTGAGTTTGCGAGCTTCGTACACCCCGTCGTGGTAGGCGGCGGTGAGTTCGTCCCGCAGTCGTTCCCGTGCGGCCGTGGGTGTTCCCTCTGCCGCGAGGGCTGCGATGACCAGTGGATGGTCGGGTATACCGGCGTGGGCGATCGCCAGTTCGGCTGCGTACCGGCGCAGCTCGGGCAGCAGCCCCGGCCCGAGATCGCGCGCGTAGCTGGCGAAGGGCTCCTGGTCGAGCAGCGGTGAGCCGACGACGTGCTGTGGTACCAGGGTTCGCCGTACCGGCACGATGTCCACTGCCTGGTGGGGTCCGGCCGCCCACGCGGTGTCCAGGCGCGCTCCGGTGGCGCGCTGGAGGGCGGTGAGCGCCGAGCCCCAGCCGGGGGCGTCGAAGTCGATGCCGTGCAGCAGGGGCTGCCAGGCGTCGGGACGAGTGCCGTAGCGGTCCTCGGGCATCAGCATGTCCAAGGACGAGAGGACGAGGCCGTCTTCAGCAAGGCTCAGTTCGTTGTTCGCGTTGACGTTCCAGTAGGCGCTTGCCGTGCGGCCCAGTTGGGACAGCGGCCGCAGTACTTCCTCGCGGGAGCCCTGGAAGCCGTTGTTCTCGATAACGACGACCGTCGGCCCCGACCGGGAGACGAATATGACGTCCTCACCGACCGTCTCGGGGAAGTCGTCCAGCGTGGCAGGACGTGCCTCGCTGGGGTCGCCACCGAAGAGCCGGATCACAGCGGCCTCGTACGCGCAGGACACGACGGTGAACGTGGCAGCTTCGGACAGGCCGATGGTCTCAAGGAGCTGGGTGTGAGTGCTGGGGTCAGTCATCTGCCTGATTGTGGACGCAGCCACTGACAGCGGCCCGATCGTCACCAGCGGCCGGTGGCAGCAACGACGGACGGTAGACCAAGGGGCGGGTTGATTCGCGGCGGCGGGACAGCGTCAGGCGGGGTTGGCATGCTTGCTATGACTGACGACTTGATCGGCAGTTGGCCATGAGCTGGACGACTGTGCTTGCTGTGTTCGAGGCATGACCCAGGTAGCCCCAAAAGGGGGCCATGGGATGATCTTGAAGCGTTGAGGGCTTGCTGAGCGGCCCCGCCGGGGTGTGGCAGCGGCCCGCCGTGAACGCCGCCGCCGCGCACGAGGTCCGCCTGCCGCTGTCCGGCCGCTCCCGCGATGCGCTGGGGCACTACCTCGCCGCGCTGCGCCCCGACCGCCTGCCCGTCCAGCCGTAGAAGGAGACCCGGCTCCGGCTCATCCACGCCTATCCGCTGGCCGGTCTTGCCTACGCGGTCACCTGGCGTCCCTGGGTATCGTGCAGTTTCCCGCGCCTGTTCCGATCTTGGCGGGATACCGAGCGGAGGGCGTGACGGTGTTCGCAGAGCTGGAGTCGGGGGATCCGCGTCAGGTGGGCCGGTACCGGATCGTGGCCCGGCTCGGTGCGGGCGGTATGGGCCGGGTCTTTCTGGCACGTACGCCCGGCGGCCGGTCGCTCGCGGTGAAGGTGGTGCGCGCGGAGCTCGCCGAGGACACCGGGTTCCGGCAGCAGTTCGCCCGCGAGGTGGCCACCGCCCGCCGCGTCACCGGCGTCTTCACAGCCTCGGTGGTCGATGCCGACCTGGAGGGGACTCCCGCGTGGCTGGCCACCGAGTACGTACCGGGGATGTCGCTGGGCGAGGCGATAGCGAAGCATGGCGCGTGGCCCGAGCCTGCCGTACTGGCGCTGGGCGCGGGGCTGGCCGAGGCGCTGGAGGCGATCCATGACGCCGGGGTCGTCCACCGGGATCTCAAGCCGTCGAACGTACTGCTGGCATCGGACGGCCCGCGAGTGATCGACTTCGGGATCTCGATGACGGACGAGGCGAGCGTGCTCACCCAGACCGGCATGGTCATCGGGACCCCCGGGTTCATGTCCCCGGAGCAGCTGGCGTCGGGCGGGCAGGTCGGTCCGGCGAGCGATGTGTTTTCGCTGGGTGCGGTGCTGACCTACGCCGCGACCGGCTCGGGCCCGTTCGGCATCGGCGCGCCGCACGCCCTGCATTACCGCATCGTCCATGAGCAGCCCGACCTGAGCGCCCTGCCTCCGGCGCTCGGCGCGGTGGTAGCGCGATGCCTGGCCAAGGGCCCGGGGGAGCGGCCCGCCGTGGCCGATCTGCTGGAGGAGCTGGCCCAGACGCTGCGGGACGAGGGACGGGAGGCGCCCCAGCCGCACTCCGAGCACGGCTGGCTGCCGCTGGCGGTGGCGCAGGCGCTCCAGGAGCATGGTCGAGGCGGAGCCGCGCAGCTTCCGGAGCAGCCGGGAGTGGAGGCAGGTTCCGGCGCCGACCAGGCCGCCCACCACGCCCCCACGCGAACCGGCAGGGCATCCGAACCGGGCCCGGCCCACCCGCCGACCGCCCTCGCGACACCGAGTCCGACTCCGGCCCCGGAGTCGGCCTCCGCGCCTCTGGTACCAGCCACTCCGCCTCTGGCGGTGCCCCCGGCAATGTCCGCGAAGGCGCCTCAGGCCGACGGCGCCCCCGGCCGCACCCGCCGCCAACTCCTGATCGCCGCGGCCGCCCTGGGCACCGCCGGCATCGGCTTCACCGGCTGGAAGCTCATCGACGACTCCGGCAGCGGCACCGGCGGCGAGTCCTCCGGCGACTCGTGGGGCCAGGGCTCCGGCGGCAACGGCTCGTCCGGTGGTTCTTCCGGCAGCAACGCAAAGAGCGGCACCCTGCGCTGGTCCATCCCGAAGTTCGCTGCGCCGTCCGCCGCGTCGGTCGCCGACGGCACCGTCTACATAGCCCATATGGGCAGCAGCAGCTCCGAGGAGCCTTCCCTCCGCGCCCTCGACGCCTCCAGCGGAGAGCAGCGCTGGACCTTCCCACTCCCCGACGAGGGGCTCAAAACGTCCCCGGCGGTCGCCGACGGAACCGTCTACGTGGTTGGTCGCAGCGCGCTGCGCGCCGTCGACGCCACCAGCGGGAAGCAGCGCTGGACCTTCCCACTCCCCGACGAGGGGCTGAACTCGTCCCCGACGGTCGCCGACGGAACCGTCTACATCGGCAGCACCAAAGGCAGGCTGTATGCCGTCGACGCTGAGACCGGGCGGCGGCGCTGGCTCTACCGCTATTCCAAGAACGGGTTCGGCGGCTTCACGCCCGCCCCGGTGATCTCCGCCGGCATCGTCTACATCGGTGGCGGCGAGGGCGAGCTGTACGCCGTCGACGCCGCCACCGGCCGGGAACGCTGGATCCACCCGTCGAAGGGCAAGACCCCGGTGCCTGGGCCCGTGGCGGTCGCGGACGACACCGCCTATGTGACCAAGGACGCCCTGCTGTACGCCCTCGACGCCACCAGCGGAAAGCGCCGCTGGACCTATCCCCCCGTCAAAGGGTTCTCCATGCCCGTCGCCGCCAACGGCGCCGTCTACGTGCGCGACGGCGACAGCCTGTACGCCATCGACGGCGCTAGCGGAAAGCGGCGCTGGAGCTTCCCCCTCAACGGCGACGCGCAGGGCGCCCCGTCCATCGGTGACGGCACGGTCTGCCTCGGCGGCAAACAGGGCAAGGTGTACGCGGTCGATGCCGCCACCGGCCGTCAGCGCTGGGTCTTCGACACCCGTGGCAAGGATCAGGGCAACCAGTACCGGATCCAGGTACCTCCCGTCATCGCCGATGCCACGGTCTACTTCACCGCCGCCGACGACCTGAATGGAGTGCGCCCCACCCTGTACGCGGTGGCCCTCTGAGCTCTCAAACCCTCACGGCAGCAGCCGCTGCTCCTTCGCCACAGCCACCGCCCGCGTGTCCACGCCCAACTTGTCGTAGATCCGCCCCAGATGGATCTTCACCGTGGCCCGCTGATGAACGCCGGTGCCAGAGATACGGCGGGTGGCCTCGACCCCGTCGATCCCGCTGCCGAGCTGGAGGTCCATCAAGACGACGTCCGGGGCCAGCTTGGCTGCCCCGGATTCTTCCGCAGGGCACCGACAACCGACCCCGACGTTCAACACGCCTCAACCTCACACGGAAGCCTGACACCGCGGCCGCGCTCAGTCGCGCCCCGAGCCCGTCGGACCGGTGCCCGGAAATCCGCTGACGAGGGCCCTGCTGATGGCTCGTCCGCTCACGCACCGGCCCAGAAACGAAGTAGCGTCCGAGCCCACCGAAGCGGACCCGGACGCTGCGTAGCAGGTCAGAGGGGGTTTTCCCTCCCTGCTCGCGGTAGGCCGTGTGGGACTCGAACCCACAACCAATGGATTAAAAGTCCTGGAGGGGACCGTCCGGGTGGGTCCGGGCGGTCCTTCTCTGTCCGGGGGTGCCTGGTCAGAGTGGGTGCGGGGTGCTGCTTGATCCATGCGGTGACGGGGCCTGGGGCACCGTCCGCTCACGCATCGCTCACGCATGAGTTCGCAATAGCGGTCGACCTCGTGCGAGGTTGCTTCCAACACGCTTTCCACATAGCCATCCGGGGCGCCGGTGCCGGACAGGGACACTCTGAGCTGCGGTGGAGCGGGTGACGGTGAAGGTTTCGGACAGCTCTGGATGGGGGTGAGCGAGGCCAAAACTGAGGCCGGGAGAAAAGGGGGCTGGGGTGGGGAGCCTGATCGGAAGAAGCAGCAGCGCGTGTGGCACTCAACCGCCGCGCCACGGCTCCCGCCGGGGTGAGCGGCCGGGGGCAGAGACTGGCTACAGCATGTCCAGCGGCTCGCGATCGAGGTCCAGGTGCGCAGCACGCACAGGGCGGCTGTGGAGGCGGCGCTCGCCGAGGCTTGCGCACAGGCTGTGAAACGAGCGCAGAATCCGGGGAAGTACGGTGATAGCGAGGAGTGGTGAGCCGGACGATGGGCTGGGCATGGCTGGAACGGCTGGCCTATCCCGGCGGCTCGGCAACAGGCCGCACAGCGGTCAGTGCATGGCGTTCGCACCCCGCTGATGTGCCGGTAGCGCGCAAGCTGTTGTGCCACCGGGCAGACGGTGCCGGTTGTTCGCGACTACGCGATACACACCGTGTGCCGCCCAGCTGACCGGCGGAACCTTAAGTATGAGCCCAAGGTATCGCCATGGGCGTCGTCCACGTATGAGCATGCGTGCGATGCCTTGCGCTCCTCCATGGACTCTGTCGGCGGCGGGACTGATCCACAGCACCTCGCGGTCGGCCTGCTCCGCAGTGACTCTCAAGGCAGGGAGATCGGCGAACTGCCAAGGGACAAACTGCGCTTGGGGCTGCACTACGCGTTGTGCGAACTCGATCATTCTGGAGCAGAAGCCGCAGTCACCGTCGAACAGCAGGATCGGCTGGTCAAGCATGATGTGCTCATTTCTGAGGAGTGGTCCAGCGGGTGATACCCAGGTGCTCACAGGAGTGTGGTGAACAGCGCAGCTAGAAGGCCAGTGCGGATGATCACTGCCCGCCCGGCGGTACGGGCGATCACCCTTGCCGGTGCGCGCTCTGCGCCTGCAACCCGGGTGTCGCGCCTGGTGGCGCCAAGGAGGAGTCCAAGTGCCAGTAGCCCGGCACTGAGCGTCCAGAGCGCGGGGGGCAGGGTCAGCCAGTCGCCGAGGCGCCACGTCAGGGCCAGGATGACGACGCCGAAGGTCAAGTCGATCGTCAGGAGTGCAGGGCCGGCGCTGCCGGTGCGCTGCCGCAAGCCGACGACGAGGGCGGGAAGGGTGGCGCCCACGAGGCCCGCGCCTGTGCCGAGGGCCCAAATGGCGTCCTTGTCGGAACGATCTGCGGGCAGGCCAAGCAGTTGTCGCCCAATGGTGTCGACCGAACGGTCGGTGTTGGCCAAGACGACTACGCCTCGTCGGCTGTCGCGGTCGAATGCGATGTATGAGGTGAAGCCGCCGGTCGCTCCGTTCTGCCAGGTGATATCGCGGCCGCCCACGGTACTCGTGAACCAGCCCAGTCCTGTTCGCGCTTCAAAGCCGGCGTCGTGAGTCGGCTCGGCGGCACGTGCCCCGGGGGCTGTTCCTTGGATCACAGCACGGAGGAATCGCCCAAGGTCCTGGCTCGTCGTCCAGATGTCGCCCGCAGGGGTGTAGCCAGAGGCCAACCAGTGCTGTGTCGCGGGTCCTGTCGCTTGCTGTCCATGAGCGACCTTCTCAGGGAAGGGCAGGCCGCTGTCCATGATCCGTGAATCGCGCATGCCCAGCGGGTTAAAGAGGTACTGGTGCAGGAGTTCGCTGTAGGAACGACCGGTGGTACGCGCAACTGTGTACCCGGCAAGGGCCATACCCAGATTGGAGTAGCTGTACTGGCCGGGGCTGATCGCGGTCGCGGACTGCGCGGCGGCGAGCACGTCGTCTTCGTTCAGGCCGCTGTAGGGGTCCTGGCCCAACAGACGCAGGCGCATGTCCCGCGCCTTCATGGTCAGCGTGGAGGGCAATTTCTCCAGCCCTGCACGGTGAGTTGCCAGATCCTCCAAGGTGGCCTCGGCGATCGTGGGGTCAGAGAAGCGCACGTCGGGGAGAAGCTGATCCAGGGGGGCTTGGAGCTCGAGGAGCTTTCGGTCCGCGAGCGTGGCGAGGAGCATCCCCGTCATGGGCTTGCCGATGCTGCCCGCCTCGAACACGGTGGTTCCGTCGACCCGGCTGCGTGCGGGGTTGCCCGAATCGCCGACTCCAGCAAGCCGTAGCGAACTGTGGTCCACCAAAGCGACGGAGATCCCCCGGTAGCCCTTTCCGTCGCCTGCGGCTTCGCGTACTTGCGCTGCGAGGTCGGCGTCACCGGTAGTCGCTGTTGAGAGGCGGGGCGGTGTGGGGGCCGCGTAGGCCCCCACACCAACAGATACGACCAGCAGCACGAGGCACAGCACCGTCGCACTCCGCTTCCTGCGGTTCTGATGTGCCGGAGTCGAACGCACGGTCTCCGTCCTTGAATCGGATGCCTGTCTGAGAGCCTGTGCTTTACGTCCTGGTCAGCACGGGGTCACGATGGGCCGGCGGGGCGTTGCCCTCAAGCCCCGGGGCGTCCACTACGGTGTCGGGGCGTTTTCCTTGCTCGGCTGCGACGTTGTGCTCCCTGGGCCGTTGGCCGGTCAGCCTTCGCACCGTTCTGCTGAGCGAGCGGTAGTGGGCGTCTCCCATGATGACCAGTTCCAGCGCCACAATCGTGAGAGAGAAGGAAATCAGTCCGGCCATATGGACGGCGATTCCCAGGTGCATGAGAATTCCGCCTGCTACGGCGAAGACGCGCCATTTCCTGCTCAACAAGAGGAAGGTGAACGCGAGCTGGAAGAAAACTGTCCCGTACGTGATCAGCGTCACGAGGGTTGCACTCTCGTAGATGAGCCGGTTAATTCCGGGCCATCCGAACTCATTCACTCGCAGGATGTAATAAAGGGCCGATCCGTTCTGCCAGCGCTCGCCCTGCACCTTGTACATCCCCGAGACCAGGTACACGGTGCACACCTGGAGGATCACCGCGACTACGCCTGCGTTGTGCAGAAGTGAACCCACCCGGAAACGAAGCGACTGCTCGGCATCCTTACCCTCCCGTTCCTCATTTCGCGCATCCAGAGAGAAACGGGCGCCCGAATTGATGAAAACGAAGAATATGAGAACGATGACGGTAACATTGTCTCCGCCATCAAGGAGGACGGGATTTCTCTGCTGGAGCGACCACAGGAAGACGTAATGCAGAACCGTCATGATTCGCGTCTTCCAGCCCAGCATGAAAAGCAGTGCAGCCAGGGCCCCGAGGTGGAAGATCAGCTCGAACCACGTATTAGATCTGCTCACGCTGTACAGTGAGAAACCATCACCGGCAGCGGGGCCGGTGAAGTTCTGCCAAGGCCACACACCATCCGGCCCCCAGAGGTAGGAGCGTTCCGTGTAGTCGCGCAGGTAGTAATACAGGCCCAGTGCGCCGAGAATGATTCGTGCGAGTGCGGACCCGATGAGCGAGCGGCGCCGCAAGCTCAGGTCATCGATCCGGGTGTAGAAAGAAGCTCGCATCCGATTTGCTGCAGAATTAGCATTCATTCGCAGGCTGTCTTTGGTCATCCTGTGACCTTCAACGGCTTCATCCAGTCAAGGTCGTAGTACGAGATCTTGCCTTTGCTGTCACGGGTGTACCGCTCGGAGAATCGCGGAAACTCGTTCGAGACGACGCGTACCTGAATGGACCGGATGTCGTTGCCCCATAGCTGGGTTGCCTCCGCGCTGGCGAGGGCCTGCGCGTAGCGAAGCGCGGTGGCGCGCGCATCGTGTTCGGCCGGGGTCAGGGGCGGGTTCAGTTTCTTGTGCTTCTTAGACTCGGGGCTGTCCGGCCGGGGGTCGGGCAACAGGTTCTTGGCGCGGAGCTCTTCAAGCTGGGGGTCCCGCCAGGAATCGAGCTGCTGACGTACGCCGGTGGGCAGTCGCTGCACGCGGGAGGGCCAGAACCTCTGTTGCTGGAGCTTACTGATGTGGGGTGTGGTGACGTCCGCCCACTTTGTAGTCACCAGCGACCCGTCGGCGCGAACCTTCTGGGCGCGGACAAGGATTCCAGAATCCTCCGCTACCGGCTCGGGCGCGAAAAGATGCCAGTCCTGCCCGAAGTAGGGCGACATATAAGAGTGGATCTGTTCGTCATATTTCTCGCGAACGGGGTTGAACGGGGTGTTATACAGGGCAGTCATGCCGAAATGAAATAGCGTGGCAGCTGCCGTTAGAACACTGGCCGCGACCAGAGCGGAACGTCTCCCTCTACTCCAGCCCGAAAGGGGATGACCCACAGGTTTTTCTGTCACTCGGTGCTCATCTTCTTGTCATGGCGGGCACCCATTTCTGAGCGCCCGCCACCCGTGGGAAATTACTGTAGTCAGTCGAACGAGCGCGACAGGTCTACAGCATTCGGTGATTCGGCACCCACGCCGCCCCGAATGAACGCCCCCTTGCGGTTCTTAGCAAGTCGAGCCGCATCCTTGTGGCCGTTGGCCTTGACGTAGTCCCATGCAGCTGAACCGGCAAAGGACCCCGCTGCCTTCTTTGCTAGCGAAGCCCAGCGCATCGGCTGCAGCTCATCCTCGGCCTTGTCCGGCTTAGCCGCAGCCTCCTCGAATGCGACAGCGGTCGTCTCCTTCTTCGGTGCGGAAGAAAGCGAATCAGCGGAGGCAGAAGAAGCGAAAACGATGCCGGCGGTCAGTCCGACAGCCACCCCAGCAGTCGCGATTTTGATTCGACGCACGAAAACCCCCATAGAAAGGTGAAACATGTTGGGTGGTCAAGCCCAGGCTCGCACCCCGTGATGCGAGCTCTTCATGATCATACTAGATATGAAAGGGCCTCAGTTACCTTGGTGGCGGAGGTCACTGGAGTGAAATAAAGTTCAGGAATGAAGTATTCCGCTTCCCATCATGGGTAGGTGTGGCGCATATAGAAAATCCCGCAGGGGCCACGGATGTGGCCCCTGCGGGATAATGGCAATACTCGGTGTGGTCCTGAGGGTGGGGTTAGGTAAGGAACGTCGGATCAGAACGGCGCAGGAGCGGCGAGAGAACGAGCGCGGACCGGGTTCGCTCGACGAATGGTTCGCTAGCAATGCGTTCCAGGATCTGCTCGAAGTGCCTAGTGTCCGCCGCGAATACCTGGACGATAGCGTCCACGTCACCAGTGACCGTAGAGGCTGTCGCCACCTCCGGGTAGCGCGTGAGCGCACAGTGGATGACCTCCGGCGTAGTGCTGCGGCGGCAGAACAACTCGATGAGGCCCTCCGTCTTCCACCCGAGGAGCTCGGGGTTCATACGGACGGTGAAGCCATCGATAATGCCCCGCTCGCGCAGTCGGTCCACCCGACGCTTCACTGCTGGCGCGGAGCGGCCGATTTCCGCACCGATCTCGGCATAGGACCGACGTCCGTCCTCGGCAAGAGCCCGGACTATGGCCTCGTCCAGAGGGTTCAGCATGTGCATCAGCGGTGTCACTTCGTGAGGTTGGTGAGCTGGGACCGGCGCAGGCCGTAGCTGAAGTAGAGCACGAGGCCCACCAACATCCAGATTCCGAAGACGGTCCAGGTCGCCGTGTCCAGGTCGACCATACGCCACACGCACAGAACGAAACCGACAGCGGGGAACAGGGGGAACAGGGGGGTGCGAAAGGTTCGCGGCATGTCGGGACGGGTCCGCCGCAGCACGATGACCGCGACATTGACCAAGGCGAAGGCACAGAGCGTGCCGATGCTGGTCGCGTCGGCCAGCTGCCCCAGCGGGACCACGGAGGCGAGGGTGCCGCAGAACAGCGAGACAATGATGGTGTTCGCACGCAGCGCTCCGGTGCGCGGGTGGACCCTGGAGAAGACCTTCGGCACCAGGCCGTCCCTGGACATGGCAAAGAGGATCCGGGTCTGGCCGTAGAGGACAGTGAGCACCACGCTGGCGATCGCGACCACCGCACCAGCGGACAGCAGTACGGCCCAGAAGGTCTGGCCGGAGGCGTCCTTCATGACACCCGCGAGCGCTGCCTCGGACCCCTCGAAGTCTTGCCACGGCATGGCTCCCACGGCCACCGCAGCAACGAGGCAGTACAGCGCCGTCACGATCAGGAGCGACAGCACGATGGCGCGCGGCATGTCCCGCCGCGGGTTCTTGGCCTCTTCGCCTGCGGTGGAGGCGGCATCGAATCCGATGTACGAGAAGAACAAGGTGGTCCCGGCGGCGCTGACCCCTGCTACTCCCAGAGGCATGAACGGGGTGTAGTTGCCAGCGCTGACGCCCTTGTAGGCCACGACACAGAACATCACCAGCGCTGCGATCTTGATGATGACCATGATGGTGTTGGCGCGTGCGCTCTCCCTCACGCCACCGAGCAGGAGCACCATCGCGAGCAGCACGACGAGGAGAGCGGGAAGGTTGACTATCCCACCGTCCCCCGGCGGTGCGGACAGCGCGTCGGGGATCGTGACACCGATCGTCCCGTCCAGCAGTTCATTGAGGTACTCGCCCCAGCCCACGGCTACGGCCGCGACCGACACCCCGTACTCCAGCAGCAGGCACCAGCCGCAGACCCAGGCGACGAGCTCGCCCATCGTCGCGTACGTATAGGAGTAGGAGGATCCCGACACCGGGACCGCACCGGCCAGTTCGGCATAGGACAGTGCAGAGAAAAGAGCCGTCACACCGGCGATGACGAAGGAGACGATGATGGCGGGCCCCGCCTCGGGGACGGCCTCGCCGAGCACAACGAAGATCCCGGTACCCAGTGTGGCCCCAACGCTGATCATGGTCAGCTGCCACATACCAAGCGACCGGCGCAGCGAGCCGCCTTCGCCGTGACTGCTCTCGGCGATCAATCGCTCGACCGGCTTGCGCTGCATCAACCGCACACCGAGCGAGGGTGGTTGGAGATGTCCATTCCGCTTGACGGCTGGTGGCGGAGTGTCGTGTTCCAGCATCAGAGGTGGCTCCTTGCTCGCGATGGCTTGGCGGCGGTGCCGACAGCCCGGATCAGGAAACCCGTGGGGGGCGGTGTCATGCACGTTCACCACCACGGACCGCTGAGCCAGCGGTCCACGCCACTCCACGTACGACGCCAAATCCTATGCAGAGGCACGTCGCCTCCGTAATACGTGATCATTTCAGTGGAGTGATGATTCGTTGCGTCATAGGAGCAAAGGCCGGCAATCGTTGCGGACCCCACTGCAGTTCGCCCACTGACCGCAGCTTCTGACGTGCTGCCCACACGCGGCGAACGCCCTAGGCGCGCGCCCCTAAGCCCCCTGACTGCAGCCCACTTGCCGGTAACGCACCCGCCGACGCCCGCCGAGAGCGATCAGCCCAAGGCCCTACAGATGTACTGGTCCCGACTACACCGGCCAATACCGCCACGACCTCCTCAACGGATTCGTCGCCGAGACCGGCCTCGCCCTCGTCCCGCCCTGACCGTCACCCCGTCACGCAACCCTCGGCTGCTCACGCATGTGGCTCGCGCGCCGCCGCCACGATCCTCTCCAGGGCCGAGGCGTGCCGCTGAAACGCCTACCGCCCGTGTGCGGTGAGCCTAAGGTGGGTGTGGCAGCCCGTGCGGTTCCGTGTTTTGCATACCTCGACATAGCCGGCGTCCGCCAAAGCGGCGACCTGCTTAGACAAGGCTGAGTCGCTGGTACCGACGGCGTCCCGTACGAAGCCGAACTCCACCCAGTCGGCCGGAGCCAGTAGCGCGGCGACCGTCGCGGTCTTCATCGCGGCATTGATCGTCGCCCGCTTGATCGATCTGCCGAACCCCTCCATGGCCGCCGCGCCTGTCGCCGCCGTAGCAACGCTGGGCCACCTACGCGTCCCGCCCGATAGTCAAGCGGATCACCAGAGTGGACGGCCAGGGCTGATGGACCCGGATTTTGATGAATTCCTGCACGTTCAGACCCGGTTGTCACCGTCTTCGGCACTTCCGAGACTCACCTCATGGAACGACTTTCTGCTGGCCCGCTTCCCACTCCACGTCGAGGGTCGAGTAGGTGATGGAGTCGCGCCAGGTGCCGCGTACGTGGACGTGTTGGCGGATGCGCCCTTCCTCGGTCATGCCCGCGCGGAGCAGGGTCTTGTGGGAGGCGGTGTTGAGCGGGGCGCGGGCGGCCCACACACGGTGGAGGTCGAGGGTGTCGAAGGCGACGGCGCACACGGCGCGGACGGTTTCGGTGCCGTAGCCGACGCCCCAGGCGGCGGGGTGTAGGGCGAGGCCCATGGTGGCGGCCTGGGGTTGGTGGGGGTCGAGGGCGAGGCGGGCGTAGCCGATCAGGTGGTCGGTGTCGCGTTCGACGACGGCGAGGCAGTACTCGTCGCGGGGCGTGGCTGTGGCGGTGGTCATGGAGCGGGCGATGATCTGGCCGACCTGGTCGCGGGTGCGGGGCTCGAAGGAGAGGTGTTCGGTGGCCTCGGGGTTGCCGTAGATGGCGTGCACCGCGTCTACGTCGTCGATGGTGATTTCCCGCAGGAGCAGGCGCGGGCTGGTGTGCTCGACCGGGTACATGGTTTCGGACCCTACCGGGGCAGGGCCGGGGTGGGGGTGGCGGTGAAGAGTTCCAGCTCGGCCCGCAGGTCCTTGGTCTGGGCCGCGTTGCGCAGGGGGCCGGTGGACAGGGCCGCGTGGACGCGTTGGGCGGAGACCATGACGCCGTGGTTGTGCTGGGCGGGCGGCAGGTCGAGGACTGGGCCGACCGCGTCGGCGGCGCCGTCGAGGTCTGAGCGGGCGATGCGGGCAAGGGCGAGGTTGGTGTGGGCGCCGGCCTGGTCGCCGAAGGCCCATTCGTCGGCGGGGGCGGTGGCGTAGGCGTGGACGGCTTCCTCGGCCGCGCGTTCGGTGTCCCGGGTGGTGTCGCCGAGGAGGACACGGGCCTCGGCGGTGTAGTACGCCTGGCGGGGCCGGGGGAAGGTGAGGATGCCGCCGATGGCGTCGAGGTCGTCGCGGACGGTGGCGTCGCGGGCGTCGGTCGCTTGTAGCAGGGCGGTGCGCACTCCGTCGGCATCGCCGAGGACGGCGTGGGCGCGGGCCTCCTGGGCGGCGAGCCAGACGGCGACCGTTCCCGACGGGGCTGCGAGCAGGGCGGCGCCGCGTGCGGCGTAGGTGGCCGCGTCGTCGGGGCGACCGGCCCAGTAGGCGATGAGGGACTGCAGGCCGCGGACCCAGGCGCGCATGCCGTTGTGCCCGGCCTGGTCGGCGCAGACGTAGGCGGCGCGGGCCTGAGTCATGGCGGACTTGGGGTCGGACAGGTCGTGGGACGCCTTGGCGAGCATGCCGGAGGTCATGGAGGCCCACAGGTGCAGGTCGACGGCCTGGGCTGGAGTGGGGCGGTCGGATTCGAGGAGGCGGAAGACGAGGTCCTGGATCTCGATGAGGTCGGCGAGGATGTCGTGGAGGGCGACGCGGGGGTACGCGGCGGCGATTCTGGTCACCTCGTCCCTGATGTGGTCGAGGGTCTCCGCCCCGACCGACGTGGATTCCGCTGTCACCGCGAACCGCAGTGCCCTGTTAGCCGCCATGGCTGCCTGCCTTCCCATCTCGTACGTGGTCGTGCTGTGCGGCGCACCGCTTGCCGCCCCGAGGGCGAGGTTCTCGTCCGGCGGTGTTCGCTGGGCGTGTGCGGTGACCGGCAGCGGGTGCGGCCCCGGTGGCGCCAGGAGTTCGTCGACAGGGCGGTCGAAGAGGTGGGCCAGGATTCGGCGGGCGTCCGGGACCGGTTTGGTCTCGCCCAGATACCAGCGTTCATAGGTGCGTTCGGACGGGGCGAGAGTGGCGAGATGAGGTACGCCCTCGATCTCGGCCAGCTCTCTCGCGGCTTTCTCGAACCGGCCCCGGAACGTCGGGTACTGCCAATTGCGTTGGGTGATGATCTGGTGGAGCAGTGTCCGCATGGTGACCCCCAACCCGTCGCGGTGCGCTGGTACAGACGCTAGAGCTCTCGCAGCCCCGGAACCCGTCATTCCTGCTGATCCAGCCGAACTTGACGGTCCGATGACGGGCCGATGACGCCACCCGTCACTCGCCGATGCGGAACCTGACGGTCCGATGGCGGTAGAGATGCGCCCCGGCCGCCGCGACTCTCTTACTCATCGTTACCGAACCTCGCAGCCCGAACACCCTCAATAGAGCAGGGAGTTCCTCCGCCATGACCAGCACGACCACAAACGCAACCGCGCCCACCGGCCAGACACGACCGGACCTGGCCCCGCATCCCCGAGGCAGGCGGCCATGACGACGTCGCCGATCCAGGACGTGGCGTCCGCACTGATCCTTGCCGAGCACCGCCCCACAGGCGAGCCCGCCAACCAGCTCCGCACACGCCTCCGCAGCCGCATCAGGCACGTCATCGAACCCGCCGCCCGCTACGCGGAGGCGATGCCGGACGGACGCGCACGCGACATCGCCACGGACACCGTGCGCTACGCCCGCCGCCTCAGCACCAGAACCGAGTTTCGCGATCCCGCCGCAGAGCTTCGCCTGCTCGCCAAGTCGCTGGAGACCCTTTCCCGTTACGCCGCTGCGGCGGACGCGCCCGACGATGCCAAGCACCAGAGGGCCGCGGAGTGAGTGAGGTACGGAAACCGAGGCTGCTGGTCCGTACGCCCGGCGCCACCCTCCGCGCCCAAAAGCCACCGGACACGGTCGCGTGGGTGGTACCGCCCGGGTTACCGCCCCGTCTCCAGGCCGGGACCGCGCACCCCACCCCGTCAGACGTCGAGACGGAGGAGGCACCGCGACGCGGCAGCGCATAGCCGTCGCGCTCTACGCGCTGTCGTGCGCCGCGACTGTCGCCACCCTCGTGTGGACGGCTGAACACCCCTGACTCTCGTCCACGCACCGCTCGCCCCCCCCCTGTAAGCGGCCCCCTGCTGTGGACAGCGGAGCGGGAACAGCGCTGGCGCGAGACGGGCAAGGTCCCCGGCCCGGTCATGGTCTGGACGCCCGCACAGTTCGGCGCCTTCCTCGATGCCGCCGAGGGCGATCGGCTGTATGCCTTCTTCCACCTCTCCGGCACCCGTGGCCTACGACGCGGTGAGGCAGTCGGCCAGGGCTGGGCCGACGTCGACCTGGCCGCCGGGCTGATCACACCCTCCAAGGAGATCGTGGTCGACGGCTGGGACCCCTATGAGTCGGCCCCCAAGACCGATGGCAGCGCCAGCACCATCGCTCTCGACAGCCTGAACGTGGCCGCCCTGCGCGAACACCGAGAGCGTCAGCTCAAAGAGAAGGAACGCTGGGGAGCGGCTTGGAAAGACACCGGCAAGATATTCACGCAGGAGGACGGAGCCTGGCTCCACCCCGAGACGGTCTCAGAGACCTTCCGCCGCATCCTTGCGCACACGAACCTGCCGCCCATCACCCTGCGGGATCTGCGCCACGTCGCCGCCACGCTGCCCCACGGCGGAGGCGGAGGCCTCCATACGGTCAAGGAGACGCTGCGGCACTCCACGATCACTCTGACCTCGGACACATACACCAGCCTGCTCCCCAAAGTGGACAAGGCGGCAGCCGAAGCCGCCGCCAAGCTCGTCCCCCGGTCCCGGCTAGGGGGCTTCTGGTGGCTCTTGGACGGTGTCGCGGAGCCAGATGACGATGGCGGTGACGGTCAGGGTGCCGTTGAAGATGTAGTCGCGTTTGTCGTAGCGGGTGGCCACCGCGCGGAACTGCTTCCACTTGTTCACGCACCGCTCGACCGCGTTGCGACGGCGGTACTGGGCTTTGTCGAAGGCCGGGGGCCGGCCACCGGCCTGTCCCCGGTGCTTGCGGTGGGCCCGCTGGTCATCGGGCTGAGCGATGGTGGCCTTGATCCCGCGCCGCCGCAGGTAGGCGCGGTTGTCCCGGCTGGAGTACGCCTTGTCGCCGCGCACCCGGTCCGGTCGGCTGCGTGGTCGGCCCGTGCCGCGGCGCCGGATGCGCAAGCCGTCCAGCACCGGGGCGAACATCGGGCTGTCACCTCGCTGACCGGGCGAGGTCAGCCAGTGCAGCGGGCGGGCCCGGTCGTCGGACAGCAGATGAACCTTGCTGGTCAGCCCGCCCCGTGAGCGCCCCAACGCCTCGCGCCCATCCGCTTCCTCACGGGTCCCGCCCCCTTTTGCGGGTAGTCGGCCGGGGGCTTGCGAGGCGCCCCGGCCGCGTGCTGATGCGCCCGGCAGGACGTCGAGTCGATGTTCACGGCCCATTCCCGCCGGTCCGCCTTGCGGGCAAGCGCCCCGTCCGGGTCTGCGGCGTCCGCCTCGATCTGTAACTCGCGCAGGACAGCCTTCCAGGTGCCGTCGGCCGACCAGCGACGATGACGCTCATAGACGGTCTGCCAGGGGCCGTACCGTTCTGGCAGGTCAGGCCAGGGCACCCCGGTCCGGGCCCGGAACAACACCCCGTTGATCACCTTGCGGTGATCCGCCCACTGCCCGCCCGGCTTGCCGTTACCGGGCAGGAGAGGTTCGATCTTCCGCCACTGCGCGTCCGTGAGCTCGTGTCGCCGCACCATACGGGCGTCCTGCCCGGACAACTACGAGATCCACCCAGCCCACCAA
>NZ_WHOM01000076.1:51558-155510 GCF_009739465.1 Streptomyces apocyni
TTCCGACTCTATCAGACTCTTTCGTGTCCGATTTCCTCGGTGCCTTTCCGGTTCCCGCTTTCGCGTTTCCCTTTCCGGCGGCTCCGACTCTATCAGATCCTTTCGGGCCTGACCCCCAGTCAGCGGGGCTTGTCTTCCCGGCTGTTGGGCCGTTCCGACGAGTGAGACTTTAGCGGAATCCCGGCCCCCGACCTAATCGGGGTTGCGCTCTTTCGAACACGGATTCCTCATTCCGCAAAAGCACACGAAAACGAGCCCATGCCGGAGCGTGGTTCGTTCTAGTGGGTCTTGCGGGATGGTTGCCCGGGGACCGACCAGGAGTCGGCGCTCACGTCGGGCAACCCGGAGAACACTACGGAGGGGGTATGGGCGTGTCAACTCGACGCAGGGCTTCATCCTCCTGGGGTCACCGGCAGAGTTGGGGTGGCTGTGTCCCTTGCTTGACCGTCACCACAGCCACCCCTCCTCAGGGCTCAACCCTGAGGAGATCTCTGCCGTCGACCAGTGCAGGGGGCACGGTGGACGTAGAGCACCAGCGGCGCCCCCGTCGCCCGGTCATGGACGTGTCGTTCGCGCGGCTCGCCCGGTGTGATGGGCCGGTCGCAGCGGTAGCAGATCACGGTCCGCGCGGCGTTCAGCGCGTCGGCCAAGTGCTGGCCGTCCGGGCACAGGGCCGCCCCGGCGCGGCATGTCGGGCAGGCGACGGCGTGGTCGAGCAGCGCCACGTACGCGTTCCGGGTGGCGGGTCTCACCGGGTCCCCTTCCGGGCGCAGCAGGCGCACTCGCAGGGCGGGTACGCCAGCGTCTCGGGCGGGCGCTCGGCGGGGGCCAGCACCCGCGTATAGCCGGAGGTGCGCGCCATGGTTCCTGAGTTGACCCGGTAGACCGTGATGGTCAGGCCCGGGTGTGCATCGTCGGCGATGTCCTCGCCCTTCGACAGCTCGCTCGTCACGCCACCGCCTCCGTACCGATCAGGTGCCGGTCGAGATCGATGCCGTACTCGGCCGCGAGTACGAGAGCCAGGCGCCGTCGCCGCTGCCGGGCGCGTTCCTGTCGCCGCTCGTACTCGACCAAGTACGGGCGGACCAGTGCGCTGTCCGTACCGTCCAGCGGTACGTCCAGCCCGTACGGCGAGCGAGGTCGCGCCCGTTCCGGCCGGGGCGTGACGGGAACAGACACGAGGTGCAGGGGCGCCCTGTCGGTCATGGGTGGTGCTGTGGGCCGGGCATGGTGTCGGCTGCACCCCCGCAAGCCGAACATGAGAATCGCCCACAGAATCAGGGCATGGATAATGCTCACCGTCATCAACCTCCGAGGGTTGGTGGCCACGCCCCGGGGCCCTGCCAGGCCGCCGGGGTCTTCCATCTACAGCGTAGCCTAGCTAGCTAGGGTAGCTAGGCGATCCTGGCTATCTCGTCTCGCTGATCCTGATAGGGCCGCCTAGCGTCCACGGCATGGAATGGGAGCCGGACGTACCACGCTGGAAGCAGGTCTACGCGGTCATTGAGGACCGGATCTCAGACGGGACCTATCCGCCTGGATCACAGCTGCCCGGCGTTCTGGCGATCCAAGGAGAGTTCGGCATCGCACAGATGACCGCACGGCGTGTGTTGACGGAACTGCGGGCCGCGGGTCTGGCACAGATGCACCCGGGGGTAGGAACCTTCGTCCCCGAGCTTCCCGATCGATCCGAGTAACTGACAGTGCCCCGTGCCCCGGATATGGGGCACGGGGCACTGAACGCCGGGGATCAGCCCTTGCCTGAGGCGAGTTCCTTGCTGCGGTCGCGGGCCGCTTCCAGGGCGGCGATGAGGGCTGCTCGTACGCCGTGGTTTTCCAGTTCGCGGATGGCGTTGATCGTCGTGCCCGCGGGTGAGGTGACGTTCTCGCGGAGTTTGACCGGATGCTCGCCGCTGTCGCGGAGCATCACGGCCGCGCCGATCGCGGCCTGGACGATCAGGTCGTGGGCCTTGTCGCGGGGCAGGCCGAGGAGGATGCCCGCGTCGGTCATCGCCTCGACCAGGTAGTAGAAGTACGCCGGGCCCGAGCCGGACAGGGCGGTACAGGCGTCCTGCTGGGCCTCGGGGACGCGGAGGGTCTTGCCTACGCCGCCGAAGATCTGCTCGGCGTGGGCGAGGTGCTCCGCGGTGGCGTGGCTGCCCGCCGAGATGACGGACATCGCCTCGTCGACGAGGGCCGGGGTGTTCGTCATGACGCGGACGACGGGGGTGTTCGGGGCGAGCTTCTCCTCGAAGTACGAGGTGGGGATGCCTGCCGCGCCGCTGATGACCAGGCGCTCGGCGGGGACGTGCGGGGCGAGCTCGTCCATCAGGGTGCCCATGTCCTGGGGCTTGACCGTGAGGATGAGGGTGTCGGCCGTCTTGGCCGCCTCGGCGTTGCTGACCGGGGTGACGCCGTAGCGGGTGCGGAGCTCGTCGGCACGCTCCTGGCGGCGGGCGGTGACCAGCAGGTCGGCGGGGGCCCAGCCGGCCCGGATCATTCCGCTGAGCAGGGCCTCGCCGATCTTGCCGGTGCCGAGTACGGCGACTTTCTCTGTCATCTCGGGTTCGCCCTCCGGGTGCTGGTGTCGTACGGGGCCATCCTCGCACCAGGGGTCCGGCTCGGGCGGGTGTGTCCGATGGGCGGGCGGTACGTGTGGTGCACCCGGGTCCGGGCCGGGTACGGGTCCGGGCTCGGGTGCACCGTACGGCTCAGCTGCCCGGCGTCCAGTCGCCCAGCCAGTCCGTCGGCTCCTGGTCCGCCGCCTGGGCGTCGGTCAGGTGGGGGCGGTCGCCGCTGGCCGGTCCCGCGCCGGGGCCCGTGTTGCCGTACTCGGCGAAGCGGTCGGCCTTCCAGGGGAAGCCGCCCATGTCGGTCCACGGGGTGGACTTGATCGCGGCGCTGAGCGAGGTGTTGCGGACGGTCGCCTGCGGGGAGAGGGTCGCGTTGCCGCCCGCGTGCCAGTTGCGGCCGAGGTGGAAGCTGCCGTCGGAGACGTCGCCGTTGACGACGGAGCGGTTGATGAGGATGCCCTTGCGGTCGGGGGCGGTGCTCGGGGCGAGGATGTAGCCCGCGGAGGTGCCGTTCCAGCGCTTCTTGAGGGTGATCACCGAGCGGTCGATGACGGCCGTCGCGCGGCCGAAGATGAAGTCGACGTTGCCTATGACGTAGGAGTTGGTGACGTGAACGCGGCCCAGCTTGTCCCGGCCGGCCGTGTCGAGGAGCAGGGTGTCCTGGTCGCCGCTGACGATGACCCCGTCGAGCAGGACACGGTCGGCGGCGGTACGGACGGCTACCGCCTGGTGGCCGTCCATGTTCTGGTGCGCCGCCTCGTCGAAGTCGTTGCTGACGCTGAGGTTACGGAGCTGGACGTCGTCGGCCTCGACGGCGAGCGTCGCGCTGCCGGACGTGCCGTAGGTGCCCGATCCGTTGGGCTTCGGGGTGCCCGCCGCGTTGTTGAAGACGATCACGGTGTCCTTGCGGCTGCCGCCGGTGCCCTGGAGGGTGACATGCGGCTTGTTCCTCGGGATCTTCACCGTTTCCCGGTACGTGCCGGGCGCGACGGCGATGACGACGCGGGCGGCGTTGTTCGTGGGCACGGCGTCCACGGCCTGCTGCACGGTCCGGTACTGGCCGCTGCCGTCCTTGGCGACGGTGAGCGTGGTGTCGGCCGCCGTACCGATGGAGCTCTGCGGGCCGGAATCGGCCGTCACGCGCGCGGGGACGTCGGCAGCGCGGTCGAGGCGGTAGTCGTAGTGGGCCTTCGGATCGAAGGCCGTGCCGCCGCTCTCGTTGCGGCCCGAGGTGCCGGAGAAGATGTTGCCGCGCTGGACGAGGCTCGCGGTGCTGTCCTTGATGACCGGGTTCCGCATGCCCTGGAAGTAGCTGTTCTCCAGGACCATCTTGGTCTTGCCGCGGGAGTAGTTGCCGTAGGACGAGGCGATGTCCGTACCCGGGTCGTCCTGTAGGTAGTTGTTGTAGAGGTGGGCGCGGGCGACGTTGTCGGTGGAGGGGTTGCGCTGGGCGGTCTCGTGGAACCAGTTGTGGTGGATCGTGAGGTTCGCGGTGACGTTGTCGGTCCAGCCGATGCCGAAGGTCTTGTTGTTCTCGCTGAGCCGGTTCCAGGACACCGTCACGTAAGTGGTGTCCTTGCGGCTGTCGATCAGGCCGTCGGCCATGTTGCGCAGGTCGTTGTGGTCGATCCAGACATGGTGGGCACCGTCCATCTGGATGGCGTCGAAGTCATGGTCCTTGTCGTTCCACTCGCCCTCGTGGGTGTCGCGGATCGTCAGGTTGCGGATGATGACGTTGTGCACGCCCTTGCCGAGGAAGAAGCCGCCGCCGACGATGTGGCCCGATGTCCCGGCGCCGACGATGGTCTTGTCGGAGGCGACCTTGAGCTCCCGGCCCTTGGGCCGCATCGTGATCTCCCCTGCGACCACGATGACGTACGGCTCGGGCGCGGTCGCGTACTTCTCCAGGTCGGCGAGCGTCTTGACCGTGACGGTCTCACCGCCGCGACCGCCGTACGTGCCCTTCTGGCCCAGCGCGTTGACCGAGGCGAAGCCGTCCGCGGTGTCGTCGGCCCAGACCGGCGCGGCGGCGGCCTGGGGCGCGGTGTCGTCACCTATCGCCAGGCCGTAGGTCAGACCGGCCGCGGTGAGCACCGCCAGCGGGAGGGCGATATTCCGTACGGCCTTGCCTCTGCGGTGCCGTGCCTTGCTGCGGGTGTCGCTCACGTGTGTCGTTCCTTCGCGTGCGGGTGAGGGGACTGATCACGTGAGAGTCGCCGCTGGGGGCTGAAGGGTTGCCGCTTGAGGCTCAGTCAGGGAGTGCGGCGGCGGAGGGTGGCCGCGCCGAGGGCGAGGACCAGCAGGGCGCAGGCGGCGACGATCACGACGTCCCGGACGAAGTCGGCGGTGATGTCGGGGTGCCGCAGGACTTCGTTCATGCCGTCTACCGCGTAGGACATGGGCAGGACGTTGGAGATCTTCTCCAGTACCGGCTGCATGTTCTCGCGGGCGGTGAACAGGCCGCAGAGGACGAGCTGCGGGAAGATCACGGCGGGCATGAACTGGACCGCCTGGAACTCTGACGAGGCGAAGGCCGAGACGAAGAGGCCGAGTGCGGTGCCGAGGATCGCGTCCAGCAGGGCGACCAGGAGGAGCAGCCAGGGGCTGCCGATCACGTCGAGGCCAAGCACCCACAGCGCGAGGCCGGTGGCCAGGAGGGACTGGATGACGGCCAGGGTTCCGAAGGCGATGGCGTAGCCGACGATCAGGTCGGCCTTGCCGAGCGGCATGGCCAGCAGCCGTTCCAGGGTGCCTGAGGTGCGTTCGCGCAGGGTGGCGATGGAGGTCACCAGGAACATCGTGATCAGCGGGAAGATGCCGAGCAGTGAGGCGCCGATGTTGTTGAACGTGCCCGGGCTGCCGTCGAAGACGTACCGGAGCAGGAGCAGCATCACGCACGGGACGAGCAGCATGAGCGCGATGGAGCGCGGGTCGTGGCGCAGTTGGCGCAGGACGCGGGCGGCGGTGGCGAGGGTCCTGGGGGCAGAGAGTACGGAGGGGCTGGCGGCGCTTGAGGGGCTGGCGGGGCTGGCGGTACTCATCGCGTGGACTCCTTGTCGTGCTGGGCCTGCTGAATCCTTTGGCGGGCGTTCGCCTCGTCGACCAGGCGGAGGAAGGCGTCCTCGACGGTTGCGCAGTCCATGCGGGTACGTAGGGCGTCCGGGGTGTCGTCCGCGAGGAGTTCGCCGTCGCGCATCAGGAGCAGGCGGTGGCAGCGCTCGGCCTCGTCCATGACGTGGGAGGAGACGAGGATCGTGGTGCCGCCCTCGGCGATCGTAGAGAAGAGCTTCCAGAGGTCGCGGCGGAGTACGGGGTCCAGGCCGACGGTCGGCTCGTCCAGGACCAGGAGTTCGGGGGTGCCGAGCAGGGCGACGGCGAGGGAGACGCGGCTGCGCTGGCCGCCGGACAGGTTTCCGGCGAGGACGTCGGCGTGTGAGTCGAGGTCGACTTCGGCGATCGCGCGGGTGACGTGCTCGTGTCGGCGGTCGGTGGCGGCGCGGCCTGGGTCGAGGATCGCCATGAAGTAGTCGAGGTTCTGGCGGACGGTCAGGTCGTCGTAGACGGACGGTGCCTGGGTGACGTAGCCGATGCGCGAGCGGAGCCAGGCGTCGCCCGCGGGGTGGCCGAGGACCTCAAGGGTGCCGGTGACCTTGGCCTGGGTGCCCATGATCGACCGCATCAGCGTCGACTTTCCGCAGCCGGACGGCCCGAGGAGGCCGGTGATCTGGCCCCTCGGGACCGCGAAGTCGATGCCCCGGATCACTTCGCGTGAGCCACGGACGACGGTGAGATCCGCGGCGCGGATGGCGGCTGACTGGGGGTCTGCCGCCTCGTCTGGCCCGTTGGTGGCGGAGCCTGAAGCGAAATTCATCATGTGATGAATAATGCGCCTGGGGGCTTCGCCGCGTCAAGCGGACTGGCCCGGTGCGGGCTACGGGGTTTGCTGGGTGGCGGGGTTGCGGGGTTGCGGGGTTGCGGGCTACCGGTCGGCGGCCCCGTCGCGAGCTATCGGGCGGCCTGCCGGATGAGGCGGACGGTGTAGCGGACGATCTGTTCCTTGGTGAACGCCGCTACGCGGCCCCTCAGGATCAGTTCGCGCGGCGTGTCGTCGGAGTGGACCGTCTGGACCAGGCCGTTGCGGCGGCCCAGGCTGACGCACTGGAGCTGGTAGCCGAAGCGGAACGGGCGCGGCTCGGTGCCGTCCAGTGACGCGCGGAGTGCGGCGGCGGCCTGCGTTCCGGTGGGGAGTGCGGTGGCACAGGCCATCCGCAGCGGCCCGGCTCCGGGTGCGGACGCGGCGGCCGCGTCCCCGGCGACGTACACCTCGGGGTGGGAGGCCGAGCGCAGGAACGCGTCGACCTCGACGCGGCCGTTCGACGGGTGCAGGGCGAGACCGGAGCGGGCTGCCAGCTCGGTGTTGGGGACCATCGAGGCCGACCAGAGGACAGCGTCCGCGTCCACGTCGTCGGCGCTGGTGACGCGCTCACCCTCGGCGAGGGAGACGCCGAGTGCGGTGAGGGTCGTACGAACGTGGGCGCGGCCCTTGGCGGACAGGCCTGCGCCGACCTCGCGGGACAGCAGGCGGACGTCCCAGTCAGGGTAGGCCTCGGCGAGTTCCGCGGCCATCTCGATGCCGGTGAGGCCGCCGCCCACGATGGCCAGGCGGCCGGGGCGGTCCCGCAGCCGCTTGCGCAGCGCGTCGGCGGTCTCGGCGGTGAAGGCGCGTTCGCCGCCAGTGTCGGCGGTGTCGGCGGTGCGACTGCCGAGGGCGTAGACGAGGCGGTCGTACGGCAGGCTGCGGCCGTTGTCGGTGGTCACTACGCGCGCGTGGAGGTCGATGGCGGTGGCGCGGGCCGCGATGTGCTCGACGCCCGTGGTGCCGAGGAAGGAGCGCAGCGGGTGGGTGATGGCGGGTCGGCCTGCGGCGAGTTCGTGCTGCCTGACGCGTTCGGTGAAGTGTTCGCTCGGGTCGACGAGCGTGACGCGCGCGTGGGGCGCGAGGGACAGGGCGGCCAGCAGGCCCGCGTAGCCCGCGCCGAGTACCAGGACCTGGTGGTCGTTCTTTGCCGTTGAGTTCGTCATGCAGGGGAGACGACGCGGCGGGCGGGAGTGTGACAGCTCGGCTCGGGACGTTCGAAGCGCGGTACGTGTGGGGTCGTCGGGCGTTCAGAGCTGGTTCGGGTCCAGGTGGCTCAGCTTGTCCGGGTTGACCACCGCTGCGACCTCGGTGATCAGTCCGTTGTGCACCGTGAAGGCGAAGACGGTCACCTGACCCTCGACCGGGTCGACGAAGACCAGACCCGGGGCGCCGTTGACGTCCCGTACGGACATCCGCACCGCCGCCCCCTGGCCGAGGCCACGGGCCAGCCGCTGGGCGAAGCGCGCGACCTGCTCGGCGCCGTGGATCGGAACCCGGGCCGCCACCGCCTTGCCGCCGCCGTCCGAGCGCCACACGACCCCGGGGTCGAGCACCTTCAGCAGCCCGTCGAAGTCCCCCTCCACGGCGGCGGTCAGGAAGGCGTCGACGGCCCGCCGGTGCTCGCCCCGGTCGACCGAGCGGCGGGGTGCCTCGGCACGTACCCGCTTGCGGGCACGGGAGGCGAGCTGCCGTACGGAATCCGGGGTCCGGCCGACGGCTTCGGCGATCTCCGGGAAGGGGACCGCGAACACGTCGTGCAGGACGAAGGCGGTGCGCTCGGCCGGGGTGAGCCGTTCCAGGACCGTGAGCAGGGCGAAGCCGACCGACTCGTCCAGGGTCACCCGGTCCTCGGGGCCCGTGGTGTCGTCGGCGGTCAGTACCGGTTCGGGCAGCCACGGGCCGACATAGCGCTCGCGGCGGGCGCGGGCTGAGCCGAGCTGGTCGTAGCAGATGCGGCTGATCACCGTCGTGAGGTAGGCACGGGGGTCGGCCACCTCGCCATCGGGCAGGGCCTGCCAGCGCAGCCAGGCCTCCTGGACGGCGTCCTCGGCGTCCGACACCAGGCCCAGGATGCGGTAGGCGATGCCCCACAGCCGGGGGCGCTGCTCCTCGAACGCCGCCAGGTGCCGTGCGGACGGAGTCGGGCCTGGCGGGTCCGTCGCGTCCGTCGCGTCCGTCGGGTCCGTCGGGTCTGCCATGTTCTGGGTCCTCTCCGCTGAACTCGCCACACTGTGCGGGGTTTGACGAAGTGGATCAGCGGAGTGTGACAGTGAGGTCCAGGGCGTAGGCCTCCTCGACGACCCCGTCCGGGAACTCGCGCAGTACGTACGCACGCTCCTCCGCCAGCACCGGCGCCGCCCGCTCGGGCCCCATCTCCGCGAAGTGGGATCTGCTGCCCAGGTGCGCCAGATGGACGTCGATGGGTACGCGGCGGGTCCAGTGCAGGCGCCGGGACACCGGCTGGCCGGGGGCGAGCCGGGTGATGATCTCGCCGACGCGGGAACTGAGCTCGTTCGCGTGGTATCCGGCCAGCGTGCGCTTGAGTCGGGCCTCCTGCTCGGCGGCCCAGGCGACGTCGGGGTCGGGCTGGTTCCACCACATAGCGAGGGCACCCCCAGGTGTCAGCACCCGCAGCGCCTCCGGAACGGAACACTCCGGGTCCGTCCAGTGCCAGGCCTGGGCGTACGTGATCAGGTCGGCGCTGCCGTCGGCGAAGGGGAGGGCGTCGCCCACGGCGCGTACGAGCGGGACCATGGGCAGGGCCTCGCGGAGCTGGGCGCCCATCTCGGGGCCCGGCTCGACGGCGATGACATGGGCTCCGCGTTCGGTGAGCAGGCGGGTCGCGATGCCCGTACCGGCGCCCACGTCCAGTACCCGGGCGCCCCGCAGCCCGCTTCCCGTCAGCTCCTCGACCGCGTCGAGGACTCGGGGTGGGTAGCTGGGGCGGGCGGTGGCGTACTGGGCCGCGACCCTGTCGAAGGACAGGGCGTGAGGGGGCAGGGGCCGGGGGTGAGCCGTCGGGACTGGTGTGGTCGGGGCGTGCGCGGTCGAGAAATCCGCGGTCGGGACAGGCGTGGTCGGGACATGCGTGGTCGGCGCGTGATCCGTCATGCCGCCCATCGTGGCCGAACGGAGGGTGTCACTTCTTGCGATTTGGCTTCTTTGTTCGAGCCTTTGGGTTGCCCGAGCGGCGGGCCTGGCGACGTTCGTACTGGTCGCGGGCCGTTTCGTACTCCGCGCGGCGGAGCTTCTCGCCGGGGGCCTCGGACAGCGAGCGGAAGAAGTACGCGAGGAGCGCGCCGACGAAGCCGATGGTCATCATGGTGCGCAGCTTCTGCTGGGACTCCGGGTCCAGGCGCTTGGTGTACGCCTCCCAGGTGCGGCGGAACGCGATCGCGCTGCACACCGCGAACATCACCACGACCAGCACCCCGACGAAGTTGCCGACCTCCGCGATCTGCAACCCCTGGTAGCCGAGCCGCAGCGCCAGGCAGCCGACCGCCGCGGCGGCCAGCGAGCCGACGGCGACGCCGACGCGGCGCAGCGCGTATCCGCCGTCGTGGTCGACCCAGGTGGTGCCGAAGAAACGGATCTCCTCGGGCTCGGGTCCACCGGCCGAGACTGGGGAGACCGAGGTGGCCGGGGAGGCCGGGGAGGCCGGGGAGGCCGGAGAGCCAGCGGCGCTGGGGGTGCGGGTGGTGTCGAGTTCGTCGCTCACGCCGTCGATTATCCCCGGTGCCCCTGGCTCGTCGACGGTCAGCCCAGCTTGGTGACGTCCCGCACCGCGCCCTTGTCGGCGCTGGTGGCCATGGCCGCGTACGCCCGGAGGGCCTGCGAGACCTTGCGCTCACGGGACTTCGGTGCGTACACGCCGTTCAGAGCGGCGCGGCGGGCAGCCAGCTCCTCGTCAGAGACGAGGAGCTCGATGCCGCGGTTCGGGATGTCGATACGGATCCGGTCGCCGTCCTGGACCAGGGCGATCGTGCCGCCCGACGCGGCCTCCGGCGAGGCATGGCCGATGGACAGGCCCGAGGTGCCGCCGGAGAAGCGGCCGTCGGTGACGAGCGCGCAGGTCTTGCCGAGGCCACGGCCCTTGAGGAAGGACGTCGGGTAGAGCATCTCCTGCATGCCCGGGCCGCCCTTGGGGCCCTCGTAGCGGATGACGACGACGTCGCCCTCCTTGATCTGCTTGGTGAGGATCTTGTCGACAGCCTCTTCCTGCGACTCGCAGACCACGGCGGGGCCCTCGAAGGTCCAGATCGACTCGTCGACACCGGCCGTCTTCACGACGCAGCCGTCGACGGCCAGGTTGCCCTTCAGTACGGCGAGGCCGCCGTCCTTGGAGTAGGCGTGCTCGACGGAGCGGATGCAGCCGCCCTCGGCGTCGGTGTCCAGGGTCTCCCAGCGCTCGGACTGCGAGAAGGCGGTGGCGGAGCGGACGCAGCCGGGGGCCGCGTGCCACAGCTCGACGGCCTCGGCGGACGGCGAGCCGCCGCGTACGTCCCAGGTCTTGAGCCACTCGTCGAGGGAATCGGCGTGCACGCTGTGCACGCCCTCGTTCAGCAGACCGCCGCGGTAGAGCTCGCCGAGGATGGCGGGGATGCCGCCCGCGCGGTGCACGTCCTCCATGTAGTACGTGCCGCCGGGCGCGACGTTCGGGGCGACCTTGGCCAGGCAGGGGACGCGGCGGGAGACCTCGTTCATGTCGTTGAGGCCGAAGTCGAGCTCGGCTTCCTGGGCCGCCGCCAGCAGGTGCAGGATCGTGTTGGTGGAGCCGCCCATGGCGATGTCCAGGGCCATGGCGTTCTCGAAGGCCTCGCGGCTGGCGATGGCGCGCGGCAGGACGGTCTCGTCGCCCTGCTCGTAGTGGCGCTTGGTGATCTCGACGATCGTCCGCCCGGCGTTCTCGTACAGCGCCTTGCGAGCGGTGTGCGTGGCGAGGACCGAGCCGTTGCCGGGCAGGGCCAGGCCGATCGCCTCGGCCAGGCAGTTCATCGAGTTGGCGGTGAACATGCCGGAGCAGGAACCGCAGGTCGGGCAGGCGTTCTCCTCGATACGGAGGATGTCGGCGTCCGAGACCTGGTCGTTGACGGCGTCCGAGATCGCGTCGACCAGGTCGAGGCTGCGGACCGTGCCGTCGACCAGCGTCGCCTTGCCCGCCTCCATCGGACCGCCGGAGACGAAGATCGCCGGGATGTTGAGGCGCAGGGCGGCCATCAGCATGCCGGGGGTGATCTTGTCGCAGTTGGAGATGCAGATCAGGGCGTCGGCGCAGTGGGCCTCGACCATGTACTCGACCGAGTCCGCGATCAGGTCGCGGGACGGCAGCGAGTAGAGCATGCCGCCGTGGCCCATCGCGATGCCGTCGTCGACCGCGATGGTGTTGAACTCTCGCGGCACGGCGCCCGCGGCCTGGATGGCCTCGCTGACGATCCGGCCGACCGGGGCCAGGTGCGTGTGGCCGGGCACGAACTCGGTGAAGGAGTTGGCCACCGCGATGATCGGCTTGCCGATGTCCTCGCTCGCTACGCCCGATGCCCGCATAAGGGCGCGGGCGCCCGCCATATTGCGGCCGTGGGTGACTGTGCGGGACCTCAGCTCGGGCATCGTCGCTCGCTCCTTCAGACAGGTGGGGCTGGTGTTGAGCGTACGCCGCTCATCCAAGATCCGGACACCCCGTCCGGAATACGGGACGGCTTGCTCAGAGCCTGGTCACGTCTCGGTGTCACTTCTCGGTCAGGTACCGCTGAAGGGTCGGCGCGACTATCGCGATGATCTCCTCCGGGTCCGCCGAAGCCAGCGGCTCCACCTGGACCACGTACCGCAGCACGGCGATGCCGACCATGTGCGAGGCCGCCAGCTCCGCGCGGAACTTCGGGTTCGGTACGTCCAGGTCGGCCGCGACCGACTCCAGGAGTCGGCGCAGCAGGAACGCGCGCAGGACCTTCGCCGCCGCCTCGTGGGTCACCGCCGAGCGGATCACCGCGAGCAGCGGCTTGCGGGTCACCGGGTTCTCCCAGGTGGAGAGGAAGAAGCGGGCCAGCCGCTCACCGATGCCCTCCGGGCTCTCGCCCAGCACCTGCGGGATGACGAGCGTCGGCTCGAAGGACATCTCGATGGCGGCCGCGAAGATCTCGTCCTTGGTGCCGAAGTAGTGGTGGACCAGGGCCGGGTCCACGCCCGCGGCCTTGGCGATGCCCCGTACGGACGTCTTGTCGTAGCCGCGCTCGGCGAACTCCTCGCGGGCCGCGGTCAGGATGCGGTCGCGGGCCGCGGGGGTGTCCGCGGACTCCGTACGGGACGGGCGGCCCCGGCGCCGGGGAGCGGCGGCGGGGGTCACGGGCGCTCCGTGGGAGTGGGAGTCGGGAGTGTGGTGGGGGCCTGGCGGGTGGTGGGGGCCGAGTGTGCGTCGGAGGCCGGGCGTGGGGTGGATGCCAGATGCAGGCGGGTGAACGCCAGGGCCTCCGCGAGGTCGGCCTCACGTTCGGCGCTGGACATCGCCCGGCGGGTGTTGACCTCGATCACCACATGGCCGTCGAAGCCGGTGCGGGCGAGGCGCTCCAGGAGCTCGGCGCAGGGCTGGGTGCCGCGGCCCGGGACCAGGTGCTCGTCCTTGGCGGAGCCGTTGCCGTCCGCGAGGTGAATGTGGGCGAGCCGGTCGCCCATGCGGTCGATCATCTGCATCGCCTCGGTGCGGGCGGTGGCGGTGTGCGAGAGGTCGACGGTGAAGTGCCGGTAGTCGTCCTTGGTCACGTCCCACTCGGGGGCGTACGCGAGGACCTCGCGGTCGCGGTAGCGCCACGGGTACATGTTCTCCACGGCGAAACGTACGTCCGTCTCGTCCGCCATCCGCCACAGGCCGCTGACGAAGTCGCGCGCGTACTGGCGCTGCCAGCGGAACGGCGGGTGCACCACCACCGTGGACGCGCCCAGCCTCTCGGCGGCGGACCTGGCCCGCTGGAGCTTCACCCACGGGTCCGTGGACCAGACCCTCTGGGTGATCAGCAGGCAGGGCGCGTGGACGGCGAGCACCGGCACCTGGTGGTAGTCGGAGAGCTTGCGCAGCGCTTCGATGTCCTGGCTGACGGGGTCCGTCCAGACCATGACCTCGACTCCGTCGTAGCCCAGGCGCGCGGCGATCTCGAAGGCCGTCGCCGTCGACTCCGGATAGACCGAGGCCGTCGACAGGGCGACCTTCGCACCCTTCACACCCTTCGCGTCCGGGATGCGCACCACTGGTTCTGCCACGAGGGACAGCGTACGGGCCGGGGCGCGCCGATCGGCAGACGCCCTCAGGCCGATGCTCGGCGCGGTGGTGCCACGGTGGTGCCGTGGTGGTCGGCCAGCGCCGTGGTGGTTGCCGCGGTGGTCGCCCAGTGCCGTGGTGTCAGAGCGTGGGCAGATCTTCCGGCATGTGGTCCAGGCGGCGCAGGATGACGCCCTCGCGCAGGGCCCAGGGGCAGACCTCCAGCGTCTCGACGCCGAACAGGTCCATCGCGCCCTCGGCGACCAGCGCCCCGGCGAGCAGCTGGCCCGCCCGTCCCTCGGAGACGCCGGGCAGCTCGCCGCGCTCGCGCTCGGTCATCGCGGCCAGCCGGGGCACCCAGTCCTCCAGGGACCTGCGCTTGAGCTCCCGCTGTACGTAGAGCCCGTCGGCCGAGCGTGCGGCACCCGCGAGGCGGGCGAGCTGCTTGAACGTCTTCGAGGTCGCCACGACGTGGTCGGGCTTGCCGAAGCGGCTGAACTCGCCGACCGTACGGGCGATCTGGGCGCGTACATGGCGGCGCAGCACCTTGACGTCGTGCGGGTCGGGCGGGTCGCCCGGCAGCCAGGCGGCGGTGAGCCGTCCCGCGCCCAGCGGGAGGGACACCGCGGCGTCCGGCTCCTCGTCGATGCCGTACGCGACCTCCAGCGAGCCGCCGCCGATGTCGAGCACGAGGAGTCGCCCGGCCGACCAGCCGAACCAGCGGCGGGCGGCGAGGAAGGTGAGTCTGGCCTCCTCCTCACCGCTCAGGACCTGGAGGTCGACGCCGGTCTCGGCCTTGACGCGGGACAGTACGGCGTCGGCGTTGACCGCCTCGCGGACCGCGGAGGTCGCGAAGGGCAGGACGTCCTCGCAGCCCTTGTCCTCGGCCGCCTGTAGGGCGTCCTGGACGGTGGCGATCAGCTGGTCGACGCCGTCCGGGCCGATCGCTCCGCCGCTGTCGAGGAGTTGCGCGAGCCGCAGCTCCGCCTTGTGCGAGTGCGCGGGGAGCGGGCGCGCGCCGGGGTGTGCGTCCACCACCAACAGATGCACCGTGTTCGATCCCACGTCGAGGACACCGAGTCTCATAGGGAAAACGCTACTGCCCGTTCAGTGGTCGGCGGTCCACACGACCTCCAACGCCCGCATACCCTTGCTGTGTGGCCAAGACGAAAAAGGCGAAGACCGACAAATCCTCCAAGTCGAAGAACGGGGCGAAGAAGGGCGCGGTGGCGGCTGTGCCCGTGGCCTCGGACTCGGCCCCGGACGAACAGGGGCTGGACTTCGCCCGGGCTTGGGTCGAGTTCCCCGACCCGGCCGACGACGAGCAGATCTTCCGCTGCGACCTGACCTGGCTGACGTCCCGCTGGCACTGCGTCTTCGGTAGCGGCTGCCAGGGCATCCAGGCCGGACGCGCGGACGACGGCTGCTGCACGCTCGGCGCGCACTTCTCGGACGAGGAGGACGAGCAGCGGGTGGCGGGCCATGTGGCGAGGCTCACGCCGGACATCTGGCAGCACCACCCCGTCGGTACGGAGAGCGGCTGGACTCAGGAGGACGAGGACGGCGACCGGCAGACCCGCCGCTACAACGGCTCCTGCATCTTCCAGAACCGCCCCGGCTTCGCGGGGGGTGCGGGCTGTTCGCTGCACATTCTGGCGCTGCGCGAGGGGCGGGAGCCGCTGGAGACGAAGCCGGACGTGTGCTGGCAGCTGCCGGTGCGGCGTACGTACGAGTGGATCGACCGGCCGGACGACACCCGGGTGCTTCAGGTGTCGATCGGCGAGTACGACCGGCGGGGCTGGGGCCCTGGCGGGCATGACCTGCACTGGTGGTGCACCTCGGCGACGTCGGCGCATGGCGCGGGTGAGCCGGTGTACGTCTCGTACCGGCCGGAGCTGACGGAGATGATGGGCAAGGCGGCGTACGACCGCCTCGCGGAACTCTGCGAAGCCCGCCTGGCGTCTCGGCTCCCTTTGCTGGCCCCGCACCCGGCGGACCCGGGCCCTCCGGACGCCTGACGCGTCTGCTGGCTGGGTCGTCGGACTTGTGCGGGCCCGCTGTGGCTGGGCGCGCAGTTCCCCGCGCCCCTGAGCGGCCCGAGCGCCGCCGCGACGGCAGGGGTGCGCTGGGTTCCCGCCCGACCGTCGGACATCTGCGGGACCGCCGTGGCCACCGTCGCGCAGTTCCCCGCGCCCCTGAGGGGCCCAACCGCCGCCGCGGCGGCGGGCTGCGCTGGGGTCACCAGCCCGGCGGTTGAACGTGTGCGGGTCCGCGGTGGTCGGTCGCGCAGTTCCCCGCGCCCCTGGGGGGGTCCGAGCACCGCCTCGACGGCGGGGGTGCGCTGGAGTTCGGCCCGGCCGTCGGACATCTGCGGGTCCGCCGTGGTCGGTCGCGCAGTTCCCCGCGCCCCTGGTGGGCCCGAGCGGTCGCCGCAGCGGCGAGCTGCGCCGGGGGTTCCAGACCGGCTCTCGGGCATCTGCGGGACCGTCGTGGCTGGGCGCGCAGTTCCCCGCGCCCCTGGTGGGCCGAGCACCGCCGCGGCGGCGGGGGTGCGTCTGGCGAAACGGTTCACTCCGTGGGGGCGGGGCTCGTGTCGTCGTCGTTTGGTGGTGTCGACGGTGAAGGGTCGGGGGCGGGGGCCCGGTCGGATGGAGTCGGCGTCGGGGTCGGGGTCGGGGTCGGGTCGGGGGGCGATGGTGTGGGCGTGGGGGTGGGGGTTGGCTCGGGGGTGGAGGGGGGTGGGGTGGGGTCCGTGGGTGTGGGTGTGGGCGAAGGGGGTGGGCTTGATGGGGCCGGGTTGGACGGGCCCGGGGGCGACGGGGGTAGGCCGTAGCCGTCGATCACTACCGTCGAGCCTCCCGGGTTCACTGAGATGCGTGCGCGCCAGTGGCCCGTGGGCTGGCGACGCTCGTCGACGTTCACGCGGATCGTGGCGGTTTCGCCCGGCCGGAGTGTCCCGGATGTCTGGCTCAGCGAGAGCCAGGACGCCCCCGTGCCCGCCGACCAGGGCACCGGCTCACCGCCCGAAGCCGTGAGGGTGATCAGCGTCGTGGTGCCGCTCGGCTGCGCGTCGACCGTGAGCCGCCCAGGGCCCACCCCCTCCGTCGCGCGCCCGCGCCCCGCGCCCGAACTGATCACCTCGACCGAGACATCCGGCGAGCGGCCGCCCGCGGTGAAGCGGGAGCCTGGCTCGGTCCTGGCGTTGCCCGCGTTCTCGTACGCGTCCCGCGCCCGCTCGCCGCTGAGCCCGTCCGGCCTGTCCGCCTCGCGCGCCGAGATCGGGTGGCCGTCCTGGCCCTCACCGGTGACCGGCGCTCCCCGGTACGCCGCCCACAGCGCGAGCACCGGCGCGGCCACCACCGTCGCCACGACGGTCGTCGTCACGGCACGCGCGCGTAGCCGGTCGCGCCGCGCTGCACGGTCCTTGGGGTCCATCGGGAATCCACGCCCGTCAAAGCGCGGCCCCGCACCACGCGCGCGTGAACGCGAGCGCGAGCGCGGCGGATGGGCCATGGCCAGCCATACGGCGGCCCGTGGCGCCTGGAGCACCGGCAGCTCCACCGGAGTGATCGCGGTGCCGGGCCAGGCCGCCGGTCCCGCGCGCTCGGCGGTGCGGCGACAGCGCGGGCAGTCGTCCACATGCCGTACGAGCTCCAAGCGCAGGGCGGTGCCCAGCAGCACCTGGTGGTCGCCGGTGAGCCGGGCGACGATCGGACAGGTGCCGGTCTCGACAACCGCGAGCGCGGCCCGGGTGCGCTCCACCTCGCACGCCGCCGCGGCCAGCAGCTCACGGGCCGCCGCGAGCTCCAAGCCGAGTACGGCGGCGACCTCACCGGGCGCGAGCTGGTGGCGTACGGCCAGCTCCAGGGCCTCGCGCTGCTCGGGCGTGGTCCCGGCGGCTTCCGGCCAGGCGAGCAGGGCCAGGTCGCTCCTGCGGCGATGGACCGTGTCCGTGTCGGTGTCCGTGTCGGTGTCCGTGTCGATGTCCGTGACGGTGCCGGTGCCGGTGTCTGTGCCGACGTCTTGGGAGCCTTGGGAGGTGGAGGTGCCGTCCGTGGCCCCCGCCGCATGCGCCCCCTGCCGTCGGCGTCTCGCCTCCGCCAGCTCCCGCAGGCACGTCCAGCGGGCCAGCGCGTAAAGCCAGGCCCTGCGCTCGCCCTCGTCCTCGGGGGCGCGCGCCAACCGGCGTTCCGCGAGCGCGAGGACATCGCCGAGCGCCTCGGTCGCGGAGTCGTGATCGCAGAGCACGGACAGGCAATAAGTGAACAGCCCGTCCAGATAGGGCTCATAGCGCTCAGGGGGCGCCTGCGACGCCGACTGGGGCGCACGGCGATGCGCCCCGCGTGCGCCGGTGCTGGGTGTGGGGTGCTCCGGGCTGGTGGTCGTCACCTGTGCGACCGTAGGCGGCCATAGCGGGGCGGACCCGGCCCCACGGGACCTTTAATCCTTACGGGTGAACAGGCGCCTCAGGTCGGGACAGGAACCTTTCTGTAAGACTGGCATCAAATCGGTGCCGGAGACCGGTCTACGGCCGGTGGACGACGGGTGGAGACCGTGCGGGACCGGTGCCAGCGCCCGTGGTGGGCCCCGCTGTCAGTGGGTGCGGCTACGGTTCCCGCATGGCTGCTCGTACGAAATCCGGCAACGTCGGGAAGCAACGCCCGTCCTATCGCTGCACCGAGTGCGGCTGGCAGACGGCCAAGTGGCTCGGCCGCTGCCCCGAGTGCCAGGCCTGGGGCACCGTCGAGGAGTACGGCGCGCCCGCCGTCCGTACCACCGCGCCCGGCCGGGTCAGCAGCTCCGCGCTGCCCATCGGCCAGGTCGACGGCCGCCAGGCCACCGCACGCTCCACCGGTGTCGACGAACTGGACCGGGTGCTCGGCGGCGGCCTGGTCCCCGGCGCCGTGGTGCTGCTCGCGGGCGAGCCGGGCGTCGGCAAGTCCACGCTGCTGCTGGACGTCGCGGCCAAGGCGGCGAGCGACGAGCACCGCACGCTGTACGTCACGGGCGAGGAGTCCGCGAGCCAGGTCAGGATGCGCGCCGACCGGATCAGCGCCATCGACGATCATCTCTACCTCGCCGCCGAGACCGACCTCGCCGCGGTGCTCGGCCACCTGGACCAGGTCAAGCCGTCCCTGCTCGTCCTGGACTCCGTACAGACCGTGGCCTCGCCCGAGATCGACGGCGCGCCCGGCGGCATGGCGCAGGTCCGCGAGGTCGCGGGTGCGCTGATCCGCGCCTCCAAGGAGCGCGGCATGTCCACCCTCCTGGTCGGCCATGTCACCAAGGACGGCGCGATCGCCGGACCGCGCCTGCTGGAGCACCTGGTCGACGTCGTCCTGTCCTTCGAGGGCGACCGGCACGCGCGACTGCGGCTCGTCCGCGGGGTCAAGAACCGCTACGGAGCCACCGACGAGGTCGGCTGCTTCGAGCTGCACGACGAAGGGATCACCGGCCTCGCCGACCCCTCGGGGCTCTTCCTGACCCGGCGCGCCGAGCCTGTCCCCGGCACCTGCCTGACCGTCACCCTGGAGGGCCGCCGCCCCCTGGTCGCCGAGGTGCAGGCGCTCACGGTCGACTCGCAGATCCCCTCACCCCGGCGTACCACCTCCGGCCTGGAGACCTCCCGGGTCTCGATGATGCTGGCCGTCCTGGAGCAGCGCGGCCGGATCAGCGCGCTCGGCAAGCGCGATATCTACAGCGCGACGGTCGGCGGAGTGAAGCTCTCCGAGCCCGCGGCGGACCTCGCCATCGCCCTCGCGCTGGCCAGCGCCGCCAGCGACACCCCGCTACCCAAGAACCTCGTCGCGATCGGCGAGGTGGGCCTCGCGGGCGAGGTCAGACGGGTCACCGGGGTCCAGCGACGGCTGTCCGAAGCACACCGGCTGGGCTTCACCCACGCCCTGGTTCCGAGCGATCCGGGGAAGGTGCCACCGGGCATGAAGGTCATCGAAGTCGCCGACATAGGAGACGCGCTCCGGGTGCTGCCCAAGAGCCGTCGTGCGGAGGCACCCCGGGAGGTCGATAACCGCCGGTAGACTTTGCCCCGGTCTCGCCCATCCGTACGAGGTCCGGGCGCCAAGGCCCGAGCCAAGTCGCGACCGGAGGAGTGCAGTGGCAGCCAACGACCGGGCGACAGCTCCCGGCAAGCTGGGCGTGAGCGCCAGTACCGACCGGCTGATGCGCGCCTCACTGAGCGCGGTCGCGCCCGGTACGGGACTGCGTGACGGCCTGGAGCGCATCCTGAGGGGCAACACCGGCGGTCTCATCGTCCTGGGCTGGGACAAGACCGTCGAGTCGATGTGCACCGGCGGCTTCGTGCTGGATGTCGAGTTCACCGCGACCCGGCTGCGGGAGCTCTGCAAGCTGGACGGCGGCATCATCGTCGACAAGGACATCACCAAGATCCTGCGAGCCGGGGTCCAGCTCGTCCCGGACCCGAAGATCCCGACCGAGGAGACCGGCACCCGGCACCGCACCGCGGACCGGGTCAGCAAGCAGGTCGGCTTCCCCGTCGTCTCCGTGTCCCAGTCCATGCGGCTGATCGCGCTGTACGTCGACGGGCAGCGACGGGTCCTGGAGGACTCGGCCGCGATCCTGTCCCGGGCCAACCAGGCACTGGCGACGCTCGAGCGGTACAAGCTGCGCCTCGACGAGGTGGCGGGCACGCTGTCCGCGCTGGAGATCGAGGACCTGGTCACCGTGCGGGACGTCACCGCCGTGGCGCAGCGCCTGGAGATGGTCCGCCGGATCGCCACCGAGATCGCCGAGTACGTGGTCGAGCTGGGCACCGACGGGCGTCTGCTCGCCCTCCAGCTGGACGAGTTGATCGCGGGCGTCGAGCCCGAGCGCTCGCTGGTCGTACGGGACTACGTACCCGAGCCGACCGCGAAGCGGTCCCGTACGGTCGACGAGGCGCTCGCCGAACTGAACGCGCTCTCCCACACCGAGCTGCTCGAACTGCCCATCGTGGCCCGCGCGCTGGGCTACACCGGGTCGCCCGAGACGCTCGACTCGGCGGTGTCGCCGCGCGGCTACCGGCTGCTGGCGAAGGTGCCGCGACTGCCGGGTGCGATCATCGACCGGCTGGTGGAGCACTTCGGCGGGCTACAGAAGCTGCTCGCCGCGAGCGTGGACGATCTCCAGACCGTGGACGGGGTCGGGGAGGCGCGGGCGCGGTCGGTGCGGGAGGGACTGTCGCGGCTCGCGGAGTCGTCGATCCTGGAGCGGTACGTCTAGGGCGAAGCGGCGGGAGTTGGTTCTCCTGCCGCCCCGCCGCCCCGCCGCGCTGATCAGGACTTGGTCAGTTCGAACGAGGCGAAGGCCTTCGGGAGGCCGGACGCCTCGGCCTCGACCAGGTAGCGGCCCGGCTTCGCTGAGCCCGGGCGGGGCGTCGCGCACTCCGGTGCGCTCGGCTTGCGGTCCCACTCCACGGTGTGGGTGATCCGGCCCTCGCCCGGCAACCGCAACAGCAGACTGCCGGGGCCGCTCGGGCAGTCGTCGGACGACCAGAGCGGGTCGTCGTCCTCCACCGGCGTGATCGACAACACCGCCTGCTTCGGGCCGAGGTCGACCTTGCAGTCCTTGCCCGACGTGGACTCCGCGATGAGTTCGAACTTCGGCTTCTCGCCGGACTCGTACTTCTTCTTGACGCTCTTCACCGTCAACTTGACGCCGCTCGAGGTGCAGTTGGGCAGCGCGGACCCGGCGGGCACCCGCTCCCCCGCACCGCCGCCCGAACCCGAACCGGAGCCCGCGGCTCCACCAGCGCCAGCGCCGCCACCAGCGCCAGCGCCGCCACCAGCGCCGCCGGTGTCGCCGCCCTTGGCGTCGTCCCCGTCGGAGCCCGTACCGCCGCTGCCAGAGCCGCCTCCCGAGCCCGAACCACCGTCGCCGTCACCGCCGTCGCCGGGTTCATCGCTCGACTCGTCCCGGCCGCCCGGCCGTTCAGTGATCGGCGTGCCAGAGCCGGAGGGGCCAGGGGTGATCGACGGGGTGGGGCCACCCTTGTCATTGGCGCCGTTCGCGCCCGTACTGCCGCTGCCGCCAAGCGAGCTGACGATCCATGCGATCAGCAGCAACAGCGCCGCGGCCATGGACAGCAGAACAGCCCTCCGTCGCCAGTAGATGGAGGAGGGAAGCGGCCCGATCGGATTGCGCAGAGATCCCACGGCGCAAACTGTACGAGAGATCGGCGCCAACTCCCTCCCCACCCGCCGCCTGGCGCCACAACTTTTCGCAGATCATCATCCCGGTTCACGTTTGGTCCACTCCGTCGTTGACCATGTAGGGCATGGACCCGAACACTCCAGTGGACACCTCAGACCTCTATCGAGACATTCTCGACTTCGCGCACACCACCCCCGAGTGGTTTCAAGTGTTCAGCGAGGTCGGGACGGATGCCGGTCTGCTGATCTTCGGCGCGCTCTTCGTCGTGGTGTGGTGGCGCGCCCGCCGTGACGACCCGCGCGCCCTCGCCGTCGCGGTGCTGGCGCCGCTCGCCACGGCGGTCGCCTACGTGTGCAGCGAGGTACTGAAGTCGCTGATCCAGGAGGAACGCCCCTGCCGGGCCGTGTTGGAAGTCGTGGGCCCGCTGGCGGAGTGCCCCCCGTACGGCGACTGGTCCTTCCCCAGCAACCACGCCACCATCGCGGGCGCCTGTGGGGTGTCGCTGGCGCTGGTCTGGCGCGGGATCGCCTGGCTGACGCTGCCGTTGGCGGTGGTGATGGCCTTCTCGCGGGTGTTCGTGGGCGTCCACTATCCGCATGACGTCGCCGCCGGTCTGGTACTCGGCACGCTGGTGGTCTACCTGGTCCTACGGCTGGCCGCGCGGCCCGTGTCCCGGGTGACGGAGACGATGCGGGGGTCGTCGGCGGGTGCGGTGCGCTGGTTCGCGGGGCCGGGGGGGGCCACCGCCGCGCCGATGCCCGCGCCCGCGCCCGCCCCGGCACAACGGCCGTACGGGTCCCAGGAGACGTACGGGTCCTACGGGTCGCACCAGTCACACCAGCCGCACCAGCCGCACCAGCCCACCGACCCGAACGCCACCGCCCCCCACCACAGCGCACACCGGCGCTGACCCAGCGCGACCGCACCCCGACGCACCGCGCCGCCCGCACCCCTCATTGGGCCATTCGCGGGCGGCCCCGTGGGAGGATCGCCCTTGCCATGACTGCGACCGCACTCACTCCCGAACCCGAGCCAGCCGCCGCCCACCCCACGGCCTCCCACGCCACCGACTCGCACACCGCCCTGCACACCCCCGTCATCGCGTGGTTCGCGCAGAACGCCCGTGACCTGCCCTGGCGCCGCCCCGACGCGGGCCCCTGGGCCGTACTGGTCAGCGAGTTCATGCTGCAGCAGACCCCGGTCAGCCGGGTGCTGCCGGTGTACGAGCAATGGCTGGCCCGCTGGCCGCGCCCCGCCGACCTGGCCAAGGAGCCCCCGGGCGAGGCCGTACGCGCCTGGGGCCGACTCGGCTACCCGCGCCGCGCGCTGCGACTGCACGGCGCGGCGACGGCGATAACCGAACGGCACGGCGGCGACGTACCCACGCAGCACGCGCAGCTGCTCGCGCTGCCCGGGATCGGCGAGTACACGGCGGCGGCCGTCGCCTCGTTCGCGTACGCCCAGCGGCACGCGGTGCTCGACACCAATGTGCGCCGGGTCCTGGCCCGCGCCGTCAGCGGCCTGCGCTACCCGCCGAACGCGACCACCGCGGCCGAGCGCAAGCTGGCCAGGGCGCTGCTGCCGGACGACGAGACGACCGCCGCGCGCTGGGCGGCCGCCTCGATGGAGCTGGGCGCGCTCGTGTGCACCGCGCGAAACGAGGACTGCGCGCACTGCCCGATCGCCTCCCAGTGCGCCTGGCGGCTGGCGGGCAAGCCCGAGCACCAGGGCCCGCCACGCCGTGGCCAGAGCTACGCGGGGACCGACCGGCAGGTGCGCGGCAAGCTGCTGGCGGTGCTGCGCGAGGCCTCGGCGCCCGTACCGCAGTCCGTACTCGACCGGGTGTGGGACGAGCCGGTGCAGCGGGCCCGCGCGCTGGACGGGCTGGTCGCCGACGGCCTGGTGGAGCCGCTGCCCGGCGGGATCTACCGCCTGCCGCAGAGCTAGTGCCGAGCTGACTCCGTACTGACGCCGCGCTGGCTCCGCGCTGACGCCGCGCTGACGCCGATCCGACTCCGCGCTGACGCCGCCCCTACATCGCTCATACCGGGTCCCACCGCGCAAAAGATTCACAGGTTTTAGGCGGCTCTTACCTTTGTTACATAACCGAGGGATAGCCGTGCTCCCACCGAAGGCCTCTTCACGAAGCCTCGTTACACCCCATCCGTAGCTTCGTAGATGAGCCGGAGGACGATCCGGTTCCACGGCGTAAACGGAGGCGGTTGAAGATGGCGCACGGAGAGGTGCTCGAGTTCGAGGAGTACGTACGCACGCGGCAGGACGCCCTGCTGCGCAGTGCCCGCCGCCTCGTGCCCGATCCGGTGGACGCGCAGGATCTGCTGCAGACGGCGTTGGTGCGTACGTACCACCGCTGGGACGGCATAGCCGACAAGCGCCTCGCTGACGCCTACCTCCGCCGTGTCATGATCAACACCCGTACGGAGTGGTGGCGCGCCCGCCGCCTCGAAGAGGTCCCCACCGAGCAGCTGCCGGACGCGAGCGTGGACGACTCCACCGAGCAGCACGCGGACCGCGCCCTGCTGATGGACGTACTGAAAGTGCTGGCACCCAAGCAGCGCAGTGTCGTGGTGCTGCGACACTGGGAGCAGATGTCCACAGAAGAGACGGCCGCCGCACTGGGCATGTCGGCCGGTACGGTCAAGAGCACCCTGCACCGGGCGCTGGCCAGGCTCCGGCAGGAGCTGGAAAGCCGGGCCAGCGACGAGGTGGCCGGGCGGGTGCTCGAACGTGAGGAGCGGCGTTGCGCGGCCTAGAAGGCAGCGACCCCGAACAACGACGACGGGGTCCATGGGCGGTGGGTACGGCAGGGGCCGGGCTCACCGCCGCGGCGCTGTTCGCCGGTTCCCTGGTCGCCTGTGGCACAGGGGGCACCGGCGCGCGCGACGAGGGCCCGGCGCGCAGTGGCGACCCGGCGGCCCCGGCCTCACCACTGCCGTCCGCGTCGGACGCGGTCAAGCGGGTGGACCCGGTACAGCTGGTGATGTCCGACCCGAAGGTCAGCAAGTCCGTCAAGCGCGATCTGAAGCCCTGCAACGGCAACGGCTACCCGGTGGACGTGTCCTACGGCAACCTGACCGGAGGATCGTCGTCCGATGTCGTCGTCAACGTACTGACCTGCGCTGACGCGGTCGGCATCGGCAGCTACGTGTACCGCGAGAAGTCCACCGAGAAGTCCAGCGAGAAGTCCAAGAAGTACGAGAACGTCTTCCAGGCCGAGCAGCCCCCGGTCTACTCCGAGATCGACCAGGGTGATCTGGTGGTCAGTACCCAGGTGTACAACGAGGCGGACACGGCTCCGTACCCCTCCGCCGAGGAAGTGGTGACGTACCGGTGGCAGGGCACCCAGTTCGTCAAGCGGGACGTCATGTACAACGAGTACAGCGGTGCGGTGAGCGGCGAGAGCCCGCCGCCCGAGCAGAACTGAGAGAACAGAGAGCAGCGGATGGCTGAGCAGACCCATGTCCTGTTCGTCGAGGACGACGACGTCATCCGCGAGGCCACGCAGCTCGCCCTGGAGCGCGACGGCTTCGTGGTCACCGCCATGCCCGACGGACTGTCCGGCCTTGAGGCGTTCCGCAGCGACCAGCCGGACATCGCGCTGCTCGATGTGATGGTGCCGGGCCTGGACGGGGTGAGCCTGTGCCGCCGCATCCGGGACGAGTCCACGGTTCCGGTGATCATGCTCTCCGCGCGGGCCGACTCCATCGACGTGGTGCTGGGCCTGGAGGCCGGTGCGGATGACTACGTGACCAAGCCGTTCGACGGCGCGGTCCTGGTCGCGCGTATCCGGGCCGTGCTGCGCCGCTTCGGGCACGCGGGGGGTCCGGCCGCCGCGCAGGGGGCGGCCGACGACGGGCGGCAGCCCGCTACGGGCGCGGTGCTGAACTTCGGTGGCCTGGAGATCGACACCGAGGGCATGGAGGTACGCCGCGACGGCGCTCCGGTGGCCCTGACGCCGACCGAGATGCGGCTGCTTCTGGAGTTCTCGCACGCGCCGGGCACGGTGCTCTCGCGCGACAAGCTCCTGGAGCGGGTCTGGGACTACGGCTGGGGCGGGGACACCAGGGTCGTGGACGTCCATGTCCAGCGGCTGCGTACGAAGATCGGCCAGGACCGGATCGAGACGGTCCGCGGCTTCGGCTACAAGCTCAGAGGATGAAGCTGTCCGGCAAACTGTCCAGCCGCCTGCCCAGCAAGCTGTCCGGCGGGCTGTCCAGCAAGGGCAAGCGGCCTGGCGGGCTGTCCGCCAAGCTGCTCGACAGGCTCCCCCGAGGGCTGCGTACCGGCCTGCGCTGGAAGCTCAGTGCGGCGATCGCGCTGGTGGGGGCGCTGGTGGCGCTGGTGCTCAGCCTGGTCGTGCACAGCGCCGCGCGGGTCTCGATGCTGGACAGCTCGCGCGATGTGCAGAACGAGCGCGTCCAGTACGCCCAGCGGATCTACGAGTCGACGGGGCGTACGCAGTTCGGCTCCAAGCTGGACGACCCCGAGCTGCCCGGCGAGCTGCGGGCCAAGGCCGAGGCGGGCCGACGCGCCACCTACGTACAGGAGAACGACGAGGGCGTGCCCGACATCTGGGCCGCGACCCCGGTGAGCGGCGGGCACATCCTGTCGCTGCACACCCGGTTCACCGACCGCAGCGCCACCGTGATCGACGACCTCGACCAGGCGCTGTGGATCGGCTCCACCGCTGCCGTCTTCGGCGGCTGCGCGCTGGGGGTGCTGATCGGCGGGCATCTGTCGCGGCGGCTGCGCAGGGCCGCGGCCGCGGCGCACGAGGTCGCGCGGGGCAACAGCGACGTGCGGGTACGTGAGGCCATCGACGGGGTCGTACGCGATGAGACCGACGACCTCGCCTACGCCGTCGACGCGATGGCGGACGCGCTGAAGCAGCGGTACGAGGCGGAGCGCCGGGTCACCGCGGACATCGCGCATGAGCTGCGCACCCCCGTCACCGGGCTGCTCACGGCGGCCGAGCTGCTGCCGCCCGGGCGGCCGAGTGAGCTGGTCAAGGACCGTGCGCAGGCGATGCGGACGCTGGTCGAGGACGTACTGGAAGTGGCCCGGCTGGACGGCGCCACCGAGCGGGCCGAACTCCAGGAGATCGACCTGGGGGAGTTCGTGTCCCGGCGGATCGCGGCGCTGAATCCCGATGTGACGGTACGCGTGGTGCACGAGTGGCGGGTCAGCACCGACCCGCGCCGCCTGGAGCGCATCCTGGGCAACCTGCTGGCCAACGCCGCACGGCACGGCAAGCCGCCGATCGAGGTCAGCGTCGAGGGCCGGGTGATCCGGGTACGTGACCACGGCACCGGCTTCCCGCCTGACCTGCTCGCCGACGGGCCGAGCCGCTTCCGTACCGGCAGCAGCGACCGCGCGGGGCACGGCCATGGCCTGGGGCTGACGATCGCGGCGGGGCAGGCGCGGGTGCTGGGGGCCCGGCTCACCTTCCGCAATGTCGGCCCTGAGACCGGTGACGGGCCCGCGGAGGGCGCGGTCGCCGTGCTGTGGCTACCGGAACACGCTCCGACGAGCACCGGCAGCTTCCCGATGGTGCGGCTGCCGGGGGACTAAGGCCTAACTAAGGCCTGTCGGCCTGTGGTGCTTCAGGGGTTAGAGCGAGACGCCCACGGAGCGGAGGAAGGCGACGGGGTTGATCGACGAACCGTAGTTCGGGGTGGTGCGGATCTCGAAGTGCAGGTGCGGGCCGCTGGAGTTTCCGGTGTTGCCGGAGAGGGCGATCCGCTGGCCGGCCTTGACCTTCTGGCCGGTCGAGACGTTGATCTTCGACAGGTGGGCGTACTGCGAGTAGCGGCCGTCGCTGTGCTTGATCACCACGGCGTTGCCGTACGCGGGCCCGTCACCCGCGCCGTTCCCGCCGGACTTGACCACGGTTCCGGCGCCCACGGACTCGACCGGGGTGCCGACCGGCACCGCGAAGTCCTGTCCGGAGTGCTTGCTGGCCCACATGCTGCCGCCCTTGCCGTAGCTCGCGGTCAGCGTGTACTTGTCGACCGGGTCCGACCAGGCGGGAGCCTTCTTGGCTGCCTTGGCCTTCTTGGCAGCCGCAGCCTTCTTGGCCGCCGCTGCCTTCTTCGCAGCCGCCGCCAGCTGGTCGGCGGCCTTGAGCTGCGCCTTCGCCTGCGCCTCGATCGAGGCGGCGGCACCGGTCAGCTTCGTGCTCTTGCTCGCGCTCGTCTCGGCGGCTACCGCGACCCCGGTCCCCAGCAGCGCCGATGCTCCCAGGCTGACGGCCACGACGGTGGCCCGCGTACGGAGCAGGGACGAGAGGGGACTGTGGGAGTGGCTGCGCTTCGACATCGTGGGATGACCTCCGTGGCCGGGACAAGAAGAGACCCGGCCACGAGCACCCTTGCGGGAACCCGGAGACCGGGATGGCCATCCCTTGGTAACCCCCACCCCCACTCTCGCCCAAAACCCCCATCTACTACCCAAGCTCGTATAACACCTCCAGATTCACACCCCCTTGACACGACTAAACCTCACTCATCCCCCATACCCGACACTGTCCGAATTGGATCTCCAAAAGAGGTTTAGCCCCACTTCGCGCCCCTGCCCCGAGGCCGGTCAGCCGCCTCTCACCCTCGGCCACGCCGGGCAGGACCAAAGTCCCTTCGGTTCATCGCCAAAGGGCCCGGCCCATCCACCCACGCTCACCACTATTCCTCCTAGTAACGGACAAATCGCCTGTGCGGCATGTCACCGAGCGGCAAGATCCGCCCCCTGCCGAATGTGACGGCGGCTACTCTGACCTGGCCGGTCACCCGGCTGGCAGACCCTTGGCAGGCTCTGTCGCACGGCTTCTGGGGGGAGCAGCGCAATGGACCCGGCACTGATCGGCGTACGGCTCGCGTCGAACGCGGTGTTACCCCTGGTCAAGAAGCTCTTCGTGGCCGAAGGGGCGGGCGCGGGCCTTGTCGACAAGCCGATACGCATCTCGCGGCTGGTCTCCTTCCGCGCCGCCCTGAGCGGCGAAAAGCGCACCCTCGTAGAGGCCGACCTGCGCAAACTCTCCGCGGAGCTGGTCAAGCAGGCCGTGCGCGCGGGAGAGCGCCCCGTACCACCAGACGAGGAGCGGGCGGTCGCCGACGCGCTGGCCCACACGCTGCACACCCTCGGCGACCTGGACCTGAGCGATGTCGAGGCGGTGCAACTCGGGCACGAGGCGTTCGCGGCCTCGCTGCGCCGGGCGAGCGACCGCCCCGACCGCCACCTGTCGGCCGACGCGACGCACCTCTACGCCCGCCTCCTGGACACCGCGTGCCTGCACATCCTGCACTTCTTCACCCAGCGCTCGACGTTTGTCCCGCGCACCCTGGTCGAGCAGAGCCGCCGCCAGGGCGAGCTGGTCGCCAAGGTCGACGAGCTGATCGCCCGGACGCCCCGGCCGGACGCGCGGGACGCGGAGTTCGAGCGGCGCTATCTCGCGTACATCGCGAAGAAGCACAGCAAGCTCACGATCTACGGTCTCGACCTGGCCAACTCGCCGGGGCGGTGGCCGCTGGACGCGGCGTATCTGAGCCTGGAGGCGACGGCGCCGGGGCCACTCCAGAAGGATCTGCCCCAGCTGCTCAGCAGCCTCTCCCATCGGCGCCAGCGGTTCGACCAGTTCCTGGACGCCAAGCTCGACGGCCGCGACACCGGCGTCTTCGAGTTCACGGCTGATGAGGTGGCACAGATGCTCACCGAACCCCGCCCCGCCGACCAGGCCCTGGCCAGCCACGAGCGCGTCCTGCTGCGCGGCGAGGCCGGGTCCGGCAAAACCACCCTCGTCCAGTGGCTGGCCGTGAGCGCCACCCGCCAGGACCCCGACGACCCGATGGCGTACGTCCAAGGCCGCGTCCCGTTCGTCCTGCCGCTGCGCACCCTCACCCGGCACGGCGAGCGCCTCCCCTCCCCCAGGGACTTTCTGTCCGCCGTTGGCTGCCCGCTCGCCGGGACCCAGCCGGACGGCTGGGAGGCCCGCGTACTGGCCTCCGGGCGGGGCCTGGTCCTGGTGGACGGGATCGACGAGGTCCCCGACGCCGAGCGCGCCCGCGCCCGGATGTGGCTCAGCGATCTGATCGAGGCCTATCCCGGCAACCGCTGGCTGGTGACCTCGCGCCCCTCCGCCGTACGCGAAGACTGGCTCGCGGACGAGGACTTCGCCGAGCTGACGCTGACCGAGATGGGCCGCGGCGCCGTGACGGCGTTCATCCAGCGCTGGCACCAGGCCGCGCGCACGGGCGCGGCGGACGAGGACGCCGACCTCGCCGCGTACGAGAGTCAGCTTCTGGAAGCCGTACGCGCGAAGTCCGACCTGGGCCGCCTGGCCACCAACCCGCTGATGTGCGGCCTGATCTGCGCCCTGCACCGGGACAGACGCGGCTTCCTGCCGCACGGCCGCAAGGACCTCTACACCGCCGCACTCTCGATGCTCCTCACCCGCCGCGACCGCGAACGCGACATGCGCGTCCCGGACCTGCGGGAGGAACCCCAGATCCAGCTGCTGCAACGCCTCGCGTACTGGCTGATCCGCAACGGCCGTACGTCAATGGACCGCGCGCGGGCGGAAAGCATCATCCGCGACACGCTGCCCGCCGTCCCTGAGGTGGCCGCCCTCGGCGACACCGGGGCCGTGTACACCCACTTCCTGCACCGCAGCGGCCTGTTGCGCGAACCAGCCCCGGGGACAGTGGATTTCATTCACCGCACCTTCCAGGACTTCCTCGGCGCACGGGCCGCCGTGGAGGAGGGCGACTTCGGCGTCCTGGTCTCACACGCGGCGGACGACCAGTGGGAGGACGTCATCCGGATGGCGGTCGCCCACGCCCGCCCGCGCGAACGCGCCGAGATCTTCAGCGAGTTGCTCGCACAGGGGGACGCCGCCCCGGACAAGCGGACGCGGAGCCGCGTCTACCTGCTGGCGGCCGCCTGCCTGGAACACGCGACGGACCTGGCCGCACCCGTACGGGAAGAGGTCGAACGCCGTACGTCCACGCTCATCCCGCCGCGCGGCCTGGAGGATGCCCGGGACCTCGCGGCGATCGGTCCCATGGTGCTGGACCTGCTGCCTGGCCCGGAGGAACTGCCGCACCATGAGGACGCGCACCGTGTGGTGATCACCGCGACGGATGTGCGGGCAGAGGCCGCGATCCCGTTCCTCGCGCGGTTCGCCCGGCATGAGTCGGTCTTCGTACGCAGACAGTTGATGTGGGCCTGGGACCGCCACGAGTGCCGACCGTACGCGGAGCAGGTCATCGCCCACCTCGACGACGGCGAAACCCACTTCACCGTCGTCAAGGACGAGCAGATCGCGGAGATCACCCGGCTGGGGCTCCGCCCACGGCAGCTGGACATCCGGGCCACGGTGTCCGCCGCCGCCGCTTCCGAGTTGATCACAGCCTGCGCCCCCACACTGCTACGGCTCTCCATCCCGCCCGGGCGCCTCACGCCCGAGGCGCGGGGCGCCGCCCTGCGCGACTTGGAGGCGCTCCGTCTCAACGAGATCGCCGAGCCCTGGAGCCTGGCCGAGTTCCCCGCCGAGGCCCCGCTGCGCGACCTCGGCCTCTTCGACGCCCGCCAGACCCTGACCGACGTGGAGCACATAGGCCGCTGGCCACAGCTCGAATGGGTCATCTTCGGCCGCTCCGACGGTCCGGACTCAGCTGCGGACTGGCAGGCCCTCGCCCGCCTCCCCCACCTCACCCAGCTACACCTGTCATCCGGCAGCCTCACTCACGCGCCGCCTGGGCTGTCCTTGCCCGGCATCACCACGCTGTGGCTGAAGCACTCGGGCGACTGGACCACGGCGGCGGGCCACGTCTCCCGCCTCTTCCCCCACGTCACAGACCTGCGCGTGGACCTGCTCGCCGCCACGGAGCGCATCGACGTCGCCCCCCGGCACTTCCCTCTCCGCCGCCTCGCCCGTGTGCGTGTGTCCGGCGGGCAGACAGACGGCCTGGACGCCCTCCCCGACCACGTCGAGGTGACCCTGCTCCCCTAACCCGTGTCGCGGCCGTGTCACATTCCCGGCGACCGGTCCGTCATAGGTGTGTAGCCACCAGCAACGGCAGAGGAGCACACCATGGAAGCCCGTCTGAACGTCTTCGCCAGCCCGGTCGCAGGCAAGCTCATCAAGCACCTCGGCTCGGCAGGCAAGGTGATCGCGGACTCGGAACTACCCGCCGCCACACAGGAACTGGTGAAGATCCGCGCGAGCCAGATCAACGGCTGTGGCTTCTGCACCGACATGCACACCAAAGACGCCACCGCCGCCGGAGAGACCTCGCTGCGCCTCAACCTGATAGCGGCCTGGCGCGAGGCCACGGTCTTCACCGACGCCGAGCGCGCCGCCCTGGAACTGACCGAGCAGGGCACCCGCATCGCGGACGCGGCCGGTGGCGTCACGGACGAGGCCTGGGCGAACGCCGCCAAGCACTACGACGAGGAACAGCTCGTCGCCCTGATGTCCCTGATCGCCCTCATCAACATGTACAACCGCCTGAACGTCATCGTCCGGCAGCCCGCCGGCGACTACCAGCCCGGCCAGTTCGGGTAACAGGCAAGCCCGGGAGGCCCGGGAACAGATACGGGCGTACGAAAAGGGGCCGCCCCGGAACCGAAGTTCCGGGGCGGCCCCTTGTGCGTGCGCGGTGCGAGCGTCACACGTCCTTCGTCAGGTTCGGGCCAGAGCCGCCCGTGGCCTGCTCGATCGGCGGAACGTCCGGCAGCGGGGACTTCTCCTCGCCGCGGAAGGTGAACTTCTGCTCGGCGCCCTCGCCCTCCGTGTCGACGACCACGATGTGACCGGGGCGCAGCTCGCCGAAGAGGATCTTCTCCGAGAGGATGTCCTCGATCTCGCGCTGGATCGTGCGACGCAGCGGCCGCGCGCCCAGCACCGGGTCGTAGCCACGCTTGGCGAGGAGCGACTTGGCGGTCGAGCTGAGCTCGATGCCCATGTCGCGGTCCTTCAGGCGCTCGTCGACCTTGGCGATCATGAGGTCGACGATCTGGATGATGTCTTCCTCGGTGAGCTGGTGGAAGACCACGGTGTCGTCGACGCGGTTGAGGAACTCGGGGCGGAAGTGCTGCTTGAGCTCTTCGTTGACCTTGTTCTTCATGCGCTCGTAGTTGGTCTTCACATCCCCCTGGGCGGCGAAGCCCAGGTTGAAGCCCTTGGAGATGTCCCGCGTGCCGAGGTTGGTCGTCATGATGATGACCGTGTTCTTGAAGTCCACGACGCGGCCCTGGGAGTCGGTCAGTCGACCGTCCTCAAGGATCTGCAGGAGCGAGTTGAAGATATCCGCGTGGGCCTTTTCGACCTCGTCGAAAAGCACGACCGAGAACGGCTTGCGGCGCACCTTCTCGGTGAGCTGGCCGCCCTCTTCGTACCCGACGTAGCCGGGAGGCGAGCCGAAGAGCCGCGAGACGGTGTGCTTCTCGCTGAACTCCGACATGTCGAGGGAGATCATCGCGTCCTCGTCCCCGAAGAGGAACTCGGCGAGGGTCTTCGACAGCTCCGTCTTACCGACACCGGACGGACCGGCGAAGATGAAGGAGCCACCGGGACGCTTGGGGTCCTTGAGGCCAGCGCGGGTGCGGCGGATCGCCTGCGAGAGCGCCTTGATGGCGTCTTCCTGGCCGATGACGCGCTTGTGGAGTTCGTCCTCCATGCGGAGCAGGCGGCTGGACTCCTCCTCGGTCAGCTTGAAGACCGGGATGCCCGTCGCCGTGGCGAGGACCTCGGCGATGAGCTCGCCGTCGACCTCGGCGACAACGTCCATGTCGCCGGCCTTCCATTCCTTCTCGCGCTTGGCCTTGGCGGCCAGGAGCTGCTTCTCCTTGTCGCGGAGGGAAGCGGCCTTCTCGAAGTCCTGGGAGTCGATGGCCGACTCTTTGTCGCGACGGACTCCGGCGATCTTCTCGTCGAACTCGCGGAGGTCCGGCGGCGCGGTCATCCGGCGGATACGCATCCGGGAGCCGGCCTCGTCGATCAGGTCGATCGCCTTGTCCGGGAGGAAGCGGTCCGAGATGTACCGGTCGGCCAGCGTGGCGGCCTGTACGAGGGCCTCGTCCGTGATGGAGACGCGGTGGTGGGCCTCGTAGCGGTCGCGCAGACCCTTGAGGATCTCGATGGTGTGCGGCAGCGACGGCTCGGCGACCTGGATGGGCTGGAAGCGGCGCTCCAGCGCGGCGTCCTTCTCCAGGTACTTGCGGTACTCGTCGAGCGTGGTGGCGCCGATGGTCTGGAGCTCACCACGGGCGAGCATCGGCTTCAGGATCGAGGCGGCGTCGATCGCGCCCTCGGCGGCGCCCGCACCCACCAGGGTGTGGAGCTCGTCGATGAACAGGATGATGTCGCCGCGGGTGCGGATCTCCTTGAGGACCTTCTTCAGGCGCTCTTCGAAGTCACCGCGGTACCGGGAGCCGGCGACCAGGGCGCCGAGGTCCAGGGTGTAGAGGTGCTTGTCCTTGAGGGTCTCGGGCACCTCGCCCTTGACGATGGCCTGGGCGAGGCCCTCGACGACGGCGGTCTTACCGACGCCGGGCTCACCGATCAGGACCGGGTTGTTCTTGGTGCGGCGGGACAGCACCTGCATGACCCGCTCGATCTCCTTCTCGCGCCCGATGACCGGGTCGAGCTTGGATTCACGAGCGGCCTGGGTGAGGTTCCGGCCGAACTGGTCCAGGACGAGAGAGGTCGAGGGCGTGCCCTCGGCCGGGCCACCTGCGGCGGCGGTCTCCTTGCCCTGGTAACCGGAGAGCAGCTGGATGACCTGCTGCCGTACCCGGTTGAGGTCTGCGCCCAGCTTGACCAGGACTTGGGCTGCGACGCCCTCGCCCTCGCGGATCAGGCCGAGCAGAATGTGCTCCGTGCCGATGTAGTTGTGGCCCAGCTGAAGGGCCTCCCGGAGCGACAGCTCCAGGACCTTCTTGGCACGGGGGGTGAAGGGGATGTGACCGGACGGGGCCTGCTGCCCCTGGCCGATGATCTCCTCCACCTGCTGGCGGACCGCCTCGAGCGAAATCCCGAGGCTCTCCAGGGCCTTAGCGGCGACACCCTCACCCTCGTGGATCAGGCCCAGGAGGATGTGCTCGGTGCCGATGTAGTTGTGGTTGAGCATCCGGGCTTCTTCCTGAGCCAGGACGACAACCCGCCGCGCGCGGTCGGTGAACCTCTCGAACATCGTTAATCGCTCCTCAGAGCGGTCAGGCAGTAAGGGGTCGGTCCCCTCCCTGTCCTTCCGCAGCTTAGTCCCGCAAGCGGGGACCGCTCATTCCAACTGCCGACACCCGTCCATGGCCTCCTGACCCCGAACGCCGACAACTACTCCAACCCCATGGTCCGAGACGATGTTCCCGCAGGCCAGGCAGATACCCTCTTCGCCAGTACGCCGATGGCGAACGTGAGACGGCCAGGCCAGCGTGTCGCCCCTCCCCACTAGGAATGTCTTACCCGTTCCGACGGACACTCCATGCGGCGCACCCCGGTTCCCTCCGCTACGGGCGAACAGGCTTGCGCCCTCGAACGCGCCCGTACGCCCCCATAGCGGACACCCTGTGCGTCCGTCACGGAACTAAGCGTAACCATGGTGGCTTTCGGGAGTTGCTCCAGACATGGCCCACACCCCGCCCGCTTCCGTACCCGCTCCCCGCGGCCCGTTCCCCGTGCGCGACCCGGTGCGGCAGTGGTACGAGACCCAGCTGGGCTGGGCGACGGCGCCAGGGCCGCCCGTACAACTGCTGACGGGCCTACGGTTCGACGTCCTCCAGATGCCCGCCGAGGCCGGGTTCGCCGTGCTCCGGCGGCTCGGGGGCGCGCCGCCCGCGGGCCCGGTCGCCCTGGCGCGGCAGGGCGACGTGATGCGGTGGCTGGTCGCGGCGGGAAGCGCGGACGAGCTGCCGGGGCTGCTCGCCTGGCTGGAGTGGGGTTCGCTGGCGCTTGACCTGACCGCCATCGGCGCGGGCGGCCAGATCACGGCGCCAGCGCCCCCTGGAGGGCCTGTGCCGGTGCCTGGCTCGCGGGAGACCGCCAGGTGGGTGCGGCCCCCCGAGCCGGGGTGCGAGGTGGAGCCGACGCTGCCGGCTTTCACCGGGTTCGGACCGCGCACGGACGCGGGCGGGGGCGCCTGCGGCTCCGCGCGCACCGATTTCGTACGCCTCGTGGAAACGGCGGCGACGCAGTGCCACCGCGTCCGGCTGTCGCGCGGCTGCGCTCAGGCGTTGGCCTTCTCGTAGGCCTCGCGGATGGAGGCGGGAACGCGGCCGCGGTCGTTGACCTCGTAGCCGTTCTCCTTCGCCCAGGCGCGGATCTGCGCGGTGTTCTCGCTGCCACCAGCGGCCGCGCGCGCCTTGCCACGGCCACCCGAGGCACGGCCTCCGGTGCGCCGGCCACCCTTGACGTAGGGCTCGAGCTGCCCGCGCAGCTTCTCCGCGTTGGCGGTGGTGAGGTCAATCTCGTACGTCTTACCGTCCAACGCAAACGTCACGGTCTCGTCTGCCTCGCCGCCGTCGAGGTCATCGACAAGAAGGACCTGAACCTTCTGTGCCACGGGATTTCCCTTCATCGATAACTTCAGAGACCGGTGTCAACGGCGCGCCCGCCGCTGTTTCACCGTCTCCGGTTATATGGAGTACGTCCGAAAGCAAACCGCTTTTCTCCGGAAAACACAAACCCTTGGGGAGAAGAGGACGGCTGAAGAGACCTTGAAACGTGCGCGTTTCGGACATAGCTACCGCATCGCTGGTCGCTCGGTAACGGATCGGGAACGGGAAAGCGCGTAGTCGATCACAGATGCAGAAGCATCCGACTGTTACCCAGGGTGTTGGGTTTCACTCGTTCGAGTCCCAGGAACTCGGCGACACCTTCGTCATAGGAACGCAGTAGCTCGCTGTAGACATCTCCGTCGACCGGCGTCTCACCAATCTCCACGAAGCCGTGCTTGGCGAAGAAGTCGACTTCGAAGGTGAGACAGAATACCCGGCGCACACCGAGCCAACGCGCTGTCTGCAGCAGCTTCCCGAGTAGCTGATGGCCCACACCGGAGCCCCTGAGCTCGGGGTTCACCGCGAGGGTGCGGACTTCTGCCAGGTCTTCCCACATCACATGCAGGGCACCGCAGCCGACGACCTGTGCGTTGTCGTCGCGTTCCGCGATCCAGAACTCCTGGATGTCCTCGTAAAGCGTCACGGTCGCTTTGTCGAGCAGGATGCTTCGGCGGGCGTACGCGTCGAGGAGCTCGCGCACCGCCGCGACATCGCCGGTCCTCGCCCGGCGGATCGTGACGGCTTTGCCAGGGGCATCGGGATACGCGGGGAGCTCTTCGGACATGAAGCGGACGCTATCGCCCCGCGTCGCCCGCTGCCTCGTCGGGGCTCTCGGGAGTCTCGGAGGTCTTGGGGGGCTCGGAGGGCTCGGCGGTCTCGGACGCCTCGGGTCCCTGCACCATACGTACCGCGTCCGTGAGTGCTTCTCGTTGCTTTGGGGACATCATCCCGAAGAAGGCGACGAGCGCGGCGGCCTGGTTGTCGCTCTGCGACCAGGCCTCGTTCATCAGTGCGGCCGCGTAGGCGGCGCGGGTCGAGACCGCCTCATATCGATAGGCCCGGCCTTCCGCTTCCCGGCGTACCCAGCCCTTCTGATGGAGATTGTCCAATACGGTCATGACCGTCGTGTAGGCGATGGACCGTTCCTGCTGAAGGTCTTCCAAGACTTCTCGAACGGTGACCGGGCGGTTCCAGTTCCACACCCGCGTCATGACCGCGTCTTCGAGATCTCCCAATGGGCGAGGCACAGCAGGAACAATAGTGGGAGATGAGCCTCGGATGCACTATTTGGCCAACAAAAAGGGCGTACGGCTCGAAAAGTGAGCGAGCCGTACGCCGCTGAGGTGCTGTGCGCTGGGTCAGGCCTCGCCGGGGCCGGTTGCCGGGGGCGAGGCCGCCGCGGGCTGGTGGTGGTGGACGTGCGCGGCGCGGGCGACGGCCGCGTCGACCGCGCCGTCCTCCTTGGCCTTGTTTGCGCCGCCCTGGGTCTTGACGATCGTCACGATCAGGCCGATGAAGAACGCGGCCATCACTACGGGTGGCAGGAGCGCGGAGACGTAGTCCATGCCCTCCAGAGTAGCTATCCCGCGACGAGCTTCTGCGGCGGGGCGGGTCGCTCCGGGGCCGGTTCGCGCTCGGGGGCTGGCGTGGGGCCAGGGGCGGCCGGGCGGCGGCGGGGCGGGAAGGCTTCGGCCGGGGTGGGCACCGGGCGGGCGGGGGCGGGGCGGCTGGCCGGGGTGGGCTTCTTGGGGTCGGCGGCGGCCGCCTGAGGCTGTGGCTGTGCCTGTGCCTGTGGCCTGCCGCCGGGCAGGGCGCGCAGGTGGGAGCGGGACACCGGGACCGTGCGGCCTGCCAGCTTGGCGCGTACGGCCTGCTCGGCGAGGGCCTGGCAGTGGGCGAGCAGGGCGGCGGCGGCCGGGTTGCCGCGCAGGGCGCGGAGCGCGGCGAGGTCGTCGGGCTCCGGGCGGTAGCCGGTGGTCAGGGCGTCGGCGAGCAGGTCCAGGTAGCCGGTGGCGGTGCCGGGGAGCGCCTGCCGGTAGCGGGCCAGGTCGGCCAGCAGGAAGGCGCGGAGTCTGGCGCCCTCACGGACCGCCTCCTGGACCGATCCTGCGAGCCGCAGGCAGTCCTGGACGTCCTGGTCGGAGGTAGGGCTGGGGTGGAGGGCAAGGGCGAGGGCGCGTCGGAGCACACGCAGCTCGTCTGCGCTGAACGCCATGCCGCCGCGGGTTCCGTATGGCGTGGGCATGAAACGACGATACGCACTAATCAGACAAAACCCGCTGCACGTTCACTCAGTGGGCGCGGCGGGCGCGGGCCGCTGCTCGACGATCCGGACGTGGAGGCGGTCAGGGCGGGCTCGACCAACGGGCCGCCGCTGGCCTTGGACTTCCCCCGGGGTGGGCGGCTGCGGCTAGTTGCGGGACACGTTGCGTTCGTAGACCATGCGCAGCCCGATCAGGGTGAGCCAGGGCTCGTGCTCGTCGATCACGGTGGACTCGCCGAGGACCATGGGGGCCAGACCGCCGGTGGCGATCACCGTGACGTCGTCGGGGTCGCCCGTGGGGCCGACGAGCTCGCGGGCCATACGGCCGACGACGCCGTCGACCTGGCCGGCGAAACCGTACAGGATGCCGGACTGCATGGCCTCGACGGTGTTCTTGCCGATGACGCTGCGCGGGCGGGTCAGTTCGATCTTGCGGAGCTGGGCGCCCTTGACGCCAAGTGCCTCCACGGAGATCTCGATGCCGGGGGCGATCGCGCCGCCCGCGTACTCACCGCGCGCGGTGACCGCGTCGAAGGTGGTCGCCGTACCGAAGTCGACGACGATCGCCGGGCCGCCGTACAGCTCTATCGCCGCGACCGAGTTGATGATGCGGTCGGCGCCGACCTCCTTGGGGTTGTCGGTGAGGATCGGCACGCCCGTCTTGACGCCGGGCTCGACCAGCACGGCGGGTACGTCGCCGTAGTAGCGGCGGGTGACCTCGCGCAGCTCGTGCAGCACGGAGGGGACGGTGGCGCAGATGGCGATGCCGTCGATGCCGTCGCCCAGTTCCTCGCCCAGCAGAGGGTGCATGCCCATCAGGCCGTTGAGCAGGACGGCGAGTTCGTCGGCGGTGCGGCGGGCGTCGGTGGAGATGCGCCAGTGCTCGACGATCTCCTCGCCGTCGAAGAGGCCGAGGACGGTGTGGGTGTTGCCGACGTCGATCGTGAGCAGCATCAGACCTTCGCCTCACGCAGGTCGAGGCCGATGTCGAGGATCGGCGATGAGTGGGTGAGCCCGCCCACGGCGAGGTAGTCGACGCCGGTCTCGGCATAGGCGCGGGCGGTGTCCAGGGTGAGGCGTCCGGAGGACTCCAGCAGGGCCCGGCCCTGGGTGAGGGCGACCGCTTCGGCCGTCTCCTGGGGCGTGAAGTTGTCCAGGAGGATCAGGTCGGCTCCCGCGTCCAGGACGTCGCGGAGCTGGTCGAGAGTGTCGACCTCGACCTCGATCGGCAGGTCCGGGAACCGCTCGCGTACGGCCTTGAACGCGGCCGCGACACCGCCCGCCGCCACGACGTGGTTGTCCTTGACCAGGGCGGCGTCGGAGAGGGCCATCCGGTGGTTGACGCCGCCGCCGCAGCGCACCGCGAACTTCTCCAGGGAGCGCAGTCCTGGGGTCGTCTTGCGGGTGTCGCGGACCTTGGCGTTCGTCCCGTCGAGCACGTCCGCCCACGCGCGCGTGGCGGTCGCGATGCCGGACAGGCGGCACAGGATGTTCAGCGCGCTGCGCTCGCCGGTGAGCAGGTCGCGGGTGCGGGTGGTGACCGAGATCAGCTTCTGGCCCGCCGCGACCCGGTCGCCGTCCTCGACGTGCCGCTCGACCTCGAACTCGTCCGTGCAGACCACCGAGAGGACCGCTTCGGCGACGCGCAGGCCCGCGACGACGCCCGCCTCACGGGCCGTGAAGTCTCCGGTGGCGACGGCGTCCTCGGGGATGGTGGCGACGCTGGTGACGTCCACACCACCCGCCAGGTCCTCGGCGATCGCCATATGGGCGATGTCCTCGACCTCTACGGGGTCGAGCCCGGCATCGGCGAGCAGGGCCGCCAGTGAGGGGTCGAGGCCGCACTCCATGGGGTCGGGTCCGTCGGCCGCTAGGTCGCCTTCCGCCGCGCAGCCGCAGGCGTCACCGCAGCCGCCGCCCGGGTTCTGGGCGAGCGGGAGCTCGGAGCTTTCGGGGGTGCCAGGGGTGCTGGGGGCGCTCACTTCGGTCACTGCTCCTGGGGCCTGGTGGGAGGAAAGTCGGGCGAGTCGGTGGTGTGTACGGCGAGGGTGCGGTCGGGGTTCAGGCGTACGACGATGTGGCGCCGCCAGTCGGTGTCGTCGCGCTCCGCGTGGTCCTCGCGCCAGTGGCAGCCGCGGGTCTCCTGGCGGCGCTGCGCCGCGGCGACGAGCACGCGCGCGACGCAGAGGAGGTTGGTGGTCTCCCAGGTGTCGGTGCCGGGTTCCGCGGTCTTGCCGTTCTCGGTGAGCTCGCCGCGGGCCTCGGTGTGTACGCGCTGGAGTTCGGCGTCGGCGTCGGCGAGGCTTTCGGCGGAGCGCAGCACTCCGGCGCCGGTGGTCATGATCCGCTGGATGGTGAAGCGGGCGGCGGCGGGGAGCAGGGGGTGGGCGGGCCGCTCGGGTTCCGGAGTGATGACCGGGGTGGCGACCGGGGCGGAGGCCTCCTCGCCTACGCGCGCGTGGGCGGCGATGTCGTCCGCGATGCGTTCGGCGTAGACCAGGCCTTCCAGCAGGGAGTTGGAGGCCAGGCGGTTGGCGCCGTGTACGCCGGTGCAGGCGACCTCGCCGCAGGCGTAGAGGCCGTCGACCGTGGTGCGGCCCAGCCGGTCGGTACGGACGCCGCCGGACGCGTAGTGGGCGGCCGGGGCGACGGGGATCGGCTCGGTCACCGGGTCGATGCCGTGGGCGCGGCAGGCGGCGAGGATGGTGGGGAAGCGGGTGGCCCACATCTCGGCGCCGAAGTGCCGGGCGTCCAGGTACATGTGCTCGGCGCCCTGCTCGGCCATCCTGCGCATGATCGCCTTGGCGACGATGTCCCGGGGGGCCAGTTCGGCGAGTTCGTGCTGGCCGAGCATGAAGCGGGTGCCGTCGGCGTCGACGAGGTGGGCGCCCTCGCCGCGTACCGCCTCGGAGACCAGCGGCTGCTGGCCCTCGGCGTCCGAGCCGAGGAAGAGCACCGTGGGGTGGAACTGCACGAACTCCAGGTCGCTGATCTCCGCCCCGGCCCGCAGCGCCAGGGCCACGCCGTCGCCCGTCGACACCGAGGGGTTGGTGGTGGCCGAGAAGACCTGGCCCATGCCGCCGGTCGCGAGCACCACCGAGCGCGCGTGGACCGCGCCGACGCCGTCGTGCTGGCCCTCGCCCATGACGTGCAGGCTGACCCCGGCCGCGTGGCCTTCGGCGTCCGTCAGGAGGTCGAGTACCAGGGCGTTCTCGACGGTACGGATCCCCCGCTCGCGTACCGCGTCGACCAGGGCGCGGGAGATCTCCGCGCCGGTCGCGTCGCCGCCCGCGTGGGCGATACGGCGCCGGTGGTGGCCGCCTTCGCGGGTGAGCTCGATCTCGCCGGAGGCCGAGGTGTCGAAGTGCGCGCCGGTGGCGATGAGGCGGCGTACCGCGTCGGGGCCTTCCGTGACCAGGAGCCGTACGGCTTCCTCGTCGCAGAGGCCCGCGCCCGCCACCAGGGTGTCGTCCAGGTGCTGTTCGGGGGTGTCGCCGTCGCCGAGCGCGGCCGCGATGCCGCCCTGCGCCCAGCGGGTCGAGCCGTCGTCCAGGCGGGCCTTGGTGACGACGACGGTGCTCAGGCCCGAGGTCGCGCAGCGCAGTGCGGCGGTGAGGCCCGCCACGCCGGAGCCGACGACGACCACGTCGGCGTCGATGGCCCAGCTGGGGGCCGGGGCGTGCAGCCGTATGCCGGTGCCGGTGCCGGTCACGGAGGTGCCGTTCAGGGGGCTCATGAAGCGGCTCCGAACGTGAGAGGGATGTTGTCGATCAGGCGGGTGGCGCCGACCCGTGCGGCGACCGCGAGGATCGCCTCGCCGGTGAAGCCGTCCGGGACCTCGGTGAAGTCGGCCGGGTCGACCAGGGCCAGGTAGTCCAGGACCAGCGGGGGCCGGGCGGCCGCCGCGTCGTCCAGTACGGCCCTGGCGGCCGCGCGAACCGCGGCCGGGACGCCGAGCGACGCCTGCGCGACCGCGTGCGCGTCGGCCGCGGCACGGGCCTCGCCGAGGGCGCTGAGGGCGACGGCGCGCTCTCGGGCCGCCGGGGTGGCCGCCGCGCGCGCGTGCAGGGCCTGCTGGGCGGTGAGCCGGTCGCGGCCCGCGAACAGGGCGGTGGCCAGGGCGAGCGCGGTACGGCGCTCGGCTGGCGAGAGGTAGCGGTTGCGGCTGGACAGGGCCAGGCCGTCCGCCTCACGCACGGTCGGTACGCCGACGATCTCCACCGGGAAGTTCAGATCGCGGACCATGCGGCGGATCAGGGCGAGCTGCTGCGCGTCCTTCTGCCCGTACAGCGCGACATCGGGGGCGGTGAGGTGCAGCAGCTTGGCGACGACGGTGAGCATGCCGTCGAAGTGTCCGGGGCGGGTGCGGCCTTCGAGGAGCTCGCCCATGGGGCCCGCGGAGATGCGGACCTGCGGCTCACCGCCGGGGTAGACCTCCTCGACCGAGGGGGCGAAGACCAGGTCGGCGCCGGACTGTTCGGCGGTCTTGAGGTCGGCGTCCAGGGTGCGCGGGTAGCGGTCCAGGTCCTCGCCCGCGCCGAACTGGAGCGGGTTGACGAAGACGGTGACCACGACCTGCCCCTCGGGGCCGACCAGGTCGCGGGCTTCGCGGACGAGGGTCGCGTGTCCCGCGTGCAGGGCGCCCATCGTCATCACAACGGCCCTGCGGCCCTGGCCCTGTACGCGCGCGTGGCCGTGCGGGTGGAGGTCGGCGGCGGTGTGCGCCAGCGTGGTGGTCATCGGGTGCCGCCTCCCTCGGCGTTGCCGTGGCCCTGGCCGTGGCCTGGGTCGTGGCCTTCGTGGGACAGGACGCCCAGCAGGTCCTCGGCGAGCTCCGGCTTGAGCAGGCCGTGGGCCAGCGCGCGGTCGGCGGTGGCGCGCGCCATGGCCAGGTACCCGGCGACCGTGCCGGGAGCGTGCTCGCGCAGCTCGGCGACATGGGCGGCGACGGTACCCGCGTCTCCGCGCGCGACGGGGCCGGTGAGCGCCCCGTCGCCGGAGCGCAGCGCGTTGTCGAGCGCCGCGCCGAGCAGCGGACCGAGCATCCGGTCCGGGGCCTCGACGCCTGCCTGCCGCAGCAGGTCCATGGCCTCGGCGACCAGGGTGACCAGGTGGTTCGCGCCGAGCGCGAGGGCCGCGTGGTAGAGCGGGCGGGCCGCTTCGGCGATCCACTCGGGCTCGCCGCCCATCTCGATGACCAGGGCTTCGGCGGCGAGCCGCAGCTCGTCGGGGGCGGTCACGCCGAAGGAGCAGCCAGCGAGGCGCTGTACGTCGACGGGGGTGCCGGTGAACGTCATGGCGGGGTGCAGGGCGAGCGGCAGCCCACCGGCCCGGAGCACCGGATCGAGGACCCTGGTGCCGTACCGCCCCGAGGTGTGCACCACCAGCTGGCCCTGGCGTACGGCACCGGTCTCGGCCAGCCCCTCGACCAGCCCGGGCAGCGCGTCGTCCGGGACGGTGAGCAGGACGAGGTCGGCGCGCGCGAAGACCTCGGCGGGCGGCACCAGGGGCACGTCGGGCAGCAGCAGAGCCGCGCGGCGCACGGATGCCTCGGAGACGCCGGACGCGGCGACCGGGCGGTGCCCGGCGAGTCGCAGCGACGCCGCGAGCGCGGGTCCGACCCGACCGGCGCCCACGACGCCGACGGTGAGCCGGGCAGGGCGGTCCTTCGGGTCCGGTGGGGGACCCGGGTGCTGAGTTGCGTTCACGCGTCGACGGCCTTCCGTTCCAGTCCGCGCGGGGTACCGGACGATTTCTCGTCATGCTAACGCGAGGTGTTCGCGTGAGGCTCGGGCTGTCCACAGGCGACGGTGGGGCCAGCGCGGAGTTATCCACAAGCGAGGTGATCCACACGAGGTGATCCGTGAAACAAGAGGTGATCCGCAAAAGGTGTGGCCGGGGCGGAGACGCCTACGAGAGCATCAGCGGATGAGTGAACTGGAACGGCGACGGGCGGCACGGCGGGGTGCCACACGAGCCCTGTGGGAGCCGATGTTCGACCTCACGCTCGGGGAGCGGCTCGCTCACCTGACGGCGGAGGCGCCCGCTGTGTACGACCTCGACCAGGTGACCGACATCTACGGCAACGGCGTGGTCGAAGAGCTGGAGCGCCGGGTCGCCAACCTGCTCGGCAAGGAGGCGGCCGCGTTCTTCCCCACCGGGACCATGGCGCAGCAGGTCGCCCTGCGGTGCTGGGCGGGGCGTACGGGCGACAGCACGGTCGCGCTGCATCCGCTCGCCCACCCCGAGCAGCACGAGCGCGGTGCCTTCGGCGCGGTCAGCGGGCTGCGGACGGTGCACCCCACCCGGGAGCCACGGCTTCCCACGGCGGACGAGATACGGGACTTCGACGAGCCCTTCGGGACGCTGATGCTGGAACTGCCGCTCAGGGAGGCCGGTTTCGTCCTCCCCACCTGGCAGGAGCTGACCGAGGTCGTCGAGGCCGCGCGGGAGCGGGACGCGGTGGTGCACTTCGACGGGGCGCGGCTGTGGGAGTGCGTCACGCACCTCGGGCGGCCGCTGGACGAGATCGCCGCGCTCGCGGACAGCGTGTACGTGTCGTTCTACAAGTCGCTGCAGGGACTCGGCGGGGCGGTACTGGCCGGTCCCGAGACGCTGGTCGAGGAGGCGCGGGCCTGGCGGCACCGGTATGGCGGGCAGGTGTTCCAGCAGTTCCCGACCGCGCTGTCGGCGCTGCTCGGCCTGGAGCGGGAGCTGCCCCGGCTACCGGAGTACGTCGCCCACGCGCGCGTGGTCGCCGAGGCACTGCGGGAGGGGTTCGCGGCGGCGGGAGTGCCGTGGGTTCGGGTGCACCCGGAGGTGCCGCACACCCACGAGTTCCAGGTGTGGCTGCCGTACCCGCCCGAGACGCTGAACGAGGCGGCCGTCACCCAGGCCGAGGAGACGAAGACCGTGCTCTTCCGGTACTGGGACGCCGTCGGCCCTGGGCTGTCCCGTATCGAGTTGACGGTGGGGGGCGCGGGGCTGGAGTGGACCGCTGAGGACGTCCGGGGCGCGGTCGCGGACTTCGTCCAGCGCGTGGACTCTGCGGCGATGGGCGCGGACGGCTGAGGGCACGGCGCGGCGCCCCAGCGGGAGCGGCTCACGAGCCGGAGCGGCTCACGCAACGCGTCCCCGGAGCAGGCGGGTGAGGAGGCGGCCGTGGGGCTTGCGTACGGGCACCCTGGGGGCGTCGCGGAGTTCCTCAAGCAGGCCTCGGTCGTAGCTTCCCGGCGCTGGCAGCTGGGGTTCACCGTGCTGGGCGGCGCGGTAGGAGTCGAGGGCGAACTGGGCGGTGATGCTCATGGCGTTCCTCCGGTACGGATGGGGTGAGGTGCTTCGAGACTCCGCCCGGCACCCCGCCCCGGTCACGTCGATTGATGGGAGCCGTCAATCGACGGGGCGTTGTCAGACCCCGGGTGCACCATGGGGTCGTGAGCGTGACGATCGACATCAGCGGACTGCCAGCCGAGCGGGTCACCGCCGCCCCCTCGCCGTTGGCCGAACTGGGCATGGCACTGCACGCGTTGACCGAGCCCAGCCACCACCCGAGCCTGCGCGGCTGGGCGAGCGCCACCGCCACGCGGCTGGACTGCTGCCTCGCGGACCGGCTCTCCGAGGCCGAGTTCCTGTGGCGTACGTCGTTCTCGGACGTCTTCCTGCCGTTCGCCGGGGCACCAGGGGGCCGTGCCCTGCCGGGCGCCACGCTCGCCGACGAGCTCGACCAGCTGGACAAGCTGAGCGACAGCCAGTTCGTGGCCGCCGCGCTGGAGTTCACCTGCCAGACCTTCTACGGCACAGTCGCCGAGCCCGACGCGCTGACCGACCCCGCCGCCCGGCAGCGTGCTCTGGACCTGACCGCGACGCGCGGGCCGCAGCAGCTCAACTTCACCCGGCGGCTGCTGGATGACCCGCCCGTCCTCCGCCGCTGGTTCCGGGAGCTGGTGCAGGACTGCGACGAGGCGTTCTTCGCGGACACCTGGGCCCGCCTCGGCCCGGAGCTCGCCGCCGACGCCCGGCACAAGAACGAGCTGCTCAGGCACCGAGGGCTCGGCGAAGCGCTGGCCGCGACCTCCAAGGCCGTCGTGCTGGACGAGAAGACGTCCACCGTGTCCGTCGACAAGCTGGCCGACGGGCACACCCGCACAGGAAGCGGCGGGCTTCTGCTGGTGCCGACCAGCCTCGGCTGGCCGCACCTGATGGTGCTGTCCCGCTACGCCTGGCAGCCGGTGATCCACTATCCGGTCACCCCGTCCGCGTTGTCCGCCCGTTCGTCGGTACGGGAGCTGACGCGGCGTATGGAGGCACTGGCCCACCCCGCGCGGATGCGGTTGTGCCGGTTCCTGGCCCGTGCCCCGCACACCACCAGCGAGCTGGCGGACGCGCTGGGCATGAGCGCGCCGGAGATATCCCGGCACCTGGCCGTGCTGAAGAAGGCCGGTCTGCTCACGTCCCAGCGGCGCGGACGCTATGTCCTGCACCAGCTGGACCTGACCACGGTGGCGCGGCTCGGCAGCGACTTCATCGAGGGCGTACTCCGCTGACCCCGGCCGCGCGCCCGCTCAGGCCGCGCCCGCTCGGGCCACTCCAGTTCAGGCCGCGCCGGTTCAGGCCGCGCCGCCCCCGGCCCGTACCAGCCCCGTCTCATAGGCGAGCACCACCACCTGCACCCGGTCGCGCAGCCCCAGCTTGGTGAGGATGCGGCCCACATGGGTCTTCACCGTGGCCTCCGAAAGCACCAGCCGCGCCGCGATCTCACCGTTCGACAGGCCCTGGGCGACGAGCACCATCACCTCGCGCTCGCGGTCGGTGAGCCGCTCCAGCTCCTTGAGCTGGGGCTGCGCGCCGGTCGACGGCAGCATCGACGAGAAGCGGTCCAGGAGCCGCCGCGTAGTGGACGGTGCCACCACCGCGTCCCCGCTGTGCACCGAGCGGATCGCGGCCAGCAGTTCGCCCGGCGGCACGTCCTTGAGCATGAAGCCGGACGCCCCGGCCTTCAGCCCCGAGAAGGCGTACTCGTCCAGGTCGAAGGTGGTGAGGATCAGCACCTTGGGCGGATCGTCCTGGGCGCAGATACGGCTGGTCGTCTCGACGCCGTCCAGCTTCGGCATCCGTACGTCCATCAGCACCACATCGACCTCGGTGGAGCGCAGCCGCTCCAGGGCCTCGACGCCGTCGCCCGCTTCCGCGACGACGTCCATGTCCGGCTGGGCGGCGAGCACCATCCGGAAACCGGTACGCAGGAGCGCCTGGTCGTCGACGAGCATCACGCGAATCGGCATGCGGGTCCCTCCAGGGGATCACGGGGTCTCGATGACAGGTGTCAGTGGGCAGGCTTGAGCGGCAGCAGCGCGCTGATCCGGAACCCGCCGCCTGGCCGGGGTCCGGCGTCCAGCGTGCCGCCGACCATACCGACGCGCTCGCGCATGCCGATGAGTCCGTGGCCGGCGCCGTCGGCGCCGCCATCCTGGTACAGCTCCTGCGGCGCGCCCTTGCCGTCGTCCTCGACGAGCAGGCCGAGCCCGTCGTCGAAGTAGACGATGCGGACGCTGGCGCCCGCGTTGGGGCCGCCGTGCTTGCGGGTGTTGGTGAGGGCTTCCTGGACGATGCGATACGCGGTGAGCTCCACGCCGCTGGGCAGCGGCCGCGGGGTCCCCTCGATCTTGAAGTCGACCGTGACGCCGGCGTCCCGTACCTGCTCGACCAGCTCGTCGATCTGCTGGACGTCGGGCTGCGGCACGTACTCCCCGGCCTCCTCGTGCTCGCCGGTACGCAGCACCCCGAGCAGTCTGCGCATCTCGGCGAGCGCCTGGCGGCCGGTGCCCGAGATCGTCTCCAGGGCCTGTTTCGCCTGCTCAGGGGCGGTGTCCAGGACATAGGCCGCGCCGTCGGCCTGGACCACCATGACGGAGACGTTGTGCGCCACGACGTCGTGCAGCTCGCGGGCGATCCGCGCGCGCTCGGCCGCGACCGCGACCTTGGCCTGCGCCTCGCGCTCCTTCTCCAGCCGGGTGGCGCGCTCCTCGACCTCCGCGAAGTAGGCGCGGCGGGTGCGGACCGAGTCGCCCATGACCCAGGCGAGGGCGAACGGCACCATCATCAGCGCCGCGTAGAGGCTGTTCCCGAACGCGCCCGTATCGGCGGCGGGCCAGCGCAGCTGCGCGAGTGGCGCCGCGACCAGCCCGCCGACCAGCGCGAACCTACGGGCCCAGGGCGCGCCGATGGCCGCCACGGTGTAGATCACGACCAGCATCGCGAAGTCCGCCACCATCACCCCGACCCCGGTGAGCAGCTGGACGACACCGGCCCCGGCGGCCAGGAGCAGCATCTTCTCGGGCGCGCGGCGGCGCAGCGCGACCACGGTGGCCAGGGCAAGGACGACCAGCAGCGCGGGGACCCGCGGGCCCCGGTGCTCGTAATCCGCCGTGGAGAGCTCGCCGACCCCGGACACCATCAGCAGGACGACGGCCCAGAAGCTGTCGACGCCCGTCGGGTGTCTGCGGAGAAAGTCATAGAAGCGCTGCACGTAACCCAGCGTAGGGATACGTCCTGTGTGCGGGGGTCAACCGCAGGTTCGATCCGGGGCCCGGCCGCGTACTCCCCAAGGTGGAGGGCCGCATACCCTTTCCGCTGTGACTTCCGCTGTGACGAACGACCGGTCTGGTGCGTGGCGCGGGTGGCGGGAGGCGACCGAGGCCGCGTTGTACGGGCCGGGCGGCTTCTATCTGCGCCCCGAGGGGCCCGGAGGGCATTTCCGCACGTCAGTGCACGCGTCCGGGCTGTTCGCCGAGGCGGTGGCGCGGCTGCTGTGCCGGGTGGACACCGCCCTGGGGCGGCCGCCCCGGCTGGACTTCGTGGATGTCGGCGCGGGGCGCGGCGAGCTGGTCACGGGGGTGCTCGCGGCGCTGCCCGCCGAGGTGGCGACGCGGGTGCGGGCTTACGCGGTCGAGCGGGCGGCGCGCCCCGCGGACCTGGATGATCCCCGGATCGAGTGGACCGGCGGCGTCCCGGACGGCGTCACCGGGCTGCTCTTCGCCAACGAGTGGCTCGACAACGTACCGGTTGACGTGGTGGAGGTGGACCCGTCCGGGGTTCCGCGCCGGGTTCTGGTGCGCGCCGACGGTACGGAGTCGCTGGGCGACCCGGCGACCGGCCCGGACGCGCGATGGCTGGCGCGCTGGTGGCCGCTGTCGGATGAGCCGGGGCTGCGGGCGGAGCCCGGGGCGCCCCGGGACGCGGCGTGGGCGGCGGCGGTGGGGCGGCTGACGCGGGGGCTGGCGGTCGCGGTGGACTACGGGCACGCGCGCGGGGACCGGCCCGCCTTCGGGACCCTCACCGGTTTCCGGGAGGGGCGGGAGTGCCGTGCGGTGCCGGACGGTACGTGTGACATCACCGCGCATGTGGCGCTTGACGCGTGCGCCGAGGCGGGCGCGGGTGTGGTGGATGGTGCGGGCGCGGTGGTGGAAGGCGCGGCGGGCGTGGCGCCGCGGCTGCTGACACAGCGGGACGCGCTGCGCGGGCTCGGGGTGCGCGGGTCGCGGCCGCCGCTCGCGCTCGCCTCCAGTAACCCCGTGGGCTATCTGCGGCGCCTGTCCGGCGCGGGCGAGGCCGCCGAGCTCACCGCGACCGGTGGGCTCGGGGACTTCGGGTGGCTGGTGCAGCCCGTGGGCGTCGGTATCGGCGTACCAGCCGGGCTATTTGTCGACGTCACCGACGACGAAGAACAGTGACCCGAGGATCGCGACCATGTCGGAGATCAGCGTGCCGGGCAGCAGTTCGGTGAGTGCCTGGATGTTGTTGTACGACGCCGAGCGCAGCTTCAGCCGGTACGGGGTCTTCTCGCCCTTGGAGACCAGGTAGTAGCCGTTGATGCCGAGCGGGTTCTCCGTCCAGGTGTAGGTGTGCCCTTCAGGGGCCTTGAGCACCTTCGGCAGGCGCTGGTTGATCGGGCCGGGGGGCAGCTCGGCGATGCGGTCGAGGCAGGCGTCCGCGAGGTCGAGGCAGTTGTGGCTCTGCTCCAGCAGGCACTCGAAGCGGGCCAGGCAGTCACCCTCCTGCCGGGTCGCCACCTTCAGTACGGACTGCAGCTCGCCGTACGCCAGATACGGCTCGTCCCGCCGCAGGTCGAAGTCCACGCCCGAGGCACGGGCGATCGGCCCGCTGACTCCGTACGCGTGGGCCACCTCGGGCGTCAGCACGCCGACACCCCTGGTGCGCGCGCGGAAGATCTCGTTGCCCAGGACGAGGCGGTCGTACACCTCGATCCGCGACCGTACGGACGCGACCGTGTCACGCACCCGGCCGAGCCAGCCCGCGGGCAGGTCCTCCTTGAGGCCGCCGACGCGATTGAACATGAAGTGCATACGACCGCCGGAGACCTCCTCCATGACGGCCTGGAGCTCCTCGCGCTCCCTGAAGGCGTAGAACACCGGGGTGATTCCGCCCAGTTCCAGCGGGTACGAACCAAGGAACATCAGGTGGTTGAGCAGACGGTTCAGCTCGGCCAGCAGGGTCCGGGTCCAGACCGCGCGCTCGGGCACCTCCATGCCGAGCATCCGCTCGACGCCCAGGACCACACCGAGTTCGTTGGAGAAGGCGGAGAGCCAGTCGTGGCGGTTGGCCAGCATCACGATCTGCCGGTAGTCACGGGCCTCGAAGAGCTTCTCCGCGCCACGGTGCATATAGCCGATCACCGGCTCCGCGCGCTGGATGCGCTCGCCGTCGATGACCAGGCGCAGGCGCAGTACACCGTGGGTGGACGGATGCTGAGGCCCGATGTTGAGCACCATGTCGGTGCTCTCCGCGGCGCCGCCGATGCCGACCATGGTCTCCGTCTTGGGCGTCATGGAGACAGTCTGTCGTACGTAGGGTGGGTCTATGGAGACCGGGACAGCGGAGATGCCGGACACACCGGATACACCAGACACGTCGGGCGGGGAACCTGCCTGGATCGGGCTCCCGCGCGCTCTGCTGAGCCTGCGCAGGCTGCTGCTCGTGGTGTGGCTGACGCCGCTGACCGTGGCCACGGGCGTGCTGCTGGGGGTGTTCGCCGGGCCCGTGTGGGCCGTGTTCGCGGTGCTGCCGGGGGGCCTGATGGCCTGGGGATGGCTGCTGCTCGGCCGTAACTGGCGCTCCTGGCGGTACGCGGAACGCGTCGATGACCTGCTGATCAAGCGCGGGGTGTTGTGGCGTGAGGAGACGGTCGTGCCGTACGGGCGGATGCAGCTCGTGGAGGTGACGTCGGGGCCGCTGGCCCGGAAGTTCGGGCTGGCGAGCGTGCAGCTGCACACGGCGGCCGCGGCGACGGACGCGACCCTGCCGGGGCTGGTCCCCGAAGAGGCGCAACGGCTGCGAGACCGGCTCACGGAGCTGGGCGAGGCACGATCGGCGGGCCTGTGAGCACGCCACCGCCGGACGCGCGGTCGGAGCACCAGGACGCGTCGCGGCCCGACGGGTCCCGCGCCCCCGATCCCGTACGAGACGCCGGGGCCGACGCCGACGCTGCGGCCGAGGCAGAGGCCGCGGTCGAAGCAGAGGCCGACGCCGCGTCGGAGAGTGGGCGGCGGGAGCGGCGGCTGCATCCCGTTACGCCTTTTCGGCGTGCCTGGGCGCCGATAGCGGTGCTCGCGGGTACGGCGTTGCACGACCCCAACCGGGCACAGCGCACGTTCACCGAAATGACCTTCACCTCGCTGCTCTTGGTCATCGGGGTCGTCGTGCCGCTCGCGGCCCTCTACGGCTTCCTGAGCTGGTGGGTCACCCACTTCTCGGTCACCGACACCGAGCTGCGCATCCGCACCGGGCTGCTGTTCCGGCGCACCGCGCACATCAGGCTCGACCGGCTCCAGGCCGTGGACATCACCCAGCCGCTGCTCGCCCGCTTCTTCGGCGTCGTCAAGCTCAAGATGGACGTCATCGGCACCGACTCCAAGGACGAGCTGGCCTATCTGAGTGAGCGGGACGCCCGCGCGCTGCGGGCCGAACTCCTGGCGCGCGCCGCCGGGTTCGCGCCGGAGACCGCGCACGAGGTGGGTGAGGCGCCGGTGGAGCATCTGCTGTACGTCCAGCCGCGCACCCTGGTCGTGTCGTTGCTGCTCAGTGGGTCGGTCTGGGCGCTCGTCCTGGCCGGACTGATCGTTCCGCCGCTGCTCTGGATGGCCACCCACAGCGTCGGCGTGCTGATCGCGACCGGGCTGCCGCTCCTGGGTATGGCCGGGGCGAGCAGCGTGGGGCGGTTCGTGAAGGAGTACGGCTGGACGGTGGGCGGCTCCCCGGACGGGCTCCGCATCGACCACGGGCTGCTCGACAAGCTGCACGAGACGGTGCCGCCGGGGCGGGTCCAGACGGTGCACATCGTGGAGCCGCTGTTGTGGCGGCGGCGCGGCTGGGTACGGGTGGAACTGGCCGTGGCGGGCTCGTCCAATGACCTGCTGGTACCGGTGGCGCCGCGCGCCACCGCCGAGGCGCTGGTCGCCCGGGTCCTGCCGGGGGTGACGGTGCCGCGCGAGCTGAGCCACGCGCCGGGCCGGGCGGGGTGGGTCACGCCGGTCTGGTGGCGCGGGTACGGACTACGGGTCACCGACACCGTCTTCGTGGCCCGGACGGGGCTGCTGACCCGGCGTCTCTCGCTCGTGCCGCACGCCAAGGTGCAGAGCGTACGGCTGACCCAGGGCCCGTGGGAGCGGAAGCACCGGATCACGGACGTCCATGTGGACACGGGCGCCAACAAAACGGTCACCGCCCGGCGGCGGGACGCCGACGAGGCCGCCGCGCTGCTCTCCGCGCAGGCGGACCGCTCCCGTACGGGCCGCCGCGAGGCCCGCCCCGACCGCTGGATGGCGTCACCCGGGACTGACCGGCCGGGCGACCCGGAGGGCGACCGGCCAGGCTGACGGCGACTTCGGTATCGGTATCGGTATCGGCGTCGGCGTCGGCGTCGGGCGGGGCTGTCGTCCTACGAGATCGCGGTACGCAGCTCGCTCATGTTGATCTGCTCGGTCTCGTCGTGCTCCGTCAGGTCGATGACCTGACCCGCCACCCGCTGGCCCGGGGGCAGCGCCTTGGCGTCCGGGCCCTCGGACGCCGTGTCGGCGTCGTCCGCCGCCGCGGACGCCTCCGCCAGGTCCGCCTGGGATTCAGCCTCATGGATGGCCATGACCTCCTCGCCCACCACATCGGCGAGGTCGTCCTGCGTACCGAAGAAGTCGAAGCCGCCCACCACGCCGCGCCGCACGGGCGTGTGCGGTACGACGGCCGCGGCGGCCGGAACCGTGTAGTGCCCGGCGGCCGCACGCTCGTGCACGGCGACCGCCTCGGGCTTCCCCTGCCCCGCGCCCGCCTCCTCGGCCGCCGTGGCGTCGCGCCGCTCGGGCGCACCGCCCCGGGCGAGCCGGTCGAGCGCGTCGTTGGCCCGCGCGTACAGCGAGGCGCGCGGCACATCACCGGAGGTGCCACCCCCGGACGCGGCGCCTGACGCGGCATCGGACGCACCGCCGGACGCACCGCCGTCAGCGAGCGCGGGCGGCAGCGCCGCCCGAGTCGGCTCGGCCGCCCCGATCGCGAGCTGCCGACGTCCCTCCAGGGCGCTGGCGCGCTCGGTCTCCGCCGTGGCGTACCGGCGCAGGAGCGCGGCGTGCTCCGTGCGCAGAGCGGCCAGCTCGACGCGCTTGGCCCGGAGCTTGGCCTCCAGTTTCCCGCGCAGCTCCCGGGACTCCTCCAGGTCGGCCTCCAGCTCGGCCGTCCGCTCCTCGTGCCGCCACCCGTCGCTCGTTCTGGCGCGGGTGAGTTCCGCGACCCGCTTTCCGGCCTGTAGGTCCCACTGGCGCGTCACGACCGCGCCCACCACAGCGGCGGCAGCGGCGGCCGCCGCCAGGGCGCGGATCATCACGGGTTCCGCGAACAGCCAAGCGGCTGCCGCGCACACGACGGCGGCGCCCGCGACCCCGGAGGGGGGAAGCAGCCTGTGCAGGGGTGGGGAATGGCGGTGGCGTCCTCGTGGCATGGCCAAAAACTTACCGTGCGTGCGTACGGCGCGGGGGCCCGCCCGTCAATCCGCCCCGTTTTTTGCCGCCACAGCCACCACCGCCCGTCCCGCGGCTACTTCTTGAGCAGTCCCTTGGACTCCAGATACTCCTTCGCCGCGTCCGCCTCCTTCACGCGTTCCGCGTCGACCTTGCGATTCAGTTCCATCAGGTCGTCGGTGGTCAGGGTGTCGGTCAACTTCCCCAGTACGTCGGCTATCTCGGCGCTGCCCGCGTCCTTGGCGTTCACCACGGGGACGACGTTGTCGGCGTTCTGGAGCTTCTTGTCGTCCTCAAGCAGGACGAGGTCGTAGTTGTCCAGCGTCGCGTCCGTCGTCGTAGTCAGCACCAGTTGGTCGGTGCCGTCCTGGACGGCCTTCTTGGACTGCGGGGTGCCGACGCCCTTGGGGTCGATTCCGGCGACGTCGATGCCGTACGACGCCTTCAGCCCGGGAGCGCAGAACGGCCGGACCTCGCACTCGTCACCGGCCGCGATCCTGACCTTCAGCTTCGACTTGCCGAGATCCGACAGGGTCTTGAGGTTGTGCTTCTTCGCGTATCGCTCACTCACCGCGAAAGCGTTCTGGTCGACCGCTTCGCCGTGCGGCAGCACCTTCAGCCCGCGCGGCTTGGCCAGCTTCCGCAACGCGGCCACCGTGTCGTCCGCGTCGCTGGAGGCGACGGGCTTCTCCTCGGGGGCCTTCGGGCCGTTCTCCTTGGCGTTCAGGAATTCGGCGAGGGTCGCGGCGTATTCCGGCATGACATCGATCTGGCCCTTCTCCAGGGCGGGCGCATAGATCTCGCGGTTCTCCACCGTCTTGATCGACGTGCTGTATCCGGCGTCGCTCAGCAGTTGCGCGTACAGCTCCGCCAGCACCTTGGACTCGGTGAACTTGGCCGCGCCGACCACGAGTGAGCCCTTCTTGTCCTTCTCACCCGCCTTGCCCGAGTCCTTGTCCTCCAGACTGTCGCCGCCACAGGCGGTGAGCCCTACGGACAGCGCCAGGGCACCGAGCACCGTCCCGGCCATGCGCGTACCGCGCGGAAACGTCTTCATATCCCTCACCATCCATAGGAATGTCATGTCGCTGGCCGCTAGGCCGTTCTGCCCCGCATCGGGTCGCACCACCTGCCCGCCAGCACCAGCGCCCCCTCCACCAGCAGCGCGAGCGCCGCGACCAGGGCCGCACCGGCCACCACCTGGGGCGTGTTCTGCAGGTTGAAGCCCTCGGTGATGATCCGGCCGAGGCCGCCTTGGCCCGCCATCGCGGCCAGCGTGGCCGTGGCGACCACCTGGACCGCGGCGGACCGCAGCCCGGTCATGATCAGCGGGTACGCGAGGGGGAGTTCGACCCGTAGGAAAACCTGGCGGCCGCTCATCCCCATACCCCGCGCCGCCTCCACCACCGCCCGGTCCACCTCGCGCATCCCGATGTAGGCGTTGGTCAGCAGCGGCGGCACGGCGAACAGCACCAGCGCGATCAGCGTGGGCAGGTCGCCGTACTTCCCCAGCGGGGTGAGGGTCAGGAGCACCAGCACCGCCAGGGTGGGTATCGCCCGACCCACATTGGAGATGTTGATCGCGAGCGCGCCCCCCTTACCGAGGTGGCCGAGCAGCAGCGCGACCGGCAGCGCGATCAGACAGGCCACCAGCAGGCAGGTCCCGGTGAAGTACAGGTGCTCGCCGAGCCGGTTCCAGACGCCCTTCTCGCCCTGCCAGTTGGCGCTGGTCGCCAGCCAGCCGTAGGCCTCCGAGAGCATGTTCATATCGCCCCGGCCGCCTCTGGCTTAGCGTCCGACGTCGCGTCCGACGTCGCGTCCGACTCCGCGGGCAGCTCCGCCGCCGCGCGCCCCGGCGTGGGAGCCGCGCGCCGCGTGCGTATGCGAGTCCAGGGCGTCAGCCACCGCTGGAGCCCGAGAAGGAGCAGATCGGCGGTGACCGCGAGCAGGACACACAGCACCGACGCCGCCAGGACCTGCGCCTTGAAGTCCGTCTGCAGCCCGGACATGATCAGCCCGCCCAGACCGCCGTAGTCCACGATCGCGCCCACGGTCGTCATCGCGACGGTGGCGACGGTCGCTATCCGCACCCCCGCGAACAGCGCGGGCAGCGACAGCGGCAGCTCGACCTCCCACAGCAGCCGCCAGGAGCCGTACCCCATCCCCCGCGCCGCCTCCCGCGCGTCCTCGGGGACGGCTTCGAGTCCGGCCAGGATGTTCCGTACGAGAATCGTCAGCGAGTACAGCACCAGGCCGGTGACGACCAGCGCGGCAGAGAGCCCGAACACCGGCAGCAGCAGCGAGAACATGGCCAGCGACGGAACCGCGTACAGCACGGTGGTCAGCCCCAGCACCGCGCCCGCGAAAGCGCGGTGCCGACGCGCGAACAGCGCCAGCGGAAACGCGATCAGCAGGCCGATCACCACCGACACCGCGGTGATGCCCAGGTGCTGGACCGTCGCGTCAGTCAGCTCCTGGCTGCGCGTGCGGAGGTACTCACCGCACACCCAGTCATTGGCCACCAGGCAGTTGGGCTCACTCACCCCGCCGCACCTCCCCCGATCCCCGCCCGCGCCGGAATCCCGAATCCGCGTGGTCCCGAACGCGTGTCTGACAACTCCTCAAGACCCTAACCCTGAGCACTGACAATCGCCGAGAGCCACCGTCGTGCAGCACCATGGTGGGTCCGCGAACCCACCACAATGGGGAGTCATGATCCGGTTCGAGCACGTCAGCAAGCGGTACCCCGACGGCACCACCGCCGTGGACGACCTGTCCTTCGAGGTCGCCGAGGGCGAACTGGTCACCCTCGTCGGCCCGTCCGGCTGCGGCAAGACCACCACGATGAAGATGATGAACCGGCTCATCGAACCCACGTCGGGCCGGATCCTCCTCGACGGCGAGGACATATCCACCGTCGACCCGGTCCAGCTCCGGCGCCGTATCGGCTATGTCATCCAGCAGGTGGGCCTGTTCCCGCACAAGACCGTCCTGGACAACACCGCCACCGTCCCGCACCTGCTCGGCTGGAAGCGGGGCAAGGGCCGCGAGCGCGCCGCCGAACTCCTCGACCTGGTCGGCCTGGACCCCGGCGTCTACGGCGACCGCTACCCCGACCAGCTCTCCGGTGGACAGCGTCAGCGCGTCGGCGTCGCCCGCGCGCTGGCCGCCGACCCGCCCGTACTGCTGATGGACGAGCCGTTCGGCGCCGTGGACCCGGTCGTACGCGAGCGCCTCCAGTCGGAGTTCCGCAAACTGCAGTCGACGCTGCGCAAGACCGTCCTCTTCGTCACCCACGACATGGACGAAGCGGTCCGCCTCGGCGACCGCATCGCCGTCTACGGCGCTGGCCGCATCGAGCAGTTCGACGCCCCGGCCGCCGTGCTCGGCGCTCCCGCCACCGAGTACGTGGCCGACTTCGTCGGCGCCGACCGGGGCCTGAAGCGCTTGTCGGTCACCCCCATCGAGGAGAGCGACCTCGAACAGCCCCCGGTGGTACGCCTGGACGACCCGGTCGCCGATGCCGCGCGACGGCTGCGCGCCAGCGACGCCCGCTGGGCGGTCGTCCTGGACGGCGAGGACAATCTGCACGGCTGGATCTCCGCCGAACACACCCAGCTCGCCGGGACCGTACGCGACCACGCCCGCCGTATGGAGGCCTGGCTGCCCGTCGGCGCCCCGCTGAAGCAGGCGTTCGCGACGATGCTCCAGCACGACGCGGGCTGGATCGCGGTCATCGACGAGCGCGGCGACGGCCGCTTCCTGGGGGTGCTCACCCCCGCGACACTGCACGAGGCGCTGCGCCGCTCGACCACCGCGGACGCGCGCGACGTCGCACGCAGCGAGGTGGAGTTGGAGACCGTCAGCGGCCGCTGAGAGCCTTTCTTCAAGTGGCGGAGAGGCGGCCGCTGAGCCACTCCAGGGCAGGCGGGATCTCCCGCCGCCAGGTGGTGAAGTTGTGCCCGCCGCGCTCGAGGATGATCGATGACACCCGGGTCGGCGGCCGCACCTTGTCGATGAGCCGCAAGGTGTCGCGGTAGTTGCCCTCGCCCTCCTTGCTGCTGGTCACCAGCAGCGAGACGGGCGGCGGCGGTTCGTGGTCCAGCAGCCACAGCAGGTCGGCGCGCCGCTCCAGGCGCTTGTCACCGTGGAAGAGGTCGCCGGTGTCGCGGTCCTGGGGGGCCTTGTAGCCAGCGGAGAGCCCGGCGCCCGCGGCGAAGCGGTCGGGGTGCTTCACCGCGATCTTCAGGGCGCAGTAGCCGCCGGTGGAGTTGCCGATCACGCCCCAGTTCTCGGGTTTCTCACCGACCCGGTAGTGGCGGGAAATCGCCGTGGGCAGGTCCTGCGCGAAGAACGTCTCGGTCTGCGGGCCGTTCGGAACGTCCACACACTCGGTGTCCCGTGGCGGGGCGACCGTCGGCCGCAGCATCACCAGGACCATGGGCCGCATCGTGCCCTTGCGGGCCTGCTCATGGGCGGTTGCCGGGTAGCGCAGGCCGTTGAGCAGGTTCTCCGCGGTGCCGGGGAAGCCGGTGATCACGACCGATGCGGGGAAGGTACGGTCCTCGTACTCCGGCTGAAAGTACTCCGGTGGCAGATATACGTAGGCGTTGCTGGCGATCCGCGACGTCTGCCCCGAGATCTCGACCCGCTGGATCTGGCCACCGATGGTGGGCTCGGAGCTGCCGGGCACATGGTTCACGCGCTGCTTGCCCAGCACCTTGACCAGGGTGCTCGCGCCACCGCCCGCGGCGTGGTCCTGGACCACGCCCATCTGCCGCTCCTGGCCGAAGAGATCGGACCAGGAGGCGTAGAACTCGAACGTCCTGTTGGCGGAGAGCCCCACCGTGGAGAACACCAGCGCCTGGGTGGCCGCCAGCAGCGTGACGCGGCCGAGTACGGCGCGCCAGGTACGGCCAGCGAACCTCGGCCACAGCCAGACGGTGCCGATGAACAGCAGGAGTGCCAGCGAAGCCGCCAGTGCCAGCACAAGGTTGCTCTTGAGACCCATGGGGTGTTCCTGTCCGCACTTCCTGCCCGGTCCGAAGTCCTGGCTGAGGTTCTGGCTGAGGTTCCAGCTGAGGTTCTGGCTGAGGTTCTGGCTGATCTGAGTAAACCGGCCTCCCGTCCGGAGCGTCCTAGAGAGCGCAAATTGTCCCGCCATAAAGGGCGGGCTACGGCTCTCTCGCGGAACTACGGGATGCGATGTCTGTCAGAGTAGATGGGGAAATATCAGCAGAGGTTCCGGGGAAGCTGCGCCGCGCACTCCGAGGTCCAAGCCCGGCGAAGGTCCCCGCCCTGGTCGCCACCGCCTGCACCATCGTGGGTCTGCTGGACATCGCCGCGGGCGCGATCCCGCGCTTTCGGCACAGCCGTATGCACGCCATCGCCGAGGTGCTCCCCGGCGCACTCGGCCCCTTCGCCGCCGCCCTCTCGATCAGCGCGGGCGTCCTGCTGCTTCTGCTCGGCCACGGGCTGCGGCGTGGGAAGCGGCGGGCCTGGCGGGCCGCCGTGGTGCTGCTGCCGGTCGGTGCGCTGGCCCAGCTGCTGTACCGGAACTCCTTCGTCGGCACCCTGATCTCGCTGGTTCTGCTCGCACTGCTGCTACGGCACCGCGGCGAGTTCGCCTCCCTGCCCGATCCGCGCAGCCGCTGGTACGCGCTCGCCAACTTCGTGCTGGTGGGCACCGGTTCGATCAGCCTGGGCCTGGTCATCGTGAGTACCCGCCCGCGCCACGTCGTCGGCGACCCGAGCATCGCCGAGTACCTCTCGCACGTACTGTTCGGCCTGGTCGGCTTCGCGGGCCCGGTCGAGTACACCGGACGTACGGCCACGACCGTGGCGTACTCGCTGGGCGCGCTTGGCCTGCTCACCGCGATCACCACCGTCTATCTGGCGTTCCGCCCCGAGCACCCGGCGGCCCGCCTCACCGAAAGCGACGAAACCCGGCTACGCGAACTCCTCGCCCGGCACGGTGCCCGCGACTCGCTGGGTCACTTCGCGCTGCGCCGCGACAAAGCCGTCGTCTTCTCGCCCAGCGGCAAGGCGGCCGTCTGCTACCGCGTCATCTCCGGCGTGATGCTCGCCAGCGGTGACCCCATCGGCGACGTGGAGGCCTGGCCGGGCGCGATCGAGCGCTTCATGGACGAGGCCAAGCGGCACTCCTGGACCCCCGCCGTGATGGGCTGCTCGGAGACCGGCGGCGAGGTGTGGACCCGCGAGACCGGTCTGGACGCCCTTGAGCTGGGCGACGAAGCGGTGGTGGATGTCCCGGATTTCTCCCTGTCCGGGCGCCCGATGCGGAACGTGCGCCAGATGGTCAAGCGCATCGAACGGGGTGGGTACGAGACCCGGGTACGGCGCGTCCGTGACCTCAGCGACACCGAACTGGCCCGCATCCAGCGCGCCGCGGCCGACTGGCGCGGCACCGACACCGAGCGCGGCTTCTCGATGGCGCTCGGCCGGATCGGCGACGCGGCGGACGGCGACTGTCTGATCGCCACCGCGCACAAGCGGGACGAGCGGGACGTGCAGGCCGTGCGGGACGTGCAGGCCGTGCGGGACGTGCAGGCCGTGCGGGACGTGCGGGACGAGCAGCCTGGGCCGTACGGGGATCTGAAGGCCGTACTGCACTTCGTGCCCTGGGGCTCGGATGGCGTCTCGCTTGATCTGATGCGCCGGGACCGCGCGGCTGACCCCGGGATGAACGAGCTGCTCATCGTGGCGTCTTTGCTGGCCGCGCCGAAGCTGGGCGTCAACCGGGTCTCGCTCAACTTCGCGATGTTCCGCTCGACACTCGCCCGCGGCGAGAAGCTGGGGGCGGGGCCGGTGCTGCGGGTCTGGCGTGGGCTGCTCGTGTTTCTCTCCCGCTGGTTCCAGATCGAGTCCCTGTACAAGTTCAACGCCAAGTTCCGCCCCCGCTGGGAGCCCCGCTTCATCGTCTTCCGCACCACCCGCGACCTGCCCCGCATCGGCATCGCCGCGATGCGGGCCGAGGGTTTTGTGACCCTCGCCCTGCCCCGCTTCCTGCGCCTGGGAGCAAGGGGGCCACGCCCCTGCCCGCACCGGCCGTCAATGGAGTGCCAGGACCCCGAGATCCGGGCCGCCTAGCCGAGCACTCGTGGCCGACCTGCGGGCCCCTGGGGCGCGGCAGCTACTCCGTCCGGGCCTAGGCTGGAGGCATGAGTACGTTGTATGGCCGAGGGTCGGTCGAAGGCCTGCCTACGTTCGACCGCTGCGCGGTCATGGGCGTCGTCAATGTCACGCCGGACTCCTTCTCCGACGGCGGGCGCTGGTTCGACACCACGACCGCCGTCAAACACGGCCTGGACCTGGTCACCGAGGGCGCCGACCTGGTCGATGTCGGCGGCGAGTCCACCCGCCCCGGCGCCAGCCGCGTCGACGAGGCGGAGGAGCTGCGCCGGGTCGTGCCGGTGGTGCGGGACCTGGTCTCCGAGGGCGTCACCGTCTCCGTGGACACCATGCGGGCCAAGGTCGCCGAGCAGGCGCTCAAGGCGGGGGCCAGGCTGGTCAACGACGTCAGCGGTGGCCTCGCCGACCCCGCCATGGTGCCGACCGTCGCCGCCGCTGGCGCCCCCTTCGTGGTCATGCACTGGCGCGGCTTCAGCGCGGACATGAACAGCAAGGCGGTGTACGAGAACGTGGTCAGCGAGGTCGTCGCCGAGCTCCACGCGCGCGTGGAGGCCGTCGTCGCCGGGGGGATCGCCCCCGAGCACCTGGTGATCGACCCGGGTCTGGGCTTCGCCAAGCAGGCCGAGCACGACCTGGCGCTGATGGCCCACCTGGCGGACCTGCGCGCGCTCGGCCGCCCGATCCTGGTCGCCGCCTCCCGTAAGCGCTTCCTCGGCCGCGTACTCGCCGGGCCCGAGGGAGCCCCGCCGCCCGCCAGGGAGCGGGACGCCGCCACCGCCGCGGTCTCCGCGATCGCCGCGCACCAGGGCGCCTGGGCGGTACGGGTCCACGAGGTACGCGCCACCGCGGACGCGGTACGCGTCGCCCGCGCCATCGAAGGCGCCACCACCATCGAGGGCGTCGCCACTCCCGGTGCCGAGGGAGCCCAGTGACGTCGTCGCAGACCGAAGCCGTCACCCAGGCGAACACAGCCTTCTACGAGGCGATGGAGCGCGGCGACTACGACGAACTGGCCGCTCTGTGGCTCGACGACGGTTCGGGCGATCCCGACGCCTGGTCGGACGTGTCCTGTGTGCACCCCGGCTGGCAGGTGCTCACCGGGCGCGGCGAGGTTCTCAGGTCGTACGCCGCGCTGATGGCGCAGATCGAGTACATCCAGTACTTCCTGACCGATCTGCGGGTCCGCGCGTACGGTGACACCGCCATCGTGACCTGCACCGAGAACATCCTGCTCGGCGGCCCCACCGAGGAGGGCAGCGAGCTCGGCCCGCTGGTCGGCCAGCAGTTCGTCGCCACCAACGTGTTCCACCGCACACCCGACGGCTGGAAGATGTGGGCCCACCACTCCTCGCCGGTCCTCTCCGACTCCGACGAGGAGGAAGACGGCGAAGGCGGCGGAGGCGGCGGAGGCGGCGAGTCACCCGCCTGAGTGGGGCGGGGACCGTACGGGATTGGGATCGCCGATCACGGGGTATAGGCCGCTACCAGCCATGGCCCCGGCTGTCCATAGCCCCCGTGGGCGAGCGCTGTCGGTGCGCGCAGGTAGATTCGCCCTCAGGCCCGCGCGGCGACCGCACTCGGCGAGGGGCTGCCCAACCAACGATTGCAGGAGTGATTCGCGTGGATCGTGTCGCGCTGCGCGGCCTGAAGGCCCGTGGGCACCACGGTGTGTTCCCCCGGGAGCGCGAGGAAGGCCAGACCTTCATCGTGGACCTGGTGCTCGGCTTGGACACCACGGCGGCCGCGGCCGACGACGACCTGGCGAAGACCGTGCACTACGGCGAGGTGGCCGAGGAGGTCGTGGCGGTCGTCGAGGGCGAGCCCGTCAACCTCATCGAGACGCTGGCTGAGCGCATCGCCCAGCGGTGCCTCAAGCATGAAGGGGTGCTGGAAGTCGAGGTGATCGTGCACAAGCCGGACGCTCCGATCACCGTGCCCTTCGACGACGTGACCATCACCATCACCCGGAGCCGAGTATGAACTCTCCCAGCGACCCCACCGTGCAGCCGGTGCCCGCCTCCGTGGTTCAGCAGGTGGACGCCGCCGACACCACCCTCAGCAACCCCAAACGCGCGGTGATCTCACTGGGCGCGAACCTGGGCAACCGCCTGGAGACCCTGCAAGGCGCCGTCGACGCGCTGGAGGACACCCCGGGGCTGCGGGTCAAGGCCGTCTCGCCGGTGTACGAGACCGAGGCCTGGGGCGTCACGCCCGGCAGCCAGCCGTCGTACTTCAACGCCATCGTCATCATCAAGACCACCCTGCCCCCCTCCTCCCTCCTCGAGCGCGCACACGCGGTCGAGGAGGCGTTCCACCGCGTCCGCGGCGAGCGCTGGGCGGCCCGCACCATCGACGTCGACATCGTGGCGTACCAGGACGTCATCTCCGACGACCCGGAGCTCACCCTCCCCCACCCGCGCGCCCATCAGCGTGCCTTCGTCCTCGCCCCCTGGCTCGACGTGGACCCGGAGGCCCAGGTGCCGGGCCATGGATCGGTGGCCCAGCTGCTGGCGGAGGCCACCCGCGAGGGCGTGTCCCGGCGCGACGACCTGGAACTCCGACTGCCGGACTAGTCGTTAACGGTGAGCCGAGAGCCGTTCGCCGACAAACCGTCAGCTGACAGACCGTCAGCCCGTCAACAGACCAAAGCGAAAGGGCCACCGTGAAGCAGTTGCGCATCAGGACGCTGATCGGCCTGTTCCTGGTGGCCGGAGTGCTGTCCTGGGGCGGGGCCGGGTTGTGGGAGTCGTTCGGCACACTGCCGAGCGTGCCGTCGGCGGCGCCGATCGTGCTGGGGGCGATCGCGGCCGTACTGCTGGCGACCGCGCTCTCCCTCCGGAACAGGCTGCGCGCCCAGCGGGAGCGGCGCCCCGGCGCGAAGGGCGTGGAGCCGCTGATGGCCGCTCGCGCCGTGGTCTTCGGGCAGGCCAGCGCGCTGGTCGCCTCACTGGTCGCCGGTGTGTACGGCGGCGTGGGCGTCTTCCTGCTCGGCCGCCTCGATGTGCCCGCCCGCCAGGACCAGGCGGTCTACGCGGGCTTCTCGGTGCTGGCGGGCGTGGCGGTCGTCGCGGCCGCGCTCTACCTGGAGCGGGTCTGCAAGCTGCCGGAGGACGACGACACGGCAGAGGGCGCGGCGCCCGCGTAGGCGGGCGCCGGACGCCCGCTACACGGCTGCTCAGCGGCTACGGCTACGGCTACGGCTACGGCTACGGCTACGGCTACTTGGCCAGTATCAGGCTCATCGCCTCGGCGCGGGTCGCCGCGTCCCTGAGCTGCCCACGCACCGCCGAGGTCACGGTCCTCGCGCCCGGCTTGCGGATCCCGCGTACCGACATGCACATGTGCTCGGCCTCGACGACCACGATCACGCCACGCGCCTCAAGAATCCGCATCAGCGAGTCGGCGATCTGCGTGGTGAGTCGTTCCTGCACCTGCGGCCGCCGGGCGTAGACCTCGACGAGCCGGGCCAGCTTCGACAGCCCGGTGATCTTGCCGCTGTCCGCGGGGATGTAGCCGACGTGCGCCACGCCGTGGAACGGCAGCAGATGGTGTTCGCAGAAGCTGACGATCTCGATGTCCTTGACCAGGACCATCTCGTCGTGGCCCAGGTCGAACGTCGTCGTCAGGACGTCCTCAGGCTGCTGCCACAGTCCGGCCAGCAGCTCCCGGTAAGCCCGCGCCACCCGCCCGGGGGTTTCCCGCAGCCCTTCGCGGTCCGGGTCCTCACCGACCGCGATGAGCAGCTCCCGTACGGCGTTCTCGGCCCGCTTCTCGTCGAACTCGCCGATCGAGCCCTCGCCGTCCAGCGTCACCGGGTCGGTCATCTCTGCCTCGTTCCTGTGCGTCTTGCGTGCGGGCTCATGGAAAAGCCGCACCCCCCAAGGCTAGAACCTGGGGGGTGCGGCTTTCATTCCGGGCCCTGTGAGGCTGCCGGGGCAGCCTCACAGGCGGGGTCGGTCAGCTCTCCGGCCGGTCCTCCGGGGCTGGCTCGGGGGCCTGGGTGATGTCCACCGCGGCCTTGCCGAGGTCCAGCGTGGAGCCCGCCGCCACCGCGGGCGGCGTGGAGCCGTTGGTGAGCGACAGCTCCTTGGGAGAGAGCACCGGCGGGCGCGTCGACGGCGTACGCCGCGAGGAGCCCGTCCACGCCGGGCGGGCCGGACGCTTCACGATCGGGGCGAAGATCTCGGCGATCTCCTCCTTGCCGAGCGTTTCCCTCTCCAGGAGTTCGAGAACCAGGTTGTCCAGGACGTCGCGGTTCTCGACCAGGATTTCCCAGGCCTCGTTATGCGCGGTCTCGATGAGCTTCTTGACCTCTTCGTCGACCAGCGCGGCGACCTCTTCCGAGTAGTCACGCTGGTGGGTCATGTCACGGCCCAGGAACGGCTCGGTGTTGTCGCCGCCGAACTTGATCGCGCCGAGCCGCTCGGTCATGCCGTACTGCGTGACCATGGCTCGGGCCGTGGCGGTGGCCTTCTCGATGTCGTTCGCCGCACCCGTGGTCGGGTCGTGGAAGACGAGCTCCTCGGCCGCGCGGCCGCCCAGCATGTACGCGAGCTGGTCCAGCATCTCGTTACGCGTGGTGGAGTACTTGTCCTCCTCGGGCAGCACCATGGTGTAACCCAGGGCACGGCCGCGGGACAGGATCGTGATCTTGTGCACCGGGTCGGAGTTCGGTGAAGCCGCCGCGACCAGGGCGTGACCGCCCTCGTGGTACGCGGTGATCTTCTTCTCCTTGTCCGACATGACCCGGGTCCGCTTCTGCGGGCCCGCGATGACGCGGTCGATCGCCTCGTCCAGGAAGTGGTTGTCGACCAGCTTCTTGTCACTGCGGGCGGTGAGCAGCGCCGCCTCGTTCAGGACGTTCTGCAGGTCGGCACCCGTCATGCCCGGCGTACGCCGGGCGACGGCGGAGAGGTCGACGTCCGGGGCGACCGGCTTGCCCTTCTGGTGAACCTTGAGGATCTCCAGACGGCCCTGCATGTCCGGGCGGTCGACGGCGATCTGCCGGTCGAAACGTCCGGGGCGCAGCAGCGCCGGGTCCAGGATGTCGGGCCGGTTGGTGGCGGCGATCAGGATGACGCCGCCCTTCACGTCGAAGCCGTCCATCTCGACGAGCAGCTGGTTGAGCGTCTGCTCGCGCTCGTCGTGGCCGCCGCCCATGCCGGCGCCGCGGTGGCGGCCGACGGCGTCGATCTCGTCGACGAAGACGATCGCCGGGGCGTTCGCCTTGGCCTGCTCGAAGAGGTCGCGGACACGCGAGGCACCCACACCGACGAACATCTCGACGAAGTCGGAACCCGAGATGGAGTAGAACGGCACCCCGGCCTCGCCCGCGACAGCACGCGCGAGCAGCGTCTTACCGGTGCCGGGCGGGCCGTACAGCAGCACGCCCTTGGGGATCTTGGCGCCGACGGCCTGGAACTTCGCCGGTTCCTGGAGGAACTCCTTGATCTCGTGGAGCTCCTCGACGGCCTCGTCGGAGCCCGCGACGTCCGAGAAGGTCGTCTTGGGGGTGTCCTTCGTGATCAGCTTGGCCTTGGACTTCCCGAACTGCATGACGCGGGAGCCGCCGCCCTGCATCTGGTTCATCAGGAAGAGGAAGACAACGATGATCAGGATGAAGGGCAGGAGTGAGAGCAGGAACGTGACGAACATGTTCTGCTTCTCGGGCGAGACCGTGTAGCTCTTCTCGATGTCGCCGTTCTCGTAGTGCTCCTGGAGCTTGTTGGCGAGCTGGGTGCCCTGGTCGCCGATGTAGCTGGCCTGGATCTTGGCACTGCCGCCGTATTTGTCCTTGTCCGCGCCGTCCTTCAGCTCGACCTTGATCTTTTGCTCATCGCCGGTCGTGAGCTTGGCGCTCTCCACCTGCTTGTCGTCGATCGCCTGTACGACCTTGCCGGTGTCCACTGTCTTGTGGCCGCCGGAAGAACCGACGACCTGCATCAACACGACCACGGCGAGGACGGCCAGCACGATCCACATGACCGGCCCACGGAAGTATCGCTTCACGTCCATCCATACGGAGCGGTGTCGCCCCGTCCCTCCTGCCATAGTGAGTTTGATAAAGACTGAAAAGACTGATCTGAAGACTGCTCTTCGGACGGTACCTCAGCATTGTCACCCGAAGCCGCAGGGGACGGCGGGCAAACCCGTCTTCCCCTGCTCCAACGGCGGGAACCCGAGAAGGGTTCCCGGCCGGGGCGGGCAACGCGCTGGGGCCGGGTCAGCCGCCGTAGACGTGCGGGGCGAGGGTGCCGACGAACGGGAGGTTCCGGTACTTCTCGGCGAAGTCCAGGCCGTAGCCGACGACGAACTCGTTGGGGATGTCGAAGCCGACCCACTCCACGTCGATGGCCACCTTGGCCGCCTCCGGCTTACGCAGCAGGGTGCAGACCTTCAGCGACTCGGGCTCGCGGGAGCCGAGGTTGGAGAGCAGCCAGGACAGGGTCAGCCCGGAGTCGATGATGTCCTCGACGATCAGGACGTGCTTGCCCTTGATGTCAGTGTCGAGGTCCTTGAGGATGCGCACCACGCCGGAGGACTGGGTGCCCGCGCCGTACGAGGAGACGGCCATCCAGTCCATCGTGACGGGGGTGGACAGGGCACGCGCCAGGTCCGCCATCACCATCACGGCGCCCTTGAGGACGCCGACGATGAGGAGGTCCTTGCCCTCGTACTCCGCGTCGATCTTCGATGCCAGCTCGGCCAGCTTCGCGTCGATCTCTTCCTTGGTGATGAGTACCGACTTCAGGTCGGTTCCCATGTCTTTCGCGTCCACCCGCACATCACTTTCGGTTCGCCGGTCAGCCTTGCCGAATGACCAGTCTGCCACCCTGGCGGCGCGCCTCAACGCGACCGGGGAGGTTGATGGCCCGCTGGCCGCGCCAGGCGGTGATCAACCGGTCGACTTCCTCGATGTGCCGGGCGAAGAGCGAACCGGCCGGTGAACCCGCCTCGATGGCCGCGCGGCGCAGCACCCGGCGGCGTACGGCGGGTGGCAGGGCGTAGAGCTCGGCGCAGCGCAGCTGGCCGTTTTCGTCGCGTACGGAGGTCTCGGCCTGGGCGGCCCAGGCGTCCAGGGCGTCAGCGTCATCGCGGGACAGCTGGGCCGTACGGGCGAGGGCCTCGACGACGCCCTTGCCGAGAGCTTTCTCCAGTGCGGGGAGGCCTTCGTGGCGCAGGCGGGAGCGGGTGTAGGCGGGGTCGGCGTTGTGCGGGTCGTCCCAGACGGGCAGCGACTGGACCATGCAGGCCTTGCGGGCGGTCTGCCGGTCGAGCTGGAGGAAGGGGCGGCGGTAGCGGCTGGTGGCGCCGGGGCGTCCGGAGACGGCGGCCATGCCGGACAGGGAGCGGATACCGGAGCCACGGGCCAGGCCGAGCAGGACGGTTTCCGCTTGGTCGTCGCGGGTGTGGCCGAGCAGGACGGCGGCGGCGCCGTGGTGCTCGGCGGCGGCGTCAAGGGCGGCGTACCGGGCGTCGCGGGCGGCCGCTTCCGGTCCGCCGTCGCGGCCGACCGAGACCGCTACGGAGTCGATGGGGTCGAGGCCCAGGGCGGTGAGGCGCGCGACGACTTCGGCGGCGCGCAGGTCGGAGCCGGGCTGCAGGCCGTGGTCGACGGTGATGCCACCGGCCCGGATGCCCAGCTTGGGGGCTTCGAAGGCGAGGGCGGAGGCGAGCGCCATGGAGTCGGCGCCGCCGGAGCAGGCTACGAGCACGAGCGGCGTGCGAGGCGGCCCGGCCGCGGGGGCTACGGGAGGTGCCGGGGGTGCGGGGAGTGCGGGGGGTGCGGAGGCCGAGGGGGACGCGGTGTGCGCGTAATCACGTACGCGGTCGTGCGCGTGACCGTGCGCGTGCTCTCGCTCGTGCTCGTATGCGGGATCGTGTGCGGCTAGATCGGTGAGTACGTCATGGAGGACGCGGCGAACTGCCAGGCGTATCGCCGCGACCGCGGGATGGGGACCCATTGCCCGTTCCCTTCGTGAAGTTCGGGGGGTGGACTCGACTCTGCGACCAAGGAATGACGAAATGACCACGGAGCAACCGAGGATCGGTCACTCAGAGTGTGTCGATGGTGACAGAGCCGAGCCGCTACCCGAGCATTGCACGCCTACTCATGGCTCACGGTCCCTCGGACGGGTGATTGCCGGGGCTTCCTTCTGCCATCGGCAGCAAACAGCTCACGACTCTGCCTTACGGTGCACCCTCGCGACCCAGTCCGCCGGTTTGGCGATCTCTGCCTTGGTGGGGAGTGTGTTGGGCGACGTCCAGACGCGGTTGAAGCCGTCCATGCCCACCTCGTCAACGACGGCGCGGACGAAACGTTCGCCGTCGCGGTACTGACGGAGCTTGGCGTCCAGGCCGAGGAGCTTACGGAGCGCCTGGTCAAGGCGGGAAGCGCCGCGGGCCCTGCGCTGCTGGAACTTCTCCCGGATCTCGGCGACGGAGGGGACGACGTCCGGTCCGACGCCGTCCATGACGAAGTCGGCGTGCCCCTCGAGCAGGGACATCACCGCGGTCAGCCGGTTGAGGATCTCCCGCTGCTGGGGCGTCTGCACCAGTTCGACGATGGACCGGCCGCCGTCGTCGTCATCGCCCTCGGGACGCTGGCCCGCGAGCGTGGACGCGGCCTCCCGGAAGCGCTCCAGGATGGTCATCGGGTCGACCTCGGTCTCGCCGAGGAATGACTGGATCTCGCCCTCAAGGTGATCGCGCAGCCAGGGCACGGCGGTGAACTGCGTGCGGTGGGTCTCCTCGTGCAGGCACACCCAGAGCCGGAAGTCGTGCGGGTCCACTTCCAGTTCGCGCTCGACATGCACGATGTTCGGGGCGACGAGGAGCAGCCGGCCGCCGCCGTTCGGCGCGGCGGGGAGGTCGCGGCTGGCGGGGGCGAAGGTCTCGTACTGGCCCAGCACCCGGGAGGCCAGGAACGACAGCAGCATGCCCAGCTCGACGCCGGTGACCTTGCCGCCCACGGCGCCGAGCATGGCGCCGCCGGGGCCGCCGGGGCGGCGGTCCTGCATCTTCTCCAGGAGGGGCTTCAGTACCTCCCGGAACCCGGCGACGTTCGCCCGCACCCAGCCGGGGCGGTCGACGACCAGCACCGGGGTGTCGTGCAGCGGGCCGCCCTCACCTCCGTGATCGGGTCCCATCCGGGTGAAGGACCGGACATGTTCCTCCGAGGACTTGGCATGTCGACGCAGCTCCGCGACGATGGCCCGCGCCTCGTCGCGACTTACCTCTGGACCCGGCCTCACCAGTCGGGTCGCGGTCGCCACCGCGAGATTCCAGTCGACCATCTCCGCACCACCGATGCTCGTCATGCGTCAACCGTACGTGCTCGACCGCCCCAGCGGTGAGCCTTACGACGGCCCCACGGCCAGCCCGCCCCCGGCCGGGGGTCCGGGGGTTGTCCCCCGGGAGAACACAGCCAGTCGACCAGCTCCGCACCGCCGATGCTCGTCATGCCCCACCCCGACCACCCAGGCCAACCGCCCTGCGGTGAGCCCTGCGACGGCCCCTCCGTCGGCCCGCCCCCGGCCCCGCGTCCCGTGCGGGGAATGCGGGCGGGTGTGTGCGGCCTCACGCCCCTTGGCTAGTGGCAGGGGCAGTTGGCGACGGTGGTGGCCAGTTGGTCGAGGGTGGTCTGGGCCGCCTTGGGGTTCGTGGTGCCCGAGGCCGTGAAGGCGAACGCGAGGAGGCGGCCCTCGGCGTCGACGACCGTGCCCGCGAGAGTGTTGACGCCGGTGAGGGTGCCGGTCTTGGCGCGGATCAGGCCGGTGCCGGTGGCCGTGGCGGGGTCGTCGTAGCGGCCGCGCAGGGTTCCGGTGAAGCCCGCGACGGGGAGGCCGGTGAGGGCAGGGCGCAGCTCGGGGTGCTCGGGGTCGGCCGCGCGGGCGAGCAGCGCCGTGAGCAGCCGCGAGGTGACCTTGTCCGCGCGGTCCAGGCCGCTCCCGTCGGCGAGCCTGGCGCGGCTCAGCGGAAGTTCCAGCGCGGCCAGGGCGTCCGTGACGGCCCGGCGGCCACCGTCGAAGCTGGCCGGTTCGTCGGCGGCGAGCGCGGTCTGCCGTACCAGCGCCTCGGCGATGTCGTTGTCGCTGCGGGTCAGCATGCGTTCGACCAGGGCGGCCACCGGGGCCGACTTGGCCCGCGCGAGGGTCGTGGCGCCGTCGCCCGCCTTCGCGGGGTGCGGATCGCCCTGCACCTGGACGCCGCGGTCGCGCAGCAGCCCGGCGAAGGCGCGGGCCGCCTCCAGAGCGGGGTCGGCGACGCGCGGCGCCGGACCGGCGGTGGAGTCGTCCAGACGCCCCTGGTCGACCATCAGGGCGGAGACCGGGGCGATGTTGTCGTTGGGGCCGATGGGGTGCAGTACGGGTCCCGAGTACAGCGAGTCGTCGTACGAGAGCCGCACGCTCTCGCCCTCGCCGCCGTCGCCACCCTGCCCGCCGTCCCGTCCGCCGGAACGATCCTTCAGCGCCTTGGCCGTGGCATCGGCCAGCGCCCGCAGGCTCGCCCCGCCTCCGGTGTCCTCGCGTGCGCTGAGCGTCGGATCGCCGCCGCCGACCAGCGTGATCTCCCCGCCGTCCGGCTCCGCGACCACCCGCGTCTCGACGCGGTGGTCAGCACCGAGCGTGGAGAGCGCCGCGACCGCCGTGGCGATCTTGATGGTCGACGCGGGGGTGACCGCGTCGCCCGCCCGGGACCCGTACACCTCATCGCCTGTCACCGCGTCGACGACCGACGCGGTACGCAGCTCGCCGAGCGAGGGGTCCTTCAGGAGCGGATCGAGTACGTCCGCGATGGCGTCCCCGGCCGGTCCGGGACCAGCGCCGGTACGCGCCCCCAGCGCGGCCAGCACCGGCGGCGCGCTCAGCGCGGGCCCAGGCCCGGGCCCCTTCGGCGTACCGCGGCCGTGATCTGCGCCACCGTCGCGGCTCTGCGAAGCCGCCCACTCCCGCTCGGCCGTACGCTGGCCTGAGTCCCAGGGACCGGCCGCGGTCACCAGCCCGGCCGCCAGCGCCAGGCCAACCGTGGCCGCACCCGCTGTGACCTGCCAAGTCTGGAGTTTCCTCGCCCTCGCGGGCCGCGGAATCTCCGGGAGCTTCAGACGTCTCGGCCACCGCCGGGCCTTGAGCTCGGGCACCACGGGACAGCCCCTTTCGCGATCACCAGCTTGCGTGAGGGACACTTAATCACTGCGTCTTGCCGCGGGATCGCATCCCGGTGGCCGTGGCCACCCAAAGGGCTGGGGGTTCGGGGCCCGTGGCGACACCACTGATGTGGTCGTGCCCCGGGAGGACGCAGCACCCATTCGTTTTCGTTGTATGTGCTGATCATGGAGGAGCCACCGGTGGAGTTCGACGTAACGATCGAGATTCCGAAGGGTTCGCGGAACAAGTACGAGGTGGACCACGAGACCGGTCGTATCCGCCTGGACCGCCGCCTGTTCACGTCGACCAGCTACCCGGCCGACTACGGCTTCGTCGAGAACACCCTCGGCGAGGACGGCGACCCGCTGGACGCGCTGGTCATTCTGGACGAGCCCACCTTCCCGGGCTGCCTCATCAAGTGCCGCGCCATCGGCATGTTCCGTATGACGGACGAGGCGGGCGGCGACGACAAGCTGCTGTGCGTCCCCGCGTCGGACCCGCGCGTGGAGCACCTGCGGGACATCCACCACGTCTCCGAGTTCGACCGCCTGGAGATCCAGCACTTCTTCGAGGTCTACAAGGACCTGGAGCCCGGCAAGTCCGTCGAGGGCGCCAACTGGGTCGGCCGCACCGAGGCCGAGGCCGAGATCGAGGCCTCGTACAAGCGCCTCCAGGCGCAGGGCGGCCACTGAGGCACCTGGCGTGTGAGCGCACCTGGCGCGTTAGCGCACCTGACTGGCGGACGGGCCGGGCAGCTCCCTGAGGGGGGCTCGCCCGGCCCGTTCGCGTGTCCATGCGCATACTGGGCCTACCGGAGGCCGAACCCCGGAGCGACAGAGAGCTAAGAGGCAGAGAGAGGCCGGAAAGACGAGGTTGGATTCAGTGGGTGGCTCGGTAGGTGGCGTCGCGTCGGACGACGACGACCGCAAACCGCAGTCGGACGAGGCACACAGCGCCTTCGCTCCGGTGGGCGGCTACGACACGGCGCTCCCGGTCGAGGCCGAGGAACATCCGACGTCGGAGTTCACCGTTCCGCGGGGCCTGCGGATTCCGCCCGCTCACGAGGACGCGGAGAGCTCGGCCTTCACCCCGCCCCCCTCCTTCGAAGCTCGCCCACCGGCCCACTTCACGCCCGCCGAGGGCGTCCCCATGATCAAACTGATCAGGGGGGCGCCCTGGCAGGACCAGATGCGTACGATGCTGCGCACCCCGGCGGCCGAACGCCCGGCGCCGGAGGCCACGCAGCGGCACGAGGACGAGTCGGGCCCCGCCGTTCCGCGCGTCCTGGACCTGACCCTGCGTATCGGCGAGCTGCTGCTGGCGGGCGGTGAGGGCGCCGAGGACGTGGAGGCGGCGCTGTTCGCCGTCACCCGCTCGTACGGGCTCGACCGCTGCGAGCCGAACGTCACCTTCACCGAACTGTCGATCTCGTACCAGCCGTCCCTGGTGGAGGACCCGGTGACGGCCACCAGGACGGTACGCCGCCGGGGCACCGACTACACCCGGCTCGCGGCCGTCTACCGCCTGGTCGACGACATCGGCTCCACTCAGGTCGAGGTGTCCCTGGAGGAGGCCTACCGGCGGCTCGCCGAGATACGGAGGAACCGCCACCCCTACCCCGGCTGGGCGCTCACCGCGGCCGCGGGACTGCTGGCCGGGGCGGCGGCCACACTGGTCGGCGGTGGTGTGGTGGTGTTCGTGGCCGCCGCGCTCGGGGCGATGCTCGGCGACCGGCTGGCCTGGCTGGCCGCGGGGCGCGGGATGCCGGAGTTCTACCAGTTCGTGGTGGCGGCGATGCCTCCGGCCGCGATGGGCTGTGCGATCAGTCTGCTCGACCTGCCCGGCGTGAAGGCCTCCGCGGTGATCACCGGTGGGCTCTTCGCGCTGATCCCGGGGCGGGCCCTGGTGGCGGGCGTCCAGGACGGGCTGACCGGCTACTACCTCACGGCCGCCGCCCGGCTGCTCGAAGTCGCCTATCTCATCGTCGGCATCGTCTGCGGGGTCCTGATCGCGCTCTCCCTGGGCCTGGCGCTCGGCGCGGGGCTGAACCCGGAGACGGCGATCCACAGCCCCAGCCGCCCGCTGATCCAGATCGCGGCGGCCATGGCGCTGAGCTTCTCCTTCGCCGTACTGCTCCAGCAGGAACGTTCCACCGTGCTCATGGTGACCCTGAACGGCGGGGTCGCCTGGGTCGTGTTCGGCGCGATGGCCACCGCGGGTCACATGTCGCCGGTGGCCGCGACGGCGGCCGCGGCCGGTCTGGTCGGGCTCTTCGGGCAGCTGCTGTCGCGCTACCGGTTCGCCTCCGCGCTCCCATACGTGACGGCGGCGATCGGGCCGCTGCTGCCGGGCAGCGCCTTCTACTTCGGCCTTCTGGAGATCGCCCGTAGCGACATCCCGCAGGGTCTGTCCTCGCTGTCCAAGGCGGTCACGCTGGCCCTGGCCATCGCCATCGGCGTCAACCTGGGCGGGGAGCTGGCCCGCCTCTTCCTGCGACGGCCCGGGGCGGCGAGCCCGGCGGGCCGGAGCGCGGCGAAGCGGACCCGCGGCTTCTGAAGCGGACCCGCGGCTTCTGAGGGTGCCTGCCACAGGCCCCCGGAAGCCGCCGGGCGCATCCCGAGCGCGTCCCTGCTACCGGCATCCCGGCTACAGGCATGCCGACGCGGCGCCTACGATAGTCGCCTGCTGCCCTTCCGCTGCCGAGCGCCGAGCCTCGCCCCAGAGCCGAAACCCGGCCGAGGGCCGGATCACGGCCAAGAGCCGAAAGTCGAAAACAGGAGATCATGGCGAAGCCATCCGGCCACCACGTCTTCAACGCCTTCCGTGGCGCGCTCATCGGCACCGCGGAGGCCGTGCCCGGCGTCAGCGGCGGCACCGTCGCCCTGATCACCGGCGTGTACGAGAAGCTGATCGGCGGCGCCGGTCATGTCACCAGCGCCCTGCGGCTGGCCGTGAGCGACCTGCCGCGCGGACGCGGCGGCGCCCGGGCCAAGGCCGAGCTCAGGAACGTCGACTGGAGCGTCCTGGTCCCGCTCCTGGTGGGCATGGCGGCGGCCCTGGTGCTCGCGGCCAAGCTGATCGCCCCCGTGGTCGAGGAGCACCCGCAGTTCGCGTACGCCACGTTCTTCGGCCTGGTCCTCGCCTCGCTGTGGGTGCCGTACTCCGGCTCGGGGCAGCGCTGGACCGCCGGGAACTATGTGCTCTGCCTGGTGTTCGCGGTGGGTGCCTTCACCCTGACCGGGCTGCCGCCCGGCAACATGCCCACCAACCCGGTGGTGGTCGCCCTCTCGGGCTCGATCGCCATCTGCGCGCTGGTGCTGCCGGGCATCTCCGGCTCGTTCCTCCTGCTGACCATGGGCCTCTACGAGCCGACGATCGACGCCGTGAACGAGCGCGACTTCGGCTATGTCGGGGCCTTCGCGCTGGGCTGTGTGGTGGGGCTCGCGCTCTTCGTGAAGCTGCTGAAGTGGCTCCTTGAGAACTACCACCACATGACGCTGGTCGTGATGACCGGCCTGATGGCCGGTTCGCTGCGGGCGCTGTGGCCCTGGCAGGACGACGACCGCAACCTGCTCTCCCCCAGTGGCTCGGTCGGTCTGACCTTCGGTCTGGTCGCGCTCGGCGCCGCCGTCGTGATCGCCGTACTGGTGTGGGAACACCGCGCGCAGGGCAAGCCCCCGGAGCCGCCCACCACCCCCAAGCGCGGCCGCCACGCGCGCGTGCCCTCGGGCTCCCGCCAAGACTGACCGTCCTGGGGGCGACCTGACCGTCCTGGGGGCGACGCCGCGCTACTCGGCGGGCAGGGCCTCGCGGATCGCCTGGGCGACGCCCGTCGGGTCGTAGCCCTCGGGGACGCCGGGCGTGGCGTCCTCCCGTTCCGTGAGTCGGTCGGTCGGGCAGGCGGTCGGGCTTCGTACGCGAACGATCGTGGCATGGCCGTGCTCCGCACTCGATTACCTGCCAGGTAAGCGAGTGCGGAGCGGCCCGTCAGCTGTTGCGCGCGGCGTTCGCCCGGATCGCGTCGCGCAGGTACGCCGCGAGGCCGGGCCGGATGGACTCGTAGAACGCGGTGAAGCGCTCGTCCGCGACGTACATCTCGCCGAGGCCGGTGTGGATGTCGTACGAACACGCGTAGTGGTGCCGTGAGATGAAGCCGCGGTGCTCCTCGGCGACGTCCATCGCCTCGGCGGAGTCGGCCGGGAGGCCCCGGGCGAGCAGGTCGCCCATCCGGGCGTGGATCGCGGCGAACTCGTCGTTGATGCGCTGCCAGTCCTCCTTGGTGTAGCTGGCGGTCCTGCGCCGCGACTCCTTGTAGGCGTCGGAGTCGCCCCAGCGCTGGGCGGCCTCCTCCGTGTACGCGTCGGGGTCGAAGTCCCCGAAGACCTCGAACTTCTCCTCGGGTGTGAGGTTGATGCCCATCTTCTGTGCCTCCATGGCGGTTTCGACGGCGGCGGCCATCTCCTGGAGCTTGACGATCCGGGCGGACAGCAGGTCGTGCTGGCGCCGCAGGTGCTCCCGCGGGTCCGTTTCCGGGTCGTCCAGCAGGGCCGCCACCTCGTCGAGCGGGAATCCGAGCTCCCGGTAGAACAGGATCTGCTGCAGCCGGTCCAGGTCCCGGTCGTCGTAACGCCGGTGGCCCGCGTGGCTGCGGCCGCTCGGGCTGAGCAGTCCGATCTCGTCGTAGTGGTGCAAAGTGCGCACCGTGACCCCGGCGAAACCGGCGACCTGTCCTACTGAGTAGCTCATCGCCCGCTCTCTTCGTGTCGTCGTGTGTTCGTCGTGCTCGGTACGTCACTGAGCCTGATGCCTCACGTCGCGTGAGGTGCAAGCCCGGTTTCTCTCGAGCTGCCATGTCGGGTTTGTCCACATACTGTGAACCGCGTGGCATCCAGCACGGCAAAGGAGCCCCCATGACCACGCCCACGCCCGTGAACGTCGCCGTCATCTACTACTCGTCCACCGGCACCGTGGCCGAGATCGCCAAGGAGCTGGCCGAGACCGCGGAGCGGTCCGGGGCGGAGGTACGGCTGCGCAGGGTGCAGGAGCTCGCCCCGCAGTCCGCGATCGACTCCAACCCGGCCTGGGCCGCCAACGCGAAGGCCACCGCCGATATCCCTGAGGCCACACCGGATGACATGGTCTGGGCGGACGCCGTGCTGTTCGGCTCGCCCACCCGGTACGGGAACGTCACCTCGCAGCTGAAGCAGTACCTCGACACCCTGGGCGGCCTGTGGCAGGAAGGGAAGCTGGCCGACAAGGTCTACAGCGGATTCACCGCGTCGGCCACCCTGCACGGCGGGCAGGAGTCGACGCTGCTCGCCCTCTACAACACCATGCACCATTTCGGCGGCATCCTGGTCGCCCCCGGCTACACCGACCCCAGCAAGTTCACCGACGGCAACCCGTACGGCACCTCGCATGTCTCGGGCGGCGAGGGTGAGCTGGCGGTGGAGGAGACGACCCTGACCGCCGCCAAGGTGCAGGCCGAGCGGGTCGTCAAGATGACCCGGGCCCTGAAACGGGGACTGGCCGCCGCCGAGGACGAGGACTAGCCGCCAGCCGCGCGAGCTGAGGAAGGCCGTACGTGGCAGCACTGCACCGAGGCGTCGGCGACCCCGACCGCGCGCTCTCCCTCAATCCCTTCGTCGAGGCCGACCCGGCGGCCGGGATGGTCTCCGCCCCGCCCCGGCACCGGCTGCCGGACGGTCCGCTCGCCCCCTCACTCGCGTATCAGCTGGTCCATGACGAGCTGATGCTCGACGGCAACTCCCGGCTCAACCTGGCCACCTTCGTCACCACCTGGATGGAGCCGCAGGCCACGGTCCTGATGGCGGAGTGCCGGGACAAGAACATGATTGACAAGGATGAGTACCCACGCACGGCCGAGTTGGAGCGGCGCTGTGTGACGATGCTCGCCGACCTGTGGAACGCCCCCGACCCGTCGGCCGCCGTGGGCTGTTCGACCACCGGCTCCAGCGAGGCCTGCATGCTCGCGGGCATGGCGCTGAAGCGGCGCTGGGCGCGGCGGAACGCCGACCGTTACCCGGCCTCCGCGCGCCCCAACCTGGTGATGGGCGTCAACGTCCAGGTCTGCTGGGAGAAGTTCTGCGCCTTCTGGGAGGTCGAGGCGCGTCAGGTGCCCATGGAGGGGGAGCGTTTCCATCTCGACCCGGGGGCCGCCGCCGAGCTCTGCGACGAGAACACCATCGGCGTGATCGCCGTACTCGGCTCGACCTTCGACGGCTCGTACGAGCCCGTGGCGGAGATCTGCGCGGCTCTCGACGCGCTGGAGGAGCGCACCGGGCTCGACATCCCCGTGCATGTCGACGGCGCCTCGGGGGCCATGGTCGCCCCCTTCCTCGACGAGGATCTGGTCTGGGACTTCCGGCTGCCGCGGGTCTCCTCCATCAACACCTCCGGGCACAAGTACGGCCTGGTCTATCCCGGTGTCGGCTGGGCGCTGTGGCGGTCGGCGGCGGAGTTGCCCGACGAACTGGTCTTCCGCGTGAACTACCTGGGCGGCGACATGCCGACGTTCGCCCTGAACTTCTCCCGGCCCGGAGCCCAGGTGGTCGCCCAGTACTACACGTTTCTGCGCCTGGGCCGCGCGGGCTTCCGGTCCGTCCAGCAGTCGACGCGGGATGTCGCTCGGGCCCTCGCGGAGCGGATCGACTCCCTTGGCGACTTCGTGCTGCTCACCCATGGCGATGAGTTGCCGGTCTTCGCCTTCACCATGGCGCCGGATGTGCGGGCGTACGACGTCTTCGACGTGTCCCGGCGGCTGCGCGAGCACGGCTGGCTGGTGCCCGCGTACACCTTCCCGGCGAACCGGCGGGATCTGTCCGTCCTGCGCGTGGTCTGCCGCAACGGCTTCTCGGCCGACCTCGCGCAGCTGCTGGTGGACGACCTGCGGCGGCTGCTTCCGGAACTGCGGCGCCAGCCGCACCCGCTGGGTCAGGGCGAGGCGAGGGCGACGGCTTTCCACCACTGAGGGCACTGGCACTGTGCTGGCACTGGCACCGTGCTGACACTGTGCGCGCGCCTAGCGCTGATCCTCCGCGTGCGGCACCCCCGTCGCGTACGGATTCTCCTCGCCCTCGCCCAGTACGCCCACGAACGGCTGCCCCTCACCGGCGAAGGTGTACGCGCCCGACTCGATCCGCTCGACCAGACCCTCGGTCCACTCCGCCCCGGCGTCCGCCTGGTGCACCCACAGGTTCATGAGCTCGCCGATATGGCCCAGCGACTGGGGCCCCTCCTCGGGCGTGTAGTACTCGGTGACCGAGCGCCGCCACTCCCTGAAGCCCGCGACCCGCTCGCGGAGCAGCGCGACGGCCTCGTCGCGCGGCAGGTCGACGATCAGGCCGATGCCCGCGGACAGCACGTCCGCCTTCTGGTCGTACGTGCGCAGTGCCTCGCGCAGCAGCGCGAAATACTCCTCGGTGCCGTGCTCGGTGACCTCGTACTCGGTACGCGGGGGGCCACCGGCCGTGGAGGGGGCGATCTCGTGCGCCTTCAGCAGGCCCTGCTTCGCCATCTGCTTCAGCGCGTGGTAGATCGACCCGGGCTTGGCGTTGGACCACTCATGGGCGCCCCAGTACTCCAGGTCGTTGCGCACCTGGTAGCCGTGTGCCTGCCCGTGCTGGCGGATCGCGCCGAGCACCAGAAGCCGGATGGCTGACATGACCCACTCCCTCTCCCTTTGTATTCAACTTTGACTAGGCTACCTCCATGGCGGAGAGGACGATGGGCGACCTGTCGTGACTTCTTGTCCAGCCCTAGGCGCGGCTCTCGGCGCTCTGGAGCGCGATCAGTTCGAACGCCGTCTTGCCGTCCAGCGTCTCGCGGATGATGTCGGCGTGGCCCGCGTGCCGGTCCATCTCGCTGATGAGCCGGAGCATCACCCAGCGCATCGAGACGTTCTCCTTGGGCAGCCACGGGTCGTCCGGCAGCGCGAAGGTGTCGTCCAGACTCGGCACCGTACGAATGAACTCCTCGGTCTGCTGGGAGACTTTCTCCCACAGGGCCAGTTGCTGCGCGACGGTCTCGTCGCCGACCAGCCGGAAGCACTCGTGCCAGTTCGACTCGTCGCGCGCCACGGCCGGCTGCTCGCCCCTGGCCCGGGCCATCCAGCCCTGTTCGACCTCGGTCACATGCTTGAGCAGCCCGGCCAGCGAGAGTTCGCTGGCGCTTGGCGCGGTCGACGCCTGCTCGTCGGTCAGTCCGAGCAGGGAACGGCGGATACCGCCACGCGCCTCGTCGAGAAAGCCCAGCAGGGCGCCGCGCTCGTCACCAGGGGCTTCGGCGTTGACGTGAGTGACCATGGAAAGGGCCGCCTTTCGCTGGGGTGGTGCTGTGCTGTTCCTTTGACACCCACCACGCTACGGACCCTTGCGGTCAGCCCCCGTCCGCAAGGGTCCGCATCAGCCATTCGGACCAACAACTCCCCCAGCCGCTCCCGGGTCAGAACGGGAACTGGCTCCTGCCGTGCTGCACGGAGATCCACTTCTGGGTGGTGAACGCCTCCAGCGTCGAGTCGCCGTTGAGGCGGCCGAGCCCGGAGTTCCCCTCGCCGCCGAACGGCACCGGCGGCTCGTCGTGCACCGTGCTGTCGTTGACGTGGAACATCCCGGAGTCGATCTGCCGCGCGAAGTTCACGCCACGCTCGATGTCAGCCGTGTGCACGGCCCCGCTGAGGCCGTACGGAGTGTCGTTGGCGATCCGTACCGCCTCGTCCTCGCCGTCGAAGGGGACGATCAGCGCCACGGGGCCGAAGATCTCCTGCCGCAGGAGCTCCGAGTCGCCCGGCAGACCGGCGAGCACACTCGGCTCCACCAGCGTGCCGACCGTACGGCCGTGCACGAGCGCGGTGGCCCCCTCGGCGATGGCCTGCTCGACCACCGAGGTGAGCGACTCGGCCTGCGAGGCGTTGATGACCGGGCCGATCACGGTGCCCGCCTCGCGCGGGTCGCCGGTCTTGAGGGTCTTGACCTTGGCGACGAACCGCTCGGTGAACTCCGCCTCGATCGAGCGGTCCACCAGGATGCGGTTGGCGGCCATACAGACCTGGCCCTGGTGGACGAAACGGCTGAAGACCGCCGCGTCGACGGCGTAGTCCAGGTCGGCGTCCTCCAGGACGACCAGCGCGCTGTTGCCGCCCAGCTCCAGGACGGCGTGCTTGAAGTGCGCGGCGCAGACGGTCGCGACATGCCGCCCGACCTTGTCGGAGCCGGTGAACGAGATGACCTTGGGGACCGGGTGCTCCAGCAGCGCGTCCCCGATCTCCGCGATGTCGGTGATGACCACGTTGAGCAGGCCCGGCGGCAGGCCCGCGTCCTCCATCACCTTGGCCACCAGGGACCCGCCGCAGATCGGCGTGTTCTGGTGCGGCTTGAGCACCACCGCGTTGCCGAGCGCCAGCGCCGGGGCGACCGACTTCAGCGACAGCAGGAAGGGGAAGTTGAAGGGGCTGATGACGCCCACGACGCCGACCGGGACGCGGTAGACGCGGTTCTCCTTGCCGTCGGTCGGCGAGGGGATGATCCGCCCCTCGGGCCGCAGCGCCACCTGGATCGCCTCGCGCAGGAACTCCTTGGCCAGGTGCAGTTCGAAGGCGGCCTTCAGCGGGGTGCCGCCCAGCTCGGCGATGATCGCCTCGGAGAGCTCCTGCTCCCGCTCCTCGATGATCCGCAGCGCCCGCTCGATGACCGCCCGCCTGGCGTACGCGTTGGTCTTGGCCCAGCTCTTCTGCGCACGCTCGGCGGCTCTGTAGGCCTGGTCCACCTCATCGGCCGTGGCGACGGTGATCGCGGCCAGCTTCTCACCGTCGTACGGGTTGAAGTCGATGATGTCCCAGGAGCCGCTGCCGGGGCGCCATTCGCCGTCTATGTACTGCTGAGCGAGATCAGTGAAGATGGACATGCGACCCCTTAGCGTCAAGGCTTCGACGTGGCTGACGTAGTTGACGTACTGATGTTCCGTCATCGTACTGATGCCTCAACGCGCTTGCGCCTCAGGAGAGTTGAAGCAGGCCACGGAGCAGGTCACGGCTCTGCTCCGGGCCCGGGCTGTCCTGCTGGAGGCGCTCCATGACCCGCTCGTACTGGGCGACCTCCTCGCGCTTGTCGAGATAGAGCGCGCTGGTCAGCTGCTCCAGATAGACGACGTCCGAGAGATCGGACTCCGGGAAGCGCAGCAGCGCGAAGGAGCCGGACTCGCCCGAGTGGCCGCCGAAGCTGAACGGCATGACCTGCAGGGTGACGTTGGGCCGCTCGGAGAACTCGATGAGGTGCTCCAGCTGGCCGCGCATCACGTCACGGTCGCCGTACGGACGGCGCAGCGCCGCCTCGTCCAGTACGCAGTGGAAGCGGGGCGCGCGCTCGGAGACCAGCGCCTTCTGCCGCTCCAGGCGCAGGGCGACCCGTCGCTCGACCTCGGCCGTGCCCAGGCGGGGCGATCCCCGCAGGACGACGGCGCGCGCGTACGCCTCGGTCTGCAACAGGCCGTGCACGAACTGGACCTCGTAGACCCGGATCAGGGACGCGGCGCCCTCCAGGCCGACGTACGTCTGGAACCAGCCGGGCAGCACATCGGAGTAGCTGTGCCACCAGCCCGCGACATTGGCCTCCTTGGCGAGGGCAAGCAGCGGGCCGCGTTCGGACTCGGCCGTGACGCCGTACAGCGTCAGCAGGTCCTCGACATCCCTGGCCTTGAAGCTCACCCTGCCCAACTCCACCCGGCTGATCTTCGATTCAGAGGCACGGATCGAGTAGCCGGCCTGCTCCCTGGTGATGCCACGCTCTTCCCGAAGGCGCCTGAGCTGTGAGCCCAGCAAGATCCGCCTTACCACCGAGCCACTCGACTCTGCGGTCATCACTCGGTTCACCCTCCCGTGTCGCACCCGGCCCCCGGCGCCTGAAGTCTGCCATTAAAACGCTCCGGCCCGTACTTGTTCGGTTACAGAAACGACTCCCTTACGGGATGACTACGAAAGTGAACGTAGGAAGAAAAGAGCAAGAACCGGTACGGGAGTGCCCAACTCCGGCGCGTGCACGTGCATCTGCCCTTGCATCCGGTCTACGCATTCGGAACGATGGGGCCCGCGCACCACCGCAACATCGCCAGGACCGCGAAAACGGGGAGTGCCTCGCATGGGGACGAATGGATCGACCATGCTCGAGCCGTTACGGCAGGGGCTTCCACCGATAGACCCCTCGGCCGTGTCGAGCGCCGCGTCCTGCACGCTGCCCGCACGGTACGAAGCGGTCCGCGGAGCACGGAAGTTCACCCACCGGACCCTGGGCGACTGGAACCTGGACGACCGCTTCGACGATGTGGCCCTGGTCGTCTCGGAGTTGGTCACCAACGCGCTGCGGCACGGCCTGCCCCTCTCCCACCACCACCCTTCACCCGAGGCCCTGCGGGCCACACCTCCTGATTCCGCCGACGTACCACGGGACGAGGACGCCCCCGTACGGCTGCACCTGATGCACTGGGCCTCGCGGCTGGTGTGCGCGGTACGGGACCCGAGCGTGGTGGGGCCGCCTCAGACGCACGGCGGCGGCCAGGACCCCACGGGCGACCTGGCCGAACTCCCGGAACTCCCGGACTTCTCCGCCGAGTCCGGGCGCGGGCTGTTCCTGGTGGAGTCGTTCAGCGACAGCTGGGGGTGGCACCCGCTGGCGGGGGCGCTGCGCGGGAAGGTCGTCTGGGCGCTGTTCCGGCTGGCGGAGGACTAGTACGGCTGGAAACCGACCAAGTACGGCTGACAGGCGTCAGTTCAAGCTGACGGGCGTCAGATCAAGTGGTCGAACTCGCCGTCCTTGATGCCCAGGAGCATCGCCTCGATCTCGGCACGCGTGTAGACCAGGGCAGGCCCGTCCGGGTGGCGTGAGTTGCGTACCGCCACCCGGCCACCGGACAGCTTGGCGAACTCCACGCAGGAGCCCTGGGAGTTGCTGTGCCTGCTCTTCTGCCAGACAGCCCCGTGGAGCTCTGTGGCAGCCATGCCGTTGTACGCGCGGTCCACAGGTCGCTCCCCCGGTAACGCAGTCATGATCTAAGGGCGGTTGATGTAACGGTCAACTGCTCTGGATCATAGCTGCGTTCACATGCGTACGCACGGACGGATGCACGTGCACGCGGGGTGGTTCTCTGGTTACCGCGCCTTACCGCGCCGCGGTGGAATACGGGAGCAACCCCATTTCCCGGGCGTTCTTGATGGCACGCGCCAACTGGCGCTGCTGCTGGGCGGTCACCCGGGTGACCCGGCGGCTGCGGATCTTGCCGCGGTCGGAGATGAACTTCCGCAGCAGGTCGGTGTCCTTGTAGTCGACGTAGGTGATGCCTGCCTGGTCAAGGGGGTTGGGGCGGGGCTTGAGCGACTTGCCGGGCTTGCGGCCGTCGGAGCGGCGGGGGGACATCAGACCTCCAGGAGGGTGTCAAAGGCGGGCGGAAGCCGCTTCCAGGCATCGCGTCCCGCGGCGTATTCGGCATCGGTGAGCAGGCAGGACTCCAGGACCTGGGAGAGGCCGTCCCGGTCCAGGCCGGGCGAGGTGAAGACCAGGTGCTGGCAGCAGTCGCCGTGTTCGGGGTGCCAGTCCAGGGCGGCCGCGGCGCGGCGGACCGGGGGCACCATCTCCCAGGCCGCGTCCGGCAGCGAGGCCAGCCAGGGCCCGGCGTTCTCCACGCAGAGCGCGCCGCCGGCCGCGTCCCAGGCCAGCAGGGTGTCCGGGCGGTCGGCGAGCCAGAAGCGGCCACGGCTGCGGGCCGCCGCGCAGGTCAGGTCCTCCAGGGCCTGGTAGAGCCGCTCGGGGTGGAAGGGGCGGTGGGCATGCCAGACATACGTACCGACACCCGCGTCGTCCGCCTCTTGGGGGAGCAGCGCGCAGGCGGGGTGCTGGGCGGCGGCGGCCGCCTCCACATCGAACCCGGCCAGCGCGGCGGCGGCCAGGTCCGCGCCGCGCTCGACGGGGATCTGCCGCGCGGTGGGGTGCAGTTGGGCGAGCAGGGCCCGGTCCTCGGCGTCCGCCTCGTCGTTCTCGATGACGGCCAGGACCGGGGCGTACTCCAGCTGGCGGGCCCAGGTGTCGGCGACGGTGCGCTGATCGGTGGTGGCGGCCGCGAGGCCGGCCTCGATCAGGTCGTCGCCGTTGGCGAGGTACGGAAGCAGCAGTGCCGGGTCGACCGCGGTGATCACGGAGCTCACCGTCAGCCCGCTGGCCGCGACCACCTCGGCCATCGCCTTGGGCTCGACGGAGTCCCACAGTTCGACGACCGCGAGCCGGGTCAGGCCGCTGTCGGCCAGCCGCTCCAGCTCGGGGACCAGGTCCTCGCGCAGGGCGCAGCAGGCGCAGTCATTGACCAGCGGTGCGTCGCCGCTGGACAGCAGGCCGGTGTGGTCGCGGACGGTGCGGGTCACCGTTCCCTGGACGGCGGTCGCCAGGTCGTGGTGGAGCGCGACGCTGTCCGGCACGGACGCGAGCAGCCGGTCCACCGCCGCCTTACGGGCGTCGGAGTGCAGGCCGCCGACGATGGCGACGAACAGCTTGGGGGGTTCCGCTGCCATCAGTGGGCCCCGCGTCGGCCGTAGCGCTGCTCGAAGCGCTCCACGCGTCCGGCCGTGTCCAGTACGCGGGCGGTGCCCGTGTAGAAGGGGTGGCTCGCGCTGGAGATCTCGACGTCGATCACCGGGTAGCTGTTGCCGTCCTCCCAGTCGATGGTCTTGTCGCTGGTCGCCGTGGAACGGGTGAGGAAGGAGTAGTTCGCCGCACGGTCCCGGAAGACGACCGGTCCGTACGCGGGGTGGATGCCCTCTTGCATGTCAGCGCTCCTCCTTGAAGTCGACGTGGCGTCCGACACGCGGGTCGAACTTGCGCAGGACCATGCGGTCCGGGTCGTTACGGCGGTTCTTGCGGGTGACGTACGTGAAGCCGGTCCCCGCCGTGGACCTGAGCTTGATGACGGGACGTAGTTCGTTGCGGGCCATGTGGGCTAGAGTAAATGGAAACGGTTTCCATTACCAACACGACGGAAGAGAGGTACGCCACCTTGTCCGCGCACTGCATGCTGACCGGCCGCCAGCCCGGCTTCGGCAACAACATCTCCCACTCGCACCGGCGCAGCCCGCGCCGCTTCGACCCCAACATCCAGCGCAAGCGGTACTGGCTGGAGAGCGAGGGACGGCATGTCCGACTGACCCTCAGCACCAAGGGGATCAAGACCATCGACACGATCGGGGTCGAGGCGGCCGTAGCCAGGATTCGCGCGCGTGGGGTGAAGGTCTGATGGCCAAGCAGAGCAAGATCGCGAAGAACGAGCAGCGCCAGCGGATCGTCGCGCGGTACGCCGCCCGGCGGGCGGAGCTGAAGGAACTCATCCGCAGGCCGAGCACTCCCGAGGCCGAGCGCCTCGCCGCGCAGCGCGAACTGCGGGCGCAGCCACGGGACGCAAGCGCGACGCGGGTGCGCAACCGGGACAGCGTGGACGGTCGCCCGCGCGGCTATCTGCGTAACTTCGGGCTGTCGCGGGTCAATCTGCGCAAGCAGGCGCACGCGGGCTTCCTGCCGGGGGTGCGTAAGTCGTCCTGGTAGCTTGGCCCGGCTCTCACATCTTTCCCGTAGAGCCGACTGTCGAGTCTTCTGGGGGACTTCCCGTGCTCAAGCCCGTTCGTCGCGTACGTGTACGTAACCTGCGTCTGTGTGCCGCCGCCGCTGGTGTCGCGGCCGCCCTCGCGCTGACCGGCTGTAGTGACAGCGGGTCGGACGGGAACGCCGACGACAAGGACACCGCGAAGCCCACGACCAGCGCCGGCGCGTCGGCCGGAACGGGTGGCGGTTCGGGCGACGGTGATGGCGAGGGTGGTGGCAGCGGCGGCGACGGGAAGAGCGCGAGCCTGGACGGCAGTTGGGTCGCGATGACGGACGGCAAGCCGATCGGGCTGATCGTCGACGGCAAGAAGGCCGCGCTGTTCGGCCTGGAGGGCACCACATGCTCCGGCTCGGTGGGCGACGTCAAGGGCAGCCAGGCGTTCCGGCTGACGTGCAAGGGCGACAGCTCGCGCACGGCGGGCCGCGTCGAGTCGGTTGACGCGACCTCCATGAAGGTCTCCTGGGAGGGGCTCGGCGACGAGACCTTCCAGAAGTCCGATGACGGCAAGCTGCCTGGCGGCTTGCGGACGCCGCTACCGCGGCCCTGACGTCCGGTGGGGGCCGCGGGCAGGCCAGCCCCCTACGTGCCAGTAGTGGCTACAGGCCCGTCGCGCGGTCCGCCGCCGCCGTGCCGTGGGTCCAACCGGCCTCGTCCGTGGCCCCACGGAGCCGGGTGGCCGTCGTCTCCGGGAACAGCTGGTCCGTACGCCCCGCGACCGCGACGTCGCGCGCGGCCAGCACCGGGAGGAACGACGCGCCCGCCTCGCTGGCAGCCCGCTCGCTGGTGGCCCGCGCGGCCGTGTCCGAGAGACGGGTGCCGATGCGGTGCGCGTAGGCCAGCAGGAACGACTGACGGAACGTCTTGGTCCGCTTGCGCCCGGCCGCGCGCTGGGCAGCCTCGGCCTTCGCCATCGCCGCGTTCCCCTGCACCAGCAGTGACGTATAGAGCAGCTCGACCGACTCCAGGTCGGGCTCGAAGCCGACCACCGTCGAGAAGCCCAGCGCCTCCTGCCACACCGCGCGGCAGTGGTTCGCGGTCGCGGCCGCGTCCAGCAGGATCGCCTTGGCCGTCTCATACGGGGCGTCGACCCCGATCCGGCACGCGGCGGGGGCGTCCCCCGACGGGCCCTTGGCCGCGAGCAGCGCCTCATCGACGCTGTGCCGCGCCATCAGCTCCTGCGCCTTTGCGGTGAGCGCCTCCGCCTCGTCGGGGAAGTCCGTCGCCTCGGCCTTGGCGAGCAGGGCGCGGATACGGGTGAGCAGCCGGGACTCCTGATGCGGCGGCGGTACGTGGACGGGGGCGCCCGGCACCGCCCCGACCGGCGTGATCGCGGGCAGCCGGAGCAGCAGCCTGAGCACCTCCAGTACGGCCGTGGCGAGCGAGAAGCGATCCGCCGACTCACGGCGGGCCAGCGCGTCGGCGTACCCGGTGTCGTCCGCGCCCCACCAGGGCTCGGCCGCGTCCAGGTCGCGCAGTTGCCCGGCCCACCGGGGCTCAAGCCGGGTGTAGCGGCGCGCCTCGGCGGCGATCAGGTCACCCGCGATACGGGCGTGCCGCGCGTCCGGCAGCTCACGGCGCAGCAGCCGTACGACGTCGGCGGGCTGCCAGCCACGCTCCCAGGCGCGCCGCACGAACTCCGCGCCACGGCGCAGCAATTCCCGGCCCGTCTCCGGCGCGGGCGCGGCGGCGAGCAGCGAGGCGCCGAGGTCGAGGCCGTCGTCGCCGTCCGCGTACAGGGCGGCGGCGAAGGCCCGCTCGACCGCCCGCGTGGCGGCTTCCGACTGGTCCATCAGCGGGGCGTCGATTCGGAGTGGTCGGCGTGGTCGGCGTGGTCGGCGTCGTACGCGGCGCGCGACGCGGCGATGTCCGGGCGGTGCGCGATGGACCAGTCGGCGAGCACCTTGACGGGGTGCGAGAAGCTGCGGCCCAGCGGCGTCAGCTCGTACTCGACCTGCGGCGGAACCGTGGGGTAGACCGTGCGCTTCACCAGGCCGTCGCGCTCCAGGCGGCGCACCGTGAGGGTGAGCATGCGCTGCGAGACGCCGCCGGGTATCGCGCGCTGCAGCTCCTTGAAGCGGCGCACGCCCGTGGTGAGTTCGACCAGGACGTAGACGGACCACTTGTCGCCGAGCCGGTCCAGCACGTCCCGGACCCCGCACTCGCCCTGTGGGGTCTCGCAATGGATCACCGGGTCGGCCGCCCCGGCTACCTCGGTTACCTCGGTTACCTCGGTGTGCCCTACTGACATCAAAGTGCCTCCTTACGCTCCCGCACCCGGCCCATAACGATGGTTCCAGTCAACACGCACCACGAAGAACCACGAAAACGGGGGGAACCATCCCATGCTGCTGATCACCGGAGCCTCGGGCGGACTGGGCAAGCTCATCGCCGGGCGGCTCGCCGGGCGCGCCGACGTCGTACTCGGCACCCGCGCGCCCGCCGCTGGCGAGCGCCGCATCGACTTCGACGACCCCACGTCGCTCGCCGACGGGTTCGCCGGAGTGGACACCGTGCTGCTGATCTCGGCCGGATTCGGGGAGGACGACGTCGTACTCGCCCGCCACGAAGCGGCGATCGCGGCGGCCGAGAAAGCCGGGGTCAGCCACCTCGTCTACACCAGCCTGAGCGGCGACGGCGACCACCTGGCGTACGCGCTCGCCCACCGCTGGACCGAGCGCAGGCTGCGTGCCTCGACACTGCGGGGCTGGACGGTGCTGCGTAACGGCCTGTACGCGGAGTTCCTCGCCGCGATCGCCGCGCCGGGTCCCGATGGCACGATCACCGCGCCGCTGGGTGCCGGTCGGCTCGCCGCGGTCGCCCGGGACGACCTGGCGGAGGTGGCGGCCAGGATCGCCACCGATCCCGCGCCGCACGCCGGTGCGGTGTACGAGCTGGTCGGCGAGACCGCCCTGGGCGGGGCGGAGCTGGCGGCCGCGGTCGGCGGTTCCTACGCGCCCGGCACGCTGGACGCGGCGCGCGTGGCCGCCGCCGGGTGGGTGGAGCGGGACTTTCAGATACCGATGATCGTCGGGACGTACTCGGCGATCGCGGGCGGCTTCCTGGACGGCGGGGGCGTCGCGGCGGCGGGCACGCTGCGGAGGCTGCTCGGCCGCGCGCCGCGGTCGGCGATCGAGGCGTACGTGGCGGCGGTCGAGGATCGATCCTGATCCCCCTCCCTATCCCCCTCCCTTTAGGGAGGGAAGGGTTCACGCTTTAGGGAGGGAACGGTTCACGGAAGCAGCACCAGCTTGCCCCGTACGTGGCCCCCCTCGCTGACCTCCATCGCCTTCGCGGCGTCGGCGAGCGGGAACCGCCCCGCGACCGGAACCCGCAGCGTGCCCCGCGCCGCGAGCGCCGCGTGCCGGGCGAGCGCCGTCGCGTGATGGCTGCCACCGTGCAAGAGGGTGACGCCGAAGTCGGGCGCGTTCGGGTCGGCGATGGTGATGATGCGGTCGGTGGTGCCGCCGCGCAGGGCGATGGAGTCCGGCAGCGCGCCTCGCCCCGCAGCGTCGAAGACCGCGTCGACCCCCTCGGGGGACACCTCGCGGACCCGGGAGGCCAGGCCGTCGCCGTAACGGACCGGCACCGCGCCCAGGACGCGCAGGTAGTCGTGGTTCGCCGGGGACGCCGTGCCGATGACCCGCGCACCCCGGGCCACCGCCAGTTGCACCCCCGCCGTGCCGACCGCGCCCGCCGCCCCGTGCAGCAGCAACGTCTCCCCCGCTCCCACGGCCAGCAGGTCCAGGACGCGCTGTGCCGTCTCGGTGGCCACCGGGAGCGCCGCGGCCTCCTCCCAGCCCAGTTCGGGCGGCTTGACGGCCACCACCGTGGCCAGCGCGCACTCGGCGTAGGCACCGGTGTCGGTCCAGCCGAGCACCTCGTCCCCGCCCTTGAGCTCGGTGACGCCGTGGCCGACCTCGTCGACCACCCCGGCCGCCTCGATGCCGGGCGTCGCCGGGAACGTCGTGGGAACGACCCCCTCCAGCCAGCCATAGCGGATCTTGTAGTCGATGGGGTTCACGCCCGCGGCCTGAACCCTCAGGCGTACCTGGCCAGGCCCCGGATGCGGCTCATCGACGTCTGCGAGCCGCAGGACTCCAGGGCCGCCGAACTTCTCGTAGACGATCGCTTCCATCGCGGACTCCTCCGTCGTCCCCCGTCGTCCCCCGTCGTCCCCCGTCCTGGCCTCCCGGCCTCCCGGCCTCCCTTGCCACTATCTCTCCGTGCGCCGGGTTCCGCTGGCTGTCACCGGCTGACTGTCAGTGGCGGGTGCCAGACTCGATCCATGAGTACGCGGTGGGCGATCTCCGGCGATGAGGGCGGCGGGGCACTCCTGGTGCCGCTCGACCGGGAGGGCGGGGCCGCGGGCGATGTGATCAAGGAGCCGGACCTGGTGGCGGCGGTGCGGGCCCGCCCTGACGTGACGCGGTGGGTGTGGCGGTCGACGGCGGAGATCTATCCGCGGCTGCTCGCTGCCGGAGTGCGGGTCGAGCGCTGCTACGACATCGAGGACGCCGAGCTGCTGCTGCTCGGCCACGAGGGGCGACTCGGCGAGCCCCGCTCCGCTGCCGCCGCCTGGGCGCGGCTGCACCACCGGCCCGTACCGCCCGATCCGCCGCAGCGCGCGGCCGCGCCCGGCGCCCAGTCGTCGCTCTTCGAGCCGGGCCCCGTACAGCTGCCGCTGGACGGACTCCTGGAGGTGTACGCGGACCAACTGCGGCGGTACGAGGCGACCGCGCACCCCGACCGGATGCGGCTGCTCACCGCGACCGAGTCGGCGGGGATGCTGATCGCCGCCGAGATGAACGAAGCGGGCCTGCCCTGGCGCGCCGACGTCCACCGCGAGGTGCTGCGCGAGCTACTCGGCGAGCGGTACGCGGGCGGCGGCGAGCCACGTCGGCTGGCCGAGCTCGCGGACGAGGTGTCGGCGGCCTTCGGGCGCCGCGTACGGCCCGATCTGCCCGCGGACGTGGTGAAGGCCTTCGGCCAGGCGGGCATCAAGGTCAGCTCCACCCGCCGCTGGGAGATCGAGGGCATCGACCACCCCGCCGTGCCGCCGCTGCTCGCGTACAAGAAGCTGTACCGCGTCTGGGTGGCGCACGGCTGGTCCTGGCTCCAGGACTGGGTTCGCGACGGTCGCTTCCGCCCGGAGTACCTCCCCGGCGGCACGGTCACCGGGCGCTGGGTGACCAACGGCGGCGGAGCGCTCCAGATCCCCAAGGTCATCCGGCGCGCCGTGGTCGCCGACCCGGGGTGGCGGCTGGTCGTCGCGGATGCCGACCAGCTGGAGCCACGCGTGCTCGCCGCGATCTCCCGCGACCCGGGCCTGATGGAGGTCGCGGGCCGGTCCGACGACCTGTACCAGGCGGTGTCGGACCGGGCGTTCTCCGGCGACCGCGAGATGGCGAAGCTGGCGGTGCTCGGCGCGGTCTACGGCCAGACCTCGGGCGACGGCCTGAAGAACCTGGCCCTGCTGCGCCGCCGCTTCCCCCAGGCCGTGGCCTACGTCGACGACGCGGCCCGCGCGGGTGAGGAGGGCCGCCTGGTGCGCACCTGGCTGGGGCGCACCTGCCCACCCGCCGTAGGCGAAGGGGCGGACGACGAGGCGGGCCTCCCCCAGGAACCGGAGGCGGCCACGGAGCCGGAGCGCGAGGACGCCTGGGTGCCGGGCTACGCCTCCACCAACACCCGCGCCCGCGGCCGCTTCACCCGCAACTTCGTCGTCCAGGGCAGCGCGTCCGACTGGGCCCTGCTGATGCTCGCCGCGCTCCGCCAGGCCACCGCCGACCTCTCCGCCGAACTGGTCTTCTTCCAGCACGACGAGGTGATCGTGCACTGCCCGGCCGATGAGGCGGACCGCGTGGTCACCGCCATCCACGAGGCCTCGGAGCTCGCCGGTCGCCTCACCTTCGGCGAGACACCGGCGCGGTTTCCGTTCACCACGGCCGTGGTGGAGTGCTACGCCGACGCCAAGTGACGGGGCAGGCCGCGTCAGCCCATCGGAGGCGGCGGCATCATCCCGCCGGGTCCACCCATCGGCTGACCACCCATGCCGCCCATACCGCCCATGCGCTGGCGGTTCTGCTCTTCCTCGACCGCCCGGTGGATCATGTTCTTCAGACCTTCCGGGTCCGGCACATGCTTCAGCGTGAGCATCCCCTGCTCGGAGGCGGACTGGACGTTGAGCGTCCCCTCACGCAGTATCCGCTCCCACAACGTGGCGCGGAACGACACGTCGTTCACGCGGGCGAGCGGGATGCTGCGCCCCGTCTTCGTCAGGAAGCCGCTGCGCTGGTACACGCGCTTGGTGGTCAGGAGGTACAGCGTGCTGCGCCACTTCAGCAGCGGGATCAGCCAGAACCACACCGAGGCGACCCCGGCCGCGCCGAGCACCACGTACGAGGCGTACGTGCCCCAGTCCTCGTCGCGCGGCAGCACCCACAACAGCGCGCCGGCGACGATCCAGATGAGCACCAGGACGATGAACTCCCCGACCATTTCGGTCCAGTGCTGCCGTGTGGCGTGCAGCAGTTCCTCGTCCTCGGCGATGTAGCGATCCGCGTATGACATGCGGGGATGGTGACACACCGCGGGCCGGGCCGATACCCGCCCACCCCTACCCCTACCCCTACCGCACGGTGCTCCGCGTCAGGCGGGCGACCTCCGCCTCCGTGAGCCGCAGGTCGGCCGCCTCCGCCGAGGCCCGTACCGTCTCCGGGCGGCTCGACCCGGGGATCGGTACGACCACCGGCGCGAGCGCCAGCAGCCAGGCCAGGCACACCTGCTGCGGGGTGACCCGGCGCTCCCGTGCGACCTCGTGGAAGGCGGCGTACGCGGGCGCCCGTGACCCGTCGAGTGCGGACGGGCCGTCGAGGGAACTGCGGGAGATCCCGCCGAGCGGGCTCCAGGGCAGGAAGGCGATCCCGAGCTCGGCGCAGAGCCGCAGTTCGGGCTCGCTGTCTTGGACCTCGGGCGAGAAGCGGTTCTGCACGGAGACGAGACCGTCGCCCAGGAGGGCGTGCGCCTCGCGGATCTGCGCCGTGTCCACGTTCGAGATCCCGGCCGCGCGGATGCTGCCCTCGGCCAGCAGGTCGCTCAGCGCGCCCAGGGACTCGGCCCAGGGCACCTGCGGGTCCGGCTTGTGGAGTTGGTACAGCCCGATCGCGTCGGTGCCGAGGCGCTTCAGCGAGGCGTGGCAGGCGCGCTTCAGGTGCTCGGGGGTGCCGTTCACCGTCCAGGTGCCGTCGCCGGGGCGCCCCCGGCCGCCCTTGGTCGCGACGAGCACCCCGGAGGTGTCACCGCCGTACGTGGCCAGCGCGCGGGCGATGAGCTGTTCGTTGTGGCCCACCTCGTCCGCGTGCCAGTGGTACGAGTCGGCGGTGTCGATCAGCGTCACCCCGGCGTCCAGCGCCGCGTGCACGGTGGCGAAGGACCGGTCCTCGGCCGGGCGGCCCTCGATGGACAGGGGCATGGCGCCGAGGCCGATCACGCTGACAGCGGTGGAGCCGATGCGGCGGTACTGCACGAATGTCACTCCTCAACGTCACGGAAAACGAACACGGGAAAGGAACACGGGAAAGGAAAGGAACACGGAAAACGAAACGGATTACGCGGCAAGCGCCTCGGCGACGGCCTCCGGCAGCCAGTCCGCCGTGTGCGAGAAGCTGAACCCCAGCTCCTCGCCGCGCGCGTTGCTCATCGCGTAGTGCCGGTCGTACGAGAACGGCGAGGCGTTCGCACCATCGATCCGGTAGACCGGCTCCCGGCCCACCTGCCCGGCGATCAGTTCGCACAGCTCCCGCACCTCGACCGGTCCATGCGAGCAGGCGTTGACCGGCCCGGTGAACTCCGCGCCCGCCGCCCACTGGAGTACGTCGGCGATCTCCCGGTGGTGTGTGAAGACCGTCGGCACGGTCTCGGCGTGCACGGCGATCTCCTCACCCTTCAGGACGCGCTGTACGTAGTGGTCCAGTCGGCCGGTGAACTCCTCGGCCCCGCCGCCCAGGACATGGGTGCTCCGTACGGAGACGAACGGCAGCCCGCTCTCGCGCGCGAACACCGCCTCCGACTGACGCTTGCCCTCGGCGTAGTGGGCCGCGAGGAAGTTCTCGTCAGTCCAGGGGAGTTCACTCCGTACCGGCCAGCTCAGCGGGTCCACCATCGTCTCCGGCACCGGCGCGTCCACGGCGGTGGGCCGTACGGCACCCGCGGCGGCGGGCTCGGTGAGGGTCGCGGGGTCGTACACCTCGATCGTGGAGGTCATGACGTAGCGCCCGGCCCGCCCACCGAACACGCGGGCGGCGATCGCCGCCTGGACCGGCGTGTAGCAGACCTGGTCCAGCACCACGTCGAAGGTGCGGGAGCCGATCGCTGTGGCAAGGGCCGCCTCGTCGTTCCGGTCGGCGACGAGGTGGGTGACGCCCGGGGGCGGCGCGGTGGAGCCGCGATTGACGACGCTGACCTGGTGCCCGGCGTCGTACAACTGCCGAATCAGGCGCTTACCGAAGTACCGGCTGCCGCCAATGACGCATATCTCGCTCATCTGTCGGTCGCTCGCCTTCCGTGCTCAACGCGGGGGTGGACGATCGAGCGTAGGTCAGCGCCCCCGTCAGTCGTCGTCCAGCCTGCGGTATTTGGCATTCCGCAACCTCAGCAGTACGGAGGCGCCCACCGCGGCCGCGAGCGAGCCGAGCAGGACAGCCGCCTTGATGACCTCGAGTTGCGCCGGATCGGGGTAGGCCAGCTCCGCGATCAGCAGGGACACCGTGAAGCCCACGCCGCCGAGTATCGACAGAGCCAGTACGTCCGCCCAGGCCAGATCGGGGTTGATCTGGGCACGGGTGAAGCGCGCGGCCAGATACGTACCGCCGAAGATGCCCACGGTCTTGCCAAGCGCCAGACCGAGCGCCACGCCGAGGGGCTCGGGGCTTCCCATGACGTCGGTCAGCGTACTGGCCGAGACCGGCACGCCGGCGGCGAAGAGGGCGAACAACGGGACCGCGATCCCCGCCGAGATCGGGCGGGTGAGGTGCACGATGTGCTCGGCCGTTCCCTTCTGGTGTGGGTCGTGGGAGCCGCTCTTGGTGACCCGGAGCAGCAGACCGAGCGCGACTCCGGCGACGGTGGCGTGGACGCCGCTGGTGTACATCAGCGCCCAGATGGCGAAGGCGAGCGGCAGATACCAGTACCAGCCCTTGACGCGCTTGACGTGGTGCATCCAGAAGAAGAGGCCGAGGCCCAGTACGGCCCCGCCGAGCGCCGCCAGATTGATCGACGACGTGAAGAAGAGCGCGATGACGATGATCGCGCCCAGGTCGTCGACGATCGCGAGGGTGAGCAGAAAGGCCCGCAGCGCGGAGGGCAGATGGGTGTTGACCACGGCCAGCACACCGAGGGCGAAGGCAATGTCGGTGGCCATGGGAATGGCCCAGCCGTTCCAGGTGCCGCCGCCTGACGTGGCCACGACCCCGTACACGAGCGCGGGGATCACCATGCCGCTGACCGCCGCGACCACGGGCAGCACCGCCCGTGCCGCACTGCTCAGTTCGCCGACCACCAGCTCGCGCTTGAGTTCGGCGCCCGCGACGAAGAAGAAGATCGCCAGCAGGCCGTCCGCTGCCCATTTGCGTACGGACAGGTCCAGTGGCCCGAAGCCGAAGTGGGTGCTGCGGACCGTGTCGTAGGAGGCGTCCCACGGTGAGTTGGCCCAGAGGAGTGCGGCAGCGGCGGCGACGAGCAGGAGCATCCCGCCGACTGTCTCGGCCCGCAGGGTGTCCAGGACGATGTTGCGCTCCGGGCGCGGCAGGTTCCCGAAGAAGAGCGGCCAGCGGCTGCTGCCGCCCCCGCTACCGCCGCCGTTCCCTGGGCGCTTACCTCGCATGACCGCTCCTCGGCGCTGACGGTCCTGGCCGGGTGTGACGTAGGGGCGAGCAAGGTCGAAAGTCGAAAGGGGCTGGGGTAGGGGTAGGGGAAGGGGGCTGTGATGACGACCTGTCCATGGTATTGAGCGACGCCGGGGGCGACCGGGACGGCCGGGGCGGCGGCGGGGCCAAGTCCGCCCGCACCGCCGCCTCCGGGTACGTCCGCGGTCGGCTACTCGGCGGCCTCTCGCCGCCGTCGTCGCGCCGCCACGACGAGGACCGTTCCTCCGGCGGCGACGAGGGCGGTCGCCAGCCCGCCGACGAGCACCATCTCATCGGTGGACACGGCAGCGCCGGTGTCGGGCAGCTCACCACCGCCGGTGCTGCCACCGGAGCTGCCGCCGGAGCTCCCGCCCGTGTTACCGCCAGAGCTGCCGCTGGTATTGCCACCCGTGGTGTCTCCGGTGGGGCTGGGATCCGGGGTCGGGTCGGGTGAGGGGTCTGGCGACGGATCCGGCGAAGGATCCGGCGACGGATCGGGGGACGGGTCTGGGGACGGGTCGGGCGACGGATCCGGCGACGGGTCAGGCGACGGGTCAGGCGAGGGATCAGGCGACGGGTCCGGCGACGGATCGGGCGAGGGATCCGGGGACGGATCCGGCGAGGGATCCGGCGACGGATCCGGCGACGGGTCCGGCGAGGGATCCGGGGACGGATCCGGTGAAGGGTCCGCACACGTAGGCAGGTCGCCGTTGAACGGATAGGCGTGCAGCTCCTGCCCACCCCCGCCCCCGACCGGGGACGTATGCGTCAGCGAACCAGTGGTGAAGAGGCGCCCGTTCACTCCGGGCAGCGTCACCGTCGTCGTACTGGCGGCGTTGCCCACCAGCACGCTGCCCGCGAACTGCCCACTGCCCGTCAGCTCCACCGTGGTCGCGTCCGGGAAGTTCCACAGCGTCCGCTCGCGCAGCCCGTCCGGCAGCCCCGCGATATACGTGTTGATCATCCGCGTGTCGCCCGTGAGGTTGACCAGGACGGTGGCGCCCGCCGGGATGTCGTTGAAGGCGAACCCCTGTGCGCCGCCGCGCCCGCTCGCGAGGTCGAAGTCCACGTTGAAGACCTGGATCGCCGACGAACCGTCGCCGGTGAAGACGGTCGTGTCGCCGTTGTTGACCGCGGTGCCGGTGGCTGTCCGGGGCTCCCCGCCCTCGTACGCGTAACACTGGCTCGCGGCGGTGAGGTCCAGCCGCAGCCTCTGGTACGAGTCCACCGCGCCGGGGTCCGAGACCGGCGCGGGGATGACCGTGCCGGAGAGGTCACCGCCGTACCGTACGACTCCGGAGACCGAGCCCTCCTCGGCGAGCAGCCGCTGACCGGGCGCGACGGTCAGGTCACCGCCGACGGAGAGAAAGTCCGTCCCGTTGTCCGGGGGAACCCGGGAACCCACACCCGCGACTCCCACGTTGTAGACCTGGGAGGCCCCGGGCCTCTTGTTCATGTCGAACTCGCCGAGTACGACCACCTTGCCCTCGGCCTCGGCGGCTGCCTGCTGGACGAGGAAGTTCCCGCCCACGAAGACGTTGATGTTGTTGTCCCGCCCGGCGATCGGCCCGTTGTTGAGCTCGGGGTAGGGATCGGGGCAGTTGTCTCCCAGGCAGGGGCCGAGCCCGCCCGGCAGAGGGTCCGCGAAACCCCAGGAGGCGAAGAGACCCACGAGTACGGCCGCCCCGAGCACGGCCGCCGAGGCCGAGGCGGTTCTCCGGCGGGTCCTGCTGCCACGGCGTGTTGTACGCACATTCTTCATAGCTGGAAATATGCATAAAGCGGACAGGTGACAGCGTCGGACACGCACCGGCCTCACTCCGATGGCGGGCAAAAGAAGGGCCAGGTCAGAGGAGATCTGACCTGGCCTTCGGTGTTGCGCGCCGCGTTCTCAGTAGTCGATACGGTCGGTCTTGGCCAGCCACGCGTCGAACGGCGCCGTACGGTTCGGCAGGTCCAGGTGCTCGACCTGCGCGGGCCACATCGACTGCGGCCGCTTCTCGAACAGGTCGTAGAACTTACGGTCGTCGAAACCAGCCACCGCGGCGTCGTCACGGTCGGCGGCGAAGACGATCCGGTCGACGCGCGCCCAGAGCGCGGACGACAGGCACATCGGGCACGGCTCGCACGACGTGATCAGGACGCAGCCCTCGAGCGAGAAGGTGCCCAGCTCCTTGCAGGCGGCCCGCATGGCGTTGACCTCGGCGTGCGCCGTCGGGTCAAGGTTCGCGGTGACCTGGTTGTTCGCCCGCGCGACGACCTCACCGTCCTTGACGACCAGCGCGCCGAACGGGCCACCGCCGTTCCTCACGCTGGTGGTGGCGACATTGATCGCCTCGTCCATCCAGGCGCGCTCGCGCTCGTGGAGATTCGTTTCTTCGGCCTGTGCGGTCATGGTCACTTCTTTCCGAGACGGTGGGGCCTCCCCGGGTGCGCTGTCCGTACGGAAGTACGGGACACCGCACCCGAGGCGACGATGGGGGGCTCGCAGGAGGTCAGCGCGGCTAGGAGCCGCAGATGTGCTCCGGCTTGACCGGGGCGTGAGTCAGGCTCAACCCCGTCGCATTGCGGATGGCGTTCATGACCGCCGGGGTGGCGGAAATGGTGGGCGGTTCGCCGACACCGCGCACGCCGTACGGCGAGTTCGGGTCGGCCTTCTCGATCACGTCCACCGTCATCGGCGGCGTATCCAGAATGGTCGGGATCAGGTAGTCGGTGAACGACGGGTTGCGGATCTTGCCGTCCTTGACCTGGATCTCCTCCATCACGGCAAGGCCGAGGCCCTGTGTGGAGCCACCCTGGATCTGCCCGACGACGGCGTCCGGGTTGACCGCCTTGCCGACGTCCTGCGAACAGTCCAGCTGTACGACCTTGACCAGCCCCAACTCGGTGTCCACATCCACCACGGCACGATGCGCGGAGTAAGCGTGCTGGACGTGCACCCGCTGGCTTTGTCCCGCCTCCGGGTCCATCCCGTACGTCGGCAGGTGGTGGTACTCCCTGGTCTCCTCGATCGCGTCATCACCGAGTACGTCGACGAGATCGGCGAGGACACCGGTGACCGCGGAGACGACCTTGCCGCCGGACAGTGACAGATCCGCCGGGCTCTCGCCGAAACGCTGGGCGACCCGCTCGAAGAGCACCTCGCGGACCGCTTCACACGCGTTCTTGACGGCACCGCCGGTGATGTAGGTCTGCCGGGAAGCCGAGCTCGACCCCGCGTCGCCGACCTGGGTGTCGCTCGGGTGAATGGTCACCCGCTCCACGCCGAGCTCGGTGCGGGCGATCTGCTGCTGCACCGTGTCCACGCCCTGGCCGACCTCGGCCGCCGCGCTGTGCACCAGCGCCACCGGTTCGCCACCGATGGCCTCCAGACGCACCCGCGCCGTGGAGTAGTCGTCGGCGCCTTCCGCGTAGCAGACGTTCTTGATGATCACGCTGTAGCCCACACCGCGGACCATGCCTTCGCCGTGCGTGGTGTTGGATACGCCGCCCGGCAGGTCCCGGACGTCCGCCGGTTCGGTGCGGTTCTCCGGGGGCAACGGCATGTCCTTGAGCCGCTGGAGCAGCTCGGCGACGGGCGCGGGGGAATCCAGCACCTGGCCGGTGTGCATCGTGTAGCCCTGCTCGACCGCGTTGCGCTGACGCAGCTCGACCGGGTCCATGTCCAGCGCCTTGGCCAGCTTGTCCATCTGGGACTCGACGGCATAGGCGGGCTGTACGGCACCGAGGCCACGCATCGCGCCGCACGGCGGGTTGTTCGTGTAGAGGCCCCAGCCCTCGATCTTGACGTTGGGCACCTGGTACGGCCCGGTGCCCAACGAGGTGGCGTTGCCGACGACGACCGGGGTCTTCGAGGCGTACGCGCCGCCGTCGAAGTACATCTTCGCCTTGACGTAGACGAGCTTGCCGTCCTTGGTCGCGCCGTGCTCGTAGTACATCTTCGCCGGGTGCCGGTGGACGTGCCCGAAGAAGGACTCGAACCGGTCGTAGACGATCTTCACCGGCTTGCCGGTGTGCAGCGCCAGCATGCAGGCGTGGATCTGCATGGACAGGTCCTCGCGGCCGCCGAAGGCACCGCCGACACCGGACATGGTGAAACGGACCTTCTCGGCCGGGAGCCCGAGCGCCCGTGCCGTCTGCCGGTGGTCGGAGTGCAGATGCTGGGTGGCGAGGAACAGGTCGACACCGCCGTCCTCAGCCGGGATGGCCAGACCGGACTCGGGGCCGAGGAACGCCTGGTCCTGCATGCCCAGGGTGTACACGTCGGACACCACGACGTCGGCCTTGGCCTCCGGGTCGCCGCAGATGACCGGCTGGTAGCGCACCACGTTGCCCTCGGGGTGCAGCTTGGGGAGGGTGTCGTCGTGCGCGGCCCGCTCCGGGTCGGTGATCGGCTCGAGTACCTCGTAGTCGACGACGATCTTTTCCATCGCGCGCCGGGCGGTCTCCGGGTGATCGGCGGCGATCAGGGCGACGGGCTCGCCCTGGTAGCGCACATAGCCCTCGGCCAGCGCCGGCGTGTCGGCGATCTTCAGGCCGTAGATGTTCTCGCCGGGGACGTCCTTGTGGGTCAGCGCCGCGTACACGCCGGGCTGCTTGAGCGCGGGGCCGACGTCGATCGACTTGATCCGCGCGTAGGGGTGCGGGCTGCGCAGCGTCGCGCCCCAGAGCATGTCCTCCGCCCACAGGTCCGAGGAGTACGCGAACTCGCCGGTGACCTTGAGGGTGCCGTCGGGGCGCAGCGGGCTGTCGCCGATGCCGCCGGTGATCGCGTCGTTGAGGTCCTGCGGGGTGCGGGCGGGAGAAGTCTGGTTGCTCATCAGGAGGCCTCCACTGTCTCTGCCTGACGGGCGGCCGCCAGGCGGACCGCGTCCAGGATCTTTTCGTAACCGGTGCACCGGCAGAGGTTGCCGGACAGCGCCTCACGGATGTCCGCGTCAGACGGCGAGGCCTCACGCTCCAGCAGCTCATCAGCCGCGACCAGCAGACCCGGCGTACAGAAACCACACTGCACGGCACCCGCCTCGATAAACGCCTGCTGGATCGGGGAGAGGTCACCGCCCTCACCGGTCTGCGAATCGGTGCCCTTCGCGCTCCACTGCTGAGCCGCGTCCAGCGACGTACCCGAGGTGCCAGAGGTGCCGCAGGCACCGCTCGCGCAGCCACCGGCGTGGGCGGCCTGCTCGCGCTGTTTGGCGAAGTCCGCCAGGCCCTCGACCGTGACGACCTCGCGGCCCTCGGCCTGACCGGCCGCGACCAGACACGAACACACCGGCACACCGTCCAGACGCACCGTGCACGAGCCGCACTCACCCTGCTCACAGGCGTTCTTCGAACCCGGCAGGCCCATCCGCTCACGCAGCACGTACAGCAGGGACTCGCCCTCCCACACATCGTCGGCTTCCTGCTTACGGCCATTGACCGTGAAATTGACGCGCATGGTTACGCAGCTCCTTCGACAGCGCCGCGGCCATTGCCACCGCGGTAGGACTCCCAGGTCCACATCAACGTCCGGCGGGCCATCACACCCACCGCGTGACGGCGGTAGCTGGCACTGCCCCGCACATCGTCGATCGGGTTACAGGCCCCGGACGCCAGCTGGGCGAACTGCTTCGCGATGGACGGAGTGATGATCTTCCCGTTGTCCCAGAAGCCACCCTCCTCCAGCGCCGCGTTCAAAAACTCCTCCGCCGCCGTCGCCCGCACCGGCGTCGGCGCCGCCGAACCGATCCCCGTACGCACCGAACGCGTCCGCGGATGCAGCGCCAGACCGAACGCGCACACCGCGATCACCATCGCGTTACGCGTACCGACCTTGGAGAACTGCTGCGGCCCATCCGCCCTCGGAATGTGCACAGCCTTGATCAGCTCGTCGGGCTCCAGCGCATTGCGCTTCACACCCTTGTAGAAGTCATCGATCGCGATCAGCCGCGCACCACGCGCCTGCGACTCGACCTCCACATCGGCCCCCGACGCCAGCAGCGCCGGATGCGCGTCACCCGCGGGCGAGGCACAGCCCAGGTTCCCGCCCACCCCGCCACGGTTACGGATCTGCGGAGACGCCACCGTGTGCGACGCCAGCGCCAGCCCCGGCAGCTCAGAGCGCAGATTCTCCATGATCTTCGTGTACGGGACAGACGGCCCCAGCGCGACCTTCTCCTCGCCGACCGTCCACTCACCGAGCTCACTGATCCGGTTCAGGTCCAGCAGGTACTCAGGACGCCGATGATCAAAGTTGATCTCGACCATCACATCGGTGCCACCCGCAATCGGCACAGCCGTGGGATGCGCTGCCTTCACGGCAAGCGCCTCCTCCCAGCTGGCGGGGCGAAGGAAGTCCAT
>NZ_WHOM01000077.1 GCF_009739465.1 Streptomyces apocyni
GCGACCGGCGACTATGCGGCAGCCAGGGAGCTTCATGAGCGGGCACTAGCCCTGTTTGAGGAACTCGGAGATCGGCACGGGCGGTCCAACGCCCTCCACGGGCTTGGACGCACACGGTATGCATCGGGTGAGTACGCAAGTGCGGCCGAACTCTTCGAGCAGGCCCTCCACCTCTTTCGAAGGGTCGGAGATCCTCAAGGCGAGGCGGAAGTCTGGAACAGTCTGGGGGCCCTCCGCACCAGAGTCGTCAGCCCCCAGGAGGGGCTGGCCGCACACCGCAAAGCTCTGGAGCTTGCACGCCGAGCGCACAGCCCCCTCGACGAGGCATGCGCCTTGGAGGGCGCCGCGCGCAGCCTGGTCCTCACCGGTGATCTAGAGGCCGCCATGGTCGACTTGAGGCAGGCGGTGCGCATCTACGACTGCATCGGGGCCGCTACAGGCGGATCCGTCGACAGGGCGACCGATGCTTCACGCGCAGCCGGTGGGTGATATCCATCCCGACGCCTGCCAGCATCCCCGCCACTAGCGCAGATCGCCGCGACCTGATCGCTTGGGCGTGCAATGGCGAGGTACCGCTCACCAAAGACACGACCTCTGAGGTGTAGTGCAACCTCGCTGAGCGCGCCATTCACTCTCAGCTGGCCAAGTTACCGCTGTTGTTGTGGGTTACTTCGTAAGCGGTTCCGTCGGGGTGATGGTGAATCCAGGACAGCCCTCCAAGGTCGAGGAGCATCCGGGTGCGGGTGACTGCGACATAGGAGAGCCGGGCTTCGGCGTCCTCGACGGGGCCAGGGAGGGGGTGGCCGGTCTCATCGTGCTGGCCACTGTCTTTGGGCGGGTGAAAGTCGCCGGCGATTTTCACCCGGCCCCACTCTCGCCCCTTGGCCTTGTGTGCGGTGGAGACGGTCACCTCGGCTTGTTGTTCGCTGGTGAGCTGGCCGACGGCGTTGAGGATGGCATCGGCGCCATGGGTGTCGACCAGGTCGACGAGCGGCAGCAGGTCGCATCCTGCCGGGTCGTGCGTAGCGTAGTCCTGGAGGTCGCCCCAGCAGGTAAACAGAACCAGTTCAGGGTGGCCGGTGCGGCGGCCTTCTTTCAGTTCCCGGGCGGCCGAGGCCAGAGCGCGCAGGGTGTCTCCTCCTCCAACGAGGGCGACGCGGCGCCCCGTGCCCAGCAGCTTCATGACTTCGGCCATGGCCCCGACGTTGGTGCGGCACAGCACCGCGTCGGGGTCCTCGACGTCGCCGAGTTCGGTGGGGATGGTCTCGGTGCCCTCGAGGCGGATGGGTGCGTCGGCGATGGCCAGCCACCGGTTGGCCTCGCTGGCCAGGCGAGGGCCGAAGCGGAAGGACTTTGACAAGGTCAGGGGGGTGCCGTTGAAGCTGGTCATGACGTCTTTGGCGCCGCGCCAGTGGTAGATGGCCTGGGCGGAGTCGCCGACCATCACCAGTTGGGCGTGGCCTCGCTGGTTGGTGAAGATCTGTTCGACGACGGGGTTGGTGTCCTGGGCTTCATCGAGGAGGAGGAAGTCGGTGTCGATCTTGGGGTCGGACAGGGCCCAGATTTTGAGGTAGTGGTCGTGGTCGAAGCGGACGGCGCCGTCGTCGGGGTGCTGAAGGTCGGCCCAGGCCCTTCTCGCGAACGGTACGACGCAGGCGGCGAGTTGGGTGTGTAGGTCGGGGTCTTCCAGGCCGCGCAGGTGGGGGATGTGGTGGTGGGTGATGGTGGGGTCGGCGGAGTGGCAGAAGCGGGTCACGGTGCGCAGGGTGGCGTAGGAGAGGGCCTTGGGTGACAGATCGCGTTGGCCGATGCGGATGGGCTTGGTGATGCCCAGTGATTGGCCGGTTCTCCAGGCGGGCTGGCGGGGGCCGTTGAGGCGGCGGGTGTAGCGGTGGCCGATGGCGGCGAAGGCCATGGCATGGGCGGTCTTGCAGGTGACGGTGTTGGGGAAGCGTGTGGCTGCGTCTTGGGCGATGGCTTTGTTGAAGGCGAGGTAGCGGCCGCGGCGTTTGGTGCCGGAGGCGAGCAGGGCGAGGGTGGTGGTCTTGCCGGTGCCGGCGCCCGCTTGGAGGGCGAAGTGGTCGCCGGCGTGGAAGGCGTCGGCTGCGGCGGTCTGTTCGTCGGTGGGGTTCAGCACGGTGCACCTGTCGTGGGGTGGGTGAGGGCGCGGCCGACGGCGGCCAGGAGTTGCGGGGCGGTGGTGCGGGTGAGGAGGCGCTGCAGGGTGTGGTCGAGCTGGTCGGCGTCGCGTCGGGCCTGCTGGGGCCAGGGCGTGGTGGATGGCCTGTGCCACGAAGGTGTGTACAGGTTGGCCTTGTTGGGCGGCTGCGCGGCGCAGGAGGGTATTGGCCTCGATTGGGAGGTCGATGCTGAGTAGGACGTGCCCGTTGGCATCCGGGTAGTGCGCCGTCACGGCGTCCAGGGGCAGGCGGGCATCGAGGCGGTGGCAGAGTCGGCGCAGGGCCTGGTGGGGGGACTTGGCTGAGACGAGGGCCATCAGGCGGGTGGTGTCGTGGTTGGTGGCCAGCGGCAGGATGCGGCGGGCTCGGTCGAGTTCGGTACGGGTGCAGGGTCTGGTCAGGGTGATTTCCAGGGCGTGGTGCGGCACGGTCAGGCCTCCTGTGCCGCGGGGGCGGTGTCGGGTAGGCACGCGTGGATATGGGGGTGGTGGGTGAGCGGGTCGAAGCGTTGCCAGCCGGGCAGGGTGAGATCGGGGGCGCTCGCGGTGGCGGCGTGGGCGGGGCAGCGCTGGGCGCGCCAGCGCAGTTGTTCGGCGTAGGGCAGGTGGCTGAGGTCGTAGAGCGCCATAGGGGTGTCGGGCAGGGCGAGTTGGCCGGGGCGGATGGGGTGGGCGGGGGTCAGGATCCAGGTGCCGGTGGGGGCGGCGGGGTTCAGGATGGGGTGGGGGCAGCGGCGGCGTTGGCGGGTCTGGGCTACGCACTGGATGGAGGTGAGCGGGCGGTCGGCGAGGTAGCGGGTGTAGAGGATCTGTACGACGGGTCGCTCTGGGGTGCGGGTGAGGCGTGCGGGGGTCAGGTTGCAGGTGGGGGTGGTGGGTGGGGTGAAGGTGCCGGTGTCGATGAGGCGGCGTGTGTGGAGGGCCAGGTGGCGGCGGAGGGCTTCGATGTCGGGGCCGAGCGGGCGGTCGCTGGTGTGGCGGGGGCAGAGCACGGTGTGGGGGATTCGGCACCAGGCGGTGGCGTCGGCGTGTCGGTAGGCGATGCCTCCGCTCAGGTGCCAGCGGCAGGAGTCCGCGACGGCGTGGGTGGCGACTTCCTGTGGGTGCAGGGCGATGGGCCGGTGGTTGCTGCGCGGGTACCAGTCGATGCGGTTGCCGCAGTCGCGGCAGTGGCCGTTTTGGCCGGTGCGTAGCAGGCGGCTGGGGCTGGTGGGGGCGACGCGCAGTCGACGGCGGGGCGTGGTGGTGGCGGGGCTGCCGTCCCAGTGGCGGGCTCGGGTGTGGGGGTGCATGGCGGGCAACTTGCCAGGCGGCACTCCGTGGTGGGTGGTTCGCGGCCGCTCAGGTCAGGCGAACGGCCCAACCGTCTACTACAGGCGCGCGAATGATGGCGCGTGTGTGCGACGTCGGGTGACCGTCCGGGTGGTGTGTGCGCGCGGGGTCAGGGGCCTGCTGGCGGCGGGTCAGGCGTCTGGGGTGCCGGAGGGGGTGTGTCCGTCGCAGAGGGTGCCCAGCAGGTGGTCGATGGGGACGGCGAAGGCGTGGGCGTGCCAGGTGGTGATGCTGCCGGTGGTGCGGCCGTGTTCGAGGTCGATGAGGGTGCGGCGGGCGAGTCCGCTGCGGTCGGCGAGTTCGTCGAAGGTCCATCCGCGCTCGCCCCTCAGCCGCGCGAGTGAGACGCGCAGGGCGTTGAGGTTGGGGTCGGGCGGGAAGATCGTCACTCCACCATCCGAAGGTGCAGGACCCTGCCCCGTCAGTGCAGACCTCTGCACTATTTGCTAGGGAAGGGGTGACATCTGCGGCTGCATCACCATGCGGCCGGACACCAGCCCCACCTAGCGCCGGACAGCCCTCGGCGCACGCCCAGACAGGAGGAGATCGGGCCCGATGAGGCTCTCCATGCACGCCGCCCTGCCCCGGGTGTGGTCGGTGGAATTGCACCCGCAGGCGGGCGGGCCGGTGCTGGCCTGCCAACGCTGCGCACCGCGGGCGACCCCGCTTGAGGCGAGCTCGGCGCGCTCCGCCGCCCTGAGGCATCTGGCCCTCCACGCCCGCATGGACACGCTGGCCGGGCACCTGCGGACCTGCCAGTGCCGGCAGCGGGGCTGTCCCTGGCATGCCCGACACCGCGGCTGCGCAGGCCCGGTACGGCTGGCGCTGGCCCGCGAGCACGGCGGGCGCGGCTGGCGGCTGGCCGACGTCTGTGCCGCGTGTGCACACGCCATCCCGCACACCGCCATCGTGCCCGACCCCCTACCCGCGGCTACGCCGCCCGCCGCGTCGGCCCACCAGACGGCGCAGCCTGCCCGACGGCTGCCGGGGCCTACCGCCGTGACTCGCGTGCGGGAGATGCTGAGCTACCTCGCAGCCGCCCTGCCCGCCTGCACTGCGGCCGAGTCACGCCTGCTGGCGCTGCAGTGCGCGCTGCGCGCCGACACCCGCGGCCGGCTCCTGCTGGCGCGCGGGGTGCTGCGCAGCATGCGCATGGCCCACTCCTCCGCCCCTTGGCGGGAGTTGGAACAGGCACAGTGGCTACGGCGACCGGCCAACTCCCCGACGAAGGAGAACACCGGCAGCATGCGGGCCGTACTCCTCGATGCCGCCGTCCTCACCCAGGTACCCGGCCGCCACGGCCGCGCCCAGGCCGCGGACTGGGCACTGCGCACCCTCACCGGCCCCGCGGTGCGCGACCAGACGGCCACCGCCCGGCTGATCACCCTGCAGCTGGCCGTATACACCCTCCCCGACAGCCCGCACGGCCGCGCCGAGGCCGACCAGCTCGCCCGGGCCGCCGGCCTCTCCCACGCCGCGCTCACAACGATCCTGGACCAACTCGCCGCCACGGGGGCACTTCAGGGATGGGGCTTCGATCCCGTCACCGACGAGGTGGCCTGGGAACTGTCGGTACCGATCCCTTCCGTACCGGCCCCGCCCGAACCCGGCAGCCAGCTCGCACGCCGGACAGAGAGTCCGCCTTCTGTCGCGCTGCCGGCCTAGCTCCCAGCCGCGTACACCTTCACGTGTACACCGACGCCTGTGTCCCGTGGCCTTGGTGCGTACGTATCTCGATGGTCGGGGCCCGCCGCGTTGTCTCCTGGCCTGAAGCGCTGCGGCGGGTCCCCTTCACACACCGGCGCCCCCTGCGGGCAGAGGTTCGCCTTCGCCCTGTAGATGCCACCAGAGGGCCGTTTCGCGTCATAGCGCTCAACGTGCAAAAGGCCACACCTCCCGTCCGCCACACGGCAGGGGCAAATAGGCTGTGAGCAGGCAGAATTGAGGAAGCGTCACTGGCGGGTCCGTGTTGCCGTAACCAATGTCTCCTGGCCGATTCATGCGCGCGGCGGCGGTCCCCTTCACACACTTGGAGCGTCATGTCCTTGTTTCCGCATGCCCACACCCCCTTCATGGCACCCGGCTGGCCTACTGCCGTCTGGTCCACCACTCCCGGCCGCGGCCGGCGGCACCCGCTGCACCAAGAACAGGTGCTGCTCGGAGGCCCGGTGACGATCCTGGTGATCGTGCTGGCCGTCCTCGGCTGGCAGGCCCAGGAGATCGCCGTGCTGCTGGCGACCCTCACACCGCTCGCCGTGGGCTACCGCCCCAGCCGGATGGCCTCCTGAGATGGCCATCATGGCGGGGCTGTCCCCCCAGCGCCCGGCCCGGTGGGACGGACACCGGCCGCAGCTCCTTGCCGCACTGCGCGAGCACCTGGCGCTGCGCGGCTTCAGCGACGACATCGCCGAGCCCGCAGCCGACGCCGCCATCGACCGCGTCGAGGCCCGGGCCAAAGACATCGACAGTGTCGTCGCCTACGCCAAGGAGGTGGCATTCAACGAGGCCCGCCGCCGCTCCGCGCGGCGGCGGGAGATGCCGGTGGCCGAGATCGCCAGCATCGCCGCACTGCGCGGCGCGCAGGCGCCGCACAGCGGCTCAGACACCGTCGAACTCCTGGACCTGCTGGCCCGGCTGCCGCACCGCCAGGCCGCGGTCGCCCTCCAGCTGTCCTGGGGGATGAAGGTCTCCGACATCGCCCGAGAACGCGAGGTCAGCCCGTCCACCATCCGCCGGGACATCGCCGACCTGCGCATCGCGCTGCGCCCGCTGTGGGACCGGCGGCCCGAGCCGGCCAGCCCCGTCCCTATCGGACGGGCACAGACAGCTCGCCGCACTCCCGGGGGCCGCGCGGGAGAACTAGCCCACGCCGTACGCAGCCTGGGCACCCGGCAGGGGCAGGTGTTCGACCTGCACCTGCGCGGTCTGTCCCCTGAGGCGTCCGCCCGGGCCCTGGGCATCCCCGCCAGCAGCGTCCGCTCCAGCCTCACCTACGCCCGCAAAAACCTGCGCGAGCGACTCGGCTGGAGCGCCGAAACCCTGCAGGCCGCTGTCCGAGAGTGGGCCCACACCAGGCCCACGGCCGCCTAGCGGGCCTCGCCCTCGTCATCTGCCCGCGTTACGCGGCCGCCAGGTGCGCACCTCAAGGTGGGTGATGTGCGCCTCGGGGTGGATCCGTCCGCTGTCCACCAGCCACTGGTGGACAGCGGCGGTCACGTCGCCGCCTGTGGCGTCCACCCGGCGGGCGAAGTCGGCGGCGTCGAAGCCGCCGGTGGTGGCGGAGCCATAGGAACGTTCCTCGGTGTGGTCGGTGCGCTGGATGACGTCCCGGCGGATGCCGGGTGAGTCGGTGCGGCTGCCGGAGGGGTGTACGTAGCCGCTCTTGCCCAGGCGGACGGTGAAGGCCAGGCGCAGGTGCTGGCGGGCGGCTTCGGCGATCAGGGGGCGCAGGCGGGCGGAGCCGGAGGCGATGGCCTGGGCGCCGACGCGGCCGGTGCCGGTGCCGGTAGGGGTGATGAGGACGGCTTTGGCGCGGACGCGGGCGCGGGCGCCGGAGGCGGTGGTGCGGCGGGTGATGTGGCGGGCGGCGAGGGTGGTGAGGGCGGGCAGGTCGGTGATGCCGCCGGTCTCGACCGCGGTGAGGACTTCGCGCAGGGCGGCCACGAAGGCGGCTCCTTTGTTCTTTGTGTAGAACTGGGAGACCAGGGAGGCGTCGCGGTTGATGATGCGGGCGATGTCGCGTTTGGTGTAGCCGAGCGCTTGGAGTTGGTCGGCGAGCTGGGCGGCTTCGTTGCGTTGCGGCGCCGGGCGGCGGCGGGGCGGCATCAGGCGCCCGCCGGTGTCTGGGCGAGCGCGGCGCGTCCGGCGTCGCGCAGTTGCAGGAGGTCTTCTTCGCTGGTGGGTGCGGCGAGGGGGCCGATGAGGTGGCCCTTGTAGAGGTAGTCGCCAGGCTGGTGGTGGTAGGGCCAGTTGTGGGTGCTGGTGAGGTAGAGGGCGTCGGTGCGGAAAGCGATGACGCTGCCGGGCTCAGTGTGCAGGGCGCCGGCGTAGGTGTCCTGGTCGCGGTGGCGCTGGCTGAGCAGGGCGGCGCGGGCTCCGGACCAGATGGCGGCGGCCCATTCGGGGTGGGCGTTGGGGTCGCGGGCAAAGCCGGTGGGCTTCTGCCAGGTGATCAGGTCGTCGTCGAAGCCGATGATTTCGGCGTCCGGGGGCACGTCGCGTTCCAGGTGGCGGGGGGTGGTGCCGGTGACGGTGCGGGGGCGCTGGGCGAAGGAGCCGATGCCGTACAGCAGGATGGCGCGCACCGCGCGGGAGGCGAGGTGCGCGGCGCGGGCCTGTTGGGCGTCGCCTTGGAAGTGGGCCTGGGTGGTGAGGTTGGTCCAGGCGTCTTTGAGTTTCTTGGCCCAGTCGTCCAGGGGTTTGCCGTCGTCGAAGAGGATGCCGTCGAGGATTTCGATCTTCCACGGCCCGATGGGGTTGGCCAGGGCGGTGTGGATTTCGGGGCCGCCGGCCCAGGTGGTGAAGGTGGTGCCCGGTGCGGCCGGGTAGTGCCAGGCGCGTTCGCCGGGGGTGGCGGCGGGCAGGAGGCCGACGTGGTTCCAGGTGTCGGGGACGGTGACGCGGACGTGCCAGTGGCCGCAGCCGTACAGGGCCCGGGTCTGTTCCTTCTCGGACCAGCTCGCGAAGGTGGCGGCGGTGATGCGGCGGGGGGTGCCGACCGGGGACTTCCAGGTGTGTTTGGCGTAGGCGAAGGTGCGGTCGTACTCGACCAGCGCGGGGAGCTGTTCGGGGACGCGGGGCGGGGTGATGAGTTCGGTGCGGCCCTGCCCGGCGGTGGCGTGCAGCAGGCCGCGCAGTTCCTCGGACAGGACCGGGTAGCCCTCGGCGTGCTGGCCGCGGGCGGGGATGGTGCGGGTCCACAGGTCGCGGCCGGTCTGCGAGGGGGAGCCCATGATGACCGCGTCGGTCCAGTGGCGGCGCAGGGCCTGCCACAGCAGCACGAACGCGTCGCGGGCCACGGCCGGTTCGTCACCGTCGAGGTCGAACCACTCCCCCACCGAGCGGATCTCGACATGCTCCTCGCCGTTCTCGCGCTGGTAGCGGGCGACGGGGTTGCGGGGATGGACGAAGTGTCCGGCCATCCGGTCCCTGCCACGGCCGGTGTCGGTGCGCCAGCCCGGCGTGGGCGCGTTCAGCCAGGCCGCAACCGCGTCCCGCAGGTAGGGATAGCGGCCGGCGTCCCGGTGCCAGGAGTCACCGCCGGTGATGTAAATGCGCTCCACGCCGCCGGGGAGGGTACGGAAGACGGCGGTGAGGATCTCCGCAGCCGAGCCTGATCCCAGCTCAAGCCGGTGAGTCTGGTCGCGATGGACCAAGACGCCGGTGTCGGTGTCGAGGAAGACGGTGGAGCGGGCCTGCTGGGTGAAGTTCGGCCGTGTGGAGGCCAGGTTCGCAGTGTGCGTGAACCACCCGTCGCCCGCGGCACCTTCGGGGATGGAGGGCAGAGTGCGCGGCGTGCCCAGGACGGCGGGCGGCGGACCGGAAGAATCCTGCGGGGGCGCCTCGGCCGCTGACGGGCCAGCGGGCTTGCCTGGCGCGGTGGACATGGCGGGGGCTGGCGTTCCCGCAGCCGGGGCAGCAGACTGCGGCGCCGCGCCCGCGTCATCAGCGGTCTGGGCTGCAGTGGCCGGTGGGGCCGTCGCCGAGTCGGGCGCGTCGTCGCCGGTCGTGGCGAGGCTGTCGGGCGCGAGGGCCGGGGCCAGGGCAACGACCTCGGCCAGACTCAGTCCGGCCGCCGGCGCAATCCGCTCCGCCTTCGCCTTCTCATACCCGGCCAGCACCGCGATCTGCTTGTCCCGCGCAGCCTCAAGTCTGGCCAGTGCGGCCTGCGTCTTCTTGATCTCATCCCGCACGGTGCGCAGTTCGGCGAGAGCGGCGGTGTAGCTGTGTGCGTCCATCGTGTTCCTTGGCTCGGGTGGCGCTTCAGCCGTTGCGGCGGGTGGGAACGTAGGCGATTGCCCCACCGGAATGGGAGGGCAGGCGAGTGCCCAGCAGGTGGCCGGCCAGACGCCGCTCGGCGGTAGTGGTCCCGGTCAGTTCCTTAACCGGAGTGGCGAGATCGGTGACGTAGCCGGCCAGCCGCGCCTGGGGGAAGCAGTGGCGCCCGTGCTCGTTCTTCTCCCACCCTTCCAGGCCGGTGAGCACGGCGACGACGTAGCCCGACACGGTCACCGGCAGCACTCCCCCGGCCGCGATACTCGCCGCGTCACAACGCCACCAGCCCCGCAGCGCCTTCAGGAGATCGTCCGGTGCGAGCGATGTAGAAAAGCCGATCCACTGGCGGTCGCCCTCGGCGACCTGCCGGGCCGCATCGACACGCAGCACCGCGACCTCGGGGGCCTCCAGCCGGTCAAGCGAGGCAAGATGACGTTCGGTGAGGGCTTGGATGGTGGCGAGCGGGACCATGACTCGCACCCCACGCCGCGACAGGCCCGGCAACAACCCGGCACGGATCAGGCGACGAAAAGTGGTGACCGCACAACCCAGCTCCTCCGCAGCCTGCCCCGTCGTCAGCAGCACCTCTACCCTCCCCGTATATCCCAAATCCGATATCTGATTTGGGATATACATTACGTGCACGGCGGATGAGGGGCAAGGAGCACGGTCATGGAGGTTCAGTAGGTGTAGCGGGCGGCCTCGTCTGCTGCGGGCCCGATCGCGCCGATCTTGTTGAGGCGACTGATGACGGCCCCTTCATCGCGTCCGAACTCCTGTGAAAGTTCCGCGATAGCGGCGCCTTCGGCGGCCCGCCGGGCCAGCAGGCGATCGTCCTCGGGTTCCCACTTCTTGTAGGCGTTCGGGTGTGCTTGGCGTTTGTCCGTCACGGTGTAGGCCTTGGGTTGCTCGGGGATGGTATTCGCACGCCGATCGGGGACGAGGTCTTTCGGGAAGGGTTCCAGGCGGAGGTCCCACAGCTTCCACCGGATGGCCGCCTCGCTGCGTCCGAACTCCTCTGCGAGCGTCGCTTCGTCCTTTCCGTCTGCGTGGGCGGCACGCAGAAGGTCGAGCAGGTCCTCGGTCCAGGGTGCGCCACGTTGGGCAGGCTTGGCCGATGGGGCGGGTGCCGACGGGGCTGGGGGTGACGCTGGACAGGCGTCGGCAGCTGCTTTCAGGAGACGGGAGAGATGGGCCAGGTCTGTGGCGTCGGTCTCTCCTGTGAGGGCTCCGTAGATCTCGCCGGCGGTGGAGGTGATCATGATGTTCACCTCGACTCGCCCGCCATCGAGCTGTTCCGCGTCGAAGCTGTAGCGGCGGTTGGCGGCATAGATCTCCAGTTTGGCGACGGGCACCGTGGCAGGCGGTGGAGGGTCGGATGGGGGCGCATGGGCGGCTGTCTGATAGGGGGCTGACAGGAGTTCGTGGACGTGCCAGGACGCCAGAACCCAGTCTCCGTTGTCGAGTTGGTAGGTGGTGGCGCTGGGCTCGAGGTCGGTGGCGGCGTACAGCACGCGCAGCGTCTGGCCGGCGAACAGGCTGGTTGCGGGGCCAGCTTGGGGCGGGGCGGGGAGGGTCAGGTTGCCGTGCCTGGGCTGGGGTTCGTGGATGTCGGCGTCGGGGTCTCCGTGCCACGTGCCGCTGGCGTCCGTGAAGGCATAGAACAGGATCATGTCGGGGGCTTTCCAGTCGGTGGGGTCAGACGGAGCGAACGGCTCCTGGGGCTGGTGTGGGCCCAGATTGTTGTCAGGAGCAGGCGGCCGCCGGTACCGCGCTGAGGCCGCGCGGTTCGCCCTCGGCAGCGTCCTGATAACGGGCGATGAAGAGGTCAGGCCACCGGCGTGCCCGAGCAGGCAGGAGATGTCCTGCCTGCTCGGAGGGCCAGGCGGGTGGCGAGTAGCGACGGCACGGTGAGGTATGCCCGCTTAGAACAGGAGCGCAGGCTCGTCTGGACCCGCGGGGTGGGACGGTTTCTCACGGGGCAGGGGGAGATGCGCGTCGGGGTCTTTGATCCCTGCGGCGGGATTGATGTGCCGTGCTAGCAGGGTGTGGGCCCAGTCCATGGTGTGAGTGCCTTCGAGGGTGACGTGGCCGAAGCGGGGGCTGAGGGTGAAGCTGCCTGGGACGGGGCGCTCGTCGGGCAGGATGTCCAGCGGCGTAGGCCGGGTGGTGGGGTAGACAATGCGGTCGGACAGCACCGCCACCGGGTAACGGCCCGCGTTGGCCATGCTGGTCATCTTGCGGTGCAGCTCGGTGCGGGCGGTGGCGATGATGGCGGCCCGGATGTCGGGGCGCCAGGTGACGCGGTTGAGGGCTGGCCAGCGTTCGTGGGGTTCCCGGTCGCGGTCGATAGGGTCTTCGTGAAGCCTGTCGATGCCGCCGTCTGCGGTGGCCTTGATGGCCGACAGCAGTATCCAGTCCAGCTGGTCGCCCTCGACTTCTGCTTGCTCACAGGCGTGCAGGAAAACGGAGCCGGTGGCGTCGGGGGCGATCCGTAGGCGGCGCAGCACTTGCCAGTAGGCCTCGCGCAGACGCTTGTTCCAGGGTTCGAGATAGGTTCCCGCGTTACCGTGCCGTAGGTAGGCCTTGATCGGCTTGATGGTGAGGCCAGCTTGGGACGCGAGCTGCTGGGCGTAGGCCAGGGTCGGGGTCGTATACCAGGTGGGGCCGGTGGGCGGCTGTCCGCTCGCGGTGAAGGGGGACGGCAGGCGGGAGTCGGTGGGGATGCCGGAGAGGTCGGCGTACCAGGTGCCTGGCACGGATGGGTCGAACGTCGGCTGATGTTCGAGGGGACCGGGGGGCCCGTAGCCGATCTTGAGCTTGCCTGCGGCATTGGTGAAGGCGAAGTTGACGGCGAGAGCGACAACGTGGCGGTAGGTCTCCCGTTCCCATCGGGCGGGCTGCCGGTACCAGTTGTAGGCCTCCTCGCGCAGGACGTCGTCGGGGTTCCGGTCGCGGCCCGCCACTGGGTGGTCCGCGGGCGCTTCGGGCGGGGCGGGGTCGTATGCCGCAGTCAGGGCGCCGCGTGCGGCGGGCTCCAGGACACGGCGGCCGCTGCGGGCTTGTGTGGCCCACTGTTTGGGCGGGCGCAGCTCGGTCATCAGATCCGAGCCGCAGGCCGCGGGGGTGTCATAGGGGGTCAGTACGGTGTCCGCGTAGCGGGTCGTCACCGTGGCGAGGTCCTTCGCCTCCAGGGCGTGAAGCCCCCAGCTGTCCCCCACCGCTCCCCAGGGCTGGACGGCGAGCCGGACCGTGACTTGGTGGCCTTCGCTCACGCGGGTCTGCAGTCGGCTCCAGGGCCCCATGCCCGGCTGAGTGGGGGGCCATCCGGCCCGGCCGAGGTCAGCCAGGACGGGGTGGTCGGCTGGCAGCAGCCGCTCGACGGGATCGTCCAGGGCCAGCGGAAGTCCGAAGAAGCCGGTGGCAGCTGCGGTGAGGATGAGCAGCGGCGGTACGTGATTCCCTTTGGCATGCAGCCGGGGTGCTCCGATGCCGCGCGTGTAGGCCCACGCGAGCAGGTCAGGCAGAGTTCTTGCAGGGCATTCCATGCTGCGGTGCTGTCTGAGGTGGGCCACGAGGCGGTCATTGTCGATGTGGTGGTCGATGACCGCCAATGGTCCGAGAGGGAAGCCTCCGGGCGGTTTCGGCAGGCGCAGCGGCAGTTGGGGAGCCGCGGGCTGTTGGGGGATGCGCGGGCCTTGTGGGGCGCAGTTGGTGTTCTGGTGCAGCCACCGTCCCCCGGGGTTATGGGTGGTGGGCTGGCCGCAGTGTTCGCAGCGGCCCATCGGCTGTCCGCAGCTGTCGCACGGCGGTACCGGTCGGGGCGGATGAGGTGAGGGAGCAGGGCGTCGGCGTAGGGCTGCCCAGTCTGGTTCGTGGCCGGGGGGCAGCTCTTGTCTGATGCGGTTGAGCAGGCGCAGGTAGGCGATCTCGTCGGCCTGGTCGGCGCCCCGGTGGCCGGCCTCCCAAGCCTCCATGTCGTCGGTGTCCTGGTTGAGAGTGCTGGCGAATTCCTCAAGGGAGGCACCCCAGGCTTCCCGCAGGTGGCGGCGTTCTTCGGGAGTGGGCAGCTGGGGCGGGTGAGGACCGCGCCCGATCAGGGCGTCCACTGCTACGAAGTGTTCGTTCATGTGTGAGTCCGAAGAAGTGTTGTTCGGTCAAGCGGTTGGTCGTCACGCTCTCGGTTCATGCCCCCCTCTTCCTCAGACGAAGCGGGGGATCTGTCGCTTCGCCGCGCAGCATGCCCGATCCGAACGGGCTTTAGTTCAGGCAGGTGAACGATTCTTCGCCGGTACGACCATCTGACCTGCACGAATTCCCGGCCCGATCTTCGACGAAACGCCCGTTCGAGTGGCGTGGGGTGGCCCCGCTTTGATTGCGTCGCTCGTTCGAGCTGTTCGAGCCGGAAGTTCTTCCCGTGCCAGGCCGTGTCCACCACAGTGATCGTCCTCAAGTCCGTTCAGGTGGACGGCAGATGGGTCTTTGTGCGAGGTGACAGGTGTGTGAGGTGGCGTGGGCGGAGTTCTGCTCGCCCTCGGGGCGTCGCAGGCGGCAGCCGGTGGGTTTGCTCCGGCACGGGGCACTCGAGGAGCGCGCCCTTGCGTGGGGAGCTGGTGCAGCACTACGGGAAAGGGCGACCGCCGCGTGCGTCTGGAGGACAGCAGAGCGTGGCAGCAGACCGATGCGGCAATGCTGCTGCATTCGCCCCGGACATCCGTACGTTCACGGCGTGACCACTGCTGTCCTCAGCAGGCTGACGGTGCTTTCGTGCCGGGCTTCTTCGCCCGTGAAACCTCCAGTGATGGGGGCCTGGTGGCCTGCCCCGGGCCGGTTCTTCGGGCTTGACGGCAGACGCTGGTACACGCCGCGCCTGCGCGCGACGGCCCAGCTCTTTCACTCGATCTGTGCGCAGCTGTGGGGGCGGCCGCAGAGGTGCAGCGTCCCGCCTGTCGCCGGATCTGCGCAAGCACGTGTTTCGAAGGAAGTGTGGCCTTTCATGTCTGAAGCTTCTGTGTGGGAACAAGGGCAGCCGCCTGGATCGGCGCGCGCCGTTTCGCTTCCGCTCCGTGGCCGGCGCGTCGACCCCGCGCTGGTGGAGGCGAGGTTCGTGGATGAGTCCGGTACGGAGCATGTGATGCCGTGGCTCCAGGCGGGCAGGGAGCAGGCGCTGGAGGAGTGTCTTCCCGTACGGGATTTCCCGGTGCTGCGGGGGCGGCGGATCGCGCCGGGCTGGTGGTGGTCGGCGACGTCCGGGCGGCTGGTGCACTACGGGTTCGGGGCGATGCGCACTCAGGTGATGATGCTGGATCGTGATCCGAAGGTGGTGGCACTGGCTTGCCGGCCGGTGGAGCTGCTGTGGCGGGGCAGGAGCGGGAAGGTCGTATCGCACGCGCCGCACCTGGTGGCTCGCCTCGCGGACGGCAGCGGGCTCTTTGTGGACTGTGCCGGCCGGTGCGGAGCCGGGCGGCGCCTGGTCCAGCGGGCTGGGCATGTCGAGGCCGCGGCCCTCGCGGCCGGCTGGCACTACCGGCTGGTCGGGCCGCCGCGGCCTGCGGTGGAGGCCAATGTGCGCTGGCTCGCCGACTACCGGCATCCGCGGTGTGCTGGAGGCCTGATGCCCCGGATCGTTCAGTGCTTCCGAACACCCACGCCTCTGGTCGAGGGGGTCCGTCTGCTGGGCGATCCGATCGCCGTGTGGCCTGCGGTGTTTCACGCCCTGTGGGCCGGAGTGCTGAGTACGCGGCTGGACAGCCCGCTGCACGAGCGGGCCGTGGCTGTGGCATCTCCGGCGGGAGTCGAACGATGAATGGGCTGGTACCAGGAGTCGGCGCTGCCGTGCGATTCAACGACCGTGACTGGACCGTTGCCGGGATCGAGGGAAACCTGACACCCCAGGCGCGTATCTGGCTAGCCGAGAACCATGAGGCGTGTGGGCTGGCGGTGTTCAGCCTGGCCACGCTGATCGGTGATCCCTCCTTCGAGATGAAGGACGGCCCGCCCCGTCTGCGCGTACCCCAGACGGGCCTGTTGTCGACCGTGTCCGAAGACCAGCAGCGGCGCGCGCTCGCCATCGAGCAGCACGTCCGCGAGGTGGAGACCGGCTACCCCACGCCGAACAGCGAAGGCCCGGTGAAGCCCCCGTACAACCCCGAAACCACCACGCTGGCACAGCGTGAGCAGGCCAAGGCTGACGAGCTCACCGCGCAGGGCTGGACGAGCGTGAGCCGGGCAACGGTCCGTAGGTGGCGTGCGCGCTACGGCACGGGCGGGGTGTGGGCACTGGTGCCCAAGCGTCGTAGTTCGACATTGCCCGGCCGGGCCGACGCCGAGGTAGTCGAAGCGGTTCGCAAACTGCTGCATCAGGAGGCGCCGCGCTCTCGGTCGCGGGGGTGGAAGAAGCGTATGCGCCGGGAAACGCAGTGGTGGCTGGATGCGAAGCACGGTCCCGGCGCAGTGAGGGTCCCGCCGCAGTCCACGTTCAACAAGCTCCTGGACAAGGTGGAAGCGGTGCTGGGCCTGGGGGGCACGGTGGCTCAGCGGCGTGCCCGGGCCGCACGCCCGGAGCCGCCGTTCACCCCGACAGTCGCGCTGCGTCCCGGCGAGCTGGTGATGATGGACAGCACCCCGGTGGATGTGTTGTGCGTCCTGGATGACGGGGTCGTGGCACGGCCGGAGCTGACCACGGCACTGGACGTGGCGACCCGCAGCTTGTGGGGAATTCTGCGGCCGCCGGGTAGCAAGCTGACCGATGTGGCGGTCTTGCTGGCGCAGATGATGACGCCGATGACGATGCGGCCCGACTGGCCCGCGACGCTGTCGATGGCCTCCTCAGTTATCCCCCACGAGCGGCTGGTCAGCCTGGATGAGCGGTTGAACGACGCCGCGGCACGCCCGGTAATCGTGCCCAAGATGATCGTGGTCGACCAGGGCAAGGTGTTCGTCTCTCCCGCCACGCGGGCCGCGTGCGAAAGCCTGGGGATCTCTCTGCAGCCCGTGCCACCGGCCAACGGGCCAGCCAAGGCGCACGAGGAGCGGACCTTCGGCTCGCTCAACTCTCTGTTCTGTCAGTGGCTGCCGGGCCACACCGGGGCGAACGTGTCCGAGCGGGGCTCCAAGGTCGAGCAGGAGCCGTTGCGGACCCTGCAGGAGATGCAGGAGCTGCTGGACGAGTTCCTCGTGCACTGGCACCACCGTCCGCATGAGGGCCTGCGCCATCCGCTGATGCCGAAGAAGGCCCTCACCCCGAACCAGATGTGGGCGGCGCTGCTCCCGGTGGCGGGGTACGTGCCGGTGGTACTGAGCTCGCAGGACTACGTGGAGCTCCTGCCGGTGCGCTGGCAGCCGGTCACCGGCGCCGGTATCCGGTTCGACTACCGCACCTACGACGACAAGTGCCTCCACGAAGACCACGGCCCTGGGACGCGGTCGAAGGGGCGCCTGCGGGAGGTGCACCACAACCCCTACGACCCGACCCGGATCTGGGTACGCCTGCCCGAGGGGTTCCGTGAAGTGCCGTGGATTCACGCCACCGCGGTGAGCCTTCCGTTCACCCACCACATCTGGCAGCACATCTGCAAGGTCGTCAAGCGCACCGGGTCCCGCGAGGAGCACGAGGCAGAACTCGCCCTGGCTCTGGACGACTTCCTCAAGCGGGCCTCAGGGAAGGGGGAGCTGTCTCGCTCGGAGCGACGGGTAGTGGCCAAGTCCCGCGCCTCGGGGGCAGTGCCGGTGCCAGCAGGCGGGCCCGACGTGCTGAGCACTCCGACGCTGTCTTTTGGACTGGCCGGCGTGTACGCCGCGCCGGAACTCGACGACGACACCGTTCCCGACGAGGACGACGACCTGTCTGTTTCCAGCGACGGCGAGCAGGATGCCGACCAGGTCGCCGACGGCTCTTCCATCCTCGACGACACCAGCCGGGAGAACGACCTGTGGCTGCCGTAACCGTGTGCGCGAGCGACGACTTCTTCGACGACGGTCTGCTCACCCCCAGCCCAATCACCAACTGCGTCCTGTGGCAGGCCTATGTGTCTCAACCGCGGGTGCCCGCTCTGCCTGTGAAGGATCCGTCCTGGAGCCGAAAGACGCTCCTGGAGTACCACTCCGAGTTCGTGACGCTGAAGACCCGCTCCATGGAACAGGCTCTTCAGCAGCTGAAGTTGACGCTCCTGGTCAACAACCGGCAGCAGGGTACCGCCCGGCGCGGGCTGATCGTGTCCGGGCCGCCGGGGGCGGGAAAGTCGACCACGCTCATGGAACTCGGCCGGTCCTTCGAACTGAGCGAACGGCGCCGTCGGCCCGGCATGGAGGGCTCCATGCCCGTGCTGTTCGCTTCCGTCCCGCCCACCTACACGCCCAGGAACCTGGCCAAGGTCCTCGCCCGGTTCGCCGGCATTCCGATCCACGACCGGATGACCGAACACACCATCACCAACGCCGTGTGCCACGTCATGTTAAAGCGGGGCACCCGGCTGGTGTTCATCGACGACGTGCACCTGCTCAACACCCGTACCCGGCCCGGCGCCGACACCTCCGACCAGGTCAAGACCCTGATGGAACGAGTACCCGCGACGTTCGTGCTGGCCGGTGTCAACGTGGAGGACTCACCGCTGCTGACCGGGCCCCGCGGTGCCCAGCTCGCCGCCCGCTGCAAACTCCTGCGCACGCCCCCGCTACTCAACGGCACCCAAGAGCAAAAGAAGATGTGGCACTCACTCCTGGGCGACATGGAGGGGGCGCTGCGGCTGGCCCGCCACCGGCCCGGAACGCTGGTACGCCACGCCGCCCACATCCATCTCCGCACCGGCGGTGTGATGGCCAGTCTCTCCCTCCTTGTCAGGGAGGCCGCGATCCGCTCCATCCTGGACGGAAGCCTCGCGATCACGAAGAACCAGCTGTCGCAGGTGCTCCTCGACGTCCAGGCCACGAACGCGGCGCGCGCCACCCTGCGGCAACACCCTGGCAACTGACCGGCGCGGCGGAAAGCCTCACCCCGGACCTCCCGCCGCGCGCCCGCCCTGTAGTCCCCTTTCCCCGTGCCGATGGGGCGCTGATTCATGGCCGCCTCCCCTGCCCCGCCGTGTCCTGCCCTCAACACCCCCACGCGTAAAGGAAGATGTTCGTGCAACCCTCTGCCTCCACGCTTGTTCGTATCCCAGCCGTGGCGGGCGAGCTGACCGGCTCCTGGTTTCGCAGGATGGCCGCCCTTTACGGTCTGCCCGCACAGGACTTGCTGCGGGGGGTCCTGAGCGGCGCGCACCGGGTGCAGGTGACCGGCACTCCGGGCAGCGGTCTGGAACTGTTCCTCAACACATCCGCGCGAACAGCCCTGGCCCGCTCCACCGGTCTTCCCCTGTCCCGGCTCAGCCGCCTGCTGCCCGCTCTCGCCGCCCCGCACGGGCGGCTCGCGGACGACGAGAACCCGCGGGCGGCCTGGTACATGCCGGGCGAGGCATGGGTGGGGACCTGTCCTGCGTGTACTGGGCGGGCCTTACGGCCTGGACAGCCGGTTCTGGTGTACCCAGGAACGGCCGGGCACGTCTGTCGGCGTCACCGGCGCTGGCTCCTCGCGCATCCCGGGAGGCCAGCGAGCATTCCGCTGGAGACCCTGCCCGAGGTCCTCACCGCGCACCGACACCACTGTGCTCTCGCACGGGCCCGTCCGGACGCGGCGGACGTGGTGGCCCTCGCCGCGGCGGTCGTGTGGTCGTGGCAGGTACAGGGGTGGCGATCCGAGACGGTCTGGCAGGACCGTGCACACCGGCTGGCCGCGGTCACGGGATCCATGCCGGCGGCCGTGGTGCCGCATGCGCTGGTGTCCTACCCGGAGACGATCGCCGTGGCCCGGCTGCTCGGCGCTCCGCGCTGGCAGCAGCGGCTGCGCGCGACCGCCGCAGCCCAAGGGGCAGGTGCCGCAACGGAATTGTTGCTTCGGGAAATCAGCCGCCGGGCCGGCAGGCCGTGGCTCGCGGACTGGCTGATCGCCTACACCCGCACCAGGCCCAGGACAGCCGCACAAACCGATCCCCTCGACCGGTGGCTGCGCTGGCTCACCGCTGCGGACGGCACCGAACGCGACGGCTTGTGGACGGTGCACCGGACAGCCGTACGGCCCACCGAGTACAGCGACCGCGTCGGCTTCCTCACCGACCGCCGTCCCCGCAGCATCTGCGAAGAGGCCAAGGCAGCCTTCCTCACTGGTGGCTGGGAACCGGCGCCCTCGCTGCGGCCCGAGCCAGCGCCGTGCCCGTGACATCTCCCGGCCCCGTCCCCGGCTCCCCCGCCAGCCAGCTCCGCCCCCGGCCGTATCGCGGCGGCGTCCGCAGGCCGCCACACACCGCACACCCCGCCCGCTCACCCCTCACACACGAAGGAGAGACACACCCATGGCATCGATCAGTCCGGAGTACGCCAGCCAGTTGCTGGCGGAACTCACCGAGGGCTGCCCCGTTCCCGCAGCGCCGGCCTCGCTGTCCCGCTACACCTTCCAGATCAGCAACCACGTCCTCATCGGAGACACCGCCGTTCGCGGCTACAAGCACAAGGGCCGGTGGCGGCTGGATGACCGGGACATCCGCGCGGCCGGCAACCGGCTCGCCTCGCTCCCCTTCGACCCCGACGACCTGGTCGATGCCCGTCTCGCGCCTGAGCACGACCGGACGTGGCGCTCACAGATCCACCGCTGGTTCGAGCACATCTCCTACCAGGACCAGAGCGCCAACGGCTGCCGCTGCGAAGGACAGCAGCCGTGCAGCGGCACCCGGCCCAACCGCTACGGGCTGGGGTGCGGAGCGACCTTCGAGCAGGTCAAGGAACGCTACGGCCGGTCGCCCATCGCGTGCACCAGCCCCCTGCCGCTGCTGACGTGGTCCGGCACCACCTGGATGGTCCCGCGCGCCTACGCCGCCCTCCTCGACCGGGCGGACCAGATCGCCGCCGAGTGCGTCGAACAGGCCGCCCGATGCAGCCGCTGCAACGCCACCGGAGACGTCTGGAAGTGGCGCACGCCCAGCAACAGCGGCTACACCACCCTGTGCCCCGCGTGCGCCGACGCCGTCGCCCGCCCCTACAAGAACCACCTGCGCGGCAGGCTGTACGCGTCGCTGCCGAAGAACTCGCAGCCGGAGGCGTTCCTGTGCCGGATGTGCCCCAGTCCGCGACAGGCCGTGTACTGGGACCACTGCCACACGCACGGATTCGTGCGCGGGCCGGTGTGCGCCAGCTGCAACACCTACGAAGGCGGCGGCCACCGGTTCATCCACCGGCCGGGCGCAGTCCGCCACCTTCTCTTGTGCGACGGCTGCCGCCGCAACAGGACCGTGCCGCCGCGCCATCAGTCCGACATCGTGCTGCAGACGTTCGTGCCCGACCCTCACGGCCCGTGCGCGAAGCAGCCCCACTCCGCGTGGGGTTCGGTTCAGGAAGACGGATCGATCCGTTTCCGGATGCGCTGCTGGCAATGCGCGTTTGCACCCCAGTGGGAGCAGGTCGTGCCGGCCGCACAGGTCAGGCAGCTGGTACAGGAGTTCGTCGACAAGACTCTGGAGGCCGATGCCGACACCCCCGGCCAGGGCACCGCCTGACGGCCCGTCTCCTCTATCGTTTCTGTTCCTGAACTTCTCTCCCCGAGTTCGCCCGTGGGCCGGGAGCCCGGCAGAAGGCAGCGCAGGCGCCGCCTTCTGCCGTACATCAACGAAACGAGACACGCCACGGCCTCCACACTCCCCCGGCGGTAACCCGTCCGGGGGTGACGGCATGAGCCTTACCAGCTGTCTGCATGACCGCCGCTCACACCTTTGCCGCTTCCCGGACGCGGAACGCCCGATGTTGCGGCGCTGGTGGGCGATGTCAGAACTTCGGCCGGTCCTCGAGAACACTCGGCTCGTTGATCTTCCCGAAGGGGACGTGAACGCTAGGGGTGGTCCGCGACGTGCTGGCCAGATGGCTTTCCTGGTCGTCGAAGAATATGTGCGGCTTGAGGACCTTCATGATCTCGCCCTTGTCGATGCCTCCGAGGAAGAAGGCATCGTTGACTGTCACCCCCCATCGCTTCAGGCTCATCACTGCCCGCTCGTGCGCGGGGGCATTGCGTGCGGTGACGAGTGACACGTGGAGACGGATCCGATATTCGGCGGCCTTCTGCCGTTCCTCCTCCTCCCTTCGCTGGATGCGGTTGATGCTGGCAAGAAAGTCTTTCAGTGGTCCCGCATCGTGCGGAACCGCGGCGTTCAGCACCTCGTGGGCGCGGAACCCGTCGATGCCTCCCGTCTGGTACACCTGCTCCGACGCGTCGGTGGCAAGGACGCCGTCGAAGTCGAAGGAGATACGCAGGTCGTGATCGCTAGTGTCATCCTCGTACGGCTCACCCAGAACGTGTCCTGCTGGCAGTCCCTGTGAGACGGCCTCGCGTACGTCGCTGTCGTTCGCTGACAAGAACAGCGACATGTTGAGGGCTGGCATGAATTTGTAGGGCGAGCGGCCCTGCATGAAGATGGCCCGGCTTATCGGCAGCGCATGGGCCTCTATCGACCGCATGACGCGAAGCCCGGTATCGGGGTCGTTCCGAGACAGAACGATGACCTCGACCAAGGGGTCACTTTCCTCGCTCAGGTCGTTCAGTGACAGCAGTCGGCGGATGAACGGGAAGGCAACGCCGGGGCGGAGCGTGTCGGCGAGATGCTCTTCCTGGTAGGCGCGATAGCTCTCCTCGCCCTGTTCCCGGAAGACGGCGTCCGACTCTGCGAGGTCGAACAGCGCGCTGGAGGCGATACCGACGACAAGCCGGTCCGCCAGTTCGTAGGCGGCCACAGCAACCCCTTTGGTCAGCCCGTTCTTACGCTCTCAATCATCGCACCAGCCTCGTCGCCGGGCCCGTCACGCATGCCCCGAGCAGTCCGGAAGCGCTGTTGGCCGGGATCTACCGAAGACGCAGCCAAGAGCCCGGCCCCCGTCCACCCCAGTAGGTGAGCTCCACAGGAGGAATCTGCAGACGTGAGCCTGATGAGCATGCACCGCTCCGAGGGTAAGGAGTTCGACGGCGGCGTCATCGTCGAGGGCATCTACAGCTCGAAACTCCTCAACGCGCAATGGGACGCGAAACGCACGGATGAGGCACGACGGCTGCTCCGGGTCGCGATCACACGTGCCCGCCACACCGTCGTCTTCGTCCGCCCGTCCGACGCTCTTCCCCTCACCCCGCCGCTCCCGGCCACGGGCTGATCGGTCAAAGGGCCTCGCATCCAATGGTGCCGCTGGTCCGCAGGCCACAGCGGCTCGCATGTCTCAAGGGACGATACGTGCTCGGATACGGCCGCTCTGGTGACTGGTTGTGTGCGGATCGGCGTAATCAGAAACCAATTTTGATCATTTTCTGGGTTTGATCTGCATATCTGCTGTCATATGAGGACCATGAATCAGCTCCTGCGCGTGCGTACGGCATTTCCCTCTCAGCCCCCCGCAGCCCTCAGGGGTACCACCGCCGCGCGGGTCCGCATCCGGCCTCGCAGCGGCACTGGCACGAGGAGCGGCGGGCGATGGAATTGCGGACTGAGCAGGTGTGGGCGGCTCCCCAGCGCTGGGCGGGCAACACAGTCAGCCAGCTTCTCGTGCCGGCCGGGGCCCTGCAGGTCAGCGAGGACACCGACTGCCGGTTCGTGCACAACGTCTACGGGCGGTGGGACATCGTCGGCGATGAAGCGGCGGTACTGAACCCGCAGTTGCCCGACGACCCTGGCGAGACCGTGGAGTGGAAGGGGCCGAGACAGCTTTCTGCCCCGCAGACGGTGCTGGCGTCGTATGCGGACGCGATCGAACTACACGACGTGGTACGTGAGCACGGGTTGAGACCGCCGCAGGCCGGGGCCCTGCACTCGGTGATCGGGTACTGGTACTCGCAGTTGCCCGAACCGGGTCTCGTGGTCATGCCGACCGGCACGGGCAAGACGGAGACCATGCTGGCCCTGCTGGTGGCCTGCCGTCCCGAGCGGCTGCTCGTGCTGGTGCCCAGCATCGCGCTGCGCGAACAGATCGCGGCGAAGTTCGAGTCGCTGGGCATCCTGCAGCGGCAGGAGGTCGTCTCCCGTGATGCGCTGCGGCCGTGCGTGGGCCGGGTGACGCGCCGGTTCACCGACGTCGCCGAAGCGAAGGCGTTTGCCGCGGCCTGCAACGTCGTGGTGACCACGCCGCACGTCCTGCACCACTGTACGCAGGAGGCTCGGGACGCGCTGCTGTCCGAGTTCAGCCATCTGATCGTCGACGAGGCGCACCACGCGCCGGCCTCGACCTGGACGAGCGTGATCCGGCAGTTCGAGGACCGGAAGGTGCTGCTGTTCACCGCGACCCCGTTCAGGGAGGACGGCCAGAAGATTCCCGGACGGACCATTTTCCGCTACCCGCTGCGCCAGGCCCAGGCCCAGGAGTACTTCACCCGCATCGATTACCGGGCGGTGCTGAGCCTGGAGGACAACGACCGCAAGATCGCCGAACTGGCGGTGCAGCGGCTGCGCGACGACCTGGCGGCCGGGCTGGACCACCTGCTGATGGCCCGGGTCAACGCCGTCAGGCGGGCGCGGGAGATCTGCGAGCTGTACCAGGAACTGGCCCCCGACCTGGAGCCGGTGGCGCTGCACGACGGGCTGGCGGCGACCGCCCGCAAGAAGGCCCTGGCAGGTATGGACAGGCGCAGCTGCCGCATCGTGGTGTGCGTGAACATGCTCGGCGAGGGCTTCGACATGCCCCAGCTGAAGGTCGCGGCGGTGCACGACGTGCGCAAGAGCCTCAGCCCGATGATCCAGTTCATCGGCCGGTTCACCCGCAGCGCTTCGACCGCCTCCAGCCCGATCGGCACCGCATCGGTGTTCGTGGCCCGGGACCCCGCCGCCGCCCTGTCGCCCATGCGCGATCTACTGAAGGAGGACGCGGACTGGAACCTGCTCCTGCAGGACATCACCGAGCAGAGCACGGCCCGCGGCGAAGAACTCAGCGAGTTCGGCACCTCCTTCACCAACATCCCCGACGGCATGGCCGTCAGCGTCCTGGAACCGAAGATGAGCGCCGTGCTGCACCGCGCCCCGTCAGGCGAGTGGGACCCGCAGGCGGCCGTCGGCCGCTATGGCGAGGGCCGGGTGCTCGGGCAGGCCGTCGCCACCGGCGGCGACGGCCGCGTCGCCTGGTTCGTCGTGGAGCACCGCACCCTGGTCGACTGGGGTGCCCCGCAGTTTTTGGAGCAGGTGCTCTACGAGCTGGTCGTCATGTACTTCGACGACGAGCGGCGGTTGTTGTATGTCTACGGCTCCCACAAGAGGGGCGACTACGCGGAGTTGGCCAGGGCTGTGCTGGGCGAGGGCAGTCGGCCCGTCAAAGGGCTCGACACATTCCGGGTGTTCGCCGGTCTCGAGCGGGTGGTGGCCACCAACATCGGTCTGCTGGACTCCCGTGACCACTTCAACCGCTTCTCGCTGCTGGTGGGCAGCGACGTCTTCGAGGCGCTGGACGCGGCCGCCCGCAAGAACCGCAGCCAGACCCACATCATCGCCTCGGGCATCGACGACGGCACCAAGGTCAGCGTCTGCGCGGCCCTCTCGGGCCGCTTCTGGTCGCCGCGCACCGCCCCCAGTCTGCTGGCGTGGATGCGGTGGTGCGACGAGCAGGGCACCAAGATCCTCGACTCCCGTGTGGACCTCGAGAACGTGATGGCGGGCTTCATCATCCCCGTCGAGCAGACCACGCGTCCCCCATTCCCCCTGCTCGGCCTGGAATGGCCCTGGCAGTGGCGCGCCGGCCTGGGCGAGGGCCCGCCCTTCGCCTTCAACGGGCGTTCCCACACCGTCACCGACATCGGCTACCGCGTCGACGACTTCGCCCCCGAGGGGCCGGTCCGCTTCTCGTTCGTCTCCCCCTCCTGGGAGCTCCCCTACAGCGCCGAGTTCACCGACCAGGGCCTGGTCTACTCCCCCGTCGGCGACGACGCCCTGGTGACCGTCCAGCGCGCCGCGCTGCCCGCCGCCGACTGGATCAACCAGCACAAGCCGTACCTGTACTTCGCCGGCGACCGCATCCTGACCCCCGACGACCGCCTGCACGCGCCCCGTACCGACCTGCCGCCCTTCGACCTGTCCCTGCTGGCGCCACTGGAGTGGGACGGGGTGAACATCCAGGCCGAGTCCATGGACCCCGAGCGGCTACCGCACACCGTGCAGTACTACATGTACCGCTACCTGAGCGAGCAGCAGCACTTCGACATCCTGATCGACGACGACGGCTCGAACGAAGTGGCCGATCTCGTCGGCATCACCGCCGACGACAAGGACATCACCATCACCCTCGTGCACTGCAAGTACTCCCACGAACCGGCTCCCGGCCACCGCGTCATCGACCTGTACGAGGTGTGCGGCCAGGCCGCCCGCGGCGCCAAGTGGCGCGAGTACGGCATCGAAGCACTGCTGCGCACCCTGTACAATCGCGCCGCCAAATGGGCCGCCCGCCATCCCGGCAAGAGCCCCTACCTGCTCGGCAGCATCGACGAGCTGTACCGCATCCGCGAACGCGCACCCCAACTGCGGCCCCACATCAACACCGTCATCGCCCAGCCCGGGCTCTCGGCAGCCGGGTGCAGCAGCGAGCAGCAGCACCTCCTCGCCGGCGCCCATTCCTACGTCAAGGCGCTCACCAAGGGCACCTTCACCGTGTACTGCAGCCCGTAGCACGGACCCCGCCGGGTGCAGGCATCGGTCCGGTCACCGGTATTTCCTCCAGCCGGTGCCCGGCGCCGGCCAGCAGTCCGCATGACACGTTGTCACTATGCTGCTGTGCCAGGGACCGGCCCACAGGGGGGATGTCGGGGATGCAGGATCCGGGCCGTCTTCCGGCGCCCGACGACACGGGTTCGGCGACCGGGGAGCGCTTCGCCTATCAGGCGCAGGCCGCCCTCCGCGCGGTGGTGGAGATGCTGGCGGGTGGCGGAGTGCTCCATGTGACGTGTGAGCATTTCGAGGATGTCCTGGTCGCCCGGACCGACGGCACGGTGCGGGGCGGAGTGGCGCTGTGGGACTTCCAGCAGATCAAGTCCCGTGAGGGGCAGAAGAATTGGACCTTGTCCGGCGTGCTCAGGAGCAAGGCTCTGGCGAGCCTTCTGCGCACCCATCGGGTCTTGAGAGAGCACCAGGACCTCACGTACATTCTGACGGTCGGCGTGGAGGGTGTGCTGAGCTCCGACGCTGATGTGCGCGCCGTCGCGCAGGGGCGGGGAGGTGACAGCGCGGAGCGGCTGGACAGGATCGCCAGGTACCTCGGTGCGGACGCTGCCGAGACTGCGGGGTTCCTGCGGCTGGTTCGTATCGAGGAGTTGCCGGACCGGTACGAGCTGGAGCGCCGCAATCGCGATGCGCTCTTCGATCTGGCCCCGCATCTTCGGGTCGGGGAAGCCGAGGCTTTACACGCGGATCTCCTCAACCGGGTCAGGCTCGCGATGGACGGGCGCCTGGGGCCGCGTTGGCAGGCGCTGGTGACACGGCTCGATGTCCCGGAGAGGGTTCTGCGCAAGCGCCTGACGCCGCAGAAACTCCGCGACGTCGCGCTGCGTCTGGACCGCCCGGACCTGGCCGACTACGTGCGCGCGAGCCGGCGTGCAGCACAAATGCATCCCTACCCCGGGGCCGAGTCACTGTCCATGCCCTCGCTGAGTTCTGTCTACGTGCCGCAGCGCCTGCACCGGATCACACCTGAGAGCGGGCAGCCGAGCGGCCGTGCGGCGGACCGGTCTCCCGGCGATGTTGCAGACGCCGCAGCGCTCCCGGGTCGCGCACCCGTGTGTCTGGTACTTGCCGGCCCGGGCGGCGGGAAGTCCAGCCTCCTGCGCGCTGTGCAAGCCGGTACGGCCGAGCGCTGGCCGGCCCCCGGGGGCCGAGGGCTGCTGGGGGTGACGGTGCCGGCCACGGCGCTGCTCGGCTCTCCCCTGCCGAGCGCTCTGGCGGCAGCGGCAACCAGCCAGCTGGCCGCTTTCGCACTGCAGCGGACGCTGTCCGACGAGCTCTTTCTCAACAGGCCTGCCCCGGGGGCCTGCTGGATCGTGCTGGTCGACGGACTCGATGAGATCACCGACCGGGACGACAGGCAGAACCTCCTGCGCACCCTGACGAACTTCGCCGCCGAGCCCGACCCCCTGTACCGGTTCGTCGTGGCCAGCCGGCCGCTTCCCGAGAAGGAACTGCGCGTCCTGGGCCCTGGCGTGCCCCGCTACCAGGTGATGCCCTTCTCCCGCAGCGAACTATCCGAGGCGGCCCGGCGCATCCTGGACGGCTTGGGTGTCCCCGACTCCCGGAACGCGGCACGCCGGTTCGTCCGTGTGCTGGACGACGCCTACCTCACCGATTTCGCCCGCACTCCGCTCATGGCGACGATGTTGTGCCAGCTGTATGCCGCAGGTCCCGGGCAGTCGCTGCCGGACACCCGCGGGGCTCTGTACGCGAGGTTCACCGACCTGCTGCACCGCCGTATGAGCGGCAGGAACCAGTCGGGCGTCCGGAGCCAGGCCGAGGCTGCTCTTGCGCGTTTCGGCCCCACGGCCATGTCGCGGGCCCATGACCTGCTCGATCAGCTGCCGGAGACGATCGACAGCCTGGCGTTCGGCCGTCACAGTGACAGCGAAGCGTCCTGGGCCGACGCGCTGGCCGCCCTGGACGGCGCCCGGCGTCCCCGTGCCGTTCCGGAGGACGACTGGAACGGCTTCGTGTCCTCGGTCCTTGGGCGCAGCGGGCTACTCACCCGTACCGGGGACGGTTTCGCCTTCCTCCACCGGACCCTTCAGGAGTACTGCGCTGCACGCCACCTCGCCCGCGCCCCCTCTTCCCATGCCCGTGAGCTCGACCGGCTGCTCGGCCCCTGGAAGGAAGATGGAGGAACAAACCCGTGGGGTGCGCCGCTGGACACCGCCTCCTACATCGGGTTCCTCATCGACCCCGGAACCGCCTCGCCCGCCGATCCCGCCACTGCTCTGAAGGACCTGGCGGTGCCCGGCAATCTCCGCGGGTGCGTGCTGATCGCCACCCTGCTGTCGCTGGGCACCGTGCTCGCCGATCAGTGGAAACCACTGGTCCAGGCGGCCGCGCAGGCGATGGCAACAGCGTGCGCGGATCCCGTTGGCGAGGCCACCCCGCGTGTCTGGGCAGCGGCCGTGCTGGCGGAACTGGACCTGCAGCGGGGCACGACCGCGTTGGAGATGCTGGCGGACGATCAAGGTCTGGACGATGAGTTCAACGAGGACCCTCACAGCCCGGACTTCAGCGACCGTCTCCTCGCTGCCAGGCGGCTGCTGGAGCTGGACCGGCCGCGGGGGGAAGAGGCCTGCTACCGGCTCGTCCACGATCCCGACCTGTACGGCTCCGTCCGGGTACGGGCCGCTGAAGTACTCCTGTCTTCCGGCGACGAGCGCGCCTGCCGCGCCCTGGAGTACCTCGCCGAAGCGGCGGACCTCCATTTCGACGACCGCCTCGACGCGGCGAGGCGGCTCGCAACCCTGGACCCTGAAGCGGCCGTTCACTCGCTGCACACAGTGATCGAGGACTACCGGGGTGATCCGGACTGGCTCGACTGGTGCATTGCCGCCGCCCAGGCGCTGGACGATCTGGGAGACCCGCGCGGTCGGCAGATCACCGACGAGCTCTCAGTCGGCTACTGAGCGCGCAGCAGCTCCGCGGCCTCCGCGTCCTGGTCAAGATCACGATGGCCGATGGGCCAGAGACCAGAGCGTGCCCGGGAGGGGAGACGAGTGTGTTGACCAGCCGCTCGCATCTCGCAGGACTGGGGGCGCTGTCATCTGCCGTCTTGGGCAGGAGGGGACGGAGACGCGGAGGGCTGCACGGGCTCGGGCCGGATGGGAGCTTCGGTGGGAATGAATGCGCCATGCCTGGATGAGCTGACCGAGTCGGCGGGCTGGTGTCTCGCTGGGGGTGAACAGGACGACCGCGACCAGGACAAGAGCGCCTGCCGTGAGCGCTCCAGCCGTCCAGGCGGACAGGCCGCCACGGACCATGGCCATCGCGAAAGCGGCCGCCGCACCCAGCACGCCGCCGATCCGGGCCGCGGTGCTCACCATCGACGTTCCCGGAAGGCCGCGCGGCGCAGTGTCCAGGACAGCCTGGGTGTGCTGAGCAGGACTCGGAGCGTGAAGCGGGTGCGGGTGCGGCGGGTGGGCAGAGCGGCCAGTTCCGCGTGCCATTCCTCGCGCCACCGCGCGCGCTGCCGGGTGGGAAGCAGCAGGGTGAGCATGGCCAGCATGCGCGTGGTGACCGCGGATGGGGTCGATGCGGGCTGGAGGGCGGCCGAGGAGAGGTCGTGCAGTTCACGGCTCACGTCGGCCAGGCCCGCCGCACGCGCCAACGGCGCGATGACGTCGCGGGTTTCACGGGCGACGAGGTACCGCCTGGCCGGGGCGACGAACGCGATGGTGCGCATGTTGTGCAGCCGGTCGGCGAGGCGGATGGCCAGCACGGCCTCCTCACGCGTCGGCTGGAGCGTCGGCGGCCTTGCGGTGTGGAGGTGGAGAGCCGTGAGTGGGATCGCGCCGATCCTGGCGGCGCGGACGGCAGCGATCAGATCGGCGATCTCCTGCCCGAAGTGCTCGGTCACGCGGCCCGCCGGGCAGGGGGTGTCGTCGATGTCGTGCAGCACGGCGGCGCAGATCACAGGTGGCGGCATGCCGAGGTCGGCGACGATAGCGGCGACGGCGAGGCAGTGGGTGAGGAACGGGTCGCCGCTGCGGCGGGTTTGGCCCGCGTGCCAGACGGCGGCCTCATCGTGGGCGTGCTGGATGAGCGAGGTGTCGGCGTGCGGGTGGTGCATACGCACGACGGCCAGGAGGCCCTCCAGGGACGGGAGGGCGCAGCGGCGCTTGTTCGGTCGGGGTGCTAACCGGCGCCGGGCCCTCATGACACTCCCCCGCCGTTGATCGGACGGGCGGCCCACCCCGGTAGGGGCTGTTTGCGGCCGCGGTAGGCACGCGCGAGGGCGTCCCGCGCGTGCTCGGCACCGTCCTCGGCGATCCGGTAGAAGCGACGGCGCGGCCGGCCGGCTCCCTCGTGCAGGGCCGGGTCTTCCCAGGTGCTTTCCACCCATCCGACGTGTTCCAGGCGGGCGAGGATCGGATAGATCGTGCCCGACGGCAGTCCCGCCAGCTCGCACAGCTCCAGGCCGTAGCGCTCTTTGGCGGGGTCCTCCAGCAAAGCCCGCAGCACCAGTTGGGTCTGCAGGGTCATACGCAAACTACCCATACTCGTACTCTACATAGCCCATATATGGCTTGCCTAGAAGTAGTGACACCTGGCGAGCCCCTGTGTGTACGGGCTGTCCACCGGCTGCTGGACGAGGCGGAGCAGAACTGACACAGCACAGGCCGGCCGAGGGCGGCCCCGCCAAGCCGCGCCCACAGCCGTCCCAGGCCACGCACCTGGGACGCCGGAGGGCAGCAGCGCTCAGGGGCCGCCGCCGCGGGGAGCCGAGGCGCGCGTACACCCGCCGCCTCTCAGCGGGTCACCGGCATAATCGACACGGCCGCAGCAGCAGGACAGGAGCCCGGTTTGGTCAGCACGCCCGACGTCCCCGGCCCGTCCATGGATGCCGTCCCGACCCGCTACGGCGACACCACGTTCCGCTCCCGGCTCGAAGCTGACTGGGCCGCCACCCTCGACGGCAACGGCATCCGGTGGGAGTACGAACCCGAGACGCTCACCCTGGACTCTGGCACCCTCTACCTCCCCGACTTCTGGCTGCCCGAACTCGGCACCTGGATCGAGGTCAAAGGCCCCGGCATACCGCGGACCGAGAAGGCCGAAGAACTGGCCCGCACCCGCACCTGCCGGTGCGAAGGCTCCTGCACCTGCCGGTGGCCCGGAGGCGAGTTCGTCCTCCTCGGCAAGCCGTCCCTGGCCTCCGACTGGAACGAACCCGGCCACCGCCCCCGCAGCGGCTACGCGAACTGGGCAACCCCCTTCGGGCCGACCGCATACTTCGTCACCTGCCCGCGTGCACACGGGCGCAGTGGATCACCCTCCGGCGCCCCTGGCGCTGCTGGAGAGAGAACAGGCCCACCGGCCTGTCGACCGGTTCGTCCGCTTCGTCGAGACCGCCACCGGCACGGGCCTCTTCGCGATGCCCGACCTGGGCGAGCCCTTCACCGACGCGGAACTCGGCCTGACCGACGCCCCCTCGGAAGATGACGTGCTGTGATCAGCACTTCCCTTGGGGCTGGCCAGGGCGGCCCGGCCTGGCTGCCGAGCGCCGCAGGACTGCCGTCCGCGGCTGGCTCCGCGTCGAGCCGGCCCTTCTCGGCCCCGAAGCAGCGCACACGGTTCCTGGCCTACCTCTACCTCGGGGGTGAGCAGGTCAAGATGGGCTCGCATCCGTGACGAACACCGGAGCCTCGATGGTGCGGGGCCGGGCGGTGTGGCGCCCGTCATCAAGGTGGCCCCTGCGGCAGGCGGGGAGGCGGTCAGCGTCGTCGCCACTGCCACCAGCGCTGTTGTACACCGGTTGCGGTGCTGGCTGTTGCGCCGTGGTCGGCGTGGGCGAGCGGAGCGGTGAGCGTGACAGGCGAGTTGTCGCCGGTGATGATGCTGATGCTCTGAACGGCCCTGTGGACCTGCTCCGGGGTGGGCGTGCCGGATCCGGCCGGCATCGTGGAACGCAGTTCGGCGACGAACTGCGTGAGGCGGGTACGGACTTGGTCGAGGATGTCGTGCAGAACGGAGGGAGAGACCGCCCAGTACAGGTCGTCGATGACGACGGCTCGGCTGCGGTAGCGGTCCATCACGCTCATCAGCGTGCGCAGTTCGGCCGCGCCAGGAAGGCTGAGGTGGACTGCCTGGCCGGGAGGGGTCCGGTCGATCAGGTTCTGCAGCTGACCGATGCCGAACGTGATGGTCACTTCTTCGTTGATCTTGCCCCGTGTGATCTCGGGGAGGTTCAGGGCGCTGATGGTTTCACCATGGCGTTGCCAGGTCAGCGAGTGCGAGTCGGCCTGGATGGGCGCGCGCGGGCGCCGGTAGTCCGGAACACCGGAGGCGGGTTTGCCTCCGTAGCCCTTGAGTTCGTTGAGAGCCCATTGCTTCAGAGGCTGGGAGGCGGCGTGGCCGCCGATGACGAGCGCGAGGCGCAGCAGTCCGGCAAGCGGGGCGGTGTCGTCGAGGACGCCTTGCTCCAACTGTTCCACGGGCTGCGGCCTCTGGCGGGTGGGTTCGGTCATCTACCCAGCGCAAGATAGGCGACGACGGCACCGGCTACCGTTCCCAGAGCGCTGACGGCACCCCAGAAGATGGCGCTGCGGTACCACGGCGCTTGTGGGGCCGTGGCGGGGTCTGCCGGTGCTGGCTGGCCGGCACTCGCGTGGGCGCCGTGGGAAGCGTGCGCATGAGGGGCGTTCACCGTGACGGGTGAGTTGTCGCCGGCGGTGACCTGGACCGAAGGGCCTGGCTGGGGTTGTTGCGGTGCGGGATGGTGGCCTCTTCGGCTCATGGTGTTCATCAGCTCCTTGTAGCGGTCAAGTACGGTATCGCGGGCCTGGGAGAGATCGCGCAGGGTCTGGGCGTAGCGTTCGGGGGCGGTGCGCCGCCACTCCGGGGGGATTTCGGTGTATGCGGCGTCATGGTCGGGGGTGAACGTCCCGCCAATCTCGTCGAGGAACCGGGCGAGGGCGTCCGTGAAATGCTGGTGCGCCGTTTCGAGTTCCGGGTCGACGAAGTCGATGACGTCGCGCTGCAAGGCCTCCAGGGCCGAGTCGACGCCCTCGGTGACGAAGTCGGGGATGCGCCGCATCGGCATGCGCCGGGAGAGATGGACCAGCCAGGCAGCGTCCGCCGGGGCCGCTTCTGCTACCCGCGCGGACTTGGCCCGGTCGGAAACCGTGGCCGTCACCGATGCTCCCTCCCGGTAGGCCGCCGCGACGAAGCCTTCCAGCGCCTGCCTGACGGCTTCGGTGTGACGGGTGAAGGCTGCATCGTCGAGAGCGCACAGGCGCTGCGCGCTGCCGTAATTGTGTATGTGCAGGTCGAATTGGGTGTCGGCGGCAGCCCGGGCTGCCGTGTAGAGGTCCTCGGCCGCCGCCGTGACATGCGGGGCAGCCGCCAGTTTCACCTCGTGCAGCCTGTTCTCCAGGTTCATGACCGCCACATCCACCTGGGCGACCGGCTCCGGTACGGGCGCGTCTGCCGACGGGGCGGGAGAGGCCAGCCAGCTGCGGATGAGAGCTCCTTGGCCTGCCTGAGCCGCCTGCAGGAATGTCGCGTGGTAGCTCATGGGCGGCCTTCCTCGTCACACTGTGATCGGTTGATTCTGCTGCACAGCACTGCGTTGTCACAGCGGTGATCTGTTCCCTGCCGTGTCCCCGTACGGAGTGCCGGCAAGCCGCTGTTCGCCCGCCGTAGGACAGTTCGCCGATCTGGCGCGGTCGGCTGGAGCAAGGCCCGGCCGGCTGCAGTTCGTGACGTGCCGGGCCGGAGCGTCTGGCACAGGACACCGGGGATACCGTGCACCAGGCCCGGCGGAGTCCCCAGGCATCGGCATCAAGGCGTCGCCGCTGTGTTCCGGGCACTCGCTGGCGGCTTCGGCGGTATCGCCGTCGGGGCGAGGGAAAGCGGTCATGTTCCGAGCGAGTCAGGCCATGGGCCCGCCCGCGGGGATTGCTCTGCCTCTGCCGGGGGCAGCTGTGGTGTTTTGACCTGTGGTGGGGGCGGCGAATGGCGCGTAGGAAGTCCTTGGCGGCGCAGTTGCTGCAGGCGTACCGGGACAGTCAGAAGGCGAAGGCCGCAGCCGCGAGGCGGGCTGAGGCGGAGCTGGCGCGTCAGGCGCGGGCCGCGGAGCGTGAGGCTGCCGAGCGGGCCAAGCAGGAAGCGCGGCGGGAACGCGAGCAGGCGCAGACGTGGATGCGGGCGCGGAAGGAGAAGCAGGCGCAGCACAGTGCCGAGTCGCGCAGGGCCGAGCAGATCGTGCGGGATCTTGAGAAACGTCAGGCGGCGCGGGCGAGGGAGCTCGAGCAGAAACGTCGTGCTGAGGTCCGCGAGAAGGCTGCGGCGGAACGGCGTGCGAAGCAGGAGAGCGCTGAGAGTTTGCGCCGGGAGTCTGCCGGCCGGACGGCCGAGGGCGAAGAGCGGCTTGAGGTGCTGACTGCGGTTCTGCGTGCCCGCCCCGGTGGGCTGCACGGGCTGCGGCTGCAGGTGGAGCAGGCGCTCGGTGAAGGAGATCTGGAAGGGCTCGCGGTCGGCGTGGAGAAGGCGCTGGGCTCCATCGGCTATCCGGAAGGACTCGGCGGTGCCCGGCGGGCGGCGTTCGCTCCGGAGTCCCGCGAGTTGGTTGTGGAGATCGAGTTGCCGGTCCAGGCGGTGGTTCCTCCGGTCACGCAGTACCGGTTCAAGGCCTCCGCTCTCCCGGCCGTGGTCCCGCAGCCGCGGAAGGAGAACGAGTGCAAGGCGTTGTACAGGGATCTGGTGGCCAGACTCGCGCTGCGGGCGATCGACGAGGCCTTCGCCGTGACACCGCCGTCGCTCGTAGACGGAGTTGCCTTTAACGGGAAAGTCCGCGCCAAAGACCGTGCCACCGGCAGGGCGATCGAGCCGTGTCTGATCAGTGTGCGGGTCAGCCGGGAGGCTTTCACTGAACTCGTGCTGGACGAGCCCGAACTCGACCCGGTGGCAAGCCTGCACCATCTGAACGCGATCGTCTCCCAGCACCCCACCCCTATGACCTCGAGCCGGTTCCTCCTGTCGTCACGTTCGACCTGACCCGGTACAAGATCGCCCCGGAGCGGGATGTCATCGCCGGCCTCGACAGCCGGCCCGACCTCGTCGCGATGGACCTGATCGACTTCGAGCACCTCATCCGGCGACTGTTCGAGAAGATCGGGCTCAAGTCGTGGGTCACCCAAGCATCCCGGGATGACGGCATCGACGCTGTCGCGGTCAACGAGGAACCCCTCATCGGCGGACTGTGCATCATCCAGGCCAAGCGCACGAAGAACGTGGTCTCCGCCGAGACGGTGCGGTCGGTCGGTCGGTCGCGGGAATCGTGAACGACAAGAGCGCTTCGAAGGGCATCGTGGTCACCACCGCGTGGTTCGGCAAGGCGAGCTGGGACTTCGCGCCCCGCAACCGTGTCGAGCTCATCGACAGCCGACATCTCAAAGCACTGCTGCTGGAACATCTCGGCATCGACGCTCTGATCGGCCTGCCCAAACCCCCGCCCGGCTGGCAGACACGCGATCTGAGCTAAAGCGCCGTCGTGTCCTTTCGGGCCGGTGTGCTGTTGGAGACAACAATCCGACACGAGAGGAACGAGCATGTCGTACGGGTACGGCGGCGGGCCCGACTGGCCGATGATCCAGGCCCGGCGGCGAGCCGAGGAAACAGCGAGATCGGCCGCTGGCGAGGCCGCGACCCACAGGGCGGCGGCCGACCGGTGGACAGCACGTCGGGTGCGACGGCGATGAAGTTACGGCGGACCAGGTCCCGGGCCGCCGGCCGCTTCCCGGGCCGGGTCAGGCTCCGTCACCGTTTCGGTCGCCGCCCGCACAGCCCCAGCTCGGCCCTCCGCGCCGCCACCGTGTTCTTGGAAACGCTCCAGCCGGCCTCGCACTGGTCGCGGGTGATCCCCGGCGAGCCGTAGGTGCTGCCCGAGGCGGCGAACAGCCGCTTGATCTCCTCATCCAGCCGCTCCTGGCGCTGCTCGCGGGCGGTGGGAGCACGGTTGATCCACTTGTAGAACCAGGACTGCGAGACCTCCAGGGCCCGGCAGGCGAGGCACCGACAGGGCCCCATTCGAAGCACGTCACCATCACAGACTCACCGACAGCCCGCGCCTTGAAGGTGGCGGATGCGTCGTTGCCACCGCTGATGCCGCCTGGGTAGGCTGCCGACAGCCATGCGGATCCCGGGCTGAAGCGCCGGGTCTGACAGCAACTCACCTCCGACCCATGCGGACGAGCCGGTAGCTCGTGCGACACGTCGGTTGGCAGGGTTCCCTCGTTCTTCTGCGGCTCAGGCGCGTGTTCGTGCCGGGGACCGCTCCTGAGATGTGATGTGAGACAGAAAATGATTCATTCGTTCATCGCGCACACGAGCCCTGGACGAAGCAGGGTGTTCGCCCTTGTGAGGAGGCCTGGGGACGAGCTGGAGGCGGTGACCACACTGGGAGCCGGCGATCTCCACCTGACCAAGGAACTGGTCAGTGCACTCAACTCCTTCCTGTACGACCGCGACGACAGCGCCCTTGAAAAGGTGCTGGACCGGGCCCCCAAACCGGTGCGCATGGCCGCGCAGCAGTACCTCAAGGACAAGTGCGAACCGGTGATGGGGGCCTTCACCGAGTGCGGGCCGGTCGAGGTCGTTCGCGAGGCTGTTTTCTTCGGGCGGATCGACGAGGAACTCGAGGAGTACCTCGAGTGTGCCTACACAATCGGGCTCGGCATCCGCATGTCGAACGAGCGTCAGCACGATGGCGGCGTCGGGTGGGTCATCCGGCTGCTCAACGACGAGGTTTCCGTGCCGGCCAGCGCCGAGCCGCGCACCTGGGCTGTCCCCACAGGGGTGAAGCTCGCGCGGACCTGGACGAGTAAGCAGCAGGCCGGCGATGCCGGTCCTGTTCGCGGCGCGCTCCAGGTGGCCGCGGATGCAACGGCCACGGGCCGGTGGGTGAGGATCCACACGCTGCTGCACAGCCGCTACGACATCGACTTCGAGGGCAGCGGAACCTCGGAATTCGCCGTCGACGTCTTCGACGCCCCCATCCCGCTGAACCAGCGGGGCGAGTAGGCCGGGGGCTGTCGCCCGGCCTACTCGCCGGATCACCCAAACCGGCGCCAGAGGGACTGCGTACAGCCGTTGCCGCCACGGACGTGGACGAGGCGGCAACGGCCGGCCGGTACGGCGAACACCAGAAGGCCGGTACGGGAGTCTTCATGATGAAATGACACGTGGTGCGTACAGGAACGTGGCTGTGTCGCGTCACAGAGTAGAGAATGGGGTTCCCGGGTGAATGACGGTGCGACACGTGAGGATTCGTCGGCGCCAACCTCGCGTTGGTTCATCTCCGCGCCGGCTGCCACAGATCTGCGCACGTTGCTGAGGGAGCTCAAGCGACGCGGTGTGGACCCTTATGTTCTTTCCGACGTGGCGCCTCTGGGAGCAAGCATCGCCCAGAGTCTGCGGCAGGCCATCGCGCAGGCGGAGACGGTGCTGGTGGTTCTGGGTAACCCTGATCAGTCTCAGAGCACCTTGTTCGAGGCCGGAGTCGCAGTAGGGATGGGCAAGCGGGTCATCGTCATTGCCGATCCCGATCAGGACACTTCTCCCGACCTCGATGGTTTGCTCACCATTCGTGCTCGACCGGACGACGTCGAGGCAGTCGCCTACGCCCTTGCCCAGGCTGAGGGGCGTCTTGTCAGGGTGACGCCTGCGACGTCCGCAGTAGAGCATGCGCTGGGCAGCACGCAGGTGAATGAGCTTCTGGAGCTGCTGCGTGAGCAGCCCATGCGTCTCGAGCGAACGGCCGTGGATGTTCTGAAGGCCGCTCTGGAGGGCAGTGGAGCGGTGGCGGTGGAAAATCCAGACCCGAAGGTCGGAGATCGTCTCGATCTCGGGGTGTGGTCGGACGACTTGGGTGCCATCGCCCTCAACCCTTTGCTCATCGAGCTGAAGCGCACGCTGTCACGCTCCGCGGTCGAGCAGACTCTCCATCTGCTGCAGCGCAGCCGCATGAACGCAGCCCTGTTGGTCTACCTCGATCCGCCAACGAACGCCGAGTTCCGTGAGGCCCTGAGGGTACCTTCCTTTCCCGTTCTGACGATCTCGCTTGAGACGCTGCTGGAACGCATGCGGGCGTCGAGTTTCGCTGAGGTCGTGCGCGATCTGAGGAACCGTGCTGTCCATGGCAGGGCGTACTCATGACGTCCATTGACCGGGGCCGTGTCGCCGCGTTCCTGACCGCCGGCGACACGGCTGCCAGCAACGCTGCACGGGGCAAGGCCTTTGAGGATCTCCTCACGTATCTCTTCGAGCTCGTCCCCGGAATCAGTGTGACCGTTCGCAACCAGCTGGATTACTTCTCATCTGAGGAGATCGACATCGCCTTCTGGAACGAGGGTGATCCCAAGGGGCTGCGCCAGTTCGACAAGATCATTCTTGTGGAGTGCAAGAACTGGTCGAAGCCTGTGGGGGCGGCGGAGGTGACACTCTTCAGCTCGAAGCTGGAGGGACGGGGCCGGCCCTTGGGAATCCTGGTCGCCGCGGCCGGCATTACTGGGGAGGCGGTTGATCGCAGTGCCGCGCACCAGATCCTCGCTCGCGCCCTGGGGCAGAAGCGGGAGATTCTGGTGGTGACCCGCAGCGAGATCGAACAGCTCTCAGACACCGACGATCTGGTGCGGCTGTTGAAACAGAAGCGGCTGCAACTGGCTGTGTCAGGCACCATCTACGGGGTGTCGTGAAGACCCGGCTGCAACCGCGACGGCGGAAGTATGGCGCGGATGGCTTCAGTGCGGGTTTCTCCACCTGGTACTCGTGAAGCCTCTGGTTTCAGACTGCGCTAAAGGCCCCCGTCGCTCCGGCCAATCAATTGAGGTGGCGGGCTTCTCGTCATTGCCCTCGTCCGAGCAGCCCCCTGGGTGGACGCCGCCGATCCGGCCCGGGACGGGTGTCACGCACTCACAGGTCTGGGGCGCTTCCACAGCGTTCTGCTCGGGGCCAGCCGGGTCAGGGGGTCAGGGCCGCGTCCTTCGGGACTGTTCTGGTCGCCCGGCGAGAGCAAGGTTGTGCACGTGGCGGCGACGGCCCGGACTGCGGGAGGGGGAACCATCGCCGCGCTGCCGAGGTCATGGACTCACCGGCGGCAGCGAAGCGACCTCGATAAGCACGCTGGCCGCCCTGGACAGCGCCCGGCACCCCCGCGCCGTCCCGGAAGACGACTGAAACGGTTTCCTGGCCTCGCCCCTCGGGCGCAGCGGGGACCCGGTCGAGGTCTGCCTGGGCCTGCGCCCGGTGGCCGAGCGCCTCGTTCGCCATTGCCCGTCTGCCGAGCACCCAGGCGTACCCAGCCGGATCAGCGCCTCGGCCTCAGAGGCGTCACCGGTCTCGACTTCCAGGGTGCAGTCGGCCCGGGTAATGGAGATGCGGATCTTGGTCGGGTACGGCTGTTCTGCAACCAAGTGGCGAGGGAACCGGCCAAGACGGTGGCGATACCGTCGGCGAGGGACACCGTGAGCAGTTCGAGACCGGCACCAAGCTCGTTCTCCGCGGGTGTGACGGGCACGACGTGCACGCGCCCCTGGGGGGCGCGTTCACCGCGGACCCCCGATCAGCGCCAGGTGATCGTCGAGTTCAGTAGCCGAGTCGAACCTGATCTGAGCATCCGTCGCCCCGGTGTCCTGGGTGCCGTGCAGCGCGTACTCCCCCTGTTGCGCGCATCTAATGCCCAGGACTACCCCCGGCTGGTACGAGGAGTCACCCTACGGGGCGGGCCCGCCTGGTTCGGCGCAGGCCCGACGAAGAGAAATCACGCCACGGCCCTGGGCCGACTCCGCGCCTTCATACCAGCGCCCCTCGACCGCCACTACCGGCGGCCCGTTACCCCTGAGCAACCAACGCTCCTGCTGAGCAGACCCCCGGAACCATCGTACAAACCGCAGGTCAAACCAACCTACAGAGGCCCACCCTCAACCCTACCTAACGGTAACTTCTACCGAACTCCGCTCTCCAAGACTGAGCAACTCTCTGGTCAGCACGTAAGGACTGCTCACCTCCAAGAGAGCCGCGACACCAGTTCTTCCACAGTGAGGCGGAGATAGCGGGCGGCCTCGACGACATGATGGAGGTGGTCGAGGCCTATCTGCGGCACCTGGCCGGAGCCCTGCTCACCCACGGCCGCGAGGCTGTGACCGGGATGGCCGGGACGGTGCGGCACCTGGAGGGGCTGGCCGGCAGCGGCCCGCTGCCCCGGATCGCCTTCGAGGAGGCCTACGGGATCCTGAAGGACCTGCCCGGAGCCGTCAAGGAGCTGGAGCCCGGCTGCCGGAGCCTCACCCGCGAGGGCGAGCGTGTCCTGATGGACAAGTTCGGCGGGTACGTCTGGCTGACCCACCCCGACCACCTGAGCGTGCCCTTCTACCAGGCCTTCGACCCGCAGGACCCGACCAAGGCGCTGAGCGCCGACCTGCTGTTCGGCGTCGGCGAGACGGTCGGCGCGGGCGAGCGCCACACCGACGTCGCCGACCTGCGCCGCGCCCTCGACCTGCACGAGGTTCCCGAGGACGCCTACGAGTGGTACGTCACCATGAACGAGCGCCACCCGATGCGAACCTCCGGCTTCGGGCTCGGCGTCGAGCGGTTCCTGCTCTGGGCGACCCAGCACGACGACATCCGTGACCTCGCCCTGCTGCTGCGCTTCAACGGCGCAAACATCCTGCCCTGACCGGCCGGAGGCCGTGGCCCCGCGCACACCTGGTGCGCAGGGCCACGGCCCGTGCCGGCGGGCGGGTGCCACCGCTCGGCAATTCTCAGATTGACTGAGTAGCTGTTGTCGTTCCGATCTTGAGGGCTGCATGTCGAACGGGGTGCTCGATCGGGTGGTTGCCGCCGGCTGCGGGCATGAAGGCAGGGCCTCTTGGTAGCTCGGGGTTGCGAAGCCAACCGAGATCCAGGAGACCCTGTTGCCGCAGTTGTACGTGCTCGCGCCGGTGGAGTTCAACTCGGCTGCACCGACGTGTGATTGTGTCGCTCGCCGGTTCGGAAACGCAGCCGATCACCCGGAACGTGTTCGGCGGTATCCCTCGGACATGACGGACGTGGAATGGGCCGTGGTCCGGCCACTGCTGCCTGTGCCGGGCTGGATGCGCGGCCGGGGCGGGCAGCCGGAGGTGTACTGCCACCGGGTGATACTCGATGCGATCCGCTACCTCGTCGACAATGGCATCAAGTGGCGGGCGATGCCGGTGGACTTCCCGCCGTGGGACCGGGTCTACGCGTTTTTCCGCCGCTGGCGCGACCATGCCCTGGTCAGGGAGTTCCACGACCGGCTGCGCGCCAGGGTCCGCGAGAGGCTGGGCCGCGACACGGAGCCGAGTGCGGGTGTGATCGACTCGCAGTCCGTCAAGGCGGACGCCGTCGTCGGCTCCGACAGCCGTGGCTTCGACGGCGGCAAGCTGGTCAACGGCCGGAAGCGGCACGTCGTGGTCGACACCCTCGGCCTGCTGACGCGCCGGCATGTACACGATCGACCAGATCTGCAGCGAGAAGCTCGCGTCGAAGTGTGAGGACGCCGGACTCGTCGAGGGGCGGTTACGGTCGAGAGGATCCGGCGGTCCGCCCGGTGCACCGGGCGGACCGCCCTGCCTGCCGCCCGGCCGGACGGTCACGGCGGAAACGCGTGGTCCCGCAGCGCGGGCATGTCGCATACGACGATGCGCTCCCGCTTCCGGACCTCGTCGAGGATTCTCCGCTCCTGGAGCTTCCGGAGACTGCGCCCGGCGGACGCAAGACTCATTCCGCACCAGTCGGCGAGCTCTCGCTGAGAGACACGCTCCAGCACGATGCCCGCATGGGTCGCTGTGCCCTCTGCTGCCACCACCCGTAGCAGCATCCGGCTGAGGCGGACGTCCGCGGTCGCCGCTCCGGCCAGATCGGCCCGGAAACCGTCGGCTTCCTCCAGCCGGTCGGCAAGTATCCGGAGGAGATTGAGCGCGATTCCGGGGTGCTGGGACAGCGCCGACGCGAATGCGCTTTTGCTGAGCACGCGTACCCGCACCGGAGTCAGGGCGACGACCGTCGCGGTCCTGCTCTCCGACCTGAGCATCGCCATCTCTCCGACGATGTCGCCCTTGGTGCGCGCCCCCAGATAGCTGCCGCTGCCATCCCGGTTGTGGCCGACGACCCGGCAACTGCCGCTGGTGAGCACGATGGCCTCCTCGCCGCGAATCGATTGCGTGAAGAGGTGCTGACCCGGCTGGTACCACCGCTTGGTGCGACCGATCCGGGTCAGTTCTCCTTGCTCGCCCTCGCTGAGACCTTCCCAGAACGTCGTGGTCGTCACGGAGCCAGAGGTTGCCAGGAATACGGCCCCCTATAGAGCAGATGCAATGTTGTGGCGGGGAACTGGCTGATTCCCTATGGGGACTTGCACGAAGGAGCTCAGGAGCAACGCATGTCCGATCACCCGAGACCAGTTCCTCCCGGCACCCGCACGGGGCACTCGCAGCGGGACGGAAGCGGCAACAGGTCCGTCAGCGTAAGCGGAAACACCACCCGGATCAGGGACTCGATCATCGCCGCCGGAAGCGTGTCCGTCACGCATATCCGCCGGAATCCCGTCCGGTCAGCCGTGCTGGCGGCGGCGGTGACCCTGACGTACGGCGGATATCTCCTGCTCGGCTCCGAGACTTCGTCGGCCGACGGGGTCGATACGTCCGTCGTGAACGAGAAGGGACTGACCGGGGCCTCGCACACGGTTGAACAGCTACGGAAGGCCGAGCGCACGGGCGACGCCGAGGCCTGGTGCGAGATAGCTCAACCGAGCGACCGCTCGTGTGCGGGCCTCATGCGGGGAGAGTTCGACCAACGGTCCCCCGAGAACCGGGCCCAGGTCGAGAACGTGACGATCGGTGACGCCCGGGAACGGCAGGGCGGTGCACAGGCGATGCTGGGCTGGAAAGGCGAGCCCCAGTATCCCCTGCACCTGGCGTGGACCAACGGACGCTGGAGAGTGGACAACTCCTCCTACATGCTGATCGGGCTGTCCGGCGGTGCCTTCCTGGTCGTGGTCGACGACCACAACGGTGAACGGAGCTTCGGTGGCTTTCCCGTTCCGTCGAGCTGACGCCGCGACCCCGACCGGCCCTGGCCCGGGCCCCGCAAGGAGCCGTGACCGGACACGCATCCCGGAACACGTCATGCTGCTCTTCGTCGACGTTGAGTCATTCGGGGGCCGCTCGGATCACGAACAACTCCGCACCCGGGAAGACCTGTACCGAGAACTGCGTGCCGCCTTCACAAGGGCGGTGTGGGACGCGTGCCCGCACGAGGACCGGGGAGACGGCGTATTGATCGTCATACCGCCGGAACTCCCCAAGCGGATGGTCCTGGGCGAGATCCTGCTGCGCCTCGACCGCGCACTGGGCGGGCGCCGACGCAGCGATCCGCTGCTGCGGCTCCGTGTCGCCGCCCACATCGGCCAGGTGCACCGCGATGCTCACGGCGTCGCGGGGACCGCCGTGAACCATGTCTTCCGGCTCTGTGACAGCGCCCCGCTGCGCCGGGCTCTCGACAGCGCCAGGAGCGACGTCGCGCTGCTGGTGTCGGACGCGGTCTACGACACCGTGGTACGAGGCGCCCAGCCCGCGATCGACGCCGAGTCGTTCTGCGAGGTCGAGGTGCTGGTCAAGGAGACCGAAGCGCGCGCATGGCTGAACGTACCGGGAGACCCGGCAACTGCTCCCGGCGTGGCACGGGAAGCAGCGGCTCGAAGCGACAGCGAGGGCGAGCGGCGCGCGGCGACGGCAGGGGTATCCGTCCACGCCGACGGCGACTTCTCGATGTCGCGCTCCATGATCGCGGGGCACGGCATCTCCGTGGCGCGCGGCGCTGGGAAATGGTGGCGGCGCCGCTGAGTTCCGCCGCGCGGGCGGAGCACATCCGTTCCGCTCCGGCAGCACGCGCCGCGGTCTGGCAGAGCGGCTGGGGACGGTATCCACTCATGACGAAGGAGTTATGCGATGGCACTATTACGTCGGTTGTCGCTCTGTGCCGGAGCGGGCTTCCTGATCTACTCGTTCGTGGACGGCTGCCTCATCGACAAGGAGCCGGCAACGAGGGCCGACGTCTGCCGGGGCTACGAGGAGCTGGGCAGCGAACTGCGGCAGTTCCGGGTCATCGACAATGCGGTGTTCCGTAAGGCGGGTACGCTCGCCGACCTGGCCGACAGATATGAAGGACCGGAGGATCTCTCCGCGGACGCCGAGAAACTCGACGGGATATCCGACTCGCACACCACGACCAGCCTCGCACTGCGGAAGGCCAGCACGCGCATCGCCGACCTCTGTGGCGCACCTCTGCCCCTGGTCGGGCTTCTGCGCTGACCTCCGACTCCAGGGCTCCCCTGGACGGGGGCGTATCGGAACGTATCTGCGGAGCCGCAGTCGACCGACGGCCTCCCGGGACGGGTACGGCCTGCGTCAGGGGAAGATGCCCTAGCCCGGTACCAGGATGCCATCCGGGTCGTAGCGGCGGCGGGCGGCATCCAGCCGGTCCCAGGCCGGACCGTAGTGGTCGCGCCAGTCGGCGGGCCGGAACGGGACGGCGACTTCTTCGAGCTGGGCGGGGGCTCGGTGCTCTGTGTCCAAGTGGCCTACCGCGCCCGGCGCGCCGGGTGGTCCATCGTGCCGAGGGACCTGTTCTCGCACCCGACCATCGAACGCCTGGCGGCGGTGGCCGTGCGTACCGCGGCCACCGCGGACGCACCCGTGTCCGGGCAGCCACCGGTGGCCGAGCCAGCTGCGCCCCACAGCGTGCGCCCGAAGCGGTCGTCCCCGGGAACACGGCGGCGACCGACACCACGGGCCCGGCCATCAGCGACGAGTTCCTGACCGCCCGTCTCGCCGAGCTGGCGCGCACGCACCGGGTGCCGGGCGCGCAGCTCGCCGTGCGCTACTCGGGGCGGCTGACCGTCGTCGAGGCAGGTGAGCGGGTAGCCGGGAGCGGCCTGCCGATCACTGCGGACACCGCGTTTCCCATCGCCTCCTTGACCAAGCCGGTGACCGCGCTGGCCGTGCAACTGCTGCAGCCGACGGGCGCCTCGACCTCGATGCCCCGATCGGCACGTACCTGCCCGAGCTCTCCGCCGCGAGCCCGGTGGGCCGGCTGACCGCACGGCAGTCCCTCGCCCACACCGGAGGTGGTCGCCGCGATCGACGAGCGGGTGCCGAGCACGGACCGGCGCCAGCGGGTGGAACGGCACGACTCCGTTGCCCAATTCCGAGCGGTCGCCGGTCAGGCTGTGAGTATGTAGGCAAGGTGTTCGAGTCTGCTGGTCCGGGGTCTGCTGAGCGGGGTGGTGCTCCAGTAGTCGTCGTCGAGGCGGATGACGTTCAGGGCGGTGGCGGAGAAGAGGTGCTGGAGGCGGACCTTGGCCAGTCTTCGGTAGCAGGCGCGGCGGATTCCGGTCATGTCCAGGGCCTGGTTGATCGTGCTCTCGACCCCGGCGCGCAGTTCGTACTTGTCCCGCCAGGTCCGGGTCTTCTGCTCGGCGCGGGCGGCAGTCTGGATCTCGTGCAGCTCTTTCGGCCGCAGGGTGAGTATCCGACTGCCCCTCCGGGAGGAGGTGCAGTGCGTCCTTGACGGGCAGGCCCGGCAGTCGGTGGAGGCGAACTGGGCGACGATGGCGGGCCTGCTGTGCTGGGTAACCGGATACGCTGATGGCGCTTTCTGAATCTCAACGAGCGCCATCAGCCCGTCCTGATGGGCCACAACGCCACTCCCCCGGCGGCCAGGGCCAATCCGCTAGCGCACCGATCTCACCCGCCATGACCAAAATCAACCACGCAAACCAGTCTTGCGGACAGGCAAAACTGCGGGGGGCTCTGATAGCGTCCCAGCTCAGCAAGTCTCCGCCCCGCACGCGCAGGGATGACACCCAGGCGGCGGAACCAGGGCCCCTTTTCGCCCTCTCCGCCCCGCACGCGCAGGGATGACACTCAGTTGCTGCCCAGCCACACATGAGCTCGGCGCTCCGCCCCGCACACGCAGGGACGATTGCCAACAATGGGCACGCAGTCCCACGCAAGCTCACCGAGCGTACCGGCGGAGGCGCGCCGACCCTGCAGCACGGTGCCCGACCCCCACACCGGGCTGGAAGGCCCGCGGCCGCTCGTCCCGAGGTGCGGGTCCGTTCAAGCGACCAGGGCGGCGAGGGCCGCGTAGGCGGCGGTCACGGCGGCGGCGAGGGTGAGCACCGCAGTAAAGGCCACGGCGGCCCGGGTGAGGGCGGCAGGGTAGGTGGCGCCGTCCAGGCGGGCGAGCTTGCCTGCACCGGCCCCGGCCAGCAGCGCGACGATCACCACGAGCACGGTGACCAGCAGAACGACAACGAGATCCACGACAATCTCCCTGTGATGGCGGGGTGTTGACGTGATCTAAGCTCCCGGAATCAGTGTTCAGCGGGGTTCACCCGGACGAGAATGGACACGGCCGAACACGTGACAACGCGGGGGAACGATGCCTGAGACGCCAGAAGAGGGAGGTCCAGACGCCGGTGACTACGGGGTGTTCCGCCGGAGGCTGGCCGACCGGCTGGCCAACGCCCAGGCCTCCTCCGCGCTGTCGAGCAAGAAGCAGCTGGCCGATCTGGCCGGCATATCGCGCACGACTCTCCACTCGGCGCTCGACCCCGAGGGTCCGCTGCCCTTGGAGCACACCGTGGCCGCGCTGGCCCGCGAGCTGAGGCTACCCGTCGGCGAGCTCCTCACGCTGCGCCGTACGGCAGCGAAGGCCTTCAGCACCCGGAACGCCTCCCGTGGCCCGACGGCATGCGTCGAGGACCCCGAAGCTGACCCCGAACCAGATGCCTTCGCGTCCCTTCGGGCCCTGGCGGCTCTGCCCCGGACCGCCGAGACGTTCGTCGGCCGCGAGGAGGAGGTGCGTACGCTTCTAGCGCCGCTCACCCCCTCTGCCAAGGACGAACGTCAGGCAGCACGGGTCCAGATGGTCGTCGGCATGGGCGGCGTGGGCAAGACCGAACTGGTCCTCCAGGTCGCAGGCCGGGCGCTGGCCGCACCCGGCTGGTGTCCCGGTGGCGTGCTGTATGCCGACCTGAACGGCTACGACCCGGTGGCTGCGCAGCAGGCCGTCGCCACCGATGTCCTGGACACCTTTCTCAGGGCCTTGGGCGTCGTCGGTGAGGCCGTTCCCCCTGGCGTCGCAGCACGATCCGCCCTTCTGCGTATGCTCCTGGCGCAACGGACCGCGGGCGGGCTGCGGACCCTGCTGGTTCTCGACAACGCCAGCAACGAGTCGCAGGTCCGGCCGCTGCTGCCGGGTGATGGAGCCACCCCCGTCCTGGTGACCTCACGCACCACTTTGGCCATCGGCGCCCGTGTACACGAGCTCGGCTCCCTGACAGCCGCCGCCTCACTCGAGCTGCTCCGGGCAACACTGCGCCAGGCATGTGGGGACGAGGACACCCGGGTCGATGACGAGATCGACGCGGCCCGCGCGATGACCGAGCTGTGCGGTGGGCTGCCGCTGGCGCTTCACATCGTCTCGGGGCTGCTCGTCGACACCGCGCGTCGCCCGCTTTCTGCTCTGGCCGCGGCCCTACAGGACGCACGGACCAGGCTCGAACGGTTGAGCCATGCGGACCAGACCGTCACCGCCGCCTTCGAACTCTCCTACCGCGCGCTCACCGCGGAGCAGGCGAAGCTGTTCCGGTTGCTGTCGCTCAATCCCGGCCCGGAGCTCTCCACCGCAGCGGCCATGAGCCTGTTGGACGCCACCGACGCCCACGATGCGGAGCGCGCCCTGCAGGATCTGGTGCGGGCGCACCTTGCGGAGCCTTCCACGGTGTGGGGCCGCTGGCGCATGCACGATCTGCTGCGACTGCACGCTGAGGAGCACGGGATCGCGTGTGCGGCCGCGGACGGGAGGGATGCCGCCCGCGAGCGCCTGCTAGGCCACTACCTGCGCACGACCCGCGCCGCCGTCGCCCAGTTGCCCCAGCAGCTCGTCCCTCCGACCGCGGGCTTCGCGGACCGACGGCAGGCGATGGCCTGGCTGGAGACGGAAAGGGCGAATCTGGTCGCGGCGTCACTCAGCGCGCCGCAGGACAGTGCGGCGTACGGATACCTGGCCTTGGCTCTGGGCGCTTTCTTCGATCGGGGGCGTCACTACGACGACTGGATCACGACGGGCACGCAGGCAGCGTCAGCGTTCCGCGCCTGCGGCGCGGTACTCCAAGAGGCCCAGGCCCTCAATTTCACCGGCCTCGCCCTACGTCAGGCGGGCGACGTCTCTCAGGCAGTGGCAAACCATGAGCGCGCTCTGGAACTGTTCAGGCAGGCGGACGACCTGCACGGTCAGGCGCAGGCGCTCAACAACCTCGGGCTGTGCCACCAGCAGTCGCACCAGGCCTCCCTGGCGCTACGTGAGCACCGGGAGGCGGCCGGCATGTACAAGGAAACGGGCGACATTCGCGGCCGGGCTCAAGCCCTCAACAACCTGGGGCTCGCCCAATGTCGCATCCGCGAGTTCCACCAGGCGCTCGCGACGTACGAGCGAGCCCGGACACTGTTCGCCGAAGCAGGCGACCGGTACGGCGACGCCCAGGTACTCAACAATGCGGGTTCGTGCCATCGGGAGATGCGGGAGCCGGCGAAGGCGGTCGTCGCGCATCGGGCCGCAGCCGCACTCTACGGCGAGCTCGGAGACGTCCACGCTGAGGCAGGTTCCTGGCTCAACGCAGGGCTCACCCTCAACACCAGCAGGCGGCCGGACGAGGCACGGCCAGCGCTGGAGCGCGCCCGCGACTGCTACAGCGACGTGGGCGACGCACCGGGCACTGCAAACGCGCTGAACGGTCTGGGGGCGGCCCTCTTGGCCCAGGGACAGGCACAGGAGGCACTGCAGGCCCATGCTTCGGCACTGACCGTCTTCATGGACCTGGGGGACCAGGCCGGCCAGGCGACGACACTGAGCCTGCGGGGCCTGGCGCAGAAGAACGGGGAGGATCGGGCAGGGATGCTGGATTCCTTCAGGGCAGCTGCCGACCTTTTCCACCAGCTCGGGGACCAGGCCGGAGAGGCAGCTGCCCGTGCCGAACTGTCCCTGGACCGCATGCGGTGGGCGACGGACTTCGGCGGCTTCGAAGGCGCGTGAACCGTAGCCCCCCACCAAGGCTGTGCCCCTGCCGGACATATCGAGGGGCGGGCGAGGAACTCAAGGACTACGTCACTGCACTGGTCCAGGCGCCTGATCGCCTATCTCGCACACCGAACACCACGTGCATCGAGTACGGGTCTACCTCCACCGGTACCGGCGAGATACGGCCCGCCCCGGCCACGCGATCCTCGCCCAGCCGCTCCCACGCGCCACGCTCACGCTGTTGGAAGCCCGGCACCAGCTTGCCCAGCTCCCGCAAGCCCGCCAGTGACACCGTCAGCGACCGCGACTGCTCCTCGCCCACACCCAGGCCTTCGCCGATCACCGCACGCTGCGACGAGCTCAAGATCCTGTCCCACAGCACCGCTGCATCCGCCGCGTCATCCAGCATCCGGAACAGCAGCGGATACGACGTCCAAGTCGCTGACTCAAACTCCGCCCACGCCCCGAGGTCGATACCGCGCATCCTCAACCACCCCCACCCACAGTCCCCTTCAGCCGCATTCGCGCTTACCTGCACCAATCGATCACGTAACGACCAGTACACTAGACTTACTTCACGTCACCGATGACGCACACGGCCCACCCCGCACACGCTGGGATGATTCGACCGAGCCGCGTCCGCCGGATCAGGAGGCGTACTCCGCCCAGCACAGGCAGGGATGACTCCTGCTCACCCGGGAGCCGCAGGTTCTGCCCGTATACTCCGCCCCGCACGCGCAGGGATGACTCACGGCGGCATCAGGCCTGTGGTCTCAGTGGCATCTCCGCCCCGCACGCGCAGGGTTGACTCAGCGCAGAAGAGGCAGACCGGCATCGAAGTGCTGTCCCGTAAATGATCTTCGGGTTGCCTCGGGCATGGTTGGCCGCTGTGCGGCCCGCTCGCTTATCCGGCGAGGGCGAGGCTGTGCATCCGGGCGAGCCGAGCATGGCGTGATGGACGCCGTCGCCTTTGAGGCGGCAGTCGCGGAGGATCTTCCATGTCTTCATGCGGGCGAAGGCGTGCTCGACGCGGGCTCGGACCTGCTCGTGGGACTTGTTGTGTTCCTCTTTCCAGTCCGGGAGTCCGGCCTGGCCGCGCTCGCGGCGGTGCGGGATGACGAGTCCGGTGCCCGGGTAGCCGCCGTCGGCGATCGTCATAGTCTTGCCGACGACGGCCTTGGCGCCGGACTCCTCCCATGCCTTGCAGTCGTTGCGGTTCCCGGCGAGCGGCCGGCCGACCACGACGACCAGGCGGGTGTCGGCGTCGATGACGACCTGGTGGTTGGTGGAGTACCGGTAGTTCTTCGACCGCTCGGCAATGGTGTGGTCGCGGGTGGGGACCAGGGTGCCGTCCACGATGAGCACGGTGTCCCTGGCGAACCTCTTGCGGGGCTGAAGCGCGAGCATCGGCCCGAGGTGGTCAATGATGCGGTCCGCCGCCGACTTGGACACCCCGAACAGCGGGGCGAGTTGCCGCATGGTCAGGTTCGTGCGCCAGTAGGCCACAGCAGGGCCCGGTCCTCCAGAGAAGGGCGCCACGGCCGGCCCTTGCGGGCGGCGTCCGCACCCTGGCGCCGCAGAACGGTCACCAGCTTCCCGAACTGCCTCGCGCTCAGCCCGCTGAACGGGGCTATCCAGGACGGCTCCGACGCCGTGATCACACCAGCCACGGCGAGATCGTCTCATCTTGATCATGCTGCGGGGCACGCCAGCCTCTGACGGGACACATCTCGGTCGCCCGGACGGATTCGGCATGAGAGCCTCACGCCCGTGGCTACTGAAACCGAGGTGGGAGAGCTGTTGCACCAGCGCGGCTGGCGGACGACATTCACGGTCACCCAAAGGGTGAACGCGTGGGCTGCCCTGGTGAGCGTCATCGAGCGCGGCTACGGCGACGACATCTACGAGTACACCAACGACCTCTACTGCCGAAACTGGCTGCACGAAGCGTGGCTCCTGCTGGACGAACACGTCGTCCAGCTCTGGACCCCGCGGATCAAAGCCCTGGACGCCCAATACAAGGCCGCGACCATCGACGACGACGGCCAAGCACTCGATCAGTTCCACAGGCTGCCCGGCCCCGACCTGTGGTGGTGGCGGCGCCACCCCCGCATCCTCACCGGAGACCTCGGGCGTTCGCTTCGCTCGGCCGGCGCCATCGGCGCCGATCCGGACACGGCATGACCCTCAGCCTCGTGGGATTACGAGACAGCACTTAGCCGAATTCCGCCCAGCTGGAAGAACCTGCAGGTCAAGTAGGGTTAACTATCGGCATTCTCACTTCAATGTCCTGCAGTTTCCCATCTGACGTCACATCAACTTCTCACCGGCTGCCGCCCTTGATTCTGCCGAGGATCAGCAAATGAGCACGTGACAAGGGCTGCAGCAACAGCGGAACATATGACGTCGAGCTGAGAACTTCGCCGGACATCAAAGTGAGACTCAGCAATTCAACCGGCGCCGCACCGGCTGGTGTGCCCACGGCATCAGCAAGCCGCCCCCGGCCCACGACTCACCTCCCCTATCCGCACAGGGGCCGTGTCAGAATTCGCCGCCGTAATCTACGCCCACCAGCGCCTCCTGCGGCACCCGCGTGCCAACACCGCCTGGGCCACAGCGCGCGCCATCACCACCCGCTGGTACGACCACCAGCAACACCTCACCCATCGCTGGCACACCCGCCTGACCCGGCTCTGCGCGGCCAACCCCCACCTGGCCACCACGGGCAGTGCCTCCCCCGCCCTGCTGACCCGCGACCTGGTGATCTACCCGGAAACCGTTGCCCTCGCCCGTGCACTCGCCGCCCTCCCGAACCGGCCACACCGCGACACCGGCAAAGCCCTCAACCTCATCGCCGACCGACTCGGACTGCCCCGCCTGGCCAGCAACGCGAACGATCCCCTCCGGGTCTTCCTCACCCACACACGCCACTGACCAGCATCATCCGGAACCCCAAACCCCCCGAGAGCGCAGCCCGCCTATAGACGCGCCACCACACCTACGAGAAAGCCAAGATCAATCCCACACAACTACTGAACCGCAGGCCAAGCGCCCGAACAACCAAACCGAACGCACACCCAGTCCACGCCCATCACGCCCGAACGCAACCACTTCAGCCGTCCCGAGTCCCACTCCAAAGACGAAACACCAGACCAAAGCAGTCCAGCGCCCTGAAGATCACTGCTCCGTCACAGTCCAGGCCCAGCTCGCTGAGGGGATCCGGCCAACGCGACCCGGCAACCTCAGGCTCCCGCCCAGTCAGCAAAGCCCGCCCCGCCCGACGGTCCCTGCGGATCACCCGATGCAACGTCGACGCCGACGGCACCGAAACCCCGCCACCAGCATCGACCAGCCGACGCCTCAGCTCAGCGACATTCCCTCCCACCTCGCCAAGCAGCTCCCACACCTCGTCCGACACCGCGTACCCCTGCCGGACCGGCGTCTCCACACGCCCCGTCGCCTTCGCCTGCCCCAGCCAGCGCCACACCGTACGCTCCGAAACACCCACCACCTCTGCGACCGCACGCACATGCCGCGTCGACAACTCCCCCGCCTGCTGCCGCTCCAGCAAACGACGCACCACCAACGCCCTCGGCAGCCCAGCCCCCCGACCGGCCCCTACACCCTGATCCACCCCACGATCACACCGGCCCGGCCCACCGCATCGCATCAGAACTCACGAAACTGAGACAGCATCAGCTGCCATGGGATAAAGCCCCACGACAGCAACACCCACCCACGGCCTCTCACCTCATGACAGTGCCGACCTCGCCCCAACACCCCACTGACCAGCGCCAACACAAAACAACACCAGACCAGCACCACCGACTCTCACCATTACTGACCCCAAGCCGAGAGATCGCACCAAGACGAGACGCGACAAGCTCACCCAGGACCAGCTGTACGCACTGCGGGAGTTGGGCATCGAATGGGCATAGCCGGAAGGAACTGGGCGTGGAATGGGCGTGACACCACGGCTCGTTGCACTGGCTGGACACACCGACGTATGAAGTGACCCCGCGAGTCGTGGCCCGGGGCTTCGTGCTCTCGGCGGTAGAGGACGCCCACCGAGACGCCCTGGCTGGCGTCCGCTGCCGGGTCATCTGCAGATCGAAGAATTGAGCACCGACACCACCAGCATGAGCCCGTATACGGCGTTGATGCGCGTGTACTGAACGCGCGATACGCCGTGGCACTCGGGTGCCGGCCGAATACGCGCGGGATGCAGAGGGATGGGATTCTGGTCCGCCAGGCCGCCTCAGCACCTCCGGTTTCCGTCACAGCGGGCAGGGCCTTCCGCCTGTGCATGCGGCGATACGCCTGCCCCAGTGGGAAGGTAGACGTGTCCTGCGCGAATAGATCTTTAAAGGGGGACACGTGGGTGGAGAGCATCATGGCGCATGGTGGACTCCGGATGCGCCAGATCTGCGGGTGCCGGGTTCGCTGACCCGCACCGCGGACGGATGGCGCCTGAGCCTCATCGGCACCCTGATGGTGAACTCGGGCGGCTGGGACGGCCTTCACCTTGTCCCACCCCACATCATCTGGGGATCCTGTCAGGGCGTCCCGTACACCCTGCTGCAGTGCTTCCTGCAGTCTGACGTGCAGGGACCGGACCCCAGCGCAACCCACAGCGCCAGCGATCAGTGGACCATGACCTGGCGCGTCGAGCAGCTGGTCCGCAGGGGTGAGATCACCGAGTCGACCCGCTTTCGTGCAGTGGCGTTCGAGCTCACCGGCCTGCCGGCCTCGTGGCCTTTGAGCGGGCTGCGCGGCCCGCAGGCGCGTTCCGGACCCTACGCAGCGCCCGACGACGTGACCATCCCCCTGGACGACGGAGCGATCCGCATCGGTGTCCGGGACAGCCGCCGCTTCGGCCGCCGGGTGAAATCCCTGCAGGAACACGTGGAGGTCAGCGCCGACAGACGTTCAGGCTTCACCCTGGACGAGGTGGAGAAGGAAATCGCAGGCCCCCTGCGGGCCCTGGTCGCCATCGGGGTCGACGAGCCGGTCAGCGTGTTCAACCTGCGCCTCGTGCCGGACGATCCCCTCACTCAAGGCGGGCCGCCGCGCTTCCTCGAAGTCGACCCTCACGACGGCGAGGAACCCGAAGAACCTGCGCCGACGATGCACGCCCCGCTGCCGCTGTCCCCTTCCCTGGACGGCATGCCATCGTTCATCCCAGCGTGGCTGGAGCTGGCCCGCCGCTGCTCCGTTCCGCTGGACGCAGTAGAGCCCCACCGACGGCCCGGGTCCCTGCAACTGCAGCTCCTGGACGTCGTCAACGCAGCCGAGACACTCCATCGCGCTCTTCACGAGGAACTGGCGGAGCATCCTTTCGCGGAACGCGTGCGCAGGGCGCTCGATGACGCGGGAGGCTTCAACGCTGCCCAGCGCCGCGACGTACGTGACGCAGTCACGGTATTCATGGGCATCACGCTGGAAAAGCGCCTCCTGGCCCTGGCCGAAGAACTCGGGCCCGAGGTATGCCAGTGGCTCTTCAACGGCACAGTCAAACCGTGGGCCTATGTGACAGCCCGCATCCGCAACGCACTGAGCCACGGCTTCACCGCCCCCGACGGAGTCCACGAAGATCCCGGGGCGCTCGCGGGCGCGCTGCATCTGACCAAGGCCGTCATCACGCTCCGGCTCCTCACCGAGGCCGGCCTGCCCTCGGGCGCGGTCCTGACCGCACAGCTCGACAGGCACCCCGGGATGCGCTCCCTGGCCAAGTAGAGCATCGCCGACTGGCCCGCACTGGCCCACCGCGTCAGCCCAAACCAGTGGCCGCGGCCCCAACCCGAACGCCCCGAGGACCAATCGGCATCGTCAGAGAGCGCGGGTGAGATGCCGCACGGCGCCGAGGGCAGCCCGCAGTTGCCGGAGTGACGGGCGCGACAACACCTTCGCCGCGCACGGGGCCGACTGTGTGGCCCCGCCACGCCCCATACTCAAGCGTCGGCAGGCAGGCCAGGCCGGTGCCGAGCATGATGCGGTCGACGGGGCTCGCGGCTGTTCGAGATCTACAGGTCGAACTCGAGGTGCTCAATGCTGGTGAGGTGGACCTCCTCCAGCTGGCCGGCGCGGCGGCCGTTGTCCTGGAAGTACACCTCCTTGAGTGCTTCGGCGGCGATCTGCTGGAGCTGCTGGTCCGTGGCGCCGTGCTCCTGGGCGTCGAAGAGGCGGGCGGCGTGCTGCGGCGGCAGAGCGACCGTGAGGTGTCGGAGGCGGTCCTCGTCCGTCGTCCCGATCGGCGCGGTGTAGCCGATCCGGGCGCGGGTGTCGATGACGATGCCGCCGGTGGTCGCCGCCTTCTGACGCGCCTTGGCACGGATCTGCGGCTGCCACCGCTTCTTCACTTCGGCCTCCAAGCGGGCGGCAAGGTCCGGGCGGGGCTTTTTGATCTGGTCCTTCACGTACCGCTCTACGGTGCGCTGGGAGATCCGCAGCATCTGGGCGACCGCCTTGGTGCCCTTGAGCTGCTTGACCAAGTACCGCATCTGCGCGCCCGCGCTCTTGGGCGCCGGGCGAGTGAACGCCTTCTGCACCGCGGCGTCCAGGCCGTCCCCGAACACGCTCATCGCCCACTACTCCCCGTTGTCGACGTCGGTGACGGTGCCGTCCTTGATGTACCGGGCGAGGTTGAGCTCCGGCGCGTTGAACCGCTCGCGGACCTCTTCGCCCCACAGCACGCTCTGGGTGCCCTCGTGCTTGACCAGGCCCGGGTTGATGCCGAGCTTGAACCCGCCGGGCAGCGGCTTGCCCTCCCGGTAGGGCAGAAGGTCCAGCGGGCCGGTGCCGCCTGCCGCGTAGACGACGCAGTCGGACAGGACCGCGACCGGGTACTGCCCCGTGAACGCCGCATGCTTGACAATCTTGCGGTGGAGGTTGATCCGGGTGCGGGAGATGACGGCCGCGCGGATGTCCGGCCGCCACGTCGGGCGGGACAGCGCCCGCCACGGCTCACACGGGCGCCAGCCCTCGCCACGCGGCCGCTCGCGCAGCTTGCCCAGACCGCCCTTCACCGTCGCCTTGACCGCCGAGACAACGATCGCCAGCTGAGGGTCACGGCCGCGGTAGCCGTCCATCGCCGCCAGGAAGTCAGCCGGCGCCATGCCCGCGTCCACGCCGAGATCGGCCATCGTGGCGAGGAAAGCATCACGCAGCCGCTGATACCAGCCGTCCCCTTTGTGACGACTCGTGGATGGCGCTGGCCACGGCAGGAAAAGAGGGGGCGCGGTGGGCGCGGGTGGTCAACGTGTGGCGCTTTCTCCCATCGGCGCGGGTTGTGCTGATGCGGTGGGGCGTGGTCGCAGGGGGGTGCGGGTGCGGAGCGGCTGGCGGGCGGGGCGTGTGCCGGGGGCGGCGGGTCGGTCTTCGGCCGCGTCCAGGAGGGCGCTGATGCGGTGGGCGAAGTCGGGGCCGGGCATCGGCAGGTCCATCTCGGGCTGGCGGAGGTAGCCGGCTGCGACGGCGGTGGGGATGTAGGCCATGAGTTCGCTGACGACAGCGGACGGGGGACGGGCTGTGCGCTTCGCGAGGTGGCGCAGGACGCGCAGCATGGTAGTGGTGGACGCGTTGGTGACCTGGTGGCCGGCTGGGTGCCAGGGCTGTGCCGCTGGTGTCGGCTGGGCTGGCTGGTCGCCGGGGCCGGCTGGGGTGTGGACGTCGTTGGTCTGCTGATGCCACCAGTGGGCGGCGTCTTTCTCGCCCAGGGCCAGGTGGTGGAGGTAGAGGCAGTACGCGGCGGCGGCTTGGCCGCCGCCTGCGGCGTACTGCCACCAGAAGCGGGCGCCGTCGTCGGTGTCGGTGAGCTGCAGCACGCACGCGAGGATCATGGCGCTGCGGGGCTGGGGCAGTTGCTCGGTGACGAACTCGGCCACGTCGTCGGCGAGGGTGTGGGTCACGAGCGTTTCGCACAGCGCCCGCAGATCTTCCGCGGCAGTGGTGCAGGTGCTGTCCGCAGCGTGCGCGTCGCCGGCTGGGAGCGGTTCGCGGGAGGTGATGGTGGTCCTGGCAGGCGGGATGCGGTCCGGGGGCACCGTGCGGTCACGGACCAGCCGGGCGCGGGAGAGGATTTCTTCGATGCGTTTCATGCGGTGTCCCCTTCGGTCTCGGGCGGCGGGCAGATGACGCTCTCCAGGAAGTGGGCGGCGTGACGCTCACCGGAGCGGACCGTGGCCACGGAGACGCCTAGGAGAGCGGAAACGTCCTCGGGGCGGATCCCGTACAACTGGCGCAACACCAGGACGTCGAGCTGCTGGTCGGGCAGGCGGCTCATGACGGTGAAAAGCTGGAGGCTCTCCCCCAGTTGGTCCATGCGCTCGGCCTCGGTGGCCAGGTTCCGCAGCGCGATGGTGTCGAAGGCGGCCGTTCCGAATTCGGGCCGGCCATCGATATGCGGGGTACGGGCCATGACGGTGGCGCGCAGGGTCTGCCAGGCGAACCGTCGGGTGTCGGGGCTCGCAAGTGCCTCGTTCCAGCGGAGCCAGAGGATGTCGAAGGTGTCGCAGACGGCTGTGTCGCGTTGGTCGTCATCGAGGAAGACCTGCGCGTACAGGCGGTAGTCGTTCTCCACCAGTTCACGGAACGCGCGGTGATCGAGGGGCGGCGTGTGAGACGTCGTCAAAGACGACTTCTCGCTGCATCGTTCGATCCAGTCGCTGGACTTCTGGGCCTCGAGTGCCGCTTGGCGCCACAGCCGGTACAGGGGCCAGCCGGGTATCTTCAGCTGGATGGACAGACTGAGGATGATCTCCCACCGGGGATAGAGCCCGGTTCCTCGCAGCAGCTCAGAGATCTTCGACTTGGCGAGCGGGACCCTGACGCTGAGATCGCTGAGGGTCAGCCCACTCTTCAGGTAGGTGTACCGCAGTGGTTCAAGCCAGGCCCGGTGGACGGTCCCCACCCCGTCCGCGATCGGCCCCAGTTTGCGGCCAGGTCTCAGGGGTGCGGGTCTGGCCGGGGACGGAGGCGGTTCGCTGGGAGTCGTCACGGGGCGCTGCCCTCCTTGTCGGGCCCGGCGTCCGCGCGGTGCCCCGAGGTCGGCCCGGTCTGGGTACGGGCGGCGCGGATGAGCTGCTGCACCACGAGTCCGAGAACGGGCGCCAGCGCGGCGATCGCGGCGGTCTGCCCCATCGCCGCCATCACCAGGCTCCAGGCGAACACCGTCGCCATGATGATCAGTATCTGCTTCAGTCCCATCAACAACTCCTCGATGCCGGCCATATGCCCCACGGCCCATCCGGAAGCCGTGAAGCCCCCCAGAACGCGGGTGCCGATGCCGCTCCCCTGGGAGCAACCAGCTTGAACCGTACGGGAGTTGTTACGCCACGTGATCATGGATTCACGGAACAATGGCAACAGGGAGCGTCACAGACCACGCCCCCGGCGCGCCTGCGCACCGAGACGGCCCTTGCGCTACGAGGAAGCACAACCACCGCACCTACGGGTAGAAGTTCCCGGATTTCCTTGCAATCCCCCGGCCCAGCCCCGTCAATGGAGGCATGACACCTCCGGTGTCGGCCTTCCATCCGGAAGGGCTCGCTCCCGTGCCGAGATTGATGGGGAGCAAGCGTGACCGCTCTCGCCTGGCCGCTGTTGGAGGCCAGGCGAGAGCGGTGCGGTCCCCACACGAGGACGACACGACCGTAGCCCAGCCCACGGCCCCGGCACACGGTCGGCGGTCCCAGGCCAGCAGGGCCCCGAACCACGCGCCGGACCCATCGTGGTGCACGACGATGCTGGCCGGGGTCAGACGTGGAACGGTGGCTGAGGCCAGCGGTAGATGCGGCAGGGGGCCCACCAGTGGAGGCCGCCGAAGCTCAGGGTGAGGGATTCTGTGGCGAGGGCATCCAGGATGCTGTCCGTCAGGGCGTCCGGGGAGGCCGGGTGGGCAGGGGCGTCCGCGGTGAGTTCGGAGATCGCGGCGTGGTACTCCGGCTCGTCGATGACGATGCGTTGCAGGACGCCGCTGCGGTGGTCGCGGATCTCCAGGAATCCGGGGCCGTGGCGGTACGAGCACTTGCCGAGGAAAAAGGTGCGGGCCCAGTCGGCTCGCAGCCGAGCGGCATCCCCGCAGCCGTCGATCTCACGCGGTGGGTAAAGGTGGCCGAGCGCTGTCGCGGTTGACTCGTCGCCCAGGCGTAGACGCAGGCGCCAGTCCACCACGATCCCGCGCGCGGTCAGCTCCTGGAGTAGGCGGAGAGTGCGGACCACCGCTTCGGGTACGCCGATTGATGACAGGTCGACTGCTTCGACCAGTTCGATGCGGCGGGCGCCTGACGCGTAGAGCTCCTCGGCGGTAGACGCTACGGCACCGGTCACCGACGCCGATCCGAGGAACATCCCCGGCAGCCGGCGGACTTCGTCCTGGTAGTCACGCCAGGCTCGTACCGCGAGTGGGGTGGGCGCGCTGCTCATCTCATGTCCCTCGCTGCCGGTGCCTCGGCGCGGCGGAACTCCTGGGTGAGGTCCGGGGCCGACGGTTCGATGCGGTTCAGTTCGGTGTTGGCGGCCAGGGGCGCGACATGGACGAACCGGTCCGCGTCTTCGAAGACGATTCCGGCTTCGCGCCAGTCCGCCAGGATGCGTCGCACGTGTGCCTCGGGGACGGGTGTGCCGAGGCTGGCGGTCAGGCGCCGTGCGAGCGAACCGACGCTGCGCGGGTTCCCCAGCAGATGGAACGCGGCCAGCTCGACCGGGTCGTCGATCGTACGGACCGTCCAGTCGAAGTGCGGCCGCCTGCTGGTCAGCACCATCCTGTCGCCGAGATCGTGGTGCGTGAGGCGGCATGAGGCGTGCACGGCACGCCATTCGGCCACGGCATCCGCCAGGCGTTCGACAACGACGCCGTCGACGCCCGCGTGCTTAGCCTCGAAGAGATAGGCCAGGTCGTGCAGTTCGGACTCGGGCAGGTCGTAGATGTGGGCGTAGTGGGCAGCCGGGCGAAGGTCGGCGAAGCCCAGCTCGGGCCGGTCGAAGTACGGGCTGAACCGCTCGATGGCGATACGGGTGGCGGCCTCCGGAGGCGGGAGGTGGTGGAGGGCCGGCATCTGGCGTATGACGGAGGTGTAGTCGGCTTCCGTCTCGCCAGGAAAGCCGTAGAGATAGTTCCAGACGGGCCACACACCGGCTGACTGAGTGTCGCGCAGATGCCGGACGTTCTGGCAGCCCGTGACGCCCTTCCTCATCAGGTGCAGGACCCGGCTGCTCAGGCTCTCGATCCCCGGCTGGACCTGGACGAGGCCGGCCTCGGCGATGGTCTTCAACTGACGGTGGTGAAGGTTCGACTTGATCTCGTAGTGGAAGCGGTAGTCGTACCCCAGGCCAGCGAGTTCCGGCAGCAGACTGTGGATGTAGCGCATGTCCAGGATGTTGTCGACGACCAGGATATCGAGGACCTGGTGTCGGCGTGACTGGTGGACGATCGAGTTCAGGAAGTCGACGGGTTCCTTGCTCCGGAACTGCATCGACGAGCCGTTGAGGCCGCAGAAGGTGCAGTGGTGCTTCTCCCCCCACCAGCACCCACGGGAGCCTTCGAGTACGAGTTTCGGTTCGATGTAGGGGCGTGCGGACGACCGCTCGATCCGATGGAAGTAGGCGTCGAAGTCGGGTTCGGCCATCCGGTCTGCCGACCGGGGGGCGGCCGACATGCCGGTCACCCGAGGCTCACCCGCTTCCGTACGCCAGCACAGTCCGGGTATCTCCGCCACGTCGGCATGTCCGCGCAGCCCCTCGAGCAGCGCCGGAAAGGCATCCTCTGCCTCTCCACGCACGACGTGATCGACAAAGGGGAAGTTCCGGTGCAGGGCTTCGCCTTGCGGCCCATCGCAGTTGGCTCCGCCGAAGACGGTCACCGTGTCGGGCGCGAGCAGCTTGATCTGCCGGGCGGTGGCCAGCGCGGCGGTGTTCTGCTGGAACGTGGTGGTGAAGCCTACGACATCAGGGGAGGCTTCGACGATGCGGGCAGCCAGCTCGGCGACGAAGCGGGGGGCCAGATCGTGCAGGCGCAGGCTTGCCTTGCGCAGTTGGTCGGTGACTCCGGCCGCCATCTCCTCGTGGAATTCACGGGTACGCCAGTCCGGAGCGTCGTAGAGGGCGCTGGAGAAGACCCAGTCGCCGAATCCCTCGAAGTACGCGTGGTGGGCGAAGTACTCGTAGTCGTCGACGGTGAGATCCACCGTCTGCTCCGCCCAGTCGTAGAAGTCCACGTTGGCGCAGAGGGTTATCACGTCGTCGACATGCGGCCGTACGACAGCGTGCAGGATGCCGAGGGCGAGCGACGGTGTGTCGAGCGAGGCCCACGGCATATTGACCAACATCACGCGCACGCGTGCGCTCCTCCCTCACGAGCCGGTGGTCATTTCCCGGTCACGGGCGCGTCAGCCTTCGGGGGCATGATGCCGATCGTGGCGTTGCCTCGGGACTGAGCCTTGGTGTGGGGGTTCGTGTGAATGGTGGTCTTCTTCATCTGTCTTCCCCTGTCGTGCGATGCGGCCGGGACGTGCGGGAGACCTTAGGCTCTGCCCCTTCCGCTTTTCTTCCGGGTCCCGGAGTGAGCGAGGCCAGGAGGCCCGATGGGGGCAGCTCGCCGACGAGCCGGGAGAGGGTGGTCACGGCACCCCGTGCCGTGGCGGCTCTCTCGGGATCATCGGTGGCCTTCAGAGCCTGGCCGAGCAACTCCACGGTAGAGAGCAGCACGTTGTGCACGGGCCGGGTGTCAAGTATGCCGATCGCTTCGATGAGTTGCTCGATGGCGCGGTCGCCTCGGTTGTGGGCGAGGTCCAGGGCGGCTCGCACATAGAGCGCCTCAGCCGTGCCGAATCCAAGGTCCATTTCCTCGAGCAGGGCGACACCTTCCTCGACGAAGCTCTGGGCCGAGGGGTCGTCCAGCTGAATCAGCGTCAGCCCCAGTGTGAGGCTGGTGAACGCCACATAGGGCTGGTCGTTGAGGTCCTGGAACGTCGCACGCGCCGCCTGTGCGTAGGTGCGGGCTTCGTCGAGGGCCTCCTGGTGGCGCAGGACCACGGCCAGATACCGCATGGCCAGGGCTTGTTCACGCTGGTTGTGCACCTCGCGGCCCAGCGTGAGGGCTTCGCGCAGTGCCTGGGCCGACATGTCCCACTGAGCCCGCTCGTAGTGGATGGTGCCCAGTTCACGCGTCCCCCGTGCTTCTGCCACGAGGTTGGAGGTGGCTCGGGCTATGTCGAGTGCGCGACGCACGCGTTCCAGCGCCCGGTCGTGTTCGCCCAGCACCCGCAGGGCCGCCGCCTGGGCGACCAGCGCGTCGGCGATAACGACCTTGTGTCCGGCGTCTTCCAGAACCTCCTCGGCGCGTTCGGCCGAGCGCAGGCTCGCGGCCGCGTCCGTACGGATGAGGTACAGACCGGCCAGACGCATCAGCATCACACCAGCGCCGACGGTGTCACCCTCCTGTCGGCAGGCGTCCAGAGCCAGGGTGTGGGTGGTCTCCCAGTCGTCGTAGCGATGGCAGAGTTCGAGATGGTCCGTGATGCTGTCGGCGAGAGCCCAGGCGAGTGATCCAAAGCCCCGCGCGCTGGCCTCGACGATGGCTGACGTCAGGGCGGGGCGTTCCGCCTCGAACCACTCCCGAGGGGATCGCAGGATCCAGTCGACGTCGCAGGGGGCGACAGGGCTGGCGTGTCCCGAGTCCGCCGACAGCTGGGGTGACCAGCCATGCGGGCTCGTTCCGTACAGCCGATGGCCGGCTTCCGCGGCGAGATGTACCCAGAAGCTGAGGAGGCGGCCGAACGCCGCGCGGCGCTCCGGCTCGGGGCACTCGCTCTCGGCGCGTTCTCTCGCGTACAACCGGACGAGGTCGTGGTATCGGTACCGGGTGTGGCCTCCGATGGTGCTGTCGACGATGTCGAGGAGCTGGGAATTGACGAGCTCCTCCACGATGTCCTCAGCCTCGTCGACGGTCGTGTCGAGCAGGGGGGCCAGGACCCAGGCGGCGAAGTCGTCGGCGTTGACCAGACCGAGCAGGCAGAAGGCCTGGCGTTCGCGCACCCCGAGACTCTGGTAGCTCACCGCCAGATTGGCCCGGACTTCGAGGTCTCCGGCGACGAGGATGTCAAGACGCCGGCGCTCGTCGGTCAGGCGCCGGGCGAACCACGCCAGATCACCGCGGGAGTGCTGGGCGAAGCGCGCGGCCGCGATCCGTACGGCCAGGGGGAGATGGCCGCACAGCTGAGTGATCTCGAGCGTGGTGGCCTGGTCGTCGCGGGGCAGGTCGGAACCCGCGATGCGCTTGAAGAGCTCCACTGAATCGGACGAGTCGAAGACCTCAAGGTGTACGTGGTGGGCGGCTTCCAGGCCGCACAGGCGCGTCCTGCTGGTGATGAGCACGGCGCAGTCCGGGGAGCTGGGCAGCAACGGGCGTATCTGCGCCTCCTCCGTGGCGTCGTCGAGCACGATGAGCATGTGACGGGTGGCGGAGCGACTGCGGAACAGCCGGGTGCACTCGTCGAGGCTGTCGGGAATGACCGGGTCGTCGACGCCCATGGCACGCAGAAACCCCTGGAGAGCGACCTTCGGTTCCACGGGCCGGGCCTGGGAGTCGCGCAACCTGACATACAGCTGGCCGTCCGGGAAGTCCGGGCCGACGCGCCGGGCCGCGTGCACGGCGAGGGTGGTCTTTCCGACCCCGCCCTTGCCGGCGATCGCCACCAGGGCGGGCGCGTCTTCGTGGGCCGCCCTCAGGACCGTACAGATCTGGTCGACCTCATCGCTCCGGCCGGTGAAATCCGCGATGGAGGGCGGCAATTGAGCGGGTACGGGACGGGCGGGGGTGGGGGCGGGGGCGGGCGGAGTGGCGTCGCTGTCCGCGTCACTCCTGGCGAGGGTGACGCTCTCCGCGCTTTCGGTCGTTCCGGTGTCGACGTGGAGGGCGGGGTCCATGACCAGAATCGCCTGGTGCAGGCGCTGGAGCTCTGTCCCCGGTTCGATGCCGAGTTCCTCCGCCAGGAGCGTGCGGCCCTCGTGGTAGACGGCGAGCGCTTCGGCTACGCGGCCGCAGCGGTACAGCACCAGCATGAGGTGGCCGCGCAACTGCTCGTGCAGCGGATTGGCGGTGACCAGCCCTGCCAGCTCGCCGACGAGTTCCGTATGGCGCCCCAGGGAGAGTTCGGCCTCGATCATCTCCAGCAGGGCGCCGATCCGACGCTCCTCCAGGGCGGGTGCCTCGGCGCGCTGTAGTTCGTCGGTGGTGTCGGCGAGCGGCACACCGCGCCACAGGCTGAGCGCGGCACGAAGCTCGCGGGCGGCCTCGGCCTGCCGACCGCTGGCGCGAGCGGCACGGGCGGCCGCCACGCCTCGGTCGAACATGAGCAGATCGACCTGGTCCTGTTCCAGGCACAGCCGGTATCCATGGCCGTGACGCACGATGCGGTCCTGCCCCAGGGCGCTGCGCAGACCCGACACGTACTTGTGTACCTGGGCCACCGCCGTGGGCGGGGGGCACTCACCCCAGAGAACCTCGACCAGCCGGTCGGTGAGGACGATGTGGTCACCGCGGAGCACGAAGGCCGCCAGGAGCGATCGTGCCTTGCGCCCGTTGAGCCGGACGGCTTGGCCATCACGCCGCACCTCGATCGGCCCGAGCACACGGAACTCACGCATAACGCCCCCCGTTGATGGTGAATCCGAGCCCCCGGGCGGAATCCGCCCAGATCGTTTTCGCCACGCGCTGTGCTGCCCGCAGCCTAGTAGAGCCTTCCGATCGTCCTCAAGACACCGAAACAAGCCCAGGTCAGCGGGATTCCCACGGCCGGGTAGCGCGTCGGAAGAATCCGGGAAGCGGTCGCTGCGACCGTATGGCCGTCAGCAACGCAGAAGCGGAATGGGAACCGCAGGTCCCGGCCGATGCCACGACGGCAAGACCGCGCGGTGGCCGCCGCACCACTGGCACTCAGGTCCATCCGCTCGCCGCGATGAACGGGAACGGCCTGGTCACCGCCCGGGCGGGGCGTGGACGGCATGACCGATGCGTGGGCTGACAGGTTCCCCTGTCGGCTACAGCGAACCGAAGAGACCGGCGATACCGGCGATAAGGGCGTGATCATGGACGGCATCCGCAAGGCTGAAGAGGCGCCGAGAGTGCGCGACGTGGCGAGGCCTGCTCCCCGAGCAGAGCTGACCGCACGACCGGACGAACGCGGACCGCTCTCGTACGGACAGCAGCGGCTGTGGTTCCTGGATCGCTGGCTCGGAAGCAACGCTGTCTACAACATACCCGTGACGCTGCGCTTCACCGGCCCGCTCGACGCCGACAGGCTGATCGCCGCGGTCACCCTGGTCGCCTCCGGGCATGACGCGCTCTACACCGTCTTCGAGGAGGACCAGCACGGGGAGCCACGACAGCGCCTCCTGGACAGCCGCGAACCGCACTGCGCGTTCGTGGACCTCACCCAGTTGCCCACCGGCGCGCGCACCGCACACGCCCGGGAGGCTGTCGAAGCCGATGCCCGCACGCCCTTCGACCTGGCGAAGGACCCCATGCTGCGGATGGCTCTGTACCGGCTCGCCGAGGACGAGTACTGGCTTCAGCTGACCTTCCACCACATCGCCTGTGACGGCTGGTCGTTGGACGTCTTTGAGCGTCAGCTGCGCGAGGCGTACGAAGGTGGAGCGGGCGGCCAGGCCGCCGAGCCGCTGCCCGTCCAGTACGCCGACTACGCGCTGTGGCAGCGCGAGGTGCTTGAAGGTCCGCGCGCCGAAAGGGCGTTGCGCGCGTGGGAGGACGCTCTGGCAGGTGCTCCAGACCTCCTGGACCTCGGCCTGGACCGGCCGCGCCCGGCGGAGCTGACGTATCGGGGCGAGACCACCGACTTCCCGCTCGACGACGTGTCGTTGGGCAACCTGGAGGCCTTCGCGGCCGCCGAGAACGTCAGCCTCTACACGGTGCTGCTCGCGGCGTTCCAGGTTCTGGCCGCCCGCCACTCGGGCAGCGATGACATCGTCATCGGATCGCCGACCGCAGGGCGCGACCAGGCCCAGCTCAACGACCTCGTGGGCTTCTTCGTCGACACTCTGGTCCTGCGCACGGACCTCTCCGACGCCCCGAGCTTCCGCGAGCTGGTGCGACGCACGCATCGCTCACTACTGAACGCCCTCTCACGCAGCAAGGTCCCCTTCGACCTCGCCGTGAAACAACTGCACCCCGAGCGCTCACTGAGCCACAACCCGGTGGTCCAGACGCTGTTCGCGTTCCACGAAGAGGAGTTGTCGACGTCCTTCGGGGAGGGCGTGGCCGTCGAGCGTTCCATGATCCCCACGGGAACGGCCAAGTTCGACCTCACATGGTCGCTCTACCGGCGCCCCGACGGCCTGCTCCTCCAAGTCGAGTACGCGACCGACCTTTTCGACGCCGCCACGGTCCGGAGCCTGGTCGACCACTGGCGGGTGCTGCTCGGCGAGATTCTCGCCGAGCCCGACGCGCCTGTCGGTCGGCTGAGGCTGATGGACGCGACAGAGCGCTCCCTGGTTGACGCGTGGGCGGGGCGGGGCGGGAGCTTCCCGGTCTCCTCGATTCATGAGGCGGTGGTGCGTCGTGCTGTGGAGGCTCCGGATGAGGTCGCGGTGGTGTGCGGCGGAGATTCGCTGACCTATGCGGAGTTGGTGGTGCGTGCTGGGCGGGTTGCCGAGTATCTGAAGGGGCGGGGGGTTGGTGTTGAGACTCCGGTGGGCGTGTGTGTGGAGCGCTCGCTGGAGACCGTGGTGGCAACTCTCGGGGTGCTGCTGGCGGGGGGTGTGTACGTACCGCTGGACACCGCCTTCCCGGCTGATCGCATGCGGTTCATGTTGGAGGACGTCGACGCTGGCCTCGTACTGACGCAGGGGTCGACGGTTGCGTTGGTGCCGGACGGGCCGTGGGAAGTCGTCGACCTCGACAGTGATGGTCATCTGTGGGCGGAAGGCCTGACGCTGGAGCGGGTCGCGAACGAGGTCGCGGTGGAGGTCAGCGCTGATCACGCGTGCTACGTGATCTTCACATCAGGGTCCACCGGCCGCCCCAAGGGCACCACCGTGGCGCATGGCAACGTCACCCGGCTGTTTGAGGCGGTCCGTGCGCGGCTCCCCTTCGGCAAGGGTGATGTGTGGTCGCTGTTCCACAGCTTCGCCTTCGACGTCTCCGTCATGGAGATGTGGGGCGCCCTCACGAGCGGCGGGCGCCTTGTCGTGGTCCCCTACATCACCAGCCGCGATGCCGATGCGTTCTACGCCCTGGTGCGCGACGAGCGGGTCACCATGCTCAGCCAGACGCCGTCGGCGTTCCGCCAGTTCGAGCGGGCCGACGACGCTACGGCAGGAAGCGAACTCGCCTTGCGCGCGGTGTTGTTCGCGGGCGAGGCGTTGGATCGTTCGTCGGTGCGGCGCTGGGGTGAGCGGCACGGCTACCGCGAGCCGGTGCTGGTGAACATGTACGGCATCACGGAGACGACCGTGCACGTCACCTACGCCGAAGTCACCGAGGAACAGCTGGACGGGGCATTCACCCTGATCGGTGAGGCGCTACCGGACCTGCGGGTATACGTGCTGGACCCCTTCGGTGATCCGACCCCGGTCGGGGTGGTCGGAGAGCTGTATGTCGGGGGTCCCGGGGTGACCCGCGGGTATATCGGGCGGCCGGAGCTCACCGCGGAGCGGTTTGTGCCGGATCATCTGGGCGGTGAGCCCGGGGCGCGGCTGTACCGCAGCGGGGACCTGGCGCGGTGGAGGGCCGACGGCGGCCTGGAGTACCTGGGCCGGGGTGACAGCCAGGTCAAGGTCCGCGGGTTCCGGATCGAACTGGGCGAGATCGAGGCCGCACTGAGCCGACAGCCCGGCATACGCCAAGCCGTCGTCATCGTCCGCGACGACCTCGGAGAAGACCAAGCCGACCTGGTCGCCTACCTCGTCCCCGACGACGACGCCACACCCTCCACCAGCGGGCTACGGGACGCGCTCGCCGACGGCCTGCCCGCCTACATGATCCCCCGCAACTTCGTCCTCCTGGACGAGCTGCCACTGACCCCGCAGGGCAAGCTCGACCGCCGGGCCCTGCCCGCACCCACCGGCGAACGGCCTGACCTGGAAGTGGTGTTCGAGTCCGCCCGGCCGGGTGTGGAGGAACGGTTGGCCGGGATCTGGAGCCAGGTCCTGGGCGTGGACCGGATCGGCCGCCACGACAACTTCTTCGACCTCGGCGGCGACTCCATCCGCAGCATCCAAGTCCTCGGACAGGCCCGCGCCCTGGGGATGGCCTTCGAGCTTCAGGACCTCTTCCGGACGCCCACCCTGGCAGGCCTGGCCGAGGCCGCCGATGCCAGCGGCGATCTCGCCGTGCCGGGTCGGCAACGCGAGCCGTTCTCCATGGTGTCGGCCGAGGACAGGGCACGGTTGCCCGAGGGCCTGGAGGACGCGTATCCCATGGCCGAGCTCCAAGTCGGCATGATCTACGAGATGGAGCTGGACCGCGACCGCAAGCCGTACCACAACGTGGATAGTATGCGGGTCAGCGGCCAGTTCGATGAGGCCGCCTTCAAGCGGGCACTCGCGCTTGTCGTGGGTCGTCACCCCATCCTGCGGACCGCACTGGAACTCAGCGCCTACAGCGTGCCCCTCCAACTGGTCCACGCCGAAGCGGAGATGCCCTGCTTCGTCGCCGACGTACGCCACCTGAACGAAGCGGCGCAGGAGGCCGCGATAGCGGAGTACGTACTCGCGCAACGTCAGCAAACCTTCGACCACGCGCGTCCGCCGCTGCTCCGGGTCGGCATCCATGATCTCACCGACGACACCTTCCAGTGGACGGTGACCGAGCACCACGCCATTTTCGACGGCTGGAGCCTGCACTCCACCCTTGCCGAGATATCGGGTCTGTACCAGCGGATGCTAGCGGGCGAATCCGTTGAAGCGGAGCCGTCGCCCGCGTCCGCCTACCGTGATTTCATCGCGGCCGAGCAGGCTGTGCTGCACTCCACGGAGAGCGAGAGGTTCTGGCTGGAGCGCGTCGAGGATCGGCCTGAGGGCAAGCTCCCGCGCTGGCCCGCCGAGTACGACGCCCGGCTCACTCCTGCCGTGGGCGAGAACGAGTGGCGCGCGTCCAACGAGGCCGAGAAACACGGCTCGATCGAGACACTGCTGCCGACAGAGCTGTGCGAGGACTTGCTGGCGTTCGCCAAGAAGCGCGGTGTCCCGCTCAAGTCGGTGCTGCTGGCGGCGCACCTACGGGTGATGAGCCTGGTCACCGGCAGTACGGACGTCCTGGCGGGGGTGTCTTCCAACGGTCGCCTGGAGGAGGTCGGCAGCACCGAGGTGCGGGGGTTGTTCCTGAACACCCTGCCGTTCCGCTTCAAGCTCCCTGAGGGCAGCTGGTCGGACCTGGTGCGGGCGGTGTTTGAGACCGAGCAGGAAATCCTCCCGCATCGGCGCTACCCGCTCGGCGTGCTCCAGCGCAAGCTCGGCGTCGGCTCTTTCCTGGAGACCCAGTTCGTCTACAACCATTTCCACATCCTGACCGACGAGTTCGGCAAGGGTCGGCTGGAAATCATGGACGGCAAGATCGACAGCTTCAGCACCATGCGTTCCGAGCCCACCAACTTCCCGCTCAGCGTCGGTGTCATCCGCAACCCGTACTCCGTTCGTCTCCTGTTGTGCCTCGACTACCACCTCGGTGAACTCGTCGAGGACCAGGTGGCGTTGGTGCGTGATTACTACGTGCGGGTGCTGGAGGCGATGGTCGCTGATCCGGACGCCTCTTACGGGCAGGTACGGGTGCTCGGCGACGATGAGTCTTCCCGGCTCGGGCTGTGGGCGGGCGAGGGTGCTCGGTTCCCCGTGTCGTCGCTGCATGAGGCCGTGGTGCGTCGTGCTGTGGAGGCTCCGGATGAGGTCGCGGTGGTGTGCGGCGGAGATTCGCTGACGTACGCGGAGTTGGTGGTGCGTGCTGGGCGGGTTGCCGAGTATCTGAAGGGGCGGGGGGTTGGTGTTGAGACTCCGGTGGGCGTGTGCGTGGAGCGCTCGTTGGAGACCGTGGTGGCAACGCTTGGGGTGCTGCTGGCGGGGGGTGTGTACGTACCGCTGGACACCGCCTTCCCGGCTGATCGCATGCGGTTCATGTTGCAGGACGTCGACGCTGGCCTCGTACTGACGCAGGG
>NZ_WHOM01000078.1:0-51179 GCF_009739465.1 Streptomyces apocyni
CACGGCCTGCACCATCGCCCCGGCCTCCGGGGCGAGCCTGCTCCGGGCGGCCTCGGCCTCCCGCACCAGCACATCCCGCACCCCGTCACTGTCCAGGCCGGTGGTGTCCACCCGCTGGACGCACTCACGCGCCTGCACAGTGCCGCGCTCGGCGACCTCCAATGACCACACGTCACTGCCCGTACGTACGAGTCGGGCACGCAGCGCATCGTGGTGGTCCAGAACGGTCTGGAGCGCCGACGCGAGCCGGTCCTCGCCCAGCCCCGCAGGCAACCGCACCAGCATCGACTGGTGCGAGCCGTCGATCGGCCCGGGGCGTTCGCGGAGCCAGTGCATGATCGGTGTGAGCGGGATGTCGCCGATGCCCGCGTCCGGGTCTTCCACCACCGCGGTGTCGGCGGGCATCGCCACGCTGGCCAGGCCCGCGACAGTCTTGCGCTGGAACACATCACGCGGAGTGAACACCAGACCGGCCTTGCGGGCCCGGCTGACCAGCTGGATGGCCATGATGCTGTCGCCGCCCAGGTCGAAGAAACTGTCGTCGGCGCCGACGGCGGGCAGTCCGAGGACATCGGCGGCCAGCCCGGCGAGCAGCTTCTCTTCCGGGGTGTCCGCTGCCCGCCCGTTCACGGGCGCGTTCACGGGCGCGGGCAGCGCCTTGTGGTCGAGCTTTCCGTTGGGCGTGAGCGGCAGCGCGTCCAACGTCACGAAAGCGGCCGGAACCATGTGCTCCGGCAGGGTCGCCAGCAGCAGCTCACGCAGCCGCGCGCCCTCCGGCCGGGTCTCGGCGGCGGGCACCACGTAGCCGACCAGGCGCTTGTCGCCCGGCCGGTCCTCGCGGACGAGCACCGCGGACTGCGCGACACCCTCGCACGCGGCGAGTGCGGCCTCGATCTCGCCCAGCTCGATGCGGAAGCCCCTGATCTTGACCTGGTGGTCCGAACGGCCCAGGTACTCGAGGTTGCCGTCGTGCTGCCAGCGGGCGAGGTCGCCGGTGCGGTACATCCGCTCGCCCGGAGCCCCGTACGGGTTGGCGACGAAGCGTTCGGCGGTCAGGCCCGGACGGCCCAGGTAGCCGCGTGCCAGACCCGCGCCCGACACGTACATCTCCCCGGACACTCCGGGCGGGGTGGGGCGTAGCGCCTGGTCCAGGACGTGTACGCGCAGATCGGGGATGGCCTCGCCGATCACGCTGCCGCGGCCCGCGGCGGCGGTGGCCCGGTCCAGGGCGATGTGGCTGACGTGGACCGTGGTCTCGGTGATGCCGTACATGTTCACGAGGACCGGTGCGTCGGCCCGGTGCCGGGCGTACCACTCCTCCAGGCGCCACAGGTCAAGTGCCTCACCGCCGAAGACCACCGAGCGCAGCGCCAGGTCCGATCCCAGCCCCGGGTTGTCCTGGCCGGCGCGCATCAGCTGGTAGAAGGCGGACGGGGTCTGGTTGAGCACGGTCACCCGCTCGTCCACGAGCAGCCGCAGGAAGTCCTCCGGGGAGCGGCTGACGGTGTGCGGGACGACGACCAGGCGTCCGCCGTGCAGCAGCGGACCCCAGATCTCCCAGACGGAGAAGTCGAAGGCGTAGGAGTGGAACATCGTCCACACGTCGTCCGCGCCGAAGCCGAACCAGTGGTCGGTCGCGCCGAACAGACGCACCACGTTCTGGTGGGGGATCACCACGCCCTTGGGGCGCCCGGTCGAGCCCGAGGTGTAGATGACGTAAGCGGGGGCCAGGGGCGACAGAGGCGCGAGGCGGTCGGTGTCCGTCAGGTCGGTGCCGGACAGGCCGTCCAGCGTGTCCCTGACCTCCGGCGCGTCTAGGACCAGCAGCGCGGTGTCAGCGCCCTGCCCTGCGAGCACGTCGGCCAAGGGGCCGGTGGCCGTCTCGGCGGTGGTCAGCAGCAGGGACGGCCGGGCATCCGTGATCATGTAGGCGAGGCGGTCGGCCGGGTACGCCGGGTCCAGCGGCACGTACGCCCCGCCCGCCTTGAGCACGGCGAGCAGCGCGACGGCCATCTCCACCGAGCGGGGCAGGGCCAGCGCGACCAGCCGCTCGGGGCCGACGCCCTGCGCGACCATCAGCCGGGCCAGCCGGTTGGCCGCTTCGTTCAGCTGCGTGTACGTCAGCCGGGTGTCCTCGCAGACGACGGCGACCGCGTCCGGCGTACGGGCCGCCTGCGCCTCGAACAGCTCGCTCAGGGTGGCGGCCGGCACGTGCGGCGCCGGGGCCTGGGCCGGTGCCGCGGCGATCTGCTCGCGCTCGGCCGGGGTGAGCACGTCCACGCGGCCGAGCGGCTGGTCGGGCGCGGCCTGCGCCAGGTTCTCCAGGAAGTGCAGGAAACGCCGCTGGGCGGCGGCCAGTTCGTCGGGGGTGTAGAGGTCCGGGTTGGCGTCCACGTCGATCTGCAGGCCGCTGCCGTCGCCTCGGTCGTAGACGATGAAGGACATGTCGTCGGCCGGGCCGATGGACAGGTTGTGCGGTGTGCCGCGGTGGCCGCCGAAGCGCAGGTCGTAGGTGAACATCATGATGTTCACCTGCGGTCCGACCAGTCGCTCGTCCTCGCCGACCGCCTTCAGGTCGCGCCGCAGGTCCTCGTACCGGTACCGCTGGTGGCGCATGGCGCCGCGCATCTCTGCGGACGCGTGTCGCAGCAGCTCGGCGACGGTCATGTCGGCACGCGGGGCCAGCCGGAGCGGCAGCACGTTGGACACCATGCCGGGGGTGGTGCGCGCCTCGCGGCCCAGCCGGGTGGACACCGGCAGGCCGAGGGTGACCTCCGGCGCGCCGGTGAGCCGCTGGAGGTACGCGGCGACGGCCGCGAGCACGACCGGCGGCCAGGGGGAGCCCGCCTCGCGCGCGATGTCCCGCAGCCGCTCGACCGCCGACGCCTCCAGGTACTCGGTACGCCGCACCAGGGCGCGGGCCGTTGCCGGGTGCTGTGTGGACAGGCTCACCGGGGCGGAACGCTGGGCAAGGCGCTCCAGCCAGTAGTCGCGGTCGGTCTCGAACCGCTCCGACTCCCGGTACGCGGCATCGGCATCGACCAGGTCGCGCAGCGGCCGGAACGGGCTCGGCTCCGGCTCGGTGCCCTCGACCAGTGCGGTGTAGACGGCGGCGACGCGCTGGGCGATCAGCGCGACCGTGAAGCCGTCGACCAGCAGGTGGTGGTAGCGGTGCAGCCAGAACCAGCGGTCGGGAGCGGCCTTGAAGAGCGCGAACAGGAACAGCGGGCCCTGCGTCGGGTCGAGCGGGCGGGCGAAGTCGGCCCGCATCCACTCCTCGGCGGCTGCCTGCGGATCGGGGCGATCACTCACATCGACGTGGCACAGCTCCCACTGCGGCGCAGCCTCGATGACCTGGCGCGGCCCCGTCTCGTCCGCCACGAAGCGCGCCCGCAGGTTCTCGGCCTCCGCGACGACCTGCCGGAGTGCGGCTTCGAACAGGGAGCCGTCCACGGGGCCGTGGATCTCCAGGTACTCCCCGGTGTTGTAGACGGTGCTCTCCGGGTCGATCTGCTGAGCGAACCAAATTCCCGACTGAGCCGCGGTCAAGGGAAGCTGGAAGTCCTGGCTATGAGACATCAAGAATCACTCTCGATTGCGGTCGCTATATCTGGTTCATGACGAAGCTCTTCAGGCGCGTGCATGCCTTTGGCCGGTTGCCCGGCTCGATTGGCCCGGAGGCTCGGAGGCTCGGAGGCCCGGAGACAAAGGAATCCGGTAGCCGGGACCATGCATGGGGCGGCATGCCACCTGCGGGGAGCGGGGCGCTTCGGGCCTCGGCCCGGCGAAGAAGAAAGAGTGAGGGCGGCGCCTGGTCCGCTAGTCCGCTAGTCCGCCATCGCCTCGGCGAGGCTCTTCGGACGCATGTCCGTCCAGTTCTCATTGATGTAATCGGCACAGGCCTGCCTGCTGTCCTGGCCGTGCACGGCGCGCCAACCGTCAGGGATTTCAGCGAACGCGGGCCACAGCGAGTGCTGGTTCTCGTCGTTGACCAGGACGAAATATCTCGCGCTGTCATCCTCGAAGGGATTGGTCGCCACTTTCGGCCTTCCTTTCACTACCTGATATCCACATACCGGGCCCCGCAGAGCATCCCGAAAACCGTCGGTAGCTGGTTGAATCGGAGCGTGCGGCGGTGCGACCGTGATGATTGATAAGAGAGATCACTGACAGAAGTCAGCCGTCCGGCTGCTGAACGGATAATTCCGCTCCGCCCAGGCCCCCCTGAAGCGATGCTTTCCGTCAACGACCTGTCGGCCTCATCCTGGTAGGTACCCTAGGGAGCGCCAACCGCCGCGGACAGATCGAAGGCAACAAGTTGCCATCCGGCGATAGGTGCCATGGGAAAGTGCTGGATACGACTGCAGCAAATCTCCCCATCGATCGTGGACGCCTGTAGAACCGTATGTTCCGGAATTAGGCAGCGCTCTTCCCGCCCCTCCCCCTTCCTCCCTCGAAGAGTGCGTCGAGAGCGCCCGGTGCCGCGTGAAGACGGGCCCGATCGAGTACCCCACGGCGAGGGCCGCGCCCAGCCGACCCCTGCCTCCCGGCCGACGAGCCGCACCGGGCGCACCGGGCGCACCGGGCGCACCGGGCGCACCGGCATCCAGCCGCGGCCGCCCGTTGACGGTCAACTCCACTGAGAAACCGGCCCGGTCATACGCGCTGCGACTACGGAGCACCAGCGAGACCCGCAAGAGCAATCCCATTTCCATCACGAGGAGTTGCCCGACGAACGGGCGGATCGCTCAGGAAACGAGAGGACGGCACCGAACTGCCGACCCTCGCCGCAGCCGGATACCGCAATCCGTCCACCGCCCCCCAGGCACGGTCCTCAACCGCCGTCGAGCCTTCGGCGCGACGCTACAAACGATCCGCCCCGCGCACCTCACCCATGTCACCATCATGACAACACCGACCGCCCCCCTGCATGCTCCTGCCAGACCAAACAGAGGCAATACTGCCCCCCGCCCCGGCACGAGCGACCGCCCACCCCGTCCGACCGGAGAGCCGGCCGAGACCACCTGCCGGACGTCAATGGCGTGCTGTTCGACGCGTCCGGGACCCTGCTGCGGATTGAATCGGCGCAGAGCTGGCTTCACGGTGCGCTCGATGACCGCGGCATCGAGGCGCCCGACGAGGAAGTGCGCCTGTACGGCGAGCGGCTCGACGCAGCAGGGGCCGTACCCGGTGGCACGCCGCCCCGGGCGGTGCCGGAGCGGTTGGCTGCGGTGTGGCAGGAGCGCGACGGCAGCGAAGAGGCGCCGCGTACACCGGTCTGGCACGGCCCGGAAGGACAGCGGCGAACCTGGCGGGAGACGGTGCGGTGGGCAAACGCCGCCCCACCGAGCTGGTCCAGGCCGCGGCCGTCGGTATCGCTGCCTACTATGCGGCGAAGATCCCCACCCCGCGCACCCGCGAGATGCCGCTGGTCGTCCAGATCGACGGCACGGGAGTGGTGATGCGGCCCGAAGCCACCCGCCGGGCCGCGGCCAAGACCGCAGCGGCTGGACGGCGCGGACGACTGGCCCCCGGGGAGAAACTCCACCGCATCATCCACCCGCCCGGCGGCCGCAGCGAGCTCCGCACGCCACGGCCGGGCCCGACAGCACAGCGGAAATGGTGCACGCCTCGCTGGTCCGCCCGCCCCAGCAGGTGATCGCCGACGCCTTCGCCCAGGCCGAAGCCCGCGACCCGGGCCACCTGCGCGACTGGACCGTGCTCGTCGACGGAGCTACCCGACTTCGTGCACGTCGCCGAGTACTGCTGGACGGCCGCGCGGCCGCCGAGATGGCCGCCCAGGCAGCAGCCGAACGCCTCCCCGCCGCCCGAGCGGCTCGCTCCCGGCGCACCCGCCGTATCCGCTGAACGCAAAAGGCCCAGCTCAGACGCGGTCTGAGCTGGGCCAGGGCTGAGCCCCCTGTCGGATTCGAACCGACGACCTACGCATTACAAGTGCGTTGCTCTGGCCATCTGAGCTAAGGAGGCGCCGCGCACCGGCGAAGGCCGTGCGCAGAGGCTGCTCCACTGTACACAGAGCGCTATTCCCAGGGCCACGGGGTAATCCACGAGGTAGCCCGCAGCGTGATCCACGGGGTGAGGGGCCGGGCACTGGTGTGCGGCTTGCTACTGACATTCGGCGGGCGGCCAGGTAACGTCACGGCGAGTCCACTGGGGTGGACTACACCACTTTCCTTTACTCGGATCGTCCGGCACGTTCCTGCCGGTGAAGGGGGCCCTACCCATGGCCACTGTTTCGTTCGACAAGGCGACCCGGATCTACCCGGGTTCCGAGAAGCCCGCCGTCGACCAGCTGGAGATCGAGATCGAGGACGGCGAGTTCCTCGTCCTCGTCGGACCCTCCGGCTGTGGAAAGTCCACCTCCCTGCGGATGCTCGCGGGGCTCGAGGACGTCAACGGCGGAGCGATCCGGATCGGCGACCGCGACGTCACGCACCTGCCGCCGAAGGACCGGGACATCGCCATGGTGTTCCAGAACTACGCGCTCTACCCGCACATGACCGTCGCCGACAACATGGGCTTCGCGCTCAAGATCGCGGGCGTGCCGAAGGCGGAGATCCGGCAGAAGGTCGAGGACGCCGCGAAGATCCTGGACCTGACCGAGTACCTGGGCCGCAAGCCCAAGGCGCTCTCCGGTGGTCAGCGCCAGCGCGTCGCCATGGGCCGCGCGATCGTCCGTGAGCCGCAGGTCTTCCTCATGGACGAGCCGCTGTCGAACCTCGACGCCAAGCTCCGCGTCTCGACCCGTACGCAGATCGCGTCGCTGCAGCGCCGCCTCGGCATCACCACGGTGTACGTCACCCACGACCAGGTCGAGGCCATGACCATGGGCGACCGCGTCGCGGTGCTCAAGGACGGGCTGCTCCAGCAGGTCGACTCGCCGCGCAACATGTACGACCGCCCGGCCAACCTCTTCGTCGCCGGATTCATCGGCTCCCCCGCGATGAACCTGATCGAGGTGCCGATCACCGACGGCGGCGTGAAGTTCGGCAACTCTGTCGTCCCGGTCAGCCGCGAGGCACTGGCCGTCGCCGCCGACAAGGGCGACCGTACGGTGACGGTCGGCGTCCGCCCGGAGCACTTCGACATCGTCGAGCAGAACGGCGAGTTCGCGAAGTCGCTGAGCAAGGACACCGACGACGCACCGGCCGGAATGGCCGTCTCGGTGAACGTCGTCGAGGAGCTCGGCGCCGACGGCTTCGTGTACGGCACCGCCGAGGTCGACGGCGAGCACAAGGACCTCGTGGTCCGCGTCCACGGCCGCCGGGTGCCCGAGAAGGGCTCCCAGCTGCACGTCGTGCCGCGTGCGGGCGAGGCCCATGTCTTCGCGACGTCGACGGGTGAGCGCCTCACCGACTGACGGTCCCTGACACAGGCCAAACGGCCCCCGCACCCTTGGTGCGGGGGCCGTTTGCGCTGCCGTTGCCGAGCGCGCGGAGCCCGCGAGTCGACAAATACCCCGGCACACCGGCCATTTCGGTTTCGTACGTCAACCCACGACTCGAAAAACGCCATCGAACCGTCCCCCGACCGAGTGACTAAATGTCGCCAAATCATCACCGACCGCTACGCTCACTCGCGTACTCCTTCCCCGGCTCCCACTCCCGGCCCGACAACGCCGTCGGGCGGCGGCCGGGGCCACCCGGAATCGACACCGCGAGGAACACCCCTTGAACTCCACCGCCCGCCGTATCGGCCGCACCCTCGCTCTCGTACTCCCCGTTGTCCTGGTGCTGTCCGGAACGCTCGCCGTGACCCGAGTCGACTGGTCGGGCAACCCGCAGTCGACACTCACCGCCTCCTCCGAGGAGGTCTCCTCGCGCGCCAAGTCCCGTGCCCCACAGGACATTCTGCGCGAGAAGCTCCTCGACGAGCTGCAGGAGAAGGACCCCGGCGTCGCGCTCACCCACCTCCAGACGGAGGTCGACCGCCGACCGTCGCTCGCCGCGCACTGTGTCTCCATCGCCCGCGCGCTGGGCCGCGCCGCCGTGCAGTACTACGGTCCCACCCGTGCCCAGTCCTTCGCCCGCCCGGTGTGCGACACCGCCTTCGCCTCCGGGGTGGCGGCTCAGCAGCAGTCCTGAGCGGCGCCGCAGGGGCGTTGTGGGGCCCGTACGCGGCCCCTACGGGGCATCTGCGCGGCTTCCTGCGGGGTCCGCGCTCGGAGGCGCCGTGCGCGCCGCATAAGGTGCGGTCATGACCGGTGACCTCCCTGTACCCAACCACGCGGCAGCCACCCCGCTGTCCCACCCGACGCAGGCCGTCGTCCTGGCCGGGGGGCAGGGCTCGCGGCTGCGCCCGTACACCGACGACCGGCCCAAGCCGATGGTCGAGATCCCCGGCACGGGGACCCCGATCATCGGCCATCAGCTGTCCTGGCTCGCGGCCGAGGGCGTGACCGACGCGGTCGTCTCCTGTGGGCATCTGGCCGAGGTGCTCCAGGACTGGCTCGCGACGGCCGACCTGCCGCTGCGGGTCACCACCGTCGTCGAGAAGGAGCCGCTGGGCCGCGGCGGCGGCCTCAAGTACGCCGCCGCCCACCTGCCGCACCCGGACCAGCCCTGGTACGCCACCAACGGCGACATCTGGACCCGTTTCTCGCTGCGCGACATGGCCTCCTTCCACGCCGAGCGGGACGCCACGGCGACCCTCGCGCTGGCCCGCCCGCGCATCCCGTGGGGCGCCGTCGAGACGGACGACTTCGGCCACATCACGGACTTCATCGAGTCCCCGCCGACCTCGTACCAGATCAACGCGGGCGTCTACGTGTTCTCTCCCGCCTTCGCCTCGCTGCTGCCCGACCGCGGTGACCACGAGCGGACCACCTTCCCGCGCCTCGCCAGGGACCGCCGTCTGGCCGGGTACCCGCTGCCGCAGGGCGCGTACTGGCGGGCGATCGACACGGCGAAGGACCTGACGGAGGCCGCCAAGGAACTGGCCGCGCAGAACCGTTGAGCCACAGCTGACACCAGCGAAAAGCGAAGAAAGAGCAAGAAGAAAGAGCAAAAGGGGGCCCGGCACACGTCGCGTGTGCCGGGCCCTTCGCGCTACGGAACGCCTCAGCCGAGCAGGCCGCCCACCAGCCCCGGCTGGCCGCCCGAGCTCGTGCCACCGGAGGCGCCGTCGTCCGGACCGCCCGTGCTGGTCCCGCTGTCGGTGCTGTCGTCCGTGCCCCCGCTGGAGGTGGGCCCCGCGCTGGTCGACGGAGGCGGCGGTGGCGCCTGCTGCGGTGGCGGCTGCGGCGCCTCCTCGCCCGTCGTGCCCTGGGTCTGGCTGGGCTGGCTCTCGGTGGGCTGCTGCTCGGCCGCACCCGCCGTACTGGACTCCCTGGCCGCTTCCGGGGTCACTTGGGACGGGGTCGAGGGGCTGGTGGTGTTGCCCTGCGTGGGCCCTTGGGAGGCGGACGGGCGCAGGCTGCCAGGCTCGCTGGTCCGCGCGCCGGGCTCGCTGGGCAGCGGAGAGCCCGGCAGGACGTTACGCGGCGGCTCGCCCGGTCCCGGCACGATCACCCGCCCCGAGTCACGTACGGCACTGCCGAGCAGCGCCCCGAGCAGCAGCGTCAGACCGACGACGAGCGTGGCGATCAGGGCCCCGCGACGGAGCACCCGGCGGCGCAGCTCCCAGATCCCCGCCCGCGGTCCCAGCCTGCGCCAGGCCTCGCTGGCCAGCCGTCCGTCGGCCGAGTAGACCGGCGCCCCGGCGATGATCAGCGGGCTCCAGGCGGCGAGGTAGATGATGTCCGGCGTGTCGTAGACCGGTACGGACTTCCAGCTGACGGTGACGAGCAGCGCGGCGGACAGCAGGGCGCCCACCGAGGCGGCGAGCCGCTGCCAGAGACCGAGCACCGTGAGCACGCCGACGATGACCTGGAGGAAGGCGATGGTCAGCCCGGCGCCCACCGGGTGGGACAGGGCGAAGTCCCGCATCGGCTCGGCGAGCGTCCAAGGGTGCAGCGAGCTCAGCCACTTGACCATGGAGCCGCGCTCGCCGCCGTCGAAGTAGACGGGGTCGCAGAGCTTGCCCATGCCCGCGTAGATGGAGATGAATCCGAGGAAGACGCGCAGCGGCAGCAGCACCACGCCCAGGTTCATCCGCCGCCCGGGGTAGTACGCGTGCCGTACCGGGTCCGCGCCGCGCCTGCGGGCCACCACGGGCTCGTCGTCGTCCGCGTACGCGTCGGGCTCGTCGTACCCGTGGTCGGGTTCCGGCCTGAAGAGCCCCTCGGGGAACCCGGCGGCCGCGCCTGCGCCGGGCACCACGGGCAGGGCCCGGGTCTCGTCGCCGCTGGGGCCGCGCGGGCCGAAGACCTGCGGGGTCTCGATGGTCTGCGTGGCGTCGTCGTCGAAGCGCGGGATCAGCTGGGTCTCGTCCGCGTCGTAACCGTCCGCGTCGAACCCGTCCGCGTCGAAGGGCTCGTCATACGAGGCGCCGTGCCGTACCCCGGAGCTGCGTACGGCCTGCAGGAGACCGGTCGCCGCGAGGTCGCCCGGTTCGGACTTCCCGCTCCAGACGACCGGGGCGCGACGCCGTCCGGCCGCGGCTGCGCCCGCCACGACTCCCCCGACGGCCCCTGCCGCGCCCCCCGCCGCGGCCACGGGAATCCGGGCCGTGTGCGCCGGGACGGCGCCCGCCAGAGGTCGGGTGATACGCGGGGACCGGGGCTGCTGCGCGGCGGGGAGCTGCACGCGGAAGCTGGCGTGATTGACGATGACCTGCGCCGGGTCGCACGGAACCTTCACCATGCTCAGCGCGGGGCCGTCGTCGAATCCCGAGGGTCCCCCCGTGGGTGTGCGGGGCGTTCTGGTGTCCACACTCATCTAACCGAGTGATCTGTGTTTAGGACACTGCCTTGACCCGCTGGAATCTGTCCGGGCCGCGTCAAGGCCACCGGGGCCGTATGGGCGAACCCCGATGCCCCCGCTCAGCCGCGGTGCTCGGGTCAGCCGCGGTGCCGGGCCGCCTCGTACAGCACGACGCCCGCCGCCACACCAGCGTTGAGCGACTCGGTGCCGCCCGGCATCGGAATGCGCACCAAGTAGTCGCAGGTCTCACCGACCAGCCGGGACAGACCCTTGCCCTCACTGCCGACCACGATCACGACCGGCCCGCGCAGCGCGTCCAGTTCACCGACCTCGTGCTCGCCGTCCGCGGCGAGCCCGACCACGGCGACGCCCGCCTTCTTGTACGCCTCAAGGGCACGGGTCAGGTTGGTCGCCCGGGCCACCGGCGTACGCGCGGCGGCCCCGGCCGAGGTCTTCCAGGCGCCCGCCGTCATTCCGGCGGCACGCCGCTCCGGCACGACGACACCGTGGCCGCCGAAGGCGGACACCGAACGCACCACGGCGCCCAGGTTCCGCGGGTCGGTCACGCCGTCCAGGGCGACGATCAGCGGGTCCTCGCCCTCGTCGAAGGCGGCGGCCGCGAGGTCCTCGGGGAACGCGTACTCGTACGGCGGGACCTGCATGACCAGGCCCTGGTGGTTGAGCCCGTTGGTCATCCGGTCGAGCTCGGGGCGCGGCGCCTCCATGAGGTTGATGCCGCCGCGCTCGGCCGCGAGCTGCAGCGCCTCGCGCACCCGCTCGTCGTTGTCGATGAACTGCTGCACGTACAGCGTGTTCGCGGGTACGCCCTCGCGCAGCGCCTCGACCACCGAGTTACGCCCGACGACCAGCTCGGAGGCGCCCTTGCCGCCGCGCCGCGCGACCGGGCGGCGGGCCGCGGCCTTCTTCTGGGCGGTCGCGACGCGGTTCTTCTTGTGCTTCTTGCGCATCTCGGCGGGCGGGGTCGGGCCCTTGCCCTCAAGGCCGCGGCGGCGCTTCCCACCACTGCCGACCTGCGCGCCCTTCTTGTTGGACGTACGGCGGCTGCTGCTGCTCCCGGCCATGACCTACCTGATTCCTGTTTCTGCTGCGCTGCTGCTTCTGCTTCTTTTTGACGCTTCTGCCGCTGCTTCTGCGAATGTGCGTTACGTGTCTAGGGAAAGTGTGCCTTCCCCGTGGCCCTGGTGGCACATGGAGCGGTGGCTCAGCGCGCTCCGAGACTCCAGCGCGGCCCGTCCGGGCCGTCCTCGATGACCAGTCCTGACCTGTTCAGCTGGTCGCGGATGGCGTCCGCGGTGGCCCAGTCCTTGCGCTCCCTGGCCGCCTCGCGCTGCCGCAGCACCAGGTGTACGAGGGTGTCGACGGCGTCATGCAACGTCTGCGCCGCACCGGCCTGGGCGCTGCCGCCCTCGCCCGCCCAGTGCGGGTCCAGCGGGTCAAGCCCGAGCACACCGAGCATGGCCCGCACCTCGGCGAGGTGCTGGACGGCGGCGTCCTTGTCGTCGGCGGCGAGGGCGGAGTTCCCGTGCCGGACCGTGGTGTGCAGCACGGCGAGCGCCTGCGGGACACCCAGGTCGTCGTCCATGGCCTCGGCGAAGGCGGCCGGCACCTCGGCGGCGGGCTCGACGGCCCCGGCCTTCTCGACGACGCGCTGGACGAACCCCTCGATCCGCGCGAACGCGGACTCGGCCTCGCGCAGCGCCTCCTCGCTGTACTCGATCATCGAGCGGTAGTGCGGCGTGCCCAGGTAGTAGCGCAGGACGATCGGCCGCCAGCGCTGGACCATCTCGCTGACCAGTACGGAGTTACCCAGCGACTTGGCCATCTTCTCGCCCGCCATGGTCACCCAGGCGTTGTGCATCCAGTACCCGGCGAAGTCGTCGCCGTACGCCTTGGCCTGCGCGATCTCGTTCTCGTGATGCGGGAAGACCAGGTCGAGGCCGCCGCCGTGGATGTCGAAGGCGGCGCCCAGGTACTTGTGGGCCATCGCCGAGCACTCCAGGTGCCAGCCGGGCCGCCCACGGCCCCACGGGGTCTCCCAGCTGGGCTCGCCCGGCTTGGCGGCCTTCCACATGGCGAAGTCTCGCGGGTCGCGCTTGCCCGTCTCGCCCTCGCCCGAGGGCTGGAGCAGGTTGTCCAGCTCCTGGTTGGAGAGCTGGAGGTAGCCGTCGAAGGAGCGCACGTCGAAGTAGACGTTGCCATCGGCGGCGTAGGCGTGGCCGCGCTCGATGAGGCCGCGCATCATCTCCACCATCTCGGTGATGTGCCCCGTGGCGCGCGGCTCATAGGTGGGCGGCAGGCAGCCGAGCGCGTCGTACCCCTCGTTGAAGGCGCGCTCGTTCTCGTACCCGATCGACCACCAGGGGCGGCCCTGGTCGGCCGCCTTGGCGATGATCTTGTCGTCGATGTCGGTGACGTTCCGCACGAAGGTCACGTCATAGCCGCGGTAGGTGAACCAGCGACGCAGGATGTCGAAGTTCAGCCCCGACCTGATGTGCCCGATGTGCGGGGCTGCCTGCACCGTCGCGCCACACAGATAGATCGAGACGCAGCCCGGGACGAGCGGGGAGAAATCACGGATCTGCCGGGCGCTGGTGTCATACAGCCGAATAGTCACGCGACCAGGGTAGTGCGCTCACGGCAGTGCCCCGCGCCGCCTGTGGATAACCGTCACCCGCACGTCTGGACAACCGTCACCCGCACGTCGCCGCTCCCCGGTCAGCCGCGCACCACCAGGGCCGTGGCGATCGCCGCCAGGCCCTCCGCGCGCCCGGTGAGTCCGAGGCCGTCCGTGGTGGTCCCGGAGACCGAGACCGGCGCGCCCACGGCGGCGGAGAGCGTCTTCTGCGCCTCGTCCCGCCGCTTGCCGACCTTGGGTCGTACGCCGATCACCTGAATGGCGACGTTGCCGATCTCGAATCCCTCGGCCCGGACGATCCGCGCGGCCTCGGTGAGCAGGGCGACTCCGGACGCTCCGGCCCACTCGGGCCTGCCGGTGCCGAAGTGCGCCCCGAGGTCGCCGATTCCGGCCGCCGAGAAGAGCGCGTCGCAGGCGGCGTGTGCGGCGACATCCCCGTCGGAGTGCCCGGCGAGACCGTAGCGCTCGCCCTCCCACAACAACCCGGCGCACCACAGCTCACGGCCTTCTTCGAAGGCGTGTACGTCCGTGCCGACGCCGACCAGCGGGAGCCGCGGGGGCGGGGCCTGTGTCTCAGAAGCCGCCGGTGTCTCAGAAGCCATCGTTGGCCCTCCTGCGTGCGAGTACGGCCTCGGCGAGGGTCAGGTCCAGCGGCCGGGTGACCTTGAAGGCCTCCTCGTGCCCTGGCACGACCACGACCTGGACGCCCAGTTGCTCAACCATGCCCGCGTCGTCGGTGGCGCCCTCGCCGTTCAGGGCGACCTGCTCATGGGCGCGGACCAGGGTCTGCCGGTCGAAGCCCTGCGGGGTCTGTACGGCGCGCAGCCGGGCCCGCTCGGGCGTCGCCACGACCGGCTCGGGCGCGCCGGGAACCGTCGCGGGTTCGACCTGCTTGACGGTGTCGGCGACGGGCAGCGCGGGAACCACGGCCGGGGCTCCGCCGCGTACCGCCTCGATGACCGCGTCGACCGTGTCGACGGGCACCAGCGGGCGGGCCGCGTCATGCACCAGGACCTCGGTGATGCCGGGCGGCAGTACGTCGAGACCGGCCCGTACCGACTCCTGGCGGGTGTCGCCGCCGGGCACGACCACGTAGTCGGTGGTCTCGGGCAGCGCGTGGGCGTCGAGGAGGTTCTTGACCTCGGTGGCGCCGTCGCGCGGCGCCACCACGACGACCAGCGAGACGCCGCGGGAGTCGGCCATCGCTCGTACGGCGTGGATCAGCATGGGCAGACCGCTCAGCGCTCGCAGCGCCTTGGGGGCGCCGGGGCCGAGGCGTACTCCGCGGCCCGCCGCGGGGATGACCGCGGCGGTGGCGCGCCCGGGGGTGGGCACGGCGGCGGGCCCGGCGGTAGGCCGCTCGGAAGCGTGGGATTCGTCTGACATCTGGTGCGCGTTCAGGTTTGTGTCCTCAGCCGACGTGGGTATGGCCTGGGGGTACCCCCTGGTCGAGCGACGTCGAGGCCGTGGGGGAGTGCCGGGCGGAAGCCTTTGACCGGACCCTTCCGTGACAGCCGGTCGAGCGCCAGCGTCGGAGCCCGGCACATCAGGCAGGGTGAGTGCCAGGCCAGGCAGGGTGAGCGCAGGGCCGATGGATCAGGGCGCGGGGCCGGTAGATCAGCGTAGATCAGCAAGGTGGGTGGATGCAGATGTGCCGCAGTGCCCGGCGGCACAGCATCTTGTAGCAGAGCTGGCCAGCGGGCACCGCGGCATGTCTTCCCTAGCGACGCTAGGACGCGAGGACCTCGTCGAGCAGGGCCTCGGCCTTGTCTTCGTTGGTGTTCTCCGCGAGGGCGAGCTCGCTCACCAGAATCTGCCGCGCCTTGGCGAGCATGCGCTTCTCACCTGCGGACAGCCCGCGCTCACGCTCACGGCGCCACAGGTCACGTACGACTTCCGCGACCTTGATGACGTCGCCGGAGGCGAGCTTTTCGAGATTTGCCTTGTAGCGACGGGACCAGTTGGTGGGCTCCTCGGCATACGGTGCGCGCAGCACCTCGAAGACCCGGTCCAGCCCGTCCTGACCGACAACATCGCGCACGCCGACGAACTCCGCATTGTCCGCTGGCACACGAACAGTCAAGTCGCCCTGGGCGACCTTGAGCACCAAGTAGGTCTTGTCCACGCCTTTGATCTGACGAGTTTCGATAGCCTCGATCAGCGCGGCCCCGTGATGGGGATAGACCACGGTGTCGCCAACCTTGAACGTCATGTGACAGGTACCCCTTCCGTGGCTATCCAGGGTAACACGAGAACAGCGTCTTCTGAATGGCGTTTTCGCAGGTCAGGGCATATCTCGGGGCTTGACAACAGCAACAGGAACGTGCTGCGAAGGCTTAGTGGAGGCGGGTATTCGCAGGTGGGAGCCGCTCTCCGGGGACGCGGAAACAGGCGCGTAACCGGCCGGAGGCGTGCTCTCCATGCGGCTGAACGTCCCGGTTTGCACACTTCGACGGCAGGGGCTTCCGCTACTCCGTTCGGTTACAAGAGAGGCGTGCGAGGCGGGCGCGCGCGGCAGCCCCCAGCGAATCCGGAATTGATCATCTCGGACCCTCATAGCGATCATCGTGATGATCAATTCATCCGGCCTCCCCCGGATCACCACGCATTCCTTACCTGAAACCCGAAAGTCAATATGTGAAACCCGTACGAGGGTCCACCCGCCCACGAGCCGACCGAGGCTCCTGATCGCTGAGGGTGGGTCGGGTGCGGCCGCCCGGGGACGGCTCGGTAACCTGAGCCCGCCGAAAGACCTTTAGGGCAGCCTTACGGTCGGCCCTACCGTCCACGCTTAGGAGTTGCCGCCGCCGTGAGCCGCAGCCTTCGACGCGGCGCCATCGCCGCTACCGCCCTCGCGTTCTCGCTCGCCGCTCTCACCGGGTGCGGTGCCGGAAACAACGCGCAGACCTTGGGCGTCCAACCGGACCACGCCGCGACGTCGGTCGGGGACATCAAGATCCAGAACTCGACACTGATCACCCAGGCCGATCCCGAGACGGAGGGCCCCGCGGTCGTCGCCGTCACCCTCTTCAACGAGGGCAGCAAGGACCAGAACCTGGAAGCGATCAAGGTCGAGGGCATCGACGGGGAAGCCGACCTCAAGCCCGCCGAGGGCTCCGGGCCGATCACCGTCCCGGCCCACGGCACCGTCGTGATCGGCGGCAAGGGCAACGCGTCCGCCGTACTGGCCGACGGCAACGGCACCGTCCTCGAGGGCAACTCCCAGCCGATCACCTTCACCTTCAGCAGGACCGGCGACATCACGCTGCGTTCCGCGGTGGTCCCGGCGACCGGCCAGTACGCCGACTGGGGCCCCGAGGCCCCGAAGGCCCCGGCGTCCCCCAAGCCGACCGACACCGCCACCGCCGTCCCCGCGGACGAGGACGAGGACGAGGCCACCGACGGGACCCCCGACGAGGCCACCACCGAGGCCACGCCGGGCGCTGACGCCACGGGAGAGGCCACGGAGACTCCCGGCGCGGGCGCGACGGACGAGGCCGCCCAGGGGCCCGAGGGCGACGACGCCGCGCACTGAGAGCCGCCGAGCTCACCCCCGCAGCGCACCGGAGGGCCCCACCGCACGAAGCGGTGGGGCCCTCCGCCGTACCAGCCAAACGACCTACGGTCCCCGGCCTATGGCCTTCGGCTTCCGGCCCACGGCCTACGGCCTACGGCTCGAACTTGTACCCGAGCCCCCGCACCGTCACCAGATAGCGCGGCGCCCCCGGGTCCGGCTCGATCTTGGCCCGCAGCCGCTTCACATGGACGTCCAGGGTCTTGGTGTCACCCACGTAGTCAGCGCCCCAGACCCGGTCGATCAGCTGCATCCGGGTGAGCACCCGGCCCGCGTTGCGCAGCAGCATCTCCAGCAGGTCGAACTCCTTGAGCGGCAGGTCGACCTTCCCCCCGGAGACGGTGACGACGTGCCGGTCGACGTCCATCCGGACCGGACCCGCCTCCAGGGCGGCCGGAGAGACCTCTTCCGGTTCGCCGCGGCGGCGCAGCACCGCCCGGATGCGGGCGACCAGCTCGCGGGACGAGAAGGGCTTGGTGACATAGTCGTCAGCCCCTATCTCCAGCCCGACCACCTTGTCGATCTCACTGTCCTTGGCGGTCACCATGATGACCGGCACATTGGAGATGCCCCGCAGCTGGCGGCAGACCTCCGTGCCGGGCAGCCCTGGCAGCATCAGGTCGAGCAGGACGAGGTCGGCGCCGTTGCGCTCGAACTCGTCGAGCCCGTCGGGCCCGGTGGCCGCGATGGCGACTTCGAAACCCTCCTTACGGAGCATGTACGACAGGGCGTCACTGAAGGATTCCTCATCCTCAACGACGAGCACTCGGGTCACGGAAGGACCTCCGGGGCAGGAAGAGGCCCGCGGGTCGCGCGAGCCTGTTCGTTCGTGGTGTCGTGCGTGGTGTCGTGATCGGCGGTGTCGCCGTCACTGGGGCGGCCCTCGTCGTCGAGGCCCCCGGCTATGAGTGGCTTTCTGCGGTCGCGTACGGATCCTGCCTCAGGCAGTCGCAGCGTAAAGGTGGAGCCCTGTCCCTCGGAGCTCCACACGGTGACTTCGCCGCCGTGTGAGGCGGCGACGTGCTTGACGATCGCCAGGCCGAGGCCGGTGCCTCCGGTGGCGCGGGAGCGCGCCGGGTCGACGCGGTAGAAGCGCTCGAAGATGCGTTCCCTGTCCTTCTCCGAGATGCCGATGCCCTGGTCGGTGACCGCGATCTCGATCAGATCGCCGCCAGGGGCGTTGACCCGGCGCGCGGCTATCCCCACGCGCGTACGGGCCGGGCTGTAGTTCACGGCGTTCTCGACGAGGTTGCCCAGGGCGGCGGCGAGCTGGCCGCGGTTCCCCCAGATGCGCAGGTCGCCGACGCCTCCGGCGGCCATGGTGATCTCCTTCGTACCGGCCTGGTGTCGGCAGCGGTCCATCGCCTCGGCGACGAGTTCGTCGACGCGTACGGCCTCGGCGTCCTCCAGCGGGTCGTCGTTCTGGACGCGCGAGAGGTCGATCAGCTCCTGGACCAGGTTGGTCAGGCGGGTGGCCTCGATCTGCATACGGCCCGCGAAGCGCTCCACGGCCTCGGGGTCGTCCGAGGCGTCCATGACGGCCTCGGAGAGCAGCGAGAGGGCGCCGACGGGCGTCTTGAGCTCATGGCTGACGTTGGCGACGAAGTCGCGGCGTACCGCTTCGATACGGCGGGCCTCGGTGAGGTCCTCGACCAGCAGGAGGATCAGCCGGGAGCCCAGGGGCGCGACGCGGGCGGAGACGGCGAGCGCCTCACCGCGGCCGGTGCCGCGCCGCGGCAGGTCGAGCTCGACCTGGCGTATCTCGCCGTCCCTGCGGGTGTCACGGGCCATCTTGAGCATCGGCTCGACGGCCAGTTTCCCGCCGCGCACGAGGCCCAGCGCGTACGCGGCCGAGCTCGCCTTGACCACGGCGTCGCCCTCGTCGAGTACGACGGCCGACGAGCGGAGTACCGAGAGCACGGTGTCGACACCGGGCGGCAGTACGGCGTCGGTGTGCAGGGAGGTCCTGGTGGGGCGTTTCTGGTCGCGCTCGCTCCAGCGAAACGCCAGCATGGCGATGGCGCCGGTACACGCTCCGGCGATCGCTGCAGCTGCGGCGACCGCCGCGTTCACGTCCATGGCTCCAGGTTAGGCATGGGATAAGCCCCGGCCACAGCGATGCCTGTGTCATCTCGGACACTCGTCGCCGAGAGTTCACCATGGATACGCGGATGGTTCATTTGGGTGGTGCGACCGGCCCGGCGGGCCACAAGGGGGTGCGATCGCGGGGCATACGGGAACCGTGAGCCGTCGCCCAGAGTTCACCTCGGTGACAGAGGTGATTCATATGAGAGGCCGTTATCGGTCGCGTTGCCGCTCGAACATGGGAGCGTGGGGGTCATAGCCCCGGCACGTATCACACGTATCAGGAAAGGGACCTTCCATGCGGGACGCGTACCACGAGGAACTGGATTCGATCGGCGAGGGCCTGGTCGAGATGGCCCGGCTGGTCGGGTCGGCGATCGGGCGCGCCACGACGGCCATGCTCGACGCGGACCTGAAGCTGGCCGAGAGTGTGATCGCCGGCGACCAGAAGGTCGACGATCTGCAGCATGACCTGGAGGCCAGGGCCATCGCCCTGCTGGCCCGCCAGCAGCCGGTGGCGACGGACCTGCGCATCGTGGTCACCTCGCTGCGGATGAGCGCCGACCTGGAGCGCTCCGGCGACCTGGCCCAGCATGTCGCCAAGCTGGCCCGGCTGCGCTTCCCCGAGTCGGCCGTGCCGAACGACCTGCACGCCACCATTCTGGAGATGGGCCAGCTGGCCCAGCGCCTGATGGCGAAGTCGGCCGAGGTCATCATCACCAAGGACATCGACTTGGCGCTCCAGCTGGAGCAGGACGACGACGAGATGGACCTGCTGCACCGCACGCTCTTCAGGCACCTGATGGACGACCGCTGGAAGCACGGCATCGAGACCGCCGTCGACGTGACCCTGCTCGGGCGCTACTACGAGCGGTTCGCCGACCACGCGGTATCGGTCGCCAAGCGGGTGGTCTACCTGGTGACCGGCGAGCACGCCGACGAACTGCAGGCCGCGACGGCGGCGGCGACGGCGACGGCGCCGACCGAGGGCGCGTAACGACGGCCGCGCTCCGGGCCCTGAGCGTTCGAGCCCCGATGCGCCGTTGATGCGCCCTGCTGGGTGGGCATGCAATAGGGAAGGTCGTAAGCCAACCGTGCCTTCGAGGAGGGTCCCATGGCCGACACCCCCACGCCCGACGCCCACCAGGACAACGACCAGGTCCAAGTGATCCACCTGCCCCTGCTCGGTGCCTGCGGCTGCGGCGCGGGCTGCGGCTGCGGCTGCCAGTCGGGGGCGCCCTGCCAGTGCGGCGGCTGCTGCGGCTGAGCCAGAGCGGGCCCGCAGCACGGAATGAGCCCGCAGCGTGAAAATGCCCCCGCCCCGCGCCAAACGCGCGGGGCGGGGGCATGATCGTGGTGCCTACTTCTTCTTGCCCTGGTTCTTGACCGCCTCGATCGCGGCCTTCGCCGCGTCCGGGTCGAGGTAGGTGCCGCCCGGGTTGAGGGGCTTGAACTCGGCGTTCAGTTCGTAGGAGAGCGGGATGCCGGTGGGGATGTTCAGGCCCGCGATGTCGGCGTCGGAGATGCCGTCGAGGTGCTTGACCAGGGCGCGCAGGGAATTCCCGTGCGCGGCCACCAAGACCGTGCTGCCGGTGAGCAGGTCCGGGACGATGCCGTCGTACCAGTACGGCAGCATCCGCGTGACGACGTCCTTGAGACACTCCGTCCGCGGGCGCATCTCCGGCGGGATCGACGCGTAACGCGCGTCGTCGCTCTGCGAGAACTCCGCGCCGTCCGCGAGCGGCGGCGGCGGGGTGTCGTACGAGCGGCGCCAGAGCATGAACTGCTCCTCGCCGAACTCCGCGAGGGTCTGCGCCTTGTCCTTGCCCTGCAGCGCGCCGTAGTGCCGCTCGTTCAGGCGCCAGGAGCGGTGGACCGGAATCCAGTGGCGGTCGGCTGCCTCAAGCGCCAGGTTCGCGGTGCGGATCGCACGCTTCTGGAGCGAGGTGTGCACGACATCGGGGAGCAGGCCGACGTCCTTGAGCAGCTCACCGCCGCGGACCGCCTCCTTCTCGCCCTTCTCGTTGAGATTGACGTCCACCCAGCCGGTGAACAGGTTCTTCGCGTTCCACTCGCTCTCGCCGTGGCGGAGGAGGATCAGCTTGTACGGTGCGTCGGCCATGGCCCTGAGCCTAATCGAAAACCAGTAGTGCCCCGCCTCGGCCGCCCGTAATCTGCGTGAGCGTTGAACACCACTTACGCACGCACTTACGCGCGCACTTACGCACTCACGTACGCAGAGCCGGGGGCACCTCTTGTCGTTCGCTTCTCTCAGACGGTCCGCGCGCGAGAGCGTCTCGGGACTGCCGGGCGGGTTCTGGTGGCTCTGGCTGTCCACGCTGGTGAACCGTACGGGCGCCTTCGTGCTCACCTTCATGTCCCTGTACCTGACCCAGGAACTCGGCTACTCGGCCTGGTACGCGGGGCTCGTCATCGCGCTGCACGGGCTCGGCGGCATCGCCGGGTCGCCGCTGGGCGGGATGCTCAGCGACCGGTGGGGACGACGGCCCACGATGATCACCGCGCATCTGGGCGGTGCGGTCTGCGCCGCCGCGCTCGCGGTGGTGACCAGCGCCTGGGGCATCGCCGTCGTGGTGCTGCTGATGGGTGTGGCGATGCAGGCGGTACGGCCCGCGATCGGCGCGACCATCGCGGACCTGGTTCCGGAGGCCGACCGCAGGCGGGCCTACTCGCTGAACTACTGGGCACTCAACCTGGGCTTCGCCATCGCCGCGATGGGCGGCGGTGCCGCGATCTTCCTCGGCTACCGGACGCTGTTCGTGGCGGACGCGGTGGCGACCGTACTGTGCGCGCTGATCGTCTTCCTGCGGCTGGGTGAGACGCGGCCCGCTCCCGCCTCCACGAGCGGCGATGCCTCGGCGCGGGCCGCGGGCGAGGCGAAGGCGAAGGTGACCACGTTCTCGGTGCTGCGTGATGACAAGGCGTTCCGGACGCTGGTCCTGCTCAACCTGATGGTGTGCCTGGTCTTCACGGCTCCGTGGGTGGGGCTGCCGCTGACCATGGCCGCCAAGGGGCTTGAGCCGAGCGCGTACGGCATGGTCATCGCGGTCAACGGCGTCGTGATCGTCGCCTTCCAGCTGCTCGTCAACAAGATCACCGAGCGGCGCTCCCCGGCCGCCCTGCTCACCGTCTCCTCGCTGCTGTTCGCCCTCGGGACGGGGCTGACCGTGCTGGCGGGGACGCCACTGCTGTTCGCCGCGACCGTCGTGGTGTGGACGATCGGCGAGATGGTGCACATCCCCACCAACTCCGCCGCGACCGCCCGGCTGGCCCCGGAGCACGCGCGCGGCCGCTACCAGGGCGTGATGGGCATGTCCTGGGCGGTGGCGGGCTTTGTCGCGCCGATCCTGGCCGGGTGGGTGGTGGACGGGCCTGGTCCGGGCGCGCTGTGGCTGGGGTGCGGGGTGCTCGGGAGTGCGGCGGCGGTCGGGTACGCGGTGTTGCTGCGGCGGGCACTGGGCACGGAGGAAGGTGCGGCGGAGGGCGCGGCGGAGGCGGAGGGCGCGGCGGAGAGCGACGACGTGCCCGGGGGCGTACGAGGTGAAGCCGTGGCCGATGCCGCGTCCGAAGCCGGGACTGCGTCCGAGCCCGCGTCCGAAGCCGGGACCGAGCTCAGTTCGCGCGTGGCTGGGTGAGGTGCGCGAACGCGTCCAGGTTGCGCGTCGGCTCGCCCCGCGAGACCCGCCACTCGTACTCCTTACGGATCGCCGAGGCGAAGCCCAGCTCCAGGAGCGTGTTGAAGGAGCCGTCCGCCGCCTCCAGGACCGACCCGAGCAGCCGGTCAAGCTCCTCGGCGGTCACCGCGGACAGCGGCAGCTTGCCGGTCAGGTAGACGTCGCCGAGCTGGTCGACCGCGTATCCGACCCCGTACAGCTTGAGATTGCGCTCAAGGAGCCAGCGATGGACCCCTTCGGCGTTCTCGTCCGGGTGCCGGATCACGAAGGCGTTCAGTGACAGCGCGTGCTTGCCCACGATGAGCGAGACCGTGGTGCTCAGCTTGTGGGTGCCAGGGAGGGTGACGACGTACGAGCCGGGCTCGGGACTCTCCCACTCGACGTCCGCGTCGGCCAGGGACTGCTCGATGATCGCTGCTGCGTCAGCCATGTACCGAGCGTAGAGGACGGTGCGCTTCCTGCATGGCAGCGGTGTACACGTCGGCGGTCCCGAGCGCCGCGGTGTCCCAGCCGAAGGACTGCGCGTGCCGCGCGGCCGCCTCGCCCATCCGGTCCACCAGGTGCTCCTCGTCCACGAACCGCTCCAGGACCTGGGCGTACGCCGCCGGATCGTGCCCCGCTACGAGGAAGCCGCTGACCTCGTCGCGTACGGCCACCGGCAGGCCGCCCACGGCCGCCGCGACGACCGGCGTACCGGAGGCCTGGGCCTCGATGGCGACGAGTCCGAAGGACTCGTTGTAGGACGGCATCACCAGCACGGACGCGGCGCGGAACCAGTCCGCGAGCTGGTTCTGCCCGACCGGCGGCCTAAAGCTCACGACATCCGCGATACCCAGTCGGCAGGCCAGCTTCTGCAGGCCCTCCGGCTTGGCGAGGCCGCTGCCGCTGGGGCCGCCGACCACCGGCACCACCAGGTTGGCGCGCAGCTCGGGACGGCGCTGTAGGAGTACGGCGACGGCGCGCAGCAGGACGTCGGGGGCCTTCAGGGGCTGTATGCGGCCCGCGAAGAGCGGGATCAGCGCGTCCTGCGGCAGGCCGAGGCGCTGCCGGGCGGCCTGGCGGCCGTCGGCGGGGCGGAAGCGGTCGAGGTTGACGCCGGGGTGGACGACGGCGACCTTCGCGGGGTCGGCGTCGTAGTGGAGCACGAGTTCGTCGGACTCCTCGTCGGTGTTGGCGATGAGCCGGTCGGCGGCCCGTACGACCTGCGTCTCGCCGATCACGCGGGCGGCGGGCTCGGGAGTGTCGCCCGCGGCCAGCGCGGCGTTCTTGACCTTGGCCATGGTGTGCATGGCGTGCACGAGGGGGACGCCCCAGCGTTCGGCCGCGAGCCAGCCGACGTGGCCGCTCAGCCAGTAGTGGGAGTGCACCAGGTCGTAGTAGCCGGGGTGGTGGCCGGCCCAGGTCTGCATCACGCCGTGCGTGAAGGCGCACAGCTGGGCGGGCAGCTCCTCCTTGGAGAGGCCTTCGTAGGGGCCCGCGTCGACATGGCGTACGAGGACGCCGGGGGCGAGTTCGACCTTGGGGGGCAGGCCGCCCGTGGTGGCCCGGGTGAAGATCTCGACTTCGACGTTGATCGCGGCGAGGCGCTTGGCGAGTTCGACGATGTAGACGTTCATGCCGCCCGCGTCGCCGGTGCCCGGCTGGTGCAGCGGCGAGGTGTGCACACTGAGCATGGCCACCCGGCGGGGGCGGCGCGGGCCGGGGAAGCGGAGTCTCGCGGCCGCGCTGGAACCGAGACGTTCACCGAGCCGGGTCACATACTGGCTCACTGTGGCGGTCCTCCTAGGGCGGGCGGTTCGGCTGCGGGCGGGCCACTGCGGGGTGGGGCGAGGACGGGCTGGGTCGAGGCGGGCTGGCGGCACCTTCCGACGGGGGGAACAGCGGAGAGCTCTCGCTCATTTCCATTTTGCCAAAGCATTACCCGCACCTTCTCAACCGTCCCGCAGGCGCCCCTCACGGTGGGCGGCCGCGAGGCCCGGCGATACTGGACGCATGGCCCGCACCCCGTCCCGTCCGGTAGGGACCGTCACCCGCGGGACCACGAACCCCAACCGGCTGCGCCGCATGGACCGCTGGATCGCCGCCGTGCACGGCCCTGCCCTGCGCGCGGCTACGCGGGGCGGGGCCGAGCCGGGCGGGGACGAGCCGGGCGGGGACGAGCCGGGCGGGGCCGAACGGGAGGCCGCGCCCGTCGCCGTGGACCTGGGGTACGGCGCCGCCCCCTGGACCGCGGTCGAGCTGCTGCACCGGCTGCGGACCGCCGCCCCGGCCATCGAGGTCGTCGGCATCGAGATCGACCCGGCGCGGGTGGCGGCGGCAGCCCCGTACGAGACAGACGGCCTGACCTTTGTGCACGGCGGCTTCGAACTGCCGCTGCCCGGGGCGCGACGCCCCGCGCTGATCCGCGCGGCCAATGTGCTGCGCCAGTACGACGAGGAGCAGGTCGCCGGGGTCTGGGAGCGGCTGCGGGGCCGGCTGGCTCCCGGTGGGCTGCTGGTCGAGGGCACCTGCGACGAGATCGGGCGGCGTCATGTGTGGGTGGCGCTGGGCCCCGAGGGGCCTCGTACGGTGACCTTCGCGACCCGGCTGGGCTCGCTTGAGCGGCCGTCGGACCTGGCGGAACGGCTGCCGAAGGCGCTGATCCACCGCAATGTGCCGGGTGAGCCGGTGCACGCGTTTCTGCGCGACTTCGACCGCGCCTGGGCGGCGGCGGCCCCGTACGCGGCGTATGGCGCGCGGCAGCGCTGGATCAGGTCGGTCCAGGATCTGGCGGCCCGCTGGCCGGTGGTGGACCGGCCGGGGCGGTGGCGGCAGGGCGAGGTGACGGTGGCGTGGGAGGCGCTGGCGCCGCGCGGGGGCGCTGGGGGTGCCACGGGGTGATCGCCACCCACACGAGTGAAGTCGGGTGGCCTGGGGGGTGCTAGGGAACGCCGGGTGACGGTCGTTCGTCTGAAGGGGCAGGCGGGGTAACGAGGTTCGACAGTCGCACACACATCTGTCGTATCGCGCACGGACATGGCACCATCCGGAGGCGCCAAGGTTACTGACGAGCAATCAGTTATTGGGGGGCGTAGGCATGATCGGCAAGCGAAGCTCAGGCATGGCCATGTCGAGCATGGCCCTTACCGCGCTGATCTGCGCGGTAACCCTCTTGGCCACGCCAGCGCCGTCCCATGCGCGGCCTGCGACGCCCCCCGCTGCGCCCCCCGCGGAGCCAACACCCGTCTCTCCCCGCAGCCTTGAGGACGTCCGCAAGGACATCAACCGGCTGTATCGCGAGGCCGCCCTCGCCACCGAGGCGTACAACGCCGCGGAGGAGAAGGCGAAGAAGCAGTCGAAGGACATAGTGAAGCTGGCCCACGCCGTGGTGCGGGGCCAGGAGAAGCTGGACCGGCTCAAGGCGCGGGCGGGCGCGGCGGCCCGCGCGCAGTACCGCGGCGGCGGCATGCCAGCCGAGGCGCAGCTGATGCTCAGCGACGACCCGCAGCAGTTCCTGCGGGGCGCCAGGCAGGTCCGGCAGGGGCAGCACGCGACCGTGGGGGTGCTCGCCGAGCTGACCAGGACGCAGGACGACCTGAAGACCTACTCCGCGGACGCGTCCAGCCACTGGAAGAAACTCGACGGGCTGAGCAAGAAGAAGGCGGCCGCAGCGAAGGAGATAAAGAAGAAGATCGCGGCGGCCGAAAAGCTGGAGTCGCGGCTCAAGAAGGAGGAGCGGGAGCGGCTGCGCAAGCTGGAGGAGCAGGCCGCGCGCGAGCGCCAGAAGGCCTGGCTGGCTTCCGGCGCGCTCCATGGGGGCGGCGGGAGCGGAAGCGGCGCGACCGGCCAAGGCAAGAAGGCGATCCAGTACGCCACCGCGCAGATAGGGAAGCCGTATGAGTGGGGCGCCGAGGGGCCCGGCTCGTACGACTGCTCGGGGCTGACCTCGCAGGCCTGGGCGGCGGCCGGGCAGGGCATCCCGCGGACCTCCCAGGAGCAGTGGAAGCGGCTGCCGAGGGTCGACGTCGCGGAGATGCGACCGGGCGACCTGATCATCTACTGGAAGGACGCCAGCCACGTCGGGATGTACCTAGGCGACGGGGCGATGGTGCACTCACCGCGACCGGGGCGGCACGTCACGAAGGCGGGCGCGGGATCGATGCCGATACTCGGGGTCGTACGCCCAGGCGGGTGAAGCGCGGCGCTGGCCGAATCGGGCGACGGGCGGGACGAGGCGGGACGAGGCGGGACGGGCCCGACGGGCGGGGACAGGCAAACCTCAGGGTGGGGCGCGTCACAGTGACGCAGCACACCAGCGAGAGCGGCCGGGCGTGATGTTCGTCATCCCCTCGGGAGCCCGATACAACCCGGTCCCGCCCAAATGCGGCGCTCGGTGCGGCATATGACACCGGATCTTCGCGGCATGCCATTCCACTGCGGCGCCCGCTAGCGCTATGGTCCCCGTCGGGTGGTCCGCCGCACGCGTTCCACCGCGCCCTCGGGGGGAGGGAAGGAACCCAACCATGCCCGTGCCCATACCGCGGCAGCGAGCGCTTCAGGCCGTGGAAGGTGGTCAGGCGCATCCGATGGGCGTCGACAACGACGCCAGTCTGACCCTGCTGGTGATCGAGGACGATCCGGCGGGGGCGCTGAGCGTGCCCGCACTGCTCGACACCGCGGGCAAGCCCATCCGCATCCGTACCGCCCGCAACCTCACCGAGGCCGAGCGGCTGCTCACCGACGACGTGCACTGCATCCTGCTGGACCTCGCGCTGCCCGCACCCAGCGCGTCGGCCATCCCCTCCACCACGCCCGCCGACCCCACCGCCCTGCACGTCACCGACGAGCTGGTCACCCTGAAGCACGTACTGCGGCTCGCGCCCCGCCACGCCGTGCTCGCGCTCACCGCGTCCGGTGACGCCGAGCGGGCCGTGGAGGCCGTACGGGTCGGCGCGCAGGACTACCTGCTCAGGGAGGAACTGGACGCCCGGCTGCTCAGCCGCGCCATCCGGTACGCCGTGGAGCGCAAGCGCGCCGACCGCGCGCAGAGCCAGCTCACCGAGTCCCGGCTGCGCGCACAGGAGAACGCCCGCCTGGAGCGCGGCCTGCTGCCCACCCCGCTCCTAGAGGGCTCCTCGCTGCGCTTCGCGGCCCGCTACCGGCCAGGGCGTTCCCGCGCCCTGTTGGGCGGCGACTTCTACGACACCGTGCGCACCCCCGACGGCACGGTGCACGCCATGATCGGCGACGTCTGCGGACACGGCCCCGACGAGGCCGCGCTCGGCGTCGAACTGCGCATCGCCTGGCGCGCGTTGACCCTCGCCGGGATGTGCGGGGACGAGCTGCTCTCGACGCTCCAGCAGGTCCTGGAGCACGAGCGCCCGGACGACGAGATCTTCGCGACGCTCTGCATGATCGACATCGCCCCCGACGGCCGCCGGGCCGGGCTCTGGCTGGCCGGACACCCCTCGCCCCTGGTCGCCCGCCAGGGCCGCCTCGCCGAGCTGCTCCCGTACGACAACGGCGGCCCGGCACTGGGCCTGCTGCCGCACGCCCGCTGGTCCCGCCAGCAGGTCGACCTCGGCGCCGCCTGGAGCCTGATGCTCTACACGGACGGGCTGGTCGAGGGCCGCATCGGACAGGGAAACCAGCGACTCGGCCAGGAGGGCATGGTCGAAGTGATCCGCCGCCAGATCGAGACCGGCCTGCGGGGTGAGGAACTGCTCGAAGCCGCCGTCAACGAGGTCAGGGACCTCAACGGCGGCGAGCTGACAGACGACGTGGCCGTACTACTCCTCGACCGCGGGGGCAAGCCCTAGGGGCCTGACGGTCCTACCGTCCGCCGTTGTACGGACCGTAAGGGCCGTCGCTGCTGGAGCCGCGCCGCGGCCCACCGCTCCCGCCGGTGACCTCCCGCAGCGCGGGCCGTACGTCGACGAAGAAGACGATCGTCGCGATCAGCCCGGCGATCTGCAGGAACAGGAACGGAACCACCAGATTCACCGCGACCGTGACGCCCAGGATGATCACCCAGAACATCTTGGTCTGCTTGTTGGCCGCGCGATAGGCGTCCTCACGGGCCATCGCCGCCATGACCAGCGCCACCACGGCGAGCACGAGCATGGCGGTAAAGATCAGCCACAACAAGTTGCCGAAGCCCTGAGTCAGCACAATGCCACCACCCGAGTCGAGTCCACCTACGCATTCACCGTACCCGGAGAACGGCCGAAGCACGCGGATGGTGCCCCGGCCGGACGCTCCCCCGGGCAGTCACCCGGCCGTCACTTGGCCGACGACGCCGAGGACGTGGACGCCGTGGACTTCTTCGCCGTAGTCGCCTTCTTGGCGGCGGTCTTCTTGGTCGTGGCCTTCGCGGCAGTCCCCTCACTCTCCGAGGCACCACCCCTCTCCGAGGCACCAGCGGGCTCCGAAGCGCCAGCGGGCTTCGCGGCGCCAGCCTCAGCGGCCCCCAGCTCCCCCGTCCCCTTCTTCTCCTCAGCGTCCGCGTCGGCGGCCTCGCCACGCCAGGTCCGCACGGCGCCCTCACCGCGCTCGGCGACCTTGTCGTACGTCTCACGCGCCTTGACCACGCCCTCAGCGGCGATCCCGACGCCCCGCAGCGCGACGTCCTGAACGGCGTCACCGATCTTCTTCAGATCGGTGTCCAGCACGCCGACGAACCCGGTGACCTTCGTCTGCACGAGCTCCTGCGCCTCCTTGGCGCGAGCGGCCGCCTTCTGCTGAACGTCCTTGGGGTCGGTGTTGCGTACGGTCTCGAACCACCCCGGCGCCTCGGTACCCAGCTGCTCGATCAGACCGGGCACCTTCAGCGCCTGCTCATAGGCGATGTCGGCGGTCCCGGCGACGAAGTAGAGGGGCTTGGCGTCGGCGGCCTTACGGATGTCCTCGGCAATAGCCATGGGTTGGTCCTCCTGGACTCAACGGAAATCAAGCTGATGGGGGTCGGTCTGCACCACTGTCGTCGTCGGCCGTGCGGGGCCCGGCATCGGCGGTGTCCTCAGCGAACGACGTCACCACGGTCGAGGTGACGTCGGTCCCGTTCTCCTTGCGAAACGACTCGTAGATCTGCAGCAGCACCTGCTTCTGCCGCTCATTAATCGTGGGATCGGCGAGCACCGCGGCCCGCGTCTCCACCTCGTCCCGCTCACGCTCGTCGAGAATCCCCGCCTGGACGTACAGCGTCTCGGCGGAGATCCGCAGCGCCTTGGCGAGCTGCTGCAGAATCTCCGCGCTCGGCTTACGCAGGCCGCGCTCGATCTGGCTCAGATACGGGTTGGACACCCCGGCGGCATCGGCAAGCTGCCGCAACGACAGCTGCGCGTTGCGCCGCTGCTCACGGAGATACTCGCCGAGGTTGCCGACGTTGAGTGATGCCATACCCCGATGCTGCCCCACCCGCGCTAACTTTTGCAAGCAGGTGCTTGCAAAAGTGTTCCGCGCCACTGATCACGATCCATCCAGCAGGGGCGCGGGCTTGCGCAGCAGCCACTGCCCGAACGTCCGGCGCGGGGACCGCACCACGACGCGACCGTAGGTTTTCTGGCCGACCAGCTCCACTCGAAGGGTGGTTGGCGTGTCAGGATTCATCGGATTCGTCGTATTCATCGGATTCTGACAGTGCTTGACCTTGCTGTGCACCAGCTGCAGACCATCCGTGTCGACCACGACGCCCGGCCTCGTGATCAGCGTCAGGGTCTTCCCCGTCACGGCCACGTCGATCCGCAAGTTGTCGTGCGTGATCACGGCGTCAGTGAAGTCGAGCGTCACCTCGCAGAACGTCACCTCGAGCTCCAGCCTCCGCGGCACCACCCAGCGGCCCGCGCGCTCGACCGCGCCGCTGTGGATCTGTTCGATCCGGACGACGTCCTTGACCTCTGCTCTGGTCACGGCACCCGTAGCCGATACGGGCGGCAGGTCAGCGGTGAGTACGGCCAGTTCGCTCAGCGTCCGCGCCGCCAGGGCGGCCTCCAGTCGCTCGTCCAGCTCGTCCGCGGCCAGCAGACCATCCCCCGCCGCGATGCGCAGCACATCCACCACGCGGTCCCGGTCCGTATGAGAGGCCCGTAACTCGGGCGATGAGCCGGAGCCGAAGCGCTTCCCGGTGGGCGAGATCTCTCCCGACATGCTTCCGTCCTGGTCCTGTCGAACGCCTCCGCGCGACGCGGACAGCGACGCGGCTGACACGCTAACGCTATGTCGCGGCATAGATCCTGACCAGGCCCCGTCACGCGTCGGGCGCCACCGGCGTGATGTGGCTCAGTACGCAAAGCCAGCGGCCGTCGCGCCGCACGAACACGTCGGTCGTCCACTCGTCCGCGTCGTAGCGCGCGCCCTGGTAATGGGCCGTGTTCGTCGCGCGTGCGGTGACGACCGCCGTATCGCCGTAGACGCGCACCCTGGGGCGTGTCACCGGGGCCATCGCCGAGTGGGTCAGCTCCCCGGATTCGACGAGGCGGAGGAACTGCTCCTTCGAGGCGACGCCCGACTCGGAAACGATCACCCACTCGTCGGCCATGAAGCTGGCGATACGGACGGGGTCATTGGCGACGATCGCAGCGGCCCAGTCCGTGACGAGGCTCGTGAACCGAGCGTCAGGGGCGGCGTCGCCGGACGTCCGTGAGTCTGCCCGCGGGGCCGCCTGCGGGTTGGAATGAGGGCTTTTGCTCATGCGTCGACCCTAAGCACGTCAGGGCCATACGGGCGCGCGGCGACCATTGTCGCAGCGCTGTTATATTAGCGCTGTGACATCTTCTGATCCCACGGCGCTGCCTGATCCCTGGCAGTCGCTGCACGCGTTGCTGTCCGCCATGGACGCCGAGGTCGAACAGGTCTACGTCGCGCGGGGCATCGAGGGGGTACGGCCGCGGTTCGCCTATCCGATGATCAGGCTCGCCCACACCGGGCCGCTGACCATCCGCCAGCTCGCGAAGTCCCTGGACCGCTCGCACTCCGCGATCAGCCAGACCATCGCCGCCATGCGCAAGGAGGGCCTGGTCAGCTCCGAGCCCGGGCCCGACGCCCGCACCCGGCGGATCGACCTGACCGAGCGCGGCCGGGCGTTGGTGCCGTTCCTGGAGGCCGAGTGGCGCGCCACCCATACGACGGTCGCCGAGCTGGACGCCGAGATCCCGTACCCACTGACCACCGTCGTCGAGGACCTGCGGCGGGCGCTGGAACGTCGCTCGATGCGCGAGCGCGTCCTCGGCCACCTCGGCAAGCCGCCGCGATGAGCAAGCCAGCTCAGTGAGAGGGCGGCGGCCGCACGTCTGGTTCCTCAACACCCGACCCCTGCGCAGCAACCGGTCGTTCCGCGATCTGTGGATCGGTACCTCCGCCTCCCAACTCGGCGGACTCATAGCCAGCATGGCGGTGCTGGCCCAGGTCTGGGACCTGACCGGCAGCCCACTCGCCACCGGCGCCATCGGGATCGCCACCGGCCTGCCGATGCTGCTGTTCGGGCTGCTCGGCGGGACTTTGGCCGACGCTGTCGACCGGCGCGCGGTGGTACGGGCCACCACCGTCGGCCAACTGCTGGCCGCCACAGGGCTGTGCGCCCAGGCTCTGGCGAGCAACCGGAGCGTGCCGCTGCTGCTCGCCCTGGTCGCCACGGCGACCGCCTGCGGTGCGCTGGGCGCACCAGCCCGGCGCACCCTGCCGGTTCGGCTGCTGCCGACTGACCAGGTCGCGGCCGGGCTCGCGCTCACCAACATCTCCTTCCAGGCGGCGATGCTGGCCGGGCCCGCGCTGGCCGGGGTGATCATCGCCCGTTGGAACTTCGCCGCCGCCTACGGCGCGCAGGCCGTCCTGGTCGCGGTCTCGCTGCTCGCGGTGATCCGCCTCCCCGCCGTACGACCCGGGGGCGAGGGCGGTCCCGAACCCAAGGGCGAGGGCGGGCGCGGGGGCAAGGGCTCGGGCGCGGCGAGTGGCAGGTGCCGGGCGGAGCGTGGCGGCTGGCGGGTCGTTCTGCGTCGTCCGACGCTGTGGGGTTCGATGACCACCGACCTGTCCGCGACGCTGCTCGCCATGCCGGTCGCCCTCTTCCCCCTGGTCAACGAGGCCCGCTTCGGCGGCGATCCGCGGACCCTCGGCCTGTTCCTCTCGGCCGTCGCGGTGGGCGGGATCGCGGCCGGCCTGCTGTCCGGCACGGTGACACGCTGGCGCCGAGGGGGAGTTGTCCAGCTGACCGCGGCCGCCGTCTGGGGCCTGGCGCTGGCCGGGTTCGGCCTGGCCGGGCCGCTCTGGCTGGCGCTCGGCTGCCTGGTCGTGGCCGGTGCCGCCGACACCGTGTCGGTGGTCACCCGCGGTGCCCTGGTCCAGTGGGAGACCCCGGACGCGTACCGGGGGCGGGTTTCCTCCGTGGAGCACGTCATCGGCGTCGCGGGGCCCGAGCTCGGCAATTTCCGTGGCGGCCTGCTGGCGTCGGCTACGTCCGCCTCCTTCTCCCTGGTCGCCGGTGGGCTGTCCGCCGTGGTGGCGATCGGCGCCGTAGCAGCCGCCAACACCCCTCTCCGCGCCTACCGCACGCCGTACCGGCGCGACGACGACGCGTGAGTCGCCAAACCCGCGTAACCCGCGCAAGTCGCGCAAGTCGCGCAAGCCAGATCACCGGGCGTGGCGCCGTGGGATGGTGGACGCATGGCGTTGGAAGATCTCGTCCGGCTGCGTCGGGCCCGTGACCGGATGGACCGCGAGTACGCGGAACCCCTCGACGTGCCCGCGCTGGCGCGTACCGCGCTCATGTCGCCGGGCCATTTCTCCCGTAGCTTCCGCGCCGCCTTCGGCGAGACCCCGTACAGCTACCTGATGACACGCCGGATCGAGCGGGCCAAGGCCCTGCTGCGGCGCGGTGACCTGTCGGTGACGGACGTCTGCTTCGCCGTCGGCTGTACCTCGCTGGGGTCGTTCAGCACGCGGTTCGCCGAGCTCGTCGGCGAGAGCCCCAGCGCCTACCGGGCCCGCCGCCATGACGAGGGCGCCGCCATCCCGGCCTGCGTCGCCAAGATCCACACGCGACCGGTCAGGAATCGAGAAGAAAAAGCCGGTCCCCGCCCGTAGCGTGAAACGCATGGACATCAAGCTGTCACAGTGCTTCATCGCCGTGGACGACCACGACCAGGCGCTCGCCTTCTACCGGGACGCGCTCGGCCTGGAGGTACGGAACGACGTCAGCTTCGAGGGAATGCGCTGGGTGACGGTCGGCGCGCCCTCGCAGCCCGATGTGGAGATCGTCCTCGAACCGCCGCTCGCGGACCCGAACGCCTCCCCCGCCGACAAGGAGGCGATGGCGGAACTGCTGGCGAAGGGCTTGCTGCGCGGGGTCATCCTCAGGACCGACGACTGCGACGCCACCTTCGAGCGCGTCCGCGCCGCGGGCGGCGAGGTGCTGCAGGAGCCGATGGACCAGCCGTACGGCGTCCGCGACTGCGCCTTCCGCGACCCCGCCGGAAACATGCTGCGGATCAACCAGCCACGCACCCAGTGAGTCCTGACCCCAGAGGAGCCGTAGGCCCCAGAGGCCTCAGCGGCCCCATAGGCACCGTAGGCCCCCCAGAAGCTCTGCCGCGCCGCACAGAGGGAGAAACAATCAGTATGGCCACGAGGACGGGCGGCACGCAGTCGCCTTCGCAGCACGCCGCTTCGCAGCACCCCGCCGACAGCCACGACCTGATCCGCGTGCACGGCGCGCGCGAGAACAACCTCAAGGACGTCAGCGTCGAACTCCCCAAGCGTCGGCTGACGGTGTTCACCGGCGTCTCCGGCTCCGGCAAGAGCTCGCTGGTCTTCGACACGATCGCCGCGGAATCCCAGCGGATGATCAACGAGACCTACAGCAGCTTCGTCCAGGGCTTCATGCCGACGCTGGCGCGGCCCGAGGTCGACGTACTCGACGGGCTGACCACCGCGATCACCGTCGACCAGCAGCGGATGGGGTCCGACCCCCGCTCCACGGTCGGCACGGCCACCGACGCCAACGCGATGCTGCGCATCCTCTTCAGCCGACTCGGGAAGCCGTACGTCGGCGGGCCCGGCGCGTTCTCCTTCAACGTCGCCTCGGTCAGTGCGAGCGGTGGGATCACCGTCGACCGCGGTGGCGACAAGACCAAGACCGAAAAGGTGACCTTCAGCCGCACCGGCGGCATGTGTACGCACTGCGAAGGCCGGGGCAGCGTCTCCGACATCGACCTCGCCCAGCTCTTCGACGACTCCAAGTCGCTCGCCGATGACCCCTTCACCATCCCCACCTACACCGGGGACGGCTGGGTGGTACGGGTCATCACCGAGTCGGGCTTCTTCGACCGGGACAAGCCGATCCGCGACTACACCAAGAAGGAACGGCACGACTTCCTCTACCGCGAGCCGACCAAGGTGAAGATCAACGGCGTCAACCTCACCTACGAGGGGCTGATCCCGAAGATCCAGAAGACGTTCCTCTCCAAGGACCGCGAGTCGATGCAGCCGCACATCCGGGCCTTCGTGGACCGCGCGGTCACCTTCGCCACCTGCCCCGACTGTGACGGCACCCGGCTCAGCGAGGCCGCCAGGTCATCCAAGATCAAGAAGATCAGCATCGCCGACGCCTGCGCGATGGAGATCAGGGACCTGGCCGAATGGGTCCGCGGACTCAAGGAACCGTCGGTGGCTCCGCTGCTCACCGCGCTACAGGGGGCGCTCGACTCGTTCGTGGAGATCGGCCTCGGCTACCTCTCGCTCGACCGGGCGTCCGGCACGCTGTCCGGCGGCGAGGCGCAGCGCGTCAAGATGATCCGCCACCTCGGCTCCTCGCTCACCGACGTCACGTACGTGTTCGACGAACCCACCATCGGCCTGCACCCGCACGACATCCAGCGGATGAACAACCTGCTGCTGCGCCTGCGGGACAAGGGCAACACGGTCCTCGTCGTGGAGCACAAGCCGGAGGCCATCGCGATCGCCGACCATGTCGTCGACCTCGGGCCAGGCGCCGGTACGGCGGGCGGCACCGTCTGCTTCGAGGGCACCGTCGAGGAGCTGCGGGCCAGCGGCACCGTCACCGGGCGTCATCTCGACGACCGGGCCACCCTCAAGGAGACGGTACGCAAGCCCACCGGCGCCCTGGAGATCCGCGGCGCGACGGCGAACAACCTGCGGTCCGTGGACGTCGACATCCCGCTCGGAGTGCTGTGCGTCGTCACCGGCGTCGCCGGGTCCGGCAAGAGCTCGCTCGTACACGGGTCGGTGCCGGGGCAGTTGGCCAAGGGCGAGGAGGTCGTCTCGATCGACCAGAGCGCGATCCGCGGCTCCCGGCGGAGCAACCCGGCCACGTACACCGGGCTGCTCGACCCGATCCGTAAGGCGTTCGCGAAGGCCAACGGCGTGAAGCCCGCGCTGTTCAGCGCCAACTCCGAAGGCGCCTGCCCCACCTGCAAGGGCGCCGGTGTCATCTACACCGACCTGGCGATGATGGCCGGGGTCGCCACCCCCTGTGAGGAGTGCGAGGGGAAGCGGTTCGAGGCATCGGTACTCGACCACCACTTCGGCGGTCGCGACATCAGCGAGGTGCTCGCCATGTCGGTGGCCGAGGCCGAGGAGTTCTTCGGCGCGGGCGAGGCGCGCACCCCGGCGGCCCACAAGATCCTGCAGCGGCTCGCGGACGTCGGGCTCGGCTATCTGAGCCTTGGCCAGCCGCTCACCACCCTGTCCGGCGGCGAGCGGCAGCGACTCAAGCTGGCCACCCACATGTCCGAGAAGGGCGGCGTCTACGTCCTCGACGAACCGACCACCGGCCTGCACCTCGCCGACGTCGAGCAACTGCTCGGCCTGCTCGACCGGTTGGTCGACTCCGGCAAGTCGGTCATCGTCATCGAGCACCACCAGGCGGTCATGGCGCACGCCGACTGGATCATCGACCTCGGCCCCGGCGCGGGCCACGACGGCGGCCAGATCGTCTTCGAAGGCACCCCCGCCGATCTCGTCGCCGACGGCTCCACCCTCACGGGCGAGCACCTCGCGGCGTACGTGGGCGGCTGAGGGGTACCGCCGATAGCCACTTTTTTGTGGGTACTTGTCGGGGGCGCGGAGCTAGGTGAAAGTGGTTCCAGGTGAGCAGGGCAGGGCGCTGAAGACAGGTACCCACATGCTATTGATGGTGCGTCAGGAGATGAGTTGAGGGTGTCCGAGTCGGTCCAGGCGGCGGTGGCCCCAGTGGGCGAGAGGGCCCAGCGCGTCGGCGAGGTCGCGGCCGAACTCGGTCAGGGAATACTCGGTCTTCAACGGTAGCGAGTCATAGACCTCACGGTGCACCAGCCCGTCGGCCGCCATCTCGCGGAGCGCCTGGGTCAGCACCTTCTCGCTGAGGCCCGGCAGTTGCCGACGGAGTTCGCCGGGGCGCTGCGGGCCCGATTCCAGCAGCCACAGCAGGTTGGTCTTCCACTTGCCGTCGATCACGGCGATCGCGGCGGTCACTCCACAGACCTCCGGATCCTGAGCACGGCTGCGCGTCATGTTCGCCCCCTTCATAGCTATTCAGCCTTATTATCCAGGAGTTGAGAGAGCATGTCCTCACGTACGGAACAGCAAGAACAGCACGGACAGGGCGGACAGGGCGGACAGCAAGCGTCCTCCGTCACCGTGCTCGGTCTGGGGCCGATGGGCCGCGCGCTGACCACCGCGTTCCTCGAAGCCGGGCTACGGACCACAGTGTGGAACCGAACGCCGGGCCGGGACAAGGAGTTGGTCGAGCGGGGCGCGATCAGCGCCCCCTCACCCGAGGCGGCCGTCGCGGCGAGCGAGCTGACCGTCGTGTGCGTGGTGAACTACGACGCCTCGGACGCTGTCCTGAGGCGCGCCGAGGTAGCCAAGGCACTCAAGGGCCGTACGGTCGTGAACCTGACCGCCGACGCCCCGGACCGCTCCCGGTCCACCGCCGACTGGGCGGCCGACCACGGGGTGCGCTACCTGGACGGCGCGATCATGACGCCAACCGACAGCATCGGCACCCCGGACGCGGTGTTCCTGCACAGCGGCCCGCTGGAGCTCTACCGCGAGCACCAGCCCGTACTGGACGCGCTGGGCGGCACCCACACCCACCTCGGTGAGGACCCCGGCCGGGCCGCCTCGTACGAGATCGCGCTGCTCGACATCTTCTGGACATCGATGGCGGGCTACGCGCACGCGCTGGCGGTGGCGAAGGCGGAGGGCATCACCGCGAAGGAGCTGGCACCTTTCGCGCAGGGCATCGGCGCGATCCTCCCGCCGATCTTCGAGGACTACGCGGCGAAGCTGGACGCGGGCGACTTCTCCGGCGACGACAACCCGATCACCTCGGCGGTGTCATCCATGCACCACATCGTCCACACCTCCGAGGCGCACGGTATCGACGCGAGCCTGATGCGCGCGGCGGAGGGAATGGCCCGCCGCACGGTCGGACGGGGCCACGGCGCGGATGGGTTCGTCCGCATCGCGGAGATCCTGGGCGACCGCGGCTGACCGCCTCGCACAGAAGGCAGTTGACCTCAACCTTGCTTCATGTTTGAGACTCCCCTCATACCGATCACGACCACGCACCACCACGCACCACCATGAGGGGATACGTCATGCGCGTAGCACAGGTATCGAAGTTCGGCGGTCCGGAAGTACTGGTGACGGCCGACGTAGCGGAGCCGGTTGTGGCCCCCGGTGAGGTGCTCATCGACGTGGCCTTTGTCGACACGATCTTCGTGGAAACGCAGGTCAGGAACGGCTGGGGCGGGGAGTTCTTCCCCGTCGAGCTGCCGTACGTGACCGGCAGCGGGGTCGCCGGGACGGTGCGCGAGGTCGGGGCGGGGGTCGATCCCGGGTGGGTCGGGCGTCGGGTCGCGTCGTCCGACGGGTTCACCGGGGGCTCGGCCGAGCGCGTCGTCCGTGCCGCCGACACGCTGACGGCGGTGCCGGACGGACTGTCACCGCGCGACGCGGCCGCCCTGGTCACGGACAGCATCACCGCGCTCGGGCTCATCGAGCTGACCGCCGTCAAGCCCGGCGAGCGGGTGCTGATCCTGGGCGCGTCCGGCGGCATGGGCACCCTCGCCGTACAGCTGGCGCACGCCCGGGGCGCGCGGGTCGTGGCCGTTGCGCGTGGGGAGCGGAAGCGGGCGCTGGTAAGGGAGTTGGGCGCCGACGCCACGGTCGACGGCGCGGACGCGGACTGGCCAGAGCGGGCCCGCGAGGCGCTCGGCGCGTCCGGGGCGGACGTCGTCCTGGACGGCGTGGGCGGCGCCTTCGGCGCTCGGGCCCTCCCGCTGGTCGCCGACGGCGGGCGGCTCTCCCTGCACGGCGCCCCCACCGGCGACTTCGCGGACATCGACGCGGCGGAGGCCGAGCGCCGGGGCATCACCGTGTACGGCATCGGCGACATGCGGTTCGCGCCCGAGGAGCAGCAGCGGCTACGGGCTGCCGCGTACGAGGAGGCGGCCGCGGGCCACCTGCGCCCGGTCATCGGCGAGGTATTCCCCCTAGAGCGGGCGGCCAAGGCCCACGCCGCCATCGAGGCCCGCACCCTGGTCGGCAAGGTGCTGCTTGAGCCGTGATGGCGAGGGAGGGGAGGGGAGAGGAGGGTTTGGGGCACCAACTGCGCCGATGTACCGGCCAGGTCGTGTCCCAAACCCTCCCCTTACTCCCGCCGCTCTACCAGGGCCTCGACGCCGTCCAGCAGCGTGGTGAGGCCGAAGTCGAAATCCGCGTCGGGGGTGCGCGTCTCCGGGTCCTCTGATTGCTCCATGGCCCCAGAGTCCAGCAGGCGGGTGACGGCGGGGAAGTTGTCCGCATCGGGGGCGGTGAGTGCCCGGAGGGTGCGGACGTAGCGGCGCATCGACTCGTCCGGCGCGATGCCGCGCGCACTCATCGCCGCGTCCAGATCAGCCATCAGCACGGCCTCGCTCCGGACGAAACCACCGATCAGGCTGAGCACGCCCAGCTTCTCGTCCTCGGTCAGGCCGGTGCCCTCCAGCGCCGCGAGACCCTGCTCCATCCAGGCCACATTGTTGGGCCCGAGCGGCGGACCCTGGATGGGGATGCGCAACGTCCACAGGTTCCGGTGCGCGACCTCGCGCTGCGCGCGCGTCCACCGCGCGACGCGCTCGCGCCAAGGGGTTCCGGGGGGCGGCGGCTCCGGGGGGCGGCCGATCGCCCGTTCCTGCATCAGGACGTACAACTCGTCCTTGGCGGCCACATAGCGGTACAGCGACATGGTCGAGACGCCCAGTTCCCTGGCCACGCGCCCCATGGACACCGCGCCGAGCCCCTCGGCCGCCGCGAGGTCGACCGCCGCGCTCACGATCCGGTCCAGGCTGAGGCCGGGCTTCGGTCCCTTCGCGGGGCGTTCCCGCAGGCCCCAGGCCAGGGCGAGGCTCTCGGGCAGCCCGGAGTCACCCGTCACGCCGCCGTCGTCCGCCTCCGCCATCTACGCCTCCTCGCCGCGCCACTTGACGCACATCCTAGTTCTGCGTAACCCTTACACCATAACGCGTATGACATACGCAGTACGCGGCGCGTCCAGAGAGGGGCACCCCCGTGGCCGACCACCCCGACCATCCCGCGATCGAGGCCACTGGCCTCACCAAGTCCTATCGAGACGTTCAGGTACTCAGCGACCTGAACCTGACCGTCCCGCGCGGCGCCGTGCACGCCCTCCTCGGGCCCAACGGCGCGGGCAAGACCACCGCCGTACGCATCCTGGCGACCCTCACCGACCCCGACGCCGGGACCGCGCGCGTGGCCGGGCACGACATCAGCGCCGCCCGCGCCCAGGTCCGCCGCGCGATCAGCCTCACCGGCCAGTTCGCGGCCATCGACGAGTTGCAGACCGGCGCCGAGAACCTCCGCATGATGGCGCGGCTGGCCCGCCTCAGCCGCCCGGCGGCCCGCGCCCGCGCCGCCGAGCTGCTGGCCCGCTTCGACCTCGCCGACGCGGCCGATCGCATGGCCCACACGTACTCCGGAGGCATGCGGCGTCGCCTGGACCTGGCCGCGTCGCTGGTCGGCGACCCCGAGGTGCTCTTCCTCGACGAGCCGACGACCGGTCTGGACCCGCGCAGTCGCCAGGAGTTGTGGAGCGTCGTACGGGAGCTCGCGGCCCGGGGCACGACGGTCTTCCTCACCACCCAGTACCTGGAGGAGGCCGACCAGTTGGCCGACCGGATCGCGCTGCTCGACGGCGGGAAGCTCGTCGCCGAAGGCACCTCCGACGAGCTGAAACGACGCGTCGCGGGCCACCGTCTGGACCTCGTACTCGCCGACTCCGCGGCCTACACGCGACTGCTGCCGCACGCCGTCCACCGCTCTCCCGAGACCCGCACCCTCGGCATCCCGACCGACGGCAGCGCGGCCCATGTCCGGGCCCTGCTGGACGAGTTGGACCCCGACCGCACCGCGATCGAGAGCTTCACCCTCCACACGGCCACGCTCGACGACGTGTTCCTCGCGCTGACGCGTGACGGCAGCACGCACTCCAAGGACCAAGACCAAAACCAAAACCAAGACCAAGACCAAGACCAAGACGAAAACCAGGACCAGGACCAGGACCACGCCCATGTCTGACGTACTGACCCTGACCGGCCGCTCCCTGCGCATCAGCCGCCGTCAGATCGACGCGCTCATCACGTCACTGGCACTCCCGGTCCTCCTGCTGCTGATCTTCGTCTACTTCTTCGGCGGAGCCATCCAGACCGACACCGCGAGCTACGTCACCTACGTCGTCCCCGGCGTGCTCCTGCTCTGCGCCGGATTCGGCTCGTCGACCACCGCCATCGCCGTCACCGACGACCTCAAGGGCGGCATCATCGACCGCTTCCGCTCCCTCGACGTCGGCGGTGCGCCGATCCTGGCGGGCCATGTCCTCGCCTCCGCCGCCCGCAATCTCGCCGCCACCACCCTGGTGTTCGGCATCGCCTTCGCGATCGGCTTCCGTCCGGCGGCCACCGCGGCGGGCTGGCTCGCGGCGGCCGCGGTCCTGCTCGCCTTCATCCTGGCCCTCTCCTGGCTCTCCGCGACGGTCGGCCTGCTCGCCAAGACGTCGGAAGCGGCGGGCGGCTTCACCTTCTTCGTCAGCTTCCTGCCCTACCCGAGCAGCGCGTTCGTCCCCATCGACACCATGCCCGGCTGGCTTCAGGGCTTCGCCCGCCACCAGCCCGTCACCCACGTCATCGAGTCCCTGCGCGGGCTCCTCCTGGGCGAGCCGGTGGGCGCCACGCCGTGGATCGCGCTGGCGTGGTGCGCGGGAATCCTGGTGGTCTCGGTGGTGGCCGCGGGAGTGCTGTTCCGGAAGCGGACGGCCTAGGACCTGTCCGGTGGACCTGCCCGGTGGACCTCAGAAGGCGGCGTGGGGCACCCGCGACGACGCTCTACTGCACGGCAACCTCAATCCGTGGCGCCGGTCAGGTGGTTGACACGGCCCACCAGGACTCGAACCAGCGCTGTTTGCTCTCCACGAAGGCCGATCCCTGCGAGCTCGGATCGGCCTCTCGGATGAAGTGGGTGAGCGTGGACCCCACTCCGAGCAGGTCCCAGATCTCCAGCTCTTCCCCGCTGTCCAGCCGGATGCGGCGCTCGACTGGCTCGTACGAGCCATACAGCGCCTGGGTGTTGTTGAGCAGATAGAGCTTGGACATCGGAAACACCGGAAGATGGCGAATCTCCACCTCGACAGAGGGCACGAGGCCGTCCGTCTGCAGCTGCAGCTGCAGCTGCAGCAGAGCAGAGCGCAACAACGCCGTGTGGCGGAGCATGATGGTCCGCAGCCGTTCCAGCACACACGGGTCGGCCGGTTCCACCTTGGAACGCGGGTAAGGCAGGTCCGACGTCTCCGACGGCAGCAACATACGGACCTTGATCCGCTGCGGAACGGTCTCGCTGGTGTACATCTTCTCCGCCAGCAGGCCGATGTGGAGGGACAGGGATTCACCGGTCAGGCATCAAGGCGCGGAATCCCACCCGCAGCTCGATCGGGGCAGTGGTCCTGACGCTGACGGTGACCGGACCCGCCACCTGACCCTTCAGGGTCATCAGCTCTGGACTGATCGTGCTCCACAAGGCGTTGAACCAGCCGGGCCTGCTCCATGAACAGGAAGGGGTGCCGCGCGGCCCGGCCACCGGAGGCCGTGGAGGGCGACGTACGCCTCAGAACACGTCCGGGCACCAAGGCCGCCGCGCCGTACGGAACAACGCCTCAGCCGTGGCGGCAGCACCCGGCCGCTCCTCCCGTACCCGCCCCAGCGACGCGAGCCGCACCGCCGACGCGTCCCCCAGCCAGAGCGCGCCCAATTCGCCGACGTCGAGGGACAGTTCGGCGGACCGCGTGGTGGGCACGCAGGTCGCGCCGTCCGGGCCAGCGTCCAGCTGGAACCGGCCGCCCGCGAGGCCGTGCCGGTCGGCCACCTCCAGGACCAGCCCGCCCGACTGTTCGTACGTACGCGCCTCAAGTGCCCGTACGACATCCAGCGGCCGCACCCACAGCCAGTCCGCGTGGGCGACGATCCGCGCGGCGCGTGGGTCGGGCAGGAGGTGGGGCAGCAGGTCGTCGGGGGCGCGGTTGCCGCTGCGTACCTTCAGCACCCAGTCGATCGAGCAGAGGTAGTGCCACAGGGCGCGCTCGGCGGCCGGGGACACCGCGATCAGCTGGGCCACCGTCGCCGTGTTGAGCGGCTGGGCGTCGTCCCACTTCTGGTCCGAGCGGTAGACGACCAGGCCGTCGATCTCGCCGGACGGCGCGCGGTACACCGCGTAGTGCGGCTCCTCCCAGGGCAGGCCCTGGTGCTGGATCTGGCCGGTGTTCACCCGCCACCAGCGCTCGTCCCGGTCGACCACGCCCGGCTGTCGGGCCCGTAGGCGTTCGTGCAGCTCGGGCCCCACTTTGCGGACGTCGGCGGCGTCGACCAGGTCGATCCGGCCGCCGCCGTCCTCGGGACCGGGACCGGACCAGCGGCGGTCGAGACCCGTCCGGGGAACGTCCACCTCCCACTCGACGGTATGGGTGGCGGGGCCGAAGCCGTAGCGGCCGTAGATCGGGTACTCGGCCGCGATCAGGGAGGCCAGGACGTCGCCGCGGTCCTTGGCGGCCGTGAGGTCGGCGGCCATCATGCGCGTCAGCAGGCCACGACGGCGGTGGGTCGGCGAGACGGTGACGTTGGTGACCGCGTCGGTCCGCACCGGGGTGCCGCCGACGGCGGTGAGCTCCTGCGGGACGGACCGGAAGGTGGCGACGCAGCGGCCCGCGTCGAAGGCGCCCTGGGTGCGGTCCAGGTCCGTACTCGCTCGGCGGTCCGCGAGCTGTTCGTCGGAGACGACGGGAGAGCGGAGGAAGCCGGTGTTCAGGGCGCGGGTCCAGTCGTGGACCTCGGCGTCGGTGATCGTACGGACATCAATGGCCATCACTCCACGCTATGCGGCGGACGTACGACACCGCATCCGGATTTCGGGGGCCAGGCTCCACCCCTCCGAAACCCCGTCCCGTCCCCTCCGGAACCCCGCCCCGCCCCCGCCCGCCACGGGGGCCACCGGTGCCGTCAGAACGTCGCCCGTATCTCGCCCACCGGCTCACCGCCGCCCAGCAGCGGCGCCGCGCCGATCCGCTCCCGTACCGGCCCTTCGACCCCCAGCAGGGTCAGCGCTCGCGCCAGTACCGGCCCGAGCGCCCGCCCCGCGCCGTCGTCGATCTTGAACGCGAGGGCCCGTCCGGACGGCAGCGCGACCGCCTGTACCGCCTCCGCGCCCATCTTCGACAGCGCCCCCGGCACCTCCCGCATCAGCCAGGTGTCCGGGCGCCGGGTGCCCGCCACATACTCGGGGTGGGCCCGCATCGCGTCCGCGACCCGGCGCTCGGCGGAGCCGGGAGCGGCGAGGACGAAGTGCCGGAAGGCACGGGCGAGACCGGTGAGGCTGATCGCCATCAGCGGGGCCCCACAGCCGTCCGTACCGGTCGCGGCGACCGACTCCCCCGAGGCCTCCTCGACGACCTCGCGGACGAGGCGCTGGAGGGGGTGCGCGGGGTCCAGGTAGTCCGCCGTGGACCAGCCCGCCCGCTCACACGCCGCGAGCATCGCCGCGTGCTTGCCGGAGCAGTTCATGGTGACCCGCTCGCGCACCGACCCGGCCGCCAGGTACGCCTCGGCCTCGACCGCGTCCAGCGGCAGGTCCGCCGGGCACCGCAGGGCCGCCTCGGTCAGCCCGAACTCGGCCAGCATCTTCCGTACGAGGTCCAGGTGGAAGCCCTCGCCGGAGTGACTCGCCGCGGCCAGCGCGAGGCGCTCGCCGGACAGGTCGAGGCCCGAGCGCAGCAGCGCGGCGGCCTGCATGGGCTTGTTCGACGAACGGGGGAAGACCGGGGCGCGCACCTCGCCGATGGCCAGCTCCACACTGCCGTCGGGCGCTAGCAGCACCAGCGACCCGCGATGGTGGCCCTCGACGAAGCCGGAGCGTACGACCTCGGCGAGGACCGGGGATATCGCGGCAGGCACGGCGGCGGCAGGGGTGACGGCGGGCACGGCGGCAGGCACGGCGGCGGCAGGGGTGGCGGTCATCGTGGGCCTTCCGGACTTGACCGACCCACCCCCTGCGGAACCGGGGTGGCCGGTGAGTCAGGAGAGCAGGTCGTCTACTTGCGCTTCGCCTTCACGGTACCTGCGCGCGATCTCGGTGCTGCAATCGTCCGCGACCCGCTGGAGTTCCTGACGGCGCCGGGAGACCTGCTGCTCGTAGCGGACCAGCCGCCCTATACCGGTGTGCAGCTCGTCATCCGTACGGGCGTCCAGGTCGGAGAGCTCGACCTCGGCGAGCATCTCGGACGCCAGCCCGCCGTACTCCTCGCTGTGCGGGGTGCCGAGCGTCACATGGCGGGCGGACGAGCGGTGCCGCGACGGAGTGTCGGCGAGGATCTCCGAGAGGCGGCCGACGACGGCGCCAGCGGACACCGCGGAGCCGGACGCGGCGGACATGGGCCCGGCCCCGGACCTCGCCCCGGACCCGGACCCGTTCAGCGGGGCCGCCACCAGGCCGTCGCCGCCGCGCCGCGCCAGCTCGGCCCGCAGGATGTCGATCCGCCCCTGGAGCAGCCGCCGTACGTAGCTGAGGTCAGCTTCGTCCTGCTGCGAGGTGCGGCGCAGCGTCCGGAGCTCGGCCAGCCGCAGTACGCCCAGGTCGTGCTCCGGCACGGCGGGCAGCGGGGGCGCCACAGGACCGCCGCTGCCGGAGCGCTGGGCGGGCGGGCGTGGTGGCGAGGCAACCGCGGGCTGCCCGGTGCTGCTCGGAGTGCTGCTCATGGTGGAACCGTCCCCTCGACCGGTGCGGCACACCGCGCGGGTGTGTCGCGTGGGTGCATCGTGTCACCCCGGATGCCTGAGATGTGGCGGAGTGCACCCGAACGGCCCGGAAAGGCCCATGGCATTACCTGGCGGATGATGCCTTCGGGCTATCCCACGGCGATGTCAGTGACACACGGCATCATGGCCGCTATGCGAGCAGTGGTACAGCGTGTGGACGGCGCGAGCGTCGTCGTGGACGGCGAGACGGTCGGCGAGATCAAGGGCGAGGGGCTGTGCGCCCTGGTGGGGGTGACGCATGAGGACACCAAGGAGAAGGCGGCGCAGCTGGCCAGAAAGCTCTGGTCGGTCCGCATGCTGGGCGACGAGAAGTCGTGCAGCGACATCGACGCCCCGCTCCTGGTGATCAGCCAGTTCACGCTGTACGGCGACGCCCGCAAGGGCCGCCGCCCGACGTGGAACGCGGCGGCGCCGGGCGACGTCGCCGAGCCCCTGGTCGACGAGGTGGTGGCCCAGCTCCGGGCGCTGGGCGCGACGGTGGCGACGGGCCGCTTCGGCGCGCAGATGCGGGTGTCGCTGACGAACGACGGCCCGTTCACGGTGCTCCTGGAAATATGAGCGGGCCGGGCGGGTTGCGGGGCCGGTCGCCGGGCCGGACTGAGGCTCGCCCCTACGCCCCTACCCCCTAAGCCCCTGCAGCCCTACGGCTCGACCACGACCTCCTGGGCCGCCGCCGTGGTCTCCGCGAGCAGCTCCGCGTCCATCGGCACATTGCGCTTGACCAGGGCCAACGCGATCGGCCCCAGCTCATGGTGGCGGGCTGAAGTCGTCACGAACCCCAGCTTGCGCCCGTCCGGACCGTCCGCTGCCAGCCGGATCTCAGCGCCAGGCCCGGGCAGGTGCACCTCGCTCCCGTCCAGGTGCAGGAAGACCAGTCGGCGCGGCGGCTTGCCCAGGTTGTGGACCCGGGCGACCGTTTCCTGGCCCCGGTAGCAGCCCTTCTGCAGATGGACCGCGGAGCCGATCCAGCCCAGCTCGTGCGGGATCGTCCGGTGGTCGGTCTCGAAGCCGAGCCGCGGCCGGTGGGCCTCCACGCGCAGGGCCTCGTAGGCGAGGATGCCGATGGCCGGACCGTTGGCCTCCGCGTACGCCTCAAGCCCGGCGCGCGGCAGGAAGAGGTCACGGCCGTGCGCGGTCTCCCGTACGGTGGCGCCGTCCGGCACCGGGGCGATCGACCCGGCCGGAAGGTACACGACCGCGAACTCGTCGGTCCGGTCGGCGACTTCCACCCGGTAGAAGAACTTCATCGACTCCAGGTACGCGATCAGCGCGTCCTGGGTGCCGGGCTCGACATGCGCCCAGGTGGTCTCGCCGTCGTCGACGAGATAGAGAGCGTGCTCGATATGACCGTGCGCGGACAGAATCAACGCCTCGGTCGCCTGCCCGGCGGGCAGCTCGCTGACGTGCTGGGTGAGCAGCAGATGCAGCCAGCTGAGCCGGTCGGAGCCGGTGACGGTGACCACGCCGCGGTGCGAGAGATCAACAAATCCGCTGCCGTCGGCGAGGGTCCGCTGTTCCCGGAACAGCTCGCCGTAGTGCGCGGCTACGCCCTCGTCCGGCCCCTCCGCGGGAACCGCACCGGGCAGGGCCAGCAGGGGGCTGCTCTTCGTATGACGCTGCATATCCACTCACCCTACGACCCGATGGGCGCCTTTTTTATTTCCCCCTGCCGGTCCCGTGCCCGGCGCCCTGCTTGGCGGCCTGCTCGGCCTCCTGCTTGGCGCCCTTCTCGACGCCCTGCTCGGCCTCCCGCTTGGCGGAGCAGGCCGCGCACCGGCCGAAGATGGCGAAGTGCTTCATATCGGTCTCGAACCCGAAGGTGCCGCGCAGCTTGGCGATGAACTCGTCGGCGACCTCGACGTCGGCCTCGATCACGTTCGTACAGTCCCGGCACACCAGGTGGATGTGATGGTGGCGGTCCGCGAGGTGGTACGTGGGGGCGCCGTGCCCGAGGTGGGCGTGGCTGACCAGACCGAGCTCCTCCAGGAGCTCAAGCGTCCGGTAGACGGTGGAGATATTGACCCCGGAGGCGGTCTTGCGCACCTCGCCGAGGATGTCGTCCGGGGTCGCGTGCTCCAGGGCGTCGACGGCTTCGAGCACCAGCTGCCGCTGAGGCGTCAGCCGGTAGCCGCGCTGCCGCAGATCGCTCTTCCAGTCGATGCTCTCCACGTACGTCAGTCTAGAGGGCACCGGAGACAATCCGCTGGGCCGCGCATGGCGCATCAGGGTCGGTAGACCTTCGTGCAGAGCAGCGTGCGCTTGTTGTTCACCAGCCAGGCCCGGTACCGCGTCTGGTCGCCTGAGACGCGGCGGCAGTTGCTCACGCTCGCACCCGCCGGGGCCCGGTAGACACCGGTGATATGCATGATCCGGTCGTACCCGACCGGGACCCGCTGGCTGCGGCAGTTCACGCCGGTGAGCGCGCCGAGCCGGATCCTGTCGCCCGACTGCTTGCCGAGCAGGCAGAAGCCCACCCGGTAGATGCGGGTGAGGCAGAGCTTTCTGACCTGGCCGCTGGTGCGGTAGCTCCAGGAGCCCTCGCCGATGCCGTTGGGGCAGCTTGTCGCGCGGGTTCTGGTGACGCGGACGTACGCGTTGGTGCTGCCGCACGGCACCGCGCGGGGCGGGACGCTGGCGCTCCACCTTATGGCCGTGCCGCCGCGGCCGGTGTCGTACACCGGGAGGCAGGAGCCCGCCCTGACGTTCCTGAAGGCGATCTCGGTGGGGTCTGGTCTTGGGGGCGTGGTCCGGGGCCGGGTCCGGGTCCGGGTGGGTGTCGGAGTGGGCGTCGTGGTCCGAGGTCGGGTCCGAGTGGATGTGGGCGTGGGCCTGGGGGTGGGTGTGAGGGCGGGGCTGTCACGGTCGCGGCCGATCGAGGTGCCACCCGAGCTGGCTACAGAACCGCCGGTGGTGAGCCCACTGGACGCCCCGCTCCTCGACACCCCGCTCGTCGACGCGCCGCTGGTGGAGTTGCCGCTGGTGGAGTTACTGCCCGTATTGCCCCCGTCCCAGGGCTGCCAGATGAATACCGCGATCGCGATCAACACGGCCACCACCCAGGAACCACCTCCGCTGGATGAGGACTTGGCGGGCGGCTGGAGCGGTGGAGTGTGGGAGGGCGGCGGCGCCGGGGGCTGGGCTTTCGGCTTTGAGGGCTTTGGCTTTGGGGGCTTTGACTTTGGCTGAGCCTGCGGGCGCGAAGGGCCTCCGGAGGCCGGGCCTCCCGGTTTCTGCCCCAGCGCCCGCCCCTCCGCCTCGTACGCCTTGATCAGCGCCGTCCAGTCGCGAGGCAGCCACCGCTGCTCGCCACGCGACCCGGAGCCCGACCCGGTCGGCGGTTTGAGCCCCTCAAGACAGCGCCGCAGTACGTCGTCGGGCTCGGGCCGCTCGGTGGGTGCGGCCGCCAGACAGGGCCGAAGCAGTCGGTCCAACTCCGGTGGCAGCCCGCTCAGATCGAGCTCACAACGCTGGACCAGGTTCAGCAGGCGAAGGCTGTCGGCGGTGTCCGCGTAGGGCGGGCGGCCCGTGGCGAGGAAGAAGAGGGTCGCGGCCAGCGAGTACACGTCGGACGCCATGGTGGACTGCTCGCCGCGCGCCTGCTCAGGGGAGGTGAAGGCGATGGTGCCGAGTGTCAGGGTCGTACGCGTGATGTCGTACGCGTGGGAGATGCCGAAGTCGATGACACGGGGCCCGGCCAGCGGCAGCAGAACGTTCTGGGGTTTGACGTCACGGTGGATGATGCCCTTTTCGTGTAGGGCCACCAAGGCCCGCGCGATCCCCGCCCCCATCCAGCGCACGGCCGGTACCGGCAGCCGCCCACCCCTGCGGACCAGCTCGGACAGGGCAGGGGCCGGTATGTACTCGATGGCCATCCAGGGTCTGTCGTCATCCGGATCAGCGTCGAGAACGCGGGCCGTGTAGGCGCTGTCGACCCTCCGGGCCAGCTCCACCTCGCGGGCGAAGCGGCGCCGGTCAGTGTCGCTGACCGGACCGTCGGCGAGCAGGGTCTTGACCGCGACGGGCGCGCCGCCGTTGCCCAGGGGCCGGGCGAGGTAGATCCGCCCCATGCCTCCCGAGGAGAGCCGCCCGATGAGGCGGTAGCGGCCGAGCCTGCGTGGGTCCTCGTCGTTGTTGAGCGGCTTCACTTCAATCAGGCCCATGCCGCGCCCCTCCCACCAGCCCGCCCGCCCCAGTGACGCCACGTCAAATGGTGGCACAGAGAGCCGAGTTCGACTGCCGCTTCGCCCCACCCAGAAGCCCCCACGACCTCCGCCCGCGCCAGCCCTGCCTCCCGCGAGCAACCCCCACATATGAAAGGTGCCGACCCCGCACCAGAACGGGCTTGAGGCTGAGGCTGAGGCTGAGGTGAACGGGTCAACGCCGAGGTCACCCAGTGTCCGCGAGGGTGCGGGGATGGCCGCCCTCTTGTCTCGATGGTCGCGGGGCCGGGCCGGCCGTCAAGGGCGCTCCCTACGGTCGCGTCGGCTGCGCCGATTCCGCTGTCGCTCCACCCTTGACACCCGTCCCGTCCCCGCTATGCAGGCTGTGGGAGGGCGGCTCAGGGGAGGCGGCGGGCAGCGCTTCGGGAGGGGCGAGCGTTTCGCTGCCGGGTGCGGACCGGTTGTTGGGGCGCATGAGGGGGGCGGGGTGGTCCGACACCGGCTCAGCGGCTGCGGCAGGTGGGGGTGACCGGTGCGCACGAGCGGGATGGGTGGTCCAACACCGGCTCAGCGACTGCGGCAGGTGGGAGTGGCCGGTGCGCACGAAGGGGTGGGGTGGTTCGACACCGGCTCAGCGACCGCAGGCTGTGGGGGCTTCGGGTGTGCACGAAGGGCTGGGTGCGTGCTCGCCCCGGCTCGGCGTCTGCGGGTCGTGGGTGATCCGAGCGCACCAAGGCCGGGTGGGAGTGTGGTGCCGGCTCGGCGGCTGCGGCATGGTGGGGGTGACCGGGCGCGCGAGCGGCGCGTGGGAGTGGCGCCCGGCCTGGCGGCCACCGGCCGGTGGGGCGGGAGGGTACGT
>NZ_WHOM01000078.1:51229-228119 GCF_009739465.1 Streptomyces apocyni
CGGGCGCGCGAGCGGCGCGTGGGAGTGGCGCCCGGCCTGGCGGCCACCGGCCGGTGGGGCGGGAGGGTACGTCTGGGGCTCGTGGGATCAGGTCGCGGAGTGAAGTGCGACTTTGGTACACCAAAAGTCGGGCAAAAGGGGCGGCTTGCTGTACCAAAGTCTCCCTTTACCTCCGACAGGGGTGGGATGGGGTCGCCGAGCAGCCCCCAGCTCGACTCACCGACCCTGACCCCGGGCCCTCGCTCAGCGTCACGCGCTGGGCGTGAGCGACGGCCGACAGCAGACCACCACCCCTGCCACCTGCCGACCTCAAGCCGAGGCCGCAGACACCGACACCGACACCGACACCGACACCGACACCGACACCGACACCGACAGGCCACACCCCACCACTCGCATCCCGCAACCACCCGCAACTGCCAAGCCGGGGCCCCACACCCGACCCCGCCGCTCGCGCGCCCGGCCACCCTCACTGTCCGCAGCCGCCAGGCCGACACCACACTCCCACCCGGCCTTGGCGCGCTCGGATCACCCACGACCCGCAGCCGCCGAGCCGGGGCAGCACAACCCACTCAGCCTTCGCGCGCACCGACCGCCCCCACGACCTGCAGGCGCTGAGCCGGTGTCGGGCCACCCATCCCCCTCGTGCGCACCGGCCACCCCCACGACCCGCAGCCGCTGAGCCGGTGTCGCACCACCCCACCCCCCTCATGCGCCCCAACAACCAATCCGCACCCGGCACTCAAACGCTCACCACCCTCCACCCGTCCCGCTGCCCTGTTTTTGGGCCGCCCGGTGTACCTCAGCCTCGCGGGTCCGGGACGGGTGTCAAGGGTGGAGCGACAGCGGAATCGGCGCAGCCGACGCGACCAAAGGGAGCGCCCTTTACACCCGGCCCGGACCCGCCACCATCCGACGAACCGGGCGGCCACCGGCGCCCAACGCGGTACTGGCCCACCACAACGCAGCCCCGCCCCACCCCCACCACCCCCACCACCCCAACCGACCCCGGCGCCGCTGGTGGTCCAGTACTCCACGGTCCGCTAGGTGCGGGTTGCCGTGCTGGGGGCGGTGGCTGACGCAGTGTCGATTGCTTCGGCCAGGACGTCGCGGGAGCGGACCAGGTCGGCGATCGTTCGGTCGATGCGGTCGCGTTCCGCGATCAGCTCGTTGACCAGCTGGGGCGTGGCGAACTCGTTCGGGCGGCCGTCCTCGTCCCGCATACACGGAAGCAGCCGCGCGATCTTCTTGCTGGTCAACCCTGCGGCGTAGAGCGCCTGGATACGGATGACCCGGTCGACCGCCCACGCGCCGAAGTTCCGATGACCACCGGGCGTTCGCTCGGCCCGCAGCAGGCCCTGCTGCTCGTAGTAGCGCAGGGAACGTTCACTCACCCCGCTCCGCCGCGCCAGTTCACCGATCCGCATGGTCCACCTCGCAACTGTCCGCCCCACCACTGTCCGACCCACAACTGTCCGACCCACAACTGTCCGCCCCGCAGGGCTGACACGGGCTTGACGCCCGACACGGGGCTTGAATCTGACACGGGTGTCACCTTTTACCGTACCGGCATGACGAGCACATCAGCTGACTCCCGCCTCTTCGACCCCGCCACCCTCGGGCCTCTGCGCCTGCCGAACCGGCTGGTGATGGCGCCGCTGACCCGTAACCGTGCCGGAGCCGACGGGGTTCCGCAGCCGATCATGGCCACCTACTACGCGCAGCGGGCCTCGGCGGGGCTGATCATCGCCGAGGCGACCACGCCCAACGCCGTCGGGCAGACCTACCCCAACATCCCCGCCATCCATGACCGAACCCATGTGACCGGGTGGCGGCGTGTCACCGACGCGGTACGTGCGGCCGGTGGCCGGATGTTCCTGCAGTTGCAGCACGGTGGCCGGGTCGGCCACCCGGACAACAGCGGGCTGATGCCGGTCGCGCCCTCGCCCGTTCCGCTGCCGGACACGATCCACACCCCCGGAGGGCGCGTGCCTTCCGTCGTTCCGCGTGAGCTGGCCCTCGGCGAGATACGGACCACGGTGGCCGACTTCGCCGCGGCCTCGCGCAACGCCATCGACGCGGGCTTCGCTGGCGTGGAGGTACACGCGGCCAACGGTCAGCTCATCCACCAGTTCCTGACGAAGAACACCAATCACCGCACCGACGCCTACGGGGGCCCGGTCGCCAGCCGCATCCGATTCGCGGTCGAGGTGGTCCGCGCCGTCGCCGACGCGATCGGTCCCGAACGCGTGGGCCTGCGTATCTCCCCTGGAGCCACCTTCAACGGCATCAAGGAAGAGGAAAGTGACGCCGAGCGCGTCTATACGGCACTCGTCGACGCCGTGGCCGAGATCAGCCCGGCCTACCTGCACATCGAGTTCGCCAACCCGGACCAGGGCCTCTTCCAGGACATTCGCGCGGCCTGGCCGGGCACTCTGATCGCCAACCCCGCGCTGGCGTGGGGGCAACCGCTGCCAGCCGACGGTGGCCGCCACGCGGGCGAGCGGCTCCTGGCCGCCGGAGCCGACCTGATCGCGCTGGGCCGTGCGTTCCTGGCCAACCCCGACCTGGTCGAACGGTTGCGCGTCGGCGCACCCCTCAACCCCGTACGGGACCAGTACACGATGTACACGGGTGGAGAGACGGGTTACACCGACTACCCCGTGCTGGCCGCCGCCGCCCCGCAGCCGGCTGGAACGCCTGGCTGAGGCGGGCAGCGGTCTCTTGTCTACTTGAAGAAGGCGATGCCGTCGTCGGGGAGGTCGCCGAGGTCCTTCGCCCAGGACTGGACGTCCTCGGGGGTGACGACCTTCTTCAGCTGAGCTGACATGTACGGGCGCAGCGGGACCTCGGGGGTCTGCTTCTCGCCGACCCACATCAGGTCGCTCTTGACGTAGCCGTACAGGCGCTTACCGCCGCTGTACGGGCCGGACGCGGCGGTGCGGGCGACCGCGTCCGTTGCCAGGTCGATCTGCGGCTTCTTGTCCGCCAGCTCGCCGTACCAGACCTCGACGACACCGTCGTCGCGGACCATCACGACCTCGACCTTGCGCTCCTTGTCGATACGCCAGAAGCCGGACTCGGACTCCAGCGGCTTGACCTTGTTGCCCTCGGCGTCGAGCACCCAGGTGTGGGAGCGATACTCCAGGAAGTCCCGGCCGTCGTGGCTGAAGCTGACCTCCTGCCCGAAGTTGCACTTCTCGGCGCCGGGGAAGTCAGAGACTCCCGCGCCCGCCCAGTTGCCCAGCAGGAAGGCGAGGGGGACGAGGTCCGGGTGGAGGTCGGACGGGATCTCGATCATGAGTTCAGCTCAGGCGATCTGTGTAGGAGGCGGTGCGGGGTGTGCGGGCGGTCAGCGCTGGCCCTGGTACAGCTTCTTCACGGCCAGCACGGAGAACGCGAGAACGCCGACGGCGACCAGAACCAACAGAGACTCGAAGAATGCCACAAGCACGGGGTGCTCCTCGATGAGCGATGGTGAACGGTGAGTGGTGGATGGGCGTGGTGGATGGTGAGCAGGACAGAGCCGGACCCAGCTTAGTCGGCCGCCGCCCGGCTCTCTCTGTGAGGTCCGCCGGGTGTGATTTCAGTGCGGGCATACAGTGCGGGCATGGCGAAGAAGCTCGTGATCAAGGTGACCGCCGGGGCCGATGCCCCTGAGCGCTGCTCGCAGGCCTTTACGGTGGCGGCTGTGGCCGCGGCCAGTGGGGTGGAGATCTCGCTGTGGCTGACCGGTGAGTCGGCGTGGTTCGCGTTGCCGGGGCGGGCCGCGGAGTTTGAGCTGCCGCATGCCGCGCCGTTGCCGGATCTGCTGGCGTCGATCCAGGCGGCCGGGCAGGTCACGCTGTGTACGCAGTGCGCGGCCCGACGGGACATCGGCGAGAAGGACGTGCTGGAGGGGGTGCGGATTGCGGGGGCTCAGGTGTTCGTCAGCGAGATCATGGCGGATGGGGCCCAGGCGCTCGTCTACTGAACCCGGCCGGTCATTCGGAGCCGCGGCGCTTCTTGCCGTCCAGTTCGTCCCACCACTCGTCGGACTTCGGGTCCCCGGACGGATCGTCCCACCAGCGGTCGTCCGGGCCTCGCCGGTTGGCGACGATGGCGGAGAGCGGCGCGAGGACCATCGCGACCACGCACATTGCGACAGCCGCGGGGACCGACCAGAGCCGTACGACGGCCGACCCCAGTACGAACAGGGCCAGACAGCCGCCCATCATGACGAAGTAGACATGCATCCGTCTCGCCAGCATAGGTCCAGCGTAGGACGGAAAAGCCGGAGAGCCGCACCCTTTGTCCTGGTAAGCGTCCAACCCCCAGGGGCGCGGCCCTCCGGCCGTAGGTGTGCCGTCTGGATCAGACGGCGATGGCGACCTCGGCCGCCCCGCCCTGCTGGGCCACGACCGTACGGTCGGCCGTCGCGCCGGGCACCAGGGCCCGCAGGGTCCACGTACCGGGCGCCGCGAAGAAGCGGAACTGTCCGGTCGCCGAGGTCGGAACCTCGGCGGTGAACTCGCCGCCGCCGTCGAGCAGACGTACGTAGCCGGAGACCGGCTCGCCGTCGCGGGTCACGGAACCCTGGATGATCGTCTCCCCGGCCACGTCAACGCCTGCCAGGTCCGGGCCGCCAGCCTTTGCTCCACACATCTCGTCAGTCCTGTCCTCTGGTGCGAGTGGGTCGGTTGGTGTCGCTCAGTCGCTCAGTAGCTCAGTTGCTGAGTCGCTGAATCGGTCAGTCGCTCAGTTGGAGCCGAGCTCGATCGGCACGCCGACCAAGGAGCCGTACTCGGTCCACGAGCCGTCGTAGTTCTTGACGTTCTCGACGCCGAGCAGCTCGTGCAGCACGAACCAGGTGAGCGCCGAGCGCTCACCGATGCGGCAGTAGGCGATGGTGTCCTTGGCGAGGTCGACCTGCTCGTCGGCGTAGAGCTGCTTGAGGTCGTCGTCCGACTTGAAGGTGCCGTCGTCGTTGGCGTTCTTGGACCACGGGATGCTGCGGGCGCTCGGTACGTGGCCGGGGCGCTGCGACTGTTCCTGCGGCAGGTGGGCCGGGGCGAGGAGCTTGCCGCTGAACTCGTCGGGCGAGCGTACGTCGACGATGTTCTGGGTGCCGATCGCGGCGAGCACGTCGTCGCGGAAGGCGCGGATCGCGGTGTTCTGAGCCTTGGCCTTGTACTCGGTGGCCGGGCGCTTGGGGACCTCGCTGACCAGGTCGCGGGAGTCCAGCTCCCACTTCTTGCGGCCGCCGTCGAGGAGCTTCACCGAGTCGTGGCCGTACAGCTTGAAGTACCAGTAGGCGTAGCTGGCGAACCAGTTGTTGTTGCCGCCGTAGAGGATGACCGTGTCGTCGTTCGCGATGCCGCGCTGCGAGAGCAGGGCCTCGAAACCGGCCTGGTCGACGAAGTCGCGGCGGACCGGGTCCTGCAGGTCCTGCTTCCAGTCGATCTTGACGGCGTTCGTGATGTGGTTCTTGTCGTACGCGGAGGTGTCCTCGTCGACCTCGACGATGACGACCTTCGGGTTGTCGAGGTTGGCCTCGACCCAGTCGGCGTCTACCAGGACGTCACTGCGGCTCATGTTTTCTACTCCTCCGGGGCAGTTCGGGGCAGTTCGGGGCAGTTCGGGCAGTTGCGGCGGGGGCGGTACGCGAGAGTGTGCTGCTGCGGACGTCGGGTCGGCACGAGCGTTTGCGGGTATGCGTCAGCGTCGGCGCAGGGCACACGGGCGGCCCTGACTGAGGTCGAAGGGCCTGGGATACGGGAGTGGGAACTCCCGCTCAGATGGCGCGACAGAGCATGGCGGCGACGCGGCACAGGTCTACTGCCCGCCGCTTCGTGAGGTCCGCCTGTCGCTGCTTCATGGGGTCGATCGTAGGGATGCTGCCGGGCCGTGTCACCGGCGTGTCGGATCGTGAGACGCGATCGTCCGCATGTCGGGATCGAATGCGGGTCGAGGCTGGCCCCGCACGGGGACGGGGCGGCTCGGGGGTGCTGTGTATCTACTGATCGGACGAGGGCGTCTCGAATTTCGGACAACCTCGCATTTCGCTGGCCGGGACCGGTCAGCGACTCACCGAGTTAGCGACTCACCGAGTTAGCGAGTTAGCCCGCCAGCCTCACCTGGGAGCCCGTCACCGAGATCGCGACACCGTCCGCCACCGCCTCCACCTTCTCCAGGCCGATCCCGGACGGCAGCCCGTCGACCTTCTGCTCGAAGTCGGTGATCTCCCGCAGCTTCGCGTCGGCGATCGGCAGCGCGGTCAGCCGCGGCATCGTGTCCGCCCGTACCTTCACCGTGTTCCCGCCATCGACGATCACCGAACTCAGCACCTCCGCGGGGGTGGTGAACTTCTGCCCGGTGCCCGGCATCGTGCCGGTGACCTCGATCTCGACCTTGATCTTGCCGTCGCCGCCGTCGGACAGGCCGGTCACCTTGGCGGTCACTCCGGGCATCACCTGTACGGGCTCCACCTCGGCGGCCTTCAGCAGTTCGGCATACGAGATCCGGGCCGAGCCGGTGGCCCGACTCGCGGTGGCCGAGCTGTAGTTGTTGGAGAACGCGACGTCGTGCATCGTGGCCTTCAGCTCCTCGATGCGGACCTTCTCGCCCTCGTTCGACGCCTCCAGGCCGTCGATGCCGATCCGCACCTCGTCGAACTCACCGCTCATGACCTGGGTGAGGAACGGGAAGCCCTTGATCGAGACGTCCGGCGTCTGCGCCAGGCCCTCGCTGGTCCGCAGCCGGTCCGCCGCCTTGTCCTCGGCGAAGCCGACCGCCAGGCGGTCGGCCGCCACGAACAGGCCCCCCAGAACCACAGTGATGATCAGGATGATTCGCAGTGCGCGCATGATTCGGTGTTTCCCCCACCTCAGCTGTCGTTGTTCGACCCTAAACGACACATCCCCCACGACTTGCCGTCGCGGGGGACTGTCGACCAGCTGTGACGATCAGGGGTTTCGGCCGGGCTCTCAGGCCACGACCCGGCCCAGTACGTACACCGCGGGCGCGGCCAGTGCCAGCGGCAGCGCGACACCCGCCGTCATGTGCACGAAGCGGGACGGGTAGTCGTAGCTGGCCACCCGCAGCCCGACCAGCGCGCACACCCCGGCGCCGAGCCCCAGCAGCGCCGCGCCCTGGGCGACGACGCCGGTCAGCTGCCCGGCGACGATCCCGGCACCGGCAGCGGCCAACAGCGCCACCACGACGGAGGCCACACCGGGCAGCGGCAGCGCTCGGGCGAGTACGGCGGCGGCCACGGCCACCGCGCCCACCGAGATCGCCGCGGGTTCCGCCCCGAGGTGCCCGGCCGCCAGGATGGCCAGCGCCGCCGACGCGACGGTCGCCATCAGGCCGTACATCCGCTCGTCGGCGCCCGCGCGGCTGCGCAGCTGGAGTACGAGGGTGAGCAGCACCCACCCACCGAGGGTGCCCAGGATCGCGGCGGGCGCGTGCTCCCGGCCGACGCCCAGCAGCACCGCGTCCGCGACGACGCCGCCCAGGAAGGCGAGCGCGATGCCCTGCCGGGCGGGCCACATGCCGTTCAGCCGGAACCAGCCCGCCGCGGTGACGGCCTGCAACAGCACCAGCGGCACCAGCAGCGCGTACGACCCGATCGCGGCGCCGCCCGCGAGCAGCAGGGCCAGTACGGCGGTGAGCGCGGCGGGCTGCATACCGGGCGCGATGATCGGCGACCGGCCCTCGGCGCGGGCCCGCTGGGCGTCGGTGATCCGGGGGTTGCCGGTGGTGGTGGCGGGTCCGTAGCCGGGGCCCGCGGCTGCGGCGTCATCCGGCCGCGGGTGAGCAGCCGTGTGCGGAGAGGTCGGCGCCGGGGCTTCGGACGCGTGGGTCGGGTACGCGTGCGCCGCAGCCCCGTACGGCTGCTCGGGCGCCAGGGGCTGCGCGAAGGGGGCGTAGCCATGCTCGGGCCCGATGACCGGCTCCGGCGAGGCCTGCTGCGGCAGATACGCCGTCTCCGCCGCGTTCAGGGGCGCGGCGGGTGCGGCCGGTGCCGTCGGCGCCACGGGGGGCTGGACCGAGGTCTCCCAGGTCTGCGCCTGCCAGGTCTGGGTCTGCTGCGAGTCGCCCGGCATCTGCTGCCCGGTGGGCCACTGCGAATCGGCGGGCCACTGCGGCTCGGGCTGCGGCGGGTACGGCTGATGCGGTTGGTACGGCTGCTGCTGGTGGTGCTGGTGGTGCTGGTCCTGCTGATACGGGTCGTCGTACGGGTCGTACGGCTGGTTACTCATCTCGCGGTCACCCTCCTGCGAACGGCGGGAGCACCTCGACCGTGCCGCCCTCGGCCAGCGGTACGGTCTCATGCGCACGGGTACCGACAGGGTCACCGTCAATAAGGAACGAGCATCGCCGCAGGACGCGCTCCAGTTCCCCGGGGTGTCGCAGCCGCGCGGCGTCCAGCGCGTCGGCCAGGGTCGCCGCGTCATACGGCTCCTCTGCGACACCGGCGGCCGACTTGGCGGCCGCCCAGTAGCGGATAGTGCCGATTGCCATCGCAGCGGCTCCTTACGTTGTAGTACCGCCTCCATGATGCGGCCTGTGGCAGGGCGCTCAGACCCGGGCCGCCACCGCCCAGGCCCCGATCCGCGCCAGCAGCGCGTCGTCCGCCGCGTGCTCGGCGTGGCCCATCCCCGGCTCCAGCCACAGTTCCGTGTCGTCGGGCGCCGCCGAGGCCAGCATCCGGGGGTGGTCCAGGGGGAAGTACGGATCGGCGTCGCCGTGCACGATGAGCAGCGGCGTCGGGGCGATCAGCGGCACGGCCGCGACCGGCGACAGCGGCACCGGGTCCCACTCGTCGCGCTGGATACGGGTGCCCAGGACATGGCGGCCGACCGCCCGGCCGAGAGGGCGGGTGACCACCCAGTGCAGCCGCCGCATCGGAGCCGTACCGCGGTAGTACCAGCGGGCCGGGCCACTGACGGACACCACACCGTCAACGCCGTCAACGCCGTCAACGCCGTCGACAGCGGCAACACCCGCGACGCCATCGACACCGTCAACCGCCGTACCGACCGCTCCACTAACCGCCCCATCGCGCGCCTCTACGCGCCCCCAGCCTTCCATGCGCCCCCCGCGCGCCGCCCCCTCCCTCGCCCCCTCCCGGGAACGCCCCAGCGCCGCCTGCCGCAGCACCACCGAACCGCCCATGGAGAAGCCAACGGTCACCACGCGCGCGTGCCCGAACGAACGCGCCCACCGCACGGCCGCCGCCAGGTCCAGCACCTCGCGATCACCGACCGTCGAGCGCCCGGCCGACTTCCCGTGGCCCCGGAAGGAGAACGTGACCACGGCCGCGTACCGCGTGAAGACCCCCGCCGCCCGCCGCACATGCGGCCGCTCCAGATTCCCCGTGAAACCGTGCGCGACCACGATGACCGGTCCTTCGGCGCCGAGCGCGCCCGGCTCGTACCGCGCGTCGATCGCGACCCCGTCAGCCGTGCGCAAAGTCGCGCGCAAACCAGAGTGCAATGTGGCCCGCGCCACACCAACCGTCTCGTGCCGAGTGATCGGCTGCACAGAAGATCCTTCGGTTCGGCCTGCCGCGGCGGAAGTCATGTGGGTTATTCTGCTTGGCGAAGGACCCGGGCAACGCAGCCCCTGGGTCCTTTCGTGCTTTCCGGCAGGCTTTAGGCCTCAAGCCCGATACCCACCGGAAGGCGAAGTGTGGAAAGCGGCGGCTCCAGGGCGCGGGACCGCCAAAGCACCACCAGCAACACCAGCACCACAGCACGACCAGCACTGCCACATACGTCCTCGCAGGGACCGAGGAGGAACCGACGTAATGGGCGAGCGAAACCAGCACCACCCCAGTCCGAGCCAGGCAGGTGGGCGGCCATGAGTTCTCTGCTGCTGCTCACCAATGCCCTCCAGCCGTCGACGGAGGTACTCCCCGCCCTTGGCTTGCTGTTGCACAACGTGCGGGTGGCCCCCGCCGAGGGCCCGGCACTCGTCGACACCCCAGGTGCCGACGTGATCCTGATCGACGGCCGCCGTGACCTTCCGCAGGTCCGCAGCCTCTGCCAACTTCTGCGGTCGACCGGCCCCGGCTGTCCGCTGGTGCTCGTGGTCACCGAGGGCGGCCTCGCGGCCGTCACCGCTGACTGGGGCATCGACGATGTCCTGCTCGACACCGCGGGCCCGGCCGAGGTCGAGGCCCGGCTGCGGCTCGCGATGGGCCGCCAGCAGCTCACCGGCGACGATTCCCCGATGGAGATCCGTAACGGCGACCTCTCCGTGGACGAGGCGACCTACAGCGCCAAGCTCAAGGGCCGGGTCCTGGACCTGACCTTCAAGGAGTTCGAGCTGCTGAAGTACCTCGCCCAGCACCCCGGCCGGGTCTTCACCCGGGCGCAGCTGCTCCAGGAGGTCTGGGGCTACGACTACTTCGGCGGCACGCGTACGGTCGACGTCCACGTACGGCGGCTGCGGGCCAAGCTGGGCCCGGAGCACGAGGCGCTGATCGGCACCGTCCGTAACGTCGGATACCGATTCGTCACCCCGGAAAAGGTCGACCGGGGCGCGGACGAGAAGCAGGCGAAGGCCGCCCGCCCCCAGCCGCCTGGCGAGGGGCAGAAGAGCGCGCCCCCGAGCGCACAGCCGACCGAATCGGCACCCGCCCCGTCGGACTCCGTGCATAACGATGCGGTCATGCGCCCTGCCAAGCGATGACTCTTCCCGCGTAGACTCACGCGCGTGGCCAAGGTGACTAGGGACGATGTAGCGCGACTGGCGGGTACGTCGACCGCGGTCGTCAGCTACGTCATCAACAACGGACCGAGGCCGGTCGCCCCGGCCACGCGCGAGCGGGTACTCGCCGCGATCAAGGAGCTGGGCTACCGCCCGGACCGGGTCGCGCAGGCGATGGCGTCGCGCCGTACGGACCTCATAGGCATGATCGTGCCGGACGCGCGGCAGCCGTTCTTCGCGGAGATGTCACACGCCGTGGAGCAGGCCGCCGCCGACCGCGGAAAGATGGTCCTGGTCGGCAACTCCGACTACCTGCACGAACGCGAGGTGCACTACCTGCGGGCGTTCCTCGGCATGCGGGTCTCCGGTCTGATCCTGGTCAGCCAGGGCCTCACCGCGCAGGCCGCCGCCGAGATCGACGCCTGGGACGCGCGCGTGGTGCTGCTGCACGAGCGGCCCGAGGCCATGACCGCCGACGACGTCGCGGTCGTCACGGACGACATCGGCGGGGCGCAGTTGGCCACCCGTCACCTCCTGGAGCACGGCTACGCCTACGTGGCCTGTCTGGGCGGCACCGAGGACACCCCGCTGACCGGCGACCCAGTCACCGACCACGTCGAGGGCTGGCGCCGGGCCATGCAGGAGGCGGGCCGCTCCACCGAGGGGCGGCTCTTTCACGCCCCGTTCAACCGCTATGACGCCTACCAGCTCGCGCTGACCCTGCTGGGCGGGCCCGACCGTCCGCCCGCGATCTTCTGCGCGACGGACGACCAGGCGATCGGTGTGCTGCGGGCCGCGCGCGAGCTGCGGATCGACGTGCCGGGCGAGCTGGCCGTCGCGGGCTTCGACGACGTCAAGGAAGCCGCGCTCACCGACCCGCCGCTGACGACGGTGGCATCGGACCGCCAGGCGATGGCGCGGGCGGCGGTCGACCTGGTCCTCGACGACGGGGTGCGGGCGGCGGGCTCCCGACGCGAGCGGCTGCGCCAGTTCCCGTCCCGGCTGACGGTCCGCCGCTCCTGCGGCTGCGACTGATCCGGCAGTCGGTAGTCCGGTCGTCCGGCTGCCTTTATATCGGGCATACACGGTTCTGCCGGGCTTCTCAGGGCGTACTCAGACAGCTCTCATGGTGGCTGGCGAAGCTCTGAGACATGACCGAGAGCTTCCGCCGCGACGGCGAGTACCCCGAGCAGCAGCCCACTGACAGCTCCGCTCCGAGTCCCGACGGCAGCGGGTACGACGGTAGCGGGTACGACGGCTTCCCGCCCCCGCCGCCGTACGCCCCACCGGCGCCCTACGCCCCACCCGCGCCCCCGACCCCGACCCGCCACCGCGCCAAGCGCCCGGTCGCCGTGCTCGCCGGTGTCGCCCTGTTCGCCGCGGCGATCGGCGGCGGCACCGCCTACGCCGCCCAGGAGCTGTTCGGGAGCGCGAGCCCCGCCGCCAGCTCCAGCACGCCCGTCGTACCCACCAGCCAGCGGGGCACGGTCAGCGGCGTCGCCGACGCGGTCAGCCCCAGCATCGTGGAGATCAGCGCGAACGGCGGCTCCGGCCAGTCCACCGGCTCCGGCGTGATCATCACCGAGGACGGCGAGATCATCACCAACAACCACGTCATCTCCGGCGCCAGCTCGATCAAGGTGACGACCAGCGACGGAAAGTCGTACGACGCCGAGGTGGTCGGCACCGACAGCTCCAAGGACCTGGCGCTGATCAAGCTGCGGGACGCGTCCGGCCTCAAGGCCGCCTCGCTCGGCGACTCCGACCACCTCAAGGTCGGCGATACGGTCGTCGCGATCGGCTCCCCCGAAGGCCTCACCGGCACCGTCACCAGCGGCATCATCTCCGCCCTCGACCGCGACGTCACGGTCTCGACGGACGGCGGCCAGGGCCAGCGCGGCGGAAACGGCGACGGCGGCGGCCAGGACCGGTGGCCGTTCGAGTACGGCGGTGAGCAGTTCAACGGCGACACCGGGTCGTCCAAGACGACGTACAAGGCCCTACAGACCGACGCCTCGCTCAACCCGGGCAACTCCGGTGGCGCGCTGATCGACATGAACGGCAACATCATCGGCATCAACTCCGCGATGTACTCACCGAGCGCCTCCTCCGGCGCGAACTCGGGCAGCGTCGGCCTCGGCTTCGCCATCCCGGTCAACACGGTCAAGGACGACCTCGCGGGGCTCCGCGCGGGCGAACGGAACTGAGAGCCTGTACCCGGACCACTCGAACGACCCGAACGACCCGAGCGACACGAGCGACACGAACCACTCGGACCCTGACCACCCGCACACCCCGAGGACCCGACACCGATGAACGCCGCCGCCCCCGATGCCGCCCCGCAGCGCATCCTGATCGTCGACGACGAGCCCGCCGTCCGCGAGGCCCTCCAGCGCAGCCTCGCCTTCGAGGGATACGCCACCGAGGTCGCCGGGGACGGAATCGAAGCGCTGGACAAGGCCGCGACGTACGCCCCCGACCTCGTCGTCCTCGATATCCAGATGCCCCGCATGGACGGCCTCACCGCGGCCCGCAGGCTGCGCGCCACCGGCTCCACGACCCCGATCCTGATGCTCACCGCGCGCGACACCATCGGCGACCGGGTCACCGGCCTCGACGCGGGAGCCGATGACTACCTGCCCAAGCCGTTCGAGCTGGACGAGCTGTTCGCCCGCATCCGCGCGCTGCTGCGGCGCAGCTCGTACGCGGCGGCCGTCAGCGCCGACCAGATCGACGACGACGTCCTGTCCTTCGGCGACCTCCGGATGAACCTGGCGACCCGCGAAGTGGTACGCGGCGCCCGCCCGGTCGAGCTGACCCGTACCGAGTTCACGCTCCTGGAGATGTTCCTGGCCCACCCGCGCCAGGTGCTCACCCGCGAGCAGATCCTGAAGGCCGTCTGGGGCTTCGACTTCGAGCCGAGCTCGAACTCCCTCGACGTGTACGTGATGTATCTGCGCCGCAAGACCGAGGCGGGCGGCGAGCCGCGCCTGCTGCACACCGTGCGCGGAGTCGGCTACGCCCTGCGGACCGCGGCCAGCCCGGGTGGCCCGGGTGGCCCAGGCGGCGCCGAGTGATCCGTCGCTTCCGGGCGCTGCCGCTGCGGACCCGGCTCGCGATGCTGGTGGCCACGGCGGTGGCGGTCGCGGTCGCGGCCGCCGCCGCGGCGTGCTGGCTGCTGACCCGGCAGCAGCTGCGAAGCGAGCTCGACACGTCCCTGCGGGGGATGAACGCCAGCCGCGACTACCTCTTGGACACGGTAAGCAAGTGCCGCGACGAGAGCCAGACAGCTCCCGCCGGGAACCTCCCTCCCGGCACCGCCTACATCCAGGTGATCCAGCCCGACGGCAGCCGTTGTGTCGGGTTCAGCTCGAAGTCGCTCCGGGTGGAGGACTCCGACCTGGAGGTCGCCCAGCAGTTCCTCCGTGAATCCCTGCACGACGGCCGCACCGACGACGGGCAGAAGGTCCGTGTCCTCACCCGCCAGGACACAGCGACCGGGCTCACCGTGTCGATCGCCCGCCCCACGTCGGAGATCGACAGCGCGCTGAACCAGCTGGCCCTGCTCCTCCTCGCCGTCGCCGGGATCGGCGTGCTCGGCGCCGGGGCGGCGGGCCTGGTGATCGCCCGTACCGGACTGCGCCCGGTCAACGACCTGACCGGAGCCGTCGAGCACATCGCCCGCACCCAGGACCTGACCGTCCGCATCCCGCTGGAGGGCGACAGCGACGACGAGATCGCCCGGCTGGCCCGCTCCTTCAACGCGATGACCGCCGCGCTGGCCTCGTCCCGCGACCTCCAGCAGCAGCTGATCGCGGACGCGGGCCACGAGCTCCGTACGCCGCTGACCTCACTCCGTACGAACATCGAACTCCTCGCCCGCAGCGAGGAGACCGGCCGCGCCATCCCCCCGGACGACCGCAAGGCACTCCTCGCCTCCGTCACCGCCCAGATGACCGAACTCGCCGCTCTCATCGGCGACCTACAGGAACTCTCCCGCCCGGACGCGACCTCCAGCGGCAAGATCCAGGTCGTCGCTCTGCACGAGATCGCCGAAACGGCCCTGGAGCGCGCCCGCCTGCGCGCGGGCCCCGACCTCACCATCACGGCGGACCTCACCCCGTGGTACGTACGGGCCGAGCCCCCCGCCCTAGAGCGCGCCCTGATCAACCTCCTGGACAACGCGGTCAAGTTCAGCCCGCAGAACTCCACCATCGAAGTGACCCTCCTCGACGGCGAACTGACCGTCCGCGACCACGGCCCCGGCATCTCCCCGGATGAACTCCCGCACGTCTTCGACCGCTTCTGGCGCTCCCCGGCGGCCCGCGCCCTGCCCGGCTCGGGCCTGGGCCTGTCCATCGTGGCCCGTACGGTGCACCAGTGCGGCGGCGAGGTGACGCTGCGCGCGGCGGAGGGCGGCGGCACGGCGGCGACGGTGCGCCTGCCGGGAGCGGCTACTCCGCCCCCGGAGGCACCCCCGCACACCTGAAAGCGAGTCAGCCAGTCACGTCACCGAGACGGAACAACTCGCGAACGGCACGCGGTTACAGCTAACGGACCAGGTCCACCACCGCGTGGAGAGCCAGCCCGTAAACGGCCATCAGCGTCAGCACCCACACGCACGACAGCGCACGCGCCCACCAGGCACGGCGGGACATCACGACCGCCCGCCCTTGAGTAGGCCCAGCGCCGACCGATGGCACAGGCACGTACCCACCAGGTACCGGACGCCGGGCGTGGGGTGCTCGCGCTGCGCCGCGTCACGGGAGTGGACGTGCATGCCAAGCGCGCAACGCGGCGAAAATGGCGGAGTCGGTCAGCTGATGGTCGCCGACCAGGCGCCGCGTTTGAGATGTGCGGTGCCGTCGGGGTCGATGCGGACGTGCGCGCCGTAGACGGGCAGGCCGCCCTCACAGTTGAGGCGGTGCCGGATACGTTCGAGTTCGTCCCACAGGCGGCGCGGCCCGCTCTGATGCACGGTGGGCGGGTCGGTCCACACGCCTGCAGCGCGCGCCCATGACCCGTCGGGGTGGAGCAACCACACGGTCCGCCGGTCTCCGTCGTCCATGCGCCGGTGCTCGACGCCCGGCACGGCGAGTTCGAGCATGGACCACACGTCCCACGCGTCCGGTACGTACAGCACGGGATACCGGCCGGTCGTCACCGCTTCCCCCTCCGCTGTCCTGGCCTGCTCGTACACCGCGTCGAGGCCGGGCGGGTAGTCGTCGCCATGGCGCGTGGCCATGAATCCGGCCGCGTCTGGCGTGATACGGCCAACGGCGCCGCCGTCGGGGGTCTTGTCCGCGGTGACGATCAGGCCCGTGCGGGCGATCGTCGTCACCAGGCGCCCGCCCGGCTTCAGCGCGGCCAGCCATGAGGCGGGAACGGGCTGTACGGACACGGTGGACACGATCCGGTCGTACGCACCAGGCAGGGGACCGGTGATGTCGCAGACGGCCACGCGCGGGTTCAGTCCGACGGATGCCAGCCGCTCGCTCGCTTTGTCGACGAGGGCGGGGTCTACGTCGATGCTCGTCACCTGCTTGTCTGTCAGGCGGCGACAGGCAAGCGCGGTGCCGTAGCCGGTTCCGGTCGTGACCAGCACGTCCGAGTCGTCCGCGATCACCGCGTGCCGGTACATGGTGACGACCAGGCTGGGCAGCGTCGAGGACGATGTGGGGTGCCCGCTGGTGACCTCGGCGCCGGGCTCGGCGTCGTCGGCGTGCAGCGGTCCCACGCGGGTCACGAGCGTGCCGTGACCGTACGCCGCCCGCGCCCACGCCTCGGGGTCGCTGGGGCCGTCCCGCAGCACCCACCGGTCACCGTCGTTCGCCCACCAGCGCGGCACGAGGACGTGCCGGGGGACGGTGGCGAGCGGCCCGTACCAGCGCGATTCGGGCCGGACGGTGTCGGCCGCCAGCCGCCGCGCGTGTGTCTCCCAGTCCATGACCAGCCTGCTTTCAGTACTTGGGGTTACAGGCTTCGGTTTCCGCGGGCGCGCAGTCCGAACCATCCTGGTCGGGGTTGCACGCCGTCACCACACCTGAGGAAGGCTGGCACGAGTCCTCTCGGGGAGTGCACGAGTCCGGGACACAGCCCCCGCCACTCCTGCGCGGAATGACGGCCATACGGTCGGCCCACTCAGGCCCGTTCAGGATCTCGGCGAGGGTCTGTGTCTGGATGCTTCCGGCCGTCAGCCACCGGGACATGACGCACGGCGTGACAACGCCGTCAGGGCTGATGGCCGCGCGGTCCGTGCCGCACCGGCCGCACAGTTCGGCCGGATCGTGAAGGGTGACGCTCACGCTGTCGCCGTTGCCGATGGCCCGGACCCGGTCGAGTCGGATTTCCCCGGCGACGCCAAGCCGCCGTAGCTCCGCGCGCGCTCCGTCGACGGCCTGCCCGTCGAGGACGTGCACGAGCGAGGCGCGTAGCGGGATACCGCGGCGGATCGCTTCGACGATGTTCGCCTTTGTGCGCGCGTAGGAGCCGCGCCCGCCGGTGATCTGCTCGTGCTCGGCCGCGTTGTCGCTGTAGTACGAGGTGGCCAGCGACACTCCGGTCCGCTCGAAGGTGCGCCACATCGACGGGCGCACATGCACGAGGTTCGAGAACACCTCAACCCGCAGGCCAAGACTCAGCGCGCGGTCGATCAGTCGAGGCAGGTGGGGGTGCAGGGTGGGTTCGCCACCGATGTACTGCACCATGCAGACGCCGAGCCCCTCGGCCTGGTCCAACAGCGCGAACCAGTCCTCCCGTCGCATGGTGCCGTGACTGCCGTGCGGTCCTGACTTGGCGTAGCAGTGTGAGGCGCAGGTGTTCTGACACTGGCCGGTGATCTCCAGCGCAAGCGAACTCAGCCGCTCTACGGGCGCATTGGTGGGGTTGTCGATGATGGCTGTCACGGTGGCGGACTCCTTCGCGTCGTGTCGTGCGCTGGCGCACCCGCTCCCCTGCCGGGGGTCTTGCGGTGTGGGAGAACCGTCAACAGGTCGCCCCGGCAGGGGGCGGAGTCTTCACAGGTAGAGCTGTCGCTTACAAGTACGGCAGTAGGTCTTGCCGTCGCGCTTCTCGGTCTTCAGGTGCTCACACGTCTTGGTCTGGGTCATCGCGCCTGCCCGGCCAGTAGAGCCGCGGGCAGGCGATCTCGCTTGCGGCGCGGTAGCCGGTGACGACCGCCGGGCTCGCCTACAGGCAAGGCACTCGGCGGGGGTGCGTGCGCGGGCATGGTGAGCGTGGCGGACTGCGCGGCGCGGTCGGCAGGCGCGTCCCTGCCGTGCGACTGGACGCGCACCATGCGGTCAAGCTCCGCGATGCACGGGCCACAGGCGTACACGTCACCCGTCGCGCCGGGGGTGTTCACCGAGCCGACCCACAGCACGCGCACGCCGTCGCGTCGGCAGTACAACCAACAGACCCCGGCGACCCACGCGTTGCCGTCGCCCGTCTGCGCGACCAACGGCCACGCATCGCGCCACGGACGCTCGACAGCGGGGGCGAACGTCACGCCGTGCCCCCGTTCGCCCGCACCAGTGCGACCCACTCTGCCGGGGGTTGCATGACCGCGTAGTCGCCGAAGTTCCGGCGGTAGCGCGTGTGCCTGGTCTCCTGGGTGTGCTTGCGCTGCCACTCCTCGACCGGTCCGGGGTGGCAGTGCGTGCCGGACCGCGCGCCGCATTCGGTTTCGTCGCCGGACACGCAACGGGCCTCGTACTCCGGTTCCGCCGTCACGTCTTGCTCGATCGTGAATGGCACGTATCGAAAGACACGGCGGGCCTTCCGGGTCTCGCCTGTGTTCGCATGGCGTGCCGCGCCCGCCTGCTGCTCCACGTCCTCACCCTTTCCTAACTGGGCTAACAGCGTGGATTGTTGGCACTACGCTCCGCTAGACAGGTGGATGTGAAGACGGAGAGTTCATATGCACTACGGCAAAGGATGACGGGGGCACATGCCAGCGCGTAAGCAGATTGACCCCTCGGAAAGCCTGGAAATGTTCCTGGGGAAGATGGTGGAACGGGCCAGGATCGCCAAGGGATGGACCCGGCAGAAGGACTTGGCGGACGCGGTCCGCGTCGCCCCCTCCCGCATCTCACAGATCGAGTGCGGCGCCGAAGCCCCCAACGTGGCGTTGGCCGAGTTCCTCGATGACGTACTCGGTACCGGTACGTACATCACCGACCTAGCGCGGATGATCGCGCGCAAGGCCATCCGGGACTACGCGCAGTTGTTCGTTGATCGCCAGCTCACCGCGCACGCCGTCCACCAGTTCGCCCCGATCGTGCCCGGCCTCATGCAGACCCGCGCATACGCACGAGCCTTGATGCTCGCTACCGACCCCAGTAACAGCGACGTGGACGACGCGCTGCGGCTCCGTATAGAGCGGCAGGAGGCAGTCACCCGTGAGAGCAGCCCGGTGTGGCTCAGTGCCGTGATCGACGAGGCGGGGCTACGCCGCACGATGGGCGACGCGGAGGCCCACAGGGAACAGCTCCGGCATCTGCTAGCTCTGTCCCAACGGGACAACGTCTTGATTCAGGTACTGCCGTTCACCGCGCCGAGCCCCACGGGAATGCTCACCTTGCTCGATCTGCCGGACAGCCCCCGATGTGCGTACGCTGAGGCTGCGTTCACCGGACGGCTCTACGAAGAACCGGCGGACGTGGCGCGCATGCAGCACACCTATGATCACCTCAGCAGCGAGGCCCTGAGCCGCCAAGGGAGCCGGGACCTCATCCGGAAGATCCTTGACAGCTACGAGGAGAACCACCAGTGAGTGACGCCGTACCGAACTGGCACAAGTCGAGTTACAGCAACGAAGCCGGGTCGGATTGCATCGAGGTCGCCGACAACTTCCCCGGTGTAGTCATGATCCGTGACACCAAGGGACACGAGAAGGGCACCCTGCACGTCACCCCGGACGCGTGGGCCGCGTTCACCGGGATGGCCAAGGAGTGATACCGGCACCATGAGGGCCCGTACCGATCCAGCCGATCCGGTACGGGTCCTCACCGCTTTCCAGCGTCGTCGGGCCACCCTCGTCGTGCGCAGCAGGGCCTACCACATCGGCACAGGGAACAGCAGGCGCGCGCCGCGCAACGGCTGACCTGCGCATCTGCCGACTCCGCCACCCGGGGAGGCCGCTACGCGGTTCCGAAGTCCACCATCCAGGTGACGCCGAACCGGTCCGTGCACATGCCGAAGACGTCACCCCACATCTGCTTGTCCAGCGGGACCAGGACCGTGCCTCCGTCGGACAGCTTCTCCCAGTAGCCGCGCAGCTCGTCAGCGTCCCCAGCCTCCCCGCTGACGCTCACGGAGATGTTGTTTCCCGGCTTGTACTCCGTGTCCGGCGGGTTGTCGGCGCCCATCAGCGTGTAGCCGCTGTCGGTCGTCAGCGCGCCGTGCATGATCTTGTCGGCGACGTCTCCGGCCTTCGCCCCGCCGAGGTCGCCGTAGGTGTGCACGGTCAGGGTGCCGCCGAAGACGCCCTGGTAGAACTCCATCGCCTGCCGCGCGACGCCGTCGAAACTGATGTAGGGGTTGAGCCTGGAGGCCACGAGATCACCCTTTCCTGATGAACCGTCAGTTCCGGCAGATTAGCCGGACCGCGGTGTCAACCAGCTCTTTGTCCCTGACCTGGGTGAGCCGGTCGCGCGCCGCGCCCGGTGGGAGCCAGAGCAGCCGGGACACTTCACTGTTCGGCGCGAAGCTGCCGCCGATGGCCTCGGCCGCCCAGTAGCGGACCTGCTTGGGGACGCCCTCCACCTCGTAGTGGACGGTCCGCAGCTCGGGGCCGGGTTCGCACGTCATCCCGGTCTCCTCCAGGACCTCCCGGAGCGCTCCGTCCCGCGCGTCCTCGCCGCGCTTGAGCTTGCCCTTGGGGTGCGACCAGTCTCCGTACTTCGGCCGGAAGACCAGGGCGAGTTCGATGCCGTCCCGGTCAGCCGAGCGGCGCCACAGCACACATCCAGCGGCCAGGATCATGGCGTGCCCACCGCCGATCCCGATCCCGATCCCGATCCCGCCCCCCGCCACACCCGTTGGAAGGCGTACCGCGCCGCCTCCACCTCGTGGCGCTGGTCGGCGTGCAGCACGCCGAGGGCGTAGGCCGTCGTCGGGGCGATGCGGGGGGTACGGGCGGCCGAGGCGGCGGCGGCCGCGGCCTCGGCGGCGTCGCGGTGGCGGTCCAGGGCCTCGCCCGCGGTGAGCAGCCGTACGTCGGCGGTCTTGGCGTCCGAGGCGCGGATCGCCTCCTGGGCGTAGCGGTGCAGACGCAGCAGCAGGCGGACCTGGTGCCAGGGGGCGTCCTGGGACTCCGGGGCCTCGTCGGGGGCCAGGCCATGGGTGAGGGCCTCGGCGTTGTACGGGTGCCCGGCGCGCACCAGCGGGAGTGCGGCGACCGCCTCGTTCAGCCGGGCCTCGACGTCCGCGGCGAACGGCGTGAGCTGGTGCGCGGCCGCCTCCCGGCGCAGCGGCACCTCACTGGCCAGTAAAGCGACCCCGTCCGCGACGGCGTGGAAACGGGAGCTGCCCAGAGCCTGGAGGGCCGCCGAGTGGGCGCGGGTCCTGGCGAGGGTGAGTTGACGCTCCAGCAGGGCGCCCGCCTTGGCCGCGCCCACCGTCAGCTGCCCCTTCGGCGGAGGCGGGCCACCCCGCCGGGCGTCGGAGGCCGCCTGCGCGGGGAACGCCGCCGCCCCCGACAACCGGTGCAGCGCCCCGACCAGCCGGTCGAGCCGCGCCGCGTACCCGTGCTCGCGGGCCAGCGTCCCCGACAGCCAGGCCAGTTCCGTGCGGAGCTGGTCGGACCACTCGGCGTCGAGCAGCGGCCGGAAGGTGTGCAGGGTGCCGCTGATGCGGCGGGCCGCACGGCGCAGCGCGCGGGCCGACTCCGCGGACTCCTCCGCGCCGCTCTCGCGGTGCTGCCGCAGCGCGCGCAGGAATTCCATGGCCTGCTCCCGCAGGTAGCGGGCCAGCACCTCGCCCGCTACCCGCGCGCCCTGCGCCACCGGGGCCGAAGCCGACACCGAGGCCGAGGCCGACAGCGGGTCCGGGCCCGGGGCACGCGCGGTGGCAGTGCGGTCAGGGTTTCGCTGAGCCACGGCGGCGCCTCCGGGCGTCAATGAGCATCTCCTGTACGTTCCGCAGGGGGTGGCCGTCCGAGTCGGTCGCGTGCCGGGTCCAGTCGCCGTCGGGCCCCAGGTGCCAGGAGGCGGTGGTGTCCGACATCCCGGTCTCCAGGAGCCTGCTCAGCGCGGCGCGGTGGGCCGGGTCCTGGACCCGTACCAGCGCTTCGATCCGTCGGTCGAGGTTGCGGTGCATCATGTCCGCGCTGCCGAGCCACACCTCGGGCTCGCCGCCGTTGCCGAAGGCGAACACCCGCGAGTGCTCCAGGAAACGGCCGAGCACCGACCTGACCCGGATGTTCTCGGAGAGGCCGGAGACTCCGGGGCGTACGGCACAGATGCCGCGCACCCAGATGCCCACCGAAACGCCCGCCTGGGACGCCCGGTACAGCGCGTCGATGACGGCCTCGTCGACCATCGAGTTGACCTTGATACGGACATAAGCGGGGCGGCCCGCCCGGTGGTGCTCGGTCTCCTTGTTGATCCGGGCGACCAGGCCGTCCCGCAGGGACTTGGGTGCCACGAGGAGACGGCGGTAGGTCTCACGGCGCGAGTATCCGGACAGCCGGTTGAAGAGGTCGGAGAGGTCGGCGCCGACCTGCGGGTCGGCGGTGAGCAGCCCCAGGTCCTCGTACAGCCGGGCGGTCTTGGGGTGGTAGTTGCCGGTGCCGACGTGCGAGTACCGGCGCAGCGTCTCGCCCTCCTGGCGGACCACCAGGGACAGCTTGCAGTGCGTCTTCAGACCGACCAGGCCGTAGACGACATGGCAGCCCGCCTCCTCCAGCTTGCGCGCCCACTTGATGTTGGCCTGCTCGTCGAAGCGCGCCTTGATCTCCACCAGGACGAGAACCTGCTTGCCGGACTCGGCGGCGTCTATCAACGCGTCCACGATCGGCGAGTCGCCGGACGTGCGGTACAGCGTCTGCTTGATCGCCAGCACGTCGGGGTCGGCGGCGGCCTGCTCCAGGAACGCCTGCACCGAGGTGGAGAAGCTGTCGTAGGGGTGGTGCAGCAGGACGTCGCGCTCGCGCAGGGCCGCGAAGATGTCCGGCGCCGACGCCGACTCCACCTCGGCCAGGTCCCGGTGCGTGCCCGCGACGAACTTCGGGTACTTCAGCTCGGGCCGGTCCAGGCTGGAGACGCCGAACAGACCGGTCAGGTCGAGCGGGCCAGGCAGCGGGTACACCTCGGCCTCGGAGATCTTCAGCTCGCGGATCAGCAGGTCAAGGACGTACCGGTCGATGGACTCCTCGACCTCCAGGCGCACCGGCGGCCCGAAGCGGCGCCGCATGAGCTCCTTCTCCAGGGCCTGGAGCAGGTTCTCGGCGTCGTCCTCCTCGACCTCCAGGTCCTCGTTCCTGGTGACCCGGAACATGTGGTGGGCGAGCACCTCCATGCCGGGGAACAGCTCCTCCAGGTGGGCCGGGGCCGCGATCACGTCCTCGATGGGGACGTACCGCCCGGGCGCCGCCTCCAGGAAACGGTTCAGCAGCGGCGGCACCTTGACCCGCGCGAAGTGCTGGTGCCCGGTGACCGGGTTGCGGACGACGACGGCCAGATTGAGGGAGAGACCCGAGATGTACGGGAAGGGGTGCGCCGGGTCCACTGCCAGCGGGGTCAGTACGGGGAAGATCCGCTGCCGGAACAGGGTGAAGAGCCGGGCCTGCTCCTTCTCGGTGAGGTCGGGCCAGCGCACGATCTCGATGCCCTCGTCGGCCAGCGCGGGCGCCACGTCCTCCTGGAAGCAGGCGGCGTGCCGCGCCATGAGCTCGCGGGTCCGGGTCCAGATCAGGTCCAGCACCTCACGCGGCTGGAGCCCTGAGGCCGAACGGGTGGCGACCCCGGTCGCGATGCGCCGCTTCAGGCCCGCAACCCGGACCATGAAGAACTCGTCCAGGTTGCTGGAGAAGATCGCCAGGAAGTTCGCCCGCTCAAGGAGCGGGGTGGTCGGGTCCTCGGCCAGTTCGAGTACCCGCTCGTTGAATCCCAGCCAGCTGCGCTCCCGGTCCAGGAAGCGGCCCTGCGGCAGCTCGTCGCCGTCCACGCCGCCGTCTTCCTCGTACACGTCGAGGTCCGAGTCGAGGTCGGGCTCCAGGTCGGACACCGCCGCCGACACCGTGTGCGGGCGGTGCGCGGCTATGGAGCCGACGGACGGCTGGACGTGCTGGACCGGAGTCGGGGCGGTGGCCTGGGCGGGGGCCTTGGCTCGGGCTTCGGCGGAGGGCTGGTTCATGTACCCATTGTTCCGCCTTCGCCCGTCGGCGGGCGCGCCGACGAGCCTCGGTCGGGGGCGGGCCTCCGCGGGCGGCGAGGGCCGAGAGCCTGCCTCAGGCACGTCGGGCTGCATTCCGCGAGCGTCGCAAGCCTGTCTGAATCACTGGTTACGGCGACATGACGTACGGGAGCCCAGGGAGCGGCTCTCAGGCATCCCCGCGATACGTCAGGTCTCCGTGCGGTGCGTCAGGTCTCCGTGCGGTACATCAGGTCCGTCTCATGGGTGACGAACCCAATCCGCTCGTAGACCGAGACCGCCGCCTTGTTGTCCGCGTCGACGTACAGCATCGCGGTGGGCAGGCCCTGGCTCTCCAGATGCCGCAGCCCGATCGCGGTGAGCGCCTTGCCGAGGCCGCCGCCCTGCGCGCCGGGCCGGACCCCGAGCACGTACACCTCACCCAGCCGCTCCGCCTCGTGCACCTTCGTCCAGTGGAAGCCGAGCAGCTCGCCGTCCGACTCCCGCTCGGCGAGGAAGAACCCGGCCGGGTCGAACCACGGCTCGGCCTTGCGGTCGTCCAGGTCGCGCTGGGTGAGCGAGCCCTGCTCCGGATGGTGGGCGAACGCCTCGGCGTTGGCGGCCAGCCAGGCCGCGTCATCCTGGCCCGGTACGAAGGTGCGCACGGCGACGCCGGGCGGGAGCACCGGCTCGGCCAGCGGCTGCGACTCACCCGGGCCCAGCGGCCGCCTCATCTGCCGCAGTTCACGGAAGAGGGACAGACCGAGCACCTGGGCCAGATGCCGGGCCGACGAGTGGCCGCCGTGCGCCCAGACCCGCAGCCGCTTCCCGGACGCGGCCAGCAGGGCGGTGCCCAGGGCGCGTCCGTGTCCGTGCCCACGCCGCGCGGGGTGCACCACCAGCTCGCCGGCCGGGGCCTCCACCGGGTCGGTGTCCTCCAGTTGGGCGTAGCCGAGCAGTTCGTGGTCGACGTGCAGCAGCAGATGGCGTACCCCTGGCCGCGGCCCGCCGCGCAGCTGCAACCGGCCCTGCTCGGACACGGCCTGCTGCCCGTCGGTGCGCGCGGCCTCCGCGATCAGGGCGAGTACGGCTTCGGCCTGTTCGGGGGTGAGCGCGTCAAGGGTCTCGATGGACCGCTGGGGTACTCCGGGAGCTGCGTCTGTCATGCCCTTGAGCGTAAAGCCCCGGGCCCCGCACAGGGGAGGACCTCCACCAGCAACCTCCTCGTAACCAGTTACCCCCTGTTGCGCTACGCGCGTTGACCATAGGCTGCGGCCCACTAACAGCACAATCAGACAGTCGTCTCGCTGTCCACTGAGGGGAACTGATGTCAGCGACACCACAACGGCGCCGGGTCGGCGGCCGGTTGATCGCGGTCACCGTAGCGCTCGCCGCGGCCACCGGCGTCATGACGGCGGCGCTGCCCGCCGGAGCCGGAGAGGCCGAGGCCAAGAGCCAGGCCAGGGGCCAGGGCCACGGGCACGGCAAGGGGCCAGGCAAGGGGCCGGGGAGGAACCACGGCCGTACGGTCGACGTACAGCTGCTGTCCTTCAACGACTTCCACGGCAACCTGGAGCCGCCGAGCGGGTCTTCGGGCCGGGTGACCCACCACCACGAGGACGGCACCGAGGAGCAGATCGACGCCGGTGGTGTCGAGTACCTGGCGACGTCGCTGCGGAAGGCGCGCAAGGGCGAGCGGTTCAGCGTCACGGCCGCGGCCGGTGACGTGATCGGGGCCAGCCCGCTGATCTCGGGGCTCTTCCACGACGAGCCGACCATCGAGGCGATGAACAAGATCGGCCTGGACGTGGCCGGTGTCGGCAACCACGAGTTCGACGAGGGCCTCGACGAGCTGAAGCGGATACAGCGGGGCGGCTGCCACCCCGAGGACGGCTGCTACGAGAAGGGCAAGAAGTTCCAGGGCGCCGACTTCCCCTTCCTCGCCGCGAACGTGACGTACGAGAAGAGCGGCAAGCCGGTCCTCAAGCCGTACAGCATCTGGAAGCACCGCGGCGTCAAGATCGGCTTCATCGGCGTGACCCTGGAGGGCACCCCGGACATCGTGTCGGCCGAGGGCATCAAGGGCCTGAAGTTCCACGACGAGGTCGAGACGATCAACAAGTACACCAAGGTGCTGGAGCGCAAGGGCGTGAAGTCCGTCGTCGCGCTCATCCACGAGGGCGGCTACCCGGCGAGCTCCTCGTACAACTACGACTGCGACAGCCCCGGCCCCGGTGACGGGATCTCCGGCCCGATCACGGACATCGCCAAGAACCTCTCGCCCCAGGTGGACGCGGTCGTCACCGGCCACACCCACCAGGCGTACGCGTGCACCATCCCGGACCCGGCGGGCAACCCGCGCACGGTGACGTCGGCGGCGTCCTTCGGCCGTCTGTACACGGACACCACGCTGACGTACGACCGCGCCACCAAGGACATCGTCCGCACCAGCGTGAAGTCGGCGAACCACGTCGTGCACCGCGACCAGCGCAAGGCCCGCGACATGACCCGGCTGATAGACCGGTGGAACACGCTGGCCGAGCCGATCTCCAACCGCCCTGTCGGCCATATCTCGGCCGACATCGCGGGCCGCGGCGCGAACACCCCCGAGTCCCCGCTCGGCGACCTGATCGCGGACGCCCAGCTCACCCACGCCAGGACCCTGGACGAGGGCACGGACCTGGCCCTGATGAACCCGGGCGGCATCCGCTCCGACCTGACCTTCGCGGCCAGCGGCGGCGAGGGTGACGGTGTGGTCACCTACGGCGAGGCCTACACCGTCCAGCCCTTCAGCAACACGGTGAATCTGGTCGACCTGACCGGCGCCCAGCTGGTCACCGCCCTGCGCCAGCAGGTCAGCGGCCGGAACGAGGAGTCCCCGAAGATCCTTCAGGTCTCCGACGGCTTCACCTACACGCTGGACCTGACGAAGACGGGCGCGGACCGGGTCGTCACGGACTCCATCCGGCTCAACGGCGAGCCGCTGGACGAGAACGCCACCTACCGCGTCGCGATGAACTCGTTCCTCGAGGGCGGCGGCGACGGCTTCACCGCGCTCGGCGAGGGCACGAACCCGCTGGTCGGCGGTGACGACCTGGAGGCCTTCGAGACGTACCTGACGGCCAACTCCTCGGCGTCGGCCCCGATCGCCCCGCCGAAGGCGGACCGCATCACGGTCGTGCAGTAGTAGCAGCAGTAGCGGTATAGGAACGAGGGCGGGGCCGCGGGTAACTACCCCCGGCCCCGCCGTCGTCTGTACTGCCGTATTGCCGTACTGCCGTGTTGCCGCGCGGGGTCAGCCCCGGCGCTTGCCCGCGAGATGGGCGGTGGCGCAGGCGGCGCCCGCCGCGGCGGCCAGACCGAGCAGGGCGATACCTTCCTTGAGGCTCCCCTCCCACCAGCTCTCAGCTGGGAAGAAGGGGTCGTCCTCCAGGAGCTCGCCCACGATGTCAGCGTCGAGCGCGTCGGCGAGGATGAACACCTGGCCGTTGGTGTACCCGAAGAAGGTGCCGAGCGCGGCCAACAGGCCCGCGATCACCATCGTGGAAGCGCCCCGGGCGCCCGACTTACCCACCACGGCGCCGACGAGCGCGCCGATGGCGAGGGCGAAGCCCACGTAGCTGAGCTTGAGGCCCACCTTGGACAGGTCCTCATAGCTGGCGACGAGGATGCCCGCGAACACCAGCGAGCCGACGACCGAGACCAGCAGCCCGAGGAAGAAGGCCTTGGCGGGATTGCCCGCGGCGGGCGGCGGGAAACCCGGCTGGAAGCCCTGCGGCGGGTAGGCGTAACCGGGCTGCATGGGCTGCATCGGCGGACCTGGCTGCTGCGCCATCGGCGGGCCGGGGTAGCCGTAGCCGGGCTGCTGCTGCGGCGGGCCGGGGTAGCCGTACCCAGGCTGCTGCGGCGGGCCCGGTGGCTGCTGGCCGTACGGGTTGGGTTGCTGAGGTGGCTGCGGCTGCCAGGGCTGGCTCATGGGTCCCCCGAGTGGTGACGCTAGGAAAGTGCGGTGGCTCAACGTACCAATGCTGTATTGGTGCCCGGGAGACTCGAAGCGGGGCGGGAGAGGTCCGGTAGCCTGCCTGTGCTCTCAAGCTCTTCAACGATTCAATGATTCAACCGCGCTGAACTGGAATCAGCGCAACGGGGGATGCCATGCGAACCAGCCGTACGCGAAACAGCCGTGCCCGAAGCCGTGCCCGAACCCGTGCCCTCGGGGCCGCCGCACTCGCCCTGACGGCCGCCGTCACCCTGGCCGGCTGCACCGACGACCCGAACGACAAGGCCTTCGGCGGGCTCGGGGACGCCGGGAAGACGCCCTCGTTCAACCCGTCCGGCATGCCCAGCCTCAAGCCCCCCAACCCCGACGGCATGATCGGCGGCGGCTCCGCCGGCAGCACCGGCGTGACCGGCGGCAGCTCGGGCGGCAGCAGCGGCCTCACGGGCGGCACCTCCGGAGGCACCGGCGGCAGTACGGGCACCACCGGGGGCAGCTCCGGCCTGACCAGCGGCGGAGCCGGCGCGCCGCAGCCCACCCGCTCGGCCCCGCCCACGTACAACCCGAACGCGCTCGGCGAGGTCGTCGGCCAGAAGTGCAACGCCTCGCGCTCGGGGGCCGTCGTGCGTATCAGCTACGAGGTGGACATCCAGAACGCGTCGACCGAACAGGCCTTCGACTACACGTTCTCCGTGGCCTTCAAGGTGGGCGCCACCCCCAGCTCGACGATCGCCACCAAGCGGATCGCCACCAGGAACGAGCGGGCGACGGTCGCCCCCAGCGGCAACCGCAAGGTCACGCTGAACGCCTCGTACACGAACAACGACAAGGGCGTCTACTCCTGCCAGGTCACCTCGGCCCGAAAGACCCTGTCCCGCTAGCGGGCATACGGAAGCGGGGGCGGCGGGCGACAGGCCCGGCGCCCCCGCTTCCGCGTGCTCGCCCCCGCTTCCACATGCTCACGCCCGCGACGACACGTAACCTCTTCGTGACCTCACCGCACCGACTGCGTAGGTTCACCTTCCGTTCACTCTCGACGGTCGACCACTTCACCTCTCCTGCCTAATTTCGGACTTACGCAGTGCGCGTCGCGGCCAAAGCGACCCGCACAGCCTCCCGAGATAGACGACGACCAAGCAGTCGACCTCTACGCACGCCGCCACCGACGGCGGCTCCTGGAAGGAACACCCGAAGTGAAGCTTCAGCGCATGAACCGGCGGGCCCTCACCCTCGGTGCTCTCACGGTCTCCGGCGCCCTGGCCCTCACGGCGTGCGGCTCGGACGACACGACCCGCGGCGGCGACGGCGGCGAGAAGACCGTCGCGAACTCGAACATCAAGTGTGACGAGGCCAAGGGCGACATCAAGGCCTCCGGGTCGTCCGCCCAGAAGAACGCGATCGACGCCTGGGTCAAGGAGTACGTGGCGACCTGCAAGGACGCCCGTATCGACTACAACCCGACGGGCTCCGGCGCTGGTATCACCGCCTTCCTCCAGGGTCAGACCGCCTTCGCGGGCTCCGACTCGGCGCTGGACGCGGATGAGATCACCGAGTCGAAGAAGGTCTGCAAGGACAGCCAGGCCGTCAACCTCCCGATGGTCGGCGGCCCGGTCGCGGTCGGCTACAACCTGCCGGGCGTGGACGACCTGGTCCTGGACGCCGAGACCCTGGGCAACATCTTCAACGACAAGATCAAGTCCTGGGACGACCCGGCGATCAAGAAGCTGAACCCGGACGCCGACCTCCCCAAGCTCAAGGTCCAGTCCTTCCACCGCTCGGACGACTCCGGCACCACGGACAACTTCACCGAGTACCTGAACACCGCCGCCCCGAAGGCCTGGCCCTACGAGCCCGCGAAGGCCTGGGCGGGCAAGGGCGGCCAGTCCGCTCAGGGCTCCTCCGGTCTGGCCGGCCAGGTCAAGCAGGTCGAGGGCGCGATCACGTACTTCGAGCTGTCCTACGCCTCCTCCGACGACATCCCCACGGTGAAGCTGGACACCGGCGCGGCCGAGCCCGTCGAGGCCACCGTCGACAACGCCTCCGCGGCCATCGCCGCCGGCAAGGTCGTCGGCAAGGGCAGCGACCTCTCCATGGAGCTCGACTACGCGACCAAGGCCGACGGCGCCTACCCGATCGTCCTGGTCACGTACGAGATCGCCTGCGAGAAGGGCAACAAGGCCGAGACTCTCGGTGCCACCAAGTCCTTCCTGACCTACATGGCCAGCGAAGAGGGCCAGAACGTCCTGAAGGCCAACGACTACGCCCCGATCCCGACCGAGATCATCACCAAGGTCCGCGAGACCGTCGCGAACCTGAGCTGACCCTGAGTGCGGCCGGCCCCCACCAGGGCCGGCCGCACCTTCCGGTGCACCGCCAGCGCCAGGAGCTCTCCCACCGGAGAGCTCCGCAGACCGGAGAACCCCATGGACATATCGACTACCAAAGCACCTCCCCCCACCGAACCCGCCGACGCCAGGCCCCCGGCCGATGACCGTCGCAAGAGCAACAGCGCCACCCGCCCCGGTGACCGGGTCTTCCTCGGACTCTCCCGCGGCTCCGGCATCGTGCTGCTCACGATCATGGGCGCGATCGCGGCCTTCCTGACGTACCGCACGGTCCTCGCGCTGTCCGACAACTCGGGCAATTTCTTCACCACCTTCGAGTGGGACACCGCCGCGACGCCGCCGAAGTTCGGCATCCCCGTCCTGGTCTTCGGTACGGTCGTCAGCTCGATCATCGCTCTGGTGATCGCCGTGCCGATCGCCGTCGCGATCGCGCTCTTCATCTCCCACTACGCACCGCGCAAGCTCTCCGGGCCGATCGCCTATGTGATCGACCTGCTGGCCGCGGTGCCCTCCATCGTGTACGGCCTGTGGGGCGCCCTAGTGGTCGCTCCGCACCTGGTTGGCCTCTACAGCTGGCTGGACGACTACCTCGGCTGGACCGGCATCTTCGAGTACTCGGGCGGCGCGCCGCGCTCCCTGATGACCGTCGGCATCCTGCTCGCGATCATGATCCTCCCGATCATCACCAACGTGAGCCGTGAGGTCTTCCTGCAGTCCCCGAAGATGCACGAGGAGGCCGCGCTCGCACTCGGCGCGACGCGCTGGGAGGTCATCCGCATGTCGGTGCTGCCCTTCGGCCGCTCCGGCGTCATCTCCGCCTCCATGCTGGGCCTGGGCCGCGCGCTCGGCGAGACGATCGCCGTCGCCACCGTGCTCTCCCCGAGCTTCCTGATCAACGCCTCGCTGCTTGACCCGGGCGGCGGTACCTTCGCCCAGAACATCGCCAGCAAGTTCAACGAGGCGGACGAGTTCGGCCGGGACGCCCTGATCGCCTCCGGCCTGGTGCTCTTCGTCATCACCCTGCTGGTCAACGGCGCGGCCCGCCTGATCATCGCCCGCCGCAAGGAGTACTCGGGGGCCAACGCATGAGCACCGACACCGTCATCAAGACGCCCGCCCCCAGCACCCTGAGCGCGGCCCGCCTCCCCCGCTGGGCGCCGCTGGTGGTCGCCCTCGGCTCCGCCGCGACCGCCGTCGCCATCGGCATGGTGGCCGGTCTGCACAGCCGCCTGCAGTGGGGCATGATCGCCGCGCTGCTCTTCGTCGTCGCCTCGTACGTCATCGCCGCGCGCGTCGAGGGCCAGCGGCAGGCCAAGGACCGGCTGGCCACCTCGCTGGTCTGGGTCGCCTTCCTGCTGGCGATCATCCCGCTGGCATCGCTGCTCTGGGAGACCGTCGCACGCGGCTCCAAGGTCTTCGACATGTACTTCCTCACCCACTCCATGGGCACCCTCGGTGACCGTGAAGTCGGTGGCGGTATCTACCACGCGCTGCTCGGCACCCTGCAGCAGGTCGCGCTGGCCTCGCTGATCGCCGTGCCGATCGGTCTGCTGACGGCGATCTACCTCGTCGAGTACGGGCGCGGGAAGCTGGCCAAGGTGGTCACCTTCTTCGTCGACGTGATGACGGGTATCCCGTCGATCGTCGCGGGTCTGTTCGTCCTCACCTTCTGGATCCTGATCCTGGGCTTCGACTTCTCCGGCTGGGCAGGCGCCATGGCGCTGTCGATCCTGATGATGCCGGTGGTCGTCCGCTCCACCGAGGAGATGCTCAAGCTCGTTCCGAACGAGCTGCGTGAGGCATCGCTCGCCCTCGGTGTGCCGAAGTGGCGGACTATCCTCAAGGTGGTCCTGCCGACCTCTATCGGCGGCATCACGACCGGCGTCATGCTCGCGGTAGCCCGCATCACGGGTGAGACCGCGCCGGTACTGCTCGTCGTATGGGGTACGAACTTCATCAACACGAACCCGTTCGAGGGCGCCCAGTCCTCGCTGCCCCTGTACATCTACCAGCAGTACGCGGCCGGTAACTCGGCCTCGTACGACCGTGCCTGGGCAGCGGCACTGACCCTCATCGGTTTCGTGATGATCCTGAACCTGGTGGCTCGCGGCATCGCCCGCTGGAAGGCCCCGAAGACCGGTCGCTAAAGCGACATATACGGCTTCGCCGCGCGGGGCCCCAGCGACTGAACCTCCCGAAAGAAGTAGTGATCCACATGGCCAAGCGAATCGACGTCAGCGGCCTCACCGCCTACTACGGCAGCCACAAGGCCATCGAGGACATCTCGATGACCGTGGAGCCCCGCTCCGTGACCGCCTTCATCGGCCCGTCCGGCTGCGGCAAGTCCACCTTCCTGCGCACCCTCAACCGCATGCACGAGGTCACCCCCTCGGGCCGTGTCGAGGGCAAGGTCCTGCTCGACGGCGAGGACCTGTACGGCTCCGGGGTCGACCCGGTGAACGTGCGCCGCACCGTCGGCATGGTGTTCCAGCGCCCCAACCCGTTCCCCACGATGTCGATCTTCGACAACGTCGCGGCGGGCCTGCGCCTGAACGGCTCGTACAAGAAGAACGAGCTGAACGACATCGTCGAGAAGTCCCTGAAGGGCGCCAACCTCTGGAACGAGGTCAAGGACCGCCTGAACAAGCCGGGCTCCGGCCTCTCCGGCGGCCAGCAGCAGCGTCTGTGCATCGCCCGCGCGATCGCGGTCGAGCCGCAGGTGCTGCTGATGGACGAGCCCTGCTCGGCCCTCGACCCGATCTCGACCCTCGCCATCGAGGACCTTATCGGCGAGCTGAAGGAGCGCTTCACGATCGTCATCGTGACGCACAACATGCAGCAGGCGGCCCGTGTCTCCGACCGCACCGCGTTCTTCAACCTCGCGGCGATCGGCCAGCCCGGCAAGCTGATCGAGATCGACGAGACGGAACGAATCTTCTCCAACCCGTCCGTCCAGGCGACCGAGGACTACATCTCGGGCCGCTTCGGCTAGAGCCAGACCGCTAGACCGCTGACACCTGAGCCGCTCGGCTCCCAGGACTGCCTCACGGTGCTGCATGGCGGTGCCACCGTGCAGGCGAAAGGGTCCGCCCCCTCTCGGAAGAGAGGGGGCGGACCCGTTTCACGTTCACGGTGGCAGCGCGAGCCCTACAGGAACGCGACGTTCACGACCCAGAAGCTGAGCGCCGCGACGAACGCCGCCGCGGGCATCGTGATGAACCAGCCCATGACGATGTTCTTGGCGACACCCCAGCGCACCGCGCGCGACCCCTTGGTCGACCCCACGCCCATGATCGCCGAGGTGATCACATGCGTCGTCGAGATCGGCGCGTGGAACATAAACGCGGTGGTGAACATGATGCCCGCGCCGGTCGTCTCGGCGGCGAAGCCCTGCGGCGGGTCCAGTTCGATGATCTTCCGCCCGAGCGTCCGCATGATCCGCCAGCCGCCCGCGTACGTACCGAGCGAGAGCATGATCGCGCAGGAGAACTTGACCCAGACCGGAATCGGGTCACTCGGATTCTCGATATCGGCGATGACCAGGGCCATCACCACAATGCCCATGGTCTTCTGCGCGTCCTGCAGACCGTGGCCGAGCGCCATTCCGGCGGCCGAGACGGTCTGGGCGATACGGAATCCGCGTTTGGCCTTGTGTGGATTGGATCTGCGGAACATCCACATGATCGCGACCATCACCAGATAGCCGACGACCAATCCCACAAGGGGCGACAGGAACATCGGGATGACGATCTTCTGGAGCACCCCCGACCAGATAACGTCGATTCCCCCGGCGAGCGCCGCGCCGACCATGCCGCCGAACAGGGCGTGCGAGGACGACGAAGGCAGCCCGAAGTACCAGGTGATCATGTTCCAGGCGATCGCCCCGACCAGCGCCGCGAAGAGAATCCACATTCCCTTACGGCCCTCGGGCGTCTCGATCAGCCCCTCACTGACGGTCTTGGCGATCCCGCTGCCGAGGAAGGCACCGGCGAGGTTCATAACCGCCGCCATGGCCAGCGCGGCGCGCGGGGTGAGCGCGCGGGTGGAGACCGAGGTCGCGATGGCGTTCGCGGAGTCGTGGAAGCCGTTGGTGTACGTGAATCCGAGCGCGACACCGATGGTCACGACAAGGGCAAAGGTGTCCACGAGGTTCAGGACTCCTTGACCGCGATGGTCTCCACGGTGTTGGCGACGGTCTCAAACGCGTCGGCCGCCTCCTCCAGTACGTCGACGATCTGCTTGAGCTTGAGCACCTCGATGGCGTCGTACTTGCCGTTGAAGAGGTGGGCGAGGAGCTTGCGGTGTACCTGGTCGGCCTGGTTCTCGAGGCGGTTGATCTCGATCCAGTACTCGGTGAGGTTGTCCATCGTCCGCAGGTGCGGCATGGCCTCGGCGGTCAGCTCGGCCGCCCTGGCCAGTACCTCGACCTGCTGTTCGACACCCTTGGGGAGTTCCTCGATGTTGTAGAGGACGACCAGGTCGACGGCCTCCTCCATAAAGTCCATGATGTCGTCGAGGGACGACGCGAGAGAATAGATGTCCTCACGGTCGAACGGTGTGATGAACGAGGAGTTCAGCTGGTGGAAGATCGCGTGAGTCGCATCGTCACCGGCGTGTTCCGCTGCCCGCATCCGCTCCGCGATCTCGGCCCGGGCGGAGGGGTCAGCCCCGAGCAGTTCCATCAGGAGCTTGGAGCCCGTGACGATGTTGTCCGCGGACGCGGCGAACATGTCGTAGAAGCTCGTCTCCCTGGGGGTCAGACGAAAGCGCACGTGGGGTCCTCGGGGTGCTCTGGATTCGGTCAGGCTGATGCTAGGCGCATCATCCGGCCACGACTAACCGGCCGCCCACCAGTGTCGCGCATCAGGCACAGTGAACCGTACGGCCCCTGATTCGACCCCGACGTGGCGCTGGTAAATCCGCTAAGATATACCCACGGGGGGTATATAGATGATGAAATTCGTGATAGTTCGCCAGTTCACCAGGAGGACGCGATGACGACCACCGAGGCCGGCGCGGCGACCCCAGCGCCCTCCACGGAAACCCCGCACGACCGTGGTGTGCACGGATACCACCACCAGAAGGACGAGCACCTGAAGCGGCTGCGCCGTATCGAGGGCCAGGTCCGTGGCCTCCAGCGGATGGTCGACGAGGACGTCTACTGCATCGACATACTCACCCAGGTCTCGGCCAGCACCAAGGCCTTGCAGTCCTTCGCGCTGCAACTGCTTGAGGAGCACCTGCGGCACTGCGTCGCGGACGCCTCCATCAAGGGCGGCGACGAGATCGACGCCAAGGTCGAGGAAGCGACGAAGGCGATCGCCCGGCTGCTGCGTACCTGACGCGATACCTGACTCGCGGTATCTGACTCGCGGCACCTGGTGCGCGACAGTCATATGGCGCGGCGGGTTCCGGGCCGCGCCATATGACGTCGGGCGTCGAACGTCGGGTGTCGAGCGTCAGGCTCGTTCCGCCGCCTGGCGCTCGTCCGTGACCCTGAGCACCTCGTCGATCCGGTCATCCGTGAGGCGCTCGTCCGCGGCGGACGCCGCGATGATCAAGTCGCCACACAGCTCGATCTCGGCAAGGGCGACGTGATCGTGCACCGCCGCCTTACTCGGCATCGCAGCCACGCGCATCACCTCTTCCTACCCCACCGTCGCTTCCTAGCGTAGGGAGGGGTCTACACAACGCGCATGGCACGGAAGGGCTATTCTCCGCGCGTCGCATAGCCACCCCGGGGCCCTCCCCGGGCCCTACCGGGCCCACCCGGGCGCTACTGCCGCCCTGGGGGCCCTGCTCCGGTGCCCCTACCCGGCTTCCCACTCCTCAGCGATCTTGCCCGCGAAGATGTCCCCCGCGGCGGGGAGTTCCGCGTTCACCGGCGTCCCGAACCCGTAGAGCAGCGTCGTCGACGCCACCTCCACCTCGTCCGACCGCCCACCCGCGCTGGGTCCGCCGCTGTGGGTGAAGTGGAAGCGGTGGCGGATCTTGCGCAGCCGCCCCTCGTCGTCGAGGTAGACGTCGAACGCCACGTCGCGCTTGCTGAACCCTTTCGCCGCGGCCTCCAGCGACCCTCGGTTCTGCTTCGACGCGGCCTTCGCGGCCCGGCCGATGTCGGCGGTCCCCCGGTAGTGCCGTACGGGGGTCCCGGCGAGCTTCGTCCGGCCGACGTACGTCGCCGCCCGCGCGCCCCGCAGGAGCTCGGCGGCGGCCATCGGGTCGGTCACCCCGCCGGTGACGAGGTTGCCGTCCGACAGCGTCGTCGTGTCGACCCGCACCCACTTGTCCGGGGGCACGCCGGCGCCGCGGTTCTTCATGTACAGCGCTCCGGGCGCGAGCAGTTCGGTGATCGGCTGCTGTCCGGGCTGACCTGACGGCTCCTGCGGCAGCGTCACCTTCAGCTGCCCCATCCGGTCCTTGAAGTCGTACGTGCCCCGGCCCCGGATGGTGACCCGGGTGCCGCCGGTCGCCATCTCCATGGCCGTACGGGCCTTGGCGCTGCCCGCGCTCTCCAGCGTCACGGGTACCCGGTGCACGGCGGCCACCGCGTCCTCGGGCGTCTGGTCGTCGGCCGCGGCCCCGCGGTCGGCGCATCCCGCCGTGCTCCACATCACCAGGGCCGCCGCGGCTACCGCCGCACCGCCTCCGCGCCCATGCTGCCGCACCACCATCGCCTGCCTTCCCCCGACTGGCCGTCTGCCCGCGGGGCCCGTCGTCGTCGTTCCGCTTAACGACCGGTCCTGGCCGCCGTCACGGGGCGGGCCGCGCGCCCCAGGGGCGCGGTGGTGTGAGGGACGGCGGCGGCTGGGTACCGTGGAGGCTGTGTCACCCCCGGAACAGCACCGCAGCACCACGGCCGAGCTAGGCCCTTTCTGCTTCGCTCGCTGCGTCTGCGGCTGGCGAGGCCCGGCCCGCCGAGCGCGCTCCAAGGCCCGCGACGACGCGGAGACCCACGACCGCGATCCGAGCCCGACCGCCGCCTGAGACCGTCCGTCACCTGAGACCCGTCCGTCACCTGAGGCCGTCCGACTCCCAGGAGCCCCATGGATCGCCGCTCTCTCCTCACCGCGACCGCCGCCGCGCTGACCGCCTCAGCCTGCGCGACCCACGACGATCCCAGGACAGACACCACAGCCGACGCCACAGCCGACGCCAAAGGCGGAGCCAGCCCCGCCCGCTCCCCCACGCGCTCCCGTACCCGCTCCCCCACCCCCGACTGGCCCGCCCTCGCCCAGGACCTGGACGGCACCCTCGTCCGCCCCGGCGAAGCCCACTGGGACACCGCCCGCCAGCTGTACAACCGCCGCTTCGACGACCTCCGGCCCACCGCCGTCGCCTACGCCACCCACGCCGACGACATCCGCACGGCCCTGGCCTTCGCCCGCCGCACCCAGACACCGGTGGCCCTCCGCAACGGCGGCCACTCGTACACCGGCTGGTCCTCAGGCGACGGCCGCCTGATCATCGACGTATCGCCGCTGGACAAGATCTCCGTACGAGGCTCGACGGCCACCATCGGCGCGGGCGCCAGGCTGATCGGCGTCTACCGCGCGCTCGCCGCCCAGGGCGTCACCCTCCCCGCGGGCACCTGCCCCTCCGTCGGCATCACCGGCCTCACCCTCGGCGGCGGCCATGGCGTGGGCTCCCGCGCCTACGGTCTGACCTGCGACAGCCTCACCCAGGCGACCCTGGTCACGGCCGACGGCACGGAGCTGGTGTGCGACGACGAGAAGGGCGGCAGGCACCGCGATCTATTCTGGGCCCTGCGGGGCGCGGGCAACGGCAACTTCGGCGTCGTGACCGAGCTCCGCTTCCGTACGCACCCCGCGCCCCGCGCCGTCAGCGCGTATCTCAACTGGCCCTGGAGCCAGGCCCGTCAGCTGCTCACGGCCTGGCAGCGGTGGGGACCGGACCAGCCCGACGAGATCTGGTCCTCGCTCAACTTCGCCGCCGAGCCGGGCGCGCGGCCCACCTACTACCTCACCGTGTTCTCGCTCGGCGGCTACGACGAGCTGCAGAACGCCGTCGACCGCCTGGCCGACGCCGTGGGTTCATCGCCGAGCCGGGTGATCATGGAGCGCCGCGACTACCTGGAGGCGATGGACCTGTACGCGGGCTGCGCGGGCCGCACCGACGCCCAGTGCCGCCTGCCGGGGACCACTCCCGGTCGCGATCCCGAGGGCGTACTGCGCCGTGGGACCTACGCCTCGCGCTCGGACTTCTTCGACCGCTCGCTGCCCGATGCTGGCGTACGGACCCTGCTGGGCCAGCTGGAGCGCCTGGAGGGGATGCCACGCGAGGCGGGCAGCAGCGGGTCCATGCTGCTCACCGCGCTCGGCGGGGCGGTCAACCGGGTGGCCCCGGACGCCACGGCGTTCGTCCACCGCCGCAGCCGGATGCTGGCGCAGTACATCGGCGCGTGGGAGGCAGGGACCCCGGGAAGCGTCGCGCGGGGGTGGCTGAAAACCACCCATGACGCCCTGCGCCCGTACACGTCGGGCGCGGCCTACCAGAACTACCCGGACCCGACGCTGCCCAACTGGCGCACCGCGTACTACGGTTCGGCGGCGCCCTGGCTGGCCGAGGTGAAGAAGCGGTACGATCCGGCCCGGCTCTTCGACTTCCCACAGGCGATCTGAGCGGGGCCTGAGCGGGTTCTGAGCGGGTTCTGAGCGGGTTTCGACGGCGGGCTCTCACCCGTACGGCCCTATCGACCCCGCGTCGGCTGGCCCACCCGGCGTAAGCACGCTGTCCTGAACGGGTGACCCTCCACCCCACAGACCACACCCGCCACTCCCGCCACCCCCCGCAGCCCGCGCACCCTCCGCAGCCCCGGCAGCCAGGGCAGCCCCGGCCACACCGAGCGGGTCGCAGCGCGATCAGGCTGGCGTTCGGCGCCTCAGCCCTGTGCGCCCTGGCGGCCGTACTCCTCCAGCTCGTCCCGGCCCTGCGCTGAACCGCTCAACCGCTGGGCCGCTGGGCCGCTGGGCCACCCAACCCCGTCACGCCGCGAGGTCCTTCCCGCCTGACCCCGCCGACCCCGCTGACCCGGCCGTCGCCGCGGCCCGTGGCTCGGGCAGCTCCACCGCCCCCGCGACCGGCCGCGCCCGCACCAGCCACCCCAGCCGTCGCGACCGGGAAACCGCCCTGGTCAGCGGCGTGAGCAGGGCCATCGCCAGCGGCGCGAGCAGCAGCGTCACCGCCGTACCGAGGGCGAATCCGCCGATCACGTCGGTCGGGTAGTGCACCCCCAGGAACACCCGCAGCAGGCCCTCGACCATCGCGAGCCCGATCGCCACCAGGCCGAACTTCCGGTGGGCGACGAACAGCCCGACGCCCAGCGCCATGGCCAAGGTCGCGTGATCGCTGACGAACGAGTAGCCGGACGGTTCGTCGCCCAGCACCGCGATCCCGTCCTGCTCGACGAACGGCCGTGGACGCCCCACGAAGCCACGGATCGGGATGTTCACCAGCAGCGCGCCCAGCGCGGCGAGCGGCGCCCAGAGCACGGCGGCGACGGCCCCCTCCGGGTCGGCCACGCGCCGTACCGTGATCCAGCACCAGAGCACCAGCAGCACCATGGCCGCCAGCAGCCCGTACTCGCCGACGAACCCCAGGGTCAGGTCGAGCCAGCGTGGGGTGCTCTCGGCGAGGCCGTTGATATCGCGCAGCAGCCCGACGTCGGGGTTCGACCCGGAGGTCTCCAGTACAGCCATGGTGCCGTGGCCCCTTGTCCTCGTCGCCGGGGTGATGCTCCGGAAGGTGATGTTCCGTCAAGAGAACGCCACCATCCCCCATGGGAACGTTCCTTCCCCCCATCTACGTTCCACTCTCCACCGAAAGATCACCGCGACGTTATCGAAGAGAGACACAATCACCGCAGCTCAGGGGCGGGGCATAACGGAGAGTTCAAGCCACCTCACCCGCCGGAAGGGCCTTGGCACCGGCTTCCGTTACGCGCGTGGCCCCGAAGTAGTCGGGTGTGTCGACTGGCGCGAAACGGATGACGGCGCCGGGCCGGGGAGCGTCGATCATGTACCCGCCACCCACATAGATCCCGACATGCCGAATCGCCCGCGAATTGGTCAGATCGTCGGAGAAGAACACCAGATCCCCGGGGAGCAGCTCATCGCGCTTCGGGTGCGGACCCGCGTTGTACTGGTCGTTGGCCACCCGTGGCAGCGTGACCCCGACCTTCTCGTACGCCGCCTTCGTCAGCCCGGAGCAGTCGAACCGGCCGTCCTGTTCCGGCGTGCCGTTCCCGCCCCACAGGTACTCCTTGCCGAGCTGCTCCTGCGCGAAGGAGATCGCCCCCGCCGCCTGCTTCGACGGGTCGACCCGCCCGACCGGCCGGGCGAAGCTCTTCTCCAGCTGCTGGATGTTCTTCACGTAGTTCTGCGTCTCGCTGTAGGGCGGCACGCCTTTGTACTTGATGACGGCGTACGCGCCCGCGTTGTAGGCCGCGAGCATGTTGTGCGTCGGATCTCCGGGCGCGTCCTTCACGTACTCGGCCAGCTTGCAGTCGTACGTGGCGGCCGACGGGATCGCGTCGTACGGGTTCCAGACGTCCTTGACGCCGTCCCCGTCCCCGTCGACGCCGTGCGCCGCCCAGGTCCCGGGGATGAACTGCGCGATGCCCTGCGCCTGTGCCGGGCTCTGCGCCTTCGGGTTCCACCCGCTCTCCTGGTACAACTGCGCGGCCAGGAGTGCCGGGTTGATCGCCGGGCAGAGGTTGCCCCATTTCTGCACGACCGGCTGGTACTCCGCGGGCACCGCGCCCTTGGCCAGCCCGACGGCTCCCTTGCCCACGCCGTTGACGAGATTCCCGGCGACCATGACGGTGCCCACCACCAGCAGCAGAACGAAGCTGAGCATCCCCGCGAAGCAGACACCGGCCAGCAGCCACGCCTTACGCACCGTCAACCACCCCTAGCACCCTGGAAGTCCGCGGAAGTCAGCCGAAGCCGTCGAAGCCCGCGGCTAAGTCTAGAACCGGGTCATGGCTGTACGGGCCCGGAAACCGAGCCCGTACAGCGCGGGAATGGCTCACGCGGCCAGCGCCACCGCCTCCACCGCCGGAGTCCGCAGCCCCCGCCGCGCCGTCCCCAGGCTGGTGACCAGCGTCGCCGCCGCGGCGATGGACACCACCCCCAGCCAGATCCCGAGCCCCTGCCCCTGACCCGGCCCCGACCCCGACCCCAGCGGGAGCGCCTCGTCCACCCGTACCGAACTGAACGCCACGATCCCGGCGAGCCCCGACAGCGTCCCGAAGAACACCCCGGTCAGGGTCAGCACCAGACCCTCCACGCCGACCATGCCGAGCACCTGCGCCGGAGTCGCCCCGGCCAGCCGCTGCTGCCCGAACTCCCGGCTCCGGTAGGAGGTCGCCGCGTACAGGCTGTTGATGAGCATCACGCAGGCGAAGACCACGATGATCCCGACGACGACGAGGTTCAGCGTCTCCAGGTTCTTGTCGTCCACGGACTTGGCCACGCCCGACGCCTTGATGGCGTCGTTCTCGATGGCCTGCATATACAGCGTCGCGGTGGCCATCCCCGTGAACAGCACCAGCGGCATCAGCACCCCGGCCAACTGCGCGGCCCGCTGCCGCATGTTGTGCACCGTCAGATACCCGCTGGCCCCGGCGAGCGCCCCGAGCGGCCGCTCCAGCACACCCAGCACTCCGCTCAACAGCCGTGGCGACAGCAGCGCGAAGCCGACCGACAGCAGGATCGCGCCATACGCGGGTGCCGCCATCAGCGCGGGCTCCGTCGCGTCCATCGCGAAGGTGGCGCTGACCGCACCCGCTCCGGCGACGAGTGCGCCGTACGCGAAGAACCCGCGCAGCCGGGTACGGGGCTCGCGCTCCCCCGTCGCGACGGCCCTGGTCGCCCGCCGCACCGCGAGGAACGCGGCACCGGCGCAGGCGAGCAGCATGATGGAGAGCCCGGACATCAGCGCGACGGGCCCGAAGGCGTAGTCCACCCGCTCCGCGACCTGCCCACTGTCCCGAAAGACGGACAGCAGCGCCCGCCCCGCGAGCATCGCGGGCCCCACCGCCAGCACCGAAGCCACCAGCCCCACCACCGAGGCCTCACCCACCACCATCCGCCGGATCTGCGCCGGGGTGGCCCCGGTGTTGCGCAGCAGGGTGATCTCCTCGTGCCGCTGCCGTACGTTCACGGTCAGCGTCGAGGCGACGGCGAAGAACACCAGCAGCGTCCCGTAGCCGCCGACGACGGAGGCCGAGGTGGTGAGCGTGTCGGAGCTGACGGTGTCGACCCCGGCCCCACCCGCCGTGTCATGCATCGAGTTGAAGGTCATGATGATCGTCGCGCCCAGGAAGGCGGACAGCAGCGTCGCGACGAAGCGCCCGGGGCGCAGCCGGATGGATCGCATGGCGAGCGAGAACATGGCTCAGACCCCCAGCGGAGCGTCGTAGCCGGAAGCATCGGCATCGGCGCTGTCACCGAGGTGCGCCATCCGCTCGGCCACCGCGTCCACGGTCGGCGCGTGCAGCTCACCGGCGAGGCGCCCGTCCGCGAGGAAGACGACGGAGTCGGCGTACGAGGCGGCGACCGGGTCGTGCGTCACCATGACGACGGTCCTGCCGTGCACCCGTACGGTCTCCCGCAGCAGCCGCAGCACCTCGCGAGCACTCCGGGTGTCCAGCGCGCCGGTCGGTTCGTCGGCGAAGATGACGCTCGGCTCGGTGACGAGGGCCCGCGCGATGGCGACCCGCTGCCGCTGCCCGCCGGAGAGCTCGTCGGGCCGGTGCCCGAGCCGGTCGCCGAGCCCCACCTGCGCGAGGATCTCGCGCGCCCTGTTCCGGTCGATCCGCCGCCCGGCGAGCTTCAGCGGGAGGGTGGTGTTCTGCTCGACGGTGAGCGTCGGCAGCAGGTTGTACTGCTGGAACACGAACCCGATCCGCTGCCGCCGGAACTTGGTGAGCGCGGCCTCGGTGCCGCCCGTCATCTCCTCGCCGTCCACCCTGACCACCCCACGGTCGGGCCGGTCGAGCCCGGCCGCGCACTGCAACAACGTGGACTTACCGGACCCGGAGGGCCCCATGACGGCGGTGAAGGTCCCGGCCCGCAGCCCGAGGCTGACGCGGTCGAGCGCGGTGACGGCGTTCTCGTCCGACGACCCGTAGGTCTTGGTGACGCTCACCAGACGCAGGGCCTCGGAGCTGGTGCTCCGGCCGGGCCCGGCGGTCCCCTTGCGGCTCGTTCCCGTACGACGAAACATGTCGGCCTCTCCGTTGCTTCGTAGCTTCGTGGCTTCGTAGGCGCTCCCTGCGCCATGCCTACGAAGCTACGGACGGTGACGGCGGTACACATTGGGCGTACACCCCGAGTGCGGGGTGGTGCTGGCTACACCCTGCGCTGGACTTCACCCGCTATCCACAGCCTGTGGACAACTTCCCGGCTTCCCGACTTCACGGTCGGCGGGCGTTGAGCCGGGCGGCCTGGCGCGTCAGGTGGTCGCGCTCGGCGAGGTTGGGGGCCTTGTGGGCCGCCTCGGCGTACAGCCGTGCCGCCGTCGCCTGGTCGCCGTCGCGCTCATGGAGGTACGCCGCCACGGCGGTGTGGCGGGGCAACGAGTCCTCCAGCTCCGCGAGCGCGGTCAGCCCGGCGCGCGGTCCGTCGGCCTCCCCGACGGCGACGGCGCGGTTGAGCCGTACGACCGGGCTGTCGGTCAGGCGGGTGAGCTCGTCGTACCACTCGACGATCTGCACCCAGTCGGTCTCCTCGGCGGTGGGCGCGTCAGCGTGCAGTGCCGCGATGGCGGCCTGGGCCTGGAACTCGCCCAGCCGGTCACGGGCGAGCGCCGCCTGCAAGATCCCCACACCCTCGGCGATCAACGCGGTGTCCCACCGGCCACGATCCTGCTCGGCGAGCGGCACCAGGCTGCCGTCAGGCGCGGTCCTCGCGGCGCGCCGGGCGTGGTGGAGCAGCATGAGGGCGAGCAGGCCCGCCACCTCGGGGTGGTCGATCGCGGCCGCGAGCTGCCGGGTGAGCCGGATGGCCTCGGCGGCGAGGTCGACGTCACCGGAGTAGCCCTCGTTGAAAACGAGGTAGAGGACGCGCAGCACGGTGGCGACGTCGCCGGGCTGGTCGAACCGTATGCCGGAGACGGTGCGCTTGGCCCGGCTGATGCGCTGCGCCATGGTCGCCTCGGGCACCAGGTAGGCCTGGGCGATCTGGCGGGTGGTCAGCCCGCCGACGGCGCGCAGCGTGAGCGCGACCGCGGATGCCGGGGTCAACGACGGGTGGGCGCACAGGAAGTAGAGCTGAAGCGTGTCGTCCACCGAGGGCGCGGGCCCGGGCCCCGGCTCCTCCTCGACGCGCTCCTCACGCCTGCGGCGGGCGGTGCTGGCGCGCGTCGCGTCGAGGAACTTGCGCCAAGCCACGGTGACCAGCCAGCCCTTCGGGTCGCGCGGCGGCGCTTCCGCCCAGACCCGTAGCGCCTCGACCAGAGCGTCCTGCACGGCGTCCTCGGCCACCGCGAAGTCAGCTCCGCGGCGGACGAGGACGGTGAGCACGCGCGGCGTGAGGCTCCTCAGCAGAACCTCGTCCATCAGTGACGTCACTGTGTGATGTCACTCGGTGATGGTGGGCGGCGCGGCCAGGAACGGGCGCACCTCCAGCCACTCGTGGATCGGCTTGCCGCCCGCGCCGGGGGCGGCGGACAGCTCCCCGGCCAGCTCGACGGCGCGCTCGTAGTTGTCGACGTCGATGATCATCCACCCCGCGATGAGATCCTTGGTCTCCGCGAACGGCCCGTCGGTGACCGGCGGACGCCCCTCACCGTCGTAGCGGACCCAGGCGCCCTCGGGCGCGAGCGCCTGACCGTCGACGAACTCGCCGGTCTTCTCCAGCCGGTCCGCGAAGTCCTGCATGTACTGCACATGCGCCGAGATCTCCTCCGGCGTCCACTGGTCCATCGGGACGTCGTTCACGGCGGCCGGGGCGCCACGGTAGTGCTTGAGCAGCAGGTACTTGGCCATGATGCTTCTCCTCGATGCTGGTGCGACCGACCCATTGTGGTCGTGTTCACTACGGGGACGGAGCCAGCCACGCCTTCTCGACATCCTGGCCCGATTAGTTTTCGGCAGGTGTCGCAGCTGTCCAGCGCCAGCCCTTCACCCGGAACTCCACCCACAGCAGCTTCCCGGGCCACCGCCACCCGAAATCGTCTCCCGCCAGGCTGTACGCGCCCCACTCGTCGGCGCACAGTTGCACCAGGAAGAGCCCGCGCCCCGACTCGGCGCACTCGTCCGGGGCCCGCCCCATCCCCTGGAACGGCGGCGGGATGTCGGGGTTGCTGTCCCACACCCCGACCCGCACCCGATCCGGCGCCATCACCCGCAACCGGAGCGCGTACGGCCCGCCCGAGTACTGGTGAGCGTTGGTGACAAGCTCACTGGCCAACAGCTCGGCGGTCTCGATGAGTTCGGGGAGGTGGTGGGACCGGAGTACGGCACGGAGGGTGGTGCGGGCGATTCCGGGGGCGCGGGGGTCGTGGGGGAGGTGGAGGGTGTAGGTCCAGGGGGCGGTTACGGTGGCGGTCATGGGGTTCTCCGTTCAGGTAGGGGGAGTTGGCTGATGTCCCAGTGACCCGGCCGCTCCGTCGAGCGGGGTACTTCTGGGTGGGGGCCCGAGTTAGAAGATAGGGCGCAACAAAGTTCCTTTGCAGAGATACGAGAAACTTTGGCAGACTTCCCCCCGTGTGGGTGACAGCAGAGGAGTTCGCATGACCCCGAGGCCTGCCTTGACAGCTCGCCGCCTCAGACTGGCGGTGGAGCTACGCAAGATGCGTGAGCGGGCAGGAATGACCGCAACAGACGCGGCTCGCGCGCTCAGCAGCAGTTCGGGCCAGCTCAGTAACGTCGAGTCCGCCCGGTTCGGGGTCAGCCCCGATCGCATCCGGGCTATGGCGCGCGTGTACTCCTGCCCCGACCAGTCTTTGACCGATGCCTTGGTCGAGATGGCAGCTGACAAGACACGCGGCTGGTGGGAGACATACCGCGAGGTGCTGCCGTCGGGCCTACTGGACCTGGCCGAGTTGGAGCATCACGCAACCGCTGTGCGTACCGCGTACACCTCTCACATCCCTGGACTGCTCCAGACGACCGATCACGCCCGCGAGATCTTCCGCCATGTCATCCCTGCCCCCACGCCTCCCGAGGTCGAGCACCGCGTTTCCCACCGCATCAAACGGCAGGACGTCATCTACCGAGACGAACCAACCCCGTACAGGACCGTCATTCACGAAGCAGCCCTGCACATGCGGGTCGGCGGACGGGACGTAGCACGCGCCCAGCTCCAGCACCTGCTCAACATGAGCGAGCGGAGGCACATCGCCATCCGGGTGCTCCCGTTTGACGTCGGCGCGTTCCCCGGGTCAGGCCAGTCGATCAACTACCTGCACGGCCCGGTACCACCGTTGGATACCGCCCAGCTCGACCAGTTCCACGGCCCCGTACTGCTTGACGCCGAGGCCCACTTGCAGAAGTACCGGCGGCTCCTCGACACCGTGGAGGCCACCGCCCTCAGCCCCGAGAAATCCCGGGACCTGATCCGCTCCATCGCTCACGACCTGTGAAGGGAACGCACATGCCTGTGCGCAGTTGGCAGAAGTCGTCCTACTGCCAGGAGGGCGACGCCTGCGTACACATCGCCACCCCCCATGCCGGAACCATCCAAGTGACCGAATCAGCTGACCCCACCCGATCCATACTCTCGACCACCCCGCACGCGTTCACCGCCCTCCTCCGCACCCTCAAGGAGACCCGCCCCCATGGCTGCTGACGTACCGCCGAACCTGACCTGGGTCCGAGCCGCGCCTGAAGACGCCACCGGGCCCGGCCCCTGGATCGAGCTCGCCTTCGGCGACGACGGCACCGACAACCCCCCGGTCTATATCCGCGAGACCAGCGACCCGGACAACGTCGTCACGACCACCCAACGCAAGTGGGACGCCTTCGTACTCGGCGTACAGGCAGGCGAGTTCGACCACTTCGTCGAAGGCGTAGAAGGCGCCGAGGAGGTGCGCGGCTGGCCTGAGAGCCCGTAGGGGTGGACGACTTCATTGGGACTCAGGCACCACGACTCCGACTGACCGAACCACTTGGGTCAGTTGCCGAACTGGAGCGGTCTGTGCCCGGCCTTGGTGCGCATCGGCTGGCTACGCCAGCCAACGTGGACTGGGGCGTGGTCGAGTCCGAGCTGGGCACGGCCCCGTCCCAGCGGACTTCAAGCTGCTGTGCGGCCTCTATCCGACGTTCGACCTGGGCGACTTCTTCCTGTGGTGTACCAGCCCCGCCGGGCCCGAGGAATGGGCGGTCACCGTCGCGTCACGCAACGGTGGATGGTGGCATTACGCCGGAGGCACGGTTCAGTTCCTCGCCGACCTGGTGACGGGGGCCGTGGAGCCCTGGGGGCTCCCTCCGGTCCGTGCGGAGGTCACCTGGTCACTCAGCGGGGACGCCAGTCGGACCAGCTGAGCCGGTGGGCGAGGTCGTTCAGCGGGCGGAACGTACAACTCCCGGTCCGCCGCCGCGTGCCCGCGCATCCCCGCAGAGACGAGAGACGAGATAGGCGGCGACCTGGGGGGCTTGGCGCTGCCCCCGCGCGATGTGGCTGCCATCACACGCGGGTGGTGTCACATCTGATGCCGCTGCCCCCGTCCTACTACCGAAGCGAGGGAAGGGACCGTGAGGATGAAGACCATCATCGTGTGCGCCTCCGTGTCGCACGGCAATACGCGTCGTGTCGCCGACAGCATGGCGCAGGTACTGGGCGCGAAGGTCGTCTCCCCCGAGCAGGCCGACCTGGCGGAGCTGGCCGACGCCGACCTCGTGGGATTCGGCTCAGGCGTCTTCTACAGCAGGCTCCACTCCCACCTGACCGACTTCGTCAAGGCACTTCCCGCCGGGCGGGGCCGGGCGTTCGTGTTCGCCACCAGTGGGCTCCCGGACATCCCCTTCGCGCCTTTCACCCGCCCCCTTGTCCAACTCCTCGAAAGCAAGGGCTTTGAGGTGGACGGGAGCTTCTCCTGCCGGGCGTTCGACACCTGGACACCCTTCAAGCTCGTCGGCGGTATCAACAAGCAGCGGCCGAACGACGGGGACCTGGCCGCCGCGCGGGCGTTCGCCGAGCGGCTACGGGACGGGCGAGGACCGGCGTCCTGACACATGCCGCTCCACCCAGCCGGGGCCAGAACCCGAGATTCTCAGCAACCTTCTAGTACGCCAGCGGGAGCGTAATCCCTGCTGGGGAAGGAGCCTGGTAGGGCAGGTACGCAAGGCGGGCCTGTTCCTGCCGGGAGTACATGAACGATTCGAGGATGTAGCCGACAAGCAGCACGAGAACCGCGATGATCATGATGGCGGCGGCCAGGACGGCGGTCGGCAGCCGGGGCACGGTCCCCGACTGGGCGAACTCGGCGACGACGGGCAGTCCCAGCGCCACCGAGGCGGTCATCAGCATCGCGGCGATCACCGAGTGGAACAGCGCCGGGCGCTGCCTTCGGGCCAGCCCCAGAATGAGGCTGAGGATGCGCCAGCCATCGCGGTAGGTGCGCAGCTTGCTCGTGCTCCCGGCCGGGCGGTCCTTGAAGTCGACCTCGATCTCGGCCGTCGGCAGGCGCAGGCTGAGCGCGTGCACGGTCATCTCGGTCTCCGTCTCGAACTCACGCGACAGCGCGGGGAAGGACTTGACGTACCGGCGCGAGAAGACGCGGTAGCCGCTGAGCATGTCGCTCACTTCGTTGCCGAACAGTGAGGCGACGGCGCCGGTGAGCACCTTGTTGCCGACCGCGTGTCCGGTCCGGTACGCGGTCTCGACGATCTCCCGGCGGGCACCAACCACCTGATCGTAGGGACCCTCGAACAACAGGTCGACCATCTCTCGGGCGCGCGAGGCATCGTAGGTGTCGTCCCCGTCGATGATCAGCAGCGCGTCGGCCTCGACGTCGGCGAAGGCGCGGCGGATCACGTTGCCCTTGCCCTTGTGCGGTTCGTGTCGCACCGTCGCACCCGCCGCCTCGGCCTCGGCGACGGTGTTGTCCGTCGACGCGTTGTCGTACACATAGACCAGGGCCTCAGGCAGGGAGGCGTGCAAGTCGCGCACGACCTTCCCGATGGCCGCCTCTTCGTTGTAGCAGGGGACAACACACACGACGGTAGGGCTCATCAACATCCCTCGAAACGCCACGATTGCTTCACCTGAGCACTTATATCGGGCATTTTAGACATTCTTCGCCCTCTGTCGTTAGCTTTGACGCATGCTGCTTTCGACGTCGTGGGAGCGACGTGTGCCCGCGTGGTTGCGGAGGATCTGGCGGGAAGTCGCGGCCTTCGGCACCGTCGGCGCGCTCGCGTTCCTCGTGGAGACCGCGGCGTTCAACCTCCTGATCCTTGGCGCGGGGGACGGCGGCGGCTCACTGAGCGGCGCACCGGTCCTCGCCTCGGCCGTCGCCACGCTGCTCGCCATGGCGGTCAGCTGGTTCGGCAACCGGCACTGGACCTACCGCGACCGGAAAGGCCGGATCGACCGGCGCGAGGTCGCCTGGTTCCTGGCCGTCAACCTGGCGGGACTGTTCGTCACAGCCGTTCCCCTCTACGTCGCACACGAGTTCTTCGGCCCTGGCTCGCCGTTGAGCGACAACGCGGCACGGCTGGTCGGGTGGGCGGCGGCGTCCCTGCTGCGCTTCACCGCGTACCGCAGTCTCGTCTTCACCTCCACCCGAGAGGACTCCGCACCCGTGCCCAGTACCACCGACCGGCGGACTCTGACGCTCCGTCACGACCGCTACTGGCCCTGGTGTCTCGCGGCCGTCGCGGCGTTCTGCGGCTACGCCGTGTCCGTGGTCTTCCATCCGGGATTCCTCAGCAAGGACAGCGTCGAGCAGTTGCTGCAGGCAGAGGGCGTCCGGCCGGTGACCGACTGGCACCCGCCGGTGATGGCACTGCTGTGGCGGACCCTCATCGACATCACCGGGGCGCTCGCGACGATGGCCGCGCTGCAGGCCGCGGTGCTGTGGGGGGCGTTGTGGGCAATCGCCGTCGCCGTCTGGAAGCGCACCGGCAGCCGACCTCTTTCGCTCCTGGCGCTTTCGATCGGTCTGGCACCCCACATCGTGACGTTCACAGGTGTGGTGTGGAAGGACACCCACATGGCCTACGCGCTGCTGGCGGTGTGCGCGATCGCGTTCCTCGCGCGCGAGTTGCCCGCGGGCCGCGACCGTACTCGATGGGCCCTGCTGGCACTGGGCATCCTGTTCCTCGCCTACGCGATCCTGGTCCGGAAGAACGGTTTCCCGGCCGCGGTCGTGGTCTTCGTTCTCCTCGTCCTCGCCATCTGGCCGAAGCCCGGCCGACGCCGCTGGCTGGTTGCCGTCGGCTCGTTGCTGGCGATCACGGCCGTCGGCAGCGTGCTCGTGTCCTCGGCGACCCATCCGGTCGCCGCCCGGCAGCACGCACAGATCCCGCTCGACGACGTGGTCCACGTACTGACACCGGAACAGGTGCGCACCGCGGCCGAGAAGGCGGGCGCGGACCCGGAGTTCCGCGACACCCTCGTCTCCACCGCCCGCAAGTGCCGGCAGCGGGACATCCCCGCGGACGCGTACTTCGCCTGCTACCCACGCACGCCGGGCGATCGTCCCATCGGCCCGACGATCCCCGCCGAACACGCCGACGTGCTGGTGAAGATGTGGGTACAGCAGATGCCGCAGCACGCGGCTGGCTATGTCGAGTACCGCACCCGGATCTTCGCCAGGTTCCTCTTCCAGGGCAACCTGCCTTACTTCAACGGCACCTGGCAGGGCACACCAGAGAGCGTCCAGGTGAACCCGACCCTCAACGCCACCCTCAGGTCCTACGTGACCGGCTTCGTCCGGGATGTTCCAGCGCTCTTCCAGGGCTGGTTCTGGCTGACGGTGGCCCTGATTCTGCTGCTACGACGCCGCTGGAGCGGCCTCTGGGCCCGTGACCTGCGCCTCCTCGGCGCCAGCTCCGTGCTCTACCTCGCCACCTATTTGCCCACCGCACCCGAGTCGAACTACCGGTCCATGTACTGGCCCGCCCTCGCGGGCACCCTCGCGGCGGTCCTGATCGTGTCGTCCCACGTGACGCGCCGCCGTGCACCCCGGACCACCGAGGAGACCAAGGAGACTAAGGAGACCGAGGAGTCGGCGCCGACAACGTACCCCGACGAGAGCCCAGCCACACCGCGCCCCGACAACTGGCGCGACCGGGCCGACGCCTGGAACTGACGGCCGGTGAAACGGGTGATGGTCGTTCCCCTCCATTCGGCGCAGGGGCACCGCGCGTCGTTGGCCCATTGCGATGACATTCGTACAGCATTCCGTGGCGCGCTGAGGCGGCACGTACGGACCGAGGGACGCTCCTCTCGCCTCCGGCCGGAGCCCCAGATGTCCGCACCGACGAGGGAGTAACCGCATGGGTCCTGTGCCCAGGACTAGCCGACGCAGGTGGCTGGCCAGCAGTCTCGTTCTTCCGGTGGCGCTCGCACTCGCGGGCTTCACCGCACCCGTCGCCGTAGCCGCGTCTCCCACCGCGGAGTCGGCCACGCTGGCGGCCCCCACCACCGACAAGTGCCCCCCGCACAAGCCGCACCACAAGCCGAAGCCGAAGCCGAAGCCGAAGTCGGATAAGCGCGGGATGGCCGATGGGGCAGTCCCGAGCACCGACAAGTGCCCTGGGCCGCCTGGCCCGCCCGGGCCCAAGGGCCCCAGAGGACCCAAGGGGCCCAAGGGGCCCAAGGGCGACACGGGACCTGCGGGCCCTGAAGGACCGGCAGGCCCGAAGGGCGACACTGGCGACACGGGTCCGCAGGGTCCGGCAGGCCCCCAAGGACCGGAAGGACCGGCAGGACCGGCAGGACCGGCAGGCCCCGAAGGACCCGCAGGTCCGAAGGGCGACACCGGCGACACAGGACCCGCAGGCCCCCAAGGCCCAGTAGGTCCCGAAGGTCCCGAAGGCCCCCAAGGACCGAAGGGTGACACCGGCGACACGGGACCGACCGGACCGTGCTCCAGCATTGATTCGTACCTGCCGTCGAACTCGGAGGAGTTCACCGTCGTCCTCGTGGACGGCGAAACGAGCATCGGCCGTAGGGCGAGGCCTGCGGTCGGGCAGGACTTCGGTCCCTTCGCCTGGCAGGACCTGTCAGGCAACACCGGCTACCCGGACGGCGTCTGCTCGGTGACGGGCAGCACCCAGGGCAACGACACCTGGGTCAAGGCGCTGACGACCGACGGCACGGTGTACCAGACGCGCTGCGACTCGGAGGGTCAGTCGCTGGTCTGCGAGGAAGCGTGGGTCGAGGTCACCGCCCAGCCGTGACACCCCGCGCCGGGCCCGGCCCCCGGGGAATTTGATCTCACCCGTTCGGAGGACACGGGCGCCGATACGCGTACACGCGACCGAACGCGGACGAAGAATCGGCGCCCGTGACCAAGAACAACACCACTGGCAGGCCCAGCCTCCCCGCACAGCAGCAGCCGCTGCCCTCCTGGTACGGCGACCTGCTCGGCGAGATCAAGCAGACCGTCTCCCAGGCCCGCATCCGCGCCCAGCGGGCCGTGAACACCGAACTCATCCAGATGTACTGGGAGATCGGCCACCAGATCCTGCGCCGCCAGCGCGAGGAAGGATGGGGTACCAAGGTCGTCACCCGCCTCGCCGCCGACCTCAAGACGACCTTCCCGAACCAGCGCGGCTTCTCCCGCACGAACTTGATGTACATGCAGCAGATGGCCCGCACCTGGCCGGACCCAATTGTCCAACAGCCTGTTGGACAATTGCCCTGGGGCCACATCACCGTCCTCATGCGCAGCCTCAAAAACCCCGATGACCTCGACTTCTACGCCACCGAGGCGGTCCGCTACGGCTGGTCCCGAGGCTGGCTGGAGCACTGCATCGCTCAGGGGCTGCACCTCACCCAGGGCGCCGCCCCCTGCAACTTCGAGGCGACGATCCCCGAGGGATCGAAGATCGTGCAGGACATCACCAAGGACCCGTACCGGCTCGACTTCCTCAGCCTCGACGGCGAGTACACCGAACGCGAACTCGAAGACGCCCTGGTCGCCAACATCGTCCGCTTCCTCACCGAACTCGGCGTCGGCTTCGCCTTCATGGGGCGCCAGGTCCCGCTCCTCATCGGCGGCGAGGAGTACCGCATGGACCTGCTCTTCTACCACGTCAGGCTGCGCCGCTACGTGGTCGTCGAGCTGAAGACGAAGGACGCGCTCCCCGAGCACGTCGGCAAGCTCGGCTTCTACGTCACGGCAGTCGACCAGCTGGTACGCGACCCGGAGCAGGACAACGAGACGCTCGGGATCCTCATCGGGTCCAAGCACAACCGTGCCGCCGTCCAGATGGCGCTGCAGAGCAACAACAGCCCGATGGCGGTCAGTACGTACTCCATCTCCTCGCTCACGCCGGAGATGCGCGCTCTGCTGCCCACCGAGGAGGACCTCTCCCGAGTAGCGCAGGACGTCCTGGACGCCAACGCGTAGCTGGCAACACTGGCAGGACCAGTGACGGACCTCTTAGTCACCGCCACCGCCACCGCCACCACCGTCCCCGCCACCACCGCTACCGCCGTCGCCACCGCCGCCTCCCCCGCCGTCGCCGCCATCGCCGCCGTCTGAGCCCCAACCATCGCCGCCGCCAGGCTCGTTGTCCTCCCTCCCGGAGCCGAGGTTGCTGTACCAGGGTTGCTCCCAGGGGCCCACCACGAAGGCGTCATCCGCCGACGCGTCGCGCCGGGCCTGGAAGCGGTACGTACCCGTGCCGTCCCCGAGCCCGAATGCGGTCGCGAAGGTGTGCGCCATCACCGCGGCAAGAGGGTCGGACGTGTCGTATCGCACCCCGGCCAGAGGCAGCAGCACAGTGCCCGGCTCGGGGCGGGTGCGGGGGCCCGGCCGGGTGAGGAGCGCGACCCGGTGTCCGTCCCTCAGGAGCCGCGACGTGCTGGCGCTCTCCCGTTGCAGCTCCCACTGGCCCTGCGGCGTCCGCGCGGACACGGAACTCCGCGACTTCCGCCAGACCTTGGTGAGCGTGAGCTCCGCTGGCACCTCGCCCACGGTCAGCACCAGGCCCTTCCCCGGCGAGGTGTCACCCGCGTACAGCCCACCCGGCGCCCGTACCCGTACGACAGGCGCGCCCGGTCCCCACACATCCACCCGCACCAGCCGCCGGTCAACGGCGACCGCAACCGGTCCCAGGGGCCCGGCGGCAAACCGCCGCGCGATCCACAGCGGCACCCCCTCCGACCTGGCCCGCGCCCCCAGCGCGGCGACCTCATCGGGCCCACCGCACCGCTCAACCGCCAACTCCCCTAGCTGCCGCGCGAACTCAGCGGCCTGCCGCACCTTGACCGGCTTCGCCGTCCCGGTGACGCGTGTCACCGGCACCACTCCCGGCCCGTCCGCCAACGCCCGCAGCTCCCGCTCGGAGCCCCCGCCCCCAAGCCAGCCCCCGCGCAGGTACGCCTCCGCCATGGCCCCGAGGTTGAGCTCGCTCAGAGCCGCCGTCCGCCCTCCGACTCGCAGGCCGTCCGCACTCAACTCCACCGTCTGTGCGAGGGGGTTCCAGGACCGCCCCTCCTCGTAGACCGCTACTGCGTGACTCACGCGCACTCTCCCCCGCGACTCAGAAGACCACTCAAAAGACCGGCCAGCATCCAACACAGCACGACGCCGAACGGCAACTTCTCGGTTCGCGGGAGGTCTCAGGTGCGGGGGCGGTAGGTGTCGAAGGCTGCGAGGAACGGGTTCGCGCGGTAGGGCTGCCAGTAGGCCTCGCCCTTTCTGGCTATCGCGTCCGCGGGGATCTCGGCGGGGTGCCAGACGGGGGCCGCGAGTCCGGCCGAGGTGGCGGCTTCCTCGTAGACGTCGCGGTCCCAGCGGCGGTAGCGCAGCCGGGTCGGAGGTGTGGACAGGATGTCCATGGCCAGCTCGGTGTGGCGGAAGCCGGGGGCCGCGTCGACGACCCGGAGCCCGTACGGCTCCCAGGAGGGGCCGGAAGGGTCGTAGTCGGGGCCGATGGTGATGGCGACCAGGCGGCCGCCCGGGAGCAGGTTGGCGTGGAGCGCGGTGAACATGGACGCCAACTGGTCGGGGCTGTCGGCGTAGTTGAACAGCCAGACCGCGGTCGCGGCCTGGAAGGTGCCCAGGACCGGCATGCTGGCGACGTCGTGGACGTGGTACGCGGCGCCGGTCGGCTCGTCCTGCTCGATCCGACGGGCCAGCGCGACCATCTCGGCCGAGATGTCGACGCCGACGGCGGTCTTGGCGCCGAGTTGTTTGACCAGCCGGGTGTAGTGCCCGTAGCCGCAGGCCAGGTCGAGTACGTCGGCGCCACTGACGTTTCCGAGGAGCCTGCGGACGGTGTGCTGCTCCGGGAGGGGGTTGTGGGACCGTTTGAACTGGAGGTAGCGCTCGCCGACGGCGTCGTATTGGGCGGGGCTGGTGGCGGGGTTGGTAGGGCGCATGGAGGTTGCGGTCTCCTTCTGGCTAGAACCAGCTAGAACCAGAGCAGTCGGACTAGAGCAGTCGAACTGGAGACTGATATCGCGTCAAGTACCCGCCCGGCCCCCCGCGTCCCGGGTCATCTTGCGTAACGTGCGTACGGCGTCACGGCACGGTGTACGGGTGCGCTACGCCGTCCTCTTCCTCGTGCTGGCACTCCTCGTCGTCCTTGAACAGGACCAGTTCGCAGCTCAGCATCTGGCCGGACTCCGGGTGCGAGGGGCCAGGGACGACGGACATCAGGGTGAGGCCGAGGGTCTGCTGGGCGTAGCTGAGGGTGTGGTTGAAGGGGAGGGCAGGGGTCGGGTCCGGACCCGGACCCGGTCCCGGTCCCGGTCCCGGTCCCAGGGATGTTCCGGTCTGGAGGCCCGCGCACTCGGTGATGTACTCGCCGGTGCCGCGCAGCGCCCGTGCCTCGTGGCCGCGCGTGTCCAGCTTCAGGAAGACCCGTTCGCCGGGGGCTACGACCTCCTCCCACAGGTCGTCCAGGCGGCGCGGCCCGGTCGGCTGACCGTCGCTGGTGTCGCCGAGCGCGAAGGGCAGTACGGACCAGCGCTCGTCGGCCGCCGCCGCGCGGTGCAGCGCGGCGCGCGGGGCTCTGAGCGGCTCGAACGAGACGATGCGGCCGTGGTAGCCGCCGCGCCGGAGCTGGGTGCCGTAGCCGCCGGAGCGCCCGCCGACGTCGAGGACCAGGTCGACGGCGTACCGGTGCAGCAACTGGACGAGCTGCGGGCCTGACCAGCAGGGCGGGGTCGGCGGGCGGCGGAGGGCAGGGCCAACGCCGGCTCCGGTGGTGATGCGCTGGGCCAGTTCGCGGGCCCGGTGGACGAGGGTCATACCCGTACCGCTCCTTTACTTACGGCCCACACGAACCGGGGGTTGTTCCACAGCGCCCGGCGCCACCCAACCCCCCGCCGCCGCGCCGCCCCCGACACCTGGTCGACCGCCGCGCGCCCGACCGCGACGTACACGGCGGGGTGTGCGGCGGCCAGTTGGGCGGCCTCCCGGTTCTGGCGCGGGGCGTCGAGGCCGAGCCAGACGAGTTGGGCGCCGCTGTCCCTGATGCGGGTGAGCTGGGCCCGCCGTTCCTCGGCGGTGGGTTCGCGGCGTGGCGGGGCCTCGGCGCCGACGACGCGGGCGCGGGGGTAGCGGTCCAGGAGTGCGGAGCTGAGGCGGTCGACGGACGCCGGGGTCACCCCGATGAGGTAGTGGCGCAGGCCGACGGACTCGCCGACGCGGAACACGTCCAGCAGGAGTTCCGGTCCGTGCACGCGCTCGCGGGGGAGTCGGCGGTCGTGGTGGACGAGGCGGTTGGCCCAGCCCACGCCGGGGCCGTCGGGGAGGTTGAGTGCGGCGGAACGCAGCAGTCCGCGCAGTCTCCGGTCGCGGTCGGCGAGGGCGAGGGCGTACGCGTCGCAGAGGTGGACGTCGGCCGCGGTGCCGCCTGCGGCGAGCCGTACGACCGCGGCGGCGGCCTCGGCGGGGCGTAGGGCGGCCAGCGGCACTCCGGCGCAGCTGACGGTCGCGGCGGCGACACCGGCACCGGCGTCGGGTACGCCGTCGGTTGTGCCCCGGGTGGCGCGGGCGGCTCCGGTGGCACGGGTGGCGCGGGCCGCCGTGTGGGCGGCGAAGGCGGCGCGGGCCTCGGAGGCGGCGCGTGCGACGCGCTCGCCGGTGTCCCCCGGTTTCGGTCCCGGTTCCAGGCCCGGGCCCGATTCCAGTCCCCGCTCCAGTCCCGAACTCGGTCCCGAACTCGGCCCCCGTCTCCGTCCCGGCCTCCGTCCCGGATCAGGCGTCGTCGTCGTGGTCATCGTCAGCCCCTTGCCAGGTCTGCTGCGGACTGTGGTGGTACGTCGTCGGCCCGCCGCCGGAAGCCGTGCCCGGGGAGCGGGAGCCGTACGCCGCTCGCCCTGGGTGCCGAGCGGGCCGAACGCGGGGCGGCGACCCGGCCAGGCGGGCTGGGAGGCAGCGGCGGCGCCCCTCCGCCCGCACCCGGCGCCCGCGTCCTGGACGTACGGGGCGATGCCCCAGCCCCGTACACCCGCACCGCGAGCAGCCCCCCGACCGCCAGCAGCAGGACACCCGCCAGCGGCAGTACGGCGGCGGGGCCGAGCGTCCCGCGGTGCACCAGCAGGCCCGTCAACGTACCGGCGACGGCGAACACGGCGAGGACGACGGCCGTCCCCTGCGCGGTGAGCCCGACGCGGCGCAGCCGGTACGCGATGTGGTCGGCGCCGACAGGCGGCAGCGGACGCCCCGCACGCCGACGGGACAGCCGGGCGAGCAGGGCCAGCACGACGTCGGCGCTGACCACAGCCGTCAGCGCGAACAGCGCGGCCACGCTGGGCAGCGCCGGGTGGCCGACGTGCACCAGGATCGCGGCCGACGCGAGCAGGAAGCCCAGGAAGCGCGCACCACAGGTACCGAGGTGAATCCGGGCCGGCTGCCAGTTATGGACGAGGAAGCCCCCGACGGACGCGGCCAGCACGCTCAGGACCAGGGCGAGCCCGGCGAGCCCCGCGGCGGCCGCGCCCAGCGCGAGCCCGATCGCGGTGACGACGCCGACCAGGCCCGCCGCCCCGTCCGCGTGGTCAAGACCGCCGAAGGCGTGGGTGACGAGGACGATCCAGAGGACGGCGAGTGCCCCGCTGAGCGGCGTGAGCCCGCTGCCGTACACGACGGCGATCGCGGCCGCGGCCTCGACGACCAGCTGTGGCCGGGCGCGCAGCGGGCGCAGATCGTGTACGAGCCCCAGCAGGGCCACCACGCCAGCGGCCGTGAGCAGCGTCAGCGTGCGCGGGCCGGGCTCCAGCGCCGTACGGCCGACGCAGACGGCGCAGAGCACGCAGACGAGCAGCGTGCCGACGGCGACCGCGACACCGCCGATGCGGGGTGTCGGGCGGCCAACACGCCCGCCCGGCCCAACACGAGGCACGCGAACAGCACGACCGACACCACCGGCACCACTGGCACCACCGGCACCACCGGCACCACCGGCACGACCTGTCCGACCGTCCCGACCTGTCCGACCAGCCCGACCAGCCCGATCAGCCCGACCGGCCCGTCCCGTCCGATCGGCAAGCCCGACCCCGGCCCACAGGGCGAACCTGCGCACCAGTCCAGTAAGTACAGCGGTAAGCAGCAGGGCGCCGAGCGCCGCCGCGGTCCCATAGAGCACGGTGACAAGCTAGCCCTAAATGTCGCAATATGTGGTGAATAACACGATCGGAATCATCAAACAAACCCCTGACCGAACACGCTCGCCACACACCAAGGCAACCCTCAGCGACGCAGATCACCGCGACCCTGGCTACAGTGCGGCGTGATAAATGGGTACCCTCAGACGGACTGCATAAGTTACTGCTTAGTAATCGACCTGAAGCCCACCAAAGCCCCACCTCGCAGGCCCGAGGAGCCCCCAAATGCAACTCGCCGCGATCATCGTGTCGCTGACCCTGACCGCGGTCGGCGTCGCCTTGCTAGGCCGCGCCATCGCGCAGTTCGCGCGCTACTTCCGGCTCGGCCAGCCCGTACCGGCCGGGACGCGGACTGACAATCCGTACCAGCGCAGCGTCACCCTGGTCCGGGAGTTCCTCGGGCATACGCGCATGAACCGATGGGGCGTCGTCGGCATCGCCCACTGGTTCGTGGCGATTGGCTTCCTGACGCTGCCGCCGACGATCATCACGGCCTACGGCCAGCTGTTCAAGGCGGACTGGACGCTCCCCGTCATCGGCACCTTCCTGCCGTACGAGATGTACATCGAGTTCATCGGCGCGATGACCACCCTCGGCATCCTCACGCTGATGGCCGTCCGCCTGCTCAGCCTGCCTTCGCGGGCGGGCCGCAAGTCCCGGTTCACGGGCTCCAAGATGGGCCAGGCGTACTTCGTCGAGTACGTCATCTTCATCATCGGCTTGGCGATCATGGTCCTGCGCGGCCTGGAGGGCGCGCTGCACCACGTCGAGGGCTACGACGCCGCGTACTTCGCCTCGTACCCGCTGGTCCTGCTCTTCGACGGCATGAGCGTCGGAACGCTGCAGAACCTCGTCTACTTCTTCGCGATGATCAAGCTGGGCACCACCATGGTCTGGATGATCACGGTGAGCCTCAACACCAACATGGGTGTGGCCTGGCACCGCTTCCTCGGCTTCCCCAACATCTGGTTCAAGCGCGACGCGGACGGCGGAACCGCTCTCGGCGAGCTCCAGCCGATGACGTCCGGCGGCAAGCCAATCGACTTCACCGACCCGGGTGAGGACGACGTGTTCGGTGTCTCCCAGGTCGAGCAGTTCTCCTGGAAGGGCCTCCTCGACTTCTCCACCTGTACGGAGTGTGGCCGCTGCCAGTCGCAGTGCCCCGCCTGGAACACCGGCAAGCCGCTGTCCCCGAAGCTCCTGATCATGTCGCTGCGCGACCACGCGCACGCCAAGGCCCCGTACCTGCTGGCGGGTGGCGGCAAGACGATGGAGGGCGAGGAGAAGGCGAGCGAGGAGCAGCTGAAGGACGTCCCCGCCGCCGCGCTCGCTGAGGCCGAGCGCCCGCTGATCGGGACGCTCGAGGAGAACGGCGTCATCGACCCGGACGTGCTGTGGTCCTGCACCACCTGCGGCGCATGCGTGGAGCAGTGCCCGGTCGACATCGAGCACATCGACCACATCGTCGATATGCGCCGCTACCAGGTGATGATCGAGTCCAGCTTCCCCAGCGAGGCGGGCACGATGCTCAAGAACCTGGAGAAGAAGGGCAACCCCTGGGGTCTGGCCAAGAAGCAGCGCCTGGAGTGGACGAAGGAGGTCGACTTCGAGGTGCCGGTCGTCGGCAAGACGATCGAGGACCTGACCGAGGTCGAGTACCTGTACTGGGTCGGCTGCGCGGGCGCGCTGGAGGACCGGGCGAAGAAGACCACCAAGGCCTTCGCCGAGCTGCTGCACATGGCGGGCGTCAAGTTCGCGATCATGGGCGGCGACGAGAAGTGCACCGGTGACTCGGCACGCCGCCTGGGCAACGAGCCGCTGTTCCAGGAACTCGGCATGGAGAACGTCGCCACGCTGAACGCGGCCTTCGGCGAGGACGACGAGGACGAGTCGACCAAGAAGCCGAAGACGGCGAAGAAGATCGTCGCCACCTGCCCGCACTGCCTCAACACCCTCGGCAACGAGTACCCGCAGATCGGCGGCGACTACGAGGTCATCCACCACACCCAGCTGCTCCAGCACCTCATCGACGAGGGCAAGCTGATCCCGGTGACGCCGGTCGAGGGCCTCATCACGTACCACGACCCCTGCTACCTGGGCCGCCACAACAAGATCTACACGCCGCCGCGCGAGATCATGTCCGCCGTGCCCGGCCTGCGCCAGCAGGAGATGCACCGGCACAAGGAGCGCGGCTTCTGCTGTGGCGCCGGTGGTGCGCGGATGTGGATGGAGGAGCGCATCGGCAAGCGCATCAACACCGAGCGCGTGGACGAGGCGCTGTCCCTCAACCCGGACATCGTGTCGACGGCGTGCCCGTTCTGCCTCGTCATGCTGACGGACTCGGTCAACGGCAAGAAGAACGACGGCCAGGCCAAGGAGGCCCTCCAGGTCGTGGACGTCGCGCAGTTGCTGCTCGACTCGGTCAAGGCTCCGGCCGACACGCCGCCTCCGGCGGGGGAGGCGGAGGGCGCGGACGCGCCGGAGCCGGAGCCTGTGAAGTAGCTCCATACGGCGCATAGAGCGCACACAGCGCATACAGCGCATACAGCGCATACAGCGCATACAGCGCACACGGCACATGAGGGAGAGGCGAGGGGTCGCCCGACGTACACACGGTCGGGCGGCCCCTTACTCGTGTCCGGGTGTACCCCGCCGGGTACGCGCCGGGTACGCGCCGGGCACCCCTTAGGGGTTGTCACAGGTCGGCCGCAAACCACCCCTCTTCGGGCCTCCCCGCACCACCACCCAGCAGGACCAGGTACGTTCGTTGACGTGGCAGGATTCAGGATCGGACGCGGCCGGGACAACCGCTCACAGCAACCGCGACCGCGGCAACCCTCGCAGCAGCAGCAACAGCCGTACGGCCAGCAGTCGCCGTACGGCGGCCCGCCCGCGCACCCGCAGCCGCACCCGTACCCGCAGCAGGGGCGACCGGGCACGCCGGGCTACCCCGGCCAGCCGCAGTGGCCCCAGGCAGGCGGAGCGCACGGCGGCGGGGCCCGGGGCGGTGGGGCCCACGGCGGCGGCGCGCACGGTGAGCCGGAGTACTTCTCGGACCCGTACCAGCCGAGCGCGCCCGCGCCCCACGACCCGTACGCGGCGAGCAACAACCCCGGCCACACCCAGGCGTTCTCCCTCGGCGACGACCCGTACAGCCAGGGCGAGACCTACCGCGCGGGCACCACACCCGCGCCCCCCGTCGGGCCGCGCCTGCACTGGAAGGACCTGCTCAGGGGCGTGGTCCTGCGCCCCGGGCCGACCTTCCTGCAGATGCGCGACTACGCGCTGTGGGGCCCGGCCCTCATCGTCACGTTCCTCTACGGCCTGCTGGCGGTCTTCGGCTTCGACGAGGCCCGCGACGAGGCGATCAACTCCACCCTCGCCACCACCGTCCCGATCGTCCTGACCACGGGCGTCGCGATCGTGCTCAGCGCCCTGATGCTGGGCGTGGTCACCCACACCCTGGCCCGCCAGCTGGGCGGCGACGGCGCCTGGCAGCCCACGGTCGGCCTGTCCATGCTGATCATGTCGCTCACGGACGCGCCCCGCCTCCTCTTCGCCATGTTCCTGGGCGGCGACGCGTCGTTCGTGCAGGTGGTCGGCTGGGCGACGTGGCTGGGGGCGGGCGCGCTGCTGACGCTGATGGTGAGCAAGTCACACGACCTGCCGTGGCCGAAGGCGCTGGCGGCGTCGTCGATCCAGCTGATCGCGCTGCTCTCGATCATCAAGTTGGGCACGTTCTGAGAAGCTGAACGGCAGCTGCGCGGCAGCTGTGCGGCAGCTGTGCGGCAGCTGTGCGGCGGGCGGGGCCGGTGTCCTAACCCACCTGGTAGATCGCCGTCGTGCCCGACACCTCGTGGCCCACGACCAGCAGCGGCTTGCCGTTCGGGCTGTCGGCGGCCGGGATGAAGTGCAGGCCCTCGGGGGCGAGGTCGCCCGCCGTGCCCGCGGCCGGGTCGCCGGTGAAGTCGCGGGTGCTGAGGTGACCGGCGAACTTCGGGCTGCGCGGGTCGGTCAGGTCGTACGCGACGATCCCGCCGACGCGCTCAAGGCCGACGAAGGCGTACGGGGTGCCGTTCACCGTTCCCGTCGTGAGGCCCTCGGGCTCGGGGCCCTTGGCGTCGCTGCGGGAGTCGAAGTTGTTCTTGGAGTTGGTGCTGTTGAAATGGTCGGGGTGCAGGCGTGCGGTCAGCTGCTCGAAGTCGTCGCCCGAGTCCCAGACCAGGCGGCCCTTGGCGTCCCGTACGGAGAACGACCGGCCGCCGAAGGCGTGCAGCTCCGTGACACGGCCCGCGGCGTCACGCGGCGAGGACGACGTCACCGCGAGGCGGCCGAGGGCGGCGTCCTGTCGCAGCTCGGTGGCGTTCGGGAAGACGGTGGGGGACAGGTCGAGGTCCTTGACACGTACCTCTTCCCCGTAGCAGGCGTAGTCGCGGGCGTCGCCTTCGTTGGCCACGACCGTGTACGGCTTCCTGCCCTTGCCCTTGCCCTTGCCCTTGCCGGAGGTGAACGCGGCGATCGAGTCCGGCTGGTACATGCCCTTCACCGGCCACTGGGCGATGTTGACCCCGCCGTCCTTGTCCGACGCGTCCAGGCCGTTGCCGGGCAGGCTGTGGTCCTTGAGGCCGAGCGGCTTGATCTTGCGGACCTTGGCGTGCTTGAGGTCGACGATGGCCATGGCGTTGTTCTCCTGCAGCGTGACCCACGCCGTGCGGCTGTCCGCCGAGACCGCGACGTACTCGGGCTCCAGGTCCTGGCTCGCGGACGCGCCGGGCCCGGTGATCCGTACGCCCGCCGCGCGCAGCTTCGCCGTCTTCCGCTCGCTGTCCCACTTCTCGAAGCCCGCCGTGCGTACGGTGCCGCGCCGCACGTCGATGACGCTCACCGAACCGACCGGGTCGACCGCCCCCTCGCCCGCTCCCTCGCCCGCGCCTTCGCCCGCGCAGTACGAGTCCGGCTCGCCCTCGTTGGCGACGACGACCTGCCGTCCGTCGGGGGTGAACGTCGCCATGTCGGGCAGCGCGCCCACGGTCACCGTACGCAGCTTCTTGCCGTCGGCCGCGCGGAAGAACGACACCGTTCCCCGGTCGGTCTTCCGCTCCGCCTGCTGCGCCACCGCGACCAGGCCCTTGTGCACCGCCACGCTGTTGGCGCCCGGAGTCGCCAGCTCGCCCGTCTTACGGGGCTGGGCAGGGTCGCTGATGTCGAGGATGTCGACCGTGCCCGCCTTGGCGTTGACCGTGAACACCCGGCGGGTGTCCGCGTCGTACGCGGTGATTTCCGCGGCGCTCTCGTCGAACGAGCCGGTGGAGTAGCGGCCGAGGAAGGCAAGATCGAGGCCGACGCCATCCTGCCGACCAGCGGCCATCTCGTTCTCGTTCACGGCGGTGGCGGTCAGGGGCGACAGCGCGGTGGCGCCGATGACTGCGGCGGCGGCCACGACAAGTATGCGGTTGCGGGGTCTCATAGCGCCGCATCGTGCTGCACGCCCGGCGACGGTAGGTGAAGCGCGACCCCGCACCGGGTTAACGCGAGCCCAACGATCGCCCGCGGCGATCGCCGCCCTCGCCCTCACTCACCCGCTCTCACTCACACCTGAGTCCGATGGAACTGAAGAAACGACCGCGAAGCCGTAGGCCCGCGCTGCCCCTGATAACGGGACCCGTACCGATCACTCCCGTACGGGAACTCGGCCGGTGACGACAACCGGAACATACACAGCTGGCCGATCTTCATCCCTGGCCACAGCTTGATCGGGAGCGTCGCGAGGTTCGACAGCTCGAGCGTCACATGCCCGGAGAACCCGGGGTCGATGAACCCGGCGGTCGAGTGCGTGACCAGCCCCAGCCGCCCCAGGCTGGACTTGCCCTCCAACCGGCTGGCCAGGTCGTCAGGCAGCGAGATGACCTCGTACGTGGACGCGAGCACGAACTCCCCCGGGTGCAGGATGAACGGCTCGTCGCCCTCGGGTTCGACCATCCTGGTGAGGTCAGCCTGCTCGACGGCGGGGTCGATGTGCGGGTAACGGTGGTTCTCGAACACCCGGAAGTAACGGTCAAGCCGCACGTCGATGCTCGAGGGCTGCACCATGGATTCGTCGTACGGATCGATCCGCACCCGTCCGGCGTCGATCTCGGCCCGGATGTCTTTGTCAGAGAGAAGCACGCCCTGAGGATACGCAGGGCGCGCGGGCCCGCCGCAATCCGACTCCGCGACAGCCCCACGCGCCCGGTCCTACCTACGTACGCGCTCCCTACCCTCTGGCCCGCTCCACCGGCACAGAATGCCGCAGCCGAGCACAACGCGGGCAGCGGAGCAGCCGCCCAGGCCCGATGCGCTCGGCACCGAGCTGCTGCATCGGGAACGAAGCGGTGCTGAATACGTGCCCCTCGGCACAACGGACGACGGTGCGCTCCATCAAGTCCTCGAGCCCTTCCCCAGTAAGTCAGTGGGTCACCAACGACGAACGCCCACATTACGGGATGAAAGGGACGCCACTCCAGGCGGCACTCCGCCCCTCACGCTACGCCCCAACTCCCGCCCCGCGCACCCACTTCCCCACCCCGAACGCCACGAAGACCCCGCGGCAGATACACCGGGGGCCTTCGATGAGGTATCGTTTCCGAACGATGCAGCCGAGCACGGCTCGCTTCGCGCGGGTGTAGTTTAATGGTAGAACATGAGCTTCCCAAGCTCAGAGCGCGAGTTCGATTCTCGTCACCCGCTCCAGCAGAAAGCCCCAGGCCAGCGGCCAGGGGCTTCTTTGTTGTCTAGACCCATCTAAGAGTCCCGTGCCCGTTGCGTGCCCGATGCTTGATCATCCGGCTTGGCGTTGGCCTTCTTCCGCTTCTTCTTCGCGACCTTCTTCCGCTCGGAACGCACCATCTTGTCCAGACCGCCAGCAACCTCCTGCTGACGCTCCCCGTCCGAGTGCTGATAGATCAGAGCAGCCTTTTCGGAGGACTGCCCGGCGCGCACCATCGTGTCCTTCAGCGTGGCCCCGGATCGGGTCGACAGCGTGTGTCCGGTGTGACGAAGATCGTAGAAGCGGAACCCGTCCGGCATCCCGACCTTGGAACGAGCCTTGCGCCACTTCCGGCCGAAGCTGCTTCGCCTGAACGGAGCACCCCTCTCCCCGACGAAGAGCAGTCCCTCTGGGCCCTTCTCCGCGTACCAGTCGAGGTGACGCCTGAGATCCGTACGCAGGAACTCCGGGAGGACCACGTACCGCTTGCCTGCTTCCGACTTGGTGTCGCCGATGGCCCTCCGACCGGTCGTCAGCTCGGGAGCGGCCTTGCGGACGCAGATCGTCATCGTGTCCAGGTCCACGTCCTTGCGCCGGAGTTCAGCCTGTTCCTCAGGACGCAGCGGCCCGTATGCCCCGAGGTAGACCATCAGCCGCCACCGGACCCCGATCGCGTCGGCGAGCGCATCGACCTGGTGGACACTGGCGATCCGCCGCTCAGCCGCAGACTCCTTGCCCGCACCGCGAATCCGACACGGGTTTCGGCGGATCAGCTCATCGTCGACAGCGGTCTCCAGGATCGCCTTGAGCAGCCGGTAGCACTTGGCGACCGTGCTGTCGGCCCCTGTCGAGTCGAGCCGCTCGGAGCGCCAGGCACGGACCCGAGGCGCGGTGATCTCGTCAAGGTCCAGGCTTCCGAAGGTCGGGAAGACGTGCAGCCGTAAGTTCCGCCGATACAACTCATCCGTAGTGGCCGCGAGACGCCGTTCCTTGACCCACTTGAGCGCGTACTCCTTGAAGTTCACCGCGCCCGCGTCAGGATCTACCCAGTCGCCCCCGCGCACCTCGGTCTGCTTCTCCGCAAGCCAGTCGTCTGCGTCGCCCGAGGTCTCGAAGGTGATCGGCGCCGGGCGGTCGACGCCATCGGGCCCCAGGTAACGCGCCTGAAAGCGGCCAGAGGGGAGCTTACGGATGCGGCCAAAGCGCCGCTTCTTGCCAGCCATCAGGTAGCCCTCCTGTAGCGGGTCCGCCGACGCCGCACGGGCTCTACGGTGTGGGTTTCGATGTAGTCCCGTACGGCGCTCTCGGGGATACGGACGTGACGCCCGACCTTGACGTACCTGATCCGGCGTTCCTCGATCAGGCGGCGGGGGAAGCGGACCGTGGTGCCGAGGACTTCGGCGACCTGAGTGACGCTGAGGTAGCGGTCATTCATGGCTCTGGTCCCCTTCCAGTTCCAGGTCACGCTGGTCGGCGAGGGCTTCGCGGGCGGTTTCGCGGTTGGTGCGGATGTCTTGCGCGATTGATGCGGCGAGGGCGGATTCGCCGGGGGTGTGGCCGTGTCCGGCGTATTGCCAGTCGGCCAGGACGAGGACGGTGTCGGGTTCGGTGTCGTTCAGGCCGTGGGCTTGGCGTTCTTGGGTGGTGCGGTAGTCGGCTCTGATCTGGCGGAGCGCGCCGAGGGTGGTGGAGTAGCGGCGGGACTTGGTGGAGAAGTGGCCGCGGAAGCCGAGCATGTGCGCCCACGCCCACAGGCGCCGGTCCGGGTAGAGCGGATCGAGCCGTTTGCAGGCCTCGATCAACCGTCGGGCGTGGTCGGGCACCGCGTGGCGGTCGAGCTCGGCGATCTCGCCGATGCGCCGGTCTAACGTGCCGGTGGTCTCCGCGGCTTTGGTGGCGTACTTGGCGACGTACGAGGCGACCGCCTGCTCGGTGATGTCGGTGCCGTCGTCGAAGGCGTGGATGGGCCGGATGTCGAGCTGAGCACCCCAGCGGAAGGCACGGACGGGCTGATCGGCGGCCGCGGGGACAGTGATGGTGGTGTAGGCGTGCGCGGCAGCCGCCCGGATCGCGTCGGTGAGCAGAGCAACGGTGGCCCACGCGGGCGGGGCATCTTCGGGTCCGTCGGGTCCGTCGAGGCGGAGCACGGCATGGAAGTGGATCGCGCCGCGCTTCTGGAATTCGGCGACCTTGCCGTACGACAGCCGGGCGGTGTCCGTGAGTTGGCGTTGGGTGATCCCAGCGCGGGCGGCGATCTCGCGGCGTAGCCGGTTGATGAAGCGGTGCCACAGGTCCCCGGTGTGGTTGTTGAACAGCACCGTCCCGGTGTAGTCGTACGACTCGGGGTCGAGCGCGGTACCGAGTACGGAGTCGTCCTCGCCGTGCCGGGTACCGCAGCGACACCGGCCGCGGTCGGGGCGGTTGTGGACGGGTCCGAAGGAGGGGGCGGTGAGGGTGGCGAACACGCGGGGGTGGTCGCGGACGGTGGCGGGGATGTGTTTGCTCGGGTCTCCGGCGAGTCCGGCGCGGATCAGGTGGTAGGTGTCCCCGGCGTAGGTGTAGGCGCAGGCCGGGCAGCGAGAAGCACGGCGGTTGCCGCAGGCGATCCGCAGCCGACCACCCGGCTCTTGCTGGGTGGAGTAGTGGTGCAGCGTCTGGCCGGTGGCCTTGTCCTTGGCCAGACTCCAGCCGGTCAGGTGCACGGGGTTGGCGCAGCCCCCGGTGCGGCGGATCTGCTCGCGCCAGCGGTCGAAGCCGGGGTCCGCGGCTACCCGCAGGACGTCGCCCAGGACGACCGGGTCCAGGAGGGGGTCAGACACGGGCCACCTCCCGCACCGACGCGGCGAGGGGCTGGGTGCCGGTGCCGTGGCAGGCCGGGCAGTGCGCAACGACGGTGCGCAGGTGGCCATGCCGGTTGCGGCCGCCCAGGGTGATGGCCACCGCGGGGAAGCCGTCGCAGTTCGGGCAGATCCGGGCAGGCGCCTGGTCGAGCTCGGGCATGATGGAGGTTCCTTCCGGTTGAGAGATCGGGCAGGGGCTGGGCCGTCCGGGGCGGCGGAAGCTTGGCGGTGAAAGCCGCCCCGGAGGGCCGGTCAGCGTCGCTTGGGCGCCGGGGGCTCGGTGGTCAGCAGTGAGCGGATGACCAGGGCGCAGATGGTGAGCGAGACGCCGGTAACGGCGACCGCGAGCAGCAGCGAGACCAGAACCGCGCCGACGACGAGCACCGTGGCGGTGCCACCGATGACGACAGTGATCAGGGCGCCGGGGGTGAGCTGCACTCCAGTTCGGGACGGCACCGGCACGGCGGGCGGCGGAGCCGGGTGCTGGCAGGAGCACAGGGCCGCAGCGTGCGGAGCCGGGACGTGCGCGTGGGGGTGCTGGTCGACCGCGGTCGCGGTGGTGATCAGCGGGATGGTTTCGCCGGTCGGGGTCGGATTGGCCGGGATGCGGGGGTGGAGCATCAGGTTCTCCCTCCAGGGTGGGTTACTTGGTGGCGGAGTCGATGACCGGGGCGAGCAGGCTGTCGGCTAGGAGGTAGCCGCCCGCGAGCAGCACCAGGACGAACCACAGCGGCGGGCGGATCAGCTTGATGCCGAGGTAGCCGATGATGATCAGGGCGAGCCAGAGCGGCACAGACATGACGAACTCCCTTGCCAGTCAGCGGACACGGCAGCGGTGGCCCTGGGCAGCGACCTCGACCGCGGTGACAGTGGCGTGCTCCACCGACCAGCCGCAGTCCTCGGCGCCGCAGGAGGCGACATAGGTGATCTGGCCGCGGCGAGTGTGGGCGGTGCCGACGGTGATCGGGCCCTTCTGGCTGAGCTTGCGGATGATGTAGCCGATCGGCATGACAGTCCTTTCCTTCCGGGTGGTGGTGCGGGTCAGGTGAGTTGAGCGGCGATCGCGTCGGCCATCGGGGCAGGGACCCCGAGCCGGGCGCGCAGCATGTCGGGGTCGATCGCGGCGCCGGTCCGGGCGCGGTAGTCGTCGGCGACCTTGCGGGCATGCGCCACCAGCGCCGACGGAACCTCCACCGCGGGCTCAGGCGCGGACTCGGGTGCGGAGACCGGCAGCGCCGGAACCGGCTCAGCGTTCTCCACCTCAGGTGCAGGCGCAGAGTCCGTGGGCAGCTCGACCGGCAGGTCGGGCCGGGGTGCGGGCTTGGGGGTGCGATCCGGGGTGGGGGTGTGGGCGAGGAGGGTGCCGCCCAGGAAGGCCAGCGCGGGCCATCCAGCCACCAGGAACCGCAGCCAGGCCGGAGGCTCCGAGAGGTCCAGAAACCCCGCGGTGGCGACGTTCGCCCCGAGCGAGGCGATCAGCGCGATCAGGAACCAGCACCAGGCCAGCCGGGCGGGTCCACCGGTACGCAGGCGGCGCCAGGCGACCACGAGCAGCAGGTCGACGCTGACCGGGTAGGCCCAGGCTTTCCAGCCGGACTGTCCCGCGGCGGCGGCGATGTCGTGCAGGTGGGCGAAGGACAGCGCACCGGCAATAACCGCCTGTACGAGCACGGCGTCGAAGCGGAACGTGGGGCGCATCACGGGTCCTCCTTCCATCGGGTTGGGCCGGGCACGGGGCGGGGAGCGATGTCCAGCCGCCCCGTGCCCAGGAACGGGATCAGGCCGGGGGCCTGGTCGTGTCCGGCGGCGGGGCTTGGCCGGTGCCGAAGCAGCCCAGGCACATCCCGTTCTGTGCGCCGACCACGCGCCGGTTGCGGCCGACCCGGACCGGGACCGGGACCTCGCCGGTGCCCTTGCACGGGCCACACTTGGCGGTGGTCGGTCCGCTCGCCGGGGTCTTCGGCATCCGCTTGGTAGCCATGCTCAGCACTCCCCGTCCCCGTCGTCGAGCGGCGGGAGGCCGTACCCGGGCGGGGCGATGTCCACCGGCAGCGACAGCGCCAGACCGGCGCCGACGATGTCGGTGAAGTGCTGATCCGCGGCGGGGTGTTCGGCGTACAGGCACAGGTCCCCGAGCATCAGCACGGTGCGATTCAGGTCCTCGCAGCGCCAGCACATGACGCTCACCGGTCCGTGCGGGGGTAGTCGTGCCCGGCAGGCGGGTAGGTGCCCTGCTCTTCGCGCTTGCTCTGCTCCAGCAGGGAGTTGACGACGAGGCTGGCGAACTCCACGTCGGAGCCGGAGCCTTCGCCGTAGTCGGCGGCGTCGCTGATGAGACGGGCGCTGCGGTCGTAGTCGTCGGTGCGACGGGACACGTGATCTCTCCTTCGGTGGGGCCTTTTTCGGCATGGAACAGGTAGGGACCTGGCGCGAGACGGTCACGCCGACCGGTGGAACAGAGGGGTGGTGTCAGGCGGCCTTGACGGTCTCGACCGCGGTGGGCGCCGTGATGGGCGCGGCGGGGGCCAGCGGCCGGAAGCGGACCAGCTCCGGCAGGTCCGGCGTCAGGTGGGCGTGCCGGTTGCAGGCGTTGACGGCCTGGCGGACCGAGATGTGCGGGGTGCGGATGCGGGTCCACTCGCCGGTGGAGTAGCCCACCACGGCCATGCCGGGCCGGTGGTTGGGGATCTGGGTGGCGGCGAACACCGCATACGGCGAGATGTCCCCGAACGCCATCTTCGCGCTCGACTCGTCGTTGACCCGGTGCGCGGTCCGGCCGGTCAACTGGGCACGCAGCATGGTGATGCCATCGCCGAGCTCGGAGCCGAAGCGCTGCCCGTACAGGTCCAGGAACACCCCCGCCGCACGGCCGAGCTGAGCCAGGCGGACCAGGGCGGTGATGATCCGCTCCCGGCGCTTCTTCTCCGCCACCGTGCTGAACAACGCCAGCTCCGCGACTTCGTCGATGGTCAGCAGCACCGGCACCGGCCGCAACGACTCGGGCAGTCCCCAGATGTCCGCGGTGATCTCCGCATCCGGGATATCCGCACTGATCCGCTGCTCGCGGCGGATGATCCGGTAGATGCCCTCCATCCGCACCACCAGCGCCTCCAGCAACGCCGCGGCGTCGTCGGGGTTGTCGGCCAGGGCAGAGAAGCGCCGCGCCATCGGGGCCAGTTCCACGCCCTGCTTGCAGTCGATACCGACCAGCGCGATCGGCAACGCCGCCAGCTCTTTGATCACTTGGCGTTGGTAGACGGACTTCCCGGACTGAGTGGCCCCCAGCGTCACCGAGTGCGGCGTTTGGCGGTAGTCCCGGTAGTGCACCGTGCCGTCCTCACACAACGCCACCGGCACCCGCAGCCCAGACCGTTCCACCTTGGCGGGCATCTGCACCCGCTTGAGGACGTCATAGCCAGTCATCGAGATCTCCACCACGCCCGGTTTGATCTCGCGGGAGGTGACCTGATGGACCGCGAAGGAGTGCCGCAGCCGGTCCGCGGCGGCGGAGAACTCGAACGCGTCCTGACCGGGCCGCATCTTGATCCGCAACCGCAGCCCGGTCCGGGTGGGGACCAGCCGGATCAGCCGCGGAACCCGCTGCCGCGGGATCTCCCAGCCGAACATGCGACACACCGCGAGCCGCAGCCGGGTGACCGGGACGGTCAGCTGACAGGCGTCCATCACGGCCACATACCGCACCCGGACCCGGACGATCGCGAGCAGGATGCCGAAGGTGAGCCAGTACCAGGCCGGACGCCGCCAGCGCAGCCACACCGCCACTCCGACCAGGGCCAGGGCGAGGCCGAGCAGTAACCAGTCCATGGCTCAGGCCGCCTTCGGCTTCGTCGCGCCCGCGGCCAGCGAGGTGACGGCCACCGCGCGGAAGCTGATCCCGTGCCGCTTCTGCCCGTTGAACTCGTTCTCCCACGGACGCGCCACCACACCGGTCAAGCCGACCGGGGTGCCCATGGTGAGCTCACCGGTGATGCCCGGCTCGGGGACCGTCAGGGTCAGGATCTCGGCAGTGCCGTCCATCACGAACATCACGTCGACCGTCATCAGCGTGGCGCCGGTCTCGCGGTCGGTAGCGACCTCACCGGTCTGACGGTTCGCAATCTTCGGCTGCGGAGGCTGCGCCACCATCACAGCGGCGGTCGAGACATCTACAGGGATCTGACGCATGAGCGTCGCTCCTTCGCGTAGCAGGTAGCTACCTGGATCACTCCAGGTAGCAGCTTGACTACGAACGTACTCGCAGCGTTTCTGTGAGTCAAGAGATTCTGCTACTCGTAGGAAGTCTGCGTTCCTGCAAGACTGGCTGCGACTGAGAGGAGTGCACATGAACGAGGGATTCGGGCTGGTCGTCCGCTTCACGCTGCGCGACGAACGGGCAGCGGGGGCGTTCGATGAGCTGTGCGCACGCACCCTGGAAGGGATCAAGGCGAGCGAACCGGGCACGCTCACGTACGTCACGCACACCCCCGAGGGCGAGCCGATGGTGCGCGTGTTCTACGAGCTCTACGCCGACCGCGCGGCGTTCGACATGCACGAGGCGCAGCCGCACACCAAGCACTTCCTTGCCGAACGCGAGCAGTACCTTGCAGGTGTCGAGGTGACGTTCCTCGATGCGATCGCGGGGAAGGTGGCAGTTCAGCAGTGAGTTCCGAGGAGCGGCGCGTCTTCGGCGCGCGAGTGGCCGACCTGCGCAAGCAGCGCGGCCTGACCCAGAGCGAGTTGGCTGCGGCGATCGGGCGTACGGCGAGCTGGCTTTCCCAGGTGGAACGGGGAATCCAGCCGGTCAACCGCCTGGATGTGCTGCGTCTGCTCGCCGACGGCTTGGGCGTGCCGCTCCAGGTCCTCCAACCCGATGCACCCCCCGCAGCAGAACCGGAGCCGACCACACCTGTCGAGACGAACGATCTCGACCAGGCCCGCCTGGTTCTCTCTGGGCATCCCGCGGTGGACGTGCTACTCAGCCCGCGCGAGGACTTCCGGCCGAGCGTGATGGCCGACCTACGCGAAGCGGCCGAACGGATCTGGGACCTGACGCACACCGACCAGTTCGCCGAACTAAGCGCTGCACTAGGCCCGTTGGTTCCGCGCCTGGAACGAGCGACCCGAACGGCACCGCAGGAGTACCGCGCCGAGCTGCACGGGCTGAGCGCCCGCACCTACCAGGCTCTGGCAGCGGCCTTCGTCCGGCAGAACGAGCCAGACGCGGCGTGGGTGGCCGCGGACCGCGCCATCCGCGAAGCCGAGCTGTCCGGGGAGCCCCTGGGTGTCTTCGCCGGGATCTACCGTCTGGCCCACGCATTCGTCCGGCTCAAGCACCTTGACCAAGCCGAGCACGCCACGACCACGGCAGTGAACGCGCTGAGGCGGTACGTAGACGATCACGAGCCGACGCCGCAACACCTATCCGTGCTCGGCTCCCTGCACCTGATGCTGGCGCTCATCCACGCCCGAGCCGGTGAGCGGACGAGCGCCCGCAAGCAGATCCAGCAGGCCCGCGCGGTCGCCACTCAACTTGCTGAGGACCGGAACGACTTCAACTTGGAGTTCGGCCCGACCAACGTCGAGATTCAGGCAGTCTCCACCGCTGTAGAACTCGGCGACGCAGGCGAAGCCCTCGACATCGGCGAAGACCTAGACGCGAGCGGTCTATCCGTCGAACGCCAGGCGCGACTCCTGATGGACCTAGGGCGCGCACATACCCAGCGGCGACACTTCGGCGATGCGCTCAACTACCTACTCAAGGCCGAGGACATGGCACCCGAGATGATCCGGACGCACATCGCGGCACGAGACACAATCAGGGAGCTGATGCTCGTAGCAGGTCGGGCGGCCTCTGACGAGCTGCGTGCCCTTGCCGAACGGGCCGACGCCCTGGCGTAATCGATCATGGCTTGGCCGACGGGCCACAGCCGCACACCGAGACGCGTAGGCGTATCCGGCCAACGGGCCTTGGACCAGACGTTCCGGATCACCGCGCGGACAGAGTTTCCCTACTTCATCAAGGCTCGCTCCGCTCGCGGCCGCCTGATCACCCGAAGGCGCCAACCACCCTTGCCCAGAGGCGTTAGCCCCGGTGACGCGGGCGAGCCCACGGGCGTCCGTCGCCACGATCCGACCTAGGAGGGGAGAACCCTTCAGCACCCGCAGGACCACAAGGCGCACGCATCAAGAACACCCCATCAAAGAACACCCCACCAGGCCCGAGCCGTCCCCAAAGGGGATCAATCCGAAGGACCGAGGGCCCCACAAGGGGGCGGCGCCGGTCGGCCGCCGCCCCGCCGCTCCATGCCTCCGTCACCGCTGCGTGTCGCCGTCCGCCCGTCGCCCACCCCAAAGGGCCAAGAACCCAGCACCGGACCATAGGGGTACAAGGGATTGCCGCACCTCAAGGTCACCGACGCTTTGGGTGACCGATCAGGCCGGATCGTGGCGACGGACGCCCGCGGTCTCACCTGCTACCTGGGCCGTTGCCCCGTGGCTGGGGCGGTCGGCTCCACGGCTTTAGGCAGCCACCATGGGGCGAGCCTCGAAGATCATGGCCCCAGATCGGGCTATTGCGGGCAGGTCCACGGACTGCCCGATCGCGGCCAGCGTAAGGGGCCATGATCACTCACCCCATGGCAGCTCCAGCCCAAAGCCGCTCCACCGACCGCGTGGATGCCTGCGGGCTGTCGTGAGCTGGTGTGCCGGGGTGGCGGTTGCGACCGTCGGTCGCCTGACGCCGGGCTGGCTGGGGTCGGTGTGCGGGTATCGGCCGTGGGCGGTTTCGAGCGCTGTCGTTGGCCCTGCCGGTCGGCGCCGCTGTCCTGATGCCCCAGTACACGAGCGCCCACACCGATCCATGGTGCGGGCCCTCGCGCTGTGAGTACCCCGCCAGTCGCAACGCGTGACCGGCGCGGGTCGCCACTTCCGATTTTCCGTGCCATAGTCGGAAGCAGAGATGGGAGGTGTGCCATGACTACCACGCGAGAGCGCGAGGAACAGATGATCCTCGGGTTGTTCGAGAAGGTTGAGCGGGTTGAGGACACCGCACGACGCGTGCCACAGCCCGACCTACGCGATGACCTACTCAAAGAAATCCGGAACCTCATCGCCCAAGCTGGCCCAGTGCGGGCAGGTATCGCCGCGAGCTTGCTGTCGATCAGCGAGCGAACCGTGCGGACCTGGACCGACGAAGGCTTGCTTGCCCCCGTGGCGACGAAGCCTCGACTACTGCTCGACCCTGAGCGGCTGCACACCGTCCTGCACCTGGTGAAGGACCTGCGGGCAGCAGGCCGGGACCGTAACCTGCTGGACGCTGTGTGGGCCAAGCTCCAGGATCAGGCGCTGCTCGACAGGCATGATCTAGCCGATAGCCTGGACCAGATGCGGCGAATAGAAGGCCGTGTCGTTCGCCCGCGTCCAGACGGGCAAGAAGGCGGTTGAACCGTACGCTGCTGAAATGGCTGTCGAGGTTGTCATGACGGTGCTGGCAGACCGCCAGCGCGCAGACTTGCGCGGGCCTAAGCGCCGAAAGTTCGAGAGGTTCCTTGATGACCTGGCAGCTCGCGGCTGCACTGCGCTTGGCTACCGTCTCGCCGGGGACGGTCTGCTGGAGCACTTGTGCGTGAAGCACATCCACTCTTCGCTGCGCGCAGTGGTGGCGTTCGAGTCCCATAGTCGCGCCTGGGTTCTGTTGATCGGCCCCCATGACCAGGACCCGGACCTTAACGTCTACACGGCCTTGTACCGGCTGGCAGGAATCGAGACTCCTCCAGTTGAAGCCCGGACGAAACCGCCATGTTGCTCGTCCGACGATGGTTCGGCACCCGTGTCCGAGAGCGCAGAAGTCGACGACCTCGTTACCAGGGCCAAGGCATTGCGTCGCCGACGGTAAACAGGCGCCCAATCTGAGGGCATGGGCCCTTGGCACACTTGCCTGCCTGCTTACTCTGCGTCGGCGCCGCCGCCAGAAGGGCGGGGAACATTGGTCGTCGCAGGGCGAACGCCTGGTGACATCAGTGGCTGATGCCACCAGAGGCGGATGGCGACGTGGCCGTGCTGTACAGCAGCGGAGTACAGCAACCACGGTGACCGCAGTCGAGCTCCGACGCACCCAAGCAGCCGAGTGGCCAGCCCGGCAGACCTCAGCGACCGCCCGCCGGTAGTTCGCATCAAGGGGACAGGCCAGCGGGAGCGCCTTGACTCGGACATTGAGACTCCGCCGACCTCGTTCTACCCATACGCTGAGCTGCCATGGACGAGGGGCTTGTGGCTCTAGCGGGAGCAGCAGTCGGTGCGGCCGGAACCGCTGCTGGTGCTGGGCTGGCTTTTTGGTCAGCAATCAAGCAAGCAAGGATTCAGGCGAGAGCGGAGCACGCACAGTGGCGGCGGCAGGTGCGCCGGGACGCCTACTTGGCCTTCCATGCCCTGATAGAAGACGTGTACAACAAGAACTGGGACATTCTGGAGGACATGTCCCTTCAGGGAGCGCTGGCACCTGCTCACGTTCCCACTCCCCTGCATGACGCCCGACGCGTAGCAAGCGAGGAGATGGAACCCATAAGGCGAGCACGAGGGGTTGTACAAGTAGAAGGCCCACGGTCCATGTACCGACTAGCCCACCAGCTAGACATGTTGGCCCACATCATCCTTGACGAAGTAGCCATCCTCAGGTCGAAAGAATCTCCTGAGAGAGAAGCAATCGGGCAAACAGATGCGAGGCTCCGGGCGCTATCAGCCGGAGCAGAGAGATTCCTCGACGCCGCTGCCAAGGTGCTTGCTGATCCTGAGCCAACCTCTCCCATTCCACGTGTCCGACGCTGAGTCCCTGGCGCCGCGCCTGACGACTTCGCACACCCCAAGTTGGGGTACAGCATCAGAAGGCAGAGCGTGCCCGATGCGTGCCCGACACAGCGGGGAACCGCGGGCAACAACGGGCGTGGCGGTGATCCAGGAGCATCGCCGAACGCGCCCGTTGTTGCTGTTCAGCCCGCCAAACGCGGCTAGATCACCGGCACTTCCCAAGCTCAGAGCGCGAGTTCGATTCTCGTCACCCGCTCTTCGATGAAGGCCCTGGTCAATGACCGGGGCCTTGTTCATTGCCTGGTCCCCTCAGGGGCTGCGCACCACCTCCACGCCGCTTGCTCCCTCTCTGCGGACGCCACTCCTGGATGCGCCAGCGCCTCGGTGCGTTCCTGGTCGTCCGCCCACTCCACAGATGCGATGTCAGACGCATGGTGCAAGGTAGCCGAGAGCGGGGCTGTCACGCTTCGCCTGGTCAGACGAGGACCCCGTGGAGAAAGTGACATGCCGAAGATCCCCAAAGGGCGGCGCGTAGGCCAGGCCGCGGTGAACGCGCTGCGCACGCTGCTTGAGGAGCACGACCACATCGTGCAGGAGATATCCGGGCAGAACGACTTCGGTGAGGATTTCTACGTCACTTTCACCGATGACGGGGATGTCACCAGCGACACGATCAAGGTCCAGGTCAAGGGAGGGGACAGCTGGCGTCGGGGCAACGGATACGTCGTGCCCGTCGACCGGCATCGCGATACCTGGTCAGAGGGCAACATCCCTGTCTACTGCGTGGTGTACGACCCGAACAGCAAGAATCTGTACTGGGCAAACGCCACCCAACAACTCCGCCGCTTCGGTTCCTTCAATGCACCACACTTCATCGGGATCAGCCCCAATGCGGTGCTGGACGACACCACCATGGGCTCCTTCGTCGCCCAGGCACGCCGCTACGTCGGGCGCTATCGGGGTCGGCAAGCCGTCCTCACCCATCTCGAGGAAATGTCCGGAACGGAATTCGACCCTGCAGATCACGTTCTGCACTTCGTGAACGGCGACGACGATGACCTCATCTTCTGGAAGCGGCCGGGCGACGCAGTGGCGACGCTGCTGCTCAGCACCCAGGACTGGGAACCAGCTTGGGTCACTCTGGAGTCGCTGATGCGGTCCGAGCTTCCGATACCGGAAACGTCGAACGGCCGCGGGGTCCCGGACCTCGATCTGTGGACCGCCGAGGACCTGGGGCTGGACCGAACCGAGATCATGTGGGTGGTTGCGTGCTTCGCCTCCACCCAGCAAGCCGACGAAGGTCCGGAAGGCGAACTCATCGAGTGCGAGGGATGCCCAAGTTGCACCGGGGAGGAACCCCAGGAACACGGCAGCATCGAAGCAGACGTCATCCATGCATATGTGCTCGACTGCATACTCGACCGCATAGATGCCGAGCCCGACCTCGTGCGGCGCTCAATCCGAGCGATGCGAGGGGAAACCGATCTGGAACCGAACATCGTCGCCGAACTCGGCTCCCTCGAAACCGACCCACGTGTCGTCCGACAAGTGCACAAGCTCAGCCGGGCAACGGTCGAGACGGTGGACGACATCGAACCGGAGGCATACCGGCTAGCCATCCTCTATCTCATCCAACGCATCTACGTGGGTGGCCCCTCGCTCCCCCTCGACGAACAAGTCCGCATCGTCTGGCGCATCCCCGAGCCGACGACACCCACGTCGCAGGCTCGATGAGGGGCCCGTGATCCCCATGAGCCGATACCTCTGCTGCAGGATCCTGGTCGCGAACAACACGGTCGACGAAACGCAACGCCTACTCGGCAGTCTCTTTGTCCTGGCCTATCCAGATCGAGACGGAGCCAGTGATGCCGCACGCGGAGACCACTGCAGTGGAAACAGTTTCACGTATTCTCGAAGCCCTGTGGGGCGCCCAGGCACAGGCTGTCGCAGCGTGTGACTTCGAAGAGGAACTTCCCTGGACGGGCAGCCCGGTAACGGAGGTTCGGTCGCGCCGCAAGAGTTCCCCGAAATCCGAGATCATCGTCGTCCCTGGTGCAGGAGGGGTCTCGGTCGAGTCGGCCTGGACCGCGTGGCACGCGACAGAGATCGCCGCTTCCGGAAAGTGCTGGCCGCCTTCGACGAAGCGCTCTCCGTCCCTTGACACCAGCGGCGCGACGCACGGCCGTACGTCGGTTTCGTGATCCTGGAGGAGCCATGGTGCACGCCGAAGCATTCGACGGCAGTGTTCCGGTCTACAGACACATGGTGCGGAACGAGAGCCAGCGCGCCTGGCTCTCGTCTCTTCCCGGACTGGTGGCTGAGTACGAGCAGCGGTGGGGCATCTCCACCGGTGCCCCCTACCGCAGTGGTACGTCCGCCTGGGTGGCGCCCGGCACGCTGCCCGACGGCCGCGAGGCTGTGCTGAAGATCGTGTGGCCGCACCGCGAGGCGGCGGGCGAGGCGGCGGGCCTGCGCCAGTGGGCGGGCAAGGGCGCCGTCGAGCTCTACGACAGCGACGCGGAGCACTTCGCCCTGCTCCTCGAACGGTGCTCCCCAGGCACCGCCCTCACCGACTCGGACCTGCGCCCGGAGGACGCGCTCACCGAGGCCGCCGAGGTCCTCGCCCGCCTGTGGAGCACCGCGCCGCGGGAGGACCCCGGGCCTGGGCTGGACACGGTGGCCGGCATGAGCAAGGAGTGGCTCGTCGAGGCCGAGGAACGCCGCGAGCGGTTCCGCCCGGCGTTCGACCGCTCGCTCATGGAGAAGGGCCTCGGCCTGCTGCGCACACTGCCCGCCAGCGCGACCCGGTCGGTCGTGGTGCACGGCGACTTCAACCCGGGCAACGTGCTCCGCTCCAGCAGGGAGCCGTGGCTGGCCATCGACGCCAAACCCATCGTCGGCGACCCAGGCATCGACCCTGAGCCGCTGGTGTCGCAGGTCGACAACCCGTTCGCACACGCCGACACGGCGGCGGTGCTCCGGCGGCGGTACGCACTCGTCGCCGACATCGTCGGGGAGCCCGCCGAGCGGCTCATCGCCTGGGCCTTCGCCCGCTTCGTCCAGTCCGCGCTGTGGTGCGTGGCCCACGGGGAGGACGGCCTCGACGACATGGCGGACGCCGCCGTGCTCGCAGGTCTCATCGGGGTGTGAGGCATCAATGCGGAGGTGGACTCAGACGTGAACAGGAAGAACCGAGTCCGGCAGGTCGTCGTCGACGCGTGGACAGTGAGCCCCTCTGCACCGGCACTTCCCCGCGTGGGTGTCCTACACCGCTCCGAGGCGGCCGCCGGCCTGCGCGAGGTGTGGCGTCTGCGCGCGGGCTGTGCGAGCCGGTTCTGCTGTTCGGCACGGACTCGGCCGAGCAGGCTCCGCTGGTCCTCCGCACGGCGCAGAAGCTCGCCGAGGTCCACGTGTTCGACGACGTCGTGCCAGAGAAGGTGCGACCGCTCGGCCTCGCCGGAGTGACCACGTTCCACGACAGGGAGCTGGAGACCACCGACGCCCTCCGGAACGCGCTCGGCCTGCCGGGGGGGAGGCCCCCACGCGAACCCCTGGGACAAGTACGCCCAGCGGCTCGCGCTGCGCACCGCCGGGGTGTCGACCGTGCACTCCGTGCCCGTCGACTCCGTCGACGCCTTCCGGGACGCCGTGCCGGACCTCGGCGTCCCCGGCGTCCTCAAGCCCCGCCGGGCCGTGGCCAGCACAGCGCTCGCCTTCGTCCCTGCGAGGACGCGGCGGAACGGGAAACAAAGGAACGCACCGCCTGGCGCGGGCTGGTGGACGAACAGTTCATCCCGTCCGTCCCCCACCCGGGCGGACCCGGCTGGCTGGGGTCGTACGTCTCGGTGGAGACAGTGTCCGACGGCCGCGGACACCACCACACGGCCGTGATGGACAAGCTGCCGCTGTCCGTCGTCGACGAGGTCGGCAGGCTCCGCGCGCATGCCGTGCGGGAGACGGGTGACATCTTCCCCTCCGCTCTCCCGGAAGCGTCCCTCACCCGAGTGCGGGAGCTGGTGTCCCGGACGCTGGACGTGCTGGGCGTCCGCTGGCGGGTCAGCCACACCGAGGTCAAGCTGTCCCGGAGGGCCCGGAGACTATCGAGGTGAACGGCCGGCTGGGCGGCGAGGTGGCGCTGCTGCTGGCCCAGGCCGGAGGCCCGGACATCGTGCGGGCAGCGCTGAGCGTCGCGCTGGGGCAGCCGCCCGACCTCCGGAGCACCGGTCCCGCTCGGTACGCCGCCGCGTTCTACGTGCCGTTCCCGACCCGGTCCGGGCCGGTCAGGTTGGCACCCGGGATCGCCGGGCTCGTGACGGCCGCGGAGGATCCGCCGTCGCTGCGACGGCTGCTGCTGGGCGCCTTCGACGAGGTGGCCTCGCTCTTCGCCGCAGACGAGGCGGAGGGCAACCCCTGGTCGGTCCATGTGCGCGCGGGACTCCGCGACAGCCTGGGTCGCACCGGGACGCTGATGGGCCCACGGTCGCGCTGACCTCGTGCAGGAGGACCTACCAGGCAGCCTCAGGTACGCGAAAGGGTGCAGGCACCGCAGGCCCCGGAGCGGGTGGGCGTGCGGATGACGTGGGCGAAGCCGGGGAGGCGTTCCCGCTCGGTCTCCACGGGGAAGCCGGTGCCGTGCAGCAGCGGCGGCACCTCGCCGGGCGGCAGTGGGCCGAGGAGCCGCCGCGTACCGCCGTCGGTGGCCGGGACGACGGCGCCGGGCGTAACCGACCGCCCGCACTCCAGGCGCAGCCCGTCGGCCCTGGCGCGCCCGAGCACCAGCTCCGACACTCGCCGTCGACGAACCCGACACCGGCTCGACGCGCTGTGGCCGCGGTCGCTCGTGCGACGCCGGGCGGAGACCAGGAAACTCGTCGAGGTCCAACTCCTGGTGAGGCTCCGCGTGTTCCTTGAGCGCGGAGTGGACAGCGTCGAAAATCCGAGTGACTGTCGCGGTGGCCCGCGCTCCCAGGGTCACGAAGGTGCCTTCGCTCCCGGAGGAGAGCGGCGTCGGCGTCCCTGCCGACTCCCGCAAACTGTCCAGCCACTGCGCCCAGGCGTGGACCGCTTCACGCGCAAGGGCGAACTTGGCTCTGGTGTCGGGATGTTGCTCGGTGGAGTCGGTGCCTTCGGCGAAGCAGTTGAGCATGGCGCCCGCCGCGGCCGTAGCCAAACCTGGCCGCGGCCGACCCCCGCTAGATCGAGATCAGGGGATGGGGCGCAGGGTGGGGTAGGGGTTGAGCGAGAGGTAGAGGCCCGCGGCTGCCTGGTCGGGGGTGGTGGGCAGGGAGAGCATCTGACTGGTTCCGTGTCCGCCAAGTCCTTGGGCTCGGTGGCCGGTCAGAGGGGTGCGGAGCTTTTCGTAGAGAGAGTCGAGGGGGGAGAGGGGGGTGAGGGGGTCTTGTTGGGCGTCGTGGAGGTCTTCCTCGCCGGTGATGATGTTGAGGAACGCCTCGTGGAGGCGTAGCCCTTGCTGGTCGCGGCGGGTGAGGGCTTGTGCTTGGCGGAAGTAGGCGTCGCGGCCGTCATGGATGCGGTAGAACGCGCTGACCAGGACGAGGAGGCGTGCGTAAGCGTTCTGGTAGGTGGTCTGGTAGAAGCGGCGGGCGTCGGCCTCATCGACCTCGCCGCGCAGGACGGCGGCGATGGCCGCGGCGCTGAGGAGGCCGCTGTACATGGCCAGGTGCACGCCGGTGGACAGCAACGGGTCGAGGAAGCAGGCGGCGTCGCCAGCGAGGTAGTAGCCCGGGCCGCAGAACGCGTCGCTGGTGTAGGAGTAGTCGCTCTCCACTTTGAGGGCGGAAGCCTGTTGTGCGCCTTGGAGCATGCCGGTCAGGAGCGGGCATCGAGCGAGTGCGTCGTGGTAGACGGCGTCGATGGAGCCCTGTTCGTCCTTTGCCTGGTGGAAGGAGCGTTTGTCGGTGACCAGCCCGACGCTGAGGGTGCCGTCGTGCAGCGGGATGGCCCAGAGCCAGCCGTGGTCGGGCAGGGAGAAGACGCCGATCGCTCCCTCGGGGGCCTCGGGCAGGGCTGCGGCACCGCGCCAGTAGCCCCAGGCGGCGACGTTACGGAACACGTCGTGCACGCGCCGGGTGCGCAGTTGACGTGCGCCCAGCATCCCGGCCCTCCCGGTGGCGTCGATCAGGTGGGTGAAGTCGATCTCGGCGTCACGCCCCTCCCTAGTGCGCCACCAAGCCGTGGTCGCCCGGCCTTCGGGCAGGGCGATATGACGCACCTGGGACTCTTCCCGTACATCCGCTCCCTGATGGCGGGCGTGCTGAAGGAGAAGGTGGTCGAACTGAGAACGGACGACCTGGAAGCTGTGGGTAGCCGGCCGGCCCGGATCGTCGAAGCGCAGGGCCCACTCCTGGCCGCCCCAGCCGTAGAAAGCGCCGGTCTTCCGTACGAAGCCGTGATGTTCGACCACCTCACGGGCGCCGATGATGTCAAGAACCGGCAAGAGCGACGGGAGCAGAGACTCCCCGATGTGGTAGCGAGGGAAACGCTCGCGTTCCAACAGCACGACGTCGATCCCCTGTTGGGCCAACAATGTGGCGGCTGTCGCTCCTGCGGGCCCGCCTCCGGCGATCAGTACTTGCGTTCGCTCGCGCAAGGTCCCGCTCCCAGAAATCGAGACAATGTCGTCTTTTGGTCCTGCTCGACGCTCACCACGCGTGACAGCATGGTCACCATGACGAGTACAGGGCACACGCCCGTCGGCCCGCAAGGGGCGGTCGCGAGCCATGGCCGAAGCGGAACGGCCTCGTTGACGGTAGGTGCGGAAGAGGAATACCTGCTGGTCGATCCAGTATCGCGGCAGGTAAGCCCGGAGGCGGAAAAGGTGGTGGCCGAAGCCGCGGGTGAACTCGGCGACCGAGTCACCACGGAAATAACGCGCTACCAGGTTGAAGTACGCACCGACCCGCATGCCCGCCTCACCGAACTCGCCGATCAAGTCCGGTACACCCGGCTGGTGGTTGCGCAGGCCGCCGCGCGCCAAGGACTGCGCATCATCTCCACGGGAACGCCCGTGCTCGGCCAGGCCACGCCGGCTCCCCTGGCCGCGGGACCGCGCTACGAACGCAGCGCCGCGATGTTCCGTGCTCTGGACGACGAACAGAGCGCCTGCGCCTGCCACATCCACGTCGGCGTTCCCGATCTGGCCACCGCGCTGGAGGTCAGCAATCACCTACGGCCGTGGATCCCGGTCCTCATCGCTGTCGCGGCCAACTCACCGTACTGGGCGGGACGCGACACCGGGTACGCGAGCTGGCGCACGACGATCTGGGGGCGGTGGCCGGTGGCCGGCCCCCCGCCGTTCTTCGAGTCGCCCGCCCATTTCGAAGACCTCGTCTCGGGCTTCCTCGCTACTGGCTCGGTCATGGACCGCGGCGGCCTGTACTGGGACGTCAGGCCCTCGCACCACGTACCCACCCTTGAGTTCCGCTTCGCCGACGCGACGACCACGGCGGGCGAGACCGTGCTGCTCGCCGGGATCATCAGGGCGATGGTCGCCGCCGCCCTCCAGGCTATCGACGCCGGAGACGCGGCACTTCGGCTTGAGCCGGAGATACTGCGCGCCGCGTGCTGGCGGGCAGCCCGCGACGGCCTCGCTGGCAAGATCATCGACCTGCGCAGGGAACGCCTCGCTCCCGCCACCCACCAGGTGGAACAACTGCTGTCCTGGCTGGAACCCGCGCTGCGCGATCAGGGCGACTCCGAGCTCATCGGCACCCTCTGGTCGCGCCTGCGTACCGACGGCGGCGGAGCGGAGCGACAGCGAGCTGCCTACCAACGCTGTGGCAGTGCTAGCGGGGTCGTCGACCATCTCATCTCCGCCACGTCCCCTTCTGGATACGACGAAGGCTGACCGGCCCTCTCATGGGGCAGCGCACCCTCCGCGTGCCCCAAGTTGCCGGAAACCGCGCCCACAGGGCACAAGGCAGCCGGTATCCGGCACCCGCGAGCCGGGGACGACCGCGGGGCGTGCCGCATTCACGCCGCCCCTGCGGTCAGCGCGTGTCCCCGGGCACGACCAGGCCGGTTTCGTACGCGATCACCACCGCGTGGGTTCGGTTCTGCGCGCCCAGTTTGGTCAGCACGTTCCCCACGTGCGTCTTCACCGTCTCCAGGCTCACCCTGCACGACTGAGCGATGTCCGGGTTGGACCGGCCGGTGGCCATCAAGCGCAGCACCTCCTCCTCCCGGCCCGTCAGCGCCGCCTGCGGCAGCGCTTCGGCGGACCCCAGTGGGCGGGCGGTGACCATCTGGCGCAGGGTCGCCGGGAAGAGGATCGCCTCACCTGCGGCGACCACCCGCACTGCCTCCGCGATCTTGGGGACGGGGAGCCGCTTGAGTACGAAGCCGCTGGCCCCGGCGCTGAGTGCGGCGGTGACGTAGTCGTCGTTCTCGAACGTGGTGATCACCACGACTTTCGGCGGGTCGGCTGGCCCGGCGAGGAGCTGCCGGGTGGCCTCTATTCCGTTGCGGCGCGGCATCCGTACGTCCATCAGGACCACATCCGGTCGCAGCTGCCGCGCCTGCTCGACTGCGTCGATGCCATCGACGGCCTCCCCGACGACGGCGATCCCGGGCTGCATTGCGAGCAGCGTGCGCAGACCGCTGCGGGTCACCTCGTCGTCGTCCGCGATCAGAAGGGTGGTGCGACGGGAGGCGTCGGCGGTGTCAGTGGTGACGGCTGCGCTCGCGTCGAGGCCTGTCGCGGCCTTCGCGCTCGCTGGTGAGCCGATCATGCGGGCAAGCGTACTGGCAGCCGGACCGTGAGTCGCCAGTGCTCCGGTCCGTCCGGACCGGCCTCGAGTTCGCCGTGCAGTAGCCGCACGCGCTCGGCGAGACCGGGCAGGCCGTGCCCGGACGTCGGGAAGACACCCGGGCTCTTTGCGCTCCCGGATCCGGTCCGGTTGACCACGCCGAGCTCCAGCGAGTCCGGCGCGGCCGCCACCTTGACCTGGATCGGACCGCCCGCTCCGTGCCGCAGCGCGTTCGTCAGCCCTTCCTGCAGGATCCGGTACGCCGCCCGGGAGAGCGTCCCCCGCACCTGCGCATAGTCGCCCGACAGCTCCGGTTCCACCACCGCACCCGCGTGCCGCAGCCGGTCGAGCAGCTCGGGCAGGTCGGCCAGGGCCCGGGCCGGGGCCGCCCCCGCCTTCTCCTCGCGCAGCATGCCCAGCACATAGTCCAGATCCTCCAGGGCGGCCCGGGTCGACTCCTCGATGCTGCGCAGGGCGGCGCGCGCCGCCACCGGGTCGGCACAGAGCACCTCGCCCGCCACCGCCGCCTGGATCGTGGCGGCCGTCAGGGTGTGTCCGATCGAGTCGTGCAACTCGTGGGCCAGTCGGTTACGTTCGGCCAGTGCCCGCTCCCGCTCGGCCGCCAGCGCGAGCCGCTCGGCCGACGACGGGCCAAGCAGCCTGGGCGCCAGCCACCGCAGGGCGTACGTCACCGCCAGGCACAGAGCCGCCGCCAGCAGCAGGCAGCAGAGCGCCGCTGCCCAGCTCTGCCAGCCGCTGTCCGCCCGCAGCGACCAGCCGTTCACACTCACCCCGGCCTCGGCGCCGGCCCAACCACCGGGAAGGAGCAGGCCCACGACGAACAGCAGGACGCTCAGCTGTGCCCCCGCCCACCCCAGCACCACATGCGACAGCAGCCAGAGTGGGGTCCGCAGGCGGTCAGCGCCCGATGCCGGTGCCGTGGATGCGGCCGCCCCGTCACCAGGCGAGCCCGCGCGCCCGCGCTCGCCCACGGGATCAGGCAACGCCACCCCTAGCATCCGCCGGGCGCAAGCGATCAGCACCCGCCGCGTGGTACGGGCCAGCCCGATCACACCGATCAGTACCGACCAGACCAGCACGGTCAGAGCGAACTGCGCTCCCCATGAAGCCGATGACCACGCCAGCGCCGGTAGTGCCGCGAAAGGCAGCAAAGGAAGGCTCGCCAACGCGCCGCAATAGGCGAATAGCGCACCCGAATACGTGGAGCCGCGCAGCAGCGGCCGGATTCCTCTGAACATGGCCAGGCAAGTATGACCGGACGGCCCACCGGCGACCTCCCTCGATCGGGGGAGCGAATTCTCCCGCCTTCCCGCGATGTGTCCGTGAGACCTCGAAACCAGAATCGAGGTCTCACCGGTTGGCAGGACGGAAGGACGGGCTGATGAACGCTCAGGGAATCGAGACGCCGCTGAACTACGCGGTGTCCGCTCAGGACCAGGCCGTACGGAATCGGATGGCCCCGAACGGCATGGCACCGGGCCAGGCAGCGCCGAAGAACAGCCTGGCCACGGCCGCCATGACACTGGGCATCATCAGCCTGTGCACGTCGGTCGTCTTCGTCGGCGGCCCGCTCGCCGTGATCGGCCTGATCCTGGGCATCGCCGCGCTGATGACGGCCAAGCGGACTGGCGTGGGCCGGGGCAAGGCCGTCACCGCCGTGGTGGCGTCGTGCGTCGCGATCGTGGTGTCCGGGCTGGTCGCCCTCTTCATGGTCTGGTACGCGAACCAGACGCAGGAGTGCTACCAGCCCGACAGCTTCCACCAGTACACGCAGTGCGTCCGCGAGCACCTGAACGACAACTGAGCGGCAAGGACGAGCATCACCGTGCGAAGCAGAAACACCCACCAGACCCCCCTACTCGCCGTCGGCCTCGCGGCGGCCATCCTTTCGACGCTGACGCCCGCAACAGCCCTCGCCGCGTCCACGGCATCCGACGCCTCCACCGCCAAGGACCTCCTGCGGCAGTACACGCAGCAGAAGCTCCCATGGAAACGCTGCGACGCGAAGAGCCCCGACACCTTCCAGTGCGCGACGCTGAAGGTGCCGTTGGACTACAGCGACCCCGACGGCAAGACGATCGACCTCGCCATATCCCGGCTGAAGGCAGGCAGCGCGAGGGCACGTCACGGCGCTCTGCTGCTCAACCCGGGAGGCCCCGGCGTACCGGGACTGCATCTACCCGTCGACCCGCGCATGAAGTTCCCCGCGGAAGTGAAGCGGCGGTACGACCTCGTTGGCTTCGACCTGCGCGGCGCCGGGCGGAGCTCTCCCGTCAACTGCGGGCTGACCGCCGAGGAACAGGCCGACCGGCCCTACCAGGCGAAGACCTTCCCGCAGGACGTGGATCGGGTCCGTACGATCGCCGACAAGTGCCGGGCCAGGGCCGGTGACAAGCTGCCGCATCTCACCACCCGCAACAGCGCCCGTGACATGGACGTCATCCGTGCCGCGCTAGGCGAGAAGAGAATCTCCTACCTGGGGGTCTCCTACGGCACCTACCTCGGCGCTGTCTACATGCAGATGTTTCCCCAGCGGGTCGACCGTATCGTGCTGGACAGTGCAACCGACCCGACCCGGATCTACCGGGGGACGTTCCAGGACATGGCGAAGGCGGCCGAGCACGCTTTCACGCGCTGGGCGGCATGGACCGCCCGGCGGCACACCACCTACGGACTGGGCGACACTCCGGCCAAGGTCCGCACGACCTACTGGAAGCTGATCGCGCGGGCAAACCACAAGCCCATCCTCTTTGAGGGGCGAGCCCTCACCGGCGCCGACATCCGTTCCGACAACGGCACGTTCTTCCACGTCCGGGAGGCCGCGGAACGGATCGCCGGGCTGAAGAAGGCGGCCAAGGGCAAGAACCCGGCTCCGTCCGGCATGCCCGGTCAGGTCCAGGAACCCGACGACAACTACCCCTCCATCGCCTGGTCCTTCATGTGCGCTGACACCCGCACCTGGTCGCACGACCCTGAGGTGTACCGCCGCGAGGCGATCCGCGACAAGGCCTGGTATCCGCTGTACGGCGACTTCGCTGCCGCCATCACACCCTGTGCCTTCTGGGAGCAGGGCAGCGAGCCACAGACCAGGATCAACAACAAGGTCGGTGCGCTGATCACGCAGAACGAATGGGACTCTCAGACACCCCTCTTCGCCGCTCAGGCCATGCGGCGGGCCCTGCGCGGCTCCCGAATGCTCACCGTCGCCGACGGCGAGGGACACGGCGTCCTCTACGCGCCGGACGGCAGCCCCTGCGCGGACAAGGCCGCCACGGTCTACCTGACCACGGGCAGGCTCCCCGCGAAGGACCTGGCCTGCCAGGCCACAGCCGGACAGAACGAGCAGCCCCGCCGCATCGGCAGCACACCCAACAGAAGACGGTAGGCGATCCCCTACGCCACGAAGGTGCGAACGCCACACCGGCCTGAGGCGGGATGCGGTAAGTGTCTAACTGCGTGCCAACGCTCGCGAATAAGTGCGGACAAGGACGAAGAGGTCGCACGTGTCCGCAGCATGACCGTTCGATGCCTACGGCGCCGTCAGTGCTCGGCCGTACGCTTCCGTCATGCGTAGAGGAGAGATCACACGGGAGTCCGTGCTCAAGACCCTGGCAGAGCACGATCAGTTGGGGCGTGATGCCTTCCTGGCGAGGTACGGGTTTGGGGAAGCCCGGTCGTACGTCCTGGTGCACGAGGGCCAGGAGTACGACTCCAAAGCGGTCGCCGGGGTCGCGCACAAGTGGGACCAGGGGCGGGCCCTCGCGCCGGACGAGTTCAGCGGAGGCAAGGAACACGCTGCGGCATGGCTCAAACGGGCGGGCTTCCACGTCAAGGCCATCAAGAACCCGGACTGGGCACGGGACGAGATCATCCTCGCCTGTCAGCTGGTGATGGAGAACGGCTGGAAGGGGCTGGACGCCCACGACAGCCGGGTGGAGGAGCTGTCTGCCCTGCTCCAGTTGCTTCCCATCCACGCTGAAGCCGAGCGCAACGAGAAGTTCCGCAACCCCAACGGTGTCGCACGCAAGACGTTCGATATCGCTACCCGGCACCCGGAGTACCAGGGCAAGCCCACCAACGGCGGCGCCCTCGATGTCGCGGTGCTGCACGAGTTCCTCGCCCGGCCGGAGGAGATGACCGAGACCGCGCGACTCATCCGTCAGGGCATCGCCACGGGCGAGTTGCAGTCCCTTGCGCCGACTGAGGACGAGGAGTTCGACGACGACTACAGCGCGCCCGAAGGGCGACTCCTCATGCGCCGGCACAGGGCACGCGAGCGGAACAAGAGCCTGCGCAAGAAGAAGATTACTTCCGTGCTTGAGCGCGGCGGACGGCTCGCTTGCGAGGCGTGTGGCTTCGACTTCGAAAAGATCTACGGGGACCGCGGCGCCGGGTACATCGAGTGCCATCACGTCCTTCCGCTCCACATAGCAGGTGAAGGCCGGACCAAGCTCAGCGATCTCGCTCTCATCTGTGCCAACTGCCACCGCATGATCCACCGACGCGCGCCATGGCCAACCCCCGGGGAGCTGCGAGCCTCCATAGAGCAGAAGCACGCAGCTGACAGGCGTGCAGCGGAAGCTCTCGCACGTCCACGCAGGGCGGCTGACGAGCAGATGCCGAACCCGTGAGCTGACAATCCACTGCTGACATCAACGTCGGCGCACAACGGCCTCCAGCCCGATCTAAAACGGTGCTCAGCGTCCGCGCCCCATCCGTGCCCGACCGGTCGGTAAGCCACAGTCAACAGCGGGTGCCAGGTGGAGCCCGAGGCTTCACCCTGGCACCCGTTGCCGCCAGTGGGGGCCCGGCCAGGTAGATCGTGGCTGTCTTCTCATGGCCCATGGCGATACCGCTGCACTGCTTAAGCGTTCACGACGCAACGGAGGTCCGGGCGGAGCCCGCCTCCGGCTCGCTGCGGCGGTGTTCGAGATGGGATCGGCGGCCATGGACGCTGGGAGAGCCGTCCTCACTGACCGCCCCGGTCATGCCACTCCCACACCCGGACCATCCCCTTGTCGCCCACGGCGCCCAGCAGGTGCCCGGAGGGGTGGACGACGGCGTCGTCGTAGCGGCCAGTCTGTTCCAGTTGCAGGATCTCCGGAGCGTCGGTCACGTGGGAAAGCTTGCCCCGGCGCAGCCACAACACCGCCCCGGTGTCGGTGCACGACAGCCGCATGCCGGTGGCACCCCCGCTGTCCAGCATCTCCTTGCCGCTCAGGCGGCGGTGGAGGACGACCGACTCGTCGTCCGTGCGCCACACGCACAGTTCCCGCATCGTCGCGCAAGCCACGTAGCCGCCGGAGGGAGAGACCGCGACCGAGCAGCCGGGCTTCATGAACTCCAGGACGTTCCGGATGCTCAGTGCCAGGTTTGGGGCGCCGGAGCGGTGTACGTGGACCCTGTTCGACGTGGCCAGGGCCCCCGTCCTGCCGGTGGCGTCGATGGCCGAGGCGGCGAGGTTCGGCGGGCAGAACAGTTCGTCGAGCACCCGGCCGTCGTCGAAGCTCCGTACCGCCAGCCGACGCCTGTCGTGCGTCGCCAGCACGTTGCCGCCACTGGTGACCAGGAACTCGTCGTCGCCGAGCGGGACCGGAACGCGGTGGTGCTCCCCCGTACGGCCCTTGAAGTGGACCAGTTCGAGGGCGCCGGGGCGGGCAACGGCAACGCTGTGCCGGACCGAGGACACCAATGCCTGGTGGCCCTGGCGCAGGCCAGCGCTGCCCGGGGCGCCTGGCAGGGCCGCACCGGCGTCGAGGGCCCACCTCTCGATGGAGCCGTCCGGGCCGATGGCCACGAAAGTGTCGTCGGGACCGAATCCGGCCGTGGCACCGCCGAGGGGCCCGGTCCTGCGGCTGCTGAGGAGCTCCTCTCCCAGGCCCGGTCGGTGGGTTCGGGAATCACCGAGCTGGTTCAGCAGCTCGTAGGTGAACGCCGCAGCGTGCCGTGCCGCGGCGGGCTGGCGCACCTTGTCGTTCTCCCTCCCCTTGTCGACGAGGAGGTCGGAGATGCCGCGTACGACGAGCGCACCGACTCCGGAGCTGATGTGCGCGCCGCGCAAGAATCCGTAGCCCTCCATCTCGACGGCGAGGGCGTCGCCCGCGAAGTCGCGGAGGTACTGGGCGGTGGGCGATTCGGGGTCGGTGACCAGCTTCGATCCGGCCGCGATGGGCTTGACGTATGCCTCAGGGAGGCAGGTCGGCGCTGGCCCCTGGATCCGGGCCTGCCACTCCTTCTCGCCAGCCACCACTTGGGCGCGCTGGATGAGGTCGTGGGCCGGGGGGAAGGTCTGCATGCGCGGGCGAACCCCCTCTGGGCCGTCCACGCCGGTCTGGTAGTCGTAGACGTGGCGGCCGGCGACGACGTCGCCGTGGGTAACGTCCTTGAGGCCGCCGGCGATGCCCGTGAAGAAAACGTACCGGGGTGAGAGCGCGGCCACGGCCAGCGCGACCAGGGCTGCCGCGCCCTCCGCTCCAGGACCGGTCTCGTGCAGGGCGACGGTCCACCTGGTGTGCCTGCCGACGAATGTGCCCAGCTTGAAGATGCTGCCGGAGACGACCCGTTCGGTGATCGGTTCGTCGAGATGTTCGCGTGCCGCCGCCGTCTCCTCGGGCAGTGCGGTGAAGATGATGACATCAGCTGTACGGTTCATGACGTGTCTCTCGATTCGGCCGGCGTCACGAGGCGCCGGTGCGCAGGTCCGCGTATCTGGCTATCTGCACGGCGAGCAACAGGATGGTGAGCGTCTCGGCGAACGAGGTGCCCAGCAGGGCCGGGTGACTGGGTTCGCCGGCCCAGTACACGGCGAGTGCGGCCAGGGGCGCACCGCAGAACGCCAGTAGGTCAGCGCCGAGTTGGAGCCGTTTGCGGTTCCTGCGGTGGGCGTCAGAGCGGTGCACCCGCTCCCAGCCGAACGCCTCCGTGAACGGGGGCGCGGCGGCTGGGGGCGCCGGGGCGGTGGCGGCGGCGGCAGCGGCCTCCAGGTGGGGGGCGGTGTGCTCCCGTACGTAGCGGCCGATCGCGGAGATTTTCTCGTCGTTGACCACGTAGGTCCAGCCGAGAATGACGCACACCGGCGGCATCAGCAGCAGGAGTCCGGGACGGGAGGGGCCTTGCAGAACGGCGGCGACGATCGCGGCCATCGAGGCGAGCGTCACGTAGAGCAGGTTGTCGCGGAAGCCGATGCGTGCGCGCTGCTCGGCCTTGAGGTGGTCGTACTCGACGAGCAGCAGGTGGCTCGCCGTGACGTTCTCGATGTGGGACACAACACTCCTTTGCCGAAGGGTCGTTGGGGATCGTGCCGGTGGTTGCTCACCGGCCGCGAGAGCTGGCGTCGGCGGGCGCGTCATGTGCTCGCATCGCTCGGCGACGGCCCTCGCCCGGAGGGGGAGGCGCGCCTCACACCGGTCTCAGATCTCCGATCTCAGGACTCGGGTCCCACGTCTCACGTCTCACGTCTCACGACATCGAGATCGTCGCGTCCCCCAAGCCACTGACCGCCGACGTCCGGTCCGGGTCGCCCGACCTGATCAGCGTGCAGGTGATCTTGATCTGGTCCTGGTCCGTGATGTCGACCGCCAGTTGTCCGACGGCGCTGGACCGAACGGTGACCGGTTCGCCCATCCGGTTGCCGGACGCGTTGAACACCTTGATCGAGCCGACCGACGCGATCGAGTTGCCAGTGTCGGCAGGCAGGCCGACCGTGGCCGTCAGGCGCTTGTAGCCGCTGACGTTGTACACCGCCTCGTCGCTGCTGGAGGTGTCGCAGCCGATGCGGATGCTCTTGGGGTAGTTGGTGCCGCGCATGGTCACGGGTGAGGTGTTGACGTAGCCGCGGTCGCTCACTCGGTCCAAGTCCGCCAGGTACACCTCTGCGGGCTGAGGGGACTCCCCTGTCCCGCCGTCGATCGGTTCGCCCGTCGGCGACTCGCTGCCGCCGTCCCTCGTGGGCGAGGACGACGACCCCGACAGTGGTGTCGGCGACGCCGTGACTGTCTGGGTGACAGTGACGGTGACGGTCGGCGCCGGTTCGGCCCGGTCGGAGGACGAGCCGACGTCGCTCGCCCGTCCTCCGACAAACCCGGTCACCACGGTCGCCACAAAGACCACAGTCAGCTCCACCCACCGCGGACCGAAGTGCCAGCGCGACCGCTTCGGCCTGTCCCGCTCCTTCTTACTGAGGTCCATCTCACCCCTTGTGCTGCGGACTCGCGTGAGCGGAACGAACAGGCCCCTGAGGGCGATTGGTTACCTGGGAGTAAGCAGGATGTTGTCGTCGCACGCGCATGAAGGCGACTCACACTAGGGCCGGTCCGCCACACATGCGCGACAATCGCTCCCTTGACCCCAGCGATGGAAGCACGGGTGCAGAACTGTGTTGTGTGGGCGCCGAGTTGGCGCCCCTTGCGCGGATATGTGCGCCCCCTCGCGCGGGATGTATGCGCCCCCTCACGCGACGTACGATCACCGACCCGATGCGCGCTAGGGGTTCGTTTGGATCACCGTGCGAACCACCGTGGAGGCCCTCGGCATAGAACCCGGCCAGGTAGATCGTGGCTGTCCTCTCATAGCGCGTTGGCGATGCCGCGCGTTCACCGCGATGCGGCAAATTGCGGCGCGTCGCGGGGCGTGGCCGCCACAGCCGAACTACAGGGACCGACCCTCCTGCACCATGACCCAGGTCACAGACCCGGGCCTGGTGGGTTGTTCAGGACGCTTTGGCGCGGCCTTTGGCGCGACCCGGCTGCCGTAGTCTTCCGCCACGGTCAGCGGTTGTCGGAGAAGGGGCGCAGGGTGATTCGGGTCGTCGTCGTGGACGGCGAGCAGCTGGTCCGTTCCGGACTGAAGTTGATCTTGAGTTCCGCCGGGGACATCGAGGTGGTGGCCGACTGCGGCGGCGCTGAGGCCGTCGAGGCCGTCAGGGCCCACCGGCCGGACGTGCTACTGCTCGACATCCGGATGCCTGACGTGGACGGCCTGACGGTACTTCGGCAGGTCACTGCCCTGGAGTCGGCGCCAGGCGTGGCGATGCTGACCACGTTTGACGCGCGTGAGTACATCGACGAAGCGCTGCGCGCGGGGGCGGCGGGATTACTGATGAAGAACACCGCCCCTGAGCAACTGGTCCATGCGGTACGGGTACTGGCCGTCGGCGGCAGGATTCTGGCGCCCGAGGCCACGAGCGCCGTGATCGACGGGTACCTGACCGCCAGCCGCGAGATCGAGGCGGCGCGAAGCGTGGAGGCGCTGACCGTACGTGAGCGTCAAGTGCTGGCTCTGGTCGGCGCGGGCCTGTCCAACTGGGAGATCGCTCGTCGGCTGCGCCTGTCCCACGGCACGGTCAAGGACCACGTCAGCTCGCTGCTCGCCAAGCTGGGCGGAGTCAACCGCGTCCAGGCAGCCGTAGTTGCCGATCGCGCGGGCATGGTCGGTCGGCGCACCGGCGGGTGAGGGGTGAGCCTGGGCTCTCCGACCGGGGGCGCCCGCTCAACGGATCGCCCACGCGATCGCGGGAGACGGCTGCGGCAGGTCTGCGTGGAGGCGGGTTTCAGGGCTGCGTCGTCTTCCGGTCTGGCGGTCATCCGGCAGGCCGGGATTCGATTCCCGCTCATTCCGCGGAAGGAGATCTGTCGCGCCGACCCCCGCCGGGTGGCGGGGGTCGACTCCCGTCGATTAGCCGGGCATTTCCGTCAATCTCCTTGGAGTTACCTGTCAGTTGCGACCCCTTAGCTGCGAAAGCTAGGATCGGCGGGCGTTGACATGGGGCGCCAACAGGCGCCTGTACGGGGGAAGTGCAATATGAGGGATAGCGAAGACAGCCCTACGACCATTGGGCTAATTGTCGCGAGAATGTCACTGCGGCGAAGGCTGAAGCGTCTTTTCGCCGGGCGAGGTTGGCATTCCGTGGAGGTGGAGGGCGGCCCGGCCCTTACACCGTGCGATGTCCTGGTCGTGGACATCGACCGACTCGAAGAGGTCCACGACCCGGTGCCGGTCGCGGCGGTGACCTACGGCGCCGAGATGCGGCACCCCGGCCTCCTGGAGGCCGATGTACGCGCCATCGTGGACCGGGACGACCTTGACGACGCTTTTCTGGAGGCCGTGCACGAGGTCGCCGCGGGGAACGGGTGGATCTCGCCCACGCTTGTACGTCCACTGTTGCGCGGCCCACACACCGCGCACAGCGCGCACAGCGCGGAAGCCGCGCAGCAGCCCGCGCACACCGCAGCGCGTGTCCGGCGGCGCGATCCGGCGCTCACCGCCCGCGAGTACGAGGTCGTGTCACTGGTGACGCAGGGCATGAACAACAGCGAGATCGCCGGAGCCCTCTATATCGCCGAGAGCACGGTGAAGTTCCATATGTCGAACATCCTGCAGAAGACCGGGTTTCGGGACCGGAGCCAACTCGCGGCACGCGTACCCACACGCGTACCCGCACGCGTACCCGCACGCCTTTCCGTCGCCCGATAAGCGACAACGTACATACGTATACAAGGCGCGAGACACTAGACACTAGACACGAGAAAGAGACCGTTATGGGGAACAAGAAGGAAACTCTGCGCTGGGCCCCGGTGGCGATTCTGCTGGTTCTGGCGATCATCGCCCCGCTCTTCGGGGACAGCCCCACCGCCGTGGTGACCCCGCTGCTGCTCGCCATCATCCTGGCCAGCGCCAATGGTGTGCAGCTGAAGCGGGAACGGGCCGCCCACGACGCGGGCTGAGAAGCCGACCGGCCGCCGGGGTGCGAACGCCGGCGGCCAGGGGGTCAGGGGGTCAGGGGGTCAGGGGGTCAGGCGACCTCGTAGCGCGCGAAGCGCAGGCCCCCCAGCGCGCCCGTCACGACGGCGTACAGGGCGAGGACCAGGAATCCGAGTGCCTGTGGCGCGCCCTCGGCGTCGGCCGCCGCGGTCATGATCGTGCCGCCACCGGCGATCTCCCCGGCCCCACCGGGCAGCAGGTTGCCCAGGCCCGGGCTGCCCAGCTGGGAGGCGAGAATCCGCAGCGTCGGCTCCAGGAACTGGGTGACCAGCAGGATGCCGACGATCGCGACGACCTGGTTGCGTACGAGCGCGCCGACAGCCACGCCGATCGCACCCCACAGCGTCATCACCAGCACGCTGCCCGACAGGGCGCCGAGCACCGGGCCGTCCATGAGGTACGGGGATTCCCCGTGCCCCGACAGCAGCGCGGCCGCGACCAGCGCGCTCGCGCCCACCGACGCGGCCCCGTACACGAATGCCGTGCCGAGACCGACCAGGACCTTGGCGCCGTACACCCGCATCCGGCGGGGCTCGGAGAGCAGCGTGGCGGTAATGGTGCGCGAGTTGTACTCCTGGGTCACCAGGGCGGTCCCGATACCTAGCGGGAAGACATAGGCGAGCGCGACCGGGAGGTTGTACGCGGGTACGACCTCGTCCGCCGAGTCGAAACGGAGCGGACTTCTGGGGGCGTTGAGGCCGCCGAAAACGACAAGCGCCGTGAGACCGGCGCTGCACACGACCATGGTGAGCAGCAGAATCCACCACAACCTGGTGGTGGTGAGCTTCCGCAGCTCGGTTGAGACTTGCGAGCCCAGCGAGAGTTGCGAGTCCAGGGACACTTGCGAGCCCAGCGAGGGTTGCGAGCCCATACTCGTCTTCATGCTCGTCCTCCGATTCCGGCCTGTGTAAGGCGCATAAAGGCCGACTCCAGACGCTCGTCCGTCTCCAGCAGGCCGCTAAGCGGTTGTGCGCAGAGCAGTCGCCCGTGGTGCATGAGCAGTACGTCGTCGACGATCTGCTCCATCTCACCGAGCAGGTGGCTGGAGAGCAGCACCGTCCCGCCCCCCGCGGCGTACGAGCGCAGGAACCGCCGTAGCCACAGCATCCCTTCGGGGTCGAGACCGTTGCTCGGCTCGTCGAGGATCAGCAGCTCCGGGTCGCCGAGGAGCGCGGTGGCCAGCGAGAGCCGCTGTTTCATCCCGGTCGAGTAGCCAGAGACCGGACGGTCCGCGGCCCCTTCGAGGCCGACGTCCGCCAGCAGCCGCGCGATCCGCTCGGGTCCACAGCCCGCGGCCCGGGCATAGCAGCGCAGGTGGCCGCGGCCCGTTCGTCCGCCCAGGAACGCGCCGCCGTCCAGGCCGACCCCAACCCTGCGGGTTGGCGTGGGCAGTTCGCCGTACGGGCGGCCCCAGAACCGCGCGGTGCCCTCGGTGGGCCGGATCAGCCCGAGCAGCATGCGCAGCGTCGTGGTCTTTCCGGCTCCGTTGGGGCCGAGGAAGCCGGTGATTCTGCCGCGCGCCACATCGAAGGAGACGCTGTCGACGGCTCTCGTACCCTGGAACTCCTTCGTGAGGCCCCGGACCGAGATCACGTACTTCTCTTCCTCCACCTGCTTCACATCTCCTCATCTCCTCAGTACGTCTCGCGGGGCGGCGTTCGCTCAGACCGCGCTCAGGTCGACCTGCGAGCGGATCAGCTCCCGGTACAGGCCGGATTCCGCCAGCAGTTCGGCATGGCGTCCGGTCTGGACCACCCGGCCGTGTTCGAGAACGACGACGAGGTCGGCGCTGACGATCGTGGACAGCCGGTGCGCGATGACGATCCGCGTGCACTCCAGCCGGTCCAGCGCGTCGGCGATCCTGGACTCGGTGACGGTGTCCAGCGCGCTGGTCGCCTCGTCGAGTACGAGGACGCGCGGCCGCCGGGCCAGCGCACGGGCCAGGGCGATGCGCTGGCGCTGGCCGCCGGAGAGGCTGCCGCCCATCTCCCGTACCGGCGTGTGATAGCCGAGTGGCATGGCGGCGACATCCTCGTGGACATGCGCCTCGCGTGCGGCCTCGACCACCGCTTCTATGGTGGCCTCGGGAACGCCGAAGCGGATGTTCTCGGCGATGCTGCGGTTGCTGAGCACGATGTCCTGCGGGACGTACGCGGTGTTCGCGTAGAACGTGTCCGCGTCGATCTCCTGGAGCGATACTCCGTCGTAGGCGATGTCTCCTGACTGGATCGGGTACAGCCCCATCAGGAGCTTGCCCAGGGTGCTCTTTCCCGAGCCCGAGCTGCCGACGATCGCGACGCGCTCCCCGGGCCGGATGTCGAACGAGATGTCCCGCAGCGCGGGGGTCTTGGCGCCCGGGTACGTAAACCCGACCTCGCGCAGCGAGACCGCGCCCCGGATCGCCACGGGCCGGTCGCCGAAGGCGCCCCTGGACTCGGGCTGGTGGAGGATGTCGCCGACCCTGGCCACCTGCGTGTTCGCGGTGATCAGCTGGGTGAAGACACCGGACAGGGACATCACCATGCCCAGGCTGGTGGCGGTGAGCGTCTGCGCCGCGACCGCCGAACCGAGGTCGAGCGAACCGTCCAGGACCAGCCACAACCCCACGGCCAGCACCAGCAGCGGCCCGAACACCTGGAACACGGAGTAGCCACTGGACGCCACGCCCTGGAGGACGATCCGCCGCTGGGTCTGCTCCATGCCCACCGAGTACACCTTCCTCCAGTCGCGGAAGAAGGTGTCGGTCATGCCGGAGACCTTCAGGGTCTCGATCGATGACAGTGCTTCCATCTGGAGCGAGGAGGACTTGGCGGTCTCGCTGATCTCCCGCTCGGTGACCCGGCGGAGCGGCCGGTACATGCACACGGCGACCGTGAGCATGGTGAGAAAGATGGCGAAGGCGGTGGCCCCCAGGATGAACGAGCGGTGGAACATATAGCCGAAGATCACGATCAGACTGCCGACATCGAGCAGGACGGCCGGCAGTTGGCTGGAGATCATGTCCCGGACGGACGTGATGCTGGACAGCCGGTAGAAGAGCTCGCCCTGTGAGCGGTTGGCGAAGTACTTGTACGGCAGATCGAGCAGTTTCCTGAACGTTCTGCCCATCATCGCCTCGCCCAGGCCACGGATCACCGCGGCCAGGCACACCGTACGCAGCAGGGAGAGGACGAAATAGACCGCCATCGGGACCGTGAAGGCCAGCAGGACCAGCGCGATCGGCGAGTTCTCCAGGTATCCGGCGTAGTCGTTGACCGCGTGCTGGGTCGCGATCGGCATGAAGATGGTGAACGAATACAGCACCAGCGACATCACAAACGCCTGGAGCAACGGCCGTCGCGCCCCGCTCAGCGACCGCAGGAACTCCCGCCACACGCTCGGCTCACGGTGGCGCACCGGCTGGTGGTCGGCGGTGGGCGTGGCTTCCAGGGCTAGCCCCGAGTAGTGCCGCTCGAACTCCTCGACCGGGTACTTCCGCCGCCCGGCGGCCGGGTCGACGACGGTGACATGGCGGTCGGTGATCTCCTCCACGACCACGACGTGGCTGTCGTCCCAGTACGCGATGAGCGGGAGGGCCAGCCCGTCCAGGCGGTTGGCGCCGGCCCGGAAGGCCCGTACCTGGAAGCCGCGACCGCGCAGGATGGTCGCTATCTCCTTGATGGTGAGCCCGTCGCGGCCCACCTCGTGCTCGCGCCGCAGCGCGGCGACCGAGTCGCGTGAGCCGTACGCGGACAGCACCATCGCGATGCAGCACAGGCCGCATTCGGACTGGGCGAACTGCTGGACCTCCCGGACTCTGCGAGCCCGGCGGGTACGCACCGTCATGAGCGGCCTCCGAGGCAGCGGGGAAGGGCGGCTTGCGGGTGGTGCAGCATCAGTCGCGCGTAGTGCCAGCCGGAGAGGCCGAGGAAGAAGGAGGGAAGGTGCGGCTCGGTCCCGATGCCGCACGACCAGCCGCCGTCGGCCGCCGCGTAGCGGTCGAGGAAGGCGGTGTGCAACGCGGCGGCTTCGTCACGCAGTTCCGGCCAGTCGAACCGGTCGGCCAGCTGGCACAGGACGGCGATCCGGCCGGCCAGGCCGTGGCAGAAGCTGATGTCGTGGCCGAGATCGCCGTCGGCCAGCCGCTCCACCTCGGGTGCGATGGCGGTCCGGACGCGCCCGGTGGACTCGCCGAGCGCGGTAAGGAGTTCACCGGCCGCGTACGCCACACCCGCGTACCCCTTGCACCAGCCGCTGCCGCTCGCCCGGTCGCGCAGACTCTCGTCCTGCCACCTGTTCCGTACGTAGGCGTGGGCGAACCGCTCCAGGTGGTCCCGGGCGCCGCTGCCGCCGTCGAGGCCCTCGGCGACCATCGCGCTCATAGCGGTGATGCGTCCGAACCGGCCATGCGCGAGGCCCAGTTCACCGGTGTGCTCTTCCGGGGTGCCGTCCACGGTGACCAGGCGCCGCAGCAGCCGCTCGGGCGGGACACCGGTCAGCTCGGGTGCACCGTGCTTCTGGTAGGCGGCGAGGTAGACGAGGTAGCCGCCGTACCCGTTGAGGTAGTCGAAGTCGGCCGCGGTGAGGCTGTCGACATCGAGGGGACGGTCCGCAGGGTGGAGTTCCGTATGGGTGAAGAGGGCGTCGGGCGTGCGGCGGCGCCGGATCTCCCAGTCGGTGACGAGTTCGGAGAGGGCTCCCGTGAACGGCGACATCGCCAGCGGTGTCGTGTCACCCGCGAACGGCGGCTGCGGCTGCGGCTGCATGGCGGCTCGGGAGACCTGTGCGATGTCCACACCGAGCGGCGATGTGCCGGTGAGTGCCTCGGCCTGGGCCAGATAGAGGAGCAGGCCGCCGCCGTCGTAGAGCGGTGCGTTGACCCCGCCCAGGCGCAGCCCGTCGCCTCGCAGTTGGGGCAGCAGCCAGGTCGGCGCCGACTCCTCGCCGACGACGAGGTCACGGAGCGTGCTGTGCCAGGCCGTGGCGTCGGCCAGGTCGGGGAACACCTCGCGGCGCGATGCCCGCCGTACGTCCCAGACGTCGTCAACGGAGCCGGCGAGGGCGTACCGCAGATAGCTGAGATCCCGCTGCGGCGGCCGGGCGAAGAAGGACCGGACAGCGGCCAGCGCGGCCTCCCGGGGAGTGCTGTCGGCGGCGCTGCGCATCTCCTCGTCCAGATCACCCCGCAGCAGACCGGAGTCGCAGTCCACCGTGAAGAACGGCACGTCGAGATCGAGCAGGGCGGCCACCTCCTCGCGGTGCAGCGCGTCCGCCGACTCCTTGGCCGCGCCCCGGTAGTACCGGGGCAGCTTCCCCAGCAGTTCGGCTCGTGCCTCGGTGCTGCCCAGGTGCACGGGGTGGGTGGAGGCCTCCAGGAAGCGCGCGTACACATACGTCGGCCGTACGACCTGACGCACCGCCCAGTCACCGGAAGCCCGTACGGCCGCTTCAATGGCGTCGCGGAGGGTGGCGAGCAGTTCGCGCGCCTCGCCGTACCCGGCGGATATCTCGTCCACCCAGTCGCGGGGGTCCAGCGGTTCGCCCGCCACCTTGGCCATGTTCGAGCCGTGCTCGACGACGACGGGGCTGCGGTCGAAGCGGATGTCGTCCGTCCCCGCGTCGACAACCGTGTACGACGTGAGGTGCTCGGAGGCTCCCGGCCGCACGCAGCCGATTCCGGAGATGTCGATGTCCAGCTTCGCGCCCGCGTAACGGGCGGGAAAGAGCAGGGTGTTGAGCACCGAGTGCTCGATGTCCAGGTTGAGCGCGGCCCCCGCTGACGGGCTCTGCGCCGACGCCGACGCCGACGCCGAGGCCGACGTGTCCGTGGGGCCGTTGGGCAGCGATACCAGGGTCTCGGTGTCGATCACGACGGGGCCCTGGGGTACGGCGATGATGTTCTCGTGGTGCAGATCGGTCGCACCGATCATGCTGAGCAGCGCGGCGACCCGCCCGAAACGCCGGAAGTACTGGGCGCCCTCTGTGACATCGTCGAGATCCGTGTGCTCGATGAACTCCTGCCACACATATGCCGACCGGACGAGCGACCTCGGGTGCAGCGGGCCGAAGAACGAGCCGTCCTCGTCGAGGAGCGTGCGCAACGTCGCGAGCAGGCTCTGGCAGTTGTCCTGCTGCGGCTTGTACACGACCCGCGTTCCGTCGCCGAAACCCACCAGGCAGACCGTGCGGCCGCCCCGGTGGGCGTCGCCAAGGCCGGTGGTGAGCGAGGTGACGGGCCCTTCAGCGCCCAGGAGTTCAGCGAGCTGCCGCCGGTCCGCGGCCAGGGCGCGCAGGACCTCGCGGGCGGTCCGCGCGGTGCGGGCGGTGACCAGACGCAGCAGCCGGTCCAGTTCGGGGAAGCGGGCGAGCAGCGCGCCGCGGCCCTCCGCACCGGCGACCCGGGCGTGGAACGCCTCGTACGTCCCGCCCTCGGCGCGGAAGGAGGCGATGAGGGTCCGTACGCCGGTCTCTACACAGACGCCCATCAGCGAGCGGAGTACGGACTCGACGACGCTCTCGGCGTCGACATCAGCATCGGCTGCGTCGGCTACATCGCCTGCCGCGTCGGCTGCCTCGGCTGCTGCCTCATCCAGGTACCCGGCGATCTGCCGCGCGCAGTCCGTCAGGTACGGCGTGTAGAAGGCGCCGAAGACATCGGCCCTCTCCTCGGTGACGCGCTTCACCAGCTCTTGGGGGTGCACTGTCTGCACTGTCTGCTCTCGGATCGTGGACGGTGGTGGGAGGGTGGGGGCGGGTGCCCCGGAAGTACCGGTTCCGGGGCACCCGTTCCGCGCCGGTTCAGCGATCAGCAGCGCTTGGTGCACCCGCTGGTCGGGCAGCCGCCCTGCAGCGCGGCGCTAGCGCCGACGATCACGCCGGTGGCCGGAAGGATGGTGGGCGTGATGCCCGCGGCCAGGGACTCCGGCGCGTCGGCGAGCTCGACAAGCTCGTCGGCGGAGACGTAACCGGTGGCGTCGTTCATGGCGATGTTGCCCATGAGGGTTCCTTTCACTTGGTGGTGCTCTTCTCGGCAAGGCCCCTGACGGGGCCTCGTTCGTGGTGCGCTAGGCGAAGCGCAGGAGGGAGGGGTAGCCCTCCGGGTCCAGGTGGTGGAGTACGGACCAGGCGAGTCCGGCCTCCCCGACCATGAGGCTGTTGCTGTACGCGTACTTCGTGTCGCACCGCTGCTCGTACCTCTCGACGACCTCGCCGAAGAGGCGCGGATAGAGGTCGTCGATGCCGCCGGTGTCACCGAACACGCCGGTGTCGTCGAACACGCCGGGGAGGCGCTGTGCGGCCAGGGCCACGACTTCCGCGCTGGCCAGGTCGCCGTGGCAGTACGTCGGGTTGTTGCCGAAGCCGCGGCTGACGGTCAGCTCCGCGAGCCGGACCAGCACGGCGTCGGGCACGGACCCGGTCGCGTACTCCACGGCCGTCAGGGAGCCGAGCAGCAGGCCGGGCGCGCCATGGCACCAGCCGTACGAGCGCTCCGGCTCGTCCCACACCCGTGGCCAGTCCCGGTCGCTCGCGTCATAGGAGTCGAGCACCGCGCCGGTGATGCGCAGGCCGAGGTCCCGCACCGGCGCGTCGGCGAACTCGGTGCCGTACCGGATGAGTACGGGACCGATGCCCATCGCACCGTGGGCATAGCCGGTGTACGACGTGACCCGGGCGTCGGCCGTGTCGCGCAGGCCGAGATCGATGCCGCCCAGCGCCCGTACCTCCGCGGCGGCCACGGTCGCCGCCGCCTCGGCCACCGCACGCTTCTCGGCGGGGGTCGTCGCCCGCTCGTGCAGGGCCAGGGTGACGGCCAGGGCCCCGGCGAGGCCGCTCACATAGTCGGTGCCGACCTCGGGACCCGAGCTGCGGGCGAGCTCCCGCGCCAGCTCGCCGGCGCGCGTGCCGTCCGGCTCGTCCAGGAGGTCCCGGGCGACGGCGAGGGCATACGCGGTGCCGGCCAGGCCGGTCATACCGCCGACGGATACGCCCTGTTCGGCGAGTTGACCGCCGCGCAACTGCTCCTCTACGGGGTCGAGGACGCGGCGCGCGGCGTCCGCGAAGTCACGCCGCCCGGTCTCCCGCGCCAGGCCGGCTAGGACCAGGGCGGGGCCGGGGCTGCCGCCGTAGAGGTCGTAGCCGAGGGTGCCGGGGCTCCACTGGCTCTGTGAGTCGGTGGTGACCTGCGGGGCGATCCACGTCGCCGGGTGGCGTGGATCGGTGCTCGCGATCAGGGTCGCCAGCAGCCGGTCGCCGATGCGCTCGGCTTCGGCCACCAGCCGGGCGCGGCTGACCGCCGCGGGCCTGTCCGCCGCGGGCCTGTCCGCTGCGGGGCTGACCGCTGCGGGGCTGACCGCTGCCCGTACGGGGACGAAGCCCGTCCGCTCCTGGTCCGTCGGCAGCTTGTTGACGAAGGAGTAGTCGATCAGCCGGAGTTCACGGGCGATGACGGCCTCGTCGAGACCGTGCACTCGGGCGCGTACGGTCTCCAGCGGCGGCTCGGCCAGGGCGTCCGCCCGGACCACCCGGCCACCCGCGTACAGAGCGCGGCCGCGGGCGGAGTAGGAGAAGTACGGGACGTCCCCCTCGGCCATCTGCCGCACTTCCTCGTCGGCGAGCGCGGGGTTGTCACCGGTGCGCAGGACAACCCGGTTGAGGACCGCGGCACGGACCACCGGATCGGCCATCGCGTGCGGGTGAGTCGCCATGCGCAGCAGCTGCCCGTAGAAGATCGTCGCCTGGTTGACGTGCCGGAACCGCGCATCCCCGAGGAACGTCTCGATGGCCTCCATGACGGCGTCAGGCTGAGCGGCCGCGTACTCCAGGACCCGCCGGAATTCGGCCTTGATGATGTCCCGTTGGGCGGTCACGGGCAGCTCGGTGGCGCGCTGCACGACGAGGTTCGCGTTGGCCGCGGTGGTCTCCGTGGTCACCATGCCGACGAACATGTCGTCGCGGCCGGGGTTCTGGAGGCTGAGTGCCTTGTACGGGGCGCGCTGGCCCGTGTCGTAGCCGATGGCACCGATATCCATGCCGGGGTCCTTGTCCCCCGCCCTGACGACGAGCGGCAACAGCCCGGACCCGATGACCGAGTCCTGAAGGGTGAGCGCCCCGAGCCGGGACGCCGCGCCGTCGTCGTACGCCGCGGGAACGGTCAGCCGGGGCGACAGCAGCGTCTCGGTGTCGATGACGACGGGCCCGTCGGCGCACGACACCATGTTCTCGAAGTGGATGTCGGTGGCCTTGAGGAGGAACAGGATGCCGCCGATGGCACCGATGCGGGCGAAGTAGTCCTTCTGCTCGCCGGCGTACTCCTGCGTGGGGATGAACTCGACGAACCCGCCGTGCTCGGTGGGCAGGACGGAGACGGTGGGCAGATCGTTGCCCAGCCGGTCGTTCATCCAGGAGACGAAGGAGCTGTAGCCCGCTTCGGCGTCCATGGGGTGTGGCTTGTAGAGCACGCGACTGCCGTCGGTGAAGACGATCTGGGCGACGGACTTGCCGCCGTTGTGGGTGTCGCCCTCACCGAGGGAGAGCCGCTCGACCTCCAGAGGCGCGGAACGGCCGTCACCGCCGCGGATCACCGCACTCAACCCGGCTCCCGCGACCTCGATTTCGCGGAGTACCTCGCGGACGTACCGTGCGGACGCCTCGACTTGACAGTCGACCAGGTGGAAGAGGTGGGGGTACCTGGCGAGCAGCTCGCCGTGCCCCTCGTCGCTGTTGGTCCAGCGGCGGAAGGCCGCGTACCGCTCCTCGGGCGTCTCACCGTCGAGGAGACCCTGGGAGCGGTGCCGGTGGAGCTCCTCGACCAGGGTCCGGACCATCAGACGGGAGACGAGACCCGTCTGATGAGCCAGAAAGTCGTCAATGACAGTGTTGTTGTCGGTGGAAACGACAGGGGACGACGCGACAGCGGCGCGGACCTGCTCCGCCCAGGGCTCCACGAAGTGCGCGAAGTAGTCATGGAAGAGGCCGTCGGAGTCGAGTGACGGGTCATATCCCGAGGGCCGCGCGGGCCGCCGCCTCTTCTCATCCTGCGCACCGTCGGCGGCGTGGGCGGTCCGCAGCCGCTCCTCGGCATGCTTTATGAGCTCGGGTGAGGTCAGCTCCGGCAGGTACGTTCGCAGCGCTTCGGCTATGTCGGGTGAGTCGGCTGAATCGACGTGACTCTTCATGAACACCGGGTCCAGGGCAGGGAGATGGGGTGACGCCGGGATGGGGGATCCCGGCGTCATTCGGTCACTGGCAGTTGCTCTGGCACTCAGCGGTGGCAGTGCAGAAGTTCCCGTTGTTCCCCAGGACGTAGCTGGCGCCGTAGCAGCTCAGGGAGGACAGGGTCGTGCCCCAGCCCTGGCCCGCGGCGCTGACGGCGTCGAGGTTCTGGTCACTGATCTCTTCGAGGATTCCGACGTTGGCGTTCGCCATCTGGCCCTCACACCTTTCACACGAGAGAACGGCCTGGCCAAGGCCAGGCCGTCCCGTACTGATCTTGACGACCAGAACGCTAGGCATGTGCGCCGCGAGATACCCCCGTCCAGGGACGGGTTCCGCCCCGTACCAGCGGCCTGCTCCACACGCCGGGAGGGGAGGTCACTCCCGCGCGACGTCGCTCGATGTTGGGGGCCAGATGGTTGAACATCGGCGATGGGCTGGACGCGGGAGACGTTGACGAGGGCGGTCAGGAAGCCGTCGAGCAGATCTCCGTGTTCATCGCGATCTCCGGTGAAGCGGTGTCGCGGTGGCCAGGGCCTTGGAGTGGGTCGCCGGATCGAAGTGTGCGGAGCCGGTGTTCTGGGCGCGCGTTCGATGGGCTCGGTGAGGGGCGCGGACCGCCCGGGTCCGGCGGGGTGTGCCGGGCCCGGGCGGGTGGCCGGGTTAGAGGGAGAGAGTCCAGGTGTCGAGGGTGCCCGTGTCGTACCGGGCGGTGTCCTGGACGCGGAGCGACCAGGTGCCGTTGCGCGCCTCGCCGGACAGGTCGACCGTGTAGGTCTCGTGGATGTCGTCGGCGCTGTCCCCGCCGCTTGCGCTCTTCAGCGGGTAGACGGTGCCGTCGGGGGCGATCAGGTCGACGGTGAGGTCACCGCGCCAGGTGTGCTCGACGTGGACCTCGACGGTACTGGCGTCCGACGCATTGCCGGTGCAGCCCGAGATCTCGATGCCGCTGGTGACGGCTGAGCCGTTGTCGGGGATGGCGACGTTCGTCCCGTTGGTGGCGCTGCACTCCGAGGGCGGGGGTGTGGTGCCGCCGCCGTAGGGGTTTTCGGCGTGCTCCGCCGCGTAGACCAGCATGGGCTTGACCTGGTTCCAGAACGTGTCCTGGCAGGAGTAGCTGGGGTGGAAGCCTCCACAGGAGCCGCCGGAGGGGCCGACCTCCCAGGTGAAGCTGGGCACGCCGAGGTCGTCGTAGGCCCAGTCGTCGTGGGTGCCGCTGGCGTTGTAGAGGATCTCGCCAGGCTGTCCGTACTGCCAGCCGCCCGCCAGGTTCGCCATGTCCTTGGCCATGGTGCGTAGCGCGGCGTCGTTGCCGGCGTCGATGGAGGAGTTGAATCCCCAGGGGAACAGCACCATGTTGGAGTAGCTGTGCATGGAGACGAACATGCCCTGGGTGTCGGGGTCGGCAGCGGCGTTGTCACCGGCGGGGCGGGTGTCCGGGAACAGGTCACGGTAGAGGGCCTGGAGGGCCCGGGTCTCGGTCTCGGAGTCCGCGGAGGGCCCCTTGTAGACCTTGGAGCACGGGTTGGAGCTGGTACCGGCGCCGCCCCAGTGGCTGCCGTTGTTGCGGTTGAGGTCGATGCCCTCACCGCCGTAGGAGCCCTCGGAGCATCCGCTGCTGTGGGTGTGGTTGGAGTTCTTGCGGTGCCACTGCTGCTGGCTGGGCCCGCCCGTGAAGCCCTGCTGGACCATGTCGACGCCGTCGGGGTTGCCGATCGGCACGACCCAGATCTCCCGGTTGTCCAGGATCTCGGTGGCCGTCGGGTCGGTGCCGTAGCCGTCGGTGAGGTAGTCGATCCAGCGATAGGCCATCTCGCCGGTGCTCAACTCCCGGGCGTGGACCTGGGCCTGGACGAGGAGCCGTGGTTTGGAGGAGTCCGGGTTCAGCTGGCAGTCGCCGGACTGCTTCTTGGTGATGCAGATGGCTTTCAGGTCGTAGCCGTTCGGCCGGCCGGTGGCCTTGCGCCAGGAGTCGCCGACATCGAAGACGGTGGCCAGGCCGGAGTGGTCGGAGGCGACCTGGTCCAGGTGGGCGTACTGGGCGTTCACCGTGCGGTAGCCGCCGTAGTAGGTCTCCTCGGCGACCTTGGCGGTCAGCCGCGGGGCCTGGCCACTGCGCTTGGGCGGCCCCCAGGGGGCTGGGCTCAGCCGCTGCTCGACGGTGGCCTCCAGCCCGGCGGCCTTGAGGTCCTTGGCGGTGCCGGCGTCGCCGAGGACGAACAGGTCGTCGCCGTCGCGGTCTTCGATCAGGTCGAAGCCGGCGAGCCTGCTGTCCGCCGCGTGTGCTCCGTCGTGGACGCGGTAGACGTAGGCGCGTTCGTCCTGAGCCGATGCGGGTCTGTCGGGTGGCGGGGCGGCGGCACCGTAGCCGGTGCCGACTGCCAGCGCGGCCGTCGTGGCGGCCGCGACCAGCCAGAAGGTCATTTTCGTACGCACGTGAACCTCATTCAGTGGGGGTAGCGGTCGGTTACCGCCGTATGACGAGGTGGTGCCTGGCGACTGTAGTCATGGACATGATTAGCAACAGCTGCCGGATCTGTGAATGCGCCTGCGCTTCCGATCCCGGACAATGACCGATTCCGACGCCACCCCATCGGCACGGATGGCGTGAAACGCACTCTTGACGGGGACTTGAGCGCCAATCAGTTTCGGCCGTGCCGAGAACGGCGCGCGCCTGGGGCGAGACGGAACCTCACAGCAGGCAGCGTGCGTGAGCCCCCGCCGCCAGAGCAGGAAACCGGACCGGACCGCTCACATCGCCGACTGGGCGAGGTGGAGCAGGCCGGTACGCATCCGCTGTTCGCCGAGTTCCGGCAGGAGCGCGGCGACGTGGTCGGCCGCCAGCGCGGCGAGCAGGGCGTGGGCGGCATGGTCGGGGTCGGGGTCGGGTGCGGTGGCGAGCAGGATCGCCACGTGACGGTGCCAGAACCGGTAGGCCCCGATCCGGTACCGGGCGCCGGGGGTAGCGGTCTCGGACATCCGGACCAGCGCCAGATGCTCCAGCAGGTAGTCGAAGTAGGCGTTGAGGAACGCGGCCAGGCGCTCGTCGGCGGGAGCCCCCGGGCCCAATGGGGGTGGGCCGTACAGGATCGCTTCCTGCAGCACGCGCTCGCGGGCGTCCAGTAGTGCGACGGCCAGCCCCGACTTGTCGCCGAAGCGGCGGAACAGGGTGCCTTTGCCGACGCCGGCGGCTGCGGCCACCTGATCCATGGAGACCGCCTCGACGCCCTTCTCGGCGAACAGCCTGGCGGCCGCCTCCAGCACCGCGGCCCGGTTGCGGGCCGCGTCCGCGCGCTCCTTGGGCGGCGGCGTCCGCAGCAGTTCCAGGGGCATTGCCGAAACGGACCGCAGTCCGTTACTGTCGTGAGCCATAAGAGGACTGTAGTCCGATTTCCTTGGAGGCAGCAGCATGACCGCACTCATCACCCGCGACGAGCTGGCAGCGGCGATCAAGGCCGAGTCCGTGACCGTCGTCGACGCGCTCGGCGGCGCGTACTACGCCCAGCAACACCTGCCCGGCGCGCTGGCGCTGATCCCGGCCGACGTCGACGCTCAGGCGCCCGCCCTGCTCCCCGACCGCGACGCCGCGATCGTCACGTACTGCTCCAACCCGGCCTGCCCCAACAGCGGACAGGTCGCCGACCGGCTTACCGCCCTCGGCTACACCAACGTCCGCAAGTACCGCGAGGGCATCCAGGACTGGGTCGAGGCCGGACTCCCCACCGAATCCGCCTGACCTCGCCTGGCCTCGCCTGGCCTCGCCTGGCCTCGCCTCAGTGCGAACGCCCAGAGCGGCGCCCCTGAAGCGCCTGTCCGCGCGAGTTCCCGATCAGCCGGAAGCGAGCGGATAGCTGTGCGCGATGGCCGTGCGCGATGGCCAGTCGCCGGTCGGGCAGGTACGCCTGGCCGGTAGCCGCATCGTGGCCGACGGCCCGGCCGATGAACTGTCCCGGCAGGCGTCGGCCGAGGCCACCGTGCGCTGGACGCGGGACGGTCGGCCCTTCGAGCAGGCGACGGCCGAGCCCACCCGGTTCGTCCGTCGGCTGTTCGAGGAGCACGGAGAGGCGATCGACGGTCTTGAGGTGCGCCGGGCAAGCCTGGAGGACACCTATCTGACGATGGTGCGGGAGCTGGAGGAAGCGCCGGGGAGCGTCAGGTACGGGCAGACGGCGCACCCGTTCGAGGAGGGAGCGCGATGAGCCCGGTGTGGTACGCGGCCAGAACGGGGGTGCGGCGCGGCTGGACGGAGCTCCGGCAGACCTTCACCACCGGTCAGGACGTGTTCGGGTACGTGATCTGGACGGCTCTGCTCATCGTGCCGCTGTTCCTGCTCAGGGACGATCCGCTGAAAGGCGCCGGTATCTCGGTCGGTGCGTTCATGCTGCCGAGCATGCTGGGGATGACGCTCGCCTTCACCGGGATGATGACGACGGCGCAGCTGCTGGCGGCCGAGCGCGAGGACGGGACCCTGCTGCGGGGCCAAGGCCGTGCCCCACGGCATGGTCGGCCATCTGATCGGCAAGATCATCATGGTGTCGGGTACGGCTCTCGCCTCCATGGCACTGGCCCTCGCCGCCGGGGTGTTCCTGGTGGACGGTGTGGCCCGGCAGGGCGGCGGAGCGTGGCTGACGCTGGTGTGGGTGGTCCCGCTTGGCCTGCTGGCGACCCTGCCCGTCGGCGCGATCATCGGCTCGCTCGTCGACAGCCCGCGCACCATCGGGCTGTTGATGCTTCCGGTGATGGGGCTCGTCGTGATCTCCGGGATCTACTTCCCGCTGTCGAAGCTGCCCGAGTGGGTCCAGGTCGTCGGGCAGGTCTTCCCCGTGTACTGGCTCGGCCTCGGCCTGCGGTCCGCGCTGCTGCCGCCCGACGCGGTCGCCGCCGAGATCGGCGAGTCCTGGCGGCAGTTGGAGACGGCGGGGGTGCTGGGTGCCTGGGCGGTCGCCGGGCTGCTCCTCGCTCCGTCCGTCCTGCGCAGGATGGCCCGCCGCGAGTCCGGGTCCGCGATGGCGGAGCACCGCTCGAAGGCGATGCAGCGGGTCGGCTAGTAAGCCGGGCTCGTAAACCGGGCTCCTAAACCAGGCTCGCCGAGCTTCAGTTCCTCGTGCCAGCGGTGCACGACGCCGGTGTACGTCTCGACGCCGGGCACCGCCGCGTTGGCGCGGGCGAGCGCGAGGGCCGTGACGGCGAACCATCTGGCCTGGGCAGTCGCTCGGCGGCGTCCGGCCAGGGGCGGGGCGCCGCGGGCGCCCCTCCCTGATCCCTACGCCGCCTGGGGATGCATCAGTCGGGCCAGCAGGTCGTCGAGGGCGACCATGCCGGTGAACCGGCCGGTGTCGTCCCTGACGACGGCGAGCGAGGCACGGCACTCGCGCAGCCGCTCGATGGCCTGGCCGACCGTGTCCTGCCCGGTCAGTTCCGGCACCGGGCGGGCGAGGTCCCGGGCGGTGACCGCCCGGCCCCGGGCGCGGGCGATCAGTGCGTCGCGGGCATGGACGGATCCGACGACCAGCGGGCCGTCGAGCACCAGCAGGCGGCTGCGGTCGTGCTCGGCCGCTGTGGCGAGGATGGCGTCCACGTCGGCCTGGGCCGACACCGAGGTGATCCGCCCGACGGGCGTCTGGAGGTCGCCGACGGGCGTGTGCGGCTCGGTGAGGGAATTGGTGATCAGGTCGGAGTCGGCCTCGCTGATCAGGCCGAGGCGCTCGGACTCCTCGACGAGGTGCGTGAGCTGCTCGCGGTTGTGGACGGACGTGAGCTCGTCGCGCGGGGTGACCCGGCACATCCGCACCAGGGCGTTGCTGACCTTGTTGAGCAGCCAGATGAGCGGACGTACGACCTTGACCACCGCCCGGAAGGGCGGCGAGAGCAGCATCGCCGAGCGCTCGGGGTGGGCGATCGCCCAGGACTTGGGGGCCATCTCGCCGACCACCATGTGCAGGAACACCACCACGGCCATCGCGAAGGCGAAGGCGACGCCGTAGCTCAGCCCGCTGGGCAGTCCCACCTTGTGCAGCAGCGGGTCGAGTTCGTGCGAGATCGCGGGCTTGGAGATCGAGCCGAGGCCCAGGGTGCAGACGGTGATGCCGAGTTGAGCGCCCGCGAGCATGAGCGACAGCTCGCGCATCCCGGCCAGCGCGGCCTTGGCGCCGCGCTGCCCCTCGGACGCCGCCTTCTCCATGCGATGCCGCTTGGCGGCGACGAGAGCGAACTCGGCGGCCACGAAGAAGCCGCTGGCGATCAGCAGGACGACAGTGACGAAGAGCGCCATCGGGAAACTCATGCCAGCTCCTCCTTGCTCGAAGCGCTCCCGTTCGGAGCGCTCTCACTCCCGGCGCTCTCACTCGCGGCGCTCTCACTCGCATCGCTCTGAGCGGCCTGGCGCTCCAGGCGGATCTTCTTGGGTACGTGGCGGTCCAGGCCGCGTACGTCGATGACGGCCTTGCCGCCGTCGGGCAGTTCGACCGTGACGCGGTCGCCGACTGCCGGGAAGCGGCCAAGCTGGTCGACGATCAGGCCCGCGACGGTGTCGTAGTCCTCTTCCTCGGGCAGCTCGATGCCGGTGGCCTCGGCGACCTCGTCCAGGCGGCGTCCGGCGTCCACCAGCCAGCCGTCCCCGTCAGCGACGGCGAGTTCCACGACTGTGTCGCTTTCGTCGGCGATGTCCCCGACCAGTTCCTCGGCGATGTCCTCGTACGTGACGATGCCTGCCACGCCGCCGTGCTCGTCCAGGACGACGGCGAACTCGTCGCCCCGCTCACGCATCTGCGCCACCGCGTCCGGCAGCTCCAGCGTGTCCGGCAGCAGCAGCGGCCGCCGGGCGAGCGTGCCCGCCGTCGTACTGGTCAGGCTCTCGGCGGGCAGCCGCGTCAGCTCGCGGACGCCCAGCACACCGCCGACGTCGTCCGGGTGGTCGCCGAGGACCGGGTAGTTGGAGTGGCCGTGCTCGGCGATCAGTCTGACCGCGTCGGCCGCGCTCGCGCCCTTGCGGACGAAGACGGCGTCGGCGCGCGGCACCATCACCTCGTCCAGGGTGCGCTCGGAGAACTCCAGGGCGTGATCGAGGAGCGCCGCGGTGTCCTTGGGCAGCTCGCCCTGCTCGTGGGACTCGCCGATGAGGTGACCCAGCTCCTCCAGGGTCGCCCCGTGGTGCAGCTCCTCGACCGGTTCGATCCCGATGCGGCGCAGCAGCCTGTTCGCGGTGCTGTCGAAGATCCGTACGACAGGTCCGACGATCTTCAGATACGCGAGGGTGGAGGAGGCCAGGGACTTGGCGAGCCGGTCGGGCACGGCGAGCGCGAGGTTCTTCGGAGCCAGCTCGCCCAGGACCATCTGTACGACGGTGGCGAGGACGAAGGCGAGGACCACGGAGATGCCGCTGACGGCGCCGTCCGGGACACCCATCCCGTTCAGCACGGGCCTGAGCAGCGCGGACACGGACGGCTCGGCGATGAAGCCGACGACCAGACCGGTGACCGTGATGCCGAGCTGGGCGCCCGACAGCATGAAGGACAGCCGCTCAAGGACCTTCAGGGCGCGGGCGGCACGCTTGTCCCCCGCTTCGGCCTCACGGGCCAGGGCGAGGCGGTCCGCGGAGACGTAGGCGAATTCCTGGGCGACGAAATAGCCCGTACCGGCGGTCAGGACGAAGACGGCCAGCAGGCCCAGCACTGCGCTCATCGGCGCGTCATGGGAGAGCTGGCATCCTGGCGCCTGCCGCGATCACCGAGAGCGTCGAGGGCACGAGCATCGAGAGCGCCCAGGATCTGGCGGGGCGCGCGGAGAGGGCGAGGAGGGTGGGGACTGTGCCCCGGAGGGTCCGTCGGTCTGCCGGACAAGTGCTGGCTCCTTGTGAACTGGATCGGTTTCTGTGGAACGAGTCTCATGGCGGGTGAGTTCCTCCGCCACCGAGAGGCCCGTGCAGGTCAGCGCAGGTCAGCGCGGGTCAGCGCCGGGACGTGGCGCGTTCGCGATCCCTGGCGGGGGTGGCGGCGTCGGGTGTGAAGGCCCACTCCATCTTCGGCTCCATCGCGAAGCGGAACGCCCGCCGCACCGGTGGCGTACACAGCAGCGTGATCACCGTTGCGGCGATGAGCGTCACCACGATCTCGCCGAGCGGCTGGTGCACCCAGGCGGCGTCGTACCAGTCCCAGAAGCGGGAGCCCTTGGCCAGGAAGCCGTGTAGCAGGTAGCCGTACAGTGTGCCGGCGCCGAGCGCGGTGAACCACAGTTTACGGCCCGGGACCCAGGCGAAGAAACAGGCGACGAGAACCAGGGAGCAGCCGAACATCCCCAGCGTCATCACACCGCCCGCCCAGCCGGGCGCTGCGAGCTCCTGGGCGCTGTCGCGGCGGTAGAACCAGGCCGTGTTCATCCGCTCGGTCGCCCAGTACGCGAAGACCAGCGCCGCCGCGAAGACCGGGACCGCCAGGACCCGTACTTCCTTGCGGCGCACCAGCTGGAAGTGCTCCGGCTTCAGGCGGAGCCCGAGGACGAAGAAGGGCAAGAACTGCAGCACCCGTTGCAGGTCGAGGTCGTCGCCGATGTCCGGGGACACGGACGCCAGGACGGCGATGGCGACGGCCAGCGACAGCGGCCAGCGCACCATCTTCCACAGCGGGGTGGTCAGCCGCCAGATGAACAGCGCGGCCAGGAACCAGGTCAGGTACCAGGGGTCGAGCAGGCTGATCGGATACGTCGGGTCGTCATCCGCCCACCGTTTGAAGAAGGTGTACGCGACCTCGAAGATCACGTACGGCACCGCGATCCCGGTGACCAGGCGCTTGAGGCGGTCCGGGCTCGCGTCGAAGCTGCGCGAGAAGTAGCCGGAGATGACGATGAACGCCGGCATGTGGAAGGTGTACACGGTGATGTACAGCGCGGCCGCGGCCCGGCTGTCGTCGCGCAGCGGCTCCCACGCGTGCCCCAGCGCCACCAGGACGATCGCGAGGTACTTGGCGTTGTCGAAGAACGCGTCCCGCTGCTTGACCGGCCTGTCGGCACCCGTCGCTCGGTCGGCACCCGCCGCCGACTCGCCCTGGGCTGCCCAGTCCTGAGCCGCCCCGCCACCGGAGTCCGTGTCGGGGGCAGGCCACTGCCGGGGAAGCGGCGGCGCGTGGCGGCGTGTCAGCCGCAGCATGTTGCTCACGATTGCTCCTGTGGGGAACCTCGGCGCGGCCGTCCTCGTCTTACACGGGTTACGGAGTCGCGTCGCAGCAGAACATCCCCAGCACCCTAGCCACACACCTACAGCCCCGTAAAACCCCCCTCCCGGTCATCACAAATGACCGGCAAAGCTTCCAGGTCAAGCCCGCTGGCGGCCTGAATGGCGACGGTTTTCGGACGTTCCCGCGGCAGCTTCTGGAGGAGGGCCTGGACCGGCCCCGGCAGCTCTAAGCTGCTAATCGCCTGGGGAGAAACCGGTCCCTTTCCCCTCCACCTTCACCACCTCACCTCACCTCACCTGGAGCAGACGCATGGCTTCGATCGACCTGGACAAGGTGCTCGACAAGGCGTGGGCGGACAAGAGCCTGCCCGAGATACTGGCGGCTCCGGCCTCGGCCCTGAAAGGGGTGTCCGACCGCGATGGAGAGCTGCTTCAGGAGGCGTTCGGGGTCAAGACTGTGGCCGATCTTGCCGAGTTGAAGTACGTCCGATGGGCCCAGGCACTGGCTGCCCTGGACACGTCAGCGAAGTAACCGAACCAGCCCAGTCACAAGAACCACACGCACGTAAGGGGTGAACGCCACGATGGTGTTCAAACGGCTGCTCGGCTCGCTCGGCGTCGGCGCACCCACGGTCGACACGGTCCTCGACCCGGGTGCGGCCCTGCCCGGCGGCACGCTCTCAGGGCAGGTCCGCCTCAAGGGCGGCAGTGCCGACTTCGACATCGAGCACATCACCTTGGAGCTGGTCGCCCGGGTCGAGGTCGAGCACGAGGACGGGGAGGGCGAAGGCGCCGTCGCCTTCGAGCGGTTCGTCGTCGGCGGCGGGTTCCGGCTCGCCGAAGGCGAGGAGCGCGGCATCCCGTTCGGTGTGACGCTGCCGTGGGAGACCCCGGTCACCGAGCTGTACGGCCAGGGCCTCGGCGTCGTCCTCGGCGTGCGCACCGAGCTGTCGGTGGCGGGCGCCAAGGACAAGGGCGACCTCGACCCGCTCACCGTGCGTCCCCTGCCGGTGCAGGAGGCGATCCTGGAGGCCCTGGGCCAGCTCGGCTTCGGCTTCACGTCCGCCGACCTCGAGTACGGCCGTATCGGCGGCACCGGCCAGCAGCTCCCCTTCTACCAGGAGATCGAGCTCGCCCCGGCCCCGCAGTACGCCCACGCGGTGAACGAGATCGAGGTGTCCTTCCTCGCCCACCCCGGCGGCATGGAGGTGGTTCTGGAGGCCGACAAGCGCGGCGGATTCCTCTCCTCCGGCCACGACGCGGTCACCCGATTCACGGTCACCCATGAGGAGGCGGGGCGCCCGGACTGGTACGCGGTGGTCGAGGGCTGGGTCCAGGCTCTGGTCGAGCACCGCGCGTCGGACGGCTCGTACGGCTCGTATGGCTCGTATGGCTCGCACGACGCGTACGGCCATGGCGGTCCCTACGCCGCGGGGCACGACCACCACGGGCACCACGACCACCACGGGCACGAGGGCCACCACCGCTCTGGCCCCGGTATGGGCACCGTGGTCGCCGCGGGCGCGGCCGGGCTCGCCGTCGGTGTCGTCGGCGGCATGGTCGCTGGCGAAGTAGTCGACGAGGTCGGCGACTACTTCGAGGGAGACGAAGGGGACGAAGGGGATGAAGAGTAAGCAACGGGCCGCCACGAACCCCCCGCTCTGTGACTGAGCCCTCAGTTCAGGTGGTGGGTGTCGTTGAGGGTCCGCACCGTGGCGGTGCCGTCCTCGTCGTACGTCACCGTCGACAGGGAGGCCGCCCCGGCCTCCATGCGGAATAACGTGTGCGGTGGGGCCTGGAGGGCGAGGCGGAGCACGCCTCCAGGTCGTCCGGGTAGCGTGCGCGGATTTCGGCGAAGGTCAGACCATCCCAGGCGCCGAAGTCCGCTTCCCGCAGGTCCCGGTCGATCTGGACGCTCAGGCCGAGGCGTGCGGCCACGGCCTGAGCGGTCTCCCGGCAGCGACGCATCGGTGACGTGACGACCGCCTCGATGTCGCCGCGGTGGGCGACGGCGTCCGCTGCCGCCTGGGCTTGGCGGCGTCCGACCGGCGAGAGGCCCGGGTTGGAGCCGCCGCTGCCGGAGAGCCGCCGCCCAGGCGTGAGCAGGGTCTCGCCGTGCCGCAGCAGAACGAGCGTCGTCACGTCGCTCCTCACTTCGTGGTCGTCGCGAAGTGGTCCCGTACGGCGTCGGTCTGCTTCTCCATGACGTCGATGATGGCCTCAACCACCTTCAGGTCCGCGTCGTCGGCGATCTCCAGGATCCGGGACCACTCGAAGAAGCTGCGGGCCGGGTCGTTGGTGGTGGGGCGTACCCGGATGGTGGCCTCGTAGCTCTGGACTCCGCTGGTGGGGGCAATGGCCCGGTAGGACTGGGCGTGACCTTGGAGGCTCTGGTAGGGCAGGGACTCCCACAGGGCGTCGGCGAGTGCCGGGTTGCGGTCGTCAAGGTCGGCGGGCTCAGGAGTGGGCGTGACAGAAGGCGCGCACGGCGCGGTTGAACTCCTCGGGCCGTTCCAGGTTGCTGAGGTGTCCCGCGCCCGGGATCACGACCAACTCGGCGTGCGGGATCGCGTCCTGGAACTGCCGTGCGACGGCCAGTGGCGAGCGCACATCCTGTTCGCCCCAGAGCAACAGGGTGGGCACCGACACAGTGGGCAGCAGATCCCGCTGATCGGTCTCGGCCATCAGCGCCAGCTGCTTCCGCATGGCCTCCGGGCGTACGACGGCCGCCATCGCGTCCAGTAGCGGTACGTACGCCGCGGGCGGCTCGCCAGCGAACAGTCCGGGCAGGGTCGGATCGAACTCACCGCGCGGCGCGTCCAGCATCTGGCGCGCGCCCTCGACCCGGGCTCGTACCTCCTCCGGGGGCAGGGAGCCCTTCCAGCCCGCGTAGGAGTCAGCGAGAATCAACGTCCGTACCAAGTCCGGATGCCGACGGTAGAACTCCAGGGCGAGGGTGCCGCCCCACGAGAGACCGGCGATGTGCGCCGGACCAAGTCGCAGCGAGTCCACGACCTCGGCGAGACAGCGCGCGTAGTCCACGAGGCCGAACGACTCGGGGACATCGGCGGAACGGCCCGCTCCTGGCTCATCCCAGGCCACGGCCGTGAACTCATCTGACAGCACGTCACATTGCGTCCGCCAGACGCGGGCGTCCTCCCCCGCGCCGTGCAGGAACACCACGGGCGGCCCCTCGCCAACCCGGTCGTAGACGATCTCCAGACCGTTGACTCGCACCATCGCCACGACTCCAGGCTAGGTCCGCCCACCGCCGCTGTCGCGGTGGCAGCGGGCACACCGGCCCGGGCAGGCGGGCTCCCAGGGAGGGCCGGGTAGCCGCACTGGTTGGTTGCGGCGCGCTCTCAATTCCCTTCGCAGCCGATGCCGTCACCATCGGCGTCGAGGTTGTGAGGGTCGCCGCCGCTGACATCGACGGGGCCGGGCAGGTCCGAGCAGTCGACGTCGGGAACGCCTGCGGGCGGTCCCGGTGGGTAGCTCTGGCGGGGCTCCGGCGCCGGGCTGTCCACACGTCGAATATCGGCGTCGACTATGACCCCACTCTCGACCGTGTATGTGCCGGCGAAGGAGTGCACGGTCCCGTCTGTTTGCAAGGCGTCGAGCGTGACCATCACGACGCTGCCGCGGACATCCACGATCTGGACGGTGTCATGGACGGTATCGGCGAATCCTGCCGCGAAGGACGCGTAGGAGCGCTCAAGGTTCTTTCCTCCCAGGTCCCACGCCCGACGGTAGTCACCTGCGTTGATCGCCGCGAAATACCTCTCGACGGTGGTGGCGGCATCAGCGGTAGGTGCGGGCGGCGGCTTGGGCGTCGGGGACGTCCTGGGTGTCGCGGGCTCCGCAGGCTCCGCAGGCTTCGTGGGCGCCTTCGGTGTGGTGGGAGCGGGCGTCGGCTCGACAGTGAAGGTTTCGGTACTGGTGACGGTCGGACCCGGCCTGTTCGGCCCCGGCTCACCGGAACCGCCACAAGCGGCGGCTCCCCCCCCAGCGCCATGGCTCCCGCTAGGAGAACAACAGCAGCCTTGGAGAGAACCTGCATCATCGGGCATCACCTCGCCGATTTCCCCCTCACTCAAGTGTGCGACGCAGCGAGACTGGCGAACAAACGCCTCCGGTGACGTCTCAGCCGACGAACGTGGAGTGGCTGGGGGTGAGGTTCAGGTAGCCGGCGCCGGTGCTGAAGCGGCGCATCGCGGAGGCGAAGACGCGCCCGGCCGTGATCGTCTGCTCGTCGTCGGACGGGTCCGCCAGGACTGCCATGCCCAGGACCGGTCGGCCGCGCAGTTCTCGGGTGCGGCGTCGGCGCAGTCCCGCCAGCCGCGCAGCACCTCGGCGCCACGTTGCATCGGGAACATCGCCAGCCCCGCGAGGACCGTCGGGCCGAGGGACGCAGCCGGAACTCGAACTCGGTGACGTACGGCCTGGCGGGAATGAGGGAACGAGTGGCCCTGCTGTCAGCAGCGCGACCGCCAAGACCTATGTGACCCGGCTGCTCGCCAAGGTGGACTCCCGTGACCGCGTACAACTGGTGATCATCGCCTACGAGGCGGGCCTGGTGTCCCCTCGTCTGCACCCGCCCGCTTAGGCTGTTTCCCCTGGTCACCTCATCAGTTGAGCACGGATTCAAGGGTGCGGGGGGGTGCAGGGGATTCAGGGGGAGACGGGGCGATGAACCACGCGACTGAGGTGTTCCAGCCACTGCAGGCGGACGATCCGCCGCAGGTGGCTGGCTACCGCCTCGCCGCCAGGGTTGGCGCGGGTGGCATGGGCCGGGTCTACCTGTCGCACACGCAGGGCGGCCGACCGGTCGCGATCAAGGTGGTACGGGCGGAGCTGGCCGACGACCCGGACTTCCGGCGGCGGTTCCGCCGTGAGGTGGAGGCGGCCCGGCGGGTCCGGGGCGCGTACACCGCCGAGTTGATCGACGCCGACGCGGATGGCGTACCGCCCTGGCTGACCACGCTGTACGTACCCGGGCCATCCCTGGCGGAGGCCGTCGCCCGGCGCGGGCCCCTGCCGGTGCCCGCCGTGCTGTGGCTGATGGCGGGCGTGGCCGAGGCGCTACAGGCGATCCATGGCGCGGGCATCGTGCACCGTGACCTGAAGCCGTCGAACGTCCTGCTGGCCGCCGACGGGCCGCGGGTCATCGACTTCGGTATCGCCCTGGCCTCTGACGTCACCTCACACACCGCCACGGGCGCTGCCGTCGGCACGCCGTCGTTCATGGCTCCGGAACAGGCGTCCGCGGGTGAGATCACCGCGGCGACCGACGTCTTCGCGCTGGGCCAGACGGCGGCGTTCGCGGCGCTGGGCAAGCCGCTGTACGGGGACGGCTCCGCGGTCGGCGTGCTGTACCGGATCGTGCACTCCACACCTGACCTGTCCCCGCTGGCCGCCGAGCTCCGCCCGCTGATCGCCCGATGCCTGGCCTCCGATCCAGCGGAGCGGGCCACCCTGGCGGAGGTCGTCGAGTGGTGCCGTCAGCGACTGGGGCGGGACGCCGACGCGGGTGCGGGCCCGGCCGTTTGGAGGGAGGTGGCTGGACCTGAGGTGACTGTCCCGCCTCCGGTCCCCGACCCGATCCCGGTCCACACGCTGCCGTTGGTCGCACGGCCGCGGCCCGAAGCGCCCGAAGCGCCCGAAGCGCGGCGCAAGCGAAGACGGCGTACCGCACTGGTCACGGGCGCGGTCGTGACCGCGGCGACGCTGCTCCTGACCGGCCTGACGTGGAGCGTGATGGACGCGGCGAGCCGACTCCGCGACTGGAGTACGGCCAGGACATCGACGCCTGACCCGACAACGTCCACGCGGCCGTCGGCACCGTCATCGTCATCCGCCCCGGCCTCGGGGACCGAAGGTCAGGCACAGGGGACCCCGAAGACGTCCGGGCCGTCCGCTTCCGGACCCACGGCACCCACGGCACCCGCGGCTCCGCAACCCGTCCCCTACCCCCTCGTGTGGCTGGACGAGAAGAACTCGATCAACGTCAAGGAACCGATCCGACGCGAAGACCACAAGGGAGACATCCGCTTCGCCTGCACGGACAAAGGCTGTGCGCTGGAGAGCGACACTAGCGTGATCACCATGCTGTACGGCAAGCCGGGGGCGTCCCTCGACGGGTGCCGTATCGCCCTCAAGGGCGCCGACAGCCGCCGCCTCCCGCTGGCCGCCGCGGCGGCCGGCAGTGAGATCTGCGTCAAGCACCCGTCCGGCGACATCGCGCTGCTCGTGGTCCAAGTGAAGTCGACCGCGCTACCGGACAGCGGGGTCAGCTTTGTGTACGCGGACATGACGGTGTGGCGGGCATAGGATCTTGCGGACGGCGGGTTCGAACCGGGGGGCGTGATACGTGAGTTCGGTGCTGACGGCTGACGATCCGGAACGGATAGCGGGATACTGGCTCGCGGCTCGGCTCGGGGCCGGTGGGCAGGGTGTGGTCTACGAGGCGTACGACGCGTCCGGTGACCGATACGCGCTCAAGACGCTGCACCGGGGCACCGACCCCGCGGACACGTTCCTCCGGGAACGGTTCGCGCGGGAGGCCGAGGCGGCGCGGCGGGTGGCGGCGTTCTGCACCGCGCGCATCCTCGACTCCGGCGTCGACGGGGATGTTGCCTATCTGGTCAGCGAGTACGTTCCCGGGCCGACCCTGTCCTCCCGGCTGCGGGCTCAGGGGCCGCTGGAGCCCGGCGCCGTACTGCGGCTGGCGACCGGCGTGGCGACCGCGCTGGCCGCCGTCCACCAGGCGGACGTCGTACACCGTGACCTGAAGCCGTCGAACGTCCTGCTGGGGCCGGACGGGCCCCGGATCATCGACTTCGGCATCGCCCGCGCCTCCGGCATGTCGCTGACCGAGACCGGCGCGATTATGGGGACCTTCGGCTATATGGCACCGGAGGTACTGTCCGGGCAGCGGGCCACCGAGGCATCGGACATATTCGCCTGGGCGGCGGTCGTCCTGTACGCGGCGACCGGCACCGAGCCCTTCCGTGGGGAGAACATCGGCGAGGTGGCCCATCGCACCGCCTCGGTCGACCCGGATCTCAGTGCGCTTCCCGCGCGGGTACGGCCCCTCATGGCCGCCGCTCTGGCCAAGGACCCGCGGCATCGGCCGACGGCGGGCGATCTGCTACTGGGGCTGCTGGGCGCTCCCGTACAGGCCGCCGACCCTCGCACCGCGCTGATGAAGGCGGGCGCGCGCAAGGCGGCGGAACCGGACCCGGACCCGGACCCGGAGTCGGGGTCCGGCCCCGACGCGGACCCGGACGGCGCGACACCGGGCCACCCGCCCACCGTCGTCGAGCCACCCCTCGGCGAGCGCGCCGAGACCGCGTTCGCGGCGCTCACCCCAGCGGCCCAACTGGCCGCCCACGAGCTCCTGCTCCGGCTCACCGTGCCCGGCTCCGCGGCCGACGGTTCGCAGGACTCCGTCCGTACCGCCTCACCCGCCGAGGTGTTCGCCGGGCGGCCCGACAGCGAGACGGCGGCCCTCACCGAAGCCGCCACGTCGCTCACGGCGGCCGGGGTCCTGATCACCGACGCCGACGGCTCGCTCCGGCCGGTCAGCGCGGCCCTCGTACCCGCCTGGCGGCGGCTGCGCGCCTGGGTCGACGCCGACCGCACCGGCATCACGCGCCTCCAGCGGATCAGCGCCGCCGCCCGGCTGTGGGAGGCGCACGGCGAACGGGCCGAGGACCTGCCGCGCGGCACCGAGCTGCGTACGGGCCTGGAGTGGCTGCCCACGGCTCCGTACCACCTGCGGCCGAGCCCGCTGGAGCTGCGGTTCCTCACGGCGGGCCGCACGGCGGCCGCCCGCAGCACGCGCAGACGCCGTCAGCTGCTGGCGGGCCTCGCCGGTGTGACGGTGCTCGCGCTGCTCGCGGGCGGCGTGGCCTGGACCCAGAACCAGGCGGCCGAGCTGCGCCGTTCCCAGGCGACGGCCCGCGCCGTCGCACAGGCGGCGACGGCTCTGCCCGGTACGGAGCCGGAGACGGCGATGCTGCTCGGACTCGCCGCGTGGCGGATCGCCGAGGTCCCGGAAGCGCGGGCTGCGCTCACCGCGGCGGCGGTCCAGCCGGAGCGCGCGGTGCTCGACCTGCCCCCGTACAGCGGCGACCAGAACGGCGGCGAGCAGGACGACGGCATCCTCACCCCGGACGGGCGCCGTCTGATCACGCACTCGGCACGGGGAGTGCACACCTGGGACCTGACCAAGGGACGCGGGGGTTTGAAGAAGCCGCTGGCGGCACTGTCGCCCGACGACTTCGACCTGGGCGACAGCCGCCGCGTCTTCAGCCCGGACGGTCAGCTCGTACTCCTGAAGGGCAAGGACCAGACCTTCCGCCTCATCAACACCAAGGACGGCACCCCGGCCGCGCCCCCGATCGACGCGCCCGGCCACACCTGGGGATCGAGCATCTCGAACCGCGGTCACCTAGTGCTGACCAAGACCGAGACCAAGAACAGGGTGAGCACCGTGTTCGACCGCTCGGGGCGCGAACTCGACTCCCTGCCCTCGCAGTCCTTCATGCGGCAGTACGCGCTGTCGTCTGACGGCACGTACCTCGCCCAGTGCGTCGGCGACCGGCTGGTCGTCGGAGCCGTACGGCCCGCGAAGGAACCAGCGCGGCCCGTCGTCGACGACACCGGCGTCAGCGACCGCCTCAGCGAGTGCCAGTTCCAGTTCAGCCCGGACGGTACGCACCTGGCCGTCGACGCCCGCCCCATGTCCAAAGACAGCACGGTCACCCATGTCTACGACCTGGCCCGCGGCAAGAAGGTGGCGTACCTGGAGCACGGAGGTTCCGCCCTCCGGTTCAGCTCGGGCGGCCGGTTCCTCGTCGGCTGGTCCGCCGGCCGTGACGTGGTCGAGGTCTGGGATCGCGCCGGTGCCAGGAAGCCGCTCTTCGAAGTGGCCGTCCCCACCGACAAGGGCCAGCAGGACCGCACCGGTGCCGCACGCGTCAGCCTGGACGAGGACGGCGAAGTCCTCCGGTACGTGGCGGACGGCACCGGGCAGTTCTACGAGATCGACCTCGCGGGCGCCCTCACCCGCAGGGCGACCGACCCCGCGACCGCCGCGATCTCGCCCAACGGGGACTTCGGGGTCGTCCGCGACGAGATCACCGAGACACGGAAGTACCCACGCCTCCAGCCGGTCGACCTGCGCGCCGACACCGACAAGCCCGTAGGCCCCTCGGTCACCCAACGCACCATCGACGGGGCGGACATGGGCACGGACCGCTACAGCGCCATCGACAACGCGGGCCGGATACTGGCGTATTCACACAGCGAGGGTGTGACGCGCGGGCCGGAGCAACAGGTCCGCAAGGTCGTGGTGCGCGACCTCAAGAGCGGCAAGGACGTCCACGAGGTCCCCGTACGCGGCGGCTACCACGTCCGCCATCTCGGCGTCTCCCCGGACGGCCGCCAGCTGTCAATAACCACGGCGGAGTCCCTGCCGACCGACGGTCCTGACTGCTACGTCGAGATCTGGGACCTCCGGCAGCGCGAGAAGGTCCGGCAACTCGACGGCAACTGCGGCAGCGGCGTGTTCAGCCAGGACAGCCGACGTCTGCTGACCACCACGGGCGTGGAGGTCGACCTGGACACCGGCACCGTACGCAAGGACCTGTTCGGCCCGGGGCCCAACGCCGACCTGGCCTTTTCTCCCGACGGCCGGTTCGTCGCGGTCCTCAAGGCGTCCGGCTGGGTGGAGCTCTGGGACGGTGCGGTGCGCGAGCGCGCGGCGCTGATGCCCAGCGGCCTGGTGCCGGGAGCGGCACGCTTCGGCGAGCGGCTGGGGGCGATGACGTTCTCCGACGACGGGAGCCTGCTCGCCGTGGTCGTGAACGACGACTCCGTCCAACTCTGGGACACGGCGGCCCGGTTGCCTCTCGGGGAGCCCGTGGCCTTCACCGGGCACCGGCTCGACGCGTTGTCCTTCGACGGCAGGACCCTGCGGACCGTCACCAGCGGGCGGGTCCACACCCTCGACCTCTCGACGGAGCGACTCGCGGCGGCCGTATGTCGACGGGCTGGTCGCGACATCACCCCGCGGGAGTGGCGCACGTATATCCCCGACGCGCCCTACCGCAGCTTGTGTTGAGGCCGCCCGGACCTCACGGCAAGGCACAGCCGGTCACGGCCCGGCACGGCCCGGCACGGTTCGCCAGCCCGGCACGGTTCGCTAGGCGCAGTCGGGGCACAGCCCGCGGTAGGTGACTTCGGCCTCGGTGAGGGTGAAGCCGAACTGTTCCGCTGGTGGGAGGTCGGCCAGTGGGTCGCCGGTCGGGTGGACGTCGCGGACCGTGCCGCAGCGGGAGCACACCAGGTGCTGGTGCGGGTGGTGTGCGTTGGGGTCGTAGCGCTTGGCGCGGCCGATCGTGGAGACCTCGGCGATCTCGCCGAGTGCGGCCAGCTCGCCCAGGGTGTTGTAGACGGTCGCCCGGGAGATCTCGGGCAGCCGCTCGGCCGCGCGGGCGTGCACCTCGTCTGCCGTGAGATGTACATGGTCGCCGTCGAGGACCTCCGCGACGACCCGGCGCTGCGACGTCATCCGCCAGCCACGGCCGCGCAGGCGGTGCAGGAGGTCACTCATATCGGTTCACCTGGTCACGTTCCGTTCCGCTCGATGGCATGCCGCAGCGCGCCAGAAGTTCACCTGTCGATGTTTCGCGTACTTCTTGACTTGGACTGTGTCCATCGTAGGATCAGTTCCTGTAGTAGCCAAGGGACAGGAAGACTCCAGCAGGGCAGGAAACAGAACCGTGACGAGCGACGTCGCGGTGATCGCCTCGCATGGACAGGCTGCGAGCCCCTGCCTGCCCCGGCTGTTCCACACCCCCCAGTACCGGGGCACCGTCCAGTACCGGGGCACCGTGATCCGCTTAGTCCGGAAGGATTCCCATGGCTGAGAACCATGACGCGATCGTCACCGACGCCAAGACGGAGGGCGCCGAAGGCTGCCCCGTCGCGCACGGGCGCGCCGCGCACCCGACGCAGGGCGGCGGAAACCGCCAGTGGTGGCCGGATCGCCTCAACGTGAAGATCCTCGCCAAGAACCCCGCCGTGGCCAACCCTCTCGGCGAGGAGTTCGACTACGCCGAGGCGTTCAAAGCCCTCGACCTCCCGGCCGTGAAGCAGGACATCGCGGAGGTACTGACCACCTCGCAGGACTGGTGGCCCGCCGACTTCGGCCACTACGGCCCGTTCATGATCCGCATGGCCTGGCACAGCGCGGGCACCTACCGGATCAGCGACGGCCGCGGCGGCGCCGGAGCCGGCCAGCAGCGCTTCGCGCCCCTCAACAGCTGGCCGGACAACGGCAACCTCGACAAGGCCCGCCGCCTGCTGTGGCCGGTCAAGAAGAAGTACGGCCAGTCGCTGTCCTGGGCCGACCTGATGATCCTCGCCGGAAACGTCGCCCTGGAGTCGATGGGCTTCGAGACCTTCGGCTTCGCCGGCGGGCGCGCGGACGTCTGGGAGCCCGACGAGGACGTCTACTGGGGCCCCGAGACCACCTGGCTCGGCGACGAGCGCTACACCGGCGACCGCGAGCTGGAGAACCCGCTCGGCGCGGTCCAGATGGGCCTCATCTACGTCAACCCGGAGGGCCCGAACGGCACCCCGGACCCGCTCGCCGCGGCCCGCGACATTCGCGAGACCTTCCGCCGGATGGCGATGAACGACGAGGAGACCGTCGCCCTGATCGCGGGCGGCCACACCTTCGGCAAGACCCACGGCGCGGGCCCCGCGGAGAGCGTCGGCGCCGACCCCGAGGCGGCCTCCATGGAGGAGCAGGGCCTCGGCTGGAAGAACAGCTACGGCACCGGCAAGGGCGCGGACGCCATCACCTCCGGCCTGGAGGTCACCTGGACCACCACGCCCACCCAGTGGAGCAACAACTTCTTCCAGAACCTCTTCGGCTACGAGTGGGAGCTGACCCAGAGCCCGGCCGGCGCCCACCAGTGGAAGCCGAAGGACGGCGCGGGCGAGGGCACGGTGCCGCACGCCCACGACGCATCGAAGAAGATCGCTCCGTCGATGCTCACCACGGACCTGTCGCTGCGCTTCGACCCGGTCTACGGGCCGATCTCGCGCCGCTTCTACGAGAACCCCGACCAGTTCGCGGACGCCTTCGCCCGCGCCTGGTACAAGCTGACCCACCGTGACCTGGGCCCGAAGTCACTGTTCCTCGGCCCGGAGGTCCCGGCCGAGACGCTGTCGTGGCAGGACCCGCTGCCGCAGGCCGAGGGCGAGACCATCGACGCCACGGACATCGCGGCGCTCAAGGCCAAGCTGCTCGACTCCGGCCTGACCGTCTCGCAGCTGGTCTCCACCGCGTGGGCGTCGGCCTCGACGTTCCGCGGCAGCGACAAGCGCGGCGGCGCCAACGGCGCGCGTATCCGCCTGGAGCCGCAGCGCGGCTGGGACGTCAACGACCCCGCGCAGCTCGCGACGGTGCTGCGCACCCTGGAGAGCATCCAGCGGGAGTTCAACGCGGGCTCCGGTGCCAAGAAGGTGTCGTTGGCCGACCTGATCGTGCTCGGCGGCGGCGCGGCCGTGGAGAAGGCCGCCAAGGACGCCGGTCACGACATTGAGGTGCCCTTCACGCCGGGTCGCGTCGACGCGACCGATGAGCACACCGACGTGGAGTCCTTCGCGGCGCTCGAGCCGTCCGCCGACGGGTTCCGCAACTACCTCGGGAAGGGCAACCGGCTGCCGGCCGAGTACCTGCTGCTCGACCGGGCGAACCTGCTGACCCTGAGCGCTCCGGAGATGACAGTCCTGGTGGGCGGCCTGCGCGTACTGGGCGCGAACCACCAGCAGTCGGCACTCGGCGCCTTCACCCAGGCTCCCGGGACGCTGACCAACGACTTCTTCGTCAACCTGCTCGACCTGGGTACGACGTGGAAGTCGACGTCGGAGGACCAGAACACCTTCGAGGGCCGCGACGCCGCCACGGGCGAGGTCACCTGGACCGGCACCCGTGCCGACCTGGTCTTCGGATCGAACTCCGAGCTGCGCGCGCTCGCCGAGGTCTACGCGAGCGACGACGCGAAGGGGAAGTTCGTGACGGACTTCGTCGCGGCGTGGGACAAGGTCATGAACCTCGACCGGTTCGACGTGGCCTGACCCTTTCGATCTCGCCTGATCATGATGCCCAGGTCGGCCGATACCGGCTGACCTGGGCATCTTCGCGTCTAGGCGTTCACGGGTGGGTTGAAGCGCGAGTACTCGGGTGCGGCCCAGCGCAGCGGCGAGGCGTGCGGGATCTCCACGACGTGGTCGACGGCGAACTCGACGAAGCGCTCCGCGCCGGGTACGGCGGCCGCGTGGTCGGCGTCCCAGTCGATGGCCGCGGTGCCGGTGAGCTGGAGGGTGGTGCCGGTGGTCCAGTCGGGCAGCAGCAGGCCAGCCCGGGGATTGACCTCGATGTTGCCGAGCGTGTTGAACATCGCGTTGCCGACGTAGTCGGGCCAGCGGAGCCGGGTGGGGCTGAGGAGCTCGACGAAGCCTGGGTTGCCGCCGCGGTGGGAGGCGTCGGCGTTGCCGTCGCGGTCGGCGGTGGCGACGAAGAACGTGTCCGTCTGGGTGATGAAGCGCTGCTGGTCGGCGGTGAGTTCGGCGCTGTGCTGGGGGGCCGCGGGCTGGGTGGGCTCGATGGACTCGGTGGGCTCGATGGCGTACTCCCGCTTCTGGATGTACTTCGGGCAGTTGGCGTAGACCTGGTCCAGGTCGACGTCCCAGCCGTGGGGCCGTCGGCGGGCGATGCCGTTCATCCGCATACGGCGCCGGGCGGCGGGATCAATGGCGATCATGCCGAGACGGGCGGGGCTGATGGGGCTGACGGGGCTGGTGAGCGTCTCGTACAGGGGGTCGCCGGGTGACGGGGCCGCGTCGATGGAGAGCGAGTCGGGCCCGGTGGCGGTGAGGAAGCCCGGGGCGCCGGTCAGCAGGGAGGCCCAGATGTCCCCGCGCGCGTCGGTGGCGCCGATGACGAGCATGGGCTGTCGGGCCAGGAAGTCGGCGGCGACGCGGGGCATTTCGGCTCTGATGGCCGCCGACGTGTGGGCGGCCTGCTCGGACACGCCAGCTCGCCGCTGCACGCTGAGCTCACCGCTGTGGTAGACGGCCATGTCCGGCTCCTTTCGGGGTGGTTGAGGGGCGGGCTACCGGAGGGCCGTCCTTAGAAGAAGCCGCAGGTCGGGGCGGCGCCGCTCGGCGCGGGCGCTTCCTCGGCTCCGGTGGGGGCGTAGATCTCCAGGCGGATGCCGTCCGGGTCGGCGAAGTAGATGCCGCCCGACCCGGCGCCTTCGCCGTGCGCGACAACGCCCTCGTAGGCGAAGTCCGCGCCGCGTTCCCGCAGTACGGCCTCGACGGCCCGCACGTCGTCCTGCGAGTCCACCTGGAACGACAGGTGGTGCAGGCCCGCGGTCGCGGTGGAGAAGGAGCTGTCGCTCTGCCGCCAGAGGGTGATCACCAGCTTGCCGTCGCGGGCGAGGAAGGCCCAGCGCTGGTGGTCGTCCTTGCCTTCGGCGGCGATGTCGAACCCGAAGACCTCGCGGTAGAAGGGCAGCGACTTCTCGATGTCGGTGACATTCAGGCCGACGTGGCCGGTCTGCAGGGACGTGGCGGCGAGGGTCTGAGACTGCGTCATCGGAATGCCTCCGTCTTACGGAGCCGGGCACCTCCCGGCCTAACCGTTGTCCTGAACTTTAGTGGTTGAGGCGAGGCGCGTCAACCACTCAAGTGACTTTAGGAGGTTAGAGGTTAGGGGCGGGAGGTGAGAGGTGACCTTTAGGTGGAGCTGACCCTCAGGCGGTCGCCGGAGACGGGCCGACCAGCTCGCTCAGTACGTCCTCCATCGTGACGAACCCGAGTACGACCCCCTTGTCGCCGGTCACCGCGGCCAGATGCGTCCCGGCAGCCCGCAGCGCGGTCAGGGTGTCGTCCAGCGGCGTGTCCAGGCGGACCTGGGTGACGGGGTGCAGGGCGCCGCGCGGGAAGGGCTGGTCGCGGTCGGTGGCACCAAGGGTGTCCTTGATGTGCAGATAACCGAGCAGCGCCCCGCCCGCGCCGGTGACCGGGAACCGCGAGAAGCCCGCCTCGGCGGCCATACGCTCCAGCCGCGCGGGCGTGATGGTGTGGTCGACGGTACGCATCCGCTGCGCGGGCACGAGGATCTCGCCGACCGGGCGGGTGCCCAGTTCCAGGGCGTCGCGCAACCGCTCGCTGTCCGCGGGCGAGAGCAGCCCGGCCGCGCTGGAGTCGACGACCATGCGGGCCAGTTGGTCGTCGGTGAAGACGGACTCCACCTCGTCCTTAGGCTCCACCCGAAGCAGCTTCAGCAGGGCGTTGGCGAAGGCGTTGATCCCGAAGATCACCGGGCGCAGGGCGCGGGTCAGGGCGACGAGCGGCGGTCCCAGCAGCAGCGCGGTCTTCTCTGGCGCCGCGAGCGCGATGTTCTTCGGGATCATCTCGCCGATCAGCATGTGCAGATACGTGGCGACCGCGAGCGCGATGACGAAGGCGATCGGGTGCACCAGGCCATGCGGGACATGCGCCGCTTCGAAGCCGGGCTCCAGCAGATGGGCGATGGCCGGTTCGGCGACCGCGCCGAGCACCAGCGAGGAGGCGGTGATGCCGAGTTGGGCGGTGGCCATCATCGCGGAGATGTGCTCGATGCCCCACAGGGTGCTGCGGGCTCGCTTGTCGCCCTCGCGGGCGCGGGGTTCGATCTGGCTGCGGCGTACCGAGATCAGGGCGAACTCGGCGCCGACGAAGAAGGCGTTGGTCAGGAGCGTCAGGGCACCGATGACCAGTTGCAGCGCGGTCACCGGCTCGCCTCCTGCCGTACCTGCACGCGGTCCTGCACGCGTTCCCGCTCCTGCTCCCGCACCTGCTCCCGCTCGCGCTCCCGCTCCTGCCGCGGCAGCGCGGCGGCGGGCTCGGTCAGGCGGATGCGGTCGGCCCGGTGGTGCGCCACCTCCAGGACGTCCAGCCGCCAGCCGTCGAGGGTGAGCGTGTCGCCCTTGGCGGGGATACGGGCCAGGCGGTTGGCGACGAGTCCGGCGACGGTCTCGTACGGGCCTTCCGGAGCCCGTAGCCCTATCGCGGCGAGCTGGTCGATACGGACGCTGCCGTCGGCGTCCCAGGCGGTGCGCCCGTCGTCATCCGCGGCGACCGGCAACAGATCGGGGACCTCGACGGGGTCGTGCTCGTCCCGTACCTCGCCGACGACCTCTTCCACGATGTCCTCCACGCTGGCGACGCCCGCCGTACCGCCGTACTCGTCGATGATCACCGCCATCGTGCGGGTGGCCCGCATCCGCTCCAGGAGCCGGTCGGCGGGCAGGGTGTCGGGCACCAGCAGGGGTTCGGTGGCCAGTTCGGTGACCGGTGTACGGCCGCGCTGCTCGGGGGCCAGGGCGAGGACGTCGCGGATATGGACGGTGCCGATGACCTCGTCCAGCGTGTCCCGGTACACCGGGAAGCGGGACAGGCCGGTGGCATGCGTCAGGTTGGCGGCGTCCGCGGCGGTGGCGTGCGCCTCCAGGCCGCGTACGTCCACGCGGGGCGTCATCACGTTCTCGGCGGTCAGCTCGCTCAGGTGCAGGGTCCGGACGAACAGTTCGGCGGAGTCCCGCTCGATGGCGCCCTCGGCCGCCGAGTGCCGGGCCAGCGCCACCAGCTCCTCGGGGCTACGGGCCGAGGCCAGCTCCTCGGCGGGCTCCAGGCCGATACGGCGGACGAACCGGTTCGCGGCGTTGTTCAGATGCCGGATGAACGGCCCGAAGGCGGCGGTGAAGCCGCGCTGCGGACCCGCGACCACCTTGGCGACGGCCAGCGGCCGGGAGATCGCCCAGTTCTTCGGCACCAGCTCACCGACGACCATCAGGATGACCGTGGACAGCACCACCCCCAGCACCGTCGCCACCGACGAGGCGGCCCCGCCGAACCCGACCGCCCGCAGCGGGCCACGCAGCAGCACCGCGAGCGACGGCTCGGCGAGCATGCCGATCACCAGTGAGGCGACGGTGATGCCCAGCTGAGCACCGGAGAGCTGGAACGTCAGCTTCCGCACGGCCCGCAGGGCGCCGGCCGCACCACGCTCCCCCGCCTGCGCGGCGCGCTCCAGCTCGGCGCGCTCGACCGTCGTCAGGGAGAACTCGGCCGCGACGAAGACCGCGCAGGCCAGAGTGAGGAGCAGGGCGAGAAGCAGCAACAGGACTTCGGTCACCGTGCCACCCCCGTTCCCTCACTCGCTGAAGGCCATCGGGGCGTGGCACGGCTGGTACTGGGAGGCTCACCCATCGGGGGTCCGTCGCTCCTTCTCGTACGCGTACCGGTACGCGTACACAGACAGTGGGTCACACAGGGTCGCTGCGTTCCCCGCCACTGTAAACGAGCCGCAAACACCATGACCAGGTACGCCCGGCGCCCGACCACCGCCCCGTAACGCCGCTGCCCGGCTAGCCGACGGTCGCTGGGGCGGCCTGCTGCCGACGCGACGACGCGCTGTCCAGGTGGGCGACGACGTCGGTGTGGAAGCGGTCCACGGCCTCGTCGACGCTGCGGATGAAGCCGGTCTCGGCCTTGCCGCGACCGCCGCCCATGCCCTTGAAGAGCGACAGGCGGAAGCCGGTGATCTCCGCCCCGTCCTTGGGCAGGATGTCGGCGGGTTCGGGACGCAGCCGCTCCAGCGTGCCGCGCGGGCCCCCGCCCTCGCCTGCGACGAGCGTCTCTACGTGGAGGTCCGCCGGAGCCGCGGCGAGCTGCCGGATCAGCCGCTTGACCCGGGTGAGGGGATGGCCGCCGTTCTCCGCGGCCGGGAGCTCGATCGACGTACGCAGTTTCCCGGTCCGCAGATCCGCGGTGATGGCCAGCACTCCGGGGGTCGCCTCGATCCGCAGTTCCGCGTGCAGACGGCCGTCCGCGCAGAGCTGGTCGGCCAGCGCGGCGCGGCGCTGGGACGGGTCCGCTCCCCGCTTGGCGCGTAGCACGGGCAGCACTTTCTGCCCGAGCTCTCCGCCGAGTCGCAGACAGACCTGCCGCATCAGCCGCTCCCAGCTCTCGACCACGTCCACAGCCCGCCGGTCCCCCTGGGACAGGGTCTCGTCGTCGATGCCGTTACGCACCGGGACCCAGGCGGGGCCCATGTTCTGGAAGCCGTGACAGCCGGAGTTCTCGTGCTGGAGGTAGTGCAGCAGCTCCTGGAGCAGCCAGGCGTGGGCGGCGTTACCGACGCCTTCGTGGCGGATCAGCATCTTCGCCTGGTGTGTCACCTCGGCCCAGGACAGCGACCTGAGGGCGACCTTGTGCTTACGACGGCCGTCGATCCTGACGTCGACCAGCGGGGTGCCCTCCAGGGCCACGTCGTTGGACAGCGTGATCACGGCCTCGTAGCCGCGCCGGGCCGCGATGTCCATGTAGTCCTGGACCTGTTCCGCCTTGAGCGGGTTGCCGTTGGTCTTCGTCTCGACGAGCGCGGTCCAGAGCTTTCCCGCCCGCTCGACGCGGATGACGCCGTCGGGGCGCTTGGGGGAGTCACCGTGCGGGAGGGACACCTCGGTGTACGTCTCCATGCGGCCTGCGGGTGCGCCGAAGGCCGCGGTGAGTCGGCGGCCGAACTCCGGGACCTGCGCCATGACCGACAGGAGCACCGATGTGGCGCGCACTTCGCGCTCCCTGTCGCTCTTGAGCACCGGCACCGGGAACAGCCTCGCCGTCCGCCAGTTGTCGTTCTCGGCGAGGGACCTCTTCGGGGCCTTGGGCAGCTTGACCTTCTTCCTGGCCGTACGGGGCCGGGTGCGGGGGCCCGTACGGGGCACGGGGGTTGCCTCGCCGTCGCCCTCGCCCTCGCCGGTGGCCTGGGCGGGGATCGCCGTCTGGGCCGCCTGGGCCGCCTGGGGTGCGGCGGCTTGGGGCGCGCTGGGCTGGCCCTGCTCGCTGGCGGGGGCCGCGCCCTGTTCGCCCGCCGCGTCCTCGTCGCCCGCCGCGTCGTCATCGATCTCGACGCCGAAGTCCGTGGCCAGTCCCGCGAGCCCGGTCTCGTACCCCTGGCCGATGGCACGGAACTTCCATTCCCCGCCGCGCCGGTACAGCTCACCGAAGATGAACGCGCCCACGTCTCCGGCGTCCTCGGTGGAGAACTGGAGCAGGCTCTCGCCGGTCCCGTCGGCGAGGGTCATACAGAGGTCGTTCAGCTCCCCGAACCGGCATCCGTACCGGCTCGCCGCGACAACGATCCGGTCGACATCGGACGGCATCGCGGTGAGATCGAAGCCGATGCGGTCCTCGTTGCCGTCAGCCGTCGGCGTCTTGCCAAGGAGCTGGACACTCCCGTCCGGCGCGACGGGGTTGTTGTAGAAGTAGAAGTCGGCGTCGCTCCGTACCTTGCCCTTGGCGTCGAGGAGCAGTACGGAGACATCGGCGTCCCCCTCCCCCGTAGGACTGCTCCAGCTCAGGCTGACAAGTACGGACCCGGCATCGTCCAGCAGCTCTGCCAGGCCGATATTGGCGCCCTTGACCAGTTCCTGCATACGGCCCCCAGCGTGAAGTGATGTGACGCAGTGCACATTTTGTGCGTCTGGGAACCCTAGTAGCCGAGGTCACCCACCCGCGGGGAAGTGCGAGAAGTGACGTTTGAGCGAGAGCCCGATGCGACCCGGAGTTGCGCCTGGGCGGACAAGCGGGACGCTTGATAGGGGTTGGTTCCGAGTGTGCCGAGTGTGCCGAGGTCGCGGTCAAGGGAGCAGGACATGGGAGACCCCATCGAATACCTCACGGCCGTCGTCGACGAGCACCTGGCCAACGCCCGGCTTGCCGAGCACGGGCGCAGTGCGCAGCTGCTCGTGCACGACGACGCCCTGCGGCAGAGCGTGATCGCGCTGACGGCGGGTACCGCGCTCGACGAGCACAACGCCCCGCTGGCCGCGAGCCTGCTGGTGCTGCGCGGCCGGGTGCGGCTGACCCCGGCCAGCGGCGAGGGGGCGGAGCTGTCGGCCGGGGAGCTCTGTCCCCTGCCGAAGGAGCGGCACGGGCTGACGGCCCTGGAGGACTCCGCCGTACTGCTGACGGCGGTCACCGCCGTATAGCCACCACGGGGCGCCCCTCCTAGCCACCACAGGGGGCGCCCCTACTGACTACTGGCTACTGGCGCACTTCGCTCGCCTCGACCGCCTCCCGGCCTCTGCGCAGCGAGGAGAACAGCAACGTCAGCAGCGCGCCGCCCACGCACCAGGCCGCCAGGACCAGCAGCGGCCCGGTGATCGCGTGGCCGCCGAAGTACGCGATGGAGCGTGCCGTCCAGGTGCCCGCGCCCGGTGGCAGGGCGGGCCCGATCTCCCGCCAGAACGGGGGCAGCAGCGGGTACTGGTAGGGGCCGCCCGCGCTGGGGTTGCCCGCGACCACTAGGACCAGCACGGTCAGGCCGATACCGACGATCCCGGCCAGCCCCTGGAGGGCGAACGTGGTGGCCCCGGCCGCGAACACCACCAGCGCGCCCAGGCCCCCCAGACCCAGCACGCTGCCCGGCAGCGCGCCCAGGACCGGGCCGATGACGACCGCCCCCAGCAGCCCGAGAGCCACCGAGAACACGCCGAGGGCGAGCAGCCGGATCGTCGCCCGCATCCGGTTGGCGGGCCGCGCCCCGTAGCTGATCGCGAGGATCGCGGCGCACAGATAGCCGCCCACGGACCAGCCGACCACCAGGTAGAACGCCGAGAGCCCCCGCGAGTCGCTCGCCTCCATGGGGAACACGTCCTCGGTCTCGACGGTCCGCTGCTGTGCCGCCTCGGCCTCGTCGACGATCTCGGTGAGCGCGTCGGCTACCGCCGCGCCGCCGCCGCTCGCGAGCAGCAGCCGGTCGGTGGTGGAGTTCGGGTCGATCACCAGCGCGCCGTAGATCTCGCGGTCCTTGAGCTGCTCGCGGGCGGCGTCCTCGGAGATCAGGGCGCGCGGGTCGAGCGGTGAGCCCGGCAGTTGCTCCAACTGGCGGATCGTCTGCGCGCGCGTCTGCTCGGGGGCCACCACGCCGAGGGCGATGTCCTTGGGCTGCTGCTGGTGGAACGCCCCGGCGTACGAGGCGATGAACAGGACGCCGAGTGCCAGCACTCCCAGCATCAGCAGCGCGGCGCGCGGCCGTACCGCGTCCTTGATCTCTCCCAGGAACAGGTGCATACGGCCAGCATCGGCGGGACCGCGCGGACGCGCTGGCTGGACACGGCCGATCGGTGCGCCACTCCAAAGCACCTCAGCGCTCGCCGAGGTGATCGCGGGGTGCCAGGATCGATCCGGGGCGGGGACGTGAACCAGCGGGGGGGACGTGAACCAGCGGGGGCAGGAAAGGGAGCGGCCCATGCGCCGAATACAGCGGATCTTCGCACTGGACCTGGGCAGCTCGGTCCTGCGCCTGTGCGTCGACGGCGAGGAGCAGGTGACCTCGGTGCCGTCGGTGGCCGCCGTGAACAGTTCCGGGGCCGTGGTGGCCCGGGGCGCCAGGGCCCACTCGATGCGCGGCCGCGCTCCCGCCCATGTGGACATCGTGCATCCGATAGCCCGCGGGGCCGTGGTCCACCAGCAGCTCGCCACCCGGCTGCTGTACGCCAGCCTCCGCGACAGCGGCCCACGACACGCCCTGAAGGACTGCTACGCCGCCGTGTGCGTGCCGGACGAGGCAACGCCTCTACAGCGGCGGGCGCTGGCCGAGGTCTGCCACGAGGCGGGACTCAGCCGGGTACGGCTGATACCCAAGTCCCTGGCCGACCTGGTGGGCCTGGGCCTTCCGATACACGAACCCACCGGGGCGCTGCTGGTCGACGTGGGCGTCGACCGGGCCTCGGTGTCCATGATGAGCATGGGACACGCGACCCTGACCCGTACGGGCGAATGCGGCGGCCGGTCGGTGAACCTGGCGCTCATCCGCCATCTGCGCACCGCCCACGGCCTCACCGTCGGCGACGAGGCCGCGGAGGACGCCAAGATCCGGCTCCGCGCCCTGACCAGCGCGGACGAGCACATCCTCGTACGCGGCAAGGATCTGACCGACCGGGCGCCGCGCTCCCAGCTGCTGCCGCTCGACGAGGTCGCCGTGGTGACCGGAGCCGTCTGCGACGAGGTGGCCCGGCTCGTCCAGTCGGCCCTGGAGGACAGCCCGTCCGAGCTGGCCCACGACGTACTGGACCGGGGCATCCTGCTCATCGGCCGCGGCGCCCTGCTGCCCGGCCTCGCGGGGCGGCTCCGCGAGGCCATCGACATCCCCGTACACCAGGTCGGCCTGGACGGGACGACCGGTGTACTGGGTGCCCACCGACTGGCCCAGGGAGCGGCCCAACACGAACGCGAACGCGGACACGCGGACGAACCCTCCGACTACGTCCCGCTGGCCCTGACCTGAGAGCCTGCGCCGCGCGGAACCAGGTCAGGCGCAGTGCTGATCCCTCGCCGGTCGCCGCCCCTCGGTGAGGAACTCCGTCACCGCGCGGTCCCCACAGGCGTTCCCCTCGCCCAGATAGACACCGTGCCCGCCCGGCCCGACGGTGACCATGCGCGCCCGCTGCCCGAACGCCTCACGCATCTTCAACGCCCCGAAGTACGGCGTAGCGGGATCCCGCAGGCTCTGGATCATCAGCACGTTGGACGGGCCGTCGGAGGTGATCCGGGTGGGCTTCTCGGACGGCGCGCCCTTCCAGAAGGCGCACGGCGTGATGTTCACCGACATCCCGGCCGTCAACGGATACCGCGCACGGTCGGCGGCGACAGCCCGCGCGTAACCGGGCACGGCCCGAGGCCAGCGCGCGTCGTTGCAGACGACGGCCATGGTGACGGCCGCGTCCTGGTCACTCATCGGCCCGGCCAGCGCACCGGGCAGCACCGGCTTCCTGTCCAGGTCCGGGTCCAGGTCCGGGTCCTGGGCCGCCCGCACGAGCCTGGCCAGCTCAGGAAACGCTGCATCGCTGTACAGGGCGTTCTGGACCGCCTGCCGCAGCACGTTCCCGGTCAGCGGAACACCCGCCGTGGTCGTCTCCTTCGGCGCGCGATCCAGCCGCGCCGCCAGCGCCAGCACCAACGGCCGTACATCCGCCGCTCGTTCCGCCAGCCGCAGCCGCTCGCCCTCCGCGTCACGGGCCGGGTCGGCCGCCCAGGCCGCGAAGTCCGGGAACCGCTCCTCGGCCCCCGCCGACATGTTCGCCAGCCACCCACGCGCCACCCGCTCCGGGTCAGGGTCACCGCTGCTGTCCAGCACCCAACGATCCGTGTGCTGCGGATACTTCTGCGCGTACACGGCCCCGACATACGTCCCGTACGAGATGCCCCAGGCCGACAGTTTCTCCTCACCCAGCGCCTGCCGGAAGCGGTCGATGTCGCGGACCTCGTTCGCGGTCGAAAGGCTGCGCAGCACCGCTCCCCCGTGCCGCGCACAGGACCTGGCGACCCGCTGCGACCGGGCGACGTTCTCGCCGATCTGACCGTCAGCCCCTGGCCAGGGCCGCAGGTTCACCAGCATCCGGTCATCCGCACGCAGCCCGCAGCGCGCCTTCGTACTACCGCCCACACCACGCGGGTCAAAGCTGACGATGTCGTACGCGCCCCCCATCTCCGCCCGCAGTGCCGCCCCTTTCTGGCGCAGCTTCTGTATCCCCGAACCGCCCGGCCCACCGGGGATCACCAGCAGCGTCCCGCGCCGCGCGTCGGGCCGATCGCTGCGCAGCCGGGTCACGGCGAGGGTGACGTGCGGGCCATCGGGGTCGCGGTAGTCGAGCGGTACGGGCAGGTCCGCGCACTCCTGTCCGTCGAGGCCGCCGCCCGGCTGAGCGCAATCGCGCCAGTCGAGGCGCGGGACGCCGCTTTCCGTCGTACGGGACGCTGGGGCGGCGCCGGTCAGGGTCGCGGCGACGGCTGCGGCGGACAGTGTGGCGAGGAGGGCCTTGGAGGCGTAAGTACGCATGAGCCAAGGGTGGTTGACCCAGCCCCGCCCGCCCATCCGGCGCACACGAGTGACGAAGGTAGGGCTACCCCCCGCCCGAAACCACGCTCACCACCGCGCTCACCACCACGTTCAGTACCGCACGACCCTCCCCACCTCCGCCTGCACCTCACCCGACAACGAGCGCGAACTACGCGCCGTGCCCTCACCCGACTGCCCCGCAGGCACGTCCGAGACGGTCACGACGACCACGTCCAGCAGGTTTCCGCCTTCGTCGCGGAAGTTGACCCGCACCGCGAACGACTTCTCGGACCCCTCGGTGTTCTCGACCGTCACCGGCACGGTGGCCCGTCCGTCGTCGTCGGTGGTCGTACTCCCAAGCCGTGCCGCGTCCTTGACGTTGACGCCGTCCGTAAGCTCATCCAGCTTCCGGTCCGCACTGGAAGCGGCGTCCGACGCGGCCGACGCCACTCTGCTCGCCAGGTCCGACGGGCTGACCCCGTCCTCGTCCGTGCAGCCGACCACCCCCAGACCGACAACCGCCGCCAGAGCAACGGCCGCCGCCCCACGCCTGACGTCCTCCCGCATCACACACCTCCGCAGTTGCGCCCTCAGCCCCAACCGCCCCATCACATATGGGGCGATGCCTGGGCGCCGGTACCAGTACCGGTGTCCGTACCCGTACCCGTTCCCGTGCCCGCACCGCCGCGATCCGAGGTATCAGTGCACAGCGCCCAGATGACGAAGACGCCGATGGCCACCGAGATGAGCGCCCAGATCGGCTGATACGGCAGCCAGATGAAGTTGATGATCACCAGGAGAGACGCGATACCGACGCCGACTCCCCTCGCCCAGTCCGCTCCCTTGAGGATGCCCCAGCCGACAAGGGCGACCAAGACGCCGAGGACGAGGTGAATCCAGCCCCATGAGGTCAGATTGAACTTGTAGACGTAGTCGCCCAGCCGTGCGTACACATCGTCCTTGGCGATGGCCGCGATGCCGTGCAGCACGCCCAGCACACCGTTCACCATCATCAGCACACCGGCGAACAACGTCCCACCGGACGCCCAAGCCGCCTCGCCGCCACCACCGGTTGCCTTGTCCGCCATGACCACGCACCCTTCACTCGCAGAGAACACCGAGCCTGCGGCCATACGCGACACGAGGCGACCAGAGCCCATCCATTCGAGTGACCAACCGTCGCCCCACACCCCACACCCACGCCTCACGGAGAGCCCCACCACGATGCGCATCGACCGACTCGACCACCTCGTCCTCACCGTGGCGGACATCGACCGCACCATCGACTTCTACACACGCGTCCTCGGCATGACGCCAGTGACCTTCAAGGGCGGCCGCCGCGCCCTCGCCTTCGGCCAGAGCAAAATCAACCTGCACCAGGCAGGTCACGAGTTCGAGCCCAAGGCAGACCGCCCCACACCGGGCAGCGCGGACCTCTGCCTGATCGTCACAGACCCGCTGACCACCGTCCTGACCGAACTGGCCGAACACGGAGTCCCGGTGCTCGAGGGCCCAGTCCCCCGAACCGGCGCGCAGGGCCCGATCACCAGCGTCTACCTCCGCGACCCGGACGCCAACCTGATCGAACTCAGCAACGAGACGTAACCCTCAGGCCCCCGATGCCCCGAAGGCTGCGGCGACAGACACACGCCCACCCCGCACCAGAGCCTCCCGTACGCGCGCGGCTCCAGCGGCGGCGATGGAGTGCCCCCCGTCCGGCGACTGCGAAGGCACACCCGCACAGGCCGCACAGAGACCCGTGAGCTGGCCACGCGGGAGCGGACCACAGCAGTCCGCGCACTCGACCAGCGGCTGGACCGGCTCTCGGGGCGCGGGAATCCGGTTGGTCAGCCGGTACGAGAGCAGGGCCGCCGGGGCACGTACGGGCTGGGGAAGATCAGCAGTCAGAGCCTGCCGGAGATCCGCCTCCGTCGCCCCCAACTCCAGCCACCAGGCGGCCAGCGGCGCCAGCCGCACGATCTCGGGCACACCGAGCCGCAGCGCGGGCGCCCGATCCCCGATGCGACCGAGGAACGCGGTCGCACGCCCCAACGCGCCGTCCAAAGCTGTCGGGTTGGGGGTGTCGCCCCCCATCTTCTCCCCCTTGGGGGATGCGCCGACGGCCTGACCGTCCTGCTCTCCGGCGGCCGGGATGCGGTCACTCGGGGGCGGCTGCTCGCCCCCGCGCCCGCATCCGCCCCCGAAGGCTGCGGCGATTTCATCCTCGGTCGTCAACGCCACGTTGGAGACCAACACTTGCGTGGTCCAGCGCCCAGTCTCCGGCGCCTGGGCACGACGGGTGTGCAGGTACCCCTCCCGCTCCAGCTGCTGCCGCGCCTTCCTCACCGCCATCCTCCCTTCGGGCATCTTCTCGCCGATGGACGGGATGGTGTCCCTCGACCCGTCGGGGAGGGACAGCGCCCACTGGAGGAGGCGTACGGCGGTGCCGTTCAGGCGGGGGTGCCGAATGATGTCGTTCGGCGTCTGGGAGAAGAAGCGGGTGGGCGAGATAGCATGCTTGAGCATCGCGGGTGGAGGCCTAACCACTCGTAGGTGAAGGCCCTCAGTCGGTGGTTGCACACCACTGGGGGCCGCTCCGTAGTTGCATACGAAGCGTGATGACACGACTACTGTACCGGTGTACGACCCTGGGGTTGGGCGCTGCGTCAGGACTGCTCTACCTCGGCCATCAGCAAGCGCAGCGTCAGCGAGTGCTTCTCGGGCGGCAGCGCGTCCAGCGCGGCCCGCGCGTAGGCCACCCCGCCGGACACGTCCCCTGAACGGGCCAGCATGAGCCCCCTGTGCATCTCCAAATGGGTGGCGAACCGGGGGAGTTCGCTGGGCAGCTCTCGCCGCGCCGCGTCCTGTGCGGCTACCGCCGCGCTCTCGTCTCCCAGGCGAGCGGCCAACAGTGAGGCGAAGACGTTCACGCGCCACCACGGCACGGCGTAGTCGCTGGTCTGTTCATGTGATCCGGCCTTGTCGAAGACGCGCCGCCCGTCGTTCATGAGCTTCCGTGCCGTGTCAACGTCACCCCGGATCGCTGCCGCGTGCGCCTTGCCGAAGATCGCGTTCAGCAGCCCCAGCGACGGCTTGTCGCTGATCGCCATCGCCTGATCGGCAAGCACATCAGCAACACCGAGTGATGCCCCCTCGTACCCCAGCGCGATAGCCGCCCGCCCCCGAACCCACACCCGAGCGTCGTCGTCACCGGACTCGTCCGCCGCCTGCGCTGCCAGGCGGTACCAGTGCACCGCCTTCGCCCCGTCCGACCCGGGAAACGTCTTCGCGTACAGGGTCATGAGCCGGGCCGCCACCGACCAGAGCTGGGCATTACCCAACTGCTGTTGCACCAGCACGAGTTCGCCACTCACGCGCCGCTGAATGTCGGCAGCGCCAAGGCTCATGTACTCCGTGCCGTACGTGGCCAGCTTGGCTTCCCACGCGTCCACGGACGGGCCACCCTGTAGCCGTGCGGCGAATCCCGCACTGAGGAGGTCAGAGGCGACCACGGGCGCTATCGCCGCCCCGGCTGCGTCGGTCAAGAACGTACGGCGCTTCACTTCACCCTCTAGAGCGGCTAGGGGCACGTCCAGGACGGCCGACAGGCACCGGAGGTAGAACGGCCCCGGCGTCACCTTGGAACGCTCCCAGCGGCTGAGGTACTCCCGGTCGAGATTCATCCCGAAGGCGTTGTTGATCTCCGACGCTAACCGCCCCTGACTCCAACCGCGAGCGTTGCGCAGATCCCTGATCAGTGCCCCGATGGCCATGGGCCCATCATGCCCCTACCTCTGCCACTGGGCAGGCCAAGATACCTCTGCCACTGGGCAGGCCAAGAAAGGTCAATCAAGGGCAACTTGCCCCTACCGATGCCCCTACGCCACACCACCACCAGGCGAGACGCTCCCTGAACGACCACGCGAGGGGACGCCTGGACATGATGGCAAACGAAACTGAGACGGTCGCGGAAGCGTGGGAGTACGTGACCTACGCGCCCGCTGGTAGCCGCTGCTCCGCGTGCACGCAGCCGATCAAGACCCTTGAAACCGTGCGCCGGGGCTCTATGAAACGCGCGTCGGATGCGCCTGCGGTGATCTACCGGCACACCAACAACTGCCCGAAGGCAACGCGGTGAGCACGCGGAGCGCCGCTGAGTACTCGCTGATGACGATCCAGGTCTCCCGGGACAGCGGGCGCACCTTCACCCCTGAGCGGACCATCCTCAGCTCAGACAACCTGCCCCCACTGCTGTCGTCCGAGTGGCCCCCGTGCCGGTGCGCCCGTTGCGGCGCCGCCCGAAGCCCGGCCCGGCAATCTGGATCTTTCGGGCGCGAGCGACTGGTACGAGATTGAGGAAATCCACCCACCCGTCGACCGGTTGCACGGGGGCGGTGCCGGGCGGACGATGGTGGAAGCAAGACTCCCACGACCTCGACAAAACCGGACCGGAGGTGGCGGGGCTATGACCATGTTCATGGACGTCCACCACAACATGCAGGGCATCACGGCCGAGCAGCTCTCTGAGTCGCACCGGGCGGATCTGGCGATCGAGGCGGAGGAAGGAGTCCACTTCGAACGGGCCTGGGCCGACCCCGACGCGGGAGTCGTGTACTGCCTGTCCGAGGCCCCCTCCGCAGACGCCGTGCAGCGCATTCACGAGCGCGCGGGTCACCCGGCCAACGAGATCCACCCCGTGCCGATCTCCGTCTGACCGGCACACGGACTCGCCGCAGCCTCACTGCCGGGTCCGTTGACTCTTGGCTGATGAAGCTGATGAAGCTGATGAAGTGGAGGAGTCGGTACGGGGTGGCGCCCTCTTCTTGAAAATTGCAGTAAAGGCCCGTCCTGCTACCTGCCAGTACATGTCAGGATGCCGGTGCAAGGGGGAAGCAACGTTCCCGACAGGCACTAAAAGGCACAGGACATGACCACCCCCGCCGCTGTATCCCCTTCCCTGCTCGTCGTGGACGACGAGACGGGTGTCCGCGAGATGCTGACCATGGCCCTGGAGTTCGTGGGCTTCGATGTGAGGAGCGCGGCGACGGGCAGTCAGGCCCTGGAATGTGCCACCCGTTATGCGCCCGATCTGGTGCTGATGGACGTCAACCTTCCCGATCTGGATGGGTTCGAGGTGTGCCGCATGATGCGCGAGCGCGGCATGGCCATCCCGGTGATGTTCCTCAGCGCCCGCTCGGGGCTCGACGACCGGGTGCGCGGACTCGATCTCGGTGGCGATGATTTCGTCACCAAGCCCTTCGAGCTGAAGGAAGTGACGGCCCGCGTCCGGGCGATACTGCGGCGCTGCGACGACGGGGGGCGGACCGCGGCCAAGCGGCGGCGGTTCACCGTCGGGGACATACGGCTCGACCCCGACAGCCACCAGGTGTGGGCCGCCGAGGTCCCCGTACACCTGACCAACACCGAGTTCGCGCTGCTGCGGTACCTGATGGAGAACCCGGGGCGCGTGCTCACCCGCGCGCAGATCCAGGAGCGGGTCTGGAACCACCAGGTCGACGCGTCCGGGAGCGTTGACACCTACATCTACTATCTGCGGCGCAAGCTGGGTGACCAGCGGCAGTCGCCGATCCGCACGGTCCGCGGCGTGGGCTACCTGTTGTGCGCCGACTGATCTGAGTTGTGCCTCAGCGAAAAGCGGCGATGTTCCGGCCGACCCAGTCGTTGAAGGGGCGCGGGGCGCGGCCGAGGACGCGTTCCACGTCCGAGCTGATCCGTAGTTCGGCCGGGTTCGGTGCAGCGATGATGTCCAGGGTGTCGTCGGCGAGCTCCGGCGGCACGAACTGGACCATCGCGGCCTTGGCCTCCTCGCGGGTGAGTTCGCGGAACCGTACCGGCGAGCCGAGCGCGGCGGCGATGGCCTCCGCCTGCTGACGCGGCGTGATCACCTCGGGTCCGGTCAGCTCGAAGACTTCCCTGGTGTGCCGGTCGTCCAGCAGGCAGGCCGCCGCGACCTCGGCGATGTCCACCGGGTCGACGATCGGAACCCCGACGTCGCCGAAGGGTGCGGCGACGGTCCCTTGCGTGCGGACGGACTCCGCCCAGGCCAAAGCGTTGGAGGCGAAGCCGCCCGGTCGCAGGACGGTCCAGTCCAGGCCGGACTCTTTCAGCGCGTCCTCCACCGCGCGCATCGCGATCCGCGACGGGCCGAGCGGCCTGGTCGCCACGCCCTGCGAAGACAGCAGGACGACCCGGCGGACCCCACTGGCCGCGGCCATGTCGATGATGTCGGTCGGCCTGGCCTCGGGGGCGTGCAGGTCGCCGGACAGCAGGAAGAACAGCGCCTTCGCCCCGTCCAACGCGGGGGTGAGGCTTGTCGGCTCGGCCAGGTCGGCCGCCACATGCCGGACTCCGTCCGGCACCGTCGCCGCGTGCCGTGACACCGCCGTCACCTGCCCGCCCGCCCCGGCCAGCGCCTGCGTCAAAGGCCGGCCCACATTCCCGGTAGCCCCGGTCACCACGATCATGTTCAGCTCCTAGTCCGTTGTGCACTACGGCAATTGACGCTAGGAGGTGGGCTTACTTTTCGTAAGAACATACCTAAAGGTAAGCTCCGGACATGAGGGAAGGCTCGCAGCTGACACAGGCCGAGGCGGGCCGTCGGTATGAGGTGTTTCACACCGACTGCCCCGCGCGTGACATGGTCGACCATGTGACCAGCAGATGGGGTATCTGGGTGCTGATCTCGCTGCGGAGCAACGACCTTCGGTTTTACGAGCTGCGCGACAGCATCCAGGGCATCAGCGAGAAGATGCTCGCTCAGACACTGCGCGCACTGGTCCAGGACGGGTTGGTCTGGCGGCAGGTCGAGCCGACGACGCCACCCCAAGTCACCTACGGGCTCACGGAGTTCGGCCAGGACATCGGTGAGCCGCTGACGGACCTGTTCGACCGGATCACACAGCGGCTGGCGGCCGACGGCCGCGGCACGTCCGCCACGTAGCGGCTGAACGCGACAGGCCGGCGCCGCCGGGACGGAGGGGTCCCGACGGCGCCGGAGTCAGTGGTGATGGGGCAGCTGAGGTGATGGGTCAGCTGAGGTGATGGGTCAGCTGAGGTGATGGGTCAGCCGAGGTGAGGGGCCGTCACCACGACGAGTGGTAGTACAACGAGGAGGCGGTCCAGACGACGGGCGAGTTTCGCTTCTTCCAACTGCTCGCCTTGGAGGGCGAGTTGCGGTACTGCATCTTGTAGGTTCCCGTCCGGACCTTCTTGAGTGCCGCGTGGTCGTCCACCCCCTTGAGATTGTCGTAGCGCACCCAGTGCTTGAAGCCGCCCGCGGTCGCCGACGTCTCCGAGACGATGGCGTCGCTGTTGCTGCCGATCGCCGTCCAGTCGGTGCCCTGGGTGGACTGCGGGTTGTTCCTGAGCCACTTGATCAGGGAAGACTTCTTCCGCATGTCCTTGGTCTGCTGGTAGGAGTGGCCCCAGCCCCAGTTCGTGCCGGCGTGCGGCGTTCCCAGCGTCACCACGTCCTCGACGAACAGCTTCTTCGGGAACCCGGACTCCTTCTTGGCGACGCCGGTCAGTGCGGCCTGGATGATGAGCCCGCCCATGGAGTGCCCGACGAGGTCGACGGACTTCCCCTTGGAGGTGTAGTCCTTGTAGATCTTGTTGGCGAGGGCCTTCCCCAACGTCTTGAGGCCGGTGTCTCGACTGCCCTTGGAGATCCTGAAGTCGCAGTTCCAGTCATCCTTGTAGAAGGCGACCCCGCGGATCTTCCCCTTCCAGTTGGCCTTCTTGAGACCCGTGATGACGTCCTTGAAGTAGTCCTTGCAGTCGAACTTGGCCGCCCATACCGGGTCGTAGCCGTGGACCAGCAGCACGTCTTCGTTCTTGCTGTTGTTCCGGCTCGGCGTTGACGCCGCCTGTGCCGGCGCCACCGCGCCGAACAGGATGGCCCCCGCCGTGAGCGCTGACACCACCAGCGCTTTCCCCCGCTGTCCTCTTCCCACTTGCTCCTCTTCCCCGTGCGTCAAGTTGGTTACTGCTGACGCAGAGAGTCCCACCACGAAGCGCCAAAGGGTCCCTGGAACATTGCAGGGTAGGCGCCTGGGGCCCTGAGGAAGTCTGATCCGATCCTGTCGCCTCTCTGAGCGAATCCTGATCTTCGGGTGGTCCAATCGGACCCGATGACCAGCAAGTTCACTCTTCAACTACTGGGGGTTCGGGTTCAGTGATATCCCGCTCTACGATCCAGCGTGCAGGGGTCGCCACGGTGCTGAGTTTCGCCGCGGTGATGGTGTCCGGCACATCGGCGAGTGCCGCGACCAACATCCGCGGCGCGGAGCCGTTCAACACCGACCGTCTGCTGATGACCCTGTGCAACGGGAACACCGGTACGCAGGACAAGCTCATCAACATCGACACCGGCGAAGTCAGGAATCACAACAACTGGAACGACATCCGGGGCAAGTGGGAGCGCGTCAGGGGCCACTGCTCCTACCCCAAGGCGTCCAGCTGGACCTGGACCGGTCCCGAGAGGACCGTCAGTGACGAGGAGCTCGTCAACTGCGGCACGCGGTCCACGCTGAGACAAGACATCACGTCGAGCGGCAGCACGACCAGCACCACGTCCCACAGCGTCAGCGGCTCGGTCGGCGTCAACTGGACGGCCATCAAGGACGTGTTGTCGTTCCAGGCGGGGGCCGAGTACTCGCACTCCTGGTCGTACGCGAAGACGCGCGGCTGGGCCAAGACGAGCAGCCTCTCGGTTCCGCCTCGCGCGGTGGGGTGGATGGCTCAGCGCCCGAAGATGCGTACGGTGCGCAGCAACCCGGTCTTCCACGTCGAGTCCTACACCTGGAACACGCTCCCCTTCGCGAAGTGGACGACCGTCAACAGTTGGCGTGGCCGCGGCTACCGCGACATCAAGTCGCACGGCGCCTACTACGACGCCAAGGCCAACGTGACGGACAGCAGCGGCGCGCCGACCGGTCAGATCGTGGCCCGCGACCGCGCGGTGAACAGCAGCGACGACTGCTGAGGCCACCACCGCAGAGCCAGCCCACTCCCGCCCCGGCCCCCTCCGGCGGGAGTGGGCTTCCGCGCGTCACCTGGGCCCTCAGCCGTTCCCGTATTCAGCCGCTCAGCCGTTCAGCCGTTCAGCCGCGCTGCCGGGTCCGTGGTCAGCCAGCCCTGCGCGCCCCAGAAGGCCACGGCCCGGCAGATCGTGCCGAGGGCCCGCTGCGCGGCGTCCGTGCCACGGTCGGGCCAGTGGCCGTCGCACCACTCGGCTAGGCGGTCGGCGGCGCCGGGCTCGTCCAGTACGCCGAGGCGGTTGTGCGAGCCGAGATGGGTGCCGAGCAGCAGCATCGCGGTGGAGTCGGCCTGCCCGGAGGCCTCGCCGAGGAACGCGGCGATGGCCTGACGGACGGTCGGCACGGTGGTCGGCGTCGGTGTCGCCTTCTGGGTCGCCTTCGGTGTGGGCTGGGGACGGGTGCGGCGGGGGCGCGGAGGCGCGGGCTTGGCCTCCTGCACAGGTGCGGGCGTGGGCGCGGGCGCGGGCGTGGGCACCGGAGTCGCGGCGGCGGGCGACGTACGGACGGGGCCCTCCCCGTCGCCGTACAGGCATACGGAGACGTAGTCGCCCGGCACGGGGACGTTCTCGTCGATCGACGTTGTGACGGCGTCGGCGTCGCAGACGCGGCACAGCGGGGTCTGGCGCCAGCCGATGATGGAGAGTTGTGTACCGCGTGAATGGCGGGTCATCGCCTGTGGGCGCTCCACGATGTCGTCGCCGCCGCAGCCCGCGCAGCGCGTTGCGCCGCGCATCCACTGGGCGCCGCAGCTCAGGCAGCTGACCCGGATGTCACCGCCTTGCGGCTCCCCGCGCAGTTCGTCCCGCTCCCCACACGACGGGCACCGCGTCACGTTCGCCATCGACGCTCACTCCTCACCGGCGAAACCTTCCCTGGCGTCAGGGTAGGTCGCACGCGGGGCGGCGCGCCGTCGAACAGCGCGCCGCCCCTGCGGAGATCTGGCCCTTACGGCTCAGAAAGTTCCCTGTGACACAGACCCCCAGCTGAATGAGGGGACATCGACGGGCGAGTTATCCCCGGACGTGTTGTTGGTCGAAATGTGGGTGATGTACACGGGCTTGAGCTCGAACATCATCTCCGCGCCTCTGGCGTCTTCGACCACGATGTTGTTGATCTGCTGGTTAATGACCACCACCGGCGCATCGTCCGAGCCAGCCGCCGAAGCAGGTGAGGCGGCACCCAGCAGCACCGCGCCTCCCACCGCCGCCACACCCGCCAGACCTCGGAGCCGCCGACGCCACGCGGGCGAACCCTGCCGCGCACCTGGGACTGCGTACATCGCACCTCCTGTTCGGCCCGCCGCGCCCTGTAGCGGCGGGCTGCCTCGGCACGATCCTGGGCGACCCGCGCGCCGGGCCCTGGCGGGCGCGCCGGGCGCCCCACGCGCCACCACCCGACCGGATCAGTAGTTCATCGCACCGGATGCATCGGATGCACCGGATGCACCGGATGCGCGGCTCGGCCGCCCGGTCCCGGTACGCACGGCGGCGGCGCACCTGCCGGGTGCGCCGCCGTTCCTGTTCCTGTTCCTGTTCCCGTTCCTGTTTCCTGTTTCCTGTCTTCAGGCGTTACGTCACAGCCTGGCCACCGCGATGGAGACCGGCCCGTCACCGGCGGGGATGGTGGCGATCACGTTGTGGGTCTGGGGGTTGACCACCGACACATCGTCCGAGGTCGCGTTGCCCACGTAGACGCGATCGCGGAACGGGTCCACCCCCACCGCGCGAGGCCCGTCCCCCACCGGGACCTGGGACACAGTGCCGGTCGCATCGTTGATGATCGAAATGTCATCCGAGTTCTGGTTCGCCGAAAAGACCTGCCGCCCCTTCGGGCCCACAGCCACATCCCGTGGGAACTCGCCCACGGGGACCGTGGCGACCACGGTGTTGGATTTCGTGTCGAGCACGGAGACGCTGTCGGGACCACTGCTGGTCACATACGCACGGGCCCGGGTCGGGGACTCCGCCACCCCGAAGGCGCCGGGCGGCACGGCGACGGTGGTGACGACCGTGTGCGTGTTGAGGTTGATCACCGATACGGCGGCCGAGCCGAGGTTCACCACCGTGGCCCGAGCACGGGAGGGATCGACATCGACCCTGATCGGACCGTTGCCGACCGGGATGGTGTCGATCACCGAGTTGTCTTCGAAGTCGATCACCGACACCGTGTTGTCGTCGAAGTTGGTCACGTAACCGCGGTCGCGGGTCGGGTCCACCGCCACCCCTCGGGGCACATTGCCCACGTCAATGGTGTCGATCACGGTGTTGGTGGTGGTGTCGATCACCGACACATCGTCGTCATCGGCGTTGGCGACCAGCGCACGGTTGCGTACCGAGTTCACCGCTACGCCGCTGGGTTGGGCACCTACCGCGATGGTGTCCACCACGGAGTTGTTGGCGGCGTTGATGACCGTCACCGTGCCCGATTCGAGATTGGCCACGTAGACCCGGGTGGGCGGCGGGGGATGCGCCTTGCCCGCTGCCGCTTCCTCCGCCGGTTCCTCCGCCGCTGCCGCCGCCGCTGCCTGCGGGACGGCGCCGAGCAGCAGGGCGGCGCACGCCACCAGCGCGCCGATGAGGGATCTGGCCCGCCGCGTCCATGGGGCAGAGTGCATCGCAGCTCCTGACCGCCCGCCACGGCCGCGCTCGGCGGGCTCACGCCGTACCGGCCGCGCGCCGGGCTCACCCGGTACGGCCGACCTGTCGACACGATCATCAGGCTCGGGGCTCCGCGCTCCCCGCAGCTCCGCCGCCCCCCAGCGGGGGGTTCACCCGTCAGTGGGAGCCCTTTCAGGCCATCTGGTGCTTGTGGAAGTCGTCCATCAGCCAGGTGAGGTAGTCCTGCGCGCCACGGGAGCCGACGGTGAGCGCTGCGGCCTGACCGGCCCACAGGCTGCTGAGATCCGCCTGCTCTCGCGCGTTGGCTTCGCGGCGGATGGGCTGCATCAGGGCGCTCTGCACGGGGTACGGGGGCACGGTTTCCTCGTACGGGTTCAGGTCACGGACGAACCGGTTGGCGATGCCGCGAGCGGTGCGGCCCGAGAAGAGGCGGGTGAGGACGGTGGTGCGTGCCTCGGGGGAGCTCAGCGCCCGTTTGTGGGCCGCGCTCGCCCCCGATTCGCGGGTGGCGAGGAAGGCGGAGCCGATCTGGACGGCGTCCGCGCCCAGGGTCAGGGCGGCGGCCATCCCCCGGCCGTCGGCGATCCCGCCCGCGGCGATGACGGGGATGCTCACGGCGTCGGCGACCTGGGGGACCAGGGAGAAGGTTCCGACGAGCGACTCCCGTACGGGCCGCAGGAAGGCGCCCCGGTGGCCACCCGCATCGGCGCCGGAGGCCACGACGGCGTCGATGCCCGCGGTCTCCAGTGCGACGGCCTCGTCCACGGTGGTCGCCGTGCCGATCACCGGAATGCCTCGGCGGCGGGCCTGGTCCATCACCCTCTTCGGCGGGAGTCCCATGACGACGCTGATGACCGGGGGTGCGGCTGCCAGCAGCGCGTCCACCTGGGCGTCGAAGTCCGGCCCCGGCGTGACGTCGTCGGCTTGCGGCGCGGGCAGCCCGAGTTCGTCGTAGTAGGGGCGAAGTCGCTGGATGTGCGGGGCCAGTTCGGCGGCGCCCGGCCACGGTCGGGCCTCGTCCTCCAGGGGGACCCAGAGGTTCACGGCGAACGGGTGGCTGGTGCGGGCCTTCAGCTCGCCGACGAGATCCGTGATCTCTTCCGGGGTCAGGATGTGTGCCCCGTACGAGCCCAGTCCGCCTCCGTCGGACACGGCGGCCGTCAGCGCGACGGAGGACAGACCCCCGCCGAACGGCCCCTGCACGACGGGGCGGGAGATACCCAGCAGATCGCCCAGGCGCCCCGCGCTCATGCCGCTCATGTCGTTGATGGCGTTCATGCCGCTCATGCCGCTCATGCCGTTCACGCCGTCGCCGCCGCTCACGCCGTCACCGCCAGGTCCGCCGCGACCTCGCGCCCGTACACGAACTGCAGCGCGGTCCGCGCGACATGCTCGCCCAGATGCCGCGCGGTACGCAGGTCGGCGTCCGTGGGCGCCTGCTCCGGTCCGAGATCGGAAGGCGACTGCGCCATGGCCCCCACGAACGAGCCCAGCCGGTTCAGGTCCTCAGAGCTGCCGCCGGAGCGGTAGATCCAGCCGGGCAGCAGGCCGAGCGGCACCCAGTTCATGCCGTGCTGGGCCGCCAGGACGGTCATCGAAAGCAGTGCGTTGTCCTTGTTGCCGTTCACTCCGGCCGAGTTGGTGAACCCGGCCGCGAGCTTGCCCTGCCAGCCGCGCGCGGCCCAGACCGGGGCACTGGCCTCCGCGAAGCGCTGGAACACCGCCGAGGTGGCGCCCATGTAGGTGGGGGAACCGAAGACGATCGCATCCGCATCGGCCAGGGCCGTCCACAGGCCGTCGTCCAGCGTGGAGACATCCCGCAGATCAGCCTGGACACCGGGCACCGAGACGGCACCCTCCACCACGGCCGCTGCCTGGCGGGCCGTATGCCCGTAGCCACTGTGGTAGGCGATGACGACGGAGATCGAGGGGGTGAGCGAGGGGGAGCGCGGTACGGACACGGGAGGCCTCCAGAAAGGGGTGTACACCGGAACGAGGGTCACACTAGACGACCGGTCAACTAACGCGCTACCCACGTACCCCGCACGTCACTCCCGGATTAGTTGACCGACCGTATACTCATGCCCATGGGACGGACCAGCACCGCACGCGAGCGGCTCCTGCACGCCACCGGCACCCTGATGCAGCACCGGGGGTACAGCAGTCTGGGAGTGGCGGAGATCTGCGCCGCGGCGGAGGTCAAGAAGGGCAGCTTCTACCACTTCTTCGCCTCGAAGCAGGACCTCACGCTCCAGGCGATCAACGCCTACTGGGCAGAGCAGCATCGCTCCTGGACCGCCGAACTGGACGGCCCAGGACCCGCCCTGGCCCGGCTGCGCCGACTGCTGGAGGGCATGGCGCTGATCCAGCGACGCGGGAAGGAGACCTGCGGCACGGTCGACGGCTGCCTGCTCGGGAACCTCACCCTCGAACTCAGCACCCAGGAACCGGAGGTCCGCGCCAGGCTGGAGGAGATCTTCGATGAGCAGATCGCGCTGGTCGCCAGGGTGCTCGACGAGGCCGCGGCCGACGGCGCCATCCCCCGTGCGCACGCCGAACCGTCGGTCGCGCGCACGGTGATCGCTCAGCTGGAGGGGCTAGTCCTGTTCGCCAAGCTCAAGAACGACCCCGCGGTCCTCGACACGCTCTGGCCCCACACGCTGCTCCTCCTCGGCGCCGAACGGCCATAGGCCAGTCGCAGGCCAGTCGTAGGCCAGCCGGAGGCCATGGGCCGGTCGCAGGCCATAGGCCGGTCGCAGGCCATAGGCCGGTCGCAGGCCATAGGCCGGTCGCGTGCTCAGTGGCCCGCCGTGAGCTGGCCCGCCAGTTTGTCGTGCATCTCGGCACTGGGCTCGTTCAGGCCGATGATGGTGACCTTCTTGCCCCGGGCCTCGTACTTGGTCTCTATGGCGTCCAGCGCGGCGACCGAGGAGGCGTCCCAGATGTGGGCGTCGGTGAGGTCGATGACGACGTCGTCCGGGTCGTCCTTGTAGTTGAACTGGTAGACGAGGTCGTTGGAGGAGGCGAAGAAGAGTTCGCCGGTGACCGCGTAGACGACCTGGTTGCCATCCGGGTCGACGACACCCGTCACCTGGGCCATGTGCGCCACCCGCTTGGCGAAGATCACCATCGCGGTGATGCAGCCGACTACCACGCCGATCGCCAGGTTGTGCGTGGCCACCACGAACGCGACGGTCACGACCATCACCGTGGTCTCCCCGATCGGCATCCGCTTGAGCGTCTTCGGCTGGATGGAGTGCCAGTCGAAGGTGGCGACCGAGACCAGGATCATCACGGCGACCAGCGCGGCCATCGGGATGTCGGAGACGACCGGCCCGAAGGCGATGCAGAGCACCATCAGGAACGTACCGGCGAGGAAGGTGGACAGCCGGGTGCGGGCGCCGGACGTCTTCACGTTGATCATCGTCTGGCCGATCATCGCGCAGCCGCCCATGCCGCCGAAGAAACCGGTGATGACGTTGGCGATGCCCTGACCCAGGGACTCGCGGGTCTTGTTGGAGTGGGTGTCGGTGATGTCGTCCACCAGCTTGGCGGTCATCAGCGACTCCATCAGACCCACCAGCGCGAACGCGAAGGCGTACGGGGCGATGGTGGTCAGCGTGTCCATCGTGAACGGCACATCCGGCAGGCCCGGCACCGGCAGCGAGGACGGCAGCTCACCCTTGTCACCGACCGTCGGCACCGCGAGCCCCGCCGCCACCGTGATCACGGTCAGGATCACGATCGACACCAGCGGGGCCGGGATCACCGTGGTGATCTTCGGGAAGAAGACCATCAGCGCCAGGCCACCCACGATCAGCGGGTAGACCGGCCACGGGACCTTCCACATCTCCTCGATCTGCGCCATGAAGATCAGGATGGCGAGAGCGTTGACGAAGCCGACCATCACGCTGCGCGGCACGAACCGCATCAGCTTGGCCACCCCGAGGGCGCCCAGGATGATCTGGAAGATGCCGCCCAGGATGACGGCGGCGATCAGGTATCCGAGGCCGTGGTCGTGGTTGAGGGGGGCGATGACCAAGGCCATCGCGCCGGTCGCGGCGGAGATCATGGCCTTGCGGCCACCCACGATGGAGATCACCACGGCCATCGTGAACGACGCGAACAGACCGACCGCCGGGTCGACCCCGGCGATGATCGAGAACGAGATGGCCTCGGGGATCAGCGCGAGGGCGACCACCAGACCCGCCAGCACCTCGGTACGGAAGATCTTCGGCGAGGCCAGCCAGTCAGGGCGTGACAGGCGCGGGGACAAAGACAGCGGTGAAGACATGCAACCGTTTCCGTTCAGGCGCACACGTCACCCCACTCAGGCACGCACACGCGCAAGTACACGACTCTCAGCCCACTGGCGGGTGGAGTCCCCGGCGGCCCGGCCACATCGGGGGCCCTGCCGGATACCCGGCGGCCCCAACGGGCCACCGATCGGGCATCATTGCCCGAAAGTTCTCGATCGCCGCCGGGCCCGATCGGGGCCCTCTGTGCGGCGGTGCCGCCGCTGCCAGAGCCTTACGGCGGAGGCGAATACGTCAATACTTTACCCTGACGTGAGGGCAGGGTGCGGCGTACAGCTTGTGAAATGCAGGTAAAGAGGCCTCAAGATCCTGTGATTCATCTCACGCGCACCGACGTCCGGCACGGATTTGAAAAAGCTGTGGAAACCAGAAGAACCCAAAAAAGGCCCAAGGGAGACGACCAGGCGATGGCTGACCAGCGGCAGATGCAGATCGGCGAAGTGGCCGAGCGGACCAGTTTGTCGCTGCGCACCATCCGCCACTACGAGGAGGTCGGCCTCGTCATCCCCTCCGCCCGCAGCAAGGGCGGCTTCCGGCTCTACACCGAAGCCGACGTCGAACGCCTGACGGTGATCCGTCGGATGAAACCCCTGGACTTCTCCCTCGAGGAGATGCGGGACCTGCTGGAGATCACCGATCAGCTGGCGGCGACGGGCGACGAGGCTCCCACGGGTGCGGAGCTGGCCCGGCTGCGGGAGCGCCTGGACGCGTACCGCAAGGTGACGGACGCGCGGTGCGAGAAGCTGCGGGCGCAGTTGCACGCGGCGGAGGATTTCGCGGCGACGCTGCGGACGCGCCTCGGCGCTGACGTGTAGGGGCGCGCTGGGCGCCCCTACACGTCAGCGCGGGCTAGCTAGCTGTCTGTCTACTCGTGCGCGGCCAGCAGCGGGTCGAGCCGGGCGTCGGGGAACGCCCGCTCGAACGACGCCGCCTGCCAGCGGTCCGGGAACACCGCGAGGAGTTCCTTGTCGCGGACCCGGGTCAGGACCTCGCCCCGGATGATCCGGGAGCGTCCAAGCCCCTCGGCTCCGGCCGCGTCCGTGGCCCGCGCCAGGTGGTACGGCAGCATCTCCAGCCGTACGGGCGCGGAGAACTCGCCCGCCATCCGGTGGCTGACCACGTCGAACTGCATCGGCCCCACCGCCGCGAGCACCGGCGCCTGGTCCCCGCGCAGGTCGGAGACCAGGACCTGGACCACGCCCTCCTCGTCCAGTTGCGCGATGCCGCGCCGGAACTGCTTGGAGCGGCCGATGTCAGCGGGGCGTACGACCGCGAAGTGCTCCGGCGCGAACGTCGGCATCGGCGGGAAGACGGCCGGGGTCCCGGCGTAGAGGGTGTCGCCGACCCGCAGCGCGCCCGCGTTGCCCAGCCCGACCACGTCGCCCGGGTAGGCGATGTCGACCGACGAACGGTCCTGGCCGAAGACGCTGTTGGCGTACTTGGTAGCGAAGGGCTTGCCGTTGACCGCCCGGGTGACCGTGGAGCCGCGCTCGAAGACGCCCGAGCACACGCGCAGGAACGCGGTCCGGTCGCGGTGCGAGGGGTCCATGTTCGCCTGCACCTTGAACACCAGCCCCGAGAACGGCGCGTCGACCGGCCGCGCGCCCCCGCCCTCAAGCTCACGCGCGCCGGGCGCCGGAGCCAGCTGCACGACGGCGTCGAGCAGCAGCCGTACGCCGATGTTGGAGACGGCCGCGCCGAAGAACACCGGCGTCGACTTGCCCGCCAGGAACGACTCCTCGTCGTACTCGGCGCCGTCGGCCTGGAGCAGCTCCAGCTCCTCGGTGGCCCGCTCCCAGTCGGCGCTTTCCTCGTTCGCCGCCTGCTCGGCGGTCAGTACCTCCTCGATGGCCTCGTGGGCGCCGCCCGGCGTACGGGTGTAGCGCAGCATCCGTTCCGGCTCCCGCGCGTCGACCAGGCCGCGCAGATAGCCCGCCTCACCGACCGGCCAGGTCACGGGCGTCGGCTTGAGCCGGAACTCGGTCTCGATCTCGTCGAGCAGCTCCAGGGCCTCGCGCCCGGGCCGGTCCCACTTGTTGATGAAGGTGATCACCGGGATACCACGGTGGCGACAGACATCGAACAGCTTCCGCGTCTGCTCCTCCAGCCCCTTGGCCGCGTCGATCAGCATCACCGCGCAGTCCACCGCCGCCAGCACCCGGTAAGTGTCCTCGGAGAAGTCCGCGTGACCCGGGGTGTCCAGCAGATTCAGCACACACTCCTGGTGCTCGAACTGGAGCACCGCCGAGGTGACGGAGATCCCCCGCGCCTTCTCCATCTCCATCCAGTCCGACGCCACCCCACGCCGACCGGACTTCCCATGCACCGCACCCGCCTCGGTCAGCGCGTGCGCGTGCAGCGCCAGCGCCTCAGTCAGCGTCGACTTACCCGCGTCAGGGTGGCTGATCACCGCGAACGTACGCCGCCGCGCCGCCTCCGCAGCCGCCGTCGTGGCCGCCGTCGAGCTCGCCGCGCTCATCGAGCCGCCAGCCCTTCGGCCCGCACCCTGTACTCCCGCACCTTCGCCACCGTTCGTCGCCTCGTCGTCGCCTGCCCCACCGGCGCGATACACGCCGACTCCTCATGATGGCTGATCATCCGGTGGGCCCTTCCCACTGCCCAACCCTACCGTGACGTGAGAGTAGGTGTCAGCTGGCCCAGACCCCGCTGGCCCTCGTCCCGATGGCCGCCGTCCAGCTGGCCGCCTACCGTGGAATCCCGGGACCGGGACCTGGGGCCTGGGACCTGAGACCTGAGACCTGAGACCTGGGAACCGGGCCCCCGAGAGGGGACGCGCATGCCACAGCCACCGGTCATCGACGCGACGCTCGCCACGGCTCTCGTCGCGGACGCCACCACCGCGCCGTCCCTGCACAACGCCCAGCCCTGGCGTTTCCGGTACGTGACCCGGACCGCCACCCTCGAGCTGTACGCGGACCGGCGCCGGTCCGTCCCGCACGTCGACCCGCTGGAGCGTGCCCTGCACCTCGGCTGCGGGGCCGCCCTGTTCACCCTGCGGGTGGCCGCCGCCCACGCGGGCCTGGCGGCTGAGGTACGACTCCTGCCCGGCCCCGACGCGGAGTCCGGGCTCTCCGACGCGGGGCGGGACGAAGCCCCGCTAGCCAGAGTCACCCTCACCGCACCACCCGACCCACTCACCACACCCGACCCACTCGCCGCGCTCTACCCGGCCATCCGGCGTCGCCACACCAGCAGGCAACCCTTCGACGACACCCCCGTACCCCCGGACATCAGAGAAGCCCTCCGCGAAGCCGCCGCCCAGGAGGGGGCCACACTCCTCTTCCCCTCCCCTTGGCACGTACAGCACCTGCTGAACGTCATCCGGGACGCGGAGTGGAGCGACGCCGAAGACGAGGGCCGCCTCGCGGACCTCGACGAGTGGACCCATACGGGCCCCGATGCCGACTCGGCCGCCGACGGCATCCCCGAGTACGCCTTCGGGCCGCGCAAGCGCAGCGGCGGCGCGCCCGTGCGGGACTTCGCGGGCCGCCACCACCCCGCGGCCGAGCAGGATTCCGTCGCGTTCGAGTCGCAGCCCCAGCTCGCCCTGCTCGGCACGCCCGAGGACCGCGCCATCGACTGGCTGCGCGCGGGCCAGGCGACACAGCGCGTACTGCTCCTGGCCACCGCCAGCGGCCTGGCCACGGCCCTCACCTCACAGGCACTCGAACACGAGGACCTCCGGTGGGCCGTCCGCGATCCGCAGTCGGCGATGGGGCAGGTTCAGCTGGTCTTGCGGCTCGGGTACGGGCCCGCGGGGACCAGTACGCCACGGCGGCGGGTGAGCGAGGTGCTCAGCATCGAGTAACCGTCAAGCAATCGGCGAGCAATGTCCCTGCCAACGGTCCAGCGTGGCTGACGGCGAACTGCCATACTGCAGGTGTAGCCCTTCGCGCATCCCCCGTCGCGAAGGGCTACACCCCGTTCACCTGGTCAAGGGGCAAGCGTCAACCTGGGCAAGGGACTCCCCTCGTGGCCCCTTGCCCATGTTTTTTTGAGTTAACAGTGACGTAGAGTGCCCACGCAAGCTGGTTTCGCGCACCTGGGGGACGGGATGGACGCCAGCGGGGAAGAACGGGAAGCAGAGGACGGGTGCGGCGGCGCACGCGAACCCGAGCTCAGGACCTTGCGGCAGAAGGTCGAGTACATGGTCGAGAAGAACTTCCCCGGCCAGCGGATCTCGGGGCGGTGCTTCGCGGAGCTCGTCCGGGAGCGTGGGGGCTCCCTGTCGCACAGCTATTACTCCAACATCCTCGCGGGGAAGGTCACCGACCCGTCCGAGGAGATCCTGAAGGCGCTCGGGCTGGGTTTCGGCGTGGACTGGCGCTTCTTCAAGGAGGAGTCCGAGGTCGTCGACGACGTGCTCGCCGGGCTTCGGTTCCTCGCACAGCGCCGTACGGGACAGCTCAGCGGCCTGGCCGCACGCGGCCTGGACGACGGCACACTCCCCCCGGAACTCGTCCAGTTCGCCCTCTCCCTCCTGGCCGAAGCCCAGGTCGCAGCCGAACAGCACGCGCAGCACCCCCAGAACCCGCACAGCCCCCAGAACCCGCAGAGCTCCCCGGACACCGACAGGACCCCACCCCAACCGTGAGCCACACCACCACCGCCCGCGCCGCCCGCGCCGCCCGCACAGCGACGGCTCGCGCCGTCACCGACATCCTCCAGCCCCGGAACGTCCTCCTCGTCGGCATGCTCGGCATCGGTGTAGCCGCCGCGGGTGACTGGACCGGTCTCCCGTGGGGTCTGCTCGGCGCGCTGTGCGCCGGGCTGATACCCGCGGCGTATATCGAGTGGGAGCGCGGGCGCGGGACCTGGGGCGACCGGCACGTCGTCGACCGCACCCAACGCGCCCCGATCTTCCTCGTCATTCTCGCCTCCCTGGGCGTCGGTTCGACCGTCATGGTCATCGGCGGCGCCCCACGCGGCATCCTGCTGGCGATGCTCACGCTCTGGGCGATGACGGTGGTGCTGCTGACCGTCAACACCATCTGGAAGATCTCGGTGGACTCGGCTGTCGCCGCTGCCGTGGTGTCCCTGCTCGCCGCGGTGCACACCCCCTGGTGGCTGCTCGGCACACCCCTGGCAGCCGCCGTGTGCTGGTCACGGGTCGCGCTGCGCTACCACACCGTCGCCCAGACGCTCGCGGGAGCGGCGGCCGGCGCGGCCACCGGAGCCACCACCGCGCTCCTGCTCACCTGACCCCGCGCCCGCCCGCGCGGCGGTGTCGGCGTCGGTTCAGCAGCAGGACGAAACTCAAGCCCAGCAGCGCCGCCAGTACCGCCGCCACCGTCGTGACACCGGCCGTCTCCAACGCGTCCGCCAGCCAGCGTTGAACCGAACCGGCCCCGTCGATCACCGGGTCCTCGACCACACCGCCGCGCTGGACGCGGAGTTCGTACCAGCCGTAGTACGCCACATACACGCCGACCACCACCAGCAGGGCCCCGCCCAGCCGGGACGCCGTCGCCCCCAGGCGGCGGATCGCGGAGACCCGGGCCGTACGGGTCAGGGCCACCGTCAGCGCCGCCGCGCCGACGATCGCGCCCATCCCGGCCGCGTACGCGGCGAACAACACCACACCCTCACCGAGCGAGCCACTGCGGAACGCGGTGACCACGATCGCCAGGAACGGGGCGATCGTGCAGCCCAGCGAGGCGATCGCGTACGCCCCGCCGAACAGGCCCATCGACCACACCGACCGCGCGACGCTGGGCGCCCGCCGCAGCTTGGGCAGCAGCGCGGGCAACGTGCGCCCGGTCAGCAGCCAGCCGCCAACCAACGCGAGCACCAGCCCGAACACCACCGTGAACCACGGCAGATGCTGCTGCACCTGGTTCGTGACCGGCGCGATCGCCAGCCCGAACAGGGCGAAGACGGCGGCGAACCCGATCGTCATCGCCGCGGTCGCGCCCAGCGCGCGCCCAACGGCCACCGCCCTGCTGGGCGAGTCATCCCCGAGTACGAGGAGCGAGAGGTACGCGGGAAGCAGGGCGAAGCCGCACGGGTTCACCGCGGCGAGCATTCCGGCGGTGAGCGCCAGGGCGAGCGGGAGATCGGACACCGCGGCGTCAGCCCAGCAGTCCGTCGAGCTTGTCGGCCAGGCCCTTCCCGGCCGGGAGTACGCCGGTGAAGGTTTCCTTACCCTCCTTGTCGAGGATCACGTAGACGCTCTGTTGAGTGATCTTGAACTTCTTCCACACGTCGCCCTTTTCGTCGGCGAGCTGCGGGAACCCATCGGTCTTCGTCGACGCGACGAAGTCCCGCATCGCGTCCTTCTTGTCCAGGCCCGCGACCCCCACGATGTTCGCCTTGCCCGCGAAGTCCTTCGCGACCTTCGCGGTCTCCGGCGCCTGTGCCCGGCATGTGGGGCACCACGGCGCCCAGAACCACAGCACGGTGGGCTTACCGGCCAGCGTCGCCCCGTCGAAGGGCTTGCCGTCGATGGTGGTGCCTTTGAAGCTCAGCGTGCCGGGCACCGGCAGGTCCTGCCCCGTGGCCGCCGACGGCGTCTGTCCCGGGGACGAAGGGGCGGAGGCCGCGGGTGCGGACTCCTTCGGAGACCCGCTGTCCTCGCTCTCCGTACCGCAGGCGGTCAGGACCAGCAGGGCGGCGGCGGCCAACAGGGCCCCACAGGTGGCGGTCGCTCGGGATCGTGGCGTGGTCACAGGGGAACCGTATGCCGGTGCGCGTCAGCACGGGATCGCTGTCGCCCTTACGATTCCGTGACGGACGCAGCCGGACATTCAGTAGGAACAGGACTCCTCTCTCATGATCTTCATCACCGTCAAATTCCACGTACGGGCCGAGTACGCCGACAAGTGGCTCGACCTCGTCGACGACTTCACCCGCGCCACCCGCGCCGAGCCGGGCAACCTCTTCTTCGAGTGGTCCCGGAGCGTGGACAACCCGCACGAGTTCGTGCTCGTCGAGGCGTTCCGCGACAGCGAGGCGGGCAAGGCCCACGTCGAGGCCGAACACTTCAAGGCGGGCACCGAGGCCATGTCGTACGCCGTCGCCGAGACCCCACGCATCGTCAGCACCGAGATCCCGGAGATGGACGGCTGGGGAGCGATGGGCGAGGTCACCCCCAAAACCGCGTAAGCCTGCTCAGGAGTCGGTGGGCTGGATGGATATCGCGCCGTTGCCGGTCGACAAGTTGAGGCTGTGCGCGGCGTCCGGGGCGGTGTCGACGCCTATCTCCTTGCTGCCGTTGCCGGTCTTGGTGGTCACCCGGTAGGTCTCGTTGGGCACCCTGAGCGTGACGCTGCCGTTGGACGTCCGGGCCCGGATGTCCTGCGCCTTGGTCGCGGTGAGGTCGACCTTGCCGTTACTCGTGTGCACCCGTATGTATTCGCCCGCCAGGCCGCGTCCGGTGACCTTGCCGTTGCCGGACTTCACATCGACGGCGCCGGAGACCGACTTCAGGTTGATGGCGCCGTTGCTGGTGGATACCCCCACCGCGCCCACTCTGGACAGGGTGATCTTGCCGTTCGACGTCTCGCCTCGTACCGGGAGTCCGTCGGGCAGCTCCACGGTGTACCGCACCGTGCAGTCGCGGCCGCAGCCACCCAGTACCAGCACGCCGTCCTCGATCCGGTGGGACGCCCCCTGCGGCTTGTCGCCCCGGTAGTCGATGTCCCGCCGGATGGTCGCGCCGTCGATGTCGTCACGGCCGCGCAGCTCCACGGAGCCGTTGCCACTGTCGATCCGTACAGAGGTGATCTTGGCGGTGTCCGCCTTCGACACCGTCCTCTCGTCCTCGAAGGTCTTCCCCGTCACCACGCCGCAGGCGCCAAGTCCGATCACACCCGCCCCGGCGAGCGCTACAGCTGCGAGAACCCGAAGCTGGCGCATGAATTCCTCCCCCTACGACGGAAGTTACGGACCGCCCTGACTGGGATGACCTGCTCCAAGGCTAGGGAGAGTCGCCGCGGCGGGGCATGGGGGAAACCCCCGACTTCTCCCTGAGGCCCACCCTGACACCCGGCATCAGGAAGACGTTAAACATTGCCGAGTTCCGGCAATGCGACCAACGTTCACCCGCTGCCAGAATGAAGCCACGGGGGAAACCGAGGGGGGACACGGGGGAAGAGGGGGGAACCCTGGGGGGACACGGGGGATACGGGGGGATGGGGGGGACACGGGGGAAGGTCCCGGTGTCGACTACCGGCAACGGTATCGGCACCGGGACTCCTACTGGACCACCTCACCTGCCGCATCCCGGCATCGCCGCTTCCCGCCCCGAATCCTGGCCGGTCACGGTCGCGATTTGCCCGAGCTGCCGAAGCCCGGCAGTCTTGACGCGTTGCTGACACCGGGAATCAACCCACCGGTGTGCCGAGGGGGAACGCGTGACAGAGCATCAGATACCGACGTCCCGAGCTGGCCGTTCCCGCGAGGGCTCACTCGCGGGCTCATTCGCGGGCTCCGCTGACGGCTCGCTCGACGGCTATCTGGACGGGTACGCCCAGATTCTCGCCGAGGCCTCCGCCACCGGCAGGCGGCTGACCCGCGACGAACTCGACTCCCGGCGCCGCTTGGGCGAGCAGGCCGCCGAGGACGGCCACGGGCTGCGCACCCTGCTGCTGAGGCACCTGTCCGCGACCCGCACCACCTGGCCGGGAGCCCCCGGCTCAGCCGACAGCGTGCTGGCGGCGGTCGAGCAGGCCGTGGACGCCTTCGCCGAGGGGTACGAGCGGGCCCAGCGCATCGCCGTACGCCGCGAGGAGGCGGCCCGCCGCGAGTTCATCGACGACCTGCTGCACGGCCGCAGCGACCTGGGCCGACTCGCCGAGCGCGCCGAACGGTTCGGGCTACGGCTCTCCCACGCGCACGCCGTCGCGGTCGCCACCGGCCCCGACGCGTACACCGAGACCGACCCGGTCGCCCGTGGCGTGGAAGCGGCGCTGATCAACCGCTTCGGGGACCGCGCCATCATGCTCACCACCAAGGACGGCCGGCTGATCTGTATCGCCCCCGGTGACCAGGGCAACGTCCTCAACTACTTCGCCAAACAAGCCCACGCCGCCACGGACGGCGGCCAGGTGGCGATTGGCCGCGCGCATCAGGGGGCCGGGGGCGTCGTCCGCTCCTACGAGGAGGCGCTCGGCTCACTGGACCTGGCTGAACGCCTCGGCCTGGACGCGCCCGTGCTGTTCGCCGCCGACCTGCTGGTCTACCCCGTGCTGACCCGGGACCGCGAGGCGATGGCCGATCTCGTACGGACCGTGCTCGGACCGCTCCAGCAGGCGCGCGGCGGCGCCGAGCCACTACTGGACACGCTGGTCGCGTACTTCGACGCGGGGTGCGTGTCGGCCGCCGCTGCCCGCCAACTGACCCTGAGCGTACGGGCACTGACCTACCGCCTGGAGCGCATCCGCCAGCTCACCGGCTCCAACCCCGCTGACCCACTGCACCGTTACACGCTGCAGACGTCGGTGATCGGGGCCCGGCTGCTGGACTGGCCCGCGAAGGAACTCTGAGGGGATCTCTGAAGGGATCTCTGAAGGGATCTTTCAAGCCGACCCGAACAGTTGGGTCCAGTACGTGCCCGCCCGTCCCCCGCCCGCGAAGCCGATGCCGATGTCGGTGAACTCCGGCTTCAGGATGTTGGCGCGGTGGCCGGGGCTGTTCATCCAGCCTTCGACGACTTCGGCGGGAGAGCGCTGACCGCAGGCGATGTTCTCGCCTATCCCCCGGTGCGGGCAGCCCGCGGCGGCGGCGCGGTGCCAGGGCTCGCTGCCGTCGGGAGCCGTGTGGGCGTAGAAGTCACGGGCGATCATGTCCGCGCTGTGCGCCTGGGCCGCGGCCGTCAGCCGCACCTCGCCGGACAGCGGCCGCAGACCGGCCCGTGCCCGCTCGGTGTTGGTGAGGGCGACCACCTCGGCGGCGGTCCGCTCCAGTCCGGACGGGGTGAAGGGACTGGCCCACAGCGCCGTCCAGTAGACGTCGCCGGAGCGGGCGTCCACCACGTGCGCGATCCCGGCGTCGGTGACGGTGGGATCGCGCAGCGGGCGGCGGTTCCGCTCGTCTCCCAGGCAGTAGTCCAGGAATTCGGCCGGAGTCCGTGGCCCGGAGACGAGATGCTCGGCTATCGACAGGTAGGCGTAGCCCGCGGCGGTGGCGCGCTGGTAGACGGAGGTGCCGTCGGCGGCCTCCACGCCCAGACTGCCCCGCGCCGCCATGCTCGCCGCGTGCGCCCGCGCGGCGCCGGTCAGCCGGGCGTCCAGCGCTACGGGCGGGGCGCCCGCCCTGCTTCGTACGGAACTGAGCAGCCCCGCGAGCCCGTCCGGTGCCGCCGACGGCGTCGTCTGCGTCGTCGGCTCCTCCTCCGCCACCTCGATCCCGAAGTCCCGTGCCACCCCCGCCAGTCCGTCCGCGTACCCGTGCCCCAGCGCGCGCAGCTTCCAGCCCGCACCGCGCCGGTAGACCTCCGCGAGCAGCAGCACCGTCTCATGCGTCGGCCGAGGCGGCGTGAAGCGCGCGACGAGCCGCCCGCCGCCGCTCACCGACAGCGTCGGCGCGGGCAGGCGCCCCAGCGCCGTACCTGGATCGGCCGGGCTGACCACCACCGTGACCCGCGTCGCCCCTGGCCTGAGCCTGGCCGGGTCCACGGTGAGGGCGTCGCCCGCGAGACGGGCTCCGGAGGCCGACGGTTGGTTGTAGAAGACGAAGTCGGCGTCGCCCGCGACCTTGCCGTCATCGCCGGTGACCAGCACCGACAGGTCGTACGGGCCGGGCACGCGCAGCGTCAACTCACCGCCCGGCAAGGGCAGATTGCCGCCAGCGACCAACTCGCTCACCATGTCTCATGAACGCCGCACGCCCGCCCTGGGTTCCCGCCGCTCAGCTCGGCTCCGACGGACCGTTCCAGTGGTAGACATTCTCCGGACGTCCCTGGCTGCCGTACCGGGGCCGGCGCTCCGCCAGGTCCTGGTCGGCAAGGTGTTCCAGGTACCGACGGGTGGTGACCCGGGCCATGCCCAGGCGGCGGCCCGCCTCGGTGGCGGTGATGCCCTGCGGGGAGAGTTCGCGGAGCAGGTCGACCACCGCGGCGAGGGTCGGGTTGCTCATCCCCTTCGGAAGCGGGCCGCCGACGCTGCCGCGCAGCGCCCCGAACGCCCGGTCCAGGTCCTGCTGGGCGGCGGTCCCGCCGTGGTCGAGGAGATGGCCGCGGTACTCGGCGTAGCGCTCCAGCTTGTCGCGGAACGCGGCGAAGCTGAACGGCTTCAGCAGGTACTGCACCACGCCGTATACGAGCACCGACCGGACCGTGCCCACGTCGCGCGCCGAGGTGACGGCGATGATGTCGGTGAGGTGGCCACGCGCGCGTAGCGTGCGGCAGACGTCCAGGCCAGTCATGTCCGGCAGGTAGAAGTCCAGCAAGATGACGTCGACGGGGTGCCGGTCAAGGAAGTCCAGCGCCTCCGCGCCCCGGTGCACCACCCCGGCGGTGGTGAAGCCCGGCACCCGCTCGACGTACTGCGCGTGGGCGTCGGCGATCCGTGGATCGTCTTCGACGATCAGTGTCCTGATCGTGGTTTCCCCATTGGGCGGGGTTCTCCCGCCGGTCGGGGTTCTCCCGCTGGTCATAGCTCTCCCTGCTCTCCCTGCTCTCCCTGCTCTCCCTGCTCTCCGTGCTCCCCCGGCTCTCCCTGCTCTCCCGCGTGCGGGCCCGTGTGCGGGCGCAGCCGTACGGTGAACACCGCGCCGTCGCCCGTCTCTACCTCCACCTCGCCCCCGTAGCGGCCGATCACCTGCTTGACCAGGGCGAGGCCCAGGCCCTGCCCCCGCGCCCCGGCCGCCGACTTGGTGGTCCAGCCGCGCGAGAAGATGGCGTCCAGGTGCTCGCTGTCCACTCCGCGCCCGCTGTCGGCCACCCGGACCAGCAGCTCGCCGTCGGGCTCGCCGCGCGCGGTCACCGTGACCTTGCGGGGTGGTTCGGCGGCCAGCGCCGCGTCGATGGCGTTGTCCACCAGATTGCCCACCAAGGTGACCAGATCGCGGGCCGCGATCGTCGACTCGGCCACCGCGGTGTCCTCGGTGACGATCAGCTCGACGCCCTTCTCGGTGGCCTGGGCCGCCTTGCCGAGCAGCAGCGCGGCCAGCGCGGGTTCCTCGACCGCGTCGGTCAGCCGGTCGGCGAGCTGCTGGGCGGAGGCCAGTTCCACGGTGGCGAACTCGACCGCTCGTTCCGGCTGGCCGAGTTCGACCATCGTGATCACGGTGTGCAGCCGGTTCGCGGACTCGTGTGCCTGGGCGCGCAGCGCGTCTGTGAAGCCGCGGACCGAGTCCAGTTCCCCGGCGAGCGCTTCCAGTTCGGTGTGGTCGCGCAGCGTGGTGACGGTGCCAAGGGGGCGGCCGTCCTTCTCGATGCGCTCCTGGTGGGCGACGAGCACCCGGTCTCCGTACACGCACAACTGGTCGTCGGCGGGCTCACCGGAGGCGAGCAGTCCGTCCAGTGGGGGCCGCAGACCGAGGTCGCCGACCTGGCGGCCCTCGGCGTCGCCGGTGAGGCCGAGCAGTTCGCGCGCCTGGTCGTTGGCGAGTAGGAGTCTCCCGCGCGGGCTGACGATCACCAGGCCCTCGCGGACGGTGCGCAGTACGGCGTCGTGGTGCTCGTACAGCTGGGTGATCTGCTCGGCGCCGAGGCCCAGGGTCTGCCGGTCCAGGCGGCGGCTGATCGCGTACGAGCCCGCGGCGGCGAGCAGCAGCGCGGCCAGGGAGAGGTAGGCGACCGGGTACAGGCGGCGCTGGAGCTCGCTGCCGATCTGGTCCTGGAGGATGCCGATCGAGAGCAGCGCGTCCACCGCGCCGGTGTCGTCGCGGATGGGCACCACGGCACGGACCGAGGGGCCGAGGGTGCCTTCGTAGCTCTCGGTGAAGGCGCGGCCCGCCACCGCGGGGGCGATGGTGCCGACGAAGGGTTCGCCGACGCGTTCCGGGGTGGGGTGGGTGTAGCGGGTCCGGTCGAGCGCCATGAAGACGACGAAGTCGGTGCCTGTCGCCTTACGTACAGAGGTGGCGATCGGCTGGAGCGCGGCCGCGGGGTCGGGGCTTTCCAGGGCGGCGCGGACACCAGGCAGTTCGGCCAGCGCGGAGGCGAGGGTGCGCACCTGGAACTCGGCGTGTGAGCGGGTGTCCCGGCGTACTTCCAGGAACACCAGCAGTGCCGCCGTCCCGACCAGCGCCAGGATCACCACAAGCTGCAGGACGAAGAGCTGCCGGGCCAGGCTCATTCGCTTGCGCATGGGTTGATTCTCGCAGGTCAGGAACGGCGGCACTGAGGACAACGCGGGTACGGGGGAAGTAGCGGGTACGCGCGCGTCAGAAGGAGATGCCCAGGGCCCAGCCACCCAGCAGCATCGTCATCCCCGTGATCAGGACGACGCCGATGAGGTTCAGCCACAGCCCGGCGCGGATCATCTGCGGCATCGTCACATAGCCGGAGCCGAACACGATGGCGTTCGGCGGAGTGCCGACCGGGAGCATGAAGCTGCAGGTGGCGGCCATCGCGGCGGGCACCATCAGCAGCATCGGGTCGACGCCGATGCCGACGGCGACCGCGGCGAGCACCGGCAGGAAGGTGGTGGCCGTAGCGGTGTTACTGGTGAGCTCGGTGAGCATCAGGATGATCAGGGAGACGGTGGCGACCAGCAGGACGATGGGCAGCGTGCCCAGGCCGTCCATCTTGCCGCCGATCCAGGTGGAGAGCCCGGTGTCCTGCACCGACTTGGCCAGGCAGAGGCCGCCGCCGAAGAGCAGCAGCACTCCCCAGGGGATGCCGTTCTGCGCGGTCCGCCAGTCCATGGCCGACACGCCCTTCTTGATCGAGACGGGGATCAGGAAGAGAGCGAGCGCGGCGGCCAGGGCGATGGTGGTGTCGTTGAGGTGCGCCATGAAGGGCAGTACGGAGGTCAGCGCGTCCCATTCGCTGAGCTGGTCCTGGAAGACCCAGAGCAGCGCGGTGGAGACGAAGACGGTGAGGACGGTCCATTCGCCGCGGGACATCGGGCCCAGCTCGTCCAGCTTCTCCTGGATGACCTGCTTGCCGCCCATGACGTTGCCGATGCGGGTCGGGTAGGCGAAGCGGGTCAAGAAGAGCCAGGTGATGAGCAGGAAGACCACGGACAGCGGCACCCCGAGCTTCATCCAATCAGCGAAGCTGATGTGGATGTTGTAGGTCTCCTCCATGATGCCGGTCATGATCAGGTTGGGCGGGCTGCCAATCAGGGTCGCCAGGCCGCCGATGGTGGCGGCGAAGGCGATGCCCAGCATCATGCTGACGGAGAAGTTCTGGGTGTCCTTGTCAGCGGCGAGTGCGGCCACCGGGTCATCCTCGGGGTCCATCTCGGGGTCCGCTTCGGAGCCCGCGTCCGCCTCGCCGCCCTCTGCGGAGACGTGCGCGCGCCGGGCCGCGGCGACCATCGCCAGCACACTGACGCCGATCGGCAGCATCATCATCGTGGTCGCGGTGTTGCTCACCCACATGGACAGGAACCAGGTCGCGGTCATCACGCCGAGCAGCAGCTGCCGCGGCTTGGTGCCGATGGCCCGCATGGTGAGCAGCGCGATGCGCTTGTGCAGGTCCCACTTCTGCATGGCCAGCGCGATAACGAAGCCACCCAGGAACAGGAAGACGATCGGATGGCCGTACGCGGCCGTGGCGTCGCCGATCGGGAAGATGCCCAGCAGAGGCAGCGCGACCAGCGGCACCAGAGAGGTGGCCGCCAGCGGCAGCGCCTCGGTCATCCACCAGACGGCGACCAGGATCGCCACAGCGAGCGAGGTGCGGGCCGGGGTGGAGAGTCCAGGGTCGGCCGGGATCAGGAAGTAGACCACCAGGGCGAGGGCCGGGCCGAGGAGTCGGCCCAACCAGATGCGCTTGTTGGGCAGGTGCTGGTCGTCGGCGCCGGGACGTGGCCCCGCGGATTGTCGCACCTGGCTCTCGGCTGCCCGCGTCTCCGTGGTTGCCATGACCATCCCCTTCGAAACTTCCCGGCCATCTGTCGGAAACCGGTGTGTTCGCTGAATGTGACATGGCCCACCGAGGGTGTCCCTCTTTTGGTCGTAAGGGTCGAATAAGCGCCCTGACCTGCTGTTTTGCGATCTTCGGAGGCGGCACCGAGTGCCACCGTGAGGCCAGAAGCTGGGAGTTGGGGAGCTACGTAGTTACGGAGGCGGGGAGGCGGTGCCTTACGGCCAGAGCGCCTCGGCCACCGTGATCCCCGCGAACGCCGCGCCAAGCCCGGCCACCACGCTCGCGGCCACGTTCAGCACGGCGAACAGCCGCGCGCCCGACTCGGCCAGCCGCAACGTCTCGTACGAGAACGTGGAGTACGTGGTCAACGCCCCGCACAGGCCGGTGCCAAGCAGCAGCAGTACGTGCGACGACGCGGCGCCCGCCGCTACCGCGCCGGTGATCAGCCCCAGGGCCAGGCACCCGGTGACATTGGCGGTGAAGGTGCCCCAGGGGAAGACGGTGTCGTGGCGGGCCTGTACGGCGCGGTCGGTGAGATAGCGCAGAGGCGCGCCGATCGCGCCGCCGACGACGACCAGCAACCAGCTCACTCCTCCCGCCCCACGTAGCGGATCACCTCGCAGTCGTCGAGGATCACCAGGCCCTCCGAGACCAACGCGTCGAGCTGGGGCAGAAAGGCGCGAACCCGGGCCTCTGTGTCGACGATCAGGATCGCCACCGGCAGGTCCTCGCTCAGCGAGAGCAGCCGCTGGGTGTGCACCAGGGACGAGGCGCCGAAGCCCTCGATGCCCTTGAAGACACTGGCCCCGGCGAGGCCCGCCTCGCGAGCGCGGTGCACGATCTCGGCGTACAGCGGGCGGTGGTGCCAGGTGTCGCTTTCGCCGATCAGGATGGTCAGCCGCAGTGCGGTGCCAGTCAGCCGCGTCATGCTCATCGTCTCCGTCCCACGAGTCGCCTACGCCCCACACCTCGCCCGTGCCCCACGGCTCGGCTACGCCCCAGGACGCGGCGGGTCGCCGTCGCCGCGAGCCAGACCGCCGCGAGGGCGGTCAGCAGGGTCAGGGCCAGGTAGGCGAGGGCGGTGCGCGCCTCACGTACGTCTATCAAGTGCTCGATGTCGGCCGCGTACGCCGAGAAGGTGGTGAAGCCGCCGAGTACCCCGGTGCCGAAGAAGGGCCGCACCAGGCGGTGCGTCTGACGGCCCTCGGTGATCACCACCATGAAGACGCCCATCACCGCGCACCCAACGGCGTTCACAGTCAGGGTCGTCCAGGGGAACGTTCCGGGCGCGGTCGGCCAGAGTTGAGCGGCGCCGTAGCGGGCGGCGGCTCCAAGGGCGCCGCCGAGAGCGACGACGGCGATGACGGGGGCCTGGCCGCGCAGGAGGGAGACGCGGCGGGGCCCGTGCGTCACCCGGACCTGTCCTGCTCCCATGACCAGCCAGGCTATCCGGCCCGGCCCGGGTCGGCCCGGCCGGGCGAGGTGCTGCTCGGCCCGGGCGAGGTGCGGCGAAGAGGCACGGCGAAGAGGGGCGAAGAGGTACGGCGAAGAGGTGCTGCGAAAACGACGGGCCCGCTGTCAGTGGGTGGGCCTATCGTTCGAAGCATGACCCCCGAACTGATCGGGCGCGACCATCCCGTCACCGTCCTGCGCACCGAAATCGCCCGCGCCGCCGAGAGCCACGGCGGCCTGCTGCTCGTCACGGGCGAGGCGGGCATCGGCAAGACGACGCTGATGAGCGAGGCCGCGGACGAGGCACGGCGGCTGGGCGCGCTCGTGCTCACCGGCGCCTGCTGGGCGTCGGACAGCGCGCCGGGGTACTGGCCGTGGGTGCAGGTCGTACGGGGCCTGCGGCGGGCCGTGGACGCGGCGGAGCTGGCGGCCGCCGAGGAGGCGGCGGGCGGCACGCTCGGGGTGCTGCTGGGGGAGGCGCGCGCGGGAGCGGGGCCGACCGCGGGCGGTGAGGACTCCGCGGAGGCCTTCCGGCTGTACGACGCCGTGACGACCGCGCTGGTCACGGTCTCCCAGAAGCGCCCCGTCGTGGTCGTCCTGGACGACCTGCACTGGGCTGACAGCGCCTCACTGAAGCTGCTGGAATTCGCCGCCGGACACGCCTGGTTCGAGCGGCTGCTGCTCGTCGGGGCGTACCGGGACGCCGAGGTGGAGGCCGAAGGCCATCCGCTGCGCGAGCAGATACTGCCGCTGGCCACGAAGGCGACGACCCTGACCCTGTCGGGGCTCGACCGCGAGGAGACCGGTGCGCTGATCGCCCGGACCGCGGGGCGCGCTCCAGCCCCCGCGCTCACCGCGGAGGTCCACCAGTGGACCGGCGGCAACCCCTTCTTCGTGGAGCAGACGGCCCGGCTGTGGGCGTCCGGCGCCGCCACGGACGCGATCGCGCCCGGCGTGCGGGAGGCCGTGCGGCGGCGGCTCGCGCTGCTCCCGGGCACGGTGGCGAAACTGCTGGCCACGGGCGCGGTGCTCGGCCGGGAATTCCACCGGCAGGTGCTCGCCGCGGTCGAGGGCGAGCCGGTGGCCCATGTCGACCGGCTGCTCGCCCAGGCGGCGGTGGCCCGCCTGGTGACACCCCTGGGCCGCGGCCGGTACGCGTTCGCCCACGACCTCGTACGGGAGACGCTCTACGAGGAGCTGGCCGACGACGCCCAGGTACGGCACGCGGAAGTCGTCCGCGCGCTGGAGGCCGCCCCGGCGCTCAGCGAGAGGGTCTTCCCGGCCGACCGCGCCCGGCACGCGTACGCCGCGGGCGACGCGATCGAACCCGAGACGGCGGTGCGGCTGCTCCAGGAGGCCGCCCAGGACGCCGGGTCGCGGCTCGCTCTGGAGGAGCAACTGTCGCACCAGCGGCGGGCGGTGGAGCGCGCGGTGGGGCTGAAGGACCAGGGCCGCCGGGTCACCGTGATCCTCGGCCTCGTGTCCGACCTCCAGCACAACGGAGACCCCGCCAAGGCGAACGCCGCCCTGGATGACGCGCTCCAACTGGCCCGCCGCCTGGACGACCCCGGGCTGCTGGCCAGGGTCGCCCTCACCGCGTACACCACCTACTCCGTGACGATGGACTGGCAGCGATCCAGTGACGGGCTGCTGCGCGAGGCGTACGACCGGCTGACCGGGCGCGAGGGAGCCGCCGCCGACCGTACGACGGAGGAGCTCGCCGAGGAACTCAGCATCAGGACCAGTGTCCTGGCCCGGCGCCGGGAGGACGACGAGGCCCTGGGGTTCAGCCTCTGGGCCAGGCACCACGCCATCTGGGGCCCCGGAACCGCGCCGGAACGCGTCGCGCTGGTCGAGGAGCTGGCGGAGATCGCCCGACGCACCGGTGACATCGAGGGGGAGAGCTTCGCCCGGGCCCTGCACTGGGTGGCGCTGCTCGAGCTGGGCGACCCGCGCTTCCTGGACGAGTACCACGGGTACGTGGAGGCGGCGGAGCGCCACGGCCTGCCGCGGATGGGTGTCGGCGCCGCGATCGACCAGTCCATCGTCAGCGCGCTCGCGGGGCGCTTCGCCCAGGCCGAGAGCTTCCTCGCGGAGGCCGTCGGCTATGTGACACCGGCCCTGTCGAACGACCACGTCGTCTCCCTGCTCGAACACCACCGCTGGGCACTGGCCGTCCTCCAGGGCCGGTACGAGGGGCTGGACGAGCTGGTCCGCTCGCTGGGCCGGGATCACCCGTGCCCGCGGTTGCTCGCCGGGATCACGGCCATCGAGCGGGCGGACGCGGACTGGGGCGCCGGGCGTCCCGGCCGTACGGAGCGCGCGGGCGGCGAGGGGTCGGCCGTCGAGTACGCCCGCACCCTGCTCATGGACGGCGCGCTGTCCGACCGTGGCTTCCGCCCGCTGCGGCTGCGCTTCCAGGCGCAGGCCGCCGCCGCGTCGGGCGACCCGGAGCTGTGCGAGCGGGCCCGCGCGGCGCTGGCGCCGTACGCGGGAGCGGGGCAGTCGGTGGGAGCGGGGCGCTCGGCGGGAGGGGGAGCGGGAGAGTCGACGGGAGCGGGGCAGTGGGCGGTGTCCATGTTCGGGTGGGACGTCAGCGGCCCGATCGCCCACTGGGTGGCCGTGTGCGACGCGGCGCTCGGCCGCTGGGCCCAGGCAGCCGAAGGCTTCACCACGGCGTACCGCTCGGCCGAGCTCCTGGGCGCCCGCCCGTGGTCCGTCGAGTCCCGCGCCCGGCTCGCCCAGTGTCTGATCGCGCTCGGCGATGACCCCACCGCCCTCCTCGCCGAGGTGGAGCGCGACGCGGCGGACCTCGGGATGCGGCAGATACTGCGCCGGGTCGCGGGGCTTCGGGCGGAGGCGTCGGTCAGCGCACCCGCTCCTGCCCGCACTGCAGCGCCAGCGCCAGCTCCCGGTCCCAGTCCCAGTCCCGCCAACGAGTTCCGCTTCGACGGCGCCGTGTGGAACCTCGCCTTCCAGGGGAAGCGTGTCCATATGCCCGACGCCAAGGGCCTGCGCGACCTGCGGTTGCTGCTGAGCCGACCCGGTTCCGGCATCACCGCCGTACAGCTACTCGCACCCGACGGTGGGGCCGAGGTGATCGCGGCACACAGCATGAGCGGGGACGCCGTACTCGACGAGGAGGCCAAACGGCAGTACAAGCAGCGCCTTGACCAGCTGGACGAGGAGATAGACCGCGCCGCGGAGTTGGGGGACGAGGAGCGCGCCGCGCGGTACGACACCGAGCGCGCGGCGCTCCTGGCAGAACTGCGCAGCGCCGCCGGACTCGGCGGCCGCACCCGCCGCCTCGGCGACGAGGCCGAGCGCGCCCGTAAGGCGGTGACCGGCCGCATCCGCGACACCCTGCGCAAGCTGGACACCCTGCACCCCTCACTCGCCGCGTATCTCCGTGACACCGTCTCCACCGGGCTGACCTGCGCCTACCGTCCCGACCAGGAGATCGACTGGCGGCTGTGAGACGGAGGTACCTCCGCCGAGTTGCCGGGCGCGGCCCCGCGGTGTGCCCTGGAAGGTGACGGGGCGAGCAGAGAGGAGCCCGTCATGGCACATGCCGCACCCTCCACACGCCGGGTGTCGATCCACGCCTCCACCTGGGGGCTACCGCTGCTCCTCGGGATCGTGTACGGCGTCTGGACCGCCGGTATCGAGCGCAGCACCGCGGAAGAACCGATCACGACGGGCAACGTCCTCTTCGGCGTCGTGACCGGGGTCCTCTTCGCCCTCGGCGTGTACGCGCTGCGCACGGTCTCGCCGCGTCTGCAGCGGGAGCTGCGAGCGATCGCCTGGGCTTCCTTCGCGGGGGTGACGTTCGGGTTCCTCTACAGCCTGTCCGGCCGCTCGGTGCTGCGGTGCACGATCATGGCGCTGGCGATCGCCGGGGTCGTGTTCGCCGTGCGGTTCTACCGCTACTACACGTCGGAAGACTGACGGTCCCCAGACCCGAAACTGGAACCGGAACCTCCCCACCGGAACCGGAACCTCCCCTCACCCGCGGTG
>NZ_WHOM01000078.1:228132-662149 GCF_009739465.1 Streptomyces apocyni
CCGATCTGGCGGCCGCGCACCGCGTTCTGGCGCCCAAGGAGTGAGAGGAGGCACCGATGACGAACGCAAGCGGCCCCCCGCTCCAGGTCGCCGTGATCGTCGGCTCCACCCGCGAGGGCAGGGTCGGTGACGCCATAGCGCACTGGTTCACCGAGCGCGCGGCCAAGCGCGGCGACCTGGACGTGGAGGTGATCGACCTCATCGACTACACCGACTTCCCGGCGCGCTACCCGCACCTGGCGACCACCGCGATGACCCGCTTCACCCACCGCGTCGACCGCGCGGAGGCCTTCGTCGTCGTCACGCCCGAGTACAACCGCAGCTTCCCGGCCTCCCTCAAACAGGCCATCGACTACGCCTACGACGAGTGGCACGCCAAGCCCGTCGGCTTCGTCAGCTACGGCCACGGCAGCCGCGGACTGTACGCGGTCGAGGCACTGCGCTGCGTGTTCACCGAGCTGCACGCGATGAGTTTGCGTGACGTCGTCGGTCTCAACCTCGCCGAGGAGTTCACAGCCGCGCCCGAAGCGGTCCCCGGCAGCGCGGCCGACCAGGCGGCCGACACCCTGCTCGATCAGCTCCTGTGGTGGGGCCTGGCCCTCCGCGAGGCCCGCGCCACCCGCCCGTACACCTCCTGACCACCCAAGCGAACACCCCGGAAGGGACCGGACCACGATGAGTAAGCAGACGACCGGCCTGGCGATCGAGACCGCAGGCCTGGTGAAGACCTTCGGCGCCACCCGCGCCGTGGACGGCGTGGACCTGTCCGTCCCCGCGGGCACGGTCTACGGCGTACTGGGCCCGAACGGCGCGGGCAAGACGACCGCCGTGAAGATGCTGGCGACCCTGCTCCGCCCGGACGCGGGCGAGGCGCACATCTTCGGCCACGACGTCGTACGGGAGGCGGACGCCGTACGCGGCATGGTCAGCCTCACCGGCCAGTACGCCTCGGTCGACGAGGACCTCACCGGCATCGAGAACCTGATCCTGCTGGGCCGACTGACGGGCCACTCCAAGCAGGCGGCACGCATCCGGTCCGAGCAGCTGCTGGAGGCCTTCGGCCTCTCCGAGGCCGCAGGCCGCCAGGTGAAGAACTACTCCGGCGGTATGCGCCGCCGTATCGACATCGCCGCGTCCATCCTGAACACCCCGGACCTGCTCTTCCTGGACGAGCCGACGACCGGCCTCGACCCGCGCAGCCGTAACCAGGTCTGGGACATCGTGCGGGCCGTGGTCGCCCAGGGCACCACCGTGCTGCTCACCACCCAGTATCTGGACGAGGCCGACCAGCTGGCCGCCCGGATCGCCGTCATCGACAAGGGCCGGGTCATCGCCGAGGGCACCAAGGGCGAGCTGAAGGCCTCCGTCGGCGCCGGGTCCGTACATCTGCGGCTGCGCGACGCCCATCAGCGGGCCGAGGCGGAGAAGTTGCTGAGCGCGGTGATGGGCGCGCAGGTCCAGCTGGAGCCCGACCCGGTGGCACTCACCGCACGGGTGGGCACCGGCGACAACGGCCAGGGCGCTGCCGAGCAGGCCGCCCGCGCGCTGTCGGAGCTCGCCCGCGCCGGCATTACCGTCGACAACTTCTCGCTGGGCCAGCCCAGCCTGGACGAGGTCTTCCTGGCCCTGACCGACCGCACCACCGACACCGCCAACACCACTGACACCACTGACCAGGGGGCAGCAGCATGAGCACCGCGACAACCACCACCGGCGCTACCACCACGGAGTCCGAAGAACTGGCCCCGGTCAAGGGCGAGTCGCTGGCCGCGTTGCTGATCGCCAAGGACCGGCCGCCGCGTCCGAGTGCGTGGTCCGCCTCCGTGACCTTCGGCTGGCGGACCATACTCAAGATCAAGCACGTCCCTGAGCAGCTCTTCGACGTGACGATGTTCCCGATCATGATGGTCGTGATGTACACGTACCTCTTCGGAGGCGCGATCGAGGGCTCACCTCGGGAGTACATCCAGTACCTGCTGCCCGGCATCCTCGTCATGAGCGTCACGATGATCACGATGTACACGGGCGTCGCCGTCAACACGGACATCGAGAAGGGCGTCTTCGACCGCTTCCGTACCCTGCCGATCTGGCGCCCGGCGCCGATGGTCGGCTATCTCCTCGGCGACGTCATGCGCTACACGGTCGCCTCGGCCGTGATGCTGACCGTCGGGATCATCATCGGCTACCGCCCGGACAGCGCCCTGGGCGTACTCGCCGGAGTCGCCCTGCTGCTGGTCTTCGCCTTCGCCTTCTCCTGGGTGTGGACGATGTTCGGCCTGCTGCTGCGCAGCGAGAAGTCGGTGATGGGCGTCAGCATGATGGTGCTCTTCCCCCTGACGTTCCTGAGCGACATCTTCGTCAAGCCGGAGACGATGCCGGGCTGGCTGCAGGCCTTCGTGAACAACAGCCCGGTCACCCACGTCTCCAGGGCGGTGCGCGAGCTGATGCAGGGCGGCTGGCCGACGGCGGACATAGCGTGGGCGCTGGGGTGGGCGGGCCTGCTCGTCCTGATCTTCGGCCCGATCACCATGCGGCTCTACAACCGCAAGTAGCCCGTCCGGGGCACCAGCGCTGGCGGGGGGCCGCCCGGGGGCCTTGGCTGAGAGCGTGCGAGGTGTCAGGGGAGTGGCGGCGGCGGTGCTTCTGCTGCTGGCCTGTGTCCTGACACCACTCGGCGCGCTGTCCAGCTGGGCGAAGTACGAGATCGGCGACACCGACGCCTACGTCGCCACCACGGCGCCCCTCGCCTCGGACCCGGCGGTACGGGACGCCGTGACCGAGGCCGTCAGCGCCGAGATCCTGAAGGTGATCGACCTGGGCCCGCTACAGCCCGCCGTCGAGACGTTCGTCCCCAGCGCCGTGGCGTCCTTCACCGAGACCCGGGCCTACCGGTCCGCCTGGACCACGGCGGTCCTCGCCACCCACGAGGCCCTCCAGAACTCCCTGGACAACGGCGGCGACGGCGCCATCACCATCGACCTCGCGCCGATCACCGAGCGGGTCCGCCAGGTACTCGTCGACGACGGCGTACCGTTCGCTCACCGCATCCCGGTCCAGCACACCGAGGTCACCCTGATGGAGACCACGGACCTCGGCGCCCCTCGCAAGGCGCTCCACACTCTCCAGGTCGCGGGCCTCTGGCTGCCGATCGCCGCCGTGCTCTGCGCGACGGTCGGCGTCCTGCTGGCCCGGCACCGCCGCCGCGCCGTCACCGTCACCGCGCTCGGCACGGCCCTGGCGGCGGGCCTGCTCGCCGCGGGCATAGCCCTCGCCCGCCGCGTCGCCCTCGCCGACCTGCCGCCCGAGGTCCCCCGGGACGCGGCGGCCACGGTGTACGACGCGCTCACGGCGTCGCTGCGAACGGCGGCTTGGGCGATCTTCGCGACGGGTCTCGCCGTGGCCCTCGTGGTGGCCCTCACCGCCTGGCTCACTGGCCGCCGCCTCGGTCACCGTCTCGGTCGCCGCCTCGATCACCGCCCTCGCCGCGGAACTCCGACTCAGGAGAGTGTCAGTGCGGGACGTTCGCCTCCTGGGTATGGCTGAGGCACGGGTTAACGGGATCACGATCAGTTACGGCGACCAGGGCACGGGGAGTGCGCTGGTTCTGGTGCACGGGCATCCCTTTGACCGGAGCATGTGGGAGCCGCAAGTCGCGGAGTTCGCCGCCGACTTCCGGGTCATCACGCCCGATCTGCGGGGATACGGCGGCTCCGATGTGGTGCCCGGCAGCACCGACCTCTCGGTCTTCGCCGAGGACATCGCGGCGCTCCTGGACCACTTGGGGATCGAGACCTTCGCGCTCGGCGGGCTCTCCATGGGCGGGCAGATCGTCATGGAGTGCTATCGGCTGTTCGGGGAGCGGATACGTGGGCTGGTGCTGGCTGACACCTTTCCCGCCGCCGAGACCGACGCGGGCAAGCGGGGGCGGCGGGAGCTGGCCGAGAGGCTGGTACGGGAGGGGATGAAGCCGTACGCCGACGAGGTGCTGTACAAGATGGTGGCCCCGTACGCCGACGCCGAGGTCGCCGCCCATGTGCGGCACATGATGACCTCCACCTCACCCGAGGGGGCCGCGGCGGCACTGCGAGGGCGCGCGGAGCGGCCCGACTACCGGGAGATGCTGACCCAGGTCTCGGTTCCGGCGCTGGTCGTGGTCGGCCGGGACGACGCGTACACGCCGGTCGCCGATGCCGAGGCGATGCATGCCGCGCTGCCCGACTCCACGCTGTGTGTGATCGAGCGGGCGGCCCATATGCCGGGGCTGGAACGGCCGGTGGAGTTCAACGCCGCGCTCCGGGCCTTCCTGGCGTCGTGATGGCCGTGACGCCGTGTTGGCTGTCCCGTCTCCGATGATCTGGTCCCACGTTCGAACGTCTCCCGCATCGCGCGGCGGTCACCCCTGGAGGTATCTCACCAGCAGGTCCGCCAACTCCTTCGGCCTGCTGAGCGCGACACAGTGACTGCCGCCGATCTCGTCGGGCACGATACCGAGGCGCGCTCGCGCAAGGCCGCGGAAGAACTCGGGCGGGAAGAAGCGGTCGTCCTCGCACACGATGAACTTCGTGGGCACGTCCGGCCAAACCGTCAGCGGCCAGGGCTCGCTGCCGGCCCGGGAGGATTCCTCCCGCTCCCTGCGCATCGCTTCCTCGGCCAAGTCGCGTGGAACATCATGGTAGAAGCTCTCGAAGGGGTCCTCAACGGCGGACAGGCCAGCGGCGTCCCTGGCCCGGTTGCAGCCGGTCGTCTCCCACCAGTCGTCCGGCCGCTCGCCCGGGGCCGGGATCATCCCGGCCAGCAGAACGAGCACACTGGCCGGGAGCCGATCGGCCACCAGCGGTGCGGTAAAGGCACCATAGGAGTGACCGACGACCACGAGATGCCGCCGATCGCCGATGGCCTCGACGACGGCATCGGCGTAATCGCCGAGCCCCGCGGAAGGCTGGTCCGACGGCAAGTCCGGGGCGACGGTCTCGTGCCCCCTCGAGCGCAACTCGGCTGCCAGAAGATGCCAGGCCCAGCCGCTGTCGCCGCCGCCGTGGATCAGTACGAAGGTTGCCATTCCCCATGTATATCTGGGAGGTGATGCCCTCACGCGAGGTTTCTGCCAGGTTCGAAGCAGCGGAGCAGGACGGGGACGGAATCAACTTCGCGCCGAACGGCCGACTGATCATGAGCTGCCGGATAGAGGCTCCGCTCCCAGAGTCGGTGAAGCCGAGTGACCAGTCTCAGCCCACCTGTTGCGTCTACGGAAGCGGCCGGTGGCGGACACCCCTCGTAGCCTGGCAGCCATGCACGATGACCAGCGCATACTTGAACTTCTTCACACCCTGGACCGCCTGCCCGGACCAGATCATCTTGAGTTCCCCGAGGGGTTCGACTACACGCTTGCCAAGTCGCGTGCCACGCAGCTGGAGGGCCGGCTGAGCGAGGATTTCGGGCAGCCGTGCTTCTTGAACGACGGGGTGCAGGACGCCAGCTACTACTTCAGTGTGGGTATCCCGCAGACGGCAACAGAAGCGTGTGTGGCGGTTGGGGTGCGGCTGAGCAACTACGGGAACCTTGCCGTGATCACCACGCCGATGCCGGACAGCTATGGGGACTTGGATCAAGCGGTGGCGGACGGCGCACTCTCCGAGGGAGACCGCCTGCGGATCGAGGCCACGCTGTCCGACCTGGGCTACGAACTTGTCCCCTTGCGACTGCTCCACCGCGTTTACGACGGGGTGACCTGGCTCGCGAACGATGTTCCTGGTGCGGTAGTGGCGAGCTACGGTCACCCGGGGCAGGCAACTTGGTGGACCAGGTTCTTTGAGTACCTGTGATCAGGGCGCCATTGCCACTGGTCACCGCAGATCGCAGCTCCAGCCTCGGACCAGATCATCAGAGACGGGACACTGGCGTGATGCCGTGACGTAGTGACGTCATGATCGGATGCTCGGCTCGTATACCGTTCGGTCGAGCAAGGCATCAGGGCATCAGACATACGGCGACTCAGGGTGGGCTTAGCGATGCGAGCAGTGCGGAGGCGGAGACGGAGCAGGGTCTCGGCGGGCGTGGTCGCGCTGGCGGTGGCGGGGCTGCTGGCCGGCTGTTCCTCGGATTCGGGTGACTCCGGGTCGGGTGCGAAGGCGTCACCAGGGAGCTCCGTGAGCACGGACGGTACGGGGGACTCCGCCCCGGCCACCGTCGTCAAGGGCGGCACGGTCGGCGCCGCGGACTCCGCCTGCCCGCTGCCGGTCACCTTCGACTTCGCGGAGAAGTGGAAGCCGAAGGCCGTCGACCTCGACGGGAGTGCGCCCGACGCGCTGGGTAAGCAGGGGACCGTAAAGCTGGCCTGTGAGATCGACGCGAAGCCCGCGGGGAACATCGGCTTCCTCAGGGTCTGGACGTCGGACGCCACTGACGACACCCCGCGCGAGGTGCTGGACGCGTTCGTGGCGGACAAGAGCAGCACCAAGCAGGTCAAGTACCGCGACACCAAGGCGGGCGAGATCCCGGCGGTCGAGGTCACGTACCTCTACACCAGCAAGGCCCTGGACGAGACGAAGAAGGAACGCGCCCTCGCCGTCTCCACACCGTCCGGCCCGGTCGTCCTCGACCTCGGCGGTCTGGACACCCAGGAACACGACGAGATGCTCCCGGCGTACCGGCTGGCCAAGGAGACCATGCGCCTCAGCTGACCCTCCCGCCCCGCCGTGCGCACGGAGGCCCGTGCCCACCGACACCGTGGGCACCGACACCGTGCCCACAGGCACTGGGCACCCGTGACCGGCCGCGACCGACCAACGAAGGGGGCGCCTTGGAGGCCACCACCATCGAGCGGCCCGACCGCGCGGTCGCCCAGCCCGCCAAGCGCCCAGCCGCCCCGTCCAGGCTCTGGCGGCGCGGCGCGGCCTGGCTCGCCGCGATCGCCCTGGCAGGCGTCAGCGTCGTACTCGGCTGCCGCGCGCTGGACATGGACGGCGTCACGCCCGTGCCGCAGCTCCTGGCCTTCCTGCCCTGGCTGCTGGTCCCCGCGGGCACCGGCCTGCTGCTCGCCGCGCTGGCCCGCTGGCGGATCGGGCTGGCCTGGGGCGCGGTGGCGGTGGCGGTCACCGCCTGGTTCACCCAGCCGTACGGCGGCGCCGCCGCGCCGTCCGGTCCCCCCGTCGCCCACCTCCGCGTGCTGACCTCCAACGTCGAATTCGGCCAGGCCACCGAGGAGTTGCTGGCGGCCATCAGCCGCGAGCGGCCCGACCTCGTCTTCGTCCAGGAGTGCGACCTGAGCTGCGGCCAGGCGCTCAGGGACCGTACCGACTACCCCCATCACCGCATCGCCGCGGCCACCGGCGCCGAGGGTTCGGCCATCCTCAGCCGCTATCCGTTGAAGGACGCCGAAGGCGTCCCCGGCACCCTGTCGATGCCGGGCGCCGTGGCCGAGGTCGAGGGCCACCGGGTGCGGCTGCTGTCCGCGCACCCGATGCCGCCGATGCCCGGTGAGCTGGGCGTCTGGCGCTCCGAGCTGGGGGCGCTGCGGGACTACGCGGCGCGCGACGGCCGTACGCCGACCATCGTCGCGGGTGACTTCAACGCCACCCAGGACCACGCCGCGTTCCGCCGCATCCTGGACACGGGTCTGCGCGACAGCACCCGGCTGGCGGGCGGGTCCCGTACCCCGAGCTGGCCGTCGGACACCGCGCCGCCGCTCGGGGCGCAGATCGACCATGTGCTGGTGAGCGCGGACTTCTCGGCGCGCTCCACCCGCTTCATCGACCTGGCCAACACCGACCACCGGTCGCTGCTGGCCGACCTCACGCTGCACGCGAAGAACTGACAGCGCGACAAGGCGGTGAGGTGGTAAGGCGGTAAGGCGGTAGGAGGCAGGCGGTAAGGCAAAGCGCGCAACCTGCCCATAATGGGCGCATGTCCCGAGCGTTCTCCTCCCCCATCGCGCCGCCCGAGTGGCTGGTCAGAACCCTCAAACCGGCACCGGCGACCGGCATCCCCTGGCCCGCCGTCACCCGCGCGGCCATCGCCATGTCGCTGCCGCTGGCCGTGGGACTGGCCACCGGCTATCCGAGTTACGGGGCGATCGCCTCGATGGGCGCGCTCTCCGGCGTCATCGGCGACACCGCGACCGCGTACCGGATGCGGGTCTACAACATCGCCGTACCGCAGCTCTTCGGCGCCATCGGGATCACGCTCGGGTCGCTGGTGTACGGGCACGGGTGGCTGGCCGTCGTCGTGGTGACCGCCGTCGCGCTCGCCTCCGGGATGATCTCGACGGTCGGGGCGGTGGCATCGGTCTCCGGGCTGCTGCTCCTGCTGAACTCGGTGATCGGCGCGGGGCTGCCGATGCCCGGGGCGTGGTGGGCGCCCCCACTGCTGATCAGCGGTGGCGGGCTGCTCGTTCTGGCCCTGGCGCTGCTCGCCTGGCCGATACGGTCCGGGGTGCCGGAACGCCTCGCGGTCGCGGACACCTACCGCGCGGTGGCCGCGCTCCTGGAGGCCGCGGGCAAGGACGCGGCGACGTACGCGACCGCGCGCCAGACCGTCACCCAGTCACTCAACCAGGCATACGACCTGACGCTCGCGCGGCGGGCCCGCGACCACGGCCGCAACCAGGAACTGGCCCGGCTCGTCGGCCAGCTCAACGCGCTGATCCCGCTCGTCGAGGCGGCCCCCGCCGCCCAGCTGGCCGGGCGCCCACTGCCGGACGCGCTGCCCGCCGCCGTACGGGCACTCGCGCACGCCGTCGAGACGGGCTCGACCGGCCCCGTCGACCCACGCCTACCCGACCCCGAGCCCTCAGGGCCCGCCGCACCCGCCACACTCGCCGATTCCGCAGAACCCGCCGATCCCGCCACCCGCGCCGTCACCCAAGCCATCCGCTGCGCCGCCGAAGCCCTGACCGACACCGACCCCGCCACCATCGACGACCGCCTCGGCCGCCCCGCCGCACTCCGCGAACGCGCCCGCCGCGTCGCCCGTACCGTTCTCCTCTCGGCGGCCTCCTGGCGCTACGGCCTGCGCCTCGCCCTGTGCATCGGCCTGGCCCAGTCCCTGGTGTCACTCGTCGAGGTGGAGCGCTCGTACTGGGTGGCGCTGACCATCACCTTCGTCATGAAGCCCGACTTCGGCTCGGTGTTCTCACGGGCCGTCCTCCGCGCGCTCGGCACGGCGGCCGGTCTGGTGCTGGCGGCGGCGCTGCTGGCGGAGGTGCCGCGCGGCTGGTGGGACGTACTCGTGCTGTTCGTCCTCGCCCCGCTGATCCCGGCGCTCACCCCACGCGGCTACGGCTACCAGACGGCCGCCATCACTCCCGTCATCCTGATCCTGTCCGACGTACTCAACAAGGCAGGCGTCGGCCTGGTCCTGCCCCGCCTGTACGACAGCCTCATCGGCTGCGCCATCGCCCTGGTCGCGGGCTACCTGCTCTGGCCGGAAAGCTGGCACACCCGCATCGGCGACCGGCTCGCCGACGCCGTCACCGACACCGCGCGCTACGTCGAGTGCGCCTTCCTGGACCCGGCCGCCCCCGGCACCCCGGACGTCGCCGCGCGGGCAAGAATGCGACGCCGCCTCTACCGAGACCTCTCGGACCTGCGTACGGAGTTCCAGCGCGCCCTCACCGAGCCGCCCCCGACCGGGACCCGGGCCGCGGCCTGGTGGCCCCTGGTGATCGCCGTCGAACGGGTCGTGGACGCCACCACCGCGGCCCGCATCCAGATCCGCCACGGCGCCCCACGCCCAACCCCCGCCGAATCAGCGGAAATCTGCCGCACCCTGGAGCAACTGGCGTCCGCCCTACGCGAGTCAGCCTCCCCGACCCACCACACCACCACCGACGCCCCACCTGTCCCAGCCGACGCCATCCCGAACAGCGTCCTCGCCCCCCTCCGCCACGAGGTACGCGCCGCCCACGCCATCGCCAGCCCTCAGCCGGACCTGGGCTCCTAGAAGCTCAGGGTGCAAAAACGCATCGTCCCCCGTAGCCCGAAGGCCACGGGGGACGACGACATCAAGCGGACGTCACTCCTCGCCGCCGAAGCGCTCCTTGTACGACTCCAGGTCCTCATCCGTGATCTTCGCGAAGAGCACCGGGGGAACCGTGAAGGCGGTACCCGCGGGAACCGCGGACAGGGACCTGGCCTCGGCGGGCGTGATCCAGGTCGCCGTGTCGTCGGTGAGGGCGAAGGCCGAGCGCATCGCGGCGGCCGAGGCAGGGATGAAGGGCTCGGAGACCACCGCGTACAGGTGGATGAGGTTCATCGCCGTGCGCAGCGTGAGGGCCGCGGCCTCGGGGTCGGTCTTGATCTCCAGCCAGGGTGCCTTCTCCTCCAGGTACGAGTTGCCCGCGGACCACAGCGCGCGCAGCGCCGCCGCGGCCTTGCGGAACTGGAGGGCGTCCATGTGGGACTCGTACTCGGCGAGGAGCGTGGCGATGTCCTCGCCCAGCTTCTGCTCGGCCTCTCCGGCCTCCTTGCCCGCGGGCACGTCATCACCGAAGCGCTTGCGCGAGAAGGACAGGACGCGGTTGACGAAATTGCCGAGGGTGTCGGCGAGGTCCTTGTTGACGGTGGCGGAGAAGTGCTCCCAGGAGAAGGACGAGTCGTCCGACTCGGGGGCGTTGGCCACCAGGAAGTAGCGCCAGTAGTCGGCGGGCAGCAGCTCCAGGGCCGCGTCCGTGAAGACACCGCGCTTCTGGGACGTGGAGAACTTACCGCCGTAGTACGTCAGCCAGTTGAAGGCCTTGAGGTAGTCGACCTTCTTCCACGGCTCACGGGTGCCGAGCTGGGTGGCCGGGAACATCACCGAGTGGAACGGGACGTTGTCCTTGGCCATGAACTCGGTGTACCGGACGTTCTCGGCGCCCTCGCCCTCGTACCACCAGGACTTCCAGTCGCGGCTGGCCGGGTCCAGGTCGGACCATTCCTTGGTCGCGCCGATGTACTCGATCGGGGCGTCGAACCAGACGTAGAAGACCTTGCCGTCGGCGGCCAGGTCCGGCCATACGTCGGACGGGACGGGCACGCCCCAGTCCAGGTCACGGGTGATCGCGCGGTCGTGCAGGCCCTCGGTCAGCCACTTGCGGGCGATCGAGGACGCGAGCTGCGGCCACTCGTCGCCAGTCGCGTCGATGAACGCCTCGACCTCGTGCTGGAGCTTGGACTGGAGGAGGAAGAGGTGCTTGGTCTCGCGGACCTCCAGGTCACTGCTGCCGCTGATCGCCGAGCGGGCGTCGATCAGGTCGGTCGGGTCCAGGACCCGCGTGCAGTTCTCGCACTGGTCGCCGCGGGCCTTGTCGTAGCCGCAGTGCGGACACGTACCGACGATGTAGCGGTCCGGCAGGAAGCGGCCGTCGGCGTTCGAGTAGACCTGGCGGATCGCCCGCTCCTCGATGAAGCCGTTCTCGTGCAGCTTGCGGGCGAAGTGCTGGGTCAGCTCCACGTTCTGCGGGGACGAGCTGCGGCCGAAATAGTCGAAGCGCAGTCCGAAGCCGTCGTAGACCGCCTTCTGCGCGTCGTGCTGCTCGGCGCAGAACGCGTCGACCGGCAGGCCGGACTCCTTGGCGGCCAGCTCGGCGGGGGTGCCATGCTCGTCCGTCGCGCAGATGTAGAGCACGTCGTGGTCGCGCTGGCGGAGGTACCTGGCGTACACATCCGCAGGGAGCATGGACCCCACCATGTTGCCCAGGTGCTTGATTCCGTTGATGTACGGAAGGGCGCTGGTGATGAGGTGTCGAGCCATTGCAGGCTGCTCCCAAGTCGCTACGTGGAGTGATCATTTGGTCTACGGAACGTCAATATCGTATCCGACTGACCGGGGGAGCCTGTTCGGCATTTCGGTGGGCGGACGGTGGACGGTGGGCGGACGGTGGGCGGCGCGAAGGGCGCCGCCCACCGGAAGGTCCTACGGGCGCCAGGTCGCGAGCAGGCCCTCGTACAGCTCGGCGTCGGTGAGCTCACCGGGCACCGGGCCCGCGTGGAAGAACGCGGCGTTGGTGACCTTGTCGTCCGCGTCCAGCTTGCGGAGGTAGTCGAAGGCCTTCGCGTCGTGCTCGCCGAAGGCCACGAACTGCCAGAAGATCTTGCTGTGCTTGGCCGCGGCGGTCAGAGCCTGTGTCGCGGCGGTCTTGGACTCCGGGGCGCCGTCCGTCTGGAAGACGACCAGGGCGGGGCGCTTCGGGTCGGCCGACTTCTTGTGCAGCGCGATGACCTCGGTGACGGCGCGGTCGTAGTTGGTCCGGCCCATCCGGCCGAGCCCGGCGTGCAGCTTGTCGATACGGCCCTCGTGCTCGACGAGCGTGAGGGTGCCGGTGCCGTCGATCTCCGTGGAGAAGAAGACGACGTTGACGGTCGCGTCCTCGTCCGTGTGCGCGGCGAGCGCGAGTACCTGCTCGCCCAGGTTCTGCGCACTGCCGTCCTTGTAGTACGGGCGCATCGACCCGGAGCGGTCGAGCACCAGGTAGACGGCGGCACGGGTACCGGCCAGGCCGTGCTTCTCGAGTGCGGCCCCGGCCGCGTTGTACGCGGAGACCAGTCCGGGAGCACCGCTCTGGAGGCTGTCGAGGGAGTGCGCGGGGGTGGCGCCGAGGGCGGGCTCCGGCTCGGATACGGCGACGGGCTCGGGCTGCGGCTCCGGCTGGGGCTCCGGCTCAGCGGCGGGCTCTGTGGCGGCTGCCACCGGCTCCGGCTCGGGCTCGGGCTCCGTGGCCGTCGGCGTCGGCGTCGGCGTCGGGGCCGTGGGCTCGGAGGCCGGGGCCGACCCTGGCTCCGATACGGCGACGGGCTCGGGCTCCGGCGCGGCTGCGACCGGCTCGGGCTTCGGCTCGGGCTCGGGGGAGACCTCCGGCTCAGCTACGGCAACCGGCTCCGGCTCGGACACGGGAGCGACGGGCTCGGGGGTCGGCTCGGGCTCCGGCTCGGTTACGGCGACGGGCTCGGGCGTCGGCTCGGAGGCGGCAGCGACCGGCTCCGGCTCGGGCTCCGGGTCGACCGGTGTGGCCGGACGCGGGACCGTGGAGGAGGAGCTCGACGAGGTACTCAGCGACGGGTTGTCGAACGCGGCGGAGACCAGCTCGTCGACCGGGTTCGACACGGACCCGGACGCTGGCGTCAGCTCCGACGACGGACCCGGCACACTCGCGGCACCCGTCACAGCGGCGTCGCCCCGTGACTCCTTGGCGGGCCCCGGTACGGAGACGGACTCCGCAGGTACGGAAGCCGACTCGGACGCAGACCCAGAGACAGACCCAGACGCAGACGCAGACTGCGACGCCGTCGCCTCCTCCTGCCGAGCCTCCGGCACGGCCCCGGCCGAGGTCGCTTCGTCGCGCCCCTTGCGGGACCGCCCAAACGCGTTCCGCAGGAGATCCAGAATGCCCATGTGCGCAACCCTTCGCGTGAGTTGATTCCGTAATCCCTGGCCAGGGCGGACACGTAAGGTTAGCCGCAGCTCTTTGCGATCTTGGGGAGGGTCGGCCCGTCACGCCGACCCGTCACCCCAGCGGCCCGCCCCGAACGTCAACCCAGCGTGGACCCGACGTGGACCCGGCGCACACCGCGCACGCCCCCAGCGCCAACTTACCTCCGTGCGCCTGTGGTTCACCTGCCGTTCAACCACCCGCCGCCAACCGGCTCTCGTACACCCCTAACGTCACCGCCGGAACATTCCGACACGGTGTCGGCGCAGGGTGCGCCGAAGAATGCTCAACAGGGCCCAAAAAGGCCCATATGGGGAGAATCATGCGCAAACTGCTGCCGCTCATCGGCTCGCACCCGGGTGGACGCTCCGCCCTCACCTGCCGCTACCGCTGTGGAGACGCCTGCTTCCAGGAAGTGCCGAACACCAGCGACAACGAATACGTCGGCGATGTCATGGCCGGTGCCCTGTCCCGCAGGTCGATGATGCGTGCCGCCGCCGTGGTGACCGTAGCCACCGCCGCTGGCACCGCCGCACTCGCCTCCCCCGGCATGGCCACCCAGGCCGCCGCGGCCACAGCGGACCGCCACTACCCCGGCCACCCCGGTCGCCCTGGCCACCCCGGCCACCCTGGTCGCCCCACCCACAAGGCCGCCCGCGGCCTGCGCTTCGACGCCGTCGCCCCCAACACCGCCGACCAGGTCACCATCCCCACCGGCTACGAGCAGAACGTCGTGATCCGCTGGGGCGAACCGATCCTGCGCGGCGCCCCCGCCTTCGACCCGGACAACCAGACCGCCAAGGCCCAGGCCGGTCAGTTCGGCTACAACAACGACTTCCTGGCGCTGCTGCCGTACGGCCACGGCCGCCAGCTGCTCGTGGCCAACCACGAGTACACGGACGAGCAGCTGATGTTCGCCGGGTACGACTCGGACAACCCGACCCGCGAGCAGGTCGAGATCGCCTGGGCCGCGCACGGCCTGTCGGTCGTCGCCGTCCAGGAGGAGCGCAGGTCCGGCAAGCTCACGCCCGTACAGCGCCACCACGTCAACCGCCGCCTCACCGTCACCAGCGAGTTCCGCCTCGCGGGCCCGGCCGCGGGCAGCGATCTGCTGAAGACCTCCGCCGACCCGACCGGCACCAAGGTGCTGGGCACCCTCAACAACTGCGCGGGCGGCACCACGCCGTGGGGCACCACGCTGCACGGCGAGGAGAACTTCAACCAGTACTTCGCCAATGGCTCCAGCGCCACGGACAAGCGCTACGGCCTGCCCACCGGCTCCTCCGGCCGTAAGTGGGAGCGGTTCGACGACCGCTTCGACGTCTCCAAGGAGCCGAACGAGCCGCACCGCCACGGCTACGTCGTCGAGCTCGACCCGTACGACCCCGATTCCACCCCCGTCAAGCACACCGCGCTCGGCCGCTTCAAGCACGAGGGCGCGACCGCGACCCTCACCCGCGACGGCCGCCCGGTCCTCTACAGCGGCGACGACGAACGCTTTGACTACTTCTACAAGTTCGTCTCCTCGAAGCGGATGAAGCGCGGCCGGAGCCGTCACGCCCGCGCGCACAACCTCACGCTCCTCGAAGAGGGCACGCTCTACGTCGCCAAGTTGACCGGCGACTCCCCCGCCGGGCAGATCGACGGCTCCGGCGCGCTGCCCAGCGACGGCGAGTTCGACGGCAGCGGCGTCTGGATTCCGCTGGCCACCGCGGGCCCGAGGGGTGCCGTGTCGCACGTCGAGGGCATGACCGCCGAGGAGGTGTTCGTCTTCACCCGGCTCGCCGGTGACAAGGCGGGCGCCACCAAGATGGACCGCCCCGAGGACGTCGAGCCCTCGCCGCGCACCGGCAAGGTGTACGTCGCGCTGACCAACAACACCAAGCGTGGCCTGGAGGGCCAGGCGCCCGCCGACGAGGCCAACCCGCGCAACGCGAACAAGCACGGCCACGTCCTGGAGCTCACCGAGCACTGGCACAACCCGGCCAGCACCAGGTTCGCCTGGTCGCTGTTCCTGGTCGCGGGCGACCCGGAGGACCCGTCGTCGTACTTCGCGGGCTTCCCGAAGGACAAGGTCAGCCCGATCTCCTGCCCGGACAACGTGGCGTTCGACCCGTACGGCAACCTGTGGATCTCCACGGACGGCAACAAGCTCGGCAGCCACGACGGCCTGTTCGGTGTCGCCACGCACGGGCCACGGCGCGGTGAGCTGAAGCAGTTCCTGACCGTACCGACCGGTGCCGAGACCTGCGGCCCGATCATCCAGGACCGTCGCGTGCTGGTCGCGGTGCAGCACCCGGGCGAGGTCAGCGGCGCGTCGGTGGAGAACCCGGCGTCGCAGTGGCCGGACGGACCCGGGAAGATCGTCCGCCCGTCGGTGGTCGCGGTCTGGCGCGAGGACGGCCGGAACATCGGCTGCTGAGCGCGGCATGACTGAGGGCGGCACCCCGGGACTGGGGTGCCGCCCACTCGTCGTCCCACGCCCAAGCCCACGCCCGCGGGTGCGTCAGCCCGTGAGCCCGTCAGCCCTCGCCATCCGTACGACGGCGGCGCAGCATCGCGAAGCCAAGGCCCGCCGCACCGGCAGCCGCCATGCCTCCGCCAGCGGCCATCATCACGGTGTCGGGCTGCTTGCCGCCCTCGGCACCGGCCTTGACGCCGACCGGCAGAGCGAGCGTGGCGGCTATGACGCCGGTCGCGATGGCGGCGGAGCGGACGGTACGGCGAATGGCACGCATGGTGATGACCTTCTCGTAGCGGGTCTTTCCCTGTCTGCGCCCCTTTGCGGCGGCGACGTCCATCAAGCTACGAGGGTCGTGTTGGCGTCATACGTAGGCGAGGTAACGGCTCCCGGACGACTCCAGCACAGCCACGTAAAGGGATAAAGAGGGGCTAAATCCCTCTCCCCCGGTCAGGCAGCCCTATCGCCCCGCGTTCGCAGCAGCCAATCTCCGTACGCCGTCGACTGCCGGGCCGCCTCCCAGTAAGCCGCCTCCAGATCCGCGTACACCCCGTCCAGCTCCACGTCCGTACGCGCCGCCAGCAGCAGCCGTACGCCCAGCGGGTCCCCCTCCAGCGGCCGGACCGCCATATCAGGGCGCTCGCGCGAGGTCGGCTGGCAGACGGTGACCACCTCGCCGGTGGCGACCAGCGTCGCCGCGGTGAGGTAATCCCCGTGCAGCAAACGGGGGTTGAGCCCAGCGGCGCGCAGCACCCGCAGCAGCCCGTCCCGCTCCCCGTCCACCGTCGGGTCGACCATCCACTGCTCGCCCGCCAGCTCCGGGAGCCGTACGGCAGGCCGCCGGGCGGCCGGATGGTCCACGGGCAGCGAGACGAACTGCGGCTCCCGGTCCAGCAGGACCCGTAGCCGTAGCCCCTCCGGCATCCGCAGCGGACAGCCCTCCACCTGGTGAACGAAGGCGACGTCCAGCTGTCCTTCGGCGACCTGCCTAAGCAGGACGTTCGCCGACACGTTCATCTGGAGGGACACCCCGGCGTCCGCCAGCCGGATACGCAGCCGCCGCAGCCACCCCGGCAGCGCCCGGCTGGCCGTCGAGCCGACCCGCAGCTGCGGCCCACCGGCCCTGGCGGCCACCGCCCTGGCCTCGGTCACCAGCTCCCGCATCTCCGCGACAAGCGGCCGGGCCCGGCTCAGCAGCACCAGGCCGAGCGGCGTCGGTCGGCACCCCGTGCGCTCACGGGCGAACAGACTGCCGCCGATGGCGCCCTCGATACGACGGAGCTGGGTCGTCAACGCGGGCTGGCTCACACCCAGTTGACGCGCGGCACGGTGCAGGCTACCGGTGTCGGCGATCGCGCACACCGCGCGGAGGTGTCTCACCTCAAGCTCCATGAACCTTGAGCGTAGAACGACCCCCGCGATCACACCAGACGCCTAATTCCCGCCACACACACGGAAGTTAGGGCGGTGATAACCCACCGCTATCGGCACTTGCCATCATCCGTACGGGCTCCCGCTCCCCGACACTCTCGGATAACCACTCGCCCCCCACCGAGTAGGAGCCCCCCACATGCGACACATGAAACTTCCGAGACTTCCCCGAGCGCTGCTCTCGACCACGCTCGGCCTCGGCCTGGCCATCGGCGCACTGAGCGCGGCCCCAGCCGCCGCGGCGTCGTCACCCTCAGGAACCGGCGGCGCGTACGCGCAGTACGCGGGGTCCGCCGAGGACGCCGCCGCCAACAAGGCCTTCTTCGAAGCCGTAGTGAAGTCCGTGGCTGAGAAGCGCGCCGCGAACCCCGGCGCCCAGCAGATCACGGTCACCTACAGCGCGGCCAACGCGCCGACCTTCCGGCAGCAGATAGCCGCCAGCACCCAGATCTGGAACAGCTCCGTCTCCAACGTCAGGCTCCAGGAGGGCTCGAACCCGGACTTCCGCTACTACGAGGGCAATGACCGGCGCGGCTCCTACGCCTACACGGACGGACGCGGCCGCGGATACATCTTCCTGGACTACCGCCAGAACCAGATCTACAACTCGACCCGGGTCACCTCGCACGAGACCGGCCACGTCCTCGGCCTGCCCGACCGCTACCAGGGCCCGTGCAGCGAGCTGATGTCCGGCGGCGGCCCCGGCCCGTCCTGCACGAACGCCTATCCGAACTCCACCGAGCGCGCCCGCGTCAACCAGATCTGGGCCAGGGGTCTGGCGACAGCGATGAAGAACGCGGCCTAGAAGGCTAGAAGGCTGCCCAGTTGGGGCCCGGGGACGGCGGTCCCCGGGCCCCTGCTCCGTCATCCGTCTTCCGTCTCCGTCAGAGGGCGCGGAGCGTGTACAGGTTGCTGCGGTGCCCGTTGATGTTGCAGCTGTACGTGGCACGCGTACTGGTGTACGTGAAGCCAGCCGGAACGGTGCACGCCCGCAGCCCGTCCCTGGGCGTCGCCAACGCGTACTCCGTACCGCGATACCCGTTGATATTGCAGCTGTACGTCGTACGCGTACCCGTGTACGTGAAACCGGCCGGGACCGTACACGTCCGCAGACCGTCCCTCGGCGTCGCCAACGCGTACTCCGTACCGCGATACCCGTTGATATTGCAGCTGTACGTCGTACGCGTACCCGTGTACGTGAAGCCAGCCGGAACCGTACACGCCCGCATACCGTCCGCGGGCGGCTGAACGTAGTAGTGGGTGCTGCGGTAGCCGCTGGAGTTGCAGCTGTACGTGGCACGCGTGCCGGTGTACGTGTACCCAGCCGGGACGGTGCAGGACCAGAAGCCCGCCGAGGCGGACGCCGTACGGCTGTCGGCTGCCGGGGCGGCGGTCGCGGCCGTCGCGGTGGGCGCGAGCGCGGTGGCCGTCATGAGGGCGGCGGTACCGGCGCCGAGCAGCAGGGCACGCAGCTTCGATCGCAGCATGGGTGAGGCACTCCTTGGGTCGGTCGTTCCTCAGGCGTCGGCCAGAACCAACGGGTGGAGGGACCGGCCGGAGGTCTGACCCGTACTTCGGCCGCCGCAGAGCGCGCCCGAATCCTGGCAGCGGCCCGCCACACCCGACAAGACGCCCCGCGCCACCACCGGCCCACTTTCGGCCAACTCCTCTTGCGGGTCTCGAAGTCAACCCCCGCGGACTTGTTGAGAGCTTCGCGCCCGTGCGCTGTTCGTAGCATTCTGTAACAGTTGCGGCATACGCGGCCCTGCCTGCAGCCGGAAATCGGGGCGATCGGCACCATCACCACATGCGCAGCCATGCCATCACAGCACTCCTCAGCACCCTGACTCTTCTCTCGCTCACCGCGTGCGGGGACGGCGGTTCCGAGGGCGTCCCGCCGAGGAGTGAAACCACGGTGCCAACGACGCCAGCCACCACCGAGGGAGCGACGCCAGCGACCACCGAGGAGGCGAAGACGGCGGAGCTTCCCAACCTTGTCGGCAAGGGGTTGCAAAGCGCCCAGGATGCCGCGCAAGCCGCTGGCTTCTATGGACTCACGTCGCATGACTCCCTCGGCCGCGGCCGGAATCAGGTACTCGACCGCAATTGGAAGGTCTGCTTCCAGACCCCGAAGCCAGGCCGACACTCGACAGACACCGAAGTTGATCTCGGCGCTGTCAAGCTTGAGGAGAGTTGCCCGGAGAAGGACCGAAAGGAGCCAGCTAAGGCAGGCGAAAGAATGCCGGATCTTCGGGGCAAGTCGGTGAAGGTTGCGCGGGACGTCCTGGACCCCTCTACGAGTATCGACGTCACAGACGTCTCTGGCCAGGATCGTGCAGTCTTGGTGGACTCGAACTGGAAGGTGTGCAGCCAGGATCCCCAGGTAGGAGCCGAACTGACGGGGCAGCCGGTGTTCTTGAGGGCTGTGAAGTTCGAGGAGTCCTGCCCGTAGCGACGAACTCCAGGTAGTCGTCCACCAAGGTGTGTCCGAGCGATGCCGCGGGGTTGCCCGCGGCATCGACGCGTCGTATCAACTGTGGCTGCCAGGCCATGCGAGCTCCTCGACGGGAGCGACCATCCTGGCCGGGAACACGCGATCGTGGAGGAGTCGTCACCCACATAACCGCCACACGCATCGGAGATGCCTGCGTGACCCACCGAAGCGCGCGTCGCCCTTGGCGCATGCGCCAAGAAGATACCTACCTCACGCCGCTCGTACGTACCGCATGAGCGCGACCAGCCCGGACCGGGTGGGTGCGAGGACCTGGTCCGGGTTCTCACTTTCACGGAGGAGCAACACACTGCATTTTTGGGCGACTTCAACGCATTCGTTGCCGTCGCCACCGCCAGAGAATGAGGACTTCTGCCACTGAGTCACGTGTTAGAGCTCCTTCACCAGACGGTGGATGTAATCCCGCGACTTGGCGGGCTCCAGTGATGCTGACTCCACCTTACGGAAGAGTGTTCGCATGGCCAGGAGCTCAGCAGATGCATCTAGAAGGGCCGTGCCATAGGGAGCGTCCCGCTGGACCGTGTCCAGGGCCGCCACCTGTCCGCCCGCGTAGAGCATCATGGCCCAGGCCCCGGCGAACCCATCGACATCGAACGGGATCACTCTCACCGTGACGTTCGACCGTTCCGACTGGACGAGCAGCTCCACGAGTTGCTCTCTGGCCACACGCCGATCGGCAACGCGGGTGCGTAGCACGGACTCGTGCACCACCGCCTCGTATGGGACGGCGTCAGGCCGGGAGAGTTCCGCCTTGCGACGCATACGGTGCGTCACCCTTGGCTCCAGTTCACTCTCCGGAAGTTCCGGGACCCGGTACGCGAACACTGCGCGCGAGTAGTCCTCGGTCTGGAGCAACCCCGGTATGTGCGCGGTACCGACGACGCGCATGAAGGTCGCGTAATGCTCCAGCTCGGCCAGATCCAGGAACGCGGACGGCAGTACGCCTCGGTACTCCTCCCACCACCCACGCGCACGATCCGTCGCCATCGCGACCAGGGCATCAATCAACTCCACGTCCGCGCACTGGTAGTGCACAGCGATACGCCGAATTCGCTCCTCACTGAGCCCCGCGCGCCCCGACTCGATCTGGCTCACTTGGATCGCGTTGACGCCGAGCAGTTCGGCAGTCTCGCGGCCTGTCATCCCGGCAGCCTCACGCATCTTGCGCAGCTCGGCACCCAACCTCCTCTGGCGAGCGGTTGGCTGACTCCTTGGCGGCATGCGACATCCTTTCCGATCACCCAAAGCCTGCCTTGCAACGGCGAGTTGGCGCATTCGAACTTACGTCGAATGCGCGGCTTAGGGTTGCGACGGATTAACCATATCCCCTACCTTCGGTGACGCGACGCACACGCTGCGGAACACCGGGGTACCGGAAGCGCACCGCCCCGCCCTGCCACGGCGGCGGCGACATGCCACCACCCGACGACACCGCAGCTCACCCCAACTCCCCCTCCCTGACCAGGAGTCACGCATGCTCATGTCCGAAACCGGAGACCCCACCGAACCCTGGACGTACACCCTCTCCATCCCCAACGACCCCCGCGCGGTCACGATCGCCCGCCGCACCCTCCGCCTGACCCTCGCCCTCCACGGCTTGCCGCAGCTCACAGAAGCCGCCGAGCTCGTCGCAACAGAGCTGGTCACGAACGCCGTGCGGCACACCAAGGGCCCGGCGACCCTCGCCCTCCGTTGGTCCGCGCCGATTCTGCGCATCGCGGTCTGGGACAACGACCCCAGACCCCCGACCCCGGCGCCACCCCTGGCCGCCGCCGCGCCGATCCCCACCCCCACCACGGGCCGAGGCCTCGCCCTCGTAGAGGAGTGCACGGACAACTGGGGCTGGTACGCCCCGGGCAGTCAACTCAAGCCCAGCGTCGGCAAGTTCGTCTGGTGCGAGCTGACCCAGGTCGCCTGAACGGTTCTTCGCCCCTCGAACGGGTGATCCCACTCGAACATCCGGGCTTTCAGCCCGCCGACCTGCATAGGTTCCCCACATGGTCACATCAGCCCACGAGGGCTCGCACCGCATCTTTCAGGAGCGGCCCGAGATCCTCGCGCCTGTCTTCGCGACGCTCAACATCCCGTTCCCCGGGAAAGCAACCGTGGACGCGCTCACCCCCGACGTGACGGAGACCAGGCCACTGGAGCGTCGCATCGACACGCTATTACTCGTCGGCCCATCCGATGGGAACGACTTCCTCCTCGCCGTCGAGGCACAGGGGCGGCGGGACACGAAGAAGGAGCTGAGCTGGGCGTACTACGTCGCCTATCTCCAGTCCAAGTACACCCTGCCGGTGCTCCTCCTGGTGGTCTGCCAGAACCGAGCTACAGCCAAGTGGGCGACCGGGCCCTTCAGCTGCGGAACCCAGGACTGGACCACCCAGCGCACGTATCCCCTCGTCGTCGGCCCGGACAATCTGCCAGTGATCACCGACGAGCGGACCGCGAGGGCCAAGCCCGCGCTGGCCGCGATCGCTGCCCTGGCACACGCCAATCACGCGCAAATCGGCGCCATACTGGAGGCGCTGGGCCGCGCCCTCCAGTCGATGGACAGGGAAGCGGCCACCTACTTCTACGAGTTCCTGGACATCAACCTGGGAGACACCCCAGCCAGAGCCACATGGAGGCAAGTCATGAGCGTCGCCAGCTACTTTCCCGGCAGGGGCACGGACCGCGAGACGGCCTACCTCGAAGGCGAGGCCAAGGGCGAGGCCAAGTTCGTCCTCCTCGCCCTGGAAGAGCGGGGCATCTCTGTCACCGACGCTGTCCGGGAACGCATCCTGGCCTGCACCGAACCGGACGTCCTCACACGCTGGTTCCGTCGGTCTCTCACGGCCACCGCTGCCGAGGATCTGTTCGCCGAAGCCACCGAAGCCACCGAAGCCCCGGTGGCCCACCCGGACCGGACGTAATGGCGCCTCACCGGTCGGACACCAAGCAGGCTGACAGCGTGTTTGCGTACATGGGCGAAGACCTGGAGAGGGAAGTGTCAGCGCGGATACAGCTCACGGCGCTGAGTCTGGGGCTGGGGGTGCCGCCTGCCAAGTGCCTGGCGGTCTTCGTCGCTGGTCTGAAGCAACTGGGCCATGACAGCGGGCTGTCGCCTCGCGACCTCAGTCGCGTGCGCGCCAAGTTGGAGTGCTGGTCCGACAACTATGCGGACGGCTGGGCCAAGGGATACACCGAAGGCTGGGCAGAGGCTGTGCTGCGGGCCCTGGACGAGCGCGACATCTCCTGCTCCGACGAGATCGCGGCGTACATCACCGCCTGCTCCGACCTGCGCACTCTCGCGCGCTGGCTAGATCTCGCGGCGACCGTCACCGATGTACGGGACCTGTTCGCCAAGCCTCCCGAAGGCGTACCACCCTCCGGGGCATAACGGACCCATCGCCTCCCAGCACGACAACGTCGGCCCCCAGGACCACCAGGTCCCAAGGGCCGACGTCACACGCCGCGCGGTGCGTACCGCCTACTTCTCGGACTTGTCCTTGTCCTTGTCCGCCACCGGCTTGCGCAGCGCGATGTTCAGCTCGCGCAGTCGCGACTCGTCCAGCTGCGTCGGCGCGCCCATCATCAGGTCCTGCGCGTTCTGGTTGAGCGGGAAGGCGATCGTCTCGCGGATGTTCGGCTCGTCGGCCAGCAGCATCACGATGCGGTCCACGCCCGGGGCGATCCCGCCGTGCGGCGGGGCACCGAAGCGGAAGGCGCGGAGCATGCCCGCGAACTCGTGCTCGACGGTGTCCCGGTCGTAGCCCGCGATCTCGAAGGCCTTGAGCATGACCTCGGGCTCGTGGTTCCGGATCGCGCCGGACGACAGCTCGATGCCGTTGCAGACGATGTCGTACTGCCAGGCCAGGATGTCGAGTGGGTCCTTCTCCTCCAGGTCGGCCATGCCGCCCTGGGGCATCGAGAAGGGGTTGTGCGAGAAGTCGATCTTGCCGGTCTCCTCGTCCCGCTCGTACATCGGGAAGTCCACGATCCAGCAGAAGCGGAAGACGCCTTCCTCGAAGTGCCCAGAGCGCTTGGCGGCCTCGACGCGAACCGCGCCCATGATCTTGGAGACCTCGTCGAAGTCGCCCGCGCCGAAGAAGACGGCGTGACCGGCGGCGAGGCCGAGGCGCTTGGTGAGGACCTTGACGTTCTCATCCGTCAGGAACTTGGCGATCGGGCCGGTCAGCGAACCGTCCTCGGCGACGCGCACCCAGGCCAGACCCTTCGCGCCCTGCTCGACCGCGTAGTCGCCGAGCCCGTCGAAGAACTTCCGGGACTGCCCAGCCACATCCGGCACCGGCAGCGCACGCACGTGCTTGCCCGCGAACGCCTTGAACTCCGAGCCCTCGAAGACGTCGGTGATGTCGACCAGTTCGAGCTGCGCGCGCAGGTCCGGCTTGTCGTTGCCGTACTTCAGCATCGACTCGCGGAACGGGATGCGCGGGAAGGGTGACGTGACGTGGCGGCCGCCGCCGAACTCCTCGAAGAGCTCGGTCATCAGCTGCTCGATGGGCTGGAAGACGTCCTCCTGCTCGACGAAGCTCATCTCGACGTCAAGCTGGTAGAACTCGCCGGGCGAGCGGTCCGCGCGGGCGTCCTCGTCGCGGAAGCAGGGCGCGATCTGGAAGTACCGGTCGAAGCCCGAGATCATCAGCAGCTGCTTGAACTGCTGCGGGGCCTGCGGCAGGGCGTAGAACTTGCCCGGGTTCAGGCGGGACGGCACCACGAAGTCGCGGGCGCCCTCGGGGGACGTCGCGGTCAGGATCGGGGTCGCCATCTCGTTGAAGCCGAGTGCGGTCATCTTGTGCCGGATGGCCGAGATCACGGCCGTACGCAGCATGATGTTGCGGTGCATGCGCTCGCGGCGCAGGTCCAGGAAGCGGTACTCCAGGCGGCGCTCCTCGCCGACCCCGTCGTCCTGGTTGATCTGGAACGGCAGCTGCTGGGCCGCGCCGAGCACCTCGACCTCCGAGACCTCGACCTCGATCTCGCCGGTGGCGAGCTCGGCGTTGACGTTCTCGGCGCCGCGGGAGATCACCTTGCCGTCGACGCGGACGACGGTCTCCTTGGAGAGCTTGTCGAGGGCGTCGAACGCGGCGGTGTCCGGGCGGGCGACCAGCTGGACCAGACCATGGTGGTCACGGAGATCGATGAAGAGGATGCCGCCCAGGTCTCGGCGATTGTGCAGCCAACCGCTCAGCCGGACCTCGGCGCCGACGGCGGAGGCGCGGAGTTCGCCGCAGGTATGGGACCTGTACCGGTGCATCATTCATCCAATTCTTCGCGTCATTCATCGCGAGACAGGCGGGAATCAACCACCCCAGGCTACCGGCAGCCCCCCACCCCTCCCTTGACATAAACATGTCACCACGGTGTCGTGGTCGCCGTCGCCGCTGACATCCTCGCTGGCACCTCGCCGACAACCTCAGTGGCGCTAATCCGACGAATCTTCCTAAAGTGAAGCAATGCGCACCGACGATCAGGGTCCCCTGCCCCCCGTGGGCGAGATCCTGGCCGCCATCGCGACGGGCCTGTGGCGCTGGGACAGCGACACCGGGATCGCCACCCTCGACGCGGAGGCGGCCAGGCTGCTGGGCATCCCCCAGGCCCCGGGCGCCCCGCCCGACGCCCTCGTCATCACCACCGAGGCGGCCGTCCGCGCCCGCTTCCACGCCGTCGACTGGAACGAGGTCTACCCCGTCGTCCAGCTGGCCCTGGCCGAAGGCACCCTCGCCGAGGCGCGGCTGCGCGTGATGGACGAGCGGGGCCGCGTGGTGCGTACCGTCCGCAGCCGCACCAAGCCGGTCCTCCACGGCGACCGCCACTACGAGCTGATCGGCACGCTGCAAGAGGTCAGCGAGATCCCCGGCAGCGCGGCCCGCACCCCGGTCACCGGCGACTGGCGGCGCTCCCGCGAGGCGTTCCTGCTCGACGCGGGGCGGGCGCTCGCCGAGGCGCGGTCGACGGCCGAGGTGCTGCGCGTCGCCAGCGGCCTGTCGATGCCGGGCTTCTCACCCGACGGGCTGGGCGTCTTCGGGGTCGCGGGCGACCGGCTCACCGTCATCGGGCACCACGGCCACTCGCCGGGCGACGAGGAACCGTTCTCGGACATGCCGCTGGACACGGACTATCCGGCGGCCGACGTGGTCCGCACCGGACGCGCCGTCTATCTGAGCACCCCCGAGGCGTACAAGGAGCGCTACCCCACCATCTGGCCGCTCGTCGAGCGGTTCGGCCGCCAGTCCTGGGCCTTTCTGCCACTGATCGTCGCGGGCCGCACCATCGGCGCCTGGATGGCGGCGTTCACCTATCCGGTCTCCTTCACCCCGGACGAGCGCTCGGTGCTGTCCACGGTGGCCCGGATGCTGGCACAGGCCCTGTCACGGGCCGGGGTCGCCGAGTCCGAGCGCGAGCTGACCGAGGGGCTCCAGCGCGCGATGATGCCCGCACTCGGCCCCGAGATCCCGGGGATGGCGGTTGCCGCGCGGTACGTACCGACCGGTGGCGGGCTCCAGGTCGGCGGCGACTGGTACGACATGATCCCGCTGCCCTTCGGCCGGTACGCCTTCGTCATCGGCGACGTCCAGGGGCATGACGTACGGGCCGCCGGGCTGATGGGCCAGCTGCGGATAGCCCTGCGCGCGTACGCCTCCGAAGGCCACCGCCCCGACGCCGTACTCTCCCGCGCCACCCGCTTCCTCACCGGCATCACCGACTCCGTCACCTACGGCTCCACCGGCGGCCCCGCCGCATCCGCTGACACCGCCGACCCGCGCTTCGCGACCTGCCTGTACGTGGAGGCCGACCCGGAGTCCGGCGTCCTGGAGATCGCCCGCGCGGGCCACCCGGACCCGGTGATCCGGCTCGGCGACGGCACGGTGGTGACCCCGTCCACGGCGGGCGGGCTGCCGCTGGGCATCGACCCGGACGCGGACTACCCGACGACGCGGCTGGTCCTGGCCCCCGGCGAGACGATGATGATCTGCACCGACGGCCTGATCGAGACCGGCGGCCACGACCTGGACACCGGATGGACCAGACTCCGCGAGATTCTTGAGACGCACGGGCAGGGGGACGAGCAGGGGTACGAGTTCGGACAGGAGTACGAGTACGGGCATGAGTACGGCGATGACCTGGAGCAGCTCGCCGACGAACTGGTCCAGGCGGTGCACGGCCCGACCTCGCACTACTCGACCGGCCCCCTGGCCGACCGCCGCGAGGACGACATCGCGCTGCTCCTGCTGCACCGGAACCCCGTCGGCCCTGGCCCACGCGGCACCGTCCCGGTCGCCCCACCCCGGCGCACCGTACTGACCGTGGCGCAGGCCGAGCCGGAGCGGATCGCGGGCGCCCGGCAGCATCTGCGGGAGCTACTGCACGACTGGGCCGACCCGGACCAGGTCGACGCGGCGGTCCTGATGGTCTCCGAGATGGCCACCAACGTCCTGGTGCACACCGACGGCGACGCCCTGATCGTGGCCACGGCGCGCGGCGAGCGGGGCTCCCGGCGCCTGCGCGTGGAGGTCTCCGACGCCAGCGACGAGCTCCCGCACAAGCGGCACCCCGGTGAGCTGGCCTCGTCCGGGCGGGGACTGGTCCTGATGGAACTACTGGCGGACACGTGGGGCGTCGACCCGCGCGGCGGCCAGGGCAAGTCGATCTGGTTCGAGCTGTACGAGTCAGGTCCGGGGGACGCGTAGGGACGAACGCCTTACGGAGGCCTTACGGACGTCTTACAGCGTCTTACGGACGTGTCGTCATACGTCCCCCTCCGGGGGCGGCGGCTCCCCCGCCCCGCCCACCCCGTACCGCGCCCGAAGCTCAAAGAACACCCCGAACGCCGCCGCGGTGACCGGGACCGCGAGCAGCATCCCCAGCACCCCCGCGACCGAGGCACCCGCCGTGATCGCCAGCAGCACGACGGCCGGGTGCATCTGCACCGTACGGCTCTGGATCATGGGCTGGAGCAGATTGCCCTCCAGCATCTGTACGGCGAGCACCACCCCAAGCGCCCACAGCGCGATCACGAACCCACGGTCCGCGAGCGCCACCAGGACCGCGACCGCCCCCGAGATGAACGCACCGAGGTACGGGATGTAGGCGCCGACGAACACCAGCGCGCCGAGCCCGAACGCGCCGGGCACCCCCAGGATCAGCAGGCCGATGGTGATGCAGACCGCGTCGATCAGGGCGATGAAGGTCGTCCCGCGCATAAAGCCCGCGACCGCCTCGAAGGCGCGCCGCGCCATCGCTTCCAGGATGTCGCCGGTGTCCCCCGGGGCGAGGGACCGCAGGGACGCGACGGCGCGGTCGGAGTCGCGGAGGAAGAAGAAGATCAGCAGCAGCGCGAGCACGGCCGCCGCGATCATCTGACCGACCACGCTGATCCCGCTGATCACCCCGGAGGCCGCGGTGCCGCCGAACTCGGCGAGCAGGTCCCTGGCGTTCGAGGCCAGATCGTCGAGCGAGGTCCCGGCGGCGCCGAAGTGGTCGGCGAGGGTGAGCGCCGCCTCCTGTAGTGAGGCGATGATCTCGTCGCCGGTGTCGATCAGCGCGCTGACCACGATGTAGACGGCGCCGCCGACGAAGACGAGCACGGCGGTGCAGGTCAGCCCGGCGGCGACCGAGGGGTTCACGTGGAGGGCGAGGAGCCTGCGGTAGAGCGGCCCGAGCAGCCCGGCTCCGAGGACCGCGATCAGTACGGGCGTGACCACCGCGCGGAGCTCGACGCACAGCCAGATCCCGACCGCGGCCACCCCCGTGACCAGCAGGGCGACCGCGCACCATGCGGCGACGCGGCGAGCGCCGCGCGGAAGGAGCGGCGGCTGGGTCAGGGGCGAGGCCATAGCCCCACCCGACCACGCCCCCCGCGCCACGTCCCTCCCATCGCGCCCGCCCGGGTGATCACGGGACCACCGGGTGATCACGGCGGTGGCCGCCCGTACGCGAGCATCCGTATACGAGCATCCGTATACGAGCATCCGTACGCGATCACCGGGGGATCGCCCACGAGGGGGCGCCACACTCAGTACTCTTGCGGTCATGTACGGATACGGCCAGCACGCGACTGGCGGTGACGCCTCGCAGCAGTACGCGCCACCACAGCCACCGCCGCAGCAGCAGATGCCCGGCGGCTACGGCCATCAGGCACCCGCCTACCCCGAACCGTCACCTCCCTCACTCGCCGACGCCGTACGCGCCTTCACCACCGGGTCGCTGGCGCCCGAGGACTTCCAGCAGACCTTCGCCACCTCGAAGGTCTACTGCCCACGCGGCGACAACCCGGGCTTCCTCGCGCTGCACAACACCCAGCAGCCGGTGATCCCGATGTTCACCTCACTCAAGGAGCTGCGCCGGTACGCGGGCAAGGACTCCAAGTATTTCGTGATCACCGGCGCCGAGGTGATCGACCTGCTGCCCACCGGGTACGGCTTCGTCCTGGACATGGAGGGCGAGCACCGGATGGTCTTCGACGCGAAGGCCGTGGAGCAGATGGTCGACTTCGCGATGCGCCGTATGTACGGGTAGCGGCTAGCCGCAAGCAGCCGAGACTCAGCCAGTCGCGAGAACTCAGCCCCTGAAGCCCGGGAGGGAATGCCTCCCGGGCTTTTCGCGTTCCCTTGGCAAGAAGTTCGAGATTCAACTAACCTCTAGCCAGAAGGAGGTCCGACCATGCCTGCAGTGACCGTCGAGAACCCGCTGAGCCTGCCCCGAGTGGCCGCGCCCGCTGACCCCGCCGTCGCGCGCCCCGTACTCGCCGTGACCACGGCCCCGAGCGGTTTCGAGGGCGAGGGCTTTCCGGTGCGCCGCGCGTTCGCGGGCATCAACTACCAGTACCTCGACCCGTTCATCATGATGGACCAGATGGGCGAGGTGGATTACGCGCCCGGCGAGCCGAAGGGGACCCCCTGGCACCCGCACCGCGGCTTCGAGACCGTCACATACCTGATCGACGGCACCTTCGTGCACCAGGACTCCAACGGCGGCGGCGGCACCATCCAGAACGGCGACACCCAGTGGATGACCGCGGGCTCGGGCCTGCTGCACATCGAGGCGCCGCCCGAGGCGCTCGTGACGTCCGGCGGGCGCTTCCACGGACTCCAGCTCTGGGTGAACCTGCCCGCGTCGGACAAGATGATGGCCCCCCGCTACCAGGACATCCGCGGCGGCCAGGTGCAGCTGCTGACCTCGCCTGACGGCGGCGCGCTGCTGCGGGTGATCGCGGGCGAGCTGGACGGCCACGAAGGCCCCGGCATCACCCACACCCCGATCACGATGGTGCACGCCACGCTCCGTCCCGGCGCCGAGGTCACGCTGCCCTGGCGCGAGGACTTCAACGGCCTGGCGTACGTGCTGGCGGGTCGCGGCGCGGTAGGCACCGACCGCCGCCCGCTGCACTCCGGCCAGACGGCGGTCTTCGGCACCGGCTCCTCACTGACCGTACGGGCGGATGAGAAGCAGGACTCGCACACCCCGGACCTGGAGGTCATCCTCCTCGGCGGCCGCCCGATCCGGGAGCCGATGGCGCACTACGGGCCGTTCGTGATGAACACGCGCGAGGAGCTACAGAAGGCGATGGACGACTTCCAGGCGGGCCGCCTGGGCCGCATCCCCGCGGTCCACGGCATGTGAAGCGCCGCACGCGCCCCCACCGGGCGCCCCACCCACCGGGCGCCCCACCCCGCCACTCGACCGGCATTCAACCGCCCCTAGCCAGCCTCATCGAAAGCCCCGTCTCGCCCCCGCGCCGGACCCCGCCCGGCCCCTGCCCGACCCCGCCCGACCCCGGCCGAGGGCGAGACTGGTCACAGATGGCCGGTTAGGGGTTGATTCTTATTACCGACGGGTAGCATCATCGTAGCTACTTGCTGGTAAGCATGGGCAAGCAGCATTGACGAGGACCCTGCCTCCCGATACTCATACGGAGCCGTTGCCATGGGGCACTACAAGTCGAATCTCCGGGACATCGAGTTCAACCTCTTCGAGGTGCTCGGGCGCGACAAGCTGTACGGCACCGGCCCGTTCGCGGAGATGGACGTCGAGACCGCCAAGACCATTCTCGAAGAACTCTGCAAGCTGGCTGAGAACGACCTTGCCGAGTCCTTCGCCGACGCCGACCGCAACCCGCCGGTGTTCGACCCCGAGACCAACACCGCGCCCGTACCGGCGTCCTTCAAGAAGAGCTACAAGGCCTTCATGGACTCCGAGTACTGGCGCCTGGGCCTGCCCGAGGAGATCGGCGGCACCACCGCCCCGCCGTCCCTCATCTGGTCCTACGCCGAGCTGATCCTGGGTGCCAACCCGGCGGTCTGGATGTACTCCTCCGGCCCCGCGTTCGCGGGCATCCTCTTCGAAGAGGGCAACGAGCAGCAGAAGCACATCGCGAAGATCGCGGTCGACAAGCAGTGGGGCTCCACCATGGTCCTCACCGAGCCCGACGCGGGCTCGGACGTCGGCGCGGGCCGCGCGAAGGCCGTACAGCAGGACGACGGCTCCTGGCACATCGAGGGCGTGAAGCGCTTCATCACCTCCGGTGAGCACGACATGGAGGAGAACATCCTCCACTACGTCCTCGCCCGCCCCGAGGGCCACGGCCCCGGCACCAAGGGCCTGTCCCTCTTCCTGGTCCCGAAGTTCCACTTCGACTTCGAGACCGGCGAGCTGGGCGAGCGCAACGGCGTCTACGCCACCAACGTCGAGCACAAGATGGGCCTCAAGGCCTCCAACACCTGCGAGATGACCTTCGGCGACAAGCACCCCGCCAAGGGCTGGCTGATCGGCGACAAGCACGACGGCATCCGCCAGATGTTCCGCATCATCGAGTTCGCTCGCATGATGGTCGGCACGAAGGCCATCTCGACCCTGTCGACCGGCTACCTGAACGCCCTTGAGTACGCCAAGGAGCGCGTCCAGGGCCCCGACCTGGCGCAGTTCATGGACAAGACCGCGCCCAAGGTCACCATCACGCACCACCCGGACGTGCGCCGCTCGCTGATGACGCAGAAGGCGTACGCCGAGGGCATGCGCTCCCTCGTCATGTACACCGCCTCCGTCCAGGACGAGATCGCCGTCAAGGAGGCCGCGGGCGAGGACGCCAAGGCGCTGGAGGCCCTCAACGACCTCCTGCTCCCGATCGTCAAGGGCTACGGCTCCGAGAAGGCCTACGAGCAGCTCGCCCAGTCGCTCCAGACCTTCGGCGGCTCCGGCTACCTGCAGGAGTACCCGGTCGAGCAGTACATCCGGGACGCCAAGATCGACACCCTCTACGAGGGCACCACCGCCATCCAGGGCCAGGACTACTTCTTCCGGAAGATCGTCCGTAACCAGGGCGCGGCGCTGAACCAGCTCGCCGAGGAGATCAAGAAGTTCCTCGCGGTCAACACCGGCGGCGAGGACCTGGCCGGCGCCCGCGAGGAGCTCGCCAAGGCGGCCGTCGACCTGGAGGCGATCGTCGGCACGATGCTGACCGACCTCGCGGCCACCGAGAAGGACGTCAAGTCCATCTACAAGGTCGGCCTCAACTCCACCCGCCTGCTGCTGGCCTCGGGTGACGTGGTCGTGGGCTACCTGCTGCTGCGTGGTGCGGCTGTCGCCGCCGAGAAGCTGGAGACGGCTTCGTCGAAGGACAAGGCGTTCTACGCGGGCAAGATCGCCGCGGCGAAGTTCTTCGCCGCGAACATCCTGCCGGGCGTCGCGGTGCAGCGCTCGCTGGCCGAGGGCGTGGACCTGGACCTGATGGAGCTGGACGAGGCGGCCTTCTAAGCCTCGAACCGCACCTGCCGACGGCGCCCGCTCCCGGAACATCACCGGGAGCGGGCCGTCGTGCTGTGGCGCCCCAGCACAACGCCCCGGGCGCGCGGCTCTGCACCGAGGCGTGCGCCACTCGCTGGAGCATCGCCGTGAACCAGGCGCACCCCCCTCGTTAGGGTGACCCCATGAGCACTCCAGCCCACCCCTCGTCACGCTTCGACCGCGGTCACACCGACGACCTCATCCCCTTCCTGGCGGCGAGCCCGTCCCCGTACCACGCCGTGGCCAACGCCGCCGAGCGGCTGGAGAAGGTGGGCTTCCAGCAGGTCGAGGAGACCTCCGCGTGGGACGCCACCAGCGGCGGCAAGTACGTACTGCGCGGCGGCGCGATCATCGCCTGGTACGTCCCCGAGGGCGCCGCCCCGCACACCCCCTTCCGCATCGTCGGCGCCCACACCGACTCCCCGAACCTACGCGTCAAGCCGCTCCCCGACACGGGCAGCGCGGGCTGGCGGCAGGTGGCCGTCGAGATCTACGGCGGCCCGCTGCTGAACTCCTGGCTGGACCGCGACCTGGGCCTCGCGGGCCGCCTGACCCTGCGCGACGGCTCAACCCGCCTGATCAACGTCGACCGCCCGCTCCTGCGCGTCCCCCAGCTCGCCATCCACCTGGACCGCAGCGTCAGCAGCGACGGCCTCAAGCTGGACAAGCAGCGCCACCTCCAGCCCGTCTGGGGCCTCGGCGACTCCCGCGAGGGCGACCTGATCCGCTTCCTGGAGGAGGAGTGCGGCCTGGCGGCGGGCGAGGTGACCGGCTGGGACCTGATGACCCACTCCATCGAGCCCCCCGCCTACCTGGGCCGCGACCGCGAACTCCTGGCGGGCCCGCGCATGGACAACCTGCTCTCGGTACACGCGGCGACGGCCGCGCTGGCGGCGGTGTCGACCGACCGGGGCGACGACCTCCCGTACATCCCGGTGTTCGCCGCCTTCGACCACGAGGAGAACGGCTCCCAGTCCGACACCGGCGCGGACGGCCCGCTGCTCGGGTCGGTCCTGGAGCGCTCGGTGTTCGCGCGCGGCGGCTCGTACGAGGACAAGGCCCGCGCCTTCGCCGGTACGGCCTGCCTCTCCTCCGACACCGGCCACGCCGTGCACCCCAACTACGCGGAGCGCCACGACCCGACCCACCACCCCCGCGCGGGCGGCGGCCCCATCCTCAAGGTCAACGTCAACAACCGTTACGCGACGGACGGTTCGGGCCGCGCGATGTTCGCGGCGGCCTGCGAGAAGGCGGACGTCCCCTTCCAGTCCTTCGTCTCCAACAACACCATGCCCTGCGGCACGACGATCGGCCCGATCACGGCGGCCCGGCACGGCATCAAGACGGTCGACATCGGCGTAGCGATCCTGTCGATGCACAGCGCCCGCGAACTGTGCGCTACGGCGGACCCGTATCTGCTGGCGAACGCGCTGGTGGCGTTCCTGGAGGGCTGATCTGGACGAGAAGGTGAGGGCCCTGGACTCGGCCCCGGGCCCTCACCCCTCGACGAACAGCTCAGCCGCGTCGGCGACCTGGTACGACCGGTCCACCCAGACCGCCAGCTGCTCCAGATCCGTGGCGGAGACCACGCGCTGCCGCACGGCTTCCGGCACCTCAACCCCGCGCCACTTCAGCGTGCGCAGGATCGTCGTGGCCCGCTCCTCGGCGAGTGTGGCCCGTGCCTCCAACCGGCCTTCCTCACGGCCTTCCTCACGGCCTTCCTCACGCACCTTCTGGGCGACCTCGTGGCGGAAGAAATAGTTGATCGTCGACATCTTGTCCCTCCAGATCTCCTTCGCCTGGGGGTCGACCAGGCCTGACTCGACGAGCTGAGCGAACACCGCCGCGCTCTCGACGTCGATGGTTTCCAGTGCGGCAGCCAGCGACTCCAGTATGGCCGTGACTGCGGGCCCCCGACCATGCGTCAGGGCCGAGAGCACGGCGAGCGGAACATCCCGCACGGCCTCACTCTCCTCCGCGATCACCGGAACGTTGTCCGGACCCAGGACCAGCGGCCGTAACGTGAGCGTGGGCCAGCCCGGCAGCCCCAACCGGATGGGCTGTGCGGCCCATCGGGCGGTCGAAGCACTCTGAGTGACGACCACCAGCACCGGTTGGCAGCGGAACTTCGCGTAGAGGTACGAGAGGTAGTACGCCCAACTTCCGCGCTTGTCCTCGTCCTTCTTCCCCTGCGCCTCGATGACGAGCAGGTAGTCCCCCTCGTCCGTATCCACCCGCACCAGTGTGTCCACTCGCCGCTCGATCGGTTCGATCTCCGTGAGATCAGCGTTGAGCACCGCCATGTCACGCGGCTCGGGAAACGGGACGTGGAGCAGGTGTTGGATGGCGCGGATCAGCAGCGCCGTGTCCTTCTGAAAGATCCGGTGCAGCGCCTCGTGTGACGAGCTGACCATCAGCTCTCCTTTCTGTCTGGCATGGTCAACGAGCTACGCGGCGCCAAGTTCGCACCACACGTACTTCCCCTTCCTGGTGTCCCGACCCGAGGCCAGCGGGTGCCACCCCCAGCCATCCGCCCAGGTACGCACCAGGGCCAGCCCCCGCCCCTGTTCGGCGTCCACGTCCGGGGCGAGGGCCAGGGCGAGCGCGGGCGGAGGCGGGGCCGGAGGGGTCGGGTCGGCGTCCCACGCGCAGATCCGCAGCGTGCCGCCGGACCTGTGCACGCTGAGCGCGGCCGGGCCCTTGGTGTGCCGTACGGCGTTGCCGATCAGCTCGGTGGCAAGGAGTTCGGCCAGCTCGGTGAGGTGGGCCAGGCCGTGGGCGGCGAGGACCAGCCGCAGAGTCTGGCGGCAGACCGTCACGGCGATCGGATCGTGCGGGATGTGGAGGGTGTACTCCCAGGATTCGTCGTACACGTCGTCGATTTTCGGCATGGCGGAACTCCGAGTGGTGGAAGGGTAGAGGGAGTTCGCGGCGGTCAGCGGGCGGTGGCAGTTTCACGGCCGTCACGGCATGACGGCGTGGTGCGCTTCCGGAGCCCCGGTCTCGCAGCGTTTGCGACGTGTCACTGACGGTAGACCTCTACATTTAGGTCCCGCAAGCGGTCCCCGTAATCTGACACCCGAACGGGTCGCCCATCCAAGCAAGTTGGACCAAGGAGCTAGACATGGCCACCAGAAGCCATCCCACAGCTCGACAGCTTCGCCTCGGCGTTGAGCTGCGCAAGCTACGCGAGGCCGCAGGCTTGACGGCGCGGGAGACGGCTGCCCTGCTCGGCGTGAACTCGACCCAGATGACACACATCGAGACCGGCTTGTCCGGCGTAAGCGAGGTCCGCCTACGCCGCCTCGCAGCGCACTACGCCTGCACAGACGAGGCGCTCATCAATGCCCTGGTCGCCCTGGCAACCGACCGTACGCGCGGCTGGTGGGAGGAGTACCGAGGAGTTCTCCCCGCACCCTTCCTCGACCTCTCCGAGCTCGATCACCACGCGACCTTCCGGCACGACGTAGCCGTAATCCATGTACCGGGGCTCCTACAGACCGAGCCTTACGCCCGAGCTCTCTTCTCTTACATGGCGCCCGAACTCCCTCCGAGCGAACTGGAGCCACGCGTGGAGCATCGGATGCGGCGGCGCGGGGTCATCGGGCAGCCCAATCCGATCGAGTACAAGGCTGTGATCCACGAGGCAGCCCTCCGCATCAGAGTGAGCAGTCGTTCGGAGTGCAGGACCCAACTCGCCCGAATCCTGGAGCTGTCCGAGATGGACCACATGACCGTGCGGGTCATCCCCTTCAACCTGGACAACTTCGCGGGAGCCGGAAGCGCGATGGCCTACGTGGGCGGACCGGTGCCTCAACTGGACACCGTTGTGCGCGACGCCCCACACGGAACGGGCTTCATTGACGCCGAGGCCCAACTGAACCACTTTCGAACACTGTTCCGTAAGGTGGAGGCAGCGTCGCTAGACCCTGAGCAGTCTCGCGACATCATCCAACGGATGGCAAAGGAACTGTGAGGCACAGGCATGACCACCCCGGCCACATGGCAGAAGTCGTCCTTCTCCGGCGGCGGCGAAGGCAATGACTGTGTAGAGCTAGCCACCGCCGAAGGCGGGATCCGCCTTCGGGAAAGCGATGCCCCGGCCACGATGCTGGCCACCACCCCGGCCCCCCTCACCCACCTCCTCCACACCCTCAAGTCCAGGCAGCATCAGGCAGCGCCCTGCGGCCGCCGCTAGCGCGCTGTGATCGGCTGAGCAGCATCGTTGTGCAGGTCGTGACACCGTGGTGGCATGACCATCGAAGTTCGCCCGGCGTCGGTCTTCGAGGACGTCCGTGACGTTGTCGGCCCAAAGTCACCTGACGCCAACGTGTGCTGGTGCCTGAGCTACCGCATCCCGTCCAAGCTCAACAACGAGCTCCGTGGGCCAGCGCGCGGCGAGTACGTAGCCAAGCTGTGCCGAAACCAGCCCCCGCCGGGGGTGCTCGCGTACGACGGCGACACGCCAGTCGGCTGGGCCGCTGTGGCACCCCGCTCGGACACGGCCTTCGCCCACAGCCGCAAGATCCCGCACGTCGACGACCTGCCGGTCTGGTCACTGTGGTGCATCCGGGTACGCCCCGGCCACCGCAAGCAGGGGATCACGCACGCTCTCATCGCCGGAGCGGTCGAGTTCGCCCGCTCCCAAGGCGCACCGGCGATCGAGGCGTACCCCCTCGACAACGGCGACGCCAAGGTGGACACGACGATGGCGTACGCCGGACTCCGCAAGAACTTCGAGCGCGCCGGCTTCACCCACGCCGCCGACACCACCTCGGTACTGGCCGGCCACCCCCGCATCCTGATGCGACGCACCCTGCACTAACCAACCCAGCTCCGGGCTCCCCGGACGCGGGCGCGGCTAGACGGGGCAACGTCGCGGCCACCTGGGGCGCCGGGGTGGGTCGGGTCGGTGTCGTGGTGGGCCAGTACCGCGTTGGGCACCGGTGGCCGCCCGGTCCGTCCGATGATGGCAGGTCCGGCCCGGGTATCAAGGGCGCTCCCTACGGTCGCGTCGGCTGCGCCGATTCCGCTGTCGCTCCACCCTTGACACCCGACCCGGACCCGCGAACGCGAGGTACACCGGGCGGCCCAAAAGACGGGGCAGCGGGACGGGTAGGGGGTGGTGAGCGTTTGCATGCCGGGTGCGGACTGGTTGTTGGGGCGCACAAGCGGGGTGGGCGGCCCGACACCGGCTCAGCGTCTGCGAGCGGTGAGGGCCGGGGGTGCGCACGAGAGGGGTGGGGTGGTGCGACACCGGATCGGCGACTGCGGCGGGTGGAGGGAACGGGTGCGCGCTATGGCTGAGCGGACGGGGCTGCCCCGGCTCGGTGCTTGCGGGTCGTGGGGGCGGGTGTTGCCGCCCCGGCTCAGCGACAGCGGGCGGATGGGGTGACCACCGGGCACGCGAGCCACGCGTGGGAGTGGCGCCCGGCCTGGCGACCGCCACGGGTGGGACGGGAAGGGACGTCTGGGGCTGGTGGGGTCAGGTCGGGAGGGAAGTGCGACTTTGGGACACCAAAACCCGGGCAAAAGGGGCGGCTTGCTGTACCAAAGTCTCCTCTTACTTCCGACTGGGGCGAGAGGGGATCGCCAAGCGCCCGGCCCGGTGACCTCTGTCTCCTCAGACGGGCTCCGGAAGCGGGCCAAGGTGCTTGATCACACGCTCACGCAGCAGGAGGTACTCCTCCCGGCGGCGAGGTAGCGGGCCCGGCGGCCGCACGACGACACGAGCAGCCGTGACCGTCTGCCCGCGCTGGAACTGCTCACGGGTCAAGTCGAGTTCCACACCGCTCGGCAGCCGGTTCCACCAGTGGAAACCGTGCTGGGTCCCGCCAAGATGCACCTCGCCGACCATGAGATCACCGCCGAAGACGTCGTTGACGATCAAAGCCGTGATGTCGCAGTGACCCCAGGCCGGGTTGCCCGGCTGCCAGTCGGCCTGGTCGTCGGGCGAGCAGGTGTCGGCAGCCCAGCCGGCACGCAGGGCCTTGTCGAGATCAAGCAGGTTCCAAGAGGTCATGCCGCAGCATCGCAGCCACCACTGACATCACAGTTGGCCCAGGCGCCCAGGGCCCGGCTGTCCCGAACATGCACAGATGCAGCTGAGCAGAGGACGAATAGTCGAACCGGACAGGGAGATCAACTGTCCGTGAGCAAGGACTTAAAATGTCCGCTCACCCGGATGTCCCACCGTCCGTGGACATGTGGCACCGCCCACTCGCCCCTCGTGCGCACCGGCCACCCTCATGATCCGCAGGCGCTGAGCCGGGGCGGCACCACCCTGCCCCTCTCGTGCGCACCGGTCATCCCCACGACCCGCAGCCGCTGAGCCGGTGTCGCACCACCCACCCCCCTCGTGTGCACCCGCAACCCCCACCGCCCGCAGCCGCTGAGCCGGTGTCGCACCACCCACCCCCCTCGTGCGCCCCAACAACCAGTCCGCACCCGGCATTCAAACGCTCACCACCCTCCACCCGTCCCGCTGCCCTGTTTTTGGGCCGCCCGGTGTACCTCAGCCTCGCGGGTCCGGGACGGGTGTCAAGGGTGGAGCGACAGCGGAATCGGCGCAGCCGACGCGACCAAAGGGAGCGCCCTTTACACCCGGCCCGGACCCGCCACCATCCGACGAACCGGGCGGCCACCGGTGCCCAACGCGGTACTGGCCCACCACGACACCGACCCGCCCCGCCCCGTCCCGCCCCACACTCCAGGCAGCCACAACGCAGCCCCGTTGGCGCCCAACTCCTCGGCTAGCGTCGCGCGCTGGTGCGGCCGACAGCAGGGTGCGGCCCCGGTCGGCTTGTCGGCCCGGACCGTAGGCACCGAAGCGGCCAGGCCACCACTCGTGCGCTCCGCGACCGCGACCGCGACCGCAACCGAACCGTCCGGCAGCGAAACACGCCCCTCCCGCGTTTGCCCGCCGCGCCCGGCGGAGGCCACCCCTGAGGGTGGACCCTGACAACACCCCTTGCGTGCCGCCCTGTTGGGCCTAGGGGGTCACCAGGGTCTGCCTCCACCCCATCGGTGATCCGTCGCCCCGGCGCGCTGGCCAGGATGGGACCTGACCTCAACAGCCCACCCAGCAGCCCACCCTGGAGCCCAGATGCACACCCGTAGCAGCAGCCGCACCCGTAGCAGCAGCCGTAGCCGTGCCCGTACCCACACCACCCTCAGCGCCCTCGCCGCCGCTCTCGTGCTCGGCCTGGCGGCGGCGCCCCTCACGGCCCCGGCGTTCGCCGCGTCGTCCCCCACCGGTGCCTCCACCGGCGCCTCCACCGGTGCCTCCGCCGTGAAGCCGGGACCAGCTGCCGACGCGTTGCGCGGCGCCATCGCCGGGCTGCCGGACGGCGTCGCCACGGCGGCGCTCGTGCGGCTCGGGGGCGACGAACGCTGGTGCGGCAGCGCGGGCGTGCGGAGCCTGAGGACGGGGCAGAAGGCCGTAGGGCACGCCCGCTTCCGCGCCGGGTCCACGACCAAGGTAGTCACGGCGGCGGTCGTGCTGCAGCTCGCCGCCGAGGGGAAGCTCGACCTGGACGGGAAGGTGCAGGACTACCTTCCCGGGCTCCTCACGGACGACTTCGCGCCCATCACCGTACGGCAGTTGCTCAACTACACCAGCGGGCTCAAGCCAGGCGCCTCCCTGGGCGACACTCGCGGCGAGGGCTACGAACGGCGCTTCGAGACGCTCACGCCCGAGGAGGTCGTGGCCGAGTCCGTCGCCAAGGGGCCGGAATCCGCGCCGGGCACGCGGCAGAGTTACGGCAACATCCACTACACGGTGCTCGGCATGCTGATCGAGAAGGTCACCGGCGACAGCTACGAACACCAGGCTGCCCAACGGGTGTTCAGGCCGGTTGGCATGCGCCATACCTCCTTCCCCAGCGGAGCCGATCCGCGCATCCACGGCCCCCACAACCGCGGCTACCAGGTCATGGAGGACGGCAAGGTCGTGGACGTCACGGAGTGGAACATGTCGGACCGCTGGGCTGCTGGCGACATGATCTCCACGACCGCCGACCTGGAGAAGTTCCTGTACGCCCTGTTCCGCGGCGAGGTCGTGCCCGAGCCACAGCTCGGGGAGATGTTCACGGTGCCCGACCTGCCCGGTGCGACGTACAGCGCGGGCCTCCAACGCGTAGAGGTGAACGGCAAGGTGATCTGGGCCAAGACAGGCGCGCGCCCTGGCTATCACACGGTCATCGCCGCCACGAGAGACCTGTCGCGGACCTTGGTCTACTCGGTCAACGCCCTGAACGCACACGGCGCGGGGCGAAGCCTCGCGGAACGGTTCGCCATCCCGGCGTTCCAGAACTGATCCCCACGCGGCGGAACTCAGGAACTCAGGAACGCACGCTGACTAGCCCTCGTCCAGCCCCGCCAGCACCAGCGCCAAGCGCCCCGCCCCGCCCTCACTAAGCCGAAGCGGAACGCCCCAGTCCTGTTGGTGGACGTGGCAGGCCGGGTACTCATTCGAGGGGTCGTCGTCACAGGACGCCGCCATCGCCGAGACGTGCAGGACGCCCTCCTGCACGGCGGGGTTCAACTCCAGGGGGCGCGCGAGGTCCGTCCCCGCGCCGTCTCCCGAAAGCAGCAGCTCCGGTGGCGTCGCCGACACCAGGAGGCGGGTGGACGGGCCGTACCGGGTGTCCAGCTTCTGTCCGGCGGGCGCCTGGAAGACCACGTCCAACTCCAGTGGTCCCGGCGCGACCTCGGTGGCGGCGCGCTGCGTACGGTGGGCCACCGCCTCGACCCGTACCGCCTCCTCCGGCAGCCGCAGCCGGGTCAGCCGGTGCCGGGCGGACTCGACGACCACGATGTCACCATCGACCAGTACCGCGTCCGACGGCTCCCGCAGGTCCGTCGCCAGCGTGCTGACCTCGCCGCTCGCCGGGTCGTAGCGGCGCAGCGCGTGGTTGTACGTGTCGCTCACCGCGACCGAGCCGTCCGGCAGTGCCGTGACGCCCAACGGGTGTTGGAGCAGCGCCTGCTGAGCCTCACCGTCGCGGTGGCCGAAGTCGAAGAGGCCGGTACCGACAGCGGTGTGCACCACCCGGTCGCGGTCGATCCAGCGCAGGGCGGACGTCTCCGAGTCGGCGATCCACAGCCGCTCCCCGTCGGCCGCGGCGGCGAGCCCGGACGGCTGGGCGAACCACGCCTCGGCGGCGGGCCCGTCGACGAGGCCCTCGTTCGTCGTACCGGCCGCGACCGCCACCACCCCCGCTTCGGGGTCGTACGTCCACAGCTGGTGGACCCCGGCCATCGCGATCCACACCTGACCGTCGAAGTAGGCCACATCCCAGGGCGAGGACAGGTCGACCTCCAGGGCGGGCCCGGACGTCGGCGAACCCTGCCACCACTGTCGCCCGGTCCCCGCGACCGTCTCCACCACACCGCTGACCGGGTCATACGTCCGCAGCGCGTGGTTCACCGTGTCCGCGACGATCACCCGGCCGTCCGGGAGGAGGGCCAGCCCCTGCGGCTCGCTGAAGGAGTCGGGGCCGAAGCCGCGCTCGCCGCTGCCCACCCGGCGCAGCACGCTCTCGCCGTCCGCCGCGAGCTCCACCAGCTGATGCCGGGTCGAGTCCGACACCAGGAAGTTGCCGGACGGCAGCAGGAGCGCCTTGCCGGGGAAGCGCAGATCGGTCGCCTCCGGCTCCGGCGGTACGTACGGGCCGTCGCCGCGTCGCAGCGTGCCCTTCGCGGCGTGCTCGGCCTCCAGCTCCTCGACCAGCTTCCAGATGGCGTGGGCATGCCCCTCCCCCGCGTGCTGGGCGACGACATACCCCTCGGGGTCGATGACGACCAGCGTGGGCCAGGCGCGTACGGCGTACTGCTTCCAGGTGGCCAGCTCGGGGTCGTCGAGCACGGGGTGGTGGACCTCGTACCGCTCGACGGCGTCGACGACTGCCTGATGCTCGGCCTCGTGCACGAACTTCGGCGAATGGACGCCGATGATCACGACGGTGTCGCGGTGCTTCTCCTCCAGCTCGCGCAGCTCGTCGAGGACATGCAGGCAGTTGACGCAGCAAAATGTCCAGAAGTCGACAATGACGCACTTTCCGCGTAGATCCGCGAGGGTGAGGTCCTTGCCACCGGTGTTGAGCCATCCGCCCTTGCCGACCAGCTCAGGGGCCCTGACACGTGCACGCTTAGCCATGGCCCCAGCCAATCACACCGGCGGCGGGGCTCAGGCGGGGCTCAGTGGCGTGGCGGGTCCAGGCCCAGCACCCGGTCCCTGAGCACCGGGAACCGCTTCCGCGTCGTCGCGACCTTCCCCGGGTCGATCTCGACGCTGAGCACCTCCTCGCCCGGCCCCGCCTCGGCCAGCACCTCACCCCACGGGTCCACGACGATGCTGTGCCCCGCCTGCTCGACACCCGCGTGCGTCCCGGCGGTGCCGCACGCCAGCACGTACGCCTGGTTCTCGACGGCACGCGCCTGGGCGAGCAGCGTCCAGTGGCCACGGCGGCGCTCGGGCCAGCCCGCGGGCACCACGAGCAGCTCGGCGCCCGCGTCGACGAGCGCGCGGAAGAGTTCGGGGAAGCGCAGGTCGTAGCAGGTGGCCAGGCCGAGCGTCGTGGCTGGGCCGAGCGTGGTGGCCGGGCCGAGCGTGGTGGCCGGGCCGAGCGTGGTGGCCGGGCCGAGCGTGGTGGCCGGGAGCGGGACGGTGACCGGTGTGGTCCCCGCGCCCATCATCGCGGCCTCGCCCTCGTCGAAGCCGAAGCGGTGGATCTTGCGGTAGGAGGCGGCGAGCTCGCCGTCCGGAGCGAAGACGAGTGAGGTGTTGTAGAGGGTGCCGCCGCCTGGCTCGCGGGTTCCGTCCGGATCGCCAGTTCCGTTCCCGCCCGGCTCGCCGGTTCTGTCCGGGTCGTCGTCCCGCTCCACGAACGACCCCGCGTGCAGCCAGACCCCCGCGTCCCGCGCGGCCTTGCTCATGATCTCGTACGTGGGCCCCCGCAGCGGCTCCGCCTCCGCGGCGAACGCCTCGTACGCCCAGGCGCCCGTGGTCCACAGCTCGGGCAGTACGACGAGATCGGCCGCCGCCTGCTCGCGGACGAGCGAAGCGACACGGTCACGCCGCGAATTGACCGGTTCGTCGGGGCTTACGTCGATCTGGATGAGCGAGGCGCGCACACTACCACCGTCCTGGCATTCGAGCTGTCGTCACGGCCTACGATCGTCACACGAAAGCACTGCCGACGGACCGCGGGGCAGCGTAACTTAGGCCTCGAGCCTCCCACGCCGCCTGGTTGTCCGGCCGCTGATCCGCCAGCGGCCGCCAGTGTCAACGAACCGCCCGCGTCAACGAACCGCCCGAGGGGTCCCGTCCTGTGAGTCTCCATCCCAGCCTGCAAACCTACGCCGATGCCTGGACCCATTCCGTAGAGGCGATATCCGAGCTGGTGAAGCCCCTCGCCGAAAGCGAGTGGAACTGGGCGACCCCCTGTCCCGGCTGGTCCGTACGCGACATCGTCTCCCATGTCATCGGCCTCGACTGCGAGATGCTGGGCGACCCGCGCCCCATCCACACCCTGCCGCGCGACCTCTACCACGTCACCAACGAGATCCAGCGGTACATGGAGGTCCAGGTCGACGTACGCCGCCACCACACCGCCCCGGAGATGACCGCGGAGCTGGAGTACACGGTGATCCGGCGCTCGCGGCAGCTGCGGAACGAGTCCCGCGACCCGTCGGTGAAGGTGCGCGGCCCGCTGGGCACGGAGGAGTCGCTCGAAGAGGCCACCCGGAAGCGGGCGTTCGACGTGTGGGTGCACGAGCAGGACCTGCGTACGGCCCTCGGCAAGCCGGGGAACCTGGACTCGCCGGGCGCCCTCGTCACCCGGGACGTCCTGATCCAGGCCCTGCCGATAGTGGTCGCCAAGCGCGCCGGGGCCCCCGTCAACTCGGCCGTGGTCTTCGACGTCAACGGCCCGGTGGAGTTCCTCCGTACGGTGCGGGTGGACGCGGAGGGGCGCGGCTCGGTCGACGGCTCGCCCTCGCTGGGGCCCGCGGTGACGCTGAGCCTGGACTGGGACACGTACTTCCGGCTGGCCTGCGGCCGCGTGAAGCCCACCGCGGTCGCGGACCGCGTCAAGGCGGAAGGCGACTCGGCCCTGGCGGAGGCCATCATCCGCAGCTTCGCCGTCTCGCCGTAGGCGAGGCGCTAAACGGAAGCACTAAGGGGAGGGTTTGGGACAGGCGTAGGGCCCGAAATGGAGGGTGTGGGTGTCCCAAACCCTCCCCTTACCCCCGGGGCCCCTGGGTCTCCGGCTACGCCGGGGCGTGGGCCGTCTCGACGCGGCTTGCCACCAGGCGGTCCCGCTCCCGGTGTGCCGCCAGCCGCCGCAGCCGCAGGATCTGGGTGAGGCCGAGCGCCTGGAGGACGAAGACCGAGGAGAAGGCGATCCGGTAGTTGTCGCCGGTCGCGTCCAGGAGCAGCCCGATGGCGAGGAGGATCGTCATCGACGCGGTGAAACCGCCCATGTTGACGATTCCCGAGGCCGTACCCTGCCGTTCCGGTGGGTTGGCGGGGCGCGCGAAGTCGAAGCCGATCATCGAGGCCGGGCCGCACGTCCCGAGGGTCACGCACAGCGTGATCAGCAGCCACATCGGGGCGGTCTCCGCCGGATAGCCGATCGCGCCCGCCCACACCGCCGCCGTCACCGCGACCGTGCCGACCGCGAGGGGCGTGCGTGCCGCATGGTGCCGGGCGATGATCTGCCCGTACACGAGACCGATGGTCATACTGGACAGCACGGTGAGCGTGAGCAGTTCACCGGCGGTGGTACGGGACAGCCCCTGGGCCTGCACCAGGAACGGCATCCCCCACAGCAACGTGAACACCATCATCGGGAACTGCGTCGTGAAATGCACCCACAGCCCCACCCGGGTGCCGGGCTCCCGCCACGCGTCCGCGATCTGACCGAGTACGGAACCCACCCCGCGCCCGCGCCCCCGCTCCGACGCGGAGAGCGGGAGCGTGGGCGGGAGCGGCACGTGCCGCCCGCCCGGGTGATCCCTGAGAAACAGCAGCGTCAGTACGAGCACAAGCAGCCCCGCCGCCGAACTCCCGACGAACGCCGCCGTCCACCCCACCTCGTGCAACAGCCGGGACAGCACCAGGGTCGAGACGAGGTTGCCGCCCATCCCGATCAGCCCGGCCAACTGGGCGACCAGCGGGCCGCGTCGAGCCGGGAACCAGCGGTTGCCGAGCCGCAGCACGCTGATGAACGTCATCGCGTCGCCGCAGCCCAGCAGCGCGCGGGCGGCCAGGGCCATGCCGTACGAGGGGGAGAGCGCGAACGCGAGCTGCCCGGCCGTGAACAGGACGATGCCGATGGTCAGCACCCGCTTGGTGCCGAGCCGGTCGACCAGCAGGCCGACGGGTATCTGCATGCCCGCGTAGACGAGCAGCTGGAGTATGGAGAAGGTGGACAGGGCCGAGGCGTTGACCTGGAAGCGGTCAGCGGCGTCCAGGCCCGCGACACCGAGCGAGGTACGGAAGATGACGGCGACGAAGTAGACCGAGACGCCGATCGACCAGACGGCGATGGCGCGCCGACCGCCAGGTGGTTCGCCTGGCCCCGTGACGGCCGGTGCGCTCACCTGGCCTCACCCCGGACCAGCACCTTGACCCAGCTCAGGTGGTCCCGGACCCGGGCGGCCGCGAGTTCCACGTCGCCCGCTCTGATCGCTTCCAGGATCTCGGTGTGCTCCACGATGTTCTTGGCGACCCGGTCCGGGTGCGCGTGCATCACGGCGACGCCCATCCGGAGCTGCCGGTCGCGCATCTGGTCGTACAGGCGGGACAGGATCTCGTTGCCGCTGTGACGCACGATCTCCGCGTGGAAGCAGCGGTCGGTCACGGCGACCGCCGCCAGGTCGCCGGTCTCGGCGTGCCGCCGCTGCTCCGCGACGAGCTCCTCGAGCCGGGTGAGCAGGACGGCCGGGGCGGGGATGGCCTTACGGGCCGCGAACTCCTCGACCAGCAGCCGGGTTTCCACCACGTCGGCGATCTCCTGCGCGGAGACGGCGAGGACGAGGGCACCCTTCTTCGGGTACAGCTTGAGCAGCCCCTCGACCTCCAACTTGAGCAGCGCCTCACGCACGGGGGTACGGGAAACTCCCACGGCGTCGGCCAACTCCCCCTCGGTCAGCAGCGTGCCGCCCTCGTAACGGCGGTCCAGAACGCCCTGCTTGACGTGCTGGTAGACGCGGACGGCGGCGGGGGGTTGCTTCAGCGGTGCGGCGGCGGGGGAAGGCATGCGCACAGCTTAGATACAAGATGGGTGCGACAGAGGGGACGTCCGGGATACGGACAACAACGCAAGTGGGGCCCGGGAGCGATGTGCTCCCGAGCCCCGGCCGTTACGTCGTCGGCGCCTCTGAACTACGCGGGCTCGCCGGTCGAGACGGTGAGGGTGATCCGAAGCCCCTTGGGGTCCACCTCGGTTCCGGCGGCCGGGTACTGCAGCATCACCGTGCCCTGCCCGTACGTGTTCTCGTCGATGTCCTTCTCGTTGTAGTTCCAGGTCTCCGTGGCCGCTTGCATGCACTCCTTCACGGACTCGATGTTCTTGAGCCGGAAGTCGGGCATCTCGATCTTGTCAGCGTCGTTGCGCGCCACCTTGGGCTCTTCGCACTTGACCTTCTCGATCGTGCGGGTCAGGTCCGGCCCCTTGTGCCCCGTCCCCTGCTTCGGCGGCGCCTCCACCTCGCTGCCGCCTCCGGCGGTGTCGGTGCCACCACCGCCGCCACCGTCACCGTCATCGCCGCCCAGCGTGGCCACGAAGATTCCGCCGCCGACCAGCAGGACTGCCGCCACGATCGCACCCACGATCAGCGGCATCCTGCTCTTCCCGCCGCCCGAGCCACCCCCGTGCCCCGCAGGCGTGGTCATGTACGGCGGCGGCGTGTGCGACCCCTGCACGCCCGCGTACGGCGCCTGGGCCATGGCCCCCGTCGGGCCGGTGGCCCCGGTGGGCGCGGGCGTCGGGTAGCCGCCCTGCTGCGGGTAGCCGTACCCCTGGGCCGGGGACGGTGCCGGGGTGGGCGCCCCGTACGCCTGCGGCTGGTACGGGGTCTGGACGCTGCCCGGGTTCGCGGGCTGGCCCGTCGTCTGGTCGAGCGGGGGGAAGACGGTCGAGCCGACCCCCGCGCCGCTGGAGCCCTGCGCGCCCGGCACGATGCTCGGCGCGGCCGCCTGGAAGGACTGGGCGACGCGCAGGCATTCGTCGCGCATGGCCTCGGCGGTCGGGAAACGCTCGTTCGGGTTCTTCTTGAGCGCGCGGGCGACGATCGCGTCGATCGCGTGCGGGAGCGAGCGGTTGATGGAGGACGGGGCGACCGGCTCCTCCTGGACATGCGCGTACGCGATCGCGAGCGGCGAGTCCGCCTCGAACGGCAGCCGCCCGGTGACCAGCTGGAACAGCATGATGCCGACGGAGTAGAGGTCGGAGCGCGCGTCCACACCCCGCCCCAGAGCCTGCTCGGGCGAGAGGTACTGCGGGGTGCCGACCACCATGCCGGTCTGGGTCATGGACGTGACGCCGGACTGCATGGCGCGCGCGATGCCGAAGTCCATGACCTTGACGACATTGCGCTTGGTCATCATGACGTTGCCGGGCTTGATGTCCCGGTGGACCAGGCCCATCTCGTGGCTGATCTCCAGCGCCGCCAGCACATCCGCGGTGATCTTCAGCGCCTTGTCGGTGGGCATCGCGCCGTACTGCCGCACATCCTGATCCAGGGCGGACCCGAGCGGCTGGCCCTCCACGTACTCCATGACGATGTACGGCATGGTCGCGCCGTCGAGCGCTTCCTCGCCGGTGTCGAACACCGACACGATGTTGGTGTGCGTGAGCTTGGCCACGGACTGCGCCTCACGCCGGAAGCGCTCCCGGAAGGACTGCTCACGGCCGAGCTCGGAATGCAGGGTCTTGATGGCGACCTGCCGGTCGAGCACCGAGTCGTACGCCAGGTGGACGGAGGCCATACCGCCCTCGCCCAGGAGATCCCGCAGCTGGTAGCGGCCACCGGCAAGAGACTGCCCCGTGTAGCGGCCCTGTGCGCCGTCCTGGCTCATGTCTGTGCGTCCCCCATCGGCGCGATGATCCCGTGCGTAGATCCAAGTACCTAGACGAGTACCTAGACGAGTACGTAGACCCGAGTGCGTGCACCCGAGTGCGTGCACCCGAGTAGTGCGTGCACCCGAGTAGGCAGGCCCGGGTATTCCCGTTTTCCCGGCCAAGTCTGCCCCAGGGCGAGGGCACGTCAAGCCAGGTGCCCGTTCCGTGACCGTACGCGCAACAAGCGTCTCGGAAGCGTTACGTCATGCGGACGCGATTTGCCCGTTACCGGCGGTAGGAGGTTTGATGGCCGGTCCACCTCGAACCGGCCGACCCCTCGGAGCCTGTAGCGTGGCCGGACGCTAGCAGTTACGACAGGAAACGACGGCGAGGACCGATGGACCAGCAGCGCGCCCAGGGCCCATCCGACCCAGAGGCGACTGGCGGCGGGATGTCCGACGCGCCCGAGCTCTGGGGCAACGGCGGGCTGGTCGGCGACGGCCGCTACCGGCTGACCCACCGGCTCGGCCGGGGCGGTATGGCCGAGGTCTTCGCCGCCGAGGACGTCCGGCTCGGTCGTACGGTCGCGGTGAAGCTGCTGCGTACCGACCTCGCCGAGGACCCGATCTCCAAGGCCAGGTTCACCCGGGAGGCCCAGTCGGTCGCGGGTCTGAACCACCACGCGGTGGTCGCGGTCTACGACTCCGGCGAGGACGTCATCGGGGCCAACACCATCCCGTACATCGTGATGGAGCTGGTCGAGGGCCACACGATCCGCGATCTGCTGATCAACGCGGAGGCCCCGGGCCCCGAGCAGGCGCTGATCATCGTCTCCGGTGTCCTGGAGGCGCTCGCCTACTCGCACCAGCACGGCATCGTGCACCGCGACATCAAGCCCGCGAACGTGATCATCACGCACGGCGGCGCGGTCAAGGTGATGGACTTCGGCATCGCCCGCGCGCTGCACGGCGCGTCCAACACCATGACGCAGACCGGCATGGTCATGGGCACCCCGCAGTACCTGTCCCCCGAGCAGGCGCTCGGCAAGGCCGTCGACCACCGCTCCGACCTGTACGCGACCGGCTGCCTGCTGTACGAGCTGCTCGCGCTGCGTCCGCCGTTCACCGGCGAGACCCCGCTGTCGGTCGTGTACCAGCACGTCCAGGACATTCCGGTACCTCCGTCCGAAATGTCGGACGCGGCGCCGCCCGAGCTGGACGGTCTGGCCATGCGCGCGCTGGCCAAGGACCCGGACGACCGGTTCCAGAGCGCCGAGGAGATGCGCGGGCTCGTCCAGTACGGCCTGCAGATGCTCCAGGAGCAGGGCGGCCACACGGGCACCTGGAACACCGGCCCGGTGGATATGCACGAGAGCGGCAGCACCCCGACGACGGGTCTCGGCGGCGCCGCGCTGGGGCACCCGGACGGCGGCACCGCACAGCAGCCGATGCTCCGCACGCCGGGCGACGACGGCGGCTTTGACGGTGGGTACCAGAACGGCGGTGGCCGCCGTGGTGGGCGCGGCAAGATGTGGATCGTCGCGGCCCTCGCGGTGGTCGCGATCGGCTCCGGGATCGCCTTGGCGCTGAACAACACTGACGAGGGCGGCGGCGGTAAGAACGTCGACAACTCGCCGTCGACCAGCGTCTCGCCGAGCGAGGACGCCAAGGACGAGAAGGACAAGGAGTCCAAGGAGCCGAAGGACGACGACCCGACCACGCGGAGCCCGGCCAATCCGGGCGGCGTGACGGGCGGCGGTGGCGGCGGCTGGACCCCACCCAAGACGACAGACCCGACCGAGGATCCGACGGACGACCCGACCGAGGACCCGACCGAGGACCCGACGGACGACCCGACGGACGACCCGACGGGCGGTACGGACACGGGCGGGACGACCGAAGGCGGAGACACCACCGGCGGGACGACCGAAGGCGGTGACACCACCGGCGGCGACGACGCTGCTGGCGGGACGACCACAGGTGACACCACCGGCGGCGGCGACGACGCTGCTGGCGGGACGACCACAGGCGAGACCACCGGCGGCGACGGCGGCGGCGGCGTCTGAGGAGAGGGCTGGGCCGCCGCCCGCCTAACGCAGGCGCTGGCGCGGCCTACCGCACGCGCTGGCGCGGCTCCGGCCGCCGGGTAGTACGCCGGGCCAGGCCGCCCTCCAGCTCGTGCACCGTGCTGAGCTGCGGCTCGATGCGCAGATAGACCGGGTCGAAGGCCTCGCCGTCCGCGAAGCGCGGCGCGGGTCCGAAGAGCTCCAGCTCCTCGGTGGTCGGCTCGAAGGCCTCACAGACCCCGACGCACTGCACCGACCAGAGTCCGGCCTCCCCACCAGACGCCAGGTGCGCCAGATTGTCCGCGCCATAGGCGACGACGCCGCCCAGGCAGGCCCGGTGGTAGCCGAAGCCCCGGTGCATACGGAGCAGGACCTGACCCTCCCGCACGATGTGCCGGGCGACGGCCAGGAACGGGAGCGCCCGCATGCTCGTCGCCACCCGGCCGTAGTCGGTACGGCCGAGCAGCTCGATCGCGCGGGCGTCATCAGCCGTACGAGCGTCGTCAACCGCACGAGGGGCGTCAACCGCACGGGCGTCGCCAGCCATGCGAGGGTCGTTTGCGGGCGGCACGTCGGGCGACACGTCAGTGGGCATAGGTCCCACGGTCGGCCATCAGTACGGCCGCTAGGAAGGGCCGCTCGCCCTCAGAACCCGGGACGTAAGTCCCGCATAAATAAGCTCAGCTAAATAAGCTCAGCGTCAGTGCTTCTCCGCCTGCAGCCGAGCCACATACGCCGCCGCCTGCGACCGCCGCTCCATCCCCAGCTTGGAGAGCAGGCTGGAGACGTAGTTCTTGATCGTCTTCTCGGCGAGGTGCAGCCGCTCGCCGATCGCGCGGTTCGTCAGCCCCTCGCCGATCAGGTCCAGGATTCTGCGCTCCTGCTCGGTGAGTTTGGCCAGCCGGTCGTCCCCCTTGGGGCGATTGCCGTCCCGCAGCCGCTCCAGGACCCGCGCGGTGGCTACCGGGTCGAGCAGCGACTTACCGGCCGCCACATCCCGTACCGCCGACAGCAGCTCGTTCCCCCGGATGTCCTTGAGTACATATCCGGAGGCACCGGCCATGATCGCGTCAAAGAGGGCCTCGTCGTCAGCGAAGGAGGTGAGCATCAGGCAATTGATCTCCTCGTTCCGCGAGCGGATCTCACGGCACACCTCGACCCCGCTGCCGTCCGGCAGCCGTACGTCGAGCACCGCCACATCGGGGCGGGTGGCCGGGATTCTGGCCAGGGCGTCCGCGGCCGTACCGGCCTCGCCGACGATCTCGATATCGGGCTCGCCGGAGAGCAGCTCGTAGACGCCTCGGCGGACGACTTCATGGTCATCCACCAGGAATACGGTGATATTTCCCTCTTCACGCACCATGTCAGTCTCACACATTGGCTCTTCCCGTGCCGTAGGTCACCGGGATAACGTGCCGGTGTTCCGGCCCCCTGCAAGGCTGTGACCAGTACCTGTTCACGACTTTCTCGATTTACTTGGAAATCCAAGCAAAATCGCAGGTCAAATGGGGTTTCGCAGATATGTGATGCACTGGGTAACGTGCTTTTTGCAGGGCGCTCGCCGGGACACCTGTCACGCCTGTTCCCGTTCGACGCGCACCCACCCCCGTGCGCGGGCACGGATTCAGGCGAGCCGCACTGGTCTTCCGGTCGATCCCGGGGGCCGGACCGACGGAGGAGCAATCGTGACCGTGGAGAGCACCGCCCCGCGTAAACCGCGCCGCACCAGTGGCAGCAGCGGTACCAAGCGCGCGACCGCCAAGAAGACGGCGGCGAAGACGGCGGAAACCAGCGCACAGCCCGAGCTCGTACAGCTGCTGACCCCCGAGGGGCAGCGCGTCGAGCACCCTGACTACTCCATTGACCTGACCCCGGACGAGCTGCGTGGCCTGTACCGGGACATGGTCCTGACCCGCCGCTTCGACGCCGAGGCGACCTCGCTGCAGCGTCAGGGCGAGCTGGGCCTGTGGGCCTCGCTGCTCGGCCAGGAGGCCGCCCAGATCGGCTCCGGGCGGGCCACCCGCGAGGACGACTACGTCTTCCCGACCTACCGTGAGCACGGCGTCGCCTGGTGTCGCGGGGTCGACCCGGCCAACCTGCTGGGCATGTTCCGCGGCGTGAACCACGGCGGCTGGGACCCCAACAGCAACAACTTCCACCTCTACACGATCGTGATCGGCTCGCAGACGCTGCACGCGACCGGCTACGCGATGGGGGTCGCCAAGGACGGCGCGGACTCCGCGGTCATCGCCTATTTCGGTGATGGTGCGTCCAGTCAGGGTGACGTCGCCGAGGCGTTCACGTTCTCCGCGGTCTACAACGCCCCGGTGGTGTTCTTCTGCCAGAACAACCAGTGGGCGATCTCCGAGCCCACCGAGCGCCAGACCCGAGTGCCGCTCTACCAGCGTGCGCAAGGGTTCGGTTTCCCGGGCGTACGGGTGGACGGCAATGACGTACTGGCCTGTCTGGCCGTGACCAAGGACGCCCTGGAGCGCGCCCGGCGCGGCGAGGGCCCGACGCTGGTCGAGGCGTTCACGTACCGGATGGGCGCGCACACGACGTCCGACGACCCGACGAAGTACCGCGCGGACGAGGAGCGGGAGGCCTGGGAGGCCAAGGACCCGATTCTTCGGCTGCGTACATATCTGGAGGCGGAGGGGGCCGCTGACGAGGCCTTCTTCACGGACCTGGACGCCGAGAGCGAGGCGCTGGGCAAGCGGGTGCGGGAGGCGGTGCGGTCGATGCCGGACCCGGACCTGATGGCGATCTTCGAGAATGTCTACGCCGATGGAAGCGCGCTGGTCGACGAGGAGCGCGCACAGTTCGCCGCTTACCAGGCGTCCTTCGCCGAGGAGGCCAAGTAACCATGGCTGCTGAGAAGACTGTTGAGAAGATGGCGCTCGCGAAGGCGCTGAACGAATCCCTCCGCAAGGCCCTGGAAACCGACCCCAAGACCCTGATCATGGGCGAGGACGTCGGCAAGCTGGGCGGCGTCTTCCGCGTCACGGACGGGCTGCAGAAGGACTTCGGCGAGGGCCGGGTCATCGACACCCCGCTGGCCGAGTCGGGCATCGTCGGTACGGCGATCGGCCTGGCCCTGCGCGGGTACCGCCCCATCGTGGAGATCCAGTTCGACGGTTTCGTCTTCCCTGCGTACGACCAGATCGTCACGCAGCTCGCGAAGATGCACGCCCGTTCGCTCGGCAAGGTCAAGATGCCGATCGTCATCCGGATTCCGTACGGCGGCGGCATCGGCGCGGTGGAGCACCACTCGGAGTCGCCGGAGGCGCTGTTCGCGCATGTGGCGGGCCTCAAGTGTGTGTCCCCGTCGAACCCGTCGGACGCGTACTGGATGATGCAGCAGGCGATCCAGAGCGACGACCCGGTGATCTTCTTCGAGCCGAAGCGGCGCTACTGGGACAAGGGCGAGGTCGACACGGACGCCATCCCGCTCCCGCTGCACCAGGCCCGCACGGTCCGCGAGGGCTCCGACATCACGTTGGTGGCGTACGGGCCGATGGTGAAGGTGTGCGTGGAGGCGGCCGCGGCCGCCGCCGAGGAGGGCAAGTCGGTCGAGGTCGTCGACATCCGCTCGATGTCGCCGATCGACTTCGACGCCATCCAGGCCTCGGTCGAGAAGACCGGCCGCCTGGTCGTCGTGCACGAGGCGCCCGTCTTCTACGGCAGCGGTGCCGAGATCGCCGCTCGCATCACGGAGCGGTGCTTCTACCACCTGGAGGCGCCCGTGCTGCGGGTCGGCGGGTTCCACGCGCCGTATCCGCCCGCGCGCCTGGAGGAGGAGTACCTGCCGGGACTTGACCGGGTGCTCGACGCCGTCGACCGCGCGCTGGCGTACTGAGGAGCAGGAACGACATGACTGACACTTCTGCGCGTTTCCGTGAGTTCAAGATGCCCGACGTGGGCGAGGGTCTGACGGAAGCCGAGATCCTCAAGTGGTACGTCCAGCCGGGCGACACGGTGACCGACGGCCAGGTGGTGTGCGAGGTCGAGACGGCCAAGGCGGCGGTGGAGCTGCCGATTCCGTTCGACGGCGTCGTGCACGAGCTGCGCTTTCCCGAGGGGACGACGGTCGACGTCGGCCAGGTGATTATTTCGGTGGATGTGGCGCCGGGGTCGGGCGAGGCTGAGGCTGCTCCGGCCGCGCCTGCCCCGGCTCCGGCTCCGGAGGCCGAACCGGAGGCTGAGGCCGAGGCCGAGCCGGAGGGCCGCCAGCCGGTTCTGGTCGGCTACGGCGTGTCGGCGAGCTCGACCAAGCGCCGGGCGCGCAAGCCGGAGGGAGCGCAGGCGGCCACCGCCGCGGTCCAGGCCGAGCTGAACGGCAGCGCTCCGGTTGCTCCCGCTCCGTCGGGCCCCGCGGCCGGGTCGGCGGCGGCACAGGGCGTACGTCCCCTGGCCAAGCCCCCCGTACGCAAGCTGGCGAAGGACCTCGGCGTCGACCTGGCACTGGTCGTCCCGACGGGCCGCGAGGGCGTCATCACGCGCGAGGATGTCCACGCGGCAGCGGAGGCGGCCGCACCGGCACCGGCTCAGGCCCCGGCCGCCCCGGTGGAGCCCGCCCCGGCGGCGCCCGTGCAGCCCGCTGCCGAGCCCGCCCCGGCGGCCGCGAGCGTCGTCGACACCGGGACCCGCGAGACCCGCATCCCCATCAAGGGCGTACGGAAGGCCACGGCCGCGGCGATGGTCGGCTCGGCCTTCACCGCGCCGCACGTCACGGAGTTCGTGACGGTCGACGTCACCCGCACGATGAAGCTGGTCGAAGAGCTCAAGCAGGACAAGGAGATGGCAGGAGTACGGGTCAACCCGCTCCTCCTGATCGCCAAGGCCCTGCTGGTAGCGATCAAGCGGAACCCGGAGGTCAACGCCGCCTGGGACGAGACGAACCAAGAGATCGTCCAGAAGCACTACGTGAACCTGGGCATCGCCGCGGCCACCCCCCGAGGCCTGATCGTCCCGAATATCAAGGACGCCCAAGCCAAGACCCTGCCCCAACTGGCAGCGTCACTCGGCGAACTGGTGAGCACCGCCCGCGAGGGCAAAACGACCCCCGCCGCGATGCAGCACGGCACGGTCACGATCACCAACGTCGGAGTCTTCGGCGTAGACACCGGCACGCCGATCCTCAACCCCGGTGAGTCGGCGATCCTGGCGGTCGGCGCGATCAAGCTCCAGCCGTGGGTCCACAAGGGCAAGGTGAAGCCCCGCCAGGTGACGACCCTGGCCCTGTCGTTCGACCACCGCCTGGTGGACGGCGAGCTGGGCTCGAAGGTCCTCGCAGACGTAGCGGCGATCCTGGAACAGCCAAAACGCCTGATGACCTGGGCGTAACGCTCTACACCTCAAGAGCCCCGCTGTCCGTGCTCAGGCACGCACGGCGGGGCTCTTGAGCTCCAACTCCGCGAACACGGTCTTCCCGACGACTCTCGACACGCACCCCCACCGGCTGGCCACCTGCGCCACAATCCACAGCCCCCGCCCGTACGTGTCCTCACCACCATCAGCCGTACGAGCCTCCGGCTCCCGCTCCCCACGCGGATCACTCACCTCAATCCGCAACGCGGAGCCGACGACCACCACCCGCACCCGGAACAACCGGCCCCGCAGACTCCCATGCAGCAGCGCGTTGGTAGCCAACTCACTGGCCAACAACGCCGCGTCCCCCGCGACTTCCGGATACCCCCACTCACCAACGAGCCGCGCGACGCGCCGCCGCACGAGGGGCACGCTGCGCGTGGTCGGCGTGTAGTCGAGACAGTCCTCCCGAACCACCGGACCAGGGTCGAGGCCGGGGTCAGGGCCAGGGCTGGAGTCGGGACCTTCTTGAGCAGCGGTCATCGAACACGCACCTCCTTGTGCGGTCAGCTCGCTCGTACGACGCCGGGTCACCGGTGGCGCTGTCGCGTGCGCAGGGCAGCGCGGTGCACTTCCGCCAACTGACGCCGCTGTGCGAGCGGTTGAGCACCGACAGTAAGGAGAGAATTGCCTAGGGCGCAAGAGACTCGGAGACACTTGTCCCCAATGAGTGAATGCTGTCGACGCAGCTGCGGCTGAGGGACGACACTTGGGCCGTGAACAGATCAGCTCAGCTCGGCAATCGAGCGTCAACTGTCCTGGGACGCAGGCTCGGCAGCGAACTACTACGCCTCCGTGACGCAGCTGGAAAGACACAGCAGCAGGCCGCGACGGTGATCAGCGCGACCAACTCAAAGATCGTGAAGATGGAGCGCGGCTGGGTGCCGATGCGCGACCCGGATGTCCGGGTCTTGTGCGAGTTCTACGGCTTGGAGGACTCCAAAGCCGTCGGTCGACTGCTGGAGTTGGCCCGGCTGGACCGGGAGCGCCGAAAGGCCAAGGGGTGGTGGCAGCACTCACCGCAGGCAGGGGCCCTAGCCGAGTACATCGCCATGGAAGATATGGCGAGCCAGGTTCGCACTTGGCAGATGTCACTGATCCCCGGCCTCTTCCAGACCGCCGAGTACGCCCGATCCCTCGCGGTCAGCGACGCAGTCTGGGAAGACCCGGACGAGATCGAGCGCATCGTCGAAGTCAGGATGAAGCGGCAAGCTCGCCTTCACGGGGACAGGCCCCTCCAAGTGTACGCCGTGGTGTGGGAAGCAGCGCTTCGCCAGTTGATCGGCGGTCAGGAAGTCATGCGCGCCCAGCTCGACCGTGTGCTTGAAGTCGCCCAGTTGCCGAACGTACGGCTTCAGGTTCTCCCGTTCCGCGCTGGTGGCCACCCTTGTGTAGCGGGCCCGTTCAACATCATTTCCTTCGCTGAGGCCGAGGCAGTAGACGTGGTCCACGTCGATACCATTGCCTCTACTGTATGGGTGGAGAACGAGGCTGAAAGCGACGTCTACAGCACGTACTTCGACCGCACGGCCAGGCTTAGCCTGGCCCAGCACGACTCTGCCGTGCTCATTGACAGCCTTCGCAAGGGGATGTGACACGTGACCGAGTTCCAGTTCGTGAAGTCCAGCCACAGCACTTCCGGTGGGGAGTGTGTAGAGGTCGCCCGCAACATCCCCGGCACCGTGGCCGTCCGCGACTCCAAGAACCCCGACGGCCCGGTCCTGCACCTCACCCCCACCACCTGGGCCGCCTTCACCACACTCCTGCCCGCGCCCGCCCACCGCCAGTGACGGGATAGCACTCCACCAGTTCGGCGGCCTGCGGCATACGGAGCTGAGGTCACCGAGCCCCCTCGCAGGTCCTTCCCTCGGCTTCGGGCAGCGCCCTTTCGATGCTGGTGCGGGCTCCTTCGATCTGGCGGCTGTCGGTGTAGTAGCTGACCCAGCCGCCTGGTCGGTTCTCGATGACGAGGAGGACATGCTGACCGGGCTTGCTCGCCTCGTATCCGAGCTTCGCCGGGTCGGTGATGGTGAACTCGGCAAGCTCGTCGCCGGTAGCGGGCTTGAGCCATTTGCTGACGTTGAGGGTCAGGATGACGCGGTCATTCTGGGGGGCATCGCGTACGGAGTCGACGGTGCCTTCGGCCATGACCTTGGAACAGGCGATCCAGGTCGCGGGGTGGGTCTTGCCGCCTGTGTCGTCCCTGTCCTCGCCCGGTCCCTGGCCGAGGCCGTTCATGATGAATATGAAGACGCCCGCGAACGCTGCGGCGACGACCAGGGCCCTGATGAGATTGCGTCGTCTGCTTGCCGGTACGAAGCGATGGTCGGGCTCCCCGGCCTCGTCGCTGATCATGGCGAAGGCACGGCGTAGCCTGGCCTCGTCGGGCTCGGTGTGGTCCATCAGATGACCTCGGTTTCTTGCAGGCGCGTGCTCAACGCTGCGACAGCGGTGTGGAGTCGGCTCTTGACCGTGCCTTCGGGTATCCGCAGAGCCCGCGCGATGTCCTTCACCGTCAGGTCGGTATGGAAGCGCAGGGTGAGGAGTTGGCGCTGGGCTGGGGACAGATCTTCCATGCCAGTGGCGATGGCCAGGGCCAAGACGCGGTCTTCCTCGGTGTAGCCGTCCGGTAGCTGCCTGGCCCAGCGGGCGGCCAGGCGTTCACGCAGACCCCTGTCGCGGGCCTGCCCACGATGCCAGTCGGCCGCGACGCGTGAGGCGACCACGGTGAGCCACGCTGAGAGATTGTGGATCTCCGGTTCGGCTTCGAGGAGCTTGAGGTGGACTTGCTGTACGCCGTCGTCAAGGTCCTGCCAGGGCACCCCGCCTAATGCCAGGACACCGCGTACCCGTCTGACGTGAGCCGCCTCCATTTCCGTTGGCGGAGTCGTGCCGACCGATCTGGCCATCCGTCGCGTCCCCTCTCGTCCTGTGTCTTCTTCTAGGTCGCGGGAGCCGTGGGGAACGTTCAAAAGGACGGCACAGCCGGTCAGTCGCAGGCACTCTTAGCTTGGTACCGGGCCACGTCCGCCTTCTGGCCGGGTGTTGCCGCGTTCAGGGCCTTCACGAGGGCCTTTCCGTTCTGGCCTGCGAGTTTGTCCTCCAGGGACATGCCCGGTTCGTCTGCGGCGAGGGCTTGCCGGGCCTGTTCGGCGCTCTGGATACGGCCTTCCATCTCGCCTTCACCGATGGTTCCGTTGTCGTAAGGCACGACAGCGCCCTCGCCGAGGCTGTGCCACTGGGCAGGTTCGGGCTCATCACCTGGGGAGCACCTGGCTTCCTCCCAATCGATGGCCATCAGATAGCGGTGGCCCTTCTCGACCCGTGGCTGGCCCTCCATGGCCATCTTTCGATAGTTCTCACCGCCTTTGAACTGCCACCCCATCGAGGCACGCTTCCAGTGCGTGGGTGCAGGTTTGGAGGCCCCGTCCCGGGACCAAAGCACCTCGTCGATCCGCAAGGTCACCTCACGACCGGTCAGCCCTTCGCCCCGTTCGATCTCGATGGGCGCGGGCGGAGTGACGCGTTCGGCAACAGCCGTGACAGCCACGACATGGTCGGCGTAGGTCACCCACTCCTCGGCGGTCTGGCTGGGGCGCCGGTCCTTGCCGTGAGCGATCATCACGTGCTCTTGGCCGGTTGACGACTGTGCCTGCGTGTTGTCGGGACTGTCCTGGGTGACGACGAGCACGGTCGCGGCAGTGGCGGCAGCGACCATACCGACGGCAGCCATGCCCATGCATCGGTTCACCGAACGTCCTCCCGTGCTCATCAGTACGTCCTGTTGATATGGGCGGTGTTGTTGGCTCCGAGGTCGTAGTCGTAGCCCTTCCTGATCATGCAGCCGAGCTTGGGGTCCTCCGGGTTCTTCCTGGGGATCGCCTCATCACCGTGGACCAAGCCGACCGCGTGCCCGGTCTCATGGCAAGCGATACTGATGTCGTAGACCCCGTTGCCCCGGATGCGGATGTACTGCTGGTCGCACTCCCACTTGCCCAGATTGCTGTCGCCGCCGTCGTCGCACCAGGTCATGCCCGCAGCATTCTCGCTCAGGTTGTCAGACCCCTCCTGGTAGATAATGTCGGTCTCGCCGTGCCCCTTGAACACAGGTGTGGAGTCATACTTGATGACCAAATCCGTCGGGGCGAACTCGTCCCTCATCGTCTCTTTCACCGCTGCCCGGTCCGGGGCCTCCAGTTTGTACTTTTTGTAACTGTCCATGTAGTAGTACACCTTGGCGTTGTCGGTGCGGCAGATATTGCCCCCATACTTCGCGGAGGTGCTGTAACAGCCCCACCGGCCGGGCCCGTCGGGGCCGACCGGCACCATGTTGTCCGTGTAGACCGCTGCTGCGTCTGCGGTTGCGTCGCTGTTGGCGGCGGACGCCTGGGGCATGACGGCGAGGGCCGCTAATGAGGCTGCGGCGGCGCCTATACGTAAGGCGTGTCTGGCGGTGGGCATGTGGTTCCTTCCCGGCCGGCTGTGCGCGGTGTGACGAGAGCTGCGGGGACGGGCTGTATGGCGTGCGGTTCCGCGACGTTCTCGTACGCAACCACTGGGGCGGGAGTGGAGTAAGGAGAGAACCGGCCAGGCACGTCGGCGGACGCACCGGCAACGCACTCCCAGACCGGCCGTCTGTCACCTGGCATACATCACGGATGAAATCGCGGCATTCAGCGGTGACCATGCGAGAGCGGTGGCTACGGTGTCCAGCCAGGCGGACGCCCCGCCTCCGCACCCTCCCGAGGAGCCGCATGCCCCGCTCGTCGCAGAACCTCCCCGAGTGCTGGGACACGTACAAGCCTCACAAGGGAGACGGCGAGCCGCCTGCCCCGGACGTCGATACCTTCGAGTGGACGCAGCACCCCGGCCACGGCCCCGCTGACGACTTCCTCGGCGGGCCGCGTACCGCGCTGGAGCTCGGCTCGGCGGAGGGCAGGGAAGCGGTTTTCCTCGCTCGCAAGGGCGTTGACGTGACCGCGCTGGATTTCTCCTCCGCCCAGGTGGAACGAGCACGTAGGTGGTGGGGCGGCGTCGATCACCTGCGGTTCGTGCACGCCGAGGCGTGTGACTTCCTGGCCAGCACTGATGCGACGTACGACACGGTCTTCTCGATCTGGGGTGCCGTCTGGTTCACCGACCCGGGCAATCTCATTCCACTCGTCGCCAAGCGGCTCAACCCTGGCGGCGTCTTCGCCTTCAGCCAGGCGGAGCCCATCGAGGGCTACTACGGGCCGCAAGCGATGTACGGCAACGGGCTGTCGGGGCGCAAACTCACCGTCCTGCGGTGGAACTACGCTCCGGAGACGTGGGCCGACATCCTCAAGCGCGACGGCTTCACGGACGTCGACGCCCAGGTCCTGGCAGCCCCGGACCCGGCCGACGTGGGCACGCTGCTCGTGCGCGCCGTGTACCCGCTAGGTGAGTCCCCGGAGGAGTAGTTCGACCAGTCGGCGCGGGTCGTAGCGGGGGTCGCTGTCGCGGCCGATGCAGAGGTTGCCGATGCCGCGCATCAACTCGTAGGCGTGCGTACCAGGCCTGATTTCGCCCGCGTTGGCCGCAGCCTCGAGCAACTGCGCGCAGACAGGAACCAATCGGTCCAGGAAGTAGGCGTGCAGCGCGTCGAAGCCGCTGCTGTCCGATTGCATCGCGTTGGCGAGTCCGTGCTTGGTGACCAGGAAGTCGACGAAGAGGTCGATCCACTGCCGGAGCGCTGAGAGCGGGGAGTTGGCACTGGCCAGCAGGCTCGGGCCAGCCTCGGCGCAGGCCTCGACCTGGTGCCGGTAGACGGCGACGACGAGGTCCGCCCGGTTCGGGAAGTGGCGGTAGATCGTCCCTAGACCGACGCCTGCCTTGGCCGCGATCTCGCGGATCGGCGCGTCGACGCCGGAGGTGACGAACACCGCGGCGGCTGCGGCGAGCAGCGTCTCCTGGTTGCGCTGCGCGTCGGCGCGTTTGCCTCGGGCGGGCACTTCGCCGGGCTGGCCTGTAGTGGGCACCGCACTCTGTCCTTCCTGCCGTTGACTAAACGGAACACTGTTCCGTATGTTAACCGGAACAGCGTTCCGGTTTCAGGATAGCTGAGCCAAAAGGCCATTGAAGGGGAACAGCACATGAGTGAAACTGTCTTCTCGGTCAGTCCGGTGGTGCTCTCCGCTCCCGGCAGAGCCGTGGCCCTGGAGTTACGCGTCTCCGCGCCCGTGAGCGGGAGTGACCTGCCGGTCATCCTCCTCTCGCACGGTCAGGGGCACTCCAACAACCTCTCCTCGCTGAACGGCTACGCGCCCCTCGCCAACTTCTGGGCAGCGCACGGCTTCGTCGTCATCCAGCCCACCCACCTCAGCTCGACGACGCTGAGCCTCGACCCCAACACTCCCGGGGCGCCGATGTACTGGCGATCGCGCGCCGAGGACATGACGCGCATCCTCGACCAGCTCGACGTGATCGAGGCCGCCGTCCCAGAACTCCTCGGGCGACTGGACCGAAACAGGGTCGCCGTAGCCGGGCACTCGATGGGCGGGCACACCGCGAGCCTGCTGCTGGGCGCCCGGCTCACCGATCCGCACGACGGTACGGAGGTGAACCTGGCCGAGCCCCGGATCAAGGCGGGTGTACTGCTTGCCGCGCCCGGCAAGGGTGGTGATGCCCTCACCGAATTCGTGGCCGAGAGCTACCCCTTCCTCCTGACCACGGACTTCTCCGAGATGACGACACCCGCGCTCGTGGTCGTTGGCGACAAGGACGTCTCTGGTCACCTGACGGTTCGGGGCCCGGGCTGGCACGCCGATCCGTACTTCCTCTCCCCGGGCCCCAAGGCCCTGCTCACCCTGTTTGACGCGGAGCACGGGCTCGGCGGGATCTCTGGGTACGACGTCGCCGAGACCACGGACGAGAGCCCCGAGCGAGTGTCCGCGGTCCAACGGCTCACCTGGGCCTACCTCCGCAGCACGCTCTACCCCAGTTCCGACTACCCCAGTTCCGACTGGCAGGCGGCGTGTGACGCGCTGACGGGCGGTTCCGACCCGCTCGGACGGGTCGAGACCAAGTAAGCCCGTAGCGGCGGGCGGAGGAAACGCAGAAGGGGTTCGGCACGCGTACCGCGCGCCGAACCCCTTCTTTCGTGTGTCTGTATCTGTATCTGTCGGCTTAGAGGTACGGGCCGCCCGTGCGGCCTGCCGCGTGGCCGTGTCCGTGTCCGTGGTCCTCGTCGTCGTCACCGACGCTGACGCCGGGCGGCAGGGCTCGGCGCATCTGCTCAAGCTGGGCGCGGGCCGCCATCTGCTGGGCGAAGAGGGTGGTTTGGATGCCATGGAAGAGGCCTTCGAGCCAGCCGACCAGCTGGGCCTGGGCGATGCGCAGCTCGGCATCGCTGGGGGTGGCCTCCTCCGTGAAGGGGAGGGAGAGGCGTTCCAGTTCCTCGACCAGTTCGGGGGCCAGCCCGTCCTCCAGCTCCCTGACCGAGCTGTGGTGGATCTCCTTGAGGCGGACCCTGCTGGCCTCGTCCAGAGGAGCCGCGCGTACTTCCTCAAGCAGCTGCTTGATCATGCTGCCGATCCGCATGACCTTGGCCGGTTGCTCGACCATGTCCGTCACCGGAACTTCGCGGGACTCGTCGTCTCCGCCGCCACCGAGGGCCATTCCGTCCTGGCCCACGACCAAGACCTGCGGATTCTCCTGCGACCTGTCGTTCCTCGGCATCTCCATGCCGCCATTCTCTCGCACGTCTGCATCACATCACGGTGGTGCCCCCGTTCGCCGGTGATCCACCCTCCGTTGGGCGCAGGGGGAGCTCATATCGGCCGCTCACAGCCGCGCCCAGCCGCACCCAGCCACGCCTTACCCACGGCGAATCCGCAGGGCGAGGAAGGCCAGACCCAGGCCGATCAGGATCAGGCCGGTACCGAGCGGTAGCGCGTGTGGGTCGGGTTCCGCTGACTCGGCGGTGGCCTGTCGGGAGGCGTCGGCCACGACGTCGGCGCCGGGGTCGGAGGAGGCGCGGGAGTCGAGGTCGGGGGCCGCGGAGCGGGTGACGGTGGTGGCGGTGATCTCGTCGTGCGGGGTACGGGGATGGGCCGCCGATTCCGAGGGGCGGGCGGCGTCGGGGGTGCCGTCTCGCCCCGTCGTGGAGGGGCTCGGCGTCGGCCGCGCGGGGGAGGCGCTGGTGGTGCCGGTGGTGCCGGTGGTGCTGTTCGGCGGGGGCGGCTCGGGTGGGCCGGACGGGACGGGGGCGCTGTCCGCCGAGCTCGGCGTCGTATCGGCGGCGCCTGATTCCGGCGGGTCGGCCCGGCCCGGGGGCAGCGAGCCCGGGGGCAGCGGGGGCGTACGGGCGCCCAGCGAGGGCGACGGCGGGCTCGGGGGCACCCGGTCGGGGCGGCCCGGGGGCTCGCGCCCGGTACCGGGGCGGCTGCCCGCCCGCGACGGGTCCGTCGCGGGTGCGTCGGCCACCGGGGACGCCCCCGGCTCAGCGACCACCGGAGACGCCCCGCGCTCCGCGTACGCCGTCGGCGCTGGTCCGAGGGCCAGCAGCGCGCCGAGGCACAGCCAGCCCCCCGCCGTACGAAGCGAGCGGAGCGAGGGAGTGCGGAGTTGTGGAGCCACGCCGGTACCCCCTCCCGGTGCCGAGCTGCCAAGATCTGTCCAGCCAGCGTCACACGACGGGGTAGGTCCGGCATCTCGGACAGCTCGCAGTGCTGGCCAACGACCGGACAGCCCACAGTGCCGGGCGGCGGCGCCGCTAACGGGTGAGCAGCACCTTGCCTACGTGCCCGCTCGCCTCCAGTACGCGATGCGCCTCGGCCGCCTCGCTCATGGGCACCGTACGGTCGATGACCGGGCGGACCCGGCCCGCGCCGATCAGCGGCCAGACGTGCTCACGTACCGCCGCGACGATCGCGGCCTTCTCCTCCTGCGGCCGACCGCGCAATGACGTCGCGGTGATCGCGGCCCGCTTGCCCAGCAGCGCGGCGAGGTTCAGTTCGCCCTTGACGCCGCCCTGGAGACCGATGATCGCGAGCCTGCCGTTGACCGCGAGGGCCTTCACGTTCCGGTCCAGGTACTTGGCGCCCATGATGTCGAGGATGACGTCCGCGCCCGCGCCGTCCGTGGCCTGGCGGATCTCCTCGACGAAGTCCTGCTCGCGGTAGTCGATGAGAATGTCCGCGCCCAGTTCCGCGCAGCGCCGCAGCTTCTCCTTGCCGCCCGCCGTAACCGCGACCGTGGCACCGACGGCCTTCGCGAGCTGGATCGCCATGGTGCCGATACCGCTGGCTCCGCCGTGCACCAGCAGCGTCTCGCCGGGGCGCAGGTGGGAAATCATGAAAATGTTCGACCAGATTGTCGAAGTGACCTCGGGGAGCGCGGCCGCCGTCACCAGGTCGACGTTCTCGGGCAGCGGCAGCAGCTGTCCGGCCGGTACGGCGACCTTCTCGGCGTAGCCGCCGCCGACCAGCAGGGCACACACCTCATCGCCGACCTGCCAGCCGCTTACACCGGGGCCGATTTCGGCGATGCGGCCCGAGCACTCGAGCCCGGGGTAGGGCGACGAGCCGGGCGGCGGGTCGTAGAAGCCCTGTCGCTGGAGCAAGTCGGCGCGGTTGACGGCGCTGGCGGCCACGTCGACCAGCACCTCGCCCTCGCCGGGTACGGGGTCGGGGACCTCCGCCCAGACAAGGGCCTCGGGGCCGCCGGGTTCCGGGATCGTGATCGCATACATGGCGGCGAGGCTACTACCCGGTACCCGGTACCCGGCCCGAAGCGGACTAGCGGACTAGAGGTCCTTCGGCGGGCGGATCGGGGCCACGGGGGGCTTGGGGGTGACCCGTACGATCGTGATCAGACGGTCCGTCAACTGCAGCGGGCTGGCCAGCGGATCGTCGTATCCGAGCAGTCGGTGGCCGCGCACCACGCTCACCACGAGGTCCTTGGTCTCCCGGACACTCAGCCCCACCTCGGCCTTTATCACCGGCCGTTCGACGAGATCGAGCCCGCTGCCGTGCTGGATGAGGTCTTCCAGTACGTTCCCCGCGCGCGGACTCAGCACGGACAGGCCGAGCAGCCGTCCGGCCGCGCTGGCGCTGGTGATGACGGCGTCCGCGCCGGACTGACGCAGCAGCGGCGCGTTCTCCTCCTCACGTACCGCGGCCACGATGTTCGCGGGGCGGTTCATCTGGCGTGCGGTGAGGGCCACCAGGACGGCGGTGTCATCGCGTTGGGTGGCGATGACGATCTGACGGGCCTTCTGCGCCTCGGCGCGGAGCAGGACATCGCTGCGGGTCGCGTCGCCCACGACACCCGCGTAGCCCTCCGCCGTGGCGGCGTCGACGACCTTGGCGCTGGGGTCGACCACGACGATCTTCTCTTTGGACAGCCCGGTCGCCAGGAGGGTCTGGGCGGCGGAACGGCCCTTGGTGCCGAAGCCGACGACGACAGTGTGGTCGCGCAACTGGGACCTCCAGCGTTTGAGTCGGAACTCCTCCCGAGTGCGCTCGGTGAGCACCTCAAGGGTCGTTCCGACCAGGATGATCAGGAAGATCACACGCAGCGGAGTGATCACAAGCACATTGACCAGGCGAGCGGTATCGCTGACCGGGACGACGTCGCCGTAGCCGGTGGTGGAGAGGCTGACGGTGATGTAGTAGGCGATGGCGAGGGGGCCGGGCGGGGTGCCGCCACGGTTTTGGTCCGCATAGCCGTCACGGTCGAGAAAGACGATCAGCATCGCGAGCAACAGCACCGCGATCGCCATCGCCAGCCGGGTGAGGACCTGACGCAGCGGGTGCGCCACCATGGTGCGCGGCAGCCTCACCTTGTAGGTCGTCAGGCGTTCATCGGCTTGGCGCGCGATCGCGTCATGGCCGGGAAGTTTCACGTGAAACGCTCCTCGTTCACAGCCCTGCCTCGACGTTCTCGGCCGTGTCCTCGGCCTTGTTCGTTCACCACGTTCCCCACGGAAGGTCCAGAATCTCCAGCTCCCGCCCCCGCGATGCCCCGCCGGGCGGAACCACCGCGAGGCCGTCGGCCACCGCGATCCCCCGCAGCATCGCCGGTCCGTTGAAGCGCAGAGGTACGGCCTCATCGGCCCCGCTGGCCCCAGCCCCAGCGCCCCCAGCAGCCCCAGCGGCCCCGACGACCCCGTTGGCGCGGAGGGTGACGGGCACCAGCCGCGTATCGTACGGGTGTCCCTGGACGTCGTCGCTGGCGGGGGCGCGCAGCGGCTCCGGCGCGAGGCCGCCTGACAGGGTACGGATCAGGGGTTCGGCCAGGGTCAACAGCCCCGAGACGGCGGCGAGGGGGTTGCCCGGCAGGCCTACCAGGTGCTGGTTCTCCGACAGTTGGGCCAGCAGCATGGGGTGCCCTGGGCGTACCTGGACCCCGTCCACCAGCAGTTCGGCGCCGAGTGCGCGCAGGGTCGGGTGGACATGGTCGACGGGGCCCGCGGCGGTGCCGCCCGTCGTGATCACCAGGTCAGCGTCGGACTTCGCGATCGCCTGACGCAGTGCCTGGGCGTCGTCCCCGAGCCGGTGGACGTCGGTGACCTCGGCGCCCAGCGCGCGCAGCCAGGACGGCAGCATGGGGCCGAGCGCGTCCCGGATCAGGCCGTCGCGCGGGAGGCCATCGGTCAGCAGCTCGTCGCCGAGTACGAGGATGTCCACCCGGGGCCGGGGGAAGACCGGCAGCGCGTCGTAACCCGCGGCCGCGGCGAGGCCGAGTACGGCAGGGGTGACCGGCGTGCGCGGGGGCAGCAGCAGGTCACCGCTGCGGCACTCCTGGCCGCGCGGGCGGATGTCCTGCCCGTGCACGACCTCACGCCGCGCGTGCAGTCGGCTCCTGGCGTCGATGCGGCCGTGTTCGCTGCGCAGGACGGCGGTGGCTTCCTGGGGGACGCGCGCGCCGGTGGCGATACGCACGGCTTCGCCGTCGGCGAGCGGGTCGGGAAGCGCGTGGCCTGCTAGGACGCCCTCTGCTCGTACGGTCCAGGGGCCTGGGCCCGCGACGGCCCAGCCGTCCATCGCCGAGGTGTCGAAGGACGGCAGGTCGGTGAGCGCGACCAGGGGCGCGGCCAGCACCAGGCCGAGCGCCTGGTCCAGCGCTACTGCGGTGGGGGCGGCGTGGGGGGCGTGCGGGGCGTGGGCAGCGGGCGCGGCAGCGTTCCGGGGGGCCTTCGCGGCTGCCCGCCCGGCGGCTCGTCCGGCTGCTTCGGCGCGGCTGCGGGCCTCCGGCCAGGGGGTGCCATGCGGGCGGTCTCCCTGCTGGCCGGGAGTGGAGGCAGGGGCGGGCACGGTGGCTGGCCCGCTCAGGCCGGGTGCCGGGTGCGCCTCCCTGACCAGCGCGAGGGCGTCGTCGACGCCCAGGTCCTGGTCGTCGACGTCCACGGCCTCACCCATGTCCCGGGCGCCCCGGCCGTTCCGGCCGTCCGCCGCGTCGTACCCGGTCATCCGGCGTCCGGCTGAACAGCGGGAGCGGTCCGTTCGCCGCGCGTGTCGCCCGCGTCGCCCGCGTCGCTCGCATCGCCCGTGCGGCCCTCGTCCGCCCAGCGGGCCGCGAGCGCCACGGCCTTACGGGTCGCCTCGGCGACGGCCTCAGGTCCGCCGTCCTTGGCCTGGGCGGCCGCGTAGCCCACCAGGAACGTGGTCAGCGGCGCGGCGGGCCGGGCCACGCCGTGTGCCGCGTCGCGCGCCAGGTCGAGCAGCCCGGCGGTGTCCACGTCGAGGTCGATGTCCAGTTCGTTCTTGACTGCGGCAACCCATTCATTCAGCACGTGCCCATGCTCCCTGATCCGTGCGCGGGCTTCGGCGATGTCCTCCCAGGTGTCGCAGTCGAATGCGGCACGGGAGTCATCGGGTCCGGTGACCCTGGCGAGCGCGAGCTCGGCGGTGAGCAGGCGCAGCGGCAGCCCGGTCAGGCCATTGTGCCTGGCGGCGAGCGACGCGATCTCGCGGCGCAGCGGCTCGCTCCGGTAGGCGGCGACGAGCGGCTGGTCCCGGCCGCCCCGGTCGACGAGCAGCGCGCCCTCCACCGGTTCCGCGGCGAGCGCGTCCACCAGGCCTCGTACGGTCGCCTCGCCCAGGAACGGCAGATCGGCGGAGAGGACGACCACGGTCTCCGCGCCCGTCCTCCGCAGCCCCGCGTCGAGCGCGGCGAGCGGCCCGCCGCCCGGCGGGTCCTCGCGTACCCACAGCACGGGTCGGGCGGTGGGCCGGTGGTCCGCCACCACGACCGTGGTGGCGGCACCTGAGCAGGCCTCCAGCACCCGGTCGAGCAGCGACCGGGCGCCCACCCGCACCCCGGCCTTGTCCACGCCGCCCAGCCGCTTGGCGGCACCCCCTGCCAGCACTACGGCGTCATACGAGGTCATGCTCCGAGTATGCGTCCACGGAGGACCCCGGAGGAGCCGCCGCCTCGGCTACAGCGTGCGCAGCAGCACCGCGGGCTGTTCGACGCAGTCCGCCACGTACCGCAGGAACCCGCCCGCCGTCCCGCCGTCGCACACCCGGTGATCGAAGGTGAGCGAGAGCTGTACGACCTGGCGGACCGCCAACTCGCCTTGGTGCACCCAGGGCTTGGGGACGATCCGGCCGACCCCGAGCATGGCCGCCTCGGGGTGGTTGATGATCGGCGTGGAGCCGTCGACGCCGAACACGCCGTAGTTGTTCAGCGTGAACGTTCCCCCGGTCAGGTCAGCCGGGGTGAGCCGCCCCGCCCTGCCCGCCTCGGTCAGGCGGCCGAACTCGGCGCTGAGGGACTCCGCGTCCCGTGCCTGGGCGTCGCGCACGACGGGGACGACCAAGCCCCGCTCGGTCTGCGCGGCGAAGCCGAGGTGGACCTCGCTGAGGCGTACGACCTCCCGGGCGGCCAGGTCGACCGTCGCGTTGAGCTCCGGATACCGGGCCAGAGCCGCGACGCAGATCCGGGCCAGCAGCGCGAGGACGGATATCTTGGGGCCGCCCGAGGCGTTCATGGCCGCGCGGGCGTTCATGAGTTCGGTGGCGTCGGCGTCCACCCAACAGGTCGCGTCGGGGATCTCGCTGCGGCTGCGCGACAGCTTGTCGGCGACGGCACCTCGCACGCCACGGAGCGGAATCCGCTCCTCGACCCCGGCGACCGCCGACACGGCGGCCCCGGTCCCGGCTCCCGCCCCCGTAGACACAGGCGTGGCAGGCCGCATCTCAGGGCTCCGCGCGGCCTGGGCCGCCTGCGACACCTGTGACGCCTGGGCCGCGCGCAGCGCGGACTCGACGTCGGCGCGCAGGATCAGTCCGTCGGGCCCCGAGCCCGCCAGCTCCCGCAGATCGAGCCCGTTCTCCCGGGCCAGTCGGCGTACCAGCGGCGAGATCACCGGCACGGGGCCGTCCTGGTCCACCGGCTCAGGCTCCGACACCGATGCCGACTCAGACACCACCGATGCCGACTCCGGCTCCGGCTCCGGCAAGGTGTCCGGCCGCGCCGGTCCGGCCGACGCCCGCACCGCGCTAGCGGGCCGTACCCGCCGCCTGCGCGCCGGTGCCGCGCCCGTGCCGTAGCCCACCAGCACGTTCCCGGACCCCTCGGCCTCAGCCTCAGCCTCGGCTTCGCCCCCGGCCCCCGTCGCGGAGTCCACCTCGGCGGACGCTCCCACGGCAACCGTCAACAGGGGCGCGCCCACGGGAAGTTCCGTACCCTCCGCGCCGAACCGCGCGGTGACCACACCCGCGTAGGGGCAGGGCACCTCGACCATCGCCTTGGCCGTCTCGACCTCGACCACCGGCTGGTCGACCGCCACCACGTCGCCCACGGCCACCAGCCAGCGGACGATCTCCGCCTCGGTGAGCCCCTCACCGAGATCCGGCAGCTTGAACTCCAACACCTGGGCCATCAGCTCTCCGCCTCCCATTGCAACCGGGCCACCGCGTCCAGGATGCGGTCGACTCCCGGCAGATGGTGCCGCTCCAGCATCGGCGGCGGGTAGGGAATGTCGAACCCGGCCACCCTCAGCACCGGCGCCTCCAGGTGGTGGAAGCAGCGCTCGGTGACGCGAGCCGCGATCTCGCCACCCGGGCCACCGAAGCCACCCGACTCATGCACCACGACCGCACGCCCGGTCCTGCGCACCGAGGCACAGACCGTCTCGTCATCGAAGGGCACCAGCGAGCGCAGATCGACGACTTCCAGATCCCACCCCTCCGCCTGAGCGGCCTCGGCCGCTTCCATACAGACAGGAACAGACGGGCCGTACGTGATGAGCGTCGCGCTGCGTCCAGCGCGCCGCACCGCGGCCCGGCCTATGGGGTCAACGGACGGCGGGGCGTCCGGGTTCCAGGAATCCTTGGACCAGTACAGGCGCTTCGGTTCCAGGAAGACGACCGGGTCGTCCGAGGCGATGGCGGCGCGCAGCAGCCCGTACGCGTCGCCGACGGTGGCGGGCGTGACGACATGGAGCCCCGGAGTCGCCATGTAGTACGCCTCGGAGGAGTCGCTGTGGTGCTCGACGCCGCCGATCCCGCCGCCGTACGGCACCCGGATCGTGATCGGCAGCGGCATCGCGCCCTTGGTGCGGTTCCGCATCCGCGACACATGCGAGATCAGCTGCTCGAAGGCGGGGTAGGCGAAGGCGTCGAACTGCATTTCCACGACCGGCCGCAGCCCGTACATGGCCATGCCGACCGCGGTGCCCAGGATGCCCGCCTCGGCGAGCGGGGTGTCCGTGCAGCGGTCTTCGCCGAACTCCTTGGTCAGTCCGTCGGTGATTCTGAAGACCCCGCCGAGCGTGCCCACGTCCTCGCCCATCACATGGACGGTGGGATCGTCGGCCATGGCGTCGCGCAGCGCGCGCTGCAACGCCTGTGCCATGGTGGCGGGTTTGGTGGCGGACTTGCCGCCGCTTTCGGCCACGGTGGTCATCGCCCGGCCTCCGCGTCCAGTTCGGCGCGCAGCTGGGCGGCCTGCTCGCGCAGTTGGGTGGTCTGCTCGGCGTATACGTGGGTGAACAGGTCCATCGGGTCCAAGGGGGCATCCTCGTTCATCCGGGCGCGCAGTCCGGCGGCGAGCTCCTCAGCGGCGTCTCTGGCGCTCCGCGCCCGGTCGTCGTCAAGCAGGCCGCGGCCGGTCAGCTCCCCTTCCAGCAGCGTGATCGGGTCGTGCGCCCGCCAGGCGTCGACCTCGCCGTCGCCTCGGTAGCGGGTGGCGTCGTCGGCGTTCGTATGGGCTTCGACGCGGTAGGTGACGGCTTCGACGAGGGTCGGACCGCCGCCCGAGCGCGCGCGGCGCGTGGCTTCGCTCAGCACCTGGTGGACCGCCGCCGCGTCGTTGCCGTCGACCAGGCGGCCGGGCATGCCGTATCCGACGGCCTTGTGGGCGAGGGACGGCGCGGCGGTCTGCTTGGCGAGCGGTACGGAGATCGCGAAGCCGTTGTTCTGCACCAGGAAGACCACCGGTACCTGCCACACCGCGGCGAAGTTCAGCGCCTCGTGGAAGTCGCCTTCGCTCGTACCGCCGTCGCCCACCAGGGCGAGCGCGACCACGTCGTCGCCCTTGAGACGGGCGGCGTGCGCGAGCCCCACCGCGTGCGGGAGCTGGGTGGCGAGCGGGGTGCACAGCGGCGCTATGCGGTGCTCGCGCGGGTCGTACCCGGTGTGCCAGTCGCCGCGCAGCAGCGAGAGGGCCTGTACGGGGTCCAGGCCCCGGACGACGGCGGCGAGGGTGTCGCGGTAGCTGGGGAACAGCCAGTCGCGCTCTTCGAGCACCAGCGCGGCGGCGACCTGGCAGGCCTCCTGGCCCGTGCTCGACGGGTAGACGGCGAGGCGGCCCTGCTTGGTGAGGGCGGTCGCCTGCGCGTTGTACCTGCGGCCGCGCACCAGCTCCCGGTGCAGCCTGAGCAGCAGCTCGGGGTCGGCCTCGGCCGCTGCGGGTGTTCCCAGGACGCGGTAGGGCTCAGCGTCCGGCAGCAGCGGCGCGGGGTCGGTGCGGGGTTTCCAGGCGGGAGGCGGGGTGGGCCGGTAGGCCCCTCGCTCCGCCACGGCCGTCGTGCTGTGCTTCTTCACCGCGTGCACCTCCTCGTAGGAGCGATCGGGGAGAGGCGCGGTGTGTGATGCGCCTCACCTACCGATTGTTCGGTCGTCAGCACATTTTGGCTACAGGCACCTCCAGGCTGTGGACAAACGGTTCTCCACAGCCTGGGATAGAGGCAGTACGTCCATGGTAGAGAGGCGGGGGGACATGGCATCTGAACGAATGGCCGGTGACGACGGCACGACCACCGGCTCCGCACCGGGCTCGGCACCGGGTTCCGCGGCCGGTACGCCCGGCAACCCCGGCGGGGAGACCCCGCCCCGTCCGCTGGACTCCATCGACCGCGACATCCTGCGGATGCTCCAGACGGATGGCCGCGCCTCGATACGTTCCGTGGCCGAGCGGGTCCATGTGTCGCGCGCCAACGCCTACGCCCGCATCAATCGCCTCATCGAGGACGGCGTGATCCGCGGATTCGGCGCTCGCGTCAACCACGAACGCGCCGGTCAGGGCGCCTCCGCCTACATCACGTTGAAGATCGTGCAGAACTCCTGGCGCACGGTGCGCGAGCAGTTGCGGGCGCTCCCGGGAGCGGCCCATATCGCGCTGGTCAGCGGCGATTTCGACGTACTGCTGCTGGTGCACACGCCGGACAACCGGACCCTGCGGGAGCTGGTGCTCACCCAGCTGCAGGCGATCCCTGAGGTGCTCAGCACCCGCACGCTGCTGGTCTTCGAGGAGACGGACCTGGGCCCAGACACTAAGGGGTAACCGGCCCGCCCGGCTCAGGAAGCCGTACGCAGCCCGCCGAAGGCCAACTGGACCACGGCGTCGGCCACTTCCCCGCCATCGGCACCCTGGTGCTCAGGGCGGTACCACTCCGCGATCGAGTTGACCATGCCGAAAAGCAGCCTGGTGGCCAGCCTGACCTCGATGTCCGAACGCAGGTCGCCCTCCACGACGGCGGCCTTGAACAGCTCGGCGACCTGGTGGTCGAACTCCCGGCGCCGCTCCATGGCCCACTGCTCGGTGGCGGTGTTACCCCGTACCCGCAGCAGCAGCGTGACGTACGGGAGCTCGTCCGTCAGCACCTCGACCATGCGCCGCGTGACGTACTCAAGCCGGTCCACGGCACGCCCTACGCGCGCGTGGTTCTCGTCGAGGATGCCGAACAACCCGTCGAGCGCGCGGCTCACCGCGCGGCGCAGCAGCTCCTCCTTGCCCGCGACATGGTGGTAGATCGACGACTTGGAGATACCGGCGGCCTTGGAGAGGTGCTCCATGGAGGTGCCGTCGTAGCCGCGCTCGTTGAAGATCGCCACGGCGACGGTGAGGAGCGTCTCGGGGGTGTAGGTATCACGCTTGGGGGTGGTCACGGCCGACTCGCCTTCTGTGTTTCGGAGCGGCGGATCAGCGCCTGGGAGGGTGCGTAGCGGGCGCTGGGGTACTCCAGGTGGAGGGCTTCGAGCAACGCGCGGACCCAGCTGGCCGAGAGGCTCTCGCCCCAGGCGATCGGCCCCACAGGGTAGTTCACGCCCAGCCGCATCGCCGTGTCGATGTCGTCGGCGCTCGCCACCCCACGGCTCACCGCGTCGGCGGCGAAGTCGACCAGCATGGCGGCGGTACGGGCCACGATCAGCCCCGGTACGTCCCTGACCACGCTGACCTTCTTGCCCAGCGCCTGGAACAGCCCCACCGCGGCGGCGAGGCCGTCGTGCGGAGCCAGGCCAGACGGGGCGAGGGCGATCCGCCCGGCCTCGCGGTAGTCGAGGGCCAGGTCGAAGTGGATCAGGCTCGGCCGGAGCGCGGAGGTCGCCGCGAGGCCCTCGGTGAGCTGGAGCCAGGTGCCGTCGGGCAGCTCCAGGTAGCCGGACCTGGCCGAGACGTGCGGCGTGGTCTCCCGGACCTCGATGCCCGCCTCACGGATCAGCTCCACCAGCGCGGCGGCCGGTCCCAGGTCGCCCGCGACGGCCACAGCGACGGGGGCTCGTTCCGGCGCGGCCGTGTGCGGCTCGGGGCGCTCGTCCCCGTCGCCGTACGCGTACCAGCCCTGCCCCGCCTTGCGTCCCAGCCGCCCCGACTCCACCAGCCGCCGCTGCGCCAGCGACGGGGTGAACTTGGGGTCCTGGAAGAAGGACTCCCACACCGAGCGGGTGACGGCTTCGTTCACGTCCTGGCCGATCAGGTCGGTCAGCTCGAAGGGGCCCATCCGGAAGCCGCCGCACTCACGCAGCACGGCGTCGATGGTGGCGGGGTCCGCGGCCCGCTCCTCGTACACCCGCAGCGCCTCGGCGTAGAAGGGGCGGGCGATGCGGTTGACGATGAAGCCGGGGGTGTCGGCGCAGCGCACCGGGGTCTTGCCCCAGGCTCGCGCCGTGTCGTACGCGCGCGTGGCGGCGGATTCGTCCGTGGCGAAGCCGCTGACGACCTCGACCAGCGGGAGCAGTGGCGCGGGATTGAAGAAGTGCAGCCCGACGAAGCGGCCGGGCACCCTGAGGGCTCCGCCGATCGCTGTGACGGACAGCGAGGAGGTGTTGGTGGCCAGCAGGCACGCGTCGGACACAACGTCTTCGAGTTCGCGGAAGAGCCGCTGCTTGACGTCGAGTTGTTCCAGGACCGCCTCGATGACGAGGTCTGAACCGGCGAGATCGGCGAGGGTTTCGGCGGGGGCGAGGCGGGCCGTCGCGGCCTCGCGGTCACCGGCGCTGAGCCTGCCCTTCTCGACGAGTCGGTCGAGGCGGGCGGTGATCGCGTCAGCGGCCGTTTTCGCGCGGCCGGGCGCGGTGTCGTAGAGCCGCACGGGGTGACCGGCGACCAGCGCGACCTGGGCGATGCCCTGGCCCATCGTGCCCGTGCCCACCACGGCGACAGGGCTGCTGCGATCGATGGCGCGATCGGTGGCCTGATCGGTGGCGGTCGCTGTCATGGTCACGATCCTCCCGCATGAGTTATCCACAGGTTCGCCCGGCCCCCTTGTCCCGACCGATCGTTCGGTTACTCTAGCGGTGTCCTCCTGTTCCTGCCCAGCTCGCCGACTCAGCGAGGAGTCGGCGCTACGAGGAGTTGGTCCTCCATGGCCGTCGAACTCACCGCGCAACAGCTGATCGAGAAGCACCGGCCCACTCTCGACCAGGCGCTCGAAACGATCCGCACCCGCGCGTACTGGTCCCCGCACCCCGAGCACCCGAAGGCCTACGGCGAGAACGGCAGCCTGAGCGCGGCGGACGGCAAGGCCGCCTTCGACGCCCTGCTCGGCACCCGCTTCGACCTGGACCAGCCGGGCACAGACGGCTGGACAGGCAGCGAAGTATCGCCGTACGGCATCGAGTTGGGCGTCCAGTACCCGCACGCGGACATCGACACCCTGCTGCCCGCCATGCGAGCGGCGATGCCCGCCTGGCGCGACGCGGGCGCGGAAGTGCGCGCGGTGACGTGTCTGGAGATCCTCGCGCGGATCAGCGCGCGCACCCACGAGTTCGCGCACACCGTCATGCACACCAGCGGCCAGGCCTTCATGATGGCCTTCCAGGCCGGCGGCCCGCACGCCCAGGACCGCGGCCTGGAAGCGGTGACGTACGCCTACGTCGAGCAGGTGCGCACCCCGGACGCGGCGGACTGGAGCAAGCCGCAGGGCAAGCGCGACCCGCTCACCCTCCGCAAGGAGTTCACCCCGGTCCCCCGCGGCATCGCCCTCCTGATCGGCTGCAACACCTTCCCGACGTGGAACGGCTACCCGGGCCTCTTCGCCTCCCTGGCCACGGGTAACCCGGTCCTGGTCAAGCCGCACCCGCGCGCCGTACTGCCGCTGGCGCTGACCGTCCAGGTCGCCCGCGAGGTGCTCGCCGAAGCGGGCTTCGATCCGAACCTGGTCGCGCTCGCCGCCGAGCAGCCCGGCGAGGGCATCGCCAAGACGCTGGCCGTACGCCCCGAGATCAAGGTCATCGACTACACGGGCTCCACCGCCTTCGGCGACTGGCTGGAGACCCACGCCCGCCAGGCGCAGGTCTACACGGAGAAGGCCGGTGTCAACACCGTCGTCATCGACTCCACCGACAACTACGACGGCATGCTGGCCAACCTCGCCTTCTCGCTCTCCCTCTACAGCGGCCAGATGTGCACCACCCCGCAGAACCTCCTGATCCCCCGGGACGGCATCACCACGGACGCCGGGCCCAAGACGTACGACGCGGTGGTCTCCGACCTCGCGGGCGCGGTCTCCGCACTCCTGGGCGACGACGCGCGGGCCAACGCCCTGCTCGGCGCCCTGGTCAACCCCGATGTGCGCGGCCGCCTCGACGCGGCTCCTGGATTCGGCGAGGTCGCCCTGCCCTCACGCACGGTCGCCAACGCGGAGTTCCCGGACGCCGTGGTGCGTACGCCGGTCATCGTCAAGCTGGACGGCGCACGCAAGTTCTGGGAGTCGGCCGACGCCGAAGCGGCCTATCTGAGCGAGTGCTTCGGCCCGGTGTCGTTCGCGGTGGCCGTCGACTCGGCCGCGGACGCGGTGGAACTGCTGCGGCGCACGGTGCGCGACAAGGGCGCGATGACGGTCGGCGCGTACACGACCTCCGAGGAGACCGAGCGCGCGGTGGAGGAGGTCTGCTTCGACGAGTGCGCCCAGCTCTCGCTGAACCTCACCGGCGGGGTGTACGTCAACCAGACGGCGGCCTTCTCCGACTTCCACGGCTCGGGCGGCAACCCCGCCGCGAACGCGGCGCTGTGCGACGGCGCGTTCGTGGCGAACCGCTTCCGGGTGGTGGAGGTACGCCGGGAGGCCTAGGGGACGGGCCCCTCAGGCCACAAGTCGGTCGTGGGTCGCGCCTTTGGCAGCGGGGCAGCTGTCAGAGGCGGGCCCCGGCCGACCAGTGGAAGAGGGTCATCCCTACGCTCGTCGCCAGGTTGTAGCTGGACACCTGCGGCCGCATCGGGAGGGAGACCAGTTCATCGGCACGGGCGCGCAGCTCGTCGGAGATCCCGCTGCGCTCCGAGCCGAACGCCAGCAGCGCGTCGTCCGGCAGGCGGCGGGTGCGGATGTCCTCGCCCTCCGGGTCCAGGGCGTACACCGGCCCGTCCGGCAGTTCGTCGACCGTCAGCCCCTCCACCGCCGTCGCGAAGTGCAGCCCGGCCGCTCCCCGTACGACGTTGGGGTGCCAGGGGTCCAGCGTGCCCGTGGTGATGACCCCGGTGGCGCCGAAGCCCGCCGCGAGGCGGATCACGGCGCCCGCGTTGCCGAGGTTGCGCGGGTTGTCGAGGACGACGACGGGCGCTGGGCGTGGCGTACGGGCCAGGGCGGCCAGGTTGGCGGCGCGCTCGGGGCGTACGGCCAGGGCGGCGACCCCGGTCGGGTGCACCCGCGGGAGCAGTTCGCGCAGGATCTCGCGGGGGATCTCGACGGCGAGCGCCGCCAGCCCTTCGCGGACATCGGGAGCCAGCTGGGCGGCCAGGTCCAGGGCGGCCGCCTTGTCGCTGGTGACGACGAGCGGGATACGGGCGCCGAAGCGCAGGGCGTGCTTGACGGCGTGGAAGCCGTCGAGCAGGACGCAGGCGGTGCTGAGCTCGCCCCAGCGCCGTACCGCGCCGTCCGCCGTCGCGGCCTGCCCCGCCGCGTCCGACGTCGTCGCGGTCTGCCCCGCCTCGTCCGAGGTCATGGCGTGAACCCTACGCGCGCGTGCTCGGCTGGCTCCGCCTGCTGCTCGGGCTGTTCGTCGCCGCCGCGCTGCCTCGGCAGCCGGGTGCGGGCGAGCAACCGCTCGCGTACCCGCGAGAGCCGTTCGCCCGCCTTCTTCAGGAAGGAGGTCGGCAGGAAGACGGCGTCGGCGGCGATCATCGCGAGGGAGAAGAACGGCAGCCCCAGCACGACGGCGATCACCGCGTGCTCCATCATCATCACCGCTAGGAGCACGTTCTTGACCCGGCGGTTGAAGAGGGTGAAGGGGAAGGCGACCTGGGTGATGACCGTGATGTAGGTGACCAGGAGCAGCAGCGTGCCATTGGCCACGAGCAGCTCGGAGAGGAACGGCCAGGGGGAGAAGTAGTCGAGGTGGAGCGGATAGTAGACCGCGGTGCCGTCCTGCCAGCGGCTGCCCTGGATCTTGTACCAGCCCGCGGTCGCGTAGATCAGACAGGCCTCAGCCATGATCACGAACAGCGCGCCGTTGTGGACGAGGTTGGCGATGACGTCGAGCAGGATGCGCAGCTGACCGTGCGGCCGATAGCGGCAGACCGCCCACCACAGGCCCTGCGCGATCCACAGGCCCCAGAAGAGCAGGGCCATCCAGAGCTTCCCGCCCAGCCGGTCGGTGACGGTGACCGCGAGGAGGATCACTCCGAGCACCGACCACAGGCTGGGGCCCACCCAGTCGCGTGGCGGCGCCTGCGGCCCGGCCTTGGTCGTCGTACGGCGGGCCGCCCGGCGGGCGTCCAGCGACCAGACCTGTCCGCAGCGCGTCAGCACCAGATAGATCGCCATGAGGTGGATGACGTTGTCGCCGCCGTCCCCCATGAACACGCTGCGGTTCTGCAGCGAGAGCACGCCGATCATGAACAGGACGGACATGGTCCTGGTCCGCCAGCCCAGCAGCAGCAGCGCGCTGGAAACGATCGCCAGGGCGTACACGGCCTCGAACCAGCCGCGGCTGTCGGACCACATGAGGGCCGTGAAGGCGTGGTTGTTCGCGATCAGTTGCTCGGCCATGTCCCAGCTCCACGGCCCCCTGGGCCCGTAGAGCTCATAGCGGTGCGGGATCTCGCGCAGCAGGAAGAACAGCCAGGTGGCGGCGAAGCCGATACGGACGATGGCGCTCTGGTACGGGCCGAGCGCGGCGCTGGTGACACGGGTGAGGCCGCGCGCGGCCGGGGCGCTGGCGTGGTCGAGGTGGCTCATCGGGCGCGTACCTCCAGGTCGCGGGAGGTGACCGGCCACCACTCAAGCTCGCGGTAGACGGGCTTGCGGTCGAACCTCTCGCCGCTCCAGGGCGGCGGCTGTACCCGGGTGGTCTTGGAGCGCACCTGGACCCGCTGGACGGTGCCTTCGGGCTCTTCGTCCGCCAGACGTAGCAGCACGATGCGGCGGATGTAGCGCTCGGAGAGTTCGCCGCGTAGGCCATTGGGGCGGTTCTCGTTGTCGTGCGAGCCGGTGTAGAAGTCCCACGCGCGGCGCAGTTCGTTCTGCTGGGTGTGGCTGGGCAGCAGATTGCTGTCGATCGCCTTGGCGTCCTGGGCGGAGAGGTCGTACCAGCCGGTCTGGCGGGTGGAGCCGTCGGTGGTACGGATCTGGGCGCGAGCCTGTACCGCGATGTTCTGTTGCAGCGGGTTGGGGGCGAACAGTTTCCAGTTCTGCTCGAACTCGGGGTAGATCCAGCTGTCGACCGCCTGGCCGTGCTGCTTGGTGACGGTGTTCGCGGGCGCGACGTGCAGGAAGACCATCGCGATGTGGACGCAGGCGAAGACGGCGACCAGGGCCAGTGCGAGGGCGGCCACGACTTGGTACGGGGCGCTGAGCGCGACGATGCCGGTGCGGGCGTCCGGACCGTCTGGAGCATCCGGAGCAGGGGCTGGCGGCCCCACCGGGCCGTCAAGCCCGGAGCACGCGTCCTTGTCGTACGAGTCCATTCCGCCCCGTTTCCGTTCCGCCTGCTGTTTCGCACCGGAACGGTACTCAGGCGCGGCCTTCTCGCACAGCGTCCGTGAGGTTATCCACAGGGTTGACAGCTTAAGGCCGCCGGACCCACCATTGAAATCCACGAACCGAACGATCGGTCGGTAGACCGTTTCGCTCGGCCACGATCTCGAACTCAGGGGGCCGTGCATGTCAACGGTGACTGCGGACCACGCGGCGGCGTTCGACGCCGCCGTGGCTGCCGATGAGCGCGTCGAACCGCGCGACTGGATGCCCGACGCCTATCGCGCGACGCTCGTGCGGCAGATAGCGCAGCACGCCCACTCCGAGATCATCGGCATGCAGCCAGAGGCGAACTGGATCACCCGCGCGCCCTCGCTGCGCCGCAAGGCGATCCTGATGGCCAAGGTCCAGGACGAAGCGGGGCACGGGCTCTACCTGTACAGCGCCGCCGAAACGCTCGGCACCAGCCGGGACGAGCTGCTCGACAAGCTCCACAGCGGCCGCCAGAAGTATTCGTCGATCTTCAACTACCCGACGCTGACCTGGGCGGACGTCGGCGCGATCGGCTGGCTGGTGGACGGCGCCGCGATCACCAACCAAGTGCCGCTGTGCCGCTGCTCCTATGGCCCCTACGCCCGGGCCATGGTCCGGATCTGCAAGGAGGAGTCCTTCCACCAGCGCCAGGGGTACGAGGCGCTGCTCGCTCTGAGCCGTGGCACACCCGCCCAGCACGAGATGGCTCAGGACGCGGTGAACCGCTGGTGGTGGCCGTCCCTGATGATGTTCGGCCCGCCGGACGACGAGTCCTCGCACTCCGAGCAGTCCATGGCCTGGAAGATCAAGCGCCACTCGAACGACGAACTGCGCCAGCGCTTCGTGGATATCTGCGTCCCCCAGGCCGAGTCGCTCGGCCTCACGCTCCCCGACGCCGACCTGGTGTGGAACGACGAGCGGGGCCACTACGACTTCGGCCCGATCGACTGGACCGAGTTCTGGGCCGTCCTGAAGGGCAACGGCCCCTGCAACGACCAGCGGATCACCCAGCGCAGGCAGGCCCACGACGAAGGCGCCTGGGTACGGGACGCGGCAGCCGCGTACGCCGCGAAGCACACCCCGCAGGCACAGCAAGCACAGCGGGCACAGCAGGTAAGGGAAGAGGCGACGGCATGAGCAGCTCGACCGAGTGGCCCCTGTGGGAGGTGTTCGTACGCTCGCGCCGCGGGCTCTCGCACACCCACGCCGGGAGCCTGCACGCACCGGACGCGGAGCTGGCCCTGCGCAACGCCCGTGACCTCTACACGCGGCGCGGCGAAGGCGTCTCCATCTGGGTGGTGCCGTCCACCTCGATCACCGCCTCCTCACCGGACGAGAAGGACCCGTTCTTCGAGCCCGCCGCCGACAAGCCGTACCGCCATCCGACCTTCTACGAGATCCCGGAAGGGGTGAAGCACCTGTGACCCAGGCACCCACGGTGACTGCCCCCGCCGCGCTCTGCCTCGGCGACGACGCGCTGGTGCTCGCCCAGCGACTGGGCGAGTGGGCCGGGCACGCCCCGGTCCTGGAGGAAGACGTCGCCCTGGCGAACATCGCCCTCGACCTGCTGGGCCAGGCGCGGGTGCTGCTGTCCCTCGTCGGTGACGAGGACGAGCTCGCCTACCTGCGCGAGGAGCGTGCCTTCCGCAATCTCCAACTGGTCGAGCAGCCGAACGGCGACTTCGCCCACACCATCGCCCGCCAGCTGTACTTCTCCACCTACCAGCGGCTGCTGTACCAGCAGTTGGCGAACTCCTCCGGGCCCTTCGCCCCGCTGGCAGCCAAGGCCGTCAAGGAAGTGACGTACCACCAGGACCACGCCGAGCAGTGGACGCTGCGCCTCGGGGACGGAACGGACGAGAGCCACGGCAGGGCGCAGCGTTCGCTGGACGCACTGTGGCGCTTCACCGGCGAGCTGTTCTGGCCAGTCGACGGCCTCGACATCGACTGGCAGGCACTGGAAGAGGGGTGGCGCGCATCGGTGACCGAGGTCATCGGGCGGGCGACCCTGACCGTGCCGGAAGGGCCACAGAGCGGAGCCTGGTCGGCTGGAGCGGGCCGTCAGGGGCTGCACACGGAGTCGTTCGGCCGGATGCTCGCCGAGATGCAGCATCTGCACCGCAGCCACCCGGGGGCGACATGGTGACCTCAGCCTCGCCCACGGCCCCACTCTCGCCCTCTCCCCTGGAGGAGCGGCTGAGGGTGCTGGCTGGCGCGGTGCCCGACCCCGAGCTGCCGGTGGTGTCCCTTGAGGAGCTGGGCGTGCTGCGCGGCGTGCGGGTGCTGGGCCCGAGCAGCGTGGAGGTCGAGCTGACCCCCACCTACACCGGCTGCCCCGCCGTCGAGACGATGTCCGCCGACATCGAGCGGGTGCTGCACCAGGACGGCATCGAGCGGGTCGCCGTGCGGACGGTGCTCTCGCCGCCCTGGACGACGGACGACATCTCACCCGAGGGCCGCCGCAAGCTGGCCGAGGCCGGGATCGCACCACCCCGCCCCCATGCCGCCCAAGGTCCGATACCCCTGACGCTGTCGGTGCGCTGCCCGCACTGCGGTTCCAACGACACCGAACTGCTGAGCCGCTTCTCGTCGACCGCCTGCAAGGCACTGCGTCGCTGCGTCAGCTGCCGTGAACCCTTCGACCACTTCAAGGAGTTGTGATGGCCGCCGGAACCCGGGCCCGCTTCCACTCGCTCCGGGTCACGGCCCTCGACCGGCTCACGGACGACTCCATCGCCCTGACCCTCGAGGTCCCCGCGGACCTGCGCGAGGAGTACCGCTACACGCCGGGCCAGCACCTCGCCGTACGCCGCACGGTCGACGGCGGCGAGATCCGGCGCACGTACTCGGTCTGCTCCCCCGCCCTGGCCCCTGAAGGGCCGAGCACGCTGCGGGTGGGAGTACGGGTCGTGGAGGGCGGCGAGTTCTCGACGTACGCCCACAAGGAGATCGCCGTCGGCGACGAGCTGGAGGTGATGACGCCCGCCGGACGATTCACCCTGGAGCCCCGGCCAGGACGCTACGCCGCGGTGGTCGGGGGCAGTGGCATCACGCCCGTGCTGTCGATCGTCTCGACGCTGCTGGCGCGGGAGCCCGACGCGAGTTTCTGCCTGATACGCAGCGACCGCACCACGGCGTCGACGATGTTCCTGGAGGAGGTGGCGGACCTCAAGGACCGCTACCCGGACCGGTTCCAGCTGGTGACGGTGCTCTCCCGGGAGGAGCAGCAGGCGGGCCTGCCATCCGGGCGCCTCGACGAGGGGCGGCTCACGGCGCTGCTGCCCGAGCTGTTGCCCGTCGCGGAGATATCCGGGTGGTTTCTGTGCGGGCCCTTCGGCCTGGTGCAGGGGGCCGAGCGGGCGCTGCGGGCGCTCGGGGTGCGGCGGGCCGTGATCCACGAGGAGATATTCCATGTGGACGACGGTGTCGCCCAGGCACCCACGGCTGGGGCCGGGGCTGCGGCTGCCGCTTCCGCCCCGGCGCACAGCACGGTGACCGCCACGCTGGACGGGCGCTCGGGCAGCTGGCCCGTGCAGGACGGCGAGTCGTTGCTGGAGACGGTGCTGCGCAACCGCTCCGACGCTCCGTACGCGTGCAAGGGCGGGGTGTGCGGGACCTGCCGGGCCTTCCTGGTCGACGGCGAGGTGCGGATGGACCGTAACTTCGCGCTGGAGCCTGAGGAGACCGACGCCGGTTATGTGCTGGCCTGCCAGTCCCATCCGACCACCGAGAGAGTGGAGCTCGACTTCGACCGCTGACGCCATTCCCTTCCCCTAGAACCTGTTCTATCTTGACGGTCCGTCAGGCGCGGACAGCGGTAACGGGCGTGGGAGCGGGAGGACGTGCAGTGGACTTCACCTTCACGGAGGAGCAACAGGCAGCCGTCGAGGCGGCCAAGGCGGTCTTCGCCCCGGTCGCGCCGGATGGCGTCCCCAGTCCGGCGCTCTCCCCGGGGGCCGTGGCCGAGGACTTCGACCGCGCGCTGTGGAAGCGGCTCGCCGAGGCGGACCTGCTGAGCCTGCTGCTGGGAAGCGAGTACGACGGGGCGGGGCTCGACGCCATCGCGCTGTGCCTGGTGCTGCGGGAGTCCGCGAGGGTCCTGGCCCGCGTTCCGCTGCTGGAGAGCAGCGCGGCCGCGTATGCCGTACAGACCTTCGGCGGCGAGGAGTTGAAGCGGCGCGTCCTGCCGGGCGCCGCCCGCGGCACGCTCGTGCTCACCGTCGCCGCGAACGGCCGCACCGGACACGACCCGGCCGAGCGCGCTGTCGCCGCGCGGCAGGACGGTCCGCAGTGGGTGCTGGACGGCGTCCAGACGGCCGTGCCCTGGGCCCCGAACGCCGATCTGGTGGTCGTCCCCGCGCACACCGCCGACGGCCGTACCGTCCTCGCCCTGGTCCCCACCGGGCAGGAAGGGCTGCGGATCGCGGAGCAGACCTCCACCAGCGGCGAGCGTCTCGGCGAGCTCCACCTCGCCGCCGTACGCCTTCCGGCCAGCGAGCTGATCGACGTGGACGGCGCCTGGGAGCGGCTGCACCAGTTGCTGGCCACCGGCACCTGCGCGCTCGCTCTCGGGCTCGGCGAGGCCGTGCTGGCCATGACGAGTGAGTACACGGGCAAGCGAGAGCAGTTCGGCTTCCCGATCGCCACCTTCCAGGCGGTGGCCGTGCAGGCCGCCGACCGCTATATCGACCTGCGGGCGATGGAGGTGACCCTCTGGCAGGCGGCCTGGCGGATCTCCACCGGCGCGGACGGCGCGCTGCCCGCCGCGGGGGACATCGCCGTGGCCAAGATCTGGGCGTCGGACGGCGTACGGCGCGTGGTGCAGACCGCTCAGCATCTGCACGGCGGCTTCGGCTCCGACGTCGACTACCCGCTACACCGCTACCACGCCTGGGCCAAGCAACTCGAGCTCTCACTCGGCCCGGCCGCGGCCCACGAGGAGGCACTCGGCGAGCTGCTCGGAGCCCACCCCCTCGCCTGACCCTCCCTGGGGCCGGTCAGGCCGGTCAGGCCCTAGACCACAGCGCCGGGCTGTCCCTTGTCATCCACGACCGGGCGGCCCGATGCCTCCCAGGCCTGCATACCGCCGTCGACGTTCACCGCGTCCACACCCTGCTGGAGGAGGTACTGCGCGACCTGCGCCGAGCGGCCGCCGACCCGGCACAGGACATAGACCTGGCCGCCGTCCTGCGGCGCCGCCTCGGTCAGCTCGCCGTACCGGGCCACGAACTCACTCATCGGAAGGTGCAGCGCCCCCGCGGCATGACCCGCCTGCCACTCGTCGTCTTCGCGTACGTCCAGCAGGAAGTCACCGTCCGACAGAGCGTCGACGCCGACCGTGGGCACTCCAGATCCAAAAGCCATACCCCGACGCTACCCGACGCCAGGCCCCGTCTCGGCGGCAAGCTCCGCCAGCTCCCGCTCACGCTCGGCGACCTGGGCGAGCAGCTGGTCGCCGATCTCCTCCAGGAACCGGTCCGGGTCGTCGGGCGCCATCCGCAGCATCGACCCGATCGCGCTCTCCTCCAGCTCCCGTGCGACCAGCGTGATCAGTTCCTTGCGCTTGGCCAGCCACTCCAGCCGGACGTACAGCTCCTCGGTCTTGCTCGGCCGCAGCTCATCGGGAACCGGCCCCGCGGCCCACTCCTCAGCCAGCTCGCGCAGCCGCACCTCGTCGCCCAGCGAGTAGGCGGCGTTGACCCGCACGATGAACGCGTCCCGCCGCTCCCGCTCCCGGTCGTCCTGCGCCAGGTCCGGGTGGGCCTTGCGCACCAGGTCACGGAAGAGCCGCCGCGCCTCGTCGCTGGGCCGCACCCGCTGCGGAGCACGTACCGGCCTGTCGGTCAGCATCGCCGCGGCCTCCGGCGACAGACCGTCCGAGTCCATCCAGTCCTGGAAGAGCTCGGCGACGTCCGGCATCGGCAGCACCCTGGCCCGCAGCTCCCGCGCCACCCGCAGGTCCTCCGCGTCACCGGTACGGGCCGCCCGGGCCTCCGCGATCTGCGCGTCCAGCTCCTCCAGGCGTGCGTACATCGGCCCGAGCCGCTGATGGTGCAGCCGGGAGAAGTTGTCCACCTCGACCCGGAAGGTCTCCATCGCGATCTCGTACTCGATCAGCGCCTGCTCAGCAGCCCGCACGGCCCGCTCCAGCCGCTCCTCGGGCCGCGGGGCCGCACCCTCACCAGCCCGCTCAGAGGCGGCGGCGGGGGCGTCAGCGTCGGCACGCGGCCCATCCGAGGCGGGTTCATCGGCTTGCGGAGTCGTCACCCACCCAGCCTAGGCCACCCCGCCGCCACCCCCACCGACCCCAGCCGCCCCCACCCTCCACACCCGCCGGACCGGGCAGCCGCAGAGCCGACACGGTCGCGGCCGTCGTCACGGAGCACTCGGGGAATCGCCGTGCCTGAGTACGTGTACTCAGGCCGCGTGCGTCGCTTGGCTCTGACGCGGACGTTGCCCGCGCCCGACGATGAGGCCTCTCCCGTAGTTCAGAGAGGTTCCCATGAGCCGTAACCTGCAGCTGCGCGCTGCTACCCCAGAGGATCTCGAGTGGATCCACGAACTGCGACACCGGGTATACGCACAGGAGTTGGGCCAGCACGCGCCCGTGCCCGCAGGTCAGCTCCGCGACGGCCTGGACGGCGACAACGTCTATCTGGTCGCGGCGCGTGGCGCGCTCCGTATCGGGTTCGTCAGTGTGACACCGCCATGGCTGGGGCGGTACGCGCTGGACAAGTACCTGACCCGTGACGCGCTGCCGCTGCTGGACGAGGGCGATGTGTTCGAGGTGCGCATCCTCACCGTCGAGCCACGCTGGCGGTCCACCGCGGTGGCATCGCTCCTGATGTACGCGGCGCTGCGCTGGATCGCCGCCCGAGGCGGTCGCCAGGTGGTGGCGATGGGGCGCAGCGACCTGCTCGACATGTACGTGGCCGTCGGCCTGCGCCCGGTCGGCCGTACGGTCCACAGCGGCGCCGTGACGTTCGAGGTGCTGACGGGCAGCGTGGCCGAGCTGGCGAAGGTCACGACGGGCCGGTACGGCGCCCTGCTGGAGCGTCTACGGTCCGAGGTGGACTGGCGGCTGGACATGCCGTTCGCGCCCCGGCCGGACGGCTGCGAACACGGCGGCGCCTCGTTCACCGCCATCGGTACGGACTTCCGTAGCCTGCACCGCCGCCACCAGGTAGTCGCCGCCGATGTGCTGGACGCCTGGTTCGCACCGGCTCCCGGGGTGCGGGCGGCGCTCGCCGACGATCCGGCCTGGGCCGCCCGGACCTCGCCGCCCGCCGACGCCGGGGGCCTGCTGGCGGAAATCGCCACGGCCCGAGGGCTCTCCGCGGACACCCTCGCGGTGGGTGCCGGTTCATCCGACTTGATCTTCAGGGCATTTGGCCAGTGGCTGACCCCGCAGAGCAGGGTGCTGCTGATGGACCCGGGCTACGGCGAGTACGCCCATGTCACCGAGCGGGTGATCGGATGCCGGGTGGACCGGTTCCGGTTGCGGAGTGAGGACGACTGGCGGATCGATCCGGCCCGGCTGGCCGCCACCGTCAGCGCGGGCGACTACGACCTCGTCGTAGTCGTCAACCCGAACAATCCGACCGGACGCCACGCACCAGCCGCGGAGTTGCGCTCGGTGATCGCCGACGCACCGGCCCGGACCCGCTGGTGGATCGACGAGGCGTACCTGGGCTATGTCGACCTGGCCGAGTCCCTCGCCGATCTCGCCGCGACGGACCCGCGGGTCGTGGTGTGCAGCTCACTGTCCAAGATGTACGCGCTGTCCGGCGTGCGGGCCGCGTACCTGGTGGCCGAGCCGGACACCGCGGCGCGGCTGCGCCGTTGGACACCGCCCTGGCCCGTCAGCCTCCCCGCGCAGCTGGCCGCGGTGGCGGCCCTGCGCGACCCGGCGTACTACAGCGACTGCTGGCGTCGCACCCATGAGCTGCGCCGCCAGCTCGCCACCGACCTGGCCGGGGTCGACGATCGCGTGGTGGTCGAGGAAGGCGTGGCGAACTTCCTCAACCTGACGCTGCCGTCCGGCGGGCCGAGTGCCGCGCGACTGGTGGGCGAGTGCCGTCGGAGCGACGTATATCTGCGGGACCTGTCACCGTTGTCACCGCGGTACCAGGGGCGCACGGTGCGCGTCGCGGTCAAGGACACCACCGAGAACGCGCGCATCGTGACCGCGTACCGAGCCGCTCTGGACGTCCTGCTTCCCGCGCTTTCGGGGCTGCCCGCGCTTCCCGTCGCCGGGGGCTCCGCGCGGTGATCACCGTGGCTTCCCTGGCGCCCTACCTCGGTGGGGCGCTGGGCCTCGCGGGCATCGCGGTGGCGGCATCCCGGCGCCGTGAGCTGCTGACCCGGTGGTGCGCCTGGGCGGTCGGAGTGCCCCTGGTCACCGGGGCCTTCTGGCTGGGCCGCCCTGGTGCCGCCGCCCTCGCCCTCGTGGTCGCGGTGATCGCCGTACTGGAGTTCGGCAGGCTGATGTCACTGGGCTGGGCGGACCAGGGCGTACTGGCCTCAGCGGTGGCGGGCGTGGTGCTGGCCACCTGGCTGGCACCCGGCCAGGAACTCCGGGTGGCCGCGCTCGGGGCACTCGCGGTCGCCGCGGTGCCGCTCCTGTCCGGCGACACCGAACACGGCGGGCGCCGACTCGGCTCCGGCCTGCTCGGGCTGGCCTGGCTCGGCGTGCTGGCCGCGCTGGTGCCGCTCGGGGCGAGCGCGCTGGCCCTGTTCATGGCGGTCTCGGTCGCCGACATCGTGGCGTACTTCGCCGGTCCCCGGCTGGGCGGTCCTCGCCTGTCGCCCCTGTCACCGGCCAAACGCTGGAGCGGGACGCTGGCCGGGGCGGCGGCGGGCCTCGGCGTGCTCGCCGTACTGTCCGCGCTGACCTGGCCGATGGCGATCGCGGTGGCGGTCGGCGGGCCGGCCGGCGACCTCGTCGAATCCATGATCAAAAGAGGCGCCCAGGCAAAGGACACCGGCCACTGGCTCCCCGGCTCCGGCGGCCTCCTGGACCGGATCGACTCGCTACTCATCGCGCTGGCCGTCCTGCTCGTCCTGCGCTGACCGGCACGATCCCCGGCACCTGAGAGACACCTCACACCAGCCCCCAAGAACACCTAAGACACCCACACCAGCACAAAGCGAAACGGCCGCCATCGTGATCACGATGACGACCGTTTCGTCGTGGTGGCAGAGTCCTCGGCAGCAGAATCCGTCACTGCCAGTGGTCAGGTTCCCCGGACGGTGAAGGCCAGCTAGGCGCTCACTCCCGGGACTCCGCAGGAGTGTCACGAGGGGCCGCCAGGGGAAGATTCTTACGCGCAGCGAGACAGAGCGCGGCAGCGAGTGCGCCGGTCAGCGCGAATACGGCCATCAGCAGCCTGCTGGAATCCAGTACTGGCGCCCCGCTGACGCTTCCCAGCAGTCCCCCCACCACCGCCGCGCCGATCATGGCACCGACTTGCATGCTGGTAACCAGCACGCCGGAGGCGGCTCCAGCTGTCTCCGGCGTGACGCGGTACAGGGCCACCGCTGACAACGGGGTGAGCAGGAAGGCATTGCCCGCGCCGATAACGCACATAGCCACCACAAAATCCTGCCAGTGCGCGCTCTGCCGCATGCCATACAGCATCCAGAGCATTCCGGCCGTGGTCAAAGCGCCGCCGACGAGCAGCAGGTACCGCCCTTCCACCTTGTCACTGAGCTTCCCAGCCAACGGACTCAGTGCCATGGAGAACAACGAAGCAGGCATGAGAATGAGCCCGGTTCGCAAGGCACTGAACCCCAGGACTGTCTGGAAGTAGACGGACATGACCAGGACCAGGCCGATCATCGTGACCGAAGTGAGCACGGCATAGAAGTTCATGACGGTGTAGTTCCGGTCCCGGAAGATCCCGAACGGCACCAGCGGCTCACGCTCCTGCCAGCGCCACTGTTGTCCGACGAACACGACGGCGAGCAGAAAGGCCCCGCCCATGGTCCACCAGATCCAGGCATCCCACCCCGTGCTCTCTCCCTGGTTGAGGCTGACCGCCAAGGCCAGCAGCGCGCCGGAGGAGAGTGCGACGCCGAAAGGGTCCAGCCGACGCGACCGCTGCGTCGCGGCGGGGAGGGCCAGCCAGGCGAGGACCAGAATGGCTATGCCAAGGGGGAGGTTGAGGAAAAAGATCCACCTCCAGTCCGCCAGGGACACCAGCAGTCCGCCGACCACCGGTCCGGCCACTGCGGCGGCACCTCCGGCGCCGCCCCGGATGCCCAGGGCGGTGCCGCGCCGTTCTGCGGGGTAGGTCTCCACGAGCAGCGCCATGCTCTGCGGGATGATCAGCGCCGCGCCCAGCCCCTGCAGAGCTCGCGCGGTGATGAGTTGCTCCGGGTTCTGCGCGAGCCCCCCACCGAGACTGCACAGAGTGAACACAGCGACGCCGGTCAAGAAGACCCGCCGCTTTCCGTAGAGGTCACCGAGGCGCCCAGCCGTGATCAGCGTGACGGCCAGAGTGAAGATGTAGGCGCTCATCACCCAGACGGTCTGCTGGAACGAGGCGTTCAGGTCAGCCGTGATACTGGGCAGCGCCACCGGCAGGACTACCCCGTCCAGCTGCGCCTTGAAATACGCCAGGCACAACACGGTCAGGACCAGCCAGGGGCGCCCACGAACTGAGCTTTCTGACCGAACGGGGTCCTGGACCTGGTCAGTGCTCATGCCCGGCCTCCTTCCACACCATGGGGGGAACCTTGTTCGTCCGGGCCACCCGCTCCAGCCGCTCGACCCGGCGCACGGCCAGCAGCTCGGGATTCTGCTGGGCGACAAGTGCCAGGCTGTAGAACTGGCGGAGCAGGACCGCGCGGATGTGTTCGGGGGCGGCCTTTCCGATCAGCTGAACGGTGAGTTGGTCGACCACGTGCCGGGCGCCCGGCGTGCGGGTGAGTACCAGTTGGGCTTCGGTCACACCGGCCTCGGCCGTGACGGCTGCCAGCACTTCACTGATGCTCAGCAAAGTGCCGTGCAGCTTCACCGAGTCGTCCGCCCGCCCTTCGACCCGAAGGGCCCGGGGGCGTCCACACCGGCAGCTGGCGGGCGCAATCCGGTCGCCGAGGCGATAGCGGACCACGGGCACCGTCCAGCCGTCTCCCGCCCGGGTGAGAAGGGCGCCGTCGGAGTCGAGTTCCAGCACTTGGTCCTGCATGAGGTGCAGAGTCCGAAGATCGCAGGCCGGGGTGTTGGTGGCGATCACATACGTTTCCACCGAGCCGTAGTTGCCCCAGAACCCAGCACCGGGGAACGCCCTGCGTACGATCTCTTCCTTCGCGGGAGTCCAGGGCTCGGCCATCCAGATGACGGTGTCGACCGCCAACTCCTCGCCGGTGGCCAGCACTCCTGCGGCCAAGTCCGCGAGTCCCGTCGGTGTCCCGGCCAGGGCACTGACCTTCATCCGTCGAAACAGTTCGAGCCACGCGGCCACGTCCTGGGGCGGATAGGGACCCGCAGGCAGGACATGGCACTGGCTACGCTCGGCGAGGGCCTGCAGGTAGTAGTGGGAGGCCCACAACCGGCCGGGGGTGAAGAGGTTGAGTAGGGTCGCGCCGTGGCTCAGCGGTGCCCATTCCGTCAGCAGGCGTTCCAGCGCTTGGTGGTAGGGCACGTAGGTGGGTTTGGGGGAGCCCGTTGTGCCCCCACTCGCCATGATCACCGAACCGGTGTCCGCTGCGCGGGCCCTCGTCGCGGTGAAGAGGTAATCCGGGCCGGTCACCTGGAGCTCGGCAAGACTCAAGGCACCGCGGGGCACCGAGGGTCCCCCCAGTTGCTTGACTACCCGCGCTTGCTGGTAAATCGACTCCCAGGGGAGAGAACCGATGGTCCCTCCCGTCGACTCCTTTGGTTCTGCTCCTGTGAGGCTGCGAGAAGCGGTCATCGGCTCCCGGTCACCCCGTCCGACGCCGCACGCTGGGACAGGAACGCAGCATGCCCCCGGAGGTAGGAGCGGAAGCGTGCTTCCACGATCCGGTGTGCTGCCAGATCCTGTTCTGGTATGCCGTTGAAACCCACCGCACCGTCCATCTCGATTTCCGAGAGCCAGAACTGATCGCCGTCCTGGAGGAAGTCCACACACAGGTACGGTGCCGGTATCCGCTCACACACATAGCGCACCGTCTCCGCGAGTTGTTCGGGGAGACCGGTATAGCCGCGCTCACGCCGGCCTCCCACGGAGTCGGTGGTCATCAGGCAGTAGCCGTCCTTCTTCCCGGTCAGTGCGGTGTGCGGCTCTCCGTCCACCGTGTAGATCCGGTACTCGCTGACCCCTGGGACGTAGGGCTGGACCACGAGCGGTGTGTCGGATCCGCCCGCGAGGCCGATCACCCCGCGCAGGTCGTAGATGTTGTTGACAACGGAGATGCCCAGCCCCATGCCCCAGTTGGCGGGCTTGACGATCAGCGGGTAGTCGAGTTCGGCCAGCGCCTGGTCGTAGTGGCCCGTCATCGCCTCACGCCCGCTGCTGATGCGTACGGTCGGCAGAAGAGGCACCGGGCTGTCCTTCAAGTGCACCGCGGTGGCCGCCTTGTCACCTCCGATATAGGACAGGGCGGGTGGCACCGGCAGAAAGAATCCAAGGCGTTCGAGCAGCGTGAAGGTGAACAGCTGAGCGGCGACATCCACAGTCTGGTGGGGCAGCGAGTAGAGGGATGTCACGAAGAGAGTGTCCTCGGGGGTGACTCGCTCACCCTTGAGGAACACCTTCGGGTGCCGGGCGTCCACGGCGTCCACGGCGAGTTCCTCCGGCTTGTTCACCGTCATTGAGAGGCCCAGCTCGGCGGCGATCTTCTGGTACGGAGTCCAGACAGCGTTCTCCTCGTACTCGCGCTGCCATGGAGTTCGACGCTCCGGGTAAATCCAGGCAATGCGCTGCAGGGGCGTTGGGGAATCTTGGGCTTCCGCGTGCACGTGTGCTCTCCTGCTCTCCTCGGTGGGCGCTCAGAGCGCCACGTTGAGTGGATGGACGACGGTCGAGGCGAAATCGATGACCGTGCTGACGAACCGTTGCGGCTCCTCGATGAAGGGGAGGTGCCCGCTCTCCGCGAAGAGTTCGAAGCGGGATCCGGGCAACGCGCGTGCCAACCAGGACCCAACGTCTGTGGGGTACACCTGGCTTCGCGCTCCATGGATGATCAGCGAGGGGACCGTAACGGCGTCCGTCAGCCGCTGCCGCCAGTCCTGGCCCGCGGCGTCGGTCAGCAAGGCCGCCATCGCCGTGGGATCACACGTCAGGCTCTCGGCCACGAGGCGGTCCACCATGTGCGGGTCCGGTTCGGTGCCCGCGGCGAAGGAACTTCCCACCAGGGTCCCGGCAAAGGCGGCGGGGTCGGCCGTGATACTCCCGGCCAGATCGCCGATTCCCTCAGGGGCCAGGCCGCCGAATGCCGCATGGGGCCAGTTCTCGCCCAGAGTCAGCCGCGGCGTCTGCTCCACGGAGACAAGCGCGTTGATCCGTGCCGCCGAGTCCTGGGCCAGACACGCGTAGGCGACCGTGGCCCCCAGCGACCATCCCAGCAGCGTCACTTCCCGTAGAGATCTCTCGTCGCAGACGCGCAGCACCCGGCGGGCCGCCTCTTGGACAGTGGCCTCGCCGCCCGGGGCCGCACCATGGCCAGGCAGCTCAACGACCACCACCCGATGGCGCCGCGCCAGGCGCTGAGCGGCGTCGTCGAAGAAGGCAGCCGTTGCGCCAAGCCCCAGCACGACGACGATCGGGGGTCCTTCACCCTGGTCGTAGCAGGGGATCAACGGGGGCCTCCCACAGTGAGATACAGCTGTCGGAGCCGGGGTTTGTCCGTCTTGCCGACCGGCGTCCTGGGCAGCGAGTCAGCGAGGTGCACCGTGCCGCGAAGACCGTGTCTGGCCAGAACCTTTGCCACGACTTCACGTGCCTGCGCCCCGGAGGACCCCTGAGACGGGACCGCCACCACGCTCACCGCAGCGCCATAGCCGCCAGGCGTCATCGGCAGCGAAGCCACTTCGGCGACGGTCCCGTCCGCCGTGATTTCCTCGTCCAGCACCGGCGCGAGAAGGGGGCCGTCGAGGGAGCGGAGCGCCTCGGTCACCCGCCCCAGGATGCGGTAGGCACCGCCCGGCAGGCGCTCTGCGGCGTCCCCCGTCCAGAACTCCGGGTGACGGAACGTCTTCTCGTGTGCCACCTGGTCGAACAGGTACCCCTCACTGGTGCAGTCGGATCGCAGGACGAGTTCGCCGATCACCGAAGTCCCATGCACATCGGTGCCGTCGGACAGTGCGACGAGGCGGGTACTCACCCCTTCGACCGGGACCATCGACCCCTCGGGGCCATGGGGTTCGTTGATCGCTCCCATGGCGAGGCCGAACTCGGTGGACCCGTAGATCTGCCGGATCCCTATCCCGAGGATCCGTTCAGCATCGCGTATGAGGAGAGGGCTGAGATAGGCGCCTCCGCACAGCGGCAGCCTGAGTCTGGACAGGTCTACCGTCGTGCTGTTCACGGGTATGGGGCGCTGCCGCGCACGCACCAGATCCTCGTAGTGACTGGGGAGAGCACTCATCACGGTGACCCGGTACTCGGTCAGCTGCTGCAGGAGCTGCTCCGCGTCGGCGTCGGCACCGGGATCCGCGAGAACAAGCTCTCCGCCAGACAGCAGAGCCGCGAACATATGCAGGTCTGTGGCATGCGCAACGTCGAGCGGGTGACGGCAGAAGAAGACATCTCCGCGGGAGATTCCGGAGTCGGCCAACCAGCGCAGCCGCTCTGTCAGGAACTTGTCCTGCCGCCAGGCCACCGCCTTGGGGAATCCCGTGGACCCGGACGTCCACAGCATACGGAACACGCCGGCGTGAACGGTGTCTCCTGCCCTGTTCCGCCGCGTGCCAGAACGAGCCAGGGCACTGACGTGCACCGTGGTCAGGGATTCCAGGGCAAGTTCACGGCTGCCGTCAGTCACGACGAGTACCGGTTCCGTCCGCTCCAACGCCCTGCTGACGTCGTCGGCGCTGAAGTTCGAGAGCAGCGGGACATACCGCGCCCCGACCTCCGCCACGGCCAGAATGCAGGCCACGTACTCGACGCTGTTACGCAGGGCAAAGGCCACGGTCTGCCCAGCCTGGACACCGTGCTCGGTCAGACCGGCGGCCATGGTGTCGACCAAGTCGAGTAGTTGCGCGTAGCTGGCCGCGACGCCATCGACGGTACGCACGGCGCAGTCGCTGGACCGGTGTTGCCGCACCGCCTCTACCAGCACGGACGTCATGAGCGTCGCCAGGCCGCGTAGCAGGCGAAGCGCCAGTCCTTGACCAGGCAGTCGACCACGGCGAAGCCTGCCTCCCGCAGCCAGGTGAGCTGCGAATCAAGGTCAGCGCAGATGTCGTGCTTCATCCGTTCACGACCCGCCGCCCATTCCTCCGGCGGGGTCTGTGAGTTCTGCACGTGGTCCTCGTGCCGCTGGTCGTACATGACCTCGACTGCCGCGTCCGGCCCCCGGATCTGCTCCACGTTCACGAAGACACCGCCGTCCTCCAGGGCATCGTGGACACGGCGGAACAGGTCGCGCTTGCCCTCATGTGGCAGATGGTGAATCGCGAGCCCTGACATGATGGCGTCAAACGGTTGCGACGGGATCGGTGACTCAAGATCAGCTATCTGAAATCCTACCGACTCATCACCGGAAAACCGCTCGCGTGCCCTTTCCAGCATACGCTCCGAGCCGTCCGTCAAGAGAAGTTCGGCCTTGGGGAGAACATTCCGGACGGCAGCCGAAAGCAACCCCGTCCCAGCTGCGAGGTCAAGAATCCTTCCCTCCTCGGGAACCGACATCCTGAGGGCAGCCGCAGCACTCTCGTACAGCAGGTCAAAGGAGGGGATGAGCTGACGTCTGAGGCCGTCGTATCTCTGTGGATCCCATATTTCCAGCACCAATTCAACCATCCTTGATTCGAGGCCAACCGGCCTAGTTGATTCAGCTGAGTCCAAAAGTCAGCAGGAAGCCCCGTCAAGGTGCACGGCTGGGTGCAGTTCGAGGGTGCAGCACTTGGCTCCGCCACCCGCCTTGAGGAGTTCCGGCAAATCCATCCCGAGAGGGTTGAATCCGCGCTCCCGCAACCGCGCGGCGAGAGAAAGCGCGGCCTCGGGCAATATGACATTCCGGCCGTCGCTGAAGGCGTTGAGGCCGAACACCGCCGCATCCTCCGCGCCGGCCAGGATCGCGTCTGGGAACATCTCCCGGAGCACGGCGCGGCTGCCCGGCGAGAACGCGGCCGGGTTGTACATGACCTCGCCGGGCGCAAGCACGCACAGCGCCGTGTCCAGGTGGTAGTAGCGGGGGTCGACCAGCGTCAGTCCGACGACCGGAACCCCGAAGAATTCCTGTGCCTCGGCGTGCGAGCGCGGGTCGGTACGGAATCCGGTGCCGGCCAGCAGCGTGCGGCCCGCCAGCAGGTAGTCGCCCGCGCCTTCGTTGACGTACTCCGGCCACAGCACGTCCGGGAAGCCGTTGTCGGTGAACCACCGCAGATAGGCAGGGCCCTCCGCGGTCCGCTCCAGATGCCGGAAGCGGGAGCCCAGGACCTTGCCGTCCACCACGGTGGCGCCGTTGGCGGCGAAGACCATGTCCGGTAGGTCCTCATCAGGCTCGATCAGTTCAACGGTGTGACCCAGCGACACATACAGGTCCCGCAGCTGCTCCCACTGCAGGCGTGCCGCGCCGGCGTCGACCGGCTTCGCCGGGTCCATCCAGGGATTGATGCTGTAAGTCACGTCGAAGTACCGGGGCGAACACATCAGCAGGCGCCGGGACACCGCTTCGCGGGCCGTATCCACAGTAGGGGCAGAGGTGTCGGACATGGCTGGTCCCTTCATGAGCGGCAGATGGCCGAGTGGGGCGGAGCGGCTGTGGTGGCGGCGCCGTGCGGAAGCGCGGTCACCGGTGCGTCGACAGCCACCGAGGTACCGATCAGGCTGCCCTCGACGGTCCAGCGTCCGGTCATGGCCATGAGGGGCCGACCATCGAGCACGCACCCGGCCGCGTACAGGCGGGCGTGGAAGGTGCGCCGCAGCGGGTGGATGATGAGGGCGGCGTCGTGGAACCCCAGCCAGCTTTGGGCCAGCGGGGACCAGGCCTTGTAGACGGACTCCTTGGCGCTGAAGGTCAGTCGGTCCCAGTGCACTGTGGGGTAGCGGGCCGTCAGCTGCGCGAGCCGTACCAGTTCCTCGGGCCGGGCGACCTTGGGCAACAGGCCAGCGGGCAGCGGTAGGTGAGGCTCCGCGTCGATGCCGAGCGCGGCGAAGTCATGACACCGGGCAACCGCGGCGGCCCGGTATCCCTCGCAGTGCGTCAAGCTGCCGACGATTCCGGAGGGCCATCGGGGCTCCCGCCGAGGACCGGGCAGGATCGCTGCGGGAGGTACTCCGAGCTTCTCCAGGGCCTGTCGCGAGCAGCGGCGGACGGTCCGGAACTCGCTGACACGCTGCGGCGCCGCGCCTCGCGTCACCGCTTCCTCCTCTGGGAACAGCTCGCTGGCAGCCGAGTCGTCGAACGCCTCCTCCCAGACCGCCGATGGCGGCAGGATCCGGCCGATCACAGAGCGTGGACTGGTCACAGCGTGACGCGCACCTGGTAGGACCGCAGCCACTGGTTCATTTCCAGCAGATAGGACAGGCTGATGGCCGGTGTCACGGCGGTGATGGGTCCGGGCAGGCCCTCCAGTCGTGAGGTGACGACCGCGCGGACCTTCTCCCGGTCGAGCAGCTCGAAGACGGGGGCGTTCGGCTCGGCCAGCAGGTCCAGGACGAGTTCCCTCATGCGCGCCACATACTGCGCATTGCGGCTCGCCGGATACGCGCTCTTGGGCCGGTTCACCACCTCGTCGGGAAGCAGCCCGGCCGCCGCCCCTCGCAGCAGGGCCTTCGCCGTCCCGCCGTACGCCTTGAGTTCCGGAGGCACGTCGAACAGGTACTGGGCCAGCCGGTGGTCGGCGAACGGGACCCGGACCTCCAGGCCGAGCGCCATGCTCAGCCGGTCCTGCCGGTCGAGCAGGCCTGGCAGCCAATGCGTCAGCCCCAGGTGGAACACCTCGCGCTGCCTGCGCCGCACCGGGTCCTCGCCCGGCAGCGACGGAACCGCGCCGAGCGCCTCGTGGTAGCGGTCCGCCTCGTAACGCCCCGGTTCGACGGCACGGCGCACGTCCTCGTGCAGCAGGAACTCGGGCTGGCGCCTGCCGTGCATCCAGGGGAACGAGGAGTGCCCGACGAAGTCCTCCTCCAGCTGCCACAGATAGCCGCCGAACATCTCGTCGGCGGCCTCTCCGGAGAGCGCGACCGTGCAGTGTTCACGGATGGTCCGGAACAGGAGGTACATCGAGGTGTCGAGGTCGCCCCAGCCCGGCAGGTCGCGGGCGCCGACACCGACGTCGAACCGCTGGACGAGATCGTCGACACTGATGTCGGTGACCAGGTGGTCGATGCCGAGGGAGCGGGCCACCAGCTCTGCGTACGGGCCGTCCGGGCTGGGCCGCCAGGCGTCGGACCCGGGCCTGCCCGCGGCCGGTGGGTTGACGGAGAACCCGGCGAGACGACCGTCAAGTTCCCGGGCCGCCAGCGCGGTGACCACGCTGGAGTCGATGCCGCCCGACAGCAGAGTGCCCACGGGGACATCCGCCACCACCTGATGCCGGACGATGTCGGTCAGCAGCTCGCGCACCCGCGAGGTGGTGGCGGCGAAGTCCTCGGTGTGCGGTCCGGCCTCCAGCTGCCAGTACGGGATCTCGCGCGACCCCGACCGGCTGACGACGACCATCCGTCCAGGTCTGACCTCTTTCATCCCGCGGAAGGTGCCGTGTCCCGGTGTCCTGGCGCGGGGCACGGACATCAGCTCCGCCACGCCCTCCCGGTCGAGTTCGGCCGTGAGGTCAGGGTGGGCGAGCAGTGCCTTGGGCTCGGAACCGAACACGATCCCGTCGCCGGCCTTGGCGTAATACAGCGGCTTGATGCCGAAACGGTCCCGGACCAGGAGCAGTTTCTCGGTACGTCGGTCCCAGATCGCGAACGCGTACATGCCGTCGAGTCGTTCGGCGAAGCCGGTGCCCCACTGCAGATAGGCGGTCAGCAGGACCTCGGTGTCCGAGCGGGTGGTGAACGTCCAGCCGTGGGCGGCGAGTTCGGCACGCAGCTCGCGGAAGTTGTATATCTCGCCGCTGAAGGTGAGCACGGCCAGGCCACCGTCCCGCCCCGTGCGGGCCATCGGCTGCTCGCCGCCCTCGATGTCGATGACGGCGAGTCGGCTGTGGCCGAGGGCGGCGTGCCCGCGGACCCACACGTCCTGTGCGTCGGGACCGCGCGGGGCCAGTGTCTTGGTCATGCCGCGGACAACCGGCTCGGACCGGGTCAGGTCCTGTTCCCAGTCGACCCAGCCTGCGATGCCACACATCGTCAGTTCCTCCTCAGTTGATCGTCGACGAATTGCAGGGAGCGGGGCAGAGCGTGGTCCAGGAAAGTGAGGTCATGGGCGCCCGGGCGTTCGTGGTACTCCGTGACGACGCCCGCCCGCCGCAGCGCCCCGGCCATCCGGCGGTTCATGGCGGTGATCCTCGGGTAGTCCTCCGTACCCACGTCCACGTACACGACGGGGCGTGGGCCGGCCGGGAGCGCGGCCAGCAGCGCATGCGGGTCGTACCGCCGCCGCACCACGCTGCCGACCGGACCCCATACCCGTTCATGCGCCTCGACGGACGGGATCGCGAGATCGCGGGCTCCGCGAAGCTGCCGGTAGGGGTCGCCTTCCCGCAGCGGGGCCTCGAAGGCTCCCGCATGGCTCACCACCACCCCGTACGTCCCGGGATGGCGCAGCGCCTGCATCAGCGCCGCCGCGCCACCCATCGAGAATCCACCGATGGCCCGCCGCCCGGGACCTACGTGCACGGCGTAGGTGTCCTCGACGAAGGGCAGGAGCTCGCCCTGGAGGTAGTCCTCGTAACGAAAGCCCCGGTGATCGTTGATGAACCAGCGACGGCCGCTCTCCGGCAGTACCACCATCAGACCGGTCCCGTCGAGGTGTTCAAGGAGCCGGGTGCGGCTGAGCCACGTCTCCCTGCTGCCGCCGAAGCCGTGCAGCAGGTACAGCACCGGCACTCCGGTCGCGCAGCCGCCCGGCACCAGCACACTGACGCGCTTGTCGACGCCCAGCGTGGTGCTCGGCCATTCCCATGTCTCCACGCTGTACGAGCCCGCCCGGTACTTGCTCACCAGCTTCCGCGGCACGCCGTATCCCCCTTGGCTGCCCACTGATCCCCCGCTCTTCCCCCGTCCGGTAGCGGCGCGGCTCGTCATAGCGCGGCGAGGCGGGCCATGGACCGCCGGTCGACCTTGCCCGTGGACGTGTAGCTCAGTGCCGGGACGGTCTCGATGCGTTCCGGGACCATGTAGCCGGGCAGGCTTTCGCGGCAGTGACGCCGCAGGCCACGCTCCTCGGGCCGGGTCCCACTCGCCGCCGTCACGAAGGCCACAAGCCGGGGCTGGCCGTCCGGCCCCGGGGCCACGAGACAGACGGCCTCGCGCACTTCCGGCCTGCTGTCCAGGGCGGCCTCGATCTCACCCAGCTCGATCCGGTGTCCCTTGACCTTGACCATGCCGTCGTCGCGGCCCACGAAGGTGTACTGGCCGTCGGTGCCGCGACGGACGATGTCCCCGGTCCGGTAGTAGTGCACACCGTCGGACTCGAAGGTGCTGTGCGCGGTCTTCGCGACGTCATTCCAGTAGCCCCGCATCACCGAGCCTCCCGCGACGCAGAGTTCACCAGTGGCCTCGACGGTCGCCTCGCCAGTGGCCGACAGCACCAGTCCGGTGCGGTCCAGCAGTACGGACGTCGCGTACGGGCACATCCGGCCGATCGGAGGTGCCTGGACGGCCCCTTCCACCAGGTCTTCGGAACCGACGCGGTGATACGTGCAGACGTTGGTCTCGGTCGGGCCGTACAGGTTGTAGAGCGCTGCGTCCTTCGGCAGAACCGCGGCGAGCTGCCGCAGGTGCCGCACCGGGTACTCCTCCCCGGCGAACGCCACGACCCGCAGCCGAGACCCGGACAACAGGGCGCTGTCAGCCGCCTCGGCCATCCGCCGGAGCGCGGTGGGAACCGAGTACCAGACGGTGACGCGCTGGTCGGCGACGAACCGCAGCAGCGCGGTACCCAGACCCTGCCAGTGGTCGGGAACCAGCGACACACAGGCCGCGTTCGAGCTCGCGCCGAACAGGTCCAGGACCGACAGATCGAAGTGCAGCGGCGCGTGGCTCGCCAGTACGTCCTCGTGGCTCAGGGAGAACTCGTCGGCGGCCCAGTCGACGAACGCACGGGCGTTGCCGTGGGTGAGCACGACCCCCTTGGGTGCCCCGGTCGACCCGGACGTGTAGAGGATGTACGCCACGTCGTCCGGACCGTCCGGTACGCGGACCCGGGGGGCGCCCGCGTACCGGACGAGGGTGTCCTCCCACGACGCGGCGGCCCGGTCCCCGGAGCTTTCCGGGCTGTCGCCGACGAGCAGCAGTGCCGGCGATTCCCGGGCCCCGCGGTCCGCTCCTCCCGTACGCACCAACTCCCGCAGGCTGGCGGCACGTTCGGGCGTGGTGATCAGCCAGGCCGCGTCGCTGTCAGCGAGCACGCGGGCTACGCGCCGGGGCGGCGCCGTCGGGTCGAGCGGCACATACGCGGCCCCAGCGCGCAGCACCGCGTGGATGGCGGCCACCGCCTCGACGGATTTGTTGAGCCAGACTCCGATCCGCGCGCCGGGCCTAAGCCCACGCCGGAGGAAGAGGCTGGCCACGCTGTTGCTGATCTCGTCGAGTTCGGCGTAACTGACCTGTCGGCGCGGATCGCGAACGGCGGGCCGCCCCGGGTGCTCCCGCACCGACCTGGCCAGGCCGACCGTCAGCGTGCCGTCGTCACCGGCGCCGCCACTGGCACTGTCGGTCAAGAGCTCCACCGTGCCCCCCGAACGCTCCATCGCTTCCTCACCTCAATCCGAGCTTTGCCGCCACGACATCCCGCTGCATGTCGGACGTCCCCGACGAGATCCGGGTACCGAGCGCGTCCGACAACCGCCGCGCGATCCCGGCGCCCTCGGTGTAGCCGTAGCCGCCGAACACCTGCATCGCGTCCTCGAAGGTGGCCACGGCTGACTCGCTGACGTGCAGCTTCGCCAGTTCCGGGAGGGCGGACCCGCGCTCTTTGCCCCCGGCGGCCCGGTCCAGTTCCCAAGCGGCCGCGCGGACCAGTCCGCGGCTGGTCTCCAGCCGCAGCTGCATGTCCACGATCCGGTTCGACACCGACTGGAACGAGCCGATACGCCGTCCGAACTGGCGCCGTGTACGGGCCCGTCGGACGCAGTCGTCGATCTGCCGATCCATCGCTCCCAGCAACGGAGCGAGTAGCAGAGTCCGTTCCCAGGCCATCACCGTGGCGAAGATCTGCGACCCCTGCTTCTCCGCGCCCAGCCGCATGCTCGCGTCGACCACGCAGTCGTCCAGTACCACCTGGCCCCATGAACACGAGACCAGTCCCGCCTTCTCGTGCTCCGGCTCCACGCGCAGCCCCGGGTGTCCGCGCTCGACGAGGAACGCGGTGACGCCGGTGAAGCCGAACTGCGTGCCCAGCGTGGCGTAGACGAGGAAGACGTCAGCGTCGGGGGCGTTGGTGACGAAGCGCTTGCGTCCGTTGAGGACATAGCCGCCGCCCTTCGGTCGGGCGGTGGCCTCCATGGCGAGGGCGTCCGACCCGGAGCCGGTCTCGGTGATGGCGTGGGCGCCGACCGAGCGGCCGCTCGCGAGGGCGGGCAGGTAGGCGCGCCGCTGCTCGTCGGTCCCGTATGTGAGCAGCGGGATCTCCACGGCCCAGGTGTGCGCGCCTGCCGAGACGAGTAGCCCGGTGTCGGCGCAGCCGTATCCGAGGCCCTCCAAACCGACCGCGCAGGTGAGCGCCGAGTGGCCAAGACCGCCGTACTCCTCGGGGATGGGCAGGGCCATGACGCCCGCCTGGGCGAGGACCGCCCAGTCCGGGTCGGCTCCGCTCGTCTCGTCTGTCTCCCGTTCCGCGGTCAGCCGACGGAGCCGGTCGTACAAATCGCGCTGGTCTGGTGTCCAGTCGAGGTCCACAGCCAGCTCCTCACTCGCCTGCGGGCCGGGAAAGCGAGGCCAGTGCCCGCTCGACCTCGGCGTCGGCGACGGAGTCTTCCTCCAGGAGGCCCTGCATCCACTTCTCGTAGGACCCGAGGTCCATGAGCCCGTGGCCGCTGAGGTTGAACAGGATCGTCTCCGGGGTGTTGGTCTCCCGCGCCCGCTCTGCCCGGTCGATAACGTGCCGGATGGCGTGCGCCGACTCCGGGGCCGGGATGACCTGTTCGGCGCGGGCGAAGGCCGCGCCCGCCTCGAAGACGGCGCGCTGCCCGTAAGCGACCGCGTCGACGAGACCCTCGTGGTACATCCAACTGATCACCGGCGCCGCACCGTGGTAGCGCAGTCCGCCCGCGTGGATCGGCGAGGGGATGAACCTGTGCCCCAGCGTGTACATCTTGGACATGGGTGTGTTGCCCAGCGCGTCGTGGTGATCCCAGGTGTAGACGCCCCGGGTCAGTTTGGGGCAGGACTTGGGCTCGACGGCGACCAGCCGGGCCCTGCGTCCCGTGGTCACCGAGTCCCGGTAGAAGGGCATGGTGAGGCCGGCGAAGTTACTGCCCGCGCCCAGCGCGGCGACCACCGTGTCCGGATAATCCCCGAGCGCCTCCAGTTGGGCGAGCGCTTCCTGCCCGATCACCGTCTGGTGCAGCAGTACGTGGTTGTCGCCGCTGCCTGCCGAGTACCGGACCCCGTCGCCTTCGTTGGCGTACTCATGGGCCTCGGAGCTGGCCACGGACAGGCTGCCGGCGCATTCGGGATCGTCCGCGACGATCGACGTGCCCGCCTTGGTGGTGACGCTCGGACTGGGGATGACGCGGGCACCGTTCAGCTCCATCAGCAGGCGCCGCTGCGGCTTCTGGTCGTAGCTGCACCGCACCATGAAGACGGTGCACGCCATGTCGTACGCGGTGCACGCCATAGCCAGCGCGGTGCCCCACTGGCCCGCCCCGGTGCCGGTGACCAGCTCGCGCACGCCGGCCTTCTTGTAGTAGTACGCCTGCGCGATGGCCGAGTTCAGCTTGTGGCTGCCGGACGGACTGGCCCCCTCGTACTTGTAGTAGATCCGCGCGGGGGTACGGAGCATCCGTTCCAGGCGGTGGGCCCGCACCAGCGGGGTGGGGCGCCACCGTTCGTACTCGGCTCGGACCTCGGCTGGGATGTCGATGAACGGCTCGTTGCTGACGCTCTGCCGGTAGATCGACAGAGGGAGCTGCGGGCGCAGTGCGTGACTCCCGGCCCGCTGTGCGGGCCTGCGCTCCTGCGGCACGTATCCCGCCAGGTCGGCGACGACGTTGTACCAGTGGGTCGGGACCCCGCCTGGTGTGTGGTGCACGGGGTGCGGCATGCCGGTGCTCACCGTCACTGGGGTACTCCTTGTCCTGCCGGGTCGGCCTGGGCCATGGCCACGCCTGCCACGTCCAACTGGCCGAGCACGAGTTCGACCAGGCTGCCCACGTCGACGAGATCAGCCGACATCACGGCCTCATCGTCGATCTCGCAGCCGAACACCCGCTCCAGCTCGGTGATGAGCCGGAGCAGGGTCAGTGAATCCAGACTGATGGTCGTCGAGTAGAGCGAGAGACGGTCGTCGATGTCCCCGGGACGGAAATCGACGTCGAGTGTGTCGACGAGGACCTGTTTGACCTGTGCGGAGATGGAATCTGTCATGGTGTTTCGCTCCCAGGGCAGGACGGGGCCGTGCCGGTGAGTGGTGGCGGGGAGTCTGCTGATCAGTGTGCTCAGCGCGCGGCGAGGGGTGCGGGGTCCGCGGCGGCACGGCGAACGACGAACGCGATCAACTGGCCGTGGTTCTCGGTCACCACGGCTTGCGCGATGTCGGGGTGGGTCTGCAGGACGGCCTCGATCTCGCCCGGTTCGACGCGATGGCCGCGGATCTTGAGCTGGTGATCGGTGCGGCCGACCACGACCAGTCGGCCGTCTGGCAGCAGCCGCCCAAGGTCACCGGTGCGATAGCGGCGCCCGTCGGGGTGGTCGAGGAAACGTTGCGAGGTCAGATGCGGGTCCTGGAGGTAGCCGGTCGCGAGCCCGGCGCCAGTGACGTACACCTCGCCCCGCCCACCCGGCGAGACCGGTTGCCCCGCCTCGTCTAGCACCAGGATCCCGGTGCCTTCGATCGCCGTGCCGGCGGTGATCTCCTCGCCCGTACGCAGCTCCGTGCCGGTACACCATACGGCTGCCTCGGTTGGCCCGTACTCGTTGTACAGACGGGTCATCGGCTGGAGCCTGGCGTGTTCGGTGACCAATTGCGGCGGGCACGGTTCACCGGCCACGAGGATGGCCGCGGGCCCGGCGGAGGGACCCGGCAGCCTGCGCAGCGCGGTGCGATAGTGCGACGGGGTCATCGCGGTGTGCGAGATCCGTTTGTCGCCGGTCAGCATGGCGTCGACGGCGGCCATGATCCCGTCGAGGGAGGCCGGCGCCAGTTCGGCCGTGCCGCCGGACGCCAGAGCCCACCAAACGCAGCCGATGGCGGCGTCGAACGTCATCTGCCAGATCATCAGGAACCGGGTCACTGGCTCCGGGTAGTGGCGGAACCGGGCGAGGGTGGTGCTCACGATCGCCCGGTGGGACACCACGACACCCTTGGGCTCCCCGGTCGAGCCGGAGGTGAAGATGATGTACGCCGTTTCCTCGGGGTCCACCTGGATGTCTGGGCGGCGGGCGCTGCGCTGATCGAGACCCACGGTGCTGTACAGCGGGGTGAGCTCGGCCAGGACATCACGGCCGACTGTGGAATCCGTACGTACTCCGTTGCCCGCCCCGGTGCCTGCGGCCACGTCCCACGCAGTGCCGGTCTCTGGACCTCCGTCGTCCGTGAGGACGGCCGCGGCCCGAGTCCGTTCGGCCAGGTACCGCAGCCGCGCCGCCGGAGCGGCGGGGTCGACAGGCACATGTACCGCACCGGCCTTGTAGACGGCGAGCTGGGCCACGACGGCCCGGCTGCCACGCGGGAAGGCGCACAGCACCGCCTGCCCTGGCCGCAGCCCGCCTCCCGTCAGCTCGTGGGCCACGTGGTTGGCGGCCTCGTCGAGTTCGCGGTAGGTCAGGCTGCCGTCCTCGCCCACGACGGCGACGGCGTCCGGAATCCGGTCGGCCTGCCGCTCGAAGATCTCGGTGAGGGTCCGGCCGCGCGCGACGGCCGGTCCGTCCGCCGCATCCTTCACCGGGCCGGCACCTCTTCCCGGATACTCCGCGGGCGCATGTCCGTCCACACCTCGGCGATGTGCGCCAGACAGGCCGCCTTGTCACCGGTGAAGCCTTCGCGGCGCCAGCCGCCGGGGACGGCGAGCCGAGCGGGCCAGATCGAGTACTGCTCCTCGCCGTTCACGACGACCATCTGCATGTCCATGGGTTCTCCTCGGGACGGAAAGCGGGAAAGGCCGGAGGGCCGGGCCGCACCGGCGTCCGGTGCGGCCCGTGCTCACTACGGGGCGTCAGCGACGGGGCTTCACGGCCTCGACGAGGATGTGGTAGCCCAGGTGGTTGAACGGCGGGACGTCACCCAGGTTCTTCTCCAGGGCACGCACCACACCGGCGACGCCGTTGTCCTGCAGCACCTCGTCGGCGAGCCAGGCGGAGATCGTGGAGTTGCCCCGCAGATGCGTCACGGTCATGCCGGAAGCGGCACACAGCGCGTTCAGGTCCTGGGGGGTGAAGCTGTACCACGGCGCGGTGAGGTCCTTGCCGCCGCGCGTCTTGGTGAACAGCAGCTGCTTCGCCTCGACATCCGTGATGTCCACGGCGGCGAAGCGGTCGCCCTTGAAGAACTGCTCGAACAGGCCGTTCTTGACGCCGATGACCAGGCGGCCGCCGGGACGGAGCACACGGGCCACCTCTGCGAAGACCGCCTCGCGGTCCTCGAGCGGGATGTGCATCAGCGCCAGCATGCTGGTCACCACGTCGAATGAGTTGTCCTCGAAGGGAAGGTGCGCCATGTCCCCCTCGTACAGGTCCCCGGACAGACCCCGAGCGGACAGCTTGGCCTCGGTGACGTCCAGCATGGCCCGGGAGATGTCGAGGCCGGTGACCTGGACGCCGGCCTCGGCCATGGGAACGGTGAACCGTCCCGTACCGCACCCCATGTCCAGCACCTTCTGACCGGCGCGCACCTTGCTGAGCACGAAGTCACGCTCGGCCTGGGTGAAGCCCTCGTCGGTGGGCCCGCTACCCGGGATGCGCTCGTCGTACTCGGCGGCCACCTCCTGATAGACCGAGCGGACAGCTACCTTCTGCTCCTCGGCGAGACCGGTCGGCGCGTTCTCCAGGATGGTCACAGCATTCCCCAATCAGCTTTTGCGAGTGAATTTAGGATTCCCAGGACTTCGGGCCTTATTTCGAATTCAAGCTAGCAGGTCCTGGTGAATCCGCAAGCTCTTTCTTTGAACTCATTTTCTGCCAGCAGACACGAAGGGCGACAAGGGCAGCCGGAAGGAAAATGACCACACCGGCAAGCACAAAACATGCCGCCACCGAGAATGGGGCCAGAAGCAGCCCGAAACCTGCGGAACCAGCGGCGTTCCCGGTATTGAAGGCGCTGCCCACCCAGGTGTTTGCCTCGGTCGAATTCCCCTCTGGATTCACCTCACCGGCTCGGAGATAAGCGGTCGTGAGGGCAGGCGATATAAGGAATCCCGCACCGGCGATGACAATAGCGAGCATAACCATTCCACCGGCCAGTCCCGCAAGTGCGCAGAAGAAACTCAGTAGAACGGCGAGCAACGGCAGGCGTATCTGGTTGGAAAGACGCCAGCTCACTGCCCCGTAAAGGAGACCGCCCAGGACGCTGCTCACCGAAAGCGCCGCCTGGATCCAGGACACCGAGGCCACACTGCCGTGTTCGTCGGCGAACGCCACCGTCAGCAGACTCAGCGCACCGAGTCCGGCGCCGAGGCCCGCCGTGATGACGACCGGTTCGAGCAGGCCGCCTCCCGGCCAGAAACGGCGCGACGGCCCGGCTGGTGCCGCTCTCGGCCCGCTCTGCCGGTCTCCGGGCACGGCCCGGTCCTCCCGCTCCGTGGGCGGGCCGAGGTGCAGGTCCGCCACGACCGGCGAGGCCACCAGCGCCGCGGTGCCGATCAGCAGCAGTGCGGCGCTGAACGCGACGCCCAGGGCCGGGTCCGCGAAGGCGGTGAAGGCTCCGGCGAGCAACGGGCCCACGACGTAGATCAGTTCCTCCGTCACGGTGTCCAGGGCGTAGGCCCGCTGGAGGAGTTCACGGTCGGACGGGATCACAGCCGCCCACAGGGAGCGCATGAACGGGCCGACCGGCGGTGCGGTAGCTCCGCTCGCGCCACCGAGGATCCACAGCATCGCTCGGGGGGCCCCCGGTTCCCAGGCCACGACGGCGATGCTGCCCAGCAGCACCGCGCAGACGCAGGCCATCGGCAGCAGCGCCCGACGCGCGCCGTACCGGTCGACGAGCCGGGCCCGGAAGGGTGCCAGAACGGAACTGGTCAGACCGAAGAGGGCGAGTACCCCGCCAGCCATGGTGTACGAGCCGGTCGCGGCACTGACGGTCAGGACCAGCGCCAGGAAGACGGTGCCGTAGGCCAGCCGAGCGACCAGCGCGGCCAGGAAGGTGCGTGGCGCATGGGGGATCTTGAGAATGTCCAGATAGGACACGGTCTTTGCGGACGAGGACACAACGATGCTCCTGTGACGGACGGGAGTCGGGCCGATGACAGGTCTGGCGGTACGCTCCGGGGCCGTAGCGGGGCACTTGCCTACCGGCCGCGAAGAGGCGCGGGCAGCCGCGGATTCGTCACATGGGCGCGCTCTCCTCCCGCGCGGGCATCCGCGCCAGTGACAGGTTCACCGCCGCCGTCAGCGCGTCCGCGACCCGCTTCGGCAGATCGGATCGCTCCAGGGTCTCCAGCGCCTGCCGGGTCATCCCGCCAGGTGAGGCAACGGAGTCGATCACGTCCTCGGTGCTGTGCCCGGTCCCCGCCAACAGCTCACCGGTCCCCCGTAGGGCGTGCGCGGTCAGCTGTTCGGCTAGGCGGGCCGGCAGCCCCTGTCCCGCCGCCGCGTCGGCCAGTGTCCGCGCGTACTGGGCCAGCAGCGCGGGGCCGGCTCCGGACAGCGCGCTGACCGTCTCCATGTGTTTCTCGTCCACCAGGAACGACCCCCCAGTCCGACCGAACAGGCGCTGAACAGCAGCGAGATGACCGGGGCCGGCTCCCGGTCCGGCACACAGCACCGTGGCCCCCGCGCACGCGGCCACCGCCACGTTGGGGACGGCACGCACCACCGGGGCGCCGTGCCCAACCGCCTCGGCCACCCGGTCGGCCGGCCAGGAGGCCACCAGGGACAGCAGCAGCTGGCGGCCCCCGAGGCTGGCTCGGATCTCCCGCAGCACCTCGGCTGCCGCGGGCGGGTCCACGGCGAGCACAACCAGGTCGGCCCGCTCCACCGCCTCGGCCACAGTCGCCGTCGCGACCGTCCCGAAACCCTCCGCGAGGGCGCGCGCGCTTTTGCCGCCCCGGGAGACCCCGCGCAGGTTCTGCGCCGGCCAGCCCGATGTGACCAGGCCCTCGACCATGGCCCGGGTGATCCGGCCGCAGCCGATGAAGGACACGGTGGTGATGGTCATCGGACCGCTCCGGTGCTGGTTTCGTCGATCAGATCGCAAATGGCGCGCACTCCGCGCAGCAGCCGATCCTCGGGTTCCGCGCCGATCGAGACGCGGATGAACCCCTCACACGAGGCGCCGTAGGCGGCGCCCGCGACGACACTCACCCGGTACCGGCTGAGCAGTTCCTCGGCGAACTCCGTCGAACCGAGCGAGGACCGGCCCAGCGAGGCGAAGAGATAGAACGTGGAGTCGCCGGGCAGACACTCCACACCGCGCGCGGCGAGGGCCGCGGCGACCCGCCCACGCCGTTCCACCATGGCGTGGATCTGCGGCCTGGTGGAGGCGAGCACCGCTTCGAAGTTCTCCGCAAGGTACTGGCACAGGATCGTCGGTGCGCAGGTCACCAGGTGCTGCTGGAGTTTGGTCACCTGCTCGATGAGCCCCTCGCCCGCGATGAGATAGCCGACACGCCAACCCGAGATGCCGAAGTTCTTCGACATCGAGTTGCAGATGACGGTGTGCTCCCTGTCCGGGTCAAACGCCCCCGTGGAGACGAACGGTTCGTGGTCCGGCACGAACTCGCTGTAGACCTCGTCGGCGATGAGCGCCAGGCCGTGCTCATCGGCCAGCTCGTGCAGCCGGCGCAGCTCCGCCGCCGTCAACCGCCGACCGGTGGGGTTGTGCGGGTTGTTGATGACAACGGCCCGGGTACGCGGGGTGACTCGGGCGGCGATGTCTTCCACGGTGCCGCCCCACGGCACGGTGACCGGTATGCCCCGGCAGAGACGGACCTGGTCGGGGTAGCTCACCCACAAAGGTTCCGGGACGATCACCTCGTCACCGGGCTCGACGAGCGCGGTAAGGGCCATGAAGACCGCGGCCTTGGACCCAGCGGTGATCATGATCTCCCGGTCGGGGTCAACGGGAGTGCCCGACCCCTCCTCGTGGTACTTGGCCAGCTTCTGCCGCAGCAGAGGTACGCCTCGCGAGTGCGAGTAGTGGTGAGCGGCGGGCCCGAGTTCGTCGAAGGACGGGGTGGGGATATCGAAGAAGGCCTCGCCGAGGGAGAGTGTGATCACATCCGCTCCGTCGGCTCGCAAGTCGTAGACCCGGTTGTTCTGCTTGATCGAAGCCGCCTCCGAAAGGCTGTCCACCAGGGTCGAATGACGTAGTGCCACTGTGTCTCCTCTCATGGCACGGTGACGCGGGCGTGCGTCGCCCGGTGCGCAGTCACAGAACGCGAATCTGGCCTTCGCCCCAGACCACGTTCTTGACACAGGTCAGCGACTCCAGCCCCATGGGGCCGCGGGCATGCAGCTTCTGCGTGGAGACACCGATCTCCACGCCGTAGCCGAACTCGCCACCGTCGGAGAACCGCGTCGAGGTGTTGACGAAGACGCTGCCGGAGTCGGTACGGCGGGCGAACCGGCGGGCCACCGAGATGTCCTGGGCCACGATCGCCTCGGCGTTGCGGGTCCCGTAGCGGTCGATGTGGTCCAGTGCCTCGTCGAGGTCAACGACGACCTTTACGGCGAGAACCAGGTCCAGGTACTCGGTCGACCAGTCGCTCTCCTCTGCGGTCTCCGCCTTCGGCCAAAGCTCGCGGGTGCGCTCGTCACCGCGCACGCTCACCCCGAGGGCGGCGAGTTCGTCGAGACAGCCCGGCAGCCACTGGCCGGCGACGGACTCGTGGACCAGCAGGGTCTCCACGGCGTTGCACACACTGGGCCGCGAGGTCTTGCCGTTGACCACGATGCCGGTGGCACGGGACAGGTCCGCGGAGGCGTCCACGTACACGTGGCAGTTGCCGTCGCCGTCGATCACGGTGGGGACCCTGGCGTGCTCCTTGACGGTCTGGATCAGGCTGGGGCCGCCGCGCGGGACGACGAGGTCCACATACTCCTCGGCCCGCAGCAGTTCGAGAACGGACTCACGGGAGGTGTCAGGGATAAGGCGTACGGCATCGACGGGAATGTCGCTCTGTCCGGCGAGCACCTCCTCGATCACCGCTGCGATGGCGGTGTTGCTGTGCTGCGCGATGGACGAACCGCGCAGCACAGCCGCGTTGCCGGACTTCAGGCACAGGGCAGCTACATCGGCGGTGACGTTGGGCCGGGCCTCGTAGACCACCGCCACCACCCCGAGCGGTTCCCGCACCTGCTCGATGACCAGACCGTTCGGCCGGGTGATGCCACCGGTCACCGCTCCCACCGGATCCGGGAGCGCGGCGATGGTGCGGATGGCCGCGGCCATGCCGTCGATGCGCTTGTCCGTGAGGGTGAGCCGGTCGACGAGGGTGGCGGAGGTTCCCGCCAGGCGCGCGGCGTCGGTGTCGAGGGCGTTGGCCGCCTTCAGTTCCTCCCGGTGCGAGCTGAGGGCCACGGCGATCCGCTCCAGCACGCGGTCCTTGACTTCGGTGGGGATATCTCTCAACTCGCGGGACGCGGCGGCCGCGGCGCGGCAGATCTCGGTGACGGACATCAGCAGACCTCCTGAAGTGTGACGTACTCGGTGTGGTGCAGAACGGTCATGTCGTGGCTACGGCGCTCGGTCACGTCCTCGCTCGCGCACAGCTCGGCCAGCCGACGGGAGCTGGCACGGGTGCGGCCCCTGGCTACCGGCCGGCCGTCCCGCGCCACGATGTCGACGATGTCGCCGACGGCGAAGGTGCCCTCGGTCCGCGCGACGGAGCTGAGCGGCACTGCTCCGCCGTCGTGGGCGACGCGGCCCAGGACGGTGACGGTGCCGCGCGGCGGGCCCGCGAACGCGCGCCACAACTGACCGAGGTCGTACCCGCGCGGGGCGGGACACGGGTGCACGACGGTTCCCACGGGTTCCCCACGCAACGCCCTGGCCAGGACGTCCGACTCCCCCGCGGCGGCGATCACGGTCGTGACCCCGGCCAGGCTGGTGATCCACGCGGCGCCCAGCTTGCTGACCATGCCGCCGGATCCCGGCCCGGTGCCCGACGCCCCGGCCAGGCGCTCCAGTTCCACCGTCATCCCCTTGACCTCGGGGACGAGCCGGGCATCCGGATCCGTCCGCGGATCGCTTCCGTACAGCCCCGGCACGTCGGTGAGCAGCATGAGCCGGTGCGCTTGGAGCAGCACGCTCAAGAGCGCCGCGAGAATGTCGTTGTTGCGCACCTGGACGGCGTCGTTCTCATTGACCACCGGAATGACACCTCGGTCCAAGGCGTGCCCGAGCACGGACTTGATTCCGTCGCGATGCCGGTCGTCGAGCAGGTCCACCGGCGTGAACAGGAACTGGGCCGCCGTCAGCCCGTGGTCGGCCAGGCGGGACCGGAACGCCTCGAACAGCGCGCCCTGCCCTACGGCTGCCGCGAGTTGCCGCGTCGTGGCTGCTTCGGTGCGGGCGCCGCCAAGGCTGGCGGCTCCCAGCGCGATGGCTCCCGAGGTCACCAGGACTGGGCGCAGACCGTCACGGACCAGGCCGGCCACGGACGCGGCGAGGGAATCCGCCTTGGCCGGGTCCAGGTTTCCGTCGGTGACCAGAGACGAGGTACCGATCTTGATGACGACGCGGTCCGGATGCGGGGAGTCAGACATGGGCGGAATCAGTCCTTCCTGTGTGGTTCGGTCGCTGGTCACACGGACCACGCCGCACAGTCCAAGGGGCCAGCGTGAAAAACGAACTGACGGGGAATCACCTTGTCCTCCAGCCCACACGCGATCAGGTCCCGCCGCAGGGACTCGGTCAGCGCGTGTTCCAGTCGCGGCGCCAGGACGCCACGCGGCGGTGTCCCACCGCGCACCCGCTGGCCCGTGGGCCGGGCGGTCAGCGGTTCGCTGAGCGTGTAGTGACCAGACCGGTCCACAGCCCGGCACACGACGTCGATGGTGCCGTGTGCTCCGGACCGCGCCCAGCCGACGCGGACGGCCCTGCCGTGCAGCTCGCCGAGCCGCCACAGCTCCTCTGGGTCGACTGCCTCGTGGTCCTGCGCGCTCGCCGGACCTGGGTCGTCGGTCGAGGTCAACCCGTAGAAGTCGCGTAGGGACAGTGCCTCAGTGAGCCGGGCGTTGGCGACCTGCCGGTAGGCGAACGCCTCGGGTTCGGCGGCGAGCCGCCGTGCGATCGCTTCGGCGCCGACCGGGCCGTCGGTGTCCCACTGCGTCGGGTCATCCTCGGGGGGACAGCCCACATGCAGCACCACGTCGTACCGGAACAGCGCCATCTCGTTGGCCCCGGTCCCGCGTCGCGGCGCGATCTCGACCGCTGTGATGCGGTCGTGGTCGTCCACCAGCTCCTGGAAGAAGCATGGGTCCACACTGAGCTCACTGTCGGCCTGCAGCCCTCGCTCAACGGCGTCGCGCACAGTCTCGCGGTCCGTCCCGACAGCAGCGCGCCGATGTTCCCGGAGCACGAGGAACGCTTCCCGCAGCGCGCTGTTGCGCAGGTCGCCCAGGAACACGTGGCCGCCGTTATCGACCTCCGCCACCGCGTGGTCGATAACCTGCTTCAGGTGGACCAGGGAGGGGAAGTACTGGGCGACCGAGTTGACCACCACCGTGTCGTAGGGGCCGGCCACGGCACGGCCTGCCGTCAGCGCGTCGGCCTTCCGCACCAGGATCTCGGTACCGGTTCCTTCCCGGGCCGCCACCTCGGCCACCTGGTGCAGCATGTCCACGGCGGAGTCGGCGTAGTCGGTCGCCACGTACCGTTCAGGGCGGGCCTGTGCGCACAGCGGGCGTACTAGGAGGCCCGTTCCCGCGCCGATCTCCAGCAGTCTGCGCGGGGCGAGCGCGCTGACGCGGTTCACGGTGTTCGCCACCCACTCGTCCATCTGGCAGGCCGGAATGGCCTCGCCCGTGAAGCTGTCGGTCCAACCGAGCAGAGAGGCCTCACCGCCCGCCTCGCCCGCGGCATCCGGAGGCTCCTGGGCCGGTGTGTACGTACTCTCGAAGACGAAGCGCCAGGTCTCCATGAACGCCTCTACGTCGTCCGCTGCGGTGCCGCTCGCCGGCACCAGGTGCGCGACGACCCGGGAGCCGCCGTCCGGTTCGCGGTGGGCCACCACCGCGGCCTCCGCTATCTGCGGATGGCCGAGCAGTACCTTCTCCACGGCGCCGAGCCGGGACGCAAGCGGTTCCGCGTCGCAACCGGGCGGCAACGGTACGTCCCTCACGCGTCGGCACGGATCGGTGCGGACCTCGCGCAGGAAGGTGGCGAACGCCGCGGCGAGCCGGGACATCGTCTCGCGCCCGAACAGATCGGTGTCGTAGCAGAGTTCACCGGCAAGACCACCATCCTGGCGCGTCAGGTCGAGGGAGATGTCGAAGCGGCTGCTGGGAATGTCCAGCCGCTGGCTTTCGGCTACCACACCGTCGATGCGCAGTTCTCCGGCGCCACTGTCCTCAAATAGCTGGCAGGTGGCCTGGACCAGCGGGTTGCGCCCCAGATCCCGTTCTGGGTTGACGAGTTCGACGAGCCGCTCGAACGGTGCCGCCTGATGGGCATAGCCGGACAGCGCGGTGTCGCGGACCTGGTCCAGGAAGTCCGTGAAGGTCGGGTCGTCGTCCAGTCGGCCCCGGATGGGCAGGATGTTGACGAAGAGGCCGATGAGGTCTTCCAGTTCCGGTCGGGTGCGCCCGGCGACCGGTACGCCCACCAACAGGTCCTGCTGCCCGGTCCAGCGCGCCAGCACCGCCTGGAAGGCGGCGAGCAGCACGCTGAACAGTGTGGTGCGGTGCGCGTGTGCCAGTTCGGTGAGTTCGGCGGTGACATCGGGCGGCACTTCGAAGTGGACGGTCTCGCCCCGCCCGGAGTGCACGGGCGGCCGAAGCCGGTCGGGCCGCAGGGCCAGTTCGGCCGGGGCCCCGGCCAGCTCGGCGCGCCAGTACGCGAGATCCCCGTCGAGCCGCGCCTCGTGGGCTGGCTCTCGCTCCCATGCTGCGAAGTCCTGGTACTGAAGGAGGGGTTCGGGCAGCGTGGTGGCACGCCCGGAAGCGATGTCCCGGTAGTGGGCCGACACCTCGGCGAGCAGCACCCGAACCGACCAGCCGTCGCAGACGATGTGGTGAACCCCGAAGACCAGCACATGCTCGTCGGGAGCCAGGGCGAGCACGGACGCCTCGAACAGAGGACCGGTGGCCAGGTCGTAGACCCGCCGTCCCACCTCCTGGACGTGCGCGGCGGCACGGGCCTTCGCCTTCCGGAGAGGCAGATCCGTCAGGTCCAGGACAGTGACGTCCTGGCCCCAGTGGGGCTCGACGGTCTGCCGGAGGCAGTGGTCACCTAGTTCGAAGCGGCTACGCAACACATCATGCCGGGCCACCGTCCTACGGATGGCGGCGGCCAGTACCGGGATGCTGAGCCGGCCTCGCAGCGTCAGCGCCTCGACCATGTTGTAGCCGAAGCCGCCGGGCGCGACCTGCTGGAGGAACCACAGCCGCTGCTGTGCGGTGGACGCGACGGCCATGTCCCGGCCGCGGAAAACGGGGAGGGTCTGCTGTTGCCCGGTCCCGCGGTCCAGGGTCGCGGCCAGCCCCGCCACGGTCGGGGTCTCGAAGAGGGTCCGCAGCGGTACCTCGACGCCGAGACGGCCCCGGATCCGCGTGAGGAGCTGGACCGCCGACAGCGAGTGACCGCCGAGCCGGAAGAAGTCATCGAACCGGCCGACGTCCGCGATCCCGAGCACTTCACTGAAGATCTCCGCCAGTTCAGTCTCGGTGCCGACGACAGGCGCAGCGAACTCGGCCGCGCGCAGTGCGGACTCGGCGGGGGCGGGCAGCAGCGCCGTGGCGATCTTTCCGCTGACGTTGCGGGGCACCTCGGCCACCCGGACGATCGCGGCCGGAACCATGTAGTCGGGCAGCCGGGCGGCCAGGTGCTCGCGCAGCGTCCTGGTCCCCAGGCCCTCGTCCGCGACGACGTACCCGGCGAGCCGAGGCCGTCCGTGGGCATCCGGGGGCGCCACCACGGCCGCATCCCGCACCAGGGCATGCGACAGCAGCGCGGACTCCACCTCCCCGGGGTCGATGCGATATCCCCTGACCTTCAACTGTCCGTCGGCGCGACCCAGGTACTCGACCTGGCCGTCCGGACGGAACCGCCCCAGGTCGCCGGTGCGGTACATCCGCTGGCCCGGTTCGACGGCGTAGGGATCGGGCACGAAACTCTCGGCGGTGCGCACGGGGTCATTCAGATAGCCCACGGCCAGCTGCGGGCCGGACAGACAGATCTCGCCGCTCACGCCGGGGGGTACCGGCCGCCCGGTCCCGTCGAGGATCATCGCCCGGCAGTTGGCCAGCGGAGTGCCGACCACCGGCCCGGACCCGCTCGTCACTGCCGCACCCAGCGCGTCCACGGTGAACTCGGTCGGCCCATACAGGTTGACCGCCAGTACTCCGGGTTCGGACGCGAGCCGTGCCCACAGCGACGGACGCATCGCCTCCCCGCCCAGTACGAACAGCCACGGACCACTTCGGCCGGGTCCATCGAACAGGCCTAGGCCGACAAGCTGTTCGAGGAACGAGGGCGTCGCCTCCAGGACGTCGACCTCACGCTCACGCAGCGTGGTCAGCAGGCTCCGCGCGTCCCGGGCGGTGTCGTCGTCCACCACGTGCAGCAGGTGTCCGTCGACCATCCACAGCAGCTGGTCCCAGCTCGCGTCGAAGGCCACCGACAAGGTGAAAGCGACCCGCAGTCTGCCCTCGGGGCAGGCCGCCGCCATCCGCGCATAGTGCGACCCCCGGTGCGAGTGCAGCAGGTTGGCCAGCGCGCCGTGCCGAACGACCACGCCCTTGGGGGTCGAGGTCGACCCAGAGGTGAAGACGATGTAAGCGGGGTCGTCGGGGCGTGGCGCCGTCCCGCCCGGCCCGGGCCCGTCGTGGGGACCTGCGGCGGCATCCGCCAGATCCAACAGCGGCAGCCCGAGCGCCGCGGCCCGGGTTCGGTGGTCTGCGTCGGTGAGCAGCATCCGGACCGAGGCCTCGCTGGTGATGGCACGCAACCGGTCCGCCGGATTGGCGGGGTCCAGCGGCACCAGTACGGCCCCGGCACGCAGGACGCCGAACATGGCCGCGGGCAGCAGCCCACTGCGCCCGGCCAGCAGGCCCACCCGGTCCCCCGGGCCGACGCCCGCGGCGCGCAGCGCCCGGGCTACCGAGGCGATCGTGTCGCCGAACTCCTGATAGGTCCACTCGTGGCGGGCGTCGCTGACGGCGACGTCCCCGGGACGCTCGGCGATCTGGGCGTCCAGGGCAGTCAGCACCGTCTCACCCGCCGGGACCTGGACGCCCGGCCCCCAGCCGTAGGAGCGCAGCGTCTCGGCCTCGGCCTCGGCGGACAGCAAGGGCAGGCGTGACACCGTGGTGCCAGGTGCCTCCACGGCGGCGGCGAGCAGAACCAGGAAGCACTCGGCGAGCCGTGCGGCGGTCTGCTCGTCGAACAGTTCGCGGCTGTAGTTGAACGAGGCACGCAGCCGCTCCCCGTCCGCGTACATGTCCAGCGCGAGGTCAACGAACGTCGTCGGCTGGGCGGTCCGCACCTGCGAGGTACGGGTGCCGGCCAGTGGGAGATGCCCGCCGAAGTCGCCTTCGAGAAGCTGGAACATCACCTGGAACAGCGGGTTGACACCCTGGACCCGCTCCGGGTTCAGCTCCTCGACGATGCGTTCGAAGGGCAGCTCCCCGTACTCCTGGCCGTCGAGGACGCTGGAGCGCGCCCGGCCCACCAGTTCGGTGAAGGCCGGGTCGTCGCTCAGATCGGCACGCAGCGGCAGCGTGTTGACCAGCACCCCGAACAGTGACTCGGTACCGGCGCGGCCCCGTCCGCTCACCGGGCAGCCGACGACTATGTCCTGTTCGCCGCTGACCTTGGCGAGGAATGCCTGGAAGGCTGCGAGCAGCACGGTGTGCCGGGTCGACCGCGTGCCGCGCGCCAACTCCCCGATGCACCGGGTCAGCTCCGCGGGCAGCGTGAACTCGTGCACCCCCGCCTCAGGGAAGTGGCTGGCGCCGCGAGGCCGGTCGGCCGGCAGGGACAGGGAGGCGGGCGCTCCGGCCAGATGGCTCCGCCAGTGGCGCAGGCACTCCTCGGTGCGCCCTTCGTCAAGCCACTCCCGCTCCCAGGCCGCGTAGTCCGCGTACTGGAGTTCCGGGTCGGACAGGTTGGACGGCTCGCCGCAGGCGAACTGCCGGTACAGCACGGACAGTTCACGAAGGAGTAGACCCATTGACCAGCCGTCACAGACGATGTGGTGCGCGGTGACGACCACGACGTGTTCGTCAGCGCCGAGTTCACCGACGTGCAGACGCAGCAGCGGTCCCGACGCCAGGCTGAAAGGCCTCCGCATCTCGGAGCGGTGGAAATCGCGCACCGCCTCGCTGGCGGACCGGCCCGCCACCCGCAGCCGGGTCAGTTCGAACCCCGGACGCGCCTGGGCCGAGCCCGGGTCGGCGATCACTTGGACGATCACGCCGTCGGTCTGCTCGAACCGGGTCCTCAGCACCTCGTGCCGGGTGCACAGTTCGTTCGCCGCCCGGGACAGCGCGTTGACGTCCAGCGGTCCGGTGACCGTGAACGCCTCGGTCACGTGGTACGCGGTTCCCTGCGGATCCAGTTCCTGCAGCAGCCACAGCCGCTGCTGGGCGAACGCTGCCGCGCACCGCTGCTCTGCCATGTCGTAACCCTTCGCTGCCGTGATGACGTCTGCGCTTCCGCGTCTTCGGTGCTTCTCTGCCTGATGAACTTCTGGTGGTGACTTCCGCGGGGAACTCGCCGCCGTGCCCTGCCGTCGGGCACCCGGTCAGGACGCCGCCGGGCGATCACGTCGTGGGCGCAGAGCCGGGCGCGGACTGCTCACCGGAACCAGGCGCCGCACCATTCCCTCGACGGTCGGCTCGTCGAAGAAGGCCCGCACCGGCATCTCGAGTTCCAGCTCAGCACTGACCATGTCGATGAGCCGGGTGACCAGCAGGGAGTGGCCGCCACGGACGAAGAAGTCGTCGCTGACCCCCACCGCCCGCACCCCGAGCACCCGCGCCACCAGCGCACACAGCTGCTTCTCCAGATCGGTGCTCGGCTCCCCGGTCACCGGCTCGTCCGACGCGGCGGGCGCCGGCAGGGCCAGCCGGTCCACCTTGCCGTTCGGAGTCATCGGCAGGCTGGCCAGCACCATGACGGCCGAGGGGATCATGTAGCCGGGCAGCCTCAGCCCGACGGCCGCCTTCACCTCCGCGGGGTCGACCGCCGCACCCTCGGCGGGCACCACGTAGGCCGCCAGCCGCGGGCCGGCGCCCTCGCCGGACCGCACGGTGACCACGGCCCGCGCCACGCCGTGCAGGTCCCGCAGCGCCGCCTCGACCTCCCCCAGTTCGATCCGGAAGCCCCGGATCTTCACCTGGAAGTCGTCGCGGCCGAGGAACTCCAGTTCGCCCTCGGCGTTCCAGCGGGCAAGATCGCCGGTGCGGTACATCCGGCTGCCCGGCTCGCCGAACGGATCGGGGAGGAACCGGCGGGCCGTCTCGTCCGGCCGGTCGAGATAGCCCCGCGCCAGGCACGCACCCGCGATATACGCCTCGCCCGCCACGCCCCGGGGCACTGGTCGCAGGTTCGGGTCAAGGAGGTGCACCCGGGTGTTCCAGACCGGCCGCCCGATAGGGACGTCTCCAGGTTGCGCGGAGAACGGCCCGGGAACGGTGCGCCCAGTGGCCGCGTGGGTCTCGGTCGGACCGTAGTAATTGTGCAGCCGTCGGCCGGGGACAGCGTCGAAGAACTCCCGCACCGGCCCGGTGAGCACCAGCGCCTCACCGCCCTGGGCCACATGGCGCAACCGGGGCAAGGACAGCCCGAGGCGTAGCGCCTGGACGCACAGCATCTCGATCAGCGCGGTCGGCGCGAACAGTTCGGTCACCTGCTCCCGCTCCAGCCAGCGCGCCAGATCGGCCGGGCTGCGCCGCACCGCGTCGGTCGGGACGGCGAGTGTCTTGCCCGACGTACCCGCGGAGAGGATTTCCTGAGCCGCCGGGTCGAAGCTCGTTGAGGCGAACTGGGCCGTCACGGAGTCGTCTTCCGCAGGCATGTAGGTGGCGTGCCAGGCAAGCAGGTTGACCAGCGGCGCGCCCGGCATGACCACACCCTTGGGGCGGCCAGTGGAGCCAGAGGTGTAGATGACGTAGAGGGGGTGCTCCGGGTGCAGCGGCGCCAGCCGCTCAGGGTCCGTCAGGTTCTCGTCGCTCTCGGCGGCCAGCCGGGTGACCAGCTCCTCCTCGTCCACCCGCACCCGCACCGAGCCCAGGGGCAGCCGTCCGGAGACGGCCGTAGTGGTCAGTACCAGGGGCGGCCGGGCGTCGTCGAGCATCGCCTCGATCCGGGCCTCCGGATAGTCCAGATCGACCGGCAGATAAGCGGCACCGGACTTCAGCACCGCCCAGAAGGCCACGATCATCTCCAGCGAGCGCGGCAGGGCCAATGCCACGACCCGCTCCGGTCCGGCACCACAGCGCACCAGGTAGCGTGCGAACCGGTTAGCCCGCGAGTTCAGCTCGCGGAAGGTGAGCGACTCGCCCTCGTGAACCACGGCACACCGATCGGGAGTGCGCGCCACCTGCTCCTCGAACAGGGCGGGCAGGGTGGCCAGCCGGACGTCGTGCCCGGTGGCGTTCCAGCCGTCCACGGCCTGTCGTTCCGCGTCGGAGCGTATCTCGGCTGCCGAGACGGGCGCGTCGGGATCAGCGGTCACCTGCTCCAGCATGGTGACCAGGTATCCGGCGATGCGCTCGGCGCTCGCCCGGTCGAACAGATCACTCGCGTACTCGACGAAGCACTCCATGCCCTGGCCGTTACCCCTGTCGGCCGACGGGGGCGTGACGCTGACCACCAGGTCGAATCGGGACACGCCGAGCTGTGACGGCTGCGGAGTCACGTCGAGTCCGGGCAGCCGCAGCCGGGCAGCGGCGTTGTTCTCGAACACCAGCATCACCTGGAACAGGGAGTGCCGGGCCGTGGAGCGGTGCGGGTTCAGCGCTTCGACCAGCACGTCGAAGGGAAGCTCCTGATGCGCCAGCGCCTGAAACGTGAACTCCCTTACACGCCCGAGGAGTTCGGTGAAACTCACATCACCCGAGGTGTCGGTGCGCAGGACGAGGGTGTTCGCGAAGAACCCGACGACGTCGTCGAGTGCTTCGTCGGACCGCCCAGCTGCGGGCGTGCCGATGGGAATGTCGTCTCCGGCACCGAGCCGATTCAGCACAGCCGCGAGGGCCGCCTGCACGACCATGAAGGTGCTCGCACCCGACTCGGCGGCCAGCCGCTCGATCGCGCGGGTCAGATCCGGTGGGATGGTGAAGTCCACAGTCGCGCCGCGATTGCTCTCCCGGGCGGGCCGCGGCCGGTCCAGCGGGAGCTCCAGCTGGTCCGGAAGGCCGCTGAGGGCCTCGGTCCAGAAGGCGAGCTGGCGGGACATGACGCTGTCCGGGTCTTCGGCGGTGCCCAGCACCTCGTGCTGCCAGCGCGCGAAGTCGGTGTAGTGGACGGCAAGCGGCGGAAGTCCTACGTCACGGCCTTCGTGGTGCGCCGCGTAGGCGGCGGCCAGGTCATTTGCGAGCGGCTCCATCGACCAGCCGTCGCACGCGATGTGGTGCACCACGAGCAGCAGCAAGTGTTCCTCGTCGCCCAATGCGAACAACCGGGCCCGCAGCGGCGGGTCGGTACGCAGATCGAACCCCTGGCGCTCGAACGCAGCCTGTGAGACGGCGAGTTCGTCTCTGGCGATCTCGATCACGTCGGGGCGTGGGCACGCCTGGGCGGTGTCCAGGACCACCTGGTGGGGTTCGCCGTCCGTCTCGGGGAATATCGTGCGCAGACTCTCGTGGCGTTCCACCAACGTCTCCAGTGCCGCCCACAGCGCCGCACGGTCCAGCGGGCCGCGCAGCCGCAGCGGTATCGGGATGTTGTATGTCGCTCCCCCGCCCTCAAGCCTGTTGACGAACCACAGGCGGCGCTGGACCGGCGCTAGTGGCACCGGCCCGGCCGTCGGGCGCCGGGTGAGCGCGGGCCCGGGGGCACTGCGCACGCTGAGCAGAGCGGCGAGCCGCTCGGCCGTCGACGCGTCGAACACATCGCGCACCGTGATCTGGTAGCCCATGCGGGCGCGTACTCGGGACACCAGCCGCATGGCGAGCAGGGAGTTGCCGCCGCACTCGAAGAAGTCGCTGGTGGCGCTGGTCTGCGGTACCCGGAGCACCTCCGCGAACAGGGCGCACAGCTCGGTCTCGGTCACGGTCTGCGGAGCCCGGCCAGCCGCTTGGCCGGACAGCACGGCAGTCGGCAGGGCGGCCCGGTCGGCTTTCCCGTTCGCCGTCATTGGCAGGCTGTCCAACGAGACCACCACATCGGGCACCAGATAGCCGGGCAGCCGCTCCGCCGCGTACCGCTTCACCTCCGCCGCCCAGCCGGCGACCGATGCGGAGACATCCGGTTCCGGGGCCGGCCGTTCGGCTTCCCGGCCCAGATCCGGGCGGGCAGCCCCTTGTTCTGACACGTGCTCCCCTGACCTGGTGCCCTCGGTGTACTGGGGGCTCGCGCCGTGACCGGCGTCCCCCTCCGGCGACTTCGGTGACATGCGTCAGTCACCCACTTCGACGGGCAGCGATGTGAAGCCGAGAATGAAGTTGGAGTGCAACCGGACCGGCTCACCGGCGAGGCGCAGACCGAGGCCGCCGTCGAGCAGCGCGCCGAACGCCTCGGCGATCTCGGCGTTGCCCGTCGGGGCACCGATGCACCGGTGGATGCCACTGCCGAAGGACAGGTGTCGGTTGGGCGCCCTGGTGATGTCGAACCGCTCGGGTGCGTCGAACTGGTCGGGGTCACGGTTCGCGGAGACGTTCCACAGCGTGACCACGTCGCCTGCGGCGATCCGCGTCTGCCTCACAACGACGTCCCGTACCGCGACCCGCTGCACGTAGGCGTTGGTGGAACTCCACCGCAGGATCTCCTCGATGGCGGAGGACAACAGCTCACGCCCGGCGGCCAGCCGCCGCCACTCGCCGGGGTTCTCCAGGAACGCCAGAATCCCCGAGCAGGTGGTGTACGAGGACGTCTCGTTGCCGCCGACGGCGATGTTCATGCAGTTGTAGAGGATCTGCGTGTCGTCCAGTGGCTCGCCGTTGATCTCGGAGCGCAGCAGCATGCCGATGACGTCGTCGCCGGCGGCATCGCGCCGTTCCTCCAGCAGGTCGGCGAAGTACTCGAAGATCGCGCTCTGCGCGTGGGCGAGACGGGTGCGCTCGTCGCCCACCAGATCGGACAGCGTGGCGTCTCGGTAGCCGACCATCTCACGGGTAAGTCCAACAATGTGCCGGGCGTCGTCCCGACCGACGCCGAACATTGCCATCAGCGCGCCCACTGGCAGCAGCGGGGCGAAGTCGAGCGCGATGTCGCAACCGCCGTCACGGTGCATGGCGTCCACAGCGTCGCGTACCAGAGTGCGTACTTGGGCGGTGACGCGGTCCACCATCGCGGAGTTGAACGGCGGGTGCATCACCTTGCGCAACATGCGGTGGCGCGGCGGATCGGACGCCACGAGCATGTCACCGGACGCGGTGTCCCCGCCGCCCGCACGGAACGATCCTCCGAGAATGGCGCCGTGCGCGGAACTGAAGGCGTCGTGGTCACGATAGGCGGCCAGGACATCCTCGTAGCGGGTCAGCGCCCAGAACGGGGTTCCGTCCGCCGACGGGTTGAGATAGACAGGCGATTCCTCGCGCAGCCGCCGGAACGCCTCGTGATGCCGGTTCGCGGCGAACATCTCCACGTCGGTCAGGTCGATGACGCCGCCGGACGCGGGACCTGCCGCAGCCGGGAGCACGGGGTCGGCGGCGGACGTGACAGGGCTACGGTTCATCGCGGCACCCCCGCCGTCCCAGCCGTCCTGGCGGTCCCGGCCGTATCCGTCAGGTCGTCCAGTACCTTCGCGAGGTCGCGCAGCACGGGATGGTGCAGAATCTCTGGGAGGTCGACCCGCACTCCCGTCTCGCGCCTGACACGCTGGCGGATGCGGAAGGCGAGCATGGAGTTGCCGCCCAGCGCGAAGAAGTCGTCACCCGCGCCAACGTTCTCCACGGCCAGGAGCTCCGCCCAAATGCCGGCGAGCAGCAGTTCGCTCCTGCCGGACGGCGGTTCGTAACCGACCGCCCTGGCACGCTCGGATTCCAGCATCTCGAGCAGGGCCGCGCGGTCACGCTTGCCGTTGTCGGTGGCCGGGATCTTCCCGACGAACAGGATCTGGCTGGGCACCATGTGATCCGGCAGCGTCTCCTCGGCGAAGGTACGCAGGTCGCTGTGGTGCATGGTCCCGCGTCGCACCACAAACGCGGCGAGCGTGCGGTCCTGATCATTCCCATGAGCGAGTACAGCCACCTCGCGCACCGCCGGATGGCGGCCGAGCAGCCGCTCCACCTCTCCCGGCTCTACCCGGTATCCCCGGATCTTCACCTGATGATCGGCGCGACCGACAAAGCCCAGGACGCCGTCGGCGTGCGGCCTCACCAGGTCGCCGGTCGCGTACATGCGCGAGCCGTCGGCACTGAACGGGTCGGGCAGAAAGCGGTCGGCGGTCAGAGCGGGGTCGTCGAGATAGCCCCGGGCCACCCCGTAACCGCCCACGTAGAGCTGGCCCACGGCGCCCGGTGCGACAGGCCGCAGCGCGTCGTCGAGCACATGGAGCCGAGCCCCGTCCAGGGCCCTGCCGATGGGCACACCGTCCGCGTCCGGCGCGAGGTCGGCCACTTCGTGGGAGCTGCACGCGGTCGTCGCCTCAGTCGGACCGTAGAGATTGAACAGCCGCCCGGAGAACTCCCCGGCGAGCAGGTCACGGCAGGTGCCAGCCAGGAGCGTGTCGCCGCCGGTGTGGAGTATCCGCAGCGCCGAGAACGCGTCCCGGTCCTCCCGTACGACATGGTTGACGGCCATGGTGGGAACGAGCATCGCGGTGATCCGCAGCCGTCGCAGGGTGCGCTGCATGTCGGAGGCGAGCAGATCGGGGAGCGCGGGCAGCACCACGATCTCCGCGCCGTGCGCCAGCGCGCACCACGTCTCGAAGTGGAAGGCGTCGAAGGAGAGGCTGGAGATCTGGCCGACTCGGTCCTGCGAGGTCAGCTCGGGCAATGCCTTGTTCGTGGCGAAACCAACGACGCTGCGGTGCTCCAGCACCGTCGCCTTGGGCTTGCCGGACGAGCCGGAAGTGAACAGGACACAGGCCGCGCTGCCCGGCCGCGCGACAACGGCGGACGGCCCGGCAGCGGACGGCTCCACGGCCAGTACGGCGTCCGGGTCCACCAGGGGCAGTGCGGTCACGCCGGTGAGACCGGCGAACTCGTCCGTCCGGCCCGCGTCACAGATCACCGTGCCAGCCCCGCTGCCCTCGATCATCAGGTCGCGGCGGGCCACCGGGTACCGAGGGTCGATGGCGACGTAGGCGGCGCCCGCCTTGAGGACACCGAGGATGGCGGCGAAGACACCCACACCACGCCGGAGGCACAGCGCGACCCGTTCTTCCGGCCGCACCCCGGCCGCCAGCAGGTCCCGGGCCACGGCGTCGGAGAACGCGTCGAGCTCGGCATAGGTGAGTACGGTCTCGTCGGCACGGACCGCCGGCGCTCCCGGCTGCCGCGCGACCGCCCGGGCCCAGAGCCCGGTGAGGGTATGGGACGTCGGCAGATCCGACGGATTGCTGGTCATCGCGCTCCTCGATCACACGTGCCGCGCCCGGCACGGCTGGGTTCGGCCAGCGCCTCAAGGGCGAGGCGCCGGGTGGTGGGGTCGGCCAGCAGGTCGTCGCGCGGCGCGCCGGTGCGGACCGAGCGCGTAGCGGCGGCGCCGGGCCAGGACGGGACGGGGGGCTGGTCGCGGGAGAGGATGTTGACGACCGCGCCGTCCCAGGAGGGGTCGTCCGTCCGGTACGCGGCGACGAGGTAGGCCATCCAGTCCAGGAAGCCATCCAGCAGCGGCGCCATGGCCTCGGCCATTTCCGCCATGGCCTCCGCGTCATCGGAAGCCGCGCCAAACTCGCCGCCCATCGCCCGCCGTACGGTGTCGGCCAGGTGCTCGCGGCACAGCTGCAAGAACCGGTCGGACCGCTCGTCCAGCAGTCCCCGCTCCCACCAGGACGGCAGTGCGTCGGAATCGGCGCCAATGGTCCGGAGCAGGTTGCGGTACTCGGCCGCGACCGCCACGGGAGTGGACGGCTCGCCGTCGAAGAGCAGCACCTTCGCGCAACCGGTCCGTACGGCGACGTCCAGCGCCAGCGGGGCGGCCATGCAGTACGCGAGAACGGCATACGGCCGGGCCGGATCCCCGGTGGCCGGATCCCCGGTGGCCGGAACGTCGGTGGCCGGAACGTCGGTGGTCGCCAGCACGTCCGCGGCGTACTCGGCCGACGAACCCGAACGCGGCAGCGGGGTTCGCATCAGGTGGCGCACGTCGTACCCGGCCTCTTCGAGACACAGGTCGGAGACCCGCGCCTCGGAGCGGCGGCCTGGATAGTCGAGGACCAACAGCATCGGGGCGGTCACGACGCACTCCCGGTGAGCTTCGCGACACAGCGGCGCAGTTCCGTCACGGCCCGGGCCGGATCCTCCTGTACGAAGAAGTGGGAGCCGGGCAGCACCGACATCCCGGACGAGGCCGTCGTCTGCGCCGACCACGAGGCCGGATCGATGGCATCCTGCTGCCCGTACAACGCCCAGATGCCGCAGCCGACAGGCTCCTGGGGGGCGCGGAACGTCGACATGAGCCGGATGTCGGCCGCGACGACGGGCATCGCGAAGTCGGCCAACTCGTCCAGCGCGTCCAGGACATCGCTTTCCATCCCGGGAGCGGAGGTGATCATGGCGGCAACCTCAGTGCGCAGTCTGGCCTCATCGAGGGGAACATCGGCAGCGTGCGAGGCCGCCGCACCCGGCTCCAGCGCGGACGGTGCTGGGCAGGCGGCCACGACGAGCGCGTCCGTTCGCACCCGGTCCGCCACCAGCAAGGCGAGCAGACCGCCCATGCTGTGCCCGAACAGGACCAGGGGCGGGGAGTCGGGTCCGCTCCGGCGGCAACTCAGTGCGGCGGCGAGGTCATCAGCGAGCTGTGCCATGTCCGTGGCGAAGGGCTGTCCGTAGCTTCCGTCACGCCCGGGCGGGACGGCCACGGTGAAGCGCCAGTCATGGGGGAGGTTTTCCCGCCACCCGCGGAAACCGGCTGCTCCGGATCCCATGCCGGGAAAGGCGACGAGATCCAGAGCAGGCGTCCCGGCAACGGAGTGCGGAACCGAAAGAAGTAGATCTGACACGGTCAGGAGACTTCCTGCTTCTGATTTATCTGTTCGGCCAGCGCCCTTGGCGTCTTGGCTACGAACAGATCCTGAATAGCCACGGAAATTCCCAGCTTACGCAAATCAGAGGAACACAGCGCGGCAAGGAACGAGGTGCCACCACTGGCAAAGAAATCATCATCCGGACCGTATTCCGGAAGATCAAGACGTCGCCCGAGAACGGAGACTACCTGCGACAACAGAGTCTTCAACGAGTCACCCGCATCCGTTGGCACCTCCGCACCAGCAGGCGTAATTCCTTGGGAATAATTCATGAGATCGCCCTCAATCCCGGAACCATAATTTCCGTCACAGCAACCCCGCAGACGGGGAGGATTCTGACCGACGCCAAAATTTAACCAGCCCCGAGCTTATTACGCCATCCCGTCGTTCAACCGCTCAACCGTTTATGGCGAGCAGTTGAACAATTACGTGGTGGCGCGGGGCCGAATTTCTCGACAAGTCAGCACACGACTAACGCGGTGTGCGCCCTGCCGGGCCCTCGGCGGACCGCCGCTTGAGCCTGTCGGCGACGCCCTCGCAGACTCGGGCGTAGTCGTGCAGCAGCTCGGCGAGCCGGGGATAGCAGTGCCACGGCAGCGCCGCCGTGATGCGCTCGGGCTCCCGCGCGAGCGCCGTGCCGAACATGAGCATCCGCAGCAGGGCACGCCCGGCCTCGTTCTGACGCAGCGCGGGATCCTGCTTCAACTCCTCTATGGCACGAGTCAGCTCCTCGGGGTCCCGCTGCGGTCGCGAAGGACCGTCGACCGCCAGGCGCGGCACGGTGACGGACACCTGCCGGGACCGCTCCGGAGGACTGCGGCGAGCCGGAACGGCACTCTCGCCACGGCGCATCCGATCGCGCACATCGGCAGCTGTGGCCGCCGAGATGCCCGCGGTTCGGGCGATCTGCCGCATGGACGTACCGGGGTTCTCCTCCAGCAGTCGGCGCGCGTGCTCCCGCCCGGCGGAAGCGTCCACCGGACGCGCCCGGCCGTCCCGACCGATCCGGACGTTGGATGGAGCCGTACCGCTGTCGCGCCGCAACGCGGCGACCTTGGCCGCCGACAACCCCGCCAGCACGGCCACGGACCGGTCCGACCAGTGCGGGTGCGAGCGGAAGATGCGCAGGGCGGCAGCCATCCGGTCCTCCAGGCTCAGCGGCCTACCGTGACTGATGTTCAGGGTCACCGAGAGCAGTGCTGCCTCCTGAGAGGTGCCCTCGAAGTACCGGACAGCCACCGTGCGGCGGCCGAGGCTTACGGCCGCCTGCAACCGGTGGATCCCGTCGATGACTCGCATGGTCCCCCGGTGGACGATCAGCGGCGGCAGCGGGGACTCAACTTCCGCTAAGGACTGAACGTAAGCGTCGTCCTCACCCCCCAAGCGGGGGCTGCCCGCGACGACCAGAGTGGCGACCGACACGTCCTCGACGACGGTGGTCGCGAGCACCATGTCGCGGAGCCGCATCAAGTCCTGAGCGTCGGTGACTGACTGGCTCTGGGCACCGCCAACGTCAGCTTCCCCCTGGCGCATCGCCGATCTACTCGAGTTGGCGGTCTCGGTCACTGCCAGCCCGAGTCATCCAGCGGGCCCGCAGACGCGGCGGGGACAGGCACCGTGGCTCCGGAGGCATCGAGTGCGACCTGGGACGGAGCCACAGCGACGAGGCTGAGCAGAACGGCGGCCGCGGTAGTGGCAATGCCGACGGCGAGAGGCTTCACGAAGCACATAAGAAATCCCCCTTGGCTGTTCGTGGATCTTCGTTAGAGATTCTGTTCGCGGCCGGGGGCGGCCTGAAGGGGCGAGCTGAGGGGCAAAGTGGCCTTGGCCAAAGTGGCCACATCTGACGCTCACGTGTGCATCGCCTCACTCACGTTTGCGCCCTCGTCTCGCATGTCACCCCGCCCAGTCCCCATGCCCCTCTGCCTTAGCCTCGGCGCCGATCCGAATCGCACGCACCCGCACCACACGCCATCCGTCGAACTCGGGCTGAGCCCTGGCCTCCCGCCACGCGTCGACGGCGACAGCGACAGCGGCCAGATGCGACCGTGCCCGGGTATAGAGAGCCAGCACCGGATACGGCTGGGTGTCGGAGTGGACGCTCACATGCTCCACCTGGTCCACGCGGGCCACTGTCTCCACCGCCCCGGACGGCAGAGTGCCCCCATCGGGACGGTGGAGTTCTGCTTGCACCAAGAACATGGGCATCCCTGAAGATACGTAGTTAAACCTGGATCTCAGCATCCGCGCACATCGGCCATCTCCTGGCATTAGCCCAGCCCAGAGGCGTTTCAGGCATGGTTAGACTTGCCAAGGGTGTGCGAGGTGAAGACCCCTCAGGGACCACTATGGGTCGAACCGACGCAAGGCGAAATGCTCAACGGGGAGGGGACCTCGATGCCGGGACAACTGGGGTTGGGCCCTGTTGCGGAGGCCGTCTACCGAGCGATGCTGGCGCGGCCTGACGACAGTGTGAAGGAGATGGCCGACCGGCTCGGACTCCCAGACGCGGACGTCCGGGCGGCGCTGGATTCCCTGACCCAGCTCACCCTCGTACGCAGCAGCCCGGACACCAGCCTCGGCGCCCGGGCCGTGAGCCCGCCGCTGGGCATGCAGATCCTGCTGTCCTCCCAGGAGGCCGAGGTCGCAGCGCAGCAACAGCGACTTGAGAAGACCCGGATCGCCGCCGCCCAGCTGATCGCGGACTACGCGCATGTGCAGAGTGCCATCCCAGGACTCGAACTCCAATACGTGGAAGGCGTACAGGCCATCCGCGACTACCTGGAGCTGTTCAACAGCGAGGTGCAAGAGGAGTTCCTGACCTTCGCGCCCGGGGGCCCGCAGACCGTCGAGAACATGGAGGCGTCGAAGCCCCTCAACCTCCAGTTGCTAGGCCGGGGGGTGCGCATGCGCACGATCTACGTGGACAGCATCCGCAGGGACGGCCCTACGCTCGCCCACGCGAACTGGCTCCAAGAGCAGGGCGCCAGCGTACGCACCGTACCCGCACTTCCGAACCGCATGATCCTGATAGACCAGCGCATGGCCCTGGTAGCCGCCGACGCGAACGACACCAGCGCTGGTGCCTACATCGTCAGCGGACCGGGCCTGCTCGCCATGCTCAGCACCCTGTTCGACTACATATGGCAGGAGGCCACCCCACTCAGCGAGCCCCCTCCGCCCGCCCCCAGTGGGTTGCCCCGGGCGCAGGAAGAGGCGATGCGGCTGATGGCACAAGGCCGGACGGACGAAAGCATCGCCCGCAGCCTGGGAGTCTCGGTACGCACCGCCCGGCGCCTGACCAACGGCGTGATCACCAGCCTGGACGCCCGCAACCGATTTCAGGCGGGTGTGCACGCGGTCCAGCGGGGATATCTCGCGTAGAGCCCCTCGTGAGCCCGTATCCGCACGGATCGTCCCCGAAAGGCGCTTCGTTCCATCGCGCGCCCCGCTCAACAGCATATGCCGGGCAGTTGGCCGCTGAGCCAGGTACAAAGACTCAGCGAAGAATCCGATAGACCCACGCTGTCCATCACGGCCGGAGCTGCCGCGCGGTGAGGAGTGCGGTACCGGCGGCACCGACGAGGCTCTGGGGATCACGTAGGACGCCCAGCCACGAGCACGACTGCGAGATGGAGTCGGTCGCTCCGCGGCCGAGCCGAACGGCGTCACGGGCCGCCTGCGCGCCGAGGTCGCCAGTGCGTCGGGCGGGGAAGACCGGGTCCTCTTCGCGAAGAAGACCGCGGGCCGTTTGAGGATGCCGACGTCCTCCCGCAACGGACGGTTCTCCCGCCGCAGCCCGTGCAGCTACTCGCGTTGACCGCTAATCAAGCCGTGACTCTCACTTGTATCGGCCCTGGCCTGGCTGGTCCGAACATCCCGCGGTCTCGGTTAGATCGAAGTCCATGGCTAGCTGCCTCGTCTGATCGCTCCCGAGTGCAGGCAGAACCCAGGAAGGCCATGCGTGCCAGGAGGCCGCTCACTTCGTCTGCGAGCATTTGCCGGACGGCAGCCGAGCTCTCAGGACGGCGTCGTGTGCGGTGCGGCATCTCCAGCTACTCCTCAACCGCCGTCAGGGCCTCCGCGAGGGTCTTCGCCCGGCGCTCCCTTCTCGCGGCGCGCTGCTTCAGGGCGTACGCCAGGAAGGCAGATGACCTCCACGCACGACTCTCAGGCATGCCGTGCGGCGCATCCTCCACCAGCCACTGGCCGCCCCGTTCCCCGCCGGTGAGGCGCCAGTAGTGCCCTCAAGCCGCACACTTGCGCACCATCACTATCAGTCCCGAAGCGGGCGCCAAGCACTGGCAGGCGCTGGAGTATGGCAGAAGGTCTACTTCCGGCTCCGCAACAGCGTCGAGGGCTACAACGGTTACGCCAACCCACTGGCCGAGGGCATCAAGGCTGCGGGCTCGCGCCGCATCCGCGGCATCGAAGGCCCAGACGAACCTCCTGGCGACCCCGCCGCCGCACCTTCCACCGGCGTAAGGCCAAGGACCCCGGGACCTGGACGCCCACCGGCCATCTGATGCCAGCCGCCTAACATCGGCCCAACGCCATCCCAGCACCAACCGAAGAACAATCAGCGGCACAAAAAGCAAGGCGGTGAGGTACCTCACGATCAGGGCCTGACGTGTCAGTAGCCGGACGCAGCCAGCTACAACGCCGAGAAACGGGCCCCACCAGGACTTTCGTCACTGGTGAAGACCCGTTTCGTCGGTTCTTCGTGGTGCGCGAGGGGGGAGTTGAACCCCCACGCCCTTTCGGGCACTGGAACCTGAATCCAGCGCGTCTGCCTATTCCGCCACCCGCGCATTGGGTGTTGCCGTTCGGTCCCGCGCTGTGTGGGGCGCGGTGCCTCTCGACATCCAGAAGATTAGCACGCTGGTGGGGGTGGATTCACATCCGTATCCGCGGGCGGCAAGGCACCCGCGGAGGCACCTGCGAAGCCGCGCGCGAACGCGGCCCGAAGGCACCTGCCCGCGAACGGAGTGCCCCGGGTGCGGGACACTGGCTTGAGGCCGCCTCTACGATCCGCATGAAACCCCCTCGCGGGAGGCATGTGAGAGGCAACACCTGTCCACAGGACAGCCAAGGGGAACCAGCCGTTTTCCCCACGCGTGGATACGATCAGTAAGCAGTACCAGGATGACAGCGACGGAGGAGGTGCCCATGGGAGTCCTGAAGAAGTTCGAGCAGCGACTCGAAGGTCTGGTCAACGGCACCTTCGCCAAGGTGTTCAAGTCCGAAGTCCAGCCGGTCGAGATCGCGGGCGCCCTGCAGCGCGAGTGCGACAACAACGCGACGATCTGGAACCGCGAGCGGACCGTCGTCCCCAACGACTTCATCGTCGAGCTGAGCGCACCCGACTACGAGCGCCTCAGCCCGTACTCAGGACAGCTCGGCGACGAGCTCTCCGCCATGGTGCGCGAGTACGCCAAGCAGCAGCGCTACACGTTCATGGGCCCCATCAAGGTCCACCTGGAGAAGGCCGACGACCTCGACACCGGCCTGTACCGGGTACGCAGCCGGACCCTCGCCTCCAGCACCTCCCAGTCCCCGGCATCGCAGGCCCACCCCCCGGCGTCACCCGCCATCCACGCGCCCGCCGCGGGCCACGGTGGACCGCAGCCGCCCGCGGGGGCGCCTCCGATGCCTCCGACCCCGCCCCCAGGCGGCCGGGCAGCGCCCCGGCCCCCGCAGGCGGGCCCGCCCGGAGCGAGCCCCCTGCCAGGCGCCCAGACGCGGCGCTGGATCGAGATCAACGGCACCCGCCATCAGATCTCCCGCCCGACGCTGGTGCTGGGCCGCAGCACCGAAGCCGACGTGCGGATCGACGACCCCGGCGTATCCCGCCGGCACTGCGAGATCCGGACCGGAACGCCCTCGACGATCCAGGATCTCGGGTCCACCAACGGCATCGTGGTGGACGGGCAGCACACCACCCGCGCTACGCTCCGCGACGGCTCGCGGATCGTCGTGGGCAACACCACCATCGTTTATCGGCAAGCCGAAGGGTGAAGCGGGGGCAATGTCAGAGCTGACCCTGACGGTCATGCGGCTGGGCTTCCTAGCCCTCCTGTGGCTGTTCGTGATCGTGGCCGTACAGGTCATCCGCAGCGACCTGTTCGGTACGCGTGTCACCCAGCGTGCAGGACGTCGTAACACAGAGGCACGACAGGCCCCGGACCGCCAGTCCAGCGGCCAGGGCGCCCCACCGCGCCAGCAGGGCGGAGGCGGCCGGCAGCGCCGCGGCGCCCCCACCAAGCTGGTCGTCTCCGAGGGCACCCTCACCGGGACGACGGTCGCGCTACAGGGCCAGACCATCTCCCTGGGCCGGGCCCACGATTCAACAATCGTGCTGGACGACGACTACGCGTCCAGCAGGCATGCCAGGATCTACCCGGACCGTGACGGCCAGTGGATCGTCGAGGATCTCGGGTCCACCAACGGCACATATCTCGACCGGACCCGACTCACCACCCCGACGCCTGTTCCGCTGGGCGCGCCGATCCGCATCGGCAAGACCGTCATCGAGCTGCGGAAGTAGTACGAAAATGAGCGAGCGGAGCGAGCGAGCCAGCGCGGCCCACACAATGGGCCCCGGCGCGCTCCCGACCGGAGGGTGGGCACCGTGCGGATGTACCCGGAGCCGACGGGCGAGGTGCGCATGAGTCTCTCACTGCGCTTCGCCGCCGGATCGCACAAAGGCATGATCCGCGAGGGCAACGAGGACTCCGGCTACGCCGGTCCCCGGCTGCTCGCCATCGCCGACGGTATGGGCGGCCAGGCTGCGGGCGAGGTCGCCAGTTCCGAGGTGATCTCCACCCTCGTACAGCTCGACGACGACGTCCCGGGCTCCGACATCCTGACCTCGCTCGGCGAGGCCGTGCAGCGCGCCAACGACCAGTTGCGCGTGATGGTCGAGGAGGACCCGCAGCTGGAGGGCATGGGCACCACGCTCACCGCCCTGCTGTGGACCGGCCAGCGCCTCGGCCTCGTCCATGTCGGCGACTCCCGGGCGTACCTGCTGCGGGACGGCGTACTGACCCAGATCACCCAGGACCACACCTGGGTGCAGCGGCTCGTCGACGAGGGCCGGATCACCGAAGAGGAAGCCACCACGCACCCGCAGCGGTCGCTGCTGATGCGCGCGCTGGGCAGCGCCGACCATGTGGAGGCGGACCTCTCAGTACGGGAGGTCCGCGCCGGTGACCGGTACCTGATCTGCTCCGACGGCCTCTCCGGCGTGGTCTCGCACCAGACGATGGAAGAGACCCTCGCCAGCTACCAGGGCCCGCAGGAGACCGTGCAGGAGCTGATCCAGCTCGCGCTGCGCGGCGGCGGTCCGGACAACATCACCGTGATCGTCGCCGATGTCCTGGACATCGACAGCGGCGACACCCTCGCCGGGCAGCTCGTCGACACCCCGGTCGTGGTCGGCGCGGTCGCCGAGAACCAGCTCCAGTCGCACGACAACGGCGCCATGCAGACCCCGGCGGGCCGCGCCGCCGGACTCGGCCGCCCGGTCCCGCACCAGCCCAGCGGCGCCTTCGGCCCGCCGGACAGCGGTGACCCCGACGCCTACACCCCTGAGGGTGAGTTCGGCGCGTACGCCGACGACGACTACCGCAAGTCCGGTGGCCGCAAGTGGCTGAAGCGATCGCTCTACACGCTGCTCGCGCTCGCCGTGATCGGCGGCGGGCTCTACGGCGGCTACCGCTGGACCCAGACCCAGTACTACGTGAGCGCCAACGGCGACCACATCGCGCTGTACCGCGGCATCAGTCAGGACCTGGCCTGGGTCTCGCTCTCCGACGTCGAGAAGGACCGCCCGGACATCGAGCTCACCTACCTCCCGCAGTACCAGCAGAAGCTGGTCAAGGGCGGCGCGATCGCCGAGGGCAGCCGCGCCGGCGCGGAGGCGAAGATCAAGGAGCTGAGCCTGCAGGCCTCGGCCTGCAAGAAGCACGAGGCGAACGAGAAGGCCGACCGCGAGAACAACGCGGGCACCGGCGAGGGGGAGGCGGGCGGCTCCTCGGGGCTCACCGCCAGCGGTGACGACGCCAAGAACGACAAGACCGCCAAGAACGACGAGTCCGCCGCCAACGCTCCGTCGCCGACACCGGTACCGAGCGCCACCTTCACGGAGGAAGAGCAGCCGCTCGTCGACAACTGCGGTAAGCGGTAGGCGCGGGGGGTCTGTCCAACACCATGAGCAGTTCTACGCACACGTCCACCATCGGCGCGATCGGCGCGCCGAGCCGACGCAACACCGAGCTCGCGCTCCTGGTGTTCGCCGTGCTCATCCCGATCTTCGCGTACGCCAACGTGGGCCTCGCCATCAACGACGAGGTGCCGACGGGCATGCTCGGGTACGGTCTTGGGCTCGGCCTGCTCGCGGGTGTCGCGCACCTGATCGTGCGCAGATTCGCCCCGTACGCCGATCCGCTGCTGCTGCCGCTCGCGACGCTGCTCAACGGCCTCGGGATCGTCCTGATCTGGCGCCTGGACCAGTCCGAACGGCTCCAGCAGGCCTCGACGTTCACCGCGGGCGCTCCCAACCAGCTGATGTACTCGGCACTGGGCATCGCGCTCTTCGTCGGCGTACTGCTGCTGCTGAAGGACCACCGCGTCCTGCAGCGGTACACGTACATCTCGATGGTGGCGGCGCTCGTCCTGCTGCTCCTGCCGCTCGTGCCCGGCCTCGGCCGGAACGTCTTCGGCGCCAAGATCTGGATCAGCGTCGCCGGATTCTCCATCCAGCCCGGCGAGTTCGCGAAGATCGCCCTCGCGGTCTTCTTCTCGGGCTACCTCATGGTCAAGCGCGACGCGCTGGCCCTGGCCAGCCGCCGCTTCATGGGGCTCTACCTGCCGCGCGGCCGCGACCTCGGACCGATCATCACGATCTGGGCCGTCAGCCTGCTGATCCTGATCTTCGAGACCGACCTGGGCACCTCGCTGCTGTTCTTCGGCCTCTTCGTGATCATGCTGTACGTGGCCACCGAGCGGACCAGCTGGATCATCATCGGCCTCGGCATGTCGGTGGCCGGTGCGGTCGGCGTCGCCTCGTTCTCCAGCCACGTCGAGGCCCGGGTGAACGCCTGGCTCGACCCCTTCGGCTGCTACGCGGACTCGGGTGCCTGCGAGCAGATCGGCCAGTCGATCATGGCGTTCGGTTCCGGTGGTGTGCTGGGCACCGGCTGGGGGCAGGGCAACTCCGACCTCATCGGCTTCGCCGCCAACTCCGACTTCATCTTCTCCACGGTCGGCGAGGAACTCGGTCTGGCCGGAGTGATGGCCTTCCTGCTGATCTACGGGCTGATCATCGAGCGGGGTGTGCGCACCTCGCTGGCCGCCCGTGACCCGTTCGGCAAGCTGTTCGCCATCGGCCTCACCGGCGCCTTCGCCCTACAGATCTTCATCGTCGCGGGCGGCGTCATGGGACTCATCCCGCTCACCGGCATGACGATGCCGTTCCTCGCGTACGGCGGCTCATCCGTGATCGCCAACTGGGCGCTGATCGGCATCCTGATCCGGATCAGCGACACCGCGCGCCGTCCCGCACCGTCCCCCGCCCCGTCCCCCGACGCCGAGATGACCCAGGTGGTACGGCCGTGAACAAGCCCCTGCGCCGCATCGCCATCTTCTGCGGTGTCCTTATCCTCGCCCTGCTGGTCCGCACCAACTGGATCCAGTACGTCCAGGCCGACGACCTGAGCAGCCGCAAGGAGAACAAGCGCGTCGACATCGAGCGCTACAGCATCAAGCGCGGCGACATCATCGTCGACGGCAAGGCCATCACCGGTTCGAAGGACACCGACGACTCCTTCTTCCAGTACAAGCGCACCTGGAAGAACGGGCCCATGTGGGCGCCCGTCACCGGGTACGCCTCGCAGGTCTTCGGTACCAGCCAGATCGAGAACCTCGAGGACGGCATCCTCACCGGAACCGACGACCGCCTCTTCTTCAGCCGCACGCTCGACATGCTCACCGGCAAGAAGAAGGGCGGCGGCAACGTCGTCACGACCCTCAACGGCGCCGCCCAGAAGGCCGCCTTCGAGGGCCTCGGCGACAGCAAGGGCGCCGTCGCCGCCATCGACCCGGAGACCGGCGCGATCCTCGCCCTCGCCTCCACACCGTCGTACGACCCGTCCACGTTCGCCGGCCGGTCCAACAAGGACGGCGACGCCTGGAACGATCTGACCAACAACCCCGACAAGCCCATGCTCAACCGCGCACTGCGCGAGACCTACGCCCCCGGCTCCACCTTCAAGGTGGTGACCGCCGCCGCGGCCCTGGAGCACGGGCTGTACGACGACGTGGACGAGAAGACCAAGACGCCCGAGCCGTGGACCATGCCGGGCACCAGGACCGAGCTGCCCAACCACGGCGGCAACAACTGCGAGAAGGCCTCCCTGCGCGAGGCCATGCGGGTGTCCTGCAACACCGTGTTCGGCAAGATCGGCTCGGATCTCGGCAAGGAGAAGATGATCGAGACCGCGGAGAAGTTCGGCTTCAACGAGGAGCAGTTCGTCCCGGTCCGCTCCAACGCCTCCGTCTTCCCCACCGAGCTGGACCCCTCGCAGACCGCGCTGTCCTCGATCGGCCAGTTCAACACCAGCGCCACCCCGCTCCAGATGGCCATGGTCACCGCCGCGATCGCCAACGACGGCACGCTGATGGAGCCGTACATGGTCAGCGAGCTCAAGGCGCCCAACCTGGACACGGTCGAGAAGCACGCGCCGAAGACCCTGAGCGAGCCGCTCTCCAAGCCGAACGCCCAGAAGATCCAGCAGACGATGGAGACCGTCGTCAACGAGGGCACCGGCACCAACGCCAAGATCGACGGCGTCACCGTCGGCGGTAAGACCGGTACGGCCGAGACCGGCGAGAACAACGAAGGCACACCGTTCGCCTGGTTCATCTCGTACGCCAAGACCGACAGCGGCTCCCCGGTCGCCGTCGCCGTGGTTATCGAGGACAGCAACGCCGACGAGGCCGTCTCGGGCGGTGGCCTCGCCGCCCCGATCGCCAAGGATGTGATGAAGGCGGTCATCGACAGCAAGGGCTGACGCGGACCCGGACACGGCACTACCGACCGTCAAGTGACGTCGGTCACGGCGGTACCGGTCCTGTATCAGGTATCGGTTGCGGCCGGATCATGGTGAAGCAGCCCGGTACGGTATGCCGAGGCAGCACACCGCCGGACCTCACATGGGTGCGGTCGGGACCGACGGAGAGGGCTGGTAGGTAGCTATGGAAGAGCCGCGTCGCCTCGGCGGCCGGTACGAGCTGGGCCAGGTGCTCGGCCGCGGCGGCATGGCGGAGGTCTACCTCGCCCATGACACCCGCCTTGGCCGCACCGTCGCCGTGAAGACACTGCGGGTCGACCTGGCCCGTGACGAGTCGTTCCAGGCCCGGTTCCGCCGGGAGGCCCAGTCCGCCGCCTCGCTCAACCATCCGGCGATCGTCGCTGTCTACGACACCGGCGAGGACATGGTGTACGACAGCGCGTCCGGTGCGGGCGCGGGGATCTCCATCCCGTACATCGTGATGGAGTACGTCGACGGGTCCACGCTGCGGGAGCTGCTGCACTCGGGGCGCAAGCTGCTCCCCGAGCGCGCGATGGAGATGACCATCGGCATCCTCCAGGCGCTGGAGTACTCGCACCGGGCCGGAATCGTCCACCGCGACATCAAGCCCGCGAACGTCATGCTGACGCGCAACGGCCAGGTCAAGGTCATGGACTTCGGCATCGCCCGCGCCATGGGTGACTCCGGTATGACGATGACCCAGACCTCGGCCGTCATCGGCACCGCGCAGTACCTGTCGCCCGAGCAGGCCAAGGGCGAGCAGGTGGACGCCCGGTCCGACCTGTACTCGACGGGCTGTCTGCTGTACGAGCTGCTGACCGTGCGTCCCCCGTTCGTCGGGGACTCGCCGGTCGCGGTGGCGTATCAGCACGTACGGGAAGAGGCCCAGCCGCCGAGCACCTTCGACCCCGAGATCACGCCCGACATGGACGCCATCGTCCTAAAGGCCCTGGTCAAGGAGCCGGAGTACCGCTATCAGTCGGCGGACGAGATGCGCGCCGACATCGAGGCAAGCCTGGACGGTCAGCCGGTCGCGGCCACCGCCGCGATAGGCGCCGTCGGGTACGGCGGCCACCCCGACAGCCAACAGACGGCGATGCTGCCCCCGCAGCACGCCCACGCGCAGCAGGCCACCTCGATGCTGCCCCCGGTCAACCCGGACGACGGCGGTTACGGCTACGACGACCAGCCCGGCCGCCGCCAGCCGAAGAAGAGCGGCGGCGCCTCCACGGCACTGCTGATCGCGGCGGCCGTGCTGGTGCTGGCCGGTGCGGTCGCGATCGGCATGTACGTGTTCGGCGGCGACGGCAACAAGGGCGACGGCAAGGTCACGGTGCCGAACTTCGTGGGTGAGGAGTTCGACGCGGCCCAGCGTCAGGCCGTGAACGCCGACGTCAAGCTCGTTCGTACGGACAAGCCCTGCGAGAAGCAGGACGAGGGGAACGTCTGTAGCCAGAGCCCGGAGAGCGGCGCCGAGATCGAGAAGGGCGGCCCGGTCGAGGTCGTCGTCTCCACCGGGTTGCCGCAGGTCGCGGTGCCGAGCGTGGTCGGGGAGACCCAGGAAGACGCCAAGGCGAAGCTCGAAGGCGACGAGTACGGGTTCACGGTCACGATCGAGAAGGAAGAGAGCACCACCGTCACGGCTGGCGAGGTGCTGCGGCAGGACCCGGAGTCCGGGACGAAGCTGGAGAAGGGCTCCGAGATCACCCTGACCGTCGCCACGGCGAAGCCGGTGGTCACCGTCCCCGCCCTGCTGGGCCTGACCCCGGAGCAGGCCAAGGCGAAGCTGGACGAAAAGGGCTTGGTCATGGGCAGCCAGACCGAGGAAGAGTCCGAGGCGCAGCCCGAGGGCAAGGTCTTCGAGCAGCTGCCCGCTGGCGGCACGGACGTCGACCCTGGCTCGACGATCACCATCAAGATCGCCAAGGCTCCGGAAGAGGAAGAGGAAGAGCCCGACGACGGGAAGTTCCCGATGCCCAAGATCACCGGCATGACCCTCGGTCAGGCCAAGCAGGTGCTCGCGCAGAACAACCTGCAGGTGGGCGGCATCAACGGCTCGCAGGACGACGCCTCCTTCGTGCTGCGGAGCAACCCGAAGGAAGGCGACGAGGTGAAGCCCGGCCAGCGGATCAACCTCCGCACGATCGGCGGACAGCAGGACGGTGGTCAACAGGACGGCGGCCAGAGCGGCGGCCAGCAGGACGGCGGCCAGGATGGCGGCGGCGGCTTCATCGGCGGCGTGGGCGGCTGACCCGCCTGGCGCGTTGGTACGGCACGACGGAGCCCCGGTCCCTCAGCGAGAGGGGACCGGGGCTCCGCCCGTGAATCAGCGATCAGCGTCGTGAATCAGCCCAGCTCGGCCGGTGGCGTCCGCTCGCTGTCGACCTTCTCGACGCGCTCCAGCTCGCCCCACACGATGTAGCGGTGCTTGGAGGTGTAGATCGGGGTGCAGGTGGTCAGCGTGATGTACCGGCCCGCCTTCTTCTTGCCCGACTCCTTGGGGACGGCGCTCAGCACGCTCACGTTGTACTTGCTGGTCTCCGGCAGCTTCGCGTAGACCTTGTACACGTACCACTTGTCCTTGGACTCGAAGACGATCGAGTCGCCGTTCTTGAGCTTGTGGATGTTGTGGAACTTCGCGCCGTGCCCGTCGCGGTGCGCGGCCAGCGAGAAGTTGCCCTTGTCGTCCTGCGGCAGCGCGGACTTGACCGGCTCGGTGTAGTAACCGGCGGTGCCGTCGTTGAGGTCCTTGGTGCTGGTGCCCTTCTTGACGAGGATGTCGCGCTCGCCCATGGCCGGTACGTGCAGGAAGCCGACGCCGCCCTTGGTGTCCAGCTCGCCTGGCCCGGACCCGGACTCCTCCCAGGTTTCGCGCACCTCGTTGCCCTGCTTCTTCGCCTCGCGGTCCGCCAGGACGTTGGTCCACCACAGGGAGTAGACGACGAACAGACCGAGCACCAGACCCCCGGTGATCAGCAGCTCGCCGAAGACGCTGATCGCCGTCAGAACGCGCCCGCGGCGCGAGCGCCGTCTCGGTGCGGGCGCCGGACTGTCGTCGGCCCGCTCCTCCTGGTCGGTGCTCGCTACCACTGCTTGTCGCCCCGTTCTCGTACTGCCGCTGACCTGGTTTGTCGTCGTGCGCCGACGCCGCTCAGCGTACGAGTGCCTTCGGCTTGCCCTCGCTGCGGGGCCGTTCGTCGACCATCTTGCCCCAGACGATCATCCGGTACGTACTGGTGAACTCCGGTGTGCAGGTCGTCAGAGTGATGTAGCGGCCCGGACCGGTGAAGCCGGACTGTTTGGGCACCGGGGCGATGACGTCGATGTTGCTGGGGCTCGTCTGCGGAAGGATGTTCGCCATCTCGTAGACGTAGTAGGTGTCCTGGGTCTCGACGATGATCGGGTCACCCGGCTTGAGCCGGTTGATGTAGCGGAACGGCTCGCCGTGGGTGTTGCGGTGCCCGGCGACCGCGAAGTTGCCCTTCTTGGCCTCGGGCATCGCAGACTTCAGCCCGTCCTCGGCGTAGTGGCCGACCATGCCGCGGTCCAGCACCTTCTTCTTGTCGATGCCCTCGGCCACGGGGACGACGACGTCCAGTGTGGGGATGTGCAGCATCGCGAAGCCCTGACCGGGTTCAAAGGCGTCGGGCTTGCCCTCGCCGTTCGCCCAGTTCTGCTGGATGCGGCTGGCCTCCTTGTCGGCCTCGATTCCGGCCGCGATGTTCGTCCACCACAGCTGGTACGTGACGAACAGGAGCATCAGTACGCCGAAGGTGATGAAGACCTCCCCGAGCACGCGGCTGGCGACCACGGCGGGGCCCGGCCGCCTGGCCCGCTCGGCACGGCGGGCCTCCAGGCGGGAGCCGGGGGCGCGGCGGATGGGCTCGGGGGTGGGCTCCTGATCCAGCTCCTGGACTTGAGGGCGCAGGCCGACGGTCTCGTCGTCGCGGTGGGGGGCTTCCGCGTACGCGTACGCGGGCTCGGGCTGGGGCTCGGGCTCGTAGGAGTACGGGGCGCTGTCGTAGTACGAGGTGCTCTCGTCGTACGAGGTGCTCTCGTCGTACGGCGCGCTGGCGTACTGCCGCGGCTCCTGGTACGCCTGCTGAGGCTGCTGCCGCTCCGGCTGCTGGTCGTACCCGTACCACTCCTGCTGATAGCCCTGCGGGTCGTACCACTCCTGCTGCGGCTGAGGCGGGGGCGGCTGCTGCCCGGGGAGCGGGTCGTTCAGCGGGTCGGCCAGTTGTTCGACGGCCGCCTCGAAAGTGCCGGGGTCCTCGTACGCACGGTGCTCGTACGGGAAGTCGGGGTCACTCTCAGGGCGGCCGGGCGTCACGCCGAGGCCCTGCCGACCACCGGGGCAAGCCCCGACGAGCGCGCCACCGCGCCCGTGTCGCCGCATTCCACCAGCCAGTTGGCGAGCATCCGGTGGCCATGCTCGGTCAGTACCGACTCGGGGTGGAACTGCACGCCCTCGACCGGCAGCTCACGGTGGCGCAGCCCCATGATGATGCCGTCCTCGGTACGGGCGGTGACCCTGAGCTCGGCGGGCACGGTGCCCGGCTCGGCGGCCAGCGAGTGGTAGCGCGTCGCCGTGAACGGTGAGGGCAGCCCCGCGAAGACACCGGTGCCGTCGTGCGTGACGGGGGAGGTCTTGCCGTGCAGCAGCTCGGGCGCGCGGTCCACCACACCGCCGTACGCCACCGCCATCGACTGCATGCCGAGACAGACGCCGAAGACCGGCACCCCGGTCGCGGCGCAGTGCCTGACCATCTCGATGCAGACCCCGGCCTGCTCGGGAGCGCCGGGGCCGGGCGAGAGCAGCACGCCGTCGAAACCGTCCTGGGCGTGGGCCGTGGAGACCTCGTCGTTGCGGACGACCTCGCACTCGGCGCCCAGCTGGTACAGGTACTGGACCAGGTTGAAGACGAAGCTGTCGTAGTTGTCCACCACGAGGATGCGCGCGCTCACTGGTCCACCGTCACATCGTTGAAGGGGAGGAGCGGCTCCGCCCACGGGAAGACGTATTGGAAGAGGGCGTAGACCACGCCGAGGATCAGCAGCAGCGAAATGGCCGCCTTGATCGCCGCGTTGCCCGGCAGCTTCCGCCAGATCCAGCCGTACATGCTGTCCGTAGCCCCTTCCCTTGGCTTCCCGCGGCCCCTGACCTGTTGGCCGGTCACCAGAGTACGGGGCAGCGGCTGGTACGCGTGGGTCAGCGGCCTAAAGCTGCGGGCTTACCGCGCTCGACCGGCTGGGTCGCGTCGAGGTGCGCCCACACGATCAGCCGGTGGCTGCTGCCCCACTCGGGCTCGCAGGTGGTCAGGGTGAGGTAGCGCCCGGGCCCGTCGAAGCCCGCCTTCTCGGGCACCGGGTCGACCACCGCGACATCGGTCGGCAGCGTCTTGTACGGCTTGTTCGCGATGCGGTACGTGAACCAGGTGGCGCCGTCGGTGAGCACCACGGCGTCGCCCCGGCGCAGCCGGGGGAAGTCCTTGAACGGGTCGCCGTAGGTGCGGCGGTGGCCCGCCACCGCGAAGTTGCCGCGCTCGCCGAGTGGCGCGGTGCGGTCGTAGTGGCCCAGGCCTTTCTTCAGCGTTCCGGCCTTGGTCCCTTCCAGGACCGGCTTGCTCCAGCCGGAGCCGAAGCGCGGGATGTACATGACGGCGAAGGGCTTGCCGTCCTGGTAGGCGGGCTGCGGGGGCGGACCAGCGGAACCCTCGGGAGGCGCTTCGGCATCCGGGTCCTCTGGGGCTGTCGGGACGCTGCCCTTCGCCCACTGGTCCTGGAGCTGGTCGATCTGGCCGTCCATGGCGTGGTCGGCCCGCACGCCGGTCCAGACGACGACGTAGACGACGAACAGCACGATCACCATGCCGACGGTGACGCACAGCTCGCTGAAGGTCCTGACGATCACTCGCACCGAAACCGACACCGACTGGCCCCTCCCCAGGCGACGGATTACCGCGCGGGGCCGCTACTCCACGGGCTCCGCGTGGTGGAGATCCACTGTGCCCGAGTAGCCGGGAAGAGTCATCGCCCCGTGGTCGTCGACTTTCCAGCCGAGCCCATAGGCATTGACGTACTGCATGTAGTTCTGGATCTCCGGGGACGCCGTGAGCGCCTTCTTCAGCTTGCCGGGGTCGCCGACCGCGGTGACCTTGTACGGCGGTGAGTAGACGCGGCCCTGGAGGATCAGGGTGTTGCCGACGCAGCGCACAGCGCTGGTGGAGATCAGCCGCTGGTCCATGACCCTGATGCCTTTGGCGCCGCCCAGCCAGAGGGCGTTCACCACGGCCTGGAGGTCCTGCTGGTGGATGACCAGGTCGTTGGCCTGCGGCTCGGGGTAGCCGGGGATCTTGGCGGTGGCGTCCGGTGGGGCGTCGGTGAGCGTCACGGTGAGGGCCTCGCCCTTGACGCGCTGGGTGCCCGCGGCCTTCTCCAGCGCATCGAGCCTGGCCTGCTCCGCTTTGGACCTGCCCTGATCGCGCCCGGTGAGTGCGTCGACATCGTCGCGCAGTGCGCCGTTGGACTTCTCCAGGTCGCCGTTCTTACGGCTGCGTTCCTGGATGAGATCGGAAAGTCGGAGCATGGAGGCGTCTGTCCGGATATTAGTACCCTTGGCAGTATTGAAACTGGTGGCGAAGATGAGACCGGCGAGTGCGAAAACAGCAGCCGTGAGCAGCCGGACCGGGCGCCAGCGAAAGGGCCGGGCACGCCTGGTGTCCTGGTCGGGGGAGTCGGCAGAATTGCTCAACGTACCCTTACTCCTTACGGCGCCGCGAAAGTACTACGCTAACGGACGCCCGGGGGGAGTACGCATCCCCCATCGCGCCCTGACCGGCGCCAGCCGACACCCGTTCCCGCGCGGCCATGCAGCGCATCGACAGGAGAGCCCCCTCGTGCCGAAGTCACGTATCCGCAAGAAGAAGGACGACTACACGCCGCCGTCCCGGCAGGCGACGAGCGTCAAGCTGACCAATCGCAGCTGGGTGGCTCCGATCATGCTGGCGCTCTTCCTGGTGGGGCTGGCCTGGATCGTCGTCTTCTACGTCACGGACACCACCCTGCCCATCGAGGCGATCGGCAACTGGAACATCGTGGTCGGTTTCGGCTTTATCGCGGCGGGGTTCGGCGTCTCCACCCAGTGGAAGTAGCTATCCACAGGCAGAGTGTGGATAACTTACTAAGATCTGTGGATAACCCATCTGCCGTTGACGCCGGTATGACGGACTGCCCGCACCGCCGATAGCCGTACGCCCCTTGTCCTTCCTGCACAAACCCAGGTCAGGGACAAGGGGCACTGCTGTTCCCCAGCTCATGCACAGGTTCGGGCGGAGGCTGTGGACAACTCACTCCCAGACGGTGGACAAGCGTCTCGTCAGGTGAGCTGGGCGGTCCGCAGCACGATCATCACCAGCGCCACGAGCAGCACCAGCGCACACGTCCCGGCCTGCACCAGCGTCCGGCGCTCACGCGGGGCGTGCACCATGGCGTACGCGATGGCGAGGCCCGCCACAAGACCTCCGACGTGTGCCTGCCACGCGATGTTGGCCATGGTGAACGTGAAGACCAGGTTGATCGCCAGGAGCGCGATGACCGGGCGCATGTCGTAGTTGAGGCGGCGCATCAGGACGGCGGTCGCGCCGAACAGACCGTAGACGGCGCCGGAGGCGCCGAGCGAGAACTGGGTCGGGGACGCGATCAGATAGGTGAGCGCGCTGCCCGCAAGCCCGGACACCAGATAGAGCGCCAGAAAGCGGGCCCGGCCCAGCGCGGCCTCCAGCGGGCCGCCGAGCCACCACAGCGCGAGCATGTTGAAGCCGATGTGCCAGATCTCCTGGTGCGCGAACATCGACGTGACCAGGCGGTACCACTGACCGTGGGCGACGCCTTCCGGGATGAACCCCGGAGGCGTGGCGCCCAGCAGCGTCAGTTCCCGCACCAGCTGGTCGTTCGCCAGGATCGCGATGAACACCGCCACATTGATCCCGAGCAGGATCTTCGTGACCAGCCGGGGGTCCGCCACCACCGAGCCGCCCGCGAGCGTGCGCGGCTGACTCGCGGCCGGTGCGTGCCCGGTGCCCGACCCCTCGCGTACGCAGGTGGGGCACTGGAAGCCGACGGACGCGTCCACCATGCACTCAGGGCAGATCGGCCGCTCACAGCGGTTGCAGCGGATGCCCGTCTCACGGTCCGGATGCCTGTAGCAGCCGGGCAGGCTCTGCGCACCCTGCGGACTACCTGGCGCCTGCTCCATCACGGTCCCCTCAGAATCTCCGGCCGGTCGCGGCGTCTCGTACAACACAACACACCGCCCCGCCCATCTTTACGGATGAGCGGGGCGAAAAGGTTCCCTGGGGCGAACCCGTTATGTGATCACTTCTCGCGGGTCTCGACCACGACCGACTCGATGACGACGTCCTTGAGCGGGGCGTCGGTGCGCGGATTGGTCTGGACGCCGCCGATGGCGTCCACGACCTTCTTGCTCGCGTCGTTCGCGACCTCGCCGAAGATGCTGTGCTTACGCGTCAGCCAGGCCGTCGGGGCGAGCGTGATGAAGAACTGCGAGCCGTTGGTGTTCGGGCCCGCGTTCGCCATGGCCAGCAGGTACGGCTTGTCAAAGGACAGCTCGGGGTGGAACTCGTCGGCGAACTCGTAGCCGGGGCCACCCGTGCCGTTACCCAGCGGATCACCGCCCTGGATCATGAAGCCGCTGATCACCCGGTGGAAGGCCGTGCCGTCGTAGAGCTTGTCCGTGGACCTCTTCCCGGTCGACGGGCTGGTCCACTCGCGCTCACCCTTGGCGAGCTCGACGAAGTTCCGGACCGTTTTGGGCGCGTGGTTCGGCAGCAGCCTTACCTCGATATCACCCAGGCTGGTCTTCAGGGTGGCGTAAAGCTCCTCAGCCACGATCTGCCTTCCGTTGTCCTCACTGACCTCGCAAATCCTCCCACGGATCGTGACAGGTCGAGAGCAAGGAGCGAGCCGGACCCGCCGCCGCCGAAGAGGCGCGTACCGAGCGGTTCCGTGGCATTGTCGTCCACAAGCTCCTCTTGCACCGCATTGCCCGCTGATGAACCGCCCAGAGGCCTCTGGCGCGCATGATCCAGAAAAGGGTGGAAAGGTGAATCGTGGTTCTCCCGTGGACCGCCAGCCCCCGCGCGGCCCACGTCCCCCGTGTACGCCACCGACCAGGAAGGTGATCCCGTGACCCGCATCGACAGCGCACGCGCCGCGGCCAGTTCGGCGAAGGACAGCGCGCGCCACGCCGCCGAGGCGGTGGCGCCCTACGCAGACACGGCCAGGGACACCGCGGCGCACTACGCGCACGAGGCCCGGCTGCGCCTCGCGCCCAAGGTGAGCAGCGCCGCGCACCAGGCCGCCGACCAGGCACGCCTCCAGTACGACGCCCATCTCGCGCATCGCCTGGAGCAGGCGCGCACCCACGTACCACCCCGGGTGGATCACGCCGCCACCCGCGCCCGCGAAGCCGCCCGCCACGCGGCCGCCGCGACCCGGCCGCGGGTCGAGCAGGCCGTGGCCGCGGCCCAGCCCGCCGCCAGCGAAGCCGCGGCCCGCAGCGCCGCCGCTCTGGCCGCGCTGCGCGGCGAGGTCTCACCCAAGGAGATCCAGCGGCTGGTCAAGCGGCACGAGCGCCGGTCCAGGGCCGGATGGGTGGCCAAGCGGCTCGTCGTGCTCGGCGCGGTGGGCGCCGCCGCGGTCGCCGCCTGGCGCTGGTGGGACAAGCAGGCCAACCCGGACTGGCTGGTCGAGCCGCCCGCCGCCACGGAGGTGTCCGACGACGCCCGGTTCTCCTCGGTGGACGGCAGCGGCCAGACCGCACTGGACCCCGAGGTCCAGGCCAAGCAGGCGGAGGCCGAGGCGTCGGGGTCCTCCGAGCAGGACGACCGCTAGCTCACGGACGCGTGACCGCTCGCGTGGCCGATGCTGCTGTTGGAGGTAAATCTGACCGCTTTGCGGCATGCGTACCCATCAGAGCCGTTACCCACAGCATCCGGTGCCGTTTAACAGCCCGGCGGCCGCGACCACGCAGCCGCCACCTGCCAAGCAAAAGGAGAACGTGATGTCACGCATCGCGAAGGCAGCCGCTGTCACTCTCGGCACGGGTGCTGTGATGCTCAGCGGCGCTGGTATGGCTGTGGCCGACGCCGGCGCCAAGGGCGAAGCCGCTCACTCGCCGGGCGTTCTGTCGGGCAACCTGCTGCAGATCCCGGTCCACGTCCCGATCAACCTGTGCGGGAACACGGTCAACGGCATCGCGGGCCTCAACCCGGCCTTCGGCAACAGCTGCTCCAACATCAGCGACGGCATCGACATGGGCGACGGCGGCTACGGCGGCTGATCACGCGGAACGAAGGCCCCCGGCGCCGACGCGCCGGGGGCCTTCGTATGTCAGGCGTACCTGTTCAGCTACCTGTTCAGCCGTACCTGTACAGCTGCTTGTGCTCGATGAGGTCGACGGGACGTACGTCCCACGGCGGCATCCGCTCCTCGGCCGCGATGATCCGCCGGAATTGGGGCTGACCCGGCCGCGGGGGCTCGGCTGGCAGATAAGGAGCGGCGTCGCCGTGCCGCTCGTACCAGCGTGACCAGCACAGATCGACGAACGCGTGGTTCAGCCAGAACACCGGGTCGTTGACCGAGGAGGCGCCGAGCATATGGCCGCCCACCCAGCGGTGTACCTGGTTGTGGTTGCGCCACCGGTCGTTGCCCCGGCCGGATGTCCAGCCTTCGAGCCTGTTACGGAAGCCGGTCTCCGTCAGCGAGTTCCACGGCTCGGCGTCGTACCGCGGGTCCCGCATCGCCACGGCCAGATCCTCCGGCTTCGGCAGGTCCATGGGGTCGTGCGGGCGGCCGAAGTCACGGGTGAGGTACTCGGCCTCGGACTCCGATTCGGTGATCTTCCAGTTGCCGTTCTGGTAGGCGAAGGGCCCGGTCATCACCTGCCGGTCCGAGCGGCGGCCGTTGCCTCCGAGGAAGTCGTCGGCCCACAGGGAAGCGGCGGGCGACCGGTCCGCCGTCCAGTCCCAGTAGGGCACCGAGACCCCCGAGTCCACCCGTTGCAGCGCCTGCTCGAAGTCGAGCAGGAACTTACGGTGCCAGGGCAGGAAGGACGGCGTCATATGGGCCACGCGCAGCCCGCCGTCGCCGTCGCTCACGTAGAACTCGATGTGGGTCCGCACGAAATCGTCGTACTGACCCTTGCGCTTGAGTGCGAGCACGGCGGCCACGAACCGCTTCTTCTGCGCGGCGGTGAGCGTGCTCTGGTTCTGCCGTATGTACGCCATGGCCGCTCGCGCTCCTTCGTGTCTCAGGCGTCGTGTCTCAGGCGTGTCTCAGGTGGTGTGCAGGCGCAGGGGCTGACCGTGCAGTTCGTCGACGGCTCCGCGGGCCGCCTCCAGCGGGGTGGGGTAGGCCGCGTAGTGGTCGACCATGCTCAGGTACGTGTTGTCGGCGCGCCGCATGAGGTGCAGGGGACGGCCGTCGACGGTGACCTCCAGGGATCCCTGACGGCCGGGTGCCGCGCGATCTGCGCCCGGTACGCCGCGAATGCGCCGCCCTCGGTACATCTCGTCGAAACCGTCGGGCGCGGGGCCCGGGGCACCGTCCGCGGTGACCTCGCCGGAATCGGGGCCGGTCGACCGCGAGCGCCGGGCCGTCACAGCGATAGCGATGGCGGTCGGTACGGCGCCGAGCGCGACGAGCAGCGCGCTGCGGCGGGTGACAACGCCCCGGACGGGCCGGTCGGTCTTCACTCTCTTCGCCCTCCTCACCCTCTTCGCCCCCTTGACCCCCGTCACCCCCGCCTACGGTCGTGGAGCCGGACGGCTGAGTCTCCGTCCGGCTCCACGGATCGCTAGTTGAGCCCCAGATCGGCTCCCGGCTCGGACTGCAACATCGGGGTCTCCAGCGCCGCCTGCGGGAGTGTCACGTCCGGCAGGCCGAAGCGGTTGGCGAGCGGTCCGGTGAGCGGCGGGTTCACCGAGGCACCGGGCGTGCTGGCCTCCACACCGGAGCCGGGCGTGGAGAGACCGAGACGGTCCACCTTCTCGTTCGGCAGGAGCTGGGGCACCGGGGACGTGAGCTCCGTCTTCGGCAGCTCGGTGCTGAGCGGCACCTGGGGCAGGATTCCGTCGGGAAGCAGTTGCCCCTCCACATACCGCGGGCCCTCGGGGGCGCCAGGGAGCGGAAGGGGCACCCCGGTGCTGAGCTTCGGAGCCTCCATATGCAGGGCGTGCTCCACTCCGGACAGCGGAACGGAGACGGGGACCTGCTCCGCCGCGACGGCGGTGGAGGCTCCGGTGGCAGCGGCGACGGAGCTCACCAGTGCGGCGAGCGCCCCTTTGGCTTTCTTGTTCATCTCGGGCACGGACCCTTTCGGCTTTGCGTGGTGTGGCCGTACCTGGGCTAACGACCTTGAGTACGACATCAGTGCAGAATTGCCCCGACATTCCCCCGACGGCACTAATGCGCGGTCGTCTGATAATCGGTCAGCCGCGCAGTTCCCGTACGGGGAGGAGGCAGTGGGCGGCGGCGATAAGTGTCTCCTCGTCGCCCGCGAACTGTGCGAGGTCCTCTTCGGTGACCGGCTGGCCCGGCGTCGCGGAGGGCCAGGGGCGGGTGGTGAACACGAAGTAGGCGTATCCCCGGGCCTCGGCCGCGCTGAGCCATTCCGGCGGAACCACGCACTGGGCGTTCAGGTACGGCATGTTGATGACGGCCTGGCCCGCCTGGACCAGCAGCGACACCGGGAAGCTGGGCTTGTCAGCACCGTTCTGGACGTTTCCGCCGACCGGCAGGCCGGTCTGGTCCAGCAGCCCCCGCACGGCGTTCGACGACGCTTCGGGGCCTCCCGGGCCGTCGCCCAGGGAGTAGGCGAGGAGAAAGGGCATGTCCTTTTCCTCTTCGGGGTGTTCGCCACTCCAGGAGATAACGGCGAGAGTTCCCAGATCGGCGGGGTCAAAGGCGGTGTCTACGCTTGGCGTTGAAGTCACGTCGGCAGCCTAGCGAGGCGGCCCGGCCCGCCCGCCACATTGTCACCCGGTTGGCCCACACGTCGAAGGCTGGTTCGGCAGAACGGGTACGCCAAACCAGCCTTCGTTTACGCGACCTACAGGCGCGCGAGCATCGCGCGGCAGCGTCAGTCGTTGACGCAGGTGTTACCGAAGGTCGGGTTGAGGCCCGCGATGCCGTTGACGGTGTTACCGCACACGTTGACCGGGATGTGGATCGGGACCTGGAGCAGGTTGCCGGAGCCGACGCCCGGGGAGTGCGAGGCGTGACCGCGCGCGTCGGCGTCGGCGAAGGCGGTGCCAGAGGCCGCGCCCGCCGCGAGACCGGCAACAGCCACGACCATGGCGGCCTTCTTGGAGGAATTCATTTTCAAACCTTCCTTAGGGGTTTCCATACCGGCATTCTCATACCGGGATTTTCGTACCTTACGGGTCCGTGCCGTGCTCCGAGCCCGGAAACACGACCGGAGGATTTCTTCGCTCACTCGGCCCAGTTAGCCGAGATGAGGGAAAGTCAGCTGGAGAGGGGCAGGCCGCCGAGGAGGCTGGTGGGCGAGTTGGGACCGCCGACTTCCAGGTCTCCCGTGGCACCCGTGACGGTGTTCAGCACGGAGTTGGAGTTGCTCGGGTCGAGCGCGTCGGTGTGCACCGGGCCCTGGACGTCCTTGAGTCCCTGGCTGGTGACAGTGTTCAGTGCGCCGTTCAGGCTCGACGGCGTAAGGTCCGAGGCGAAGGCGGGCGCGGCGGCACCGGAAATGACCAGGGAACCCGCAACGACGGCAGCGGCCTTCAGAGCCTTCATCATTTTCCTTTCTTCGGCGACAATGCGTCACCCGTGTGGAATGACCGTTCGGGGCATTTCGCATGCCCGCTGTCTCCTTCTTCCTGCTCAACGAGCGTGGACCGCTACGGAAACCCTGAGGCGCGGAATTTCTCGGTTGTGCTGACGCGTAGGCTGCATGCCGGAAATCCGGACGTTCATATAAAAGCCCGCCGCGCGGGCCGTACGGCCGACGCGGCGGGCAGGGGCACAGCGCCTACGGGAGGCCGGGCAGCGCCGGGGTCTCCGGGAGGGCGGGGGTCTCGGGAAGTCCGGCGTCCACCGGGAGCTCGGGGACCTCAGGGGCTCCCGGGACCTCCACCGGCAGCTCCGGCAGCGTCGGCAGCTCGGGCAGGCCCGGCAGGTCCGGTACCGGCAGCCCGCCGCCGAGCAGCGTGGCCACGACGAAGTTGACCAGGCCCGTCACCACGACCGTGGACTGGGTGATGACCCCGGTCGCATCGCCCGCCGTCGCCGCCTTGACCAGGGCGTCGACCGCGGCCTGCAGCGACGCCAGCGCCTCCGCTGGCAGGTCGACCGGAGCCTTCGCCCGCGCTTTCGCCCCGTCGGAGCTCGTGGCGTCCGGCGCCTGCTCCTGGGCCGCGGCGATGGCCTCCTTGACCGCGTCCGTGTGCTTGGTGGCTTCCGCCGCGTCCAGCTCGCCGGTGGCGGCCTCGAGGGACGCCTCCACGAGGTCGGTGACCGGCTTGAGCACCCCGGCGACGTCCCCGAGCGCCTTGGTCTGGCTGAGCAGTTTGTCCGCGCCGGGGACCGGGACGGATGACACTTCCGTGCGGCGGGAGCGGTCCGCGCCGTCCTCCGCCGCGATCGCTGGCGCCGCGGTGCCAAAGAGGAGTGTCGCGCAGAGCGCCGAAGTCGCTAGGCGCCGTACGGGTACAGCGGGCATGGGATCTCCCTTTCGGTAGTTTGTCCGATCTTGAGATCACCGTGCGAGCAAGAGTGGGGGCCCGCAACCGGCCCTCGCCCATTTGGGGGCAGACAAAAGCAGCCGCCCCTGGATGGGGCGGCTGCGGAAAAGACAGGCTGCGTCGAGATCAGTCGTTGACGCAGGTGTTGCCGAACGCCGGGTTCAGCAGGCCGATCACGTTGACGGTGTTACCGCAGACGTTCACGGGGACGTGGACGGGCACCTGGACGACGTTGCCCGAGAGCACGCCGGGGGAGTTGTGGGCGGCACCCTTCGCGCCGGCGTCGGCGACGGCGACACCCGCACTGCCGGCCAGGGCGGCGGCGGCCACGGCGGAAAAGGCGATGGCCCTCACGGTACGCGACATGAAAGTACTCCTCGGGGTTGTGGTGTTGTGCCAGGGCATCACCCCGGCCTTTGGAGCAACGGTCCAGCTGGCGAGGAGTTGCGCACCCGTTCGGGTGACAGGCCATCAGAACGCCCCGAAGGTCACACATTTCATTAATCCGACACACGTCTCGCTGGGGGTCCCGATGATCCCGAGTGGCTATTGTTGCTTCCCCCTCACGCAGGCGATATGGGGCACCAAAGACCAGCCAATAAATATGACTTTCGCGTTCTCGTCATTCGTTCATATGTCTCCTTATCCTGGAGAGGAAGCCGGTCATGCGGGTCCTTCATGTGGCGCAACCCGTCGAAGGGGGCGTGGCCCGGGTACTCGGGGACCTGACGCACGCTCAACTCGCCGCCGGTATGGAGGTGTCCGTGGCCTGCCCACCCGGTGGGCCACTGGCCGTCGCACTGGCCGACCTGGGCTGTGCCGTACTCCCCTGGCAGGCCACCCGGTCCCCCGGCCCGAGCCTGGTGGGCGAGGTGCGCCGCCTCGCGGCCGTGGTCAGCGCCACCCGTCCGGACGTCATCCACGCGCACAGCGCCAAGGCCGGTCTCGCCGCGCGGCTCGCCGTACGGAACCGCGTGCCCACCGTCTTCCAGCCGCACGCCTGGTCCTTCGAGGCCGTCGATGGCGCCGCCGCCCGACTGGCGCTTGGCTGGGAGCGGTTCGCGGCCCGCTGGACCGCCCGCGTCATCTGCGTCAGCGCGGCGGAGCGGGAGACAGGACGGCGCGCCGGGATCAATGCTCGCTGGACGGTCATCCCCAACGGCGTCGACCTCGAACGCTTCCGCCCGGCGACGCGTCCCGGCCCTGGCGCCGCTGACAGCGCGGAGACCGGCGCGGGGCCCCTGGTCGTGTGTGTGGGCCGCCTCTGCCGCCAGAAGGGACAGGACGTCCTGCTCGCGGCCTGGCCCGCGGTACTGCGGGAGCTGCCCGGCGCCCGGCTGGCCCTGGTCGGGGACGGGCCCGACGCCCCGCGGCTACGGGAGGGCGCCCCCGATTCCGTACGGTTCGCCGGAGCCGTCGATGACCCACTCGGGTGGTACCAGGCGGCCGACCTCGTCGTCCTGCCCTCCCGGTGGGAGGGCATGGCGCTGGCCCCGCTGGAGGCGATGGCCTGCGGGCGGCCGGTGCTCGTGACGGATGTGGACGGCGCGCGGGAGAGCGTGCCGCCCTCTCTGGCGCCGCACTGCCTGGTGCCGCCCGACGACCCGGACGCGCTGGCGCGCGCGCTGGTGGAACTGCTGCGTGACCCGCGACGCCGCAGCGCGTTGGGTGACCAGGCCCACCTTCACGCCCGCGCCCGGCACGACATTCGGCGCACCACTGCCGCGGTGGCGGACGTGTATCGCGAACTCGCGGGTGTGGAGCCCCCTGAGCACAAGGAGTCGATCGCGCCGTGAGCCCGGAACGTACCGCTACCTCCCAGCCGCTCACCGCGACCTGGGCGACCCCGTTCGCCCCGGTCGTCTCGCCCCGTACGGCGGTGGGTCGCACCCGTGGCCGTACCCACAGGCGCCCGGCCGCACCCCGCGTGGCACGGACGGCCCTGCTGCTCGTGGACGGCGCGGCCGCGCTGACCGGCGGTGCGCTGGCGCTGGCCGCCGAGCAGCGCCACCCGCTGCTGATCGCCGCCTTCGTCGCCGCGCTCGCCGTACTGAACGGGCAGGCCGGTCTCTACCGGAGCGCCGAACCGCGGCTGCTGCTGGACGACTGCCCGGCCATCGCGGCCCGGATCGCCGTCCTCTGGTGCGCCCTGGCCGCCCTGCTCGCGGGCCTGCCGCAGCTGGCGCCGGTGCCGGTGAAGGCGCTGGCGGCGGGCTGCGCCCTGCACGGTCTGCTGACCATCGCCGGGCGTGGGCTGGTGTACGGGCGTCACCGGGCCGCCGTGGCACGCCACCCGGCCGCCGCCCTGCTGATCGGGCCCCAGATGACGGCGCCCCGGGTGGCCGCCGCCCTGCTCCGCCAACCCGCCAGCGGTGTACGCCCGGTGGGCATCGTCGCCCCGGCCGCCCCCGGCGCGCGGCAGCAGGCGGCCACCAGCACGGCCGTGTACACGCGAGGGCCCCAGCTCCCCGTACTGACCACGGTGGACGACGTACGCCGCGCGGTCATCCAGAACGGTGTCCGGCGCGCCCTGCTCATGGGCAGCCCGAGCGCGCCCGAGCACCAGCCTTGGCTGCGCGCCCTCGGTGAACTCCACTGCGAGGTCTGGCAGCTCGACACCCCGCCCTCTCCGTACGTCCTCCACCCCGACCGGGGCGCGCCCCGGCATCTGGCGGGCTTCCCGTCCCGCCCGGTGGCCGTCATGCCGCGCCGGTACCACCCGGGCAAGCGCGCGCTCGACCTGCTGGTCTCGGGAGCCCTGCTGGTGCTGACCAGCCCGGTGCTGCTGGTGTGCGCGCTGTGGCTGCGGCTCAGCGAAGGGCCGGGGGTGGTGTTCCGGCAGGAGCGCATCGGCAAGGACGGGCGGCCGTTCACACTGCTGAAGTTCCGCACCCACCGCCCGGCCGACCCCATGGAGTCGGCGACACGCTGGAGCGTCGCGGACGAGCGGCAGATGGCGTGGTTCTGCCGCTTTCTGCGCCGCAGCTCACTGGACGAGCTACTCCAGCTGTGGAACGTCTTCCGTGGCGATATGAGCCTGGTCGGCCCGCGCCCGGAACGCCCGTACTTCGTCGCCAAGTTCAGCGAGAGCCACCCCGGCTACGCCGCCCGGCACCGGATGCCGACCGGGATCACCGGCCTCGCCCAGATCAACGGACTGCGCGGTGACACCTCCATCGAGGACCGCTGCCGCTTCGACAACGCCTACATCGACAGCTGGTCGCTCTGGCGGGACATCAGCATCCTGCTGCGTACGGCCGCCTCGCTCATCCGGCCGACGGGGAGCTGACGCGGGTGAGCGCCCCCGCCTCGGCCTCTACGCCCGTCGGCCGCCCCTTGCCTACCGGCTACCGCTTCGCCGTGCCGCGGGCCCTGCGCGAGGCGGCTCCGGTGCTGCCGCTCCTGCTGCTGATCTGCACCCTGGGGCTGCCCATGGCGCCCGGCGCCGAGGAGTCGGGCGGCGGGACGCTGGCCGACGCGGTCTCCGCGGGCGTGGTGGTCTACTGCGTCCTGCGGGTGGTGCGGCGCCGCGAGCGGCCGCTGACCCGTACCGCCGCCCTGGTGCTCGGGCTGCCCGTCGTCGGGATCGCCGTGGCGGCGCTCGGCGCGGACTCGCTGCCCACGGCGCTGACCGGCATGGGGCGCTACTTCCAGGTCTTCGTCCTCGTACCGGTGGCCGTGGTGCTGCTGGTCCGCGACCGGCGCGATTTCCGGCTGGTGGCCTGGACGCTGGTCGGTCTCGCGGTGTGGCAGGGGGCGGTCGGCGTCCATCAGTACCTGACCGGGACCGGCGCCTCGTACATGGGCGAGAACATCCGCGCCGTCGGCACCTTCGGCCCCTCCGATGTGATGGGCATGTCGACGGTGGTGGCGTACGGGCTGATCTGCGCGGTGGCGCTCGCGCTCGGGAGCGATCAGGCCCGCCAGCGCGCCGTGGCGGTCGGCTGCGCGCTGCTGCTCGTCCTGCCGCTGGCGCTCTCCTTCAGCCGCGGCGCGTGGATCGCCACCGCCGTGGCCTGCGCCGCGCAGGTGGTGCTCGCGGGTCTGCGCCGGGCCGTGCGGCTGTTCGCGGCGGTCGCGGCGGTCGGGGTGATCCTGGTGGGCGGACTCGGGATCGGTACCGCGCTGCTTCAGGAACGCCTCACCAGCATCACCCAGGTCACTGACGCCCCCGACCAGTCCGTCACCGACCGGTACACGATGTGGGCCGCGGCCGTCGACATGTGGCACGAGCGCCCGGTCACCGGCGTCGGCCTCAAGAACTTCCCCGCCCACCGCGACAGCCACGCCTCGCTCGCCCTCTCGTCGGGCAGCGACACCGCTGGGGCCGGCGCCGACTTCCGCCGCCAGCCGCTGCTGTCCCCGCACAACATGTACCTGCTCATCCTGAGTGAGCAGGGCCTGCTCGGTCTGTGCGCCATGGCCGGGAGCTGGGCGGCGCTGCTGGTGTGCGGCCTCCGTCGGCTCCGCGCCAGTCGCGCCAGTCGCGCGGCCCGCGCCGGTCCGTACGGGGTGGACTGCGCGCTCGTGGCCTGCGGGCTGCTCCTGTGGCAGTTGGTCGACTTCGCGTACGCCGATATCGGTGGCCCCTCCACCGTGCTGACCGCTCTCGTCTTCGGCCTGGCCGCCTGGTGGGCCCTGGCGCCGACGGCACAGGCGGCGTCGGCGGCACACCTGAAGGAAGTGCCCAGGCCATGAGACCGCTCACTCCCGTCACTCCCGCCGTCGACGGCGAGCCACGGAGGGCGCTGCGCGTTCCCGCCGTTCCCCCGCAGCCGCACCGCTTCGCCAGGCCCTCGCCTCCGACACCCCCGACACCTCCGAGCCGGTCCCGGGCCCACCCGGGATCCGGGGATGGGCCCGGGGCCGGTCACGAGCCCTCGCGCTCGTCGAACCGGTTCCTCGCCCGGGCGGCCCTGCTCACCGCCGTGCTCGCGGCGGCCGGGGCGCTGCTCGGACTCGGCCGCGACCAGGCGCTCGCCCATCTCTTCGGCGCGGGCCACGAGACGGACGCGTTCCTGATCGCCTGGACCGTGCCCGAGGTGGCCTCCACGCTGCTCATCGAGGACGGGCTCGCGTTCGTCCTGGTGCCCGCGTTCAGCGCGGCGCTCGCCCGACGGGCCGCCACCACCGGCTCCGCCGCCCCCGACCCCGTACGCGCCCTGGTGGCGACGTCGCTGCCACGCCTCACCCTCGCCTGCCTGGCCGCCGCTCTGCTGCTGATGCTCGGCGCGCCCCACCTGGTGGCGCTGCTCGCTCCCGGTCTGCCGGACCCCGGGCTCGCCATCGACTGCACCCGGCTGACCGCTACCTGCGTCCTGACCTTCGGCCTGACCGGATACTGCAGCGCCGCGCTGCGCGCGCACAGCAGCTATCTGGCGCCCGCCGCCATCTACCTGGCCTACAACGTCGGCATCATCACCACGATGCTGGTCTTCGCCGACCGCTGGGGGGTACGGTCGGCCGCGGTCGGGGTCGCGGTGGGTGGCGCGCTGATGGTGGCGATCCAGGCGCCCTCGCTCCGGCGCAGGCTGGTCGCCGTGCCGCGCTTCCAGCCGGTCACGGACGGCGCTGCCCCGGACGGTGCGCAGGAAGCGCCCGCGTCGGCGGCCGCGTCAGCGTCGGCGCCCGCGCCGGCCGAGGGCCGCTCGATGAAGCTGATGCTGATCGCCGCGGTGCTGCTGTTCGCCCTCTGCCGCCAGTCGCAGGTCCTCATTGAGCGCTTCCTGGCGTCCTCGCTGCCCGCGGGCGCCATCTCCCACCTGAACTACGCCCAGAAGGTGGCCCAGCTGCCGATGGTGCTCTCGCTGATGCTGGCCACCGTCACCTTTCCGGTCGTCGCCCAGGCCATGGCCCGCGGCGACCTGGAACGGGCCAGGGAGCGCGTCGAGCGGGACCTCGCCGCGGCGGCCAGCATCGTCCTGGCGGGCGCGGCGGTCGTGTTCGCCTGCGCGCCGCAGATCATCGAGGTGCTGTTCCAGCGGGGCGCGTTCACCGCCCAGGACACCGCCGCGACGGCCGCCGTGATGCGGGTCTACGCACTGGGCCTGCTGGGCCACTGCCTGGTGGGCGTGCTGGTCCGCTCCTACTTCTCGGCGGGGCGCCCCACTTGGTACCCGGTACTCGCCATGGCGGTGGGCATGGTGGCCACCGCGGGCGGCGGGGCCTACGCGGTCGGCCTGTGGGGGGTGCAGGGCATCGCCGCCGCGAACGCCCTGGGCATCACGCTGACCGCCGTCCTGCTGCTGGCCGCGATGGGCAGCCGGGGCATCCCCGTACGCCTCCCCAAGGTGCTCCTCGAACTGGCCAAGCCGCTGCTGGCCGCGGTGTGCGCGACGGTCGTCGGGCTGGTGTGCGCCGCGCGCGTGCCGCACCCGCTGGCCGGTGCGGCCCTCGGCAGCGCGGCGATCGGCTGCACCTTCCTGGTGCTGCTGTGGGCCCTGAGAGCACAGGCACTTCTTCCTGCCGTCCAGACCGCGACCAGAAAGCTGCGCCATGCCCGTTGAGACAGCCCCTCCCGACACCGGGACCAGTCATCGCGCACTCCGCGCCCAGCGGTGGCTGCCCGGCGAGTCCCCGTGGGTGGCGATGTACCACTCGGTGGACGACTGCTCCGACGACCCGTACAAGGTCACCGTCTCGCCCGAGCGCCTCCAGCAGCAGCTGCTCTGGCTGCGCGAGCGAGGTCTGCGCGGCGTCAGCGTCGCGCAGTTGCTCGACGCCCTCGCGCGTGGCACCGGGCGCGGTCTGGTCGGCCTCACCTTCGACGACGGATACAGCGACTTCGTCGACAACGCGCTGCCGCTGCTGCGCCACTACGGCTGCCACGCCACCGTCTTCGTCCTGCCGGGCCGACTCGGCGGCGAGAACGCGTGGGACCCGCTGGGCCCGCGCAAGCCGCTGCTGACCGCCCAGGGCGTCCGGGCCGCCGCGGCCGCCGGGATGGAGATCGGCTCGCACGGCCTGACGCACATCAGCCTCACCGAGGCCGACACCCCTCAGCTGCGGGCCGAGATCCGCGAGAGCAAGGCACTGCTGGAGGAGCTCACCGGGGGCACCACGCAGGGGTTCTGCTATCCGTACGGAGATGTCAGCCGCCCTCTGATGAACGCCGTACGTGAGGCTGGCTACCGGTACGGCTGCGCCATCTCGCCCCGGCAGCTCACCGGCGTGTACGCGCTGCCGCGCGTCCACATCGGCGAGAGTGACACCCCGCGCCGACTGGAGCTCAAGCGGCGGCTCTACCACTTCCGCCGCCGCTCGTGGACCGCTGCGCCGAGCCAGGCGGAGAACGCGGCGGAGAACGCGGCGGAGAACGCGGCGGGGCGGCGCACGGCCCCGGGTGGCACGAGATGAGGGCGACGGGCCACGACATTAGGGCGCTGCACATCATCACCGGCCTCGGCGTGGGCGGCGCCGAGCAGCAACTCCGTACCCTGTTACGGCATCTGCCCGCCGACTGCGACGTGGTCACGCTGACCAACCCCGGCCCGGTCGCCGACGGACTGACCCGCGACGGCGTACGCGTCACCCACCTGGGGATGGCGGGCAACCGCGACCCGCGCGCACTCCCCCGCCTGGTCCGGCTGATCCGGCGGGGCCGCTACGACCTGGTCCACACCCACCTGTACCGCGCCTGCCTGTACGGCCGGATCGCCGCCCGGCTGGCCGGGGTCCGGGCCGTGGTCGCCACCGAGCACTCGCTGGGCGAGACACAGATCGAGGGGCGCCGACTGTCCCCCGGCGTGCGCTCGCTGTATCTGGCGGGCGAGCGGCTCGGCCGCGCCACGATCGCCGTCTCCGACTCCGTCGCGGACCGGCTCGGCCGCTGGGGCGTACCGCCGCAGCGCGTCCACGTCGTGCCGAACGGCGTCGACATCGCGCACTTCGCCTACGACGCCGGGGCACGCGCGGCGTCCCGCCGCCAACTCGGGCTGCCGTCGGACGCGTTCGTCGTCGGTGGCGTTGGCCGCCTGGTGCCGGGCAAGCGCTTCGACGTGCTGGTCCAGGCGTTGACCGTACTGCCGGATGATGTGCGGCTGCTGCTGGTGGGGGCCGGGCCGGAGGAGGCGCGGCTGCGGGACGCGGCCCGGCGGAGCGGCGTACTCGACCGGGTCGTCTTCGCGGGGGAGCGGCCCTACGCGGCGACCGGGACGCCGGGCTCCGAGCCTGGCGGTAGCGCCCTGTCCGCCCTGCCCGCGTTGCCCGCCCTGATGTCCGCGATGGACATCCTGGCGGCCCCGTCCGCCGACGAGGCGTTCGGCCTCGCCGTCGTCGAGGCCCTGGCCGCGGGGCTCCCCGTCCTGTACGTGACCTGCCCGGCCGTCGACGACCTGCCACCCGGTACGGACACGCTGGCCACCCGGCTCCCCGACGACCCGGTGTCCTTCGCCCACGCGACCCTGCGCGCCCGCGAGGCGCCCCCCGGGTCCCGCGCGCCGTCGCGGACCGCACTGCACTACAGCATCACCAACAGCGCCGCGGCGCACATGCGGGTGTACGCGGCGGCCATGGGCGGTTCGACCCCGAGTTCGACCCCGAGAGCGAGTATCTGATGACGACCGATGTGACCGCTGCGCCCGATGCGACTGCTGCGGCCGATGTGACCGCTGCGGCCGATGTTCCCGATGGGCGGTCCCGCCCCAGAGCCCTGCTGGCCCGGCGGACCGCTCTGGCGAAGCGAGTGCCCCGCTGGTGGCCGCTACCCACCTGCGTCCTGCTCGGCGCCCTTGCCGGTGGCCTGTACGGAGTGGCCAGCACGCCCGAGTACACGGCGACCAGCTATGTCATCGCCGTCCCCACCGAGAAGTCCGACCCGTCCGCCGCACTCGGCTTCGCCACGGCCTACGGCCGGGTCGCGACCCAGCTCGCGGTGCTCGGCGACGCCCAGGTCGCGGCGGGGGTGCCGCTGCGGACGCTGCGCTCCAGCGTGCGGGCCGAGACCTCGCCGGACGCGCCCATGGTCGCCGTGTCGGCCTCGGCCGACGAGCCGGGCAAGGCGGTACGGATCGCCAACGCCGTCTCCCAGGCGCTGATCCTCAACGCCAAGCAAACCAAGAACGACACCCATGTGGAGCTCCAGCGGCTCTCCCGCGCCGTCCAGCCGACCGGCCCGTCATCGGCCTCGCCGACCGTCACCACGCTGGTGGGCGCCAGCGCCGGGGGGCTGCTCGGCGGTCTGGCGCTGCTGGTCCGGCCGCGACGCGGCTCCGACGAGGCAACCGCGGAAGCCATCGACGAGGCCAACGCGACCGTCCCGGCACCGGCCGCCGCCACTGGGGCGCGAGGCGGCGCCTGATGCCCGAGCCCGGCCGCGCCGCGTTGACCGTCGGGGTGTGCACCGACGCCACGGAGTTCGGGGACCTCGGCGAGCAGTGGAACCGGCTGCACCGGCGCTCCCGGTCGGCGACTCCGTTCCAGAGCCATGCCTGGCTGCACTCGTGGTGGCTCTCGTACGGCAGCCGGGGGCGCCTGCGCGTCGTCCTCGTACGCGACGGTGAGCGGCTCGTCGCGGCGGCTCCGCTGATGCGTGGACCGGGGCCGCTGGCGCGGCTGGTCCCACTGGGCGGCCCGCTCTCCGACTTCCACGACGTACTGATTGACGACACGTCCGACGACACGTCACCGGACCCGGGCCCGGACCTGGCCGAACAGGCGGCGGACGCGCTGGTCGAGGGATTCCGGGAGCTGGCCCGCGCCGCCGTGATCGACTTCCGGGAAGCGCGTCCGGGCAGCGCGGTCGAACGCGTCCACGCCCGTTGGCGCGGACCCCGGCACCGTCTCGGCGACTCGCTCTGCCTTGAGCTGCCCGCCGTCCCGATGGACGAGCTGGTCCGCCGCCTGCCGACGCCGCGTGCCCAGCGCGCGCGGGCCAAGATGCGCAAGCTGGACGCGCTGGGCATCGAGCCGCGCGTCGTCCCCGCGCCCGAGGTCGGGACGTCCGTCCACCGCCTCCTGGAACTGCACCAACTCCAGTGGCAGGGCCGTAAGGTGACGGCCGAACACCTCACACCGCGCTTCGCCGAGCACCTCACCCGGTCGGTCTCACTGATGGTCCAGGCGGGCGACGCGGTGGTCACGGAGTTCCGCCTGGACGACGCGGTGGTGGCCGCCGACCTGACGCTCCGCTCCCCACGGCTCGCGGGCGGCTATCTCTACGGCGCCGATCCGGGCTTGCGGGAGCGCAAGGCCGACGTCGCCACCCTGCTGCTGCGCTCCTGCGCCGACCAGCTCTGCGCCGAACCCTTCGGAGGCGGCTACACCGAGCCCGGCGTACTGAGCCTGCTGCGCGGCAACGAGCCCTACAAGCGCCACTGGCGGCCGCACACCGTCGTCAACCAGCGCCTGCTGTTCGCCCGCCGCCGCACCGCACCCCTGCTGGGCGCGGTACTGGCCAGCGCGGGGGCCCGCGCCACGGCGAAGCGGGCGCTGGGCGCCTGGCGGGAGCGCGGTGGCGGCCCGCCGTAAGAGCCAGGCTCTCAACGACGGGCCGCCACCTTCGTACCCCATCAGCCTCGGGGTCAGGGGCGCCGCTCCCACCAGTCGAAGCGGATGCACAGCTTGCCGCCGAGCCAGTACTCCACCCAGTCACCCAGGTCCAGGTAGCTACAGCGCGGCGGACGCACCGGCTGGGTGGGCTCGGGCGTGGGCTCCACCGGCGTCGGGACCACCGGCGTCGGCACCGGCGAGGTCGGCACCGGCGTCGGGTCGACCCGGCCCGAGAGCATGGACTGGTAGACGCGCGAAGCCCGCGGGTTCTCGCCGCACAGCCACACACCGTGCGGGCAGTAGTCGGTGATCGTGTTGTACAGCGGCTTGTGCTCGTCGATCCACGCGAGCATCCGCCGCATGTACTCCGGGTTGTCGCCGTTACGGAACAGGCCCCACTCGGGGTAGGAGATGGGCTTGCCGCGCTCCCGCGCGAAGTCGACATGCGCCTGGAGCCCGTACGGCTCGGAGACCTGCTCGTCGAAGCTCAGGCCCGTCGGCTGGTCGTAGGAGTCCATGCCGATGATGTCGACCACGTCGTCACCCGGGTAGCACTGGGTCCAGGGGACCGCGTCCCGGCCGCGGTTGGGCGCGAAGTCGAACTGGAACTCCTGGCCCGGCACCGCGCGCATCGCGGTCACGATCCGTTTCCAGTACGTCTTCCAGGACTTCGGGTCAGGGCCGCAGCGGTGGGTGTACGTGACGCCGTTCATCTCCCAGCCGAGCACGATGACCGTGTCCGGCACCCCGAGGTCGACCAGCCGCTCGGCCAGCGTACGGAAGTGCCGGTCGAACTCGCCCGTGGCGGCGCGGCGCAGCAGCGTACGTACTTCGGCGTCGGTGACCCGGCCCTCGTTGCGCTCCATCATCGGGACGTTGAGGACGAAGAGCCGGTCGTCGCGCTCGCGCCGCCACTCGGCCCAGGTCTCCAGGAAACGGGGCGCTCCCGCGATGTTGCTCCACCGGTCGCCGGGGAGATAGGTGTGGCCGACCCGCAGGTCGGCCTTGCCCAGCCACTTGGACAGCTCCGCCATCCTGGTGACGCCACGCGGCCCGTAGTCCAGATAGGCCCCGAACGCGGGGAACGTCTTGTCCTTGACCTTGTCCGGCCCGGTCCCGCTCGGGCTCGGGCTCGCGGACGTACTCGGGCTCGGGGACGTACTCGTACTCGCGCTCGGAGGCGGAGGCGGAGATACGGACAGCGAGGAAGACGGAGACGGGGACGCGGACAGGGACGGAGACGGGTCGGCACGGGAGACGGCGCCTGCCTGCCCGACATAGATGGCGCCGGACGCCAGCACCGCCGCGGCGAGCATCCCGGCTGTCGCTACCAGCGGAGGCCGCCAGCTTCTCGTCCTTTGACGTGGTGGGGCCATACCCGCTACTCCTCTGCTCCGCTGTGCCGCGCACTCTCCATTCTTGACACTTAGTCACATAACCGGGTGAGTCGCCATCCCGGAGGGGGACAGCCTGACCGAACGGGTGATCTGACGGCTTATCGAGCCGCCGAACGAGAAGACCTGCGGTAAAGGACACCGCCACCGGCCAGCAGCGCCACACCGGCCGCCGCGGCGCCGACGACACGCGGGTCGGTGCCCGTCGCTGCCAGCTCGGTCTCCTCGGGCGCCTTGGGCGCGGGCACCGCCTTCTCGGGCACCGCCTTCTCGGGAGCGGCCGGCGGGGGCGACTGCGGCTTGGGCTCCGTCGGCGGGACCGGGGGCTGGTCGTCCCCGTAGCCACGCTCCGTTTCCTCGGATGTCGAGGTGTTGGCACAGGTGTTCCCGAAAGCTGGGTTCAGCGCGGCGGCGCCGTCGGCGGTGTTGCCGCAGGCGTTGACCGGCACGTCGACGGGAGCCTCCAGGCTGTTGCCTGACAGGATGCCCGGCGAGTCGGAGGCCCCGCCCTCGACATGGGAGTCAGCGAAGGCCTGGGCTCCCATGCCCAAGCCCATGACCACACCGGCGACCAGCGTCGCACTCTTCTTCAGAGCCACTTTCCGTCTCCTTCAAGTCCTTCAAGAACGGGCGAGTAACGAAAAAGCTCGGGCTGCCAGCGCTGAAGCAGGCGGGCAGCCCGAGCCGTTGGTGTCCCAGCTGGTATCAGCTGTTGCCGGCGCCGTTGCCGGACAGGATCGCGAGGTCGTCCAGGATGTGCGACAGCGGCTCGTCACCCTTGGCCTGGGTGGAGTTCTCGACACACTGCTGGTTCTGCGGCGACGACAGGACGTTGATGTCCTGCACGGTGACCGGCACGACGCCGACGATCGAACCGGCGTTGCCCTTGATCGGCAGGCCGATGCAGGGCTTGTTCAGGGAGCCCTGGACGAGGCCGAGCTGCGGGCTCATGTCGCCGTACGTTTCCTGGTTGCCGAACGCCTGCTTGGCGCCGTTGCCACTGGCGGACGTCGTGCCACCGTCATCGCTGATGGCCAGCGCGGGCGCGGCGGCCGCGGCCGAAACGCCAACGACGGACGCGGCTACTGCCGCCGCTGCCATTGCCTTCTTGAGCATTCTGATTCCTTTTCTGACTCTGACGCACGCCGGTTGCTGCCCACTGCCAACTGGCCACGGGAGAAATAGTTCTGGCCCTTCACCCGGACGCAGCAATCCGAAACGCCCCGTCTGGGTGAACCCCGACAACCAACTCGCCGATGCGGAGTTGTGCAGGGAGCTCCCACGGCGGGAGTCCAACGAAAGGGAAATCTCTCATGATGAAGAAGGTCCTGGCGGCTGCCGCTGTCACCGCGTCCGTTGCCGGTATGACGGCTGCCGCCGCGGTGCCCGCGATGGCTATCAGCAACGACGGCGGCACGACCTCCCACAGCGGGAACGGTGCCATGCAGGCGTACGGCAACCAGGCCACCTACGGCGACATGAGCCCGCAGATGGCACTGATCCAGGGCTCCCTCAACAAGCCCTGCGTCGGGCTGCCCGCCAAGCTCAACGTCGGTTCGATCGTCGGCGTCGTGCCGGTCACCGTGCAGGACATCAACGTCCTGTCGTCGCCGCAGAACCAGCAGTGTGTCGAGAACTCCACCCAGGCCAAGGGTGACGAGCCGCTGTCGCACATCCTGGACGACATCGCGCTCCTGTCCGGCAACGGAGCCGGCAACAGCTGAGTCGTCTGCCCACATGTGGCGTCCGCCCCAGCGAGCCGGTGTCGCGCGCTCGGCTGGGGCGATGACGCCGATCTGATTCCCTCTTTATGGCGAAAGAGTTGTTCTCGCGCGCCATGCCATTGACGGCCTGACCGGGCAAATAGGCGGGTCTATCTTCTCGGCACCAACGTCCCTGGGCAGTGGAGCGCGCCACATGAAGAAGAAGACCCCTTCGCCCCGAACGCGTCACCAGAGAAAAGCCGCCGCATTCTCCGCGGCCGCACTCGGCGTGGTGCTGACAGCCACCGCGGCGGCCGTCGGACCCGGTGCCGTGGCGCTGCCGTACGACGTCCAACGCGTCGATGTCTTCAGCTCCTTCGACACCAGGGACGACCGCCCGGACGACGGGCCGGGGACGAACGTCCTCCTGATGGGTACGGACGGCCGGGACACCATCACCCGCGAGGAGAAGCAGAAGTTCTACGCGGGCGGCATCGCCTGCGACTGCTCCGACACACTGATGCTGATCCATGTGTCCGAGAGCCAGGACCACGTCAGTGTCGTCAGCCTTCCCCGCGACTCCTACGCGGACATCCCGGCCCACCGCGACAAGCACACCGGCGAACCGCGCGCCGCACACCCCGCCAAGATCAACGCGGCGTACGCGGAGGGCGGGCCCGCGCTGGCCGTCCGTACGGTGGAGGAGATGACCGGCGTACGGATCGACCGCTATCTGCAGATCGACTTCCGGCGCTTCATGGACAGCGTCGACGCCGTCGACGGAGTGGACGTCTGCACCCCGCGGCAGCTGAACGACCCCGCCACGAAGCTGGACCTGAGCCCCGGTACGCACCGGCTCGGCGGCGGGCCCGCGCTCCAGTACGTACGGTCGCGCAAGGTCGACACCGCCGCTGACCTGGGGCGGGTTCAGCGGCAGCAGCAGTTCCTGGTCGGCGTACTGGACCGGCTGAGCGGCAGCCAGATCATGGCTGATCCGTTCACAGCGGACGAGCTGGCGCGGACGGTGCTCGGCTCGACCCAGGTCGACCAGGGGTTCACGGTCTCCGAGCTGGTGTCGCTGACCTGGAGCCTGAGTCAGCTCCCCGCCTCGCGGACCGAGTTCGCCACCGTGCCGATCGGCGGGTTCAACCCGCCGCTGGAGGGGGTGGGGTCCACGCTGCGCTGGGACCAGGACCGGGCCCGGGACCTCTTCGGCAAGCTCAACGCGGACCTGCCGCTGACGCCCCGGAACTCCACGGCACGGCCGCTTGATCCGCCGCTGATCGACGTCCAGTACCCGGTGCGCGGCGACACGTTCACCTGCTCATAGGCCTGTTAGGCCGAACGGGTTGCGGTCCGCAACTCGCCGCGCCCCACCCAGTTGACCAGTCGCGGCTCCTGATCGGAGCCTGCTCATTGAAGGGAACTCGAATGAAGAAGCTGTGGGCAACCGCAACGATCGCCGCATCCGTCGCTGGCATGGCCGCGGTGACCGCCCCTCAGGCCCTGGCCATCAGCGATGACGGTGGTACGACGTCCGCCAGCGGCAACAAGGCCAAGCAGGCGTTCGGCAACCAGGCCACGCACGGCGACATGAGCCCGCAGCTCGGAGCCGTCCAGGGGTCCCTGAACAAGCTCTGCGTCGGTCTGCCCGCCAAGGCCAACGCCGGTTCGATCGTCGGCATCCTCGTTCCGGTCACCGTCCAGGACATCAACGTCCTGTCGTCGCCGCAGAACCAGCAGTGTGCCGAGAACTCCACCCAGGCCAAGGGTGACGAGCCGCTGTCGCACATCCTGAGCGACATCGCGGCGCTCTCCGGCAACGGCGTCGCCAACGGCTGACAGCCGCGGCCAGGACGACGAAGACGAAGGGGCAGCCGCTCGACGCGGCTGCCCCTTCGTCGTGCGCGTCGCCTACTCGATGGCGGGGACGAAGCCCATCACCGGCGCGGCGAGGTCGGTCACCTGGTGCAGCTTGTCCAGCTGGCTCAGACCGCCGAGCTGGCTCATCGCCGGCGGCACCGCGTCCTTGTGCTCCTCCGGGAGCGCCGCGGTGGACAGGGTGTCGAGGGTGGACGTCGCGGACAGCTTGTCGGCCTCGTCCATGGCCAGCGGGGAGGCGCTCGCCGCGGGCATGGCGAGGGCGGACGCTCCGGCGGTGAGCGCTACTGCGGCGAGTACACGTCGTGTGGAGATCATGTCCTCAGCAACGGTCCCCGGGGGCCTGGGGATACGGGTAGCCGGGGCCGCCCACCCGGGAGGGCTAGCCGCTCAAGGCCGGGAACGCCTTTGGACCGTTCGGGCGAGCCGGGGGCCCAGCCACTGCTTCAGGCCCCGCAGGACGGTCAGCTGGTTGGCGGCCTGGTCGATCCGGTAGTACAGCTGCGGTGGGACGTAGGGGAGCAGCGGTGAGTGGCGCTGGCCGAGCAGCGCGAACATCCGGGGCGGCGCCAGGCCGATGTACCGGGTCAGGTTCTCGTACCACTGGGCGCTGTGCCGGGCCGCGCTCTGGACGGAGAGCAGGGCCGACTTGCGCTCCGTCTCGTACTGGGCGAGTGCGCGCTCAAGGCCCGCCGTCCCGGGTGCCTCGTGGAGTACGCGGGCCAGGGTCATGGCGTCCTGCATGGCGAGGGTGGTTCCGGCGCCGATGGAGTAGTGGGTGGTGTGCGCGGCGTCGCCCATGAGGACCAGATCGCCGTGCGACCAGGTCTGGTTGGTGAGGGTACGGAAGGTCACCCAGGGGGCCGGGCCGGTGACATCGCCACGGCCGATCAGCGGGTGGCCGTCGAGCAACGCGCCGAAGATCTTCTCGAGTTGGCGCAAGGCGTCGTCCTGGCTCATCTCGTGCAGGCCGAGGCCGGAGTACGTGGCGGGGGAGCACTCGACGACGCAGGTGCTCCGCTCGTCGCTGAACCCGTACGCGTAGCACCAGATCCAGCCGTGGGCGGTCTCGACGAAGGCGAAGGTGAACGACGTGAACACCTTGGTCGTGCCGAGCCAGACATAGTGGTTGCGCCCGCTGACGGTGTGGGTGCCGAAGTGCTGGGCGGCGCTCTCGCGCAAGCGGCTGCCCGCGCCGTCCGCGGCCACGACGAGGTCGTTGCCTGGCAGCTGGTCTCTGTCGGTGATCTCCTGCCCGTACCGGATGTCCACGCCCAGCGAGGTGGCGCGCTCGGCGAGGATGGCCAGGAGCCGGTGCCGCCCGATGGCGAAGCCCTCGTCGCCGTGGTGCACCGTGGTCTGGTCGCCCACCAGCGCCACGCCGTCGTGCCAGCGCACCGAGTTCTCCCTGATGGTGGCCGCGGACTCGGGGTCGTGCTCGTGCAGCTTGTCCAGCATGTCGGGCCAGTACGTCACCCCCCAGCCGTAGGTGGCCCCGGCCGGGTTCCGCTCGTAGACGGTGATGTCGTGCGACGAGGCGTGTCGCTTGAGCAGGATGGAAAAGTACAGCGCGGCGGGGCCTCCGCCGACGCAGGCGACCTTCACACTCACTCCCGCGGTCTTGGGTGTCGCTGGGCGTCGATGACCGGTCGGGACATGGCCGACGGCCACTCAAGCAACGACGGCGGGGCTGATTGGTAGCGCGGGACTAGCCCGGGACCAGCCCGGGGCCAGCCCGGGGCCAGCCTCTACGCGACCGTCGTGCTGCCCAGTGGAGCCTCGGCGGGGGTGAGCAGCTGCGTCTGGCGCAGCACCTCGCCGGAGAGGGCCCGCAGGCCCGCGAGCACGCCCGGGTCGCACGGGCCGCTGTCCGGCAGGTCATCCAGGACGTCGGTGGCTTCGGCGATATACGTTCCCGCCACCGCGTACGCGCGGTCCACCGCCCCACAGGCACGGACGCGCTCCGACACCTGCGCGGAAAGCCGCGGGTCCATCTGCTCGGTGAGGAGTTCCGCCAGGGACGGGTCTTTCTCCAGCGCGTAGATCAAGGGAAGGGAATAGGTTCCCTCCAGTACGTCACTACCGGTCGACTTTCCGAGAAGGACCGGATCGGCGACAAAGTCGAGAATGTCGTCGCAGATCTGGAACGCCATTCCCAGAGACTCGCCGAATTGCGCGAATCGGTCCACGAAGTGGGCGTCGTAATCGCTGAGCTGGGCGCCCAGGCGGCAGGCCAGGCTGATGAGTGAGGCGGTTTTCCCGTGGCTCGCCTGGAGATAGTTGTCCGTGGCCCGGGTGGTGTCGAAACGGAACCGGATCTCCAGGGACTGGCCCGCGCACATCCGCTCGTACGTCCGCAGTGTGGCGGTGTGGGCCCGCTCGCCCAGGGTCGCGCTCTGCGCGAAGGCCCGCATGGTCAGGATGTTGCCCGCCAGGATGGCCTGGCTGTCGCCCCACTTGGCGTTGGCGCTCGGCTGGCCGCGGCGTACCAGGGCACCGTCCATGACGTCGTCGTGGTAGAGCGAGCCGGTGTGCAGGAGTTCGACCACCGCGCCCGCGCCGGCGACCGAGACGGGGATCTCGGTGCCGGGGTGGCGCAGATACCACGGCGCGAACGCGAGAATCGGCCGCAGCTGTTTCCCGCGCACCTTTATGTAATACCCCTGAATCTCGTCCAGGTGGGGGTGTTCATTTCCCGATTCGGCGGTGAGGATGTGCCCCATGCGTCCCATGTCGATATCGAGCGGCTGCCCCGCGAAGAAGCCTGTGATGTCGATGATGCACCTCCGCACAGCCGTGAAGTTCCCCGTTGCGGCCGCAGGATTTCCATGGTTCATTGGACTGCGTTGTGGGGGGTTTGAATTCCAGGACCTGCGCCGAAGGGGATATTAGGCATGCGGGAGCAAGAGCAGACAGCTCTTTGTCCGGAAAATGTAATGGCGAGCGGGCCCGGGCGGGAGGAATGTCAGCAAGAGGACAGCGGCGGCGGAGTCGTGGAGCCGCGCCGCGCGGTGCTCCCTGGCGTGCTCGAGCCGGTCCGGCTGATCCGGCGTGAGGGGCTGCTGGGCCTGGTGGACCGGCTGCGGGGCGAGGGCGATCTGGTGCGGTTCCGCCTCGGCCAGCTGCCGTGCCACGCCCTGTTCCACCCCGAGGCCGCCCAGCACGTACTGCGCCACCACGCGGACCGCTACACCAAGGCCGGGCACCCCGCGTACAAGCCCTTCCTCCGGATGGCACCGGCCGGCCTGCTCACCTCGACCGGAGCGGACTGGCGGCGCCGCCGCCGTGCCGTGCAGCCCGCCTTCCACGACTCCACGCTGGGCGCCCTCGCCGACGAGGTGGCCGAGGTCGCCGAGGAGACGGCGGAGCGCTGGGACCGGATGGCGGACCGCCGGGAGCCGTTCGACGTGATGGAGGAGATGATCCGGGTCACCCTCGCCGTCATCACCCGTTCCGTCATCGGCCGCCAGACCCCGCAGCGGCTGGTCGACGCCATCAGCGGCGACTTCCGGCTGTTGCAGTACGAAGTGATCCGCCGCGCGTCGCGGATGCGTCTGCTGCCGCCCGTACTGCCCTGGGGCAAGGACCGCGCCTTCCAGCGAGCCTCGGCCCGGCTGCGCCTGAACTCCCAGGACATCCTGCGGAGTTACGGCGCGGACCCGGAAGCACCGCCCCTGCTCGACCTGTTGCGCCGGGCCATGGCCGACGAAGCGGGTCTGAGCGCCGAGGAGGCGGGGGACCAGATCCTGACGATGCTGTTCGGCGGGCACGAGACGACGGCCTCGGTGCTCGCGTGGCTGTGGCTGCTCCTGGACGAACACCCGGACGCCGAGCGGCGGATGCACCAGGAACTCGACGCGTGGACCGGAGACCCGCGCGCCACGGACGGACTGGCCTGGACCGGGAACGTGATCGACGAGGCGCTCCGGCTCTACCCGCCGGTCTTCATCCTGCCCCGGATGGCCGCCCAGGACGACGTGGTGCTCGGCCACGAGATACGGGCCGGGTCCTCGGTGTGGGTGGTGCCGTACGGCATCCACCGCAACCCCGCTGTCTGGTCCGACCCCGACGCCTTCCGGCCCGAGCGCTTCCAGGAGGGCATGTCGGCCGCTCACCGTAACGCCCTCTATCTGCCGTTCTCGCTTGGCAGCCGCCAGTGCATCGGCACCGCCTTCGCCGTCACCGAGATGAAGATCCTGGTGGCCGCTCTGGCGAGCAGGTTCCGTATCCGGCGGCTGCCTGACACGCGGGTCGGCGTGGACGCCACCGTCACGCTGCGGCCGCGCGGGGCCCGCTGCGTCATCGAGCGCCGCGGTGAGCAGACGCGATGAGGAGAGCTGAGATGACGACTGCCATCGGCTCGAAGTCGGGCAAAACCCGCGGAAACGTCCGGGGCAAGGTCCGGAACAAGGTCCGGGTCTTCATGGAGCTGGGCAAGCTCCGCGTCGTGGAGATGTGGCTGGGCGCCCCTCTCGCGTGGTCCCTGTGGGACCGCGACTTCGCCTTCTCCGGCCGTGGCCTGGCGCTCCTCGTCCTGGCCGTGGTCACCGCCATCGGCATCTCGGCGGCCGCCCTCGCGCTCGACGACGTGACGGGCGCGACCGACGGTCTGGACGAGAACAACCACGGCGGCGGGCACCGCGCGGCGGTACGCAAACCCCTGCTCGACGGCACCATCAGCCTCCGCGAGGCCCGCGTCTTCGCTGGCGTCTGCGCCACGGTGGGCCTGGCCGCGCTGGTCACCGCCGTACTGATCGCGCCGCATCGGCCCTGGTGGATGATCGCGCTCACCCTCGGCGGGGTGTTCCTCGCGCTCAACTACTCGTACTTCCTCAAGCTGAGCTACGTCGGTGGCGGTGAGGTCGTCACGCTGGTCGCCACCGCGCTGGTGATGCTCTTCCCGTATGGGCTCGCCACGGGTGAGCTGACCTTGGTGGTGGTCGCCCAGGCGCTGCTGATCGGGGTGTGGGAGCTCCAGACCGCGACGTACGCCAACTGCCTGGACAGGGTGGGGGACGCCAGGTTCGGACGGCTGACCTGGCCCGCCCGGCTCCCCTGGAAGGGCATCGCCCGGATGCACATCGGGCTGTACGCGGTCGCCACGGTGCTGCTCGTGCTGGCCGTGGTGGGGACCGAGCGGGCCTGGTTGCTCGGCTTGCTCGCGCTGCCGCTGCTGGTCACGCAGGTTCAGCAGGCCCGCAAGGGGCTCGGGGAGCGGGACTTCGGTTCGGCGCGCGCCCTCGGTTTCCGGGTCTTCCGGTTCGGATTCGGGGCGCTGATGGTGAACAACCTGGCGATGATGGCGGTGGGGTGATCAGACGGACGGGGATGGGGGGCAGGTCGCCAGCTCACGGATGATCGTCCAGGCGGACGCGATGTGCTCCCTGTCGATGGTGGTCGCTCCGATGGCGAAGCGGATCGCCAGCCGCCCGCTGACCCGGGTCTGGGAGACGAAGATCCGGCCGTCCGCGGTGAGCGACTCCAGAAGCCGCTCGGTGCGCTCGTCGTCGCCGCGCACGCGGAAGCAGACCAGCGACAGCGGGTGCGGCGCCATGACCTCGAAGCGTTCGTCGGCCCGTACCCACGCGGCGAACTCCTGGGCCAGCGCGACGTGATGACGTACGTGGGCCCGCACGCCCTCGGCCCCGTACCAGCGCAGCACGGCCCACAGCTTGAGCGCCCGGAAGGTGCGCCCCAGGGGTACCTGCCAGTCGCGGTAGTCCACGACCTGCCCTGACTCGGTGGCCTTGTTCCGCAGGAAGGCGGGCAGGATCGACAGCGCCTCGATGACCGCGGCACGGTCCGCCACCCACAGGGTGCTGGAACCGACCGTGGTCAGCATCCACTTGTGCGGGTTGGTGCAGTACGAGTCCGCGTACTCCGCCACGCCCTCGTGGATCCAGCGGAACTCGGGGCAGACGGCGGCGACCCCGGCGAACGCCGCGTCGATATGCAGCCAGATGCCGAACTCGCGGCACAGGGCGCCGATGTCGAGCACCGGGTCGATGGCGGTCGTCGAGGTCGAGCCCACGGTCGCCATCACCATCACGGGGACCACGCCCTCGCGGACGTCCGCCTCGATCAGCTCCCGTAGGTGCGCCGGGTCCATCGCGAGGGTCTTCGGGTCGGTGCGCACCGAGCGCATGGCGGACTCTCCGAGCCCGGCCACCCGGACGTTCTTCTCCAGGGCGGAGTGCGCCTGGTCGGAGCCGTACACGGCGAACCGGCCCGACACTCCCTCGGCGCGCGCCCTGCCGCCCGTCACCCGGTTCAGGGCGGCGAGCAGGGCGACGAGGACGGCGCTGGACGCGGTGTCCTGGATGACTCCGCCGCCCGGGCCGCCGGAGCGGAACCGCTCGGGCAGGTCGAGGAGTTCGGCCATCCAGTCCAGTACGTGCTCTTCCAGCTCGGTGGCCGCCGGGCTGGCCCACCACATCATGCCGACGACGTTGAGGCCACCGGTCAGCAGGTCGCCGAGTATGGCGGGGCCGGACGCGTTGGCGGGGAAGAATCCGAAGAAGCCGGGGTGCTGCCAGTGCGTGATGCCCGGCAGGATGACGTCGTTGAGGTCGCTGAGGAGGTTCTCGAACGGCTCGCCCTGCTCGGGCGGGTGCGCTGGGAGCGCGGCGCGGAACTCGCCGGGTTCTGCCTGGGACACCACCGGCCGGTCGGCGACGTTCGCGAGGTAGTCGGCGATCCAGTCGACGGCGGCGTAGCCGTGCGCGCGGAACTCGTCGGGTGTCATATGGGCGTTCACGACGGCTCCTTGGGATCCTTGAGGTCCTTGAGGCCCTTGAGGTCCTTGGGGAAGACCTTGTTGTCCATGACCGAGCGCAGATAGGCCACGCCGTCGGTGTTCCCGCTGCCGGGCTCGTCGCCGATCATGCGGGTGGCGATCCTCAGATGGGTCCGCTTCCACTGTTGGTGCGTCTCGTCGACCTCGACGAGGGCGGCGCGCAGCTCTGGGTCTGCCGCGGCCTCGGCCTCGGCCGACACGACGTCATCGACCAGCCCGGTGCCACGGTGTGCCACCAGCTCCCTGACCCGTGGCACGGAGGCGTACGCCAACGAGCCCATGCGGTCCTCGTCAGGCCGGGCGAACAGTGCCTCGAAGGCCTTGTAACCCTCAGACTGGATCGCGCTCGAACCCAGCGTGTAGCCACGGAACTTGAGGAACGCCTCGGCCCGCATGGTCGCCTGCAGCGAGAACAGCTGCCGGTTCTCGCGCAGCGTCGAGGCGCACCCGCGCATCAGCTCCGTAGCCTCGGGTATCCGACCGCGCCGGACGGCGTCCCCGGCTTCGGCGGTGGCCGCCGCGAGCTCCATGAAGACCAGCTCGTACGCCTGCAGGGTACGGATGAACAGGTACTCGTCGTCGACGACGTAGACCGGCAACAGGCTCATGTCGACGCGCTGGCGCCGCTCTTCGGGAAAGATCCGCCAGATCTCCTCAGCCAGGGCGCGGGCTCCCGGCAGGTCATCGGTGCGGTCATCCACCAACGCCTGCGCCCGCTTGCTGAGTTCGGCGGCTTCTGGCAGTGAGGCGGAGACGGCCACCCGGTTCAGGGCCGGGCACAGCAGGCGCAGGGCGAGGCGTGCGCGCTTGGCCGAGAGGCCGACCGGCGGAACCATCAGACGGGGCGGCTCAGCGCCCTCTCGTGGTCGGCACTCATGGCGTACGAGATCGGCCATGAGCAAGATCAACAGCTCGTCACAGCCCGACCCGGGACCAGACCCGGGCCGCGTCACGCGCTGCGGCGGTCGGGCGTCGGTGAGCAGCGGCAGACCCAGGTAGCTGCGATACGAGTAGGTGTCGTCCAGCTTGTCGAGGGCGCAGTCGAGGAACCGCGGCAGCGGCGAGTCCGCGTCCTGGGCGACGCTGGCCGCGCGGGCGGCGTCCAGGGCCTGGAGCAGCGACAGCGGAACGAAGTGCTTCCCGAAGGAGTGGAAGCAGCCGAGCACCTCCGCCACCGGAAACGGTCCCTCCGGGAGCTTCGCCCAGTCCAGCAGCCGGTCGTGCAGCTCGGCCACTGCTTCGGAGAGAATGCCTGGCAGAACACGGACCTGGGCACTGTCCTGAGCTGCGCCGTCACGCACGGCGTACATGGTTGCCTCTCATCGTCAGATTCACAGGCGTCTCAGCCATCACAGCCATCACAGGCGTCACGGGCGTCACAGATAGGCGCGGATTTCCCACAGCTCCGGGAAGAACCGCTTCTCGGTAGTGCCCCTGAGGTAGTCGACCCCGCTCGAGCCGCCCGTGCCGTGCTTGCGACCGATGATGCGTTCCACCACCACCGCGTGGGCACTGCGCCAGCGGGCGAACCTGCTGTCATGGTCGAGGAGTTGGTCGATGAGCCGGAGGACCACCGGGTCGGTGGACTCGTCGCTCGTGGTGGCGACCAGGTCCGTCGTGCCCCGGCGCTCGCAGAAGTCGTTGAAGGCATCCCGCAGCGACGGCTCGTCCAGGCGGCGGCGCAGTCGTTCGCGGTCGCGCGGGTCGAAGCGGATGTTCTCCAGGTACGAGGGGTCCTTGAGGCCGGACAGAAACTCGATCTCGCGGAACTGGACCGACTCCAGACCGCTGGAGCTCCCCAGACCGTCGCGTACGCGCTTGAACCGCGCGGGGCTCAAGGTCTCGAGCGCGGGCAACTGCGCGAGCAGCACGTCCTCGGCAGCTCCGACCCGCCGCAGCCAGTACGCGGCACTGTCGGCGTCGTCCGCCGCCAGCGCGTCTCGGGTGCTCTCCAGCGCCTGAACGATGACCTTGAACCAGATTTCGTACGACTGATGAATCGCGACGAAGAAGAGGGCGTCAGGCTCCCCACCGATGTCGTCCTGCAAGCCGAGCAGTTCCCGCAGTCGGAGAAAGTCGCTGTACGTCACCTTCGCCGCGCTCACGCATGTCCCCTTCGCTGTCCCCCGTGGACTGACACACGAGTCTTCCCCGAGGTCAGTGCGGTGAACAACGCATCATGGACACCACGGCAGGAAGCTGCTGACAGCGTGCGCACCCGCACCCCAGAACACGAACGACCGACACCTTCCTGTCGGCAGCTCGCCCCGCTTGTGCACGTCCTCACACGAGATTGCGAGCGCCCGACAGCGCCTGGCGTGAGGGACGGCGCCACCTCGGCCTCCAGGTCGTACTCCTCGAACTCCCACAGCACGATGTTCGCGTCCTTGGGTACGCGGTACACGAACTTCATCTCGTCCTTGAAGCCGGGCTGCAACTGCGCGTTGCACTCGGGGTTCCCCGGGACGTAGTCCAGGTCCTCGATCACGTCGAAACGCCGTTCCTGTCATCGATCAGCGCGTGACGCTGTTGGCCTCTCGGACCTTCTTAATCGTGACGACCGTGCCCCGGTTGCGTGCCTCCTCCCCGACCTTGAACTGGACTTCGGCGGGCGCCTCGGTGTCGGCACCGCCGCCTGTCGCTCCTCCTGCCGCGAGGACCTTGTCGCCTCCCTCGTCAACGGCTTGCGACCACTGCTCGTCCGTGAGGTCCGCGCATGCGTCTCCAGTTGCTACGGCGGTGGAGCGGATCGAGTGGATGACGGCCACCATGAGTCCGACGACGGCCGAACTGCTCCGGAACCGCCACCTGTTCCCGGAGCGCTCCGCGAACTCCCCGTCCTCGCGGAGTCCAAAACCATTGCCAGGGGCCCGGCTTGGACATGTCCCAGCCGGGCCCCTGTCTTGGTGCAGCACTTGAAATCCAGGTGATCCGGCATGATGACCGCCATGACGGACGAGATGGACCTGGGGGCGGCAGCGGCGGAATTCGACCGGACCACCGCGGCGGAGGCCGAGAAAGCCGCAGAGGACGAACGCAAGCAGGTGCTCTCGCAGTTTCCCCTGGAGCAGTGGGTGACGCTGCCGCTGTCTCGGTATGCCCTGGGACAGACCGCGCAGTCCGGGAGCGGGCCAACGTACTGTCGGCTGATCGAGTTCGGTACACCGAACCTCGGCAGCATCAAGGGCGGCAGCGCGGCGAAGCACATCATGTACCACCACAACTCCGGCGAGTGGCGGATAGCCGCACCGCTGCGTGGGATGGAGCCGCAGGAGTCGTGGGAGGAACTGCGCGGACAGTTCGTGCGGGCCTTCGAAGCCGTGGCCGCGGGGGACTTCGAGGCCGTGAACGATCTGGAAGCGCTGCGCTACGGGCAGACCCTGGTGACCAAGTCGCTGGCCACTTACTTCCCCGAGCACTTCCTGCCTATCTACGCCGGCGAGCACCTGCGCAAGTTCGTCACGCTGCTGGACGGCGCCGCTGAGAGCGACGCACCCGCCTGGGACAGTAACCGCAGACTGCTGGAACTCGTACGATCCCGTGCGGAGTTCGACGGCTGGAGCGGGCAGGAAGTCATGCACTTCCTGTACGAGAGGTTCGATCCGCGCCCGCAGCAGCGCACCATCTGGAAAATCGCCCCCGGTGAACGAGGACGGCTGTGGGACGCGTGCCGTGACGGCGGGGTAATCCGCGTGGGGTGGGACGAGCTCGGCGACTTCGGCCAGTACCAGAGCGACACCGAGCTGAAGCAGGCCCTCGACGCACACTGGCCGCGCAGCAGCGGCGGCAGCCTGACGCTCGCCCGACGGCTGCTGGCCTTCCGGGACCTGGAGGCGGGAGACCGGATCGTCGCTAACCGCGGGATGGACGAGGTCCTGGCCACGGGCACCGTCAACGGGAGCTACCGCTTCGACGCCGACCACTCCGAGTACCGGCATGTCGTCCCGGTGTCCTGGGACGTCTCCCACGCGCGGAAACTGTCGAAGCCCCAGCACGGCTGGCGGTCCACGTTCGCCAAGGTGCAGCCAGCGCTCATGGCTTGGATCACCGCGGGCCTCGCCGAGTCGGATACAGAGCCGGCGGGAACGCACGCCGGTAGCCCCGGCACGCTGCCCGAGGATGTCGCGGGCGTGCTGGAGGCACTGGAGCGCAAGGGGCAGGTGATCCTGCACGGGCCGCCCGGTACGGGCAAGACCCGGCTGGCACTCGGTACCGCCCTCGCCCTCGCCGGTCGTGCGGACGCGCTCAACTCCACGTCGGCCCGGCGGTCTACGGCCCAGGCCGAGATGCTGCGGAACGGCCGCATCCGCATGGTGACCTTCCACCCGTCCTACGGCTACGAGGACTTCGTGGAAGGCTTCAAGCCGGACCTGAGCGCCACGGGCCCCGGGCTGACCCTGGCGCTCACCGACGGCGTGTTCCACACCCTGTGCGCCCAGGCCGCCGCTCGTCCGGACGAGACCTTCCTACTGATCATCGACGAGATCAACCGGGGCGATCTGCCGCGGATCTTCGGCGAGTTGGTCACCCTTCTCGAACTCGACAAGCGCGGCCTGCCCCTCGCCCTGTCCGTCAGCAGGCGCACCTTCTCCGTGCCGTCGAACGTGCGGATCATCGGCACCATGAACACGGCGGACCGCAGCATCAGCCATCTGGACGCCGCCGTACGCCGCCGCTTCGCCTTCCTCCCGCTCGGCCCTGACCCGGACGCCGTGTCCGGCACCGTCGGCCCCCTGGAACTGGCAGAGTTCTTCGAGTCCCTGAACACCCGCATCGCCCGGCATCTCGACGCCGACCACCAGATAGGGCACGCCTACCTGCTACGCAACGGCGAGCCGATCGCCACCGAGGACGACCTGGCCGCCGCCTTCCACCACGAAGTGATCCCGCTCCTGGAGGACTACTGCCTCGGCCGCGCCGACCTGCTGCACCGCATCCTCGGCGGGCTGGTCGACGCGGACACCGGGCGTCCCGCGCTGATGTCACCGCAGGACCTCGCCGCCGCACTCGCGACCGAGTTCACCAGCGGCACGCCGGGACCCGATGCCTGACCGCACCGAGGTCAGGCTCGCAGAGTACGGTTCCGCTCTGCTCGGGGCGGAGCAGCTCACGCCCCGGGACGTCGAGCGGCTGCGCGGCCTCCATACACGCGGCCGCCTCAGCCTGGACCAGGCCCGGTCCGGGTGGCGGCTCAGGGCCGACGCGACCGTGGGCATCCTGGTGCTCGACCGCATCCGTCTGGTCATCGAGCCCAAGTTCGCCATCCCGGGCGAGCAGCTCATGCGCTGGCTCGCCTACGCCCTGGGCGCGCCGGCACCGCTCCCGGCGACGGCGCGGCGCTGGGCCACCGGCCCGGATGGCTACGCCGACCTCGTGGCCGCGGCCCTGCTGGAGCAGTGCGAGCAACTGGTCCGGGAGGGGCTGCGCCGAGACTACGTACGCCGTCAGAGCCTGGAACCCGTCCTGCGAGGACGCCTCGACGTCGCGGCCCAGGTCTCCCGGCGCTACGGGCAACTCGATCAACTGCATGTCCGCGCCTTCGACCAGGAGGCGGACATCTGGGACAACCGCGTCCTGGGGACCGCGCTGCGGGTGGCCCGCGCCCTGGCCACACGTCCCGACCTGGTCCGCGACCTCCACGCCATCGCCGACGCGTTCCCCCAGGCCCCCACCCCCGACGCGGCGCTCCGCACCCTGGACCGCACCCGGTACACACGCCTGAACGCCCGCTACCGCACAGCGCACACCTGGGCCCGCCTGCTGCTAAGCGGCGGAGGCGTGACCGACCTCCTCACCGACGACGGCATGACGGCGGACGGCCTCCTGCTGGCCATGCCCGCCCTCTGGGAGGCCGTCGTCCGGCGTCTGGCCACCGAGGCCGCCGCCCCACACGGCGGGCACACCGTCCCCAGCAGCGGCGCGACGGGCATCACCGTCCGGGGCGATCTCGGCAGCACCTCGACCTTCCGGCCCGACGTGCTGCTCAGCCTTCCGGGGCGTGCCCCGTCCGCGCGCACACTGCTGCCGGTGGACGCCAAGTACAAGCGCTACGACCGTTACGGCGTCGGTGCCGGCGATGTCCACCAGCTCCTCACCTACAGCGCCGGCTACACCCCGAATACCGACTTGCGGGCAGTGATCGTCCACCCATGTCCCGGCGGGCACTCCCACCGAGTCCTCCAGGTCAGTGGGCCGCGGGGCTCGCTCGGAAGCATCCACGTCCTGGGCGTCGACACCCTCGCGGCCCCGGAGCAGGCAGCCGTGTGGATCAGGTCGGTAGCGCCCTGGGGCGACTGGTGATCGTGCGACAGTCCGTGACCGGGCCACGAGCATGCGAGCAGTGAACTACTCAAGACAACCACGCGTGAACGCCCTGAGCGCTCATCGCCGATGCCGTCTTTCCACTTGCCCTCGGCACTTGCGCGGCCATCGTCAGCATCGACAAGGTCCAGGAACTTCAGCCAGCTGTGGCATGAAAGCGCATGCCGCTGGACTCGTTCGACAGCTCCGTCGCCTCATCGAGATCGCTTACGTCACCCAAGTCCGCAACCAGCCGCTCCATCGTTCGTCGAGGCCAGGGCCTCCGGAGTCGGCCCGGCAGAACAGTTCGGCGCACGGCGGCGGTTCGCGTTTCTCGAGTTCCGGTGCCGTCAGGGATGTCGTCGAGAACCGGCTCGTCGGCCCCGGGTGCACAGGCACGGGAAGGGCGGACACGACCTCTGGCCGTTCCTCACAGCCCTCAGCGCAGCCGGCCTCTACGCCGTCGCCGCATTCGCCACGATCGGGTGAATCTTCCCCACCTGAGGCAACCACACAACCTTTGCACCAGTCGCAAACACGCAAGCCACCATCCACGCACCCCTGGGGGGAACATGCGTCACACCCGCACCAGCGCCATCGCCGCCGCCGGACTGCTGGCCCTGACCGCATGCGGCACCGGCGAAGAAACCGTCAACACCACACCGAAGAAGACCGTAACCAAGACCGTCGAGGGAGCCGCCGACAGCACCGCCAGCAGCACCCCGGAGGCCGAGAAGAAGGCAGCCGCCGTCGGCGACACCCTTACCCTCCGCGGCTTCGAGGACGGCGAGCAACTCGACGTCAACCTGAAGCGGTGGCTCCCCACTGCCAAGCCTGCCGACGAGTACGCCGTCCCGCAGGACGGCAAGCGTTGGGCCGCCGCGCAGTTTGAGCTGGTCAATACGGGCAGCAAGGTGTACTCGGACAGCCCGTCAAACGGTGCGAAGGCGGCCGACGCGCAGGGGCAGCGTTTCGACTCCTGGTTCGGGGAGATCACAGCGGGTCCGGAGATGGCGTCTCAGGTGACGCTACCGAGGGGGGAGAAGGCATTGGGCTGGGTGGTGTTCGAGGTACCGAAGGGGTCGAAGATCGTGAGTGTCCAGTTCGGTATGAACTCGGGGTTCTCGGACGAGTCGGGGCAGTGGTCCGTGAGCTAGTCCGCCGACAGGCACGTCGGCCGGTTGCCCTCTCTCCGGCGCGCCCGAACCGGAGCCCCCAGAGCCCACCAGGCCCTTGGGGCTCCACATCCACCCAGACGTCCGCGCAGGACCACCCGATCGCTCACAGTGCCGGAATGGCTGGCCGCTCGATGCGGGCCGCGCCGTGGCTCGCAGTCGACGCGCGCCTCACCCACCCTGACGCGCCGTGGCAGCAGGGTGGCTGATCACGATGGATGCCTGCTGGGGATCCAAGGCCACCCCACCCCACCGCCCCCGGCGGGCACCGATGGGCCCACCGATGGGCACGAGAAAGCCCCCTGAAACCGCGCTTCCGCAGTTCAGGGGGCACTATGACGTGGAGCCTAGGAGAGTCGAACCTCCAATGCCCTTGAGGGTGGTAACCGCAGGTTCGGCCCTCCAGCTCGATCATGTGCGCAGCTTGAGGGATGCGGTGAACACCGACGTGCCGTTCTGTTCCGCACGCACCCTGACACCGAGGGCGCCCGTGGTGTCGTCGGGACGGACGCAGGCCTCGACCGAGCAGGCGCTGTCGAACTCGACGTAGCGAACGAAGGTGGCGTCCATGGCTGTGAGGACGGTGCGCCGGGGGTGGGCCACGGCGTTGGCAGCCTGGCGGGCGGCCTCCAGGAGGAGCATGCCAGGTACGTGGTCGACCGGATGGTCGAAGAGGGTCGGGTGCCCGAGGTCGACGCGGAGCAGGAAGCGGCCCTCGGAATCCGTGGAGGTGAGCACCACGTCGCGCTGACGCGTGCGTCCAACCAGCTCGGGGACCACCGGCTCGCCCGGCGACAGCGCCGTGCGGGCTGTCCCCGCAGGATCGGCGCGGCCGGCGCGCATGCGGCGGTAGAGCGCGAACGGGTGGTTGGTGAAGCCCACGTGGGCCGTACCGAGGAGCAGTCCGTCGCCGGTCAGGTCGATGCCCATCGTCATGGCAGACAGCCGGGCCCGTCTGCGCTCGATGTTCCCGCACGCTATCCGGAGCTGAAGGTCGGCCGGGCGGCCCTGGTCGGCAACTGCCTCCTGGCCGAGGCGGAACCGGAAGTGCTGCCAGATCTGGCGGTGGCCGAAGGGGACGTCGTACGCGCTGTGACAGAGCATGGGAATCGCCTGGCGTACGGATTCGGCAAGGAGCAGCGGGTCATGGAGACCGTGGGCGGAACGGTAGAAGGGGTGGTCGTGCGGCCAGGCCGCGGTGAGCGCATGGGTGTCGGGTCCGGTGGGCTGCCAGCCAGTGAGGAGGACTTCGGCCTCGTTGAACTTGTGTACGTACTGCTGCGGTATGCAGGTCGGGCTGGGACCTGTGGAGGGCGACATTCTGTGCGTCCTTGTGCAAGTGGTGCTGAACATGGGAAAGCGCCAGGTAGGGGGCTACATGATCGTAAAGGTCTCTATCCAGGAGCAATCACGACCCCGCAGAGGCTTGGCCATGGGCCGATTGATGTAATGTGAACCCTTTGTTCTTCGTCTGCGAGGATGCGCACGGTGGCTGAGTCGAAGCAGGAGCGGGCAGTGCGGACCCGGCGGCAGGTGCTGGTGTCGGCAGCCGAGTTGTTCGACGCGTACGGCTTCGCGGGCACCAGCATTTCGCGGATCTGCGAGCGTGCCGAGACCACCGCGGGGGCGCTCTACCATCACTTCGGTTCCAAGGAGGGTCTGGCCAAGGCGATCATGAACGCCCAGCCGGACACGATCCTTCCGTGGCTGGAGTCCGAGGGACTGCAGCGGCTGGTGGACATCACGCTGATCTGGGCCCATCAATTGCAGACAGATCCGCTTCTGCGCGCCGGTGTGCGGTTGACGGGGGAGCAGGCCACCTTCGGGGTGCAGGACGCGTCCCCGTATGAGGACTGGACCAGGATCATGGAAGAATGCCTGGGCGTCGCCGCCGAGAAGGGCGAGTTGCAGGCGGACGTCACACCACGGAACGTGGCCGAGTTCGTCGTGGAGGCGTGCACAGGTGTGCAGACCGTGGCAGCCGTGCTGACCGGCCGTTCCGATCTGGCGGCCCGTGCCGTGCGTATGTGGCAGTTCCTACTCCCCGGCATCGCGGCTAAGGACGTGGTCGTACGCATCGACCTCGATCCGGCGCGAGTCCAGGTCGAGCCTGTCTGACCGGGCCGGCGACTCCCGCACTGGGCGCCCCCGCATCGTTCCGCTATCCATGAGGACTTATGACGTACCAGCTCCGCCGGCTCTCACTGGCGGCTGTCAACATTGACGGTGTCCTGCTGAACGACACCTTCAGCCCGGTCATCCACAGCTTTCTCACCCGGCGCGGTGCCGTCTACACGCCCGACGTCGAGCGGGCGGTCCTCTCCCAGCCACGCCGGATCGCGGGCGAACAGATGGCGCGGCTGACCGGCTCCGACGCCACGAGCGAGGACATGCTCAGCGCCTATTTCGAGGAGCGGGACTCCTATCTGCGGGAACACCCCGTACAGCTGACAGAAGGTGCGGTCGGCCTGTTGCGGCGGCTGCGCGGGCTGGGGCTGCGCACGGTCTGCTACGGGGGGCTGAGCAAGGAGCACTTCGACCGCTACCTGGGCGAGTACGCGGAACTCTTCGACGGTCCGGGCTACGTGTGCACCAATGACTTCCGCCCCGGTATCCGGGAGATCACAGGCGAGGTGTTCGGGCTGACGCCCGGCGAGGCCCTGTTCATCGACGACGTGGCGCGTGTCGCCGAGGCGGCGCGAGAGCTGGGGGTGCCGTTCATCGGCCACCCCAGCAGCTTCGAGCACAGCTTCCAGCACCGGTTGATGGCCGAGGCCGGGGTACGCCACCTGGTGTCGTCACTGGACGCCATCGACGAGGAGCTGGTGCGTGTGCTGGACGCGGAGGCCGTCAGCGAAACGGTTTGGCGTACGCACGAGGGCGAAGGAGCGCCGCGATGACCGGGCAAGGTCTGCTGGCAGGCAAGGTCGCCATGATCACGGGGGCGTCGAGCGGGATCGGCGCGGCGGCCGCACGGCTGTTCGCGGCGGAGGGCGCGGCCGTGGTGCTGATGGCGCGCAGGAAGGACCGGCTGGAGGCGCTGGCCGGGGAGATATCGGCGGCGGGCGGCCGGGCGCTGGCCGTACCGGGCGATGTGACATCGGGCGGCGACGTGCGGCGCACGGTGGAGGCCGCCGTCGAGCGGTTCGGCGGATTGGACGCGGCGTTCAACAACGCCGGGTACGCGACGGTGGAGCAGTCACTGCACCAGACGGACGACGAGGTCTTCGACCGCACGATCGACGTCAATGTGCGGGGAGTGTGGAACTGCCTGCGACACCAGGTTCCCGCCATGCTGGACAGCGGCAGGGGAGGCTCGGTGGTGAACACCTCCAGTGTCGCGGGACGTTACGCGACGGGCGCGTCGGCACCGTATGTGGCAGCCAAGCACGCGGTGCTGGGTCTGACACGAGCCGCGGCGGCCGACTACGGGCAAAAGGGCATCCGGGTCAACGCACTGGTGGTCGGGAGCACCCGCACCGAAATGATGGAGCAGGTGCTGGAGGGTTCCGCCGCACTGGAAGAGGTCTTCGTGGCAAGCCAGATCCAGAAGCGGATGGCGGCGCCCCGGGAGGTCGCCGAGGCAGCTGTGTGGCTGTGCAGCGAGCGCTCCTCGTTCGTCACCGGTGTGGCGATGCCCGTGGACGGCGGCTGCGGTGCGCAGGCCTGACTCCCTGCCCCGCAGGACGTGAATTGCCCGCCGACTTGCCGAAGTCGGCGGGCAATTCGCTTCTCAGGGATACCGTGGCCGGTAAATGTAGTGGCCATGCGTAGACTCCGTAATCGAGTCCGGCCCGCCCCGGCCCTTTCCGGCACTCGTCGGAATGTCAACGGAACCACGATGAAGTCTTCCGGTCGACCTTCACCGGACTCCTGCCAGTCATTTCCAGAACACACGATCCGGCCTTCCGTTACGGGGCACCCAGGAGCTGGATTCGTGTGCGGAGAAGGGAAACCGGAGTAGATGACTCTGCGCATTGCCATCAACGGGTTCGGCCGCATCGGCCGCACCGTGGCACGGGCCGCGCTGGCCCGGACGGACGTCGACATCGTCGCGGTCAACGACCTCGCCGAACCGGAGCTGCTGGCGCACCTCTTCCAGTACGACTCCGTCCACGGCCGCCTGCCGGACGCGGTGGGCGTCGACGACGGGCATCTGGTGGTCGCGGGCCGTCGGATACGGGTGCTCCAGAGGCGCGACCCGGCGGAACTGCCGTGGGCCGAAATGCGGGTGGACGTGGTGGTCGAGTCGACCGGCGTCTTCACCGACGCGGCCGACGCCCGCCGTCATCTTGACGCGGGTGCACGGCGGGTACTGATCTCGGCGCCGGCCAAGAACGAGGACCTCACGGTCGTGATGGGCGTCAACTCCGATTCCGTCGAGGCCCGCCACACGGTGCTGTCGAACGCGTCGTGCACCACCAACTGCGCGGCGCTGCTGGCCAAGGTCCTCGACGACGAGTACGGCGTGCTGCGCGGCCTGATGAACACCGTCCACGCGTATACCAGTGACCAGCGGCTCCAGGACGTGCCGCACAAGGACTACCGGCGGGCCCGGGCCGCCGCGGCGAACATCGTGCCCACGAGCACGGGCGCGGCCAGGGCCATCGGGAAGGTGCTGCCCCGTCTGGAGGGCAAGCTGGACGGGCTCTCGATGCGTGTGCCAGTGATCGACGGTTCCGTGGTCGACCTGACGGTGGAGCTGGACGCGGTGGTGACGGCCGCGCAGGTGAACGCAGCGTTCCGTCAGGCCGCCGAGGGTGGCCTCGCCGGGTTCCTGGAGTACACCGAGGCACCGATCGTGTCCACGGACATCGTGGGCTCGCCTGCCTCGTGCACCTTCGACAGCGGGCTGACGATGGTCAGCGACCGCCCGGGAGGCGGCTCGGTCGTCAAGGTCGTGGGCTGGTACGACAACGAGGTGGGCTTCTCGCACCGCACGCTGGATCTGGCGCTGCTGGTGGGCGACACACGCTGAGACGTACCTGCCGCCAGGACGACGGCCGCCTTCCCGCACAGGGGAGGCGGCCGTCGTCGCTTTCTGCCCGCTTTTCCACCGCCGCCATTTCCGTGTCTGCCCTTCGCCTTTTCACTGTCCACCTTTGGTGGAGTCCTCTCGGCGCAGGCTCCACCTTCCGACGATCCACCCTTCCGAAGATCCACCCCCGGACGATGCCGATGGGTATTTCACTGGGCGAGAATCCATAGGACCGGAACACAGACGCATTTTTGTGTCACGCGCAGAGAATTGGTTACCGATGGAACCCATCTACGTATTTTCCGATGCCGAGCGCGGGGAGCTCTTCTCGGTCCTCCAGGGCATCGGCAAGAGCCCGTACGAGGACTATCTGACGTTCAGCCGCGCGGTGACCGATGTCATCGACCGGGGTGAGGTTCCCGCTTTCTTCGCGCAGGCGTGCGAGCAGATCCGTGCGGACCGGCACAGCGGGGCCGGCCAGGCGCATGTGCTGCGCAACGTGCCGCTGGACGCCGAGATCCCGGTGCTCGACCTGGACGACCCGGTCGCCGACAAGCACCTGAAGAAGAAGACGTACATCGGTGAGGCCCTGCTGGAGCTGTTCAACCAGCTGCTGGGCACCCCGCTGCTGTCGTACGGCACCCGTTTCAACGGTGACTTCTTCATCGACGTCATCGCCATCAACAAGTACAGCGGCATGCAGACCGGGTTCAGCGACAGCGAGCTCGTCTACCACAACGACCGCACCGCGCACCCGGTGCGTGCCGACCACATCTCGCTGCTGGGTATGCGCACCCCGGACACCGACTACATCTACACGGGCTTCGTGGACGGCCGCGCCCTGCTGGCCGAGCTGACCGGGGAACAGCAGGAGGTGCTGCGTCAGCCGTACTTCCACACCCCGTACGACGTGTTCTCACAGGACAACAACGGTGCCCTGTCGGTCTCAGAGGATCACGCCATCCTGGAGAACGAGCACAGCTTCCGCTACCTGGACACCACCACCACGGTGACCCAGCAGGCGCCTGAGGCGGCGAAGGACGCACTGCTCGCGCTGAAGAACGCGCTCGTTCGCGCGCAGAAGCAGAGGCACCGCATCCTGACCGGCGACCTGTTCACGTTCGCCAACCAGGACGGGCTGCACAGCCGGGACAAGATGGAGATCAACGACCCGGAGCAGGCGCGGCAGCGGTGGCTGCTGAAGACCTACGCCTTCCGGGACCGGGCGGCCATGGACCGGCATGCCGACAAGTGGCTCGACGGGGTGGCCGGCCGCGTCGGCGACGGCACCTGAGCCGCACCCCGCCCCATGACCGGCGGCTGGTACGTCCGACCGGCTTCCCCCGCCGGGGTGTACCGGCCGCCTTCTGGGCCTTTCCGGCCCGCGTCTTCGTCCCGTGTTCCGCGCGTCCCCCTGAGGAATCGTCATGTCCACCAGCACCCTTGCCGAGCAGCTGCCGCGGCTGTTCGCGTCCCTCCCGTCCGGTGAGTTCGGCCCGGACACCCTGAAGTTCGAGCCGCTGATCAGCGACGGCCGGGTCGGCGCCGAGATCCACCGGCTGTACTCCACCGCGCAGACCGGGCCGCAGGGTCCCGCGGCCGCAGTGGTGCGCTATCTGCCCGGGGCGACGGCCGAGCCGCATCTGCACCCTGGCTACGAGCTGATCTACGTGCTGAGCGGTGAGCTGGAGACGGAGGGAGGCGTGCACCCCACCGGCAGCCTCCTGCTGCTGGAGCCGGGCAGTGTGCACGCCCCGCGGAGCCCCAAGGGCTGCCTCGCCCTCGTGGTGTGGGAACAGCCCGTGCAGCCTGCCTGATCCCCCATGAACGCCGGGCGGGGTGTGTCCTGCCCGGCAGTCCTCCCCCTTCTTCTCTTGCGCGCTCGCGAAGCGCGTCCCAGGCTCCGGAAGGAGTGAGTGTGTCAGTCTCCCCGCCCACCGCATCCGAGGCGCCGGGCGCCGGGCCGGCGGTGAAGTCCGCCGGCCGGTTCGGTCCGAACCACCGGTGGACCGTCCTTGGCATCGGTGTCGCGGCGCAGGCGAGTTTCTCCGCCGCGTTCGCGGGAATCCCCGTCACCGGCACAGTGATGCGCTCCGAGTACCACCTGTCCACCAGTCAGCTCGGCATCGTCTTGGGCGGCATCCTGCTGGGAGTCGCGGTCTCCGAGATCCTGTGGGGGATGCTGACCGATCGTTACGGCGACCGCCGGGTGCTGATGACGGGACTGGCATCGACCGGCGCCGTACTGGCTCTGATGGCGGTGTTCGCCGTGCCTTCGGGCGGTGCCGTGCCGGGTGTGGCACTGCTGACCGTCTGCATGCTGCTGGTCGGACTACTCGGCGGCAGTGTCAACGGCTCGTCCGGCCGGGCCGTGATGATCTGGTTCCACGAGGGACAGCGCGGCTTCGCCATGAGCATCCGGCAGACCGCGATCCCGGCGGGTGGTGCCATCGGTGCGGCGCTGCTGCCGTGGCTCGCGAACAGCCATGGCTTCCGGCCGGTGTTCGCGGTGCTTTCGGTGTTCTGCTTCGTCACGCTGGCCGCCACCTGGCGGTGGCTGCACGAGCCGGAGGAGACGGGGGCGGCAGCAGCCCCCGCGGCCGCGGGCGGGCAGGCGGACACCCGTTCGCCGCTGCGCCGCTGGGACTGCTGGCGGCTGGCGCTGGCCAGTGCGCTGCTGACGATGCCGCAGATCGCGGTGCTGTCCTTCGCCGGCATCTTCCTGCACGACGCGAAGGGCGCGGGTCTGGTCATCGGCAGCGTCACCATCCTGGTGGTGCAGATCGGCGGTGCGGTGGTCCGGGTGTGGAGCGGGCGCTACACCGACCGGAAGAAGAACCGGCGCTCGTACGTCCGGTTCATCGGGGTGGCGACGGGTGTCGCGATGGCGGGCGCGGCAGTGCTCAGCTCCGGGCCGGTTCCCCTGGTCGCGGCGGCGCTCGCGGTGGGCGGCATGCTTGCCAACGCCTGGCACGGGGTCGCCTACACGGAGATCGCGGCGATGGCCGGGGCACAGCGGGCGGGTACGGCGCTGGGTTTGGAGAACACGACGGCGTTCACCGGCGCGTTTCTGACGCCCCTGCTGATTCCGCTGCTGCTGGCCGGTACGTCATGGACGGTGGTGTGGGCCCTGCTTGCGGTGGCCGCGCTGGTGGCGGTGCCGCTGGCACCGGGCAGGACGAGCGCTCCGGTGCGGTCCGGAGCCTGACGGACCGCGTGTGCGCGTCCGCGCCCGTGCCCCTTTCGCGGGGTGCGGGCGCGGTCATGTGTTCAGACGGCGTCGCGCCGCGCGAGCTCCGTGTCGGCGCCGGTGTACCGGGTCCGCTGGACGAGCAGCACGGCCTCCACGCGGTTGCGGGTGTTCAGTTTGGTGAGCGCGTGGGAGACATGGCTCTTCACCGTCGCCGGGGACAGGGTGAGAGAACGGGCGACCTCGGCGGTGGACAGGCCGTCCGCGAGGAGGTCGAGGACCTCGCGCTCACGGTGGGTGAGAGAGGCGAGCAGCCGTTCGGAGGCAAGCCGGCGTCCGCCGCGGGCGGGCCGGGGCCGGGCGCGGGCCTGCGAGGCGTCGAGCGGGGGACCGGGGTCGGCCGTGAGGAGGGCCATGAGGGCGGGTGAGAGCACGAGGTGCCCATCAGCGACGGCGTGTGTGGCCGTGGCGAGGCGACCGATCTCGGTGTCCTTGACGAGGAAGCCGGTGGCGCCCGTGTGAAGTCCGGCTTCCAGCCGGGGGCCGGTCCAGCCCGTGCCGACTACGAGAACCCTCCGGCCGTCGTCGGCGAGCCCGCGGGCGGCAGCGGTGAACTCGTCCTGGGCACCCACTGCGATGACCACCACGTCGGCGTGAGCCACGGGCCATTCGGCGACGGGCCGGTGACTGTCGACACAGCGGATGTAGTTGAGCTGGGGTGCGTCGCGCAGCACGGTGCCCAGCACCCGGCGGGAGATCGGGTCGTGTTCGGCGAGGACGACGCCGGGTCTGTGTTCTTCCACGAGGGGAACACCCTCACCGGACGGCCAGTGGTCGCGCAGTGACCGTATGAGCATGTTTGCTCCCTCTTCGTACCTCGTCGCAGGGACTGGGGACCGTTGTCCGGAACGGGCCGGGCGCACGGTGTGCCGGCTGGGCGGGTCACACCGAGGCGGGGGACTCCAGGCCGGGCAGGTGCTGGCGCAGCACATCGGTGCCGACGGCACCTTCGCGGACGACACGGGCGCGGGGCCCGGCGACGGAGACGACCGTGCTGCTGGAGGCCGGGCGGATGCCACGTACCTCGTCCTCGGCGTCTTCAACAATGAGGTCGGCGGCGGCACCGAGTGCGGTACGGATGACGGCCAGGTCCGTGGACTTGGTGCCGTCAGAGGTGCCCACATTGGCGGAGGCGGCAGCGAGCGGCAGTCCGCTGTAGAGGGAGAGCAGGTTCAGGGTGCGGCAGCTGTTGTGGATGACCGCCACGGTGCCTTCGTCGGAGACCAGACAGGCGGGCAGGACCGGGCGGGCGAGGGCAACGATGTTCAGCGGGCCGGGCCAGGTCTCGTCGAGCAGCCCTTGCAGCCCGGGGTGGTCGGGGGCGTAGGCCCAGCGCCGCCATTCGGTGGGCGCGGACACCAGCAGGGACAGCGGGGTGTCGGTGGGTCGCGGCCGGGCCGCCCGCAGCCGCCCGGTCGCGACGTCGTTGAACGGGTCGCAGAACAGTCCGTAGCCGAGGTCGGTCGGGGCGATGACGAGTGCGCCTCGCCTCAGCCGGTCCGCGGCCGAGACCAGGCTCTGGGTGTCGTCGAATCGCACGATGCGGGTCAAGGAGGTTCCCCCTGTACTGAAAAAGTTCGCTGGACCCTCCGGCCGTCGCCCGGGCCGGCACGGCCGCCGGGTGGTTCCCGGTTGGGATGGTACGGCCCGTTCTGGGGCGGGTTTTGCGAGCGGTGCGCATGGCGGATCGTGTCCGGGCGGGCCGCGCGGAGCCCGGCGCGGGCCAGCCTGACCGTCCCCGGCGGCAGGACTGGGCGGGCCGGCCCGGGGGCGGGAGCCAGGTGGACTCCGCGTGTCGCACAGCCGCGCGGGGCGGGGCCCCGGTCGACCGCTCGGACGGCCCGCTGTCGCTTGCCTCCGGGCCCCGTCACGGTGCCGCCCGGTGGACGGGCCCGCCCTGCCCCCCAGCGCCACCGACGCTCCGGGCGGCCATCCGAACCGGACCCACACCCCTATGCTGACCATCCGTCACATAGCTTCCAGGACACACCCCTTGAGACCACGCTCCAAGCGCGCCTGGAGGACGTTGAGGTCTTCGCAGTCGCCGCCTTCGCGCTCCTCGATGTGGGTGCGGTAGAGGAGGTCGAGCTGCGCGTCGTCGACCGCGTGGCCGATCCGGTCGAGCAGATGGCGCAGCACGGAGCGGCCGGAGTGGCGGCCGATCAGGAGGGAGCGCTCGCGGCCGAAGCGGGTGGGCTCGACGTACTCGTAGGTCGCCGGGTTGCGCAGCATGCCCTGCTGGTGGATACCCGCCGCGGTGCCGAAGGCATAGGTGCCGAAGATCGCCTTGTTGCGGGGCTCCTCCAGCTTGATGATGCGGCGGAGCGCGCCGTAAGCCTCATACATCTTCGGCATGTCGATGTCGCAGTGCAGTCCGGTGACGTCCTGCTTGTACGCGAGCAGCGCGGCAACCTCCTCCAGCGCGGTGTTGCCCGCGCGCTCGCCGATGCCGCCGAGCGTGGCCTGGACCTCGTCGGCACCCGCGACGAGCCCGGCGAGGGCGTTGGCGGTGGACAGCCCGAAGTCCTCGTGGCAATGGGTGGCGATGCGAATGGGGGAGGGCGCCCAGCCGCGGAACTTGCGGATGAGGTCGGCGTACTGCTCAGGGGTCATGGAACCCGAGGTGTCGGCGACCACGAAGCCGGTGGCACCGGCCTCGATGGCACGTTCCGTCATCGGCCGCAGCAGGTCGTCCTCGCCCCTGCTGGCGTCCTCGATACCGACGGAGATGGACTCCACGCCGAAGGAGTGGGCGAGCGAGACCGCTTCGACGACCTCGTCGACGGCGCGCTGCGGGGTGATACGCCGCTTGTGCTCGCAGTGCATCTTGCTGCCGGTGGCGGCGATCTGGATCTGGTGGTTGGCACTGCCGCCCGCCTCGACGGCGGTGACGATGTCGGTACTGACGGCCCGGCAGAAAGTGGTGAAGCGGGCGCGGGTGAGGTGTTTGGCGATGAGGCGGGTGGCCTCGAAGTCGCTCGGGGAAGAAGCGGGGAAGCCGGTTTCGATGTAGTCGACGCCGAGATCCTCGATGCGCAGGGCAAGGTCGAGCTTGTCCTTGGGGCCCATGGCATTGGCGGGGGCCTGCTCGCCGTCGCGAAGGGTGGTGTCGAAGAAGGAGACGCGACGCGTCCGGGACTGATCTGCCATGACGTACTCGTTTCTCCCACCGGCCCGGTGTGCGAGCCGGGGGGCGGATGTGAATCGCTGCGGATGCGCGTACCTGCCGCACCGGCGGACCCGACGTGAGCGGTGCCGCCGACGGCGCGTACGGAGGGGACGGGGCCCGTCAGAGGTGCGGGGCGGCGGCGAGGGCGGTCGCCATGCGGTCGAGGGCTTCCTCGACGACCGTCTCGGAGGTGGCGAAGGAGAGCCGGACGTGGCCCTCGCCGCCGGGGCCGAAGGCGGTACCGGGCATCACCGCGACGTACGCCTCACGCAGCAGCCAGGTGGCGAAGTCGGCCGAGGAGGCGAATCCGGTGCCCCGGATGTCGGGGAAGGCGTAGAACCCGCCGCGCGGCTTGGCACAGCTGATGCCGGGCAGGGCGTTCAACCCGTCCGTGATCAGGCGCATCCGCCGGGTGTAGGCGTCCGCCATGTCCTGGACGGGCTGCTGGGTACCGGTGAGCGCGGCGAGTCCGCCGCGCTGGACGAAGGAGCCCGCGCAGCCGACGCTGTGCTGTTGGACCTTGAGCATCTCGGTCATGACGGGGGCCGGGCCCGCCGCGTAGCCGAGCCGCCAGCCGGTCATGGCGTAGCCCTTGGAGAACCCGTTGACGGTCACGGTGCGCTCGGCGCAGCCGGGCACGGCGGCCGGGCTGAGGTGCGGGGCGTCTCCGTAACGGATCTTCTCGTAGATCTCGTCGGAGATGACGAACAGCTCGTGGGCCTCGGCGAAGTCCGCGACGGCACGGACCTCCTCGGGGCTGAGAGTACGGCCGGTGGGGTTGTTGGGGCTGTTGACGAGCAGTGCCTTGGTGCGGTCGGTCACCTGCCGCTCCAGCACCTCACGAGTGATACGGAAGTCGTCGTCGCCGCGGAGTTCGGCAGCCACCGGCCGGGCTCCCACCAGGCGGGCCATCGACTGATAGCTGACCCAGCTCGGGGTGGGGACGATCACTTCGTCGCCCGGGTCGAGCAGTGTCATCAGGGTGATGAACAGGGCGTGCTTGGCGGAGGGGGTGACGATGATGTCGCTCGCGGGGTCGGCGTGAATGCCGTTGTCCTTGGCGAGTTTGTCCGAGATCGCGTGCAGCAGGGCGGGCAGGCCCCGGCTGGGCGAATAGTGGGTGAAGCCCTCCTCCAAGGCGAGCGCCGCCTCGGCGACGATGTGCTCGGGGGTGTCGAAGTCCGGTTCGCCACCCCCGAGGTCGAGGACCGGCACGCCCTGGGCGCGCAGTTCGTGGACGAGTTCGAGGACGGCGTACGTGGCGGACTTCTCGATGTCCGCGAAGCGAGCCGCTACCCGGCTCTTCACGACGTGGTGGTTCATGAACGGTCCTTCATGCGTGTCGGCGCCGGCACGCCGGCTACTGGGCGTGGCGACTCAGGGCCCGCTCCACGGTGGTGATCGTGGCGGTGCGGGCGATCACCTTGAGGGCGGCCTGGTGGATCTCCTGGTTGTCGGCGGCCGTGGCGTCCTCCAGCACCTCGACGACGTAGTCGCGGTCGTGGGCGTCGCGGGCCGTGGCGAGGATGACCATGTCCGTGGAGACACCGGTGACAAGCAGGGTGTCGACACCCTGCGTGCGCAGCAGCACGTCGAGGCCGGTGCCGTAGAAGGGGCTGATCCGGCTCTTGGAGATGACGGGTTCGCCGACGGCCGGTGTGAGGGCCGGGTGGACCTGGGTGGCCCAGGTGCCGAAGACCAGCCGGTCGTCGGCCTTGGCGGCGGCGAAGACGGGCGAGGTGGCGGGCCATTCGGGGTGGCCCGGGGAGAAGCCGACGACCACGTGGATCACCGGGATGCCTGCCGTGCGGGCCCCTTCGACGGCCTTCGCGGCGTTCTCCAGGACCTTCCGGTCGGCGATCTGCTGCGCGAATCCTTCTGCTCCGTATTTTCCGGCCGGGTCCGCGATCTCGTTTATCAGGTCAAGAACAAGAAGTGCGGGACGATTACCCATGACCCCTCCCGGGAAAGCAGGACTGACTCCTTGCCAGTTCACCAGGCGGATTACATAGGACCGCCGAACCGGCCGTCAAACCATCGCGGCAGCACCGCACAATTACGGCAGGTAGATAGGTCTGAAAGTCTCGCGTATCACCTGTCAAACAGCATCTGACCTGCCCATTTGATGAGATCAACGAGGGCGTGGATACATGAGAACAGCTCATGTAAAGCATGAAGAGAAGCCCGTTGATAGTCACACCAAAGAGCAGTTAGGGTCATTCACTGCGGGCCCTTAGGCCCCTTGACCAACGGTCTGAAGAAGCGACGACTTCGCTACTTCTACGGCATGGCTTTTCCGAGAGGTTGTCAGGGTGAAGGATGAGGAATTCCACCGGATCGCGGTGGTCGGCGGCGGGCCGCGCGGCCTGAGCGTCGTAGAACGCCTGGCGGCCCGCCTCACCGCGGCCCCGCCGGCGCACGGCGTGGAGATCTGGCTGATCGACCCGGTCCAGGTCGGCAGCGGCCGGGTGTGGCGCACCGACCAGCCCGACTGGTTTCTCATGAACACCGTGGCGGACGAAGTGTCCTCCTTCTCCGGGCAGCCCGACGGCGGCCCGTCCAGGCCCGGCGCCGGCCCCTCCCTGGCGCAGTGGTGGCAACACGTCGACGCGGATTACCCCGGCCCCAACAGCTACGCCCCACGCGCGCTGCACGGCCGCTACATGCAGTTCGTGCTGGAGTCCGTCGAGAACCACCTGCCCGACGGGGTGCTGCTGCACCGGGTGGCGGCCGAGGTACTGGACCTGACACGCACCCCGGCCGGCCGGTACGAGCTGCACTGCGCCGACGGTCACGTGCTGGACGCTGACCGAGTGGTGCTGACCACCGGGCACGCCGTGCCGGAGCCTGCGGGCTCGCAGCGTGAGCTCGCCGACTTCGCGGCCGGGCACCCCTCACTCACGTACATCCAGGGCGATTCGGCGGCGGACATGCCGCTGGACCACATCGCGCCCGGGACCCGGGTCGGGGTCCTGGGGCTGGGGCTGTCCTTCTACGACGTGATGGCCTCGCTCACCGTCGGCCGGGGTGGAACCTTCGCACCGGATGCGGACGGCAGTCTGGTCTACCGGCCCAGCGGCGCCGAGCCGGTCATCGTGGCCGGCTCCCGCAGCGGCATGCCGCTGCCCGCGCGCGGACGCAACGAGAAGCATCACGACTACCGTTACACCACCCTGCTGTTCACTGAGGCACGGGTGCGCGCGGGCCGGACCGGTGAGCAACTGGACTTCGTCACCGACGTCCTGCCGTGGCTGCTCGCCGAGGTCGACCTGGCCTACTACGCCACCGAGCTGACCCGCCGGGGCGGTGACGGGGCCGCAGCGTTCGTCCAGGAGGCGCTGGCCGCCGCGGGCCCGGAGACACCGGACGGCGGGGAGCTGCGGAGCCCCGCCTCCGCCAGGGTCCCCGACGTGCGCGCGATCGCCCTGCGGCACGGCGTGGGCAGCCTGCCACCGCTGGTCCTCGAAAACCTCGCGCGGCCCTTCGCGCACCGCAGGTACACCAGCCCCGGCGCCTTCGCCACCGACCTCTTGGACGCGCTGCGCACGGACCTGGCCCACGCCGAACAGGGAAACGTCGGCTCGCCCGTCAAGGCCGCACTGGACGTGCTGCGCGACACCCGCAGCGTCGTACGGGCACTGGTCGACTTCTCCGGACTGACCCCGGCCTCGCACCGCACCGATTTCCTCGGCTGGTACGTGCCGCGCAGCTCGTTCCTCGCCGCCGGACCGCCACGCGAGCGCCTCCAGCAGGTGCGGGCCCTCCTCAATGCCGGCTGCCTGCGGATCGTCGGCCCGGCCGCCCGCTACGAAACCGACCCGGCCGGCGGCCGGTTCCGGGTGTCCTCGCCCCAGGTCAAGGACTCCGAGGTCCTGGTGGAGACCATGATCGATGCCCGGATCCCGACACCCAGCCTGCACCACGACCCGTCGGCGCTGACCCGCAGCCTGGTCGAGCAGGGCATCCTGACCAGTTACGTCAACGGCAAGGGGCCGGATGCCTTCGACACCGGCGGCGTCCATGTCACGGGCAGTCCCTTCCACCCGGTGGGCCGCGACGGCCTCGCCGACACCGGGCTGTACGTGCTGGGAATCCCCACGGAACACACCCGCTGGTTCATGCAGGGCGGCAGCAGTCGTCCCGGCTTCTGGACCGATTTCGTACAGGACGCGGACGCCATCGCCGCCGACGCACTCCTGCGGGACCCGGTCCCCGACGCCCCGGGCCTTCCGGCTCGCGAGGCCGGAACCGGCCCGGAAACATTCGTCACCGAACAGAAAGCACAGCGCTGACCATGGGCTCGACACTCGCGCAGAAGGTCTGGGCGTCCCACGTCGTACGACAGGGCGACGCCGGAGACGACCTCCTCTACATCGACCTCCAGCTGCTGCACGAGGTGAACACCCCGCAGGCGTTCGACCGGCTGCGCGCCTCCGGCCGCACCGTACGCCGCCCCGACCTCACCCTGGGCACCGAGGACCACAACACCCCCACCATCGACATCCGGCGCCGGATCGAGGACCCCGAGGGCCGTCGGCAGTCCGAGCTGATGCGTTCCAACTGCGCCGAGTTCGGCATCCCGCTGCACCGCCTGGGCGACTCCGGCCAGGGCATCGTGCACGTCATCGCGCCGGAGCAGGGCCTGACCCGGCCCGGCATGACCATCGTGTGCTGCGACTCGCACACCACCACGCTCGGTGCGTTCGGTGCCCTGGCCTTCGGTATCGGCGCCAGCCAGGTGGAGCACGTACTGGCCACCCAGACGCTGCCGATGCGCCCCCTGAAGAACCTCTCCGTCACCGTCGACGGGCGGCTGCCCGAAGGCGTCACCGCCAAGGACCTGATCCTCGCGCTGATCGCCGAGATCGGCACGGCCGGCGGTCAGGGCCACATCATCGAATACCGGGGCGCGGCCGTCACCGCGCTGTCGATGGAGGCACGGATGACGCTGTGCAACATGTCCGTCGAAGCCGGTTCGCGCGCCGGTCTGATCGCCCCTGACCAGTGCACCTTCGACTACCTCGCATCGCGTCCTAACATGCCGACCTCCGCCGCCTGGGAGGCGGAACTCGCCCACTGGCGCACCCTGCGCACCGACGACGACGCCGTTTTCGACAAGGAGGTCGTGCTGAACGCGGCCGACCTCAGCCCCTACGTCTCCTGGGGAACGAACCCCGGCCAGAGCATCCCACTCACCGCCAAGGTCCCCGCTCCCGACGACTTCGCCGACGAGGAGGCACGCACGGCGGCCGAACGGGCCCTCGCCTACATGGACCTGCGGCCCGGCACCGAGATGCGGGACGTCACCGTCGACGCCGTCTTCCTCGGCTCCTGCACCAACGGCAGGATCGAGGATCTGCGGGCCGCAGCCGACGTCCTCAGGGGCCGCAAGGTCACCGACGGCCTCCACATGATGATCGTGCCAGGGTCGGTGCAGGTGCGGCGGCAGGCCGAAGAGGAAGGCCTAGACCGGGTGTTCGCCGAGGCGGGTGCCGATTTCCGGGCCGGCGCGGGCTGCTCGATGTGCGCGGCTCTCAATGAGGACCGGCTGGCCCCAGGCCAGCGCGCCGCCTCCACGAACAACCGCAACTTCGAGGGCCGCCAGGGCAAGGGGTCGCGCACCCACATCGTCTCGCCGCAGGTGGCCGCCGCGACCGCCGTGACCGGCCGGCTGACGTCACCCTCCGACCTCTGACCTCCCCGTGGGGCCTCGCCCCGGAACCCCTACCGCGAGCAACGGAACACATCCATGAAGAAGTTCACCGTGCACCGGGGCACCGCCGCCCCGCTGCGACGCACCAACGTCGACACCGACCAGATCATTCCGGTCCGCTTCTGTGCCAGTACCACCCGCGACGGCCACGCGGACGCGCTGTTCGCCGACTGGCGTGCCGACCCCGGGTTCGTACTGAACAAGCCGGAGCACCGCGACGCCACCGTGCTGATCGCGGGCAACGACTTCGGCACCGGCTCGTCGCGCGAGTACGCCGTGTGGGCCCTGCAGGACTACGGATTCCGCGCCGTCCTCGCCCCCCGCTACGGCGACATCTTCCGTGCCAACTCACTGATGAACGGCCTGGTCACCGTCGTGCTGCCCGCGCCCGACATCGAGTGGCTGTGGGAGCTCGTCGAGGCCGGTCCGGCCACGTGCGTCACGGTCGATCTCGAAGGACTCGAGGTACGGGCGGGTGGGCGGGCCTTCCCCTTCTCGCTGGACCCCGAGAGCCGCCACCGGATCCTGGGCGGCATCGACCCGATCGGATCGACCCTCCAGCACGAGGACGACATCGCGCGCTACGAGGCCGGGCGCCGCCCGGCGTTGCCCATCACGGTCTGAAGGTGCCCAAGTAGCAGGCGGTCCTGTGGCCGCCCTCACGTGTCCGGGACCGCGCCCCGGGCCGGTGGTTAGGCTGCCCCGGTCATGAAGCTCTCCCAGTGCGCGGCGTTCGTCGCGATTGCCGACACAGGCAGTTTCACCGCTGCCGCCCGCGTCCTCGGCGTCAGCCAGTCCGCCGTCAGCCATGCCATCTCCACCCTGGAGGCGGAGCTGGGGGTGGACCTGATGAAGCGGGACCGCAGCGGCGTTCGGCTCACTGACGTGGGCCACCGGGTGCTGGGGCACGCGCGGGGGGCCATCCAGCACACCGAGAGCATGCGCAATACGGCTGTCGACTTCCATGATGGTCTGCGGGGCACGGTCCGGCTCGGCACCAGCCAGAGCTTCGCCTGCCGACTGCTGCCCGCACTGATGACCGAGCTGCGCCATCGCTTCCCGGCGCTGGAGATCGAGCTGCGTGACGGTACGGACATGCAGATCGCCGCATGGCTGCGGGAGTACGAGGTCGACATCGGCATCGTCGTGCTGCCGAAGCCGGAGCTGACCACCATCCCGCTGCTGCACGACCGGATGTACGTGGTGCTTTCGGCGTCCCACCCGCTGCTGTCGGGGACGACGGTGAGCGTGCGTCAGCTGGCACGGGAGGAGATCCTGCTGCCCGTCGGGGCGGTGGAGGCCATGGTCACGCCGCTCTTCGAGGCCGAGGGGATAACACCGCGGGTCTCACACCGGGTGCACGACCTCAACGCGCTGCTGGCGATGGTGGCGGCGGGGCACGGGCTCACCCTGGTGCCCTCACTGGCAATGCCCGTCCTCTCGCCCGAGCTGCGGGCGCTGCCGCTCACCCCGTTCGTCACCCGTGAACTGGCCATCGCGGTCGGCGCCCGGGTCCGCGACCAGCGGGCCAGCAAGGCATTCGTCGCCACCGCACGGGCGCTCGCCGCGCAGCAGGACTGGATGCTGCCGCCGTTGCCCGTACCCGTCTGAGACGGAGTACGGGCAACGGCGCTCCCACCACGGGTTCGTTCAGCTGGCGAAGGCCTGGTCAACCGCGTGCATGACACGGTCCAGGCCCGGCAGATACTCCTCCTCCAGACGGGACGGCGGGTAGGGGGCATGGAATCCACCGACCCGCAGCACGGGAGCCTCCAGGTGGTAGAAGCAGCGCTCCTGCACTCGGGCGGCGATCTCGGCCCCCGCGCCTACGAACACCGGCGCCTCGTGCACCACGACCATCCGCCGGGTACGCCGCACCGACCACTCCACGGTGTCCGTGTCGAGAGGGGAGAGCGAGCGCAGGTCGAGGACCTCGAGGGAACGCCCCTCGGCCGCACCGGCTTCCGCGGCCGCCAGACACAACTTCACCGAGGGCCCGTACGCCGCCAGGGTGAGGTCGCGGCCGGGGCGCACCACCCGGGCCTTGTGCAGGGGCGCGGGCTCAGTGGTCAGGTTCACCTCGCACTTGTCCCAGTAGCGACGCTTGGGTTCGAGGAAGATCACCGGATCGTCGGAGGCGATCGCCTGGCGCAGCATCCAGTAAGCGTCATCGGCGGTCGCCGGCGATGCCACCCGCAGGCCCGCCGTGTGCATGAAGTAGGCCTCGGGCGACTCGCTGTGGTGCTCGATGGCGCCGATTCCGCCGCCGTAGGGGATGCGCACCACGACGGGCAGTCTGACCTTGCCCAGTGAGCGGGCGTGCATCTTCGCCAACTGGGTGACGATCTGGTTGAAGGCGGGGAAGACGAAACCGTCGAACTGAATCTCCACGACGGGCCGGAAGCCGCGCAGGGCCAGTCCTATCGCGGTACCGACAATGCCTGACTCGGCGAGCGGGGAGTCGACGACCCGGTCCTTGCCGAAACGGTGCTGGAGCCCGTCGGTCACCCGGAACACCCCGCCGAGTCTGCCGATGTCCTCGCCTTGGACGACGACCTTCGGATCCTCGTCGAGTGCGTCGCGCAGGGCCCCGTTCAACGCCCCGACCATGGTCATCTTCTCGAACACCTGCCGGCTCTCCCTCACTGCGGGCCCTCCTGCACGAACGTCGCCTGGAACGCTTCGTACTCCCGCTGCTCCTCGCTGACTTGCGCGTGCTCGTCCACGTACACATGGCGGAACATCGCCGCGGGGTCCGGGTCGGGCATGGCACGGACGCCTTCGCGGACCCGTAGCGCCAGTTGCTCCGCCTCCTGGGCAAGATCCTCGAAGTACGCGGCGTCCGTGTGGCCGTGCTTCTCCAAGTGGGCCCGCAGCCGCAGCAGCGGGTCCTTGGCCTCCCACGTCTGGCGCTCGGAGTCGTCGCGGTAACGGCGCGGTTCGTCGGACGTCGCATGCGGGCCCATCCGATACGTGTGCGCCTCGATCAGGGTGGGGCCCTCGCCCCGGCGGGCGCGCTCCAGCGCGGAGCGGGTCACGGCGAGGCAGGCCAGCACGTCGTTGCCGTCGACGTGGATGCCGGGGAAACCCCAGCCCGCGGAGCGCCGGTGGATCGGCGCGCGGGTTTGGTGCGAGGTGGGGGTGGAGATGGCCCACTGGTTGTTCTGGCAGAAGAAGACGACGGGTGCGGCGTTGACGGTGGCGAAGGTGAATGCCTCTGCCACATCGCCCTGGCTGGAGGCGCCATCGCCGAAGTACGCCAGCACAGCGCTGTCGGCGCCCTCCCTGGCCATGCCCATCGCGTAGCCGACAGCATGCAGCAGCGGCGGGCCGATGACGATCGTGTAGAGGTGGAAGTTGTTCGCGTCGGGGTCCCAGCCTCCGTGGTTGACGCCCCGGTACATGCCGAGGAGGTTCAGCGGGTCGACGCCGCGCGTCCAGGCCACGCCGTGCTCCCGGTAGCAGGGAAAGACGTAGTCGTCGGGGCAGGTGGCCCTGCCGGAGCCGATCTGCGCCGCCTCCTGGCCCAGCAGCGAGGCCCACAGGCCCAGCTCGCCCTGACGTTGGAGGGTAACCGCCTCAGCGTCGAAGCGCCGGGTGAGCAGCATGTCCCGGTACAGGCCACGCAGCTCCTCCGGGGTGGTCTCCAGAGGGTGATCAGGATGCTCGAAGCGTTCCCCTTCCGGGGTCAGCAGCTGGACAAGTTCCACGGGGCGCTCCTTGGCGTGGGTCTCAGGCGGGCAGTAGCCAGTCAGCCGTGTGCTCGGGCCTGGGGCTGTCGAGCCTGCTGTAGGCGTAAGCGGCGGACATCAGCGTCATGTGGTGGTGCCATCCCGGATAGGAGCGGCCTTCGTAGTCGGTCAGGCCGAAGCCGGACTCCAGGTCCTGTAGCGTCCGGCGGTTGGTGTCGGCGAGCGCGGTCAGCCGCAGCAGCTCGCCGGAGGGCCGGTCCAGCAGATTGGTCAGCCAGGTCCGGGAGCGGCCGCCCGGGGCCCGACCCTCGGCGAACAGGCGCAGCGGGTAGCGGGCTGCCGGGGCGTCCGGTCCGCCGGCGGGCCGGACCAGGCGTGTCCGGCTGCGGTTGCCCCGGACCGCCTCGGCGGGCCGCCCGTACGTGCTGACACCTCGGCCCTGCTGGAGGACGGCGGGGGCGGGAAAGTCCCGTGCCGCGACCGGAGCAGCCGGGGCGTGGTTCCCGGCGGCGGCCAGTAGGGGTACGACGTGCTGGGTGTCGGGCACGGCGATGAGGAACTCATGTCCCCGGCAGGCAAGTTCGCGCAGCAGTGGGTCCACGTCGTCAAGATCACGCAGATCAGCGATCAGGGGCGGCGGCGCGGAGGCCGAGCGGGCAGTCTGGGTGTCCACCAGGTCGAGTACCTGGGCCCACGGCGGCTGGTAGCGAGCCTCCTCGGGGACCCGCGCGCGGGTACGCAGGGCAATCTCCGCACACCAGGCGCGCGGCAGGAACAGCCGCCAGTCCATGGGTATCTGGATGTCGGCCGCCCCGCCCAGGGCGTGGAAAAGACCGAGGCTCAGCTGACAATTGACGGTACGTCCAGCCATCGGGACGAAGCGGCGGTGCGCCCCGGCGGAGTACTGGCCCCGTTTGGGCTGGATGACAACCCCCACGGTCCACGCCTCGGGGGCGGCTCGGCGCTCGGTCCAGCGGAGTATCTGTTCCACGACGGGTTCCCAGGCCCAAGGGCTGGCATTCAGGAACTGCTGGAGCGAAAGGACCGCGGACTCCTCGGTCGCACCCCCGGCGGCCGCCAGCCGCCGTACTGACTTCTTGCCCTGTGAAGTCAGCAGCCCCTCCAGGTAGACGCCAGCCCAGCGCCGCTGATCCACCCGTGGCAGCCCCTCGAAGATCGTCTCCAGGAATGATGCTTCCACTCGCATTGCCGCGTCCCCTTCGTGCTTCCTCATGCGGTGCCAGCGAGACGATACCGAACGCTCGTTATGGAAAGTTCACGCCAGAGAAGCCCCCGTCGCCCCTGAGTGAGCAGCGCGAAGTCACCTAAGATCAGGGGCAGTTGATGGAGAGTGCCTGACCGAAAAATGACCTTATGGTCGTTTTGTGACTGCGTTTACTTCGACTTCTCCACCTAGCAAAGCTTCCACAAAGAGCCGCACGAGTAGGTGCAAAGAAGCTTCTGGGAGCACGCGGGAACGACCCGCCTCACCCGCCGAATGCAGCTGCGGCACGACCGCGACGCGCACCTGAGGCTGATCGAAGGGAGGGTTGCCGGGGCTGGCGGCCGCCGATACGCAGGGCGCCTGCCACCGAGGGCCCGGGAGATCCGCAGGAGATCTACCGAACAAGGAAGGCCCCGAGACCCCTATCCGCATGCGCGGGCCCTGCTCGTCGGCGCCCATGCGTACCGGATCAGGGTGCCGTCCGAGCTATCTCCCGAGGAGCGGGACCGGTGGCGGAAGCTTGCCGAGCACGACGGGGACAATCGCTTGGAGTACGCCGAACGGGCCGGCGCGCTGGACGGGCGCATAGTGCAGCATCTCAGCGGCGGCCCGGAACTACTTGATGCCTATCTGAGCGGCCCCAACGACCACTTCACACGCCATGAGCACGCGTTGATCACAGCAGCGCTCGACGCCCGTCGGTTCGGCCACACCCCGCCGCTGCCCGCGGCCCTCTTGGCGGAGGCCGCCGACGGCGCGCTCGCCCCGCACCACCGGGCAGCCCGCGAGGGCTGGGCGTCACCCACCCTTGACGCGCTGACCGGCGGCGAACGCCCCGATGGCACACGCACCGACATCCGCTGCACTCTGACGCCACTGAGGGCCCGACGGGGCGCCGCTGGGAGCCTGCCCCTATACGAACCCACGGATACCTCCGCCAGCACATCCCAAGCATCCGCGCCGACCAGGCTGGTTCGACGGCGCTATGGGAAGCCCTCTGCCGCCACACAACAGACAGCACGGCACGGCTCTCGAAGGGCTCCAGAAATCCGCTTGTGAGCGCGGGCTTTTCCGGTGCGCCATCGACCTGGATCGCAAGGCGGCCCTCGCGGGCAGCGACAATGCCCTGATTCGGATCGTCGAACGCACCGCAATGCAGCCGGACGCCAGCAAGTTCGCCCGCTGGACAGCGGAACAGGCCGAATTGTCCAAGCAAGAGCAAGTACACCGGCTCTTCAGAGCGTTGAGCGCGGCAGGAGCTCAAGGAGCCATCGACACGCGCGCCCACAGGCTGGTCGATCAGACCGACCGACGGATGCGTGGGCCGTCGGGTTCCTGGCCGCGCACCTGTCGGACCAGGGAGCTTCTCCCGAGGTCATCCACACACTGGTGGACGCGCGGATGCTCCAGGCCGATCAGCTCGCCCCTCGTGCGCTCGCCCTCGCGCTACCCAACCTCGGGAGAGTCGCCACGGACCATGCCTTGCGGTCACTGGCCCAGCACGCTGTCGACACCCTCCACAGCGACCCAGAGGACACATGCACTGCCATCGCCCTGATCCGGGCGCTGAAAGCAGCCGACGCGTTCGATCTCTTGACGTTCTTCGTAACCCGAGTGGCCATCGCGGCCCCGATCCTGGATCCAGACGAACTGCCTTTCTTGATAGCCGAGTTGTGGCGTGCCGATGCCAAGTGCACTGCACACTCATTGGTTTCCCTCGCGCCTGAATCCCGGATCAGGCTGACTGATGCCCGCCTTGTGCTGAACTTGCTGGAAGCCCTACGCGCGGCCGGGGCCGACGAAGCCGCTCAGACACTGCTGAACCGTGGGCCGGCCCGGCAAGTGAGACTCGTGTCAGACCCAGACAATCAGAGGTCGAGAGCGCCATCTGTGACTTGCTCGGCGCCCTCCAGGAGGGCGGCGCAATAGGAGCGTTCGCCGTCTTGGCCGATCGTGCCGCAGCCGAGATCAGTCTGGAGGCCCCGGGCGTCATCACGGCGCTCCTAGAACTGCTGCACTCGACCGGTCACGAGCAAGCCCTGCCGAAGCTGCTGGAGCGGAACCTACCCAGTCAAGTCTGGTACGACGATCCGCAGGAAATCCAACCGCTGCTCACCGCTCTACGGAGCATCGAAGCCACCGAGGTGTTCGAGGCCCTGGCGGAGAGGCTTGTCGACGATGCCGACCGGCACGTATCAGAGTTCTTGCAGGGAGTCGTCGAAGTCCTGGTGGCGATCGGCGCCGAGCGCGCCATCGACACGTTCGTGACCCGCGCCAAGGCGGAAGTGGGCACGGGACACGGACTTCCCTCGGTGCTCGCCGAAATTTCGATGAGGGGAGCAGTACGAGGGGCTGGCTACCGCCTGCATCGCGGTGCGTGCGGGGTCCTCGCCGCTCTAGAGGCGTCATACAGCAACGAGCCGGACCCGGTCGCCACACAGCTTGACCATGTCGTCGATGTCAGACGTCAGCATCACGACGGGACGCCGCTGTCGCAGAGCTGCCTCGGCGACAGCGGCGTCGATGGCGTACTTATGACCGTGCAGCCCAGCCTCCATCAACAGCGCCGAGGCCGCCTTTGCCTCCTCGTCGCCCACCGGAACGGCACGCAGGCCGGACAGCACCCAACCCAGCCGGGCCCTGTTCGTGCGCGCGTGAACGGCCTCAATGATGGTGAGCGCACAGATCACCACTTCCATGCCACGGGAACGCGCCTCCGCGACCAGCGCCACCACCGCCTCGTCATCACCCAGCAGCTTGGAAAGCCCCTCGCTGTCCAGAACCAGCGTCCCCCCGTGGCTCAGCTTGCGGCGGGCCACTGCCCCTCCTCGGCGAACACCTCGTCGAAGACCTGCCTCGCCCGCTGCCGCGCCTGCTCCGAGACCGGCCCCTTACGGCTCTCATAGTCCGCCAGGTACTCATCCAGCACCTGCCCGCGCAACTCCCGCTCGACGGCCTCCGTGATGAACGCGGAGAACTCCCGCTTGCCGACACGGGCACGGATCGCCTCCGCGGTCCCCTCGGGCAGGGAGAGGCTGACCCGCGTCGCCGGCCCCTCACCGATGCTGTACGTCGTCTCGGACATGGGCACAGTGTGTCAAACAAGTAGGAAACCGAAAACCCCTTGCAGCATCCCCCGCCCTCGACCTGCGAGGCCTAGGAGACCAGCAGGAGAGACCAAAGTCCTGCTCGAAGCCTGGAAACTCGGGCCTCCGGCGCCACTCGTCAGCACGGGAAATCGGGACAAAAAAGCCCCTCTGCCTGCATTCATGCAGGCAGAGGGGCTTTGCACTGTGGAGCCTAGGAGAGTCGAACTCCTGACATCTGCCATGCAAAGACAGCGCTCTACCAACTGAGCTAAGGCCCCGGAATCGGCGGATCACCGGTCTCACACATCATGCCGGATGACCGCCGCAGACCAGAGTACCGGGTCACCCCCTGGTTCTCACAAAAGGATTGGGGGTCCCGGTTCACCAGCACTCTCCGTAAGATGCTCGAGAGGTTCGCACCAGCGAAGGGGAGACGCCATGGATGCAGCACAGCAGGAAGCCACCGCGAGAGCCAGGGAGCTGCAGCGCAGCTGGTACGGGGAGCCGCTGGGGGCGCTCTTTCGGCGACTGATCGACGACCTGGGGCTGAACCAGGCGCGGCTGGCCGCGGTGCTTGGGCTGTCGGCGCCCATGTTGTCCCAGCTCATGAGCGGCCAGCGCGCCAAGATCGGCAACCCGGCCGTGGTGCAGCGCGTCCAGCACCTGCAGGAGCTGGCGGGCCAGGTCGCGGACGGCAGTGTGAGCGCCGCTGAGGCGACCGAGCGCATGGAGGAGATCAAGAAGTCCCAGGGTGGCTCGGTCCTCACCAGCGCCACCCAGACGCCGAACACCTCCGGGGCGCCGACCGTCAAGCGCGTGGTGCGCGAGATCCAGTCCCTGCTGCGGTCGGTGTCCGCCGCGGGCGACATCATCGAAGCCGCGGACAAGCTCGCCCCGACCCACCCCGAGCTGGCAGAGTTCCTCAAGGTGTACGGCGCCGGGCGCACCTCGGACGCCGTCGCCCACTACGAGGCGCATCAGAGCTGACTCCGCCGGGGGGCCGGGCCATGGGTGAGGTGTTCGCCGGTCGGTACGAACTGGTCGACCCGATCGGACGCGGCGGCGCCGGTGCCGTATGGCGGGTGTGGGACCGGCGACGGCGCCGCTACGTCGCCGCCAAGGTGCTGCGGCAGCGCGACGCGCACTCCCTTCTGCGTTTCGTACGCGAGCAGGCGATGCGGATCGACCATCCGCATCTGCTGGCTCCGGCCAGCTGGGCCGCGGACGACGATCAGGTCCTGTTCACCATGGACCTGGTCGCCGGTGGCTCGCTCGCCCACTTGGTCGGGGACTACGGTCCGCTGCCCGCGCGGTATGTGTGCACGCTGCTCGACCAGCTGCTGTCCGGGCTCAGCGCGGTGCACGCGGAGGGTGTCGTACACCGCGATATCAAACCGGCCAACATCCTGCTCGAGGCCACCGGGACCGGGCGGCCCCATCTGCGGTTGTCCGACTTCGGTATCGCGATGCGGCGCGGTGAGCCACGGCTCACCGAGACCGATTATGTGATGGGTACGCCGGGGTACTTCGCCCCCGAGCAGCTGCTGGGCGCGGAGCCGCACGCCGCGGCTGACCTGTTCGCCACGGGGCTGGTCACTCTCTATCTCCTGGAGGGCGCCAAGCCGGACGCCGAGGCGCTGGTCGATCTCTTCACCGAACGCGGCACGCCGGACGCCCCCGAGGGCATCCCGGAGCCGCTGTGGCAGGTCGTCGCCACGCTGTTGCAGCCGGACCCGGACGCCCGGTTCCGCACGGCTACGGGCGCCCGCAAGGCTCTGGCCGAGGCGGTCGAGCTCCTCCCCGAGGCCAGCCCTACCGACGAGCCGGTGGAGGTCTTCGACCAGCTCGGGCCGCTTCCCCCGGGCTTCGACGCGGACGGTCCCCACCGCCAGACGAGCCCCGCGGCCCCCTCCGTACCGCCGCACGCCCCGCCCGGGGGCACGGGCGGCGGCCTCCCCGTGCCTCCGCCGCCGATCACTCCGGCTCCGGGGCCGGGGGCGGGGGCGGGGGCGGGGGCGAGGTCGGGCCTGGCCCCGGTGGACTCCGACGGCTCCCGTACGAATACTCCGTTGCCCCCCGCCCCCGTAGAGGCGCCCGGCAGCCAGCCCCCGGCAGACGGCTTGCCTCCCACCCCGCCGCCCCAGCGGCCGGCAGCGGCGCCGCAACCGCGCCCTCAGCTTCAGCCCCAACCGCCCAGCACCCCTGCTCCGCCACAAGCCTGGCAGCCCCAGCCTTCACCGACCCACGCCGCCGTCCCCCCGCATCAGGCCCCCACCGCCCCTGCACGTCAACACACCGCTCAGCTCACGCAGCTGCCCACGCAGCTGCCCGCTGCCGCGCCGGTGATCGCGAAGCCCCCCGCCCCGCGCGCCGCACACGCCCGGCGCAAGCGGCCGGGACCGCCCCCGCAGGTGACGGTCCCGGTGTTGCTGCTCGCTCTCGTCTGTTTCGCGGTGGGGTTCTGGGCGCTGGCCCAGACCTGACCGCCGCCGGACCCGGCGCGTCCACCGAACCCGGCGCGTCCACCGAACCCGCTCTCGAACCCGCTAGCTGACGCTCGCCCTCCGCCGCGCCACCAGCGTCCACGCCCCGAGCGCGAGCACTAGCACGCTCCCCGTACCGATCCCCGCGACCGCGACGACCCGCAGAGTGCCGCTGTCGTACGCACCATCCCCGGCCGATCCGCCCTGGCTCCCGGCCGCGCCGACCTGGAAGACCCCCGGGTCACCCGCGTACTCGACACCGCTCTTCGTCTCGCCCCCGACACCCACCCGCAGGGTGACGCCCAGCTCCCGGTCGCCGTAGCGCTCCCGCAGGGCCGGGTTCAGGGTCACCTGCAGGTAGTACCAGCCAGGCGAACGCATCTCCCGGACCTTGCCGACCCTGCCGTATCGGTTCTCGTACGCCACGGGGAGCAGCGGGTCCAGCGCCGCGGACACGGGATCGCCCCGGAACGACGTGCCCTGCTCGTCCACCTCACGCCTCGCCGGACTGTGCAGGGTCATATGCAGCGCACTGGCGACCGAGCCGCTGCCACCGCCGGGCACGCTGCCCAGGGTCGCCTCGGCTGACAGCCGTTGTCCCCAGTTGAGCGGAACGCGGTAGAAGCGCGTCTGGCCGGGCCTGAAGCGGTCCTTCCACACACCGTTCCCCAGCTCCGCGGCGGTGTGGAAGCTGGTGCCGCCCGCCCGCTCACGCGCGTTGCCGACCGGCGGCTCCAACGCGCCGGAGCCTGTGCCCGAGCCAGATCCAGAGCCAGAGCCAGAGTCCAAGGTCGGTGGCGCCTGGGTCGTCGCCCCGCCGCCGCCCTTCAGCCCCGGCTCCTCGGCGACGGTCAGTTCCAGGTCCCAGGATTCAGCGCCGGAACCGGAACCAGAGCCGGAACCAGCGCCAGAGCTGACCGCACGCTTGCGCTCAACGACGAAGTGGTACATCCCGGCCTCCTGGCAGACCCGGCCCCCCGGCTGCACCAACCGCTCGGCAGACGCCACGATCGGCCGCGGATAGGCGGCAGCGCTGAACCGCGCCGTACCAGAGCCCCGGCCGAGGCAGGTGCGCCCCGTAGCGTCCAGCAGCCGCGCGGAGAGCCCGTCACCGTACGCGACCCGGGTCCCGAGCCGAGGAATCGCGACGGCCGATACGTACGCGGCGGACTCCGCGTCGAGCGAGACGCGGTAGTAAAGCTCGCCGTCGTCCGGACCGATCGAGCTGCGGTACGTGGCACCGGGCTCGAGCAGCGCCGCGTCGGTGCTGCTCGGCACGCCCTTGACCTGCCGCGTATCCTCGGCGAACTCATAGGGGTTCGGCTCGGCCGCCACCGACACCCACGTACCAGGCGAGGCCGCCATCGCGCATATCGCCGCGAGGGCTGCCGCCATGACCGCCGCCACCCGGGCTCCGCCGCGCCGCCGCACCATCACCGCGCCTCCTGACCACCCGTAAACCACCCGTAAACCATTTGCTCGTGCAAGCCAACAATTCACATACGCGAAAGGCAGCACAAAGCCCCGGCCGCTTCAAGCGACCGGGGCCAGTGAAGGACTGTCGATGCTCACGAACCTGTGGGCACGGAGTCAGTCGCCTCCGTCCACAGATCCTGCTCGGCGCGATCCGCCTGGATCTGGCGGTACACGAGGAGCCCGCCGATGGCGGCCAGTGCGACCAGGAGAAGCTTCTTCACCGCGCTACCTCGTCTTTCCTTGACGTAGGGGACCTTCTGGCGCCCGACTATACACACCGTTCGAAACCGAACGGTGACCTGCCTCCGAGCCAACTCCCGCCTGGAGCAACCCAATCGGTTCGCCGCCCGGCCGCCACGGCTCACCTGCGCGAACTGTGATCTCCACCGCCCTCGACCCCTGCCGCCATCCGAGTGGTGTTCATCTGAAGATCCGCGAATCGCGGACACGGCTCCCGCACTTCCCGGCCCCCGTACACATCATGAGGAAAGTACGCAAATCGTCCGACCCGAAAGTGAGGGATCGTGGCTGACAACAAGGTCACCCGCATGTGGTCCGTCCTCGTCACCGCCCTGTTGGCGCTCTTCACCACCCTGGGCCTCATCACCACCGCCGCTGCCACCACCGCCGCCCCGGCCGTACCCCACCAGGACACCACCCGCAACCAGACGGCCCCGAGGACACTCCCGGCCCTCACCTCCGCCACACCCGCCCTGCGCCCGTACGAGCCATCCAGGCCCCCGACGATGAAGCAGCGCATCCACGCCGAGGCCCACGGCTCCTCACCCAGCGCCACCCGACTGAACCTGGACGCCAGCGAGAGCATGCCGGCCCCCGCTCTCCCTCCGGCCTTCAGCCCCGGACGAACCTCGTCTGACGCTCACGGTCAAAGGCATAGCGGAACTGCGGAAACCGCTCGGCTTTCGGGTCCAGCAAGTCAATGAGAGCGATCAGCCGCCGCTGCACACCTTCGAGCCGAACGTGCTCAGGTCCCGTGCTCGCGGCCAGGCGATCAACGTCCGTGAGCAGTGGCTGAAACCAACGGCGAAACGCGTCGTCCGTATCGAGCTTCGCGGAGAACTCCGTGTACCCGAGACACCGCCGCCGACCCGGCTCTCCCTCTGGATGGATCATCAGCTCGCCGATCGCCCGCTGGTGGGCGCGGAACAGGCGCAGTTCGTTGCCGTCCTCCAAGCTGTCTCCCGCGCCGTCTACCGACGTGTGGTTGAGAGCCGAACCGATCTCGGAGATCTTGACCATGACCGCCCGGTTGGTACGAGACCGCCCAAGGTCCAGGAACTGGACGTCCCGGCGCAGAATCTCCACCCACCCCAGGTATTCGGCGAGCACGAACACCGTGCTGCGCTGCGCGTACTCACGCTCCTCAGCGGTGCCCTGAACCAGACACGCGGTCAGGAACCCCCTGCCCTGCCCAGGCAGCTGATCGATGACGAATCCATCCAACACATTGAAGAGCCTGCTCTGCAGATCGAAGGCGGCCCAGGCGAGTGAGGCCCCGTAGGCGTCCATGAGGTTGCGCTGCTCCATGGTGCGCAGCCGCCGCTGCTGCCAGTAGCCCAGTACGGCCGCCACCGAGGCACTGGCCACGGCCACCACCGCCGACACCAAAGTCACGGCATCCACAAACACATCCCCCTCATCCCCCGCATCGCCGCATCTCCTCATCTCCTCCCCAGGCTTACGAGGAGACCATCGAGCGGCGCCGGAACCTGTCCAGGCTCAAGAGCCTCGACGAGGAGGCGCCCATAGCGGAACTTGCGACCCTTCTTCGTGCCCAGAAACCGCCGCAGCTGCTGCTGCCGCGGTCTGCCGTGCTGTGCGGGCTGACGCACAAAGGTCTGCCAGGCCCGGAAATCACCTTCACCCCGGACGGCCTCCTCGACTCTCTCCGCACCCAGCGCGCGAACGAGCTCATCCTCCAGGTCCGCCACGCACACGAAGAAACCTTCCCGCGTCGCCCGCGCCCGCGCCCGCTCCAGCCCGCGCGCGAAAAAGCCCTGCTCCCCCTCATCGCACAACCCGGCCAAGCGCAGCCCAAGCCCAGGCGGCCCAAGCATCCCGGCGTAACGCCCCACATTCATCGCCCCACCCATCGGCACGACGCACACCCCCTCGGCGCCCAGGTCCCGCCCACGCCGCACGGCCAGCCCCTCCACCGCCGCGAGGTCACTCAACCCTTCCACCAACACCGCCGTCCGCACCCCCACCCGCCCAGCCAACTCCCTCACCACCCCACCGGAACCCCCGCTCGCCCAGCCACCAACAGCGTCCCGAAACGCCCGCATGCCCACCGTGCGGCGAATCTGCACGCCCACCGCCTTCCCGGCCCGGCATATTCACCGGCCCCCGGCACTCACCCAGAGAGGTCGGTCCTCCACTGCCGTGGCCACTGGCCCGACGGAGGCGGGGCTCCTTCGATTCCGAGGTCACGCCGCGCGCTCGCGTAGAAGGCATCACGCGCCGCGCTCGCCTCTCTGTGGGCTTTGGTCCACGTCTCGGCATCGACCAGCCCCTCTCGTACGAGCAGCTCGATGGTCCAGACCGCCTCGTGCCAGCGCCGCGCCGCCGCGATCGTCACCGCGTCCCCGACGAGCAGGACAGACTCCCACTCCGTCGCACGGTGAGATTCCGCGTCGGCGAGCAGCGGCAGACCGTCGACCGGCTGCAGCGGATCGGCCACGTCTGCGAATCCAAGGGCGGCGCCGATGCGCTGGGCGACACGAAGCTGCGCTTTGAGGGCATTGGCGTAACGGCCGTACGTCTCAAATCGCTTCTCGTCCCACCGCTCCTCCCGCTGCCGCTTCCACCGTCGGCGCTCGGTCAAGCTCTGCACGGCGTAGGAGCCGAGTGAACCGACCGCGACGCCTATCAGAGCGGGCAGTTGATCCAATAACGCCACAGTTCCCCCCCGACCAGTACCCTGATGCCGCACGCTCGTCGCTCTGCGGCCGACAGCCCCTTACCCACCTTCGGCAGGGAGCGCCTCTGCTTGGTGAGTGTGCCTGGAATGGCACCCAGCAGGCGCGCTTACTCGTCGGAATACCGCCCCCGGATTCAGGCGTGGCGTTCGGACTTGAGGAACGTCGTGTACTGGTGCACCGAGTAGGGCTTGACGTTGAGCTTGCCCGGATCGTCGAGGATCTGCTCCTCGGTGGCCAGCAGGGTGCCGGTGGCCTTGTCGAACACCAGGGTCTGCTTCACGGGCAGGTCGTCACCCGTGAGCCTGACCGTCACCGAGAACGCTTCTCCCGCACGGCCTGCCCGATCCTTCACCATCCCCTCATGGACAACACCCTTGATGTCCGGCTCGTCCTCGGCCAGGCCGTCCGATGACCACTCCTGGGGCGCACGACCTACGGCCCGGGCCTGCTCCCAGACCTTCCGCTGTTCGTCGTTCTGGAACTCGGGCGGCAGGGTGCGCGCCTTCCAGTCACACTTCCCGTTCGGCTTGCACCAGGTCTCCCGCCGCTCCGGAATGAGCGCGGAGGTGACCTGAACGCCGCCGACGCGGGTGGCGAGCGACCAGGAATCCGCCATCGTCGTACGCCTCCTGGGAGTGCCGAAAGGCACGGCTCGCCATGTCCTCCGGGGCGACGCGGGGAAGTCCGTCGACCCCTGGTGTACTGGCGCTGGACCCCCGACGGTGCGGCTGCCCTTCTTCACGTCGCCGGTCTCGTCCACGACCAGCACCGCCGCCTCGTCATGGAGATGTTCGACGACGTACTCGCGGACGTCATCGCGCACGGCGTCGGCGTCCCAGGACGCTCGGCACAACAGGTGCTGCATGCCATGCGGGATCTTCTCCCCCGGCCACTCCGCGATTGTCCAGCAGTTCTTGCGCGGCAGGTCCGGCATCAAGCCCAGTACCAACCGCCCGGCCCGCAACCGGGGCTCACCCTGGCGAACCGGCCCGCGATACGGCCCATGACCACCTCGAACGTCTCCCGCCAACGGCCGGGATCTATGCTGTGACCTGCGGCCGCCGTCTCTTCGCAAGTCCACACAACTCACGCTGATCAACGGTGGCCGCCCCCATTCCCGGACCGCCCCCACCAGCAAGATCGCGATCCACAGCTGGAGTACTACAACGTCGGCATTGCCACGGGCATCGTGTTCGGGGGACTGGTTCTGCCGCTGTCCGGCGTGCGAGACATCTTCCTCGGCTGCGGGCTGCTGACGTCGGGGCATACCCGGTGCTACTGGGCGAGCGGCGGCTGCGTCACGGACGGAGCCCACCAAGTCGTAGTCGAGAGCCCTACACGCGAGCGGTGATCGCTTGCCGCCACGGGGGAACGAAGGGGCCGGTCACCAAGGCGCCGGGTGCAGAGCGTGAGCGGTCGGTGACTACGGTTTGCGCTCGTCGGTGACCGCGGCGGGCAGGGGTGACGCGCCACCGCGCGGGGTGCAGACCTCCGTGCCCCCGTCCTCCAGGACGGCGCAGGCCCGTACGGCCGCGGGGTAGGGGGCTTCAATCATGGGGGAGTAGGTGTCCTGGTCGTAGGAGATCGAGCGTGCGGCCGAGAGGTCCCGCTTTCCCTCGACCCTGGCCGTGTCCCCGATCTGACCCTCGGTTATCCGTGCCCACGCGGCTCCGCAGCTGGGGCTGTAACGCAGCTCCAGATAGACCTCCTGGACCTTCTCGGCCGCAGCGGTCCATACGCCGATGTGGCATTCCATGCGCTGGGCGTCCTTGTTCCGGCACTCGAACCCGGCACACTTGACGGCGCTGCGCTCCGGCATGGACTCTCCCAGGCTCGTCCGGGCGGTGATGAGCATTCCCCCGAGCAGTCCCGCGGCCATCCCCAAAGCGATGGCGCTCCCGAGCAGGACGCCCCAGCGCCGGGGCCGACGGGACACGGCACGGGGCGCGGACTCCTCCGACGGCTGGTCCCGGTACACGTCCATGCCCGGAACAAGTCCGGGCTCGGGGTCAGGGGCGGCCGGGGCGGCTTCGGAGGCGGGGCGATCAGCGGGATCGGTGTGCTCCGGGGCATTTCCGTCCGGCTGCCCGCGCTTAGCGACATCCAGCAGGAGGAGTAGCCGGTCAGGCTTGACCGACACCGCTTGGGCGAATTCCCGTATGGCCTGCCGGGAGGGAAGTGCCTTGCCGTTGAGGTAGCGCTCCCAGGACGACTTGCTGTAGCTCGTACGACCCGCGAGCGTGGCCAGGGTCAGACCGCTGCGCTGCCGCAGCAGCCGCAGGTGCTCGACGAGGGGACCAGCTTTCCGGCGTGAACTCTCGTCCCGGCCTCTCCCGTCCCGTCCCGTCCCCACTCGTCCCCTCCTTTGGTCCAGGGCACGTTGGCGCGTCCCGCGTCCCATCATGTCCCATCCAGTCCCGCAGCTCTACCGATGTCTTCGTCAGAGCGTCAGCATGTGATCCCGCCCCCAACACGACAAACCGTGCTGACACCTGCCGTGGTGGTCCGCTCGATCCACCGCGACGCCAGAACGGCGTACACACATGGTCAACAGCCGGTCCGACCATACGAATGGGTACCTATGGCAGACGAACTCGTCCTGCGGGCACAGAAGTTCATCAACACCTACAACGTCGATGGCATACCCACCGTCATAGAGGATGGCGTCACCGGCTGGGGCACCATGTACGCCCTCACCCGCTGCCTCCAGCACGAGCTCGGTCTCACCTCCCTGTCGAACAACTTCGGGCCCGGCACTCTGGCCGCGCTGGAGACCAAGTACCCCAAGCTCAACGCCAACACCGTGCCCTCAGCCAACTTCTGTCGCATCATCCAGTCCGCCCTGTACTGCAAGGGCTATGACGGCGGTGAGATCGACGGCAAGTACAACGAGCGTGTCTCCACGGCCGTCAGCAAGCTCAAGGCGGACATGAGCGTCACGAACGCCTACCCTGACGACTACATCACGCCCAAGGTGTTCAAGGGTCTGCTCAACATGGACGCTTACACCACAGTTGATGGCGGCAGCTCCAGAGTCAGAATCGTTCAGCAACTGCTAAACCGCCGTTACGTCACCCGCAAGGACTTCTACGTCATCCCCTGCGACGGCCGGCACTCCCGTGATGTGGCCAAGTCCATGCTGCTGGCCATCCAGTACGAACTCGGCATGCCCGACGGTGTCGCCAATGGTGTGTTCGGCCCCGGCACGCAAGGTGGGCTGAAGGAGCACCCCGTATCCCTCGGTTCAACGGGCGTGTGGGTACAGCTGTTCACCGCGGGAATGATCCTCAACCACCGAAACATTCCGCTCACGTCGACCTTCACCGACGAGGTACGGAACGCGGTGAGCGCCTTCCAGGAGTTCACCATGCTTACCCCCACGGGGCAGGGGGACTTCCAGACATGGGCCTCGTTGCTGGTCTCCACCGGGGACCCCAGCCGTAAGGGGGCCGCGTCGGACTGTGTCACCACCATCACACCGGCGCGCGCCAAGACCCTGCGCGACAACGGCTACCGGTACGTCGGTCGCTATCTGAGCAACGTACCCGGCTCAAGTCTGGACAAGGAGATCAAACCGGGGGAACTCGACACCATCGCCGCGTACGGGCTGCGCTGCTTCCCCATCTACCAAACCTACGGCGCGTCGGCCGGATACTTCCACGACACACAGGGCACCGTGGACGCGTACGCGGCCATCCACCGGGCCGCCCACTACGGCTTCAAGCCGGGAACGCGCATCTTCTTCGCCGTCGATTTCGACGCTCTCGACCACGAGGTCACCAGCAACATCATTCCTCACTTCGAGGCGATCCGCCGGGTCCTGGCCGCTGACGGCCGTTACAGGGTCGGCATCTACGGGGCACGCAACGTGTGCACCCGCGTCCACCGCGAGGGGCTGTCCAAGGCAAGCTTCGTCTCCGACATGTCGACAGGTTTCTCCGGAAACCTGGGCTACGCCCTTCCCTCCGACTGGGCCTATGACCAGATCGCCACCATCACCATCGGCTCTGGTGATGGTGCCATCGAAATCGACAAGAACATCGCCTCGGGCCGCGACGAGGGACAGAACAGCTTCGACCCTCCGTTGTCAACAGAGCCCGACGGTCAGTTCGACGCGTCCAGAAGGCCGGCGCTCCTGGAGGACATTCAGGTCTATCTGGAGTCGGAGGGTCTTCCCGAAAGGGGCGGCGGCATCGAAGGGATGGTACAGATCTACTCCACCACCGAGGCCTTCAATCTCCTCATGGAGCATGATTACATCATCACCGCCGTGGCGAAGAAGATGCGGATACGCAAAGCCATGGTCATGTGCCCACTGCTGTGGGAGATCCGCAAGCTGCAAACCCTTGACTTCACTTTCGACAACGGCGTGGTCACCTACCACACCTTTGCGGACTACGACCCCACAGACAAATATATCAAGCGGGACTCCAGTACCGGCCTCGGCCAGGTATTCGCAGGCACCGCGATCAAGGCACGCAACCACCTCATCGACAAGGGCAGGATCACTGCCTCCGTCAAGAACCCGGACAACGACGACGACATCTGGGAAATCTGGCAGAAGCTCAACGGCGAGCAATACACCAGAAACACATACAACATTCATCATGTGGCTTATGCCCTGATGCACGCAGGAGCCATGATGGGACGCGGCCTGCCCACTCTTGATTACTCATACGAAAGTACCCGCCTGTGCTTTCAGCGCTACCGCGGGGAGGACGACGTCGCAGTGCGCGACGGTCACACCCAACTCGGCCTCTACCACGTGATCGAGAAGCATTTCGCCCCCCTGCGGTAATTCCCGTCCCCCGAGGAGCCAACCCGTGACATCGATACCCCGGCGCAGCGCCATGAAGCAGGCGCTCGGCCTGGCAGGAACCGGAGCGCTTCTCGCCGTAGGCGGGACCACGCTTCTCACCACGCCCGCCACGGCGGCTGACAAAGATCGCTACCGGAAGAAGGCGGAAGCACTCCGTGCGGAGCAGAAGGACATCCACAGTCGCCAGGCCAGCACCAACGGATGGGAGATGCAACGGTCCGTCAACAGCGGCGGGCACATCTGGACGCGCCCAGTTCCCGGCACCAGGGCGGAGATCGACGTACGCATCGGCACCGTGGAGTTCATTCTCGTCCACCTCGTCCAGCGCTTCCACTACGAGATCCGCGAACTCGGCGCTGACGACGTGACAGGCTGGCGCTCCCCCGGAGAAGTCCGCAAGGGCCTACCGGAGAGCAACCGAGCCTCGGGCACCGCCGTCACCATTCTGCCGGACCATTACCCGCCCGGCGCCACGGGCGGGTTCCACCCGCATGAGACCGCTGTCCTCCGCGACATACTCGCCGAACTCGACGGCGTCGTCCGCTGGGGCGGCGACGACAGGAAGCCCGACGAATCGCTGTTCTACCTGGACGCCAAGCCGACGGACGACGCCCGCCTAAAGCGCGTCGAGAGCCAGCTCAGGGGCTGGCGCAAGACACCTGGGACCGGTCCGGGATCGGCTGTCGACATACAGTCTTCCGGCCGCCGCGCGAAGGCGGAAAAACTCAAGGCCCGGCAGGCCGCATAGCGCGGTTCACCGCGTATGCCGTGTAACGACCGTGCGGACCATGCGAGGCGAGCAAACCGAGGATTCCCCTCGCCCGCCTCACTGACCAGCCCCCCCGCCCCATCAGGCCCGTGGCAGGGTACGTGAATGTGCTCCCACGTTTCCATCACAGCAAAAGGAGAAATCACATGCGTATGCGCGCGCTCATCGCTGCCGCCGCCGTCACCGTATCCACGATCGGAGTCATAGGCATCACCGCGCCGACGGCCTCTGCGGCTACGACGTGTTCCGGCTATACCGATGCCTACGACGGCAACTTCCGCCACTACTACATTCCCACCACATACAACAACTCCGCAGACCGCAACTGCGTTCTGTCCCAGGGGAACCAGGGCACCGGTGTGAAGTGGCTTCAGCACAGCCTGAACCAGTGTTACGACCAGAAGCTCGTCGCCGACGGTATCTACGGTCCCGCAACAAGGAACGCCGTGAAGAACGTGCAGTCGTACCTGAAGCGGACCAGGAGCTCCAGTATCGTCGTGGACGGGGTGTTCGGCCCGCAGACCTCGGGGTACATGAGCTGGGGCTACTACACCGACAACGGAGGCTGGTTCCACTGCTGACCCCAACACGGTGCGGCCTCTGACCCCCTTCCGAGGTTCACAGGAGTATGCGGCAGGCGGGCTTTTCTCCTGCACTCGAAAGTGCTTGGCCTAAGGCCTGTCCCGCACTTCTGGACCTTGTCCCGTCAGAACCCAAGGTGTTGTGGACTGCTCCAGCGCCGTCGCGGCGGACTCGCCGCCTGGTGTACCTGCGGGCTCTCACGACAAGCGACTGGCCGTTGTGGCGGGAGTTGCGCCTCACTGCGCTGGGCGAGGCGCCGCACGCCTTCACGTCTCGGCGCGCGGACTGGCGCAGCGGCGAGGAGGAGCGGTGGCGTGCAGGGCTGGGAGACGAAGGCGTCGTGGAGGTCGGTGCGGCGTTCCCAGCGGACGGCGAGGCGTTTGAACTGATGGAGGAGGGCGAGGTCTGGTCGACGACGTAGCGGAGCTTACCCAGGCCCTCGGTGTTCGAGGCGCCCCTGCGGGAGATCACCGGGGGGATCCGGCGCTTGCGCAGTTCGCGGCGGTTGGGGTCGGAGTCGTCGCCCTTGTCGCCGAGCAGGGCCTGGGGGCGGCGGCGTGACCGGCCCGGGTGTCCGGCGACGGGCGGGATGCAGCGAAGCCCGAGGGCGCGGCACCGGTGGAGAGCCCCGTCCTGAAGGCTGACCAGGCCGTCAACATGGCTGCTCAAACGGTGGCGGGACTCTCTAAGGACGTCCCGGCCCCCGCCGCAGATGCCCGCTGCGCGCGAAATCCCTCCGCCGCTGCCACGCTCGCCGCCCAGGCCGCGCAGCTCCACGACGGTTCCGGCGACCTCTCTACGGCCGCTCACCGTGCCGCCCTCCAGGCATCTCAGGCCGCTGGAGCCGCCGCTGCGGCGGGCAGCACGGGCAGGAACGCGGTGCTAAACGCCAAAGCGGACACAGCCGAAGCCGCGGCGGTCGCCGCCTCTGTGGAGGCGCCGATGTCATGCATCTGGAGCACTAACCTCTGCGCTGGCGAACCGAGCAGAACGCCTGGCAGCCTCGGGAGAGGCTGGGAGAAATCGGGGAGACGATCAAGCTAGGTCGCCCCCAGGCTGACCACGTCAGACCAACGCGGACCAACACCCCAGCAGAGTCCAAACATGCCGAGAGGGCGCCTCCCGGCTGGGGAGACGCCCTCTCGACGTGTACTTCAAACGTGGGGCTAACAGGATTTGAACCTGTGGCCTCATCCTTATCAGGGATGCGCTCTAACCAACTGAGCTATAGCCCCTCGCGCTCGCGCGCTGACCACTGAAGATTAGCGCACGACGCGGCCAGTCCCAAAATCGATAGGTCCCGGCTCACTCGTCCTCGGCGAGTGTGAGCTCGACGCCGCCCACGAATCCAGCCGAGAGGTTGTAGATGAAGGCCCCGAGCGTCGCCAGGGCTGTGGCCAGGACCACGTCGATCACGGCGATGATCGACGTGAAGGTCAGGACCCGCGGCAGCGAGAGGAAGGACTGGAGGTCGAAGCCGTTGGTCTCGTTTGAGCCGGTCGCTTCGGAGATCGTGCCGCCGACCGTGGAGAAGACGCCCATGGCGTCCATGACCATCCACAGCACCGCGGCCGCCACGATCGTGCAGATGCCCAGGGCGATGGAGAGCAGGAAGCTGACCTTCATCACCGACCACGGGTCGGCCTTCGCCACCCGCAGTCGCGCCTTGCGGGTACGTGGTGCCGTACGCGCTCCCGTACGGGGCCTGCGGGCCGCGTCGCCCTGGGACGAGGCGGAGGGGTCCGGATACGCGTGCGGCGGGTGGTACGGCTGGTTCGACGCCGCCGAGGCGGAAGCCGACGCCGAAGCCGGAGCCGAAGCAGCCACCGACGCCGCCGGGTCGGCCGGGCGGCGCTCGCCCGGCAGGGGACCGGACGGGTACGTGTCCCCGTCACCGTTCGGGTGGGTGTTGTCCTGCGTCTGCGGACCTCGGGTGTCCGTCACCGTTCCCCCTTGCGCCTTCTGTTCCCTCTGTTCCCCTTGTGCCCCCTGTGGTTCCCCCGCAGGGCCACGGCCGCCGTTCGCTCCGGTCTTGCTTGCTCCGGCGCCCGTGGCTCCACTCACGACCTACACTCCTCGCGCTTACTCGGGCGCGGGCTGTGTGCCCTCGTCCGTGCCGACCACCGTCTCGCCCTCGGCCGATGCGTCGATGTCCGCGGCATCCGCGGTGTCCGCGATATCCGCTTCTCCGTCGACTTCTTCGGCTTCGCGACCGGCCTCGGCGTTACGAGCGATACCGACCACGGCATCGCGCTTGCCCAGGTTGATCAGTTGAACGCCCATGGTGTCACGGCCTGTCTCCCGGACTCCGCTGACGCGCGTACGAATCACACCGCCCCCGAGCGTGATGGCGAGGATCTCGTCGTCCTCCTCGACCACCAACGCACCGACCAGCGAGCCCCGATCCTCCACGATCTTGGCGGCCTTGATACCGAGGCCACCGCGACCCTGGACGCGGTACTCGTCGACGGGGGTCCGCTTCGCGTACCCGCCATCGGTTGCGGTGAACACGAACGTACCCGGTCGTACGACATTCATCGAGAGCAGCTCGTCGCCTTCGCGGAAGCTCATGCCCTTGACGCCGGAGGTCGCGCGGCCCATCGGGCGCAGCGCCTCGTCCGTCGCGGTGAAGCGGATCGACTGCGCCTTCTTGCTGATCAGGAGCAGGTCGTCCTCGGACGAGACCAGTTCCGCGCCGATCAGCTCGTCGTCTGAACCATCCGCCGTCTCACGGAGGTTGATGGCGATGACACCACCGGAGCGCGGCGAGTCGTAGTCCTTCAGCGCCGTCTTCTTGACCAGCCCGGCCTTCGTAGCGAGCACCAGATACGGCACCGCCTCGTAGTCGCGGATGGCGAGGATCTCGGCGATCTTCTCGTCCGGCTGGAAGGCCAGCAGGTTCGCCACATGCTGACCGCGGGCGTCGCGTCCGGCGTCGGGCAGTTCGTACGCCTTCGCGCGGTACACCCGGCCCTTGTTGGTGAAGAACAGCAGCCAGTGGTGCGTCGTCGACACGAAGAAGTGGTCGACGATGTCGTCTTCCTTGAGCTTCGTGCCCCGTACGCCCTTGCCGCCGCGCTTCTGCGAGCGGTAGTCGTCCGTCTTGGTGCGCTTGACGTAGCCGCCACGAGTGATCGTGACGACGATGTCCTCCTCGGCGATGAGGTCCTCGATGGACATGTCACCGTCGAAGGGCACCAGCTTGGAGCGCCGGTCGTCGCCGAACTTCTCGACGATCGCCGCGAGCTCCTCGCTGATGATGGAGCGCTGGCGCTCCGGCGAGGCCAGGATCGACTGGTACTCGGTGATCTTCGCCTGGAGTTCGTCGTGCTCGGCGGTGATCTTCTGGTGCTCCAGGGCGGCCAGTCGGCGCAGCTGCATCTCAAGGATGGCGTTGGCCTGGATCTCGTCGATCTCCAGGAGGCCCATCAGGCCCTCGCGCGCGATCTCGACGGTCTGGCTGGCCCGGATGAGCGCGATGACCTCGTCGATCGCGTTCAGCGCCTTGAGCAGGCCGCGCAGGATGTGCGCCCGCTCCTCGGCCTTGCGCAGCCGGAACTTCGTACGCCGGACGATGACCTCGACCTGGTGCGCCACCCAGTGGCGGATGAAGGCGTCCAGGGAGAGGGTGCGCGGCACACCGTCGACGAGCGCCAGCATGTTGGCGCCGAAGTTCGTCTGCAGGTCGGTGTGCTTGTAGAGGTTGTTGAGGACGACCTTGGCGACCGCGTCCCGCTTCAGGACGATGACCAGGCGCTGGCCGGTACGCGAGGAGGTCTCGTCGCGGACGTCGGCGATGCCGCCGACCTTGCCGTCCTTCACCAGGTCGGCGATCTTCTGCGCGAGATTGTCCGGGTTGACCTGGTACGGGAGTTCGGTGACCACCAGGCACTGGCGGTTCTGGATCTCCTCGACCTCGACGACCGCGCGCATCGTGATGGAGCCGCGCCCGGTGCGGTACGCCTCCTCGATGCCCTTGCGGCCGACCACCAGGGCGCCGGTCGGGAAGTCCGGGCCCTTGATGCGCTCGATCAGCGCGTCCAGCAGCTCCTCGTGCGAGGCCTCGGGGTTCTCCAGGTACCACTGGGCGCCCGAAGCGACCTCGCGCAGGTTGTGCGGCGGGATGTTGGTGGCCATGCCGACCGCGATCCCGGCGGAGCCGTTGATCAGCAGGTTCGGGAAGCGGGCCGGCAGGACGGTCGGCTCCTGGGAGCGTCCGTCGTAGTTGTCCGTGAAGTCGACGGTCTCCTCGTCGATGTCACGGACCATCTCCATCGACAGCGGCGCCATCTTGCACTCGGTGTAGCGCATGGCGGCGGCCGGGTCGTTGCCCGGGGAGCCGAAGTTGCCATTGGAGTCCACCAGCGGCATCCGCATCGACCACGGCTGCGCCAGGCGGACCAGCGCGTCGTAGATCGAGGAGTCGCCGTGCGGGTGGTAGTTACCCATGACGTCACCGACGACGCGGGCGCACTTGTAGAAGCCCTTCTCCGGGCGGTAGCCGCCGTCGTACATCGCGTACAGGACGCGGCGGTGTACGGGCTTGAGGCCGTCCCGTACGTCCGGCAGCGCGCGCGACACGATGACGGACATCGCGTAGTCGAGGTACGAGCGCTGCATCTCCGTCTCAAGCCCGACGGGCTCGATCCGCAGCGTCTGGTCCTGGGCCGCCTCGACCTCTTCGGGCGTGAGGGGCGGGATGGGGGAAGTGTCGGGAGTGGGGGTGATCTCGTCGGCCATTGCTGGTCTTCAATCCTTTCGGTGCGGTCAGCTGAGACCGACTCAGATGTCGAGGAAGCGAACGTCCTTGGCGTTGCGCTGGATGAACGAGCGGCGCGCCTCGACGTCCTCGCCCATCAGCACCGAGAAGAGATCGTCGGCCTGGGCGGCGTCGTCCAGGGTGACCTGGCCGAGCACCCGGTGCTCGATGTCCATCGTGGTGATACGCAGCTCCTCGGCGTTCATCTCGCCGAGACCCTTGAAGCGCTGGACGGAGTCGTCGCGGATGCGCTTGCCGTTCTGCTTGCCCAGCTCGATCAGGGCGTCGCGCTCACGGTCCGAGTACGCGTACTCGAAGTCCTCCCGACCCCACTTGATCTTGTACAGCGGCGGCCGGGACAGGAAGACGTGTCCGGCCTCGACCAGCGGGCGCATGAATCGGAACAGGAACGTCAACAGCAGGGTGTTGATGTGCTGTCCGTCGACGTCGGCGTCCGCCATCAGGATGATCTTGTGATAGCGGAGCTTCTCGATGTCGAAGTCCTCGTGGACTCCGGTGCCGAAGGCCGAGATCAGTGCCTGGACCTCGGTGTTCTGCAGGATCTTGTCGATCCTGGCCTTCTCGACGTTCAGGATCTTGCCGCGGATGGGCAGGATCGCCTGGTACTGCGGGTTACGGCCGGACTTGGCCGAGCCACCGGCGGAGTCACCCTCGACGATGAAGATCTCGCACTTCGTCGGGTCGTTGGACTGGCAGTCGCTCAGCTTGCCGGGCAGCGAGGCCGACTCCAGCAGGCCCTTGCGACGGGTCAGGTCGCGCGCCTTGCGGGCCGCCACGCGCGCGGTGGCCGCCTGGATCGACTTGCGGATGATGTCCGCGGCCTCGTTGGGGTTGCGGTCCAGCCAGTCGGTGAGGTGCTCGTGCACGACCTTCTGGACGAAGGTCTTCGCCTCGGTGTTGCCCAGCTTGGTCTTCGTCTGGCCCTCGAACTGCGGCTCGCCCAGCTTGATCGAGATGATCGCGGTCAGACCCTCGCGGACGTCGTCACCCGTGAGGTTGTCGTCCTTTTCGCGCAGCAGCTTCTTGTCGCGCGCGTAGCGGTTGATCAGACCCGTCAGCGCGGCCCGGAAGCCCTCTTCGTGGGTACCGCCCTCATGGGTGTGGATGCCGTTGGCGAACGAGTACACGCCCTCGGTGTACTGCGTGTTCCACTGCATCGCGACCTCGACCGACAGCAGCCGCTCCCGGTCCTCGCTCTCGATGTCGATCACCGTGGGGTGAATGACCTCGCCCTTGCGGGAGTTGAGGTACTTCACGAAGTCGACGATGCCGTCTTCGTAGTGGTACGTGACGGTCCTGACCTCGGGGGTCTCGTCCGCCCCTGCCTCGTCCGCTCCCGCCGTGGCCTTGGCCGACTCGCGCTCGTCCGTGAGCTTGATCGTCAGGCCCTTGTTGAGGAAGGCCATCTCCTGGAAGCGCCGTGACAGCGTCTCGAAGGAGTACTCGGTGGTCTCGAAGATCTCGGCGTCGGCCCAGAAGGTGACCGCCGTACCGGTCTCGTCGGTGGCCTCGTGCCGCTCGAGGGGAGCGGTCGGCGCACCCGCCTTGTAGTCCTGCGTCCAGCGATAGCCGTCGGTCCTGATGTCGACGGAGAGCTTGGTGGACAGCGCGTTCACGACGGACACACCGACGCCGTGCAGACCGCCGGAGACGGCGTAACCGCCGCCGCCGAACTTGCCGCCCGCGTGCAGCACGGTCAGGACGACCTCGACGGCCGGCTTCTTCTCGACGGGGTGGATGCCCACCGGGATGCCACGGCCGTTGTCCACGACGCGTACGCCGCCGTCGGCCAGGATCGTCACGTCGATGGTGTCGGCGTGACCGGCCATGGCCTCGTCGACGGAGTTGTCGACGACCTCTTGGACGAGGTGATGCAGTCCACGCTCACCGGTCGAGCCGATGTACATGCCCGGGCGCTTGCGGACCGCGTCCAGACCCTCAAGGACAGTGATCGCGCTGGCGTCGTACGAGGCGGTGGCCTCGCCGGACGCGCCAGCGGCGGTGGACGGGATGGTCTCGTTGGGGTTGCCGGAATCGGCCACGAAGCGCCCTTTCTGGCACAGCACAGGCCTTGCTCCGGCGGGCCCGGAGCGGCTGCGTCGTTCAGTGTTGGTCGACGATCGATCAGCGCGTCCCACGAATGGGGCGAGATTAGCTTCCAGTCTACCGGTAGCACTGACAGTGATGGGGGTTTGCCGGTACCTGAGTCCGCATGTGCCGCCCTGAACCGGACTCGCCCGAGTCCCGATATGCAGACCCGGGCCCCAAAGGGCTCACAGCGGCACTCAGAGCTTCGGGCTGTCAACCACGCGCTACGGTGCGGGACGCACTCCGTGGGGCGGGTTTGTCCGTACGGTGCCCGTGGGCTCTCCGTACGGTGCCCGTGGGTCCCACTACCTGGCCCGTGGGGGTCTCGCTACCTGGCCGTGGGCTATCCGTACGTGTCACCTGGGCCGGTGCTGCCGGGCGCGCGCAGCGGGCCGAAGCGGCGCGGGGGCCCGCCGGGGCCGTGGACCTTGATGAGGCGCACGGTGCCGTGGCCGAGGTCCTGGTTGAGCCGTCCGACCAGCTGGGGCGCGAGCAGGCGCAGCTGCGTCGCCCAGGCCGTGGAGTCACACTGCACGGTCAGCACCCGGTCGTCCTCGTCGTACTTCTGCGGCACACAGTGCTTGGCCAGGTCGTCGCCAACGATCTGGGGCCAGCGGCCCATGACGCCGCCCACCGCGGCCGGAGTCTCCCAGCCGCGCTCGGTGATCAGACGGTTGATCGCCGCGCCGAGCGGCAGCGGGTCGCGGCCGTCGGCACGGGCGCCGGAGCGCAGGCCGCCGCGCTTGGCCTGCTTCTTCTGCTGCGCGGCGTCGCCACGCGCGCGTGCCTGCTCCTTCGCGGCACGCAGGGCTACCCGGGCGAGGTCTACGCCGGTGGGCTCGGGGGCAGAGGGCTTCTGCTCGGGCTGACCCGACTGAGGCTTGGGCGACTGGGGCGCGGAGGCGGTGCCGGGGTCTGGGCGGGGGCCGGAGCCGGAGCCGGGCCAAGAGCCGGGCACAGACCCCGGGGCGGGCTCGGTCATGTCCGGGTCACCTCGCCCTCAGCCACCGTGTACCGCGTGCCGTGCAGCACCTCCGGCACGTCGTCCTCGACCGCCGCGGTCACCAGCACCTGCTCGCCCCCGGCCACCAGCTCCGCGAGGCGCTCCCGGCGCCGGGTGTCCAGCTCGGCGAAGACGTCGTCGAGCACCAGGACCGGCTCATTGCCCTCGGCCTTCAGCAGGTCGTACGAGGCCAGCCGCAGCGCCAGCGCGTACGACCAGGACTCGCCATGGCTGGCGTACCCCTTCGCGGGGAGCTCGCCCAGCAGCAGCCGCAGGTCGTCGCGGTGCGGGCCGACCAGGGTCACGCCCCGCTCGATCTCCTGCTTCCGGGCGTCGGCGAGCGCCGCCAGCACCTGCTCGTACAGCTCCTCGCGGGTCTGTCCGGGGCCGGGCGCCGAAGGCCGGTACTCCAGCGCCAGCGGGCCGCCGCCAGGGGCGAGCTGCTCGTACGCCTTGTCGGCCAGCGGCCACAGCGTCGCGATCAGGTCGAGGCGCTGGGCGAGCAGCTCGGCGCCCACGCGGGCCAGATGCTGATCCCAGACGTCGAGCGTGGACATGTCCATCGACCGGCCACCGTGCCTGCGGGCCATCGCGGCGGACTTCAGCAGGGTGTTGCGCTGCTTGAGTACGCGGTCGTAGTCGGAGCGGACGCCCGCCATCCGCGGCGAGCGCGCGGTGATCAGCTCGTCGAGGAAGCGGCGGCGCTCACCGGGGTCGCCCTTGACCAGCGCGAGGTCCTCCGGCGCGAACAGGACCGTCCGCACGATGCCGAGCACGTCCCGCGGCTTGACCTGCGAGGAGCGGTTGATCCGGGCGCGGTTGGCGCGGCCCGGGTTGAGTTCCAGCTCGATCAGCTGCTGCCGCTCGCCCTGCCGGACGGCCGCCCTGATGATCGCGCGGTCGGCGCCCATCCGGACCAGTGGGGCGTCGGATGAGACCCGGTGGCTGCCGAGGGTGGCGAGGTAGCCGACGGCCTCGACGAGATTGGTCTTGCCCTGGCCGTTGGGCCCCACGAACGCGGTGACGCCCGGGTCGAGCGGGACCTCGACCCGGGCGTAGGAGCGGAAGTCGGCCAGCGACAGATGCGTGACATGCATGGATGACGCCGACCTCCCCCGGCTGCTGTGTGCTCGTACTGCCTGCTGCTTCTTACGTCTTCCCGACCGCTTACTTCTTCTCGACCGCGTGGCCGCCGAACTGGTTACGGAGCGCCGCGATCATCTTCATCTGCGGCGAGTCGTCCTGGCGGGACGCGAAGCGCGCGAAGAGCGAGGCGGTGATCGCGGGCAGCGGCACCGCGTGGTCGATGGCGGCCTCGACCGTCCACCGGCCCTCGCCGGAGTCCTGTGCGAAGCCGCGGAGCTGGTCCAGGTGCTCGTCGTCGTCCAGGGCGTTGACCGCCAGGTCGAGCAGCCAGGAGCGGATGACCGTGCCCTCCTGCCAGCTACGGAAGACCTCGCGGACGTCGGTGACGGAGTCGGCCGCCTCCAGCAGCTCCCAGCCCTCGGCGTAGGCCTGCATCATGGCGTACTCGATGCCGTTGTGGACCATCTTGGCGAAGTGCCCGGCGCCGACCTTGCCCGCGTGTACGGAGCCGAAGTCGCCCGCCGGCTTCAGGGCGTCGAACGCCGGCTGTACCCGGGCGACGTGCTCCTTGTCACCGCCGTACATCAGCGCGTAGCCGTTCTCCAGGCCCCAGACGCCGCCGGAGACACCGCAGTCGACGAAGCCGATGCCCTTGGCCGCGAGCTCGGCGGCGTGCTTCTCGTCGTCCGTCCAGCGGGAGTTCCCGCCGTCCACGACGACGTCGCCAGGCTCCAGGAGACCGGCCAGCTCGTCGATGGTGGACTGCGTCGCGGCACCGGCCGGGACCATCACCCAGACGACGCGCGGGCCCTTCAGCTTGCCCACAAGCTCGCGCAGGCTGTGGACATCCGCGAGGTCGGGGTTGCGGTCGTATCCGATGACGGTGTGGCCTGCGCGGCGCATGCGCTCGCGCATGTTGCCGCCCATCTTGCCGAGGCCGACGAGACCGAGCTCCATCTGTGCTGTTCCTTCGTGCTTGGTGAGGCGTGAGGCGGTGAGGCCGGGTTGCTGCGGGCGGGCCCGCGAGGCAGCGGCGTCAGCCGGGACCTGCGCGGGGTCGCACCCGCGTCCGAGCCTACGCCGGGCCCCGTACACCGGCCTGTGGGCCTCCCTGGGCCCCCGTGCGGGGGCCCAGTGCCCGGTCTTCCTCGGGTCAGCCGCTGAGGCGGACCGGCATGATCAGGTACTTGTACGCGTCGTCCGCCTCGGCGTCCACGGCCGGCTTGCCACTGAGCAGCGCGGGCTTGGTGGAGGTCGTGAAGGAGAGCTGCGCGGCCGGGGAGTCGATCGCGCTCAGGCCGTCCAGCAGGAAGGTCGGGTTGAAGGCGATCGAGATGTCATCGCCCTCAAGCTGGGCGTCGACCCTTTCCACAGCCTGTGCGTCGTCGCTGGACCCAGCCTCCAGGATCAGCACGCCCTGCTCGAAGCTCAGCCGGACCGGGGTGTTCCGCTCCGCCACCAGGGCCACACGCTTCACAGCCTCGACGAACGGCGCGGTCTCGATCACGGCCACCGAGTTGAACTCGGTGGGGAAGAGCGTGCGGTACTTCGGCAGGTCGCCTTCGAGCAGGCGCGTGGTGGTACGCCGCCCGGCACCCTCGAAACCGATCAGGCCCTCGCCCGCACCCGAGCTGGACAGGGCGATCGTCACGCTGTCACCGCTGGTCAGCGACTTGGCGGTGTCCTGGAGGGTCTTCGCGGGGACCAGCGCCACCGCGGAGACATCCGGCACCTCGGGCTTCCACAGGAACTCACGCACCGCGAAGCGGTAGCGGTCGGTGGAGGCGAGCGTGACCGTGTCGCCCTCGATCTCGACCCGGACACCGGTGAGCACCGGCAGGGTGTCGTCGCGCCCGGCGGCGATGGCCACCTGGGCGGCCGCCGCGGCGAAGACCTCACCGGGGACCGTGCCGGTGGCGGTCGGCATCTGCGGCAGCGCCGGGTACTCCTCCACCGGCAGGGTGTGGAGGGTGAACCGCGAGGAGCCGCAGACCACAGTCGCTCGTACACCGTCTGTGGAAATCTCCACGGGGCGGTTGGGGAGGGCGCGGCAGATGTCCGCGAGCAGGCGGCCGGAGACCAGCACGCTGCCGTCCTCCTCGACCTCCGCCTCCACGGAGACCCTCGCCGACACCTCGTAGTCGAAGCCGGAAAGGCTCAGTACGCCGTCCTCCGCCTTCAGCAGCAGGCCCGCCAGGACCGGCGCCGGCGGGCGTGCCGGAAGGCTGCGAGCCGCCCAGGCCACTGCCTCCGCGAGTACATCGCGCTCCACCCGGATCTTCACCGTACGCCGCCTCCTGCTGTTGCTGGCTGCTCGCCCTGCTTGGTCTTCGTTTCGGGCTTGGTTGCTCCCCAGGCTGGGGAGAACGCCGGGGACCAGTCTGACGTACGGCACCGACACTCGGTGCGGCTCGGGGTCAAGTCGGGTCGGGCGCCAGGGTGACGCCGCACCGCGAGTTGTGCACAGCCCCGTCTTCGAAGCGAATCCCCTGGTCTCTCTACCTGGGAGTAGTAGTAGGGGCTGTGGAAACCGTGGATAACCGCGTATGTGCAGGTCAGGACCCGTTTTTTATCCACCGGGCCTGTGGGCGGAGCCGGTGGATAACCCCGGTCCTCTGTGGACAGCCAAAAGTTGTGCACAGTCCGTGCACAGGACAGGGTGACTTCTCCCCAGGTCTGTCCCCAGCTTTACCCAGGTTCCCCACAGGCCAACCGAGCCTCTTGGTGTGACGCCTTTCACTCGACTCGGTGAGCGGGCGCGTTGCGTTGCCGAACAGTGGACAGCGATGTGGAGAAGCTGGGTAAAGCTGGGGACAACAACCCTCAGCCTGTGGGTAGCCGGTGGACAACTCGGCAGGCGCCCTGTGGGCGATTTCTCTGTCCACAGGCTGTGGAGATCTTTTATCCACGAATCCACAGCCTTCTGAGCTGGTGTGATGGTTGGTCCCCAGGATGAACTGTGGACACAGTCTGGATAACTTTTCAGTCCCCAGGGTGTGGACGGCGAGTTGGCCACAGATCTGTGGAGAACCTCGGCCGACCAGGTGGTATTCGAACACCGGGTGGGGCCGCGGACGCGCGCCGAGGGCGGGGCGAGGGCCGAGTGAAGCCCGGATGAAGCCCGGATGAAGCCCGGTGGGGACGCGAAAGGCGCCCCCAGGGGCGTGCTGGGGGCGCCTTGGCGGCCTGCTGGTGACGCGTACGCGCTGGACGTACGTGGACGTACGGGTGCCGCTGTCAGCCGTTCTTGATGCGGTTGGTGAGCTCGGTGACCTGGTTGTAGATCGAGCGCCGCTCGGCCATCAGCGCGCGGATCTTGCGGTCGGCGTGCATCACCGTCGTATGGTCGCGGCCGCCGAACTGCGCGCCGATCTTGGGCAGCGAGAGGTCCGTCAGCTCCCGGCAGAGGTACATCGCGATCTGCCGGGCCGTCACCAGCACCCGGCTGCGCGAGGACCCGCACAGGTCGTCCACCGTGAGGCCGAAGTAGTCGGCGGTGGCGGCCATGATGGCGGGCGCGGTGATCTCCGGAGCCGCGTCCTCGCCGCCCGGGATCAGGTCCTTGAGGACGATCTCGGTGAGCCCCAGGTCTACTGGCTGCCGGTTGAGCGAGGCGAAGGCCGTCACCCGGATCAGCGCGCCCTCGAGCTCACGGATGTTGCGCGAGATCCGGGACGCGATGAACTCCAGTACCTCCGGAGGCGCGTTGAGCTGCTCCTGCACGGCCTTCTTGCGCAGGATCGCGATCCGCGTCTCCAGCTCGGGCGGCTGGACGTCAGTGGTCAGGCCCCACTCGAAACGGTTCCGCAGCCGGTCCTCCAGCGTGACCAACTGCCGGGGCGGCCGGTCCGAGGACAGCACGATCTGCTTGTTGGCGTTGTGGAGCGTGTTGAAGGTGTGGAAGAACTCCTCCTGCGTCGACTCCTTGTCCGCCAGGAACTGGATGTCGTCGACCAGCAGGATGTCCATCTCGCGGTACCGCTTGCGGAAGCTGTCGCCCTTGCCGTCGCGGATGGAGTTGATGAACTCGTTGGTGAACTCCTCGGAGCTCACATAGCGCACCCGGGTACCCGGGTAGAGGCTGCGCGCGTAGTGCCCGATCGCGTGCAGCAGGTGGGTCTTGCCGAGGCCCGACTCGCCGTAGATGAACAGCGGGTTGTACGCCTTCGCCGGTGCCTCGGCGACCGCGACCGCCGCAGCGTGCGCGAAGCGGTTCGAGGCGCCGATGACGAAGGTGTCGAAGAGGTACTTGGGGTTCAGTCGCGCGGTTGGCTCACCGGGGCCCGTCGCGGGCGCGGGCTGCGCGGCGAGCGGGCCGGGGGCGCCGCTGGCCGCAGGCAGCGAGGAGCCGCCGGGGCCGCCGCTGTGCACGCCGTAGTTGCCGGGGCCCGGGCGGCCGCCGGAGCCTGAGTGCCGGGACTGGCCGCCGGGGCCGCGGCCTGACTGCGGCTCGGGGCGCTCCCGGTGCTCGGGGCGCTGCTGCTCGTACTGCGGGCGGTCCGGCTGCTGTTGCCGGTAGTCGTGCTGCGGCTGCTGGGAGGGGGACGCGTACGGGTCGCGCTCGGGGAAGCCGAGGCGCTGCTGCTGCCAGCCGTAGTCGTCGTGTTGCGGGCGGGGCCAGGCGCCGCGCTCCCGCTGGTAGTCCGGGTAGGCGGGGCGGGCGGTCGGGAGCTGGTCGCCGCGTGGGTCCTGGCGCTGGTCGGGGTGCTGCTGGTCGTGCTGGTCGGGACGGCCGGGCTGGTGCTGCTCGGGGCGGTGGCCGGGCGCTTGGTCGTCGCGGCGGGCGTAGCCGTCGTACGGCTCGCGCGGCTCGCGGCCCTGACCGGCCGGGGGCTCGGCATCCTCGTACCGCTGCTGGTGCTCATCCTCGTAGCGCTGCTGCTGTGGGTCCTCGTACCGCTGGTCCTGGTACTGCTGCGAGGACTGCGGAGTGGGGGCCGGGGGCTCGGCGGCGGAGTCGTCGACGGTGATCGCGATGCGGATCGGGCGGCCGCACTCCCGGCTCAGCGTGTCGCTGACGATCGGCGCGAGGCGGCCCTCCAGGACGCCCTTGGCGAATTCGTTCGGGACGGCGAGCAGCGCGGTGTCGGCGACCAGGGCCAGTGGCTGGCAGCGCTTGATCCAGTGCTCGTCCTTCGCCTCGACACCTTGTCCGCGGCCTTCCCCGAGGAGTTGTTCCAGCACTCGTGGCCACACTGCGGCAAGATCGGCAGGTACGTCAGCCACAGGGCACGCTCTCTCATGGGTCCCACGAAGGTGTGGTTCTTGGGACGGGTAGGGACGGGGCGCAACGGAAATCGGGTGACGCTGCGGGAAGGGAACGAATCGGAGTTCAGCCACGGTAGTCAGGGCGACCGCTGCGGTTCAAGTTGTTGTCCACAGGCTGTGCACAGTGTCCCCCGGCGCAGGGCCGGTTTGACCGGATGGCGCAGCCGCGCGTACCGTGACCAGGTCGAGTTGTCGATGGCTGCTGCCGCCTGCCTCCGATGGGCATGGATCACACGATCGTGAAGCGGTGCAATCGGGCGTATGCGAGCTACTCGTGGGCGCACGGTGACAGCCAGGCGATGTCCCGCCTCCACCACATCATTTTCTGGAGCCCCCGAGTGAGCAAGCGCACCTTCCAGCCGAACAACCGTCGTCGCGCGAAGACCCACGGCTTCCGGCTGCGGATGCGCACCCGTGCCGGCCGCGCCATCCTGGCGTCCCGCCGTGGCAAGGGTCGCGCCAGCCTGTCTGCCTGACCGTAAACAGGTCATGACGTCGTGCTGCCTACCGAGAACCGGCTGAGGCGGCGCGAAGACTTCGCGACCGCGGTACGACGAGGACGTCGGGCTGGCCGCCCACTTCTCGTTGTCCATCTACGCAGCGGTGAAACGGACCCGCACGCGCCTGGGGAGAGCGTTCCCCCGACGCGTGCGGGTTTCGTCGTGAGCAAAGCCGTTGGCGTAGCGGTCGTACGCAACACGGTGAAGCGCAGACTTCGCCACCTCATGCGAGAACGGCTGGCCCTGCTGCCCCCCGGTAGCCTGGTAGTCGTACGAGCGCTGCCCGGTGCGGGCGACGCTGACCATGCACAGTTGGCCCGAGACCTGGATGCCGCCCTGCGGCGGCTGCTGGGAGGGGGCGCGCGATGAAGTACCCGCTGTTGGCTTTGATCAAGCTGTATCAGTGGACCATCAGCCCGTTGCTGGGGCCGGTGTGCAAGTACTACCCGTCGTGTTCCCACTACGGCTTCCAGGCCATCGACCGGCACGGTGCGATCAAGGGAACGGCGCTCACCGCCTGGCGCATTCTGCGGTGCAACCCGTGGTCGCACGGCGGTGTCGACCACGTACCGCCGCGTAAGCGTCCGCGGTGGCACGAAATGCTGCGCGACGCCTGGCGCAACAAGGGCGGGCACTCCGCTGCTGAGGACAAGCAGTCCAGCCCGGCCGCCGAGACCTCGCCCCATGCTCAAGGAGCCTGATTAGTGGACACGATTGCCAGTCTTTTCAGCTTTATCACCACACCCGTCTCCTGGATCATCGTCCAGTTCCACACGCTGTACGGTGCGATCTTCGGCCCCGATACGGGCTGGGCCTGGGGACTGTCCATCGTGTCGCTGGTGATCCTGATCCGGATCTGCCTGATCCCGCTCTTCGTGAAGCAGATCAAGGCGACCCGGGGTATGCAGACGCTGCAGCCTGAGATGAAGAAGATCCAGGAGCGCTACAAGAACGACAAGCAGCGTCAGTCCGAAGAGATGATGAAGCTGTACAAGGAGACGGGCACCAACCCGCTCTCCTCGTGCCTTCCCATCCTGGCGCAGTCACCGTTCTTCTTCGCCCTGTACCACGTACTGAACAGCATCGCGTCGAACAAGACGATCGGCTTCATCGACCAGCCGCTCCTCGACAGCGCCCGTCAGGCCCACATCTTCGGTGCCCCGCTGGCCGCGAAGTTCATGGACACCCAGGCCAAGCTGGACGGCCTCGACGCGTCCCTGCTCGATGTGCGCGTGGTCACCGCGGTCATGATCGCGCTGATGTCGTTCTCGCAGTTCTACACGCAGCGTCAGCTGATGATGAAGAACGTCGACACCACGGTGAAGACGCCGTTCATGCAGCAGCAGAAGATGCTGATGTACGTCTTCCCGGTCATCTTCGCCGTCTTCGGCATCAACTTCCCCGTCGGTGTCCTCGTCTACTGGCTGACCACCAACGTCTGGACCATGGGTCAGCAGATGTACGTCATCCGCCAGAACCCCACCCCGGGCAGCAAGGCACAGGGCGCGTTCCTGGAGCGGCTCGGCGAGAAGCTCGTCAAGAACGAGGGCGGCCGGGTGAGCCGTGGCACACGCAACAACATCAAGGCCATCGTCGCCAAGGGCCGCGACCGCAACGAGAACGAGCGGAAGTTCATCACCACGCTGACCAAGGCGGGGCTGGTGGCTCAGGCCGACGGCCTGGTGGTGAAGGGCGAGACCTCCGAGGTTGAGCCCGAGGGCGTCGGCGGCGCGGCCGGTGGCACGCCCAAGCGCCAGCAGCCCAAGCGCCAGAGCAAGTCCCGGCGTCACTCCGCCGCCGCCCAGCCGTCCGGTACCCAGCAAGCTGGTGCCAAGGGCGAGACGGGCAAGACCTCGCTGGAGAAGTCGGACGACACGTCCGGGGACTCGGAAGCCACGTCGCGGGACGACGCCAAGACGCAGGACGGCACGTCTCAGGGCAAGCCGACGGGCGGCAAGGCCGCCTCCGGTTCCGCACGCCAAGCCAAGTCCGGACAGCGCAAGGGCCAGCAGCGGCCCAAGCACCCGTCCAAGAAGTAAGAAGGAGTCCATCCCGTGACGGAAGGCACCACCACCCCGGCCGATGCCGAGGCCGGCGACACCCTGACCAGCCTTGAGCAGGAGGGTGAGATCGCGGCGGATTACCTTGAGGGCCTGCTGGACATCGCCGACCTGGACGGCGACATCGACATGGACGTCGAGGCTGACCGGGCGGCTGTCTCGATCATCAGCGACTCGAGCGGTCGTGGTCTGCAGAAGCTGGTCGGTCGCGACGGCGAGGTGCTCGAGGCGCTCCAGGAGCTCACGCGGCTCGCGGTGCACCGCGAGACCGGTGACCGCAGCAGGCTGATGCTGGACATCGGCGGCTACCGTGCCAAGAAGCGCCAGGAGCTCTCCGAGCTGGGTGCCAAGGCCGCGGCCGAGGTGAAGAGCTCCGGTGAGCCGATGAAGCTCCAGCCGATGACGCCCTTCGAGCGCAAGGTCGTACACGACGCGATCAAGAGCGCGGGTCTGCGGAGCGAGTCCGAGGGCGAGGAGCCGCAGCGCTTCGTCGTCGTGCTCCCCGCCTGATCGACAGGTAGTCTCCCCGGCCCCGTCTGTGCGCAGACGGGGCCGGTCTTTGTCAGCCTGATAGCCAGCACTCAGTGCGGTACGGAAGGACGGTCCCCGTGTCGGAGGCAGTAGAGCTCCCCCCAGCGCCGGAGCAGGCCCGAGCGGTATTCGGTGAGCGTTTCGCGGACGCCGTCCGGTACGCGGAGCTGCTGGCCGACGCGGGAGTCAGGCGTGGTCTCATTGGGCCCCGCGAGGTCCCTCGGCTCTGGGAGCGGCACCTGCTGAACTGCGCGGTGCTCTCCGAGGTCGTCCCCGAGGGCGTGACGGTCTGCGATGTCGGCTCCGGGGCTGGGCTGCCGGGCATTCCGCTGGCGCTGGTCCGCCCCGACCTGAAGATCACCCTCCTTGAGCCACTGCTCAGGCGCACCACGTTCCTGACCGAAGTGGTGGAGCTGCTCGGCCTGGACCATGTGACGGTCGTACGCGGCCGTGCCGAGGAGGTCCTTGGCACGCTGACGCCCGTTCATGTGGTCACCGCGCGTGCGGTGGCGCCGTTGGACCGGCTGGCGGGATGGGGCGTGCCACTGCTGCGCCCGTACGGCGAGATGCTGGCGCTCAAGGGCGACACGGCCGAGGAAGAGGTCAAGGCGGCCGCTGCCGCGCTGAGCAAGCTGGGAGCCGTGGAGACCTCCGTGCTTCACGTCGGTGCGGGACTGGTGGACCCGCTCTCGACCGTGGTGCGGGTCGAGGTCGGCGAGAGCCCTGGTGGTGTGCGCTTCGCGGCCAAGCGCGCCAAGGCGGCCCGAGCCGGACGAGTGCGCCGACGCCGTTGACCCGAGGTGGCGACTGATCCGTCCTGATGACCAGCGGTAGGCCAGACAAGCTGTCAAACGTATGCATGCCGGAGTGTCGTGCGGTTCTGACCGTGCCGGCTATGCATCGTGTTTCACGTGAAACGTCGCTCACTGCTGCAAGGGATCATCAGCCGCGGTCGCGCAGCGGCCCCGCGTGATCGTAGATCCCCCACGAGGGGGACAGAGTTGTCCACAGAGGCGGATTCCTCCACAGAAGACCGGGCCTCGCTGGTTCACGACCCCGAAGACATGGGAGGCTCTGCTCATTGCGAGCCTGAAGTCGAGGAGGGCGAACCCTTGCGGTCCGACGCCAACATCGCGGGGCCGATGACCGATCCGGTCCCCGGTCCCCGTACCGAATCGGCGGGGGAGGATGTTTCACGTGAAACACCGCCCCCGATGGATGACACCCCTATCGGTCGTGCCGCCCAACTGGCGGTGCAGGCGCTAGGCCGCGCCGGTGAAGGTCTGCCACGGCCCGAGCAGACCCGGATCATGGTGGTTGCCAACCAGAAGGGCGGGGTCGGCAAAACCACGACCACGGTCAACCTGGCAGCTTCCCTGGCACTGCACGGTGCGCGCGTCCTGGTGGTCGACCTTGATCCCCAGGGCAATGCCTCCACAGCGCTGGGGATCGACCACCACGCCGAGGTCCCGTCGATCTACGACGTGCTGGTGGAGAGCAAGCCACTCTCCGAGATCGTCCAGCCCGTGCCGGACGTCGAAGGGCTGTTCTGTGCGCCCGCCACCATCGATCTCGCCGGTGCGGAGATCGAGCTGGTGTCTCTCGTGGCGCGAGAGAGCAGGCTGCAGCGGGCCATCCAGGCCTACGAGCAGCCACTCGACTACATCCTGATCGACTGCCCGCCCTCCCTGGGGCTCCTGACCGTCAATGCTCTGGTCGCGGGCGCCGAGGTGCTGATCCCCATCCAGTGTGAGTACTACGCGCTGGAGGGGCTTGGGCAGTTGCTGCGCAATGTCGACCTGGTGCGCGGTCACCTCAACCCCTCGCTACATGTGTCGACCATCCTGCTCACCATGTACGACGGCCGGACCCGGCTGGCCTCACAGGTGGCGGACGAGGTGCGGAGCCACTTCGGCGAAGAGGTGCTGCGGACGAGCATCCCTCGCTCGGTACGTATCTCCGAGGCACCCAGCTATGGGCAGACCGTCCTGACCTACGATCCCGGGTCCAGCGGTGCGCTGTCGTACTTCGAGGCGGCGCGTGAAATGGCGCTGCGCGGGGTGGGTGTGCGCTACGACGCGCAGCACGCCCCGGCAGTGCCCCAGAACGATCAGCGCAACATGGCGGAGGGCATTCAGTGAGCGAGCGACGTAGAGGGCTGGGGCGTGGACTCGGTGCGCTGATTCCCGCGGCCCCGACCGGGGAGAAGTCGGCTCCCGCCGCGGTCGACGGTGCGACAACCTCGCCATCGGCGGTGCCGGTACTCACCGCGGAGCGCGGTGTGGCGGCAGCGAAGGTGGCCAACCTCGGGCCGGGCACCGTTTCACGTGAAACGGACGAGCTGCCAGAGCAGACCGCTGCGGCGGCCGCCGTTCCGGACAGCTCTGCCGGGGCCCATTTCGCCGAGTTGCCCCTGGACTTCATCACCCCCAACCCCCGGCAGCCGCGCGAGGTCTTCGACGAGGACGCGCTAGCCGAGCTGATCACCTCCATCAAGGAGGTGGGCCTTCTCCAGCCCGTCGTCGTACGGCAGCTAGGGCCTTCGCGGTATGAGCTGATCATGGGTGAGCGCCGCTGGCGGGCGTGCCGTGAGGCGGGCCTGGAGCGCATCCCCGCGATCGTGCGGGCCACGGACGACGACAAGCTCCTCCTGGACGCGCTGCTGGAGAACCTGCACCGGGCCCAGCTGAACCCTCTGGAAGAGGCAGCGGCATACGACCAGTTGCTGAGGGACTTCAGCTGCACCCACGACCAGCTGGCGGACCGGATCGGTCGGTCGCGCCCGCAGGTGTCCAACACCCTGCGGCTGCTCAAGCTCTCACCGGCGGTGCAGCGCAGGGTCGCCGCCGGCGTGCTGTCCGCCGGTCATGCGCGGGCTCTGCTTTCCGTGGAGGACACGGAGGAGCAGGAGCGACTCGCGCACCGCATCGTCGCTGAAGGGCTTTCGGTGCGGGCGGTCGAGGAGATCGTGACCTTGATGGGGTCGCGTTCAGGGAGCGCCCCCAAGGCCAAGGGGCCCCGTGCTGGAGCGCGGGTATCACCGGCTCTGAGCGATCTGGCCTCCCGGCTCTCGGACCGCTTTGAGACCCGGGTGAAGGTGGACTTGGGCCAGAAGAAGGGAAAGATCGTCGTCGAGTTTGCCTCGATGGACGATCTGGAGCGCATTCTGGGCAGCCTGGCACCGGGTGAAGGCCCGGTCCTGGAGAAGAGCCTCGCCGCGGACGACGCGGACAGCGAGAGCTGAGGCACGAACGGCACGGAGAGCGGGCTGTGTCCGGTGTGTGCCGGAAAACAGCCCGCTCTTTGCTTTCTGGCGGTATCGATGGAATCGCATGGTGGATACGATGCGTTTGGGTATGGCGCATTTACCTGACGGCACCTCAGGAGAGGAAGGCGAAGGTCATGCGATCGGTAAGCCGCACCGAGTTGTTGACTGCGGGTCTGGGACTGGGGGCGGTCGGCGGATTCGTCGGCGGGCTGATCAGGGAACGGGTCGCTCTGGCCGCTGCCCTTGGCGCGGCGGGCGAAGGAAGTGAGGAACCGCCTTCATGGGGCGTCGGCTCGTACCGCTCACGCTGGACAACCTCCCGGATCTCCCCCAGCGCTGCCGTGCGTGCGTCTTCTGGGAACTCGATCCGGTCAGTGGGCAAGCTGCGGTAAGAGCGGGGACACCGGGGCTGGAGAAGGAGGCCTGGATCTCCGCTGTGCTGCTGGACTGGGGATCGTGCGGCCGGGTGGTCTATGTCGACGAGGTGCCGGTGGGCTATGTGCTGTACGCGCCCCCGGCGTATGTGCCGCGCTCCCTCGCCTTTCCCACCAGCCCGGTGGCTCCCGACGCGGTGCAGCTGATGACTGCGTGGATCACTCCGGAGTACCAGGGGCAGGGTCTGGGACGGGTGATGGTGCAGACCGTCGCGAAGGATCTGCTGCGGAGAGGCTTCAAGGCGATGGAGGCCTTTGGCGACGCCCGGTGGAAAGAACCCGCGTGTGTCCTGCCCGCAGATCATCTGCTCGCGGTGGGCTTCAAGACGGTCCGCCCGCACCCGGTCTTTCCACGGCTGCGGCTTGAGTTGCGTACGACGCTCTCCTGGAAGGAGGACGTCGAACTGGCGATCGACCGGTTGCTGGGGGCGGTTCAGAAGGAACCCGTGCTGCGACCGCTCTAGCGAGAACGGGCCTGACCCCCTGCGGGGTCAGGCCCGTTTCACGTGAAACAACGTATCCGCGCCCTGCGGAGCGAGGTGCCTACTTGGCGGCGATGAAGCCGTCGAGGTCCTTGACGAGCGCGGCCTTCGGCTTGGCACCGACGATGGTCTTGGCGACCTCGCCACCCTGGTAGACGTTCAGCGTCGGGATGGACATGACGCCGTACTTGGCAGCGGTGCCCGGGTTCTCGTCGATGTTGAGCTTGGCGACGATGATTTCGTCGTGCTCGGCCGCGATCGCCTCCAACGAGGGGGCGATCTGGCGGCACGGTCCGCACCAGGCGGCCCAGAAGTCGACGAGCACGGGCTTGTCGCTCTTGAGAACCAGCTCGTCGAAGTTGGCGTCCGTCACGGTGATCGTGGCACCGGCCATGGCTTTCTCCTTCATGAATTAACGGGAACAGGGGCGGAGCGGGGTCAGACCGAGGCGCGGTCAGACAGTGGCGGCGGCAGCGGTCTCGCTGTCGGCCAGGGCGGCGAGGTAACGCTCGGCGTCCAGAGCGGCGGAGCAACCGGTACCTGCCGCGGTGATCGCCTGCCGGTAGGTGTGGTCGACGACGTCGCCGGCTCCGAAGACACCGGTCAGGTTGGTCCGGGTCGAGGGAGCGTCGACCTGGAGGTACCCCTCGTCGTCCAGCTCGAGCTGGCCCTTGAAGAGCTCCGTGCGCGGGTCGTGCCCGACGGCGATGAACAGGCCGGTGACCGGGAGTTCGGAGGTCTCGCCCGTCTTGGTGTTGCGGAGCGTCAGCCCGGTGAGCTTCTGCTCGCCGTGGATCACCGCGACCTCGCTGTCCCAGGCGAACGTGATCTTCGGGTCGGCGAAGGCGCGATCCTGCATGGCCTTGGACGCACGCAGGCTGTCCCGGCGGTGGACGACCGTCACGGACTTGGCGAAGCGCGAGAGGAAGGTGGCCTCCTCCATCGCGGTGTCACCGCCGCCGACGACGGCGATGTCCTGGTCCTTGAAGAAGAACCCGTCGCAGGTCGCGCACCAGGAGACGCCGCGTCCGGAAAGTGCGTCCTCGTTGGGCAGGCCCAGCTTGCGGTGCTGCGACCCGGTGGTGATGATCACGGACTTGGCGCGGTGGACGGTGCCCGCGGTGTCGGTGACGGTCTTGATCTCACCCGTGAGGTCGACCGAGACCACATCGTCAGGGATCAGCTCGGCGCCGAAGCGCTCGGCCTGGGCGCGCATGTTGTCCATGAGCTCGGGGCCCATCACGCCATCCTGGAAACCGGGGAAGTTCTCCACGTCGGTGGTGTTCATCAGCGCACCGCCAGCGGTCACGGCACCCTCGAACACCAGCGGCTTCAGCGATGCGCGTGCGGTGTACAGCGCCGCCGTGTAGCCGGCCGGCCCCGAGCCGATGATGATCACGTTACGGACGTCGCTCACGGGTTGATTCCTCGTCTCTGCGGACTGCCTATGCCTCGGGAGGAGCCCCGTCTCAGGACTCTCACACCACCCAACGGATACTACGGGGCCTGCATTCCCGGAGCTGTCAGCGGCGAGGGTAGGAGCGATTCAGCAGTACTTCCCCCTTGGACGTGGAGCCCTGGTTGGCGCAGGACGCGTCGACGACGTAGGCCGAGACATGTGAGGCGTCAGACACATGGGTCAGAACGACAAGGTACGCCTTGGTGCCCTCGTAGGTGCCTCGCTCGGCGGCGAGAGGAGTGTCCGCCCGGCCAATGCCCCGCTGGACGCACTCCGGCACCTCCGGTCCGGACTCTCGCATCGGTGAGTTTGGGGAACGACCTCCAGACTCGGTGGAGAAGCCCGATGCGGTGGAAGGAGCGGAGTCCATATCCAGCCCGCGCCCCTGGGCAAGCAGGGCGGCCACCTGATCGCCCAGATCGTTCCCGGAGAAGGATTCTTTCCCCGCTGCTGACTCCGCCTGGCCCGACGCCTGTGCGCCGACGTCCTGCCGTGTGTCACGGCCGCCGGGCTGGAGCAGCAGAGCCCCCAGACCGATGACCGCGACGGTGGCGACAGCGCTGAGTGCGGCGGTGGCTACCGTGCGGCGGTGTCGGCGCGGCCCGGGCCGCTGCCGCCCGGGGCCGTGGGCGGCTCGTGGGTGTCCCGTCGGCCGACTCGGCGCGCCGTCCGAGGACGAGGAAGCGCTGCCCGATGCGGCGCGAGGTGGCGCGGCTTGTGTTTCACGTGAAACACGAGGAGCGGTCCCCTGGGCGGTACGGGTGGCTTCCGGCGCCGTGGCCCCTGGTGCTGTCGCGTTCAGCAGCGCCTCAGCGGCCAGCGCCGCGTCGATGCGGCCCGAGATATCCGCGGGCATGCGCGGCGGGCCAGGCAGTGTGCCGAGCAGGCCACGGATCTCCTCCAGCGAGCCATGGACATCGGCGCACAGGGCACAGCCGTCGAGATGGTGCCGTACGTCGACGGCACGGGACGGGGAAAGCAGATCTTCGGTGAGGTCGGAGAGTTCCGATACCTCGGGGTGCTCGGCCGCGTCGGGCGTGGATGTCACGCTCGCCCACCTCCGCCCTTCACGGCAGTTGAATCGCCTGGTCCGGTGTCCTGCGGCCCGATGTCGCGTGGACCTGCTGCCGGTGGGACGGATGTCCCCTGCGTCCGGTTCCTTCCCGCGTCAGGTCTGGTTACGCCGACACTGCCCCGGTTGGTCTCTCCGTTGTCCGTGCGCAGATGGCTGAGGAGCGGCAGCAGCCGGGCTCTGCCGCGTGCGCAGCGGCTCTTCACCGTGCCGGTGGGGATGTCGAGCACCTGAGCGGCCTCGGCTACGGGATAGCCCTGCATGTCCACCAGTACCAGCGCGGCCCGCTGGTCGGCTGGCAGGGTATTCATCGCCTGAATCAGCTCACGGTGCAGATCGTGGCGTTCCGCCGGTGCGGAGGCCGACTCGTGCGGTTCGAGGAGCTGGTCCAGGCGCTCTGGGTCGTCCACCGGCGAGGTCTTACGGGAAGCGGCCTTACGGGCCCGGTCCAGGCAGGCGTTGACGGTGATCCGGTGCAGCCAGGTAGTGACGGCGGACTGTCCGCGGAAGGTATGGGCGGCCCGGTAGGCGGAGACGAGCGCGTCCTGTACCGCGTCCGCGGCCTCTTCCCGGTCTCCCAGGGTGCGCAGCGCCACCGCCCACAGGCGGTCGCGGTGGCGCCGTACCAGCTCACCGAAGGCATCCGGGTCTCCGGCGACATGGTCGGCCAGGAGGTCCTGGTCGCTTCTCTCGCCGCGTGTGGCGTCGTCCACCCCGCGCCCCTCCCCCCAGTGTGCCGATCAGCCCTTGAGCTTCACGTCCGTGATGGCCTGCTTGTATCCCGCACCGCTGTACCCGTCCTTGGGCGAATGAGGTACGTCGGTGAGCCAGACCAGAACATAGCGGGTGGTGACCGCTTCCTTGGCTTTGATCTTCAGTGTGGTCGAGGAGGTCGTAGCCGTCCCGATCGCCTTCATCGACGTCACCGACGCGGAAGGCGACAGCGAGTCCGGGGCGTAGAGCGAGGCGGTGGTGCGGTCCCCGCCGTACCGGAGCCCTATGGACGCGGCTGAGACGTCCTGTGCGGAGCCGAGGTCGTAGATGATCCCGACCCCGTCCTTGTACGGCGCGAGCTGGGGACCGTCCACATATCTCTTGGTTCGCCAATACGTATCGCTGCGGTCGTCGTAGGTCGCCCCGACGTTGGCGGCGTTCTGGGCGGGGCCGTCCGGGGAGTACTCCTGGGCACCCGTGATGGTGATCAGCTGTGGGCTGTCTTCCTTGTCCTTGTTCGTGCCCTCTTTGCCACCGGGCTTGTCGTTCTCGGCCTCGTTCGGCTGGGTACTGGTGCCTGGGTCGTTACCAGGCTTGTCGCGGTCCATCAGGGCGTCAGCCAGCTGCCAGCTGCCCAGGCCGAGTGCCGCGATGAGCAGCGCGGCCACGGCCCACTTCAGCGCCTTGCCGGTACGGCCCTGGAGCGGGGCGGGCGGCACCGGCTGGGTCAGCTCCTGCTGGGTCGGCTGACGCCGATAGGTGCCCTGCTGGTAGGTCGTGCGCTGGTACTCGGGCGGGGCCGTGAAGACGGGCTCCGGGCGGCGGATGCGGGGCATCTCCCCGACCGCCCTGGCGAGTTCCTCCGGGGTGGTGCAGGGGGGTTCCTGCCGGGAGGCCGTGGCGCCGTCGTTGACCAGCGCGCGCATGGCGAGTTCGGACAGGCCTCGGTGGACCCCCGCACGTACCTGGTCCGGGGCGATCAGCCCGATGTCCTTGGGGAGCCCGGCCATGCCGTAGGCGTCATCCTGATATGGCCAGCGCCGGGTCAGCGAGGCGTACAGCAGTGCGCCGATCGCCTCGGTGTCGGCGCGCTGCGGGGTGTCGGAACTGATGCCGCGCAGCGCGGCGTTCACGGCCAGGCCGCGGATGCGGTACTGGCCGGATGAGGTGCGCAGTACGGCGCTTGGGGTGAGCCGGAGATGGGCCAGCCCTTCGCGGTGCGCGGCCGCCATGGCCAACGAGACCTGGCTGACGAGCTGGTAGGCGTCGTGCGCCTCGAGCGGCCCCGAGGCGAGCACCGAGGTCAGCTCGGTGGCGTCGGGGAGCCACTCGTGCACCACGTAGACCAGGTCGTTCTCTTCGACGGCATCGAGGACCTGGACAAAGCGAGGGTCGCCGAGCAGCGCCGAGGATCGGGCCGCGGCGAGCACCGAGCGGGCGCGTGGATGGTCTGCGGGCAGCAGGTGCACCCCGACGGCGCGGCGGAGCTTCTCATCCACCGCGCGCCAGCTGCTGAATCCGTCCAGACGGGTGACGCATTCTTCGAGCCGGTAGCGCCTGGCCAGCTTGTGACCGCTGTGCAGCTCGGGTGGCTGGGCCTGTGGCCTGCTCGTTTCCGTACCGTCATCGGGCCGGTGATCCCCGCGGTCCGATGACGTGTCCTGTTTCTGGGGCGCCCCGTCGGCCGTGGGCTGGTCTGCTTTGGCGGTCGGTGACTCACCATTGCTCCCTGCTGCCACGTCGACGGCAGCCGTGCTCCGTTCCGCCACCGTCGTTCCTGCCTCCCCATCCGTTGCGCTCTGTACGACGCCAAGGCCAATTGTGCCCACACTCTGCCGTCATGCACGACACGCGGAGGCCGGTGATGGTTGTGCGGGCTCAGCCGGACTGCCGCCTCGTTCAGCGCCCGAGGCGTCCGCGGACCATCCCGACCAGCGCGTTCATTTCCTCGATCCGCAGTCGCCGCGCCGCGACGAAGAAGACGCCAAGCAGCACGATCCCGCCGCCGATCAGAGCGGCGATCGAGCCAAGAGCACCCTGGCCGAGTGCCTGGGTGATCGCGTACGCGGTGCCGCCGCCGAGGAGGGCGGCGGGGACCGAGGCGAGGCCGAGCCGTGCGTACGTACGCAGTACGTGTCCGCCGTCCAGGTTCCCGTCCAGCCGCTTGCTCAGCCGCCGCCAGGCGACTCCCACGCCGATCGCGTAGGCGAGGCCGTAGGACGCGGCCATACCGGCGACCGCCCACCGGGCCGGAAGCAGGTAGAAGCAGAGCACTGCGGCAGCGGCGTTGACGGCCGCGACGATGACCGTGTTGTAGAAGGGGGTGCGGGTGTCTTCATAAGCGTAGAAGGCACGCAGCACGACGTACTGCACGGAGTAGGGGATCAGGCCGAGGCTGAAGGCCATCAGCATGAAGCCCATGTTCGTGGCGCTGGCGGCGCCCGAGCCGCCGAAGATCAGAGTGCACATCGGGATGCCGAGTGCGACGAACCCGAAGGCGATCGGGACGATGGCGACCGCGGTGTTGCGCAGACCCTGGGAGATGTCGTCGCGGACGGCGCCGGTGTCGCCGTCGTGGGCCGAGCGCGACAGCCGGGGCAGCAGGGCGGCCATCAGTGAGACGGTGATGATGGCCTGGGGCAGCATCCAGATCAGCTGGGCGTTGGCGTAGGCGGCGAAGCCGGTGCCGTCGATGCCGGGAGGGGTGTTGTCGCCCGCGGCGGTGGCCAATTGGATGACGAAGATGGCGCCGGCCTGGTTGGCCAGGACGAAGAGCACGGTCCATTTGGCCAGCTTCGCGGCCTTGCCGAGGCCGTGGCCCTTCCAGTCGAAGCGCGGCCGGATCTTGAATCCGGTCTCCCGCAGGTAGGGGATCATCGCGAGGCCCTGCACGACAATGCCGAGGAGGATGCCGATACCGAGCAGGCGCTCGGCCTCCGGCGGGAGGGTCCCGGCGGTCATGTCCGTGCTCGCGTGGGTGCCGTACACCCAGATGAAGGTGCCGAGGGTGAAGATGATGACGATGTTGTTGAGGACGGGGGTCCACATCATCGGGCCGAACGAGCCGCGGGCGTTGAGGATCTGCCCCATCACCACATGGACGCCCATGAAGAAGATCGAGGGCAGGAAGTAGCGGACGAAGGTGATCGCGACGTCGTTGGCCGCCGGGTCGTTGGCGACCGACACGGAAAGCATGCGGACGAAGAGCGGCGCCGCGAACATCGCCGCCACGGTGAGCGCGCCCAGCACCACCATGACGACCGTCAGCAGCCGGTTGGCGTAGGCCTGGCCGCCGTCGCTGTCGTTCTTCATGGCGCGGACCAGCTGCGGTACGAAGACCGAGTTCAGACCGCCGCCGACGGTCAGGATGTAGATCATCGTCGGCAGCTGGTAGGCGACCTGGAAGGTGTCGCCGAGGAGGCCGACGCCCAGCGCCGCGACGATCAGCGCGGAGCGGATGAAGCCGGTGAGGCGGGAGACCATCGTGCCCGCGGCCATCACCGCGCTGGACTTCAGCAGGCTGGAGGCGCGGCCACCCGAGCTCTTCTTCGGGGCGGGCGGGGGCGGCGGAGTCGGCGCGGGGATGACGGGGGGTTCGCTGGGCGGACGGGTGCCGTTGCCCTGCTGGTCCCGGAAGAGGTGGGCGAAGGCGTCCGGCTCGTGCCGCTCCTCGCTGGCCTCGGTCACCAGGTCGTCCACACCGACGAACTGTGTCGTCCGGGCGTCGTCGCCGTACGGCAGGTGGCGGGACGGGCCGTCGGGTTCGGGCGGTGGGGTCTGGGCCCACAGGCGCGGGTCGGGCGCGTGCGGCGGTGCGGGCGGTTGCCCGTAGGTCGGCTGCGGCTCCGCGTAGGTGCCAGGGGGCGGCGGAGGGTGCGCGGCGCGGTCGTAGAGGGCCTCGGCTACCGGGTCCTGTGCGGCGAGGTCCTGCGCGCGGTACGGGTCCTGGTCGTAGGCGTCCTGGACGTACGCATCCGGGGTGGGCTGCTGCGGCGGGACCTGCTGACCCGCCGGATCGCCACCGGTACCGCCCTGGCCGCGGTCACCGTCGTACGGCGCGTTCATGCTTACCCCACCTCATCGGGTCCCACGGCCCACCGGCCACGTCGTCGCTCAACGGTCCACTCTCTCACCCGTGCCGGACGGGTCGGTGCTTTCCGGAGCGGTGTCCGGCGCCGTGTTCCCGCCATCCTCGTCGTCCCTGTCCGCATCGTCAGCGGCCTGGAGGGCTGCCGCGCGCTTGCGCTGGGTGTACATCCGGAATCCGGCGAGGACCAGCAGCAGAACCCCGCCCGCGATGACCAGCATGACCGCCGGGGGCACCTGGGTGACTCTCACGTCGAAGCGGATCTCCGGGCCGTAGGGCTCGCCGTCCGCGGTGTAGAGCTGGGCGACTACCGGGACCGGCCCGTTGGCGTTGGCCTGCGTGGTGAACTTCACCGACTGGCTGTGCTCGCCAGAGACCTTGATTGGCTGCTCGTCGTAGGGGCCATCACTGATCTTGAGCCGGGTCGGTTTCGTCGAGGTGAGGCGCAGCCGCAGATCCTCGACGCCCTGCACCAGGTTGTTCTGGACCGTCACCGGGATGGTCGCGCTGCGGCCGGAGAGCTTCGCCTCCGACTTCTCGATCAGCTTCACCTGCTGGGTGAGCCCGTCGAGGTACCCCTGCACGCCCGCGCGGTAACGCTCTGCTTCCTTGGCCTGGCCGCGCCAGGACGTCGACATCTCCCGGTCGATCGCCCGTCCGAAGGGGGTGACCACACGCTCCGGCCTGCTGAGGATGACCTTGAACTTGTCCAGGATCTTCTTGGTGCTCCGGATGGCGAGGAACGCGTCCTCAGGCAGCTCCTGCTTGCGCAGCGCGGACGGGTAGGAGCGGGTGCTCGGCACCTGGGTCGTGGCGTCCGGGTCAGGCTTGGCCTCGGCCGCCGAGACCAGGTCGTCCGCCTGTGACCATGCGCTGTCGTCGAGTGCGCGCAGGGCCTTGGCCATCGACTGGGCCTGGCTGACGGACGGCATGCGCTGCGGGGCGACGACGACGCTGCGCTGCTTCTTCGGGGCCTGCAGGTTGATCATGTGGCTCTGGGCCAGGAATCTCTGCACGGCGCGCGTGGAGTTCTGGGCCGTGGTCATATCGCCCTGAAACGCGGTCGACAGCCGGGCGTCGGCGACCACGGCCGTTGTGCCGCCGCCGATCGGCCGGGCCGCTGTCGGCGTATACCGCAGGCCGCGGGTCTCGCGCAGGCTGTCGCTGCGGGCGATCACTGTGCGGGCCCCCGCCGAGGTGGCGACATCGACGATGGAGGGGTCGACCGCACCCTCCGCCGGCCAGGAGAAATCCGTGCTCGGGTCGACGTGCAGCACCGTCTGGACGGTTTTCGCGGCCGCGTCGGTGGCGTCCTGGAGATGGCTGAGCGAGCCCGAGACGCGCTTGCCCTGATGAGCCAGCGAGGCGAGGTCGGGATCGGCGAAAGGCAGTGCCACGACCTCCTTGTCCTGCACGGCCTCTTCGAGGTTGTTCAGCCACTGCTTGGCGACGGCCTGGTTCTTGCCCGCGACCGGCGTGCCATCAGGGCCCATGACCTGGTAGCTCTCCCGCATCGCGTCGACGGAGGCGAGCAGGTCGGGATCGATCACCCAGGTCACGGGGAGATCGCGGCCCAGGGACAGCAGCTGCTCAAGGCGGCCGCCGGGGGAGATCTCCTTGGCCAGGGTGTCGTCCGAGAAGACCGGCGCCTGCTGTTCTCCAGGACCGGTCTCCGCCGTGAGATGCGTGCGGGAGATGAGTGGCCAGAGGAACGTCGTCTTGGTCTTCTCGCTCGCGTCAGACGGCTGCCAGGGCAGGACGGTGCGCTCGATCCCCAGAATCTGGTCGTACTGCTGACCGCCCGTCCGGCCGGAGAGCGTGACACCCAGCTGGTAGACACCGGCGGAGTTCAGGTCCAGTTCATCGACGGGGATCGAGAGCGAGAAGCGCTGGGAAACCCCGGGGACCAGCTTGTCGAACTCCTCGACGTACTTGCCGTCGACCTCGTTGCCGGTGATCTGCTGGAGGGAGTCGCTGTTCTTCATGGCCTGATCGATGGCCCTGCGGCCGGTCATCACCGGACCCACCCGCAGGGTGGCCTCGGCGGCGGTGACCGGCTGCTTACCCTCGTTGGTGATCTTGCCGGAGATGGTGAGGGTGTCGGCCTCGGTGGGGACGCTGGGGCTGAAGGAGTCCACGGAGACATCGACGGTGCCGTTGCTGGCCTTGGCGGTGACCGGCGCGGCCTGCGCGGAGGGGCCCGTCGGCAGCTGGAGCAGACCGGCCAGCAGCGGGGCTCCGACGAGCAGGATTGTGGCGCGCCGCAGCCGTTGGCGGGCAGCTGAGGGAGCCATCCCTGGGAAGTCTGGCGCCTCGGCCACGCGTTCGTCCGTCCCTTGCCGTCAGTGGTCGTCGTGAGTGGTCGCTATCTGTGCGTCCCCGCATGGTAACGACCCCGGCTGGGGCGAAGTGCCGCGGACTGCTCCACATGACCAGTCGAAAACGGGGAAGCTGGGGCGGCCGAGGGCACGTACCCTTTTCTGTTGTGCCGAACGCCAACGAAGACATCCCCAGCGCCCTGAGCCAGGTGCAGCGCCGAGCGGTGAGCGAACTGCTGCGTGTGTCCCCTGTCGCCGACGATCTTGCCCGCCACTTCCAGGAGGCCGGGTTCTCTCTTGCCCTGGTCGGTGGCTCCGTCAGGGACGCGCTACTCGGACGGCTCGGGAACGACCTGGACTTCACGACGGACGCCCGCCCCGAGGACGTACTGAAGATCGTCCGGCCCTGGGCGGACGCGGTGTGGGAGGTCGGGATCGCCTTCGGCACGGTGGGCTGCCAAAAGGATGGGTACCAGCTTGAAGTCACGACGTACCGTTCCGAGGCGTACGACCGGACCTCACGCAAGCCCGAGGTGTCCTACGGCGACTCCATCGAGGACGATCTCGTCCGCCGGGACTTCACCGTCAACGCCATGGCCGTAGCGCTGCCGGAGAAGCACTTCATTGACCCACACGGCGGGCTCGGGGACCTCGAGGCGGGGGCGCTGCGGACACCCAGCACTCCCGAGGAGTCCTTCTCGGACGACCCGCTGCGGATGATGCGGGCCGCGCGCTTCGCCGCCCAGCTCGACTTCCAGGTGGCCCCGGAGGTCGTCGCCGCGATGAAGGCGATGGCGGAGCGCATCGAGATCGTCTCGGCCGAGCGGGTCCGTGACGAACTGAACAAGCTGGTCCTCTCCGCCCACCCGCGCACGGGCCTCGCGCTGCTCGTCGACACGGGCCTCGCCGAGCGGGTGCTGCCGGAGCTTCCCGCGCTGCGTCTGACGAGCGACGAGCACCACCGGCACAAGGACGTCTACGAGCACTCGCTGACCGTTCTGGAGCAGGCGATCGCCCTGGAGGACGACGGCCCCGATCTGACGCTGCGGCTCGCCGCGCTGCTCCATGACATCGGCAAGCCCAGGACACGGCGCTTCGAGAAGGACGGCGGGGTCTCCTTCCATCACCACGAGGTGGTGGGTGCGAAGATGACCAAGAAGCGGATGACCGCGCTCAAGTACTCCAACGATCTCGTGAAGGACGTCTCACGCCTGGTCGAGCTGCATCTGCGCTTCCACGGCTACGGGACCGGTGAGTGGACGGACTCCGCGGTACGCCGCTACGTCCGTGACGCGGGGCCGATGCTGGACCGCCTGCACAAGCTCACCCGTTCTGACTGCACGACGCGCAACAAGCGGAAGGCCAGCGCGCTGTCCCGTGCCTATGACGGCCTGGAGGAGCGCATCGCACGACTCCAGGAGCAGGAGGAACTGGACTCCATCCGCCCCGACCTGGACGGCAACGAGATCATGAAGGTGCTGAACGTGGGCCCGGGACCGGTGATCGGCCAGGCGTACAAGTTCCTGCTGGAGCTGAGGCTGGAGAACGGGCCGATGGAGCGCGACGCGGCGGTCGCCGCGCTCAAGGAGTGGTGGGCGGCACAGAGCTGATCCCAGAGCGGCGGGGGCGTGTTTCACGTGAAACACACCCCCGCCGCGTCTACGCCGTGGGGCGGTGTTTCACGTGAAACACCGCCCCACTCGCGTGATCGCTTTACGCCTTGCCGAGGCACAGCACGAACGAGTCGCTGCCTTCCTTCCAGGTGATGGCAGCGACATTGCCCTCGATGGACTGGCAGGAGAGCGCGATGCCGCTGTCCTTCTTCTCCAGGACCTTGTACTCGGCATCGGAGCCGCCGCAGTCGACCTTCTTGATGTCGGGCTTCGTGTTGGAGCCCTCGTTCTTCAGGCAGTCCCCAGCGGCCAGTTTGGTGGTGTCGTCGCTGAGCAGCGTACGGACGCCGAACAGGAGCCCGACAGCGACGAGCGAGCCGACCACGAAGATGATGACCTTCTTGCCGACGCTCCGGCTCGGGGTCGGCTGCGCCGGCGGAGCGCCGGGGAAGGGCTGCTGAGGGTCACCCTGCGGGGCCTGGTTGAACGGGTTCTGGCCCTGGGGCTGCGGAGTAGTCACTGGGGGTCCCCTTGGAACGTGGGTTCGGTGGCGCGTAATTGACGCCCGTAAGCTACCGGTCCCCAGTGGCCACACTGAAGCCAGAAGAGGCTCTGTGGCACTGATGTGACACTTACTGCGTCTCAGAACGGGCTATAGCGGCAGCAATCGCTGCGTAGAGAACCGCGACGGCGATGACCAGCGGAGCCGAACGCCCGTCGGAGGGCAGCATCAGCGCGGCCACCCCGGCGGCAGCCACGAAGGCGACGTTGAACAGCACGTCGTAGAGGGAAAAAATCCGGCCACGGAAGCCGTCGTCGATCGAGGACTGCACCGTCGTGTCCGTGGCGATCTTCGCGCCTTGGGTGACCAGCCCCAGCACGAACGCGGCGATCAGTATCGGGACCAGGGCGAAGGACAGCCCGAGCGCCGGTTCCAGTACGGCCGCGGCGCCCGCGCACACGGCCATCCAGCCGCTGCGCCCAAACCTCTCCACAGCCCAGGGCGTCACCACGGCCGCCGCGAAGAACCCCGCTCCCGAGAACCCGACCGCGAGGCCGAGCAGGGCGAGCCCCTCGGCCTCGGTAGACGACCAGGCGTACCGGCACAGCATCAGCACCATGACCGTCAGCGCGCCGTAGCAGAAGCGCATCGCCGTCATGGCCGCCATCGCCCGGGCGGCGGGGCGCCGCTCCAGGAGATGCCGTATCCCGTCCGCCAGGCCCTGCGCCGTGGAGACGATCGCCGCCCAGAGCCGCGGCTGCACCAGCGCGGGGTCCGGGCCGAGCAGCCCACGCGGGATACGCAGCGCGGCGAGCGCCGAGCAGAGATAGAGCATCGCACCGAGCAGCATCACCACGGTGTTGGAACCCGAAGCCACCACCTGCACCGCGAAGGCGAGGCCACCGCCCGCCGTGGCGGCCAGGGTCCCGGCCGTCGGCGACAGGGAGTTGGCCATCACGAGCCGGTCCGGATCGACCACGCGCGGCAGTGCGGCGGAGAGACCGGCCAGGACGAACCGGTTGACCGCCGTGACGCACAGGGCCGAGGTGTAGAAGATCCAGTCCGGCACACCGCCCAGGATCAGCAGGGCGGTGCCGCTCGCGAGCAGAGCCCGCAGCAGGTTCCCGTACAGAAAGACCTCCCGCCGCGGCCAGCGGTCGAGGAGGACGCCCGCGAAGGGTCCGACGAAGGAGTAGGGGAGCAGCAGTACGGCCATGGCGGAGGCGATCTCCACCGGCGAGGTCTGCCTCTCCGGGGTGAAGACGACGTACGTCGCGAGCGCGACCTGGTAGACCCCGTCCGCCGACTGTGACAGCAGCCGTACCGCCAGCAGGCGCCTGAAGTCGCGAAACCGCAGCAGAACACGCAGATCACGAACGACAGGCATGAGGCGTAGCCTCACACAACGCACGGGCCCCCGGGTGCATTTACCCGGGGGCCCGCGTTCACGACGTGGCAGCGCTTAGCGCTCGACCTCGCCCTTGATGAACTTCTCGACGTTTTCGAAGGCCTCGTCGTCGAAGTACTGCACCGGCGGGGACTTCATGAAGTACGAGGACGCGGAGAGGATCGGGCCGCCGATGCCACGGTCCTTGGCGATCTTCGCGGCGCGCAGCGCGTCGATGATGACACCCGCGGAGTTCGGCGAGTCCCACACCTCGAGCTTGTACTCCAGGTTCAGCGGGACGTCACCGAAGGCGCGGCCCTCGAGGCGGACGTACGCCCACTTGCGGTCGTCCAGCCAGGCCACGTAGTCCGACGGACCGATGTGGACGTTCTTGTCGCCCATGTCGCGGTCGGGGATCTGCGAGGTGACGGCCTGCGTCTTGGAGATCTTCTTGGACTCGAGGCGGTCGCGCTCGAGCATGTTCTTGAAGTCCATGTTGCCGCCGACGTTGAGCTGCATGGTGCGCTCAAGACGGACGCCGCGGTCCTCGAACAGCTTCGCCATGACGCGGTGCGTGATGGTGGCGCCGACCTGGGACTTGATGTCGTCACCGACGATCGGGACGCCCGCCTCGGTGAACTTGTCCGCCCACTCCTTGGTGCCGGCGATGAAGACCGGGAGGGCGTTGACGAAGGCGACCTTGGCGTCGATCGCGCACTGCGCGTAGAACTTCGCCGCGTCCTCGGAGCCGACGGGCAGGTAGCAGACGAGAACGTCGACCTGCTTGTCCTTGAGGACCTGGACGATGTCCACCGGGGCCTCGGAGGACTCCTCGATGGTCTGGCGGTAGTACAGGCCCAGACCGTCGTGGGTGTGCCCACGCTGCACCTGCACGCCGGTGTTCGGCACGTCGCAGATCTTGATGGTGTTGTTCTCGCTGGCGCCGATGGCGTCCGCGAGGTCAAGACCGACCTTCTTCGCGTCCACATCGAAGGCGGCGACGAACTCGACGTCGCGTACGTGGTAGTCGCCGAACTGGACGTGCATAAGGCCCGGGACCTTGCCGTCCGGGTCGGCGTCCTTGTAGTACTCGACGCCCTGCACCAGCGAGGCGGCGCAGTTGCCCACGCCGACGATGGCTACACGAACCGAACCCATTCCGGTTGCTCCCTGTTTGTTCTCGACGAGGTCCAGCACTGATCGCTGCACCTCACTTGGTGGTGTCGTCGGACGGGTCCGGCCGGGTGCTGTCCCGGTGCCGGGGCAGGCCGCCCGTGTCTGTAGGTGTGTCCTGCTCAGCAGCGCCCGCGGCGGGGGACTGCCGCTGATCCCGCCCCGTGCGCTCGCTCTCGATGAGCTCGTTCAGCCAGCGCACTTCGCGCTCCACGGACTCCATCCCGTGCCGCTGTAGCTCAAGGGTGTAGTCGTCCAGCCGCTCCCGGGTCCTGGCCAGGGAGGCGCGCATTTTCTCCAGGCGCTCTTCGAGCCGACTCCTACGGCCCTCGAGCACCCGCATCCGTACGTCGCGCGAGGTCTGGCCGAAGAAGGCGAAGCGTGCGGCGAAGTGCTCGTCCTCGTAAGCGTCGGGGCCGGTCTGCGAGAGAAGCTCCTCGAAACGCTCCTTGCCTTCCGCCGTCAACCTGTAGACGATCTTGGCGCGGCGGCCGGTGAGGGGCGTGGCGTGGGCTTCGTCCGGTGTGTTGCTCGGTTCCTCGATCAACCAGCCGTTGGCGACCAGCGTCTTGAGGCACGGGTAGAGGGTCCCGTAGCTGAAGGCGCGGAACACTCCCAGAGATGTATTGAGACGTTTCCGCAGCTCATAGCCGTGCATCGGGGATTCACGCAGCAGGCCGAGGACAGCGAACTCAAGGATGCCGGAGCGTCTGCTCATCCTTCGCCACCTCTCTGCGTCGGTGTCCCGATGGCTGTTATGTCGTGCTGATGTATCGACTCGATACATCAGCACGATAGAGCGGTCACGAGGATGGGACAAGAGGGGGCACGGTGAACGGCGTCACATCACCGATTCATAGGGGGCGAGTTGCCTGTTTTGGGGTGACCTTCCGCCCTAGGTGCGTTTTGACCGTGCGTAGTCTGTGCTCCATGCAGACCATCGGGAGCCATGTGACGCCAGAGGGCGGCCGTGCGCTGACGTACCGGGATGCAGTACGGGTGAGCCCGGGGAGGGGCCCACACGTACATCGGGGGGACCGGAAAACACCTGCCGCTTCCAGGTGCGCGTCGCCGCACCTGCCCGAGGAGTAGTCGTTCGATGAGCGAGCACCGTCGCAAACCGTCGCCGCCGCAGGGCGGCGGGCGTGCCGCGGCCAGGCGCGGCGCCCCAGAGGCGCCATCCGGCCGACGTGCCGCGCCGCGGAGCGCTACAGGATCGCCCTCCGGTTCGTACGAGCCATCTGGCTCATACGGTTCGTCTGGCGATGACCGTCCGCACGGCGGCCGGGCCGAGGCCCGCCGCGCCGCGCAGCGCGGTGGCGGAGGCCGCCGCGGCGGCGGACCGCCCGGTCCGGGGCGTGGCAGGGGACGCGGGGGCGCTGAACCCCCGAAGAAGCGGTTCATCGACTACCCGCGCGCGGGTAAGTACGGATGGCGCAGGTTCGTCCCGTCGTGGAAGCAGGTGACGGGTACCTTCGTCGGCTTCATCGGGATGCTGGTCGCTGCCGCAGGTATCGGGTACGCGATCGTGGACGTGCCCAACGTGCAGAAGTCGGCCACCGCGCAGAACAACGTCTTCTACTGGGCCGATGGCAAGCAGATGGTCGCCACGGGCGGTGAGTTCAACCGTCAGATCATCCCCTACGCCAAGATCCCCGTAGAGATGCGGAACGCCGTCATCTCGGCCGAGAACAAGACGTTCGAGGACGACAAGGGCATCGACCCCATGGGAATCGGCCGTGCCCTCTTCAACATGGCGAAGGGTGGCAACACCCAGGGTGGTTCGACAATCACCCAGCAGTACGTCAAGAACTCGAGGCTGTCCCAGGAGCAGACGCTTAGCCGGAAGTTCGAGGAGCTCTTCATCTCCATCAAGGTCGGCGCGAAGCTGCCGAAGGAAGAGATCATGGCTGGGTACCTCAACACCGCGTACTACGGACGTGGTGCTTACGGTATTCAGGCAGCCGCCCGCGCTTACTTCGACAAGCCCGCCGACGAACTGAACGCGAGTCAGTGCGCCCTGCTCGCGGCGGTCCTCAAGGGCGCCACCTACTACGACCCCGCCGGTAACCCGGAGATCGATCCGGTCGGAGCCGCCCCGGAGAAGAACCGGGAGAGGGCCGAGAAGCGCTGGGCGTGGATTCTCGACGAAGAGGTCAAGGACGGCCGCCTCTCGGCCGCCGAGAGGGCGGAGTACAAGACGTTCCCCGAGGTGCGCAACGGCCGGAGTAACACCCAGCTGGGTGGGCAGATCGGGTACCTCGTCAACCTCGCCAAGGCCTACGTCATCAACAACACGGACCTCACCAGCGAGGATCTGACGAAGGGCGGCTACGAGATCCACACGACCTTCGATCGGAAGAAGGTCAACGAGCTCGAGAAGGCCGTCTCGAAGGTCATCAAGAAGAACATCGACGAAAAGGCCCGTCCGGACCTGGACACTCACGTCCAGTTCGGTGGTGCCTCCGTGGACCCGAAGACCGGTGCGATCCTCGCCACCTATGGCGGCGAGGACTACGGCACGCACTTCACCAACAACGCTGACACCACGGGTGCCCAGGTCGGATCGACGTTCAAGCCGTTCGTCCTGGCCGCCGCGATGCGGGACGGCGTCCGGGACCCGGACGGCCCTCCGGACCAGCCCGCGTCCGAGCGAACCCCGGTCTCACCGAAGAGCCTCTACAACGGCAAGAACGACCTGAAGATCAAGAACTACGACGGTTCGATCTGGCAGAACGAAGACGGCGAACAGTGGCGGCAGAGGAACGACGGCAGCCAGTCTTACGGTGAGCCGCCGGACTACGAGGTCGACCTTCGGGAAGCCATGCAGCACTCCGTGAACTCGCCGTTCGTGCAGCTCGGCATGGACGTCGGCATCAGCAAGGTGCGCAAGGCGGCGATCGACGCGGGGCTGCACGAGGACGGTCTCACCAAGGGTGAGGTGCCCTCGGTGGCGCTCGGCGTCGACTCCCCCAGCGCGATCCGGATGGCTGGTGCCTATGGCACCTTCGCCGCGAGCGGCAAGCAGAACGATCCGTACTCGGTCCAAGAGGTCAAGCACGAAGGCAAGCTGGTCTACAGGCACGAGCTTGAGACGGGAAGCGGCATCGAGCGGGCTGTGGCGGACAACGTCACCGACGTCCTGAAGAACGTCGTGGAGAACGGCACCGGCAAGAACGCCCGGCTACCTGGCCGCGATGTGGCGGGCAAGACCGGCACCACCGACGGCAACAAGTCGGCCTGGTTCGTCGGCTACACCCCGCAGCTGTCCACGGCCATCAGCATGTACCGGCTCAACGACGACGAGAAGGCCAAGAACCGGCAGTTCCTGGAGATGTTCGGCACGGGTGGTGAGAAGAAGATCCACGGCGCCTCATTCCCGTCCGTCATCTGGAAGGACTACATGACGCAGGCGCTTAAGGGTGAGAAGAAGCTGCGGTTCCCCGAGCCGGAGCCGATCGGCAAGAAGGTCTACGGCGGCGGGCTGGAGAGCCCCACGCCGACTCCGACCCCGACTGAGGAGCCGGAGGAGCCGGAGGAGACCGAGGAGCCCAGCCCGACACCGGACGAGCCGGAGCCCACGGAGACCGAACCGGAGGAGCCAGAACCCACCGAGACCTGCAAGCCGAACGACTGGAAGTGCCACGTAAGCGGAGGGACGACCGGGGGTGAGACGACGGACGGCGGGACCAGCGACGGCGGAACGACCGACGGTGGGACCACCGAAGGCGGCACCACGGACGGCGGGACCACGGAGAGCGGCGGCCTCACGGACGGCGGGACCTCGGACGGCACGACCTCGGACGGCGGGACCACCGAGGGCGGCGAGACGGACAGCGGAGGTAACGGAAACGGCGATGGAGGAGGAGGCTGGGTGGCCGGCAGAACCGGCTAGTCCGGCTCCGACGACGCGTTTCACGTGAAACAACGGCCGCCGCACCACACGGTGCGGCGGCCTGCGCTATCTCCCAGGTGTATGCGGCAGGATGAGCCCCATGACGACGAGCAGGACGAGCCCGGGCGCACCGCACTCAGACGTGGTGCTGCCGACGCGGCAGGACGAGGTCGCCGCGGCGGGCAGCGAGCTGATCGGCGGGCCGGCCGGGAAGCGGGCCCTGCACGGCCGGAGCTGGTGGACTCCCGTACGCGTCATCGCTCTGGTCGCCATCGGCATGTTCGCCCTGGGCATGGTGCAGAAGCTGCCCTGCTACAACGGCGCATGGTTCTTCGGCGCCGGGGCGCAGTACACCCACGCCTGCTACTCCGACATCCCGCACCTCTTCGTGGGACGCGGCTTCGCCGACGGGCTGGTGCCGTACTTCGAGGAGTTGTCCGGCAGCCACCAGTACCTCGAGTACCCGGTGCTGACCGGTCTGTTCATGGAGGTCGCGTCCTGGTTCGTCCCGGACGGCGGCACCCTCCAGTACCGCGAACAGATCTACTGGCTGGTCAACTCCGGGATGCTGATGGTCTGCGCGGTGGTCATCGCCGTCTGCGTCGCGCGTACCCACCGTCGCCGCCCCTGGGACGGCCTGCTCGTCGCTCTCGCACCCGCCTTCGCGCTCACCGCCACCATCAACTGGGACCTGCTCGCCCTCGCGCTCACGGCCGCCGCGATGCTCATGTGGTCGCGTGAGCGGCCCCTGGCCTTCGGTGTGCTGCTCGGACTGGCGACCGCGGCCAAGCTCTATCCCTTCCTGCTGCTCGGTCCCCTGTTCGTGCTGTGCTGGCGGGCCGGGAAGTGGCGGGAGTTCGGAATCGCCGCGGCCGGCGCGGTCAGCTCCTGGCTCGTGGTGAACCTGCCCGTGATGCTGCTCGCCCCGGACGGGTGGAAGGAGTTCTACACCTTCAGCCGGGAGCGGGGGACGGACTTCGGTTCGTTCTGGCTCATCCTCCAGCAGCGGATGGACAGCCCCCTCGCCACGGACACGGTGAACAACCTCGCTACCGCGCTGATGCTCCTGGTGTGTCTGGGCGTCGCCGCGCTCGCGCTGGCCGCGCCGCGCAGGCCGCGGTTCGCTCAGCTGGCGCTGTTGATCGTGGCGGCGTTCATCCTCACCAACAAGGTCTACTCACCGCAGTACGTACTGTGGCTGATCCCGCTCGCCGTACTGGCCAGGCCTCGATGGCGGGACTTCCTGATCTGGCAGGCCTGCGAGGGCATGTACTTCCTGGGCATCTGGATGTACCTCGCGTACACGACGAGCGGCGACAAGCACCAGGGCCTTCCGGAGGAGGGCTACCAGCTGGTGATCGCCATTCACCTGCTGGGCACGCTCTACCTGTGTGCTGTCGTCGTACGCGACATCCTGATGCCGGAGCGGGACGTCGTCAGACGGGACGGCTCCGACGACCCGTCGGGCGGTGTCCTGGACGGGGCGGCGGATGTCTTCGCTCTCGGCCAGCCGGGGCCCTCACCGCACCACGCCACGGCCGCTCAGGGTCCCCCCGGGGCCTCCGTCGCGTGGGGCACGGACGAGGTCCAGCGGAAGACGCCGGGCAACGCGGGACCCTGAGAGCCTGAGCGAGCGGGCGCCGCCGGGCTCAGCGGTCGACCATGCGGTCGAACTGCGTGGTGGTGTGCCGAAGATGGGCCACCAGCTCATCGCCGACCTTCGGCTCCGGCGCGTCCCCGGGCACGAAGAGGATCGACACCTGCATGTGCGGCGGCTCCGCGAACCAGCGCTGCTTGTCGGCCCAGACGAACGGCGCCAGATTGCGGTTGACGGTCGCCAGGCCCGCCCGGGCGACGCCCTTGGCCCGCGGCATCACGCCGTGCAGCGCCTTGGGCGCTTCCAGGCCGACGCCGTGCGACGTACCTCCCGCGACCACCACCAGGTAGCCGTCCGACGCGGCCTTCTGCTGGCGATAGCCGAAGCGCTCGCCCTTGGTCACCCGGGTGACGTCCAGGACCGAGCCGCGGTACTGGGTCGCGTCGTGGTCGCCGAGCCACAGCCGCGTACCGATACGCACCCGGAAGCGGGTCTGCGGGAACTGCTGCCGGAGACGGCCGAGCTCCTCGGCGGAGAGGTGGCTGACGAACATGGTGTGCAGCGGAAGCTGAGCCGCACGCAGGCGTTCCATCCAGGCGATGACCTCCTCGACCGCGTCCGAGCCGTCGGCCCGGTCCAGCGGCAGATGGATGCCGAAGCCCTCCAGGCGTACGTCCTCGATGGCCGACCGCAGTTCGGGCAGGTCCTGCTCGCTGACGCCGTGCCGCTTCATCGAGCTCATGACCTCGATGACCACGCGCGCGCCGACCAGACCGTGCACGCCGTCCACGGAGGACACCGAACGGATCACGCGGTCGGGCAGAGGAACCGGCTCCTCACCCCGCCGGAACGGGGTCAGGACCAGCAGGTCGCCGCCGAACCAGTCCTTGATGCGAGCGGCTTCGTAGGTGGTGCCGACGGCGAGCGTGTCGGCGCCCAGTTGGGTCGCCTCTTCGGCCAGCCGCTCATGCCCGAAGCCGTATCCGTTGCCCTTGCAGACGGGGATGATCCCCGGGAACTGTTCGAACACATGCTTGTGATGTGCTCGCCAGCGGGCGGTGTCGACATAAAGCGTGAGCGCCATGGCCGGTCCCGGAACCTTTCTCGTCTCTGCGGTGTATCGAAGTGAAGGGAAGCTGACGCGCGTCAGCGACGCGACATGTACATGTCGAGTGCCTTGTGTAGCACCTTGTTGAGCGGGAAGTCCCACTCCCCGACGTACTCGACGGCCTCGCCGCCGGTGCCGACCTTGAACTGAATCAAGCCAAAGAGGTGATCGGTCTCGTCCAGCGAGTCGGAGATGCCGCGCAGGTCGTACACGCTCGCGCCGAGTGCGTAGGCGTCGCGGAGCATGCGCCACTGCATGGCGTTGGAGGGCCGTACCTCGCGCTTGTGATTGACCGACGCGCCGTAGGAGTACCAGACATGGCTGCCGACGGTGATCATCGTGGCGGCAGCCAGCGGCTCGCCCTCGTGCTTGGCGATGTAGAGCCGCATCCGGTTGGGGTCTTCGGCGTTGAGCGCCGTCCACTGCCGCTGGAAGTAACTGAGCGGCCGTGGCCGGAACCTGTCGCGCTCAGCGGTGACCTCGTACAGCTCCTGCCACACCGGAAGGTCGTTGTAGCCGCCCTGGACGACCTCGACACCGGACTTCTCCGCCTTCTTGATGTTGCGGCGCCACAATTGGTTGAAGCCCTTTTGGACGTCGTCGAGCGCGCGGCCCGCGAGGGGCACCTGGAACACGTAGCGCGGCTGTACGTCACCGAAGCCAGCCCCGCCGTCCTCGCCCTGCTGCCAGCCCATCTTGCGGAGCCGGTCGGCCACCTCGAAGGCGCGCGGCTCGATGACATCCGCCTCGATGTCCCGCAGTCGCTTGACCTCCGGGTCCTGGATGCCCTTCTTGATCGTCGGCGCCTGCCAGCGGCGGATGACGACCGGCGGGCCCATCTTCACGGAGAAGGCGCCCTGCTGCTTCAGATGCGCCAGCATCGGCTTCAGCCAGTCATCGAGGTTCGGGGCGTGCCAGTTGATGACCGGGCCCTCGGGGAGATAGGCGAGGTACCGCTTGATCTTGGGCAACTGGCGATAGAGCACCAGCCCGGCCCCGACCAGCTCGCCGTTCTTGTCGAACCAGCCAAGGCTCTCGGAACGCCATTCGTTCTTGACGTTCGCCCACGCCGGGACCTGGCAGTGGCTCGCCGAGGGCAGGCTCTGGATGTACGCCAGATGCTGCTCTTGGCTGATGGTCCTCAGGGTCAGGCTCATGCGGGGCGCTCCTCGGCAGGTGTGTCCCCATGGGGCAGGGGCTCCGGCTCTCGCGCCGAAGCCTACTGCGCCTGGGGAGCGCCCCGACTGGCCACCCGGAGGTAGGCCCGGACGCCGCCTCCGCTAGAAGCCGATCACGCCGCCGAAGAGGCCGCCATGCGCCATGCCGAGGTAGAAGCCGACAGCGGAGGCTCCCAGTCCGAGGATCAGCCCGAAGCGCTCCCGGGTTGTCTCGGAGATGAACTGCCCGTAGCCGCCCGCGAGGATGCCGATGAGGCCCGTCCAGGACGTGAGCAGGTGCAGGGAGTGGAACATCGACGTGATCAACGCCGTAGCACCCAGCACCAGCGTGATGGCCAGCAGCGTGTCCTGCAGGCGATGGGGTTTGCCGTCCGTGGCGAGCAGCGAACCGGTGATGTTGGGTCGTATTGCCTGTGCCATGAGTGGCACCTCCTGGCGAAAGAGCGCATCGTAGCGCCGTCGACACCCGATGTGTCCAGATTGCCCCTCCTGACCACCGGATTTCAACCGGAAGCGCCCGGCGGGTAGTCTGTACCGTCTGCACCGGTGTCTGCCCAGGCCACAAGGTCACCTTCGCTCGCGAGGGTCGACTGTCAGTGGTGGCCGATACCGTTGCGTACGCATAACAACCCTCCTGCCACGGAACGACCGTGGCCGCTGAGTCCAAAGGAGGTGGGTTCCACATGCGTCACTACGAGGTGATGGTCATCCTCGACCCCGATCTCGAAGAGCGTGCTGTCTCTCCGCTGATCGAGAACTTCCTCTCCGTCGTCCGTGAGGGCAACGGAAAGGTCGAGAAGGTCGACACCTGGGGCCGTCGTCGGCTCTCGTACGAGATCAAGAAGAAGCCCGAGGGCATCTACTCGGTCATCGACCTGCAGGCCGAGCCTGCGGTCGTCAAGGAGCTCGACCGCCAGATGAACCTGAACGAGTCGGTCCTCCGGACCAAGGTCCTCCGTCCCGAGACTCACTGAGCTTTCCCGCTCAGCGGAGTCCGGGAATCGAGTAGCAGCAAGCAGCCAGCAGCAACCCGCCGAGAGGTTCCCCCATGGCAGGCGAGACCGTCATCACGATCGTCGGCAACCTTGTCGATGATCCCGAGCTGCGCTTCACCCCCTCCGGTGCGGCGGTCGCGAAGTTCCGTGTCGCGTCCACTCCCCGCATCTTCGACAAGCAGACCAATGAGTGGAAGGACGGCGAAGGCCTGTTCCTCACCTGCTCGGTCTGGCGTCAGGCGGCGGAGAACGTCGCGGAGTCGCTTCAGCGAGGCATGCGCGTCATCGTGCAGGGCCGTCTGAAGCAGCGGTCCTACGAGGACCGTGAGGGCGTCAAGCGCACGGTCTACGAGCTGGACGTCGAGGAAGTCGGCGCCAGCCTCAAGACCGCCACGGCCAAGGTCACCAAGACCACGGGCCGAGGCGGCCAGGGTGGTTACGGCGGCGGTGGCGGCGGCCAGCAGGGCGGCGGCAACTGGGGCGGAGGCTCTGGTGGCGGTCAGCAGCAGGGTGGCGGGGCAGCTCCCGCCAGTGACCCCTGGGGACCCGGTACGCCGGCCGGTGGCGGCCAGCAGGGCGGCGGCGGTGGCGGCTGGGGCGGAAGCTCCGGTGGCTCCGGCGGCGGCTACTCGGACGAGCCCCCCTTCTAGCTCCGGCTGGTTCCAGGGCTGGGCTCGCACCCACACTTCTTGATCACACAGGAGAAACACCATGGCGAAGCCGCCTGTGCGCAAGCCTAAGAAGAAGGTCTGCGCATTCTGCAAGGACAAGACCGTCTACGTGGACTACAAGGACACGAACATGCTGCGGAAGTTCATTTCCGACCGTGGCAAGATCCGTGCCCGCCGCGTGACCGGCAACTGCACGCAGCACCAGCGTGACGTCGCCACGGCCGTCAAGAACAGCCGTGAGATGGCGCTGCTGCCCTACACGTCCACCGCGCGATAAGGGAAGGGTGACCGAATCATGAAGATCATCCTCACCCACGAGGTCTCTGGCCTCGGTGCCGCCGGCGACGTCGTCGACGTCAAGGACGGCTACGCTCGCAACTACCTGGTCCCGCGTGGTTTCGCGATCCGCTGGACCAAGGGTGGCGAGAAGGACGTCGAGCAGATCCGTCGTGCTCGCAAGATCCACGAGATCCAGACCATCGAGCAGGCCAACCAGATCAAGGGCCAGCTCGAGGCCGTCAAGGTGCGTCTGGCGACCCGCTCCGGCGAGGCCGGCCGTCTCTTCGGTGCTGTGACCGCTGCTGACATCGCTTCCGCGATCAAGGTTGCCGGTGGCCCCGAGGTCGACAAGCGCCGCATCGAGCTGGGCGCGCCGATCAAGTCGCTGGGCGCCCACGAGGCGTCCGTGCGTCTGCACCCCGAGGTGGCCGCCAAGGTCAACATCGAGGTCGTCGCCGCGTAAGCGCAGCGCTCGGTTGAGCGTGAGAAGGGCCGCACCCCTGGGGTGCGGCCCTTCTTGCTCTGTCTGCGGTGTGCTGGGTGCTGGGTGTTTCACGTGAAACCGTTCGTTTCACGTGAAACGGGGCGCTCGGCGAGGAGCCCGGGTCAGCGGGTGGCGCCGGTGACGATCCAGCGGCCCGATCGGGTCCGCAGCCAGAGTGTCAGCATGCGCGCCGTCATCATCAGGGCCATCGCGCCCCAGAGCGCTGTCAGGCCGCCGCCGAGAGCCGGTACCAGCAGGGCGGCAGGGGTGAAGGCGGCAAGGGTGACGAGCATGGCCCAGGCGAGGTAGCGGCCGTCCCCGGCGCCCATCAGCACGCCGTCGAGAATGAAGACGATGCCGGCGATCGGCTGGCAGACCGCGACCACCAGCAGGGCGAGGAACGCGGTGTCCTGGACGCTGGGGTCGCTGGTGAACAGCGGAAGGAAGACCGGTCGGGCCGCGACGACCAGCAGCCCCAGAACGACCCCGGCGGCGATGCCCCACTGGACCATCCGGCGACAGGCGTCGCGCGCTCCCTGGGTGTCTCCCGCCCCCAGATAGCGGCCGATGATGGCCTGCCCGGCGATAGCGATGGCGTCGAGAGCGAAGCTCAGCAGGCTCCACAGCGTCAGGATGATCTGGTGGGCGGCCACCTCGGCATCGCCCAGCCGGGCGGCGACAGCGGTGGCGAGCATCAGAATCGCGCGCAGCGAGAGGGTACGGACAAGCAGGGGAGCTCCGGCCTGGGCGCAGGCCCGGATACCGGCTGGGTCTGGCCGCAGTGAGGCACCGTGCCGTCGTGCCCCACGGGCGACGACGACGAGGTAGGCGGCGGCCATGCCCATCTGGGCGATCACCGTGCCCCAGGCGGACCCGGCGATCCCGAAGCCGGCGCCGTACACCAGCACGACGTTCAGTGCGACGTTGGCGGTGAAGCCCGCGAGGGCCACGTAGAGCGGTGTCCTGGTGTCCTGTAGGCCGCGTAGGACTCCGGTGGCGGCCAGCACGATGAGCATCGCGGGGACGCCCAGGATGGAGATCCGCAGATAGGTGATGGCGTAGGGTGCGGCGGTGTCCGAGGCTCCGATGAGGTTGACCACGGCAGGGACAGCGGGCAGGGCGACGGCGACGACGAGGGCGCCGAGCAGCGCGGCGAGCCAGATGCCATCCATGCCCTGGCGGATAGCGGACGGCAGGTCTCCCGCGCCGACACGGCGCGCGACCGCGGCCGTGGTGGCGTAGGCGAGAAAGACGAAGACGCTGACGGCGGTCATCAGGACAGCCGATGCCACGCCGAGGCCGGCCAGCTGGGCGGTGCCCAGGTGGCCGACGATGGCGGTGTCGGCCATCACGAAGAGCGGCTCGGCGACGAGTGCCCCGAAGGCCGGGACGGCGAGCGCGACGATCTCTCGGTCGTGCTGGCGGCGGACCGACTTGGGGGTCGGGGGAGCCTGGGTCATGGGGGCCAATCTAATCTTCCACAGGTAAGAGACGCAATGGCATCGTGACCATTACCTCGTGGCCAGGTGGGCGCTCCGCGCCGCGCAGTTTGCCGAGAACTTGGTCCGACTGGGGAAGTTTTTCTTATGCACAGCGTGAGCCCAGGGAAAGTCCTGGTCAGAGCTGGTTTTCTGGAGCGGCTGAGGGCTTGTTCACAGAACTGTCCACCGGGCTGTGCACAGGATAGGCCGAGTTCTCCACAGCATAGGGTCCGTCGTCCACAGGGCCTGTGGATAACCAGATTGGCTGACGGTGCCCGCGGGCCTACCGTGGTCCGGCGCCCACCCCCGTTTCCCCGGTCTCAGAACCCGGAAGAACCGATGCGTCAGAAACGGAGTTGGGCTACTCGCTTTGTCAGTGCCGTGCCGTAGGAATGTGGTGCACGGTGAGGTCCGCGTGGCGGACGGGAGGAGGTGGCCCGGTGAGTATTTCCGAGCCCTTGGACGAGCCCTGGGCCGACGGCGGTCCCAGTGACCGTCTGCCCGTCTCCCGACAGCGCCGCGATGGTGGGCGGGGCCGTGACGACCAGCACGACCGAGGCCGGGACAGCGGTGGATGGGACGGCGGCTCCACCTTCGAGCGCGTACCGCCCCAGGACTTGGACGCCGAGCAGTCGGTACTGGGCGGCATGCTCCTGTCCAAGGACGCGATCGCTGACGTCGTAGAAGTACTCAAGGGCAACGACTTCTACCGCCCCGCTCACGAGACCATCTACCAGGCCGTCCTCGACCTCTACGCCAAGGGTGAGCCAGCCGACCCGATCACGGTCGCCGCCGAGCTGACCAAGCGCGGCGAGATCACCAAGGTGGGCGGCGCATCATATCTGCACACCCTGGTCCAGTCGGTTCCGACCGCTGCCAACGCCGAGTACTACGCGGAGATCGTCCATGAGCGGGCGGTGCTGCGCCGCCTGGTCGAGGCCGGTACCCGCATCACCCAGATGGGATACGCGGCCGACGGCGACGTGGATGAGATCGTCAACAGCGCCCAGGCCGAGATCTACGCCGTCACCGAGCAGCGCACCAGCGAGGACTATCTGCCGCTCGGCGACATCATGGAGGGCGCGCTCGACGAGATCGAGGCGATCGGCTCCCGCAGTGGTGAGATGACCGGCGTGCCGACGGGCTTCACCGACTTCGACTCGCTGACTAACGGCCTGCACCCCGGCCAGATGGTCATCATCGCCGCCCGACCCGCCATGGGTAAGTCGACGCTGGCGCTGGATTTCGCGCGCGCCGCCTCCATCAAGAACAACCTCCCCAGCGTGATCTTCTCCCTGGAGATGGGGCGCAACGAGATCGCGATGCGCCTGCTGTCCGCGGAGGCCCGCGTCGCGCTGCACCACATGCGCTCCGGCACGATGACGGACGAGGACTGGACGCGCCTCGCGCGCCGGATGCCGGACGTCTCGGCGGCCCCGCTGTACATCGACGACTCCCCGAACCTGTCGATGATGGAGATCCGCGCCAAGTGCCGCCGCCTCAAGCAGCGCAACGACCTGCGGCTTGTGGTCATCGACTATCTGCAGCTGATGCAGTCCGGCGGCTCCAAGCGGGCCGAGAGCCGTCAGCAGGAGGTCTCGGACATGTCCCGAAACCTCAAGTTGCTGGCCAAGGAACTGGAACTCCCGGTCATCGCGCTCTCCCAGCTGAACCGTGGTCCCGAGCAGCGTACGGACAAGAAGCCGATGGTCTCCGACCTGCGTGAGTCGGGGTCGATCGAGCAGGACGCGGACATGGTGATCCTGCTGCACCGCGAGGACGCGTACGAGAAGGAGTCACCCCGTGCGGGCGAGGCCGACATGATCGTGGCCAAGCACCGAAACGGCCCGACGGCCACGATCACCGTCGCCTTCCAGGGCCACTACTCCCGCTTCGTGGACATGGCCCAGACCTGACATCACCGCGGCTGTAGGCTCGCATTCCCGATGTCCCTTTCTCATTGACCGTGGCCTTTTTCTGGCCCAAGGGACAAGGCAGCGAGACGAACTCTTACCTGATCGTTCGCCCGTCGTAGTGCTGATCCCGGTCTCGATCTATGGAGCGGCGTTCCCCGACCCGATCGTGGAAATGTCTCAGCTGGTCGAGACGGGGGGCTTCACTCCCCGTTCTTGCTGCTCGGGGGTGGGGCATGTCGTGTGTGCTTGGCGAGGTTTCGATGACAGCGCGGGCGCTGCCGCCGTCCCCGTGCGGGCAATCCCGGCCGCGCTCGACGCGACCGTCACGATCGCGCCTCGCCCCCGCTCCACCAGGCCGGTCGGCCCACTGTGCAGGACCCCGGCCGCGTTGACGAGGAAACCTAGCGGCCATGCCTCCGCCTCGGCCCGCTGCACGAGCCGCCTCACGTCATCCGGCCGTGTCACGTCCGCCTCCAGGTGTACGACCGATCCGGCGGCCTGCACTGCCGTCCCGCGCGGCACGCGGCGTCCGGTCGACGGCGATCACCGAGGCGCCCAGTGCGGCAAGCCGCGCGACGACTGCCGAACCGATCATGTCCCGGGCGCTGGTGACCACAGCTGTTCTCCCGGTGAACTCCCCGGCTGTCACTCTCTGCTGCTCCTGTTCATGGCGGTGTCCGGAAGGGTCACATCGTCGCGAGGGCTTGGGCGATGTTGGTGGAGGCCGGGTTCCGGTAGCCGGGGGTGGTCCGGATGTCGACGAGGACCAGGCCGTGGGGGTGCTGCATGGCCTGCTTGAGATGGTGGAGGTCGCTCGGTCCGTCGATCCGGTAGCTGGCCGCGTTGAGCGCGTGCTTGGCCAGGGCTGCCAGGTCGGGGGAAGGATGATCGGCGAGTCCGCGTTGGATGCTCTCGCCGAGCTGATGGCGCTCCTGCCCGAAGCCCTGGTCGTTGAGGACGATCACAGTGAGCGGGAGGTGGTAGCGGACCGCGGTGTGGAGTTCGCCGAGCGCCATCATCAGGTCCCCGTCGCCGGTGATGTGGACGATGCGGCGGGAAGGGGCGGAGAAGCATGCGCCGAGCGCAACGGCGAGTGACTGGCCGATGGCTCCGAAGTCGGTGCTGGGGCAGGTCCAGGAACGAATGCCGGGCGCGGGGACCATCTGGCACGCCGTCACGGACGCGTGGCCCCCTCCGATGACGATGCCGGCGGTCGGCGGCAGCAGCGGGAGGAGTTCCGCCAGGGCGTGCCGGGGGTCCACGGTGGTGAGGGTGTCCTGGTACGGGCGTGGGTCCGTTGCCCGCCGGCCGGGTGGCCGATGGGGTGGCGTGGGAATGCCGTGCGTTTCCGGCGCCCGTCCGCGCAGGAGAGCGAGAAGTCGGCGGACGACCGCGGTGGCATCCCCGCGCACGAAGACGTCCGTATCGGCCGCGAGGTCACGGTCGGGTTCGGCCGTGTCGACGCGGATGACGGTGGTGGTGCCACCTGGTGAGGGCAGAGTCAGGGGGTGGAGGCTGGTCCCGACAGCGAGCAGGACGTCACAGGCGGCGAGTTCGGATCCTGCGCGGCCGTCTCCCAGCGCGCCCGTCATGCCGGCATCGCAAGGATGACCGGTGAACAGTCCGTTGGCCCCCAGCGTGGTCGCCAGGACCGCGGGCACGCTGTCTGCCAGATGGCGCAGCAGCAACCCTGTGTGGGCGTCCGCAGCGCCGCGTCCGGCCAGGATGCCGACTCGTCGGGCCCGGACGAGGTGTTCCGCAGCGACGTTCAGCTGGCCGTCGAGGGGTGTCGCCGCAGGGGGCAGCGGGGCGGTCCAAGCATGCGGGTCCGGCCGTGGGACATCGGTTTCCTGCGTGTCCAGGGGCAGGTTCAGCACGAAGGGCTCGCCGCCCGCTAGCGCCGCGTGAGCGGAGCGCAGTGCGGGCAACAGGTCCCCGGCGTGGCGCGCGGTCGCTGTCCGGCATCCCAGGCTCCGGGCGAGCGCGGCCTGGTCGAGGCGTTGCGGATGGCGGACAGCCTGCGCCGGGACGTCGCCGGCGAGCAGCAGTACCGGTGAGCGGTGGCTGCGGGCGACGGCGAGGGCGGTGGCGGTGTTGGTCAGCCCAGGGCCGGCCGTGACGGTGGCCACGGCGGGTCGGCCGGTGAATCGGGCGAGGCCGTCGGCCATGCTGACGACTGCCGCTTCGTGGCGGCCGTGCACGATCCGGATGCCCAGGCGTGCTGCCAGATCGTTCAGGAGGGCGAGGTTGGCGGCGCCCGCCAACGCGAAGACGGTGTCGACTCCCAGCACGGCCAGTGCATCGCCGATTGCTTCACGGACCTTCATGCGGTAGCGGTCCGCGCCGGCGAGTACCGCTGTCGCAGCGCCGCTTTGTCGATCTTCCCCATGGCGGTCAGCGGGAGAGCATCGACCACGTGGAAATGCGCGGGCACCATGAGTTCCTGGCCCAGGACCGCCAAGGCATGGGCGCGAAGGGCGTGCGCATCGATCACAGCGCCCGGGGCGGCCACCACCACCGCATGGACCCATTCGCCGTTGGCCTCCGCCGGAATCCCGATGACCGCGGCTGCGTGCACCGCGGGGTGGCCCAGCAGGACCTCCTCGACCTCCCGCGACCACACCCGCAACCCGGTGCCGGCGTGCAGGATCACGTCCTTCAGCCGTTCGACGACGAACAGTCGGCCGTCGGCATCGACGTGGCCGAGGTCCCCAGTGTGCAGCCAGCCCTCCCTCACGGTCGGCGTGACCGTCCGGTCGAGATAGCCTTCCATCACGCCCCTGCTGTGGACCAGTACCTCGCCCGTCTCACCAGGAAGGGCCTCGCGGCCGCTGTCATGGCGGATCTTCACCCGCACCCCCGGCACCGGGTAGCCGGCGGACCCCAGACGGTGGGGGTCGGCGGGATGATGGTCGGCCGGCTGGAGCAGGCTCACCGGCCCAGCCTCGGTCATGCCGTAAACCTGCTGCAGAATGGGCCCGAACCGCTTCAGGGCCACGCGCACCCTCGGGGGACTCGGGCGAGAGGCGCCGTATTGGATACGCCGCAGCGTCGACAGATCGGCTTCGGCGAGCCCCGGGTGATCCGCGAGCTGGTCGAGCATCACGGTGGGCAGGAGGATCACGTTGATGCGCTCTGCCGCGATCGTCTCCAGTACCTCCCCGGCGTCGAATCCCTCGTGCAGGACAAGCGTGCCCCCGGACATCAGGGTCGGGAGAAAGAAGTGACTGCCGATGAAGGTGAGCGGCGTACATACCAGCCGCCGTTCGCCCGCGGCGACCAGCCCGCCTTCCCCCACGAGCGAGGAAATCAGCGCGTAGAGGCCGTGGCCGTGCACCACCGGCTTCGGGTACCCGGTCGTTCCCGAGGTCAAGAACACCGTCTTCACCGCGTCGGCGCCTGCCCACGCCCTTGCGGCCTCCAGCCGGTTCTCCGGCCTTGCCAGCAGATCCACTCCGGTCTCGCAGGGGCCGAGCGACAGCAGATGGCGAGGCTGGACAACCGCGTTCAGCCGCTCGGCGCGTGCTGTGTGACGCAGCGGATCGAAGACGAGCGCCGCGGGACGGATGCTCCGCAGGTTCTGCTCCATGGCCTGGTCACTGATCGCGGGCGACACCGCCACCAGCCGACACCCCAGCAGGTGCACGGCGAGCTGTACGGCGACGTACTCGGGCCGATTGCCCGACAACACGGCGACGTCCTCGCCCGGTGCCACCAGACTGCCCAGCGTTGCAGCCACGCTGCGCACACTGCTCGCCAGGTCCGCATACGACCACCGGACCCCCCGGCCGACCAGCGCCTCCCGGCCCGGCCACCGATCGACCGCATCGTCCAGAAGTTCGATGGCGTAGTGCCGAGCCTCTGCGCAGGAGCCCGGCTGCGGAGTTTCTCCGGGTGTGTGCATCCCAGTCGTCATACCCATACGGGACTTTATTACTGGGCACGGCCACCACAAAGCGACCTTTTGGCAGCGGGCCCACCCGACCGGACTAACACCTTCATTGCAGAAACGATCAGGCTCACTTCGGCGTGCTGGGGTGTGGTTCCCTGCGACCGCGACACGATCTGCCGCACCATCACCCCCGGAAGGACCCCACACACGGCAGAGAGCCACTACACCCACAAGATGTCCTTCCGATGCGATGCCCTCGACCATGATGGGGACGGGACCATCAGCCAGTCCGATTTCGACCAAGCGGCCCGCACTCTCATCACCGCGTTCGACCAGATCCCCGCCAGCCCGAAGGGCAAGGCACTCATCGACGGCGCCCAGCACTACTGGACACGGCTGGCGGAACTGGCCGACGCCGACCAGGACGGCCGGATCACGCAGCCCGAGTTCGTCGCCGCGGCCGCTCGGCACCTGCGGGACAATCAGCAGGAGTAGACCCGGATGGTGCGGCCTTGGGTCACCGCCGTCCTCGCTGTTGCCGACGTCGACGACAGCCAGGAGGTGAGCACGGACGAATGGGAGCGGATGCTCGCCGTCATGGGCATGGCACCGGAGGCGGCGCACGCCAGGGCCTCGGGCATCGACACCGACAACGACGGCGTGATCTCCCTGGACGAAGCCCTGCCATCGGTCCTCCGGTTCTACACGACCGACGAGCCCCTGACCCCGAGCGCTGCCGCGCGCTGAAGCCGGACCGCGAGAGGACCCGGGCCTTGTCGCCGGGGTCTCCAGTCTGGCCGCTACGGCGTTCAGGAGAGGTAATTGACGGCCGGGCATTCAGAGACTTCGACATCCGACGCTACCGGTCCATGGGGATGCCGACTCCGACGAAGCGCGCAACGCCGACTTCGCCGCGCGCGACCTAGCCACGTACCTCTGTGGCGTCGGCGTATGCAGCGAGCGGCGAGACCCTACAAACCGCAGCGCCTATCCATGCTGGGCGACCAGGACTGCCCAGGCGAGGTAGGCGATGTTGACCAGGAGCCGGGCCGCTACTCCTGTGGGGCGGTCCAGGAAGCGAAGCTGGGAGGGGTGGGCCTGGTGGAGGGCGTTGACGTGGGATGTCAGATAGGTGGCGATGAGCGCGGTGGCGAGCCAGCCGCCAGCGGGGCGGGAGCCGGGGGCCAGAAGCAGGGTCCCCGCCACGATGTTCGCCAGGCCGGTGGCGACGACCAGCGCGCCGGGGGCCGGTAGCCAGGCGGGCACGAGGGTGCGGAAGTAGGCGGGTAGCGCGAAGTGGGCGATGCCGGAGGCGGTCATGAGAACGGCGAGGGTGAAGGCTCCGAGAGTAGACATGCGGCGATGATGGAGTCGCGCCGGGCCTGGAGTATTGAACAGAACGGTCGTCGGCTTTCTTTCGCCCAGGGCGGTGAGGTCACGTTGTTCGCCGAGACCTCGGCCGCCACCGTGGCCCGGCACCGGCACCCGGCGTGGAAGGTGGTGCTGCCGGTGGGCGGCCACGTGACCGTCGGGGAGATGGCCGCGGCTGGAGTGCTGGTGCCCCCGCAGCTCGACCACGCGTGTGCGACGTCGTCGGCGTTTGTCGCTGTCTTCCTTGAGCCCTGGTGTGTGCGGCCGGGGCTTGGCCTGAGTCGGCTGGAGTCCTCGACCGTACGGCGGTTGCTCGATGCACTGGGCGAGGACATGGACCTCGCGGCACTGCACCGGGAAGTGAGCACCGTGACCGGCGAAGCTCCAGTGATCGATCCCCGTGTCGCGCACGCGGTCCGGGTGTGCGGACAGGCCAAGCAACTGGACGCTGTGGCCACGGAGGTGGGGCTCTCGCCCCCGAGGCTGCGCGCCCTGGTCCGTTCGACGGTGGGTGTTCCTCTGGCCAGGCTGCGCCAGTGGCGGCGGCTGCGCACCGCGGTGGCCGCGCTGCCCGGCAGCACCCCGGCATCGGCCGCCGCGGTGGCGGGCTTCGCCGACCAAGCACACCTCACCCGTGTCACCCGGGAACTGTCGGGCCGTACACCGGGTTCCCTCAAGGTCCACGCTGCCTCCGGAACCCTTCGGCCGTAGCCCCGAGGGGAAAGGGGTCAGAGCTGGAGTTTGAAGCCCAGGTGCGAGGCTGTGAAGCCGAGGCGTTCGTAGAAGCGGTGGGCGTCGGTGCGGGTGGCGTCGGAGGTTAGTTGGACCAGCTGGCAGTCGTGGTGCCTGGAGGTGTCGACCGCCCATTGGATGAGCTGGGTGCCCAGGCCGCTGCCCCGCTCGTCGCCGTGGACGCGTACGCCTTCGATGAGCGAACGGGTCGCGCCGCGTCGGGACAGGCCGGGAATGATCGTGAGCTGCAGGGTGCCGACGACGCGGCTCGCGCGGACGGCGACCACCAGGTGCTGGTTCGGGTCCTGGGCAAGCCGCTCGAAGGCGATGCGGTACGGGGTGAGGTCATCGGGTGACTCCCGCTGGGCGCCGAGTGGATCGTCGGCGAGCATGGCCACGAGGTCCGGGATGTCCGCAGAGGTCGCGGGGCGTATCTCAAGATCGCTCATGGCACGCAGGGTACGTCGACTGCCTCAGACTCCAGGATCGCCCGTGGCCTCAGCCTGCCGCCACCGTGAGGGGGGCGAAGCGGCGGGACCAGTCGCCGGGCAGTTCCGGGATGCCGTGGACCATCACCGCGTTGAGGCCCCGGTGCTCCAGGCCCCGCGCCTTGATCCAGGCCAGCAGTTCCTCATGGCGTACATCGATGTCGGTGCGCAGCTCACGGTCCGTGCCTTGGGCCAGCGAGGCGACCAGGGCCTTGGCCGTATCGGTGTCCCGGGCGATCAGCGGGCCGATGACATGGGTGTCCATGTTGGGCCAGGCGGCGGCGTAGCCGATGATCTCTCCGTCGGCCTCGGCGACCTGGAGCTGATCGGCGAAGGCCGGGAGCCGCGTGAGCATATGGGTCCGGTCGGGGCCGAACACCTCGGCGTCCAGACGCAGGATCGTCGGCAGGTCTTCGGCGGTCGCTCGGCGGGTGTGTACGCCGGGTGCCGCGGCCTCTGTGGGCCGGAAATGACCGCGGACCATCTCGACGTGGCCGACGGTCTTGAAACCGAGCTCTTCGTACAGCGGTCGGCCGTTGGATGTGGCGTGCAGGGTGAGCGGGGTGGGGCCGGCTTCGGCCAGCACCTGCCGCATCAGTCGGCGGCCGACACCCTGCCGGGCGTAGTGCTCGGCGACCAGCACCATGCCGATCGCGGTGAGTTCGGGACGCCCGGGCGGGCCGTAGTCGGTAGTCACACAGGCGGCGAGGAGGCCGCCGTCCGCGGCGCTAATGCCGTAGCCCGTTCCGGCCGACAGCAGCAGCCCCCATTTGTGTTCCTCCCGAGGCCATCCGCGGTCCTCGGAGAGGTCCGCGCAGGCGGTGAGGTCGCGAAGTGTGAGCCGGCGCATGGGCAGCGCGGAGAGGGGAGGTGTCGACACGCTGGTCAGGCTGGCCGATGAGCGCCCCTGCCGTCCACCGCTTTACGCGAGGACGCACCGTGCTTTCGGCCACGTTTGGTCAGGCCCCACGGTGGTGTTTCACGTGAAACACGCTGCCGCGGCGTACGCCATCGCCTGATTCGTACGGATCACCCCAGGTCGGGGGCGTGCATGGCGCGTACGCCCTCGATGTTCCCGTCCAGATAGTGGCGTAGTGACAGCGGTACGAGGTGCACCGAGGCGATCCCGACTCGGGTGAAGGGGATGCGGACGATCTCGTACTCGCCCGCCGGTTCCTCGACCTCAGGGCCGTGCCGCAGAGTCGGGTCCATGGACGCCAGGCGGCAGACGAAGAAATGCTGGACCTTCACACCGGTGGCCCCGCCGTCCGCGCCGATGTGCTCCACGGTGTCCACGAAGCACGGCACCACGTCAGTGATCTTCGCTCCGAGCTCCTCGTACACCTCACGGTGCAGGGCGTCGACGACGGTCGTGTCCTCCGCTTCGACTCCCCCGCCGGGGGTGACCCAGTACGGGTCCACACCGGGTTTGGTGCGCTTGATCAGGATCAGGTCATCGCCGTCGAGGAGGACGGCTCGTGCGGTGCGCTTGACCACGGGTCGGACGGTCATGGAAGGAATGTGGCCCGTCCTGTTCCCCGCGAAACCCGCCGAGGCCTTCGCGCCCAGGTCAGCTCCACTCGACGGCGGCACGGAGCAGCCACTCATGCGCCCGCGCGATATGCGGCATGGCGAGCGTTCCGGTGCGTACGACCAGGAAATACGTCCGCAGCGGTGGCACCGCGGGCTCCAGCAGTGCCACCACCTCCCCGCGCGACAGTGCCCCCGCGCAGAGATAGCGCGGCAGGACCGCGAGCCCGGCGCCCGCCACCACACAGGCCAGCACGGCCCGCAGATCGGGGACGACGACGGTCCCCGTCGCGGCGGGGCGGGAGTCGAAGACGGCGGCCCAGTAGCGGGAGACGAACGGCAGCGACTCATGGACCTCCACCACCGGCACATGCTCCAACGACGGCAGGACCTCTGGGAGAGGCGTCACGGGGTGTCGTACGTTGCCGGGATCGACCTTGGTAGCCCAGCCGGGGGCCGCCACCAGAGCGTGTTCCTCGTCGCACAGCGGAGCCGCGGTGAGCAGCCCGCCGCGCGGCTGCGCCGTGGCGATGGCCAGATCGTGGTGTCCGGCTGACAGTCCTTCCAGGGTCTCCTCGGCGTTGCCGAACGAGGCGCGCAGCGCGAACCCCTGGCCGTCCTCACCGGTGAGGGCGGTCAACGCGGGGACGGCGCGCTCCGCTGTGAACTCCGGAGGGCCCGCCAGGTGCAGGGTGCGCAGGGACGCGTCCTCGTCGGGGCCGCTCTCCACGATCTCCACCAGCGCGTCCAGATGCGGGGCAGCCTTGTGCGCGAGTTCGTCGCCGATAGTCGTGGGGGTCACTCCGCGAGCCTGGCGCAGGAAGAGGGGGCGGCCCAGCTGCCGCTCCAACGTGCGGATCTGCGCGGTGACAGCGGGCTGTGACAGGCCAAGGAGCGCGGCGGCCCGGGTGAAGGAGCCGGCCCGGTGCACCGTGACAAATGTGCGCAGCAGGGCCAGGTCCATCGGAAGCGCCTCCCCTTCCCTGCGACCCCGTGACCCCGCCTGTATCCGGCCTCGCCGGAACCCTGCTCGCGCCCAACTATAAATAAGTCGATAGGCCTCTGTCGCTACCGTGATTGGACACTGACACAGAGTCAACTAGCCTTGTTCGCGCGGTTCTTCGCATGGGGAACCGGGGCGGTCCGAGCCACGAGGGGGGAGGCTCGGACCGTCCGTTGTACGTAGCCGCGCTACCGCACTGACGACTCGTCCAGCGCGCGCAGCACATCCGCCACCAGATCCCGGGTGTCCTCCACTCCGGCCGAGAGTCGGATGAAGCCCTCCGGAACGGCGTCCCCGCCCCAGCGGCCGCGCCGCTCGGCGGTGGAGCGTACGCCCCCGAAGCTCGTCGCCTCCTCGACCAGCCGCAGCGCCGCCAGGAAACGCTCGGCGCGCTCACGGGTCGGCAGCGTGAAGGAGACCACGCACCCATAGCGCCGCATCTGCCGGGCGGCCAGCTCATGGGACGCGTCGTCGGGCAGGCCGGGATAGCGCAGTCCCGACACCTCATCGCGGCCGCGCAGGGCTTCGGCGACGGCCAGGGCGTTCGCGCAGCCCCGGTCGGCCCGTAGCTGGAGCGTGGCCAGCGAACGGTGGGCCAGCCAGGCTTCCATCGGCCCCGGGATCGCCCCGACGATCTTCCGCCAGCGCCGTACGCCCGCGGCCAGCTCGCTGTCCGCGCAGGTGACATAGCCCAGCAGGAGGTCACCGTGCCCGGTCAGCTGCTTGGTGGCACTGGCCACGGAGAAGTCAGCGCCCAGCTCCAGCGGCCGCTGCCCGAGCGGCGTCGCCAGGGTGTTGTCGACCGCTACCAGGGCGCCACGTGTGTGCGCCGCAGCGGCGAGGCGACGTATGTCGCAGACGTCGAGCCCCGGATTCGACGGCGTCTCGAGCCACAGCAGCCGGGCGCCGTCCAGCACGTCGAGCTGGGCGTCGTGAGCGGTGGGCGCGGTGCGTACCTCGACGCCGTACGCCGTCAACTGCTCGCGCACCAGCGGCAGCGCCTGGTATCCGTCGTCCGGCAGGACCACCACGTCGCCGGTGCGCAGCTGAGAGAAGAGCACCGCGGAGATCGCGGCCATGCCGGAGGCGAAGGCCAGCGTCTCCACCTCCGCGCCGGGCGCCTCCAGTTCGCCGATGGCGCGCTCGAGATGGGTCCAGGTCGGGTTCTCGTCACGACCGTAGGTGTACGGACCTGTGGGGTCACCCGGCAGGTGGAAGTGGGCGGCGAACGTCGGCCCGGGGAGCGTCGGCTCGTTCTTGACAGCCTCGGGCAGCCCGGCCCGCACCGCGCGGGTGCCGTCGCCGAGCTCGGAGCGGCTGTCCATCAGCTCTTGTCGTCGGGCAGGACCACGTTCATCGCCCAGGAGACGATGCTGATGATCAGGCCACCGAGTACCGCCGTCCAGAAGCCCTCGACGTGGAAGCTCAGGTCCAGCTTGTCGGCGAGCCACGAAGTGAGCAGCAGCATCAGGGCGTTGACCACCAGTGTGATCAGACCGAGGGTCAGGACGAACAGCGGGAAGGTCAGCACCCTCACGATCGGCTTGACGAGGAAGTTCACCACGCCGAAGACGAGGGCGACCAGGATCAGGGTGACGACCTTGCGTGGGGTGCTGTCCCCGGTAAGGGTGATTTTGTCCAGCAGCCAGATGGCGACGGCGAGGGCGGCCGAGTTGGCGATCGTCTTGACTACGAAATTCTTCATGTGTCTGATCGTGGCAGACATGATCTGCGGCAGGCACCGGTGTGTGACACGAGCCGGTTTCCGGGTGCCGTGTGAGGAACGAGGCGGGCAGGGCGATGAAGGTATTCCGGCTGGACGAGCTCGAGGCGGAACGCGTCGCGAACAACGGGGCGTACTTGCAGTTTCTTCGCGAACGGCACATGTCGGTCGGGCTGTACGCCCTGGACGCGGGGCAGACCGACCCGCAGCAGCCGCACCAGCAGGACGAGGTGTACTTCATCGCCAGCGGCCGCGCCTCGGTGACCGTGGGGACGGAGACCACGACCGTGGGCCGGGGCAGCGTCGTCTATGTACCCGCAGGGGAGCCGCACAAGTTCCACCACATCAGCGAGGACCTGAAGGTGCTGGTGGTCTTCTCGCCGCCCGAGGGCTGATCCGCCGTCCGAGGGCTGATCCGCTGTGTAGCCCCTAACCCTGATCCGCCGTGCAGCCCCTAACCCCGAGGGTCCCTAAGGGATGGGTCAGGGAAGGACAAGGGATGGCAGGCACCATCTGCCGTGCCGTGCGCTCTACCATCGAAGCAGAGACTCAGAGAAGGACTCAAAGAGCTCAGGTATCCGGAGAGATCTGGAGAAAGAGGTGTAGGGCGATGGCCGTGCAGCAGATATTCGCGGGGATGCCGTGGTGGGTGAAGTGGGTCGCCGTGCCGGTCATCGCCCTGGTCGTCTTCGGCGGCGTGATCGGATGGCTGATCGGCGTCATCGTCAGCCTGCTGTTCAAGGTGCTGGTCTTCGCCGCGCTCGTCGCCGGACTCATCTTCGTCGTACGGAAGTTCACCTCCTCCTCGTCCTCACGTAGCGACTGGTGACCGATGCGGTGGCGATGACCGGGTAAGCCGGAAACCGAGGTTCGCCCGGGCGGGGGAAAGATTCGGCCATCGCCTCCATCGGCCCAGGGGGGCGGCTAAAGTCCGGAATCCGACGCGGGGTGGCCCCCGCGGGCGGGCGCATCGCTCACCCCCGTGGCACCGTACGGGGATTCCCCCACGCGCCTCGGGAGTGCACCTTGGCCATGGCAGACAGCGGCACCACCACCGCTCCGACCCTCATCGGGTCCGTGCAGCGGGCGATGCGCTTGTTGGAAGCCGTGGCCGCCCACGAGGGCGGGGCGCCCGCGAAGCAGCTCGCGCGTGAGGCCGGGCTCGCGCTGCCCACCGCGTACCACCTGCTCCGCACCCTCGCGCATGAGGGCTATCTGCGCCGTGAGAAGGGCGTGTTCGCACTCGGCCCCGCAGCCGAGCTGCTGGCCGCCAGTGGGGCGCAGCAGAAACGTCGCGGCATGATCGGCGATGTGCTTGAGCACTGGCGCGATGCCATCGGCGTACCCGTCTACTTCGCCCTCTACCGCGAGGGTGAGGTCGAGGTGGTGGCCGTCGCGGACACCCCGGGCAGCCCCGCCGTCGAGGAGTGGGCGGACTTCCGGCAGACCGCGCACGCCCACGCGATCGGCCAGTGCCTGCTCTCCCAGCTGGACGACGACGCCAGACGGGACCACCTCGCCCGCTACCCCGTGCAGTCCATCACCCCGTACACCGTTCGCGACGGCCGGGTGCTGCTGGGCAGACTCCAGGCCGTGAACCGCATGGCGCCCGTCATCGAGCAGCAGGAGTACGCCCTGGGGACCGTCTGCGCGGCCGTCCCGATCACGGCAGGCGCCACCGCCGCCACGCTGGCCATCTCCCTGCCCGTCCACCAGGCCGACCGGCTGCTGCCCGCCGTGCGCGAACTACAGAGTGACGTGGGGAGGAAGCTGGCGACGCTGGCGTTCTCTATCAGCATCTGAAAACTCACTGCTTGTGATCCACTGGACACGTTGAGCAAGATGCCGTGAGTCAGGAAGACAGTCCACGTCCCAGTCTCCATCGACGGCACGACAACGGGGTAGGCGATGCGCGAGTCCGTACAGGCACAGGTCATGATGAGCTTCCTCGTCTCCGAGGAGCTCTCCTTCCGCATCCCCGTGGAAATGCGGTACGAGACAGCTGACCCCTACGCCGTACGACTGACCTTCCACTTGCCCGGCGACGCGCCTGTGACCTGGGCGTTCAGTCGGGAGCTGCTCGTCGACGGGATCAACGAGCCGTGTGGAGACGGCGATGTGCACATCGCGCCGGACGGCTCCGAGCCGCTGACCGACGCCGTCATCCGGCTGCAGGTAGGAGCGGACCAGGCGCTGTTCCGCTCCGGCATCGCCCCGCTCATCGCGTTCCTGGACCGGACCGACAAGGTCGTGCCGCTGGGCCAGGAACGCCTGCTCGCCGACTTTGAACGCCACCTCGACGACGCACTCGACCGCATCCTGGCGAAGGAGCAGAACGCGGGCTGAACCCGTGTGCGCTCCAGCCCGTCAGCGCTTACGCCGCCGACCTCGCCCACCGCGCGACTGACCCCGTCCCGCGACGGCGGGCGCCGCGCTACCGGGCTTGTCGGCCGACACCACCAGCGCCGCGAGCGCGGTCGTCACCGGCACCGACGCCACCAGGCCGATCGAACCCACCAGCGTGCGCACGATCTCCTCGGCGATCAGCTCACTGCCCGCGACCGTGCCCACGCTGCTCTGTGCGATCGAGAAGAGCAGCAGCAGCGGCAGCGCGGCGCCCGCGTACGCGAGAACCAGGGTGTTCACCACCGAGGCGATGTGGTCGCGCCCGATCCGCAGACCCGCGAGATACAGCTTGCGCGCCCCCATCGCCGGATCGGCGGCGTGCAGCTCCCAGACCGCCGACGTCTGGGTGACCGTCACATCGTCGAGAACGCCGAGCGAGCCGATGATGACACCGGCCAGCAGCAGACCGCTCATATCGATGTTCGGGTACAGACCGTGGATCAGTCCGGTGTTGTCGTCGGTGTTGCCGGAGAGCATCGCCCAGTCGATGAACAGCGAGCCGAGCAGCCCGATCAGCAGCAGCGAGATCAGTGTGCCGAGCACAGCCACCGAGGTACGGGCCGTCAGCCCGTGGCAGAGATACAGGGCCGCCAGCATGATCGCGCTCGCCCCGATGACCGCCACCAGCAGTGGATTCGACCCTTGCAGGATCGCGGGCAGGATGAACAGGGTCAGCACCGCGAAGCTGATGACCAGCGAGATCAGCGCCATCAGACCGCGCATCCGCCCCACCAGCACCACCACCACCGCGAAGATCGCGGCAAGCAGGACCATCGGAACCTTCCGGTCCACATCGGTCACCGAGTACTGCAGCTCTCTGGGCGCGTCAGGGGCAAACGCCACCACCACCCCCTGGCCCTCCTCCAGCTTCCGGGTCTGGTCGGGCTGGACGATCTCGGTGAAGCGGTGGCCCTTGTCCTCGCCGGTGGTCACCTCGATCGTCGCCCGGTCACAGTCACCCGTCGCCCGCTGCTGCGCGGACGACCCCTCCGGGGTGGAGGTGTCGCCGGTGGGCGGCACCTGGGAGGCGTTGACGTCCTCGCAATCGACCTTCTCGACCCGCACGACCTTGCCCTGCTGGGTCTGCCGGTCAAACCCGACCCCGGTGCGCTCATGGTCGGGTGCGCCGCCCGGCCAGAGCACGGCCAGGCCGACGAAGACGGCTACCGCGAAGGGGATCAGCACCGCGGCGATCACCTTGCGCAGATGCTGGGAGACCGGGGCGGCCGGGCCATGGCTGTGCGCATGGCTGTGCACATGGCCGGGCGCCTGTCCGGGTGGGTGTCCCGAAGGCTGCTGATGGGGCGGTTCGGAGGGCTCAGGCGGTGGCTGCTGCGAGGAGGTCACCGACCGATCATCGCAAGAACGGCAGGGGCCCTCTGTTCAGCGTGGCCGACGGGGCGCTAGCGTGGGGACGCACCTTTGCAATCGCGGGAGCTCGGAGCACCGGGCTGAGAGGGCGCTGACCTCCGTAGGAGACCTACGGATATCGCTGCGTCGACCGCCGAACCTGTTACCGGGTAATGCCGGCGTAGGGAGTAGGTCACATGACCACATCGGACATTCGCACGCCTGCCTCGAACCAGAACGCGGACGCGAACAGCGCCGCGGACAACGGCGAGGCCGGGACGTCCATCGGCTGGCACAAGGCATACGTCACGGGCTCGCGCCCCGACCTGCAGGTGCCGGTCCGCCAAGTGCACCTCACCAACGGCAAGGCCGTGACCCTGTACGACACCTCGGGGCCGTACACCGATCCGAACGTGGATACCGACGTCCGCCGCGGCCTACCGCCGCTGCGGGAGAACTGGATCATCGCCAGGGGCGACACCGAGGAGTACGCGGGCCGCCCCGCCCGCCCCGAGGACGACGGCCTCAAGCACACCTCGCCGCGCGGCGGCCTGAAGAACCTGGACGCGGTCTTCCCCGGCCGCCCCCGCCAGCCGCGCCGGGGCCGGGACGGCAAGGCGGTGACCCAGCTCGCGTACGCCCGCCGCGGTGAGATCACGCCCGAGATGGAGTTCATCGGCATCCGCGAGAACATCGACCCGGAGATCGTGCGCGAGGAGGTCGCCCAGGGCCGGGCGGTCATCCCGGCGAACGTCAACCACCCGGAGATCGAGCCGATGATCATCGGCAAGCGGTTCCTGGTGAAGGTCAACGCCAACATCGGCAACTCCGCCGTCACCTCCTCCATCGAGGAGGAGGTGGACAAGATGACCTGGGCCACCAAGTGGGGCGCCGACACGGTCATGGACCTGTCCACCGGCCGCAACATCCACACCACCCGCGAGTGGGTGCTGCGCAACTCCCCCGTCCCGATCGGCACCGTCCCGCTCTACCAGGCGCTGGAGAAGGTCGACGGCCGCGCCGAGGACCTGACCTGGGAGATCTACAAGGACACGGTCATCGAGCAGGCCGAGCAGGGCGTCGACTACATGACCGTGCACGCGGGTGTGCGGCTGCCGTACGTCCCGCTCACCGCCAACCGGAAGACCGGCATCGTCTCGCGCGGCGGCTCGATCATGGCGGCCTGGTGCCTGGCGCACCACAAGGAGAGCTTCCTCTACGAGCACTTCGAGGAGCTCTGCGAGATCCTCGCGGCCTACGACGTGACGTACTCGCTCGGCGACGGCCTGCGGCCCGGCTGTATCGCGGACGCCAACGACGAGGCGCAGTTCGCCGAGCTGCGCACGCTGGGCGAGCTCAACACCATCGCCAAGCGGCACAACGTCCAGACCATGATCGAGGGCCCGGGCCACGTCCCGATGCACAAGATCAAGGAGAACATCGACCTCCAGCAGGAGATCTGTGAGGAGGCGCCGTTCTACACGCTCGGCCCGCTGACCACCGACATCGCGCCCGCCTACGACCACATCACCTCGGGCATCGGCGCCGCGATGATCGGCTGGTGGGGCACCGCGATGCTCTGCTACGTCACGCCCAAGGAGCACCTGGGCCTGCCCAACCGCGACGACGTGAAGACCGGCGTCATCACGTACAAGATCGCGGCCCATGCGGCGGACCTGGCCAAGGGCCACCCGGGCGCGCAGGACTGGGATGACGCGCTCTCCGACGCGCGCTTCGAGTTCCGCTGGGAGGACCAGTTCAACCTGGCCCTGGACCCGGACACGGCACGGGAGTTCCACGACGAGACCCTCCCGGCCGAGCCTGCCAAGACCGCGCACTTCTGCTCCATGTGCGGGCCGAAGTTCTGCTCGATGAAGATCAGCCGAAGCATCAACGAGCAGTTCGGCGGTACCGAGGCAGCGAACGCGACGGCTGACGAGATCGCTGAGGGGATGCTCCAGAAGTCCAAGGAGTTCGCGGCGAGCGGGAACCGGGTGTACCTGCCGATGGCGGACTGATCCATCACCTCAGAGGATGGCCCGCGGCCTCTTGGGGGGAGTCGCGGGCCGTCCCGCTCCGCCGAGGAGCGTAGCGTAATGATGACGCTGGGTGGTGCTGGTCGCATCGGACGGGCGCTAGTCGGGCTGGTGGTCCGGGCCGCCGTAGTCCGGGCTGGAGAAGTCCGGTCTGCTGTACGTCGGTCGGTGCCCGGCGTCGGGACCGCCGTCGGGGCTGCTGAATCCTGGGCGGTGGTAACCGAGGTGCGGCATGCGGCCGTTGGGCGGCTCGGGGCGGGCCTCCGGGATGCCCGGCGTGGCGAGGGCCTCGCGGAGGAAGGGCAGTATGCCGCGCTCGAGCAGGGCGGTAAGCCAGGCGTCCCTGGCCCGGGCCACTTCCTCAGTCAGCTCGTTCCGGGCACTCGCCTGGACCGAGGTGGAGCCGTTGCGTAGCGCCGTGAGGAGAAGGCCGATCGCGGCCACCAGGATGCCGACCGCCGTCAGCGCGCCGAACACCCAGCCGGTGGTCAGCAGCGTGTCAGCGAAGGCGGGTTCGGGGCTGAGCAGCTTCAGGATGTAGCCGACCAGCAGGAATATCGCCGCGGCGGCGCCTGCCAGGACGGGGGCGAGTACCGCGAGCACCGCGAACAGGCCTGCCCCGGCGGTCTGGACGACCTCACCCGCTGCAAGCCCCGCCGTGCCCGACTCCGACTCGCCGGTGGCCCTTTCGCGGGTCGAGGACGAGGCCGGCGCGCGCAGGTGCTCACGGGCCTTCACATAGTGCTGGTACTCGGTTGCCGCGGCGGTGGTGATCAGGACAGTCGCGTTCAACGCCATCGTGCGCAACTGCTCGGGATTGAGGCGCTCGCCGACAGCAGCGAGATCTGGACGCTGTGGTGCGGAGCGCAGCGCGTCATCGAGGAGCCGCTCAAAGTCCTGGCGGTCCTCGTTCAGCAGGTGTGGAGCGCTGTTCATGTGCATCCCCCGATGCTCCGTAGGGCCTGGATACTCGCGTGGGTGCGGGCAGTCGGGCGGAAACGGAGGAGAGCCTGCTACGGATAAGCCGATGGTAGAGCGGTTACGGCACGGCGTGACAGGGTGTTTCCGGAAATTGGGTCCCCGGTGGGGCGCTGGTCAGCGAGGTACTGGTTGTCCTACGCCTGCCCGTGTCACGCTCAGTTATCCAACGGGAGCGCGCAGACCAGCAGCTTTCCGGCCATGGTCACGCCGCCGTCCATGGCGATGGCCAGCCCGTCGGCGTACACATGCGGTCCTTCCACCCGAGGGTCGGTGCTGCCCTCGCTGTCCCCTGAGTGTTCGTTGCCGACCTCGCCGAGGAGGTACGGGATGGGGCTGTGGCCGTGCACGATGCGGGTGCCGCCATAGGTCCCGAGGAGTTCGCGTACGGCCTCCGCACCGCCCTCGTCGCGGAAGGCGAAGCGTTTGGTGAACTTCCTGAAGAGGTCCCAGTACTCGTCGGCGTCGTTGCGGGTGAGCGCCTCGCGGATGGAGTCGTTCACCTCCTCGATCGAGTCGCCGTAGTCGAGGTAGGCCGTGGTGTCGGAGTGCACCAGCAGGTGATCGTCCTCCAGCTCGATCGCGTCGAGCCGGGACATCCACTGCAGATGGACGTCCTGGAGCCGGTCCATGTCGGTCTTCTGCCCGCCGTTGAGCAGCCAGGCCGCCTGGAAGGTGGCGGTGCCCGCGCCGGAGTTGACCGGGGTGTCGCCAAACCGCTTGGCGCCGAGCAGCAGCAGTTCGTGGTTGCCCATGAGGGCCTTGCAGTAGCCGCCGGAGGCGGCGGCCTGGGCGGAGAGCCGCATGACGAGGTCGATCACCCCGATACCGTCGGGTCCCCGGTCGGTGAAGTCGCCCAGGAACCACAGCCGGGTGTTGCCCGCGGCCCAGTTGCCCTCGTCGTCGATCAGGTGCTTCTCGCGCAGGGCGGCGACCAGTTCGTCCAGATAGCCGTGTACGTCGCCGACCACGTACAGCGGGCCGAGGCCGCTGGGGACCGGTGCGGGGGCCTCGGCGGGCTCTACCCGCACCTGAACCGTGTCACCGCGGTTGATGACGGGCAGGTCGCGCTGCGTCGGCGTGTAGCCCACAGGCTCCTCGCCCTGTACGGGCTCCTGGCCGGTCTGGTGCACATACGCGGGTACGCGGAAATCGCGGACCGTGTCCGTACGCACCGTGGGTCCCTGACCGGCCCCCTGAGTCATCGACCCCTCCACCACCGTCGCGCCGCATTCCTCCACCGGATCGGACCGCCTGGTCGCAGTGGTCCGCAGTGTCGTGCGCCCATCATAGGAATGCCGCTCGCACTGTGTGATGCACCAGGGGTGGTGAATCGATGTCAGACCCGCAGTTCGCTGGGGATTTCGCCCGAATTAGGTGGTACGCCGGTCCGTTCGTCCGATCCGGCATCTCGATCCGTCAGCCCGGCCCGGGTGTACGCGGAGGGCTGACGGTGGTGCGGTGAGGTCGGCGCTGTGAGGAGGTGCGCACGATCAGCTCGGTCGGTATCACCTGCTCGACGCGACGGCCCGCGTCCACGCCCTCGATCGCGTCGATCAGGAGCTGCACGACGGCGGTGCCGATCCGGCGCGGCTTGAGCGAGAGCGTGGTGATGGGCGGCTCGGTCGTCGCGTACACCATGGATTCGCTACAGCACACCAGAAGGAGATCGTCGGGGACCCGCAGTCCGTAGCGCCGGGCGGCCGCGAGCAAGTCGGTGCCGTTCGGGTCGAAGAGACCGTAGACGGCGTCCGGCCGGTCGGGCCGGGCCAGCAGCCGGTCGGCGGCCACGGCCCCGGCGCACGGGTCGTGGGCGGGGTAGGACTCGTACACCGGGTCCTGCCCGATCCGCTGGCACCAGCGCAGGTAGGCCTGGGTCGACAGTCGGGTGTAGGTGTCCGTGGTGGTGCCGGTGAGCAGGCCGATGCGGCGGGCGCCGGCCGCGGCGAAGTGGTCGAGGATGCCGAGGACCGCGGCCTCGTGGTCGTTGTCGACCCAGGCGGTGACGGGCAGCGAGCCGGCCGGTCGGCCGTCCGATACGACGGGCAGGCCGTGGCGGATCAGTTCGCTGACGACGGGGTCATGGTCGGAGGGATCGACGACGACGGTGCCGTCGAGGGCGACGTTCGACCAGACGTCGACGGAGCTGTGGCGTGAGGTCGCGGGGAGGATGACCAGGGCGTAGCCGCGGTCGAGCGCGGCGGATGTCGCGGCTCTCGCCATCTCGGCGAAGTACGCGAACTCGGTGAAGGTGAAAGGTTCATCCCCGTACGTCGTCACCGTCAGGCCGATGAGGCCTGACTTTCCGGTACGGAGGGTCCGGGCCGCTGCGGACGGGCGATAGCCCAGCCGCTCCGCGACCTCGCGGACATGTCTACGGGTGGCATCGGGGAGTCGGCCCTTGCCGTTGAGCGCGTCGGAGACGGTCGTGATCGAGACCCCGGCTGCGGCGGCCACGTCCCGGATACCCGCTCGACCCTGCCGACTTCCCCGAGTCTGTGCCCGGCTCACCTGGTGCTTCCCTGCTGCTGTCATGGCGAGCCGATAGTAGGGCTCTTTAGGGTGTCCGGCGTGCGCGCATATTCACTCGTTGACAGGCACGTTTCTGCATGGTGTGCCTGCCTCAATGACCTTGGAAGCCAAGGGGGTTGCGCGGTTTAAGGCTAGCCTCATGGTTGTCTTTCCGGAGACACCTCTCGGCTGCCCTAGGTCTCGAAGTGGTCTCAACTCACCTTCACGGGTGATGCGCGCCACGGCGCAAGCCACCGGCGCACGCTGTGGGGCGGGCGCGCCCCCTCCGCTCCGCGCGGAGGTGGTGGTTTTCCCCAGGTCGTCCCAGGTAGTCCCGGGTAAGCCCCGGGTGAGCCCCGGGCATCCCTCGGTGTCCCCCGGTGTCCCCCGGAAGATGCGGCCCAGGACCATTCGCAGCGGCGCCGAATCCTCATAGGGTGAGCAGTATTCGAACTTGGGTGGCACGAGGAGGACCTGCGGTGAGCGAGACGAACCCGAAGCTGCGCGCCGAGCTGGACGGCATCCCGACCTACAAGCCGGGCAAGCCAGCGGCGGCCGGAGGGCCGGTGGCGTACAAGCTGTCCTCCAACGAGAACCCCTACCCGCCGCTGCCCGGTGTGATGGAGCAGGTGACCGCGGCCGCCGGGTCCTTCAACCGCTACCCCGACATGGCGTGCACCGGGCTGATGAACGAACTGTCGGAGCGCTTCGGGGTGCCCGTCTCGCACCTGGCGACCGGCACCGGCTCGGTCGGTGTCGCCCAGCAGCTGCTCCAGGCCACCGCGGGCCCGGGTGACGAGGTGATCTACGCCTGGCGCTCCTTCGAGGCGTACCCGATCATCACGCAGGTCAGCGGCGCGACGTCGGTACGGGTGCCGCTGACACCGGGGGAGGTGCACGACCTCGACGCGATGGCGGCGGCGATCACCGACCGGACCCGGCTGATCTTCGTCTGCAACCCGAACAACCCGACCGGCACGGTGGTGCGCAGGGCTGAGCTTGAGCGGTTCCTGGACCAGGTGCCGAGCGATGTGCTGGTGGTGCTGGACGAGGCATACCGCGAGTTCATCCGGGATACCGACGTGCCGGACGGCGTCGAGCTGTACCGCGACCGGCCGAATGTCTGCGTGCTGCGTACCTTCTCCAAGGCGTACGGGCTGGCCGGGCTGCGGGTCGGCTTCGCGATCGCCCATGAGCCGGTCGCGGCCGCGCTGCGCAAGACCGCGGTCCCGTTCGGCGTCAGCCAGCTCGCGCAGGACGCGGCCGTCGCGAGCCTGCGGGCCGAGGATGAGCTGCTCGGCCGGGTCGGCACGCTGGTCGGCGAGCGGGCCCGGGTGGTCGAGACGCTGCGGAGCCAGGGCTGGACGGTGCCGGAGACCCAGGCCAACTTCGTCTGGCTGCGCCTGGGGGAGCGCACGGCCGAGTTCGCGGCCGCCTGTGAGCGGGCCGGTGTGATGGTGCGGCCGTTCCCGGGTGAGGGCATGCGGGCCACGATCGGTGAGCAGGAGGCCAACGACCTGTTCCTGCACGCGGCCGCGGCCTTCCGTAAGGAGCTCTAACGAGCGCTCTAACGAGCCTCTAAGGGGCACCTCGGAGCTGGTCGGCGCTTACGCGTCGACCAGCTCCACGCGTATCGGGTCGCCGTTGCGGACGGTGGCCAGCAGGCGCGGGTCCCCGTCGAGTGCGCCGAGGAGGTTGCACGGGCTGGCCAGGCGGCATTCGTCCCCGCGCGAGATCGGGGTGGGCCCGTACGGCAGCGCGAGAGCGTCACCGTCGGTCCAGAAGGCGACCGTGCCGGGGTCCACGACCTGCTGGGCGTCGGGCTCGAGGGCGACGCTGACGCCCGTGTCGAAGTAGACCTCTTCCCCCCAGGTGTGGGCGCTGGCGGCCAGCGGCAGCACCTTGCGCAGTGCCTGGGTGGTCGGAGTGTCATCGAGGGTCGCGGTGAGGTGGCCCGCGGGCCAGGAGATTCGGATCTGCATGCCGCGGATTCAACAATATGTTGAAGTTTTTGGGAAGGGTCAGGCCGCTTGAGGCCGAAGTCAGGCCCTGGAGAGGGAGCGGGGGACCCCCCCTGAAAGGTCCGGAAACCGGTACGACATAATGCTTGTGAATGTGAACGCGTTCACAAGCGTGTCTGCTTGATCCCGAGATGCCGGGGTTGGCGGGGCAGACTGCCGCAGTGACCGCGCCGACGTAAGGAGACTGACGACGTGGACTTGGCTCTGGCGCCAGAGACCCTGGCGCGCTGGCAGTTCGGTATCACCACCGTCTACCACTTCCTCTTCGTCCCCCTGACGATCTCGCTGGCCGCACTCGTCGCTGGCCTGCAGACCGCCTGGGTGCGGACCGAGAAGGAGAAGTACCTCAAGGCGACCAAGTTCTGGGGCAAGCTCTTCCTGATCAACATCGCGATGGGTGTCGTCACCGGCATCCTCCAGGAGTTCCAGTTCGGGATGAACTGGTCTGACTACTCCCGGTTCGTCGGGGATGTCTTCGGTGCCCCGCTCGCCTTCGAGGCCTTGATCGCCTTCTTCTTCGAATCCACCTTCATCGGACTGTGGATCTTCGGCTGGGACAAGCTGCCGAAGAAGATCCACCTCGCCACGATCTGGATGGTGTCGATCGGCACGGTCCTGTCCGCGTACTTCATCCTGGCCGCCAACTCCTGGATGCAGCACCCGGTCGGCTACCGGATCAACGAGGAGAGGGGCCGGGCCGAACTCACCGATTTCCTGGCGGTGCTGACCCAGAACACCGCCCTGGCCCAGTTCTTCCACACCATCACCGCCGCGTTCCTCGTCGGTGGGGCGTTCATGGTCGGCATCGCCGCGTACCACCTGGCCCGCAAGAAGCATGTGCCGGTGATGAAGACCTCGCTGCGGCTCGGTCTGGTCACGGTCGCGGTCAGCGGTCTGCTCGTCGCCATCAGCGGCGACATCCTCGGCAAGATCATGTTCGAGCAGCAGCCGATGAAGATGGCCGCCGCTGAGGCCCTGTGGGACGGGCAGGACAACGCACCCTTCTCGCTCTTCGCGTACGGCGACGTGGACAAGGGCCACAACAAGGTCGCGGTCGAGATTCCGGGACTGCTGTCCTTCCTCGCCCACGACGACTTCAACGAGCATGTCCCCGGCATCAACGATCTCAACGAGCAGATGCAGGAGGAGTACGGCCCGGGCGACTACCGGCCGATAATCCCGGTCGCCTACTGGGGCTTCCGCTGGATGATCGGCTTCGGGATGGCGTCCCTCGCCATCGGCGTGCTCGGACTGTGGCTCACCCGCAAGAAGTTCATGCTGCCGCAGTCGATGCGAGTTGGTGAGGACGACGTACCGCATCTGGTGCTCTTCAGGAACAAGGCCCTCAGCCCGAAGCTCACCAACCTGTACTGGATGGTGGCGCTGTGGACGCTGCTCTTCCCGCTGATCGCCAACTCCTGGGGCTGGATCTTCACCGAGACGGCCCGTCAGCCCTGGGTCGTGTTCGGCGTGATGAAGACCGCCGCCGCCGTCTCCCCCAACGTCTCGCAGGGCGAGGTCATCACCTCGATGGTCGTCTACACCCTGCTCTACGCGGTTCTCGCCTTCATCGAGGTCAAGTTGATCATCAAGTACGTCAAGGCCGGGCCGCCGGAACTCACCGAGGCCGACCTCAACCCGCCCACCAAGATCGGCGGCGATGATCCAGACGCCGACCGGCCGATGGCCTTCTCGTACTGAGGACTGAGGACTGAGGAGCTGACGACGTATGCAACTCCATGACGTGTGGTTCGTCCTGATCGCCGTTCTGTGGATCGGCTACTTCTTCCTGGAGGGCTTTGACTTCGGGATCGGGGTCCTGACCAAGGTGCTGGCTCGCGACCGCAAGGAGCGGCGCGTGCTGATCAACACCATCGGTCCCGTCTGGGACGGCAACGAGGTGTGGCTGCTCACCGCAGGCGGCGCGACCTTCGCCGCCTTCCCCGAGTGGTACGCGACGCTGTTCTCCGGCTTCTATCTGCCGCTGCTGCTCATCCTGATCTGCCTGATCATCCGCGGAGTCGCGTTCGAGTACCGGCACAAGCGCGACGAGGAGCGCTGGCAGACCAACTGGGAGCACGCGATCTTCTGGACCTCGCTGCTGCCCGCGGTGATGTGGGGTGTGGCCTTCGGCAACATCGTGCGCGGGGTGAAGATCGATCAGAATATGGAGTACGTCGGCACCTTCTGGGATCTGCTCAATCCGTACGCGATCCTGGGTGGCCTGGTCACCCTCTTCCTGTTCACCTTCCATGGCGCGGTGTTCGCGTCGCTCAAGACGGACGGTGAGATCCGGGTACGGGCGCGGAAGCTGGCGCTCGGCCTGGGGCAGGTGACGGCGGTGCTCGCCGTGGTCTTCCTGCTGTGGACGCAGGCCGACACGGGCAACACCAAGAGCCTCGTCGCGATGGTGCTCGCCGCGGTGGCGCTGATCGGGGCCATCGTGGCGATCAGGATGGGGCGCGAGGGCTGGTCGTTCGCGCTCTCCGGCGTCACGATCGCGGCCGCGGTGGCGATGCTGTTCCTGACGCTCTTCCCGAACGTCATGCCGTCCTCGCTGAACGAGGAGTGGAACCTCACGGTCACCAACGCCTCGTCCAGCCCGTACACCCTGAAGATCATGACCTGGTGCGCGGCTGTCGCGACTCCGCTCGTACTGCTCTATCAGAGCTGGACCTACTGGGTGTTCCGCAAGCGGATCGGTACGCAGCACATCGCGGCCGACGTGCACTGAGCGACGTGCGCTGACTGACGTGTACTGACTGACGTGCACTGACTAGGGGCTGTTTCACGTGAAACCGATCGATCCGCGCCTGCTCCGGTACGCCCGAGCCACCCGCCTCTTCCTGATCGCGGTGGTGCTTCTCGGTCTGGCCGGGGCGGGCCTGGTCGTCGCCCAGGCGATGCTGATCGCCGAGGTGGTGGTCGGCGGATTCCAGCAGGGGCTCGATGCCGCGTCGCTGCGTACGCCCTTGCTGCTGCTGGCCGCCGTGGCGATGGGCCGTGGGGTCGTCGGCTGGCTCACCGAACTGGCCGCGCACCGGGCTAGCGCGGCGGTGAAATCGGAGCTGCGGGGGCGGCTGCTTGAGCGGGCCGCCGCGCTCGGTCCTGGGTGGCTGAGCGGACAGCGCACCGGATCTCTGGTCGCGCTGGCCACCCGGGGCGTCGACGCGCTGGACGACTACTTCGCGCGCTATCTGCCGCAGTTGGGCCTGGCCGTCGTGGTGCCGGTCGCGGTGCTCGCGCGGATCGTGACCGAGGACTGGGTCTCCGCGGCGATCATCGTGGGGACGTTGCCGCTGATCCCGGTCTTCATGGTGCTGATCGGCTGGGCGACGCAGGCCCGGATGGACCGGCAGTGGCGGCTGCTGTCCCGGCTGTCCGGGCACTTCCTCGATGTGGTCGCCGGACTGCCGACGCTGAAGGTGTTCGGACGGGCCAAGGCACAGGCCGAGTCGATCCGGAAGATCACCGGTGAGTACCGCCGGGCGACCCTGCGGACGCTGCGGATCGCCTTCCTGTCGTCGTTCGCGCTGGAGCTTCTCGCCACGCTGTCGGTCGCGCTGGTCGCGGTGACCATCGGCATGCGGCTGGTGCACGGCGAGATGGACCTGTACATCGGTCTGGTGGTGCTGATCCTGGCGCCTGAGGCGTATCTGCCGCTGCGGCAGGTCGGCGCGCAGTTCCACGCGGCGGCGGAGGGGCTCGCGGCGGCCGAGGAGATCTTCGCCGTGCTGGAGACGCCGGTCCCGGTGGGCGGGGCCGGGGCGGTGCCCGCGGGGGCGCTGAGCGTGGAGGGGGTGACGGTCCGGTATCCCGGGCGGGATACGGCGGCCGTCTCTGCGGCGTCGTTCAGGGTCGAGCCCGGGGAGACGGTGGCGCTCGTCGGGCCGAGTGGGGCGGGCAAGTCGACGCTGCTGAGCGCGGTGCTCGGGTTTGTCCGGCCGGACGAGGGGCGGGTGTGTGTGGGAGGGGCCGATCTCGCCGCGCTGTCCCTGGCGGCCTGGCGGGAGCGGATCGCGTGGGTGCCGCAGCGGCCGCAGCTGTTCGCCGGGTCGATCGCGGAGAACGTACGCCTCGCGCGGCCGGACGCCGGGGCGCCGGCGGTGCGGGAGGCGCTGCGCGACGCGGGGGCGCTGGCGTTCGTGGACGCCCTGCCCGACGGGGCCGACACCGTACTCGGTGAGGACGGGGCCGGGCTGTCGGCGGGGCAGCGGCAGCGGCTGGCGCTGGCCCGGGCGTTCCTCGCTGACCGGCCGGTGCTGCTCCTGGACGAGCCGACGGCCGCGCTGGACGGGGAGACCGAGGCGGAGGTGGTGGACGCGGTCCGGCGCCTTGCCGTCGGGCGGACGGTGCTGCTGGTGGTGCACCGGCCCGCGCTGCTCGCGGTCGCTGACCGGGTGGTACGGGTGGAGGGGGAGCCGCCCAGCCTGAGGAGTTCGCGGCCGGGTCTCGGCGAGGGCGAGGGGGCGGCCCGGCAGGAACCGGTGGTCCCGGCCTCAGCCGCCGCCGCTGACGGGCCCTCGGCTGACGGTCGGGCGGGCGGGGCCGCCGACTCGGCTGGGCAGGCCGGGGGTTCGGGGCGCGGAGTGCTGGCGCGGGTGCGGCGGATGGCCCGGGAGCGGTGGGGGCGGCTGGGCCTCGGTCTGCTGCTCGGGAGTCTCGCGCTCGGGAGCGCGGTCGGGCTGATGGCCACCTCCGGCTGGCTGATCTCGCGCGCCTCCGAGCAGCCACCGGTGCTCTATCTGATGGTCGCGGTCACCGCGACACGGGCGTTCGGCATCGGACGCGCCGTCTTCCGGTACACCGAACGCCTGGTCACGCACGATGCCGTACTGCGGATGCTGGCCGACACCAGGGTCGCGGTGTACCGCAGGCTGGAGCGGCTCGCGCCCGCTGGGCTGCGCACCACGCGGCGCGGCGATCTGCTGTCCCGGCTGGTCGGGGATGTGGACGCGCTCCAGGACTACTGGCTGCGCTGGCTGTTGCCGGTGGGCGCGGCCGCCGTCGTCGGTGTCGGCGCGGCCGGGTTCACCGCCTGGCTGCTGCCGGAGGCTGGTGTCCTGCTCGCGGTGGGGCTGTTGGTCGCCGGGGTCGGGGTGCCGCTGCTGAGCGGCGCGCTGGCCCGTCGTACGGAGCGCCGCCTGGCGCCCGCCCGCGGGGTGCTGGCCACCCGGGTGGCCGACCTGCTCACGGGTACGGCCGAACTGACCGTCGCCGGGGCGCTGCCCGCACGGTCCCGGCAGACCCGGCGGGCGGATGCCGAGCTGACCTCGCTCGCGTCCCGGGCCGCGACCGCCACCGCGCTCGGCGCCGGGCTCTCCGCGCTGGTCTGTGGGCTCACCGTCGCGGCGGTCGCGCTGGTCGGGGTGCAGGGCGTACGCGAGGGGCGGCTGGACGGGGTGGCGCTGGCCGTCGTCGTCCTCACGCCGCTCGCCGCGTTCGAGGCGGTGACCGGGCTGCCGCTGGCCGTGCAGTACCGGCAGCGGGTGAAGAAGAGCGCGGAGCGGATCTACGACGTACTCGACGCACCGGAGCCCGTACGGGAGCCCGCGTGTCCGGCGAGCGCACCGGCCGATCCCTTCCCGCTGCGGGTGCGGGGGCTGGTCGCCCGGCACCCGGGCCAGGACCGGGCCGCGCTGGCCGGAGTCAATCTGACCCTCACCGCGGGCAAGCGCGTCGCGGTCGTCGGGCTCAGCGGCTCCGGCAAGACCACGCTCGCCCAGGTGCTGCTGCGCTTCCTGGACGCCGAGCACGGCGGTTACACGCTCGGCGGGGTTCCGGCCGCGGAGCTGGACGGGGACGACGTACGGCGCCTGGTCGGCCTGTGCGCCCAGGACGCGCACCTGTTCGACAGCTCCGTACGCGAGAATCTGCGGCTCGCCCGCACCGACGCCACCGACGACGAACTGCGCGACGCGTTGCGCCGGGCCAGACTCCTGGACTGGGCGGAGTCGCTGCCCGCAGGTCTTGACACCCTGGTGGGCGAGCACGGCGCCAGGCTGTCGGGTGGCCAGCGGCAGCGGCTGGCGCTGGCCCGCGCGCTGCTCGCGGACTTCCCCGTACTGGTCCTGGACGAACCGGCCGAGCACCTGGACCTGGCGACGGCCGACGCGCTGACCGCCGATCTGCTGGCCGCGACCGAGGGGCGGACGACGCTGCTGATCACCCACCGGCTCGCCGGAGTGGAGGCGGTGGACGAGGTGCTCGTCCTGGACGAGGGCCGGGTGGTGCAGCGCGGGCGGTACGAGGAACTGGCCGAGGTGGACGGGCCGCTGCGGCGGATGCGGGAGCGCGAGCGGGAGACGGAGCTGCTCGCGGTACGGAGTGCGTGAGTGGGTGAGTGGGTGAGTGGGTGAGTGGGTGAGTGGGTGAGTGGGTGAGTGGGTCGTGAGCCGACTTTCCGCAGGTATCCCGCCTCATTAGGCTCAGATCATGTCAGGCATCGCAGACATCTCGGGCATCTCACGTATGGCGGACTCCGGCTCGCAGGCCGCCGAGCAGGCGGCCCGGAGTCTGCGGACCCTCCCCGACGACCTCGCCGCGCGGCTGCCGCAGTTGCTGGAGGCGATGGTCTCGGTGGGCAACGGGCTGCGGCTGCACTCCGTCCTGGACCGCATCGTCGAGACCGCGGCCTCGCTCACGGGCGCCCGCCACGCCGAGATCGGGGTGGTCAGCGACGCGGGTGACGGGCTCTCCGACTCCGTCACGTACGGCGTCCGCGCGAAGGAGCGTGAGCGGCTCAGCGTTCCGATCCGCGTCGGGGACGAGGTGTTCGGCAACCTCCAGCTGACCGAGAAGCGGGAACCCGGGGGCTTCACGGCGCACGACCTGCGGCTGGTCAAGGTGCTCGCGACCGAGGCCGGAATCCAGATCGGCAATGCCCGGCTGTACGAGACCACCCGGCAGAGCGAGCGCTGGATCGACGGCTCGGTGGCCGTGACCACGGCGCTGCTGGCGGGCGCCGACGCCGAGGAATCCCTCTCCGTGGTCGCCGAACACGCCCGCGGACTGGCCGACTCGGCGGTGGGTCTGGTGCTGCTGCCCGCGGCCGAGGGGGGCTTGGAGATCGCCGCGGTCGCCACGGATGAAGGGGGCACTGGGGGTGTGGCCGCTGGTGTGCTGGGGGCGGTGATTTCGCCGGAATCGTCCGTGGTGGAGCGGCTGCTCGCGGGGGAGGCGGTCTTCGTGGAGGACTCGGCTGACGGTGTCCGACTGGTCGGCGCCGCGGCCGAGCGGTTCGGGCCGTGCATGATGCTGCCGCTACGGAGCGATGACCGGGTGCTGGGCGTGCTCGCCACACCGCGGCTGCCCGGCGCGCAGCCGTTCACCGAGGCCGAGCGGACCCTCGCCACCCAGTTCGCCACGCAGGCCGCGCTCGCGCTGATGATGGCCGAGGCACAGCGCGACCGGGAGCGCCTCGCGGTCTTCGAGGACCGCGACCGTATCGCCCGCGACCTCCATGACCTGGTCATCCAGCGGCTGTTCAGCACCGGGATGATGCTGGAGAGCGCGCAGCGAGGTGCGGTTGTCCCTGAGGTACGGGAGGGCGTCAGCAAGGCGGTCGACGAGCTGGATGTGACGATCCAGGAGATCCGTACCGCGATCTTCGCCCTTCAGCAGGGCCCCACCGAGGTGCCGTCCGGGCTGTGTACCCGAGTGCTGCGGGAGATCAACATGGCGGCCGTGCCATTGGGTTTCACGCCAGCGCACCGTTTTGTCGGCCCGGTGGACAGCCTGGTGGGCGAGCTGACCGGCAAGAACCTCATCGCGGCCCTGCGCGAGGCGCTGTCCAACGCCTTCCGGCACGCTCAGGCCACCCGGATCGAGGTCGTCGTCGAGGCGGGCGTGGAACTCGCGGACGGGAGCCAGGGGGTACGCCTCACGGTCGCCGACGACGGCGTCGGCATCCCGGAGGGCGGTCGGCGCAGTGGCCTGCGGAACCTCAGGCGGCGGGCCGAGGAGCTCGGCGGGGAGAGCTGGTACGGGCCGGGGATCGGCGACGGAGGCGGAGGCGAGGGCGGCGACGGGGGCGGAGACGAAGACGGGGGCCGGGGCGGTACGACGCTGGTGTGGCAAGCGCCGTTCTGACCCCCAGGCGCCGTTCCTTTGACCGTGAGGCTCCGTACGTCCGGGTGGCTGGCGGCTGTTCGGCGCAGTGTGGCTGGCCCGTACGGGGCACGGGTCACCCCGTTGCGGGCTTCGTACGGGCGTCGTCGGCCCGGCCGGGTGACGATCCGTAAATGCGTCACCGACTCGCCCCGACTCTCCGCCCGTTCGCCCCGCTGATGACCACGCTCGCCGTGCTCAGCGCGCTCGTAGCGCTCGTAGCGCCCGCCGTGGCCTCCGAAGCGCCGGACCGCTCCGCCGAAGAGGCCGGAACCAGCGCCAAGGTGGCGCGGCTGTACGAGGAGGCGGCGACCGCGACCCAGGCGTACGAGAAGGGCCGCCGGGCCGCCGACCGCCAGCGCGCCGAGGCCAAGCGGCTGGGGCGACTGCTGGAGGACCAGCGGCGGGAGGTACGGATGCTGCGGGCCGACCTCGGCCGCATCGCCCGCGCCCAGTACCGCACCGGTGGCGGCATTCCGTACACCGCCCAGCTGCTCCTGGCCCAGAACCCCGATGAGCTGATGCGCGGTCAGCGGGCCGTCTGGCAGGCCGACCTGGCCGTCGACAACGCCATCGCCAAGACCCGGCGGGCCGCGCTCCGCCTGGACGCCGACGAGCAGAAGGCGAAGGCGGCCTGGCACGCCCTGGAGAAACGCACGGCGGGTCTTGCCGGGCTGAAGCGGGGCATCGAGAAGAAGCTGGACGAGGCGCGGTGGACGCTGCAGAGCGAGGCGGACCGTCAGGTCACGGCGGGCCGCTGCCGTGGTGCCGTACGCCTGGAAGAGCCGCCGCCCATCACCGGCCGGAAGTGGGTGGCGCCGGTGGAGACGTACGAGCTGTCGGCGGGATTCGGCGGAACGGGCGCGCGCTGGGCGAACCGGCACACCGGGCAGGACTTCGCGGTCGGCATCGGGGCGCCGGTGCGGGCGGTGGGTGCGGGGAAGGTGGTGCGGGTGAAGTGCGGGGCGGGGTTCGGCATGGAGATCCTCGTGCGGCACAAGGGCGGCTACTACTCGCAGTACGCGCATCTGGCGGCGGTCACCGTCGACCAGGGGGAGCGGGTGCGTCCCGGCCAGTGGATCGGGCAGGCGGGCACGACGGGCAACTCGACTGGGCCGCACCTGCACTTCGAGGTGCGGCTCACTCCACAGCTGGGGTCGGGGGTCGATCCGGTGCGGTGGCTGGCCGAGCGGGGCGTCAAGCTCTAGCGCTGGGCGCAGAGCTCTAGCGCTCTGCGCAGAGCGCTAGCGGGCCTGCTGCCGGAGGATCTGCTCGATGATCACCGCGACACCGTCCTCGTTGTTGGCGACGGTTCTGCCCGAGGCCGCGGCGATCACGTCCTCGTGCGCGTTGCCCATGGCGTACGAGGTGCCCGCCCAGGTCAGCATCTCCACGTCGTTCGGCATATCGCCGAAGGCCACGACCTCCTCCGCGGAGATGCCGCGCTCGGCGCAGCACAGCGCGAGGGTGCTCGCCTTGGAGACACCCGGCGCGCTGATCTCCAGGAGCGCGGTCGGGCTGGAGCGGGTGACCGACGCGCGGTCGCCGACGGCGATACGGGCCAGCGTGAGGAAGGCGTCCGGGGACAGCTCGGCGTGGTGGGCGAGGATCTTGAGTATCGGCTGGTCGGCGACGTCGGAGTGCTCCGCGAGCAGCTTCTCTGCCGGGGCGATGGTCACGGCGGGGTCGAGGAACATCGGCGGGTAGCCGAGCTCGTGGTGAATGCCGCCGGTGCGTTCCACGGCGAACGAGGAGCCGGGGGCGGCGGTGCGCAGGACGTCGATGACGCCGAGCGCGGTCGCGCGCTCCAGGGGGCGGAGCTTGACGAAGCGGTGGGTGCCGGGGCCGCCGTGCAGATCGACCACGGCGGCGCCGTTGCCGCAGATCGCCAGGCCGTGGCCGTGTACGTGGTCGCTGACGACGTCCATCCAGCGGGCCGGGCGGCCGGTGACGAAGAAGACCTCGATTCCGGCCTCTTCGGCGGCGCCGAGTGCGGCGATCGTCCGCTCGGACACCGATTTGTCGTCGCGCAGCAGGGTGCCGTCCAGGTCCGTGGCGATCAGTCGCGTCGGGGAGGGCGAGGGGGTGGGGACCTGGTGGGGGTGTCCGGGGCGGCCGGTTTGCTCAGTCACTTCCTTATCGTGCCGCATATGCCTCTCGTGCGTGCGGGAGGGCGCACATTTGATGCGGCGGCGTGGGCGGTGACGCTCAGCCTTGCTCCTGGGCGAGCCAGCGGCCGGTGGCGTCGTCGTACCCGAAGAACGGGCGGTCCTTGATGCCACTGGTGCGGAACGGCTGGCCGTTCTCGTCGGTGATCTCGACCGTGCCCGACCGGCCTTCGGCGCTCCACTCCAGTTCCAGGCTCCAACGGCAGTCGCAGGTGGCCGTACTCGCCTGCACCAGCAGCACTTCGGGGTCATCGGAGGTCACCGTGTACGGGAACGACACCGCGGGGATCTCCCGCTGGGCCTCGCCGTCGAAGCCCGCGACCGGGCGGGCGCGAGGGCGGGGCTTGTCGAGGTTCACGTCGAAGCGGCGGGGCGTGAGCGCGCCGCCGCAGCCGCCGGTCGTCGTGTAGACGTTCCACTCGAGGGGCGCGGCGCGCTGCGTGACCCGTACGCGCAGAGCTTCGAGCACCACCGCACGGTCCGGCGACGCGCCTTGGACCGTGACACGCAGCTGGGTGAACGCGCCCTGCACCGCGCTCTGGGAGCTCACCCAGCGCGCGGGGGCCTGCGTCGGGGGCGCGGGGACGTCGGCTGGATCGCGGTCGGCCAGGAAGGTGTGGCCGCATCCGTCCGGCCTGAGGTCGGGCTTCGCGGTCCAGGTGAACGGCACTTCGGGGGTGGCGACGTCTGTGGGGGATCCCTGGTTTCTGGTCGGCGGGGTCTCCGCCCCGCCTTTGGTCCCTGCCTCAGCTCCAGGCTCGGGCCCAGCCTCGGTCCCTGTTCTGCCCCCTGCCTCGGTACCTGTCTCGGTCCCAGGCCCAGCCCCGGGCTCGGTCTCTGCCTCTGCCTCTGCCTCAGTTCCTTCCCCTGCCGCTGCCTTTGACCCGGGACCTGCCCCTGGTGCGGTGCTGGACCCGGACCTGGACCCGGACTCGGACCCGGGATTGGAGGCGGCCAGGGTGCCCAGCCCGATGCCGATGCCGACCGCGGCGGTGACGACGGCGGCGGCGAGTGCGGCCCAGCGGCGGCGCGCGCGGAAGGGGGTGGGCGTCCGCTGTCGGCCGGCGGACGGCTCTGGCGCGTACGGGGCGGGAGGGGCGGGCAGGGCGTATGGGGCAGGCGATGTCTGCTCGGCGTGCTCCGTCGGTGCCGCGGAGTCCTGGTCCGGGGTGTCGGGGGCCTCGGGGAACTCAGGGGTCTCCGCGGTCTCGACGGTCTCCGGTGCCTCCGGTGTCTCCGACGCCGACGCCGACGCCGACGCCGACGCGGGTGCGGGTGCGGGTGCCGTGTGCGCACCGCGCGTCGCCGTGGACGAGGGGCGGCGGACCGCGTCCGCGAGAATCCACAGCCGCTGGAGGCGCACCCGTTCATCGGCCGAGACGCCACACAGCCGGGCCAGCCGCTCGACCGGCGTGAACTCCGCCGGTACCGCCTCCCCCGACGCGTAGCGGTACAGCGTCGACGCGCTGATGTTCAGCCGTCGCGCGAGTGCTCCGTAACTGCGGCCGGAACGGTCTTTGAGCGCGCGCACCCGCTCCGCGAACTCCTCGACCTCGGGTTCGCGTGCTCTGGCCATCCGTCCCGCCCCCTGTCACTGCCCCGGACCTGTTCCACCCCGCTCACGTACGTCCACGTCAGTGGGGGTGGAATCGTTCCACCCCGGCCCACGCTTCCCGATCGCTTGCGCTCCCCCGGTCAACTCCCGAGTCTGGTCGGTGTCTTCAACGTCCTCAACATCCTCAACGTCTCCAACGACCACGTATCGAGGGATATCGCCATGATCGCATTCCGCACCTCGCTCACGGCCTCCGGCGCCGCACTCTGCCTCGCCCTGGCCGTCGCCGTACCGCTGAGCACGGCCCACGCGACCCCGGCCACGACCACGACCACCACCACCCCGGAGCCCGCGTTCCTCTCCGCGCACGAGATGCCGCCGTCGTCCACCCCGTGGACGGCCGACCCGGTCACCGACGGGCTGCCGGAGTACGGGGTCCTCTGCGCCGAGGGTGTCATCCCGGCCCAGGGCACCCGGCACCGCGAATTCCGTACGGAGCTGGACACGGGCGGCCAGCAGGTCACCACCGTCACGGCGAGCAGGGCCGAGGCTTTCGCGCTCGTCACCAAGCTGCGCCGCGCGCTGCTCAGCTGCGGTGAGCGTATTGAGCAGGAGTCCCCGGAGTGGGACGCGACCAGCCGCACGCACGGAAAGGTCCGGGTGAAGGCCGGAGCGTACGTGTACAGCCTGGACACCAACCACCGCGAAGTCGGTACGAAGGACATCCACCTGTTCTCCGTGGGGAGCACCGGACGGACCGTGACCTTCATCGAATGGGGGCAGATGGGCTGGCTCAAGGACGCCCCGATCAAGGACTTCAAGGGCACCACCCGCACCGCGCTGAACAAGCTCTACGGCTGATCCCCGTTCCCGTACGGGCAGCGAGGCACGTTGGTCAGGAACGGGCCGGTCCGGGCTGGGGCGCCAGCCCGGCGCCCACACACCACTCATGGGCCCCACTTCCCGCACATGAGTATGGTGAAGCGATGGCGTCGATCAAGCAGTTCCAGGTCACCTTCGACTGTGCGGACCCCGAGCGTCTGGCTCGCTTCTGGTGTGAGGTGTTGGGGTACGTCGTACCGCCGCCGCCGGAGGGGTTTGCCAGCTGGGGCGATTTCGACCGCTCGCTGCCGCCCGAGCAACAGGGCTCAGCGTTCGCTTGCGTTGATCCCTCGGGTGTCGGCCCGCGACTGTTCTTCCAGCGCGTCCCCGAGGGCAAGGTCGCCAAGAATCGGGTCCACCTGGACGTGCGGGCCGGGGCCGGGCTCGTGGGCGAAGAGCGGCTCGCCACGCTCGAGGCCGAATGCGCACGTCTGGTCGCGCTGGGCGCGGTGTGCGTGCTGGTCCAGCGTGCCGATGGCTTCAATGAGTCCTGCATCACGATGCAGGACATTGAGGGCAACGAGTTCTGTCTCGACTGAGGCGCCGCGAACGAGCGGCCTGGGGTCAGCGCAGCGCGTCGATCGCCTTGACGATCAGGGCCCGCGCGTCGGCCCCGTACACCGCCATGCCGCGCAGCTGCTCAAACGCCTTCAGGTACAGGGCAATCTCCGACGGCTGCGTTACCTTCACCTCCGCGGAGACCAGCTCGACCGAGACGAGCTTGTCGTCGTACACGCTGAACGTCTCCTCCGGCCAATGTGTCCGCTCGCGCGTCGCCGCCGGGATGATGCCGAGCGACACCGCTGGCAATGCGCCCGCGCTGAGCAGATTGCCGAGCTGGGCAGCCATCGCATCCACATCAGCCATCTGGTAGTGCAGCACGGATTCCTCAATCACGAACACGAAGCGATGCCCCGGCTCATGGACCACCCGAGACCGTTCGATCCGGGCCCTGGCCGCCTCCAGGCTGTCGTCGACCGGGAGCTCTCGGAAACGTGCGGCTGTGCGCAGCACGGCCGCCGCATACCCCTCGGTCTGCAGCAGTCCTGGCACAAGCATGGAGGAGTACACGCGGAGGAGTTCGGTCTCGCGGTAAAGCCGCACGAGGCTGTGCTGCAACTGCTTGAGGCCGTTGCGTACCTGGTGGCGCCATTCCCGGTACATCGACTCGGCGTTGAGGGACTGAACGATCAGATCCCGCGCCTGGTCCCCGGCGCCTGCGGCCGCGCACCACTTCCGGATGTCCGTCGCCGTGGGGCCAGTGAGGGCATTCTCGACACGGGAGGTTTTCGAGTAATGCCAGCCGCACTGGCGGGCAAGCTCCTTGATTGTCAGCCCGGCTTCCTTGCGCAGGTCACGCAGCCGATGGGCGACGGATTCACGCGCCGCCTGGGCAGATGATGACGGAGAGACGGACATGAGCTGGCTGCCGGTGCTTCCTGGTCAGTGGATCTCGTACTGGCTGTGCGGGACGGCACGGGCCCAGACTGTGTCGAAGGCCTCTGTGCACAGCTTCGCGGCTGCGGGGTCTTCGGAGACTTCGTGGCCGACGAGGGCGCCGTCGCCGGAGAAGTAGCCCCACCGGATGGTCCGGTCGTCGAACAGCCAGAAGTCGTTGCCCGGCAGCGCGATGCCGGACGCTCGCCTACGGGGCAGCCATCGCACCTCTTCACCGGCGTTCACATTGACGACGGTGGAGGCATGCTCGTAGTGGATGTAGTCGGAAACGGGCTCGGACACGATGCGGGCGCGCCGCACCGCGACGCCGCGCGCCACCGTGCGAGAGACGAGGGCGACCCAGGGCGCCCAGCCCGGCGAGTCTGGATCGGTGTCGAGGCGGCCCGTCTCTAGCCACGCCCGGAAGTCAGCCGCCTCTGCTGCAACTCCGTAGTGGTCGCGCATCTCAAGGTGCACGGCGGACCGGGTGCAGCCGTCCATAAGTTCAGCGAGCGTCGGTACGCTCAAGGACATCGCACGCCTCCCTGATCATGTGCACCATCCTGGCGGGGATTCGGATGACGGCCTCGTCGTCCGGGATGCCGACGGCGTGACCCGGCGCCTCGAACGCGGCGCATTCAGCTTCGAGTTGTGGGCCCGGCTTCCATCCTTGGACGACGAGTTCTTGTTTGTCCTGGTCGACCCATACGGTCGGGGAGTCGCCTGTCTTCGTGTCGGGGTCGATCCCGATGAACCGTAGTGGCATGTCAGCCTCCATCGACCACGGGTTGCAGTTCTTTGCGTCACCGTCCCGCGCCAGAAGGGCTCGGTCAAGGGTGCAAAGCCGTCAACTCTCGGGACGAGAAGCGGCTTCGCAAACTTCCGCACATCGCTGGCTGCGTCGCACATCACCTCCCTAGCGTCGTGACCAGCGGCAGTCCCATGCCTCCGCCCGCGCGATGCCGCACATCCAGACCAGGCGGGCTACCTCACCGGAAGGTGTGTCCGGATGGCGACCATGGATCAGCCCATCACGCTTGACCTCCCACTCGACTGGCCCGAGCCCGAACCTGGTTGTGACGTCTGCACCGCCCTGGCCGAGCAGCGTGCCAACGCTGATGGGCGCGGTGACCGCTCGGCGGTGACGGACTGCAATGTCGAGATCCGCAACCACACCCGACGGCACCGGAGGCGGCGGTGAACAGCGGGAGCGGGCCCGGCCAGATCCAGCGCATCGCCGCCACGGCCGCGCACACCCGTGCGCAGACCGCCTACCGGGTCTACCTCGACCACTCCGTGGAGTGCACGGCATGCCGTACCGAGCCGCTGCCGTGTGCGGAGGGTCGTCGACTGGCAGAGGTGTGGAAGACCGCCCGGCGCGAGGCTCGGTAGGGGCGCACCAGGGGCCTTGGGGGCCTTGGGGTGGGCGGTCGCCGTTGCCAGGGCGGTGGGTCGGCCGCTCAGGCTTGGCCCATGGCGGCCGTCGGTCGGGCACGCAGCACTGCGCGGAGTGCCGCCACGCGTTCGGCTACCGCGTCCACGGCCGGTGCCGCCTGGCTGGCAGGGGGTGCTGACGCTCCGGCGCGGACGGCGCAGGCCGCGCAGATGCCGGTCTGCTGGCCGCCTGGCAAGGGGGCGCGGCATTCTGCGCACTCTGCCGGTGGTGCTGCTGGTGCGGCAGAGTCCCGCTGGGTACGTGGTGCTGGCAGCTTGCGTACCAGGCGGTTGGCGAGGAGTGCGCGTGCGCTGTGCACTACCGGGGGCAGTCCGGCGGTGAGGAGTGCGCGGGCTTCCAGCTCGGACACCCCCGCCCGCAGCCATGGCGTGGCCAGCGGGGCCAGGGCGAGCGCGTCGGCGGCGCTCAGTGTCAGCTTCGGTTCGGCCCTGCCCAGGCGGGCCAGCAGCGCGGCGCCGCGCCCTGTGGCTTCCGGTACGGGCGCGGGGTGGGTGGGTTCTTTCTCCGGGTTCTTTTCCTCCTGGGGGGACGCTCCCGTCTTCCCGGAACCCGCCTCGCCGGTTCCCGCCGATGCGGGAAGCGGTGCCGCGCCTGCGGCGGTGTGCGGGGTGTCGAAGACGTGGGTTTCGGTGCGGACCTGGCCGCTGTCCTGGTCTCTCGCCGTACGGCGGACGTAGTAGCCGTACTCGATCAGCTCGTCGAGCGCCTTGGCGATGCCCCGGCGGCCGAGGCCGGGGTTCTTGTCGGCGAGGGTACGGACGTCCTCTCGGGCGCCGTCCGGAAGGGACAGCATGTACGCGAGGAGGCCACGGGCGGTGAAGCTGAGGCGGCGGTCCCGTAGGACTTCGTTGCCCAGGACGGTGAAGCAGCGCGTGCGCGCGCTACGATTGATGCGCATTGAAGGGTCTCTTCCTTCGGTGTCAGGCCCCGGGGTGTTGGTAGCACCGCCGGGGTCATCTGTGTTTGTTTGTGGGGTTGTGCGTGCGTGAGCGTAGCTTGGGCTTGGCGGCAACTGCCAGCTTTGGCCAGACGATTGACGCGCTGTTCGCCGCCCCTTGGCGAGCGTCACCGGGTGGTGGAAGTTGTGTGACGTGAACTTGTGCCCTCTTCGAGACTGTCTGTGTCATTCCCCGTTCTGCCGCCAGACTGCGGTGAGCGCAACGCGCGATGGCCGGGTCGATGTCGGCCTGTGTAGCGGGCCGCCATGCGCCGTCGCTGTCCTGGAGAGGGGGGCACCCGCGGGCGTCGGGCCAGGCGCGGCTCGGATCGCCGCAGCTTGGGAAGCCCTCGTCGGGCGGTGAGACCATCACGCTCCAGAGCGCGAGGGTGGCCGCGCCAAGTGGCATAGGGCCGAGGAGCTCGGTCTCCACGCCGCGTACGCCTACGACCGCCTGTCCTGGCGCAGCTTCCGAGACGGCCCTTGATTCGGTGCCCTGCCGACCGTCACTTCTGCAGCCACGGCCACGAACCGCCTCCGACTGGGCACTCACGTCACGTCGCCTAGTTTCAGGCACTCGTGACGTTGGCCAAGGAGCTGATCTCGCTCTACGACATCCCCGGCGGCCGGATCACGCTTGGCATCGGCGCCGACGGCAACGGCTTCGACGCCACCGAACTCGGCCAGGAGGTGCGGACGCCGAACGAGCGGGCGGACCGATTCGCCGAGTTCGTGCCGCTGCTGGACCGGCTGCTCACCGAGGGCGCGGTGACCGAGCGGGGGAACCTTCTACTCGGCCGAGGAGTCCCGGAACCTCCCGGGCTGCTTGTAGCGGCCCCGGCTACCGTTCGCGGTGGCGGCGACCGGGCCGCGCGGGCTGAAGCTGGCCGCCAGGTACGGGCAGGCATCGGTGACGACGAGCGGCCCGAGCTGTATGAGGCGGGGACGCTGGAGCAGTCGGTGGAGGCCCTGCGCGGGCAGATCGAGAAGCTCGGCAAGGCGTGCGCGGAGACCGGCCGGGACGCGACGGAGCTCGCCAAGACCTGCTGACCGGCTTCACCTCAGCACAACACGATCCTCGGCTCCCTGGACACATTCGTCGACTTCGCCGGCCGCCACCAGGAGATGGGCTTCACGAAGTTCGTGATCCCACTGGCGGCAGCAGAGCCAGAGCCGCGTTTCGTCCAGCGGGCCGGGATCACGGGGACGTGGTCAGTTGGCCCAGTTGGCCCAGGCGTCGCTGCAGTCCGCACTTGTGGCGCTGTCCCAATAGAACATGGTTTCGCCGAGGTGGCCATCATCGTCGAGTACGCCCACCGCATACTGGGAGTACCTCCATCCGGGGTTTGCAGCTTTCTCGTCTTGCAGGACTTGGCAGGTGGCTTCAATGGCCGTCAGGGCCCAGGTTCTTCCTGCCTCCTGATCCCACTCGGGCTTGTCCGCCCATACCCACATCAGCCTCCGGTCGCGGTCGAACCCTGCGGAGATCCACCTGCTGCTCTCATAATCGGGGTGCTGGACGCGGGCGTTGCCCCTGTACTCACGGAACACCTCATGGACGGCCGTGCCAGCAACGCGGATCTCCGCCTTGTCCGTACTGGGAACCATGGCTCGCTTGAGACTGTTCGGGGTCGGCTCTCCGGTTTCGTGCTCGTAGAAGGTGTCGCTATCTGGGCTGTCGATGGGCGACTCAGGAGCAACGGGCTCGGGAGAGGGCGTCACGTCGAACTCCGGCACTTCCCCGACGCTCTCGCTCTGGCTCGGCTCCGCAGTGGGGGTAGGCGTGACGGAGGTGCGGGCACTCTGAGCGGTCTTGTCGCCGTCTGCGAGTGCGATGCTCACGCCGATAGCGATGGCGGCGAGCAGGACCCCGCTGATCGTGACGATCGCCAACCGCTCACGGAAGTTCGACGGGTGGTCCCACGACAGGCCCTCCACGGCAGGCATGTCCCACACCGCCGTCATGGCATCGGGAACTCGGGTCGGCTCCAGCCCGTCTCCGGCAATGACCTGCGTTGCCTGGGAGCCCAGTAGTGTGGCGCCAGCCTTCGCGAGCAGCGCTGCGCTTGGCCGGGCGGCGACGTCCTTGCGCATCGCCATCTGCACAAGACCCCGCAGATCCTCTGGCATCCCTCCGAGGTCCGGCGGATCGCTCATGATGCGAAGCGCAATAACGTCGGGGGCTCCGGTGCCGAATGGCGGGCGGCCGGTGGCGGCATAGGCGACCAGCGCACCCCAGGTGAACACGTCCGCCTCGTAGCCTGCCGGGGCGCCCTGGTATTGCTCGGGGCTGATCCAGCCCGGGGTGCCGATCATCACCCCTGTACGCGTCACCGAGGTCCCCTCGAAGGCATGGGCGATGCCGAAGTCCAACACGCGCGGCCCTGCGGGGGCGAGGATGACGTTCGCTGGCTTGATGTCCCGGTGCACCACACCCTCGTCGTGGATCGCCGCGAGCGCCTGAGCGGTGCCGGCCGCCAGGGCATACAGGTTGACGCCCTGCAGCGGGCCATGGGCGGCGATGTGGGCGCCGAGGGTAGGCCCGGGAGCGTATTCGGTCGCCAGCCACGGCTGGGCCGCGTGCGGGTCCGCGCCGACCAGCCGCAGCAGAGACGGGCCCTGGACGCGGGCCGACAGCTCCACTTCGCGGAGGAACCGGGCCCGGAACTCCGGGTCCTGCGCGTACTCGGGGTGGATCACCTTCAGGGCGACACGGGCGCCACCTTTGGCGAGTCCGGCGTAGACGGTACCCATGCCACCGGTGCCGAGACGGCCAACGATCCGATACGGGCCCATCCGGCTGGGGTCACCTGGGCGGCACGGGCTGAGGGTGCTCAACGGGTTCTCCTCGATGGTCAGTGCAGGTAGCGGGACCGGCACGTGAGGCCCAGGAAGGGAGCCAGGGGGTCTACCTACACGTCGGGGCCAATGACTTCGGTGGCCGGGCGAGGTGAAGGCGCATCAGGATGGGCCCTTGGTGGTGGGGTGCGCCCCCGCACGGACTCGCGGGGGCGGGCTGGACTAGCGCAGCCTGACCAGCGTGCTCTGGTCGTCGAACGTCTCACTGTTGGAGAACGACCACATCGCGGGCTTGGCGCTATCCGGAACCCGGTACACGTACAGAACCTTTCGCGTGAACCCCGGCTGCAGCTCCTCACCACTGCAGATGCCCTCGTTGCCCCGCACCGAGTACAGAGCGTCGATCTCGTCGAACCTACGGCCCTGCGCGTCAATCAGGCCGTCCGCGATACCGCCAGCGCAAGCAGGATCGAACGGCTCGTTCCCGTCGTTGTAGACCGTCGTGTACGAAGCAGTAGGGGATGGGCTCGCACTCGCACTCGGCTTCTCAGCGGCCGGGACCGCGTCGGGGTACGCGTCCTGGGCACCTTCCTTGGAGGCCGCTCGGACCTCCTCGCTTCGCACACTGTCCTTTTGCTGCAGCTGATAAGCGAGATACCCAGCACCTCCAAGAGTGACGGCGTTGATGACTGTCAACGCGATAGCCACGGACCGCCAACGGCTCACCCGGGAAGCGCTGGGAACGCTCGGAGGAGTACCGGGCATCGCAGGCATGGGTGGCATGGTGCTGGTGGTCTCTTCGCTCAATGCCGGCTCCTTGGTGGTGATGGTTGCGGTCTATTCAGCAGCTTCGACTTCGTGCGCGGAACCGCCGCCTGTTGTCTGGTACCGGGCCGGCGCCCACACGGCGGTGCCGATTCTCGACCCGGCACAGCAAAGGAAAGCAGCCCACGTCGTCCAGATCGTGTCGCTCCGCCTCGGCTGCCGCCACGTTGAGAGGGCAAGACAGCCGGGCGTAGCAAGTCACACGGGAGGGCCCAGGAACGCCCAGTAGTCCGCTGCTCGCCGGACGGGGCCCTCGGCGAACAGCGGGTAGTCGGGCTGTGGCGGCTCAGCCCTTCGCGTCCCCAGGCCGACTCGGCTGCCTCCGCGCGCATACAGTTCTCGCCCCCTCCGTCGACCGCTGAAGATACGGGCCAGCGATCGGCGGGCCCATGCATGTGGGGATTCCGGCACGCAACCGAGACGGTATTTTCGACGGATCAGGCTGCGATAGGTGAAAAAAGCTTGACCGACGTGAACTTGTCGGCTGAGGGAGCTGGTTGACGGGGCCCGCGTACGCGTTACTCCCCGTTCTGCTGCCAGACGGAGGTGAGCGCGGCGACCGGGTCGGTGTCGGCCGGTGCGGCGGGCCACCATTCGCCGTCGTCCTCCCTGCGGTAGGGGTACCAGCGGGTGTCGGGGCCCAGGCGCAGTTGGATGCCGTGGCTGGTGAGGGTGAGGCGGTTGCGCCAGGCCCGGAGAGGGGCGGGGGCGGCGGTCATATCGGCGAGGGCCTCGGCCAGGGCGGTACGGGCGGCCGTCATCATCGTCGGGTCGGGGGTGTGGGCCTGCTCGGCGACGGTGATGCCGGTGGGGCCGCCGTGGCGCCAGGCACGGGTGAGACGGGCGAACGCGGTCGGTTTGGTACCGCTGTTCTGGATCAGGTGGTGGAACCACTCGGGTCCGGGACTGCTCGCGGCGATGCGGACCGCGTCCTGGTGCTGGGACAGGTGCAGGCTGGTGGTGTCGCCCCCGAGAATCCGCGCGGCGCGGGTCGCGACGTCGGCCATGAGGTGCTCCAGGTCCGGGGTGGCCACGCCGGTGCCGGGTGGTGGGGCCACGGGCAGCGCGGCTGTGTGGGCGGCTGGTTCCGGGAGTTCGGGCAGCACAGGGGCGTGCTCGGCCCAGCGGGAGTACGCGGCGGCTGCCGGAATGCCGGTCGGGGCGGGTGGAGCGGCGGTCTGCCGGGGTGCCGTACGGCGGCCGCGCAGCTGGGCGAAGACCTCCTCGCGGCCGCGCCCGCGTAGTGCGAAGAGTACGAACGGGTCGGCGTCGATGGTGGCGGCGATGGCGTAGCAGAGCGCGGCGGCATGCTTGCAGGGGTATCCCCAGTCGGGGCAGGAGCAGTCCGGGTCGAGTTCGGTGGGCTGCGGGAGGAGGGGGACGCCTGCCTGGCGGGCGTCGTCGACGAGTTCGGCGGGCATCTCGTCGTCGAGGAGTGCGGCGAGGTGCCCGGCTCGGGCCGCGATCGTGTCGAGGAGGACGTCCCACTGGGTGTCGGTGAGGACGGGCAGGTGCACCGATGAGCGGTACGGGCGTGGGCGGCTGCCCTGGACGGTGGCTTTGACCTGGCCCGGGGAGACGAAGGTGGGGCCGACCAGGCCTTTGCGGGCGTAGGTGCGTCCGCGGGACAGCCGCCCAGCGTCAAGGGTGGAGTCCTCCAGGGCTGCCACCCATGCCTGGCCCCACCAGGTGGCGGCGAAGGAGCGCTTGCCGCGGGCGGGCATACGGCGCTGGCCGGGGAGCGAGGGGCTCATGACCGCCTTCCCAGGGCGACGAGTTCGGCGAGGTCCGCGTCGGACAGTTCGGTCAGGGCGGCCTCACCGGAGCCGACGACGGCGTCGGCGAGCGCACGCTTGGCCGCGAGCATCTGCGCCACCTTGTCCTCGACCGTTCCCTCCGCGAGGAGTCTGTGCACCTGGACGGGCTTGTCCTGGCCGATGCGGTAGGCGCGGTCGGTGGCCTGGTCCTCGACGGCCGGGTTCCACCAGCGGTCGTAGTGCACGACGTGAGTTGCGCGGGTGAGGTTGAGTCCGGTGCCCGCTGCCTTCAACGACAGCAGGAACACCGGCACTTCACCGCGCTGAAAGCGCTCCACCATGTCCTCGCGCCGCGCGACGGGAGTGCCGCCATGCAGGAAGAGAGCCGGGGTGCCGCGCTCGGCGAGGTGCTTCTCCAAGAGGGTCGCCATCTGCTTGTACTGGGTGAAGACCAGCACCGACTCGCCCTCGGCGGTGATGGTGTCGATGAGTTCGTCAAGCAGGTCGAGCTTGCCGGAGCGGCCGCGCAGCGGCGTGGACTGGCGCGGGCTGTGCTCTTTCAGGAACTGGGCCGGGTGGTTGCAGATCTGTTTGAGGGAGGTGAGCAGCTTCAGGACCAGACCGCGCCGGGCGATTCCCTCGGATTCCGCGATCTTCGCCATCGTTTCGCGGACCACCGCTTCGTACAGGCTGGTCTGCTCGGCGGTCAGTGAGACGACGTGGTCGGTCTCGGTCTTGGCCGGCAGTTCGGGCGCGATGCCCGGGTCGGACTTCTTGCGGCGCAGCAGGAAGGGACGTACGAGCCGGGACAGGCGCTCGGCGGCCACTGTGGCCTCCACGTCCTCACCCGACTCGATGACGCGGGCGTGCCGGTCGCGGAAGGCGGTGAGCGGGCCGAGAAGCCTGGGCGTGGTCCAATCCAGGAGCGCCCACAGTTCGGAGAGGTTGTTCTCCACGGGGGTGCCGGTCAGCGCGACGCGGGCGCGGGCGGGCAGGGCCCGCAGTTCGCGGGCGGTGACGGCGTAGGGGTTCTTGACGTGCTGGGCCTCGTCGGCGGCCACGAGCGACCAGGCGGTACCGGCGAGCACTTCGCGGTCGCGGCGCAGCACGCCGTAGGTAACCAGGACGATCTCGTCGTCGGCCAGGTCCTTGAGGTGGCGGTCGCCGCCGTGGTAGCGGCGTACGGGGATGTGCGGCGCGAACCTTTCGGTTTCGCGCTGCCAGTTGCCGAGCAGCGAGGCGGGGCAGACCACGAGGGTGGGGCCCGCGGTGGCGGGGGCGGCCTGGCGGTGCAGGTGCAGGGCGATCAGGGTGATGGTCTTGCCCAGGCCCATGTCGTCGGCGAGGCAGCCGCCGAGGCCGAGCTCGCACATCTCGGCCAGCCAGGCGAGGCCCCGCTTCTGGTAATCGCGGAGCGTGGCCTGGAGCGCGGCGGGCTGCGCTAGGGGAGAGCGGGCTTCAGGATCACGAATCCGGGCGACCAGGTCGCCGAGCGCGCCGACCGCCTCGCAGGGCACCGTCCCGCCGTCCTGCTCCACCTCGCCGGTCAGCGCGGCGCTCAGCGCCTCCATCGGGGTGAGCGGTTCCATCCGTCGGCGCTTCGCGCGGGCCACCAGCTTCGGGTCGGCGACCACCCATTGGTCGCGCAGCCGGACTAGGGGGCGGCGGGCTTCGGCGAGGGCGTCCAGCTCGGCCTCGGTGAGCGGCTCACCGCCGAGTGAGATCCGCCAGCGGAAGTCGAGCAGGGCATCGGTGTCGAGGAGCCCTCCCACCGCGGACCCGGGGGCGGTGCGCTGCTCGATCTGAGCGGTCGCGGTGAGCGCCTTGACCAGTTCGCGCGGCCAGTGCACGTCGATACCGGCCGCGCGCAGTGTGTCGGTGGCGTCCCCCAGCAGGTCGAAGGCTTCGTCGTCGGTCAGCCGGAGCTGACCGGGCGTGGCGTCCCTAAGGAGACGCTCAAGAGGGGGCCAGGCGCGGGCACCGCGGCGCAGTGCGAGCAGCGTCTCGGTCTCGGCCCGCGGGCCGAGCAGCCGCGTCATCTCGGTCGGCTCGCTCCACAGTCGGCTGGCCTCGATGACGAGCGCAGGGTCCGCCGCGGTGTGCAGCTGCAGGCTGGCCCGGAACTGCCGGCGCCGCCCCTCGGGTGCGTCGACGCGTAGCGAGACGCCAACCTCGGTGGTGAACGCGGCGGCGGTCTCCTCGGCCCACTCACGCAGCACGGGTACCGCCCGCGCCTCCCGCCAGGCGTACGGCAGCACACCCATGGCGAGCGGAGCGGCCGGGGTACGGACCAGGTCGTCCGCGACTGCGTCGCAGAACCGGCCTATCAGCGCGGCCGGTTCGGCGATCCGCAGCGGGGGTGGTCCGGGCTCGGGCAGGCAGTGGGCGTGGGGCGGAAAAGCCGCGGCGAGGGCGTCCAGCGTCTGGCGCTGAGCGGCGGTGAAGGGGCCCGCCTGCCAACTGTCGTAGCCGACGGGGGTGAGGCCCGGGTGGAGACGGCCGTCGGCGAGTAGCCGCAGCGCGAAGCGGGCGGCGGTCTGCCACGCGGCGGCGGAGGGATGCGGCGCCTTGGCCCCGGCGAGAGCGGCAACGGCCACGGCGACAGGGAGCGCGTAACCCTCCACCCTGCGCCGCCTGACCGAGCGGCCGTGCGGCAGCACCAACTCCACTGACTCGGTTCCGATGCCTGTAGGTGCCACGCCGTTCCCGGCGGCCGCTCCGGCGGGTTTCCACAGCAGCATCCGCCCGAGGCGGGCGGGCGCGCCGGGCAGGAACACTGCCGCCCAGGCGCCTTCGAGCAGCCCTCTCGAGAAGGCGGCCCCCTCCTGTGTGGCCAGCGGCGGCGCGCTCCTGCCCATACCCGGCTCTCGTGCAACGACCCGTGCCACTCCCGACCGCCTTACCGCTTTCGGAGGGCCTCCTCCGTGGCCCGCCCATCACTGAACTCCACCAAGCACTGTCACCCACTGGCAAGTTCGGGCCTAGCCTTCACTGCCGGAAATGGGCCCAGAACGCAGAGGCGGGGAGCAGCTCACCGGCACTTCACGATGACCGAGGAGAACCTGGCCGTACCGTTCACCACCACTGTTCCCGGCGTCGAGGTGGATGTGATCGGTATCGATCTGACCAGGGACGGGCGCGTGGTCGCCCGCTGTACTCGGGGAGCGGTCCGGCAGAACATCGGCGTTCTGGACCTGCCGCTGCCCGACCCCGCCCCAGAGGCTTCGCACTGGATCGAGGCATACCGCCACTGGGCCCGGCGAAACGAACAGAGAGCACGCAACGCGCATACCGCGATATGCTTGCTCTCATGGCTGACACCACGCGCATCACGGTGACGCTCCCCACCGACCAGGTGGCGGAGCTGAAGAAGCTCACGGACAACGTCTCCGGCTACGTGGCCGACGCGGTCGCCCGACAGATCCGGCACCAGCTCCTCGGAGCCGACCTGCGCAGCCACACAGACGAGCACGGGGCGTTCACCGAGGAGGAGCTGAGCGAGGCCCGAGCGCGGATCTTCGGTACGACGCAGGCCGCGGGTGACGCGAGCGCCGCATGAGCGGGCACATCGAGACCGTCGTCCTGGACAGCGAGGGGCTGTCGGCCTGGGTCGCCCAGGACCGGAAGATTCTGGCGATGTTCCAGGTGTTCCACGAGATGGGATCCGATCTCGTCGTCAGCGCCAACACCATCGTGGAGGTGAGCCACTCCCGGGTGAACCTGCCCCGGCTGCGATGGGCCCTCTCTCGGGTCAAGGTGGAGCCGGTCACGGAGCAAGCGGCCAAGGCCGCGGCACACCTACTCAAGGACGCCGGACTGCGCGGGCACAAGTACGCGATCGACGCCACCGTCGCGGAAGCGGCCCTGCGCCAGCCAGGACCGGTCGCCATCCTCACCTCAGACGTCGACGACATGACCCGGCTGTGCGGCAACAAAGCCCAGATGATCGGGCTTTGACCGGCCCGCCGTCCCACCCCACCTGAGCTGTCTGGAGGGACGGGGGATGTCATGGGGCGCGGACGGGCGCACCGAGAGGCCGTCTTGCTGGATGCCCACCGTGTCAGCCTGGACGTCGGCGTATCGCCGTAAGCTCTGAGACATGAGTCTGCGCCTGAGCACCGTGATCCTTCCCGTACGTCGCTGGCACGAAGGTGGCCGTGACCAGTGGCAGCGTGCCGAGGAGCTGGGTTTCCACACGGCGTACACGTACGACCACCTGTCCTGGCGGACCTTCCGCGACGGGCCGTGGTTCGGCGCGGTGCCCACGCTGACCGCCGCCGCGGCGGCCACCGAGCGGCTCCGCCTGGGGACGCTCGTCACGTCACCCAACTTCCGGCACCCCGTGACGCTCGCCAAGGAACTCATCTCGCTCGACGACATCTCCGGCGGGCGGATCACGCTCGGCATTGGTGCGGGCGGCAACGGTTTCGATGCCGCGACGCTGCTCAAGGGAGACGAGGAGCCCTGGACGCCCCGTGAGCGTGCTGACCGGTTCGGGGAGTTCTTGCCGCTGCTCGACCGGCTGCTGACCGAGGACTCGGTGACGTACGAGGGGACCTTCTACTCGGCGACCGAGGCGCGGAACATCCCCGGGTGCGTACAGCGGCCGAGGCTGCCCTTCGCCGTCGCGGCCACCGGCCCGCGTGGTCTGAAGCTCGCGGCCCGGCACGGGCAGGCGTGGGTCACCACGGGCGACCCGAAGCTTTTCGAGGCAGGCACGCCCGAGCAGTCGCGCGCGGCGCTCCGGGGACAGATCGAGAAGCTCGCCGCGGCGTGTGCGGAGATCGGCCGGGACGTGGCTGAGCTGGACAAGGTCCTTCTGACGGGCTTCACGCCGGACCGCAACGGGCCCCTGGAATCCCTCGATGCCTTCGTGGACTTCGCGGGTAAGCACGCGGAGCTCGGCTTCACCGAGATCGCCCTGCACGCTCCGATCCCGGACTCGGACTTCGCCACCGACCAGGCCGCTTTCGAGAAGATCGCGACCGAGGCGCTCGCGCAGCTGCGCTGATCGACCATCGACCGAGTCACCCCGTCGCGGAGGCCGCCTCGCGTCAGCGCACCCGGCCGCTCAGCCAGGGGGTGAGGTACAGGCCGGGGATGTGCTCCTTGTACGTACGGTCGCCGGGCAGCGGCACGACCAGGCGCCAGCCGGGCGGGAAGAAGCGGCCCTTGACGTGGGCGAGGCCGCCGTACACCGCGTGCAGGAACGAGGGGACGTCGTCGCGCGGGACGTCCTGGAACTCGACCGCGTCGACGCTGATCGTGACGTCCTCCTCGGGGAAGACCCGTACCTCGACGGCCGGGGAGCCGCTGAGTTCCAGGTAGGCCTCGTGCGGGAGTGAGCCGTCCGGGTCGGTGGTGGCGCCGATGCCCGCGGTGGTACGGCGCGAGGTCTGGTCGGCGCCGATGTCATGGGTGACGAGGCACTCCCGGTCGTAGCCGTCGGCGATCTCGCGTATGGCGCGGACGACGGCCTCGGTGCTGGTCAGGTGTTCCATGGCGCACCATCCTGCCAAGGCGGCGGTCCGCTCAGTCCGGCAGGCGCAGATAGGCCGTGGGGACGGCGCTGGTGAGCCAGACGCCGTTGGCGCTGAGGCGGAACTCGTGGCCGTCGCGGTGCATTGCTCCGGCGTCCACGGACAGGACGACGGGGCGGCCGCGGCGGGCGCCGACGCGGGTCGCGGTGTCGCGGTCCGCGGAGAGGTGGACGTCGTGGCGGGCCATGGGGCGCAGGCCCTCGGCACGGATCGCGTCCAGGTTGCGGGCCACGGTGCCGTGGTAGAGGTACGCGGGCGGCTCGCTCGGCGGCAGGCCCAGCTCGACCGCGACGGTGTGGCCCTGGCTGGCACGGATGCGGTCGCCGTCGATCGCGAACCGCTGTTTGTCGTTCTCGGCCACCGCGCGGTCCAGTTCGGCGCGGGTGAACGGGAAGCCGTGCGCGGCCGCGGCCGCGACAAGGGTGTCGATGTCGACCCAGCCGCCGCTGTCGAGGGTCAGACCGATCCGCTCGGGGCGGTGCCGCAGGTGTTTGGAGAGGTACTTCGAGACCTTGACGGTCCGCCTTTCGTGAGCGGTTTCCTCGCTCTGGTTGGTGTTCATTACCTCAGGGTGCGCGGTCTGGCCGAAATTCCCCAGTTATTAACGGGGGGAGAGGCATGATCCACAGGAACCCTGAGTTATCCACAGGCTAGTTGGTGAAAACTGTGGACAACCGGCAGGGGGGATTAGGGTCTTTCACTGGCCAAGGCGTCCAAGGTCCTTGACTGCACCTCGCGTTCGGCCGCCGCGGCGATGAACGCCGGGGCGTTCTCCTGTCCGACGAGCTGGTGCACCGCCTGAATCGTTCGGGCCGGGAGGGGCACCAGAACCTCCCCGGATGGCTCGGGTGCGAGTGTCGTCGCGCCGAGGTGCTGCTGGAGGTGGCGGGTGGCGAACGTGCGCATGGCGCGGGCGAGTTCGGCGTCGACGGTCTGCTGGGCCAGCGGACGCAGACGGCGTACCAGTACGGCCGCTTCGGCGGCGTCCGCGTCAGTGGGCGGACTGTGCCCCAGGTAGCGGGCGAAAACGTGCTCGGTGGTGAACTCCAGGAAGCGGGAGGCGATGTGCTCGACCTGGCCCCGCAGCTCTCGGAGGTGGGCGGCGATCGCGCTGAGCGGCACACCCGCCGCGTACAACTCGACGGCCACCGCCAGTTCTTGAGGGCTCGGCACCAGGAACTCGTCGTCGCGGCCCGCCACCCGCTCCAGCACACCTAGGTCGATGGCCTCCTTGACCGCCGCGTCGTTCGGGTGGCCGCCGAACCTGGCGTCGAGCTCGGCCCGGCTGATCCGGTCGGCTTCCTCGTCGGTCCACGGGCCGTCGACCTCGGCGACCAGGCCGAGCACCCCGCCGAGCCCACGGCCCGCGTCCCAGGCCTCAAGGAGCTCCTTGATGGAGGCCAGGGTGTAGCCGCGGTCCAGCAGGTCGGCGATCTGCCGCAGCCGGGCCAGATGCGTGTCCCCGTACACGTTCGCCCGGCCGCGCCGCTCGGGACGGGGGAGCAGCCCGCGGTCCTGGTAGGCGCGGATCGTGCGGACCGTGGCACCACTGCGATGCGCCAGGTCTTCGATCCGGTACTCGGACGACCGGTACTCGGATGACTGGTGCTCGGACCGGTGACCGGCGGCGGACTGCTCGCCCTCCACGCTCCCCACCCCTTTCATGTCCTTGCCGTGCGCCTCACGCGAGGGCCCTCCTGCGAGGGATGGTACGACCGCCGCGGAGTGACGGGGTGGCTCATAGCCGCGGCTCCCATCGGGCGATGGCGCGCAGCGTCCTGGGCGCGAAGCGGGACATCAGATAGGCGCCGCGCGACTCCGGGGTGACCGGGACCACCGCTTGGTTCTTCACCACCGCGTCCAGGACCGCGTCGGCGACCCGCTCCGGTGGGAAGTTGCGCAGGCCGTACAGCCGGGACGACTTCTTCTGGCGGCGCTTCTCCTCGGCCGCGTCGACCCCGGCGAAGCGGGCGGTCGCGGTGATGTTCGTGTTGACGATGCCGGGGCAGATGGCCGAGACCCCGATGTCCTGGCCCGCCAGCTCGGCGCGCAGGCACTCGCTGAGCATCAGCACCGCCGCCTTCGACGTGGAATACGCGGGCAGGGCGCGGGAGGGCTGATACGCGGCCGCCGACGCGGTGTTGACGATATGGCCGCCCTGTCCTCGGTCGGCCATCTGCTGGCCGAATATCCGGCAGCCGTGGATAACGCCCCACAGATTGACGTCCAGGACCTTCTTCCAGTCCTCCGCCGTGGTGTCGAAGAAGGAGCCGGAGAGCCCGATCCCGGCGTTGTTCACCAGGACGTCCAGCACGCCGTACTCCGTGCTGACCTTCTCCGCCAGCTTCTCCATGGCCTGCTCGTCGCTGACGTCCACCGTCTCGGCCCAGGCGGCGGGGGCACCGATCAACCGGGACAGCTCCGCCGTACGGGCGGCGCCGTCGGCGTCCCGGTCGACGGCCACCACTCTGGCCCCGGCCTCGGCGAAGGCGAACGCGGTGGCCCGCCCGATGCCGCTGGCCGCGCCGGTGACCAGTACCAACTGGCCGCCGAACCGGTCCGCGTGCCGCCCGGCCGCTGCCTTGGGCCGCGCCACCGCCGCGCCCTGGGCCGAGGACAGCCCGAGGTCCTCGTGCGTCCGGACGAAATCGGCGATCCAGGCGGCCAGTTGCTCCGGGCGCGTACGCGGCACCCAGTGCTTGCCCGCCAGGGTCCTGCGGGTCAGCTGGGGTGCCCACAGCTCCAGCTCCTCGTACAGCTTCGGGGAGAGGAACAGGTCCCCGGTCGGGGTGATCAGCTGCACCGGCGCGTGGGCGTACGCGTCGGCCCGTGGCCTGCGTAGCCGGGCGCGGACGTTGTCCCGGTAGAGCCAGGCGCCGTGCGCGGCGTCGGTGCGGAGCGAGGGCGTCGGGTAGTCCCCCGCCGGTACCTTCTCCACGCGCCGCAGGATCTTCGGCCACTGGCTGCCGAGCGGGCCGCGCCAGGCCAGCTCGGGGAGCACCGGGGTATGCAGCAGGTACACGTACCAGGACTTGGCGCCCTGGCCGAGCAGCTGGCCGACCCGGCGCGGAGTCGGACGGGTCATCCGCTTCTTGATCCAGTGTCCGAAGTGGTCGAGGGACGGACCCGACATCGAGGTGAAGGAAGCGATCCGGCCCTCCGTACGCCGGACCGTCACGAACTCCCAGGACTGCACCGAGCCCCAGTCGTGCCCCACCAGGTGCACCGGACGGTCCGGGCTGACCGCGTCCGCGACCGCCAGGAAGTCATCGGTCAGCTTCTCCAGTGTGAAGCCGCCGCGCAGGGGGGTCGGCGCCGTCGACCTGCCGTGTCCACGGACGTCGTACAGCACCACATGGAAGCGCTCCGACAGGTGCGCGGCGACCTCGGACCAGACCTCCTTGGAGTCCGGGTAGCCGTGCACGAGCAGGACGGTCGGCTGCGAGGCGTCCCCCAGCTCGGCGACGCACAGCTCCACCCCGCCGGTACGGACCCAGCGCTCCCGCGCCCCTGCCAGAACCTGCCGCCCCTGTCCGCCCTGCCCGCTCAGCCCGCCCAGCCCACTCTGGCCGCCCAGCCCACTCTGGCCGCTCTGCCGACTCTGCCCGCTCATACCGCGTCCTCCGCCCAGCGCCGCACATGCGGCAGATCGTCATCCAGCCAGAACGCGCTCTGCTCCGGGTCCCTGGAGTCGGTGACCACCAGGAGCTCCTCGAACTTCGCGCCCGTACCCCGGAATCCGAGGTGGGGTTCGACCGCCCACAGGCCCGGCTGGGGCGGATGGTCGGAGAATCGGTACGGGCTCCACAGCGGTGACCAGCCGTCGCGGTGACCGTGGATGGCGTCCCCCGCCAGGCCCTTGAGCGCCTGCGTGCCGAACCCGAACACCGTCGGCGACCAGCGGCGCTCCCTGATCCGGCCGACCTTGTGCGCGATGACCCCGAACGGGTAGGCGCGGTGCCGGTTGGCGTAGCCCTGGCGGACCATCAGCCGGTCCACGCTCTCGTAGATCTCCCGTAGTGGTCGTCGTTCCCGGACTTCCCGCAGGATCAGCTCGCGGTGTGTCTGAAGATCCGCGAGCAGCCGGTCGTGCACGGGGTTGAGGCCCAGGCACCCCGAGTACCCGATGTCCGAGGTGTAGCCCTGGTGGACCGGGGCCATGTCGAGGATGAAGGGCATCCCCGGCTCCAGCTTCCGGTGGGTCGGGAAGAACTGGAGCGGCACCCGGAAGCCCACGAACGCCGTGCGGTCCCCGAACCAGGCGAAGGGCAGATGGAACCAGTCCCGCACCCCGCGCTCACGCAGCCACTCGCGCTGCATCCGCGCGGCCTCGCGCTCGGTCACCCCCGGCCTGAGTTGCGCCGCGACCGCCTCCGCGCACTCGTACGCCAGAGCCTGCACTTCCCTGAACCCTCGCAGCTCCGCGCTGAGTTCAGACATCACCGCTGAGGTCATGCCACCCGTCCGTCCCGTGTGCGGTACGTGCTCGTAACTTGACACTGATGAATGTGACAATGCTCAGCGGCTACGTCAAGAGGCCCGCGCCAGCCTGTGGATAACTCCGCCCCCGCCCCCGCCCTGGCTCCTGCCCGGCACTGCTCCTCCCCTCTGCCCCTGACACGCGAGCACGGGCCTCTGGGATGACCCCTACGGGCCCGTACGCCCCAAGTCGGAGGCCGAAGCAGCCGCCTGGTCTGACGTCTGGTGTGGTCCGCGCCACTACCGTCGAGGTGTGACTGTGATCGCGACCGAAAGCCTGAGCAAGCGGTTCCCCCGGGTGACCGCTCTTGACCGGCTCTCCGTGGATATCGGCCCCGGTGTGACCGGACTCGTCGGTGCCAACGGAGCCGGAAAGTCGACCCTGATCAAGATCTTGCTGGGTCTGTCCCCAGCGACCGAAGGCCGTGCCAGCGTGCTCGGCCTGGACGTCGCCACCCACGGCGGTGACATCCGCGAGCGGGTCGGCTACATGCCGGAGCACGACTGCCTGCCGCCCGATGTCTCGGCCACCGAGTTCGTCGTCCACATGGCCCGGATGTCCGGCCTGCCGCCCACCGCGGCACGCGAACGGACCGCCGACACCCTGCGCCATGTCGGCCTCTACGAAGAGCGGTACCGCCCCATCGGCGGCTACTCGACCGGCATGAAGCAGCGGGTCAAGCTGGCCCAGGCGCTCGTCCACGACCCCCAGCTGGTCTTCCTGGACGAACCCACCAACGGCCTCGACCCGGTCGGCCGGGACGACATGCTCGACCTGATCCGCCGCGTCCACACCGACTTCGGTATCTCCGTCCTGGTCACTTCGCACCTGCTCGGCGAGCTGGAGCGGACCTGCGACCACGTCGTCGTCATCGACGGCGGCGCCCTGCTGCGCTCCAGCTCCACCAGCGACTTCACCCAGACCATGGGCACCCTCGCGATCGAGGTCACCGACACCGACACCCACCCGGACGGCACCCGGGCCGTGCGCGACGCACTCGCCGCCGCGGGCGTCACGCTGCTCGGCACCCCCGAGAACGCCCCGCCAGGACTGCCCGGCGCCGGACACATCCTGCTGATCGAGGCCACCGGCGAGCAGACGTACGACACCGTCCGCGACACCGTCGCCGACCTCGGCCTCGGACTCGTCCGCATGGAACAGCGCCGCCACCACATCGCGGAGGTCTTCCACCCGGAGACGGCCGCGAGCACGGCCACCGCCGGAAGCACCGCAGCGGCCGCGTCGCAGGCACCGGAGGTACAGGTCCGATGAGCACCGACACCACCCAGATCCACAACATCGGCTACCGCGACTACGAGGGCCCACGCCTCGGCCGCGCGTACGCCCGCAGGTCCCTGTTCTCGCAGTCCCTACGCGGCGCGTACGGCCTCGGTCGCAGCGCCAAGTCCAAGGTGCTGCCGATGCTGCTCCTCGCGGTGATGTGCCTGCCCGCGTTGATCATCGTCGCGGTCGCCGTCGCCACCGACCTGAACGACCTGCCGCTGGACTACACGCGCTACGCGATCGTCACCCAGGCCGTCATCGCGCTCTACCTGGCCGCCCAGGCCCCCCAGTCGGTCTCCCGCGACCTGCGCTTCCAGTCCGTACCGCTGTACTTCTCGCGCCCGATCGAGCGGATCGACTACGTACTCGCCAAGTACGCGGCGATGACCTCGGCCCTCTTCGTCCTGACGGCCGCCCCCGTCGTCATCCTCTACATCGGATCGCTGCTCGCCAAGATGGACTTCACCGACCAGACGAAAGGCTTCGCACAGGGCCTGGTCTCCGTCGCGCTGCTCTCCGTGCTCTTCGCGGGCATCGGCCTGGTGCTGGCCGCGCTGACGCCGCGCCGTGGCTTCGGGGTCGCCGCCGTGATCGCCGTGCTCACCGTCTCCTACGGCGCGGTGTCCACGGTGCAGGCCATCGCCGGGGAACAGGGCTCCATCGACGCGGTCTCCTGGCTCGGCCTGTTCTCGCCCATGACGCTGATCGACGGTGTGCAGACGGCGTTCCTCGGCGCCTCGACCGCCTTCCCCTACGGGGAAGGCCCAAGCACCGGCATGGGCGTCATCTACCTGCTGGTCGTCCTCGCACTCGTCGCGGGCTCGTACGGAGCCCTGATGCGCCGCTACCGAAAGGTCGGGCTGTGACCACGCTCAACATCGACCACACCTCCCGCTGGTTCGGGAACGTGGTGGCCGTCAACGACATCACGATGACGATCGGCCCCGGCGTCACCGGACTGCTCGGCCCCAACGGCGCCGGCAAGTCCACCCTGATCAACATGATGGGCGGCTTCCTCGCCCCCTCCACGGGCACGGTCACCCTCGACGGCAAGACCATCTGGCGCAACGAACAGATCTACCGCGAGATCGGCATCGTCCCCGAACGCGAGGCGATGTACGACTTCCTCACCGGCAAGGAGTTCGTCGTCGCCAACGCCGAACTGCACGGCCTGGGCAAGAAGGCCGCCCAGCGGGCGCTCGCCACGGTCGAGATGGAGTACGCGGAGGACCGCAAGATCTCCACGTACAGCAAGGGCATGCGGCAGCGCGTGAAGATGGCGTCCGCGCTGGTACACGACCCGTCCGTACTGTTGCTCGACGAGCCCTTCAACGGCATGGACCCACGCCAGCGCATGCACCTGATGGACCTGCTGCGCCGGATGGGCGACGACGGCCGCACCGTGCTGTTCTCCTCGCACATCCTGGAGGAGGTCGAGCAACTCGCCGCGCACATCGAGGTGATCGTCGCAGGACGGCACGCCGCCAGCGGCGACTTCCGCCGGATCCGCCGCCTGATGACCGACCGCCCGCACCGCTATCTGGTGCGCTCCAGCGACGACCGCGCGCTGGCCGCCGCACTGATCGCCGACCCGTCCACGGCGGGCATCGAGGTGGACCTCGCCGAGGGCGCGCTGCGCGTCCAGGCCGTGGACTTCGCGCGGTTCACCGAACTGCTCCCGAAGGTCGCCCAGGAGCACCACATCCGACTCCTCACGGTCTCGCCGTCCGACGAGTCCCTTGAGTCGGTCTTCTCCTACCTCGTCGCGGCCTGAAGGGAGCCTTACGGCCATGTTCGATGTCTATAACCCCACTGTCGCCCGGCTCACCTACCGGGCCCTGCTCGGCCGCCGCCGGGCCCTCATCCTGTTCACGCTGCCCGCCCTGTTGCTGTTGATCGCTGGTGCGGTACGCGGCTTCAGCGGCGCCGACGACCAGATCGCCGCCGACGTGCTAGGCGGGTTCGCGCTCGCCACGATGGTGCCGCTGATCGGCGTCATCGCGGGCACCGGCGCGATCGGCCCGGAGATCGACGACGGCTCGGTGGTGTATCTGCTGGCCAAGCCCATCAAACGGCCGACGATCATCCTCACCAAGCTGACCGTCGCCATTGCCGTGACCATGGCCTTCTCGGCGATCCCCACCTTCGCCGCCGGACTGATCCTGAACGGCAACGGCCAGCAGATCGCGGTGGCCTACACCGTCGCCGCGCTGGTCGCCTCGATCGCGTACGCCGCGCTCTTCCTGCTGCTGGGCACGGTCAGCAGGCACGCCGTGGTCATCGGGCTGGTCTACGCCCTGGTCTGGGAGACGCTCTTCGGCTCGCTGATCGAGGGCGCCAAGACGCTCAGCGTCCAGCAGTGGTCCCTCGCCCTTGCGGAGGACGTCGCGGGCGGCGAGCTGGTCAGCTCCGCCGTCGGCCTCCCGGCCGCCGCGATTCTGCTGGCCGCCGTGACGGTCGGCGCCACCTGGTACGCCAGCCAGAAGCTGCGCACGCTCACGCTGGCGGGCGAGGAGTGAGCGGCGGGTGGGACCAGGCCCTGTGGCCTGGTCCCGCCCCGGCCTAGAGGCCTAGAGGCCTAGAGGCCTAGAGGCCTAGAGGACTAGTGGCCCGGGCACCTACAGCCAGCGCTCCAGGACCCGGGCGATCCCGTCGTCCTCGTTGGACGTCGTCACCTCGTCCGCCACCGCCGTCAGCTCGGCGTGGGCGTCGGCCATGGCCACCCCGTGGGCAGCCCAGGCGAACATCGGGATGTCGTTGGGCATGTCGCCGAAGGCGATCGTGTCCGCGGCCTTGAGCCCGAGCCGCCGCGCGGCCAGCGAGAGCCCGGTGGCCTTGGAGAGGCCGAGCGGCAGCAGCTCGACGATGCCCGCACCGGCCATGGTCACCCCCACCAGGTCTCCGGCGACCTGCCGCGCGACCTCCGCCAGCGCGTCGTCGGAGAGGCCGGGGTGCTGGAGGTAGACCTTGTTCAGCGGCGCCGTCCACAGTTCGTCGGTGCCGGTGAGCTCGACCACGGGCAGCGGGCCTTCCTGCACCCGGTAGCCGGGGCCGACCAGCACCTCGCCCGCCACCCCGTCCCGGCTCGCGGCCAGGGCCAGCGGGCCGACCTCCGCCTCGATCTTGGACACGGCGAGACCGGCCAGCTGGCGGTCGAGCGTCACCGAGGTGAGCAGCCGGTGCTCCCCCGCGTGGTAGAGCTGCGCGCCCTGGCCGCACACCGCCAGTCCCTCGTAGCCGAGGTCGTCGAGGATGTGCCGGGTCCAGGGCACCGCCCGGCCGGTGACGACGATATGTGCCGCGCCCCGCGCGCAGGCGGCCTTGAGCGCGTCACGCGTACGGAGGGAGACCGTCTCGTCGGAGCGCAGCAGCGTCCCGTCCAGGTCGGTCGCGATCAGCTGATACGGGAACGGGGCGGCCGCGGACCCGGCGTCCTCGGTGGAGAGGGTCACTTGGCGACCGGCTCAAGCAGCTCGCGCCCGCCCAGGTAGGGACGGAGCATCTCGGGCACCCGTACCGACCCGTCGGCCAGCTGGTGGTTCTCCAGGAGGGCCACGATCGTGCGCGGTACGGCGCACAGCGTGCCGTTCAGCGTGGCCAGCGGCTGGACCTTCTTGCCGTCGCGCATCCGCACGGACAGGCGGCGGGCCTGGAAGCCGTCGCAGTTGGAGGCCGAGGTCAGCTCGCGGTATTTACCCTGCGTCGGAATCCAGGCCTCGCAGTCGAACTTCCGCGAGGCGGACGACCCCAGGTCGCCGGTGGCCACGTCGATCACCTGGAAGGGCAGCTCAAGGCCGGTGAGCCACTGCTTCTCCCACTCCAGCAGGCGCCGGTGCTCGTTCTCGGCGTCCTCGGGAGCGACGTACGAGAACATCTCGACCTTGTCGAACTGGTGCACCCGGAAAATGCCGCGGGTGTCCTTGCCGTACGTCCCGGCCTCGCGGCGGAAGCACGGCGAGAAGCCCGCGTACCGCAGCGGCAGCTTGTCCGCGTCGAGGATCTCGTCCATGTGGTACGCGGCGAGCGGGACCTCGGAGGTGCCGACCAGGTAGTAGTCGTCCTTCTCCAGGTGGTAGACGTTCTCCGCGGCCTGGCCGAGGAAACCGGTGCCCTCCATGGCGCGCGGGCGCACCAGCGCGGGGGTCAGCATCGGGATGAACCCGGCCTCGGTGGCCTGCGCGATCGCGGCGTTGACCAGGGCCAGTTCCAGCAGGGCGCCGACACCCGTCAGGTAGTAGAAGCGCGAGCCCGACACCTTGGCGCCGCGCTCGACGTCGATGGCGCCGAGCGCCTCGCCGAGCTCCAGGTGGTCCTTGGGCGTGAAGCCCTCGGCACCGAAGTCGCGGATGGTGCCGTGCGTCTCCAGGACGGTGAAGTCCTCCTCGCCGCCGACCGGAACGTCCGGGTGGACGAGGTTGCCGAGCTGGCTCAGCAGCCGCTTGGTCTCCTCCTCGGCCTCGTCCTGGGTGGCGCTCGCGGCCTTGACGGCGGCGGAGAGTTCACCGGCCTTCTTCAGCAGCTCGGCCTTCTCGTCCCCGCTGGCCTTGGGGATGAGCTTGCCGAGCGCCTTCTGCTCGGCGCGGAGCTCGTCGAAGCGGATGCCGGACGACCTGCGCCGCTCGTCGGCGGAGAGCAGGGAGTCGACCAGGTCGACGTCCTCTCCACGGGCGCGCTGGGAGGCGCGGACACGGTCGGGGTCCTCACGAAGCTGGCGAAGGTCAATCACCCCTCAAGGCTACCGGTGTGTGGTTCCGGCCCTCGACTCGATATTCCCCTGCGTGGCACTATGTCCCAATTGGGAGGATTGGTGAGGTTATTGATTTCCTCGCGACATGATCATTCGGCATCATTCGACGAGGTCAAGGAAAAGGGGCGACATTCCCTGAATCGGGGCAGAGCGGATGCGCCCGCTTGACCGATCCTCCCTCTCCGTGGCGGGAGTTGGCGTCCCTTGTCCACAGAAACGCGCAGCCCAGGAGAGTTATCCACAGGCTGTGTTCAAGATCTGTGGATTCCCGAAGCCTGCCCTGGCAGGGGGGAATGCGAGTCGAAGGATTCCCGGCTCAAACCCGACTCACACCCACTTTCGAGTGGAAATCACCCACCCCAAAGAGTTGTTCAAGGGAATTAGGGTGACGAACGGCGACCTGCGTGACTGTGGACACACTCGCGGTCTCTAGGGCGATTTGTCGACTGTGCCCAACCCTGCTGTCGACTTATCCCCAGGTCGAGAACCGGGCCTGTGGATAACTTCCGACAGCTGTGGGAAACGTGGCGTACGGTCGCCAGAGGCGACCATGAGTGACCGCCAGCGACCGCCAGAAACGACCGCCAGTGACCGCCAGAACGACCGTCAGAAGCGACCGTCCTGGCAGCGCGTCAACCAGTCCGACGCCTCCAGGAACTCGCTGTCCGACGTCCCGGGCCGCAGCGGCCGTACGTCCCCGCGCGAGACCCCGGCTCGCGGATACGACCCCAGGAACCGCACCTGGGGACAGATCCGCTTGAGCCCCATCAGCGCCTCGCCGACCCTGCGGTCGGTGATGTGCCCCTCGGCGTCCACCGAGAAGCAGTACGTACCGATGCCCTCACCGGTGGGCCGCGACTCCAGGCGCACCAGGTTGACCCCCCGTACCGCGAACTCCTGTAGCAGTTCGAGCAGCGCGCCAGGGTGGTCGTCGCCCAGCCAGATGACCACCGACGTACGGTCGGCGCCGGTCGGCGCGGCGGGCCGGGCCGGGCGGCCGACCAGCACGAACCGGGTCGCCGCCTTCTGGGCGTCGTGGATGTCGGTGACCAGCGCCTCAAGGCCGTACGTCGCCGCCGCGAACTCACCCGCGAAGGCCGCGTCGTACTTCCCCTCCCGCACCAGCCGCGCACCGTCGGCGTTGGAGGCGGAGGACTCCCAGAGCGCGTCCGGCAGGTTCGCCGCCAGCCAGTTGCGCACCTGCGGCTGGGCGACCGGGTGGCCGGTGACCGTCTTGATGTCGGACAACGCGGTGCCGGGGCGCACCAGCAGCGCGAAGGCGATCGGCAGGACCACCTCGCGGTAGATCATCAGCGGCTCGCCGGTGGCGAGCTGGTCGAGGGTCGTGGTGACCCCGCCCTCCACCGAGTTCTCGATCGGTACGAGGGCGGCCGCGGCCTCGCCGTTACGCACCGCGTCCAGGGCCGCGGGCACGGACACCATCGGGACGAGCTCGCGGGTGGCCGCCTCCGGGAGCGTACGCAGGGCGGCTTCGGTGAAGGTGCCCTCAGGGCCGAGATAGGTGTAGCGCGTAGCCGACATACGGTCACCCTAATGGGCTCCGCGCACTCCCGGCCCTGGTCTCACATTTCGGGCAGCACGCTCACGACGCACGCTCACGATTCCAGCAACCGCTGCCCCACGTACTCCCCCTTACCGGCCCCGCCCGGCACCGCGAACAGGCCGCTCGACTCGTGCCGGATGAACGCCGAGAGCGCGTCCCCCCGATCCAGCTTGCGCTGCACCGGCACGAAGCCGCGCAGCGGATCGGCCTGCCAGCAGACGAAGAGCAGCCCCGCGTCCGGCACCCCGCCGGTGTCGTAGCCGTCGTGGAAGGAGAACGCGCGGCGGAGCATGGCGGCGCCGCCGTTCTGGTCAGGACGGGAGATCCGCGCGTGCGCGTTGGCCGCCACCAGCACCTTGCCGTCCTTGCCCGTCGCGTCGAGGTCCATCTCGGTGGTCTCGGTGCCGTCCGGGTCCGCCGACAGGGGAGCGCCGTCCTTCTTACGGCGGCCGATGACGTTCTCCTGGTCGGGCAGCGAGAGCCGATCCCAGTCGTCGAGCAGCATCCGGATGCGCCGGACGACCGCGTACGAGCCGCCCGCCATCCACGCCGGCCCCTCACCCTCGCGGGGGACGCGGGGGACGAAGATGCGCTGCTCGAAGTCGTCGTCGGACTCCTTGGGGTTGTTGGTGCCGTCGATCTGCCCCATCAGGTTGCGGGAGGTCATCGGCCGCGCGGTCGCGCCCGGCGAGCGGTTGAAGCCGTTCATCTGCCACCGCACCCGCGCCGCGTCACCGGCCTCGCGCTGGATCGCGCGCAGCGCTTCGAAGGCGACCAGGGCGTCGTTCGCGCCGATCTGCACCCAGAGGTCGCCGTTGCTCCGGGCCGGGTCAAGCTGGTCGGAGGAGAAGTCCGGCAGCGGGTCGAGGGCGCCGGGGCGCTGCTTCTCCAGCTTCGTACGGGAGAAGAAGCTGCGGCCGAAGCCGAAGGTGACGGTCAGCGAGGAGGGCCCCGCGTCCCGGGCGATCCCGAGATCGTCTCCGCCAGGCTCGCCGGTCGCGCCGTTCCCGCCGGTCTTGCCGTTCCCGCCGGTCGCGCCGTTCTTGCCGTCCATCAGCCGCCTGGCCGTCGTCGACCAGCGGCGCAGCAGGGCCGCCGCCTCCTTGCGGCCCGCGCCCGGCGCCAGGTCGAAGGCGATCAGATGGCCGCAGGACTGGGCGGGGGTGAGGATGCCCGGCTGGCGCTCGCCCTCGAAGCTGACGCCGGTCGAACCGACGGAGCTCAGCGGGGGGTTGTCCGACCCGGGCGAGCCGGGAGAGTCGGGCGAGGCGGCGGCGTGTCCTGCCGCGTACCCGGCCGCGGCTCCCGCGGTGCCGAGGGCGATACCGGTGGCGCCCGCGGTGCCGAGGAGTCGGCGCCGGGAGATGGGCGTGGCGTTCTTCGTACCAGAGGTGTCCGACATGGTGGTTCAGCCGATCTTCGCGTTCTTGTCCACGGTCACTTGGTCGATCTCGGAGGTCCGCACGGTGGCCTCGATCTGCCAGTCGCCCGCCATCGGGATCTGTACGCCGCTCGCGCTCCAGTGTCCGGTGGAGACCCGGTCGGGCGTGACCGGCAGCGGGCCGATGTCCTGCGACTCCAGCGTGAAGGCGATCTTGATCTCGGCCAGGTCGAGCGGTTTGTTCTTCGGGTCGGTGGCGTAGACGTGCACCTCGTTGGAGCCGACCCGGCCCGGCGCCAGCTCGATCTCCACGTTCCCCGCGCCGTTCTCGCCGCCCGTGTCGAACGGGATCGTCAGCTTGATGGGGCCCGTCGGCTGGCCAGCACTGGCTACGGCGCTCCCCGAGGCCGCCTCGACCTCGGTGCGGCCCGGCTCGGTGCTGGTCAGCATGGTGGTCACGGCCAGTACGGCGACGGCGATCGCGGCCTCGGCGAGTACGGAGCGGCGCAGTCCGGAGCGCTCCTGGTCGGCGTCCCGGTCGCGCTTGGCGCGGGTGGTGGCGACCGCGGCCTGCTGGCGGGCCAGCTGGGCGGCGCGCTGGGGGTCGGGGTCGGCGGTCCCCTCCAACTCCGCCGAATCGGTGTCCGTCGTGGCGGAGCCCGTCTCGGCCGATGCCACCGCCTTCGCCTCGGCAAGCCGCTCCGTCCAACGCCGCGAGATCGAGGCGACCCCGAGCAGCACCACGACCAGCCCGACCTTGATCAGCAGCAGCCGCCCGTACTCCGTACCGGTCAGCGCCGACCAGGAACCGACCTGCCGCCACGACTGGTACACGCCCGTCGCGGCCAGGACGACCACCGACCACAAGGCGACCCGCGAGAACCGGCGCACCGCCGTCCGCTCCACCACCGGCGTGCGGTACAGCGAGACCAGCAACGCCGCGAGACCACCCAGCCACGCCGCGACGGCCAGCATGTGCAGCACGTCGAGCGGCATCGCCAGCTGTGTCTGGATACCGGTCGACGCGTGCTCGGCCAGCGCCCAGGTCGCGGCGAGCCCACCCGCGACGACCGTCCCGCCGATGCCGAGACCGAAGGCGAGGTCCCTCTTCTCCTGACCACCGCTGTCGCTGTCGCCGTCTGCGCCTTTCGCGCCCTCCGCACGCCGCGCGTACGCACCGAAAAGTACGGCCACGAACAGCGCCGCCGCCGCGAGCAGCAGCAGCCGGGAGACCAGCGCGGCCCCCGTCTTGGTGTTCAGTACGTCGCCGATCGCGCCCAGGTCGAGCACGTCAGCCAGCTTCCCCGACCCGGTGTACGGACCCCGCAGCAGCAACATCGCCAGCGTCGCCCCCGTCAGCGCTAGCCAGCCCTGGACGACCAGGCGCTGCACCGGACGCTGCTCGGCCGCCCGCGGACTGCAGAGCAGCACAAAGGCCGCCCCGCCGACCAGCACGATGAACCCGGCGTACGACACGTAGCGCGCCAGCCCGTACAGGACGCCGACCGCGCCACCGCCCGCCGCCTGGTCAGGCAGCGCGACCGTGGTGGTGGACGGCGCCCCGATCGAGAAGGTGAAGGCCCCCGAGATCGGATGGCTGTCCGCCGACACCGCCTGCCAGGCCACCGTGAAGGTGCCGTCCGGCTGCCCAGGCCGCAGCTTCACGCCGTAGCTGACGACACCCCCGCCGCTCAGGTCGCTGACCTTGCCGGTGTCGGCCTGGTTGCCCTCAGGGTCGAGCACCCGGATGGCGTCGTCGGAGAGCGCGACCTTCTCCGAGAACGTGAGGGTCACCTCCGCCGGAGCCTTCTGGACGACGGAACCCTGCGCCGGGTCGCTCGCGGTCAGCGCGGCATGCGCGGACGCGGGCGCCGTGCTGACGATCAGCGAGCCGAGTACGGCACACAGCACGAGCAGCAGCTGCCCGACCAGACCAAGACGGGGCAGGCGGGGCAGACGAGGGAGACGGGGGACGGTGGCCTTCATCAGCGGTCAGTCCCTCACTCGGTATGGGTGTGGCTATGGGGCTGAGTCTCGGTCTTGTTCTTGGTCTGGGCCTCGGTCTTCGGGTTGTGGTTGGCCGCCTTGACGTCCAGCTCGGCCTTCACCGTGCCGGACTTGGCGAAGTGGAGCTCCACCGAGACCTTCTCGCCCAGCTTCGGCGTGCGCTTCAGCTTCTCCAGCATCAGGTGGTTGCCGCCGCGTTCCAGCTTCAGCTCACCGTTCGCCGGTACGTCGAAGGACGACACCGCCTTCATCGCCTGGTTCTTGGTGGTGTGCATGGTCACCTCACCGACGTCGCTGGTGACCGAGGTCAGCTCGTCCGCTTCCGCGCCGCTGTTGGTGACGGTGAAGAAACCGGACGCCATGTCGGGCATGGCGGGCTTGGGCACAAAGCCCCCGCTGACCTTCAGCTCGGGCTTGGTGGAGTCGTCCGAACATCCCGCGAGGGCGAGGCCGGAGGCGACGGCTATGGCGGCGATCAGAGCGCGGGCACCAGCACCGTGGCGGCGGCTCACGGCGTCTCCCCCTTGATGAGCTTCGGCAGGTCCTTGCTGAGGTCGGCGTCGCTGACCTCCTCGGCGTTGTAGAAGACGTACCCCTTGTCGGTCTTCGGCGAGAAGGCGAAGAGCTGCTTGCCGTGCGTCGAAGTAACCGTGCCGTCCTTCTCCTTCACCGGCTCCAGGATGGAGATGCCGAGAGACCTGGCGCTCGCCTGGATCGTCGGGAAGTCACCGGTCAGCCCGATGAAGGAGGGGTCCTGCCCCTTCAGCCACTTGCCGAGGTGCTCGGGGGTGTCGCGCTCCGGGTCGGTGGTGACCAGGATGACCTGGAGTTTGTCCTGCTCCGCCTTGCTCAGGGACTTCCGCGCGATGGCGAGGTTGCTCATGATCAGCGGACAGGCGTCGGGGCAGTTGGTGTAGCCGAAGTAGAGCAGCGTCGGCTTGCCCTTGGTCTCCTCACGGAGGTCAAACTTCTCGCCCTTGGTGTCCTTCAGGACCAGGTCCGGCTTGGTGAAGGGCTGGTCGAGAACGGTCGCGGCTTTGGTGTCGTCCTGCGAGGTGGAGATGTCGGCCAGCGGCTTGTCGGCGTCGTCTCCGTCCCCGCCGCTGCTGCAGGCGGAGAGGGTCAACGCGGCCGTCGCGAGCATCGCGGCGGCGATGAGGGTCTTCTTGCGCATGAGAGATGTTCCCAGGTAGAGGGTGTGGACCCGGCGCACACCGGGCCGGTGGTGGGACCGGCCCGGTGTGTGCGCCAGGCGGAGGTCAGTTGGTGGTGCGCCGACGTCCGGCCAGCACACCGAAGGCGACACCGGCGGCGCCTACGACGATGCCCGCGATGCCCAGACCACGGGCGAGGCCGTCACTGCTGCTGGCCGACGCGGTGTTCTGGGTGCTGTCCTTGGCGCCGTCATCGGCACCGGACTTGGCGTCGTCGGACCCGCCGTCAGAGTCCTTGGCGGCGTCCTTGTCGGTGTCCTTGGCCGGGGCGCCGTGGCCGTCCCCGCCGTCACCGAGCTGGAGTACGGGAGCGGGCGAGTCGGGTTCGTCGCCGCTCTCCTTCGGCTCCTCGATCCAGCGCACGACCTCGTCGTTCGAGTACGTCTGGATCGCCTTGAACACCACCTGGTCGGCGTCGTGCGGCAGCTGGCCCATGGAGAGCGGGAACTGCTGGAACGTACCCGGCTGGATGCCCGCGTCCTCGCTCTTGCCGGTGGCGGTCCAGGTGACCTTGGAGACGGCCTCGTCGATCTTCTTGCCGTGCATCTCCAGAGGCTTGTCCAGCTTGGACTTGGTGACCTCGACCTCCCAGCCGGGCACCGGCTGCGGCATCACCGAGGCGAGCGGGTGGTCCTTGAACGGGAAGGCGACCTCCAGCTTCATGGTCGAGGCGTTGTCGCGCTCGTTCGGCACCTTGAAGTTGACGGTGGCGTACGAGCCCTTGTTGGCCTCACCCTCCGGCTGGACGGTGACGTGCGCGGCGGCGGGTCCGGCCAGCAGGACTACGGCACCGGCGGCGGCGGCGCCGACGGCGGCCAGCCGCGAACGGGAGAGGGAGAGGGAGCGGAAGTTCGTCTTCGGAAGAGCCATGGCGGAAACACTCCACAGTGAGCGCTGACCAGCAGTGATCAGCGGCGGCGATGAGCGGTGTCGGGGCGCGCGGCCGCGAGGGCACGCGCGAGCGCGACGCGCCACCTGGCCGAACATCTCCGGACGTCTCTGCACTTCTACGTACAGCTGCGGAGTTGCGTTCGTACCAGGGCCGCGTCAGGCGGCGAGATCGAGCTCGGCGGGCGGCGGCCCGCGCCTGGTCACCGTGTGCTGGAGTGTGGTCGTACGGGGCCCCGGCGGCGCGAGCAGCACGGTGCGCGGGGTACGCGGACCGGGCTCGGGCACCCCGGGGAGCCCGGCCGTCAGCGCCCGTACGAGAGCCAGGGCGGCGCGCAGCGACCGTACGAGCGCCCCCTCCGCGACGCCGTACAAGGCGAGCTGGGACACCCGGAGCAGCGCCAGATCGCCCCGCCGCAGCAGCCAGCCAGCGGCGAGCGCCGCGAGCAGATGCCCGAGCAGCATGGGCAGATCGGGTAGATAGGCCAGGGGCCACGCGGAGGCTCCCGCATACGGTCCCGCGGCCGACGACGCCGGGTCGGCGGCGAGCGGGTGCGCGTGAGCTCCGCCGCTCGGTTCGAGCCGGGCGGTCACCAGGATCTGGTACGCCTGGGTGGGGCTGAGCGCCGCTGTCGACGCCCCGCACACCAGGCGCGCGGCGCGCTCGATCAGCGTGGCGTCCGCCGTGGCGGCGGCCTGTGTGGCGGTCTGCGCGGTGTGCTGCTGCCCGGCGCCGAACAGGGTGTGCAGCCCGAGCTGGCCGACCGCGAGCGCGGCGGCGATGCCCGGCAGCGCGCGGGCCCGCCCGGCGAGCGGCGCGGCCACCGCGAACACGGCGGCGAAGCCGACGCAGAACGTCCACATCGGCACGCGCGCGTGCGAGGCGAGGGTGTGTCCTCCCGCGGACAGCGCGACACAGACCGCGGCGAACACCGCGGCCCGTAGCAGCCGGAGTCCGAGTCCGGTACGCGTGTCGCGCGCGTGGGGGGCAGGCATGACCGGCTCATCATCGCACTGGCCTTACGGGCTCCATACGGCAGGTCCGCAAGGTCGGGAACGTCGCGTTCCGCTCGTTTTCCGCCTGCCTCCCGCCTGCCTCCCGCCTGCCTGCCGCCTGCCTGCCGCCTGCTTTCCGCTTGCTCTCGGCTGTCTTCCGGCTGTCTTCCGGCTCTCTTTCGCCGCCGATACACCGGTGAACCCGGTCGGCGCGTCCGCCGTATGGGCGGTATCACGTTCGCCCGGCGCTTACAACCGGCCGCTTGGGGCAATACGTATCGGTATGTCGAGCCACGGCCGGGAGGCTGCAGCATGAGCATCTGGTGGTCACTCCACTTGCGGTGCGAGGCCGCGAGCGTTCCGCTGGCCCGCCGCCTGCTGCTCGGCACGATGGAGACCGCGGGGGTCGATCCCGACATCTCCCACGACCTCTCGCTCGCCCTCAGCGAGGCGTGTGCGAACGCCGTGGAGCACGGCGGCGGACGGGGCGCGGCGGACGGTGCGGCCGACGCGTACCGCGTGACCGCCTATCTCGACGACCAGCGGTGCCACATCGAGGTCACCGACTCGGGGCCGGGCTTCCCCAGCCCGGACACCCTCACCGCTCCCGGCGTTCCCGGCGTTCCCGATGCTTGTGGTGCCGAGTGGACGGACGAGCACGGGCGGGGCCTGTTCCTGATCGAGGAGCTCGCCGACCACGTCTCCTTCGGGAACGCTCCGGGGCGGGGAGGCGCGGTGGTCAGCTTCGAGAAGGTCCTCAAGTGGACCCAGAGCGCACCGCTGGCGGCGGTGTAGCCGACGCGAACCCGCCGGACAGGCCCCATCCCCCGCTGGCCACGGCCCGCTGTGCGTGTGCGGCCAGCGTCCGCCGGTCCGCCCCGCCGCCCGGCAGCAGCGGGTCATGAGCCGTGATCCGTACGGTGAGGCCGTCCGCCCCCGCCACCCGTAGCAGCGAGGGCAGAAAGCCGTCGTCGCCCACGAACGCGGCCACCGTGCTCGGCACGCCGTGCTGCCGATAGCTGATCGTCACCGGTCTGACCGGGGCACCCGCGTCCAGCGCGGCCTGGAACATGGCCCGCCTGAAGACGCCGCCCGACTCGCGGCACCAGGTGGTGGCCTGCGGGAAGACCATGACCGAACGTCCGGCCAGCAGGTGGTCCCGTACCCCGGCGACGGCTTCCGGCAGGGCGCGCGGGCGCGCGCGGTCGATGAAGCAGGTGCCGACGCGGGTGGTCAGCCGACCGGCCACCGGCCAGCGCGCCACCTCGCTCTTGGCCAGCAGGATGGCCGGTTCGTGGGCGAGCAGCGCGATCGGGTCGAGCCAGGAGACGTGGTCGGCGACGATCAGCGTGCCGGGCGCGGTACGGCTCTCGTCTCCGTCCAGCTCAAGCCGTACGCCCAGCGCGTCGAGCAGCCCGCGCGCCCGCCGCCGTACCACCGTCGGATCGCCGAGCGTCCGGCCCGCCGCCAGCGCGCCGCCGAGGAGGGCGGCGACGTCCGCGTAGCGGCGCAGTCGTGTTGTGCGGCGTACGGGGGCGGTCGTGGACACCACACAGCGCGGGGTGCACGGAGAACTCGCGGCCCAGGTGTTCACCGTTCGTCTCCCTCCCCGAGGCCGAGGAAGTAGCGCCGGTACCGGTCGTTGACGCGGTCCATCGGGAGCAGGACGTAGAAGTCGGCCACGCCGAACTCCGGGTCGTGCGCGGGCGCCCCGCATATCCAGGCGCCGAGCCGCAGATAGCCGCGCAGCAACGGCGGCAGCTCCGCGTAGCTCGCCGCCCGGTCGTCCAGCGCCGCGGCCACCGCCGCGTCCGGCTGCCACGGCCGCAGCGGACGCACCCGCAGCTCGGGCGGGGCCGCGTGCCGGGTCTCGCCGAGCCGCCAGGCGCTGGTCGCGGCCCGCCCGCCGTCGTCCAGCGAGACCGAGGCACAGCCCGCCAGATAGCCGTGCCCGGACAGCAGGACATAGCGGGCCAGTGCCGACCACATCAGGTTGATCACCGACCCGTCGCGATGGTCAGGGTGCACACAGGAGCGGCCCGCCTCCACCAGGTGCGGGCGGATCGCGTCGAGCGACGACAGCGCGAACTCACCTTCCGAGTAGAGGTGCTCGCTGCGGCCGGGCGGCAGCAGCCGGTAGGTGCCGACCACCTCGCCGCTGCCGGTCTCGGTGGCGATCAGGTGGTCGGCGACGGCGTCGAACGCGTCGATGTCGAGCCCGTCGACCGGCGTGTGCAGACGGGCCCCCAGCTCCTCGCCGAACACCTGGAAGCGCAGCCGCTGTGCGGCACGTACCTGGTCGGCGTGGTCGGCATGGCTGGCGACCGAGACGGTGTAGCTACGCGACGGCGTAGGTGTGGGCCCGGACGTGGGCGCGGGCGCGGGCCTGAACGTGGATGTGGATGTGGATGTGAACGTGGACAGGGCTGGACTGGGCATCGACGGACCTGCTCTCCAACGCTGAAGGGCCGCCGGGCCGGGCACCCGACGGAGCGAGCCCCTTCACGGTGCGCGCAGGGAGTGAACGCACCGCGGACACCCGGCGGCACTTATCCGGCGCTTACACCAAGGGCCGGGCACCTACACCAAGGGCCGGGCGCCACCCGTAGGTGTCGCCCGGCCCTTTCGGTGCGTGCGCGGGAAGCGTCAGCCCTTGAGTCAGCCCTTGAGGTCCGCCATCCACGCCTCGACCTCGTCCGCCCGACGCGGCAGCGCGCCCGACAGATTGCGGTTGCCGTCCTCGGTCACCAGGATGTCGTCCTCGATCCGGATGCCGATGCCGCGGTACTCCTCCGGCACCGTCAGATCGTCCGCCTGGAAGTACAGCCCCGGCTCGACGGTCAGGCACATGCCCGGCTCCAGCGTGCCGTCCACGTACGCCTCGGTGCGCGCGGCCGCGCAGTCGTGGACGTCCAGGCCGAGCATGTGGCCGGTGCCGTGCAGGGTCCAGCGGCGCTGCAGACCCAGCTCCAGGACGCGCTCGACCGGGCCCTCGACGAGGCCCCACTCGACCAGCTTCGTGGCCAGTACCTGCTGCGCGGCCTCGTGGAAGTCGCGGTACTTCGCGCCCGGCTTGACCGCCGCGATACCGGCCTCCTGGGCCTCGTACACGGCGTCGTAGATCGTGCGCTGGAGCTCGCTGAAACGGCCGTTGATCGGCAGCGTACGGGTGACGTCCGCGGTGTAGAGGGAGTGCGTCTCCACGCCCGCGTCCAGGAGCAGCAGGTCACCGGAGCGGACCGGGCCGTCGTTACGTACCCAGTGCAGCGTCGTGGCGTGCGGGCCCGCGGCGCAGATCGAGCCGTACCCGACGTCGTTGCCCTCCACGCGAGCACGGAGGAAGAACGTGCCCTCGATGTAGCGCTCGCTGGTGGCCTCGGCCTTGTCCAGGACGCGTACGACGTCCTCGAAGCCGCGCACCGTGGAGTCGACGGCCTTCTGTAGCTCGCCGATCTCGAACGCGTCCTTGACCGCGCGGGCCTCGGAGAGGAAGACCCGCAGCTCTTCGTCGAGCTCGGCGGTCACCTTGTCGGTCAGCGCCGTCTGGATTCCGGCGTCGTAGCCCCGTACGACACGGACCGGGCCCGTGGCGTCGGTCAGCAGCTGCGGCAGCTCGCGTACGTCGGCGGTGGCGATACCGAGCAGCTGCTCGGCCTCGGCCAGCGAGTTGCGGCGGCCGACCCACAGCTCGCCGTCGCCCTTCAGCCAGAACTCGCCGTTCTCGCGGTTGGAGCGGGGCAGTCGGTAGACCGTGGCCTGGTGGCCGCCGGTGGTGGGCTCCAGGACCAGGACGCTGTCCTCCGTCTGGTCGCCGGTGAGGTACGTGTACTCGACCGAGGAGCGGAAGGGGTACTCGGTGTCGTTGGAGCGGGTCTTCAGGTTGCCCGCGGGGATCACCAGGCGGTCGCCGGGAAAGCGCGCGGAGAGCGCGGCGCGGCGGCGCGCGGTGTGCTCGGCCTGCGCGATCGGCTCTAGATCGCGGAGCTCGGTGTCGGCCCAACCAGACTGCATGTTCTCGGCAAGCTCATCGGAAACGCCTGGGTACAGGCCGTTCTTGCGCTGCTTGATCGGCTGCTCCGCAGAGCCTTCCGGGGTCTCCGGGGCCTCTGGGTTGAGCTCGTCCGACACGACTGCCTCCTCGATACGACACTGGACCGCCTTCCATCGTAATTCGGTGGGCAAGACAGCCCTGTGGCATCAGCTGTGACGTGCGAGGAAGCGGCTAGAAGTCAGGAGTGACGAGTCAGTCAAAGCGGGCGGCGAGCAGCACGATGTCCTCCTGGCTGTCGGTGGCGTCCCGCCCGTCCGGCAGCACGGTGCGCAGGACGTGGTCCGCGATCGAGCCTGGATCGCCCCTGATCGACGCCGGCACACTCGCGGCCGCCGCGTGCAGCCGCGCGAAGGCCCGGTCCATGGCGTCGCCGGTACGGTGCAGCAGCCCGTCCGTGTACAGCAGCACCGTTTCTCCAGGCTCAAGAGCGAACTCCACGCTCGGCGCCTCCCAGCAGGCAAGCATCCCCAGCGGCGCCGACAGCGAGGTCTCCACGAACTCGGTGCGCCGCTCACCGATCACCAGCGGCGGCGCGTGGCCCGCACCGGCCAGCACGATCTTGCGCGGCCCGGGTTCGCAGTACGCGAAGAGCGCGGTGGCGCTGCGCGCGGGCTCGGTCAGCCGCAGCAGCAGCTCCAGGTCGGACAGAACGGCGACCGGGTCCTCGCCCTCCATCACGGCGTACGCCCGCAGAGACGCCCGTAGCCGCCCCATCGCCGCCACCGCGCTCGGGCCGGAACCGGTGACCGAGCCGACCGCCAGGCCGAGGGCGGCCTCCGGCAGCGGCAGCGCGTCGTACCAGTCGCCGCCGCCGCGCGGTCCCGTGCGGTGCCGGGCGGCGAGCTGCACCCCGGCCACTCGGGGCAGCCTGCTGGGCAGCAACTCCTCGGTGATGGTGGCGACCTTGCGGCGGGCCCGGTCCAGTTCGGTGAGCCGGGCCAGGTGCTCGGCGGCGTAGCGCGTGTACAGGCCGATGAGATGGCGCTGCCGCTCGCTGGGCTCGGCGGGTTCGTCGTACAGCCAGACCGCGGCGCCGAGCCGTGCCGCCACGGAGCCGCCCGCTGCCACGGAGCCGCCCGCCGCCATGGATCGGTCCGCCGCCTCGGATCGGTCCGCCGCCTCGGACCGGCCCGTCACCTCGGACCGGCCCGCAGCGTCGGTGGTCAGCGCCGTGGCGTAGCTCGCGGCGTAGCCGAGGCGGGCGGCGACCTCGCGGTGGCGGGGGTCGAGGCCGTCCTCGGAGAGCAGGTCGGGGCTGGCGATCTCGGTGCCGGTGTCCGGGAGTCCGTCGAGGATGCGGCCGTAGGAGGTGGCGCTGCGCGGGACGGTCTCGATGTGCCCGAGGTCGGCGTGCGCGAGGCCGAGGCCGATCGTGGTGTCCGGGCCCTGTCCGTCGGCGGGTTCGAGGACGATCAGACCGCGGCGGGCGCCGACCAGGGCGGCTCCGGCGCGCAGGATCTCCCGGAGCGCGTCGTCCAGGTCCGAGGTGCGGGCGAGTCGTTCGGTCAGCTCGTGCAGCGTCGTGAGATCGGAGACCCAGCCAGCGAGCCGATCTTGGAGTACGGCGACCGCGGGAGCCACGGTACCGACGGGGATGGGTGGCACGGCGGCTTCCGGAGGCTCCGCCGTTGGCGCCACAGTGTGTGCGGGGGGTGGAACCGTGGAATCGATTCCAGCCACTTTCGGAAGGTGCGGGGCGCTCATGATGATCGGCTTTCCGACCGGTGCGTATTGCCTGTACTGCCCAAAAGCATCGCAAACCCCCATGTCTTCTGCGGCGCTAGCAATGGCTCCACATCTACACGGCCTGGAGAGGGGATGTCCAGCATTGTCCTGCGGGGATTCCTTGTGTCAAGAGGTGTGAAAGAAACCTGAGAGGGCAAAGAGCAGGAAACCCAAGTTGGCGGAAAATGGCTTACGCTGACTACGCCTTGCGGTCGACTGGGCCCGCTCGACAGCGCGTCACGACGGCCGTGCAGGGTACGTACTGGTTTACGTACTGGTTGATGGCCAGGGGCAGTTGACGCTGGCCCTGAACAAGCCTGAACCAGCCTGAACCAGATGGCGAACCCGAACGTCTTAGAAGGCGAGGCCGTGTCCCAGCGGGCATGGCGGGATTCCGTACGTGGGATGGCAAGCGCCAGGCGCACGCCACCCGACGCCATGCCGCAAGAGGTACCAAGCTCAAGCTCGTACCACCCAAGCTGGACGATATCGAGACTCTCCGCGCCTTAAGGCTGGAGTGTGATCCGCTGACTTGTACGCACAGTGAACTCATGCACACAGGGTGTGTTGTGGCCCTCGGCGTTCAACGGAAAGGACGAGCGCTCATGCGCGAGATCCCCGGAAGGCGACGCAGGCTCCTGTCGAAGCGAGGCAGCGGGAGGCCTGACCTGATCGGCGCGGCCCTGACCTTCGCGACCGCGTGGCAGTGGCCCGTACTTCCCGGCGTGGGCCCCCGGCGCACCGGTTCGCCCGGCTGCGCCTGCCCGGACGCCGAGTGCGCGGTCCCCGGCGGCCACCCCTTCGACCCCGGGCTACTGGCCGCGACGACCGACGCGCGGATGGTCCGCTGGTGGTGGACCAACCGCCCCACCGCCCCGATCGTCCTGGCGACCGGCGGCCGCGGCCCGTGCGCCATCAGTCTCCCGTCCGGCGCGGCGGCCCAGGCGCTGGCCGAACTGCACAGCGGCGGCGTCCGGCTCGGCCCCGTCATCGCGGCACCCGACCGCTGGATGCTGCTGGTGGCCCCGTACTCCATGGAGCGGCTCGGCGAGCTGCTGTACGCCAAGGACTGGGTGCCCAGCTCCCTGCGCTTCCACAGCGAGGGCGGCTATGTGGTGCTGCCACCGTCGGAGGTCGCGCCGGGCCAGGTCCGCTGGGAGCGCGCGCCGCTGCCCGGCTCCGCCACTCCCTGGCTGCCGGACGTGGAGGCTGTGCTCGACGTTCTGGTCGAGACCCTCACTCGTACGGGTGTGAGCGCGCCCGAGTTCTAGGGCGTATGGGCGCGGGGCGCGCTGTGGGGGTGTGGTCCGCCGATAGGTTCAGCCTCACCTTTCCGGCGTTGAGTGACGGTTGAGCAGGTGGGTCCCTTGGAGCGAGCTCGTATGGCGGTGCTGACGGCCGCCGTGGCTTTGGCCGCCCTGCTGCCGCTGGCCGGGGCGGTCGCGGGGCAGACGGCGGGTGACGCGGCGGAGTCCGTACGGGCTGAGGAGTCCGTACGGGCCGGGGAAGCCGTACGGGCCGAGGAGTCCGTGAGGGCCAGGGAGCCCGTACGTGATCAACCCAAGGAGCCTGCCGGTCCCTTGGGCGCAGATGCCCTGGACGCCGATCCCTTGGACGCCGAACGCTGCGGACCCGAACTCGCCTCGCCTGACGGCGTCGAGGCGCAGACCTGCGTCCTGTTCGAGGGTGAGCGGACCTGGGCGCGTACGTACTACCGCAACGCGACAGGTGACGCGCTGCGTGCCGTGCTGGTCCTCATGGGGCCCGGCGGACGCACTGTGCAGACGCACTGCGCGGTGGCGGCCGGAGAGGAGCCAGGGGCCTGCGACACGCCCCGGGAACGAGTCACCGGCGAGCGGTCGGCCTATACCGCTATCGCGGAATTCGCGGCGCCTGAACGCGAGGCTTTGGATTCCGGTGCCGAGGGGGCCGAGAGCGGCGGCCAGTCGGAGCTTCTGCTCCGGGTGGGAAGCAACCCCGCCTGAGCGAACGGCCGTTGAGGATCAAGAAGGATCAGGGCCGGATCAAGAACAAACAAGGGCCCGGTCGCTGGCGACGGGGGATGCACCAGCGACCGGGCTATCTGAACGGTAACAAGAGATCGGCGGTTCGCAAATTCGATCTCGGCTATTCGGACACGGATTTACCTGTCCGGGTGGGGAGTTGTGACCGGAGTCATACGTCCCGCTGTGTCTGAGGTGTGCCCCCTGCCGGTCTTGCCGGGTCTCGCCGGGCGTTCCCGACCTGTCCGGAACAACGAACAGGTCCGTCCCCCTGGACGGACCTGTTCGAACGGGCGTACCCGGCGTCGTCAGCTGAGCGTCACCTGACGGTTGGTGAGTCCGCCGCGCGCCCGCCGCTCGTCGGCGGTGAGCGGGGCCTCACTGGTCAGAGCCCCGGCCAGGCGCTCGGCGAAGGCGGCGGCGGGCGCCTCGACATCCGCGGCGCGCACCTCGCTCGGCAGGTCCCAGACCGGCACCATCAGCCCGTGCGCCCGGAAGGAGCCGACCAGCCGGGTGCCGTCGCCGAGGCTCGACTCGCCCGCCGCGTGCAGTCGGGCCAGCGCGTCGAGGAGCTGCTCCTCAGGGTGCGGCATAACCCAGCGCAAATGGTTCTTCTCCGGGGTCTCGCACCAGTAAGCGGCGTCGACACCAGACAATTTGACGGTCGGGATGGCCGCGGCGTTCGCCCGCTCCAAAGAGGCTGAAACCTCAGGGGTCGCGTTCTCCGAGTCGGGCACCCAGAACGCGAAACCGTCATGAACGACCGGCTCGAAAACGCCCGTCGGATCGAGCAGATCCTGCAACCGAGGACCGTCGGCCGGGACGCGGCGGGCCGCGACCGGAGTACCGGGCTCGGCATCCAGCGCGCGCTGGAGGGTGTCGGCGAGGTCGCGGCTGAGGTCGCCCGACGCGGTGTCGTTCTGCAAACCGATGAGCACCGAGCCGTCGTCACGACGCAGGGCGGGCCAGGCCATCGGCAGCACCGTGGCGAGGGTGACCGACGGGACGCCGTCCGGGAGCTTGTCCTTCAGCGGGAGTTCAACGGTGGCGGCCGGGACCAGCTCGCGCAGCGCGACCCAGTCGCACTCACCCGCCAGCCCCTCGAAGGGGCGGTGCACCAGCTCGGTCACCGCGTGCGCGGCGGCCCGGCCGTGGCAGGCCTTGTAGCGGCGGCCGGAGCCGCAGGGGCAGGGTTCGCGGGCGCCGACGACCGGGATCTCGCCGCTGCTGATCTGCGGCGCGCTCTGCGGCTTGCCCTTGCCCTTGGTCTGGGGGCGCTTCTTGGCCATGGTGGCTGTCTCCCGGTTACGGCTCACTGCGTACGGGCGCGAGCCTATCCGCTCGTACGGGAAGAGCAGCCATCGCCGGGGCGGCGCGGGCGGGGCGGTCCACCGGGGCGGTCCACGGGGACGCCACGGGGCCTCCGTCGAGGACGGACCGCAGCTCAGACGGTTCAGATGGCTCACCGTGAAGGACCGGGGCAGCCGTCAGCTGAGATCCTCGAAGGGATCCGCGAACTGCAGCTCGGCGGCGGCGATGGCCGAGGGACTCGCGACGCGCGTAGCGAAATCGTCATGGCGGTTCCCGGCAGCGATGACCACCCAGACGGTGACTTCGCCGGGGGCGTCGTCGCGTACGCCCCAGTCCTCGGCGAGCGCCTTGATGATGTTGAGCCCACGGCCGCCGCGCGCGGTGACCGAGGGCGTGGCCGGAACCGGTCGGGTGGGACCACCGCCGTCCGTCACTTCCACCGTCAGCCGACCCGCGTCGTCCACGCGCCAGGCGGCCCGCACATCGCCGTCATCGACGGTCGCGCCGCTGCCGTTGCGGTTGTCGCCGTTGTGGCTGCTGCCGTTATTGCTGCTGTTGCCGCTGTTGCCGCTGTTGCTGCTCCTGAGCGGCCTGCCATGCCGACAGGCGTTGCTGAGCAGCTCGGACAGAACGAGAACGGCGTCGTCGATCACCGAATCCGGCACCCTGCTGATACGCAACTCATCACGCATCCGGTGTCTTGCCTGCCCGACGCCCGCAGGGCCATGGAGTACGGCCATGCTCGAAGACGCGGGCACCTCCTGTGCCACCACCAACGCCACCCCCGAGACCTCCTTTGCCCCACGCCACGGTGTGAATGCCCCGATGAACTGGGCCGGAAACCGCCCCACGCATGCCTGGTGACGCACTCGTCACGATCGAACACGGACCGAACGCGCCGGGGCACTCTGCGTGAGTGACACGAGGTTGAATTGTGGCGCCGGTCACGCACCACGGCCCACACGACCTAGGCCCCTAGCGGCCGAGCTGGCGTAGCACCTCGCGCGGCCGGTTGGTGATGACCGCGTCGATGCCGAGCTGGGCGCAGAGCTCCACGTCCGCGGGATCGTCGACGGTCCACACATGGACCTGGTGACCGGCGCGCTGCAACCGCTCGATGAAGGCGGGGTGATTGCGTACGATCCGCATCCCAGGGCCCGCGATGCTGACCCCCTCCGGCAGTCGGCCGTCGCGCAGCCGCGGCGTCACGAACTGCATCAGGTAGACGACCGGGAGGGTGGGGGTCGCGGCACGGACGCGGTGCAGCGAACGCGCCGAGAAGCTCATGATCCGTACGGGAGACTCCGCGGGGGTCGCCGGGGCGTCCAGGCCGAAGCGCTTGAGCAGGTGCAGCAGCCGTTCCTCGACCTGCCCCGCCCAGCGGGTGGGGTGCTTGGTCTCGATGGCCAGCTCGACCCGGCGGCCCGCGTCGGCGACGAGCTCAAGCAGCCGCTCCAGGGTGAGGACAGAGGTGTCCTCCCAGTCCGGGCCGTCCTCACGGTTCTTCCAGGAACCGAAGTCCAGCGCGGCGAGATCGGCGAGCTCCAGGGCCGAGACGGCGCCGCGGCCGTTCGACGTGCGGTTGACGCGACGGTCGTGTACGCAGACGAGATGGCCGTCCGCGGTCAGCCGTACATCGCATTCGAGGGCGTCGGCGCCGTCCTCGATGGCCTTCTTGTACGCGGTGAGGGTGTGCTCGGGCGCGTCTTCGGACGCGCCCCGGTGAGCGATGACTTGCGGGAGGTTCTGTGGAGCGGAGGTCACGGCGTCATGGTGTCACCCTTGGGAGTGCGGGGTGGATGGGGCGGGTGGTAACCCGGGCGGCGGACGCACAGGCGCCGCTTATGGTGCTCTGACGCCCGGTGGGAAAAGCTGATGGAGTACTGGAGACAGCGTCGCGGACCGAGGAGAGAAAGCTGTGAGCACCGAACACGAGGACAAGGACAACGCGGTACCGCCCGCCCCGTCCGCACCTCCTGTGCCACCGGCCGCGGACACTCCCGAGCCCGAGCCTGAGCCCGAGGCGCCGAACGCGCCAGAGCCGCCGCGGGCCGCGCCCGAGGCCGCGCCCGCCGCGCACGCCGCGCCTGAGGCGGCGACCAACGCGGCCGGAGTCCCCCAGCCACCCAGCGCTATGGGACCCGCCGCTACGGGACCCAACGCAGCGGGAGCCGTTTGGCCACCCGCACCCCCCACCCTGCCCGCCTACGCCCACAGCGGCGTCGGCGGCGCCGGTGGCGGGGGAGGAGGCCACGAGTGGGGCGCCTCCTACCACCCGCCCCAGCCGTCCGGCCCGGGCCGGGGCAGGGGCGGCCTCGTCGCCGCAGTACTGGCCGCCGCCCTGATCGCGGGCGGAGTAGGCGGCGGCATCGGCTACTGGGCAGCCGAGCGCACCGACAGCTCCACCAGCACGTCCACGACCGTCTCCGCCTCGCAGACCCCGGCCGACCTCAAGCGCGAGCCGGGCTCGGTCGCGGACATCGTGGCCAAGGCGCTGCCCAGCGTCGTCACCATCGACGCCCAGGGCGGCGGTGGCGCGGGCGAAGCGGAAGGCGGCACAGGCACCGGCTTCGTCTACGACAAAGAGGGCCACATCCTCACCAACAACCACGTCGTGGCATCCGCGGCCGACGGCGGCAGGGTTTCGGTGACGTTCTCCGACGGCAAGAAGTACGACGCCGAGGTGGTCGGCCGAGCCCAGGGCTACGACGTCGCCGTACTCAAGCTGAAGAACGGCAGGGGTGACCTTGCCCCGCTCCCCCTCGGCGACTCCGACAAGGTGGCCGTAGGCGACGACTCCATCGCGATCGGCGCCCCCTTCGGCCTCTCCAACACCGTCACCACCGGCATCGTCAGCGCCAAGAACCGCCCGGTGTCCTCCAGCGACGGCACGGGCACCAGCAAGAACTCGTACATGAGCGCCCTGCAGACCGACGCCTCGATCAACCCGGGCAACTCCGGCGGCCCGCTCCTCGACTCCCGCGGCGCGGTCATCGGCGTCAACTCCGCCATCCAGTCCACCCGGGGCGGCATCGGCGGCGGCCCGGCGGGCTCGATCGGCCTGGGCTTCGCGATCCCGATCAACCAGGCGAAGAACGTCGCCCAGCAGCTGATCAAGACGGGCAAGGCCGTCTACCCGATGATCGGCGCCTCGGTCTCCACGCAGGAGAACGCCCGCGACGGCGCCCGCATCCCGGAACGGGGCGTCGACAACAGCGACCCGATCCTCAACGGCGGCCCCGCCGACAAGGCGGGCCTCGAGCCCGGCGACCTGATCACCAAGCTGGGCGACCGCCCGATCGACAGCGGCCCCACCCTGATCAGCGAGATCTGGACGTACCAGCCGGGAGACGAGGTCGAGCTCACGTACGAGCGCGACGGCAAGGAGCGCACGGTCGAGCTGGTCCTGGAAAGCAAGGACGAGAGCTGACCAGACCTGACCTGAGCTGATCCCGGACCGGACCCGGTCGCCTTCCAATGTGAGCTGCGTCACACTGGAAGGGTCTGAGAATCCGATCGAGGAGAGAGGAAGTGGTCAGCGATGCCTGGCCGCAGCCGCCCGGAAGTCGAGTCGGAGATCAAGGAAACCCTGGGTCTCGTACCGCACTTCTTCGCGGACATCCCCGACGATCTCCTGGACGCCGAGTGGGAGATCTTCAAGAAGCTGGAACTCGGCGAGACGCTGATCCCGAACAAGTACAAGGAACTGATCGGGATCGCCCTGCACTCCGAGACGAAGTGCCGCTACTGCACCCTCTTCCACACGGAGGCCGCAAAGCTGTTCGGGGCCACGGATGAGGAGATCCAGGAAGCCGTGCACTACGCGAAGAACAGCCTCGGCTGGAGCGCGTACCTCAACGGCATGCGTGAGGACTACGACGACTTCGCCCGTGAGCTGGAGCAGATCAAGTCCTACCTGGCGTCGCAGGGCTGACCGATGCAACTGGAGTGGGCCCGACCCGGGGTGCTTCGCGCGACCGCCCATGTCTACGAGTTCTCCGCCCTGGTGGCCGCCGCCCGCCATGTGGCCGAGTCCGCTCCCTCCGAGATCCCCCCAGAGGCCCTGGACCACCTGCGCGCCGTCCTGGCCGACTACGACACCGAGACGCAGCGCCTGAGGCCGCAACGCCCCAACCCCACCTGACCCACACGCCACCGCCCAAGGCCGGTACGCTGTACCCGCTCCGCCCTGAGTGGGCGGCGAGCGAGGTGGGTTGCCCGAGCGGCCTAAGGGAACGGTCTTGAAAACCGTCGTGGCGCGAGTCACCGTGGGTTCAAATCCCACACCCACCGCAGCAGGTCAGAGACCTTGCAGGTCAGAAGGGGTGCCCCTCAGCGAGGGGCACCCCTTCTTTGCTCACCCTGTCTCACCCTGACTCGCCGGTATCCCAGTTCTGACCAGTGCGTATGGGCCATCTGTGGGCCAGGATCAGGGCTTGTCCCCCTCGTCGAGCGCGCGAGAGATCAGGTCGTTGGAGTGCTCCTGACCGCCCTTGAGGATCTTCGCGTAGAAGCGGTACAGCACGGCGATGCTGTGGCCAGCGCGAGCAGCGACCTCCGCCGGGTCCACGCCCGACTTGATCCAGAGGGAAACGCCCGCGTGGCGCAGGGAGTACGGCACTGCCGCGAGCGCGGACTTGGCCTCGGCAGGAGAGAGCACAGCGCCTCGCGCCTTCTCCCAAAGGTCGCAGTACTCCGTGGAGGCCACCCGTCCTCCCCGCGCCGCCCGGAACAGTCGGCCGTCGTCGGCTGTACCGTACCGGGCGATGTGCTCTCGGAGCAGGTGCACGAGAACGGGCGGGATTGGCACGCTTCGCGTCGCGCCGCGCTTACGCCGCTTGAGACCCCGGGTCTCGTACGACGTTCCGTCATCTGTCCAGCCGCCACCTACTTCCGGGCGGCTCTCTCCGAGCAGCAGCTCGCCCCACTCCTTGACAGACTCCGGCGAGTTGGGCGGCAGGGTGCAGTCCGATTCCTTGAGTGCGACGATCTCGCCGGGCCGCATAGCCGCGTAGTAGAGGCACCCGAAGAATGCATGGAGGTGCTCGCCTCGAGGTCCAGAATCGCGGACAGCTCCGAGCAAGGCACGTGCCTTGCTCGGGCCCGGTACGTAGCGGAAATCGATCGCGTCGTCACTTTCGGGCGGTGTCCAATCCACGCGGGGCAGCGGGTTCGCCGTGAGTAGCCCCCTCTCCTCAACCGTGTAACGGAGCACGTTGCTCAGAACCATGCGCTTGCGCCTGACCGTGTTCTCAGCGGCCTTGCCCCCGTCCAGCCTGAGCGAGAGAGCTTCTAGGGCGGGACGTAGAAGCGTGGGGTCCTCCAAGGCCTTGACCTTGATGGAGTGGGCGGCGATCCACTCAAGGGCCGCGCGGATGTCCGAGGGCGGTTCTTCGGCGGTGTGACGCGCGACCCAGGTTCCTTCCGGGTCTCGCACCGCCCGGAACGCCCACTGGTAGAGGGCATCACGCAGCACGGTCGAGCGGGGTGCGCCCCGCTTGCTAGTGACGAGAGCAGGGGTCACGACCGCGAGCGACTCCGCGATGCTCGCCCGGTGCTTGGCGGCGGCTTGAGGCCACTTCATGAGGACGTACTCCGTGACGTGCTCGTACCAGGAAGGGGAATTGCGGGCCGTCAACTCGCCCTCAGGGAGCCCCGTTTCCTCGTCGAATTGCTGGCGGTCGCGAAGAGCGGCCATCAACTGCGACTGACGACCTTCCGCTTGGGTCTTGAGTTTGAAGCTGCGTGAGTGGGCCTGCTCGCCCACGCGCCAACGCAGTTCCCAAGGCTTCGGACGCCCCTTGCGCTTACGAATGGACCAGAAATCGACGTCGTACGTGAGCATGTCCCTCCAGACAGAACGAGGGGCCCGCGCTCGGCGCGGGCCCCGGTGAAGCGGAATGATCTACGCGGTGTTCTCTTCGCAGCGCGCCCACCAGGCGTCCAGGTCAGCTCGGCTGACGCGGAGTTCACCGTTCGGGAGCTTGTGGAGGCGGGGGGCTTGGCCGCGGGCACGCATCCGGTAGAAGGCGGCGCGGCTCATGTCGATCTCTTCGAGGACTTCGGCAAGTTTGAGCTTCTTGGGGCGTGCCACGGTCGACTCCTTCGAGGCTTCGGTCATGGCGGGGCTCTTGGCCCCGTTCGCAGGATGGCGAGCCCTTGCGGGCCTCGTATGTGTCCGAGGTGTGGATTTCTGCGTCACCGCGTCATCTGTGTCACCTGTGGGGTCTGACCTGGGGTTTTGAGTGACGCAGAGAGGTCAGGGCCGCGTCACCGGTGACGCGGGTGACGCGCGGTGACGCAGCTATCAGCCGTCTGCGTCACCGCTGTAGCAGCAGGTCAGGGGTTGTTTTCCGTCCCGTGGTGACGCAGGTGACGCAGGGTCTCTTCTCTTCGGACAAAAGAGAGGGTGGGTGTCTGCTTGTAGTGCGCGCTCTCAAGCGCGAAGAGCGAAGAAGGAGCCGCTTCGCGGCACGACCATCGCGCGGCGGCAAGCCGCCGAACAGCAAGAGGAGCACATCGCGCGCGGCGTGCTCTTCTTGCTTGTCCGGACGGCCCCTGACGCCGCAGGTCAGAACACCTGCTCTTGCTCGGGCGCGGGCGGGGCGGACGGTCGGCTCATTTCGATGTAGCGGGCCGTGTTGGTGCGTCCCCAGTCGATGAGGACGCCGCGGGCGGCGAGCGTCGGCTGGAGGCGCTTGAGACGGTCGGAGAGGACCTTGCCGGTGGTGGGCCAGCCCTTGGGCAGGGGACGGCAGTCTTCGCCGCTGTAGAGGCGGGTGAGGCCATGCAGCCACTCAGCAGAGGTCATCCGTTCCTCTGCGCACGCATTGAGGCTGGCGGCGTGCTGGAGCACGGTTTGCGCGAGGAGGTCGCCCTCGATGACGTCGTCGTTGAGGTCGTCCAGGCTGGCCCGGTACGCGGTGAGCGCACCCAGGCCGGTCGCCGCGTCGAACTGCGCGCACAGGTGCGCGAAGTCCGCCATGCGCAGGTCAGTGGGAATGTCGGCCTCGGCCGCGCGGACCTTGACCGTGAGGTCGAGGAGCGAGCCGAGGACGATGGGCAGGATCTCTTCGTACTCCGCCCACAGCTCCGCCTCGGTGCGCCGGACCTTGGGCCGTTCCAGGCGTAGCGGGAGGAGGCGCTCGGCGAGGTCGGGGCGGATGACGCCGACGTCGATGCCGGTCATGAGCAGGGGGCGGCGGTAGCGGGAGCGGACCACGTCGCCGTCGGTGTAGAGCGCGCGCTTGATGTTCTCGGCGCCGGTGACGATGCAGCACATGGCGTCGGAGAGGTCTGTGCCCAGGTGGGAGAGGTTGTCCAGGGCGGTGACCCATCCGGCGGCCACGGCCGCGATCAGGTTCTCCTCGTCCTTCGGTGGGCGGCGCAGGTCGCCGCTCATGCCCTCGATGATCCGCATGAGCATGCGCCCGCTCGTGGACTTGCCCGCGCCCTGGGGGCCGGTGAGGAAGGGGGCGGGTACGGGTGCGGACGGTCCGAGGCAGCCGATGAGCCAGACGAGGGCCAGGCATTCGGTCTCCGCGGTGGCGTAGTTGGACAGCCGTAGCAGGAGGTCGATGCCCTTGCCGTCGGTGTCCTTGGCGGGCAGGGGGAGTTCGCCGGTGAGCTGGGTGCGGCGCCAGCACACCTCTTGCGGGTCGGGGGTGCGGATGTCCCAGCCGGTGGGGTGGATGCGGACGGATTTCCCGTCGGTGCGGCCCAGGTCCAGCCAGGTCGCGCCGTCGAACCCGGGCGCGACACGGATGTGCACTTGCTGTACGTCCTGGTTCATCGCGAGGGCTTCGATCAAGTCCAACGCCTCCTTGAGCGCGGTGCCGTTGAACACGCCGTGTCCGTCGTGGAAGAGGCCGACCATGAGTTCTTGCCGGTGACTGCCTGAGGTGCCCTGGGAGCGGATCGGGCGGGCCACGGGGTGTCCGTTCTTCTGCGCGTACACGGTGCCGTCGGCGGTGCGGAAGTACCGGAAGTGCTGCTGTGCGTAGTCCGCGATGACCTCGCGGGCCGGGGTCTTTTCGTCCTCGGACATGTCACAGTCCCAACCTGGTCCGGGCGTTGGCCCACGCGTCGGTGCAGTGCCGCGGCGATTCGCCCTTGGCCTGCGAGGCGGTGAACAGGCGCGCAATGTGGGCCTCGGTGAGGCAGCCGCACCGGCCATGTGTGGACAGCACGGCGAGGAACGTGCGGTAGACGGTGGCGTGCACCGCGTCGCGGGCCTCGGCGATGCGCTGCTCGGCCATAGCGATGCCACGCTCCAGATAGGCGGGCGTGCGGTGACGGCACTCCCCGCCCCGGGCCGGGGTGGGCGCGGGGGTGGCGTGTGGCGCGGGCCGGGCCGCAGGGGGTTTCTTCGCGGCCAGCGCGCGCACGGCGTTGGGCAGCGCCGTCGTGGTGCCGGTGCCGGTGCCGGGACCGAGCCAGCGGGCGTAGGCCATCGTGGACTTGATATCCACGCCCGGCCGTACGGCGTTGGAGGACTGCATCGCACCGAGGTAGAGCCAGTGTTCGCCACGGGTGGTGGGGACGGTCTGTGTGGCGGGCAGGTTCTCGCGGGCCCAGGTGATGGCGTCGGCGTTGTCCAGGTCGACGACCGTCAGCCCCGCCCCGCCCGGGTGATAGGCGACCGCAGTGGCCTGTACCCACGCGCGGCGCCAGATGCCGGAGCTGATGATGTCCGGGTCGGTGGTGGCGGCGGCCCATGCGTGGCAGGGCGCCGGGCAGGTGCAGGGGCCGGGGGTCTTCATGTTCGGTCGGCCGCCGCACACGTTGTCGGCGCAGCGGCGGCAGTTGCCGAACGGCACCTTCCCGGCCCGCAACGGCAGTACCGGCACGCCGGACGCGGCGAGGTCCAGCGCGGTGCGCTGGCGTTCGTTCAGGCCTTCACCACCGGCGGGTACTCGCCGGGTGTCGGTGGGTTGGGTCATGCTGGAGACCTCCACAGGTCAGTTGATGGGCAGGTGGACAAGGGCGGCCCGAGGCTTTGGCGAGACGCGGGCCGCCCTTGGCGTAGCTACTGGCTGGCTGCCCAGGCGGCGTACTGCTGGCGGACGTAGGCGCGCGGGTCGCAGATGACGCCCGGTTGGTCGGTGTCGAGCAGGTACAGGGCCGCGGCGTCCGCGGCCTCGGTGGCGTCGCTGTCGTTCTCGTCCTGGAGGGCGATGCGGTCGAGCACGGCGGCTTTGCGCAGGTAGTAGTCCCGTTCCAGCTCGGTGAAGTACTCGGCGGAAGCGAGGATGTGCGTGGTCCAGCCGATTTCGCTGAGGATGCTAGGGGCGTGCGCGTACGCCTCTTCCGGTGTCGGCCACTGCTCGGGCTCGGGCCGGTGGTCGGCGGTGGCGTACAGCCGCAGCCGGGTGCGGTCGCGGGTGGGGTAGGCGCGTACAGACTTCAGGGAGAATGCCTGGTTCAGGGCGGTGGTGACGCGGCTTTCGTCGTCGGGGGCGCAGATGGCGCGGATCTCGAACACGGGCAGGATTCCTCTCATCCGTGGAAGTGGTTGTGTTTGAAGACGGCCTTGCGGATGTTGACCGTCGTCCTGCTCCCGCCCCTGCTGTGGCTGCTTGTGCCGAGGATCTGGAGGGCGATGTAGCCGCCGAAGAGGACGGCGGCCAGGATGATGAGCTGGGTGATGAGCGCGGTCAGGGCGGCGATGAACGCGGTGAGCAGGAACAGGCCGCCGCACAGGGCGCCGAACCCGATCCCGCCCAGGGCGATGTTCACCGCCGCGCGGGAGACGGGCGGCTTCACGGCGACGGGTTCAGGCTTGGCGGGTTCGATGGCGTAGCCGGTGACGATGCGCCCGTCGGACAGCACGATGCTCGCCACGGCCGGGACGGTGGTGGCCTGCACCGGCACGAGCGGCGCCGCTAGGAGGGGCGTCACGGGGGTGGGCTGGTGGACGGTCACGGCCCGTTCGTCGGGAGCGTGGCCAGGGTTCTCGGGGTGCATCCGGAATCCCTTCTCAGGAGGGTTCAGGGAGGCGGGACCACCCCCTGTCGGGGGTGTTGTGGAGGGGGTTTCGGGGGTGTTGACCTGCGGGCCTCCCTGCCTCCCTGATGGATCATTGATGCTGGTCAGGGGCAGGGAGGCGGGCCAGGGAGGGGTTCAGGGAGTTCTCCCTGCCTCCCTGGCCCGGACGGGTGTGGCTCCCTGTCATCCGTCGGCGGAAGCGGAACCGTCGCTGTCGCGGTTGGCGAGCGCGCGGGAGACGCGGTCGCGTCCGACGACCATGCGGCCGTCGGACTTGTACGGCTCGGCTCCGGTGCCGTCGAGTACGCGCTTGAGGTCGAGGAACGACCACTTGCCGTAGGCGTCCGCGTTCAGCGCGGCGAGCCGCTTGATGACGTCCTGGGTCAGCACCCGCGCCGTGTCCCCGATGACGTCGGCGATGTCGGCGAGCGGGTCGCGCTGCTCGCCGCGGTCGATGGTGTGCAGGGTGGTGACGCCGTCGCGCAGCGCCTTGGCGCGGTCGGTGAGGGCTTTGGCCGCGTCGTCGTCGATGTAGTGCGTGCGCACCGTGATGGACGACTGTCCGGCCGGGATGTCGATGCCTGAGGAGGCGAGGACCAGGGTGCCCTGGTCCAGGCCGGGGCGCAGCAGGTTCGGGGCGGCGCCGCCGTCGACGGCCTTGTCCCCGAGCGCCATGCGGGCCTGGGATTCGGTGCCCAGGGCGAGGGAGGCGCGGGTGTGGGCGCCCTCGCGGACGAGCTTGGGGAGGTTCTGGTCGGTGGGGTCCTGGGTGCCCTGCCACATCAGGACGTTGACCGCACGCCCTTGGTTGTGGATTTTGCGGACGGCCATGAAGTAACGGGAGTTGGACTTCGCGCCGCCGTAGGGGCGCTTGTCCGCGTCCTTGACCGGGCACATGAACGCCATCTGCGCCTCGTCGACCAGGACGATCAGAGGCGGGAAGGTCGTGCCGGGCGGGGCCTGGATACGGCGGTTCATCTCGTCCACCGCTCCCTCGACCATCTCGGTCACCTGGATTACGTGGTCGTCGGTCGGGCCCTGGATCAGGGTGGTGGCCAGCCCGTCGAACATCGCCCAGTCGCCCACGCCCTTGAGGTCCCCCATCAGGAACTGCACCGACTTATCCAGCGCCAGCCACAGGGCCAGCGAGCGCAGGGCCACGGTCTTGCCCTGGTTGGACAGACCGGTGATCAGCAAGTGCCGCTGATACAGGCTCAAGCTCGCGGCATCGCCGCGCAGGTCCTGGCCCCAGGGGGCGCGGCCCTTGGCGTAGTCGGCGGTCAGCGTGTCGTCGGTGACCAGTGGGGAGGGACCGATCGGCTCGTCCAGCGCACCCGAGTCGGCAACCCACAGACGCACCGTGCGGGCGGCCTGGGGGATGGTGATGAACACTTCGTGTTCGTGGCGGGTGAGGTTCTCCGCCAGCTTGCGGCGCCGGTTTTGCACCTCGATCGTGGAGACCCCCGAGGGCAGGGTGACGTCGACCTCCACGCCGCATCCGGCGATGGTGATCGGCCCGAGCATGGCCGCACCGACGTCGCCCATCTCCTTGATGGCGCTCCGCAGCGCCGGTACCCCCAGGTCACGCAGGGCCTTGACCACGATGGACGGCGTAATCGGCTCACCCTCGCCAGAGCGCGCCTTCGCCGGGAGCGCCCACTGTGGGGCGGCTTGCTGGCGCTGGCCGACGGCCCACAGGGCGAGCAGGGCCAGGATCGGGCCGAGTGTGAGCAGCGGGCCCCACACGATGCTCACGATCCAGATGAGCAGGCGGATGAACTCGATGACGGCCAGCAGGGGGGTGAGGACGTCGGCGGGGTCCTTGGTGGCCACGGCCAGCACCACCCCGAGCCCGACCAGGGCACCGATCCCCATGCCGGTGCCCACCGCCATGCCCTTGGCCGCATCGACCGGGGAGTGGAGCAGGTCCATGCGGCGCCGGTGGCGGGCATCGCGGTAGCGCTGTCCGCGCTCCTCCCACTCGGCGGCCACCTCGTAGTTCCCTGCGGCTTCGGCTGCGCGCAGCATGCGTTCGTAGCGGGCGGCGGTACGCCCGTCCCAGGTGCGGTGGGCCACGATCCGCGTACCGCCGACCACGTACATGCTGTGGCGGACCAGCGCCCGTCCAGTGGTGCGGGTGCGCTCGTGGGTGGCGCAGGTCTTCAGGGCGCGGCCGGAGCGCACCCATAGCGGCACCGGTGTGGGTGCGGCCGGTTCGGGGACCACCGTCAGGTCCGGTCGGGTGCCGCCGGTCGGCGGGTCGGGGTTCTTGTGCAGGTGAACGACGTTGTCACTCATGACGCAACGACTCCTGAACACCCCACTCGGGGGCGGGAAGGTGAGGGCATACCGGGGTGGCCGGTTCTGTGACAGGACGGCCACCCCGGCAGGGGAAGGTGCGGGTCAGCCCGACGACGGGGCAGGGCGCCGTCGGGCTGCGGTCACCACCACCCGGAGGACTTCTTGGCGGCCTTGGTGGTGGCGGCCTCGGTCACGAGCCGCGCTCGTTCGGTCTGCAACGCGGCGATCTCCGCGACCAGCCGGGTTTCAGCGGCGCTCCAGGCCGTGTCCAGCTTCTGTTCGGCGCGGTCGGTGCCGCGACCCCGCACGACCCGCACCGAGCCGCCGGTCAGGGCCGCCAGGACCGCGCGGCGCTCGCGGCCATCCAGCGGCCACAGCTCACGGTTGCGGACCGCGTCGAGCTTGCGGGTGGTCTGCTGGATCGCGCGGTCCAGGCGCCGCGTGTCAGCCTTGGCCATCATCAATCCCTCCTCGGGGACGCGTGGTTGCCGATGGGGGCGGAGCGGTGGAGCTGGTGGAGTCGTGGCACGGCAGGCACATGCCGAGGGAGGTCGGCAGGCAGTAGCCGTAGACCACCCGGCAGACGGGGCAGGTGCGGCGGGCCAGCATCGCCAGCGCCAGCGCCCCGCACCTGCGCGACGTCATCGGCCGGACCGGCTTGGCCAGGTCGGTGCGGTAGAGGTAGGCCACGGCCACCCCGCCCTTGCGGCGCCGGGAGCGCCGCATCACCTGCGCCGCGACCGGCTGACCACCAGGACGTAAGCCCTGGGCGCGCAGTTGGCGGCGGGTGGCGTAGCCGTCCGGAGCGTACTTCCACGGGAAGGTCGGTATCCCGTGCCGAGCGCCGCTCGGGTCGTAGCACTTACCGAACGCGGCCGACATCACGCGGCCTCAGACGCGGCGGGACTGGCGGACCGCTCGGCGCGCAGCGTGTCGCGCAGAGTGCGGGCGTTCTTCGGCGAGGTATGCACCGCCAGCCGGATGCCCTCAGCGGTCAGCTTCGCGTCCGGCCAATCGGCCGTCACCGTACGGGCCTCAGCGAGGAGTTGGCCCGCAGTGCGCCGGGGTCGCGCCGATCGGGCAACTTCGGGAACCCGACCGGTCGCCCGACGCGGGCGGGTCGACTCTGCCGCCACGGTGTGCCGCTCGATCGCCGCCACCGGGGTCGGGTCGGCCGTCGACACCGGCTTGAGCGCCAGAGTCGACTTCACGAACCCAACGGGCACCGGGATCGGCATCCGTACCGGGTTCGCGGGCCGCGGCACCGGGGTCGATTCCGGCAGGTCAGCCATAGACTGATTACTGATGGTCTCGGTCGATTCCTCCGGATTCGTGTCTGCGGCGGGGACCAGGGCGGGCCGGTGGTGCAGCACCTTGGCGACCAGGTCCGAGCCGAAGTAGATCGACCCGACCGGCAGTGAGGTGGCCAGCAGTACCAGCGCCCAGTTGGCGGGGTCCCAGTCGGCCAGTCGACCCCACTCGACCGATCGGCCATGCAGTTCCGGGACGAGGCCGTGCACGTAGTTGAGGACCAGGGAGGCGATCGTGTAGACGGCCAGCACCCGCAGCGCGAAGCGCCGGTCGCGACCGGCCAGCACCAGGGTGGCGACCAGGGCCAGGGCCATCAGGCCGTCGACCACGAACGGGTACAGCATCGCGGCCGTGGCGTCAGCGCCGATGGCCTTGGCCACGTCCCGCAGCGCGTTCCAGGAGACCCGGAACGCCATGGCGACCACCACGACCAGAGCCAGGACGAGCAGCGTCTTGCCCGTGCGGTTCATGCCGCACCCCCGGCCGCCGTCTGGCGGGCCGTGCGGTTGGCCAGCTCCCGCCGCGCGGCCAGCACCTTGCGGCGTGCCCGGCGGATACGCCGCGCGTCCAGCTCCGTCGGGGTCCGGTCCAGCGTGATGATCTGCGCGTCCAGCAGCTCGACCCCGGCCAGGATGACCGGCATCTCCCGCTCGATCGCGTCCAGCTCCGCAGCCGTCGGCTCACGGTCGAGAACGTCGGCGGTAACAACCGCCTGAACAGCACCGATGTACTTCATGGGTCGTAGGTCCCTTCACGAAGGAACGGCCCGAACAGCACCCCCGGAGCTGCAACTCCGGGGGCGCCCGCCGTTATGGAGCCAGCGGATTCCAGCTCCCTGCGACCCCGCCCGTACGGCACCACTAGGTACGCGGAACCGGACGGGCGGAGGAGGCAACCGGCGCGGCGCTAGCCGCCGCGAGTCCGTGGAAGGTGACCGGCTGGCCGCAGCACCGCGAGGTGCTCGCAGACCGGGAATGGAGCGGCGAGGCCGTGCCGGTCGATCACGGCCGTGCCCAACGCTTTCGTCGGCTCACTGCCACTCCTTCAACTCGCTGAACAGGGGATACGCACTGCAAAGGGGACCGTGTCCCCACCCTCCGGCCGTTGCTCGCGGTCACCGGGCCACCTCGCCAGTACGGGCCGAAACCCTGTTCCACCTGGCCTTTAGCGGGATTGCAGCGTCCCCGCCCTGCGCTTTTCGTGCGGCGTGAAGCAGCCCCAAGAAGGGCCCCTTCCACTCGCTGTCCCAGGACTGCGGGCACCTTGAGAAGACAATGCACCCGCAATCCTGGGACTGTCAACAGTCCTGGGACTGTGATTCACTGGGGCGTGTCGAGAGGAGTTCTGCGTGGCACCCAAGTGGCGGGAGCTGGCGGACCGGTTCGCCGAACAGATCAGGAACGGCGACTACGCGCCGGGCGACCAGTTGCCCCAGATCAGAGAGCTGGTGGAGGCGGGCGAAGGCTCTAAGTCCACCGTTCACGCGGCGTACAAGGCGCTGGAGGCGGAAGGGCTCGTGACGTCGTCGCGTGGTCACGGCACTGTCGTGCGCCTGCGGGCACCTCTCAAGCGGCTCGGCATCGCCCGGTACGACAAGGCGAAGTGGCGTGACGGCGACGAGGTGGCGTTCATCGCGGACCGCGTGGCATCGGGGCGGGCCTACAAGCGCAACGAGCAGACTCAGACCGTGAGCCGTACCGAGGCGACCACCCTTGTCGCCGAGGGGCTTGGAGTTCCTGTCGGCTCTGGCGTGTATGCCCGGGCCCGGCTCGTGAAGGAAGGCGCGCAGCCAACCCACACGCTGACGAGCTACTACCGGCCCGAGCACGTTGAGGGGACCCGCATCGTCGACCCCTCGCCCGGCCCTGCCGGGCGTGGCGGCGGGTACCGCGTCTTGTACGACGCCGGGTACGAGATCGATCACATGAAGGAAGCGGTGTTTGCTCGGGTGCCCACCGCAGACGAGGTACGCCTTCTCCAGCTCCCTGCCAGCGAACCCGTGGTCGAGCTTCACCGGACCACGTACACGGCAGATGGCACGGTGGTTGAGTTCGCCGTCGGAATCCACGCGGCCTCGCGCTTTGCGTGGGAGTACGAGTTCCAGGTGCCCGACTCCGCCCGTGACAGGGCCACAGAAGAGGAGAGCCAAGCGTGATCTCGGAACAGGACTGGGCAGATACCCGCCTCTTGTGGGACTACCAGCAGATGGGCCACGAGCCGCGCCCCTGTTCGGTTGGTATCGGCCTAGGCAGTCATGACCTCGGCGTCGCCGACACGACCGTCGACCTGTACCAGCGCGGGATGATGCCGCTGATCGTCTTCACGGGCGCCACGAGCCGCACAACCCGGGAACGCATGCCCCGCGGCGAGGCTGAGCACTACAGGGATCGCGCCCTTGAGCTGGGAGTGCCGACGAACGTCATCCTCGTGGAGCCCAACGCTCGGAACACCGGCCAGAACATCACCCTGTCGCGCGATCTGCTCGAAGAACACGGGGTCGATGTGTCGTCGGTGCTGCTCATCAGCAAGCCGTACGAGGAGCGACGGGCCCACGCCACCGCGCGCAAGCTCTGGCCCGAGGTCGAGTTCGTCAGCGCGTCCACCCCCATGACGCTCGCCGAGTATGTCGACGCGATCCAGGACGCACGCCGTGTGATTGACATGCTCGTTGGCTCCCTGCAACGGCTGCTGATCTACCCGGCTCAGGGGTTCATGGTTGCGCAGGACGTGCCCACTGACGTGGTCCGCGCGTACGAACGGCTCGCTTCCCGCGGGTTCACGAGCCGCCTCGCTCCCGAGGCTCCCCGGCGAGAATCGGCGTGACTTGAGCCGCCTTCGCCATCCCCCGGTCAGGATCGCCGCCTGTGCCCCCGCGCCACAGTAAGAGGGGGCTCATGCCTACACCGATGACGGCTTTCAGCGTCTCATGGGCTATGTGGGCCAGCAGCACCACGAGGAAGGGTTGAGGCGACGTTCCAGCAGGTCAACGTGGTGTAGGTGCGCACAGCGCAACGCCCTTGCGGACCGTCACTGTCCGAGCGCGGTCATACTTTCCTTTCTTCGTCAAGGCTCGCTTCGCTCGCGTGGCTGGCCTCCACCAGCCGCGCACGCCGACCAGCCTCCATCCACTGAGCACCTGCCCACGGTGTCGGCTCTCCCGCTCCCGTGGACGGTGCCCCGTGGCTGGGGTGGTCGGCTCCGCGACTTTAGCCAGCCACTTTGGCGCGAGCCTCGAAGATCATGGCCCCAACGTCGTGCTTTGCCGGGCAGGTCCACAGACTGCCCGACGCGCTGGAAGCTTACGGGGCCATGATCACTCGCGCCAAAGCAGCTCCCGGTCAAAGTCGCTCCGCCGACCTCCAGCGTCACCTTACGGCAGCTAAATGCGAGAAAGCCTCAATGGACCGCTTGACCTCCCGCGTGCCGAGTGGCGAACTATGCTCGAATTTTTCCGGACGCCTCCCTGCATCTGAGAGCGCCTGGACGAAGGGATCTACTGCACTTAAGAGCTCCCTAAGAGCCCGCTCAGTCCTGCGAAGCATGAAGCGAGTCCGGACATCAAGAGGGCTAATAGTTTCCCTCACTCCGGACATAGCGACAGCAATATCGACTTGCAAGTAATGCACAAAGTCACGAAGCGCGTCGCGCGCTAATGTCATCTGCTCCATGCAAACTTGCGGGTCGCTGGCCTTGGTCGCAGCTTCAAGGTACCCCTTCGCGTAGAGAGCTTTTTCAACGCCCTCAAGCAGGACTAATTTTAGTTCCTTGACACGCTTCGCAGCCGCGCTCTTGTTTTCAGCAATTTCACCGGGCGACGGTGGCGTATACCCAGGTCCACTGTGCGTCAGAGCGTGGAGAAACCGATCAACGCTGCCCCTAGACTCGACCCAGGTGTCAGCGTCGGATGCCTCGACCTCATAGCCAGGCCCCTTATGGGCTAACGCCTGGAAGAATTGAGTACGATTCATTCTTCACACACCACCTTCGCTAGCAGCCGAAGGGCTTGCAGCTATGTTTACCCCGTTCGAACCACTTCCGTCGTTAACCTGGCCAGGATTAGCCTGCTCTGCCTGGGCAGAAGCTGCCACCTGGGGCGCGGCTAGCTGCCACTTGTCGATGATCGCCGGAGCACCAGCACCCACCATGATTGCCCCAAGGGCGCCTAGCTGGCCCGTAGCCGCGAGACCCCAAGCAACTCCACCCCCCAGTACGATGCGGATCAGCTCAACCGTCACCCACATGGGTATCGTTGGGCCATCCTTGACTTTCCATGGCCACTGACTCTTGAGCTGCACATACCTATAGAGCGTCACTAATGACACCAAGGCTCCACCGGCAGCCCCGCATAAGAACATCTGCCAATGCAACGCATCCCCCCCGACCTAAAAGGCCACCATCCCGCATCAGCTCAGAGTACCGCCCAACCACACGTCTCGTCAGCATGACGTACCATCAACTCCCTTCAGCGCTAAGGCAGTAACGCAAAACAGCGCATCGAGCGAACACGTGTCCGAGTCGAGTTGGCAGGTCAGCAACTAGGAAGCGTCCAGCTAGACCGAAGCTAAACCCATACGTGTGATGAACCACCTCGCATGCGCAGGAGGTGACGGGAGCGGTGGTCACCGTGATCGACAATCGTTCACCGCCACCAGTACTCCGAACGCCTGTTGACGCCCCTCCAAGCTTCGCACCGCACTGGCATCGCTAGCTCGTGGACTATCCGTGGACAGCCCGTAGGCAACTGGACCGGCCAGGGTGCCTGGCCAGCACGTTGTCGACCAAACGAAGGGCCCTCCGAAGCCATCGCGCATACAGCAGCGGAGTACAGCAACCCTGGTGACTGGCTTCAGACGCCCATGTCTCTTGCGGACTACCTGACCTGTCCAGCAGACCTCAGCGACCTCCCCGCCCGTAGTTCGCATCGAGGGGAAAGATCTTCTGCCCGGCTGGAGGCGACGAGCAACCAATCAGCAATGTTCTAACCAACGACGCGTCGAGGCTGATCAGCACGAGATGCGTGGCGGCCTCTCCACAAATGCTAGGAGCGCTCCTACACTGCAGCCATGCCCGAACCCGCTGATCCCGATCCGCCCGACTCACCCGAGGAGCCCGAAGCAGAGGCTTTGCCTACATTGGCCCGAACGCTGGCCAGCATCGTAGGTGTTCCTTTGACCAGCGCCGGGGCAGTCGCTGTTTTCACGACAGACAATCAGGCCGGGAGCGTTGCCCTCGTCCTTGTGGGCGCTCTTTTTCTGGTCATGCTGGTCAGCGGAAACCCACTGCAAAGCCTCGGTCATGGCAACACGCAACTCCGCTTCGCATTGGCCAAGAGACGCAAAAAAGAGCTGGAGCGCATCGAGGAAACTCCGCCGGAAGCCGCTATCGAAAGGCTCGCTGCTCTCAGGGCTGTAGACCCAGGCGCAAGCAAAGATCCATGGTTTATTCAAATTAGTGCGCAGGTTTACGAGCGATTGATCGAGCGGCGTATCACCGATGCCCTACCGTCTGGCGGGAGCGCGCAGTTCGCCACCCTGGACGAAGGTTTTGATTTGCGTCTATCAATTCCCAGGGGGGACCATGTTAGCGTCACTATCAAATTCCGCCCCGCTACCTCTCTTGTCTCAGTCCGTGAAATCCAGAGATTCATCGGAATGACTTCAGCCGTCGGGAAAGCAATCATGGTGGCTAACGTCCGCCTTTCTCAGCCCGCAGCCAATGCATTGCTACAGGCTCGGGAGAATGGAATTCGCGCCCAGTTTATTTGTTGGCGTGATCAACAAGATGACTCAGAGCTACGATCCGTAGTGCAACAGATGACGAGCGGCTAACGGCAGGGCCCCTCAGCTATAACGGTGCCAGCGAGAGCTCCCATGCCAGCATCAGCCCACGTGGACTATTCGCGGACTGGGCATCTAAACTCAAGGATCTTGATCCCTCTGACCTGCACATATACGTAGGAGCGAAGGGCCCTCCGGAGCCGTGTGCGCCTGACATGCGGCGGCTGCGGCGGTTTGTCGGTGACATCCATGGCTGACATCAACAACCCCGGACGCGGGCGGATCGAGGCGGAGCACTGGGGAAGAAGACCGCCACCCGTGGCGTGACGGTCCAGCGGCTATGAGGTGCCTTGATCGAACTCCTAAAGCGGGTGCCGACCCACGCGGCGTGCTTCATTTCGTCTCGCCGTACAGACGGCTGTGGGCCATGTGTGGGCCAGTACGGGCAGTTGAGCCGCTTGGCCGCGTATCGAGGCAGGTCAGAGTGCTGCGGAGGCTCAGGGCGCGACGCTCTTGAAAACCGTCGTGGCGCGAGTCACCGTGGGTTCAAATCCCACACCCACCGCAGCAGGTCAGCGTATGCGCTGGTCAGTAGGGGCGCCTCAGTTCTGGGGTGCCCCTTCTTCATGTGCCTTGCCCCCGATCCTTCACAGGGGCCGCGTCGGCTCCGGATGCGGTCTGTGCGATGGGCCGTGACCCTGGAGGGGGAGCTGAAGCCATGGCAAGGAGGCCACGATGTCTGTGATGGACAAGCTCAAGCAGCTGCTGAAGGGTCATGAGGATCAGGCCGGGCAGGGCATCGACAAGGCCGGTGACTTCGTCGACGAGAAGACCCAAGGCAAGTACAGCAGCCAGGTCGACTCCGCCCAGGACAAGCTCAAGGAGCAACTGGGCGGGGACCAAGGTCAGGGCCAGCCGCCTCAGCAGTAGCGCGCGGGCGGTCCGCAGCATTCTCAAATGCCGTACGCACCGCAGCGGTTCAGCGCCTTCGCTGGTCAGAAGGGGTGCCCCGATTCCGGGGTGCCCCATCTGGCGTCGCTCCTCAGATGCTGGCCGGGCCCCGGCCGCGTATGAGGCGGGCGGCTGAGGCGATGGTGGCGCGGGCTTCGTGTTCGGGGAGGCCGGTGTGGCGGGCGGCGTGGGTGAGGGGTTCGGTGAGGGTGGGGCCCAGGCCGGTTTCGTAGGCGCGGCAGGCGGCCCAGAAGAGGCGGGTGTTGCGCTGGCCTTCTCGGGCGGCGAGGACGAACTGGATCAGGCCCTGGCCGCCGCTGTCGCTCCCGCTGCTCCGGCGGTTGCCTGCTTCACGGTCGTGGGGTGCGGGCGGGGGCGCGAGGAGGCGGAGTAGGGCGCGTGGGCAGGGGGCGGGCGCCAGGTGGGCGGTGCCGGGGGCGGTGCGGTAGGCGCCGTGGGCCGAACGGGAGCCGGGGCCGACCAGGTAGCCGCCCGCGCCGCGTACGTCGATTCCGGGGGCCAGGCGGCTCGCGGAGTTGGGGATGACGAGGTCGGGCGGGCCGGTGAGCCAGAGGTGGCGGCCGCCGCTGGGGGTGAGGACGACCACGGTGTCGGGGATCGTGAACAGGTGGCGCAGGGCGAGTTCGCGTAGGGCCGTGGAGGTGGATCGGTCGGGCTTGGTGTCGATGTCTATGCCTACGAGGTGGTGTGGGGGCAGACCGCAGGCGATGCCGTAACCCGTGGCCCAGGGGGCGGCGGCGAACAGGTGTCGGATGTGGGCGGGGTCGGTGGTCGCGTCGTACACGCCGTGGCCGGGTCGGCCGCACTCGCCGTGGCAGACGGGGCTCCCCGCCGGGTCGTCGTGGTGGGGCGAGCGGAGCGCGGGCAGCTTGGTGCGGGAGAGCGGGATCACGGCCAGTCCGCGCTCGGCGGCGGAGAGCGCGTGCGCGAGGGCCAGCGTGCTGGTGGGCCGGTCAGGGGGCTGGTCAGGGGGCCGGGCAGGGGTGGCCATGACTTTAGTTTCGCACTTGTGTTCGAAGTCGGGAAGAGGGGTCGGCGTGTCGGGTGCGTGTTGGGTGCGTGCGGGGCGGTTGGGGAGGTTGGCTGAAAATGTGCCGAAACGCTTCGCCTGTTGTGGGGGCGGGAGTTGGGGTGCGGTGCCGGGTCGGGTGGGGGCTGCGGGGTGGAGAAGGAGCTGTGAAGGGGTTTATCGGCTCATCGTCACGCTTGCGAGGGAAAGGTGCTGGGAAGGGTGGTTCGCCGGGGATTCGGTGGGCAACTCTGATCTCGCGACGTCGTGAACATCGCTGAGGCGGTCGGCCAACTGCCTTCGCAAAAGCCGCACTTACCGGCACCTGCCGGTTCTGGAAGGAATTGACATGGCAAGCATCCGTACCGCTCGCGTAATCGCCGTCGCCGCCGCGCTCCCGCTGACAATGGCGCTGTTCTCCGGCGTCGCCTCGGCCGACAACGGCGGCTTCGCGAACGACGGATCCAACGTCAGCGTGGCGACCATCACGGGGAGTGGCGTCGGCGGTAGCAACAGCGGCAACTCCGCGACCAACCAACTAGTGGCCACCGGCTCCGGCGCCTCGAACCAGAACAACAACGCCCAGGTGAACGGCTCCGCCTTCACGGCGATCGACCAGTCGAACGACCTCACCACGGTCAACTTCACGAACCTCTGGTGAGGCGGGGCCTTCGGGGAGCACCCGGAGGTCGCTCCAAAGGGGTGGTGTGAGGGCCTGCGCGGCGGCACGAACTGTGCCGCCGCGCAGGTGCGTTCGGGGGCATGCTCGGGGGCGTGATGTGGGGTGTGTTCGGGTCGGGGGATGTGCCTTGTGACCTTGACACCGCTGGGGATCTGACGGACAGTCAGAAACCCGTTCGTATGAGGTCCAGGGAGGCCGCCGCCGTGTACCTCGCCCCCACCGAGCGCCAGCGCCAGCTGCGCGCCGAACTCCGCGCGTACTTCCGCGAGGTGCTGCCGCGCGACCGCGCCGCCCCATACGCCGACGATCCAGCCGAACAGCGCCGACTGCTGCTGCGCATCGGCGCGGACGGCTGGCTCGGGCTCGGCTGGCCTGTCGCGTACGGGGGCCAGGGGCGCGGCCCCGACGAGCAGTTCGTCTTCTTCGACGAGGCCTACCGCGCGGGTGCGCCGGTCTCGATGGTGACCCTGAACACCGTGGGCCCGACCCTCATGAAGTACGGGAGTGAGCAGCAGAAGGCGTACTTCCTGCCGCGCATCCTCAGCGGCGAGATCGTCTTCGCGATCGGCTACAGCGAGCCGTCGGCGGGCACCGATCTGGCCTCGCTCCGTACCCGTGCCGTACGGGATCACCAGGACTGGCTGGTTGACGGGCAGAAGGTCTTCACCTCCAACGCGCAGAACGCCGACTGGATCTGGCTGGCCTGCCGCACCGACCCCGAGGCACCCAAGCACCAGGGCATCTCGATCATCCTGGTGCCGACCGACGCGTCCGGGTTCTCGTGGACACCGATCGAGACCGTGGGCGGCCAGCTGACGACGGCCACGTACTACGACTCCATCCGGGTGCCCGCCGCGAACCTGGTCGGTGCGGAACACGGCGGCTGGGAGCTCATCACCAACCAGCTCAACCACGAGCGGGTGGCCCTGGCGGCGATCGGTATGCAGGCCGAGGACGTGTACGCGAGCGCGCTGGCCTTCGCCCGTACGCCCGACCCGGTGACGGGGTGGCGGCCGGTTGACGCGCCGTGGGTGCGGGCCCGGCTGGCTGAGGTGCATGCCCGGCTGGCGGCGACCCGCCTGCTGAGCTGGCGCCTGGTGGGGGACGTGGGCGCCGGGACGCTGACGCCCGGCGACGCGAGCGGCGTGAAGTTCCTGAGCACCGAGTCGGCCGTCGAGGTGTACCGCATGTGCCAGGAGGTGGTCGGGGACGCGGGGTTGGTGCGGGCCGGGTCGCCGGGGGCTTTTGGGGACGGGGAGTTGGAGCGGATGAACAGGGCGGCGCAGATCAACACCTTCGGGGGCGGGGTGAGCGAGGTGCAGCGCGAGATCGTGGCGACGGCACGGCTCGGGATGAGGAGAGTGCGGCGGTGAGCGGGGAGCGGGCGTCCGAGGGAGGGCTGTATGAGCGGCTGAGGGCGTACGAGGGGCGGGTCGCGGTCGCGGCGGGGCGCGGCAAGGATCCGGTCAACGAGGCGATGATCCGGCACTGGTGTGAGGCGATGGGCGATGCGCACCCCGGCTATACGGGGCCGGACGCCGTCGCGCCGCCGACCATGCTGCAGGCCTGGACGATGGGCGGCCTCTCGGGGCATGCGGGCCAGCATGGACGTGCGGGGCAGCATGGACGTGCGGCGCAGCATGGACGTGCGGGGCAGGCGACGGGGTCGGCACGCTCAGCCGCGTACGAGGAGCTGACCGCGCTGCTGGACGGCGCTGGGTACACCTCGGTGGTCGCGACCGACTGTGAGCAGGAGTATCTGCGGCCGCTGCGCGTCGGAGACGAGATCACCTTCGACGCGGTGATCGAGTCGGTCTCGGAGCAGAAGACCACCAAGCTGGGGACGGGCCACTTCGTCACGACCCGGATGGATGTGCGCGCGGGCGGCGAGCTGGCGGGCACCCATCGCTTCCGGATTCTCAAGTACGCGCCCGCGCACAGGAAACTGAAGGACAAAAGGCCCCGGCCGGTGGTCAATCGGGACAACGAAGGGTTCTGGGACGGCGTGCGGCAGCACCAGCTGCTGATCCAGCGGTGCGCGGAGTGCTCGGTCCTGCGGTTCCCCTGGCTGCCGGGGTGCAACGCGTGTGGCGCGCAGGAGTGGGACACGGTCGAGGCGCGCGGCGAAGGAACCGTCTACTCGTATGTGGTGATGCACCATCCGCCGTTCGCGGGTTTCACGGCTTCTGATCATGCCGCTGGCGCGGCGGGTCCGTACGCGGTCGGGCTGATCGAGCTGGTGGAGGGCGTACGGATGGTCAGCAACGTCGTCGGCGTACCGGCCGACAAGGTGCGGATCGGGATGCCGGTGCGGCTGGAGTTCCTGCGGGTGGACGACGACGTGGAGCTTCCGGTCTTCCGAGGAGGTGAGGGCTGACATGGACTTCACCCCCACGCGGGAGCAGGCGGCGGCGCGGGACCTCGCGGCCCAGATCTTCGGCGACCTCTCGACGCCCGAGCGGCTGGCGGCGGCCGGGACGAGCACCGACCCCGAACTGTGGAAGGCGCTGTGCGAGGCCGGGCTCACGGCCGCCGTGGCGGAGGACGAGGTCGGGCTGCTCGGCCTGGTGCTGATGCTGGAGGAACAGGGGCGGACCACGGCGCAGGTGCCGTTCGCCGCGAGCTGTGTGTACGGCGTGCTCGCGGTCGGTGCGCAGGGTTCGGCTGAGCAGCGGGAGCGGCTGCTGCCGGGGTTCCTGGACGGTACGGCGGTCGCCACGGGAGCGATTCCGGCCCGTCGTGGCGGAGGCGGTGGTGGTGGCGGTGGCAGTGGCACCGTACGGGTTGACGACGGCGGGCTGTTGACCGGCGTGGTGGGCCCGGTGCCGTGGCTGCGGGATGCCACGCATGTGCTGGTGGCGGCGGCTGACCAGAGCCTGTGGATGGTACGGGTCGCCGACGCGGCGCCGGCGCCGGAGCCGGAGCCGGTGGAGCTGACGGCGCCCTGGTCGGGCGGGCGGCTGGTGCTGGCGGGCACCCCTGGTGAGCGGCTGGGCGGGGCGCTCGCCGAGCGGGAGGAGGCAGAGGCGGGCGCCGCGTACGAGGCGGTGCTCGCCGATGCCCGTACCGCCTTCGCCGGGCTGCAGGCCGGGGTGTGCGCGGGGTCGCTGGCCCGCGCGGTTGAACACACCTCGACCCGCGAGCAGTTCGGGAAGCCGCTCGCCGCGAGGCAGGCGGTCCTGCTGCGGGCCGCCGACGCCCATATGGACACCGAGGCGATACGTGTCACGGCGTACGAGGCCGCCTGGCGCAGGGACGAGGGCCTCAGGCACAGCGCCGCCGCGCTGACCGCGGCCTGGTGGGCGTCGGAGGCGGGCAAGCGCGTGGTGCACGCGGGCCAGCATCTGCACGGCGGTACGGGGGCCGACCTGGACCATCCCGTGCATCGGCACTTTCTGTGGGGGAGGCAGCTGGACGCGTACCTCGGGTGTGGGTCCGAAGTGCTGGAGGAGCTGGGTCAGTTGATCGCAACGAACGGGGAGGAGCCGGTATGAAGGGCGCGCCGCCGCCGGTACGTGTACCGGTACGTGCAGGGGACGAGCTGCCGCCGCTCACGATCGAGATCACCCGGCTGCTGATCGTCTCCGGAGCCATCGCCTCACGCGACTACCAGGATGTGCACCACGACGCCGCGGCAGCCGTCGAAAAGGGCTCCCCCGACATCTTCATGAACATCCTCACCACCAACGGCCTGGTCGGCCGGTACATCACCGACCACTTCGGCCCCCGCTCCGTCCTCCGGAAGGTGGCCATCCGCCTGGGAGCGCCGAACTACCCCGGAGACACCATGGTGTTGACGGGAACGGTCACCCACATCGAAGGGGACGCCGTCCAGGTGAAGGTCATCGGCGTCAATGCCATCGGGCGGCACGTCACCGGCACGGTCACCGTCATCGTCGACCAGGCAGCTGACCAGGGGACGGGGGCCGTATGAGCGTCCGCGGACGGGACTCACTCGGCGGCAAGGCCGCCATCGTCGGCATCGGGGCCACCGAGTTCTCCAAGGACTCGGGCCGCAGCGAGCTGAAGCTGGCGGTCGAGGCGGTACGGGCCGCCCTGGACGACGCGGGGCTCGTGCCGGGCGACGTAGACGGCATGGTGACCTTCACGATGGACACCAGCCCGGAGATCACCGTCGCCCAGGCGGCGGGGATGGGCGAGCTCTCCTTCTTCTCGCGGGTCCACTACGGCGGCGGCGCGGCCTGCGCCACCGTCCAGCAGGCGGCGCTCGCCGTCGCCTCCGGGATCGCCGAGGTCGTCGTCTGCTACCGGGCGTTCAACGAGCGCTCCGGACGTCGCTTCGGCTCCGGGGTGCGGCACCGCGAGCCGTCGGCCGAGGGCGCCGCGCTCGGCTGGATGCTGCCGTTCGGACTGCTGACCCCGGCGTCCTGGGTCGCCATGGCGGCGCAGCGCTACCTGCACACGTACGGGCTGACGCCGGAGGCGTTCGGGCAGGTCGCCGTCCTGGACCGGCGGTACGCGGCGACCAACCCGGCCGCGTACTTCCACGGCAGACCGATCACCCTCGCCGATCACGCGGCCTCCCGCTGGATCGCCGAGCCGCTGCGGCTGCTCGACTGCTGCCAGGAGACGGACGGCGGGCAGGCGCTGGTGGTCACCTCGCTGGAACGGGCCCGGGACCTGCCGCGCCGACCCGCTGTGATCACCGCCGCCGCGCAGGGCGCGGGCCGGGCCCAGGAGCAGATGACCAGCTTCTACCGGGACGACCTCAGTGGGCTGCCGGAGATGGGCGTGGTCGCGCGGCAGCTGTGGCGGACCTCCGGGCTGACGCCTGGCGAGATCGATGTCGGCATCCTCTATGACCACTTCACGCCTTTTGTGCTGATGCAGTTGGAGGAGTTCGGCTTCTGCGGCCCTGGCGAGGCCGCGGACTTCGTCGCGGCCGACGCGCTGCCGCTCAACACGCACGGGGGGCAGCTCGGCGAGGCGTATCTGCACGGGATGAACGGCATCGCGGAAGCCGTCCGGCAGGTGCGCGGGAGCGCGGTGAACCAGATTCCGGGCGCGTCCACCGTGCTGGTCACCGCGGGTACGGGGGTTCCCACGTCGGGCCTCATCCTGCGGGAGGACCGCTGAGGGCCGCTGGAGCGCCCGGTGGTGAACCGCCGGTGCCCGCACCCTGATCGCGGGTCGATATCAGGGGACACCCCTGAGGGCCGGGGGACGCCTCCTCCACCCTTGGGAGGTGGGGCTACCGCCCCTCGTACAACCTGAGGCGGACACCGCTTCAGGACCTGCGGCCGATCCGCTGAGGTAGGGGGCGCTTCTAGCGTAGAGCCATGACCACGCCTGTCTGCACCAGCGCATCCAAGGCCACGACGAGGCCCGCCTACCCCTCGTTCGCCTCGTATATGCGGGCCCGCCAGCCCGTGCTGCTGCGTACCGCGCGCTCGCTGACCGCCAACCCCAGCGATGCCGAGGACCTGTTGCAGACAGCCCTCACCAAGACCTACGTCGCATGGGAACGGATCGAGGACCACCGCGCCCTCGACGGCTATGTGCGCCGGGCCCTGCTCAACACGCGCACCTCACAGTGGCGCAAGCGCAAGGTGGACGAGTTCGCCTGTGACGAGCTGCCGGAGCCGGACCCGGTGCCGGTGGCCGACCCGGCTGAGCAGCAGGTTCTCCGGGACGCCATGTGGCGCGCGATCATGAGGCTGCCCGCCCGGCAGCGGGCGATGGTCGTCCTGCGGTACTACGAGGACCTGAGCGAGGCGCAGACCGCCGAGGTGCTCGGCGTCTCCGTCGGTACGGTCAAGAGCGCGGTCTCCCGGGCGCTCGGCAAGCTGCGCGAGGACCCGGAGCTGCGCCCCGTTCGCTAACTATCAGCGCCTTTGCCCCCATTTTCCGGGCGGGCAGATTTAACGAATCCCTTTCTCGTCCTCTCCTTCTAGTGACATACCAAGTGGTATGCGGTGAGAATCGGCGCAACCCTACTGCTCCGTAGCGCCCCCGGGAGGACGCCGTGCTGAGCACGATGCAGGACGTACCGCTGACCGTGACCCGCCTGCTCAGGCATGGGTCGACCATCCACGGCACGTCGCAGGTCACGACGTGGACCGGAGAAGGCGAGCCCCAGCGCCGCAGCTACGCCGAGATCGGCAGCCGCGCCGCGCAGCTCGCGCACGCCCTGCGCGACGACCTCGGAGTCGACGGCGACCAGCGCGTCGCGACCCTGATGTGGAACAACGCCGAACACGTCGAGGCGTACTTCGCGATTCCCGCCATGGGAGCCGTACTGCACACCCTGAACCTCCGGCTGCCCCCGGAACAGCTGGCCTGGGTCGTCAACCACGCCGCCGACCGCGTGGTCCTTGTCAACGGTTCGCTGCTGCCGCTCCTCGCGCCGCTGCTGCCGCATCTGGCCCCCGTCGAGCATGTGATCGTCAGCGGTCCCGGCGACCGCTCGCTCCTCGCGGGCGCGGGCGCGAGCGTCCAGGTGCATGAGTACGAGGAGCTGCTCGCCGGTAAGCCGGAGAGCTACGACTGGCCTGAGCTGGACGAACGCCAGGCCGCCGCCATGTGCTACACCTCCGGCACCACCGGCGACCCCAAGGGCGTCGTCTACTCACACCGCTCCATCTACCTGCACGCCATGCAGGTCAACATGGCCCAGTCGATGGGCCTCACCGACCACGACACCAGCCTCGTCGTCGTCCCCCAGTTCCACGTCAACGCCTGGGGGCTCCCGCACGCGGTCTTTATGACCGGCGTGAACATGCTGATGCCGGACCGCTTCCTGCAGCCCGCGCCGCTGGCCGAGATGATCGAGAGCGAGCGCCCCTCGCACGCCGCCGCCGTCCCCACCATCTGGCAGGGCCTGCTCGCCGAACTCACCGCCAAGCCGCGCGACATCAGCTCCATGAAGCAGGTGACCATCGGTGGCTCGGCCTGTCCGCCCGCGCTGATGGAGGCGTACGACAAGCTGGGCGTCCAGGTCTGCCACGCCTGGGGCATGACGGAGACCTCGCCACTCGGCACGATCGCCCGGGTCCCGGCCGGGGTGGGCGCGGACGAGGAGATGGGCTACCGCCTCACCCAGGGCCGCTTCCCGGCCGGTGTCGAGGCGCGGCTGGTCGGCCCCGGTGGCGAACATCTGCCCTGGGACGGCGAGTCGGCCGGAGAGCTGGAGGTACGCGGACCGTGGATCGCGGGCGCCTACTACGGTGGCGCGGCGGGCGAAGACTTCCGGCCTGCCGACAAGTTCAGCGAGGACGGCTGGCTGAAGACCGGTGACGTCGGCGTGATCACCGCCAACGGCTATCTCACCCTCACCGACCGCGCCAAGGACGTCATCAAGTCCGGTGGCGAGTGGATCTCCTCGGTTTCGCTGGAGAACGAGCTGATGGCTCATCCCGAGGTCGCCGAGGCGGCCGTGGTCGCCGTACCCGACGACAAGTGGGGCGAGCGGCCGCTGGCCACCGTCGTACTGAAGGAGGGCGCGAGCGCGGACTATGACGCGCTGCGGAGCTTCCTCGCCGAGCGGGTCGCCAAGTGGCAGCTGCCGGAGCGCTGGGCGATCATCCCGGCGGTGCCGAAGACGAGCGTCGGCAAGTTCGACAAGAAGGTCATCCGCAGGCAGTACGCGGACGGCGAGCTGGACGTCACCAACCTCAGCGACCAGGGGTGAGCCATCGGCGCAGGAGTTTGCTGATGGTCGGCATGGCCACATAGGTCATCAGGGTGCTGAACAGGACGGCGAACACCGCCGTCCGCAGCACCAGCGGAAGACCCGTGAGGTGCGGACCGAGCACCGCGTTGCCGAGCAGCGAGATCGGGAAGATGGCCAGTCCTGAGCTGATGGCCATCTTCCAGCGCGGCGGCGCGGGCCGGGCCGAGCCCGGCTTGGCGAACCACGTTTCCATGCCGGTCAGCTCACGCCGGGCTATCTCCGAGTGGAAGTGGCCCTCGCAGTTGGCGAACCACTCGGCCCGCTCAGGGGACTCCTGCCACCTTCGCAGCGCCTCCGCGTCCCGGAAACGATGGACGAGGAACCACGGCGCGCCCTCCGCCGACGGCCGGAACAGGCCGTGGCCGAGGTGCCCGGAGATCGCCGTGGCGGCGTCCAGAATGCCCCGGGCCCACTTCTCGAACGACTCCTCGTAGCCCGGCTCGACTCGACGGGCGATCAGCAGGGTGACCTCGCCGTTGTCGGCGGGGACGGTGGGGTGCTCGATGGGTTCTCTGGGTTCGGTGCTCACGGGGGGCCACTCCTTGTTTCACGTGAAACAGCGCCCGTGGGCGTCAGTTGCCGTCAGTTGCCGTCAGTTGGTGCCGATCTTTGCCAGCAGGTCGACGATGCGCCCCTGCACCTCGGCACTCGTGGAACGCTCAGCGAGGAACAGTACGGTCTCGCCCGAGGCCAGCTTTGGCAGCTCCGCCTGGTCGACGGCGGCCGTGTAGACGACCAGCGGGGTGCGGTTCAGCTGCCCGTTGGCACGCAGCCAGTCGACGATCCCGGCGCGTCGGCGACGTACCTGCATCAGGTCCATCACCACCAGGTTCGGCCGCATCTGGGTCGCCAGGGTCACCGCGTCCGTGTCGGCATTAGCCCGGGCGACCTGCATACCGCGGCGCTCCAGTGTCGCGGTGAGCGCCTGCGCGATCTCCTCGTGCTCCTCGATCAACAGGACGCGCGGCGGGTGCTGCTCGCTGTCGCGCGGCGCCAGCGCCTTCAGGAGTACGGCGGGATCGGCACCGTACGCCGCCTCGCGCGTGGCCTGCCCGAGTCCGGCCGTGACCAGTACGGGGACCTCGGCGGCGACGGCCGCGGTGCGCAGGGACTGGAGCGCGGTCCGGGTGATCGGGCCGGTCAGCGGGTCCACGAAGAGGGCGGCCGGGAACGCGGCGATCTGCGCGTCGACCTCGTCGCGGGAGTTCACGGTGACCGGGCGGTAGCCGCGGTCACAGAGCGCCTGCTGGGTGGAGACGTCGGGCGCGGGCCAGACGAGCAGGCGGCGTGGGTTGTCCAGCGGCTCGGGCGGCAGCTCGTCGTCCATCGGCTGCGGCTGCGGGCGGTTGGCCACCTCGACGGCGCCGTTCGGGCCGTCCAGGGGTTCGGGGCCCTCAGCGCCCTCGTCGGGGGCGCTTATGGCGTAGGCGCGGCCTGCGGGGCGCGGCGGCTGGGCGTCGGGCTCCGGCCGGGGCTCCGGCTGGGGCTGGGGGAGGGACAGCGGGGTGGTGGCGGGCTTGGGCTGCGCGGGTTCTGGGTCGGGTGCGGTTGTGGGTGCGGGTGCGGGTGCGGGTGCTTCAGGGTGGGCTGTGTCGGGCGGGGTGCCCAGCTTGCGGCGACGTCCGGACCCGGTGGTGGTGTTGGCGCGCTGCTGGTCGGTGGCCTGCTGTGCGAACGGGACGCCCTGGCCCAGGGTGCGCACGCTGATGGACCTGCCCTGGGTGGAGTCGCTCGCGTCCTCGGCCGGGGCCTCGGCGGACAGCGGATGCGCGAGGCGCTGCTGTGCGCCGATAGAGGCTGTGGTGGGGGTACCTGCGGCGGGGGTGCCCGCAGCCGGGGTGCCCGCAGCTGGGGTGCCCGCGCTGGGCGTTGGCCAGGTGGGAGCGGCGGCCGGGGCGCCCGGGGTGCTGTCCGCCTCGGGTGCGGGTGCGGGGGCGGGTGCGCCTGGCGCGGGCTGCGCCGGGGCGGCCGCCCGGCGACGGCCCGTCGGGCTGGGTACGGGGTGGGGCCCCGGTGGGGTGTGGTCGGCGGCGGGGTCGTGCGGGGCGGCATCGTGCCGGGTGGCGTGCGTCGGGTCGATCGCCTCGTGCGGGTGGCCCTCGACGGGCCCTGCTGCCGTGGTCGGCGCGGTCGGGGTGGTCGGCGTACTTGGGGTGCTCGGTGTGCTCGGGGTGGTGGCGTCCGTACGGTCGGCTGCGGCCGGGGGCAGCGCGAAGGCGCTACGGGACCCGGTGGGTTCCGTCACCTGCGCCGGGTTCCGCTCGGCGGTCGCCGTACCGAGCGCCCGCCGCGCCCGTCGCCCGCCCGAGGGCTGGCCGTCGGGAACGGCCCGCGCGCCCGGGGCCTCGGCGTTCGCCGCGACCGGGTGCCTGGCGCCGCTCGTGGCGCTGCGAGGGTCGGGCACGCTGGGCACGGGCGCTGCCGGAGCCTCGAGGGCTCGGGGCTGGTCCGGAACCGGGCTCGCGGCGGGCAGCGCGGTCTGCGCGCCATCGGCGTTCCGGCGGGCGCGGCGGCCCGTCGGCATGCCCTGCGGCGGAACGGTGTCGCCGAACCCCAAGGAGTCAACGGCTCCGGCGGCATGCTCGGCCGCGGTGACGACCGAGCCCTGCGCGGGCTCGCCAGCGGCCTCCTGCGCGAGGGCACGGCGCCGCCTGCGGCCCGTACCGCCCGAGCCAGAACCATCCGCTTCGCCCACGTTCTGCGCGGGCAGCCACTCGGCCTGCGCCCCACCCGAGTCCGACGGGGACTCGGAACCCGGCTCCGGCGCGGGAGCCGCCCGCCGCCGACGCCGCCCAGTGGGCGCCTCACCGGACCCGGCCCCGGACCCCGTAGCCGCCACATCAGCCCCGACAGCAGAGGCAGCATCTGCCCCCGAACCCGAACCCGAACCCGCGTCCGAACCCGCGTCCGAACCCGCCCCCGAATCGCCCGCCCCCGAATCGCCCGACTCCGCCTCGCCGCTCGTCAGGAACGCGTCCACCGAAGCCCGCCGAGCCCGCCGCCGCCCACCGCCCTCGGTCCGCTGCTGCTCCGGCACGGCCACCTCAGCCGACCCCGAAGTACCGTCACCGGAAGGAGCCGACGCCGAGTCCACCACAGGCGCGACAACAGCGGCAGGCGCGACAACAGCCGCGGCCCCGGCTCCCGCCCCGATCGGCACCTCAAGTACATAGGCGTTCCCGCCCATACCCGGCACATCGTGCGTCTGCAGCACCCCACCATGCGCCCGTACGATCCCGCGCACGATCGGCCCATGGACCGGGTCCCCACCCGCGTACGGCCCGCGCACCTCAATCCGTACGACATCACCGCGCTGCGCCGCCGCGACCACGATCGTCGAGTCGACGTACCCACCAGTGGCCCCGCCACCAGCCGCCGCCCCCGCAGGAACCCGCGCCTGCCCGGTTGAGTCGATCCCGGCGACATCCGCCACCAGGTGCGCCAACGCCGTAGCCAGCCGAGCCGCGTCGACCTCGGCCTCGATCGGCGGAGCGTGCACCGCGAACTGTGCCCGACCGGGCCCGATCAGCTCGACCGCGCCCTCGATCCCGGCGGCGATCACGCCGTCCAACAGTGCGGGTTCCCTGTGCAGTTCCTCCGCCCCGGTGTCCAGGCGCTGGTACGCCAGGACGTTGTCGACGAGCGTCGACATCCGCGCGTACCCCGCGGTCAGGTGATGCAGCACCTGGTTGGCCTCGGGCCAGAGCTGTCCAGCCGGGTCGGCGGCCAGCGTGCCCAGCTCGCGCCGCAGTTCGTCCAGCGGTCCGCGCAGCGACTCGCCCAGCACGGCGAGCAGCTGCGCGTGCCGCGCGGAAAGCGCCTCGTAGCGCTCGCTCTCCCGCTCCGCGAGCGCCTCGTACCGGTCCTTCTCGCGCTCGGCGAGCGCGGCGTGGCGCTCCTTCTCACGCTCGGCCAGCGCGGCGTACCGCTCCTCGGCCGCCGCGATCTCCTTCGCGTGCCGCGCCGCCTCCTCGGCCTGCTGCGTGACCACCTCGTCGTAGGCCCGCCGGTCGGTGAACGCGAGGACCGCGCCGACCAGCTGCTCCCCGTCCCGTACCGGCGCCGTCGTCAGATCGACCGGGACCGGAGCGCCGCTCTTCGTCCACAGCACCTGCCCGCGCACCCGGTGCTTGCGCCCCGACCTGAGCGTGTCCGAAAGGGCGCTCTCGTCGTACGGGAAGGGCGTGCCGTCCGCCCGCGAGTGCTGCACCAGAGGATGCAGCTCCTGGCCGCCCAGATCGCTGGCCCGGTAGCCGAGTATCTGCGCGGCGGCGGGGTTGACGAGCACCACGCGGCCCTCGGTGTCGGTGCCCACGACACCCTCCGCGGCCGCGCGCAGAATCATCTCGGTCTGCCGCTGCGAACGCGCGAGCTCGGCTTCGGTGTCCATGGTTCCGGACAGGTCCCGGACCACGAGCATCAGCAGTTCGTCGCCGAAGCCATGGCTCTCGTACGCGTCCCGGGCGTCGTCCAGATTCGCACTGGTGACCTCGACCGGGAACTCGGTGCCGTCCGTGCGCCGGGCCATCATCCGCCGGGGCCTGGTACGCCCGAGGTCGTCCGTGGCGTCCGGCCGCCGCATCGACCCGGGGATCAGCCGGGAGTCGAACTCGGGCAGCAGATCGAGCAGCCCCCGCCCCACCAGCGCCCACCCGGACGTCTCGAAGGCCTCGAGCGCGATGGTGTTGGCGTTGACGACCGTGCCGTTGGTGTTGACGAGCAACAGCGCGTCGGGAAGGGCGTCAAGTATGGCTGCGAGGCGAGCAGCGCCTCGGGATGGCCTGCTGCTCACGACGACCGGTCCTCCCTCTACCGCTTACCGCTTACCGTGCCTGCCGGACACCGGGCCATCTTGCCCCTAGGCCCCTGGCGTGTCACGGGTGGGAGTCTACGGGCACCGGTTGCGCCCGCGACGCCGGATGAGAGGGAGCCCTCACGCTCCGGTCACGCTCCGGCCGGGGGCAGCACCGCGCCAAGGCTGTCCCAGCGGCTGATCTCGCACCCGTCGGTCCGCTCGTACGTGGCGTCCACCGGGCGGCCTTGCCAGGTCCCGGTGACGCGGGCGGTCTCGGGGCCGCCGTAGATCATCATGCACATGGCGTCCTCCGGCACCGGAGCGAAAGGATCCCGCCCCTCGGCCGCGGCTCGCTCAAGCACCTCACACGCCTCACCGGCACTCGGATGCGTCCCCCCAACCGGCGCACACTCCAACTCGTACGCCGCCCCCTCACCCCCAGCGCCGGTCGCCGTCACGATGAGCCGATCCGGCTCCTGGACCCCTGGCTGCCCGGGAACCGGAGCCACGTCACCCAACGGGCACGCGTACGCGGCGGAACCCGCGGCCAGCGCGGCAAGCGAGACGGTGGCGGAGAGAACGAGGCGACGCAGCATGTCGGGCTCCACGGGTACGAGAACGAACCGATCCCCCTACCCAACGCGCCAACCCCCCGCACGTTGCGCCACCCACCCCACACCTCCCGGATTGCCCTTTGCTCACCCACCCACCTGCCTAGTACCGTGGGTCGCGATTGGTGGCCCGCCCGGTGGCTGTGCCATCATCTGCAACGCACCACGCGTTCGCGCGGGTGTGCTGGAGGCGTCGCCTAGTCCGGTCTATGGCGCCGCACTGCTAATGCGGTTTGGGTCTTAAAGCCCATCGAGGGTTCAAATCCCTCCGCCTCCGCACGTTGATCACCGAAGCCCCGGTCACCAAGACCGGGGCTTCGGTGTTTCCGCAGGTCAGGAGGGGTGCGGGTAATGGATTTCGCCTCTCGGCGCAGGTCATGTAATGTTGTTCCCGCAACGCCGACGGGGCAGAAAAGCCCAGGACGCAAGCACTCGTAGCTTAACGGATAGAGCATCTGACTACGGATCAGAAGGTTGCAGGTTCGAATCCTGCCGAGTGCACATAGACGAGAGGCCCCCGGAGATGATCCGGGGGCCTCTCGCGTTGGGGCGTACAGCAGCGAAGCACAGCAACGCTCTTGATCGTTGATTCAGCCGTCGTCCCGCATCGCGGCGGACAGCTTGACCACTGCGGCGCGTACCTGTTCCTTCGAGGCCTCGGCGTAGACCTCCATCGTCATGGCGATCTGCGAGTGCCGCAGGATGCCCTGAGCGACCTTGGGGTGCACCTTCAGGGCGAGCAGGAGCGAGCTGCATGCGTGCCGCGTTTCTCCGGAGCGGGATCACACGAATCCCGGCGCGGCGGGCGCGCAGGGCGAACATCCGGGTGAGGTTGCCTGGTCGATCCGGCCACGGGGCAGACGCGCAGCTGTAGTCGAGCTGGAGGCGACGGCAACCCTGACGGCAACGACGGCGCACGCATCGTGGCGACGGACACCCGCAGTCGCGCCCGCTACCTGGGCCGTTGCCCGAGGCTGGGCGGTCGGCTCCAAGGCTTCAGGCAGCCACCATGCAGCTCCCGCCCAAAGCCGTTTCCGTAAGTTGGTTGGCGGTCCGGAAGAGTGGGGTGTGGCTTTAAAGTCGCTTGCCCAAGTGGCTCCGGTGGAGTGGCCGCCCCGCTCTTCGGGACGCCCTGGCCGCTGATTGAGATCTGCGCATTGATCGCTATTTACGGAGCTGACGGCGGGTGTTCCTCGGGCCAAACGGCATGCTGCCTGAACCGCCTTCAGCCGACGCTGCTCATGTCCAGCACATCGGCCCGATCCGGGGCCTGCACGTCCAACGGCTCATCGAAGGAGCTGAACGACGTGGTGTTGTCGAACTGATCGTCCTTGGCGACGACCTTGAGGATGTACGGCTTGCCCTCCGTAGCGACATAGAAGGTGAAGGAGGTACCCGCCTCCTCCTTATCGGTCACCTTCAACGTGATCGCTGGGGCTTCATTGACCTTGGTCGGTTCGCCCTTGGTTACCTCACCGAACGAGGCGAATTCGTGGGTGCACTGTGATAGCCCGTCGCCCGGCGTTGACTCGCTGGCAGGGACCTTGATCCAGCGATCCTGTTCGCCCGCACCCGCCATGTTGTGGCCCGACACTTCGAGGTACTTCCGGTTCGGGCGGACGTAGTCTGTCCCGCCGATCCGCAGCTGTTCGAGACTGCCCCCCGTGGCCGAGGTCGCCTCGAACGCGCAATGGTCCTTGAGGTCGGTCGTCAGGCGACTGGTTCGGTCGTCGCCCCCGGATACCTTGGTGTCCGTATCGATGGTCACTGACTTGAGAGCGCGCATTGTTTTGTTCGCGTCGTCCATCATCTGGCCGGCGGAGACCTCCTCCGCGGCACTGTCGCCCGCGCAGCCAGTCATGGCACCACCCATGACCAAGCACGCCAGAGCTGCCGTCACCGCGGTCGGTATCGTTCGCACAAGAACCCCCCAGGTCTGAATCGAATCATGCTAGGGGAATCGGACCGCCCCACGACGGCCGGGCCCGCGTGCTGTACAGCAGCGGAGTAACACAACCCCACCAACCGACGCCGACCGTGACCGACGTCGGACACCCCTTACGCGGCCCCTTCGCCCGATAGCAGCCGATTTCTGTAGCTATGGATCAGAAGTTTGTAGGTTCGAATCCTGCCGAGTGCACATAGCTGAGAGGCCTCCGGAGATCATCCGGGGGCCTCTCGCGTTAGGCCTTGGTTAGGCCGGTTGCCCAGGCCCAGGCGGCGATGCCGACTCGGTTGCGGACGTTCAGTTTGGACTGGACGTTCGCTATGTGGGTCTTGGCTGTGCCGGGGGAGATGAAGAGTTCGGCGGCGATCTCGGCGTTGGTGTGGCCTTGGGCTACCAGGCTGGCGATTTGCTGTTCGCGGTCGGTGAGCGGGGAGGGGGGAGGGGAAGGGGGTGGGGTAGGTGGGGGTGTGTGGCTGGAGGGCTGGAGGAGGCGGATTGTGATCTGGGGGCTGATCAGGACGTCTCCGGCCATGGCCGCGCGGACGCCCTCGATGAGCAGGCCGGGGCCCGAGCGCTTGAGGAGAAAGCCGCAGGCGCCGTCGCGCAGGGCCGTACGGACGTAGTCGTCGTGGTCGAAGGTGGTGACCACGAGAACCCGAATGGGGTCGGTGGCGTCCGGGCCCGCCAGGCGGCGGGTCACCTCCAGGCCGTCCAAGCCCGGCATTCGGATGTCGGCGAGTACGAGGTCGGGGCGGAGGGAGCGGGCGAGTTCGACGGCGGTGGTGCCGTCTGATGCCTCGCCGACGATCGTCATGTCTGGTTGGGATTCCAGGATCAGGCGGAAGCCGCTGCGGATGTCGTCCTGGTCGTCGGCCAGGAGGATTCGGGTGGGCGTGGTGGGGGTTGGGGGAGGGGTCATTTGGGCTCCTGTACGGGGAGGGTTGCGCGGAGTTGCCAGCCGCCGTTGTGGGGGCCAGCCGACAGAGTTCCGTCCAGGGCCTGTACGCGTTCGGTGAGGCCGGGTAGGCCCAGGCCGCCGCGGGTGCCGCGCCGGGATGGCCGGGGGGCAGGGGCGTGACGGTCGTCCTGGGGGCGGTCGTTGGTGACGCGGAGCTCGACGCCCGTGCGTGAGCGGCGGAAGGTGACGTCGACGCGGGTCGCGGAGGGGGCGTGCCTGCGGACGTTTGTCAGCGCCTCGACCACGATCCGGTACGCGGTGGCCCCCGCCTCGCGGGAGAGGGGGAGGGAGAGGGCTTGGGCGGCCTCCGGTGGCAGGGTCAGGTGAGCCTCCGTGGTGCCTGCCGAGGTGAATGTCTCGATCAAGGCCGGGAGCTGGTCCGGGCCGGGAAGCGGGTCGGTGCTGCTGGCGGCGTCCGGGCCGTGTAGCGCCTGTACGGTCCGGTCCATCGCCGCCAGCGCGCTCAGCCCGGCCTTCTCGATGCGCTCCAGAGCCAGCACCGCCTGCCCCGGGTCGGTGGCGGCGACGAACCGCGCCGCCTGGGCCTGGACGACGATCCCGCTCACGTCATGGGCCACGAAGTCATGGAGGTCCCGGGCGATGTGGAGGCGCTGTACCCGACGGGTCTCGGCGATCAGATCGAGGCGGCGCAGTTCCGCGTGGCGCAACTGCCCGCCGACGGCGGCCGCGACGAGCACGGGCAGCAGCCAGAACGCGGCGGCGCCCGCCCTTTCCAGGAACGAGGTGCCGGACATCAGGGGGAGGGCCCAGACGGAGATCGGGAGTGCGGTGAGCGGGGCCACCAGACGGAGTTCCCGGATCGGCGACCACCGGACCACTGCCGCGAGCAACGGCAGGAGAAGGAGGGCCTGGACCAAGGCCCAGCTCCCCGGCGCGGCGATCAGGGCCAGGAGAGTCAGGGCCGCGCAGGCCGCCGTGGGGAGAGCCAGCCGTCCAAGGAGGGCCGGGCGATGGGTGGTTAGCGTGAGGGTCGCGGTCGCGGCCGCCCAGACCAGCGTGCTCACCGTCGCGGCGACGGGTATCGCGGCCCTCAGCGCGGTGGGGCCTACGGCTATACCGGCCGCCGCCAGGGCCGTACCGCCGACGAGGGCGCGGGTGCCGATGCGCGTGTCGGAGCCAGGGAGGTGGCCTCGCAGGGTAGTTGGGCTCCGCATCCGCATGAGATCAGCGTACGGGCGGGTGATCGAACTGACTCTCTACCAAAAGGCTTAGGGCCCGTTGCCTCGCGCCGGATCTTTGTGCCGATCGGCCGATGGAGGCCGGAGGTGCTCCCGGACGAAGCTGGTGGTGCTCGACAAGGAGCCTTCGCTACCAGGGAGTTCATGATGAGTGCCAGTGCCAGTGCCAGTGCCAGTGCCAGTGCCAGTGCCAGTGCTAGTGCCAGTGCTAGTGCCAGTGCTAGTGCCAGTGCGAGTTCGACTGAGGGGCTGACGGCGGCGACCGGACGGCTGGTCGGCGTACCCGGCGTCTCGCGTACGGCTCGGTGGGCGGCGCATGCGGCCGCGTTGACGCTGGTGCCGTCCGGGGTGTGGCGTATTGCCATCGCCTTTGGGTGGGACTCCGGGTTCACCGATGAATTCCTTGGTCCGGACAACTTCCCGGGCATGGGCTCGTGGTATCTCATCGGGCTCAGTCTGTTCGCCGAGGCGCTTGGGCTGCTCGCGTTGGGGCTCATCCACCGCTGGGGCGAGGTGATCCCGCGGTGGGTCCCGGGTCTTGGTGGGCGTGGGATTCCCGTACTGGCGGCGGTGATCCCCGCGTCGCTCGGCGCGCTGGCCGTCACGCTGATCACGTTCCTCAGCGCGGGCAACTGGAACTCCGTGGAGAACATGGGGGCGCCGACCTCCCCGCAGGGTGGCATGTACTGGGTGATGACCGCGTGCTACGTGCCATTGCTCGCGTGGGGGCCGCTCCTGGCCGTCGCCACGGTGGCGTACTACCGGCGGCGTCGAGGCAGCGGGGTGGTGAGGTAGTGGGGTCGTGGGGTAGTGCGGTAGTGGGGGTGTTAGGGCTCGTAGGTGTAGGGCGTGGTAGTCGTGAGGGTGTGGAAGCCGAGGCGTTGCAGGATGGGGCGGCTCTGGGGCGAGGCGTCTACCTGGAGGTAGCGGTAGCCGTGGGTGGCCGCGATGTGGGCGCGGTGGGCGATCAGGGCGCGGTAGATGCCCCTTCCGCGCCAGGCGGGGTGGGTGCCGCCGCCCCACAGGCTGGCGAAGTCGGTGCCGGGGTGGAATTCGACGCGGGCCGCGCAGACGGGCGTGTCCCCGGCCATCGCCACGGTCATGGTGGTGGTGTCCGGGCTCTGGGCCAGTTGGGCCAGGAGCTGTTCGCGGATGTGGCTGCCGTCGGTGCCGAAGGCCTGGTCGTGGACCCGCATGGTGAGGTCGACCCCGGCTTCGTCGGTGACCGGGACGAAGCGGACGCCGTCGGGGAGTTCGGGGTGCCTGGGGAGGTCGGATACCTGGGCGGCCATCACCGTCTCGAGGGGTTCGGCGGTGAAGCCCGCCGCGGTGAGGCGGGCGGCCAGGTCAGTGGGGTGGTCGTGGGCGTACAGCTTCCATTCGAACCGGCGGCCGAGGGTCGTGAAGTGCTGTACCTGCGCCGCGATCGCCGCGTCGGCGGTCGCCTCGGTGAGGTCCGACCAGATGACGGCGGTCCAGCCGCCGTCGTTGCCGAGTTGCCGTACGACCTCGCCGGACCGTTCGACGCGTACGCAGGGGCCGTCGGGTCGGGCGTCGCGGCGTAGCTGTTCGTCGAACAACGCGAGTGTGGGCGTGGGTGTGGAGGCGGAGGCGGCTTGCGTCATGGGGGCATTGGAGCACCGACCGGTGCGGGTGGGCTAAGGGTTTGTCGGAGCCGGGGAGAGTGCGGGGGAGACGCGGTAGGCGAGGCCCGGGTAGCTGACCACCAGACCGTCGCCGTCGAACTCCAGGTCGCTGTGGAAGTCGCCCGACGCGTAGCGCACCCGAGTGCCGTGCGGGGCAGGGCCGAGATGGGTGTACGTCTGCCGTGACGGGTGGACCCTCAGGTCGGGGACGGACACCCAGACCATCAGGAACGTGCGCTCGGCGGGCCCCGAACCAGGGATGTGGTGCAGCTCGTGGCGCAGCACCGGCATCGTGTTGGTGAGCGGCGAGAGACCGAGGTCGCAGTCGAGGGCGTCCGCGGCCCAGTCGAGCGGCGCGCCGTTCGCCGTCCAGGTGCCGTCGGCGGTGCGGTCCAGGGCGAGGTGGTGGGTGGCGTGCGGGGTCTCGGCGGTGGCGGTGAGGCGGCGGGTCGTGTAGTCCTCGCCGGTCTCGAGCTCGTACGAGATCCAGTACGGCTCGGGGAGCGCGCCGAAGACCCGGCCGCGGGCGCTGAGCGAACGGCCGTGGCGAGTGATCCAGGCGGACTCGAAGCCGCCGCTGGCGGTGACCTGCCAGGTGAGAGCGCGTGGGGGGTGCGCGGGGCGGGTGTCAGTCATGGGGACCATCCTGGGACGTGCGCCCCGGCACCGCACGTCAGCATTCCCGGGATCGTCCGGCTTCCCAGGCTTCCCAGGATTCTCGGGATCGTCGGGATTCTCAGGTGATTCACAGATGAGGGACAGGGGGATCTCAGAAAGCCCGCACAGCCTGACCGTATGACTCACACCCTGTCTTCGGGACGCGCCGCGGAACTGCTCAGGCCGGACGGGACCCCGGTTCGGGTGCTTGTCGTGGACGACGAGGCGGCGTTGTCCGAGCTGCTGTCCATGGCGCTGCGCTACGAGGGCTGGCAGGTGCGCACCGCGGCGGACGGCGCGGGGGCGGTGCGGGCCGGGCGGGAGTTCCGGCCCGATGCCGTCGTACTGGACGTGGTGCTGCCGGACATGCACGGGCTGGCCGTACTGGGGCGGCTGCGGCATGAGCTGCCGCAGGTGCCGGTGCTGTTCCTGACGGCCAAGGACGGCGTCGAGGACCGGATCGCCGGGCTCACAGCCGGTGGCGACGACTACGTCACCAAGCCGTTCAGCCTGGAGGAGGTGGTGGCCCGGCTGCGCGGGCTGCTGCGCCGGACCGGGGCCGCGGCCGCGGCCAAGCGCAGTGAGTCGGTGCTGGTGGTGGGGGACCTGACGCTGGACGAGGACAGCCGCGAGGTGAGCCGGGCCGGGCAGGACATCCATCTCACCGCCACCGAGTTCGAGTTGCTGCGGTATCTGATGCGCAATCCGCGGCGGGTGCTCAGCAAGGCGCAGATCCTGGACCGGGTGTGGAGTTACGACTTCGGGGGCCAGGCCAACGTCGTGGAGCTGTACATCTCCTATCTGCGGCGGAAGATCGACGCAGGGCGGGATCCGATGATCCATACGCGGCGGGGCGCCGGGTACCTGATCAAGGCGGCGGAGTCCGTCCCCCAGCCGTGAGCAGAGCCAGGCGGCCGACGACCGACCTCACCCAGCACGCAAGCTGAGTCGTCAGGAAGCGCGCGAGCGCGAGCTCGCAGCCGAAGCCGCGACAGGCTCCGCACCCGAAGCGGACGCCTTCGACGACTCCGCGTCTGAAGCGAGCGCCCCCGAAGCGGACGCCCCCGTCCCCGCCCTAGCCGTCCGCAGCGGCACCTCCTTGATGAATAGCGTCAGCACCCACGCCACCACTGCCAACGGCGCCGCATACAGGAACACATCCGCGATCCCCTGCCCGTACGCCCCCTCGATCACCGTCCGCAACGGTCCAGGCAGCGCGTCCAGATCCGGGATGCCGCCCCCGCCCGTACCGCCATGCCCCAAGGCCGCCCCCTCGGGCCCGAGTTCGGCGAGGCCGTCCTTGACGTAGCCCGTGACCCGCGTGCCCAGCACCGCGCCCAGCGCGGAGACGCCCATCGCGCCGCCGAGCGACCGGAAGAAGGTGACGACCGACGACGCGGCGCCCAGGTCCTCCGGGGAGACCTGGTTCTGGGTGCAGAGAACCAGGTTCTGCATCATCATGCCGATGCCGAGGCCCATCAGCGCCATGAACAGCGCGACCCGCCAGTAGTCGGTGTCGTACTGGATGGTGCCGAGCAGCCCCAGACCCGCCGTCAGCAGTGCGCCCCCGGCGACCAGCCACGCCTTCCAGCGGCCCGTCCTGGTGATGATCAGACCGGAGGCGGTGGAGGAGACGAACAGCCCGGCGATCATCGGGATGGTCAGCACCCCGGACATTGTCGGCGACTCGCCGCGCGCCAGCTGGAAGTACTGGCTGAAGAACACCGTGCCGCCGAACATCGCGACACCGACGAACAGCGAGGCGACCGACGACAGCGCGATCGTGGGGTTGCGGAAGAGGCGCAGCGGGATGATCGGCTCGCTCGCCCTGGACTCGACGGCCAGGAAGAGCGCGCCGAGTGCGACCGCGCCGCCGACCATGACCGCGGTCTGCCAGGAGATCCAGTCGTACTTGTCCCCCGCGAACGTCACCCACACCAGCAGCAGCGACACCGCCGCCGTGATGAAGAAGGCGCCGGTCCAGTCGACCTTGACCCCCTCGCGCCGCACGACCGGCAGCTTCAGCGTCTTCTGGAGCACGATCAGCGCGATCACCGCGAACGGCACGCCGACGTAGAAGCACCAGCGCCAGCCGAGCCAGTCGGTGTCGGTGATGACCCCGCCGAGCAGCGGTCCGCCGACGGTCGCGACGGCGAAGGTGGCGCCCAGATAGCCGCTGTACCGGCCGCGCTCACGCGGCGCGATCATGGCGGCCATCACGATCTGCGCGAGGGCGGAAAGTCCGCCGACGCCGATGCCCTGCACCACCCGGCAGGCGATCAGCATGCCCGAACTCTGCGCGAGTCCGGCGGCGGCCGAGCCCAGTACGTAGATGATCAGCGCGACCTGGACCAGCAGCTTCTTGCTGAAGAGGTCGGAGAGCTTGCCCCACAGCGGGGTGGTCGCCGTCATCGCCAGCAGCGACGCGGTCACCACCCAGGTGTACGCGGACTGGCCGCCGCCGAGGTCGGAGATGATCTGGGGCAGGGCGTTGGACACGATGGTCGACGACAGGATCGCGACGAACATCCCGAGCAGCAGCCCGGACAGTGCCTCCATGATCTGCCGGTGTGTCATCGGCGCGGTGGTGTCTTCGCGTTGGCTGACTCCGCTGCCTTCAGTGTCTGTGCCGCCCATGGGGTTCCTTTTCTTACGGGTCACGCGGGTCACGCGGGTGTACGAGTGGTGGTTGCCCGGCAGTCGCCGAAGTCGGCGCGCAGCCGGGCGAGCAGCGAGCTCAGCCGCTGTACGTCGTCGTCCGACCAGTCCCGTAGGTGGTCGGCCAGCGCCTGGGTGTAGCGGTCGCTGAGTTCGGCGATCAGCGCGCGGCCCGCGCGAGTCAGCCGCAGGATGCGGGAGCGTCCGTCGTCGGGGTCGGCGGACCGGTCGATCCAGCCGCGCTCCGCCCCATGTGCCACATGGCGGCTGGTCACCGACATGTCGATGGCCAGCAGTTCGGCGAGTCGGCCGATCCGCATCTCGCCGTGCTTGTCGAGCACGACCAGTACGGCCGCCGCGCCTGGCGGGCAGTCGACGGGCAGTACGCGGGCCAGATCCCGCTTCACTGCGCCGATTGCGCTCAGCTGGCGGGCGAGTTCCTCGTACTGGCGCTGCTCGGCCACGGCTCGACCCCTCCCTAATCGTTGCTTAGGGCAACCGTAGGGCTATTTAGTTGCTGCAGGCAAATGAAAACTGGGCAAAATGTGTAAAGGCCAGGCAATGTCGCTGGTCGGGGCTGGTCAGGCCGGGGTCCGCGGAACCTCAGGGCGGAGTTGGGCGGCCGTCGCGGGTTCGCTAGGGTCCTGGGGCATGGCACACAACCCCCACGCGCCCCAGGGCCCCGAGGGCCAGCAGGACCCCGCGGGCAGCACCCAGATGTTCCGCGCCTTCGTCGACGAGGGTGCTCCGCAGCGGCAGCCGCAGGTGGCGGCTCCGGCGGGGCCGCGTATCGGACTGATCGTCGGTGTGGTGCTCGCGATCGCCCTCGTGGCCGGGGTCGCCTGGCTGGCGCTCAGCTAGGGAGCCCTTAGTCCCACTTCACCGAGACGTCCTGCGTCTCGACGTGCATGCCCAGCGGTACGCGCCAGCTGTCGACGCACACGGTCCAGGATTTCGTCTTGGACGTACCGGGGGCGATCGGCGTCGGTAGCTGCTTGGTCGACTCGATCGTCGCCCAGTCGATGCCGAGTGCGCCGATGATGTGCGTCCCGAACGTGATCGTCCCTGAACGCACCGCCGTACCCCCGCTGTTGGTGAACTTCACGGTCACCTTCTCGCACCACCGCTTGTCCGCCGCTGCCAGGGCTGGCTCTCCGACCTTGAGTACGGCGGGCCCGGGGGGTGGTGGCGGTGGTGGTCGGGTGGAGCTGGGGGGCGCGGCGGATGGGCTGGGCGAACTCGACGGGCTGGATGAGTTGGACGGTGCGGACGTCGCCGATGGAGCAGGCGGCCCGGAACTCCCGCTGGAGCCTGGCGACTTCCCCTCCAAGCCACCGGAACCGGAACGGGAGCCTGGGCCGGAACCGGAACCGGATTCCGAGCCGGAGTCGGCAGAGGAGTCGGGGTCGGCGCTGTCGCCCGAGCCCGCACCGCCCGCGCCGTCCGCTCCGGCCAAGCCAGACGCCTCGCCCCTACCCCCGGAGCCCCTGCCCCGGTCGCCCCGGCCCTCGTCCCCGTCCAGCGGCACCAGCACCACATCACCCGTAGGCCCCACCGCGGAGCCCGCTCCCGCACCCGCCGCGCCGACCGGCACCCGGCCATCACCGCCACCCGAGCCGCCAGCGCAACCAACTAGCAGCCCCGCCAGCCCCGCCAGGCACACCGCGGCCGCCGAGGCTCGCGCTCCCGCGCCTCGGCGGCCGCGCGTCGAAGCTCTCTCCAACACACCCGAAACATTCAAGGCACCCAACACACCGCCCACGCCCAACACACCCATCACGCCAGTGTGTCTGACGGTCCGTCAACGAGGAACCCCCGCCGCGTCAACGAGCCCGCGATGAGCCCGCGATGAGTCCGCGGTCAGTCAGCGGTCAGTCCGCGATCAGGCCCTGCCTGAGCTGCGCCAGCGTCCGCGTCAGCAGTCGCGAGACATGCATCTGCGAGATGCCGACCTCCTCACCGATCTGCGACTGCGTCATGTTGGCGAAGAAGCGAAGCATGATGATCTGCCGTTCGCGCGGCGGCAGTTTGGCCAGCAGCGGCTTCAGCGACTCGCGGTACTCCACGCCTTCCAGCGCCGTGTCCTCGTACCCGAGGCGGTCAGCGAGCGAGCCCTCGCCGCCGTCGTCCTCAAGCGCGGGCGAGTCCAGCGAGGACGCGGTGTAGGCGTTCCCGACCGCCAGGCCGTCGACGACGTCCTCCTCGGACACGCCGAGTACGGCGGCGAGTTCGGGCACGGTCGGCGAGCGGTCCAGCTTCTGCGCCAGCTCGTCACTCGCCTTGGTCAGCGCGAGCCGCAGCTCCTGGAGGCGCCTGGGCACCCGCACGGACCAGGAGGTGTCCCGGAAGAAGCGTTTGATCTCGCCGACGACGGTCGGCATCGCGAACGTCGGGAACTCCACGCCCCGTTCGCAGTCGAACCGGTCGATCGCCTTGATCAGGCCGATCGTGCCGACCTGGACGATGTCCTCCATCGGTTCGTTGCGGCTGCGGAAGCGGGCCGCCGCATAGCGCACCAAGGGCAGGTTGAGTTCGATGAGCGTGTCTCGTACGTAAGCGCGCTCCGGGCTGTCCTTGTCCAGTGCGGCGAGCCGCAGGAACAGGGAGCGGGACAAGGTGCGGGTGTCGATGGCTTCCGAGCGGTTCCGCTCGGTTTTCGGTGCGCTCTTTGTGAGCGTGAGCACCTTCGAGCTGCCCTGTTCTGCGGACATGCCACCCCCTTGAGGTCGCGGACGGTCGCGGCGGGCGCTCCCGTCGGAGGAACGCAGCCTCCACCTGAATACCGGCTGTGGGGCCGCGCCAAACGCCGTTCCAGCAGAATGTCACATGTCGGCAACGCGCTGTAGTGACTTGTCGACATCTGAGGGGTGACTCTGCGCAGGAAAGAGGGGGTCTGGGGGTTTTTCTCAAGGCAACCTTCAGAACCGCACTTCACCCGATACGGTTACGCCTCGATCCGATTTGCGGACCGCAGCCGCGCGAAGCTCCTGGCCAGCAATCGCGACACATGCATCTGCGAAACACCCAGTTCCGCGCTGATCTGTGACTGCGTCAGATTGTTGTAGTAGCGCAGCAGCAGGATGCGCTGCTCCCGCTCGGGCAGCTGGACCAGCAGATGCCGTACGAGGTCGCGATGCTCCACGCCGTCCAGCGCCGGGTCCTCGTAGCCGAGCCGGTCGAGCAGCCCGGGCAGCCCGTCGCCCTCCTGGGCCGCTTCGAGTGAGGTGGCGTGGTACGAGCGTCCGGCCTCGATGCAGGACAGCACCTCGTCCTCGGTGATCCGCAGCCGTTCGGCGATCTCGGAGGTGGTGGGCTGGCGGCCGTACGCGGTGGTGAGGTCCTCCGTCGCGCCGGTCACCTGCACCCAGAGCTCATGCAGTCGCCTCGGTACGTGGACCGTGCGCACGTTGTCGCGGAAGTACCGCTTGATCTCGCCGACGACGGTCGGCATCGCGAAGGTCGGGAACTGCACCCCTCGCTCGGGGTCGAACCGGTCGATGGCGTTGATCAGGCCGATCGTGCCGACCTGGACCACGTCCTCCATGGGCTCGTTGCGGCTGCGGAAGCGGGCGGCCGCGTACCGCACCAGCGGCAGGTTGGCCTCGATCAGTGCCCCGCGCACCCGGGTGTGCTCGGGGGTCCCCGACTCGAGCCCCTTGAGCTGGCCGAACAGCACCTGGGTCAGAGCCCTGGCGTCGATACCGCGTTGCTTGGCGGGGGACACCGCGGGAGGCACTTGAGGTGCAGTACTGGCCGGCACGGTCAAAGCCACCCCTTTTCGAAAAGAACCGTTCAACTCATCCATCAAAAGCGGTCATAGCATCACAAGACATGTGCACTGTGTGCAAGCACCAGATAGCACCGTGTTGAGGGCAAAGTGGGTCATAAACCCAAAAAAGCCCCTCACTTGAACAGTGAGGGGCAAGCGAAGAAGCTGCTCCGGCTACCTGACGAGCTCGGTCATGAACTCGCCCACACCCTGAGCCGCGTCCGAGACGCCCTTGAAGCCGACCTCCACCAGATCGGCGGCCTCTGACGGCGAGGTGATGATCGTGTACAGCACGAAGACCACGAGTATGTAGACCACGACCTTCTTCACGTCCACTGTCTCGCTGCCCTCTCCCCGTCTGTCCCGGCGTGCGCGTAGGAACGTATGCCCGCATGCGCGCAGTCGGGTGAGTGTAGAACAGCAGAAGGGCCCCGACACCGTCGGGGCCCTTCCAGAAGCGGTAGCGGTGGGATTTGAACCCACGGTGACTTGCGCCACACTCGCTTTCGAGGCGAGCTCCTTCGGCCGCTCGGACACGCTACCGAGAGAGAGCTTAGCCCAAAGGTGCCCGTGCGCCGAAATCGGAATCGGAGGCAGTCCGGAAGCGGCGTGCAGCGGTCGCGGAAGATCAGCGGTCGCGGAAGATCAGCGGTCGCGGAAGATCAGCGGTCGCGGAAGAAGCGGGTGAGCTGTTCCGCGCACGCGTCGGCGAGGACGCCGTGGACGACCTCGGGGCGGTGGTTGAGGCGACGGTCGCGTACGACATCCCAGAGCGAGCCGACCGCTCCGGCCTTCTCGTCGCGGGCCCCGTAGACCACCCGGTCCACCCGGGACTGCACGATCGCGCCCGCGCACATCGTGCACGGCTCCAGCGTGACGACCAGGGTGCAGCCGGACAGCCGCCACTCGCCGAGCGCGGCGGCGGCCCTGCGGATCGCCAGCACCTCGGCGTGCGCGGTCGGGTCGCCGGTGGCCTCGCGTTCGTTGTGCCCGGTGGCGATGATCGCACCGGTTGGGGACAGCACCAGCGCGCCGACCGGCACATCACCGGCCGACGCGGCGCGCGCGGCCTCCTCCAGAGCGGTACGCATCGCTGCCGCCCAGGGGTCTCGTACGGGGTCCCCTACCTCCGCTGAACCGGGCAGGGGGTCGTGCTGCGTCGGCACTAGCGCACGGCCTCCAGGATCTCGGCGGCCCCGAGGGCGTCGGCGATCTCCGCCAGCGCGTCCGAGGTGAGCGACAGCAGCTCCTTCTCGGACAGGCCGAGGTCGGACAGTACCCCGACCTCACCGAGCGGCCCCGGCGGCGGTGCCGGGCGACCGCTGGCCGTCGCGGCGGACTCGGCGTCGAGTGCGTCCGGGCCGTCGTCCGGCTCGCCCTCCTCGGTGCCGTCCAGGTTCAGGGCGTCCAGGTCATCGGCCGGGTCGTCATCGTCCCCGCCGATCAGGGCGCTGGTCAGGATCTCCCCGTACGAGGAGCGTGCGGCGGCGGCCGCGTCGGAGACGTAGATACGAGGGTCGTCCTCGCCATCCACGCGGACGACACCGAACCAGGCGTCCTCCTGCTCAATGAACACCAGGACCGTCTCGTCATCGGCCCCGAGTGAGGCCTCCCGTGCCAGATCGGTCAGATCCGTCAGGGTCTCCACATCGTCGAGCTCTGTGTCGCTCGCTTCCCACCCGTCTTCGGTGCGCGCGAGCAGTGCGGCGAAGTACACCGTGACTCTCCCACTGGTCGTAGGCGTGCCGGTTGGGGTTCCCCCCGGCGGAGTTGGCTGGGCGGTACGCGCGAGCGAGCCGCCCACTCGGAATCGTGGCAGAAACAGGGCGTTCGCGAGAGGTCTTCGGCCGCTGTGTTTGTACGCGCCGTCCCGCGCTCCCTCCACTGCTCCTCCACCGCCCCCCTACCGCCTGCCCACCGCGCTACCAGCGGAAGGTGCGCATTCGCATGGCCTGGCGCATCCGGGCGGCCCGCACCCGGCGTGGCTGGACCCTGGCGCGTAGCTCCTTGGCCTCGTGCAGTTCGTGCAGGAACCGGGCGCGCCGCCGCCTGCGCTCGGCGTCACGCTCGCGCTGTTCGGCCGTGGGCTGGTCCGGCTGCTCGTCGTCTTCCTCGTAGCTGAGGTCGTCTGCCTCGTCGCTGAGGTCTGCGTCCGACATCGTCTTCACCGCCCGGCGGGGTTCGTCTCCACCACTTTCCCTCGGACGTCGCAGGTCATGCATCCCGGTAGCCTTGTGTGCTGGGTCGCTGCTGCGACCGTTGTCGCAGATCAGACCCTCTGGAGGAAACCGTGCGCCTGCACGTCGTCGACCACCCGCTGGTAGCGCACAAGCTGACCACCCTGCGCGACAAGCGCACCGACTCCCCGACGTTCAGGCGCCTCGCCGACGAGCTGGTCACGCTGCTCGCCTACGAGGCCACCAGGGACGTACGCACCGCACAGGTCGACATCGAGACGCCCGTCTCGCCCACCACGGGCGTCAAGCTGTCCCACCCGCGCCCGCTGGTGGTGCCGATCCTGCGCGCGGGCCTCGGCATGCTCGACGGCATGGTGCGGCTGCTGCCGACCGCCGAGGTCGGGTTCCTGGGCATGGTGCGCAACGAGGAGACGCTCCAGGCGTCCACGTACGCGACCCGGATGCCGGAGGACCTGTCCGGCCGCCAGGTGTACGTCGTCGACCCGATGCTGGCCACCGGCGGCACGCTGGTCGCCGCCGTGCAGGAGCTGATCAAGCGTGGCGCGGACGACGTGACGGCCGTCGTGCTGCTCGCCGCGCCGGAGGGCGTGGAGGTCATGGAGCGCGAGCTGGCCGGGACGCCGGTGACGGTGGTCACCGCGGCGGTCGACGAGCGGCTCAACGAGCACGGCTACATCGTGCCGGGCCTCGGTGACGCGGGCGACCGGATGTACGGCGCCGCCGAGTAGGCGACGCCCGTACGGCGTTAAGGCGTCCGGGACCAGGACGTCAGCAGGAAGGTTTCTGGGAGGGCGGCGGCGTCGGCTTGGTCAGCGTGACCAGGGCGGTGGCGGCGTCCTTCTTCGTTGCCAGCTTCTTGAAGCCGGAGCCGATGAGCAGGTCGACGTCCTTGCTCTTGCGGCCGTCCGTGCGCTGTTCGGCCCCGGCGAGCTGGGTGCCCAGGACGGGCAGCGCGCTGTCCTTCGCGGACTCGGCGCCGAGCAGCAGCCCGGTGCCCTTGACCTTCTTGTCGTACTTCGCGGGCGCGTTGTCCACCTTGCCGATGGCGAAGCCACGTTTCGCCAGTTCGTCGGCGGTCTCCTTGGCGAGGCCGCCGCGCGGCGTGGCGTTGAGGACGTTGACCGTGATCTGGTCCGGCTTTGGCAGGGCCTTCGGAGCCACCGCGGCGGTAGCGTCAGCGGTCGCCGTGGGCCCGCAGTCCGGCTTGTCGGCGGCGACCGTACGGCCCTGGTCGTCGTCGCCCGAGAACACGTCGATGAGCTGGAGTGTCCCCCAGCCCGCGACGCCGAGCGCGGCGACTGAGGCGACCAGCGCGAGCACGACCCTGCGCCGCCGACGGTTTCGGCGCATACGCGGGTATTTGTCCCCCGTGATGCGGTATTCGCCACCCATGCCGGGGGGAGTGAGCATGCTCATGGGCGCAGCGTAATCCGCGCCGGGGCCTATGCCTACTAAAGGATCATCGGACGGCGCACGACCCTACCCAAAAGGGTCAATGCCGACTCAACGCCGCCGTACTCACTGCCGTACGCAACGCAACGCAACGCAACGCAACGCCGTACTCAATGCCGTACGTATCGCCGTGCGTATCGCGACCCCGGTCAGCCCAGCTCCAGCACGCGGGCGTGCAGTACCTGGCGCTGCTGGAGCGCGGCGCGCACCGCGCGGTGCAGCCCGTCCTCCAGATACAGGTCGCCCTGCCACTTCACGACGTGGGCGAAGAGGTCGCCGTAGAAGGTCGAGTCCTCGGCGAGCAGCGTGTCGAGATCCAGCTGCTGCTTGGTCGTGACGAGCTGATCAAGGCGGACCGGGCGCGGTGCGACGTCCGCCCACTGGCGGGTGCTTTCCCGGCCATGGTCCGGGTACGGCCGGCCGTTTCCGATGCGCTTGAAGATCACACGGAAAGCCTACCGGGCAACGCCCTCCGGGCGCAGCCTCGGCGGCGCAGTGCGCGGCTGGGACATGACGTCGTGATTGGCCCTGATTGTGGGCAAACAGGGCTGCGGCGCTCTGTTCCGCCGTGGACGAAGGTCCGGCCCGTACGACGGATTCGCCCGAAAGGGGCCCCCGGCACTCCGACCGGCACCCCCACACGTCTGTTGCCCGGCCCTCTGGATGAGGGCCGGGCAACAAGCGTCTTCCGTATTACTGCACTACTTCACTGCCTCGTTTACTCCGTCACGGGCTCGTGGTCGTGGTCCTCGTGCAGACCGCCGCCGCTGCCCGCGTCACCCTCGGTGGGGATGAAGTCGACCGGCTTCGTGAGCGGGCGCAGGTCGTGGGCGTAGTTGCCGACCGCGTTGGCGATGACGTCGATGTTGGCGTCGAAGGCCTTCATGCTGATGTTCTTCAGGTCGTCGCACTCGGCGTGGTAGCAGGGGTCGTACGCGACACCCGCCTCGCCGCCGAACTTCGCGACCTGCGCCTCGGTCTTGACGCCCTCAGCGCCGGTGAACGTGCCGCCCGCGGGGATACCGGCCTCGATGAACGGCCCGTAGTCGGAACGCCCGGTGAAGTCCGTGCCCTCGTGCGCGTAGCCCTTCTTGTCCATGAAGTCGGTGATCCCGCGCTCCAGCTGGGCCGAGCCCTCCGGGCCTGGGCCCGCGCCGACGCCGTCGGAGTCGTCACCGTCGTACACGAACAGGCCGTAGTTCGGCGACGCGATCATGTCGAAATTCAGGTACGCCTTGATCTGCCCGAGCTGCTCTTCGGTGCGGTTGCCGACGTAGTGCTCGGCGCCCAGCAGGCCCAGCTCCTCGGCGCCCCACCAGGCGAAGCGGACCTTGTTGCGCGGCTGCTTCTTGTGGTGGTAGCCGTTCTTCTTGGCCTGCTTGGTCTCGTGCGCCAAGTTGAGCGCGACGTCCAGCAGACCGGCCGAGCCGGAGCCGTTGTCGTTGATGCCGGGGCCCGCGGTGACCGAGTCCAGGTGCGAGCCGAGCATCACGGTGTTGTCGGCGTTGCCGCCGGGCGTCTCCGCGATGACGTTCTTCGTCCGCCGCTCCTCCTGGAGCTGGCGGATCTCCACGTTGACCGTCGCCCCGCCCGCCTCGACGTCGGCGGCCAGCGCCTCGCCCTCGGCCAGCGTGATGCCACCGGTCGGGATCTTCCCGGCGTCGGGGCCGCCGAGGGTGCCGTTCAGCGTGCCCTCGCCGTTGTTGTAGATGACGGCGGCGACGGCGCCCGCGTCGGCGGCCGTCTCCTGCTTCTGGGCGAAGGTGCAGCCGCCGCGCTTGATGAGCGCGACCTTGCCGGTGTAGGTGCCACCCGCGTAGTCGTCGGCCTCACAGCCGGTCGTACCGTCCTCGTCGACCGGTACGGCCGCGACCTCGGCCTCGATCCCGCCCTCTGGCGTGGACTTGGTGTACGACATCGCGAGGATCTCGACGTCGCGCTGCTCCGGCGACACGACGGACATCGACTCGGCGAGCGTCTCGATGTAGGTGAAGTCGAAGGTGTCGTAGGACACCTTGTATCCAGCCTTCTTGAGCAGCTTGTAGACGTACTCGGCGGATGCGTCGTATCCGGGCGAACCGGCCGCGCGGTTGCCGCCGTTGGCGTCGGCTATCTGCTGGAACTTCTCCAGGTGCCGGTACGCGTCGTGGGCCGACGACTTCTTGACGAGCTTGTGCGCCAGCTTCCTGGCGTCCTTGGCGGCGCGATCGTGGTGGGTGGTGGCCTGGCTGTTGCCGCGATCGGCGGCGGAGACCGGGCCGGACGCGGCCAGCAGCAGCGGGGTGGCTAGCGCGGCGGCGGCCAGCGCCGCCACGGTTCTGCGCGAACGGGGTGATGCGCTCACAGAAGTCCTTCCCCAGAGGTTCATTCGGACGAGGTGGGAGGGACGGTAAGCGATGCCTGGGCCTCTCGAGAAGAGGTAGCCGCAACTCGTGTTCGATTTCGCCAGATTGGCGCATCATGTTCCTGCCATGTGGGTCTCCGGAGCGAGATCGTCCGGTTCGGGCGGCCCGGCAGGTCAGGCTGTCGAGGTATCGAGCTGACAGGTGTCGAGGTGTCGAGTTGTCAGGTGTCGAGGTGGCAGATGTCGGCGAGCGTCGCGTAGACCTCCGTACGCTCGGGCGGCTGGGTGGCCGCCAGGCCGTGCAGGATCATCCCGGAGAGCGCGGCTGACACGGCGCGTGCCCTGACCGGCGGGAGGAGTCGCTCCAGGGGCGCGCGGCCGAGAGTGACGGAGCGGTCGGCGATCGGCCGCAGGGCGGGCCGCCGCAGAGCCGCGAGAAAGAGCTCGAACTCGACTACGAAGGTGTCGCGTTGGCCGCCGCAGGCGACGACCACAGAATCGGTGAGGCGGTCGACGAGTTCCGCCACCGAGGTGGCGGGTCGCTCGGCCTCGAAGGCTTCCAGATAGGCGGCGAACTGGTCCACCGAGCGCTCGAAGGCCAGCTGGATCAGGTCGTCACGGGTGGCGAAGTGGTACGTGGTCGAGGCGACCGGCAGCTGACCTTCCTCCGCGACGGCCCGGTGCGTCAACCCCTCCACGCCCCGCTTGGCGATGACCCGCTCGGCGGCCTCGATGACCTCGCGCTTGCGGGCCTCGGGGTCGCGGCGGCGGCGCGGGCGCGGGGACGGAGTGTCGGATGTATCCATTTTCTACGCTTCCTGCATTGCGGCAAATCGGACATTGATGCTACGGTACAGAACAACAGTACCGTTACTTCGGTACGACACCCCCCACAGGAGTCCGCCATGAAGATCGCCCTGCTCGGCACCGGAGCCGGAGCCCGCGCTCACGTCGCGAAGCTGCTCGCCCTCGGCCACCAGGTCACCGTCGGCACCCGCGACCCCGAAGTCACCCTCGCCCGCACCGAACCGGACATGATGGGCACCCCGCCGTTCTCGACGTTCCTCGCCAAACACCCCGAACTGACCCTCGCCACCTTCGCGGACGCGGCCGCCGCCGGTGAACTGGTCATCAACGGCATCGACGGCATCAACGCCGTACGCGCGCTGTCCGCGATCCCCGCCGAGGCCCTGGCGGGCAAGGTCCTCATGGACTACGCCGTGCCGTACATCTACCAGCAGCCCGACGAGGTCGAGCACCCTTGGCCCACCCCCTGGGGCGTCATGCCGCGCATGAGCCCCGTCGACACCGACAGCCTCGCCGAGCAGATCCAGCGCGCTGTGCCGGACGCCAAGGTCGTCAAGGCGTGCGTCACGCAGGAGCAGGAGACCGTCGTCAACCCGAACGAGATCGGCGGCGGCGACCACACCATCTTCATCGCCGGTAACCACGCCGACGCCAAGCAGACCGTCGCCGACCTGCTCAACGCCTACGGCTGGCGCGACATCCTGGACCTCGGCGAACTGCCCGCCGCACGAGGCCTGGAGATGTACGCCCACTTCCACGCGGCGGTACACACGGCACTCGGCGGCGAGCGCTTCGGCGTCAAGATCGTGCGTAAGTGACGAACTCCTCCCAGGCAAGCGGGGTGAGGGCGAGCTGGGGGCCCTGCTTGTTCTTGGAGTCGCGGACGTGGATGGTGGTGGGGCAGGTGGCGACCTCTACGCAGTCCCCGTCGCCCCCGCTGCTGTAGCTGGACTTGCGCCAGGAGAGGGCGACTTCCACGCAGTCGCCGTCGCCGCTGCTGCTGTAGCTGCTCTTGAACCAGGCCAGTTCGGTGGTGGTGCCGCTCATAGCGCTCCTCGCATCCGCTGCAACAGGCTCACGGAGTCTTCGAGAGTGAGAGCCTGTGAGCGCATGGTGGCATACCGCATCTGGAGCACGCTGATTTCTTTCGGATCGGAGATCAACAGGCCGCTCCGCTGCCCCTCACAGTAGGCGTGCCACTTGTGCTCCGGGGTCTCCAGGAGCTGCATGGGGCCGTCCAGTCCGGCATGGTTCTCCCGCACCTGCGGCATCACCTGAATCCTCACGTTCCGGATGGTGGCGACGTCGAGGACGTGGTCGATCAGCTCCCGAGTCACCTCCACGCCACCCGTCCGCCGCAGGAACAGGTGCTCCTCGAGGATGAAGCTGTAGTCGGTGTTCTGCCGCTCTCGCAACAGCCGTTGCCGCTCCACCCTCGCCGCCAACTGCGCCTCGATCTGCTCGTCCCCGAGCGGCGGCAACTGGTTGGCGAACAGCGTCCGCGCGTAGGCCTGCGTCTGCAACAGGCCCGGGATCAGGCGGCATTCGTATGTGTAGAGGGCGAGCGCCCGCTGCTCCAGCTTCGCCCACAGCCGGAACCAGGCTGCCAGCCCCGGCTGCCGCGCCAGGTGTTTCGCCGCGTTGCGCAGCGCCCCCGTGTTCCCTGTGGCTTGTTCCGTCTCCTCCACGAACACCTCGTCCGGCATCCTCCGCCCCAGCTCGATCGAGGCGACGGTGTGCTTGGAGAACCCCACCAGGGCCCCCAACTCGGCGCGGCTCAGGCCCATGTGTTCGCGCAGGGCCTGTACCACCGCGCCGAAGGTCTTCATGCTGTCCGAGGAGTCAGGTTCCTCGTGGTCCCATCCCATACGCGGCCACCTCCAGGTGAGTTCGATCTCCCCGCGCTCAACTCACCCAGGGTTACGGCACCGCACCCGTACTGTCTACGGTCTGTGCGCGTACGGTGGCTCACCGTACGCGGTCCGTGGCTGGCGAGCCGCCCCACGGGACCGCGACCGTTGGCCCCATGCGCACCGAAAACCCCGCCGACGCCGCCCACACCACCGAACTCGTCTTCCGTCAGCGGCTCGCCGCGACCCGTCGCGGCGCCCGCCTCGCCCGGGTGCTCACGCTTGACCAGCTCAACCGCTGGGGCATCCCGTACGACAGTGAACTGTCCGACACGACCGCAGCCCTGGTCGCCGAACTCGCGTCGAACGCCGTGCTCCACGCGCGCGTTGCGGGCCGCGGCTTCGAGCTGAACCTGACGCTGAGTGACGACGCCATGGTGCGCATCGAGGTCACCGACACCCGAGGCGACCGTCCGCTGCGGACGCCCGACGACGAGGGGCCGACGCCGACGCTGACCCCGGAGGCCGAGTCAGGGCGCGGCCTGATCGTCGTCGCCGCGCTCGCGGACCGCTGGGGCGTCACGGACGGCCCGCCGCCGCGCAAGACGGTGTGGGCCGAGACGCACGCGCCCCAGTGACTACTTGGGCGTGGCCTTCGCCGCTTTCGCCGCCGCCTTCATCTCCTGCTTGTACGCGCGCACCTTGGCCAGCGTCTGCGGGCCGGTGATATCCGCCGCCGAGCGGTACGCGCCCTGCTCGCCGTACGCCCCGGCCGCCTCCCGCCAGCCCTTTGGCTGGACGCCGTACTGCTTCCCGAGGAGGGCGAGGAAGATCTTGGCCTTCTGGTCGCCATAGCCGGGCAGCGCCTTCAGGCGGGCCAGCAGCTCCTTGCCGGACTCGACGTCCCGCCAGAGCGCCTCCGGGTCGCCCTCGTACTCGTCGACCAGGTACTGGCAGAGCTGCTGGACGCGCTTGGCCATGGAGCCGGGGTAGCGGTGGACGGCCGGTTTGGTGGAGAGGAGCTCCGCGAAGGCCTCGGGGTCGTACGCCGCGATCTCCTCCGCGTCGAGATCATCCGTGCCGAGCCGCTGGGCGATGGTGTACGGGCCCGAGAACGCCCACTCCATCGGAACCTGCTGGTCAAGCAGCATCCCGACCAGCGCGGCCAGCGGGCTGCGGCCGAGCAGCTCGTCGGCTTCGGGCTGCTGGGCGAGGTGGATGGTGTGTTTGGGGCTGGATGTGCTCATGCTTCGATGATCGCGCCAGGTGCACCGGGTCGCACGCGTAGCCGCGCGTAGGGGAACCTTCCAACCCTCCGGTTCGGGGATATCCCTCGGCCTGGCGAGGTGGGTGGCGGTGGGTGGGCGGGATACTGGCACGGCCTCTGGCCCGAGGAGCCGCCCGCATGGTGTTGAACGTCCGCAACCTCCGCCGCTTCCGCAACCTCCGCCGCTTCCGCGACTTCCGCCGCGACCTGCGTAGGTCCCGGCTGGTCGCATGGCTCCGTACGGCCAATCCGTACGCCGTCGACATCCCGCTCGCCGCTCTGGCGCTGGTCGCCATGTCGCTCCAGTTCGTCCTCCCGCAGAGTCAGGAGGAGCGAGACTGGCTCGGCGCGCTGCTGGGCTTCGGGACGGTGTTGCCGCTGGTGTGGCGGCGGCGGGCGCCGTTCGCCGCCGCCTGCGCGGTGTCGTTCTTCACCACCGCTATGGGGATGCACAACAGCCCTGGCCCTGACGTCATTTACGGGGGCATGGTGATCCTGTACACGCTGGCGGCGCAGGCCCGACCGTGGCAGCGGCGGTGCATGGTGATCGGCTGGCTCGTCGGGACCAACTGGACCATGGTGGCCAAGGCGGAGGACCAGCCGTTCGAGTACGGCTTCCATGTGCTGATCATCCTCTTCGCGTACGGGCTCGGAATCCTCAGCCGGGTGCAGCGGGCCTACACCGCCGCCTTGGAGGACCGCGCCCGGCGTCTCGAACGGGAGCGGGAGAGCGAGACCGCGCGGGCCGTCGCCGAGGAGCGGGCCAGGATCGCCCGGGAGATGCACGACATCCTGGCGCACGGGGTGAGCCTGATGGTGGTCCAGGCGGAAGCCGGTCCCGTGGTCGTACGCAGCGATCCGGCGCGCGCCGAGGCCGCGTTCGACGCGATCGCCGGGGCCGGGCGGGACGCCATGGTGCAACTGCGGCGCATCCTGGGGGTGCTGCGCGAGACGGAGGTGGGGGCGGATTCGGGGGCGGGGGCGGGGGTGCCGGGTCAGCGGGTGCCGCAGCCCACCCTGGACGCCGTGCCGGAGCTGGTGCGGCAGGTCGAACGGGCCGGGCTGCGGGTGGAGGTGGACTCGTCCGGGACGCCTCGCGCGCTGCGCCCGGACACCGAGGTCTCGGCGTACCGCGTGATCCAGGAGGCACTCACGAACGTGGTGAAGCACGCGGACGGCGCGTCACGGGTACGGATCGGGCTTGGGTGGGGCGAAGGTGAGTTGACCGTTACCGTCGAGGACGACGGGCGGGCGGCCGAGGCGGGGCGCGGCTCGGCGCGGCCCGGGCACGGGCTGATCGGCATCCGGGAGCGGGCCACGGCCGGGGGCGGTACCGCGGCGGCCGGGCCCGGTCCAGATGGGGGGTTCCGCGTCGTCGTACGGCTTCCCACGGCATCCTTGGACCATGAGCATCCGGGTAGTGGTCGCCGATGACCAGGAGTTGGTACGCAGCGGGTTCTCCATGATCCTCGAAGCGCAGCCGGACATCGAGGTGGTCGCGGAGGCGGGTGACGGCGCGGAGGCAGTGGCCGCCGTACACCGGCACGCGCCGGACGTCCTGCTCCTGGACATCCGGATGCCGGGCATGGACGGCATCGAAGCGGCCCGCCTGGTGTGCGCGCGGTCGAGCTGCCGGGTCGTCATGCTCACCACCTTCGACCTGGACGAATACGTCTATGACGCGCTGTACGCCGGGGCCAGCGGATTCCTCCTCAAGGACGTCCGCAGGGACGACCTGGTGCACGCGGTACGCGTCGTCGCGGCCGGGGACTCGCTACTCGCGCCTTCGGTGACCCGGCGCCTGGTCGCCGACATCGTCTGCCGTCGCCGCAGCGGCAGCAGCACGCAGGCGGGTGCCGGGGTACCCGCGGCGGCCACCCGCCTCGCCGTCCTCACCGCCCGCGAGGAAGAGACGCTGCGGCTGCTCGCCCGCGGGCTCACCAACGCCGAGATCGCGGCATCCTTCACGGTGAGCGAGCACACCGTGAAGACCCATGTCAGCAACGTGCTCAGCAAGTTGGGGCTCCGGGACCGGATTCAGGCGGTGATCTGCGCGTATGAGGTGGGGTTGGTGACGCCGGGCGAGTCCTGACCTCGGGCGGTGGGCTGTCTCCCTCGTACGGGGGAGAGCTGGGCCGCGCGGGGGAGGTCCGTAGACCGCGCGGACCGGCGATGTCCCGGGCGCTTGGCGCCGCGAGGCTGAGTGGCGACAATCCACCAGCCCTGGGAGGGACTTGTGCTAGCCGCACTCGCCCGGACGGCGACCCGCCGCCCACTCACCGTGATCTCCGCCTGGCTCTTGCTGATCGCCCTCGGATTCGGCGTCGGTACGGGCGTGTTCGGCCGCCTCTCGGACTCGGTCGCCGAAGTCAGCTCCACCGAGTCCGACCGCGCCGCCGAGCGACTGGCCGAACTCGACCCCACCGGAGAGTCCATCTCCGCCGTCGTCGAGGGCCCCGTGGCCCGCGCCGACGTCGAACGCGCCGTGGCCGACGTACGCGGCATCCCCGGAGTCGCCGAAGTCCCGGACCCCTATACGACGCCAGGCCTCGCCGCCGAGAACGGCCGGGCCCTGCTGATCCCCGTCACCCTCGACAACGGCCTGAGCGACGACGCCACGTCCGACGCCGTCAACGCGGCCGCCGACCGCATCCGTACGATCGACGCCGACCAGGTCGCCGTCAGCGGCGGGCCCCTGCTCGGTGAGCAGATGGGCGAGCGGGCCCAGAAGGACGTCGTACAGGCCGAGTTGATCTCGATGCCGGTGGTGCTGCTCCTGCTGCTCGTCATCTTCGGCGGGTTGCGGGCCGCTGGGATGCCGCTGGTGATCGCGGTCACCGGCGTCGGTGGGGCGTTCGCGGCGCTCTTCGCCTTCAGCCTGGTGACCGACGTCTCGGTCTATGCCATCCAGATCACCACGATGCTGGGCCTTGGCCTCGCCGTCGACTACGCCCTGCTGATGGTGGTCCGCTTCCGTGAGGAGCGCGCCAGTACGGAGGACATCGCCGAGGCCGTGCACCGTACCGTCGCCCGCGCTGGGCGTACCGTGCTCTTCTCTGGTGTCACGGTGGCGGTGAGCCTGGCGGGGCTGTTGGTGTTCCCCAACACCTTCCTGCGCAGCATGGGCCTGGCCGTGGCTGCCGTGGTCGTGGTGGACATGCTCGCGGCGCTGACGTTGCTGCCCGCGCTGCTCGCGCGCTTCGGCGGGAAGATCACCGCGTCCCGTAAGCCTCGTGAGGGTCGTGAGCAGGGGGTGGAGTCCCCGCCCGCCGGGCAGGTCTTCGCCCGGATCGCCCGGTTCTCCGCCGCCCGGCCGATGGTCGTCACGGTGGCCGTCGTCGCGGGTCTCGCCGTACTCGCGCTGCCCGCGCTCGGCATGAAGGTCGCGGTGGGCGACGCGCGTTCGCTGCCCAGCGACACCCAGGCGCGCCAGCTCTACGACGCGATGGGCGAGCACTACCCGACCGGCACCGGCATCGACCCGGTGAACGTACTCATCGCCCAGGACGCCGACCCCGCCCTCGCGGACCGCTTCAGCGCGCTCCCGGGCGTGGCCGCCTCCGCCACCCGTACGCTCCCCGACGGCACCACCGTCCTCAGCCTCACCCCGACCGGCACGGTCGACGGAGCGGCGGCCACCGGGATCGTCGAGAAGGTCCGGGAGATCCGGGCCGACGAACCGGTCGAGGTCACGGGGACCGCCGCCCGGCTCGTCGACTTCCGGACCATGCTGGCCGACAACGCGCCCTGGGCCGCGGCGATCGTGCTGCTCGGCATCTTCGCCCTGCTCTTCGCCTTCACCGGCTCCGTGCTGATCCCGCTGCGGACGATCCTCACCACGTTGCTCAGCCTTGGCGCGGCGCTGGGCATCGTGACGTGGGTCTTCCAGGACGGGCATCTGGCGGGCTGGCTGGGCGCGGAGGGTCTGGGCGAACTGAGCATCACTGCCCCGCCGTTGATCATCGCGATCGCGTTCGGTCTGGCCATGGACTACGAACTGTTCATCCTGGCCCGGATGCGCGAGTCCTGGCTGGACTCCGGCGACGCGCGCGAGGCCGTGGTGGTGGGGGTGCAGCGGTCGGGCCGTGTCGTCACGTGTGCGGCGTTGCTGTTGGCGGTGGTCTTCGCCGCGTTCATGACGGGCGGCTTCTCGCCGATCCTTCAGATCGGGCTCGGGCTGACGATGGCGATCCTCATCGACGCGACGGTCGTCCGGATGTTCCTGGTCCCGGCGACGATGACGCTGCTGGGCGACCGGGCGTGGTGGGCGCCGTCTCCGTTGCGGCGGGTCCATGCCCGGTACGGACTCAAGGAGGACCCGGCCGAGCTGGCCCCGGCCGCCGCCGCGACTCGCTGAGCTCCCGGCGCGGGCCGGACCGGGCGGGGTCAGCGCAGCAGTTGGCCGCGGATGGCTCCGTCCGGGAACTCCTCGTTGTGCAGGTTGAAGTAGAAGTTCTGGGACTGGGCCGTGATGTGTTTCAGGCCCGCGGGGTCCAGCTTGGAGACGATGCCGGACAAGGCGAAGAGGTTCTTCGGCACGGGTTCGGTGAAGAGAGGGAAGCGGACCTTGCCGTTGACGCCGATCTTGCCCTCGTGGACGTGGGCGGCGGCGGGGGCGCCGATGTCCAGCCAGGCGAGGGAGTAGTAGACCTTGCCGTGCCGGGGCTCGACGAAGTTGATGCCGAAGCCGTCCAGGTCGCCTGTGAAGGGGCGCCCGTCGTCGCTGAACTCCTGGAAGCCGCTGGCCAGGGCGCGGAGTTTGCCGCCCTTGATGATGTTGAGCGGGTTGACGTGCTTCTTGGCGCGGTGGAGTTGGCCGCGTACGGCGCCGCCGGGGAACTTCTTGGTGTGCAGGTTGACGTAGAAGCTGCTGGGCTGGGCGCGCAGGGCCTTGGCCAGGGCGGCGTCCTCCACGGCGGTGTGGCCCGCGGCGGCGCGTGCCGTCTTGGGCATGGCGGTGGTGAAGAGGGGGACCTTGACCTCGCCGTTCTGGCCCTTGGCTCCGAGGTGGATGTGGCCAGCGGAGGGGGCGTCGATGCCCTTCCAGTGGAGCGAGAAGACGACGCGGTTGCCCTTGATCTTGACCTGGGCGATGGCCTTGCCGCCGTGCGCGCCGACGGCGGCGCCGTCATCGCCGGGAACCTCCTGGTCGCCGGTGAGGACGGCGACGAGCGAGGTCGCGGCCGAGGTCGGTTTGGTGGTGCTGGTGAGGGTGCTGGCACTGGTGTTGTGGCTGGTGTTGTGGCTGGTGCTGTGGCTTGGACCGGCGGCCAGAGCGGGGGTGGCCCCCGCGGTCCCCAGCAGCCCCAGGGAGGCTGCCACGGCCGAGAGGCCCAGAGAGTGCCTTCGCATGTGTGTCCGTCCTTTCGTGAGTCATGGGTGGGGATGCGCGACCGCTCCGGGCGGTCGGTACCGACATCCACATCCACATCCACGGAATCGGCGGACCGAATGACTCAGCGCGGCACGGACTTTCGTTCCTTCCCTCAAATCTCGCCAACGCTGAGTCAGAGAGCGTGAGTTGTACGTATCCCCCCGCGACAGGCAGCGATGGAGGACGAGGGGACGAGGGACGAACATCATGCGCGTACGGATCACTCTGCTCGCGGTACCGCTGGTGCTGGTACTGGCCGCCTGCGGCGGGGGCGGCTCGGACACCGCGGCCACCGGCAGCGGGGTGGACGCATCCCCGCCCGTGAGCGCGCCCCCGACCGCGCCGCCCGACTCCCCGCCCGCCACCGAGGCTCACGCGCCCGGGCACGAGTCGGAGCCCGATCCCGAGTCCGACTCTGACGCGACCGAGGAATCCGCCTCCACCGGCGCCAGCGGAGGCCAGGACACGACCCCCGCCACCCCGCCGTCCGCTCCCCCCACCATCGCGGTCAAGGCGGTGAACTCCGACCTCGGCCGCATCCTGACCGACCAGTCCGGCCGCACCCTCTACGGCTTCACCAAGGACAAGGCCGGGTCCAGCAACTGCGACGCCGACTGCATCGCCGTATGGCCCGCACTCGTCAGCCCCTCGAAGATCAGCGCGGGCCAGGGCGTACAGAACACCCTGCTCGACCAGACCGCCCAGGGCACCGGCCTCGTCCAAGCGGTATACGGCGACTGGCCGCTGTACTACTACGTCGGCGACACGGCCCCCGGAGACGTCAACGGACAGGGCCTCGACGAGGAGTGGTTCGCGGTATCCCCCAACGGCAAACTGATCAAGTAACCCGGCTGATCCTGCCGAGCGTTTCGAAGGCGGTGGGGCGTGGCCGGTGCGGCAGGAAGGCGGCGATGCGTTCGGCGCAGGCGCGTGGGGCGTGGCGGCTGGTGTCGACGTCGAGGTCGTGTCGCTCGTGGGAGTGGACGTGGTCGTACTGGAGGGCGGCCAGCCCTGGTTGCCGGTCCCCGCGCTCGATCTCGCGGCGTTCCAGTTCGGGCAGGGGGCAGCGGACGCCGACCAGGACGGTGTCTTCGGGCACGAGCACGTCGAGCAGGTCCAGGAGGCGCCAGCGGCGGCTGAGCGGATAGTCGACGACGAGGTTGTTGCCGCCCGCGGCCATTCCGGCGACCGCGCGGTGGAAGCCCTTGCAGGTCCGGTCGATCTCGGCCTGGAGGTCGTCGTCGGGCAGGCCGCGACCGCCGCGTAGGGCATGGAAGGCGTCCACCGGCAGGTGGAACCACGTCCCGTCCAGGATGCCGAGGAGTTCCCGGGCGATGCTGGACTTGCCCGAGCTGGACGTGCCGTTGAGCAGGATCACGGTGCCTGGGGCCGTGGTGTGCGGGATACGGGTGTGATCCGGGTCTGCCGCCATGCCCGTGTCCGTACCTGTGCGCGTACCTATGCCCGCACCTGTGCCCGTGCCTGTCATCGGAGCAGGTCCGTGACGGCCGGGGGCAGGATGTCGCACAGGTCGGTGACGCGTACGTGGTGGGCGTGGGTGGCGGTGAACTCGTGGACCGGGACGTCCAGTGAGCCGAACACGCTCTGGAAGGTGCGCCTCGCGCCAGGTGAACGGTCCAGGGCCCAGGCCGCGGTGGAGGCGCTGGAGCGAAGAAAGCGGGCGGGTTCGGGGCCGACGACGTAGAGGTCGGCTTGTCGGCCGGACTGGTCGGCGGCCAGCATCACCAGGTCCTTGAAGGTCTGGCGCTTACGGGCGGCGTCCGCCCCGCGCCACCGGGAGAGCTTGAACTCCGCTACCCGCTGGTCGGTTTCGAGGTCGTACGGGCGGCTCGGGTCGTTGCCCGCGCCCAATGACGGCCGATTGGTGACCTTTTCGCCCTCGTCGAGGATGAAGGGGAGGGCCAGCATGATTCCCGTGGCGTGGATGAGGTCGTTGAGTCGGCCCAGGTTTTCGCGGGTCGTGAGCGCGGAGACGAGGAGGTCGGCGTCGACGCCTCCGGCGGCGGCGGTGTCGGCCGCGTGCTGAGCGTCAGCGCCCTGAAGTTGGTGTTCCAGGGCGGCGATCGCTGCCGTCAGGGGCTGGCGGTCGAGGAACCGCGCGAGCGTGGCGACCGCCGTCCCCAGGTCGGCGGATATCGGGGTGCTCGGGGTGCTCGGGGCGCCGGGGATGTTCGGTGCGCCGGGGGCGGTGGAAGTGTCGTGGCTGTCCTCGGACTCGTTCACAGGGCCCATTGTGTCCCGTGTGCCGTGTCGGTGGGCTTCTCTCAACTCCCTTCTGTAGCTGAGCCGCATGCAAGGATGTCGCCTATGACCGGATCGCCTTCCTCGTCTGTCGGCGAGGACACACCTCGCAACCACGGTGTGGGCCCCCGAGTGGCCGCCGTGCTGGTGTTCGGCTCATCGGCCGCGGTCCTGGTGGTCGAGATCGTCGCTCTGCGGCTGCTGGCTCCCTATCTCGGCCTGACCCTTGAGACCAGCACGATGGTGATCGGCATCGCCCTGACCGCGATCGCCCTCGGCTCCTGGCTGGGTGGGCGGATGGCCGACCAGGTCGATCCCCGTAGGCTCATCGGCCCCTCGCTCGGGGTGTCGGGCGCGGTCGTGGCGCTCACCCCCGCTGCGCTGCGTACCACCGCGGAGTGGGCGCCGGGGATGCTCTTGCTGGTCGCGTCGTTGACGCTCCTCGTGCCGGGCGCGCTGCTCTCCGCGGTGACGCCGATCGTGACCAAGCTGCGCCTCACCAGCCTCGCCGAGACCGGAACGGTGGTCGGCCGACTGTCCGGCGTCGGCACGGTCGGCGCCATCGTCGGCACCGTCCTCACCGGCTTCGTCCTCGTCGCGCGGTTCCCGGTCAGCGGCATCCTGATCGGCCTCGGAACCCTGCTGGTGGTCGGCTCGGTGCTGGTGGAGTGGCGAACGCGCGGGCGGAGGAGCGGGGGCAGGAGCACCGGGAGGAGCACCCCTGCCCTGGCCGCGTTGATCGTTGTGGGCGGACTTACCGCCATGGTCGCGCCCGGTGGCTGCGACGCGGAGACCAGGTACCACTGCGCGAGGGTCGTCGCCGACCCCGACCGGGGCAGCGGCCGCACACTCGTCCTGGACGGCTTGCGGCACTCCTATGTCGACACCGACGACCCGACCTTCCTGAAGTTCGCGTACGTGCGCGCCATCGCGTCGGTGGTCGACGCCGCCTATCCCGAAGACGAGCCACTCGCCGCCTACCACCTGGGCGGCGGCGGGCTCACCTTTCCCCGTTACCTCTCGGCCACGCGGCCCGGGACGCGCAGCGTGGTATCCGAGATCGACAGCGGGGTCGTACGCGTCAACCGCGAGCAACTCGGTCTGAGACCACAGACGGGCATCGACGTACGCGCCGAGGACGGCAGGCTCGGTCTGCGGCGACTGGACGGCGACAGCCGGGACCTCGTCGTCGGCGACGCCTTCGGGGGTGTGAGTGTGCCGTGGCACCTCACGACGGTGGAAGCGATGACGGACGTACGGCGGGTACTCAAGGAGGACGGCCTGTACGTCGCCAACCTCATCGATCACGGCCCGCTGGCCTTCGCCCGCGCCAAGGTAGCCACCCTCAGCGGGACCTTCGAGCACGTTGCGCTGGTCGGCCAACCCGTCGATGTGGGCCCCGACCCGAACGCCACCCCGGCGGGCGGCAACATGGTGGTGCTCGCCTCCAACCGGCCCGTCGACCTGCGCGCGACCCAGGAAGCGCTGGACGCCCGGGACACCGATTGGAGGATCACCACCGGCGACGACCTCATCTCCTGGATCGGCGACGCCCAACGGCTCACCGACGACTACGCACCCGTCGACCAGCTACTCCAGCCCTACGGCTCACGGACCAGGCAGTGACACACCGACAAGACGCATGGGCCGGGCGCTTCATGCCGCGGGCTCCCACATGAACCCGTCCGGGTCGGTGAAGGTCCCGGTGTCGCCACAGATCGTGAGCCGGTGTGATCCGCTGCCCTCCGGCGGGACTCCGGCGACCTTGGCCAGGCTGCGACGTCCGTACAACGACAGCTTGATGGCACTCGACGAACCGTCGAACTCGACGTACTTGCTGCCGAAGCTCTTCGCGACCTTGAGGCCGTGATCGACGTAGAACCGCTTGGTCGTGGCCATGTCCGAGACGCCCAGCAGGAGGACGATCTCATCGATCTGTCGGCTGTCCGGTTGTCGGCTGTCCGGGCCGGTGTCCTTCTTCGACGAGCTTGCGAGCTGCCAGATCGTCCCGTCCGGGGCCTGTACGACGCCGCCGTAGCCCCACAGCGACTTCTTGGCGGGCTTCAGCTCGGTGGCGCCCGCGGCCAGGGCGGCGTCGAAGAGGCCGTTGACGATCGACGGCTGGGAGACCACGAGCGACACCGTGAACCCGCGGAAGCCGGACGTCGGCGCCTCCGAGGCCCGCAGTCGTACGTGTTTGTCCAGGCCGAAGGCATCCGCGTAGAAGCGCTCGGCGGCCGAGGGGTCGGCCACCTCGAGGGTGATGTGGTCGATGGAGGTCATGGCATTCACGCTAGCCACGGCTTGGTGACCGGCGCTTCTTGAATCCTGATCGGTGTTGGCGCTGGGCGTACCGGTGGCCTACCTCGCTTTGCGGGTGTGGAGCCGTGGGGCGACTCTGGAAGTGATCTGGTCGCCGCTTGGCGGCCAGGCCCGTTCGCCCGTGGAGGCTGGCTCGCATGGCTGTGCTGATGGAGATCGAATTCCCGGGAGTGACAACGCAGCAGTACGACGATGTGGACAGGCGCGTGGGCGCGCGATCAGGTCAGCCTCCTGAGGGGCTGCTGTTCCACACCGCGATGGTCACGGAGACGGGTTTGCGCGTGATCGATCTCTGGGAGTCGACCGACGCGTTCCAGGACTTTTTCGCGCGGCTTCAGCCGGTGGTGAAGGAGCTGGGCTATTCCGAGCCGTCCGCGCCGCCGAAGTTCACGGAAGTGCACTACCACTTCGAGCGGCCGCAGTCCGTCGGTACCTGAGGATTCGCTGGAGTGCCTCGTAACTGACCCGGTCGCCTCACGCCGCCAAATTGGGGGCGTTGATCGCGTAGAGCCAGCGGCCGTCCGGCTGGCGCCGCGCCACCTCGGTGGTCGTGGTCGTGGTCGTCGTCGCCGGTGCGCCGTCCGGTGCCGGGGTGGTGACCGTCGCGACGCTGGAGAGCAGGGCGAGATCACCCGCCGTATGGCTGTCGCGGGGCTGGAAGGTGACCTGTGTGCCGCGGGTGATGTACGAGCGCAGCCGCTCCTTGATGGCCTCGGTGCCCACGGCCTCGTCCTCGGCCACCCCTTCGCCCTCGGCCACCCCCTCGCCCACGGACTCCGGCTGGTCGGCGAACACGGCGCCCGCCTCGAACAGGGAGACCAAACCGTCCAGGTCGCCTGCGTCGAGGTAGCGGGTGAACAGCCCGCCCAACTCCTGAGGCGTCCTGGCGGCCACGGCCACGTCCACGGCCACGACGTCCGTACGGGCCGTGGCGGGCCGGTCGCCCCAGCCGTTCTGGTCGATGATGTCGTACCAGTCCGGCAGGGAACCGGCGGGCAGATGGCGGCGCAGCAGCTGACCGGTGAAGCTCAGCGGCCCGGCCTTGAGCGGGTTGGCCAGGGCCTGCTCCACGATCAGGTCGGTCATCGTATGAGCCAGGTCAGCGCGCGGGAAGGCGGCGTGCACCCGCTCGGCGAAGCCAGCCGGAAGCCGCTCCTTGTCCCGCCCGAAGACGTCCGCGCCGATGCCCGCCTGGGCCAGCGCGACGTCCGGGCCCTTACGAGCGGCGATGCCATCCGAGGTGTGCAGGGCCACGATGTCCCACACTGTCGCGATGCGGGCCTTCGCGACGCCGTGGTCGAGGAGGAAGCGCGCGGCCAGGTCGGCCCCGTCGACCTCGAACCGCTGATCGCCATTGCCCTCGTCGGACAGCCCCAGGTCATGCAGGACGCAGCCCAGGAACACCAGCTCGTCGTCGTAGTCGGTGCCCGGCGTCAGGCCGCGCTCGTCGGCGAGCGCCTTGGCGAACAGGTAACTGCGCACACTGTGCCGGAAGACGAAGTCCGGCTCGCGTTCCTCGGTGAACCGCAGGGCATGCGTGGCCAGTTCGGTATCGGGCCAGCTGAATCCGGCAAAGGCGCCGGACAGGGACGTGCTCGTGTTCACGGCCGTGACTCCTCACAAGGTCGGGACTCCTCGTCGGGGGACGCTCCGCCGAGGCACGCTCCGATCCTGCGGCCATGCCCCTCGCCCGACCAGCGGCCAGAATGCCGACATGCGCTAAGTTCCAGCCATGGCGGTGATAGCAGTCCTCGCGCTCGACGGTGTCGTCCCCTTCGAGCTGGCGGTGCCCGGCCAGGTTTTCGGCACGGCCAACCTGGCCCTCGGCACCCCGCACTACGACGTGCGTATCTGCGCCCCTACGGAGTACGTCACCACCTCCGCGGAGCACGGCGCCTTTCAACTGCGCGCCCCCTGGGACCTGGATACGCTCGCGCGGGCCGACACCATCGTCGTCCCCGGCAGCTCCGGCTTCCTCGACGAGCCACCTCCGGACGTACGGGAGGCGCTGCGCACGGCCGCCGGACGCGGGGCGCGCCTCGCGTCGCTGTGCATCGGTGCCTTCACCCTCGCCGCCACCGGCCTCCTGGACGGCCACCGGGCCACCACGCACTGGCAGTACGCCACCGAACTCGCCCGGCGCCATCCGCGCGTCGAGGTCGACGACAGCGTGCTGTTCATCGACAACGGCCCCCTGATCACCTCGGCCGGGGTCGCCGCCGGACTCGACCTCTGCCTGCATGTGGTCCGTACGGACCTGGGCGCGGCCCACGCCGCGGCCACCGCCCGCCGTATCGTGATGCCCCTGCAACGCGACGGCGGACAGGCCCAGTTCATCGAACACCCGCAGCCCGTCGGCAACGGCAACGGCAGCAGCAGCAACGGCAACGGCAGCACGCTCCAGCCCACGCTGCACTGGATGGAGTCCCAACTCCACCAGCCGCTCACTCTGGAGGACATCGCCCGCCACGCCGCCATGAGCGTCCGCAGCCTCAACCGACACTTCCGCGCGCAGACCGGCACCACCCCACTGCAATGGCTGCTCCGCGCCCGCATCCACCGCGCCCAGCAGCTACTGGAAACCACCGACCTGACCGTCGAACGCATCGCGGACCAGACCGGCTTCGGCGCACCAGCAACGCTCCGCCACCATTTCACCCGCCGAACGGGAGCCTCCCCCCAGGCCTACCGCACCGCGTTCCGCGCCCGCTGACAGCCCGAGAAGTCATAGTGTGCCCGCATGGATGCTGGTATCCGCGCCGCGGTACAGAGATCTCACCTGCGCGCCCTACCGGACGACGTGCTCGACGGCCTGATGGCGCGAGCGGTCAGGACGCGGATCCCCCGGGGCTCCGTGACCCATCGCGAGGGGGAGGACCCCCCGCATCTGGAGCTCGTCGTCTCCGGTGTGGTCCGGGTGTTTGTGACCGCGCAGGACGGGCGGACGATGACCATCAGGTACTGCCGGTCCGGGGCGCTCATAGGCGCCATCTCGCTGTTCGCGACCGGGTTCGCGATGCCCGCGTCGACGCAGGCGCTGGTGGACGCGGAACTGCTCCGCCTGTCCCCGCCGGCGGTCCAGCGTGCGGTGACACGCGATGTGCGCGTCGCTCATGCCCTGCTCGGTGAGCTGGCCGATCGGGCACTGGGCTTTGCCCGTGAGCTCCAGGGCAGCGCGTTCGCCACGGTGCGCGAGCGCGTCGCCCGGCATCTGCTCGACCTCGCGTCGGAGCGCGCGGCGCATCCAGAGGATCTGGCACGGCGGGAATTCGTCGTCTCGGTCAGCCAACGGGAGCTGGCGGAGGCTGTCGGAACGGTCCGCGAGGTCGTGGTGCGGGTCCTGCGCGAGCTGCGCGAGGACGGCGTGGTGCGGACCGGACGCGACCGGATCGTGATCGTCGACCCCCTGCGTCTGGTCCAGGAACAGGGGTGGAACTCACGTCACTGACACGCCCCGCCCAGCCACGCAGCATGTGCTCATGGGCACGGTAACGGCGGATGCCGAACTCAAGGAGCTCGCGGAACTCGCGACCACCTTCCGCGGAGAGCTGGTACGCCCGGACGACGGCGACTACGCGGCGTATCGGAGGCTGTGGAACGGGTCGATCGACAAACACCCGGCACTCATAGCCCGCTGCGCCGGGGTGGCGGACGTGCTCGCCGCGGTGCGCTACGCCAAGGCGCGCGGGCTCCTCGTCGCGGTACGCGGCGGCGGGCACAGCTTTCCCGGCCTGTCCGTGTGCGACGCCGGCCTGGTCATCGATCTGTCCCTGATGAAGGGCGTACGAGTCGACCCCGAGGCGCGCACCGTGCGGGTACAGGCCGGCACCCTGCTGGGAGAGCTCGACCGTGAGACCCAGGAGTTCGGCCTCGCCGTACCGGCGGGGATCGTGACCCACACCGGGGTCGCCGGACTCACGCTGGGCGGGGGCATGGGCTGGCTGATGCGCAAGTACGGTCTCGCGATCGACCAACTCCTGTCCGTGGACGTGATCACGGCCGACGGCCACTTCGTCAAGGCGAGCGCGGCGGAGAACGCCGACCTCTTCTGGGGCATGCGCGGCGGCGGAGGCAACTTCGGGATCGTCACCGAATTCGAGTTCCGGCTCAACCCCCTGGGGCCGATCGTCCTGGCAGGACCGATTCTCTGGCCCATGTCGCAGGCGCCCGAGCTGCTGCACTTCTACCGCGACTGGGTCGCCGAGGCCCCGGACGAGCTGATGACGATCGTGGTCCACCGGAAGGCGCCCGCGGTGTCCTACGTACCGACTGACCTGCATGGCCGCCCCATCGTCAGCGTCGTGTGCTGCTACGCGGGCCCGGTCGAGGACGGCGAGAGAGTCGTGCGGCCGCTGAAGGAGTTCGGCTCGCCGGTCCTCGATCTGTGCGTGCCGAAGCCGTTCGTCGCGCATCAGTCGATGTTCGACCCGAGCTTCCCGCACGGCTGGTGGTACTACAACCGTGCCTGCGACGTCGCCCAGCTCACCGACGAGATCATCGACATCACCGTCGACCACGCGACCCGCATCCGCTCCCCCCTGACGTCGTTCCCCATCTGGCACCTCGGCGGCGCGACGGCCCGGGTGGCGGACGACGAGACCGTCTACAGCGGCCGTACGAGCGGCTTCGCCTTCAACGTCACCGCCGCCACAGAGACCGCCGAGGGCTTCGAGGAGGAGAAACACTGGGTCCGCTCCTTCTCGTCGGCCCTCGCGCCCTTCCAGACCGGCGTGTACGTGAACTTCCTGATGGAGGAGGGCCAGGCACGCGTGCGCCAGGCGTACGGGGCTGAGAAGTACGACCGCCTGACGGCACTCAAGCGGAAATACGACCCGGACAATTTCTTCCGAATGAACCAGAACATCCCGCCCGCGTAGCCGGAGAACCCACGACGGCGCGGGCACGACGCGCTCCGGCCCGTGGGCGGAAGGAACGCAGAGGCGCGCGGCGCACGAGCCCACTGAAGGGGTGCGGCGCTGAGCCCGGTGGGTCGCCGCGTTGAAGGTGCCCTTGCCAGTCCGTAACGGCACCGGATTTTCGGCATGGACATGACTGCTATTGCTCGATACGGGTACGCCCGATCTCCACGTCTGGTGTGGTGGGCAATCCGGGTAACCATGTGGCGCGCCTGGCGCACATGCGAGCCGGACCGTACGAGTTTCAGCCTCACCCTTCTGGAATACCGGACTCCGGATCACCCCTCAACAGCTAATTCCTTGATCGTTCATTCCGCTTCGAGAATGAATCTCGGCCACTGCTTATGCGTGCCACTCGGGGCCTCCAAATTCACATTCCACCATGTGACGCATGTCACATCATAGTGGAGTTGATCTGGGTCTGCTGGTGATATCTATAGTGTGAAGCGGAACATGGAGAGCTGGCCGCGTGCTAGCAAGCGGGGAGCGCGAGGAAGTGGTGCAATAATTTCTGTGTTGCGTGGCGTGATGGCATTCTCAATTATCATTCCTTTTGCCTGCGCTGATTCATGGCATTCCGGAACCAGCCGCGCGGGACTTCCGGGTGGAATCCGCAAGTTAAGCGCGTCGGCTCCAATGAACCAGGGGTTCAACTCGCCTCAGCGTGGCGCCTCGGGCGCGCCACCTCTGCGGAGATCGCCAGGGACTCGGCCGACACCGCGACGCGGGGCACGACTCACCCCCAGATCGACGGCCAGCTTCTTGACCTGCGGTTTCGGGTGATCGATATTCCCCTCATGAGGACTATCTGACCCTCTGTAGCCATTCTCCTTGTCTCCGGAACTTCCGAACCGGGGCTACACCAGGACTGACCCTCCTGACCCTCAGCCCCAGTCACAGCACCTCGCATGTCAATCCAGGGGGGAAGTATGCGAGCAGATCAGGCCATACCCGGGCCGGCGGCCGTCGATGAGCCGCAGTGGAAGCATGCACTGAAGAAGGTCAACAGGCTGACCCTACGGGAACGCGAGGTGTTCACACTGTTGTCCGAGGGCTCGTCCAATCAATGGATGGCCGACCAGCTCAAAGTGACCGAGCGAACGGTCCGCGCGCATCTGACCGCCATCATGGGGAAACTCGAAATCGACTCCAGGATGGCGGCCTGCCTGGCAGCCTACTACTTCCACGCCGAACTGAGCACCGACCATTCGATTCCATCAGAGCAGCACCATGCATCGGCAGTCTCGGCAAATACTGTCGCAGACGACAATGGCGAGCCACTACCGAATGAATGAGCATTTCTTTCGAGCGTGGAGAACAACCTTCACGCAACGCTCGAAAGGAGTGAACATGTCGGACGCATTCGACCTCGACGCTCAGGTCAACACGCCGAAGGCCGGTGACTCGGAGCTCGGCCCGATGTCCATCTCGACCATCGCGACCCGGACCGTCTGCACCCGCGTCACCTGCAAGGTGACCTGCACCTGCAACTGCACCACCATCTGCACGTCCCTGTGCCGTGCCCCGGAGTAATCCGAGGTAATCCGCGGTAATCCGCGCCAGCCAGAGCGCGGAGCAACGCGACGGGTGCTGCCGTGATGCTGACACGGCAGCACCCGGCCGCCATGGCCTCCCAGCCCCGTCATGAGACAAGGAAGAAAGATGCCACGCGTCCCTGACACTACTGACAGCTGGATCGGGCTGGAAGACGGCCCACTGGCGGAACGAGTTCGGCGCACGGTCACCCACGTTTCGGAACGCACCTCGGACTCCACAAAGCTCACCGAACTCGCGCTGCGGAGCGCCGAGCAGTCTCCCCAGCCAACTGCCTGGTATCCACCCAGTGTCAGCAGTGGACAGGCCGGCGTCACCCTGCTGCACCTGTGCGCCGCTTCGGCCGGGCTGAGTAGCCTGGATACCGCGTTCGGCCACATCCGCGAGGCGGTGGCGGCCACCTCCATCGAACCGCTGAGCGGTCCGGGACTCTTCGCCGGCACCAGCGGTCTCGCGCTCACGGTGGCCGAATGCGTACGGCTGGAACCACGCTTCCGCCCCAGCCTCGACCGGCTGCACGAGCAACTGGCCAACCAGGTGCTCGACACCGACTATCCGAGAGTCGAGCGAGCGGTCAGCGACCTCGACTACGACCTCATCACCGGGGCGGCCGGGGTACTGGCCCATCTGAGCTCCGTCGAGGAGCCGACTGACCGGATGCGCGAGGCGGCCGAGCGGCTGCTCGACTACCTGATCTGGCTGACCGGCCCGGCCCGTACCCCTGCCACACCCCACCGCTGGCTGCTTACTCCGGAGGTCTATCCACCCCTGCCCAGCTACCGGGAGAAGTGGCCACACGGCTATCTGAACCTGGGGCTCTCGCACGGCATGCCCGGGGTCGCCGCGGCGCTAGCCGTGGCCTGGCGTGCGGGTCTGCGCAGGCCGGGACACCGGGATGCGATCGACACCCTGACCACCTGGATCGTCGCCCAGCCGCACTCCGACGAGCACGGCCCGGTCTGGTCGGACGGCACCGGCGTCAGCGCGGAGGGTGCGGAACTCGCACCCTCCTGCGCGGGTGACCAGCTCGCCTGGTGCTACGGCACCGCGGGGGTCGCCGGTGCCCTGCTGACTGTCGCCGAGAGCCTGGGCGACGACAGTCTGCGCAAGGTGGCCGTCGAGGCATTCGAGGCCGTGCTGGAGCGCACTGCCAAGACGCGCCCGCTGTCGCCCACCCTCTGCCACGGACACGCCGGACTCCTCATGCTGTGCCTGGAGTTGGCGCCATGGAGTGCCGCCGCCCGAGCGGCGCTGCCACGACTCACCGAGGAGTTGCTGGACTATGCCGACCCGCAGCGGCCCCTGCTCTTCGCCGACCAGGACGAACCGGGTGTCCTGGTGGACGATCCCACCCTGCTCACGGGTGCCCCCGGCGTGGCGCTGACGCTGCTAGCCACGCTGAGTGCCGAACGACCCGGCTGGTTCCGCCTCTTCCTCGCGAGGTGACGCATGACCACCTACACGCCCGCGGGCTTCTTCATGCTGCGCGCTCCCGCACTGCCGTTCGCCGAGTTCCTCGATCTGATGGCGGACCCGCACCAGACTGACGAGAAGGTGCTGCGACTCGCGCAGCGGCCGGACGTACGCCGTGCCCTGCTCGTGGCGAGCGAGGACCTGACCGCGACGCTGGACCGCGGCCTGGACGAACTCAGCCCGAAGCGAGCGGCCAAGGTGCGCTCGCGGCTGCTTCGCTATCTCATCAGGATGGCCACCAGGCCCACTCCGTTCGGCGCGTTCTCCGGTGTGGCGATCGGCACCTTCGGCCCCAGCAGCACGCTGCGCCTCGGCAGCCCGGCACTCGGACGTCTGCGGGTGCGTACCGACATGAGCTGGCTGCTGGCGTGGCTCAAGGAGGTCGAGGAGGACCCCGAACTGCTGCGGCACCTCCCGGTCCGCCTGAACCCGATGGCCCACCGGGCCGGTGACCGGTTCGTCCTGCCGCAGGCGGACAAGTACGGTCAGGGCGACAACAGGACGGTCCGTATCCGGGCGACCCCGGCTGTCGATGCGGTACGGGCCGCAGCGGTCAGCTCCGTCCCCTACCAGCGGATAGTCGACGAACTCGCCGCCGCCTTCCCACAGGAGGGCATAGACACCGTCGGGGGGCTGGTCCGCCAGCTTTGGGACCTCGGTTTCCTGGTCGGCGATCTACGACCGCCGCAGACCGCGGCTCGCCCAGAACAGGACGTCCTGAAAACCCTGGCCGGCGTACCGCACGCCACCGCGGCCGCGGAGCGGCTGCGCGGTGTCGCCGAACTGGCTGAGCACGTCGACGACGTCGCCTCGCTGCGCCAGCTCAAGGCCGCCCAGGACGCCCTACTGCCGGAGCACCGGAGCCAGCCCTATCAGGCCGACGCCTCGCTCGACCTGCGCGCCCCCCAGCTGAACGCGTCCGTCGGGGAGGCCGCCGCGGACGCCGTGGAGGTACTGATGCGGCTGTCCACGACGCTGGGGGGCGCGCACCATCTCACCCGCTACCGTGAGGAGTTCGACGAGACCTACGGGGCCGGTACGCGGGTGCCGGTGGTCGAACTTCTCAGCGCCGACCAGGGGCTCGACGCTCCGCCCACCTACACCATGCCCCGGCGCAGTATCGAGCTGCCGGCCGCGCCTCAGCCGGACGCCAGCCGCAGGGACCAGGCTCTGCTCGCCTTCGCCCAGGAGGCGTGGTGGCAGCGCGCGCAGGAGGTCGAGCTCACCGATTCCTGGCTCGACCGGATCGCGCCGCGCTCGGACACCGCGGTCTGGCCACCGGCCATGGACGCCTATCTGCAGATCGCCGCCGCTGGCCGGGAGGCGATCGACGCCGGGGAGTGGCGTGCGGTCCTGCGTTCCGACGGGCTTGCGTACGGAGGCCGGACCTTCGGCCGCTTCCACGATCTCATCGACGAACCCTCGCTACGGCTGGTGCACGACTTCGCGCGGCAGGAGGAGCGGCTGAGCCCCGAGGTGGCGTACGCGGAGCTCGCCTATCTCCCGTCGTACGGCAGGGCCGCGAACGTCGCGGTGCGGCCGAGCGTCCGGCCGTATGAGATTCCGATCAACACCGCTCCGTCCGTGGCCGAGGACCGGACGATCCCGCTCGACGACATTCTCGTCGGAGCCACGAACCGCCGCTTCTACCTGTGGTCCAAGCGGCTCGACCGGGAGATCGTGGTCGCGCAGCACCACATGCTGAGTCCGGCGCTGGCACCGAACGTGGCGCGGTTCCTGATCGAGGTGTCTCTGGACGGCTATGTGCTGCCGACCGGCTTCTACTGGGGAGCGCTCGAATCGTCCCCCTTCCTGCCCCGGGTCACGCGCGGCCGGATCGTGCTGCGTGGCGCCCAGTGGCAGATCACGCAGCAGGAACGCGACGACTTGGACGGCTGGTTCGCCCGCTGGCAGGTGCCGCGTCACGTCTTCCTTGTGGACGGGGACAACCGGCTGCTGCTCGACCTCGACAACCCCCGGTGTGTCGAGGAACTGCGCGCCGAACTCCGTACCAAGCCGGAGGCCGTGCTGCAGGAGATGCTGCCGGGCCCGGACCACACTTGGCTGAGCGACGAGGACGACAGAACCTACCTTGAGGAGCTCGTCGTTCCGGTCATCGCCAAGGACGCCGGGCGGGTGACGCGCGACGCCGTCTCCCACGCCCCCCAAGTGCCGGTCCAGCGCCACCTGCCAGGTGGTGAATGGACGTTCCTGAAGCTCTACGCCGCGCCCGAGCGCCATGATGAGATCATCACGGGTCCGCTGCGCGCAGTCATGGCCGAGCTGCGAGCACACGGCCTGCTGGACCGCTGGTTCTACCTGCGCTACGCCGACCCGTTCCCGCATCTGCGTATCCGCGCCCGGAGTTCGGCCGCGGCGGAGCTCCTCGCCACGCTCGCCGGTTGGGGCCGCGACGTCGTCGCGCAGGGCATTGCACGGGACCTCGTGGTGTCCAGCTACGCCCCCGAGGTGGCCCGATACGGCGGCGTGGAGACGTTCGACGCCGTGGAGCGGCTCTTCACCGCCAACAGTGAGGTGGCCACGGAGATCATCGCCGCGAAACTCGGCCTCGAACCGGAATTCCTCGGCGTCGCCGCACTGGACACGCTCCACGACCAGTGGGGTATGCCGCTCACGGAGCGCACCACCCGGCTCAGTCACGTCAAGGAGGACGAGGCCGCACGCAAGCAGTTCCGGGACAACCGCGATTACCTGTGTGAACTCCTCAGCCCCTGGGAGCGGTTCACCCACCCGGAGGGAGCACGGCACCGTACCCGGCTCGGCGAGCTCCTCGCCCCCCAAGCCACCGCCGTCACCGAAGTCGCCGACGCCGTACGCTCGGCAACCGCACGCGGCACCCTGGTCGGCACCGCGGACGAGGTGCTCGGCAGCCTGGCTCATGTGCAGATCAATCGGCTCTTCCCAGTGGATCTCGAGCGCGAGACACACTGCCACCGGCTCTGGGGCCAGACCCTTCGCGCCATCCGCGGCCGACTGGCGGCAGGGAGGCAGCGATGATCTGGCTCCGCGTGATGCGGCTCTTCTGGCAGCTGAGCCGGTTGCGGGTCACGGCGTACACCGTCGTGACGGCCCTGTCCGCCGCCGTGCCCGGCATCCAGATCGCGTTGACCGCGGCGGCCGTGCAGGCCGTCGCGGACGCGATCGGCGGTTCGGAGGCGGCACGGGACCAAGCGCTCCGGTACGCCGTGCTGCTGCTGGTGCTGTCGGTCACCAACCATCTGCTCGGCACCTGCATCCAATACTTGGACTCCCTGCTCAGGCTGGAGCTCACCACGAAGATCGGTGAGCGCGTGATGCGTAAGGGGACGCGCCTGGAGCTACAGCAGTACGAGAGCGCCGACTCCTACGACAAGCTTCAGCGCGCCTTCCAGGAGAGCAACGGAGGCCGGATCTACCAGCTGTTCTCCCAACTCCTGGACGCGGCACGCGACCTGATCACCATTGTCTCGGTGAGCGCGGTCCTCTTCGCCTGGAGCCCCTGGGTGGCGCTGCTCATCCTGCTCTCCCCCATACCCGCGGCCATCTCCCACATGGTCTACGCGCACAAGGCGTTCGAGATCGAGTTCGCCCGGGCGCCCGAGCGGCGGCGCCTCTTCTACTACCAGTACCTGACCACCACCGACCACTCCTTCAAGGAGGTCCGTCTCTTCCAGCTTGCGCCCATGCTCGTCGGCCGCTACCGCGAGCTCGTGCAGAAGTTCTTCCGGGTGGACAGGGGGCTGGCGCGCCGGCAGTCGCTGCTCTCCGGGCTGCTCGGCACCCTGAGCGTCGGCGCCTCCTCCGGGGCGATCATCTGGGCCATCCACAGCTCGATCAACTCCGGCCAGATCGGCCAACTCGCCGGCTACCTCCAGGCGATCGGCACGATCCAGGTGACCGCCCTCAGCATGTTGCTCGGCTTCTCCACGCTCTACAAGGACACCCTCTTCCTCGGCAATCTCTTTGACTTCTTCGACATGCCGGAGCATCACATCACCGGTGGCAGCCGGGACTTCCCCGCGAAGCTGACCCAGGGCATCGAGTTCCGCCACGTCAGCTTCGCCTATCCGGGTACGGACAAACTCGTCCTGGACGATGTGAGCTTCCGGCTGGCGGCAGGTGAGTGCATGGCGCTCGTCGGCCGGAACGGCGCCGGGAAGACGAGCATCGTCAAGCTGCTCACCCGTCTCTACGAGCCGACCAGCGGACAGATCCTGATCGACGGCGTACCCATCGAGGACTACGACGTCGAGCAGCTCCAGCGGAACATGGGCGTGATCTTCCAGGACTTCATCCGGTACGAGATGCCGGTCCGGGAGAACATCGGATTCGGCCGCGTCGACTCCCTGACGGACGACGCGCGCATCCACACCGCCGCGCAGGCCGGCGGCATCGCGCCCGCCGTCGACACTCTCCCCCACCACTACGACACCATGCTCGGCCGCCACTTCGAAGAAGGGCACCAACTCTCCGGCGGCCAGTGGCAGAAGATCGCGCTCAGCCGTGCGTTCATGCGCAAGGCTCCGATCGTGGTGCTCGACGAACCGACTGCCGCCATCGACGCGGCTGCCGAGGCCGAGATTTTCGGCCGGCTGCGCACCGTCGCGCAGGGAGCGACCTCGCTCCTCATCGCGCACCGCTTCTCGACCGTACGCATCGCAGACAAGATCATCGTCATTGAGAACGGCCACCTGATCGAGGAGGGCTCGCACGAGAAGCTCATGAAGCTCGGCGGTACCTACGCCTACCTCTTCAACCTCCAGGCCGCCGGCTACACCTCCGAGGATCAGCCCGGAGCCGGCGGAACTTCCGAGACCGAGCCGGCGACCTCCGAGGCCGGGCCTCGGGCAGGACAGGGATGACGACATGCGCTGCTCCATCATCTTCCCCACCATGGCGACGGACCCGTTGAGCCTCGTACCCTTCGCGGAGTTGATCAAGGAAGGGCACGCCGCGCGGCTGTGGCAGGGACAGTCGCTGAGTCTGGAAACGCACCAGATGTTCGCCTATCTGGCCGGTCGCGGCTTCGACATCCCGGTCGGGACGAGCGTCGTGCTGATGCCGATGCGGCACGCCTTCGAAGCCGCCGTACAGGCGCGATCGCTGTCGCGCCTCACCGGCCAGCGCACGGTGCTGGGCGTCGGGCCCGGAGCGCCGGACTTCACCGTCGAGCTGCGGGGCGAGCCCTACCCGAGCCCGCGTACCGCGTGTGTCGACTACCTGGACGCGATGCGGCGATTCCTCAGCGACACGGACGCCCACCCCGCAGGCACGCGACCGGGCTCCGCACCGCTGCTCCCTCGCCTCGAACACCCTGGCGTGGAGCTCGGCCTCGGCGTGCTGCGGCCGGTACTGGCGCGGGCCGCGGGGATGGCCGCCGACGCGGCGATCAGCTGGATGACGCCCCCGGCCTACGTAGGGGACATACTGCTGCCCGCCATGGCCAAGGGCGCGGCTCAGCGCGGCCGAGCGGTGCCCCGGATGGTCACCGTGGTGCACGCGGCTCTGGCGAGGCCCGGCCGGAACCCCTACCAGCTCGCGCTCTCCGCGGCGAAGGCGCACCTCAGCACCGCGCACTACACCGACATGCTGCGGCAGGCCGGCCTGCGGGTGCATCCTTCCCAGCCATATCTCGGCGCGCGTGCCCTGGTCGATTCGGGCACTTTTCTGCACGGTTCGGCCGAGGAGATCCGCGACGGACTCCGCGCGTACGAGGCGGCCGGAGTCGACGAAGTCGTCCTGAATCTCTCCGGTGTGGCCGCGACATACGGCTACGGTGCGGCGGCGGAAGATCTACGCTGCATCCTGACCGAGGTCGGGATCAAGAACCGCTGACCGGACGGAGCGACGGGGAGATGGGAAGTCGCCGTGGGAAGGCACCGACGCCGCAGGGCGTGACGGACTGGCTAGCGGAGCACGCCTGCCGGCTGGAGCGCCTCACCGCGGGCGGGCGGTGCCAGGACCTGGCACCCTTCGGTGCCGCCCTGGCCGAGGTGCGCATCGTCGGCCTCGGCGAAGCCACGCACGGAACCCGGGAGTTCTTCCAGCTCAAGCACCGGATCGTGGAGTTCCTCGTCATGGAAGCCGGTTTCACCACACTGGCGCTGGAGGCGAGCGAATCCGCCGCCCGGGCCGTGGACGGCTATATCCAGGGCCGTGACGGCGACCTTGCGGAGCTGATCGGGCGCCTCGGGTTCTGGACCTGGCACACCGAGGAAATGCTCGCGCTCCTGGCCTGGATGCGTACGCACAACCAGAGCGCCGCGCCCGGCCGTCGGGTGCGATTCGTCGGCATCGACCCACAGCGTTCCGGAGCCTCTGTCGCGTACGTCACCGACTTCCTCCGCCGGGTCGCGCCGGCGGAGGCGGCGGTAACACAGTCCGCGCTCGCACCGCTCAGCACCGCCCGGCCGGGGAGCCGACCCGACCCAGAGCAGGCGCTCCGCGCCTCGGCCGAGCGCCTGCTGGGCCTGTTGACCGACCGGCAGGCGGAGTTCGCCGCGCAGGCGGGCGCGGCGGAGACCGAGGCGGCGATCGACCACGCCCGCGTGCTGGTCAGGTCTGCGGACCTGGTCACGCTGCCCTTCGACGCGCGCCTGTTCACCGCCCGCGACCGGTATCTGGCCGATGCCGTGAGCGCCGTCGTCGACGGCGCCGAAGCGGCCGGTCCGGCCGATAGCAGCGAGGAGAAGGTCGTGGTCTGGGCGCACAACGGCCATGTCTCCCGGGGCCACTACATGCCCGGCGTGCCCGCCCTCGGCCACCACCTGCACGAGCGCTACGGCGACGCCTACTACTCCCTCGGCATGCTCTTCGGCGCGGGCGCGTTCCGGGCCCGCCGAGGCGGCAACATGCGCCGACCCGCCGTACCGCACCGGATCAGCAGGCTGGGAGCGGGCTCACTGGAGGCCGAACTCGCTCAGGCCGTGCCGGGCGACCATCTCGTCGACCTGCGCGCCGCGCGGACCGCCCCCGCCGAGGTACGAGACTGGCTGGGCAAGCAGCACCTGCATCGCAGCTTCGGCGCCAACGTGCCACGCTTCACCTATCGACTGCACCACGCCCCGATCGTGCCCGCCCAGGACTACGACGGCCTCGCGTACATCGACACTTCCACCTGCTCCCGCCCTCTGCCGTGAGCGGACACCGGGCCAGGGACCGGGCAACCGCGACCACCGACGTCGAAGGGCCCCACCGCAAGCGGTGGGGCCCTTCGAGTCGTGCCCGGTGAGGCACTGGCGGAGGATACGAGATTCGAACTCGTGAGGGGTTGCCCCCAACACGCTTTCCAAGCGTGCGCCCTAGGCCACTAGGCGAATCCTCCGCCGCAAACAATACAAGACGTTGAGGAGTGCTCGCGAACTCGTTCCCACCCCCGTGGATCAGCTAAGGTGGGCGCAGCCCCTCACGCGGCGCTATCTGACTGAACTCCCCCAGGGCCGGAAGGCAGCAAGGGTAGGTTGGCTCTGGCGGGTGCGTGGGGGGCGCTTGCGTTCCGGGGGGCTTGCGTTCCTGGGCGGGGGCTCGGGTGCTTGCCGGTGGGGATTGGGTGCGGGCGGGGTCGGGTGTCAGTGGGCACCGATAACCTCGTAGGTGTGTCGTCCCTTGCGCTGTACCGCCGCTACCGCCCGGAGTCCTTCGCCGAGGTCATCGGGCAGGAACATGTCACCGACCCGCTGCAGCAGGCCCTGCGGAACAACCGGGTCAATCACGCGTACCTGTTCAGTGGGCCGCGCGGCTGCGGCAAGACGACCAGTGCGCGGATTCTGGCCCGCTGCCTGAACTGTGAGCAAGGTCCTACGCCGACGCCCTGCGGGGAGTGCCAGTCATGCCGGGACCTCGCGCGGAACGGTCCGGGGTCCATTGATGTGATCGAGATCGACGCGGCGTCGCACGGTGGCGTGGACGACGCGCGTGACCTGCGCGAGAAGGCCTTCTTCGGGCCCGCCTCCAGCCGGTACAAGATCTACATCATCGACGAGGCGCACATGGTCACGCCAGCGGGGTTCAACGCCCTGCTGAAGGTGGTCGAGGAGCCGCCGGAGCACCTCAAGTTCATCTTCGCGACCACCGAGCCCGAGAAGGTCATCGGGACGATTCGGTCGCGTACGCATCACTACCCGTTCCGGCTGGTGCCGCCGGGGACGCTTCGGGACTACCTCGGCGAGGTCTGCGGGCGCGAGAGCATGGCCGTCGAGGACGGCGTGCTGCCGTTGGTCGTACGGGCTGGCGCGGGGTCCGTACGTGACTCGATGTCCGTCATGGACCAGCTGCTCGCGAGTGCGGGCGCCGATGGTGTGACGTACGCCATGGCCACCTCGCTGCTCGGGTACACGGACGGGTCGTTGCTCGACTCGGTGGTGGATTCGTTCGCCTCGGGGGACGGCGGCGCCGCGTTCGAGATCGTGGACCGGGTGGTTGAGGGCGGGCATGATCCTCGGCGGTTCGTCGCGGATCTGCTGGAGCGGCTGCGAGATCTGGTGATCCTTGCCGCGGTGCCGGACGCCGTCGAGAAGGGGCTGATCGACGCCCCTGTGGATGTCGTGGAGCGGATGCAGGCGCAGGCGGGGGTCTTTGGCTCCGCTGAGCTCAGCCGGGCGGCCGACCTGGTCAACGAGGGGCTGACGGAGATGCGTGGCGCTACCTCGCCGCGGCTTCAGCTCGAGCTGATCTGTGCGCGGGTGCTGTTGCCTGCCGCTTATGACGATGAGCGGTCGGTGCTGGCTCGGTTGGATCGGCTTGAGCGGGGGGCCGGTGGTGCTGCTGGTGCTGGTGCTGGTGCTGGTGGTGGTGCTGGTGGCGATGTGAGGTTTGTTGCGGGGGGTGGGCCTGGGGCTGCTGTGGGGTACGTGCCTGGGCCTGATGCGCATGCGGGCGCGAGCGCGGCTCCGTCCGGGGCGCCGGGTGGCGGCCCGGCGGCCGCTCGGGCGGCTGTACGAGGGGCGGGGCCCGGCGAGAGCGCGCCCGAGCCCGCCGCGGCTCGGCCCGCTGAGCCCATGGCGGCG
>NZ_WHOM01000008.1 GCF_009739465.1 Streptomyces apocyni
GTGTGGTCGCTGTTCCACAGCTTCGCCTTCGACTTCTCCGTCTGGGAAATGTGGGGTGCCCTCACCACCGGCGGACGCGTGATCGTCGTCCCCTACGACGTCAGCCGCGACACCGACGCGTTCTACGCCCTCGTCCGAGACGAGCGAGTGACGATGCTGAGCCAGACCCCATCCGCGTTCCGCCAGTTCGAGGACGTGGACGCCAGGCGGCACGAACGGCTGGCGCTACGAGCCGTCGTCTTCGGCGGTGAGGCGCTGGACCGGTCGTCGGTACGGCACTGGGGTGAGCGGCACGGCTACCGCGAACCCGTACTCGTGAACATGTACGGCATCACCGAGACCACCGTGCACGTCACCTACACCGAAGTCACCGAGGAACAGCTCGACGGGGCATTCACGCTGATCGGTGAGGCGCTACCGGACCTGTGGGTGCACGTGCTGGACGCGTTCGGCCAGCCAGTGCCCGTCGGCGTGGTCGGAGAGCTGTACGTCGGCGGGCCCGGGGTGACCCGCGGCTACATCGGACGGCCCGAACTAACTGCGGAGCGGTTTGTGCCGGATCATCTGGGCGGTGAGCCCGGGGCGCGGCTATACCGCAGCGGGGACCTGGCCCGCTGGAAGGCCGACGGCGCCCTGGAATACCTCGGCAGAGGCGACAGCCAGGTCAAAGTCCGCGGGTTCCGGATCGAACTGGGCGAGATCGAGGCCGCACTGAGCCGACAGCCAGGAATCCGCCAAGCCGTCGTCATCGTCCGCGACGACCACGGGCAGGGCCAGGCCGACCTGGTCGCCTACCTGGTGGCCGACGACGACGCCACACCCTCCACCAGCGGCCTGCGCGACGCGCTCGCCGACGGCCTGCCCGCCTACATGATCCCCCGCAACTTCGTCCTCCTGGACGAGCTGCCACTGACC